>JASGHH010000001.1:3057500-9035707 GCA_047602415.1 Myxococcaceae bacterium | reverse complement strand
AGCGGCCAGCGAGAGGCGGAGCATGCCGCCTCCATAGCGAGCCGAGGAGTCGAAGTCGAGGCGCCAGCCCTGAATCAGGCCGCGTGCGGAACTTCGTGCTCGTCGAGGTTGAGACCTTCCTCGTCGGTGTTGAACGCGTCGAGGTACCGGGCGAGGAAGCTCTTGGTCTTCAGCTCGACCTGGCGAACGCGCTCACGAGAGACGCCCCAGCGCTGACCGAGCTCTTCCAGGGTGCGCGGCTTGTCCTGCGTGAGCCGCTCCTGGAGGATGTCCCAGCCGAGATCGCCCAGGCGCTTCTTGACCTTCTCGAGCGCCGCGTTGACCTCGGTGTCGCGCTCCTTGCCGATGAAGGTGTCATCGGGCGCCTCGCTGTTGTCCTCGAGGCGGTCGAGGTAGGTCGACTCGGAGTCGTCCTCGATCGGAGTGTCGAGGCTGAAGTCGCTCATCGAGAGACGCTCGGCCTCACCACCGCGAACCTGGCTGCGGTTGTCCTTCAGGTAGCGCGTGATGTACGCGCGAATCCACCAGACGGCGTAGGTGGCGAAGCGCACGTTCTTCTTGGGGTCGAAGTGCTCGATCGCTTTCATCAGGCCGACGTTGCCCTCCTGAATCAGGTCGTCGAGCCGCGCGCCGCGGGACGCGAACTTCCGCGCGACCGCGACCACGAAGGGGAGGTTGGAAACCGCCAGGATTCGCTTTGCCTCTTCGTCACCCGTCCGCGCCCGTCGACCCAAGGAATACTCTTCCTCGCGAGTCAGCTGCTTGTGGCCGCCCAGGTGACGCAGATAGTGCGAGATCCCATCGCTGTCGTTACGTTTGGCTGTAGCTGCCATCTGCGTTCTCCTTTCGGCGGCTTCTCCGTCTTTAGAAAAGACGTCGAAGTCGTCTTGGAATAGACGCGTGGGCTCGACAGCGGTTTCGAACGTGAACATGGGAATTTCCCGCGGTTGAATTAGGAACGCTGATGCGACCCAACCGGATCGCAGGCCGTTACTCTTCAAGCCGCGGGCCGTTCTCAGCCCCTTGATTTGACTAGGGCGACTTCCCGCCAGCGAAAATTTTGCCGGGGTTGAACAAACCCAGGGGGTCGAAGACCGCCTTCAGTTTCAGCTGAAGATCGATCACGTTGCCTGCCTGTTCGAGGGGGAGAAAATCGCGTTTCGCGTATCCCACTCCGTGCTCGCCTGTGATCGTTCCCCCTAGCCGAACGGTCAGGCGCATCATCTCGTCGAGGGCCTGATCGACCAGCGGGCGCTGGTGGGGGCCGTCGTAAAGAATGTTCGCGTGGAGGTTGCCGTCGCCGGCGTGGCCGTAGGTGGCCAGGGTGAGGCCGATCTTCGCGCCGAGGGCTTTGAGCTGCTCGATCGCGGTGGGGATCTTCGAGCGCGGCACGCAGATGTCTTCGGAGATCTTGAACTTTTTCATCGCCCGCAACGACGACGAAACGACCCGGCGCGCGGCCCAGAGCTTTTCGCGCTGCGACTCGTCTTGCGCCATCAAGGTGTCGAGCGCGCCGTGCTCGGTGGCGATGCGGGAGACCTCGGCGAGCTCCTGCATCAGCCCGTCTTCGGAGCTGCCGTCGACCTCGCAGATCACCGCTGAGTTCGTACCCGCGGGGAAGTTGAACTTGCTCTCGATCGCACGAATCGAGACGTCGTCGAGCAGCTCCAGGCAGCGCGGCAGAATTCCCTGCGCGAGCACCGCGCTGACCGCGTGGGCGGCGGCGAGCACTCCGGGGAAGATCAGCAGCGCGGTCATCACCTTCTTCGGCATCGGCAGCAGCTGAACGGTGATCTCGGTGGCGACGCCGAGGGTGCCTTCGGAGCCGACCAGCAGGCCGACCAGGTCGTAGCCGGCGACGCCCTTGATCGTCTTGCGGCCGACCCTCAAGACCTCGCCCTGCGGGGTGACCCACTCGAGGCCGATCACGTAGTCGCGGGTGACGCCGTACTTCAGCGCGCGCGGGCCGCCGGCGTTCTCGGCGATGTTGCCGCCGATCGAGCAGCTCTCCCAGGAGTTGGGGTCGGGCGGGTAGAACAGGCCCTTCGCCTCGACCGCGCGCATCAGGTCGCCGGTGATCACTCCGGGCTGGGTGACCGCGGTGAGATCTTCGGGGTCGACGCTGATGATCTGCTTCAGCCGCTCGAGCGAGAGCGAGACGCCGCCGAAGAGCGGCAACGAGCCGCCCGACTTTCCGGTGCGCGCGGCCACCGGCGTCACCGGCACCCGGTGGGCCATGCAGGCCTTGATCACCTCTTGGACCTCCTGGGTGTTGCGCGGCAGCGCCACCAGCTCGGAGGGAAAATCGCCGGTGTCGGACTCGTCGTGCCCGTAGGTGGCGAGGGTGTCGGGGTCGGTCTTGAGCTGCGCGGCGCCGAGCGATTGCTCCAGGCGCGCCCTCACCTTCTCCACGTCGGCGGGTTCGGCGCGCTTCAACCGAACACCTCGATCCGCGAGCCGTGGAGCGCGAGCGGCGCCTCGTAGCAGAGGTAGCGCACCACGTCGGCGACCTCGTAGGGCGCCATCATCGGCGCAAAGGGCGAGCCCTTGAGCATGTCGGTGTCGACGCTCCCGGGCAGCACCGAGACGACCAGCACTCCTGACCCGCGGGTCTCTTCGGCGAGCGACTTGGTGAAGCCGTCGAGCCCCCACTTCGAGGCGCAGTAGCCCGAGGCGTTGGCGGAGCCGAGCGTGGCGGAGATCGACGAGATGTTCACGATGCGGCCGAGGCCCCGCTTGATCATCCCCGGCAGGATTCGGCGGGTCAGGTAGTACGGCCCCGACAGGTTGACCGCGAGCTGGCGGTCGAAGTCTTCGTCGCTCATCTTCGCGACGGGCTTTCTGATCACGATGCCGGCGTTGTTCACCAGAATGTCGACCCGGCCGAACTTCTTGTGCGCGGCTTTGACCAGCCGATCGGCGTCGGCGCGCGAGGCGGCGTCGTGGGCGACCTCGAGCACCTCCACGCCGAGCTGACGGCAGGCGTTGGCGACGGTGCGGGTGCCGCCTGCTTTGGTCGAGGTGAGCACCAGGTCGAGGCCGATGCCCGCCAGCGCGCGAGCAATCGCGGCTCCGATGCCGCGGGAGGCGCCGGTGACCAGCGCCACCGTCGGCGGGTACGGCTGAAGGAAGTGTTTGCGTTGCTTCGCCACGTCGCATCTGTACCACGTGAGCAGAAGCAACGTGCCCCTTCTCCCGCCCTGCCGGGAGAAGGTGGCCGCGGCGAAGCCACGCGGCCGGATGAGGGTGAAGTCAGCGGGGTCTACAGCCAGGAAGCCTCTTCGCCCCTCCGTTGCTTCTCCGCGTTGATCACCCCAAACACGTCCTTGAGCGCGAACAGCACGTCGGCGTTGCTGAAGCGCAGCACCTTCACACCAGCGGCTTGCAGACTTCTGCGCCTCAGCTCATCTCGCGCCGCATGTTCCGGCTCCGAGTGCTGTGAACCATCGAGCTCGAGCGCGAGGAACAGCTCAGCGCAATAGAAGTCGAGGATGTACCCGCGCCAGGGAACCTGTCTTCTCCACTTCAGGCCCAAGAAACGGCGATTCCGCAGCGCACTCCAGACGATCTGCTCGGCCTTGGTCTGATCAGATCGCAACGTGCGCGCGTGTTCCACGAGTTGGCATGTGAGTCTTTCCATGCTCGCGATGATACCGATCACCCCTGACATCTCGCGGCGGCTCCGGGGCATGAGAGATCTCACCCTCATCCGGCCGCTTGGCTGCGCCGCGGCCACCTTCTCCCGGCAGAGCGGGAGAAGGGGCATGGTGCCGTTCAGATGCAGGTTGCTGCCACGGCCTTGAACGCGGAAGGCTGGGCGAAGTCGACCGGCGACGCGCCGAACAAATCGGTCACCCGGTTGCGGCGCGCGCCGAGGCCGTCGCGAACCATCGCTTCGAAGCCCTTGGTGTCGAGCGCCTCGAGGTTGGTGCAGCACAACATCGTGCCGCCGGGAGCGACCACCTTCGCCGCCTTCTCGACCAGCTTCGGGTAGTCCTTCTGGGCGCTGAACCGCGACTTCCCGCTCGACGCGAACGACGGCGGGTCGAGCACTACCAGGTCGAACACTTCGTTCTTCTTGGCGAAGCGGCCGAGCCAGTCGAAGCAGTCGCCGGCGATGAAGTCGCGCTTCTCGGCTTCGAGGTCGTTGAGCGACAGGTTGCGCATGCCCCAGTCGAGCACCTTGCGCGAGAGATCGACGTTCACCGCGCGGGTCGCGCCGCCGAGCCGCGCCGCCACCCCGAAGCCGCAGGTGTACGAGAACAGGTTGAGCACCGTGCGCCCGTGCGCCCGCTCACGCACCCACGACCGCGCGTTGCGCGCGTCGAGGTAGAGGCCGACCGAGAGCCCGTTGCCGGGGCGCGCCTCGAAGTTGATCCCGCACTCTTTGACGACGACTGCGTCGACCTCCGAGCCCCAGAGCGGCAGCTTGGGCGCCACCTTCTCGGTCGACTCGTTCGCCGCCCGGCGCGCCTCCTTCGGCCGCCGCTTCAGGTACACGCCCCAGAGCGCGCCCGCCTCGCCGACGTCGGCGGCCAGCTTCGCTTCGTCGCCGGGCTCGAGCTCGGAGTAGGTGCTCAACACCGCGACGTTGGCGAACAGGTCGACCGCGATCGTCGGCAGCTCGCCGTCGATCCACCTGAAGGCGTCGGTGTTCTTCGGCCGCGCGTCGCGATGCCGCAGCAGCTCCTTCAGTTGCTCGACTCGAGTCATCGCGCCGCGGCCGCCAGCTCGACGAAGTCGGCGCCCACCAGCTGTCCTTCGCGCACCACCACCCTGCCCCCGACCACCACCCACGCGGCGAACGCGCCGTTCAGCTGTGCTTCGGTGAAGCGCGGCGAAGGCACCACGTCCCAGAGGACCAGGTCAGCGGGAGCACCGACGGCGACGCGCGAAGAGGGCGCGGCCTTCACCACCCGTACCCCCAGCCCGGAGACGTCGGCGTCGATCGCGATTGAAGTGACTCCGCGGCGAAGCGCGGTCGCGGCCAGCAGGCGATCGCGGGCGGGCGAGCCGGTCGAGGTGGCGGCCTGGAACAGCCCCGGCGCCAGCAGCCGGCCGCGCGCGTCGCAGACCCAGTCGCCTGGCAGCGCCTTGAGCGCGCCCTCGGAGTCGATCGCGAGGATCGTCTCACCCTCGATCACCACCGAGCGCGCGTCTTCCACCGCGCCGTCGCGCCAGACCGCACAGCCGCGAATGAAAAGCCGCCCCTCCATCGCTTTGGCAATGTACCCAATTCGCGCCACGATGCGCGGCCAATGGCGAGTCAGGCAGTCTCGAAGTTGCTCGAAGAGTCACCGGCCGCGGACGGTCAGCTGAAGGTGCGCCTCGAGCTGGTCTGCGGCTGCGTGATCGAGAAGACCGTGGCGGCAGATCGGGTGATCGACACCGTCGACGGGTTGCGGCTGCCGGTGGGGAAGTATTCGTGCCCGCTCGACCACCCGGTACAAAAGAAAACCGGCGCCCTCCCGTAGGAGATGCGCCGGTTTCGAAACCAGAGCAGGTGACGATCAGTACGCGTTGTTCTGCGCGAAGTTCGCCATCTTCTTCTGCTCGAGGGTGTTGTTCGACGACTGAGCGCGCATCGAGACGTTGTCGTTACCGGCCAACGCGTCAGCCGACATACCGAACAGCTTACGAATGTTGTCGCCGAACAGGGTGATGACGCCGATGGCGGCGATCGCGATCAACGCGACGATGATGATGTACTCAGTCATGCCTTGGCCACGGCGGTTCTTGCGAATCTGCTTCTTGGTGGTCTTCATGGGCTGCTCTCCTTTGTGGAAACTGCGTTGGAAATTGTGGGCGGCGGCTCGATACACGAAGACAGTATCGTGAGGCTCGAAAACCTCTCCATCCGTCATCGGGAGGATGGCTGAATTTCTTTGTGATTACCGAGTTTTAGCTCGTTTTTTCGATCCAAAAAACAGCCTCAGCAGCACGCCCACGCCGATCACTGAAATACCGAACCCAATTTCGAACGATTTGGGTTGGTAGCTGAGACGCACCTGATGATGCCCTGAATCGAGCGCGACTGCACGCAAGAGGTGATCGGCCCGTTCGACCCTCGCCTTCTGGCCGTCGACCCGCGCGATCCACCCCGGAAACCAGGCGTCGTTCATCACCAGAAAGCCCGGCGCACAGGCGTCGACCGAGAGCTCGAGGTCTTCGTCGCGGCGCGAGACTTCTTTCACCTGCGACTCGCACGCGGGCGCGGTCACTTCGCGGTCGAGCGCGACCGTCTTCTTCAGCTCGGCCGGCCCGGCGCGCAGCAGGGCGAGCGCACCGGCCTCGTCGAGCGCGCGTGCGCTCTGCACCACCCACGCGCGCGGCATCGGCTCGGGCTCTTCGAACACCAGCACGTCGCGGGTGCCTTCCAGCTCCTTCAGCCCTTCGAACGGCTGCGCCTCGGCGCGCAGGTAGTGGCTGACGCCGAGCGCCTGGTAGACGCCGCGCGGCGCGCCGTCGAGCGCCTGCACCAGCGGCCACGGGTCGCGAAAGCCGTAGCCTTCGACCGCCTCGAGGTGCTCCTCGAGAAAGCGCAGCGGCACCAGGTTCTCGCGGCTCTCGCGCACGTACCGGGTCGACTCCGCCGCCGCCTCGGTGGGGTCGCCCTTCGCCGGCTCACCGCGATCGAGCACGATCGAGATTCGCTCCACCCCGCTCTCTTTCAACCGCGCCGCCAGCGACGACGGCGCCATCAGCTCGGCAGGGCTCGCCGTCGCCAGCAACGGCACCATCACGTGCGCCACCGCGAGCTCGGCGAAGGCCAGCATCGCGAGGGCGGCCGCGGGCCGGCGCAGACGCTCGCGCGCGAGAAAGAGCACCACCATCGCCAGCAGCACCGCGAGCGAGGCCCAGAGCGCGCCCGAAGGCAGCCCCGCTCGCACGCCCACCTGGCGGAGCACGGCCACCGACGCGAACGAGACCAGCAACCAGCCGGCGATCGCGACCGTCCAGCGGCGCGCGGGCCACTTGCGGCGGCGAATGAGCGCGCCCAACCGCTGGGCTCCGAACGCACCGAGGAGCGCGACCAGAAACGAGACCGCGAAGGCGTACTTCACCGGGTAGCGGAAGACCGAGAGCGGCGTGTGCTGGATCAACCACCCCACCGGAGGCAGATGACTGCCGGCGCTCAGCAGCGCCATCGCCAGCGCGAGCGACCACAGGGGCCAGCGGCGACGGCCGGCGAAGCAGGCGAGGCCGACCGAGAGGGCTCCCACGAACAGCGACGAGGTGAGCTGCTGGTCGGCGCCCCAGAAGTTGGGGTCGATCGGCCGGTCGGCGTAGAGCAGCGCCATCGAGAACAGCTGCGGCCACGACACCGACCAGTCGAGCGTCTGCGCCCACACGCTGACCGGCGCACGCCATTGGCGCCAGAGCTCCGCGGCTGGGAGATAGGCGGCGCAGATCACCAACCCGGCGATCGCGAGGCTGCCCGCCACCGGTGCGAGCTGCTTCAGCCTCTTGCCCCGCACCAGCAGGCACGCCGCGAACGCCAGCGCCGCCTGCCAGACCAACGCTTCGGGCGCACCGGCGAGCGCGGCGATCGCGAAGGTGATCGCCAGCCAGCCGGCGTTGCGAGCGGTGGGCCGGCGCACCAGGTTCACCGCGGCGACCACGATCCAGCCGCTCCACGCGAGCGAGGAGATCGCCGCCAGCATCTGCTCCAGGCGAATGAACAGCGGGGTGACGCCGAACGCGAGCGCCACCCACGACGCCGAGCGCGAGACGCCGAGCACGCGGGCCGCTCTCCACGCACCGATCGACGCGATCGCGGAGTGGAGCGGCAGCATCAGGTTCACGCCCCACGCAGCGCCGAACGCCAGCACCAACAGCACCCGCGGCGGGTAGAGCACCTGGGTGTCGAGCAGCGCGAGGAAGGGCTGGCCGAGCCGCGCGCCCGAGATCCACAGCGGCAGCTCCCCCGCCAACAGCCGCTCGCGCAGCACCACGCTCTGCGGGATCGAGAGGCGAAACAGATCGCGTCCCGCGAGCAGCTGCCCCTGGAGCAGGTAGTGGTGGAGCCAGACCAGGAGCGCGGCGAACGCCGCCCACCCTGCCCAGCGCGCCTTCACGGGCACCCTTCCACCGTGACGTACTTGCACTCGTTCTCGATCGGCTGCTTCGCCGACGGGTCGGCCGCGTACGGGCCGATCACCGGCAGGCCAGGCAGCGGCTCCAGCACCGAGCGGCGATCGCGAAGCGCCTTGGTGCGCGCACGCAGCGACAGCACCCACGGCTTCTGGCCGTCGATGCCCTCGAGAATCCGCTCGGCGAGCAGCCCGTCGCCATGGCCGAGCGTGATCTCGGCGGCGGCGGTGTGCGCGGCCGGGTCGTCAGGCGCCAGCTCCAGCCAGCGCTCCGCGGTCGCGCGAATGATCCCGTCGTCGCGTTGGTGAAAGCGGTCGAGGTTGCGGAACATCTCCGAGGCGTCGGCGGCGCTGAGCGCGTTGCGCTGCAGCCAGTCGTGGAAGAACAGCCGCTCGTGCGGGCGGCCAAAGGCGCGCTCGTCGGCGAGGATCGCGTTCTCGCGGAGGAAGAACGCCTTCGGCGACTGGTACTCGAGAATGTTGAAGTCGTCGGTGTTGATCGCACCTTCGCCCGCGAGCTCCTTCTGACCCAGGTCGCTGTGCATCTGCTTGGCGAGCAGCGTGGCGAGCCGGGTGACTTCGATCTTCTGCAGATCGTCGTGAACCTTCGGTTGGGCGAGGCGCTGCTCGATCTCGGCGTAGTCGAGCGTGAACGGCTTCATCGGAGTGACGAACACCAGGTCGGTGTCGCCTCCCCAGGTGGTCGAGTACGGGAACGTCTCGCGCATGGTGCGAATGACCAGCTTCGCCATCGCCGCGTTCGATTGGTACAGGTGCACCCACTGCACCAGCACGCCGTCGTCGGTGAGGTGCTCGCGCATCGTCTGGAAGAACTCGCGGGTGAACAGGCCGGAGACTCCGGTCACCCACGGGTTCGACGGCACGCTGATGATCAGGTCGTACTTGCCGCCTTCGAGCGCGAGGAAGGTCTTCGCATCGTCGACGTGCAGCCGGGTGCGCGGGTCGGTGAGCGCGTGGTGGTTCGCTTCGGAGAACAGCTTCGCGCCTTCGAGCACCGCGGGAGAGATCTCGACCAGGTCGAGGCGCTCCACCGACTCGTGGGTCAGGGTCGCGCCGGCGGTGATCGCCGCGCCCGCGCCGATCACCAGCACCCGCTTCGGGCGCGCCGGCATCAGCAATGGCCCCAGGTGGCCGGCGAGGATCTGCGTCTGCACGTCGTCGGGATCGGTCGAAGCGTCGATCTTCCCGTTGATGCGCATCATCTGGTGGTCGGGGTGCTTCGGGCTGTGGCCCGCCACCACCGTCGCGAAGGTGTCGTCGGCGTAGAAGTCGACCGCGAACGAGGCCTGGCTGGCTTCGACGTAGTCGCGGTAGCTGTTGAACGGCCGGCCGTACTCGCGAAACGCGCCCATGTTGCCGACCACGTGCGACCAGCCGGCGCTGCCGATCAGAAAGATCACCACCACCGCGCCCACTGCGGCGGTGCTGAACAAGGCCCGGGCCGGTTTGCCTTCGCGCGCGACGTAGAGCGCGACCGCGCCTCCCGCCAGGGTGAGGAGCAGCGCGAGCGCGAAGCAGCGCTCCATCGTGATCGCCGGGAGCAGCACCAGGCCTCCCAGCAGCGAGCCCGCGATGGTGCCGATGGTGTTGAAGGCGTAGACGCTCCCGAGGCGCTTGCCGGCGCTGTCGAGCTTCGCCATCGCGACCCGCGCGCCCACCGGGAACGCGGCGCCGAGGAAGAAGGTCGGGATCAGCAGCACCAGGCACGAGAAGCCGAAGGTGATCGCCTGGTACACCGGCCAGGTGCGCTCGGTGCGCGCGATCATGTCGTGCGCCACCCAGAAGTAGTGCGGCAGGCGGATGTAGAGCGGCAGCGTGAGGCAGACGCCGAGCACCTGACCAAGCTGCAGGTTGCCGAACAGCTTCAGCTGGCTCCGCGCATCGCCGATCGACTCCGCTTTCGCTGAGCGCCTGGCGATCCAGTAACTGCCCAGGCCGATGCCGAGAATGAACGCGGTCAGGATCAGCGTGAAGGCGTAGGCGCTCGCGCCGAGCACGATCGCGAGCAGGCGAATCCACGCCAGCTCGAGCAGCATCGAGGTGAAGCCGCTCAGAACCACGCCGAAGAACGCCGCGCGAGCGGCCGCGGGCCAGGCCACTTCGGGAGCAGGTTCGCTAACCTCACCCCGGAGCCCTTTGGGCTCTCGGCCCTCTCCTTTCAGGAGAGGGTACAGAATCGCGATCACCGCGATCACCACGTTGAAGCTGGCGGCGATGCGCGCCGACAGGGTCAGGCCCAGGTGCGGAACCAGCAGAGTGCCGGCGGTGAAGATGCCGAGCGCCGCGCCGAGCGAGTTCACCGCGTAAAGCCGGGAGAGCTCGAGCCGCATCGAGCCCGACGAACGGGTGACGAACTTCAACATCGCCGGCAACGTGCCGCCCATCAGCATCGTCGGCAGCAACAGCGACATCGCCGCCGTCACCAGCTTGGGCACCGCGCGCATCGACTCGGGAAACGCAGCCGCCACGAACAGGAAGAACGTGTGGAGCCCCTGGTAGACCGAGCCGAAGCCGACCGCGTACGCGCCGACGCAGAGCTCGAGAATGCCGTAGAGCATCAGCGGGCGTTTGACGACGTCGGCGCGGCGGCCGAACACGAAGGCGCCCAGCGCCAGCCCACCCATGAAGGTGGCGAGCACGATCGAGTGCGCCTGCCCGCTGTTGCCCAAGACCTGCGCGAGGTGGTTGCTCCACACCAGCTCGTAGACGAGGCCGCAGCCGCCCGAGACGAACAACAGCATCGCGGCGAGCGCCCGGTCGCGGTTCACTTCGCCGCCTCCTCGAGGGCCTGGGCCAACTTCGCGTGCTCGGGGTGCTTGGCCACCACTTCCTTCGCGATTCGCAACGGCTCTTCGAGATCGACGGGATTCCAGAGCGCTCCCGAGCGCTTCGCTTCGGCCAGCTCGCTGCGCAGCCAGAGTGCGATCACGTCGGGGTCGCGCTCGCCCGCGCGCACCACCGGCGCGAGCAGCTCGCGCACCGCCGCGGCTTCGGTCTGGGCCCACGCCGAACGCGCCACCGCCACCTTCGCCCTGATCGACTCGGGAGCCGCGGTGAGCCACGCATCGGCCGAGGAGCGCACCAGCGCGTCTTGCGGCAGGTGGGTCGCGCTCAGAGCCCGCCAGACGTGCTCGGCCTGGCTGGCGTCGAGCGGCTGCTGGCGAAGCCACTGCTCGAGCTCGAGCCCGGTGGTCGTCTCCTTCGAGCGCCGTTCGTCGTGGAGATCGAACGCTTCACCCGCGTAGTGCGCCACCGGCGCGCCGAACTCGAGGCGGTTGCGATCGTCGGTATTGAGGGCTCCGGTGCCCGCGAGCGCCGCCTGGCCCTGGTCGGAGTGCACCTGCAACGCGAGCAGCGTCGGCACGTCGAGCACCAGCGCCCGCGCCACGTCGTCGGCCACCTTCGGCTGCGCCAGCTGCTGCGCCAGCGCCGCGAAATCGATCTTCTGCGGTTCCAGGCTGCCCACCACCAGCAGGTCCTTCGGGCCGAGCCAGCTGCTCCCGTGAGGGAACGAGTCGCGCACGGTGCGCATGAACAGCTTCAGCAGCGGCTCGCCGAGGTCGTCGGCCTTCACCACCTGCACCAGCCGCCCGCCCTGCGCGAGGTGCGCCTTCGCCGCGCGGAAGAAGTCGATGGTGAACAGGCCGACGTCGCCGCTCGCGCCCGGGCTGGGGGGCGCGCTCACGATCAGGTCGTATTGGTCTTTCGAGAGCGAGAGGAACGTCTTCGCGTCTTCGAGGTGGAGGTGCAGCCGCGGATCGTCGAGCGCGGCGTGGTTGTCGGAGGCGAAGTACTTCGCCGCGTCCGCCACCGCGGGCGAGATCTCGACCACGTCGAGCCGCTCGATCGGGTGCGTCAGCAGCGCGCCGGCGGTGATCCCCGAGCCGAGGCCCACCAACAACACCCGGCCGTTCTCTTTCGCGCCGGTGAAGAAGCCGAGGTGGCCCGCCAGCACCGGAGGGATCAATGCGGTGGTCCCGTTCGACACCTCGAGCTTGCCGTTGATCCGCAGGTAGCGCTCGCCGCTCTTCGATTCGCCGACCAGCACGTTGCCGAACGAGTCGTCGCGCTGGAAGCGCACCTCGGCGCGCCGCGCGACCTCGGTGCGGAATGCTTCGAAGCTCTCGAAGGCCTGGTCCCACTCGCGGCCCCGGCCCGAGGCAGCGGCGAACGACGACCAGCCCATGCTCGTCAGCGCCACCAGCCCGAGGAACACCGAGGTCGCGGCGATCGGAGCCAGCGCGGGACCGCGGCGGCCGGCTCCGTTCCACGCTGCGCCCGCGGCCGCGAACAGGTTGAGCAGCAGCCCGAGCGCGAACGCCCCTTCGAGCCCGAGCAACGGCAACAGCACCAACCCGCCGAGCAGCGCTCCCAGCACGGTGCCCGCGGTGTTCCAGAGGTACGCCGAGCCGAGCGGCCGCGCAGTGCCGGTGCGCCCGCGGATCACCGTCTCCGCTGCGAGCGGGAAGCTGGCGCCCATGAACAGCGCGGGAATCAGCACCAGCGCTCCGCAGAGGCCGAAGGTGAGCAGCTCGTAGAGAAAGAACGTGTGCGTTCCGCGACGCAGCGCCCACTGAAGCTGAAGAAAGACGTAGGGCAACCGGGCGTAGGTCGGCAACGCGATGCAGATCGAGAGCACCAACAGCCACTGCGCGCGGGCGAGCGCGGCGAGCGGGTTGGCGAAGGGCTTGCGCCGCGAGAGCCACCACGAGCCGAGACCGATGCCGAGCACGAACGCGGCGAGGATCAGGGTGAAGGCGTAGGTGCTCCCGCCGATCATGGTGGTGAGCAGCCGGGTCCAGGCGAGTTGGTGCAGCATCGCCGCGAAGCCCGCCATCGCGGTCACCAGCAATGCTGCACGAGCCGCCGAGTGGTTGAGATCAGACGTCTCCCGCCCCGTCGGGCCACCCTCTGCTCCTTGGGGGAGAGGGCCGCTCACGCCACGGGCTGCCAACAACGAGAACAAGCCATTGAGCAGCGCGAAGAACGCGGCCTTCTGCTCGGTCGCCGTCAGCCCATCAGTGGGCAACAGCAGCAGCCCACCGACCAGCGTTCCGAAGGCAGCGCCGAGACCGTCGATCGCGTACAGCCCCGCGACGCTGACCTGGCTTCCCGAGGCGCGCGCCACCCGAAACACCAGCGGGAACGCCGCTCCGACCCAGACCGCCGCCGGCACCAACGCCACCGCGGCGAAGACCACCCGCAGGACTTCGCGCCCAGCACCCTCCCCGCCTGCCGAGGACAGCCACGCCGACTCCACCGCGTGAAGAATGAAGCGGAACGCGAACGCCCACACCGCGAGCGCGATCTGGGTGCCGCCGAAGAGCATTCGCGAATCGCGAAGCGGGTCGGCGCTGGGACGATCGGCGAGCCGCGAGAAGAGCCAGGCCCCGAGCGCCAGGCCGCCCATGAAGCTCGCCAGCGCCACCGCTTGCGCCTGGCCGCTGGTGCCGAGCAGGTTGTGCAACCGCCGCGTCCAGACCACCTCGAAGACCAACCCGCAGAACCCGGCCAGAAACAGCTGCGCAGGCAGGGCTTTCGTCGCGAGTGCGCGCAGGGGATCTGGGGTCACGCCAAGGGCGCACTCTAGCCGTGAAGCCTCGGGGCTCCACGGTGATTGCGGGGCGCCCTCACCCGCCCTTCGGTCACCCTCTCCCGTGGGAGAGGGAACGCCTTCGCGCGAGCAGCAGCAACGCCACGAACGCGAGTCCACCACTGCCGGCGTTGCAGCCGCAGCCGCTCTTCTTCGGCACCTCGAGCGTCTTCACCACGTCGACGCTGAATGAGCGCAGCGCGGTCACTCCCGCGCTCCCGCCGACCTGCACCGTGAAGGTGTCCCGCATGAACGGCGCGTCATCGGCGATCTTCCCGCTCAGCGTTCCGTCTTCCGCCAGGCTGATTCCCGGAGGCAGCACGCCGTCGCGCACGTCGAACACCGCGCCCGGGACGTCGGGCATCAGGGTGAGCTTCAACGAGATCTCGGTGCCACGGAGCGCCTCGGCCGGCAGGTCGCCCACGATCTGCACGCCGGGCGAGTCGACGCGAATCACGATGTCGGCGCTCTGGCTGCGGCCGCGAACGTCGGTGACGTCGAGCGTGAACGAGTACACGCCCGCGACCGTGGGCACGCCGGTGAGCAGCAACCGGTCGGTGGTCGACGGCTGCATCACCACGCCCGGAGGCAGCCCACCGCCGGTCATCTCCCAGGCGAACGGAAGGAACGGCGGCGCCATGTTGGCGTTCACCGCGGTGACGTCGAACAGGTACTGCTGGCCGACCACGCCCGACGGCGCGTTGGTGGCGTTGAGCAGCAGCGCGCTGGGGTCGACCACCACCACCGCGTAGTCGCGAGAGTCGAGGTTGCCCGACGCGTCGCGCACGCCGAGGGTGAAGTCGAACTCGGTGCCGGGAATCGCGGTGCACTGCCCACCCAACACGCCGATCGGGTCGAGCGAAACACCGGCCGGCAGCCCGCCCTTGAGCACCGTCCAGGTGTACGGCCCGCTCCCGCCCTGCGCGCCGAGCTGGTAGCGGTAGACGACGGTGCGCGCCGGCGAAGGCAGCGTCTGGGTGGTGATCACCAACGAGCCGGTGGGCGGGGTCACCCGCATCGTCACCTGCACTGCGACCGTCACCCCTCCCGAGCTGACGTCGATGAAGAAGCCGTACGCGCCGGGAGTGGTCGGCGTACCGGTGATCAGCCCGTCGGCGCCCAGCGTCAGACCGGGCGGCGGCGTGCTCCCGGGCGCCAGCGCCAACGAGTAGCTGCCGTCGCCGCCGGTGCCGCCGAGCTGGCCCTGGTACGGCAGGCCCACCACTCCGTCGGGCAGCGTCGGCGCGAGCAGCCCGAGGGCGGGGCCGGCCACCTTCACCGTCTGCGAGGCGAGACCGTTGTTCGCCTCGTCGACCTCGTCGACCTCGCCATGGCCGTTCGGGCCGGGCGGGTCGATCAGCACGCCCAGGTAATACGTCGCCGGCGCCACCGAGAGCGGCACCTGCACGAACTCGGTCGCGGTATCGACCTGACCCGCGTCGAGGGTGACGGTGCGCTCCAGCACCGTGCCGCCGTCGGGCTCGAGCATCGGGAGCAGAATGTCGGACTCGGTGATGATCGGGTTCGCCGACAGGTAGTAGCGGTACTTCGCGGTGCCGGCGGGCCGGTTGCCGATGTTGGCCAGGCTGCGCTGAACGACCGCGTCTTCACCCGCGCCGAGCCCCGAGGGGCCGACCACTTCGGTGGGCGCGAGATCGGGCGCCGGGTCGCGCACCAACAGCGGCGGCGCGTGGGCGGCGTTGTTCTGCGCCGACAGCTCGATCAGGTTCGAGGCCTGCGCGGCGGCGAAGAAGAACCAGCTCCCCGGCACCAGCGGCTGATTGGCGGCGTTGGTGCTCGGCAGCGTCGCGGTCACGGTCACGATCTGGTTCGACTGCGGCCCGAGGCTGAACGGGCCCACCTGCGCGAGCTGCGGGTCGTTGATCGCGGAGAGGAAGTTGTTGTCGCTCATGAAGAACAACACGTAGGTGTTGGGCGACGTCGCTCCGCCGATGTTCGACACCTTCGCCACCAGCTGCACGTCCTCTCCGAAGAACGCGTAGGGAGCGAGCGCGAAGGGCGAGAACGACTGGTGCACCTCGGCGTACTCGAGAAACAGGTCGGCCTGCTCGGCTGTGAACGGCTGGGCCGAGACCTTGGTGTTGTTGGTCTCGGAGATCTCCACGATCTGGCCGACGCTGGGCCCGTCGTCGAGCTGGAGGATGAAGTAGTACGCGCCGGCCGGCACGGTGTTCGGCAGCACGAACGAGACGGTGGTGTCGACCGTCTCACCGCCCGCCACCGGGAGCGTGCCGTTGAAGACCTGGGTGTCGGCGGAGTCGAGCACGTTGTCGGACGACAGCCACACCGCCACCGGCACGTTGCCCGCGGGGTTGAAGCCGAGGTTCGAGAACACCACCTCGTTCTGAATCGTGTCGCCGGGGCCGCCGAGCAGCGGGCCGGTGATCGACTGGGCGAAGAGATCGACTCCGGCGGCGAGCGGCGCGGCGGTGGCGCCGTTGTTGTTGTTCTCGTTCGTCTCGGCGATCACGTTCGCGTCGTCGACGAGCGCCAGCAGGTACCAGGACCCGGTGGAGGGCGCGAGCACCGAGGTGGTGCGCTGGTCGACGATGCTCGAGAGCGCGCCGACGCTCACCGGCCCCTGCGGCGTCGGGTTGAGCTCGAAGTCGCTGCCGTCGATCACCGTGTCGGCCGAGAGGTAGAGCCGGTAGGTGAAGTTGTTGGCGGCGACGGTGCCGAAGTTCTTGATCGCGACGCTGGTGTCGAAGATCAGGTCGGGCCCCGAGAGGGTCACCGAGTTGATGCGAATGTAGTTGATCTGCAGGTCGGCGCCCGCGGGAGGCCCGTAGCTGATGCGCGAGTTGGAGGTGAAGTCGGTCTCGGCGCAGCTGGGGCTGCAGGCCAGCCCGTAGGTGGAGCTGGCGCCGTCGGGGCTCTCGATGCCGACGGTGGCGGTCATCGTGCCGCCGTTGCCGGTCATCGCGCCGTAGTAGTACTCGACGATCCCGTTCTCCCAGACCCGCAGCTGAAAGGTGAGCGAGTAGCTGGAGGTGACGAAGTGGTTCCAGTCGAACCACTCCACCGCCAGGCCGTGACCGTTCGGGCCGCTGAGCGCCTGCGACTGAATCGCGCTGTTCGGGTTGCGGCCGTTGAGATCGTCCCACACCACCGCGAGCACGCCGTTCGGCTCGCTCACGTTCGGCATCGCCACGTTCGAGAAAAAGTCGGACTGCTGGTTCGACGCCGACGACGGCTCGAGAAACGCCATCCCGTTGGCGGTGACGATCAGCGAGGTGTACGTCTTGTTGTAGTACGGGAAGGTGAAGCCGAGCGGCACGGTGGCCCGGCCGCGATCGTTGGGCGTGCCGGCGGCGGCGAGCAGCACGATCGGCTGCGGGTTGGTGAGCGTCGGGTAGGGTACGTTGCCGTTGAAGGTCGCGACGTACTGCGCGTGCGCGGCGATCGGCAAAACCACCGCCAGCACCGCCCAGAACCCCGCTCGTCGAAGCCCGCTCAAGAGGCTCGGCTTATACCCAACGCCCCCACGCCAGTCCAAAGCCGCTATAACGCCAGCCATGTCGCTCGCCGTCAGCGTCTGGCTGCTGCTCGCCGCCGCACCGACGACCCGGCCGTACGCGCAGCAGACGGTTCGCGATCAGTGCTTTCTCTACGCGGCCGACAACGGCAACCCCTGGGCGATGGCGCACGGGATCACCGCGTTCGGCCCGGAGTACCCGGCGAAGGACGGCCGCAAGGCGACCGACGCGATCGTGCACGACTTTCTGCTCCACGCGCCGCCCGACGCCGGGCCGGGCGCCACCTACGCCTTCGACAAGTTCGCCAAAGACGGCACCCCGATCGAGCCCCACACCAACCTGATCGCCAAGACCTTCGTGCTGGCGGGCATGCCGATGGGCTCGAAGCTGCCGGCGAAGTTCGGGACGATCACGCTCCAGCAGCTGGTCGACTCGGTGAAGTCGAGCTTTCGCCACGTGCCGCAGAGCGAGGCCTACTGGCTCGACGCCGCGTGGACCCTCGATCTGATCTCGCACCAGCTGACGCCGAAGAACGCCACCTTCAAGACCTCCGACGGCAAGACGGTCGACTTCAACGTGGTGATGGACGACGCGTTCACCTACCTGGAGCACGCCGACAGCGATCTGCAGTTCGGCCTCGAGCGGCACCTGCCCCAGATCGACAAGCGCAAGCAGGGCATCTACGCGCACCACTGCGGCGGCATGCACCTGGTTCAGGCGGTGCTGACCTGGGCGCGGTTCCCCGAGGTGAAGAAGGCGTGGGGCGCGCGCTACGACAAGCAGGTCGAGGTGCTGTTCTACCGGGTCGACTCCGAGAACCGGCAGTACCAGGCCGCGCTCTCGGCGGCGCCGCAGTACAAGCTGCAGCTGCTCACCCAGGAGCTGAAGTTCTTCGGCCACTTCCTCGAGACGACCGGCCGGCTGCACGTCGAGAACGGCTTCAAACCCGACGAGCTGCAGCGGCAGACGGTGGCGAAGGCGAAGGCGTACCTCGATCACGCGCTGCGCGAGCTCGACGAAGAGAAGGCGTTCTCGCGAATGGAGGAGCTGAAGAAGAGCAACAACCAGATCTACCTCGATCTGATCGGCGACTCCTGCCACGCCTCCAACGGGTGGGACCTGTGGGATCGCTGAGAGCGCTGGCGATCGGCGCGGTGCTCGCGCTGGCCGGCTGCAAGTCGGCCTCGCCCTGCGAAAAGCTGAAGCCGGCCTGCACCGCCGACGCCGCGAACCTGAAGGTGTTCACGATCAGCGAGCTCGGGCAGCGGCCGCTCGGGTGGGACGCCGACGGCGCCAAGGGCGACGTGGTGCTGGCGAACCAGTTCACCCAGGCGGTGATCGCGGGCATCGGCAACAGCCGCTTCCTCGACCCCAACGGCGGCGCGCTGATCGATCTCGCCACCCCCGGCGTCGCCAACGACGGGATCAACGAGATCCTCCAGGTGACGGGAATTCTGCCGGGCGACGCGGCGCACTACACCCGGCTGACGGTGATCGATCAGTCGCCGACGCTGATCGCGGTGCAGCTCGACGGCACCCTCGATGGCCACCACGACGTGCCGATTCACACCCGCTACGAGCTGCGGCCCTGCGATCGCGGGGTGCGGGTGCGCACCGAGATCGTGAACCAGTCGAAAGACACCCAGATGTGGGCGCTCTCCGACGGTTGGTACTGGAGCAAGCGCGAGGCGATTCCCTTCACGCCGGGCAAGGGCGCGGGGCTGGTGCACCCCGACTTCAATCTGCTCACCATCAACGACGCCTACGCGAAGGCGCCGTTCCTCGCCGCGACCACCCACTCCGGCGATCAGTTCAACTCGTACTCCGAGGTGAGCTGCACCGACGGCGAGCTGGAGGGCTTTCACTCCGAGACGGTGTCGTCGTTCGGGCTGGCGCGGCAGGTGGTGCCTCCACGCGGCAACCTGGTGTTCGACCGGTTCATCGCGATGCAGCCGGACCGCGCGATCGCCGCCGCGGCCGACCAGGCGATCGAGCTGCGCGGAGCGGTGGCCGGCGAGAAGCACGTGCGCCTCCACGGGAAGATCGAGCGCTACCTCGCCCCCTCGGCCTGGACCGAGCGCGACGCGGTGGTGCAGGTCAGCGAGGGTTCGCAGGCCGATCCTCCGGAGCGCCGCACGCCGTGGAACCAGGCGGTGCCCGACGCCAACGGCGAGTTCTCGTTCGAGGTGCCCGCGGGCAAGTCGTACGTGGTCGAGGTTCACGCCCACGGCCAGAAGCAGGTGGAGAAAGACTTCGCCAGGCTCGAGGCCGACACCGAGCTGGGCACCTTCACCCTCCCCTCGCTGGCGCGGGTGGCGTTCAGTGTTCGCGATCAGAACCTGATGCCGGTGGAGGCCGAGCTGTTCGTGATTCCCGCCGACGACGCGACGCAGGCGGCGGTGACCGGCTCGCTGTTCGGGCAGTTCAGCGTCTGCGCGCCGTGGCTGGGGCCGCCGCCCGGTGGCTCTCCGGCGTGCAATCGCATTCTGGTTCCCGCGAGCGGAGACGTGACCGCCGACGTGCCCGCGGGCCGCTTCTTCATCTACGCGTTTCGCGGGCCGTTCTGGACGCTCGGGATGGAGGAGGTCACCCTGGTGCCCGGCGACGCCTCGGTCGGCTTCACGCTCCAGCCGCTGGCGCTGCAGCCGGCCGGCACCCTGAGCGCCGACCTTCACGTGCACGGCGCCGCCAGCTTCGACAGCTCGCTGCCCGACGCCGACCGGGTGCTCTCGTTCGCCGCCAGCCAGCTCGACGTGATCGCCGCCACCGACCACGACGTGGTGCACGACTACTCGCAGCTGGTGAAGGACCTCGGGCTCGACTCGAAGATGACCACCATCACCGGCATCGAGACGACCGGGCACATCCCCTTCATGCGAATCCCGAACTACGGCTTCCCGCTGGTGATCGGGCACTACAACTTCTGGCCGGTCCGTTACGACCCGCTGCTCCCTCGAAACAACGGTCCCGACGACGAGCTGATCGAGCCCGGTGAGCTGTTCGATCGGGTGGTCGCGCGCAAGGACCCGTCGATCGGCGCCGACGAGCCGCTGCTCGAGCTCAACCACCCGTGGGCGGCGGCGGAGTTCGGCCGCGACCTCGGCTTCCCCCGCGCGCTCTCGCTCGATCTGCGCAAGGACCTGCCGGCGAAAGACGACGGCACCGCGGCGGGCATCTACGTTCGGCAGCACAACAGCACCCACTTCAACAACGGGCACGAAGCGCAGGAGGTGATGAACGGCTCGGCGAACTCGTCGCTGCTCCCGTACCGCACCTTCTGGTGGTACCTGCTCAACCAGGGTAAGCTGAAGACCGGCACCGCGAACTCCGACTCGCACTCGCTGGTCGACGACACCGTCGGGCTTCCCCGCAACCTGGTGCAGGCCGCGACCCAGGCGGGCCCGTCGTTCGACATCAACGCGTTCAACGCGGGCATTCGCGCGGGTCACGTGCTCGGCACCAACGGGCCGATCATCGAGGCGCTGGCCGAAGGCGCCGACGGAGCCAGCCACCCGTACGGGTTGGTGCCCTTCGCGCCGAAGCCGGGCGGCACGATCAGCGTGAAGGTCAGCGCCGCGCCCTGGGTTCCGATCGAAGAGGTGCGCTTCATCGTCAACGGCCAGCTGGTGAAGACGATCAGCGTGCCGGCGCCCGCGGGCCTCGACGAGCTCGGCTCGACCGGGTTGCAGCGGCTGGTCCCCACCGACGTGTCGCTCGACGAGCTGCTCGCAGGCGTGCACGGCGACGCGTGGATCGTGATCGAGGCGGGCACCCGGCTGGTGGTCGCCGGCGATCTCGGCGGAGGACTCGACAACGCGCTCGACGGCGTGCCCGACACCTCCGACAACAACGGAGACGGCAAGGTCGACACCGCCGACGTGAAGAAGGGCGACAAGGTCGGTCCGCTGAACAACCCGCCCGCGCCTACGGTCGGCCAGCCGGGCTTCCACTTCTTCAACATCACCCAGGGCTACCCGTTCGCGTTCACCAACCCGTTCGTGCTCGACCGCGACGGCGATGGAAAGTTCACCGCACCAGGCGTGAAGGGAGGCCGGTGATGCGCGCGGCCGCCCTGGTGATTGCCTTGTGCGCGGCAGGTGCGTACGCGCAAGACGACGGTGGCATCGAGCTCACCACCGATACGCCGGCTCCCGCGGCTCCCGACAGCTGCACCGGGCAATACGACGGTCCAATCGTGCTCGGCTATCAGGAAGCCGACGTCGCCACCGGCCGGCGCCTCTGCCCGCGCAACGAGATCGGGCTCGGCACCCACACGCTGATGGTGATCGACACGCCGAACTACTACGGCGACGTGTTGGTCGAGGCGATCGTCTTCGCCAGCTACAAGTGGGACGAGAAGACCGAGCTCTACGGCTACCTCGAGGCGATCGACTGGGAGTTCGTTCAGAACGCCTCGCTCAAGGCGACCAACCTCTCGCTGGGCAACCTGACCGTCGGCGCGACCCGGCAGCTGTGGGATCGCGGCCCTGCCCTGCTCGGAGGGGCGACCGCGCGGCTGCTGTTGCCCACCAGCTTCGGCACTCCAGGCTCGCGGCCGTTGGGCATCGAAGCAGGCCACCTCACCACCTGGGTGCCGCTGCACGGCCTCGAGGTGCACACCTTCATCGGCGGCGACCTCAGCATCGGTCTCGGCAGCAGCGGCGCGCTCCCCCGCGGCGGCGGCGTGCTGACGGTCGGAGCCCAGTACAACCCCTGGCGTTGGGCGGCGGTGGTGCTCGACCTCACCGGCCGGCTCGACAGCGCGCACTCCTACCTCGCGCCGGCGTTGGCGTTGCGCTTTGCCTTCGGCCAGTTCGGGCTCGAAGCGGCCGCCTCGCTGCCGATCGCGGGCGACGACCGGCACGATCTGGTGTTGGGCCTTCGTCTGTCGTACCGGCCGTGATTGAATCGGTAATGTGACCGGTCTGCTGCTGACGATCGCGCTGGCCGCCGCTCCGTTGAAGATGGCGGCTCCCGGTCTCGCTCCCTCCGGCCTGCCGCCAGACCGCGCCGAATTTCTCTCTGGCTACGTCGCCACCCAGGTCGCGCTCGCGGGCGTGAAGGTGGTGTCGTCGAAGGAGATCGCCGCGATCATCGGCATGGAGCGCCAGAAGGAGCTGCTGGGCTGCAAAGATTCGTCGCAGTGCCTGGAGGAGATCGCCGCGGCGCTCGGCACCGATGCGTTGCTGGTGGGCGACGTGGCGCTCTTCGGTGGCCGCTACGTCGCGACGCTGAAGGTGGTGCGCTCGTCGAACGGGCAGACGGTAGCGATTCAAACGGTAGAGGCAGCGAACGAGGCAGACTTTCTCGAAGCGCTGCGCGGCGCCTCGGCGCGGCTGGCTGCCGATGCGCTCCAGGCGTTCGGCCTCGAGGCCGTCTCGCTCGGCAACCGCGGCCCTTCGAGGTACTGGGCGGCGATTCCCCTCGGCTTGGCGGTGCTGGCGGGATCGAGCACGCCGTTTCTGTTCGGCCAGGCGAACACCAACTTCACCAAGCTGACCGACAACGCGCACGTCGGCTACCAGGAAGCGCTCGACGCGCGGAACGACGGCCAGGCGCTCCAGATGACCGGGGTGATCATGGCGATCACCGCCGGGGTGATGCTGGCAGCCGCGGTCGTCTGGTGGTTCGCGATCGGAGCGCCTCCATGAAGCGCGTCTTCGCCGCGTTGCTGCTGCTGGCCGGCTGCAAAGACTTCTCTGCCGCGTACCGCGACTGCGTCGATGCCGGGCGCTGCGAAGGGCAGATGTCCACCGGTGGCGGCACGGCGACGGGCGGCGGCGCAGCGACCGGCGGTGGCGGTGCAGCGACCGGCGGCGGCGGTGCAGCGACAGGCGGCGGCGGTACAGCGACCGGCGGTGGCGGTGCAGCGACAGGCGGTGGCGGTACAGCGACTGGCGGTGGCGGTGCAGCGACCGGCGGTGGCGGTGCAGCGACTGGCGGTGGCGGCCCACCGATCGACGCAGGCGTCTGCCCGGCGGAGAGCATCGTCAGTCACGCCAACCACAGCTGCGCGCGCCTCGCTGACGGCGGCTACATGTGCTGGGGACACAACCAGGCCGGCCAGCTGGGCAACGACTCGCGAGATGACGGCGGAGCATCGTCGCTGGCCGTTCCCTTCTCCCACAACTACCCGTTTTCGTCGGTGGTGGTCGGCCTCGACTTCACCTGTGCGATTTGGGCTGGAGACGTCTACTGCTTTGGCGATCTCGACGGCGGTCCGGCGGTGCCGCTCGGCTCCAGCGTCACCGGCGGCGCCGTGATCAGCGGCGCCAGCGAGGTCGTCAACTCCTCACGCGCGAGCTGCGCGGTGATCGACGGAGGGGTTCAGTGCTGGGGCAAATACAACAGCACCGGCGCGACGGTGCCGGCGGTTCCGAACTTCGGGCAGCCCGTGTTGCAGATCACCGGCGGCGACGATCACTTCTGCGCGATTCGACAAGACCGCTCGGTGGCCTGCTTTGGCTACTCCAACCAGCTTGGGCAGCTGGGCAACGACGGCGGCTCGGCGATCGGCGTTCAGAGCGTGCTCGGCCTCAGCCAGGTGGTGCAGGTGGCAGCGGGCTCGAACCACACCTGCGCGCTCGAAGACGGGGGCGCGGTCTGGTGCTGGGGCGACAACACGTACGGCCAGAGCTCGACCAATGGTAACGGCAAAGACCTCTACCCGAGACGAGTCGCGCTCGACGCCGGCGTGGTCAGCCTCGGCCTCGGTACCGACCACAGCTGCGCGGTCGACGTCGGTGGCCGCGTCTGGTGCTGGGGCATCAACGACCATGGCCAGACCACCATCAACAACACCGGCATGCCGGTGAGCCCGCCGCAGCAGGCCTCTTTCGGCCCCGGCGTGGTTCAGCTCGCAGGCGGCTCGAAGCTGACCTGCGCGCTCTACGGCGACGGCGGCATCGACTGCGCGGGCACGCCGTCGTTCGACGAAACCGGCAGCGGCGCCACCGGTGACAGCATCACGCCCGCTCGTCTGCTCTGCCCGTGAGCCGTCAGGGCCCGGTCGACATGCAGGCGGGCTGAGCGCCGCCCGCGCACCCGAACACCAAAGTATCGATCGCGCAGATGCCTTCGCCGATCACGCCGTTGTGAATCAGGTCGGCGATCACCGGCAGCGCGAGCGCGGAGTTCGACTTGCCGTCGTTGTCGTCGGGGTTGGTCGACAGCAGCGTGCGGCAGACGTTGGCGGTGGAGTCGATCGCCTGCTCGTCGCTCCGCACCGCGTAGGCGATGGTGCCGAGCAGGTGAATCAGCGAGCCGCGGGGGTCGATGTCCTGCAAGCCCTGAAGCGTCGCGGTCACGTCCGACAGCGAGAGCAGGTTGTCGCGCAGGAACAGGCGGTAGAGCATGCGCGCGACGTCGGAGTTCGCGTCCTTCGCCTGCACGCAGTAGAGCACCTTGCGCAGCGGGTCGATGATGTCGGGGTCGTGGTTCGGGTCGAGCAGCGGCTTCACCGCGTCGACCACCGGCTGCAGCTGCGACTTGTAAGACGAGAGCAGCGGGTTGTTGAGCAGGCTGTCGAGCTCCGCCGGGTCGGCCGACTGCAGCGCCGACAGCAACAGGTTGTAGAGCGAGACGAAGTCGTTCTCGGTGAGCGACTGCGGGTTGAGCAGGCTCAGCAGCGAGCCGCCGTCGGCCGAGGTCAGACCGTTCAGCTGGCCCTGGAGGTTCTTGCCCTCCTGGGTCTCGAGAAAGGTGCTGAGCGCGATCAGCAGATCGAGGCCGTTCGACAGCTGGCACTTGCCGTCTTGGGCGCAGCCGCCGCCGAGCACCGCCGCGACCTCGTAGTGCGGGGTGTGATCGGGCCCGGTGCCGATGATGTAGTTGATGATCGCGTTCAGCAGCGGCGTGAGAATCTCGATCGCCGCCAGCCCCTTGCCCTGGTGCACCAGCAGGTCGAGCGCGCGGCGCATCTCACACAGCTGGTTGGCGTGATCGAGCGGCGGCGGCGTCTGCGCGCACAGCTCACCGTCGATCGCCCCTGCCTCTGCCGGTTGGGCGGCGAACGCGTTCAAGGTGGTGAACAGCGCGCGGAGCACGTCGTTGATCGGGGGCGGCACGTCGGGCCGGTTGGGATCGCCCGCCACCAGGTGGTTCTCGATCACGATTCGCAGGTTCTCGGTCTTTCCGCTCCGAATCGCGGAGAGGAAGTTCGGCATCAGCTGCTCGAAGCCTTTGCACTGCGACAGGTTGGCCTGCTTCGCGGGAGGCGCCACCTCGTCGTCGGCGCTGCAGGCGACGCCGAGCACGATCAGCGCCACGCCCAGGAGGACCGCCAACCACGCGAGCTTGGGGGTGCGCAGCATCGAGAGGGCCAGACTACTTCAGGACGTCTTTGTTGTGCTCGCCCAGCGCAGGAGCGGGGCGAACTTCGACCGGCCCGAAGTGGAGCGGCGTCTTCAGGTACTTCACGCCCTGGTGCTCGAGGAACATGCCCCGCGCCTTCAGCTGGGGGTCGGCGAGCACCTCGTCGCCCTCCCACACCGGCTCGACGCACACGTCCTTCGTCTTCAAGAACGCCGCCCACTCGTCGCGGGTCTTGCCCTGAAAGATGGTCGACAGCTCGCCGCGAACCTCTTCACCGCGGGCTCCGGTGTCGTAGCCGCCGTCGGTGAGCTCCGGGCGCCCGAGCGCCTCGCAGAGCGCAGAGAAGAACTTGGGCTCCAGCGAGCCGACCGCCAGCCACTTGCCGTCTTTGCAGCGGTAGGCGCCGTAGCAGGGGTAGCCGCCGTTGAGCGTCTCGGAGCCGCGCTGCAACGGCTGGCCCTCGTCACCCTGGGCGAGGCGCGCGCCGAGGTGCATGTGCAGAAACGCCATCGAGCCGTCGGTCATCGAGACGTCGACGAAGCGGCCCTTGCCGGTGCGCTGCCGCTCGTGGAGCGCGGCGAGAATGCCGACCAGCGCGAACAGCGAGCCTCCGCCGATGTCGCCGATCTGCACGCCGGGCACCGCGGGGGTCGAAGGGGTGCCGCCGTAGCCGAGCACTCCGGCGCGGGCGATGTAGCCGATGTCGTGGCCGGCCATCAGCCGGTCGGGGCCGGTGGCGCCGAAGCCGCTCACCGAGCAGTACACGAGCCTGGGGTTCAGCTTCGCGAGCGTGTCGTAGCCGAGGCCGAGCTTGTCCATCACGCCGGGGCGAAAGCTCTCCACCAGCACGTCGTACCCGGGCACCAGCTTCAGAAACGCGGCCTTCCCTTCGGCCGACTTCAAGTCGAGGGTGACCGAGCGCTTGTTGCGGTTGAGCGCGATGAAGAGGGCGCTCTCCTCGCCGCGAAACGGCGGCATCTGGCGAATGTAATCGCCGCCGTTCGGGTCTTCGATCTTGTCCACCTCGGCGCCCAGATCGGCGAGCACCAGGGTGGCGTAAGGCCCGGGCAGAAGGCGCGACAAATCCAGCACCTTCAGCCCGGTCAGCGGCAGCATGGCTTACGCGAGCAGCTTGCCCAGCTTCATCGCCAGGCCCATGTCCATCGGCTTGAACTTCAGCTTGCCCTGCATCGCCGCCATCTGAGCGTTCATCTGCTTGGTGGTGATCTTCATGAAGTCTTCCGCCGAGGCGATGATCGTCATCTTCGGGGTGCCCTGCGCGCCCTCGGTGACCCAGTTCTCGGCCTTGGTGCAGTCGAGGGTCCAGGTGCCGCCCTGGTCGCCGGTGATGTTGAAGTGGATCACCGCGTTGATCTCCTTCAGCAGGTCGGACTTCGCCTTGAGGCGGTTGGGGATCTCGGTCTCGAGGATTTCTTTCGCGTTCATGTGAAGTCTCTTTCTTGGGGCCTGCGGAAATTGATTATGGAATCAACGACGGCGGCAAACTAACGGTCCACACGGTCTGAGTCAATCCCCTGCTACGCTGCCCGCGTCGATGAGTCGAGCGGCATTTCTCCTCGTGGTTCTGTTGGGTTCGAGCGCGTTCGCAGCCGACGAGCTGCACGAGTCGGACTACGCGGTGAAGCTCGGTGCGACCTTCTTCGAGACCTCCGGCGAGGCGAATGCGTTCTCGGCCGACGGCGGGTTCGCCCAGGCGGCGCAGGTGTGGACGACGATGATCGCCGCCGAAGAGCCGAACGTGCCGGCGGCCTGGCGCGCCGAGCTGTTCAAGCCGGCCCGCGAGGCCGAGCGTGAGATGAAGCAGCGCGCGGAGTGGAACGCGGCCGGCAACGCCGAGGCGCTGCGCAAGCTGTTCCACTCGATGGTGCGCGGCACCGACCTGGTGGAGCACATCGAGATCGGCGATCGCCGGCTGCCGCAACTGACCGGGCGGCTGCTCGCGTTCGACGCCGACACCGGGCGGGTGCTGGCGGCGCCGTTTCAGGTGCTGGTCGAAGTGAAAGACTACGACGACGCCGAGAAGAAGACGCTCACCGACGAGCTGATGCAGGGCCTGCGAAAGACCGGGCTGCGCGCAGAGAGCAGGCCGCCGGTGAAGGAGGTTCGGCGGGTGCTCAAGGTGACGGCCAAGCCGGGCAAGCCGATGGCTCCGCCGAAGAAGCTCGACCCGCTGAAGGGCAAGCTGCCCGCGACCGCGAAGTCGTGCGGGATCGAGATGAGCGCCGTGCTCAGCGAGGACGACAAGGTAATGCTGAAGACCGACCTCACTGCGCGCGCGATGTACGGCAATGACGAACAGTGCCGGGCGGGGCCGCTGCGGCTGGGAGCCGAGGCCGCGGGTATTCGGTTGATCGAAGCCGCGATGCCGAAGTGATCCGGGTTGGGTTGTAACCTCTCCTGTCAGGAGAGGGATTACTGCGGCGGCAACAGGCTGAGCGCGGCTTCCTTCGCCAGCAGCTTCTCGAACTCTTCGAGGCTCATCGCCGGCATCCCCTTCTGCTCACCGTACTTGCGGGGGGCCACCGCCTTGCCCTCGACTTCCTTGTCACCGATCACCAGGGTGTAGGGAACCTTCTGCATCTGGTGGGTGCGGATCTTGGAGTTGAACGAGCTGCCGTCGTCGTCGAGCTGCACCCGGTAGCCGCGCTCCCTCAGGTGCGCGACCACCTGCTTCGCCCACTCCATCTGCCGGTCGGCGATGCACACCACCACCGCCTGCACCGGAGCGAGCCACACCGGGAACGCGCCCGCGAAGTGCTCGACCAGAATCGCGA
The DNA here is from genome assembly GCA_047602415.1 of Myxococcaceae bacterium. GTDB lineage: Bacteria > Myxococcota > Myxococcia > Myxococcales > Myxococcaceae > JASGHH01. The sequence goes on along the minus strand of JASGHH010000001.1, from coordinate 9,007,395 downwards.
TGAACCGCTCGAACGAGCCGAAGATCGCGCGGTGCAGCACCACCGGCTGGTGAGCGCTGTTGTCTTCGCCGATGTACGAGAGGTCGAATCGCTCGGGTGCGTTGTAGTCGAGCTGGAAAGTGCCCAGCTGCCAGCGCCGGCCGATCGAGTCCGCGACGTCGAAGTCGATCTTCGGGCCGTAGAACGCGCCGTCGCCCGGCTTGAGCTCGTAGGGAATGCCGAGCGAGTCGAGCGCCGACTTGAGCGCGCCTTCGGCCTTGTCCCAGAGCGCGTCGTCGCCGATGCGCTGCGGAGGCCGGGTGGCGAACTTGGCGACGTACTTGAGGCCCACCGCCGCGTAGACGTGCTCGAGCAGGCGGGTGAACTTCTTCGCCTCCGACTCGATCTGATCTTCGCGGCAGTAGATGTGCGCGTCGTCTTGCGCGAACTGGCGAACGCGGGTGAGGCCGCCGAGCGAGCCCGCCGCCTCGTTGCGGTGGAGCACGTCTTGGGTGTGAAACCGCATCGGCAGGTCGCGGTACGAGTGCTTGCCCATCGCGTAGTACAGGTGGTGCGAGGGGCAGTTCATCGGCTTGAGCGAGAAGTCGTGCTCCCCGGTCTCGCTGTCCTGCACCAGGAACATGTTCTCCTTGTACTTGCCCCAGTGGCCGGAGATCTCCCACAGGCCCTTGTTGTAGAGCAGCGGGGTCTTGATCTCCTGGTAGCCGTTGTCGAGCGCGAGCCGCCGCATCCACCCCGAGAGCACGGTGTAGATGGCGGTGCCCTTCGGGGTCCAGAACGCGGAGCCCGGCGCGAACGGGTGAAAATGAAACAGGTCGAGCTCTTTGCCGAGCTTGCGGTGATCGCGCTTCGCCGCCTCTTCACGCTGCTTCATCCACGCGTCGAGCTGCTTCTTGTCGAAGAACGCGGTGCCGTAGATGCGCTGCAACATCGGGTTGCGGTGATCGCCGCGCCAGTACGCGCCCGACGAATTCAGAATCTTGATCACCCCGACCTTGGCGGTGCTCGGCCCGTGCGGCCCCAGGCAGAAGTCGACCCAGTTGCCGTGGGTGTAGAGGGTGAGGGTCTGGGCGCCCTTGGCGGCGATGTCTTTGACGATCTCGACCTTGAACTTCTCGCCCTTCCCTTCGAAGAGCTTGATCGCCTCGTCCATCGAGATCTCGGAGCGCTTGAAGGCGTTGCCCTCGGCGACGATCTCGTTCGCCTTCTTCTCGATCTGCTCGAGCTCTTCAGGGGTGAACGGCTTCTCGCGCGAGAAGTCGTAATAGAAGCCGTCTTCGATGGTCGGGCCGATGGTGACCTGGGTGCCGGGGAACAGCCGCTGCACCGCGTCGGCGACGATGTGAGCGGCGTCGTGGCGAGCGACCTCGAGGCCTTCGGGCGACTTGTCGGTGAACACCTGCAGCGACGCGTCTTTGTCGAGCGGGCGCGAGAGGTCGACGTCTTTGCCGTCGACGCGGGCGATCACCGCGGCCTTGGCGAGACCGGGACCGATGGAAGCCTTGATGAAATCAGCGATCGAAGTACCTGCCGCGGTCTCCTTCTTGGAGCCGTCGGGCAAGGTGATGGTGATGGAAGACATGGGCGTGTCCTATTTGTTGAAGCGGAGGTTGTGAAGCACATCGCGACGTTCGAAACGACGAAGCCCAGGCCGAGACGGGAAGTCTCTTGAGGCCCGGGCTAACGCGTCGTGACGGTGGTCTTCACGGTGATGCAGACACTTATCACCGATTCGACCTGACAGGCGCAACCGCTCCCGGCCAGATCGCGGCAGGTTCGAACGGCTGCGGGTCGACCGCCACGCAGCGCAGCTCGCAGACGTAACGCCCGCCGTTCCCGTCCCGGAGCCACAGCCCATCGGCCGCCGGCAGCATCTCGGACATCGACAGCCACTCGGCCTGTCGCGCCAGCCGGGCGATCATCTCGACCAGAATCGGCGCCTCCCAGTCGAGGTAGACCGGCTTCACCTCGTTCGGGCTGCGCACGAAGACCCGGCGCGGCAACCGGTGCTGGGCGACGAAGGCGGCGACCTGCTCCGCCCGTCCCTCGGTGGCGTCGAGGAACGCCAGCTGGTCCTGATCGAAGCGCCAGTGGGCGCGCTGAACCACCAGGCCGCCCAGCGTGCGCCGCGGGCCGAAGTGGTCGCCGTCGCCGAGCGAAAAATGCGACGCGGCGATCATCTTCACCCGCCGCTCGAACACCTGGAGCAGATCGAAGCTCAGCTTCCGGGTGCGGTGCACGGCGAGCAACCGGCCGCCGCGGCGAACCACGTCGAAGTCGGCGGCGCGGAGCACCTGCTTCACAGGCCGGCTCGACTCGAACTCGTAGCCGATGTCGAGGTGCCAGTGCTTCGGCGACAGCCGGGCGTCGTGCGACGAGCGCGCGAAGTCCTCCCAGGGAATCGGGGTGATGCCGCCCTCGCCGAGATCGTCACGCCACTGCTGCTCCAGCGCCGGCAGGTCGGGCGCGTGCGCGAGCACCGAAAGGGTGGTGAACGGCGTCACCCCCGGGTGCAGCTCGCCGAGCACGGGAATGCCCTCGCCGCGGAGCATCTCCTCCGCCGACGGCGCGTGCCACATCAGATCGGGCGCGTGGTGACGGGCGCCCGGCCAGCCCGGGCACGGCGCGGCGAACAGCTTCGCCGCCAGCGCCTCGGCCTCCGCGATCTCGACCTCAGCGCGGCCGGCGAACAGCGCGTTCCACTTCTTTCGCAGCTGCGCGACCACCGGCGTCACCACCGGCGGCGCCTCACCCGCGAACGCCTTCGCGGTGCCGGCCCAGAAGACGTGCAAAGGCACCTTGCTGGTGAACGCCTTGTCCAGCCGTCGCGCCAGGCCGCGCGCGACCTGAAACGAGTACCAGCGCGCCACCGACAGCAGCACGGTGAGCGGCCGCTCGACCCGCTTGCGCATCGCGGCCGACAGGGTGAGCTCGCCCGCGCGGCGGCACTCTTCGTAGACCAGCCCGCGCCCGCCGTAGGTCTTGCCCTCGTGCCGCTTCGGCGCCTGCGCGGTCGCGTCGGAGAACGCCGCCTCGAGCGTGCGCAGGCCCTCCCCCAGCCCGCTCACGTCGCCCGCGGGCAGCGCTTCGATCGACGCGCGCACCAGCTCGACCGGAGCGCAGCGCGGCAACCGCTCCAGCGGCTGATGCGAGATCGCGACCGGGAAGGTCCACCGCACCATCCCCTGCGACGCGAGGCGCTCCAGCAACGCGCGACGGCCGGCGCTGCGGCCGATCAGCGTGCCCGCCTTCTTCGCGCCACCGGCTTGCAGCCTGGTGAGCACCGCCGCTTCATCGGCCGCCAACGGGTACGTCTGACTCGGGGCGATCAGCTTTCGGCCCACGACGCGAAGATCGCCCGGGAGCCAGACCATCGCCTCGTCACGCAGCGAGGCCTCGGCCGCCAACGCGTCGGCGAGCGCGCGCGCCATCCACGGCTCGGCGAAGGTGCGCCGCGCGCTCACGAGCTCGCGCGGGGTCTCGAAGCGGCCACCGCTCCCCCACTTCGCCCAGCCGACCGGGCCGAAGAAGCCGATGGTGTCGTTCTTGGCGCAGTACCGCTGGAGGTACCGCACCACCAGCAGCTCCTTCTTGCGCGTCTTCGCGTCGGTGGCGCCGGGCGGCTTGCGCAGCAACGAGTCGAGCCCTTCGTCGACCGCGGCGCGGTTCTGCCAGGTCACCGCCTCGCGAAAACGGGGCTCGCCCGCCACCTCGCGCAACGCGGCGGAGAGGTCGGGCCGCTGCACCACGGCGTCGAGCCAGTCGAACGAGAAGCCCGCGCCGCGCAGCAACACCTGCGGCCACAGGGTCCAACCGCCGCCGAGCGCGGGCCGCTCAGACCGCGAAGACGGTCGAGAAGCCATAGTCCTCGGGCGGGTCGGTCATCACCAGACCCTCGGCGTCAGGGGCGTGCCTCGCGGCGCCTCCACCGTAGTGACCGTCGTAGATGAAAGACGACAGCTCCACCCGGCTCTCCACGAACTCGAGGTGCTTCTCGTCGATGAACACCGGGATTCTCGCGCGCGGCATCGACACGTACTCCTGCGCGACGTAGCCGTCCTCGCGAGTGGCGACCTCGACCGCCTCGCGCCACAGCCCGTCGCTCCGCGAGATGCCGATGTGGGTGTCTTTGCCGTCGAACGCACGCTTCAGCACCCAGCGCGACTTGTCCTTCAGGTAGCGGCTGGCCGGCTTGCCGTTGGGGTAGTGGGTGGGCGCGATCTCGAAGCGGTAGCCGTCAGGCGAACGCGCGCTGAAGTGCTTCTCGAGCTGGAGCATCAACGGGAGCACGCCCTTGTCCATCAGCGTCGCCGCGAGCGGCTTCACGATCGGCACCTCGCCGATGCGCGCGCCCCGCAGGTGCGCCAGCGGCCCCTTCGGCTTCAAGAGCTGCGGCTCCTCGAGGAACGACGAGCCGATGGTGACCAGCATCACCAGGTCGGGGCGGCGCTTGTCGCCGACGATGCGCGGGTTGCCGTCGCGGCCGACCACCAGCTGATCTTCGGTGACGATCCGGCTCTCGACGCCGAGGCGGTAGAGCTCGCGCTGCACGTAGTCGAACTGATCTTCCACCCGCTTCGGGTAGCTCAAGATCACGTCCCACTCTTTGTGGTGGGTCAGCAGCGCGACGAACGGCTTCAGCGAGGGCCGCATCGCCCGGCAGATGGTGTGGAGGTACCTCGGCAGCGGGCGCCGGCTGAACCGCGCCACGTCGATCCCCAGCCGCTTCAGCACCGGGTGGCCGCGCCAGTAGTCGGCCACCACCTCGGTGTAGCCGCAGCTCACCGCGATGCCGTTGCCGAAGTTGATCTCCGAGAGCACGAACCGGTCTTCGAACAGAAAGCCGTCGGGCCGCAGGTGCGCGAGCCAGTCGTGCGAGTCGACTCCGGCTCGAACGTCGATCGCGTCTTCGCAGCCCTCCGGCAGCGGCAGCACCTTCGAGAGCGCACCCTTGCGTGCGGCCAGCCGGCGCAGCTCCGCCCGCACGGCGGCGAGCCGGGCGTGCAGCGAAGACGAGATGAAGTCCAGGTGGGCGGCCGGCACGAACAGCGGGCGCAACGCCCAGCCCGAGCCGCGAATGGTGGTGATTCCCCAGCTCTTCCACCGCTCGTGAAAACGGTGGGTGTAGTCGCGGAGCTCGCGCTGATGACGGCGCACCGCCGCGTCGACGGTGCGGGTCAGCTGGGCATCAATCGGTACGCGCCGCGAGAGCCTGGCGGTCACTCGACCGGCTTGGTGGGCTTACCGCCGCCCGGCTTCCAACCCGGCTTGGCCGGCTTCTCACCGGTACCCGGCTTCTCGGCCGGCTTGTGGGTCGGCTTCGAGGGGCTCGTCTTCGGCATGCTCGGGGGCTTCGGACCGATCTTGTTGGCCATGGCTTCTCCTTGAGACTGCTTAGCTGAACGGCGATTGAAACTGAACAGGGGTGAGACCACCGCCTTGATGCACGTTGACGATGGGGTTCTGCGAGGCGCGGGCGAAGGCGCCGACTAACTTCGGCGCGAACCAGAGGCTGTGCACCACCCACGCGTCGGACCGCACGCCGCCGGGCAAGGTCACCGTCTGGCGCGGCAGTGGATGGTAGCGCTGCACCACGTAGCGGCCGGGGCGCAGGCAGGCCTTGTCGACCGCGGCGTTCCACTCCGCCTCGCTGGCGAATGCGCCGAGCGCGACGTCGAAGCCGCCGTAGCCGTCGATCGGCTTGAGCACCAACCGCTCGCGCTCGGCGCGAATGAACGGCACCAGGTCGACCTCGGCGCCTTCCCAATCGGCCCGGCGCTCCGACACCAGCCGGGTGCACGGCACGTGACGCGCGAGCACCTGGGCGACCTCACCCTTCCAACGCGACGGCGTCGACAGCGGCTCGAGCAGGCTCTTGTCGTCGGCGAGCGCGGCGCAGAACGGGTTCATCAGCGTCACCTTGCCCGCGCGCACCGAATCCATCACCGCCTTGCCGCCGGAGCGACGCTCACCCAGCAGCAGCTCGTCGAGCGCGTCGCGAAACACCGCGTCGACCAGCGACTCACACGCGAACAGCCGCTCTCCGTCGAAGCGAAACGCGGAGGGGTCGACCACCTGCGCCTGCCAGCCGTGGCGGCGGTAGTGCTCCGCGAGGAGCCGGTGATCGCTCTCGACGATCGAGTCTTTCAGCACCGCGAACGCGATTCGCCGGCCGGGGGTGCGGGCCTCGTACGCGGCGCGGTGGGCCTCCATCAACGTCGGAGGCACCTCGAACGCTTCGGCGAGCGCGTCGCTCCAGCCCATCGCCGAGGGGTCGCCGGCCTGCACCTCGAGCAGCTGAAAGTCCTCCGGGCGATCGATCGGGCAGGCGACGTCGAGCCGGGTGAAGCCGAGCCGCTCGCCGCGCGACAGCTCGAGCTGAATCAGGTCGAGCAACCCGTCGAAGATCTCCAGGTGCACCGGCCGCGCCTCGGGCAGCAGCGAAGCCACCGCTTCGACGATCACCTCGCCGGCGTGCGCGATCGCGTCGCGGCGTTGGAGCGAAAGCGGTTCGTCGAGCGGCCGCATCGGGTGCAAGCGACCCGAGCTGACCAGCGCCTCGACGCGGGGATTCACGCCAGCGCTCCGGCCTCTTTGAGCGTCGCGACCAGCGAGCGAATCTCGTCGTCGGAGTGCCCCACCCCGATGCACGCGCGCAGCATCGCGTTGCCGCGGGCGACGATCGGGAAGAACGTGACCGAGACGAAGTGGCCCTTCTGCTTCAGCAGATCGCCGAGCTCGATCGCGCGGGTCTCGTCACCCACCTCGACCATGCGAATCGGGCTGAACGGCAGCTCGCGGCCGACCAGCTGATCGAACAGCGCCACCTTGCGCTTCAGCTCCGACTGCAGCTGGCCGAGCACCGGGCTCTTGTGGAGCTCGATCGTCGCCAGCGCACCGCCGATCACCGAGAAGTCGAGCGGCGCCGAGAACGCGTAGGTGGTGCCGAAGGTGCGCACCCGCCGCTCGGCGTCGCGATCGGGCAGCAGCACGCCGCCGCCGTTGCAGCCGAAGCCCTTGCTCAGGCTGAAGGTGATCGTCACGTTCTCGGGCAGCTTGGGCCCCAGCCGGTCGAGCACCGAGCCTTCACCGCGCGCCCCGTAGATCGAGGTGCCGTGCGCGTCGTCGATGTAGAGCGCGAACTCCAGGCGCTTCGACATCGCCACCACCTCGTCGATCGGGCACACGCCGCCCATCGAGTAGATGCCGTCGGCGACGTAGATCACCGCGTCACCGCGCTGGTGGGCGGCCTTCACCGCCGCTTCGAGCGCCTCGAGATCGTTGTGCGGCACCGTCTCGACCCGATGCTCGTTGGCGAGCACCGGCCGCAGGTACTGCATCGAGGCGTGCGCCAGCTTGTCGTAGAGGAAGGTGGTGCCGCCGCCGTTGGTCGACAGCTCGGGCGACGCCAGCAGCGGCATCGTCGACATGTGGGTGGTGGTCACCGAGGGGAAGGTGATCGCCCGCCCGCCCCAGAGCTCCGAGAGGCTCTCTTCGAGCTCGGTGAGCGGGCCGATCGAGAAGCGGCTCCGCGCGCAGCAGAGGTGCACGCCCCACTCGGAGAGAATCGTCTGGCTCCGCTCGATGATCTCCGGGCGGGTGTCGATGCCGAGGTAGCTGCAGTTGATGTACTCGGTCACCCACTGGCCGCTCTGCAGCTGCACCTTTCGGCCGTCGCGATCTTTCAGCGACACCTGCATCAGCCCCCGCCGAATCGTCTCGGCGTAGTGGTCTTGCGACTGGAGCTGCATTCCAGCCGTGTTGCGCCACTTCTGGGGAGGGTGTTGCGTCATGGTTACGCTTCCATACCGAAACAAATGGAGCGGCGCTCGTGTGCAACGGCCGATGTTTTTCTCAAATCGAGAGAAAACTCAGGGCTGATCGAACGAGATCTCGAAGTCTTTGTCGGGCGCGGTGAAGGTCTTCACGTGCGGTTGCTGGTCGCGGTCGACCAGGATCACGGTGTGCGGGCCGACGCCTGAAGGGCTGAAGCTGAACACGCCCTTGCTCTCGAACGCGGTGAGAAAGCCGTCTTGGCCCATGAAGTTGGTGGGCAGCCGCATCTTCGCCCAGCGCTCCGGCATCCACGGGATGATCGGGTCTTGGGCGGCGAGCGCAGCGAAGATCGCCCACGGCGCGCGAATCTTCAGCGTGTGAGTGTCGCTGGGAAAGACGACTTTGATCGCGAGCGGCTTCTTCGGCGTCACCTCGATCAGCTGCTGCGACCAGTAGCCGACGTTGCCCCCGACGGCGAAGAGCGTGTGCGTGCCGGCCGAGGTGGTGGTCTCGAATACGCCCGACGCGTCGACCACCTGGAGCGAGCCGTCGAGGTTGACCGCGCCGTTGACCGGCTTGCCTTTCCCATCGAGCAGCGTGACCGACAGGTTGGTGTCTTTCGCCGGCGGAGGCTTCTTCGTCTCGAGCTTCACCTCCAGGCGCGTCGAGCCGGCGGGAAGCTTGACCGTCTGCAGCTCGGCGCCGTCGAGGGCCACGGTGATCTCGCCTTCGCGGCCGTCGTAGGCCTCGATCCACGCCACTCCGTCGCCGAGCGTGTTGGTGTGCCGCGGGTCGGGCGTGCACGGGCCCTTGGTGCAAGACAGATGAGTGCCGACGCCGGCACCCTTGGCGGGCTTGCCGTCGGGGCCGGTCACCTTGATCGGCAGCGGCAGCGCCGCGCGCACCCGCACCTCGCCGAGCGAGCCGGGCGCGGTGCCTGGGGCGAGCTCACGGCGCTCGAACTGCCACTTGCCGCCGCCGAACACGAACGCCGCGCGCTCGCCGGGCTCGTCGACGGGGATCTCGAACAGCCCGTCGCCGCTGGTGGCGGTGAAGCGGCTGCCGAAGGTGTACTCGACGTCGCGCGCAGGCTGGCCGTGCTCGTCGACGAAGCGGCCGCTGAGCTGCGCGACCGGCTTCAGCTGGAGCGCCATCTTCACCTCGGGAGCGCCGAGCTCGAGCTTGCGCTCCATCAGCGCGAACCGCCGGCCAGGCACCGAGGCCCGCATGGTGTACGCGCCCGCGGGCACCGGGTCGTGAAAGCGCGCCACGCCCGAGCCGTCGGTGGTGGCGCCGACGTCGACCGGCCCCACCAGCCGCACCCGCGCGTCTTTCTGGGGGCGATCTTTCTCGTCGCCGACAGTGATCTCGACCGCGCAGAACGGCCGGAGCGCGAGCGGCACCTGGGTGCTCTTCTCGAGCGTGAGGTTCTGCTCCGCGCGCCAGAACACCGCCGAGTCGCGGCGCTCCGCGAGCAGGTAGTAGTTCCCGCGCAGCAGCCCTTCGAAGCTGTAGCGGGCGGTGGAGTCGGTGGACTGTTCCTTCGAGCCGCCGGGGAACGGCATGCCCATCACCTCCCCCACCTTCACCAGCTGCACCTTCACGCCGCTGGCGAGCTTGCCGTCGGGAGCGGTCACCTGCCCCGAGATCGTGAACGTCGGCGGCGCTGCGAAGGCCATCGAGCTTCCGATCAGCGCGAGACACACCACGCATTGGGAGGGCGTCACCCGATCGAGCCTAGTGAACCGATTGTCGGCGTCGTGTCAGCGAGGGTGCGGGCCAGAAAATCGATGAAGACGCGGGTGCTTGGCGGCAGCTGCCGGGCGTGTGGGTAGAGCGCGTAGATCGCCGCGGGCTCGGCGAGCGCCTCCAGCACCGGCACCAGGCGCCCCGCATGGAGATCGCCGTCGACCAGAAAGCTCGGCAACAGCGCCAACCCCGCGCCCTGGAGCGCCGCCTGCCTCAGCAGCTCGGGGGTGTCGGCCTGGTAGGCGCTCTGCACCCGCACCGTGGCCCGACTCAGCTTCCACTGCGACTGGCCGATGCGCGTCAGACATGGGTGGCCGAACAGGTCGTTCGCCGTCTTCGGTGCGCCGGCGCGCGAGAGATACGAGGGGCTGGCGACGATCACCCGGCGATAGTTGGCGAGCCGCTTCGCCACCAGGCTCGAGTCGGGCAGCTTGCCGAGGCGCACCGCGACATCGAAGCCTTCGCGCACCAGATCGACCACGCCTTCGCTCAGCGAGACCTCCGCGCTGAGCCTCGGGTAGCGGGCGAAGAACACCGGCAGCCGGGGCGCCAGGAGCAGCCCGAGCGCCAGTGAGCAGGTCACCCGGAACCTGCCGCTCGGCTCGGCAGCGAGCTCTCCCGCCGCCTGCTCCGCCAGCCGCGCCTCGGCTTCGATGCGCGAGCAGTGGGCGTAGCAGGCCTGGCCTGCCGCGGTGGGGCTGAGCTGGCGGGTGGTGCGGTGAAGCAGCCGTGCGCCGAGGTGCCGTTCGAGCCGGGCGACCGACTTGCTCACCGCCGAGCGGGTCGAGCCCAACGCCCTCGCCGCCAGGCTCAAGCTGCCCGACTCGACCACCCGCGCGAACACCGCCATGTCTTCCAGGTTTCGGGCCATCAGGTGATTGTAGCCTCACAGGCACCAATCTGGTGCCGTCACAGCAGGGCCTCCGCCGCGACTCCTGATCGAACCTTCTCACCAGGAGACACCGATGAAGTGGCTTGGAACCCTGTTGCTGCTCGCCGCCTGTGGCTGTCAGACGTTCGAACGAAGCGCGATCAACGGCTCGATCGCCTCCGCGTTTCACGAGATCAACACCCCGGGAGACGGGGTCACCCCGCTGGGAGACGGTCTCTACAGCTACAAGTGGTTCGGCTATCGCACCGCCTTCGTGGTCACCGGCGACGGGGTGATCGTGTTCGACCCGCTCAACGCCGACGCCGCCGGCAAGCTGAAGGCCGAGATCGCCAAGGCCGCGCCCGGCGCGCCGATTCGCTACGTGATCTACAGCCACGCTCACGCCGATCACGCCTCGGGCGCGAAGGCGCTCGGCGGCAACCCGATCATCCTCTCCAGCGCGGCGACCGCGAAGGCGATCGCCGAGCGGCCGGAGCCCGAGGTGGTGCCGCCGACCCAGACCTTCGAGGGCGACGAGAGTGAGCTGTCGCTGGGCGGGGTCACCTTGAAGCTGCTGCGCACGCCCGGCGCGCACTCCGAAGGGCTGACGTCGATCTACCTGCCGAAGCAGAAGGCGCTCTACGTGGTCGACATCGTGGCGGTGAAGATGGTGCCGCCGTTCGGGTCGCCCTTCAACTCGTACCACGGGGTGATCGCGGCGCTGAAGAAGCTGCAGGCGCTCGACTACCAGATCCTGATCCCCGGCCACGGCAACGGCGGCACCAAGGCAGACACGGAGGCCTGGCTGACGATGCTGGGCGACTTCGAGACCGCGCTCCACGACGCGTCGGTCGCCAACGGCATGTCGCCGATGCGCGGCAACGCCGAGGCGCTCAACGACCCCAAGGTCGGCCAGGTGCTGTTCGCCGCCACCGACGCGCTGCAGCCGAAGTACGGCGACTGGCAGGGCTGGGGTCACAACTCACTCCAGGCGCTGCAGTGGGTGTTCCTCTACGGCATGTACATGAACGAGTGAGGGTCCTCCCGGTGACCGATGGCGCCCACACCGCCCTCGGCCTCAAATGGTGGGATGCCTGCGTGGCTCCTCGCTGCCCTGCTCGGTGTCGACCCGGCCTTGCTCCTCGAGCAGGGCCGTTCGGCGGCCCAGCTCGGGCGCTGGGAGCTGGCGGCGAAGCAGTTCAACCGCTGCGTGGAGCTCGATCAGAACAACGCCCAGTGCGCGCTGGAGCTCGGCCACGCGTACATCGAGCTCAACCAGAAGGAGCGCGGGCGCTACTGGCTCCGGCACTACATCGATCTCGATCGCGAGCCGCGGCAGTCGCGCGACGGGTACCGCGACCTCGACTGCGCCCGCCGCGCCGCCGACGCGGTCACCGGCTTCTACGTGGTCGACCGCGAGCCGCGAACGGTGCCCGCCGCGGTGGCCGCGGCCTCTCTGAAGCGAGGCGCCGTGAGAGACGCCGCGGAGGTCGCCACCAAGTGCCTGGAGCGCGACGAGCTCGATCCCGACTGTCACCTGCAGCTGGCCCATGCGCGGCTGGCGCTCCACGACGGCAAGGCGGCGCGGGCGCACTACTTTCGCTTCTGTCAGCTCAACCGCGCGAAGAGCGCGCTGCTGAACGGAGCTCCGCAGATCGAAGAGTGGTGACCCAGCCCTGCTAGGGTGGGTCGCATGCGGCAGAGCGACAAGACGATCGTGCTCTGGGTGGTGCTGATCGTCGTCTTCATCGCCATCTACCAGGTGTTGTCGGTCCCCGCCGGCCAGCGCACCGGGCCCGCGGCGCTGCAGAAGGTCTGGCCCGAGCTGGCGGCGTTCGTCGAGCGGGCTCCGGCGGCGTGACGATGGAACGAGCCTCGACGACATTGGCGAAGGTGTCGGTGCTGATCCTGATCGTCTTCGGGATCTGGCGGGTCACCGCGGGTGATGCCGCGACCGCGCCCAGCCTCCCGCGGGTCGCGGTCGAAGTGGCGTTGCTGGCCGTCGCCCTGCTCGTGCTCTCCGGCGTCGGAGCGGCGATCTGGGGCCGCAGCAAAGGGGCGCAGCTCCTCGCCCGTGGAACCGAGAAGGCGATTCGCGGGGAGCTCCTCGCGGCGCGCGCGTGCTTCGCTGAAGGAGAGAGCGTGCTCCCCCGCTGGCCGAGCTGGGCGGTGCACCTGGGGCACGTCGACCTCGCGCTCTGGCGGGTCCCCGAAGCGCTGGCCGACTACCAACGCGGGTGGGCGCGCCTGCTCGACGAACAGGCGAAGCGCCCCGCACAGGCGAATCGACAGGCTTTCCAGGAGCTGAAGGCGTCGGTTCCGCAGTGGCTCGCGCTCGCCACCGCGCTGAGCGGTGACGCGAAGGCCTCGCTCGAGTGGCTCGGCAAGGCAGGCGATCTGCTCGCCAATGTCCCGGCGACGCTGGCCCGCGCAGTCAACGCGTGCCGTGCCGGAGACTTTGCCACCGCGGTGCGTGAGCTCGCCGGGTTCGAGAACATCGCCCGTGGCGGCTACGTCGCGGTGCTGGGAATGACGCTCCAGGCGTGGGCGCTCGAGCAGACCACCGGCGAACAGCTCGGCGTCCACCGCGGGCTGCTCTTCGTCGAGTGCCAGCCGGCCGACCTCGCCCGCGTCTGGCCCGAGCTCGCCGCCTTCGTCGAACGCGCCCCGCTCCGCTGAAGACGTCGTTTGCACTGCAAACATCGCTCCGTCTAAGGTCCACTCCATGTCGCGCACCATCACGATCTTCTCCCTGGCGTTGTTGTTGGGCTGCACCGGCAAAGTCGACGGCTCCGGAGGAGGCGCCGGCGGCAGCTCAGGCGGTGGCTCCGCGACCGGCGGTGGCAGCGGCGGCGGCGCGGCGACCGGGGGCGGTGCGGCCACGGGCGGCGGCAGCGCGGCGGGCGGAGGTGCGGCGACCGGCGGTGGCGCAGCGACGGGCGGCGGCTCGGCGACCGGCGGCGGTGGCGGAGGGATGAGCGACGCGGGCAGCTACGGCCCCACCTTCGGCGCGTTCGTCGGCCTGAACGCGTTCATCGACGACCCGGTGCCGCTGCTGGCGGCGATCGGCAACGTGCGCGAGTACCACTCGTGGCAGTGGTGCGAAGGCAACGGCGACAGCAACTACCCGGGCTACCCGAACAACCAGAACAGCTTCGTGATGTTCGGCGGCTACTGGAACTGGGACACGTATTACTCCCACCTCGCCGACGCGGGCGTGTTCGGCTACCCGGTGATCCAGGCCGGGGTGAGCTTCGTGAACAACGGCGCGGTGCCTCCGGTGCCGGCCGACGCAGGCCTGACCGACCCCGCCTCGTACATCGCGCACGCCGATCACATGTTTCAGTACGCGGCGCGCTACGGGCGCACCACGGTGGCCGACGCGAAGCTGAAGCTGGCGGCCGATCAGACGCGCGTCTCGGCGCTGGGCTCGGTGCAGTACATCGAGGACTTCAACGAGCAAGACGCGACCTGGGTGCTGCCGGGCGGCGCCTACCTGTTCCCGCCCGACGTCTACGCGGCGATGGCGAGCGCCGACTACGACGGCGACCAGGGCCGGCTCGGCACCACGGTGGGCATCAAGAACGCCGACCCGACGATGAAGATGGTGATGGGCGGGCTCGCCGGCAAGGGCAACACCTTCGACGACTGGGAGCAGAGCTGCGAGTCGTACATCTCGGGCGTGCAGACGTGGGCCGACGCTCACCGCGGCGGCAGCTTCCCCGGCGACGTGTTGAACGTGCACCACTACGACTTCGGCCCCGACGGCTTCGGCGTTCCGAACCCGCGGCCGGCGGTGAGCCCCGAAGAAGACGACGTGGTGACCAAGATGAAGAAGCTGGTCGCCTACCGCGACGCGCACTACCCGGGCATGGAGCTGTGGATCACCGAGTTCGGCTACGACACCGACTCGATGTCGAACCTGCGGTCGCCGCCGATCGGCAGCAACAGCGCGGGCATCGTGCAGGGCCAGTGGCTGATTCGCAGCTACCTGGCGCTGATGGAGGCGGGCTTCGACCGCGCGTTCGTGTTCGTCTCGCGCGACGGCTGCAGCGGCAGCAACTGCCACGTGCAGTTCGATACCTCGGGCCTCACGGGCGTGAAGAACGACTGGACCCCGAAGCCGGCGTACTACTTCATCGCCACCCTGCGCTCGCGCCTGGCCCCGTTCGCCTGGGCGGGCATCGTCTCGCAGTCGCCGGTGAAGATCGCGAAGGCGGTCGACGTGGCCGGTGGGCGCACCGCGTGGATCCTCTGGTCTCCGACCTCGATGGACACCAAGGTGACCGGCTACTCGCTCGACGTCGGCAGCGCGACCACCGTCAAAGCCGTTCGGCTGGTCGATCAGCAGCTGAGCGGCACGGAATCGACGCTCACGGTCAGCGCCAACCACGTCACGCTCGACGTCGACGAAACCCCGGTGCTGGTGATCGCCAACTAGACCCCTCTCCTGACAGGAGAGGGCCGAGAGCCCAAAGGGCTCCGGGGTGAGGTTAAAGCTCCACCCGAAACAGTTTCCGGCCTCGTTCGTAGGCGAAGTCGGAGACTGTGATGTTCCACGAATTCGCGAATGTCTGGACGCCGGTCACCCTGGCGAAACACCTGAAGCCAGGGTTGCCGTTACCGATACAGCTGGCCGGCGAAAAGCTGGTCCTTTTCCGCGACGCCAAAGGCGCCCCGGGCGCCCTGCTCGACCGCTGCCCGCACCGCGGCGTGGCGCTCTCGCTCGGCAAGGTGAAGGGCGACTGCCTCGAATGCCCGTTTCACGCGTGGCAATTCGACACCCAGGGCCGCGCCTGCGAGATCCCGCTCAACCCCGACGCCAAGCGTGACCGCCTGTTCGCGACCGCGGTGCCGGTGCGCGAAATCGGCGGCCTGCTCTGGGTCTACACCGCGGCGACACACACACCGTCGAGCGAGCCGGTGGTGCCCGACGGGCTGACGATGCCCGGCCTCGCGCGCACGTACCTCGAGGTGGAGTGGAAGGCGCACTGGTCGCGCGCGATGGAGAACATGCTCGACTCGCCGCACGTGCCCTACCTGCACGCGAAGACCATCGGCCGGTTCGTGCGGCCGATGCTGAAGCCGGGCTCGAAGATGGAGATCGTCTGGGAAGACACGCCGTTCGGCGGGCGCACCCAGGCGATCATCGACGGCAAAGAGGGCGGCGGCCGGCTCGACTTCTACCGGCCGAACATCATGGTGCTGCACATACCGATGCCGAACCAGACCTTCCGCATGCACGCGATCGCGGTGCCGGCGGCGGAGCGCGCGGTGCGAATGATCGTGATCGGCGCGCGCAGCTTCGCCCGCTTCCCGCTGCTCAACCCGCTCTTCAACTGGAGCAACCGGAAGATCGTGAACGAGGATCGCGCGGTGGTGGAGTCCTCCG
The DNA here is from genome assembly GCA_047602415.1 of Myxococcaceae bacterium. Lineage (GTDB taxonomy): Bacteria > Myxococcota > Myxococcia > Myxococcales > Myxococcaceae > JASGHH01. The sequence continues at coordinate 8,991,607 of JASGHH010000001.1, read as the reverse complement.
ACCCGGTCGAGGTGCCGCCCGCCAACCACGAGCTCTCGGTCGCCACCGACCGCGCCACGCTGCGCTTCCGCCGTTACTACTTCGAGCAGCTCAAGCAACCCGCTGCGCCGCTCGGCCAGCTGAAGGAGCTGTGATGAAGACGCTGCTCACCGGAGCGACCGGCCTGATCGGCCAGAAGCTGCTCGAACGCCTGGGTCCATCGATCGTTCTCAGCCGCAACCCCGAGCGTGCCCGCCGCAGCATGGGTGGCGCCGAGGTCGCCGCGTGGGATCCCGAAGCCGGGCCGCCCCGCCCCGAAGTCTTCGAGGGCGTCGACGTCATCTTCCACCTCGCGGGTGAGCCGGTCGGCGAAGGCCGTTGGACCCAGGAGCGCAAGCGACGCATTCGCGACAGCCGGGTGGTCGGCACCCGGAATCTGGTCGCTGGCCTCGCCAGGCTCACACAGCGCCCGCGGGTGCTGGTCTGCGCTTCGGCGGTGGGGTTCTACGGCAACCGGGGCGACGAGCTGCTCGACGAGCGCTCGCCGGCCGGCAGCGGTTTTCTCGCCGACGTCTGCGTGGAGTGGGAGCGCGAGGCCCAGGCGGCGCGACCGCTCGGCATGCGGGTGGTGCTGGTGCGCACCGGCCTGGTGCTGTCCCCCGACGGAGGCGCGCTGGCGAAGATGCTCACCCCGTTTCGGCTCGGCGCCGGCGGGCGGCTGGGAGACGGCCGGCAATGGATGCCGTGGATTCACGTCGAAGACGAGGTCGGGCTGCTGCTCCACGCGATGAACGACGAGCGGGTCGAGGGCGCGCTCAACGCGGTCGCACCGAGGCCGGTCACCAACCGGGACTTCACGGAGGCGCTGGGCCACGCGGTGCATCGCCCAGCGCTGCTGCCGGTGCCGAAGACGGCGCTCCGGCTCGCGTTCGGCGAGATGAGCGAGATTCTGCTCGTCTCGCAGCGCGCGCTCCCGAAAGAGGCCGAGCGCACCGGCTACGCGTTCAAGTACCCCGAGCTGCGGCAGGCGCTCGACGCCATGGTGCACCACCGCGAGGTCGCGTGAGCGCGAAGCTGCACCGGCTCGAGCGCACCCAGCGCATTCCGAAGCCGCTCGACCAGGTCTTCCCCTTCTTCGCCGACGCGGCGAACCTCGAGGCGCTCACTCCGGCGTTCCTGCGCTTCAAGATCCTCTCGCCGTTGCCGATCGAGATGAAGGCGGGCGCGCAGATCGACTACGCGCTCTCGCTGGTGGGCGTTCCGGTGAAGTGGCGCACCCGAATCACCGTCTGGGAGCCGGGCGTTCGCTTCGTCGATGAGCAGGAGTCGGGGCCGTATCGCGTCTGGCGCCACACCCACCGCTTCGAGGCGCAGGGCAGCTCCACGGTGATGCACGACCAGGTCGACTACCTCGAGCCGCTCGGCCCATTGGGCCAGGTGGCGCACGCGCTCTTCGTCGAGCGCATGCTTCGGCGAATCTTCGATTTTCGGCGCGAGGTGATCCGCCAGCGCTTCTAGTGACCGGAGCATTTGACGGTGACCGACCACTTGGTCTCGACGTCGCCTGCGCAGTCAGGGGTGAGAACCAACCGGATCGTCTGGGTCGGGCTCTTGACGTGGGTGATCAGGTGCGAGTTCACCAGGTCCGCCGGAGTCTTGTTGGTGCAGCCGGTCGTCGCGATCTGAGTCGAGCCGCTGAAGATCTGCAGCTCGTCTTGAATGTTCACGAAATCGAACGTGTAGTCGAAGAAGCCTGGGCTGCCGAGGTCGACGAACCAGTCGCCGCCTTCGTCACCTCCCGAAGCGGTCACCGGCTGCCCGCAGGGCCGGGTCTTCTGTGGAGTCTCGAAGGTCTGCTTCGCCGGCGGGCCTTTGTGGCCCAGGCTGTCGGTGGGGGTGACGGTGAACGCGTAGTGCCCGCCGTATTTCAGCTTCGGGAGCGCCACCTTCGTCTCGGCCGGGTACCAGACGGTGGTCTTCAACACGACGGTGTCGTGCAACTTGAGCTCGACGATGTTGCCGTCGCCATTGTTGGCCGGCTTCCACCGCAGATATTTGTAGTCGACCGGCACCGCGTTGCCATCGGGCTTGAGGTCGCTCGGCTGGTTGCACGGGTTGACCTTGAAGTGCTTCGCGTCGGAGGACGCGCCGGTGAAGGTGTGGTTCTTGAACTTCGGGTTGTTGTCGATCCGGTACACGTTGACCCACGCCTGGTACTCGTCGCGGCTGTCCTTCACGGTGATCTTCGCCGGCGGCTGAGCCAAACCGGTGCCGAAGGTCTCGACCGGGTCACTGTTGAGCTGCCACTTGATGACCGCCTCGGTCGCGCCGGGCACGTTGTCCCACTCGACCTTGAGCGGCCAGCTGCAGGTCCCCACCTTCACGTTCTGCACCTTGGCGTCGTTGGTCTTGAACTTGAACCACTTCGACCAGCCGCCGCTGATTCCCTTACGAAAGCCCTGCACCCGCCACTGATAGGGCGTCGCCAGCTGCAGGTTCTGCTTCGGGGTTTCTTGCGCGCCGGTGACCTTCACTGAGACCGGCCACGGCACCTCGGGACTCCCTGCCGGCGGAGTGGTCGAGAGCGGCTGCACCTCGACCTCGTACTTCTCGGCGTGAATGTCGCTCCACTTGAACACCAGCGCCCACGGGTAGACGGTGTCGCCTTCTTTCGGCTCGACCGCGTCGGGCGCCTCGGTGCCGGTCTTGAAGTGGAGGGCGTCGTCGGGGAACCATGCGCGTTCGACCGCAGACTGGTCGGCGGCCGGCAGGCCGTCGCTCTGAAAACGGGTCGACCAGTCGCCGTAGTGGTTGCCGCGCCGGGCGCGCACTCTCCAGTAGTGCTCATGATCGGGAGTGCCGTACAGCGAGTGCATCGTCGTCGCGGTGGTGGTGTCTTTCTGCAGATTCTTGGTGAAGCCCTGGTCGTCGGCGATCTGCACCTCGTACTCGTCTGCGCCCTTCACCGGATCCCAGCCGAAGTGGAGCGGCCACGGGCCGACGTCGATGCGCGCGTTTCTCGGAGTGACGTTGCGCGGCTGAACCCGGCTGGTCTCGAAGCTGCTGGTGAAGGCCCAGTCGCCCCAGCTGCCGTCTGGCTTCTTCGGCTTCACCCGCCAGTAGTAGACGGTCATCGGGTCGAGCCAGATCTGATGCACGGAGTCGGTGCCGTCGACCTCGTCGGAGGTGACGTGGGCCGAGAAGTCGGGCAGGTCTGAAACCTCGACCCGGTAGCCCGCCTCCTTCGCGCCGGACACCAGCGGGTGCGCGAAGGTCGGGATGAAGTCCCACGGCTGAATCGCGACCTGCCCGTCGCGGGGAAAGTGGACGACCGGGTTGGTGGGGTCGAGCACGTTCACGGCGTCCCACGCGGCCTTGACGTTGGTCTGCAGGTCCACGCCGATCGGGTTGAACTGCGCCGCGACGGTGGTGATCGTTCGAAAGTCGTGAAAGCTCATGTTGGTGGTGAACTGCGGCACCGTCAGCCAGACGAGATCAGTCGCGGCCTGCTGGCCAATCGGAGAAACGTCGTAGTCCTTGCCGACGTCGTTGGTGCCCTTGCCGCCCATCGCCAGCAGGTAGAACCAGTGATCGATCACGGTGGCGCCGATGTGGCCGTCGGTGTCGGTGAGGTTCCACCCCGGGCCCTGATAGGTCGCCGGGCTGCCTCCGAAGGCACGGGGGTTGCTGAAGCTTCGGGTGTGGTTCGGGTCGCTCTCGAGAAAAGCCCAGTCGACGCGCCCATCGACGATCCCGGCGATCATCATCGCCATCATGTCGGGGATCGCTTCACCCAGTGATTGGGCCTCGACCGAGGTGCCGAAGTCTCCGTGCATCGAGTGGTTCAAGACGTGATGGGTGAGCTCGTGGCCGAGCGTTTCTGCGTCGGCCGCAGGGGGCAACCCTGGCTCGAACGCGCAGAGATAGGTGTGGTCGGGCCAACCCGCCGAGGTGTACGGCACCGATACCGGCCCTGAGCCGCTGCAGTCGCCCGAAGTAATGACGTTGATTTCGACGCCAGGCCCGGCGGTGCCCTTGCCGTCGAAGCCGTCGCGCCCGTGAGCCGCGAGGAAGTCCCAGTAGGCTTCGGCGGAGTAGTACGCGTTCACCTGCAAGCGGACCGCGAGCTCGTTCCAGATGTTGTCGACGTCGGTGACTTCGACCACCTGGTAGCGGTCGGTGGGCGAGGTCTGGGTGAAGACGTGAATCGCGCGGTGACCGGTCTCCTTGAGGCGATACTTCGGCGCGGTGGCTTGAAACTCGTCGGTGGTGAAGGTGACGGGCCGGTTCACCATCGTGGTGCCGCTCGCTGGCACATCGGCGTGCTTCGCCTGGTTGACCGAGCCCAGCACCGCTCCCGTCTTCGCGTCGACGTAGGTGCGGAGCAGCTCGGGGCCGGTGGTCGGCAGATCGAAGCGCCAGGTGAGCACGAACGGCGTGGTCTTGCCGAAGTCGGGCGACCAGATCGCCAGCGTGCCCTTGGGCGCGGGGTGCTCGGGGTGCGCGACCCACTCCCAGGGCCTGGCGAGGTTGGCCATCGCGGCCTGGAGCGCCGCTGCCTCCGCCACCGTGGGGGTCGCCGCGACGTTGAGGCCCTTCACCAGCTGGCCTTGACCCGCGACCACGAAGCCGTTGACGGTCAGCAGCGAGTACTGGGCGCCGTCCACGAGCACGTTGCGGTGGTGTTGCTGCAGCCGCAGCTGGCTGACGCCGTGCTTGGCGTTGTGGGTGTTCACGTTCACCAGCGCGTCTTGCTGACCGAGGCCCAGGCTCGTCGCGTGGACTTTGACGAAGCTGTCGGGCGCGAACGCGGCGCTCTTGCTGTTCCAGAGGGTGAACGAATGCACCTGGCCATTGGCGGCTTGGGACTTCTGGGAGTTCTTCACCAGGTCCTGCTGCTTCACCGGCTGGTAGGTGGCGCCTCCGCTCGAGGTGGTGACGCCTCCCGAGGCGGCTGCCTGTGCTGCGACCAGAGCAAAAACGACGATCGATGAACGAAATGTCCCCCGCATGGGGCGCGGGAGAACCATTTCGATCTCGACCCGTCAATTGAGACTCGCCGTCGCGCTGGCCCGGGGCTGGGAATTTTCGGTGACAACGCTCAACCGAGCAGCTTCGTCGCCACCGCCAGCCAGCCCGGGTCCCAGCGGTAGTGCACCGAGACCAGCTGCACCACCACCACCCACGCAATCGCCGCCAGGTAGACCGGGTGCAGGCGGCGGCGGGTGAGGAGGTCGTAGGCGCCGAGCGCGAGGATCAACAGGTCGTTGCCGAGGTACAGCCCGAGAAAGTACGCCACCCGTCCATCGCCGAGGGCGTTGTGGACCGGGTCTCCCAGCAGGCGCGAGAAGCCGGCGTCGGAGATGTAGAGCGTGGCGAGCAAGATGAGCCGCTTGTGCGCGGCCCCGTGGTTGCGCAGCACGAACGCCGCGCTCGCCAACACTCCGAACGACAGCATGTCGGTCAGCTGCACGAAGAAGAAGGGCGTGTTGTCGTCGGGCGTGCCGAACTCCAGGCGATCCATCGTGTAGGCGGTGAGCGGCCCCACCACCATCATCACCGCGGCCAGACCGACGCCCGCGAGCCCGAAGCTCCGGTGCAGTCGAAGGTTGCCGGTGCGCACCAGGGCGAGCTGCGCGGTGAGCACCACCAACCAGCCCCCGAACACCGCGCCGTGAACGTGAATGATCGGCGGGTACGCGGCCTTCCCCGCCCGCACGTGCGCCACGATTTCGGGAATGAAGCCGCCGAGAATGCCGAGCCAGATCAGCGCGACGAGGGCGGCAAAGAAGAAACCGTCAGCGCGATGCTTCGCGGCAAACCCAGGCGGAGACCACCAAGCCACCATGCCCCCGGAGGGTTGCTGCGAAAGTGGGCCCTAGTGGTTTCGAACCACTGACCCCTACCGTGTCAACGCGAGAAAACTCGTCGGACGCCTTAGCAGCGCGTGTCACGGAGTCGCAAGCATCGGACAAGACTCGCGACACCGTGTGGCCCTTACACCCCATGCCAGCGGGTGACAGCGCAAAGAATGAAAATCGTGGCGCGCCCGTGGCGCGGGATCTTGCCGAGCCTCTGCTGACAGTCCGCGACCTCGCTGGTCGGCTCCGGGTTTCGACCGCCACCATCTACATGCTTATTGAGCGCGGCGAGCTCCAGCACGTCCGCGTTTCGAACGCGATCCGCGTCACGCCAGAAGCGCTGGCAGCCTACCTGTCGAAGTCGCCGTAGCAGTCCGGACCACCGCAACCCCGGGGAGTACACAATGAAGATCGCGTCTCAGAAGTCCTTCACCATCGGCGCCGAAGTCTACGCGCTCTGTCGCCTGGTCGACGGCAAGCGCGTCGCCAAGGCCGGCGCCGTCGGCCGCATCGTCGACATCGACAACCGCTGGGTGACGGTCGCGTTCAGCCAAGGCGCCTTCAGCTGCGCGCGCAGCGAGATCGCGACGCGCGCGGAGATGGAGCAGGCGATCGCCACCGTTCGCGCCAGTTGAGTCGTCTAAGGTCGCCGCATGGCGATCGACCCGCGGGAGCTCTTGCTGACCGTCGAAGAGGCCGCAACGCTCCTGCGGTGCGAACGCTCAGCAGTCTTCCGGCTGATCCAGCGCGGGGAGATCGTCGCCTCGCGCCGCGTTGGTCGGAAGCGCACCGTCACTCGCGCGAGTGTTGAAGCGTTCGCCCTGGAACCCGCGAACAGAACGCCGAGGGGTCGGTGCGGTGGGCCCAATGCGCCGGCGTGGAAGCCCGTCCGCATGAGAGATCTGCGATGACGGCCAAGCGACCAAGGCTCGATCCGCGTGAACTCCTGCTGACCATCGCCGAGGCGGCGACGCTTCTCAGATGCCCGCGCCGAACGATCTCTGCGTTGCTCAGGGCGGGTCGCCTGCAGCGCGGGCCGAAGACGGGGCAGGAGCGCACCGTGACGCGGGCCAGCGTTGAGGCTTACGCGACCTCGGAGCCCGACGGTCCCCCGCCTCGGACGGCGAAGCCGCAACTGGACCCGCGGGAGTACCTCTACACGATGCGAGAGGCTGCGGAGCTTCTTCGGTGTTCTCGGGAAACGATCTTCGAGCTTCGCAGGAAGCGGAAGCTGCAGGGGGCGCGCAGGCTCGGCCGCGAGTGCACAGTTACGCGGCGGAGCCTCGAGGCGTTCGTCCATTCGGAGCTCTTGGATTGGCGGCGCCCGCGGAGGCGAAAAGCGAGGGAGGAGTTCGACAAGTTCGCCGTCGACAACGATCGGCGTCCATGGACACCGATCGGGCTCGACGACATCAAGCTGTGAGCACTCATTCACCTGATCGGCGGTGACCTCACCCACCGCGCCATCGGCTTCGCTCCGGGTCCCTCGGCTTCGCGGAAGACGATCCACTGATCTCCATCGATCAAGACTCGAACCGCAGCGTCGGGCGGAGCATCACCTCGCTCCTCGACAAACGAAGCGGGTAGCGGTGGGCCGTCTCCGGTACTCAGCGACATGTTCTCGCTGTGAGCTCTGCGGATGCACTCCCGCCATGTGGTGATCTCGGTCCTCATGCGCCTCCATTCGCACGTCGGTTCCCGCAACGTGCCTCGGTCTTCTCCCGATCCCCTCGCCGCGCGAAACAAGAATTCGCCGAGCCGAGGTCACTCGGGCGGCCCGCTTTGTTCTTCGCGCGCAGTTGTGGCGGGTTGTGCGGCTCGGGCTTCTGCTTCGTTCGCGACGCCACGCGCCGACAATCGAGAATAGAAAACACTCGCCGCCAGACTCGAAAGAATTCCCAGCAGAAATGCTGCACTCGTCGACACCACCGTTTCACGCCACGTGGTTTCGTTCAGGATCGACCGATAGGTCCGAGCAAGCTGCTCCTTGCCCTCAGTGAGTTCCTTTAGCTGATCGTAGCGACCGCGAAGGAGCCGCAGTTCCTCCTGCTGCTCGGTGAACTGCCGCAACAGACGAGAGTGAACGGCGTCAGCCTTCGCGAGACTTGCACGCATCTGCTCGTCGGCCAGTCGTAGGTCGTTGGTCACCTCTCCGATACTTGCGTCGGACACAACGGCTCGACTCTCGAGCAACACAATCCGAAGGATCAAGCCAGCGATGATCGCGGCAAAGCAGGCCGCGGCTACCAAGAGTTGAAGAACCCATCGGCGCCTCAGTTGAAACCGTCGAACCTGCGCAAGGGGATCCGCCGGCACTACGATTAGGGTGAACGTTTCGTTCATTGCCCCTCCGTTGCAGAGGCGTAACGAAACCACACCCGCGGCGCAAAGACGCGTACTCATGCAGGGATACCCAGTGCCCGGGATAGCCGCTTCCTGTCACATCACGTCAGGCTAACAGTTCCCACACCTGCCTCAGCGGCCACCTCGGGGAAGTCGCGGGGGTCGGTGAAGTCTGCTTTCGACCAGCTGAGCCTGCGAGAGATGCGCGCCCAGAACACGAATGACCGACGGGCCGCTTCGTACCTTCGCCTAGCGTGGTCGTTGCCCTGCTTCAGTCCCTCAAGTTGGACGTCTAAGTCTCTGGCCGCGAACGCCGTCAGCGCCGCCGCCACCGCCCGCCAGGTGTTTGCCGTCATGCCCGACGTGAAGTGCGAGGCACGGGCCAAACGCTAATTGCTAGGGGGATCCTCTTCGTCGTCGGCCTCGAGTGCCGGAGCAGTCCGCACCCCGGTTCTGAGCGCAGAGAAGCCATCTTCAGTGGGTGGGAGCCCGACCATTGATGCTGTTCCCCACGCCTCGTCTTCCGCCAGGAATCGAATGCGACGCGCGTAGCTGATCATCGCCTTTGCTGCGATCCACAGACTGTCGCAATGGCGAACCAAGCCTCCACCGTCGACTCCGAGCAAACGACCAATCCTTAGGATGTGCTCGCGCGCGTCTGAATCCTTCAGAACTTTAGCCTTGGACTGCTTGCCGGATTTGTTTGACCAGACTGAAAGAGTTTTTGAGAGTTCCCTCACCTGGAACTCGTTCGCGGCGTATTTCATCACGGAATCTCGTACGCCTTTGGCGATGTTGGGCTCTACCGAGAAACGTAGGTAGCCCGGCGACGCATACGAGATTTCTTCGGTCTTGGCGATTTTCGCTCTGGGAACGTTCGCTTGAAGCTGCCTGAACAGCGTCCCGAAGACGAATCCCTTCGTCAGGTTGTAGCTGATCGAAATGTTTCTCGCATGCCCACCTGGTCCGAAATGAGCGTGGAAGGAGTAGGCTTGGAGGTACTTCCGAGGATAGTTGGCGACCGTTTCGAAGCCGGCGTCCTCTGCCAACGCTACGTCCTGAAAGTGTTTCAGGCCCGCGTCGTCGCCAGCGTCCGCGCCAGGCAATGCCGAGAAGAGTACCCCTGGTTTGGGGGCATAAACGGCTGGCAGAGAAGGAACCGGGGCGAACCAAAACGCCTTCGCTTCCCCGTTCGCGTCAACGTCGACGATGTAGACAGCTTGGTCAGGACAGCCTGCGATGAGATCTCGAAGGTCTGCTTTGCGGACCAGGTACCGCATCAATCGTGGCTTCGTCGTTCTGACAACTAGCCAGCGATTGAACTCCTTGTCGCTGTCGCACCAGTAGTAGACAAACGTTTCTCCGTTCAAGGCGACGAACTCGGAGAGGAGCGGTCCCTCGAACTCTTCGAGATCGCGCACATGCTTCAGCTGGAGCGGCAGGCTCGTGAGCTCCCCTGCGCCAAACGACTTGGGTGCGATCACAGAGCCTCCCCGAGGGTGGAGGCCTTCACCAAATCGGTTGTCGCGTACTCGAAGAACGTGAAGTGCCCGTGCTTGTCAGACGGAGTATGGACGCCGTCTCCGGCTTTGATTTCGACCCTTGCGACGTTGCTCCACTTCTCTTTCAGCTTTTGGTGCCCCTCGATCAAGGCTTTGTAGCGCGTGCGCGCCTGCTCGATCGAATCCCACAGAGACAGGCCCCAGCCGCAGCATTGCGCGGCGACGCCCGCAAATTTCCGCGCAGGGTTCTCCTCGGCAACGGGCCTGAAACAAGTCGCGTCGACTTTGCTCCCGACATAGCGGTACGCCGTGCGATCAGCTGACGAGGCGTTTGCAGGGGGGCACGATGCGACCTTCGCAATTTTGGCCGCGTGCTTGAACACCAGACCGCTACCGTGCACGAAGATCCCCCATGCGATCAGTCCACACGTGGCGAGGGCGAGTAGCATGGCACGACACCTTGTCGAAAGTGTAATCGCCGCCTCTGACGTCTCAAGAAAACTCATGGTTTCCGTTGAGATACGCTGGCCGGATGCCCCCCGGCCAGCCGCCGACGCCCCCACCGCTCAGGGCTCCGAGGGAAACGATTCGCGTTACCTCGGATGCCCTCGTCGTCGACACGAACCTTTTGCTCCAGATCTTTTCTTGTCACGACGTGACCCGCGCGATCCGCGACGCCGGCAATACGTCGGCTCCTGAGGTGAAGAGACGGCGCCGGCTGGCGCGTGACGCTCTTCTCTGCGCGATCGCCTTTAACCACTCCGGCGTCCAGACCATCGGCATGCAGGAGGAACTGCGCCGAATGCTCCCTTATTTTGCGCCCCCCACAGCGGGCGTCTACCCGGTCCGAGTCAAACCAGGGGAGAGCTTCGAGAGTGAGTTCACGAACGTGTTCACTTGGTTCATTCACCCCAATTTGCTGCCCAAGTGGCGGCTCCACCTCTTTGAGGAGCCGGTCGGAGCAAACGGGCGCACGATCCGCGGTAACCGCGTCGATGAGCGCTTGGTCGACCTCGCATCGGAGAGCGGCTGCAGAGTTGTTTCGAACGAGGGGGAAGAAGGTCGAGTTCGGAGACGTGCGCGAGAACGAAACGTTACAGTGCTTGCGCCCCAAGAGGTCTTTGGCTCCGTCGATGTGTCCGAAGTGTGTCGACACTTTCTCGGTTCGTTCGCTCAGTCGCGGACTAGGTTTCTTGATGAACGGGCAGAGCGGTTTGGTTCCGGCGACAAGATGGGCGACGTGCTCGACATGGTCCGCGACTTCTACTGGCAGGTATTCCAAAGCTAGGCCGGCTTGCCCGTCTTGCCGGTGATGGTGCCGGAGGCTGGCACGCCCGTCGACGACGCGGTGACGGGCGACCCGCTCGAGGCGGGGCTCGACGTGATCGAGATCGAAGCATTCGTCGCGGGACCGCCGACCTCGTGTTCGTGGTTCTCGAGGCTGACGCCGTTGGCGACGACGTCTCCCGTCGCTTCGATATCACCGTTCACCTTGAACTTGCCTGAGCTCGGAGTGACCTCGACATCGCCGCTCGCCTTCATCACGAACGTCGTGCCCGTCGCGTCGTAGAGAGCCACTTCGCCTGCAGCGAGTGACGCCAGGCGGTAGCGGCGATCCTCGACCATGATCGCCACCGACGTAGTCGCGTTGGAGCCGAGGCGGACGACCAGCGCTTCCGGGTTGTCCTTGTCGGGAGCGGCGGGCACGCTGGTGAATCCGTACGGCTGCCAATGCTCGACGCCGCTCAGCACCTCGCCGCTGAGGGCCTCGAGTTGAAGCCGCTGGCGCTTCGTCGAGTCGTCGATCTGTGTCACCACAGCACGACGCGTCACGTTGCGCAGGCGGTTCACGATCGGAGCCAACAACCGGTTGAAGTCGGTCAGGGTCATACGCCACCCTTGAGTTCGCGATAGGTGCCGTCCTTCGTGACGACCGGGGCCGGCGTAAACGCGTCGGGGCGCTTCAACTGCATGTTGACCCGCGTCCCTTCGCCGTCTTCGAAGATGTAGGTGACTTCCGAGATCACCATTTCTCCCATAACGCGACATCGCGGGATCTCGACTCTGACGGTCAGGTTCGGCTCCCAAAGATCGCCGTTCTCCTGCTGCCAACCCTGCACGCTGACGGCGACCGAAGCAGAGCGCGCCGCGCGAATTGATGCCTCCCACTGCGCGCGCTTCTTCGCGGCCGATTGGTCGAGAGCGTCTTCCGCGTGAACGATCAGCACGCGATTTTGGTTCGTCACGTTCGGATCAGTCGCTTCGGCCACAACGTGTGCGGTGGAGTAGCCCCCGATCTCTTCGTAGCCGCCCCCCTGGCCCATCACTCGGTACTTGGCGAACCGTGACGCCACGCTGAACGTCGCTTCCGCGCTCAGCAGGTTCTGGCCCTGCACCAGCGGTGTCACCGCGTGGTCTTCTCCCGGATGGCAAAGCGTGATCTCTCCGTTGCCATCGTTGATCGCGAGCACGCCGACCTGACGGCACGCACTGTCGAGCACGTCGAAGCCGGTTTCCCCGACGCCGAACGCCAGTTGTCGAACGATGGGCACCTTACCGATGAGATCGGGTGCCAGCTTCACGACGATCCCAAACGGCGCACAAAGCTTCTTCGCCAGGGCGTCGAGGGCGATGTTGGAGAGTTGCCACCCGCCGATGATCGCACTGCAGTCCACGAGCTGCGCCGCGGCGTCGCGTCCCGCGACTGAAATGCCGGCGTCGGTCGTACTGAAACCCGACTTGATGCTGTCGACGTAGCCCGTGATGACCGGCTTGTCGTACGCGAGGATCTTGCACTGGTTGCCCTCGTGAATCGGCCAGTTGGTGTTCCGATTGGCCCAGCGCTCAGAGACGCTGAGCTCGAACGATCCTGCGATCGCCTCGATCGAACGCGTGATGCGCGCTGACTTCCAGCCTTCGTAGCGCTGGCCCTGAACCAGCAGCGAGATCGGCGCCGGGATGGCCCTCGCTGCTCCAGAAACGGCCCCACCAATGAAGGCGTCGGCGAGGCTCATTTGTGGGAGTAGCTCGAGTAGCCGACCGAGGTGTCGATCGACATGTTGGTAGATTCCTCAGTGGTGACGCGGGTGCCCGGAGGCGCTCCCTTGAACACCACTGAAATCTGCGCGGCCTGGCGAGCGGGCGCCTGGAAGTCGACGGCCGATCCGACCCCCACGAGGCTCAGCGGCTTGAAGCCGAGGCCGCCCGTTGCGTCGGCGAAGTCTTTCTTCCAGCCTCCGGCGGCATCGATGTCGGACTTCAGTTCGTTTTTGAGGTCGATCAGCTTCTGGATCGCCGTGCTGAGCATTTTCACGCCCTGCACCGAGTCGCCGATCTCTTTGGTCAGGTTCGGGAAGAACTCCTCGAAGAATCCTTTGACCGGCTGCCAGTCTTTGTAGATGGCGACGCCTGCGAGCGCCAGGCCGCCGGCTGCCAGGGTCACCCAGCCGAACGGGGTCGTCAGGAGCGCCACGCCGAGTTCAGCGAACGCCGGTACGAGTCCCGCGATCGAGGCGATCAGCGGACCACCGAGATATACGCCCAACCCGATCGCTGCTCCCTTGAAGCCGCCGATGAAGTTCCACGCTTCGGAAATCTTGTCGGAGAAGCGACCCAACGAATCAGCGAGGCGGTCAATGCCACCGCCGTCCACCCAGCGCTGGATCGACTTCGAAGTGTCGTCAGCCCACTTCGCCAGCCGGCCGCGGTTCTCGATGCTGAAACCGATGACCTGGTCGACGAGCTTGCCGAACACCGGGAGGAGCGGTCCGAGAGCCGCGCTTCGGAGGCCGTCAAAGGCCTCACCGAGGTCTTTCACCTGGTTGTCGAGGTCGCTAGCGCCGCGGCCGAATTGCTCCGAGCTGCCGTGCAACTTCGTCCAGGCGACCCGCTGCGCGTCGATCGCCTGCTGGCCTTGCTTCAGGAACTCTCCCATCTGTGCGCCGTCGCGACCAAACGCTTCGGTCGCCAGGGCCGCCCGCTTCTGCGGGTCCTTGAGTTTCACGAAGGCGTCAGTCAGCAGCGACAGGCCCTGCTCGGCCGTCTTGGCGCCCTTGAACTGCTCAGCGAGCGCAGGTGACACCTTCTGGAGAAAACCGAGGAGCGACCCGCCGTTGGCCTTCGCCTCCCCCATGTTCTTCGAGAGCTTGTCCATCGCCCCGTTGAACTGCTCTTGCTCCACGTCGGCTTGCGCGGCTGCGTAGCGAAGAGACGCGAAAGCGTCGATCCCCATGCCAACGCGGTCGGCCATCTTGCTCAGCTCGTCTCCGCTGGCCACGGCGCCCTGAACGACGCGGCCAAACGCGAAGATCCCGGTCGCACCGAGAGCGGCAATGCGCAGCCCAAGGCCTACCGCCTCGCTACCGACGTTCTTCACGGCGCCAGCCGCTCCACCGAACGCGTCGGCCAGACGAGGGATACCGGTCGCCTTGCCGAATGCACCAAGGCCCTTCTCCAGCTTCTCGAAGGGCGACGAGAACGCTTTGAGCTTGGCCGACATCTCGCCGAGAGGCCCAGTCAAGGCGTCCACGGCCCTGACCTTGATGCTCACGGGATACTGTTTGACGTCAGCCATTGCGAACCTCTTTCACGCTGCGCGCGCCGAGTTCGTAGAGCGCCGCATCAGTCAGGGGCGCTTCCTTGCGCGCCAGGTCGAGCAAGCGCGTTGCGATCGTTGCGCCGATGGCCTCGGTCTGAGCCTCGGTCGGCAAGACGGTGCCGATCTCCTTCGCCGCGCCCTTGCCGATGCTGTGGAGGGCGTTGCGGTAGATCGCGGTCGTGAGCGCCGTTCCGGCCGCCATCGTGAGCGCGGGCGGTCTATCGCCGAGAAGCCGCGCGTTCAGCGCCTGACCCGCGGCGTATTCGATCGCCCTGGCGAGGGTTGGCTTCACTTCTTCAGCTCCATCGCGAGCACACGATCGAACTCGCTGTTGAACGCGCGCAGCGTCTGGGCCACCACCGCGGGGATCATCCCGGCGTCTGCGAAGAGATCGGCCACGCGCGTGGTGTAGAGCTCGCGGATCGGCAGACGCTTCACCCCGCCAACGCGGCGGTAGACGCCTTCGTGGCCCGACTTCATCGTCGCGATGAACGCGCCCGGGATCACCTTCCGCTGCCCCTGGTTGATCATCACGCTCACGCCTGCCCGGGTCTGCCGGGGCTGGAACTCTTTGACCGGCATTCGCGTCCCTTTGACGTCCATGCGCCACAGCATGGAGTCGAGTTCTTTCGTCTTCGGGAACGTCAGCACGAGTGAGTCGTTCACCACCCGGAGCTTGATCCGCTTGCGCATCCGAATCGACCGCGTGGACGCCGTGCGCATGGTGCGGAGCGCGCGGCTGCCGCCGCGAAACACAGCACTGGCGACCCCCTTGCCGAGGCCTGCGAACTTCTCGATCTCCGAGCGATCGATCGTGATCTCGATGGGGCCGTTCATCACACGCCCAATTGGAAGGTGATGCCGTTCAACAGGAGTCGCGCGCTCACCAGCGAGGCGGGGCTGGGAACGTGGGCGGTGATCACGCCCGCGGTGTCGATCTGGACGTAGCAGGGAAACCAGTCGGTGCCGTCGTAGTAGCGCGCCGGCAGGATCAGCGTCGACAGCGGACGAACGCCAGCGGGGAGGGTGGCAACGTCACCGAGAGTCCCGTCGTTGATCGCGCAGCCCCACAGGCGAACCTGACCGTCGATTCCAACCTGATAGGCGCAGTCGGGGTGTGGAGCGCCGTTGTTCGACCAGTGCGTCGCGAAGCTCAGCCCGTGAGTTCCGTTCACGAGCGGCGACCAAGCCGACTCCGCGAACGCCGCGCCGCTGTCGTTTCGAAACACCTGAATGTTCGCCGACGCGGGGATGATGCTCCCACTGGCGCCAGCCGCCATCCGCAGGAGAAGTGACGGAGACGTGCTGACATCTGGCACCCACTGCGAGGAACCGGAATTCCAAGCCGCGTTGATCGTGATGTCGAGGCGGGTGCCGTTGGTGCCGTCGGCTCCCGGCCACATGCGGCAGCGCACTGCACCAGCGTGGGCGCTGCCCTTGAACGGTGCAGCATTCTGCGCGAACAGCGCCGCGGTGCGCAGCGCCGCCAGCAGCTGCGCGAAGGTGTCGGTTCCGGCGGTCTGCAGCGTGATGCCGGCGGCCTCGACCACTCCGGCGATCTCCTCCTGCCAAGCATTCAAATCGACGGCCGCAATCTGCGTCGGCAGCCGGGGTACCATCGGGTCGCCCTCGTCGAACTTGTTTGAAACGTTGGCGTCGGCTTCGGTCCTGTGCACGCGTGCTCCTCAGAGGAAATTGCAGATGGAAACGATGTGCGAATGGGTGACGTGGGCGATGATCCGCGCGGTAGAGGCATGGTCGAGCGCGACGCCCGTCGGAGCGTTGATGTTCAGACGAAACGCGTAGGCGTATTTCTTCCCGTAGCAGCGCTTGCCGACGCGATCCCCCACGCGAAGAAGCCCAGTGCCGGCAAATAAGTCGATCGATGCGAGCGAGTAGCCACACGCTTTCACCAGGTTGGCGAAGAAGCTGTACGACTGCCCGCCTCGCCAGACGTACATGGCGGTGACTGCAACCTGCCGCTCCGCAATGGTGGGCAGAATCTCCGGCACAAACACATTGGGTAGCCCGAACACGCGCTCCCAGTCGGGGAGGGTTTCCACCGCGGTGCGCGGATCCGTCTCATTGATCAGGTCGACGCCGCGGTCGTGAACACGCTGCAGTTCGACCGCAAGCGCTTCGCAAGTCTCGCTGATGACGCCACCGACCTCGAGATTGAACGCGCGGCCGGGCGGAAACAGAGCTCGGAGCATGCGCCCGTAGGGAGTGGTCGATGGCGGGAGCGGGCCGGGGCCATCCGGGAAGGCGGCGTCGTGGAAATCGCGCCCAGCGCCGCCGTTGTAGAGCGTCGCCCACTCGGCGTCGCTCAGGCCTCGGTTCCACACCGTGCCGGAGTCAATTGCGCCCTTGAAGTTGTCCGCGCTCCCGCTGGGGTCGCTGTCGTCGTGACCGAAGATGTTCGGGTTGAAGTTGGGGAAGGAGACGCCGGTGAAGGTGCTGATCGGCGTGCCGTTTATGTACGTGTGGAGCGTCGTACCGATCTTCGAGACGCCGACCTGGTACCAGTTCGACAACCCGCCAGACGGGTTCAGCTGGAACGTCTTGAGGTTCGCGTACTCGCCGAAGCCGAACTGCGTGCTCGCGCCGACGACGCTGCCGAAGTAGAGCCCGCAGCCGCTGTTGAGCGGCGAGACGTAGTTCTTTCCGAACAACATCTCCCACGGGTTGACGCTGTTCGCAGACGGGAAGCACCAGACCTCGACCGAGAAGTCGCCGCCCGCCAACGACAGGTCGGGAATTGCGATCTTCGTCGCTGGCGAGCCGTTGACGTTGCCGGCGAACTGCGCGGCCTGGCCGCGGAGCGCGGGAGCACCGTAACTGACGTTCGTGTCAGTCCCGTTCTTGCCGTTGCCCGAGTCGTCCCTCGAGTCACCGGCGTCGAAGCTCCAGCGCGCGACGATGCTCACGCGACCACCTTTTCGGCCCGCTTTGCATCGGCCTCCGCCTGCCATTTCAGGCGCTGAGCCTCGGCGCGGAGTGCCTTGCGAATCGCACGGCTCGTGGCTCGGGAGCGTTCATCCCGAGCGACCCCGCGCGCTTCTTCTTCCGATCGAAGCCGGTAGACGTGTCCGTCGACCAAGCCTTTCGAGTTGAGTTCGCTCATCGTTCGTCTCAGGTGAAAGATGCGGGCCTTCTCCGGTCGCCCGAACAACTCACGCCAAGGGAGGAAGGACCCAGGCGTGAGTTCGGCGGCTGATGCGATACGGAGTCAGGGATCGGCCCGCGAGAATCCCAACCTCGCCGCCGATTTTTCCTTACGCCCCGGCGTTGGTCAGCGCGCCCTTGGGGTCGTGCGCCTGCATCTTGGCGTCGAGGCGCAACTTCATCTCCTGCCCGTCGACGTCCCAGTTGATCTTCTCCGCCATCATCGGCGTCTGCTCTCCGTCGAGGAACACGCACTTGAACGCGGCGACCACCGAGGGATCCGCGAAACTGTAGCGGCGGGTCCCGGTGAGGCGCGGAGTCGCGACCACCTTGCGGTAGAGCCCCTGCGAGTAGTTCGGCGCCTCGAGCGCGCTTCCCGCGGTGGGATCGTACTTCGCGTTGTTGATCTGGTTCGCAGTCGCACGCAGGCCGACCGGCACCAGAAGAACCGCCGGAAACAGGTCCAGGTACTCGTTCCCGTTCAGATCCTTCTGCTTCTGCATCAGCACGTTGTCGGCTTCCACCGACGCCATCGACAGCGCAGCACCGGCGCCGACGTTGCCCCACGACGCGTCGAACAACGGCGCGGTGTTGCTGTTGAAGCTGACGCTCGGCCCGAGGCCGGCGTTCTGAGCCAGCAGGGCGTAGAACGCGACTTCCAGGGTGAGGCCGGCCGCGCGGCCGAACTGCGCGATCTGGTCGAGGATCGCGCCCATGTCGTCGTTGATGATCGCCTCGCGGGAGATCGAGATCTTGTTCCCGTAGGTCTGGGTCGAGATCTGGAACTTCGCGCCGTCGGGGATCACCTTGTGGGTGTACTCGGCGCCTTCCGGCTTCAGATCGAGGGGACCGAACGCACCCATCCGGTAGCGGTTCGCCGGCCGGAAATCGTTGACGCTGTCGACGCCGCAGACCTCACGCCAGGTGTCGGGCGCCTGGGCGTAGCGACCGAGCAACACCTTGTTCATCACGTTCTCGAGCACGACCGCGAAGTCGCTGATCGTCTGCTCACCGCCGCCCGAACGGTGGGACAGCGCCTTGTCGACCAGCTGACGCTTGGACATGCGCCGAGTGTTGACGCCGCCCAGCTCGAGCAACTCTCTCGCGAACTCGGAGGTCGAGAGGCCGCGGAAGTGACCGCCACCGTCGATCGAAGGATCGAAGTCTCGGAACGCCTCGTTGATGCCCGGGATCTTGCACCGCGAGTTCTTCACGTCAGCCGCCAACGACGACATCTCTCCGCCGTAGCCCTGCTTCGCGAGCTCAGCGCCGATCATGCCGCGCATGATCTTGGTCTTCTCGTCGAGGCCCATCTCGATTCGGCTACCGCCGAGGTACTCTGACTGACGGGCGCCGCCGGGCATCGGCGCGGTCTTGTCGGAACGCTCCGCCATGAAGTCGAGGACGAGGGTGCGAGCCTCCTCCTTCGACTTGTTGCCGTCGATCAGCGACTGCTTGAACTCGGCGGGGATATTCCCGCGGGTGCACAGCGCATTGATGTCGCTCACGCGCTGACGCTCCGCCGCCAACTGCTCCTCCGGACTGCCTTTCACGACTTCCGACATGCTTGCTCCTCGCGTCTCGAAGACGCATTCGTTGGTTTGAACACTGCGTTGATCACGGAGGCTGCGCAGACCTGCGCCGGCGTCGGCGGGGATGGTCACCATTGAGATTTCGAATGGTTCCCAGTCCGTCGCTCGGAACGTCGGCACCGTGCCGCGGGGCGACCCGGGCGGGGTCACGTCTTCGGTCTTGTAGGTGCGGTAGCCGATCGACACGTTGCGAACGACGCCCGACTTGATCTTGCCGAACAGACGATCGGCGTCGGCGTCATTGCCGGCGTCGTCCATCTGCACCTTGGCGATGCCCTTGCCGCCCTCGAGGCGGGCCGACATCACCCGTCCGGGCTGGCGCGACACGTCGTAGCCGTTGTGATCGGCGAGGAACGGCGCCGCGCCGCTCTTGAGCCGGTCCATGCGCACGTGCGCAGGGTCCAGCGACAACTCTTCGTAAGAGGGGCTGGACCAGAACGAGCTACGAAGGACTTTTGCGCCGGTGGAGAACGTCACCTCGAAGGTGCGGGACTTTTCGTCGACGCTGGTGGGGATGATCTCTGCCCGGAGGTCGAGCGGGCCAACGTCACGGCGAATCGGAGCGGTCATTCTCCGACTACGAGTACCGCGAGCGACTCAGCGCACGCGGCGCACTTGGCAATTCATCGCTTCAAATTGCCAATGCGGCGCGAATCGTTCGAACTGTCGGCACGATCCGCACCGCGTAGACCAGCGCCCCGATCAAGAGTCCGTCGATCGAAGACTCGTCGAACTCGCGATCCTCCAGTCGTTCGCGCAGCGCGATCATCCGCTCGTGGAGGTCTTCGCCCGCTCGCAGGTCTGACGTGACCAACCAGGTGTCGTCGTCGTCAGCTCTGACCAGGTTTGCGGCTTCCCGCAGACAGTGGTTCCGCCGTTTGATCCTGAGGCTGGCGGGCAAGTCCCGCACGGCTGCCAGCACCAGCGGGCGATCCGCAGGCTCGGCGTCATTCCAGAGCCGGAGCGGGCGGGCGCTGTCCACTAGTTCACCAGAGGCTTCGGGAGGCAAAGCACGTCAGTGGCAATCGCAGCGGTGATCTTGTCGGCGGCGTCGGCCAGATCCTCAAGCTTGGTGTCGATGTTGGTGGCGATCGCGGTGTCGACGAGCTCCTCGAGCGCCGGCCGCACGCGCGCTGCGATCTTCCGCGCTTGTTTGTTGCTGAGCGGCGGCCGCCCCAGCGCGACCAGCGCGAGCAACAAACGCTCGATCGTCACCTTCGCCAGCGCCATCAACAACACCGACCGGAACTCACCTGCGGGTTCGCTTTCTTCGTTCATCGTCGTCCTCGGGTCACTACGGGTTGAACATTCAGTCGAACGCGTGCTGGTCGGGCTGCACCTCGCCAGCGCGCCACGCGGCCAGCTGCGTTGGGCAGTACGCGGCCACGTACAGCTCAAAGACGTGATCGAGCTCAGGCGCCTGATCCGCGGGCAGCGCAACGCGAGCGGCACCATGCAACCAGCGCAGATGCCTCGCGGCCTGGCTTTCACACGCCTTCGCCAACTCCGGGTCGATCGTGGCCGTTGGCGCCCACCCCGCATCTGCGCGACCGGCGGTGAGCGCCTTCTCGAGTACCTTCTCAGACGTCTTGGAGTGGTCGGCCTGCGCACGCCACGCCGCCGCCGCTGTCTTTGGGTCGTCGATCTCCCAAACTCCATCGACCTTCTGCACGCCGGGCAGTCGCTTGGAGCGGCACCAGGCCCTCACGACCTGCTCAGACGCCCCGATGTAGACGGCAAAATCCTTTACGTTCACGGTTTTCAAACTCCTGTTCGAAGGGCCTAAATCAGCAAATAACTAGCGAATATCAACGGGTTCCGCGCCCCGACTTGGGTAGTGTGCGGGAAGAACCTACAGTGTGGGTGGGTGTTGGAACTTGCATACCTCGACCTACCGCGCTGCATCGATGGCCTTGGCGATGTCGACCAGAGCGCCCTCCACGCTGCGCAGCGCGTTGCCCTGCATCAGCTGGGCGGTCAGCACCACCAGCGTCAGCGATGGCGTCTGGGTCGCGTATTCGGGCCGCAGTTGCTTGAACGCCTCAAGGGCGTCAGCCGCTGCATTCAGTTGCTCGAGTGCCCACTTCGGACCCTGAGTCGGTGAGTACGGCTGAGTCCGGTTCTGCGTACTGCGGGTGCTATGGGAATTGGGATTTATCTGATCGCTATTCATCTCTACCTCTTTCGTCTTTTTGAATTTTTCGTGAGACTCACAATTGATTTCAGCCGGACTCAGCCGGACTCATGAGGCCGAATTCGGATCCCGACGTAGTGCTTGCGCTGTTTGCCGCCGTCGTCGTCGCGGGGCCGCGCCAACTTCAATTCAGGAAATGCGCCCGTCAGGGACTTCACGAAGACCGGCTTTGCTTCGATGTGCGCCCGGCCTTGCGTGATCGACCACATGCGCCACTCTTCGTAGAGCGTTCCGACGTCGGTGCTGTGCGCCGACCCCAATTCGCAGCGTTCGCTGACGAATGACTTCACCGGAGAAGACAGGTTCTCGAACTGCTCCACCACCGGCGCTGCGCTCGCGGGCTGCAGGAAATGACCGCGGTGGCGCAGACGTTCGAGGCCGCGAAGCGACCAGAACAGGATGCCGGGAAGCTCCTGGAGCAGGCGGTTCTCAAGGCCGCGGTCTTCGCGACCGAAGAACGTCTGACGCAGCTGTAAGAGAATGAATCGGGAGCTCAGCGCACCCGCCTGGTCGGTCAGCGTGGGCGGCTCGTTCGCCAGCATCAAGATGCGCGTGGGGAGGCGGCCGACCCAGTCGTCGCGGAACTTGCGCGGCACGCTGATCGTGTCCTCTCCGCTGATCCTGAGGATGTTTTCGGCGATGGTGCCTATGTCCGTACGTCCGGTGACTCGAGCGTCACTGATGACCGCGCACTGTTTGCCGATCAACGGCTGGAGCCCGAAATTCTGGCTGAGTGAATTCAAGGTGGGGCCGCAGACGTTGTCGGCGCCGAGCATCGCCATCAGCACTCTGGCGATCGTGCCTTTGCCCGCGCGCTTCGGGCCGACGACCATGAACACCTTCTGAAACGAGGTGTCGCAGGTGAGCATCAGACCGAAAACCTCTTGCAGGGTGGCGACTGACTCATTGTCGTCAGGCCAGATCTGCCGAAGGAAGGCAAACCAGGCTTCGGGCTTCGCCGGTCGCTCGACGTAGTCGTAGGGCAACGCGTTCTGGGTGAAGAAGCGACGGGTCAGCGCGAAGAATCGACCCGACGGCAAATCGTACAGCCCGTTGCGGAACGCGATGATGTTGGTCGGGTCGAGATCACTATTCCCGCCGATCCAGGCTGGCGTCGATTTCACGGACACCAGGGCAACGGCGTCCATCGCATGCTTCACGCGTTCCACGTGGTCGCGGTCGGCCTTCACCGTGTTGCCAGTGGCAGCGTCCACCTTCTGATCGATGAAGTTGTAGATCTCGCGTTTCAAGACCTCGATCGGCTGCATCACGTAGCGGGAGATCTCGGCGCGCAGGTAGTCGCCGTTCCAGAACGCCCATTCGGGCATTCCTTCACCGTCCTCGGTCGAACGCTGCAGTTGCTTGGCCGTCTCGAACGGTGCCCGTGCGTCAATGAGTCCGGCCGCGCCGCTCTCCATGAGTTCGCGCCGTGCCTGCGCCGCTGCGCGGGCTTCAATGTCGACCGCCGCGGCGAGCCCCTGCTTGCGTGGCCCGTAGCCGGTGTTCTCTTCGATCTTGCGGCTGATCGCTTCGTGGGTCGGTTTGTCGACGCCACGTCTCACCAGGTTGTTGATCTCGGTGATCAGCTCCGGGATCGAGTTGTCGCTCGCGCCCCCGTCGCGCCATGCCGCGATCTTGAGGTCGACCTGCTGGAGTACGTCCGCGGTTCTCTTGCTGCCATACTCACCGGTGCCGTACTCGTCGCCGCCCTCCAGCTTGGAGCGCAGGTCAGCGTCAGCCCAGGGTGGCTGACACCCAGCGTTCCACTCGATGAACAGCGGCCACGCCTCGTCGAACGTCAGCGCGAAGTCGTGGCGAAGAAGCGCGGCAGCCTTGAAGGTGTGATCGTCGCCGCCGTTGCCGGAGATCGCTGGGCCGTGCACCGCCAGCGCGGCGCGCACATCGGCGAGCACCGCCTCAGACGCCGGCGGGAAGTACCCGCGCACCGCAGCCGCCTGCGGCGCGGGAGTCAGCGCCACTGCGAACGGCCGCCAGTCGAGTCGCTTGCCGTCGTGGTGGTACGAACGCCGAGTCTCGCCGCGGGGACACCTTGGCGTGTAGTAGAAGCTCGACAGCGCCGATGTCGCGGGGTCGGCATCGGCGAACAGGCCGAGGTGCTGTAGCATCGCCGCCCGCATCGCCTTCCAGTCGCCGCAGATCACGGGGAAGACCTCAGCGAAGGGAACGATCACCCTTGCGCTGCAGAGTCCGCCTTGCCCGTGCGAATGCGTCTCGTAGAAACCGAACTCGAAACCGCTCGCCTCCAGTCGGGCTTCGATCTGCGCGCAGACATCGTAGGTCACGCCGTCGATGTCGCCGAATAACGCAGTCAGGTGAGTGACATTCGCGTCAGCGCGGTGAGGCTTGGAGAAGATTGCGGGGATGATGCCGAGGCCATCTTTCTGACCTTCGCGAACGGGCATCGCCAGGGGTAGATCGCGTTCAGCAGCGATCTCGGGATTGGCTTTTCCGCGAACGATGGCCGCGCGGACGAAGCCTGGCGGTGAAATTGCGGGAGAGGCGGGCTGCGGTGTACCTTCTGACTGCATTCGAAGAATCCCCTTCGGTGCTCGGGCGCTCGACTCGTCGCGGAGTCGGCGCCCTTTGTTTTGAAGTTCAGTCAGCCGGGTTGAACAGCACCTGCCAGAGGTGCACTTCGGCGCCGCGGGGAGCGTGCGGCGCAGTCACATCGCCGTTCGGCTCGACGAAGACGGTGGTCGGGTTGGAGACGCCGTCGAGATCGGCCACGCCTGAGAAGATCTGTCGAGTCTTCGGTCGGGCGTTTTCGGGCAACGTCAAAAGAGGTCCGTCGCCAGTCTTGAACGCGGTGGCCCGCAGGCTGACGTTGCCGTTGATGTCGATTCTGTGGAGGTCCATCTCGGTTTGCTCCTTCACTTCGGGTTGAACAGCTAGGCGGCGTTCTCCAGCGACACGACGTCGCGGGAAGCGGGCGAGCGCAGGATCTGGTCAACCTTCGCGAGCACGTCGCCTCGACGAAGCCCCAACAGGGCGGCCCAGGGCGTTTCCCCGGTCCACGCGGTCACCCGGAGAAACTCGAGCGCGTCGTCTCGATCATCAACGTCGCCGTGCAAGTCTTCGAACGCCTGGAGGAACACCCGCGATGCCAGCGCACGCGCTTCCGCCGGCTCAGGCGCCGCCGACATCTTGCCGCTCGCGCGCTCTGCGGCGCACCGAGCGTCCTGCCGTTTGCGGATGCCCGCCGACGCTTTGGTCAGCACTGGGTCGACTCCGCCGGGTGATCGATCACGCTGTCGGCTTCGAGGTCGAGGAACCTGCGCGCACGCGTCTCGACGGCAGCGGCGGTGCGGTTGCTCAGCAGGTCGGCGAGCTCGTCGAGAAATAGCGTCTCGAGCTCCTGGTAGGAGTAGTGCCGCGCCGGCTTCGCGGGAGGCGACGACTCGGCGATGCGGGAAGGGCCGTCGATGTGCACAGTCACGGCTTCACCCCGCTACCTTGCCCCTGCGTCAGTCGACGAATTGCTGCGGGGTCGAAGCGGATCATGGACCCGACCCGGATCGTCGGGAGCCGCCCAGACTCGGCAGCCTTGTAGACCCATGAGGGCGAACACTGCAGAAACTCAGCAACGTTACTGACTGTCCAGAGCGGTTCCGCATTCGCCATCGTCATCTCCGTGTTGGGCACAAAGAGACGTGTACCAAGAAACCGCATTGACTCGCAAATTACGAGCCTATAGCTCGCCTATTGCGAGCATTCTACGAGAGTGCTACCATCTCGGAAGCGGTGCCAAAGACTGGAACGATTTCGAACCCAGGGGTGAGAGTGGACGGCTTCAGCGCCAAAGACGTGTGCCGAGCGGCAGGAATAAACGAACCGACCCTGCGCACCTGGCGTTCGAGGCGCCTTGTCGCGAGCCCGGGCACCGCCAACGCCTGGACCCGCTACCCTCTCGTGTACCTGATGAAGGTGGTGGTTTTGGCGGAACTTGGACGGCGAGGCATCGACCTAGAGTTCGCGTCCGAATTCTTGAGCGTCTTCGACATGGCTGAGGACATCGACGGGGACGACCGCAATGAGAAGCGCTGGAGGGGAGATGGCCCCCTCTTCCTCGAAGGGTCGCTGGCCGTCGAATACGAGGAGAAGCGCGGCAAACGATCGAAGCGCAAGCACGCTTTGGGACTCCTGGTGATCGTTCCCGGTCCTCGAGTTGAGGTCTGCGCGAACGACATCGAAGACGACACCGTCACGGTCGTCATGGACCTCGCGAAGGTGTTCGCTTCGGCGCGTGCTCGTCTGGGGGCCGTCTGATGGCCTCGACCTACAAGCGCGACGGGAAATGGGTCGTCAGCTGGAAAGACGGCAACGACGTCTGGCGTGAGAAGCGCACCGATTGCGCGACCAAGGCCGATGCGAAGCGATTTGCCGCCGACCTTGAGCACAAGGCCGATCGTCAGCGTGAAGGGCTCGAGCCCCGCGTCTCCGACTCGACACTTACGCTCACCGAGCTGTGCCGCTGGTGGCTCAAGAACCACTGCCCGACGGCCAGCCGGGAGATTGCGACGAAGCGCCTCGAGCGCCACGTCTGCGCGCACCTTCTCGGCGCTGCTCCCCTTCCCTTCATCACCGTCGAACGCCTCGAAGCGTTGCTCGCCGATCAGAAGCGGCCGGACGGCTCAGCTGCGGCGCCTGCCACGGTCAATCGCACCCGCACCGATCTGCACACGGTGTTTGAGCGCGCTCGCAAGGCGAAGAAGTGGATCGGCCCGAACCCTGTCGCCGATGTCGAGCCGCGCAAGGTGATCAAGCGTGCCTACGCCACGCTCCGAGCCGACGAGGTCGCGGTGTTCCTGCCCCACGTCGACGCCGAGTGGCGGAACTTCTTCGCGTTCGCGCTATGGACCGGGTGCCGCAAAGGGGAGATCTGCGGCCTGCTGAAGTCGGATGTGGACCTCCGCGGGGGCACGGTGACGATCGCCCGGAGCTACGACCACGACTCGACCAAGGGCGGGCACGCAGACGTGATCCCGATCGCCGCGCCGCTGGTGCCCTACCTGACCGACGCGATCGAGCGCTCCCCTTCCCCGTGGGTCTTCCCGGGCCCCGAGGGCGTCATGCGCACGGAAGAGGCGGACCCGCAGAAGATCCTGCGTACCGCACTAGTGCGCGCCGCTCAGGTGAACTCGGCTGAACGGAACATCCGAATTCGGCTTGGCGGCGAGGCCAGCGACGAGGGTGCATCCGTGGCGCGCGGGCTGATCGAGGGCTGGGAGCACGTCTGCCGGCGCTGCAAGGCCTCGGGCAGCCCTGGCGCCGTCAGCATGCATTCGACGCCAGAGGCGCGCAGCTGCGAGGCGTGCGGCATGAAGCTTTGGCCGCGCCCGGTCCCACGGGAGATCCGATTCCACGACCTACGCCACACCGCGGCGACTCTGTTGCTTCGGGCGGGCGTCGACCCCTACCGCGTTCAGCGCATCTTGCGGCACTCGTCGGTCACGGTGACCACGGGCACCTATGGGCACCTCGTCGCCGAAGATCTGCGCGAAGCGATCAACCGACTCCCCGCAGGGCCAGCGACGCCCGCGATCGAGCCGAAAAAAGCCCCGCATGGCGCGCCCGTGGCGCGGAACGTTTTCAGCGTCCGAGTCGCCTCGAAGCGGAGCGGAAATTCCACCCTCGCTTCCGAGGCTTACTCAGTGGGCCCTAGTGGTTTCGAACCACTGACCCCTACCGTGTCAAGGTAGTGCTCTACCGCTGAGCTAAGGGCCCTGAAGGAAAAGCGCGGTCGGTGTAAACCTGCGCTCTCCACACGTCAAGGACGGCTTCACCGAGAATCACTGACCGATGTCCCTTTTACCTGCCGACGCCAGCTTCGAAGAACGCGTACAAGACGTCTTTACCGCCTACCGCGGCCGGGGAGTGGCGCTCTCGCCCCTCGACGCCGAGCTGGCCTGGCAATGGGCGAAGGCCCAGGTACCGTTCGAGGTGGTCGCCCGCGGCCTTCGCAAAGCGGCCGAGCGCACCCTCTACGACTCGATTCCCGGAGAAGAAGGCCTCCGCAGCTTGGTCGCGGCCCGCCGGGAGGTCGACCGGGAGCTGAAGAAGTGGCTCGACCGCTTTCCCACCGCCGCCGCTCCGCCGAAGAAGGACGAGCCGATTCACCTCGCCCATCACTCCGAGCTGAAGTCGGTGCTGCGCAAGTCGGGCCGGCAGCACCCGCACCTGGCTCCGGTGATTCAGGGCTTCGTCGAGGCGCTGAAGGAGCCGGCCGACTACACCGCGTCGTTGGCCGACGAAGAGAAGGCGATGCTGGTGCTTGCGCGCGCCCTGCCCTTCGATGAACGGCTGTCGCTCTTGAAAAAGGCAAGCGACCTCGTGCAGAAGGCCCAGCCGGTCTCGTCGACGGCGAAAAAGGAGTCGCGCCGCTTTCATCGGGGCGCCCTCTTGAGGCAGAAGCTGAATCTCCCCAACTTCTGGTGAGGCATCTGTGGCGACGTGTGAAGCAGGCGGGTACCGGGTCGAACGTGCAGGCGACTTCGCCTTCGCGGTCGCTGAAAAAACCTACGAGGGCTGCACCACCTGCCGCGGCACCGGGCTGATCTCGCGCGACACCGTCGACCACGGCCGCACCTACGAGGTCTCGGCGCCGTGCGAGCGCCGGCTGCTCACCGATCGGCTTGCGATCTTCAACTCCGCCTCGATCCCCGCGGTGCACGGCCAGGCGACCTTCGACGCCTACAAGCCGGCCACCCAGGAGCAGGCGCAGGCGCTGAAGAAGGCGCGCGACTTCGTGCAGCTCTGGCCGGGCGCGCGCGGCCTGGTGCTCTCAGGCCCGGTCGGCACCGGCAAGACTCACCTGCTGGCGGCGATCTTGAAGCAGCTGTGCATCGAGCGCGGCGTGCGCGCCTCGTACGTCGAGATCTCGCTGCTCTACGCGACGATTCGGCGCGGCTTCGCCGAGGGCAAGTCGGGCGGAGAGATCATCGGCCCCCTCTCGAAGATCGAGCTGCTCGCGATCGACGAGCTCGGCAAGGGCCGCGGCTCTCCGTTCGAGCTGGAGACGCTCGATGAGCTGATCGCCCGCCGCTACAACGCCGGCAAGATCACCCTCTTCGCCACCAACTTCTCGCTCCGGGCTCCGGAGGAGAAGGCGATGGGCATGATTCAGACCGCTGATTTGAAGGACGCCGGCAAGGACTCACGGCTGCTCTGCGATCGCGTCGGCGACCGCATCTACAGCCGGCTGTGCGAGCTGTGCGACTTCGTCGAGTTCCCGCCCGGCACTCCTGACAAGCGCCGGGCGAGACTTGCTGCCGAGCTGCGGCGCTAGGCCGTTAGGCGGGCCTGAGTCACAGAATCCCCGGCGGTTTCCAGCACGCTGAATCAGAAAGCCCCTTAGTGTGACACAGCGGGTTCGTAATGGTCATTTCCCAGCTGTCGGAACCGTTTGCGGTAGCGGCAACGGAACCATCTGAGGTCCACTGCAAGAAAAAGCTGTCAGCAGATGTCCTTGGACACGCGTACGTAATCGGAAAGCTCCAACCAATCGTCTGGTGTATGCCTGTAACATTGACCACCATCCAGTGCGGCAACTCGACTTGCGCACCCGCGCTGTTGACAAGCCTAAACGTAACGCGGCCTACTGCGCCACCGGCACGAGAAACTCATTGAGAAAAAGAGCTTCGAAAATAGCTGCTTACATCAAGCCTGGGTCGCTCCTCGTTTCTAGTGGCCCATGTAAGTGGATTGACTGGGTTCGACAAGGGTAGCCTAATTGAGCCAAAGGATTGCCTGCGCGGTGTGTGGACGATGGCGAGGGAGGCCGTCGAGGTCTTTCGCAGCAACTCGCAATGGCTCGAAAGCGCCTAAGTGAGAGAAGCATGCTCGCTGCGGAACTGGAGCCGCTAGAGATTCTCGATCCTTCGTTGCCGATTGTGTCGAAGTGTCTCGAGCATCGGGACGACCGTTTTCATGCCTCCAGCCGCCGTCATCGACTAGGTCTTTCGACTCGCAGTTCCGTTTGCGATGGGGCTTCTCCTTTTTGCGAACGCCATCCCATTTCCACTGCGTGCGGTCATGCATTCGCCGGCCGTCAGCGGGCGAGGGGTCTGCGGCTGTGGTCGCTTGCGCGTGGATTGGAAGAGACTCTCATCGAGAATTCTCTGGAGGGCAGCATCGCCTCCTGTCCGCCTAATGGCTCCTCCTGACTCTGATTACGGTCGAGTCGAGAAGCGAGCCGGTCTTGTAGCGCGATTTGCAGCGCCTTGAGGAACCGACTCGCAAACGCCCCAGGTGCCCAACGAGCGAAGCGGTTGTAGATCTCTTTCCAGGAACCGTGTCGCGCGGGGATACCCGCAAGGGTGCGCCCGCCTTGATGCACGACATCACGGCATTCAGAAACTCGTGGTCACTCCCTTGCCGGACGGGTGGCTCTGGGATCGCCCATCGGAAGGCTCGTGTCGGGGCACTGCGAGCGTTGAGCAGCTTCTCGCACGCGTCGTCAGTGGGTTCTCCCAAGACGCTCGAGGTCCGACACAGTCGACTCTCGGCCTCAGGCCTCGATCTGAGAATCAGGACAGCCACCCACCTCCCCGTCACGATTGGAGAGTGCCGCCTGACGGAGGGACGAGCACGAAAAGTGCTCGTCTGCAATCATGTACGCTCAATACGCGGCGAGCCCCTGCACACCGCAAACAAAGGGGCCGATTGTCCCTCTGCTACTGCGGTGCGCCCTTGCAGATCCAGTCCTTCACCGCCTTGACCTGATCGGCAGTGAGCGCGGTCGGCCCGTTTTGCGGCATCGCTGCTCCGATGTTCGTCCCGTCGGGCGCGGTGCAGCTGGGGTTGGTGATCGGGGTACAGCCAACCTTCAGGTAGACGGTGCTGTGCGCGAGGTCGTTCGGCGCCACCATCTTCAGAGCGCCATAGATCGAGTTGTGATTCACCATCGCGTTGTACATCTTGGTCGCGTCGCCGTAATCGCCGTAGAAGCAACCCGCGCCATTCGGGCAGTTGCTGTGGCACGAGTCACAGGCCGCGTGGATCTTGTTGTAGACAGTAGTCGACGTCTCCGAAGCCGCGTTCGAGTCACACGTCGTGCTCAGACCGCCGTCGGTGCCGCCACCCCCACCACCGCCACCGCCGGAGCCGCCAGAGCCCCCGCCACCGCAGCCGGTCGCGAGCATCGTGCTCGACGTCGCCATCATCACGAACACCACTGGAGCCACCACCAACAGGACTTTCTTCATGATCTGATCTTCCCTCGGGATTTCGAAAAACCGGCCAAACGGGTGCTGCAACATACCCGTCGCAGCCCGGCCCGCAAGTCGTTTGAAGAGCGAGGCGAACTGCCGCATGCTGCCTCTTTCGAGATGGCCGAACGCGAACGCAACGCCGACTCCGTCGCCGCCGAGGTCCTCCATGAGCTGAGGCAGCCGCTGCTCGCGCTCAAGGCCTACCTGCAGATGACCCGCGACGATCCCGCGCGGTCGATGCCGATCGAGACGCTGCTGAAGCAGGTCGAGCGCATCGAGCAGATCGTCGCCGACTTTCAGCGGCTGTCGTCCGACCGCCCTCCTCCGCTCGAGCCGCTGCTGATCGCCAACCCGGTGAAGGCCGCGCTCGGCTTGTTCACCTCGTTGCCCGGCAACGCCAAGGTGCACGTCGAGCTGGTGATCGCCTCCGCCACCCCCGAGCTGCACGGCAACCCGCGCCTGCTGGAGCAGCTGACGCTCAACCTGCTCAACAACGCCCGGGAGGCGATGGGCGGCGCCGGCAAGATCAAGGTCGTGGTCGGCAAAGAGAACGAGAAGCCCGCGATCTGGGTCGCCGACTGGGGCCCCGGGGTGCCCGCCGACCTCCGCGAGCGCATCTTTCACCCCTACGTCACCACCAAGGCCACCGGTCACGGCCTGGGGCTGGCGATCTCGAAGCGCATCGCCACCGAGCACGGGGGCGACCTCGAGCTGGTGTCCTCCGACGCGGTCGAGGGCAAGCCGGCCACCGTGTTCCGGGTGCTGTTCGGCAAGGCGGCGCCGGTAGCGGTGCCCGCGCAGGGCAACAAAGAGCGGGTGCTGGTGGTCGACGACGAGCAGGTGATTCGCACCCTGTTCAAAGACCTGCTCGGCAAGGAGCTCGACGTGGTCGCGGTCGCCAGCGCCGAAGAAGGCGCCCAGGTGCTCGAGCAGGGCTTCTTTCACCTGATCCTGGTCGACAAGAACCTCCCCGGGCTGTCGGGCCTCGAGCTCGCCGAGCGCGCCAAGCGCCGCTGGCCGAAGGTGAAGGTGATGCTGATGACCGGCTACCCGTCGCTGGTCACCGCGCAGCAGGCGGCGGAGCTGGGGCTGGTCGACTACCTGATCAAGCCGTTCGACGACATCAAGCTGGTGCGCGACAAGATTCGCCAGGTGCTCGCCTCGCCGCCGCCGCTCTCGGTGCCGCGCAACACCAAGCGCATCGACGTCTACGAAGACAACCCGCTCTCGTCGCGGCAGGTGGTGGAGGCTCTCACCCTGCTCGGCCTGCAGCCGAACGTGATCACCGACCTCACCGTCAACGCCGAGCGCCCGGCCGCGGTGGTGCTGAGCTGGGACTTCACGCCCGCGCTCGGGGTCGAGGGCCTGCTGTTCGTGAAGTCGAAGCTGCCTGGGGTGCAGTTCATCGTGCTGGCGGAGCACCTGACGATGGAGGCCGCGCTGGAGTCGCTGCGCGGCGGCGCCACCGCCTGTCTGCCCAAGCTGTTGTCCGACGCCAAGGCGCTGTCGCGTGAGCTCCACCGCGCGCTCAAGCTGCCCGATCTGCCGCCGCCTCCGCCATGAGGTGGACGCTGGTGGTGATCGCGATCTGCGTCGCCGGCACCTTGGCCCTGGTGCTGTTCTGGAACCCCGACCCGGTGACGATTCACCTGCCGAAACCGAAACCGCCTCCGGTCGATCCCCAGGTGCTGCACCAGGTGGGCGACAAGCCGGTGAACGATCAGCCGGTGAAGTACGCGATCAACGATCGCGGAGGCCCACCCACCACCGGCGCTCCGGGGAACGCGGCGGCGATGCCTCCGTCGGGTCCCCCTCCTCCGGTCGAGGTGGGCAAAGGCGGCGGCTTCAGCGGCGAAGGGTGGAAGCTGGGCGACACCCGCGGAGTGCTGGTGCAGACCGACGGTGGCCCGGCGAAGCGCTTCTTTCCCGACCACGACGGCATTCGCGCCGCGATGAAGGCGTCGATCCCCGAGATTCGCGACTGCTACGAGCAGTGGCTGCAGACCAACCCCGAGCTGAAGGGCAAGATGACGATGTCGTTCTCGATCTCCCCCACCGACGCCGGCACCGGCCGGGTCGAAGACCTCGGGGTGTCGTCGAGCGAGATCGCCCACCTCGGCTTCGAGGGCTGCGTGAAGAACGTGATGTCGGGCATGGAGTTCGCCACCCCGTACGACGACGGCACCGGCGAGCCCGCTCCAATGAAGGTGAACTACCCGCTCGCGTTCTCCAGCTCCGACGGCGGCTGAACACTGCTGACACGATGCTGTCAGCAGCCCTGCCTTAGTTTTCTCTCGTCGTTTACACACACGAGAGGAACCACACATGTTCAAGACCGAGTACGCAGTCGAGGCGAAGGCGAGCGCGAAGCAGATCTACCGGCTGTTCGAAGACGTGCCCGGCTGGAAGTCGTGGAACGCCGGCATCGCCTCGATCGAGCTCAAGGGCCCGTTCGCCGAGGGCACCGAGTTTTCGATGCAGCCCACCGGCGGCCCGCCGATGGTGTCGAAGCTGGTCGAGGTGAAGAAGAACGTCGGGTTCACCGACGTCACCGTGCTCGACGACATCACCGTGCGCGTCGCCCATCGCATCGAGCCTTTGGGCAAGGGCTCGCGGGTGACGTTCGCGGTCGAGGTCGAAGGCCCGCAGGCCGAGGAGGTCGGGAAGATGGTGTCGGGTGATTTTCCCGAGGTGCTCGCGGCGTTGGCCAAAAAAGCAGAAGCGGCGAAGTGAGGAATAACCTCACCCGCCGCTTCGCGTGCGCCCTCTCCTGTCAGGAGTGGGTAGGACTTACATGTCCATGTCGTCGCCGCCGTAGCCCGGCATACCGCCGCCGCCGCCACCGCCGCCCTTGCCCTTCTTGGCCGGGCGGTCAGCGATCATCGCCTCGGTGGTGAGCAGCAGCGCCGCCACCGACGCCGCGTTCTGGAGCGCGCAGCGCGACACCTTGGTGGGGTCGATCACGCCGGCCTTCTCGAGGTCCTCGTACTTCTCGGACCGCGCGTTGAAGCCGAACGCGCCCTTGCCCTCGCGCACCTTGTTCACCACCACCGCGCCCTCGTGGCCGGCGTTGGTCGCGATCTTCCACAGCGGCTGCTCGAGCGCCTTGCGAACGATCTCGACGCCGAACGCCTGCTCACCCTGCAGCTTGAGCTTCTCGAGCGCGTTGAGGGTGCGAATGAAGGCCACGCCGCCGCCGGGCACGATGCCCTCTTCGACGGCCGCGCGGGTCGCGTGCATCGCGTCCTCCACCCGGGCCTTCTTCTCCTTCATCTCGACCTCGGTCGCCGCGCCGACGTTGATCACCGCGACGCCGCCGGCCAGCTTCGCCAGCCGCTCCTGGAGCTTCTCCTTGTCGTAGTCGGAGGTGGTCTCGCCGATCTGGGTGCGCATCTGCTTGATGCGGGCCTGGATCGCCTCCTTGCTGCCAGCGCCGTCGACGATGGTGGTGTTGTCTTTGTCGATGGTGATGCGCTTCGCGCGGCCGAGGTCAGACAGCTGCAGGGTCTCGAACTTGATGCCCAGGTCCTCGCTGACCACGTTGCCGCCGGTGAGGGTGGCGATGTCCTTCAGCATGTCCTTGCGGCGATCGCCGAAGCCCGGCGCCTTCACCGCGGCCACGTTGAGCACGCCGCGAATCTTGTTCACCACCAGCGTCGCCAGCGCCT
This sequence comes from Myxococcaceae bacterium, assembly GCA_047602415.1. GTDB lineage: Bacteria > Myxococcota > Myxococcia > Myxococcales > Myxococcaceae > JASGHH01. The sequence goes on along the minus strand of JASGHH010000001.1, from coordinate 8,957,476 downwards.
CACCCTCGACCTCTTCGGCCAGGATCAGCAGCGGCTTGCCGGAGCGGGCGACCTGCTCGAGCAGGGGAATCAGGTCCTGCATCGAGGCGACCTTCTTCTCGGAGATCAGGATGTACGGGTCGGACAGCTCGGTGATCATGCGCTCGCGGTTGGTCACGAAGTACGGGCTGATGTAGCCGCGGTCGAACTGCATGCCCTCGACGACGTCGAGGTTGGTCTCGAGGCCCTTCGCCTCTTCGACGGTGATCACGCCTTCCTTGCCGACCTTGTCCATCGCCTCGGCGATGATGTTGCCGATCGTCTCGTCGCCGTTGGCGCTGATGATGCCGACCTGGGCGATCTCGTTCTTGCCCTGGGTGGGCTTGGAGATCTTCTTCAGCTCGCCCACCACGGTCTCGACCGCGGCGTCGATGCCCCGCTTGAGGTCCATCGGGTTGTGACCGGCGGCCACCAGCTTGAGGCCCTCTTCGTAGATCGCGCGCGCGAGCACGGTCGCGGTGGTGGTGCCGTCGCCGGCCACGTCGGAGGTCTTCGAAGCGACCTCCTTCACCATCTGGGCGCCCATGTTCTCGAACTTGTTGTCGAGGTCGATCTCCTTGGCGACGGTCACGCCGTCCTTGGTGATCGTCGGCGAGCCGAACGACTTCTCGATCACGACGTTGCGACCGCCCGGTCCGAGAGTCACTGCCACTGCGTCAGAGAGGATGCGAACGCCGCGCAAAATCAGCTCCCGGGCGTTCTGATGAAAGAAGATTTCCTTGGCCGCCATTGTAACCTCCTGGAATCATTAAACTGCGATAGGTCACGAGTATTGGCACTCGTGGTGTGCGAGCGCCAAATTAAGGATCAAAGGCCGAAAGTCAATGGTGCGCCGCGACTTGAGTGATTGGGGCTGGGAAGAGCGGTTCGACGCCCAGCCGAATGAGCCTGCCCGGGTGCTGGCGGAGCACCGCGGCGGCTTCGAGGTGGTGACGCTGACCGGCGAGCGGTTGGTGCAGCTGGCGGGGCGCTTCAAGAACGAGGCGCGGGCCGATGACCTGCCGTCGGTGGGCGATTGGGTCGCGGTCGACGGCGATCAGATCGTGCGGGTGCTGCCGCGCAAGAGCGTGTTCATGCGCCGGGCGCCGGGGAAGGAGCCGAAGGCGCAGGTGGTGGCCGCGAACGTCGACACCGTGTTCGTGGTCGCGGGCCTCGATGGCGACTTCAACGTGCGGCGGCTCGAGCGGTATTTGACGATGGTCTACGCCTCGCGCGCCAAGCCGGTGCTGCTGCTCAACAAGGCCGACGTGGGCGATGTGGCCGCGGCGCGCGCCGAAACGAAGCGGCTGGGAGACGTGCCGGTGATGGTGTTGTCGGCGCTCAACCGCGAAGGGCTCGAGGCGCTCACCCCGTGGCTCGGCAATGGGCAGACGGTGGCGGTGCTCGGCTCGTCGGGCGTCGGCAAGTCGACGCTGATCAACGGGCTGCTCGGTGCCGATCGGCAGAGCACGCAGGAAGTGCGGGACGACTCGAAGGGCCGGCACACCACCACCTCGCGGCAGCTGCTGAAGCTGCCGGCGGGAGCGCTGATCGTCGACACGCCCGGGCTGCGCGAGCTCCAGCTGTGGGATGCCACCGAAGGGCTCGCGATCGCGTTCGCCGATGTCACCGAGCTGGCCGCGCAGTGCAAATTCCAGGACTGCACGCACACCCACGAGCCGAAGTGCGCGGTGAAGGTGGCTCTGGAGTCGGGCGCGCTCGACGCCGATCGGTATGACTCGTGGCTGACGCTGCACGAAGAGCTGACCCACCTCGAGGCCGAGCGGTCTCCGGCGCAGCGGCGCGAGCAGAAGGCGCGCGATCGGGCGGCGTCACGCGCGATGCGGCAGTTTCATCGGCGGCGGTAGCAACGTCACTTGCCCTTGAACACCGCCTCACGTCTCTCGATGAAGCTCTGCACGCCTTCCATCGCATCCTCGCTGGCCATGATCCCCGGCAGCAACGAAGTGAGATGCTCGATTGCCGCCGCGGGCCCGTGCTGCTCCATCACCCGCGCGTTCGACAGCGTGCCCTGAACACCCAGCGGCGCCTGCTTCGCGATCAGCTGCGCCAACGCGCGCGCCCGGGTGACGTGCTGGCCGAACGGCACCACCTCCTGCACCAGGCCGATGCGCAAGGCCTCGGCCGCACCGAACTCTTCGGCGGTGAGCAGAAACCGCATCGCGTTGCCCCAACCGAGGCGGGTGGTGGCGCGCAGCGTCGCTCCGCCGAACGGGAGGATGCCGCGGCCGATCTCCAGCTGCCGAAAGCGCACCGTGTCGGCGGCGACCACGATGTCGCTCGCCAGCGCGAGCTCGATGGTCAGCGTGTACGAGATGCCGGCGACCGCCAGCACCACCGGCTTCTTCACCTGGGGCGCCCAGATCCCGAACGGGTCGTACTTTCCCGAGCCGGCGAGCTCGCGCGGGCCCTTCTCGGCGACCGCGGGGCCGACCTCGGCGAGATCGAGCCCGGCAGAGAAGTGGTCACCATGGCCGAACACCACGCCGGCGCGCAGTGAAGGGTCATCGCCGAGCGTCTCGTACGCCTTGGCGAAGGCGGCGATCGTCTCGAGGTTGAAGGAGTTGCGCTTGGCGGGGCGGTTGACGCCGATCAGCAGCACCGCCCCATCGCGTTCAACGGTCACCGGGTCGCTCATGGCGACGCACGGTCCCGCTTTGGGTGGCTCAGGTCAACGCGCTTCGATGCGGCGCTTGGTGAGCTCGAGGTACTCGGGGTTCATGTCGATGCCGACGAAGCGTCGGCCGAGACCGACCGACGCGACGCCGGTGGTGCCGCTGCCGCAGAACGGGTCGAGCACCACCGCGTCTTCGGCGGTGCTGGCGCTGACGATGCGCTCGAGCAGCTGAATCGGCTTCTGGGTCGGGTGATGGCCGTGCGTCTTCTCCGACTTGCGCGGAGTCAGCATCGTCCACAGGTCGCGCATCTGCTTGCCGCCGTTCTCGGCCTTCATCGCGGCGTAGTTGAAGGTGTGCTTCAGCTTCCCCTTCCCGCCCGGGCTGGCCCAGATCACGATCTCGGAGGAGTGGGTGAAGTAGCGGCACGACAGGTTCGGCGCGGCGTTCGGCTTGAACCAGGTGACGGTGTTAAGCAGCTTGTAGCCGAGCCGCTGCATCGCGAAGCCGACGTTGAAGATCACGTGCTGGGTGCCGGAGACCCAGATCGAGCCGCTGGGCTTTAGCAGCCGCTGGCAGGCCTTCAGCCAGGCGGTGGTGAAGGCGTGGTCCTCCTCGATGCCCTTGGAGGTGTCCCACTTGCCCTTGGCAACCGGAGCGCGCTTGCCGCCGGAGCAGGTGAAGCCGCCGTTGGAGAGGAAGTACGGCGGGTCAGCGAAGATCAGAATCGAAGGTCTGATCTTCGAACTGCTCCATCAGCTCGAGCGAGTCGCCGCGGTAGAGAACCCAGTCCTTCCCGCGGGCGTGGGTCGAAGTCGAAAGATCGGGCGCCACGCGAAGCGGCGTGGTGAGTGCGAGAGCCAAGAGGCCTCCGAGTTGTCGTGCCGGCGAATCGCTCGGCACACCGCCACGGTATTGCGATCGGATCGCGCCGCAATTTTTCGATCGCAAGATCGGTTTTCTTGACGGATCGTGGCCGCATGACGCTCGCGCTGGTGGTCGCGGTCACGTTGGCTCAGGCAGACGTTTCGGCTCCGCCGTCGACGGAAGCGCCGGCGGCAGCGGTGGAGGTGCCGAAGCCTTCGGCCGCGGGATCAGAGCAGGTGCGCGCGGCGATGCGGAACTACGTCTCAGGCGAGCGGCTGACGGTGATTCCGTTCGGGTTCGCGGGCATCGCCAACATCGCCGCGGGCAGCGTGTTCCTCACCCAGGGCAACTCCCACCACCTGACCTGGGACGCGGGGTGGACCGCGCTCGCCTTCGGAGTGGTCGAGCTCGCGGCGGGCATCGCGTTCAACCTGTCGAATGCCGGCAAGGCGCGAAAGCTGGATCTGCTGCTCGACGAAGATCCGAAGAAGTTCGCCGAGCAGGAGACGAAGCGAATGGAGCGCATTCGCGACTTCAATCAGCCGCTGCTGCTCGGCGTCGAAGCGGTGCTCACAGGCGCCGGCGCACTCACCGCGGCGATCGGCTACGCGAACCACTCCGATGGCACCATCGGTCTCGGCCTCGGCCTCGCGGTCGAAGCGCTGATTCTCTACGTGCTCGATTGGACCGTGCTCGACCGGGCGCGGGGCTACGCGTCGGTGCTGGAGGCGTTTCACCCCTGAAGTGGTAGCGTCGCGGTGGGAACAAAGGGTCAGACGAAGGTGTCTGGCGCGCCATGCCGCCGTCGGTTTCGCTGGGGCTGCTTTGGGTTTGTCTGGGCGCTGAGCCCGGCGTTCTCTCCACCGTCGTCGAAGGCTCCCGGCATCTGGTCGCCGGCACGCCGGGAGCGCTCCGGGTCGCGGCCGAGCGCTCCACCTCGTTCAAGGCGTCAGACCCGTGGGAGGGCGTGAAGGTCTCCATTTCGCTCGAAGGGAAAGGCCGGCACGAGGCGCTCGCCGACGGCGTCAGCGGCCCCCACGGAGACACCGCGCTCCACTTCGCCACTCCCTCGTGGCCGGAGGGCGAATACCAGCTGGTGATCTCGTCGCTCGCACCGGGCGCAGACAAGCCACTGTTGGAGCGCTTCGACGTCGACCTCGCTCCGGGCGGCAAGCTGCTGCTGCAGAGCGACAAGCCGCTCTACCAACCGGGCCAGGTGGTGCACCTGAAGACACTGGGGCTGCGCAACCTCGATCAGCGGCCGCTCGCCGGAGCCGAGGTGCGCTTCGAGGTGACCGACCCGCGCGGGAACAAGGTGTTCGGCACCCAGGTGACGGCGAGCGCGTTCGGGGTCGCCGCGACCGACTTCGAGCTCGGCTCCGACGTGCTGTTGGGCACCTGGAAGGCGACCGCCTCGGTGGCGAACGACCAGGTGCCCGCGGCGGAGGTGGAGGTGAAGGTCGAGCGCTACCGGCTCCCTCGCTTTCGGGTCGAGCTGAACGCCGCGCGCAGCTGGTACCACTTCGGAGACGAGGTGGTGGTCGAGCTGCGCGGCGAGTACGTGTTCGGCAAGCCGGTCGCGCAGGCGGAGGTGACCGCCACCGTCGGCGCCGGGGGCGACATCTCGGCCGCGCTTCAGCACCTCACCGCCCACACCGACGCCGAAGGCCGCGCCACCTTGCGCTTCAAGCTGCCGCCGCCGGGCGCCTCGCCACGCGCCGCCTTCTCGTTCGCCGCGGAGGTGCGGGAGGTCAGTGGTCACGCCGAGCGCGCCACCCTGCCCCTCACCGTCGCCTCGACCGGTCTCGACGGCGAAGTGGTGCCGGAGTTCCCGGTGTTCGCGGCCGGCGTGAAGACGCGCATCTGGGTATTGGCCGCCGCGCCCGACGGCGCGCCGATCGAAGGAGCCATGGTGACCTTGCGCGCACCCACCGCGAGAACCCGCGAGCAGACCGCGCGCACCGGGCCGCTCGGCGTCGCGGAGCTCGGGTTGGTGGTGAGCAGCGAGTTCGGCAAGTGCGCCGCGCTGGAGGTGGAGATCAGCCACCACGGCGAGTCGTGGAAGGAGAAGCGATGCGTGCCGCTCGAGCAAGACGGCATCCGCCTGCGCGCCGATCGCGCCTTCTACCCGGAGGGCGCGCCGATCGCGCTCGCGCTCGAGGCCAGCCGGCCGGTCGATGGCCTGGCGCGGGTCTCGGTGATGAAAGAAGACCAGGTGGTCGAGGTGGCCGAGCTCGAGGTGAAGGGCGGCCGCGGCGAGCTGGTGCTGCCGCCCGACGATCGCCGCTTCGGGTTGCTCAAGGTGCAGGTGGCGTGGGCCAGCCGCACCCAGTCGCAGAGCGACGGGCGGCTGATCTACGTCGAGCGGCCGCGTGGGCTGAAGGTTCAGGCGAGCGCCGACGGCGCGCACGCAGACGGCGCCTTTCGCCCGCGAGAGACCGCGCACCTGAAGCTGGCGGTGCTCGACGCGCAGACCGGCGCGCCGGTGAAGGCCGCGGTGGGGCTGGTGATGATCGACTCCGCGATCCTCGCGCTGCGGCCGCTGCGCCCCTCGATGTCGCGCGCCTGGTTCAACCTCTCGCAGGCCGCCAACGCATACCGGTGGACGCCGAAGTTGAAGCCCGGCGGTCAGACCCTCGCCAGCCTTCTCGAGCGGCCTCCGCCGCAAGCCGAGGCAGACCTCGCCGCGCAGGTGCTGCTCGCCGGAGCACAGCCTCCGTGGAACGTGCCGCTCCGCTCCGATGGCTTTCTGGAGCTGGTGGACCAACGCAACGAGCGCAAGAGCCGGATCATCGAGGCGCTCACCGGGTTTCAGCACGGCCACCAGCTGGGCGAGAAGGTGAAGGGCACCGCCGCCGGCTGGCGCTACCGCGAGGATCTGGTCGATCAGATGGTGGCCGGGCGCGCCCTGCCCTCCCGTGACGCGCGCGACCCGTGGGGAACCCCGTACGACGTCGAGCAACTGACCGTCGAGCTGGGCACGTTCGACGACTGGGCGCAGATGGCGGCCAGCGAGCGGCTGACCCGCATCTACGCGCTGCTCACCGCAGAGCAGAAGGCGGGCCGGCTGAAGGCCAGCGCGAGCAAGAGCGGCGAGGTCAGCTTCGAGCAGGCCGACTTCGATCGGCTGATCGCCGAGGGCAAGCTGACCGGCGCCTGGGCGCGCGATCCCTGGGGCGCACCGTGGCGGGTGTCGCGGCGTTCGAAGCTGTTTCAGATCGCCGGTGTGCACTCCCGCGACGTGATCGCCTCCTCCGGGCCCGACGGCGTGCCAGGCGACGAGGACGATCGCTTTCCCGGCGACGACGGCGAGGACCAGCCGGGGCTGGTGGAGGCGGTGATCGGCGAGGCCGCGGGCCGAGGTGAGCGGCCGCACGGCTACGCCGGTTACGGCGCAGGCGTCGGGATGTTGGGGGGCAAGCATTACGTCGACGTCGGGATCGCGAGCGCGCAGCCCAACGTGCTCGGCAGCAGCACCCGCTCCCGTGCGCGCACCCGCGACCGGTTCCCCGAGACGCTGCTGTGGATTCCCGAGCTGGTCACCGACGAGCAGGGGCTGGTACGGCGCGACGTCGAGCTCGCCGACTCGATCACCACCTGGAGTCTGGGAGTCGACGCGGTCGCCGAAGACGGGCGGCTCGGTCATGCCACCCTCGACGTGAAGACGTTTCAGGACTTCTTCGCGGAGCTCGAATCTGCCTCCGGTGCTCACCCAGCACGACGAGCTCACCGTGCCGGTGACGGTGTTCAACTACCTGAAGACCGCCCAGCCGGTGACGGTGAAGCTGGAGACGCTCGACGGTTTCGAAGCGCTCGGGCCCACCCACCAGTCGCTGCAGCTGGCGCCGGGAGCCGTCGGCGCGGCGCAGTTTCGACTGCGAGCGACCGGCACCGGCACCCGATCGGTCACCGTGCGCGCCACCGGCAGTCAGTCAGAAGACGCGCTGCGACGCGAGGTCGAGATCGCACCCGACGGCGTCGAGCGGGTGATCAGCTTTCAGGGCAACGCGGGCCACGACGAGCGCAACCACACCGTCGAGATCCCCACCTCGGTGATCGCGGGCACCTCGCACACCACGCTGAAGCTGTTTCCCGGCCTCGGCGCGCAGGCGGTGAACGGCCTGGAGGGCATGCTGGAGATGCCTTCGGGCTGCTTCGAGCAGACCTCGTCGACCACCTACCCGAACGCGCTGATCCTCGACTACCTCCGCAAGACCGGGAAGAGCACGCCCGAGCTGGAGGCGAAGACGCGGCGGCTGTTGTCGTTGGGCTACCAGAAGCTGCTCTCGTACGAGGTGAAGGGCGGCGGCTTCAGCTGGTTCGGAGAGTCGCCCGCCAACCGGGTGCTCACCGCCTACGGGCTGGAGGAGTTCGCGGAGATGGCGCGGGTGTTCCCCGTCGACCCGAAGGTGATCGAGCGCACCCGAAGCTGGCTGGTGCGGAGCCAGGAAGAAGACGGCAGCTGGCCCAACCAGCCCTCGCCGATTCAGGACGGCGCCACCGACCGCTTCGAGGGCGACCGGGTACGAACCACCGCCTACCTCGCGCTCTCGCTTTCGCGCGCGGGCGGAGCCCAGACGTCGGTCTCTCGGGCCGGGCACTACGTCGCCACCCACCTTCGCGCCGACGCCGACGCGTACACCCTGGCGCTGGTCGCCGAGCTCTACGTGGCGATGGGCGCCGACCCGGCGGCGGTGCGGGAGCGGCTCTGGAAGGCCGGCGTGATCGGCGAGAAGTCGGTCCGCTTTCCCGAGGCGAACGGAGGCACCCTCACCCACTCGACCGGTCGCGCCGCCACCGTGGAGACGAGCGCCCGCGCCGCGCTGGCGTTGATGGCCGCGCGGAGCCCGGCCGATCGCACCCAGCGCGCGGTGGCGTTCCTCACCAGCGAGAAGAATCCCACCGGTGCCTGGTACTCGACGCAGGCGACCATTCGCGCCCTCCAGGCGCTGCTCGGCTACGAGGCGCAGCGCAGCCGCGTTCCCGGTGGAAAGCTGCGGGTCACCGTCGACGGCGCTCCGGTCGCCGCGATCGAGCTGAAGCCCGGAGAGGACGTGGTGCGCTCGGTGGAGCTGCCTGGCCTCGAAGCGCCCGGCCGCCACAACGTCGCCTTCTCGATGGAAGGCAAGGGCGAGGCCGGCTACCAGCTGGTCTCGCGTCACTTCGTGCCGCGCCCGCCCGACACCGGCGGAGGCGAGCCGGCGCTCAGCGTGCGCACCCTTTTCGAAGACGTCGAGGCCAAGGTCGGTGAACGCGTCGAAGAGACGGTGGTGGTGCGCTCCGACGAGGCGGTGCCGATGCCGGTGGTGCGGGCGGGCGTGCCTCCAGGCTTTCAGATCGACGAGAACGCGCTCGAAGACCTGGTGATCCTGAAGACGATCGAGCGGTACGAGCGCGGCCCGCGTGAGGTGGTGTTCTATCTGTCGAAGCTGCCGGCGAACCGCCAGGTGTGGCTGCCGATTTCGATGACCGCGCTGATGAGCGCGAAGGTGCAGGTGCCGCCGGCCGTGCTCTACGAGTACTACCGGCCCGAGAACCACGCCGAGGGAGCGCCGGTCACCCTCACCGTGCGCTGAGCCCGTTCAGGCCTTCGCGGTCTCGAACGACTCGAAGATGTGAATGCCTTCGTCGCCGCGCGCCTTGCCGTTCTCACGCTGCAGCGCCCGATCGAGCGACACCAGCGCCAGCTCCTGCTGACCATCGGCCGGCGGCTGAGTGGTGATGCCCTGCAGCCAGATGCCCGGCTTCACCAGCATCTTCACCCACGAGGGGCACGACGGCTTCGCCGACCACCGCTGCAGCTCGTAGGCGACGCCGGCGATCGGGAATGCCATCGGGAGCTTGATCAGAATCATCAGCGCCTGGTTCACCAGCTCGTTGGGGCTGAGCTTGGGAATCCACGGCAGCAACACCAGGTGCAGCATCACCGCCACGCCGACCACCAGGAAGAGGAAGCTGGTGCCGCAGCGCGGGTGCCGGGTGGTGAACGACTGCGCCTCGGGCACGGTCAGCGGCCGTTCCTTCTCGTAGGCCCAAATCGCCTTGTGCTCCGCGCCGTGGTACTCGAACAGCCGGTGCGCGTCTTTGGTCTTCGAGAGCGCCCACATGTACCCGACCAGAATGACGATTCGAAAGCCGCCGTCGACCAGGTGGAACCAGCCGCTCTGAGTGTCGAAGCCGGGGCCGAACGCGCGGCCGACCAGCCAGGTGAGCGCGTGCGGCAGAGCGATGAAGAACGCCGCCATCACGATCGTCGCCAGCAGCAGCAGCGTGCCGGAGCTCTCTTTTTTCGGCGCCCCACCCTCGCTTGGGTCGGCGTCGGCGCCGGCGGCGAGCGCTCCGACCACGAAGGTCAGAAACGTCGACACCGAGATCTGCTTCTTACCGCCCTGCTCTTCCGGCAAGCCGTAGTCGCCGGAGAACTTCAGCGCGGTGAAGCCATTGTGGAGCGACTCCGCGAGCACCACTGCCCCGCGGAAGATCGGCCAGCGTAGAAATTTCAGCTTCGGGAGCAGCGTCTCCCAGTCCTGCTCGCGCACGGCGATCTTGCCGTTGGGCGTTCGCACCGAAGTGACGAAGCTCTTCGGAGAGCGCATCATCACGCCCTCGATCACGGCCTGACCACCAATGTACGGGCGTTGGGGAGTGTCGCTCACGGTCGCTCCCCAACTTAACCAGTCTGGAACCGAAACGCTTCCGGTGTTCTTTGGCTTCGCCTCGGACGCGGCTTCGCCGCTTCCAGTGCCGGCCAACGACGGCCGGCACCCCTCGGCTCCGCGCATCCCAAGGAATCAGGCCTTGGGCGCAGCGGGGGTCTTCGCGCCGTACTTCTTACGGAAGCGCTCGACCTGACCCTGGGTGTCGAGGAGCTTGAACTTGCCGGTGAAGTACGGGTGGCAGTTCGAGCAGACTTCGACGTGGAACGAGCCACGGGTGCTCTTGGTCTCGATCACATTGCCGCACGCACAGGTGATGCGGCTGGGGGGATAAACGGGATGGGTATCGGCCTTCATTGCAGTCTCGTGATCTCCGCCTTACCCCAGGTCAATTCCTGGAGGACTGGCGGGAGGCCGGGCTAATAACAGCCCGGTTTCCTTAGGGCAAGGAGCGCAACGATGGATTTCGGCATCGAGTCGAAAGTCGCAATGGTGGCGGCCGGTAGCAAGGGTTTGGGCCTGGCGACCGCGGTCGCGCTGGCGAAAGAAGGCGTGAAAGTCAGCCTCTGCGCCCGGGGAAAAGAAGGTCTCGACGCCGCCCTCGCCCAGCTCGCCAAGGCGGCCCCGAAAGCGAAGGTGCTGGCGGTGGAGTGCGACGTGACCCAGCCCGCCCAACTCGCGCAATGGCACCAACGCACCGTCAAAGAGCTCGGGCCGGTCGACATTCTGGTCACCAACACCGGCGGTCCTCCGGCCGGAAAGTTCGTCGAGCTCGACGAGGCGAAGTGGCGCGACGGCGTCGAGCTCACCCTCATGAATGCAGTGCGAATGTGCCTTTTGGTGATTCCCTCGATGCAGCAGCGCAAGTGGGGCCGCATCGTTCACATCACCTCGTTCGTGGCGAAGCAGCCGCTCGAGCTGCTCACCGTCAGCTCGACCCTGCGCGCGGGGCTCTCGGGGCTCACCAAGACGCTCGCCACCCAGCTCGCCCCCGACGGGATCACCGTCAACGCGCTGCTGCCCGGTCACGTGCTCACCGATCGCCAGCGGCACCTCAACGAGGTGCGGGCGAAGGCGCGCAACAGCACCGCCGAGGCGATGCAGGCGGAGCAGCTCGAGAAGATCCCCGCGGGGCGCTTCGGCAAGCCGGAGGAGATCGGCGAGACGATCGCCTTCCTCTGCAGTGAGCGCGCGGCGTACCTCACCGGCGTCTCGCTTCAGGTCGACGGCGGCGTGGTCTCGTCGACGTTCTAGGGCGACTCGCTGCTCCAGGCCGGAGCGCCGGTGGCCCAGTCGTCGATGAACTGCTTCAGGTCGGCGCCGCCATCGGGCCCGGGGAACGGCGCCGACCAGCCCGCATCGGCGAGCCGGGTGCCGTAGCCCTGAATCAGCACGTGCTCGGTGCCGACCAGCACGAAGTACTTCGCGTTGGTGGTGGCGTCGAACTGGGCCTCCTCCGCCTCGAGCGCCGGCGTGTAGACCGAGTACGGCGGGTTGAGCGCGCTGTCGGGGCCGGGCGCGCCGTCGAAGAACCAGGTGATCACCTGATCCTGGGTGCGCGCGAGCAGCGCCATTCGATCGCCCGGGTGATTCGCCAGCAGCCTCGCCTCGTCGTCGGGGAAGCCGGCGTCGGGCCCCTCGAGGTTCCAGACGTCGTGCCACTGCGGCCAGTGCTGGGTGCTCCAGATCATCGGCGACGAGTCGGCCAGCAGCGAGACCTCCGCGTTGGGGAACGCCGCGCGCACCTTGGCGAAGTTGAGCGTCGCGCCGTAGCCGCCGCCGCTCACGCCCACCACCCACACCCGCTTCGGCGCCGGGAAGATCGCCTGCAACCGCTCGAGGTAGCGATCGACGTTCCCCGAGCCCGAGAAGTGCATCGTGTAGTTCGAGGGGTTGTCGAACAGGTTGTACTTGTACTGGTAGGTCGCGGTGCTCCTGCCGGCGTGCAGGTCTCCGGTGCAGTACGGGAAGTAGATGAAGCTGGCGTTCGCGAACGGGTTGCCGCTCTCGCGCCCGAGAATGCGCGAGGCGTCGAGCATGCCCAGCTCTCCGGGCAGCGCGCCGCCGCCGTCGACCGGGTACGGGTCGGAGTCGGTCACGTGAACCGCCGTCGGCTGGGTGCCGCCCTGCGAGTTCAGCAGGCAGCTGGTGGTGTAGTAGCAGAGCGGCCCGTAGCTGAGCAGCGACGGCACGCAGGAGCCCTGGTTCCAGCACGCGCCGCCGCCCTGAAAGAAGACGAAGACGTCGTCGCTCGACGGCCCGGCTTTGATCGCCAGGCCCGCGGTCGAGCCGCTCCCGCACTCGGAGCCGGCGATCGACATCCACTGCCACTGGTTCGAGGGCAGCGCGCCACCGTCGAACATCGGAGGCCCGCTCATCGCGCCGCCGCCGGTCGCCGAGCCTCCGCCCACCGCCGAGCCTCCGCCGGCCGCCGCTCCGCCTCCAATCGCCGAGCCGCCGCCAAACGCGGAGCCGCCGCCTCCACCGCCGCTCTGCATCGTCGTCGGGCACGCCGCCGTCACCACCACCAACACCAGCGCCGAGTAACGCATCACGCCTCCGAGAGTGCCGCCAACCGGTACTGCGCTGCCTGCGCGATCGCCTCGTTGCTCTTCGGCAGATCGGGAAAGTGCCCCACCAACACGTGGTTCGCGGCTCGCCTTTGCGCCATCGCGTTGCGGTACGCGCGCCGGGCGCCCTCCCCGTCTGACTTTCGCTCCAGCACCTGGCCGAGCAGGTAGTGCCCCAGCGTCAGCGTCGGGTCGAGGAACAGCGCGCGCCCGAGCTCGACCTTGGCGGTGTCGAGCTGCCCCGCCTGAAGCTCCGCCACCGCGAGGTAGAGCCGCGCCTCCACCATCAGCGGCTCCTTCTGCAGAATGCGGGTGAACACCTCGCGCGCGTTCTCGAGGTTGCCCATCAGCGCGTGAATGTTGCCCAGCGTGAGCTGGCCGGCGAGATCCTCCGGGAGGTCGTCGACCAGCCGCCGCGCCGCCAGCAGCGCCCGGGGAAAGTCGCCGCGCTCCACCAGCTTGGTGACCTCTTCCAGCCGCTCGATCGGGCTGCGGTGAACGTCGTCGAGCACCGGCGGCTTGGGCGCCGACGGCCGGGGCGCCGAGGCAGCAGGCGACGGAGCAGACGGCAACGGCGGCGCCGAGGCACGGGGAGCGATCGGCTGAGACGGCCTCGGCGCGCTCGCGCTCGGCACCGACGGGTACGGCCGCGGCGTCTGCTGCTTCGCCTTGGGGTCGTAGAGGCCGATCGGCGGCATCGGCTTCGAGAGCGGCGTCTCGGGCTTCGGCCGCGCGCGCCGGTAGGCGAAGGTGTTCGACAGCTCGAACATCTCCAGCCCGGTGGTCATGCGGAACAGGCTCTCGCTGTAGCCCAGGAACAGCACGCCCTCCGGCGAGAGCGCGTTGGCGAACCGGGTCATCAACCCGAGAATGGTCGGGTGATCCATGTAGATGATCACGTTGCGGCAGAGGATCAGATCCATCGTTCCCGCCTGCACCATCGGGAACACCGGCGCCGCCAGGTTGTGGCCGTCGAAGCGCACCATCTGCTTCAGAAACGGCATCACCTCGTAGCCCTTGTCGGAGAACTGGAAGAAGCGCGCGATCCGCTCCTCGCTCACCCCCACCATTCGCCGCACCGGGAAGATGCCGTTCGACGCGGCCTCCACCGCCGCCGGGTTCAGGTCGGTCGCCCAGATGTCGACCTCGTCGGGCGCCGCGCCCAGCTCCGAGGCCACCATCGCCAGCGAGTACGGCTCTTCGCCGGTCGCGCAGCCGGCCGACCACATCTTCACCTTGCGCCCGGCCCGCCGGGACTGGCTGATCAACCGGGGAATCAGCTCTTCCTTCAGCGCGGCGAACTGCCGCGAGTCGCGAAAGAACTCGGTCTTGCCCACCGTCACCAGCGGGAGCAGCGCGCGCAGCTCGGGCTCACCGGTGACGTGCCGCAGCCGCCGCACGTATTCCTGGGCGTCGGCGAGGCCGAGCGCCGGCATCCGCGACTGCAGCGCCAGCCGCAGGCCGTAGTAGCCGTCGGGCGTGATCTTGAGCCCCGCGCGCTCCAGCAACAGCGCCGCCAGCAGCTCCAGCGCCGGGCGATCGATCGACAGACCCGCGTGCTTGTCGTCGCCGCTCACGGGATCCACCTCAGCAGCTGACCGGCGATCAGGTCCAGCGGGAGCACCTTCTCGGCCGCCCCCAGCGCCACCGCCTCGCCCGGCATTCCGTAGACCACGCAGGTCGCTTCGTCTTGCGCGATGGTGTGGCCGCCCTTGGCGCGAATCTCCTTCAGCCCCTTGGCGCCGTCGCGGCCCATGCCGGTGAGCACCACCCCGACGCACTGGGTGTGAAACACCTGCGCCGCGCTCTTCAGCAGCACGTCGCACGCGGGCCGAAAGCCGCCCACCGCCGGGCCCTTGTCGATGGTGAGCTCTTGCTGGCTGTGCACCACCAGGTGCCCTTCGGAGCCGGCGACGTAGACCAGCCCCGCCTCCAGCTTCACCTGCCCGTCGACCTCCACCACCTTGTGGCCGGTGTCGAACGAGAGCCAGCGCGCGAGATCGTCGGCGAAGCCCTCGGTGATGTGCTGGCAGATCACGATCGGCGCCTTGAAGCGCTTCGGCAGCCCCTTGAGCACCTTCGCCAGCGCCGGCGGGCCGCCCAGCGACGCCGCGATCGCCACCAGCGGGAACGGCGCGGCCACCGCGTGCAGCTTGCTGCTGGTGCGGCGGCGCGGCTTGCGGCGGGTCACCACCGCCACCTGGGTGAGCAGCGCGACCTGCTTGGCGAACGCCTTGGTGAACTCGGCGTCGGCCTTCGGCGGCACCTCGCAGATCTCCAGCGCGCCGAGAAACAGCCCGCGCATCGCCGCCGAGCGATCGCCTCCCTGCGGCAGCAGCACCAGCACCGGGAACGGCGAGAGCGCGAGCAGCTGCTCGAGGTGCTCCAGCGCGGTGGGGTCGGAGATGTCGAGCAGCACCAGGTCGGGCTCGAGCCGGCGGCAGACGGTGACCAGCTGCGCGGGCCGCATCGGAGCGTGCAGCAGCTCCAGCGGCCCCGAGAAGGCGGGCTGCAGCGAGGCTGGGGTGATGGTGCGCGGGCCGGCGTAGACGACGCGGGGGATCACGTGAGGCGGTCGATCGCCAGGGCCAGGCTCTCCACGCCCAGCTCGCCTTTGATCAGGTAGGCGTCGGCGCCGGCGTCCATGCCGCGGCGCTTGTCTTCGGGCGAAGCGAGCGACGAGAGAATGATCACCGGAATCGAGGCGAGCTCGGGCGTGGCCTTCAGCCGCCGGGTGAAGGCGAAGCCGTCGAGCCGCGGCATCTGCACGTCGGTGAGCACCAGGTCGTACGGGTGGGCCAGAATGCGCGCCCAGGCGTCTTCGCCGTCTTGCGCCTCTTCCACCTGGTGGCCGAGCGCCTTCACCAGCGCGCTCTCGGTGGCGCGGGCGATCGGCGAGTCGTCGACCAGCAGAATGCGCAGCCGCTTGGAGGTCTTCTGCTCGAACGCCGGCCGGGCGAGCTTGCGCACCTCGGCCATGATGTCGGGCACGTGGAGCAGCACCGCGATGCGCCCGTCTTCCAGCGCCGCGGTGCCGGCGATGAACGGCGCGCCCTTCAAGAAGTCGCCGCCGCACGGCTTCACCGCCACCTCGCGCTCGTCGACCAGCGCGTCGACCACCAGCGCGACCCGGTCTTCGCCGTGGCGCACCACCACCGCCGGCGGGCGATCGAAGCGGGGGCCGCCGTTGAGCGCCAGCAGCGGGCCGAGCGCGACCAGGGTGATCGGCCGCTCGCGGTGCATCACCGCCACCGTGCCGAAGACCTCCATTCGATCCTGCGGGCGAAAGCGCGCCACCGCTTCGACCTCGGCGGCCGGCATGCCGTAGACGTCGTCGCCCAGCTGCACCAGCAGCACCCGCATCAAGGCCAGCGACTGCGGGAGCCGGAGGCCGATCACGGTGCCGCGGCCGACCTTGGTGTTGATCGACACCGAGCCGCCCAGGCCTTCGACCTTGCGCTTCACCACGTCCATCCCGACGCCGCGGCCCGAGAGGTCGCTGACTTCGCTGCGGGTGGAGAAGCCGGGGCGGAAGATCAGCTCGATCGCCTCGCGCTCGCTCATCGCGCCGGCCTGCGCCTGGGTGATCTCGCGCTTGGCGACCGCGGTGTCCTTCAGCTGCTTGGCGTCGATGCCGCGACCGTCGTCTTCGATCTCGATCGCCAGCATGTCGCCGTCGCCGCGGGCCCGAATCTGCACCCGCCCGGCCGAAGGCTTGCCGAGCGTCGAGCGCTGGTCGGGCGTCTCGATGCCGTGATCGACCGCGTTGCGCAGCAGGTGCACCAGCGCGTCGCGCACGTCGGAGACCATCGAGCGATCGACGCCCACCTGGGTGCGCTCGATCAGCAGGTCGACCTGCTTGCCCTGCGAGTTGCCGATCTCCCGCACCGCCCGGGGAAAGGCCTCGAACAACGACGCCAGCGGCACCAGCCGCGCCTCGGCGACGTTGTCGGCCATCTGCGAGAGCGAGCCGTGGAGCCCGTTCACCCCGTCGACGTGGCCGCGCACGAACCGAAACGAGTCGTCGCGCAGCAGGTGGAGATCGCGCTCCAGCCGCTCCAGCTGGGTGTGGGTCTCGTCGTCTATCGCCCGCCCGCGATAGAGCCGCAAGAAGTTGTCGCCCAGGCGCGCGAACCGGCCGAGCAGCTCCGACAGCTCTTCGCTCCGCAGCCGGTTGCGGGCCGACTCGACCAGCAGGTCGCCGGCGAGCAGACCCAGGGTGTCGAGGATCTCGACGTTGACCCGAATCGAGCGATCGGGGTGCCGCTTCTCGCCCAGGTCGTCGTGCTTCGGCGCCGACGGGTTGGGCGGTGGAGCAGACGCGGGCGGCGGTGCCACCGAGCCCGAGGGTGCCGACGGAGGAGGAGGACGAGCGGTGTCGGGCCGCGAGCCGCGCGGCTGCAGCGGCGGCGCCGGCTGACCGGAGGTGGTCGAGAGCCGGTTGACCATCTCCTCCGAGGCGCCGGTGCCGTTCTTGGCGGAGTTGAGATCGTCGAGCAGGTCGGCCAGCGCGTCGCACGCGCGCAGCAACAGATCGGTGGCCGCCTTGGTGTCGACCTTGCCGTCGCGGTTGGCCTTGAGCAGGTCTTCGCAGGCGTGGGCGAGCTGGCCGACCGCGGCCAGGCCGAGCATGCGCGCCTCGCCCTTCATGGTGTGGAGCTCGCGCGCCACGCTCTCGGCGGCCTGCTCCGCGTTGGCCTTCTCGAGATCGATCGCGCCCAGCTGAATGTTCTGCAGCCGATCGTTCGTCACCTCGACGAACTTCGTCAGCAACGAACGCTTGAGCGCTTCGGTATCCAAAGTTCTCTTAGTCGGCCTTGAAGCGCTTGATCAGCTCCGCGAGGCGGCCGGCGAGCTGGGTGAGCTCGGCCGCGGCGCCGGTGGCCTGCTTGGAGGCCGAGGTGGTCTGGCGGGTGACCTCTTCGATCTCCGCCATCGACGAGACGACCTGTTCGGTCGCGGTGCGCTGCTGCTGGGTGGCGAGGTTGATCACCCGCGCCGCGTCGGAGGTCTCCTGAACGCCGGCCAAGATGCCTTCGACCGCCTGGGCCGCGACGGCGCCCAGCTTCTCGCCCTCTTGAGTGGCGGTCTGGCTCGCTTCGGCGGCACCCGCGGCGGCGACGGTCGCCTCGCGAATCTCCTGGATCAGGTTCTTGATCTCCTTGGTCGAGTCCATCACGTTCTCGGCCAGGCGCCTCATCTCGGCGGCGACGATCGAGAAGCCCTTGCCCGCCTCACCCGCGCGCGAGCCCTCGAGCGCCGCGTTGAGCGCGAGCAGGTCGGAGCGGTCGGCGATCTCGTCGATCACCTCGACCACGGTGCCGATCCGCTCCACCCGCTTCGACAGCTTGGCGATCGAGTCGGCCACCGCCGCGGAGTCGCTGCGAATCTGCTGCATCGCCTGAATGAACTCGCTGATCGCGCCCCGGCCACTGCGCGCCGAGCCGAGGGTCTCTTCGGCCACCCGGGCCACCGCGCCGGCGTTCTCGGCGATCTGCGCCGAGGCGTGCTTCAGCTCTTCCATCGTGGCGGTGGTCTCGTGAATCGCCGCCGCCTGCTCGGTCGAAGACGTCTCGTGCTGGGTCGACGCGGCGAGCACCTCGTTCGCCGACGAGCTCAGCCGCAGCGCCGCCTCGTTGATCTCGCGCACGAAGGTGCGCAGGGTGTCGATCACCTTGCCGAAGCCGTCGAGCAAGGGCCCCAGCATCGGGTCGTCGGAGCTGGCCGCCCACCGCGACAGCTCGCCGTGGCGAACGAGCGCGATCAGCGCGCCCAACGCGCCGTCGATCGTCTCCATCGTCTGGCGCTTGCGGTCTTCGAACTCTTTCACCCGGCCGGCGACCGACTCGAGCGCCTCGTTGAAGGCGCGGGCGACCGCTTTGTGCTCGTTGTCGAGCCCCGCGATGCTGACCCGGGCGGTGAGGTCGCCGCCCTTCACCTTCGAGAGCGCGTCGATCATCGCCGCGGAGCCGGTGGCGCCGGCGCCGTTGCCATTGGCTGCGGCCGGCGCGCGCGTCTTCTTCGACGCGGTGGGCTTGGGATCGGGTTCGGTCGGCATGTGTTCTCCTACTGCACCATCGCGAAGAGGTCGACGAGCAGCACCGTGCGCTCGCCATCCAACCACGCTCCGATGGGAATGTTGGAAGAAACCTGGGCGGCGCCCGGCAGGCGCCTCAGCTCGGCGACGCGCACCGTCTTCACCCCCAGCAGGGTGTCGATCGACAGCCGGTGCTCCTCGCCCTCTTTGCTGAGAAACACCAGGGTGCGGCTGCCCTCTTTCGGGCGGCCCAGCGGGTGGCCGACGGTGGAGTCGGACTCCTTGCGATCGATGCGCACCACCTGGGTGAGATCGGCGGCGAAGCGCGAGTCGCCCACCTCGAAGATCACCAGCTCCACCGCTCCGTCCATCAGCGGCTCACCGCCCGCTGGCTCGACAGCTGGAGCACCCGGGAGAGGTTGAGAATGGTGATCGCCCCGCGGAGCTCTTCGCTGCGAACGATGCCGGTCACGTGCTCGACGGGAATCTCTCCGCCCACCGGCGCGGGGAGCACGTCGGCGACGAAGATGCGGCGAAGCCCGATCACCTGGTCGGCGACGAAGGCGGCGGTGAGCGCGCCGTGCACCCCCAAAAAGACGCGGGCGCGGGAGCTGAGCTTGAACTCCCCCTGGGCGAGAAAGCGGAGCAGGTCGACGATCGGCAGCACCTCGCCGCGGTGGCCGAACACCCCGAGCACGAACGACGGCATGCGCGGCAGCGGGGTGAGCAGGCCGAGCCGGGTGACCTCGCGCACGTTGAACGAGTCGACGCCCAGCAGCAGGGTGTTGAGCTTGAAGACGAACAACTCGCGGTCGGGGCGGGTCGCCTCGGGCGGAGGTGTGTCGGGCGCCTGCTTCAAAGCGCGCTGGAGGGGCGTCGGTTCCAAGGTGGTGCCCGAGATGATCGATGCAGGAAACTGAGCGGGTCAAGAAAAGCTGGTAGAAGTAGCGCCGTGAGCGCACGGGTCTTGGTCATCGACGACAGCCCGATGATCGTCGAGCTGCTGGTGAAGGCACTGGGTGGAGCCGGGGTGGAGGCCGATTCGGCCTCTGATCTGGCGTCTCTGGACGAGCGGTTGTCGGGCGGTCAGCACGAGCTGGTGCTGGTCGACGTGAACATGCCCGAGATGTACGGCGACGACGTGGTCGAGTTCCTCCGGGAGCAGCGCAAGGTCTCGGCCCAGCTGCTCCTCTACTCCGACCTGCCCGAAGACGAGCTGAAGGCGAAGGCCTCGCGGGTGGGCGCCGACGGCTACATCACCAAGTCGGCCGGGGTGGAGTCGGCGGTCGACGAGATCAAGCGGCGCCTGGGCACTGCCGGTGGCACCGCGAAGGCCGGGAAGAAGATTCTGGTGGTCGACGACTCTCCCGCCACCGCCAAGCTGCTCGAGGCCGAGCTGAAGGCGAAGGGCTTCGAGGTGGCCACGGCCGAGAGTGCCGACGCTGCGACCAAGATCATTCTCAAGAAGAAGACCCGGCCCGACCTGGTGCTCCTCGACGTGCGCATGCCCAACGTGAACGGCGAGCAGTTCTGCCGGTTCATCAAGTCGAACGCGCTCTTCTCGGGCATCAAGGTGATCCTCTGCTCCGCCGAAAGAGAAGATGAGCTCCGCCGAATCGTGCGCGACGCCGGCGCCGACGGCTACGTGCTCAAGGACTCGCTGATCGCCCGCGGGATCCTCGAGAAGCTCGAAGGCTGATCCGTCCTCCGACTGGACAAGCGACACTCTCCGGCGGCTGTCCGAAATCGAGACACGTGTTAACTCTTGTGATCTCGGTGGGTTGCACACAATGGGCGCTGACCCGGTGCGTCACGGATCATCCATCGGTGCTCCATGTCAACCACCGTTACCAAAACCACACTCTCATTACGCGGGGTTAGCGGCGCTGATCTTGGCCCGGCTCTTGATAATGGGGGTTTAGATGTTGGCACTGGAGATTCCTCAAAAGTTGGACAGTCGGTCGGAGGCGCGGCCTTCGGCCTCGGGTCGGAGCCGGCCCACGACTCTCCACCGGGGAATGACCGGGCCTTGGGTGGCGGAGCTTCAGCGCAAGTTGGTGGCCAAGGGCTACCTCTCGCTGAAGGCGATGGCGACGGGCCCGGGCGTGTTCGGCCCGCGAACGGAACAAGCGGTCAAAGGCCTGCAGGTCGAGGCGGGTCTGCCCGAGACGGGCATGGTTGGGGCGAGGACGTGGGCGGCGTTGAACGGTGAAATTTTCAGCCCTCAGGGCTGACACAAGTTGGGCAGAGACCGGCATTGGGCCGATCTCGAGCGGGACTCCGGTTTCCCCCTTTGGCCGGAGTCCCGTTTATTTTTCGCAGTACGCAGGAGCGCCGCTGGGTCAGCTGACTCGCCGCTCCGACATCCCGCGGGCGAAGTTGCCGATCACCAGCCCGGGGCGCGCTTCTTTGAGCTCGCGCAGCAGCCGGCCGATGCCTAACGGCTCACCGCCGGCGCCGCGATCTTTCGCCACCTCGAGGTACTGAAGCGGGTCGATGCAGAGCGACCGGGTCTGCACCTGGTCGACCTTGTACTTCTTCACCAGCTTCTTGAGCGCGTTCGCCTCGCCGCGCCGATCGGTCACTCCGGGAAACAGCAGCAGGTTGAGCGCCAGGTAGGCGCCGCGCTCGCGGCTGAGCGCGATCGACGCCTCGACGTCTTCCCAGCCGTACTTGTTCGGCTGGTAGTACGCCTCGTAGAGCTCTTTGCTCGCCGAGTTGAGCGAGACGCGAATCGCGTCGAGCCCGGCGTCGTAGAGCGCGGCCAGCCCCTTGGTGAGCGAAGCGTTGGTGTTGATGTTGATCGAGCCCTTCTTCACCCGCTCGCGGGTCAGCGTGATCGCCTCGGCGATCACCGGCCAGCGGGTGAGCGGCTCGCCCTCGCAGCCCTGGCCGAACGAGACCATGGTGCGGCCGGGCGCGTTCGACAGGTGCCAGGCGGCGATCTCGGCCAGCTCCTGGGCGGTGGGCCCGTGATCCATGCGCTCGTGCGACGCCGGCGGCCCGTCTTCGGGTTGATCGCTGATGCAGCCCACGCACTGGGCGTTGCACATCACCGAGACCGGGAGCGCGCCCTCGTCGCGGCAGTAGAAGACGTTCTGGCTGGTGAAGCAGCGGTAGACCATCGCGCAGGTCTTCAGCTGCTTCAGCACCTGGTTGCCCTTGAAGCGCTCGAGGTGCGCGCCGACCGCCTTCTTCAGCTCGGGCGTGGAGTAGAGCGACGGGTCCCAGTGCTTGCGGCGATCGGTGTGCACCGCCCAGGCGACCATGCCTTTGTCGGTCCACGCGGCGGCGGTGTACGCCCACTGCGGCAGCACCGGCCCGCCCTCCCCTTTCACCTCACCGGGCAGCAGCGTGCGGGTGTACCCGGGAGGCATCAGCGCGCCGACCGCGGTGGGCACGAAGCGTTTGCCGCGAATCTCGAACTCGCGCACCAGCGTCAGCTCGCCCGTCTCGGGGTCGAAGCCCACCGGCAATCTCCCGGGGAGCTGAACCAGCCGCCCCTTCTCGGGCAGCGCGATCGGGTGGCCCGAGGCGGGCTCGAGCATCTCGCCCGAGCGAACGGTGGCGAGCAGGTGCGGGTGCTCGATCACCTGCCCGCGGTCGTCTGAGAGCAACAGCCGAAACGTCATGGCCGAAGCTCATACCAACGAAGCCTCAGCCGCCCAAGTCGTGGGTCCAGCCGATGGTGATCAGCCCGCCCACGCGGGAGGTGCGGGCCTTCACCTCCTGAGAGGTCGCGCCGGGGGTGCAGCCGCCGAGAAAGCCGCAGTGGTCGTCGGTGACGGTGCCGCCGGCGCTGCCGACGTCGGTGTCGGCGAACAACGTCAACCCGAGGGTGAAGTGGTTGCGCGACTCCGGGTTGAAGATCTTCTCGGCACCGGCGCGAACGCCGACGAAGGGCAGGTTCGCGTCGAAGCCGCGCGGCCCGGTGGAGAAGAAACGGTCTGAGCCGAGCTGGGTGATCACGTGCTCGCCCGCGGCGCCGAGCAGCTCGAGCTGCCAGCCGCCCTCCAGCCGGAACGCGACGCCCGCGGTCACCCCGAGGCTCGCGCCGTACGGCCCGTTCACCGCCGCGTCGGCGTGGGCCAGCGCGCCCACCGAGAACACCTGGTAGCGAAACCGCGCTGCGAGCTCGAGGTTGAGATCGAGGCTGCCGATGTCTGCGCCGTTCACCGTCTGGGCGAGCCGGCCGGCGCCGTTGCCTGCGCTCAGCTCGAAGTCGCTGGTGGGAACCGCGCCCAGCACCGCCATCGTGATCAGGATCGTGTTCATGCGCGGTACCCATTGCAGCGCCGGTGCCCGTGCAAGTGCCCGCCGACAGGCGCGATTGCGAGCGGCGAGGCGTGCAGCGCACGACACACTTCACAGTGGGTGCGCACCGCCGCTGGAACAGCGCGCGCACCTCGTGTGTCATCTGCTCCGTGCTCCTCGCCCTGGTGCTGGCTGCGTCTGGCTCGGTGAAGATCGTCACCTCCGTCGATGACGCCAAGGCGCAGCCCGGTTGGGCCTACGCGCGGCTCGGCCAGAAGGTGGTGCTGCACGCGCAGATCGAAGGCGGCAAGGCGGCCACGATACGGTGGCTGAAGCTGGAGCCCGAGGTGGAGTCGGTCGACAACACCCAACCCAAGTTCCACTTCGAGAACATTCCGTACCGCGAAACGCCGATCTCCGCTTGCGACGACCTCCCCGACTGCCCGGCCGACATCACCCCGAGCAAGCTGGCGGTGCCGGCCGAGCTGAAGGGCACCGGCAACATGGCATTTCAGGTGAAAGTGACCCTCGCCTCCGGCTCGACACTGGCCACGCCCGGCCTCGAGTCGCGCGACGTGGGCGGCCTCTCGCCCGAGGTGCACCGGGTGGCGATTCGCCGCGACGACTCGTACCTCGGCTACCTCTCGGAGCTGACCGGCTCGCCGTTCATCTTCGGCAGCGCGGGCGGCGACGGCCGCAACCAGACCGACCGGTTGCTGGGCGCCGACTGCGCCGACCTCGCGGTCTACGGCCGGCGGCGAATGAAGACCGGCGCCAAGTACACCTCGACCTACCACTTCGACGAGCAGGCGCCCGAGCTGGTGAAGGTGACCGCGCTCGACGCCGACGGCAAGGCGAAGGACAAGCAGGGCCACGGGGTGAGCTTCGGAGACAAGGGCGTGAAGGCAGGCGACGTGCTCCACTTTCCCGGGTCGCGGCACGTGGCGGTGCTGTTCGAAGATCGCCCGCCGTTGGGAGTGCTCGACGGCAACGACGTGATGCTCCACACCTGCTGGGGCCCTCCGAAGATCGAGGCGATCGGCGCGGCGGAGTGCGCTTCACTGCCGTGGCGGGTGCTCAGGTGGCCCGAAAGCCCGGCAGCCACACCTCGAACGTCGTCCCCCCCGGTCCGGTCCGGAACTCCAGCCGCCCGTTGAGCCGCTCGATGATCTCTTTGCAGAGGTAGAGCCCGAGGCCGGTGCCTTTGCCCGGCTCCTTGGTGGTGAAGAAGGCGTCGTACATCTTCTGCTGCACCTCGGCAGGAATGCCGGTGCCGCGATCGATGAACTCGAACCGCGCGCCGTCGCCCGACTTCGAGCCGCGAACCTCGAGCTTGCCGCGCCCGCCCATCGCGTCGAGGCCGTTCTGAAGCAGGTTGAGCACCACCTGGCCCAGGTGCGACGCGACGCCCATCACCTCGGGAATGTCGGCCGCCAGCTCGCACACCACCTCGGCTTCGGCCTTCTTCGCTCCGCGGAAGATGGTGATCGCCTCGGTGACCGCGCGCGCGGGATCGAAGCGCGAGGCCTCGTTGCGCTGACGGGCGGTGTTCTTCAGCGCCATCACGATTGCTTCGATGCGGGCCACGCCCTCCAGCGACTCGGAGACGATCTCTTCGACCTCCGACAGCGTCGCCGCAGCCGACGGCCCGAGCGCCTCCACCTCGGCCTTGAGCGAGTGGAGGTTGCTCTTCAAGAACGCGAGCGGGTTGTTGATCTCGTGGGCGACGCCGGCGACCAGCTGGCCGATGGTGGCGAGGCGATCGCGATCGGCCGCCACCTTGCGCGCGTGGGTCGCCTGCCGCTTCAGCGCCCGCTGGTGGGCCATCGCGGCCAGCGCCGCGCAGATGCCGTCGAGCAGCCGGAGCGTCGACGGCTTCAGCTCGCCGCTGCGCGCCACCGCCACCACCACTCCGACCACCTCACCGCTGGAGAACACCGGCTCGGCGATCGCCGAAGAATACGGCCCTTCGAACAGCGGCAGCTTCGGGTCGCCGGGGCGATCGAAGTGGGTCTCGACCACCTTCTTGGCGTGAAAAGACTGGGCGACCAGGTGGTAACCGTCGGCAGACAGCTCGGCGCCGGCCGGCTCCGACTCGGCGAAGCCGCGCGCGATCTCGCAGCACAACACTCCCCGGGAAGGATCGTGGCGGAAGAAGGCGACGCTCACCCCGGTGTCCTGCTGGAGCAGCTCGAGCGCCCGCACCGCCACCTCGGCGTCGTTCGGCTCGCTCGCCATCGTGCGCAACATGGTGTGGAGCGCGCGCACCTCCAGCACCACCGGTAGCACTTCGACCTTCAACACTCCGACGTAGCCTTCTCCGCCGGGGCCCGGCGAGAGCTGCAGGGTGACCCGCTCGTTGCGGCCGTCGAAAGAGGTGGCGTGGCACCCGCCCGAGTCTGCACAGACCGCCGCCAGGCGCTTGAGCTCGTCGTTGACCTGCTCCAGGTAGGGCCCGCCCAGCAGGCGATCGGCGGCGGCGTTGCGGTAGTGCACCTCGCCGTCGAACCCGAGCCAGATCACGCCCACGGGCAGCGAGTCGACCAACGCGAAGAAGCCGGCCAGACGGTCGGAGGCTTCCAGGCTCTGAAGGTTGGTCGCGGGCACTCGCCCCATGGTGAGCACCCTGTTCTGCAAATAGTTCGCCTGACCCATCGGGTCGCGGCGCGCCCGGCTGAAGCCGCGGATCTCCTCGCGAGAGGTCGCGCGGTTGCGGGTGGGCCGTGGGTCATCTCTGGCGCGAGCGTCAAGCACCTGACGTGAAAGACGTGCACTTGGCGTTGGCCTTCGCGTTGCTTTGAGAACGTGGGAGTGAGCATTCGACCTGCGATCAAGTTGGCGCTCGATGGGCACCTCGACGTGCTTGCGCATCAACCCGGCTCTCCGATGGAGCGGGTGATGAAGCTCGCCCAGCGCATCGCGCAGTCCGGCGCGCCGGTGTTGATCGCTGGAGAAGACGGCAGCGGGCGCGAGGCGCTCGCGCGGCACGTTCACTCGCTGTCGACCCGGGCCGAGAAGAGCTTCGTGCCGCTCGACTGCGCGGTGCTGCCTCCTCCGATTCTCGAGAGCGAGCTGTTCGGGCGCGGCGCCGGGCCCTACGGCCCCGAGCGCGAAGGCCGGTTGGCGATGGCTGCCGGCGGCACGCTCTACCTGGAGCAGATCGAGACGCTGCAGCCGGCGGTGCAGCTGAAGCTGCTGCGGCTGCTCGACGAAGGCGGCTACGAGCCGAGCGACGGCGGCCCCCGCAAGAACATCGACGTTCGAGTGATCGCCGCCACCGGCGCCGACCTGCCCGCGCGGGTCGAGGCCGGGCTGTTCAGGCGAGACCTCTATTATGCGCTCTGCGCGCAGACGCTCTCGATGCCGCCGCTGCGGGAGCGGCCGGGTGACGTGAAGTCGATCTTCGAGAAGCTGTGGCGCCGCCGCGAGAAGGACCGCGAGGTGAGCGCCGAGGTGGTGCTCGAGCTGAGCACCCACGACTGGCCCGGCAACGTCTGCGAGCTGGAGAACCTGGTCGAGCGGCTCTCGGTCTGCACCGACGCCCAGCGGCTGACGATGGAGAACCTGCCGCCGGGGGGGCTGTTTCGCGCCTACCCGAAGCTGCGGCTGGCCGACGAAGACGGGCCTCCGCCCGCGGAGCTGTTCGGCCCGGGCAACGCGCCGGCGAGCGAAGGTCGCATTCAGTTCCCGGTCGATCTCTCGGCGGTGCTGAAGGCGGTCGAAGACCGCTACGTCGACGCCGCACTCGAAGCTTCGAAGGGCAGCCGCAAGACCGCCGCCGAGCTGCTCGGCCTTCACCGCACCACCCTGGTCGAGAAGCTGAGGCGCCGCCAGCCGCAGAACCCGCAGTCCCGAGGAGAGTCTGAAGCGTGAGTGAGCCCGTCGCCAAGAGTCCCTTGATGCAGAGCTTCATCGTCGCGGCGAAGGAAGCCGCGAAAGCGCGCGCCGCGGTGCTGGTCACCGGTGAGAGCGGTGCGGGGAAGACCTACTGGGCCCAGTGGCTGCACCAGCAGAGCGGTGCGCCCGGCCAGCCCCAGGTGTTCTCGGGCATGTGGTGCGACCCGGCCGCGATCGCGCACGCGCTCAACCAGACCGGCACCGTGATCCTCGACGAGGTCGCGGGCCTGCCACAGGCGGTGCAGCGCGCGCTGATCGAGCTGCTCGACAGGTCACCGAAGGCCTGGGTGGTGTCATTGACCCGGGACGAGCCGGTGTCGTCGGTGGCGGCCGGGCGGTTGATGCCGGCGCTGCTCCATCGCATCGACGTGTTTCGCCTCGGGCTGCCGCCGCTGCGCGCGCGCCTGGAGGACCTGGTGCCGCTCGCCACCGAGCTGCTCGACGAGCACGCCAAGGCGACCGGCAAGCGGCTGGCGTTCGGCCGGCCGGGGCTGGAGGCGCTCTCGCGCCACGACTGGCCGGGCAACGTTCGGGAGCTCGGCAACACCGTGGTGCGCGCCGCGTCGCGAACCCTCAACGGGTGGATCGAGCCGGCTGATCTGGCGCTCACCCGCCCCGACCCGACCCGCCCGCTGCTGCCGCCCGAGGTGCCGATCGACCTCGACGCGCTCGAGCGGCTGGCGATCGCAGAGGCGCTCCGCCGGGTGAACGGCAATCGCACCCACGCCGCGAAGCTGCTCGGCATCGGGCTGCGGACTCTGCGCGCGAAGCTCAACAGCCGAGACGTCGATGCGGGCGCCGGGCTCGAGCCCGAGCTGAAGAAGAGCGCCTAGCGTTGCGAGCACGGCCGCCGGAGGTGTGAGCCCCCTCCCGCCCTTCGGGCACCCTCCCCCTCGAGGGGAGGGGGTCCTTCTGATCGCTGAAACGAAAACACCTCCCCCTTGGGGAAGGTGTCGCGAAGCGACGGAGGGGGCTCAGTCTCCTCGGACGAACCGCTACGCCGCCAATGCCTTCAGGCCGAGCATCGAGCGCAGCGTCTCGGTGACGTGATCGAGCGGCTCGAGCTTCGACATCACCACGTTGAGCTGCCCGCTGCGGCGCACGGTGTCGAGCTCATCAGGCCCCGCCCCCGAGAACGCCATCAGCTTCAGCTCGCCCTCGCGTCCCGCCTGGCGAACGGTCTGAATCACCTTCGCGCCGTCGAACTGCGGCAGGTGAAGGTCGACGATCACCAGGTCGAGCTCGAGCAGCAGATCGGTCAGCTTGCGCATGCCCTCGATGCCGTCGCCGGCCAGGTGCACCTCGCAGCCGAGCTCCTTCAGCACCCGGGCCAGCGCCGAGCGCCAGATCGGCTCGTCTTCGATCACCAGCACGTTCCGGCGCGCGCCCATCCACTGGGGGCGCTCGCAGTCTTTCGCCAGCTCGAGAATCTGCTCGGTCGGCTCGGGCTGCAGCCAGTACCCGGTCTCGTTGGTGCGCGGCTGCCGGGTGAGCACCTTCGCCCGCATCGGCTGCAGCGTCTCGAGACCCGCGACCAGCACCAGCTCGGCCTGCGAGTCTTTCGGAGGCGACGACGAGCGAATCCACCAGCCGCCCTCGCCGACCGCGATCTTCCAGGCCTCGATCACTTCGTGCCTGCTGTCGAACCCCAGCCTCAGCGTCCAGCGCTCCGCCATGCTCAAGAAGTAACGGCGCGCCAGAACCGGCGACAGTGGGTCATTCGGCGTCGCGCGGAGTGGCGCTGACCCGGCCCCTACTTGCGGCGGTTCTTCTTCTTGTTGGCTTTCTCGCGCTTGCGCCGCTCTTTGATCGCGTCGCGCTCTTTGTCGCTCATCGCCTTACCCGCGGGCTGCGCGGAGTAGCCCATCAACCGGGCGCGGGCCATCGCGTTCTGACCCACCGGAGCGGTGTAGCCGGGCGCGACCTGCGGCAGCTGCATCGGCATGCCCTGCCCGCCGAGCGCGGCCTCCATCATCTTGGCGTCCTTGCCGAACATCTGGCCCAGGTCCATGCCCTTCAGCTTCGAGAGCTGACCCAGCTGCTGAAAGCCGGGGATCCGCCCGAGCAGACCGGGGTTGGAGCCGATCGAGCCCATCACCTGCTGCATCATCTGGAACTTCTGGAGCAGCTCGGTGACGTCAGACTGCTTATTGCCGGAGCCCTTCGCGATTCGCTTCGCCCGGGCGTCGTTGATGATCGACGGGTTCTGACGCTCGGCCAGGGTCATCGAGTCGTGCAGCGCCTCGATCTTGGTGAGCTCCTTCTCGTCGGGGTTCATCTGCTCGGTCATCTCCCCGAAGATGGGGAACTTCTCGAGCAGGTCCTTGAGCGGACCCATCTTTCGCACGGTGCGAATCTGTTCGACGAAGTCGGCCATCGTGAAGCGGCCCGAGAGGAGCTTCTTCGCGTCCTCCTCGGCCTTCTTCTCGTCGACGACCTGCTCGAAGTCCTTCATCAGGCCGACGATGTCGCCGAAGCCCAAGATGCGGCTGGCGAGGCCGTCGGGCCTGAACTCCTCGAGCTTGTCCATCGACTCGCCCATGCCGAGGAACTTGATCGGCTTGCCGGTCACTTCCTTGATCGAGAGCGCGGCGCCGCCACGGGCATCGCCGTCGAGCTTGGTGAGAATGAAGCCGTCGATCCCGATGCGCCGGTTGAACTCGTTGGCGGTCTTCACCGAGTCCTGGCCGATCATCGAGTCGACCACCAACAGAATCGTGTCGGGCGTCACCGCGCCTTTGATCGCCTCCAGCTCCTGCATCAGCGGCTCGTCGATCGCCAGGCGGCCGGCGGTGTCGACGATCACCACGTCGCGCTTGGTCTCTTTGGCGACCTCGTAGGCCTTCTTCGCCAGCTCGGGCGGCTGCATGCCCGGCTCGTGAAACACCGGCACGCCCAGCTGCTCACCCAGCACCTTCAGCTGATCGACGGCGGCCGGGCGGTAGATGTCGGCGGCGACCAGCAGCGGCGCGCGGCCTTCGGCCTTCAGCTTGTTGGCGAGCTTGCCGACGGTGGTGGTCTTACCGGAGCCCTGCAGGCCGACCATCATGATGCCCGACAGCTGGCCCTTGCCCTTGAGCTTGATCGAGGTGTCGACCGGGCCCATCAGGGCCTCGAGCTCGTCGTGGCAGATCTTCACGAAGTGATCGCCGGGCGAGACTTTGACCTTCTTGCCGTCTTTGGTGGTGATCGAGGTGTTGACGGTGGCGCCGATCGCCTTCTCGCGCACGTTGGCGACGAACTTCTTCACCACGTCGAACGCGACGTCGCCTTCGAGCAGCGCCACCCGGATGTCCCGGAGCGACTCGTCGACCAGCTCCGGCGTGATCTCGGCCTTGCCCTGCAGGCGGTTTTTCGCCGCCCGAAAACCCTTCGTTACCGTCTCCAGCATGGGGGGCCTTATAGCGGCGAGTCCGACGTGGCGAAAGTGAACCCGTCGCAAAACCGCCCCGCTCTGCCCTGCTGCAAACCCCGGTTTTGCCTCGAAAGCGGTGGCGCAGCCGTTGCTGATTGGAACCGCAGGAACACACCCGCGAGGCCCTCATGAAGCCGCTCCTCTTCGTCGTCGTCTTGGTCAGCTTCAGCTGTGCGCGCCGCAACGCCGAGCTCACCGCGGTTCAGCACGAACAGCTCGCCCAGAACGAGCGGCTGAAGGCGCAGCAGGAGCGCAGCCAGTACGACCCCGACCAGCGCCGGGAGGCACCCGAGCGCGGCCCGGTGGCGACCCGTGAGCCGTTCGACGGCACGCCCGACGTCGTCTCTCCTCCGCTCGCGGTCTACAACCCGACGGTGATTCACCGCGACGAGGCCGAGAAGCACGAGCACGCCGCCGACTCGCACTTCAAGGCGGCGAAGGAGCTCGAGCAGTTCGAGAACATCGCCTGCCAGGGCATCACCCACGAGCAGCGCGCGGGGTGCCCGTTGCTCACCCCGAAGGTGGAGCAGATCGAAGAGACCTCCACGGGGATCAAGCTGCACCTCAAGCCCGGCGCCGACGCCCAGGAACTGGGGCGCATCATGGGCTGCCACCTCGCGTTCGCGAAGGTGCACGGCTACGACGCGCGCAGCTGCCCGCTCTACATGGTCGGGGTGACGCTGCAGGTGGTCGACGAGCACACCCTGGAGCTGAAAGGCGCCTCTCCCGGCACCGCCAGTGACTTGAAACAACAGGCGCGCGCGATGTTCCACGCCCACGCCCGGGTGAGTGAACGGCAGTAGTAACGGCGAGGCCGGGGCGAGCGACCAACGGCTCATGCCGAATCCGCTCGACCTCGACGACGGTACTTCCTCCACCCACATCAGTGCCGAGACCTATGTGCCGGTGACGTCGACGCAGACGTCGCTCAACGCGCGCGCGTCGAGGGTGGCGACGCTGCCGACGATCGCGTGGGGCGAGCGCGGCGCGGTGCTGCAAGATCGTTCGGTGCCGCGGTACGAGGCCACCGCGCTGCTCGGCGAAGGCGGCATGGGCGCGGTGATGAGCGCGCGCGACAACGACATCGGCCGCGAGGTGGCGGTGAAGCGGCTGCGGCAGGAGCACCCCGAGCTGCTGGCGCGCTTCGTCGAAGAAGTGCGCACCGTCGGCCAGCTGGAGCACCCGAACATCGTGCCGATTCACGACGCCGGGGTGGACGACCAGGGCGCGTTCTTCGTGATGAAGCGGGTGGAGGGCGAGTCGCTCGACAAGATCATCGAGAAGCTGGCGGCCGGCGATCGCGAGACCCACCGGCGCTTCGGGTTCGAGCGGCGGGTGGAGATCATTCGCAAGGTGGCGGAGGCGCTGCGCTACGCGCACGCCAAGGGCGTGGTTCACCGCGACATCAAGCCGGGCAACATTCACGTCGGGCCGATGGGAGAGGTGTTCCTGCTCGATTGGGGCATCGCCCAGCGCGCGGGCCACGAGGAGCAGGCGGGCCAGGTGATCGGCACACCGCTCTACATGTCGCCCGAGCAGGCCGCGGGCGCACCGGTCGACGCGCGCAGCGATCTCTACAGCCTCTGCGTGACGCTCCACGAGTTTCTCTCGCTCGAGCACCCGTACGCGAAGCTCGAGACCCAGGCGGTGCTGGAGACGATCAAGACCCGGAAGTTTCCCTTCGTGTACCTGGGCGCCCGGCCGGTACAGGGCGTGACCCCGTGGGATCTGGCGTGGCTGGTGAAGAAGGGCGTCGATGCCGACCCTTCGAAGCGCTACCGGTCGGCCGACGAGCTGATTCGCGCGATCGACGACCGCGCCGAAGGCAAGGTGCCGATTCGCTGCCCGATCACGCTCACCAAGCGCACCTCGTACGAGGTGATGCGGCTGGTGACCGGGTACCCGCGCGCGTACATGGGCGTGATGGCGGCGCTCGCGGGCACGGCGATCTGGCTCGCGGTGCGCTGATCGGTCAGCCGGCGCGGCGCGATCGGCGTTTCAACTTCGTAACGCCCGAATGGCTGTCTTTCGCGCGCAGTCTTGTCGCAATTCAGTTGATCTCCTCGAACCGTTCGCACACAGTCCGCGCGCTTTCGGTACCGGGGAGGGGGTTCGTGGGAAGCTTTGCAGCGGTTTCTGCGGCGGCAAAGAGCGTGGAGATGCTGCTCAACGCCTGCTTCAACGACCCTGATCCGTCGTTGAGGCCGATTCCCGGAGCGACCACCAAAGCGATTCTGGTGCGCACCGAAGAGCTGGTGAAGTCCGACACGGGCCAACTCAGCTTCAGTCGCCCGGCGCTGACGCTCTACACCTACAGAATCGACTTCAACAAGACGATGCGGGCCGCCTGGGCCGGGGCAGGAACGAACGACGGGAAGGCGCACCTCCCGCTCGACATTCACTTTCTGATCACCCCCTGGGGTGACGACGCCGAAGCGGAGCATCGAATTCTCGGCAAGGCGATGGAATGCCTGGAGCTGAACCCGGTGTTGTCGGGGCCAATGCTCTACCCAGACAACGTCTCGAACTGGCTGCCGGCCGACGCGGTGCACGTCGTACAAGAAGACGTCTCGACCGAAGCGATGATGCGCACATTCGATACATTACCGACGAAGTACAAGCTTTCGGTGCCGTACATCGCACGCGTCGTCAGAGTAGACAGTCGCCGCGCCTACCCGACGCCGCAGACCAACGATGTCGAAACGCGCCTGCGGCCGGGAGGGCGCGAGTGACCTACGCGCCCGAGCTGCCGCCCTCGGCGTTTTCGGTCACCCACCACCGCCTCGCGGCCGGGGTCGAGCCGCTCGACGCGATGAGCGGTGGACGGGCCGCGGGGTTGTTGGACGTTGCGTTCGACCGGCCTGCGCTGTCGCCGCTGTTTCAGCTCCCGCCCGAGAAGCGGCCGACCGGCATGGACTCGTACACCCGGCCGTTCGACACCCTCACCCGCCTGGGCAGACACGAGTCGGGGCGATACTCGGCGGTCGACGTGACGCTCCGGCCGAGCCCGCTGCTGCTGCGGCTCGGCGACGATTCGCGGCGCTACGTGCCGCGGCGCCTGGCGGTGACCTACGCGACCCCGCCGGTGATCGTTCGCCCGTCGTTGTTTCCCGGGGCGACCTTCCCGTTGCCACCTCGGGCCACCGGCGTTCGCGGCTTGATCACCCACGGCGCCGGTGGGCCGCCCGCACGTTGGGCGCGCATCGAGGCCGCCGACCTCACCGGCGTGCCGTTGGGGTTCGCTCATGGTGATGACCGCGGCGAGTTCGTGCTGCTGATCGAGACCCCGGCCGTTCAGACGACCCTCAACCCAACCCTCACGGTGAACCTCAAGGTCCACACCCGGCCTGCGCCGCTCACCCCCGCCAACCCCGACCAGCAGGCCGCCTTCGCGACCGACTCGTTGTGGGACCTGCCGGCCGAGGCGCTCGCCGCCCCCACCGACCCCCTGATCGCGGGCCGCGGGTTGCTGCCTGCCACGCTCACCAAACTGACGCCGGTCAACGGCGTCGTACTCGATGTCTCGAAGATGAAGTCGCTCACCGTCGTCGTCTGACATTCCGCCGTCGTTCGAAGGAGCCTTCTCGCATGCCCGAATATTTGTCGCCCGGCGTCTACACCGAAGAAGTGAGCTTTCGCTCCAAGTCGATCGAGGGGGTGCCCACCAGCACCACCGGCATCGCAGGGCTCACCCGCTACGGGCCGGTGCACTACCCGAACGGCCCGCTTTCCACCGCCCCGAGGTTGATCACCAGCTTCACCGAGTTCGAGAGCACCTACGGCGGGCTCGAAGACCTCGAGATGGTCGACACCTTCCCCGGTAGCCCCGTCGATCGGCTGAACGTGCTCGCCCATGCCGTGCGCGCGTTCTTCCTCAACGGCGGGCAGCGCATGTACGTCTCGCGGGTCTTCGTGCCGTCGGTGGGCGACCCGAACGCGGGGCTGGCCTCGAGCACGGTGAGCGTGGCCGCCACCACCGCCACCTGGCGCGCCCGCTGGCCGGGAGCGATGGGCAACGTGCGGGTGACGGTGAACGTGGCGCGCAGCGGCAACATCGCCTACGACTCGGGCGGCGGCCTGATTCAGGTGCGTAACGCCCGCCCCGGCGCGGTGGTCGAGATTCGGCCGCCCGGCCCGCAGCTGCCCAACACCACCCCGCCGGCGCTCGGCGACCTGGCGGTGGTCGGCTTCGACGTGCCGACCCAGAAGTTCACCTTCAAGAAGACGGGCGGCGCCTACACTCCGGGCCCGACCGACGTGATTCGACTGGTCGAGCTCTCGGTCACCGCCGAGCTCGGCCCCGATCAGGTGCAGGTGTTCAACGCGCTGGCGGCGGTCGACGACCCGAACCAGCGCCGCTACATCGGCCGCATTCTCGAGAAGGAAGACCCCGAAGACGAGAACGCCGCGATCTGGCTCGACTTCGACCCGCTGGCGACCGGCGTCGCGGCTGATCTCGCCGGCGTCTACCTGGTCGAGCGGCTCACCCAGAACGCGCAGCCGTTCCTCACCGGAGGCAACGACGGCGCCGACCCGTCGCCCGACGATCTGAACGGGCAGGAGGCCGACCCCGACGATCAGAGCAAGCCGGCCACCGGGCTCACCGCGCTGGCCGACGTCGACGACATCGCGATCGTGGCGATGCCCGACTCGGTGATGTTCGACGACGACGACGATCGGTTCACCGCGGCGCAGTTCCTCGTCGCCCACGCCGAAGACGCCAAGTACCGGATCGCGGTGGTCGACGCGAAGGAGCACAGCTCGCTCAACGAAGTGCGCGAATGGCGTGGCAAGTTCGACTCCAAGTACGCCGCGCTCTACCACCCGTGGATCGAGATTCTCGACCCGCTGGCGCGGCCGACCCAGGGCGCGCCGCCGAAGCGCATTCTGCTGCCTCCGTCGGGCTTCGTGACCGGCATCTACGCGCGCTCCGACATCGAGCGGGGCGTGCACAAGGCTCCGGCCAACGAGATCGTGCGGGGGCTGACCCGCTTCGAGGCGAACATCAACAAGCGCCGTCAAGACGTGCTCAACCCCGAGGGGATCAACGCGCTGCGCTTCTTCGAGGGCCGCGGCAACCGGGTGTGGGGCGCGCGCACGATGAGCTCCGACCCCGAGTGGAAGTACGTCAACGTGCGGCGGCTGTTCGCGTACCTCGAGCACAGCATCGACAAGGGCTCGCAGTGGGCGGTGTTCGAGCCGAACAGCGATCGGCTGTGGGCCAACATGCGCGAGACCGTTTCCAACTTCCTCTACCAGCTGTGGAAAGACGGCGCGCTCCTCGGCACCAAGCCCGAAGAGGCGTTCTTCGTGCGCTGCGATCGCACCACGATGACCCAGAACGACATCGACAACGGGCGGCTGATCGTCCTCGTCGGGGTCGCGCCGGTGAAGCCGGCGGAGTTCGTGATCTTCAGAGTCGGCCAGTTCACCTTCAACGCGAAGAACGAGTGAGGAACCGTTAGATGCCTACTCCACGAGACAATCCCTACGGCGCATTCAACTACATCGTCGCGCTCGGCTCGGGCGTCGACGCCAGCAACGGCGACGGCGCGCTGGGCGAGATCGTCGGCGGCTTCTCCGACGTGTCTGGCCTCGGCATGGAGGTGAAGTACTCCGAGTACCGCAACGGCAACGAGAAGGTGAACACCACCCGCAAGGTGCCCAACACCCACACCCTCGACGAGGTGACGCTGAAGCGCGGCGTGATCGGCTCGGCCGACATGTTCCAGTGGCTGAAGACGGTGCGCGACGGCGTCGCCGATGCGCGCGACATCTCGATCACGCTGCTCGACGAGGCCCGCAAAGAGGTCGCCACCTGGAAGCTGCACCGCGCCCAGCCGAAGAAGTGGACCGGGCCGACCCTCGCCGCGAAGGGCGGCGGAGAAGTGGCGATGGAAGAGCTGCACCTCGTTCACGAAGGCATCGAGTACACCTGAGCCGACGCGTGAGGGGGCCGACCATGCTGGGGGCACCGGGCATCTACCGGGTGCCCCGGGAGCCTGCGCGTACGCTCGTCGCCGAGCGTATGGACGTGGCTGCCTTCGCCGGGGTGACCGAGCGGGGGCCGGCGCGCTTTCCACTCTTCGGGCCCGAACGGCCCCGGTGGATGACGCCTCCCGACGAAGACGGCGAGGCCGACACGCTCTTTGAGCGCAAGCTGCAGCGCCGTTCGCTGGCGGTGCCGGTCGAGAGCTGGAGCGAGTTCGAGCGGCTCTTCGGCGGCTACGCCGGGCCGGGGCGGCTGCCTTATGCGGTGGCCTCGTACTTCGAGAACGGCGGCACGCGTGCCTACGTGGTGAGAATCGTCGAGCCGCTGGCGGGCCTCGATCGCTTCGCCTTCGCCGACTGCTCGGGGCTGAACCGAGGCACCACGCCGGCGCGGCTCTATGCGCGCGACCCGGGCAGTTGGGGAAACGCGCTCGCGCTGCGGCTGACGATGAGCACCCGCCCGCTGCCGCTCTCGAGCGCGACCATGACCGCCGTGGAGGTCGATGGGGCGAGCCGAATCACCACCGGAGCCTTGCTGCGGCTGCGTTACCCGGGCGGCCGCGAGAACCGCTTCGTGGTCGACTGCGAGCCCACCCGCGCCGGCACCCTGCTGCTGAGCCTCGACCAGGCGGCGCTCGCGGTACCCCAGAGCGCGGAGCTGGTGGAGGGCGCGCTGGAGGCCGGCGAGGGCGAGTTCGACAACGGCATTCGGCACGAGCTGCACCAGGGGCTGGGGTTTCACCCCGACCACCCGCGCTGGCTGGCGAAGGTGCTCTACGAAGAATCGGCGCTGCTGCTGCCCGGCCCTGACTGGCTGGAGTCGCAGCTGACGATCGACGTCAAGCTGCCGGTGCTCGACCTCTCGCCGAAGCTGGCCGGCCCCAACCACTTTCAGGGCGGCGAAGACGACTACCAGGTGCTCACCCCGGAGGCGTTCTTCGGCAGCTGGTTCGCGGGCGAGCCGCTTCAGTACGAAGGGGTGCACTGCCTGGCCGAAAACGAAGAGATCGCCACCCTCTGCGCGCCCGACCTCTACCAGCCCGAGCCGCTGTCGCCTTTTCTGCAGGTCGAGCCCGATGGCGGGACCGCCGAGTTCTCCGACTGCGCACCGATCACCCCGTTGCCACCGCAGACCGGGCTGCAAGACCTGCCGCTGCTGCGGCTCGACCCGGTCGCCGATCTGGAGCTGATCGCCGGCCTGCAGGGGCGGCTGGTGGACCTGGCCGACCAGCTCCGCGGGCCGGTGGTGCTGCTCGACGTGCCGCCGCGCCTGAGACTCAACCAGGTGCTCGCCTGGCGGAGCCACTTCGACTCGGCGTTCGCCGCCGCGTACCACCCCTGGGTGAAGGTGCCGCTCCAGCAGCCGGGCCGGCCGGGCCTGGTGCTGCTCAACCCGTCGGCGATCGCCGCGGGGGTGATCGCGCAGGTGACCCAATCGTTCGGAGTGCCGTTCGGGCCGGCCAACGTGCTCGCCCAGGGGGTGGTCGACCTGGCGGCGCTGGTCGACCCGAAAGATCACGACCGGCTTCACCCGCTGGGGGTCAACGTCTTCACCTGGGAGCGCGACGGTGCCCGGCTGAGCGCCGCCCGCACCCTCAGCGCAGACGCCGACTACCGGCAGCTCTCGGTGCGCCGGCTGGTGACCCAGCTGGAGCGCACCCTCACCCATCAGCTCCAGTGGGTGGTGTTCGAGCCCAACGGCAAGAAGCTCCGCACCGATCTCACCCGCATGATCTCGGCGCTGCTGAGCGGCCTCTACAAGCAGGGCGCGTTCACCGGCGCCAACGAGGGCGAGGCGTTCTTCGTCAAGTGCGACGACGAGCTGAACCCTCCGCGGGTGACCGACGAGGGCAAGCTGATCGCGCACGTCGGGGTCGCTCCGGCGGAGCCGCTGGAGTTCATCGTTCTCACGGTCGCGCTCGAGGCCGGCGCGATCTCGGTGGAGGGCTGAGCGACCGATGGCCGAGAACACCGCCACCCTGCTGGGCAACTTCAACTTCCGGGTCACGCTGCGGCAGAGCGCGCAGGCGATCTCGGGCATCGCCGGCACCGCCAACGCTCCCTCGGCCGGCACCGGCGAAGCGCTCGGCGAAGGCGGCTTTCAGGAGTGCACCGGGCTGGAGCTCGAGATGGACGTCGCCGAGCTGGTGGAGGGCGGCCGCAACGACGGGGTGATCAAGCGGGTCGGCCGCGGCAAGTACGCCCCGCTGGTGCTCAAGCGCGGCATGTTCGTCGGCGACGACGGCAAGGTGAACGCCGATCTCTGGAGCTGGCTGCAGGGCATTCTCACCGGTCAGCGGCCGGTGGTGCGTTACGACGGGCTGATCGAGGTGCTCTCGAACGAGGGCAACCGCGACGAGCAGAACGCCACCGTGCTCGCTACCTGGGCGTTCGTGCGCGGGTTGCCGCAGAAGGTCGCCGGCCCCTCGCTGAACGCCAAGAGCGGCGACATCGCGATGGAGGAGCTCCAGATCGCCCACGAAGGGCTGAGCCTGGTGGTGACCTGATGCCCACGCTCGAGAAGGCCAAGCTGTTCAAGCTGAAGGCGCGCAAGAGCGACGACACGTCCGACTCCGGCCAGGGCGACACCGTCGGCGACCCGATCACGGTGCAGTTCAACCCGCAGACGCTCAAGCTCACCCTCGCCAACCAGCTGTCTGACGGCAAGACCGAGGGCACCCAGACCCGGCAGTTTCTCGGCAAGAGCTCGACCGAGCTGACCTTCGAGCTGCAGTTCGACAGCGCCGACGAGGCCAACGGCACCGACCCGGTCTCGGTGCGCGAGAAGACTCAGCAGGTCGAAGCGCTGCTCAAGCCCGACCCTTCGGGCGACAAGCCGGTGCCGGCCCGGGTGCGCTTTCTGTGGGGCGACCTGCGGGTCGACGG
Organism: Myxococcaceae bacterium; assembly: GCA_047602415.1. Classification (GTDB taxonomy): domain Bacteria; phylum Myxococcota; class Myxococcia; order Myxococcales; family Myxococcaceae; genus JASGHH01. The sequence goes on along the minus strand of JASGHH010000001.1, from coordinate 8,918,249 downwards.
CTTGATCAGCAGCCTGGCGATCGACTTCGAGCTGTTCGCCGCCAACGGCATTCCCCTGCGGGCGAAGATGGGGGTGACGATCAAGGAGCAGGACGCCCGCTACGAGACCTGGCAGAAGAAGGAGTCTGCCAACCAGGGCGCAGGTCAGGGCCCCGCCCCCGCCGGCCCCGGCACCGCCGGCGGCAAGAACGGCGACTTCACCCAGCGCACCGGCATCGCCCAGGCGGGCGAGACCGCGGCCGACTTCGCGCGGCGCATGGGCTTCGACCCGAGCGCCTGGCGCGGCCTGGCCGGCGCGATCGACAACCCCCTCTCGCTCACCGCGGGCGCGCAGATCGACTTCGCGGCCCAGCTGTCGCTGGGCGGCGGGCTGACCGCCCAGGCGGGCTTCACCGCGAGCGCGAACGTCTCGCTCGAAGAGTCGTTCGGAGTCGACGGCGCCCAGGCCGGCGTCGGCCAGGGCTTCACCCTCGCCGCCGCGGGGGGCGTGAGCGCGGCGCTGGAGACGGTGAAGGTGCTCAAGGCAGAAGGCGCGGCGAGCGAGGCGCGCTCGGCATTCCAGGCTCCGGCGCCCAAGGTGCGGCCAGGGCAGCTGGGCGCAGGCACGGTGCCCAACGCGGTCGCCGGCGCGGCGCGTCTGGGCACCGAGGTGCAGCCGGGCGCGCCCGATCAAGATCGCGCGCCGCTGCGGCTGAGCACCGCGGGCGCCGCGGCCCCACCGGCTCCGGGCGGAGCCTCGCAGGTGCCGTTCCCCCGGGCCGACCCGAGGTCGGTCAGCTACGGCGCCGGAGTGCCGCTCCGGCCGCTGGTGGGCACCCCCGCCAACCAACCGGTGGTGGTCTCACCGCACGTGGCCCGGCCCGCGCCGGCGCCGGCGGTGCGGGTCAACTGCACCGGCTCGGGGTCGTGCGGCTGCGGCTGCGGAGGTGCGTCGTGGGCGTGAAGGTCAACCAGGCCACCGTCGACGTGACCCAGCACGGGCCGCCGGCTCCCGCCCCTGCCGCGCCCAACGCGGCCCTGCCGGCCCCCGAGCAGCTGCAGAGCGCGCTGGAGCGCGCCCGCCGGCGCCGGGCCCGGGTGCGCGCGGAGGGCTTCGATGACTGAGCTGCTCGGCAACCCGGAGCCGACGTTCAAGATCGACGGCCAGCCGCAGGGCGCGCTCACCCGCGACGCGATCGAGCTCTCGGTCGAAGAGTCGGTGGAGGGCCTGCGAACGCTGCAGCTGTCGCTGCTCGCCTTCGGCCCGAAAGAAGACGGCACCGGAGAGGGCCTGTTGTACCTCGACGGGCCTCCCCTGACGCTGGGAGCGAAGGTCGAGGTCACCTTGGGCTCGGGTGACGAGGCGCAGGTGGTGTTCACCGGCAAGGTGTCGGCGGTGGAGGGCAGCTTCGACTCCGAGCGCGAGCCGAAGGTCGAGGTGTTCGCCGAAGACGCGCTGATGCAGCTGCGCATGACCCGCCGCTGCAAGACCTACGAGAAGACCTCCGACGAGAAGCTGGCCGAATCGGTGGGGCAGGCGCACCAGCTCCAGGTGAGCACCAAGGCGCCGGGGCCGACCTACGACGTGGTGCAGCAGTGGAACCAGAGCGACCTGGCGTTCCTGCGGGAGCGGGCGCGGCTGATTCAAGCCGAGCTGTGGGTGAAGGACGACACGCTCCACTTCGCCACCCGGCCGAACCGGGTCGGCCAGCAGGTGGAGCTCACGCTCGGGGTCGACCTGCTGCGCCTCGACGTGCGCGCCGACCTCGCCCATCAACGCAGCTCGGTCTCGGTGAGCGGCTACGACGCGAAAAAGCGCGAAGGCTTCACCAAGCAGGCGGGCAACGAAGCGATTCAGGCCGAGGCGCCCAAGGGTAAGACCGGGCCCCAGGCGGTGGCGGCGCTGGGCAACGGGCTGGCCAGCCTGCGGGTGAGAGAGGCCCCGCTGTCGCAGGGCGAAGCGGACGCCTGGGCGAAGGCCGAGCTTTTGCGGCGCGCGCGCCAGTTCGTGGTCGCGCTCGGCACCACCCGGGGCACACCCACCCTCGACGTCGGCTCGCGGGTGAAGCTGGTCGGGGCCGGCAACAGCTTTTCGGGTGACGGCTACTACGTCACCTCGGTTCGGCACAGCTGGTCGCGGAGCGAGGGCTTTCGCACTCACTTCGAGGCCGAGCGTGGCACCCTCAACGAGGAAGCATGAGAGACAACAACCCCGACGGCGAAGGCCCGCGTTACTTCGGCGTCTACCCGGCGATCGTCACCAGCCTCGAGAAAGACGACCAGAAGCTCGGGCGGGTGGAGCTGAAGTTCCCGTTTCTGGGCGACGAGGGCAAAGACGTGCGCGCGCTGGCGACGATGTGTACGCCGTACGCCGACGATCAGCAGGGGTTCGAGATGTTGCCCGCGGTCGACTCGCAGGTGGTGGTGGCGTTCGAGGCCGGCATTCTGCGCCGCCCGTACATCATCGGCGCCTGCTGGAACGGCCAGGAGAAACAGCCCAACCCGCCGAAGAACACCAACTTCAAGAAGGCGATCGTCACCAAGGCGGGCAGCCGGCTGGAGTTCGACGACACCGACGGCGCGGTGAAGGTGACCCTGAAGACCAAGAGCGGGCACACGCTCGAGATGAACGACACCGGGCCCACCCTGACCCTCAAGCACAGCGGAGGCCCTTCGATTCAGATGACCTCCACCGGGATCACCATCGACGCGAAGACGACGCTCACCATTCGCGCCACCACGGTCACCGTGCAGTCGCCGTCGACCAAGCTGACCGGCACCTTGTTGTCGATGGCGCACACCGCCACCTCGATCATCTCTCCCAGCTACACGCCGGGCGCGGGGAACGTCTGGTGAACGAGGCGCTCAAGCTGGTGGCGCCCTGGTGGTATTGGGAGCGGCAGCGCCCGCTGTACGGGCCGCCGCGCAGCACCCGCCCCACGATTCAGAAGTTCGACGAGCCCGACTTCGTCGAGGGCTTCGCCAAATCGCCCCAGCGGTCGCTCAAGTTCGTCGACGAAGACTTCGTCTACACCTACCAGGCCGCCCGGCGCTCGGGGCTGTCGACGGTGCTGAAGTCGCTGAAGCCGCTGGTGCTCGACGAGGCCCCGGTCGACGCCGCCGCGCTGCCGCTGATGAATTCGGGCACCCGCAAGCTGTTCCTCGACGTGCACAAGCGGCACTACGTGGTGGTGTGCGAGCTGCGCTGCGAGGCGCCCGGCTTTCCCCGCGAGAAGACCGACGACGTCTGCCAGGCGGGGTTCGTGATTCGCCGGCAGCTGCTGCACTACGAGCCGGCGAACGCCGCCAAGGCAAAACAGCTGCTGCTGGAGATCGGCGATCTGCAGCGCAACCTGGCCGACTTCGCCGAGTCGAGAACCCTGACCCGGTGGGGCACCACCCAACGGGCACAGAAGAACCTGGCCTTGAAGGTGTCGGGCGCCTTCGCGTCGGCGGTGAGCACCACCGCGGTGCAGCTGAAGGCGAAGCGGGCCGAGCTGCTCGACTGGCAGGCTTCGTCGGGCTCGCTGGTGGTCGAAGAAGGCTGGTTCGAAGGCGACCACGCGCCGCTCGGCTCCTGGCAGGTGATGGACGACGCGACCCCGGCGGTGGTCGACGAGCAGTGGTACCCGCTCTACCCGCTCCACGACGACCCGGCGATGCCGTTTCACGAGGCCCGCAAGCACACGCTCTACTTCGGGGTGATTCCCACCACCGCGTTCGAATGCGACAGCCGCGGCATTCCCAAGCTCGACTCCAGCTCGGTGTACCAACTGCGCTGCTTCGTTCGGCAGCACAAGGCCGATTGCCCGCGCACCGACGAGGTGCCTGACTGCCAGGGTGCCGTCTTCTGGAGCGGCCCGACCGAGGCCTATCGGCTGGCGGGTGCCAACGACCTCGTGGGCACGTCTCATCGGGCGGTGACGATCGAGCTGCCCGATCTCGACGAGCTGGCGGCCCTGGCCACGCCCGCGAACCTGGGCAAGTTCTCTCCGGTGAGGGCGGTGGCGAAACAGCCGCTGTTCCCCGGCTCGCTCGGCATCGCGTCGATCTGCTTTTTCTCGATTCCCCTGATCACGATCGTCGCGATGTTCGTGCTCAGCATCTTCCTGCCGATCGTGGTGCTGCTGTTCGGCCTCTGGTTCCTGCTGCTGCTGAAGTTTTGCATTCCCCCGTCGATCGATCTGGGCGCCGACGTGCTGGCCGAGATCGACGCCGCCAACCTGCTGCCCGACATCGACGCGGCCGCTTCGCTCACCTACACCGACTCCACCGGCACGGTGGTGACCCGGTCGATGACCGACGTCACCAACGAGGTGAGCGCGGCGCTCGGCGCGGCGTTCGCCAGCCAGACCTCCGACCTCGGCATCGGCAAGGCGCCCTCGATGCCGTCTGACCGGCGGAGCCTGTTCGACATCGGCGCCGGCTTCTCGGCGGTGGGCAAGCTGGCCGCCGCGAGCCCCGACGGAGAGAACCCGGCCCTCGATCTGAGCGCCGGCCTGGAGTGGGAGACCCCGCTGACCGTGGAGCCGAGCCCGACATGAGCGCGTTGCAATTTCTGGGAACCGGCTGGGCTTTCCCCGTCACGCCCGACGGCAAGGGCCAGCTGCCGCTGTCGGACGGCAGAGACCAGGTGAACCAGGCGATCGGGCTGATTCTGGAGACCGAGCCGGGCGAGCGGGTGATGCGCCCCGACTTCGGCTGCGGCCTGCGCCGCTACCTGATGAAGCCGAACACGGTCGCCACCCGCACCCTGCTGCGCGACGACGTCACCCAGGCGCTGGTGCGGTGGGAGCCGCGGATCAGCGTGAAGGAAGTGTCGGTCGAGCCCGGCGACGACCCGGCGATGGTGGTGATCACCATCTCGTACCTGCTCACCCGCAGCGGGCAGAGCGGCAACTTCGTCTACCCCTTCTACCTGATGACCCCATGAGCCTGCCCCGCCCGATTCTCGACGACCGCTCGTACCAACAGCTGCGCGACGAGCTGGTGCGGCGCATACCGGTCTACAACCCGGAGTGGACCGACCACAACGCGTCGGACCCGGGCATCACCCTGCTCGAGCTGTTCGCCTTTCTGGGTGAGAACGTCCTCTTCCGGTTCAACCAGATTCCCGAGGCGACCCGGCTGGCGTTCCTCGAGCTGCTCGACGTGCCGCTGCGCCCGGCCCAGCCGGCGCGGGCGCTGCTGGCGCTGAGCAACGACTCCAACTTCAAGGTGGTGGCCGGGGCCTTCAGCCGGGCCACCGCCGGCGAGATCGCCTTCGAGACCGAAGACGAAGTGGCGTCGTTCAAGGTCGACTCGGCGGCGTTTCTCAAACACTGCGAGGCAGCGCCGCCCACCGGCACCGAAGAGGGCGCGGCAGCCGACCAGACGACCGAAGCTGCGCAACTGAACGGAACCGAGACGCCCGCCTACTACCGCACCCAGTCGTTCCCGCCGGACCCCGCGGCGGGGCCGGTCGACCCCGGCTGCACCGTCGACGGGGCGCTCTGGGTGGCGGTGCTGTCGGACGACCCGGTGACCGACTTGCCGCAGCTTTCGACCGAGACGCTGAACGTCGGGGTGCTGGTCGACGGCACCACCCTGGGCCTCGACGAGCTCGCGCGAACCCCGCTCGGCTGCTCCGACTGCGGCCCGGTCGCCCAACCTTCAGTGAGCGACAAGATCGAGCTCGCGCTCCCCGCCTGCCGCGGAGTCGACCCGCTGCCGCCCACCGACGTGCTCTGGCACTGCTCGACCGGAGTGCTCACCGATGGGGTGCCCTCCTACCGGCTGCTGAAGGTGGCCGGTGACTCGACCTCGTCGCTCTCTCAATCGGGGGTGGTGCGCCTGACCCTGCCGGAGGCCTCGACGCTGGGCACCTTCGCGCTCGCCGACCCGCAGGCCGAAGGCACCCGCGATCTGCCGCCCCGAATCGAAGACGACGAGCTGAAGAGCAAGGTGATGTTCTGGTTGCGGGCCACCCGCCGCGACGGCCGGCCGCTGCCGAAGCTCCGCTGGGCCGGCGTCAACGCGGTGATGGTGGTGCAGTCGCAGCAGGGCGGCGCGGCGCTGCTCGGCCAGGGCACGGCCCAACCCGGGCAGCAGGTGACCGTGCTCAACGTGCCGGTGCTCGAGAAGACGTTGGTGCTCCAGGTGGAGCGGTTGGGCCGCTTCGAGCCGTGGACCGAGGTCGACTCGTTCGACGCGTCGACCGAGAGCGACCCCCACTTCGTGCTCGACCCACAGGCGGGGAAGATCACCTTCGGCGACGGCATTCGCGGGCGGGCCCCGCAGCTGGGCGAGCGGATCAGGGTGCTCAAGTACCGCTACGGCGGAGGCGCCGCGGGCAACGTCGCCCCCGGCGCGATCAGCAAGCTGCTGGTCAGCGACTCGGTGACGGTGAAGAACCCGATGCGGGCGTTCGGCGGCGCCGACGCCGAGCCGATCGAAGAGGCGCTCGAGCGCGTTCCCTCAGAGCTGCGCCGGCACGACCGCGCGGTGACCTCGACCGACTTCTCGGAGCTGGCGCGGGCCACCCCCGGCGCCGACGTCGCCCGCGCCGAGACGATGGCCCGCTTCTACCCGCCGCTGTTCCAGCCCGACACGCCCGGGGTGGTGACGGTGGTGGTGTGGCCGAGAACCGACCCCGAGCACCCGGCGGCGCCCCGGCCCGACCGCACCACCCTCGACCGGGTCTGCGCCTTTCTCGATCAGCGGAGGCCGATCACCACCGAGCTGTGGGTGATACCGCCGTCGTACGTCGAGGTGGCGGTCTCGCTCGGGCTGCGGGTGAAGCCGGGCTTCGGCATCGAAGGGGTGCGGCAGTGGGTGGAGCAGGTGATTCACCAGTACCTGTCGCCACTGCCACCCTATGGCCCCGACGGCACCGGCTGGCCGCTCGGGCGCCCGGTCGACGCGCGGGAGCTGATCGCCGCCGCGCTCCAGGTCGACGGGGTGCTGTTGATCGAAGGCGTCACCCTCGCCTGGCGGGCCGGCCCCGACGCCGCCTGGACCACGGTGGGCGACCCGCCGGTGGTGCCGCTCGCCGCCTGGCAGGTGCCCGAGCTCACGGTGGTGAGCGTGGTCGAGGGCGCGCCGCTCTCGCCAACCGCCACCGTGGCACCGCCCGCGCCCCCGAAGGTGCCGGTGCCGATTCCGGTGCTGAAAGAGGAGTGCTGAGTGGGCAACCGGCCCTTCGCGTTGGTGCGAACGTTCGACCAGTGGGTGCGCTGCGCCCACCAGTCGACCGCGGTCGACCCCGTGGAGGGCGTGGTGCAGCTTTCGAGCACCCCGTTCGAGCAGCCGCCCGGCGCAGCTCCCGGAGGACCGGGAGCAGGGCTGGTGTTCGACGCCGGGTGCCGCCTCTACCACTCGGTTCCACCCGAGCACCGGGTCGATCGCCTGCTCGACCCGGTGACGCTGCGCGGCCAGCCTCGGCAGCTGCTGGGGCAGACGCAGCAGCTGCTGTTCCTCGAGCCCAAGGTGTCGGCCGGGCTGTCGCCGGCGTTCACCGCCCCGAAGACGCCGCGGGGCCTGGCGATCGACTCCGGCCAGCGGCTGTGGGTGGCCGACGCCGGCACCCAGCGGCTGCTCGCCTACGACCTCGACTCGGCGCAGCTGCTGCGCAGCGTGCCGCTGGCGGCCCCCGACGCGGCGGGCCCTTCACCGGTCGACCTCGCGGTCGCGCCCGCCGACGACGCGCGCGGGCAGACGGTGTACGGCGTCACCCAGTCGCCGGCGGGTTGGTTTCGGCTCACCCTCGAGTCGGAGCTCGAGCGGCGCACCTTCGACCCGTTGGGGCCGGTGCGGGCCCCGGGCCGGCTGGCGGTGTCGCCGACCGGGGTGGTGGTGCTGCTCGACTCACCCGGCACCGCCCAGGCGACGCTCTACCGGCTGAGGCTCGACACCCTCGATCAGCCCGACGCGGTGGAGGTCGACGGCGCCCACCCGTTGCCGTGGGCCACCGACGTGAAGTTTCTCGACACCGTGAAGCAGGCCGACAGCGCCGAGCCTTTGGAGGTGTTCGCGGTCGCCGGGCCGGCTTCGAAGCTGCCGGTGGTGATGCGCTTCACCGTCTCGGCAGCGGGGTTCGAGCAGCTGCCGGGAGCGCTCGCCGCGTACGGCTACGACGGCTTGGGCATCGTGCGCGCGCCGCTCTCCACCGGAGGCTGGACGGTGGGCTACTGGAGCGCGCGGGGCTTCAAGCTCGCCACCACCCGGGCCCGCGCCTACGCCCGCGAAGGGCAGGTGGCGGTGATTCGGCTCGACGCCGGCACCTACCGAAACCGGTGGGGCAGGCTGTTCATCGACGCCTGCGTGCCCGCCGACACCTCGGTCGCGGTGCGCGCCTGGGCCACCGACGACGACGAGCTCGACGAGCCGAGCTTCGCCTGGTCGCCGCCCGACGGCTTCGACCCCGACGACCTGCGCGCGAAAGAGGCGAGCCCTCCCCTGCCCCCGCTGTCGATCGCCGAGCGCTCGCCGACCGGGCTGTACCGGCGAGACAACGGCGCGGAGCTGCCCTGGGTGCGGCTGGTCGACCCGTTCGAGACCTACGACGCGCCGGTGTTCACCGGGCCGGGCCGCTACCTCTACCTGCTCGTTTCGCTCTCGGGGAACGGCAAGACCACCCCGCGCATTCGGGCGATTCGGGCCGAGAAGAGCGCCCACGTGCTGCTCAAGCGGCTGCCGAAGGTCTTCTCGCGGCAGGACCGCTCGGCCGATTTTCTGCAGCGCATGCTGGCGCCGCTGGAGGGTCTGCTGGACGATCTCGATGCGCGCTCACAGCTGCGCGAGCTGTTGGTGCTGCCCGACGCCACCCCTGAAGAGCTGTTGCCCTGGCTGGCGAGCTTCGTCGGGTTGGTGCTCGACCAGCGCTGGTCAGAAGCCACCCGCCGCCAGTTTCTCAAAGAGACGGTCAGCCTGTTCCGGCTGCGGGGCACGCTCGGCGCCCTCACCCGCATGCTCGAGTTGGCGCTCGGCGGGCTGCGGCCGGTGCTGATCGAGAAGTTCAGGCTGCGCGGGCTGGCCACCCTGTCGGAGGGTGCCACCGCCACCTCGGTGCTGGGCGCGGGCATGCGGGTGGGCGGCGCGGTCGGCAGTGTGGAAGCGACCGTCGCCGGCTCGACCGCCGACGCGTTCGCCACCCACGCCCACCGCTTCAGCGTGTTCATTCCCGCCTCGGGGCAGCAGGCGGTCGACCTCGCAACCTTCGTGCTCGAGGCGCACCGGCCGGCCCACACCGTCTACGACGTCTGCACCCTCGACCGCGGCATGCGCATCGGGCTGTCGCTCCACCTGGGGATCAACAGCTTCGTCGGCCCATCGGCGGGGTTCGCCCGCGCCCAGCTCGGCGAAGCGGCGCTGGGCGTCAGCCAGCTCGGCCGGCCGCCCCAGGGGTTCACGGTGGGCAGCGCGGTGGGCGCCCTCAGCTCGACCGGAGGCGGCAGGTGAACGGCCACCTGATCGATCGCTTTCAGAAGCGCATTCACGTGCCGGTGGGTCAGCTCGCCCGGGCGGCGGAGCTCGACCAGGCGCTGGACCACTCGCTCGACGCGCTGCTCGAGGCGGCGCTGGAGCGCGAGGGCATTCGGCCCGACGAGCAGGTGTGCATCGATCGGTTGGCGGTGTCGCTCCAGCTGTCGGCGCGGGAGGGCGCGGCGCAGCTGGGCGCCTCGTTCGCGCGCGCCTTCGCGCAGGAGGTGGTGCGCCGGCTCGACCGCGGCGATCCCACCGTGGTGCGCTACCGGTCGGCCGCCGCGCTGCTGACCGAGCTGCTGGTGGAGGTCTCGCGGCGCGAGCTGCGCCGGGCGTGGGCCTGGCGCGCGGCGGGGTTCTGGCCACCGCACGAGCCGCGCGACTTCAGCGACGCCGCCGGGGCGGTGCTGCTCGCGCTGGCCAAAGAGCCCCGGCTCGCCGCCGCGGTGCTCGCGGCCCACCCCGACCCTGCCGCCGTGATCCTGCGGGCCGCGCCGCCGCCGGCCCAGCAGCTGCTCGCGGCCGAGCTCGCGCTCAACGCCTGGCCGCAGGCGGCGGTGCGACGCTGGCTGCAGCAGCAGCCGGCAGCCGAACAGCCGACCGCGACGCTCGAGGCACTTGCCCCGCGGCTCCGCGCCGCGGTCGAGCGGGCGGCCCGGAGTGCGCGGGGGTCGATCTCCGGGTCGACGGCGCCGCTGAGCAGCGCCCTGCTCTGGCTTTCGGGCGCCGCGCCCGAGGTGTTGGCGCAGCCCCAACCAGTGGTGGAGCGTCTGCTCGAGACGCTCGTCTGGGTCGACGCTGCCGCCGCCCTCTCTGGCGCCGAGCCCGCGCGGGCCACCGCCGAAGCAATGGAGCCACCGGCAGCGTCGGGCGACGCCGACGCCAACAGCCCGGCCGCGGCTGCCAATCGGACCTTCCGTTGGCCCCGCGAGCGGGCCGGCGCTGACGAGTCGCCGCCAGCGCCGCTCGAGCTGCGCGAGGGGTCGCTGACCCAGGCGGGCGGGCTGCTGTTCCTGCTCCACCTGGTGCGCGACTGCGAGCTGCCGCGGCGCTGGCAGGAAGACGAGCGCTTCGCCGCGCTCTCGTTCGCCGAGCTGCTCCACCCGCTCGCGCTCACCCTGCGCCCGCACCTCGAGGCCAATGACGCCGCGGCGCTGGCGTTCGCCGGGCTTTCGCCGCAGGCGACGCCTCCGGGTCGCGCGGCGGTGCTGGAAGACGGCCTGGCGTTGAGGCGCTGGCGCGACGAGCTGCTGGCTGCGCTCGAGGCGCGGCTGGCGCGGCACCAGGTGCCGACGGAGCGCTCGGGCGAAGCGCTGCTGTCGTGGGTGGTGCAGCGCAGGGCGGTGGTGCGCGCCGACCCGGGCTGGCTGGAGCTCGAGCTCTCGCTCGACGATGTTTCCACCGAGCTGCGCCGGGCGGGCCTCGATCTCGACCTGGGTTGGCTGCCGTTTCTCGGGGTGGTGGTGAGGTTCACCTATGCGTGAGCCGGCCACCCAGCGCGGCAGCCACGCCGAGTGGCTCTCGCACCTGGCGGGGAGGCTGGCGGCGCGCCTCGCCGAGCTGATCGCCGCGGCGGTGAAGAGCGGCCCGGCCCCCGAGCGGCCCCCACCTTCGACGGTGCCGCTGAAGCCCGAGGGGCTGAGCCCGCTCGAGGTGCTGTGCGAAGCGTTTCACCTCACCCAGGTGGAGCGGGACTTGTTGTTGCTCGCGGGGCTGGCGGAGGACCACGAGGCCCACGCGACCGCGCTGCGGCTGCTCCACCCGCGCGGAGAGCCCCGGCCCACCACCGGCCTGGCGGCGCAGCTGTTGTGCGAGTCGACCACCGAGCGCTGGCTGCTGCGCGAGCAGCTCGAAGCGGGCACCGCGGTGCGCGAAGGGCTGCTCAAGCTGTCGCCCGCAGACGCGCCGTTCTACGAGGCGAGCCTCACCCTCTGCCCGCAGCTGTGGTCGGTGCTCGGCGGCCTCGACGTGTGGCCCCCGGGGGTGAGGCGCCGGGCCGAGCCGGTGGCGCTCGCCGGGCTCGACCGCTGGGCGGCGACCGCGGCGGCGCAGGAGGCGCTGCAGTGGCTGAAGGAGGGCAGCCGCGCCACCGTGGTGCTCTCGGCGCGCGACGAAGAGGTCGCCTTCGATCGGGCCTGCGCGTTGGCCGAGCTGTCGGGCCGGCGGTGGGTGGGGCTGCGGGTGTCGGCCGCCTCGCCCGAGCTGGAGCAGAAGCTCTCGATTCTCTGCGCGGCCCGCGGGGTGCTGCCGGTGGTGTCGTGCGCGGTGAGCGACCCGGCGCCGCCATCGCTGTTGAGCCTGGAGCGGTGCCCGTCGCCGTCGATTCTCGCGGTGCGCGAGGGCGCGGGTCAGCTGAAGACCCAGCGGCCGGTGCTCTCGCTCCGGGTCGACCCGCTCTCGGCCACCGACCGCTCCGCGGCCTGGCGCGAGCACCTGCCCCAGCTGACCGATCACGCCGAGAGCCTGGCCGGCCGCTTCAGCCTCGACCCCCACCAGGTGCGCCTGGTCGGCCTCGACGTTCGCGCCGCGGCGCAGCTGCAGCGGCGGCCGGCCAACCTCGACGACGTCGCCCGCAGCGTGCGCGCGCGCACCAACCTCTCGGTCGGGCAGGGCGTGCAGCTGCTGGCGCCCAGGGCGCGTTGGGCCGACCTGGTGCTGCCCGAAGAGTCGAAGGCCAAGCTGCTGGAGGCGGTGGCGCGCCTCGAGCACCAGGGCACCGTGCTCGATCGCTGGGGCATGCTGAGGGGCAAGGCGGGCGCCCGCGGGGTGCGAATGCTGTTCCACGGCCCTCCCGGCACCGGCAAGTCGCTCTCGGCGGAGGTTCTGGCGAACGCGCTCGGCGTCGATCTGCTCTGGGTAGACGTGTCGCGGGTGGTGTCGAAGTGGCTGGGCGAGACCGAGAAAAACCTCGCCGCGGTGTTCGACGCCGCGGAGCGCGCCCAGGCGGTGCTGTTCTTCGACGAGGCCGACGCGCTGTTCGCCTCGCGCACCAAGGTGGCCGACGCCCACGATCGCTACGCCAACCTCGAGACCGGCTACCTGCTGTCGCGGCTGGAGCGCTTCGAAGGCCTGGCGGTGCTGGCCACCAACATGAAAGACAACATCGACCCCGCGTTCATTCGGCGGTTGGAGTTCATCGTCGACTACGACGAGCCCGACGCGGAGCGCCGCCTCGAGATTTGGAAGGCGCACCTGCCCTCCGACACCCCGCTTTCGCCCGACGTCAACCTCGACCAGTTGGCCCAGCTCTACACGCTCACCGGCGGCCTGATTCGCAACGCGATGGCGGCGGCCGGGTTCGCGGCCGCCAAAGATCGCGTCTCGGTCGGCCAGGGCCACCTGTTGCGGGCGATTCGCCGCGAGTTCCACAAAGCCGGGCGGCTGTTCCCCGGCGAGCCGTTGACCACGAACAAACGAGGAGACACCTGATGGCGACCACCCAATTGGCGTACGCGACCAGCGAGCGCGACACCTACAAGACGATGTTGGCGGCGGCGAACGCCGCGTTGGCCGGCGCGCAGGCGGCGGCGGCCGCGGCGGCCCAGAAGCTGAACGACACCGCGAGCGCGTTGAACGACAAGCAGGCCGCGATCGCGACCACCCGCAACCAGCTCGAGGTCGCGGAGACGAGCGCCGACACCGCCACCCTGTTGGCGCTGCTCGAGACCCAGACCGCGCAGCTCCACGTGCTCCAGGGCGACGCCGCCCGGTACACCTTCGACGCCAAGGCCGCCGACGCCCGCTCGAAGTTCTGGACCACCCGGGTGTCGGCGCTTTCGCCGCTGGCCGCTTCGGCCGAGACCGCGCTCACCGCCGCGCAGGCCGACGACCAGAAACGCACCGCGCTGAAGACGCTGGCCAACGGCGCGGCGATCGCGGCGGTGGTGACCGAGGCAGACGACGTCGCGACCAACTCCGGCACCACCCTGCAGCAAGACGCCGAGGCGAAGCTGACCGACTCGACCAAGGACCACGTGCCGGCCGAGCTGTTCGACGCGGCGAAGGCGCGCTTCGCCCTGTTGTGGGCGCGCGCGAAGGCGGCCGCGACCGTGGCGGGCGCCAGCCAGAGCGCGGTGTCGGCCCAGCAGAAGGCCGACCTCCATCTGCTCGGCGACGAGCGCGACGCCTGGGTGGCGTTCAAGCAGGCCGAGAGCCTGCTGGGCGACTTCGTCTCCACCGCCCCGCAGCGGCTGGCGCGCGCGAAGCAACTGCTCACCGACCTCCAGGGGTTGACCGGGCAGGCGATCTCGAAAGCGGAGTCGGACAAGGCGGCGCTCGGGCTCAGCTCGGGCCTGGTGAGCGCGGCGGTGCTCACCGGGCTCTCCGACATCGTCACGGCGCAGGGCGACCTCGACACCGCGCAGGCCGCCTACGACGCGGCGTTTCAGGCCGCGCGCGCCAAAGACCCCAGCCTCTCTGACGCGCAGGTCGACGCCGACGGCACCGTGGGCCCGCTGAAGACCACCCGCGACGCGAAGAAGACCGCGCTCGACGGCAAGCGCGCCGGGGTCGCGCAGGCCGATCTCGACAAGGCGCACCAGTGGTTCCTCTCGCTGAAGGACTCGACCTGGCAGCGGCTGCGCTCGCTGTTCGAGGCCGAGGCGCTGCTCAAAGACCTCGCCGCCGCCACCCCGAGCGCCTGGGCCACCGACCTCACCAACAAAGAGGGCGCCTGGGGTGACGCCGCCACCGCGCTCGCCGACAGCAACCGCTCGGTCGACTACCTCACCGCTTCGGTCAGCCGGGCCGCGGGCCTTTCGCAGGCCCAGGCCGAAGCGCTCGACCGCCAGCTCTCGTCGGCGGTGCGAGGCGACATTCTCTTCGAACGCTGATCTTCACCGCCCAAGGACCCTCGATGGCCACCGATCTCAGCACCGCCACACCGACCAACCCGTTCTTCGCTCTCAACCCACACTTCGGCCTGTTGTTGGGAGTGGAGGACCTGTTCACGCTCCAGGGGTACGCCGCCGGCAAGGCGAGGCTGCACAACGCCTGGCTCCATGGCTCGGGGGTGGTGTGGGGCCTGAACGTGTTGTTCAACGCCGCCAACGAGCTCGAGGTCGACCCCGGGTTCGCGCTCGATGGCCTGGGTCGTGAGCTGCACGTCGACAACGCGAAGTGCATCGACCTCGCGCTCTGGTACGCCACCCAGCGAGACCTCAAGCTCGCGGGCCTGCCGGTGCCCGACCCGGTCACCGGGAAGGTGAAGCTCGAGCTCTGGGTGACGCTCTGCTTTCAGGCCTGCCTGTCGAAGGCAGTGCCGGCGATCGCCGACACCTGCGGCACTCCGCAGAGCTCGATCGCGTACTCACGAATCACCGAAGACACCCAGATCAAGCTGGCGCTGGTGGGGCCGGCGGTGAAGCCGCCGTTTCACAAGCTGCGGGTGCTGTTCGGCCTCGACGCTGACGACGGCAGCGACGGCGACGTGCTCCAGGCGCGCACCAACGTGCTCGCGCTCAGCGCCGACCAGCAGCCGGCGGCGCTGTTGAGCGCGTTTCGCACGTTCGCCGCGATCGACGTCACCCGGCTGGAGCCCGCCCAGGGAAAGACCAACCCGTCGTACCCGGTGGCCGAGCCGGGCTGCGTGACGGTGGCGAAGATCACCGCCACTCTGCAGACCAGCGGCGCCGGCTACCTGTTGGTGAACCCCACCCCGCCCACTTCAGACAGCCCGGTGGTCGACGCCTCGGTGCGCACCTCGCTGGTGCCCACCGCGACGATTCAGGAGCTGTTGTGCGGCCCGTTCGGAGCGTCGGCCTCGGGGGGCCCACCACCTCCTCCTCCCGACGCGGGAGGGCCCCGCTTCGATCACGCGACGGTGGCGCTCTCGGCCTCCACGCTCTCGCTGGTCTCCACCGGCACCCTGATGGCTCAGACGGTGGACCGCGACGCCTTCACCCTCAACGCGCTCACCCCGAGCGGCTGGGCGACGGTGGACCTGAAGTCGGCGTCGCTCGACGCCTCGCGCACCAAGGTCTCACTCGAGCTGAAGGAGCAGCTGGCCGCGGGCACCTGGGCGCGGCTGGTGGTGAGCGGCACCGGCGCGGCCCCGTTGTTGGGTGACGTGGGCGCCGACCTGGTGCCGCTGGCGGGAGAGCTGGGCGGTGCGAGCGGGACCAAGACGCAGGGCAACGACTTCATTCACTTCTGGAAGGTGAGCTGATGGCTTCGGACAACGACACGGTGGTGCTGGTCGACTCGGGCAACCTCGGCCGGGCGGTGATTCCCGGGGGAACGTCGCTGTCGCGCCTCAACTACTACGACGGCAAGGTGCTCCGCGCCTCCGACATGACCCTGGAGCAGAGCTACCTGATGAGCCTGGTGGCGCTGTCGAACCACGGCCTCGGTGCGGGCGTGGTGCACGGCTTCGACGCCCAGCTCGCCGGCGGAGACCAGGTGACGTTGGGCTCGGGGCTGGCAATCGACCCCCAGGGGCACCCGCTGTTCCTGCCCCAGCCGGTGACCTTGAAGCTGCAGGAGATCATCGACGCCTCGATTCCCCGCCAGGCCGGCAACGGCGCGACCGCCACCGCGCCGGGTGCGGGGCTGCTGTTCAACGACTGCGTGGAGGTGGCCGCTCCGCCGACCACCGTCACCACGCCGGTGGGAGACCTGTTCGTGCTCGCAATCTGCCGGGCGGAGGCGTTCTGCGGCCTCGAAGACGTCTACGGCAAGCTCTGCGAACAGGCGTGCATGACCGCCACCCAGCGCCCGTACGTGCGTGAAGGGGTGGTGGTGCGCATGATTCCTCTGCAGCTGGTCGCCCCACCGCTGAGCTCCAACCAGTTCCCGATCGCGGGCGATCTCTGGCTGCGCTCGCAGGTGGCGCACCAGTTCTTCGCCGACGAGGTGGCCCGCCACCCGAGCGCGCTCAGCCGCACCGGGCTGCTGTCGAACGTGTGGTGCCTGGGCTCGCAGTACGACGCCAACTGCTGCGAGGTGCCGCTGGCGGTGGTGGCGCGGGCCGGCGGCACCACCCGGTTCCTCGACCCGTGGATTCCGCGGAGAGAGCGGATCGACGCCCCGGCGAAGCAGTATTGGCAGTGGCGCATGCGCCAGCGGCCGTGGAGCGTGTTCCTCGCCCAGGTGCTCCAGTTTCAGTGCCAGCTCGCCCACCTGCTCGACGAGCTGCCGCCCGCGAACGACCCCTGCGCCGACGCGCGCTCGGTGCTCCAGCAGACCGCCCAGCTGCTCGACGCGGTGAAAGACGGCGAGGCCGCCAGCCAGGCGATGACCCTGCTCAACCTCTCGTTCAACGCGATCGGCCAGCTGAAGCAGAAGCTGCTCGGAGTGCTCAACCAGGGCGGGGGCGCCGCGCCGAAGAGCCGCATTCTGCTCCAGCGGGGCATCGCCGAGCTGCCTCCCGCGGGCTACCTGCCGGTGGTGCTCAACGACGGGTCGGTGAACGCCCAGGTGCGCGCGCTGTTGGGCGACGGGCTCGACTACCGGTTCTGCATCTGCCGGCCCGATTACATCGGTCACGCGTTCGAGGCCGCCCAGCACCTCGATCGCATTTCTCTGGTGCAGGGGCTCGACCACCCCGACGACAAGCCGAAGATCGACGTGCTGGTGCCCGACGGCAAGATGTTGGGGCAGGAGCTCGACTCGCAGGGCCTCTACTCGGCGGTGCTGAGCGTGGGCACCAGCATCACCAAGACGGTGAGCAGCTACCAGGGCGTGGCCCGGGAGCGCGCGCTGTCGACCGGCGGCAGCCAGCTCACCGTCGCCGCGGGCGGAGCGTCGAAGGACGCGGTGCAGAAGTACGCCTCGTGGCTCCAGCCGTTGGTGGCGGCGAAGCTCAACAACACCAAGGCGGCCGGGGTGAAGGTGCCGGTGGGGAACGTGGTGTTGGGCAAGGCGAACCCGGGCTTCATGCGCCTGGGCTCGAACGAGCTGAACGCGATGAAGACCAACGCCAACCGGGTGAGCTGGGCGGCGGAGATGCGCACCCCGCTGGAGATGGCGCCGGCGGCGCGCGCCAACGGCAACTCCGCCGACGGGGTCTGGCTCTCGGCGCACAGCGACGACGACCTCGAAGCGCTGAAGCTGAACACCCTCACCAACGCGGCGGCGCGGGGCATCTACGCGGTGCTGACGCCCGGTGAGCCGCCCTACTCGATCGAGGCCGACTTCACCGGCACCTTGATGCCGGTGGCCGAGCTGCAGCCGCAGGCGGGCGAGTCGCGCCGCTACCGGGTGCAGGCCTCGGGCCTGGTGCACCTGATCGTCTCGGTCGACTCCACCGACCCCAACCACCCGTCGGAGCGGCTGCTCACCTTCGCCACCCGCAGCAGCTGGGAGTTCGAGCTCGCGTTCGGCAACGGGGTGCAGAAGGCCACCTTGAGGCCCAACGCCGAGTACGCGGTGGAGCTGGCCCGAAACCAGCCGGGCACCAACGCCGACGTCAGCTACGTGCTGTCGATGATCGTCGATCTCAACGGCACCGAGACCACCACCCACGTCGCCGAGCTGGCGCTGAAGGCCGACGCCGGAATTCTCGACCCCGCGCAGGCCGATCACGTGGTGGCGGAGCTGGCGCTGGGCGTGCTGCAGGGAACGCGGCTGGTGACCGAGCCGGCGTTCCAGAAGCAGGCCGAAGAAGAGCTGTTCCCCGAGCTGGTGATGGACGACCCGGGCCTGGTGATTCAGCCCACGCTCGATTGGGTGTTCTTCACCCGCCGCCGCGAGAAGCAGTGCACCCGATCGTTTCAGCCTCCGCCGGTGCAGCTGCAGCCGCGGCGCTACCAGGTGCTCAACATCACCGCCGACAACCTGGAGCAGGCCAACCAGCTGGCCGGCCAGCTGTCTGACCCGGCGAAGCGGGTGCAGCTGCTGCAGCAGGCGCTCAAGTACTCGCAGCCGGCGCTCTACGTCGACTTCGCGGGCGGCTCGCCGCAGGGGCTGTTCAACCCGGGCGACGTCGACCTCGACTGGGACAACTTTCACCCGCACCCGGGCAACGCGATCTGGGGGGTGGCGTGGGGCGCGCCGGGTGACGACGACGCCACGGTGCAGTCGGGCCGGCTGCTCAACCTCACCGCCGCGCTGGCCGACAGCCCGATGCGCGCCAACCCGACCAAGGTGCCGCTCTCGCCCTTCCCCACCAACCTGTCGGTGGCGGGCGCCGAGGGCATCTTCCTGTTCATCACCCTGGAGCAACGGGTCTACGTCGACGTGGTGGAGCTGAGCGAGGCCGACGACGGCACCGCCAACGGGGTGTTGACCCTGGTGCAGAAGAAGATCGGCACCGCTCAGCTCGACGCGGTGATCAAGGAGCTGAAGGCGAAGGCGATCGGCACGGCGATCTTCGATCGCGGCGCGCCCAGCGGCACCAGCGTCGACACCGTGGTTCAGCAATACGATCAGTACGCCCCGTCGCGCGGCCTGCTGTGGACCCAGACCAAAGACGATCATCAGGACGACGAAGAGAGCGCGTCGGCGCAGGTGCTGAGCCAGCTGCGCGGCAAGTTCCCGGGGGCGAAGGCGGCGGGAGCGTTGCTCACCAAGAGCACCGCCACCAAGCCTTCGTTGATGCTCGGCAACGACAACCTCCAGAACCCGATTCTGTTCGTGGCGCCCCAGGAGCGCCCGGCGATCCCGGTGCTGGTGTGGAAGAGCTGGCTGGGCAACGTGATCGGGGTGTTCAACCCTCCGCCGGTGACCGCGACCACCCACTTGAGCGCCTCGATGGACGTCACGCTCGACGCGGGCCAGTCGCTCGGGGCAAGCCAGCAGGTGACGCTGGTGCAGGTGCTGGTGGTGACCGACGGCCAGACCAACGGCGACCAGATCGCGCAGGCGTACATCGACTGGGCGCCCTCGCAGAAGATCACCGTGCCGGCGGCGGCTCCGCCCAAGGTGACGGTGATGACCCGCGCGCAGGCCGACCAGGCGAAGGCCCTCGACAAGATCAAGAATCAGCTCACCGCTGGAGAGCCGGTGGTGATCCTCGGGGTGCGCTGAGCGCGAGGAGTTCAGGGCTGGGTGCAGCCGCCGTCGAGCGGTACCCAGCCCGGCAGCCTGCCGGTGACCTCGAGCCAGGTGACACCGTCGGCATCGACCGCTTGCTGCACCACCCGCACGGTGACGCCGGCGTCGAGCCAACCGAGCGGCGTGCCGTCGCCCGCGATCGCGCCACGCGCTTCGAGGCGCGAGTAGCCGATCGCGCTCGACGGCAGATCACGAACCGGAGTGGCGCGCTCGAGGGTGACCGAGTCGCACGCCGGGTCGCCGGCATCGGCGAGGTGATCGAGGTCGCCGACCCAACGCGAGCCGCGCAGGCGGTAGTGCACCAGCGCCCGGCGCGACGACGGCCCCACCCGCTCGATGCACGAAAAGCCGCCCTGGTCGGCACCACAGTCGAGCGCCTGGATTCGCCGGCCCGAAGGAAACACGGTGAAGAAGTCGCCCGCGGTGCCGCCTTCACTGCTCACCCGCTCGAGGCGGCCGTGCGCGAGGGGAATCGCCGAAGCCGACGCATCGGGAGCAGCCGCCGGCGAGCGCGTACACGAGACCAGCAGCAGCAGCGCGAGCCAGCGCATCTTTCAGAAGCCCTTGAGCAGCCCGGCGGCGACCACGAAACGGTAGGTGTTCAGCACCTTCGTCGCGTTGTGGTACTCGTCCATCGAGATCCAGTCGCCGAGCTTGCGCGGGTCGGAGCCGCCCGGTTGGTGCTTCGACAACGTCTTGTGACCCTCTCCCGGGCCCGAGTTGTAGAAGACGTAGCCGAGGTAGAGGCGCTCTTCGTCGGTCGGAGTCGGGTAGCCGAGCTTGGCCGCCTGATCGAGAAAGAGGTCGATTCTTCGGGACAGGATCGCGACCTGAATCTGCAGAGCCATCTTGAGGTCGGGGGTCTTGGCCGCGTCGTGCATCTTCCCCTTCTCGTTCGCGTGGGGAGCCTTGCCGACCTTGGTGGTGTCGAAACCACTCGGCAGGTAGCCGCTGAGGGGATGGTTCGTCTCGGTCGATTCGTCCCAATATTGATCGAGGCCGAGTGAGTAGAAGCCGTCGACTGGCTGGGTCACCGAAACCGACGCCAGCTCGGTGGCGCTCAGCTGGTCGTTGGTCGCGCCGGTCTGCGGGCGAATGTAGGTGTCGGCGAGGCCTTCGTTCATTGCGACTGCAAACAGCAACGCCGGAGGGATCTTCGCGTTCGAGCAGTCCAACAACAGTTGAAACACGCTGCCCGGCACGTTCTGCAGCCAGTTGATGTTGGTGTTCTGCTGGCTCTTCGAAGTGAGCCCTGCGGTGTTCAGCTGTGAAATCACCGGAGGAGCGAGATCGGCGAGCAGCATCGCCATTCCCGTGTCGGCGGTCTTGTCCCACTTCTTCGTCTCGGCGGCGCCGATCAGCTTGTCGTAGACCTTGAGGCGGCCCTCGGTGATCGCCGTCTTCGACTTGAGCACGGTGGTCGAGAAGTCCTCGACGCGTTTGCGGCCCTTGCTCTTGTGAAACGACAGCGAGGTGCCCTTCTTGATCTCGGCGAGCCCGACGCGAATCAGATCGTACTTGTTGTAGACGTCGACCAGGGAGTCGACGTTGGTTCGCACGCCGCTGCCGCCGGTCGGCGTGGCGCTGGTGGTGGTCGGAGTGCCGCTCCCAGCGGTGGTGGTGCTCGTGCTGGTGCTGCTCGGCGTCGCGGTCGACGTGCTCGACGACGACGACGAGGTCGACGGGCCGAAGAGATCGCAGAACTCGAAGTTGAGCCGCGCATCGCGGCCTCCGCGAGCGCCTCCGCCGGAGTGCGCGGAATGAGCGCCGCCGTGCTGCGACATCGAGCGCTGCGACAGCTGGGCGGAGTGGGTGAGCTCGTGCGCCACCAGCGCCCGGCCCAACGGGTGGTCGGGCCGGTAGGCGCCGGGCGCGAAGTGCACCTCGTCGTGCTGGGCGAACGCGATCGAGCCCGACGAGCGCGCCTCGCCCGAGTTGGGCACCAGCCGAATGTTCCCGAGGTCGGCGCCCATGCGCGCGCCCACCGCCGCCCGAATCGACTCCGCGCTCCCTGCGCCGTCACGGCCCGCGCTGAAGGCGGTCGCCGCTTGGGCGAATTCCTGCTCGCCCGGGCGCTTGCCGCCGAGCGCCACCTCGACCGCGACCTCGTTGGCCTGCTGCTCCTCGGGCACGTGCCGCGGCGGGGGGACGAGCTCGTGATCAGCCATCGGTCACCTCAGCTTGCGAAAATACTCCACCCGCGGCGCACCCAGCGACTCCGGCACCTGGTCGGCGGGCTCGCGCTCGACCGGGCGGGTGAGCTTGCGTAGGCCCGCGGCGTAGAGGGCCACCGCGTGCGCCTCGTTGCCCTCCGAATCACCGGTCTCGGGTATCACCGGGAGCAGCGCGTGCACCACGCCTGCCGCCGAGAGCTCGACGTTCGCGGGGACCACCGAGGGAAAAGCGCGCGACAGCAGACTGCACCCCAACCAGAGCGAGTGGTCTGCGCTGAGCGAGAGGTGAAAACCCTCGGCGGCCTTCGAGAGCGCGATCGAGGTGCCCAACCGGGTGTGCCGCACGCCCGGAGTGACCGCGACCTCGGCGGCCAGATCGGCGACCAGCTCTCGCACCTGCTTCGTCTCGCCCGCAGACACCCGCCGCGCCGAGCCCCGTGCCTTCAGCGCCAGCGCGACGATCAGCAGCACCGCCAGCGCACCCGCGGCGATCAGCCGGGTGAGGAGCAGCGGCGGGTGACGCAGCTCGATCAGCGCGGCCACCGCGGTCAGCTCGGCCAGCGCCATCCACCGCGACTGAGACAGCCCGAACAGCTGGGGCCGCGGGTCGAAGCGAATCGCCTCGAGGCCGAACCGCATCACCGCGTAGCCCGCCCCGAAGGTGAACAGCGCTGCGCCCGGTTCCGCCGCGACCGAGAGCGCGGTGCACACCAGCCCCAGGAGCACCAGACCGATGCCCTCCAGGGTCTGCACCGGGAAGAGGCGAACGCCCCAGAGTCGGTGCGCCACGTCGCCGTCGACGTGGTGCGCCGGGTAAACGATGCCCAGGCTCGACGGCGGGCCGTGGCAGCAGCCGGTCACGGTGCACCCTGCCCGCCCGAAGGCGAGAAAGAAGCAGAGACCCGCCGCGGCGTGATCGAGGTACAAAAGCTGCGGCTCGCGCAGCGCCCAGAGGGTCGCCGAGGCGCTCGCCATCGCAAACCAGACATGCTCCAGCAGGACCAGCTGTTCCCGGCCGGTAACGCGCTTGCGCGCCAACGCATACACGAAGAACGAGAGCGCACAAGCGGCAGACATCGCCGAGAGCACCACCAGCGATCGCCCCGCCCACAGCCCGGTCAGCAGCGTCACCGCCACCGCCACGTAGTACCCGGCGATTCCCAGCGTGCGGAACACCGGCCAGGGCGTACCGAGCCGGTTGACGCGCATGCGGGGCAGCTCGTCGAGCTGGGCGTTCAAGCGCTGAGCCCAGGTCAAGCGCCGTTTTCCGTCTTCCCCCATGCGGTTGAACTCAACCACGCAACGGTTGGCATTGCCACGTGAGACGACTAGCTTGCCGCCGTCTTTCGGGGAGGGGTTCAGGCGCGCATGCACGAGGCCGGCTCGAAGAAGCCCGCGGAGCCCGCGCCCGATCGCGCACCCGCGGAGGCTCCGAAGACCGACTCGCCCGGCGGCGCCGCGAACGCGGCGTGGGCAGACGCGTCGAGCCAGGCGCTGGCCAAAGGTGACGGTGAGTCGGCGCCCCGGTGGTCGTACTTCGGCAAGGCGGCGGCGCCAGACTCCGAGGCAGAGCCGGCCCACCTCGGCCCCGCTCGCCGTGGGCTGGCGTCGGCGTCGGCGCCGCTCGAGCCGTCTCGCCGCTCGTACTTCGAGCAGCGTTACGGGGCCGACTTCTCGGGCGTTCGAGTTCACCAGGGCGGCGAAGCGGCGGAGTCGGCGGCGGCCCTCGACGCGAGCGCGTTCACCGTCGGTCAGCACGTGGTGTTGGGCTCGGCCGCGGCGGGAGGCGGCGACGACTCGGTGATCGCCCACGAGCTCGCGCACGTGGTGCAGCAGTCGCGCAGCTCCGAAGGGCTGATGATGAAGTCGCTCCAGCTCGGCGCGGCGGGTGACTCGGCCGAGCGCGGAGCCGACGCCGCGGCGAGCGCGGCGATGCAGCCGGGGGCGGGCCGCGTCGACGTCGGCGGCAGCTCCGGCCCGAACACGCTGCGGCTCAAGCCGAAGAAGGGCAAGCAAAAGCCGCCCAAGAAGAAGCCGGCCGGCACCGACGACTTCGACGGCTACGAGATGATGTATGTCGAGCCGGTATCGGCGAACGTGCTCGCCTCACGAACCCTCGCGGCCACTCGCGCGATCGCGGGCAGCGACTTCGTGCTGCTGGTGGTGACCGACGCGGTCTACGTCTACTCGGCCGACGGAAAGATCGTCGGCACCTTCAAGCTGACCGGTGCACCGCGCGCCCACGGGCTGTACCAGGTCGGCCACGACAAGACTCTCGGCTTGATGGAGAAGCCCGGCGTCGGCCTCAAGTGGGTGTCGGTGGCGTGGGAGGACGAAGACGTTCAGATCGAGCGGTGGGCCGATCTTCCCGAGAAGACGTTCACACCGCTGATCACCGGGAAGCACGTGTTCGTGGTGATCCCGAACCCGCCCGCCGACCCTGACAAAGGCGGGGGTTCGGCAGATGCCCCCAACCCCGACTACGTGCCGAACCCAGATGCGAACCCGGCTGCGCCAGGCGCCGGGGTGGGCACCGGGTCGGCCACCGCCGAGCCGTTGAAACAACCGCTGTCTGGAGACGAGTACCTCGGCGACCCCGACGCGACCGGAGACGCCAACTACCCCGCGTTCCCCGCCAGCATCCAGACCGACACTGGTTTGATCCCCACCGGGGGTCTGTCGGAGCTGACGATGCATCTCGACTGGACCTACGGCGAGCGCGAGCTGATCGGCGCGGTCTGGAACGCCAGCACTCCGGTGAAGTACCACTGGTCGCGCTGGGACATCAGCTCGATGTGGTACGCCGGTCAGGCGGAGCGGGAGAAGGAGGCCCGGCAGAAGCGGCAAGCGGCTCCTGACTCCGACCACGAGGTCGACGACGAGTACAACGCCCACGATCGCGCCGAGCGACGGCGGATTCTCAAAGAAGACCGTCAAGGCTCGCGCGATCGGATCGCCTCGCCCGACCCCGACGCCAGCCCTGAGGAGCAGGCCCGCGACCGAATGGTCGAGGTGAACAACCTCGCCGGGGCCCCGACCTCGGCGATCGTCTCGGCCGTCGGTGGCCCGATCGACGAGCTCTGGCACACCGTCACCAAGCCCGACAACGAGATCAACCTCTGGTGGAATTGGCCGGGACACTACCTGGTGCGCTGCGTGGCGACTCCGAAGGAGCACCGGGGCCGACGATACATGTCGAGCGTCGCCACGGTGTTCGTCGAGGTGCGCGATCCTTCGTACATCGCGAAGAACACCCTCGGTTCTGCCGACGCGACGATCGACGAGCTGAAGGTGGCGAAGGAGGCCGCCCACGACGACAAGAAGAAGGCCGAGCTGCAGGCGAAGATCGACGATCTCAACACCTCGGCGCACGGCTCGGCGGTCGACGCACTCGAGCTTGCGGTGAAGAACAAGCAGGCCGAGGTCGATTCCGCGGTCGGGCGCGCCAAGGAGCGTCGCACCGAAGAGCTCCAGTCGCTCACCCGCCAGCTCGAGTTCGCCAAACGCAACGAGAAGGGCATCACCAACGGCGTGCTCGGCACCGACGGCAAGACGATGCACGCCTATCGGCCCGAGGCGGCGTTCGCCAGCCGGGTCACCGGCACCACCTACCCGCTGGTGCTGCAGCTGCGGCAGCTGTCGACCGGCAAGCGCCCGAAGTGGGCGGTCTACGACGTCACCGGCGCCGGCGACAACCTGGGTCACGCCTACGTCGGCGAAGGCCACGACGACACCGCGGCGATCACCCGGGCCTTCAAGCGGTTCGCGGGAGAAAACGAATACGGCCGCGGCACGATGGTGGCGAAGGTGCCTGGCGCGGCGATCGGCCCCGGGGTCTCCGACGTCGTGCTGGAGCTCAACAACGTACCGGTCGGCGATGGCCTGGCGCGCGAGCGGCTTCACGATCTGATGGCGGTGCTGATCGTGCTCGGCCTCTTCATTCCCGGGGTCGGCGAAGCGGCGATGGTGATCGGAGCGACCGCGGCCGCCGCGCACCTCATTCAACGCTGGCAAGACGGTAACCTCCAGTGGGACGCGTCGCTGGTGAGTGACCTGCTCGCGATCGTCGGCGCGGTGGGCCTCGGCGTCGGCGCGGTCGGCAAGCTCGCGGTGATCGACGCCGGCGAGGGCTACGCGCTCGCGCTCGAGTCGGGCGATCAGGCCGCGATCAAGGCCGCGTTCAAAGGGCTCGACCGCGCCGCGCTCTTCGCGAAGGGTGCCGAGTTCTTCAACACCGCAGTCGGCTACGGAATGATGGCCTGGAGCGACATCCAGACGATGGATGAGCTGCGCCACATCAACGAAGACGAAGACGAAGGAAAAATCACCCACGCCGAAGCGCGCAGCAAACGCGCCAAGGCGGTCTTGGGCGCGCTCCAAAACCACGCGATGGTGTTCGGGGCCCACGGCGAGGGTGAAGCGTCGGCGAAAGACGAGGCGGCGCCGAAGAGAGAAGCCGCGGCGAAGGATGAGCCGGTCGTCAAGGACGAGCAGGCCCCCAGACAGGAAGCCCCGACCGCCGACGAGAACGCACAGAAGGCCAAGCCGGCCGACGAGCCGGTGACGCCGAAAGACGAAGCGGCGCAGCCGACGAGCTCGACCGATTCGCCGGCGGCCGAGCCCAAGACCTCGGGCGAAGGCGCGGTGAAGGGCAAAGAGAGTTACCCGCTCCGCAAAAAGGGCAAGAAGCTCAAGGTCGACGACGCGAAGGTGAAGAAGGCGATCAAGCGCGGTGGCACCGCCGAGCGGCTGAGCACCACCACGGGAGAGGCCGAGCTGACCGGCAGCGGTGCCAAGGGCGAGTACAAGCTCGAGATCGGCGGCCCGAAGGGATCGAAGGGAAAGTCGAAGTCGGTGAAGGTGAAGGTCGAGATGGTCGAAGGCTTCGACGCCGCCAGCAAGCCCCACGGCGGCGACGAAGGGCCGGTGCGGCTCGAGCTCACCCGCTCGGGTGGCGAGTGGCAGGCGACGATCAAGGTTCACGAGATGGCCAGCGAGGGCGACCTCTCGCAGATCACCGGCCACGAGCTCGACGAGATCGTCGACATCGTGCGCAACGCCGACCCGGCCTGGACCGACGCCGAGGCGAAGACGCGGGCCGAAGAGCAGATGAAGGCCGAGGTGTTCAGGCCGGGAATTCCCTCGAAGCGGCCGATGACCGCGCACGACCGGGCTGCCGCGCGCGAGCTCGCCCATGCGTATCGAGAGAGAGCCGCAGCGCGAGACAACGGCAACAAGGCGAAAGAAGAGTCGATACAAAAACGCATCGACGCGATGGAAAAGAGCATGGGGCTCGACGACCCGGCTGCCGGCTTCCAACGCGCAGAGGCGCTCGAGCAGCTGGGGTTGTTCACCGCCGACCAGATCGACGCGATCAACGACAAGGCACAGGCCGCGAGGTGGAAGTTCCCCGCCGAAGAGTTCACGCAACCCGGTCAGGAAAACCAATGGGTGAAGAAGGAGCCCAAGGGAAAACCCGCGCTCGACGAGAAGGGCGGCGTGGCCTGGCGTTACGATCGCTACCGGTACGACAAGTGGGTCAAGGCGGGAAAGCCGAAGCGAAAGCCCAAAAAGGGCGAGCTCCTCGACCCCAAGACCTGGTTCGACAAGAACATCGAGCCTCAGAGCCGCGGTCAGTCGCGCGGAGAGCGCGGCAGCCCAGAGCACGAAAGGCTGGTGCTCGACGCGAAGCAGATCAACGGCCTGCCCGATCGGCCACCGACCAAGGGAGGCTGGCGGCCCGACGCGTTCTCCGACCAGCCGGGCAAGAAGTTCAAGGTGCCCGTCACCGGCGAGGTGATCGACCCCGGAAAGGGCAACGTGATCTACGAGGCCGACAACTTCTTCAGCGACGGCTCGCAGCTCGACACCGACGCCCGCGAGCAGGTGCGCGGCATTCGAAAAGCCTACCCCGACGCCACCATCGTGGTGCAAGACGTGGCCGACCCGAGAAACGTGAAAGTGTATAAGCCCGGCGAGCAGCCCCCGCCCGAGGGCCGGCTTCCGGCAGACACGCCAGAGAAAGTGAAGGCGCGCAAGTGAGCGGCAGGTCGGTGAGCTACTGGCGGCTGCCCTCCGAAGAGGAGGAGCTGCTGACGTACCTCGAGCAGAGCGAGCCCGTGGTGGCGATGCCGGTTCGCGGCTACCGCGCCGAGCGCGACGTCAAATGGCTCCCGCTCCGCGACGCGCTCGCCGAGAAGACCCACGCGATTCTGCTCACGCCCAAGCGGTTCGAGAAGGAGCTGCGGGTCACCGACGAATACGCCGAAGGCGGTTGGGCTCCGAGCGTGCCGACCACCGCGGCGATCTGATTACGCCCCCGGCGTCGAGAAAGCGCGAACCCTGCGCCCGACCGTCTTGAGCGCCTCTTGGGACCGTTACGACCCCGAAAAAGACGCCCGAGTCCCCTTCCCCGCCGACTACGTGAAGTGGGCGCGACGGGTGATTCAGTGGGCAGCGAAGCGATCGCCGCGCACCGACGCCGCGGCCGCAGCGAGCAAGAAGGGGCTCGAGCTGATCGAATGAGCTCCCTGGTGCAGGCCTTTCTTCCCTCGAAAGAGCCGCCGCCGGCCGAGGCCGCGAAGGCGTACCTGCTCGACGGCGTGTTCTTCGACGAGACTCCGCGCATCGACGTCGAGCAGTCGGCCTCGGGCCGGTTCGTTCAGATGCGACTGCGCTGGCGGGCCGACCGCGCCCCGATGGTGCTCCGCCGGCTGGAGGGCGACGACGCCGAATCGGTCGGAGCGGAGGCCGCCGAAGAAGCCGAACGGCTCGGCCGCGCCGACGCGTCGGCTGCGATTCGCTCCAGCGGCACGGTGCTGGAGTGGCAGATCGACCGCGACGAGCTCGAGGCCGACGACGACGCCTGGGGGGCGTTCAAGGCCTGGGAAGCTTGGGTGCTGCGCGAAGCAGGAGGCTGGCTCTACTCGCCTCCCGATGGGCTGTTCGACTCCGAGCTGCGGCCGTGCCGGCGCACAGCGGCAAAGCCGGCGCCCCCCGAGCCGCCTCTGACCCGCATCAGCTCAGGCGAGCTCGAGCTGGAGCTCGAGCAGACCCCGTTCGGGCCGCTGCTCGCGTCCCCGCCCGGCAACTCCGCGCTCGAGCCGCTGATCTGGGTGGTGAACGGGGTGGTGCAAGGCGACCTCGAAGGTCTCGAGAGCAAGCTCACCCGCGGCGAGACCTGCACCGACGGCTCGGTCACCGCGAGGGTCGAGGCCGACGGCATCTGCGCGTTGAGTGTGAGCTGGCGCGAAACGCCGTTTCGGGTGCGGCGCCAGGTGCTGCTCGACGTGCTCGCGCAGCTGTCGCGACTGCGCGCCAAAGCGCCCAAGCCGCCCGCGCCGTGGGTCTTCCGGCCCGAGGCCCTCGGCACCGACCCACACCCCGACGAGCGCGAGATGCTCGCGCAGCTGGAGCTCCGCGCCGAAGAGCTCGAGCGGCTGGCGGCGGGCGCGAAGAGCGTCGACGAACGCGCAGGGGTTCACGCGCTTCGCAGGCTGCTGCTCGCCGAGCTCGACGCCTACGGCCTGCTCACCCCGCGCTTCTCGCAGCACCGGCTGCGCTGCCTCGACGAGTGGAAGCTGCCGCGGCTGGCGTCGTATCAACGGGCGGCGGTGGCGCTCGCCGTGTACCAGCACAGCGCTGAGCGCTCGCACCGCCTCGGCCCCGCCACCGCGAGCGAGCCTCGCCGGGTGTCGCTCGACTGGTTCCGCGACTCGCCCGCGACACCACCCGACTGGTCCGCGGCCGACTTCCTCGCTTTTTGCGAGCGCTCCCTGCGCGATGCGCGCGGGGTGACCGGCCAGGAGGGCCAGCTGTTCGTTCACCAGGGCGGCCGCCGGGTGACGATCGACTGGCGATGCGACGATGGCGTTCATGCCTGCGTGGTGAGCGCAAAGGCGCGCTGACGATGGCAGAGCAACCCAAGGGCCAGACGCCTTCGCGCTCGATGCCGTTTCAGACGGTCGCTCCCGCGCGCGCGCCGGTGCGCCGGCTGGCCGGGGTCACCCCCGAGAGCGCACCACAGCAGCAGTCGCCCGCGAGCGTCGAGCCTGTGGCCACCTTCGGAGCGAGCCTGCCGCAGGCGTTCGTCTCGCGTCTGCGCGACACCGTCACCGAGAAGGCCAACCAGGAGCTCGCCGAGGTCGGCCGCACCGCTCAGGGCTGTCCCTACGTCGCCTTCTGGCTCGACTACTACTCGAAGGTGCCGGCGGCGCACTTCGAGCGCGCGGCGCGCCTCTACGCCAAGCCGAAGAACGGCTCAGAAGACGCGCTGCTCGAGGCGATCGGCGAGAAGACGCTGACGGCGGTGCGCCACTGGAAGCAGACCGGCGAAGCGCTCCGTCTGCCCGACCTGCCGGCGCTCACCCTCGAGCAGCTCTCGGGAGACCCGCAACTGCTGGCGCACGCCCTCGGGCCCGGCAACCCGTTGGCGCCCGACCTGCGGCTGCGCGCCGAGACCGCCTTCGGTCAACCGCTCCCCGACGTTCAGGTGCACACCTCGGGTGAGGCGACCGCGCTGGCGGCCCGGCAGCACGCCCGCGCCTTCGCGGTCGGAGAGCACGTGGTGTTCGGCCCGGGCGAGTACCGGCCGGGCACCCTGGTCGGCGACGCGGTGCTCGGCCACGAGCTGGGCCACGTGGTGCAGCAGGCCAGGGCACCGAACCGCTCGGTGGCCGGCGGCGGCCGCCATGAGGCCGAGGCGAATCTCGCCGGTGCCCGGTTCGCTGCGCACGACCTGTTGCATGGGCCGCCGCTCACCCTCTCGGCCACCGGGGGCCTCGCGCTCCAGCGGTGCGAAGCCATCTTCGGCTCGGGAGAAGAGGTGCACACCAGCGACACCTCGGTGCCCGAGAAGGTGCCCGCGCCGAATCAACCCGACCTGATGTACGACGACGCCACCTCGCTGACCGCGCCCAACGAGTCAGAGGTCTACGACAAAGACGGGTGGTACCACTTCGACATCGACGGCGATGGCGACCAGGTCAAAGAGCTGAGAATTCGCAGCAAGGTGACGAAGAAGTCGGCCGACAACGCCTACATCGACCAACTCGACATCGAGCTGTCGCTGCTGTCGGACTTGAAGAACCCCCAGAACTTCACCTTCGATCTCACCTCGGCAGCCACCGAGCGCCCCAGCAGCGTGATGTTCGTGTTTGCGGAGCCGACCGACGGCTTGAACCCGACCCGGTTCCAGCTGTCGGCGAACGGCTTCTATGAGGAGTACATGGCCGAGGTCGACCCTCCCAAGCCGGGGATCGACCAGCGCGACTACACGGTGCGTCTGTTGTTCGGGCTGCACGATGCCCGCAAGACGTTCGAGCACACCTACTCTTTCGCAAAAGAGACGGCGGCGATTCATCAGGTGTTTCGACCCGGCACGCCCCAGACCATCGGGGGAGTGACCACCGTGCCCACCAAGGTCGGCATGTACGGCGACCCGTTCCTGCTCACCTTCGAGCAGCCGCTCGGCGCGGGCGACGACGTGGTGATGGGCATTCTGCCGACCACCGACAACCTCGAGGTTCGCCAGGGCAAGCGCATCACCCTGGGCAAGTTCAAAGACCTGAAGGTCTCGATCGTGTCGAGCGTCGGCCCGGCGCTCAACCTCGACATCGACGGCGACGGGCAGACCGACGCCACCGTCTACGTGGAGACGCGCGCCGACCCTGGAACGGGCTACCAGCCGGTGGCCGGCGCCAACGACCGCAGCCACATCTTTCACGTCTCGGTCGGCGGCCAGCAGCAGCACGCAGGCTTCTTCGAGGTGAAGAACGGCGAGCTCGAGCTGGGTGCGTACCAGGGAAACTCGGGCGAAGACCTGGAGGTACCGGCGGCCGCGGCGGCGGCGAAGGCGCTCAAGGAATCGAAAGAAGGCGGCGCCGAGGCGCAAGACCTGCTCACCCTGCTCGAGCTCGGGCGGGCCAAGATTCGCGAGGAGGCCGTCACCAAGGGAGTGCTCGACAAAGGTCTGCTCCAGGCCTTCAAGGATCTCGGCGAGGCAATGCAGACGCTCGCTGCGCGCGCCGCCCAGGACAAGGCGCCGGGCATCTCGATCACGCTCGACGCGCTCGGGTTGCCGAGCACCGACGCGGCCTTCAGCGACGCCGAGGGCAAAGCGAAGGCGTTCGACGACGCGTTCAAAGACCCGTCGGGCCCGGGCAAGGTGCACAAAGACTCGATCATCAGCCAGGGGTACGTGCAGATCGCCGAAGACTCCAACACCTACACCGACTACTACGACGAAGGCGGTCTCGGCAGACGTGACCGGGCAGCGGTGCGACTCCAGGTGCAGCTGCACGCGAAGGACTACGGCAAGTCGCTCGAGATCTACAAAGCGCTGCTGAACGGCTTCGATCTCTACCTTCAGGACACCCTGAAGGCGTCGCCCCAGCAGGAGATCCAGGACCTCGGCACCAAGCTGAAATCGCAGAACGATCTGCGCACCGAGCTGGGCAAGCTGCCCTTCGACAAGAGCCCCAAGCGCGTCTACGCCGTCTTCACTCCCGAAGAATCGTTCAAGCAGAGCGGAGTGCCGGCGACCACCGAGGTGCTGCTCTTCTACTGGCTCGACGGCAAGACCTGGTACCTGCGCGATCTCACCCGCCCGGCGTCGAGCGCGACGATCTTCACCGACGACTGCCCGTTCACCCAGGGCGAGACCGAGCCCCCGCACAAGCTGTTCCTCGAGCTCGACTACAAGAAGCACTTCTCGAAGGGCTACGTGCACTATGAGCTGCCCTCGGGGCGCGGCGGCGTGGTGCGCACCAACGCCAACAACACCTGGGCCGACTACTTCGCCTGGGCCGCCGCCGGCATCGGGGCACTGGCGCTGATCGTCGGCACCGCCGGCGCGGGCTCCGGCGTGGTGACGATGCTGGTGGTCGCCTCGGCGGTGGCCGGCGCGGTCTCTGCCGGCCTCGACATTCGAGAAATGCTGGAGCACGGCAACGTCGACGGCGGAGAGATTGCGCTCGACGTGATCAACATCATCGGCAGCCTGGCGGGAGCGGGCTCACTGGTGCTCCGCGAGCTCAGCGTCGGGGCGAGCGTCGCCAACACCGCCAAGGCGGTCGGCACCGGGAGCCGGCTGGGCAACGCGCTCGGCCAGTGGGCGAAGGCGAACAAGGGAGTCGTGTTCTCGCTGGCGGCGACCTCGCTCACCGCCGACGCGATCAACCTGGGCGTGATGGTGCACGGGGTGTACGAGGCCTACAAGGCGATCGACCAATCACCCGGCAGCGAGGCTGATCACCAGCGCGCCAAGCTCTGGCTGCTCGCCAAAGCCGGCGGCATGGGCGCGCTCGGCGTGCTCGCGCTCAAGGGCGGCTTCAAGGACCTCGGCGAGATCAAGGGCGCGCTGCAGCTCGAGGGCGTCGGCAACGGCCTGGTGCTCCGCGGTGAGCCGGGCAGCTTCGCCGAGGCCGAGTACCAGCGGTTCATCGACGACGCGTTCGCCAAAGACAAGCCACGGCTCGAGCTGAAGACGGCCGACGAGATGAAGGCGCTCACCCACGACGACTTCACGCTGGCGGTCACCAAGCTCGACAAAGACGGCAAGGCGGTCATCTACGTGCTCGACGGAGCACACCCGCGGGTGATGCTCGAAGAGACGATTCACGCCCAGCAGATGCTCGACCCCAAGCTCGGCAAGCTCGCCGACGTGGTGGCGAAGACGCTCGAGAAAGACTGGTCGACGGTGGGCAAGGCCGAGCGGCTCACCGCGATGAAGGCGAAGCTGGAGCTGGAGATCGACGCCCAGAAGAAGCTGATCGCCCACTACGAGGGCGTGCCGCAGCCGAACGCCGCCGCGGGCACCGCGATGGACGAGGCGTATCAACACCTGGAGGCGCTGCGGGACAAGTACGGCAACCTGCTCGGCGCCGAGAAGGGCGCCAAGTCGGCGGGCGACATCGACCCGATGCTCGACAAGCCGCCCGAGCTCGCCACCAAGCTGCCCGAGCAGGGCTTCGGCATTCCCGACGAGTGGAAGGCGCTCGACGAAGACGCGTTCGTCGCCGCGTACCAGAAGCGGTACCCCACCACGACGCTGACCGAAGACGAGCTGCGAAAGCGGTTCAAGTTCGGCAAGCGCCTCAACCCCGACACCTGGAGACTCAAAGACCCCACCTACAAGGGGCGCCCCGAGCCGACCATCACCGCCAAGCCAGGCCCGAAGTCGGAGAAGCAGGTGGGCGACCTCTGGCAAGTCGACAAGGACAAGCTCGACAAGTTGCTGAAGAAGCGCGACGCGGCGTGGAAGACGAAGCAGTCGACCACCGCGACCGAAAAAGAGCTGGCCACCGCCCACTACGAGATGAACGACGCCAGCCGCGAGATCGGCGAGATGGTCGCCGACGCGTACGCGAAAGACCTGCACCCGGGCGCGGAGCGGGTCTACGGCGGCGAAGGCTCACGCTCGGGAGACTTCGACCTCGTCTACGCCATCTACGACAAGAGCAAGACGCCCCCGGTGGTGAAGAAATACATCGTGGTCGAGTCGAAGGGCGGCAGCGCGGACCTGGGCGTGAAGAAGGTCACCACCGGCGCCGGCCCCCAGATCGCCCAGCAGGGCACCCGCGAGTACTTCCAGTCGATCATCGACGTGATGAAGAAGTCGGCGACCTCCAAGAACGACAAGAAGCTGCTCGCCCATCTCGACGGTATGCAGGCGGCGCTCGAGAGCAGCGACGTCGAGAGCGTGCTCGACTACGTGTTGATCAAGACGCCGATCGGCGGGCCACCGAGCACCGTGGGCAAGACCTTCTCGAGCAGCTTCGACATCAAGGTGACGGCGCCGAAGTGACCATCGGGTCGAGAATCGCCAACACCGGCGAATCGACGTTGCGGGCGACGCCGAGCCGTTCGGCGAGACGCACCGCGCCCAGCAGCTGAATCGGCAGGTAGCGAAGCTCCTGATCGGGCGTCGACCGGTAGAGGTGCGCGACCCGCTCGAGGCCCTTCCCGATCGCCTGATCGCAACCGGCCGCGTCGCGGGCGAGCGCGCGGTACATCACCTCGATCGCCGGCGCGATCACTCCGAGCATGTACTGCGCATCTTCTTCGTCGTACGCGTGCTCGGGGTCGGCGCGGTCGAGCGCGGTCGCCAACGCGGCGCCGGCGGGCCCGGCGTGGCCATCGAGCGCCTGCTTCCACGCCTCGACCCAGGCATCCCAATACGGGTTCCACGAGAGCGCGGTGCTGGAAGCCGCGGGGGTTGCGACGCGCAACGCCGCTTCGGCCACCGCGTCGCGGGCCACCAACGCGGCGCTCAGCGACCTCACCCACTCCGGCGCGGTGACCGGGTCGGCCGGCCCTCGCAAGGTCAACGCCCCCTGCCCGGGTGGCCAGCCCAGCTCGACGGTCTTCACGTTGGCAGAGCTGCCGAGCTCGAGGCTGGCAGAGGACAACCGGGCCAACGCCCCCAACATCAGTCGGCCCTCTTCGACCTTGCCGAGCCCGGTCGCGTAGGCGGCGGCGAGGAACAGGTCGTCGCGCGGCCGGGTTTGAAAGAGCGTGCGTTCGGAGAGGCGGCCCAACTTCGCGCGCACGCCTTCGGTATACCCGTCGTACATGCGCTGAAGGAGCTCGCGATCGATCTCTGGGGCAGGCAGCGTGTTCATGGCTCGCAGCGGCGCAATGTAGCGATCGCTTCTGCGAGCCACCAGCAGATCGCGCGCCGCCGTCAGCCGGCGTGTTACGGTGACGTCGTGTCTCACTGCTTATCGATGCGCTGAACGGCGCGCGGCACTTGCCCTCTCGCACGAGTGGCGAAATCGGTAGACGCAGGGGACTTAAAATCCTCAGACCCGCGAGGGTTGTGCCGGTTCAAGTCCGGCCTCGTGCACATCCTCTTCGTCGTGCGGCCCGTGACAACACGACCGCGGTCGCCCGCAGACCCGGTTCTTCGCCCCGGTTCCCGTGACGCTCGCGGCAGCGTGGCGCTCACGATCAGCGTGGCGCAGATGTACCGCTCACCTCCGTCGCCGCTCGGCCTACGCCGCCTCCGACCTTCGCCTACAGGGGCATGCACGATGCAACCACCTCGGGCAAAGCCGT
The DNA here is from genome assembly GCA_047602415.1 of Myxococcaceae bacterium. GTDB lineage: Bacteria > Myxococcota > Myxococcia > Myxococcales > Myxococcaceae > JASGHH01. Next base: position 8,882,583 of record JASGHH010000001.1, on the reverse strand, counting down.
GAAAGCCGGCAATCGAAGGAGAACGTGATGAAGAAAGTGACAATCATTGCCGCGGCGCTCAGTGCGTTGGCGGCGAGCGCTGCGTGGGCAGACGAGCAGTACCGCGACGAGGCGGCACCACCGGCGAGCACCACCCCGCCGCCACCCGATCGCGATCGCGCCCGCGACCGCACCCCGAACGAAGACCCCAACTACCGGTGGTCGAGTGATCCCGATCACCCGGCGTTGACCACCCGAGTCGGCATGACCGCGGAGGCCGGCGGCGGCGTGGGCGGCTTCACCGACAGCCGCATGAGCGACGTCACCTCGGCCGAGGGCGTGTGGTCGGCGCGGCTCACCGTCGGCTCCCGCACCCACCTCGGCGCGGAGGCGGCGTACGTCGGCTCGGCGCAGCGGCTGAGCACTTTCGGCGTCGACCCGAACGCGCGGCTGATCGGCAACGGAGTCGAAGGCGCGGTGCGGTGGAACGTGCTCACCGGCATGTGGCAGCCCTACCTGCTCGCGGGCGTAGGCTGGACCCACTACAACGTGACCAACACGCCGGTGAACACCTCCGACGTGCAAGACAATGGCGACGTGGCGCAGTTCCCGCTCGGCGCCGGCCTGGCGTGGCGTTACAGCGGCTTCGTGGCAGACGCGCGCTTCACGTATCACCCTGCGGCGGCGTCACCGCTGATCCAGAACGCGAACCTCAGCACCTGGGACGTCGCAGGCCGGGTCGGCTTCGAGTTCTAACGGCAGCCGTTCCACATGGCCGAGATCGCTCCCGAGTCGGTCTGCGTCGGGCTCACGGTGACGTTCCCCGGGTTCATCACCGAAGCACGGTCATCGGGTGACACGTGCACCAGGCCCATCGCGTGGCCGAGCTCGTGGGCGATCACGACCGAGAGCGAGTGGCGATCGACGAGATCATCGTTGATCGCCACCGTACCTTTCTGCGGGTCGTACAAGCCGTGAAAGACCCCGGCCGCCTTCTCGAAGCTGACCTCGACCCGGTCGCCGCTGGAGTCGTCTTGAGTGAGTTGGGTGAGCCCGAGCGAGTTCCAACTCTCGAGGGCGTCGGAGATCGCGGCGGTGCGAAGCTCCGAGGCGCCGGGGGCGACCACCGCCAGCGGGTGACACGGGTCGTGGAGCACCGCCGGACCCGAAGGTTGGGCACTTCCACAGCCGGCCAGCAGGGCGGCGAACAGCGACGACAAGACGGTGATGCGCACGAGCAGCCGGGGACCATAGCGAATAAGGTGCGCGCGTGCGCGGCGCCCTCCTCCTGCTCAGCGGTCTGGTGTGCGCGTGTGGGTCTTCCACCACCTGCAAGCTCACCGCTCCTTCGAAGGGCGATGGCGCGCTCACTCAAGACGCGGAGCTGCTCCGCGACGTGAACGGGCGCATCGTGCAGTTGCGCGGCGTCGACATGGGTGGGCGCAGCAAGTTCGCGCCCTACGCGCCGTTCGACTTCACCGACGGCGCGTACGACGCGGCGCTCGACGCGTACCTCGACCGCGCGCAGGCCTGGGGCGTCGACGTGGCGCGGGTGCCGTTCACCTGGGAGGCGATCGAGGCGGTGCAGGGCCAGGACGACGAGGCGTTTCTCGCCCGGTACGACGCGTTGATCGCCGGGCTGTGGAAGCGCGGCATTCGATCGATCATCGACTTTCACCAGGACATCTACTCGCAGAACTACTGCGGCGACGGCTTCCCTCAGTGGACATTGCCGATGCCGTGGCCCGCGGAGCATCACGACTGCCCCGGCTGGGGCGGCGGCTACCTGATGGACACCGAGATGATGCACGCGTTCGATCGCTTCTGGGCCAGCGGCTCGACGGTGCAGGCGCAGTACGTCTCGTTGTGGCAGCGGCTGGCGACGCGCTACGCCAACACCCCGGGGGTGATCGGGTTCGAGCCGATCAACGAGCCGGGTTGGGGCACCGCCGATCTCGCCGGCTGGGAGGCGCAGACGCTGCCGCCGTTCTTCACCTCGATGATCTCGACCCTGCACGCGATCGCGCCGGGGAAACTGGTGTTCTTCGAGGGCGCAGGCTCCGACGGCATCTTCGTGCAGACCCACCTGGAGCGGCCGGAGGGAATGGGGCTGGTGTTCGCTCCGCACTACTATCAGCTGTCGTACGACCCCAGCCGGGTGGCGCAAGACCTTCGCTATTTCGTCGGCCGCGGCCGCACCTGGCACGTACCGGTGTTGATGGGCGAGTTCGGGATCGACTCGAAGGAAACCGTCGCCGAAGACCTGATGCGCGCACACTGGGATGCGCTCGAGTCGCTCGGGCTGCACGGCACCCAGTGGGAGTACTCGACCGCGAGCGAGCTGTGGAACTCGGAGCACTTCTCGCTCACCGAGGCCGACGGCACCGAGAACGTCACCGTGAAGCCACTGGTGCGGGCGTATCTGTCGGCGCTCGCGGGCTCCGGCGCGACAGCGACGCGGTCTGATGCCCAGGTGGCGTGGAGCTGGACCGGCGCGAAGGGCGTGAGTGAGAATCGTGGTACCGGCGCGGTTGGTGCCGCACGGCTACGACGTGGTGGTCACGGGCGCATGCGCTGATTCGACGCACGACGGCGTGTTGCTGGTGAAGGCCGACGGCGAGGGCGAGCCGGTGAGCGTCACCCTGACCGTGAAGTGAGTCGTCGCCTGGTGGCGAAGCGATTCTTCGGCTCAGCCGCCCGGGAGGCCGGCGGTGGCGGCCTCGAGCAGCGCGGCCTCTTTTCGATGCCAGCTCGTCTCGCCTGGGTCCGCTGGAGCGTCGATCCAGTCTTCGAAATCGTTTGGAGGCGCGTCCTCCGGGGAAATCGCGTCAGGCTCACTGGGCACGTCGACGAGACTGCTCGGGTTCGGCGGAGGCAGTCGCTCGAACAGCTTCAGGTAGAGCTCGGTTCGCTGCTTGAGCGCGTAGCGCGCGAAGGCGTAGGCCTTGAACGAATCACCGGCCCGCACGGCTCGCACGAATGCTCGCAGCACCGGCACCTGGGTCTGAGTTTGATCGCCTTCGGGAATGAACGTGTGAAGGGACTCGAACAGACGGCGCAGCTGATTGGCGGCGATGTCCATCGCCAGGTTGCCGGTCGAAGTCCCCAGGATTCCCCAGAACCACTCTTCGATTCTGAGCACGTCGCGCGTGTAACCGACCGAGCCGATCTCGCGCAGCTCATCGATCAACCGGCGCGCGGGTCTGGCCACCCGGCGCCCCCGGCGGAGCAATGAGCCTACTGCGAGCATCACCTGAGCGGCGCGATAGCGCAGCAGCTCTTTGACCCGTTTCTCAGGAGTCGGCCAGAGGCGAACGAGGTCGCGGTAGAGATTGAAGTCACCATTCGTCACAGGCTCGCGAACGTAGGTGCCAGACCCTTGCACCTTCTCGACCAGTCCTTCGTACTGGAGCCGTCCCAGCGCAGTGCGAACCGCGTATCTGGAGATCTGCATCAAGCGACAGAGCTTGAGCTCGCTCGGCAGCTTCTCGCCCCGCTTCAACTGACCGTTGATGATCCACTCGCGCAGCCGCATCGCGGCGACCTCATGCGCCCGCGGCTGCTTCCCGACCCGCCACTCCTCGCCCTCAGCTTTCATGAAACGCACTCTCTCATACGGGTCTGACATCTTGAGGGTGCGCCCCGGGGCGCCGCCGGGAGGTGGGGCGCCCAAATCGGGCTGATGTCTCACTTCAGACAACTTTCGGCTCGCAACCTGTTCGATATCGGCTCAGTTCGGCCGAAAGTCGTCGAATGAGTCCGCCCGACTCATACGAAATCGAGATCTCCTACCGCTTTTGACGCCCCCGGCCTCGCCGCCCCCACCCCCTTGCGGGCTCCCATTTCCGCAGATCCGTATGCAGCGGCGGCGCGTAACTGCAGTGGTGAGGCTGATGATGCTGAGCCGTGCCGCGGTGTTGGCCGCGCTGGTGCTGCTGGCGATGGGGACCGCCAGGCAGACTCCGGTGCGGTACCTCGCGCTGGGGGACAGCTTCACCATCGGGACCGGCAGCGGCGCCGACAAGGCTTTTCCGGCGCGCGTGGTGGCGAATCTTGCCGCGAGGGGGGTGCCGGCCGAGCTGAAGAACCTGGCGGTGAACGGCTACTCCACCCAGGAGCTGCTCGACCTCGAGCTGCCGCAGATCGGCGCTTTCAAACCAACCGTGGTCACCCTCGCCGTCGGGGCCAACGACATCGTGCGCGGCCGCGAACCCGAGGAATACCGCGCGAACCTCAAGGCGCTGTTCAAGGGCTTGACCACCCAGGGCATCAAGGCCGACACGATCTACTGCCTGCCCCAACCCGACTGGTCGAAGTCGCCCACCGCGCTCGCCTTCGGTGAACCCGATCAAACGTTCGACCAGATCTCGCTCTACAACGAGATCCTCCGTCAGGAGGCGGCCGCCGCCGGCGCACACTGGGTGAACCTGTTCGACCTGATGGAGCAACAGGCGAAGGACCACCAGCTCGCCGACGACGGGCTTCACCCCGACGCCAAGTCGCACCAGCAGTGGGCCGACGCGTTGGCGAAACAGGTGCCGGCGTTCAGCGCTGAGGCGCTCCGCCGAAAACCTTGAACAACCACTCGCCCAGCAACCCGAGCACCGGAGGCAGCAACAGCCCTGGAACCAGCCGGGCGAGGGTCAGCGGCCAGCCGACCAGCGGCGCTTCATAGGTGAGCATTCGAATCGGGCTCACCAACGTCTTCGCCGTGATCAGACAGATCAACGGGCCGGCACCGACGCCCTTGGTGAACAGGTTCGCCACCACCGGGAAGAAGACGTACGGGCCTCCCGGGATCACCAGGCCCGCCACCCAGGCGACCAGCATCGCGCGGCCGGTGTGCTCTCCACCGAGCCACTTCACCATCGTCGCCGCGGGGATCAGCACGTCGATCAACCCCGCGAGCAGGAAACCGAGCGCCACCTCGAGGCCGACGTTTCGCACCAGCTTGCCGGTCGCGCTCAGGCCCTGCTGCGGCAGATCGCGATCGCGCACGAACGCCACCACGAAGCCGGTGACGGTGAGCGCGAGCAGCAGCCAGAGGCTGGCGTCCATACGCTTGCGCTTTATCACTGCGGCACCCGCCGGTAGACCAATGGCTGCGTCACCGGCTGAGCCGCGGCGCCTCGCGCCGCCTCGACCACGCCGTGCCGTGAAGACCGCGAGCACGCAGGGTCGGTCTGCGCCGCGTCGCCCAGCAGCGCGAACGCCTGGCAGCGGCAGCCTCCGAAGTCGAGGTCGCGCCGCTCACACGATCGGCATGGCTCGCTCATCCACCCGTTGCCGCGAAAGGCGGCGAACGCCGCGCCGTGCTCCCAGATCTCCGCCACCGATCGATCGCGCACGTTGTCGTGCCGCAGCGTGGTGATGCTGCGCGCCTGGTGACAGGGAAGCATCGCTCCATCGGGCGCGATCACGATGTAGCGCCGGGCCCACCCATCCATACATGCCCGCGGGAAGCCGGCGTCGAGGTCGGGGTGAACGAAGAGGATCTCCATCTTCCCGCGCAGGCGCTCCCGGGCCTTCGCCGCCGCCTCCCGCGCTCCCGCGATCGCCTCGTGCGACGGCATCAGCGCGTCGCGGTTCAGCAGCGCCCAGCCGAGGTACTGGGTGTTGGCGAGCTCGAGGCGATCGGCACCCACGCGCTCGGCCAGCGCCACCAGCTCGTCGACCTGGCCGATGTTGTCGCGGTGGAGCACCACGTTCAGCGTCAACGGCAGCTCCAGCTCGTTCACCCACCCGGCGACCTCGAGCTTCTGTGCGAGCGCATCTTTACCGGCGATTCGCTCCGCGACCGTGGGCCGAAGGTCCTGCACCGACAGCTGAACGGCGTCGAGGCCGGCCGCCTTCAGGTCTCTCAGCCGCTCGCGCGTCAGCGGCAGACCGCTGGTCACCAGGTGCGAATAGAGCTCGTGCTCGGCGGCTTCTCTCACCAGCAGCTCGAGGTCGTCGCGCAGCAGCGGCTCACCGCCGGTGAGGTTCAGTTGGAGCACGCCGATCGACGCCGCGTCGCGAATCGCCCGCCGCCAGCTGCCGGTGTCGAGCTCCTGACCCGCGCCGTCGCGCTTCACCGGGTTGGAGCAGTACACGCAACGCAGCGGGCAGCGATAGGTCAGCTCGGCGATCAGGGTGTACGGGCGCTCGCCGCTCACTCGCGCTTCTCGTCGAGCAAGGTGCGATCGAACAGCTGCTGCAGAAAACCCTGCACCTCGCGGGCGATCTCCTCGCGGCCGGCGCCCTCGAACTTCGCCACCAGCTCGTCGACGATCTGCCCCACCGTGCGCGCGCCGTCGCAGCGCTCGACGATCGCGTACGCGGTGTCGTTCAGCACCAGGCCGCGCTCCGGGTAGAGCAGCACGTTCTTGCCGGTGACTTTGTCGCGCTGCACCCGCGCCTTCTTCGACAGCTTCGGCTTGAGCTCGAGCGGGATCATCGCGCGGCCGCCAGCTGCACACAGTCGAGCAGGTGCCAGAGCACCTCGGTCTTCTTCACCAGCGCCGCCACGCACTGATCCTGCAGCTCCACGGTGCGGGCATTCTCGACCACGAAGGCGATCGCCTCCTTCGAGTCGTCGCGGGCCCGGGTGACCCGAACGCGAAAGTAGTCGAGCCCGGCCGCGGCCACCCAGGGGTAGTGCTGCTCCCAGGCGGCGATGCGCTTCGACATCAGGTCGGGCGCGAAGAACTCGGTCAACGACGACGCCACCGCCACCACCAGCGGGCTCGCGCGCACCAGCTCGACGTAGGCGTCGCACGCGAAGCGAACGCCCGGGTGCACCTTGGAGCAGGCGGCGACCTCGTCGCGGCTCAGCCCGACCGCCTCGGCGAGCGCGAGCCACTTCGCCAGCCCGCCCTCCCCTTCTTTCTCTCCGTCGTGATCGACGAGCCGGTGCATCCACATGCGGCGAAACGCGGGCGATTCGGACTTCGAGAGAATCAGCGCGTCTTTCACCGGAATTCGCGTCTGGTAGTAGTAGCGGTTGAGCACCCAGGCCTGCAGCTCCGCCTTCGAGAGCGAACCCTCGTGCATCCTTCGGTGAAAGGGGTGCTGATCGTGGTAGCGCTTGCCGCCCTCTTCGCGGAGCCGCGCGATGAACGCCTCGCCGTTCACAGGGTCAGCTCCATGCCGTCGAACGCCACCTCGACCCGCGCGTCGGTGAGCTGGCGCCGCTCCGAGGAGTCGTCGCGCAGCACCGGGTTGGTGTTGTTGAGGTGAATGAGCACGTTCTTCGACTTCAGCTTCTCGAGGAAGCGCAGGCTCCCCTGCTCGCCGCCGATCGGCCAGTGCGCCATCTGCTGCGCGGTGCGGGTGCCGATGCCGAGCGACGGGAGCTCGTCGGAGCTGAAGAAGGTGCCGTCGAAGAAGACCACGTTCGCCCCCTCGACCAGCTGCTCGAGCTCGGGCGACGGCCCGGCGCAGGTCGACGCATACGCGACCACCACCTGGGTTGCGGAGTCGCTGAAGCGCAGCCCGACGTTGTCTTCTTGCGAGCCGGGGCGATCTTCGAGGTGAAGGGGCCGTTTGCCGGGCAGCGCGAACGCGGTCACCGACAGCGACCCGCCGAGCGAGACGGGAACGCCGTGGGCGAGCCGGTTCCACTTCACCTGGCCCTCGAAGCGCAGGAGCGTCTTATAGAGGACGTTGTTCTCGGTGAAGCCGGCCCGCACCGCATCGGTGGCGTAGAGCTGAAGCGGGTGCGACTCCCGCAGCGACAGCAGCCCGAGGCAGTGATCGAGATCGCCGTTGGTGAGCAGCAGGCCGGCAATCGGAGAGTGGCGTTGGTCTTTCGGCCAGAGCGGCTTGAAGCCTTCGATCTGGGCGCGAATCTCGGGTGAGGCGTTGATCAGAAACCAGCGCTCACCATCGTCGGAGAGCGCGAGCGACTCCTGGCTGCGGGGCGTCGCCCGAATCGTGCCCGCGCGCACGCCGGCACAGTTGGCGCAACCGCAGTTCCACTGCGGGAAGCCGCCGCCCGCGGCCGAGCCGAGCACGCGCAGCCGCACGTCAGAACCTGCTCAGTCTTTCTGCTCGGGCGCCGCCGGCGCCTGGGGGGCCTCGTTGCCGGTCTCAGACTCGCCCTGATAGCCGCCGATCTCGGCGCTCATGTTGATCTCTTCGAACGACGGAGTGACCCAGTTCATGGGCGGGAGTTAACCCACGCTCCCCACCCGCGGTCAACCTAGAGCGCGAGCCCGACCATCCCGCGGATGAGCCACTTCGGGCTGTCGGGGGTGACGCCGAACAGCGCCCCGCCGGTGAACCAGAGCCGGCCCTTGGCGAAGGAGATGGTGGGGCCGACGTTGAGGGTGCCGCCGGGCCGGTTGTTGAAGTCATTGGCGCCGCGATACATGACCTCGCTGAAGGCTTCCGCCCCGACCTGCACGATTGGCGCGATTTCGCCTTTCACCACGTCGACCGCGGCCCCCGCATCCCAGGTGAACCACTGCGACGGCAGCTTGCCTCCACGAAAGCTGCTCGCCCAGCCGGCCTGAGCATGAAACGTGAAGCGATCGAGCTTCTTCGACCAACTGAGCGTCGGTGAGGCCTGCCAAAGAAGGCCCTTCAAGATCGGAATGCGCAGATCGATTTGAGCGACCAGGGAGCCAAAATCACCGTGCAGGAAACGCCAGCGGAGCGAAACCAGCTCTGCCCACAACGTCGGCCCTGCGTTGTCGCGCTGGAGCACGGAGGTGAAGGCGCGCACTTCGAAGTCGTCATGAGGCGACCAGTAGAGGCCGGCCCACCAGACCCACGCCGTGGCGAAGGGCGCGGTGGACGCCTTCGGCGGCAGGAACCCGGGCGGGAGAGGCGTCTCGATCAGGCCCGGGTTGCGCCACTGATCGACCCAGGTCTCCACCTCGACGTCGCCGTCGGCCACCATCGTCTCGTCATGGCCGATCAGAAACGGCCGCCGCCCCGCGTGCGCCAGGATCGGCAACGCCAGCACCGCCAACACCACGAACCGCGCTCGTCGTGCGTTCATTTTTCAGTCGCCGTGAAGGCTCCGTCCCAGTCTGGCCCGGGTGGGTGCGCGAGCAACTCTTTGGCCCGCGAGGACATCTTCTCGGCACACGCACCATCTCCCGCGGTGCGGGCAGCGTCGAACGCGGCGACCGCTTCGGTGAACCGGCGGGCGCGGTAGTGGGCGAGGCCTTCTGCGTAGCGGGCGAGCGCGGCCGCGGGTGCCTTGGCCGGGTCGTAGAGCTCGAACACGCCCACCGGCGCCGCCCTCCCCTTCACCCGCACCCGATCGATCTCGCGGGCGTTGGCCGGTTTCGCCGCGGCGAAGGTGTCTTCGGAGACGAGGATCGCGGTGCCGTACTGCTTGTTGAGGCCTTCGAGCCGCGAAGCGAGGTTCACCGAGTCGCCCATCGCGGTGTAGCTCATCACCTGGCTCGAGCCGAGGTTGCCCAGCGCGGCCGGCCCGGTGTGAATGCCCACCCGGGCGTGGAGCGCCTGCACCTTCGGCGACGCGTGGGCCTGGGTGAACGCGCGCAGCGCCGCCTGCATCTCGACGGCGGCCTTGCAGGCGAGCGCGGCGTGATCGGGTTGATCGAGCGGAGCGCCCCAGAAGCACATCACCGCGTCTCCGATGAATTTGTCGAAGGTGCCCTGCTGGCGAAAGATCGCCTCCACGATGTTGTCGAGGTAGCCGTTCACCAGCGCCACCAGCTCGACCGCGGTGAGCTGCTCGGCCAGGGTGGTGAAGCCGGCGACGTCGAAGAACAGAATCGACACCTCGCGGCGCTCGCCGCCCAGCCGCATGCGCGACGGGTCTTTCACCAGCTGGTCGACCACCGGCCCGGCCAGGTAGCGGCGCAACGCCGACTCGAAGAACACCCGCTGCTTCAGGCCGGCGGCCATCTCGTTGAAAGTCTGACCGAGGGTGGCGAGCTCGCCCTTGCCGGCGATCTGCACCCGATGCTCGAGATCTCCCGCTCCGATCTTCTTCGCCGCGCTGACCAGCTTCGACACCGGGGCCGAGAGCGAACGGCTCAGCCAGAGCGAGGCGAGCACCGCGAAGGCGATGCCGACCGCGGTCGCGAACCCGATGCCGTCGAGCAGCGCCTTCAGCTGGGGCCGGAGCTCCCGTGTCACCGAGCGCGAGAGGCGCACCCAGGCGATCGGCTCACCTCCACCAGGCGGCTTCAACGGCACCGAGCGGGTCAACCAGAGCTCGCCGTCGACCTCCGAGCGGGTGGTGCCGAGCGCGTCGGGTTTGGTGCCGAGCGTGACTTCGCCGCCCATCACGTCGGCGGCGCGGTTCAGCATCGGCTGCACGTACTTGCCGGCGATCATCGTGCCGCGCACCACGCCTTCGGTGCTGAGCGGCCGGGCCATCTCGATCAGATCGTTGCGGAGCCGCATCGAGCTCTGACCGGCCAACGCGCGCTTCACCAGCGGGTCAGCAGAGAGGTCCTCGCCGAACGCTTCCTGCTTGCGCTGGTCGAGCAGCAAGGTGCCGTTGTCGTTGGTCGCCTTGAGCGAAGCCCAGGTGGTGCCCGCGAGCACGGTGAGCCCGACCAGCTTGTCGTGTGCGGTTCGTAGGTTCTCGGGAGAGACGGTGCCGTCGAAGCTGTCGGCCGAGGAGGCGAGCCCGAGCAGTGAACGCAGCTGCGGGTCGTTGGCCCAGGTGTTGCCGGTGACGTCGAGCTCGCGCGTCTCTTCGCCCAGCAGCTGCTCGAGACGTTCGGGGGCCTTCTCGAAGCTCTCGTTGATCGAGCCTTCGATGCGAGCGCGGCCGCGATCGAGCGCGACCCCCGCGGTGATCGCCGCGAGCACCAGGCTCAACGCCACGAAGCCGAGCAGGACCGTCTGGCGAAACGTCACGCGCCCTCAGTGGTACGCCGGGTCGGGCTTGTACTCCTGACCGTGCTTGTTCTTGTGCGCGTCATCGGCAGCGGCCAGCTCGTCGACCGAGATCGCCAAGGGGGCAGCGCCCTCCGCGGCGTCGATCTCGATCTTCTTTTCCTTCGGGCGGGCGAACCGCTCCCAGACCCTAAGCCTGTGCTTGCCCACCGGCACGCCTTTGATCTCGAACGACCCATCTTTGCCGGTGATGGCGAACAGCTTGCTCGGAGCCACCACCACGTAGGCGATCATCTCCGAGTGAATGTTGCAGTACATATCGGCCTCGCCGGGCTTCTCGAACACCCGGCTCTTGCCTTCGTTCTTGGCGTACTCACCCAGGTCGAAGGTGACGTTGGGCGAGTTGGTGAAGACGTTGTGCTTCATCGAGTCTTCGTTGGGGAACTTCACCTCGGTTCCCTGCGCGACCACCAGCACCCTGGGCACGAACTGGCGGCCCTGCTGCTTCAGCACCGCGGTGGCACCCTTCACCGGCTCGTTGACGTCTTCCACGTAGACCACCACGTCGGAAGCGTCGGGCAGCTCCGCCCCGTCGGACTTGTGCACGGTCACCTTGCCCTTCACGGTGACGGTGGGGCCCGCGGTGAGCGCCAACGCGAGCAGCGCAGCGTGAATCATCGGGCGACGACTCTACCTCACAACCGCTGCGCCGCGATGCCGGCCACGCCAGCCGCCGCGATCACCAGCGGCTCGGGCAGCTTCTTCACCCGCCAGAGCGCCACCGCGGTCACCGCGCAGAGCAGCACCGCCGGCCACTTCGGCGCGTTCGTCACCGCGTCGAGCAGCGCGCGCCGGCCGAGCACCAGGGTGGCTCCGGCGATCGCGCCGGTGGCCGCTGCGCTGACTCCGTCGACGAACCCCTTCACGTGGCGGTTCTTGCCGTAGCGGCGAAAGTACGGCGCGGGGATCACCACGAACAGGTAGCAGGGCAGGAACACCGCGAGCGCCGCCACCAGCGCGCCCACCGGGCCCGCGACCAGATAGCCGATGAACGCGACCGTGATCACCACCGGCCCGGGCGTGATCATCGCCACCGCCACCGCGTCGAGAAACTGCTGCTCGTTCAGCCAGCCGAAGTCCTTCACCACTCCGCCGTGGAGGAACGGCACGATCGCCAGCCCGCTGCCGAACACCACCGCTCCAGCAGTGGTGAAGAACCACGCCATCTTGCCGAGCAGCGGCCAGCTGGCCGGCCCGGTCAGACCGCTCAACAGCCAGGGAGCGACCCCCGCGGCCGCCGTCGGCACCGGAGCCCGCCGCGCGCGCCAGAGCAACACCACCACGCCCGACCCGAGGAACAGCCAGATGTTCTCGTTCTCGGCCCACGCGGTGGCGGCGGTGAGCACGCCGAAGATCGCCCACAGCAGGCGATCTCTGGCGAGGGTCAGCTTGATCAACTTCCACGCGCTGCGGCCGATCAGCGCGATCACCGCCGCGCCGATGCCGTAGAAGGCGCCCTGCATCCAGCTCAGGCCACCGAAGCGCAGGTACGCGGCCGAGAGCGCCAGCACCATCGCGAACGACGGCGCGACGAACGCCACTCCGATCACCGTCGCGCCCCAGGTGCGGCCCTTCACCCAACCCAGGTACATCGCCAGCTGCGCCGCCAACGGGCCGGGCGCGAGCTGCGCCAGGGCGAGGCCGTCGAGGTAGTCCTCCTTGGAGATCCACCCACGGCGCTCCACCAGATCGCGCTGCATGTAACCGGCGAGCGCGATCGGCCCACCGAACCCGAGCGTGCCGAGCTTCAAGAAGCACAGCGCCAGCTCGGTCAGCGTGTACGGGTTCATGCCTTCAGCGCGGCGTGCGCCTTGAGCGCGCGGTCGAGGCGCTTGTTCACCTCGTCCCACTTCAGGTTGGAGAAGAAGGCGTCGATGTACTTCGCCGCCGCCGCTCCGAAGTCGAGCGCGTACGAGTGCTCGTACATGTCCATCACCAGCAGCGGCGCGCCGTATGACAGCGACTGCGAGTGGCCGCCCGACCAATAGGTGCGCACGTCGCCGGTGTGGAAGTTGAAGTCGACGATCGCCCAGCCACTGCCTCCGCCCAGCCCGCCGCCGAGCGCGCGAAAGTGCTCCTCCCAGGCCCCGAGCGAGCCGTACGACTGCGCGAGCGCCTTCTCGATCGCACCCGAGGCCTTGCCGTCGCCGCCGAGGTTGCCGAAGTACGCCTCGTGCAGAATCACCGAGTTGGCGAAGGTGAGCTCCCGCTCCTTCAGGCCGGCGATCAGAAACCCAGGCGAGTCCTTGGTGAGGCCGCCGAGCTGCTGCTCGACCTTGTTGAGGTTCTTCACCGCGCCGCCGTAGTTGTTCTCGTGGTGCGAGGTGAGCAGCTTCGCCGACAGCCCGTTCAGCTTCGCGGGATCGAACGGCAAGGGCTTGGGCTCATGCTTACCCGCGTGAGCGACGCCGCCCGAGGGCGTAGGCGCCGGAGCACCGGCATCGGCAGTGCCGAGGACCATCGCCCCGGCGAGAGTGGTGAGCGCTTCGCGTCGGTTCATGGTGCGCGAACTTCAACCGCTGGACCGTCGCGCGGGCAACAGATAATCCCGGCTGGTGCGTTTGGCCCTGCTCCTCCTCGTCGCCGTCACCGCCTGCGCCTCCAGCCAGCACGTGGTGGTCTCGATTCGAAACCTCGCCTGCGTCGAGTGCGCGGGTGAGCTCGAAGAGCGCGCAGCCCACGTGAACGGCGTGCGCGCCGCGAAGTTCGACAAGTCGAAGGTGGAGCTCGCGCTCGACGTCGCGCCCGGCACCGCCACCCAACCGATCCTCGACGAGCTGCAGAGAGAGCCGCTCGACGGGAAGAAGATCGAAGCGATTCTCGGCCCCGGCCAGGGCGCGTTCGTCACCTTCGAAGCGTTCGAGCCCGGGTGGGACGCGAAGGTGCTCTCGGTCCACGGAGAAGACGTGAGCGGCTTCGAGCCCACCGCGGGGCGGGTGACGCTGGTCGATTTCTCGGCCGACTGGTGCGGGCCGTGCCACGAGCTCGACGAGCAGATTCACGGCTGGCTGAAGGAATCGCCGGGCACCCTCGCCTACCGGCGAATGAACATCGTCGACTGGGACACTCCGGTGGCGAAGCACTGGCTCACCGGCGCCGCCGAGCTGCCGTACCTGATCGTGCTCGACACCCACGGCAACGAGGTGGCGCGCATCGCCGGCAACAAGCCCGACGAGCTGAAGGCGGCGATCGCGAAGGGCAACCGATGAGCCGCTGGCTCGCCTTTTTGCTCACGCTCGCCGGGCTGTACTCGGCGCCCGCGTACGCCTGAGCGGGGTGAACCAACCCCAACCTCCCGGTCGGGAGGTCCGTCGAATCGGTACCCGAGCCGCTCACGCTCCGCACCTCGCTCACCGCGTCGGGCACGATGATGCACGTGCAGCACGTCGAGGCCTGCCCCGACCTGGGGCCGATCTGCGCCACCCAACCGCAGCAGCCGTACCAGCACGACCAGACGCTCTACTCGAACGACCTGGTGCTCGACGCCGAGCTGGGAATCTCGAGGCACTTCGGCGCCGAGCTGGTGTTCGGGCTGAGGCAGACCACCGATCGCATTCATTACCTGGACCTCAGCGGAGCGCCCTACACGCCGCCGGTGCCCGACTACCACCACCGAAACGAGACGCTGGTGGGCCCGACCGACCCGTGGCTGCTGGCGCACCTGGCGGGCGACTTCAATCGGCTGTCGATCGCCGGCCGAGCGGGGCTCACGATTCCCCTCGGGAGCACGGTGCCCAACCCGTTCGAGCTCGGCCGCCTCGGCCTGCCGCACGAGCACATTCAGTTCGGCACCGGCACCGTCGACCCGGTGCTCGGCGCGTCGATCGATCGCCGCTTCGACGACTTCACCTTGAGCATCTGGACGCTCGATCGCTTCGGGCTGATGACCAACGGCCACGGCTACCAACCGAACCACAAGCTGCTCGCCGGAGTCACCGCGAGCTCGACGCTCACCCTCCCCGGCTGGCGGTTCAGCCTCGGCCTCGACGTCTACCGCGAGACCGCCGAGCGCTGGAGCGGCGTGATCGAAGACGAAGGCAACCTCGGCCGCACCGACGTGATCGTCGAGCTCGACGCCAGCTGGATGTTCACCATGGGCTGGTCGGCGAAGCTGGGCCTGAAGATTCCGGTCTACAGCGCGGTGGTCGGCGAGCAGGCGGTCTACCCGGCGATCGTCACTCTCGGCGTCAGCACCGACTTCAAGCTGGGCAGCGCATCGCGGTAACCGTTATCGATTCGAAGTGTGGTTCGAGGTGGCGGTGGCGGTGGTGGCGATCTTCGCCGGTGCGCTCGGCAGCGTGACCGGTCTGGGCATCGGCACCGTGCTCACCCCGCTGTTCGCCACCCGAATGGAGACCCGGCTGGCGGTGGCGGTGATCGCGATTCCCCACCTCACCGGCACCGCGTGGCGCTTCTGGAAGCTGCGGCACAAAGTGAGCCGGAAGATCCTGCTCTCCTTCGGCGTCGCCAGTGCCGCGGGCGGCCTGACCGGTGCGCTGCTGCACGAGGTGGCCAGCTCCGAGGTGCTGAAGAAGATCTTCGGCGGAGTGTTGATCGTCGCCGCGATCCTCGAGGGCACCGGGTTGGCCGAGAAGGTGAAGCTGGGAAAGGTCGGCTCCTGGGTCGCCGGCGGCGTGTCGGGCCTGTTCGGCGGGCTGGTCGGCATTCAAGGCGGCCTGCGCACCGCGGCGATGTTCGGCTTCAAGTGCGGCAAAGACGCGTTCGTCGCCACCGCGATCGCGATCTCGCTGATCGTCGACGTGGTGCGAATGCCCGTCTACCTGGTGGCCGAGGGGAAGCAGGTGTTCGAGCGCTGGCCGCTGATCGTGATCGCCACCGCCGGCGCGCTGTTGGGCACCTGGGTGGGCTCGCCGCTGCTGGCAAAGATCCCCGAGCGGCTGTTTCGCCGGTTGCTGACGGTGGTGGTGTTCGCGGTCGGCATCTACGTGCTGGTGGCGAAGAGCTGACTCACCGCCCGATCGCACGGTCGAGCCGCGCCCAGGCGAGCGCGAGCTCTCCTTCGGCGCTCACCTGCTCAGCTTGTGCCGCCCAGAACGCCTCCGCGGTCTCGATCACGCTCACCAACGGAAGTTGACCCGACACGTAGGCGGCGAGCGTGGGCTGAATCGCCTTCTGGGCGCGCGGCACCACCTCGTCGCGCAACGCCAGGTAGCGCTCGCGGGCAGCCGCCACCTGCTCCCGGGCACGAGCGGCGTCGCCTTCGACCGCGCGCTGCATCGCAGACAGATCGGCGCGCGCCGATTCTCCCATCGCGTCGGCTTCGGCGACCGCCGCGTTACGCTTCTCACGCCAGATCGGCAGCGTCACTCCGACCATCACCATCCACCCCGGTCCATCGACCATCGTGTACGCGGGCCCGGTGCGCACCATCGCCATCGGCGCGTCCTCCGAGCGCGCGGCACGGCCGGCGGCTTCAGCGCGATCGACCTCGGCGTGGCCTGCCTTCAGCTCAGGGCGCGCGTCGAGCGACTGCTGCACCACCGCCGACAGCTCGGGCGGCGCCTCGGCCCGCACCGGCAGCGCGATCGGCGGCACGGTGGCTCCGGTGGGCCGCCCGAGGCTCACCAGCACGGTCGCCTCCGCGGCGCGAAGCTCGGCCTGGAGCGCCCGGCTCGTCGCCTCCAGCCGCGCCAGCTCGCTCTCGGCGCGGAGCACGTCGGCCTGCGCGCCACTGCCCGCCGAGTAGCGCGCGGTCGCCGAGGCCACCAGCTGCTTCGCCAGTGCGACCTGCCCGGCGATCACCTCGCCGACGGCCCGCTTCTCGTTCAAGGCCACCAGCGCGTTCGCCGCCTCCAGCTCGACGTCGAGCTCCACCCGCTGCTGATCGGCGCCGTAGCGTCGGGCCTCCGCCTGGGCTGCTTCGCCGCGGTGACCGAGCACGTGGGAGAGCGGAAAGCGCTGCTCGAAGGTAAGGCTGACGTTGGCACCCTGGAGGCTGAACGGCAGGTGGTTCACCGCCGGCGCGATCTCCGGGTCGTCGAGGCCGGAGACGATCGCGGGCCGGTGGGAGGCGGCGGCAGCGCGTGCGCGCGCGGCGGCGATCTCGGATCGGTGTTCACGGGCGAGGCGTCGTGCGTCCTCCAACCGCAGAGGCGACGGCAACGGCTCCAGCTCTTCGGCGCGTCCCGAAACGGCCAGCAGCATGACCGTGAGCGCGACGCTGCGGTAACGGCGCGCTCCCGAATCGAAACGTTCCCACCTGCTCATGCCCGGGTAGGCAGAGGGGCCTCGCGGCGTGACACCCGTGGCACGAGTCTTTCATCGATCGGGCGATCATGACTCCCTCTGACGACCTGGTGGGTGAAGTAGATGCGATCGAGACCCTCTGTTCGAACCAGTCGGTGTCGGGTGCGCTCAACCGCGTGGCGGTGCTGGAACGAGAGCTGTCACAGCGCGCAATCGCCGTGGAATCGCTGACGTTCTTGTTCGATCGGCTTCGCGAGGCGATCTACTCGGGCCACACCGCGCGCATGGTGTCGGCCGCTGCGGATCTCCGAGCGAAGCTGGCCGAATACCTCGACTCCCGCAGTGGCGACGTGCGCCACTGAGGCGTCGCAGAACGGCAACTGAGACGTTATGTCACGGCTGGCCCGCGAGGTGCCTACACCTCACCCGCCGCGATGCCTGAGCTTGCCGATCTCGATCAGCTGATGCGCCGCTTGGCCGACGGCGATCGCAGCGCTTTCACTCCAGTGTTCGAGCTGTTGTGGCCGCCAACGCTGCGCCTGTGCACCCGGCTCGCGGGCTCGGAAGCCGACGGAGCCGACGCCGCCCAGACCGCGCTGCTGCGAATTCTCGAGCGCGCCAATGAGTACGACCGCGCAAAACCTGCGCTTCCGTGGGCGCTGGGCATCGCCAGCTGGGAGTGGCGGACGCTGGCGAAGAAGAAGCAGCGGCTGCGGGAGTCGAACGAGGCAGCCCCGAGCTCGGATGCGGGAGCCCAGGCCGAGGAGGCCGAGCAGCGGCTGCTGGTGGAGGCGGCGATGAACGCGATGGGCACCCTCTCGCAGTCGGACCAGGAGACGTTGGTGTCGACGTACTGGGAGACGGCGGCGGCGGTGGGCGGCGCGACGTTCCGGAAGCGGCGGGAGCGGGCGGTGGTGAGACTCCGCAACGCGTTCAAGCGGTTGTACGGACTGGACTGAACGTAAGTCGGAGGTGTGACGCCCCTCCCGGCCTTCGGCCACCCTCCCCCTGATGGGGGAGGGGGTTCACTTGAGGTGTCACGCTTTCGGAAGCCGGCGCCTACTCGGACATGAAGCAGCTGGATCCCACGTTCGAGCGGGTGGCGCGGCGGGCCTACGAAGGGGCCCGAGTTCGGCGCGCGCTGCTCGGCGTGCTGCCGGTGGTCGCGCTGGCCGCCCTCGCCTCTTTGTTCACCACCGAGCTGGCCACCACCGCCGCCGCCGGCGCCGCGCTGATCGCCGCCGGAGTGATCTGCCTCTGGTGGGGCCACGACTTCCAGCGCGCGCTCGTCCCCGGCCTGCTCGCCGGCACCTTCCCGCTGATGGCGGTGATCTGCACCGCCCGCTACGGCCACCTCTGCTTCGGCGACTGGTGCATGACCGCGTGCTTCGCCTCCAGCGCGCTGGGCGGCATCGGCTCGGGCCTGATCGTCGGCGGCTGGTGGAGAAAGAAGCACGCCCGGCTGGCGATCGTCGCCACCGCGGCCGGCGTCGGCCTGGTCACCGGAGCGATGGGCACCACCTGCATCGGCTCCAAGGGGCACGCGCTGATGGCGGCCGGCTTCGTCGCCGCGTTCGCGGTGCAGTGGCTGCGCGGCAAGCTCCCGATGGAAGCGCAGGTGACGCCGTGAAGCGCGCGGCGCTCGTGATCGCGGTGGCGCTGCTGGCCGGCGGCGGTGGCCTGGCGGTTGGCCTGCACGCCCACGCGCCCGCGCCCACCGCCGAGGTTCACGAGCGCTACCAGTGCCCGATGCACCCGGGCGTGATTCAGGACCACCCCGGCGACTGCCCGATCTGCGGAATGAAGCTGGTGAAGCTCGACCCGCAGGCGAAGACCGCCGACACCTCGCAGGTCGAAGGCCTGGCGACGATCGAGGTCGACCCGCAGCGCCAGCAGCTGATCGGCCTGCGCACCGCGGAGGTCGATCGCGGAGACCTCGGCGCGGCGATTCGCACCTTCGGCCGGGTGAGCGTCGACGAGACCCAGGTTCGCAAGGTGAGCGTGAAGGCGGGCGGCTACGTCGAGAAGGTCTACGCCGACTTCCTCGGCAAGCCGGTGAAGAAGGGCCAACCGCTGTTCTCGTTCTACTCTCCCGAGATCTTCGCCGCCGAGACCGAGTGGGTCTCGATGCGCGGCAGCCCGCTCGCCGCCGCGGCGCACAAGAAGCTCGAGCTGTGGGACGTGCCCGCGGCCGAGCTGCAGCGACTGGAGCGCGACGGCACGCCGGCGAAGACGGTGACGATGGTGTCTCCCGCCGCCGGCGTGATCACCCGCAAGGAGATCGTCGAAGGCGCGCGCCTCGAGCCCGGAGCGATGCCGTACGAGGTGGTCGACCTCTCCACCGTCTGGGTGCTGGCCGACGTCTACGAGCGCGAGCTGCGCCACGTCACCACCGGCACCGCCGCCACGCTGACCCTGGAGGCATTTCCCGGGCGCAGCTGGGCGGGCAAGGTGCTGTTCGTCGACCCGCTGCTCGACCCGAAGACCCGCAGCGCGAAGGTGCGGCTGGCGTTCGACAACTCTGCCCTCGAGCTGAAGCCCGAGCTGTTCGGCGAGGTGACGTTGGCGCGGGCGCCCCGCGCGGTGCTGCGGGTGCCTACCGACGCGCTGCTTCGCGGGGGCGAGAACGACATCGCGTTCGTGGCGCTCGGAGACGGCCGCTTCGAGCCGCGCAAGGTGAAGCTGGGAGAAGTCGGCCGTGACTACGCCGAGGTGCTCGAAGGCCTCAGCGAAGGCGATCGGGTGGTGACGAAAGCGAACTTCCTGATCGACTCCGAGTCGCGGCTGCGTTCCTCGATGCAGCAGAACGGCTCGTCGCCGATCGGGTCGAGCAGATGATCCCCGCGATCATCCGCTGGTCGGCCGAGCACCGCTTCGTGGTGCTGGGCGTGGCGATCGTGTTGCTCGCGGTTGCCTGGCACTCGATGCGCACGATGCCGCTCGATGCGCTGCCCGACCTCGCCGACACCCAGGTGATCGTCTACTCGAAGTGGGATCGCAGCCCCGATCTGGTGGAAGACCAGGTCACCTACCCGATCACCACCGCGCTGCTCGGCGCGCCGAAGGTGAAGGCGGTGCGCGGCTTCTCCGACTTCGGGTACAGCTTCGTCTACGTCGTCTTCGAAGACGGCACCGACGTCTACTGGGCGCGATCGCGGGTGCTGGAGTACCTCTCGAAGATTCAGGCCCAGCTGCCCCAGGGCGTGAAGACCGAGCTCGGCCCCGACGCCTCCAGCCTGGGTTGGGTGTTCCAGTACGCGCTGGTCGATCGCACCGGCAAGCACTCCAGCGACGAGCTGCGCAGCTACCAGGACTGGTTTCTTCGCTACGCGCTCCAGTCGGTGCCGGGCGTCGCCGAGGTCGCCACCGTCGGCGGTCAGGTTCGCCAGTACCAGGTGAACGTGAACCCCAACGCGCTCGCCGCTCACGGGCTGACGCTGGAGTCGGTGATCGCCGCGGTCAGACAGGGCAACAACGACGCCGGCGGGCGGTTGGTCGAGCTGTCGGGCCGCGAGTACATGGTGCGCGGGCGCGGCTACGTGAAGCGCACCGCCGATCTCGAGCAGCTCGCGCTCGGGAGCGACAACGGCACCCCGGTGACGGTGAAAGACGTCGCCACCGTGAGCCTGGGCCCGGAGCTGCGGCGCGGCGTCACCGATCTCGACGGCGAAGGCGATGTCACCGGCGGGATCGTGGTGATGCGCCAGGGCGAGAACGCGCTCCAGGTGATCGGCGCGGTGAAGCACAAGCTCGACGAGCTGAAGCCGTCGATGCCGGCCGGGGTCGAGGTGGTCACCACCTACGATCGCTCGGAGCTGATCACCCAGGCGATCGGCACCGTGGAGAGCAAGCTCTGGGAAGAGATCCTGATCGTCTGCCTGATCCTGCTGGTGTTCCTCTGGCATTTCCCGTCGTCGGTGGTGCCGATCATCACCCTCCCCGTCTCGGTGGCGCTCACCTTCATTCCGATGAAGCTGTTGGGGCTGAACGCCAACCTGCTCTCGCTCTCGGGGATCGCGATCTCGATCGGCGTGCTGGTCGACGGCGCGATCGTCGAGGTCGAGAACGCCTACAACCGCATTCACAAATGGCAGCAAGCGGGGCGGCCGGGCAACTTCCACCAAGTGCGGCTGGCTGCGCTGCTCGAGGTGGGCCCGAGCGTCTTCTTCTCGCTGCTGGTGATCGCCGCCGCGTTCATTCCCATCTTCACCCTGGTCGATCAGGAAGGCCGGCTGTTCCGCCCGCTTGCCGCCTCGAAGAACCTGGCGATGGCGATCGCCGCGCTGCTCGCGATCACCTTGGACCCCGCGCTGCGAATGCTGTTCGCCCGCGCCGAGCCGTTCACCTTCAAGCCCCGCTGGCTGGCCTCGCTCGCCACCACCGCGCTGGTGGGCCGTTACCGCGCCGAAGAAGAGCACCCGGTGAGCAAGCTGCTCCACCGGCTGTACGAAGGCCCGTGCCGCTTCGTGCTCCGTCACCCGTGGGCAGTGGTCGCCTCGGCGGGCGCGCTGGTGGCGGCGACGGTGCCGCTCTACTTCAGCCTCGGCCACGAGTTCATGCCGCCGCTGCGTGAAGGCACCCTGCTCTACATGCCGTCGTCGGTGGAGCCGGGCATGTCGGCCGCCCAGGCGCAGCAGGTGCTCCAGGTGCAGGACAAGATCCTCCGCGCCGTGCCCGAGGTCGATCACGTGTTCGGCAAGGCCGGCCGCGCCAACACCTCGACCGACTCGGCGCCGCTGTCGATGTTCGAGACCACCATCACCCTGAAGCCGCGCGAGCAGTGGCGGCCCGGGCTGACCGAGGAACGGTTGATCGACGAGCTCAACCAGAAGGTCTCCCTGCCGGGCTTGTCGAACGCGTGGACGATGCCGATCAAAGGCCGGCTCGACATGCTCTCCACCGGCGTGCGCACCCCGGTCGGGATCAAGGTGACCGGCGCCGAGCTGCCGGTGATCGAAAAGCTCGCCCAACAGACCGAAGCGGCGGTTCGAAAAGTGTCTGGCACCCGTTCGGTCTACGCGGAGCGGGTGTCGGGAGGCTGGTTCCTCGACTTTGACCTCCGCCGCGATCAGCTCGCCCGCTACGGGCTCTCGGTCGACGACGCCAACCAGCTGGTGATGACCGCGATCGGCGGCGACGTGCAGAGCGTCAGCGTCGAAGGCCGGGAGCGTTACGGGATCAGCGTGCGCTACGCCCGCGACTTTCGCGAAGACCCGGAGGCGCTGAAGCGGGTGCTGGTGCCGTTGAAGGGCGGCGGGCAGATTCCCCTCGAGCAGCTGGCAGACGTGAAGCTCACCCAGGGCCCGGCGATGATCCGCGACGAGAACGGCCTGCTCGCCGGCTACGTCTACGTCGACTTCGATCCCTCGAAGACCGACCTCGGCGCCTACGTCGACAACCTGAAGCAGGCGGTGGCCGCTTCGGTGAAGCCGCCGCCCGGCTACGCGCTCACCTTCAGCGGCCAGTACGAGAACCTGCTCCGGGTCAGCGAGCGCCTGAAGCTGATCGTCCCACTCACCCTGGCGTTGATCGCGCTGCTGCTCTGGCTCAACACCCGCTCGGCGTTCAAGACCGCGGTGGTGATGCTGGCGGTGCCGTTCTCTGCGCTCGGCGCGCTGCTGCTGCTGAAGCTGCTCGGCATCAACCTCTCGATCGCGGTCTGGGTGGGGCTGATCGCGCTGATGGGCCTCGACGCCGAGACCGGCGTCTTCATGCTGATGTTCCTCGACCTCTCGGTGGCGGAGTCGAAGGCGAACGGCACCCTGCGCACCGGCGCTCAGCTGGTGGAGGCGATCATCCACGGCGCGGTGAAGCGGGTGCGGCCGAAGGCGATGACGGTGTGCGCGGCGATGCTCGGGCTGCTGCCGATCATGTGGTCGCAGGGCACCGGCGCCGATTTGATGAAGCCGATCGCCGCTCCGATGGTCGGAGGGCTCGCCACCAGCTTCCTGCTCGAGCTGCTGGTCTACCCGGCGCTGTACCTGTTGTGGATGCGGCGAAAGCTCGGGATGCCGGCAGAGGTCGCGGCTGGAGACATCGGCGCCACGGCTGTGGCAGCGGTGCAACCGAGTGCCCGGTAATCACTGCGGAACCCCGGGGAACACCGCGTGCAGCGTACTCAGCCGTGGGTCACGACGTCTTCGTCATCGGTGGTTCGGCCGGCTCGTTCGAGGTGCTGCTCGAGCTGGTGGCCGGCCTGCCGGAGGATCTGGCCGCCTCTCTGTTCGTCGTGATGCACACCAGCGCGGGCCACCAGGGGCTGTTGCCCGAGCTGCTCAGCAAGCGCGGCCCGCTGCCGGCGAGCTTCCCGCTGCATCAAGAGCAGATCGAGGCCGGCCACATCTACGTCGCGCCCGCCGATGCACACCTGCTGGTGCGCCAGGGCTTCATGGAGGTGGTGCGGGCCGCGCGCGAGAACGGCCATCGGCCGGCGGTGGACCCGTTGTTTCGATCGGCGGCGGCGGCCTACCGCGGGAGAGTGGTCGGCATCGTGCTCTCCGGCTACCAGGACTGCGGCACCGCCGGCATGCTGTCGATCAAGGCCCACGGCGGCGTGAGCGTGGTGCAGGCGCCCGAGAGCGCGCGGGCCGGTGAGATGCCCCGGAGCGTGCTCGCTCACGCGCCGGTCGACTTCAGGGTGTTGCCGCGGGAGCTGCCGGAGCTGATCACCCGGCTCAACCGGGAAGGCGCCGGCGCCGACCGGCAGCCCGGCCATTACGTGAAGCAGCTCGACGGCGAGGAACGAGGCGCACCCGCGGAGCTGGTCTGCCCGATCTGCCAGGGGGTGCTCACCCAGGCGGCGCCAGGTGAGTTTCAGCACTTTCGCTGTCACGTCGGCCACGCCTTCACCCTCGACAGCCTGGTGCGCGAGCAGAGCGACGAGATGGAGCGCGCGCTCTGGGCCGCGGTGCGCTCGCTCGAAGAAGGCGCCGCCCTGGCGAAGCGGCTGCGGCGCACCGAGCATCACGCCGAGACCCGCGCGCGCTTCGACGAGAAGGCGCGAACGCTGACCCGTCAGGCCGATCTGATCCGCCAGATGCTGCTCCACGGCTCGATGCTCGCCGCCGCCGACAGCGCCGTCAGTGAATCATCGCGTCGGAAGGCCGAGGCGGAGGAGCCGAAGCTTTCGCCTTCGGAGCCTGAGGGCGAGTCGCAGCAGCCGAGCTGAGCAGCTGCTCCACCTCGTCGAACGGAGGCGGCTTGGTGAGGTGGGCGTCGAACCCGGCCTGGGTCGCCTTCTGCACGTCCTCCGGCCGGCCGTAGCCCGAGAGCGCGATCAGAAGGGTGTTCTTTCGCGCCGCGTCGGCCCGCAGCTCGCGCGCCACCGCGTAGCCGTTCATACCCGGCAGCCCGATGTCGCAGAAGATCACCTCGGGCTGAAACCGCGCGGCCGCTTCGATACCCCTGCGGCCGTCGTAGGCCACCTCGACCTGGTGGCCGCCCAGCTCGAGCGCGTCGCGCATGCTGGTGCAGGCGTCGACGTTGTCTTCGATCAGCAGCACCCGCCGCGGCACCGCTCCCGCGCCCACCGCCATCACTGCTTCCGTGGGCTGGGGCGCTGCTCCCGCCGGCAGCTCGACCGTGAACTCGCTCCCCCGCCCGGGGCCCGCGCTCGCCACCGCCACCGTGCCGCCGTGGAGCTCGACGAAACCCTTCACCATCGCCAAGCCCAGACCCAACCCACCCCGGCTGCGATCGAGCGTCTGGGGCGCCTGCACGAACGACTCGAAGATCGACGACAACAGCTTCGCCTCGATGCCAGCGCCGGTGTCCTTCACCGTGAGCACCAGCAGATCGCGGTCGCGGCGCAGGGTCACCACCACCTCGCCGTCGCGGGGTGTGAACTTCACTGCGTTGCCGAGCAGGTTCGACACCACCTGCACCAACCGCGCGGGATCGGCGTCGACCCAGAACGGGCCGCCTTCGAAGCGGCTCTCGAGCAGAACGCCGCTCTGCTGAAACTGCATCAGGTGATCGTCGACCACCCGCCGCACCAGGTCGGCGAAGTCGAGGCTCTCGCGCTTCAGGTGCACCTTGCCGCGGCCGATGCGGGTGGCGTCGAGCAGGTCGTCGATCAGCCGCGAGAGGTGGGCCACCTGGCGGGTGATCACCGTCTTCGCCCTCGCCGCATGCTCGGGGGTCGAGGCTCGGTCGAGCACGTAGAGGCTGTTGCGAATCGGAGCCAACGGGTTGCGCAGCTCATGCGAGAGGGTCGAGAGAAAGTCGTCTTTGCGCCGATCGGCGTCTTCGAGCGCCTGGCGGGTCTCGGCCAGCTGGCGCTCACGCTCCCGGATCAGCGTCACGTCTTCGAAGCTGATCAGCAGGGTGGCGTTCTCGCGCGCCAACAGCACCGCCCGCGCCGACAGCGTCTTCCCGCCATCGCCTTCCAGCTTGAACTCCACCGGCTCCTGCCGCGACTCGGCTACCGCGTTCAGCAGCAGCTTGGAGAACACCGCCCGATCGCCGCGTGACACCAGGTCGTGAAAACTCTTTCCCTGGAGCCAGTTGCGCGGCTTCTCGAGGATCTGCTCGGCCTTGCGGTTGACCCGCTGAAGGGTGCCGTCGGGCGCGACGATCGCGCAACCCGCAGGCGCGAGCTCGAACAGCTCGGTGTAGTCGGTGAGGCTCACCTCGAGCTCCTGGCGCGCCTGCTGGAGCTCTTCGTTCTGCATTTGCAGCTCGATCTGGTGCACCTGGAGCTCGTGGAGCAGCCGGGCGGCCTCGTGGCTCTTGGCCGGGCCGTGGGTGGCGCGCCTCGCCGGCGCACTCTTCTTCGCGGTGGCCTTCTTCTTCACCGGGGCCTTGCGCTTCATGGCCCCACCTCTTCACACACGGTGCATGATGATCGACACGCCATCGGACGATCCAGGGAAGAGCTGCAACCGGTAGCGAGAAGCGGCGGGGCCGAGCGTGGCATCGATCGAAACTCCCCCCTTCGTCACTGCGTCCTTCAGCTGCGCCTCGTTGATCAGATCTCTCAACTGCGGAATGGCTTCGTTCAGCTTTTTTCCTAACACGTCGTTGCGACCCCGTTCGATCAGCTTTTCGGCCGCATGGTTGATCTGTGTTACCGAAAGGGATCTGTCGATCGCGACGAACGGGTCGCTGATGTTCTCGAACAGCTGGGTGAGCCGCTCCTCGCCGTGCTTGAGATCGTCGACGTCGGTGAAGGTGCCGTACCAGCGGGTGATGTTTCCCCCTGCGTCGCGAATCGGGGCCCACCGGGTCTTGAACCAACGCCAGGCGCCGTCGCCCCGCCGCAGCCGCAGCTGGGGGTCGAAGGTCGCGCCGCTCTTCACCGCCGCGCGCCAACCCTCACGCACGCGGTCGCGGTCCTGGCTGTGCACCTGATCGAGCCAGCCATAGCCAAGCTGTTCCTTCTCGCTGATGTCGGTGTAGGCGACCCACTGCTTCGACAGGTAGTCGCAGCTGCCGTCGGCGCGGCTGCCCCACACCAACGTCGGCAGTGACTCCGCCATCTGAATCGCCTGGCTCGCCTGTTCCTTCAGCGCGTCTTCGAGCTTTCGCGCCGCGGTCATCTCCGAGAAGGTGATCACCACCCCGTCGATCAGGTTCTCCAGGGTGCGGTAGGGCATGATTCGCATCGAGTACCAGCGGCCGTCCTTGGTGCTCACCAGCTGCTCGCGAAACACCAGCGTGCGCAGCACCTCGGTCGCGTCTTCGGCCAGGTTCTCGTACTCGAGGTTGCTGACGATGTCGGTGATCTGCCGGCCGGCATCTGCGGGGATCAGCTTGATGATCCGCGTGGTGGGAGTGGTGAACCGCCGCACGTTCAGGTTCGCATCGAGGAAGAGCGTGGCGATGTCGGTGCTGTTGAGCAGGTTCTTCATGTCGTTGTTGCTTCGCGACAGCTCGTCGACCTTCGCCTGCAGCTCGTGGTTGACCGTCTGCAGCTCTTCGTTGAGCGACTGCATCTCTTCCTTCGAGGTGGTGAGCTCTTCGTTCGACGACTGGAGCTCCTCGTTGGTCGACTGCAGCTCTTCGTTGGTCGACTTCAGCTCTTCCTGTGAGGTCTGCATCTCCTCGCGGGTGGTCTGCACCTCTTCGCGCGCGTGGGTGAGCTCGCGCTCCAGCTCGGCGATGCGGGCCGGCTGGCTGGGCAGCTTCAGGTGCCGCTTGGGCGCCTCCGGAGCCCGGCCCTCGGGCGCGTCGGTCAGCAGCACCAGCACCGAGCCGCGCAGCTCCTTCGGCTCGTTGAGCTTCTCGACCATCAGGTCGACCAACTGGGTGCCGCCGTTGGTGCCCACCTTGAGGTTGCGCACCGTCACCGGCCGGTCCTGCCGCAGGGTGGTCGAGAATGCGCTCGACACCTCGTAGCGAAGACCCTCGCGGGCCATCGCGAAGATGTTGAGGTTCGCCTTGCCCACCGCCGGCTCGAGAAAGCGGCCGGAGCGCCCCGACACGTAGAGCACGTCTCCCTTGTCGTTGCAGAGCACGCCCAACGGAGAGAAGCGCTGCACGATCAGCCGATCGGCGAGCACCTGAATGTTCGGCGGCGCGGCCTTCACCGGCCGGGGCTGATCTTCGGGCTGATCGGCGCTCACCTTGCCGGCAGGGAACGTCGCCACCGGGAACTCGAGCGGCACGTTCGACACAATCTGATCGAGCCGCTTGTAGATGCGCGACTTGGCGTCGAGCGGTTGGAACAGGCCCGAGATCGCGCCGATCGTCTCGGCGCTCCCGAGAAACAGCACCCCGCCCGGGTTGAGGCTGTAGTGAAACAGAGGGATCAGCTTTCGCTGCAGCTCGTTCGACAGGTAGATGAGCAGGTTGCGGCACGACAAGAAGTCGAGCTTGGTGAACGGCGGCGCCATGATCACGTTCTGCGGCGCGAACACCACCATCTCGCGAATCTCTTTGCCGACCCGGTAGCCGCGCTCTTCCTTCACGAAGTAGCGCCGCAGCCGCTCGGGAGACACGTCGGCGGCGATGTTGTCGGGGTAGAGCGCCTGCCGCGCGAAGTTGATCGCATCGGAGTCGAGATCGGTGGCGAAGATCTGCAGCGAGAGGTTCTTCACCGGCTTGAGCGGCTCCATCGCCTCCTTGAAGGCCATCGCCAGCGAGTACGCTTCTTCGCCGGTGGAGCAGCCGGGCACCCAGGCGCGCAGCTGGCCTCCGGTCTGGCGGGCGGCGATCAGCGCCGGCAGCACGTCTTTCTTCAGCGACTCCCACGCCGCCGGGTCGCGGAAGAACGAGGTGACGCCGATCAGCAGCTCCTTGAACAACAGCTCGATCTCGCGCGGGTTCTCGCGCAGCAGCCGAACGTAGCGGTCGAGGTCGAGCTGGTGGAGCCCCATGCGGCGCTCGATGCGGCGGTAGATCGTGCTCTGCTTGTAGAGCGAGAAGTCGTTGCCAGTATGTGCGCGCAGCAGCACGAAGACCTTCTCGAGCGCGCTCTGGGCACGATCTTCGGCCGACCCATCAGACTTGGCCATGCCCGGCAGGTGCTGGCGGTAGGCGATGATCTTCTTCGGCAACTCCTCGGCCTTGTCGACCACGTCGGCCAGCCCGGCGTCGATCACGCTCCGGGGCATGCCGCTGAACTGGGCAGAGCGCACGTCTTGCACGAAGGTCGCGCCGGCCTTTTCTTTGATCGCGCGGAGCCCGAGCAGACCGTCGGAGCCCATGCCGGAGAGGATTACGCCGATCGAGTGCTCCTGCTGATCTTCGGCCAGCGAGCGGAAGAAGAAGTCGATCGGCAGGTTGAGGCCGCGCGGCTGCGCCTGGGGCAGCAGGTGGAGCACCCCGTGGAGCAGCGACATGTCGTTGCCCGGGGGAATCACGTAGACATGCTCGGGCTCCGCCTTGATCCGGTCGACCGCCTGGGTCACCGGCATCGAGGTCGACCGCTGGAGCAGCTCCACCAGCGCGCCCTTGTGGTCGGGGTCGAGGTGCTGAACCACCACGAACGCGAGCCCACAGCCCGCGGGCACGTTTCGCAGGAAGGCTTCGAGCGCCTCGAGGCCGCCGGCGGAGGCACCGATGCCGACGATCGGTACCGCGGGCGGCGCGGGCCGTGAGACGTTCAGCTCCGACAGCGCCGGAAGGGCGGGTGCAGCGGTGCGGGTCGTGGGTGTCGGTTCTGGCTTCTGCTTCTTCTTCGCAGCACTCGGCTTCTTCGTGGGTTTCTTCGCCATCGCGGCGGGCAAAATCTCACATCGAGCCGGCCGGGGTACGCCAAAGTGACGTGTCACCGAGGGGGATCGACGAGCGACCCTCGCCCAAGGTACCTTGGGCCAAGACATGTCTTCCAAGATCTCCACCACCGGCAGCAACCCGGCGCTCGTCAGGCCCCTTCCCCGCGAGAGCACGGTCGAGGCGAGCAGGCCCGCCGCGATCACCCAGCCCAGACCGGCGCTGCGCGATGGCTTTGCCGAGCGCGCGGCCGGTGCGACGGCGAAGCCCCCGGTGACGGTCTCGGTGCGTGGAAACCCCTTGGGAGTGGTCGAGGCGGCCGGCGATCTCGAAGCGAGCGCGGCGAAGCTGCAGCAGCAGGTGCTCTCGGAGGCGAAGGCGTACGCCTCGGCTCCGGCGTCGGAGCAGGCGTCTCGAATGTCCCAGCTGCGGCAAGACTTTTCGCAGTGGCGCTCCGAGGTCTCGAAGCTCGTCGAGCAGGGCCAGCTCGACTCTTCTCAGGTGAAGTCGTTCGCGGCGCTCACCCAGCAGGCGGCGCTGGTGCAGCAGAACCTGCCGGCCGGCGCCCCTGCCCTCGCGCCGGCCGACTACGCGAAGACGGCTCAGAGCACGCTGTCGCGCATCGCCTTCGAGCCGGTGCCGTCTGACGGCTCGGCGTTGATCGCGGCGAACCCGCTGGCAGCGGTGCCGTCGCTCAGCTCCGCACCGTCTCTGGCGGAGGCGAAGGCTGCGGGAATTCCCACCACGATGGCGACCATCGGCGGCAAGCAGGTCGAGGTGCGCAAAGACGTCGCGGTGGTGTTCTGCCCGGGCGTGTCGCGCACCACCGACGACATGTACATGCAGCAGCAGGCGGCGCTCGACGCGGGGTTCGCGCCGGTGCTGGCCGACACCGGCAGCTTCACCGACCCCGACGTGAACGCGGCCGCGGTGGCGAAGGCGATCGACGAGGCGAAGAAGCTCACCGGCAACCCCGACGCCAAGGTGGTGCTGGTCGGCTACAGCCAGGGCGCGACCAACGTGCTCGACATGATGCGCGACGCGGGCGGCAAGTACGGCGCCGAGCGAAACAGCGTGCTGGCGATTCACACCGTGCACAGCGCGGCGGGCGGCTCGCAGCTGGCCGACATCGCGTTCGCGCTCGGCGACTATCTGCTTCAGCCGGGCAAGCCGAAGCCGGAAGACGTAGCGCAGCTGAAGCCGCTCGAGACCGGGCTGGCGAACACGCTGGGCGCGCCGGGCACCGAGAGCGTCATCGCCGCCGGGCTCTCCGGGTTTCGCGACGTGTTGCAGGGCGCGATCAAGGTGGTGGAGCAGCTCGACCACGCGGCGCAGCCGGTGCTGCAGAAGGTCGGCCTCGGCGGTCTGGCGGGGAAGCTGTTGGGCAAGGCGATGCTGGGAGCGGCGATGGCGGGCCGCGAGCTGTCGAAGGAGATCGCGAAGGTGGGCGGCCCGGTGGCGGAGGCGGCGGCCAACACGCTCGCGCCGGCGTGGAGCCTGGTGCTCTCGAACCCGTCGCGGCAGCTGCTGGCGCAGGGGAAGGTCGGAGAGGCGCTGCAGGGTTACGTGCAGGGCGGGCTGCGCTCGCTCACCACCTCGTACACCGATCAGCTGCTGGCCGACCCGAAGCTGGTGTCGAACCTGAAGGGCGTGCCGGTGCTCAACTCACCCGGCGCGGTGCCGCAGTCGCGCGAGGCGGAGCTGCTGCCTCCGTCACAGCGGTTGTTCTACCAGACGTTTCGCGCGCTCGGCCTCGAGAGCGATGCCGAGGTCGCGCTCCAGAATCAGGAGAAGGTCGGGAAGCTGCCCACCGCGGTGAACCTCCCGCCCGACGCATCGGGGCACTGGGGTGACCAGGGCGTGATCGTCGCCGACGGCACTCCCGATCAGTACTCGGCGTTCTCTCCCGGCGGGTGGATGACGTCGCTGCTCACCGAAGATCGCGCGCTCGGGCTGATCGAGTAGCCCGGCGTCCGCTCACTCAGGCCGCGCGAGGAAACCGCCTTCGACGAGGTGCTCGACGGTCTCCTGCGCAAGCCCCTGCTCGATCTTCTTCGAGCGCAGCGCGCTCAGCGCCCGCTCGATCGCCACCGGCTGGGCGAACGCATCGAGCACCGCGAGAATCGCCCGTGCGCCATCGCCCCGCTCCACCCTGCCCTGCGGCAGCTGGCGTTCCCCGAGCGCGGGAGCACACCCCAAGCCCATCCCGTCGATCGAGCGCACCACCTCGACCTTGGTCTTCGCGAGCGTCTTCGGCACCAGGTGCGGCCCGAGCCACTCCGACAGCGTCGACGAGAAACGCTGACCGAGCTTCGCCACCAGCTTCGACTTGTGGGTGAGCGCCTTCTGCTTCGGCCTGCGGCTCTGGGCGAGCTCGTGAATGCGATCGGCGGCGCGCTGAACGGCGGCCTCGAGCTTCTGGTCGCGGTAGCGCACCATCGGAAAATCACCGTGCGTCTGGTGATCGCGCTGTTCGAACCAATCGACGAAGCCGGCGAAGGTGTTGGCGTCGGAGATCATCCCGAAGCGGTCGGCGTGCTGAGTCACCAGCGCGCCGGGCTGCGACTCGAGGCGCTGCGAGCCGACGTCGCAGCCGAGGTCGAGCAGGCGCTCCACCACCTTCGGCTCCTCTTTCAGCGCGGCCTCCGAGCTGAGCGGGAGCCCGGCGATGCCGCACACCTCGAGCTTCAGGTTGCGGTGCGCGAGGCAGGCCTCCACCGCCGGGTAGAGCTGGGCGTTGGTGGGGCACGGTTTGAGAAGGCCGCGCTTCATCAACTCGAGGCGCTGCGACTCCGCGAAGCATCCGACGTCGAGCACCAGGTAGACGCGCTCGAAGGTGGCGGCGAGCGCGTCGATCAGCGACGGCGGCGGCACGCCCCAGAGGAAGTAGGTGGCGGAGTGCCGCTTCAAGTCGAAGCTGCTCCACGCGCCGCCGAGGAAATCAGCCGACCCGCCGGCGAAGTCGTAGCGGAGCTGCCAGGTGCGCGCGGCGATCTCCTGGTGGTCCTTGCGCACGCTCTCGACCGGGCGAAGAAACGAAGTCGGCCGGCCGAACGACGCCTGCTCCATGCCACGGGTACCGCCGCAATAGAGGCAGTTCTCGCTGCAGCCTTTGCCCGGCTGAATCCACCCCGAGAAGGAGCTGCGGTCGAGCCCGCTCAAGAAGACGTCGTCGAAGCCGGAGTAATAGACGTCGGTGCTCTCGATGCTCTGGACGTACTTCAGCGGCAGACGGTGCGGCTTGCCCTTGCGCCGCGTCACCACGTTCGGCGGGTCTTTGTCGCCGCGGCAGAGGGCGAGCAGCGGGAGCTCGCCGTCGCCGAGCACGATCTCATCGATGCAGTCGGCCGCGCTCAGCTCGCGCCAGTAATACGACGCGCTGTTGCCACCGACGGCGATCCGAATCTCGGGGTCGATCGCGCGAATCAGCCGGGCCAGCATCAGCCCGCGAGACATGTGGTTGAACCACTTGAAGCTGATGCCCACCAGGGTGGGCTTCAGGTGCGAGAGCAGCGCCTGGAGCGACCGCGCCGCGTCCTCTTCGCTCTCGTCGTCGTCGTAGAGGCGGACGTACGCCTCGATGCCATTTCGCCGCAGATAACCTGCGAGATACAGAATCCCGCAGGTCGCTTCACCACGCCCGGCGCCGATGAGAAGTACCGCCACGGCGCCAGGATAATGGGTTGTCGCCTTCCCGTCAGGGCAACGAGAGGACCGCGACCGGGCTGGGCTGCTGGGTGTTGGGGTCGCCGTTGCCGATGAACGGGCCGGCGCTGCCCCAGCAGAAGACCGCTCCGCCGGAGCCGACGGCGCACGCGTGGTCGGTGCAGGTCGCGGTGATCGCGAGCACGCCGCTCGACAGCCCGGTGACCGCCTGGGGCACGTACGAGTCGTCGCTCGGAGTTCCACCGCCGCCGAGCATGTAGTTCAGGTTCGAGCCCCAGCACTTCGCCGCGCCGGAGATGATCGCGCACGTCGCGCCGTAACCCGCGCTCAACGCGCTCGCACCCGAGCTCACCCCGCTCACTGAAACCGGCGAGTACTGATCCTGGTTGAAGCCGCCGAGGCCGTTGCCGAGCTGACCGTCGTCGTTGCGGCCCCAGCACTGCGCCGCGCCACCGGTCGAGATGCCGCAGCTGAAGTTCTGGCCTCCGGTGATGGTCGCGTAGGTGAAGCCGGTCACCCCGTCCACCAGCTGCGGAGTGTGCGCTCCGTTGCCCGACACGCCGATGCCGAGCTCGCCGTAGAGGTTGCTGCCCCAGCAGTACGCCGCGCCCGACTTGACCGCGCAGACGTGGGTGGCGCCCGCGCCGATCCAGGTGACGCCCGCGGTGAGGCCGCTCACCGCCACCGGCACGTTGGAGTTCGCCGAGGTCGAGCCGTCGCCGAGCTGGCCGTAGTCGTTCTTGCCCCAACACATCACCGCGCCA
Organism: Myxococcaceae bacterium; assembly: GCA_047602415.1. Taxonomy (GTDB): domain Bacteria; phylum Myxococcota; class Myxococcia; order Myxococcales; family Myxococcaceae; genus JASGHH01. The sequence goes on along the minus strand of JASGHH010000001.1, from coordinate 8,848,939 downwards.
GCCGAGCTCAGCGCGCAGCTGAACTCTTCGCCGACGGTGACCTTGGTCGCCGTGAAGCCCGACGGCAACGACACCGCCTGAGGCGTCGACGCGACCGAGTTCGAGGCGTTACCGAGCTGCCCTTCGAGGTTGTCGCCCCAGCAGCGCACCGTGCCACTCACCACCGCGCAGTTGTGGTGCAGGAACGAGGCGATCGACGTCGCGCCGCTCGAGATGTTGAGCACGTCGACCGGCTCCGAGAACTCGCCCGTCGAGGTGCCGTCGATGATGCCGTTGCCGAGCTGGCCGTAGTCGTCGGCGCCCCAGCACCGAATCGTGCCCGTGCTGGTGATCGCGCACGCGTGCACCAGGCCGACCGCTACCGTCGTCGCCGTCGCCGAAGGCAGCGTGCTGCCGCCGCCCGTTCCAGTGCCGCCGCCGCTCGCTGAGCCGCCGCCGGTCGCTGAGCCGCCGCCTGTTGCTGATCCGCCGCCGCTCGCTGAGCCGCCGCCTGTTGCTGATCCGCCGCCGCTCGCTGAGCCGCCGCCGGTCGCCGCGCCACCGCCCGTCGCTGCACCACCGCCGGTCGCCGCGCCACCACCCGTCGCCGCGCCACCACCCGTCGCCGCTCCACCACCCGTCGCCGCACCGCCGCCCGTCGCCGCACCACCACCGGTCGCCGCACCGCCGCCAGTCGCCGCGCCACCACCGGTCGCCGCTCCGCCGCCGGTCGCATCACCGCCGCCCGTGGCCGCGCCACCGCCCGTCGCATCACCGCCGCCTGTCGCTGCGCCACCTCCGGTTGCAGAGCCGCCGCCCGTCGCCGCGCCACCACCCGTCGCCGCGCCACCGCCCACCGCCGAGCCGCCGCCCGTCGCCGCGCCGCCTCCCGCCGCTGAGCCGCCGCCACTCGCCGCGCCACCGCCCGTCGCGGAGCCGCCACCCACAGCAGAGCCTCCGCCAGTGGCTGAACCCCCGCCGGAGCCCTCGCTGCCGCCGGGACCACACGCGATCGCCAACATCACCAGTGCGCCGAAAAGAATATTCTTCATGCCCCCAAGGGTCTCGGCCCTCCAAATGTCGCGTCGAAATCGAACCCGCGTCTGATTCCGGCCACTTGGACTAGCCTCAACCCTGTTGACCGGGGACAGCTGCATCGACGCCGACACCGCCGCGAGCTTCGTGGCGGGCACCCTCACCCCGGGCGAGGTGGAGGCCGTTCAACGCCACATCGACGGCTGCGAAGACTGCCGCGCGATGGTCTCGATGGTGGCGAAGGCCGCGACGCCCACCCAGGCCGCGACGGTGAGCGAACGGGTGAGCGCCGTCAACCCGCTGCTCCCCCGCGGCACCAAGGTCGGCCGCTTCGAGGTGCTCGAGCCGCTCGATGGCGGCGGCATGGGCATGGTGTACATCGCGCTCGACTCCAAGCTCGGCCGCAAGGTCGCGCTCAAGGCGGTGCGCGATCGCCACGCCGACCCGTCGCACCTGGTGCGCGAGGCCCAGCTGATGGCCCAGCTCACCCACCCCAACATCGTGCCGGTGCACGACGTGGTCGAAGCAAACGGTCAGGTGTTCATCGCGATGGAGCTGGTCGAGGGCCTGAGCCTGCGCCAGTGGCTGAACGAGAAGCCTCGTCGCTGGCAGGGCATCGCCGACGTCTTCATCTCCGCCGGTCAGGGCCTCGGAGCGGCCCATCGCGCGGGCATCGTTCACGGCGACGTGAAACCCGGCAACATTCTCGTCGGAGCCGATGGCCGCGTTCAGGTCACCGACTTCGGCGTCGCGCGGCTGGTCACCGACGAGCACATCGAAGGCACGCTCCGCGGCACGCCCGCCTACATGGCGCCCGAGCAGCTCGCCGGCGGCGCCGCAGATGCGTTCACCGACCAGTTCGCGTTCGCGGTCAGCCTCCACGAAGCGCTCTACGCCGCGCTGCCCGGTCAGCCGCCGGCGCGCAAGACGCGGGTGCCCGGCGCGCTCGTGCGCACCATCGCCCGCGGAATGCAGCGCGACCCGGCCCGCCGCTTCCCCTCGATGGACGCGGTGGTCGCCGCGCTCCGGAGCGCCCGCTCCACCCGCGCGCGCTGGCTCACCGCGGGAGCCGCCGCCGCGCTGCTCTTCGCCACCGTGGCGTACTTCAAAGGCACCGCCACCGCCGAGAGCGCGCCCTGCGTGGCGATGGCGGCGCAGCTCCGCTCTCCCTGGGACAACGACGCGCGCAACAGCGTGCAAGGCGTCTTCCAGCACAACGCTCTGCCCTACGGAGACGCGGCGTTCGCCCGCCTCTCCGGCCGCCTCGACACCTGGAGCAACGCGTTCACCGCCGCGCGAGAGCAGGCCTGCGAGACCGGCCTGGTGAAGCGCCCGGTGCCCGCCGGTCGTCTGCGCGCGCAGCTCGATTGCCTCGCCGACCAGGCCCGTGACGTTCAGGCGCTCGTCGGGCTGCTCCACGAAGCCGACGCCAAGATGATCGCCGACGCCGACTCGTTCACCGATCGCCTCGGAGCGCCCGCCCGCTGCCTCGAGCCCGCGCATCTGCCCGCGGCGCCACTCGGGGGGCCGAAGGCCGACGCGCTCCGCGATCTGTTCGCCCAGACCCGCGTGCTGCTCGGCGCCGGCCGCTTCAAGGAGCTCCTCCCGCTCGCCAAGGACGCCGTCGCCCAGGCCGACGCGCTGCAGGATCCCAGCCTCCAGGCCTCGGCGAAGGTGGTGCTCGGCAACGCGCTCGCGCGCACCGGTGACGCCGAAGGCGCGGCCGCCCAGCTCCACGCCGCGATTCGGCTCGCCGACGCCAGTCAGGCCGATCGCACCCGCGCGCTCGCCTGGGTGGCGCTGATTCAGTTGGAGTACATGCGCGGCAAGCACCCCAAGGTGGTCGAGATCTACGAGGTGGTGCTCGGCGCTTGCGAGCGCATCGGAGACGACGGCCTCGCGACCGAGGCGATGCTCCTCTACGGTGGCTCGCTCGGTGAGCTCGGCCGGGCGAAGGAGTCGCAACAGGTGTTCGAAGAGGCGATTCGCCGCCGCACCCGGCTCTACGGCGAAGCCGATCGCCGCACCGCGGCCGTGCTCTCCGCCTACGGCAACGCGCTCTCGATGCAGGGCGATCTCACCGCTGGTGCCGAGGCGCACGCGAGGGCCGTGGCGGCGAACGAGGCGGCGACCGGCCCCACTCACCCGAGCGTCGGCACCCTGGTCGACAACCTGGGAGACGACTACCTCTACGGGCTCCAGGCGCGGCAGGCGGTGGAGCAACTGTCGCGCGGCTCCGGCATTCTCGAAGCCACCCAGGGGCCGAAGAGCCGCGACTACGCGATCGGCGAAGGCGATCTCGGCTGGGCCTACCTCTACGACGGCCGCCCCGACGAGGCGCTCGCCGCCTTCGAGAAGGCCGACCAGGCCTGGGCCGCCGCCTTCGCCCAGCACCCCGTGCGCGGCATGGTGATGCTCGGCCGCCAGCGCGCGCTCGAGAAGAAGGGCCAACCGCTCTCCACCCCGGAGTTGGAGCAGGCGCTCAAGCTCGCCTCGGCGATGCCTCCGTTCGAGAAGGGCCGGGTTCAGCTCGCGCTCGCCGAGTCGCTCCCCAAGAGCGAGCAGGAGCGCGCGAAGACGCTGGTGACCGACGCGGTGAAGAACCTGTCGACGCTGAAGGTGCCGCTGATCGACGCCGAGCGGGAGCGCGCCGAGAAGTGGCTCGAGGCCCACGGAGCGAACAAGTGAGCGCCCACGCCGCCGATGTGCAGCTCGCGGCCGCCTGCCTCGAGGGCGACACCGACGCGATTCGCCGCTTCGAAGCTCAGCACCTGCCGGTGGCGGCGAAGGCCCTGGCGAAGAGCGGCTTCGAGCCCGCGCTGGTCGAAGACGTGATCGACTGGCTTCGCTTCGAGCTGTTCGCGCGCGAGAAAGGCGCCCTGCTCCGCACCTACTCCGGCCGCAGCACGCTGGCGGCCTGGCTGCGCGCGATCGCGATTCACGAGGCGATGCGTCGAGCGAAGAAGCGCCGCAAGGAGGTGCCGCTCGAGGCCGCGCCGGAGCTCCCGCTGGCCGAGCCCGAGCTGGGCGCGATGAAGGGCAGATACGGCCCTCAATTCACCCGGGCACTCGAGGCCGCGTTTCGCGAGCTGAAGGTCGAGCAGCGCAATCTGCTCCGGCAGTACTTCCTCGACGGCTGCAGCATCGACGTGCTCGCGCAGATGTACCAGGTGCACCGGGCGACGGCGGCGCGCCGGGTGACGACCGCGCGCGAGGCCCTGGTCGAAGACGTGAAGACGCGCTTGAAGGCTCAGCTGCAGATTTCAGATGAGAGCGTCGAGCAGGTGATCACGCTCTCGAACCTGGAGCAGAGCCTGTCGGGGCTGCTGCGGAAGACGCACAGCCGCTAGACCAGCAGCTCCATGATCGGCTGGGTCGCCTGGCCTTCGTCTTTGCCCCAGCTGGTGTAGCCACAGTCGAGCGCGGTCATCAGCGTGAGCGGCACGCAGCTGGTGTTTCGCCCGTTGGTCTCGTTCGGCTGATCGCCCTGCGACGGCGAGACGTAGTGAATGCCCGGGTGCACCAGGCGCCCGCCCGCGCGGCCCGCGATCAACATCGGGATCCCCGGGGCCTGGGTGGCGTTGTGGCTGCGGCCCTCGGTGCACTCGGTGAACGCCATGATCGCGCAGTTGTCGAGCAGCGTGCCGGCGCCCTCGGGAATCGTCTGCAGCTTCTGAAGCAGGTCGGAGAACTTCTGCATCGCGTAGGTCACGCACTGCTGCACGCCCGGCTGATCACCGCTCTCCTGGTGCGTCATCCCGTGCATCGAGGTGCCGGTGTTGGTGGTGGTCGGGTCGATGGTGAAGGTGGGGAAGCCCGGGTAGACGGTGAAGTCGTTGCACGGGCTCCAGCGGTAGGTGAACACCCGGGTCTGATCGCAAGCGAGCGCGTAGACCAGCAGCTCGTTCTGAACCTGGGTGAGCGGCTCCCACTGAATCTGCTCGGAGTCGATCGCCGCGTACGAGTCGGCCGGCCGGTTGGGCACCACGCACTCCATGGTGGTCATCGGCATCGAGGTGAGCTGCCGCTCGAGGTCGGTGATCCCCTGGAGGTGCTGCTCGAGCCGGGCCTTGTCGCGGGCGCCGAGCTTCTGCTGCAGCGCCTTGGTGTCGTTCGCCACCAGGTCGAGCACGCTCTTGCGGTTGGCGAGCGTCACCGCCGCCATTCCCATCGGAGGGCTGAAGCCGGCGCCGAACACCCGGTCGTACATCGCGATCGGGTCGTAGGTGGGCAGGTTCGGGTTGTTCGGCCCGTTGTGCGAGATCGCCTTGTTCACCACTCCGAAGTCGGCGTCGGAGGTGTCGGTCGAAGCCACCCCGAAGTGCAGCGAGCGGAACCGGGTGTCGTTGCCCAACTTGTCGGCCACGTACTGATCCATCGTCTTGTCGCCGTACGCGTAGTTGAGCCCGCCCTGCGGAGTGCCCAGCACGCCGGAGCAGATCGACATCAGCGAGCCTTCGTGGCCCGAGACCCCGTACGGCAGGTAGACGACCATGCCCTCCACCACCGAGACGTAGTCCTTCACCGGCGAGAGCGGCATCAACAGCGGGCTCAGCTGCCAGGTGGGGCCGGCGCCGGAGGGGAACCAGAAGTCGGAGACCACTCCGTTGCCCCAGTACCACTCGCCGAACCGCTTCGGGATCGGCATGCCCTGGGCCATCGCGTCGCCGTTGTCGTTCAGCATCGCGTCGAGCAGCGGCAGGCCCACCGCCGCGCCGATCGCTCCGGCCGCACCGCGCAACAACCGCCGTCGGGTGAGGGTGAATTTCTTCATCGTTCAGTTGGGCGCCGGCGCGTACCGGAACCCGTCGCTTTCGGTGATCGCCTTCAGCAGCGGTTTGATCTTCGAGCCACCCGCGTCGAAGTTCGTCACCAGCGACTTGAAGCTGTCGCGGTCGAACTCGCTCGGCACGTGGCCGACGCTGGCTCCGTAGAGGGCCTGCACCAGGCAGGGGTCGGTGGCGCGATGCGAGGCGACCAGCGACGCCAGCCCGGCCTCGCCCTGGTAGCTGACGCCGCCGATCTGACCGCTGTCGTCGATCGCCATGCTCTGATCCTGATCGCGCCAGACGCCGAGCGCGTCGAAGTGCTCCAGGCTGAGCCCCACCGAGTCCATCGGGGTGTGGCACGAGGAGCAGCCGGCGGTGGCGTGCTGGGTGAGCCGCTGCCGCGCGGTCATCTTCCCGGTGGGCGGCGGAGGAATGGTGAGCCCCGCGGGCGGAGCGAGCGCGAGCGGCTGGCAGAGCAGCTTGGTGAGCACGAACAGCCCGCGCTTGGTCGGCGAGGTCGCCTCGCTGTGATCGTGCACCAGCAGCACCCCCGCCTGGCCGAGCAGGCCGACCCGCGGCCCCGACGGCAGCATCAGCCTGACGAAGCCGCCGCTGGTGGGCGGCGTGAGCCCGTAGAACGCCGCCAGCTCCGCGTTCACGAAGGTCGACTGATCGGTGAACACCGAGTGGTAGTCGGCGTCGCGAGAGAAGATCAGATCGTCGAAGGTGAGCAGGGTCTGCTGCTTCAGCGCGCCGCTCAGCGTCGGAGTGAACTGGGGGAACGCGGCCGGGCTCCGCGCCAGGCCGTCGAGCCCGTCGAGCGAGAGCATCGCGGTGAAGAAGTTCTTCATCGCGTCGTGAGCGCCCGGCGACGAGAGCAGCCGATCGACCTGGGTGTCGACGCCGGCCACGGTGGTGAGCTCGCCGTTGCCGGCCGCCGCCAGCAGCTGATCGTCGGGCGTCTGGTTGGTGAGAAAGAACGACAGCCGCGAGGCCATCTCGTAGTCGGTGTAGCGGAGCCGCCCCGGCAGCGCGGGGTCGGGCTCGCCGAGCTCCGGCAGGTAGAGGAAGTTGGGCGACTGCAGAAACGCGCTCACCGTCGACTGAATGCCGAGCAGCGGGTCGCCGGTGGTCATCGCCACCTGCGCGGTGAGCGCGGCATACGCGGTGACTTCGTCGGTGGTGAGCGGCCGGCGAAATGCGTGCTGACCGAAAGTGCCGGCGAACTGGGTGAAGCAGGTGGTGTCGCTCACGCCCGACGGCGTGCAGGGGAGCAGCTGGGCACGGGCGGTGCTGCTCGCCATCGCGGCGGCGGCGAGGAAGTTGGCGGTCGCCTCGAACTGCGCCACGCCGTCGCTCGACACCACGGTGGTGGCGGCGCCGATCGAGGTGTAGCCGGCGACCGGAGCGACCGGCTCGATCGGCGGCATGCCCTGCGCGCTCACCCCGAGCAGCGTCTGCACCGAGGCGACGTACTGCTCGGTGGTCAGCCGCCGCAGCTGGTACGAGGTGGTCGGCGCGAACGCCGGGTAGCCGTTGCCGCTGGTGTCGTTGGTGCTCGGAGGCGTGTTGTCTGCGGGCGCACCCGTCGGCAGGGCAATCTGCCCGGTACACGCCGCCAACAACAGCGCTCCCCACGCTGCCCGCACGGGGGTGCAGTGAGCAAACCCCATGCCCCCAAGTCACACCTGAATTCGCGGGACTGGGATCGCCCCCTGTCGTGACTTCGGGCACCTTGTGGGGAACGCACCTCAGGGGAACGAGCGGGTGACGACCATGCCGTTCTGACCGACGAGCACCAGGTCGTAGCCGGCCGCGGTGGGCACGATCGCGATCGCGTTGATGTCGATGCGAATGCCCACCTCGACCCGGCGAAAGCCGGTGCCGTCGTAGTGGAACAGGCGGCCCGCCGAGCCTCCCGCCCAGACGTCGTTCGCCGAGCTGCCGTTGATCGCGAAGATCTGCGACGACTGGCTCGGCCAGCTGGCGAGCAGATGAGGAGTGACGCTCACGCCCGGGTTGCCGAAGTCGCCGGCGTCGAGCGAGCCGATGTACTCCGCTCCGTTGAGCTCACCGCCGACCCAGACGCGGCCGGTGTCGGGCTCCAGCCACACCGCGGAGAGGACGTTGGCGTTCGAGCCGTGCTCCACCCAGCCTCCGTCGGCGTCGAGCAGCAGCACCTTCTCGTCGCCGATCACCGCCGCGTGGCGATCGCCGAAGCCGGCGGCGCCGCGATAGATGCGCCCGGTGTCGGTGCGCACGGGCGCCCACTGCATGCCCCCCGCGCGCACGAAGACGGTGTCGCCGGCCACCGCCACCGAGCGATCGTCGAGGCAGGCCAGGCCGGTGACACCTCCGCTGGTGTCTCCGCCGCCGGTGAGCGCCTGGGCGGTCGGGTTGACGGTGAGCAGATCTTCGGTGACCACCGCGTCGCCGCTCGAGCTCTGGCCGCCCGCGAGCAAGCCGCCGTCTGAGAGAGTGCAGCCGCGAAACATGTAGTGTTCGCCCGGCCGGTACACCGTCCAACGATCGTCGGCGCCGCGGCGGAGCACGCCCGCGTTCGAGCCCGATGCGACCAGGCCAGACGCGGTGAGAGCGACGAACTCCAGGGTGTCGATCTGCCCCGTGGAGACCACCTCGTAGCTGTGCGGCGCGTGGCGGTGAATCAGCACGCCGTAGGGGCCGCTGACCCAGCCTTCGTTCAACTGCGGGTCGATCCACGCGTGGTCGAGGCCGATGTTCTGGTACGGCTGCTTGTCGCCGGTGAAGGTGGTGATCGGCGTGCCCCAATCGTCTCCGCGCTCCGAGATGCCGAGGTCGGGGCCGGTCAGCACTCCTCCGCCGTCGACGCCCAGCCAGATGCCGTACGGCATGAACGGAGGATTGCCCGCGTCGCCGACGCCTCCGTCGAGCTGCGCCACGAACAGCGAGTAGTCACCAAGCAAGGTGATCACGTCGCCGTTGCCCGCGGCCACCATCTGCGCCGTTCCCAGCGGCATCGAATAGAGCGAGCCGGTGCAGCTCGACGACGAACACCGGTTGAGCGTGTAGGTGTTGCCTTCGGCGAGCGAGACCAGCACCGAGCCGAACCCGTCGGCCACCATGTGCGTTCCCTTGCGGCTGAAGCCGGTCCCGATCAAGCCGAAGTTGCCGCCGTCGGGACGCAGGTAGATCAGCTCCGCCGGGTTGTTCGAGGTGAGCGCCCACAGCCCGTCGGCGGAGTTACCCGAGAAGGTGAGCACGTCGTAGTAGCTGGGAAAGCCGTCGAGGAGCGCGAACGCGCCGCCGTCGAGCACCCACGGCTCTCCGCCCGAGACGCCGGCGTAGACCTGCTGCTCGAAGCCGAACACGCTGTGCACCAGCGAGTCGTCTGCCAGCGCGGGCGGCACCTGAAAGCTCGACCAGGCGGTGCCGTCCCAGTGCATCAGCATGTTCGCCTGCGCGCCCATCCACACGTCGTCGCCGGCGCTGCCCCAGATCGCCGAGACGTCGTTGCCCTGCGGCAGCGGGTTCTCCCAGCGAAACCCGTTGAAGCAGAACCGGCCGCCGTCGGGCGGGCTGCAGTTGAGGCCGTCGAGATCGGGCGCACCGCCGTCTCCACCACCCGCGGTGCCGCCGCCCATCGAGCCCCCGCCGGTCGCCGCGCCACCACCGGCCGCTGAACCACCGCCGCTGGCCGAGCCCCCGCCGGCGCCCGCATCGACGCAGGAGCCGTCTTCGCACCGTTTGATCAACCCGTCGAAGTCGAGGCACCCGGTCAGGAGCAGCACCGCGCTGAGGTACGCGCGCTTCAAAACGCCCCCGCAAGACCGAACGTCGCTCCGTGCGGCCCGAACGACGCGACTGGCGCCGCCGGAGACGACGGCAAGAACAGCATCACGATCCCCGTGACCAGCGCCGCGGCGCCCACGCCGACGCAGATCCAACCGGCGGTCTGCAGGTCGTTGCCCCGGCTCGCCATCTCGCGCGCGGTCGAGTTCACCGCGTTCATCGTCAGGTAGCGCGAGAGATCGGTGTACTGCTTGTTCGCCGCCACCAGCAGCCCCGCGCCGGCGCCTGCGACGACCACGCCTCCGCCCGCGGTGAGCCAGGCGAGCGCCTTCGAGCCGGCCTTCGGCGCCGCCTCGGGGTGAAGCTGCATCGCCAGCCGGTGTCCCGCCGCGGTGAGCTCCGGCAGCAGCGCGGTCTGCCCTTTGGCGGAGACGGTGGTCTCGGCGATCACCTTGGCGCTGTTGGCGCGCACCACCTTCAGCCGCACCTCGAAGCTCTCGTCGAGCCGCGCCACGCTGCCGACCAGGGTCAGCTCGGCGCCCAGCGCTTGCGACAGCTCGGCCAGACACGACGCGCTGCCTTCGCTGCAGCCGGTGAGCTCGGCCTGACGCTGCTGGCCGATCAGCGAGACGATCTCGGCGCTGGTGATCACCACCAGGCCGTCTTTGCGCATCGACTCCGCGACCTGGTCGGCGAAGAAGGCGGCCAGCGCCGGCTTCACGTCGATCGCGGTCCACTCCGGAAAAGCGATCGTCTCGTGCGCGGGAGCGGCTGCCAGTGCCAACAGCACGAAGGGAGCCATCGGGCCTCGACTATAGCGAGGCGCTGGCGCCTGACGCCGCGATTTTGTCGTCTGGGGACCGCGGGCGGGTTGCGCATTGTCCATGGCCGGGTTGTCATCGCTCACATGACCGACAAGATTGGACCTCGCCCCACCCTGCTCCCCACTTCGGCGCCTGCCGCTGCTCCCGCCGCCGCGCCCGCCAAGGCCGCCGAGATGCCCACCACCGGCATCAACGAGGCGCCGCTCTACCGGCACATCAGCTACTTCGATCAGAACAACGACGGAAAGCTGACCATCGGTGAGATGGCGACCGGCCTGAAGAAGATGGGCGTGGGCGACGTGCCCGCATACGCGATCGCCGCCGGCACCGCACTGATGCGCGCCTCGCAGACCGAGGGCAAGCCGAGCCTCACCATCGACATCGCCAACGCGATGAAGTCGGCGCAGGGAGGCCGCTCGGGAGTGATCGATCTCACCGGCCACGTCGACCCGAAGGCGGTGGAAGACTTCTTGAAGACGGTCGACCCGCGCGGCGACGGCAAGATCACCCAGGCCGACTTCGACGCCGCCGGCAAGGCACTCGCGGAGTCGAAGGAGCCGGGCCACGGCCTGGTGGAAGACGTGAAGCGCGGGAAGATGGAGTTCGAGTTCTCGACCGCGTGGCGCACGTTGATGACGGTGGCGGGCCACGACGACCCGGGCGGCAAGTACATGACCCCCGACGACATTCGATTCGTTCTTCGACGGCTCGCTCTTCTACAAGCTCGCCGCGGCGAACGAAGCGAAGACCGGCGGCTGACGCTCAGCGATTCCAGTCGTTGCGGTGGTCGGGGATCCGTACGTATTTCGCGGGGCGAATGTGCAGTGCGGCTTCGCCCGCGCCCCACCCGAGCAGCGCTCCGAGCACCACGGCGACCGCGACTCGCAGGCGGCTTCGTTTCGACGCCACGATCGCGCGCCGTGCAGTCCAGGTGGCCAGCTTTCGCTCGAGCTCCGCGGCGTCCTCGAGCAGCGGCAGGTTGGCCTCACGCTCGCGAACGGTCTCCGCCTGCATCGTCTCCAGCTCTGTGCGCAGCGAGCTCATCAGATGAAGGGCCAAATGCAGGCGTGCAGGAGCAGGCCGGCCACTGCACCGATCGCCACCCAGCCACCAAAGGGAATGTAGAAACCCGCGCCCGCAGTGATCGCCGTCTCCGCCTCCGCATCGATCTGGGCTCGCAGGTGCGCGTTGTGATCACGCTGCTTCTGGGTGGCGGCGCGCGCGGCCTCGAGCTCCGCCTTCGCGCGACGATGCGCCTCCACGATCTCGGGGTCTTCTTCGTGAACCGGGGCAGCGTTCTGCTCACGTAAGTCGTGCACGGCGACCCAAGCTCAGCGCGACAAGCGGCGACGCGCAATCACCCGCGTGCTAGGAGCCCCCAAATGCCCAATCCCGTCGCGACCTTCGAGACCTCGCTCGGCACCTTCACCGCCGAGATCTTCCAGGACCAGATGCCGATCACCGCCGCCAACTTCATCAAGCTGGCGCAGAGCGGCTTCTACGATGGGCTGCACTTTCACCGGGTGATCAACAAGTTCATGCTGCAGTTCGGCTGCCCGTACTCGAAGGACCCGAAGGATCGTCGCGCCGGCACCGGTGGCCCGCCGTGGGGCGACATCAAAGACGAGTTCACCGCCAAGCTCTCGAACGAGCCCGGTACGCTCTCGATGGCCAACACCGGCCGGCCCAACTCCGGCGGCAGCCAGTTCTTCGTCAACACCGTGCACAACGACTTCCTCGACTGGTTCACCCCGGGCGAGTCGCGTCACCCGGTGTTCGGCAAGGTCACCTCCGGCATGGACGTGGTGAAGAAGATCGAGACCACGCCCACCGACGCGAACGACGCGCCGAAGACGCCGGTGAAGATGATCAAAGTGACCGTCGCCTGAGCAGCAGCAGCAACAACGCCAACGCGGGAAGTCCCGAGGTGGTGCTGCAGCCCCCGGTTGCAGGCGTCATCGGCGCGACACCTGCGTCGGGTTGACCTGCGTCGGTCTGCCCGGCGTCAGACGTCGCGCTCGGCCCCGCATCGTTCACGGTGCCGGCGTCGTGCGGTGCACCCGCGTCGCTCGGCTGGCCTGCGTCGACCGCGGCTCCGGCATCGGGCGGCGCTCCCGCGTCGGGAGGCATGCCCGCGTCGGGCGCGTCGACCACGTCGCTCCACTCGGTGCCGACCCGCACCCGATCGACGTAGATCACCTCCACCGGCTTGTTCGCCGGCACCGGCGAGAGCAGCAGCGATTGGTGAAACGCGTTCACCAGGCCGTTCGACATCGCGCTCGGGCCGTCCTCCGACACCATGGTGCGCAGAAACACCTTCTGCACCACCTGCTGGCCGTCGAACCACAGCTCGATGAAGCCCACCTGGGGGTCGAGCGACCACTTCACGTGGAGCACGAAGTCGTGCCACGTGTCGTAGCTCATCGTGTCGTGCCACTGCTCGGTCCAGTTGCCGTCTTCAGGAGACGTCGCGAACGACACCCGCTGACCGTCGACGTGAACCGAGAGCACGCCCTTGTAGACCGAGCCGCCGGTGCTCTCGAAGAAGGTGGTCTCGTGATCGACCGGCAGCACCGGGTCTTGCGACGACAGCTGGGTGCTCCACGCGTAGTACAGCTCGGAGCCTTCGAAGCCGGCGAGCGGCGCTTCGTACTCGACCTCGACCCGTACGAACTGCCCGTAGGTGTCGGTGTCGTGCAGCTCGATTCGCCCCGAGCGCTGACCCGAGCGCGCCACCGGAGCGGAGGGGAACGACCAGTGCTCCGGGTGAAGCACGTACGAGCTCCACTCCGAGAGGTCGCCCGTCTCGAAGTCGGACTCCCAGACCAGACCCGCGTGCGCGGTGAGAGGCAGACAGAGCAACACCATGGCGAAGCGCATCGGCCTCTCCAGAGCAAACCCGGGGCCGATCGCCAACCCCGCGACATTTGGCGGGCAGTTGTTGCATCGGAGCCACACGTTGGTACGAAGCGTCATCCCCGCTTTTCCAAACCAAGGAGACAACTTGAAGGCGATTCTCTTCGCAGTGGCGTTCCCGTTGGTGGCGTTCGGTGCGGCTCCCGCCAAGCAGGTGCAGGTCCTCGCCGACGGTCTGACCTGGAGCGAGCTGAGCCCGATGCTGAAGATGGCGCCGATCAGCGGCGACCAGAAGAAGGGCCCGTTCACGATGGAGCTGAAGATGACCGCCGGCACCGAGTCGGGCTGGCACACCCACGACGCCGAGTACACCGGCGTGGTGATCTCGGGCACCGTCGAGAACATCGAGCAGGGCGGCGAGGCCGACGCGAAGCCGATGGGCGCGGGCTCGGTGTGGACCCAGCCGGCGAAGAAGAACCACAACACCAAATGCGCGGCCGGCACCGACTGCGTCACCGTGATCATGATCAAGGGCGGCTTCACCTTCCACCCGAAGACCGCCGAAGGTAAGGACGCGCCGCCGCCCGCCAAGGCCGACGCGAAGGCCGAGCCTGCCAAGGCCGAGCCCGCGAAGAAGGCCGAGCCGGCGAAGGCTGAACCCGCGAAGAAGTAACCCCACCTCGAGGAGTGGCAGTCATGCTGGAGCGGTTCCGCCATCGCGTCGAACGTGCAGAGCGATGGGCGCAGTGGCGGTTCCGCCCGGCGCCGAAGAGCAACAACTCGTACACCGGCGTCTACTCGAGCTTCGAGCAGGCGCGCTCCGCGATCGATGCGGGCGCGACCGGGTTCGACTCTCAGGTAGGCGCCGGGATGTACAGCGAGCGCCTCGACAAGGTGTTCGCCGAGGACTACCCCGCCCTCTTCTGGCTGAAGGACCTCGCGCCGAAGTTCTCGAAGGTGTTCGACTTCGGCGGCCACGTCGGCCTCCACTTCTACGGCCTGCGCCAACGGCTCGAGCTGCCCAACTCCTGCGAGTGGGTGGTGAGCGACGTGCCCCAGGTGATGGCGGAGGGCGAGCGGCTGGCGAAGACCCGCGGGGCCAAAGGCCTGCGCTTCGAAGGCGGCTTCAGCGCCGGCGACGGAGCGGACCTGCTGCTGTCGTCGGGCGCGTTGCAGTTTCTCGAGCACGACTCACTCGAGCGCGCGCTCGAGGGGTACCAGAAGCGCCCCAAGCACATCGTGCTCAACAAGCTGCCGGTCACCCACCTGCAGGGCTTCGTCACCGTGCAGGACACCTGGATGATCAAGGCGCCCTACACGGTGTTCAACCACGAGCGGCTGGTGAGCGGGCTGAAGCGGCTCGGCTACGCGCTCACCGACGAGTGGGCGAACCCCGGTCACCACTGCATGGTGTGGCGCGAGCCGGAGCGCTCGATCACCGAGTTCAGCGGCTTCTACTTTCAGCTGACCTAGCGCGGGATCGCCTGAAGCCGCGGGTCGACGTACCCGTGCTCGGCGATCTCGAGGGCGCGGCCGCGATACGCCTCGGCGCTGGCCGGCGTCTTCGCGCGCAGCCCGTCGACGATGCGGTTGTACATCGCGAGCGCGGAGGCGATCAGCACCACCACCTGGGTGTCGGCCTCGGTGGCGCCGAACTCCCGGGCGCGCTCGATGTCGTGGTGGCTGACCGCGCGGCCGCCCTTCTGCACCAACTGGGCGATGTGGAGCAGCGCCTCCATCTTGTCGGAGAGGCCCTCGTGCACGCCGTGCTTCACGTTTTCGACCATCAGCTCTCCGCCGGGCACCTTCTGACGGTGGAGCAGCTCGGAGGCGAACGCGCCGTGCGAGTCCATGCAATAGAAGCAGTCGTTCGCCGCTGACGACGCGCACGCGATCAGCTCACGCTCGGCGCGGCTCAAGGTGCAGCCCTCGAACGGCTTCACCAACAGCTCGTCGGCCAGCCCGCGCAGATGCACGCCGAGCCCTGGCGTCAGCCGCATCGCCGCGATGATGCCCGGAAAGTCAGGCAACCCGCTGACGATCGGCTCCTCTTTGGACCGCGCCTCCCGTTCCTCGTCGCGTTTCATTCGCGCCTCCAAAGCCGAAGTGGAGGGTCAAGGTTAGGCCTCTGCGCTCGCCGCCACCAGCCGATCAGGCGCGTTGATCCTTCACGGTAACAACAGCCGCGCGATGCGCTCGGCGTCTTCGGCCTCGATCAGCACCGCGGGACCCGCCGCGAGCGCCGAGCGTTGCAGGCGTCGCTGCGCCTCGTCTCCTCGCGCCGCGTGCACGGCGACCAGGCCGGCCTCGGCGACCGCGAGCGAGGCGTTGGCGTCGGCTTCGATCAGGGTCACCGAAAGACCGCGCTCGAACAGCGCACGCTCGAGCGCAGCGGCCGCCTCGAGGCCGTCGGAGTCGCCCGGGCGCTCGACCCACACCACCGCGGCGGCGTGGCCGAGGCGGTGCTGGCGTTCGAACGGAGTCACCCGGGCGACGTCACGTGCCTGCTCGAGCGCTCCGGCGCGCGGCGGCAGCACCATGCCGGCGGCGATGGTGATGTTGGTGAGCGGGTCGACCAGCACGAAGGCGCCGGTGGCCCGGTTGCTCGAGTAGGCGTCGACCGGGAGCGGCCGCGAGAGCAACACGGTGACCCGGCCGATCTCGTTGGGGCCGAGCGACTGCGCCGGGTGTTCGGCCAGGGTCTCGAGGTCGACGCGGCCGTTCACCGCGCTCACCTTCCCCGGCACCGCGCGGGTGAGGTGGCGCACCAGCAACGGGCGATCGATCTCCAGCGGGCGATCAGAGAGCCACACCACCATCGCGTCGAGCTCGCGGGTGAGCCGCGGCTTGTCGGCGGCGGGAGCCAGCACGTCGCCGCGGCTGACGTCGACCTCGTGCTCCAGGCGCAGCGCGATCGACTCGGGAGCGCTGGCGTGAGGCTGTTCTCCGTCGATGCCGTCGATCGCCTTCACCTTCGTTCGCTGGCCCGAGGGGAGCACCACCACCTCGTCGCCCTGGCTGATCGTGCCCGAGACCAACTGCCCCGCGAAGGCGCGGTAGTTCTGGTCGGGGCGCAGCACGTACTGCACCGGGAAGCGCCAGGCGGTCTTCGCGCCGCGCTCGAGCGGAACGCGATCGAGGTACTCGCCGAGCACGCCCGACCGGCTCCAGGGCATCTGCTCGCTCGGCTGCAGCAGGTTGTCGCCGCGGCGCGCGCTCACAGGGAAGAACTCGAGCGACTGAAAGCCGAAGCCGCCGAGGTAGCGCTGGAGCTCGTCGCGCAGCTGCTCGAAGCGCTCCTTCGAGTAGCCCACCGCGTCCATCTTGTTCACCGCCACCGCGACGTGAGGCACGCCGAGCAGCTTCAAGATGTACGCGTGGCGGCGCGTCTGCGGCTGGGGCCCGAGGCGCGCGTCGACCAGCACCACCGCCGCGTCGGCCCGCGAGGCGCCGGTGGCCATGTTGCGGGTGTACTGGAGGTGGCCCGGCGTGTCGGCGAGCACGATCTCGCGCCGCTGGGTCGAGAGGTGGCGATACGCGACGTCGATCGTGATCGCCTGCTCGCGCTCGGCCTTCAGCCCGTCGGTGAAGAGCGAGAAGTCGATCTCCTCGCCGTTCTGCTTCGACGCCTTCTTCACCTGCGCGATGTGGTCTTCGTGGAGCAGGCCGCGCTCGAACAGCAGCCGCCCGATCAAGGTCGACTTGCCGTCGTCGACCGAGCCCACCACCGCCAGCCTCAAGAGCTCCTTGCTCATCAGAAGTACCCCTCGCGTTTCTTCAGCTCCATCGATGCTTCTTCGTCGTGATCGATCAGCCGGCCCTGGCGCTCGGAGGTGCGGGCCTGCCGCATCTCTTCGATGATCGCCTCGATGCTGGTGGCGTCAGACTCGATCGCGCCGCTCAGCGGGTAACAGCCGAGGGTGCGAAACCTCACCTTCTTGAGCTCGGGCTTTTCGCCGGGCTTCAGCCGCATGCGCTCGTCGTCGACCATCACCAGCGCGCCGTCGCGCCGCACCACCGGGCGCTCGGCGGCGAAGTAGAGCGGCACCACCGGCACCTGCTCCAGCTGCGCGTAGGTCCACACGTCGAGCTCGGTCCAGTTCGAGAGCGGGAAAACCCGCATGCTCTCGCCGCGATCGAGCCGGGGGTTGTAGAGGTTCCACAGCTCGGGGCGCTGGTTCTTCGGGTCCCACTGGCCGTTGCGATCGCGGAACGAGTAGACGCGCTCCTTCGCCCGCGACTTCTCTTCGTCACGCCGGGCGCCGCCGAGGGCCGCGTCGAAGCCGTGGAGCGCGAGCGCCTCGAGCAATGCCACCGTCTTCGCCGCGTGGGTGTACTTCTGCGAGGTGTAGTCGAACGGGTTGATGCCTTCGTCGAGCGCCTTCTGGTTGCGGTGCACGATCAGCTTCAGGCCCTGCTCTGCGACGTAGCGATCGCGAAACGCGTACATCTCGCGGAACTTCCAGGTGGTGTCGATGTGCATCAGCGGAAACGGCAGCGGCGCCGGAGCGAACGCCTTCTGCGCCAGCCGCAGCAGCACCTGCGAGTCCTTGCCGATGCTGTAGAGCAGCACCGGCTTCTGAAACTCGGCCGCGACCTCGCGAATGATGTGAATGCTCTCGGCTTCGAGCTCGGCGAGGTGACCGAGGCGTTCGAGGCGGGTCATCGGATGGCCTCCTGGTGCTGCTGGGCTTCGGCGTAGAGGGCGTCGAGCTGCTCCCGCACGTTCACCACTTCACCGATCACCAGCAGCGCAGGCGATCCCACCCCGTCGCGCTCGAAGCGGTCGGCGAGGTTCTCGAGGGTGCCGGTGGTGATTCGTTGGTGCGGCAGGCTGCCCGCTTCGATCAATGCCGCCGGAGTCGAGGCCGCGCGCCCGTGCCACACCAGCTTCGAGCAGATCTCCCGCAGCTTGTGAGCGCCCATGAAGAGCACCAGCGTCTGTGCGCCGGCGAGCCAGGCCCAGTCGGGCTCTCCCTTGGCGGTGTGACCGGTGGCGAAGGTGACCGAGGTCGAAGCGCCACGGTGGGTGACCGGAATGTTGGCGAGCGCGGGCACCGAGGCGCCGGCCGACACGCCGGGGATCACCTCGAACCGAATGCCCGCCTGCGCCAGCGCGAGCGCCTCTTCACCGCCGCGGCCGAACACGAACGAGTCGCCGCACTTCAACCGCACCACCTTGGCGCCCCGCCGCGCGTGCTCGATCAACATCGCGTTGATCTCGGGCTGAGGGGTGTGCTCTCCGCCGCCTTCCTTGCCGGCGTAGAGGAGCTGCGCGCCCGGCCGCGCAAGCTCGAGCAATCCACGATCGAGCAACCGATCGAAGACGACGACGTCGGCGCTCTGCAGCGCGCGCAGCCCGCGAACGGTGATCAAATCGGGTGCTCCCGGCCCGGCGCCAACGAGCACTACCAACCCCTCCCCCACCGAGGGGGAGGGTGGCCGAAGGCCGGGAGGGGCGTCACACTCGAATCCGTACTTCATGCTTTTCCCTCCTGGGGCTGCGCCAACTGCCTCACCGCCGCGACATCACGCCGCTCGAGCAGCTCGGCCGCACCGCCATCGATCAACCGCTGCAACAACGCATTCCGCTCGGGCCCCTTCGGCAATCTGCGCCTCAGCCGGCCCAACACCCGCGCCAGCAGCGCGTACCCAGGCCCGATCTGCTCCATCGCCTTCGCGCGCACGTGCCGCGCCAACGCCGGAGCCTGCCCGGCGGTCGACACCGCCACCGTCACCGGCCCTCTGCGCCCGATCGACGGCACGAAGAAGTCACACAGCTCGGGCACGTCAGCGGCGTTGAACAGCGCGCGCCGCTTCTTCGCCTCCGCCGCGGCGAGCACGGTGACCTCGCGCCGGTCGGTCGCGGTGAGCACCAGCTCGGGCTCTTCGAAGTCGCGCACCTCGACCTCGCGCTGCACCCACTTCAGCAGCCCCTCGCCGGCCCACTGGCCGATCTGCGCGGTGACCTCCGGCGCGACCACCGTGACCCGGGCGCGAGCCTCGAGCAGGTGCGCCACCCTGCCCTCGGCGACCTTCCCACCACCGACCACCAGCGCCGGCCGGTCCTCGAGGCGCAGCGCGATCGGAAAATCCATCGCGAACCGCGACACCTTCACCTGACGCGGGCGCGCGGCGAAGTACCGGTACAGAATCACCGCCTCGAAGATCGCGATCGCGACACCGAGCGTGGCCCCACCGATCACCGAGAGCGCAGCCGCGCGGGTGAGACTGAACGTCACCAGCAGCGCATCGGTGCTCATCGTGATCCGCCGGAACGTCTCCGCGGGCAGCCGCCGCAGCAGGAACGTGCCCACCGGGCAGCCGATCAACACCGGCAGCAGCATCGTGCCGGCCAGCTCCGAGCTGGCGACCGAGAACAGCCCGAGCTTCCAGTAGACGATCGCGGTGACGGTGCTCTCGACGATTCGAAACAGGCTCAGCCCGGCGCGGAAGTCGTCGCGGGTGAAACCCTGGTTATTGAGCAGCAACGCCAGCGGCGGCCCCGAGATGGTGGTCACCGAGTAGAGAACGCCGACCCCCGCTCCGAGCGGAATGCCGGTCTTCATTCCCAGCTTCAGCGGCCAGCGCAGCCCCGCGCTCTGGAGCACGATCAGCGGCAACAGCACCGTGAAGGTCACCAGCTTCAGCGGCCCCGCAGGAGCCGACGACAACACCCAGGCGCCGAAGATCACGCCCGGCAACACGCCGAACAGCAGCGGCAGCATCGGCCGCCACACCCGCGGGAGCGCCTCCCGGTTGCTGAAGATCGCCACCGCGTTGAGCAACAGCTCGACGGTGACCAGCGCGGGGCTCAGCACCTTGCCGGGGTAGAGCATCAGCAACACCGGCACGCTGATGCTGCTGAACCCGTAGCCCATGCCGCCGTTGACGAGCGCGGCGACCAGGGTGATTCCAATCACCACCAACTGCGCAGTCTCGAAGCTCATCGGTGCAACCCACATTCTTTGTGCGCAGGGTCTTCCCACCACCAACGCCCGGCCCGTTCGTTCTCACCCGGCTTCACCGCGCGGGTGCACGGCGCGCAGCCGATCGATCGGTAGCCCTGGTCGAACAGCCGGTGGTACGGCAGCTTGCGATCGCGAATCGCCGCCCACACCTGGGCCTCGGTCCACGCCGCGAGCGGGTTCAACTTCGCGATCCCCCCGTGCTGCGCGTCACGCTCGAGCATTTTCACCGCGTCACGGGTGGGCGACTGTTCGCGCCGCAGCCCGGTGATCCACGCCTGGCGGCCCGACAGCGCGCGCTCGAGCGGCTCGGTCTTGCGAATCGCGCAGCACTCCTTGCGCCGCTCGAGGCCCTCGTAGAACGAGAAGTGACCGCGCTCGTTCACCAGCGCCTCCACCGCCGCCGCCTGCGGGAAGTACGTCTGCACCACCAGGCCGTAGCGCTCGCGGAGCCGCTCGATCAGCGTGTAGGTGTCGGGGTGCAGCCGCCCGGTGTCGAGCGTGAACACCGGCACCAGCGGCGCCACCTTCTGCACCACGTCGATCAGCAGCACGTCTTCGGCGCCGAAGCTGGAAGCGAGCGCGACCTGGGTGCCGTAGCGGTTGAAGGCCCACTCCACCACCTGCTCGGGAGTGAAGCCCTCGAGGTTCACTTCGACGGGGGCGTTCACGCTGCGCACTCCCCGTCTCCGGCGACCACTTCGAACGGCACCGTGCTGCCGAGGTCGACGAAGTCGTCGGGCGTCGCGGTGGCGTCGTCGAGCACCGCCAGGTCGCCCACCAGCGCCTTGGCGTCTTCCAGCTTCACCCGGGTGAAGAACGCGCGCGGGTCCTCACCCGGGGTGCGGTGCTTTTCGAAGTGCGCCAGCAGCCGATCGACCGCCTCGGGTATGCGCCGCGCGGGAATGCGCGCCACCAACCGGCCGAAGGTGGCTCCCCGGGCGTCGACTCCGCCGCCGAGCAGCAGGTGGTACTGCGGCACCAGCTTCTCGCCGATCTTCCGCACCCCGCCCTGCAGGCCGATCGCCGACACGTGGTGCTGACCGCAGCCGTTCGGGCAGCCGGAGATCTTGATGTCGGCGTTCGCCGCGGCGCCGTCGTCGGCCGCCTTGGCCTTCAGGTGCTCGGTCAGCTTCTGCGCCATGCCGCGCGACGCGGTCACCGCGATCTTGCAGGTCTCCGCTCCCGGGCAGCTGGTGACGTCGGAGATGCGATCGGCACCGGCGCCCCCGAGGCCGAGCGCCTCCAGCCGGCGCCAGAGCGGCCCGAGCGCTTCGTTCGCCACCCAACGGAGCAGCAGGTTCTGCTGCAGCGTGGTGCGCGCGCTGCCGTCGCCGTAGGTCTCGACCAGCGTCGCCAGCTCGCGCAGCTGCGCCGAGCCGACGTCGCCGAGCACCAGCCGCACGGTGACCGCCGAGTACCCCGGCTGCACCTGCGCCCGCACGTTGGTGCGCGAAAAGTCGTCGAACGCCGCCGGCAGCGGCCGCTTGTCCTGCGCTTCGGGCCAGATGCGCCGCGGCGGCGCCACCTCACTCGCGTCGAGCTCGGGCAGCGGCCGCCCGCCCTCGTCGAGAATCACCTTCAGCTCGGCGTGCACCAGCTGCTGCACCTTCTCGAAGCCGAGCCGCTCCAGCACCCACTTGAGCCGCGCCTTGTGGAGGTTCTTGCGCTCGCCCTCGCGGTGAAACACCCGCACGATCGCCTCGCAGCCGGCGAGCAGCTGCTCCTCGGGAATCCACTCGAACACCGGCTTCGCCGAGCGCGGCAGGGTCGCGGTACCGCCGCCGAGCAGCAGCTTGAAGCCGCGCCTGCCGTCGGCCACCCGCGCGACGATCCCGATGTCGTTCATCGCCGCCTTGGCGCAGTCGTCCTCGCAGCCCGAGGCGGTGATCTTGAACTTGCGCGGCAGGCCCGAGCCCCACTGCGCCCGCAGGAAGTGACGGGTCACCGCCTCCGCGTATGGAGTGACGTCGAACGGAGCGCCCGCGCACACGCCGGCGTACGGGCAGGCGACCACGTTGCGCACGGTGTGTGAGCAGGCCTCGCGGGTGGTGAGGCCCGCTTCGGCGAGCGCCTCCATGAACGGGCCGGCGTGCTCCGGCTTCACGTGGTGGAACTGGAGGTTCTGCCGGGTGGTGACGTGGCCGTAGCCGCGCGAGTACTTGTCGGCGCAGTCGGCGAGCGCGCGCAGCTGCGACGCGGTGAGCGCGCCCTGGGGAATCTTCACCCGCACCATGTGCAGGCCTTCCTGGCGCTGACCGTAGATGCCGCGCGAGAGCCGGTACTGGCGGTACTGCTCCGCGCTCAGCTCGCCCTTCTCGAAGCGCTCGAGCATCGCGACGAACTCCGCCGCCTCACTCGCGTCTCCGAACGACTCACGACCTCTCAGCTCCTGCATCTGCGACATGTGTTGGATCTCCGGACATGAAAAAGCCCGCCACTCGGTTGGGAGAGGGGCGGGCCAGAACCTGCAATCGCGTTACGTCAGCTCAGCGATTGCGGTGGTGGACCGCCTCGAGACACGAACACGCACAGCAGCAGCAGGCGCCGGTACAAACGAGGCACGAGTGCGCGAACGCGTTCACGGCCGACAGTTGTAGTGCCGGCGTTCTGAAAAAGCAAACCGGCTTCAAAACGCCACCTGCGCGCGGGCGATCAACGCGTACTCGGGCGCGCGATCTCCGCCGGTTCTTCCACCTTCGAACCCGGTGCGCGAGAACGAGGCGCCGAAGCGGGCGTTGCGCGAGAGGTACCAGCTCACCGCGCCGCCGACCTCGGTCGCCTTCCGCACCGAGAGGTTGGGGTCGGCGAGGTGGGCGAAGGCGCCGCTGTCGAGCAGCAGCTGCCCCACCCGCGCAGCCACTTCGATCGCGCCGAAGGTGCGCTGCGAGAGGCTGAACGGCGCGCTCGGGTCGATGCCCTCGTACGACTCCGTCTCGCCGGTGACCGCCCACGACAGCTGCGCCTGCCACGCCTGCTGCCCGAGGGTGTCGTGGTACGCGCCGCGCTGAACCCGCTCGACCGCGCGCACGTACTCCGCCTGCAGCCCGAACGAGCCGAGGTAGGCGTACGCCTGGGGGCTCACCCGCCACCGCTCACCCGACGCCACCGCGACGCCGGTCTTCGGGTCGCTGATGAAGGCGAAGATCGTCTGCTGGCCGGCGCTCCGGTACACCGGCAGGTTGGTCGAGGTCGCGGTGCCGGTCTGACGGCCCCAGCTGCCCGCGATGCCGACGCCGATCTGGTGCAGCGCGCTCAGCGAGGTGCGCTTGAACGGGAGCACGAACACCCGGCCATCGACGTCTTTGAAGCCGCTCAGATCGCCGTCGACGCTCGCCCCGTCGGGCACTCCGTCGAACACGCCGAAGTCGTACTCCACCGTGCTGGCGACCACGCCGTGCACGTCTGCGCCCACGTCGCGATCGGGCGCCAGGTTCGAGGTCAGCCCGCGTTCGGCGAACACCAGGTTCTGCTCCGCCTGCAGGCGCTCGAGGCCGAACGGCGACTTCACCTTGCCGACCCGCAGCTGCGCCCACTCGGTGACCTTCAGGTTCACCCACACGTCGAGCAGCTGAAAGTTGCCCTGGCCGAACTCCGGCAACACCCGGAAATCGATCGCCTCCCCGACGTTGCCCTCGAAGTAAATGCGCGCGCGCCGAACGAGGAACTGATCGGTGAGCGCCCGGCTCTCGTCGGCCAGGTACGAGCGGCCATCGGCCTGGAGCACCCCGCGCAGCCGCAGCTGAAACCGCCCGTCTGGGGTGCCGAGGTAGAAACCTTTGGAGCTCAAACCGAACAGCGGCGGAGGTGTCCCCTCTCCCACGGGAGAGGGGAGCCGAAGGCCGGGTGAGGGCGTTCCAGGGTCGCCGGCAGCACCTTCAGGACTGGACACGAACAGCGCAACGGACAGCCACAACGCGTGAGTGAACAAGAGAGAACCTGGGGGACGGAGTCACTGCGAGCTGCGAACGGACTCGTGGCTCAGCGGCGACAACAACAACACGCGCGAGCGACCCGGTTCATCGCGCCCAGAAATACCGCGGACCAGCCCTGAACGCCAACTCGCATTTTTCCGCAGGCGGCAGTTCCCAACCTTTTGCGCTCACGAGTTAATGGAATCGAGAGACCCAAACATGCACGCACTCGCAATGTTTCTCGTGCTTTCCGCGGCCCCGGCCAGCCCCCACACCTATGCGGTCGTGGTGGGGAGCAACGCCGGTGGTCCCGGCCAGGGCACGCTCAGGTTCGCCGAAGACGACGCCCGGCGAATGGCCGACGTCCTGGTTCAGCTGGGGCACTACCGCGCCGACGACGTGAAGCTGCTGCTTCACCCAAAGAGCGACGAGGTGCTGAGCGCGATCGCCGACCTCTCTGCGACCACTCGAGCGAACTCGTCGCGGGGCGAGCAGTCGATGGTGGTCTTCTATTACTCAGGCCACGCACGCTCGACCGCGCTCACGCTCGGCGGTCAGGAGGTCGCGCTCGCCGACCTGCGCGAGAAGCTCTCCACCCTGCCCTCCACGGTGACCATCGTGGTGCTCGACGCCTGCCAGAGCGGCGCCTTCGCCCGGGTGAAGGGCAGCGAGCCGGCGGCCGACTTCACCTACAACTCGGTGCAACGCCTGAAGCAGAAGGGCCTCGCGGTGATGGCCTCGAGCACCTCGCAGGAGCTCTCGCAGGAGAGCGACGAGCTCAGCGCCTCGTACTTCACCCACCACCTGGTGACCGCGCTGCGCGGCGCCGGAGATGCCGACGAAGACGGCCGGGTGTCGCTCGACGAGGCCTACCGCTACGCGTACCGCCACACCCTCGCCTCCACCGCGCGCACCGCCGTCGGCGAGCAGCACGTGACGCTGGAGAACAACCTCGCCGGCCAGGACGAGCTGCCGGTCACCTGGCCGTCGGAGGCGAAGGCGAAGCTCGAGCTGCCGGCGAAGCTCGACGCCCGGGTGCTGGTGCAGAAGCGCCCGAGCGGAGCGGTGATGGCCGAGGTCGAGAAGGCGCCCGGCGCGGCGATTCGTCTCTCGCTGATCGCCGGCAGCTACGACGCGGTGGTCGGCAGGCCTTCGGGCGCGGTGCAGTGCCACTTCGAGCTGCAAGACGATGTGATCACCGTGCTCCCGGCCGACGACCCGACGAAGTGCCAGCCGGTGCTGCTCGACGCCACCGCGCCCAAGGGCGGACCCGACGCGTCGCTGAGCGCCCCGCTGTTGGAAGCGCCGCCGCGTACCGAAGGCTCGAAGTGGGAGCTGCAGCTCGACACCGGCTTCGTCGGCGGCCAGCACGACACCTGGGTGAACACGCTGGGCGAGTTCGGCTACCGCGGCGGCTCCCTCGGACTGCGCGTCGACGCCGCAGTCTCGCGCGAGCTGGTACCCCACCTGGCGGTGCAGCTCGAGCTCGGCACGCTCTCGAACCAGACCTTCCACCGGGATCTCGGCACCGGCACCTCCGACAGCGCCTCACTCAACGCCTATCGCGCGGTGCTGCTCGCGCGTCTGTACTCGCGGCTGGTGTTCGACTGGCTCGGCATCTACGCGCAGGCCGGCGCCGGCGCAGGCCTGGCGACCCTCGGCCTCGACCAGTTTCAGAACGGCGCCCGCGTCGCCAACAACGAGAGCTGGCTGGGCCCCGTCGTCGAGGCCGCCGGAGGGGTCACCCTCAGCGTCTCGCGGTGGTCGTTCTTCGTGCAGGCGACGTTCGACTACGCGCCGATCGCCAAGAACCTGTTCGCGCAAACGCACGACAGCGGTGGGCTCGCGGTGGTCACCGGCGCCCGGTTCCGCTTCGGGGAGGCTCCATGAAAAAGCTCGGCCAGGCGCTTTTCCTCTCGCTGGTGGCATGGCTCACCATGTTCGCCGATTGCGATCGCAACGTGACCCAGGACCCCGGCTTCTCCGACTGGTGTGGAGATCACCTCTGCAGCTGGAAGGTGGAGCACGGCAATGTGGTGAAGGTCTCGACCTGGGACCCGAACGATTTCGGCGTCGAAATGCTCAGCCTCGCCTGCGTCGGCCCTGGCGACTGCAGCGACGCAGGCAACTTCGATCTGGTGCGACTGTCGCAGCTGACGGTCGAGCAAGACGCGCAGTGCCTGCTCTTCACCAGCGTGGGCAAGTTCGACCCTGAAGCGCAGGTGAGCCTGGCCGCCGACTTCAACAACGATGGCACCATCGACTTCAGCGGCACCCTCGGCTCCGCCGACTGGACCCAGGTCCAAGCGGAGTTCAGTGCGCCGCACACCTACCGCGGGATCACCTTCTACGTGCAGAAAGAGGGCCTCTCACAAGCCACCCTCGCCCAGCTTCGGGTGCAGGCGACCCAGGGCTGTCAGGCACCACCGGTGCAGCTGTCGAATCTCCCCATCGGCGACGTGTGCGCGCTCGACGGCGGCCCCGGCCAGTGCACCACCAACGCGGTCTGCGCCCAGCTGCCCCTCTCGGACCACGGCATCTGCTCGGGGTGCAACTCGCCCTGCCCCACCGGTGCGGTGTGCGAGCAGCTCCACCCCAACATGCCGTTCCTCTGCGTGCCGGTTCAGGGCCAGCTCCAGTACGGGAACCCGTGCCTGCGCTCTTCTGACTGCGCGTCGGGGGTCTGCATCGGGGCGAAGGCGCAGCAGCTGGTGCTCGACGACGCCGGCACCTGCGACCTCGACGCGCTCGACCTGGACGGCGGCGAGAACTGCAAAAACTTTGGCGCCCTCGCCGGAAAGTGTCAGTGATGTGATCTCGCGATGGAGGCCTACCAACTCTACGGGCGTGCGCTTCGCCGGAAGGCCGCGCGCATGCTGGGCAGCGACGCCGACGCCTCCGACGTGGTGCAGGCGTTGTTCGTCGAGCTCTTGCAGCGCCCCGGAGTGCCCCTCGATCTGCCGTACCTGTACCGCGCAGTGACCAACCGTTGTCTCACCTTGATTCGCGACGAGTCGAACCGTGCCCGCCTGCTCACACCTGAATCGCCTGCGCTGCCCGCCCGCACGCTGCTCGACGATCGGGCGATCACCCACGACCTGCTGCGCAAGCTGGTGCGGAGGCTCGACGACGAGCACTGCCAGATTCTCACCTACCGCTACGTCGACGACCTGGGCCTGGAAGAGATCGCGCAGCTGCTCGGGCTCAGCCGAAAGACGATCGGCTACCGGCTCGACGCGATTCGTGTCGCCGCCAACGAGATCGCAGCACAGGAAGGAGGCTCGCCATGACCTGCATCGGTGAGCCGATCAGCTGGCTGCGTCTGGAGCAGTACCAGCTCGGGCAGCTGCCGCAGATCGAGCGGGCGGGAATCGCCGAGCACCTGCTGGCGTGTGGCGCCTGCCGTGCCTGCCTCGATTCGATCAAGGCCGACGCGAGCGAGCTCCCTCCCCTTTGGGGGAGGGCCGAGAGCGCGCAGCGCTCCGGGGTGAGGGACAGCCCTGCCCGCACGTCGAATGTGGTGCCGCTGCGCAGAAAGCTCGTCGCGTTCGCCGCGCTCGCCGCCGCCGCCTGCCTCGCCGCGGTGATCGTCAGCCAGCTGCCCGTGATCACCCACGTCAAAGGCGGCGGCACGGTGGCGTTGACGCTGAGCCGCGAAGACGGCGCCGAGATCACCAAAGACGGCGTCTTCCGCGACGGCGACGCGTTCAAGGCCTTCGCCACCTGCGCTCCGCAATCGAAGTGGTACTTCGACCTGGTGGTGTACGACGCGAGCGGCGCTTCGTTCCCCGTCGCGACGCCGGGCGAGCTCGCCTGTGGCAACCTGGCTCCGATTCAGGGCGCGTTCCACTTCACCGGCCACGACGAAGAGACCGTCTGCCTGGTCTGGAGCGAGCGTGCGCCCGATCGCGCCGTGCTCCGCAAGGGCCTCGAGTCGCTGGGGCCGAACCGCGACTGCAAGACGCTGAAGCCGGCGCGCTGACTTCCCAGAAAATTCGGCTCACGAGTTTCAGGCGCGACTCGTCACGGAGAACCCATGCGCCTCGCTCCACTCACCGCTGCTCTGCTGTTCGCCTGCGGCGGCAGCAAGCCAGGTCCCCCTCCTGCAACGGAGGCCGTCAGCTACCACCGCGACGTCGCGCCGATCCTCGCGCGCAGCTGCCTGGGCTGCCACGTCGAGGGAGGCCTGGCGCCATTCCCGCTCGCGACCTACGCGCAAGTGAAGGCCCAGGCGGCGGCGATCAAGTCAGCCACCCAGTCGCGCACGATGCCGCCGTGGCACGTCGACAACTCCGGCGCCTGCCAGCAGTACGTCGACGCGCGCTGGCTGACCGGCGACGAGCTCGCCACGCTCTCGCAGTGGGCCGACGACGGAGCACCCGAAGGCGCCGCCCTGCCGCCGCCGACGCCGCGGGCGCTCACCGCGCTCACCGAGGTGACCACCACCCTCGAGCTCGGCCTCGACTACACGCCAGCGGGCAACGGCTCCGACGACTACCGCTGCTTCATCGTCGACCCGGCCATCGGCGCCGACGCCTTTCTGACCGCGTATCAGGTGAACGCCGGACAGCCGCGCGAGGTACATCACGTGCTGCTCTTCGGGCTCACCGACCCCGACGCCGAGACGCAGGCACAGATGCTCGACGCCGCCGAGCCCGGGCCTGGGTACACCTGCTTCGGAGGCCCACGTGTCGACAGCGGCTTCAGCGTTCTCGCCGGCTGGGCTCCCGGTGCGGGCGCGACGTTCTACCCACAGGGCACGGGCGTGAGGCTGAGCGGTGGCCACAAGGTGGTGATGCAGGTGCACTACAACCTCGCCAACGGCGCCGCACCCGATCGCACCACGGTGGCGCTGACGCTGAAGCCTTCCGTCGATCACGAAGCGATGGTGCTCGGGCTGGCCGACACCGGCCTCGATCTCCCGCCGCACCTCGCGTCGATCACGCAGGGCATGACCACCACGCTGACGGGCACCGACACCTACCACGTGCTCGGCGTGTTCCCCCACATGCACACGCTGGGGCGCACGATGCGGGTCGAACGCGCGCGCGGCGCCTCGACCGAGTGCCTGGTCGACGTGCCGCACTGGGACTTTCACTGGCAGCAGTTCTATTTCTACCAGCAGCCCTTCGACGTGGTGCCGGGCGACGCGGTGACCCTGGAGTGCGGCTTCGACACCAGCAGCTCCGACACGGAAGTGAAGTGGGGAGAAGGAACCAGCGACGAGATGTGCCTGGCCGGCTTCTACGTGACCAAGAACTGAGTCACTTCTCTTCGCCGCGCCGGGGGACGACCAGGCCGCGGCTGAGGCGCTTCAGCACCACCTTGCGCTGCCGGTCCTTGTACTCCTCGTGGGAGTTCTCTCCCTGCTCGTTGGCGACCGCGGTCACCTCGTCGCAGATCTGGAACTCGCACAGCGCCAGCGCGATTCGCCCCTTGCGTTGGCGCTCGTCGCGCTCGGGCGGCGGCAAGAACGAGTCGAGCCGAATCGGCACGTCGGCGACGAAGTTGAGAATGCGGTAACCGCGCCCCGAGAACTTGTTGCCCGACTTGCGCTTGTGCTCCTCGCGCTCTTCGTAGTCGACGTCGAGGTGGAGCTGCTTCTCGAACTTCTTCAGGTGATCGTGCTGCTCGAGCAGCTCCTTGAAGTTCAGGAGCGTGTTCTCGGTCTGCGTCGGCATCACGAAGTTGAACGGGATCAGTCGCTGGGTGAGGAAGTACAGCACCTGGAGCACGTCTTCCCGGTGCTTCACGATGATCCTGAACCGGGTGCGGTCGTAGATCTGCGCCGCCACCGACTCGCGCTTGGCGATCAGCTTGGTGATGATCGACTCGCGGGTCTTGATCGAGTCGGAGAACTCGATGATCACGTCGCTCTTCGCCTGAAAGTCGGCCACCACCTGGGCGACGCGCTCCGAGACCAGCTGGGCGACCTCGGCCTCCGAGATCGCGAGCTTGAACATCAGGTCGCGGCCCTCGATGTGCTGAATCACGTGCATCACCTTCAGCACGATGCAGGCGATCTTCCGGTACTTCTTCGGCTCCATCGCGCCCGACGCGTAGAGGAAGAGGTCGTGAATGCGCTCGGGGTTCGCGACCGGGTCGGCGACCTTGTAATCGAACGTCTTGCGCAGGTACTCGACCGAGTCGCTCAGAATGGTGCGCGCCCACTCCTCGTCCCACGGCCGCGACGGGTCGATCTGGCAGAGCCGCAGAAACCGGTCGACCTCTTCGCGGGTCTTGAAATGGAGCTTGCGCCACTCGATCACCGAGCCGCCGCGCAGAATCAGGCGAACCCGCTCGAGCTCCTTGAGGCCCCATTCCTTCACCGGCCTCAGCGGGAGGTCGGGCAGCTGGGGCGATGCGGCGAGCAACGACGACACGGCCCAAGCCTAGCGGGGCGAGGTCAACCAGCCTAGGGCGATCGCCTTGAGCACAGCCCGGGTGCGGTCTCTCACCCCAAGCTTCGAAAGAATGTTCGAGACGTGGTTCTTGGCGGTGCCCTCGACCATCCCGAGCGCGTCGGCAATCTCGCGGTTGCTGTAGCCGCCGGCCAGCAGCCGGAGCACCTCTGCCTCGCGGTCGGTGAGCGTGTCGGGCAGCGTCGCCGCCTCGAAGGTCTCGCTGGCGCCTTTGACGAACGTCTCCGCCCGCTGGGTGAGCGCCGGCAGAATCAGGGTGCCGCCCTGGGCCACCGTTCGAATCGCCTCCAGCAGCTGGGCCGAGCCGATGTCTTTCAGCAGGTGGCCGCGAATGCCCGCGCGCACCCCCTCGAGCAGCGCCGCGTCGTCGTCGAAGGTCGTGAGGAGGAGCACCGGGGTCGCGTCGCCGAGCTTCTGCAGCCGCTGGGTCACCTCGACGCCGGTCAGCCCAGGCATTCGCACGTCGAGCAGCGCGACCTGCGGCTTCTTCGCGCGAATCAGCTCCAGCGCCTTGGTGCCTTCGTCGGCCTCCGCGATCACTTCGATCTCGCCGCTCAGGGTCAGCAGCTGGCGAATGCCCTCGCGAATCAGCGCCTGGTCGTCTGCGAGCAGCACCCGAATCACAGCGGCACCTTGATGTGCACCGGGAAGCCGCGCTGAGGGCTGAGCTCGACCGTGCCCCCGACCGCCTGAATGCGCTCGGTGAGCCCCTGGAGGCCGTTGCCGCGCTCGAGCTTCGCCGCGCCGTTGCCGTCGTCGCGCACCTTCAGCTCCAGCACGCCGGTGCTCATCAGGGTGACCCACACGTTCTTCGCCTGCGCGTGCTTCACCGCGTTGGTGATCAGCTCCTGCGCGGCGCGGAAGATCGCGTGCGCCTTGGCCGGGTCGGCCACCTCGAGCTCCGCCGGGCCCTCGAAGTGAATCACCGGAGTCGGGATGCCCGAGGCGAGCGCACGAATCGCCTCTCCGAGGGCGAACGGAGCCTGGCGCTGCCCGCTGACCACCGAGCGCAGCTCGCCCATCGCGTCACCGGCGATCTTCTGCGCCTGGTCGAGCGTGCCGCCGGTCTTCGCCGCGACCTCGAGCTGAATGCGCAACGCGGTGAGCTGATGACCGAGCGAGTCGTGGAGCTCGCGCGCCAACGCGGTGCGCTCGCCTTGGCGAATCTGCTCCACCAGCAGCGCGCGGGTCGCGAGCAACTCGGCGTGCGCGGCCGCGGCGGCACGGCGGGCCCGGCGTTCTTGCGCGTGGAGGTAGTAGACGAACATCGTGAACGCGGTGAACGCCGAGTAGGCGCCGAAGATGTCGAGCCGGGCGCGAGAGTCGGTGAAGGGCGCCACCGCCGCGGCGAGCAGGAACCACTGGCCAGCCACCCAACCCCATGCGGCTCGCTGAGGGAGCACCGTCGGCACCTGCGCGGCGACGATTGCCAGCAACAGGCCTTCGAAGCCGCGAAAGCCGAGGTACGGCATCGCCACCACCGCCAGGCTCTGCACCGCCAGCAGCGCCACCGCCAATGGGCGCGGCAGCCGGGCGTGAAACGCCGAAGCGAGCTGTGCGCCGCCATACACCGCCCAGGCGGCGACCCAGCTGACATCGGGGCTCTCGCTCCAGCGCGAAATTCCTACGAACGCCCAGGTCGCGAGGCCCAGTGCACGCAGCCACGGTTCGGCGCGTCCGAGCTCCGCCACCTCGATGGGCCGCGAGGTCATCTTCAGAAGTTGTAGCCGAAATCGGCGTAGATGCGCGTGCGGCCTTCGGCGAACGCGGCGTCTGCGCGCAGCAGCACCGAGTCGCCGAGGAAGAACCGCAGGCCGCTGCCCACACCGGTGTGAATGCCGCCGGCAGCGACCGGCTGACCGGGTACGAACACCCTGCCCTCGTCGACGAACGCGACGCCGGCGAGCCCGACGCGATGGCCGAGCACCGTGGTGTCGATCGCCTTGTAGCGAAGCTCGAGATTGCCGATCACCTTCACCGGGCCGACGTATTCGCTTTGCAGCAGGCCGCGCACGGTGAGCGCGCCGCCGACTCCGCTCACCACGTAGAACGGAGTGGTGAGCGAGCCGAAGTCCTGAAGGCGATCGAACGGCACCTCGCCGGTGGTGGCGTCGAAGGCGAAGCGGCCGGCCAACACCAGGCGCGGAGCGATCTCGGTGTAGACCGACACCGCCGCGAACACCCCGGCCGACGCCGCTTCGCTCCCGAACGCGGGGTGCGTCGCCCGGCCGGTGAGCTCGAGCAGCACGCCGCGCACCGGCGCCAGCTCGTCGTCGCGGGTGTCGAACGCCAGCCCTGCCGAGAGCTCACCGTAACGGCCGCCTCGGCTGCCGAACGGCGACTGCTCTGCGAGCAACGAGCCCGCGGCCGCCTGCACGTGCTGATCGAGGAAGCGGTACCCGGCGAGAACCGAGAGCGCCCCCGCGATCGGCCAGCGCATTCGCAGTCGCGCCATTGGAGCCTCTTCCCTGTACACATACTGACTTTCGGCGACAGATTGAGACGGCGAAGTGTCGTTTCCGATGCCGTAATACGGAGCGGCGATGTCCTTCCGGTAGCCGCCGAGGACCTCGAGCCGCATGCGGGTACCGAACGCGTGCGGAACATCGAGGCTGACGAAGTGGAACTGCTGGCCGTAGGTGGTCCCGAACGCCTGAGCCTCGAGCTTGATCGGCCGCTCTTCGCCGTCGCCGAGCCGCTGGGCGAACGCACGCGCACCGAAGCCGAGGCCGGTATCCGACGAGTACGAGGTCAGCGGCATCGCCGCGCCGGAGTACCAGGCCTCGGCGCCCGCGCTCGTCGCGAGCAGGAGCGCGAGAAGTACTCCTTCTCCCACGGGAGAAGGTGCCCGAAGGGCGGATGAGGGGGTCACGACCCGCCTCCGGCAACGACGAGCCCAAGTCTGGTCAACGCCGCCACCACCGCCGCCGTCGCAAGCAACGAAAGCAGAATCGGCGCGGCGACCCTGCGCTGCGGCACCTGCGCGTAGCGCATGAACGCCATCACCAGCCACGGTCCGATCAGCGGAGCGGCGACGAAGGTGATCCAGAAGCCACCGCGCGATTGCAGCAGGCGCTCCACCCGTGGGCTGCGCCGCTTCTCGAGCAATCGGCGCCACGCGGGAAACCGATCGAACAGACCCCAGCCGAGATCGACCGCGACCACCTGCAGGTACGCCAGCGGAGCCCCGGCGAGCACGGTGGCCCAGGCGGGAAAATCCAGACGCACCAACGCGTAGGGCACCGCGACCAGCAGCCCGCCGACCGGATTCGCCGCGAGCAGCGCGAACTGAACGAGCGCGCTCAAGTGGCACTCCTTGGGAGCGGCGTCACGCCACCGACCCGCGGCGTGAACCTCCCGACCACCCATCGAGCGAACGCATTCACCCACCAGGTGAGCGAATAGAACCGCGGGTAGATCAACCTGCGCTTGCGCCGTTCGATCGCTCGTCTGATCTCGACCGCGATCTGCGCCGCAGTGGCGACCGGCATTTTCCCCGCGACCGACTGCCGTCCGTAGACGTCGTAGGCCTCCTGAGGTCCACCGTTGATGATCGGCCCCGGGTAGACCGTGAGCACGTGCACGCCAGTGCCGCGCAGCTCATCGGCGAGCGCCTCCGAGAACGCTCCCAGCCCCGCTTTTGCACCTGCGTACACCGCCATGCCCGGAGGCGGCGTGAGCGCAGCGACCGATGACACGTTCACCACCACCCCAGTGCCGCGACCCACCATCGCCTTGCTGGCCACCCGCGCCAGCGCGATCGGGGCCGCCAGGTCGACCGCGAGCACCTCCGCGTCGGCAATCGGGTCGGAGTCGGCGAACGCGCCCACCGTCTGGATGCCGGCGTTGTTCGCCAGCAGATCGATCGGCCCGAGCTCGGCGAACCACTCGACGCCGTCGGCGACGTCCTTCACCAGCACCTGGCATCGCTCGCCGAGCTCGCCAGCGAGCTCTCGCAGCAGAGATTCGCGACGCGCGACCAAAATGAGATCCCAGCCTGCCCTGTGAAGCTCGCGCGCGAGTGCGGCGCCGATCCCAGAGGACGCTCCGGTGATGACGGCTTTCATCGGGCGCCTCCCAGGAGCAACGGGCTTCGGTGTGACGCCCCTCCCGCCCTTTGGGCACCCTCCCCCTGTTGGGGGAGGGGGATCACGTCTGGAACGAGAATGATTTTCCCGACGTTCTCGCGGCGCTCGATTCGCTCGTGTGCTTCCGGAGCGCGCGAGAAAGGAAACACCTGGTCCACCTCGGGCTTGATCTCACCGGCGTCGAACAACCGCTGCAGCTCGTCGAGGCCGTTCGCAATCAGCTCGGTCTCATCGAAGAGGTGGCCCATGTTGAGCCCCATCACTCCGCGGTTGTTGTCCATCAGCGTCATCGGCGACCAACGCGGCGCCTGAAGTACCTGCGAGGCCGCGAGCAGCAGACTGCGGGTGCCGGCGCGGGTGGCGTTGGCGAGCCCGAACACCATCAGCCGCCCGAGCGGTGCCAGCACCCGGAAGTTCTTCTTCCAGTTCCGGCCGCCCATCGGGTCGAGCACCACCTGCACGCCCTTCCCGTTCGTGAGCCGCATCACCTCGGCCTCGAAGTCGAGCGACCGGTAGTCGATCGGGTGCGCCACGCCGCGCGCCCGCAGCAGCTCGTGCTTCGACGCCGACGCGGTCCCGAAGATCGTCACCCCGGGTACCCGGCGGAGCAGATCGATCGCCGCCAGCCCGACGCCTCCGGCCGCCATGTGCACCAGCACCCGCTCACCCGGTCGCACCGTGCCGTAGCCCGCCACCAGCAACTGGGCCGTCGCGTACGCCACCGGCAGCGCCGCCGCGGTCTCGAAGGAGCATCCCGCCGGCATTTTCCGCGCGAGCCCGGCGCCGGTGCAGACCTGCTCGGCGTGGCCACCGAAACGGGTCAGCGCCCAGACGCGATCGCCACGGGCGAAGCCGGTCACGCCTTCGCCGAGCGCGTCGACTACGCCCGCCACTTCGTACCCGACTACTGCCGGGTTCTTGGGCGCATCGGGGTACAGCCCTTGGCGCGCGCTCACCTCCGAGAAGTTCAGCCCGGCGGCGCGAACGCTGATTCGAAGCTCACCTGCTTTCGGCTGCGGCGCCTCCAGCTCGCGCACCTCGAGCACCGACGACAGCCCGTACCGGGGAATCACCAGGGCCTTCACTGGAGCACCTCCAGCTCGAAGCCGCCGAAGTCGGCGCTCGCCGGTGACTCAGTGGCGTCGCCATCGCTCAGAATCGCGATCCCTTGCAGTTCGGGCACCTCGTCGCCGCCGAAGTGCGCGCGAAACTCGGACTCGAGATCGACCTTCTCTTCGATCCAGTCACCGACCGGCGCTCCGCTCTCGAGAAGCACCGCGTCGCCGACCAGAAACGGGTTTCTCTTCGAGTCGCAGATCGCGCCGCGCTTACCGGCGGTGCTCCAGGCGTACTTGAGCCCGTACCAGCGCAGCCCCCGCCGCCAGCCGATGTAGACCGAGGCCGCCGAGTCGCGCTTGCCGTCGACGCACTCATCGCCGCCCTTCGGCAGCACGTTCACCCGCCAGCGCCAATGCAGCACGTGCCTGCCTGCCCGCGCGCTCTCGGGCAGCTCGAGCGCCAGCCGCTCGGTCTTCATCCCGGGGCGGTAGTCGGAGCGAATGAACGCCCCGCGCTCGTCGTGCTCCAGGCGGTAGTAGGAAGACGCCCCCTCGTCGCCTGGCATCGGCAAAAGCTTCGAGAGGTCCAACGGGACGACAGCGGTCAACAGCAGGAGTGTGAGGTTCATGCGCGGCAAGGTACGGGGCGCGCTCAAGCCTCACATGTGCCGGAAGTCATGCCCCACCACCCCTCTCCTGACAGGAGAGGGCCGAGAGCGCGAAAGCGCTCCGGGGTGAGGTTACAGCCCGTTAGAACTTGAACGGGAAGACGATCGGGTCGCCGGGATTCTTCGACTTGGGGAACTGCATGCCCTTGATCAGAGCGCCCACGCAGTTCGCCATCGTCGTTCCCTTGAACTCTTCCGAGACCACCGAGACGTTCGAGGTCTTGCCGCTGGAGAGAATCGACCACTTCATCACCAGCTTGCCCGAGGTCCCGGGATCCTTCTTGTGCTGCTGGTCGGCGCAGGAAGCGAGGCCCGCCTTGTTCGCCAGCACCACTTCCATCACGTCGGACTGGCCGAGCGAGTCTTTGACCTCGGAGCCGCCGCCACCGGGCGCCGCCGGAATGTAGACGTCCTTCTTCTTGCCGCCCGACTCAGCCGCGGGCTGCGCGTTCTTGGCGGGCGCTGTCGACTTCGAACCGCTGCTGCCGCCGAACTCCTTGTCGAAGTCGTCGTCGTCGGCCTTGTTGCTCTTCCCCGCCTTGGGCGGCGGCTCGGCCTTCGTCGGCTCTTCGTGCTTCGGTTCGGGCGCGTTGGCTGCGACGTGCGTGCCGCCGGTGCCGTTGTTGTGCGTCGTGCCGCTCACCGAACCGTGCGGCTGGGCAGGCATCGCGGGACGCGCAGGCTGAGCCGGCTGGTTCGGCTGCGGAGCCGCGTTGTTCGCCGCCACCGCGCCATTCGGCACCGCCGGAGCAGCGCCGTTGGGCTGAGCGGGAGGCGGGTTCGCCTGAGCCACGGTGTTGTTCGCCTGCTGGGGAGGCGGCGCGGTGTTGGTGTTCTGCACCGGCGGAGGCTGCTGAACCACCTGCTGCTGCACCGGCGGAGGCTGCTGCGGCACCATCACGACCTGCGGGGTGCGGTTCGCCAACCAGAAGATCGTCCCGAACAGACCGATCACCACCACGCCCGCGGCGATCGCGATGATCAGAATCAGGTTCTTGTTCTCTTTCGGCCGGTACTGGGTGACGCCGGGCGACGAGTAGGTCGCTCCCGGAGTCGCCACGTACGGGTTCGCGGCGCGCATCGCCTGCGAAGAGCTCGATGCCGGAGAAGACGTGGGCGGCATCGGCGCGTGCGCGCCATTCTTGCCGTTCATCGAGTTCTCGGACGGAGGCGGCAGGTCGAGCAGCCCCTTGGTCTCGATCACCGGCTCGGGCGCGGCGGCCTTCACCGGCGGCTTCGCCAGCGCGGCCATCTCGTCCTGAATCAGCGACGACAGCGCCGACGCGGCAGACGGCTTCCAGGTGCCGGTGTCTTCCTGCGGAGCAGCCGCCAGCGGAACCAACGCCTGGCCCTGCACCGTCTTGGTCACGCCACCCGCGCTGAACGCAGACTCGACCGGCACCGAGACCACCGAGCCCGGCGGAGGCGCGGTCGCGCCGATCACGATCGGCTTGGCCGGCTTGGGCGCCAACACCGAGGCGAGCGCCGAGACGTCAGACACCGGGATCCAGTCGTCGAAGCCCGCGCGCCAGCAGAGCGAGTCGGGGCTGATCTCACCGCGGTCCCAGTGCTCCTTGATCTTGTCGAGCGTGAGCGGGCCGGTCTGCTTGTCGTCGATCGCGACGAACCAGTCGGTCTGCGGCACCTCGTCTTTGCCGTGGCCGTTGGAGCCGTGGCCGTTCGCGCCGTTCGAAGGAGAATCGGCGCTCTCTTCGGCGAGCTTCTGCACCACCGCCGCGTCGAGCACCCGGGTGCTCATCCGGTCGTCTTGCTCGTCGCCGAGCCCCAACCCGTTCTCGGAGCTCTTGCCCTCGAGCGCGTCGTCGAGCGACTGCTTGGGGTGGGTGCCCGAGGTCAGCACCTGGTCGAACACCGCGCCGATCTCGTCGTCGCCCACGCCCGAGAGCAGATCCTTCTTCGACTCCTGCGAGGTCTTGTCGGGGTCGGTGCCCAGCGGGCTGCCTTCGCCGGCGAGCGGGTTGTTGAGCACCTGCGTCGCCATCGCGTCTTCGTTGTCACCGGCCGGCATCGGCGGGCTGGGCTGCGAAGACGGACCTTTCGAGGCCTGCGCATCAGCGCGCTTGACGAGAATCACGTAGCCGCACTTGCGGCAGCGGACCTTGACGCCCTTAGGTCCGACCTTCTCGTCATTGATCATGTACTGCGCGCGGCAGCTCTCACATACGAAGCGCATGAATTCTCACGCTAAAACCGAGGGACTTAGAAGCTAAGCGTAGGGGTGCGGAAACAGCGGGTCAAGCCAACGGACGCCTTAATACACGATCAGGTTCCGTCACCAAGGTGCGAGCTGAGCGCACACCTTTTGTTCCCGCCCGGTTACCGCTGCTCCGCTCAACGCCGCGCTTGCACTTCGACGTTGGTACCGACGGCGACCCGCAGCGCGTGGAGGTCTTCGCTCAGCGCGAACACCAACAGGTCGGCGATCTTCGACCGCGCCTGCACCCGGTACGACGAGCCGGTCTCGCCCATCACCATCTTCTTCACCGGCTCGATCTCGCCGGCGACGAACGCGCCGGTGCGCACCGCGGTCAGCTCCGCGCCTTCGATGTAGTTGCGCAGATCGTTCGGAGTCGCCGTCTTCAGGTAGTCGCGCGCCACCCGCACCAGGCCCGACCGCGCCTGCTCGGTCAGGGTGCGCTCCAACGCGCGGCGCTCTTCGTCGAGCCGCCGCGGGTCGGCGGTGAAGCGAAACCGGTCGGTCGCGAACGAGATCGCCGCCTGGAACACCGCTTCCAACCGCTCGCCCGGCAGACGGTTCGCCAGCGCCAGCTCGGGCCGCAGGTACGCCATCGTGCGGCCGAGCATGTAATAGACCTCTTTCTGCCCGGTCTCCGCGAAGAACTTGCCGCCCACCTTCAGACACGCCGGGTGGGTGTTGCAGATCTCGATCGCCAGATTCGGGTCGGGAGGCGGCTCCGCCGTCTTCTTCGCCATCCGCTCGCGGGTGGTGATCAAGAACGGTGAGTAGAGCGCCACGCCCTCCATGCCGAGCAGCCGCGCCACGTACTTGAAGTTGTGGAGCTGGAATTCCTGCGCGGTGTTGGTGTCGATCAGGTGCCGCTTCGGGTTCAGCTGGTAGCGGGCGAACTCCTCTTTGTAGAGGTGCCCCGCCTGCTCGTAGAGAATCGACATCAGCTCCACCAGCGGCCCGCGGGCCTTGGGGTGGAACAGGTGCCCCGTCCACAGGCGATCGGTGAGCGCGCGCTGCGCCACCTCCCGCTTCTTCGCGTACGGGGTCAGCTTGGTGAGAATCTCGCGCTCGCCGGTGCCGACCTCGCCGATCAGCCCCGAGACCACCTGGGCCGCCAGCCACGCCGAGTCGTAGTCCTTGCGGCGCGCCGCCAGCTCCGCCAGCGCCGACGCGATCTTGCCCGGGTTGGTCGACGACGGCAGCGCGCGCCTGAACGCGTCGACCGCCTGGCTCTCGTAGCCCGGTTGGGTCGCCGCCAGCTCCGCGTACGCCTCCTGCACCTTGGAGTCGTCGGGCAGACCGGCCGCCACCACCTTGTAGACCTCGACCGCAGCGTCGGGCGCCTTCATCACCTTGAGGTAGAGGTCACCCAGCGCCTGCCACAGCTTCATGCGGGGGACGTGGGTGTCCTCCGTCTTCGGCATGCGGCCGATCATGCGCTTGTAGTTCTCGTCGAGCGTCTTCCACTTCTTCGCCTTGCCGAGCATCGCCTCGAGCGCGCTGAACGCCTCGATGAAGCGGTAGTCGGCGTCGAGCGCGGCGTTGAACGCCTGGGTCGCCTTCTCGACGTCCATCAGCTCGTCGCGCGCCAGCTCGCCGAGCGCGAAGTACACCCGCTTCGCCTTCTGCGGCTCCGACTGCAGGTTCGGGCTCTGGAGCATCTTCTCCAGAACTTCGGAGGCCCGCTGGCCCTGCTTGGTCTCGCGGTACAGCACGTACAGCGCGTCGAGCACGTCGAGCGAGTCGGGGTGAACCTTCGACGCCACCAGGTAGGCGTCGATCGCCATGTACAGGTCGTTGAGCTTTTCGCGCGCGACCTGGCCGAGGCCCACCGCGACCTCGAACTGCGGGTCGCCGTCGAGCACCTGCACCAGCTTCTGGCGCAGCTCGGCCACCTTCTCGAAGCGGCCCTCCTGCTCGGCGATCAGCACCATCGAGCGCAGCGACGGCTCGTGCCCGGGGTCGATCGCGAGCGCCTTCTCGAAGTGGTTGAGCGCGCGATCGAGCTGCTTCTGCTGCATGTGCACGTCGCCCAGCGTCCAGTAGATCTCGACCACCTCGAGATCAGTCAGATCGTCGCGGTGGTGAATCAGAATCGACTGGTACACCTTGAGCGCGTCGTCGAACCGCTGCGCCGCCACCAGCAGGTGGCCCAACCCTTCGAGCGCCGGCAGGTAGGTGGCGTCGAGCTGGTAGGCGCGCTCGAACGCGGTGAGCGCCTTGTCCTTCTTCTGCAGCTTCTCGCAGACGTAGCCGAGCCGGTAGCTCTGGCGGCACAGATCGCGCGCCAGATCCTGGTTGTCGGGGTCGCCCTGGAGCAGGTTCGCCATCCCCACGGCGACGATGTCGAGCATGCGCTCGCCGCCTTCCCAGTTCTCTTTGGCGATGTAGAGATCGGCGAGCGGCCGCGCGGCCTCCAGCGACTGAGGGTCGAGCTTGAGCGCCTCTTCGTAGTAGCCCTGGGCGGTCTCTTTGTCTTCCTTGCGATCGGCGTAGTACTTGGCGACCTCCAACATCGCCTTCGACTTGGTCTGCGGGTCGTCGGTCTGGCGCGCCTCTTCGATCAGCGCCTTCTCGAACGAGTCGTAGTCCTTCTCGATCTCGTAGATGCCCTTCAGCGCGCGAATGCACGGGAGGTACCCGGGGTCGATCTTGAGCGCCTCCAGGTAGCAGCGCTTCGCCGACGACGGGTCGAGGAGCATGTCCTCGTTGATCTTGCCCATGCGGTGAAACAGCTCGACCGCTTCGGCGCTCTGCCCCGCCGCCTGCGCCTCGCGCTCCAACATCTCCAGCGCGTAGGGCCAGTTGCCCGACCGCTCGTACAAGGTGCCCAGCGCGTGCATCGCCGGGCGGCACTTCGGGTCGAGCTCGAGGGCCTGGTGGTACGCGGTGACGGCGCGATCCACCTCCTTCAGCTGCTGGTGGAAGATGTCGCCCATCTCCACGCAGAGGTCGGCCTTCTCCGACGGGTTGTTGAGCAGGTTGATGTGCCGATCGACCACGCCGATCAGCTCGTCCCAGCGGCCCTGCGCCTTGCGCAGCCGCTCCAGCGTCTTGATGCCCTGGAGGTTCTGCGGGTCGACCTGCAGCACCGCGTCGACGCAGGCGTCGGCGTTGGCGAGGTTCTGGTACCGGTCTTCCCAGATCGCCGCCGACTTGAAGAGAATCTTCACCCGCTCGCGGTAGTCGTTCGACAGCTCCAGCTGCCGCTCGTAGACCGCGAGCAGCTCGGCGGGGCGATCGAGCTTGGTGTACAGCCGCTCGAGCGCGTCGAGCGCGACCGTGTTGCCGGGGTCGAACTCCAGCGCCTGGCGAAACCCTTCGATCGCCGCTTCGTCGTCCGACAGATCGCGCTCGTAGACCTGCGCGACCTCGACCTGAATGCGCGAGCGGTCTTCGGGCGTCGGCGCGATGTCGCGCATGCGCAACAACGTGCTCGCCACCGAGGCGTGATCGCCCTGCGAGCGCTGCAGCTCGACCAGGGTCTGCAGGGTCGCCTGATCGGGCTCCAGCTCGAGCGCGCGCGACAGCGCCGCCATCGCCTCGCCCGGGTTCTGCAGCTGCTCACTGAAGACGCGGCTGATCTCGCGCAGAATCTCTTTGCGCTTCTCGATCGACGGCGCCGCCTCGAGCTGCTGCTCCAGCGCGACCACGTACTCCTTGTCGCGGCCGCGGCGGAGGAACATCGCCGAGAGCGCGTCGAGCGCCTGCTGGTTGGTGGGGTCGAACTCGAGAATCTTTCGCAGCGCCGACTCGGCCGCCGGCGTGTCGTCGAGCTTCTCGTCGTGCACCTTCGCCAGCGTGAGGTACATCCGCTCCGCGAGCGGGCCGCGCGGCTGATCGTCGGCGACCTCCTCGTAGACGGTGGCGAGCTCTTCGTAGCTCTGGGTGACGTCGGCGAGACGCTCCACTTCCTCGCGAACCGTCGGGTCAGACGGCGCGAGCTGGAGCGCCCGGCACATGTGCAAGA
Source organism: Myxococcaceae bacterium (assembly GCA_047602415.1). Lineage (GTDB taxonomy): Bacteria > Myxococcota > Myxococcia > Myxococcales > Myxococcaceae > JASGHH01. The sequence goes on along the minus strand of JASGHH010000001.1, from coordinate 8,806,405 downwards.
ACGCGACGTCGGGGTGGCCGAGCTTGTGCTCCTGCACGTCGGCCAGCTGCCGCAGGGTGGTCAGCTTCTCGTCTTCGGTGACCAGGTGCGGGAGGTAGTGGTCCATCACCGACGCGTAGCCGCGCCAGTCGTTCACCCCGCTGTACAGCTTGAGCGCCTGCTCGTAGGCCCGCTTGTTCGACGGGTCGATCTCGAGAATGCGCTGCAGCGACGGGCCGGCGCCCTCGGGCTTGGCGGCCTGCTCGGTCCACACCGTGCCGACGCGGAACAGCGTCTCGATCGCGGCCTCGCGATCTTCGGCCATCAGCTGGGCTTCGCTCTTCAGCTCCAACGCGCGCACCGCGTCGGGCCACGCCTTCAGGTGGGCGAACACCGCGTACACCCGGTCGAGCTCTTCGGCCTGGTGCGGCTCCACCTCGAGCGCGCGGCGGGCGGCGTCGAGCGCTTCTTCGCGCCGCTCACCGTCGGCCAGCACCTCGGCGAGGCGAATGCGCAGCTGCTTCACCCCGGTGGCGTCTTCCTGGAGCGGAATCAGCCGCCGCAGCACGATCACCAGGTCTTCGCGCCGGTTCGCCTTCTCGTAGATGTTGCGGAGCGCCTCGAGCGCGCCCTTGTGCCGCGCGTCGCGCTCCAGCGCCGCCTTGAAGTAGGCGATCGCTTCGTCGCCGGCGTTCAAGTGCTCGGCGAGCACCCGGCCCAGCCGCTCGTTCAGGCGAACGAGCTCGCGCGGGTCGATGGTGATCTTCAGCTTGCCCTCGAGCAGCGCCTTCAGCTCGTCGAAGCGGCCGCCCTTCTCGAGCAGCTTGTCCAACGCGGCGAACGCCTGCTCGTTGCGCGGGTTCTTCTCGAGCAGCTGCCGGTAGAGATCGATCGAGTGGCCGGTGTCGGCCAGGCCCTCGGCCGCCACGCCCGCCATCTTGCCGAGAATGCGCTCGCGCTCCGGGCCCTGCACCAGGTCCTTCTGCAGCTCGAGCACCCGGTACAGCTTCTGGTGGGTCTTCGCGTTGTCGTAGAGCAGCTCCAGGCTGCGCAGCGACGGCAGATGGCGCTGATCGATCTGCAGAATCTTCTCGAACGCCGCCGCGGCACGGTCGGGGTCGTCGAGGGTCTCGTTCGCCAGCTGCCCGAGGCGGAACAGCAGCGCCAGTTGCTCGCCCGGCTCCTGGGTCCCTCCGGCCAGCAGGTCGAGCACGTCGGCCTGCTTGATCGGCTGCTCCAGCTCTCCGTAGAGCCGGTCGAGCGCGGGGAGCGCCTTGTCGGCGTTGGCCGGAGACAGCTCGCGCACCTTCTCGTAGTAGGCGACGGCCTTCTCGGGCTCCTGCATGCGCTGCTCGAACAGCTGGCCGAGCTTGAGGCACACCATCGCCGCGTCGTCGTTGTCGGCGACCCGGGGCAGCTCTTCTTCGTACGCGGTGGCGAGCTCGTCCCACGTCTTGGCCGCGTCGGCGGCGTTCTCCAGCTGCTTGCGGAGCGCGGGGTCGTTCGGGTCTTCCTTGAAGGCGCGCCAGAGCGCCAGGTACGAAAGCTCGGGCTCGTCTTGCGCCTGCCGGGCCTGCGACAGCTCGAGCAGCAGCGTCTTGCGCTCGTAGCCGTCGGGCGAGACGGCGACCCGGGCTTCGATCAGCTGCGCCAGCTTGGTCACGTCGCCCGAAGACCGGTAGGCCTTGAGCAGCGCGTCGACCGCCTGGAGGTTCTGCGGCTCCTTGGCGACCAGCGCCTCCATCCGCGCCAGCGCGCCCTCGTGCTTCGGGTCTTGCGCCAGCAGCTCGTTGTAGAGCTCCACCGAGCCGGCCTTGTCGAGCAGCCGGGTCTCGCGCACCAACGCGAGCTTGTGCTTCAGAGCCGGCTGCTCTTCGGCAGACGAAAGCTTCAAGCGGCGGGCGAGCACGTCGGCCAGCTCCGGCCAGCGCTGCTGCTGCTCGTCGAGGCGCTCCATCCGCTCCAGCGTCGGGCCGTCGTCGGGCTTCAGCTCCAGCACCCGGCGAAACGAGTTGAGCGCGGTGACGCCGTCTTTGAGCTGCTCCTCCTGGAGCACGCCGATCTGGAACATCAGACCCGCGCGGCGGTTGGGGTCCTCCGCCATCGCCAGCTGGCGCTTCAGCACCTCGATCAGCTCGTTCACCCGGCCCTGACGGCCGAGCAGACCGCCCACGACCTCGAGCGCCTCGGGGTCGCCGGGGTCGATCTCCAGCACCCGCTTCCAGCTCTCCACCGCCTCGTCGGCCTCGTCGTTCTGCGCCTGCAGCCGGGCGAGCGAGCGGTAGACGTTGGCGCGCGACTGCTCGGTGGCCGCTCTCGGAGCGACCTCTCCCAACAGCGCGATCATCTCGTCGTGAACGTCGGCCTTCTGGAACAGCTTGAGGCACGCCTCGAGCGCTCCGCCGTCGTCGGGCAGCTCGCGCAGCGCACGCGCGGCGGCGAGAAACGCCATCTCCGCGTTGTCCATCTGCGTGGAGTAGACCTCGGCGATCTTCTTGAGCAGGTTGACGCGCTCGACCGGGTTCGCTTCGGATTCGACGCGAGACTCGAGCATCTGCACCAGCTTGAGGTGCTCGCCTTCGCCGGCGAACACCGGCTCCAGCGTCGCGGCGGCTTCGCCTTTGAGTGGGTTGTCGGAACGCGCCATTTCTTCCAATGCGCCCACCGCGCCGGCGTGAGCCGACTTGCGGCGCAAGACCTCCTGGTACAACGACAGAGCCCCTCTGGGGTCCTGCAATCTCGACAGTCTCAACCGGCCTAGGCGCACCATCAACTCCAGTGCCTCCTCGGTCGCACCTTTTGTCTCGGCGAGCTGAATCTCCCGGGCCATCAGGGCGGCCAGCTCGGGGTACCGCTCGGTCTCTGAAAGCACCCGGCCCAAGAAGCGAATCGCGTTCGCATCATCGGGCTTTCGCTCGAGAATTTCGGCGTAGCAGCTCGCCGCCAGCGCCTTGTCCGAGAGGGTCTCTTCGGCCAGGTTGGCCAGCTCGAACAGAAGGTTGATCTGGGCGACCACGTCGGTCTCCAGCGCCAGCTGCCGCCGCATCACCACCGACAGCTCGCGGAAGCTGGAGGTGCGCCGGTAGATGCGCGAGAGCGCGTCGAGCACGAAGACGTTCTTCGGGTCGCGGGCGAGCACCTGGTTCCACGCGCGGGCCGCCAGGTCGGGGCGCTCCAGCCGCTCGCCGTAGATCACCGCCAGCCGCTTCCACAGCTCGCCGGCCAGCGGCTCACCGATGCCGCGCTCCAGCATGTCTTCGTAGGCCGCGCTGAGCTCTTCGAATGCGCCGAGATCGGCGGCGAGGCGCTCGAGCTCTTTCAGGTTTCGGGCGCCCTCGGGCTGCTCGGCGAACGCGCGCAGCCGGGCCGCGAACGCCATCGCCTTCTGCCCGCACGCCTCGCGCAGAATCGCGATCTCGTCGAGCAGCGGCATGCGCAGGTTGGCGTCGGCGCCGGCGAGGCGAATGTCGAGCACCTCCACCAGCTTCTTCTGCTCGTTCAGCTTGCGGTACACCGGCTCGAGCAGGCGGGCCGCCTCGGCCTTGGTCTGATCGATCGCGATCAACCGCTCCAGGCCCGACACCGCGTTGGCGTCGGTCTCGGCCAGGTCGAGCACCTTGGCGTAGGAGCGAATCGACTCCACCAGCTGGTTCTCGCGCTCGAGAATCTGCGCCCGGCGGAGGATGAAGTTCTTGCGCGCGTCGTCGTCGTTGGTGCCCTGGGCGAGGAGGTCGAGCACGTCGGCCTGCTCGAGGTGCCGCTTCGCCTTGCCGAACAGGTGGTCGAGCGCGAGCAGGCCCTTGAGCGTCTTCTTGATCGTGTACGCCTGCTTGAACGACTCGATCGCCGCGCCGTCGTCGCCCGCGCTCTCCTGCGCCTCGCCGGCCTTGAGCAACAGCTCGAAGCGCTCGGCCGGGTCCTTCGCCAGCTGCGCCTTCTTCGAGTACACCTCCGACAGCGAGCGGGCGTTCTGGCTCTTCTCGAACAGCCGCGAGAGCGCGTCGAGGGCCTGCGAGTCTTGCGGCAACAGCTCGAGCAGCTGCTGCCACACCTTCACCGCGTCGTCGGTGGCGCCCAGCTGCTCACGAATCTCGGCCGAGCGGCGCAGCAGCGCGATGTGCTCGGGGTCGTTGGTGTCGAGCTCGCCGGCAGTGGTCTCGTAGATCTCCGCCAGCTCTTCGTACGAGCCGGTCTCGCGCGCCAGCCGCTCCATCTCGGGCTGCACCGCGTCGCGATCGATGCCGTCGGTGAACGCCTTCAGCGCCGACATGAACGCGGCCTGCGGCTGGTTGAGGTCGCGCTCGAGAATGGCGCGAATCTGCGCCGCCAGGTGCGAGCGCTGATCGCCGGTGGCGGTCGCCATCACCGCCTCGCGAATCGCGATTCGCTTCTGGTGGTCGCCCGACTGCACCAGCACCGGGTCGAGAATCTCCATCGCCGACGAAGAGTCGGGCCGCTCGCTCCGCGCCCAGGCCTCGAGCGCTTCCTTCGCCTGCTCGTGAGCGCCGTCTTCGGCGAGGATCTGCCGGTACAACGTCAGCGCGCCGGCGGAGTCGTTCAGCTCGTCTTGCCGGAGCTTGGCGAGCCGGTACGCCAGCTCGCGGCCGGCCGGGCTCTGGCCTTCCTGGTTGCGGCGCAGCTCGAGCGCGAACGCCAGCTCGTGGGGCCGCTTGGTGGTGGTGTAGAGCCTGTCGAGCGCGGCGGCGGCGTCTTTGGCGAGCGCGTCGCGCTGGGCGATCTGCCGCCAGAGAATCGACGCCCGCTCGAGGTCGTTGAGCCGCTGCTCGGCGAGCATCGCCGCTTCGCGGTCGAGCGCGTTCTTCTCGGCCGGGTCGGCGCGGAGCACCGCCAGCTGCTCGGTGACCGCCACCAGGTCGTGCCACTCCTCGCGGGTGCGGTGGAGCCGCTGCAGCGACTCGAGCGCGTCGACGCTCTTGCCGTCGAGCTTGAGCAGCTCGTGGAGGTGCTTCACCGCCTGGTCGTGCTGGTTGAGCTTCTTCTCGTACAGCTCGGCCAGCTCGCGGTGGAGCGGCCCTGCCCCGCCGCCCAGATCGCGCGCCAACACCTCGGTGAGCGCCTCGGCGTAGGAGTCGAGCTGCTCGGCCTCTTCGGCCGCCGCCCGCGCCTTGGTGCGAATGTCGGCGTCGGTCGGCGCGATGCGCAGCGCCTGCACCATCGCGATGAACGCCTGCTCCGGCTGCCGCAGGTGCTGCATCTGCACGCCGGCGATGCGCTTGAGCGCGTTGATCTGCTCGCCCGAGTCTTTGGTCGACTCGGCGATCACCTGGAGCGCAGCCACTTCTTTGCGGCGATCCTTGGCGGCGTCGTAGGCGACCAGCAACGCGCGGGCGGCCTCTTCGCGGTGCGCGGCGTCCTGGAGCAGGTTCTCGAGCGCGGCGATCGCGTCGGGGTCCGACGGCTTCTTCATCAGCACGTCGGCGTAGCGGGCGATCGCGTCGGCCTTGTCGCCCAGTGAGGTCTCGACCAGCTTGGCGCGCTTGAGCTGCAGCCGTGCTTCTTCGTCTTTGTCGCCCTTGGCCTCGGCGAGCTTGATCAGCCGCTGGAGCACCTCGGACAGCTCGGCGGCGCGGCCCGACTGCTCGAGGCAGGTGGCCACCTGGGGCAGCAGGGTCGCTTCGTCGCCGCCGGCCTGAATCGCGGCGGTGAGCGCGATCGCCGACTCGCGCGGGCGGTTGAGCGCCTGGTTCACCTCGGCCAGCCGGCCGTAGAGCAGCACCTTCTCTTCGCCGTCGGCGAGTAGAATGCGGCGTCGCAGCGCCTGGTCGCACTCCGGCCAGCGCTTGGCGCGCGCGTACAGCTCGACCAGGCGCGACAACACTCCGGCGTCGTCGGGCGCGTGCTCGAGCGCCGCGAGGTGGGCGAGCGCCGCTTCGTCGATCGCCCCGCCCTCTTCGGCGAGCTCGGCGGCCTCTTCCAACAGCGACGCCGCCAGCTGGCTCTGCTGCACCTGCGCCGCCACTGCGGAGAGAAAACGGGTCAGCTCGGCGTGCGCCTTGAGCTCGCGCGCGAGGCGAATCGCTTCGGCGCGGAAGGTGGAGTCCGACGGATCGAGGGAGACGCCACGCAGCCGCAGCTCGAACGCCTGCCGCACGTCGAGCAGGTGCTTCTCGGTGGTGTCGGCGAGCAGCGTGAGCAGGCCCTTCTGCTCGTCGCGATCCTGAACGCTCGACAGCTGAACCAGCAGCGAGGCCACCTGCCGCTGATGGTCGCCGGTCTTGGCGTAGAACGGCGCCAGCGCGCGGCTGATCTCGGCCTGACGAATTCCCTGGGAGGCGAGGCGCTCCAGGCCGCCGATCACGTTGGCCGCTTCGACGCCCTGCTCGAGCAGGTTCAGGTAGAGGCGCGCGGCCTCTTCCTTGCGGTTGAGCCGCTCGGCGTAGAGCTGGGCCAACCGCGAGCGCCACTCCTGACGCTCGGCGGGCGAGTCGGCCAGCGCGGTGAGCCGCTCGGCCACGTTCGCCACCTCGGCCCACTGGCCCAACGAAGCGCAGGCGCCGCCGAGCTTCTTCAGGGTGTTCACCGAGTCGGGGTCGATTCTCGAGAATGCGCCGGTACACGCCCGCGGCTGCCGCGGGATCGGCGGCGGAGGCCTCGAGCTTGCGCGCCTCGGCCTCGAGCTTCGCGCGCGGGTCCTGCGGCTCTTCGGCGAGCGCCTTGCGAATCGCCTGGGTCGCCTCGGTCGCCTCGACGTCGTCGGGCACCCGCTTCAGCACCTCGGCCCACTGCTCCAGCGCCTCGGCCGGCTTCTGCAGCTCGACCTGGGTCAGCTTGGCGAGCGTGCGCCAGAGATCGACCTGGGCCCGCTGCGGAGCGACCTGGGCCGCGCGGCGCAAGGCCACCGCCAGCTGGGCGTGCGCATTGCCCTTCTGGGCCGCGTCTTGAGCGGCCTTGAGAATGCCGGGGCGCGCGGGGTCCAACACCAGCGCCCAACCGAGCGCCTGAAACGCGCGCGGAGCATCACCCGCCTCGTCGAGCAGCGTGGCGAGCGCCTCGCACAGCGCGACCCGTTCTTTCACCGGCCGGGGCGCGGAGACCGCCAGCTCGGCGATCGGCCAAACCATGTCGAGCTCTTCGGCGTCGACCAACACCTTCGCCAGCCGGTACGCGGCCTGCGCGTTGCCGGGCTCGAGCGCGTAGGCGGCTTCGAGGTGCTTGCGCGACTTCTCGGCGTCTTTGCCGATCTGCGACCAGACGTCGGCGAGCCGAAGGTGCAGCTCCACCTGGGCCTGCTTTTCCTTCAGCGTCTTGAGGTGCTTCTCGAGCAGCGCGATCCCGTCGGGAATGCGCTCGGTCTCGATCATCAGCTCCGAGGCGAGGCCCACCGCGTCGGCGCGGCCCGCATCGATGCCGGCGGCCTTCTCGAAGCACTCCAACGCGCCGGCCGGGTCGGAGGCGCGGTTGAGCAACAGCGTGCCCGAGCGCAGCCAGAGATCGACCTGGGCGCCCTTGTCTTTGGTCTCGGTCGCGAGCTTCTTGAACACCGCGACCGCCGGCTTGTGATCGCCGGCCTTGAGCGCGACCTCTTCGAGCAGCTCGAGCGCGTCGGGCATCGCCGGCCAGAGCAGGAAGCAACGGTCGAGCGCCTCCTTCATCTTCGAGGTCGAGGCGGGCTCGAAGAACGCGTACAGCCGGGCGACCTGGAGGCTGATGCGGGCGGCCTGGCGCCGGTCTCGCTCTTCGAGCGAAGCGCTGCGGAGCGTGCGGACCTTGTCCTTCCACACGTACTCCAGCTTGCCCATCGCCTTCTGGGCCGCCTGGGCGCGGGCGTTCTTGCCGTCGATCGCGAGCGCGCGCACCAACGCCTTGGTGGCGAGCGCGTGCTGCGCGGGGTCGTCGACCAGCTTCTCGGCGAAGGTGAGGTAGTCCTCCAGCAGATCGCGCTCACCTAAGATCGCGCGCTCACGCTCGAGCGACTCGTAGGCCGAGAGGTAGCGGCCTTCGATCAGCAGCAGCTTGCGGGCGCGCTGAAATGCCTGACGCTCCTGCGGGTTGGCCCGGGCGGCCAGCTGACAGCAGAGCACCGCGCGGTCGTTGCGGTTGAGCTTGCTCTCGTAGAGATCGGCGGCCTTCAGGTACAGCGCCGCGGCGGCGGGGCCGGTCTCGATCGCGGCGAGCCGCTCGAGCACCTCGGCGAGCGCGCCCGAGTCCTGGCGCTGCTCGAACAGCGCCTTCAGCCCCTCCAGCGCTTCGCGGGAGGTCGGTTGGTAGACGAGCGCACGGCGAAACAGATCTTCGGCACGCTGGAGGTTGCGCACGCGCTCACGCGCGAGACCTCCGGCCATCGACAGCAGGTGCGAGGCCTCCTCCGCGGAGGGCACCTCGCGCGACCGCGACTCGTAGAGCTTGATCAGCTCTTCGACGCGGCCCGCTTTCTCGAGCGAGGCCTCGACCTCGCCGAAGGGCTTTTCCTGCTGGGGAGCGTTCACGTTGCTTTGGTCCCGTCTCCGTCTGACTCGTCGTCTTCACCCTCGGCCTTCGCAGGCTCGGGCGGCTTCGGCGGCGGCACGCGCGGCATCGCCTTCACCCGCGCCTGCGCCTCCTGGTTGCCCGCGCGGCCGTAGAGCTGCTCCGCCTTGTCGAGGTGACCCGACGCCTCGGCGAGCTCGGCGGCCTTCGCCCAGTCGCCCAGCTGCTCGTAGAGGGGGAACGCCTTGTCTTTGCGCTCGGCCTTCAGCCACGACTCGGCCGCTGCGCCGGGCTCGGCGAGCATCTCGTACCAACGCGCCGCCGACACGTGCTGCCCGATCGCGCTCAGCTTGGTCACCTCGGCGCGTGCGAAGTCGAGCGCCTCGGTGTCCATCTTCAGCTTGAGCATGAAGCGAAACGCCTTCATCGCCGGCAGACCCTTGAGGGTGCCGATCGCGGCCTCTTTCTGGCCGCCACCTGCCTGCAAGGTCGCAGCGCCGAGGCGGTCGCCGCGCTCGATCAGCTTCTTCACCTCGAGCTCGCGCACCCGGTTCGCCGACGCGGTGTCTTTGACCCGCTCGTACGACTTGCGGGCGTTCGACAGCTTGCCCGCGCGCTCCCACGCCAGCGCCGCCTGGTCGAACTGGCGGGCGCGTTCGTAGAGACCGGCGACGGCCTCGAAGTCCTGCGACTTCACGTAGAGGTCCATCAGCCGCTCGTAGGCGCCGGCCTTCTCGAGCACGCCGCGCACGTCGGGCGCCTTCATCTGGCCGACCAGGCGGGTGATCGCCTCCTCGTCGTTGCCCGCGACCGCGTTGCGGAGCGCCGACTTGAGGTCGCCGCCCTGCTCGTGCAGCCGCAGCGCCTCGGCGAAGTTGTTGTTCTTCTCGTGAATGCGGGCCGCGTCGCGGGTGCGCTTGCCGCCCTCGAGGAGCTTGGCCTCTTCCTTCCAGTCGCCGGTCTTGTGGAAGGTCTGAATCGCCTGCTTCTCTTCTTCTTTGCGGCCCGACGCGGCGAACGCCATCGCGGCGTTTCGCTCGTCACCGACCGCGCGCCAGATCTGGCCGACGATGAACATCACGTCGCGCCACTGGCCGATCTTCGGGTCGGGGCCCGCGGGAGCGGCAGCCTCGGCAGCAGGTGCACCTTCGGCGGGAGCTGCCGGAGCGGCGGCCTCACCCTCCACGGGCTCGGAAGAAGCGGCAGCAGGCTCGCTCGCCTCGGCGGCGGGCGCCGCTTCAGCAGGAGCAGCCTCGGCGGCCGGAGCAGGCTCGGCCGGAGCAGCCGCGGGCGCCGCTTCGATCGCGCTCGCCGGCTTCTCCTCCACCGCAGGAGCGTCGGCACCGGCCGGCTTCGGCTGGCGCACCACCCGGAAGATGGTGGTGATCAGCTTGCCGCGGGTGTTGGCGTCGAGCTTCTCGATCGAGCTGACGTGCATCGAGCGCACGGCCTTGAGCACCGCCTCGAGCGGCTCTTTCTGCGCGGCGTAGTCTTTGGTCGTGAGCGCCTTCTCGACCGAAGAGAGCTCGTTGACGACGCGGTAACCGCCTCCGCCTTCGTCGCGGCCGCGGCCACCTTTGCCGTCGCGCCCGCGGCCTTTGCCGTCGCGGCCGCCACGGCCTCCGCCGTCACGACCGCCGCCGCGTCCGCCGCCAGGACCGCCAGGCCCACCGGGGCCTCTGCCGCCGCCGGGACCGCGATCGTTGCGACCACCAAAACCACCTGGGCCACCAGGGCCTCTGCCACTGTTTCCGCGATCATTCCGGCCGCTCCGCCCGGGACCGTTCGCGTTCTTCTGCTCGTCCATTTGGGGGCAGAAGCTAGCGTACCTGCGCTCAGATCAGGACAGGTTTTACGGGCAGGATCAGGCTGTTTTGAGACGGCGCTACAGGCTGGTCGCGGGGCTCAAAACGAGTAGCGCAGCGTCGGCACCACCTGGAAGCCCAGGGAGGCCGTCAGCGCCATGAAGACGAAGTCGGCCTCGAGGCCGATCGAAAAGTGGCGGAGCTTGGTGTGGTACTCCACGCCCGGGCCGCCGAAGATCATGATGTCGTTGCCCGGCACCAACGCGTGCGGCTGGTAGAAGACATAGCCGGCGCCGGCGCGAATGTAGATCCAGGTGCGGGTGACGTCCTGGTTGTCGTCGAAGCCGAGCAGGTTCGCGCGCACCAACAGGCCGGGCACGAAGCTGGCGAGATCGCCCGACGCGGTCGGGTGGCAGCCCGAGCCGTTGCCGCTGCAGGCGTTGCCCGCGCCGTCGACCTGCGACTTGCCGGTGTAGTCGGAGCCCGCGCGCACCGAGGCGCCCATCGCGAACAGCGCGACCGAGATGCGGGACCCGAAGTCCATGCCCATCTCGGCGATCACCGACTGGCCCGGCACCGCGTACTGCTTCGAGCCGGGGCCCGCCGGCGGGTTGAAGATCATGTAGAAGCCGCCGTTGGCTCCGAAATAAAAGCCGTTCTCGACTTCGTTGATCTGCGCCTCCTGCTTGTCCTTCGCCTTGCCGGCGGGCTTTTCCTGCGCCAGCGCCAACGAAGAGGTGAACAGCGCCAGCATGAGGATCGCGCGGCCGAGCTGAGGCGTCATGAGGGCGAGAACCTATCTCAGTGGGTGCATCGGGTGAAGTTGAAGACGCCGCGAGCTCCACAACGCCACCGCCGGGTGGAGCAGCGGAAATCCACTCCTTGAAAGCCCGCTTTACGCCACGCGGTCAGCGTTGCTCGCCGAAGACGAACCGGTGAGTGACGATCGCGACGCCCCCTCCTCTCGGCATCGGAAACACCCAGCTCTTCACCCGCCCGATGACGCAGTCGTCGAGCTCGAGGTTGTTCACCGTGCTCTGCTTCACTGCCGCCGAGGCAACTGCGCCGCTCGCCCCGACCACGAACTTCACCGTGACCGCGCCAGACAGCCGATTGAAGCGGTTCAGCAGCATCTCGTAGCAGTACCGAATCTGTTGCCGGTGTTCGTCGAGCACCCGGCGGACCGCGTCGGTCGAGAGCGAGCCCAGCACGGTCGGATCGACCATCGGAGCCTCCTGCGACGCTCTTGAAACCGGCATTTCGACGATCAGCCCCGTGCCACTCGATGCCGGAGGAGCCGGGACCGTGAGCCCGCGCAGATGATGCTCGACACAGACGCCGACGCCCGTCGCCTCGAACAGGCCCAAACGCACCGACTGAACCTGGCCCTTCGAGTCGACGTCGATGATCGCGGGCACCGAAAAAGCGACGCCACGAAAACGCGGATCGCCGCAGGCAAGGGCGTCGTCCCGGCGAGCAACGAACTGCTTCACCGTCTGAGCCCATTGCTCGTCGACCGGAGCATCGGTGGGCCGAACGATTCTCTTCGTCACAGTCATCGGAGTCGGCGCCGCCTCCGGCTCCTCAGGCGCTGGCCGAATGAACGGGTCCCACCCGCCCAGGTCACCGAGCCCAGCGCCGGTCAGCGCCAACAGCGCTGAAAAAGCGAGAACCCCGCGGCTGCTCTGAGTCAGCACGCGGGGTCCTTTCTTCGAAGCTCAGGCTGCGGCTGCTACTTGCCGCCCTGACTGAAGATGAACGGGTAGGTGACGATCACCACGCCGCCGCCCTTCGGCTTGGGGAACTGCCAGGTCTTCACGCGGCCCGCGACGCAGGTCTCGAGCTCGGCGTTGTTCACCGTGCTCTGCGCCACGCTGGAGCTCGCCACCGAGCCGGTCGCGGAGATCACGAACTTCACCGCCACCTTGCCCGAGAGGTTCGGGAAGCGGTTCAGCTGCATCTCGTAGCAGTACCGGATCTGCTGGCGGTTGGCGTGAATGACCTTGCGAATGAGCTCCTTGTCGAGCGAGCCCATCACCGTCGGGTCAGACGAGGTGATGCCGATGTCGACGCCCTGCTTGCCACCGAGCACGCCGACGCCTGAGCCGTAGCCGCCCGTACCGCCGCCGCGGCCCTTGGTGCCGATGCCGCCGATGCCGATGGTGTCGCCCAGACCGCCGCCGCCCGAACCCGAGCCGCGCAGACCGAGGCCGCCGAAGCCCTGGGCATCGCCCGGCGCCGCGCCGAACATGTTGCCCATTGCCGCCTTCAGCTCACCGCCGAGGCCCTGGTGACCGAAGATGGTCGAGATGCCGCCGCCGGCGCCGAACACCTTCTGAACCAGCATGCGGGCCTGGTCTTTGTTGTTCGGGTCGCCCTTCGGAGCCGCGTGCGCAGACCGCTTGGGCGCGTCCTTCTTGCCCATCTGGCCTTCGGTGTCCTTGTGCTTCTGCGCGACCTCGCCCGACTCCTTCTTCTTCTTGAAGGCCTCGAGCAGCGGGTTCTTTTCGGGCGGCTTGATCAGCAGCTTGGCGATGCGCGCCTGGTTGCTGTCGAGATCGTCGGCGAGATCGTCGCCCTCCGCCTCCCGGTTGAGCGCGGTGATCACGAACAGCGCGCCCAAGAAGAACATCACCAAAAAGATGTTGAGCGCGGTGAAGTCGATCGTCTCGGCCAGCGGCACGAACACGGCCTTCGGCTGCGGCTGAAAGAAGACCTCCAGCACCACGTTGTTGCCCAGGTCGACCCAGATGAAGTCGTCGCTGTGCAGGTTGACCGCGTAGCCGTCACCGTCGGAGCTGGCGACGCGCTTTTCCTTCGCGTCGTCGAGGCTGATCACCTCGTCGCCCTGCTTGCGGTGCAGCTCGCCCTTCATCTTGCCGGTGAAGCGAACCACCGCTCCCGACTTGTCCCACCGAACTGCCTCGAACTTGGGCACGCCCGTCTTCGAGTCGCCCATCGCGAAGTCGCAGCCGATGGCGGAGCCGACGTAGAAGTTCTTCGGCACGCCCGGGTGCAGATAGTGGCTGGCGACGATTCTGATCGGCGCCCCACACCAGGCGAAGCTCGAGGCCGAGCGGGCCGGAGCCCTTGCGGGGCCGCGGGCGCGCGCGCACCAGCATGCCGGTCGACTCGTTCTGCACCGCCGGAGCCGCCTGGGTGACCGGCATCGGCGCCGGAGCCTGGGCGGGAATCTCTTGCGGCATCGAGACCGGAACCGTCGGGTTCGTCGGCACGAAGTCGCGCATCGGCTGCGCGGGCGCGGTCACCGGAGCGACCGTCATCTGCGCGGTCGGCACCGCGGCGTTCGCCAGATCGGCCGAGACCTGCACCGAACCACCGTCGGCCACCGGCGCGATCGCGGGCGCCACCGACTCACCTGCGCCGGCCTTCTCGACCTTGATCGTGGTGTTGCCGACCTTGATCTCGTCGCCGAACGCGAGCGTGCCCTTGTTGACCCGCTTGCCGTTGACGAAGGTGCCCTCGACGCTGCCCATGTCGATGATCGACAGCGCCCCGTCGGGGCCGACCTCGATCACGGAGTGGATGCGCGAGACCTTCTCGTCATCGAGGCACAAGTGCGCCGATGACAGGCGGCCAATCTTGATGATGTCCCGGTCGTAGTCTTTGGCGGTGACCAGCTGATCACCCTTGAAGACCCTCAACGTGAGCGGAACGGCCACTGTGCTCCTCCTGGAGATGTTTCCAAAACTGACAACCGCGCGCGCTCCAGGTTCCCTGCCCGGAGCTCGCTTGCGTTTAGAGCTCGCCCACCGACTGCATGACCTTGTCCTTGAACTCCTCGCGAATCTTGATCAGGTTCGAGTGGCGTACCTTCTTGCGAGCCTCGACGAACTCGCCGTCGGGCTTGGTGAGGTCGCCTTCGATCGTGTCGTCTTCGAAGGAGTACTCGGTGGTCTTTTTGTAGGTGACGTTGTCGCCGCCGCCCTTTTTATCTTGGGCGACTGCCGAGAAGCCGAAGAGCAAAGCCGTGATGAACAACCATTTCATGTCGTGCTCCTACAGCCCCTTTGGCTCAGCGGAGAGTACCACTTTGGTTCGACTCGCAAAGTCGCTTGACCGTTCGGAGTGCGTTTTGCGTGTGGGACAACGGATCACAGTTCATGCACCGACTCGAGCAGCTTGTCGGCGAAGTTGGTGCGCACCTTGATCAGCGACTTGAAGCCCGGGCGCCGCGCCGACTCCACGAAAGCGATGTCGGGCTTGTCTGCTTCGCCGTCGATCTCGGTTCCATCGCCGAAAATCAGGGTTTGAGTCTTCGCCACTTGCTTCGGTTCGACCGACTTTTTCTCGGTCTGTGCGAAGGCCACCGACGACAACAACACCGCCACGAGCGTGAGTTTGCGCATGGCAAACGAACGCCCGTGGCTGGGTCACCGGTTCCTTCTTCACATCGCGTCGTCGGGCTCGTCGGCGTTCTTCTTCGCCGCGGGAGCAGGCGCCGGCTTGGCCGCCGGTTTCTCGGCCGGCTTCGGCTCTTCTTTCTTCGCGGGAGCAGACGGAGGCGGAGCCTTCTCTTCTTCTTCTCGGGCGGAGGAGTCTTGGCGCCCTTATCGCCCGGAGCGGCGTCGGCCTTCTTCTCGGCGCCCTTGTCGTCCTTCTTGTCCGACTTGTCGCCGGCCTTGTCGCCCTTCGCGCCCTCTTGCTGCTTCTTCAGCTCTTCTTCCTTCTGGGCGTTCTCGGCCTTCTTGGCCTCCTCCTCCTGCTTCTTCATCTCCTCTTCCATCTTCTTCGCTTCTTCAGCCGCCTTCTTCTCTTCCTCGCGGGTGGCGATGATCTTCTCTGCGTCGGCGATGCCCTGGTTCGCCGAGTCGGCGTTCTCGGGCTGACGGCCGAGGTACACCTTGAACAGCTCGATCGCCTTCTCGGGCTCGTTCTTGGCCAGCAGCACCAGGCCCTTGTTCAGGTAGATCGCGCCGAGGTCGGGCTTCAGCTTCTGCGCCTGCTCGTAGGCCTCCATCGCCTTGTCGAACTGGCCCATGCCCTTGAGCGCGACGCCGAGGTCGACCATCGCCTCCGCGTTCTTGCCGTCGGCCTGGAGAATGTGACGAATGCTCTCCTCCGCCGCCGGGTAGTTCTCCTGCTGCAGCGCGATTCGCGCCAGCTGCAGGTGGGCCGCGAGGTAGTCGGGCTTCACCTCGACCGCCTTCTTGAAGTTCGCGCGCGCCTTCGACACGTCCTTCTCGGTGAGGTTGATCATGCCGAGGGTGAAGAAGATCTCGGGGTCGTTCTCTTCGATCTTCGAGGCGCGCAACGCCACCAGCTTGGCCATCGAGAGCTGCTTCTGCTCGTAGTACGTCTGCATCAGCGTCTTGTAGGCCTGCAGGTTCTTCGGCTCGCGAAAGAGCGCTTCCTTCGCCAGCGTGATCGCCTTCTCGTAGTCGCCCTTGCGGCGGTGAATCTCGGCCAGGCGCGCGCGCGAGCCGGCGTCGTCGGGGTACGCGGTGAGCACCTCCTGGTACATCGCCACCGCGCCCGCCTCGTCGCCCGCGTTCTCTTTCATCACCGCCAGGTTCTCGGCCGCCTGGTGGAGCGAAGGCTTGATGTTGCGCGCGCGCTCATACAGCTCGGCGGCTTCTTCCTTCTTGCCCTGCTTGGCGGCGATCACGCCCTGGTTGTAGACGGCTTCGGCGAGGTGCCCGTCGGCGTCGTACGCGAGCGCGTACTTCGAGCGCACGTCGTCCCAGTTGCACTTCGGGTTGCCCTTGCAGACCGCGTAGGCCTTGTTCGCGTCTTCGAAGAGCCGCTGCGCCTTGGCGTTGATCTGCGGCACGTTCTCGGCCCGCGCCACCGTCTGGCCGCCGCCGTTGCCTGAGCTCTTGCCCGAGCCGGTGTCGTCGGCGTCGTTGTTGTTGTCCTGCTTCTTGCCGCCGGAGGTGGTGGTGCACGCCGCCAGAGCGAAGACTGCTGCCATCGAGAGGAGCTTGATCGTTTTCATGGTGGCTCCTTTCACAACGGCTCGTCAGACGGCTCGTCGCCGCCCTTGGGTGCGGGTTTGTTCTGCGCCGGGGGCGGAGACTTCTTCTCTTCTTTCTTCGGCGGAGGCGGGTCGTCGGGCGGGGGCTTGCTGCCGTCTCCGTCAGAAGCCACCTTCTGCCCCTCGGGCTGCTTGGCGCCCTTCTTGGGCTCGTTCTTCGCCACCGCCGGCTGCGAATCACCCGCCGGCGCGCTCGGCAGCGCCTGCACGGTGTTGACGACGTCGTTGCCGATCGCCTGCACCTGCTTGCCCTCGAATTTGATGTCGAGAACGTCTTCCATCATCTTCGGGTACGACTCGGGCTTGAACTTGGTGCGCAGCTTCTCGAGCGCCTGAATGGTGCACTTGTTGTAGACGTCGAGCTCCGAGCTCTTCTGCACCGCGGCGACGAAGGCGTCGGTCGCGTGCTGGCGAAGGCCGGTCTCTTCGATCTGCTGCTTCATCTGCAGCACGAACTCTTCCTTCAGGTCGTCCGGCATGCCCTTCGGAATCGGAGGGTTGTTCATCTGCTCGAAGAAGTTCTCGTACGCCTCGCCGATGCGCTCCAGCGCGCAGATCGCAGGCTCGGCCGACTTGAACGACACCGTCTGGGTGTAGAGCTTCTGAATGGTGTCGAGCGCCTTCGCCTTGTCCTTGATCGAGGTCTTCAGCTCGCCGACGTTCTGGAGCTTCGACCACTTCAGCTTCACCTGCTTGTACTTGGCCCACTCCGGCTCGTTCTTCAGGTAGTCGGCGCGGCCGACCGCGTCGAGGGCGGCGATCTCGAGCGCGCCCTTCTGCTTCTTGTTGAGCTGGTTGTGGTACTGAAGAATGCGGTCGTAGATCTTCTTCGCGCCGTTCGCGTTCTTCATCTTCTCTTCGTAGATGTTCGCGATGTGGCCTTCGTCGGCGAGCATCTTCGACGGGTCCTTGGTGCAGTAGCGCTTCTCGTGCTCCTCGAGCTGCTTCTGCGCCTTGCCCCAGGCGCCGTTCTTCTCGTGCAGATCGACGATCGAGGTGAACACCGCCTCGGCGTCTTTCTCCATGCCCTTCGCCTCGCCCCAGCAGTCGAGGTACTTCTCGCGGTTGTGGAGCGCGCGGCCGTAGTCACCCAGCCCGTCGCGGAAGATGCCGGCGTTGAAGAGCGCGATCTGGGCCTTGCCCTCTTCCCAGGTCTGCTCGCCCTTCGGTCCCTCCGACTCGTCTTTCTTCTCGTCGGCCTTGTCGTCCTTGCCGCCCTTCTTGCCGCCTTTCTTCGCGGCGGCGACCGGAGCGGCCTTCTTCGCCGCGGGGCCCTTCTTCCCGCAGCCGTTGGCCTTCTCGTAGTGGCCGAAGTACGCCTCGTAGTAGTCGGCCGCTTCCTTGAACTCGACGGTGGCCTCGTAGCCTTCGGCGAGCGCGTAGAGCGTCTGCGGCACGTACTGGCTCTTCGGGTAGGCGTCGATCAGCTTCTTGCGGGTCTCGATCGCCTTATCGAGCGCCTTGGCGTTGAAGTAGTCGATCGACGCGTTGTAGAGCGCCTTGTCGGCGAGATCTGACTTGGGGAACTCCGTCACGAACCCGATGTAGGCGTCGGCGGCCTTCGAGTACTGCTTCTGGGCCTCGTACTGGTTCACCAGCTTGAACGACGACTGCTCGATCAGCTTGGCGAGCTCTTCGCGGTCCTTACCGACGAACAGCTTCTCGACGTTGTAGAACTTGCGCGCCCACTCGTTGACCTTCGCCCAGTCGCCCAACAGGTTGTACGAGTCGAGCACCAGGTTGGCCGAGATCACGCCGACCTTGTCGCCGTTCTCGAACTTGTAGTCGGGGTACTTGAGCGCGATGTCCGACAGGCGGGGCACCGCCTCGTCGAGGTGGTTGTAGTCGTAATAAATCTTCGCCACCTTGTAGGCGATCTCGACCTTCTTATCGGGGTTGGGAATGTACTTGAGGTACCGCTCGCAGGCCTCGATCAGCGACTTCTTCACCGGAGGAATCTCGGCGGCCTTGGTCGGGTCGGTGACCGCGGGCGGCTTGTTCTTGCCGTCCTGCTCCCACTTCTTCACCACTTCCTGGTTGGCGAGAATCGCGTCGTACGACGACAGCTTCATGTACTTGCAGAGGCCGCCCTTTTCTTTCTTCTTGTCCTTCTTGTCGTCTTTCTTGTCGTCGTCGGCGCTCGCCTCTTTGTCGCCCTCGGGCGGCGGCTGGTCGCCCTGCCCTTCGGCGGGCGGCGGCGGCGCGGCGCCGGTGCACTTGTCGATGCGCTTGATGTCGTACTGAAAGACGAGCGTGTACTGCTCCGCCGACTTCTCGTAGTTGGTCAGGTTGTCGTTGAGGAGCTCGGCCCAGAAGAAGCGGAGCGAGTACGCCTTCTGGCTCTCGGGGTAGAGCGTGAGGTAGTCGGCGTAGACCTCGTTGGCGAACGTGAAGGTCTGATCGTCGCGGGTCTTCTTACCTTCGTTGTGCCAGTTGACCGCGAGGTTCGACAGGGTGCGCTCCGAGAGCTCCTTCGCCTCGTCGAGCAGCGGGCCGCACTTCGCGTCGTCTTTGCACTTGGGGTTCGCCTTGTTCACCTCGGTGGTGATCTTCACCAGCTGGTGAACCTGGTTGATGGTCTGCTGCTTGTTGCCGGCGCGCATCACGCAGTCGATGATCTTGCCCTGAAAGCCGGGCGCCTCGGGCGCGGTGGGGCGCTCCTTGATCAGCATGTTGAAGCCGAGCGCCGCTTCCTTGTCCTTGCCGTCCTCGTAGTAGAGGTTGGCGAGCTTCTTCATCAGGTCGCGGAGCTCTTCGGGCGTATCGACCAGCTTCGAGAACCGCTCGCGGCCTTCGGAGGGTGACGAGGTCGAGAGGCGCTCGTACGCGCGGACGTAGTCGTTGCGCGCTTCCTTCACCAGGCCCTTCTTGTTGCCCTTGCCCTGCTCGACTTCTTTCTCGCCGGCGAGCTTTCCGTAGAGGACGACGGTGCGGAAGGCGTCCATCGCCTTCTCGTAGTCGCCCATGTTGAAGTGACACCAACCCTGTTTGTAGATCGCGTAGCCGTAGGCGGTGCTCTCGGGGTACTTCGCGGCTTCCTTGTAGCTCTCGAGCGCCTTCTCGAGCTGGTCGCGCTTACCCTTCGAGTTGTTGAAGTAGTACTCGCCGAAGGCCAGGTGCGCGTCGGGCAGATACTTCGACTTGGGGAACTTCTCGATCAGGCGCTTGTAGGCGAGCAGCGCGCGCTTCTCGTCGCCCGACTCCATCAGGTTCTGGCCGAGGAAGTAGAGGACTTCGTCGGTGCGGGGAAAGTCTTTCCACTTCTGAACGATCTCGGCGTAGCGATCGACGGCCTTCTTCGCCTGCGCCTTCGACTGCTCGAGGATCGCGTCTTTCTCGGCCTTCGCCTTGTCCATGCCCGCCTGGTCCTTGGCGGCCTGGGCGCGAATGAAGTCGTCGTCCTTGCGGTTCGCTTGAAAGAAGAACGCCTTCGACTCTTCCCAGTAGAGCTCGCCGACGCGGAACAGCAGCTTCGGCGTCTCGACCGGGTCGTTCGGAGTCAGCTGGAGCAGCCGCTCGAGGTCGTCGATCTGCGACTTGCGCTTCTCCGAGACCTGGCCTTCGACGCCGAGCCGAAACTGGTCGTACTGCAGCGCCGGCACCACCGTCTTGTCGGTCTTCTTACGGGTCACGTCGCCGGCGAGCGACTTGTCGGGGGCGATCTCGGTCTTCTTCTTCGAGCCGCCGATGTCTTCGTCCTTCGCCGCTTTGCGCTCTTTGGGGGCTTTCTCGTCGGCCGCGGCCACCGACGTAGAGGCGAGGAGGATCAGAAGAAAAAATCGGCGCATGAATGACCTTCGTGGTGAACGCTGAAGAGCGCGATGGAGGCGGGCGAACTTTGGACCAACAAGTGGCCAGGACTCCAGGGAATTTCCCTTTGAAACGCGACGGGATAATCGCGTGGCGAATGCGAGTTCGTCAACCGCTACGCAAAGATCGCCAAACGAATCGCGTTTTCGATTGCCTTCTCACTGGGCGAGACGCTCTGCCTCGGCGGCTTCGGCGTCGCGACCGAGATCTTTGTACGTCTGAGCGAGCCGCTTCATCAGCGCTTGCACCGTGCCGGGGTGCGCGAATTTCTCGAGCCGCTCCTTCGCGCCCGCGGGCGTGGAACCCTTCACCATCGCCCACGCGCGCACCCAGTCTTTCGCCGCCTCGTTGGCGAGCTTGCCGGGCGCGCCGACCATCGCGGCCTGAAAGTCGTTCAGCGCGAGGTCGAAGTGCTCGAGGTTGAGCTGGCACCAGGCCCGCTTGTAGGTCGCGTACGCGCGCTGGCGCTCGCCCTTGGCCGCGGCGTCGTACTCCTTCACCGCTCCGGCCATGTCGTTCACCACGAACAGCTGCTCGGCGCGCATCAGGTGCGCGTCGAACGCGATCGACGAGCTCGGGTAGTCGTGGAGAATCTTCTCGAGCGCGGCGTCGGCGCGGTCGTCGTGGTGCAACGAGCGCTCGACGTCGGCGAGTGAGAACAGCGCCAGCGGCGCGGAGGGATCGGAGGCAAACTTCTTCGCGAAGGTTTCGTAGTGCTGCGCGGCCTGCGCGCGCTGTTGAGCCGACTCGGTCTCGAGCCGCTGCGCTTCGGCCTCTTGCGCGTCGTGCACCGTCGCGTTGCCACGCGTCTTCGCTTCGGCGGCGATCGTCTTGCGCTCGGCGGCCTTGTGCTCGTCGACCCGGCCCTGGGTCGCCTCGAGCTCGGCGAGCCGGAGCAGGATCTTCGGAGAGTCGGGGTTCTTCTCGAGTTGCTGGGCGAGCTGCTCGTGCTCTGCCCCGCGCGCGTCGGCGTCGTTCTCGTCGGGCGCGGTGTCTTCGACCGCGGCCGGCGTCGCGCATGCGGCCAGTAGGAGCATCAGGACAACGCGTCGCCTCATCGCGGTGCAGCCTAGCCAAATTGTCAGGAGGATCCCTCTCCTGACAGGAGAGGGCCGAGAGCGCGCAGCGCTCCGGGGTGAGGGTTATCGATCCTGGCCTTTCCATTGCTTCACGCTTCCTCGTGCGAACGGCGATCGTGGTGCTGAGTGCGCTGTGGTGGCTCGCCCAGGCGCTGCTGCACCTGCGAACCAGGTCGGCCTTACCGAAGCTGCGCGACCTGAATGCCCCCGCCCTGCCCCGCTGGCCGAAGGTGAGCGCGGTGATTCCCGCGCGCAACGAAGAGGCCCACCTCGCGGCGGCGCTCGAGGCGAAGCGCGCCGACGGGTACCCTGAGCTGGAGTTGGTGGTGGTGAACGACCGGTCCACCGATCGCACCGGAGCGATCGCCGACGAGCTCGCGGCGCGTGACCCGAGGCTGCGGGCGGTGCACGTCACCGCTCTGCCCGACGGGTGGCTGGGCAAGGTGAACGCGCTTCAGCGCGGCCTCGAGCAAGCGAGCGGTGAGTGGATTCTCTTCAGCGACGCAGACGTGCACCTCGCGCCGGGCACCTTGGTGACGTTGATCTCGTGGGCGGAGCTCAACGACATCGATCACGTGACGATCTTCCCCGGCATTCGCGCGCGCGGGCCGTTGATTGCTCCGGCGCTCGCCTCGTTCGCGCGTTTCCTCACCACGCTGCTGCGCCTCTGGAGGGTGCCCGACCCGAAGTCGAACGTGTCGGTCGGAGCGGGCGCGTTTCAGCTCTTCCGCCGCCGCTCGCTCGACGCCACCGCCGGTCTGGAGTGGCTCAAGATGGAGATCGGCGACGACATGGCGCTGGGAATGATGCTGAAGCGCGCGGGCGCACGGCAAGCGATTGTGGTCGGTGGCGACGAGGTGGGCCTCGAGTTCTACCCGTCGTTCATCTCGATGGCGCATGCGCTGGAGAAGAACGGCGCCGCGGCTCCGTTGCCGGCGCTCTTGTTCGGGCTGACCGGGTATGCAGCCTGCGAAGCGGGGTTCGTGCTCGGGTTCGGTACTTCGGTGGGCTGGCTGTCGGCGCTCACGCTGCTGATCGCCGCGGCCACTCAGTGGAGCACCGGGCGTTGGCTGGCGGTGCCGGCGTGGCCGGCGATGGTGCCATGGTTCGGCGCGCTGCCGCTGACGGCCGTGCTGTTGCGATCTGCCGTGCTCGCGTTCGTGCGCGGCGGAGTGAATTGGCGCGACACGTTCTATTCCACGCAGGTGGTGCGCGAGGGAATGCGGGTCGGGAAGAAGGAGGCCGGAGGTGTGAGCCCCCTCCCGCGAAGCGGCGGAGGGGGCGTCACGCCTCCGACAGCCGTGCTCGCGCCACCTGCATCACCTGATCGAACATCTTCTCCGTGAGCCGCCCGGTCTGCGTGTTCTGCTGGCTCACGTGGTAGCAGCCCAGCAACACCGGCTTACCTTCTGCCCGCGCCTCCGCACCGTGCGCAAAGTCCGGCCAGGGCCGTGGCCACTCCAGCCGCTCGAGCACCGCGCGCCAGGCGATCGCTCCGAGCGCCAGCACCGCCTTCGGCTTCAGCAGCTCCCACTCCCGGTCGAACCACGGCTGGCACTTCGCGATCTCGATCGGCGTGGGCTTGTTGTCGGGAGGCGCACACCGCACCGGCACGGTGACGAACGCGCCCTTCAGCTTCAACCCGTCGTCCCGCCCGGTGGCCTGCGGTTGATTCGCGAACCCAGCGCGATGCAGACCCGCGTAGAGAAAATCGCCCGAGCGATCGCCGGTGAACACCCGCCCGGTGCGATTCGCTCCGTGCGCGCCGGGCGCGAGGCCCACCACCAGCAGCTTCGCCCGCGGGTCGCCGAAGCCGGGCACCGGGCGGCCCCAGTACTCCTGCTCGCGATAGGCGCGCCGCTTCACTTGGGCGACCTCTTCGCGCCAGGCCACCAGCCGCTTGCACCGGCGGCACCCGATCAACTCGGCGTGGAGCGCTTCGAGCTTCGTCACCG
Source organism: Myxococcaceae bacterium (assembly GCA_047602415.1). Classification (GTDB taxonomy): domain Bacteria; phylum Myxococcota; class Myxococcia; order Myxococcales; family Myxococcaceae; genus JASGHH01. The sequence goes on along the minus strand of JASGHH010000001.1, from coordinate 8,783,352 downwards.
CGCTACGGTCGCATGACCTTGGCGGTCTTGCGAAGCTTCGGCGGCACCTTCTCGAGCGAATCGACGAAGTGCATCGAGCCGTCGGTGTCGACGAACTGGTAGTAGGCGACCTCGGGCGCGGGCGGCTCCGTGTTCACCTCGGGAGCCGGCGCAGGCGCAGGCACGGGTTGAGCCTCCGCGACCGGTGCAGGTGGTACGACCGGCACAGGCGCGACCACCGGAGCCACCACGACCGCCACCGGAGCGGGCACAGGCGCAGCAGCCACCCGGCTCCGCTCGAGCAGCGGCAGCAGCTCGGCGCGCTCGATCCAGACGAAAGCGCCGAGACCGAGCGCGGCCACCGCGGCGACCGCGCCGGCGACGCGCGCCTTGCGAACCTCGAAGATCTTCACCCACCGCACCTGGGTGCCGGCGAGGTGGTCGTGCAGGCAACGTCGATCGCTGCCGAACGCCAGCGCCCAGTCGAGCAGCAGAATCAGCGACACCGCCGGCGGAATCAGCACCGAGACGAAGCCGCCGACCAGCGACACCAGGGCGATGAACACCCAGTTGCGGAGCAACAGCGCGCGAAAGAAGCCGGCCTGCTGGCCATCGAGGCCGACGATGCGAACGCCGCAGAAGCGTTTGCCGATCGTCTGCCCGGCGCTGATCAACAGGTGCCACTGGTAGAGCGTGACCAACGCGACGCCGATCCACGCCAGCACCGCCACGATGCCGAGCCCCGCACTCGCCGCCGCGGGCCCCAGCCACTCGGTGGCCTTTCGCTGGGCCGACTCGGCGTGGGCATACGACACCGCGGCGCTGCCCAACGAAGCGAGGGTCGCGAGCGCCGCGACGAAGAACAGGGGTACGAACACGACAGCGTCGATCAGCTTCGCAACCGCGCGGATCGACAGCGGAGCCAGCCCTGCGCCGTTGATCATCGATCGATCAGACAACCGGGTGACCTCCGGGTTCCGTCCCTACCGGGGCAGTAGCTGGTCGAGTGTACGACGGGTCATCACCGAGCGCTCCTCGGAGGGCCCGATGTCGAACACCAGCTCGGTCGACGGGTCGCGCGCCAACAGCGACGAGGCGATCCACGGCTCCGACTGGGGCTCGAGCTGCACCCACCCGCCCTTCCCGCAGGGGAAGACGTCTCCCGCCACCGCCATCAGCAGCGTCACGTGCGCCCAGGCGCCCGGCTCGCGCGCGTCGGTGCGCTCGCCGCAGTTGGTGCGGGTGAGCTGCTCGGTCTCGGGCTGGTACAGCTTCTTCCCCGGGAGCGACTTGAACAGGCTCCACGACAACAGATCGACCGCGCCGCTCTTGAGCCACACCACCCAGGCCGGCCGCACCGACTCGATCGTCTGCGCCAGCGTCTCGTCGAGCGGCCCGCTGAACCAGACCGCGATTCGCCGCGGGCCTTTCAGCCGGCCGGCGCCCTTGCCGTTCAAGTCCTTCGCGTCGACCCAGAGGCCGGCCCGGGGCAGTTTCTCGAGCTGGTTCAAGTTCGCCGGCTCGAACGGAGGCTTCAGCTGCACCCACGACTCCTCGAAGCGCGAGAGCGACACCAGCACCGACTCCGAGAGCACGTTGCTCTTCGTCGACAGCCAGAGCACCACCTTCGGCCGCGCCAACAGCCGCAGGTGATCGGAGTCGAGGTCCTCGCGCGCGAGCACGTTCACCTTCAGGTTCGGAGGCGGCAGCACCGGCGCGCTCTGCGGCAACGGCTTCGGGTCGACCGTCAGCAGCAGGCCGAGCAGGAACGCCGCGCCCACCGCTCAGGCCTTCTGTTCGCCCAGGTAGAGGCGCGTCTTGCGGTAGCGGGACAACAGCACCTGGGCCACCACCTTGAGCACCGCGGTGGTGGGCACCGCGAGCAGCACGCCGAGAAAGCCGAACAGCTCCGCGAAGGCGAGAATGGCGATGATCACCGCCACCGGCGTCAGCCCCACCCGGTGCCCGACCACCCGCGGCGTGATCACCAGGCCCTCGAGCAGCTGCGCGGTGAGAAAGGTGCCGGCGATCACCGCCAGCTGCCACGGGCCCTGCCACGAGAGCACCACCGCCACCAGCGAGAGCAGAATGCCGAGCGTGGTGCCGACGTAGGGCACCATGTTGCCGAAGCCGGTGATCAGCCCGATCACGATCGCCATCTCCAGCCGCGCGAACGACAACCCGGTGCTGTAGATGACCGAGAGAATCGCGCCCACGGTGAGCTGCCCGCGAATGAACGCCGAGAGCACCTCGTCGACCTCGGCGAACCTCCGCGACACCAGCCCCACCGCCCGCCGGGGAATCAGCCCCTTGAAGCGGGCCACCGTCGCCGGGTAGTCGGTGACGAAGAAGAACGCGATCACCGGCACCACCAACAGGCCGAGCACGGTGACGATCACCCGCGCGGTGTTGGAGGCGAAGCTGGCGAACATGCGCGCCATCGCCGGGCCGGCCTCCTGCAGCACCGCGGCCGCCTCTTCGGCGATCTGCGAGGTGCGCTCGCGAATCAGGTCGGGCACCGAGATGCCGAACACGTCTTGCACCCAGGGAATCAGCTTCACCGACGCCCGCTTGATGAAGTCGGGCAGCTTGTCGGCCTGCTCCCGAAACACCGGGATCAGGTAGAGCACGAAGCCGACGAACACCAACAAGCCGAGCGCGAAGCACAGCAGCGTGCCCCAGCGGCGCTTCAGCCCCCGCTGCTCGAGGAACGTCACCACCGGGTTGAGCGCGTAGGCGATGATCAGCGCCATCACCACCGGCACCGCGACCCCGCGCACCAGCGAGAGCGCGAAGAACAGAAACGCCATCGCCGCGACCATCCCGCCCGACCAGTAGAGATCGATGCGGCGCGCCACCTGCTCGGGAAGACCGAAGTTGGTCTCGACTTCAGACGGGCCCGGCACCACCGCGGGAGGCGGCGGCGGGACGACAGGCGCCGGGGGCGCCGGCTGGGGAGCCGGCTCGCTCATCAGCTACTTCGTAGGCTTGTTTTGCCCGTCGAGCCACTTCTGGAACGCGTCGTTCTTCTCTTTGTCGGCCAGCTCGGCCTTCTCGAAGAGATCTTCGCCGTCGTCGCCCACGATCTTGGCCTGGCCGGCCGAAAGCTCGACGAACTTCTGCTCCCACTGATCGGCGCTGATCTCGGCCGGCTTCGACACCTCGGTGCGCTTGCCGTTCGGCACTGCCTTCTTCACCAGCTTCGACACCTTCGAGGTCACCCCCACCGCGCCCTCGATCACCCGAACCACGGTGGTGCGCCGGCCCTTCGCCGCCAGCACCAGGGTGTCGGCGTCGACCCGAAAGATGGTGCCGCGAACACCCGCCACCGCGCGCTGGGTCTTCACCTCGTACTTCGCGCCGCCGAGCAGGTGCTTCACCTTGGTCCACAGGCTGCCCGACTTGAGCGTGCCGACGAAGCTCTTGCAGTCCTGGCCCTGAAACTCCGCCTCGTCGATCTTCAGCTCGCCGCCCTTGTCGAGCGCGATCTCCGAGCCGTCGTTGAGCTCGATCTTCAGGTGCCCTTGGGTGACCTTGAGGGTGTCGTTGAGCTCGATTCTCGGTGCCCACCTTCAGCGCCACCGCCGCGCCCTTGTCGTCGACCCGGGTGGAGGCGCCGTCGGCCAGCGTCACCTTGCCCACCGAGGCGAACGCCACGAATGGAACCGCGCACGCCAGTAGTGCTGCCTTCACGGGTTGCCTCCTGCTTCAGTCACCGCGTTCTTGCTGAGCGACACGTTCAACGCCGCCTGCGTTCCATCGGTGTCGAGCCAGGTCTCGTACTGCTGGTGCTCGGCCTTGCGAACCTCGACGTGCCGCAGGCCCTTGGCGAGCTTGATCGGCCGGTCCTCCACGTCTTTGCAGCGCGCGTACGGCACCGAGTCGAGCACCACCTCGGCGTCGGCCGGCTGGCAGTGGAGCACCAGCTGCGAGCCGGTCTCGCGGGGCGTCTGCGGAGCGGTCGCGCAGGCGCAGAGCCCCAGGCTCACGAACAGCGCCCTCACTTGGCGATCGCGACCTCGACCACGTTGTTCTTCACCGCGGTGGTCTTGAGGGTGCGCTTCTCTTTGAGCACCTTGGCCTTGTCGAGCGCCCGGCCGAGGTCGGAGGCGGTGCCGTCGACGTGCACCGAGTAGGTGACCACCCCGTTCTCGAAGTCGCCGCTCACCCGAACCGTCTTCACCGCCGACACCGACGAGATCTCGCGCTGAATCTCGTCGACCGCGCCGAAGTCGGGCAGGCCCGACACCTTCAGCTCGACCTCCTGGCCGTTCACCACCTGGTCGCGGAGGTACTCCATCATCGGGCCGCGGAGCTCGGCGGCGATTTGCGGCGCCCGCTCCTCCGACAGCGCCTTGGCGGTCGCCTCGTAGCCGACGGTGGCGGTGACGTTGCGCATCGCCGGGCTCAGGTTCAGCTTGCCGGCGATCTTGTTGAGGCTGCGGCCGGTGCGAACCTCCATCAACGCCAGGTCGTACTCGCCCTCGACGAAGAAGAGGATCTGCTTACCCGAGCTGTCTTTCTCGGGGATCATCTGGCCGTCGAGCGGCGGCACGTAGCGCAGCTTGATCTCGCCGTAGACGATGTAGTCGACGTCGGTGCGCTTCGCGACCACCTTGTCGGCCAGCTCCTTCGCCGAGACGCCCGAGGCGAACACCAGCTTGTCGTCGGTGCCGACGCCGGTGCCGTGCTCGTCGATGATGCGCCAGCCGTCGTCGCGGAAGATCTGGGTCAGCCGGGTCGAGAGCAGCTCGCTGCGCGAAGAGATGCCGCGGGCGTCGATCAACGCCTCCTGGGTGATCACCAGCAGCTTGGTGCGCCCCAGCCGCTTCACGATCTGCTTCACCACCGCCAGGTCTTTGTCGATCTCGGAGGCGATCACGTCGGCCTTCACGGTGACCTTCACCACGCCCTTGTCGGTCGACTTGTTGGTGATGTCGTACTTCTTCACGTAGCCCTTGGCGTGCGAGGTGATCTCGTCGCGCACCAGCACGCTGTTCTTGATCGAGGTGTCGGAGCTGATGAACACCCCCGCGGTCTGCGACACCGCTTCTCGAAGCGCCGCTTGAACCGCCTGGTCGGTGGCCTTGGCGACGTCGCCTTTGACGATCGCCGCTTCACCGCTGACCTCTTTTGACACGATTTGCGGCGCGGGCTCGGCCGCGAGCGCAGACACCGACAGCAACGTGAGGAAGATCGCTTTCATGGGTCGCTCGGTGCTTTCAGTTGGTGACGATGACGACCTTGCCCTCGGTGAGGAAGCCGGCGTTGATGTCGCGCAGCTTCTTCGCGTCGTCGGCGGCGAGCAGAATGTCGGCGCCCTGCGCCTTCGAGGCCTTCACCACCAGCGGCTTGTCGCCGACCTTGAGCGTCTTCTTGGCGTCTTCGAGCGACTGCACGTACGAGGCGACACCGGTCATCTTGCGCGCGTCGGCCGAGAGCGAGTCGACCGAGTAGACGGTCTTGCCGGCGTCGTCGAGCAGGCGGGGCGCGAGCGCCGGGGTCACCTTCAACCCGCGCGCGTCGATCACCAGGCCGGTGTTGTCTTTCGGCCCTTCGGTCTTGGTGGGCAGCTGCTGCACCGGGTCGGGGTCGAAGACGTCGGTGAGGTAGGCCACCGAGACCTCGACGTCGACCTCGACGCCGCCGTCAGAGAAGTAGCGCTTGCCGACGACGCGGTAGTTCTTCACCACGCCCTCGACCCGAGCGGCGATGCGATCGTCGGTCATCGCGTCGCTCATCTTCTTGGAGCCGTCGATCTGCACTCCCTTCACCTGGGAGAGCAGGTTTCTCATCGCGTCGAGCAACGCGGCGCGCTCGGCGCCCAGACGGGCCTGCGCGGGGTTCGAGGCCTTGAGGTCGGGTGCGCCCGAGCCGGTGGCCCGCACCGTCTGGCCCTGCCAGTTCATGCCGGGCGTGGCCTTGGGGTCGCCTTCGAACTTCTTTTCTTTCGCCTGGCCGACCGCGAGGGTCGAAGCCAGCACGAAGAGCAGCGGGAGTCTCAAAATGAACCCTCCTACGGGTTGGTGAGAAAGACTCTACCTTGCCCGGGAGAATTCAGGCGACGTGCGACAACCTGCGCACGCCGTTTGGGTTGTTGCCTGCCAAGCAACAACCGGGGAGTCGTATTGAACGGCCGGCTTACGAGGCCGACTGATCGACGAACTGCTCGATCATGCGCTTGTGGCGCTCGGTCAGCAGGGTGAAGCGAACGCCGGAGCGCTCTTCAGTCATCTCCGCCCACTCGCGAACGATCTCGCCCTCGGCGTAGATCACCTCTTCGCTGCCGGGCAGCTGGAACTGCAGGCCCACCCGCTTGCCCGCCAGATCGGGCTCGATCAGGTTGGCCAGCGCGACGCCCTCTTTCGAGATGTCGGAGGTGCGCGCCATGTAGGGCACGCCGGCGACGTACTTGTTGAGATAGATGTCCAACGGCACGCGACCGTGCTTGCGCTTTTCGCTCATGTGATCAGCTCTCCTGTTCGAGTGCGCGCTACGGCTTTCGACAGCGCCGTTGCGAGCTGAAGCAGATGGTAGAGCCGATCAGAGTCGGGTCAATTTTTCGGGCTGAGCGCGGCCTCGGTCGCTCTCAACAGTGAGCCGGGACCGACCGGCTCCGAGGTGGCGGTCACCATCCACAGGTCGGGGCCGACCGAGCCCTGCTTCGTCATTCGCTCGAACTCGGGGCCGATCTTCCCGGGGCCGGCCTTCTTCATCTGCTCCTCGATCTGAAACGCGATCATGTGACCGAGCGGGTAATTGAAGAGGTACAGCGGGTAGCTGATCATGTGCGAGTAGATGCCGAGCAGCGGCGTGCCCTGCCCGCCCAGCACCTTGGCGTAGTACTTGTTCCAGATCTCGGTCGCGATCTTGATCGTGGCGTCGCGCAGCTGGTCGGGCGTCGCCTTCGGGTGATCGTACATCCAGTGCCAGACCGCGATGTCGACCAGCGCCACGCCGGCGATCTCGTAGGTCATCCAGAAGTCGTTCAGCACCCGCTGCTGCTCCTGCTTGGCGTCGGGCTTGGCGAGGCCCAGCAGCTCGAGGTCGTGGCCCTGAAAGACGAACGCCAGCGCCTCGGTGAAGGCAGTGTTGGGCACGCCCTTCAGCAGGGTGTGGTCGACCTCGTAGAGGCTGAACACCTGCTCGATGTTGTGGCCGAGCTCGTGGACCGCGATGTTGTAGCCCTTGTAGTTCATGCCGTCTTTTTCGACCCGGGTGCGCAGGTGCGGCAGGTCGCCCCGACGCTCGGCCTGGAGCGCGTGACCGGCGCCGCGGGCGGCGTCGACCTGAATGTGCTCCGAGAGGAACTTCGCCTTGTCCTTGGCGAAGCCCAACGCCTCGAGAATTCGGGGAATGTCTTTCGCGAAGGCTTCTTTGTTCGGGTAGCGCTCGCGGCACTTCTTGTCGAGGTCGGCCTCGCTGATCGCCCCTCGGGGAACGAAGCCGTTGTACCAGAGATCTTGCGGCTCGAGCTTGCGGCCGAGCTTCTTCTCGATCTCGGCCGCCACCTTGGGGACCATCGGCGAGCTGAGCACCGCCTCGAACGCCTCCTTCACCCGCGCCTCGGGCAGCTCGGCGCCGAGGTCGAACGCGCGATCGATCGCGGTCTTCGAGGCCGGTGAGAACGGGTCGGCCTTCTTGCTGGCGGCGAAGTTCGCCCACAGCTTGGCGTAGCGAATCGAGGGCTCGGGCTTGTTGTCGGGCTTGTCGGTCTTGCCCGGGGGCGCGTTGTCTTCCACCTCGGCGGCGGGCGCGGCCTTCACCTCGTTGGTGAACGGGTTCCAGTCGAGGCGGGGGTTGTCGATCACCGCGGCGGGAATGGTCTGGGTGACGATTCGCTCCATCACCTTCAAGATCGCGCGCTGCTTGGCGAGGCCCTTCTCACCTTCGGCGTAGTCGCCCTTCAGCTCGTCGCGCAGGTTCCAGTGGGTGATCAACCGCAGGCCCTTGGGCCAGAGCCGCTCGCCCTTCTCGTCGACCAGGTGGTGCATCCACACGTTGTAGGAGTCGATGTAGAGCGAGCCTTCGGCCGCGGCCTTGGAGATCTCGGCCGCCACCTCGCCGGGCACGCGGCGCGCGAACCGCCCGGTCAACCGCGCCTCGGCCCACTGGCGGCGGGTCCACTTCGGGCCCTCGTCGAGCCGCTGCTTCAGCGTGCTCGAGGGAAAGTTGAGCAGCGCGGTGAAGGCGACCTTGTTGTTGAACAGGTCTTCCACCAGGTGCGCCGAGGGGTCGTAGGTGGCCCACAGCTCGTCGGCCTTCTGCACCGGCCCCAGGTCGAGGTCGGTCGGCTCGCGCACGAAGCGGCCGAGCTCGAGCGAGTGGCCGTCGGCCTGCTCCAGGTTGGCCTCGAAGTGGTTGAACGCGTCGTCGAGCACGCCGGGGTCGGAGATGAACTGCGCCCGGCAGAACTCGCCCAGGTCTCCGTCTTCTTTCTTCCAGAGGGTGGCGACCTGGTCGACGCCGCGCTCGACGCGCGACTTGGAGGCGTCTCCGTGCTTCTTGATGAGCTCGTCTTTCAACGACTGGAGCTGTTTGGCGTTCATCGGCGCGGCCTGGGTGACGAGGAGCAAGGCAAGCGAGGCGATCATCCTCAGGCACATACCAGCGTTCGTTCGAGGCTAGAATGTCGAAAGGGGAAACCGCTTGGCCGAGCAGGTCGTCTTCGAGCAGACCATCGAGGGAATGTTCGTCAGAGGGCTCGGCGGCCGGCTCACCCCGCGCGCGAAGGAGCGGCTCAAGGGCATCGGGGTCGACCTCTCGCGCCCGCTGCTGCCCGCCTACCCGTTCGACACCTGGATGAAGTCGCTCGAGATCGCCGCCCAGGAGGTGTTCGCCAGCCACGCGCAAGACGAGGCGATGTTCAAGCTGGGCGAGCTGTTGATCGACGGCTACCGCGAGACCTTTCTCGGCCGGGCCGTGCTCGGGTTCGTGCGGGTGTTGGGCCCGCGGCGCACCCTGGGCCGCTCGACCCAGAACTTTCGCAGCGGCAACAACTACACCGAGACCAAGGTCACCGACCTCACCCCCACCTGCGCCGAGCTGTGGATGAACGAGGTCGGCCCCTACCCGACCTTCACCCAGGGCATTCTCACCGCGGCGCTGCGGGCGTCGGGTGCCGAGCAGCTCACCGTGGTGGTGAGCCAGTTCGACGGCCACGCCGCGACCTACAAAGTGACCTGGGCGGTCAGCCCGTAGCGGCAGCGGCGTCGAGCTTCTCGAGCTCTTCGGCGACCTTGGGGTCGATCAGCTCGCGGTAGATGCGCTCGATCAGCACTCCGGTCGCGCACCAGATCGGCAAGATGAACCACGAGGTCATGCCGGCGATGTTGCCTTTGTCGGCGTAGTACCAAATCTTGTAGCCGGTCACCCAGTAGAGCACCCAGCCCGAGATGCACTCGAAGGCGAGAATGCCGAGGCCGTAGAGCACGGCTCGCACGAACCAGGGCCGGCTGGCGAGCTTGCGGTACACCGGCTCGACGCAGAGCATGCAGGCGCCGGCGTAGACGGGGAACATCCACAAGCTGCACTGGCCGAACAGCGTCTTCGCCTCGATCACCTTGATGTGATCGAGCTTCAGCTGGTCGTCGACGCACCAGTCGAACATGAACAGGTACTTCACCAGCGGGATGTCCCGGCCGACCTTCACCGCGGTGTAGAAGAAGACCTCCGCGGCGATCCCGACGAAGCCGTAGATGCCGAACCGGAGCAGGCCGAAGATCAGCTTCAGCTTGCCGTCGCGTTCACGTTGGTTGTGTTTGACCTTCAGGGGTCGGCGGGCCATCGCGAAAAACTACCCGCACCGGCGCGGCAGCAAAGAAAAAGCCCGGACTCTTTCGAGCGCCGGGCTTCAGACGACGTGTACGACAGAAGGTTCAGCCGACGGCGCGAACGTTCTGTGCCTGCAGACCCTTGGGGCCCTTGGTGATGTCGAACTCCACCTTCTGGCCCTCAGCCAGGGTGCGGAACCCGTCCATCGTGATCGCGGTGTGGTGGCAGAAAACGTCTTCGCCCCCGCCGTCCTGAGTCAGAAAGCCAAAACCCTTCGCATCGTTGAACCACTTCACAGTGCCAGTTGCCATGAACGCTTCTGTCCCTCGTTGAACCCCCTCGACCATCGAGACGGCGGCAAAACCCTACGCAAAGTGATTCTCAATCTCAACTGGGAGTCACCACCCGCACTTCTTGCCCTGGTTCTGCGTCTCGAGCCATTTCATCAGCGGCTGGAAGTAGTCGACCACCGCGCTCGCATCCATCTGGGTCTCGCCCGAGAGCGCCTTCAACGCCTCCGGCCACGGCTTCGACGCGCCCATCGCGAGCATCGCTTGAAGCTTCTCGCCCGCGGCCTTGTTCCCGTAGATCGAGCACGCGTGCAGCGGGCCCTCGTAGCCGGCCGCCTTGCAGAGCGCGCGGTGAAACTGAAACTGGAGGATCAGCGCGAGGAAGTAGCGCATGTACGGCACGTTCGCGGGGATGTGGTACTTCGCGCCGGGGTCGAAGTATTGCTCGTCGCGCACCGACGCCGGCGCGATGCCCTGGTACTTCAGCCGCAGCTCCCACCAGTGCTTGTTGTACTCGGCCACCGGCGTCTTGCCCGAGAACACGTCCCACCGCCACTGGTCGATCATTCGGCCGAAGGGCATGAACGCGATCTTCTCGAGCGCGCGCTTCATCTGCAGATCGATCAGCCCCTTGTCGCCGTCGGGGATCTTGTCGATCAGCCCGAGCTGCTTCAGGTACGCCGGGGTGATCGAGAGCGTGAGCGCGTCGCCGATCGCCTCGTGGAAGCCGTCGTTGGCGCCCTGCTGATAGAGCACCGGGAGCTTGTAGTAGTTCGTGTAGTAGTAGTCGTGACCGAGCTCGTGGTGGAGCGTGATCAGGTCTTCTTCGTCGACCTTGATGCACATCTTGATGCGCAGATCGTTGTCGTAGTGCACGTCCCACGCGCTGGCGTGGCAGACCACGTCGCGATCGGCCGGCTTCTTGAACTGCGAGCGCTCCCAGAAGGTCGGCGGCAGCTTCGGCATGCCGAGCGAGACGAAGAAGTTCTCGGCGGTGTGCACCATCTTCAGCTCGTCGTACCCCTGCTTCTTCATCGCCGCCGTCACGTCGAGGCTGGCCTGGTTCGGGTACGGCTCGACCAGCGGGTAGATGTTCGACCAGTCCTGCGCCCACATGTTGCCGAGCAGAAACGCGGGAATCGGGCCGCTGTTGTTCACCTTGCCGGGGTACTTCTTCGCCAGCTGCTCGCGCACGTAGCAGTGGAGCTGATCGTAGAGCGGCTTCAGCTGGGTCCAGAGGCGGTCGGTCTCTTTCTCGAAGTCGGCCGGGCTCATGTCGTAGCTGGCCCGCCAGAGCTCGCCCAGGTCCTTCCAGCCGATCTCGCGCGCGCCCTCGTTCGACAGCTCCACCAGCCGCGCGTAGTCGGGGCGCATCGGCTTGCTGATGGTGTGCCACTGCTCCCAGGCGGCGAGCTGGTCTTCGTACTTGCCGCCCTTGGTCAGCACGTCGGAGAGCTGGAGCAGGTCTTTGCAGTGGTCCTTGTCGGTGCAGAACTTGCCCTTGCCGTAGGCGCCCTCGAGCTTGGCGGCCAGCCCGGCGAGCTCACCGCGCTTCTTCGGGTCTGACGGCGCCGGGAGCGCCTGCGAGACCGAGAGCAGGTAGAGCTGGCGCGCGGTGTCGGGGTCGAGCTTGAGCTTCTTGAAGCGCTGCGAGTCTTTGATCGCGACCGAGAGGTACGCCATCACGTCTTCGTTCGACCAGGCCGCGTTCTGCCCGGTGTCGTCGGTGATGTAGGTCGACTTGATCCACTCCGCGGTCTGCGCGCGCACCCAGAGGCGCTTCAGATCGTCTTCGGTCTTGGCGGTGAAGGTCTTCGCCTCTTCGACGGTGGCGGGCTTGGCGGCCACCGAGAAGGCGAGCACGGACATCAGGCTGTGAGCGAGCATCGCGCTCGCTTAAGGAACTTTGGGCAGAGTGTCGAGCTTCACCGACACCTTGGTCACCCCGTTGGGCTTCACCTCCAGCTCCAACGCGTGCGACGGCCCTTCGTCTTCCTTCAGCTTGAACTGGTGAACGCCCGACGGCATCCAGAGGTCGACCAGCGGCGTCTTGCCCAGCGACTGATCGCCCAGAAACACCTCGGCCGGCTTGTCGGAGCCGATCGTCACCCGCCCCACCGCCGCCGGCTGCGAAGAGAGCGTGCGGTAGAGCACCGCGCCGCCCGCGCCGCCCACCACCAGCGCGGCGATCGCCGCTCCGATGATCGCGCCGGTCGACACGCCCTGTTTGCGGGGCTTCAGCGGCGGCAGATCGACGTCGTCGGAGATGGTCGAGCGCTGCACCGCTTCGCGCTCGCTGTCGGTGGGAATCTCGGCCGGGTACTGGCCCGACGACTGGCTGTCGACCGGGCCCGGGGTGACGCCCGAGAGCGTCTGCGGCGCGGGGGTCGGGTTGTCGTCGACCTGCGGCACCGGGCCCATCGGCTCGGGGGTGGCGAGCAGCTGGCCACGGCTGGCGTTCTTCGGCACCGGCGGCAGCTCGGCGCGGCCGGCGCCCTTCGGCATCGGCGAAAGGTCGCGCATCGAAGGCATCTTCACCGCCGCCGCGTCGTTGCCGCCCAGCCGGAGCGTCTTGTCGCGCGGCGCGATGCGCTGCTGGGAGGCGCCGTTGTTGTCGCCGAACTCGGGCTTGAAGAACTTGGTGGGCGAGGCCGACTCGTCGGTCTCCGACGGGCTCTTTCGCTCGCTCGGCTTGCTGACGATCATCGTCGAGGCGTCGACGCCAGGCGCGGTCATCGCCAGGCGCTCCGCGGTCTGCTGGTAGACCGGCCGCCCGGGCTCGGTGGAGATCGAGGGCCCTTCGTCGGCGCTCATCTCGGTGACCAGCGCGAGGATCTCCTGGCGGCGTTGGTTGAAGCGGGTGCGCACCAGCTCGGCGCAGCGATCGGGCGGCCAGATGGTGGTGCCGGCGGCGAGCTGAAGGTCGCGCACCAGGTCGAGGCCGTTCTGGTAGCGCTTGCCCATCGGCCGCTCGAGCGCCTTCATCACCACCTTGTCGAGCGCGGGCGGCACCCGGCGGTTCACCGACGACGGGAGCGGGATCTCCTGCTCGTAGACCGCGGCCATCTCCTTGGCGGCGTTACCTTTGTAGAAGAGCCTCTGCCCGGTGAGCAGCTCGTGAAAGATGATGCCCAACGAGAAGATGTCGGTGCGGGTGTCGATCTTGGAGTCGATCGCCTGCTCCGGGCTCATGTAGGCGCTGGTGCCGCGCACCATGCCGGCCACGGTGCGGCGGGCGGCTCCGGCGGCGCGGGCGATGCCGAAGTCGAGCACCTTGCCGATGCCGTCGAAGTCGACCATCAGGTTCTTCGGGGTCACGTCGCGGTGAATGATCGGCTGCGGGTTGCCGGCCTTGTCGCGGTGCCCGTGCGCGTGGTTGATGCCGAGCGCGCAGTCTTTCATCGCCGCCAGCACGAACCCGAGCGGCACTGCCTCTTTCTTGTCGGCGTAGACGGTGGCCACCTCTTCCAGGGTGGCGCCGCGAATGAACTCGATCACCAGCAGCACTTCTTCGGCCGCCATCTCGAGGTCGAGCACCTGGGCGACGTTGCTGTGGCTCAGGGTGGCGGTGATCTTCGCTTCGTCGATCAGCGCCTGGAGCGCCGACTCGTCTTCCCGCTGCTCGGGGAGAATGCGCTTGATCACCACCGGCTTGTACGAAGTCGGGCCCTTCTTGGTGAACCCGAGGAAGATCTCGGCCATGCCGCCGACCGCGAGGCGGCACAGCAGCTGATACCGGCCGATCGTTCTCCCGGTGAATTCGTCGGCGACGAAGCCCATCGAAGGAGCCCGAAGTTAGCCCGGAACCCTGCGTCTCGACATTCCAAGCACCAACAAGAGGCCGAAAAAGAGGAGCCCGGGTGGGCCTGCTGCACACCCGCAGTGGTTACCGTTTCCACCCCCGCCGGCGCCACCTCCGCCGCTGCCGCCCCCCGCGCCGCCGCCGGTGCCGCCGTCGAACCCCGCCGGCGGAGCGGGAAACTGGGCCTGGGTGACCGGCCAATACACCTGGCAGATGTCGTTCACGTGGGAGTTGCCGGGGCAGCTCAGCGGCCCTTCGATCTGCTGCCAGATCAGCTCCGGCCCGAAGTTGGGGGTGGCGCTCGTGGTGCCCTTGCCCACCGCCCAGCCGTCGAGGTTCTGCTTGCTGCAGGTGTAGAGCCGGTCGTCGTAGGCGGCCACGCAGGGCACCGACTGCGGCGGCGAGAGCGGGGTGAAGGTGTGCGCCCCGTCGGTCGAGTGGAGCAGCTGATCGTGGTTGCCGCCGCCGAGGTCGTCGAGCGCCACCCAGGCCTTCTGGCCGTCGGGGGAGAACGCCGCCGACTTGTAGAGCGAGTCGCTGGTGAGGGAGCTGGCCACCACGCTGAAGGTGGTGCCCGCGTTCTCGCTCAACAGCAGGTAGCCGTCGGAGGGGCTGGAGCCGGTGCGCAGCGACGCCAGCAGCACGTCGGGGTTCGCCGGGCTCACCGCCAGCACGTAGAACGAGCCGCTCGCGGGGAGATCGGCGGTGTGGTCGATCACGTTGAAGGTCTTCGCGCCGTCGTCGCTCACCGCCAGCTTCTCGGTGTACGGGTCGAACCACCAGTCGGCGGCGTAGACCCGCTGGGGGCGCGAGGGCGCGATTCGCACGCTGGAGTAGAAGCCGGCGTCGTCGGTCGCGTCGGAGGGGGTGAAGGTCAGCCCGTCGTCGCTGGAGTAGTAGATGTTGTTGAGCACCCCGCTCGACAGGTAGCTGCCGGTGGTCACCACCACGCTGCCGTCGAGGCCTTGAATGTCGCTCGCTCCGCCGTCGGCGAACTGCGGGTGCTCCGACCAGCTGCACATGCCGTCGCGCGAGACGAACAGGCCCTTGGGGCTGGCGGCGAAGGTCGCGCCGCTCGCCGAGACCCACCACGCGGGCGTGAAGCCCTGCGGGTAGCCGATCGCGTCTTCGCAGACCAGCTGCCAGGTGGCGCCGCCGTTGGTGGAGAGCAGGCCGCCGAAGTTGGTGCCCACCAGCAGCTGGCTGGGCATCCCGGGCCGCTCGTGAACGTCGAACGGCTGCGGAGGCGGGCTGTGGGCCAGCAACGAGGCGACCAGAATCGACAGCATCACGCGCTCTTCGCCTCCAAAGGCAACGACAGCTGCAGCCCGAACGTCTTCACCGGCTGCGCTTTACCCTTCACCGGCACCGGCTCACAGGGCTGATAGTCCTGCCGGGGCACCAGGGCCGCGGTGGTCTCCGAGACCAGCACCGGCACCCCGTGCTGCTTGGTCAGCCCCTCGATGCGGGAGGCGAGGTTGACGGTGTCGCCGATCACGGTGAACTCCTGCCGCTCGGGCGGGCCGATCTCTCCCAGCACCGCTTCACCGGTGTGAATGCCGACCCCGATCGCCAGCTCGGGCAGGTGGCGCGCCTTGCGCTCTTTGTTCAGCTTGCCCAGCGCCTCGAGCATGCCGAGCGCGCAGGCCACCGCCGAGGCGGCGTGGTTCTCGAGCCGTTGGGGCGCGCCGAAGTACGCCAGAATGCCGTCGCCCATGAACTTGTCGATGTTGCCGCCGGAGCGCTCGACCACCTCGACCATGCGCGAGAGGTACTCGTTGAGCTGCCGCACCAGCTCGACCGAGTCGAGCTTCTCGCTCATCGCGGTGAAGCCGCGAATGTCGGAGAACAGCACTGTCACCTGCGCCGCCCTGCCCTGCGTCGCCGCGTCTCCCTCGCGCGAGATCAGCTCCGCCACCGCGGGCGAGAAGTGCCGCGCCAGGTTCGCCACCTGGGCGATCACCGCGAAGATGCGGGTCACCAGGTAGGCGGCGGCCAGGGTGGTCATCAGCAGCAGGCTGAACGAGCCGATGAACCAGGAGCGGTCGCCCTCGGGCGCCGAGTGCGCGAGCAGAAAGAACTGCGCCGGCACCCCGACGATGCCGGTGACGATCAGCACCCGGCGATCGAGCGTCATCAGCGCCAAGAGCACCATGAAGGCGAACAGCCCGAGCGCGAACATCGCGTTGCCGAGCGGGAAGCCGGAGTCGTTGACCCGGGCCCACTCGATCCACAGCACGATCGGCACGTCGACGAACGGCACCGACCAGGCGGCGAACCGGCCGAGCAGGCCGCGGCGCGAGAGCACCAGCAGCACCAGCGCCACCGCGAAGTAGAGCATCGGCGCCAGCACGTAGCGGCGCAGCTCCGACAGATCGGTGCTCGCGACCGCCACCGCCACCACCCAGAGCGACGCGCCGATCAGCCGGGTGGCCAGCAGCAGCTCACCCATGCGGTGACGTTCCGCGAAGATGGCGCGCCGGGTGGCGGCGTCGAGACGCATCGGAGCCGGACTCTAGCGCGGTTCGGCCGCGCGTCTCGCCAGCGCGGCGGTCACCAGCGCTTCGATTCGCTCCACCACCATCGACAGCTCGAGCAGCGAAGAGTCGATCTGCACCGAGTCTTGGGCCGGCTTCAGCGGAGCGACCTCGCGCTCGCTGTCGTCTTTGTCGCGCTTGTTCTGCTCTTCTTCGACCTTGTCGAGCGGCTTCTCGGCGCCCTTCTCGAACAGCTCTTCGTAGCGGCGGCGCGCGCGCACCTTGGGGTCGGCGAACAGAAAGACCTTCACCTGCGCCTCGGGGAACACCACGGTGCCGATGTCGCGGCCCTCGAGAATGGCGCCCTTCTTCGCGCCGAGGGCGAGGCGCCGCTGCAGCTCGAGCAGACCGGCGCGAACCACCGGGCGGGCCGAGACCTGGCTCGCGGCGAGCGAGTTCTCGGGGGTGCGAATCTCTTCAGAGACGTCTTTGCCCTGGAGGAAGACGTGGTTCTGCTCGCCCTCGACCTTGAAGGAGATCTCCAGCCCGTCGAGCAGCGCGCCCAGCCGCTCGTCGTCGTCGAGGGGGATCTTGCGGCGGCGCGCTTCGAGCGCCACGCAGCGGTAGATCGCGCCGGTGTCGACCAGCGCGAAGTTGAGCCGCCGGGCGAGGATCTTCGAGACGGAGGATTTCCCCGCCCCTGCCGGGCCATCAATCGCGACGATCAGAGGACTCATGCCTTCTCACACGGGAGAAGGTGGCCGCAGCGAAGCGAGCGGCCGGTTGAGGGGTACACGAACGCATCTGGTTTCGGGGATGCCGGCGTTCGGTTGCCCCTCACCCGGCCTTCGGCCACCCTCTCCCGTGGGAGAGGGATCACCCGAGCACTTCCTTGAGGGCCGCGACGCAGCGCTCGTTCTGACCCTGGAGCCCGGCGGTGATTCGCACCGCGTTCGGCCAGCCCGAGAGCGACACCGGCCGCACGATCACCCCGCGGCGCAGCATCTGCTCGTACACCGGCCCGTTGGGCCGCCCGAGGTCGGCGAACACGAAGTTGGCGTACGAGCGCGGCACCGGAACGCCCAGCTTCTTCAGCTCGGTCTCGAGGTAGCGCAGCCCGCGCCAGGTCGCCTGCTGGGTCGAGCGCACGTGCTCCACGTCTGTGAGCGCGGCGATGCCCGCCACCTGCGCCACCGAGGTGAGGTTGAACGGCATCTTGGTGCGGTTCAAGTACTCGACCAGCTTCGGCTGCATCACCGCGTAGCCGAGCCGAACGCCCGCCAGGCCGTAGATCTTCGAGAACGTGCGCATCACCAGCACGTTCGGCATCTTGCGAAAGTAGTCGAGCCCGTTCGGGTACTCCGCCCAGTCGACGTACTCGAAGTAGGCCTCGTCGAGCGCGACGATGGTGTCGGGCGACACCTTCGACAGAAACGTCTCCAGCTCGGCCTTGCTGAACGCGGTGGAGGTCGGGTTGTCGGGGTTGGCGAGGAACACCAGCCGAATCTTCGGCGACAGCTTCTTCGCCATCGCCTCGAGGTCGTAGCGGTAGCCCTCGCGCATCGGCACCTCGACCCAGGGCCGGCCGTGCGCGTTGAGCGCCACCTTGTACATCTGAAAGCTGCCGCCGCAGATCAGCGCCTCGTCGCCCGGGTGCATCACGGTGCGAATCAGCAGCTCGATGATCTCGTTGCTGCCCGAGCCGACGAACACCTCGTTGGGCTGCACCTTGAGGTGCTCCGCCAGCGCCTTCACCAGGTAGTGGCTCGAGGCGTCGGGGTAGAGGTGCAGCGTGGGCAGCACCTTCTCGATCGCCTTCACCGCCAGCGGCGACGGCCCGAGCGGGTTCTCGTTCGAGGCCAGCTTGAGCACGTTGCTGATGCCGTACTCGCGCTCGGTCTCTTCGATCGGCTTCCCCGGCACATACGGCTGCATCTTCTCGATGTAGTCGGGGACGAGCGCCTTCACTGCTTGGCTCCGGTGGTGAACTCACCCAGCAGCCGCAGCTTGGCGTAGCGATCGGCGATCAGCTTGTCGGGCTTCAGCTGCTTCAGCTGGTTCAGGTGCTTGCGGAGCGCCTTGCCCAGGTTCTCGCACGCCTGGGCGGGGTCGCGGTGGGCGCCGCCGGCGGGCTCGGGCACGATCTCGTCGATCACCTTGAAGCCGAGCAGATCTTGCGCGGTCAGCTTGAGCGCGTCGGCCGCCTGATCGGCCTTGGAGGCGTCGCGGTAGAGAATCGACGCGCAGCCCTCGGGGCTGATCACCGAGTAGATCGAGTTCTGCATCATCAGCACCCGGTTGCCGACGCCGATCGCCAGCGCGCCGCCCGAGCCGCCCTCGCCGATCACGGTGCAGATCACCGGCACGCCGAGCGCCGCCATCACCTCGAGGTTCTCGGCGATCGCCACCGCCTGGCCGCGCTCCTCGGCGCCGATGCCGGGGTACGCGCCCGCGGTGTCGACGAAGGTCAGAATCGGCCGGTCGAAGCGCGCCGCCAGCTGCATCAGCCGGCGCGACTTGCGGTAGCCCTCGGGCCGCGGCATGCCGAAGTTGCGCACCATGTTCTCTTTGGTGGTGCGGCCCTTCTGGTGCCCCATCACCAGCACCTTGTCGCCGCCGAAGCGGGCAAAGCCACCGATGATCGACGGGTCTTCTGAGAACAGGCGATCGCCCGAGAGCTCGACGTAGTCGGTGCAGAGCGCCTGCACGTAGTCGAGGAAGTAGGGCCGGCTGCCGTGCCGTGACAGCTGCACGATCTGCCAGCGCGAGAGGTCCGAGAAGATCTCCTGCTGGAGCTTCTTCGCCTTCTTCTCGAGCTTGCCGATCTCGGCGGTGAAATCGACCGAGCCCGACTGCGAGAGGTTGCGGAGCTCTTCGATCTTCTTCTCGAGCTCCAACAGGGGCCGCTCGAAGTCCAACGCGTGCGCGACGGGAATCGCCATTGCGCTTGGCGCTCTACACGGTTTCGACTGACGTCGCTACACGCGGAAAATCGGGGTGCGAAGCGCGTTACGCACTCACGGCGGCGTGCCCACACAGCCCGCGGCGTAGTCCTCCGGCGAGCGCAGCATCGGCGGCCTGACGAAGTTCTCGTCGCCCAAGGTGATCGCCGGGCCCGCGGGCACCCGCACCGACGGAGGGTCGAGCTCGGCCCACGCGCAGGCGCTCCTCCAGACGCCGTAGTCGGTGGCGACGCCCGACTCCGGCGCCTGCGCGAACCAGACCTTGAACAGGTTGTAGCCCTGCCGCAGGCCGGAGGCCGCGGGCGGGGTGAGCAGCTGCAGGTTGGAGACGTCGAAGTCGTAGCAGATGCGACCGTCTTCCTGCGGGTGGCCCACCGCCTGGTAGACGAAGCCCTTGTCGTCGAAGAAGTGGCTGTCGCGGTGGGTGGGGTTGCTGCCGGCGCGCAGCTCGACCGAGTCGGGGAGCCCGTCGCCGTCGGTGTCGAGCCCCGCCAGCTGTGCCTGGGTCGGATCGAGGCCGAACTTCACCTCCAGCCCGTCGGGCAACCCGTCACCGTCGGAGTCGACTAGGGTCGGGTTGGTGCCGGCGTACTTCTCTTCGAACTGGGTGAGGCCGTCTCCATCGACGTCGGCGCACGAGCAGCCGGGGGTCAGCGGCGAGGCCGGGTCGCAGCCGCGCAGGTCTTTCACGTCGGGGCGAAAGCCGTCGTCTCGCCGCGCCACCTCGAAGCCGTCTGAGAAGCAGTCGCCGTCGCTGTCGGCGAAGAAGCGGTTGGTGCCATTGGAGAAGCCGCTCGCCATCATGAAGCTGTTGTCGAAGTCGTCGGGCAGGCCGTCGCCGTCGGTGTCGAGCAGCCAGCCGTTGGCGCTGGGAAACGCGGTCATCGGCTCCACCAGCAGCTGCTTCATCACGTTGGGCGCGGTGAGCGACGAGTAGTCGAGCGCACCGAGGCCGAGGTTGGCGATCTCGCCGCTCTGAAACGCCTGGTAGACGCCGTTGCCGCGGAGCGCGATCTGCTTCAGGGTCCACGCGGCGATCTTCTTCGCCGCCTCGGGGTACTGATCGGAGGGCGTGTCGTCGTACACCCCGTAGAGCTCTTTGCAGAGCGGCAGGCAGTGCTCGACCGCCTGCTCGTTGAAGAGCAGCACGGTGTGAACGCGAATGTCTCCGATGTTGAACTGCTGGCGCAGCTGCATCAGCTGATCGACGTAGGAGAAGATCTGGTAGTTCTGGTTGCGGTCGGTGCCGGGCTGGTAGCCGTGCACCACCGACATGTCTCCGTTCGGCTGGGGATCGAGCAGGTTGCAGAAGCCGCCGTCGCCGGGGAGCGAGTCTTTCCAGATCAGGTCGGGCTGGTCGGGCGTCGCCAGGTCTTGCTTCGGCAGCTGGTCGTTCGCGGCGCACCGGGGGTACGGGGTGCCGTCGGTGAGAAACACCACCACGTAGCGGGTGCGCGGCAGCTGTTCGGGGCTGCTGGCGAGCGTCTTCTGAATGTCGTCGGCGATCAGCCCGTAGGTGAGCGCGAGCGCGCCCTGGTAGTCGGTGCCCTTGCCGATCGTGGTCTGCAGCTTCTCGGCGGCGGTGACGAAGTCGGCGTTGGGGTGCGAGAAGCCGCTCTGGGGCGGGAAGGTCTGGCTGGCGTTGGTCTCGAACGGCACCAGCGCGACCTCGACGTTGTGCTGGTTCTGAAACTGGGTCATCAGCGCTTTCAACGCGCGCACCCGCGCCGGCTCGGTCGGCAACGCGCCGAACCGCTCGATCAGCGCGTCGGCCTGCTCGCAGAAGCCCATCACGCCTTGCGAGCCGGGCGGGTCTGACACGCACATCGAGCCCGACTGATCGACGATCAGCACCACCTTCACCGGGAACCCGCTCGGGTCGGGCGGCGAGGTGCAGACCTGGCCCTGGAGCGTGAGCTTGTCGTCGACGTTGATGTCGGCGGCGGGTTGGTGCTCGATCGCCGCATCGGTACACGCGTACGAGGCGCAGAGCAGCGCCGCGACCGCGAACAATCGTTTGTGCATGAGCGCAGCCCTCGAACGTCGTTGATTCGAGTGCCGGGGATTTTCAGAAGCTTCAAACGGGTGCACTTCACCGGCTGCTACGGGGTTGAATCCTCCGATGGATTCCCGCGAGGCCCTCGAAGCCGCCGTTCGCGCCCGCCCAGGCGACGTTCAGGCGCGGCTGGTGCTGGGCGACCTGCTCCAGCAGCAAGGCGACCTGGCGGGCGAGCTGGTGACGCTCCAGCACGAGATGGAGCGCGACCACGCCAAGCGGCTGCGCGCCGAGCAATTCATCGAGGCGAACCGCAGCGCGCTGCTCGGCGGCCTGCCGGTGAGCGGGGTGAGCCTGGAGTGGTTCGTGGGCTCGATTCGCAAGGCCTCGATTCTTCCGGTGCACACCCCGGCGCGCATCGCGGGCCACCTCGATCGGCTGCCCGGTCTCACCGTCGGCCGCTTCATCGAAGAGCTGGAGCTCGAGCTCGAAGACGGCGCCGACCCTGCCCCGGTGTTCGCCTCGCTCGCCCAGCCCGGCTTCGAGAGCTTGCGGCGCCTGAAGCTGAGCGGAGGCCGGCCGAGCGACTTCAGCCCGGTGTGGCGCGCGCTGCCCGCGCTCGAGTCGCTCGAGCTGTCGCAGCAGAAGCTCCTCGGCGAGGTCAGCGCCCCTGCCCTGCGCGCGCTCAGCCTCACCGTTGCTTCCGAGTCCACCCTCGACGCGCTCACCGCCGGCGGGTTGTCGCTCGAGCGGCTCTCGCTGACGCTGACCGCGATTCCTCCGGAGTCGATCTGCGCGCTGGTGGGCCGGCAGAAGGATCTCCGCGCGCTGTCGCTCACCGGCCCTGCGGTCACCGACGCGCTCTGCACCGGGCTCGCGCGGCTGCCGTCGTTTCGGGCGTTGAAGCGGCTGAGCCTCACCGGCGGAACCCTGACCATCGCCGGCGCGCGCACGCTCGCTTCGGCGGGGTTGAAGCTGGAGCACCTCGATGTTTCGGAGAATCACCTCGAGCCGACCACCAAAGCGGTGCTGATGCGCATCTGCCCCGGGGTGAAGCTGGGGCAGCAGGAGCACGACGGGGCGGTGGTCGAGCCGGTGCTGCGCGCCGCCAACGGCTGGGTGGTGCTCGACAAGCCGAACGCAGACCCCGATCTGCCGATGCGCGCGGCGGCGATGCTCGGCAAACACCACGGCGTGCGCGCGCTGGTGCTCGAGGTCACTCCGCAGGTGGAGCTCGCCGCGGGAAAAGTCTGCACCGTGGTGCGGCTGCTCGGGCTGGGCGACAAGTCGTTCAAGCTCGACGAGTTCGCCGAGTCGCTCGGCCGGCGCACCGAGAGCCTGCGGCGCGCGGAGCGTTACAAGGTGTTGTGTCTGCACCACGTCGCTCACACCAGCGCGGCGTGGCGGCTGTTCGGCACCGAGGGGAAGCTCGCCGAAGGCGCCGGCGCCCAGGCCGAGGTCGTCTCAGACGGCCTGCAGCAATTGCTCGAGGCCGCTCCCCCGCACGACTTTCTCGAGCGCCTCGACACCGCCGGTGAGCTGCGCTCGGTGATCTGGAACCACGCGCCCGCGCCCGGCCGCCCGGTGGAGGGCACCCGCGACGCGTACCCGCCGTTCGCCACGATGGACATCGACTTCGCTCCGCCTGAAGAGGAGCCGAACGGCGACGAGGTGATCGGAGAGTGCAGCGACTGCCGCGCTCAGGCCGAGCTGTGGGAGTGCGAGGATTGCCGCGAAGAGTTCTGCGGGGACTGTCTCACCGAGCCGGCCGATCGCACGGTCTACGTGTGCCGTGGGTGCGCCCAAGGCGGGACCTCGGGCGAGCACTACGTCGAAGACTGAATGACCTCACCCCGGAGCGCTTCGCGCTCTCGGCCCTCTCCTGCCAGGAGAGGGGTTCGACTAGGCGGCTTTGGTCTTCGCCGCGGGAGCCGACAGCGCGTACCACGCGGTGCGGAACGCCTTGAGCTCGCGCAGACCGGCCGGGTGACGGCCGAGCGCCGGAGCGACGGTGACCTGGAGGCCGATCTTCTTTTCCAGGGCCTTCGCCACGTCGAGCTCGTTCTTGCGGCGCTCTTCGGTCACCGGGCAGGTGGTCTTCGGCAGCACCCGGTTCACCAGCACGCGCTCGGCGGGCAGCTTCTTGCCCTTGAGGTACTCGACCAGGCGCTCCACCGGCGGAATCGTCATCTCTTCGCCGCGCGCGACCACCACGAACCGGCACTCCGCCGGGTTCACGATCGCGTCTTCGAAGCGCTTCACGTGCTTCAGCATCGCCGCCAGCTCGTCGGCCAGCGCGCCCATGCCCTTCGCCCGGTACTTGTTGGCGATGGTGTGCAGCGCGGTGAACCACTCCTTGGCGATCGCCGGCAGCTCCAGCACCCGCAGGGTGTTCCCGCTCGGCGCCGGGTCGATCACGATGCGCTTGAACCGCTCCTGAATCAGCGCGTCGGTCAGCGCCGACATCGCCGCGAACTCGTCCATCCCGTTCGGGGCCAGGTCCCAGAGGTTGCGCCACAGCTCGCGGTCGAGCGCGAACTCCTGGCCCTTCACCTCGGGGCCGAACGCGGCTTCGGCGCGCTCCTTCAGCTTCTTCTTCAGGTTGCCGTACCAGTTCGCGAAGTCGATCTCGCGCGCGTACAGGCCCTTGGTGCCCTTCACCTGGGTCTCGGTGTCGGTCAGCCGCGACTGGAGCACGTCGGACAGCGAGTGCGCCGGGTCGGTCGAGATCAACAGCACCGGACCCTCTTTTTCGGTCAGCGTCACCGCGGCCGCGGCCGCGCACGACGACTTACCGACGCCGCCCGAGCCGACGAAGAAGATGAACCGGGTGGGAGGCAGCGGCGGCGCCGCGATCGGCGGCATCGACGGGGCGCGCACCAGCGCCGGAGGACCCTCGGCCGCGCTGAACGCCAGCGCCTTGGTCTCTTTGCCCGAGGCCCACTCCTTGCCGAACTTCTTCACCTCGTCGAGGCCGCGCGGGCCGACGATGCGCCGCTGGAGCAGCTCCACCTTCGCGGTGAGCGTCTGGTACTTGCGCACGTGGGGCGCCTGCAGGCCGCGGCGGTTGGCGACCTCACGGCTCGCCTTACCGTCTTCGATCTGGTCGGCGATGATCTCGAACACGTTGATGCCGCGCTCCTGGAGCTGCTTCACCAGGTAGCGGGTGGTCTGCGCCTCGGGCACCGGCTCGGCCAGCGCCGCGAGGTGGAACACGAAGCGCGCCGGGTCTTTGATCGCAGCGATCGTCGCGTCGGTCTTGGCGGCCATCTCGTCCAACGGCGAGGGAGGCTTCGGCTGCGGCTTGCCCTTGGTCGGCTTCTCGCCGCGCACCAGCGCGATCAGCCGGCGCAGCATCGCGGGCTGGTCGAGCAGGCGAATCGAGTGCGCCGCCGCCAGGCCGTCGACCACCACCTGGTCGTACTCGCCAGAGGTGACCAGCTCGGTGAGGTGAATCATCGCGGCCACTTCGCCCAGGTTCGACAGCGAGGCCTCGAGCACCTTCTTGATGTCTTCGTCGGCGAGCACCGCCCCCTTGGTGACCGACGCGAACAGCTGCGGCTTGAGCGCCTTGGAGAGGTTCTCGGCCAGCTCGGGCAGATCGAGCTCGGCGGCGAACAGCCCGCCGTTGCCCTTACCGGCGAACAGCTTGGCCGCCTTCGACGACAGCTTCTTCTTCAGCAGGTCCGACAGGCCGCCGTTCGGCTCGAGCGAAACCAGCAGCACTTTCTGCTTCGCGTCGTCCTCGAACAGGTTGAGGGCGAAGGCCGTCGACAACGTCGTCTTCCCCGACCCGCCTTTACCGCCGAAGTAGTGAAGTGCTTTTGCGCTCATCTTTTTGAAGTACCTTGTGGCCCGCGTGATTCCGTGCGACGGTTTGTAACCGCCGAGCAGAAGCCCCAGTTCCTGCCTAATTTTGGGGCGCCGGAATTTCCCAAATTTGAGGGGAAAAATCAACCCGGACGCGGGTTTTCGCGATCAGCCTACACCTGACCACCCAAGTGCCCGGAAGCCTTCGGAAACGGCGACCGATCGCTCTCACAAAGCGCTCCGCGTTCGAGGTGCGGGCAGGGCTGTGCCTCACCCGCGGACGCGTTGCGTCCGTCGGCCTCTCCCAATGGAGAGGCCTTGTTTACGCGTAGCGGCGGCGAGTGAGGAAGACGACCGCGTCTTTGGCGGAAGCGTCGGTGTAGCCGAAGCGCTGGTTCATCGCGTCGAGCGTCTTGCGAACCGCCTCCTGCTCCTTGGCGTTCAGGCTCGCCTTCTCGTCAGACAGGTACTTGAGCACGTTGTCGACGTTGCGCTTCAGCTGCTGCTTGCGCTCCTCGAAGAAGTGGTCGCGCAGGCGCTTGAACAGGTCGGGGAAGATGCGGGTGAGGTCGAGCGCCGCGTCTGGGTTGTCGATCTTGTGGGCGCCGATGGTGGCGATCAGCGAGCGGCGAAAGTCGCCCGGGTCGTCGCCCTTGGGCATCACGAAGCCCTCGAACTCGGTCATTCGCCCTTCGTCGGGCTTCTCGGAGCCGCCGGTGTGCGGGTTGGGCATCTTCTCGCCCTTCACCCAGAAGCTGACCAGCTGCACGTAGCGGCTGAACAGCTCCTGGTACTGCTTCTCGCTCACCATCCCGAACGAGTCGCGCACCTCGTGGTCGACCAGGTCGAGGTACTCGTTCTCGACCAGCCCGATGAACGCCTCGTGGTCGTGGTAGCCGTCGACCACTTCTTGCTGCAGAAACTCGTACACGCTCTTGTCTTTGCAGAGCGCGGCGAGCTCCTTCATCACCGCCAGCGGGTGGAGGCTGTCGTGGTCGGGCGACTGCGCGGCGTTGAAGAGCGCGGTCTTGATCTCGCGGGCGCTGGCGCCGATGCGGCCCTCGTAGTTCGGGTACGCGTCAGACTCCTCGTAGAGCGCCTGGAGCCACTTGCGCAGCTCCTTCGACTGCTGAATCGAGAGCCGCTCGGGAGCGGTGCCGTCCTGGTACAGGCGCAGCTTCTCCATCGGCGACAGCTTCTCGATCAGGGGCCGCACCTCAGGCGGGTAGCGCTCGGGAATCGGCTTCTTCAGCCGCGTCAGCACCGACCACATCGCCGCGATGCGGGTGGCGTGCGGCGCGACGTGCCGGCCCACCGTGGTGGCGTTCACCTGGTCGTCGTAGATCTCCTGCTCGATGCGCCAGCGGCGCAGGTAGGGCACCCGCACCAGCTCGATGCGGCCCTTGAAGCTGGCGAAGTCGGGCAGCTCCTTGAACGCGGCGAGGTGCTTCTCGTTGGCGGAGGCGATCAGCACCTCGTCGAGCTGCAGCACCAAATGCTCGAGGCTGACCTCCGCCGTCTCGGAGGCGCCGAGCAGGTACTTGAAGGTCTCCAGCGGCCGCTTGAGCAGGTCGGAGTACTCGATCAGCCCGCGGTTGGCGGAGACCAGCGGGCCGTGGGGGTCGAGCAGCACCTGCGAGTGGAGCGCGGGCGGCAGGTTGGCCTGGGTGCGATCGGCGCTCACCTGGTGCACCGAGGCGTCGACGCTCATCTGCGGCTCGACGGTGGCGGTGGCCACCTGGTACCGGCGCGAGACGTAGAAGCGCTCGACCTGAACGTGGCGGAGCACCTTCAGCCAGTCGCCTTCGTAGCTCGACAGCAGCGCGTCGTAGATGCGCTTCGACTTCTGCGACAGGTCGCCTTCGAGCAGCTGGTGGCTGACCACGAAGTCGCCGCCCTTGCTGGCCTCCTCGAGCACCTTGCGGCGCTGATCTTCGGGGATCAGCAGCAGCGGGTGCTCGCGGGTCGGCGACGCGATCTTCACCTCCACGTGGTCGGCCTCGAGGTGGGCGAAGCTGGCCAGCGCACCGGTCGGGCTGCCGCCGGCGCCGCCGAAGCCCATCGCGCCCTTGATCAGCTTCTCGGTCGGGAAGACCCAGTTGAAGGTGTAGAGCGCGCCGTCGTTCGACTGCGAGTAGAGCTCCATGCCGCGCTTGAGCGCGTCGACCAGCGACGACTTCGCCGAGCCGTTGGGCCCGTGGAGCAGGATCAGCTTGTTGATTCGCCCTGCCCTCACGAAGTTGCCGAGCAGCCGGTAGATCGCGTTCTGCACCTCTTCTTGCCCGGCGAGGCGGCCGTCTTTGGTGCCCGGCGGCGGGTCGAAGATCTTGAAGCGGCGAACCCGGCCCGCCGGGTGCGGCACCAGCTCGGAGCCGAAGTGATCGATCGCGTCTTTGAGGTACTGGGCGGCGTTTCGCGCCTGGAGCTTGGGACCCTGGGAAAACAGCGCCAGGTATTCCTCGAAGGACAGAATCGAGCGGTTCTTCTTGAAGTCGCTCGCGACCGAACTGCCCGTATTGGAAAGGAAATTTTTCGGGTCCACGATGGGCACGGAGTCTACCGAAGAAAAAGAAAGGTCGCGGGTAGTACTGCCGACACCCGACGTTATTTCGGAGACCTTTCGTGAAGATTTCGACCCTGATTGCGCTCGCTTCGCTGACCGCGATGGCCTGCACCGAGACCCGTTACTCGAACGCCTCCACCGGCGGAGGCGGACCCTCCCCTGGCGCCGCACCGGGCGGTGACCTGGTGCTTCGCAGCTACGAGGTGCCCAACGACGGCGCCGGCCAGATGCGGAGCGTGTTGAAAGACATGATGTGGTTCGGCTCGGGCGGGCAGGACAACAGGGGCCAGTACGTCGGCCGGGTCGAGGTCGGCCCCGACGGGCGACTGCTGGTGCTCGCCTCGCCCGGGGTGCACGAAGGCGTGAAAGCGCTGCTCGACCAGATGGCGAAGGCGCCGCCCAAGGGGCGCTCCACCATCGAGCTCGACTATTGGTTCGTGATCGGCAAGCCGGGGGCGACCAAAGAGGCGCGGCCGGCGAACCTGGGCGAGGTGGCGCCCGCGCTGGCAGAGATCGAGAAGACCGACGGGCCACAGGAGTTTCAGCTCGAAGAGAAGCTGGTGGTGCGCGCGCTGACCGGCGAGTTCGCCAAGGCCGAGGGCCGCGACTGGCAGATCGGCCAGACCGCCAGCCAGGCGGGTAACGGCTCGGTGAGCGTCGACGTGCGCCTCAGCACCCACGGCCCGCAGCGCATCGACACCCGGCTGAAGCTGTCGCCCGGGCAGACCGCGGTGCTCGGCTCGTCGGGCGCGGGCAACAAGGGCAACGGCGACACCGGCTCGCTCTACTATCTGGTTCGGGCCGCGATTCATGACGGCCAGGGGCAGTGACCTCCGAGTACCCTTCGATGCGGTGGCCGCCGACAGCTTCGATGCACGACAGCTCGAGCTCCTCTACGCCCGATTGGAGAAGCCGGTGTTCAACGTCGTCTACCGATGGCTGTGGAACACCGAAGAGGCGCGCGACGTGACCCAGGAGGCGTTCTTGAAGTTGTGGAGCGCACGCGACCGGGTCGAGGCGTCGGGGGCGGAGCCGCTGTTGTTTCGCACCGCGCTCAACCTCGCATCGAACAAGCTCCGGGGCCGGCGGCTGTGGGGCTTTCTCGGGATCGGCGCGGCGGAGTCGGAGCCGGCTCCCGCGGCGTTGGCGCCCGAAGAGCTGGAGCGCGAGCAGAAGCGTCGGGCGGTGCGCAACGCGATCGACGGGCTGCCCGACAAGCTCAAGCAGGTGGTGGTGATGTGCGAGCTGTCGGGGCTGAGCTACGAACAGATCGCCGCGGCGCTGAAGATTCCCGTCGGCACGGTGGGCTCGCGGCGATCGGCGGCGCTCACGAAGTTGTCGGCGGTGCTGGGCCCGTTGGAGGACGCATGAAGAGGAGCGAGCTGTTCGAAGTGGTGGAGCCTCCTCCGTACGGGTGGTCGCGCATGTCGGCGCGGCTGTCGGAGCGCCGTCAACCGGTGTGGCAGCCGGCGCTGGGCGCGTTGTTCGCGGTGGCGATCGTGGTGCTGGGCACCCTCACCTCCCGTCTGCCGGTGCAGCCGGTGAACCTGCTGCCGATCGCGCTGGCCGATCCCGCTTCGGCGGCGACGCTGGGCATCGACCTGCCACAGGAGCCGGTGGCGGTGGTGGGCGGCAACGCGGCGGTGATTCGGCTGCCGAGCAGCAACCCGCAGGTGGTGATCTACCGGCTGTCGTCGCTCGGCGACGAGTGGCTCACGGAATCTCGGTGATCAGCGGGTTCCACCCGCCGGGCCAGTCGCTGTCTGAGATCGCCATCGGCCCGCTGCCCGACTTCACCGTCACGCCGTTGCGAATGATCGCGAAGGTGGGCACGCCGTTCGTCTGCGGCACCTCGAAGTAGGCGGGGCCGGCGGGAAACGTCGCGGTGCTGGTGGTGCCGTTGATCTGCAGCTGCGCAGGCGCGGTGAGGTGCGCGGCCAGCCGAATCACGCCCATCTGGGTCGCGTTGTGGGTGCGAATGTTGTCGATCTGGTTCATCCCCCCGACCTGGCTGGCACCGGTGGCGTAGAGCGTGCCCGACCACCAGCTCTGGGTGAAGGTCGGGTCGAGCGCCGCGACCTCGGTGGGCTCGGTGGCGAGGGTGAGCGCCGAGGCGGGGTTCAGGTAGTACCAGGCGAACAGGCGATCGGCGGCGAAAACGGGAGCCGCGGCTCCGGTGCGATACGCGTCGGCCCAGGGGCGCAAGAAGCGCTGCAGCCCGGAGTGGTCGGCGAGCGGCGTTCGCACCGTCGCGCCGAGCACATAGCCGGCGCCGAGAATCGGCACGTACGATCCACCGTCATCGGGCGGGTTCTCCATCGGAGAGAAGTAGCTCAGCTCGACGTAGTCGTTGGCGGTGGTGTCGTTGACGAAGTCGGGCCGGGTGCCGCCGTCGAGGATCGCTTCCCACAGCTGGGCCGCGCCCGAGAAGCCGTAGTCGGTGGTCTGCACCGACGCGTAGAAGCCGTTCACGCCGGCCATCGAGAGCTTGCCGCGGGCGCGGCTGCCGTCGGAGATCACCTGGTTCTCGTTCACGGTGCGCGTGATGCCGGTGGCGGGGTCGGAGGTGCCCTTGTCGACCGCGAAGTCGATCAGGCCATCGAGGGTCGCGTCGATGTCGTAGGCGTGGCCGACGGCGGCGACGTCTCCGGGGGTGCCGGTGACGTAGTCCATCCAGGTGCCGGTGTAATTCACGCCGTAGAGGGTGGTGCCGAGCACGCGCCACGAGGCGCGCGGGTAGCCGGCGTCGGCGAGCAGCTGGGTCGCCGACTGGTACTGAGAAGGGTTGTGGCCGTAGTCGAGGTAGATCGCCCGGCCTTCGAGGTGGAACAGCGCCGGGTGGTTGAAGGTGTCGATGATCACCTGTGCCACCTGGGTGTCGGGCATGCCGCCGGCGGTGCCGGGCGAAACCCAGATGCCGCCCACGTCTTGCGCGGCGTCCATCAGGTTCTTCAGCGCCACCGGGTAGAACGTGTCGTACGCGTCCATGTGCGCCCAGAGGTGGTTGTAGCCGGCGTCTTTGAGCGCCTGAACCCACGCGCGCAGGTCGTGCGCGTGAGGAACGAAGGCCACCATCAGGTGCGTCGAGTAGTAGCCGGCGATGCCCGCGTCGGTGCCTCCGTCGAAGCCCGCATCGGCGCCTCCGTCGAAGCCGGCGTCGGCGCCTCCATCGAAGCCGGCGTCGGTGCCTGCGTCGAAGCCCGCGTCGGTGCCTGCGTCGAAGCCCGCGTCGGTGCCTCCATCGAAGCCCGCATCGGCCTCTGGATGGCCGGAATCGGGGCGAGGCTCCTCAGACACGTGGCCGGTGCAGGCAACCAGCCCCGCGCTCAACAGAATGAGGCCCCTTCGCACCGGCGCGAGGGTACCAAACTGGGACACTGAATTTTCTTCCGCGTCGCGCGTTCGATTCCCGATGCGACAGATCGCGCTGCTGGTGCTGTGTCTCTCGCCGTTGGCCGCCCACGCTGATCAGTGCCAGGTGTTCGATCGGGACCTGAAGCCGAAGGTGGTCGAGCTGCTCAAGCCAGGCCGCCGGTTCGTCGAGTGGTGCGAGCCGTGCCACGACGGCGCGCCGAAGGCGGCGAAGCAGATCGAGAAGGTCGACCTCGCGCCGTTCGATCAGGGCTCGCTGGAGCTGACGGTGAACGGCGAAGGCGCCGACCTGGCCTACCTGTTCGTCGAGACGATGCCCGGCTCGGGCCGCTTCGTGAACGCGGCGAAAGCGGTGAGCTGCCCCGCGCAAGACGTCTCGGCCGAGGTGAACCCGCGGCCTTCGAACGTGTTCGACGGCACCTGGGACATCAAGCTGTCGTTGGTGGGGCGCGGCTGCGACGAACAGCCGGTGTTCGACTCGCTCACGGTGATGGGCGAATCGCGCCCGGTGGTCTCCTCGGCGGAGGGCCGCTGGAGCGCAGAGAAGACGTCTGACGGCGAGCTGGTGTTGGTGCAACCGGTGGCGGCGGGATCGCGCCGCACACTGAAGTTGCACCGCGACGGCGACGCACTCACGGGCACCCTCGACGACGTGCGCGGTGGGCGCTGCCACCAGCACTTCACCGTCGCCGGCGCCCTGCGCTGATCAACCCGCGTCAGCGTCCGCCGGGTGAGGTGACCTGCACCGCGACGCCGGCCGGCAAGTGCACCTGCTTCAGCGCCTCTTCCAACTGCGCCTTCTTGGCGTCGGTCTGGAGCGTGATCACGCGCTGGCCATCCCTGCGATCGATCCACGCCGCTTCGGACTGCATCGTCACCTTGGCGACGGCGGCCAGCGGCACGCCCTTCCCTACTCTGATCGTCGCGAGGTCCTCGAGCTTGTGCCCGGGCAGCTGGAGGTGCACGCGGCGAACTTCGTTCTGGGTGTAGATCGAGGTGACCTCCATTCCGCGATCGGTGATCAGCCGAAGGGTATCGGTCACCTCGGTGGTGTTGATGGAGAGCCGCGCCATCGCCTCGCGATCGAGCTCGATCTTCGTCCACGGCACGATCGGCGCGGCGGTCGAGGCCACGAAAAAGCCCTGCTTCTCGAGCGCCTCCTTCACCGTCCCGGCGGCGTGAATCAGCGCATCGAGATCGGCCCCGGTCACGAGCACCTCGCGAAGGTCCTCTCCCTCGACGCTCAGCAGCGGCAGCGGCGCCGGGAACTTCATCAGCGACCGTGGGCTGTCTTTCTTCAGCGCCACGTAGGCAGTCGCGACCGAGGCTGCGCCTGCGCTTCGAATCTCGTCGCTGACGTCGGTGACCGCCGGGTGCTCCCGCAGCATTCGCGACAGCTTCTGCTCGAGGGCCATCACGCTACCCTCGGCGCCGAAGTGGAGCACCCGATCGAACGTCATCGACTGCAGCTTCACCGAGGGAGGCAAGGTCGCCGCGCTCGGCAGCGGCACCGGCTCGGCGGCGCGCAACAACAGGCCAATCGAGCGGAAGCCATTGAGGTGACCGATGCACGGCGGGTCGACCGATTGCTCGGAGATCTCCGCCACATCGCCCAACCGGCGGCCGCCGCCGAGCTCGAGCTGCCGCAGGCCTTCGACATCGGTGTTGCCCACTCCGCGCACCACGAAGCTCCGCCCTGCGCCGTCGAGCGCGCCCGCCTTGGGCGCCACGTTGGCGGTGCGAATCGCGTCGATCACCTCCGAGAGCGCGCCGGTGAGCCGCGCGGGGTCGACCGTGATCATCACTCCCGGAGCTCCCGGCCCGCAGATCTCGACGTCGCGGACTCCGGGAGCGTGCAGCAGCTCGTAGCGGATTCGCTTTTCGGCGAGCTCGTGGAGCTGGGTCGCGGACAGCTCGGTGCTGGTGAGTGAGAGGTAGGTGAGGAGCGGTTTCTCCCGAACCGCCCTCACCTCGGGGACCTCCGCGCCGGTCTCGACCGCGGCGAGCTTCTGGATCGCGGGAAAGACGACGCCGTCGATCGGCACGCCCGGCCTGGTTTCGATCGTCAGCTCCACTTCGCTGGCGTCGACGTGGGTCTTCACCGACGAGACGCCTTCGAGCTGCATCGCCTCGCGCTCCAACGGCACCGCGACGCGGGCCTCCGCTTCGGTGGTCGACATTCCGTGGCCGACGCGGAGGGTGACGTAGGGCTGAAACGGCTTCGGGGCGAACGCGAACCGCGCCCCCAGCAAGAGCGCGATCGTTACTGCCACTCCGAGAACGACGAAGATCGCGGTCCGCACACCGGGGTCATAACTTCATTGGAGCACGCCGTGCACGAACGACCTCAGGTGCTTCGCGAGCTCATCGCGGCGTTCGAGCGCGGCGAAGTGATCGCCCTCGAGCTCGGCCAGGGTCACGTTCGGGTGATCCTTGGCGGCGACGCGCGCCACCGTCGGCGAGCTCATCTGGTCTGACTTCGCCGCCACCACCAGCACCGGCACCTTCGTCGGCAGCGCAGAAGTGCCTTCGAGGCACGCCACGCCCGACCACGCGCTCTCGTCGCGCACCGCGATTCGCGCCGCGCCCACCGAGCCGTTCGACAGCCCCACCAGCACCAGCTTCTTCTTCCCCTTCGCCTGCAGATACTTCCGCGTCTGCTCCACGATCGACCGGCCATCGGCGGTGTCCCAATTGGCGTCGAGGTTCATCGACGGGCACGCGGTGAGAATTCCGTCGGCGGCCACCGACCGCGCGGCGAGCCAGCACTCCAGGGTGGCGTTGCCTCCCCAGCCGTGCAGGAAGATCACCGCCGCGTCGTCGCGCTCTTTGGCGGCCGGCGGGATCATCACCAGGTCGAAGCCGCGCGCGGTCTGGGCACCCTCGATGGTGGCGACCGCGGGAGTCGGGAACGCGCCGTGCTCCTTCGCCAGATCGGAGTACGCCGCCGCCAGCGACTTGCTCAGCGACGGCTTGCGTGCCGACGACAACAACGAGAGCCGAACCGCGTAGTCGAGCCCTTGCTGCGCCAGCTCGGCTTCGTCGCCGTGGGCACTCAACGGCTCGGCGCCGGCGGGCAACCGCACCATCGTGATCGGAGCTGCGGACAACACTGCGAGGAGGAGTGGAGTCATGGTTCCGCATCGAACTCGCTGAAGGTGGAGCCATTCGGCACCTGCCCCTGAACGGTCGAAACTGCGCGGTCAGCGGTCGTTCACACCTCACCCGGGGTATGGTGCGCCGCGATGCGTTTCCTGCTGGTGCCCCTCGCCCTGCTCTTCCTCGGCTGCCCGACCCAGAACTCGGCGCCTTGCGACACCGACGACCAGTGCCCGGCGAACAAGCGCTGCCGCCGCGGCGCCTGCGGGCCGATCTGCCTCTCCGACACCGACTGCGGCACCGGCCAGGTCTGCGCCTCCGACGGCACCTGCCAGCTCCCACCGGAGTGCAAGCACGACACCGACTGCGCCCAGGGCTTCGAGTGCACCAACAACAAGTGCACCTGCACCGCCGACAGCGCCTGCGCCGCCAACCAGCAGTGCGAAAACGGCATCTGCACCACCCGAAAGCCCTGCACCGGAGACGCCGACTGCGCCGGCACCGGCCAGCGCTGCGAGATCACCTCGGGCACCTGCCTGCCGACCTGCATTCTGCCCGCCGATTGCGCGCCCAACCTGAACCCCAACGTCGCCACCGCGCTCTACACCTGCGTTCAAGGCACCTGCACCCGCCGCTGCGTCAACGACGTCTCCTGCGGCACCTCCGGCTTCATCTGCGAGGCCGGCGACTGCACCCTGGCCGAGTGCAAGACGCTGGCAGACTGCCCGAGCGGCCAATACTGCACCGACCCCAACTTCGGCCGCTGCCTCGACTACACGCCCTGCACCGACAGCTCGATGTGCCCGAAGAACTTCGAGTGCAAACACTTCTCGAACACGATGCAGTGCCCGCCCGGCTTCGACTGCACCAAGAGCCTCTGCCAGGAGCTCCCCACCTGCGCGATCGACGGCGACTGCGTCTCGGGCGTGCGCTTCGACGGCGGCACGCCCGGCTCGGTTCAGACCGGCTACTGCGAAGAAGGCCACTGCCAGTCGAGCCCGGCCTGCACCGGCCCCAGCTGCCCGAGCGGCTTCGCCTGCATCAACGACCTCTGCGTTCCGGCGGTCTGCCGCGGCAGTCAGGACTGCCCGGGTCAAGCCTGCGTCGACGGCGCCTGCCAGACCGCTCCCGCGGCGGGCGACATCAACCAGCTGGCGATGGTGCCTTCGAAGGGGCTGCTCGAGGCCGGTGACACGCTGAAGTTCACCTTGATCGCCTTCAAGCTCGACGGCTCCAGCTTCCCGATGGGCTCGGGCAACTTTCAGGTCACCGACCTGGCCGGCTCGCCCACCACCGCGGCGACGATCGACGCCAACGGCACCCTCACCGCGGTCTCGGCGGCGACGGTGAAGGTGATCGGCTCGGTCAACGGCGCCAACGTGCCGCCGCAGAACGCCACCGTGATCATCTACGACCACGTCACCGCCGGCCGGAGGGTGCTGGTGCTCGACGCGGCGACCCGCCAGCCGCTCACCGGAGTGAAGGTGTACGGCTGCCCGACCGGCTGCACCACGCCCGACGAGGTCGACACCGACGCCACCGGCGCCGCGGCCTTCCCGGCGTACGGCTCGGGCACGGTGACCTTCAGCGCGGTGTCGCAAGACGTTCGCGGCGACGGGCTGCCCACCTACGAGCGGGTGTCGGTGCTCGAGACCCACGCCACCGACGTGATGATCGCCCTGCGGGTGAACCCGGTGCACGAGGCGTCGGGCTTCAACGGCAGCGTCTCGTTCAGCAACGTGCACACCACCGGCCAGTACTGGGCGGGCATGATCGCCACCGGGCTCTCCGACGTGCCGGAGCTCGATCTCCAGTCGCTGCTGGGCGAGCAGTTCAACGTCGACATCCCCGGCATCGGCCAGACGGTGCCGGTGCCCGGAGCGGTGGTGCTCTACACCTCGCCCGGCTTCGGGATCCCCCAGAGCATCAAGTCGAAGTCGCTCGGCCTCGGGCAGCCCGGGCTCCACCACTCGATCGCGTTCGCCGGCCGCGGCAACCTGAACCAGGTCACCGCGCTCCGCTCGACCCAGTTCCTCTCTTACGTGGGCGCGTTCGACTACGCGCTGCAGCCGTGGGTCTCGATGCCCGCGCTCGCCCGGGTGCCCGACACCACCGACGTGAACAACAACGGCCTCTGCACCGACACCCAGCAGTGCCCGATGGGCACCGAAGACGTGCCCGACTACGCGCACTTCCCGATGCTGAACCTCGCGCCCCAGCGCCAGCAGAAGGAGCGCACCGAGGTGATTCTGCCCAAGCTGCCCTCCACCCTCGACACGGTGGTGGTCTCGGTCACCCAGATCTCCCCCGACACGGGAATGCTGCCGCTGGGCTTCTCGTCGGTGGCGGCGGGGGCGCCGGGCAACGACGGCACCCGGCCGGTGCCGAACGTGGTGCTCCAGTCGGGCTCGCCCTACGGCGGCGTCGAGGTCGGCCTGCCCGCGCTCTGGGCGCTGGCGGGGAGCGCGGCCGGCAACCAGCAGTCGGGGCGCCTGGTGCGCGGCGATCCCCTCCCGGAGTCGGTCTCGGTGGCGCCGTTTCTGCCTGCCGCGTCGGGCTCCAGCTGGTCGGCCACGATGCGCTCGTTCATTCCCGGGCAGCCCGATTGGGCCTCGGTGTATTCGAATGGAGCAGATGTGGCGCGGGTGTCGATCACCGGCTCCGAGGCGCGGCACACGATTCTACTTCGACGTCGGCCCCCAGCAGACGGCGGTGGCCTTCCCGGTGCTCACCGGCCCCGGCATGGACCCCGGGTTGGAGGCGAATGTGAGCCTGGAGGCGTGTGCGCTCGACCTGAGCTACTTCGGAGGGCTGGACGAGCTGGTGTCGCTCAGCGGCCACAACCTGGCCGACACCACCTCCAGCCTCGACGGTTACTCACGGTTCACACGCTGAAACGGGCCGTACGCTTCGAAGCGTTAGGCACAATCACAAACCTGAAATAGGCTCACCGGCCGTGGCTAAAGAAACGATCATCGGGATCGATCTCGGCACCACCAACTCCTGTGCCGCGGTCGTCGACGGGGAAAAAGACGGCGTACCTACGGTGAAGTTGGTGCCCTACAAGGGCGGCGACTACACCATTCCGTCGATCTACGCGGTCGACGACAAGGGCAACGAGCTGATCGGCTACGAGGCCAAGCGCCAGTGGCAGCTCAACCCGAAGAACACGATCTACGGAGCGAAGCGGCTGGTCGGCCGCTCGTTCTCGTCCGACATCGTCGACACGATGAAGAAGGTCGTGCCGTACCAGGTGCGCCCGTCGGACGACAACAAAGAGGTCGTGATCGACATCGCGAAGAAGTCGCTCAACATGCAGGAGGTCTCTGCACGCATCCTCAACAAGATTCGCGACGTCGCCTCGAACTACCTCACCTACCCGGTGCACAAGGCGGTGGTGACGGTTCCCGCCTACTTCTCCGACCGCCAGCGCCAGAGCGTGAAAGACGCCGGCAAGCTGGTCGGCATGGAGGTGGTGCGAATCATCAACGAGCCCACCTCCGCGGCGCTGGCCTACGGCGTCGGTCGGCGGCTCAACGAGAAGGTCGTGGTCTACGACCTCGGCGGCGGCACCTTCGACGTCTCGATCATCGAGATTCGCAACCAGGTGTTCGAGGTGAAGGCCACCGGCGGCGACATCTTCCTGGGTGGCATCGACTTCGACAACGCGATGATCCACTACGTGCTGAAGGAGTTTCGCGCGAAGACGGGCATCGATCTGTCGACCGACCCGGTGGCGATGCAGCGCATCAAGGACCTCGCCGAGCGCACCAAGATCGATCTGTCGGCGCGCGAAGAGGCGCCCTTCAACATTCCCTTCATCACCATGACCGCGCAGGGTCAGCCGCTCAACATCGAGATGCGGTTCACCCGCAAGCTGCTCGAACAGCTCACCCACGACCTGGTCGACCGCACGTTGAAGATGGTGGCCAAGGTGTTGGTCGACTCCGGCTACTCCACCAAAGACATCGACGAGGTGATGCTGGTCGGCGGCCAGACCCGCATGCCGTTGGTGCAGGACAAGCTGCAGAAGTTCTTCGGCAAGCCGCCTTCGAAGGGCGTGCACCCCGACGAGGCGGTGGCGATCGGCGCCGCGCTCTACGCGCACTCGCTGCAAGACGACTCGAACCTGAAGCTGCAGCTGCTCGACGTGATCCCGATGGCGATCGGCATCGAGAAGGCCGACGGCACCATGCACCAGGTCTTCCCGCGCAACTCGGCGATCCCCAACGCGAAGCAGATCGTCGGCACCACCCACGCCGACAATCAGACCGAGCTGATCATGCGCATCTACCAGGGTGATCACGAGACCTGCACCCACAACGAGCAGCTCGGTGAGTTCACCTTCTCGGGGATCAAGCCCGGCAAGAAGGGCGAAGTTCAGGTCGAGATCACCTTCGACGTGAACGTCGAGGGCATCTTGACGATGCAGGCGAAGGACCCGGTCACCGGCAAAGAGCTGAAGACCACGGTGCGGGTCACTCAGACCTGATGTCAGCCCCCGGTGTTATGTTGGGGGCATGACGGCAGCAGGACATGAAATTCTGGAAGCGGCTTTGAAACTCAGCGTGAAAGAACGCGCGGAGCTCAGCCGTGAGTTGATCGCGAGCTTGGACGGTCCACCAGACCCCGGTGCCGGGGAGGCCTGGGCAAAGGAGATCGATCGGCGGATCAGGCGGATCAGGCGTGAGGGCGTGAAGGGGGAGCCATGGCCGGTCGTGGAAAGAAAGGTGCGGGCAGCGCTCCGGCGCGTCCGGCCGTAGTCGTCGATCGCGACGCGCGGAGGGATCTCGATCGCCGCCGCGACCTGGTACGAGCAGCAGGAACCAGGGGTCGGCCATTCACTGCTGGCGGAAGCCGCCGGCGCCGCCTAGCGCATCGCGTTCACCCATGGTCAGCCTGCCGGTGACGGTGCTCGGCGAGTCGCTCTTCGTCGGTTTCCGCTGTGGGCGATTTTCTTCGAGTATGACGACCGGAAGGTCGTCGTGAGCTTCGCGCACAGCAGCCAGCGCCCTGGTTTTTGGCGCCGCAGACATCATTGATCGTCACTCCGTTTTGACCGTCTGAGCCAGCTGCTCGAAGAACTTCGCGCCCACGTTGCCTGTGCGCTCGCGCGCGACCACCGCCAATGCCGTGAGCCGGCCATGCGCCACGCTGCAGGCGATGCGGCCGCTGGCGCCGCTCCTGGTACGCAGGTCGAACAACAGCCCGCCCTCGGCCAGCGCGCCGGGCGCCGGCAGCGAGAGCGGCGTGGCGTCGGTCACTCCACCCAGCCGTTTGATCTGCCACGGGCAGCCGGCGTTGATCTGCTCTTCGTCGCGCGAGACGATCAGCACCCCGTAGATGTGGTTCTTCTCGTCGCCGAACGGCAGGTACTTCGTCTTGCCGCTCTCGTCGGGAACGTCGAGGTCGCCCCTCACCTCTTCGGGCGTCATCGCCAGCCACTCGTGCGGCGCCTTGAGGGACACCTTCGTCACCTCGTCTCTCACCTCGAGCATCGCCGCGGCCGGCGCGTCGGCCTTCACGAACAGCGCGGTCACCTCACCGGCGGCGAGCCCCGCGACGCCGACCAACCCCAGGTAGCGCCGCCAGGTGGCCGGCTCGCCGAGGAGCATGAACAGCAGCACCACCGACAACGCGGCGCCGAGCAGGTTGAACACCGCCATCGGGTTGCCCATCACCAGGCAGACGAACAGCTGCAGCCCCGCCAGCACCTGGGCGATGCGCCGCGCCGGGTGGTAGCGCGCCATCAACAACGCCGCTCCGCCGAGCTGAAACGCCGCCAGCGCCAACAGCCACGGAGGGTCGCCGACATCGACGATCAGCCCCGACGCGCGCAGCAGCCAGATCACCCCGCAGAGCGCGAGCGCGGTGGCGAAGGTGCCCGGGTGAGCCGACACCTCGCCGCGAAGGCCACCCCCCATCAGGGTGCCGGTGAGCGACATGCGCGACCGGGTGACGGTGGTGCCGGCGCCGAACTCCTCACCGCAGCGCGGGCACTTCGAGGCCGACACCGGCAAGGGGCTCAGGCCGCACTTCGGGCACATCGTCTCCGCCATGGGAGATCATCCTAGGGCTTGAAGTGGGCCTTGCGCTTCAGCCACGTGAGGCCGCCGCGCCCGTCACGCACCACGAACCAGAAGCGCACGTCGGCCTCGGTGTCTTTGGTGAAGGCCTGCCACTGCACCTGCTGCCGCTCGACCACGCCGTCGAAGCCCACCCCGCCGGTGCTGGTGGGGCTGAAGCGGCCGGCCTCGCCGTACCACGACACCTCCCACGCCTCGGTGAGCTGCAGCGGCTTCAGCTCGAAGGTCGGCACCACGTAGTCTTCCTGGAGCGAGGTGAAGTCGTCGGCGGTGAACGAGATCTTCTCCTGGCCCGAGAGCACCACCGTCTCGTCTTCGGTCCACTCGGTGCCGGCGACCTTGATGCCCGGGAGAATCGGGTTCACGTTCGCCTTCATCGTGGGGAAGAACTTGCACGAGAACACCATCAGCTTGCTGGCGAAGATCTCCTCGGTGCCCGCCTTCAGGTGCACCACCACCGGCTGACGAATGCCGCCCACGCCGTGGTACTGGTCTTGCCGCACGGTGAACAGCAGCAGCGGCCCGTCAGAGAACAGCACCGCGCCCGGTTTCACCGTCACCGAGAGCTCGCCGTCTTGGGTCTTGCCGCGATCGAGCACCTTGGTGTGCGCCGGGTCTTTGGTGCAGTTGGTGTCGTCGGCGTCGGGGCAGACGATGATCTCGTAGTCGATGTCGCGGCCCATGCCCTTGGGGTCGGCGATCAGGGCGGTGAAGGTGACGTCGTTGAGCAGGGTGAAGATCGAGGTGTCGACCGTGCCGGCGTCGTTGGCGGCCGACACCAGCGCGCCGACGTCGCAGTGGTTGGCCATGATCTCGGGCGGGTCGGTGCGCACGCCGAGAATGCGCAGGTCTTTCACGTTCGACGGGTCGTCGCCGGTGTCGAC
Source organism: Myxococcaceae bacterium (assembly GCA_047602415.1). Classification (GTDB taxonomy): domain Bacteria; phylum Myxococcota; class Myxococcia; order Myxococcales; family Myxococcaceae; genus JASGHH01. Next base: position 8,742,257 of record JASGHH010000001.1, on the reverse strand, counting down.
GCACGCGCCGAGCAGCACCGCCAGCGCGAAGAGAGCGATCCCTCGCATCAGAAGGTCCCCTTCACGCCGAGCACCGGCAGGAACGGGATGCCCGGCACCTCGAACGCCTGACGGAACCGGTAGTCGTAGAAGTAACCCTCGACGTTCTTCTGGTTGTAGACGTTCTGTACGTCGAGAAAGAGGTCGAGCTTCCACTTGTCGAAGACGAAGATCTTGTCGATGCGAATGTCGAGCTGGTTGAAGTCGGGGTCGCGGGCCGAGCGGCGCATGCCGTTCTGCCGGCTGTAGGAGTCGGCGTCGACCGAGTACATGTCGGCGGTGTGAAGCACCGGGGTGATCGGGTTGCCGGTGACGAAGCGGAACCGCGCGCCCACCTCGAAGCCCCAGGGCAGCTTGTAGCTGCCGAGCACGGTGAGAATGTGGGTCTGGTCGTACTGGCCGAGCACGTACGGGTTGCCGGTGCCCGAGGTGCGCTCCTCGGAGCGCGAGAAGGTGTACGCCAGCCAGCCGAAGAAGTTGCGCGTCACCTCGTGGCGCAGCAGCACCTCGAGGCCGTAGGCGCGGCCGAGGCCGTCGTTGGAGTAGAGGTTGTTCACCACCGTACCGTCGGGCTGGGTGGTCGAGCCGCCCTGCACCACCATGTCGTAGCGGCGGTTGTAGAAGCCGGTGACGTCGACGTTGATGTTGTCGGTGATTTTCTGCGCCACGCCGATCTGGGTCTGGAAGGCGTGCTGGTTGAGCAGGCCCGGCGTGCCGAACGGAGGCCCGGCCACCGAGGTCACCGCCGGCGGCTGGGTGTACTCGCCGATCGACGCCTTGATCGTGGTGCCCTTGAACAGCTGGTAACGGGCGAACAGGCGGGGGTCGAAGGCGTGGCGCAGCTGCTTGCCGCCCAGCCAGGTCGACGAGGCGCGCAGGCCGGGGGTGATGGTGAGGTCGCCGATCTTCACGTCGGCTTCGAAGAACAGCGCGCCGTCGAACGAGTCGAGGTCTTCGGCGATGCGCTGGGTGCCGACCTTCGGCGACGCGCCGGGGAACACCGGGTACTGAATGTCGCCCAGCGCCGGGAGCTCCGCCGAGCCGCCGATGCGGGTGTAGAAGAGATCGGCGCCGAACCGGGTGGTGAGGTGCTTGTCGAGATCGACCGCGATCGAGTTGCGAAGGCCGGCGGTGTAGGTGTTCGCGTCGAGGTGGGCGATGCCGAAGTCGAGCGACGCGAGGTCGTAGCCGACGTAGGGCGAGATCTTCACCGTGACGTCGTTCTGGTGCCACTGGTAGCTGCCGACGATGCGGTGAAACAGCGTGTGCACGCTGATCGAGAAATCGCGGTTCATGCCCGCGCCGGTCGCCACCACCTTGAGCAGGTCGTCGGAGCCGAACGCCATCACCGACCAGTGGGTGGTGCCGCCGGTCGGCGTCGAGCCGCGCTTGGGCCCGCCGTCGAGGCGCACCTGGTAGTCCCAGTAGACCGGGAGCACCAACAGCGTGCCGCCCTCGGGGTTCTTCGGGAGCACCAGCGGCAAGAGCGCGTCGATGTAGCTGCGGCGCACCGCGCCCGAGATCGACACTCCGTCGGTGATCGGCGCCTCGAGAAACACCGAGCTGTCCTCGAGGTTGATGTTCACGCTGCCGTGGTAGGTGTCGCTCGAGCCCTTGCGGGTGGCGACGTCGACCACTCCGCCGATCGCCCGGCCGTACTCGCTGCCGAAGCCGCCCGGGTAGAAGTCGATGTGGTCGAGGAACTCGGAGTTCACCACCGACGGGCCGCCACCGAAGTGGAACAGGAGGGGAATCTCCACCCCGTCCATGAAGGTCAAGGTCTGCGACGGGTCGGCGCCACGGACGATCAGCTGGCCAGAGATGAACGGCGCCCGCGCCACACCGGGGAAGTCTTGAATCACCCGCACCGGGTCGCCGAACGAGCCGGGCACCTTCTGAATCTCTTCACGGTCGAGGGTGCGGCGAACGACCTCTTTCTGGTCGCGCTGGGCGCGCACGGTGGTCTCGAACACCTGGTTCGACGGAGTGAGGCGGAGCACCACCTCGATCGTCTCGTTCTCTTTGAGCTCCTGATCTTCGTCGTCGAACGGCTTGTAGTCAGACGCGGCGACCTTGAGCTTGCAGACGCCGGCGACGGTGACGAGGGTGAACTGGCCGTCTTCGTCGGTTACCGCGCTGTTCTGTTCGGGGTCGTCGGCGCACCGTACGGTGGCACCGCCGATGCGCTTGCGATCGCCGCGCGCGATCACCTGCCCCTTCAGGGTCGCATGTGGGAGCGGCGGCGGGCCGGCGTCCACCTCCGGCTCGGGGGCACCGGCGTCGGGAGGCTCGAGGGTGAAGTGGTAGACGTACTCGATTTGCACCGGCGAAGGCACGTCGTCGATCTCGGCCGGCGAGAACGTGAACTGCTTCACCGCCGCCACCGCCGCCTCGTCGAAACCGTTTCCAACCGGTTCCGCGGCCAACTCCGCGTCGCTCACCGTTCCATCGGCCGCAATCGTGACTTTGAGCCGCACTGAGGCGGTGAGGCCTTGCTGTTGTGCCTCCGCGGGGTAGGTGGCCTGCACGAAATTCAGCAGCTTTGGCGGCTTGGTCAGCTGGGGCACGTGGACCCCTGCGTCGACCTCGACCCTCCTACCTCCCTCGTACTGGGCAAAAGCAGCCGGGGCCTCGACGAGGGCCAACAGCGCGAGGACACGGACGAAGGCGCGCACGGTGCGGCGCCCCTCATAACAAACGAAGCGCTGGCACGCCTGCTGCTTTTAGTGAGCGCGGAGGATGCACCCATGACCCAAATTCGCAAGAACCGTCAGCAGCAGGAAGAGAGCCGCCGTTCGATGCGCACCATCAGCCTGGGTGCCCTGATCGCCGCCGCGTACGACGTGTGCGGCAGCGCCGAGGAGGTCGCCAAGGTTCTGGAGAGCGACACCCTGAAGCGCAAGCTCCGCAGCAAGCTGCAGGTCGTCCCGGCTTGAGCCGCCGTGGGGTGTGAAGTAGTCACTCAAGGGCAATGGCCCTGGACCCCACGCTGCTCGAGATTCTGGCCTGCCCCGAAGACAAAGGGCCGCTGCTGTATTTTGCCGCCGAGAACGCGCTCTACAACCCCCGGTTGAAGCGCCGTTACGCCGTCAAAGACGACATCCCGGTGATGCTGGTGGAGGAGAGCGAACAGGTCTCCCAGGCCGAGCACGATCGGTTGATGAAGAAGGCGGCCGACGAGAAGTTGAAACCCAACTTCTGAATTTCTGGCTCGCCTTCCCCCATGCCGCGTGGCGCGCGGCACCGGTCGGCTTCGCAATTTGATCGACACCCACTGCCACCTCGACGCCGAGCGGTTCGACCCCGATCGCGACGCCGTGCTCTCGCGCGCGCACGCCGCCGGAGTGACCGCGATCGTGGTGCCGGGCATCGGCCCGGTCGATTGGGAGCCGCTGCTGGCGCTGAGCTCGACCGCACCGAAGCTGGTGGCGGGCCTCGGCGTTCACCCTCAGTTCTTGCCCGAGCTCGACCCGGCAGAAGACGTCGCGCGGCTCGAGCTGCTCGACCGTTTGCTGGCGCGCGGCGGAGCGGTCGCCGTCGGCGAGTGTGGCCTCGATGGGCCGACCGCCGAGAAGGTGCCGTTCGAGCGGCAGCTGGAGGTCTTGCGCGGGCACTTCGCGCTCGCTCGAAAGTACAACCTGCCGCTGCTGATGCACTGCCTGCGGGCGCACCCTCAACTGCTCGAGCTGCTGAAGCACGAGGCGCCGGTGCCGGCGGGCATCTTGATGCACAGCTACTCGGGCTCGAACGAGCTGGTGAAGAAGTACCTGAAGTACGGGTGCCACTTCAGCTTCGCGGGGCCGGTGAGCTTCGCCGAGGCGCGACGGCCGCTCGATGCGCTGCGCGCGGTGCCCCTCGAGCGGTTGATGGCCGAGACCGACTCGCCCGACCAGGCGCCCCACCCTCACCGCGGCAAGCGCTCCGAGCCGGCGTACCTGCCGCTGATCATCGAGGCGATGGCGCGGGCGCGCGGGGAGCCGTTGGAGCAGGTGGTGGAGGCGACCACCAGGAACGCGCAGGCGTTGTTTCCCGCGCTCAAAACGTCGCGGTGACCACGACCGCGCCTCCGCCGGGCAGCAGCGCGACCGACGGAGTGATGCGACTGGAGCGCTCGAACTCGACCGCGAGCACCACGAACCCGGGGCAGAGCACAGTCGCCGCGATCGCCCCGGCCAGCTTCGCGGTGCGGCTGCTCGCCGACGAATCGTTGATCGAGTTGGAGAGCAGCCAGAAAGCCACCACCGGGCCGAAGATGAGCGCGAACCCGGTGCCGATCGCCGCGCCCACCCACGGTGGGTGACCGTCGTATCTCCCGACGTAGACCGCGATCGGGGCGAAGGCGGCGAGCAGACCGAGCGCCGCTCCGGCGGGGAGCAGGATCAGCGAGTTCCAGCTGTTGCCCGTCGCCGCGGTCAAGCCGGCGCCGGCCCCCACCAGGAGCAGCTCGGCGCCGAGCGAGATGCCGAGCTCGACCGCGATGCACCAGGCACACGAAGGAGGTTTGGCCTCGGAGGCCTCACGGGGCGCAGGCACCAGGCCTTCGTCGAGCTGGGCCCAGGCGGGTCTTGCGAGCGCGAGCACGACCAGAACGAGAAGCCCCCTCATGTGTCGCGAAGACTACAGGGTTTCGTATTAGTTTCGTGGAGGGAGGGGAATTGAATGGCGTTGTTCTCGAGCAAGAGCCGCGTACACGGCCGGCTGATCCTCAAGGGCGACACGACCTCGAAGATCGAAGGCTGGCAGATCATGCTCGCCTTCGTCCCCGCTCAGCCCGGCAACCCTCCGCTGAAGAAGCTGTTCGAGCCGCACATCGCCGGCTCGTGCATCGTGCTCAGTCTCGCCAAGCTGGAGTACGAGCTCGAGCTCGACCCCGGCCACTACCAGCTGTTCGCCCGCTGCCGCCGCGCGGCGATCGACGGCCCCCGGCTCAACATCGACGAGCGCTTCTTCGACCTCACGCCGTTGTCGAAGGCGATCGAGGTGAAGAAGGGCCAGGCGGTGTTCTTGAACCTGCCGCTGACGATGACCGGCGTCGCGGCTCAGCCCCAGGCGGCCGCCTCCGCGCCGGGTGCGCCGGGTGCGCCGTCTGCTCCGCGGCCGAACCCCTCGGCGCCGAACGACTCGCCCTTCCCTTCGTTCGGCGATGCCTCGCCACGCCAGGCCAACGCGGCGCCCAGGCCCAAGCACACCGCGCTGCGCACCTTCGACGAGAAGGCGCGCCCGGTCGCGCTGGTGTGGGCGAGCGACGATCGCATTCACGTTCACCCGTGGAAGCTGCGCCCGGGCATCACCGAGCGGCTGGGCGCCCAGGTGCCGCCCAACTCACGCCGGGCGTTCGACATCGCCCAGAACCACATGGTGAACGGCCGGGTGAGCGACGCAATGTTCGGCTACAAGCAGGCGCTCGACTCGTTCGTGCCGTCGCTTCATGGCGCGGTGCCGGAGTGGCTGCTCGACCTCAAGCTCGCGATCGCGCGCAACCTCACCACCACCGAGGGCTGCAAAGAGTCGCTGGCGATGTTGCAGCCGCACTTCTCGCGCAACAAGTCGCTCGCGGTGCCGCTCCCGACCGCGGTGGAGGTGCTGGGGATCACCGCCGCCTCCACGTCGATCTACGGCGACCTCGAGCTGGTCGAGCGGCTGGTGATTCAGATGCTGGCGATGGTGCTGCGCGGTGAAGGCCAGCGCGACGCCGAGGCCACCGCCGCCGCGGTCGAGTACCGCAAGAAAGCGCTCAAGTTCTTCGTCTCGCGCGCCGAGCCGGAGCGGCTGCTGGAGTACCTCGACAAAGAGACCCCGCTGCTGGGCGACCCGTCGGGCCAGCTCGCGGGAGGGATGGCGCGCTTCGAAGCGCTGGTGAAGCTCGGGCGCGGCGCGGCCACGGTGGCGTTCGGCCGCAAGCTGCTCAACAACCTCGAGACCGACGGCAGCGCCGAGGCGCAGGAGGCGATCGGCAAGCTGCGCAAAGAGCTCCGCGACGTGATCGCGATGGGAGACGCCAACGCGATCGGCTCGTCGGCGGCGATGCGCCGGCCCCAGGAGATCGCCCACGCCGAGAAGATCATCGCCGCCGCGAACGCCGGGCGAATCGACCTGCTCGAGCAGCTCGCCAAGTCGCACCCGGGCAAGTTCAATCTCTCCGCGGGCGGGTTTCGCACCGGGCTGATGATGGCGGCGGCCGCGGGCCAACTGGCGGCGGTGAAGTGGCTCGCCGATCACGGCGCCAAGCCGGCGCTCACCTCGTCCGACTCGCGCAACGCGCTGCTGCTGGCGTCGGAGGGCGGTCACGCCGAGGTGGTGCACTACCTGCTCGGCAAGGGCCTCCAGGTCGATCACCGCGACGGTTCGCTGCAGACCGCGCTCCACCTCGCGGCGGGCAACAACCGGGCGAACGCGGTGCGGGCGCTGCTCGAGGCCAGCCCTCCGCTCGACGCCCGCGACGTGGCCGGCGACACCCCGCTCACCCTCTGCGCCCAGCGCGACACCCCCGACGTGGTGGAGGTGCTGGTGACCGCCGGCGCCAACCCGAACCAGAAGATCGACGACGGGATCACCCCGCTGATGAAGGCCGCCCGCTTCGGCCAGGTGCGCACCATTCAGGCGTTGCTCGACGGCGGGGCCGACAAGTCGGTTCAAGACGACGGCGGCCGGCGGGCCTTCGACTGGGCGAGCCGGGCGCAGCAACCTGCCGCGGCGAAGCTGGTCAATTAGGAGCCCGGGTTGCGCAACCGGTCGCGCACTGGCAAATGAGGGCGGTCATGACTCAAGCCGTGCTCCTCGAACGCCCCTACAAGCTCCACCGCCGCTTCGATCGCACCGGGCGTCTGCTCGGCGACGAGGCGATGCGAAGGCTGCAGGGCGCGCGGGTGCTGGTGATCGGCCTGGGCGGCGTGGGCAGCTACGCGGTCGAGGGGCTGGTGCGCTCCGGCGTCGGGCACCTCACCCTGGTCGACTTCGACGTGGTCTGCGTAACCAACAGCAACCGCCAGCTGCACGCCACCGTCTCCACCGTCGGCAAGTCGAAGGCCGAGCTGATGGCGCAGCGCTGCAAGCAGATCAACCCCGACGTCTCGGTCGAGTGGCAGCGCGACTTCTACCGCGCCGAGGTCAGCGACCCGATGCTCGACGGCAAGTGGGACTACGTGGTCGACGCGATCGACAACGTGAAGGCGAAGCTGCACCTGCTCAACGCCTGCGTGCAGCGAAACCTCAAGGTGGTGAGCTCGATGGGCGCGGCGGGCCGGCTCGACCCCTCGCTGATCCGGGTCGAAGATCTCTGCGACACCCACATGGATCCGCTGGCGAAGGACGTGCGCAAGCTCTTGAAGCGCAAGTTCGGGGTCGAGACCAACAAGCCGACCGGCATCACCGCGGTGTACTCGATCGAGCCCCGCCGCGAGCCCTTCGACCTGGGCTACGACGGCGACGACGGCTTCATGTGCGTCTGCCCGCACGGAGAGAACGAGTTCCACTCCTGCGAGCACCGCAACCAGATCGACGGCAGCGTGGCGTTCGTCACCTCGGTGTTCGGGATGCAGATGGCGGGCGCCGTGGTGCGCCGCATCGCGCAGGGCCGCTGATGCGAGCATTCTTCGTGTTGGCGGTGCTGGCGCTCGGCTGCAGCAACCCGAAGGGCGCGCTCCCGTTCGAGCCGGCGAACCGCTACGGCGCGCCCGACCCTTCGACCAAAGGCCCGTACCCGGTCGGCGTTCACACCGCGACCTACGTCGACACCTCGCGCACCGAGCCCGACGGCGGCGACCGCACCCTGGTGACCGAGATCTGGTACCCGGCTGAGCCCGGCACCACCGGCGAGGGCGCCGAGTACGACATCTGGCCCTTGTTCACTCCGGAGCAGCAGGCGCAGGTCGCCGACGCCGGCGTGACGCTGCCGAAGCTGAAGACGTTCGCGGTGCGCGACGCGCCGCTCGCCAGCGAGCTGGGGCCCTACCCGGTGATCATCTTCAGCCACGGCAAGGGCGGCATGCGCTGGCAGTCGACCTACCTGACGGTGACGCTCGCCTCGCACGGCTACGTGGTGGTCTCGCCCGACCACGAAGACGACACCCTCTACGACATTCTCCACGGGCAGCAGGCAGAGACGCTGGTGGCGTACGACTTTCGCCCGCGCGACGTGCAGTTTTTGATCTCGCGGCTGAACAAGCTGCCCGCCGGAGACCCGCTGATCGGCAACATCGATCTCGAGCGCCTCGGGGTGTGCGGCCACTCGTTCGGGGCGCTCACCTCGCTGAGGGTGGGCGCGATCGACCCCCGGGTGAAGGCGATCGCTCCACAGGCGCCGACCACCACCGACCTCGCGTGGGCCGGGCTGGCGATGCCGGTCGACCTGAAGATCCCGATCATGCTCGAGGGCGGGCACGAGGACATGACCCTGCCCTACGACGACAACGTGGTGCCCGCGTGGGCGGCCGTGCACCACCCACGGTGGAAGCTGGGCATCACCCACGCCGGTCACTTCACCTTCAGCGACCTCTGCCAGTTCGACCTCGCCTCGATCGCCGACCACATCACCTTGAACGTGCCCGGCGCCGACGTGCGCAAGGTGCTGTCAGACGGGTGCGGGCCGGCGGCGGTGCCCGCGTCGGTGTCGGCGCCGCTGATCGATCAGTTCACGATCGGCTTCTTCAACGCCGAGCTGCGCGGGAGCACCGGCTCGTTCGAGTACCTGAACCAGGCGGGAGCCGATCGGTTCGGCTCGGGCGTGGCCGACGTCGAGGCAGATCCTTAGCTGCGCTGCGGTGCTCAGGCGCGCTGCACGGTGGCGTTTGTTCCCGCCGCGGTCAAAAGCGCATTCAAGTCGCCCACGTCGCTGGTCAACACGGTGTCGCCATCCCTCGCCAGCCGGGCAACCAGTGCATCGACGATGTCGTCTCGCCTCGCCCGGGCGAGCAGCTCTCCTGCCTGCCGTGCGGCCACCCCGTCCGGAGCTCGAACGTGCAACGCCCGCAGCAACGTCGCGAGCAGCGCCTGCTGCCTCCCGTCTCGCCAAGCCTGGCCAACCACCGGCGCAGTGGTCGTGATCTCCATTCCGAGACGACGCGCGGCCGTAAGCAGCGCACGCACGCGAACGTCGCCCCGGTCGAACGCGATCAAGGCGCCCGTGTCGAGAATGAGCCGGCTCATCCTGCCCGTCTGCGCGGCCGGCGACCCTTCTTCGCGGCGCGCGAGAGCTCCTCTTCCGCCTCCCGAATCAGCTCCTCCGAGAGGGCTCCGAAGCGCCGGTCTGCTTCCATCAGGGCATGATCGAGTGCGGCCTGGCGGATCTCATGCTCGATCGCCTCGGTGACGATGGTCGACACGGCCTTCCGTCGCGCGCTGGCGAGCGCCCGCAGAGCGGCTCCGAGCTCGCTGGGGACGGTGATGCTCAACCGGTCGACACTCATGCCACTACGGTATGACACACGCGAGTGTTACTCAACCGAGCGCGGCGAGCCGCTGGAGCACGCCGCTCAAGTCGGGCTTCGAGGTCAGCACCGGCGCCATCAGGTCGCCCTTCTTCTTCAGCCGCGCGACCGCGTCTTTGATCGTGAAGCTGCGCGGCGACAGCCCGGGCTTCACCTCGTCCCAGCTGAGCGGCATCGACACCGGCGCTTTCGGCTTCGGCCGCACGCAGAATGGCGCGGCGATCAGCTTGCCCTGCCCGTTCTGCCCGTAGTCGACGTAGACCTTGCCCTCGCGCTGCTTCACCACCCGCTCGATGGTGGCGATCTTGGGAAACCGCTGCACCAACAGCTGCGCCAACAGCTGCGCCAGCCCCTGCGCGAACGGGTGGTCGGTCTGCGTGCCCAGCGGCAGCATCACGTGCAAGCCGGAGCTGCCGGAGGTCTTCACGTAGTGCTCGACCTTCGCCTGCTCGAGCAGCTCGTGGAGGCCCAGCGCCAGCTCGATCACCCGCTCGAACGGCGCCTCCTTGGGGTCGAAGTCGATCACGCACCAGTCGGGGTTGCCCATGCTCGCCACCCGTGAGCTGGGCAGGTGCAACGGCAGCGTGCCCATGTTCGCCACCCACTCCAGGGTGCGGAGGTCGTCGCAGACGATCTGATCGATGTCGCGCTGCTCCTCTTCGTTGCGCACGTGAATCGAGCGCACCCACGCCGGCGCGCGGGCGGGCTTGCCCTTCTGAAAGAACGACTTGCCGTGAATGCCGTCGGGAAACCGGGTGAGCATCAGCGGCCGGTCTTTCAAATACGGCAGCAGCCAGGGCGAGACCGCGCGGTAGTACTCGAACACCTGCTCCTTGGTGATCTTGTCCTCCGGGAAATACAGCTTCCCCGGGTTCGACAGCTTCACCTCGCTCGCACCGGTGTCCGACTCGGGAGCCGGCGCGCCTTCGGTGCTCTCCTGCTCCGCCAGAATCGCGCCGCGCACGATGCACTCCTCGGGCGCCTTGTCGTCGCGAAACCTCAGCAGCACCGGCTCGCGCGGGTTCAGGCCCTGGGGCCAGTTCTTGTAGCGAACCTCGACCACCAGCTCGGGCTTGCACCAGACCACGTCGTTGTCGTCGGGGTACGGGCCCGCGCAGGCCGGCTGACGCACCGTGAGCGCCTTCAGCCGCGCTTCGTTTTCCTTCTGCTGCTTGGGCCCGAAGCCGGCGCCGACCTTGCCGGCGTAGACGAACTTCTCGCCGTCGAACACGCCGAGGTGCAACGCGCCCAGCTCCGCCGCGTAGCCGACCACCGCGAAGTCCCACACGTGGGTGAACGCCACCTTCACCCAGTCGGCGCCGCGGCCGCCGCGATAGGGCGCAGTGGCCTTCTTGCCGACCACGCCCTCGAGGCCCTTCTGCCGGCAGGCCTCGAGCAGCGCGGTGCCCATGCCCTCGACGTGATCGAGCGCGCGCAGCCGCCCCTCTCTGGGCATCAGCTCGAAGAGCAGCTTCTTGCGATCGCGCACCGGCAGCTCGCGCAGATCCTTCCCGTCGAGCGAGAGCAGATCGAAGGCGAAGTAAACGGCCGGGAGCGCCTCGGCCAGCATCGCGATCTCGTGCTTCGAGGTCAGGGTGGAGCGCTTGAGCAGCTCCTGGAAGATCGGCTTGCCGTTCTGATCCTGAATCACCAGCTCGCCGTCGACGATGAAGTCGGCGTGCGGCACCGCCTCGAACGTTTGGGTGATCTCGGGAAACAGGTGGGTCGCGTCGCGCCCGCGGCGCAGCTGGAGGTGCACCTTGCCGCCCGCCTTGCCGGCGAGCAGGCGAAAGCCGTCCATCTTCGGCTCCCAGAGCCAGCCGGCGTCGTCGAACGCGGCCGGCCGGGGCTGACAGAGCTGGAGCTCGATCTGGTCGAATTTCAACGGCACTTGGGGAACCAGCTTCACCCTTTAAGCGTCTGCGGGGTCAACAATTCCTATGGAACGACTGATCGAATTCTTCGCCAATCACCCGTACTTGTCGCTGGCGATCTGGCTGTTCGTGATCGGCGGCGTGTGGAAGTCGTTCTCGAAGGCCGGCCAGCCCGGGTGGGCGGCGATCGTGCCGATCTACAACCTGGTGGTGATGGCCCGCATCGCGGCGATGCCGATGTGGACCTTGCTGCTGTTCTTCGTGCCGGTGCTGAACATCGTCACCTCGCTGGTCTACGACCTGAGGGTGGCGCGCCGCTTCGGCCACAGCCCGCTGTTCGGCTTCGGCCTGTTCTTCCTGCCCTTCATCTTCTGGCCGGTGCTGGGCTACGGGAGCTCCCGGGCCCGGCTGGCGCCGTAACGGGCCTGTAGCGCCGGGGCGCTGATTTTGGATCCCCGCGGGGGTCGGCGTTAGGGTGGAGCCATGGCAGCGCGCGCAATGTCCTCAGGGGTGATCAGCTTCGGGCTGGTCAACATTCCGGTGAAGGTGTTCTCGGCGAACGACTCGTCGAACCGCATCGGCTTCAATCAGCTCCACGCCGACAAGAAGACCCGGCTCAAGCAGCAGATGTACGACCCGGAGACCGGCGAGATCGTCCCCAAAGAGAAGATCATCAAGGGGTACGAGTACGCCAAGGATCAGTACGTGGTCTTCAACGAGGAGGAGCTCGACGCGCTCGAGATGGCCACCTCGCGCTCGATGAACATCACCGAGTTCGTGCCGCTCGCCTCGGTCGACCCGCTGTTCTTCGAGTCGGGCTACTACCTCGGCCCCGACAAGGGCGCCGAGCGCGCGTTCAAGCTGCTCTCGGCCGCGCTGATCGACATGAAGTCGGCCGCGATCGCCCAGTGGGTGACCCGCGGGAAGCAGAACCTGGTGCTGATTCGCCCGCTCGGGCCCGGCCTGGTGCTGCAGCAGCTCCGCTACAACGACGAGGTGAAGGCGCAGGGCGAAGTGCCGATTCCCGACGCCAACATCACCGACGCCGAGCTCAACCTGGCGCGGCAGTTCATCTCTCAGCTGGCGAAAGAGAAGTTCGACGCCAATCAGTACCGGGACGAGTACCGCGAGAAGCTGCGCGAGCTGATCGACAAGAAGGTGAAGGGCGAGACGATCACCCTCACCCCCGCGCCGGCCCCGGTGGCCAAGGTGGTCGACCTGATGGAGGCGCTCAAGGCCTCGCTCGCCAAGTCGGGCGCAGCTCCCGCTGCGGCGGCGCCGGCACCCGCTCCTGCTCCGGTCGCGCCCCCAGCCCCGGTGGCGATTGCACCCGCGGCCGAAGCCACCGTCGACGAGCGCAAAGGCCCCAAGCGCTCCGCGCGGTCCGAAGCCGGCGAGACCAAGAAAGCCAAGGGCGGTAAGCGGTAAACCCGCCGCTCAGGCGGCGACGCGGGGCATCTCGGCGATGATCCGCACGTGCTGGTCGACGACCACGCAGCGCAGCTCCATCTGCCCTTCCAACCGAATGCGGGCCAGGCCGATCTGGCTGGTGGTGCCGCCCTGCTCGGCCGAGGTCACCAGCGCGCGCTCGTAAGCGGTGAAGGGATCGCCGGTGGTGACGTTGGCGAGCGTCTTCTTCAGCTGATCGATGTGCTCGGCCTTCGCCTTGTTCTCGCTCTCGCAGCGAATGCCGGTGCTGGTCGGCTCGACCCGAAGGCGCACGATGGTGCTGCTCTCGTCGGCGTACTTCACCGCGTTCTCGGCCAGCTCGGTGACCACCATGCTGACCCGGGCAGCGAGGTCGTCGGATTCGGCGACCGAAACCACGAGCTTCTTCACGAAGGAGCGCAGATCGCGGAGCACGCGCCAATCGGGCGGAAACTCCACTTCCATGCGGGCGTTCTTGTCAGAAACCGAAACCGTCATCTGGGTGGGAGCTTACCCACAAGAACCGACCGGGATCGAGCTTTCAGGCGACCCGCTCAATCGCAACCACGGTGATGTCGTCTTCCTGTTTGGTCATGTGCGCTTTGACCGCTCCCAACAGCGCTTGATGACAGGCTTCTGCGCCCCTGGCCGACGAGAGCGCCCGGGTGACCCCGTCGAGGTCGAGCTGCTTGCCCGCCGCGTCACGCGACTCGGTGAGGCCGTCGCTGTGGAGGATCAGGGTGTCGCCCTGGGCGAGCTCGAGGCGGTTCTCCTCCACCTGATCAGCGATCTCCTCCACCAGGCCGACCCAGACCCCGGGCGTCGGCACCCGATCGATCGCCCCGCCCGCGCGCTTGATCAGCAGGTCGAGGTGGGCGCCCGAGAACACGAACCGCCCCGGCCCGTCGCTGCGCAGCACGGTGAGGGTGAGGTAGTTGTCGTCTTGCAGCCGCTCGTGAACGTTGCCGTAGATCACCCGGTTGAGCTGCACCAACACGTCTTTGGGCGACGCGGCCGGCGAGGCCTCGACCAGCGCCGAGAGCGCGCTCTGCACCATCATCATGATCAGGCCGGGGGTGACGCCGTGCGAGGTGACGTCGCCGATGCAGACCCAGAGGTGGCCGTCTTTCGCCACGATCACGTCGTAGAGATCGCCGCCCACGTTCTCGGCGGGAATCATCGTCGCCGCCACCCGGTAGCCGGGCGCTTCGAGTGACCGGGGCAACAGCGCGGTCTGAATCTTCTGGGCGATCTGGAGCTCTTTTTCGAGCCGCTCCTTGCGCACCAGCGCGTCGCGCGAGGCCTCCAGCTCGACCGACATCTGGTTGAAGGCCAGAGACAGCTTCGCCACCTCGTCTCTGCCCTCCACCTCGACCTTCACCCGCTTCTCGCCCTTCCCCACCGCACCCGCCGCGGCGGCGAGCCGATCGATGCGGCCGGTGAGGCTGCGCGCCAGCCCGATCGCGGCGAGCAGGCCGATGATGAACGCGGCCAGGCCGATCAGCAGCAGGGTGTTGCGCACCGCCTGGTGCGCGGCGAGCGCCTGGTCGAGCGAGCGGTAGATTGCCACCTGGGCGTCGCCCTTCGCTCCCGGGTGCGCGGCCTTGAGCACCACGAAGCGCTCCCCGGCGAGGGTGACTTCAGACACGCCGTCGGGCGCCGCTTGCAGCGCCGGGTCTTGCTTGCCGCCCACCAGCACGGTGATCAGCGAGCCGGTCTGCGCCCGCGCCGAGGCGAGCATCTCCTGGGTCACCGGGTAGCCGGTGAGCAGGTAGCCGGTCACGTCGGAGCCGAACTGCAGCGGCCGCACCGCCACCTGAAACAGTTGCCCGTCGAGCGCCCAGATCAGCGCCCCGCCGCCCTTCTGGGCCACCTCGGTGAAGCCGGGCCGCTTCGCCAGCACGCCCAGCTTCGGCGTCGACACGTCGGCCACCGTCTCGCCGGCGCGATCGGTGAGCACGAACAGCTCGGCCCCCGCCGCCGTGCGGAGCTCGTCGGCCACGTCCTCCAGGGTCGCTTGATCGATGTCGAGGGTGCGCACCGCCGCCTTGAGGCGCGGCTCTTCGGCCACCACGCCCGCTTCGGCCACCCGCCGCGCGCCGCGCTCGGAGAGGAAGCTCGAGTAGACCTCGAGCGAGTGCACCAGCTCGTCTTCCAGCGTCAGCCGCGCCGCGCGCGACAGGTAGCGCTCGGCGGCGACCAGCGCGCCGCCCACGCCCAGCGTCACCAGCAGCGCGATCGCCAACGACAGCTTGGCCCGTAGGCTCATTTGGTGAGCGCCTCCCTGCGCTCCAGCACCAGCACCCGCTCGGCCTTGGGAAACCAGGCCGACAGCTCGGGGTCGAACGGCTCGTAGAACACCTGCACCACCGCCGCCGCCGCTTTCGGCGGGGCTTGAAACCGCTGCATCACCGGCTTGCCATCGAACAGCCGGAAGTCGCTCTGCACCTTGGCCGCCAGAAACGACGGCGCCGGCTTCCCGTCGGCGTCGACCAGCATCCGGCCGAACCCGCGATCGAGATCGCCGAGCGCCTCGTCACCCGCGCCCTTCCAGTGCACCTCGAGCCGCAGCCGGCGCTCCGGCCGGCCAGTGGGGAGCGCGTGCGGCACCCCGTGGTTGCTGAGGGTGACGGTGAGCCCCATCGGCGAGTGCTTCGTCTCCACCTGGAGCGCCGCAGCGAGCGCCGGTGCCTTGCCCTGCGCTCCGCCGAAGTCGTGATGCGCGACCGGCCGCACCTTCTCGCCCTTGGCGGCGATCGCGCTGAAGCCCGGCATGTGACAGTCGGCGCAGCGCTTCTCGGTGCCGCTCGCCTTCACCTCCGCGCCGGTGTCGTAGACCGCCCACGCGCCGCCGCTCGAGTCTTGATGGCAGGACAGACAGAGCGCGTCGCCGGTCACGAACGCGGAGTAACCGACCCGGTGAAAGTGGTGGTCCTTGGAGTCTTTGTAGGGGCCGAACCGGGTCGCCAAAGCCGGCTCCAGCTTCACCCCGCCGCTCTGCTCGCCCGCGCCGGTGGCGGTGTGACAGGCGTCGCAGGCGACTCCGTCGGGGGCGACCCGCGCGCCGGCAGACTCGAGCGGGCGGTGACAACCGAGGCAGGCCTTCTGCTGCGGCTCGGCGACCTTGGCCAGGGTGCCCTCGAAGATTTGCGACGAGGCGCGCGCGTGGGCCGACTTTCCCCACTCGTCGCGTTGCCGCCCATGGCACTCGCCGCAGCGCCGCGCCGGGTAGAGCTTGCCCTGCGGGGTGCCGCTGTCTTGCCCCCAGGCCGATTCGTGGCTCGCTTCGGCGATCGCCTCGACCGCGCCGCCCGCATCAGGCCACGCACGGCGCGGCGGGTCGCACGCGCACAGCCAACAGGCCACGCTCAGCACCGCCAGGCGACCGGTCATTCGCGAAAGTTACTTGTAGCGTCCGTACTGCTGGCTGAACTTGTTCAGGTGCCGGGTGGTGTGACCGGTGTCGACCAGGTCGAAGTCGAGCGAGACCTTGCCGCCCTCGGTGACCTCGATCTCCTTGCGCTCGGTGACGCCCTTCGACCAGTAGGCGACCAGCGCGTGCTTCCCCGGAGGCAGCGAGAGCGTGTACTTCCCGTCGGCGGAGACCTTCACGTAGTGCGGGTTCTGGAGCACCAGCACCGACGCGATCATGTCGGGGTGAATGTTGCAGAACACGTCGACGATGCCGGGTTTGGCGAACTTCACCGCCTTGGTGGTGCCGACCCGGTAGACGCCGAGGTCGAACTCGTTGCCTTTCGAGAGCGAAAACACGTTGTGGTACACGAGGTCTTCGTTCGGGAAGGCGACCTTCGAGCCCTGCATCACCACCAGCAGCCGCGGGTCGAACTGCTTGTCTTTCTGGGCCATCGACGCGCCCTCGGTGGGCTTCGGCGTGGTGCCCTCGAGCTCTTCGAGAAACACCACCGCGTCGTCTGCCTGCGCCTGAGCGGGCGAGGTGCCGGTGAGCGTCTTCACTCCGAAGTGAACGGTGCCCTCCACCGTTCCCGCCGGAGCGGCGAGCAGCACCAGCGAGAGGCCCAGCCCAAAAGTCATGGAGCTTGTTCGTTCAACGCGTGGGTCTTCAGCACCCGCGGGGCCACCCGGCCCATCGTCGTAAACGAGACATATTGCCAGGTGCGCTGCTTGTCGAAGACGACGGTGATCGAATACGCGGCGTCTTTGCTGCGCTCGGCCTTCAGAAACCACGCCATGAAGCACTTGATGGCGCTGGAGTTCATGTACTCCATGCCGCTGACGTCGAGCCGCACGGTGTCGACGCCCGCGCCCACCAACCGGTCGTGCAGCTGCAGCAGCAGCGGCTGGAGCGTGGTGGTGGAGTCAGGGCTGTCGATGGTACCCGAGCACTGCATCACACAGGCCTTTCCCGAGACCGACATCTGAACTTTGAAACCTGGAATTGGCTCGGGAGCCAGTGGAACAAAGCCGCTCAAGTACGCCTCCCCGGGGGGAATCTTCTTAGTAAAACCTGCGGGTCGATTTATACCCCACACTCGTGCACCGTCAGGTTTTGTTTTGGGCGACGCTCGTATGTGCGGGTAATTGCTTCGCCCAAGCCACCGTAGAAGAGGTGGAAGCCGGCACTTCGGCTGCATCTTCCGCGTCAGGGTTCGCACTCCCGGTGAAGGTGTCGGGCTACATCGACGTCGGCGCCTCGAAGGCCGAGAACAACGGCCGCGGCTTCATCATCGACACCACCGGCGCCTACTCCAGCCGCTTTCCCGGAGTGGCCTGGGTGCTGCTCGGCGACCCCTGGTCGACCGCGGTGAACTCGCGCGGAGAGCCGGCCGACACCAAGGGCAGCTTCGCCTTCACCCACAACCCGGTGGCGTCGAACGGCGCGCTGACTTTTCTGATCAACGAGATCAACCTCGACTTCTCATCGACGCCCTGGCCGAGCGTGTTCGTGTTCGCCAGCATCGACTTCATGCCGCGCACCGGCTTTCGCGGCACGCTGGGCGACTTCTTCGACGCCGACTACGCCTACGTCGATTGGACTCCGTTCGACAATTACGACATCACCTTCACCGCCGGGAAGTTCGACTCGGTGTTCGGGCGCGAGTACCGCATTCAAGAGTCGCCCGACCGCAACGGCATCGTGCCCTCGCTGCTGTTTCGCTACGTCGGCGGCCACCCGGTCGGCCTGAAGGCGCGCGGCAAGTTCCTCGACAAGCGGCTGATCGTCGCGGTGGCGGTGCTCAACGGCAGCTCGTTCATCGAGACGATGAATTACTCCGACGACGTCGATCGCAACGACGTGAAGACGGTGTCGGGCCGCATCAGCTACGACGTGCCGCTCCCCTTTCACTCGCACATCGACATCGGGCTGTCGGGCGAGGCAGGCGCGCAGGGCCGGCAGATCGACAACTCGATCATCCAATGGCAGTACGGCTTCGACGTGCTGTTGGAGTTCTGGCGGCTGGCGGTGAAGGCCGAGTTCGTGCGCGGGCTCGCTCCCGGCGGCGGCATCGACGAGGCCGACTATCTGAACTACCGCTCCTGGCACGTGGAGATCTTCGGCCGGGTGCTGCCGTGGCTCGGGGTGCTCGCCCGCTACGAAGAGCGCCACGCGATCAACCGGCACGCCCTCGACTGGGTCTACTTCATCGAGATCGCCCGGGTGGTGGCGGGCATTCGCATCGACCCGCTGCCCAACCTGGCGTTCAAGGTCGAGTACTGCGGCAACCTCGAGCTGTCTCCGCTGCCCAGCTTCCCCAACGACGTGTTCAACTCTTCGATGGTCGTGTCGTTCTGACCCACACCTTTTTGGGCGCAGTCGAACTGTCCCCTCCGTTCTCTTTGCTGTTACTATTCGGTGCCAGCCCACGCCCTTGGGGGAGCCCCACATGTCCCGAGTTCTAATCGCACTTGCGGTGCTCACGTTCGTCAGTGCCTGTGGCGGCCCGCCCGACGGCTTCACCGATGAAGAGTGGAAGACGGTGCAGACGATGTCGCCGCTCCCGGCGCTGCCCACCGACACCACCAACAAGTACGCCGACAACGAGCTGGCCGCCGAGTTCGGCCACAAGATGTTCTTCGACCCCGGCTACTCGGGCGCGATCGTCACCGCCGACGACGGCACCAACGGCGGCCTGGGCGCGGTGGGCGAGACCGGCAAGGTGTCGTGCTACTCCTGCCACCAGCCGAACTACGAGTGGGCCGACAACCGCTCGAAGCCGAACAACGTGCCGCTGGGCGCGAACTACAACACCCGCAACGCGCCCTCGATGCTCAACTCGGCGTACTACGACTGGTACACCTGGGCCGGGCGGCTCGACTCGAACTGGGCGCAGGGCGCGACCGCGCCCGAGAGCGGAGACCTGGCGTCGAACCGCTGCCACGTCGCCCACTTCATCTTCGACAAGTACAAGGCCGACTACAACGCGATCTTCGACGACAAGCTGCCCGAGTCGCTCGACGCGAACGCCACCGACGCCGCCCGCTTTCCCTCCGCGTGCAAGCCGAAGGCGGCCGGTGCGGCCGACGGCCCGTGGGAGATGATGACCGCCGACGATCGCACCGCGATCCTCCGGGTGATGTCGAACCTCGGCAAGGCGTTCGCCGCCTACGAGCGCAAGCTGGTCTCGGGCAACTCGCCGTTCGACAAGTACGTCGCCGGCGATCACAGCGCGATCTCGGCTTCGGCCAAGCGCGGCCTGAAGCTGTTCGTCGGCACCGCCTTCTGCGTGCAGTGCCACGCGGGCGCGATCTTCAGCGACCAGAAGTTCCACAACCTCGGGGTGCCGCAGATGGGCCCCAACGTGCCGGCGACCGACAACGGCCGCGCGCAAGACATTCCCAAGCTGCTGGCCAACCCGTACATCGGCACCAGCGCGTTCTCTGACGACACCGCCGCGGGCCACAAGAAGCTCGACCCGGTGATGCCCGACGCGACGCTGACCGGCTGCTTTCGCACCAAGAACCTGCGCGGGGTGGCGGGAACGGCGCCCTACTACCACGACGGTGTCTTCGCGACGCTCGACGACGTGGTGAACTTCTACTCGATGGGCGGCGGCACCTCGGCCACTGGCGGCACCAAAGACGAGAAGATCAAGGCGCTCAACCTCACCGACGATCAGAAGAAAGATCTGGTCGAGTTCCTCAAGACGCTCACCGGTGAGACCCCAGACGCCAAGTGGGGTCTGATCACGCCGTAGCGGTTCAGCTCCGGTAATCTTCGGCGGCCAGCGAGAGCCGCTTGAGCGCGTCGTAGACCTCTTTGCGCGTCTTGTGGGCGAGCTTCGCCGCCAGCGAGACGTTGCCCTGCGCCGAGCGGAGCAGCCGCTGGTAGTAGGCGAGCTCGAACGCGGTCTTCGCCTCGGAGTACGGCTGCAGCGGCGAGGGCTGGCCGTCGGGCAGATCGAAGTGCATCGCGTCGATCACGTCGCCCTGCGAGAGCACCAGCGCCCGGTGGAGCGAGTTCACCAGCTGCCGCACGTTGCCCGGCCACGGGTAGCCGAGCACCCGCTCGAGCGCCGCGGGCGACAGCTTCGGCACCGGCCGCCGCTCTTTCTCGGCGATCAGCGACAGCTGGTGAATCACGATCTCGGGAATGTCGTCGGAGCGATCGCGCAGCGGCGGAAGGTGGAGCCGGAACACGCTCACCCGGTAGAAGAGGTCTTCGCGAAAGCGGCCCTGCTTCACCAACGCCTCGAGGTCGCGGTTGGTCGCCGCCACCAGCCGAACGTCGACCTTCTTCGGCTCGTTGGAGCCCAGCCGGGTGACGGTGAGCGTCTCGAGCGCGCGCAACAGCTTCACCTGCATCGAGAGCGGGAGCTCGCCGATCTCGTCGAGGAACAGGGTGCCGCCGTCGGCCGCCTCGAACGCGCCCGCACGCGAGGCCACCGCGCCGGTGAACGCGCCGCGCATGTAGCCGAACAGCTCGGCCTCGAAGAGCGACTCGGGGATCGCGCCGCAGTTGAGCGCCACCATCGGCTTGCCGTGGCGCGGGCCGCAGTAGTGAATCGCCTGCGCCACCAGGTCTTTGCCGGTGCCGCTCTCGCCGGTGATCAGCACCGGTGCCTGCGACGGGGTGAGCAGCGCCAGCTCGCGCAGCACCTTCTGAATCGGAGAGCTGCCTCCGATGATCATGTCGCCCTTGCGGCGAAACGAAGGCCCGCTCGCCTTCACCACGCCGAGCAGCTGCGACAACAGCGCGGAGAACAGGTGCGGGTTGGGCGCGCTCGGCAGCCAGCAGGTGGCCTCCTTGAGCGGCTCGCCGCCGATCACGATCAGCGGCTTGTCCTTCGGGCGCTCCGACAGGTGCCGCGCCAGCGCCGGGCCCCGCTCGCCCATCAGCAGAAAACCGCGCGCCAGCGGCGCCACCGTCTCGAACGCGGAGGCGTCGATCAGCGGCAACGGCTCCCACTGGCCGGCGGCTTTCACCAGGGCGACGCCGCTGTCGACCAGCGTGGGCGTCTCTCCGCAGACTGCGACCGCGCTCACTTCGCCTCCCAGACTTCCTGCGGGTCCCCGAGCACCCCGTGCTGCCCCGCGCCCATGTTCCAATCCCAATACGGGGGCCGCAATATCTCCAGGTATTTCAGAGGCTTCAAACTTTTCTGCCCGGGCCAGCCAATAACCAAGTCATTCCGAACGCTTCGGAACACGGTGGCTGCAAACCAATACACCCGCTCTTTCGACCCCCTGAACTTCTCGCCCGTTGCAGGCGTCATTTTTCAGGCGCTGGGGTTGCAGTGACTTCACGCCGGCGCGGTCCGGGACGTTTCACAAAAGGGGTGCAAATGCGGGGTGTGAGCGCAGTCAGTGTACGCCGGTTGGCAGTCTTACTGGCGGTGACGGCAGTGAGCGTGGGTTGGGCGGGCGACGGGAATCACGGCGGCGGCAACGACGGCGATCACGGCCACGACGGCGATCACGGGCACGACGGCGATCACGACGACAACGGCGGCGGCCAGTGCGGAGGCGAAGGCGACTTCGACTTCGTGCTCCCGCTCGACGCGACCACGGTGGCGACCGGCATTCCCGGCGCCGGTGCGATCACCCAGATCGGCACCATGCACCGCGGTAACCCGGTGCACGACAACGCCGCGCTCAACCCGTTCATCGCGCCCGGCCAGGTGATGGACATGAAGCGCCTGTTCGTCGCCAGCACCCAGCAGTTCGGGGCGCCGATCGCGCGCGCCGACGAGCTGCCCGGCTCGATTCTCTCGCTCGACGTCTCGGCCGGTGCGGTGAGCGTGCCGGCGAACTTCGCCAGCGCGGGTGGCCAGGCGAGCGCCAGCGGCGGCGCGGTGATGCTCTACACCGCGAACAGCCCGGCGTTCTTCAACTCGCTCCACAACGCGGCGGCGGTGACCGGCAACGAGGTCGGCGCCTCGTTCCCGCTCGGCATCTCGATCAACAACGGCGGCGGCCGCCCCTGGGTCGCGAACGCGATTCACGGCGCCAGCGGCGACGGCACCATCAGCGTGCTCGACCCGCAGGGCTACGGCCTCTCGGGCGGTCCCGACCCGGTGGCCGGCGGTGAGTTCCTCGGCATGGCGACCCAGCGCGTCGCCGGCGTCGGCCACGGCCTCACCTCCCCGGTGATCGCCACTGCGTTCCTGTTCCGCTCCCCTGACGGCTCGCACCGCGCGGTGTTCCTCGCGGCGATGGCCGACGGCTCGATCTCGCAGGTGCACGTGCAGAAGGGCGTCAGCGACCTGCTCCCGCCCGGCACCATCACCCCGCTCACCAACGTCACCCCGGCGGCGGCGGAGTCGACCGACAAGAACGCGGTCACCCGCGTCGGCATGGTGTTCAACTGGGTGCCCAACCAGGTCGTCTACATCACCGACCCGCTCGCCAACCGGGTGCTGGCGATCGACCTGGCCAACGACGGCACCCTGTTCACCGTCGCCGGCGTTCGGGTGCTCTCGCGATCGCACTGGCTCGACCGGCCGATCGACATCGTCGGCACCGTGCCCGAGGTCTCGCAGCGCAACTTCGCCTCCAACACCACCCTGGGCGGCGGCTCCGACCTCTACGTGCTGAACCGCGGCAACAACACCATCGTTCGCCTCGGCCAGGACGGCTCGCTCAAGGGCGTGCGCTCGATCTCCACCAACCAGTCGCACTTCCGCGCCAACGGCATCACCGTCTCCGACGACGCCCGCACCATCTGGGTCTCGGGCACCACTCCAGGCGGCGGCGGTGCGGTGCTGCAGATGAGCGCCTTCGGCCAGGGCTTCGTCACTCCGCAGCTGATCTCCCACGCGCAGGGCGCGGGCGCCGACCACGCCACCGCGCAGGGCGCCGACATGTTCGCGCTCAGCTTCGGCCCGGCGCAGGGCCTGGGCCCGCTCTTCAACGGCCAGTCGTGCGCGGTCTGCCACAACGCTCCGTTCAACGGCGGTGAGGGCGACGCGGCGATCGCGATCGAGACCCGGGTGGCCCGGCTGATTCACGGCAACCAGGACGACCTCGGCGGCCACGACGGCCCGGTCGCGCGTCAGTTCTCGATCTCCTCGCTCGGAGTGCCCTGCGGTCTTCAGACCGGCACGCCCAACCAGGCGAACGCGACCGAGCTGCGCGCGGCGCAGACGCTCCGTGGCACCTCGCTGATCGACAACATCGTCGACGCCGACATCATCGCCCACGCGGCGACCGAGCCCGTTGCGGTGCGCGGCCGGCCGAACCTGATGGCCGATGGCCGCGTCGGCCGCTTCGGGTGGAAGGCGCAGACCTCGACCCTGGTGGAGTTCATGGGCGACGCGATGCGCACCGAGATGGGCGTCACCAACCCGCTGGGCGACAAGGACGAGGTGAACGGCTGCGGCGCGAACATTCTCAAGCCCGAGGCCGACGCGACGATGCTGACCTCGCTGGTCTCGTTCCTCGAGACGGTCGACCCGCCGGCTCCGACCGCCGCCTGCCTCGCTTCGGCCGGCGCCACGGTGTTCACCAACGCGGGCTGCGCCAACTGCCACGCGCCCACCATGCCGGGCCCGGGCAACCTGATTCAGGTGCCGCTCTACTCCGACGTGCTGCTCCACGACATGGGTCCCGGCCTGGCGGAGTCGTTCGCCCAGGGCGGAGCGTCGGCGAGCGAGTTCCGCACCGCGCCGCTGTGGCGGGTGGCCGATCGCAACCACTTCCTCCACGACGGCCGCGCCACCAACATCCCCGATGCGATCAACGCGCACGGCGGCCAGGCGGCTTCGTCTCAGGCGGCGTTCCAGGGCTTGAGCGCGGCTGATCGCCAGGCGCTGCTCGACTTCCTGAACTGCATCTGACGCGAGGCGCCCCCTAAGCCTTCGCACCGAACGGCCTCTCCGGCGCGCTGCCGGGGAGGCCTTCGTGTTTCTGGGCCGCCGAGCCGAGCCGGCGAATGCCCTCTTCGATCGCGTCGACCGGCCGGTTGGAGAAGTTCAGCCGCAGCGTGCGGCGGTTGGGCTGGCGGGGGTAGAACGGCGCGCCGGGCACGAAGGCCACCTTCTCGGCGATCGCCGCCTGGAACAGCTCGCCCGCGTCGCGGCCCTCGGGCAGCTCGACCCAGACGAACAGGCCTCCCATCGGGCGGGTGAACCGGGTGCCCACCGGAAAGTCGCGGGCGATCGCCGACAGCATCGCGTCGCGGCGCGGGCGGTAGGCGGCGCAGAGCCCGTCGACGTGGGCCTGGTAGTCGAACGCCTTCAGCAGCTCGATCACCGCGCGCTGGGAGATCGACGACGAGTGGAGATCGGCCGACTGCTTCGCCACCACCACGTGCTGCTTGAACGCCTTCGGGGCGAGCATCCACCCGATGCGCAGGCCGGGGGCGAGCGTCTTCGAGAAGGTGCCGAGCGAGATCACCATGCCGCTGCGATCCATCGCGGCCAGCGGCGGGAGCTCTTCGCCCGAGTAGCGCAGCTCGGAGTACGGATCGTCTTCGAGAATCGGCACCCGGTAGGCGTCGGCGAGCGCCACCAGCGCCTGCCGCCGGGTGAGCGAGAGCGTCACGCCCTTCGGGTTGCTGAAGGTCGGCACCAGGTAGATCATTCGCACCGGCTGGGTGGCGAGCACCTGGGCCAGCTGGTCGACCCGAATGCCCTCGTCGTCGGACTCGACGGGCACGATGGTCGCCTCCGCCGCCTGAAACGCCTGGAGCGCGGCGAGGTAGCTGGGGTTCTCGGTCACCACCACCGCGCCCGGCTCGAGCAGCACCTTGGTGGCCAGGTCGATGCCCTGCTGGGAGCCGGCGGTGATCACGATGTCGTCTTGGGTGGAGTGGGCGCCGCGGACGTTGAAGCGCTGAGCCACCCACTCGCGCAGCGGGCCGAAGCCCTCGGTCACCGAGTACTGCAGCGCCGGCGCGCCCTGGTCTCTGAACACCCGCGCGTGCGCTTCGGCCAGCGCCTCGACCGGGAACAGCTCGGGCGCGGGCAAGCCGCCGGCGAACGACAGAATGTCGGGGCGCTCGGTGACCTTCAGAATCTCGCGAATCGCGGAGGCGCTCACCTTCGCGGTGCGGGCGGCGAGGAACGTGGCGGTCATCGGGTCTCCTTCTCGTCTTTCGGCGGGTCCAACGCGATCTGGGTCGTCTCTTTCACCGACGAGAGAACGATGGTGGTGTGGGTGCGGGTGACGCCGGCGATGGTGCGAAGCTGATCGACCAACAGCTCGTCGAGCGCGCCGGTGTTGGTGGTCTTCACCTTCAGCAGGTACGAGTCGTTGCCCGCCACCCGGTGGCACTCCATCACCGAGGGCAGCGAGAGCACCCGTTTGGCGAACGCCTCGAAGTACTTCGGGTGCTCGATGCTCACCCCGATGAACGCAGTGACGTCTTTGCCCAGCTTCGAGGCGTCGACCTGCGCCGCGTAGCCTTTGATCACGCCCCGCTCTTCCAGCTTCTTGATTCGCTCCGCGGTGGCCGGCTGCGAGAGCCCGACGATCTTCGACAGCTCCAGCTGGGTCGCCCGGCCCTGCTCCTGAAGCAGCTCCACCAGGCGGCGGTCGATCGGGTCCATACCCGACTTAATAAACTACCGCTCAAGCTCGAATCAACTTATAGAAATTAGGTCTGCGACCGTTCGAGGCTGAAATCGGTTACATGTCAGCCCCCCCTGGTATCAATAGGCCACTGTGAAGAGAGCGTATTCGTTGAGCGAAGTGGCCGAGCTGCTCCAGACCGACGTGCCGAGCGCGCGTTCGCTGGCCGAGCTCGTCTACGAGGGGCCGCGCGACGTGTTCGGGTTGCAAGACCTGGCGTTGTTGCGCAGCGCCAAGGCGATGGCCGATCGCAACGTGGCGAAGGGGCGCATCGTGCAGGCGCTCGAGAAGCTGAAAGAGCACGGCCCGAACGGCGAGAGCCTTCAGAACGAGTTCGACTTCGCCCGCGGCCCCACCGGCACCGGGTGGATGATGCCGGCCCGCTCGGTCGAGGCCGAGGGGCTGTTCGTGCTCGGGCTGCAGACCGAGGAGTCGAACCCGACCGAGGCGGCCGACTGCTACACCGAGGCGCTGGCGGCGAACCCGCACCACGCCGACGCGCACGTGAACCTGGGGCGGCTGCTCCACACCCGCGGCAAGCTGCGCGAGGCCGAGGCCCACTACGTGGCGGCGCTGATCGGCCGGCCGAAAGACGCGATCGCGACCTTCAACCTCGCGGTGGTGCTCGACGACCAGGGCAGAATCGACGAAGCGATTCGCCACTACACCGAGGCGATCGAGCTCGACCCGAAGAACGGCGACGCCTACCTGAACCTGGCGCGGCTCTACGAGCGCAAGGGCGAGAAGCTGGCGGCGATTCGGCACCTGAAAGACGCCCGCAAGCTGATGACCTGAGTGTAGCTTCCCGGGCGCATGCACCAGCCCACCGCCGACCTGCTGAACAACTTCTACTCCGCGTTCAACCGCCACGACCCCGAGGTGATGGCGGGCTGCTACGCCCCCGACGTGGTGTTCTCAGACCCGGTGTTCCAGACGCTCCGGGGCAGCGAGCCGGCAGACATGTGGCGAATGCTGGCGGGGCGCGCCAAGGATCTGAAGATCGAGTTCAGCGTGCTCGAGGCGACGCCCGACTCCGGCAAGGTGCACTGGGATGCCCACTACACCTTCGCCGCCACCGGCCGGCCGGTGCTCAACCGCATCGACGCCAGCTTCAAGCTGAAAGACGGGAGGATCGTCGAGCACCACGACGTGTTCGACCTCTGGAAGTGGACCCGTATGGCGCTGGGGCCGATGGGGGTGCTGCTCGGCTGGAGCCCGCTGGTGCAGAACAAGGTGCGCTCGCAGGCCAAGGCAGGCCTCGACGCGTTCCGCGCCAAAAAGGCCGGCTGAGGCCCTACGTCTTGTCGTTGTCCTTCAGCTTCGGGTCGGCCTCTTCGCACCGGCCCGAGTCGAGGCACTTGCCGGCGCGGCAGAGCTGATCACCGGGGCACTCGCTGTTGAGCCGGCACTCCTTCGCCGCCTGGCAGCAGCCGCCGTTGCAGACCTGGCCCTCGAGGCAGGTGCCCTCGGAGCACGCTTCGACGCACTTCAACCCGCACAGCTGGGTGCCCTTGGGGCAGCTCTCGGGCTTGAAGATCAGCTTGCCCATCTCGTCGATCGGCGCGCACACCATGCCGTGGTGGCAGTCGTCGTTGGTGTAGCAACGGCCGTGGCTGCAGCTGAACGCGAAGCACGCCGCGAAGGCGGCGATGAAAGCCAACAGTGAAGTGCGAGACGGGAGCACGCGCGGACAATGCCACAAAGTTGCTAAGAGCGGTCGGCCCAGATGCCGCTCCACGACGCGCTGCTGACCTGGTTCGACGCGAGCAAGCGCGACCTGCCCTGGCGCCACGCCACCGACCCGTACCCGATCTGGCTCTCGGAGGTGATGCTGCAGCAGACCCAGGTCGCCACCGTGATCCCCTACTACCGCCGCTTTCTCACCCGGTTCCCGACGGTGAACGCGCTGGCGAGCGCTCCGCTCGACGAGGTGCTCTCGGAGTGGAAGGGCCTGGGCTACTACTCGCGGGCGCGCAACCTCCACCGGGCGGCCCAGGCGATCGCCGAGAAGCACCAGGGCCAGCTCCCGTCGAGCGCGGCGGCGCTGCTCGAGCTGCCCGGCTTCGGCCGCTACACCGCCGGCGCGGTCGCCTCGATCGCCTTCAACCAACCGGTGGCGCTGGTCGACGGCAACGTGGCGCGGGTGCTGGCGCGGCTCTACGCGATCGAAGGCGCCACCGGCGAGAAGCTGCGCGAGGCCACCTTGTGGGCGAAGGCCGCCGAGCTGGTCTCCACCGCGCGCCCGGGCGATTGGAACCAGGCGCTGATGGAGCTCGGCGCCACCGTCTGCCTGCCGAAGGGCGCCCGCTGCGGCGAGTGCCCGGTGCGCGCCGACTGCCTCGCCGACCAGCGGGGCCTGGCCGAGAAGATCCCCGCGCCGAAGGTGCGGGCGCCGCGCAAGGTGCTCCGTTGGGCGGTGGCGGTCTGCGAGCGCGACGGCAAGCTGCTGCTCGGCCAGCGCCCGGCGAAGGGGTTGTTCGGCGGCCTGTGGGAGCTGCCGTCGGCCGAGCTGGGCGCGAACACCACCGCTTTGGCGGCGTTGACGAAGCTGTTCGGCAAGAAGCCGCGCGCGCTCACCCCGCTGGGCAAGACCAACCGCACCCTCACCCACCGCGAACTGCGGCTCGAGCTCTACCGGGTGCAGCTGACCGGCGCGGTCTCGGCGCCCGCGTACCAGGCGCTCGAGTGGGTACCCCACGCCGAGGTGCCGAAGCGAGGGATGAGCACCGCGATGCGGGCCGCGCTGGAAGACGCGCTCACATCATCGGGCAGGAGCCGTAAGCCGGCAGGTGGCCGGGCACGGTGACCCGGCCGGTGGCCACGCTCACCTTGCCGGTGGCCGCGGTCTCGGCGTCGAAGGTGATCGTGCTCATCACCGAGCCGCGCTGAATCTTCACCGAGCCGGAGTTCGGGTAGCAGTCGGCGCGGTTCCACACCACGAAGGTGTACGTGTAGTTGGCCTTGGTGGTGCCCATGGCCTCCTGGAGCGTGCCGGAGATGCCGATCGAGGTGGCGGTGCCGTTCAAGGTGAGGTTGGAGTTGTAGGTGCCGTCGGCGGTGGTGAGGCTGCCGATGGTGGTGAAGGTGGTGGCGTTCGAGGTGGTCATCGTCAGCGAGCCGTCGAGCGAAGCGCCGTTCACCTTCAGCATCGTCATCGTCACCGTGAGGGTGATCATCGAGCCGTTCTTCGCCACGCCGACCGCGATCGAGCCCGAGGCGATCGAGCCGTTCTTCAGGGTGCACATCGCGCCGAAGTCGACCGTCACCGTGGTGCCGTTGAGCGTCGCCGAGCCGCAGCCATTGAGCGAGGTCATCGCCTGGGCCTGAATCGCGGCCGCGTTCTGGGTCTCGTCTTTGGTGGGGTCGAGCGTGGGGTCGAAGTTGAAGACGCTGTCGGCGACGTCGGCGAACATCTGCACCGCGTTCGAGCCCCGGCCCGCGCGATCGGTGACCTCCTGCTCCTCGGTCGAGAGGCCGCCGTCGAGCGGGTAGACCGGCGGTTTCTCGGGACAGCCGCAGAGCAACAACGCCAGACACAGCGGGCCGAACGCGGTCTTCATCGAGGCGCTCAGGCTATCATCGCCGCCGATGGCCCTGATGAGGAACGTGGTGCGCCTGCTCCGCAACGAGAAGGGCGCGATCGACGGCGAGACGGTCGGGCTCTCGTTCGGCGCCACCTCGCTCGGGCTGGGCGCGGTGACGTACTGGTTCACCAACAACCTGCTGCTCGCGCTGGGCGCGGCGGTGGTGAGCTTTCCGCTCCAGCTGTTGGGCATGACGACCAAGCCGACCGCGCACGCCGTCTCGGTGGCGGGGGCCTCGGTGACCGGCGGCGCGCTGACGTTGATCGTCGGCGGCTTCGTGCGGGTGTTCATGCCGCTGGGCCTCAACTGGGCGGCGTGGGTGATCGGCGGCCTGGCGGGCGTGGGCGGCTTCTTCTGGGTGCGGCACCGCTTCAACCAGGTGATCGCGAAGCTGAACGCCCCACCCGCCTAGGCGGGATGCTCGGCGCGGGCGGCTTCGTTCGCGCCCACCATGCGCAGCTTGCGTTGCGCCTGGCGCACCTCTTCGACGATCCGCTCCGCGTCTTTCACGCTGCGCATGCCCAGCCCGCAGGCCGGGGTGAGCAACATGCCCGCCAGCACCGCCTCGAACGGCATCGAGCGCGGGGTGGTGGCGCGCAGCGAGGCCTCGACCGACTCCACCAGCTCCTCGAGCTTGTAGGACGACGCGAGATCGGTGGGCACGATGCCGAGCGAGAGCGTGGAGCCCTCGGCGAGAAACTTCAGCCACGCGTCGCCCTCTTCGAGCACCGCGTCGAGCGAGAGCCGGGCGTCGAGCGAGACGATGTCGAGGCCGAGGTCGAGCACCTGCCGCCAGTCGGTGTTGGAGCAGCAGTGCAGCCCCACCAACGCTCCCTGCTGCTGGAGCGCCTTCACCATCATCTTCAGCTCCTGCAGCACCAGCACGTGCCTGAGGTTGTGCTTCTCGAGCGCGTAGAGGCCCGGCTCGTCGAGGAAGAAGATCGGCGTCGCTCCGGCGCGGCGAACCGCCTTCACCAGCGCGAGCGACTTCGCCAGCAGCAGGCGGAAGATCTGCTGATCGAGCTCGGTGTTCTCGGCGGCGGGCGTGCCCGCGCTCGTTTTCGTCACCCAGCGCACGGTGGCCGGGCCCGCGAGCTGAACCTTGGCGAAGGGCACCTTGCGGTGCTCGAGCTCCCAGAGGAACGGGCGAAACGAGCGGCAGGCGGCGGCGCTCGGCTCGTAGGCGCTCAGCTCGCCCGACGAGAGCGCGTTCTCGATCTCGAAGGTGACCCGATCGCGCTTCTGATGCCACGCCTCGAGGTCGACGGTGCAGACGCCCTCTTTGTCGAAGGCCAGCCCGGGCAGCCCGTCGAGCGCCGCCGGGATCATCAGCTCCGATGGATCGCTCGAAGGCAGCTGCGGGAGGAACGGCACGTCGTGGAGCAGCGCCATCTGCAGCGCGAGCTCCTGTTGGGTGTGCGGGAGGCTGCCGATCGCCGTCGTCGCGCACGGAGGTAACAGCTTCAAGGCCTTACGCGTGCTCACAAGATTCGATTCTAACGGGGAACGGGCTAGCATTGCCGCTTAAGTGGGGCGCTTACTGATCATCGGGCTGCTGGTGGCCGGCTCGGCGCACGCCGAAGACAAGGTCGACGCCAAGGCCGCGGTGCCGATGCTGTTGAAAGCGCTCGCTTATGACACCAACTTCGACGCCCGCGGCTGGGGCCAGATGTCGGTGCTGATCATCAGCGACGCCGACCACGCCTCCGACCGGGGTGCGGTGCTCGATGCGGTGAAAGACGCCGACCTGAAGGTGAAGAACCGGGGGGTGAAGTACGCCTCGGCCGAGGTGAAAGACGAAGCCTCGCTCCAGGCGGCGATCGACAAGGCCAAATGCGGGGTGGTGGTGATCACCCCGGGCACCTCCGACGCGGTGGTGAAGGCGGTCTCCGAGATCGTGCAGGACAACCAGATCTACGCGATGGCGCTCGACGCTGCGACGGTGGAGAAGTTCATTCCCCTCGGGGCGGAGTCGGTGGGCGGCAAGCTGCGGATCGTGGTCAACGAGAAGGCTGCGGCTGCGGTAGGGGCAAAGTTCGAGCCCTCGATGCTCAAAGTAGCCCGGGTTATCCAGTAGCTCTTTATCCCTTTGACCTTGCGGGCCTCGGCCCGTAATTTGGCCTCGATGGATCCTCTCAACGGGTACCTGCCGCTCCTCCTCGTCCTCGGCCTGGCCGCGGGCATGGGAGCGCTGATTCCGCAGCTCTCGCAGCGCCTGGGGCCGAAGAGCATCACCCCGGTGAAGTCGGCGGCGTTCGAGTGCGGCTCCGACGTGCTCAGCTCGGCGCGGCAGCCGTTCGCGGTGAAGTTCTACGTGGTGGCGCTGCTGTTCATCGTGTTCGACGTGGAGGCGGTGTTCCTCTACCCGTGGGCGGTGAACTTCAAGGCGCTCGGCTGGTTCGGCTACGCGGTGATGCTGATGTTCGCGTCGACGCTGGTGATGGGCCTGATCTACATCTGGAAGAAGGGCGCTCTCGAGTGGGAGAGCTGAGGATTTATGGCTGAGCTCGACGTCGCACCTGCGATCACCACCCAGCGCTCCGGGCTGATCGATCACCTCAAGGGCATGGTCTCGAAGGGCCTGGGCTGGGCGCGCAAGTACTCGCTCTTCACCTACCCGTTCGCCACCGCCTGCTGCGGCATGGAGTACATGTCGGTCGCGGCCAGCCGCTACGACATCGCGCGCTTCGGCGCCGAGTTCCCCCGCTTCTCGCCGCGCCAGGCCGACCTGCTGATGGTCGTCGGCACGATCAACATGAAGCAGGCCCCGATTCTGAAGCGGGTCTACGAGCAGATGTGCGAGCCGAAGTGGGTGGTCTCGTTCGGCGTCTGCGCCTCGTCGGGCGGCTTCTACGACAACTACGCGGTGCTCCAGGGCATCGACCGCATTCTGCCGGTCGACGTCTACATTCCCGGCTGCCCGCCCCGCCCCGAGCAGGTGCTCGACGGCTTGATGCTGCTGCAGGACAAGATCGCCGCCGAGCGTCACTCGATCGGCAACAAGCAGCCGTTGCAGCAGCACGCGGCGTATCGCGACCTGCTCCAGCAGCCGACCAACCCGCACGAGAAGTGAGCCCGCAGCCGGGGCTCTTTCGTCACCTGGCAGCTGCTCGTCGTGTGTTGGTCGCTGGTGCCGGCGGAGGGTTCGACGTCTTCTGCGGCCTGCCCCTGGCGCTCCAGCTCGTCGAGGCGGGCAAGCAGGTGTGCTTCGCCAACCTGTCGTTCACCTACCTCGGTGGCACCGACGCCGAGCTGCTCGCTCCAGCGCTGTACCGGGTGACTGCAGAGACGCAAGGAGAGCGCTACTGCCCCGAACGCTCGCTGGCCCGCTGGCTCGTTGCGCGCGGCTTGGCGGGCGAGGTGTTCGCGTTCGAGAAGACCGGCGTGCAGCCGCTGAGCGCGGCGTACCAGACGCTGCAGCAGCGGCTCGGCTTCGACGCGGTGGTCTTGGTCGACGGCGGCACCGACATTCTGATGCGCGGTGACGAGGCCGGTTTGGGAACGCCGGAAGAAGACATGACCAGCCTGGCGGCGGTGGCGTCGCTGGGGCTCCCCAAGAGCGTGGTGGTCTGCCTCGGCTTCGGGATCGACGCGTTTCACGGCGTCTGCCACGCACACTTTCTCGAGAACGTCGCCGCACTCGAGCGCGAAGGCGGCTACCTGGGCGCCTTCTCGGTCTCGCGTCACACCCCGGAGGGAGCGGGCTTTCTCGACGCGGTGGCACAGGCTCAAGCCGATCACCCGAACCGCGCGAGCATCGTCAACGGATCAATCGCCGCGGCCGTGCGCGGCGAGTTCGGCAATGCGCAGTTCACTTCCCGCACCCAAGACAGTGAGCTGTTCATCAACCCGCTGATGGGTCTGTATTTCACGTTCGATCTGCCGAGCGTGGTGTCGCGCTCGCTCTACTTGGAGTCGCTCGCGGAGACCCAGACGATCTTCGAGGTCTCGGCGCGCATCGAAGCGTTTCGCCACCAGGTGAAGCAACGGCCCTATCGCGGCATTCCCGGCTGAATGCCGCTAGGATGGCGCGATGCTCGCAGCGGCGTTGGTCGCGCTGGCGGTCTCCGCGTCGGCGAAGACGTTCTGCGACGAGAAGCCGTCGGAGGGGCCCTCGCGGTCGGTGGGTTCGCCAGCGCACGGGCAGCTCGAAGGCGGCGTGCCACTGACGGAGAGCGGCGCGGTGCGGGTGCTGCCGAAGCGTCACGCGCGCCGGTGTCTCTCGTACGGGACCGACCGCCTGGTGCACGCGATCGAGAACGCGGCGCAGGCGGTGGCCAAGGCACAGCCGGGCGGTGCAGCGCTCGGTGTGGGTGACATCGCCCGGGCGCGCGGAGGAGCGATCCTCGCGTACACGCACTCGCATCAGGCCGGGCGCGACGCCGATCTCGCGTTCTACCTGCTCGACGGTGCGGGGAAGCCGGTCGCGGCCGAAGACCTGGTGAAGCTCGACGACGACGGGAGGGCGGGCGAGCTGCGGCTCGATGTTCCGCGCACCTGGGCGCTGGTGCGAGCGCTGCTCGAGGACCGGTCGATCGAGGTGCGGTGGCTGTTCGTCTCGCAGGCGCTCAGGAGTCTGCTGTTGGCGGAGGGCGAGCGCACCCACGCGCCGAAAGAGCTGCTCGAGCGCGCCGGCGAGGTGCTGCATCAACCGGCTGATGCGCCGCCGCACGATGATCACCTGCACCTCCGCATTCGCTGCACCGCCGCGGAGCGCGAAGGAGGCTGCCACGATGGTTGAGCGGCGCATCTGGGCCTGGGCGTGGATGGTGCTGGCGGCGTGCAGCGGCGGCGAAATGCAGCCGGCCGACTCGGGCCTCGGCAATGAGAACTGCATCAACGGCCAGGACGACAACGGAGACGGCAAGGTCGACTGCGCCGATCCGAAGTGCTTCGGCGCCCCTGCGTGCATGACGGGCACCGAGATCTGCGGCAACGGCCTCGACGACGACAAGAACGGGCTGATCGATTGCGCTGATCCGAACTGCTTCAACGCCGCGGGCTGCCTCGACGCAGGCGCCAGCGGAGGTGGAAGCGCGACCGGCGGCGGCTCGAGCACGGGTGGTGGTTCGAGCGCAGGCGGTGGCGCGGCGACTGGAGGTGGTGCGGCAACGGGCGGCGGCGCGGCGACCGGCGGAGGGTCAGGCGGAGGCGGTGGCGGCGATGCCGGTGCTCCCGGCGAGACGGCTTGCGCCGACGGCCTCGACAACGACGGAGACCGGGCGATCGACTGCGGCGACTCCGACTGCAGCGGCACCGTGGCGTGCACCAACCTGCAAGACGGCGCGCCCTGCCTCGCGAACTCGGAGTGCGCCGGCGGGCTCTGCCGGGTCGAGAGCGCCTGGGGCGACCCGAACGGCTCGTGCTCGAACATGAGCGCGTGCACCGCGGGCACCACCACCGGCTGCAACGGAGGGCTGTGCTTGTACGGCGGCGCGGGCAGCTGCTTCGCGCCCTGCTCCGGCACCGGCATGGGCACCACCGGCCGCTGTCGCGCTGGGTTCGTCTGCTACGACTCCGATTCGAGCTCGTCGAACAGCAACAACGTGTGCATTCCGCTCTGTACCGGAGACGGCGAGTGCACCGGGACCGCCGCGGGCTACGGCTGCAACGCGTTCAGTCACCTGTGCGGGCAGAAGGACAACGGCAAGGCGAAGTACGGCGCGCCGTGCGGCAGCTACTCCGACTGCGAAACCAACCAGTGCTTCGGCAATTCGGCGAATTGGCCGAACGGCTACTGCGCGGGCGGCTGCCGCGGAGACCTGAAGGCGTGCGGCTCGGGTGGGTTCTGCACCTTCGACCCGGCTCGCGGCGACGACTTCGGGTACTGCATGCAGGGCTGCACCACGCTCGGCGCCGTCTGCCGCGCGGAGGCGGCGTTCGACTACACCTGCCTCGTCGATCCCAACGGCGGCGGCCAGTACTGCCGGTGTCTCACCAGCGGCGAGCAGTGCTCGGCGAGTCGAACGTGTTGCTCAGGCAGCTGCAACGGCACCACCTGCAACTGAACACAGCTCACCAGCGATGATACGCGGGGTGCCCCTCGGTCACCGCCACGAACGTGCCTCGACAGGTTGCCCGCAACTTTCCCTGCGCGTGCAGCTCGCCCTCGACGATCGCTTTGTCGCCCTCCGACGAGACCACCTTCGCCTTCAGCTGCACAGGGGCGTCGGTCGGGCACGGCCGCTTGAGCACGATCGCGTAATCGGCGGTGACGGTGCACGGCGGCGTCTTCTCACCGCGCTTCTTCATCAGGTACACCGCCGCCGCCCAATTGCAGTGGCAGTCGAGCAGTGACCCGACAATGCCGCCGTTGAGCACGCCCGGGAATGCCTCGTGGTGCTGCTGCGGCTTCCACTCGGCGACGAGCTCCTCACCCTGCTCGAAGCTGCGAATCTTGAGGCCCTTCTCGTTCGCGGGGCCGCAGCCGAAGCAGGCGTTGTGAGGCGCGTAGGTTTCCTGAACGCTCTTGTCGCTCATGACTTCCTTTCAGGGCGCTCCGGCCTGTTCGGCAGGGGCGCGGTGTCCCATGATCTGATCGAGAAACGCCGTCAGCTCGGCGCAGTTTCCACCACAGGTTTCGCGCATCGTGCCGTCTGCGAGCGGCGCCCGCACCAGCCAATGCTCGCCATCGAACGCGCCGAAGTCTTTTTCGCGGAGCACCCCGTCGTGCGCAGCGGGGGTCATCTCGATCACGCCATCGGGCCGCACCCGGTAGGCATCGAAGGTGCGCGGAGCGACCGCGAGGTGAGCGTCGTCGAACGCCACCGGGCTGGCGTGGGTGTAGCCGGTCTCCGCGAACAGCAGCCGCGGCGCGAGTGGCTTGCCCTCGATCGCGGCCAGCGCAGACTGGCCGTCGGCCGAGGCGAGCTGGGGAGCGTGCGCCCAGTCGAGGATCGTCGGGCCCAGGTCGATCAGCCGCACCATGTCGGTGACGTGACGCGCGGGCTGACCGGGCGCCTTCACCGCCAGCAGCACCCGGTTCTCTTCTTCCTGCAGCCGGGCGCCGTGCACCGGAGTCGCGCCCGAGAGCTTGTCGAAGCCGTCGTGGAAGCTCTCTCCGTGGTCGGAGAAGACGATGATCAACGCGTCGTCGTAGCGCCCTGCCCGCTTCAGCGCGTCGAACAGCTGCCCGACTTGCTGATCGGCCTGGCCGAGGAGCTCGTCGTAGAGCTCTTCAGACTCTCCACGCGACCAACCCTGCGCGGGTTTGGTGCCGTCGGCGATGGGGGTGAACACCATGCGCAGGCGCCGCTCGAGCGCGACGTCGCTCGGCACCCGCGCCCGGTAGAACGGGAAGCTGGGATCGCCCGGGAAGTGCGCCGCGGTGGCGTGCCAGGAGAACAGCGTCGGGCCCTTGGCGGCGGCTTGCACCAGGCGATCGCCGAGGCGCTCCGCATAGCCGAACGGGTCGTGAATGCCTGCGAGCGCGCGGTTGTCGACCATCTCCGGCAGCAGCTGGGCGCCGAGCGCGTTGGTGGCGAACAAGCCGACGCCCCGAAAGCGCATCTTCTCGAGCGCGAAGTTGATCGCGCCGCGCGGAGGCTGGAAGCGCTGGGTGAAGCCGGCGTTCTCGGGCTGAAAGTTGAACCGCGAGCAGTCGGTGGTGAACACCGTCTGCCAACCGGCCTGCGCCAGCTGCGAAGCGAACGTCGGCAGTGGCGCCCAACGATCTTCGGCGGTGAGCGGGTAGCGAACGCCGGTCACGGTCGGCCAGCGCGCGGTGAGCAGCGAGCGCCAGGCGGGCTCGGTCTGGGCGATCGGCGTGAAGGCGCGATCGAAGAGCACCGCGTCTTTCGCGAACGCGTCGAGGTGCGGAGCGACGTGCGCCTTGCCTCCGTACGCCTCGAGCCGATCGGGCCTGAAAGCGTCGATGCCGATCAGCACCACCAGCGGCGGGTGCTTCGCGGGCTGCTCGGGGGCGATCGAGAGGGCTTCGTAGGCGAGCACTCCGGCGAGGAGCGCTCCGGTCACCACCCACGACGGCCGCCAGGTGACCAGCCGGCTGCGCGCCAGCCAGGCGTGCCAGAGCAGCAGCGCGGTGAGCGCGATCAGCGGGTGGCCCGGCTGACCGTGAATGCTGAGCCAGGTCAGCGGCCGGCGCAGAAAGCCGACGTCGTCGAACAGCGCGGGGCGAAGAACGGCAGCGCGCCAGGCGAGCAGAACCCACAGCGCGGCGAGATCGGCAGCGAAGAGCAACCGGCGCTCGCGCCCGGTCTCGATTGCGGTGCTGAGCATCGCCGCCGCCGCGCCGAGCAGCGCTCCACCGATCAGGTAGACGAGCACGACGCGCGCGATCAGCGACGGCAGCAGCGGCTTGATCGCGGCGAAGACGGCGGCGAACGGCCCCGAGGTGTCGATGTTGACGCCGATCGCTCCGGTGCTCATCACCGATGCGGCTTCGGCGGCGAACAGCGCGAGCGCGACCGCGGCGCCTACCGCGGCTCCTTGAAGCAGGCGCTTCGGCTCTCCGGCCCGATCCACGGCGAAGGCATATAGCTCTGAACCCCGACGCACAACGAGCTGCCAGCGGGAGTGTTACCGACGAGAACCTCCACCACGCGGGGTGTGAGGGGTTCAGCGGCGCGACGCAGACAGCTGCATCGACAGGCGCTGAATCGCCAGCTCGGCCGCCTTGCGCTCGCGCTCGGCGCGCTCCAGCTGCGAGTCTTTGACCTTCAGCTGTTCCTTCAGCGCCTGCAGCTCCTTCTCGCGGAGCTCGAGCTGGGTCTGCAGGTCGCCCAACTGCATCATCAGCCCCTGCACCTGGACGATCAGTTTCGGGTCCTGCGGGCTGGCGATCGGCTGCGCCACCCGCGGCGACGACGGAATCGCCTGGAGCGACGGCTGCGGCACGGGAATCGGCTGCGGCGCGCTCGCCATCGCGTGCGGGAAACCGGGGATGTTCGGGTTCGACGAGTACGGCTGCGGGTTCGAGGCGAACGTCGGCGGGTTCGACGCGTACGGCGACGGGTTCGACGCCAGCGGCAACGGCAGGTGCGCCGGGTACGGAGCGGTCGCGATGTTGCTCGGGTTCGACGCCACCGGCGCCGGCACCGGAGCGGTCGCCACCGGCGTGGTGTTCGGCTGCGAGGGCGGCGCCACCGAGGCGAGCGGCCCCTGCATCGTCTCGAGCTTCGGGTCGTCGAGCACCACCGCCTTCAGCTCGGCCTGGCTCACCCGCTGCTGAATCTCGCGCAGCGACACCGGCTGGGTGATCGCAGCACCCTCTTCACCAATCACCTTCGGCGCCGGCCCGTCAGGCGCGCCGAGATCTTTGAGCAGCCGAATCAGCTCTTCGGCGTTCTCGCGCGGGAGCGGGTCGAACCGAATGCGCATGCCGGGCACGGTGCCCTTGCGCGCGGCGGTGCGGCCCGCCATCGCCCACACCACTCGCCCAGACAACCGGAGCACCTTGGTCCAACCCGGCCGCGCCAGGTTCACCGCGACCGGCATCCCCACCGGGAGCGCGTCTTGGGTCTCGATGAAGAGCCCGCCGGCGGAGATGTTCTGAATGGTACAGGGCGACGACTTGTCGGCGACGTTGAGGTGCGCAGACACGTCCTCTGCGTGCACCCGCGGGTACTTGCGCTTGTCTCGTCCGCTCGCCATCGACCTGAAGCCCCGAGCATGAGGCCCCCGGGTGCCCTTACCAACTATTTCGCACGGGAGGCCAGCGTCCAGTCTCCGCCGAGGCCCAATCCCGTTCGCAACGTGAGGTATTCCCGCTGAATGGCGAGCGGGTAGCCCTTGTACTGCTCCAGGTTCTTGCTCTTCAGCTGCTCGCGGAGCTTGTTCGGCCCCATGTTGTAGGCCATCAGCGCCAGGGTGAGGTTGCCTCCGCACTGCTCGGAGAGGCTCTTCAGGTACCGCACCCCCAGCCGCACGCGCAGCGCCGGGTCGCGCTCCACCTCTTCGTAAGAGAGCTTGAGGCCCTCTTTCTGGGCGAGAAAGTAGAGGGTGGTGGGCCGAATCTGCATCAGGCCCTTGGCACCGACCGGGCTGACCGCGTCGTCCTGGTAGTCCGACTCGACGTCGATCAGCGCCAGAATCATCAGCGGGTCGAAGCCGGCCTTGGCCGACTCGTCGGCGATCGCGATCGCCACCTGCTTGCGGGCCACCATGCCCAGGCCGAGCGCCTTCTTGGCCAGCACCTGGTCGATCAGCGCGTAGCCCTCGGGCAGCACCTCTTGAACGCCGAGCGCCTCCAGGTTCGAGGCGTCGGGAGGCTGGGACAGCGGCATCAGCACCACCGCGCCCACGCCGATGGCCGCGGCCATCACGCAGACGAAGAGCGCCGACTGCGCGATGTGCCAGGCGCGCTTCACTTTTCGAGCGCCTCCAGGCGTTTCATCAGCTGGTCGATGCGCGCGTTCAGCTGCGCGATCTCTTCCCGGCGGGGGAGCTTGAGCTTCGAGAGCGACTTCTTGACCGTCTCTTCGATGCTCTCCTCAGCCTGCTTCCAGGCCTTCTCGAGCATCTCGGCTACCGGTCGCTTGGGGGTCTCGGTCGTCATCGAAAGAAGTGGGGGGCTTCAAGCACACCTTGGGGGTGGATTCGAAGCCCCCTCCTAAGGGGTTGAAATCGTTTCAGTTCAGGGGCTTTTTCAGGAGGGCGTCGATCTTCTTCGACAGCCGGTTGAGGTCGCCTTTGATCTGCTCGACCTGATCTTTGGAGGCCACGCCGACCGCTTCGACCAGCCGGTGCTGGATTCCGTCGAACACCTTCTTCACCTCGACGGTCGCCTCGTTCGCCTTGGTCTTGAGCTGCTTGATCTCCTTGCCCGACTTCGCCCGGTTGATCAGCTGCTCCAACTCTTTGCGCTGCTGCTTGCCGCGCGCGAGGAGGTCCTTCTCGAAGCGCACCAGCTGCTTGCGCGCGTCCTCGAGCTGACCGACGACGTAGGTCTGAATCTCCTCCGCCCGCTCCTGGATCCCGTTCTTGCTGTTCGTCTTCGTGACCATGTGTGCCGCTCCTGTTTGCGTGAAGTGTTCCATCGACATTTAACGCGCCGCGTTGCATGACGCAAGGCGTTACAAGTCGTTTGCGCTTCAAGCGCAGGTGGTGCCCCGGCGCGCCG
Organism: Myxococcaceae bacterium; assembly: GCA_047602415.1. GTDB lineage: Bacteria > Myxococcota > Myxococcia > Myxococcales > Myxococcaceae > JASGHH01. The sequence goes on along the minus strand of JASGHH010000001.1, from coordinate 8,701,837 downwards.
GTTTTCGGCTGCACAAGTGCGATCGTTTGACATGTGTTTTCAGTGGGTTGGGCCGATTTTGGGGTCGGCACGAACCTTGATGTAGGTGCTGTTCGAGGACGGCCGATTGGCGGTCGTCTCGACGGGGTTCACCGGTCTCCCCTTTCCGGTGAACCCCGTTTTCTTTGCGGGCACAGGCGTGGCGCTTCTGCTTTCAGTGACAGCAAAGCCGCCGCTGTCCGGCGAAGGTGCCAGACACTTTTCGGCCTAGTGCGGGCTCGGCCTCCACCGAAACGCGTCGAGCAGGGCCGCTTCAGCGAGCTTGAGGTCGGCGAGCTCCTGGCGGTCGGCCGAGCCCTCGAGGGCGGCGGCGATCGCGCACAGCTTTCGGGCGTTGGTCCACTCCTCGGCGGGCACCGACTGGCGCTGACGGCGAAAGAAGGTCACCCGGCGGTAGGCGTCGGCGAGCAGGGCGCACAGCTTTTGAGCCGGGGTCCTGCCGGAGGCATGGCGAAAATCGAGGGGCGCTCCCAGCGGGCCGCACAGCGAGTACGCCGGCAGGTTGGCCATGGGTTGATTCTCAGGGGCCCAGGGTGGCCGTTCCTCGGCCGACGGGACTGGCCCGTAAGCGGCCGCCGCGCCTGCTGGTTTCCAGCCGCCGTTGCCACGCCGGCGACAGCCGGAAGGTGCCGGCGACAGCCGGAAAGGTGCCAGTCACTTTTCACGGTGCAAACTGGGGGCGTGAGGCGATTCGCCCTCGGAGGAGCCGTGCTGGCCGCCGCCCTGTTGGCAGGAGTTGCGGCGTGGCGGGTGTTTCGGCCAAAGCCCCCGGCGGCTCCGATCGCGGCGGCGATCGCTCCGGCCCCTGCCCTGCCTGAGCCCGACGCCGGCCTCGACCTCCAGGTGGCGATCGAAGAACCGAAGGGCCCGCGGGTCTGCGTGCTGGCGGGAAAGTGGCCGGCCGCCGGCGCGCAGATCGTCGCCGCCGGCTTCGACGGCACCGCCGACGAAGGCGGTTGTGTCGACTTACCTCCTCCTCTCGCGACGACGTTCACAGTCTGTGCGCGAGCGCCGCGCGGTTCCGCGTGCACACGGTCGACCCGAACCACCGCAGGCGGCTGGCTGCCCGTCACGCTCCTCCTCGAGTCCGCCGGAAAACTTCGCGTCGAGGTCGGCAACCTCCGCGGACATCCCGTCGCCGCCGCGGTTCACGCCAGCTATGGCGATGCGAGCTTCACGGAACAGACCTCGGTCAACGGAGTGGCCCTGTTCGAGCGGATGCCCGTGGGCGACGTTCGGGTCACCGTCGAAGCGAAAGGCTTCCTCAATGAGAGCGGGAGGTACGCGCGCATTCCTCGCTCCGATCTTGCGCGAGTTCGATTCGCACTCTCGCCCTCGAGCGCACTGTCGGGCGTCGTGATCGATTCGACCGGCTCAGGCGTCGATTGGCAAAAGCTCGAGGCAGTGTCGGCGATCGACAACGTCATTCACGCCGCAGCCCATCGTGGCGACGCCGGCTTCACGTTCGACGATCTGCCTGAAGGCCCATACGATCTTCGCGCTGAAGCGAATGGCTTTGCACGCGTCGCAGTGGCGGTGACCGCACCGGCCGAGAAGGTGAAGCTGGTGCTCGAGCCTGGCTATCAAATGGAAGTGACGGTGCTCGCCCCCAATGGCAGCCCGCTCGAAGGAGCTGAGGTGGGCACTGCGTTACCCAACCAAACGATACGAACCGATGCTCACGGTACAGCACGACTCGAGCATCTGCCCGCGCGTGCGCTCGATCTGCTGGTAACGCCGCCAGAGGGGCACCGATGCAGCGCGAGCATGACGCTGTCGGTGACTCCAGGGCCCGACCAGCCGAAGGTTTCGGCACAGTTCGCGACCGGCAAAGAAATCTCCGGAACCCTCGTCAGCGCGAAGGGTGACGCTGTCGCGGGCGAGGTCTGGGCCGTGGGAAGCGACGTTCGCTGGCTGGATGGCGCCTCGGCGCTCGGGTCATTCGCGGCGCGAATCGAGACGGCCAACGGCCGCTTCACGCTCGGGTGCCTTCGCGACGGCACTTATCGCGTCGGGGCGCGGTCGAAGGGAACGTTCGCCTCCCACCAAAAAGAGGTGACCCAGGACGGAGTGGCAGCGGGTACGCATGACTTGAAGCTCCACGTATCCACCGGGGCGAGCGCAAAGGGCCGGGTCGTTGACGCGAGTGGACGCCCGTTGGAGAACTTCACCCTCGACCATTCAGAGCTGGAAGCGGCTGGCGGCATCTTCGAAACGGAGGTCCAGCCCGGTAAGACCGACACCGTCAAAGTCTCCGCCAAGGGGTACCAGTCAAGACTCATCCCAGTCGACGCGGTCGACGGGCAGGTGGTCGACCTCGGTGTGATTCGACTCGCAAAGACTTCGCTCGCGCGGGTCACCGTGCTCGATCGGGTCACCCGACTCGGGATCGACGGGGCTTCGGTCGCGTCACTGGCCGATGGAGGTGTCGAGCTCGACGCCGTGCTCACAGATGGACGTGGGGAGGCGATGGTGCCGTGGACCGGCAATCCCCTGGTCGTGCGAGTCCACCACAACGAGTACCCTGCCCTCGAAACCTCGATCGATCCAACGGCCCCTTCCACCCTCGAGCTAGACCCAGGCGCGTCGGCGCACGGCCGTGTGATCGATCGTCACGGCGACTCGATGTACGACGTGAAGCTGCTCGCGCGGCATGGAGAGCTCACTCGCTTCGCCGAGATTGGCGCCGACGGCACCTTCACCCTGCGTGGCCTCGTCCCCGGCGAGTGGACGTTCAACGCCTGCCCTGCTCGCCACGATCGCTGGAAACCACTGGGGGTCGACCCCGCCAAAGTGGAGATTGCCGCGGGCGCGACCACCGAGGTGAACCTCAGCGAACGCCGTACCGGCGCGGACCTGACGGTGGAGACGGGCACGGAGAACACGGTCATTCACCTCACGGGCGTACTGTTGTCCGGCGCCGTCGTCTGCCCCGCAACCGCCACCGAGCTGTTCGAGCTTCAACGCGCAGCTGCCTACGCAGGGACGCAGGTGCGGGGCGCCTACTTGTTCGCGGGTGTGCCTGCCGGCGACTACACGTTTCTTCTCAGCAACAGCGATCAGTTGCTGGGCGACCCGGTCGTGCTCTGCCACGCCGAGCCGATTCGCGTCAGCGGCGACGGCCTGATGCGTTGGACCGCGCACCCGCGGCCGGTGACGCTGCGCGCGGAGTAGAAACGACGACGCCCGCCCCTTTCGGGACGGGCGCCGTTGAATCAGGTTCTCTAACCTCACCCCGGAGCGCTCTCGCGCTCTCGGCCCTCTCCTGTCAGGAGAGGGGTTCGGTCAGGCGGCCCCGGTCTCGGAGCGAACGTTCGACGGCGGAGCCTGGAGGGCCGCGGCGTCGTGGCTGGCCGCGAGCGCGTCCTCCATGTTCTGAATCTCGTCGGCCGGCGACTCGACCTCGAGCTCGAGGTGCTTGTAGTTCGGCAGACCGGTGCCCGAGGGGATCAGGCGGCCCATGATCACGTTCTCCTTCAGGCCGCGCAGGTAGTCGACCTTGCCCGAGACCGCGGCTTCGGTGAGCACCTTGGTGGTCTCCTGGAAGGAGGACGCCGAGATGAACGACTCGGTCGAGAGCGACGCCTTGGTGATGCCGAGGAGCAAAGGCTCGCCGACTGCCGGCCGCTTGCCCGCGTTCATCGCCTTCTCGTTCTCTTCCTCGAACAGCCACTTCTCGACCTGTTCGTCGACGAGGAAGTCGGTGTCGCCCACGTCGCTGACGCGCACGCGGCGGAGCATCTGCCGCACGATCGTCTCGATGTGCTTGTCGTTAATCTTCACGCCCTGGAGCCGGTACACCTCCTGGATCTCGTCGACCAGGTAGCGGGCCAGCTCCTTCTCACCGAGCACCCGGAGGATGTCGTGCGGGTTCGCCGCGCCGTCCATCATCGGCTCACCGGCGCGAACGCGATCGCCCGCGTGCACGCTGATGTGCTTGGCCTTGCTGATCAGGTACTCCTTGGCCAGGTCGGCGCGGAGCTCACCGTTCACCTCGGGGGTGATGATCAGCTTGCGCTTGCCCTTGGTGTCCTTACCGAACGACACCATGCCGTCGATCTCGGCGATCACCGCGTGGTCCTTCGGCTTGCGCGCCTCGAACAGCTCGGCGACGCGGGGCAGACCTCCGGTGATGTCCTTGGTCTTGGTGGTCTCGCGCGGCACCTTGGCGATGATCTCGCCGGCGGGGATCTCGTCTCCGTCGCCCACCGTCAGCACGGCTCCCTGAGGCAGGAAGTAGCTGGCCGGAGCGGTCGAAGACAGGGTCTTGATCTCGCCCTTGTTGTCGCGAATCGAGATGCGGGGGCGGGCCTCGGGGTCCTTCGACTCGATGATGGTGCGCCGCTGGAGGCCGGTGACCTCGTCGAGCGCCTCGTTCATCGTCACGCCGTCGATGATGTCCTCGAACTTCACCACACCGCCGACCTCGGAGAGGAGCGGCATCGCGAACGGGTCCCACTCCGCGACCTTGGTGCCGACCTCGACCTTCGAGCCTTCCTTCACCAGCAGGCGGGCGCCGTAGATCACCTGGTAGCGCTCGCGCTCGCGGCCCGACTCGTCGACGATCACCAGCTCGCCGTTGCGGTTCATCACCACGTACGAGCTGTCGGGGCGCTTCACCACCGCGAGGTTGTGGTACTTCACCACGCCCGCGTAGCGGTTCGACAGCTCGCTCTGGGCCGCGCGGCCCGAGTGCGTACCGCCGATGTGGAAGGTGCGCATCGTCAGCTGGGTGCCGGGCTCGCCGATCGACTGCGCGGCGATCACGCCCACCGACTCACCGATCGACACCTTGCGGCCGCGCGACAGATCGCGGCCGTAGCACTCGACGCAGATGCCGCGCCGGGTCTGGCAGGTGAGCACCGAGCGAATCTTCACCGCGTCGAGGCCGGAGTTCTCGATGCGGGCCACCTTGGCCTCGTCGATCTCTTCGTTGGCGCGAACGAGCACTTCGCCGTTCACCGGGTCGTGAATGTCATCGAGGGCAACGCGGCCCAAGATGCGCTCGCCGACCGGCTCGATCACTTCGCCGCCCTCGACGAGGGAGCGAATCACGATGCCGTCCATCGTGCCGCAGTCGTACTCGGTGATGATCGCGTCCTGCGCGACGTCGACCAGACGCCGGGTCAGGTAGCCCGAGTTCGCGGTCTTCAGGGCGGTGTCGGCCAGGCCCTTACGAGCGCCGTGGGTCGAGATGAAGTACTGCAGCACCGACAGACCTTCGCGGAAGTTCGCGGTGATCGGCTGCTCGATGATTTCACCCGACGGCTTCGCCATCAGGCCGCGCATACCGGCGAGCTGACGAATCTGCTGGGTGGAGCCGCGGGCTCCGGAGTCGGCCATGATGTAGACCGGGTTGAACGACGGCTGCTTGCGGGTCTCTTTCTTGCCGTCGTTGTTGAGACCGGTGGCCTCTTCTTCGGCGATCCGCTGCATCATCTTCTTGGTGATCTCGTCGGTCGTCTCCGCCCAGATGTCGATCACCTTGTTGTAGCGCTCGCCCGAAGTGATCAGACCCTCGTTGTACTGGGTCTCGACCTCGCTCACTTCCTTCTGCGCCGCATCGATCAGGTCGTGCTTCGCCTGGGGAATGATCATGTCCTTCAGCGCGATCGAGATGCCGGCCTTGGTCGCGTTGTTGTAGCCGAAGGTACGAATGCGGTCGGCGAGGAGCACGGTCTCCTTCTCGCCGGTGAGCCGGTAGCAGAGGTCGATCAGGTTACCCAACGACTTCTTGTCGAGCACCTTGTTGACCGCCTCGAAGCCGACGCGGCGGGGAACGACTTCCCAGAGCAGCACGCGACCGGTGGTGGTCTCGTGGATCTTGCCGTCGATGCGGCACTTGATCTTCGCCTGCAGGTGCACGGCCTTCTGGTCGTACGCCGAGCGCACCTCGTCGGGGCTCGAGAAGGTCATGCCCTCACCCGGCGCGAACTCGCGGGGGCGGGTCATGTAGTAGATGCCGAGCACCATGTCCTGCGTGGGGACGATGATCGGCTTACCCGACGCGGGGCTGAGGATGTTGTTGGTGCTCATCATCAGCACGCGCGCTTCCATCTGAGCTTCGATCGAGAGCGGCACGTGCACGGCCATCTGGTCGCCGTCGAAGTCCGCGTTGAACGCGGTGCAGACGAGCGGGTGGAGCTGAATCGCCTTGCCTTCGATCAGCACCGGCTCGAACGCCTGCATGCCGAGGCGGTGCAGCGTCGGAGCGCGGTTCAGCATCACCGGGTGCTCGCGAATCACGTCGTCGAGAATGTCCCAGACCTCCGGGCGCTCCTTCTCGACCATCTTCTTCGCCGACTTGATGGTGGTGACGTAACCCTTCTCTTCGAGCTTGTTGTAGATGAACGGCTTGAAGAGCTCGAGCGCCATGATCTTCGGCAGGCCGCACTGGTGCAGCTTGAGCTCGGGGCCGACCACGATCACGGAGCGGCCGGAGTAGTCGACGCGCTTGCCGAGCAGGTTCTGGCGGAACCGGCCCTGCTTGCCCTTCAGCATGTCGGAGAGCGACTTCAGCGGCCGCTTGTTCGGGCCGGTGATGGTCTTGCCGCGGCGGCCGTTGTCGAACAGCGCGTCGACGGCCTCCTGCAGCATGCGCTTCTCGTTGCGAATGATGATGTCGGGCGCGTTGAGCTCCTGGAGCTTCTTCAACCGGATGTTGCGGTTGATCACGCGGCGGTACAGGTCGTTCAAGTCAGACGTCGCGAAGCGGCCGCCGTCCAGGGGGACGAGGGGGCGCAGGTCGGGCGGAATCACGGGGATGATCGAGAGCATCATCCACTCCGGCCGGTTGTCGCTGGCGCGGAACGACTCGGTCACCTTGAGGCGCTTGGCGATCTTCTTTCGCTTCGCCTCGCTGGTGGTGACCTTCATCTCTTCGCGCAGGGTCTTGGCCAGCTCGTCGAGGTTGATCGACTTGAGCATGTTCTGCACGGCCTCGCCGCCCATCGCGGCGACGAACCCGTCATCGCCGTGCTCAGACAGCAGGCGCTGGTACTTCTCTTCGCTGATCAGGTCGCCCTTCTGGAGCGGGGTGCTCTTCGGGTCGAGGACGATGTAGCTCTCGCAGTAGAGAACCTTCTCCAGGTCCTTCATCGTCATGTCGAGCATGTTGCCGATGCGCGACGGGAGCGACTTGAGGAACCAGATGTGCGCGACCGGGGTGGCGAGGGTGATGTGGCCCAACCGCTCACGGCGCACCTTCGACTGAATCACCTCGACGCCGCACTTCTCGCACACCACGCCACGGTGCTTCATGCGCTTGTACTTGCCGCAGTTGCACTCGTAGTCCTTCACCGGCCCGAAGATGCGCGCGCAGAACAGGCCGTCGCGCTCGGGCTTGAAGGTACGGTAGTTGATCGTCTCGGGCTTCTTCACCTCACCGTTCGACCACTGCTCGATCCGAGCAGGGCTGGCGATGGCGATGCGAATGGCCTGAAACGAAAGCGGATCCTTCGGCTTCTCGAAGAAATTGAAAATGTCCTTCACGAGATTCTCCGGTTCAAAAAATTCTTAGTGTTGAAAGTGTAGGAAGGTTTCCGGTTTCGTTTACGCGTCGGTACCCGTCTTCGAGGGCTCGTCGCCGAAGCTGAACCCCGAGCGCTGACGCTCGGGCGGCGCCTGCTCGAGCAGCTCGACGTCGAGGGCGAGCGACTGCAGCTCTTTGAGGAGCACGTTGAAGGACTCGGGGATGCCGGCCTCCAGCGCGCACTCGCCCTTCACGATCGACTCGTACATGCGGGTGCGGCCGACCACGTCGTCGCTCTTCACGGTGAGGAACTCCTGCAGCGTGTAGGCCGCGCCGTAGGCTTCCATCGCCCAGACTTCCATCTCGCCGAGGCGCTGACCGCCGAACTGCGCCTTGCCGCCGAGGGGCTGCTGGGTGACCAGCGAGTAGGGGCCAATCGAGCGAGCGTGAATCTTCTCGTCGACCAGGTGGTGGAGCTTCAGCATGTACATCACGCCCACCGTGACGTCGTGGTCGAACGGCTCACCGGTGCGGCCGTCGAACAGCACCATCTGGCCGGTCTTGGGCAGCGCCGCCTGCTCGAGCAGGGTGTGAATCTCACCCTCGCGCGCACCCTCGAACACCGGAGTGGTGACGTGAATGCCGCGCTTCAGCCGCTGGCAGAGGCTGACGACCTCTTTGTCGTTCAGCTTGTCCAAGAACGCGCCGAACGCCTCGTCGTCGTAGACCTTCTTCAGCTCTTTGCGGAGCTCTTCACCCGAGTACTTCTCCTCGATGTACTTCTGGAGGCGCTCGCCGATGCCGCGCGCCGCCCAACCGAGGTGGGTCTCGAGAATCTGGCCGATGTTCATGCGGCTCGGCACGCCGAGCGGGTTGAGCACGATGTCGACCGGGCGGCCGTCTTCCAGATACGGCATGTCTTCGACGGGAAGAATGCGGCTGACCACGCCCTTGTTGCCGTGGCGGCCTGCCATCTTGTCGCCGACCGAGAGCTTGCGCTTGATCGCGACGTAGACCTTCACCATCTTGATCACGCCAGGCGGGAGCTCGTCGCCCTTCTTGATGCGGGCGATCTTCTCACCGAAGGCCAGCTTCACGGCCTCCTTGTTCTCCTCGAGGTTCTTGAGAATCTCGCGGACCTTGGTGTCGACCTGGTCGCCCACTTCGATCTCGCCCCAGTACTTGTAGGGCACGGTGGCGAGCAGCTCGTCGTTGAGCACGTCGCCCTTCTTGAGCAGCTGCTTGCCCTTGTCGTCGACCAGGCGGCCCTGGGCCTCCTTGGTGGCGAACATCTTGCGAATGCGGCTGTAAGCGCTGTCCTGGAGGACCTTGATCTCGTCGTTTTGATCTTTGAGGAGACGAGCCTCTTCCATCGACTCGATCTGCTTGGCGCGCTCGTCCTTCTCGACGCCCTTGCGCGAGAAGACCTTGGCGCCGATCACCGTGCCCTGCACGCCCGGAGGCACGCGGAGCGAGCTGTCGCGCACGTCGCCGGCCTTCTCACCGAAGATCGCGCGGAGCAGCTTCTCTTCGGGCGACAGCTGGGTCTCGCCCTTGGGAGTGATCTTGCCGACCAGAATGTCGCCCGGCTTCACCTCGGCGCCGATCCGAATGATGCCCGACTCGTCGAGGTCCTTGAGGGCCTCTTCGCCGACGTTCGGAATGTCGCGGGTGATCTCTTCCTTACCGAGCTTGGTGTCGCGCGCGATGCACTCGAACTCCTCGATGTGAATCGAGGTGAACACGTCGCGGGTGAGCAGGTCTTCGCAGAGGAGGATCGAGTCTTCGAAGTTGTAGCCCTGCCACGGCATGAACGCGACCACCACGTTCTGACCGAGCGCCAGCTCACCGCACTCCGTGGCGCCACCGTCGGCGATCACGTCACCCTTCTTCACCTTGTCGCCCTTCTTGATGATGGGCTTCTGGTTCAAGCAGGTGTTCTGGTTGGAGCGCTGGAACTTGATCAGGTTGTAGATGTCGACCTCGCTGGCCACGTCGCTGAACGCGGCGGGCAGGTCGGCCTTCACCACGATGCGGCTGGCGTCGACCGCCTCGACCACGCCGTCGCGCTTGGCGACCACGGTGACGCCCGAGTCGCGGGCGACGACCGCTTCCATGCCGGTGCCGACCAGCGGGGCCTCGGTGCGAACCACCGGCACCGCCTGGCGCTGCATGTTGGAGCCCATCAGCGCGCGGTTGGCGTCGTCGTTCTCGAGGAACGGGATCAGCGCGGCGGCCACCGAGACGAGCTGGTTGGGCGACACGTCCATCAGGTCGATGTCTTCGGTGCGGGCCGCGACCGGCTCGCCACCGCGGCGGGCCTGAATCAGCTCGCCCTCGAGCTTGCCCTTCTTGTCCACCGCCGCGTTCGCCTGGGCGATGGTGTGCTTCTCTTCTTCGAGCGCCGAGAAGAACGACACGTCGGTGGTCAGCGTGCCGGAGTCCATCTTCCGGTACGGGGTCTCGATGAAGCCGAACTCGTTCACCCGGGCGTAGGTCGACAGCGACGCGATCAGACCGATGTTCGGGCCTTCAGGCGTCTCGATCGGGCAGATGCGGCCGTAGTGGGTCGAGTGCACGTCGCGCACTTCGAAGCCGGCGCGCTCGCGGGTCAGACCGCCGGGCCCGAGGGCCGACAAGCGGCGCTTGTGGGTGACCTCGGAGAGCGGGTTGGTCTGGTCCATGAACTGCGACAGCTGGGAGGAGCCGAAGAACTCCTTGATCACCGCCGTGACCGGCTTGGCGTTGATCAGGTCGTGCGGCATCAGGGTCTCGATCTCCTGGAGGCTCATGCGCTCCTTGATCGCGCGCTCCATGCGAACGAGACCGATGCGGTACTGGTTCTCGAGCAGCTCGCCCACCGCGCGAACGCGGCGGTTACCGAGGTGGTCGATGTCGTCGATCGTGCCCTTGCCGTTCTTGAGGTCGATCAGGTACCGAATCACCTCGAGCACGTCGCGCTTGGTGAGAATCTGGTTGTCGATCGGCTCCTCGAGGCCGAACTTGAAGTTCAGCTTCAGGCGGCCGACCTTCGACAGGTCGTAGCGCTCGGGGTTGAAGAACAGGTTGGTGAACAGGTTGGTCGCGGTCTCGGGCGTCGGAGGATCGCCCGGGCGCAGCCGGCGGTAAATCTCCATGATCGCCTGCTCGGGCGATTCGATCTTGTCCATCAACAACGTCTCGCGCAGGTACGGGCCGACGTTGAGGTTGTCGATGAACAGCACCTTGATCTCGGCGACGTTGCGCTTGAGCAGCTCGTCGACCTTGTCCTGGGTGACCTCCTCGTTGCACTCGAGGACGACCTCACCGGTGTTCTCGTCGACCACGTCGTAGGCCGAGATCTTGGTGTAGAGCTCGTCGGCGTCGATCGGCAGCCGGGTCATCTTCGCGTCGGCCAGCTTCTTGACGTGGGCGCGGGTGAACTTGCGGTTCTTCTTGATGATGATCTCGCCCGACTTCGACTTGATGTCGCGGGCGGCGCGCTGGTTCAGCAGCAGGTTGGCGTCGATCGACTTCTCGAACTCCGAGCCCGACATCAGGTACACGGTCTCGGTGGCGTAGAAGTAGTTCAGGATCTCTTCGGTCGAGCCCTTGAAGTCGAGCGGGTTCTTCTTCGCGGTGTCGCCCACGGCGCCCAGCGCGCGAATCAGCACGGTGGCGGGCAGCTTGCGGCGGCGATCGATGCGCACGTAGAGCAGGTCTTTGTGGTCGAACTCGAAGTCGATCCACGAGCCGCGGTACGGGATGATGCGGGCGTTGTAGAGCAGCTTGCCCGACGAGTGGCTCTTGCCCTTGTCGTGGTCGAAGAAGGCGCCCGGCGAGCGGTGGAGCTGGCTGACGACGACGCGCTCGGTGCCGTTGATGATGAAGGTGCCCCACTGGGTCATCAGGGGAATTTCGCCGAAGTAGACCTCCTGCTCCTTCACGTCGCGAATCGACTGCGCGCCGGTCTCTTCGTCTTTGTCCCAGACCACCAGGCGAACGACCACGGTGATGCGGGCGGAGTAGTTCATGCCACGCTGGTGGCACTCGTCGACGTCGTACTTGGGCTTCTCGAGGTGGTAGCTGACGAACTCGAGCGAGCTGGTCTCGTTGAAGTCGCGAATCGGGAAGACCGACTTGAAGACGCCCTGAAGACCGATGTCTTCGCGCTTGTCGGGGGGAGTATCGGCCTGGAGGAACTTCTCGTAGCTCTGCTTCTGAATGTTGATGAGGTTGGGGATCTCGATCGCCTTCTGGATTTTCGCGTAGCTCTTGCGGGTCCGGAAGTTGTTCTGAAGCGTCGGCATTTGGGGCGGCCTCGGGTGAATCGGGGGTTGCTACTGACGGCTAATCTCAAAAAAACTGAAACGAGGAGAGCCGATGCGGGTTTTTCCCCGCCCGGCCCCCTCGGAACTTCAAATGCTTGCGTTACTTGAGCTCGACGGTGGCGCCAACCGCGGTCAGCTTCTCCTTCATCTTGGCGCTGTCTTCCTTGTTGACGCCTTCCTTCAGGGTCTTGGGCGCGCCCTCGACCAGGTCCTTGGCCTCCTTCAGGCCCAGGCCGGTGAGCTCACGAACCACCTTGATCACGTCGATCTTCTTGTCGCCGGCCTTGGCCAGGACAACCGTGAACTCGGTCTTCTCTTCCGCCGGAGCCGCCGCCGCACCGCCGGCCGGGCCCGCCGCAACCGCAACCGCGGCCGCAGAGACGCCCCACTTCGCTTCCAGCTGCTTCACGAGCTCGGCCGCTTCCATCACGGTGAGGGTCGAGAGCTCATCAACGATCTTGTTCAGGTCTGCCATTTGTTCCTCGAAAAAACTTCAGTGAAAAGTTGGGGTTAAGGGTGAATGTTGGTTTCGAACTAGGCCGCCTTGGTGGCCTTTGCGTTGATCACTCGAGCCAATGCGCCGCCCGGCTCCTTGATGGTGCGGGCCAGCTTGGTGGCAGGCTGGTTGAACAGACCCAGCAACTTCGCGCGCAGCTCCGGCAGACCCGGCATCTTCGCCAGCGCCTTCACTCCGTTCGCGTCCTGCTTGACGCCCTCGATCACGGCGCCCTTCACCTTGAACATCTCCGAGTCTTTGATGAACTCGGTGAGGATCTTGGCGGGGGCCACCACGTCGCCGTACGACAGGCAGACCGAGACGGAACCGACGAAATCGTCGGAGATCTTCTCGGCCGAGGTGCCCTTCGCTGCCCGTTTGGCCAGCGTGTTCTTCAGGACCTTGTACTCGACGCCACCTTCACGCAGCTTCTTGCGGAGCGCGTTCACCTTCTCGACCGGGACCTTGTTGAACTCGGTCAGGATGACGGCTTTCGCACGGCCGAACTTGTCGGCCATCTCTTTGATCAACGTTTCTTTTTCGCTCTTCAGCACTTTGTGTTCACCTCCTCGTCGTTCCAGATACCTGGCACAAAGTGCTGACCAACCTCGTCAACCTTGGTCTCGGCGGGGTGCCTTTCGGCGTTTGAACCAGGTGAAGCAACCACCCGGTCCCTGCTGTCTTCGTCCAGGGTAAGACGCCTCGGAAAACACCCTTGGCGTCGTGTTTGCAAAGCTCGGGGCCCTTACCCGAGGGCCCAACCTAATGTCAAGCGACGAGGGCGCCACCTGACCGTTTGGCCGGGAGGCGCCCTAAGCCTTTGACTTCGTTACTTGTGGCGCGCCGAGATCTCCTGGGTGTCGAGCTTGATGCCCGGGCCCATGGTGGAGCTGATCGCGATGCCCTTGAGGTAGACGCCCTTGGCGGTCGCCGGCTTCATCTTCATCACCAGGTCGATCAGGGTGTTGAAGTTCTCGGCCAGCTTGTCGGCCGCGAAGGAGCCCTTGCCGATCGGCGCGTGAACGATGCCCGCCTTCTCAGCGCGGAACTCGATCTTGCCGCCCTTGGCCTCTTTGATCGCCTTCGAGACGTCCATCGTGACGGTGCCGGTCTTCGGGTTCGGCATCAGGCCGCGGGGGCCGAGCACCTTACCGAGGCGGCCGACCACGCCCATCATGTCGGGGGTGGCGATCACGGTGTCGAAGTCCATGAAGCCTTCTTCGATCTTCTTGGCCAGGTCGGCCTCACCGACGATGTCGGCGCCGGCGTTGGTGGCCTCGGTGGCCTTCTCGCCCTTGGCGAACACCGCCACGCGAGCCGACTTACCGGTGCCGTTGGGCAGCACCACCGCGCCGCGAACCATCTGGTCGGCGTGCTTGGGGTCGATGCCGAGGTTGATCGCGACGTCGATCGTCTGGTCGTACTTGGTCTTGGTGAGCTCGACGGTCTCTTTCAACAGCTTGAAGCCGTCGTTGATCGGGTAGCGCTTGTTGCGGTCGATCTTCTCGGAGGCAGCGCGAAATTTCTTTCCAGGCATGTTGGTGATCTCCCCTTACCCGACGATTTCGATGCCCATCGAGCGCGCGGTGCCCGCGATGGTCCGCATGCACGCCTCGAGCGACGCTGCGGTGGTGTCCTGGATCTTGGTCTTGGCGATCTCTTCCAGCTTCTTCTTGTTGATCTGGCCGACCTTCTCTTTGCCCGGCTTGTGCGCTCCCGAGCCCTTCTTCTTCTCGGTGTGCAGCCCGGCCGCCTTCTTCAAGAGCACCGACGCCGGCGGGGTCTTGAGCAGCAGGTCGAACGACTTGTCCTGATAGACCGTGATCACCACCGGGATGATCAGCGCGTCTTTCATCTGCGCCTGGGTGAGCGCGTTGAACTTCTTGCAGAACTCCATGATGTTGACGCCGTGCTGACCGAGCGCCGGGCCGACCGGCGGCGCAGGGTTCGCCTTGCCAGCGGCAATCTGGAGCTTGATCTGCCCCGTTACTTTCTTCGCCATGTGTACCTCCAGTGGTGCAAGCGGCCGTTAGAAGCGGCCTCCCACGTGTTGTTTGGTGCTGCGTTGCTGCTGCTTCTACAAACGGCATCGCGGTTCGCACCGCGGTCAATTCTGTCCCTCACCCGCGAGCGCCTATGGCGCTCGTCGGCCTCTCCCAAAGGAGAGGACTAGCTGCCGGTCTTCTCGACCTGCATGAAGTCGAGCTCGACCGGAGTGGCGCGGCCGAAGATCGAGACCAGCACCTTCACCCGGCCCTTCTCGGGGTTCACCTCTTCGACGGTGCCGTTGAAGTTCGCGAACGGGCCGTCGATCACGCGCACGGTGTCGCCCTCGTCGAACTGAACGCGGGGCTTCGGCTTCAGCGTGCCTTCAGACAGCTGGGTGGTGAGGCGCTGCACCTCGGCGTCGGAGATCGGCGGCGGCTGCTCGTTGTGCGCCGCGCCGACGAAGCCGGTCACCTTGGGGGTGTTCTTCACCAGGTGCCAGGTGCGATCGTTCATGTACATCTGAACGAGGATGTAGCCGGGGAAGAACTTGCGCTTCGACGTCTTCTTCTCGCCCTTCACCATCTCGACGACCTGCTCCATCGGGATCAGGATCTCGCCGAACTGGTCGGCCAGGTTCTCGAGACGAATCTTGTCTTCGAGGCTCTTCTTGGCCTTGTTCTCGTAGCCCGAGTACGTGTGCACCACGTACCAGCGCATCTTCAACTCGCCCGTATTCGACGTCGTCGCCGCAGCAGCCATCACAGTTTGCCCCACAGAGAAGGAAGCCATTCGATCATCAACTCGTACGAGAGTCGGTCGATACCGAACAAAACGATCGCCGCCACCAGCGAGGCCACCACCACCGCGAAGGTCGAGATGCGGGTCTCTTCCCACGACGGCCAGGTGACCCGCATCAGCTCGTTGGCGACGTCGAGCGACTGGGTGCGCACTTTCGGGTTGAACCAGCAGAACAGACCGGCGCCGAGCGTCACCACCACGCCCGCCACGTCGGTCGCCTTCCAGTCGAGGCCTTCGAGCACCCGGCCGTTCGGCAGACCGAAGCGCGCCGCGAGCTGCTCGAGCACGTGACCCAGGAACAACGAGATCACCAACCCGAACACCAGGTACGAAACGACGACGAGCCGCTTCGGGTCCATCCCCGCGCGGTTCGCTTGCTGGCTCGCATCTGAAGCGGACATTTTGTGTCGTTACCCCGGTGAAGAATTGGCAGGCCAGGAGGGACTCGAACCCCCAACATGCGGATTTGGAGACCGCCGCTCTACCAGTTGGAGCTACTGGCCTGCAAAAAGCTGTGACCCGTCAGAAGGTCAGACCTTGCCCTCTTTGTGCACCGTGTGCTTGCGGCACCGCGAGCAGTACTTGGACAGCTCCAGCTTGTCCTGCTGCTTACGGCGGTTCTTGGTGGTCGAGTAGTTGCGCTCTTTGCAGACCGAACACTCGAGAGAAATGATGCTCCGATTGCCCTTGGGCATGGCGAATTTCCTTCGTACTGAACGTTAGAGACGACTCGAGGGAGGCCTACTGACACCAGGCCTCCCCCGAAGTCAAGTTGCGCAGGGTTAGGCCCTGCGCAAGAGCTTCTTCGACGATTACTGAATCACTTCGGCGACGACGCCGGCGCCGACGGTCTTGCCACCCTCACGAATGGCGAACCGCAGCTCCTTCTCCATCGCGATCGGGGTGATCAGCTCGACCTCGATGGCGATGTTGTCGCCCGGCATCACCATTTCGACGTTGTCGGGCAGCTTCACGGAGCCGGTCACGTCGGTGGTGCGGAAGTAGAACTGGGGGCGGTAACCCTTGAAGAACGGGGTGTGGCGGCCGCCCTCTTCCTTGGTGAGCACGTAGATCTGACCCTTGAACTTGGTGTGCGGGGTCACGGAGCCGGGCTTGGCCAACACCTGGCCGCGCTCGACGTCTTCGCGCTTGAGGCCGCGGATCAGGGCGCCGATGTTGTCGCCGGCCATACCCTCATCGAGCAGCTTCTTGAACATTTCGACGCCGGTGACGACGGTCTTCTGGGTGGCGCGAATGCCGACCACCTCGACTTCGTCGCCGACCTTGATCTTGCCGCGCTCGACGCGGCCGGTGCAGACGGTGCCGCGGCCTTCGATCGAGAACACGTCTTCGACCGGCATCAGGAACGGCTTGTCGGTCATGCGCTGCGGGGTCGGGATGTAGCTGTCGACCGCCTCCATCAGCTTCATGATCGCGGGCTCGCCGATCTCGGAGGTGTCACCCTCGAGGGCCTTGAGCGCCGAGCCGGCCACGATCGGAATCTTGTCGCCGGGGAACTCGTACTTCTTGAGCAGGTCGCGAACTTCCATCTCGACGAGCTCGCGCAGCTCGGGGTCATCGAGCATGTCGATCTTGTTGAGGAACACCACGATGTACGGAACGCCGACCTGACGGGCGAGCAGAATGTGCTCGCGGGTCTGAGGCATCGGGCCGTCGGCGGCCGAGACCACCAGAATCGCGCCGTCCATCTGCGCGGCGCCGGTGATCATGTTCTTCACGTAGTCGGCGTGGCCGGGGCAGTCGACGTGCGCGTAGTGGCGGTTCTTGGTCTGATACTCGACGTGCGCGGTCGAGATCGTGATGCCACGCGCCTTCTCTTCAGGCGCCTTGTCGATCTGATCGTAGGCGAGGAACTCGGCCATGCCCTGCTTGGCGAGCACCTTGGTGATGGCGGCGGTCAGGGTCGTCTTGCCGTGGTCGACGTGCCCGATCGTGCCGATGTTGACGTGCGGCTTGTTTCTTTCGAACTTCCCTTTCGACATTGCTTCCTCGCTCTATCGCGTTTACCGCGGTTGAAAAATGGAGCCCTGATCCAGGATTGAACTGGAGACCTCATCCTTACCAAGGATGCGCTCTGCCATCTGAGCTATCAGGGCGACTCTTCTCCTACAAACACCTTCTCAAAAACTTCGGCTGTGCCTCTTAGCGGGAAATGGGACTCGAACCCACGACATTCAGCTTGGAAGGCTGACGCTCTACCAACTGAGCTATTCCCGCGACTGTTTCGTTCGGCTCCTTCGGTTTTCCATGTGGAGGGAGATGGATTCGAACCATCGAAGGCGTAGAGCCGGCAGATTTACAGTCTGCTCCGTTTGGCCGCTTCGGTATCCCTCCGAAAAAAAACTCTTCTCCTTCGTGTGGCCGGCGGCGGGATTTGAACCCGCGACCTACTGATTACAAATCAGGTGCTCTACCAGCTGAGCTACACCGGCAAAACGCTTCGAAAAAGGTGACACCCTTCGCCTTCGCTGCCGGAACGAAAGGCGGCGCTGTGTAACCGCACGCGAACCGTGCCGTCAAGAGATCAAGACGACTGCACGCCCGCTCGCTGACGGACGGTCTCGTAAAGAAGCACCCCGGCGCTCACCGAAGCGTTGAGAGAAGCGACGTTTCCCAGCATCGGGATGCGGGCGAGAAAGTCGCAGTGCTCCTTCACCAGCTGGCGAATGCCCGAGCCTTCGGCGCCGATCACCAGGGCAATCGGGCCCTTGAAGTCGATCTGCGCGGGCTCGCGGTCGCCCGACATCTCGGCGCCGACGATCCACAGCCCGGCCTCCTTGAGCTCGGTCAAGGTGCGGGCGAGGTTCACCACCCGGGCGATCGGGGTGTGTGAGACCGCGCCGGCGCTCGCCTTCGACGCCACCGAGGTGATCGCGGCGGCGCGATCTTTGGGCACGATCACGCCGTGGGCGCCGAACGCGTGGGCGGAGCGGATGATCGCTCCCAGGTTCTGGGGGTCTTGAATGCCGTCGAGCACCACGATCAGCGGCGCGCGCCCGGAGGCCTTGGCGGCCTGAACGATGTCGGCCGGCTCGGTGTACTCGAACTTGTGCACCTCAGCGACCACGCCTTGGTGCTTGGGGCCGGCCAGCGAGTCGAGCCGCGGCTTCTCGACGCGATCGATGCGCACCCGGTTCTCGCCCGCGCGCGAGAGCAGCTCACCGGCGAGCCGCGGGTTGAGCGCGCCCTGCTGCAGGTAGATGCGCTCGATGGTGTCGGGGTTGGCGCGGAGCGCTTCGAGCACCGAGTTGATGCCGTAGAGAAGATCGTCGCGCCCCTTGGGCGCCTCGCCCTCGACGCCGGGCTGGCCGTAGGAGGGAACGTGGTTGGCGTCGCGCGCCCAGGCGTTGGGTGCGGAGCGCGAGTCGGAGTGGCGCGAGGGCTTCGGGCCGTCGAAGTACTTTCGATCGCGGCCGCGGCCACCGTCGCCGAACTTCTTTCCACCGCCGAACTTCTTGTCGCCGAATTTCTTCTCGCCGAACTTCTTGTCTCCGTACTTCTTGTCGCCGAACGAGCGTTTGCCGCCGAACTTCTTCTCGCCGAATTTTTTACCGCCGAACTTCTTGTCTCCGAACTGGCGCTTGCCTCCGCGATCGCGCATCAGTTCACGTCGACCGGAAACTGAATCGTCTTCTGCTGCCGCGCGCACACCTTGTCGGTGCAGATGAAGTAGGTGCACTTGGCCTCGAGGTTGGCCTTGCCGGCCTTGGCGGCCGAGAACGGCACCTCGAACCGCGCCTCCTCGATCTCGTGCTTGTCGCTCTTCTTGGTGGCGGCGTCGGCGAGGGTCAGCTTCTCTTTGTCGGCCTTCAGCTCTTTCGACGAGAGCTCGATCTTCATCGGAGCGTCGCCGGAGACGTGGGCGCCGGCCTTGGCGGAGATCGCGATCACCACCTTGCCCTTCTCGCCCACCTTGACCGCCTTCGACGTACCGTCGGTCGACAGCTGGTACATGCCCTCGACGGGGTCGGCGTCGGCGAGCGCCACGCAGGACAGCGACAACGAAGCCAGCAGGAAGAGTCGTTTCATCGGTCGGCCCTCAATCTCTCAATCGTGCACCGCGCGCAAGGGCGGTTTCGACAGCTGTTCGGCGCGGGCGATGATCGCCGACGCCAGATCCACCTGGCAGATCTTCTCGATCAACGGCAGCGCGGGCGTGGCATTCACGTCGAACACCTTGAAGCGGCCCTTGGTCTCGAGCACGTCGACCGCGCACACCTCGAGCTCGCACACCTTCGCCGCGCGCTCCGCCGCCTCCGACAGCTCGGGGGTGAGCGCGATCTTCTCGGCCAGCTTTCGCTTCTTGCGGTTGCGACGGGCGGCGGCGAGCGCGCGGCCTCCGACGCAGAACACCCGCAGGTCGTCGTTCTTGGCGTCGACGAACTCCTGGAGCAGCAGGGTCTGCTTCAGCCCGAGCACCGCCTCGAGCGACGACTCGAGCGACTGCATCGTCTCGCACACCAGCACCGCGCCGTGCTCGTGCGACTTGATCAGCTTCACCAGCACCGGCATCCCGCCCACCTGGTCGACCATCTCTTCGAGGTTGCCGGTGGCGCGCGCGACCACGGTGGCGGGAATGTCGACGCCCTTCGACGCGAGCAGCTGCAGACAGCGGAGCGCGTTCTGCGACTGGCCGATCGCCTTGGCGGAGTTCATCACCTTGGCGCCCGAGAGCTCGAACTGCTCGACCAGCGCGAGGCCCCACGCGGCGACGGAGTGCGCGACGCGGGGAATCAGAACGTCAGGCGGGTGAATCGTCTTTCGCTCGAGGCTGAGCCGCGATTTTTTTCGCGACAGCTCGAGCTCGAGGCGCGCGGGGTTGAGCACCCGGGCGTGATGACCGCGCTCGCGCGCCGCCTCCAGCAGCCGCTTGGTCGACGCCACCTTCGAGCTGCGAGAGAGAATTGCGATCTTCACGCTTCGGCCACTTTCGACCTTCGACCTCTTCGTCTTCAACTCAATTCATCGTGCGACGCGAGCGCGCCACTCGCTGTTCGACACCTTTACTCACCGATCGGTGCGAGCTTTCTAACGGTGTGGAAACGTTGAAAGCACGTGTGGGCGCGCACCTACCTCGCGCGACACCCGACCACTCCGTGGCGCGACTCCAACCCCATGGAATCATGGAAGATTTCTACGTCACGCCCTTGAAAATGGCGCGCGGTTGATCAAGAAAGCGATCGACTTGGCCTGGGAAGTCGTACGCACACCGGAGAGAAGACGATGAAGCAGCTTCTTGGCGCGACGATCGCTGTTGCAACGCTGGCGCTCGGCTGTGGCAGCAACGGCGGCGCGGGCAAACCGTGCAACTCGAACGCAGACTGCACCGGCGGGCTGGTGTGCAACCTCGGCGCGTGCGCGGCCTCGAGCGCCGGCGGTGGAGCGGGCGGCGGCGTCGGCGCCGGTGGTGGCGCGGGCGGCGGAGCGGGCGCGGGCTACCAGGCGGGCGGCGGCAGCGCGACCGGCGGCGGTGGCGGCAGCGGCCCTTGCCTCGACAACGACGGCGACGGCTTCAGCACCTGCGGCACGATGGGCATGAACGGCATGCCGGGCACCGCCGACTGCAACGACAACGCGAGCGGCGGCGCCTCGATTCACCCGGGCGCGACCGAGACCGCCAACGGCATCGACGACGACTGCGACGGCATCATCGACAACCACGTCGACTGCGCCGACTACGACATGGACGGCTACCCGTTCTGCACCTCGGTGAACGAGCAGTGCGCGAACTTTCCCAACACGGTGTGCGACTGCAACGACGACGTCTCGCAGGTGGGCCCGAACGCGGTCGAAGACCCGATGAACCAGATCGACGACAACTGCAACGGCCAGGTCGACGAGGCGCTGACGTCGTGCGACAGCACCGCGACCGGCAACACCGCGCAGGACTTCGCGAAGGCGATCGGGCTGTGCAACTTCGTCACCGGCGCGAGCGCGCACGGCGACAACAGCGCGCGCTCGGTGCGGGTGAACTTCGGCGACAACTACCACAAGCTCGAAGGCGACAAGATGGCGCTGCTGTCGAGCGGCAAGGCGGTCGATCAGTTCGACCAGCCGGGCTACGAGCCGCAGGTGGGCACCGAGTTCGGCACCACCGACCAGCACCCGTTCTACACCACGCCGAAGTGCGGCACGCCGGGCGCTGCTCCGGCCGCGCAAGACATGTCGGAGATCGACCTCACGATCAAAGTCCCCCAGAACGCGCAGGGCTTCACCTTCAACTTCGCGTTCTTCTCCGCCGAGTACCCGGAGTGGGTGTGCACTTCGTTCAACGATCGCTTCATCGTGCTGTCCGACTCGAAGGCGCTCGACCCGACCAAGCTGCCGGCCGACGAGTGCAAGAACGGCATCTGCCAGATCAGCTACGACACGATGGGGCAGCCGGTGACGGTGAACAACGGCTTCTTCTCGGTATGCGACGGCCCGAACTGCACGGCTCCGGTGAGCAAGCTGTCGAAGACCGGCTACAGCGACACCTGCCAGGTGCTGTGCGACGCCTCGGGCGGCGGCGGGAGCGACTCGACTGGCCGCGCGAACGGCGGCGGCACCGGCTGGCTCGGAACCACCGCGCCAGTGAAGCCGGGTGAGACGCTGACCTTGAAGTTCATCGTCTTCGACGAGGGCGATGATCAGCTCGACTCGGCGGCGCTGATCGACAACTTCAAATGGGTGCTGACGCCGGTGACGGCGCCGGTCACCGTTGTCCCTCCTGGCCTCAACTGATGAAGCTGGTGGGACGGTCGGGCACTTAGGCGGTAAGGTCGTAGCAAAGGGTGGAGCAGCCCGTTCGGGCGAAGTAGAGTCGGAGGCCACATGATGCGTTCCCTCTTCGTGATCGCGGCCGTCGCGCTCGTCGGGTGTCAGACGTACGACTTCGAGCCCGTGCAGCCACTGGCGATCGGCCAGACGACGCAGTCGAAGAACGTCGTCGCCCACCAGCTGAAGCCGAACCTGATGATGCTGCTCGACAAGTCGGGGTCGATGCAGACCAACACCAGCACTCAGGCCCCGTGCCCGGCGACCATCGGAGGGTGCGGTCCCGGCAACACCTGCCCGGCCGGTTGCAACACCCGCATCAGCGACATGCAGAACGCGATGGACAACCTGCTCACCAACGCAGGCAAGACCGCCCGCTACGGCGTCGCGGCTTTTCCGCAGTCGGCGGCGAACAGCTGCAGCCCGACCGGGCCGGGTGACGTGATGGTTCAGCTGCTCGGACCTGCATTGTCAGATGACGACACCCAGCTCCAGGCGCAGGCCGATGCGGTGAACACCGCGATCAAGATGATCATCCCCGGTGGCGGTACGCCGACCGCAGACTCGTTGCGGTTCGTCGGCGGCTTGAACGAGCTTCAGGACACCGATCGTCAGAACTTCGTGCTGCTCCTCACCGACGGTGTTCCGAACTGCAACGCGAACAACCCGAACAGCTGCACCTCGATGACCTCCAGCTTGTGCCAGTGCACCACCGGCACCTGCACTCAGATGAGCGGCCTGTGCTCGCTCGGCTGCCTCGACGCCGACGCTTCAGTGGACGCAGTGAAAGAGCTCGCGAGCAAGAACATCCGCACGATCGTGATCGGCTTCGGTGCAGACACCGCGCAGGCCACCGCGTTCAACACCCTGAACCAGATGGCGCTCGCCGGTCAGTTCGCGCGCACCTGCCCGAACGCGGTCGACGCCGACTGCGGGCCGGGCGACCACTGCAACGTCGACACGATCAACCCGAAGTCGAGCAAGTGCAACCAGGCCTTCTTCCAGGCCGCCAATCAGGCCGATCTCAAGGCCGCCCTCGATCAGATCTCCGCGGCGATCGGCGGCAACAGCATCTGCCAGTACACGCTCGATCAGACCCCCTCTGACCCGAGGTACCTCTCGGTCACCGTCGACGGGCAATCGCTGCAGCGCTGCCCCGATGGCACCGACCCGATGAACCCGATGGGCTGCAACACCTGGGTCTACGACAACGCCGGCGTTCCCACGGTCACCTTCGTCGGTGCGACCTGCGACAAGGTGAAGGGTGCGACGCAGCAGAACCCGGTCAGCGTTCAGTTCCGCATCGTGACCAAGCTGTAGAGCACCTCCAAAGGATGGAGCAGGCGCGCGGAGCGCAGTAGGCTCTCGGCCCATGATGCGCTCCTTGCTCTTGACCGCGGCCTTGGTGTTGGCCGGTTGTCAGACCTACGACTTCGAGCCGGTGCAGCCGCTCGCGATCGGCCAGACGACCCAGTCGAAGAAGATCGTCGCCCACCGGCTCAAGCCGAACCTGATGATGCTGCTCGACAAGTCGGGCTCGATGCAGACCAACACCAGCACCCAGGCGCCGTGTCCGGCGACCATCGGAGGCTGTGGTCCAGGCAACACCTGCCCGAACGGCTGCCCGACGCGCATCAGCGACATGAAGAACGCGATGAGCACGCTGCTGTCGACCGGCGGAACCATCGTGCGCTACGGCGTCTCGGCGTTCCCGGTGTCTGCGACCGCGAGCTGCAGCCCGACCGACGCGAGCCAGGTGTTGGTGCAGCTGCTCGGCCCCGCGCTCTCTGACGACGACACCCAACTGCAGGCCCAGGCCGACGCGGTGAACATGGCGATTCAAGACCCGGTCAAGGTTGCGCCGGGCGGAGGTACGCCGACCGCCGACTCGCTCCGCTTCGTCGGCAACCTCTCCGAGCTCCAGGACGGCGACCGCGACAACTTCGTGCTGCTGCTGACCGACGGCGTACCCAACTGCAACCAGAACAACCCGAACAGCTGCACCTCTCAGACGGCGAGCCTCTGTCAGTGCACCACCGGCACCTGCACCACCGCGAGTGGTCTGTGCTCTCTGGGCTGCCTCGACGCCGACAACTCGGTGCAGGCGGTGGCCGAGCTCTACAACAAGAAGATCCGCACCATCGTGATCGGCTTCGGCGCCGACACCGCGCAGGCCGCCGCGTTTTCGACCCTGAACCAGATGGCGATCGCCGGCAACTTCGCGCGCGCATGCCCGATGGGCACCGACGCAGAGTGCGGCGCGGGAGACACCTGCAACACCGCCAACGGCCTGAACGTCTGCAATCAGGCGTTCTTCCAGGCGGCGAACCAGGCCGACCTCTTTGACGCGCTGAAGAAGATCTCCGACGTGCTCGGCGGCGGCAGCATCTGCGAGTACACGCTCGACAACGTGCCCTCCGACCCGCGCTACCTCTCGGTCACCGTCGATGGCCAGGCGCTGCAGCGGTGCAATGCCTCGATGGGCTGCAACACCTGGACGTACAGCCAGATGGGCCTCGCCAAGGTCACCTTCGAGGGCACCACCTGCGACAAGGTGAAGGCGGCGACCGCGCAGAACCCGGTCGACGTTCAGTTCCGCATCGTCACGTCGCTCTGATCAAAACGTCAGCACGCGCGCGCCGTCGGTCAGCCGCCAGAGCGTGGCGAGCCCCTGCACTTCGTCGACGACCTTCGACACGTCGGGCACGGTGAGGCCGCAGAGCTTGAGCATCGTGTCGCACGCGAGCGTGCGCGCGCCCATCGACTTCGCCTCGGACAACATTCGCGAAGGTGAAGGAGCGCCGATGCCTTCGCCGCGCGCGACCTCCATCGTCTCGCGGTTGGTGAGCGGCTTGCCGAAGCTGCCCTTCGCCAGCGCCCGCAGGGCCTCGAACGCGAAGATGAAGTAGACCTCGTCACCCAGCGCGGAGGCGGTGAGCCCGAGTGAGGTCGCCGACCAGGCCGCCTCGTACCCCGCTCCATGCACGAAAATCACCACCTTACCGGGCATCTGGCTCCATCATAGGGCGGTTGACGTACAATCACCCAAGAGTCGACGGCCGCGATACTCCCGGAGCCCGCATGTCCCCTCCCCGCTTTCTGGCCCTCGCGCTGAGCCTCAGCGCCGCGGCAGCGCTCGCCTCGGTGGTGAAGGCCGAGACGTTTCAACAGTCGGTCGACGCCACTCCGGTGATCGTGCGCGCCCGCATCGGCCAGGTGCAGACCGTTCGCGACGAGGGCCGAATCTGGACCTTCGCCGAGGTCGAGGTGCTCGAGAAGCTCAAGGGCAACCCGACGGCACACTTCATCGTTCGCCAGTCGGGTGGCAGCTACCGCGATCGCACCATCGAGGTCTCCGGCGCTCCGAAGTTCGAGAGCGGCGAAGAGACCGTGCTGTTCCTCGAGGTCGCGCGCGACGACCCGTCGATGCTGCTGGTGCACGCGCTCGCCGCCGGCAAGTACAACTTCGAGAACGATCGCTTCGGCAAGCCGCGGGTGTTTCGCCACCTGAACGGCCTGGCGTTCGCCGCCGCGGGCGACAAGACGATTCAGCGCGTCGGCACCGAAGAAGACGACGGCACTCCGCAGGAGTTCCTCGCCAGGCTGAAGAAGGCGATCGCCGGAGGTGCGAAGTGATCAAGGCGCTCGCTCCCGTCGTGCTGCTGGCCGCGACCGCGGCCTACGCCAATCCCTCCGGCCACAAGTGGTTCAACGTGCCGGTCAGCTACCGGGTCGCGCAGACCATCGACAACGACGGCACCACCAACACCATTCGCGGCGGCGCCAACTCGGGCGGCCTCGTCTACGACCAGGTCGTGGTGCCCACGATTCAGCAGATGTTCCAGACCTGGACCAAGAGCTCGGTCAGCGGCACCACCTGGAACACGACCTACACCGGCCGCTTCACCACCCCCGCCGGCAGACTGGTGCTCAACGACCAGGACTCGCTCAACAGCATCATCTTTCTCTCCGGCAGCAACTGGCAGGAGTCGAGCGCGACGCTCGGCCTCACCTTCACCAGCTACATCACCTCCACCGGAGAGATCGTCGACGCCGACACCGAGTTCAACGACTCCAGCGTCACCTGGGACAACACCGGGATGGACAGCCTCTCGTACGACTACCCGAGCGTGATCCTCCACGAGGCCGGCCACTTTCTCGGCCTCAACCACACCGCCAACTCGATCGCGGTGATGTACTACCTGGTCAACTTCGCCGAAGAGAAGCGCGTGCTGACCGCCGACGACATCAACGACGTCACCGGCGTCTACCCGGTGGCGACCGGCGGCCAGGGCACCACCTGCACCGTCGGCGGCAACGGCTGCACCAACCCGCTGGTCTGCCGCGCCGCCTCGGGCGCGACCTCCGGCGTCTGCACCGTCGACTGCACCAACGGCGGCGTTCAGTGCCCCACCGGCTACACCTGTCAGGTCGCCGACACCGGCAAGGCCTGTCTCCCTCAGCTGTCGGCGCCCGACCTCTGTAAGTTCTGCGTCAGCGGCGCCGACTGCTCCACCGGCACCTGCGTCACCGACGGCGTGGGCCACAACTGGTGCACCAACTCTTGCACCACCTCGGCCGCCTGCGGCGCCGGCTACACCTGCTTGATGAACTTCAACCTCTGCGCGCCGCCGCTGCCGTGGACCACGTCTTCGTGCCCCAACCAGTGCACCAGCGCGAACCAGTGCCCCACCGGCTACGCCTGCGTGGCCGGCGCCTGCGCGGCGAGCGGCAACCTCGGCGATCGCTGCGAGGTGAGCGCCTGGTGCAACAACTGCCTGGTGTGCGTCGGAGACTCGATGCAGGCCAACTGCCGCGCCTGCTGCGGCGGCTCGCAGCTCTGCAACATGTGCAACCCGGTGAACTGCGGCATGGGCGCGACCTGCACCGGGCTCACCAGCGGCGACTCGGTCTGCGTGCCCAACGTCGCCACCAACACCTGCCAGACCGGCTGCACCCAGGATCCCGACTGCCCCACCGGTGAGACCTGCAAGTTCGGCGCGTGCCACACCAGCTGCAACCCGATGGCGCCCGGAGGCTGCAACGCCTGCTTCGACATCGGCGGCGGCGAAGGTGTCTGCGCCTGCCCGAACGAGATCGCCGACGAAGGCCAGCAGTGCGGCCTGGTCGGCCAGCAGTTCTTCGCCTGTCACAACGGGTTCGCCTGCGTCGGCACCCCGTCGACCTGCCAGCGCATCTGCGACCCCGCCAACATGACCAGCTGCGCGCTCGGAGAGGCCTGCATGTCGATGGGCGGCTCGTTCGTCTGCGTCGCCGGCACGATCGGCTCGGAGTGCGCCGCGTGTGGAACCAACAACGCCTGCTCGCCGGGCCTGACCTGCGTCGAGCAGCGGTGCTACCGGCCGTGCAGCGGCGGCGCCTCCAACGTGTGCGAGGTGGGCTCGGTCTGCGTGCCGCAGTCGCAGAACGGCGACGGCGTCTGCGCGTGCCCCGATCAGGTGAAGCCGAACGGCTCGACCTGCTCCAACATGCCGATCGCCGCCTGTGCCTCGGGGCTCACCTGCGTGCAGAACATCTGCCGCGGGCAGTGCGACCCCAACGCGATCACCGACCCCTGCAACATTCTCGAAACCTGCCAGCCGTACCTGGGCGGCAACTACTGCCTGCCGCTCGACATGGGCACCGGCGGCGGCGCTGGCGGTGGAGCGGGAGGAGGAGGCGGCGGCGGTGGAAAGCACACCGGCGGTGGCGGCGGGAGCGCTCCCAACAACACCGGCTGCGCCTGCAATGAAGGCGCGGGCGCGCTCTGGCCGGTGTTCGGGTTGCTGCTGCTCGCGGCGAGACGGCGGCGGCGCTGAAGGCGCTCGCGCTCGCGGTGGCATTGGGGGCCTGCTCGGCCCACGCCGCCGATGATTGGTGGGGCTACGACAAGGGCGAGCACCTGATCGTCACCACCGGGATCTCGTCGTTGTTCAGCCAGGGGTCGCGGTTCTTCGTCGTCTCACCGTGGGCGCGCGCCGGCATCGGGTTCGGAGCGGCGGTGGTGATCGGCGCGGGCAAGGAGCTGTTCGACCTCGCGGGCTTCGGAGATCCCAGCTGGAAGGACTTCACCTGGGATGTGATCGGCGCCGCGGTGGGCACCGTGCTGTCGATGGGGTTGGAGTGGGTGCTCGACCGGCTCTTCGCGGGCGTGGGAGCGGTGGGCCCCGGCGCTCGTCACTTGAACTGAGGGTGGCCGAGAATTCCCTGCTCGACTTCGGGGGTGAGCGTTCCACCGATCGGAGCCCGGGCAGACGAACGCTTCCACCGGGTCAGCCACCGCTCGCCCAAAGGCGTGGGCAGACCGTCGCGTGAGGTCGCGGCGATCGTCGTCTCCGCCCGCGCGCCCGAGCCCACGCCGGCGGCGACGAACCAGCCGGCCAACAGCAGCCCCACCCGCACCGGCGTCGCCGACGAGTACGTCGCCAGCCACGCCCGCTCGCCACACCGCTTTCGCAGCGCCTCGAACCACTTCGGGCCCCACATCTCGGGCTCGGTCTCGGGCGAAAACGGGTCCTGCATCACC
Source organism: Myxococcaceae bacterium (assembly GCA_047602415.1). Taxonomy (GTDB): domain Bacteria; phylum Myxococcota; class Myxococcia; order Myxococcales; family Myxococcaceae; genus JASGHH01. The sequence continues at coordinate 8,673,431 of JASGHH010000001.1, read as the reverse complement.
AGGTCGAAGCCTTCGCCCGCGTCGCGCACCGTCTCGCGCGCGTCGCCCTCGAGCAACCGCCAGCGAATGCGCCCCTGCTCGTAGCGCCCGGTGCGCAGCAGCTCGTTCGCCGCGTCGACCCAGGGCCCGAGAAACGCGAAGCCCTCGGGGTCGGCCAACGCCAGCTTCAGCGGCGAGCGATTCTTCTCCAGGCTCACCAGCTCCAGCTCGCGCGCGCCCTTCGCCGCCCAGCTCAGCCAGGTCGCCGCGTTGGCCGCCGCCCCCAGCCCGACGTCGAGCACCTTGAGCGGGCCTTGCTTCGCTTCGAGGCCGAGGCCGAGCGGCTGGCGGAGGTAGAGCCGCGCCGCTTCTTCTTCAGGCCCCACGCCCGGGTGCATCACCTCGCCGTGCTTCGTCTGGCGCACCGCGCGCGCCCCGGAGCTCAGTGTGATCAGCTCGAAGTCGCCGTCGGTGCGCTCGCCTGCTGCGTGGAGCCGCGGCTTCAGCGCCCGGTACTCGTCTTCGAAGCGGCCTTCGATGATCGCCGCGCGCAGGCGCTCCATCAGCCGCGCGTAGTGGCGGAGGTTGTGAATCGAGAGCAGCCGGGCCGAGAGCGGGCTCTGCACCGCGGTCACGTGCTGCAGAAACGCGCGCGAGTACTTCGCACAGGTGGTGCAGTCGCACCCGGCCTCCAGCGGCACGTCTTCGAGACGGTGGGCGGTGCGGCTGAGACGAAGCAGGCCGTCGAAGGTGTACGCGTAGCCCTGGTCGGCCATGCGGGTCGGGAGGATGCAGTCGAAGAGATCGATGCCCGCCCGCACGCACTCCAGCAGATCGAGCGGAGTGCCCACCCCCATCAGGTACCGCACCCGGCCCGGCGGCAGCCGCGCCGCGGTGTGGGCCGCGATCGCGTGGCGCAGCTCGGGCGCTTCGCCCACTGCGAGGCCGCCGATCGCCAGGCCGTCGAAGGGCAGCTCGCTGATCACCCCTGCGCTCTCGGTGCGGAGGGTTTCGCTCACGCCGCCCTGGACGATGCCGAAGAGCGACGACTCGGCGTGTGAGGGGGGCAGTCCCTCACCCGGCGGACGCGTCGCGTCCGCCCGCCCTCTCCCAACGGAGAGGGCTTCGCTCTTGTCGCGTTCCGCGAGAGAGCGAAGAGCCCACCGGTGGGTGCGCTCCATCGCCTCGCGCACGTCGGCCTCTTTCGCGGTCGATGAGATGCACACGTCCAACGCCATCGCGATGTCGCTGCCCAACATCGCCTGGCCTTGAACCGCCGACTCCGGCGTCAGCGAGACCGGCTCGGCGTCGAACGGGTGCGAGAAGCGCACCCCTTCTTCCGACACGACCCGGTCGGCCGCGAGCGAGAACACCTGAAAGCCGCCCGAGTCGGTCAGCAGCCCGCCGCTCCACCCCGAGAAGCGGTGCAGCCCGCCGAGCTGGCGAACCGCGTCGAAGCCCGGCCGCAGCATCAGGTGGTACGTGTTCGCCAACGCAAGCTTCGCCGAGGCGCCGAGCTCGGTCAGCGAGAGGTGCCGGCCGTGGCCCCAGGTGCCGACCGGCATGAACGCCGGGGTGAGCACCTCGCCGAAGCGGCTGTGCAGCACGCCCGCGCGCGCGGCGCCGCTCGAGGCGGCCAGCTCGAAACGAACCCGGCTCATGAGAAGCGTTTGCCGCGATTCTGCTAAACACACAACCGCCCGATGCTCTCGTGGACGTTGCTGCTGCTGCTCGCGCAGGCGGAGGCGCCGTCGGCCGAAGAGCGCGCCGCGCGGCATCAGGTCGCGATCAAGCTCTGCGCCGCGATTCCGGTGCCTGCCTGCGAGTACCGCTCCCGCTGCTCACAAGACTGGAACCCGCACGACGCCAAGGCCTACGACCACTGCACCGCCGCGTTCGACACCGAGGGCTGCGTGGTCGCGGTCGAAGGCGCACTCGACAAGGAGCGCGCCCCGTCGCCCGAGTTCGAGCGCTGTCTGCGCACGCTCTACCCCCAGTCGTCGTGCAACGAGGCGAGCGACGAGAAGGTGGGCCAGTGCCGGATCTGGGACTTCATGCCCGCCGACCCCACCGCCGCCAAGGCGCTGGTCGACAACAAGGAGCGCGAGTCGGGGCCGCCTCCGCCCGAGCCACCCGACGTCTCGCACCCCTGGCTGTTTCCCGTGCAGGGCAACGTCTCGGCGCTCGGCGAGCTCAACAACTACGGCAGCACCTTCGCCGGCAGCTTCTACCTGGGGTGGACCGGCGGCCGAATGCTGTTCGAAGACAAGATGGCCGACAAAGAGGGCCCGTTCGTCGGCCTCGGGGTGACCGGGGTGCTCGGCACCGTCGACGTGCCCGACTGTGGCCGCGCGGTGCGCTGCGCCTACCGCAGCTGGGTGGGCCCGGGCTTCAGGGTCGGCTGGGCGCAGTGGAACCGGCGCAAGCTGGTCGACCGGCTCGAGAAGCATGCCGGCAGCCCCGCGGGCAGCGTGGTCTGGCCCGACACGTATTACTTCGTGCAGGTCACGCCCTTCGTCGGAGCGGAGCGATTGCCGGGCGCGCCGCTCGCTCCGGCCGAAACAGCCCTGTTGCACGGTGGGCGGCTCGACATCGGGGTGAACTCGGTCGAGCTCTCACGTACCATCTTTCACGTACTTGTCGGCGTCATCAACGCCACCGCCAAGTCGGAGGCGGCGGTGGTGGCTTTGTTCCTCCTTCCATTGGCGCTCCTCGACCACCTGGAGTTCAATGTGGAGTGGTCGAACCCCGCCTTGAGCTCGGGCGGTTGGCGGGCGGGCGTGAGCATGGGCACCGGCTTCTAGAGCTTCGAAGGAGCAACCGATGGCGGACTCCAAGTCGCGGGCGGATCTCTCCGCCAAACGCGCAGGCGACGGCTACGACGTGGGCGTTCACGCGCAAGACGAGCTCGGCACCTTCGACCTCGGCATCTGCGTCGACGGAGCGCCCGGCGCGGGAGAGTCGCTCGGGCTGTTCGTCAACGCCCCGCGAATCGGGAAGATGAAGCTCGCCTTCGCGGTCGACGCCGACGGGAAGACCCGGCTCGCCGCGCTCGAGCGCCGCAACGACGCCGGCAAGTCGATGCCGGTCGCCGCGGTGCTGGCGATCGACGAGACCCGGCTCTTGAAGACCCAGGCCGAGCTCGCGCGTGCGAAAGACGAGCTGGAGCAGAAGCAGTCGTCGCTCGAAGAGGCGCGCGATCGCGCCGCCGCGCTGAAAGAAGACCTCGGCGCCGCGCTCGAGAAGGTCGAGGCACAGAAGGCGCTGCTCGAAGAGCACACCCGCACCTCCGGGCTGGCCACCAGCGAGCTGGAGGCGCGGCTGGCGCTGGAGCGAAACGAGAAGCTCGAGGCGCTCTCCGACCGCGAGAAGCTGAAGAGCGAGCTCAAGGTGCAGGAGGATCGCGCCTCCCAGCTGGAGGCCGACGCCACCCAGGCGACGGCGCGCGGCTCCGAGCTCGACGCCGACCTCGCCGAGGCGAAGGCGAAGCTGTCGCGGCTCGAAGCCGACGCGGAGGAGTCGAAGGCCCGGGTGGGGCTGCTCGAGACCGAGCTGTCGGAGGCGAAGGCGCGGGTCACCGAATTGGAGACGGCGCACGAGGAGGCGAGGTCCTCCGCCGACGCGCACGCGCAGGGCTCGGAGGCGGTGAAGCAGGAGCTGCAGGCCGCGAGAGACGACCTCACCCAGGCGAAGCTCGATCTCGAGGCGGCGCAGCGCGAGCGCGAAGAGGCGCGGCGCGAGCGTGACGAGGCCCGCACCGAGCGCGAAGAGGCCCGGCGCGAGCGCGACGAGGCGAAAGAGGCGAAGGCGAAGCACGAGGGCGAAGTGGCGGACGAGACCGGCCGGGTGAGCGCCGAGCTGACCGCCGCCCGCGCCGAGCTCGACTTGAAGAACGCCGAGCTGGAGCTGCTGCGCACCGAGAAGACCGGCCTCGAGGGCGACCTCGCCACCGCCCGCTCCACCGTCGACGCCACCGAGGCGCTGATGCAGACCCAGTCGTCGGAGCTGGAGGCGGCGCGCGCCCAGCTGTCCCAGGCCGATGGGCAGCTCAACTCGGCCAAGTCTTCGGCGCAGGAGTCGCTCGCCAAGGCGATCGCCGAGCGCGACGAAGCGCGCAACGTGGCGCGCACGCTCCAGGTCACCGTCAGCAAGCTGCAGGCCGAGCGCGACGAGGCGCGAAACGTGGCCCGGTCGCTCCACCAGCGCACCAACACCGGCGAGGTCGAGGCGCTCAAGGCCGACGCGGGCGACGCGCGCGCCACCCTCGACGCGGAGCGGAAGATCGCCTCTCAGCTGGTGACCGAGAAGCAGCGGCTGCAGCTGCAGATCGACTCGCTCTCGCGACAGCTCGACAACGAGCGCACCGCCCGCGCGAAGCTCGCCACCGAGCGCGACGACTGGCGCGAGAAGGCGCTCGGCCCCACCGCCAAGCGCGACTTCTCGCGCGAAGAGACCAAGCCCTACGAGCTCTCGGGAATGACCCAGACCCAGCCGGCGATCCCGATCGTGCGCGAAGGCATCGACCCGAAGACCGACCCGATCGCGCCGATCCCGGGTAAGAAGAAGCCGTGAAGACCTTCTGGTTGGTGTTGTTGGCGGCGACGAGCAGCTTCGCCGATGACCTCCCTACGTTCGCGAAGTGGGAAGACGATCACCAGTTCGACTGCAACTGCCCGTACGAGAAGACCCAGCCCGACGTGAAGAAGTACCAGGGGTGGACCTACGAGCAGTCGGGCGCCACGGTGAAGGTGCGGCGCGACGGCAAGCGCAAGGGCGGCCCGGTGCTCGGCGTGCTGGCGGGCATCAAAGACCTCGAGCCCGAGACCCAGGCGACGCTGAAGCGTTTTCTCGACGCGTTCGAGAAAGAAGACGTCGACGTGATTCTGATCGGCGGCGACGCGGCCGAAGAGCCCGAGGTGCTCGACAAGATCTACGGCTGGCTCACCGAGGCCACCGGCCGGCCGCTGTTGGCGGTGCTCGGCAACACCGAGCGGGCGGGCGCGCACAACTACGCGATCGCCAAGCTGCGCAAGGCCGGCAAGCTCAACCTGCTCAACGCCGACGTGGCGCGCCGCACCGACTTCGACGGCTTCGACGTGGTCTCGGCCGGCGGCTACTACGACAAGAAGTACCTCCACCTCTCGGGCGGCTGCATCTACACCCAGACCTCGCTCGACGAAGTGGTCAGCGCCGCCAAAGACTCCGACGACGTGGTGGTCTACCTGGGCCACGGCCCGCCGAAGCAGACCGGCAAGAACGCGATCGACTACGCCAACGTGAATTTGAACGTCGGTGACCCCCAGCTGAACGAGGTGATCACCAAGGGCGCGATTCCCTTCGGCGTGTTCGGGCACATTCTCGAGGCCGGCGCCCGGGCGACCGACCTGAAGGGCAACCCGGTGCCGCAGAAGAAGATGCTGAAGAGCTTCTACTTCAACCCCGGCTCCGCCAACCCGCTGCCCTGGAAGCTCAACGACGGCACCACCAGCTACGGGCTGGCGGGCCTCATTCGAGTGCAGGCGAAGCAGGCGAGCTACGAGGTGCTGCGGGCACCGAAGCCGCCGCCGCAGCCGGTGGAGTAGCCGGCTTGCCGAGAATGGTGATCGCGGTCGAGCCGACGATCAGCAGCGACGAGAGAATCACCCGCGGGGTGATCTCCTGGGTGTCGAACAGCGCCGCGAGAAACACCGCCACCACCGGGTTGACGTAGGAATACGACAGCGAGATCGCCGGCCGGGTGACCCGCAAGAGGTGGTTGAACGCGGTGAAGCCCACCAGCGAGCCGAACACGATCAGGTAGATCAGCGAGCCCACCGCCTTGGGGTCGGGGTGCGCCGGCCACGACTCGCCGCGCGCCAGCCCCAGGGTGAGCAGCATCGCTCCGCCGGTGAGCATCTCGGTCGCCGCCGAGACCGGGCCCTTGGGCAACGGCAGCTTGCGCGAGAGCAGGCTGGCCACGCCCCACGCGATCGGCGCGGAGATCAGAATCGCCGCCGAGGCCGGCTCCGCCCGCAGCTCACCACCGAGGGAGAGGATCACCACCCCCACCATGCCGAGCGCCATGCTCAGCCACTCGCGGGGGGTCGCCCGCTCCTTGAACAGCGGCCCGAGCGCGGCGGCCACCAGCGGAGTGGTGCCGCACACCACCGCCGCCACACCCGACGAGATCTTCTGCTCGGCGATCGCCACGCAGCCGTTGCCGAACACGAACAGCAACACCCCCACCGGCAGCGAGGCGAGCCACTCCTTCGCGGTGGGCCAGGGCGTGCCGCAAAGCTTGAGGTAGCCGAACAGCAGGCCGCCGGCGATCAGGAACCGAACGCCCGCCATCTGCAGCGGAGGCAGCCCGGCGACCGCGAACCGCATCACCAGGTAGGTGGAACCCCAGACGACGTAGACGAGAAAGAGCGAGATCAGAACCGGACGACCGAGGGCGCGCATGACTTTCGAGAGCAGACTCTCTAACGGTCGTTTCCTGAAGGCGCACGGCCCCACCGCTTTGACCAGCACAGATGAAGCGCTGTGCCGCCCCAACCAGTACAATCTGTACCGGTAGCCCCTCTCACCGGGCAGTACACTTCGCGCCATGTCCACCGCTGAAGACGATGCGCTGCTGTATGAACGGCTGGCCGCCGAGCTCGCGGAGTCGATCGCCAAGGGCGCGCTGAGACCGGGCGACCGGTTGCCCTCGGTGCGGCTGCTGTCGTCGCAGCGGCACGTCAGCGTCTCCACCGTGCTCCAGGCGCTGGTGCTGCTCGAGAGCCAGGGGCTGATCGAGGTGCGGCCGCGCTCGGGCCACTACGTGAGGCCGCGGCGCTCGCTCGAGCTGGCCGAGCCCCGCGCCGCGCTCCGGGCCACCTCCCCTGCCCGGGTGCAGGTCGGCTCGGGCATCGCCGCGCTGGTGAGCTCGATGCGCGACCCTCAGGTGGTGCCGCTGGGCAGCGCCTCGCTCTCGCCCGATCTGCTCCCGCTCGCCACCCTCAACCGCATGCTCGCCCAGGGCGCCCGCGAGATTCGCCACGCCGGCGGCAACTACGACGGCCCCGACGGGCTGCTCACCCTGCGCCGTCAGCTGGCGCGGCGATCGATCAGCTGGGGCGCGCCGCTCTCGGAGGACGACTTCATCGTCACCGTGGGCGCGACCGAGGCGCTCAACCTCTGCCTGCGCGCGGTGAGCAAGCCGGGCGACACGGTGATCGTCGAGTCGCCCACCTACTTCGGGCTGCTCCAGCTGATCGAAGAGCTGTCGCTGAAGGCGATCGAGGTGCCGACCTCTCCCCGCACCGGGATCGAGCTCGACGCGCTGGAGCAGGTGCTCAAGGAGCGGCCCGACGCCAAGGCGGTGCTGGCGATGCCGACCGTCTCCAACCCGCTGGGCTCGGTGATGCCCGACGAGAACAAGCAGGCGCTGGTGGAGTTGCTCGCGCGCCACGACGTGCCGCTGATCGAAGACGACGCCTACGGTGAGCTGGTGTTCGAGTCGCCGCGGCCGAGGCCCGCCCGCGCGTGGGACCACAAGGGCCGGGTGCTGCTGTGCGGCTCGATCTCGAAGACGCTCGCGCCCGGCTACCGCATCGGCTGGGTCGCGCCCGGCATCTACCGCGAGCGGGTGGAGCGGCTGAAGTTCAGCTCCACCCTGGCGACCCCCACCCTCACCCAGATGGCGGTGGCGGAGTTCTTCGCCTCGGGCGGCTACGACCGGCACCTCCGCCGGCTGCGCGGCACGCTCCAGCACCAGACCCAGCGAATGCGGGAGGCGATCGCCGAGCACTTTCCCGAGGGCACCCGGGTGAGCGACCCCCAGGGGGGCTTCGTGCTCTGGGTGGAGCTGCCGCAGGGCTGCGACGCGTACGAGCTGCAGGCGCGGGCGCTGGAAAAGCGGATCGCGATCGCGCCCGGGCCCATTTTCTCGGTTCGCCGCCGCTTCGAGGCCTGCCTGCGCATCACCTGCGGTCTGCCCTGGACCGCCGAGCTCGCTCAAGCCGTCCAGACCATTGGCGATTTGGCGCACCAGCAGCTCGCACGGAGAAGAGGATTCAGGGCCCGGGCGGTGTAAGCTCCCGACCGGGTGTTTGACGACCTCGAAAAGGGCACCGTAGTCGGCGGCAAGTACCGCATCGAGGGCGTCCTCGGCACCGGCGGCATGGGCTCGGTGTACCAGGCCACCAACGCGTCGATCGGGCGGCGGGTGGCGATCAAGCTGCTCGACGCCAAGCTCGCCAAGCAGACCGACTTTCTGCACCGGTTTCAGATGGAGGCGAAGGCCTCCGCGATGATCGGCCACCCGAACATCGTCGACGTGCTCGACATGGGCGAGATGGACGACGGCTCGCCGTTCATCGTGATGGAGTACCTCGAGGGCGTCACCTTGAAGTCGCTCCAGAAGAAGCTCGGCTCGCTGTCTCCCGGCGAGGTCGTGGCGGTGGTGGGGCCGGTGCTCGACGCGCTCTCGGCCGCGCACGCCGCGGGGGTGATTCACCGCGACTTGAAGCCGGCGAACATCTTCATCAGCCTGAAGCCGGTGCCGGCGGTGAAGATTCTCGACTTCGGGATCTCCAAGTTCTCCACCGGCAGCTCGGCGGGCATCACCCAGACCGGCATGTCGATGGGCACCCCGGCGTACATGGCGCCCGAGCAGGTGCGCGGCGAGAAGCAGATCGGCCCCGAGGCCGACCTCTACTCGATGGGCGCGATTCTCTACTACCTGCTCTCGGGTCACCCGCCGTTCGAGGGCGAGTCTAATCTCGCGGTGGTGGCGCGGGTGCTCACCGATCAGCACCGCTCGCTCTCGCAGGAGCGCCCCGATCTGCCCGCCAAGCTCACCCAGCTGGTCGACCGGCTGCTGACCAAGGCCAAGGAGCAGCGCCCGAAAGACGCTTCGCTGGTGAAGCGCGCGCTGGAGACGATCTGCGCGCCCGACATGGAGTCGGTGATCAAGGGCGCCAAGGGCGCCTACCGCTCCAACAGCCTCACCGGCCTGCGCGCGCAGGAGCCCGATGCGCCGACCACTCCCACCACGCCCACCGGAGGCCGCAAGGCGACCGGCGAGGTGCGGGAGCGAACCAAGGCCAGCCGCCCGCAGATCAAGGCCACCCCGGCGCCGATCGAAGAAATCGCCGACGAGGCCCCGGCCTCGAGCAAGGCGCCGCTGATCGCCGGGGTCGCCGCCCTGGTGTTGTTGGGTGGGGCCGCGACCTGGTTCTTTCTCTCGCGCAACGAGCCGGTGGTGCCGCAGAAGCCGGTGAAGATGGTCGAGGAGATTCCCCTCGAGAAGCCGAAGGAGCCCGAGAAGCACGTCGAGGCGGTGAAGCCCGCAGAGAAGGTCACCCTGAAGGTGCAGGGCGAGCCGAAGGCGGTGCACTTCAGCCTCGACGGCAAGGCGCTCGACTGCAACCCCTGCGAGCTGCCGGGCAACGCCGGCACCAAGGCCCAGCTCGAGGCGAGCGCCGAGGGCTACGTCTCGAAGACGGTGGAGCTGAGCTTCGATCAGAGCCGCGAGGTGCCGGTGCAGCTCGCCGCCGATCCCAAGAAGGTCGCAACCCAGAACGTTGGCCGTAAGCCTCAGACGCCCGACCCCAAGGAAAAGAAAAAGGGCGGGCTGTCGATCGACGAATCCAATCCCTACGCCAAATGATCAACCTGAAGGTGCTGGCGCTGTGCCTGTGCTGCTCCTCGCTCGCCTTCGCGGCCGGTAAGGCCAAGGTGAAGGAGGCTCCTGCCGCCGCCGACAAGGACGCCAAGGAGCAGAAGCGAGAAGCCAAAGAAGAAGCCGCGAGCCACTTCTCGAAGGGCATCGACTTCTACAAAGAGGGCAACTACGCCGCCGCGCTGGCCGAGTTTCGCGCCGCGTACAAGGCGGTGCCCAGCTACGAGGTGCTCTTCAACATCGGCCTCAGCGAGCGCCGGCTGTTCAAGTACGGCGACTCGGTGAAGACCTTCAACCAGTACCTGGCCGACGGCGGCGCCTCGGTGCCGAAAGACCGGCGCGACGCGGTGAAGAAGGAGCTCGATCAGATTCGGGCCCTGGTGGCCGAGGTCACCTTGAAGGTCGACGGCGCCCCGGCCGACGTGTTCGTCGACGGTGACAAGGTCGGCAAGTCGCCCTTCAACGAGACGTTGCTGCTCGGGCCCGGCAAGCACACCTTCCGCGCCGAGCGCGAGGGCGAGGAGCCCGACGAGAAGAACCTGGAGCTGGTGTCGGCCACCAAGCTCGAGGTGGCGCTGGCTCCCCACAAGAAAGAAGTGCAGCCCGGGCAGCTGACGATCGAGTCGAACCCGCCGGGCGCGGTGATCACGATGGACGGCAAGGTGCTCGGGCCGGCGCCGGTGCAGCAGACGGTGCCCGAAGGCGGCCACGAGGTGATCGCCGAGCTCGAAGGCTACGTGACCTCGCGCACCGAGGTGCTGGTGACCGCGGGCCAGGCGCGCAAGGTGACGGTCGAGCTCGAGACCGAGCGAAAGAAGAGCCCGCTCAAGTTCCCCCTGCTGGGCACCATTCTGTTCGTCAGCGGCGGCCTGGTGATCGGCGGCGGCGCGCTGCTCGAGAACGGCGCCGCGGCCAACGCCAAGCAGGTGTCGACGCTGTTCTCGAAGGGCGGCACCTGGGACACCCGGTATCAATCGATCGAGTCGAACGGGAAGACCGATCAGACCTGGGGGGTGGTGCTGTTCGTCACCGGCTCGCTGGTGGCGGTCACCGGAGCGGTGGTGGCGATCGTGCAGATCCTCACCTCCGACAGCGGCGGCGGCGACGAGTCGGGCTTCTACTTCACCCCCACCACCAACGGGGCGTACGCGGGCTGGAGGACCTCGTGGTGAGCGAGCGCAACTTCAAGTGGATTGGCCTGGCTCTCGGGCTGGTGTTGCCGCTGTTCGCCGCCTGCCCCGGCTACTCCCCTACCCTGACCGACTGCTCGGTGCACTGCGGCCCGCAGGCGATCTGCCCGCAGGGCTACATGTGCAAGGCGAACTGGTGCCGGCCCACCACCGCGGTCGGCGCCTGTGACTGCAAGCCGGGCGATCAGCGCGCCTGCGGCGGCGGCAAGGGCGTGTGCACGCCGGGCGTGCAGACCTGCACCATGGTCGGCACCTGGGGCCAGTGCCTGGGCGAGGGCAAGGCGAGCGCGGAGATCTGCGACAACCTCGACAACGACTGCGACGGCAACATCGACAACGACGTCAGCGACGCGCCGATCTGCCCGCTCCGGCAGGGCGTCTGCCAGAACAAGCAGCAGGTGTGCGTCAACGGCGGGTTTCTCGCCGGCTGCGACGCCAGCCTCTACGGCCCGAACTACGAGCTGGTGGAGAGCAAGTGCGACGGCCTCGACAACGACTGTGACGGAGTGGTCGACGGCACCAACACCACCGAGCTGATGCCGGGGGTGGAGGCGTACGACGTGGTCGAGCTCGACGCCGGGTTCCTGGTGCTCGCCTCGCACGACCTCGACGACGGCGGCTACGGCGCGGTGATTCAGATGCTCGACACCAGCTTCAAGAAGGTGGGCCCGCTGAAGGAGCTGCCCAACAACGGCGCGCTCAACCCGCAGTACGTGCGCGCGACCAGCTACGGCAACGTCGCCTACGTCACCTTCGCCGACAGCCAGTTCGACGCCGACATTCACATCGCCCAGGTCGACGCCCAGGGCACGATCACCGAGCTGGCGGTGCTGACCAACACCCTGATGAGCCCGTCGAACAACGCCGGCAACTTCCCCGGGGCGCTCACCATCGGCTCCGACGGCATCAGCGTGCTGGTGGCGTACGTGCAGAACGCCAACGACGCGATCTTGATCAGCTACAACCTGGACGGAGGCTCGGTCGACACCTCGACCTTCGCCGGGCCGCCCGACCCCGATCGGCAGGTCTACACCGCCGAGATCTCACCCCACGGGGTGGCGACGGTGGTCACCGGCACCGACGCCGACGGCGGCAACGACTTTCAGTACGCGAAGCTGCGGGGCGGCAGCAAGATCGGCTACCCGCCGCTGCCCTACAACTACGTGCTGGAGGACACCGGGGCCACCGTGCACGCCGCGTGGAACGAGAACGTGAACTTCTCGATCTTCGGCATCACCCAGAACTTCAGCGACGCGACCTACAAGCCCGACCTGTTCTCCTCCAGCTACGGCACCACGGTGCGGCAGGTGGGCGACTACACGGTGATTCAGAACACCAACGCGGGCCACGGCATCAACGGGCCGGCGATCATCTGGGCGGAGGCGAACACCCGTATCGCGCTCGGCACTCCGGTCGGCACCGGCGCGCAGATGCGCATGCGGTTCCTCACTCCCGACGCAGGCTCGAACACCGTCGGCTTCCCCGACATCGCGTACTCCGGGGTCGGCCAGATGTTCGGGGTCACCTACCTCGACAGCGTCACCGGCGCGGGCAACCTCTACGGCCAGATGGTGTGCCCGCCGTAATCAGCGGCGCCGGGTGGTCTTCTTCACCGGCGCACCGCGCTCGATCGCGCCCTTGAGGGCCTGCGACGCGGGCGACGGGAACGGCTTCAGCTCACTGGGCGCGACAGGAGCGACCACCCGCACCGGCTCGGCCTCCACGGTGTCGGCGAGCTTCGCCGGGCTGACGGGTGCCGTCGCGGGCGCGGCCTGAGGCACGGGCTGCGGCTGCACCGCGGCGGTGGCGTGGGTGAGCAAGCCGGCCTGCCAGGCGAGAAACCCGGCGACGCCGAGACCCGCGACGCCCGCGAGCGCGAACGGCCAGCGCTTGCGGCGGGTGTCGGCGAGCGCGGGCTGGAGCGCCTCGAACGGCATCAGCTCGTCGGCGAGCTCCTTGGCGGTGGAGACCCGGCGCGAAGGCGCGGGCTCGAGGCACCGGGCGACCAGCCTGCGGAGCGCCTTGGGGATCTCTTCTCCGCTGGCGGCCTTCGAAGGCAGCGCGCGCGGGCGCTCGCGAACCTTGGTCTCCATCATCTGCTCGGAGGAGATCGCGTCGAAGGGGAAGCGGCCACAGAGCAGCACGTAGATCAGGGTGCCGAGCGCGTAGAGATCGGCGCGGCCGTCGATCGGCCCCACCATCGCCTGCTCGGGCGCCATGTAGGCCGGGGTGCCGACCACCTGGCGGGCGCGGGTGAGGTTGACGTCGTCGCCGGCCTGGGCGTGGAGCACCCGGGCGATGCCGAGATCGAACAGCTTCACGTAGTCGCGGTCGCCGTCGCGCTCGATCAAGAAGACGTTGTCGGGCTTCACGTCGCGGTGAACGACTCCGGCGTCGTGGAGCGCGGTGAGCGCCTCGCAGACCTGGCGGGCGATCTTGATCACCCGGTTGATCGGGAAGATCTCTTTGCTGCCCCGGCCGCGGAGGGTCTCGCCCTTGAGCGGCTCCATCACGCAGCAGAAGCGGCCGCGCTCGTCTTCGAGAAAGTCGTAGACCTCGAGCAGGTGCGGGTTCTTCACCTGGTTGGCGGTCTTCGCCTCGAGGAGGAACCGCTTGGTGGCGACCGGGTCTTCCGCGAAGTTCGGCTTCAGCACCTTGATCGCGACTTCTTTGTCGAGGTGCACGTGGCGGGCGAGGAACACCCGGCCCATGCCGCCTTCTCCCAACGGGCGGAGAATCTGGTACGGCCCCAGCAACGCCGGCGGAGGCGTGGGCCGATCTTGCGGCGGCTTGAGCGACTGGGTGGGCAGGCCGTCGCGGGAGTCGGGGGTGAGCATCGACGCCGCGGCCTGGTTGAGCGGGGTGGCCTTGTTGGGCGCCGCCGGGTCGGGCGTGGGCGAGTCGATCACCTCGAGCGAGGGATCGGAGGAGACGACCTCGAGCTTGGGCCGGGAGATCGGCGCCTGGGCTTCGATCGCGATGTCGATCTCGTCGGGGCCGCCGAGCGCCGAGAGCACGTCGCGCAGCTCGAGCTCGAGCTCGTTGGCGCTCTGGGGGCGCTGGTGGGGCTCCTTCGCCAGCATGCAGTTGAGCAGCGGCGAGATCGCGCGGAGGTGGAACGGCAGCTCGGGCGGCTTGGTGGAGATGTGGAGCTGGCGGGCCATGCCACCGGAGAACGGCGGGCGGCCGAGCAGCATCTCGTAGAGCAGCACGCCCATGCCGTAGATGTCGGAGAGCTTGTCGCCGCGCTTGCCGGCGGCGCGCTCGGGCGAGAGGTACTCGGGGCGCACCAGCACCAGCGAGGCCGGCGTCTTCACCGACCGGTTGGTGCGAAACAGCAACAGCCCGGTCTCGAGCAGCTTCGGGGTCGGCTGCTCGGCCTTGCCGGCGAGGTAGACGTGGCGCGGGGTGAGGCTGCCGTGCACGACTCCGCGCGAGTGGAGGTAGCCGAGCGCGGAGGTGACCGCGATCGCCCACTCGACCGCCTTGGAGAGCTCGAGCGGCCCCTTCTCTTGAATGTGCTCGGCGAGGGTCGGCCCGTCGATCGGCTCGGTGATCACGTAGACGCGGCCGTCGTCGCCGCAGCTGGTGTTCGTTCGCGCCAGCAGGTTGGGGTGCGTGAAGCTCTTGCGCCCCTGGGCGAGATCGAGGAATCGGCCGTAGAGTTCGATGTCGTGCACGACCTCGGCGCGGCTCACTTCGAGCAACACGGGAAACCCCGTTTCGCTCCTTGCGAGATAGGCCTCAGCCGCTGCGCCATCCGCTACTTTCTTCAGTAGGGTGTAGCCAGCCACGTTGTGCAACCTAATGAAACGTGGGGTGGGCCGTCATGGCCCGGTGTGGGGTGAAGGTGCGTGCTTGACGCATGCGCGCGATGGGGGTGAAACGCGAAGAGTGGCGCTGACGGCAACCGTGCACGGGCAGAGCTTCACCTTCCCCGACGTGAAGGACGTGCTCGCGCGCGCCAACGAGCCGCGATCAGGCGATCGGCAGGCGGGGCTGGCGGCGCGATCGATGCGGGAGATGGCGGCGGCGAAGCGGGTGTTGGCGGGGTTGCCGCTGCGCGTTTTGCGAGAGAACCCCTCGGTGCCCTACGAGCAAGACGAGGTCACCCGGGTGGATCAGGATTCGCTCGACGACTTCGCCTACCGGCGGGTGGCCGACTGGCCGGTGGGGCAGCTTCGGGAGTGGATTCTCGACGATCGCACCACCGGCGAAGACATCGCGGCGATCTCGCCCGGGCTGAGCGCGGAGATGGTGGCCGCGGTGGCGAAGCTGATGTCGAACCTCGACCTGGTGCTGGCGGGGCGCAAGCGCCGGGTGGTGGTGCGCTGCAACGCGACGCTGGGGCTGAAGGGGCGCATCTCGAGCCGGCTGCAGCCGAACCACCCGACCGACGAAGTCGAGGGCGTGCTGGCGGCGGTGAAAGACGGGCTCTCGTACGGCAACGGCGACGCGGTGATCGGGGTGAACCCGTCGACCGGCGACATTCAGGGCACGGTCGACATCTTGAAGGGCGTGAAGGACCTGATGCGCCGCTTCAGGATTCCCACCCAGAACTGCGTGCTCTCGCACGTGACGATTCAGATGGCGGCGGTGCGGCGGGGAGCTCCGCTCGACCTGATGTTCCAGTCGATCGCCGGCAGCGAGGGCGCGAACCGCAACTTCGGGATCAGCGTGAAGCTGCTCGACGAGGCGGCCGACCTGGCGAAGCGGGAGGGCACGGCGCAGGGGCCGAACGTGATGTACTTCGAGACCGGCCAGGGCACCGCGCTGTCGTCGAACGCGCACCACGGCACCGACCAGGTGACGATGGAGGCGCGGGCGTACGCGCTGGCGCGGCGCTACCAGCCGTTTCTGGTGAACAGCGTGGTGGGCTTCATCGGCCCCGAGTACCTGCAGAACGCGAAGGAGATCACCCGGGCGGGCCTGGAGGATCACTTCATGGGCAAGCTGTCGGGCATCTCGATGGGCTGCGACGCCTGCTACACCAACCACGCGATCTCGGATCAGAACGACCAGGAGAACCTGGAGATGTTGTTGGGCGCCGCGGGAGTGAATTACCTGATGGGGATCCCGATGGGCGACGACATCATGTTGAACTACCAGACCACGTCGTTTCACAACAACGCGGCGCTGCGGGAGCTGTTGGGGTTGAAGCCGACGCCGGAGTTCGAGAGCTGGCTGGAGCGGATGGGCCTCTGGCGCAACGGCAAGCTGACCGAGCGGGCGGGTGACGCGAGCGTGTTCGAGCGGAGCGGGCTCTCGTGACCAAAGAAGAGCTCGAAGCCCTGGTGCGCCAGGTGGTGGTGGAGGTGGTGAAGGGCGAGCGCCCGGCGCCGCCTCCGGAGCCGGGGCTGCCGGGGCCACGGCACCGCGCCCTGCCCTCTCCGCGCGATCCGGCGGCGATCGATCGGCTGGTGTCGCTGACTCCGGCGCGAATCGCGCAGGGGCGCTCGGGCACCCGGTATCTGACCGAGAGCTACCTCGGGCTGCGGGCCGATCACGCGATCGCGATCGACGCGGTGAACAGCGAGATCCCCGACGGGTGGGCCGAGAAGAACGGCTGGCTGCCGCTGCGCACCCGGGCGAAGTCGCACGAGGAGTTCCTGCTGCACCCCGACCACGGCCGCGCGCTCGACGACGCGTCGAAGAAGCGGTGCGCGGAGGCGGAGCAAGGCGCCGACGTGCAGATCATCGCCGGCGATGGGCTGTCGGCGTACGCGCTCACCCGGTACGGGCCTCCGTTGGTGGCGGAGCTGCTGAAGGCGCTGCCGGCCGCGGGGTTGAAGGTGGGCCGGCCGATCTTCGTGAAGTACGCGCGCATCGGGGTGCAAGACGAGATCGGCGTGCTCACCCACGCGAAGTGCACCGCGATCATCGTCGGCGAGCGGCCCGGGCTCGGCACCGGCGACTCGCTCTCGATCTACACCGCGTACGGGCCGCGGGTCGGCCAGGACAACTCCGAGAAAGACTGCATCAGCAACGTGCGCGACCTCGGGTTTCCCCCGCCGAGGGCGGCGCAGCGGTGTGCCGACCTGCTGAAGCGCACCTTCGCCGCCGGTGGCGGAGGAGTAAAGCTGACGTGAAGCTGGTCGCGCTGAAGCCGAAGATTCTCGCCTGCAGGATGATCGAGCAGGTCGAGGGGCAGCTGGGCGTTTCGCTGGAGCTCGACCCGAAGCGGCACGTGTCGCTCGGGCTGGTCACCTGCGATCAGGATGACTCGACCTACGTGGCGTTGGATCATGCGACCAAGTTCGCCGACGTCGACGTGGTGTACGCGAAGAGCTTCTACGCCGGCTCGGCGCACGCGTCGGGGCCGCTGTCGGGCGAGATTCTCGGGATCATCGCCGGGCCGCACCCTGATGAGGTGAAGGAAGGGCTGTGGGCGTTGCGGGAGGCGCTGCTGGAGAAGATCTCGTTCTTCGCGCTCGAGGGGACTGAAGCGCCGGCGTTCTTCCCGCATGTGATCTCGGAGACGGGGCGGTACCTCGCGCCGCAGGCGGGCATCAAGCCCGGCGAGCCGATGGCGTATCTGATCGCGCCTCCGGTCGAGGCGGTGGTGGGTGTCGATGCGGCGCTGAAGGCCGCGAACGTGAAGCTGGCGAAGTGGTTCGGCCCGCCGACGGAGACCAACTTCGCCGGGGCGTACCTGGTGGGCTCGCTGGCCGATGTCGAGGCGGCCGCCCGCGCGTTCAGCGAGGCGATCGAGCAGGTGGTCGCGCGCCCGATGACGGGGCTGGTGCGGCCAGAGCGCGAACGCCGCTGATTGAGTCGGCAGTGCCGTTGCTTTGATTGGGGGTGAGGGGTGTGGTTCGGACCCCTGCCCGTTCGGAGTCCGCCCGCGATCGCGTGACCAGCGGTGCGGTGCGGGTGTGCTTCGCGGCGTTCGGCGCGTGCGACGCATCGGTTCTTCGACGCCGGCGTTGCTCCGACGCGGCCGGGTGCGCTCGAGTGCCAACTCCGGACGGTTTGATTTGGGCACGCCAACAAAGTGTCCGGAGTTAGCACGTGGCCACAATTTGGCGCCGCCGACGCGCTTCGATTTTCGCGGTCGGATCCAGTTGTTCCCACGAGTTAGATGACGTCTCGCCGGCGACGCGGAGACGGGGTTTGCGCGCTATCAAAGTGTCCGGAGTTAGCGCGTGGCCAACGGTTGGAGCCTCCAAATCGCGACATCAGCGCCCTGAGTTTCGTGCAGAAGAGACGTGTTGCGGCTCTCGGAGGGCGTCGGGCTGGGTCGCCGAGTGCTAACTCCGGACACTTTGATAGCGACCCGCAACCCGCCTCGGCGGCGGGCCCCCGTCAGCGCCTCGAGTGGTGCACACCCACCCTGTCGAGAGGCTCACCCGCGGCGAACGGCTGGCTCTCGATCGCGGGCGGAGTCGGATGCCGGCAGAGCGCCGACCCCCGAGCCCCAGCCCCCAATCAAAGCGACTGCACTGCCGGCTCACATGTCAGACCCGCGTGAGACAACGAAGGCATGAACAAGATCGAACCAGGGCCTCTCTTCACCCGGCCACCGCTGTTTCGCGCGGCCAGCATCAACTCCTTCGACCGGCCGTACCTGATCGACGAAGCGCTCGGCGGTGGCCTCGTGCAGCACGGACGGGGCGTCTACTCGCTCCCGTCGGCGAAGATCACGAACACGGAAGCGCTCTTCTTCCGCGCGCCACACGCGATCGCAGCGCTCGAGACCGCGCTCTGGCTTCACCAGCTGATCGGAACCGAGCCCTCTCCGATCTGGATCGCGATCTCGCAGGATGATCGCCGCCCGCGCGTGTCTCCTCTGCGGATCGAGACGCTGCGTTGGAGCCAGCCTCCTGCCGATGCCGACGTGGTCACCTGCCAACGAACCGAGGAAGGCCCGAGTGTGCGCTGTTTCAGCGCCGTGAAGACCGTGGTCGATCTCCTCCGTGCACGCAATCGCGTGGGCGCCCGCCGTGCGCTCAGCCTGGTCGACGACCTGCTCGACGGCGGTCTCGATGAGACCCAGCTGCTCGAATGTGCCGATCGAAACCGGGCGACCTACCCCGTTCGCCGGTACCTTGCTCGCCGCCACAAGCGGCGCTGATACACTGCCGCGCCATGCGCACCACACTCCTGCGGTCGATCGTCGTCTTCGCGGCGAGCGGTCTCCTCGCCTGCACTGGCACCACCACGACCACCGGCGGAGGCGGCGGCTCGGCGACCGGGGGCGGCTCGGCTGCCGGCGGCGGCACGGCCACCGGTGGCGGCGTCGGTCCCGGCGGAGGCTCGGCGATCGGCGGTGGCGGCGCGGCGACCGGCGGAGGTAGCGCGATCGGTGGCGGCACGGCGACCGGCGGAGGCTCCGCGACCGGCGGCGGCAGCGCGACCGGTGGCGGCTCGGCGACCGGAGGCGGCGGCGCGGCGGCCGGGGGCGGCGCGGCAACGGGAGGCGGCTCCGCGACGGGCGGCGGTACTGCGAGCGGCGGCCTCTTCACCCAACCAGAGCCGTGGACCAAAGACGTCTCTCAGCTCACCCCGTCGACCCGCTCGGGCGACATCATCACCGCGCTGAAGAACGCCGGCGGCTGGGGCAACGGCAACAAGCTGCAGATCGACTTCTCGATCATTCTCCTCACCGCCGACTCCACCACGCCGCGCGAGCAGATCAACGGCCCCAACGGCGCCGGCAACAACAGCGGCTATTGCTACAACGGCAACGACTGCGAGTCGGTGCCCTACCAGATGCCGATTCCCACCAACGGCAACGCCGAGGGCAGCAACAGCAACGACTACAACTGCGACGTCGCCAACAACGACTGCCACGTGCTGGTGGTCGAGACCTCCCAGCAGAAACTCTACGAGCTCTACAACGCCACCCAGTCGGGCAGCCAAATCAACGCCCTCGGCGGCTTCATCTGGGACCTCAACAAGGCCTACCCCGACAACGAGCGCGGAGATCAGTGCACCTCCGCCGACGCCGCCGGTTTCCCGATCGCCGGCCTGCTCGTCACCGCCGACGAGGTCGCCTCCGGCACCGTGCCGCACGCGGTGCGCTTCATTCTCCCCAACGATCACATGAAGGCCGACGTCTACGTGCACCCCGCCAGCCACGCCGGCGGCCCGACCTCGAGCGACGCCAACGCCCCGCCCTACGGCGTGCGGTTCCGCCTCAAGTCGAGCTTCAGCGAGACCAACTACAACGCCGCCGAAAAGGCCGTGCTCCACGCGATGAAGACCTACGGAATGCTGCTCTCCGACGGAGGCAACATCGCGCTCACCTTCGGCGACGACCGCCTCAACACCGCCAAGTGGTCGAGCCTCGGCATCGACTCGATGTCGTTCTCGGGGATCACCCCCGATGACTTCGAGGTGGTCGACCTCGGCAACGAAATCACCGTCACCAACAACTGCGTGCTCAACCCCTGAGCCTTCGCAGCGCCAGCAACAACAAGAACACCAGCGGCGCGCCGCCGAACGCATTGCACCCGGTCGCCTTGCCCAGGGTGAGCGGCACGATCTCCAGCGACGGCTCGATGCCCGCATCGACCGGGCCGGCATCGGGCTGACCGGCGTCGGGCATTCCCGCATCGCTCACGCCCCCGTCGGGGTCGTTGGCCGCCGCGCACGCCGCCAGGTCGCTCGCCGCGCCCAGGCACAGGTGCGGCTGATACGCGCCGCCCGAGCGCTCGGCGTCGACCACGATCGCGATCGGATCGTCGCCCGCCGCGGTGGCCAGCATCGTCGGCGCGCGAACGTCGGCCGAGGTCGCGGTGGCGGTGATCTTCCCCGCGTGGCGCACCGCCAACAGCAGATCGAGCCCCGCGGTCTGCGCCGGGTCGGTCGAGGCCAGCTGCGCCCCGAACATGCCCGCGCCCGGAGTGGTCACGAAGTACTGGGCCGAAGCGTGAAACACCAACAGCTTCGGGCTGACGTACGGCGTCGGCGCCTGGGTCATCAACGGCAGCGGGTAGTGAGCGCCGTTGCTGTAGTGGCTCGCGTCGGCCGCCGCTCCGACGAACAGATTCCACACCGTGAACTCGCGAAACGCCTGCGCGAACGACGAGCCGTACTCGGTCTGCAACATCGCGTCTTGCTGCACCATCCAGTGCGGCGCCGCGAGATCGCCCGGCTCACTCGGGTAGCCCGCGCCCACCACGCAGTGCTCCCAGAGCTTGCGGGTGGTGGCGACGTCGAACTTCTCGGTCAGGTAGCGCCACCAGATCGCCGAGCCGTAGGCGAACTCCGGCACCGGCCCGGGCGGAGGCTGATCGAGCGGCCGATCCATCTGCTTCAGGTAGCCGTAGATGAAGCCCTCGAAGTCGTCGAGCGTGGGGTCGTACTGCTCCTCGCCCAACACCGCGGTGCCCTCCTGAATCACCACTCCCTGCGACTCGTCGTACGCCGACTGAATCGCGTGGAAGTACTCGTGGCTGCCCAGGGTGATGGTGCCGATCACCGGCGTCGGGTACGGGTACCCGGCGAAGTCGTTCTCTTGCGAGACGTAGCCGTAGCAGGTGTTGCCCGCGCCGACGCAGTTGTCGATCTCGAACGCGCCGTCGGCGTTGGTGGCGAAGTCGACCAGGTAGATGTCGAAGCGCCCGTCGCCGCCGTTGTCGGTCTGCCCCTGATCGGAGAGCGGGTGCCGGTAGCCCATGCCGCCGTAGAAGCGATCGACGTCGTCGTAGACCACCGCCACCTGCTCCACGAAGTCGGGCACGCCCGAGTCGTCGGCGTCGCCCGCCAGCACCGCGTCTTTGCCGCTGCGGGTGAAGTGAACCTTGAAGCCGCCGTCGAGCGAGTTGTACGACTCGACGATCTCACCGGCCGAGAACGCGAACTGCTGACCCGAGTTCACGTCGGTCGGCCGCAGCTCTTGCTCCGAGCTGACGACCCGCATCTTCGCCCACGGCTTCGGCGCCTCCACCCCACAGCCCACCAGCGCGAGCGCGGCCGCGGCGGCGAGCAGCCTCACGGCAGAAACGCCCACTTGAGCGTGAAGTGCGCCGAGGTGCCCGCCATGTTGCCGGTGGAGTCGCAGGTCTGCTGTGCCGACAGCGGCGTGTAGTAGCCCTCCACCGTCATCTTCACGTGGTGGCCGTCGGCGAGCTGCAGCACGTAGACGTTGCCGGTCATCGCCAGGCAGTTGGTGTAGTTGTAGTAGTCGCCCAGCACGGTGAGCGGGCCGCCCAGCACGTCTTGCGACTCCTGGCAGCTCGACGACATGAAGGCGTCGGAGCCGAACGCGCCCGGCGGCACCGCGGTGACCGCGTCGTAGTTGGTGCCGGCCTTCTGCGCGCCCACGCACGACGGCCCCGAGGAGCCGCCGTTCATGCGAATCACGTAGCGGCGAACCGCGAGATCCCAGTCGGTGGTGCCGAGCGCGGTGACGTCGTCTTCGGACACCACGTCGAGACCGGTGGGGTTGAACTTCACGTACACGTACGACTCGGTCGGGGTCAGCCCGCCGCCGGTCGCGTCGATGGTGCTCTCGAAGCCTCCGTCGACCTCGGTGGTGGCCACCGCCCGCACCGCCACCGTGTTCTTCAAATCGAGATCGAGAATGGTGTCGGTCTGGCACGCCAGCGCCGTGAAGCAGCTGCCCGCATCCTGGCCGCCGCCGCCCGTCGCCGAGCCGCCACCGGCCGCCGCTCCACCGCCGGCCGCCGCGCCACCGCCGGTCGCCGCGCCACCGCCAGCCGCCGCGCCGCCACCAGTCGCCGCGCCGCCACCAGTCGCCGCGCCGCCGCCCGTCGCCGCGCCACCGCCGGTCGCCGAAGCCACCCGGCAGTCGCCGTTGGTGCAGGTCTCACCGGTCTGACAGACGCTGCAGCGCCCGCCCGCCTTGCCGCAGACGTCGTTCGAGAAGCCCTGCTGGCATTGGCCGCTCAGATCGCAGCAGCCGTTGCAGGTCTTCGCGCAGTCGTCCTTGTTGTTGCTGCCACACGACGAGAGCGCGAAGCCGAAGGCGAACGCGAGGGTGAAGCTGACCGCGAAGAATGGGGTGCGCGACACGGGAGATCCTCCGCGTCGCGCTATAGCTCAGGTCGGCGGCGAGGCGTAACCGACGATGTCTGCGGTCGAGCGGTTGTGGTACGCGACGCCCTGCCCTCCGCCGGGCGCCGAGGCGTTGCCCTCGATGGTGCGAACGGTGCCGTCGGAGTTCACCCCGACCACGATGCCCACGTGATCGATCTGCGAGAAGCTCCGGCCGTTGCGCTCCCAGTTGAAATACACGAGGTCGCCCGGCTGCGGGTTCGACATGCCCTTCCACCGCCCCTGGGACGCCGCGCTCGACGCCTGGCTCACCGTCCACGGGTCGTTGAGGTGGCCGCCCGCCTTGGTCACCACCCACGAGACGTAGTCGGCGCACCACGACTCCGCGCCGCGGCCGAAGTAGTTCGGGTACTTGGTGATCGGGCCGCCGTTGTTGCCCACCTCGCGCAGACCCAGCTCGCCCTTCGCGATGTCGAGAATGCGGTTGCGAAAGCTGCTCGACGCCGAGCCGCCCGCGCCGCCGACGCCCGGCGTGAACGAGCTGCCACCGGAGCCGCCCAGCGCGCCCCAGGTCTGCGGGCCCACCACCCCGTCGACGCTCAGCCCGTGCGCGCGCTGAAAGCTCATCACCGCCCGCTGGGTCATCGGGCCGAACACGCCGTCGGCAACGCCCGGCGAGAAGCCCTTCGAGGCGAGCGCGCGCTGCAGCGTCGCCACCTGCGCGCCGCGCGAGCCTTCGCGCAGCACCGAGCCGCCGCCTCCGCCGCCGCTCGCGGGCCGGGCCGGAGCCGCGCCACCACCCCGCAACGCCGCCTCGGTGCGGGGGCCGGCGATGCCGTCGGCCGCCAGGCCGTGCGCCCGCTGAAAGTTCACCACCGCCCGCTGGGTCATTGGGCCGAACACGCCATCGGCCGCGCCGGGAGAGAAGCCCGCCGCCGCCAGACGCCGCTGGAGATCGGCCACCGCGGGGCCGCGCGCCCCGATCGACAACATCGTGGAGCCGTTGGAGCTCGTGGAACGCTGCTGAACGCGTAAGGTCATGACTGTTCCTTCGTTCCCTTTGTCTGCAACCGAAGTCTTTTCGTCTGCGTACGGCCCATGAATTTCAGACTCGTTGTCATCGCGATTTACGGCGTGGCCGCATTTTCATGCTCCAAGGGCTGTGCGAAGCCGGCGCCCGCCGCCGCAGACTCGGGCTGCAAGACCGAGGTGCTCACTGCCGTGCACACTTCGGTCGCGCCGAAGCTCGACGGCGAAGGCGACGAGAAGGCCTGGCTGGAGGCGAAGCCGACCCGCGCGTTCTCGAGCGCCAACGGTGGCCCCGGCCGCCCCCACGCCGAGGTGCGCGCGAGCTGGGACGACTCCGCGCTCTACCTGTTGTTCTACGCCGGCGACGAAGACCTCGAAGAAGACGACTCGATGGGCGCGGCGCTGGTCGGCGCCAATGGCAAGACGGTTCAGTTCACCGTCTCACCCAAGGGCACCCTGAACGGCGCCAAGGCGATTCAAGCCGCGGTCGACGCCGACGGTTCGATGGCCGACGCCGGCGACGACGACGAGGAGTGGCTGGTGGAAGTCGCGGTGCCGTGGGCGCTGATGGGCAAGACCGACGAAGTGCACGCGCGCTTCACCCGGCACGACCGGCCGAAAGGCTCGAAGGACGTGCAGCTGACCTGGCCCGAGCCCTGCGGCTTTGGAGAGATCAGACTTTCGCCGTGAGCTACGGCAGGGTGTACGTGTTGACCACCGCGTTGGTCTGGTAGTCGTGCTGGGTGACGGTGAAGGAGTTGTTGGAGTTCTGCCGCACCAGCGCGTAGCCGTAGTTGGCGCTGCTGGTGATCGGCGCGCCGCCGACGCCCTCCACCAGCTCCTTGTTGCTCGACGAGAAGTAGACCGAGTGGGTGTGACCGACGAGCAGGCCGGTGTACGTGGCGCTCGCGAGCATGGTGTCCATATCGGCGTTGCAGGGGCCGTTGGAGCCGATCGGCATGTGCCGCACCACGAAGGTGAAGGTGGTGGGGGTGTTGAGCTGGGTCTGCAGCCAGCTCTTCTGGGTGTTGTTCCAGTAGTTGCAGGCGGTGATCAGCACCTTCGCGGTCCACTGGCCGTTGGTGTCGTTGATCGGGATCGAGTACCAGAGGTCGCTCTTTCCCAGCGGCGTGATCAGGTGGTTGATGAACGAGGTGAGGTTGTTGGTCACCATGCCGTCGCAGTTGGTGGCGCTGCCGCCGGTGCACTCGTGGTTGCCCATCGCCGAGAAGACGATGTTGGGGAAGTTCGCGCGCGCACCGTCGTAGAGCTGCAGCTGGGCCTCGCCCTGCGCCTTGTACGGGTTGGCGAACATGAAGTCGCCGGTGGTGACCACGAACTGCGGCGGCGGGCTGAGCGCCGCGAGGTCCTGGTAGATCTGGGTGATGATCGCGGTCGGGTAGTTGGCGGTGTCGTCTTCGAGTGAAGGCCGGGTGTCGCCCACCACCGCGAAGTAGAGGCTCGACACGCTGCCGCCGGTGGGGCCGACGCCGCCGTCGTACATCACCACGCCGCCGCCTCCGGTTCCTGAGCCACCGCCGCTGCCGGAGCCCCCGCCGGTTCCTCCGCAGGAGCCGGTGAGCGGCGCGTGGCAGCGGCAGGTGTTGCGATTGCACCACCAGCCTCCGTAGCAGCCGTTCGCCTGGCAGGTGCTGGTGCCGGGCTGGCAGCTGGTGCAGCACGACGAGGTGCCTTCGAGGTCGTACTGGCCGCAGGTGCCGCCGTCGGCCGAGCCGCCGCCCGCGCCGCCGCCGCCCCCTGCTCCGCCGCCGGTGCCCGACGACTCACAGGCGCCGTCGATCACGTTGCAGGTGGTGCCGGTGGGACAGGTCGCGGGGCAACCGGTGTTGCCGCACTGGCCGGAGCTGGGAATGCACACCTGCGCCTGGGCGCCGGTGACGTCGACGGTGAGCAGACAGGTCTCGTTCGCCGCGCACGCGTTGGCGCCTTCGCAAGGCTGGCCACAGAAGTCGCTCCCGGCGTACTGCACGCACGGAGTGCCGGTGGGGCAATCGGTGCTGGTGGTGCAGGCGGTGCAGGTCACGCTCGCGCCGCCGCCTCCTCCGCCTCCGCCCGCGCCGCCACCGGTCGCCGCGCCTCCGCCGGTCGCGGTGCCGCCGCAGTGACCGAACGAGCAGATCAAGCCGGAGCCGCAGGGCACGCAGCTGTTGCCGTTGGCGCCGCACGCGTTGGCCGCGACGCCGGTCTGGCAGGCGCCGGTCGCGTCACAGCAGCCGCTGCAGTTCGAAGGCGAGCAGGTGGTGGAGCACTGGCACGCGGTCAGCGTGGCCGCGGCCAGCCAGAGCAAGAAGACGACGATCGACGAGGTACGCACACGCACGTTGGAGGCAGGCATCAGTCATTTGGCTGCCTCAGTCAACGTCGCGGCTTTTCGCCCCCGGCAAAAAGCAACGCCGGGGAGACGCACGTGGCGTTCCCCGGCGCTCACTTCAAAACCTGAGAGTGGCTTACTTGCCCTTCTTGGTGTCCTGCACGGCGCGGTACGCCAGCGCGGCGCGCAAGTCCTCGACCGCCTTCTTGCTGCTCTCGAGCGCGGCCGCCTTGTGGCCACCGAAGTCGTGCGGCGCCTCCTCGAGATACTTGATCGCGTCTTCGAGCTCGTGAATCGCCTTGGCGATGCGCGGGTGCTCCGCCTTCTCCTGCTTCACCGTCTCGGCCATTGCGGGGCCGGCGAACAGCGCGGTGCACAGCGAGAGGGCAATCGCGACGCGGGACAGGGTCTTCATCTTGTTTGTTCTCCTTTGGGTGGACATCGAAAGGTCCGGGCGAGGACAGAGCGCGAGACGCGAAGCAGCGCCAGAAAATTCACCGCAAATGGGGCGAAAATTCCCGCCGAATGTCAGCCCCGCTAACAACGGTGGTGGATTACCCACCCGGAGTCGTGACGAGAATTCCTCCACTGGAGGAGCTCACATGTCGGTCACGGTTCGCTCAGGAGACACGCTGTCGGCCATCGCTTCGCGCAACGGGGTCAGCCTCTCGGCGCTGATTCGCGCCAACCCGCAGATCAGCAACCCCAACATGATCTACCCGGGGCAGCAGATCTCGATCCCCGGGCACGACGGCAGCTCCAGCTTTCAGCCGGCGACCTCGGGCGCGCAGTACGTGGTGAAGGCGGGCGACACCTTGAGCTCGATCGGCGCGCGGTACGGCGTCAGCTACCAGGCGATCGCGCAGGCGAGCGGCATCTCCAACCCGAACATGATTCACCCCGGCCAGGTGCTGACGATCCCCGGGAAGACGAGCACCAACACCAACCCGGCGCACGTGCCGTCGGGCGGCTCCGGCCCGACGCAGGGCCCGACCGGTCCTTCGACTCCGGGCAAGGGCGGCGACGCGCTGGCGATCGCGCGCAGCGACCTCGGCCGCAACATCTCCGACCTCAAGTACAACGGGAACCTGGCGCAGTACCTCGACAAGTGGCCGGGCAACAACGTGTGCTGCGCGAACTTCGTCTCGGCGGTGCTCGAGAAGGCCGGCCAGATTCCCCACTCCGAGCACAACGACAACGTGGTGGGCCTGTCGAACAACCTCGCCAACGACCCCAACTGGCGCCGGGCCGACGCGAACAACCTCCAGCCGGGCGACGTGGTGTGCTTCGAGGTGCCGGGCGAGGGTCACTTCGCCCACGTCGAGATGTTCGCCGGCTACGTGAACGGCCGCCCGACCTTCATCGGCAGCAACAACGTCAACTCCGACGGCACCCAGCGAATCAGCGAAGGTGGCGCGGGCTATCACATCGACGCCGCGTACCACTACGTCGGCTGAGGGCACTTCTGGCATATTCGCGGCCGCATGACGCCTGACCCCCAGGCAGCCGCGAAGCCACGAGCGCAACGGTTCATTCCGTGGCTGACGCTCGTGTTGATCGCGGCGAACGTCGGCGTCTACATCGGCGAGCTCGCGATCACCTCGCCGAGCCTGGCGTTCAGCATGGTGTTCGCCGCTCCGTGGGCGGGCTCAGACGGCGTCTCGGTGTGGCTCGACCACAAGTGGTGGTTGCCGTTGGTGGCGATGTTCACCCACGGGATCGTCATTCTGCACATCGCCGCCAACATGTGGGCGCTGTGGAACGTGGGCAACTTCACCGAGCGGCTGTTCGGCCGGGCGTTCACCGCATTCGCCTACCTGCTGACCGGGTTGGCGGGCGCGTACATGTCGATGCTCGCCCACCCGACGGTGATGACCGTGGGCGCCTCGGGAGCGGTCTTCGGCCTGTTCGGCATGATCTGCGGCTTCGCGCTGCGGGCACGTCAGCTGATTCAACCGGAGGCCTACGAGCGGCTGCGCAGCGGCATTCTGCTCTCGCTCGGTCTCAACGTGGCGTTGTCGGTCGCGGTGCCCGGCATCGACGTGGCGGCGCACCTGGGCGGCCTGTTGGCAGGAACCGCGGTGGGCCTGCTGGCCACCGGCTCGGCGATCGAGGAGCCGTCGCGGCGGCCGGTGTTCAGCTCGCAGTTGATCGTGATCGCGGCGGTGGCGGCGCTGGCGATCCTGGCGCGCACGCGTACGCAGCACTCCACCGAGGGGAAGAGCTGGGAGCGAAACCGGCTGGCGCGCCAGGCCGTCGCGGCCGAGAAGTGGGAAGACGCAATCGCCGCCGCGACCCACGCGCTGTCGCAAAAAGACGATCGCGAGAGCCGCCTGCTTCGGGGCCAGGCCTACGAGAAACTCTCGAAGTGGCAGGAGGCGCTCGCCGACTTCAGCGCGGCGCAGCAGCTCACCAGCCTCGAGGACCCCGAGCTGCCCGACATTCTGGTGGTCAAAGCGGGCGCGGAGCTTCACCTCGGCAAGACCGACGAGGCCAAGAGCGATCTGTCGCGATCGACCGACCTGGCAGGCGGAGAAGCCGAGTGGCTCGAGCAGACGGGGATGAAGAGCATCGTGCGCGGCGACTACGAGCTGGCGGTGCTGGCCCTTCGGTCGGCGCACAAGCGACTGCCCGAAAGCCCCCAGTCGGCCAACTCGCTCGCCTGGGCGCTGGTGATGATTCAGGGCGACATGGACGAGGCTTTGGCGGCGGCGAACATCGCCGTGGAGAAAGCGAAGAACCCCGTCGGGCAGGGCGACATCATGACCGCCTCGCTGGGGACCCGCTGCTGGGTGCACGCTCTGCGCGAAGACAAAGAGCGCGCGATGGCCGACTGCGAGGCGGCGATCAAGAGCGGCAGCGCTCACGTCGACCAGGGAATGCTGGCGTACCTGAAGGGCGACTACAAAGAGGCGGTGCAGCAGTGGGAGCACGCCGGGGAAGACAGCCCGTTCGAGGCGCGCGAGATGAAGCCGTGGATCGAGCGCGCGAAGTCGAAGCTCTGAGCTACGGCGTGAGCGCGTAGGCGCGCACGGTGCTGCCGCCGGAGACGTAGAGCATGCCCTGGGCGATCGAGAGCCGGCCGCCGGGCGTGGTGGTCCAGAGCGTGGCGCCCGACTGCGCGTCGATCGCGAACACCGTCGTGGGCGAGCTGGCGTAGACGACGCCCGCGGCAAACGCGGGTGGGTACGAGAGGCCGCCGTCGGTGTGGAAGGTGACGAGCAGGTTGCCGAGCGGCAACTGGCGCATCTCGATCTGATCGCCGCTCACCGCGAAGATCGCCGAGATCCCCATCGTGGCGGGGACGATCGCGGGAGGTGCGACGTAGGGCTTCATGCCCGACTGAGTGGGCCCGCCGTTGGTGAACAGCATCGCGCCATCGGCCACCACCGCGATGCCATTGTTGGCGACGACCCACTCGTCGGCCGTCATCGGCATCGGTGGCCCCTGAGGAAACCCGCCGTTCACGGCCAACGTCAGCAGGTTGGCCGACGACACCATCGGCCCGTTCGAGAACCAGAGCTGCCCATCGGAGAGCGTGGGGGCCCAGGCATCGGCGGGGGTCAGCGTCGCCACGCCCCCGATCGCGCCGCTCGATTCGAACATCCTGAGCACCATGCCGCCGGCTCCGACGTTGGCGATCAGTGCATCACCGGTGGAGATCGGCGCCGGCTTCGGCCCTTGACCGAAAGACAGGCTGGTCGAGCTCCACAGCTTGATGCCGGTCTCGTCGAACACGTCGACCTCCCCCTGCATCAGGTTCGAGTAGTTGATCGACACCTTGCCGTTGAACACCGACGGGTGGCTGACGAAGCCCACCGGGCCGAGCGGCTGCACCCAGCGGGTACCTCCGTTGCCGTCGAGAGACACCAACGACGACTCGGCCGCGGTGACGACGGTGACGAACGCGTTGGGGGGATCGATCGCGACCCCGCTCACCGCGCCTCCGTCGAAGACGTGCTCCCACGCCAGCACGCCAGGGGCCCGGGCTGTTTCGATCAGGTTCGCGCCCGAGTGTTGAATGTCACCGCCCTCGGTGCGCCAGGCGTTGACCGCGAACGGGATGGCGACGTTCACCGTGTTGGACAGCGGACCGGGCCCCCCCGACGGGCTCACCGCCTGAACCTGGTACGCCATCTGAGTGCCCGGCATCACGCCGTGATCGGCGAAGTGGGTGTCAGCCCCCAGCGGCACCGGCTGAAAGACGCCGTTGTTCACCGCGCGCCGCAGTTGGTAGTCGGTCATCGGCGCGCCCGAAGGAGACCAGGCGAGATCGACGCGCTCGCTGGTGACTCCCGCCAGCGCCAGGATCGGTGGCGCTGGCGCTCCACCTGCCCCGCCGCTCGACCCACCGCCGGGGCCAGCGGTTCCGCCACCCGCGGTGCCGCTGCCTCCGCCGAGCACACCGCCGCCGCCGCTCGCCGAGCCGCCACCTGCCGCCGTGCCTCCCCCCATCCACCCGTCGGGCGTGAGGTCGCAGACGTTGGGGAGCAGCCGGCCGCAGCTCTGACCGCTCGGGCAGTCGCCGCAGTCGAGTGGGTGGCCGCAGCCGTCGTCGGCGATCGGGCCACAGTTGCTGTGGAGATCGGCGCAGGTCTGGGCGCGACAGAACGGCTTGGGCGCGAACGCGCCATCACAGCCGAGCAACAACGCGAACACCCCCGCCGCGAACGCTCGCACCTGCGCAACCAAAGCGCGCAACCGTGGGCGCGTTCAAGTACAGACGTCGCGTGTTCAACGTCTTCGAGGCGCTCTCGTCGCTCGGGCCGAAGGTGTTCGCCGACGGCGCCTGGCACCGGGTGCGCACCGCGATCGCCGAAGCGCGGCACCTCTCACCGCACTTGAAGGGCGTCGGGAAGTGGCGCGAAGCCTGGCGCCGGGTCACCGAGCACCGCGAGAAGCCGCCCGAGGCCGCCTGGCGCAGCGTCGAGACGCGGCTCACCCGCATCGCGGAGGGAGTCACCCAACTCGACGAGGGTGCTGCGACCGGTGTCGGGCTCGAGACCGCCCTTCCCTGTCGGATCGAGCTGCAGCGCGGCGACGGCGCAATTCGCATCACCGCGACGTTCGACGCGAACGTGGCGTTCCACGGGCTCGGCGAAAAAGCAGCGCCGCTCGATCTCACCGGCCGCAGCTACGAGCTGTGGAACTTCGACCCCGGCGGGTACCACCGCGGCGACGACCCGCTCTACCTGAGCATTCCCTTCATCGTGGCGCAGTCGAACGGACAGGTGGTCGGCCTGTTCATCGACAACCCGCACCGCGCCTGGGTCGACGTGGGCTCCAACGAGGTTCGCTTCACCGCCCGCGGCGGCCCGCTGAAGGTGTTCGCGATCAGCGGCACGCCGGCGCAAGTCCTCGAGCGCTACACCGCCCTCACCGGCCGCCCACCGTTGCCACCGATGTGGGCGTTCGGCTTTCACCAATCGCGCTACTCGTATTATCCCGCCGCGCGGGTGGCCGAAGTGGCGCGGGAGTTCCGCCAGCGGCGCATTCCCTGCGACGTGCTCCACCTCGACATCGATTACATGGACGGGTACCGCTGCTTCACCTGGCATCCGCAGCACTTCGCCCGCCCGCGCGAGCTCACCGCCGAGCTGCACCGGCAGGGCTTCAAGGCGCTCACGATCATCGACCCGGGCATCAAGGTCGACCCCGGCTACCGGGTGTACGACGAAGGTCGCGCCGGCGATCACTTCATCAAGTGGCCCGACGGCGAGCCGTTCACCGGGCCGGTGTGGCCGGGCGCGTGTCACTTTCCCGACTTCAGCGCGGAGCGAACGCGCCGCTGGTGGGGCGAGCAGTACGAAGGCCTGCTCGACGACGGCATCGACGCGATCTGGAACGACATGAACGAGATCGCGCTGCTCACTGTTCCTCCCGGAGGCGTGGCGCCCGACACCTTGAGGCACGAAGGCGGCACCCACGAAGACTTTCACAACCGCTACGGCTCGCTGATGGCGCAAGCCACCTTCGAAGGGCTGCAACGGCTGCGTCCCGAGAAGCGGCCGGTGGTGCTGACGCGTTCCGGCTGGGCGGGCGTGCAGAAGCACGCGCTCCACTGGACCGGCGACAACCACAGCACCTGGGATCACCTGCGCCTCTCGCTGCAGATGGTGCTCAACCTCGGCTGGTCGGGCATCGCGCTGACCGGCCCCGACACCGGCGGCTTCGGCGGCGGGCCCACTCCCGAGCTGTTCGCCCGGTGGATGCAGCTGTCGGCGTACCTCCCCTTCTTTCGGGTGCACTCGGTGAAGCACTCGCCCGACCAGGAGCCGTGGGCGTTCGGCGCAGAGATCGAGCGCATCGGCCGCGAGGCGATCGAGCGCCGCTACCGCCTGCTGCCGTACCTGTACTCCTGCGCGTGGCAGTCGTCGCAGACCGGCGCGCCGATCGCCCGCTCGATGTCGTTCGCGTTCGGCGACGACCCGCGCTTCGCCAAGACCGACGATCAGTTCATGCTCGGCGACGCGCTGCTGGTCGCTCCGGTGCTCGAAGACGGCGTGCGCGAGCGCAAGGTGCTGCTGCCGAAGGGCGTGTGGTTCGACTTCGAGACCGGCGAGGCCCACCAGGGCGAGGCGAAGGTGAAGGCCAACCTTTCCCAATGCCCGGTGTTCCTGCGTGGCGGAGCGGTGGTGCCGCTCTGGCCGGTGCAGCAGTGGGTCGGTGAGCTCGCGTGTGACGAGGTGGAGCTGGTCTGCGCTCCGGTGCCCGGCGAGCACGTCAGCACCTGGTACTGCGACGACGGCGAGACACCGAACCCGGGGCCAGAGCGCTCGAGCGTGGCTCGGCTCACCTTGCGGGGCCCGCCCTACGAGCTGTCGCTCTCATTCGAGGGGAAGTGGCGGCCGGCGAAAAAGTACAAAGTCCGCGTATTGCCTGAAACTAATTCCCCCGCCGTGTCATTTGCTCCGCGCGAAGTCTGAATTCTTTCGCTATCAGGCGCTTTCGAACCTCAACTCTGGAGACCTCGATGAAGAAGCTCTGTTCGATGATCGCGTTGGTGTGTTTGTGTTCGGCTCCGGCCTTTGCGCAGCAGCTGCAGCTCCCGTCGAAGAGCCCGGGCGCGATGCTGAAGCAGACCGTGGGCCTGACCGACATCACCGTCGAGTACAGCAGCCCGGCAGTGCGCGGCCGGAAGATCTGGGGCGCGCTGGTGCCGTACGGCCAGGTGTGGCGCACCGGTGCGAACGCGGCCACCAAGGTCACCTTCAGCAAAGACGTGAGCATCAACAACACCGCGGTGCCGGCGGGCAGCTACGCGTTCTTCGCGATCCCCACCGCGACCAACTGGACGCTGATTCTGAGCAAGGAAGCGAACCAGGGCGGCGCGTTCAACTACAAGAAGGAGCAGGACCTGCTCCGCGTCGACGTGAAGCCCACCGCGATTCCCAACCGTGAGCGGCTGGCGTACCTGGTCACCAACTTCACCGACGACACCGCCTCGCTCGACCTCGAGTGGGAGAAGGTTCGGGTCAGCCTCCCGATCAAGATGGACACCGGCAAGCAGGCGCTGGCGAGCATCGCGCAGGCGGTCGACAACGCCTGGGCGCCGATGAACAACGCCGCCCGCTACATGCTCGACACCAAGGACTACACCAAGGGCCTCGAGTACGCGGACAAGTCGATCGCGATCAAGGAGACCTGGTTCAACACCTGGGTGAAGGCGCAGCTGCTCGCGGCGAGCGGCAAGCACAAGGACGCGTTCGCGCTGGCGCAGAAGGCCGATGAGCTGGGCGAGAAGGCCGAGAAGGCCGGCGAGAACTACTTCGCCAAGGACGAGGTGAAGAAGGCGCTGACCGAGTGGAAGGGCAAGAGCTGAAAGGTCGCGATGGCAGTTCCCTTCGCGCCGTCGTTCATCGCGGGTGACGCGAAGGCGGAGCCCTTTCTTCCGCGCGACTTCGCACGGAAGGAAAAACGCATCGAAGCGGTGAAGGCGGCGGCGCGCAGGAGGGCGCCGCCCGAGGTGATCGCCGCGTTGTCGGGCCCCGGCGCCGAGGTGTTGGCGAAGGGAGGCGCGGCGGCGGTGATCACCGGCCAGCAGGTCGGGCTTTTCCTCGGCCCGCTGTACACGATCTACAAGGCGCTCACCGCGGTGGCGGCGGCGCGCGCGCTGGAGGCCGAGAGCGGCGTGCGCTGCGTGCCGGTGTTCTGGCTCCAGACCGAAGACCACGACTTCGCGGAGATCGACCACTGCCACACGCTGGACCGCGAGTGGAACGAGGTGTCGCTGAAGCTCGACGGCGGGCCCGACTCGCGCCAGTCGGTCGAGCACCGGCAGCTGCCTCCGCAGATCGATCTGCTCAACGGCCAGCTGGCCGACGCGCTCGAAGGCCTGCCGCACGCGACCGAGGTGGTGGAGCTGCTGCGGCCCCACTACCAGTCGGGGGTGTCGATCGCGCACGCGTTCAAGGGCGTTTTCGAGCGGCTGATGGGCAAGGAGGGCCTCACGATCTTCGACCCGCGGCGGGTGGAGATCTCGAAGCTGACCGCTCCGCTGCATGCCCGGGCGGTGCGAGACGCCGCCGCGATCGGCGAGCTGTTGGGGCGCCGGGCGAACGAACTGACCGCTGCGGGGTTCGACTGTCAGATCAAGGTGCGCGGCGAATGCCCATTGTCGTTCTTTCACCCCGAAGGGCCGCACGGGCCGCGCTACCGGCTCAACCGCACCGAGGCCGGCTGGTCGCTCGCCGGGCGCGAAGAGAGCTTCTTCAGCACCGAGCACCTGCTGTCGTCGCTCGAGAAAGACCCGCTCGGCTTCAGCACCTCGGCGCTGCTGCGGCCGATCGTGCAAGACACGCTCTTCCCCACCGCGGCGTACGTGGGCGGGCCGGGTGAGATCTCGTACTTCGCCCAGCTGCCGCCGCTGTACCGGCACTTCGAAGTGCCGATGCCGGTGATCGCGCCCCGTGCGCGCTTCAGGCTGATCGACGCCCGCACCCGGCGGCTGCTCGAAGAGGTGAAGCTGGTGCCCTCCGACATCGAGGCGCCGCGCGAGACCTTGCTCCACAAGGTGGTTCACCCGGTGAGCGGGCCCACACCCGAGGCGGTGCAGGCCGACGTGGTCGCCGCCACCGAGCAGGTGCTGCAGCAGCTCGACTCCAACCCCCGCGAAGAAGTGCGCGACGCGCTGAAGCGTACCCGGGCCACCATCGCCCGCGCCGCCGGCCGGCTGTCGCACCGGTACCGCCGGCTGATCGAGACCAACGACCACGTCGCCACCCAGCGGATCGATCGGCTGCAGCGGGTGCTCTACCCGCACGGTGAGCCGCAGGAGCGCGTGCTCGGGTTCGCCTCCTTCGCCGCGATCGCGGGAATCGAGCCGCTGAAGCGCGCGTTGTTCGCCGCGCTCGACCCGTTCGGGACCTCCATCAAGGACGTGCAGCTGTGAAGATCGGCGTCGTCTGCCACGCAGGTTTCGGCGGGAGCGGTGTGATCGCCACCGAGCTCGGGCTGGCGCTCGCCGCCCGCGGGCACGAGCTGCACTTCTTCGCCCCTGCCCCACCGGTTCGGTTTCACGCCGCGCCCAAGGTCACCTTTCACGAGGTGCCCAACCCGGTGCACCCGCTGTTTCCCGGCGGGGAGTACGCGATCGCGCTGGCCTCGAAGCTGGTGCAGACGATCGCCCGCGAGAAGATCGAAGTGCTCCACCTTCACTACGCGATCCCGCACGCGGTGAGCGCGATGTTGGCGAAGCAGCTGCTGGGAACGTTGAAGGTGGTGACCACGCTCCACGGCACCGACGTGCTCACCTTCGGCGAAGACTCCGCGTTTGCTCCGGTGCTTCGGGCCGCGGTTGGTGCATCGGATGCCGTCACCGTGCCATCCAAGTTTCTGCGGGATGAGGCGCGGAAAGCGTTCGGGGTCGAGGCCGAGGTGGTGCCCAACTTCGTCGACACAGCGGTGTTCAGCCCAGGGCCGCTAACCTCACCCCGCGGACGCGATGCGTCCGTCGGCCCTCTCCTGTCAGGAGAGGGGATCGTTACGCACGCTTCGAACTTTCGCAGCGTGAAGCGCGTGGAAGATGTGGTGCGGGTGTTCGCCAAGGTGCGCGCCCAGACGCCCTGCACCCTGGCGCTGATCGGCCACGGCCCCGAGACCGCGCCGGTGGAGAAGCTGATCGCCGAGCTCGGCCTCACGCCCCACGTGAAGATGCTGGGCGACGTCGCCGACGTGGTGCCGGTGCTGCAGCAGAGCGCGGTGTTCATGCTGCCGAGTCAGACCGAGTCGTTCGGGCTCGCCGCGCTCGAGGCGCTCAGCTGCGGAGTGCCGGTGGTCGCCAGCCGCGCCGGTGGGCTGCCCGAGGTGATCGCCGACGGCGAGACCGGGCTGCTCTACCCGCCTGGCGACATCGCCGGCATGGCCGCGGGCGTCACCCGGCTGCTTACCGACTCCCCGTTTCACTCCCAGCTCTCGACCGAGGCGCGCCGTCAGGCAGAGGCGCGCTTTCGCCGCGATCCCCTCGTCGACCACTACGAATCGATCTACCGCCGCCTATGACCACCGGAGCCTTCCTCGCGATGGCGTTGCACCTCTCGACCGCTGCCTCTGATCGCCACGGAGCCGGCGACGTTCAGCTCCACCTGCAGCGCCTGTCGGTGACCGGCACCGTGCTCTACGTCGCCGCCCACCCCGACGACGAGAACACCCGGCTGCTCGCCACCTTCGCCAACGACTACGGCCTGCGCTCGGCGTATCTGGCGTTCACCCGCGGCGAGGGCGGTCAGAACCTGATCGGCTCGGAGCTCGGCCCGCTGCTGGGCATGATTCGCACCCAGGAGCTGCTCGCGGCCAGGCGCATCGACGGCGCCGAGCAGTACTTCACCCGCGCGCGCGACTTCGGTTTTTCCAAGAGCGTCGACGAGACGCTGAAGATCTGGGACCACGACAAGGTGCTCGCCGACGCGGTGAAGGTGATGCGCGAGCTGAAGCCCGACGTGATCATCACCCGCTTCCCGCTCGAGAGTAACGAGACCCACGGCCACCACGTGGCGTCGGCGCGGCTGGCGCTGGAGGCGTTCACCAAGGCCGCTGATCCCAAGTTCGCGCCCGAGCTCGGCGCGCCCTGGCAGGCGAAGCGCATCTTCTGGAACGCGTGGTCGCCTCAGCCGGGCTTCAAGGTGCCCGACGGCGCGCTCCACCTCGACTCCAGCCCCTACAACCCGCTCTTGGGGGTGACCTTCGGCGAGCTGGCCGCCCTCAGCCGCAGCCAGCACAAGTCGCAAGGCTTCGGCGCGGCGCCGGTGCACGGCCCGTCGGAGGAGAACTTCGTGCTGCTCGGCGGCGAGCCCGGCAAGAGCGTGTTCGACGGCGTCGACCTCACCTGGAAGCAGGTGCCCGGGTCCGACAAGCTCGCGGTGCTGTTCAAGCAGGCGGCCGCCGAGTTCAAGCCGGCGAATCCCTCCGCCTCGGTGCCGGTGCTGCTGCAGGCGCTGGAAGAGCTGCGCAAGCTGCCCGACTCGTCGCTCAAGGCGCGCAAGCTCGACGAGCTCACCGAGGTGATCGCCGAGTGCGCCGGGCTGTTCGTCGAAGCGGCGGCGGCGCAGTACGCGCTCACCCCGGGCGACACCGTCGAGGTCACGCTCAACGCGGTCAACCGCGGCGCCGCCTCGTGGACGATCGACAGCGCCGCGCTGGAGCCGAAGAAGCCGTGGACGAAGAAGATCACCCTCACCGCGGGCAACGCGCTCTCGACTCCCTACTGGCTCGAGGTGCCTCCAGCGCCGGGAACGTGGACGGTCGAAGACGCGGCGCTGATCGGCAAGCCGGAGCTGCCTCCGGTGTTCCACGTCGACTTCAAGCTGGCGAGCGGCGGCCACGAATTCACCCTCAGCCGCCCGGTGGTCTTCAAGTGGGTCGAGCCGACGATGGGCGAGCGCTACCGGCCGATCGAAGTGCTCCCCAAGGTGGCGGTGAACCTGGCCAACGACGTGCTGGTGTTCACCGACCCGAAGCCGAAGGAGCTGACGGTGAAGCTCCACGCCAACGCCGACGCGCAGACCGGCACGGTGGAGCTCGAGCTGCCCGACGGTTGGGTGGCGGAGCCGGCGCACGCTCCGTTCACGCTGGCGAAGAAGGGCGACGAGCTGGAAGTGAAGCTGAAGCTCCGCGCGGCGCGGCCGACCAGCCCCAACGGCACAGTGAAGGTGCTGGCGAAGGTGGGCGCCGACGACTTCACCCGCGGCATGATCCGGGTCGACTATCCGCACATTCCCGCCCAGGTGACGCTGCCGCCGGCGGAGGTGAAGCTGGTGCGCTTCGAGCTCAACCGCGCCGCCAACCGCATCGGATACATCGACGGCGCGGGCGACGACGTCGCGAAGGCGCTCCGCCAGGCCGGCTACGAGGTGACGCTGCTGAACGACGAGGCGCTCACCAACGGCAAGCTCGACTACGACGCGATCGTGATCGGCATTCGCGCGTTCAACGTGAACCCGAAGATGCCGCAGTACCGCGCCCGGTTGATGAAGTACGTCGAGGGCGGCGGCACCCTGATCGCGCAGTACAACACCAAAAACTGGGTCTCCAACGTGCCGGCCGAGATCGGCCCCTACCCGTTCGAGATCTCGCAGGAGCGGGTGACCGACGAGACCGCCGAGATCACCTTCGAGCCCGCGAACGCCAAGGTGCTCAACCAGCCGAACAAGCTCGGGCCGTCGGACTTCAACGGCTGGGTGCAGGAGCGCGGCCTCTACTTCGCCGGCAAGTGGGACGAGAAGTACGCCACCCCGTTCTCGATGCACGACCCGGGCGAGCCTCCGCGCAAGGGCGGGCTGCTGATCGCGCACCACGGCAAGGGCATCTTCGTCTACACCGGCATCGCCTTCTTCCGGCAGCTCCCCGCCGGGGTGCCCGGAGCGTACCGGCTGTTCGCCAACCTGCTCGCGCATGGATACTGAAGAGCCCGCGCCGCCGCTGTTCAAGAGCTGGAGGCGCGCCTACGCGGTGGTGCTGGTCTGGCTCGCGATTCAGGTGGCGGTCTTCACCTGGGTGAGCGGGCGCTGGCCGTGAGACCGCTCGACTGGGCGGTGATGCTGGGCACGCTCGCGGCGATCGTCGGCTACGGCGTGTGGCGCACCCGCGCGATCAAGAACGTCGACCTCTACCTGAAGGGCGGCGGCGACGCGAAGTGGTGGACGATCGGGCTGTCGATCATGGCCACCCAGGCGAGCGCGATCACGTTCCTGTCGACGCCGGGCCAGGGCTTCGAAGACGGCCTCGGCTTCGTGCAGTTCTACTTCGGCGTGCCGCTGGCGATGGTGTTCCTCTCGGCGACGATCGTCCCGCTGTACTACCGGACCAAGGTCTTCACCGCCTACGAGTACCTGGAGAAGCGGTTCGACCTGAAGACCCGGCAGCTGACCGCGGCGATCTTTCTGCTCCAGCGCGGGCTGGGCGCGGGGCTGTCGATCTACGCGCCAGCGATCATCCTCTCCACCATGCTCGGCTGGTCGCTGATCTGGACCAACGTGATCATCGGGCTGGTGGTGATCGCGTACACCGTGAGCGGCGGCACCCGGGCGGTGAACCAGACCCAGCAGTACCAGATGGCGGTGATGCTGGGAGGGATGGCGCTGGCGGCGGTGTTCGTCGTTCACCAGCTGCCACCGGGCGTGACCTTCAGCGACGCGATCGGCGTGGCGGGCGTGCTCCACAAGATGCAGATCGTCGACTACTCGCCCAAGCTGTCGACCCGGTACACCTTCTGGTCGGGCATCACCGGGGGCACCTTCGTCGCGCTGGCGTACTTCGGCACCGACCAGTCGCAGGTGCAGCGCTACCTCTCGGGCGAGTCGCTCACCCAGAGCCGGCTGGGGCTGATCTTCAACGCGCTTTTGAAAGTGCCGATGCAGCTCGGCATCTTGCTGATCGGCGTGCTGGTGTTCGTGTTCTTCCAGTTCCACGCGCCGCCGGTGTTCTTCAACACCACCCAGCTGGAGCAGACGCGCCGCGCCGCTCCCGAGAAGCTGGGGCCGCTGGAGCTGGAGGCCACCCAGATCTTCGCGCGCAAGCAGGCGCTCGTCGATCAGTGGGTCGAGAACCGCCACGCCGGCCGCGACACCGCGCAGGTCGAGGTGGCG
This sequence comes from Myxococcaceae bacterium, assembly GCA_047602415.1. Taxonomy (GTDB): domain Bacteria; phylum Myxococcota; class Myxococcia; order Myxococcales; family Myxococcaceae; genus JASGHH01. The sequence continues at coordinate 8,633,210 of JASGHH010000001.1, read as the reverse complement.
TTGCGCGCGGTCGACACCGAGCAGCGGGCGGTGCGCGATCGCACCCGCGACCTGGTGAAGGCGACCGACCCGCGCGCGAACCCCAAAGACGCCGACTACGTGTTCCTCGGCTTCGTGCTCGATCACTTTCCCGCGGGCCTGGTGGGGCTGCTTTTGGCGGTGATTCTGTGCGCGGCGATGTCGGCGACGGCGAGCGCGCTGAATGCGCTCGGCACCACCACCCTGGTCGACTTCTACCGGCGCTCGATTCGGCCCGGCGTCGACAACGACACCGCGCTGCGAATGACGAAGTGGTTCACCGCCGGCTGGGGGCTGGTCGCGATCGGCTTCGGGCTGTTCGCCTCGCAGCTCGACAACCTGATTCAGGCCACCAACATTCTCGGGTCGATCTTCTACGGGCCGATGCTGGGCGTGTTTCTGACCGGGTTCTTCTTCAAGCGGGTGAAGGGCACCGCGGTGTTCATCGCCACCCTGGTGTCACAGGCGGCGGTGATCGCGGTGTTCCTGGCGAGCGAGATCGGTTTCCTCTGGTACAACGTGATCGGTTGCGCGTTGGTGGTCGTGGTGGCGAACCTGCTGCCCCAGACGAGAGGTGAACCCGATGTCGTTCGTGGTTGAAGCGCAGCTCGATCTCCCCGCCCCACCCGACCGGGTCTTCGAAGCGATGTGCGATCACACCCGCTGGCCGGAGTGGATGCCGCCGACCTTCGCTCCGCTGGGGCCCACGGTCGGGCGGCTGACGATCGGCGCCAGGTTCAAAGCCCGGGTCGACCGGATGCCGTTTCCCTCGCTCTGTGAGGTCACCCACTTCGTTCGCCCGCACGAGCTGACCTGGTGCGGAGGCATCGGCTCGCTCTTGAAGGCGGAGCACCGGTTCTTCTTCGACGCCCACGAGGGCGGCACCCGGGTTCGCTCGAGTGAGATCTGGAGCGGGCCGCTGGCCGCGGTGGCGAGCCCGTTCATCAAGTGGCGCGCGAAGGTGGTCGCCGGGCACCAGCTGGCTGGCCTGGCGAAGGCGCTGGGATGAATTCGTTTCGCGACGGCGCGCTGCTCCCGCTGCACTTGTGGCGCCTGTTGCGAACGGGTCCGGCGTGGAAGCACTTTCAGAAGGTCACCCTGCTGCGAATGTTGGTGACCGTGTTGGGCGTGCTGCTGGTGGCGCAGTGGGTGCCGATGCCGAAGCCGAAGCACACCGCGGTGCATGGGCGTTCGTCACACCCGATCGCACATCGCGACGGCGGCACGGCCGGGTCGAGCGACGACGACGACGACGACGACGCGATCAACCTGCAGCTGGGGCCGCAGCTGTCGCACGACGACGACGACGACGAGAAGCGCACCCTGCCGTTGCCGCTGGAGTGGATTCTCTGGCTGTACGGCATCACCTGGCCGGTGCAGTGGGTGGTGGTGCTGCTCAGCCGCGACTACGACGATCTGTTCGCAAGCCAGCTGGCGTTGAGCGCCGGAGCGGCGAGAGAAGAGGCGCCTCCGAACCCGCGCCCGCGGGTCGACTTCAAGTGGCTGTGGGTGCAGGCGAAGCGGCGGCTGCAGGCGTTGCTGGCGTGGGCTCCCGGAGTGCCGCTGGTGGCGGTGTTGAGCTGGCCGTTCGGTCCGGTGGCGAAGGCGGTGTCGACGGTGTTGGGCGCGCTCTGGCTGACCTACTGGTGGCTGGTGGGCACGACGGCGAAGTCGAGCCTGGCGTGGGCGACGGCGGCAGACGCGCGGCCTCCGTTCTTCCTCCGTGGGCTGCTGAAGTGGACCGAACGGATTCCGGTGGTGCGGGCGGTGCCCAAGCTCTGGGCGCGCATGACCCGGCCGCTCTACCCTCCCGCGGAGGCGTTCGAAGTCGCGCCGGTGTCGCTGAGCGGGCTGGCGTTGTTTCGCGCGATCGCGAGCCTCCCGCTGATCTCGCTGTGGGCACGGCCCTTGCTGCCAGTGGCAGCGTCGCTGCTGTTGGCGAAGAGCGGTCACCCGCGGCCTCGGGCTCCAGAAGCCCAACCGGCCGCCGGGTTCACCCTGCGGTAATTCTGGAGGCACGAAATGAAGACGATCAACAACGCACTCAAGCTGCTCGCGCTCATCGGCCTGGCGTCGAGCCCGGCGCTGGCGCAGACGACGGGTCAGAAGATCAAAGAGACCGCCCACGACGTGCGCCGCGAGGTGCACAAAGACGTGAACCGGGTCGACGAAGAGCTCTGCACCGGCACCAAGGTGGAGTGCGAGGCGCGCAAGCTGAAGCACCGCGCGCAGGAGACGAAGGAAGTGGTGGAGGACAAGGCCACCGAGGTGAAGGACAAAGTCGCCCCGAAGTGAGCGTGGCGCAACACAGCGGTGTGGCCGAAGGTCACGCTCCCGGTGCCGCTACCCTGGGCAAGACGGCTGGCACGACGGCTGCTCTTCGATCATCGCGGAGGAAACACACCATGAAGATGCTGATCAACGCGATGAAGGTAATGGCGATCGTCGGTCTCACCGCGGGTCCTGCGATGGCGCAGACCGCCGGTGACAAGGTGAAGGAGACCGGCAACGACATCAAGCGCGAGGGCCGCAAGGGCGCCAACCGCGTCGACGAGTCGCTCTGCACCGGCACCAAGGCGGAGTGCGCCGCTCGCAAGGCGAAGCACCGCGGCCAGGAGACCAAGGACGCGGTCGACGACAAGGCGACCGAAGTGAAGGATCGCGTCGAGCACTGATCGTCGCTCTCGGGGGCCCGAGCACGTCGCGAGACGGCGCACGGGCCCTCGAATTTTCAGTCCGCATTCCGTAACGCCACCGCTGTCACCCTGATGTAACCGCGCGCGCCTTCGTGACGACATTCGTGTGCATCGGCGGTCCCGCCGGTGCAGTGTGAAGAGACAAACCTCCTCACCTCACGGATTCGCGCGATGAACTCCTCGCCCACCGACACTCCGAACTCTTCTCGCAGCGCCGACACCCGGCATGAAGTGCTGGTGGTCGACGACTCGCGCGTGATGCGCGAGATGGTGGTGGCGTGCTTGAAGCCCGAGAGCTCGCTCGCCTTCACCCAGGCCGGCAGCGGGCTGGAGGCGATCGAGAAGCTCTCGCTCAAGCCGTACTCGCTGCTGGTGCTCGACCTCAACATGCCCGACATCGGGGGCATCGAGGTGGTGCAGTTCGTTCGCGCGCAAGACACCCTGCGCGATCTCCCGATCATCATCGTCACCACCCGCGGAGACGACGCGTCCCGCAGCCAGGCACTGGAGGCCGGCGCTTCCAGGTTCGTCACCAAGCCCTTCACTCCCGAGTCGCTGCTCAGCGAAGTACGCACGCTGTTGCGAGCAGCGCCGGCCGCATGACCGAGCTGAACGTCAAAGAGTTTCTCGGCGGCTACCTCGCGGAAGCCGAGGAGCACCTCTCGGTCGCGCGCCGCTGCGTGGTGGCGCTCGATGAGGCGATTCGCCGGGGCGAGCACAGCCCGAAGTCGGTGCGGGAGCTCTTTCGCGCGCTCCACACCTTGAAGGGGCTCTCGGCGATGGTCGGCGCGGAGCCGATCGTCGACGTCACCCACGAGCTCGAGACGCTGCTTCGCACCGCCGATCGCGCCGGAGGCCGGCTCGCCGCCCAGGCGCTCGACGTCACCGTCGAAGGCCTGCGGGTGGTCGAAGATCGGGTGGGCAAGCTCGGCCGCGGAGAGCCACTGCCTCCGATTCCCCAGTCGCTGCTCGAGCGGCTCACCTCGCTCGGGTTCGCCAGCGCGCCCGGCGGTCCCACCAGCCGGCCCCAGCTCGAGCTCGACGCCGATCTCATGGCGCGGCTGGCGCTGGCCGAAGCCGAGCAGCTGGTTCAGGGCGCGGAGCGCGGCGAGCGCGTGGTGCAGGTGGAGTTTCACCCCTCGCAGGCGCGCGCCGAGCAGGGCCTCAACATCACCTCGGTGCGCGAGCGGCTCGGCAAGGTGGGAGAGATCGTCAAGGTGATCCCCCGCAGCGTGGCCGCGCCCGCCGGCTCGCCGGGCATCGCGTTCCTCTTTCTGATGCTCACCCGCGGCACCGACGAGGCGATCGCCCAGGCCGCCGCCACCAGCGCCGCCGAGGTGCGCACGATCACCGTGCGGGCCCCCACCGCCACCGAGGCCGAAGAGACCCCGGCCGCGCCCGACACCTCCAAGCGAAGCTTCGTGCGGGTGGAGGTGAGCCGCCTCGACGACGCGCTCGAGGGCCTCTCGGCGCTGGTGGTCACCCGCTCCCGGTTGGAGCGCGCGGTCTCGCGGGCGGCCCGCGGCGAGGGCGGCTGGCGCGAGGTCGACGACATCGTCAACGCCACCGGCAAGCAGCTGCGCGCGCTCCGCTCCGCGATCCTCCGGGCGCGCATGGTGCCGGTGGCGGAGCTGCTCGACCGGGTGCCGCTCCTGGTGCGCGGGCTCACCCAGCGGTCTGAAAAACGCGTGAGGCTGACGATCGACGCCGGCGCCAGCGAGCTCGACAAGGCGGTCGGCGACCGGCTCTTCCCCGCGATCGTCCACCTGCTGCGCAACGCGATCGATCACGCGGTCGAGACGGTGAGCGAGCGGCGCGCCGCCGGCAAACCCGAAGAGGCGCAGCTGTCGATCTCCTGCGTCACCCGCTCGGCCAGCCAGCTGACGATCGTGATCGCCGACGACGGCCGCGGCATCGATCGCGAGCGGGTCGCCCAGCGCGCCCAGGCTCCGCTGCCCACCGACGACAACCAGCTGCTCGCGCTGATCACCCGCCCCGGCCTCTCCACCCTCGACCAGGCCACCCACACCTCCGGCCGCGGCCTGGGAATGGACATCGTGAAGCGCATCGTGGTGACCGAGCTGGGCGGCGGGCTGCAGCTGGAGACCCAGAAGGGCAAGGGCACCCGCTTCACCCTCACCGTGCCGCTGAGCGTGTCGATCCTCGACGTCTTCTCGTTCGTGGTCAGCCAGCGCACCTTCGTGGTGCCGGTGAGCGCGGTCGAAGACCTGGCCGAGATCGAGGCTGCCAAGGTCACCGTCACCCCCAGCGCGCGGCCGGGCTTCGGCTCACCCCGGTTGTTCGAGCACCGGGGCGAGGCGCTACCGCTGTTCGATCTGTCGCAGATGCTCGGCCAGCCTGGCGAGAAGGTGGCCCACCCGAAGGCGATCATCGTGCGCCGCGAGGCCGACGCCGCGGCCTTCGCGATCGACCAGCTGCTCGGCCAGCAGGAGGTCGTGGTGCGGCCGATCGTCGACCCGCTGGTGAACGTGCAGGGCGTCGCCGGCAGCACCGACCTCGGAGACGGTCAGCCCACCCTGGTGCTCGACCTGCTCTCGCTGATGAACCGCACCACCGCCGAAGGAGTCTCCGTTTGAGCGCGCTCCACGTCTTGTTCAGGGTCGGCGAGGCCGACTACGTGCTCCCCGCCAGCGAAGTGGTGGAGATGGAGTCGTTCACCCAGGCGACGCCGGTGCCGGGCTCGGCGCCCTACGTCGCCGGCCTGGTGCAGATTCGCGGCAAGGTGATCCCGGTGGTCGACCTGCGCGCCCGCTTCGGGCTGGCGCCGATCGCCCGCTCGCTCGACTCGCGCGTGATCGTGGTGCGCGACGGCGAGCGGCTGGTGGGGCTGCTCGCCGACTCCGCCCGCGAGGTGATGAAGATCGACACCCAAGACTTTCACCCGCCGCCCGAGGCGGTCGCCCAGCAGGCCGCCGGCTTCGTCAGCCTGGTCGCCCAGGCCGGCCCGCGGCTTTTGATGCGAATCGATTTCTCGAAGGTGATCGGTGAACCGGGGACCTCAAAGGAGCAACGTCATGGCCAGCAAGCGTAACCCGTCGAACGGCAACTCCGTGCACGACGCCACCCCTCGCCCCGCGAAGGGCAACACGATCGAAGAGACCGCCGCCCGGCTGGTCGCGGGAGGCAACGAGCAGGCCGCCGCCGGAGAACAGATCCGCTCCGCCGCCGAGTCGGTGGCGGTGACGATCGAGCAGGTGTCGACCACCGTCAGCCAGGTGGCGAAAGCCCAGGCAGGGATCGCGACCTCGATCACCGACACGGTGCGCGGCCTCGAAGGCACCGCCGCCGGGCTCCAGGAGCTGACCGCCTCGGTGACCTCAGGCGCGCGCAACACCGAGGGCGTCGCCGCCTCGGTGGAGAAGACCGCCGCGATGCTGGAGGAGCTGTCCCGCTCGGTGAACGGGGTGAGCGCCAACGTCGCCTCGCTCGCGTCGTCGGGCGCCGAGCTCGCCGCCACCGCCACCGAGACCAGCGCCGGCATCGCCGACCTCACCAACCGGGGCCAGACGATGGCCGCCACCATCGAAGAGGTGGCCACCACCGTCGAGCAGATGGCCAAGGGCATCACCCGGCTGTCCGACGACTCGAAGACCGCCGCCGGTCAGATGATCACCCTCTCGAACGCGGTCAGCGCGGTGAGCACCGCGCTCGAAGCGGTGTCGACCGACAGCACCGAGATGGCGAGCGCCGTGGTTCAGACCGCCGCCACCGCCGAGCAGATGGCCCGCTCGGTGCGGGGCGTGTTCGACCTGGCGAAGAACCTCGACTCGATCACCCAGTCGAACGCGGCCACGGTGGCCGAGGTGGCCGCGTCGGTCGAAGAGGTGAGCGCCACCGCCGAGAAGAACGCCGCGGTGGTGGAGGCGAACGCCACCACCATCGAGCAGTCGGCCCGCTCTGCCCAGACGGTCGCCCAGGGCGCCGCCCAGGTCAGCCAGCTCGCCGCCAGCAGCGCCACCGCCGCCGCCCAGCTCGACGCCGCCACCCGAAAGATCGGCGGCCTGGTCGCCAGCGCCACCGAGACCAACGCCCGGGTGACCGCCACCGCCCGCGACGGCGGCCAGGTGCTGAAGAAGTCGATCACCGGCCTGGGCACGATTCGCACCTCGATCGGCCAGTCGTCGGCGGTGATGAAGGAGATGGGCAAGCGGGTGGAGGAGATCGGCGACATCGTGCAGACGATCAACCTGATCGCCGACCGCACCAACCTGCTCTCGCTCAACGCCAGCATCGAGGCGGCGCGCGCGGGCGATCACGGCCGCGGCTTCGCGGTGGTGGCGGAGGAGATTCGGGCGCTCGCCGACAAGGCCGCCGCCGCCAGCGGCGACGTGGCGAAGATCGTGCGCGGGCTGCAGGCCACCGCCCGCGAAGCCTCAGCCGCGGCGTTGGAGAGCAACAAGGTCGCCGAAGAAGGCAGCCGGCTGGCCGAAGAGAGCAGCGAGGCGCTGACCGCGATTCTGACCGGCATCAACGACGCCGGCAGCTCGGTGAAGGAGATCGAGCGCGCCTCCCAGGAGCAGGCTCAGGCGGTGGTCTCGCTCACCCGGCTCACCTCCCAGCTCAACGACGAGGGCCGCACCATCGCCCGCGCCTCGCAGGAGCAGACGATGGCCAGCCAGGCCGCCGCCAAGGGCGCCTCGGAGATGCGGGTGATGGCCCGGCAGACCCAGGAGGCGACCGCGGAGCAGGCGCGCGCGCTGCGGGAGATCGTGAAGGCCAACACGGAGCTCACCAGCTCCGCCTCCAAGGTGACCAAGGCGACCGAGGAGCAGGCGACGAGCGCCACCCAGCTGGCCCGTTCGGCGGCGCGCATGGGCACCCTCACCCAGAAGACCAGCGCGGCGATGGTCGAGCAGACCCGCGCGCTCACCCGCGAGGCAGGCCAGGCGAAGGAGGTAGCGAGCCTGGTGCAGCGCTTCGTCGGCGGGCTGGCGGAGCAGGCCAAGGGCGCTTCGGAGGTGGCGAAGGCGATGTCGGAGGCGCGCAAAGAAGCGGTGCTCACCGCCCGGGCGGTCGGCGAGCAGGCCCGCGCCTCGAAGCAGGTGGAGGCGGCAGCGCGCGAGGTGTCGACCGAGGCGGCGAAGATCAACACCGCCGGCACCGAGCAGGCGAAGTCGATCGCCAACCTGGTGAAGGAAGCCGACGAGGTGCGCAAGTCGGCCCGGGTCACCGCGAAGAACGCGGCCGAGCAGGCGACCACCCTGGTGGGGCTCACCGCGGCGGCCGCGCAGCAGACCACGGCGCTCCAGACGGTGGCGAAGTCGATCGCCGAGCAGCGCACTTCCAGCCAGGAGCTGGCGGCCACCATCAACGACGCCCGCGGCCGCGCCCGGGAGATCGTGAGCGGGATCACCCAGCACGCCAAGGTGGCGGCCACGATGGCCACCGACGTCGGCACGGTGGTGAACGACCTCGGCCGGCTCCGCATGGCGAGTGAAAGCCCGGGCCAGGCATGACCGCGCTCCGTTCGTCGATCGCGCTCACCGCCGCCGAGCAGCAGCGAATCGCTGCGGTGGAGCAGCTGATCTCGACCCGCCCCCCGGCGGTGGAGAAGCTCACCGCGATGCTCACCGACCCCAGCTGGTCGGTGCGGCGGGAGGTGGTGCGCGGGCTCGGCACCCTCGGCACCGACGCGGTGAGCGCGCTCTGCGAGTTGCTCGCCACCCACCGCGACAACGAGGCGCGAATCGCCGCGGTGGTCGACGCGTTGGCAGGAGCCGAGGCGAGCGTGCTGAACACGATCGCTCCGCTGGCGGCCCACCGCGACCCGGCGGTGGTCGCCGACGTGGCGCAGGTGCTCGGCCGGCGCCGGGAGCCGGGCGCGACCGCGGTGCTGACCAGGCTGGTGGGCAACCCCGACGACAACGTGGCGGTGGCGGCGATCGAAGCGCTCGGCCGGATCGGCGGGCCGGAGGCGATCGACGCGCTGGTGGCGGCGGTGAAGAGCGACAACTTCTTCCGCATCTTCCCGGCGATCGACGTGCTCGGGCGAATCAAGGATCCCCGGGTGATTCCCCCGCTCTCGGCGCTGCTCGACAAGCCGATCTACGCCTTCGAGGCGGCGCGGGCGCTGGGCAAGACCGGCGAGGCGGCGGCGGTGGCCCCGCTGTCGAAGCTGCTCTCGGCGCCGAGCGAGGCGGCGATTCGGGTGGCGGCGGTGGCGTTGGCCGACCTCCACGCCCGGCACTCGCAGCGCTACGGCAGCGACAGCTCTCCCGAGGCGGCGCTGCGGCGGGCCCCGCTCGACGACTCGACCGCGGCGCGGCTCACCCGCGCGCTCCAGGGTGCGGCGGCCGACGAGCAGCTGGCGATCGCCTTCGTGCTCGGCGTGGTGGGCGGCGACGCGGCGGTGGCCGGGCTGCGCACCTTGATCGACGTGCCCGGCCCGGTGGGCGAGACGGCGGCGGCGGCGCTGAAGCGGTTGGGCAAGGGCTCCGACACCCAGGTGCGTGAGGCGCTGAGCGACCCCGACAGCCGGCGGCGCCGGGCGCTGCTGCCGATCGTCGGCCGGGCGGTGGCGGTGCCGGAGCTGTTGCTGTGCCTCGACGACGAAGATCCGGTGGTGCGGGCGCTCGCCTGCGAGGCGCTGGCGCGGGTGGGCGCGGCCGACGCGGTGGAGCGGCTGTTCGGCCTGCTGGGAGACTCCAACCAGCGGGTGTGGCACGCGGCGCAGGCAGCGATTCAGTCGCTCGGCAGCACCCAGACCCGCGCGCTGGCGATGAAGCACGCCCAGAGCCGCAACCCGGCGGTGCGGCTCTCGGCGCTGCGCATCTCGAGCTACTTCGCCTGGGCGGAGGCGTTCACGCTCTTCGCCGAGGCCGCCAAAGACCCCGACTCGAGAGTGCGCGACGCCGCGCTCACCGGGCTGGCGCTGAGCGAGGTGTCGCAGGCGCTGAAGGTGGTGTTCACCGCCGCCGGGTCTCCCGACGAGAAGACCCGCGCCTCGGCGATGCGCGCGCTCGGGCACTGCCTGCGCAAAGACGCCAGCATCACCGAGACGCTGCTGACGGCGCTGCGCGATCCTGCCAGCTGGGTGCGCTACTACGCCTGCCAGGCGCTCGGGCGGCGCTCCGGGCCGAAGCCGACCCAGGCGATCGCCGCGCTGCTGAACGACTCCGCCGGCCAGGTGCGGGTGGCGGCGGTGGAGGCGCTCTCACGCGACTCGAGCCCGGAGGCGCTCTCGGCCCTTCAGCAGATCGCTCGGGGCGGCGAGGCCGACATGCAGCGGGCGGCGCTGGTCGGCCTCGGCACCACCCAGCGGCCAGAAGCGCTCCCGGTGCTGACCGAGGCGGCCCTCGCGCCGGAGGCGGCGACCCGGCTGGTGGCGATCTCGGCCCTGGCCCAGGCGGCGGCCGAGCAGGCGTTGCCGGTGCTGACCCAGGCGGTGGCCGACCCCGACGAGAACGTGCGGGCGGCGGCGGTGAGCTGCCTCGGCTCGCTGCCGGGGCCGAAGGCGACCGCGGCGCTGTTGGGGCTGCTCCACGACGAGCGGGAGCGCGAGCGGGTGATCTCGATGCTCTCGGTCGACGGCCCTGGCCGGGTCGAGGGGCTGGTGGGTGCCCTCTCGGCCGCCGACGACGCTTTGGCGGTGGTGGTGACCTCGGCGCTGGCGCGGCTGCGCACCAAAGACGCCCACCCGGCGCTGCTGCAGGCGATGTCGCACGGCACGGTGGCGGCGCGAAAGGCCGCCGCGGCCTCGCTCGCCGCCTCGCGCACCCCGGAGGCGATGGCGGTGCTGCAGCGTGCGGCCGAGAAAGACCCCGACCCGGTGGTGCGCCAGGTGTGCGCGGTGTTGTTGAGCCAATGAGCGCGACGATGACCCAGTCGTCACGCGCCCGGCCGGTGTTCGCGATTCTCGCCGCGTTGGTGGAGGAGCGCGCGGGGCTGCACTACGCGCCTCCCGACCAGGAGATCTTTCTCGACAAGGTGCAGGCGCGCGCAACCGACGCCGGCTTCGAGTCGCTGCTCGATTACTACTACTACCTCCGCTACGACCCGGCGGGCGAAGGCGAGCTGGCCCGGCTGATCGAAACGCTGGTGGTGAACGAGACGTTCTTCTTTCGCGAGCTGGAGCCGCTCAAGGTGTTGGTGGAGCACCTGGTGAAGCCGAAGGCGCGCGCGGGGCGCAAGGTGCGGGTGTGGTCGGCCGCGTGTGCCACCGGCGAAGAGCCGCTGACGCTGGCGATGCTGCTGGCCGACGCCGGCCTGTTGGAAAACGTGCAGCTGATCGCCAGCGACATCAGCGAGAAGGCGCTCGATCGGGCGCGCGCGGGCCGCTTCGGCCGCCGGGCGCTGCGGGAGCTGCCCGACCCCGCGCTCTCGGCGCGCTGGCTGCGCGAAGAAGACGGCCGGCTCTGGGTCGACCCGGTGGTGCGGGCGGCGGTCGACTTCAGGCGAATCAACCTGCTCGACCCGGCGGCGGTTCAGAGCGTGGGGCCGTGCGACGCGATTCTCTGCCGCAACGTGCTGATCTACTTCTCGGACGCCACCGCGGCGCAGGTGGTGCAGACGCTGGCGCAGCAGCTGGCGCCCGGCGGGGCGTTGTTCGTCGGGGTGTCGGAGTCGCTCCTGCGGTTCGGCACCCTGCTGGCCTGCGAAGAGGTGCAACAGACGTTTCTCTATCGGAAGGCCGAATGAACGCCCCCCCGCGGATCAAGGTGCTGGTGGTCGACGACTCGGCGTTCGCGCGCAAGGTGCTGCGCGAGTCGTTGGGCGCGAGCCCGGAGATCGAGGTGATCGGCACCGCCGGCGACGGGCTGGAGGCGCTGGAGAAGATCTCGGTGCTCGACCCCGACGTGGTGACGCTCGACCTGATGATGCCGAACCTCGACGGGGTGGGCGTGCTGCGCGAGCTGAAGAGCACCCGGGCGCGGGCGCGCACGGTGCTGGTGAGCTTCTCGGGCGAAGACAGCGAGCTGGTGGTCGAAGGCCTGATGCTGGGCGCGTTCGACCTGGTGAAGAAGCCGACCGCGCTGGCGACCGACCGGCTCTACGAGCTCTCGAGCCCGCTGGTGAAGGCGGTGTTGGAGGCGGCGCGGGCCCGGCAGCCGGAGCCGGTACCGATGGCATCGCCGAAGGTGGTGAGCAGCGCGGCGGTGCAGACGAAGCTGTTGGTGGTGGGCACCTCGACCGGCGGCCCGCAGGCGCTCACCCGGTTGTTGGCGGGGTTGCCGAAGGACTTTCCGGTGCCGATCGCGGCGGCGCTCCACATTCCCGCCGAGTACACCGCGGCGCTGGCGCGGCGGCTCGACGACGCCTCGGCCCTGACGGTGGTGGAGGCAGCCGACGGAATGCGGCTGGCGCCGGGGACGGCGGTGCTGGCCCGCGGAGGCTCGCAGCTGTCGTTGGTGAGCGACGGCGAGACGTTGATCGCGCGGGTGGGCTCCGAGCCGAGGAATGCGCCGTTCGCGCCGTCGGTCGATGTGTTGTTCAGAAGCGCGGCGAAGGCGTGCGGGGCGGCGACGCTGGGCGTGGTGCTGACGGGCATGGGCGACGACGGGCTGGAGGGCTCGAGGGCGATCGTGGCGGCGGGCGGCCGGGTGCTCAACGAGAAGGAAGAGACCTGCGTCGTCTACGGAATGCCGAAGGCGGTGAAAGACGCGGGGTTGGCGGCGGGCGAGGCGCGGATCGAAGCAATGGCCGAAGAGATCGTGCGCAGACTCTAAGAGGTGTGGAGATGCCGGTGGCGAAAACGAACGAAGAAGCAACGGTGGCGTCGCCGATGGGGCGGGTGTGGGTGGTGGACGACAGCCGGCTGGAGACGGAGCGGTTGTCGCGGCTGTTGTCGCACAGCTACGCGGTGGAGTCGTTCTCCGAGGGCGGAGCGATGCTGGAGCGGCTGTCGCAGGCGGGCCCGCCCGATTCTGATCCTGCTCGATTGGCAGATGCCGGGGGTGTCGGGGCTGGAGGTGTGCCGGTTCTTGCGCGAGCGGCACGACGAGGTGTCGCTCCCGATTCTGATGCTCACCGCGCGGGGGGCGAAAGAAGACTTCCGCCAGGGGTTGTCGGCGGGCGCGAACGACTACGTGAGCAAGCCGTACGACGACGCCGAGCTGCTGGCACGCACCCGCACGCTGGTGAGAACGCGGCAGTTGGCGGCGGCGATTCGCACCCGGGAAGAGTGGTTCTCGGCGACGCTGAAGAGCATCTCCGACGCGGTGATCACCACCGACACCTCGGGGCGGGTGACGTTTCTCAACCGGGCGGCCGAATCGCTCACCGGCTGGGCGGTGGGTCAGGCGATCGGGCGGCCGCTGGCCGAGGTGTTTCAGGTGGTGAGCGACCGGAGCCGGGCGCCGGTGGACTTCGCGGCCACGGTATTGGGCCAGGGCGCGGCCACCGAAGCCGGGGGAGCGGTGCGCGACCCGGTGCTGTTGCCGCGCGATCGGCTGGAGCTGCCGATCGAAGCGGGGGCGGCGCCGATCGGCGACGAGGCGGCGGTGGGCGCGGTGATCGTGTTTCGCGACGTGAGCGAGCGCAAGCGGGTGGAGCGGGAGGCGAAGGGCCGGGCCGACTTCGAAGAGAAGCTGATCGGCATCGTCAGCCACGATCTGCGGAGCCCGCTGAACGCGATTCTGCTCTCGGCGTCGACGCTGCTGCGGCGCCAGGTGTTGGACGAGCGCGGCGAGCGACAGGCGCGGCGCATTCGCACCAGCGGTGAGCGGGCGACCCGGCTGGTGGGCGACCTGCTCGACTTCACCCAGGCGCGGTTGGGCACCGGCATTCCGATTCGGCGGCGGCCGATCGATCTGCACGAGCTCGCGAGGCAGGTGGCGGAGGAGCAGCGCGCGGCGGGCGCGGGGCGGGAGCTGGTGTTGGAGGCGACCGGCGACGGGCACGGCGAGTGGGACCCCGACCGGGTGGAGCAGCTGTTGAGCAACCTGGTGTCGAACGCGCTGCAGTACGGGGCGCCGAACACGCCGGTGACGCTCTTCACCCATGGTGACGGGGACACGGTGACGGTGGCGGTGCACAACTCCGGGGCGCCGATCCCGAAGGAGCTGTTGCCGATGCTGTTCGTGCCGATGAAGCGCGGCGCGGAAGAAGCGGCCGATCGCAGCGTGGGGCTGGGGCTGTACATCGTGAAGCACATCGTCGACGCGCACGGAGGGTCGATTGACGTGACCTCGAGCCAGGAGGGCGGCACCACCTTCACGGTGCGGCTGCCGCGCAAGCAGCGGGTGGCAGCGCCGCCGGGAAGTGAGCGATGAGCGCCGCGAAGATCCTGCTGGTGGAAGACGACCGCGAGAGCCGCGAGGCGATCGGCGAGGTGTTGGAAGACGAGGGCTACGAAGTGGTGTCGACGACCGACGGCCTGGCGGCGTTGGCGCAGCTGCGAGGCCCGGGCACGCTCCCCGCCCTGATCTTGATCGACTATTCGATGCCGAAGATGAACGCCCTGCACTTTCGGACCGAGATGCTGAAAGAGCCGGCCTGGAAGGACATCAAGCTGGTGCTGTTGACCGCCGACATCGACCCTCAAGGAAAGTCGGAGGCGGTGCAGGCGACCGGTTTTCTACGTAAGCCGGTGTCGATCGAAGACCTCTGCAGCGTGGTTCGCAGCGTGATCGACGGGCCATGACCGCATAAGTTGCGCGGGTGCTCGACCCAGACGGCGCGACGCGGGTTTTTCACCAGGTGCTTCACGAGATCGGCTTCGGTGAGCGGTACTTCGGCTACCTCGAGGCGCACCCGAAGGCCGACGCGAGCTTCGACCCGGTGGTGGAGGTCGGGGAGTCGCTCGAGGCGCTGTCGAAGCACACCTTCGAGGCCGATCGTCGCGAGCGCTTCTGGGGCACGAAGTACGAGCGCGGCCCGCTCTCGGTGTACCTGAACCTGGCGCCGAGCGAAGGCAGCCTGGAGGTGATCAGCGGCCTCGACCTGCCCGGCGGGTCGAGCGTCGGCGGCGTTTGGCACGGCCTGGCGTTGGACGCGATGCAGGTGGCCGACCCGTACTTTCTCTACAACCCGCCCTACCCGCGCCTGCCTGTGACCGGAGCGGTGCGCGAGCTGGTGAAGTTCGTGCTCGGGCTACAGGCCGAGATCGAGGCGGCGGTCGAAAAAGACGGCCGTCTGTTGGACCCGCGAAAAGCGAAAGCGCCGGCGAAGCCGAAGCCGCTCGCCCACGCGGTGGACGGGGCGAAGATTCGCAAGGCGTTCGAGGTGGCTGCGCGCGAGGCGGAGCTCGGTGTTGCGGTCAAAGAGCTGTACCGCGAGGGCCCCTCGGAGCTGATGGCGGAGCCCGCGATGGCGAAGGCGTTGGCGAAGCACGGCTTCGTTCGTGCGGAGCGCCGCGGGCGGGTGACGTACACGCTGGCGAAGCCGGTGCTGGGCATGCGCTGCGACTGCTACCTGGCCCCCGACGACAGCGGGCTCTACGCCGGGGTGATGGTCGACGGCTACGACCAGGGCACCCTGGGCGACGCGATCGTGCCGCGCCGTGAGGGCGAAGCGACGTTGAAAGCCAGCAGCGCGGCCGAGCTCGAGGCCCTGGTGGCCCTGGCGCTGCGGAGGTTCGAGGCCTTTCGGCGCGAGATCGCCAAGACGCCGCTCCCCGCGCTGGCGACCCCTGGCCGGGTGACCGCCCGCTGGAAGTGACGGGGGCTGCTACTCCGCGCTTGACGGTCTGTCAGGCCGTGGATAGAGACGGCGTCCGCAGTTGAAGCAGCAGTAAGCGGGAATAGCTCAGCGGTAGAGCATCGCCTTGCCAAGGCGGGGGTCGAGGGTTCAAATCCCTTTTCCCGCTCATTGAAAGCCTCCGGGAAACCGGGGGCTTTCTTCGTTTCTGGCTCAGTGTTCAGCCGGCGCCACGTCCGTCCACCGCATGGCAGACGCGACCGAGCAATTTCGAGCCGCTGTCGAGGAAGCGACGCGCCCCGGCACGAACGGTGAAGCCTACTGGAACAGCGTCGATGCGCTGCGGCGTTGCGAGCCGACGACCGTCTTTCGTCTCGTCACTCCGCTCGCTCACGACCCTGACCCTCGGCTGAGGGCATTGGTCGCCGACGTGCTGCGGTACCTCGGCGAACGAGACCGTCCTTTTCGTAAGGAAACGTTGGCGCTGTTTCGAAAGATGCTCGAGCAGCCCCAGCCGCCGCTCGTGCTGACATCGGTCGCCTGCGCATTCGTCGACCTGGGGAGCTGCCCGGAGGCGGTCGAGTTGATCGCACCGTTCGCGCATCACCCAGATGCCGAAGTTCGGAGATCGGTGGTGAGCGCGTTGCTGGGGAACAGCGCGGCAGGCGCAGTCGCCACGCTGATCACGCTCTCGAGCGATGACTCCGCCGACGTTCGAAACTGGGCAACCTTCGGCCTCGGCAGCCAGCTGGGCGAGCCGGGTGACGAAGACTTCGTCGACTCGAATGAGCTGCGCGAGGCGCTGTTCGCCCGAATCGAAGACCCTGACGAAGAGACGCGCGCCGAGGCGGTCGTTGGCCTCGCGGCTCGCGGAGACGAGCGCGTTCTGCCCGTCGTTCTCGTCGAGCTGCAGAAGGGCCCCAGCTGGCCGCACTACGTCGAGGCCGCGCGCTTTCTGGGATCTCCGTTGCTGTGCGATGCGCTCAAGTCGCTCAAGCGAATGGCGAAGGCTGGCCCCGAGAAGCAACCTTGGGACGTCCTCACCGAGGTCGACGAGGCGATCGCCGCGTGTTGCCCGTGGGCCAGACCGAGCAAGCCCCTGCTGATGTGACGTGACTCACTTCTTCGGAGCCTCGGGCTTCGGAGCTGCCACCGCCGCGACCTTGTACTTGTCGTTGTAGGTGCGGACGACTTCATTGGTGAGGTCGAGCGCGGGAGGCGCATACACCAGCCCGGCAGTCGCTTTGTCGAACACCATCGTCAGCGCTTCGTGTTGGGCGATGGCGGCGACGATCGGGTCGACCTTCTCGAGAATCTTGGTCAGCTCGGCTCGCCCGAGCTCCTGCAGCTCCAGCTGAACCTTCTCGGCCTTCTGGTTCAGCTCCACAAAGCGCTTCTGCACCTCGATCACCTTCTGCTCGCGAATTTCGGCGCTCATTGCGGAGGCCTGCTTGTCGAGCAACAGCTTGTCGTCGCGCAGCTTGTTCTGGTCGGCGTCGAGCGCTCCCTTTCGTTTGCTGGCCTCACGCTCGAGCTTGGCCTGCATCGCCTGGCCTTCGTGCACCTCTTTGAGAACACGCGACATGTCGACGTACCCGGCCTTGAAGTCGGCCCAGGCGGCGAGCGGCAATACGAGAACGGCCGCGACCAGCGGCGACGTGAGACGGCTCATGGCAGATCCCTCCGCCAGGGAACGCTCACGGTGGAGATCGATTGCGCTTCGCTCGCCGCGACCTGTGCGACGATGCGCTCAATGGAAGCCACGCTCGATCACCTGGTGCTGTGGGTCGAAGATCAACTCCGCGCGCTCGACTTCTACGAGCAGGTCGTCGGCCTGACCGGTGTGCGAGCAGCCGAGTTCCGCGCCCAGCAGGTGCCCTTCCCCAGCGTGCGCGTCTCGAAAGACTCGATCATCGACCTGATGCCGCGCATGGCGGCGCCGCTGATCGACTCGATGTTCGGTGAAGAAGGCGCCGCCGGCCACCGGGTGAGCCACCTCTGCCTCTCGATGCCGAAGGCCGACTACCTCGCGCTTCAGGAGCGGCTCCGCGCGGCCAAGGTCGCGATGGCCGAGCCGATTCAGGGCTCCTACGGCGCGCGAGGCGCCGCTCCCGAGGCTTTCTATTTCGCCGATCTCGACGGTAACGTGCTCGAAGCGCGCTTCTACGCCTGAGCTGCGCCTACCGCAGCACCACGCTCAGGTCCCGCTGGGGCGGGTCGGTGGCCTGATAACTCTGGGTGGTGATGGTGAGCCCATCGACCACGGTGGTGACGTCGAGCTCCGAACCCAGTGAGAGGTACTGGGTGCCGCCGTCGGTCATCTGCGCCATCGAGGACAGCAGCGCCTGCGGCACGACGCCCGAGCCTGTGCTGCCGTCGAACGTGCACGTGAGGCTGACCAAGGTCGACCCAGGCCCGCCGTAGTCTCCAGACCAATACAGGTGCATCTGCCCGGCGGGGATCGACGCCCAGTTCAACACCAGGTCCTGGGTGGTATCGATGCTCGTCACTCCGCCGTCGGCCGCGGCCACCGGCGCGCTCAAGGCGCCGACCCCTGGGATCGTGGCGGTGACGTCGAAGCTGGGAATTCCCCCGCTGCCCCCACCGCGAAAACGCATCGTGCCGCCGGTGCCGAGGGTGACCGACGAGGGGAAATACACGGTTGGGTATCCCTTCCCGCTGTACGTCAAGGACACCGTCTCTTTGCCGGCGGTCACGCTGATCGGCCCGTCGTCGCCAAAACCGAAAGCAGGGCTGCCGATGCCGCCCAACTTGCACGAGGTGAGCTGACAGCTGCCTGCGTCGATCGGAGGGTCGCAGGTCTTCTCGGTGCCGGCGCCCGGCTCCGGAGTCAACGCCTCGGTCGCCACCTTGCCGGCCGGTCCACCGTAAGCCTCGAGCACCAGCGGCCCGGCCGTGCGCGACTTGCTTCCACAAGCGAAGAGCACCAGCGCCGCGGCGATCAAACGTGCCTCGAGTGACATGCTTCAAACCTAAGACACCGAACGAGGCGACAGGAACGATCGAAACCATCACTGTGGCACTTCTCGGCTACGCTCCGCGCGCGTGGGGGATCCGTTCGAAATCAGCTCGTTGCACGTGTCTTCTCTGAAGAAGGCACTCACCCAGGCCGGCATCTACGACACCTTCGCCGCCGCGGTGCAGCCGCCCACCCGCGCGGCCTTGGCCGAGCCGAACGCCGAGAGCTGGTTTCCCGGCGCGGTGGTCGAAGACATCTGGCAGACGCTGGTGAAGAAGTACGGCCCGCAGCAGCTCTCCGACATCAACTATCTGGTCGCCAAGCAGAGCTTCGGCCCGGTCGTGATGCCGGTGATCAAGGTCGCGCTCGCGCTCACCGGCAACAGCCCGGCCAGCGTCGCCGCCCGCCTCGAGTCGATGCTGAAGCTGGCGATTCGCCCGGTGAAGATCATCTGGCACGCCACCGATGCCAACAGCGGCACGATCACCATTCAGTACCCGCGCCCGATCGTGCTGGTCGCCGAGCACGCCTGGGGCGGTGTGTTTCGCTTCATGTTCGAGATCACCGGCAGGCAGGGCACCGTGGAGCGCTTCGAGCCACTCGAAGGCGCCTCGCAATTTCGCCTCACCCTTCGCTGGAAGTAGCCGCAGCCGGGGTGCCTTGACCGGCGCGCGCATCTGCGGTCCTCTGAAGTGGCTTTGGCATCGAATCCCCGTCGCCGTCTCCGCCGCCCCGCGTTCCTGTTCATCATTCTCGGCATCCTCCTGCTCTGCGAAGCGGAGGTCGTCTGGACCGCGCACACCCTCGCTCCGCAGGTCGGCTCGCACCTGCTCGCGCTGTTTCTGCTCTGGGTGGTGCCGTTTCTGGCGCTCGCCGCGCTCGCCGGCCCGGTGGTTCACCTCCCCCGCATGCGCAACCCCAACGCGCTGCCGGAGTGGGTGCTCTACCTCTTCATCGCGCCCAGCTACCTGCTGCTGCTCGCCTGCTTCGGCCACGCGTTCTTCGGCAGCGTGATCGGCGGAGTGATCCAGCTCGCGGCGCCCGGCCTGCTCACGTCGAACGTGCGCCTCGCCGCGCTGGCGCTCCCGTTCATGATGGCGTTCTACGGCGGCGCGTTCGGTCAGCTGTGGACGCGGGTCGAAGGCGGCCCGCTCGAGCTGCCCGGCCTCGGCCCTGAGCTCACCGGGCTGAGGGTGGTGCAGGTCTCCGACATTCACGCCGGTGGCATGGTGGGCCCGAGCCGGCTCCGCCGAATCGCCGAGCGGGTGGCGAAGCTGAAGCCCGACCTGGTGGTGGTGACCGGCGACATCGTCAACGCCAGCCCGCATGAGGCCGAGCTGATCGCGCCGCTGCTCGGCGCCCTGAAGGCACCGCTCGGCGTCTGGGCCTGCCTCGGCAACCACGACTACTTCGTCGACGGCGACGCGGTGGCGGCGATTCTCGAGAAGGCCGGCGTGCGCGTGCTGCGCAACCGCGGAGAGGTGATTCGCCGCGGGCAGAGCGCGTTCTGGCTCGCCGGCGTCGACGACACCTGGACCGGCCGCGACGACATGCAGGCCGCCCTCGCCGGCAAACCGGAGGGAATGCCGGTGCTACTCCTCGCGCACGACCCGAAGCTCTGGCCCGAAGCGGTGGAGCGCCGCGTGAACGTGACCTTGAGCGGTCACACCCACGGTGGTCAGTTCGGGTTGGTGAAGCTGCACCCGGCGCTGTCACTGGCGCGGTTGATCACGCCGTTCACCGCCGGGCGCTTCGAGCAGAACGGCTCGGTGCTGCACGTCTCGCGCGGCACCGCCAACACGCTCCCGATTCGGCTGGGAGCACCGACCGAGATCGGGCTGTTCGAGCTGGTCGACGTCACTGCTTCGTGAGCTTGCCGTCCTTGATCGTCACGTGCGCATCACCGGTGAAGGTGATCGTCTCGCCGTTGAAGGTGACCTTGCACGGCGACGAGCCCTGAATGCTGACCGACGAGGTGGTGCTGGCCGAGAACTTCACCGGGTCCTGCTTGCTGCCGCTGCACACCGCTTCGGCGGAGTAGGCCTTCGAGTCTTTGTTCTCGTAACGGAGCGTCATCGAGGCGAACGCAGACGACGACACGACCAGCACGGCGAGCGCGAGAAGGTGCTTCATGGTGTGAACCTCCAGTGAAACTGTTTGCGGTGTAAACACCAGCCGGCGCCGAAGTGTGAAATTCTGGTTCGAACGTGGACTTCATTCTGCTCGCACTGCTGCTGGCGATGGGCGTGGTCGGCGCGCGCGCCCTTCGCAAGGCGTGGAAGCGGCGGCAATACGCGGCGCTGCGGGCGTCGATTCCCGGCTACTCCGCCGACCACCCTGCCCTGCTCTCGTCGGCACGCGCGATCGACGAGGTGGTCGAGGCGGCCCGGTGCCACTGCGGAGGCCGGGTGAAGAACCTCGGCGAGACCACCCGGCTCGGCCTGCGCGTGGTTCGCGGGCGCTGCGTCGAGTGCGACGACGACGTCGACTTGTACTTCGTGCTCCCGAAGCTGCTGAACTGATCAGCCGGCGCTGCTGGTCACCTTCAGCCCGAGAATCGAGATCAACAGCAGCCCGAGAAAGAACAGCCGCGCGGGCGTCGCCGGCTCGCGAAAGAGCACCATGCCGAGCACCGCCGCGCCGACCGCTCCGATGCCGACCCAGACCGCGTAGGCGGTGCCGGTGGGAATCGTTCGGGTCACGAACGAGAGCAGCAACATGCTGCCGGCCATCGTCACCCCGACCACCACGCTCGGCACCAGCCGGGTGAAGCCCTCGGTGTACTTCAGCCCGATCGCCCAGCAGGTCTCCAGCAGCCCGGCGACGACCAGAAGCAGCCACGACATCACGCACCTCCTCAGACGGCCCGCAGCCGCTCGAGGTCGAGGATCTCGATCTCTTTGTACGCCACCTTCACCAGGCCCTGCGCCTCGAGCTGCTTGAGCGTCTGGTTGATCGACTGCCGCGACGCCGAGAGCATCGCCGCGAGCAGCTCCTGGCTGACCTTCACCACCCGCCGGCTGCGGTCGGCCCAATCGCCTTGCGCCATGTAGACCAGCCGCGCCGCCACCCGCGAGACCAGCGGTGAGAGCGCGGTGTCCTCCAACACCAGGAACGCCGCGCGGAGCTTCGCCGCCAGCAGCAGCCCGAGCTCACGCCACCACTGCGGGTGCGCAGCGAAGATCGCGTCGAGCGCCGCCATCGGCACCTGCAACACCATCGAGTCGACCGCCGCCTCCGCGTCGTGGGTGCGCGCCAGCCCGTCGAAGATCGCGATCTCGCCGAACCACTGGGGAGCCTCTACCACTGCCAGCACCGCCTCCTTGCCGCTGACGCCCACGCCCGTGGTGGTGATCGCTCCGTCGACGACGCAGAACAGCCCGTCGCAGGCATCGCCGCGCGAGAACAGCCGCTGGCCTTCGGGCAGCGAACGAACCACCGCCGCGTCGAGCAGCGCCTCCCGAAACGGCCCTGAAATGGCGCCGAACCAGCGGCCGGCCTCGAGCAAACCCTTGAAGTCACGTGCGGTTTTCGTCATCTGCAGAGAGTGTCGTACCGCCGACAGTCAGCCCGGCGCCTGCCCGGTACTTTGGCACCCATGAACGCACTGACCAAGCAGCTGTCGAACTACGCCAACTACCACCGCGACCCGCGCAACATCGCCACCCACATCTTCGGCGTGCCGATGATCGTGCTCGCGGTCACCGCGTTCCTGTCGCGCCCGGCGTTCGACCTCGGCGGCTTCACCTTCAGCCCGGCCTGGGTCGCGGTCGCGCTCTCGACGATCTTCTACCTCCGCCTCGACCTCCGCTTCGGGCTGACCATGGGCGCGCTGTTGAGCGGCTCGGCGCTGCTGGCCGCCAGGCTCGCCGCGCTCCCCACCGCGAGCTGGCTGATCGCCTCGGTGGCGCTGTTCGGCATCGGCTGGGTGATTCAGTTCGTCGGCCACTACTACGAGGGCCGCAAGCCGGCGTTCGTCGACGACCTGGTCGGCCTGTTGGTCGGCCCGCTGTTCATCACCGCCGAGGCGGCGTTCGCGCTCGGGCTCCGCAAGGAGCTGAAGGCGGCGATCGAAGAGGTCTCCGGCCCGGTGCGCCAGCGCCAGGCCGCGGCGGCGAGCTGAGTCGAACCGGGCCCTGCCCGGCCGCTCAAACAGTTGTTGCATTACAACAGTTGTGTAATTACAACTGTTGCATGTCGACGAAGCTCAGACCGAACCTGGTGCTGGCGATCTGCTGCATGAGCCTGCTGCTGGTCACGATGGACGTGACGATCGTGAACGTGGCGCTGCCTTCGATTCGCCACGACCTCCAGGCGGCGACCTCCGGGCTGCAGTGGGTGATCGACGCCTACACCCTGGTGCTGGCGAGCCTGCTGATGCTCTCGGGCTCGATCGCCGATCGCTTCGGCCGGCGGAGGGTGTTTCAGATCGGCCTCACCGTGTTCACCGCCGCGTCGGCGCTCTGCAGCCTGGCGCCCGATCTGAACGCGCTGATCGCGTTTCGCATGCTGCAGGCGGTGGGCGCGAGCATGCTCAACCCGGTGGCGATGTCGATCATCACCAACGTGTTCACCGAGCCCAAGGCGCGCGCCCGGGCGATCGGCTTCTGGGGCGCGGTGGTGGGCATTTCGATGGGCCTGGGCCCGCTGGTCGGCGGCGGGCTGACCCAGACAGTCGGCTGGCGCGCGATCTTCTGGATCAACGTGCCGGTGGGCATCGCGGCGATCGTGCTCGCGCGGCTGTTCGTGCCGGAGTCGAAGGCGGCGGAGGCGCGACGCGCCGACCCGGTCGGCCAGGTGCTGATGCTCGGCATGCTCGCGGCGGTGACCTACGCGGTGATCGAAGGGCCGAGGCACGGCTGGGGCTCGCCGCTGATCGTCTCGCTCTTCGCGGGGACCGCGGCGGCGCTGGTGGCGTTCATCGCCTACGAGCCCCGGCTGAAGGAGCCGCTGATCGAGCTGCGCTTCTTTCGGAGCGTGCCGTTCAGCAGCGCCACCGTGGTCGCGGTGCTCGCCTTCGCCTCGTTCTCGGGCTTCCTGTTCTTGAACACGCTCTACCTGCAGGAAGTGCGCGGGCTGCCGGCGTTCGTCACCGGCCTCTACACGCTGCCGCTCGCGGTCGCGACGGTGATTCTGTTCCCCGCTCTCGGGCTGGCTGGTGGGCCGCGCCGGCACCCGAATTCCCCTGGTGCTCGCGGGCGTCGGCATCGCCGCCAGCGCTTTCACCCTCAGCGGGGTCGACCCGCAGACGCCGCTGGCAAAGATCGTCGGCTGCTACGTCGTGTTCGGCATCGGCTTCGGGCTGGTGAACGCGCCGATCACCAACACCGCGGTCTCGGGCATGCCGCGCGCGCGCGCCGGGCTGGCCGCCGCGGTCGCCTCCACCAGCCGGCAGATCGGCGCCTCGCTCGGAGTGGCGATCGCCGGCACCATCGTTCAGGCCCAGGGCCCGCAGGGGTTCACCGCGGCGATGCACACCTTCTTCGCGCTGGCGATCGCGGCCGGCTCCAGCGTCGTGGTGCTCGGGCTGCTCTCGAACAGCGCCTGGAGCCAGGAGACGTTGAAGCGCGCGGCGGCGCTGATCGAAGAGAGCGACCGCGCCGCCCACGGAGGCCGGCCATGAGCAAAGCCGCCGACCGGGTGTGGAACGCGCTGGTCACCGCGGTGATGGACTCGCGGGCCGACTACCGCCGCCGGGTGACCGAGATCACCGGGCTGCCGTTCGGCCGGGCGCGCGCGCTGCGCAGGCTGGGCACCTCGCCGATGGCGTTGAAAGACCTCGCCCACGCGCTCGACATCGACGCGCCCGCGGCGACGGTGACGGTGAACGTTCTCGAAGAGCACGGCCTGGTGCTCCGCTCGCCCCACCCCACCAACGGGCGGCTCAAGGTCGTCACTCTGACCGCCGCGGGCCGGAGCATGCTGGCGAAGGTGAACGCGCTCACCGAGCACGCGCCGGAGTCGTTCTCGGAGCTGTCGGCGGCCGAGCTCGCCGCGCTCGAGCGGGCGATCTCGAAGATCAAGCCCTGACGCCGCTCAGCGCTTGTGCGTCTTCAGCCAGGCCTCGACCCGGGCGACGTCGTCGTCGTGGTCCTTGGCGCTGCGATAGAGGGTGGCGGCCTCGAGCGCGAGGTCGGCCGCGGCGCTCTTGTCTCCGCCGCCGTCCCAGGTGGCCTGCGCGAGGCCGAAGGCGATCTCAGCGCGGTCTTCGAACGCCTCGTTGGCGCCGTTGCCGATCGCCCGCGCCCGGGTGAACGCGGCGAGCGCCAGCCGGGGTTGATGAAGCGCGAGCTGGGTCTTCCCCACTCCGGTGAGGTAGCCGCCGAAGATCGGCTTGTCGGCGCCCATCTGCTTCTCGCGAATCGCCAGCCCCTTCGAGAAGAACGCCAGCGCCTCGGGGTATCGGCCTTCGGCGAACGCGATTCGGCCCAGCAACAGCAACGTCGGGCACAGATCGGGAGCGTCGGACCCGAACGCGGCGGTGAGATCGGCCAGCGACTGCTCGGCCGCCGCGCGCGCGCGATCGTTCTGGTGGTTCTGAAACCACGCCTTCGCCAGCGTCTGCCGGGTCTGGGCGGTGTGATCGCTGTGAGGGCCGAACACGGCGGTGTCGGCGTCGAGCGCCTGCTGAAGGTAGCCGATCGCCTTCTCGCGCTCGCCGAGGTGCGAGAGGCAGATCGCGACGTTGTGGTAGCTGGCGGAGGTGTCGGGGTGCTGGGCGCCGAGCAGCTTCGAGCGAATCGCCAACGCGCGCTCCTGGAACTGCCGCGCGTCGCTGAACTGGCCCGCGAGAATGTAGGTGTTGCCGACCTTGCTCATCGCGGCCGCCACCGCCGGGTGCTCGGGCCCGAACACCTTCTCGCGCAGCGACAGCGACTCCTTCAGCACCTTGAGCGCCTCTTCGAACTTGCCTTCCTTCTGCAGCATCAAGCCGGTGTCCAACAGGTTCTCGGCCCGCAGCTCGGGGTCGTCGCCGTCGCGCGCGATCACCGCCGCCGCGTAGTTGCCGAACGCCTGGCCTTCGACCCCGCGGCCGAGCTCGACGCCGACCAGGTAGGCCAGCGCGTTCCACCCGCGCGCGGCGAGCTCGTCGTCTCCACCGACCTGCGCGAACCAGACCGACTCCTGCAGCGTCTGCTCCGCTTGTTTGCGCTCGCCGGCCCGGGTCTGCAGCTCACCCTGACGCACCAGCGCCTCGGCGATCAGCGGCGCGAAGCCGGCTGCCCGCGCGAGCTCGGCGGCGGTGTGCGCCCGGGTGAGCGCGGGCGCGATCTGGCCCGAGTCGGCGAGGCTCTTCACCGCCGCCAGCTCTCCGCGCGCGCGATCGATCGCCATCAACGCCGGGAGATCCCTCGGCGGCGGCCTGCGCCCCTTGAGCGCCACCAGGTCGGAGCAGCCCGAGAGCGAGGTGAGCGCGTGCGCCGCTTCGACCGCGCCCTGCACCACCTGAGCGTCGGGGCGGCTGAGCAGCAGCACCAGCGCCGCGAGCTCCTGCTGGCGCTGGTCGAGACAGCTCACCCGCAGCGCCAGCTGGTCTTCGGTCTGCGCGTGCTCGAGACGGGTGACCGCGCACGCCTCGGTGCGCATCGCCTTCCACTCGGCGGTGTAGGCGTCGAGGCGCGACGCCGCGGTCGCCCACGACGCCTCGGCGAACGGCATTCCGGTCGCGGTGAACGCCTGGTGCAGCTGGGCCTTCTTCTCGTCGTTCCAGTGCTCGCCGATCGACGCGCCCGCGCGCGCACAGGCGGAGCGGGCCCGCTCCTGGCTCACCTGCCAGCCGGCGATCGCCACCACCGCCGCGCCCGCGGTGAGCGCGATGCCGATCGTTCTTTTGAAGCGCCCGGTCGGGTCACGATCGAGCTCGGTGAGCAACGCCTCCATCGAGGGCCAGCGCTCGGCCGGCGCCGCGCGAAGCCCCCGCACCAACGCCCGCCTCACCCTCGCCGGCACCTTCGAGCCCGCGGGAGGCTCCGCCACCCGGTTGGCGGCGATCGCGACCTTCAGGCCTTCGAACGTGTCCGCCGGGAAAGGGCGAATGCCGTAGAGCGACTGAAACAGCGCCACGCAGAACGCGAACTGGTCGCTGTGCGCGTCGGCCAGCTGCCCCGCGAGCTGCTCGGGCGCCATGTAGTGCGGCGTTCCCACCAACGCGCCGTCGCGGGTGAGCGGCGAGTCGAGCGCGCCCGAGGAGTCGGGATCGCGCGCCGCGGTCGGCACTTCGAGATCGCGCCGCGCCACGGTGGAGGCCCGGGCGACCCCGAAGTCGATCACCCTCACTCCGCCGTCATTGCCCACCAGCACGTTGCCGGGCTTGAAGTCGCGGTGAACCAGCCCCGCACCGTGAGCAGCCGCGAGGCCCCGCCCCGCCGCGACGAACAGGCGCAGGCAGTCGCGCCACGACGGCTGGGTGCGGAGCAGCAGCTCGTTGAGCGCCTCCCCCTCGACCAGCTCCATCGCCATGAACACCACGTCGTCGACGGTGCCCACGTCGTAGACCCGAATCACGTTCGGGTGAGAGACCCGGGCCATCGCCTGGGCCTCGCGCAGCAACCGCTGGCGGGGCGCGTCGGAAGGCACGTCGGGCCGGAGGATCTTGATCGCGACCTTGCGATCGAGCTGCGGGTCGTAGGCGGCGTAGACCACGCCCATGCCGCCCTTGCCGACCCGGTGGAGCACCACGTAGCGATCGACCACCCGGCCCGGCTTCAGCGGCTCGTCGCTGGTGCGCCGCGGCGACGGAGGCGACGACTGGGGCAGCGTGATCGAGTCGTCACTCCCCTGGCTCACACGCGCAGTCTAGCCGCGCTCAGGGGTTCAGGTAGACGGAGTGACAGGCGATGCAGGTCTCGGTCAGCTTCGCGTAGGCGGCGCCGAGCTGTTGGTCGGTGCCGGTGGTGGCGGCGTCGGCAACTTTTTTCGCGCGATCGCGGAGCTCGTCTTGAAGCACGAAGAAGCGCGGAGGCAACGCCCGGTTCAGGGTGTCTTCGTCGGACTGCTCGGGCCGCGCCAGCCGGGGCTCGGTGGCGATGCGGGTCGCGCAGTCGCGCGCCACCTCGCGGGTGAGCAGCACCACCGAGAACATCAGCTCCTGCATGTCGCGGCCGTGCCGCTCCATTCTTCGGTGCAGGTACTCGCGCGCCATCTCGGGAAGGTACGAAGGCGGGGTGAGCTCGCGCTTCACCGGAGCCACCTTGGCCGGCGGTTTCGCCGCCTTCGCCGGGGTTCCAGCGTCGGGCGTGTCAGCGGCCCACGCCTGTGCCGCCGACACGACCGCCACCAGAAGACACACCCGAATCATGAGCGGCTGTGCTGCAGCGAAAGTGCCAGCGCGGCCCCCGTCGGGGCGCGTGCGACCGAGGCGAGAGGTTTGCGCCGGGCAGGGGGTTCCGCGCAGGTTTTGCGCGAAAACGGCCCAAAATCCGGGCGCGCCACTTGCTTCACCCGTGGGTGGTGAACGACCTCTCCAAACGGCTTCCGGTTCGAACCCGCCACGTGGAGAGCAAGCACCCGCAGCCCGACGACCACTCGATCTTCTGCCCGGTGCTGGGCCACTCCACCGACGTCGAGCGGTGCGTCAGCTGCGAGCAGTGCGAGCACGTTCGGCTGAACGATCCCCACGGGAAGCACGTGATCTGCCGTGCGGCTCGCGCGCCCAGCCCGCTGCCTCCGCGCACCGGCCAGCACCTCTCGGTCGATGGCGCGCTCGCGCTGCTGCTCGAGCACACCAAGGTCTCGGAGGTGATGACCACCGAGGTGACCTGCGTCGCGCCCGATCTGCCCGCCAAGGCGCTCGCCGAGCTGTTGATTCAGAAGCGCTTCAGCGGCGTGCCGGTCGTCGATCGCGAAGGCAAGCCGATCGGAATGGTCTCGAAGACCGACCTGCTTCGCGAGGCGCACGAGACCTACGCGTGGAAGTGCCCGACGGGAACGGTCGCCGAGGTGATGACCGAGTCGGCCTTCGGGCTGCCCGAGAGCTCTTCGCTCGCTCACGCGGCGGCGCTGATGGCGTACGAGCGGGTGCACCGGGTGCCGATCCTCTCCGCCGACGGCAAGGTGGTCGGCATCGTCACCCCGATCGATCTCGCCCGCTGGCTGGCGACCCGCGCCGGCTACGTGGTGCCTCGTGGTTCTGGAGAAGGGCCCCGATGAGCGACCGCTGAGCTTGCCCGCTGGTTGGGCCAGTGGCAGCGTGCGCCGGTGCCCGAAACTTTGTTCGAGGAGCTGAAGCGATACGTCGGCTTCGACGCGAACGACGAAGCCGCCCTGCGCGCGCTTCACCCGATCGCCAAGCCGGAGTTCGTGCGGATCAGCGAGGTCTTCTACGATCGCATTCTGAAGCACGACGGCGCCCGCACCGCGCTGGTGGGCGGCGAGAGCAGCGTGGGCCGGCTGAAGGTCACCCTCCAGGCGTGGATGGAGAAGCTGCTCCAGGGCCCGTGGGACGAGGCCTATTACGAGCTGCGCTGCCGCATCGGCCGGCTCCACGTGCGCATCGCCCTGCCCCAGCACTACATGTTCGGAGCGATGAACGTGCTCCACGGCGAGCTCTCCGACGTGATCGACGGGCGCATCCCGACCGAGCAGCGGGCCGACACCCGGCGGGCGCTGGCGAAGATTCTCGATCTCGAGATCGCGATCATGCTCCACACCTACCGCGAAGATCTGCTCGCCCAGCAGGCGCGGCAGGAGCGGCTCTCGACCTTCGGCCAGCTGCTCGGCTCGATCGGCCACGAGCTGCGCAACCCGCTCGGGGTGATCGAGACCTCGCTCTACATTCTCGGCGGCCGCATCGGCGCCGACGAGCGGGCGAAGAAGCACGTCGATCGCATCGGCGATCAGCTCAAGATCGCCAACGGTATCATCTCCAACCTGCTCGACATGATCCGCGACCGGCCGCTGGTGCGCTCCCGGCTAGCGCTGCTCGAGGTGGTGGAGAGCGCGGTCGCCACCGTGATTCGCCCGCCCGGGTTGACGCTCACCGTGCAGGGCCTCGACACCCTTCAGCAGGTGAGCGGCGACGCCGGGCAGCTGCGGCAGGTGTTCCTCAACCTGGCGCAGAACGCGGTCCACGCCGCGGGAGACACCGGCCACGTCTGGATCAACGGCAAACAACTCAACGGCTTCGTACGCATCGAGGTCGACGACGATGGCCAGGGGGTCGACCCGGCGACGCTGCGCCGGCTGTTCGAGCCGCTGATCACCACCAAGGAAAAGGGCATCGGGCTGGGGTTGGCGCTGGTGCGGCGTATCGTCGAGCGCCACGAGGGCACCGTCTTCTACGAGCCGCGCCCGGGGGGCGGCGCGCGCTTCGTGGTCAGGCTCCCGGAGGCGCCGGCATGAGCCCACGGCACTACCTGCTGGTCGACGACAACCGCGCCTTCGGTGAGAACGTGGCGGAGATTCTCCGCGACGAGGGCAACGAGGTGACCCTCTCGACCGACGCCGCGCAGGCGGTGAAGCTGGTGCGCGACCGACGCTACGACGCGCTGGTGACCGACATGCGCATGCCGGGCATGGGCGGCGCGCAGCTGGTGCACGAAGCGCGGCGGGCCGACCCGGGCCTCCCGGCGGTGGTGGTCTCGGCCTACACCGCGGAGCACGACCTCGACGACGCGCGGCGCGCCGGGCTGCTGGCGGTGCTGTCGAAGCCGGTGCCGATTCCCCGGCTGACCGCGCTGCTGGCGAAGGCGCGCCGCAACGCGGTGGTGGCGCTGGTGGAAGACGACGAGGCGTTCGCCGACAACCTCTGCGAGCTGCTCACCAACGAGGGCTTCGCGGTGCTCGCCGCCCGATCGCTCGAAGAGGCTGAGGCGTTGTTCGGCGCCAGGCCGATGGTGGCGGTGGTCGATCTGCGGCTGCCGGGCTCGCTCGACGGCGCGGCGGCGAAGCGGCTGGCCGAGCGCTTTCCCGCAGTGCCGTTGGTGGTGATCACCGGCTTTCCCACCCAGGCGACCGCGCTGCCGCCCCACACCCTGTTCGTGAAGCCGTTCGAGACCCAGCGGCTGCTCGCCCACCTCAACGCGCTCCATGCCGAAGCGGTGAAACCAAGGTGAGCGCGAGGGTCCTCTGCGTCGACGACAACGTCACGCTGCTCGACAACCTCCAGGAGCTGCTCGCCGACGCGGGGTACCAGGTGCGCACCGCGGCCAGCGCGCAGGCGGCGGTGGTGATCGCGGCGGAGGGCTACGACGTGGCGTTGGTCGATCTGCGGCTGCCCGATCGCGACGGCTCGGAGCTGGCAGCGGAGCTGAAGCAGCGGCACCCCGACAGCGCGGTGGTGATGCTCACCGGCTTCGGCACGGTGGAGACCGCGGCGGCGGCGGTGCGGGCGGGTGCGTTCGCCTACCTGATGAAGCCGGTGGCGCCGCCCGAGCTGCTGCTGACGCTGGAGCAGGCGCTCCGCGACGTGAAGCTGCAGAGCGAGAAGCGTGAGCTCGCCGACCGCGCCCGGGTGGCCGAGAAGCTCGCCGCGGTCGGTACGATGACCGCCGGGCTGTCGCACGAGATTCGCAACCCGCTCAACGCCGCCTCGCTCCAGCTGGCGGTGATGGAGCGCCGGGTGAGCAAGCTGCCCGAAGAGCTGCGGCCGGCGTTGATGGAGCCGCTCGGCCTGGTGCGCGACGAGATTCGACGGCTCGATCACATTCTGCAGGACTTTCTGCAGCTCGCCCGCCCCCGGGAGATCAAGGGCGCGCGGGTCGACCTGGTGGCGCTCGCCAACCGGGTGCTCGACTTCATCGAGACCGACGCCGAGCGCCGCGGAGTGAAGATGGTGCGAAAGCTCGGGCCGGCGGTGTTCGTGAACGGCAGCGAAGACCAGCTCCGCCAGGTGTTGATGAACCTGGTGCTGAACGCGCTCGACGCGACCCCGAAGGAAGGCAAGGTCACCGTCGCCACCTCCACCGCGGGCGTCGAGGCCGAGCTGTCGGTCGAAGACACCGGGCCGGGCATTCCACCCGAGGTGCGGGACCGCATCTTCGAGCCGTTCTTCACCACCAAAGCGCAGGGCTCGGGGCTCGGGCTGCCGATCGTGCATGGGATCATCACCCAACACTCGGGCACGATTCGCTATGAGGCCGGCAGCAGCGGTGGCGCGCGGTTCGTGATTCGCTTCCCGCTGGCGCGCTGAGCTCAGGCGCGCTCGAGCCTGCAGATGGCGCCGCGAAACTCGGGAAACCCGCTGATCGGATCCCTCTTCGGCGCGGGCAGAATCGCGTTCGGGTTCGCGCTCTCCCACCCGGCGGGAACCACCACCGTCTCGGGGTGAATGCCATCGGTGACGTGGGCCTTGAACACCAGCCGGCCGCGCGCGGTCACCACCGCGACCCGCTCACCGTCGGTGAGGCCCAGCCGGCTCGCCTGCGAAGGGTGAATCGTGGCGAGCGGCTCGGGCTGCTGCGAGAGCACCGAGGGAATCTGGCGAAACTGAGAGTTGATGAACGCGCGGGTGCGCGGCCCGGTCACCAGCCGGAGCGGGAACTCGGCGGTGGCCGGCTCGGGCGGGGTCCACTCGGGCAGCGCCGGGTGACCGTGCTGGGCGAGCAGCGCGCTGGCGAGCTCGAGCTTGCCGCTCGGAGTGGGAAACGGGCCCGCGGTCTCCTGCACCGGCTGGTGGGCGTCGTCGCGCATCCACTCCACCTTCGGCGCCGCCTCGGCCTCGTCGATGGTGCGCCAGGGGAAGTACGACTCCAACCCGAGCGCGCGGGCGAGCTCGAACAGCACCTTCCAGTCGGGCCACGACTCGCCCACCGGGTCGACCACGCCGGTGGCGCTCAGCCGGCCTTCGTCGCCCTCGACCGCGATCCCCTCCGCGAAGGTGCTCGCCGGCAGCACCAGGTCGGCCCGCTGGGCCGAGGCGGTCAGAAACGGTGACACCACGGTGAGCAGCTCGAGCTTGTCGACCGCCTTCGAGACGCGCGGGCTGTCGGGCCCGGTGACGAGGAAGTTGCTGGCGATCAGCATCAGCGCCCGAACCGGGTACGGCCGATCTTCGAGCACCGCGTCGGCGAGCAGGTTGCCCTGCGCCTCGCGGTTGTAGATCTCGAACAGCGGCGCCTCTTCGTAGCCGATCGGCCGGGCGCGAACCGGAGGCGGCACCGGCTCCGGCGTTCTCATCCGCGGCAGGGCGGCGAGCGGCTTGCCCGGCGCCGAGCTGCTCGCCGGAGTCAGCACCCCGGGATCGTCGAAGCCGTCGTCGAAGCGGCCGCAGAGCGCCTCGAGCGCGACCAACGCCCGCACCGTTTGAACGCCGTTGCGGTGGTGCTCCACGCCCAGCCCCGGCCAGATGCGAACCGGCTTCTCGGTCGCCAGCCGCCGCGCCACCCGCACCAGCTGCTCCCGCGGCACCGAGGTGAGCGCGGCGATCTCCTCCGGTGGGTGCCGCTGCGCCAGCGCCTCGAAGGCCTCGAACCCGAGCACGTGCTCGCTCACCCAGGCCCGG
Organism: Myxococcaceae bacterium; assembly: GCA_047602415.1. Taxonomy (GTDB): domain Bacteria; phylum Myxococcota; class Myxococcia; order Myxococcales; family Myxococcaceae; genus JASGHH01. The sequence continues at coordinate 8,600,479 of JASGHH010000001.1, read as the reverse complement.
TCGTACAGGCCTTCGCTCAGAATCACGTTCGCCATCGCCAGCGCCAACGCGCCGTCGGTGCCGGGCCGAACGCAGAGCCACTCTGACGCGCGCTCGGCGATCGCGGTGCGCACCGGGTCGACCACGATCAGCCCGCCCTCCTCCGCCCGCCGCGCCAGGCTGGGAGCGACCGGCGGCGCCGACACCGAGGGGTTCGCGCCCCACAGCACCACCGTTCGGCTGTGCGGCACGTCGGCGGCGTACTTCGAGCCCGCGGTGAGCGCCTGACCCATTCGCGCCGAGGCCTCGCAGAGGCTTGCCACGGTGCCGACGTTGGGAGAGCCGAACGCCCGCGCGAAGCGGTGAATCCACCCGACGATCGGGTGACGCACCAGCGGCCAGCCGGTGAGCACCGCGAACGCCTCCGCTCCGTGGCGCGCCTTCACCTCGTTCAGCCGCTTCGCCAGCTCGCCGAGCGCGTCGGGCCAGGGCAGCTCGATGAAGTCGTCGCCGTGGCGAAGCAGCGGGCGGCGCAGCCGGTCTTTCGACGCCAACACCTCTCGCAGCGCCCAGCCGTGCATGCAGAGAAAGCCGTGCCGCCGGGAGCCGAGATCGCCGTCGACCCGCAGCACCTTGCCGCCCGAGACCTGCGCTTCGTAGCCGCAGTGCGCGAGGCAGAAGCGGCAGGTGCCCTTGCGCACCTCGACCTTCTCGCGCAGCCCGGTCGAGAGGTACGCCGCCCCCGCGGCCGCCACCCCCGCCACCGGAGCGAGCTTGAGCAGATCGCGCCGGTTCATCAGCCGGCGCACGTTCGAGAGCGGCGGCCTCACCCGGCCGAGCCCTTGGGGACGATTCGAATCGCGCGCGCCTCCTCCGGGCACGCCTCTTCACAGAGCCCGCAGCCGACGCAGCCCTCGGCATGGAACAGCGGCGCCAGCTGCGGCCCGACCAGCTCCACCGCGCGCTCGGGGTACGGGCACACCTCGTGGCAGAGGCGGCAGTTGCCGGCGCCGCTCCAGCTGAGGCAGCGATCGCGGTGCAGCCGCGGCACGCCCATCTTCACTTCCTGTGGCGCCACCGGCTCCAGCGCACCGGTCGGGCACACCACCGTGCACTTCATGCAGAGCACGCAGGCGCGCGCGCGGGTGTCGAGGTACGGCAAGGCCTCCGCGAGCCCGAGCACCGGCGGGAACTGAATCGCCAGCGGAGGGCACACCTCGGCGCAGCGGTAACAACCGATGCAGGCCCGCTCGAAGTCGCCGCGCGGGAGCGCTCCAGGAGGCCGAATCGCCGGCGCGGCGAGCGCCTTCTTCGGGGCCAGCGAGACGGCCGCGAGCGTGGCGGCGGCCCCCAACAGCGCGCGCCGGTTCATGGCCGCTCTCCCGGTTTTCGAAACAGCGGCGGCGTGCCGAGGCCGATTGACAGCGCCTCGGTCGGGCACGACGAGACGCAGCGGCCACACCGCTCGCAGCCGGCGTCGAGGCGGCTGGTCATCGGCCGCTGACCGAGGTTGCAGACCACGTCGCAGACGGTGCAGTCGGTGCAGGCCTTCGGGTCGCGCTTCACGGTGAAGGGCGAGAGCTGCGACAGCGCGGTGAACGCCGCGCCGCCGGGGCAGAGGCTGCGGCAGAACCCCGCCCTGGAGACGAAGGTGTCGAACACGAACGCGCCCGCGACCAGCAGCGCGCCCGAGCCGAGCCCTCCGAAGTAGAGCGCGTTGAACGCCTCGCGGCCGATCACCGACGGGGGGTAGACCAGCGGCAGCACCAGCACGCCCAGCCACGCCGAGGCGACCAGCACCGCGGCGAGCACCGCGAAGGCGGTCGAGCGCGGCAGCCTCAGGTCGAGCGGGCGAAGGCCGAGCTTGGTGAGCAGCCAGCGGGTGGCGTTGCTGGCCGCCAGCACCGGCAGGTACGGGCACACCCAACCGCAGAAGAAACGGCCGAACAGCAGCACCAGCAGGAGCGCCGGGAGCGAGGCGAAGAACAGCGCCCGCGACCACCCCGACGCCAGCGCCACCGAGGCGATCGCCAGCGGGTCGAGCAGCTCGACGCCGAGAACCCGAATCGCGCCGGCGCCGCCCAACGCCGGAGGGGTGAGCGCGCCGCGCATCGCCGCCAGGTGCCAGAGCGGCAGGCCGAGCGTGAGCCCCACCGAGAGGGTGAGCACCGAGCGGCGGGCCCACTGGTAGCCGGCGGCATGGCGCAGGGTGACGTCGAGCGGCTGAAGACGCGCGCGCGCGGAGCCGGTGGCCATCGGGGCTGAGCTTGCGAGCACGGTGCCAACCCCCAACCTGCGGTCGCCCAGAACCCCCCGCGCAACGGTTGCGCGGCGAACGGGTGGCGCACGGGGAACGGGCGATGCACACATTCCGGCGGAGGCTCACATGGCGTTTCGACCGAAGAAGATTCTGGTGCCGACCGACTTCAGCCTTCACAGCGACGAGGCGCTGACGGCGGCGATCGAGCTGGCGACGCAGTACGGCGCGGCGATCACCCTGCTCCACGTGGTGCCGCTGTCGGACTACACCGCCTACGCCTCCCAGCTCTCACCGGCGGGGGCACAGCTCGATTCGCTGGAGACCGCGCTCCACCAGGCGGCCCAGAAGTCGATCGCCGCCCAGCTGCAGCGGCTGCCCACCCAGGCCACCATCGCCACCGCGGTGATCGATGGGCCGGCGCCGGCGGAGATCTGCGACTACGCCAAGGCGAACGGCTTCGATCTGATCGTGCTCGCCAGCCACGGCCACACCGGGGTGAAGCGGCTGCTTTTGGGGTCGATCGCCGAGCGCGTGGTTCACCACGCGACGATTCCGGTGCTGGTGATGCGAAACACCTAGGCGCCTTCAGTGCGGCTCAGGAGTGGTCTCGTCGTCGTCGGTCGTGGTCACGCCCGAGCCGTACTCCTTCAGCCGGTACTGAATCTTTCGCACGCTGATGCCCAGGACCTCGGCGCAGCGCGCGGTCGAGCCGCCCACCATCTCGAGGGTGCGAAGAATCGCCTCGCGCTCGATCTCGGCCATCGTCGCGCCGGGGATCAGCGAGCCGGTCGGGGTGTCCTTCGGGCGAGGCCCGGAGATCGACGGTGGCAGGTCGTCGCTCACCAGCTCGTTGCCCTTGCAGAGCACCACCGCGCGCTCGATCGCGTTCTCGAGCTCGCGCACGTTGCCCGGCCAGCTGTGGGCGAGCAGCGCGTTCAGCGTGCCCGGCGCCAGGCCTTTCACCGTCTTGCCGTAAGAAGACGAGTACTTCTCGAGAAAGTGGCTCACCAGAGCGGGAATGTCGCCCTTGCGCTGGCGCAGCGGCGGCAGCGTCACCGCCACCACGTTGAGCCGGTAGAAGAGGTCTTCGCGAAAGCGGCCCGCCTTCACCTCCGCCGCGAGGTCGCGGTTGGTGGCGGCGACCAGGCGCGCGTCGACCTTCACCGTCTGGGTGCCGCCCACCCGCTCGAACTCGCGGGTCTGGAGCACGCGCAGCAGCTTGATCTGCAGCGAGGGCGAGATCTCACCCACCTCGTCGAGGAACAGGGTGCCGCCGTCGGCGAGCTCGAAGCGGCCTTCGCGCCGGCCGGTCGCGCCGGTGAAGCTGCCCTTCTCGTGACCGAACAGCTCGCTCTCCAGCAGCGACTCCGAGAGCGCGGCGCAGTTCACCTTGATGAACGGCTTGTCCTTGCGGGGCGACTGCTCGTGCAGCGCCTGCGCCACCAGCTCCTTGCCGGTGCCCGACTCGCCCAGCACCAGCACGGTCGCGCGGGTCGGCGCGGCGCGGCTGATCACCTCGAACACGCCCTGCAGCTCGGCCGACTCGCCGACGATGTTGGGAATGCGGAACCGCTCACGCACCCGGGCGCGCAGTTGCTTGGTCTCGCGCTCCAGCGCCCGCTTCTCGAGCGCCTTCTCGAGCACCACCTGCACCGCCGACAGCTCCAGCGGCTTCACCAGGTAGTTCTCGGCACCCGCGCGCATCGCTTGCACCGCGGTCTCGATGCTGCCGAAGGCGGTCATCACCACGAACACCGTCTCGGAGCCGGTCTCGCGCGCCTTCTGAATCAGCCCCAGGCCATCGAGCTTGGGCATGCGCACGTCGGTCAGCACCACCGCCGGCTGAAACTCCGCCAACAGGGCCAGGGCCGCCTCGCCGTCGCCTGCCTGTGCGACCTCGTACCCCTCCTCGGTGAGAAGGCTGGCAAGGGCGGTGCGGGCGTTCTCTTCGTCGTCGACCACCAGAATGCGTTGGGGATTCATGGCTGGTACCGGTAGCAAAACATGCGCCTGGGGTTTTGGGAGCCCTGGGCGCAACCTTTGCGCCGGGCGGGGGGCGCAAAGGGCCTCGCGCAGGTTTTGCGTTCGGGCTCGCGGGTCGAGCCAGCCCCAGTTTCGGCACGCCGTATGAACTCCCGACCTGCATCATGAGAACGATCACCGAGAAGGCAGCACAGGCTCTGGCTCGCCGCCGGACCGTCATCTCCTCCGCTGAGCCGCTGGGTGATCGAGAAGCGACCGAGCTGGTGGAGATCGACGCCGCGCTCGACCGGATCAACGCAGGAAAGTACGGCCGGTGCGAGAACTGCGGCGGAGCGATCGGCTCCCAGCGGCTCAACGCGCTGCCCGAGACGCGGTACTGCATCGCTTGCGCAGAAACCGCCGAGAAGGGGCGCTGACCGCATGACCGCGCCCGTTTCGCTGCACCTGGCTCCGATGGAAGGCGTCGCTCCGTGGCAACGAAACCCGTACCGGGTGCTCTTCCCGGTCGGAGTGGCGCTCGCCTTCGCCGGCGTCGGGCAGTGGCTGCTGTTCGCTGCGCAGCTGGGCCGCTACCGGCCGATCTTTCACGCGATGACCCAGGTGCAGGGCTTCGTGATGTGCTTCGTGAGCGGCTTTCTGCTCACCTTCATTCCCCGCCGCACCGGAGCCGCCCCGCCGTCGCTGGTGCAGCTCCTGATCGCCGCGCTGTCGCCGATCGCGCTCGCGATCACCGCCTGGGAAGATCAGTGGGCGCTCAGCCAGGTCTTCTACCTCTCGCAGGTGGTGCTGCTGCTCTACTTCGTCGGCTCGCGGTTGCTGCGCTCGCGGCTCACCCGCCCGCCCGACGACCACCTGGTCTGGGTGCCGCTGTCGCTGGTGTGCGGCATCGCGGCCAGCGTGCTCACCGGAGTCGCCGCCGCGCGAGGCGCGATGTGGCTCCACGACATCGGCCGCCGGCTGGTGCTCGAAGCGGTGGTCTCGGGCCTGGTGCTCGGGGTCGGCTCGTTTCTGGTGCCGGTGATCACCCGGGGCCAACCTCCCACCCGCGCGCCGAGCCTGCGCGGCAAACTGCTCCAGGTCGCGCTGTTCTCGGCCTTCATCGGCACCTACTTCGTCGAAGGCCTGGTGTCCGACCGGTTGGGGCTGGGCGTGCGCGCGGCGATCGCCGTGTACTCGCTGGTCGCGGGCGCCCAGCTCTGGCGGCGCCCCACCCGGCCCGGGCTCAACGCCTGGCTGGTCTGGCTCGGCGCGTGGACCCTGCCCTTTGGCCTGGCGTTGGCGGCGGCGTTCCCCGTGTACCGCAACGGGCTGATGCACATCGTCTACCTCGGCACCTTCGGAGTGATGGCGCTCAGCGTCGGCACCCACGTGGTGCTCGCCCACGCCAACCAGATGTCGCTGCTGTCGCGTGCTCCGCTGCCGTTGATCGGGTTGGCGGCGCTGGCGGTGATCTCGGTGACGGCGCGGGTGCTGCTCGCGATCGAGCCAGGCCACTACTTCCTCTGGATGACGCTGGCGGCGAGCGCGTTTCTCGCGGCCGGGGCGCTCTGGCTGGTGCAGGCCTGGCGCTACCTCTCGCCGTTCACGGAGTGACGCCGGCCAGCCAGGCCCGCAGCGCCTCGACCCGCTTCATCGCCACCGACTCGAAGCGGCTCACCACCCCGAGCTCGACCACCGCCTCGCAGTCGGTGCGCTCGGCGCAGACGCTGAAGAACGGCTCGCCGTTGATCACCATCGGGCGAGTGCCGAAGCGCACCGCGTCGGCCGGGAGCTCGATCACCCGCCGACGCGCCGGCCAGCGGCCGACCACCACGGTGATCATGTTGCCTTCGCGCGCCAGCCGAATGCGGGTGAAGAACGTGGGCACCAGCAGCGCTCCGGCCAGCGCGAGCACCCCGAGAAAGATCGCCACCGGGATCGAGCCGTCGCGCAGGGGAAACGCCTTTTCGCCCGCCGGGTGGGCGAGGAAGGCGTTGATCGCGCGGGCGGTCTCTTCGGCGCGCTCGCCGTTCTTCCCCACGCCCTGGTACTCGCTCTTCGAGCCGTCGTCGTGCCGCAGCACCAGCTTGAGCGCCATCGAGCGGCCGCCGGGGTCCCACATCACCTCGGCCTGGGTCACCTTCGGCAGCGCGTCGGAGAGGTCGATGCCGAACGGGTAGTGCTCGACGTGCACGCAGCGCGCATCGGGCTCGCAGCGGAGCTCTTCGTGGTGCGAAACCAGCACCATCATCGCCACGAAGAAGCCGATGCCGGCCAGCAACACCACCGTCATCCCGATCCTCACCGGCAGGCCGTTTCGGGCGAACGAATACGCTCTCATCGGCCTCTGAGTGGATGCCGTCGCCCGCGGTTTTGAAAGTGTTGATTCGTTTCACTCCGGCCTCTGCCCGGGTGTCTGGCAAACGTGCGACGGCTCTACCTGTTCTCGTCTTTGGCGCTGCTGGCGTGTCCCAATCACCCCGCCTCTCAGGGCGCGCAGGGTCCGCAAGGGCCGCAAGGTCCCCAGGGGCTGGCGGGCGCTCAAGGTCCCAAAGGCGACAAGGGTGACAAGGGCGACCCCGGCGAGAAAGGCGACAAGGGCGACCCGGGCATGGTGCTCACCGTCGACGGCGGAGTGCTGACCGGCCCGCAGGGACCGAAGGGCGACACCGGCGCGAAGGGCGACAAGGGCGACCCCGGCCCCGCGGGCGCCGATGGCGTCTCGGTGGGGGTGAACGCGATCGACGGCGGCTCGTGCCCCACCGGAGGTGTGCAGGTGATCGCGCCCGACGGCGGCGTCTCTTACGTCTGCAACGGCGCTCAGGGTCAGCCGGGCGCACAGGGCAACCCCGGTCAGCAGGGCATTCAGGGAACGCCGGGCATGGCGGGCTCGCCGGGCAGCCCGGGAGCGACCGGGCCGCAAGGTCCTCCGGGGCCTCCGGGCCCGATGGGTGGCGGCGACGCGGGCTACACCGCGAGCGCGACCGGTGGCTTCACCTTCGCGGGGTTCACCGCCGCGACCTACGTCGGCAACCTGGGCGGCATTCTCGGAGCGAACGCGAAGTGCGCCGCCGAGCTGCCCGGCTCGCACATGTGCACCTACCGTGAGTACCAGATCGCCGGCTCGGGCACGGCGGTGCCCAACGGCGCGGCGTGGATCGACCCTTCGAGCTACCCGAGCAGCTCTTCGCCCTCGCCCGAGGTTCGCGATCGCTACTACAGCGGCTCCGACTGCAGCGGCTGGCAGCAGGGCGTCACCGGCTACTACGCGGGCTTCGTCGACGGCTTCGGCACCTATCAGTCGTACAGCAACACCTGCGACACCGCGCGCGCGATCGCCTGCTGCCGTGGGCCGACCAACTGGTTCCGCGGCTTCACCGCGCTGACCTACACCGGCAACCTCGGCGGCCTGCTGGGCGCGAACGCGAAGTGCGCGGCGGAGTTCAGCGGCGCGCACCTCTGCACCTACCGCGAGTACCAGTTCACCGGCTCGGGCACGACGGTGCCGGGCGGCCAGGCGTGGATCGACCCCTCCAGCTACCCGAGCAGCTCGTCACCCACTCCGCTGCCGCGCGATCGCTACTACAGCGGCTCCGACTGCAGCGGCTGGCAGCAGGGCATCACCGGCTACTACGCCGGCTTCATCGACGGCACCGGCGCCTACCAGTCGTACAGCAACACCTGCGCGACGCCGCGGCCGCTCACCTGCTGCGGCGGCTGAGCTCACCAGACGGCTGGCCGGCCCCACTCGCGGAGCGCCTCGTTGCGGCCGGCCCGCAGCCTCAGCTTGTGGTACGCGCCGGTGAACGGGTTCTTGTTCAGCGCCTCGCCGCGCGCCTCGAGAAACCTCCGCGCCGCGGCCCAGGCGCGAAAGATCGCCTCCGGCTCGCCTTGTGAGAGCGACACGCCCAGCCCCAGCTCGGTGAGGCCCTTCGCATCACCCAGCTCCAGCATCGCCAGCCCGAACGCGAGCCGCGGGCGCCAATGGCCGTCGGAGAACTCGGCGCCGCGCCGGTAGAACGGCAGCGCCTCGGTGAGCCGCCCCGAGTGCCGAAGCGCGCGCGCCATCTCGAACGCCTCGGCCGGCCCGAGCTCATCGGCGTGACGGCCGGCGCTGGTCTCGAGCCTGCGGGCGAGCGTCTTCGCTTCTTCGGTTTCCTCTTCCCACTCGTACCTCACCCGCGAGATCCACCACCGGCCCAGCTGCACGGTCAGCTCGGGCAGCGACTTGCCGAGCAGCTCGACGGCGGCCGACCGGGAGATCGGCGGCGGCACCACCGCGCGCTGCCCCAGGCCCTTGAGGCGATCGCTCAGCGAAGGGTGAACGTCGAACGCCAGCGTCTGATCGGAGATCTCGGACCGGAAGAAGCGGTCGACGTCGGCGCGATCGAGCACGCCCAGAAAGTGCCCGAGGTCGGAGAACACGTCTTCGGGCGGCGGCCCGTGCCAGGCGCGGCGCCAGATGTCGGGCCAGAAGCGCTCCCAGAGCAGCCGGTTGAGCAGCGCCATGCGAATCAGGCCCCGCGCCATCGCCTCGGCGCCGGCCACCTTCGCCCCGGCCTGATCGGAGGTGAGCTCGTGACGGCGCGCCATCGCCACCGACTCGGCCCCAAAGCGCTCGCCCCAGTCGCGAAACAGCTCGCGCACCACCGACATCCACCGCGAGCCGCGCAGCATCTCGAAGGTCGAGAACCAGCTCGACTGCTGCGACCACACCACCCGCGCGCCCAGGGTGCCCGAGACGAAGTGACCGAGCTCGTGGCCGATGATCGCGGTGAAGTCGGGCACCTCGGTGGCCAGCATCAGCGGCAACCCGAGCGAGATCTTCCACTGGCCGCGGGGGCGCCGCGCCACCTGAACCCAGGCGTTGAACTCCGGCACGACCTCCACCGTGGTGGGCATCGGCGCGCCGATCTCTTTGGCCACCCGTTCGATCACCGCCAGCAACGCGGGCGCGGTGGCGGTGGTGACGCGCACGCCGCGGGTGACGTCGATCGACCGGGTGAGGTTGTGAAACCAGATTCCCGAGAGCGCGAAGGCGGCCAGGCCGGCCAGGTAGAACCAATGGGTGCCGGTGATCAGGGCCGTCGCCACCCCGGCGATCCCCGCCAACACGCCCAGCAACGTGACCGAGTGGAGGATCAGCGAGCCGATCAGCGCCCGCAGGACGATTCGACGCCCATAGGTCTCTGGCTGGGTGAGGGCCAGGTCATGTGCTTGTGTTGCCCACATTTCCACCGGATCGACGGCGGCTGCGCGCATGGTGTGATTGTACGCCGGTCTTCCGCTGCCGTGCCGATTCGTTACGATGCGTGCCGCGTGCTCGACCTCGTCCGGCCAAAGCTGCTCCCCGAGACCGAAGTTCGCCACCGGTCCGATGGGAATGAAGGGCTGTACCACCCGCCGACCGGCCACAAGTTCGAGACGTCTCGCGAACAGGCGAACCTGGTCGAGCTGTTCGACGGCAAGCGCTCGCTGCTGGAGGTCTCGGCCGAGTACATGAACCGCTACGGCTTCGTGCCGTTCGCGGCGATCGACGACCTGATGCACGGGCTGGCCGACGCGGAGCTGCTGGTCGACCCGCCGGTCAACCCCGAGCTGGTGGAGCGCAGCTCGTTCGAGCGCTTCGCTCCCCACGCCTCGCGCCGGTTTCGCATGCCGTGGCCCGCGGCGTTGCGGGTGCTCGAGCTGTTGGCGTTTCCCGCGTTGGCCGTCTGGGTGGTGCTGCACTACCCGAGGCAGGCGATGGCGCCGATCGACGTGCCGCTGTTCTACCTCGGGCTGGTGCTGGCGCTCACCCTTCGCGGGCGGTTCAAGGCGGCGATCTGCGCGCTGTTCGGCGCCGCACCGCGCATGAGCCAGCTGATGTCGGCCGGCATCGGGGTGTACTTCTTCGCGCCCGACGACGGGGTGGCGGTGCTGCTCAACCGCGGCGCGCGGGTGCTCGCCTACCTCGGCGCGCTGGCGGGCATCGCCACCGCGGCGGCGATCGGCTGGCCGTGGCCCGGGGTGTTCGCGGGGGCGCTGGTGGTGGCGCTGTTCGACCTCTGCCCGCTGATCGCCTCTTCGGCCTCGGGGGTGATCGGCGCGCTCACCGGCCGGGTCAACGTGCGCGACCAGGTGCGGTCGTTCGTCGGGCTGCCGATGTTGAAGAACGTGCTCACCCTACGCTTCGCGCGCGGCGACCTGGTGCTGTTCTTCTCGGCGGTGCTGGCGACGGCGTGGGTGGGGGCGTTCTTCTTCGTGGTGCTGGGCGTCGGCATTCCCCTCGGGCTGGAGCTGCTGCGCATCGGCAGCCAGGATCACACCAGCTGGGGCATGGCGCTGGCGTACTTCGGCGCGTTCGTGCTGCTCGCGATCTGCCCGCTGCCGCTGCTGCTGTTCGTGATCATCAACGGCATCAACTCGGCCTTCGAGCTGTTCTGGCCGATGGAGACCAAGGCGAAGCTGGCGGCCGGCGCGGTCGACCTGGCGTCGTTTCGAACCATTCCGCTGTTCTCGAAGCTGGCCGAAGCAGACCTGGCGATGATCGCCGCGCAGTCGCGCGAGGTCACCTACCACGTGGGCCAGGTGATCGTGCAGGAGGGCGCCAGCGGCAACACGTTCTACTCCCTGCGGCGCGGCTCGGTGGAGGTCACACGCGGCGAGGCCGCCAGCCAGCACAAGGTGGTGGCGCGGCTCAGCGCCGGCGACTGCTTCGGCGAGACCGCGATGCTCAAAGACGGCAAGCGCACCGCGACGGTGCGGGCCTTGAGCGAAGCGGTGGTGATCGAGCTGGCGAGCGAGGCGTTCGAGAAGGTGGTGGCGACCGTCGGCGGCGTCGACTTCGCGTCGGTGCTCCGCGCGGCGAACACCATCGGCAAGAGCAAGCTGTTCAAGGAGCTCCCGCCCGAGCGTCTGTCTTCGCTGGCGGCGCAGTTCGAGCCGCGCAGCGTGCCGGCCGGCACCGACGTGGTGCGGTTCGGCGAAGAGGGCTCGGAGTTCTACCTGCTCGCCAAGGGCGAGGTCGACGTGCTGTCTGCCGACGGCAAGAAGCTCGCGGGCCTGAAAGACGGCGATCACTTCGGCGAGATCGCGCTGCTGAAGCGGGTGCCGCGCACCGCGACCGTTCGCACCACCACCGACTCGCTGTTGCTGGTGCTCTCGCGCGAGGTGTTTCTGCGCGCGCTGCAAGCCGACCTGTCGCTCTCGACCCGCGCGACCGAGATCGCCGACGGCCGGGCGGGCACCGCGAAGAGCTGAGTGTTATCCACCGCAGCATGGCTCACACTCCGGACAGCACCGCCGTTCGCGTCGCGCTCTGGCGCGCGCAGCACGTTATTCTCGACGCCAAGCCGCACGTGCTCGAAGACCTGGTCGGGCTGAAGCTCGCCGCGCCGGCCGAAGGCTGGCAGCAGCGGCCCGACATGAACCCGCAATGGACCGGAGGATTTCGCGCCCACATCGTGGCGCGGGCGCGGTTCATCGAAGACCTGATCGCGGAGCAGGCCGGGCGCGGCATGCAGCAGTACGTGGTGCTCGGGGCCGGCCTCGACACGTTTCCACAGCGGAACCCGGCGCTGGCCTCGAAGCTCGCGGTGTACGAGGTCGATCAGCCGGAGACCTCGGCGTGGAAGCGCGAGCGGCTCACCGAGCTCGGGTTCGGAATTCCCGAGTGGCTGAAGCTGGTGCCGGTCGACTTCGAGAAGAAGCAGAGCTGGCGCGAGGCGATTGGCGCTGCCGGGTTCGACGCGAAGCGGCCGGCGCTGGTGGTCTCGACCGGAGTGACCCAGTACCTGACCCACGAGGCGAACCTGCAGCTGTTCGAGCAGGTGAAACAGCTGGCCAGTGGAACGGTGCTGGCGATCACCTTCATGCTGCCGATCGACGCGCTGCCGGTGGAAGAGCGCGCGGGGACCCAGGCGGCGACCGACGGCGCCAAGCGCTCGGGCACGCCGTTCATCAGCCTCTATGCTCCGGCGCAGTTCATCGAGGTCGCGCGGTCGGTCGGCTTCAAAGACGTGCGGCACGTGCCGACCACCGAGATCATCGAGCGCTACTTCGCCGGCCGTACGGATGGGCTGAAGCCGGCGAGCGGTGAGCAGCTGATCGTCGCTGTCGTTCCGTAAGCGGCGACGCTCCTCACCACCGGTTGTGCGCCTCTTCGGCCCAACCGACGAGGCCATCGACCGAGATGCGCTCGCCGAGATCGTCGACCACCCACCCGTTCCAGGTGCCGAACGCCTGGTGAATCGCCGTCGACAGCACCACCGCGTTCACTTTGGTGCACCGCATGTGAAACGGAGTCAGCGTCACGTCGATCCGCGGAGCCACCACCCGCCACAACGCGCTCTTCGACGCGACGTCGTAGGTCCACTCAGGCTCATCGGGCAGGTAGCTCAGCCGCCCATCGACGAATACCGCGCACTCGGTTGAGCCGGTTCCGCGGGTCCACTTGCCGCCGAGCTGAAGCCCGACGCGTCGGCCCGCCACGAAGCCACTGCCCGCGCCCCAATTCCAGGTGATCTCGTACGGCCACCGCCCGCGGCCGCGATCGAGCACGCCCCACCCGTCGCTTTCGAACCGTCGCCCATCGACGGTGATCGAACCGCTCACCGGCCGCGCGACATCCTTCACCGTGTACTGAAAGCGTCGCGCGCTCCACGGCACCACCACGCCGAGGCAATCACCACCCGCGCGCGCGAACAGCTCGAGCTCGATCCCTCCGCCCGACCACACGATGCGCGTGCCGTCTGGACCATCGGCGAGCTCGATCTTCACCCCACCCGCCCGAGCCGAGACCTGAACGGGCGGCCCACCATCGGGCAACGCCACGCCCCGGCCGAGCGGCGTCACCCGCGTCACCTCGCGCTCGCGCCCGCTCGCACGGTCGAGCAGCCAGAGCTGCAGCATTCCCGCGTAGTCGAGGTCGGCCAGCGTCAGCCCCACCACGTGCTCCGGAGTGATCACGCCCCAGTATTCCCACCGCTTGTTCCTGCCCCAGCCGCGCAGCCCGGTCCGGTGCAGGGGCCTCCGGCTGAAACCCACCGCCGCCGGGTTCAGCTCGCCGTTCGGCAGACACAGCTCGACCGGCTCGGTCAGCTCACGCAGCACAGCTCCGTCTACCACGCGATGACACGGCCTCTCTTCAAGGTGTTGCTCGAGTTGCCCGTGCCGGGTGCGGTCGAGGTGTAAGCCTCTCGCGCCCGGGTCTCTCCATTTCCCTGCAGTTCATTCCTCACGGAGAAACTCATGCTCAACCTTCGAAACATTGGAATCATCGCGCACGTCGACGCGGGCAAAACCACGCTCAGCGAGCGCATCTTGTACGTCTCGGGCCGCATTCGGCGGACCGGAGAGGTGCACGACCGCGACACCACCCTCGACTGGACCCCAGAAGAGAGAAAGCACGGCATCACCATCACCGCGGCGGCCACCACCGTCCCGTGGAAGGACCACTTCATCAACCTGATCGACACGCCCGGCCACATCGACTTCTCGGTCGAGGTGGAGCGCAGCTTGAGGGTGCTCGACGGCGCGGTGGTGGTGCTCGACGCGGGCAACGGCGTCGAGCCACAGACCGAGTCGGTCTGGCGCCGGGCCGACGCGCTCGGCGTGCCGCGAATCGTGTTCGTCAACAAGATGGATCGCGTGGGCGCGTCGTTCGCCCAGTGCCTCCAGTCGCTCGAGGAGCGTCTCGGCGTTCAACCCCTGGTGGTGCAGCTGCCGCTGGGAGAAGAGGCCGGGAACCTCGGGGTGGTCGATCTCGTTTACCGGCGGCTGATTCACTTCGACGCCACCGGCAAGCCGATCGATCGCGGCCCGATGGGACCGGAGCACGAGGTGGCGCGGCGCAAGCTGGTCGAACGCTGCGCGGAGCTCGACGAGGGCGTGATGAGCGCGTTCGTCGAAGGCCGTGAGGTCGAGAGCACCGCGCTCCAGCGGGCGATCCGCTCGGGCACGTTGGCTCGCACCTTCGTGCCGGTGCTGTGCGGCTCGGCGTACAAACACCGGGGTGTGCAGCCGCTGCTCGACGCGGTGGTCGCCTACCTGCCCTCGCCTTCCGACGTGGGCAACGACAGCGGCCAACCGCTCAGCGCGCTCGTCTTCAAGCTGATGGCGCATTCACAGCAGGGCACGCTCGCTTACGTGCGCTTGTACTCGGGTCAGCTGTCGCCCGGGTCGACGGTGCTCAACTCGCGCACCGGCAAGCGCGTTCGCATCGGGCGGGTGCTGCGCGTGCATGCCAACCACGGCGCCGACGTCGAGCGCGTCGACGCGGGGAACCTCTGCGCGGTGACCGGCCTTCACGAGGTGGAGACCGGTGACACGCTCTGTGATCCCTCCGCGCCGGTGACGTTGAAGGCGATCAGCTTCCCCGAGCCGTTGGTGGAGCTGGCGCTGGAGCCGCGCTCGCGCACCGAGCAACAGGCGCTGCTCTCGGCGCTGCGAAAGATGGCGGAAGAAGACCCCACCCTGAAGGTGGGAACGGAGGCCGAAACCGGCCGGGTGGTCTTGCGCGGAATGGGCGAGCTCCACCTGCAGATCTGCCGCGAGCGGCTGGCCGCGCTGAAGCTCGAGGTGAAGGCCTCGGCGCCACGCGTCGCCTACCGCGAGACGATTCGCAGCACCCAACGCACCACCTACCGGCTGAAGAAGCAGGGCGGTGGCCCGGGGCAGTTCGCGGTGGTGACGCTCGAGGTCGCGCCGCTGCCACGTGACTCCGGGGTGCGGTTCGTCGACCAGGTGCGCGGCGGAGCGATCAGCGCCGAGTACGTCGCGGGCGTCGAGAAGGGCGTGAAGGCCGCCCTCAGCCGGGGTGTGCTCAGCGAGTTCCCGGTGGTCGACGTCGAGGTGCGGTTGCTCGACGGCGAGACCCACAGCCACGACTCGAGCGCGATGGCGTTCGAGATCGCCGGTTCACTCGCCTGTCAGCAGGCGGTGAAGGCAGCGCAGCCCTGCCTGCTCGAGCCGGTGATGGCGGTCGAGGTGGTGGTGCCGGAGGCATTCGTCGGCGCGGTGCTGGCCGACCTGGGCCAACGGCGCGGGAAGGTACAGGCGATGGGGCAGCGAAACCGGGCGATGGTCGTCTCGGCGTTCGTGCCGCTCGCCGAGCTGTTCGGTTACGTCGACGCGCTGCGGAGCCGCTCCGAAGGGCGCGGCACCGTGTCGATGGAGCGGTCGCACTACGACTTCGCTCCGAGTCGACCCTCTCCCTGACGAGGGAGAGGGTGGCGCGAAGCGCCGGGAGAGGTCTCGTCGCAGACCCAGCCCGGGGCAAACCTTGCCCGGCGCTTCTTTTTCACTCACTGAATGTCGCTGCAGTTCAACGGCACCAGCACCGGGCGCAACGGCGTGCCGCCGTAGAAGTCCTGGTAGCGATCCCACACGCCGGTGATGCCGTTGGGCAGGGAGAGCCCGGCGACGCCACCGTCGATGTGGCCCTTGATGCAGTTCGTGTACACGTCGGTGTCGTCGACCCAGATGTCGCCGGTGATCTGAAAGCCCTCCGGGTGGCTGATGCCGCCGTCGGAGTTGGTGGCGACGAAGCCGGGCGGAGTCGCCGCGGTCACGCTCACGCCGTCGAAGTGCACCACCGTGCCGATCAGCTCCGGGTGAGCGCTGGTGGCGAGCGTGCTGTACGAGAACAAGGTGTCGGAGGTCGACTCGGTCACCGGAGTGCCGGCCGGGTAGTACGCGCCCGCGTTCACGTGGCCGCCGGAGCCGGTCACCGCGATGCTGAGGGTCGCGCCGCCCGACGACGAGAGCTGGTAGCTGCCGTTGAACTTCTGCACCCGGCCGATCACCGTCACCACGTCGCCGACCGACGGAGTGGTCACCTGGTCTTTGCAGCCCTTGAAGACCGCCACGCCGGGGCCACTCGAGTTCGCGTCTTGAATGTAGAAGGTCTCGATCGACGGCGGCTGCGCGGTGCAGTTCGCGGAGGTCGAGTTGTAGGGAGTCGTCGCCGCCACCACCACCGCGTTGTCGATCTCGATCGTCTGGCTCTGGTAGTTGCTGGCCTGCGCCGCGGTGACGATGGGCGTGCCGCCGCCCGCGCCGCCGCCGGTCGCTGCACCGCCGCCGGTCGCCGCGCCACCACCCGTCGCCGCGCCGCCGCCCGTTGCCGAGCCGCCGCCCGCCGCCGCACCACCGCCGGTCGCCGCGCCACCACCCGTCGCCGCGCCACCGCCGGTCGCCGCGCCGCCACCGGTCGCCGCGCCTCCGCCGGTCGCCGCACCGCCACCGGTCGCCGAGCCACCGCCCGCGGCCGAACCACCGCCGACGGAGCCCAGGTTGATGCAGGCGCCGTTGAGACAGCTGAGGCCACCCGCGCAGCTGCTGCAGCTCGCGCCGTTCGCGCCGCACTCATTGGTGGCGCCGCCGGGCTGGCAGTTGTTGTTGATGTCGCAGCAGCCGTGGCAGGTCGAGGGCGAGCAGGTGCCGTGGTTGGTGGAGCCGCAGGCAGCGAACGTCGCAACTGAGGTGGCCGCGAGGGTCAAAAAGACGAGCTGTTTCATTGTGGGTTAGACACCGTACCCGACTTCCCTGCGCAGGATCCCCTCAATCGTGGTGAGCTTGCGCCGTGGGGTTGATCAAGGCGCGGCCGGCGGTGAAGGTGGTGGCCCCTGCCCCGCTCACTCCGGGCCAGCTGTTCGAGGCGACGGTGATCGTGACCGCCGATCGCCCGGTGCCGGTCGACGCGATTCGGGTGCGCCTGCGCGGCATCGAAGGCATCAACACGCCCGGTGGCCAGAAGCTGCGCACGGTGGTGCAGCTGGAGGGCAAGCTCTCGGGCCGCACCGAGCTGAAGGCCGGCGAGCGCCGCTACCCGTTCAGCTTCCGGCTCCCGAAAGACGCGCCTCCCTCGTTCGAGCACGCGCTGGTCGCGGTTCGCTACATGTACGAGGTTCACATCGAGATCCCCTGGTGGGCCGATCAGCGCGCCACCTTTCGCGCCGAGGTCGGGTTTCGCGATCGACCGACGCCGCAGTCGAACGCGGTGTTCGCCTCCAGCGATCGCAGCGGTCCCAAGGGGCACGAGCCACACCTCGAGCTGTCGCTCAACCGCGACGTCTTCTCCCCCGGCGATCACCTGGAGGGCGTGCTCGCGCTCAGCAACCTGGCCCACGTTCGCTACCGCACCCTCGAGGTGGCGCTGGTCAGCTACTGCACACGGGAGGTGAACGGGCAGCGGGTGAAGGAGCTGCGCAGCAAGGCGGCGACCGAGTTCGAGCTCCCGCCCAAGGGCTACACCTCCGCCGCCTTCACCCGGCGGTTGCCGCGCACGCTGTTCCCCAGCTGGCAGTCGGAGGACTGGAGCGTGGAGTGGTACGTCGAGGCGACCGCGTTCGTGGAACAGGCGCGCGACGTGGTGGTGAGCGTGCCGGTGCACATCGCGCCCAGCCGCTCGAGTCAGGGCCGGGCCGCGGCGCCTCCGGTGGCGGGGCGGGCGCGGGTCGACACCACCTGGCGCAAGGTCGCCGAGAAGAACCGGCTCGACTTCGAGTCGGGCGCGCTGCTCGGCCGCGCGGGCGAGTGCGAGGTCGCGATCAGCCGCGAGACCAACCCCAAGGGCATGATGCTCGCCGCGGAGCTGATCTACCCGAACCTGCGGCTCGGGCTGTCGACCCACCAGAAGCTGCTCCGCGGCGCGGAGATCGTCGGCCGTGACGCCTCGCAGACCGCCTGGTTCAACGCCCGCCTGCCGAAGGTCGCCGGCGTGACTCTGCATGTCGAAGACGACCGGATGCGAATCGAGCAGCTGGTCGAAGGCAAAGACAGCGCGAAGCTGAGCGGCTTCGTGCGTCAGGCGCTGGAGATCGCCGCCGCGGTGCCCAAGCCCGAGAACGTGCCGGTCGCTCGCGAGCACGAGCGGTGGCTGAAGGCGTGGCGTGAGCTGGCGATCGTGCTGGAGGGCAAGATCAACGTCGGAGATCTCTCCGCGCGCGGGCGGCTCGGCGGCTGCGAGGTCGAGCTCTGGCACCAGTGGCCGAAGAAGGGCAAGGCGGCGACGTACCTGTCTGCCCGCGCGCCGGTGCCGCTGTCGACGCCCGCTCACGGGTTCGCCGCGGTCGACGACGCCGGCCACCCCGAGCTGATCGGGCCCGGCCTGGTGCTGAAACACTCCGGCACCCGGGTGACCCTGGAGATGCCGCTCGAGCTCAACCCCGATGCGCTGCTGCCGAAGCTCCGGGCGGTGACCCGGGTGGCCAAGAACCTGCGCGCGATTCGAAGCTGACGGTCAACGCTTCTTCTTCTTCGCCTTCACCAGCTTCTTCAGCTTCGGCGCGAGCGCCTTCTTCGCCTTGGCCGGCTTCTTCACCTTCGCCGGCAGCGAGATCGCCTGCTGGTGCGCCGACTCGACCCACGGCCTCAGGCCATCGAGGTTGTCGTGGAACTCTTCGGTCACCAGCACCCAGCCCGACATCGGCTTCGCCTCGCGTTGCGGCATCGGGCTCCAGGTGGTCGAGCCCTCCATCGCCAGCAGCTCGTGATAGCGCTCGGGCTTGCTCATCTTGAGCGCGATTCGGCCGTCCCAGATCAGCGCGAAGATCTTCAGGTCGGCGAACCAGGCGTCGCTGCCGAACATGCGGCGGGTGGTCACCTCGGGCAGCTCGCGCGACGCCTCGGCCACCAGATCACGCAGGTACTCGTCGAGCTTGCTCATGGCCGCACAATACCGGGGCGGAAACGGCCGTTGCTTCAAAACGTCGTAGTGCCATCGGAGTGCGTGGGCTACTGCCGCGCTCCCGATGATTCTCACTCTGGCGTTGGCCACCTCGCTCTCCGCAGCTCCGATCTCTCCCGACGCCCCCGTTCACGTCGGCATCACCCTGCACTTCACCCACACCGCCGAGCTCGAGCAGACCCAGACCGCGCTGCAAGACCCGAAGTCGCCCCAGTTTCGCCAGTGGCTGACCCCGGCGCAGTTCGGTCAGCGCTTCGGCCAGAGCGAGGCCGACTACGCCGCGTTCGCGCGTTGGCTCGCCGACGGAGGGCTGAAGGTCTCGACCAAGCCGAGCCGCGCCTTCATCGAAGCGTGGGGCACCGCGGCCCAGATGCAGCGGCTGTTCAAGACCACCCTGGTGCGGGTCGAAGGCCAGCCGGCCTCGGTTCACCGCGCGCTGACCCGGCCGCAGCTCCCGCCTCAGCTCGACGCGATGGTGGTGGCGATCGCCGGCCTCGACACCCGCCAGCACCTGAAGCGGCGGCTCAACATCGGCGGCGGGCTGATCACCATGGGCCCGCAGGACATTCGCCACGAGTACAACATGCAGCCGCTGCTCGATCAGGGCTACACCGGCCAGGGCCTGCGCACCGCGGTGCTCTCGACGGCGGAGCAGCCCGGCCAGGGCGCGAGCGCGGTGGCGATTCGCTGGTTCTTCCAGAACGTGTCGAACGCGCGCGCGCCGTTCGTCGAAGACGTGATGCCCAACCCGCAGAACGACGTCGACATGAGCTTCGGCGGAGGCATCGAGTTCGACCTCGACTCCGAGATGCACTCGGTGGGCGTGCCCGGCGCCGACGCGGTGATCCTGGTCGAGGCGCCGGCCAGCGAGGTGTTCACCAGCGGCGCGGCCCACATCGCCAACGATCTGCCCGACGTGGCGGCGGTCAGCATCTCGCTCGGCCTCTGTGAAGCGGCGGAGCAGGCCCAGGTTCAGCAGACCGGCGTGAACGAGATCAACGCGCTCCGGCAGGCGGTGATTCAGGGCACGATGGAAGGCCAGACCTGGTCGGCCGCCTCGGGCGACAACGGCGCCAACGACTGCCAGAGCGGCGGCGGCATCGGCGGTGCCAGCGCGACGGTCGACTTCCCCGCCGACATCCCCGAGATGATCGCGGCCGGCGGCAGCCAGATCAACGCGCCGGCGTTCGACGCTCAGAACGGCATCGTCACCTACGTTCAGGAGCAGACCTGGAACGACGGCCAGGGCGGCGCGGCCGGCGGCGGCGTCTCGAAGGTGTTCGGGCTGCCCAGCTACCAGTCGGCGGCGGGCTTCGGCACCATTCACCGCATGATGCCCGACATCGCGCTGATCGCGGGCGAGCCGGCGGTGGCGATCGCCGACAGCGAGCCGCCGGGCCCGCTCGATCCCGTCGAGGGCACTTCGGTGGCGTCGCCGGTCTCCGCGGGCGCGTTCGCGCTGATGGCGAGCCGCGTCGGCTGCCGCCTGGGCGACATTCACTCCGCGCTCTACCAGCTCGGCGTGGCGCAGCAGCACGACGGCGGCGTGGTCTTCCACGACATCACCGTGGGCAACCTCACCGTCGGCACCGTCAACGGCCCGAACGCTTCGGTGGGGTACGACACCGCGACCGGCTGGGGCTCGCTCGACGTGGCGGCGCTCGCGGCCGCGCTGCCGCCCTGCCCGCTCGCGCCTGACGCCGGCACCTTCGACGGTGGCCCGGCGATCGCGTACGACCCGTGCGCATTCATCGGCTGCGACGGCGGCTGCCACGGCATTCCAGAAGGGCCCGACACCTGCCTCGGCTCCTGCGCGGTCGGCGTCGCCGGCTCGTGCGCGGTCGGCACGGTGTGCACCAGCGGCTCGATCTTCTCTCAGGGCGACGCGGGCGTGTGCGTCGAGGGCTGCGCGAGCGCGGTCGACTGCGCGGCGAGCGACGCGGGCCCGGTGTGCAGCCTCTGCGCGCAGACCTGCGTGCAGCAGGGCAACGACACCAACAAAATCGGCGGCCAGTGCCAGGCCGACACCGACTGCCCCTCGGGCGAGTTCTGCTACTCGGGCCGCGGCTTCAGCTCGTACTGCACCCTGCCGTGCACCCAGGGCGTCTCCGCTCAAGACGCCTGCTCCTGCCCCGCGGGCTCGACCTGCGGCTCGATCGGCGCGTTCCAGAAGACGTACCTGTGCCTCGAGACCTGCGGCTACGCCGGTGACCCGTCGTGCGGCCGCACCGACATCGTCTGCCAGGAGCAGGACGCCGGCTCGCCGGTCTGTCTGCCGCCCTGCCAGGTGCTCACCTTCGGCGGCCAGACGTTCGACACCTGCAACTTCCTCGGCAGCGACTACGCGTGCGATCTCGACAGCGGCATCTGCGGCGGGCCGGTCGCGCCTCCGCCGATGGATGCGGGGGTAGACGCCGGAGTGGACGCGGGCATCGACGCGGGCGTGCAACAAGACGCCGGCATGATGATGATGATGACCAGCGACGCGGGCACCGGAGAGACGCCGCCGAAGAAGAGCGGCTGCGGCTGCAACGCGGGCGGAGCGATGCCGCTGGCGTTCGGGTTCGCGCTACTGTTGCTGCGCCGGCGCCAACAGCGCTGAGCGCAGATGACACCAGACCCGCGGCCACCGCCGCCCAGCGCGCGAGTGATCGTCACCCGGGTGATCTGGGGGATGTCGCCGTTCTCGCTCGCGATGGTGCTCAATTACATGCGCCCCGACCTGGTGGCGCCGATGCTCGATCACGTCTTCGGGCAGGTGCTGGTGCCGAGCGTGGTGCTGTTCGTCGGCGTCTCCACCCTGGTCTACCTGTTCGCCGCGTTCCGCCCGCGAAAGATGCGCATCGGCCTCACCATCGCCGCCTCGCTGCTCTGCACCGTGCCGGCGTTGTTCGCGGTGCTGTTCGGGCCGATCGTGTTCGCGTTCATGTTCGGCAACGTGCCGTAGGCCCGGCGGTCAGAACATGCGACGGAGCGACACCTCGATGCCCGAGCTGAGCGCGCGCAGCAGGCTGTCGAGCTCGCTCGGAGTCGCCTTCAGCCGCTTCGCCAGCGCGGCCCGGGTGTGGTCGAGCAAATCGCCGCGGGCGCGCTCGAGCCTCCGCGCCACCGTCGCGCGGTGAACGTTGAACACGGTGCTGAGGCGATCGACGCCGACCCGATCGAGCACGCTCATCTTCAGCATCGTGCGCTGCTCCGCGGTCAACGCCGCCAGCCCTTCACGCAGCGAGGCCTCGAAGTCCTTCTGGTGCTTCTTGCGCACCAGCTCCAGCGTGGGCTCGCCGGGGAGCGCGACCTCGGGCAGCTCGTCGTCGTCGGTCGGCGTCTCGCGCTCGGTGCGCCGCTTCTCGTTGAGCGCCAACCGCACCGCCACCGCGCGGGTCCAGCCGACGAGCGAGCCCTTGCCGGCGTACTCGCGCAGGCGCGGCTTGCCGTCGCCGACCAGCAGGCGGGTGCGGGTGAGCTGGGTGAGCTCGGAGGCGAAGTCGGAGGAGTCGTCGATCTTTCGAACCGCAGCTCCGACGTGCGAGAGCACCTGGCGCTCGAGCGCTTCGAGCGCGGCGCGATTGCCCTCGAGGCAGGCACAGGCGAGGTAGAGATCGGCGAGCTGGAGGGAGCCTTCGCGGGCCCCGAGGAACCTGCCGAGCGCGTCTTCGCCCAGACGAATCTCAGGCCAGGCCTTGCGGCCCTCCTCCAAGGCCTGCTGTATGAGCGCCCTCCCCATGCCGGTCCATATACTTCAAGCCCGGCGCGACACCCGAATGGCCCACGTGTCTTGAGAGACGAGCCTGTGGAACCGCGCCCCTGCCCGCCTGAGGAGACGCTCGCCGAGCTGGTGGAGCGCCGCTTGAGCCCCGCCGAGGCCGAGACGGTCACCCGTCACCTCGACGAGTGCACCAGCTGCCGGGTCGCGGTGGGAGCGATGGCGGAGCCCAGCCCTGCCGACGCGTCGGAGGTGGCCGAGCCACCGGCGGTGCTGCGCGCGGGCGATCAGCTCGGGCCGTACACGATCGAAGGCTGGCTGAGCGGCGGCGCGATGGGCGACATCTACCAGGCGTTCGACGACCGGCTGCAGCGGCGGCTGGCGGTGAAGCGGGTGCGCCGCAAGGTGGGCTCGCCCGAGGCCGAGCAGCGGCTGTGGCGCGAGGCGCAGGCGCTGGCGAAGCTGCGGCACCCGAACGTGGTCACGGTGCACGACGTCGGCGTCACCGATGGCCGCGCCTGGCTCGCGATGGAGCTGGTCGACGGCGAGAACCTCCGCGAGTGGTCGTCGAAGCCGCGGCCGGCCGCCGAGGTGCTGGCGGTGTTTCGTCAGGCCGCCGCGGGACTCGGCGCGGCGCACGCAGCGGGCATCGTTCACCGCGACTTCAAGCCCGAGAACGTGCTGGTCGGCCGCGATGGGCGCGTGCAGGTGACCGACTTCGGCCTCGCGGAGGCCGCGGGCTCGGAAGACGGCGCGGTGCTGGCGGGTACGCCGGCGTACATGTCTCCCGAGCAGTCGAGCGGCGGCAAGGTCGACCCGCGGGCCGACCAGTACGCGTTCTGCGTCGCGCTCTTCGAAGCCTTGACGGGCAAGCGCCCCGCGGAAAACCCACAAAGTTTGTCGGTTTTCCGCGGTTCACGGCGGGTACGGCGTGCGGTGGAGCGCGGGCTCTCGCGATCGCCTGAGCAGCGCTTTTCGAGCATCGAAGCGCTGGCGGGTGAGCTCGAGGCTCCGAAGTCGCGAGCGGCCTGGGCGTTGGTGGCGCTGGCGCTGGTCGTCGCGATCGGCGCCGGCGGAGCCTACGCGTGGCGGCGATCGCAGCTGTGCAGCTCTGGGCCGGCGCTCGCGGCGCAGACCTGGAACGCGCAACACCGGGCAGCGCTCGACACGCTCGGCACTCCGTTCGCGCGCGAGACGGTGGCGAAGTTGACGCCACTGCTCGACCAATGGGCGCTCGACTGGAGCCAGGCGTTCGTCGACCGGTGCGAGGCGACGCACTTTCGCAGTGAGCAGTCGGAGCAGTTGCTCGACGCGCAGATGCGCTGTCTCGACGCGGAGCGCCGCAAGGTCTCGCAGCTGGTCGAGGTGCTCGAGCACGCTCCGTCGGGCGACGAGCTGGTGAAGGCGCTGCCCGCGTTCTTCGGCATTCCACCGGTCGCGGAGTGCCTGGTGGCGCGAGGCGCGAGCGCGAGTGCTGCGCTGCCTCCCGATGCGGCGACGGCGAGGCGCGTCGAAGCGGTGCGCAACGAGCTCGACCAGGCGGGAGTGCAGGAGCTGGCGGGCCGCTACGTCGACGCGCTGGCGAGGGTGAAGGCGTTGGAGCCCGAAGTGACGCGGTTGGCGTTCAAGCCGTTGGCGGTGCAGTACGAGCTCGAGCTGGCGCGGGCCCACGTGGCGGCGACCCAGCCCGACGCCGCGCAGCCGCTGCTGGCGCAGGCGTTCACCCACGCGGTGGCGCTGAGCGACGACGAGCTCGCGTTCGACGCGACGGTTTCGATGGCGGAGGTGATGGGAGCGCAGAAGGCAGACTTCGACGGCGCCCGGGCGAAGCTTTCGGAGGCGCACGCGTGGCTCGATCGCCTCGGCAGCCCTCCGAAGAAGGAGTTCGAGCTGGCGGCGCTCGAGGGCTACGTCGAGATGCATGCCGGCGACTACGTGAGGTCGCGCGCCGCGCTCGAGCGATCACTGCGGCTGGCGCGGGCGGCGAAACCGGTGAACCCGGAGGACCTGGCGACCGCGCTGATCAACCTCGGCGCGCTGGAGTACGGCAGCTTGAAGCCCGACGCGGCCGCGCCGCTGGCGAAGGAGGCGGTCGAGCTGTCGGCGCGCACCTTCGGCGAGCACCACCGCCTCACCGCCGACGCCCGGCAGGTCTTGGGGCAGGCGCTCTACGAGAAGGGCCAGTGGACCGAAGCGCTCGAGCAGCAGCAGAAGGCGCTCGACGCGCGGCGAGAGGCGACGCCGGAGGACACCGAGGTCGGCGACGCAGAGCTCGA
This sequence comes from Myxococcaceae bacterium, assembly GCA_047602415.1. GTDB lineage: Bacteria > Myxococcota > Myxococcia > Myxococcales > Myxococcaceae > JASGHH01. Next base: position 8,575,628 of record JASGHH010000001.1, on the reverse strand, counting down.
TGTGGCGCAGTCGCTGGTCGGGTTGACGCGGCTGCAGGAAGCGGTGGCCCACGCCCGTGAGGCGCTGCGCATTCACCAGGCTGGGAAGCTCGACGAGCTGGCGGCGACCGACGAAGTGGCGCTGGGGAGCATGCTCGGCGACCTCGGCCGCTTCGACGAAGCGCTCGAGAGGCTGAAAAGCGCGCTCGAGTGGCGCGAAGAGAACCTGGGGGCCGATCACCGCGACGTCGGCGCCGCCTCCTATGCCCTGGCGGAGGTGCAGCTCGCCCACGACCAATTCCGCGAGGCCGAAGCGTCGTACCGGCTGGCCTTGAAGATCGACGAGAAGATGTACGGCGAAGACAGCGAGCTGACCGCGGTCGACGTCTCCGGCATCGGCAAGGCGTTGGCGCGGGAAGGAAAGCTGGCCGACGGTGAGGCGATGCTGTCGAAGGCCGAAGCTCAGGTGAAGAAGGCATCGCCCACGAGCACCCGGCTGGCCGGCATTCGCATCAACCTCGCCTGGGTGCTGCTCGAAGAGAAGAAGCCGGCCGCCGCGCTCGAGCTGTTGCAGGCCGTCGAAGCCTCGAAGCCCAACGGCTGGATGGAGCGCGTGCGGTTGTCCTGGCTGATGTACCGCGCGAAAGGTGACCAGCCGTACCTCGCGGCGACGAAGTCACTGCTCGCCGAGCATCCCGAGATTCAGATGCGCGAGCGCAGCGAGGCCCGCTAGACCGGCCAGCGCTTCGCCTTGCGCGCGACGGCAGGCTCGAACATCGCAGACAGATCCCGAACTTCGATCGCGCGCAGGCGCGCTTCGGTGCCGGCGACCTCGAACTGACCGCCGCCCTTCGCCTTGGCCTTGTAGAGCGCGCGGTCGGCCGCCGCGAACAGCGCCGAGGGCTTCGACTGCAACTTGCGCTCGGGGTCGGCCAGGGCGACGCCGCCGCTCACCGACAACGCCAGCGAGCCTTGCGACGCGTTGCGCACCGCCTGGCACAGCCGCGCGCCCAGCGCTCGCGCCTCGGCGTCGCTCTCACACGCGGCGACCACCGCGAACTCGTCGCCGCCCCAGCGCGCCACCAGGTCACCCGCGCGGCAGCTGTTCTTCAGCGCCTTGGCCGCGGCGCGAATCGCGACGTCGCCGGCCACGTGGCCGAACCGATCGTTGATCGCCTTCAGGTGATCGAGATCGAACAGCAGCAGCGCCACCTTCTGCCGGGTGCGGAACATCTGCGCCAGCTCGCGATCGAGGGTCGCTTGAAAGTGGCGGCGGTTCACCAGCCCGGTCGCGACGTCGGTGCTGCTCATCGACCAGAGCACCTCTTCGCGCGCGCCGAACCAGTGACCCGCGGCCCAGGCGGCGGCGATCCCGAGCGACATCCACGCCGGCCACAGCTCCGAGTGCACACACGCCAACGCGACCAGCGCCGCCACCAGCGCTCCTGCCGCCGCGGGGTACGACCAGCGCGGCTTCAGCAGCGTCGCGAGCATCTTCGTCTTCTTGAGCGGGCTCACCACGCGCCGATGGTTTCACTCCCCGTGCCACCGTGAAACCCCGGGCACTTGCTGAGAATCGTTTCGATCGGCGCCGTTCCCCGCGTGGCGGTTACGCGCGAGCAACAGGTGGTTTTGTGGCAGCATTCTCCTCGGCAGCCGCTCATACATGTAGGCGGCGAGGTGCTTCGTGACTTCCGTTTCAGAGCTCACTGGCAAGACCATCGGCGGTTACCGGCTCGAGCGCTTGATCGGCGAGGGCGCGATGGGGCCGGTGTACGACGGAGTGCACCGCGAGACCGGCCACCAGGCCGCGGTGAAGGTGATCCCCTCCCGGCACCTGGCGTCGAAGTCGCTGCTCGAGCGCTTCGTCAACGACCAGAAGGCGCTCGGCAAGATTCACGACCCCGGCATCGTCGCGATCGCCGACGCGGGAAAAGTCGGCGACCTCGGCGTCTACCTGGTGATGGAGCACCTCGACGGCAACCCGCTCTCGGAGCTGCTCCTCGCCGCCCAGGGCGGCATGCTGGTGCAGCGCGCGCTGAGAATCACCGAGGGCATCTGCGCCGCGCTCGAGGGCGCGCACGAAGCGGGCGTGCTCCACCGCAACCTGAAGCCGTCGAACATCTTCGTGGTCACCCAGGGCAAGCGGGTGTTCGTGAAGCTGATCGACTTCGGGGTGAACGCGCTCGGCCCCGCCGCCGGCCAGCACGACTACCGCGCCCCCGAGCAGGTGCAGTCGTTCCCGATCAACGAGGGCGCCGATCTCTGGTCGGTGGGAGCGATGCTGTTCGAGATGCTCACCGACAAGAAGGTCAGCCACGGCACCGACCCGATCCCCGCGCCGAGCTCGCTGCGCGAAGGCATCTCCCCTGCCCTCGATGGCCTGGTGCTCGAGCTGCTCGCCCGGTTCCCCGAAGCGCGGCCGGGCAGCGCGAAGCGCATTCGCGAGGCCTGCGCCCAGCTCCGCGGCGACCTCCCCTCGGAGTCGGGCATGCTCCCGGTCGTCACCGCGCCTCCCGTCGCCGACGCTGAGCCCGCGCTCGAGATCGCCGCCGCGGGCAACGCCGACGACTTCGAGCTGGTGGTCGACGACGCGCCACCCGAGCCTGAGCCCGTGCCCGAGCCCGACGACGGCGCCCGCCCACCGCTCGCCGCGATGGACTCTCCACTCGAAGCCGCCACCAAACAGAGCGGGCCCGCCAAAGCGACGGGAGAAAGCGAAGCCGTGGAACAAGGCTCAGGTCTGATCAAGCGCCTCACCGGGTGGATGCTCGGCGCCCTCGCCCTCGCGTTGCTCTCGAGCTGCGGCTCCGAGGGCTACTTCAACCTCGCCTGCGGCAACGCCGGCGACTGCAGCTCCGGTCAGGTCTGCCCGGTCACCGGCCCGATGCAGGGCCGCTGCACCAAGGCCTGCAGCAAAGACGAACAGTGCTCCGGGCTTTCGAGCGGTCACGTCGTCTGCTCCAGCGACGTTTGCACTCCCGCGCCTTGACCGTACGCTCGAGAAGAATCAGCGACTTGCAACATAGCCTGCCGGGTTTCGCGGGCTTCGCGGGCAGGTGCGGCGGCTGCCCTAAGGTCATATGGTTTCAGCGTGGAAGGTCTCCCTCTCACCCTCACGCAGCTGCAACTCGTCCTGCAAGCGGTCGAGTTGGGAAGAGCCTCTGCGCTCGCGCGCCAGTTGGAATCCGTTCGCCAGAAAACGCGCTCGTTGCTCGAGAATGCGCCAAACGCAGCGATGCTCGGCGAGGCGACGGCGGACTACGTCACGCTCTGTGGGGCGATCGCGACCGAGTTGGCAAGCCGAAGCGACGTGGCTTCGATGCTCTCAACCGCGCACACGGCACTCAATGTGGAGCTCGCTCGTTTGAGCCGCAAGTTCGAAGGGGCTGAGGGCTCCTCCGCAATTGCGGTGGCGATCAAGGTGATCGACTCGTTTTTTGAAGCCTCGGCCAAGATCTGGGTTCAGGTTCTGACAGATGGGAAGCTCGCAGAGCTCAAACAGGCTCTCGGTGAAACACAGGGCGTGAATTGGTCTGATCCTGCGCTCGGCGTGCTGCGCGGCCTCTTGCTCGTTTCGGCGCTCGGCGAGTCGTCGCGGCCCGCGAACAGCCTCACCGACCACGCGGAATGGGCGTACTTGGAGCTGATGCAGGGCGTCGATGCGTTCTCGTCTCTCGAGGGGGCTCCACTGTTGACGCCCTTCCCCTCCGAGCGCGGGCCCGAACGAGCCGCCCAGACTCTGAAGTACGCCCTCGAAGTGCGGCAGCGCGCGCCCGCGGAGTTGGTGCGAGCGATCGAATCGGCACATGTCCGAAACTTCTGACGGCCCAAAGAGCCAGTACCTCTTTGACGCCAACGCCACGAGGTGCCTCTACGATCCTCGTGAGAGCGCGAGCGCGAACTTTCGGCTCACTGCTTCATTGATCGCGGAGAACGGCGGGTACACCACCGCCTGGGTCGTCGTGCACGAGATGATTCGCGGCATTCTGGTGATGGCGCCGCGGCCGCCGCCACGGTTGCTCGGCCCCTTGGACCGTCTACTTCGCCAGGCCGAGGTGCTTGGGCTCGACGTCAACCGGTGGGCCGTGGCCAACCAGCTGTTTGTCGAGAGCCGACGAGCCGGGCGCACGATTCAAGATCGCGATTTGTTCGTCGCCGCAACTGCGTTTGCGCACGCGAGAACCCTCGTCACGCTCGACGCCGGCCTGGCCGAGAACCTTCGAGCACTCGGCTACGCCGAACGCGTTCGACACGTGGGCCACGACGCCACGCGATAGGCCGCTTGCCTTTCACCCGGCAAGTGAGAGAAGGTCCGCAATCGGTCATTAAAACATAATTGTTTCTTTAATCGAGAGCGGGGCCACGCATGACGACGCGCATCGGGCTGTTGAGCTGGGCCGACCGGCTGATCACCGATCTGACCAACAAGCTGTCGGGCGACCCGCTCGACTCGATGTCGAAGCAGATCACCGATCTGAAGACCAAGCTCTACGCCGACAACAAGCTGACTCCCAGCGAGCTGAGCCAGCTGGAGTCGAAGATGTCGCAGGTGCAGACAAGCTTCGCGAAGTACGCGCAGGACCACGGCTACCCGCCCGGGCAGACCCGGCCCGCGTCGCCCGAGTCGTTCAAGATCTACCGCGAGCAGCAGGAGATTTCGTTCGAGTGGTTCGCCGGCAAGGACCTGCGCTCGGGCGCGGTGGGGCAGCTCAACCAGGCGGTGCGCGCCCACGACCAGCGCTCGATCGACAACCTGGTCGGCAAGATGGCGCTCGACATCGAGTCGTCTCCTTCGGAGGCGGTGGCGAAGGACAAGGTGAAGCTGCTCCGCGCGTCGCTCGCCACCATCGACGATCGCGGCCAGCAGACGGCGGTGCTCTCGCAGCTGCGCACCCGGCTCGATTCGTTGCAGCAGGACTTCCCGGCCGCGAAGCCGGCGGTGCTGACCCCTGCGGCGTTCGACTCGGTGGCCAACTTCAAGACCGAGATCAGCGAGCAGCACCTGAACCTCCCGCCGTCGATCAAGGGCACCGACAAGATCATGCCCAACAAGCCGATCCCCGGCTGGGAGGCGGAGACCGCGCGCGCGACCCACGCCGCGTTCGACGACATGGACAAGAATGGGCAGCTCTTCCTCGACAAGATTCCGCCCGGAGCCGGCACCGCCAACGTCGCGGTGAAGCTCGACCTGAACTTCGGCGCCGACGGCCCGCCGAGCGTGTCTGACCCCGCCGCGACCAAGGCCACCTGCCTCGAGCTGCTCCAGCGCGCCGACGCCAAGGGCAAGAGCATTCACCTCACCGTCGGCGATTCGATCGGCGGAGAGAACGCGCCGTTGGGCCGCACCACGCCCGACGTGGAGAGGGACACCGGCAACTACGCGATGGCGCTCAAGGCCGGCCTGGAGTTCGCCGCGTCGAAGAACGAGCCCGGCGCGAAAGAGGCGCTCGCGAAGATCACCGCTGCCGAGTCGCGCGGCGTCTACTTCGGGAGCAAAGACGACAAGGTGTCGACGCCGGCCGATCTCGCCGCGGTGGAGAAGGCGGCCTCGAAGTACGTGAAGGTGGTCGACTTCGACAAAGAAGGCTTCGACACCGTGGAGCCGAACCTCGGGCCGGCGGGCATGGCGGCCTGGGGCACCAACGAGTTCAACATCGCCAAGCCGTGGGCGGAGGCCGACTACCGGGTGCACGTCGCGCGCGGCACCTCCACTCACCTGCTCGCCGGGTGGACCGGCTCGGTAAAGGGGCTGATCGGCCTGCACGCATTCGGGCTGCGCCCGGCCGACCAGGGCATGAAGCGGCTCGGGGTCGACCCGGTCGATCTGCTGCCGGTGATGGCGGGCTCGGGAGGGTTTGCGCAGTTCATGGCGGGCCGCACCGGGTTGACCACCCTCGTCTCGTCGCTGCTGGCGTTCGGAAACCCCGAGCTGTCGAAGCTGTACGACTCGGCGATCACCAAGTGGGCTGATCTGTCGAAGCGCGGCCCGGCGTGGACCTCGTATCAAAACGACGTGCACGCGCTGACCGGCAAGCTGAAGACGATGTCTCAGCAGGGTGCGACCCGGGTTCAGATTCAAGATGCGATGCGCTGGGGCATGCGCGCGGCGCTCGACAACGCCGACAAGCTCTCGCCCGGCTTCAGGCAAGAGGCGTTCGACGCGGCGACCGACGGCACCCGGGCGTTCGAGCGGGTGGCGTACAACTTTCGCGAGCTTGCTCCGCCCGAGATGCGCGACGAGATGATGGGCCAGCGCATCGGGCTGTTGACCCAGCTGCCCTACCAGTCGGACCTGGTGGTGAAGTCGCAGGCGAAGATCGGCACCGGCGGCGGCCCCGACTCGTACGACCACGTGCGCGACGTTGGCGATCTGATCGTCGGCACCAACGACGCCGCCACCGACGCCGCGGCGTGGAAGGCGTCGGGCCAGCCAGGCAACCTCTGGGCCGAGAACGACCCGCTCTACTCGAGCCTCGCATTCGGCGGCGGGCCGATGCACGACGACGAGATCGTTCGGCTGAACAAGAAGTAGCTCCGCAGGCAACGTCACCCGCGCTGTACGCGGTGTGCATTCGGGTGCGCAGGTCAGAGCGCGAAGCCCGCGACGCACGAGGTGCGAATGGCGGCACGCACCGTGCTCATCGCACTCGCATGACCTTTCACACACTGATGCTGACGTTTTCTGTCGTCACCGCTCAACCGGCTCCGCCCGAAGCGCTGGTGGGTCCGGCGCCCGAGCCGGTGGAGTACGCCCAGAAGTGGCACGTGCACGGGATCATCGCCTCGACCCTGCTCGGCCTCGAGAGTGGGCTGGCGGTCGACCTCTTACCGCCGCACAAGTCAGCGCCCTGGGCTTGGACGATGCCGATCGCCTTCACGCTGGTGAGCGCGGTGGCGGGCCACTTTCTCGGCGACCTCGCCGCGAAGGGCTCGGTGTCGGCGAAGGCGTCGGTGATCGCCGAGTACTGTCTCGCCGCGACGTTGGTGGTGCTCGGCGCATGGGCGCTCACCGGAGCCGTGGTGAACGGCTTCGGCAACTCCGGCGGCTTCCACTGGGAGTAGCCGCCAGCAGATGGGGAAGATTAGGGGTGGGTGCCGGCGACGGGTATTCTTCCCCAACATCAGCGGTGCTCGAATCGATCGACCTGGTGCGCCGCGGGCGGCGTGAAGGTGCGCGACGCCTGATCGTGGGTCTCGGTCTTGGGCGCGATGTCGGTGGGGATGCCCGCCTGCGACAGAATCTTCTGCAGCGAGGTGTGCCGGGCGCCGAGCGTACCGTCGGCCTCCTTCGAGCCCTGAATGGTGACGTGCTTGATGCCCTTCTGGTCGCCGAGCTTCGCCTTCAGCGTCGACCAGGCGTTCTCGTAGGTCGCGTCTTGCAGGGTGAGCTCGCGCGCCTGAATCTTCTCGCCGTTGTTGATCGCGTTGGCGAGCGCGCGGCCTCCGCCGGAGTGCACCGAGATGTCGAACGTGGCTCCGTCGGCCGGCACGCCGGCGTTCTTGAGCGCCTCGCGCGTGGTGCCGCCGATGTCTTTGCAGTTGGTCCAGTCGGTGCCGGAGTCGGCCGGCTTCTGCGCCTCGGGCAGCACGTAGACGGTGGTGTCGCCTTTGCGAATGTTGTCGGCGATCTGCTCCGCGGCGCCGTTGGTGCCGCTCAGCGAGTGCGCGCGATCACCGTGGTAGTGCGTCTGCACCGTCATCGGCGGCTTCGCGCCCGGCGGCACCACCACCGTGACCGGCTGCCCGCCGTTGGTCTTGTCGCTCGAGGCGGTGACCATGATCTTCGGCGGAGGGCTCATGTCTTTGAAGCGCGCGGCGTAGGTCTTCGCGTCGCTCACCGCCTTCTGGTAGGCGGGCGGCAGGTTCTTGAACTCGGGGCTGTCGACCTCGATCTTCGAGACGTCGATCGACGACGGCGGCGCGTTCGAGATCGTGGGACGGTTGACGTTCGGCTGTACCGAGTCGACTTTGGGTGGGCCCATGGGTGTCTCCAGACTACCCGAGTAGCGACGCTGCTACCTGGGTTGCAGTTCCATCGAAGCGCGACGACCTGATTCCGAGCGGTTCCACGCGGCACCCGCCTTGCGATGGGTCGTTCGCATGAAACGCGCACTGACTGCCCTGTTGTTGATTGGCTGTGGCCTCCCTCCGCCTCCCGGCGTCACCTCGACCGATGGAGGCGCACCGCCGCCGATCACGCAGGTCCCGAACGACGCCGGCGACCCGTGCGAGATCAAGTCGGTCACCAGCGACGCCGACCTCGGCAACATGAACATGCTCGGCCCCTCGCCCGACTTCACCCAGGTGGTGGTGAATCGCAAAGACGCCACCGGCACCTTTCAGGTCTGGGTCGGAGACGATGCCCGCACTGCGGCCTGCATCAGCTGCAGCGCCGTTCCCGGAGGGCCCGCGGTCTCGAAGCGCAAGGTGATGACGCTCTGGAACCCCCTCAACTGGATCACCGTCGGGGTGGAGATGGACAACCCGAACTGGCCGCCCTTCTGCGACAGCAAGTGCCAGGACGCGCTGCTCCAGTGCGGCATCAACGCAGACATGTGGGCGGTGAAGCCCGACGGCTCGCAGTGGGTGCTGCTCAAGAAGTGGGACCCGAACATGACCTCGCTCGGCCAGGGTTTCGTCGGGCCCGCGTACACGCGCGACGGCAAGCAGGGCTACTCGGCGGTGATCGTCGACGGCAACATCTTCGTCTACGGCTTCGGCAAGTGGGTGCTGCAGCGCTCCGACTTCGGGCTCGACGCCAACGGTGTGCTGACGATGACCAACACCACCGACGTCACCCCGCCCGGCGCGAGCTGGCTGGAGCCCGGCAACATCTCGCCCGACGGGAAGAAGCTGCTCTTCAACTCCGACCTCGATCTGCCGACCACCAAAGACACCTTCGGCCAGGACCAGTTCGTGCTCGATCTCGAAAGCGGCGCAGTGACCAACCTCACCCGCTCGCCGACGGCGTGGGACGAGCACGGGCTCTACTCCCCTGACGGCTCGAAGATCGTGTGGATGAGCAGCGCGCTGTACCCGAACGCAACCTGGGTCGGGAACCTGCAGACCGACTTCTTCATGATGAACGCCGACGGCACCAACGTTCGGCAGCTCACCCACTTCAACCAGCCCGGGTTTCCCGAGAGCAACGCCCACGGCTCGGTCGCCGCGGTCGCCTTCTTCAGCCAGGACGGCCGCACCCTCTACGCGATCGAGCAGTGGGACGTCGGCACCCAGCGCCTCTGGGAGTTCGAGTTCAACGGCGCCTGTGGCCTGACGCCGCACGCTCAGTGATCGAACGAGTCGCGGTGGTGCGGCGCGGGTGCCTCGAACGTTCGCGACGCCGCGTCGTGAGACTTGGTGTTCGGAGCGCGGTCGGTGCTGATGCCCGCGTCGTTGAGCGTCTTCAGCAGCGACTTGTGGCGGTTGCCGAGAACGCTCTCGCGCTCGTCGGAGCCCTGAAGGGTCACGTGCTGAACGCCCGTTTGATCCTTCAGCTTCGAGTTGATGGTGTTCCACGCGCCGTCGAAGGTGGCGTCTTGCAGCGAGAGCTCGTACGCCGAGAGCTTCTCGCCGTTGTTGAGCGCGGTGGCGAGTGCCCGGCCTCCGGCGGAGTGCACCGAGATGTCGTAGGTCGCGCCGGTCGACGGCAGCTTGGCGTTCTGGAGCGCTTCGCGGGTGGTGTCTCCGATGTTCTTCGCGTTGCGCCAGTCGGTCGGCGAGCTGCCCGCGTTGCCCTGGGCCTCGGGCAAGACGTAGACGGTCTTGTCGCCGGCCTTCACGTTGGAGGCGATTCTGCTCGGCGGCCCCGTTGGTGCCGCTCACCGAGTGGGCGCCGTCACCGTGGTAGTGGGTCTGAACCGTGAGCGGCGCCTTTGCGCCCGGCGGCACGATCACCGTGACCGGCGCTCCACCGTTGGTCTTGTCGCTCGAGGCGGTGACCAGAATCTGCGGCGGCGGCTTCATCCCGTCGAAGCGCTTGGCGTAGGTCTGCGCATCGGTCACCGCCTTCTTGTACGCAGGCGGCAACTTCTCGAGCACCTTCGGGTCGACGTTGGCGACGTCGATCAAAGAGGGCGGCGTGTTCGACACCGCGGGCTTGCTGACCTTCGGCTGTGCAGGTTCGACGCGTGGCATTCCCGGCAGAGGAGCAACCGAGATGCCGAATGTGTGCTTCGTGACGACGCGCGTTTGCGCGGTGCGGTTGTCGGCTCGACCCGACAACTGATGCCGCGAGCCGACAGCAGGTCACTTCGAAGGAAGGCGCCGCTCGGCGATGCGCGCGTACTCGGCCGCGACGACGTTGTTCCAGCCGATCGCCTCCAGCTTGTGCAACGCGCTCATCGCTTCGAAGAGGCGTTCACGCTCGGGTGTGCCGCTGATGTTCTCGTCGACCAGCAGGATGCCGAGGTTGAACCACGGCTCCGGCCGATCTGGCGCGAGTGCTGCAGCGAGCCGGTACTCGTCGCGCGCGTGAATGAAGTCCCCTGCCGCACGGTAGGCGTTGCCGAGGTTCAGATGAGCTGCGACCCACTTCGGGTTGGTGTGCACCGTACGTTCGAGCACCGAGACGGCTTCTGAGCCGCGGCGTTGATCGACCAGGAGCGCACCGTAGTTGTTGGCGGCCTCGACCAGCTTCGCGTCGAGGTCCATTGCGCGCTTGAACGAGGTCGCCGCGTCCGTCGAACGACCGCTGGCGAACTGCGCCTGCCCCAACAGGAAATAGAGGCGGCCATTTTCAGGCTCGATCGCCAGCGCCTTCTCGACCAGCGACCACGCCAGGTCGATCTGTTGCCTCAGAAGCCCGACCTCGGCCAGCGACTCGAGCGCGGACACCCGGGTAGGATCGAGATCGAGTTGGCGGTGAGCCTCGCGCTCCGCGGAGTCGAGCGCCTCGGAAGGAACCCCCACTGAAAGCAGCATCGGCATCGGCTTCGCCTTCGCCAGCGCCGAACCTGGTGACAGATGGCGCAGGTCGTCCGCGCAGCGCTGCTCCCATTCATTTTGGATTCCCTGATGCTCCGCCTCGACGAGGACTCCCTCGAAGAATCGGGCCGCCTGCGCGGCCAAGGCGTCACTGGCGCAGTCTCCCGGGCACGGCGCAGCGGCGCTCTTCATTCGCTGCGCGAGCAGCTCGAGCGCCGCGCCCTTCTTGTAGAACGCCGCGAGCGTCCACTGAGCGCGTTTGTAGGGAATGACTTTGTCGTACGCAGGCTGCAGCCGCTGCACCGCCTCTTTCATCGCAGCGAGGTCGTCTGCGAAGTGTTTCGAGGAGTCAGAGCGGAGCCTCATCGCCGCGTAGTCCTCCGACTGAAACTCAGCCAACTCGAAACGGGCACGCGCGGCGGCCTCGGCGCCGATGGGCTGCGCATTGGGGCTCATCTGCAGGCGGTCGAACGTGTCGGCGGCGGCCGCGAATGCTTTCTCGCTCTCAGGCCGCTGGCCCAGCCGTTTGTAAGCGTCGCCGATTCGACCCTGCGCTTCGATCGCGAGCTCCGTCTCGGGGTTCGCCACAGTCACCTGCAGGTATTCGCGGAGTGCGGCGATCTCCTTTTCATTCGCGCCGACCTTCTCGTAGCCAATTGCAGCCCGGTAGATGGACTTGGCCGCCTCTTCCGATTTTGGAAACTGCTTCGCGTACGCGAGGTTCGCATCGGCGGCTTCCGCGTACCGGCCCAGCGCATTGAGCAGTCTCGGGATCGCGAACAACGCCACTTCGGCGTTCTGTGAGCGGGGATACCGCGCGAGAAACAACCGATATCGGGCGAGCGCTTGCTCGAAGTCGTAGCGCTGCTCCGCGTCGAGCGCGACCCGGAACGCGGCGGCGTCCGCCTCAGTCGACTTCGGGTATTCGTCGGCGATCCGCTGCCAGGTCTTCGCGGCGGCGCCGTACTGGCTCGCCTCCTCGTAACAGACCGCTGCGCGGACCAGCGCTTTCGCTGGATCGGCTTCGTGCCCAGCGCGCTGGGCGAGGGCGCGGCAGGCGGCGGCTTCGATGCCTCCGTCGGCCCCGAGAAAGACGAGGAGCAGCAGCGCAGACGTCACCGGGCGAACAATACGCGCAGGTCACCGCAACTTTCCCGGCCGAATCGGGTTTGAATTTTCGAACCCGGAAACTGGAGAGCCCCGTGAGCAAGCCCTGGAAGATCCTGATGCTTTGCGCCTCTTTGACTGTCGTTGGATGTGGGACGACGACCGACGAAGAAGAAGCGCAGAACGCGGTCGACACCACCGAGTCGTCGTCGAACGAGTCGGCGCTGCTGGAGATGGCGCAGACCGACGGCACCACCTCGACCTGCAGCTTCAGCTCGGAGCAGGTCGCCGACGCCGCGCTCGGCCGCTTCAAGCTCAACCTGAAAGACTCGAGCTGCGTCACCGCCACCCGCAACGGCAAGAGCGTCGACTACGTGCTCAACGCCTGCACCGGTAAGTGGGGCCGGGTGACCGTCACCGGCACGGTGAACATCGACTACACGATGAACGCCGACTGCTCGGTCGACGCGCACGCCACCGGCACCGGCATCAGCATCAACAAGGCGACCGTCGATCTCGACTCGACCGCGCACTACTCGAAAGACGCGAGCGGCCTCGAGACCGTGGTGGTGAACAGCCACCTCACCGGCGGCAACGGCAACATCGAAGCCGATCACCACGGCAGCTACACCGTGACCCGCGACGCCGGCGAGTGCCGCACCCTCGACGGCAACTGGAACACCGACTGGACCGCGAAGCGCGGCTCCGCGATGACCTCGACCACCGCGAGCGGCCTGAAGAAGTGCGGCGACGCGTGCCCGGCGGCGGGCGGCAAGGTGGTGCACGACGGGCTGCTCGGCCGGGTGATCACGCTGACCTTCGACGGCTCCGCGGTCGCCAAGTGGGAGACCAACAAGGGCAAGAGCGGCACCATCAACCTGCCCTGCGGCCAGTAACCGCAGCGAAACGCGAAGGTGCTCGGGCCGGCCTGAACTTCAGGCTGGCCCGAATCGTTTGTGCCAAAGTCCGCCGCCGTGCGTGGGAGGCTCGCAGGAGTCGCACTGCTGATCGCGTTCGGCTGCGCGCCGACGATCGCGCCGGCGCCGCCTCCGTGCACCGAGGTGAAGCACGTGATCGGCCGCTCGCTGGCGCCCAACCTGATGTTGCTGATCGATCGCTCCGCCACCCACTCGCAGAAGCTGCCGGAGCTGCTCAACGCGATCTCGTTCTTCGTCGCCAGCCAGCCCACGCTCGGCCGCTACGGGGTGACCGTGTTTCCCCACGACGCCAGCTGCGGCGCCGCGACCGCCAGCGAGGTGCTGCTCGACTTTCCCGACGCCGGCAGCCTCGATCACGACGTCGACCTGCAGGCGCAGTCAGACCTGGCGGTGTTCGCGCTCGGCTCGGTCACCGCCACCGGCCAGGCGTCGCTGGCCGATTCGCTGCGGTTCGTCGACTCGATGCCCCAGATGCGCGACGGCCGGCGGAGCCACACCATCATCCTCTTCACCAGCGGCCTGCCCGACTGCGGTGACGGCGGCCTCGACGACACCGTCGCGGCGCTGACCGAGCTGAAGAACGACGACACCCGCACGGTGGTGGTCGGGTTCGACCTCGATCTCGCCGACGCGGGCACGGTCGACGCGTTCAATTCGCTCGCGCGCTACGGAGCCACCGCCGGAGCCTGCCCCCACGGGCTCGATCGCGAATGCGGCTTCGTCGACGACCCCGACGGAGGCGCCGACGCGGGCCACGGCGCCCGCTGCAACACCCAGACGATGGTGTGCGAGCCGGCGTTCGTGGTCGCGAGCAACGGCATGGAGCTCACCGCCGGGCTCTCTCAGCTCGATCAGCTCTCGGCCGGCGGAGGCTTCTCGTGCGTGTTCCCACTCGAGCACCCGCCCGCCAACGAGAGCATGGTCTCGGTGTATTTCGACGGCGTCGAGGTGCCGCGCTGCGATGGCGGCACCGACTGCGACACCTGGGTCTATGACCCGAACGTCGGCATCGCCTCGGTGCGGCTGCTCGGGCAGACCTGCCAGCGGTTGTTCGACGCCACGCCGAATGATCCGCTCACGATCGCGATTCGAATCGATGGTTGTGATGGGTCGAAGCCGCCGCAGTAGGCTTCGAACGTGCGCGGCCGGCTGCTGGTGTTGGCGTTGATGGTGAATTCGTGCGCGCCGACGATCGCACCGGCGCCACGCCCGTGTACGCAGACCAAGCGCGTGATTACCCGGCCATTCGCGAACAACGTCATGTTCTTGATCGATCGCTCGACCGCGACGCCTCAGCTGTCAGAGCTCATTCAGGCGGTCCAGGTATTCGTGACCCGCCAGCCAACGTTCGCCCGCTACGGCGTCGCGGTCTACCCGCACGACAACGCTTGCGGTGCGAGTGAGGGAGCTGATGTCTTGCTCCACGTTCCCGACGCAGGCAGCCTGGACCTCGACGTCGATCTTCAGGCGCAGAGCGATCTGGCAGTAGCAGCACTGGGCTCGATCTCGTCGCAAGGCGAACCTGCGATGGCTGGCTCGTTGCGCTTCGTCAGCGCGCTGCCCGAGCTTAACGACCCACACCGCGGATCGGTGGTGGTCGCACTCAGCCAAGGCCTGCCCGGTTGTGATGGCGACGGCGGCTATGGAGATGCGGTTTCGACGATCCAAGACCTGTTCGACCAGCAGCGCTACACACTGATCGTTCCCTTCGACGCCGATCTGTCCGACGCCGGCACCGTGGCGGCCTTCGATGAATTGGCAGCGGCGAGTGGCAGCTCCCAGTTCTGCAGAGCGTCAGATTCGGAGTGTGCCCCGGGAGTCGTGTTCGGCAGCGGAGCCGACGCAGGCGCTGGAAACACGTGTGACACTTCGGCGCAGCGCTGCCAACCGCGCTTCTTTCATGCCACGAACGCCGACGAGCTCGAGAGTGTGATCGTTTCGGAGCTGAGCCCAACGGTATTCATCGAGCATCAGGATCCCTGCGCCTACAGCCTCGACTGGACCGGGATTAACGAGGCCGACCTTTCCGTCTACGTCGACGGGCAAGAGCTCGCGGAGTGCGACGCAGATGCCGGCTGTGACACCTGGCGCTACCAGAGTGCGACCCCACCCAAGGTGATCTTCGAGGGGGCCACGTGCGACCATCTGAAGAACGCCACCGAGTTCAACCCGGTGCAGCTCGCGTTCGTGGTCCCCTCGTGTGACCGCTGAGCGATACTTCGCCCATGTTCGAGCCGGTCAACGCCAACTGCTGCGAGTCAGACGGCAACGTCAACGTGCTCTGCTGCACGCGCTGTGGCCGGTGCGGAGATCACCTCCACGACGACTGTCACGACCCGCACGGCCACCTGAAGAACCCGCAGCTGTCGAACTGCCCCTCGACCGGAGCCGGCTGCGGCAATCAAGGCGTGCTCTGCTGCGAATGCGGTTTCTGCGGCATGCACCTGCACTCGGCCTGCGTGGGCAGCTGACCGGCTGGATCGCCGCGCCCTCGAAGAGCAGAATGGCCAGCCATGAGCGGAAACCTGGGCCGGCTGTGTCTCGGTTTGTTTGTCGCAGGCGCGGCGCTCTCCTGCGGAAATCCGCCCACCCGCCAGTCGACGACTCAAACCAAGACAGTGGTGGCGCATCAGCTCGTTCCCAACGTGATGATCCTGGTCGACCGCTCGGGCGCGATGACCACCAACACCAGCGTCGCCGCCCCGTGCCCCGGCACCATCGGAGCCTGCGGCCCGGGCAACCCCTGCCCTTCCGGTTGCAACACCCGCATCGACGACGTGAAGACGTCGCTCGACTCGATGCTCGGCGTCAACGGGCCTCAGCTCCGGGTCGGCGTCTCCTACTTTCCGAGCGACTCCGCCTGTGGCGCCGCCAACGCCAACACGATGCTCGTTCCATTGCTCCCACCCGCGCTCAGCGACGACACCCTGCAGAACCAGGCACAGGCCAACGCCGCCACTGTCGCGATCTCGGGGCTCGTGCCTCAGGGCGGCATGCCCACCGCCGAGTCTCTGCGCTTTCTCGCCAGCCAGCCCGAGCTCTCCGACGTCAACCGGGAGAACTTCGTGATGCTGTTCACCAGCGGCGCGCCTGACTGCAACTCCACCCCCGGCGACGCGGTGGCCGCGGCGACCGAGCTGAGCGCGAAGAAGATTCGAACGATCGTGATGGCGATCGGCGCCGACGCGCTCTCTGCCACCGACGTCGACGCGCTCAACCGCCTCGCGGTGGCCGGCGACTTCGCGCGCGCATGCCCGCTGGGAACCGACGCGGAGTGCGGCTCAGGCGACACCTGCGACCAGACTCAGCGTCTGTGCAACCACGCCTTCTTCGGAGCCAGCGACGCGCAGCAGCTCACCCAGCAGCTGTTGCAGATGACCCAGCAGACCGCGGTGTCCGATCAGATCTGCACCGCGCAGCTGACCCGTGCGACCCCGGCCGACGTCGAGCACCTCGAGGTCACCGTCAACAACCTGCCGTTCGCCGCGTGCGCCAGCGCCACCAACTGCAACACCTGGACGTACGACGCCGGCACCAACAGCGTGGTGTTTCACGGCTTGCTCTGTGACGAGATCAAGAACGCGACGCAGGCTCAGCCGGCCCAGCTGGCGTTCACGGTCACCTCAGGCTGATCAGCCCACCGAGCGCTGCGGCTCTTCTTCACCGAACACGCGCGAGAGCACCAGCGCCCGCACCCGGCGACGCTCCGGCTCTTCGCTGGCAGACAGCGGCAGCCCATCGAGCACGTTGATGAAGTAGCGCGCGTTGCCCAGCCCCGCGGCGGCCATCGTCGGCGCGAGGCCGAACACCCAGCGCAGCAACGACTCGAGACCGGAGCGGGTCGGCTCGTCGAGTGACATGCGCACGATCGTGCGCCACACGATGGGAGGGAGATCGTTCATGTTGAGCACCGAGGGGAACGGTGTGCGACCTCTGCAGGATATCGATCGAGGCCATGTGCGCAAAAGCGCCTCGTTCGCCGTTTCGAAAAGGTAACTCCTTGGGGTTTCCAATCGGTTACCGCGCACCAGGGGTGTAGAGTCGAAATCCGCGTGGAGCTTTCGGAGACACTGCGCGAATGCGCACGCCGCCTGGCCGCGAAGCCCGGTGATCTCGAAACGGTCGCAGTGCTCGAGAAGCTGCTCGACACCGCAGATCGGCTCGAAGCGTCGCGCTTTCTCGTCGCCGCCTATCAGCGCAACAACGACCACCAGGGCCTGGTGCGTGCGCTGACCACCATCGCCCGCGCCACCCGCGATCCCTCCGAGCGGCTCAGCTCGCTCGAGCGCGCCTCGGAGATCTACCGCAAGAACCTCGAGCGCCCCGACCTCGCGCTCGCCGCGATCACCCAGAGCCTCGAGCAGGCGCCCGCCGACGCCGGCCTCCACCAGCTCGCGCGCACCGTGGCGACCGAGATCGGCGCGCTGCCGTCGCTTCGAGAAGGGCTCGCCGCGCTGCTCGACAAGAGCACCGGCCCCGCGAAGCTGATGCTCCACAAGCAGCTCGCCGCGCTCGGCGCCGCCAACGGCAAGAGCGGCGAGTCGGTGGCCGGTCACCTGCGGGCAGTGCTCGAAGTCGCGCCCGGCGACCTGGAGGCGATCGACGCACTCCGCCGCTTTCACGAGCAGCGCTCGGAGTGGGCCGCGCTCGCCGAGGTCACCGAACGGCTCGCGCGCTTCAGCGCCGAGGCCGAAGCCCAGAGCAACGCCTGGCGCGCGGCCGCCCGGCTGCACCAACAGAAGCTGCTCGACGACGAGAGCGCGCTCGAGTGCTGGCTCAAGGTGCTGGAGACGAAACCGTCTGACCCCGAGGCGCTCCAGGCGACCGAGAAGGTGGCCTTCGCGCTCGGCCGGCCCGCGGTCTGGCAGAAGGCGCTCGATCGCGCCCGCACCGTGGCGGTCGGCGCCGAGAAGACCACTCTCACCATCAAGCTCGCCGAGCTGCTGGCGCAGAAGCTCGGCAACCCCGAAGCCGCGGTCGCCCTCTGCCGCGAGGTGCTGGCGGGGGAGCCGGACCACCCAGGCGCCCGCGCGCTGATCGGCACCCTGGTCAACCCCACCGAGGAGCTGCTGGCGGCGCTGAAGTCGCTCCACACCGCCGCCGATCGCGCCGCGCTGCTGCCGAAGCTGAAGCAGCTCGCGCTCGAGGCCGACGCGCTCGAGGAGGTCGCCGAGGCGGTCGAAGAAGAGTCGGAGAACGTCGAAGACCCCAACGGGCTGGCGCCGCTGCTCCGCTTCGCCGCCCAGGTGCGCGAGCAGCTCGGCCAGGGCCCGCGCGCGACCGTGCTCTGGAACGACCTTTTGGCAGTGAAGCCCGACGACACCGAGGCGCTCGAGCACCTCTCGCGGCTGCTCGCCGGTGCCGACGACGAGAAGCACGCCGCCGAGATCAGCCTCCGGCGCGCCCGCCTCGAGAAGGCCGGCAGAGATCGGCTCCACTGGTCGGCCGACGCCGCCAGCCGCTTCATCGCCGCCTCGATGCCCGAGGCCGCGCTCCACGCGCTCGACGAGGCCCTCGCCAACAGCGGCGGCGCGGCCGGCAGCGAGCTTGCGCGGGTGCACCTGCTGCGCGGCCAGCTGCTCGAGCGCGGCGGCAACGTGGCGGCGGTCACCTCCTACGCCAAGGCCCTCGAGGCGCCCGAGCTGGAGGAGCAGGCGGCGGCCGGCCTCGAGCGGTTGATGGCCCAGCTGGAGACCCGGCTCGCGGCAGCACGGGTGGCAGAGCCGGTGATGCGCAAGCTCGGCGACCCCCGGCGGCTGGCGGCGGCGCTCGAGGCCTTGCTGGAGGCGATCGAGTCTCCCCAGGAGCAGACCCAGAAGCTCGCCGAGATCGCCCGGCTCTGGGAGGCGGCGGGAGAGGCCCGGGTCGCCCTCGGCGCGCAGCTGCGGCTGTTCTCGCTCTCGCCCAACGACGAGCCGGTGCGCCTCGACCTCGAGCGGCTCGCCACCTCGCTCGGCGCCGCCGACGAGCTCGCCGCCGCCTACGAAGAGCGGCTGGAGCGCGAGCCCAACGTGCGCCGGGCGCTGTTCTCCCGACGCGTCGCCGAGCTGCTCGACACCCTCGGCGAGCGCGACCGCGCCTTCGAAGCCTGGGCGGTGGCCACCGAGGCCTCGGCGCACGACCTCGAGCTGGTGCGCAGCTTCGCCGAGAAGGCGCGCCTGCGCGGCGACCTGAAGCAGCTGGCGAAGGCGATGCGCTGGCAGAGCGACGCGATGCCGCCCTCGCCCGGCCGCGACGAGCTGCTCCACAAGCTGGCCCGCATCTACGAAGACGGCCTCTCCGACATGAAGGGCGCTGCGGCCGCCTACGAAAAGCTCCTCGAGACCCAGGCCGGCGACCGCGCGCTGCTCCGCTCGCTCACCCGGCTCTACGAAGAGGGCCACGACGACGCCGGCCTGCGGCGCGCGTTGGAGCGGGACCTGGCGCTCGCCCGGCAGCAGCGCTCGGCGGAGGCGACCGCGATCGCGCTCCGGCTGGCGAAGCTGAAGCTGTCAGACCCGAAAGACGAGGCGGGCGCACTGGAGCTGCTCCGGCAGGTGCTCGACGGCGACCCCGGCAACGCCCACGCGGTGGCCACCCTCTCGCAGCTGGCGTCGGCCAAGAGCGCGGTGCAGCCCGAGGCGGCGAAGCTGGCGGCACAGGCGCTCGACCGGCTGGGCGATTTTCCGGTGGTGGTTCAGATTCTCGAGTCGCAGCTGGCCGCCACCCAGGACCCGAAAGAGCGCGCCGGGATCCTCGCGCAGATCGCCGAGCTGCGCGCCGGGCCGCTGAAAGACCCCGAGCTGGCGTTTCTCGCGATCACCCGCGCGCTGCGCGAGGCGCCCGACGACCCGAAGATTCTCGAGCGGTGCGCGTCGATCGCCGACGCCGCCGGCTCCAGCGACGATCTGGAGGATCTGCTCGCCGAGCTGGCGGGCGCGCAGGCTCCCGGCAAGGGCAAGGCGTCGCTCCTTCGCGCGCTGGCGAAGCGGCAAGAGACGCGCGGCGCCACCGAAGACGCGATCGCCAGCTGGACCCAGGCGGTGGCCGAGGCGCCCAGCGACGCCGACGCTCGCGCGCACCTGTCGGCGATGCTCGAGAAGGGCCAGCGCTACGGCGACCTGGTGCAGCTCGCCCAGCGCCGGCTCGAGTCGGCGACGCCCGAAGATCGCCCGGCCGCGCTCGCCGCCCTCGCCGCCGCCAAGGAGCGCGCCGGTCAGCTCGACGAAGCCGCCTCGACGCTGCTCTCGCTGTTCGCGCTCACCCAGAGCCGCGACACCCTGCTTTCGCTGGAGCGGGTGCTCGAGCGGCAGGGGCGCCACTCCGAGCGCGCCGAGGCGCTGCGCCGGCTGGCCGAGACCACCCAGGACCCGAAGGAGCGCGTCGATCGCCTGGTGCAGCAGGCCCGCTCGCTGGTCGCCGCGCAGGAGCCCGAGCTGGCGGTGACGGTGTTCTCGCAGGTGCTCGATCGCGATCCCAACGAGCCCCGCGCGGTCGCCGACCTGGTCGCGCTCACCTCCGACCCCAAGGTGCGCTCGAGCGCGGTCGAGCTGCTCGAGTCGGTGTTCCGCGGGCTCAACCAGGGTTGGCAGCGGGTCGCGGTGCTCGAGGTGCTGGTGGAGTGCGCCGGGCCCGAGCACCAGCGCAAGCTCCGCGCCGAGCTGGCCACCCTGCTCGAGTCGCTCAGCGATCAGAAGCAGGCCTTCGCCCACCGGCTCCGGCTGGTCACCGATCGCCCCGACGATCTCGGCGCCCGCTCCGAGCTGGAGCGGCTGGCGCGCGACTCGAAGCTCGAGGAGGAGCTGCTCGCCTCGTATGAAGACCTGCTCGATCGCCCGCTCGAACCCAAGGTCGCCGCCGGGCTTCGCGGCGCGGTGGCCCGGCTCCAGTCGGTGCTCGGCCGGCCCGACCTCGCGATCGCCGCCTGGGAAGAGGTCAGCCGCCTCGAGCCCTCGGCGCTCGAGCCGTTGGAGTCGCTCGCCGGGCTGCACCGCCGCCAGGGCGACTTCGCGAAGCTGGCCAAGGTGCTGAAGAAGCAGTCGGGGCTGCTGCCCCAGGCCGCCGATCAGATCGCCGCGCTCCGGGAGCTGGCCAAGATCTCCGAGCAGCAGCTCGCGCAGCCGGGCGACGCCGCCGAAGCGTGGAAGCGGTTGGCCGAGAAGGCACCCAACGACGTCGAAGCGCTGAGCGCGCTCTCCCGGCTCACCGTCTCGCTCGGGCGCCACGAAGACGCCGCCCGCATCTTCGAGCGGCAGCTGGCGATCGCCGGCTCGCGCGAAGACGCCGCGGCGCTCGAGCTCAAGCTGGGGCAGCTGAAGCTGGGGCCACTGGCGAAGCCGGCCGAGGCGCTGAAGCACTTCGCCCGCGCGCTGGAGAGCCGGCAGACCGAGGCCGAGGCGATGGCCGGGCTGGAGCAGCTCACCCAGGGCGACCCCGC
The DNA here is from genome assembly GCA_047602415.1 of Myxococcaceae bacterium. Classification (GTDB taxonomy): domain Bacteria; phylum Myxococcota; class Myxococcia; order Myxococcales; family Myxococcaceae; genus JASGHH01. The sequence continues at coordinate 8,554,259 of JASGHH010000001.1, read as the reverse complement.
GCTCGCACCGCAGGCGGCCGCCCGGCTGGAGCCGCTCGTTCGCAGCGCCGGCGACTCCGCGCGGCTGGCCCGGCTGCTCGAGCTGCAGGTGGCGTCGGCCGACCCTGCGCGGCGCCGGGCGCTGCTCGACGAGCTCGCGGGCCTGAGAGAGCAGACCGGTGATCCCTCCGCCGCGTTCGCCTCGCGACGGGCCGTCTACCAGGCCAACCCCGACCCGCGCTCCCGGGCCGAGCTGGAGCGCCTCGCCGGGCTCACCAACCGCTGGAGCGAGCTGATCGACACCTTCGAGGCCCGGCTGGAGGCAGGCGCGGAGGGCGAAGAGGCGGTCGAGCTCTGGCGCCGAATCGCCCAGACCTGTCAGCGGCTGTCGCAGCGGCAGGGCGCGGTGCGGGCGTGGGAGCAGGTGGCGCGGCTGACGCCCGACGATCCGGCTCCGCTGGTGGCGCTGTGCGAGCTGCACCTGGCCGGCGGCGCCTACGGGCAGCTGCCGATGCTGATGATGCGGCGCACCGAGCTCGAGCCGTCGGTCGAGCGCCAGGTGACGCTGCTGCTCGAGCTGGCCGAGCTCTACGAGAACAAGCTGCGCGACCCCAACGGCGCGATCGAGATCTGCCGCGCCGCGCTGATGCGGGTGAACGACGACCCGAAGACAATCGCGACCCTGGAGCGGCTGCTCGACGGGCAGAGCCGGTTCGCCGAGCTGGGCGAGCTGCTCCTGGCGCAGATCGGCGCCGCCTCGGGCTCGGGCAACGCCGCCCGCGCGCTCGATCTCAAGGTGCGGCTCGCATCGCTCCAGCACCGGGCGCTGAAGAAAGACGCCGACGCGCTCTCGCTGCTGTTGGGGGTGCTCAACGCCGAGCCGGCCCACGCCGCCGCGATCGAGACGCTGGAAGAGATGATGCGCTCCGGCCGGCCGTCGTCGGGCCAGGCGGCGGAGATTCTCGAGTCGCACTACGCGCGGCAGAGCGATCAGGGCCACCTGATCGAGTCGATCGAGGTGCGGGGCGAGTGGGCCAGCTCGCTGGAGTCGCGCGCCGCCCTGCTCCACCGGATCGCGGATCTGCACGAAGCCGCCGGCTCACCCAGCGGCGCCTACGACGCGCTCGATCGCCTGCTCCGCGAGCTGCCCCAAGACGAGCGCGCCCTCGACCGGGTGCTGGCGCTCGCCGAGCCCGCCCAGGCGAAGAGCGGCGTGGTGACGTTGCTCGCCGAGCTGTTGCCGCGCGCCCCCGCCTCCACCCAGGTGCGCATGCTGGCCCCGCTCGCCCGGCTGCGCGCCGAGCTCGACGACGTCGCCGGGGCGATCACCGCCTGGCGCCAGCTGCTCCAGCTGCGCCCCGACGATCGCGAAGCGCTCGAGACCTGCTCGAAGCTTCTGGAGATCTCCGCCCGCTGGCCCGAGCTGGTGCAGCTGCTCGAGCAGCGGCTGGCCCTCGAGCACTCTCAGGACGGCCAGGCGGAGCTGCTCAGCCACCTCGGCACCCTGCGCGACGATCTGCTCGCCGACGCACCGGGCGCCTGGGCCGCGTTCGAGCGGTTGCACCAGCTGCGCCCCGAAGACTCCTCGGTGCTGGCGCGCCTCGACGGGCTGGCGGAGCGGCTGGAGAAATGGCCCGAGCTGGCGGAGGTGCTCGAGAAGCGCATTCGCCTCGAGCCCGAGCTGCGCACCGAGCTGCTCTTGAAGCTGGCCCAGGTTCGCCGGGTGAAGCTGGACCGCGGCGGCTCGGCGCTGCCGCTGCTGCTCGAGGTGCTCGACACCGCCCCCGACGACCCGCGCGCCCTCGACGAGCTGGCCCAGCTGGTCGCCGAGCAACCGGGCTGGGAACCGGCGCGAGACGTGTTGCTCACCGCCTACCGGCGCCGCGCCGACTTCCCCAAGCTGATCGCCACCCTCGACGCCTGCGCCGGCCTCGCGCTCACCGGCGAGTCGCGCTGCGCGCTGTTCGTCGAGCTGGCCGAGCTGCGGCTCAGCCACGAGAGCGACCCCGAGCTGGCCTTCCTCGCCTACGCGAAGGCGTTTCGCGAGAGCGCCAACGACCCGGCGATGCGCGAGCGGCTGGTCGAGCTCGGCACCCTCTCGGGCTCCCACGAAGCGTTGGCCGCGCTGCTCGACGAGCTGATCCCCTCGATGACGCCGGCGGCGGCCGCCGAAGCGACCCTGGTGGTGGGCGGTCTGTGTGAAGGCGCGCTGCGCGAGCCGGAGCGCGCGGTCGAGCTCTACCGCCAGGCGATCGACGCGGTGCCCGAGACGGCGCCCCGCGCGCTGGTGAACCTCCAGCGGGTGCTGGAGACGCTCGGCCGCTTCGAAGAGCTGATCCCGGTGCTGGAGTCGCTCGAACGGGCGGCCACCGACCCGGCGGCGAAGATCGCGCTGCTGTCGAAGATCGCCGGCGTCGCGCTCGAGAAGCTGTCGAAGCCGGCCCGCGCCGCCGAGGCGTACCAGGCGATCCTCGGGCTCGACCCGCGGCAGCTCGACGCCGCCCGCGCGCTGGAGTCGATCTACGAGCGCACCGGTGAGCGCGAGAAGCTGCTCGACGTGCTCGACCACCTGCTCGGCCACGTGCCGCGCGAGCAGCGGCCCGAGGTGCGGCTGAAGATCGCCCGGCTCTGCGTCACCCTCGCGCCCGAGCGCACCATCGCGCAGTGCCGCCAGCTGCTCTCCGACGATCCGCTCCACGCCGAGGCGTTCACCCTGCTCACCGATCGGCTGGAGGCGGCGGCCCGCTACAGCGAGCTGGTGCAGGTGCTCCGCTCGCGGCTGCAGCTCACGCTCTCGCCCGCCGACGCGGCCGAGCTCGGCTACCGGTTGGGCGAGCTGACCTGGCGGCGGCTGTCAGACCCGGCGGGGGCGATCGCCCACTTCACCGCGGTGCTGGCGCGCGCGCCCCGCCACCTCGGCGCGCTCGAGGCGCTGCGCGAGCTCTACGAGACCAAGGGCAACAAGCGCGAGCTCGCCCAGACGCTCGCCAAGCTGGTGGGGGTGATGGCGGAGCCGGCCGATCGCCGCCAGCTCGAGGTGCGGCGCGCCGAGGTGCTCCACGAACTCGGCGACGGCGCAGGCGCGGTGCAGGCGGCGCACGAGGCGTTGGAGCTGAAGCCCGACGCGCGCGAGGTCGAGCGGCTGCGCCCGCTGCTGCTCGCCCGCAACGCCTGGGACGACGCCGCCCGCGCGCTCTCGCTCGCCGCCGCCTACCAGCTGGAGTCGAAGCAGCTCACCGCGGCGATCGCCACCCTGTTCGAGCTCGCGCAGGTGCACGGCAAGCGCAACGACGTGGCGGGAGCGACCCAGGCGCTGGAGACGATCCTCCTCCACGAGCCGGCGCGCCGCGAAGCGTACGACCAGGCGCGCACGCTCTACGCCAACGCGGCGCAGTGGTCCGACTGGGCGAACCTGGTCTCGACCTTCCTCCCTCACCTCGAGACGGCCGAGAAGCTGAAGGTGCTCGACGAGCTGGCCGAGCGCCACGAGGTGAACCTGATCGACCCGCCCGGCGCCTTCGACTGGGCCCAGCAGGTGGTGCGCCTCGACCCTGCGTCGCCCGAGCGGCGGGCGCGCATCGAGCGGCTCGCGCGCAGCCTCCACCGCGAGGCGGCGCTGGCGAAGCTCTACCGCGAGCTGCTCCAGGGCATCTCGTTCTCGCGGGCCTACGTGGCGATCGCGCTCTCGCTCGCGTCGGTCGAAGACGAGGTGCTCGACCAGGTCGACGCCGCCGGCAAGACGCTGATTCAGCTGCTCGAGCAAGACCCGGGCAACGCCGAGGCGCTGGCCGCGCTGGGCAAGATGTACGAGCGCCGGGCGATGCACCTCCAGCTCGCCAACACGCTGGAGCTCGAGCTGGAGACCGCCAAGACCGCCGCCGATCGCGCGCGGCTGCTGGAGCGGATCGCCAGGCTGCACGAAGAGAAGCTGAAAGACCCCAAGGCCGCCGCCCACGCGCTCCAGCGCATGTTCGAGCTCGACCGCACGCCCGAGCGCGCCGGGTTGCTGATCGCGCTCCACCAGCGGCACCAGCAGTGGCCCGAGGCGATCAACATGCTGCTCGCGCTGCGGCAGCTGATGCCGACCGCGATCGAGCGGGCCAAGATTCAGCTCCAGATCTGCGAGCTGTACGAGTCGAAGGTGGCCGACCCGGAGGCCGCGGTCGCAGGCTACCTGCAGGCGCTCGAGCTCGACCCGGCGTCGAGCGTGGCGTTTCGCGCGCTGGAGCGGCTCTACCTCAAGCTGGAGCGGCCGGCCGAGCTGCTGCGCGCCTACGAGCGGCGGCTGGTGCGGGTCGACGACGTCGAAGAGAAGATCGAGCTGCTCTACAAGTCGGCGGTGCTGTTCGAGCGGCGCGGCGGCCGGGTGCAGGCCGATCGCTGCCTGGTGCAGATCACCGAGGTGCGGCCGTCGGAGCTGCGGGCGCTGGAAGACCTGGCGAAGCTGCGCCGCATCGACGAGCGGTGGAAGCCGCTGGCCGAGACGCTCACCCGGCTGGTGGAGGTGCTCGACGATGCGCCGCGCCGCGCCGAGCTCTGCACCGAGCTGGGCCACGTGTTCACCCACCTCCGCGACCCGGCGGTGGCGCTGAAGTGGTGGAACAAGGCGCTCGAGTACCAGCTCGATCACCGGCCGGCGATTCAGGCGCTCGCGCAGCTCCACCAGCAGGAAGGCCGCTGGCAGGAGGCGGCGAAATACCTCGATCGCGACGCGGTGATGGAGAAGGAGCCGGCCCGCCGCGCGCTGCTGGAGCACCAGTCGGGCGTGGTGAAGGAAGAGAAGCTGCGGCAGATCGCGCCCGCCAAAGACAGCTACCGCCGCGCGCTGGTCGCCGACCCGGTGCACCTGCCGTCGCTGAGGCGGCTGCGCGCGCTGTTCCTCAAGGCCGGCGAGTGGCAGGAGTACGAGGCGAACCTCGAGCACGAAGCGACCCGGGCGCCCCAGCCGGGCGACCGCTTCTCGGCGGCGAGCGAGCTGGCGCAGCACCTGAGGGCCCGGGCCCACGACGCCGACGGCGCGATCAAATGGTACGAGCACGCGCTGGTGCAGAAGCCGGGGCTGGTCGAAGCGGCGATCCCGCTCGCCGACCTGCTGGTCGCCGGCAAGCACTGGCCGCGCGCGGTGGTGGTGCTGCAGGGGCTGGCCTCCGCGCTCCAGGCCGAAAAGCCGCTGCGCAAGAGCGAGCTGGTGCTGCGGCTCTGCCAGCTGGGCGAGGCGACCAAACAGGCGGGCAAGCCGGAGCAGGCGCTGCGCGAGTGGGACCGTGCGCTCGCGCTGGAGCCGATGCAGCCGGAGGCGCTGCGCGGGCAGTTCGAGGTGCTCGACGACAGCGGCAAGAGCGCCGAGGCGATGGCGAGGCTGGAGCAGCTGCTCCAAGCCCAGCCGCGGGCGGCCGATCGCGCCGCGCTCCACACCCGGCTGGGCGAGCTGTACTGGCAGCACGGCCGCACCGCCGAGGCGCAGGCGTCGGGCGAGCGCGCTCTCTCGGTCGAAGCGGGCAACGTGCCGGCGCTCAAGCTCCTGGTGGCCTCGTGCGAAGAGCAGGCGCTGTTCGAGAAGTCGGTGCTCTACCGGCAGCGGCTGGCGGGCCTGCTCCCCGAGCCGGAGCGGCCGGGCATGCTGTTCGAGCTCGGGGTGGTGGCGCAGGAGAAGCTGAAGAAGCCCGCCCGCGCGATCGAGGCGTTCGTCTCGTCGCTTGCGCTGAAGCCGAACGAGAAGCGGGTGCTGGAGCGGCTCCACGTCGCCTACCGCGAGGCCGGTCACAACCGCAAAGCGGCCGAGACGCTCCAGGCGCTGATCGAGCTGCCGGAGCTGTCGGTGAACGAGCGGCGCGGCCACACCCTGGCGCTCGCCGACCAGGTGAGCAAAGGCAACGAGCTCGACCGGGCGGTGGGCATTCTCGAGAAGGGCCTCGACCGCGACCCCAGCTTCACCGAGGCGTTCACCGCGCTGGAGCAGCTGCTCTCGAACGCGCAGCAGTGGGCGAAGCTCGACCTCTGCTTCGAGCGCATGATCGCCCGCTTCGGCGAGCACGCCCAGACCGGCCCGGCGCGCGCGGCGCTCTGGCGGCGGCTGGCCGAGCTGCGGCGGAGCAGGCTGAAGGACACCACCAAGGCGCTGGCGGCGCTGGAGCAGGCGGCGCGGCTGTTGCCCAACGACGCCACCACCCAGGAGGCGTTCGCCGATCTGGCGATCGAGCTCCCCAACCGCACCGAAGACGCGGTGCTCGCGTACCAGCGCGCGCTCCCGCTCACCACCCAGCCCGAGAAGTACCGCAGCGCGGTGGCAAAGCTCGCGACCCGGCGCAACGACGTCGACACCGCGATCCTCGCCGCGCGCGCCTCGCTGATGATGGGCAGCACCCCGCCGGCCGAGAAGGCGCTGCTCGACAAGTGGGCCGCGCAGGCGCCGGTGCCGCCGCAGTTTCGCGCGCCCCTGTCGGATCAGAACTGGAAGGAGCAGCTGCTCCACCCCGACACCCGCGGGCCGCTGGGCGAGCTGCTGGCGTTCATCTACGAGCACGCGGGCGCGAAATACGCGGCCGACCCGGGCGACTTCAAGCTCAACCCCAAGAAGCACACCCTCGATCTGCGCGCCGCCTCTCACCCGGCGCTCCGGCAGCTGGCCCTCACCGGCCGCGCGCTCGGCTTCGAGAGCCTGAACGTGCTCTCGCCGTGGTTCGCGCCGCAGAGCAGCTCGAAGCGGTCGCCCCACCCCGACGACCAGGCGAGCTTCCGCATCTACCCGACCTTCCCGTTCACCCTGGTGGTGGGCGAGCGCTTCTTCAACGAGCGCGACCCGGCGGCGCTGGCGGCGTTGATCGGCAGCCGGCTCGCCTACCTGAGGCCCGAGCTGGCGCTGTCGCAGTGGCCCCCCGATCAGCTCGCGCTCACCTTCGAGGCCGCGCTCAGCCTGGTGAACGAGAGCCGCGCTTCACCCGCCGACCCCAAGCTGTTGAAGGCCGAGGTCAAGAAGCTGTCGAAGGCGCTCTCGTCGCAGGCGAGGGCCGGGCTCTCCGAAAAAGTGTACCGCTACCTCAAGGTGGCGAAGCCGAACGACCTGCCGAAGTACTTCGATGGCGCGCGGCAGACGCCGATTCGCACCGCGCTTCTGGTGGCGGGCGACTTCGCGGCCACCGCCCGCATCTTCCCCGAGGGAGAGGCGGCCCACGGCTCGCTGCGCCAACTGTTGCATTTTGCCCTGGGCGGAGAGCTCTCAGCCCTCCGAAAAGCCACCGGTTGCGCGGTCACCGCGCGCTGAGAATCGCCAGAATAAGCGGTGTGGGTGCCCGTCGATCTCTTCAAGGAGATGCACCGATGAGCAACATTCTGAAGACGATGGCGTTTGGCGTGGCGGCGGCGGCGATGACGTTTGCACCCGCGGCGTTCGCAGCCGATCGCGGCGGCTTCCACGGCGGCGGCGGGCACATGAGCGGCGGGTACCACGGCGGCAGCGGAGGCGGCGGCTACCACGGCGCGACCGGCTACTCCGGCGGCGGCCACTCCAACAACTGGGGCGGCGGTTATCGAGGCGGATCCAGCGGGTACCGGGGCGGCGGCTATTACCACGGCGGCTGGGGCGGCGGCGTGCGCGTCTACCCGCGCTACTACGGCGGCTACTACCGCAGCTACCCGGCGTACGCGGGCCGCTACTTCTGCGCGAGCGCCGGCACCTACTACCCCTACGTGAGCTACTGCCCCGAGGGTTGGCAGTACGTGCCGTAACTCAGCGCAGAAACGACCCCGCCCCGAAGCCGCCCCAGGTGGCGGCCACCACCAGCAGCTGACCGAGGGTGACGCGAGCGGCGAACGGGCGCGGCCCGGTGGCGAACGAGACGATCACCTTGGTGGCGGCGTTGGTGGTGAACGCGATCAGCACCGCCACCAGCGCCACCTGCTCGGGGATCTTTCCATCGGCGTAGAGCGACGCGGTCGAAGCGGCGGTGGCGTGGGTGTCGGCGAAGCCGGCCAGCGCGGCGGTGAGCTCGACCGCGGAGGCGCCGAAGCGGCCGGCGGCGAACGCGCTCACCGTGCCGACGATGCCCACCAGCGCCGAGAAGGCGAGCGCCGAGCTGAGCTTGAAGGCGCGGCCGTCTTTCGGCTCGGGCGGCGGGTGGCTGATCACGCTCCGCTCCCAGATGCCGGCGTAGACCGCGGCGGTGAGCCCTCCGGCGGCGAGCGGCCAGACGAGGTGGCGCAGCAGCTCGAGGTCGGCCAACCCGACCATCACCGACAGCATCACGAACGTCGACACGGTGGAGGCCGCGGCGGCGGCCACCGGTCCCGGCTGAAGCTCGGGGCTCTGACGGGCGCGCTCGCCCATCGCTCCGATGGTGGCGATGCTGGAGACGAAGCCGCCGGCGAGCCCGGCGATCGCCAGCCCGACCTTGGTGCCGAGCACGCGCTGGCCGACATAGCCGGCGGCGGTGAGCGCCATCATCACCACCGCCAACCGCCAGATGGTGTGGAGGTTGATCGCGAGAAACGGCCCCACCGGCCGATCGGGAATCAGCGGCAGCACCACCAGCGCCGAGACCGCGAGCACCAGCGCGTCGCGCAGCTCCCGGGCCGAGAGCGTGTCTTTCAGAAAGCTGTGGAGCGTCTCTCGCGCGGCGAGCACCCCGGTGGCGCAGACCGCGACCGCCATCGCCACCGCGGGGTGGGTGGTGGCGAGCGCGCCCAGTGCGTAGGTGAGCATCAACGCCGCCTCGGTGGTGAGCCCGGGGTCGGTGCGATCGCCCAACGCGTAGCCCGCGATCGCCGCCAGCGCGACCGCCGCGCCGAGGGTGGCGAGCAGCGCGGGGTGCACCAACGCCGCGACCGCGCCCAGCAAGGCGACGATGGTGAAGGTGCGAATGCCGGCGGCGCCCCGGTTGGGGCCCTCCGCTTTGCGTTGCTCGCGCTCGGCGCCGACGATCAGCCCGATCGCCAGCGCGACGGCCATGCGCCACAGCTCTGCCGCAGACACCGAGGTGAGGTCGAAGTCGGGCACCGCGTTACCAATGATGCACTGTTTGAGCCGCGGTTTCGGTGATGGTTACGCGCATTCTTTGCGTAGGGTCGCGAAGACCCGCTCGCAGCGCCGGCGGTAGTCCTCCAGCGCGCCCAGCGTCCACCCTTGGGGCGGATCGATCGCGCGCAGCAGCTCGCGGCACTCGGCCTCCGACGCAGCGGGCAGACCGAGCCGCAGCGCGGCCTCGATCATCACCAGCAGCTCGCACACCTCTCGCATCTCGGCGAACGCCTCGATCATCAGCCGGCGCACCCGCGGGTCGTCGCGCCACGATCGGCCCGCGAACATCGCGGTGACCCGCTGCCCCGCCCCGAGGCAGTCGTACGCGCGGCAGCCGCCGAAGCCCTCGGCCTCGAGCCGGTCGTGAACCCGGCAGCGATCGCAGCCGTCGAGGTTCGGGCAGGGAACTCCCGCCTTCTTGTCGAACGCGAACAAAACCGATCGATCGAAAGCGAACGCAACGCAGCACAAAGCCGCGCAGCGCGCGCAGTCGGCGCGCAGCATCAAGTCGTTCATGGGTGGGGGCCTCGGCGCGTCTGACGCCGCAAATGAAAACGCCAGCCGGGTTGGGCTGGCGCAAGTCACGGGTTAGCAACCGCCCCCGCCGGTCGTCAACTCAAGACCTCGAGCCCCCCGGTGCTAAAATGCGCCAGATGCGCGCCCCGAGCTCCCTCCTCGTCGCGTTCGTGCTCACCGCCTGTGGCCCTTCTGGCCCGCAGCTCCAGGTGACGCTCTCGAACGGCAGCTTCGCCACCACCGGTGGCAACCTCTTCAACTGCACCAACCCCGACTTCCCGCCCAACAAGCACACCCTGCGCAACGACAAGATCGTCTGCACCCCGCACCACGGCTCGAGCGCCTCGGAGGTGGTCACCGTCACCGACGAGCTCTCCTGCGGCGACGATCACGGCGCGCTGGTGCTGGTCACTTGCAGCGCCGACCAGGCGGGCAACATCTCGGGTACGGCGACGCTCTCGCTCAGCACCAGCTGCGGCGACAAGACGGCGGCGGCGAACGCGCAGTCGTTCACCTTCAGCGGGCTGGGCACCGGGAGCACCACCAGTCAGACGCTGGTGACCTGCGCCGCCTTCACCAACTTCTGCCCCAGCGGTGACGGCTGCGGGTTCAACCAGTTCGGCGGCACCGTCAACCTCTCGATCATTCCCTAGGCGTCGCGGGCGTTCTTCGCCGCGATCGCCAGCCACTTCTTCACCTCCGCCTTCGGCACGGTGTCGCCGGCGCGGAGCTTGAGGTGGCACCCCTGCTTCGACTCGCCTTCGAGCAGCCCCTTCGCATCGGGGTAGATGCCCACGGCCCCGTGGAGGATCAGGTTCACGTGCGCCTTGTGGCCGCCGATCGCGCACATCGTCTTGCCGTCGATCTCGTAGAACGGCATGCCCCACTTCAGCTGCGAGGTGGCGTCGGGCGCGGCGGCTTCGATCAGCGCGCGCAGCTCCTTCACGATCGGCTGCAGCGGAGGCGGCTGCTTGCCGAAGAAGGCGTCGATCGGCTGGCCATAGTCGGCGCGTGGCGCGGGCTTCTTGGGGGCACTCTTCTTCGCGGGGCTCATGGGAGTCTGACGTAACACCGAACGGCACCCTGGTTGCACTGCAACGGTTCATGCCCCAGCTGACCCGAACCGCGTTCGCCTCGATCGTGTTGCTCGCCTGCGCTTGCGTGCACGTGCGCCACCCTCCCCCGCAGGGCCCGCCGCAGGTCGGCGATCGCGGGCCGCGCATGTTCCCGCTCCCCGGCGCCAACGGTGAGCTGCACGTGGAGGCGCTCTACTTCGACGAGCCGGGCAAGCGCATCTGGGTGCCCGCCGGCAGCACCGGCAACGTCGACGTGATCGAGATCGCCACCGGCAACGTGCAGCCGGTCACCGGGTTTCAGGTGGTGGAGATGGAAGAGCAGAAAGGCCGCCCGGTGTTCGGCCCCAGCTCGCTCGCCCGCGGCAACGGAGTGGTGTTCGTCGGCAACCGGGGCAGCTCCGAGGTCTGCACCATCGACCCGCTGACCCTGATTCGCGGCGGGTGCACCCGGGTGCCCGCGCGCCCCGACGGCCTGGCGTACATCGACACCACCCGCGAGCTGTGGGTGATCAACGGCGACAGCCACTCGATCACCGTGTTCGACGCCGCCCGGCCGCAAGACCTGGTGCAGACCGCGACCCTGCCGTTGGAGGGCGCCCCGCTGGGCGTGGCGGTCGATCAGGAGCGGCACCTCTTCTACACCACGCTCCGAGACAAAGACCGCACCCTGGTGATCGACGCCGCCGACAAGAAGGTGATCTCGAGCTTCGACACCGGCTGTGGCGCGGGCGGCACCCACGGCCTGGTGCTCGATCGCGAGCGGCAGTTCGCGATCGTCGCCTGCGACGCCTTCGTCTCGGTGCTCGATCTGCCCCACGGCGGCAAGGTGGTCTCTCACGAGCCCGCGGGCGAAGACCTCGCTCACCTCGCCTACGTGGAGACGCTCCACCGCCTGTTCGCCGGCTCGGGCAAGAACGCCCAGCTGACCGAGTTCGCAGTCACCGAAGACGGCAAGCTGGTCGCCACCCGCACCATTCCCACCGTGCATGGCGGCAAGGTGGTGGTGGCCGACTCCAAGGGCAACGCGTTCGTCGCCGACCCCAAGGGCCGGATCATCGAGATCGAGTCGAAGCCGTAGCGCGCGTGGCGAATTCGCCGTGGCGAACTGACACGCGCCGCGCCGCCAGACGGGAGCGGCCGGCGCGGCACACCCGCTGCAACCCGTCACCGTTCGAGAAAGGTGCGCATGCCAAACCGAACCCCGGTCGACGTCGACGAGAGCAGTGCCGAGTCGTTCCCCGCCAGCGATCCCCCTTCGTGGACCACCAGCGGGAGCCGGCGCGAAGAGTCCTCCACGCCGGAGCCTCCTCCCCGGGCCGACGACGGTCACCCCGAGCTGTTCCCCACCAGGAACGATCTGCCCCAGAACGCGCGCGCCCAGCTGGTCGAGCTGCTCAACGCCCGGCTGGCCGACGCGATCGATCTCGCCACCCAGTGCAAGCAGGCCCACTGGAACGTGAAGGGCCCTGCCTTCTTCGCGCTCCACCAGCTGTTCGACCAGGTGTCGAAAGACGCCCGCGAGTACGTCGACCTGATCGCCGAGCGCGCGGTGCAGCTGGGTGGTCAGGCCGAGGGCACGGCCCGAATCGCCGCTCAACGCTCCAGTCTGCCGGAGTACGGGGCCCGCGGCGCCGACGAGCGCGAGCACCTGCAGGCGCTGACCGCGGCGCTGAGCGCGTTCGCGCGGGTGGCCCGCGGCGCGGTGAGCCGCTGCAACCAGTTCGACGACTTCGCCACCGCCGACCTCTTCACCGAGATCTCCCGCGGCACCGAGAAGTGGCTGTGGATGGTCGAGTCTCACCTCTGGACCCAACACTAGGTGCCGCGATGCCTGAGCTCGACGACGTCTCCAGCCGCCAACAAGGTCACAGCGACCGGCAGCTGAACCGGCCCCGTGGCCGCGGTCATCGTGGAGGCCGCCAGCGCGCCTCCTTCGATACCACGCTGGCCAACGCGCCGGGGGTGAAGGCGCTGCGCTACCAGGGCCCCCGCACCGACAACCGCGCCGGCTGGGCGGGAGAGCACGAGCGGTTGCTCGACGGGTACCACGCCTCCGACCACTCGATTCGCCGCGAGGTCGAAGAGCGGCTGCGCGATCGGCGCGGGCTCTCGCTCGACGACGTCTGGGTCTACGTCGACGAGGGCGTGGTCACCTTCGTCGGCACCGTGCCCGACCGTGACACCAAGCTGAACCTGGAGTGGATCGCCGACGCGGTCCCCGGTGTTCGCGACATCGACAATCGGTTGAGGGTGCCGCGCCACTGACGGAGGTTCGATGAGAGCGTTGGTTTTTCACGGCAGCAGAGACGTACGGGTCGACACCGTTCCCGACCCGAAGATCGAACGCTCGCGCGACGCGATTCTGAAGGTGACCGCCACCGCGATCTGCGGCAGCGATCTCCACATCTACAACGGCATGTTCCCCCAGCCGAAGCCGCTGGTGCTGGGCCACGAGTTCATGGGCATCGTCGAAGAGGCGGGCCCCGACTCGGGCCTGAAGCGCGGTGAGCGGGTGGTGGTGCCATTCCCGATCGCGTGCGGCACCTGCTGGTTCTGCGAGCACAAGCTGCCGACCCACTGCGAGCAGTCGAACAGCAGGCACTACGGCCCCGAGGGCGGCCTGCTGTCGGAGAAGGGCGGCGGGCTGTTCGGCTACACCGATCTCTACGGCGGCTACCAGGGCGGCCAGGCGCAGTACGTGCGGGTGCCCTACGCCAACTACGGCCCGCGCCGGGTGCCGGAGCAGCTCACCGACGAAGAGGTGCTGTTCCTCTCCGACATCGTGCCCACCGGGTACTGCGGCTTGAAGTGGGCCGAGGTGAAGCCGGGTGAGACGGTGGCGGTGTGGGGTTGCGGGCCGGTCGGGCTGATGGCGCAGAAGCTGGCCTGGGTGCTCGGCGCCGGCCAGGTGATCGGCGTCGACATCGAGGGCTACCGCCTCGAGAAGGCGAAGATGGTGGCGAAATCGCAGGTGGTGAACGCCCGCGAGCACGACCCGGTCGAGGCGGTGCGCGAGCTCACCCACGGCCGCGGCGCCGACGTCTGCATCGACGCGGTCGGCATGGAGGCCCACCGCAACCGGCTCCAGAAGCTGTCGAACCTGGCGGCGCGGCAGGCCGGCACCCTCGACGTGTTCGAGACCTGCGTCAGCGCGGTGCGGCGCGGCGGCCGGGTGAGCGTGCTCGGCGTCTACGGCACCAGGTACCGCGCGCCGATCGGCCAGCTGGTCGACAAGGCGGTGCGGGTGCAGTTCGGCCAGGCCACCGTGCACAGCTACATCGACGAGCTGATGCAGCTGCTGGTCGACCACAAGCTGGTCGCCGCCGACGTGATCAGCCACCGCATGCCGCTCAGCCAGGCGCCCCACGCCTACCGCATCTTCAACGACAAAGAAGACCGCTGCGTGAAGGTCGTGCTCGACCCGTCGGCGTGAGAGGAGCTCACCGTGAAGAAGAAGAAGACCGCACCGCGCGCCGCCAAACGCAAAGGCGACAACGCGCTCGAGCGTGAGACCGGAGGCCAGGGTTACCTCGGCGGCTACGACATGAGTGGGAACCCCTACGGAGGCAACACCCTCCTTCGCCGGCCTCGCAAGGGGGGCGGCAAACGCCGCCCCGCACCTCGCTAAGGCGACAGCGCTTCGAGCTCGCGCTCGGTCGACAGCCGGTCGAGCCGGTGGGCGGGGTTCGAGGCCTTCACCGCCTTGGCGAACACCGCTTCGACCTCCAGCCCGAGACCCTCGAGCTGATCGTCACCCAGGTCCTTGCGGGCCTGAGGGAACAGCTCGCTGCGCTCCTGGGCGATGTGGTGCTCGAGCAGCTCCTCGAGCACCCGCATCCGCACCTGGAACAGCCCTTCTTCTTCGAGCACCATCTCGCACCTCGACAGCGCTGCGCGCGCGGTGGCGTGCTCTTCGTACGCCTCGACGATCGGCTCGCCGTTGGCCTTCGCATGGGCCGCGGTCGGGTAGAACAGCTCCTCTTCGACCACCATGTGGGCCAACAGCGCGCTCGACAGCTGCTTGAACATCGCGCTGCGCGCCTCACCGGCGTCGGAGTCGCACAGCGCGCGACAAAGCGTGAGCGCCTCCTCGTGCTGCTGCTCGAGCAGGTCGATGGCGTTCATCGGTCACATCCCGCCGTCTTTGCCCGAGGTGCCGCCGTCGTGGCTGCCGCCGCCGTGCTTGCCCGCGGTGCCGGTGCGGCCGTAGCGGCCGGTCTTGGTGCTGGTCGACTTGCCCGACTGATAGGTGCCCGAGCCGGTGGTGGTGCCCTGATCGAGGTTCACGTCGCTGCTCGAGGTGCCGGTGCTGTTCTTGGTGTTCGCGCCGTGCACGTCGTCGGTGGTGGGGATCGCCTTGGTGTCGGTGGTGTTGCCGTAGCTGTCGGAGACGCCGTTGCCGGTGCGAGCGCTGTCGTACCCGGTGTCGTTGGTGCCGGTGCTCGAGCCCGAGGAGCCGGTGGTCTGCGCCAGCGCCGAGGTCATCACGCCCAGACACAAGGCGGCAGAGAGAAGAATCGCTGATTTGATCGACATGTGAGTTGTTCCTTCCGGTGGCAAATGTGCCTCCCGGCCTGCTGCAACCTGGGTGCCGCGTTGCATCACCGGCAAACGCAGGCGCGCGGGCGCGCGGCGGCGTTGAGAGCTGCCCCGATCGGGCCGGGGTGTGGCGTTCGTGCTGCTACGCCGCCGCGGCCGGCCGGGCCTGCCGCAGGGGAAGCTTGATCACGAAGGTGGTGCCGCGGCCTTCGACGGTGGAAAAGTCGATCACGCCCTTGTGCTTGTCGCACACCAGGCTGCGCGCGACCGAGAGGCCCTGACCGATGCCGCTGCCGACCTCTTTGGTGGTGAAGAAGGGGTCGAAGATGCGGTCGCGAATCGCCGCGGGAATTCCGCCGCCGGTGTCCTCCACCTCGATCACCGCCCAGCCGCGCTCTTCCCGGGTGCGCACGATGATCTTGCCCAGCGCGCCGGTGTCCTTCACCACGCCGGCGATCGCCTGGGCGGCGTTGACGATCAGGTTGAGCAGCACCTGGTTGAGGTCGGCGGCGTAGCAGTACACCAACGGCAGCGGCCCGAGGTCGGCCACGTACTTGTACTCGTTGCGAGCGATGGTGCAGGTGTTCTCGATCGCCCGGTTCAGGTCGGTCGGCGCCATCTCGCGCTCGTCGGGGTGCGCGAACACCTTCATCGAGCGCACGATCTTGCTCACCCGGGCGAGCCCCTCGATCGAGGCCTCCAGCGCCGGCGGCACGTTCTCGAGCAGGTAGTCGAGGTCGGCCGACTCCTCCCCGGCGAGCGGACGATGGCGCTTCAGCAACTCGAACAGATCGCCGAAGGCCTCTTTGACGAAGTGCACCGAGTCGTTCACGAACTGCACCGGGGTGTTGATCTCGTGCGCGACGCCCGCCGCCAACATGCCCACCGACTGGAGCCTCTGCGCGTGGCGCAGCTCGCGCTCCAGCCGCCGGTTCTCGGTCACGTCGAGGGTGAGGCCGCGCAGCTTTCGCCCCCGCGACGGGAACGAGAAGACCGTCTCCACCTCCATCGTGCAGGCCGGGGTGACGATTCGGTACTGCAGGCGATCGTCGACCGGCAGCCCCTTGCGGGTGCCCTCGACGCCCCGGCTGATCAGGTCGCTCAGCCGCTGCCGGTCGTCGGGGTGGGCGATCGCCAGCAAGAAGCCCGGGCGCGCCACTTCGACCTCGCTGAAGCCCAGCCGGGCGGCGACCGCCGGCGGCAGATAGGCGGTGGTGCTGCTGAGGTCGTACTCCCAGGGAATCGCCTGGGTGCCGTCGACCAGGGTCCGGTAGCGCTCCATGCCCGCTTCCAGCTGGGCGGTGCGCTCGGCGACCTGGCCCTCGAGCCGTGCCTTCTCGCTCTCGGCGGTGTCGCGCAGCTGCTGCACCAGCCGGTTGAGCTCGGCCACCATCGCGTTGAAGGCCTGGGTGACGCGGCCGATCTCGTCGTCGGGGCCCGGCGCGAGCGGCGGCTGACGCAGCTGACCTGCGGCCACCCGCTCCGCGACCTCGCCGATGAGCTCCAGCCGGCGGGTGACCGAGCGGGCGATCAGCCAGCCGGCGAGCAGCGCCAGCGCCAGCGCCGAAAAGCCGATCGCCAGGGTGGCGTACTGGGCCTCGCGACGCGCCTGGTCCCAGTGGGCGCTGCTCGAGGCCAACACCACCCGGCCGCGTGTCCCCGCCCGGCCGACGACGTCGCGCGCCACCCCGAAGCCACCCTGCCGCCGCCACGGAGTGCCGGTCATCACCCGCGGGGGGCCTTCACCGGCTCCCCCACCTGGGCCAGCACCGTGCCCGCCTCGTCGTAGAGCGTGATCGAGACCAGCTCGGGGTCTTTCGCCAGCGCGCGCAGCTCGTCGTTCGCCAGCTCGCGGTCGTCGAAGTCGAGGGCCGGGCCGAGCTCCGCCGCGGCCAGCTCGCCGTAGCGATCGATCTTCATCACCTGCTCGTCTTCCAGCTGGTGGGTCGCGCTGACGGTGATCACGAAGCCCACCACCGCGATCGCCGCCACCACCAACCCGGCGATCGAGAGCGACAGTCTGCTCTCGATCGACAGCCTCATCGTCAGGCCCCCGCCGTGCGCGCGACCGCGCCTTCGGCCGTCGCCGCGATCGCGTGCTCGACGGCCTCCCGCAGCTTGTTGGGGCCGATCGGCTTCTCCAGCACCCGCTCGCGGTTCTCGTCGAGAAACGGCGCCGCGTCGGGAGTGAACGCGCCACCGGTGATGAACAGCATGCGCTTCGAGAGCGCGGGGCAGCTGCGGGTGAGGTGCTGGTGGAGCTCGATGCCGGTCACCTCGGGCATCATCAGGTCGCAGATCAGCAGATCGAACCGCTCACCGGCGCCCAGCCGTTCGAGCGCGGCGCTGGCGCTGTTGGCGGTCACCACCGCGTAGCCGGGCTCGAGCATGCGCTTGACCGAGCGCAGCACCGCCGCGTCGTCGTCGATCACCAGCACCCGCGACAGCATCACCGGCAGCGGCGTGGGGTCGTCGTCCTCGTCCTCCACCTCCGCCTGCTCCACCGGCGCCAGCGGCATCGTCAGCACCACCGTGGTGCCGCGGTTGGCAGGCCCCGGCTGAATCTCGATCGAGCCGCCGGCGGCCTCGATGATGTTCTTGCAGATCGACAGGCCCAGGCCGGTGCCGACGCCGATCGGCTTGGTGGTGAAGAACGGCTCGAACAACCGGGCGCGCACGTCGGCGGGAATTCCGCCGCCGGTGTCGGTGATCTGCACCACCACCTCGCCCGCCTTCTGCTCCAGCCGGAGCAGAATCTGGTTCTCGTCGGCGCGGCCGGGCGAGATCGCGTCGGCGGCGTTCACCAACAGGTTCAAGAACACCTGCGCCAGCCGGCCGGGGTTGGCGAGCACCTCGCCCACCGGCGCGTAGTTCTTCACCAACCGGGCGCGGTGGCGAATGCGGTTGCCGGCCATCTTCACCGCGGAGTCGAGGGTGGTCTCGACGTCGACCCGGCTGTGCTCCTCTTTGTCGTCTTCGGAGCGCGAGAAGGTCTTCAGGTCGCGCACGATCTGGGCGATTCGCTTCGCGCCCTCGAGCGACTCCTCGAGCGCGTCGTCGAGCGGCTCTCCGGTCTTCAGCCGCTCGATCGCGTACGAGAGGTTGCCGATGATGTACGCCAGCGGGTTGTTGATCTCGTGCGCCACCGACGCCGAGAGCTGCCCGACCGCGGCCAACTTCTCGGTCTGAAACACCCTCCGCCGCATGTCTTTGAGCGACGACACCATGCGGTTGAAGGAGCTGCCCAGCTCGTGCAGCTCGTCGGTCGAGTCGAGGTCGGGCACCTGCACCTCGAGATCGCCGTCGGCGATCTTCTTGGTCAGCGCCGCCAGCGCGTGCACCGGGTCGGCGATCTTGCGCGCCAGGCGGCGGGCGATCAGCACCATCGCCCCGAACAGCACCATCATCGTCAGCAGCAGCGTGCCGGCGGTGAGAACGGTGGCCTGGAGGATCAGCCAGCGCGGCAGGCAGAACGCCAACCGGCGGCCGGCAAAAGCAGGGTCGAGCTCGACCGAAGCGAAGTACATCGACACGTCGTCCTCGCCGGTGGCGGTCTCGCTCCGCGTTCCGGGCAGGTAGCCGCGGTACGAAGGCGCGTGCACGTTCGCGCTCCCGAAGTCGAGTGCGGGGAACGCCTGGCCCGGCAGCCGCTCTCCCGCCGCGTTTCGCATCGACGTGATCGCGGCGGAGGGCCCGCCGTACATCGTCACCTCGAGCTGGGTCGCGGTGGCGAGGGCGTCGACGTAGCTCTCGTCGAGCAGCTGGCCGGCGATCACCACCGTGCCCGCGTGCGCCTGAGACGCCACCGCCAGCACCGGTACACCTTGGCAGCTGAAGTGAACCACCCAGGTGTCGAACCCGTGCGTCTTCACCGGGGCCACCGGCGTCAGCACCGACGCGGGCACGCTGCACGAGAGGCCGCCCGCGAACAGGCTGCCCCGCTGGTCGGCCACGCCCCACAGCTGCGAGCCCGAAGAGTCGAGCCCTGGAAACGCCTGCACCAGCGCGGCGCTCAGCTCCTCCTTCGGAGCCTCGCGGAGGTCTTCGGCGGCGTCGAAGGCGAGCTCGCGAAAGCGCTCCACCAGCTGTTGATCGTAGTTGCCGCGAATGTTGACCGCGGTGCCCGCCAGCCAGTGGTGCACGGTGAGGTTGGCCATGAAGAGCGACACCGACACCGCGACCACCGTCACCGCGGCCGTTCCCGCGAGACCCACACCGACCACAGTCCAGATCCAACGGGCTCGAAGGCTCTTGAGGTGCATCGAGGGCGCTCCAAAGCAACCTCCAAGCCGCGCCAACCCCCTGCCCTCACGAGCGTTCTCGTCAGAGGTGGAGGGTGTACGGCGAGCGGTGGGTCACCGCCACCCGGCCAATTTCGACCACTCGCCTGAGGCCCGCCGGGCGAATCCACGGGGTTGGGCGATGGCACAGACCCCGCACTGCCATCGGGGTGGATGAGCACCTTGCTCCCGAAGACGCCGGCCGAACGACCCACGGTGCTGTGCGTCGACGACGAGCCGCAGGTGCTGCTGGGGCTGGGCCTTCACCTTCGCCGCCACTACGACTTCGCCAGCTTCACCACTCCGGCCGAGGCGCTCCATCGAATCGAGCAGGCGCCGGTGGCGGTGCTGATCTCCGACATGCGCATGCCGGGCATGAACGGCGCGGAGCTGCTGGCGAAGGCGCGGCAGATCTCACCCGACACCACCCGGGTGCTCCTCACCGGGCACGCCGATCTCGAGTCGGCGATCAGCGCGGTGAACGACGGCCAGATCTTCCGGCTGCTCACCAAGCCCTGCCCGCCCGACTCACTGCTCACCACCGTACGCTCGGCGGTCGAGCAGAACCGGCTGATCACCAGCGAGCGGGTGCTGCTGCACCAGACGGTTCGAGGCGCGATCGCCGCGTTGGTCGACGTGCTGACGATGGCCTCGCCGATCACCTTCGGCCGCGCCCGGCGAATCAAGGCGGTGGTGCAGGGCATGGCGAAGGCGGCCGGCATCGCAGAGCCGTGGGCGTTGGAGCTGGCGGCCGAGCTGTGCAACCTCGGCTACGTCTCGCTGCCCGAAGAGCTGGTGGCCAAGCTCTACAAAGGCGCCGACCTCACCGCGGCGGAGCGGGCGATGGCAGCGAAGGTGCCTGCTGCGACCCACCAGTTGCTTCACCGCATTCCACGGCTCGAGCCTGTGTGGGCGATTCTCGACGAGCTCTCGCAAGACCCCTACAAGCGATCACTCCCGGCCAGGCTGCTCAGCGCGGCGACCGACTTCGACGACGTCACCCTGACCGGAGCCACCCCCGACGAGGCGATCGAGGACCTTCGGCGCAGCGATCTTCACGACGCGAAGGTGCTCGACGCGCTCGCGGCCGCGGTGGGCGCGAACAGCCAGGGCCTGACGGTGGCCGAGGTGCCGTTGTCGAAGCTCGCCCCAGGCCAGTTGCTCGCCGGTGACATTCACGGCACCAATGGGTCGCTGCTGATGGTGCGTGGCACCCCGATTACCCCCGCGCTGCTCGAGCGGCTCCGCCACGTCGCCGAGGGAGCAGGCGTGCAGGAGCCGCTTCGAATCTGGGAGCACGGCACGCCGTGACCTGAAGTCCCGATCGTGGCGGTTTTGTCCCGCTTTCGCCGCCAATCAAGCGCTTCGCCGAGGCATGGCCGCTGCACAGGTACCGCCAGCGGAGGCGGCGGTGGCGAGATTCTTCGGCTCGATGGCGATGATCGCGGTGCTCGGCGCGTGTGGGCCGGCGGCGGAGGGCGAGCACGCCCGGCTGCGCGGCAAGGTCTCGGAGACCGACACGTCTCTTCTGTCGCAGGCCCAGGCGGTGCGCGCGGTCGAGCTGCAGGCCGATCGGTCCTTCCGCGTGATCGGCGTCGGCACGATCTCGAACGGGCGGTACGAAGTGGTCACCGAGGTGACCCAGCGGCCGGTGCTGTTGGAGGCCACCGACCTGCACGGGTTGATGCTCGCCCGCGCGGTGGTCGAAGCCGATCTCGCGCCGAACGCCGAGGTGCGGGTGCAGCCGCTCGACGAGCAGAGCTCGCTCCAGGCGGCGGTGCTGCTCCAGCTCGAGCGCCTGGGCTGTCTGACCAGCGATCTCGATCAGGCGGGGCTGCGGCTGCGCTTCGACCCACAGACCACCCAGCGCATGAAGGAGCTCGCCGCCACCGACCCTCTGACCGCCTCGTCGCAGGTGCGGGCGCTGGCGCAGGCGGAGTGGGCCGGGCAGCTCGCGCTGAACCGGTTCGTCGCCAGCCAGGGCGTCGGCTGGAACGCGTGGAAGAAGGCGCGGGCCGACGTGCTCGCGGAGCTCGACCAGTCGTTGATGAGCGGGCAGATGTCGGCCGAGATCGCGCCGGCCCGGCTGCAGCTGGCCTTCGATCAGATCGACGCGCAGTTCGGGCTCGACCCCGAGATCGTCGCCTACCGGGAGCTGCGCACCGTCTCGGCCAGCCGCTCGGCGTTGATCGCGCTCAGCGCCGACACCTTCGCGCCCGCCCAGGCCTACCTGCGGGTGCTGGCCGGAGGGCAGGCCCGGCAGTCGGCGGCTTCGCTGAACACCCTGCTCAGCTATGGGCGGGCGCCCACCGACGTGCTGCAGCAGGCGGCGACGGTGAACGCAGTGCTCCAGCGTGACGTCGCGGCGGCGCAAGACGAGACCGCGGTGATCGACGCGTTCGCCCGGTGGCGTGACGCGGTTCGCGGGCGGGTGGTCAACGGGCAGCTGAGCTCGGGGCTGCTCCAGACCTGGCTGCCCGACTTCGCGCAGGCAGACTCGATGACCGGTCTGCTCGGGCAGCTCTCGGGGTTCGAGAGCAACCTCGATGGGCAGCTCGGCATGGTGGAGCGGATGTCGCTCTCGCGGTTCGATCCCAAGACGGTGTCGAACGAGGTCGGCGACGCCTGGTCGAGCTTCGACTTCGAGATCGACCACGCGGTGCAGCAGGTGGCGCCGCTGAACAGCGATCGCGAAGCGGCGGTGACCTCGCTGCTGATTCACTCGCAGAGCAGCTTTCGCTGAACACGAGATCCTCGTGCTAGAGCGAACAGGGTGCGCCCTCCCCTGCTGCTCGCTGCCTCCTTTCTGATCGCCTGCGGCGAACCCAAAGCGATCGACGACGCTGGCTCGACCACGGACTCGGGCGAAGAGATCGACGCGGGCACCGACGCCGGAGCCGACGCGGGTGCCACCGATGCCGGCAACGACGACGCGGGAACGATGGACGCGGGCCCGGCCGACTCCGGCACGCCAGACGCGGGGCCCACCTGCCCTGACGCGGCGAACATGATCATGATCGGCAGCTTCTGCGTCGACCGCTTCGAAGGCCGGGTGGTGCGCGTGCTCTCCGACGGAGGAACCGAGCCGCACGACTCGCTCTACGTGCTGCAGGCCGACGCCGGCCCGTACCGCGCGATCGTCGAGCAGGGCAAGCGGCCGCAGGGCTACATCTCGCAGCTTCAGGCGGCGGCCGCGTGCGCCGAAGCGGGCAAGCGGCTCTGTGCCTCCTCCGAGTTTTCGCAGGCGTGCCGCGGGCCCGACGCGGGCAACACCTACCCCTACGGCGGCACCACCCACGTCGCGGGCTACTGCAACGAAGGCAAAGGCAGCTCGATGCCGATCTTCTTCGGCAGCAACCCCGCCAACTGGACCTACGCCGACTTCAACGACCCGCGGCTGAACCAGTGGGACGGAGGCCTCTACGAGACCGGCTCCTTCCCGAACTGTGTCTCTCCGTACGGGGTCTACGACTGCGTCGGCAACCTGCACGAGTGGGGCTCCGACCCGGCCGACTCGAACGGCCACGGGCGCTTTCGCGGCGGCTTCTACGGTGACGCGGAGATCAACGGGCACGGCTGCGCCTACGTGACCTCCGCGCACGAGCTGGCGTACCACGACTACTCGACCGGCTTTCGCTGCTGCGCCGACGCGCATTGAGCGCGGCCACGTGGGCGCATCGGCGCGTGGGGCCTGAGCCTCGATCGATGCGCTGGTTCGAAAGTTGCCTCGACCGCCTTCATGCTCGGTTGGGTGCTGGCGGTGAGCCTCACTGGAACGCTCGATGCGAAGAGCGCGCAGCACGCGCTGAAGACACTCGACCGCGCGCCCCCGAAGATGCGGAAGCAGATCGCGAGCGACTTCAGCGAGCGCTTCGTGGCGTTGGCGAAGAGCGCGCCCGCGACTCCGAAGCTGCGCGAGCTCGCGGGCCTGATCGACGAGCTGCGATCCGCCGCGGCGGTGGACTCCGACGCAGAGCCGGAACGCAAGAAGGCGCAGGCGCACTACGAGGCGCACAACCTCGGCCTCGCGTGGGTGGAGTTCGGGCGAGCCACGGCAAAGGCGCCGACCAACGCCAGCCTCTGGGCCGACTATGGGCTGGTCTCGTTCAAGACGGAGCGCACCGAGCTGGGCAGGCAGGCGTCGCTGATCGCGATCGCGCTCGACTCCGGCGCGGCCCGCCGCTCGGCCGCGTTCAACCTCGGGAAGTTCGCCAAGGCGCTGCCGCTGTCGGAAGGAACCCTCGCCTCGAGCGCCGGCTGCGACGAGAGCTTCGAGGTGGCCTTGCGCAGCTGGTCGCGTCTCGGCTGCGACGCGCACTATTGCTACAGCGGGCAGAAGACGTTCGCGTTCTTCGCGCGCACGGCCGAGGCGGCGACGGTCTGCGGCGACGCGTTCGAAGAAGGGCTCCGCACCGAGGAGGACTCGCGCGCGAGCGCCCGGGCGATCGGCGACTCGGTGACGACGAGTTGCCCGATGGTGGTGGCCCGGGACTCGATGGAGACCTCCGGCGGCGTCGACGAGAACGACCAGGGCCGATCGCTCGACGTCACCGAATGTGCACCGGTGTTCGTCGATGCATGCGAGGGCGAGGTGGTCTTCGACTGCGCCGGCTACGAGGGGTTCTCCGTGCCTTGAGACCACTCGAGAGCTGCCTGTTAGGCTCGCCGCGTGGCCGACTCCGACTTCAGCTCACGACTCTCGCGGCTCGAGCGCGCGCTCGACGCCGACAAGAAATCACTCGGCGATCGGCACAGCCGCCACCTCGAGCGACGCGCGGAGCGGCGCCGGGCCAAGCAGGAAGAAGAGCGGCGCAACGCGTCGTTCCCCGGAGGCGCCTTCGCGCTCGCGATCGCGATTGCGATCGCCGTTTACGGCTTCACTCACCCTCAGATGTGGTGGCTGCTCTTCGTGGCCCTCGGCATCGGCTCTGGAGGAGCGCGGCAGCTGGCGTTGGCTGCCCGGCGCGACGGCGAAACCAAGAAGGAGAAGGCCGAAGAGCGTGAGGCGCCGGTCGATCGCGCAGAGCAGCTCTGCGACGAGCTGATTCAGGAGCTCGAGACGAGCCCCGAGGCGGTGCGCGCGTTTCTCGGTCAGCCGGAGAAGACGATCGAGTCGTTGCGCACGGCGTGCCGCCAGCTCACCGAGCGCCACCAGGCGGTGAGCACGCTGGCCGACGACAAAGCCTCGGCCGAGCTGGAGGCCGAGAAGGCGAAGCTGTCGCGCAACATGGGCGACCTCGACCCCGCCACCTATCAGCGCGCAGTGGCTGCCCTGAAGCTGCGGGAAGATCTGCTCCGCCAGGTGAAGTCGTCGGCCAACAAGCTGGAGAGCGAGCGCGAGATCCTGCTCACCTCGCTCCAGAGTCTGAAGATGCGCCTCGCGCTGGCCAAGTCGTCGGGGCAGCCAGCCAACATCGACGGCGTGCGCGCCGAGGTCGACCGCCTCGGCGAAGAGCTCTCGGCGATCAGCGAGTCGCTCGAGGCCGCGCAGACGCTCGGCCTACCCGCGGTCGCGCCGATCGAAGACGGCTCTTCTCGCCAGACGCCCGGCGAGAAGGAACGTGCCTAGCGCGACGCCGCCTTGACCTTGCGCCGGTTGAGGCTTCGGAGCGCCAGCAGGCCAATCGCGATCAGGATCGCCACGTTGCCACTGCTGCCGGTGGTGGAGCAGCCGAGTCCCGTTCCCGAGTAGTCGAATGCTGCCGTTCCGCCGCCGGTGGCCGAGCCGCCGCCAGTCGCCGAGCCGCCGCCCGTTGCCGAGCCGCCGCCGGTTGCCGAGCCGCCGCCCGTTGCCGAGCCGCCGCCAGTTGCAGAGCCGCCGCCAGTCGCCGAGCCGCCGCCAGTTGCAGAGCCGCCGCCAGTTGCCGAGCCGCCGCCAGTTGCAGAGCCGCCGCCAGTCGCCGAGCCGCCGCCAGTTGCAGAGCCGCCGCCAGTTGCCGAGCCGCCGCCGGTAGCACTGCCGCCACCTGCGCCTGGATCTCCGCCGCCGGTCGCAGAACCGCCGCCGGTCGCCGAGCCGCCGCCCGCCGCAGAACCGCCGCCGGTCGACGATCCGCCACCCGCCGCGCTGCCGCCACCAGTGCTCGGATTCCCACCACCTGAGCCGGAACCACCGCCGACTTCCATGCCGCCGCCCGCGCCGGAACCGCCGCCGACTTCCATACCGCCGCCTGCTCCGGAACCGCCGCCGACTTCCATGCCGCCACCAGCCGCAGAGCCGCCGCCGGTCGCCGAGCCGCCGCCAGTCGCAGAGCCACCACCGGAGGCCGAGCCGCCGCCTGCCGCAGAGCCGCCGCCGGACGCCGAGCCGCCGCCGGACGCCGAGCCGCCGCCAGTCGCAGAACCGCCGCCAGACGCCGAGCCGCCGCCAGCCGAAGAACCGCCGCCAGCCGAAGAACCGCCGCCAGCCGCAGAACCGCCGCCAGCCGCAGAGCCGCCGCCGGACGCCGAGCCGCCGCCAGCCGAAGAACCGCCGCCGGACGCCGAGCCACCACCAGCCGCAGAGCCGCCGCCCGCACCAGAACCACCGCCGGTCGCCGAGCCACCACCAGCCGCAGAGCCGCCGCCAGCTGCAGAGCCGCCGCCAGCTGCAGAGCCGCCGCCAGTTGCAGAGCCACCGCCAGTTGCAGAGCCGCCGCCCGTCGCCAAGCCGCCGCCAGTTGCCGAACCGCCGCCGGACGCCGCGCCGCCGCCGGACGCCGAGCCACCACCGGACGCCGAGCCGCCACCAGTCGCTGAACCGCCACCGGTCGCATCTCCGCCGCCAGTCGCCGAACCGCCGCCGGACGCCGAGCCGCCACCGGACGCCGAGCCGCCACCCGTCGCTGAACCGCCACCGGTCGCATCACCGCCGCCAGACGCCGAGCCGCCGCCAGACGCCGAGCCGCCGCCAGACGCCGAGCCGCCGCCAGACGCCGAGCCGCCGCCAGACGCCGAGCCGCCGCCAGTCGCCGAGCCGCCGCCAGTCGCAGAGCCGCCGCCGGACGCCGAGCCACCACCGGACGCTGAACCGCCGCCGGTCGCCGAACCGCCGCCGGTCGCCGAACCGCCGCCGGTCGCAAAACCGCCGCCAGTCGCCGAACCGCCGCCGGACGCCGAGCCGCCGCCAGTCCCAGAGCCGCCGCCAGTCGCCGAGCCGCCGCCGGCCGCTGAACCGCCGCCAGTCGCAGAGCCGCCGCCAGTCGCAGAGCCGCCGCCGGACGCCGAACCGCCGCCAGTCGCCAAGCCGCCGCCGGACCCCGAGCCGCCGCCAGTCGCAGAGCCGCCGCCGGATGCCGAACCGCCGCCGGACGCCGAGCCGCCGCCAGTCGCCGAGCCGCCACCAGTCGCAGAGCCGCCACCGGACGCCGAGCCACCACCGGTCGCATCACCACCGCCGGATGCCGAACCGCCGCCGGACGCTGAACCGCCACCAGTCGCCGCGCCGCCACCAGTCGCCGCGCCGCCACCAGTCGCCGCGCCGCCACCAGTCGGCGAACCGCCGCCGGACGCCGAGCCACCGCCAGTCGCCGAACCGCCGCCAGTCGCCGAACCGCCGCCGGATGCCGAGCCGCCGCCGGCCGCCGAGCCGCCGCCAGTCGCAGAGCCGCCGCCAGTCGCCGCGCCGCCGCCAGTCGCCGCGCCGCCGCCAGTCGCCGCGCCGCCGCCGGATGCCGAACCGCCGCCAGCCGCCGAGCCGCCGCCAGCCGCAGAACCGCCGCCAGTCGCCGAGCCGCCGCCAGTCGCCGCGCCGCCGCCAGTCGCCGCGCCGCCGCCGGTCGCCGCGCCGCCACCGGATGCCGAACCGCCGCCAGCCGCCGCGCCGCCGCCAGTCGCCGCGCCGCCGCCAGTCGCCGAGCCGCCACCAGTCGCCGCGCCGCCGCCAGTCGCCGCGCCGCCGCCAGTCGCAGAACCGCCGCCGGCGCCAGAACCGCCGCCCGTCCCGCCCGGAGGCACGACCGAGAAATGAATCTTCACCGAGAACGGGCTCTGGTGACACGCATGGTCCGTCTGCGCGACCTGGAGGTCGTACGAGCCGACCGCGAGGCTGGGCGTGAAGCTCCAGTTGCCCGAGCTGTCGACCGTGGTGGTGCCGTTCTGCACCCCGTTGATGAACAGCTCGATCTCGTCGCCCGCCTCACCGGTGCCGGTGATCGCATCGCCCGAGACGAACGTCGCTCCGTCAGTAGGGTTCGACACCACCGGCGCCACCGGCGGCGTGCTGTCGATCCAGAACTGCGCGGTGGTGCCGTAGGTGCTCGCGTTGCCAGCCCCGTCGACGCTCCGCGCGGTCAGGGTGTGCAGACCATCGGCCAACGGCGCCAGCGAGGTGTAGAGGAAGCTGCCGTCGAGACCGGCGATCGCCGACCCCTGCACGACGCCGTCGATCTGCACGTCGACCCGCGTGAGGGGCTCGGCGATGCCGTAGAAGAGCGCCGTCGCCGCGTCAGAGACGTCGGTCGCCGCGATCAGACACACTCCGATGCTCTGTAGGCCGATCAACGGCACCGCGGGCGTGTGCAGGTCGACCCGAAGGTTCAGCGAGTCCGAGGCGATCGAGAGGTTGCCCGCCGCGTCCATCGTGCGGGCGTCGACCACGTGGCTCGCCTCGCTCAGGTCGAAGGCCGGCGTACACGCGAAGTTGCCGAACGAGTCGGCCACCGCCACGCACGCCGCCGTCCCATCGACGTTCACCGTCACCGTCGAATGAGGCTCCGCGATGCCGCTGAAGGTCGGGCGCGGCTGGTTGGTCGCGCTCCCCTGCGTGGGGCTGAGAATCACCGGCGCGATCGGCGCCACCGTGTCGATCGCCATCGGCACCGCGGTGCTCAGCGCGCTCACGTTGCCCGCCGCGTCGGTCGCGGTCGCACGGAACGTGTGCGCGCCGTCGAGCAGCGCCAGGCCCTGCGCCGACCAGTGGCCGGTCGAATCGGCCACCGCGCTCGCGTACGGCAGACCGTCGGCGTACACCGTCACCGTGGTGCCCGGCTCCGCCGTGCCGGCCAAGGGCGGCCGCGCGTTCGACAGCGACTGGCCGCTCGAGAGGCTGCTGATCACCGGCGCCGCCGGAGCCGTCGTGTCGACCGTCACCTGCGCCACCGTCGGGTCACTCTCGATCAGCGCCGGAGACACCGCGGTCAACGTCAGCGTGTGAAGCCCCTCGCTCAAGGTCACCGGCGGGAAGGCGTAAACGCCACCAACCGAGGGCGTGCTCGCCGGCGCGCCGCTGTCGATCGACAGCTTCACCGTGTTGCCGGCGGTCGCGGTGCCGGTCACCGCCACCACTGGCGTGTTGAACACCGAGCCGTTCGCCGGCGTGAGCAGAACCGGAGACAGCGGGTGCGAGGTGTCGACGGTGAAGCTGACGCTCCCGATCGGGCTCGAGTTGCCGGCAGCGTCGGTCGCGACCGCGGTCGCCACGTGGGCGCCGTGGCCGAGCGCCTGAAGCAGAGAGATCGACTGGGTGAACACCCCAGAGGAGGTCGCGGTGCTGGTGCCGATCAGGTTGCCGTCGACCTTCACCACCACCGTGGCCCCCGCCTCCGCGGTCCCAGACAGCTGGGGCGTGGTGGAGCCGACGATGGCGTTGGCGGCCGGAGTGGCGAACACCGGCGTCGCCGGCGCCACGGTGTCGATCGACCAGCTGAAGCTCTTCGCCGCCGCCTCGACGTTCCCAGCCGGGTCGGTCGCGCGCACGGTGAAGGTGTGCGGGCCGTCGGCCAGAGAGTTGTACGCCACCGGGCTGGTGCAGGCCGCGGCCGCGCTCCCGTCGAGCGTGCACACGAACGTCACCGGCGACTCCGAGGCGATGAAGGTGAACGCCGCCGCGTTGCTGTTCGACAGCGAGGCCGGCGTGGTGCCGATGGTGGTCGAAGGCGCGGTCGCGTCGCGCACCGTGCTCACCACGTTGGTGGTGGCGCTGCCCAGCGTGAGGCCGACCCGCCAGCTGAGGGTCGCCGAGTTTGCGTAGGTGCCGTCGAGCGCGATCGTCGCAGTCACCGTCACCGAGCCGCTGGCGCCGGGCGCGAGCGAGCCCAGGTTCCAGCTCACCAGGTTGCCGAGGTGGGTCGCACCGCCGGTCGCCGACGCGAAGCTCACGCCCAGCGGCAGGGTGTCGTTCAGCACCACGCTCGAGAGCGTCGCGGTGCCCGCGTTGGAGTAGTTGAGCGTCCACGTCACCGAGGAAGCGCTGGTGAGGGCCGGCCCGCTCGCCGACACGCTCACGCCCGCCTGCGTCTGCGCCACGCTGGCAGTGAAGATCGAGTCGAGCATCACCCGCGCCCCGTTGGTGAGCGGGTGGGTGCTGATCGGCGTCGCCGTCGAGTACGCCGAGCCCGCCAGGTAGACCACCCGGCCGTACGACGCGTTGCCGTCGACAGTGTCGCTCAACGCCTCGAGGTGCGCGTTGCCCGAAGCGCTCGCCGCCAACAGCACGCTCGCGTTCGGCTTCAGGGTGCTCAGCGTCACCAGGCCGATCGACTGCAGGCTGCCGGTGTCGCCCTGCATCGTGCCGTCGTACTGCACCGCCTCGAAGCCCGGAGCCCGGTTCACCACCGGGTTCGCCGGCGCCTGCGGGGTGCAGGTGATCACGCAGTTCTGCTCCTGCTGAATGCCGAGGCTGGTGACGAAGAAGCCGTTGAGGGTGTTCTCGAACTGCAGCGCCGCGGTGCCCTGAAAGTAGCCGAGCGTCTTCGGGCTGCTGGTCAGCCAGGCGCGCACCTCGCGCACCGCCTCCAGGTCGCCGCTGGCCCAGTCGTTCGAGAGCAGCACGTCCCACGCGGGGCTGCCGTCGGAGGCCAGCAAGGCTCCGTCGGCGGCACCCAGGGTGTTGGTGCCCTTCACCTGCGCCACCGTGAGCACGTCGGGGTGCCCGCTGTAGCTGCCGAGCGCGGTGGCCGGCCAGACCGCGCCGGTGGAGTCGGGAATGCTGGCGGCGTTGAGCACGCCGAAGGTGGTCGCCTCGCTGCCGCCCGCGAACACCGCCACCTTGGGGGCGGCGTGGAGTACGTCCTTCACCTCGGCGCTGAAGCCCGCGGTGGCGCTGTGCACGTGCACCTCGGGGTGCGCGGTCTGCCAGGCGGAGATCACCGTCAGCGCCGCGGTGCGTGCGCTGGAGTCGATCACGAACGGACCCCCGCGGTAGCCGAACGAGGTCACCGTGGCGTTGGTCTGCAGGTCCTGCGCGCTGGCGGTGAAATCGACGCCGCCCTGAGTCTTGGTGGAGCTGATCGTCCAGCTCACCGGCACGCCGGCCTGCAGCAGTGCGTAGACCAGGCCGTAGGCGCGCAGCGCGCCGGTGTCCTGGTAGCTGGTGTCCATCGGGATGATCAGCGAGCCCGAGGCGAACGAGGTGGTGGTGACCGCCTGCTGCGCCGCCGCGTACCGCTGCGGCCGGGGGAGATCATGCTGCTGGCAAGCCGCGGCGACGACGAACAGGGCGGCGGTGAGGAGAGCGCGCTTCACGGGTGAGCCTCCGAAGTGATGTTGAATTCGACGCGGCGGTTCAGGTCCCGGCCGGACGATGTCTCGTTTGAAACCAAGGGTCGGTCGAAGCCGTAGCCGTGGGCGCGCAGGCGCTCGACCTCGACGCCGTGCTGCACCAGGTACTCCATCACAGACATCGATCGCGCCTGCGACAGCTTCAGGTTCATCGCCCGCCCGCCGACGTTGTCGGTGTGGCCGTCGATGTCGATGTGCTGCACCTCGGGGTGCACCGCGAGCACCGCCGCGACCTGGTTGAGCAGTTCGTACGAGCGGGGCTGAATGGTGGCCTTGGCGAAGTCGAAGAAGACGCGCTCCTTGATCACCAGCGCCTTGGAGGTGATCACCACCAGCTGGCGGCGGCCCGAGGGGCAACCCTGGTTGTCGGCCGGGCCCTTCTCGTCGGGGCAGTTGTCGATGCGGTCGGGCACCTGGTCGCCATCGCGGTCGACGATCGGTGGCGGAGCAACAGCCACCGCCGGAGCGGGCGCGGCAGCCGGTGGAGGAGGCGGCGGCGGAGGCAGTGGGCAGCCGCGGTTCGACGCCGGGCCCTTGTCGAGCGGGCAAGCGTCGGAGCCGTTCAGCACTCCGTCTCCGTCGGCATCGAGCAACGGGCAGGCGTCGATCGGCGGGTGAGGCGAAAGGCACGGGTCGACCTCGCGAGTCGACACCAGCGTGCCGCCGGCGATCGCGCGAAAGGTGGGCACACCGGGCGCGAGGCCGAAGCTGGGCCCGGTGGCAGCGAACAGCTCGAACATTCCCAACCGCAGCACCCGAACACCGGCCAGCAGATCGGCAGAGGGGCCTTCGTTGGTGAACGGGAGGTGCGTGCGGCCGGTCAGCTCGACCACCACCCGGTCGCCGTAGCCCACGGTGAGGCCACCATCGAACGCATGACCGAGAACCTCGCTGCCGTAGGCGGCTTCTTTGCGAAACAGCAGCCCCACCACCGCGCCGGCGTGAAACGAGCCCCGGTTCCAGCTCAGGTGCCCCTGGGGAGCGATCGAAAGCTGATTACCGGTGTGCGCCTCGACCGACCCGATCGGCAGCTGACCGTCGAGCTGGAGCGCGAGGTTGATCGGGGAGCCGCGCGACTCCGAGAGCAGCTGGGCCCGCGCACCCACCACCGGAGAGCCGACGCCGAAGCTGCGCACCGGCATCAGACCGAACGCGATCGCGTCGCTGCCGTCCTGGTAGACCACCAACGGCAGCTGGAGGTGAAGGTCGAGCCACGAGGTGAGGCCGACCGCGCCGAAGATCTGGGTGGTGACGCGGTTGGCGATGATCGCACGCACCTCCTTCTCGATCGTGCCGTCGATCACGTGCACCAGGCGCAGCGGCTCGCGCTCGTAGTGGCCGGCGATGCCGACCCGAAAGTTGCCCGCCCCCAGCGTCTGGGCGTCGGTGCCGAGCGTCGGCCCTTGCTCGGCGTCGAGAGCCGGAGCGTCGAGACCGATCTTCGGGAGCGGCGGCGCTTGCGACTGGCCGAGCGCGGCCGTGGAGCAGAGGAGGACGATGAGCGAGAGGCGCACGGCGGCTCGCTTGTGCAAACCGGTGCCCGCGCAGCTTTTGCGCCAAGGGGGCGAAATCAGCCGGGTGCTCACCCTCCTCAGCCGGGTGGTGCCGACACCCGAGTTGTGTACAACCCTGAGACAAATGCCCCACAGCGATACATTTCACATCGGATATTCGTATGTGATGTGTTGGCTACAGCCAGTGCAACGAGAGTGGCGCCGTTTGTATTCGCATAGTGAATACAATCGCGTGGACGGAGCCACCTTCATGACCGGGGGGTCCATGCCGTCGTCTGTCTTGAAGGGTGAGAGCAGGAAGACCGATCAAACCATCGCCACCACGTTTCGTGCCCCGCGCGAGCTGGTGGAAGAGATTGATCGGGCCGCAGCCGATGAAGGGCTGACGCGCAACAAGGCAATCGTGCAGTTGCTCCGGTTCGCGTTGAGCGCGCACTGGAAGGAGCACGGCGATGGCGGGAGCGGCCGCTGACGCCGGGGTGGGTGAAGCTCGGCGGGTGTGGACCCGGCCCGGGCTGCGTACGGTGGCGAGCTCACCGTGCGCGACGCTGATGGTCTGCACTCCGCCGAACTCGGTTCAGTGCTGCGACCTCACCTGCCAGGCGAACGTCGTCAACTGCGTGCTCGGGCACGGCGGCATACCCGGCGTGGGCTGCTGACCGCCGTCAGGCGTTGCGGCTGGGGTGCGTGCTCAGGGTGTTGAAGAACGCCTTGAAGTACCCGCCGGCGCTCCAGACGCTGAAGAAGGTCGAGGAGTAGATCAGCACCTTGCCCACCGCGTTGAAGTCGGTCACCAGGGTGGTGAAGATCAGGAAGATCGGGTGGGTGTAGTGCACGCAGAGCGCGATGATCCCCACCAGCTGGAGCGAGGTCTTCCACTTGCCCTCCTGCCCCGCCGCGATCACCAGGCCTTCACTGGCGGCGATCTGCCGCAGGCCCATGATGATCAGCTCGCGTGAGAGCAGCACGATCACCACCCAGGCGGGAATGCGCCCCAGCCGGGTCATCATCACCAGCGCCGCGGTCACGATCAGCTTGTCGGCCAACGGGTCGAGCAGCTTGCCGGTGACGGTGATCATGTTCCACCGGCGGGCGAGAAAGCCGTCGACCACGTCGGTGATCGACGCCAGCGCGAACAGCGCCGCCGCCAGCAGCGAGTAGAACGGGTCGGCCTCGTAGGTGAACCAGACGAACAGGGGGATCACCACGATTCTCCCCATCGTCAGCATGTTGGGCAGGTTCCACAGCTCGTCGAGAATCACCGACGGCTTGCGGTTGGCCTTGCGCAGCGCGCGCTCCTCCTTCTTGCGCTGCTTCGCCTCGTGCTTCTGCTTTCGCTTGGTCGCCCGATCCATGTTCAGCCGCGCGCCAACAACGCGTAACCGTCGCCGGTGAGCTCGAGCGCCTTCTGGCCCACGAACCCGATCACCTTCGGCGACACCCGGCCGTACCAACCCACCAGCCGGTTGAGGGGAACCTTGAGCGGAGTGCCCGGAGGCACCGCGATCGCCTTCAGCGGCCCGTCGAGCTTGAGCAGCACCCGGCCGCGGCCCTTCAGGTTCACCAGCGGCACGGTGATGTTCTCGCCGGTGAGCTTGCCGTTCTCGAACGCCACCACCTCTTCGAAGGCGAAGATGCGCTCTTCGCGCAGGTACACGCCCTCGTCGTCGAGGTCAATCGCCTGGAACTCGCCGCCGGTCGACTCGAGGTACACCACCCCGTAGCCGCTCAGCCGCTGCATCTGGCCGGCGCCCTCGCCGAACGCCTCCTCGCTGGCCCGGCCGCGAAACCGGCGCCGCTCGGGCTGCGCGTCGACCGAGCCGACCACCGCCACCACGCCCTGCAGCCGCGACAACAGCTCGCCTTCGACCGAGAGCGCGAGGCCCTCCGCGCCGATGTGAAACGGCCCCGCCTTAGGGCTCTGGCCGTAGTCGAGCGACGGCCCGAGGTCGACCAGCTTGGGCACCTCGACCGGCGCGTAGCCCGGCCGCGGCGCGCTCGACACCGGCGGCGGGTACGAGTCGTCGGAGCCGTCGACCGAGCTCGTCTCGAACGTCTCCACCGGCACCATCGCGGGCGGCAGCTCGGCGGGCAGCTCTTCGCCGGTCGCCAGCGCGCCCTCGCCGTCGGC
This sequence comes from Myxococcaceae bacterium, assembly GCA_047602415.1. GTDB lineage: Bacteria > Myxococcota > Myxococcia > Myxococcales > Myxococcaceae > JASGHH01. The sequence goes on along the minus strand of JASGHH010000001.1, from coordinate 8,519,733 downwards.
CGCCACCGGGTCGTAGGGCAGCGAGTCGGGGTCGACGGTCGCCGCCGGCAGCGCGTCGGGAGTGGTCATCGAGTCGAGCGACGCCGCGGGGTCGATCGGGCTCTCGCTCATCTCCACGCCCACGCCCGCGAACGGGTCGGGCTTGGGCGCCTCCACCGGCGCCGGCTCCTCGTGCTTCGGCACGTAGGTCTCTTCGCCGTCGAACTCGGTGGTGCGCGGGCGGTACGTCATCTCCGCCGCGTACTCCGGCGCGGGAGGGTTGATCGCGGTCGCCGCACCTTCGGTCACCGTCATCGGCGAGTCTTCGACCGGCGTTTCTTCGATCGCTGACGGCTCGGGCGCCGCTTCCTCGACGGCAGGCGCGACGGCCGGCGGCTTCGAGCCCTCCGAGCCGACCGAAGAGAAGTCCATCTCGTCGGCGCTGCCCGGAGCTCCGCTCGCGACCTGCTCCGGCGTGGTCACCGGCACCGGCTGCGAGGCGTAGGGGTCGCCCGCGGTCACCACCATGCCGCCCTCGTCGGCGGGGTCGGTGAGGTACACCGGCGGCGAAGACTCGGGCTCCAACGTCTCGCCCGGCTGCAGCCCCTGCGCGCGGGCCATCAAGATGTCGTCGCTCGGAGGCACCGCCGACCAGCCGCCGGTCGGGTCGACACCCTCCACCGAATGGCCGTTTCCGTTGGTGCCGTTGCCGTTGCCGTTGGTGGGCGCGGGCTCGTTCACCCACGAGGGCAGCTGCTGCTGCGAGAGCGCCTCGTCGACCGGGCCGCTGCTGTCCCAGGCGGGCGCCTCGGCCTGCGCCACCGGCAGACCTTGCTCCACCTCGATCACCTCTTCGACGGTCGCCTCGACCACCGGGGTCGCCTCGAGCACCGGCATCTCGTCGTCGCTGGGCGGAGTGTCGATCCCGAACTGCGCGCCCCAATCGGTCGACAGCGGCTCGGGCGGAGTGGGCGGCTTGTAGGTGGGCCGGGGAATCTCGGTGACGCCCGAGGGCGCCTCCTCCGACTCCGGCGGCACCACGTCTTCGTCGCTCATCACCTCGATCTCGGCGTCTTCGGTCGGGCGAGACGGGCGGGCATCGGGCGGAGGCTCCACCGCCTCCATCGGCCGCGCCTCGCGGGTGCGCAGCATGTGCGGCGGCTCGTGCTGCGACGGGTCAGACGCGAGCGGCTCGTCGCGCGGCAGCGCCTTCACCTCGGGCGGCGGCTCGGAGACGGCGGGGGGAGGCGGCGGCACGATGATCGCCGGCATCTCCATCGTCGCCCGCATGCCCAGCGTGGGCGGCTCGGCCGAGACCATCGCCTTCGCCATCTTGTCGGCCATCGCCTCGCTGCCGGCGATCAAGAAGTGCTCGCGGGCGCGCGCGTAGTCGTTGGCCTGGGCGAGCGCGAGCCCGAGGTAGTTGTGGGCCTTCTTGTGGTCGGGCTGGAGGTCGGTCGCGGTCTCGAACTCCTTCACGCTCTTCTCGAGCAGGTTCGTCTTCAAATAGACGAGCCCGAGGTTCACTCGCAGCGTGGGGTCGACCGGGTTCTCCCGCACCAACGCTTCGTAGATCTCGGCGGCCTGCGGAAACTGGCCGAGCTTGAAGTAGGTCAGCCCGAGCAGGTTCTGAGCCTTCTCGTTCTTGGGCCGCAGCTCGTGGGCCTTCTCGAGGTGGCTCTTCGCTTCGTCGACCTTACCGGCCGCGAGCAATTCACCGCCCTTGTAGAGCTGCGCGAGAAATTCGTCGTCGTTCACTGCTTCGGCGGAGCCTGACATCACTGAGCTTTCGCGCTCTCCGTTTGAGCTGCTTCCTGCGCCTTGTACTGGAAATAGAGCGCGAGCACCTTCTTCACGTACGCCTGCGTCTCGGGAAACGGCGGCACCTGCCCGTTGTAACGCCTCACCGCCTCGGGGCCGGCATTGTACGCGGCGACGATCTGCACCATGTCACCGTTGAACTCGTTGCAGAGCACGCGGAGGTAACGCACCCCGCCCTCGATGTTGTCCTTCGCGTCGAAGATGTCCTTCACGTACATCTCTTGGGCGGTCTGCGGCATCAGCTGCATCAGCCCCGAGGCGCCCACCGCCGACACCGCCGCCGGGTCGAAGGCCGACTCCGCGTGCATCACCGCCCGCACCAGGTTCACCGGTATGCGGTAGCGGAGCGCCGCGTCGCGAATCATCTCGTCGAACTGGGTGAGCTGATTCTTCGAAGAGTCGCTGATCTGTGCCGGTGCAGTTGGGGCCGGCGCGGGGCGCATCTCACCTTCGATTCGCCGGGCCTTCGCCGCCTTCGCTCCACCGGGCGCGACGTTGGTGTAGACGATCGTCCCGTCTTTCTCGGTGTATTTGTAGATGCCTCCGGCCTGCGCGAGGCCACAGGCACAGAAAACCACCAACGCGGAGAGCCGCGATAAGCGTAGCTTCAGGGACATGCTTCGCCTTGAAGCGTACACGAGGTCGGGGAGCCTGTTAAATCCGCGGCACCATGGTTCACCGCTTTGATTTCCTGGTGTTGGGGGGCGGGGTTGCGGGGCTCTCGTTCGCCCTCGAAGCCTCGAAGTACGGCTCGGTCGCGGTCCTCACCAAGCGCGCCAAAGACGAGTGCAACACCAACTACGCCCAGGGCGGCATCGCCTCGGTGCTGGCGAAAGACGACAGCTTCGAGCGCCACTTTCAAGACACCCTCACCGCCGGCGCAGGGCTGAACCACGCCGACGCGGTGAAGGTGACCGTCGAGGAGGGCCCGGCGCGGCTGAAGGGGCTGATCGAGCTGGGCGCCGAGTTCGCCCGCAAGAAGAACGGCGAGCTCGATCTCACCCGCGAGGGCGGCCACACCGCGCGCCGGGTCGTTCACGCCGGCGACATCACCGGCCGCGAGGTCGAGCGCGCGCTCTTGCAGGCCTGCGAAGACGCGAAGATTCAGTTCTTCCCGTTTCACACCGCGATCGATCTGATCGCCGACCGCAACCACCCGCGCGGCCAGGGCCGCTGCCACGGCGCCTACGTGCTGCGCGACGAAGCCGGCATCGACACCTTCCTCGGCAAGGCGACCGTGCTGGCCACCGGCGGCGCGGGCAAGGTTTACCTCTACACCACCAACCCCGACGTGGCGTCGGGCGACGGGGTGGCGATGGCGTGGCGAGCGGGCGCCAAGATCGCCAACATGGAGTTCTACCAGTTTCACCCCACCTGCCTGTTCAACCCGACCGCGAAGAACTTCCTCATCTCGGAGGCGCTGCGCGGCGAGGGCGGCAAGCTGCGGCTGCGCAACGGCGCGCCCTTCATGGAGCGCTACCACCCGATGGCCGAGCTGGCGCCGCGCGACGTGGTGGCCCGCGCGATGGACGCCGAGATGAAGCGCACCGGCGACGACTTCGTGGTGCTCGACATGACGCACCTGGGAAAGAAGTACCTCGTCGATCGGTTCCCCAACATCTACGCCACCTGCAAGGAGTTCGGGATCGACATGGCGGTGCAGCCGATACCGGTGGTGCCCGCGGCCCACTACATGTGCGGCGGCGTGGTGACCGACCTCAACGGGCACACCACCCTCCCCGGCCTCTACGCGATCGGCGAGGTGGCCTGCACCGGCCTGCACGGGGCCAACCGCCTGGCGTCGAACTCGCTGCTCGAGGGCCTGGTGTTCGGGCACCGCACCGCGAAGGTCGCCAGCGAAGAGATCAAGGGCGTCGCCAACATTCCCGACCCGGCCGCGTGGGACCCGGGCAGCGCGGTCGAGTCAGACGAGAGCGTGATGGTGACCCACAACTGGGAAGAGATTCGCCGGCTGATGTGGAACTACGTCGGCATCGTGCGCACCAACAAGCGGCTGGCGCGCGCCAAGGCCCGGCTGAGCCTGCTGCGCGAAGAGATTCGCGAGTACTACTGGCACTTCAACGTCACCCGCGACGTGATCGAGCTTCGCAACATCGCCGACGTGGCGAACCTGATCGTCGACTGCGCCTCGCGCCGCAAAGAGAGCCGCGGGCTGCACTACACCCTCGACTACCCGAACCTCGACGATCACAACTGGCTGCACGACACCGTCGTTCAACGCGACGTCTAGACCGATGCCGCTGCGCGAACGCGAGATCCCGATCGGCGACCCCGGGCAGGCGCCGGCTCCACCCGAGCCGCAGCCGCTGCCGATCACCCCGGTGTGCTGGGCGCTGGCGGCGATCTGCGTGCTGATGTTCGTCGCCGACCTGGTGGAGCGCGGCGAGGTGTTCAAGAAGATGCTGCTGTTCGGGCCGCTGGTGCAGCAGGGTCAGTGGTGGCGGGTGGTGACCGCGGTGTTCGCCCACGGTGGAATTCTGCACCTGGTGTTCAACCTCAGCGCGGTGTGGACGTTGGGGCGCATGCTCGAGTCGGGCATCGGCACCTTTCGCTTTCTGATCACCACCATCGTCGGCACCCTCGGCTCGGCGTTCGCGGTGCTGGTGGTGAACTTCGACCGGCCGACGCTCGGCATCTCGGGCGTGATTCTGGCGTGGGCCGGGGCGATGCTGCCGATCGTGAACCAGGCGGGCCGGCGCAGCCTGGGCACCTGGCTGATTCAGGTGGTGGTGATCTCGCTGCTGCCCGGCGTGAGCTGGGCCGGTCACCTCGGCGGGTTCGTGTTCGGCATTCCGTGCGGCTGGGTGATGCGCAAGGGGCCGGTGACCTTTCGCGCCGCCGCGCCGGTGTTGGTGTTCATCGCCGGAGTGCTGGTGTACCTCGCCGGCAGCGGCAGAATCGGTTTCCCGGGGAACGACTGATGAGACGGGTGTGCGTGTACTGCGGCTCGCGTGATGGCGCGCGGCCGGTGTTCAAAGAGAAGGCGATCGAGCTGGGCGCGGCGCTGGCGAAGCGCGGCATCGGGCTGGTGTACGGCGGCGCCAAGGTCGGGGTGATGGGCGCGGTGGCCGACGGCGCGCTGGCCGCGGGCGGCGAGGTGATCGGGGTGCTCCCCCACGGTCTGGCGCGGGTGGAGTTCGCGCACGAACGGCTGACCAAGCTGCACTACGTCGACACCATGCAGGAGCGGAAGACGATGATGGCCGAGCTGTCAGACGGCTTCATCGCGCTCCCCGGCGGGTTCGGCACCTTGGACGAGCTGTTCGAGTGCCTCACCTGGTCGCAGATCGGGCTCCACTCCAAGCCGGTCGGCGTGCTCGACGTCGAAGGCTACTGGCGGCCGCTGGTCACCTTGATCGACACCATGGTGCGGGAGGGTTTTCTCGCCGCGCAGATGCAGCGGGCGTTGCACGTGCGGCCCCAGGTCGGCGAGCTGCTCGACGCGCTGTTGGGGCACCAGCCGCCGGAGCCGGTGGTGAAGTGGATCAAGAAGACGTAGCTATGCCACGTGCACCGCTTGAACCTCGCCCGTCACTCTGCGGGTGAGGTCCATCACCATCGTCTTCAGCTGCGCCGAGATCACCCGGAACACGCCGGTGAGCAGCTCGGGCCGGTCGGCCAGCAGATCGAGAAAGTCGCGCCGATCGATGACCAGCGTCTTCACCTCGTCGACCGCGAAGTTGTCGGTCAACCGGGGCGCCCCGTCGAACAGCGAGACGTCGCCGAACGCCTGCTTCTGCTTGAAGGTCATCACCAGCTCGCCACCGCGCCGGGCCTCCACCGTACCCTCGACGATCACGTAGAGCGCGTCGCCCGGGTCGCCGGTCTGGAAGATCAGCTCGCCTGCCTTGAAGTTCTTCTCGCGCGCGACCGCGGCGATCGCCGCCAGGTCATCGACGTCTGACTGGGCGAAGATCTCCACCCCCTCGAGCGCGAACAGCTTCTTCAACGTCACTTCCGGCATGTCGTCCTCCTTGAAGCCCTGCGGCCACACCGACCGCTCGCGCGCCACCTGCCGCGCCACTGCCCTCAACACGAAATCGTCCGACTTACACAGCGCCGCCAGGTGCGCTTCGAGCCAGGTGCCGTCGCCCTTGGCGAGCGAGTGGTGGTGCTCGTCGATCTGCAACGCCACCACCGCGCGCTGGTCTTCCGCCAGGGTGTGCTCGAGCAGCTCCTGCGCGTAGGCCCGCTTGCGCGCGTCGTTGCCGATCAGGTGCGCGTGCGCCCGGCGCATCGCCCGCGGCTCGTGAATCAACCCCAAAAGCCAGAACGACAGCTCGAGCGCCTGGTCGAGCCGGTCGCCCACCGCGCGGGTCACCAGCGAGTCCACTCCGAGCGCGGCCTTGAGGTCGGCGTAGGCCGGTGCGAGCGCACGGTAGGTCTGCCGCCGCCGCTCCAGCGCCTCCATCACCCGCTTCACGTCGACCTGGTACGCCGGGTGCTCGTCGCGCAGCCGCGAGATCGCCACCCCGACCCGGTAGTGGAGCGCCGGGTCATCGGCCGCGTTCGAGAACAACAGCGCCTCGAGCGCGCCCGCGGTGCCGATGTGCCGGAGCACCCGCGGCAGCTGCATGCGCAGCTGCAACGCCCTCGTCCGGTCGTCCATCGCCTGGGTGACGAACGGCACCACCTCGTCGCCGAGCGCCGCCAGCGCCTGTCTCGCCGCCCGCCGCTCGTCGCGCCAGGTGAGAAACCGCAGCAGCCGCGGCGCGAGCGAGAGGTACTTGCCCTCCCCCACCGCCTTGAGCGCCACCTGCCGCACCGAGCTGTCGGCGTCGTCGAGGTACTTCGCCAGCGCCGACGCATACGTCTCGTCGCCCAGCTTGCCGAGCAGCCGCGCCACTTCGCGCCGCTCGATCACCGGAGCGCTCGCCCCGCTCGAGAGCAGCTTCGCCAGCGCCGCCGACGCCACCTTCGCGCCGTCGCGAGCGAAGAACGCCTCCCGGCCCATTCGCACCGAGGCGGTCTCTTCCATCGCCGGCCGGTTGAGAATCGAGCCCACCTGCCGATCGAGCCGAATCAGCGCGCCAATCGCCGCGCAGCGAAGGCCCACGTCGGGCGCCTCCAGCAGCGGAGGCAACAGCAACGCACCCTTCATCGGGTTGAGCTCGGCCAGCGCCCACACCGCCGCGTCACGCGGGCGCCGGCTCCCGCCCTTCACCAGCGCCTCCAGCTCCTTCGACACCGCCGGCACCTTGAGCGAGAGCGACAGCTGCACCGCGCGCTCCTGCACCCGCTCGTGGGGGTGGGTCAGCAGGCCCTTCAGCTGCGGCCGAATGTCGACCCCGCCGTGCTCGAACAGCTCCAGCGCGCGCAGCACCTTCTCGGGCGACGGCGACTTCAGCGCGTCGGCCAAAAGCGCGTCTTCCAGCTCCACCTCGCCGCGCGCGCCCGCCACCCGCTCGTGGAGCGCGTCGACGTAACGGCCCCGCATTCGCGAGAGCGCCCACAGCGTCGCGCCGCACAGCCCCACCACCAACAGCGGAAACGCGATCGCCGGCACCCGGTTGTTGGCGAGCAGCAGCAGCACACCCGCGACCGCCAGCCCCGCCTTGCGGAGGAAGCCGTCGATCACGCTCCGCACCCCGTCGCGCGCCGCGTCGGCCAGCGGGCCATAGAGCAGCTGAAAGCCGACCGGCATCAGCGACAGGCTCGCTGCGCCTTCGAGCAACTTCAGGGTCCACGCGGCCCAGAGCGACGGCCAGAGCGCGCACACCAGGGCGGTGAGCCCGAGCGCGGCCGGCACCATCATCAGGTAGCGCACGATCCCGAAGCGGCGGAGCAGCGGCTCGGCGGCGAACAGCTGAAACACCACGCAGAGCGCGCCGGTCCAGGTCTGGCTGGAGGCGAACAGCGACGCCATCTGCTGCTCGTGGAGCTGGGCGCCGGCGGTCTCGCGAAACACGAAGTCCGACAGCACCGCCAGAATCGAGAACGAGAGCACCACCCGCGCCAGCGAGCGGGCGTACGCGTTCGACAGCACGTGCCCGAACGACTCCCGGCCCAGCGGCGCCACCGGCGTGCGCGCAGGCAGCTCGCTGCGGTGAAAGGTGTACGCCACGCTGCCGAGGCCGAGCAGCACCGCGCCACCCCACAGCAGCGCGATCGCGTCGAACCGCACCGCCAGCGCCTGGGCCAGCACGCCGCCGACGATCGCCCCCGACATCCCCACCGCGCTGATCACGGTGAACGCGCGCCGCGCCTCCCGCGAGTCGAACGCCTCGCCCATCGCGCCCCAGAACGAGAGCGAGGCCGAGGTCGCGTACGCCTCGATGAAGACGTAGGCCGGGAGCGCAAGGGTCGAGTAGCCGAAGTGCAGCGCGAGCGCGAACGCCACCGACGCCGCCGCGCCGAACACCGCCATCGCCCGCGGAGGCACCCGCCGCCCCGGCTGCACCGCGTTCCACCCCGCGAGCGCGCCGGTGGCGAACGCGCCGATCAGGTACAGCCACGGGAGCGAGCCGGCCTGGTAGCGCGCGATCACCAGCGCGTTGGTCGACGGTTTCAGCAGCGCGATCGCGGCGACGAAGAAGAACTGGAAGGTGGCCCCCGGCGCCAGCCGCCGCGCCCAGCCCGTCACGAGCTATTCCTTCTTCTTGTCGCTGAACTCGAGGTTCGCTTCGCCGAGCGACGACGCCACCTTGAGCTTGAACGGAGGCTGGGCGTTGATGAAGCGCACCTCGTAGCCCACCCAGAACGTGTCCATGTACGGGTAGAGCGAGCGCATGTCGGCGGTGGCGCGGCCGACCCGGCGAATCTCCACCGGGCGCAGCTGGCCCTCCGAGGTCATCAGGCTCAGGCTCCAGATCGAGTTCGGGCGATCGAAGTCGTCGTACTTGGGGTCGTTGGCGTGAATGCCGAAGAAGAACACGGTGTCGTTCTTCAGGCGCTCGTGCTCGCTCTTCAGAATCGTCTCGTGCTCCAGCTTGCCGAGCCCGCGAAACGCCACCTGCCGCGCGACCCGCTCGTTGACGAAGTCTTCGGACTGCCAGGTCGACGAGATGAACAGCACGGTGTCGAGGCCCTGGTAGATCGCCTTGCGGTCGCTCACCCGCGAGAGCACTTCCTGGTACGCGACTTCGGCGCCGTCGTCGCGCGCGGTCGGAGGCGGGTCGCCAATGCGGGGCACGCGCCCGCCCGCGCAGGCGCACAACACCAGCAGCGCGAGCACGAACCTCACGAAGGAAAGTCTCCCCGCTTGAACAACGCGTGCACCTTCACGCCCGTCTTCTCGATCGCCTCGCGGCCGCCCTCGTCGCGATCGACCAGCGCGAACGCCGCCACGGGATCCAGACCTTCAGACCGCGCCCGCTCGATCGCCTTGATCGTCGAAGCGCCGGTGGTGACCACGTCTTCGACGATCGCCACCTTCGCGCCCGGCTGAAACGAGGTCAGCCCCTCGATCCACTGGCCGGTGCCGTGCCCCTTGGGCTCCTTGCGCACGTAGAACGCGTCGAGCGGGTGCTTCTGTTGGTGGCTCACCAACGCCACCGACGAGGCGATCGGGTCGGCGCCCATCGTCAGCCCGCCCACGCCGACGACGTTGGGGGTCTTCTCGAGGATCTCGCGAAACAGCGAGGCGCCGACCAGCGCGTGGCCCTCGGCGGTGAGCACCGTCTTCTTGCAGTCGATGTAGAAGTCGGACTCTTTGCCCGAGCTCAACACCACCTTCTGCTTCTTGAACGAACGGGCGGTGAGCAGCGCGAGCAATCGCGCGCGATCGTCTGCTGCGCTCACTTCAGCCCTTCGAGATAGGCGACCAGGTCTGACGAGTAGCGCAGCTGCTCGAGCAGCTTGTCCTGCCGCTCCTTGTCGAGCTCCGAGAACACGTCGGCGAGCAGCGACAAATCCTGGTTCACGTCGCTCAGCCGCACCGTCACGTCGGAGGCCAGCTCGTCGGCGTCGACCTCTTCTTCAGACTCGGCGCCAGCTGGCTCTTCTGAGGCTGAAGCAGAAGCAGAAGCAGAAGCAGAAGCAGAACCAGAAGCCGGTTCAGCCTTCTCGCCGTCTTCTTCGTAGTTCTCCGGCGCCAGCCCATCGTCGGGCGAGAGCGCCCGCGCCAGCATCTCGCGCGCGGCCGGCTGCAGCTTGCCCTCGGCCTCCAGGCGATCGCGCAGCTTCTGGAGCGTCTCCTTGGTGACCGGCGCGGCGTGAATCGCCTCCGCCAGCGCCATCAACAGCGCGTCGTCGTCGGAGAGATCGGTGTGCAGGCGCGCCAGCACCTTGTCGCGCTGAAGAAACCGGAGCGCCGCTACCCGGCGAAACCCGGTGATCACCTGAAACTTGTCGGGCGGCCGCAGCCGCAGATCGACCGGGAACAGCTGACCGAGCCGCGCGATGTCCATCGCCAGGTTCGACACGTCGCCCGCGTCGCGGAGCTGAAACTGGGGATCGTCGATCACCCGCTCCAGCGTGATCAGCGCCGGAGCCACGTGGTGCCGCTTCGGCCGCTCGTCAGGCCGGGGTGCCGATGGAGAAGGGGCCGGCACGGGCAGTGCCTCGCCCGCTTCAGGCGCCGCGTTCTCATTCACCTCTGACATGCGCACCTTCTAGCCGGTTACTTCTTCTTCTTCACCAGCACCTTCTTCTTACCCCCCTCGCCTACCAGAACGGGAGCGGGAGGAGGAGGCGGCGCGGGCTTCTCGTCGTCTTTTTTCGAAGAGGCGGCCACCGGCTTCGGCGGTAACGGCTTGGTAGCGGGCCGAGAGAGGGTGGTCTTCAGCGCGGGGCGAACGACCGAGGTCTTCTTCTCGCCTTCGGGGCGCGGCACCGCGTTGCCCATGTCGACCCGGCCGCGGAACGAAGCGCCGTCGACGATGATCACGCGGGGCGAGCGAATGTCGCCCACCATGCGGCCTTCCTGGGTGAGCTCGACCGACTCGGTGGCGTTGATGTTGCCCACCACCACGCCCGAGACGATCGCGTTCTTCACCGCCACGTTCGCCTTCACGATGCCCGAGGGCTCGACGATCAGCGTGCGCGACAGCGACAGCTCGCCCTCGACCCGGCCGCGAACGGTGAGGTCTTCGTCACCCGACAGCTTGCCGGAGATCAGAATCGACGGGCCGATCACCGTGTTGTCTCCCGTGCCCCCGGAGGGGAACTCCTTGCCGGTCGCCATCGATCAGCGCTCCTTCACGTCCATGTCGACGTTGCCCTTGAAGCTCGCGCCGTCGGCGATCAGAATTCGCGGAGCCTTGATGTCGCCCACCACCCGGCAGTCGGTCTTCAGCTCGACCTTGTCGGAGGCGGCGATGTTGCCGGTCACCCGCCCGGCGATCTCCACGTTCTGAGTGTCGATGTCGGCCTCGACCACGCCCGAGGCCTCGACGAAGAGGCTCTCCTTGAGGCTGATCTTGCCCTTCACCGTGCCCTGAATGACGAGGTCTTCGTCACCCGAGATCTCTCCGTCGATGACGATGCTGGAACCGATGATCGTGTTGGCCATGTGTTTGTTCCCCGGAAAAGTTTGAAGGTCAGATGTCGTCGGGCAGCTTGACGTCCATCTCGATCGAGCCGTTGAAGACTGCCCCGTCTTCGATCACCACCCGTTGCGACTTGATGTCGCCCTGCACCTTGGCGGTGTTGTTGATCGCCACCCGGGTGTTCGCCTCGATGTTGCCCGAGGCCTCCCCGTTGATGGTCAGCTCGTCGGCCTTGATGTCGGCTTCGACCGTGCCGCTCTGCTCGATGGTGAGGTGGTTCTTCAGCGCCACCTGGCCCTCGACCCGCCCCTCGATCACCAGGTCGCCGCCGCCCGACAGGCTGCCGCGGATCGTGATGCCCCGCCCGATGATGTTGATCTGCTCGCTCGCCATTTCCCCTCCGCTTCAAGTGACCGCGGTCGAAAGCTTCTAGGTCAAAGGTGGTTCTTGATCCAGTTCGAGATGTCTGCCCACACCTTCTCTTTTTCGAGCTCGCAGACGATCTCGTGCTTCATCTGAGGGTACTCGATGTACCGCTTGTCGCCCGACGCGATCGTCTCGAAAAATTGCTTCGAGGTCGGCGTCGACGCGATCGGGTCGTCCCCTCCGGTACACATCAACAGCGGCACCGTCACCTGCGCGCCTGATTTCAAAATGGCTTCTTGCGCCTGGGTCGACTGCACGAACCAGCGCGGCGTCGCCTTGGTGCCGTAGAGCGGGTCGTCTTTGGTCTCTTGCTGCCACGCCGGGTCGCGCGACAGCTGGCTGTACTCGATTCCCGTGGGCACCGGCAGAAACGGAATCACCAGCCCCGCCACCTTCGCCGAGATCACCTTCATCGCCGGCGGGTCGAGCGCCAGCTTCAGGTACGGCGACGAGAGCACCAGGCCCTTCAGGCCCTGCACCCCGGTCAGCAGCCAGTGGAGCGCCATCAACCCGCCGTGCGAGTGCGCGAACAGGAACACCGGCTTGCCGCCCGCCTGCCCCCGCAGCCGCGCCCAGAAGACCTCCAGGTCTTTCAGGTAGTCGCCCCACCGCTCGCAGTAGCCGCGCCGCCCGTCGGCCTTGCCGTGCCCGCGGTAGTCGAACGCCAGCACCGAGAAGTTCTGACCGGCGAGGTGCTCCGCGAAGCGCCGGTAGCGCGCCGAGTGGTCGCCATAGCCGTGAACGATGCCCACGAAAGCGGTCGGCTCTCCGTCGGGCATGGTCGCCTGCCAATACAGGCGCGTGTCGTCTCGGCCCGAGAAGAACCCTTCGTCGGTTCGCGGCATCGGGCGTGAGTCAACCTTCGAACGCCGCGTTTTGAAAGTTGTTTCTTACTGCGGGGCCAATGCCCGCAGCTTCTTCTCGATCCCGCTCTTCTGGGTCGGCGAGTCGGCCTGGTCGGGGTCTTCTTTCAGCGACTGCAGCGCCCGCTTGTAGGAATCGACTGCTTCCTTCTGGCGCGCGAGACGGGAATAGACGTCGCCCAGGTGCTCGCAGATCGTCGGCTCGCCGGGCGACGCCGACTGGGCGCGCTCCAACACCTCGGCCGCCTTCTGCAGGTCGCCCTTGCGAAAGTACACCCAGCCCAGAGAGTCGAGGTAGTTGCCGTTGTCGGGCTTCAGCTCGAGCGCGCGGGTCAGCAGCTTCTCGGCCTCCTCGAAGTCGTTCTTGTCGGCGGCGCGATCGGCCAGGGTGTAGCCGATGAAGTTCATCGCGTTGGCGTTCTCGGGGTTCACGTCGAGCACCGCCCGCATCTTCTCGATCGATTTGCCGAAGTCGCCCTTGCGCTCGTAGACGGTGCCCAGCGTGTAGAGCAGCACCTCGTCTTTGGGCCGCTTCCTCAGCGCGTCGGTGAGCAGGCTGACCGCGTCGGCCAGCCGCCCCTGCCGCTGGTAGAGCTCGGCCAACGCCTCGAATACGTCGGGCGACGGCTTGTCGGCCAAGGTGGTCTTGAGCAGCGTCTCGGCGTCTTTGTTCTGCCCGGCGCGCTCGTAGGCCTTCGCCCAGGCCGCCACCACCGCCGCGTCGTCGGGCGACTCGCCGTGCACAATCTCGAACAGCTGGAGCGCCTGCTTGTGATGACCGGCCGACGACAGCGCGGAGGCCTGGTGCACCCGCGCCTCTTTGTAGAGCTCGCCGGCTTCTTTCGGCACCGCGCCGAACGCCAGCGCCGCCCGGGGAAAGTCGCGCATGCGCTCGTGCACCAGCCCGGCGTAGAAGTGCAGCCTCGGCTCGGTGGCGCTGGTGCGGGCGTTGTCGAGCACCTCCGCCGCCTCGGCGGGGTGACGGGTGGCGAGGTAGCTGAAGGCGACCTTCACCGCCAGCTCGGGGTCGCGCGAGAGCGAGAGCAGCTGCTCGAAGTACGCCTTCGCCCGCACCACCGAGTCTTGGCGAAGGGCGAGGCGACCCAACGCCAGCAGCAGCTCGGTGTTGTCGCTGTCGCGCTCCAGCGCCCGCGAGTACGCCTCTTCGGCTTTCTCGAGCCTGCTCGAGGTGTCGTAGATCTGCGCCAGCGCCACCCACGACTCGGAGTCGCCGGGGTCGCGATCGACCGCCTTGTTGAGCAGCCGCTCCGCCCGCGCACCGTCGCCGCGCTCGGCCAGCGCCAGGCCCAGCCGCCGGTAGCCGATCGGCTCGCCGGGCAGCGCCGCCGCCAGCTCGTCGACCGTCTTCACCGCTTCGTCGGTCTTGCCGAGGTCGAGCCAGAGCTGGGTGAGCACCAGGTAGGCGTCGGGCTCGTTCGGCTTCAGCTTGATCGCCCGCTGCAGGTGCGCCCGCGCCCGGGTCAGCTTCTGACCTTCGAACAGCACCCGGCCCATCATCAGCTGCGCCGGAGCGTAGTTGGGCGCCTTGTCGATCGCGGCGCGCAGGGTCGCTTCGGCGCGATCGAGATCAGACAGGCGGGCGTACTCCTCCGCCATCTGGGTGAGCAGGTACGGGTTGCTGTCGTCGGTGGCGAGCGCCAGCCGCAGGTGCTTCAGCGCGCTCTGGTGGTCACCGTCGTGGTGCTCGAGCCGCGCCTGCAGAAAGTTCGCGTAGGCCGCCGCGCTCGCGTACCCCTCGGTCGGCAGATCGGTGCCCGACTCCATCGCTTCGTGCATCGCGGCCGCGTCGACTGCCGGGCGTCGCGAGCCGGCGGACACCTCCCACCCGGCGCCGGCGATGATGCCCAGCACGACCAACCTCACCCACCGCGTCGGCACCACGAGACCCAAACATGAAAATTATAAGGCGAGTCGGCGGCGGCCGCTCCCTGCGCGCAGGTAGGAAGGTGTGGTTACGGCAAGAGTACCGATGGCTGTGTACGGCCGGGTACAGTTCGATCCGTGTCGGTCACTCGAGCAGCTGGAGCAGCTCCGCCGCTCCGACCTCGGTGTCGACCTGCCTCACCGTGGCGAGATAGGCGGCACCGTCTTCTTCGAGGCCGTTGCAGAGCCGGTTGGCGAGCGCCTGGGCGGGCTCGATCGGCGTCTCGGGCAGCACCAGCACCATCACCCCGTTGCCGAGGTGGGCGATCAGGTCGGGCGCCCGCATCTTCTCGCGCACCTTGCCGGCGTGCTCCACCGGGCGCTCGACCGGCCCCGACGGCTTCAAGATCGCGACGCTCAGCGGCCGGCCGTAGCGCTGGGCGCGGGCCTGCTCCTCTTCGAGGCGGTGGGTGACCCCGTCGCGATCGAGCAGCCCCGCCGGCGCATCGGGGATCACTGCCTTCGGCGCCGCCGCCGCCAGCATCGAGCGCACCCGCTTCACCAGCTCCTCGGGCGGAGTGAGCTTGGGCACCAATTCGACCTCGTTGAGCTCCTGGCCCTGGGTCTTCACCGTCGCCTCGGCCTTGGCGCTCATCAGAATGATCGGCAGCTTCTTCAGCGCCGGGTCGCGGCGAATCTCGCGAATCGCGTCGAGCCCGTCTCGCTTCGGCATGAAGAGGTCGATCAGCATCAGGTCGGGCACCAGCGCCTTCGCCCGCGCCACCGCCTCGGCGCCGTCGGCCGCGGTCTCCACCCGCCAGTGCCGCCCCAGAATGCGGGAGAACGACTTGCGAATGTGGGCGTCGTCGTCGACCAGCAGCAAGGTGGTCTCGTGCTGGCTCACCCGCGCCCGCTCACGCACCAGCTCGGGCACGGTGAACGCGAGCACCGAGCCGCCGCCCTGCCGCTGCTCGGCCCAGATCTCGCCGCCGTGGGCGCGCACCAGCTCGCGGCAGATCGACAGGCCCTTGCCGATGCCGTCTCGCTCGTAGCGATCGAACAGGTCTGACATCTCGCCCGCGGCGAAGCCCTCGCCGTCGTCTTCGATCGCCACCTTCACCCGGGGGCCGGTCGCAGAAGGCACCGTCTGGCACTTCAGCACCACCTGCCGCGCGCCGACGCCGTGCTGAATCGCGTTCACGATCAGGTTCTGGAGCACCTGCTTCAGCTTCAGCTCGTCGCCGTTCACCTCCAGCGTGCGCGGCGCCTTCACCTCCAGCCGAATGCGCTTCTCTTCGGCGAGGATCAACAGGTCGTGCGCCACGTCGCGCGCCACCTCGGCGATGTCGACCGGGCGGGGCTCGAAGCTGACCGCGCCGCGGGTGGTGCGGGCGAAGTCGAGCGCCGACTCCATCATCGCCAGAATCTTGCGGCCCATTCGCACCATCGCGTCGACGCCCAGCCGCACGTCTGACGGGAGCTCGTCTTCGAGCAGCAGCCGCCCGTGGCCCAACAGCACCTGGAGCGGCGCCCGGGCGTCGTGGCTGACCATGCCCAGCATCTCGTCTTTCCACTGGTCGAGCGCGGCCAGCCGCTTGTTGGCCTGCTCCAGCTCGCGGTAGCGATCGAGGTAGGCGCGCTCCAGCTCGCCCCGCTCTTTCTCGAGCGCGAGCGTGGCGTGGGCGGCCGACAGGTGCCACTGGAGGTTGTCGGTGAGCGAGAGCAAAAAGCCCCGCTCCGGCTCGTCGAACGGCCCTCTGACGATGAACGCGCCCAGCGGGCGGTCGGTCTCGGTGAGCACGGGAAAGACGGTGGTGTCGCCCAGCTCGGCCACCCGGCCGGTCTCGAACGCCTGCTCCACCAGCGGCACCGTCGAGAGCTCGATCTCCTGGGTGGCGACCTCGGGGCCGGCCTTCACCGCCCGCCCGCCCTCGCCGACGTGAATCAGCTCCACCCGGGTGGTGACGGCGTCGGCGATCGTCTGCGCGCCCAGCACCAGCGACTCGCGCTCGTCGCGCACCCGCATCAGCCGCTGCTTGAAACGCAGCCAGAGCTCGTTGCGCCGCTGGTACCGCTCGTACTCCACCACCGCCCGGCGCGCCTTCAGCCCGGCGAACAGCTTGCGCTCCAGCTGCGCGTCGCCCACCGCCACCGCGTCGGCGTCGAGCGACTCCAGCCCCGGCTCGTAGGCGTCGACGTGGGCGACCAGCGGCAGCTTCGACAGCTGCTGGTGGTTTCGAACCGCCTGCACCCATCGGGAGGCCTCGGCCGCCGGGCCGCTGACCACGACAAGCGAGGGGGCTTCGGCCAGCTCGGGCCTCAGATCTTCGATTGCCAGCAAACTGGCGGCGCTGACATTCCAGCCCTGGAGCTTCTTGAAAACACGGGGCCCGGCCGAACCAACCAGCAGGACACTCGGAGGAGGGGTCACAACATGAATATAGGCCCAAAATGTGTATATTCCGCCGCGCGTCGGAGCACTAAGGGCCCTTTTCCCCCGCAGTCCCATTCGATGAGAACCAACCTACTCCTCGCCGTCGTCGCGCTCCTCCCCGTCTCGGCGCTTGCGCAGAACGACTGGAACGCGTTCCCCAGCAACTTCCCGCCGCCGGCGACGGTCGATGCGGGAACTCCTGCTGCGCCTCGCAGCTCGTCGAAGCTCGACGAGACGCCCGAGGTGCCACGCGCCACCACGCCGCCGCCGGCGAACAACCCACCGCCCGCGGCCAACAACCCTCCGCCCGCGGCGAACAACCCGCCTCCGGCCGCGCACAACCCCGGCACCACGCCGAAGCAAGACGTCGACGCCGCGGCCCGCGCCCGCACCGAAGAGCGGCTGCGCGCCGCCCAGGGCCTCCCCCCGCAGGATCAGAAGGCCGCCGCCGAAGCGGGCGTGCCCGGCGCGGTGAACCCCGACGACAAGCTCCCGGTGGTGTCGAAGAAGGAGCAGTTTCTGCCCGGCACCGAGCCGCACAGCCCCTCCACCTGGGGCCGCGATCTCACCGACCCGTGGAACGCGCGGGTCACCGCCTCGGGCGTGGGCATCGGCCTGATCAACAACACCAGCGCGCGGCTGGGCCCCGAGGGCATCGTGCGCTTCTCGGTGTTGGGCCAGTACCTCTCGCAGGGCGACTTCCCGGTGAAGAGCGCGAACGACATTCGCTCCGGAGCCACCTTCGCGGTGTCGTACCAGCCGTTCACCTGGGGCGAGATCTTCCTCGGCTACAGCGCGAGCGCGAACACCAACGATCACACCGCGCCCAACCTGATTCAGGCGCTGGGCGACATCACCTTCGGCATCAAGGCCTCGAAGCAGTGGACCGACGGTCTCTGGGCTGGCGCCGACGCGCGGCTGCTCACCTTCTCGGGCGTGGGCAACCAGGGCATCGACCACTTCGCGGTCGGCTTTCAGCCGCGGCTGATCGGCGCCTACGACTTTCGCGCGCTCTCGCCCTCGGCGCTGGCGATTCTGCACGCCAACCTGGGCTTCTTGATCGACAACACCGGCGGGCTGCTCTCGAGCATCAAGCCGAACGCGTCGGAGGAGTTCGCGCTCAGCATCAACCGCTACAACCGGTTCACCTTCGGGCTCGGCCTCGAGATCCCGCTCCCGGTCGCCTCTCCGTTCGTCGAGTACACCCTCTGGGCGCCGCTGGGCGTGAAGAACCTGGTCGGCCCCGACCAGAACGCGGTCTCGGTCGGCCAGGCGATGCCGCAGAAGCTGACCCTGGGCGCGAAGGTCACCGCGATCAAAGACCTCACCCTGCTGGTGGCGGTCGACATCGGCCTCTCGCAGTCGGTGGGCATCGGCATTCCCGCCACCCCGCCGTGGAACTTCATGTTCGGAGCGTCGTTCAACATCGACCCGTTCCAGCGCGGCGAGACCAAGATGGTCGAGACCGTGCGCGAGCGCACCCTCGAGAAGAAGGTGGCCGAGGCGCCCAAGACCGCCAAGGTCGAGGGCACGGTGATCGACAAGGCGACCAAGAAGCCGATCCCCGGCGTGATCGTGGCGACCGTCGGCGGCAACCTGCCTCCGGTGGCGTCTGACGCGAAAGACGGCCGCTTTCTCACCCACGAGCTGACCCCGGGCACGGTGAAGCTCTCGGCCACCCGCGACGGCTACAAAGAGATCGAGCAGGAGCTGAAGCTGGAGCCGGGCAAGACCCAGAAGCTCGAGCTGCAGATGGAGTCGGAGGTGAAGAAGGCCACCTTCATGCTCACCGTGCAGTCGAAGAAGAAGCCGGTCAACGCCGGGGTGAGCTTCGTCGGCGCCGGCGGCACCCAGTCGGCCGCCACCGCGGAGTCGACTCCGGAGCCGGTCAAGGTCGAGGCGCCCGGCGGCACCTGGACGGTGAACGTGACCGCCGACGGCTACCTGGCGAAGACCAAGGAGGTGCAGGTCACTCCGGGCGCGACGATGAACCTGGCGTTCGACCTCGAGCCGGCTCCGAAGAAGAGCCTGGTGATCGTGAAGGACGACAAGATCGAGATCCTCCAGCAGGTGCACTTCGTCACCGGCCAGGCGACCATTCTGGCCGACTCGTACAGCCTGCTGGCGCAGGTGGTCGACGCGATCGTGAAGAACGGCATCAAGCGGGTGAAGATCGAGGGTCACACCGACAACCGCGGCGACAAGGCGTTCAACCAGAAGCTGTCGGAGGCGCGCGCACAGTCGGTCGCCGATTACCTCAAGGCCCAGGGCGTGGAGGCCTCGCGGCTGGAGTCGCAGGGCTTCGGCGACAGCAAGCCGGTGGCGCCCAACCTCACCGCTCGCGGGCGGGAGTTGAATCGCCGCGTGGAGTTCATCATTCTAGAGCGGTGAAAACGCGCTCCCCATGGCCGCTGGTGTTGACGGCGGCAGTCGCGTGCAACTGCGGTGGAGGTGTCACCCCGCCTCCGCCGCCGGTGCCGCCCCAGGTGTTCCTCACCAACCCGCTCGAGAACCCGCAGATCGGGCCCTCGCTGAAGGTGCGGGTGAACGTGTCGGGCTGCGCGTCGGTGAAGCACATCGACCTCAAGCAGAACAAGACGCTGTTCCTCAAGGGCATCGACAACCCGACGGTGCCCACCGAGATCGACCTGCTGCCGGCCGCGTTCAACAACGTCTACAACTCGCTCGGCATCTCGGCGAACCTCAACCTCTCGGCGACCGCGATCTGCGACGACGACCGCACCAACACCTCCACCGGCCTCGGCATTCAGTACTTCCCGGTCGCCTCCAAGGTCGACCCCGGCGCCACCATGGTGACGATGCTGCCCGACTCGTTCGTCGCCGAGAACGGCCTGGGCGGCACCCCGACCTTCGTCGGCTGCATCAGCGTCAACGATCAGCTTGCGATCGCCCACGTCGACACCATGGGCCTGGTGCCGCTCTTCAACAACGCGATCCCGTTCGCCTGCAGCGCCAGCTCGACCATCACCGACAAGAACACCGCGTCAGGCACCCGCTGGCTGCTCGACTCGGGCGGAGTGTTCTCGTTCGACGAGCAGCTGAACATCAAGGGTGGGCTGGCGGGCGCCTTCACCAACATCGGCGTCGGCCCCGAGGGCGACCTGATGGCGTACACCAACCACTCCACCGTCGGGTATTCGCTGTTCCGCATTCCCGCCAACGGCCCGCCTTCGGTGCCGGTGTGGCAGACCAGCACCCAGCAGCAGGGCGTGCTCGGAGCGGGCTCGGTGATCACCAACCCGGTGATCGACACCAACGGCATCGCGTACGCGTTGACCTGGGCGTACATGATCGACACCTACACCGGGCACGTGCAGGTCGAAAAATACAACTGGAACAACGGCGCCTTCGTCGGCGCGACCGACATCGGCACCCAGAGCTACGGAGACCTCAACGTGCCGGTGCTCCCCGGCGCCGCCTTCAGCCGTGACGGGCGAATCGTCTACTTCGCGGTGCAGGCGACCGGCGTCTCGGGCCGCACCACCTCGTCGATCGTCGCCTGCTCGACGCTCAACCCGATGTGCCAGCTGCCCACCGGCGCGCAGTGGCAGAGCCCCTCGCTCGACGGGGTGGTGATCGCGGTGCTCCCGTACTTCAACGACAAGATCATCGCCGCGATCGCGCCCGACCGAATCTTCTTCATCGACGGCGACACCGGCCTGCTGATCAACTGGATGAGCGAGCCCCTGGTGGCCTCGCCGGGCCTCGGGGTGATGCAGCTGCAGCCGGGTGCGGGGCGCGACTTCTACATGCTCAACGGCTCGTCGGGCGGGTACCCCACCGAGGTGGTGGCGGTCGACGACCCCGCGAGCGGTGAGCTGTGGCGGCTGAACATTCAGGGCGGCTCCAGCCCGCAGACCGGCATCACCATGGGCATCGACGTCACCGGCCAGAGCTGGCTGCGGGTCGGCACCGCACAGGTGAAGCCGTTGTCGCTGAGCGAGTACCGCGCGGTGCGCGGG
This sequence comes from Myxococcaceae bacterium, assembly GCA_047602415.1. Lineage (GTDB taxonomy): Bacteria > Myxococcota > Myxococcia > Myxococcales > Myxococcaceae > JASGHH01. The sequence goes on along the minus strand of JASGHH010000001.1, from coordinate 8,498,894 downwards.
AACTCGCCGTAACGGGCGCTACTTCTTCGCCACCAGCAGCGCCTCGACGTTGCCGGCCGGCCCGGCGATCGGGCTGTCGATCACCCCGACCACGGTGAGCCCGAGCTGTTCGGCGAGCCTGCGGTTGCGCTCGATCGACTCGGCGCGGGCGGCGGGGTCCTTCACCACTCCGCCCTTCTCGACCTTCTCGGGGCCGACCTCGAACTGCGGCTTCACCAGCGCGACCAGCAACCCGCCCTTCGCCATGCGCTGCACCAGCGGAGGCAGCACCAGCGCGAGCGAAATGAAGCTGACGTCGACCACCGCCACCTGAACCGGCTCGGGGAGCTCGGCGGCCGAGAGCGCCCGGGCGTTCACCCCCTCCATCGAGATCACCCGCGGGTCCTGCCGGAGCTTCTCGTGGAGCTGCGCCTTGCCGACGTCGATCGCCCACACCTTCTGCGCGCCGCGCTGGAGCAGACAGTCGGTGAAGCCGCCGGTGCTGGCGCCGATGTCGGCGCAGAGGGCGCCGCGAACGTCGAGCGAGAACCTGTCGAGCGCGGCCTCGAGCTTGAGCCCGCCGCGGGAGACGAACTTCAGCCCCTCGCCCTTCAGCCGCAGCTCGGCGCCGACGCTGATTCGGGTGCCCGGCTTGTCGACCCGCTGGTCGTCGGCGACCACCTCACCGGCGATCACCAGCGCCTGCGCCTTGGCGCGCGACTCGGCGAGCCCGCGCTCGACCAGGAGCACGTCGACCCGCTCCTTCTTGTTGGCCCGGGTCTCGCTAATTGCTGCGCTCCACCGCGTACATCGCGAGCGCGGCGAGCGGGCCGGGGTCGGGCTCGAGCGCCCTCACCGCCTCGATCGCGTTGCGCGCCTCTTCGAGCGCGGTCTGCTTCGCCCGCTCCAGCCCCATCAGCGCGGGGAAGGTGAAGCGGCCTGCGGCGGCGTCGGCCCCGGTGGGCTTGCCCATCTGCTCCGCGGTGGAGGTGACGTCGAGCACGTCGTCGTGAATCTGGAACGCGAGGCCCACCGCGGCGCCATAGGCGTCGGCGGCGGCCACCTTGGCGGGGTCGAGCGAGCCGGCGAGCGCACCGAGGCGGCAGGCGGCCTTCAGCAGCGCGCCGGTCTTCAGCCGGTGCATGCGCACCACGTAGTCGAGCTCGGCGGGGCGATCGTCGGCGATGTCGAGCACCTGGCCGCCCACCATGCCGCCGGCCCCGGAGGCCAGCGCGAGCTCGGAGGTCAGCTGCGCGCGGAGCGCGTGCTCGGGCGCGGGCCCGGTGGCGACCAGGGCGAGCGCGTCGGTGAGCAGCGCGTCGCCGGCCAGAATCGCCATCGCCTCGCCGAACTTTTTGTGGCTGGTGGGGCGGCCGCGGCGCAGATCGTCGTCGTCCATCGCCGGGAGGTCGTCGTGGATCAGCGAGTAGGTGTGGATCATCTCGATCGCCACCGCAGAGTCTTCGGCCGGAGTGCCGCCGCCTCCGCTCGCCTGGGCCGCCGCCTCGGCGAAGGCGAGCACCAGCACCGGGCGCAGCCGCTTGCCGCCGTCGAGCAGCGAGTAGGCCATCGCCTCGGCCAGCCGCGGCGGGGTGCGGGTGGCGATCGCCGCCATGCGCGCCTTCAGCAGCGCTTCGACCCGCGCCTGCTGCATCGCGTACCAATTCTTGAAATCGAACGGCATCAGACGGGCTCTCCGGCGACCGGATCAGAACGGAACGTCATCGTCATCTTGAGGAGCCGGCTTCTGTGCAGCCGCGGGCCGGGCCGGAGCCGCGGCGGCCGGCGCCGGTGCCGCTGCCCCACCCTGCTTCACCTCGAGCGGCGCGACGCCGTCGTCGGCCAGCAGCTGCTCGATCTTCTTCTCCGCGGCGGCCAGCAGGCCCTCGCCGGTCTTCACCAGCTTCACGCCCTCGGCGAAGCGCTCCAGCGAATCCTCCAGCGGGAGCTCTCCACGCTCGAGCGATTCGACGATCTCCTTCAGCCGGGAGATCACCTCGCCGTACGGCTCGGTCTTGCCGTTCTTCGCGGTCACGTGGGCTCCTATAACAGCTTTTTCTGGCCTGGCTCGACCGTCGCGGCGAGCTCTTCGTCGTTGGCCAGCCTGACCCTGATCTTCTCGCCCACCGGCGCGTCGAGCGCCTTGCGCACCACGTGGTTGTCGCCCGCGCGCTGAACGATCGCGTACCCGCGCGAGAGCACGTTGAGCGGCGAGAGCGCGTCGAGCTTGCCGGTGAGCGCGCGGTACTCGGAGCGGAAGTGGGCCACGTCTTCGTTGATCGCGGTGCGCAGCCGCGTCTCCAGCGACGCCAGCTGCTGCTTGCCCCGGAGCACCCGGGGGTGAGGGCTGGCCCTCAACAGCCGCTGCGACAACAGCGCCAGCTCGCGCCGGTTGGCCTCCAGCTTCGCCTGCGGCCGCGCCCCTTGCAGCCGATCGGCCAGCTTCTTGAGCGAATCGCGCCGCTCGCGCTGGGCCCGGCGGAGCACCCGGGCGATCCGCTCCGCCTGCTCACTGAGAAACAGCCGCTGCTGCGACAGCCTGCGCCGCGGGTCGCCCAGCTTGCCGTGGAGCCCGTGGAGCTGGTTCTTGGCCGCCAGAATGCGCCGCTCGAGCGCGCGCCGCATGCGCTGCTTCTGCTGCGCCAGGTGGAGCTCGAGGTCGGCCAACACCGGCGCCAGCGCCTCGGCCGCCGCCGACGGGGTGGGCGCCCGCACGTCGGCGACGTAGTCGGAGAGCGTGGTGTCGACCTCGTGGCCCACCGCCGAGACCACCGGCTTGGGGCTGTCGAAGATCGCCCGGGCGACGATCTCTTCGTTGAAGGCCCAGAGATCTTCTTTCGAGCCGCCGCCGCGGGTGACCACGATCGCGTCGACGTCGGTGCGGCCGAGCCGCCGAATGCCGCGCGCGATCTCGAACGCCGCGCCGTCGCCCTGCACCCGGGCGTCGGAGACCAGCACCGAGATGCGCGGGTGGCGGCGGTGGAGCACCTTCAAGAAGTCGCGCAGCGCGGCGCCGCTCACGCTGGTCACCACCCCGATGCGGCGCGGCAGGTGCGGCAGGCTCTTGCGGGGCTTGGCGCGCTTCTCGCCCATCAGCCCTTCGGCGATCAGCTTTTGCTTCAGCTGCTCGAAGGCGAGCGCCTGGGCGCCTACGCCGGCGGGCTCGATGCGGTTGATCACCAGGCCGTAGCGGCCGCTCGGCGGGTAGAGGTCGATGCTGCCTTCGGCGATCACCTCCATGCCGTCTTTGAGGCCGAACTTCATCTTCGCGGCGGTGCTCTGCCAGATGCGCACGTCGAGCGACGCGGTCTCGTCGCGGAGCATGAAGTACAGGTGCCCGCGCATGTTCGCCCCGCGAAAGCCCGAGACCTCTCCGCGCACGAAGACCGCGGCGAACTTGGGCTCGATCGCCTCTTTGATCTGCCAGGTCAGCTCGGTGACGGTGAGGATCTTCGGCCCGGCCGGAATCTTTGTCGCGGGTTTCCCCTCTCCCACGGGAGAGGGTGGCCGGAGGCCGGGTGAGGGAGCCACGTTGGCGCCGGCAGTCACGGGACGGGGTTTTTCGGGGACAGTTTCGGCGCGCTGCGCCCTCACCACGCCCTCCGGCGGGGGCTCGTTCTCGCGCAGGTACGCCGGCTCGGAGACGGAGACCGGGGTCTCCCTCTTCTGCGGCTCGGCCGGTTTCGGAGCGCCACCGCCCCCGAACAGATCGCCCTGCTTCATGACGGCCACCCTACACCCACGCCGTCAGTTCTTCTGCAGGCTCTCGATCTGGTTCTTCGCCTTCTCGTGGTACTCGTCGTCTTTCGGCGTCATCGCGAGCACCTGCTTGAAGAGCACGATCGCCTCTTCGGGGCTCTCGCCCTTGAGCTGATACGCGCGCAGGTAGATCTGCTTCGACTCGTTGCGGGCGTCGGCGACGATCGTCTGGGCGCCGATGTGCTGCGGGTCGGCCTCCAGCACCTGCTTGGCGTAGGTCATCGCGCAGCCCCAGTCGCCCTTGGCGCGGCAGTTCGACGCCTTGGTGTAGTTGGCGGTCACCGCGCGGGTGATGATCGGCTTGGCGAGCGCGCTCTGCTGGCCGCCGGCGATCTCCTTGTCGAGCTTGAGCAGCGCGATCAGCTCGGTCGAGTTGAGCGACTCCAGCTTCTTGTTCTTCTCGTTGAACTCCTGAATCAGCTGCATCAGGTGCTTGCACTTGGCGTTCTTGCCCGCGCACGCGTTGGCCTTCGCCATCGCGCCCGCCTGGTCGCCGTCGTGGAAGATCTGCTGCACCTCGAGGTGCGACGTGTCAGGCCCGACGGGCTTCGGAGGCGGGTGGTCGATCAGGTTGATCGCCTTCTCTGCCGTCTCCTTGAAGCCCTTGGCGTCGCGCTGGTCGGGCGAAGCCTCGAGCACGTCGGTCGCCATCGCCTGCAGCTGCACCATCTTCTCGCGGTCGGTGGTGCTCGCCACCAGCTGCGCCGCCTCGGTGACCTTCTGGTCGATCGCCTTCTCGAGCTCCTGGCGCAGCTTCTCTTTGCGCTCGTTCTGCAGGGTGGCGCCGACGATCGCGTTGAGCGCCTTCGCCGCCTCGCCGAGCTGGTTCTTCTTCAGCGCCGCCGCGCAGTCGTCGAGGTGCTGCTGGTTGGGGATCTCCTGGTCGCAGCGGGTGATGTACTGCTGCACCGTGCCCGCGCCGAAGCTGGGGTCGGCGTCGACGATCTGCTGAAAGATCGCCTTCGCGTCGACCCACTTGCCGTCGCGAATCAGGTTGCGGCCCTGCTGGTTGAGGGTGCGAAGCTCGTCTTGCGACTGCTTCAGCTTCATCATGTTGGCGAGCTGGAACTTGTCGTTGCGGCTCTGAATCGCCTTCCACCCCACCAGGCCGGCGAGCAGCACCACCGCCACCGCCCCGATGCGAATGAACATCTTTCGCTTCTTGGCCTTGTTCTGCTCCGCGTTCGCCAGCTGAGCCGCGCGGTTGCTGCGCACCACCGGCCGCCGCGCCGCCGGGCCTTCACCGGTGCGCCGGGGCCGTGCCGGAGCCGCCTCGTCGACGAACTGCAGCTCGGTGTCGCCCATCACGATCACGTCGCCGTTCGACAGCGGCGTCTCTTCGGAGATCGAGGTGCCGTTCACCATCGTGCCGTTGCCCGAGCCCATGTCGCTCGCCGCCCAGCCTTCGCCGGTGCGCCGCAGCAGCACGTGCTTGCGGGAGACCGAGGTGTCGGGAATCGAGATCGGGTTGTCGGCGCTCCGGCCGATCACCACCTCGTCGCCGTCGAGCACGAACTCCTGCCCGTTCGCCGGCCCCGAGACGCAGACCAGCTTGGCTCCCGGCGCGACTTCGGGCTCGGGAGGTGGCGCAGCCGACCGCTGCATGCCCGTTGCTCTCCGGCGCGCCGCGCCTGCCGGTGCCGCGGGCACCTGAGCGCTGGTCCTTCGCCGAACCGGTCCATTAGGAGGAGGCATGGTACGTTTTACCCCTACAAGTTAGACGTCCAACTGACTGATTGTGACAGTGATCCCCCGTTCAGGCCAAGGGGGGTATTTCAGCCCGCACCGAACCGGACACCCCGCGGTCAGTGTTGTCGCAGGGACTGCAAAACGCGCTCCGCCTTGCCGCGGAGATCGTCGCCCTCCGGCAACATCTGCACCACCTGGGTACAGAGGGGAATCGCGTCTTCCGGGCTGGCGTCCTTTGAAATGTAGCAGCGCTGGAAAAGGTTCCGCGCCACCTCCATGCCCTCGACCATGATCGACTTCGCCGGCATGTTGTCGGGGTCGGCCACCAGCGCCTTGCGCGCCGCCCCCATCGCCCCGCCCCACTCGCCCTTGGTCTTCAGGTTCGACGCCTTCTGGTAGTAGGCCGAGGCCATTCGGGTGGCGATCGGCTTGGCGTGCGCGGTCGTCCTCCCGCCGGAGCAGGCGTGGTCGAGCTGAAGCGCGCGATCGAGCTCCTCGGGCGAGAGCGACTCCACCTTCTGGAGCAGCTCGTTGAGCGTCTTCATCTTCTCGACCAGGCCCTTGCAGTTGTCGCTCTTGCCGGAGCAGTCGTTGGCCAGCGCGAACGCACCCGAGGCGTCTCCCGAGGCGTAGCGCTGCATCACGTCGGCGGCCGGGTCGCCCGCCGGAGGCGCTTCGACCTCCACGTGCACCGGGCCTCCCAGCATGCGGGCGGCGAGATCGCGCAGCTCCATCGCGTCGCGCTGCTCGGGCTTGGCGACCAGAATGTCGTCGGCCAGCGCCTTCAGCTTCTTCATCTTCACCTTGTCGCCGGGAGACGCGGCGAGCGTACGGCCCTCGGCGATGCGGGCGGTCACCGCCTCCTCGAGCTTCTTGGCGACCTGGGTGATCTTGTCGGTCTGGGTGCTGTTGGCGGTCACCGCCTTCAGCTCCGTCTGCGCCGGCCCGAGCTCATTCTTGGCGATGTCGGCCAGCGCCGCGTCGAGGTGCGCCTGGTTGGGAACCTCGCGGGTGCAGGCGTCGAGGTAGGTCTTCACCGCGCCCTGCGCGTAGTTGGGGTTGACGTCGAACACCTGCTGGAACTTCGCCTTCGCGTCGGCGAACCGGCCCTGGCGCACCAGGTTCTTGCCCTCCTGCATCAACTGGCCGAGCTCGACCAACCCCGGGTCGGGCCCCGCCGGCACCGCGGGCGGAGGCTGGTGGTTCTGCTTCCACCAATAGCCGTAGCCGAGGCCACCCACGACCAGCAGGAACAAGACGATCAGCTTGCCGGAGCCGCCCTTCTTCTTCGGCTCGGGCTCTTCTTCACGCCGCCGCCGGCTCACCCGCTCGCGCGGGGGCCGCACGCTGCGATCGCGCGACGGAGCCGCCGGCGGCCCACCACGCTCGACCTTCGCCAGCCGCGCGGAACTCCCGGCCTTGGCCGCCTTGGGAGGCGGAGCCGCCCGGGCTGCGGGCATCGAAGGCTCGGTGCTGGTGGGCATCGCCGCCGGCATCGAGGGCTCGGTGGTCGACGGCTCGTGCGCGGGTGAACCCGTGGGGTCGGTGTCGACGGGACCACGAGCGGGAGGCTTGGCGGGCGGCATGCTGAAGCGGCCATAGCCTACTTCAGCATGTACTCCTCGCGCTTCTCCGCTGCCCTCGCCTGGCAGGGGTGCTCGCCGGAGCTGAACTCGTCGGCGATCTTCTGGAGCGACGCCCGGGCCTCCTGGGGCTGGGCATCGTCCATCTCCTTCTTCGCCGCGGTGAGCAGCCGGCCGCACTCCTTGTCGAGCTGCAGCCCCACCTCTTCGGCCTTGGCGCGTGCCACCGGCAGCATCGCCTTGCCCTTGGTGGTGCCGTTGGCGATCAGCATCAGGTACGCCTCGCGGTAGGCGACCCAGGCCTTGAACAGGTTGTCGGGGGCCGCCTTCTGCTGCACGTAGAGCGCGTTGCCTTCGTCGATCTTCTGCTGCGCGCCGGCGACCGCCTCTTCGGCCACCAGCGGCGAGAGGTGCTGCACCAGCAGCGACAGCCGCGACACCCGCCAGGTCTCCCGGCCGGGAGGGTTCTGGAGGTTGTCGAAGGTGATGGTGTTCTTCTGCCCGGGCTTGAGCTGATCGGGCGGCACCAAGACCTCCAGCTGCCGCCCTTCGACGGTGTCGGCGGGCACGAAGCCGAGGTCGTTGTTGTTGACCATGATCGCCACCTCCTTCGCGCCGATGTCCGAAGCCTCGTAGTGCACCAGCACCATCGACGCAGGCGAGGCCGGCAGGTCGAACTCGAAGGTCTTCTGGTCAGACTGCTCGTAGACCACGCCCTGGCCGAGGCCGAAGCTGACGTCGACCGGGTCGGCGGTGAGCTCGGTGGGCTCCTGGGGTAGCGCCGGCTCGGAGGGCCCTCGCACCGCTCGAACGATTGCCGCCCCCACCAGCACCACCAGCAACCCGAGCACCGCGGCGCCGGTCATCTTCGCCCAGCCCGGCAGCGCGTCGAACCAGCCCCACAGGCCCCGCCGCCGCACCGAAGGCACGATCGCGTCGGTGTGACGGCCCGGGCGCTCGTCGGCGGTGGGCTCGCCGTCGTTCACCGGGGTCACCGACACCGACTGCGAGATCGACAGCGACTGCCCCGAGGGCTGCGATTGATCGCCCGAGTCCCACGGCTTGGCGCGGCCGTTCGAGTCAGACGGCTCCGAGACGCCGCGGAGCGCCGACAGCTCGCTGCGGGAGATCTCGATCGGCGGGAGCGAGTCGTGCGAGGGCTCCTCGCGCTGCACGCCCAGTTCGCGATCGAGCATCGCGTTGATCGCGTCAGACGGGCGGGGCCGCTCGTAGAGCTCCTTCTTCACGATCGGCTCGCTCACCGACCCCAGCGGGCGGGCCTCCGGCGCGGTGGTCTCGGGGTCCACCAGGGGCGCCATCGCCTTGCCGAGCGGCTCCGCCAGCGGCGCGGTCGCGTCGTCATCGCCGAACACCTTGGGCTTCACGCGGTCGGTGCTGTTGTCACCCCGCGCCGAACCCTTCAAGTCGTCGTTTTGGGGCTGTCTCCCGAGCGACTCGGGGCGGGTGTCGTCGTGGGTCTCCACCGGCACCAGCGGGGTGGCCTTCTTGTCGCCCTCGACCTGCACGAACGAGAGCAGCGCGGCGCCGATCGCCAGCGCGTCGCCGGTCTTCAGCTCGCGCTCCGCCTTCACCGCCTCGCCGTTGACGTAGGTGCCGTTGGCGCTCGAGAGGTCGGAGACGAAGTAGCGGCCCTCGCGCTCGACGATCTGCAGGTGCGCGCCCGAGATGCCCGCGTCTGACAAGACGACGTCGTTGCCCTCGGCGCTGCCCAGGCGAAGCCGGCCCTGGGCAATCAGATAGCTGCGGCCTTGCTGATGGCCGCGCGCGACTCTTAGTTGGAACGCCAAAGGAGAAGCGGGGCGCGATTACCCGCCGACGTTGCCGAACATGAAGGCGAACACGATCGGCCCGAAGAGGATCATGAACACCGTGGGGAAGATGCAGGCGATCAGCGGGAACAGCATCTTCACCGGGGCTTCATTGGCGAGCTTCTCTGCGCGCTGGGTGCGGTCGATGCGCAGCTGGGTCGACTGAATGCGGAGCACCTTACCGAGCGAGGTGCCCATCTTGTCGGCCTGAATCAGCGCGGTCACGAACTGGGTCAGCGCCGGGAGGTCGACGCGGGCGATCATCGCCTTCAGACCCTCTTCGCGGGTCTTGCCCATCTTCAGCTGCTTCAAGACGATCTGCAGCTCGTCGCGGAGCGGGCCGGTCTTGCCCTTCTCGACCACCTTGGCGAGCGCGGCGGTGAAGTCCAAGCCGGCTTCGACCGAGAGGGTCAAAAGGTCGAGGTTGAACGGGAGCGCGCGGCTGATCTGGAGGTGACGCTTCTTCACCTGATCGTTGATCCAGATCATCGGGTAGAACATGCCGATCAAGGCGCCGACGATCGAGACCGCCAGGTTCCAGCCGATGCCGTTGACGATCACCAGGCCGGCGAGCAGGCCGATGAAGAACCCGATCTCCTGCATCGCCATGATGTCTTCGGGCTTGTAGCCCTTGGGCTCGCCAGACTTGACCAGGCTCCGGCGCATCTTGTCTTCGTAGCCCGGCCACATGAACCGCCGGTTGAAGGTGCCGAGCCGCCGAATCGCGACCGAGCCGACGCCACCGACGCCGCCGGTCGACTCTTCTTTGACCTCGACGATGAACTTCTCGAAGACGTTGGCGTAGAGACCGACCGCGAGGAAGCCGATCGCTCCCGCGGTGAACGTCGCCGCGCCGAGCATCAAGACCATCGTGAATGCGTCTTGCATCGTGTTCCCTTGTTAGATGTCGATGTTGACGATGCGCCGAATGATCAACATCCCCAACACTTCCATCACGCAGATCACCGCCACCAGGATGTAGCCGAAGATGTGGTCGAGCATCGGCTGCATCAGGTCGGGGCGCATGTAGTTGAGCACCATGCCGAGAATCAGCGGCATCGCGCCGACGACCCAGCCCTGCAGCTTGCCCTGCGAGGTCAACGCGTCGATCTTGCCCTCGAGGCGGAACCGCTCACGAATGGTCGTCGAGAGCGTCTCGAACATCTCGGCCATGTTGCCGCCGAGCTGACGGGAGATGTTGGTCGCGGTCACCACCAGCTCGAGGTCGTCGGAGCCGACCCGCTTGGCCATGTTGACCAGCGCCTCTTCCATCGGCACGCCGAGCTTGGCCTCTTTGACGAACAGGCCGAACTCCTGAGAGAGCGGCGCCGAGGCTTCTTTCGCCACGTGCTCGATCGCCTGCTGGAAGGTCAGACCGGCCTTGAACGCGTTCGCCATCGCCTGGAGCGCGTCGACCAGCTGGGTGTTGAACTTGCGAATGCGGCGCTTGCGGTAGTGCTTCACCAGCATCATCGGCAGGAAGAAGCCGAAGATGGTCATGCCGATGGCGACCAGCGGGTTGATCACCACGTAGGCGAACAGGCCCAACAAGCACATCGACGCGATGTTGAGGATCAACATCTGCCGCGGGTCGATGAACAGGAACATGTCGCTCAAGTCGTTCATCGACTTGACGACGTACCGCTCCTGGTACTGCTCGTAGGCCTTCGACAGAACGCCGAAGATCACCAGGCTGAAGAAGAAGACCGAGCCGGTGACTAAGAGGAGGACGATTCCTGCGAGCATGGCGAGTGACCTCTAACTTTTACTTCGCCTGCGAGTCGGTGGAGGTCGTGTTGCGGATCACCTGAATGGTGTTGAACCGCTTCTGCTGGAGCACGCGGGTGCGCTCGCCAGAGAGCAGCGTGTTGATGGTCGCGCGGCCGCGCTCTTCGAGCACGTCGACGTCGTCTTCGTTACGCAGCGACATCGTCAGCGCGCCGAGCTCCTGCGCCAGCACCAGAATTTCCGCTTCTTCGGGGATCACCAGGAGCGAGACGTTGTTGTAGTCGCGCTGGCCTTCGGGAATCAGGTTCACGTTGGTGGTGCCGGTGATCTTACCGGTGGCGAGCACGATCACGTTCTGCAGCAAAGTCACCGCCACCTGCTCGTTGGTCTGGGGGTCCTTGAAGGTGCCGATGAGGTCGACGTGGTCGTTCGGGCGCACCCAGCCGCCGACGGCGGTGGTCTTGCCGGCGTCGATGGTGACCGCGCGGGCCTTCTTCTGAACCTTGGTCGACAGGCGCTCAGCCGCCTTGGTGGTCTCGAACTGCGACCAGAGCAGCGGGTCACCGGCCTGCACCGGCACCAGCACCTTCTGGTTCACGATGTACGAGGCGCTGTCGGGCTTGACCACCGACGAGGTGACGAACTGCTCCGGCACCGAGCGCTGGGAGATCATGTCGAAGGTCACCACCGTGCCTTCGGAGATGTCGACCGCCGCCACGACGACGGGCACCAGGTTCCAGCCGCGGCGCACGTCGGCTTCCTTCTTCTTGATCGCCGACCAGGCGACGATACCGGCGAACAAACCGAGGAGCAGCGCGACGAACAGGGGAGTCTTGCCCTTGAGCATGATCCGATGATCTCCCTACAGCGATAGAAGGCTTGGGTTGGAAGCGAGTGCCGATGGTACTTGCCGATGATCCAAAGTGTCAAAAGGAGTTAGCAGAGCGTCGCGCCGGCGAGACTTGACGAACCTAGAAAATGTCGTCCTTCGCCCCACCCCGCAACGACACGACTTTTCCGGTTTCGTCCTTGAGCAGCATGGGCTGGTGAAGCTCGTCGAGCCCGACGAAGCGCAGGCTGAACAGCGAACGATCTTCGGCGAGCCACACCAATACCGTTCCTGGCGGCGCGTTGCGGGGCCAGGTGTCCTCCTTGGCGGTGAACTCGAGGCGAAACGGCACCACCTCGTTAAGTCCTTTTCGGTAGGGACTGCCCGACTGTTGCGTTTCGGCGATCTGCTTCAGGGCCTGGTTCCACGCTTTGGGGTCGTCGGGGGCGATGCCGCCCTGCCGTGAGAGGTCGTGCACCACGTCGAACAGCGCCGAGCCCAGGTCGAGGAACTTTCGGTTCGCGCCGTGCACCGAGCGCTCGGAGTACTCGAACGACAGCCCGGTGAGCGCCAGCCCGAAGCCGAGCAGCACCAGGGCGGAGATCAGCAGCGGCAGCGGGCGCTTGATTGCGATGCCGCCCACCACCGCCAGCATGGTGAGCACCGCCAGCGCGGCGCCTCCGACCGCGAGCCAATGCGGGTCGGTGCCGGAGTGGTACTCCCAATGGTAGGCGGCGTAGAGCTGAACCAACTCGGTGCCGGCAGCGGCGACGGCGCTGGCGGTGAAGCCGACCAGCGCGACGAGATGGAACAGCCTGAACGGGAGTGGAACCGTGCGAGCGGCGACGCTCACGGGAAGGGCAGGTTCAGCACGAAGTAATACGAGTCGTAGTAGGTCTGGTAGGCGGTGAGGAACAGCTCGATCACGTTCATCGGCTGACGGCCCACCGAGGCGGCGACTCCGCCCTGGGTGTCCTGCTTCGGGCCGGGAATGATGCGCACCGTGCTCGCGAGCACCAGGCCGACGATCAACACCCAGTTGATCATCGAATACTCGACCATCGATTGACCGCGTACGTGACGGCGGCGGCGGATGTTCTTCGTAGCCATGGGCAGCACCTTTAAATCACGGACTGGGCATCTGAGGCACATCGGGCGGTTGGACGCGGGGGCCCCTCAAGGCAACTCGTAGATCTCCCACCTGATCAGCCGGTTACTGGTCGACGAGACGTGCAGGTCGTTGAACTTGAGATCGACGTTCCCGGGCGACCCGTTCATTCGCACCCGGAACGTGGTGCCCAACCCGTCTCGATAGAAGCACTTGTTGCAGCTGGGCAGCGTCGACGGGTCGGCCAGCCCGGTGAGGTTGCCCGGGTTGCCGAGCTGCTGGGTGGTGCGCTCGGCGAACAGCTGGGCGCCTTCGACCAATTGGAGGTTGGCGTGGTCCCCCGGCGCGAGCGCGATCTTCACGTCGAGCACGTCGGCGCGCGCGTCGGCGGTGACGGTGCCGTCGGTCGCCACGCCCAGCGTCTGCACGTCTTGATCGAGCAGCGGGAGCATCTGCCCTTCGACCAGCAGCAGGGGCAGCTTGTCCAACGGCGCGGGGATCATCGCGTGCGCTCCCCCCGGGTAGACGGTGCCGTCGTCGAGATCGATGTACCGCGCGCCCGGAGGCAGCCAGGCATCGCGGGTGGTGACGCCGCGGTGAACCACCGGCGCGGCGTAGATCGCCGGCCCGAGGAAATACGTGTCTTGCACCTTGAGCGCCTCGGGCTCGGAGGGATGGGTGAGAAACGGGTGGCGCATCAGCGGCAGGCCGGTGAGGTGCGACTCGGCGGCGAGCGCCTGGAAGTACGGCTGCAGCCGGGTGTGGAGCGAGGCCTGCGCCCGGTAGACGTCGATCGTCTCCTGGTCGTTGAACAGCTTCCACTTGGTCTTCTGCATCAGCGGGTTCGAGCAGGCGTTCTCTTCTTCCATGATCGGGCTGACCGCCGACATCTCGGTCCACCGAATGAAGACCTCCTTGTCGTTGGGCGCGTCGGTGATGCACTTGAAGCCTGAGGTGTCTGAGCCCCAGTACGGCACGCCGACCAGGCCGAGGTTCAGCCCGCCGCGGAGCATCGCGGGCAGGCCCTGGGTATCGTCGAAGGTCGCCTCGGGGTCGCCGCCCCAGATGGTGGAGGCGACCGCCTGGGTGCCGGTGTAGCCGCCGCGCACGTAGAAGAGGTTGTCGTCGGGGTGGGCCTTCTCGAGCACGTTCTTCGCGCTGGTGGCCGAGAGCACCGGGTAGAGGTTGTGCATCTCGTCGCCGCGCTTGCCGTTGGCGAACCGGCCGTTGCGGGGCACGTACTCGCCGAAGTCGTGCATCCACCCGTCGTAGCCCAGGTCGACGGTGCGCTGGAGCAGCGACTCGTACCACTTGGTCGCGTCGGGGTTGGTGAAGTCGACCATCGCCACGTAGAGCGGCGCTCCGGAGATCAGGAACGCGAGCGAGGGGCCGCCGTCGGGGTCGGTGACGAAGTAGCCGGCGTCTTTGCCGAAGGCGTAGTCGGCGGCGCCTCCCGGGTCGTTCTCGGCGACGAACGGGTTGTTGTAGGCGGTGACCTTGTAGCCCGCGTCGTGGAGCGTATCGACCCAGACCTTCAGCTGCGCTTCACGGCCGACCTGGCGCGACGCGGGCAGGAAGTGGGTGGTGTCGTCGATGGTGGTGATCGGCATCTTCAGCTCGCGCATCAGCTGCCAGACCAGGCCGCCGTCGAGCTGCGGCACCGTCTCTCCGTTGTCGACGCGGCGGCGCGGGCCCCACACCCACTTCGCGGGCACCCGCGGGCGGCCGGTGTCTTCGGTGAACTGCGAGAGCGACGCCTTGGGGTCGGCGTTGACGTAGACGGTGAAGTCGAAGCTGTTGGTGTTGGCGGCGATGCGCCAGGCGTCGGGCTTCTCGGAGCCGAAGTGCGTCTCGGTGCGGAAGGTGGTCTCGAGGTGAACCGCGTACCCCTTCGACGAGTAGAAGAACGGCACCGGGAAGTACGTCATCGACGGGCCGTTCGGGTACGGGTTGGTCGGCGTCGGGCCGGCGTCTTCACCGCCGCCGAGCGCGCCCTCCTCGCTCCAGCTGTAGATCGAGAAGCCGCGGTGATCGATCTCGGCGTAGCGCTCGCCCAACCCGAAGAAGTGCTCGTCGGCAGGCAGTGAGAAGCCGAGCGACGACTTGTTGTAGTGGGTGCCCGCGGGCAGCTCGAACTGGTTGCTGACGTGCACGCGGGTGCCGTCGACGGTGAAGGTGCTGGTGAGCGTGCCGCCGGCGAGCGCGAGCGAGATCTTCGCCGAGGTCGCGGTCGACTCGAGCACCTTGGCGTTGGTGCCGTGCGACCAGCCGTTCTCCTTGGGCTGGTAGCCATCCCACCCGGGCACGATCTGGGTGATGTAGGTCGGGGTGTCGACCGTCTCGGCGAAGCTGCCGTAGGCGTCGTCGCCGTCGAGGGTGGTGAGCAGCGCCGCGCCACCGGCGTTCTTCACGGTGAAGCCGAACGGCTCGAGCGTGAGGTCGACCGTCGCCGCGTCGGACTTCAGCGTGACGGAGTTAGAAGGTTTTGAGCTGCAACCGAGAAGCAGAACGAGGCACAGCAGGCGCGCGCGCATCGGCGCGGGGTATAGACGATCTGCGCCTAGTACGCGTGCATCGACTCCGCGGGCGCCGAGTTCTTCGGTTCCGCGGCCGGAGCCGGGCTCTCGTAGGTTCGATCTTGCTGGTACGGCGACTTCTTCGAGGCCGCCTTCGGGGGAGCGGCGCTGCGGTTGCGCTCCTGCGAGCGGAGCGACGCCGCCCACTTGCTCGACGGGAATTGCTGCTCGAGCTGCGAGCAGTAGCGCTGCGCCTGGTCTTCCTGCTCCAGCCGCTGGAGCAGATTGCACATGCGGTAGAGCGCCTCGGCGCGGAGGTCACCCTCGGCGTCGTTGCGAAGCAGCTCGTCGCAGAGCTGAGCCTCCTGCTTGAGGTCGCCGGCGTTGTCGGCGGCCCGCGCACGGCTCATCAGGTCGGCGAGCTGCGACTGGCGCGCCTTGCGGTTGTTGGCGATCTCGGCGCCGGTGACCGAAGGCGGCCCCACCGCCTGGCCTTCGAGCGTTTCATCACCCGACCCGTTCTGACCCGACTGAATGCCGAGGCGGAAGCTGCTGCTCTTGCTGTTGCTCGCCACCTGCTTCGGGGGCGGAGGAGGCGGCGCGGCCTGCTGCTGCGGAGCCGACGACGAGCTCACCCCGTACTGCGACGGCGCCTGGTTCTGCGCGCGCGCGGCCTGCTCCGGAGTCCACACCTGCTGCTCGGTCTGAGCCGGCGCAGCGGCGGCGGGCGGCGGCGGCGACTCTTTCGCAGCGACGGTCTGCTTCTTCTCGGCCTTCTCGGCCTCGGGCGCCTTCTCTTCGAGCTTCTTGTCTGCCTTGTCAGAAGCGGCGACGTCCTTCGAGAGCGAGCCGGTGGGAGCGCGCGCGATCGACCCACCGCCCGGGCTGTCGTCGATCTCGAGCTTCGAGGCCTTCTTCTTGCCGGACTTGCTCACCGGCGCGTTGTTGGCGCGGTACGAGTCGTCGGTCGCGGAGTCGTCGAGGCCCGTCGAGCCGCGCTTGCTGGCCGAGCGGCGCTCGATCGCGTCGGCCTTCGCGACGTCTTGATTGAGGCCATAGTTCTTGTTCGCGTCGCCACCGGCGGTCGGGCTGCCCGTGCCCGCCGTGCGCGCGTCGTAATAATTGCCCTGGGCCGAGTCGAGCTCGCGACGGCCGCCGCCACCCTTCCCTCCCCGGTCGAGATCGTTCGCGGGCGCATCGGCAGGCTTCGCGCCGGCCAGCTGCATCTCGTTGTCGACCACCCGTTCCTTGTCGTCGCGCTGAACCTGAGCGGTCTTCGGCGACGGCTTCGACGGCGACTGCACCGGCGTCTTCTGGCGCTTGGCCTTGGTGTCGAACAACCCGTCGAGCGTCTCGCCACCTTCGGCGTGCTTGAACGCCGCCAGGTCTTTCGTCTTCTCGGGTGCGGCGATCTTCTCGGCCTGGTCGGCCTTCGCAGCTTCTTCGGCCGGCTTGGCCTCGTCGGCCACCGCCGGAGCCGCGACGGGGGCGGGCGCCTTGTAATCGGCCTCGGATTTCTTCTGAGCCACCTCGAGCGCGGCGTGCTCCGGCGTCAGGTCGACCTTCTCCTGAGCCTTCAAGTAGACGCCGCCGACCAACAGCACCGCGGTCACCCCGGCCAACGGCGCGACCCACTTTCTGAACCGGGCGAAGAACGGCACCGGAGCGGCGGCCTCGGCGTTTCGCTTCGCCTGCTGCTCGGCGTACGCCATCAACGACTCGAGGCCGTTGTCGCTCACCGACACCTGCGGCAGCGCGCTCATCGCCGAGCGCACCGAGCGAATCTCGTCGAGGGCAGCGGTGCACCGGGCACACGTCTTCACGTGCGCGTCGATCGCGCTGGCCTCGTGCGCCGGCAGCTCGCCGTAGGCGAACTCGAGGAGCTTGTCCTCGTATTGGTGGCTCACCGGCTTCATGCGACCGTCCTGCCCTCCATCAATTCTGCTTCGACTCCGAGCTCGCTCAACTGTTTGCGCAGCCCTTCGAGCGCATACCTCATGCGGCTCTTCACCGTGTTCTCGTTCACTCCCGTGACGTCGGCGATCTCCTTGAAGGAGATGCCGTGGTACTCGCGCAGCAGGAAGACCTCGCGCTGCTCGTCGGGCAGCCCGCCGAGCGCCTTCTGCAGCAGCGGGCGCAGCCGCACGTTGTGAGCTCCGCGATCGGGAGTCGCGCCGTCGTCGGGCAGCGTGTCGGCGAGCGCCGGAGCGTCATCGCCTTCGCGCTTCGATTGGTCGAGCGACTCGGCCTTTCGGTAGCTCTCCTTTCGCGCGCTGTCCACGCAGAGGTTCCTCGCAATGGTGAAGACCCAGGTGGTGAACCTGGCCTTCGGTTGGTACTCAGAGCTCGACCGCACCACTTTCAACCACGTCTCCTGCAGCAGGTCCTCGGCTCGGGCCTGCTGTCCTACGTAACGGAGGATGAAGTTGAAGACCGCGCCGCGATGACGGGACACGAGCGTCGCAAACGCTCGGGCGTCACCCGACTTGAACGCGAGCATCAATTGCTCGTCGCTGGTCTCCACCAAAAGCCTCGATGTCTCCATGTTGAACGCTTCAGGAGACGGGTTGATCTGTCAGGTCTTCACTCGACGGTAAGTCGCGAGAATGACAGGGGTTGCGACTGCTGTCACGAGCGCCATCTGAATCAGGAGCACGAGCGGAAATGGTTTCTGAAGATGGATGAACAGGCTTCGGCCGAGAGACAGTCCCAGCGCGACACCGGTCGACAGGCGCCACGCATTGTTGAACGCGTGTGGGCGAAAGCGGCCGTACGCCCAATCGGCGAGCGCGGGAACGAAGAGCGCGGTGCAGAGAGGAACGTCGAGCGCGTGGCTGAGGGGAGCGTGGAGCTTCAGCTGCGCGGCCAGCGCGGCGAACAACACCGGGTAGGTGCCGAGGCAGCGCGCGCAGAGGTGAACGCCGGCGATCTTCACCGTGCGGTCGAGCTCGTCGGGGTGGTGGTGGCTCAGCCAGAAGAGGTTCATCGCGGCAACCAGCAGGCGGAGCGGTGCTTGTCACCGGTGAGCGGTGGGGCTTCGGTGCAGCGCTCGAATGCGCTCGGGCAGCGCGAGCGAAACACGCAGCCGGTGGGCCGATCGAAGGGCGACGGCGGCTCCCCTTTGAGCGCGTCGCGCCGGCTCTTCGCGGCGGTGAGCAGTGCGCGGGTGTACGGGTGGTGCGGCGCGGTGAGCACGGTGCCCGAGGGGCCGTCTTCGACCAGGCGCCCTCCGTAGAGCACCGCCACGCGGGTCGCCAGCTGCGCCACCACCGCGAGGTCGTGCGAGACGATCACGTAGGAGAGGCCGCGGGCGGCGCGCAGCTGCTCGAGCAAGGTGAGGATCTGCGCCTGCACCGAGACGTCGAGCGAAGAGACCGGCTCGTCGAGCAGCAGCACCTGCGGCTCCACCGCGAGCGCGCGGGCGATGCAGAGGCGCTGTTTCTGCCCGGCCGAGAGCTGGTGCGGTTTGCGCGGCAGGAACGACTCGTCGAAGCCGATCGCTTCGAGCAGCGCCTTGATGCGGGCGGGCGCGTCGGCGGTGAGCCCGGCGATCTCGAGCGCCTCGCGAAGCACCGAGCCGGCCGACTGCAGCGGGTCGAGCGAGGAGGCGGGATCCTGGAAGACGGGCTGAACCTTGCGGCGGTCGCCCTCGAAGCGAACCGTGCCGCGCGTCGGGGTGATGAAGCCGAGCAGGGTTCGCACCAAGGTCGACTTGCCTGCGCCGCTCTCGCCCACGATGCCCAGCGTCTCGCCGCGATCGAGGGTCAGGCTCACGCCTTCGAGCGCGTGCGTTTTCCCGTACGAGACGGAGAGGTCGGTCACTTCGTAGAGCACCGCGGCGGAAGATAGCCTAGGGGGCCGCCCACGGAACCTTCGGCCGCGCCGCCAGCAACGCCTTCGTGTACGCGTGCGCCGGCTGCTCGAGCACGCGTGACGTAGGCCCCTCCTCGACCACCTTGCCGGCGTGCATCACCGACACCTTCTCGCACCACCGGCCGACCAGCTCGAGGTCGTGCGAGATCAGCACCAACGCCAGGCCGCGCGCTTTTCGCTGCTGGTCCAGCAGCTCGAGGATCTGCGCCTGCACGGTGACGTCGAGCGCGGTGGTGGGCTCATCGGCGATCAGCACCTTCGGCTCGCACGCCAGCGCCGCGGCGATCAGCGCGCGTTGGCGCATGCCCCCCGAGAGCTGATGGGGGTACGAGCCGTACCGCGTCTCGGCGCCGGCGATGCCCACCTGCTCGATCAGCGCGATCGCCTCGCGCTTCGCCTCCGCGCGCGACGCGCCGTTCACCTCGAACACCTCGGAGATCTGCGCGCCGATGGTGAGCACCGGGTCGAGCGCCGAGAGCGGCTCCTGCATCACCATCGCCACCTTGCGGCCGCGCAGCGACGCCAGCGCCGGCGTTTCGATTCGCGCGCCGTCGAACCACACCTCGCCGGAAGCCAGCGTGAGCCCGCGTGGCAACAACCCCAGCGACGAGAGCGCGAGCATCGTCTTGCCGCTGCCCGACTCGCCCACCAGCCCGAGCGTCTGGCCTGCGTCGACCGACAGGCCCGCGCCGTCGACCAGCGCCAGGCCGTCGGGGCGGGTGACGCGAATGCCCTCGAGCGCGAACAGGCTCACGGCTTGTTGAGCGCCGCGATCACCTCTTTGACGTCGAGGAGGCCGCGCTCCACCAGCAGCTTCACCAGCGACGCGAGCATTCTCCCCTGCTCCAGCGGAGACGCGGTCTCGATCGAGTCGAGCAGCCGCTTCAGCCCCGCCGAGGTGGTCGCCTTGGGGTCGAGGTACGCCGGAGGCGCTTCACCCGGTACCTTCATCCAGTCGGGGAGCACGAAGCTCTCGGGCGGAGGCGCAGTCGACGGCACCGCCTCGGGCGGGATCGGAATGTGGGTCTCGATCGTGACCGGCAGCTCGGTAGGCCGCACCTCGGTGTCGGCCGAGCCGAGATCGTCGGGCACCGGCTCGACCTGGGCGGCGGCGATCTCCGCGGCTGCGGCCCGCTCGGCCTCCAACCGCGCCGCGGCCTCCGCCGCTTCTGCTTCGGCGCGCGCCTGAGCCAGCTCGGCCTCTGCCTTGGCCTGCGCCGCTTCTGCCTCGGCACGCGCAAGCGCCTCGGCCTCGGCGCGCTTCTGCTCTTCGGCCAGCCGCGCCGCCTCGGCTTCCGCCTTCTGGCGCTCTTCTTCGGCGAGCCGCGCGGCTTCTTCCTCCGCCCGGGCCTTCTCCGCGGCTTCTGCTTCGGCCTTGGCCTTCGCCTTGGCCGCCGCCTGCTCCTGCGCGCGCGCCCGCGCCTTCGCCGCCGCTTCCTGCTTCAGACGCTCGAACTCCGCGTCGGCCCGCGCCTTGGCCGCGGCCTGCGCCCGCGCTTTGGCTTCTTCTTCTTCGCGTGCCTTCGCGTCGGCTTCGAGGCGCGCCTGCTCTTCGGCTTCGGCCCGCGCTCTGGCCGCCGCTTCTTCGGCCGCCTTCGCCTCTGCCTCGGCCTTCGCCCGCGCCTCGGCCTCGACGCGCTCCCGCTCCAGCGCCTCCAGCCGCGCTTTCTCGGCCGCCGCCTGGGCACGCGCGGCCTCTGCCGCCGCTGCTTCTGCCTTCGCCTTCGCGCGCGCCGCCTGCTCGGCCTCGGCTTTCTTGGCGGCGGCTTCGAGCGCACGCTCGGCTGCCGCGAACTCCGCCTTTGCCTTCTCGGCGCTGTCGACGATCGCCGCGCGGGGAATCTCCACCGTGCGCGCCGGGCCGCCGTCGGCCGGAGTGACCACCGCCACCCGCTTGAGCGCGATGCGCCCCAGCGCCGCGGGCGACGAGTTCGGCTGCGGCCCGGGCGACATCTTCGGGGGCGGCGGCGGAGGCGGCGGCGCCGGCTGCAAGTCGGGCAGCAGCGGATCTTCGGGGAGGATCGCGATCGAGGGGATCGCGTTGTGCTTCGGGATCACCGGAGGCGGCGGCGACATCGCCACCTTCGGCAGCGGCGGCATGATCGGCGCGATCGGCTGGAGCGCGCCCATCAACCCCGCGGGCGCCTCGGGCGCGGGAGAGCCGATCGTCTCGGCCAGGTCGGCGGTGAGCGGCTCGGCCGACACCGGCTCGAGGTCGCCGAAGAGATCGTCGGCGGTCGGGTGCTGCTCCGGCTTCTTGCTCGGGTTGCCGCCGCGGGTCGCCGCCACCAACGCCGGGGAGAACTTGATCGCGGTGACGAACTCCGGGTCTTCCTTGGTCGCGTCGACCAGCGCCGGGGAGACGCCAATCGCGGTGACCGGGTCGTGCTCCGGTTCGTCGACCAGAATGCCGTCGAGCGCCTCCGCGTCGTCGGCCACCGCGGCGAGCGCCTGTTGGTCGGAGGCGACCGGCGCGTCGATCTCGAACGAGGAGACGTCGATCGGGCTCTCGGCCGACACCGGGAGCTCGAACACCGGGTCGGCGGTCTGCGGCTCGAGCGCGGCCGGCTCGGAGAGCAGGTTGTCGTAGGCGGCGAGAGGATCGTCAGCGAATGCCGGGGCGGGGCTTCGCGGAGGCAGCTCGCCGATCTTCATCGGCACCGTGGTCTCGAGGCTGCCCGGGCCCTCGGCGCCGCCGAACGAGCCGAACGGGTCGCTGTCCATCCCCGCGAACGGCGCTTGGGGCTCGGCCGAAGAATCCATCACCGGGCCGCCGAAGAAGTCGCCCCCGGCCTGAGCGCCCGCGCCGACGTCGTCGATGATCGAGCCTTCGATCAGCGCGCCCGCCACCACGTCGCCGCCGAGCGCGGAGTGCACCGCCTCCACGTCTTCGACCGAGGCCACGTGCACCACCACCGGCGTCTTCAGCTGCGCTCGCAGCTCGTCGATCACGTCTTGGAGCGTGGGGTCGGCCACCGCCACGTGCACCCGGCGAACGCCGTTCTCTTCGTCGACCCGAAAGGGCACGATCTTGTGCGCCCGCTGAAACTCGAGCGGCACCAGGTCGGAGGCTTCGGGCGCGACGTAGGCGAGATCGGTGAACGGCAGCGAGAGCTGCACCGCGAGGCCCTGCGCGAGCGCGAGCGGAGTCAGCTTGCCCTGCGAGAGGAGGATCTCGCCCAGCCGCGACGGCTCGCCGGCGCTCTGGTCGGCCAACGCGGCGTCGACGTCGGCCTGCGACGCCGCCCGCGCCTCGACCAGGATCTCTCCCAACTTTCGTTTCGCGCTTACGGCAGCCTCACTTGCGAACCTTCGCCAGGTACTCGTCCCGCGTGAAGACGCCCTTCTCGATCATCAGCTCGACCATCGCCTTCAGCGCGCTCACTTCCTTGCGCTGGTTGTCCTCCAGCTTGGCGAGCGACTCCGCCGGGCTGTTGCCTCCGGGGAGCTGGCTGGTGAGCTGATCGGTCAGCCGCACCGGCGCTTCGGCGAGCGAGATCGCGGGCGCCGGCGGAGGCAGCTCCTTCGGTGCGGCGGCGGGAGGCGGCGGGGGCGCGGGCGCGGCGACCTGCGGTGCGCCCTTCGAGGGGCCGTTCTTCTGAATCTGATCGGCCGCCTTGACCATCGTCTGGCCCTGGGCGTTGAGCACCTTGAAGCTGCCCTCGAGGTCGGAGGGGTCGCCTTCGCCTTCGTAGAAGCGCGAGAACGCCTTCGCGATCTGGGTGCGGCCCGCCATCTGCGGCAGAATTCGGCAGCGCGAGACCGAGCGCAGGGTGTCGATCTGGGTGAGGTTCTGCGGCTCCCACATCGCCACCACCAGGGTGCGGCCCTCGTCGCGCAGCTGCAGCGGCAGCACCACCAGGTCGCGCGCGATCTCCACCGGCACCTTGGTGCGCACGTGCGGAGGAATGCCCTGAATCGACTCCAGGTTCACCGCCGGTACGTTGAGCTGCTTCGAGAGCGCCTTGACCAGCATCTCTTCGGTCAGCACGTTCATTCGCACCAGGATCTCGCCCAGCTTGCCGCCCCACTTCTGTTGTTCGGTGAGGGCGGCCGAAAGCTGCTGATCGGTCAACACCTTCGCCTTGAGGAGGAGTGCGCCGAGCTTGATCGAGGCCATGGGAGGGGAACCGCACCCATTAGCTTACTGCGCTAGAGCCGACTGTCGAGACGGGACTGGAGCGATTCTCCCAATCGGTTCAATGCCAGAACGGTCAAAAACAGGCACAGGCCTGGAAAGACAGCCAGCCACCAGGCCCCCGGGTAGGTGATGTAGCGGTGGGCCTGGGTCAAAAGCTCTCCCCAGCTGGCGGTGGGCGGAGGGGCACCCAGCCCCAGAAAGCTGGTGGCGCTCTCCAGCAAAATCGCGGTCGCCACCGCGAAGGCCGCCTGCGCCAGCACCGGCGGGAGCGCGTTCGGTAGCAGGTGCTTCAGGAGGATACGGCTCTGTGACGCGCCCAGGGCACGCACCGCGAGCACGAAGTCGAGCTGCTTCAGCTTCAGCACCTCGGCGCGTACCAAACGGGCCGGCTCGGTCCACCGGGTGATCGCGATCGCCAGCACCAGCGGCCACAAGCTCGAGACCCTCAGCGCCCCCAGCACCGCGAGCAGAAAGAACAGCGTGGGAAAGGTCATCATCAGCTCGGTGAGCCGGGAGATCACCGCGTCGGCCGCCCCACCCTTGAAGCCGGCCCAGGCACCGAGCAGCACCCCCAACAGCAGGCAGAGCGCGACCGAGGTGAAGCCGACGAACAGGCTCACCCGGGTGCCGTGAACCACCCTCGCCAGCACGTCGCGGCCGAGCTCGTCGGTGCCCAGCCAGTGCCGGCCGTCGGGCGCCCAGGGAGGCGGGCCCACCTCGGCGGCGACGTCGGCGAAGGTCTGGTTCGGCCCGAAGGGAATCGGGGTGCCGAGCATCCACTCGGCTTTGGGCCCAAGGCCCTGCTGGGTCTGCCCCAGCAGCGCGCCCGGCCGGGTCAGCGCCGGGAGAAGATACGTGTGCCCGTCGAGGCGCACCGCCAGCGGGAGATCGGAGGCGAGCAGATCGGCGAACAGCGCCAGCCCGAAGAAGGCGCCGAGCACCGCGAGCGCGGGCCACATTCGGCGCTTCACGTCTGGCCCTCGACTCTCACCCGCGGGTCGGCCACCACGTAGAGCACGTCGGCGAGCAGCACCGAGAGCATCGTCACCAGCGCGGTGAGCGTCGCCACGCCCATCACCACCGGGTAGTCGCGGTTGGCGATCGCGTCGAACGCGAGCAGGCCCATTCCGGGAATCCCGAACACCCGCTCCACCACCACCGAGCCGCCGACCACGCTCGGCAGGGTGAGGCCGAGCAGCGTGGTGAGCGGCAGCAGGCTGTTGCGCAGCGCGTGGCCGTAGATCACCCGCCGCTCGGGAATGCCGCGGGCGCGGGCGGCGCGCACGAAGTCCTGCCCGAGCGCGGTGCGCATCGCCGACCTCACCTGCACCGCCACCACCGAGAGCGTCGGGTACGCCAGGCACGCCACCGGCAGCACCAGGTGCGCCAGCAGGTCGGCGATCTTTCCACCGAGGCCGAGCGCGTCGAAGCCGTCGGAGGTCAGCCCCTGAAACGGCAGCCAGCCGAGAAAGCGCGGGCTGGAGAAGACCAGCAGCGCCATCACCGCCACCCAGAACGAGGGCATCGCGTAGATCGCGAACAGGCCGCCCGAAAGGGTGCGCGCGGCGAGCGTGCCCTCTTTGAGCGCGCCCTGCACCCCGAGCGGGATCGCCAGCCCGAACGCCAACAGCAGCGAGAGCGTGGCCAGCAGCAGCGTGCGCGGGAGCGCCTCGGCGAGCAGCTCGGCCACCGGGCGGTGATCGTGGAGCGAGCGGCCGAAGTCGAAGGTCGCCACCTTGCCGACCCAGCGCAGGTATTGAACCGGGAGCGGCTGATCGAGGCCGTGGCGCTCCTTGAAGTTCTGGTTCGCCTGCTGCGCCGCCGCCGCGCCCACCGTCTCGGGGTCGAGCTGGAGCGGATCGCCCGGCGCCAGCTGCGCGGCGAAGAAGGTGAGAAAGGTGATGCCGAAGAACGTCGGCACCATCTGCACCAACCGCTTGAGCAGGTGCCGTCTCACTTACGGGTCGACCCACACCTTCGAGAGGTCGTACCAGGTGATCGCCGGCTTCAACCCATGCACCCGCGTCTTCGCCGCGTCGAGCGCGGGCCGGTGGGTGAGGTAGAGGTACGGCTGCTCCTGGTAGAGCGTGCGGTGCACCTGCTGCTCCAGCTGCACCCGCTTGTCGGGGTCGAACTCGACCCGAATCTTCTCGAGCAGCGCGTCGACCTGGGGGTTCTTGTACGAGACCCAGTCGCTCCCCTCCTTCGCCTGGCTCGAGTGGTAGGTCTGAAACTGATCCCACTGGGGGTCGGCGTTCGCCCACTGCATCGGCGCGGCGTCGAAGTCGTGGGCGCGCATGCGGGGGATCAGCTGGGTGGGGTCGATTCGCTCCACTGTCATCTCGATGCCCGCCTTCTTCAGCTCCTCCTGGAACATCGGGGCCAGCTTGCCCAGCCGCACCGAGTGCACGTTGATCAGCAGCGAGAACTTGAAGTGGGCGCCGTCTTTGTCGAGCCAGCCGTCGCCGTCGTGATCGGCCCAGCCCGCTTCTTTCAGCAGGGCCACCGCGGCCGCGGGGTCGTAGGGCAGCCGCTTCACCCCCGGGTCGCAGGAGCGCGAGAGCTCGTAGTACATGCAGGTGGTGGCCTGCTCGAGGCCCATGTCGACGTTCTTCTCGACCTGCTCGAAGGGGAACAGCATCGCCAGCGCGCGCCGCACCCGCACGTCCTGGAACAGCGGGCGCTCCTCGTTCCACCCGATGTACGAGTACGAGTTCTCGGCCCAGAAGATGCGGTTGTATTGGGTGATCGCCCACTGGTTCTCGGGCGTCGCCGCTTCGATCGCCCGCCACACCGAGGGCTCGATGTGGGTCATCAGGTCGAACTCGCCCCGCTGCCAGAGCTCGCTCGCCACCGTCTCGTCTTTCACGAACCGGAGCACCACCTTCGACAGGTGCGGCTTCGGGCCCCAGTAGCTCTCGTTGCGCTCGTAGGTGATCGCCTTGCCGGCCTCCCAGGAGACGAACTTGAACGGGCCGGTGCCGACCGGGTGCCGGTTGATCGACAGCTCGTCGAAGTTTCCCTTCAGCGCCGAGGCGGGAATCATCGGCAGGCTGGCGAGGAAGTTCTTGGTCGACTGGAAGTACGGCTTCTTCCACTTCACCACCACGGTGGAGTCGTCGGGAGTGGTCACCTTGTCGAGGTCGACGAAGTAGCTGCGCACCGAGGCGACCGGGTTCTTCGGGTCCATCATCGCGTCGACGACCGCCTTCACGTCTTTGGCGGAGAAGCCCTGGCCGTCGTGAA
The DNA here is from genome assembly GCA_047602415.1 of Myxococcaceae bacterium. Classification (GTDB taxonomy): domain Bacteria; phylum Myxococcota; class Myxococcia; order Myxococcales; family Myxococcaceae; genus JASGHH01. The sequence goes on along the minus strand of JASGHH010000001.1, from coordinate 8,472,614 downwards.
ACTTCACGCCCTTTCGCAGCTTCACGGTCAGCGTCAGGTGGTCGGCGCTCTCGCTCCAGCTCTCGGCCAGCACCGGCTTCAGCTCGTAGCGGGGCGCGGTCTCGGGGTCGATCGCCGCCAGCGTCTCGTAGAGCGGCCCCATCGTGTAGTGCACCATCGTGCCCTCGACCATCTGGTCGTGGAGCCGGTTGAGGCCGGCGGGCTCGACGTGAATGCGAACGGTGAGCGTGCCGCCGTCGGTGGGCGAGCCCTCGAGCGCCGCCGCGGGCAGCTCTCCTTTGAGCCACTGGGCGGTGGGCTCGGCCAGCTTCGGGCGCGCGGGCGCGGCGGCCACCGTCGAAGCTGCCGGGTCTTTCTTGCAGGCGCTCAGACAGCAGAGCGTGAGCGCGAGGGCGACTCTCACGCGCCCGAGGTTCTCACGCTTTCAGCTGGTCGAGAAACGACTGGAACAGCTCTTCGCGCGGCTTCCACTTCATCGCCGAGCGAATCGCCCCCGAGGGGAAGCTCCGGGTGTCGTTCGACTTCGGCGTAGGCGCCGGCTTGCCGGCCAGCTGGTAGATGCGCGCCAGGTACGGGCTCGAGTCGACCTCGTCGTCGACCACGTTGTAGACGCGGCCCCACGCCTTCTCGGTGGTGATCGACAGCACCACCGCCTCGGCGAGGTTGTCGACGTGCACGTAGTTGAGCTTCTTGAACGGCCAGACCGGGTAGTCGCTCTCTTTCGCCCGCTTCACCGCCTTGGGCCCCCAGTACGAGCCCGGGTGGGTCGAGAGCACCGCTGGCGGCCGGAGGATCACGTGCTTCAGCCCCGACGCGCGCACCAGCCCTTCGGCCTTCGCCTTGGTGAACGCGTAGGCGTCTTTCGAGTCGGTGCAGAGCGCGGTGCCCTCTTCGAACACCGGGCCTCTGCTCTTGTCGTAGACCGAGACGGTGGAGATGTGGACCAGCATCGCCACCTGGTGCTCGTGCATCGCCGAGAGCAGGTTGCGGGTGGCGTCGACGTTGCCTTTGGTGCACGCGTCGAGATCGTCGGAGAGCGACGCCGCGCAGTGCACCACCACGTGGGCGCCCTTGAGCGCGTCGGTGAGCGCCTCGTGGTCGTTGAGGTCGGCGACCACCGTCTCGGCGCCGGCGAGGTGGAGCCCGGCGTTGCGCGCCATCGCGCGAACCTTGGCGCCCTCGCGCACCAGCCGGGTCGCCACCGTGCTGCCGACGGTGCCCGCGGCGCCGGTCACCAGCACCGTCTTCTCTTCCAACTCCATCGTCACTCTCCGGGTGAGCCCTTCGCGTCGACCGGCACCACCGGCACGTTGGCCGGCGGGGTCAGCTGGTACATCGCCGCGTCGGAGGTCTCGTTCAAGCTGATGTCTTTGTAGTTGAGCTCGAGCTTTTCGCCATGCGCTTCGAGCAGCACCCGGCGCGGGTAGCTGAGCGACCCCACGGTCTGCAGATCTTCGAAGTCGAGATCGTACGCGCTCACGCCGGTGACCCGGCTCTTCACCACCCGGTACTCCGGCGGCTTCACCCACACCGTCTGCACCACGCGCTCGCGGGTGAGGGTCACCACGAACTGGCCGAGCTTGGGGTCGAGCGTCATCGACGGGGTGGCGCCTTCGATGCGCGGCGCGCGGCCGAGCAGCAGCGCGGCGAGCTCGGCGGGCGCCATCGCGATCGGCACGAAACGGCCGACGTTCTCTGCGGTCGCCGGGCCGGTGTAGTAGCGGCCCACGTTGGCGTCGTAGAGGCCGAACTTCGTGCCGTCGGAGACGAACGAGCCGGTGGGGCGGCCGAAGAAGTCGAGCGTCTCCAGGTGGAGCTGGGCAGGCTCTTCGACCGCCGCGAACAGGCTCACCGTGCCCGAGCCGCGGCTGGAGTCGAGCTTCAGCTTGGCCTCGCCCTTGATCGACGAGACCTGTTTTTCGGAGTGGGCGACGCGCTGCATCAGCTCGCCGACGTCTTTCGGCTCACCGTCTTTGCCGTAATCGACACGAATCGGGCAACCGGTCAGCAACGCCGCCACGGCCACCAATGTCATGCTCCGGGAATGCACGGTAACTCTCGGACGGTTGCGGGGATGAAAGGGTCGGCTCAGGCGTTGCAGCATGACTTGTGCGGCACAAAGCCGCTATGAGAAGCACATATCCATGAGCATCGACGAATTGCTCCACTTCATTCGCGTCGGCGGCGTCACCATCGTGGTGATTCTGCTCGGCTCGGTTCTTTCCCTCGGCGTGGCGATTGAGCGGTTGATCGCGCTCTGGGGCGTGGGGAGCCAGTCCCGCGCGCTGGCGGAGCAGATCGGCCGCCACCTGCTGAAGGGCGACCTCGCCGCCGCCCGCTCGACCGCCGACCGCTCGAATGCGCTGGCGGCCGACATGTTTCGGGCCGGCTTCGAGCGCGCCGCCCACACCACCGGCAACTCGCTCGACGCGGTGGTCGATCGCGCGCTGAAGGAGTCGCTGCTGAAGCTGAAGCGCGGCTTCTGGATTCTGGGCACCATCGGCGCGGTGACCCCGTTCGTCGGTCTGTTCGGCACCGTGGCCGGCATCATGCGGTCGTTCAAGGAGCTGGGCATCGACGTCGAGGCGGGCGGCACCGGCGGCCCGGCGGCGGTGATGACCGGCATCTCGGAGGCGCTGGTCGCGACCGCGGCGGGCATTCTGGTCGCGGTGCAGGCGGTCGTCTTCTACAACTTCTTCCAGGCCCGCATGGCGAAGCTGCAGATCGAGCTGCGGCTGATCGCCGAAGAGTTCGTCGAGCTGCTGCGCGATCGCGCCTCGGGTGCCCTCACCATTCCCGCGCCGTCGTCGTCGCCTTCTCTCAACGCCGAGCCCTCGCCTCCTCCGGCCGAGGTGAAGCCGGCGATGACTCCGGGAGCGTGAGCGATGGCGCTCGGTCGGGTTCCCGGTGACGAAGATGGTGCGAGCGATGGCGTGTTCGCCGAGATCAACATCACGCCGCTCACCGACATCTTCCTGGTGCTGCTGATCATCTTCATGGTCACCAGCTCGGTGATCGTGAACGCCGGCTCGGGCGGTGCGCGCGCGGGCATCAAGGTCAACCTGCCCAAGGGCGGGGTGGCCGACGTGGCGACCAAGGCGACCGACCTCTCGCTCGCGATCCTCACCGATGGCCGGCTGGTGGTGTCGGGCACGGTGGTGACTGCCGAGGAGCTGAAGAAGACGCTCGAAGACGCGCACGCCAAGAACCCCGACACCCTGGTGGTGGTGCAGGCCGACGAGGGCGTGCCCCACGGCAAGGTGGTCGAGGTGATGGAGATGGCGAAGGGCGCGGGCCTGGGGCAGCTGGCGATCGGCGTGCGCGAAGGCGGCCAGAAGTAGCCGTCAGCCTCAGAAGCCTTCTTTGTCGAGGTTGAACCCCTGACGAACGCCGGTCTCGAAGGCGCCTCCGGGGAGCAGCCAGCGCAAGAACGAGAACATCGTCGCTTCGGTGGTGATTCGGTTGCGCAGGCTGGGGTTCTTCTGCGCGACCAGCTTCGCCACCACCTTGCCGACCACCTCGGGGCCGGGCGCCTTCTCTTCGAAGCCCTTCATCGTCTTCAGCGCGCGGTCGCGCCACGGTGAATACGCGGCCATCGGCTGGCCCTTGGGCTGGGCATAGAGCGGGGTCTTGATCGCGCCCGGCTCGACCATCGCCACCTTGATCCCGAACGGCTTCAGCTCCAGGCGCAGGGTTTCGCTGTAGCCCTCCACCGCGAACTTGCTCGCGTTGTAGAAGCCCCAGAACGGCACCGGCACCATGCCGGCGAGCGAGCTGATGTTGATGATCTTGCCCGCGCCGCGCAGCCGCATCTGGGGGAGCACCGCGTTCACCATTCGCACCACGCCGAAGAAGTTGGTCTCCAGCTGGGCGCGGGCCTGCTCCAGGGTGCACTCCTCCAGCGCCCCGGCCAGCAGGTAGCCGGCGTTGTTCACCAGCACGTCGATCTGCCCGGCGTCTTTGATCACCGCGTCGACGCAGGCGCGTACCGAGGCGTCGTCGGTGACGTCGAGCGGGAGCAGCTTCACCCCACCCTTCTCGCCCGAGACCTTGCGGCCGGTGCCGTAGACGCGGTGGCCTTGGGCGGCGAGCTGTTCTGCGATCGCGGCGCCGATTCCCGAGGAGGCGCCGGTGACGAGGATGACGTTTGCGTTGGCCATGCGACGTGAGTCGCCGGACCCTCGGCAGCGTTACATCTTGATCGAAGGCTCGCCCTGGGCGCCGTCGATCGGGATGTTGGCGCCGGTCACCCAGCTGGCGCGGGGCGAGAGCAGAAACGCGACCACGTCGGCGACCTCTTCGGGGCGGCCCATGCGGCCGTAAGGGAACTCTTCGCGAATGAAGCGCTCGATCCGCTCCGGCATCGCCTGCTGCCGTTTGTGCCACGAGCCGCCCTCGAACATGATCGAGCCGGGGCTGACGGTGTTGACCCGAATGCGTTGCGGCGCAAGCTCGCGGGCGAGCGACTCGGCGAGGAAGATCTCGGCCGCCTTCGCCGAGCCGTACTGGGCGCGGGGCGACGGGCGCATGCCGCTGATCGAAGCGACCAGCACCGCGCTGCCTCCGCCGTTTTGGACGAAGTGCGGGGCCGCGGCCTTCAAGGTGCGCAGCGCGAGCATGAAGTTGAGCTGGTAGGCCTGCTCCCAGTCGGTGAGCTTGCTGTCGAGGAAGTTGCCGCCGACGTTGCCACCCGCGTTCGCCACCACCCCGTCGAGCTTGCCGAGCGCCTTGGCCGCTTCGTCGATGAAGCGCTCCGCCTGGCCGGGCTGGGCGAGGTCGAGGGCGAGCGCGAACACCCCGGCGCCGAGCTTCGCCTTCGCCTGCTCGAGCGTCTTCTCGTCGCGGCCGCAGATCGCCACCCTCGCGCCCTCTTGAACCAGCTTCTGCGCGGCGAAGAAGCCGAGGCCGCGGCTGCTGCCGGTGACTGCGATCGCCTTGCCTTTGAGCTCGAGGTCCACGTGCGATGTCTACGGGGAGCCGAGGGCGAAGTCGACGATCTGCTTCAGCACCTCGGCCCGATCGATCACGTCGTTGTGGTGTGCGCCCGGTAACGTCACCAGCGTGCAGTGGGGGAACAGCCCGCTCAACTGCTTGCCGAGCGGGTACGGCACCACCTCGTCGTCGGTGCCGTGAAACTCCAGCACCGGCAGCGCAATGCCCGGGGCCTTCGAGGCGGAGTCGAACCGATCGCGCACCAGGAACCCGGGCGCGATCGGGAACATGCGCACCGAGACGTCGGGAATCGAGGTGAACGGAGACACCAGCACCAGCTTCGCGCCGTGCCCACGCGCGGCCATCTCGGTCGCCACCCCGGTGCCGAGCGATTGGCCCATCATCACCCAGCGCTCCTTCGGCACCTGCGCCTCGAGCTGTCGAAGGCCTTCGTCGGCGACGCGAAAGATCGCCTCTTCGCTCGGCGAGCCGGGCGCGCCGGCGTAACCGGGGTACTCGACCGAGAACACGCCGAGGCCGGAGGGCGCCAGCTGCGCGGCCAGCCAGTCGGCGTCGGAGAGCTGGCCCCCATTGCCGTGAAAGAAGGCGATCACCGGCTTGCCGTCGGCCGCGGGGCGATAGAGCGCCGGCATCTTGCCGAGCACGTCGTTCACCTCGAGGTGCTGCACGGCCTGACCGAGCGCGCGGGCCTGCTTCGGCGCGGGGAACAGCAGCGCCCGCTGGGCGACGAACAACAGCGCGAGCAGCCCGAGGTAGCAGCCGCCCAGAGTGAGCGCGGCGAGCTTGAGCAGCCGCTTCGGCTTCACACCACTCCCGGGATCAGCGCCTTGCGGTCCTTCGGGTACTCGGGGAACTGCGAGCGGTACCACTTGTGGTGGGTGAACGCGCGCGGCGCGAGGTTGGCGACGGTGAAGACGAAGAACGCCAGCGAGGCGAGCGTCGAGGCGCAGAGGGCGAAGCCGAGCCACTCGATGCACTCGCCGAAGTAGTTGGGGCAGCTGATCCACCGGTACAGCCCGCCGTTGGGAACCTGGTAGCCGCCCTGGCCCTTCGAGCGGAGGTTGCGCAGCACCGCGTCGGAGTGGAGGTTGATCGCGAACCCGGCGAGAAACACCGGCACGCCCAGCATCACCAGAAACGAGGGGCCGCGCGGCGCGAGCTCGGAGCCGTTGCCGAGCGCGTTGAGGGTGTTGAACACCACCGCCATCGCCACGGTGGAGACCGGCATCGGCTTGGGCGACTTCATCAGCGCCGGGTAGACCAGGGTGCGCTGCGCGTAGTGCGCCACCCACGGCACCAGCAGCCAGCGCGGCTGCCAGGAGTCGGCGAAGGGCGAGAGGGCGAAGAAGGCGAGCGGGAAGCCGAGGAGCGAGACCGACTCCATCAGCATCCACCCGGCGCGAGCGGGCATCATCGGCCCCCAGCCGCCGCGGGCGTGACGCCCGTACGGCGCGGGGATCTTGATCAAGGTCGGAGCGACGAACAGCGCCGCGCCGAGGACGATCCACGGTGCGTATTCAGCGAGGTGGGCGAGCAAGTCGCCGCAGATTACTCGGCCGAGGCGAACGCCGCGTCGGAGATCTCCATCGGGCAGTTGTCTTCTGCCTGGCAGAGCTTGGCGGCGGTCTCGATCTGCGGCACCACGTTGCGGCCGTACCAGAGCGCAGAGAACTTCTTGCCCTCGTAGAACGCGCGGTCGGGGTGGGTGGCAGACACCTTCTCTTGGGCGGCGACGGCCTTGATGCCGGCGTCGAGGCTGAGCCAGCCCACCGCCAGCTGCGACATCATGGTGAGGAAGCGGTTTGCGTTGAGCGGCACCAGGGTGAGCTTCTCGCTCTGCGACCAGCCGAGCATGCCCATCGCGGTGCCCATCACCGCCTCCGAAGCGGCGCCGAGCGCCTGCACTTCTTTGCCGAAGGTGGGGTGGGAGCGGTTGGCCTCCACGAACGAGGTGATGTCGCTCATGAACGCCTGGAAGTTGCCGCCGCCGTTCTGGCCGAGCTTGCGGCCCACCAGGTCCATCGCCTGAATGTGGCTGGTGCCCTCGTAGATGGAGAAGATCTTCGCGTCGCGGGTGTACTGCTCGATCGGCCAGTCCTTGAGGAAGCCGGCGCCGCCGTAGACCTGAATCGCCACGCCGCAGAGGCGAAACGCTTCGTCAGACGCGTACGACTTCACCAGCGGGGTGAGGAGGTCGACCTGGCCCTGGTGGTAGGCGGCCTGCTCGTCGTTCTTGCCGCGGTAGAGCTCGGCCTGGTCGCGGTGGTTGGCGAGCTTCACCACCAGCGCGCGAATGCCTTCGACGTGCGACTTGAGCTCGAGCAGCATGCGGCGAATGTCGGGGTGCTCGATGATCGCGACGCGCGGGGCCTTGGGGTCTTTCCACGCCTTGAAGTTGGCGCCCTGCTTGCGGTCCTTGGCGTAGGCGAGCGCGTTCAAGTAGGCGCTGGAGGCGACCGCGAGGCCCTGAATGCCGACCGCGATGCGGGCACCGTTCATCATTCTGAACATCTGGGCCATGCCCATGTTCTCGGCGGTGCCGACCAGCTCGCCGATGCACTTGCCGTTCTCGCCGAAGTTCAGCACCGCGGTGGCGGAGCCGTTGATGCCCATCTTGTGCTCGATCGACGCGACCTGAACGTCGTTCGACTCACCGGCGGAGCCGTCGGCGTTGACCTTGTGCTTGGGCACGATGAACAGCGAGAGGCCCTTGGTGCCCGGGGGCGCGTCTTCGGTGCGGGCGAGCACCAGGTGAATGATGTTGCCGGCGAGGTCGTGGTCGCCGCCGGAGATGAAGATCTTGGTGCCGCTCAACGAGTAGGTGCCGTCGGGGAGCTTCTTGGCCTTGGTCTTCGCGGCGCCGACGTCGGAGCCCGCGTGCGGCTCGGTGAGGCACATCGTGCCGCCCCAGACGCCGGTGAGCATGCGCTCGACGAACTTCTTCACCTGCGGCTCGGTGCCGCACTCGGCGATCAGCTCGGCGGCGCCCCAGGCGAGGCCCGGGTACATGTTGAAGGCGGTGTTGGCGCCCGAGAGAATCTCTTCGACCAGCGCGTAGAGAGAGGTGGGCGCGCCCTGGCCGCCATGCTTCGGGTCGACCGCGACCGTCTTGAAGCCGGCCTCGTAGAGCTTCGACCAGGCGTCTTTGAAGCCCTTGGGGGTGATCACCTGGCCGTCGACGACCTTGCAGCCTTCGCGATCGCCGATGCTGTTGAGCGGCCCGAGCACCTCGCGGGCGAACCGGTAGGTCTCGGTCAGCACCGCGCGCGCCTCGTCTTCACCCCACCCTGCGAACTGGCCCTGGCCAGCCACTTTGGAGAAACCGAACTGCTCGAAGAGGACGAAGAACAGCTCGCGGAGATCGGCCTGGTAGCGGTTGATGCCTGCGGACATGGGGGTGCCTTTCGTGGTGCGCTACCAAATGTTTGTCGGCGACTGATTCGAGAGTCAACCCGTTTCGACGCGGCGCGTAAAGGCGCGGTTTCCGGCGTGGTTATCGCGGGTTATGCGCGATCAATTTGCATCTTGGCAGCAAGATGATCCCGCATCCGCCAGAGGTAACGCTCCACCGGGTAGGAGGCGCGGTGGCGGGCGGCGCAGGCGCGGAGCTGATCGGGGGTGACGTGCTTCGGCACGATCAGATCGAGCATCGCCTCGACGTGAGCGAGGCCGACGCGCTCGCGCACGCGAATGAAGTCGACGGCGGTCTTGGCGAGCTCGAAGACGGGAAAGCGTTTGAGGTCGACGAGTTGGTAGGTCGCGGTGATGTCCTCGGCCGTTGGTACGCGGCTGAAGCGCAGCGCCTCGATGCGAAGTGGCGGAAGATACGGCTTACGAATGTTTCGCGGGATCGAGATCCAAATCGGGTCGGGCTCCCGTTCGAGCACGCCATGGAGCCACAGGGCCGTGTCGAGTGAGGCGATCGCAGACGGGCAGCGATACAGAACCGCGAGAGTGTTTGGAACTTCTCCTCTCGACGAGTTGGAGTACAGGCCTCGCGCGAATTGCTTCACGCTGATGCGGCCGCGATGGCCGTTCGGTACCTCCTTGGCGCGAAACAGCCCTCTCATCCACGCTGGATCAGGATCTTGGATCGTCATCACTGCAGTCATCGCATGCGGGTCTGACATGCGATGGCTGCCGACGGCATTCATGAGGGTGCTGGCTGCTGATCGTCGCCGTGCCGTCGCGAACTCCGCCCGCGATCGAGCGGCCAGCTGTGCGACGCGGGTGAGCCTTTCGCAGCCGAAGCCGGTCCCGGCGGAGACCCCTGACGGGCGCTCGACAAAACGTCGACAACCAGCACCACCAACTGCGTGCGTTTTGTCGAGCGACCCAACAGGGTCTCTGCGCGGAGGGCGTCGTCGAAGTCGTCGGGACCGAGCACACCCATCTCGCACGCGAGGCACACCCGCCTCGCACTGCTGGCGACTCAACCGCGGGCGGTGTCGGTCAGGGCACAACCCCAACCCACCCCACCGCCCCAATCAAAGCCAAACCGGCAGAGCGCCGAATCGAGCGCTATGATTTGAAACTCCACGCTGGCGGAGTGAGGGCGACGTGACACGTCAAACGCTCTCAGGAGCCTTTTGCGGAGTCGTACTCGGCGTGGCGGCTTCGTGCGCAAACCCCGGTGGCTCTGGCTCAGATGGCGGGAGCGCGACCGGCGGCGGAATCGCGACCGGTGGAGGAGTCTCCACCGGCGGCGGAATGGCGACCGGCGGCGGAATCGCGACCGGTGGAGGAGTCTCCACCGGCGGCGGAATGGCGACCGGCGGCGGAATCGCGACCGGTGGCGGAGTCGCGACCGGTGGAGGAGTCTCCACCGGCGGCGGAATGGCGACCGGCGGCGGAATCGCGACCGGTGGCGGAGTCGCGACCGGTGGAGGAGTCTCGACCGGTGGAGGAGTCTCCACCGGCGGCGGAATCGCGACCGGTGGCGGAGTCGCGGCCGGTGGTGGCCTCTTCGCTGCGGGAGGCGGCTGCGCGGCGAGCACGTGTCCACAGTGTCCAACCGGCTATTGCTACGAGGGGCAGCTGTTCTGCGATCCAGGCGGGAATCTGTTCACCTGTCGATACAACATTGAAAGCAACTGTGGCCCCGTTTGGTTCCCAAGCGGCCCATGTACGCCCGACGCCGGCACCGATGCCGGGAGCGACGGCGGATGCCAACCCGGCAGCACCGACTGCCAACAAGGCATGCTGCTCGTGTGCGCGGCCGGAGCGGACGGGGGCACCTCGTGGACGGCGCAGGCGTGTCCCAGTGGCGAGCTCTGCTACGCGTACACCCACCAGTGCACCGCCATCCCCGACGGCGGGTGCACCGACCGCCATCGCCGTTACAACTCGTGCCAGCCGTGTTGCCCTGGCCTTCAGGCGACGACTTCTGGCTTTTGCGCACCGAACAACTGCATCCAGCCGGGCGATTCATGCACCAGCGACACCGCTGACCTCTGCTGCAACTACGAGAGCGCACCGACGTGCGCAGGCACCTGCGTGGCCGACACCGCGTATGGACAGACGTGCACGAGCACAGGGGACTGCCCGACCGACTTCGAGTGCTACTCGAACCAGTGCTTCTTCGAGGGCAGCGCGACCCAAGCCTGCGACGCGGCACTCAGCCTGTACTGCCTCGATGGCCTCAGCTGCTCCAACGGCAGCTGCACCTGCCATTAGCGGTCACTTCTTCTTCTTCTTGGCCGCCGGCTTCGCCGCGGGCTTCTTCTTCGCCGCCGGCTTCGACGGCTTCGAAGACTTCGCCGGCGAGCTCTTCGGCGCAGGCGGCGGCGGCTTGCCGCGCTCACCGTCTTGCAGCTCGACCTTCCCCAGCAGGCTCTCGCGCCCGACCTCGACCATCAGCGGCGCCAGGCCCGACCTCTGCCGGCTCTCGTCTTCGGCGTTGAAGTACACCTTCAGCGTGCACCCGCCGCGCAGCACCAGCTCGCCCTTCTGGTTCTCCGCCCAGACCTCGAGCTCGATGAAGTAGCTGCCTCCGGTGCCGTGCCGGTCGGACACCCGGCCCTTGCAGACGATGGTGTCGCCCGGCCAGATCAGCTTGATGAACTTGGCGTTGAACTTCCTGATCTGCGCGCCGCGGGCCCAGTCGGTGATCAACTGGCCCAAGAAGCTCATCCCCAACGTCGAGGGCGCGTAGACGCTCGGCATGCCGAGGCCGCGCGCGTGCTGCTCGTCGACGTGGAGCGGGTTGAAGTCGCCGGTCGCGCCCGCGAACCGCGCCAGCTGCACGCGATCGACCGGGGCCTTGGCCAACGCGGGGATCTCGTCACCCGCGCGAACCGTCTCGAAGTAGAGCTTGCGAGGAGGCATCTTGGTCTCAGCCCTCTTTACCGCCGCGAACGAGGAGACTGCGCCGCAGCCGATAGACGAGCTTGCCGTCTTCGTCACGGCCTTCGTCTTCCAGCACCGCCACCTCGATCTTCCCGGTCGCTGACGGCCGCTCGTTCACCTCGGCCACCCGCGACGTCACCAACACCTTGTCGCCCGCCACGATCGGCCGCTCGTATTCGATCGAGAGCTCCGCGGCGAGCAGGTTTCGCAGCGGCACCCCCAGCATCTCGCGCAGGTCGGACCCGGTGTTGAAGCTCACCGGAAACGTCGGCGGCGCCACGATGGTGTGAAAGCCCGAGGCCCGCGCGTAGTCCTCGTCGTAATAGATCGGGTTGTAGTCGCCCAGGCTCTCGGCGAAGCGGCGTATCGCGCCCTTCTCGACCTCGTTCAGCATCGGAGGCGTGCTGCGGCCCACCGCGTTCTTGTCGAGCATCTTTTCCCTATCTCCCCGCCGGTAACTCCAACACCGTCAACAACCCCGCCTCCGCCGCCTGCACCCGCGGCGCTGCGTTCACCATCACGTTCGCGGTCGCCTGGTCGCCCGCCACGCCGCCCTCGATCTTCAGGCGCACCTTCGGGTCGGCGTCGATCTCGATCGTGTCGCCCGCCGGCTCCGCTCCCACCGCGATGGTGAGCTCCAGCCGCACCCGCTCCTGCCCGTCGGCAAGACCGGCGACCGACTGGTGAATGCCCGCCACCTGGCCCTTCTTCACCACGAACGCCCCGCCGGTGATGTCTTCTTCGGCGATCACCGGAGCGATCTCTTCTTCGAAGTCGTCGCAGTCGATGCCCGCGCCCAGCGCACAGAGCGCCGCGCTCTCGGGCAGGCCCACGTGGCCCAGCGACTCCGCCTCCACCAGCTTGAAGAACTCGTCTTCGGTGAGGCCCGCCCCGACCTTGCGCTGGAGCGCCTCGCGCCGGGTGCGGGCGTCGACGATTCGGGTGGCCGCGATTCGCCGGACCGGGCCGCACACCTGGGCCGCCGTCGCCACCAGCCGGTCGAGCACGAACCCCGGGTTCACCCCGGTGCCCAACACCGTCACCTCGTGCTTCTTCGCCGCCGCGTCGAGCTTGTCGGCCAGCTCCGGGTGGCGGAACCAGGGGAACGACAGCTCCTCACACGACGACACCACCGACAGCTTGAGCTCGAACGCCTCGAACAGCTCCTTCGAGACGTGGGTGAGCTTCGAGCCGGTCGCGTGCAACAACACCGCGCCCTTCTTGCCCTTCGCCGCCTCCGACAGCTGCGGCTGCACCACCAGCTTGCCGGCGGGCACACCCAATACTTCAGACAGCGGCCGGCCCAAGAGCTTCGGGCTCTTGTCCACCGCCGCAACGAGCTCGACCTCTTCCGAACGCAGCGCCGCCCTCGCGACCTCCTGGCCGATGAAGCCCAGGCCCATCACGATCACGGGAACGCGAGCTGGTTCGGCCGCACTGGTTGTGCGTGCAGACCCCTTACGCATGGCAAACCGACGATAGGCCTACTGGGGACCGGTGGCGAAAAAAAGCGTAGTAGGCTGCTCTTCCCCCATGGCCAAGATTGTAGTCGTCGACGACGACGCGTTGATCCTCCAGGCGCTGACCCGCATTCTGCAGAATGAAGGCTACACGGTTGTAGCGCACACCGACCCCAACAAGGCCGCGGAAGAGCGCGACTTTTCGGTCGCGATCTCCGACTACATGATGCCGAACCTCAACGGCATCGAGCTGCTCAACCTCTACAAGCAGCACGTGCCCCACGCGGTTCGGCTGATGCTCACCGCCGCCGCCGACTTCAAGGTCGCGATGGACGCGGTGAACCGCGGCGAGGTCTACCGCCTGCTCTCCAAGCCCTGGCAGCTGGCAGAGCTCACCGCGGTGGTGCGCCAGGCGGTCGAGCACTTCGGGCTCAAGAAAGAGAACCTCCGGCTCCAGCAGGAGCTCGCCGAGCGCAACAACCTGCTCGAGGGCATGAACATCTCGCTCGAGGGCAAGGTGATCGAGCGCACCAACGGCCTGCTCGACGGCATGGTGCGCGCGCTCGACTACCGCGACACCGAGACCCAGTGGCACTCCCGCCGCGTCTCGCTCTTCTCCCGCAAGCTGGCCGAGAAGGTCGGCATTCGCGGCCTCGAGCTGGAAGAGATCGAGCAGGGCGCGCTGCTCCACGACATCGGCAAGATCGGCGTGCGCGACTCGATTCTGCTCAAGCCGGGCCCGCTCACCCCCGAAGAATGGGTGGAGATGAAGCTCCACCCCGAGATCGGCTTTCGCATGCTCTCGAACATTCCCTACCTCCGCGCCGCCTCGATGATCGTCTGGCAGCACCAGGAGCGCTGGGACGGCGGCGGCTACCCGGGCAAGCTCGGCTCCGAGAAGATCGTGGTCGGCGCCCGCATCTTCTCGATCGCCGACACCCTCGACGCGATCACCTCCGACCGGCCTTACCGCAAGGGCCGCCCGCTGGAGGTCGCCCGCGCCGAGATCGCCCGCGTCGGAGGCACCCAGCTCGACCCCAACCTGGTGAAGGCGTTTCTCGAGGTGCCGCCCGAGGAGTGGGAGGGCATTCGCAAAGACGTCGAGCGGATGGAGGCCGAAGACAACCGGCGCTTCGAAGGCCACACCTCCGCCCAGCCGATTCGAAACATGGTGGCCCCGACGTGACCCTGGGCGACGGGGGCAAAGAGCGGCTGCTCGACCTGGCCCGCGAGTCGCGGCGCATGATGGTCTACGCCGACCGGCTGGCCGCGTTCTTCGACCTCGACGCCTCCCAAGCAGAGGCGATTCTCGACCGCGCCTACGACGAGAAGAGCTGGAAGCCGATCGTCGCCGACGGCCTGAGCTGCTTCAAGGTGAGCCCGGGCGGCAAGTGGCTGCGCCACGAGTGCATCATGCTCCGGCTGAAGCCGAACGTTCGCTTTCCGTTACACCCGCACCCTTTCGGCGAGCACATCCTGGTGTTGGCGGGTGCGTTTCGCGATACCAACGGTCAGGAAGTCTGGCGCGGTGAAGACGCGTACAACGGCGCCGGGAGCGAGCACGGACTCACCGCGCTCGAAGGTGAAGACTGCATCGCCGCGGTGATCACGTTGAAGGGACCGGCATGAGCGAAACGGTCGACCAGGTGCTGCTCGATGGGCTGGTTCGAGGCGACGCCGCCGCGCTCGGCAAGCTCTACGACCTGTTCGCGCCCAAGGCCTACGCGATCGCCTGCCGAGTGCTCGCCGAGCCCCACGACGCCGAAGAGGTGGTGCAGGAGGCGTTTCTCGATCTCTGGCGCCACGCCACCCGCTACGACCCCCGCCGCGCCTCGGTGCTGGGGTGGTTGATCACCCTCACCCGCACCCGCGCGATCGACCGGCTCCGCTCACTCCAGGCGCGCGAGCGGGCGAGCGAGAAGCTGTCGGCCCAACCCACCGGGTCCGCACCTGACCCCGAGCTGGCGGCCGCGATGGCCCAGAGCGCACAGCTGATGAAGGAGCTGATCGCCGAGCTGCCCAAAGAGCAGCGCGAGTCGATCGAGCTCGCCTACTGGGAGGGCCTCTCGCAGTCGGACATCGCGCTGCGCACCGGCACCCCGCTCGGCACGGTGAAGACCCGAATGCGGCTGGCGATCAGCAAGCTCGCTCAGGGGTCGGCGCGCGCGTCGAGAATCTGATCGCCCTCGAGCAGGGCGTCGGCGACCTCCTGCCCCTTGGTGATCTCCGCCCACACCGTGTAGCGGCCCTCGAGGTGCGGCTGCGGCGCCAGGGTGAGAAAGAACTGGCTCCCGCCGGTGTCTTTGCCCGAGAGCGCCATGCCCACCGCGCCCCGGTTGTACGGGTGGTGGCTCACCTCGCAGCGAATCGCATAGCCCGGGCCACCGTTGCCGTCGCCGCGCGGGTCGCCGCCCTGCGCCACGAAGTCGGGCACGATGCGGTGGAAGATCGTGTTCTTGAAGAAGCCCTTGCGCGCCAGCGTGTACATGCTCGCGGTGGTGCGCGGCGCGTCGGCGGTGAGGAACTTGAGCACGATCTCTCCCCGCACCGTCTTCAGGGTCAGGGTCGCGTCTTTCGGCATGCTCCCCTTCTTCGGCTCCGCCGGCGCCTCCACCGGAGGCACCGCCACCGGCTTGCCGCTGAGCGCCTGAATCACGTCGGCGGCGGAGTGACGCAGAAACGCCTGAGGCGACTGCAGCCACTGGTTGAGCTCGACCACCGACTCCTTGTTCTTGAAGGTCTTCAGCGCCTCCGCCACGTCGCCCGCGGGGTCGAGGTTGGTGAGGCACTTGAGCGCCAGCGCCCGCACCTGGGGAATCGACTGCTGGTCGCCCAGCTTGGCGAGCGCGTTGGCGGCGGCGCCGGCGAGCACCAGGTCTTGCCCCGATAGAAACACCCGCAGCTTGTCGGCCGCGGCCGGGTACTTCGAGCTGGCCAGCGCCTGAATCGCCGCCCACTTCACCTTCGGGTCGGGGTTGTCGAGGTAGGGCGCCACCTGCTCGTACCGCTTCTTGGGCGTCTTCGGCGCCGACTCCGCCAGCTCGGTGAGCATCAGCGAGAAGCGCTGCGGGTCGGAGATCACTCCGCCACCGCACTGCGGGCCGAGGTTGAGCTCGCCCTCGGCGCGATCGATCGCCGCCGCGAACCGGCACTCCAGGTTGGCGATGTCGTGCTTCACCTGCTTGTCGCTCTGGGTCGCCATGCCCTGCTTCAGCTGCTCGTGAATGCGCACCAGCACCGGCACGCCCACCGTCGGCACGCCCTGCTGGGCGAGCGCGAGCAGCACCTGGCCACCGCCCACCGCGTCGCCCCGGAGCAGCCGGTCGGTGCGCGAAGAGAGATCGGCCAGCGCCCCCAGCGGAGGACACACCAGCGCCTTGCACTTCTGCGAGAGCTTGGCGAGCGAGCGCACCGCTTCGACCGCCACCCGGTAGTCGGGGTCGTCGACCCGCGCTTTGAGCGCGACCGCGTCGACGTCTTCACCCACGTCGCCCAGGCCCTTGGCGCAGATCGCCCGCACCTCGGCCGAGCCGTCGGTGAGGCAAGAGCGCAGCGGCGCGCGCCCGGCGAGCTCCTTGCTGGCGGCGAACGCATAGGCAGCGCCGAAGCGGGTGGCGTCGGGCAGCTCGGGGCTGAGCAGCGCGGTGAGCATGCGGGCGGAGGCGATCGGGAACTTCGCGCCGTGCCGGAACGCGACCCCGAGCGACTGCGCGACCCGGGCCTGCAGCGCGGTGACGATCAGCCGCTCGTTCAGGCGGTCGACCGCGCCGGGAGTGGCGACCCGGCCGAGCGCCTCCAGCATCTGGTCGTGGGCGGCGGCGTCGTCTTCGTGGTCTTCGGCGGCGCGGAGCGCGTCGGAGAGCTTCAGCTTGTCGGCGTCGGGCAGCCCCTGCCAGGCGAACGCGATCATCCCCGAGGCCCAGGCGGCCTCCGCGCGCACCGCCGGCACCTTGTCGGTCAGCCCCTTCACCACCGCGTCGAGGGTGGTCGGCTCCTGAATGCGGCCGAGCGCGGTGTACGCCCGCACCCGCACCTTGGGGTCGGCGTGGTTGGCGGCGAGGTTGACCAGCAGCCCGTCGGCCAGCGCGCGGCGGTCCTCCGCGTCGGCGATCTTGGCCAGCTCTTCGGGCTCTTTCGGAGCAGCCGGAGCCGCATCGGGCTCGCGCTTGGGACACGCGGTGAACGCCAACGCCAGCAGCACCCAGTACCTGACACGCATGCGTGGTGCAGATAGCATGGCGGCCGACGATGAACTGCCCTTCGTGCAACACGGTGGTGGCCGACGACGCCGCGGTCTGCCCGAAGTGCGACGCCGTGCTCGACGCCTCGCTGTTCTCCAACGCGCCGCCGGTGCGAGACGACGAGCCCGACGACGCCGCGCCCCGCCCTCCTCCGAAGAAGGCCGCTCCCGGCACGGGAAAACGGCCGGTGACCGGCGGGGTGCGACCGCCGCGCAAGCCCTCGCCCAACGTCGGCGGGCCGTCGGTGAAACCGGGCGGCAAACGGCAGATGCCCGAGGCGCCCGCCCGCGAAGTGCGCGCCCCCCGCGACATGGACTGGCGCTCGAAGATCGACGCCAACGACTGGAAAGAGAACGCTCCGCCCCCCGCGCCGGCGCAGGGCCCGGGCTACCAGGCGGTCGACCCCGAAGATTGGATGGGGAGCGTGAAGGCGTTCATGGTCGACCTGTCGATGGCCGACAAGATCGCCTTCTTCGGCACCCTCGCCTCGATCCTCGCCTGCTTCTTCCCCTGGAAAGACTCGATCACCGAAGGCGAAGTGCTCGGGCTGATGAGCCTCGGCGCCGCGGTGTTTCTGATGTGCATCGTGATGCTGACCGCGATCGTGGTGCGGGTGCGGCAGTCGTTCCCCAACCTGAACAACCTGGTGCCCTGGCTGATTCAGTTCGGCGGCGCCTGCTTCTGCATCGTCTGGTGCCTGGTGTACGTGAAGATCAGCTGGGACTCGACGATGGCCCGCTCGCCGATCGGCAACTTCGAGCGCTGGGTGTCTCGCCCTGAAGCGGGCGTGTTCATCGCGCTGATCACCTCGGTGGTGGCGCTCGCCGGCACGGTGATGGGCTTGAAAGAGAAGTCGCGCTGATGGCGTCGCCGTTGGAGCGGCTCCAGAGCTCGCTCTCGAACGTGGTGCTCGGCCAGAGCGCCGTGCTCGCCGATCTCACCACCACCTTCCTCGCCCGCGGCCACGTGCTGCTGGAGGGCGTGCCCGGGGTGGCGAAGACGCTGATCGCCCGGCTGATCGCCCAGGCGCTCGGGCTCTCGTTCGCGCGGGTGCAGTTCACTCCCGACCTGATGCCGTCTGACATTCTCGGCACCAGCGTCTTCAAGCCCACCGACGGCACCTTTCACCTCGTCAAAGGCCCGGTGTTCACCGAGGTGCTGGTCGCCGACGAGATCAACCGCACCCCGCCGAAGACCCAGGCCGCGTTACTGGAGGCGATGGAGGAGCGGCAGGTCTCGCTCGACGGGAAGACCCACGAGCTGCCGCGGCACTTCTTCGTCGCCGCCACCCAGAACCCGCTCGAGCTCGAGGGCACCTGGCCGCTCCCCGAGGCGCAGCTCGACCGCTTCATGATGCGGGTGAAGGTCGGCTACCCCGACGAGGCGGCCGAGAAGCTGATGCTGACCCGCTTTCACGAGAGACGCGGCCAGCAGCCCGAGGTGAAGCGGGTGCTCAACAGCGAGGAGCTGATCGAGCTGCAGGGGCTGGCGGCGAACGTGCGGGTCGACGAGTCGATCGTCGCCTACGTGATTCGGCTCGCCCGGGCGACCCGGGAGAACCCGCGGCTGAAGCTGGGCGCGTCTCCCCGCTCCGGCCAGAGCCTGCTGGCGGCGGCGAAGGCGCGCGCGGTGCTGCACGGCAAGACCTTCGTCACCCCCGACGAGGTGAAAGAAGTGGCGCCCTCGGTGCTCAACCACCGGCTGATCCTCAAAGCAGAGGCGGAGATCGAGGGGCTCACCGCCGAAGAGGTGATTCGCCAGACGCTGGAGCGGGTCGAGGTTCCCCGCTAGTGCCGACCCGCCGCGCGGTGGCGCTGGCCGCCGTGGGGCTGCTCCCCGCGATTCTCACCGTGCTGTCGGGCTCGGTCGCCTGGCTGCTGCTGGCCTTCGACGTCGCGCTGGTGCTGCTGGTGCTGATCGACTGGCTGCGCGCGCCGCGGCTGTCGGCGCTGACGGTGGCGCGCGAGCTGCCGCAGGTGATCTCCTCGGGCGTGCGCACCCAGGTGCGGCTGCTGCTCACCCTCGCCCCCGGCGCGCGGCCATTGAGCGGCGAGCTGCGCGAGACGGTGCCGCCCGGGCCGGTGGTCGAAGCGCACCGCCAGAGCTTCGAGCTGACCGAAGCGCCGTTGACGCTCACCTGGTGGCTCACCCCGTTGGAGCGGGGAGACCTCGAGCTCTCGCAGGTGCACCTGCGGCTGACCGGGCCGTGGGGGCTGGCGCAGCGGCAAGGCAAGGTGGCGCTCGCGCAGAAGGTGCAGGTGTACCCCGACCTGTCGGCGCTCACCCGCGACGCGCTCAGCCTGGTGCGGGCGAGAGAAGACGAGTCGCGCCGCACGCTCCGCCGCATCTCCGAAGGGCGCGAGTTCGATTCGCTGCGCGAGTACCGGCCGGGAGACGACCGCCGCCACCTCGACTGGAAAGCGACCGCGCGCCGCGGCAGGCCGATGGTGCGCGAGCACCGCCCGGAGCGGAACCAGCTGGTGCTGCTGCTGTTGGACTGCGGGCGGCACATGGCCGGCCAGGTGGCGGGGCGGCCGAAGATCGAGCACGCGGTCGACGCCGCGCTGAGGGTGGCCAAGGTCTCGCTCGACGAAGGCGACCTGGTGGGGGTGATGGCGTTCTCCACCCAGGTGGTGTCGTGGCTGCCGCCGCGCAAGGGCCCGGAGGCGATGAGCGCGATCACCCGCCAGCTCTACGCGGTGCGCGCCACCCTCGACGAGAGCGACTACGGCCGCGCCTTCGACACCGCCTTCGCCCGCGGGAGCAAGCGGGCGCTGGTGCTGGTGTTCACCGATCTGCTCGACGCCGGCTCCTCCGCGGCGCTGCTGAAGCGCACGCTGAAGCTGGTGCCGCGACACCTGCCGTTGGTGGCGTCGCTCGCCGATCAACAGCTGCACGAGCTGTTGCTGCAACCGCCTTCGGGCGCGGAAGAGGCGACCCAGCGGGTGATCGCCGCCCGGTTGGAAGACGAGCACCGTCACACCGTGGCGCGGCTGCGCGACGCCGGCGCGAGGGTGGTGCGTTCGACCCCGGCCGACTTCGGGCCAAAGGTGGTGAACGCGTACCTCGAGATCAAAGGCAAAGGCCTGCTCTGACGGCTCAGTGATCGAGGTCGGCGTCGTCTGACACCGGGCGCTTCTTCTTCTTCTTCGGAGCGGCGCCGTTGCCCTCCGCGGCGGCGCGGGCGGCCTTGCGCTCCTTGAGGAACATCTTGCGGCGCAGCGCGAGGTCTTTGTGGCAGCGATCGCCCACCCGCTGGGTGAGCACCTTGTTCATGCTGGTGCCGACCGCGATGCCCACGAAGGGCACCGCCTTGAGCAGCCCGCGCCAGAAGTTGAGCGCGGCGAGCATCGTCAGCGCGGTCACCACCATGCGGCCCAGCCGCCGGGGCCCGTAGTTCCAGATCGCGGCGCCTTCGACCTTGGCCACGTCGACGAAGAAGTTCTTTCCCGCGGCGTCGTAGGTGCCGACCGAGGCGAGCAGGAACGCCAGCTGGCGCTCGCGCGGGTCTTCGATGTCGAAGCCGAACAGGTGGGTGAGCGCGAGGGTCATCTCCACCTCGAACTTGAGCAGCGCGGTGAGCTCGGCCAGCCCGCCGCCGACCGCGACCGCGATGCTCCCGAGGGTGCCGATGCCGGGAATGAGCGAAGGAATGCCGGAGGCTCCGCCCGCCACCGCGGCGCGGTTCGAGAAGGTGCGAATGATCTCCTTCGCCGCCGTGTTGCGAATGGTCTTCTTCGAGGCGTCGTCGGCGCTGGCCGAGACCGCCTTGTCCTGGGCCTCACGCACCAACGCCTTCAAGCTGATGTTGTCGGCGACGATTCGCTCCACCGCGGTGAGCAGCTTTCGCCCCCGCTCTTCGTCTTTGCGCGCCTTTTCTGCTTCGTCAGCCATGGCACCACTCTAGAGTCTTGTCTCTCCCATGGCGAACGCGAACAAGCCCCTGTTGCCCGAGGCCCAGCTGGGACCGGCCGAGCAGCTGCTCGACCTGGTGCTCAGCTCTTCTGCCCACTTGTGGCACAACCGTCCCGGTTACGAGCTGAACGGCATCTGGCACATGCGGCCGAAGGGCGGCGCGTTGCCGAAGGGCGCTCAGGTGGTGAAGCCCGGCCTGCACGCGACCGCGGCGATCGCGCTCTACAAGCGGCTGCTCGAGATCAACAAGCTCAACGCGGAGCTGATGGCGCACTTCGCGTCTTACGCGCTGTCGTCGACCGACTGGCGGGACCTCAAGGTCGCCTGCGCGGCGTTGATGTTGGTGCAGCTGCGCGCCGGCCAGCCGGTGAAGGACGAGGGTGAGGTCGCCTTCTACGACGACGACTACCGGCGCATCGGTGAGGCGATGATGCTTCACTACGAGAAGAAGTCGGCCAAGATGATGACGCCGAAGGCGGTGCTGCGCGTCGCCGAGCTGCTCGAGCACCCCGAGATCGCGAAGATGAACCGCGCGGCGGGCCTGGGTGACCCGGGCTCGAAGAAGCCGCCGTTGGGCCGGTGGAAGAAGGCGGCCCAGAAGTGGCTCGCCTACCGCGAGGCCAACCCGCAGCTGCTCGCGGGCCTGGTGAAGGCCGGCTTCAAGGAGACGATCAAGGCGCTGGCGCGCAAGTGTGGCTACAAGCCGGCCGACCAGGGCTTCTTCGAGGCGCTCGGCTGGAAGCAGAAGCAGGCGGCGGGCGGTCACCGCACGATCGGGATGACGGGGCTCAAGCTCGAGAAGTCGGGCCGCTTCGACGGCCTGAGCGAGGCGGAGATCTGCGAGGCGATCGAGACGCAGGGCCTTTCCTACAAGGAGGTCGTCGGCCGGCTGCCGAAGGACCTCGGGCTGACGCCGGCGATTCTCGCGGTGCTGGTGCCGACGCTGTCTGATCGCGACCTGCGGATCATGACGCCCACGCTGGAGGAGCTCGGGCTGATGGCCGACGCGGAGATTCGCGAGCGATGGGAGAAGGCGGTCTCGACGGCGACCGACCAGCGCGCGCTCAACATCGCCAAGAACGTGAAGAACAAGGAGCTGAAGGAGAAGCTGGAGGAGGCCGCCGATGTCGCCGCGCGCAAGGCGGTGGCGGAGTCGACCGGCGAGGCCGACGTGCGGGTGATGTTCTTGATCGACAAGTCGGGCTCGATGCAGGGCGCGATCGAGAAGTCGAAGGACGCGCTGACCCGAATTCTGGCCGGCTTCCCGCTGGAGAAGCTCCACATCGCGACCTTCGACACCGCCGGCACGGTGCTGAAGCCGAAGGCGGCGTCGCGCGCGGCGGTGGCGCACATGCTCGACCGGATCAGCGCCGGTGGCGGCACGGTGCACGCGGCGGCGGTGCGGGCGATTCACCAGAGTGGCGTGCGGTTCCCCGACAGCGCGCGGCTGATCGTGATCGTGGTGGGCGACGAGGCCGGTGAGGCGGGCGACCAGTTCGCGCGGGTGTTTCGCGACTGCGGCTACGCGGTGGGCGCGATGGCGATGCTGGTGTCGGTGGCCGGCAACGCGGCGCGCGGCAACACGGTGCGCACCTGCGCGGCGCAGATGAAGGTGCCCTACAGCGAGGTGCAGGCCGACTCGTTCGACGACCCGTACCAGGTGCCTCGGGTGCTGAAGGCGTTCATGGACGCGCCGGTGCCGGTCGGCGGCGGCGCCGCGAGCCATGGTTGGGTCGAGCGGGTGATGAAGACGCCCCTGCTCGAGCTGAAGGCGGGCTGACGAGCACGGCTGTCGGAGCCTACCAGCGAACCAGCACCACGCCCTCGCCGAGCTCCTCGGCCTTACCGGCGACCCGCGCGTCATCCACCACCTGCTGCACCTGCTGCCGGGTGAACGGGAACGGATCCAACCCAGGCGCGGCGATCAACACCGCCCCGCTCTGCTGGCACGCCGGGTCGAACCACGGCCGGAGCCCATTCGGATGCCCGAGATGGGGAAACAAGATGACCTGCGCGCAGAGCCCTTCGATGCCGCGCGCCCTCACGGCAGACATCACCTCGAGCCGCGCCGGCTGAGGTTTCGCCACCGCGATCCCGCCCTTGATCAGCGGCGCGACGATCGCGGCCAGGGCCACCGCCATCACCTGCCACCCGCGGAGCACCCGCTTCAACCGCTCATCGCCGGCGGCCTGCACCAGCCCGTAGAACAAGAACGGGACGATCGGCGCGGCGTAGTACCCGCCCCACTTGTGCATCATCTCGTACGACGCGGAGCCGAGAATGAACGCGGTGGGCGCGATGCCGAACGCGGCGCGCCGCGACCACAGCGGCAGGAACAGCACCGGAGCGAGGAACAACCAGAACCCCGAAGTGACGAGCTGCTTCAGCACCACCAGCGGGTGCATCACCATGCCCGCGGCGATCGACCGCGGGGTGTCGCCGTAGATCGACCAGAAGGTGAGGTACTGCGGCTTGCTCACCCCGGTCTGCGAGAGCAACGCCGGCTGAATCCACAGCAGGTTCGCGGCAAGCACCACCACCGAGCCCACCAGCAGCGCCGCCCCTGCCCTTCGGCGATCGGCGGCGAACACCACCTCGCCGAGCGCGAACGCGCCGAGCACCACCGCGGCGTCCTCCTTCACGCACAGCACCGCCACCGCGCACAGGCCCATCCACACCGCGCGCCCGCTCTCCCACGCCCAGACAAACGCGAGCAGCAGCACCGGGTAGAACGACTCAGGCCGGAAGATCAGGTTCCCGGTGTCGAGGGGATGGGTGACGAACGCGAGCGCGAGCAAGAACGCCAGCGGCTCCCCCACCTTGGGCGCGGCGAAGCGAAACAGCACCCACGCGCCGGCCGCGTAGAGCGACGCGCCGGCCACCAGCAGCGGCACCGGCGACTCGCTCAGCAGGTGCACCGGCACCAGCGTCAGCAGCACCCAGCTCGGGTGCACACCGAAGTGGTTCACGTCGTAGATCGGCGACCAGCCGAACCGCCCGTGCGCGATGCCGTGGAGCATCCAGTCGAAGATGCTGAAGTCGACCCCGCCGACCTCGAACGCGGCCCACTTCGACACCGCGATCGCCACCAGCCACACCCACGCACCGGCGAAGAACGCGCGCCGCGCCGCGGGAGAAAACGTCAGCGTCTTCCACGCCTGCTGCCGGGTGAGCCACCACGCACCGGCGGCGAGCGGCAGCGCGAGCATCGTCTGCCAATTCGAGAACCCGGCCAGCCAGCGGCTCACCCATGCCAGCGGCAGCATCGCGACGAAGAGCGCCGCGATCACCCACAGCGAGGCATCGGCCCAACGCGACCGGGTCATCCCCTGCCGCTATTGCAGCGATTTGCAGTCGGCGGAACAACCATCTCCACCGGTGGTGTTGCCGTCGTCGCAGACCTCGGCGGCGTCGAGCCGGCCGTCTCCGCACCGCGGAATCGTGCAATCGGTGCGGCAGGCGCTCTGGGTGTCGAGCGCCTCGATGGTGATCGGCTCGTCCATCTCGAGCGGGATCCGCATTTCGTCGTCCTTCACCCAGCCCCAGGTGGTGAGCCCCATGATGAAGGTCGGCGTCACCACCACCTTCCAGGTGCCGGGGAACGGGAAGCCGCCGAGCACTCCGCCGTCGCTGTTGCGATTGAAGTTCCACCGGCCGGAGGCGGTGCCCGGGCCGTTCATGAAGAACTCGCTCGAGTCGTCGTCGGCGAGGTCGATGGTGACCGGCGCCGGCAGACCGGTGACGTCCATGTTCACCTTCGCGGGCGGCTGAATGATGCCGGTGTTGTCGTCGATGCCGTGGGTGAGAATCAGGCTCAAGCGGCCGGTGGTGGCGTCGACGTAGAGGTAGATGCGGCTCTCGCTCACCACCTCCAGCCCGGTGTGGGAGCTGGCCGAGAAGTAGTCGTAGAAGTCTTTCGCCGACTTCTCCTTCACCAGCGGGTTGGTCTGAATCTTCATGCCCGACGGCTGGGAAATCAGAAACGCCGGCCGGTCTCCGTTGTCGGGGCCGAGGTCGCACTCCTCGTGACCCTGCTTCTTGCCGTCGCCGCACACCGGCAGCGTGCAGCCGTTGGAGCAGTCGTCGTCGTCGATTTCGTTGCCGTCGTCGCACTGCTCCACGCCCGCGCGCACCCGGCCATCACCGCAGATCGCGTTCAGGCAGCTCGAGAGGCAGGCGTCGGTGTCGTCGGTGTTGCCGTCGTCGCACTCCTCGCCGGTCTGCAGAATGGCGTCGCCACACCCCGGAGGCCCGCAATGGCTGGTGCAGAAGTCGTCGTCGTTGGTGTTGCCGTCGTCGCACTGCTCGGCGTGCGTCTCGATGTAGCCGTCGCCGCACTTCGCCTTCACGCACCACGGGAGACAGGCGTCGGTGGCGAGCGTGTTGCCGTCGTCGCACTCCTCGCCGGGGTCGACCTGGCCGTCGCCGCAGACGGCCGGCTTCGGTCTCGGCTCGTAGGTGAGGGTGCGGCCGCAGCCCAGCAGCAGCAACGCGATCAATGAAGCGTTCCGCACCCCCGAGAGCATAACCTCCATCAACACCTGCCCCGCCGGATGGTTGCTTGGACTACCGGAAATTCCTCAATCAGCAGCAGCAGCTCGTGCTCCCCTACGTGGGTGGCGACGCGGTCGACGCGAAAGACAGGCGGTTGCGGGTGCAGAAGCCGCCCGACGCCCCGGGTTGGTACCGCTTCACGGTGAAGGGGCGAATCGCCACGGCCGACGGGCCGGCCGACGCGCCCGACCTGGCGGACCTGCCGGCGGTGCGGGGGCATTGGCTCGAGGGGCGGCTGGTGCGTGACGGAGGCGTGGCCGAGCTGGTGCTGCTGCCTCCCGCCGACGAGCCGGCGATGTTCTCACCGGTGAAGGGCCGCCGTTGGCCCTCGGGCGATCTGCTGTTCGATTCGCTGGAGTTCGAGACCGACGCCGAGGCCGCGGTGCGCGGCGCCTTCGCCGAGGGCAAGCCGCTCGCGGGGGTGAAGGGCGTGCCGGCGACGCTCCGCACCGCGTTCGCCTACGCGGTGCTCAACAAGGCCTCGAAGGAAACCGGGCTGCGCTTCGTGCCCCCGGAGGTTCGGCCGCACGTGGTCGAGGTCGCCGAGCGGGGCGCCGATGAAGCGGCCGCGGTGCTGCGCCGGCTCGAGGCCGAGCGAGAGCTGGCCCGGCGCGAGATGGCCGAGCTGTTCGCGCGGCAGGCGGCGGAGCGCGCGCGGCTCGAGGCCCAGCAGGCGCGCGAGGTCGAGCTGGAGCGGCGGGCGGCGCGCATTCGCGAGCAGAAGGCGACCGTGACCGAGCGTGCGACCCAGGCGCTCGAGCAGGCGGGCGCGCGGGTGGAGACGGCGCGGATCATCAACGGCGATCAGGTCGAGGTCGTCTACCGCTTCAGCGGAGAGCGCTTCATCAGCGTGGCCGACGCGCTCAGCCTGCAGGTGATCGACTCGGGCATCTGCCTGGGGCACCCGCCGAGCGACAAGCTGGTGACCCTCGAGTCGCTGCCCGGCGTGATTCAGGAGGCGATCGACGACGGCGTGCTGGTGATCCTGAGGTGGCCGTGAGCGCGCGCGAGGTCTGCATTCTGGTGTCGACGTCGGGCGCGATTCTGTGGAGCGACGCCGGGCCGTCTGCGCTCGCCCTGCCCGACACCCGCGAGCGGTGGGAGGCGATCTGGCGCAACCGCGACGACCTCGGGTGGATCGTGCATTCGCACCCGGTCGGCCCGCGCGCGTTCTCCTACGAAGACGTCACCACGATGGATGCGCTCGACGCCGCGCTCGGCCGGCCGATGCGGTACGCGGTGCTCGCGCCCGATGGGCTGGTGGTTCGCGAAGGCGCCCAGACCGGCGAGAGCAACGAGCGGCCGTGGTGGTGTGAGCTACTCCGCCTCGCCAGCGGCTTCTGACAGCACGTCGAGGTCGGGGGTCACCGGCTCTTCCACTGCCGGCCCGTCGATCACGTACTCGTCGCCCACCGCAGGCACCACGCCGTCTTCGTCTGACCACGCCTCGTCTTCGCCCATGCCGCAGCCGAGCCACATCGACGCGAACCACAGCCCGAACATCATCGAGATGAAACGCTTCATCGATCCTCCGGGCCGAGACACTTCACCACCCGTGCCAGAAACGACGAAGGCCTCCCCCTTTTGAGGAGAGGCCCTCAAGCCAGCGTGTTCTGCCGGCTCACTCCATCGTCATCGCCTGCTTCGAGGCCTGCTTGCGGGCCGACTCGAGCAGCGCGCCGTCGAGCGTCTTGCCGCCCTCGTCGGCGTGCTTCTTCATCTCGGCCTGCACGAACTTCTCGCGCTCGGCGTTCAGGGTCTGAATCTTCTGCTGCAGCTCGGTGCGCTCCTTCGACTTCTCTTCGACGAACGCGGCGCGCTCGGCCGGCTTCATCGCCTTCATCGGGGGAGGCAGCTCGGCCTCGGTCATCTTGCTGACGTCTTTCTTGCCCGCCTTCTTCGCGTCGACCAGGTCCCACTCCGAGTTGTCGTAGGCCGCCGACGACTTCGAGACCGCGCGCGCGGTGGCCGAGCCCGCCGACATGCTGGCGGCGTTCTTGTCCTGCGCGGCCTGGCGGGCGACCGACTCGCCACCCTCGGCGCCGTAGCCGATGTACGTCTCGTTCAGCTTCGCGCCCAGCTTGGCGATCTCCGCGTCTTGCGGGGCCGCGATCTGCACCACCGCCCGGTTCTGGTCGATGGTCATGAAGTTGCCGTCGGCGAGCACCGCGGCGTCTTTCCAGTGGCCGTTGATGCCGTCCGACTCCGAGCCGGCGTGAATGGTGTTCACCACGATGCCCTGCTCGATCGCCGCCTTCACCGAGTCACGGTAGTTCACCGGGCCCTGCGAGAACGGCTCGTTGCCGGCGATGTAGATCAGCTTCAGGTCGCCCTTGTTGTGCGACCACTCGAGCTGCTGGGTGGCCTTGGCGATCACCGCGCCGCAGTACTCCTCGCCGCCGTTGGTCTTCAGCGAGAACAGGTCCTCCGACACCTTGTCGAGGTTGGAGGTGAACGGGCTCACCTGGCGGATCCACTTGCTCTCGGCCGACAGCCGGTCGTTGCCGTACTCGTAGAGCGCCAGCTCCAGCCGCGCCTTCTGACCGTCGCGCTTGGCGGTGGCGAAGGTGTTCACGATCTTCCACAGCTGCTCGCGGGTCTGGTTGATCAAACCGTCCATCGAGCTCGAGGTGTCGAGCAGGATCGCGATCTGAATCTTGGGCTGCGGTTTGGCATCGGGCGCCGCCAGGCAAGGAGCGGCCGTCAGCGCGGCCAGGAAGGCCGCGGCAAGGGCAAGGCGTTTCATGTGGTGACCTCTGGGAAGGAGTTGATTTTGAAACGGCCCGCCCCACCGAAAGATCTGTGAGACTCGCCCCAGGTGGAGAAGTCCCCGCGAAAACGGCCGGTTAGCACCGCCGAAATGCGCATTCGCCTGGAGGGCGCGGCCGAGACCCTCGACAAGGCGATCGAGCGCTACCAGTGGGCGCGAAAGCTCCTGCGCGACCCGTGGCGCAGCCGCGCCGGCCGTCACCTCTCGGCGCTGGAGCGGATGAAGAACGAAGAGCCGCTGATCGAAGAGGCGCTCCAGAAGGTCGAGCGCGCCCTGGAGCGCGAAGCCTGGGGGCCCGAGTCGGAGCCCGCGGAGCTGATCGACCGCTTGCGCCGCTCACGCGCCGAGCTGATCGCCCACCTCGACCCGATGCTCGCGCTCGCCACCCCGCTCACCGAGACCGGCCGGTTCAGCAGCGCGTTCGCCACCGGCCGCATTCAGTGGATTTTGGAGTACGTGATCGCCGAGGCGGTGCCGCCGAGCGCCGCCGAGCCGCTGGTGCGCGCCCCGCTCGCCGGGCTGTGGCGGCTGGCGACCCAGCTGGAGGTTTTTCCCGATCGGCTCCGGCTTCGACGAACGTTTCGCGCGCCGATCGAGGTGCGCATTCCCCGCGGCGGCATTCACTACCAGCCGCTGGAGGCGACGCTGAGCATCGCCGGCCTGGGCACGCTTCAGCTGAGCGCGGTCGAAGACGCCGCCGCGGTGGCGACGCTGATCGAGCTGTTCAATCACGCTCCGTTCGACGCGATTCGCGGCAACACCGGCCACCAGGCGATCGTGCTCGAGGGCAGCCGCACCACCGGCCGCAGCGGCGCGCTGGTGCTCGAGGGCGATCGGGTGATCTTTCTCGAAGATGGAGACGCTGCGTTCGAGGCGGCGGTGGGCAAGACCGGCACCTGGGCCAGCCCGAAGGCGCGGTTGCTGGCGCGCGCGGTGCTCGCGATCGCCGAGCCTCAGCGCACCGCGATGTTCGACCGGTTGTTGTTGAGCGGCGCCGCGCAGGAGGTCGCGCTGAAGCGGGACCTGATCGTGCAGCGCGGCTCGCTGCGGGTCGGCGACGTGAAGGTCGATCTCCCGGAGCGGCTCGCCCGCGAGGTGAAGAGCTGGGTTCGCTAACCGCTCAGGCGACCTGCGGCTGATCGGAGTTCGCGGCTTCCTGCATGCGCACCGCGACCAGCTTCGACACGCCGGGCTCTTCCATCGTCACGCCGTACAGGGTGTCGACGATCTCCATCGTGCGCTTGTTGTGGGTGATCAAGATGAACTGCGACTGCTTCGACATCTCTTTCACCATCTGGTTGTAGCGGCCGACGTTGCCTTCATCGAGCGGCGCGTCGACCTCGTCGAGCAGGCAGAACGGGGTCGGCTTGATCAGGAAGATCGCGAAGATCATCGACACCGCGGTGAGCGCCTTCTCACCGCCCGACAGCAGCGACACCGACTGCAGCTTCTTGCCCGGCGGCTGGGCGACGATCTCGACGCCCGCTTCCTGGCCCGGGAGCTCCTGGGTCAACAGCAGGCCGGCGCGGCCGCCACCGAACAGGCGGGGGAAGATCTGCTGGAACTTCTCGTTCACCGCCTCGAACGTCTGCTGGAACCGCTCGCGCGAGGTGCGATCGATCTGAACGATCGCCGCCTTCAGCTTGCGAATCGACTCCTCGAGGTCGGCCTTCTGCTTGAAGAGGAAGCCGTGGCGCTCCGACAGCTGGGCGTGCTCCTCGATCGCGGTGAGGTTCACCTCGCCCATGCGCTCGATCTGAACCTTGAGGTCCTTCAGCTTCGCCTCTTCCTCGGGCGTGGGCGGCTTGCGCTGGTGGTACAGGTGCACCGCCTCGCCGACGCTCACCTGGTGGCGCTCCCACATCTGGCCGACCAGGTGCTCGAGCTCCAGCGACAGCTCGCGCTCCTTCAGCGCCACCTGCGACAGGCCGTGGTTCAGCTCCTCCAGCTCCGCCTGCATCGCACGGGCGGCGATCTCCTGCTCGCGCACGCTCTCGGCCGAGAGGCCGTGCGCCTTCTCTTGCTCGGCGAGCGCGGCCTGCGCGGCGGTGAGCTCGTCGCCTTCTTTGGCCAGCCACTGCGAGCGGGTGTCGAGGCTCTGGGTCAGCTCGGCCTGGCGCAGCTGCGACTTCTCGAGCGCCTGGGCGACCTGCACCAGCCGCTCTTCGACTTCGCTCAGCTGCGCGTGAACCTGCTGAATCTGCCGGCGCACCGCTTCGGCACGCTCCACCGTGGCGGCGGCCTTCACCTTCGCCTCGGTCAGCCGCTCGGCCAGCTGCCCGGCGCGCACCGCCAAAGAGCCCTGCTCCGAGCTCAGCAACGCCACCCGCTCCTGCCGCGCGTCGCGGTCGGTCTGCAGGTGCGCCACTTCGCCCTTCGCTGCCTCTTCTTCGCGTTGCAGGCGCTCGATCGCCTCGATCTGGGTCGACTCTTCCTTGATGATCGCGTCGAGCCGCTCTTTCAGCTTGGCGACGTTGCTCGCGGTCTGGGTGAGCTCTTTCTCGTGGGCGGCGAGGCTGACCTCTTCGGCGTGCTGGTGCTTCGACAGCCCCTTGAGCACACCCTCCGACTGCCCCATGCGCTTCTGGAGCTCGTAGTGCCGGGTGACGATCTCGTTGTAGCGGCCCTCGACCGACTTCAGCTCTTCCTGCAGCTCGGCGATCTCGCGCTTCTTCTGGAGCGCACCCACCGCCGCGCCTTCCATCACGCCGCCGGTGAGCACCTGGCCGGGCGCCAGCACTTCGCCTTCGCGGGTGACCAGGGTCAGCTCGGGCCGGCGCTGCGCCACTTCGCGCGCGTCGTCCAGGTTGGCGACCAGGGCCACCCCTTCGAGCAGCGTCTTCACCAGCGGCGACAGCGAAGCGTCGGTCGCGTTGACCACCTCGGCCGCGAACGCCAACACCTTCTCGTCGCGATCGGGCGGCGGCAGGTCGAGCGCCGGGGTGCCCTCGGGCAGCGACGGCAGCTTCGGCACCGGCACGAAGGTCGAGCGGCCCTGGGCGCCGTCGCGAAGCCGCGCGGCGAGGGTGAACGCCAGGTCGGCGTTCTCGACGATCACGTGCTGCAGCTTGGAGCCGAGCGCGGCTTCGATTGCCTTTTCGTACTCCTGCGGCGCGCGCACCGCGTCGGCGACCAGGCCGAAGATGCCGGCGGCCTTGGCGTCGTCGGCGGTGGGGCCAGCCGACTGCATCACCGCGCGCACGCCGCGGTCGTAGCCTTCGTAGTTGCGCTCCAGCTCGAGCAGCGAGTTGAGGCGGCTGCGCTTGTCGGCCAGCTCCTCGCGCAGGCAGATCACCTGAATCTCGTTCTCGGCGAACTCTTCGCGGGTGCGATCGAGGCGCGCCTCTTCTTCACCCTTGCGGGTCGCGAAGTCTTGCGCCGCCGCCTTGGTCTGGGAGAGCCGCTCCAGTACTTCGGCCCGGGCGTGCTCGACCTGGGCCAGCTCCTGCTCGAGGCCCTCGCGCTCGCCCTGAACCGCGGCGCGCCGGCCCTGGAGGTCGACCTGCTTCTCGTGGAGCGCCGACAGCTGCGCTTCCTGGTTCGCGGCCTGGGTGGAGACCAGCAACTGGGCCTCGCGCTCCCTCTGGAGCCGCTCGCCGACTTCTTTGGTGAGCTTCTCGACCCGGCGGTTCTCTTCTTCGGCGACCTGGAGCTCGACCTGCTCGTCGAGCCGCGCCGCCTCGACCGTATGCAGCTCGGTCTCGGAGTCGCTCAGGCCCTGGGTGAGCTGCTGCTTGCGCTCTTCGTCTTGCGCGCGCTGGCTCGACAGCCGGTTGAACTGCTCGCCCTCGGCGGAGCGATCGGCCTGCTCGTGCTGGTGCTTCTGCTGCTCCAGCTGCAGCTTGCCGGAGCGCTCCGACACCCAAACGCTCTGCTCGCGCAGCTGCGACGCCTCGCGCTCGAGCTCGAGACGCTTGGAGCTCAAAGTGTCTTCGGCCTGCTGGAGCGCCTGGTACTTCTCGCGCTCCGACTCGTTCAGCTGGGTGAGCTGGGCCTCGAGCGTCTTCTTGCCCGCCAGCTGCTCCAGCCAGCGGTGCGAGAGCGAGTGCAGCTCGATCTCCCGCATCTCGGCCTTCAGCTTCTTGTACTTCTCGGCCTTCTTCGCCTGGCGCTCCAGCGACGAGAGCCGGGTGGCGAGCTCGGAGGCGACGTCGTTGACGCGGAGCAGGTTCTGCTCGGTCGCCTCCATCTTCCGCTCGGCGGCCTTGCGGCGCGACTTGTACTTGGTGACGCCCGCCGCCTCTTCGATGAAGGCGCGGCGATCTTCGGGGCGCGACGAGACGATCTGACCGACCCGGCCCTGCTCGATGATCGAGTAGGCGCTCTTGCCCACGCCGGTGCCGAGAAAGAGCTCGGTGATGTCGAGCATTCGGCAGGCGGTCTTGTTGATCTCGTACTCTGATTCGTTCGAGCCGCGGAACATGCGGCGGGTGACCGAGACCTCGGGCAGCCCGGCGAACTGCGGCGGCATCAGGTCGACCGGATCAATCGCGAACGTCAGCGTGACCTCGGCCATCGAGAGCGGCGGGTGCGCCTCGGAGCCGTTGAAGATCACGTCTTCCATGCCGCGGCCGCGGAGGTTCTTCGCCGACTGCTCGCCCATCACCCAGCGAATCGCGTCGACCACGTTCGACTTGCCGCAGCCGTTCGGGCCGACGACGCCGGTCACGCCCTCGCCGAACGCGAAGACGCCCCTGTCCATGAAGGACTTGAAGCCGGTGATGTCGAGTCGTTTGATCCGCATCTGCCAGCACAGCCGAAGCGCGCAAAATGCCTAAAAATCGGCCTCGGAGCGACCTTCACTAACATTTTTGGAGGGCACTGAGCAAGCGTGACGCTACACGGCGTGACGCTATACGTATCGTCATGGCAACAGGCGAAACCCGAACCAACTGATCAACTGGGGGTTTTCACGCTGCCTTCGGCAGACGCACGGTGGTGAGCAGGCCGTTGATGACCGTCACCTTCACGACGGAAGTCATGCGAATGACAGGCACAATCTCTCGTGGCACCCGCACCGGCCGCTCCGAGACAGTGTTTTTGGGGTCATCCGACATGATCAGTTCCTCGTTGCCCTGACCTAGAGCAAGTCAGGGGCCAGCTCCTTCTTCTGAGTTAAACGGCCGGTAGCCCCGAAAGTTTCGAGAAGAAATGTTGGAGCTGGCGCGCGCGTGCTCCATCGGTGCGTGTCGTACTTCACGACACCGCTGCCCAGGTACGGAGGAACGCAGGCTTTCTTTTCGCCTGAGAACGTCCGACCTCAGGGCACGATCAGATTCTGAGACTTCAGGGAATCTCGAGCGCGCGGAGGAAGTGCCCGCCGCCGCCGGGAGACAGAACCTTCAGCAGCACCACGGTGCCGCTCTTCGCGCCCTGGAGCACCTTGAGCAGATCATCGCGCCCGCGAATCGGCGCGCGGTTGGCCTCGGTGACCACCCAGCCTTTCGTCAGACCAGAGCGATCGGCGGGCGAGCCGGCGGCGACGTCGACGATCATCGCGCCGCGCAGCCCGTTCTCGATCGACTGCGAGTCGAGGTCCTGGAACGAGAGGCCGATTCTCCCCTGCTTCGGCTGCTGCTGCTCCGCCGGAGTGAGGTTGCCGACCTTCTCGAGATCGGGGCGGGTGCCGAGCTTCACCTTCAAGTCGACCTGCTTGCCGCCGCGGTAGACGCCGAGCGCCACCACCGAGTCGGGCCGCTTGAAGGCCACCGTGCGCGAGAGCGCGTTGCCCGACGACACCTTCTGCCCGTCGAGCGAGACCACCACGTCGTCTTCTTTCACGCCGGCGACGAAGGCGGGGGAGCCGGGGTTCACCTGGGTGATCAGCGCGCCCTCGGTGACCGGCGCGTTGAGCGCTTTGGCCAGCGAGGCGTCGACGTCTTGAATGCCGACCCCGAGCCAGCCGCGGGTGACCACGTGATCGCGCTCCAGCAGCGGGATCACCGAGCGCACCACGTTCGACGGCACCGCGAAGCCGATGCCCGAGGCCTGGGCGACGATCGCGGTGTTGATGCCCACCACCTCGCCCTTGAGGTTGAAGAGCGGGCCGCCGGAGTTGCCGGGGTTGATCGCGGCGTCGGTCTGCAGAAACTGATCATAGGGGCCGGCGTGAATGTTTCGATCCATCGCGCTGACGATGCCCAGCGACACCGACGAGGCGAGCCCGTACGGGTTGCCGATCGCCATCACCCAGTCGCCCACCTTCATCGCCGAGGAGTCGCCCAGCTTCACCGTCGGCAGCCCGTCGATCTTGCCCTTCACCTGAATCACCGCCACGTCGGTGAGCGGGTCGCGGCCCACCACCGAAGCGTCGAAGCTGCGGCCGTCTTCCATGCGAACCCGAATCGCGACCGCGCCCTGCACCACGTGGTTGTTGGTGAGGATCAGCCCCTTGGGGTCGATGATGAAGCCCGAGCCCATGCCGGCCCGAATCTGGTTGCGGTTGCGCCCGAAGAAGCGCTCCAGCGGGTCGAGCTCGCCGCCGTTCTCGTCATCGGCCTCGCCGCGGCGGGCCTGAACGTCGACGTTCACCACCGCGCCCTTCACCTGCTCGACCAGGGGGGCCAGCGTCGGCAGCGCTGCTTCTTTGCCCTGGGCGAGGGCCTGCGCGGGCACCACCAGCGCGACCAGCCACAGCACTCCGACCACCGCTTTCGACATCCGCATGTTTCCAGTCCTCCACTTCTGACCCACTCGAGGCGTTCCAACGTTCAAGACGGCCACCGATTCCTATACATTCGATCCATTGCTGCAAGGTCGGGCCGATGGAAGGTTCGTTGAACCAATGCTCCGCACGGGTGTTTTGAAGGGTTTGCCGCTGTTCGCGCTCGCACTGCTCCTGTGCGGGTGTCCTCCCAGCATCGACACCGGTCAAGACGGCGGTGGGCCGATCGTGGTCACGCCCGAGGGCGGCCTGTTCATTCGCGACGGGGCGAGCTTCAACATTCCCAAGGGCGCGGTCGACCAGGAGACGATCATCACCATCACGGTGGTCGACACCGGGGTGCCCGAGATCGCCGGCCGCACCCGCATCAGCTTCGGCTACCGGGTGTCGCCCACCTCGACGGTGTTCAAGTCGCCGATCGGCATCACCCTCCCGTGGATCGACGATCGCATTCCCCAGGCGGTCGACCACGGCACCTTCGACATGCGGCGCCAGCAGGGCAACGACGCGTTCCTGCAGCTGCCCGGCGTCTCCACCCTGGAGATGTTCAAGTCGGTGCAGGCGAGCACCGACAAGCTCGGCCTGTTCTGGGTGACCAGCCCGTCGCAGGCGAACGTGGCCCAGCTGACGATCGACCCGACCAGCGCGTTCTTGCACGTCGGCGATCACCAGACCTTCACCGCCAAGGTGACCGACCCCACCGGCATGGTGCTCGACGCTCCGGTGACGTGGACGGTGGCGCCCTACCGCGTGGGCGAGGTCGACCCGGTGGCCGACGCCGGCTCTGGGGTGGGCGACTTCATCGCCACCGACCCGGGCAACGCCACCATCACCGCCACCTCGGGGATGATGACCGCCACCGCGACGGTGAAGGTGCAGGGCACCACCGCCGGCCCCTCGACCTTCGTGCACGAGAACCCCTTCCCCACCGGCAACGATCTGTGGGGCGGCGCGCTGGCGCCCGGCGGCCTGGGCACCGTGTTCGTGGGCGCCAACGGCACCGTGCTCACCGAAGACTCGGGCGGTCAGTGGACGCGCCTGTTCTCGCAGCCGGGCATGATCTTGAAGGCGGTCGGCGGCAGCAACGTCGACAACGCGGTCGCGGTCGGCGTGATCGGCAACACCGGAGTGCTGATTCAGATGCAGGGCACCTCGATGCCGCCCAAGGTGCAGACCTTCGCCAGCTCGCAGCCGCGCACCCTCTGGTACGACGGCACCTACGGGATGGCGGTGGGCGACGGCAACGACGTGCTGATGCTCAACGCCGGCACCTGGTCGACCGAGTACTCGCCTTCGTTCGAGACGCTGCTGTCGGTGGTGGGCGACGGCGCGGGCGGCTACGTCACCTTGGGCTCGCGCGGCTCGATCTACATCTACGACCCGTCGAAGAAGGTGTGGAACTCGCTCTACCAGACGCAGCTGGCGGTGCTGTTGACCGCCGGGCTGCTGGTCGACGGCACCGGCTCCGAGGGCTACGCGGTCGGCGGCAACAAGCTCTGGCACTTTCAGAACATGGGGTGGACCGCGATCAACCTCCCCGCGGTGCCCGGCTTCGACGAGGCGACCGCGCTCGGGCGGGTCGACGGCAAGTTCGTGATCGCGGGCCGGGTGAACAAGGCCGGCTACATTCTGGTCTACGACCCTGCGGCGGCGGTGCCGGCCGACGGTGGCGTGCCCGATGCGGGAGACCCCGACGCGGGTGCGTCTGACGCGGGCATCGACGACGGCGGTGCAGATGGCGGGAGCTCCGACGGCGGCACTCCGACGCTGCCCCCAGGGTGGACGTTGATCGCGATGCGCTCGCCGCAGCTGCCGCGCGGGTTCTTCGGCGGCGGCCCCAGCTCGACGGTGGGCTACGTGGTGGGCGACTACGGCGCGGTGTGGAAGTACGGCGCCGGCACCTTCACCGAGCTGTCGAGGGGCTTCTACTTCGACGTGAAGGGCGTGGCGGTGACCCAAGACGCGGTGATCGCGATCGCCAACGACTGCCAGGTGGCCGACTGCTCGGTCGCGACCGGGTACGTCTACTCGCGGGTGGGCCCGGGCGACTTCGAGCTGCTCGGAGGCGCGGTGCAGCCGGAGTTCGGGGCGCTGCACTCGGTGGTGGCGGTGAGCGGCAGCGAGGTGATCGTCACCACCGACAGCGCGATCTTCCGCTGGGACGGCAACGCCTGGTCGCAGATCGGCTCGTCGCTGATCGGGCCGGTGAACAGCCTGAGCTTCTGCGGCACCAACCTCTACGGTGCGGGCGGCAACGGCGGCTTCTACAAGGGCACCTCGTCGATGCTGAACTCGCTCAGCACGCTGGGGAGCGCCGACCTCTACGCCACCGCCTGTCACGACGACTACGAGCAGTGGGCAGCAGGCGACTACATCATCGCTTCGCGCACCCAGGGCGTGTGGTCGGCGAAGGTGCAGGCCAACGTGAACCCGCTGCCGTTTCGCGCCGCGTGGACGCCGGGGCCCTCGGAGGTGTGGGCGTTCGGCCAGGGCGACTACGGGCTCTATTACGACAACGTGAACCTGAACGTGATTCAGGACCCGGGCGGGGTGATCCCCGACATGGTGAACGGGCTGTGGGGCTCGACGGTCGACAACTTCTACATGGTCGGCTTCACCTCCTACCCGGTGAGCTTCGGCTTCGCGCTGCGCTTCGACGGCGCCGATTGGGTGCTGGTCGACTCCGGCTCGCAGCGCGAGGTGACCGCGATCAACGGAGCGAGCCCCACCGAGGTCTGGGTGGGCACCAGAGGCGGCGGCGTGTTGCACGGCGCGAACCCGCAGGGCCCCTGAGAAGGGCGGCACGTGTTCACTTCGCTCAACGTCGACGCGCGAGAGAAGCGGTGGCACGCCAAGGCGGTGCACCGGGCGCTGGCAGCGCAAACGCCGCGGCTGTCGCCCGGCGCGCTGGAGCGGCTGAGCTCGCTCTCGGTGACCGTGGAGGTTCGCGCGGCGGAGCCGGCGGTGGACATCGCCGGTGACCGGGCGGTGGTGCAGCTCGACTGCCGCGGGTGGACCACGATGGAGGCCGCCACGCCCGACGCGATGGCGCAGCTGTCGATGGCGGTCGATGCGCTCTCGGGCAGCTCGCCGGCGCCGGGCATCGCGGTGCGCATGCTCGACCCTGCTCCGCCGCAGGAGGTGTTCGACGCGATTCGCACTGCGATTCGCGCGCGGGTGCTGGAGAAGGTCGAGGCGCCGCGGGTGGTGTACGACGCCTTCCCGCTGGGCAGTGACGGGCTGCCGGTCGACAACCTCGACCGCCGCGCGTTCGAGGGGCGCTGCCGGGTCGAAGCGCAGACCGAAGATCGCGGCGGGTACCACAGCCACGTGCTCGAGAACCCGAGCTGGTTGGAGCTCTCGGTGGTGGCCGATCAGCTGCTCAAGGCGACCGGCGAGCGCGAGCAGGTGTTCCTCGAGGGGCTCAGCGCGCTGCGGGTCGAAGACGACGTCACCGTGCTCGAGCTGACGTTCGGCTCGTAGACCGCGCGGCGCCCCCACCACCCCATCGAAGCGGTCGTTCAGCGAGGCCTGCCGTCACGTCGCCGGGGCAATCGTCACGGAGCGAGGCGACGACAGCGTTCCATCGACCTCGAACACCACCTGGAGCATCGCGGTGGCCCGCAGCTTGGGCGCGGCGCCGACGTTGAGCATCTGCCCCGCCATCGAGAGCGCCGCGGGTGGCGAGTACGACA
Source organism: Myxococcaceae bacterium (assembly GCA_047602415.1). Lineage (GTDB taxonomy): Bacteria > Myxococcota > Myxococcia > Myxococcales > Myxococcaceae > JASGHH01. The sequence goes on along the minus strand of JASGHH010000001.1, from coordinate 8,434,014 downwards.
CCTGCTGCACCCGCTGCACCCGGGTCAGCCGCGCGCCGAGCTCGGAGACGATCGCCTCGCCCTCCTTGCGCGCGCGCTGGGCCGCCGCGGCGTAGGTGCGCACCTCGATGTCGTCGGGGTGATCGACGGAGAAAGTGGCCAGCTGCACGAACAGCCCCTTGCCCTTGCTCAGCGCCGCGGCCACCTGCGAGGCGCGGTCGAGCCGGTGGAGCGCGACGGTGATCTGCCGGCGCGCGGCGTAGCGGCTGGGCCGGCCGTCTTCGTCGTAGGCGGGGCCAGAGCCGGCGTCGACCACCGAGACCTCCTTGGCGTCCGCGCCCGCCTTCTCCAGCTGGGCGAGCACGTCTTTCAGCTGCGTCTCGCACGCCTCGGTCGCCTTGGGGAGATCGCGGGCGGTGGTCTCGAGGTGAGCGGTGAGGCGCAGGTCGGTGGCGCTTACCTCCACCTCGCCGGTGGCGTTGAGCAGCAGGGTCGGCGGCTCGGCCGACAAGAACAGCGACACGGCAGCGGCGTGGAGCAGAGGAGCGATCATGGTGCGCGCTTCAACGCACCACCCGGCCGGAGGATCTAACCGGCCCTCACTCGACCTTGGCGAGCTTCTCGTCGCGGTCGCTGACGAACGCCTCGACCGCGCCGGCGATCGCCGAGGCCACCTCACCCTGGTACCCGTCGGAGCCGAGCAGCTTCTCCTCCTCCGGGTTGGAGATGAACGAGGTCTCGACCAGAATCGACGGCATTCGCGCGCCGAGCAGCACGTAGAACAGCGCCTCTTTGGTGCCGAGGTCGCGCAGGCCCTTGTTGTGCTCCGACAAGGTCGACACCATCGAGCGCTGCACCCGGCCGGCGAGCCGCTGCGACTCGGTGGTGTTCATCTTGGTGGCGAGGTCGGCGAGGATCACCTGGAGGTCGGACACCCCGCGCTCGGCGGTGGCGTTCTCGCGCGCCGCCAGGCGGGCCGAGTAGTGATCAGACGAGGTGTTGAGCGAGTAGGTCTCGATGCCGCGCAGGCTGCGGGTGGGCGCCGCGTTGCAGTGAATCGAGACGAAGAGGTCGCCGCGCTGCTGGTTGGCGATCTTGGAGCGATCCTCCAGCCGCACGAAGGTGTCGTCGTCGCGGGTGAGCACCACCTCGAGCCCGGCGTCCTGGAGCTTCTTCGCGGTCTTGAGCGCGATCGCCAGCGCCACGTCTTTCTCCTGCACGCCGGTGGGGCCGATCGCGCCGGTGTCGTGGCCGCCGTGGCCGGCGTCGATGATCACCCGGCGCATCTTCAGCCCGAGCTGCTCGGCGAGGGTGAGCTCGGCGCCCTGCCCGTCTTTGGCGATCTGCTTCAGGCGGTTGCGGGTGCGGGGGTCGTCGGTCAGCGCCACCGGCTTCGGCGCGGGGCCGACGCGCACGTCGCGCAGCCGCTCCTGCAGCTCGGAGATCTTGGGGAAGTGGAGGCCGCCGCCAGAGCCCTCGTCGTCTTCTTCAGACAGCCGCTCCGGCTCCCGGCGGGGAATCGCGGGGGTCGGCCGCGGCTCTTCGGGCGCCACCCGGCGGCCGTCGCGGGTGAGGATCGCCTTGCGAATCGCCTCGCCCATCGCGCTGCGATCTTCGTCGCCCAGGTGCTCGACGTCGTCGGAGCGCGCCGGCTTCTTCGCCACCGGCTTCTCGTCGTCGTCGGCCCGCGCGAGCTTCTTCGACTCCACCTTCTCGTCGTCGGCGTGCGCGGGCTTCTTGGCGGCCGGCTTGTCGTCGTCTTCGGCGTGCGCGGTCTTCTTCGCGCCCGGCTTGTCGTCGTCGGCAGCGCGCGCGGCGACCTTCGCGGCCGGCTTGTCGTCGTCGTCGCTCTTCTCGGCGGCCTTCGGCGACGGCTTCTCGGCCGGCTTCGAAGCGATCTGGTCGGCGGCCCTGGCGAGGCCCGATCGGGTGCCCGCGATCAGCTTCTCGATCGCCGCCGCGCGGGAGGCGGTCTTGTCGCCCGCCCTGCCCGGCTTCTCTGCCGGCTTCTCGGCGCGCGCGGGGCCGAGCTTCGACAACAGCGCGGCGATCTCCTTCTTCTTGTCGCCTTCGGGCGCGTTCTCGAGCGCCTTGCGCGCGCCGGCGGAGTCGCCCGCCTTCTCGAGCAGCTGCGCGCGCAGCAGCGCCGCGTCGTCGGCCAGCCGGTGCGACGGCCAACCGTGGGTGACCTTCTCGAACGCGTCGGTGGCCGCCTCGACGTCGTCGCGCTGGCCCGAGAAGCGGTAGCAGTCGGCGTCGAGCTCGCCGAGCGTGAACCACGCCTCCGCGCCCAGCTCGGCGGTGCCCAGCCCCTGCGCGGCCTTGAGCAGCTTCTTCTGCGCGTTCAGCCAGTGGTGGCGAAACAGGCGCAGCTTCTCGTCGCCCTTCAGCTTGAGGTAGTCGGCGCGGGCTTTCTGGTACGCGTCGTCGTTCTTCGCCGCGAGCGCCGGGCGAGGAGCGAGCGCCACCGTCAGCGCCACCGCCGCGACCGTCAGAGTGAAAAAGCGAAATGCCTTCATGCTTTTTTTCGCCCGCTACAGGATCGTGGCGGCCTGCTACGCCTCAATGTGAGCATGCGTCGCACATGTGCGCAAAAAAGTAGTCTGCGGCTAAGCTGCCCGCGCACCCAGGCGAACGTCGGAGACGAGAATTGAACAATGGCTGAACAGGAGCGGAGCCAAAGCAAAGGCAAGGCACTCGAGCAGGAGGGCTCCAAGCCGAAGACGACCGGGCAGATTCCCGCGCAGGCCGCGGCGCCCGCTCCCAAGCCCTCGGCCAAGCCGGTGGCCGCACCTGCTCCTGCTCCTGCGCCGGCGGTACCGCCGGGCCGCCGCGAGCTCACCCAGCACCAGAAGCAGGCGCTGAGCTCGGCGTTCATCGACAACGCCACCAGCCGGGTCGCGAAGGCGAAGGCGATCGTCGGCAACACCGCCGAGAAGAAGCTCTACGACGACGACGAAGAGCCGACCTCGCTGGCCAAGACCTACGACGGAGCGACGGTGCTCCCCGAGCTGTCGGGCCGCGACGTGTGGAAGGCGATTCAGGCGCCGCTCCAGAGCCGCGAAGGCCGCCGCACCGCCGAGCTGTACCAGAACGTGATCAACCAGTTCGCGGTGGGCGCCAACCCCCGCTACGAGCCCGACGCGCCCGGGCGCTCGCGCGGCCACATCTTCTTGTGGGACGTGAGCCGGGCGATGAACTGCGAAGTGCCGCACTTCGTCGGCGCGAAGGAGCTCACCCTGGCGCAGACCTGCGACTGGCTGCGCCACGAGGGCCCGATGCGCGGCTGGGTGCGGGCGAGCCAGCAAGACGCGCACGCCGCGGCGCTGGCGGGGCAGATGGTGGTGGCGCTCCCCCGCGAGGTGAAGGTGAAGCAGATCGCGGTGGTGATTCCCGTCGAGGAGCTCAACACCGACGGCAAGCCGTTCGTCGCCGCGGCCGGCGTCGCGCGGGGCGTGAAGCTGAAGCTCAACGAAGCGCTCGGCGTGTTCGCGGCCGAGTACCTGATGCACGCGTAGCGGGGCACCCGGGAATTCCCGGCGGTCAGGCGTACCAGCCGAGCGTCTTCGCCAGGTCTTCGTCGATCACCCGCACCCAGGTCGGGCGGGTGGGCACCACCGCGGCGAGCACCTTCTCGCCATTGCGCACCGGAGCCCGCCCGGGCCGCGCGCGCGCCTGCACGTCGTGCTTCACGTCTTGGCGGTAGTAGTGCGCCTTGAACACGGTCTCTTTCTTGGTGTCGGGCAGCTCGCCTTCGGGAGTGAGCCACACCAGCATGCCGTGCCGGAGCGGGTTGAGCTCGCTGCGCAGCGCGCGCCGCGCCTCGAACGCCAGCAGCAGCGCGGCCAGCAGCAGCCCCAGCCCCAGGCCGAACGGCGCGAACCTCCGCAGCCCGGCCTGATCGCGCTCGTAGCCGGCCTCTCGCGGCTGCTCCGGCTTGCGCGGGTCGACCAGCAGCTTCAGCTTGGCGCCCATGCCGAGGCCTTCGGCGTACTCGGCGTTGGTCTTCACCCGCGACGCCGAGAGGTCGCGCCCGTCGAACAGGTAGATCACCGTCAGCAGCGCCACCCCACCCTCGCGCTGGTTGAACGGCGGCAGCTGCGCCGACTGCAGCTGGCCTTCGACCTCCACCGCGTTGTCGAGAAAGTCGCGCTCGCTCGACAGCCACTTGCCGGCGTTCATCGCCACCAGCCACAGCCCCGCCGCGACGCCGAGGCCCAGCAGCCCCGCCACCGAGAGCCGCGCGAACGCGCCCGGCACTTGCGACAGGCGCACCTTGCGCGGAGCGTTGGGAATCGCCAGCTGCATCGGGTGCCGAAGAGTCTACGGCAACCCGCGCTTCCAACGCGCGATCGCGTTGAGCGCATCGAGCGGGGTGGAGCTGTCGAGCGGGAACTTCGCCAGCGCCTCCGACACCGCCGAGGGCAGGCCGCCGGCGCCGCGCTTGGGCGGCTCGCCGCCGAACAGCCCCAGCTGTGCCGGGTCGTCGGCCACCACCTCGGCCGGGCGCTCGACGTTGAGCTCGCCGCGCGCCTTCGCCGCCAGCCGGGCGTGGCCCGACTCGTCGAGCTCGTTCGACTCCAGGTTCTTGAGCAGCTCGCGCGAGCGCGCCAGCACCTCGGGCGGGAGGCCGGCGAGCGCCGCCACCTCGATGCCGTAGCTCTTCGACGCCGCGCCCTCGACCAGCTTGCGCAGAAACAGCACCCCGTGCGGCTGCTCTTTCACCGCGATCGAGCAGTTCTTCACCTTGGGCTTCTCTTTCGAGAGCTCGGTCAGCTCGTGGTAGTGCGTCGCGAACAGGGTGCGGCAGCCGATGCGGTCGTGGAGGTGCTCCGCCACCGCCCAGGCGATCGACAGCCCGTCGAAGGTCGAGGTGCCGCGGCCAATCTCGTCGAGCACCACCAGCGAGCGCCGCGACGCGTGGTGAAGAATGTTGGCGGTCTCGGTCATCTCCACCATGAAGGTGGAGTGGCCCTTGGCGAGGTTGTCGGAGGCGCCCACCCGGGTGAAGACCCGGTCGCACAGCCCCACCCTCGCCTCTTTCGCCGGCACGTAGCTGCCCGCCTGCGCCATCACCACCGCGAGCGCGGTCTGCCGCATCACCGTGCTCTTGCCCGCCATGTTGGGGCCGGTGATCACCAGCAGCTGGCGATCTTTGCGGTCGAGCTTCACTTCGTTGGGAATGAACGACTCGTGCTTGAGCGACAGCTCCACCACCGGGTGGCGGGCGGCGACCAGCTCGAGCGCGTCTGACTCGTCGATCACCGGCCGCACGTAGCGGCGCTCGGCGGCGACGGTGGCGAACGAGCAGAGCACGTCGAGGGTGGCGACCGCGCCGGCGGCCGCCTTCAACGGGCCGGCGAGCGCGACCGTCTGCTCGCGGAGCAGCTCGAACAGCTTCTGCTCCTTCGCCAGGCGCTTGGAGTCGGCGGTGAGCACCTTGTCTTCGTACTCGCGCAGCTCGTCGGTGACGTACCGCTCGCCGCCCACCGTGGTCTGCTTGCGCACCCAGCTCTTCGGCACCAGGTGGAGGTTCGCCTTGGTGACCTCGAGGTAGTAGCCGAACACCCGGTTGTAGCGAACCTTGAGGCTGGCGATGCCGGTGCGCTCTTTCTCGCGGGTCTCGAGCTGGGCGAGGTAGTCCTTGCCCGACTTGGCGAGCCTGGCGAAGCCGTCGAGCTCTTCGTCGAAGCCCTCGCGAATGAAGCCGCCGTCGGCCACCGTCGCCGGCAGCTCTTCGAGCAGCGCCTTCTCGAGCGTCTTCGAGAGCGAGAGCAGCTGCTCGTCGCGCCAGGGCGAGAGCAGCGAGCTCAACAGCGGCCCCTTGCTCGCCTTCGCCAGCGGCTCGAGCGCCTGCTCCAGCGAAGGGAGCGCCTTCAGCGATCGGCCGAGCGCACCCAGGTCGCGCGGGTTGCCGGCCTTGAGCGCGAGCCGGGCGGTGAGCCGCTCGAGGTCGGCCACGCCCTTCAGGTGGGCGTGGAGCGCCTCGCGCACCGACGCCTTCGACAGCAGCGCTTCGACCGCGTCGAGGCGGGCGGCGATCGCCGAGGTCTCGGCCAAAGGCGCCGACAGCCAGCGCGACAGCTTGCGGGCGCCGAGCACGGTGGCGGTGCGATCGAGCGCCCACAGCAGCGAGCCGGCCCGGCCGCCGTCTTGGAGGTTCTTGAGCAGCTCGAGGTTGTTCTTCGACGCCTCGTCGAGCACCAGGCACTTGCCGCGCGACAGCACCGAGAGCCGGTCGACGTGGGCGGCGGCGACCTTCTGGGTCTGCGACAGGTAGCGGAGCGCGGCGCCCGCGGGAGCGACGCACGGGTCGTCGTCGGGCAACCCGAAGCCCTCGAGCGACTTCACCTTGAGGTGGTTGAACAGCAGCGCCTTCGCCCGCTTCCGGTCGAATGCGTCGGCCTCGAGCGCGGTGGCCGGCAGGGTCTTGCCCAGCCGGGCGCAGAGCTGCTCGACGGCGTGCTCCTGGCCGGGCGGGTGAATCAGCTCCCGCACCTCGAGCGTGTTGAGCTCGTCGGCGATCGCGTCGAGCGGAGCGGCGCGCAGGGCGTGGAACTCGCCGGTGGTGGCGTCGAGCACCGCGGCGGCCACCGAGCCGTCGTCTTGCGCTTCGAAGGCGGCGAAGAACGAGGCCTGGGTGCCCTCGAGCACGTCGTCGTCGAGCACGGTGCCGGGGGTGACGATGCGCACCACCTCGCGCTTCACCAGCGCCTGGCCGACCGCCTCTTCGACCTGGTCGCAGATCGCGACCTTGAAACCCTGAGCCACCAGCCGGGCGATGTAGCGGCGGGCCGAGTGGTACGGCACCCCTGCCATCGGCACCTTGTTGTCGCCCTTGGAGCGCGCGGTGAGGGTGATCTTGAGCAGCTCGGCGGCCTTGGCCGCGTCTTCGAAGAACAGCTCGTAGAAGTCGCCGAGGCGAAAGAAGAGCAGCGCGTCTCCGACCTGGGCCTTGGTCTCGAGGTACTGCTTCATCATCGGAGTGAGGTTGGCCTTGTCGGCCTGCGAAGCGGTCTCTGGCGCCGGCACGGGAGGCTCGGAGGGCCCCGGCGCCACGCTCACCACTTCAGGTCTGACAGGCACGCTCGCCACCGAAGGCTGCATAGCACCCCCTCCGTTGAAATTTGTTCACCTCTAGGAAATCGACGACGGCGGCGGCGGCGGTGACGACGGCGACGAATCTTCGTCGTCTTCGCCCACCGCTCCGACGTCGAGCAGCAGCTGCACCGCGGCCGGCTTCGCCCGGGCCCCGAGCGAGACCAGCTCTTTGGCTTTGTCGAGCACGTTGCCACGCCCGGTGGAGAGCTTCTGCCGGGCCTCGGCGAAGGCGTTCTGCGCCTGGGCGAGCCGGGTGCCGACGTCGTCGAGGTCGTGCACGAAGGCCGAGAGCTTGTCGACCATGCGGCCGGCCTGCTCGGCGATCTTGAGCGCGTTGGTGTTCTGCTTCTCGGTGCGCCAGACGTGGCGAATCATGTGGAGCGCAGACAGCAGCGTGGTGGGGCTGCAGATCACCACCTGCTGGCGAAACGCCTCGTCGTAGAGGCCGTGGTCGAGCGAGAGCGCGGCGTGAAACGCGGCCTCGTTGGGCACGAACATCAGCACCATGTCGAGGGTGCGGGTGCCGAGCATGTCTTGGTAGCTCTTCTGGGCGAGCTCGCGCACGTGACCGCGCACCGAGGCGAGGTGGGCGTCGAGCGCGCGGCTCTGCAGCTCGCCGTCGAGGCGGGCCGACTCGACGAACGCGGTGAGCGAGCACTTGGCGTCGACCACCACCGCGCGATTCTGGGGGAGATAGACGAGCGCGTCGGGCCGGCGCCGGCGGCCTTCGGCGTCGATCTGATCGACCTGGAGCGCGTACTCCCGGCCCTCGGCGAGGCCGGCGGTCTCGAACAGCCGCTCGAGGATCATCTCGCCCCAATCGCCCTGGGTCTTGGCGTCGCCGGTGAGCGCCCGGGTGAGGTTCTCGGCGTCTTTGTGAAGGCGATTCTGAGTGTCTTGCATCTGCTTGAGCGACTGGAGCAGCGAGGCGCGATCTCGGTTTTCCTGGTCGTAGGTCTTGGTGACCGCGGCGCCGAACTCCTTCAGCTGCTCGCGCACCGGGGCGAGCACCTTCTCGAGGCGCTCCTCGTTCTGACCGGCGAGCTGCTTGCCCTTCTCGTCGACCAGCCGGGCGGCCGAGGCGTGGAGCTCGGCGCGAATCACCTCGGCCTGAGAGGCGCGCTCCTGGGCGAGCTGGCGTTCGGCGAGCAGCTGCGACTCGAGCCGGGCCGACTTCACCGCCGCGTCGCGGAGCTGCGACTCCAACCGGGTGACGTTGTCGGCTTCGGCCGAGAGCGAGGCCTTGAGCTCGTTGACCTGCTCGAGCGCCGCGCGGGCCGAGGCGAGCTCGGCGACCATCGCTTCGACGCGGCGCTGTTCGGCGGCGGCGCGCTCGGTGGCGACCGAGAGCAGCCTTCGGGTTTCGGTCAGCTGCTGCTCCGAGACGCCCTCTGCCTGGCGCTTCAAATAGAGCCCGACCCACAGGCCCAGCCCGAAGAACGCCAGCCCGCTCATCAGCACAGCCACCGCCAACATCATGGGTGCCTCCCCTTCATACTTCGCACCCTACCAGGGGGGGCTGACATCTACTTTGGGGCGTAGGCCTGGCGCATCTGTTCCCGGTACTGAGCGAGGGTGCCCAGACCGACCGATTTGCGCCGTTCGTCGACGTGGGCTTCGTCTTCGATCGGCCGGGGCTTCAGCTCGTTGTCGAACTGGGTGCCGAAGGTCTGGGGGCGCTTCTCGGCCACCGCGACCCGGTCGACCAGGTAGGCCCAGTTCTGGGGCTCGACCTCGCCCTTGTTCTTGGCTTCCTCGAGCTTGGCGAGGCACAGCTTCTGAAACGGGAGGTCTTTGTCGGCGTGCTGCACCAAGAGCCAGGCCGCGGAGGCGCCGTCTTCGCCCACCAGGCTCTTCCCGGGCCAGCCCTTGGTGGCGACGATTTCCTTCATTCGTTTGGTGTTGGCGACGTCGATCGCCTCGGCCTTCTTGTTCGCGTTCTCGTCTTTGAAGGCGGCCTTCACCTGGGCCTGGCGGGCCTCCTGGTCGACGTCTTTCATCGCCAGCAGCTCTTTGCGCAGCTTGGGCTGAGCGACCGTCTTCTCGTAGGCGTCGATCTTCGCCTGAGCGTTCTCGAGCAGCCTGGCCCAGCGCGGGTCGGCGTGCAGGTTGGCGAGGTCATCGTCCTGGCCGAGCTCTTTGGGCTCCGGGCGGCCCAACGCCAGCGCGAGATCGAGCTGGTGGAAGGCGCGGTCAGGCAGCTTCGCCAGCGAGAAGCACGAGGCGGAGTTCCAGTGGTTGGTGAGCTGCTGCTTGGCGTCGCCCTCGGCCATCTTCTCGTAGGCCTCCGCGCAGCGAAGGTAGTCTTTCGCGCGGTAGGCGGTGTCGGCCTGAGCGGCGAGGTCGGGCGGAGGGGCGGCGAGCAGACAAAGGGCGAGCAATGACAGGGTCTTCACGTGGTGCTCCTGGGGAAAGGCGTGGTCTCGGCCCTGATGACACGAGCTCCGTTCGAATCTTGCGCGGCGCTCTGTCAGACTGAAGGTGACAAAGGGACGCCCCGAGTTTCCGGTGAATCCACGAACGGTCGTTTTGCTGTCGCTGTTGCCTACCCTCGCGTTCGCTCAGTCGTTGGGCGACCCGCTGAAAGACGACGCCCTTCGGGGCTTCTTGCTCAGCTACGCCCGCGCGGCGCCACCGCAGACGGCGCGCGAGGCGCTGCTCGGGCTGAAGCTGAACGCCGGGCAGCTGCACCGTTCTTTGGTGCGCCTGGCGCAAGACTACAACGACGTCGGCCGCTTCAAGGCCGCGGCGTGGCTCTACCGGGACCTGTTGAATGAAGCGCCACGCAGCGCCGAAGCCCCATTGTTTCAGGCGCGGCTGCTGGGGCTGACCGCGATCGAAGGCCGGAGGGCGGCGGTGGTCGAGCAGACGTTGGCGCTGAAGAAGACCTTCACCGAGGTCGCGCCCAGCGCCGAGGCCCGCGACCTGACGGAGCGCCAGCTGTCGGCGTTGGTGGTCGCCTGGCACCGCGAGCGCCCCGACGTCGACGTCGAGAACGCGAACCGCGCGACCGACACGCTCTACTCGACCTACCTCGAGCTGTTTCCCACCGGCGACAAGAGCTACCAGCTGCGCTTCTTTCGCGCCGAGTTCGCCTTCGGCCAGCTGCACGACTACCGGCTGGCGGCGGAGCTCTACACCCAGGTGTTGATGGAAGACGTCGGGCGCGAGAAACCGGGCCGCTTCATGGAGCTCGCCGCGTACGACGCGATTCTCGCCTGGGACGAGCTGGCGAAGAGCGGCGGCTAACAGCTCCCGGCGGCCATGCACTGGCCGAAGCCCATCGGCAGGCCGGTGGTGCTGGTGAGCTCGCAGCATTGAGGCGTGGCGCTCGAGCAGTCGGCGTCGCGGTGGCAGAGCACGCCCGGGTAGGTGGCGTTGGAGCAGCTGCCCGTCTGCTGACAGCCCGAGGTGCCTCCGCCGTTGCCGCAGCATTCGTCGCCGGCGGTGCAGTCTTCTGGGCCGTCGCAGGTGAAGGTGCGGCCCTCGTAGCAGGCGCCTCCGCAGTAGAGCGGAGGGTTCATCACCGAGAAGTCGCAGCAGATGCCGCTCGAGCACGAGTTGCCCGAGCCGCAATAGACGGAGCCGGCCACGCCCGCGGCCAGACCACCGTCGCTGGTGCCGGTGCCGCCTCCCGTCGCTGCGCCACCGCCCGCCGCAGATCCACCACCGGTCGCTGAGCCTCCTCCGGTCGCGGATCCACCGCCGGTCGCCGCGCCTCCGCCGGTCGCCGCTCCACCGCCGGTCGCCGATCCTCCGCCGGTCGCCGCGCCTCCACCAGTCGCCGCGCCTCCACCAGTCGCCGCGCCTCCGCCAGTTGCCGCTCCGCCGCCGCTCGCGCTGCCTCCGCCAGCAGCAGCGCCTCCACCGGCGCCACCTCCGACGCTGCTGTCGACGCAGATCGCGTTGCGGCAGATGCGGGTGCCCTTGCAGTCGGTGTCTTTGGTGCAGCCGGTGGAGCCGTCGGCGTTGCCGAGGTTCTCGTCGTAGGTGCACGCCGTGATCGCCACCACGGCACAGCAGATGAGCAGTCTCATGCCGCCTCTATTGGGGACTCTTGCCAGAACCCGTCACAGGAATCGAACCGAGGGCGGCCTCCACCACCGGCACCATCAACCCGTTGGGGAACCGGGCGACGAACTTCGCCCCCTCGCTCCGCGCTTCGTCGTAGCGGCCGGCGCGCACCAACACCTGAACGCCGAGCGCCTCCCGCTCTTCTGCGAGCTGACCGGTGGGATAGAGCGCGCGGTGAGCGGCGAGGGTCGCGAGCGCGTCGGAGTACCCGCTGCGCGCGACGTCTTCGCGGGCGAGCTCGAGCAGGCGGCGCTCCTGGGCGAGCGAGTCGACCGCGTGCACCGCCTCGACCACCGGAGGCGCCGCGGGAGGAGGCGTGGGCGCCGGCGCGACGACCTTGGGCGCCTCGGGAGGCGTGCTGAGCGTCGCGTGAAGTCCCGCTCCCAGAAGGGCGCCGAAGCCGACCGCGACCAACAGCTTGCTGGCGATGCCCGCACCAGCCGTTGGAGCAGCCGGAGCCGGTGAAGGCGCTGGCGCGGCGATCGACGCCTGCAGCCGCGCGCCGAGGCGTGCCCTCACCTCCGGGCTGGGTCCCTTGGCCGCCTTCTCAGCGGCGATCAGCAGATCGATCTCGGGCGCGCTCATGTTCCGGCCTCCTTGTCGCGCAGCTGTTGCAAAGCAGTGGTGAGCGCGGCGCGGGCGAGGCGCAGGCGCGAGTAGGCGGTGTTGAGCGGCACTCCGAGCGCCTCGGCGACCTCGGGCACCGGGTGATCGTTCACCGCGTGCATCACGAACACCGCGCGCAGCTCGTCGGAGAGCGTGTCGAGCGCCTCGGCGAGCAGCCGGCGTTGCTGGGCGGCGGCGGCGTCTTCTTCGGGGCCGCGGCGGGGGTCGGCGACCACCGGCACCTCGCCTTGAACCTCGCGCACGGTGCTCGCTTTGCGCCGGTGATCGGCAGCGACCCGCATCGCGATCCCGAACAGCCAGGGGCGCAACGGCCGCGACCGGTCGTAGTCGGCCAGCCGGCGGTAAGCGGTGAGGAAGACCTCGTGGGTGAGATCCTCCAGGTCGGCTTCGCGCGCGCCGAGGCGGCGGAGCGAGCTCCACACGTAGTCCAGCTCGGCGTCGTAGAGCGCCTCGAACGTCACTTCCTGCAATTGGGACGGCGCACGCGATTCCGTCACTTAGAAATGAAGCTCCAGGCCCGCACCGAAAGCGGCGGTCACCCAGGGTGTCTCGTAGGCCACCGCTTGGGACACGCGCAAGCGGGTGCGGGTGAAGGGGAACAGCGCGTCTGCCTGGGCGCGAACGGCCAGCTTCTCCGAGAGTGGAATCGCGAGCGCGAGCCGGGCTCCGGCGGCGGTGAACGGGTCCCACGCCGTGCGCGCATCGGCGAAGCCCTCGCCCTGACTGAGCTGACCTCCCGCGGCGCCGAGCACGCAGACCGACGCGAGCCAGAGCCGGCGGCAACCGCTCAAGGTGCCGCTGAACAACGCGCTCGAGACGGTGCCGATGCCGGTGCGCAGCTTCGCGGGAATCTCGCCGCGCAGCTCCAGGCCCAGCGACCAGCGATCGAGATCGAGAAAGCCCGCGACGCCGAACGCCGCCGTGGGGCCGACCGACGTACCCACCGTACCGAGCACCACCACTCCGACTCCGCCGCCCACCGTGATCCCTCTCCTGACAGGAGAGGCCGACGACGGAGCGACAGCGACGTCGCGGGTGAGGTTAGAGGGAGCAGGTTTCTTTTCCTCGAGCACGACAGGGCTCGGGGTTGAGCCCCCTCCGTCGCTTTGCGACACCTCCCCCGAAGGGGGAGGGGCTTCACTGCTCGTCTCTTCGGTCTCGCCGGAGAGCCGGCTCGGTGACGGCCCCGCGGGCTTCGGCTTCGGCTTGGGAGCGACGGCCACCGGCAGTTGCTGCGCCTTCACCGGGTCGACCGCGATCGCGATCACCAACGCCAGCGTCTGCCCGAGTTCGATGCAATCGCGGTTGGTGGAGCTGAGCTGCTGCCCTCCCCTGCCGACCAGCTCGACGGCAGCCGCCAGCCCCGGCCCCTGGGCCCGAACGGTGGCCCGAATCTCGCGCTCGGCGCGCTCGTCGATCGCCTCGTACCCAAGTCGCGCTTTTACCGCTGCGCGGAGCGCCGCTTCACTGGGGCACGACTCCGCACCAGGCTCGAGCACGTACTTCAGCCGCGCGGTCTGCTGAGCGAACGCATGGCCTGAAGCCAGAAGCATCGCCGCCAGAAGCAGCCCATCACACCTGCGCACGTGCGCGACCGTAGCAGCGAGCGAACGCGATCGAACTCTGTTACTTCGAGCCGCTCGATGGCCAACGCCACCGACGTGCTGCGGCTACCTTTCGTACGGGCGTTCGCGCTCGGCCGCATCGCCTCGGTCACCGGCGTTCAGATCATCTCGATGACGGTCGGCTGGGAGCTCTACGACCGCACCAACAACGCCTGGTCGATCGCCTTCGTCGGCGTGTTCGAGCTGATCCCGGTGTTGGCGCTGTTCATTCCCGCCGGCTGGGTGATCGACCGGGTGGCGCGGCGGCACATCGCGATGGGCGCGCAGTTTCTCGCTTCGGCCGCGGGCTTCGGGCTCGCCGCGGTGGCGATCACCCATGGCCCACTGTGGGTGATCTACGGGCTGTTGGTGCTGCTCGGCACCGCGCGCGCGTTCGGAGCCCCCGCGGTGGCGAGCATGTTGCCGCAGCTGCTCGAGCGGGAGCAGTTCGTTCACGCCAACGCCTGGCTGTCGACCGCGTTCGAGCTGGCGTCGATCACCGGCCCCGCGATCGGTGGCTTCTTGATCGCGCTCCACCACCGCGCCACCGAGGCGTACGTGGTGGGCGGCGCCTGTCAGCTCCTGTTCGTGCTGCTGCTGTTCGCCCTGCCCTTGCGGCCGCCGACGAAGACCGAAGGCCGGAGCCCCGGCGGCCTCTGGTCGGGCGTGCGCTTCATCTTCAAGAACCAGGTGTTCCTCGCCGCGATCACCTTGGACCTGTTCGCGGTGCTGCTCGGCGGAGCGGTGGCGCTGCTGCCGATCTACGCCAAAGACGTGCTCCACGTCGGCCCCACCGGGCTCGGCTGGCTGCGGGCGGCGCCGTCGCTGGGTGCGATGGCGATGGCCCTGCTCACCACCCGGCTGCCTCCGTGGAAGAACCCGGGACACGTCTTATTGGTGGTGGTGGCCCTGTTCGGAGTCGCCACCATCGGCTTCGGCCTCTCCGAGAGCTTCGCGCTCTCGCTGGTCTGTCTGTTCTTCACCGGCGTGTTCGACAACATCAGCGTGGTGATCCGGCTGACGATGGAGCAGTCGCTCACCCCCGACCGCCTGCGCGGCCGCGTCTCGTCGGTGCACTACGTGTTCGTCGGCTTCTCCAACGAGCTGGGCGCGTTCGAGAGCGGCTCGACCGCGGCGTTGTTCGGCCCGATCGCCTCGGTGATCGGCGGCGGCATCGGCACCCTGCTGGTGGTCGGCGTGGTCGCGCTGGCGTGGCCGAAGCTGCGCCAGCTCGCGCCGCTGCACGAGCTGAAGCCGCTGGAGACGTTGATCGAAGATTGATTACTTCGGCGGCGCGGCGGGAGGCGCGGCCGGAGCAGCCGGCGTCGGCGTCGGAGCGGCGGCCGGGTGCGGCGCGAGGCCCTTGAGCACCTCGCCGCTCCGAACCGCGGGAGGCAGCAGGGTGTCGAGCTTGCCCAGGTAGTAGCCGATGCCGAGCGCGAGCAACGCCACCAGGAACAGGTAGACGCCCCACGGCCGCTGCTTCTCGGCGAACGGGTCGTGCAGCTGGCGCGACGAGCCCGGCGGCAGCTTCGCTTCCTTGGTGAGCGAGCCGCCGAACGGCACGTTCATCTTCGCCACCGCGTTCACCGCCCAGCCGTTGGCGTCGAGCAGCGGCCCCAGGTTTCGCTGGCGCAGCTTCAGCCAGGCCACCGCCATCGACGGGCCGGAGATCAGCAGCAGCCCGCCGATCAAGCCCAGCGGCATCCAGATGCCGAGGCCGAAGAACGCCTGCAGCAGCGCACCCAGCGCCGCGGTGATGCCGCCGACCGCCACGCCGAGGGCGGCGACCACTCCGACGTCGAGCTTGCCCGCCTCGGGCGTCACCTTGCCGGTGTCGACCGACTTGTCGACGTGGGTGGCGTTGCTGATCAGCCGGCCCTCGGAGGCGGAGGCCGCCGCGGCCGCGCGCTTGGCGACCTGCTCTTCGATGAACCGAATCAGCTTCTTGTAGGGAGCCCAGAACGCCTGGCGAATCGAGATCGGGTTGTCGACGATCTTGGTGACCGTCGCATCCCAGTCGCGGCCCTGGCGGTCGTAGAAGATGCCGTTGCGGCCGACCATCAGGTTGTCGACGTCGCCCCCGGTGACCCCGGCGACGATGCTCATCTTCTCGCCCGACGCGGGCCGGGCGCAGTCGCAGTACATCAGGTAGCAGCGGGCGAGCGGCGCCATCGAGGCGTGGCGGGCGGCGTCTTCGACCCGCAGGCACAGCTCGAACGCCCGGGTGTCGAGGTAGAGCGTGCCGGCCTGGAACGAGGCGGGCGCCTGCTTCGAATAGAAGTCGCGAAAGGCGACGAAGTTGTTCGCCAGCTTGAGCAGGTCGCGGTTGAGCCGCACCAGCTTCTCGACGTCGTTGAGCGACTGCGCCACCGGCTCCTGCGCCTTGTCGTCGGCGATCAGCTGGCCGAGCTTCGACACCCAGTCGTTCGAGAGCGCCTTCACCCGCGCCACCCCGAGCGGGTCGACCGAAGCGCCCGCCTTGGCCGCGAGGTGCGCGCGGTAGGCCTCGAAGCGGCCCTTGAGCGTGCTCCACTCCGCCTCGGTGAGCGCGGGCTTCTTGCCCAGCAGCGGCTCCACCGCCTTCGCCGAAAGCTCGGCGATCGCCGCCCGCCACGCGGGGTTCACCCCGTCGGCGAGCGGGAGCGCCTTGCCCGCGCCGACCGCCGCGAGCGGGAAGCCCGCGACCTGGCTGCCCGACTCGTCGAGCTCCAGCTGGCCGATGGCGATGAACTCTTTTTCCTCGCGGTTGACCGCCACGGTGGCACGCGCGTCGAACGCGGTGAGCGCGCAGCGCGAGAAGTAGTCGTCGACCTTCTTGCGCACCTTCTCGAGCGCGGCGTGGGCGCTCGCGGTGTCGGCGCCGAGCACCATCACCGCCTTGTCGCCTTCGCCCTTCGCCGCCCAGGCCAGGTAGGCGGTGCCCTCGGCGGTGAACTTCTCGAGCGACTTGGCGTCGATGCCCGGCTTGCCGCCGCGGTCGGTCACCGGCCCGAGGCACTTCACCAGGTCTTCGATCGCCGCCTTGCTGTCGGCGTCGGGCGCCGACTCGGCCGGCATCACCCCGTCGCCGTTGTAGCGCTGGGCGAGAAACGCAGCCTGGGCCGCCGTGCAGTCGGCCACCGAGAGCGCGGTCGCGTCGGCCTTGTTGATGCTCTTCAGCAGCTCCTTCGCCGCGGTGAGCAGGCGCTTGCCGTCGGGCTTGGAGTCGTCGATCGCCGAGAGCTGGAGCGTGTCGGCTCCCTTCATCAGATCTTCGGGGTTCTTCAGATTTGCACCGGCGAACTTCGCAGCGGCGATCAGCTCGGTGGCCCGAATGCGGCCGTCTTTTTCGGTGTCGAGCAG
Organism: Myxococcaceae bacterium; assembly: GCA_047602415.1. GTDB lineage: Bacteria > Myxococcota > Myxococcia > Myxococcales > Myxococcaceae > JASGHH01. Next base: position 8,417,284 of record JASGHH010000001.1, on the reverse strand, counting down.
CTCGAGGGTGCGGGTGTCGAACTCGAGGCCTTTGACCGGGCACGCCAGCGCGACCCAGAGCTTCTGATCGAGCTCACCGATCGAGACCAGATCGCTCCCGGAGGTGAAGTGCACCTGATCGAAACCGCCGGCTCTGAAGAACTTCCACGAGTGCGCCATAAGGTCGGCTCGTAGCGGCGTTACCGAAAGGTGTCGACTCCTTTTGTCTGCATGCTAGTCGCCTGCGCCCATGACCCACTTGGCGATGCTGTTGACGGTTGCGTTGGCGCAGGCTCCCGCGGAAACCCAGGCTCCGGCTGCGGACCGAGTCGAGCAGGCGGTACAGGCGGCGCAGAAGGCAGCCGAGGCGGCGCAGAAGGCGGCCGAAGCGGCGCAGAAGGCAGCCGAAGCAGCGGCGGCGGCGACCGCGCCGAAGGGCCCCGAGCCGATTCCCGCGACGCCCGCTCCTCCGGCGCCCGGCGAGAAGAAGGACACCTGGCGTGGCCTGGTCGGCGTCGGCCTGATCGCGCTCACCGGCAACGCCGAGACCCTCACCGGCACCGCGAACGCGCAGGCCGACAAGTCGTTCGGCCCCTGGGCGGTCGGGCTGCGGTTGAACGGCGCCTACGGCCAGACCAAGCCGCAAGACGGCGGCGCGGCCCAGCAGACGGCGCTCAAGGCGGCGGGCTCGTTGCGCGGCGAGCGCAGCTTCGTCGACTTCGCCTCCGGCTACCTGATGGGCGGCCTCGAGACCGACCACATCAAGAGCGTCGAGCTGCGCGAGTACCTCGAGCTCGGCTCGGGCCTGAAGCTGTTCGAGCGCAAGGAGGGCGACTTCGAGCGCCTCTACCTGCGGTTCGACATCGCGTTCCGCTACCAGAACGAGTCGCGCTACCAGTACATCGGCGACGCGACCACCCCGACCAACACCGGCCTGCCCGGCGTGCAGATGGTGGCGCCGCACTTCGGCCTGGTGTTCCGCTACTCGCTCAACAAGGGCGTGCACTTCTCGGAAGAAGCCGAAGTGCTCCCGAACCTGGTGGGCGCGTCGCGCGTGATCGTCAACAGCACCACCAAGCTGTCGGCGCAGCTCACCGAGACCTTCTCGCTCTCGGGCAGCTACATCGTGAACTTCGACTCCGCTCCCGCGGGCAACAAGAAGACCACCGACACCGCGCTGACCCTGGGTCTCGAAGCGGCGTTTTAAGAGCGGGCGGAGCCTCGCGAAGCGAGGCAATATCGGGCGCAGACATGGAGTTCCCGCCCGTACCTCCCGACGAAGCCAGACGCCTCGAGACACTCCGCGCGTACGAGGTGCTCGACACCGGCACCGAGCGCGCGTTCGAGCGCATCACCGCGCTCGCCGCCGCGCTGTTCGAAGTGCCGATCGCGCTGGTGTCGCTGATCGACGAGCAGCGCCAGTGGTTCAAGTCGGCACACGGGCTCGCGGTGCCGCAGACGCCCCGCGACATCTCGTTCTGTGGCCACGCGATTCACCACAGCGAGCCGATGGTCGTCACCGACGCCCGGCAAGACCCACGGTTCGCCGACAACCCGCTGGTCACCGGTGATCCCCACATTCAGTTCTACGCCGGGGCCCCGCTCACCGCGCCCAACGGGCAGAAGATCGGCACCCTCTGCCTGATCGACCGCAAGCCGCGCGCGCTCTCTGCGGCGCAGACCCAGGTGCTGGCCGACCTCGCGGCGCTGGTGGTCGACGAGCTCGAGCTGCGCGCGGCGCGTCGGGCGAAGCAGCGCGAGGCGGAGGGCTTTCGCTCGCTGCTGTCGAACATGCCGATCGCGGTGGTGGTGGTGCAAGACGGCCTGTTTCGCCTCGCCAACCCCAGCGCCGAAGCGCTCTTCGGCCACCCGGCGAACACGCTGCTCGGCACGCCGTACCTCGACGTGATCGTGCCGGAGGAGCGCGAGGCCTCGACGGTGGTCGCGCGCGACGCGCTGAAGCGGCCGATCCCCGTGCACCGCCGGGTGCGGCGGAGCGACGGCGAGGTGCGGGTGGTGGAGGGCATCGCCAGCCGGGTCACCTGGGGCGACGCTCCGGCCACGGTGGTGGCGATGCGCGACGTCACCGACGAGGTGCGCACCCGAAGAGAAGAGGCGCTGGTCGCCGGCCGCAAGAGCGCGCAGCTGAGCCTGTTCGAAGGCGTCTTCGACGTGCTCCCCGAGGGCATCGCGCTGTTCGACGAGAAGTTTCGCTGCCAGTTCGCCAACCGCGCGCTCGGCCAGATGCTGGCGCTCGAGCCTTCGGCGTTTCTCGGCTGGGGGCCGCGCGAGGTGCTGCAGCACGTCTCCACCCTCAGCGAGCCCGACGCGCGGCTGCCCGATCACCAGGCGATGCAGCAGGTGAGCAAGGGAGCGCCCGGCGCCACCGTGTTTCACCTCTACCGGCCCTACCGGCGGGTGCTGAGACGAACGCTCCACCAGGTCGACGTCGCCACCCACCCCTACGTCGCGGTGTGGAACGACATCACCCACGACGCCGAGCAACTGCAGCGGCGCGAAGAAGAAGCGGCGAGCGACCTGCTCACCGGGTTGCCCAACCGGCGCGGCATCGAGCCGAAGCTTTCGCGGCTGCTCGCCAAGGGGAGCAAGGTCTCGGTCGCGCTGTTCGACATCGATCACTTCAAGAAGGTGAACGACACCTTCGGCCACGCCACCGGAGACGAGGTGCTGAAGGCGGTCGGCAAGGCGCTGGCGGGCGCGGCGCGCGGAGACGACTTCGTCGGGCGCTGGGGCGGCGAGGAGTTCATCGCGCTGCTCAACACCGGCGTCGACGGCGCCCGCATCTTCGCCGAGCGCGCGCGGCTGGCGGTGGCGGCGCTCGACACCGCGGCGGGGCCGGTCACCCTCTCGGCCGGCGTCGCCGAGTCAGGCACCCACCCAGACGTGGTGCAGGCGGCCGACGCCAAGCTGTACGAGGCCAAGCACGGCGGCCGCAACCGCGTCTGCAGCTGACGCTTCAGCGCATCGCTTCGAGCTTCTCGCGCAGCGCAGTCACCTCGGCGCGGCGGGGATCTTCGGGGAAGCGGGCTTCGAAGTCTTTCGCCACCGCCACCGCGCGGGTGAAGCGGCGCGACTCGGTGAGCGACACCAACAGCGACAGGTGCGCCTCGGGAGCGAACACGCCCGCGGGGAACCGGCGCAACGACTCGTCGAACGCCGCCTGCGCCTCGGCCGCCCTGCCCGCCTTCGCCTCGCTCGAGCCCAGCTCGTAGAGCGCCACCTCGGCGCCCAGCCCCGAGCCTGCGCTCTCGTGGCGCAGGCAGCTCGAGCGCTCGCCCGGCGACGCGGCCGCGCACTTCTTGCTCGGCTCCAGCGCCGCGGCCGGAGCCGAGAGCGCCTGGGAGATCAACGGCGTCACCGGCCAGGTGTAGGTCTCTCCCGCGCCCAGCTGGCGGGTGGAGTCGCCGCTGCGGCCCACCAGCTCGCCTTCGAACAAGGTCACCGCGGTGCCGGCCTCGGTCACGTCGGCGGCGAACCGGGCGTTGCGCGCTTCGATCTCCACCTGCGGAGTGGAGAGCTTCACCGGCTTGGAGATCGCGTGCGACAGCTCGATGCGGCCCGACGAGAGCTTGAGGGTGCCGTCGGCGGCGGTCGACCAGTTGGCGCCCTGCGAGGCCACCAGCACCTCGGTGATGCCCGCCGGGTGGGTGCGCGACCAGAGCACGAACGCGCCCAGCGCCATCGCCGACGCCGCGGCGAACGCCAGCAGCGCGGGCACCAGCCGGCCCGGCTTGCGGGTCGCCATCTCGAGCGCGAGATCCCAGCCCGCCAGGTCGACCGCGGCCGGCGGCTGCTCGGCCACCAACGACACCACCTGGGCGGCGCGGGCGTGCTCCTGCCCGGCGCCTCCGTCTTTCCACGGCTTCACGTCTTCGGGGATCACGGGGCTCACGGCGACTCTCCAGACAGTTTCGGCTCCAGCCGTTGAATCGCGGCTGCGAATTCTTTTCGCGCGTAGAACAGGCGCGTCCACACGGTCTTGAGCGGAATGCGCTGCGCCTGGGCGATCTCTTCGCCGCTCAGCCCGTTCAGCTCGAACAACACGAACACCTCGCGCTTGGCCTCCGACAGCTCGGCGAGCGCGGTCTGCACCAGCTTCGACGCCTCGCGCTGCTCCAGGGTGCGCGCGGGAGACGAGCCGTCTGACACCTCTTCGGCCGACTCCAGGCCCAGCCACCGGCGCAGAGTCGCCCCGCGCCGGCGCGTCGCCGCGACCTTGGTGGCCACGCCGTACAGCCACGCCTTGGGCGAGCGGGCCGTCGTCAGATCGCGTGACTTGCGCAGCGCCACCACGAAGACCTCCTGCAACAGGTCGTCGGCGTCGACCCCCGGCCCCGACAAACGCGACAGCGCCAGCCGCAGCTGCGGGGCATGCGCAAGGTACAACCTTCGTACCTCGTCGATCGCGAGGGTCGCTGATTCGCCCACGGCAACGGCGTCAGCCATCACTACTCCCTGAAGTGCCCGAAGCCGCTGATTGCTTCACTCGAATCGCAGCCCCACGCCCGCCTCCAGCCCGGCATCCCATGGCTCGAAGCTCAAGATGGTACCTTTGCCCTCGACGCTGAAGCGATCGGCGGGCGCGCGCAGGGTGAAAAACCCGCGCAACCACACGGAAAACGGGCCCGCGAGCACCACCGAGAGGTAGCCCTGCGCGACCCCTCCCAGGGCCAGCAGATCGGTCTCGTTTCGGTCGTAGACGACCGCCAGCCGAAAGCCGCGAACGCCGAGGCCCGCGCCCAGCTCGAGGGTGCCGGTGGGGTGAAAGACGGCGCCGAAGGTGAGGCTCAGCCACTCGCGGTGGAGGTCGAGCTGGCCGGCGGAGGTCTGCTCCTGCGGACCGATGGTGAAGCCGAGATCGATCCACGCGGCGAGGCGGCCGCGCGAGAGCCCGGCGACCCACTCGCCGCTGGGCGAAGCCCCGGGAGCGACGCCGAACGCGCCTCCCAACATCAGCGCCACCCGCGCGACCCACGGCGAAGGCGGCTTCGGCTGCGGCGCCTCCTGGGTGAGCGCGGGGTCGGTGCCGAGCACCTCGGTCGCGGGCGGCTCGATCGGCGCCTCGGCCTGCGCGAGCTCGGGCGGCGGCTCTTCGACGCCGCCGTCGGGAGGCGGCTCTTCGTCGGGGATCGCGCGGCCGGTGACCGGCTTCGGCGCTCGCGCTTCGATCATCGCCTGGGCGGTGTTGGTGGTGCTCTCGTCGGTGCCGGAGGGAAACACCATGCGCCTCGGCATCGGCCCCGGAGGACCTTCGGGCGAAGGCGGGGTCTGTGGCGGCGGGGCTTCGACCACCACCACCCGCAGAGCCGAGGGCTGCGGCCTGGGCGCCGGCTTGTGGAGCGGCTCCGGAGGCCGCGGCGGAATCGGCGGCGTCTCGTCGGGGCCGGGCGGCTTCGGCTTCGGCAGGTCGATGCCCACCAGCGGGTTGGCGAGCACCTCCGGGCTGGGGTTGGGCGCGGCGCTCGCGGTGGCCACGCCGGCGTCGGGGTGATCGACCATCGGCAGGTGCGCGCTGTCGGCCCAGGAGCGGATCAAAAGCGCCACCACCCGCTCCGCCGCGGCGCAGTCGGTGGGCTGGGCGGGCACGGTGCGCAGCAGCAGCTGTTCGTCTCCGCGGCGGCGCGCGCGCAGCCGCAGCGACTGCCCGGTGCGGGTGATGTCGACGTCGAGCACCGCCTGACGGGTGACCACCTGCACCCCGAGCGCGTCGAGCTGCTTCACCAGCGAGGCGCCGTTCACGCACGGCGCGTCGGTGGCGAGCGTGAGGGTGACCCCCGCGGCGGGCACCGATGCGGCGAGCGCGACGAAGACGGCCAGCACGCCGTCAGTGTACTTCGTCGAGCACGGGCGCCGGTGATGTGACGCCCCCTCCGCCCCTTCGGGGCACCTCCCCCCGTTTGGGGGAGGGGGCTCCGCTACGGCCCCTGCCCGCCCGCCTGCAGCCAGCCGACGCACCTCGCCGGCCACTGACTCGAATCGACGAGCTGATACGGCGCGTCGAAGGCGGTCTCGGGAATCGGCTGCGACTTGCCGTCGGGCGCCACCGCCGCGCAGGCGGCGTTCCACACGCTCGACGACGGCGCGCGGGCCGGGTTCTGCGAGAACCACAGCTGGTAGAGGTTGATGCCCTTGGGGCGCGACGGGCCGGCCATCGTCTCGGGCGCCGGCAGCTGGTTGATCGTGAAGGTGTAGCAGTGGGTGCCGGGCACCGACTGGGTGCCGAGGGTGAACGCGAAGCCCGAGGGGTTGTCGGGCTTCAACGGGTCGGTGCCCTCCGCCACCTCCGACAAATCGCCCAGGCCGTCGCCGTCGGTGTCGCCGGGGTTGGGCACCGCGGGGTCGAGGCCGAAGCGCGCCTCCAGCCCATCGGGGATCAGATCGCGATCGCTGTCGACCAACACCGCAGACGTGTGCAGGTACGCCTCGGCGAACTGGCTCAACCCGTCTCCGTCGGCGTCGATCACCACGCAGCCGGGGGTGGCGGGGTTCAGCGGGTCGCAGCCGCGCGGGTCTTTGTTCACCGGAGAGAAGCCATCGAGCGGGTGGGTCGCCTCGAAGAGATCGTCGAAGCCGTCGCCGTCGGTGTCGCGTGAGAGCAGGTCGCTGCCTGCGACGAGCTCCTCGCGATCGCTGAGGCCGTCGCCGTCGAAGTCGGTGAGGTACGCCCCGTTCTGGAGGGTGGCGGTCATCGGCTGAACGATCAGCGCGCCGAGCACGTTGTCGGAGACCAGCGAGCGCAGGTCGTAGCCCTGAAAATTCACCCCGGCGATCGCCTGGTCGTCGAACTCCTGAAACACCCCGCCGGTGCGGGCCGACAGATCGTGGCCGAGCCAGCGCGCCACGGTGCCCGCGGCCGACACATATTGGCTGGGCGCGACCTCGGGGTAGACGCCGTAGATGTCTTCGCAGAGCGCGCCGCACGCCTGGGCCGCCTGGGCGTTGAACAGCAGCGTGTAGTCGAACCGCACGTCGGCCACCCCGAGGCTGGTCTTCAGCCCGTTGATCGCGTCGACCGCGGCGTGCAGCTGGTAGTTCTGGTTCAGGTCTCCGCCGGCGACGAAGTTGGGAATGCTGCCGGCGTCGACCTGGTCGGGGTCGTTGCAGAACGAGGAGCTGTCGGCCCAGATCAGCGCCGGGTCGAGCGAGCTGGCGTAGTTCGGCTGGGTGTCGTCGGAGCTGCAGCGCGGGTACGGCACGCCGTCGGTGAGCATCACCAGCACGTAGCGGGTGCGCTGGAGCTCTTCGGGCGCCAGCAGCGCCACCTGGTTGGCGTCGTCGGTGATCAGCTCCTGGGCGAGCTCGAGCGCGGCTTGAAAGTTCGACGCGGTGCCCAGCTGCGACGGGAGCAGATCGAGCGCCGGCCCGAACGTCTGGTCGGGCGTGGCGAACGGCCGGTTGCCGGGCCACACCTTGCGGGCGGCGGTGTCGAAGGTGATCACCGAGAGCTCCGAGCCTTCGGCGAGGTTGCTCACCAGGCTCTTCAGCGCGCCGATGCGGGCGGGCGTGCCTCCGTCGCCGAACTGCTGGCAGAAGGTGCCGCCTCCGTCTTGCGAGCCGCTCGGGTCGGTGAGGCACATCGAGCCCGACTGATCGAGCAGCACCATGATCTTCACCGGGAACCCGCCGGGGTCGGTGGGCTCGGTGCAGAACCGGCCGCTGAGCCCGACGGTGGTGACGGTGGGGCCCGCGTCGGCGCCGGCGTCGAAGTCGCCGAGCGAAGTGGTGCGGGGGCACGCGCACAGCAGCAGCGAGAGCGGCAACAACCAGCGCATTCGCAGACAGAGGTGCTCGCGGGCGGGCAAAGCTTCAGTACCTCGGCCCGATGCCCGGGTAGCGCGGCTCGTCGTATTCGCCCATGAAGATCGCGATCAGCGCCGCGCCACCGCCCACCAGCGCGGGCGAGCCCTCCCAGCCCGACCCGAAGACGCAGAGCAGCTGGAGCAAGGTGGTGATCGCGATCGCGGTGCCGAACGAGCCCTGGTCTTGGGTGTCGGTCTCGCGGCGGGCGAAGGCGAAGGTGACCGCGGCGGTGACCAGCGCCAGCGCGATGCTGCCGAAGCGGGCGAGGCCGGGGTCGGAGTGCTTCGCGAGGTGAATCAGCTGGCCCACCACCGCCAGCGCGGAGCCGGTGGAGGCGATGATCGCGGCGGCGTTGCGGCGGGCGCGCATCTGCTGCTTCCACTCGTTGGGCGGGCCGCGCTCGGCGCGCTCGTGGGCGGGCGCCTGGGCCTCCTTGGCGTCGAAGCTGCGGGCGAAGGCGAGATCTTCGGGCGCCACCTCGAGCGCGTGCGGGAAACCGGTGGCGAGCAGCGTCTCCACCGCCTCGCGGCGGCAGCTGCGGCCGCGCTTGTCGACCACGCCGTGCAGCTTCTTGGCGTTGAGCGCGGCCTGCACCACCGCCGACTCGGCCCCTTCGTGCCCGGGCGCACGCATCGCGATCAGCAGCTCGTTGAGCTCGCCTGCGATTCGAACCCGGTCATCGGAGTCGGCGCCGGTCAGCGCGTCGACCAGCTGCGGCAGCTTCGCCACCCGGGCGCCACCTTCGCGCTCTCTGCTGTCGAGCTCTTCGGCGGGGCCGCCGGTGCGTTCTCGCTCCACGTTCGCGGTGAGTCTGCCACAATCATTCGCGATGCCCGAGCCGACCGCCGAAGACGAACGCCTTCGAGAGGACGCGAACCGCGAAAAGAACTGGAAGCGCTGGGGCCCCTACCTCTCGGAGCGCCAGTGGGGCACGGTGCGCGAGGACTACTCGGAGGACGGCAACGCCTGGGCGTACTTTCCCTACGAGCACGGGCGCATGCGCACCTACCGGTGGGGCGAAGACGGCCTGCTCGGCTTCTGCGATCGCCAGGCGCGCCTGTGCTTCTCGCTCAGCCTCTGGAACGAGAAAGACCCGTTTCTGAAGGAGCGGCTGTTCGGGCTCAACGGGCCCGAGGGCAACCACGGCGAAGACGTGAAGGAGCTGTATTTCTACCTCGACGCCACCCCGACCGCGTCGTGGGCGCGGGCGCTCTACAAGTACCCGCAGGCGCGCTTTCCCTACGAGAAGCTGCGCGAAGAGAACGCCAAACGCGGCAAGGGCGAGCGCGAGTACGAGCTGCTCGACACCGGCATCTTCGACGACAACCGCTACTTCGACGTCTTCGTGCACTACGCGAAGGCGAGCGACGAAGACCTGTTGATCGAGATTCACGCCTTCAACCGGGGGCCCGAGGCGGCGGCGCTGCACCTGTTGCCGACGTTCTGGTACCGCAATACCTGGGCCTGGGGGCGCACGCGGCTGGGCTACTGGCCGCGGCCGGAGATCTCGCTCGACCAGGGGCGGCTGCGGCTGAAGCACTCGTCGCTCGGCGAGTACCTGGCGAGCTTCGAGCAGACCCCGCGGCGGGTGTTGTTCACCGAGAACGAGACCAACGCGAAGAAGCTGTTCGGCTCCGAAGGCCGCTCGCCGTGGTCGAAAGACGCGTTCGACGAGCTGGTGGTGCACGGCAACGAAGCGGCGGTGAACGCGGCGTGCGTCGGCACCAAGGCGGCGGCCTGGTACCGCGAGCTGGTGCAGCCCGGCAAAGCAGCGGTGCTGCGCGCGCGGCTGACGCACGTGCGGGAGGCAACGCCGCGGCCGTTCGACGACTTCGAGCAGGTGATCGATCTGCGGCGCAAGGAGGCGAACCAGTTCTACGAGGCGCACGTCGACGGCGGGGCGGCCGAGGCAGAGAAGGCGGCGGCGCGGCAGGCGTACGGAGGGCTGATCTGGAGCAAGCAGGCCTACGTGTTCTGCGTGAAGGAGTGGTTGATGGGCGACCCTCCGCTCTACTCGCCGGCGTCGCGCCAGAAGATCCGCAACTCGACGTGGACCAACATCGACGCGCGCGAAGTGATCTCGATGCCCGACAAGTGGGAGTACCCCTGGTTCGCGGCGTGGGACCTGGCGTTTCACTCGGTGGCGTTCGGCGAGATCGACCCCGACTTCGCGATGGAGCAGCTGACGCTGTTCTTGCGCGAGTGGTACCTGAGCCCGACCGGCCAGATTCCCGCTTACGAGTGGGAGTTCTCAGACGTGAACCCGCCGGTGCACGCGTGGGCGGCGCGGCGGCTGTACCACCTGCTGAAAGCGCGCGGCCGCGACGAGCGGGTCTTCCTGGAGCGGATCTTCCACAAGCTGATGTTGAACTACGCGTGGTGGGTGAACCGCAAAGACGTCGACGGCAACAACCTCTACGCCGGCGGCTTCTTGGGGCTCGACAACATCGGCCTGTTCGATCGTTCGAAGCCGCTGCCGGGCGGCGGGCACCTCGAGCAGTCAGACGGCACCGCGTGGATGGCGTTCTTCTGCGGCGAGATGCTGGGCATCGCGCTCGAGCTGGCGGCGGAGGACAACGCCTACGAAGACATCGCGGTGCACTTCTTCGAGCGCTTCGTGGCGATCGCGAACGCGTTCAACACCCTGGGCGGCAACGGCCTCTGGGACGACCAGGACGGGTTCTTCTACGACAACCTGCAGATCGGCGGCTCGCGCACGCCGCTGCGGGTGCGCTCGATGGTGGGGCTGATTCCCCTGTTGGCGGTCGAGGTCGCCGACGCGGGCGTGCTCGAGAAGCTGCCGTTGTTCAAGCACCGGCTGGAGTGGCTGCTGCAGAACCGCGGCGACGTGAACCGGTTTCTCGATCGCTACGACGCGCTCGATCGGCCGCACAACGGGCGGCGGCTGTTGGCGCTGATGTCGCGGCCGCGGCTGGAGCGGGTGCTGCAGCGGCTGTTCGACGAGACTGAGTTCTTGTCGGAGCACGGCATTCGGGCGCTGTCGAAGGCGCACGAGAAGCCGGTGGTGCTCGATGTCGGCGGCGAGCAGCGCCAGGTGGCGTACGTGCCGGGTGATTCAGACTCCGGGCTGTTCGGAGGGAACTCCAACTGGCGCGGGCCGGTGTGGCTGCCGCTGAACTACCTGCTGGTGCGGGCGCTGAAGCGGTTTCACCGGTACTACGGCGACTCGTTTCAGCTCGAGGTGCCGACGGGCTCCGGGCGAATGATGAACCTGTTCCAGGCGGGTGAAGAGATTCAGCGGAGGTTGTCGACGCTGTTTCTTCCCGACGCGACCGGCGCGCGAAAGTGCCACGGCGATGACCCGCGCTGGGCGAAGGATCCCCACTTCAAGGACCTGCTGTTGTTTCACGAGTACTTCCACGGCGACACCGGGCGAGGGCTGGGCGCTTCGCATCAGACCGGGTGGACGGCGCTCGCGGTTCGCTGGCTGGCGCGGCCTGATACGGCGCCGCACACCGGTTCGACGCTGCCTGGCGGGCGATAGGTCAGGGCCAGCGGCCGACGCTCAGCCACTGGTTGCCGTTGTCTTCACGGTCTGAGCCGACGAGATCTGAGAGCCAGGGCATGGCCGCTCGCACGCGTTCGACGAGCGACTGTCCACCGGCACTCAAGTGGACCCTCCGAAGGCTTCGCGGCCTCACCCTTTCGAGTGCCTCCACGACCCGGGGGTTTCCTCCGACATGACCGGCGACCTCGAGCGAACGCAGGTATCGCGCGGCGGGGTGCAAGAGTGTTCGCTCGAGGTGATCGGCGAGCTCGAGCGGTTGGCGCACCACCAACGCATCGATCCACCCTTCTCGCCAGAGCCACGATTGCTCCAGAACCGGCTCGGGGCTCAGCTCCACGTATTGACGGAAGAGATCGCGCTCACGGTCTTTCAGTCGTTCGAGCTCGGGACCGGCCGCGAGTGCGATCAGTCGCTGAACTTCGGCCAGAGCACCTCGTCGGGGCTTGTTGGTCATCAGCCAATCGGCGGCGACCAGGTACGCTTCGTTCGAGTCGTCGAGCAGGAGTCGCCGGTCGATCACCTCGGGGAGGATCGTCGTGATCAGACCGCGAATGCGTTGCGACTCGAGCTCTTCGAGGGCGCAGTCACCTCTGAAGTGCTCCTCGAGTACCGTCTTTCGCCACTCGGCCGGCGACGGAGCGTCGAGGCGCAGCGCTTCCAACTCGGTGCGCATCTCTGCCGCTGTACGAGTCGCGATCGGGTGCGACACGTAGCGTTCGACGAGATCCCAGAGAGGCCTGGGCGCCGAGCTGTGCATCTGAAGATCGTGTGGCGAGTCGCCGGCCAGCGCGTATCGAATCAGCATTGCGGCCACGGTGGGCACGAGCTCGCGGTTCGAGGGCAGTGGCCACGGCGCAGTTCTATGGAGCCCGCCCTGACAGAATCGCCAGGTCCCGTTCCAGTCGAGCACCAGTGACTCTGGATCGACCGACGCCGCGAGCACCCGAGTGCGAGAGTCATCACCGAGCGCGAGGCACGCCTCGAGGAAGGCTCGGCCGAGATCGACGGCAACCGACACGGGCAGGTCGATCTCTCTGCGCAGGAGAGCTCGTCGGAGTCTGGCGAGGCTGACGCCTCCGACAAACTCGTACGCGCAGATGACTTCCCTGTCGGCAACCGTTCGATCGATGAGCGAGGCCCATGGCGCAGGCAGGTCTCGCCAGCAGTTCGCGGCTTCCGCTGGCAGGTCGGTCTCGCGTTCCGCAACTGTCAGGCGTCAGCAATTTCTGACCCCCTGGCGTCACTAAAAGTGACCCCTCAGGGCGGTTGAGTTTGAAGCTAATTGTCGCCGTCGTGCGTGTCGACCGCCGGAGCGAGCGAAGCGAGCGCAGGCGCACTCTGTTGCGTCGAGATCATCCTTCTCGTTCCACTGGTCCTCTCGTCAGCAGCCCGGACTTCTTCTTCTGCCTGATGCGGTAGCTCTCGCCCTGGATGACCAGCGTGTGGCTGTGGTGCAGCAAGCGGTCGAGGATCGCCGCGGCCAGCACGTCGTCGCCGAAGACGCCGCCCCACTGTGCGACCAGCTGGTTCGTGGTGATCAGCATGCTGCCCTTCTCGTAGCGCCGTGCCACCAGCTGGAAAAACAGGTGAGCGCTGCGCTTCTCGAAGGGCAGGTACCCGAGCTCGTCGATGACCAGTAGTTTCGGCTTGGCGAAAAAGTTCAGCTTGTCCTTCAGCTGCCCCTCGCTCTCGGCTTTGGCGAGCGCTGCGAGCAGCGTCGTAGCGCTGACGAAGAGCACCGAGTGGTTGGTCTCGACCGCGCAGCGTCCGAGCGCGATCGCCAAGTGCGTCTTGCCGACCCCCGGCGGCCCGAAGATGAGGATGTTCTCGGCCTCGGCGATGTACCGACCGGTGGCGAGCTCTCGCACCAGCCGCGCGTCGACTGACGGCTGCGCCTTGAAATCGAAGTCCTCGAGCACCTTCACCGCGGGGAAGTGGGCGATCTGGATGCCCATTGCGATGCGCTTTCGCTGCTTCGCTTCGAGCTCGGTCTTGAGCAGGCTGTCCAGGAAGTCGAGGTAGGTCGGTTCGCTGCGTGCGGCGTCGTTGAGCAGAGCATCGAGCCGTTCAGCTGCGTTGCGCAGGTACAGCTGCCTCAGGTGGTCTTGCACCCTCGCGTGGATGATCTCGCTCATGCTGCACCCCGCTCGACGACGCTGGCGTAGTCATCCAGCGTCCGACCGAGCGCCTTCAGCGGCGACTCGCTGGCTTGAGGCGGTGGCGAGGCCCGCCAGAGACCTTCCCAGTGCGCCGGGTCCACGACACGGCTGTATGGCTCGGTGCTGCGCCGATGGGTCGCGACCACCTTGCCGCCGTGAAAGATGCGGACCTGCTCGTCACCGAGCTGCACCTCGACGTGCTCACGGACCAGTCCGTGCGGGACGCTGTAGCGGACCGTGTCCACGTCGACGAGCGCGTCATGAGCGACGCGCCGCTGCAGCATCTGCCTTCGCCGCGGTAGCGGCTGCGCAGGCAGCGGTCTCAGGGCCGTCTTCTCGTCGCGAGAAAAGCGCTCGCTCGGCTTCTCGTGCGTCGTGCCGTGGATCCGATCGTCCGCGGTGTTCATCCACTGCGCCAGGTGGGCCTCGAGCTCGCCGAAGCTGTCGAAGTCCCGGCCAGCGAGCCCGTTGCGCTTCACAAACTTCACGCCCGACTCCGTCTTGCCCTTGGTGCGAGCGCGGTAGGGCCCGCATGCCTTCGGCTGGACGTCCCAGTCGCGACAGAAGTCGAGGTACGCCGGGTGGAAACGCACCGTGCCAGAAGAGCGGTTGTGCTCGACCACCAACGGCCTGGCGTTGTCGCCCAGCACTTCGAGCACCACACCGCCGAAGTGCATGAAGGCTGCGCCGATGCCTTCGCGCCAGTCGTCTCCGCGCTGGTTGAGGAAGGCCTTCACGAAGATGCGCCGCGAGTGGCTCAGTACCGCCACCAGCAGGAAGACCTTCACCAGCTTGCCGGCGATCCGAAGCTTCTTCTCGCCGAAGTCGACCTGCATCTGACGCCCAGGCGCCGTCTCGAAGCGCACCGTGGCCACTTCTGCGGCGTGCGTCTGCCGCCGCCGGCCTTCGACCGCTCGCTGCACCGTCCTCAGGCTTGCTTTGATGCCCTCAGCGGCGAGCATCTGCTGCACGACGACGCCGTTGCCCTCGGCGACGCCGTCCCAGAGCGCCACCGCCCGATCGACCCCCTTAGCGTCGAGCTTTCGAGCCGTCGGCCTCACCTGCACTTCGGCCGCTTCGCCGTGCCGCAGATAACGACGCACAGTGTTCCGCGCGATCCCCAGCTCTCGCGCGATCTGCTTCGTGCCCCAGCCGACCTCGTGCAGCACTCGCATCCGCTGCACGACTTCCTGCTCCACCATTGGCACCTCCGCTTCGCGGGGTGCCACAACTTCACGTCCCATCGTTGCCTCCTGTTGAGGCCCCGAGGGGGTCACTTTTAGTGGCGTCAGGGGGTCAGTTTTGCTGTCGCCCTACAGCAACCCACAGCAGGGCGTCGTGGACGCCGTCGTACCCGCGAAAGACGTTGATCGGTTGGCGGGTGTAGTCGACCTCGGCGCCTGCCGCGGGAGGGACGTACACCGCCCCGCGCATGTCACCCAGACTCCACCGCTGCGCGTGCCGAGCCATGCGTCGAAGTTAAGACGAGTACAAGGCCGATTCCCTGAAAGACCACTGGTTGGTCTTTTCGGGCATCGGCTCCGGTGCTTGGCATCTCGCAAACGGGCGGGAGAGCACTCGAGCTGCCCACCCGCGTCGCAGGGCTGGTGTGGAGTCGCGGGCGGACGTCGCGCGTCGCTCGCGTGTGAACTGCCCCACACTCACCCATCAATGCCTCTTCGAGCACGGCGGTCGGAGACGTGAGCCCCCTCCCGCCCTTCGGGCACCCTCCCCCGAATGGGAGGGCGTCGCCTCAACGCGAGCGGCGGCGGCGCAGAGCGAGCGCGAGCAACCCAATCAGCGGAGCCCCGAGACCGATGCCGCCGTTGCAGCCGCAGCCGGGCATCGCCTTCACCGGGCCCGAGTCACCGGTGTGCGGGTCAGGCTCGCCGCTGCCGTTGAGCTTGGTGCCCGGGTCGGTCGCAGTGCCGCCATCGGCGCCGTGCGAGCTGCCGCCGTCGGTCGCAGGGGTGCCAGCATCGGAGCCCGTCATCGTGCCGCCATCGCCCGCGGGCAGACAGACGTTGCCGTTGGTGGTGCCGGTGCACTGATACCCGCTCGGGCAGTCGTCGACCTCGCTGTTGGAGCAGGTCGCATCGCAGCTGCCCTGGTAGCAAACGGTGCCCTGGTCGCAGGTCATCTGGTCGATCCACACGGTGCAGCCGGCCGGGCCCTGCTGACACGCCTGCGGAGTCCCGTTCGCGGCGCACTGGGCCGAGCCGAGCGAGCACGCGTCGCTGCACGGCGCGCTGCAGGTGCCGGAGCTGCAAATCTCACCCTGGTCGCACTGGCCGGTGGTGACCCAGGTGGTGCACACGCCCGAAGCGTCGAGCTGGCAGGTCTCGATGCCTCCGTTGGCGGCGCAGCGCTTGTCGCCCTGGTTGCACGAGGTGGCGCAGGTCGAGCAGCTGCCGCCGGTGCAGAACTGGTTGGTGCCGCAGTTCTGCGACGGGTTCCACACCGGGCAGTTGTTCGAGTCCATCCCGCAGGTCTCGACGCCGTTGCCGTTGCAGCGCACCGCGCCCGGGTTGCAGGAGGTGCCGCAGGTGCCACACGCTCCGCCGGAGCAGAAGTTGGTGCACGACTGCGACGACTGCCACGCGGTGCAGCCCGACGGGTCGGCGACGCAGGTCTCCACCGTCATCCCGTTGCAGCGGGTGGTGCCGGCGGTGCAGGTGGAGTTGCAGGCGACGCAGTTGCCGCCCTGGCAGGTCGAGCCGAAGTTGCACTGACCCGCGACCCACTGGGTGCAGCCGCTCAGCACGTCCCAGTCGCAGGTCTCGAGCCCGTTCTGGCCGCAGCGCTGGTCGCCGATGTTGCAGCCCATGCAGCTGTTGCACATGCCGTTGGCGCAGATCTCTCCGTAGCCGCAGTTCTGCGAGGTGGTCCACACGGTGCAGCCGTCGGCGGCGGTGACGCACTGCTGCGCCGAGCCGTTGTTGCACTGGAGCGCGCCGAGGGTGCACTGGTCCTGGCAGGTCTGGCAGGCGCCGCTGATGCACTGGCTCCGGTTGGGGCAATTCTGGGTGGTCCAGGTGGTGCAGCCGATCGAGCTGTCGAGCGCGCAGGTCTGCTGCTGGCCGTTCGCGGTGCACACCGAGGCGCCGGCGGTGCACACGTCTTGGCAGCAGGTGGCGGTGTTGAGCGCGATTTGATTGAGCGCGGTGGTGAGCTGGGTCTGGTTGGTGGCGACGTACGCGCTGCCGGTGCCGCCGGCGGCCGCGATCGCGTCGAGCACCGCCTTGTTGTTGCCGATGGTGAGCGTCGAGTCGAACCCGACCACGAACACCTTGATGCCCGCCGCGTAGAGCGCCGCCGCGGCCGCCTCGGTGTTGTTGTCGTCGAGGCAGTCTTTGGCCCCCAGGCCGCAGGAGTTGTTGGCGCAGCCGGGAGTGGTCGCGGTGCAGGTGCTCGGGTTGAGCGAGAGGTTGCAGTTCGGCAGACCGTCGGTGAGCAGCAGCACGTAGGCCGGCGTGCTCAGCCCGAGGCCCTGAAGATACGTCTTCGCGCCCGAGAGCGAGGTCGCGGTGGGGGTGCCTCCGCCGGCGACCGCCTGCGAGTAGGCGTAGGCGACGTCAGACGGCGAGTACGAAACCGCCGAGACGGTGGTGCCGGTGGTGCAGTTGAAGGTGGTGGTGGCGCCGGGGAACATCTCGACCCCGAAGCGGAAGCGGTTGGAGAAGTTGGTGGCGAGCGACGGCACCACCGACTGCGCGATCGACCACTTCGACGGGTTGCTGGCGCCGGCGGTCGAGCCGTCGGGCGCGAAGTTCATCGACCCCGACTTGTCCTGCACGATGAAGAGCACCGGCAGCTCGTTGCACGGCGCCGCGCTGCTCAGAGTTGAGAAAACGAGACTGGAGACCAGGACACAGCCGAGGGTGCGCGACGACATGCGGGTGTTATCTGGAGTGGTCAATTCCAGTTTCGGAAAACATTAATTTCATTCGGTTTTGGTGCGCGCGCGCCGCGTTTCTCACCCGGCGAGAGTCAACGAACACTGCATTCGGGCGGCTGAAGCTTCGCCGCGGAGCGCTTCTTGGTCTGGCGGACCGAAACGATGACCGCTGCGACCGCGAGAAACGTGGCGAGGGTGAAAGCGGCCCCGGCGAAGAGATCGTGGCCGAAGTGGTAGAGCCCAGCGCCGATCGCGAACGGGACGCCGGCGAGAATGAGGAAGAAGACGGCCAGCGCGGTGTAGTGAATGCCGGCCGAGCCGATCGCTTTGAGGCGCGCGAGGTTGTTCTTCGGAGCCGCGAGCGCGGGATCGGCAGCGAGCGCGCGTTGGTACAGCTTCGTCGCGGCGTCGACCTCGCCCTTGCGCTCGACCAGCACGCCGAGGTCGTTGAGCTCAGCGGCGCGGTTGGGCTCGTCGGTGACGATGCGCTGCAACAGCGCTTCGGCGATCGCGGGCGTCGAGTCGAACAGCAACCGCGCGAGGGTGAGCCGGTAGAGCGCCACCTCAGGCTCGAAGCGCACGGCTTCTTCGAGCGCCGCCCGCGCCTGCGGGTCGTTGCCCTGATGCATCATCGCCTTGCCGAGCAGGAAGTAGCCGTTGGCGTTCTGCGGCTCGAGCTTGAGCACGTCGCGCGCGGCGGCGATCTGTTCGTCGTAGCGGCCGAGGTTCTCGAGCGCCACGCAGCGCAGCCGGTGGGCCCAGGCGTCGTTCGGGGTGAGCGCGAGCAGCCGATCGCAGGCACCGAGGCCGGGCTCCCAGCGCTCGAGGCGAAGCAGCAGCTCGGCTTTCAGCGCCAGCGCAGCTGGATCTTCGGGCACGGCCTTCAGCGCCTGCTCCGCGTGCATGAGCGCGTCTTCCACCCTGCCCGCTTCGAGCGCTTGCCGCGCAGCGGTGAGATCGACGATCACGCTCACTTCAGCTCCGGAGCGACCACGTATTCCTGGAGCATCGGCGTCTTGCCGGCGAGCGGCATCGGGTCGTTCAGGGTCACCACCGCCACCATCGGCTCGAGGTAGGTCATCGGAGCGCAATGCCCCGGCGGGTGCCAGCCGCCGGTCTCGGCCCGGTCCACCGCGAGCTCGAGCAAGCACTGAAGCTGATCGAGCATCAGGTCGCGGCGATCGATGCGGAGCGCGAACCGCTCGAAGTCGGTCGAGATGTCTTTGAGCGGCCCCTCGGTGTCGCGCTGAACTCTTTCGACCGCCTTCGCGCGCTCGGCGGCGGGCAATGCCATCGCGGCCAGCAAGCCGTCGTCGCGGCGCTTCAAGGCCGGCCACGCCCGGAGCGCCAGCGCCCAGCCCGCGAGCCCGGAGTTGCCGGAGTGGCTGGAGAACTTCGCCCAGGCGCCCGAACCGGCCGGGAGTTGGTCGAGCTCGTCGTCGGACACGAAGGTGCAGAGCAGCATCTCCTGCACCACCCGCTCGTTGCGCATCCACTCGGCGTTCGAGGCGCAGCCGGAACGCACCAACCGAAGATCGGCCAGCGCAGCGCGCTGTTCCTCCGCCGAGGCGTTGTCGATCGAGCGCGCGCAGGGGTGTCGAACGATGCCGACGATCGCGGCTCCGATCATCGAGTCGAGCAGCGTGCCGCCCTTGGCCGCGTCGCGCGCGAGGGCGAGCGAGTCGATGCACAACCGAAGTGCCTCGCCGGGCCGCTTCGCCTCGATCAGCAGCAACTGGTCGATCGCCGCCAGCTTGGCCGCGTGTTGCAACGCGATGCCCCGGTTGTCGTCGAGCGCCGCCGCGAGCCGCTCCACCGGCTGCGCGGGAAGCTCGGAGTGGGTGGCCGAGAGCACCTCGAGGTACCAATCGCGGAGCTCTTCGAGCTGCGCCTTGGCTTCCACCGGCAGTGCCCACAGCGGCCGATCTTCGTTGCGAACATCGGCCCAGATTTCGCCGTCTTTGCCCTGCAGCCACGGCTCGTTCCACGGTGCCGGGCCGCGGCGGGCCGCGCGCAGGAGCAGCGGCTTCACCCGCGCCTCGAACCCGCCCGGCGACACCGGCTCGAGCGCCGGCCGTTCGACCCGGGTGGCGGCCAGCGCTCGCACGTCGGCTTCCATCTCGACCGCGATTTCACGGAGCTTCACGTAGACGGCGACGCCGAGCCCGGCGGGGATCAGCATCAGCGCGATGAAGATCACCCAGCCCTTGCGCGGCACCCAGCCACTCTACCGATGTAGCAGCCGCAACAGCGACGCTATTTGCCGCCACCGCCGTAGCGTGACACGTTGAGCGCGACGTGATTCGTGAGGCGATTCAAGACCTGAACCGGGTGCGGCAGATCGCGCTGATCGCCGCCAAGCACGGGTTCGCCGACCTGGTGGAGCGCGGCGGAGTCTGGGCCGCGCTCGGCCGCAAAGAGACGGTCGAGCAAACGCCCGAGGCACGGCAAGCCTCGACCGCGGCTCGCTTTCGCGCGCTGCTCAACGAGCTCGGCCCCACCTTCATCAAGCTGGGCCAGGTGCTCTCGACCCGCGCCGACATGCTGCCGGCGGCGTTCATCGACGAGCTGGCGACGCTGCAAGACCAGGTGCCTCCCTTCCCGATCGAGCAGGTGCGGGAGCAGTTCAAGACCAGCTTTCACAAGCC
Source organism: Myxococcaceae bacterium (assembly GCA_047602415.1). Taxonomy (GTDB): domain Bacteria; phylum Myxococcota; class Myxococcia; order Myxococcales; family Myxococcaceae; genus JASGHH01. The sequence goes on along the minus strand of JASGHH010000001.1, from coordinate 8,397,250 downwards.
GCTCGAAGACCTGTTCAAGAGCTTCGAGCCCACGCCGATCGCGGCGGCGTCGATCGCCCAGGTGCACCGCGCGGTCACCTACGATGGCCGCGAGGTGGTGGTGAAGGTGCAGCGGCCGGGCATTCACGAGCAGATTCGCGCCGACCTCTCGGTGCTCCACACGCTGGCCCGCATGCTGGAGGCGACCGTCGAAGAGGGCGCGGTCTACCAGCCGACCGACATCATCGAGGAGTTCGAGAAGGCGATCTTCGAGGAGCTCGACTTCCTCAACGAGGCCTCCAACATTCGCGCGTTTCACCGCAACCACGCCAACCGCGCCCACGTGAAGATCCCCGAGGTGTTCGACGCGCTCACCTCGCGCAACGTGCTGACGATGGAGTTCATTCACGGCGCCAAGCTCGCCAACGCGAAGCTCACCGAGGCCGGCAAGCAGTCGCTCGCGCGCACCATTCTCGAGGTCAGCTTTCGCCAGCTGTTCGACGACGGCCTGTTCCACGGCGACCCGCACCCCGGCAACCTGCTGATCGTCGATGGGAGCAGCCCCGACGAGCCGACGCTGGCGCTGATCGACTTCGGCCTCGTCGGCCGGATCACCCGGCAGATGGCCGACACCCTGGTGAACCTGATCGTCGCGGTGTCGCTGAAAGACGCCGAGTCGGCCGCGCTGCTGCTCTACCGGGTGGGCATCACCGACACCCGCGCCAACCTGATCGGCTTTCGAAACGACATTGAGGCGATCCTCGGGCAGTACCTCCCGACCGAGCTGGGGCAGATCAACGCCAAGAACCTGCTCCGCGATCTGCTCGACCTGGCGGTGAAGTACCGGATCAAGGTGCCGCGCGAGTACGCGGTGCTGGCGCGGGCGGCGATCGCCACCGAGGGCATGCTCCGCGGGCTCTACCCGACGATGAACATCGGCGAGGTCGCCCTCCCCTACGCCAAGCAGCTGCTCCAGGGCCGCTTCGACCCCAAGGACCTGCAGGGCGGCGCGATGAAGGCGATGGTGCGGCTCACCAACGTCGCCAACGAGCTGCCGATGCAGCTGCAGCAGATTCTGCTCGACCTCGAGTCGGGCAAGTTCTCGGTGACGGTGAAGGCCGAGCAGGCGGAGGAGATCAACAAGACGCTCCGCTCGCTCGCGGTGGTCGCGTTCTCTGGCCTGTGCGCCTGCGGCTTCATCGTCGGCGCGTTCATCAGCTTCGCCGGCAAGGGCTGGTCGATCGGCAGCGTGCCGGTGTTGGGGTTGCTCGCGCTGATCTCGGCCAGCGGGCTCTTCGGCGGAATGATGACCTGGTACCTGTTCGGCGGGAGCTTCAAGAAGATCTCGCTCAAGCGGCTGCTGGGGCGCGGGCGTTCTTGAGCCTGTCGCTCGAGGCCGCTTCGCTGACGGTGCGCTTCGGCAAGGTGAGCGCGCTCGAAAAGGTGTCGGTGTCGCTGCCGTTCGGCACCCACGCGCTGATCGTGGGTGAGGCGGCGACCGGCAAGACCACCCTGCTGAAGGCGCTGGCGGCGCTGCAGCGGCCGAGCGACGGCGCGGTCACCTGGAACAAGGAAGACGTGTGGTCGCTCACCGAGGTGCAGCGGCGAGAGAAGCAGGCGTTCCTCGGGTTCGTGTTTCAGACCGACGCGCTGTTCGACTCGATGAGCGTGCTCGAGAACGTGAAGCTGCCGTTGTTGCGGCGCGGCGTCGCGCAGGCCGAGGCCGAAGCGCGGGCGCGCGAGTCGCTCGAGCAGGTCGGCCTCGGCGCGGCGGCGGGCAAGCGGCCGGAGGAGCTGTCAGGCGGGATGAAGAAGCGCGCCGGCATCGCACGGGCGATCGTCGCGCGGCCCGATGTGCTGCTGGCAGATGATCCGTTCGCCGGGCTGGATCCCGACACCGAGGCGCAGATCGCGCAACTGCTGATGGATGTCGCGAAGAACCGCACGCTGATTGCGGCGCTGCCAGATCCGGTGCCGTCGCTGCCGCTGCCGGTGGCGCTGAAGCTCGAGGTCGTTACCGCGCCTCGTTCGTCTGATCTGTCGCGCGCCTGATCTGCCTGATGCGATCGAGCTGCCGCATCAGCTCGCGCTTGCGCGCGTCGACCTGATTCACTTCGCCGACCACCTTGTCGAGCTCGGTGATTCGGGTGTGGAGCTCGAGAATCTGCGCCCGGGTGCGCTCCGACTCGCTGCCTTCCCACACCGAAGGCGCGGGCAGCTCGGGCGGAGGCATCGGCGTCTTCTCGGGCGCGCTGGCCGCCACCGTGTGCCCTTCGTCGATCTGAACACCCGCGTCGCGCGCTTCGGCGATCTGCGCCTCGAGCGCCTCGATCTCCTGGCGCCGCTCATTGAGGTTCTGCGCCAACACCTGCCGCTCGGCGAGCTCCAGCTGCATGCGGTCGCGAATCGCGCGCAGCTGATCGCGGTTCTTCGAGCACCCGCAGAGCGCCAGCAACACCACCATCACCACTGCCCTCATTGCGCGCCTCCGTCGGCCTGAGCGGCCTCGAGCATCGCGATCATCGCATCGAGCCGCGCGTTCTCGGCCTGGAGGTTCACGATTCTCGCCCGCAGCATGCCGGCCTCGGTGCCCTCGAAGATCGACTTCTCGGGAATCTCGGGGGGCGCCATCGGCAGCACCCGAATGCCCACTCCCGCGTCGGCCTCGGCGCGCCCGGTGGCCATCGCCAGGGTGTGCTGCTTCTGCTCCACCTGCATCTCGAGAACGCTGACCGCGGCCATCAGCCGCATCTCGTTCTTCGGGCAACCGCAGAGCAACAACGCCGCGATCAGCAGAGACCCCCGCATCGCGCGCACTCTCGCACGAGTTCGCGACAGACGCCTCGACTCGTCGCAGACTACCGGCCGTGAACTGGCTCGGCCCGGTGCGCCTGTTGGGCGCGGGAGGTCTCACCGTCGCCCGCGGCGCCGGCGCGCTGGGGCTGGTCACCGCCCGCACCCTGATCTGGCTCCCGCGCATGCAGCCCAGAGAGCTGCTGCGGGCGCTGGTGCACTTCGGCTACCGCTCGATGCTGCTGGCGTTCGGCGTCGCGCTGCTCACCGGCGCCACCGTGGTGCTCCAGGCCGGCGTCTACGCCGAGCGCTTCGGAGCCCGGCAGTACTCCGGCTGGGCCGGCGGCTACGCGGTGCTGTGGGAGTTCGGCCCGCTGCTGCTCGGCCTGATGATGGCGGCGCGCCTGGGCGCCCGAAACGCCGCCGAGCTGGCGCTGATGAAGGTCAACGGCCAGCTCGAAGGCCTGCGCGGCATCGGCCTCGACCCGTTCGGCCTGCTGGTCGCTCCCCGGGTGGTCGCCACCGCGCTGAGCGTCGGCGCGCTCGCCACCCTCAACAACCTGTTCGCGGTGGTCACCGAAGCGGTCTCTTCGTTCTTCGTGCTGCGGCTGCCGATTCGCGTCTTCTTCACCGCCTTCGCCGACATGCTCTCGTGGGGAGACTTCGTGGGCGGCATTCTCAAGGCGCTCGCCTTCGGCCTGGCGATCTCGCTCATCTCCACCGCGATCGGCTTGAAGGCCCTGGGAGGCGCCCGCGGGGTCGGCCGCGCCGCCGCCTTCTCGGTGGTCGCGAGCAGCTTCGCGATCTTCGCGCTCGACTTCCTGCTCACTCCGCCGCTCACCGCGCTGCTGTCGACATGACCTACTTTCTGCGCCTCGCGGGCGTCCCGATGATCCTGCTGTGGAGGACGCTCAAGGTGCTCCCGCGGCAGCGCCCGCGCGTGCACGACTGCCTGGTGCAGCTCAACGAGCAGGGCAGCCGCTCGTTCGCGCTGGTCTTCTCGGGCCTGGCGTTCTTCGGAGTGGTGATGGTGTCGATCGCCTACGCCCAGGCGCGCAAGTACACCGGCAACATCACCATCGTTGGGCCGGCGTACTTCGAGCTGCTGGTGCGTGAGCTCGGCCCGCTCACCGCGGCGCTGCTGGCGGCGGCGCGCGCCGCGGCGGGCACTTCGGCAGAGATCGCGGCGATGTCGGTGAACGAGCAGGTGGAGGCGCTCGAGCTCTCCGCCTCCGACCCGCTCGCCGAGCTGCTGGCGCCACGCATCGTGGCCTCGGCGATCGCGGTGCCCTGTCTCACCTGCATCGGCACGGTGGCGGCGACGATGGCGGCGGTGTTCACGGTGAGCTTCGTCTTCGGCGCCGACGGCCGCGCCTTCATGGACACGCGCTACCTCGGCTTCAACGACGTGCTCTGCGCGGCGACCAAGGCGGTGATCTGCGGCCTCTTCATTCCCCTGGCGGCGGCGGCGCGCGGCTTCAAGGCGAAGTCGGGCGCGGCGGCGGTGGGCGAGGCCGTTACTTCTGGGGTCGTCGACGCCTGCATGGGCGTGCTGTTCCTCGACTTCACGGTGGCGATCGCATTCCGGGCGGTGGGCGCATGAGCGGCAAGAAGAAGACGACGGCAGCGGTGGTGATTCGGCCGATGAAGAAGAGCGATCTGCCGAAGGTCGGCCCGCTCGCGGAGCAGCTGGTGCGCCTCCACCACCATTGGGATGCGAAGCGCTTCTTCGTGCCCGACGATCCCTCCGGTGGCTACCAGTGGTGGTTCGGCGGCCAGCTGACCAAGAAGACGGTGGTGCTGCTGGTGGCGGAGGCCGACGGCGAGCTCGCCGGCTACCTCTACGGCGCCAAGCAGGACCGCGACTGGAACATGCTGCTCGACGCCTGCGGCGCGATTCACGACATCTTCGTGGCGCCTGCTCACCGGCGCAAAGGCATCGCCAAGGCGCTGATGACCGCGGGGCTGAAGTACTTCGACGACAAGGGCATCAAGCAGGTGGTGCTCTCGACCTCGACCCAGAACGCCGAGGGGCGGGCGCTGTTCGAGTCGCTCGGCTTTCGCGCCACCATGCTCGAGATGACGCGGGATGCCTGACGAGCTGGTTCTCAGCGGCATCGTGAAGGGCTTCGACGCCGGGCCCGCGGTGCTCGACGGGCTGTCGGTCACCGTGCCGCTCGACGGCATCACCTTCGTGGTGGGCAAGAGCGGCAGCGGCAAGAGCGTGCTCTGCCGGCTCGCGGTCGGCCTGCTCAAGCCCGACGCCGGCGAGGTGCGGCTGCTCGGTGAGCGGGTCGACACCATGCCCGAGCGCGAGCTGGCGCTGCTGCGAAAGCGCGCACCGTACCTGGTGCAGGGGCCGGCGCTGCTCGACTGGCTCGATCTGCTCGACAACGTGGCGCTCGCCTCCAAGGGCAGCCGCGAAGACGGCCGAGCGATGGCGGCGCTGGAGTCGCTCGGGCTGGCGGCGCTCTCGTCGCGGCACCCTCCCGAGGTCGGCCCCGGCATTCGCAAGCGCACCGCGATCGCCCGCGCGCTGGTGCTCGAGCCGCGTTATCTGCTGCTCGACGAGCCGACCACCGGTCTCGATTCGAAAGCGGCGTCGATGGTGAACGAGGCGCTCGAGGTGCTCCGCGCCCGCAAGCTGGGAGCGCTGGTGGTCTCCCACGACTACGCCGCGCTCGAGCGGCTCGCCGACCGCGTGGTCGAAGTCGATCGCGGCAAGCTCGGCTACTTCGGCGATCGCGCGGGCTTCCTGCAACGCCGGCGATAGCGCCCGAGACGAACCTCTCCCTTTGGGAGAGGCCGACGGGCCACAGGCCCGCGGGTGAGGGACGGCATCAACTGCGCACGCACCTTGCTACCCCGTCGCAGCATGCGCCCAATCGCCAGCGTCACCTTGATGTTCCTCGCCGCCTGTACCCACAGCTACGAGCGCGCCGACTCACTCGCGCCCGGAGCCGCCGCCGCCACCGCCTCGGCCCAGCTCGAGTGCTCACCGAAAGAGCTCGCGCTCACCAACGGCATCTCCCAGCTCGACGAAGGCGCGGGGCTGAAGCGCTACTGGTACTCGGTGAAAGGCTGCGGCGCCGAGGGCGAGCTGCGCGCCGACTGCACCGAAGAGAAGTGCGAGGTGACGATGCTGCGGGTCGACCACCCTCCTCCGCCGAGCACGCCGTTCGTGCAGCACTGGGCGGTCGACATCTACTTCGAGGGGCCGAACCGCGGCGAGCGCCCCTGGCCGCTGCCGAAGACCGACCTCGAATACTCGGCGGTGCGCTGCGTGTTCGGTGAGACCTGCGCGCCGAAGTGCACCACCGAGCTGCCGTCGTCGTCTGACCCCCGCGCGGTGCAGATGACCTGCGACCAGCTGAAGCCGGTGCCGCTGTCGAACGACGCGATGGGGGCGCTGACGCAGGTGATGGCGGGCAAGACCTCGCTCTGGCCTCCCGAGCTCGACGATCAGGGGCTCCACCGGGTCGAGCTGGTGCTGCGCTCGCCGAAGTGCGCGGAGTCGATCGAAGACCGCATCGGCGCGCCCGAGGCCTTCCTCAACAAGGCGGGCGGAGGCACCCTCACCTCGGTCACGCTCTACCGGCAGGCCGGCATCTTTCGCACCAACGATGCCCCCCGGCCGCGTCAGCGCAGAATGGCGTTCAGCATCGCCGCGGGCCGTGTCGAACACGCGTACAAGAAGACGACGCTGATGCCGAGCTCGACGCCCTGGGGCGCCTTCGGCTGGAGCGGGAGGCCCGAGCTGACCGCCCCCGACGCCGGCGTGCCGGAGCTGCGCGCCAACGACATTCCGCAGCAGGAGTGGGATGCGCTCTCGCGCGGCTACTTTCACCCCGAGGCGGCCGACGCGCGCTTCGAATCGGCGATCGCCCACCTGATGGCCGGTGAGACCCACGCCGCGGCGAGCGAGTACCGCGAGTGGGAGGCGCTCGGGGCGCCCGCCGGCTCGGCCCCCGAAGAGCCCGACAGCCGGAGCACCTTCGAGGCGCTGTTCGACGGCCTCGAGCACGGCACCGCCTGGCTCGACGACCCGTGCTCGCACTGAGGCGTTCGTCTATCTTCGAGTGATGGCGGCAGCGGAGCCGGCGGCGACGTGTCGCGCACACCCCGAACGGCCTGCCGCCGCGACCTGCGCCCGCTGCGGAGCCTTCGTCTGCGCCGAGTGCCGCAACCCCGCCGGTCTCTGCCCCGACTGCGCCGCCCGGCAGGGCACACCGGGGGGCAGGTGGCAGGCCAACGCGGCCGTCGGCATGTTGTGGCTGAGCATCGCGAGCCGCGCGGTCGACCTCTTCATCTACGCTGCGTACTCGGCTGGGCTGACCCCGCGCGGCACCGAAGCGTTTCTGAGCACGCTCGCCACCGGTGCGGTCCAGGTCGCCCAGGTGAACTACTACCTCACCGCGATACCCTTTCTGATCTGGTGGCATTCGGTGGTGGAGCGCTGCGCGGCGCGAAACCTCAACCTGGGAGCAACGCCGGGCGAAGCGGTGCTCGCCTGGTTCACCCCGTTCGTGAATCTCGAGAAGCCCTACCGGCTCTTTCGCGCGGTGGTGACCGGGCTGGGAATCTCCGCTCCCGTCGGGTGGTGGTGGGCGTTCTTCATCGGCCGCACCATCTTCGCGGTGTTCGCCTCGTTCGCGCGCTCGAGCATTCCGTCGTCGGTGGCGATGGCTTCGAGCGCGCTGTTCGAGCTCACCACCATCGTCGCGGCGTTGCTGTGCATTCGGGTGGTCGGCGCGATTCAAGAGGCGCTCACTCGCCCAAATAAGTTGCCGCCGGCGTCCACTCCCGGTGTCATCGCCTCGTGACTCCACTTCAATCAGGCCTGACCCCGACTTGCGCCACCCACGCCGACCGCACCTCGGTGGGCACCTGCGAGCGCTGCGGCCGCTTCATGTGCGAGCTGTGCCGAGGCGGCGGCAACAAGTGCGTCGACTGCGTGATGCGCGAACGCCAGGCGCTGCCCGATGCGGGAGGCCGCGCCAGGCTCGCCACCTATGGGCTGATCGCCGGCGCCGCCATCGACGGGCTCGGAGTGCTGGTCTCGGCGCTCACCGTCGCCTTCGCCGGCGGCTCGCAGCCCACCGACTTCAACGTGTTCGACATCGCCAACGGCCTGGTCGGCCTGATGCAGACGGTGGTCTTTCTCACCACCGGCATTCTGTTCCTCCGCTGGTGGCACCTGATGGCCCGCCATGCCGAGGCGCGTGGCATTCAGCTCGGCGCCACCCCGGGCTGGGCGGTCGGGTACTGGTTCATTCCCTTCGCGAACCTGGTGCGGCCGGTGAAGATCGCCAGCGCGGCGGCGAACGGCTTCGGCGTCACCGCGCCGATCGGCGGCTGGTGGGCGCTGTGGATTCTCTCGAACATCGCCTCCCAGGTCTCCGCCCGAATGAACCTCTCCGAGATGAGCACCGGCGGCGGCAACGTGAGCGCGGTCGCCGATCTGATCGACGGGGTGTTGAGCGTTCCCGCGGCGCTGCTCTGCGTCGCGGTGGTGCGCGCGATTCAGAAGGGAATCGACGCCGCCAACGCTCCACCCAGGAGTAGCGCAGGGCTGTCGACGGCCGCATGATGGCCCGATGGATGAATCGAAGCTGGAGCTGAAGGTCGGCGCGCTGCTGCTCGCCGCGCTCTTGGGCACCGTCGCCCTGCTCTTCCTGATGGGCGAGCTCAACTTCGGCTCCGGCGGCTCGCTCAAGGTCGACTTCGGTCACACCGGCAACGTGGTGCGCGGCGCTCCGGTGCGCCTGGCCGGCATCGACGTCGGCCGGGTGGAGAAGATCGAGCTGCTCGCCCAGCGCAAAGACGATCACGGCGACCCGATGCCGGTGCAGATGACGCTCTCGCTCTCCACCGAAGCGGTGAAGGCGCTCCGCACCGACACCCTGGTGACCGTCTCGTCGCAGGGCCCGCTCGGTGAGCCGTACCTCGAGCTCAACCCCGGCGCCGCGGTCCAGGCGCTGCCGGCCAACACCCCGGTGCGCGGCCTCGACGCGCCCCGCATCGACATCGTCTCCAACAAGCTCGCCCGCTTTCTCGAGGCCTCCAGCAAGGTGCTCGAGAACGACCCCGACGCGATCGCCCACTTCGTCACCGGCATCTCCGGCCTCACCCACACCGTCGACGGCGTGCTCACCGACAACCGCGAAGACGTGCGCTCGATGGTGCAGGAGCTCACCGCGGCCGCGAAAGACATGCGCGAGCTGTCGGCGCTGGCGAAGAGCCAGATGGCGCCCGGTGGAAAAGCGAACGGGCTGATCGACGACGCGGCGGTGACCGCCAAGGCGCTCCGCGGCGATTACCCCGAGCTGTCGCACAAGGCGCAGGTGGCGCTGGGCGGCATGGCGGCGATCTCCGGCGGCTTCACCGAAGAAGACAACAAGCGGCTGAAGGAGGCGATCGTTCGCTACACCGCCGCGGGCGACAAGCTCGACGGCATCGCGGTGCGCGCCGATCGCATGCTCGCGAGGCTCGAGGCCGGCGAAGGCACCCTGGGCAAGACGCTGAAAGACCCCCAGGTGTACGACGACCTCCGCTCGCTGCTCTCCGACTTGAAGCAGCACCCGTGGAAGATGCTGTGGAAGAACTGAGCCCGGGCCTCTGGCTCGCGCACAAGCCCGAAGGTCCCGACTCGTACTCGGTGGTGAAGCGTGCGCTCGAGCGCTCGGGCCCCCGCCCCTGGCCGATGTGCCACGGCGGGGCGCTCGACCCGTTCGCCTCCGGGCTGATGCTGGTGCTGGTGGGTCCGGCGACCAAGGTGTTCTCGCACCTCCACGCGCTGCCGAAGACCTACCGCGCCACCATTCGCTGGGGCGTGGAGACCGACAACCTCGACCCGCTCGGCCAGGTGGTGGCCGAGGGCGACGCCAGCCACCTCACCGCCGAGGCGATCGACGCCCAGCTGAAGAAGCTGCTCGGGTGGACCGACCAGGTGCCGCCCCGCCACAGCAACAAGCGCATCGGCGGCGAGCGCGCCTGGCGCAAAGCGCAGCGCGGCGAGGTGTTCGAGGTGCCGGCATCGAAGGTGTACCTCCACTCCGCCACCGTGCTCGCCCACCGGCTCCCAAACGAGACCGAGCTCGAGCTCACCTGCCGCGGCGGCTACTACGTGCGCGCGCTCGCCCGCGATCTCGGCCGCGCCCTCGGCGTTCCCGCCCACCTCTCGAAGCTCGCCCGCCCCGCGATCGGCCCCTGGAGCGACGTCGAAGGGGCGGAGCTCACCGCGGCGCCCCAGCTGCTCGGGTGGTGGCCCGCGCGCACGCTCACCGATGAAGAGGTCGGGCGGCTGCGAAAAAAAGAGCCGATCGCGTACGGAACCGTTCACCCACCCGGCTGGAATTTCCCACCCGGGTTCCCCACCGTCGAAGGCGACGTGCGCGGGCTGCACCAGGGCAAGCTTTCGTTCCTGCTACGGCGTGAGGGCGACCTGTTGCGCGCGGCCACCAGCCTTGGGCGCGGGCTTCAACCTTTGTAGGCTCCCCCGACGGAATGCCCCTGGACCCGACCTACGTGGGTGACCCCCTGATCGGGCAGGAGGTCGGCGACTTCAAGGTCGTGGAGAAGATCTCCCAGGGCGGCATGGGCATTCTCTACCGCGCCACCGATCGCTCGGGAAAAGCCGTCGCGCTCAAGGTGCTGCTGCCCGACAGCGCCGACGATCCCAAAGTGGTGATGCGAATGATGACCGAGGTGAAGGCCGCGCGCGCCGCCACCCACCCCAACATCGTCGACGTCTACGCGGTGGGTCAGCTGAAAGACGGCCGCGCGTACATGGCGATGGAGCTGCTCCGCGGGCGCCCACTCTCCGAGGTGCTGCGCGACAAGGGCCGGCTGGGCGTCGACGAGGTGCTCCAGGTGCTGGTGCAGTCGACCTCGGCGCTGGAGGCGGCGCACGCGGCGGGCGTGATTCACCGCGACCTCAAGCCGGGCAACATCTTCTACGAGCTGCGCAACGGCAAACCGCACCTCACCCTGCTCGACTTCGGGATCGCGAAGAGCAAGTCGTCGATGAACATGACCGCGCCCAACGCGATGCTGGGCACGCCCGGCTACATGGCGCCGGAGCAGATTCGCGGCGAGCAGATCACTCCCAAGACCGACGTCTACGCGCTGGGCGTGCTCGCCTACGAGCTGCTGGCGGGCAAGGGCCCGTTCGAGGGCGGCTCGTTCGTGGCGGTGATGAACCGCCAGCTGACCGAGCGGGCGCCGCTGCTGCGCGAGGTGGTCGCGGCCGCTCCGCAACAGCTCGAAGAGCTGCTCGACCAGATGATGGCGAAAGACCCGGCCAAGCGGCCCACGCCTTCGGAGGTGCGGGCGCGGCTGCCGGGCGCGAACCCGTTCGAAGACCCCGATCGCACCCGGCTGCCGGTGAACCCGTTCGACGCCGACGAGCGCACCCGCATGCCGGACAACCCGTTCGGCGCCGACGAGCGCACCATCGCGCAGCCGATCGAAGACCCCGCGTCGTCGGCGCCCACCCGCGCCAACGTGGCCGCGCTCTCGAACCCGTTCGGCGGCGCCGAAGCCACCCTCGCCGGCGGCGATCGCACGGTGGAGCAGAAGCGCCCCGACTTCTCCAAGGTCGTGCCCTGGTCGCAAGAAGAGCCGATGACGCTGCCGCCGAACTCGGTCAGCGTGGCCGACGTCAGCCGGCCGAGGTTGATCGACGGGCCCGACGAGACCACCGAGGCGCTGCCCGACGTGAAGACCGCCGCCGGCGCGCCGATTCCCTTCCGCAAGAGCGGCGAGATTCTCGCCACCGAAGCCGACCTGCCGCTGGTGGGCGAGCCCACGCCTGCGCCGGTTCGCGCGCCGCCGGCGATGCTGCGGCCGATGCCCGCCTCCAACGCGGGCACCTCCGAGGTGGCGCCGCTGCGCACCTCGTTCATTCGCACGCTCTCCGACGAGCCGCGGTGGAAGGTGGTGCTGATCGCGCTGGTCGGCGGCGCGGCGCTGATCTCCGCCTTCGGCTGGGCGCTCTACGCGCTCAACCACCACGGCAGCTCGCACACCGACGAACCCTCGGTGGTCGAGCTGCCCGCGCCGCCGCGCTACGAGCAGATTCAGCCCAAGGTCACCAAGGTCGAGCCGCCTCCTGAGCCGGTCGAGCCTCCGAAGGTCGACCCGCCGCCCAAGGTCGAGCCGCCACCAAAGCCTCTGCCGCCTGCGCCCCACAAGCTCACCCGCGGCGACGTGGAGAAGAAGCTGAAGATCGTTCGCGCCAAGCTCAAGCGCACCCCGGTCTCCGCCGCGAAGAGGAAACAGCACGAGGCGCTGCTCGATAAACTCCAAGGGGAGCTCTCCAAGGGCAAACCCCCGGCCGAGGTGGCCAAAGAGCTCGAGCGGGCTTTTCCCGGCGAGTAGGGAAACTCCCTTTCCATCCCACCTCCGTTTTGGATCGGCCTGCGCGATCCATTCCGGTGCATCCCACCTTTCGTGCAACGCCGTTTCGGGCGCTTAGGCGATGGCAAAGCCGTTGCTCTACCGCTCTGCATGGAAATCAGATTCTGGGGTGTCCGAGGCAGCGTGGCGACGTCGGGCTCACAGGTGGCTCGCATCGGCGGCAACACTTCGTGTCTCGAGGTGACCAGCCAGGGCGAGCGGCTGATCCTCGACGCGGGCACCGGCCTGCGTGGCCTCGGTGAGGAGCTGATCAAGGCCGGGCCGGCCAAGGCGACCTTCTTCTTCTCGCACCTCCACTGGGATCACGTGCAGGGCTTTCCCTTCTTCGGCCCCGCGTACCACCCGGGCTCGCAGTTCACCCTCTACGGCCCGGGCAACGACGGCGAGCAGCAGCTGCAGTCGGTGCTGGCGCAGCAGATGATGCCTCCGAACTTTCCGGTGCCGCTGTCGGCGATGAAGTCGAAGATGACGTTCGGCTCGGCGAAGGCGCTCTCGCCGGTGAACGTGGGCCCGTTCACGGTCACCCCGTTCGATCTGCACCACCCGCAGGGCTGCATCGGCTACCGCATCGACGCCGACGGCCGCTCGTTCGTCTACATGACCGACGTCGAGCTCTCGCTCCAGACGATGAGCCGCGACGTGGCGAAGGTGATCGAGGGCGCCGACGCGCTGGTGCTCGACGCCCAGTACACGCCGGAGGAGTACGACGGCAAGGTGGGCCCGCCGCGCAAGGGCTGGGGCCACTCGACGATGATCGAAGCGGCGAAGGTGGCGTTCGCGACCCACGCCCAGCGGCTGTTCCTCTTTCACCACGACCCGGCGCACAACGACGACCAGGTCGAGCAGATGGCCGAGCAGGCGCGCGAGTACTTCACCTGCAGTGAGCCCGCCCGCGAGGGCAAGCGGGTGCAACTGTCCGCATGAGCGCACGAGCTATTGCTTGCAACCCGCAGCCAGGAGCGGTGGACTTCCTGCTGCCCTTCCTCAAGATGACCAAGCCCCTCGAAGAGCCTTCACAGGTCCTGCTCGCGGTGGGCTCGCTGCTGGGCCAGGAGGTCGCGCTCGACGACTTTCTGCAGGCGCTGGTCGATCGCATCGCCGCCTCGATGCAGGCCGATCGCGGCACCTTGTGGCTGGTCGACTCGCCTCGCCGCGAGGTGTTCACCCGCGCCGCCCACCTGCCGGAGCTGAAGCAGATTCGGCTCCAGCTCGGCCAGGGCGCGGCCGGTCACGTCGCGGCCACCGGTGAGGTGGTGAACTTTCCGGTGCCGAGCGCCGACACCCGCTTTCACGCCGAGATCGACAAGCTGACCGGCTACACCACCAACTCGCTCTTGGCGGTGCCGTTGCGCGACACCGCGGGAGACGTGTTCGGGGTGCTCCAGGTGCTCAACCGGTTGGGCGGAGGTCAGTTCGACGCGGCCGACGCTCAGCGGCTCGAGCGAATGGCGCAGCAGGTCTCGGTCGCGCTCCAGGCGACCAGCCTCTACGCCGAGCTGAAGCGCGCCAAGATCAGCCCACCGCTCCGGTCGGCTACTTCTTCAACAAGGTGGTGGGCGACTCGCCGCCGATGCGCGCGGTCTACAAGCTGGTGCAGAAGGCGGCCCAGACCGACGCCACGGTGCTGATTCGCGGCGAGTCGGGCTGCGGCAAGGAGCTGTTCGCCCGCGCGCTCCACGTCAACTCGCGGCGCCGCAAAGAGGCGTTCGTGAAGGTCGACTGCGCCGCGCTCCCGGCGTCGCTGATCGAGAACGAGCTGTTCGGCCACGAGAAGGGCGCCTTCACCGGCGCCGAGGCGCGCATGCCGGGCAAGTTCGAGATCGCCCAGGGCGGCACGGTCTTCATCGACGAGCTGGGCGAGCTGCCGCTGCCGGTGCAGGGCAAGTTGCTGCGGGTGCTGCAGGACCGCGAGTTCGAGCGGGTCGGTGGCACCGAGACGGTGAAGGTCGACGTGCGCATCGTCGCCGCCACCAACCGCGACCTGCCGGCGATGGTGGCCGACGGGCGCTTTCGCGAAGACCTCTACTACCGAATCAAGGTGGTCGAGGTGGCGCTGCCTCCGCTGCGCGAGCGCGGCGAAGAAGACATCGAGCGGCTGGCGCGGCACTTCGTCTCTCAGGCGGCGAAGAAGCACCACCTTGCGGCCGAGCCGAAGCTGACCGGCGCGGCGCTGGAGCGGCTGAAGAAGTGGCGCTGGCCCGGCAACGTGCGCGAGCTCGAGAACTGCATCGAGAGCGCGGTGGTGCTCTGCGAGGGCGAGATTCTGCCCAACCTCTTGCCGCTGCCCGACGTGGAGCGGCCGATGCGCAGCCGCGAGGTGCCGACGATCTCCGAGGGCACCCCGCCGACGCTGGCCGACGTCGAGAAGAAGCACATCACCTACGTGCTCGAGCGCGCCCAGGGCAACCGCACCCTGGCGGCGAAGTGGCTCGGCATCGGGCGAAACACCCTCGCTCGAAAGTTGAAGGAATACGGCTTCGCAGACGAGTAGAAGAGCGGTGTGAACCGGCTCCGTGCATTCGGCCCCACCCTGCTCTGCTTCGCGCTGATCCTCGCGCAGGCGCTCTGGTACTGGAACCGAATCCCCGAGCACGTCACCTCGCACGCCGGGCTGAACGGCGAGGCGGTGGGCAGCCGCTCGAAGGAGATGTTCTTCGCCTTCGAGGCGCTTTTGGTGTTCCTCACCACCGGTCTGTTCAGCCTGATCGCCTCCCGGCTGCCGCAGGTGAAGCCCGAGCTGTTCAACATTCCCAACAAGCAGTACTGGCTGGCGCCCAAGCGCACCCAAGAGACGATCGAGTTCATTCAGCGCCGGCTGCGCTTCATGGGCACCGTCGCCGGGTTGTTCACGGTGCTGATCAGTCAGCTGGTGCTCGACACCAACCTGAGCGGCCACCCGCTCAGCCAGACCACCATCGTCGAGCTGGTGGCGGGGTTCGCGGTGGTGATCGCCGGCTTCTCGATCTCGATGGCGATTCGCTTCTCGCGGGTGCCGAAGACCTAACGCTCGTAGCGGGTGAGGTCGAGAATGCCCGCGTAGATCGGGTCGCTCTTGACGAAGCGGTCGTTCAGCCAGTCAGACTCTTTCCAGAAGTCGGGGTCGGTGCGCTTCACCCCGTACCGGTCGGCCGCCTGGGCGTAGCCGTCGCTGGCGTCGGTGGTCGAGGTCACCAGCGAGACGAAGCGGCCGAGCTCGTTGGCCGGCACCTTGAAGATGAAGTTCGGGTAGCTGCCCACGAAGCCGTCGAGCAGTTGGAGCTCGTCGTTGGCCGGGTCGCGGTACGCGTCTTCGAGGAACATGAAGGCGGTGTTGAGGTGCTCCTTGTTTCGCACCAGCGAGTAGACCTGCTCGTGCTCGCCGGTCACGTGCACCAGCACCACGTCGGGGAACCGCTGAACGAACGGCGCCTTCTGGTGGGCGAGCTTCTCCAGCTCCGGCTGGCGCGCGTCGACGCGGGCGGCCGCGGCGCCCACCCGGGCGAGAAACTGTATGCGCAGCAGGTCGGCGGTGGCCGGCCCGGCGAAGGTGACCCGGGTCTCGCGGTCGTCGATCAGCGGGTCGGTGAGCGCGATGTATTTTTCGACGCCCTTGCCGCGGTACCACTGCTGGCGCAGCCCCACCCGCGAGGCCCTGGGCATGAAGCGCAGAAAGCCGTCTTCGGCTTCGACGCGCAGGTTGTCCATGTAGCGGCGGGTGGCGATCTGATGAACGAGGTCGCCCCAGACGTTGAAGCCCGCGACGAGGTCGTAATACATGCGCTCGAAGATCGGGTAGTCCATCACCCAGGTCGTCTTCGGCTGCCCACCGAGCGCGCCGTACGAGACGGTGGCGCTGTCGAAGTGGCGGTACACGGTGAGCACCGGCGCGCCCGAGCCAACGCCCTTCCAGAGCGCGTCGAGCGACCGGCCCGGCTCGTGCGCCTTCGCCGAAAGCTCCTGCCGCTTCTTCAGGTAGAGCAGCTGCCCGACCTTGAACTTCTCGTAGATGCCCAGCTCGTTGTCGGCGGGCACCTGGAGCAGCGATTGGGTGGCGTCGAGCACCTTGGGGTCGGTCACCGAGGCGTCGGCGCCGGGGTCGAGAAAGAAGATCCAGAAGTGCTCGTCGATCACGTTGAGCGCGACCTGGCCCTTGCAGACCGGCCCGTGAATGAAGGTGCGCACGTGGTAGTACGAGTCGTCGAGCAGGAACTGGTAGCGGCTGCGCGCGGGGATCGCGGCGAAGGTGACGAACGGGTTGGCCGCCTTGGCGGTGCCGTACTCGGGAAACTTCGGCGCTTCGTCGGCCCACTTGGGAGCCAGGAACAGCTGATCGAACCGCTGCAGCCTCAGGCTCGACAGCGCGTAGGGCACGTGGGTCTTGGCGACAATCGTCTCTTCCACCTGCCGCAGCCGGTAGAAGAACGGCCCTCCCGGGTCGTCGAATGGGCGCACGCTGGCGATCTCGTCGATCGCCTTGGGCGCGGCGGTTCTCGAGCGCACCACCCGGTAGAACGTGCTCGCGTCTTTCTCGAAGAACAGGTGGGCGAGAAAGAGGTGCTCGTAGACATAGCGGACAGAGAGCTTCGCCTTCGGGGCCTGCTGGTTGAACCAGTTCTCCCACTCGGAGATCTCCGCCAGCCGCTCGGCGGTCGGGTGCCGCTCGGGAGGCCCGGGCGCGCCCGCCTTCAGCCACCGCTCGAAGCGGTCTTTCTCGCCCTGGGTGAGCGGGGGAAACCCGTAGGGCATGCCCATCGCCGGGTCGTTCTGGGTCATCGTCTGCGCCTGGGTCACGTCGCGCGGGCAGGAGTGGCTCTCGTCGACCTCGAGCTTCGGAGTGCCCCCGTCGGCTTTTCGGGCGTCGATCAGGTGGTAGAGAATCGACTCGCTGAGGTTGCGCTCGCGATCGCCGGTGCGCGCGATCACCGGGAAGAAGCCGAACCGGGTCTGCCAGTCGGTGCTGCTCTGGGCGTCGACGAACATGCGGGTCGGGCGCGCGGCCTCCACCCGGGTCGGCTCGTACACGCGCACCGGGTTGGCGCCGCGCTCGACCCCCTCGAAGCTCTGGAGGTTGAGCTGGCAGGGCGCGTTGTAGCAGGAGTGGCAGACCACACAGCGGCGCTCCAGCAGCGGCTGAATGTGCTCGACGTAGCGAATGTCGGCCTTGGTCGCGGGCGCCAAAGGCGGCTCGATCGGCTCGGGCCCCGGGCGCGCGCACCCGGCTGAGAGCAGAACCGCGACGGCGCCGAGCCACCGCTTCATTTCGAGAAGCCCACCACCACCGCCCGGTTCACCTCGTCGACGTCGACCCGGGTGCGAAAGCCGTCGAGCGCGCTCAACTGAACGGTGCAGGGCGCCTTCGGGCCGCCGGTGAGCCAGCCCTTCGCGCGCTGGGCGAAGTACGGGAGGTTGTCGCGCGGCTCGTCGGCCCTGGGCAGGTACTCCACCGTCTCGTCGAGGTAGCCGTCGTGCTCCACCGCCTCGGTCACCGGGCCGGCGAGCTCGAGCTGCGACTTGAAGCAGTCCAGGGTGTGGTGCGCCTCGCCCTGCGCGCCCGAGGAGAGCCCGTTGATGCGCACCGAGAAGGTCACCGAGCGGCGCCCGAGATCGGCCTCCCGCGCGCGGAGCCGGAAGTCGACCGCCGCTTTCTCCATCGCGGTGCGAATCGCCGACTTGTAGGCGCGCGCCTCCCACTCCTTCTTCACCTTCACGACCTTCACCCGTGCTTCGCCGTACTGATCGATCGGCCGGTCGAGGCTGCGGAGCGTCACCACCAGCAGCCCGTCGCGCTCGCTCACCCGGAAGGCCAGCCTGGCGTCGGCCGGCTTCTTCGCGGCGGTGGGTCGCGGCTCTTCGGCGGCTTCCTTGGGCGAGAGCTTCAGCTCGGCGGCGGCGTCGCGCGCGGGGGCGAGCAGCTTGGGCTCGGCGGTGAGGGTCAGCTCACAGCCGGTGCGCGAGCCGCACAGGTCGAGCCCGAGAGACAGCGACAGCACCGCCCACAACATCACTCCACCTTGTCCTTCTTCGCAGAGAGCGCTGGGGCGTCTTTAGCGGTCACTTTGAGATCAGTGAAGCGGCACTTCAGGTTGCGGCAGCCGAGCACCGCCTTGCCGATCTGCGTGCCCAGGCCGGGGAACGACTTGTGGGCGAAAGCCTGACCGTTGACGTAACCGACCGCGTCGATGTTGTTGAGCCTGCCGCGCTCGAGCTTGAGCCGGAGCGTGAACTTGCCGTCGGGCACCTCGTTCTCGTCGCTCACCCCGTCGGCCTGGTCGTGGGCGCTGTTGCCCTGCTCTTCCAGCCCTTCGGGGGTGAAGTAGTGCCACGCCAGCCGCAGCCCCACGCCCGGGTAGGCGAACACCGAGACCTGGAGGTCCTTCATGCGAAAGGCGAGCTCCCCGAAGTGCTGGGCGTCGGCCGGCAGCGGGGGAAACACTTCGGGCAGCGGGTCGAGGTCGACCTGCACCTCGGCGTCGAACTGGTCGGAGTAGAAGTACCGGTGGAGCACGTACATGCGCGGCACCAGGCGCGGGTGCTCGGAGCGCTTGGTGGGCCCGCCCCACTGCATCGCCTCCAGCGCGCCGTTGTCGAGCCGCCACAACCCGTCGTGGGCCGAGAGCACCTGGTCGCCGCCCTCGCCGAAGTCGAGCACCAGCGAGTCGGGCGCCGACTTGCCGGTGCTGTTCAGGTCGCTCTCGGTGTCGAGGTACCAGCTCGGCGCCTTGGGCGTCGAAGGCGCGCTCGGCCAGAGCTTCACCCCCGCGCCGACGCCGGCCAACGCCACCAGCACCGCCACGCCCGCGATGATCGGCCCCCGGCGCGACCTGGGCGCCGGAGCGCTGGTCAAAGGCGCCTGGAGCACCACCTTCGAAGGCGAAGACGGCGCCGACGGCGGCACCTGCGCCGACGAGCTGGGGATCAGGTCTTCCAGCTGGGTGGCGACGTCGCCCGCCTTGTCGGGCCGGTGCTCCGGCTCGGGCTCGAGCAGCGCGCTCACCACCTGATCGAGCCGCGGGTCGAGGCCCTGCACCCGCTCCGAGGGCAGCTTGAAGCGGCCGATCGGCAGCTCGCCGGTGAGCAGCTCGTAGAGCATCACTCCGAACGAGTAGAGGTCGGCGCGGTGGTCGACGTGCTTGGCGTCTTTGCGCTGCTCGGGCGCCATGTAGTTGATGGTGCCCATCGCCACCGAGGTGGCGGTCAGCTTCAAGTCGCGCTCGCTCCCGCGCATGCCGGCCAGCCCGAAGTCGGCCACCTTCACGTGCCCGCGGCCGTCGACCAGAATGTTCTCGGGCTTCAGGTCGCGGTGAACGATCTTCGACTCGTGGGCGTGGTCGATCGCGTGCGCCACCTGCACCGCCAGCTTGAGCGCGCGGTTGGGCGGCAGCCGGCCTTCGTTGAGCAGGTCGCGCAGGGTGCGGCCGGTCACCAGCTCCATGGTGAAGAAGTAGTGGTTGCCGGCGGTGCCGCGGTCGAAGATCTGAATGATGTTCGGGTGAGACAGCGAGGCGAGCGCGTTCGCCTCCTTCTCGAAGCGGGCGACGAACTCCCGGTCGTTGGCGAACTTCGGCGGCAGCAGCTTCACCGCCACCACCCGCTCGAGGCTCTTCTGCTTCGCCTTCCACACCTCGCCCATGCCGCCCTTGCCGAGCAGCTCGAGCAGCTCGTAGCCGGGTATGTCGGGCGCCATCGTGATCTGCAGAATCTGGGCTCCCGCGGTGGCGGAGGGCACCGCGTCGACGCCCTTCGAAGGAGAGACCGTCTTCGAGGTGCCGATGTCGTCTTCGGCGTGGAGCTGGGTGACCGCGCTCGACGCGGCGGCCTTGGGGCCGCCCACCCGGGTCGAGACGTCGGTGCGCACCACCTCGAACCGAATGCCGCACTCGCACGCGACCTTCTGGCCCGACACGTAGACGCTCGTGTCGTGCGTGCGCTTGCAGTTGGGGCAGGTCTGGCTGGGCACCTACGGGGCGTTTTAGCCCAACTGCCTGCTAGGTGCTCGGCAGCACGCGGAAGGTGTTCACGCCCTTCTCTTTGCCCTTCACCTGCAGGACCGAGACGGGCTCCACCTTGAAGCCGGGGCCGGCGCGGCGAACCGTGCTCTCGGCGGTGTAGATCTCACCGGCCTTGGCCAGACCGCACAGACGCGAGGCGGTGTTCACGCTGTCGCCGATCGCGGTGTACTCGTGGCGCTCGGTCGAGCCCATGTAGCCGACGACCGCGGGGCCGGTGTTGACGCCGATGCCGACCGGAATCGGCTTCTTGCCGTCGACCGCGCGCTGCCGGTTGATCTCGGCCAGCTCCTGAATCATCTCCAGCGCGGCCTTCAGCGCACGGGCGGCGTCGTCGGGGTGCTGCGCCGGCGGGCCCCAGGTGGCCATCACGCAGTCGCCGATGAACTTGTCGAGGTTGCCCTCGTACTTGAAGATCACGTCGCTCATCGCGGTGAAGAACGTGTTCAGCATCGCGACCGTCTCTTGCGGAGAGTCGCTCTCGGCCATCGTGGTGAACGACCGAATGTCGGCGAACAGGGTGGTCACCTCGGCGAGGCGGCCTGCGCGCATCACCTCGACCTGACCCTTCACCACCGCGTCGGCCACCGCCGGAGACAGGAACCGGGAGAGCTCGGCGCGGGTGACCGCCTCTTGCTCGATCTTCACCGCGAGGTCGGCGTTGTCGAGCGCGATCGCGGCCTGGCTGGCGATGCCGGAGAGGATCTTGAGGTCTTTCTCGGAGAACGCGTTGGTGCGCTCGCGGGTGTCGCAGAACAGCACGCCCTTGAGCACGCCCTTCGACAGCAGCGGCACCGCCATCGCGCTTCGAATGCCCTGGGCGACGATCGACTCGGAGCTGCTGAACCGCGAGTCCAAAATCGCGTCGGCGGTGAGCACGGCGGAGCGGGTCTCGACCACCCGCTTCAGCACGGTGTCGGAGACCACCACCTCGTCGGGGCTCTCTTTGCGGCGCTTCACCGCCGAGGGCGACAAATCGCCGTCTTCGCCGGGGAGGAAGATCACCGCGTTGTCGGCGGCGAGCAGCTGAAACGCGACCTGCAGAATCTTGTCGAGCAGGTTCTTCAGCTCGCGCTCGGCGCCGACCAGCCGGTGAAACTCGTTGGCGATGCGGAGCTTCTCGTAGTCCTGCCGGAGCGCCTGGAGGTCGTTGATCTGCTCCACCGGGCGAAACTCGTTGTCTTCCTGGTGGGCGACCTGGGCGAGGAACGCCGGCATCGACTGGGCCGAGGCGACCACGGTGACGCCCGGCGAGGTGGTCGGGGTGGCGTTGGGGCCGGCCTCGCCGGAGTGGAAGATCAGGCGCGAGTTGCCGAGGGCGATCTCGTCGCCGTCGCGCAGCCGCAGCTCGCGCACCTTGCGGCCGTTGACGAAGGTGCCGTTCGAGGAGTTGAGGTCGCGCAGCAGGTAGCTGTTGCCGACCCGCTCCACGCTGCAGTGCTCCTTGGAGACCTCGCGGTCGACCAGGCGCAGGGTGTTGTTGGGGTGCCGCCCCATGGTCGTCTTCTGACCCAAGGGGAACTCGCCGTACTTACCGTCGGCGAAGCGGCCCACCAGCCGGGGGCCCTTGAGCTGGCCGGGAGCGTAGACCTGCGCCGGCTTGCCCCCCGGGGCGATCGCGTCCGTCAGCGGAATGGGCGGGGGATGCGGCGAAGAGCTCACGTCTTTTCGACACTACCAAACCGGTTCGGCTACCGGAAGGTGATCGCGAAGCCGACCGACGGGTAGAGGGTGGTGCCACCCAGGTCACGGTATTTTCCGAACAGAAAAGGCTTGGCGAAGGTGTGCCCGGCGGTGATCTCGGCGAACACCTTGAACCGCCGCCAGCCGGCGTTGAGGCCCGCGGTCGCCCCGAGGAAGTTCACGTCGACGGTGGCCGGGAGCGTGGTGTCGACCCCGGTGTGGCAGGCGCACTCCTGGGCGGTGCTGACCAGCTTCTCGTCGAACTTCACGTGGCTGTAGATCCACTTCGGCACCAGGTAGAGGCCGAAGTGGCTGCCCAGGTCGACCGAGATGTAGACCGGCACCTCGAGGTCGTACCGGTCGAAGTTGCCCATGTTGACGTAGTCGAGCAGCTGCACCACCGGGTTGGCGAAGATGTACTTGGTGCCCCCGAAGCCGACCGCGACGTCGAAGGAGTCGTGGGTCTCGTCATCGGGGGGCTCGGCGACGTCTTGCTCGCCCATGTGTACGATTCGGTACTTGCCGTCGAGCTTCACCGCGTTGAGCGAGTACTTGCCGCCCACGTCGAAGTCTTCGAACACGCCCACCCGCATCGTGTACTCGTAGCCCGCCGACGGAGGGAACGCGGCCAGCGCGGCCCCCGCGGTGACCATCTTGTCCATCTCCGAGTCGGTGACGGTCACCTTCTTGTTCTGCACCGCCTGGGAGGCCGCCTTCTCGGTGAGGTCGACCCCGGTGCTGACCGCGTTGCCCACCTGGGTGGTCGGCAGGTACACCCCGTAGCCCATGCCGGCCCGAATCTGACCCGGGCGCAGGGTGCGAGCGGTCTGCATGCTCGCCAGGTTGGTGGCACAGCCCGTTGCCATCGCCGCCACCGCCCCGAGAGCGACCAGCCCTTTAAGCTTCATGCCCACCTCTGTTGCCGGGGTTTTTCAGGACGATCCGCGCTATGAGCAGGCCGTGCGTCTGAAGCAAAAACCCGAAGACTTCTCGGTGAAGGAGTCGTTTCGCTTCGAGGAGGTTCCCGGCGGGAGCTTCTTCGTCTACCTGATGGACAAGCAGAAGCTGTCCACCTTCGAGGCGATCGAGCGCCTCAGCCAGAAGTTCGGGCTGCGGCCCGGCTCGGTCAGCTACTGCGGCCTGAAAGACAAGCAGGGCCGCACCGAGCAGTTGGTGGCGGTCGAGGGCAAGCAGATCGACATGCAGGACCCCGATCTGCGGCTCAAGTTTCTGGGCCGAACCGACCGGGCGCTCTCGGCCGAGAACACCACCTCCAACCGGTTCTCGGTCACCGCCCGCGCGGTGAAGAACGACGAGCTCCAGCCGCTCAACCTCGCGGTCGCGGAGGTGAACCGGCTGGGGGTGATCAACTACTTCGACTCCCAGCGGTTCGGCGGGCTGAAGCACGGCCAGGGCTTCATCGCCAAAGACCTGATTCGCGGAGACCACGAGGCGGCGCTGAAGAACTTCATCGCCAAGCCCTCACCGCTCGACCGCTCCGACGACGCCAAGGTGAAGGCGTTCTGGGCCGCCAACTGGGGAGACTGGGACGCCCGCTGCCCCTACGAGGCCAACCGCCGCTACTTCCGCATCTTCAAGGCGCTCCGAAAGAACCCCACCGACTTCCTCGGGGCGTTCACCCAGATCGACGCCGATCAGCGCGCGATGCAGATCTTCAGCTTTCAGTCGTGGCTGTGGAACGAGGGCGTGCGCCGGCTGCTCCAGCTTCTTCTCCCCCGCGAGCACCTGTTCCCGATGCCGTACCAGGCGGGCACCCTGCTCTTTCACCACGACGCCTCGAGCGAGGTGTTGCAGTACCTGCGGTCGAAGAGCTTTCCCCTGCTGTCGCCCAACACCGTGTTCGAAGACGACAAGGTGAAAGAAGCCGCGATCTGGGCGCTCGGCAAAGAGAAGCTCACCCTCGAGCAGCTGAAGGTGCCCGGCGCCGAGAAGCTGATCTACTTCAAGCACGAGCTGCGGCCGGTCGTCGTCTACCCGCACAAGCTGGTGCTCGGGAAGACCCGGCCCGACGAGCTCAACAAGCCGCTGGTGAAGCTGAACATCGCCTTCACCTTGCCGCCCGGCGCCTACGCCACCCTGGTGGTGAAGCGGCTGTTCCACTTCGGGTACCGCGAAGACACCGCCGAAGAGATCAAAGAAACCCAGGCGACCAGCATTCCCCCGCCCGAGTCGGACAGCGCGGAGCGGCCGGAGCGGCCGGGTAAACCGTTCAGCCGCGAAGAGCCCACCCGCCCCGACTCGAAGTGGTTCAAGGATCAGGAGGGCACTCCGACCCTCAACACCCGCCCGCCCAAGTTCCACAAGGCGCCCTACACCAAGGAGATGGGACCGGCTCCGAAGGGCTTTCGGCAGAAGCAGGCCGAAAAGAAGGCCGCCAAGGTCGCCGCGAGAGCTGCTAACCAATCGAAACAACGGCGAAAATAGATCGGCTGGATCAGTGGCAATGGGGTGGCTGCCACTGCGTATTTTGAAGTGTGGAAGCTGCCCTGACAGAGAACACCGCGTATTCCCTCGCGATGATGGCCGCCGAGCAGCTCAAGCCGTGGGCCGATGAGGTCCGCCGTGCACGCCGCGGCGATCAGAATGC
The DNA here is from genome assembly GCA_047602415.1 of Myxococcaceae bacterium. Lineage (GTDB taxonomy): Bacteria > Myxococcota > Myxococcia > Myxococcales > Myxococcaceae > JASGHH01. The sequence goes on along the minus strand of JASGHH010000001.1, from coordinate 8,372,782 downwards.
GTTCGCCGCCCTGGTTCGCCAGGTTCAGCGCCCGGTCTACGGTTTGTGCCTGCGGCTGCTGCGCACCGAGGGTGAGGCCCAGGAGGTGGCGCAGGAGACCTTCCTCCGCGCCTACCAGAATCTGGAACGGTACGACCTCGAGCGGCCGTTCGACCTCTGGGTGTTGGCGATCGCGCGAAACCTCTGTCTCGACCTGCTCCGGCGCCGGTCGCGGGTTCAAACCGAAGACGTCGAGGAGCACGCGCAGGTGCTGCCGTCTGGCGACCCCAACGCCGAGGACAAGGCGATCGAGAAGCAGGAGCGCAAGAGCCTGGAAGAGGCGATGGGCATGCTCTCGGCCGAAGATCGCGAAGTGCTGGCGCTCTATTACGTGCAGAAGCGCACCACCAAAGAGATCGCCGAGGTGATCGGCGTGGCCCCGGGGACGATCATGGCGCGGTTGTTTCGTGCCCGTGAGAAGCTCCGCAACCGGATGGCGGCGCAGGCCTCCACCTCCAAGGAGGCTCAGTCATGAACGAGCACGATGAGCTCGACCAACTGATCGCCGAGCTGGCGAAGTCGCCGGCCGAGCGCGATGCGCTGCTCGAAGAGCACCGCCAGCTGGAAAAAGATCTGCTCCGCCTCGCCGACCCGCCGCCGCCGCCCGACTTCGTGTCGCAGGTGATGGCGAAGGTCGCCGCTCAGCCGCGCAGCATCTCCCGCACCGAGACGATCGGCGCGGCGTCGCTGGTCACCGCGCTGTTGGCGATCGGCGGGTACGTCTTCTTGAGCCCGGGCAGCGGTTCGCTCGGGGTGGTCGTTGCACGTGCGGTGATCGCGTTTAGAGGGTGGATGGTCGGGTTCGGGAGCGCGCTCGAGGCTTTATGGGCGACCGCGGCACTGCCGCTGTCGGTCTCGCTCCTGCTTACTATGGTGGGTTGCCTGTTTGCGCTCAGGCGACTGGTGGCGGCGGCGCCGTCTGAAGCGAAGGTGGTCACATGAGTCTCTTGTCTACGGCTGTTCTCTGTCTCGCGCTGGCGGCGAGCCCCACGGTGTCGATGGAGCATCACGGCACTCTGCGTGAGGCGCTGAAGGAGCTGGCGAAGCAGGGCAACCTCAATCTGGTCGCGACCGGCAACCTCGACATTCCCGCCGAGGTCTCGCTCCACGACGCGGCGCCCGAAGAGGCACTGCAGGTGGTGGCCGAGGCGTACGACCTGAAGGTGGTGCACCAGGGCAAGCTCTGGGTGCTCAAGCCGAAGGCAGAGATCGCGCTCTCGCCCACTCCTCCCGTGGCCCCGGTGCCGGCCACGCCTCCGTCGATGCCCTCGACGATGAAGATGCCGGTGATTCCTCCGATCCCGCCGATGCCTCCGATGCCGAAGATCAAGATGCCTCCCAACATGATGGGGCACGATCACGGCGCCAAGGCCGACGACGGCGACGACGACAACGACAACGACAAAGAAGAAGCCGACTCCGAAGAGATGCACCACCCGGGCGCGGCCGACTCCGAAGACACCGCCGATGCGATTCGCGAGGCGGCCGACCGTGCGCGTGACCGTGCCCAGGAGGCCCGCGACCGCGCCCAGGAGGCTCGCGACCGCGCCCAGGAGATTCGCGACGCCGAGCGTGAGCGCGAAGAGGCGCTGAAAGAAGAAGAGGCGGCCCGCCGCGACGAGATCGAGTCGCGGGTGAAGCTGGGCGGCAAGAACAGCGCGGTGGCGACCGGCCCGGTGGTGGTGGCGGCGGGCACCCGCGTTCACGAGGCGGTCTCCTACGGCGGCCCGGTGAAGGTGGAGTCGGGCGCGCGGGTCGACGGCGACGCGGTGGCCTTCGGCGGCAACGTCGAGATCGAGGCGGGCGCGCGGGTCGACGGCGACGCGGTCTCGTTCGGCGGCCAGGTGATCAAGGCCCCCGGCGCCAAAGTGCACGGCGAAGAGGTCTCGTTCGGCAGCAAGGCGCTGGGCGTGAGCATCGCGAACGGATCTCGCGCGGCGGTAACGGGCGTCAACAACGACGAGCACGGTCAGAACGCGGTCGCGGCCTTTCTGGTGCAGTTCGCGGTGTTCTTCGGCCTCGGCTTCCTGTTCCTGATGTTCGCGCCGGCGCGCATGCGCACCATCGAGGCGGAGATCAAGCGTGAGCCGGTGAAGAACGGCCTCGCCGGCTTCGTGGCGATGCTGGCGGCGCTGCCCCTGACCTTCGTGCTGCTGATCACCATCATCGGCATTCCGGTGGCGGTGGTGGGCTGGCTGGCGGCGGGTCTGGCGGTGATCGCCGGGCTGATCGCGGTGTCGAACGTGGTGGGCGAGCGCCTGCCGCTGTTCAAGCGCCGCCGCACCCAGGCGCTGGTGCTCGGCATCGGCCTGTTCGCGGTGCTGCTGCTCTCGCGAATTCCGGTGCTCGGCCCGCTGGCGATGTCGATGGCGGTGATGGTCTCGCTGGGCGCGATCATTCGCACCCGCGCCGGAGCCCGCGGTCAGGGCATGCCGATCCCCGAGACGATCAACCAGTCCGGCGTTCCGGTGGCGTAGTGGCGGTGAGCGGCGCGGCGGACTTCCGGGTCAGAGCCGCGCCGGCCTTGTGCACCCCGAAGCCCACCAGAGCCCCGTAGATGGCGCCGGCCAGAATGTCGCTCGGCCAGTGAACGCCGACGCCGACCCGGCTCACAGCGATCAAGGTGGCGAGCGGCAAGGTGTAGCGGAAGGTGCCCGGCACGCAGAGCCCCAGCGCGAACGCGAAGGCGAACGAGTTGGCGGAGTGCAGGCTGGGCATCGAGCCGGTGTGCCCGATGTGGCAGAGCTGGCGCAGCGTGCCCGGCTCGAGCGCGTAGCAGGGCCTGATTCGCCCGAACCACTCCTTCAACAGCACCCCGAGCTGGTCGGTGACCACGATCGCCGCTGCCACCTGGAGCAGCGGCCGAATCGCCTTCTTCCGCAGCGCGAAGCCGACCCAGAGCAGCATCACCACCGCGACCGAGATGCCGAAGATCGGCTCCGAGACGGCGACGAAGATCGAGTCGAGCCAGTCGAGCCCGAGCGAGTTGAGCCCGTGGTACAGCTGGTCGTCGAACGGGAGCCGGTAGTCCTTCACGCCGTGGCCAGCTGAGCCCCGCGCACTTCGATGGTCAAGTGGGCGATCGGAGCGGCGGCGAGCACCGCCTTCCGGTACTCGTCGAGCGGCAGAGCGCTGCCGGCACAGATCGCGACCACGCAGACCAACCGGCCGGGGCCGACGCTCCAGAGGTGCAGGTCGGCCACCGAGGTGCCCTGGAACTTCTCCAGCGCCGCCTTCACCGCCACCCGTTCTTTCTCGAGGGGGTGGAGGTCGACCAGCTGCCGGGCGCACTCGGCGGTGAGGCCGACGCCCCACTTCGCGATCAGCACCGCGCCGAGAATACCGACCGCGGGGTCGATCCACGTGGTGGAGAAGAAGCGGCCCGCCACCAGCGCGGCGATCGCGAGCACCGAGGTCATCGCGTCGGTGAGCACGTGAATGTAGGCGGCCTTCAGGTTGTGGTCGGTGTGGTCGTGTTTGTGGTCGTGCGGGTGATCGTGATCGTGCGGGTGATCATGATCGTGGTCGTGCGAGTGGCCGCCGCCGGGGCCGTGGTCGTGGCCGATGCCGAGCAGCGCGGCGCTGGCGAGGTTCACCAACAGGCCGATGATCGCCACCGGGAGCGCCTCGTCGAACTTGATCGCCTCCGGCTTCACCAGCCGGCTCACCGACTCCCAGGCGACCCAGCCGGCGACGCCGAGCAGGAGCACCGCGCTGGTGTAGCCCGAGAGCGCGTAGACCTTGCCGGTGCCGAAGGCGAAGCGGGTCTCCCCTGCCCTGGTGCGCGCGTACCAGTAGGCGAGCGCGGAGAGCCCGAGCGCGCCGACGTGGGTCATCATGTGCCAGCCGTCGGCGGTGAGCGCCATCGACTTGGTCATCGTGCCGACCACCAGCTCGGCGATCATCATCACGAAGGTGAGCAGCACCACCCAGCGGGTGCGCGTCTCGGACTTCTGCGCCTGCGGCGGCTCGTGAACGACGCACGCTTCGGCAGGCGGGGCGGTATGGGTCAGCTCAGCCACGACTCCCTGATCCTAACCACTCGGCGACGCGCCGTCACTTCAGGCGGATCGCGCCGTGGCCAGGTTGGGTCGTCAGATCCAGCGTGTCGCCGAACGAAGGGTCGTTCGGGTCGGTGCGGATCTGGAGCGAGATCACCACCGCGAGCTGATCGTCGGTGCCGAGCGTGAACTGGGCGTTCTTCACCAGCAGCACGTCGCCCGACTTCCACTGGTAGCTGCCCTGCCCGTCGAACGGAAACGGCAGCCCGCTCTGCGACTGCAACGGGCAGGTCCAATTGAGGTTGGTGAGAAACGCGGTGTCACCCTTCTGGGTGAGCGGCGCCTCACAGGCTCCGCCCGCCTTCCACGCCATCGGCGGCGGGAGAATCACGAAGTCGTTCGCGATCGTCGAGGTGCCTCCGCCCTGGAGCGAGACCATCGAGGTCAGCCGCCAGGTGCCGTCGATGCCCTTGCCGCACGCCGCGCAGGCGAGCGCCGCGATCAGAACGCCTGTGCGAGCGGTCACTCCGCACCCATGAACGGGTACGGCAGCGCGGTCGGCGGAGCGAACGTCTCTTTGATCGTGCGCGGGCTGGTCCACCGAACGAGGTTCAGCATCGAGCCGGCCTTGTCGTTGGTGCCCGAGCCGCGGCTGCCGCCGAACGGCTGCTGGCCGACCACCGCGCCGGTGGGCTTGTCGTTGATGTAGAAGTTGCCGGCGGTGTGGCGCAGCTTCTGCGACGCGACTGAGATCGCGGCGCGGTCGCGGGCGAAGATCGCCCCGGTGAGCGCGTAGGGCGAGCCCTGGTCGCACTCCATCAACGTCGCGTCGAACTTCGCGTCTGGGTAGACGTAGAGCGTCACCACCGGAGCGAAGATCTCCTCGGTCATCAGCCGGTGGCGCGGGTTGGTCACCTTGATCAGCGTCGGGCGAATGAACCAGCCTTCCTTCTTGTCGCCCACGCCGCCCGCCATCACCTTGGCCTCGGTGCCGGTCTTGGCGAGGTCGATGTAGCTCATCGTGTTGGCGAACGACTTCTCGTCGATCACCGCGCCCATGAAGTTCCTGAAGTCGGCCACGTCGCCCATCTTGATCTCTTCGATCATCGGGATCAGCCGCTGCTCCAACTTCGGCCAGAGCGACTCGGGCACGTAGACGCGCGAGCAGGCCGAGCACTTCTGGCCCTGGTACTCGAAGCCGCCGCGGGCGATCGCCACCGCGATCGCGTCGACGTCTTCGGCCGCGCTCGGGTGCACGAAGATGAAGTCCTTGCCGCCGGTCTCACCGACCAGGCGCGGGTACTGGCGGTACTTGGCGATGTTCTCGGCCACCGTCTTCCACATGCCGTTGAAGGTGCCGGTGCTGCCGGTGAAGTGCACGCCGCCCAGGTCGGGGTGCTGGAGCGCCATCTGGCCGACCACCGAGCCGGGGCCGGGCATGAAGTTGATCACCCCGTCGGGCAGGCCCGCCTCGGCGAGAATCTGCATCAGCACCCAGGAAGAGACGATCGCGGTCTGGGCCGGCTTGAACACCACCGTGTTGCCCATGATCGCCGGCGCGGTGCAGAGGTTGACGCTGATCGAGGTGAAGTTGAACGGTGCCACCGCGAGCACGAAGCCGTCGAGCGGGCGGTAGTCGGTCTGGTTCCACATGCCCGGGGCCGACTGCGGCTGCTGGGTGTAGAGCTCCTGCGCGAAGTGCACGTTGTAGCGGAGGAAGTCGATCGCCTCGCAGGCGGCGTCGATCTCGGTCTGGTGCGCGGTCTTCGACTGCCCGAGCATCGTCGCCGCGTTCATCAGCGGCCGGTACTTCGTCGCCAGCAGCTCGGCGGCGCGGAGGAAGATCGCGGCGCGCTCGTGAAACGGGGTCTGGCTCCACGACTCTTTGGCCGCCATCGCCGCGCCGATCGCCTTCTCGACCTCGCCGGCACCCGCCTGGTGCACCTGGGCGATCACGTGCTGGTGCTTGTGGGGGCTCCGGGCGTCGTTCAGCTTGCCGGTGGTCACCTTGCGGCCGCCGATCACCACCGGGATCTCGAGCTTCTCGCCGGTGAGCTTGCTCAGCGCGGCCTTCAGCTCGGTGCGCTCCGCGGTGTTGGGAGCGTACGGGCGAACGGGCTCATTGACCGGGGTGGGGACTCGAACGGTTCCGTTGATCATGGGCGGCTACATAACCCCCGCCCTACCCCGGGTCGAGCGTCTCACTTCGGCAGACGCACCTCGACCACCACCTCGGGCTTGATCTTCAAGGTGCCCAGCATCGCGCTGTAGGGCTTGATGCCGAAGTCGCGCTGGTCGAAGCGAATCGAGACCCCGCGGTGGGTCGCGTCGTCGCTGCGCGTACCGGTCACCGGTGCGGTCTTGCCATGGAGCGTGAGCTCGCCCCGCACGTCGCTCTCGGTGATCACGGTCGACTTGAACTTCACCGACGCGTGCTTGCCCACCTCGAGCACGTCGTTCTTGGCGTTCTTCTCGATCTCTCCGTAGAGCATCTGCGGCAGCACGCCGGGGTTGTCGCGCCCGTCTTTGCGCGGGCAGACCACCTTGATCGTGGTCGCGTCGAAGGTCGCGGTGACGGTGTCGCCCTCGGCGTCGATCTCGAAGCGGCCCAGGGTCAGCTTGAGATCGTGCGCGATCGCCGCCAGCGCGCCCTCTTTGAAGGTGTAGATGAACAGCTGCGCGTTGGAGGCGTCGTACCGGCTCACACGCCTTCAATAACGCAACCGTCAGTTGAGCAGATCAGGTTTCGGCGGCTGTTCCTTCTTCGCCGGAGCGGCCGAGCTCTTGAAGAACCGCTCGATCACCGAGAGCAGCCCGTCGAAGGTGTCGCGCATCGCCCAGGCCTGGCTGTCGGCGTCGGCCAGGGTCGCCGCGCGCTCCAGGCCGTTCATCAGGGCGCGGCGCGGGCCGGGACAGTCGGTGCGGCTCTGCACCAGCCGGCGCGCGGTGTCGGCGTACACCTGGTAGCAGGTGGCGGCGTCGCCCTGGTTGTAGGCGGGAGCGCCGATGCGAATCGCTCCGGCGATCGCGACCACGATCTGCTCCAAGCCGCGCGAGGTCGAGCCGTCGAGCAGCTGCATCGGGTGTTGCGGCACGTTGCGGCGCGACTGTCGCGGCGCCAGCGTCGACAGCGGCAACGCCTGGCTCTGAGAGAGCAGCTCGCCCAGGTAGCGGGCGGGAATGCCGAGCGGAGAGACGCCCTTCTCGGTCTGCGCCACGGTGATCAGCCCGAGCAGCGCGCCGTCGGTCGAGATCAGCGGGCCTCCGGGGGCGTCGTTGGGGAAGTCGCCCTTCAGCTGGTAGACGGTCAGCGCGTTGCCGAGCACCTGCACGCACTCGATCTCTCCTTCGGTCCAGCGGAGCCGGCGGGTGTCGGTGGAGAGCCCGAAGGCGATCACCTTGGTGCGATCTTCGGCCAGCCGTTGGCCGCCGAGATCGAGGGCGGTGGTGTTGGCGACCGCCGAAGAGAGCACCGCGAGGTCGCGGCGCATGTCGACCGCGCTCGCCTTGCTGATCTCGTAGCGGCGGCCGTCGCTGACCTCGGCGCGCACCTGGCGCTCACCGGCGATCACCGACAGCGCGGTCACCAACTGGCCACGCGGGCCGGCGATGAACGACAGGCCGTAGGAGTCACCGAACTCGAGCACCGCTACTGAGCGGGCGGCAGACGCAGCGACGGCGCTCATTCGCGACCAGCCGCTGGTGTTCGAATCACGCCCCATATTCAGATTTAACCGCAACCTCGTTCCCGCGTGCAGGTGGGGGATCGGCCTGCGCATGAAGCGCAACGCCCACCAAGTAGGCGCAACGCTTCGGCGTGGTGACGCGTTCCGTTGCGCTTCGAGCGCATAATAAACGCCCGTCGCAACTGAGTTTCTCGCGGGGCGAGAACCCTGGTGTTCGTACTTTTCTCCCCCTCGTGAGGCACACAATGACCGTCAACTCCGTCACCCGGCAGACCCTTCGCCCTGGCACTCCCGTCGACGCTTCGGTGGTGAAGACCCAGGGTCGCGTCAACCACCTCACCCGGGCCAACCTGTCGGGCTACCACTCCGACGGTTTTCAGCCGGCGTCGAGCGCGACCCAGCGCCTCGACCCGATGCACAACTACCGGGCGACCAAAGACGGCAACACCTACTGCAACTACTTCACCCAGGACTACATGAAGCTCCGCGGGGTGCAGAACTTTCCCCAGATGACCGCCAACGACACCAACCACTGGCTCAACTCGCGCTCCGGTCAGCGCGCCGGGTGGCGGCAGGTGTCGGGTCAGGAGGCGGAGGACTTCGTGAACAAGGGCGGCGTCGGGTTGGTGAGCTCGCCGAACCCCGGCGGCCACGGTCACATCGCGCCGATCATCGAGGGCCAGGCCGTCAACGGCGAGCCGATCATCGCCAACGCCGGCTCGCAGAACTTCGCGTCGGGGCCTGATACGGCGTCGCCTGCGTTTCGCCGGCAGAACACCCAGTTCTTCATCTACGACCCGCAGCACTGAGGGCCGCTGACCTCACCGTTTGGTGGCCAGCACCAACGCGTTCGCAGAGAACATTCCCCTCCCTGCCTGCTCCACCTGCACCTCGAGACCCCTCGCCTCGAGGTGCTTTTTCATCTGGGCGATCGGCCAGGAGTGCACCCCTGCGCCCACGTTCCACCCGCGCTTCACCGCGATTCGCTCGATTCGTTCGGAGAGACGGAACCGCGCGCGCTCGAGATCGAGCTCGCGCACCAGCAGGGTGCCGCCGGGCGCCAGTGAGTCGACGCACTTGTCGAGCCACGCCGTCTGGTCCGGCACCGGCAGGTAGTGGAGCACGTCGAGCAGCGCGATCGCGTCGGGCGCACCGAGCTCGACCGTGCGCGCGTCGGCCTGATCGACCTTCGCCCAACCTTCCAGCAGCTTCGAGGCCATCTGGGCCTTCTCGGCGTCCCACTCCACCACCCGAAACTGGCACTGGGGAGCGCGCGGGCGAATCAGCGCTCCGAGCAGACCCATGCCGCCGCCGAGATCGATCACCTGCTTGCAGCGCGCCAGCAGCGGCACCACCCGCGCGTAGACCGGGTCCATCTTCACCTTCCAGAACCCGTAGTGGCGGTACTTCTTCGGCAGCACCTCGAGCGCGTCTTGGAGCAGGTCGAGCTCTTCGCCCGAGAACTGCGGCGACTTCGCCTGCGCCTCGCGCCGCGACTTCACCGCCCGCCAGGTGAGCCAGCCGGAGATTGCGCCCAGAATCGCGCCCACCAGCAGCGCGCCCAGGCCGAAGCTCCAGATGAACTGCTTCGCCAGCTCCCACTTCGACGGCGCGGCCTTCACCGCGTCGAGCGTCAGCGGCACCCACTCGCCGCGAATGATTTTGTTGCCCAGCTGCACGCTGGCGAAGATCAGAAACGGCGCGAACGGCGGCGCGCTGATCTGGGTGCCCAGCAGCACCGCCAGCTTGTTGAGCTTGAACAGCCGCGAGCCGACCAGCGCGAGCACCGTCTGCAGGGTCCAGAACGGGCTGCAGCCCATGAACACGCCGAAGCCCACCGCCAGCCCGAGCCGGGTCGGCGTGGCCTGCTCCCGGAGCACCGCGCGCCACTGCCGCTTCAGCCACGCGACCGGGCCTTTGCGCTTCTTCGGCTCCGGCAGCTTGAAGTCGCTGGCGGGAACGGCACCTTCAGTACTCAGCCCGCACTCCCAAGAACGGCCGGATCGGCAGGTGATTGAAGTCGGTCTTGGTCGGCTCGGTGCCGTTGGCGAAGTTGCGCTGCGCGCACTGGTCGGGCGTGAGCTTCAGGTCGGAGGAGCAGCTGTTGCCGTAGATGTACGCGAACACGTTCTGCGCGTTGGTGACGTTGAGCACCTCGAGGTACGCCGCCATCTCGAGCGGGCCCAGGCGAAAGCGGCGCTCCCCGCGCAGCGACAGCTCGTAGAAGTTCGGGTAGCGATCGCCGTTGGTGGTGCCGAAGATCGGCAGGTACCAGCCGTCTCGCTCGTCGCGCGCCCAGCCCACCACCGGAGTGAACGGCCGCCCGCTGCGGAAGTCGAAGCGCCCGGTGAACAGCCACTTGTTGCTCGGCGACCACGAGAGGTGCGCCGACATCGTGAAGCGCTGATCCCACGGGCTCGGGTACCACTGGGCGCCGGCGGCGAGCGGGTTGAAGCGCTTCGACTGCAGCACGCCGCCCGAGATGCCGTACGAGAAGTGCCGGGTGCGGCCGAGGAAGAGCAGGTCGACGCCGCTCGCTTCGCCCTTGCCGTCGTTGGTGAACACCGACTGACCGGCGGCGATGCGCGACTGCACCCCGCCCGCGGTGTCGGGGTTGACGATCAGCTGGTCGAGCAGCTTGCCCCACACCTCGAGCTTGAGCAGCGCCTCGATCGGCAGCGGCTGCTCGATGCCCACCACGCCGGTGAGGGTGCGCTCGGGAGACAGGTGCGGGTTGCCCACCGTGGAGTCCAGGTAGAGCGGCACCAGCGACTGCACCGACGCCATGCCGCCCGAGACCTTGAGCACCGTCTGGGTCGGCAGCGTCACCGCTCCCGCGATGTTGGCAGAGCCGGTCCACTGGGCGCCGCGCACGTCGAGCTGCGCCCGGCCGCCCGCCTGCAGCGAGAGCCAATCGCGCGGCCGCCAGACGTGCTCCAGGTAGCCGGCGAGAATGTCGCGCTTCACCGCCGGAGCGATGTCGAGGTACGCCGCGTGGGTGTCGGCGAACGGCTGCTGGCTCCAGGGGGCCACGTCGCGGCCGTCGCTCACCTGGCCGGTCAGCGCGAGCGCGCGGTAGGCGTACTCGACGCCGAGCTGGGTGCGGTGCTGCTCAGTCTGCACCCAGGTGGCGTCGGCGCGGGCCACCACGTCGTCGTGCTTGGCGTTGTTGGCGAACACCCGCTGCGAGGTGACCGAGACGTCGTTGATGTCGTGGGTGTACGCGGCGAGCAACCGCACCTGGGAGTCGCCCGCCAGCTGCACCTTGTGCTGGAGCGAGAACAGCTCGACCTGGTTGGAGATCTTCAGGCCGCCCGCGAAGTTGATCAGCGGCTGGTCGCCGGGCGCGAGCTTGAAGTCGAGCCCGTCTTGCGCGTACATCGCGGTGAAGGTCGTCTCGTGGTTGCCGCGGCGAAAGTTGATGCGCGCGTTGAGCTCGGTGATGTCGGGCGCGACCAGGTTCTTGCCCAGCACGCCCAACGACTCGAGCGCCGCGAAGTACGCCTCGAAGTAGCTGCGCCGCGCGGAGAGGGTGGCCGAGAGCCCTTCGATGCCCAGCGGGATGTCCACCTTGAGCTTCGCGGTCTGGAGCGAGACGTCGGCCATGCCCGAGAACTTCTTCGTCTCACCGGTGGCGTAGCGCACCTCGAACGCGCCCGAGAGCGCCGGCTCGTACTGGGCGGGAATGCCGGCGGCGTAGAAGTCGGCCGACTCGATCAGCATCGGGTTGAAGATGCTGGCGAAGCCGCCCAGGTGGTACGGGTTGGTGAGGGGCACACCGTCGAGATAGAAGACGACCTCTTCGGGGCCGCCGCCGCGCACGTAGAAGCTGGCGAGCAGGTCGGGGTCGGCCGCGACGCCGGGCACCTGCTGCACCACCCGGGCGACGTCTTCCAGCGCGCCGGGAGTGCGATCGATGTCGGCGCGGGTGATGGTGTACTTCGACACCTGCGGGGTGCGGTCGGGCTCGGGCACGGTGGGCAGCAGCTTGCTGCCCTCGACCCGCGTCTCCAGCACCTTCACCTTCGGGAGCACGTAGCGCGCGTGGGTCGACTTGCCGGCCTGGAAGGTCTCGGGGAAGCCCTTGTCGGAGTAACCGTCTTTCTGCACCAGCACCCACTGCTCGGCCTTCTCGGTCTGGGGCGCGCCCTGGAAGGTGATCGAGAAGTGGCCGCCGGCGTCGGTGAGCACCTGCTGATCGCCGTAGCTGACGCTGGCGCCGGGGAGCGGCTCGCCGAGCTCGCCCACCACCACGCCGTCGAGCACCCAGGGCTTCACCGGGGGCACGAAGTTGATCTTCATCTCGATCAACGACGGCGCGGGCACGCCGTTGCGCGCGGCGGCGGTGTAGCTGCAGTGCTTGGCGGCCTCGAGCGCGGCGGCGTCGAAGGCAGGGCCGAACGGCTTGGCGACCTCGATGTTGGCGGGCTCACCCTTCTCGTCGATGGTCACCCGCACCACCACCGCGCCGGTGAGCGCGTTGGCCTCTTCGCTCTCGGGGTAGACGGGCGGGCTCGAACATTGGGCGGTCGGCGGGGTAATCACGTCGGGCGGAGGGCCGCCGTCGGGGACCTGGGCCAGCGCCACGCGTGCGACGACCAGAAGGGCAATCACCTTGGAGCCGTTCCATAGCAGTTGACCGGGCGTTCGTGCGAATGCTTCAAGAGGCTCCGATGTCCGCGTCGACCGCGCTCGCGACCCCACCGCCGGCTGGCATCTGCGATTCGATCAAGGCCTGCGTGGGCATTCCCGTGTTCAACCACGCCCGCACCGTCGGCGACGTGGTGGCACGCGCGCGGGCGATCTGTCCCACCGTGCTGGTGTGCGACGACGGGTCGACCGACGGCTCGGGCGCGGCGGCGAAAGAAGCCGGGGCGGAGCTGCTGGTGCACCCGCGCAACTTCGGCAAGGGGCACGCGCTGAAGACGCTGCTGTTCGAGGCGCAGCGGAGGGGCTTTCGGTACCTGATTGCGCTCGACGCCGACGGCCAGCACTACCCGGAGGACATTCCTTCGATGGTGCAGGCGGTGAGCGAGACGCCGGGCGCGTTGGTGGTGGGCGCGCGCGACCTGGAGAAGGCGGGCGCGCCTCCGTCGTCGCAGTTCGGGCGAAAGTTCTCGAACTTCTGGGTCTGGTTCGAGTCGGGCGAGACGGTCGAAGACTCGCAGTCGGGCTTTCGGGCCTACCCGCTGCCCGAGACGATCGACATCGCCGGCCAGGGCGGCCGCTACGACTTCGAGGTGAAGGTGCTGCTGAAGGCGGCGTGGTCGGGCATTCCGCTCCGCTCGTCGCCGATTCAGGTGCTGTACCCGAAAGACCGGGTCACCCACTTTCGCCCGTTCAAAGACAACTTCCGCATCTCGATGCTCAACCTGTGGACGTGCATTCGGCTGCTGCTGCCGTTGCCGCTCGCTCCGTTGATGCACCAGCGCCCGCGGCTGCCGGGGGTGTCGCTCGATGCGATTCGCCGCTGGTTCTGGCTCGGCGGGCCGGGGCTGATTCCCCGGGTGTTGGCGGCGGCGTCGGCCTGGCTGCCTCCGTGGCTGGGCGTGCCGGGGAGCGCGTTGTTGGGGTTCGGCGCGTTCCCTGCCCTGCTCGCCTGGTGGCTGCGCGCGTACCTCGAGGCGAAGGGCTTTCCCCTCTGGCAGGTGACCGCCGCGGTGCTGCTGATCGCGACCGGCTTCGGCGGCATCGAGGCGTGGATTCGCCGTCGCACGGTGCAGATCGCCGAGCTGCACTCCAACCGCGCCTGGAGCGGGAAGAGCCGCGGCGGCGCGCTCGGCCACGCGATTCTGATCTGGCTGATTCGCCTGTTCGGCACCTGGCCGGTGTACCTGCTGGTCTACCCGGTGACGTTGTACTTCTTCGTCACCGCGTCGAAGGAGCGGCAGATGTCGGCGGAGTACCTCGACCGGGCGATGGGGCCGGCCAGCGGCCTGTCGCGGGCGTTGCGCACCTACCGGCACCTGCTGGCGTTCGCGCGGTCGATCGTCGACCGGCTGATCCTCGGCATTCTCGGCTCGGCGGCGTTCGCCCGGGTGGCGGAGGAGAACGTCGAGGCGATCGTCGAGGCGTCGAAGAGCCCGAAGGGTTCGATCCTGCTGACGGCGCACTTCGGCAGCTGGGAGATCGCCTCTGGCGGGCTGCACGGCCGGCTGCAGGCGCCGTTCGACATCGTCGCCTTTCAGGGCGAGTACACCGCGATTCGCGAGGTGGTGGCGAAGTCGTCGTCGCAGTGGAAGCCGAACATCTTGTTCGTCGGGCGCGGGGAGCTGGCGGCGCTGGAGATTCTGCGCGCGCTCCGCCAGGGGCACATGGTGGCGCTGCAGGGCGACCGGCAGATGGACGGGCGGGTGGCGCAAGCGAGCTTCCTCGGGCAGAAGGCCGACTTTCCGGTGGGGCCGTTCATGCTGGCGGCGATCTCGGGCGCTCCGTTGATCGCCACCTTCAACTACCAGCAGGGGCCTGGGCGGTACGCGTTCAAGGCGTTCCCTCCGCAGACGTACCAGTTCGATCGCAAGCGGAGCCGCGACGAGCAGATCGCGGAGTGGGTGCAGGACTACGCGACCAAGCTCGAGGGTCTGGCGAGGCAGTACCCGTTTCAGTGGTTCAACTTCTACGACTTCTGGGCCCCGCACAAGTGAACCCTCCCGACTGGAAGCTGGTGCGCGAATCACCGGTGGACGACCACCACATCTTCAAGCTCCGCACGCTCACGGTGGCCGACCCGCGCAATGGGCAGGAGTACCCGCGGGTGGTGATCGCCGCGCCCGACTGGGTGAACGTGATCGCGGTCACCGATGCCGACGAGGTGGTGCTGATTCGCCAGTTTCGCTTCGGCACCTGGAGGAACGAGCTGGAGATTCCCGGAGGGATGTTGGACCCCGGTGAAGACGCGGCGACCGCGGCGGTGCGCGAGCTCGAAGAAGAGACCGGTTTCGTGCCGGCGCAGACCCGGCTGCTCGGGGTGTCGCGGCCGAACCCGGCGTTCCTCGACAACCGGCTCCACTCTTTCGTGGCGACCGGCTGCAAGCAGGTGCACCAGGGGCGGCAGGAAGGCTCGGAGGACATTCGGGTGGAGCTGGTGCCGCGGGCGAAGATTCCCGAGCTGATTCGTTCGGGTGAGATCGATCACTCGCTGGTGTTGGTGGCCTTCTTGTTCGAGTCGTTGAAGTGAGCTTTCGCGCGCGCGCGGTGCTCGCCTGCGCGACGCTCTCGGGGGCCTGCGGGCTGACCTACGAGGTGATCTGGCTGAAGGACCTCGGGCTCTGGCTCGGGCAGACCACCGCCGCGGTGGCGCTGTTGGTGGGAGCGTTTCTGGGCGGGCTGGTGTTGGGGAGCCTGGTGCTGGGCCCGCGCGCCGATCGGGTGAAGCGGCCGCTGGTGCTGTTCGCGGTGCTGGAGGCCTGCACGGCGGTGCTCGGCGCCGGGGTGACCCATGGGCTGGGCTGGCTGATTCACGCCGGGCTGGGCGTGTCGGGGCCGTTGCCCGCGCGCGCGGTGGAGGCGTTCGTGGTGGTGCTGCTGCCGACGTTCGCGATGGGCGGCACCCTGCCGGCGCTGGCGCGGGCGGTGACTTCGGAGCGGTCGCACCTCGGGGTGCGGGTGGGGCTGGTCTACGCGTTCAACACCTTCGGCGCGGCGGTGGGCTGCGCGGTGGCGGGGTTGTGGGTGATCGGGCGGCTGGGCATCTCGGCGACCGGCGAGCTGGCGGCGGTGGGCAACCTGCTGGTGGCGGGCGCGGCGCTGCTGCTCGCGCGAGGTGAGGCGCCGGCGAGCGTTGAGGTGGCGGCGGCTCCGGTGGAGCGCGATGCCCGGCTGCCGGGCACGGCGGTGTTGTTGGCGGCGTTCGCGGTGAGCGGGGTCACTTCGATCTCGTACGAGAACCTGTGGTTCCGGCTGCTGGCGAGCTTTCTGCCGGCGTCGACGTACACCTTCAGCATTCTGCTCTCCACGTTTCTGCTCGGGCTGGTGCTGGGCGGGCTCTGGTACGCGGCGCGGTTGGCGCGTGGCGGAGCGACGCTGGCGCGGTTCGGGCAGCTGCAGTTTCTGCTCGCGGTGTCGGCGCTGTTCTCGCTGGTGCTGCTGGGCGAGGGGCGGGTGTTCAAGGCGCTGCTGCCGGGCGGAGACCGGTTGGCGGCGATGGCGATGGCGCTGCTGACGGTGCTGCCTCCGTGCGTGGTGTTGGGGGCGGTGTTCCCGCTGGTGACCGACCTCGCGGTGGAGAAGGTGAGCACGCTCGGGGCGCGCATCGGTTGGCTCTACTCGGCGAGCACGCTGGGCGGGATCGTGGGGTCGCTGGCGACCGGGTTCCTGTTGGTGCCGGTGTTCGGCGCGCAGCGGACCTACGCGGTGATGCTGCTGTTGAACGCGGGGTTGGCGCTCTGGGGCCTGTGGCGGTCGGGGGAGCGGCGAAGGTCGCGGCTGTTGGCGGTGGGGCTGGTGCCGCTGGGGCTACTGGTGCTGCCTTCTTCGTTCGTGGTTCGTGGGATTGGTGCGTTCGACGACTCGCGCACGCTGGAGGTGCGGGAGGGGCGCGACGGCACCCTGGCGGTGTTGGAGTACGACCAGGGCACGGTGTGTGGCTCGAAGCTGCACGACTGTTCGCGGTGCGAGGGGCAGTCGTTTCACCACCGGCAGCTGATCTTCGGGTCGGTGTCGTACGCGAGCACGGTGATGCCGGCGAAGCGGTACATGCGGGCGTTGGCACACCTGCCGATGATGCTGCACCCGGCGCCGAGAGACGTGCTGCAGATCTGTTTCGGCACCGGGACGACGGCGTCGAGCTTCGTGCAGCACCCGGAGCTGCGGTCGCTGCGGATCGCCGATTTGAACGCCGACGTGTTCGAGGTGGCGCCGTACTTCGCGGAGAGCAACCGGGAGGTATTGAAGGACCCGCGGGTTGTGCCGGTGGTGGAGGACGGGCGGCACTACCTTGCGGCGACGAAGGAGGTGTTCGACGTGATCTCGCTGGAGCCGCCGCCGCCGACCGCCGCGGGCGCGGTGAGCCTGTACAGCCGGGAGTTCTACCAGCTGGCGCGGGCGCGGCTGGGGCCCAACGGGGTGTTGGCGCAGTGGATGCCGGTGGAGCAGCAATCTGACCGGGTGAACCGGATGTTGCTGAAGGCGATGTTGGAGACGTTCGACGACGTGACGCTGTGGATGCCGAGCCGCCTCGAGGGCGTCGCCGTGGGGTCAGTGGGCAAGCAGCAGATCAGCTTGGAGCGCATGGAAGAACGCTGGAGCCCTCCGGTGGCGGCAGACTTCCACGACGTAGGCGTCGAAGGTGTCACACACCTTTCATCTTCATTGATGATGAACCGGCAGGAGCTGGAGCAGTGGGTGGGTGATGCGCCGGCAGTGACCGATGATTTTCCCGCGGTGGAGCACTTCATGGCCCATGAGGACCATGACTTCGACCTCTCTGCCCTCGAGCACCCCTCATTCGACGAGAGATTGAGCGGTTTGCACGCGGCGCAGCTGGCGCTCACGCGAGCCCACGCCGCTTCGCGGCACGGCGAGTTGGAGACCGCGAGGTCGATGGTGACGAAGGTCGCCCAGGAGCTCGGCGAGCCCGCGTACACCGACTACCTGCTGTCACTCGAGTACGGGTGTCTGCAGAAGCGCTGACCTCACGCGCGAATGAAAACGTGGGGCGCGCACGAGTAGGTCGGGAATTCGATCAGCTTCAACAGCAGGCACTTGCCGCGCTGAAGCCTCCGCACCGCGATCTTGAAGTCGCGCACGAAGCGCCGGTAGCGCCCCATGTACTCACGGCCGAACATCGGCTCGGTGGTGTGGAACCAGGGGCGACGCCGCCGGTCGGGTCTCGCGGGCCGCGAATGGGGGTCCTGGGCCACCACGCGATCGGCGCCGAGCACGTTGCGGTGCGTGCGCAAACCTTCGGCCTCGATGTCGGCGACCATCGCTCGCACCCGAGCGCGCCGCTGCGCAACATTCAATGGCACCCAATGGGGCAGCGGGTGCAACTCGAGCTCTTCGTCGGTCGCCCATTGAGCGCCCCACGGCCGATCGCCTCCCTCGACCAACTCGCCGCTCTTCCAGCGCTGGGCCCACGAATAAAACGGAAACACACGCTTGGGGCTGCCGAGCAGCTGCTGGAGGCACGAGAGCCCCGGCCATTCGCTCACCTTGCGCACCAGGCCCTCTTTCACGCCGTGCGCGAGGATGTAGCGCAACCGGCGATCGAGCGCGGCGTTGTCGAGCACCGGTTCGGCGGCGTAGCGGCGCTCCCAGAGTTGACCGCGCCAGTCGACCAGCGGGCCGGCCTTCTTGGAGAGGTTGCAGAGAAAGAACTGCATGAAGGTCGAGAGGGCACCGTCCCGAGCGCGACACAACAAGTGCACGTGCGTGGACGTGGCCACGAAGCCACAGAGCTCGACTTTCGTGAGCCTCGCCGCGCGTGCGAGCACGCCGCCGATCACCCGCGCAAGCAACGGAGTCGGCTGTAATAGCTTGCGAGATTGGAAGCATCTCGCGGTCACGAAGTAATAGCCGTCTGACTCGAACATTCTCAGTGGTCGCCCCATCTCGCCCTCGCCGCTCCTTGTGAAGAAGCGGCACAGAGCAAGGCTCGGGCCGAACGCTGTCTCAGTCGGTGAGAATGCCTGGCCTCTGAAAAGTGTGTGACACCTTCGACGCTCAGTGGGCGCGGGAGCCGGCGGGCACGGGCTTCAAGGTGCCGCTGGCGCGGAGGTCGGCGATGGCTGCCATGATCCCCCGGCACTCTTCGTCTGAGTTGTAGAAGTGCGGAGAGATTCGAATGCCACCGTTCGGGCGCCAGTCGATCACGTACCCCATCTCGATCAGCTTCCGGCAGGCGTCTTCGCTGTGCTCGAAGTCGACGCACACCGTGTTCCCCCGGCGCGATGGCTTGCGCGGAGTGTTCACCTTCAAGCCCTGCTCGTCGGCCAGCGTCATCAACAGCGTCGTCTGCTTCAACGACTTCTCTCGAATCGCCTTCACGCCCACCTTCTCGATGATCTCGTACCCGCTCCGCGCCGCATACAACGCCGGCACCGCCGGTGACCCGGTCATGAACCGGTGCGCGTCGTCGGCGTAGTCCACCTCGCCGAACCTGAAATCGAACGGCGCCTTGTCGCTGAACCACCCGGTGATCGCGGGCTTCATCGTCTTCGCCACCTCGGGCTTCGCGTACAAATAGCAGGCCCCCGCCCCGCCGCAGAGCCACTTCACCGAGCCGCCGGTCACGAAGTCGACCCCGAGCTTCTGCACGTCGATCTCCACCGCCCCCGTCGCCTGGTAGCAGTCGAGCATCACCATCGCCCCGTGCTTGTGCGCCGCCTCGATGATCGGCTTCGGGTCGATCAACCCCGACGACCTGAACAGCACCAGGTCGAGCGCCACGATCTTCGTCTGGTCGTCGATCGCCGCGATCACGTCTTCGGTCTCGAGGTTCAGACCGTCGCGCGACTTCACCACCTCGACCCGCGCCCCGCGCCGCTGCGCCGTGAGCCAGTTGTAGACCACCGAGGGAAAGTTCAGCTCCGAGAGCACCACCTTGTTGCGCGGCCCGTCGAAATCGAGCCCCGAGATGGCGATCGCGGTCAGCGTCGACACGTTCTGGTGCATCATCGTGGTGCCCTTCGGCGCTCCGATGATTCGCCCGACCTGGTCGGCCACCTCCGCCACCATCGGCAGCCAGTCGTGCCACGCCACCACGCCCTTGGCCGCCCAGAGATCGGCGTACTCCTTCAGCCGCCCGTACACGCCCTTGGGCATCGCCCCGAGCGAGTTGTTGATCAGGTAGCCCTTCTTGGTCGCAAGAATCGGAAACTCGCTTCGCCACGACAGGAGCGCGTCACTCACGGCTTCACCTCTTTGGACTTCACTGCGAACACCTTCACCAGCGACCCGTCGGCGACCGCCACCGTCTTCCCGTCGGGGCTCAACGCGGCGAACCCCACGTGATCCAGCGGCAGCTCGTCGAGCAGCTCGAGCTTCGAGCCGGCCGCCCCCGCGACGTACAGCCGCAGCTGCCGGTCATCGGCCGCCACCGCCGCCAGCTTGCCGTCGTGGCTGAGCGACACCGACGACACGCCCCTGCCGCCCGCGCCCGGCAGCGTGCCCACCGTCTTCAGCTTGTCGTCGAGCACCCGCACGTCTTTCTCTTTCCCGCCGTAGACGAGAATCGTCTTCAGGTCGTCGCTCGCCACCAGCCGCTCACCCGACGGCACCGCCACCTCCACCTTCGGCTTGGCGCTGCTCGACTCCCAGAGCGCGACCTTCTCGCCCAAGGTGGTGGTGACGAAGCTCTTGCCGTCTTTCGCCCAGCTCCCCGAGCGCGCCCGCACCTGGCCCCGCGTTCGGTTGGTGTCGAGCGCGTACAGCTCGCCGGTCGCCGTCGCCCCACCCGCCAACAGCTCCTTGCCGTTCGGGCTGAACGACAGAGAGGCCACTCCGTCGGGGTGCACCCAGCTCTTCACCGGCTCCAGCGCCTCGCCCTTCGGCTGCGCGTTGAGCACCGTGATCCCGTAGGCGAGATCTCCCGCCGCCAGCGTCTTGCCGTCGGCGCTGTACGCGAGCGCGCTCACCGCTCCTTTGACCGCGAAGCTCGCCAGCGGCTTGCGACTCGCCACGTCCCACAGCTTGACGGTCTTGTCGAAGCTCCCGGTCGCCAGGGTCTTGCCGTCGGGGCTGAAGACCAGCGAGAGCACGGTGTCGCCGTGGCCGACGAACAACCCCTGCGGCTTGCCCGGCATCAGGGCGGGGTCGGGCGCGGCCGAGAGCAAAGCGAGCAGCAGTGCGGTCATCGCGACCTCTTCTTCTTCATACGGTTCAGCCCCTGCTCCGCCCGGGTCCAGGTGCCGGAGCGCCCGCCCGACTTGTGCTCCAGCTGCACCGCTTCAATCGACATGCCCCGGTCGTACGACTTGCACATGTCGTACACCGTCAGCGCCGCCGCCGTGGCCGCGGTGAGCGCCTCCATCTCGACGCCGGTGCGATCCACCGTCTTCACCGTGGCGCGAATTTCGACTCCCACCACCACCGGCTCCACCGACATCTCCACCGCGGAGATCGAGATCGGGTGACACAGCGGCACCAGGTCGGGGGTGCGCTTGGCCGCCATCACCCCTGCCAGCCGCGCCGCGGTGAGCACGTCGCCTTTTTCGAGCTCGCCTTTGCGAATGCGCGACAGCGTGCCGGGGAGCATGCGCACCCGCGCGGTGGCCACGGCGACTCGTTCGGTGGCCGGCTTGGCGCCGACGTCGATCATCTTCACGGTCGAAGCTTGTAGCGTCAGCGCAGCGACGAGTCGATGGCCTGAAGAAGATCGGCCGCGATCTCCAGCGGGTCTTCCAGCCCGACCGAGACCCGAATCAGCCGCTCCGAGATGCCGGCCCGCTCGCGCTCCTCGGGCGTCATTCGCCGGGCCGAGGCCGAGGCCGCGTGCATCACCAGCGTGGCCACGTCTCCCAGCGACGGCGCCGGCCGGGCCAGCTTCACCGCCTCGAGAAACTTGAACGCCTCCGCCCGGCCGCCCTTCGGCAGCTCGAAGGCGATCAACCCGCCGTAGCCGGCGTGCTCCACGTCGAGCACCCGCTGCGCGACCGCGTGATCGGGGTGCGAAGCCAGGCCGGGGTAGCGGAGGTTCGCCACCTTGCCGCTCGACGCGAGCGCGGTGGCCAGCGCGAGCGCGTTCTGCGCGTGCGCCTTCATGCGGAGCGGCAGCGTGCGCACGCCGCGCAAGGTCAGGTACGCCTCGAACGGCCCGAGAATGTCGCCGGTGAGAATGCGCGCCCCACGCATCGGCTCGATGCGGGTCTTCGCGCCGCTCACTACCCCGCCCAGCGCGTCGGAGTGCCCGTTGATCCACTTGGTGGTCGAGTGCAACACCGAGATCTGCGCCCAGGCCCAACGGCCGCTGGCCGATCGGCGACGAGAAGGTCGCGTCGACCGCCACCGTGGCACCCGCGGCGTGCGCGGCCGCGGCGATCGCGGTCACGTCGGGCACCGAGAGCAGCGGGTTGGTCACGCTCTCCAGAAAGACCAGCTTCGCCTTCGAGCCCGCCACCGTCGCCGCCGCGCCGGCTCCGGTGAAGCGCAGCAGCTGCAACGTCACCTTCCGCTCCGCCGCCAGCCGCTTCAGCAGCGAGAGGCTCGCGCCGTACCCATCGGCGGGAACGATCGCCAGGTCGCCTTCGCGCAAGGCCAGCGAATCCCAGAGGGCGCGGAGCGCCGACATGCCGGAGGCGTAGGAGACCGAGGCCTCGGCGCCCTCCAGCGCGGCGATCGCCTGCTCCAGCGCTTCGGCGTTGGGCGCGCGAATGCGCCCGTAGGCGTAGCCCCCGCCGTCGAGCGCCGCGTCGAGCTCGCCGGCGTCGTCGTAGTAGCTGACCGCGGAGACGTGAATCGGCCCGGCAACCGGGAGGGCCGCTTGAACCGGAGTGCTGCCGGCGGTGATCGCGAGCGTGGAGGGCTTCATGGGCTCGGGTCTAGTTCAGACGCCGCGCACACGTCAGCCCCGGGTGATGCAGAACAGGGTCAGTCGTCGAGAATGAACTTGCGGGGGTTCTGCGCGATGCCGTTCACGCGCACCTCATAGTGGAGGTGCGGGCCGGTGGAGCGGCCGGTGTTGCCGAGCGCGGCGATGGTCTCTCCGCGCTTCACCTTCTGGCCGGCCTTCACCCGAATCGCGGCGAGGTGGCCATAGCGGGTCTTGATGCCGTAGCCGTGGTCGATCACCAGCACGTTGCCGTAGCCACCCTCGAGGCCGGCGAACACCACCGTGCCGTCAGACGGGCTGATCACCTCTTTGCCGTGCGGGCCAGCGATGTCGAGGCCGGCGTGCATCACGCGCTCGGAGGTGTACGGGTCGAGCCGGGTGCCGAAGTCGGAGGTCACCCAACCGCGCACCGGCCACACCGACGGGGTCGAAGCCAGCAGCGACT
The DNA here is from genome assembly GCA_047602415.1 of Myxococcaceae bacterium. Taxonomy (GTDB): domain Bacteria; phylum Myxococcota; class Myxococcia; order Myxococcales; family Myxococcaceae; genus JASGHH01. The sequence goes on along the minus strand of JASGHH010000001.1, from coordinate 8,350,123 downwards.
TCTGATCCTGAAAGTAGGCCTGCAGCTCCTGGAGGCTCTGCTCCTGGCGGGTCGCCTCGGCAGAGACCTTGTCGAGCTTGCCCGACAGCTGCGCCGGGTTGATCGGCTCCTTGGAGCGCACGAACTGGTTGTCGCCACCGGCCGCGACGTTGGTCGCCGGGTCGTTCTCGGTCGGGCCCATCGCCAGGTTGCGCTGCGGATCAGACAGCAGGGTGATCGCGCGCAGCTTCTGGTCGAAGCGCTCCACCCGATCCAAAGTGGCATCGACGTGGGTCAACCGCTCGTGAATCGACGCGAGCTCGGCTTTCAGTCTCAGGTTCTCATCGCGAAGCGCCGGGTTCTCCTTCGCCTCGGCGACCACCGAGAAGTAGTGGGCGGCGGCGGCCGTCGCGACGAGCACCACTGCGCTCAACGCCACGACGCCCTGCAGCACCCACCGGCGACGGAGCTGGAACCGCTTGACCTGAGCGGTTGCATCAGCCGGAACCACGATCAGCGTGAAGGTCTCGTTCGACAACTGGACGCCCCGGGTTTGGTTCGACTCGGCGCGGCAACCCTCCCCCAAAAGGTGGCCTTTACGCAACTACAATTCGTGACACCGAGTCGAAAAAGTGCAGACGGACTGCAGAATTAGGAAGTGCTGCGGGTTGGACTGTCTACTTCGTTTTCAGCTCGCAGGCGTGGTCTTCACCACGATCACGGTGATGTTGTCGTCACCGCCGCGCTCATTCGCCATCTCGATCAGCTTCTTCGGCACCTCTTTGAGATCGACTGAGCCCACCACGTCACGAATTTCTTTGTCCTCGACCAGGTTGGCCAGGCCGTCGGAGCAGAGAATGAAGAAGTCGTTGGGCTCGGTGACGATGCCCATCACGTCGACCTGCACCTCTTCTTCGAAGCCGACCGAGCGGGTGATGATGTTCTTGTAGCGGGAGTGGCGAGCCTCTTCGGGGGTGATCATTCCCGCCTTGATCTGCTCGTTCACCAGCGAGTGGTCTTCCGACACCTGCTGGATCAGATCGCCACGCACCAGGTACGCCCGGCTGTCGCCGACGTGGGCGAACAACGCGTGGTTGTTCTTCACGCAGAGCGAGATCACCGTGGTGCCCATGCCGTTCAGGCGTGGGTCATCTTGGGCGGCCCGAAAGATCTCCAGACACGCCTTCTCCACCGCGCCCCGAAGGAACTCGGGCAACGGTGAGTCCTGGAGGTTGGTCTCCACGGTGAAGGGGTTGTCGGCTTGATCGCGCACCCGTCTGAGCTCGCGGTCGATCGTCTCGACCGCGATGCGCGAAGCCGTGCCACCTCCCGCGTGACCTCCCATGCCGTCAGCGACGACGTACAACTGGAGGTCCTCGTCGATAAGGTAGCTGTCTTCGTTGTGATTTCGTTTTCTGCCGACGTCGGTCAGACCGGCCGAAGTTGCCTTCAAACGAGCGCCGCCTTCCACCTTGGACACAGCGGCCGATGGTAGGCGACGAAATCTGACACGGCAACAATGATGAACACTTCGCGACACCTGAACTGATCAGGCCGCCTGGACCGCCCTCATCAGCGCCCGAGCCGCTCGGTGGGCCTCCTTGGTCACGGTGACCCCCGACATCATGCGGGCGATCTCGGCCGAGCGCTGTTGCAGCTGCGACAGGCTCTCGACGTGGGTGCTCACCCGGCCGCCCTGCTCGCCCTTCACCACCTTGTGGTGGGCGGAGGCGTGAGCGGCCACCTGAGGCAGGTGGGTGATGCAGAGCACCTGCCGCTGCTCGGCCAGCTCGCGGATCAGCCGGCCCACCACGTCGGCGACCGCGCCCCCTACCCCGGCGTCGGCCTCGTCGAGCACGAAGCACTTCGACTCCGAGCCCTGGGCGAGCGAGGCCTTCAGCGCCAGCATCACCCGGCTGGCCTCACCGCCCGAGGCGACCTTGGCGAGCGGGCGCTCCGGCTCGCCGGGGTTGGCAGAGAAGAACAGCTCCACCGCGTCGGCGCCCGAGGCGGTGAGGGTGGCCGGCTCGAGCCGAACCGACAGCTTCGCCTTGTCGAGCGCGAGCGCCCCCAGCCGCGCCCCGACCTCTTTCTCGAGCTGCCGGGCCGCCTTGCCGCGGGCCTTCGACAGCTCGGTGGCGCGCCGCTGGGCCTCGGCACGCGCCGCGGCGAGCTCGGCTTCGACCCGGGTGCGAATCTCGGCCCGGCGATCGAGCACGTCGAGCTCGGAGGCCAGCGCCTCGCCCTTGGCGATCACCCCTTCGAGCGGCGCGGCGTGCTTGCGGCAGAGCCGCTTCAGCGCATCGAGCCGATCATCGACCTCGCGCAGCCGCTGGGGATCAGACTCGAGGCCGCGTTGGTGGCGCTCCAGCGCGTGGGCCGCCTCCTGCAGCTCGACCTGGGCGGTCTTCAGCCCGTCGAACACCTTGGCCAGCGAAGCATCGAGCTTGGCCGAGTCGCCGACCAGGGCGAGCGCCTTGCCGCAGGCGTCGAGCGCGCCGGCCTCCAGCCCGTTGAGCAGCTCGGAGGCCTGCGACGACCAGGCCCGCAGCTTCTCGGTCGAGGCCAGCCGGCGGTGCTCCGCCTCGAGCTCGGCGTCTTCACCGGCGCGGGGCTTGAGCTTGTCGATCTCGTCGAGCTGAAACTTGAGGAACTCGCGCTTCGACACCACCGACGCCTCGTCGCCCCCCAACCCGGAGAGCGACGCCTGGTGCTCGAGCACCTTCGCCCAGCTCTCGGCGAACGCCGCCCTCGCCTTGGCGACCTTCTCTCCCCCGCTGTTGTCGAGCAGCTCGACGTGCCGGGCGGCGTCGAACAGCGCGAGGTGCTCGTGCTGACCGGCGATGTCGATCAACCCCCGCATCAGGCGCCCCATCACCCCGACGCCGACCATCGCGCCGTTGACGTGGGTCTTGCCGCGCCCGTTGCGGCCGATCACCCGCCTCAAGGTCAGCTCCGGCCCGAGGTCGGGTAAGCCCAGCTCTTCGAGCCGCCCGCGCAAGTCGGGCGTGCACTCGAACACGCCCTCGACCACCGCCTCGTCGCAGCCAGTCCGAACCATCTCTGATTCGGCCCGCCCCCCCAGCAGCAGCGACAACGCGTCGATCAAGATCGACTTGCCCGCACCGGTCTCGCCGGTGAGCACGGTCAGCCCGGGCCCGAAAGACACTTCCAACTCATCGACCACTGCGAAACAGCTCAGCCTCAATGACTGCAGCATGCGCCCTCCACCTCAGTTCGACGGGCATACTAAACACCCGTTCAGCCACCTGAACAAGATAGCAGGCACCCCTGACATGTGGACCCGGTAGTAAGACGTGTCGGTGCTCAAGGGCCTGGATCTGAAGGGGGCGGCGCAGGTGGCGTTGGCGGGAGCGACCGTGGGCACCGGGATGGACGCGTTTCACACCTTCAGCGGCACCACCCACTACTTCCACCCGCTGGTGCTCGAGACCGCCTTCTGGGTGCCGTTCTTGTTCGCGACCGCTTACCTGCTCGAAGCGTTCACCTTCGCGCAGCTCCTCCCGCTCGACGCCCGGCGTGCGCCGCGGAGCCAGGCCCTGCTCTGCTTCGCCGGGTTCACCGCCGTCTACTTCGCCACCGGGTTCGCGCCGGTCTCGAACGCGGGCAAGCTCGCCATCTGCGTCGCGGCAGGCATCGCCGGCATCGCCGCGCTCCGCTCGAAGGCGGCGCTGCTGACCGGTCTGGTCGCGGCGATCGTCGGCCCGGGCTTCGAGGTGTTCCTCACCGGCATCGGCGGCTTCGAGCACCTCCAGCCCGACTTCTTTCGAATTCCGATCTGGCTGCCGGGCCTCTACTTCGCCTCCGGGCCGGGCATCGGGCCGCTGCTGAGCGCCTGGCTGAAACCGGAGGTCACCCGATGAAGAAGGCACTGCCGATGCTGCTCGTCGCCGCGACGGCGCACGCGCACCTGGTGAACTTCGACTTCGTGGAGCCCTCGGGCGCGGGAAACGTCTCCAGCGGCGACACGTATACTCTGCAGTGGCTCGACACTTTCGACACCACCGGGATGACGAAGTTCGAGCTCTACGCGGCGCGAAACGGAGTCAGCCCGTTCGCCACCGCCTTGGACGCCTCGGTCGAGATCACCGACGCCTCGGTGGCGATCAACGACCCGCTCGATCTCTACCGCTGGAAGGTGAGCGGCGTGGAGCCGGGCTGCTACCAACCGTTCGCGCTGGTGCACGACCCGCAAGAAGGCACGTCGGCGCGGCCGGCGGCGGGGGTGCTCACGGTGGCCCCGCTCGACGGAGGCAACGTGCCCCCCTCGCTCTGGTTCACCACCGTCACCACCGCGCGGCCCGACGACGCCGGCAACCTCTCGCTCGAGGTCGACTACCAGGACCCGGAGGACAAGGGCGCCCTGAAGCTGGAGTGGTTCGCCACCGACCACGACGGCGGCCTGCTGGCGATGGGGCTGCCGCTGCCGCAGGGTGGAGGCCGGGTCTCCTATTCTTTCCCCCTCGCGTTTCTGCCGGGCCCGGGCTCGTACTTCGTGCGCGCGATCGCCCACAGCGACGACGGCCGCGACTGCCAGGTGTGGTGGGGAGGCTCGGTCTACGTCGGTGAAGCAGACGCGGGCATCGACGCCGGCGTGCCGGGCAGCGACGGCGGCACGCCCGACGGCGGCACCGGCCCGACGCCACCCAACGGCTGCGGCTGCGGAGCGACCAGCGCGTCGCTCGCGCTCGCGGCGTGGGCGCTGCTGCTCATTCGTTCTTCTCGGGCGAAGGCTGCGGCGCGGGAATCCCGCCTCCCATGAACGGGTAGGCCCCCTGCCACATGCGGGGGAACATCGGCGGCGCCTTCGAGAAGTCGCCCATCATGATCGTGGTGCCGGTGCCGCCCAGCTTCCCGAGCGCGTCGTAGGCGGCGATGGTGGCGTCGATCGGCGTGTGGGCGAGCGCCTTGGCGCGGTTCTCCTCCGCGGTGGCCTTGGCGGCGGCGATGCGTTGGGCGGTGTCGCTCTGGGTCTTGATCCGGTCGATCTCGGCCTGGGCGATCTCCAGCTGCAGCTCGGCCCGCTTGGCGCGCACCTGCGACTCGGCCTGCATCTTCTGCGCTTCGAACTGGGCCTTGGCGTTGGCCGACTCGTTCTCGATCTCCAGCTTGCGGCGCGAGCTCTCGGCTTCGATCTCGCGCTTCTTGCGCTCCATCGCGGTCTCTTCGGCGAGCCGGGTCTCCTCGGCCTTGAGCTCGATCTCCCGCTTCTTGCGCGCGCCCTCGGTCTCCATGAACGCCTTCTGCCGGGCGGCCTCCTGCTCGCCGACCAGCTTGGCGCGCACCGCGTTGGCGATCTCCGGCGCGTAGGCGACCTGCTCGAGCAGCACCGACTCGACCGCCACGTGCTTGCCCTCGATGCGCTTGCGGAGCTCGCCTTCGATCTCGTCCTCCAGCTTGTCGTTGCGCGCCTGGAGATCGAGGTAGCTGTTGCGCGCGAACACGCCCCGGGCGGCGGAGCGGAACTCGGGGCCGACCACCTCGTCGTAGTAGTTGGGCCCCACCTCGGTATCGAGCAGGTAGAGCTCGGAGACGATCGGCCGGTAGACCAGGGTGAGCTTGATCGACAGCGCGAGGCCTTCTTTGGAGTTGGTCTCGATCTCCTCCACCTTGCGCGTGTAGGTGACGTCGAAGTCGTCGATGCGCGGGCAGGCGCGGGCGAACGGGCGGCAGGCGAGCGAGTAGAAGCCGGGCTGGAGCACCTCCTGCTGCACCCCGCCCTTCATCGGGTCGAAGAAGAGCGCGCGATGACCCGGCTCGATGGTGATGCCGGCACAGCCCGAACAGCACAGCAGACAGACGATCAGCTTCTTCACGTGTCACCCCTGGTTGGACTTGATGCGTTGCAGCCACGACGCGGTGTCGCGGGCGAGGTCGAGCAGGCAGGCGTGAGCGACCTTGGCGCCGTTCTCGGGTGGAACCACCGAGGCGGTGCTGCACACGTGCTGCGACTGCGCGACGTAGGCGTTGTCGGCGCGGGCGCGCAGGGTGGCGCGCACCGTCATTCGCACGATCAGCCGGCCGGAGCTCCACTCGGCGTCGGCCTGGGTGAGCTCGAGCGAGAGCCGCCACTGCTGAAAGCTGCCGTCGACCTGGGTGGCGACCGCTTCGCGCAGGGCGGGCGCGAGCTCGACGAAGGCGACCGGCGCGCCGCGCACCTGGAGCGGCTCGGGCACGGTGGTGCTGGCGGTGACGATCTCCAGCGCCGCGGGTGACGGCGCGACCTGTTCCGCCCCGAAGTGTTTCAGGGGGAGCAGGTGCGCGCTCGTCACCGAGCAGCCCGCCACGCACACGAGCAGCACGCGCGCGATGCGCGGCTGCGCCGACCCGGCCGTCGATCGCATGGGCTGCGCTCAGAGCAACGGTTGTGCCGCGAAGCGGTTACGAAACAGTACGCGGCGTTGAGCCGATCGCGCGGGAGGCACGACGCCGCTTTCGAGGGCTTTTGCCCGCCTCAGCGGCAGGAGTACACGGGCGCGGTGAGGTCGAGCGTCTTGATGATCGTCGAGAAGCCGAGCGGCAGCGACTGCGGGCAAATCGACCCACCGAGCGTGGAGAGCATCGACTGCGAGGTGTACTCGGTCTGCAGCACCGCTTTGTTCGCCGAGGTGAACGGCATCAGCTGATCGCACTCGTTGTACTTGAAGCACTCCTCGTTCACCGCGAAGTCGAAGTCGCTCACCAGGTCGGTCACCTGATCGAGGTCGTTCTTCAGCGCCACGCCCATGCCCAGTGCGTGGCCGGCCTGGGCGATGAAGCGGCAGAAGTCGAGCTGGTCTTGCGCGGTCAGCCCCTGAATGCCGGGGTTGTTGGTGATCTCGTCGACGTCGTCGGGCTCGAGGCCGTCGCAGTGCTTGGTCTGCGCCAGCTGAATGCGCGCCGCCATCACCTGGCGCACGGTCGCGTTGCGGGTGTCGAGCCAGTACTGCCCGGGCCAGCCCTGCACGCCGTTGCCGATGTACGGGTACAGCTGCGCCGAGTCGGGCCGGTTCGGCTCGTAGGCGGTGTCGAAGTAGCAGACCACCTTGCGGCCCATCGCGTGGAGCGAGTCGATGGTGTTCTGCGGGGTGTCGAAGAGGTCGATGTCGTAGACGCCCGCGTCGACGGTGGTGTCGATGGTGCCCTGCAGCTGCCACTGCCAGGTGGTCTCGTAGGTGGGCGTCCACCAGCCGCCGTCGGCCGAGCCACCGCCGGTCGCGGAGCCGCCGCCGGCCGCCGCACCTCCACCGGTCGCCGCTCCGCCGCCCGTCGCCGCACCGCCGCCGCCGGTCGCGGCTCCACCGCCGGTCGCCGAGCCGCCGCCGCCGGTCGCAGCGCCACCGCCGGAGGCAGATCCACCGCCGGTCGCAGCTCCACCGCCGCCGGTCGCAGCTCCACCGCCGCCGGTCGCGCTGCCACCGCCCGCTGCGCTGCCGCCTCCGCTTCCTCCGGAGCCGCCGCCCGTTCCCGTCGACGGCGAACCACAGCCCACCAACACCACCGCGGCCAGCAGCGTGAGGAAGCGCATCGGCGCACCGTAGCACCGGGCCCACTCCCGAAGGGACAGCCCGTCGCGTAGAGTCTTCGCCGTGGGCATGGGGGCCACACCGAAGCGGAAGGTTCTGCTCGCCGAAGACGACGAGGCAGCCCGCTTCATGCTCGCGCGCTACCTCGAGAAGCACGGCTACCAGGTGACCCAGGTGAACGACGGGCGGCAGGCGCTGGAGGTGCTCTCCAAGCCGCACGAGCTCGACCTGGTGGTGCTCGACGTGATGATGCCGCACCTCACCGGCTTCGACGTGCTCGAGAAAGTGCGCGCTGCGGGCTCGACGGTGCCGATCGTGATGGCCACCGCGGCCACCAACCCCGAAGACGTGGTGAAGGCGCTCAAGCTCGGCGCCGACGACTACGTCACCAAGCCCTACAGCTTTCAGGTGCTCGAGGCCCGCATGGAGGCGCGGATGCGCGCCCGGCCCTCCGCCCCGCCCCCTCCGCCGCGGCCGATGAGAGAAGCGAGCGGCGCGGGCTTTCTCGACCGGCTGAAGAGCCGCTTCAAGCACGCGCCTCCGCCCGAGCTCGCGGCCGGCGCGCGGGTGGCCGATCGCTATGTGATCGAGACGGTGCTCGGCCGCGGCGCGTTCGGCACCGTGTTTCGCGCCCGGCACCTCGACCTTGCCCAGCCGGTGGCGGTGAAGGTGCTGCGCGCCGCCAAAGACCCGAGCGCGGTGGCCGCGTTTCGCCGCGAGGCGCAGATCGCCTGCCGGGTGCGCCACCCCAACGCGGTGCAGATCTACGACTTCGGCCTCATCCCTCCCGACGGCGCGTTCCTGGTGATGGAGCTGCTCGACGGCCCCACCCTCTACGAGGTGCAGAAGACCCGGCCGCTGATCGGCCTGGAAGACTCGCTCGGTCACACCCGGGCGGTGCTCTCGGCGCTCGCCACCGCCCACAAGCAGGGGCTGATTCACCGCGACGTGAAGCCGGCCAACGTGGTGCTCCATCAAGACGAGGCCGGCCGGGTGCCGAAGCTGGTCGACTTCGGCCTCGCGCGCGACGACGACGAGTGGGACGACGACGAAGGCCTCGCCGGCTCGCCCGCGTACATCAGCCCGGAGCGCATTCGCGGCGACGACTACGACGGCCGGGCCGACGTCTACTCGTGCGGGATCATGCTCTACAAGCTGCTCACCGGCTCGCTGCCGATCGACGGCGACCCGACCGACATCGACAAGGTGGTGAAGTGGCACCTCGACGTCACCCCGCTCAAGCCGTCGACGATGAACCCGCACCTGTCGCCCAAGGTCGATCAGGTGGTGATGAAGCTGTTGGCGAAGAACCCGGTCGAGCGGCCGCACGCCGACGAGGCGGCGAGCCTGGTCGAGACCCTGCTCTGGGACTGACTCAGGGGCAGGGGTTGTCGACGTACCCGATGGTCGAGTTGGCGAAGCTCGCCAGGCTGAGGGCGAAGCCGAGGTACCCGGGAATGAACGACGACAGCAGCGAAGCCACCGTCCACATCACCTGGGCGAGCTGGTTGACGTCGATCGGCTGAATCGCGAAGTCGACCAGCACCGTCGTTCCCACCGCTCCGGCGAGCGCGCCGTCACAGCTGAACGGCCCGGTGGGCATGTTGCAGACCGTCTGGCCGTAGCTGCAGTAGAGGCTGAGCAGGTTGATCGCCTCGGCGAGCTCGCCGGTCGCGCAGCTGCCTCCGGTGCCGTCGAGGTAGACGGCGACCGTGGTGCCGGTGCCGGGGTCGACGATCCACATCGCTTCGGTGGCGGGGGTCGACGGCACCAGCCGATGCCAGTCGGTGTACTGGTCGAGCACCGGAGTCCACTTCGCCAGGTCGTCGGTGGAAAAACCGCTCAGCGTCGACGGGTTCGCCGACGGCGCCAGGTACTGCAGGCTGGCGCCCGAGAGCGTGCTCGCCGCGCTCTGGTCGAGCACCAGGCGTTCACGCAGGCTCAACGGGAGCGTCTTCTTCATCGTCTCCGCGAACGCCGCCGCCGCGTCGGTGGTGCCGGCGATCGAGCGGTTGAGCTCGGGCACCACGTCGAGCCGCCGCACCAGGCCGTGGTCTGCGGCCGACTCGCTCATCACCAAGACCTTCAACCCCTGAGGCGTCACCATCGGGCCGGCGCTCGAAGAACGAATGCCATCGGCCATCAGGGTGAGCGTGTTCGAGTAGACGAAGAACTGGCTGCCCAGGGCGAGGGTCTGATTCTTCGGCTTGCCCGCGGCGTCCTTCAGAGGCGCCGACGAGAGCACGCACTGGAGCAGATCTTCGGCGCTCGCTCCCGCGGTCGGGCTCCCCGGCTCGAGCGACACCGTCACGACGCCGTTCATCAGCGCTCGGGTGGCGGCGAAGTCGGCCGGCGTGGCCTTCACCGGGTTGCCGAAGCGATCGAGCCGTGGGCCCGAGAGCCAGCGGGTGATGGTCGAGCCGCCGCCCACGTTGAGCTCGAGGTAGAGGCCGGCCACGCCCAGGTTGCCGCGCGCGCCCATCGCTGGAACGGCGTAGGGCACGGCGGCGGCCACCTGCTTGGTCGCCACCGCGACGTGAGCGGCCCGGGTGGTCTGGTTGGCCTGCTGATCCGCCGGCACCCGGTAGGCCATGCGGTAGCCGGAGGCCTTCGCCCGCGACGCCGCTCCCGAGATGAAGGCGGTCAGCTTCTGCTGAAAATCGCCCGCGGTGTGGTCGAGCACCACCGCGCCGCAGGTGGTGACCAGCGCGTTGACGGTGTTCTGATCGACGGTGGCCGAAACCGGCACCAGCGCCACCGCCAACCCGCTCGCGGCCAGCCGCTGCTGAAGCGCGGGGATCGCTGCCGGGTCGTCGGAAGCCTGAAAGTCGCTCACCAGCACCACCGCCGACACGCCGGTCGAAGGCGCGAGCTGCCCGAGGGTGAGCCAGAGCTCCGAGAAGCCGACGCAGCCGGAGAGGTCGGTGCCGATCGTCTGCGCGCTGGGCGCGTTGTAGCCGTCGAGGGGCGTGCCTCCGACCGGCGCCACCCCGAGCAGATAAGGCGTCGCGGTCGCGCTCGCGACCAGGGCGTTGGAGAGCTGGGTGTCGAAGGCGGTCTTGTCGGCCGGCATCGGCCAGGTGACGCTGCCGGAGCAATCGTACGAGAGCAGCACCTTCAGCTGATCGACGCCCGCGTTCGAGACCATCACCGGGGCCTGGGCGACGCCCTCGTCGGCGACCGCGAAGTCGCTCTGGTGGAGCCCGAACACCGGGTTGCCGCTCCCGTCGAGCGCCGCCACCGTCAGCTGCACGTCGGGGAAGGCGCCGCCGTTGGCCACCACCTCCACGCTCGCCACCGAGGCGAGCGCGGCCGCGTGCGCGTTCGTGTCGAGGTCGACCCACGAGCCATAGGGGCCGACGGGAGGATCGCTCGCCTGGGCACCGGGGCTGAAGCGGGCGCCGGTGACGGTGATCGGCGCGCCGGTGACGCCCACTGGCGCCGGGCTGCCCGCCGACGGCGACCAGAGCTTGGGGTCGCTCCCGCTCAGCGCAGCCGGCCGCTGAATCGAGATCGCGGGCACCCGAAGCAGCAGCTGGTCGGGGGGAGCGCCGATCGTGTGGTCGGGGTCGTTGCTGCCGACGGTGACGAACAGCCGGCTCCCGGCGAGCTGATCGATGCCCCAGCTGCCGGCGGCGAGCTCCACCGGCGACGACGCGGTGGGCACTCCGGGCAGATCGCCCATCGCCGCCAGCAAGCGCACCGACACCTTCGGGTACGTCACCGCGCCGAGCTCCGAGCCCAGCCCCGCCGGCATCGCGGCGACCTCGTCGACGGTGCCGAGCGCGAAGGCCCACTTCGTCACCCCGCCCGCGGTGTACTCGACCAGCGGCACCTTCGCGTCGAGGCCATCGTACGGGGTCGCCGCCACCGCCTGCCCGGCCGGCAGCTGCGCCAGCAACGCCGAGATCACCGGAGCGGGATCGGGGTCGGGCAACGGCTCGTTGATCTGGGCGAGCCGGGTGGTGTCGCCGCCGAGCGACGAGAGCTTCGAGGCATCGACCGCGAACGCCGGAGGCCGGGTGGCGTAGAGCGCCACGGCGTCGACCCCGGCCGGGCGATCGGCGGAGACCACCTTCGCGGTGGCGCCCATCGCGGTGAGCATCGACGCGAGCAGCTCGGCCCGCTCGCGTTGGGTGCCGGCGCCCGCGCGGAGCGCCGCGTCGGGCCCCCAGCGCACGCCATCGACCGCGGCGTCGTACGAGTGCATCGGCGGCACCACCGCGACGTTGTCGCGCACGAAGCGCACCGCGGCGCTGAAGTCTTTGGCGGCGATCAGCGCGGCCGCGCGGGCCGAGAGGTGATCGGGGCTGGCGCGCACCAGCTCCCGCAGCGACTTCACCGACTCCACCCCGGTGGGTCCCGGCGGCGGCGGTGGCGTCTTCGGCTTCGACTTGCAGCCGGGCAGAAAGGTGGCAGCGCCGGTCGCGCCCAGCGCGAGGAGCGCGGTGCGGCGGGTGAGCTGCTGAAGCCAGAGCGGGTCGTGCTTCGAAGCCATCGCGCGACCATCGCACGGGGAGCGCTCGACTCCATCCGCCGTGCGGACGGCTGCCGACGAGCCACCTGTGGCCCCGGGAGCTACTGCTCGACCTTGAACAGGTCTTCGACGTCTTCTTCGGTGAGCGCCTTGCCCACCTCGGCGTCGGAGCCGAGCACACCGGCGGCGAGCTCGCGCTTGCGCTTCTGCAGCTCGAGGATCTTCTCTTCGACGGTGTTCTTGGTGATCAGCTTGTAGCTGAACACCGCCTTGGTCTGACCGATGCGGTGGGTACGGTCGGTGGCCTGATCTTCGACCGCCGGGTTCCACCACGGGTCGTAGTGAATGACGTAGTCGGCGGCGGTGAGGTTGAGGCCGGTGCCGCCCGCCTTGAGCGAGATGAAGAACAGCGGCGGGCCACCCTCGGCGTTGAAGGTGTCGACCTTGTTCATGCGGTCTTTGGTGCGGCCGTCGAGGTACAGGTACGAGTGCTTCTTCTCGTCGGCCTGCTCCTTCAGCAGCGTCAGCATCTCGGTGAACTGCGAGAACACCAACGCGCGGTGACCCTCGGAGATCAGATCGTCGGCCAGCTCCGCGAAGCGCAAGAGCTTCGCCGACGGCGGCATCACCGTGCCCGGCGGCAGCTTGAGCAGGCGCGGGTCGCAGCACACCTGACGCAGCCGCATCAGCGCCGCGAGGATCGACACCCGTGACTTGTTGAAGCCCTGCTTCTCGATCTGGTCGAACACCTTGCGGCGCGAGTCGTCGAGCACCTCTTTGTAGAGCGAGGCCTGGGCCGGCTCCATCTCGCACCAGGCGACCATCTCGGTCTTCGGCGGCAGGTCTTTCGCCACCTCGCCCTTCATTCGCCGCAGCACGAACGGGTGAATGCGCTTCTTCAGCCGGTCGCGCACCGACACGTCGCCCTGCACCGCGATCGGGTGCTCGAACCGATCGTGAAAACCGTCGGAGGTGCCCAGAAAGCCCGGCATCAAGAAGTCGAACTGGCTCCAGAGCTCGCTCAGGCGGTTCTCGAGCGGAGTGCCGGTGAGCGCCAGCCGGGTCTCGGCGTCGAACGACTTGCAGGCCTGGGCGGTGACCGAGTCGGCGTTCTTGATGTTCTGCGCCTCGTCGAGAATCACGCTCCGGTACTGCACCGTCTTCAGCACCTCGATGTCGCGCCGCACCAGCGCGAACGAGGTGAGCACCAGGTCGGTCTTGCCCAGCTGGTCGGCATTCTCTTTGCGATCTGAGCCGTGCCAGGTGAGGTAGGTCAGCGACGGAGCGAAGCGCTCGATCTCGCGCTCCCAGTTGGGGAGCACCGAGGTGGGCGCCACCACCAGCGTCGGCGAGGGGCCCTGCTCTGCCTTCGCCTTCAGGATCAGCGCGAGCGCCTGCACCGTCTTGCCGAGACCCATGTCGTCGGCGAGCACGCCCGACAGCCCGTGCTTGTAGAGGAACCAGAGCCAGCTCAGACCCGCTTCCTGGTAGTGGCGCAGGGTCGCCTTCAGATCCTCCGGCGGGCGCACGGTGGGAATGCCGTCGACCTCGCGCAGCTCGGCGATCGCCTTCTTCGCCTTGGCGTCGATCTCGACTTCTCCCAGCTCGGCCAAAAGGTCGAGCGCGGGCGCGTGAAACAGCGGCAGCCGGGTGGTCTTCTTGCCGGGGAGCGCGCCCGCCTCCTCCAACAGATCGGCGGCGGCCTTCAGCTCGGTGGCGTCGGCCTCGGCCCAGGTGCCGTCCTTCAGGGGAACGTAGCGGCGGCCGGAGTCGAGCCACATGCGCACCGCGCCGAGGTCGACCGACTGATCTTCGGTGGTGAAGTCGGCGTCGAGCTCGAACCAGTTCACCGCCGACATGTTCACCCGCACCCGCGGCTTCACCTTGGCGCGCACCCGCACCTTGGGCGGCTGGGCGGCGAACAGGTTCCAGTCTTTCGGGAGCTCGTGACGGCCCTTGGCCCAGAACTCCAGCGCCGCGTCGCCGCGCGCCTCGAAGCCCTGCCCCGCCGGGTCGTAGCGAAAGCCGCGATCGACCAGCGCCTTGCCGGCCGCTTTCTCGAGCGCCTCCTGGCGCAGGTAGAGCTTGCGGTCGCCTTCGCCGCCGCCGCCGCTCGCGTAGCCGAGGTGGCGATCGGTGGGCGACACCGGCACCGTCACCAGCGGGCCGTAGCGCGCGGCCAGCTTGGCCTTCACGTTCTCGGCGCTGCCTTCGACGGTGAGCACGAACTTCGGCTCGGTGGTCTCGTCGACCTTCAGGCCCTCCGCCACCAGCGACAGCCGGTAGCGCGGCAGGTGGGCGGCGAAGTAGCTCAGCACCCGGTCGAGCTGCGAGGCGGGGAAGTGGGTCTGCGGCTCGAGCACCCACTTGCGCATCAGCCGCGCGGGGAAGTCGGGCTCCAGCTTGAGCGCGTGCTGGCCGGCGATCACCCAGCTGCGCTTGCCCGAGAGCACCAGCACGTCTTTCAGCGCCAGGGTGGTGCCGTCGGGCAGCTGCATGTCGAGCCGCGCCGAGCCGCCGTCGGGCTTCTGTTCCAGGCGAATCACCGGGCGGGCCGGCTGGGCGTCGAACATCAGCGCGGTGCCGCGGTAGACCACCCGCCGCTTCTCGAGCAGCTCGAGCAGGTTGGCGAGCTCGGCGTCGAACAGCACCAGCCGCGAGTCGTGGCGCATCTCGGCGGTGGAGAGCGCCTGAAACACCAGCTCGTCTGACGGCGCGATGCGGGTGCCGGTGGCGAGCGAGCGCTTCACGTTCACCGGGCCCTTGGCCTGGGCGTCGAGGCGCCGCACGTCGATCACCCAGTGGCGGCCGTGGGGGCCGTTCACCGGGGTCAGCCGGTAGGTGAACTCGAAGTCGGGCAGCGCCGAGAGCCCGAGCCAGCTCTCCAGCTTGGCGAGCGCGGGCAGCAGCACCTCGCGCTCCGCGGGGAGCTCGTCGAGGGGAGACTCGGGGTCGGCTCCGTCGGTGCCGTCTGACGTGCCGGGCTCGCTCTCGGGCGCATCGGCTTCGGCGCTGGGAGCGGCCTCCGCGGTCGAGGCGGGCGCAGGAGCGGGTGCGGCGACATCCAACGGGCGGGTGGTGTCGGGGCCACTCTCGGGCAGCATCTGGCCGCCGCGCACCCGGGTCAGGTAGACGAGCCCGACCGCGACCACGTGCTTGCAGTGGGCGCCGTACTTGCCCCACGCGTCGCAGCTGCAGCTGCTCTGAATCTTGCCGTCGGCGCCGGGCGACAGCTGCACGTCGTAGCGCTCACCGGTGGAGCCCGAGACCTTGGCGCTCACCACGTCGCCAGTGCGCGACAAGAGAGCGACCCGCCGGCCTTCGGCATACTGCCGGCCCTTCTTGAAGGTCATCGGCTGGACTTCCGCCTTCAGCGTTCGCAGCCAGGCGCCGTCGTCCGGATCCTTGATTTTCTTACCGTCACTCAAAATGCAGACCGAACCGCCCTAGTACCATCGGCGCGCCGATTTCGCACTACCCCTTGGGCCAAAAGAAACGGGCCGCCCCCTTTTGTGGGGAGCGGCCCGGTCTTTTTCACCTACTCGAGGCGATTACTGCTGCGAAACCTCGAGGGTGAAGCCACCGCGGGCGCCGTAGAACGCCGAGATGGTGGTGCCATCGACGTCGCTGGTGCCGTCGACCACCACGAAGTAGTCGTGGCCGGCCGTCGGGGTGAAGGTGACCGTCTCGGGGTCGCCGTTGGCGCCGTCGTTGGCCGCGGTGACGCAGAGACCCGGGGTCGGGCCGGCGCCGGTGCAGGCGTCGATCACGTAGACCGCGGTGTCGAAGAGCTTCTCCGGCCGCACGGTGACGGTGATCGGGTTCGCGCTCGCCGCAGTGACCTTGTAGACGACGTCGGCCGAGTTGGTGTCGGGGCTGCCGCACGGGCCAGCGACGACGCCGTTCGAGTCGTAGTCGTTGAACGCGCCGAGGGTGGTGCCCGCGCGGCTGGCGTTGAGCGCCGCGGTGACCGCGCCGGTGCAGAGGTCGTTCGCCGGGGTGCTGGCGAGCTGAACCTCGAGAGCGAACGGGCCGGGGCTGCCGTTGGCGCTGTCGACGGTGGTGGAGTCGACCCACACCGTGTACGGGGTGGCGGGGGTCGGGCCGAAGTAGGTCATCGCCGCACGGCTCCAAGAAGCGAAGCCGAAGTCGAAGCCGTTGTCGCAGGTGAAGGTGCCCGCGTCGGGGTCGGAGCTGCCGCAGGTCTGCTCGAGGTACACGGCCGGGTACGACTTCGCGACGTTGGTGGACTCGGCCATCACGCGGCCGAGGAAGATGCCGCCGTCAGCCGCCGGGCCAGCGCCCGCGGTGAACGAGTACGCGAGGTCGGGGCCGACCGCGGTCACGTTCATGAAGCCGGTGCCGCCGTCGGCGAGAGTGCCGAACGCGCTGCAGCCCACGGTGTGGTCGTTGGCCGCGCCGGTGGTGGTGCCGGTGATGGTCGCGATCGCCGCGGTGCCCGGGTAGTCAGGCAGGTCGACCAGGGTGATGGCCTGAGCGTTGGCGCAGGTCTCGTTCGCGGTCGCGGTGATCGGCGCCCCGATGGTGCCGGTGAGGGTGAACGCACCGGGCGGGAGCGCCGAGGTGGCGTTGTTGTCGAACCAGTCGTCGACCACCAGCAGGTAGTCGCCGGCGGGGAGCGAGTCGATCACCAGGTGGGCCGGGTAGGTCTGGGCCTGAGCGTACGCGCAGCCCGAGACGGTGGCGGTGGTCGGGTCGATCGAGCCAGCGGCGCAGTCAGTAGCCTTGACCACGTAGATGGCGGGGACGACCTGATCGTTGACGCCGGTGACGTCGAAGGTGACGCTGCTCGCCGCGGCGAGGGTGAACGAGTAGACGACGTCGGGGTTGCTGCCGCCGACGCGGTTGTCGCCGCACTGCACGGCGTAGTCGTCGTCGGCGCCCACCAGGGTGCCCGAGACGGTGTCGGTGGTCGCGCCGCCGGCGAAGATCGCCTGCGCGGTGTTGCAGTAGTCGTTCGCGGGACCAGCGGTCGGCGGGCCGACCCAGAGCGAAACGGTCTGCGGGCGGGCCTTCTCGCTCTCGCTGCCGCAGGTGCCGTTGGTCTGGCAGAAGTTGTCGGCGAAGAGGAAGAGGTCCTTGGCGGGCACGTGCTTCAGGGTGACGACCTCGGTCGCGGTGCCGTCGGCGCTGTCAGCGCAGGCTCCACCGTTGTACGGGTTGTAGCCGAAGCCGTTGCTGGCGTTCGCGCACGGGTCCTTGCCGATGTAGGCGATCGAGTCGGAGCCGTTCGGGCCCGGAGTGCCCTTCTGGCCGACCGACCAGACGATGTCGTGGAGCGCGGTGTTGTGGAACACCCACACGGCGTCGGGGCCGTGGTCGGGGAACGGCATCGCGCCGCCGTAGCAGTCGGCGTGGAAGTCATCGGCCGAGCCGGTGAGGTCGATGTCGAAGGTGTAGAGGGTGCCGCCGTCGACCGAGACGCCGCCGTCGGTGGGGAAGTCGATCACAGAAGCGCAGTTCTCGTTCGCAACCGGAGGACCCGCGTCGTAGTTCATCGCGGTGCCGCCGCCCGTCGCGGTGCCGCCGCCGGTCGAGGTGCCACCGCCGGTCGAGGTACCGCCGCCGGTCGAGGTGCCGCCGCCGGTCGAGGTGCCGCCGCCGCCGCCGGTCGCGCTACCGCCGCCGGTCGAGGTGCCGCCGCCCGTCGCAACGCCGCCGCCCGTCGCCGAGCCGCCGCCGTTGTTCTTGCAGAGACCATTGCTGCTGTCGCAGGTCTGATTCGCTGCGCACTTCACATCCTTGCACTTGTCGCTGCTGGGGCAGCCGGCGAGAACCGCCGCGCTCACCACGAGCATCGAAAACTTCAGGTACTTCGACATTGTCCACCCTCCACTTCGGTTTTTGCGGCCAGAGTGCGCCCTGCTATTGGGCGTCAAAGTCAAAGTCAAGAACGGAGACAGCGTTGAGTAATGGTGACCCACGTCTGACCCAACTCGAGACCCGGTACACGGAGCTGGAACGACTGGTGGAGGAGCTGAACCAGGTCGTCTATCGGCAACAGCAGCAGATCGACTCGCTGGTGAAGACGGTGACGCAGGTCGAAGAAAAGATGCGCGCCGAGCCGGGGCTGGTCGACGCGAGCATCAACGAGAAGCCGCCGCACTACTGAAACGCTAGGGGCACGGAGGCGCGCAGGTGCCTTGCTGGCCGGCGAAGAGAACGAGCCCGCCGTCGGCATCGAGGCAGCGGTGCGAGAGGCAGGTGTCGTAGAGCCCGCCCGGAGTGCAGCTTTGCCCGTCGGGTACCGGGGCCTCGATGAGACACAAGAACCCCGCGTCGGTCGCTCGACAGAAGCCCGCCTCGCCGGTGGCGTCGAGGCAGATCACGTCGTCGTCGGGAACGCTGGGCACCGCGAGAATCGGCGCAGTTGGACCCCACCGCGTGGTAGGGCTCGCAGAGGCCGCCGTCTGGCGTGTCGAGGCACTCCAACATCTCGGAGCAGTGCCGGGACGAGGAGGAGTGGTCGCACGGCTGCCCCACCGTCGGGTAGGGGTTGCAGCGCGCGTTCACGTCGCAAGCGAGACCGGGCTGGCAGTCGGCGTCGTAGCCGCAGAGCGGCGCATTGAGGCCGAGGCGCGGAGCGCAGCGACCGAGTTCGGGAGGGACGCCCGAAGCCGGCGCGCAATAGAGCGACGGAGCGCACTCGAGCCGGCCCGAGACGCCGCGCTGCATGCATTCGGCGCCCAACGGGAGCGCCCCCACGCTTTTGCAGACACCGTCTCTGCAGAACCCGGCGTCACAGGTGTAGCCGAGGTCGAGCGCCGGGTCGCATGCAGCCCCGAGCGCGACGAGGGGCGCGCAGTGGCCACCGAGGTCGCAATAGGCGCCCGGTGGACAGTCGGCCGAGAGACCGCAGCTGGCCCCCAGCGGAAGCCAGCCGCAGAACCGGCTGCCGGCGTCGAGGGTGGTGTTGCAGTGGAGGCTCAGGCACTCCGAGTCTGCCGCGCAGGGCACCCCGTCGGCCGACGCGGGCACGCACACCCCTTGAACACAGCGCGCGTTGGGGTCACAGCGCGTCACCACGCCATCGCAAGCGGCGCCGGCGTCGAGCCACGGCGTACAGGCGACACACGCTCCGGGAGCGTAGGGGCAATAGCCTCCGTCGCAGGAAGCGCACGCCGAGCTCGCTCCGGCGCCAGACGGAAACAACTGGTAGCAGAGCGCGCCGGGGAGGTAGCCGTAGGAGGCCCAGGGATCGACGGCACGCTCCTCACGACAGTCGGTGTTGAGCGTGTTCGACAGGCAGGTGGCGACGCCCGCTGGTGCCGCCGAAACCGCGCCGCCCGCGCTCGGGTCCCACTGATCGAGACACCAACGTTCGACGAACGCGGTGCACTCATTCCACTGCGCGAGCTGGAGAAAACTGCATTGCGCCTCGCGCCCGCACCCGAGCCGCCCGAGCAACGCGCAGAAGCTGCCGACGCCGCCGTCGTAACCGCAGCCGCCGTCGAGCGGGTCGCACCCGGCATCGAAGACGAAGCCTCCGGCGTCGCTGCCTCCATCGACGGGGCCGCCGCCGTCTGAGCCTCCCGCGTCGGGCGCACCGGAGTCCTGCGCACCGCCGTCCCATCCGGCGTCGATGCCGCCCCCGTCGTGCCCTCCCCCGTCGGAGCTCGGGCCCGCGTCGGGCTGCACGCACGCCTGGTTCACGCAGATCGCGGAGCCCGCGCAGTCGGTGTCCTTGGTGCACGCGCCCGAGTCGGTGTTGCCCAGGTTCTCGTCGAAGGTGCAGTTGCACCCGGCGAGCGACAGCAGACAGATCAGTGCCAGGCGACGCATGTCAGAAACAATTGGAACGACCACCCCGAATCCGTCACCGACGGCCGACTGCCTGTCATGGACAGCCCGGAGCACAAGTGCCTTGCTGGCCGGCGGTGAGAACGAGCCCGCCGTCGACATCGAGGCAGCGGTGCGAGAGGCAGGTGTCGTAAAGGCCTCCAGGTGTGCAGTTCTCACCGTCAGCGCCGGGTGGTTGAGGGAGGCAGAAGAAGCCAGCGTCAGTGCCACGACAGAATCCGATCGCTCCGTCGGAGTCGAGGCACACGACGTCGTCCTTGGGATCGACCGCTGGCGCAACGCAGCTTGAACCCACGGCGTTGTAGAGTTCACAGACGCCACCATCAGCTGTATCGAGACACTCCAACATCTCCGAGCAGAAGCGCGACAACGTGGAGTTACGTTGAAAGCAGGCTTCTCCTGCGCGGGGATAAGGACTGCAGCGCCCGTTCAGGTCGCAAACCAGGCCGGCCTGACAGACGACGGTACCGACAGCTGCAACCGGGCTGATCCCACAGAAGCTGTTCAACCCGAGCCGGAGCGCGCACCTACCAAAGTTTGTCGGAAGGCCCGCGCTCGCTGCGCAGTAATACGGCTCGGCGCATTCGAACGGGCCCTCCCACGGCGGGAAGGCGCAAACATCCCCCAGCGACAATGCGCCCACGGTCTTGCAGATGTTGTCCCGACAGAAGCCGCCATCACACGTGTCACCAAAGTTGATGCTCATGTCGCACGCAGAACCGAGCGCAATACGTGGCACACAGCCACCTGTAGCGTCGCAGAACGCGTCTGGCGTGCACTCCCAGGAGGCGGCGCAGGTCGCTCCGATCGGCAACCAACCGCAAAATCGAGTTCCCGCATCGGCCGTGCTGTTGCAGTACCCGCTCCTGCATTCCGCATCATGAGTGCATTGGGCCCCGTCCGCGGCGCGCGGCTGACAGGTGCCGAGGATGCATTGCGAGTTCGGGTCGCACCCGCCCGTCGATGCGTTGCAAGGAGCACCGGCATCGAGCCAGGGAGTGCAACTCGTACATGCGCCAGGGATCAACGGGCAGTAGCCCCCGTCACAGAAAGAGCACGCCTCGCTCTGACCATTGGCCGAGGGCCAAACCTCGTAACAAGGTGCGCCGGCCCGATATCGGCCCGGAGTTCTGACCTCGATCTCACGTCCGCTACGACAGTCGGAGGCCAATGTCCCGGCGAGACAGGCAGAGACCGACTCAGTTGGCGCGTGAATGACGGCGCCAGAGATCGGGTCCCGATGATCGCGACACCAGCGATCAAGGAAGGAGGTGCACTCATTCCACTGAGCGAGCGCGAGGAAGTTGCATTGCGCTTCGTGCCCACAGCCAAACTGGGCAAGCAGTGAACAGAAGCTGCCGACGCCCCCGTCATAGCCGCAACCGCCGTCGAGCGGGTCGCAGCCTGCATCGAAGACGAAGCCGCCCGCATCGAAGACCGGCCCGGCGTCGAGGCCGCTGCCACCATCGCTGCCTGCATCGCCAATTCCGCCGTCCCAAGCTCCAGCGTCTGCTCCGGCGTCGACCGCACCGCCATCGCTCATCGAACCGCCGTCAGCCACCCCGCCGTCGAGTGCGCCAGCGTCAGCAGGCAGCACGCAGGCCTTGTTTACGCAAATCGTCGTGCCGGGACAGTCGTTGTCCTTCGTACAGGTGCCCGAATCACCGTTCCCCAGGTTCTCGTCGAAGGTGCAGTTGCACCCGGCGAGCGACAGCAGACAGATCAGTGCCAGGCGACGCATGTCAGAAACAATTGGAGCGACCACCGCAAATCCGTCACTGACGGTCAGGCATCGAGTGGCCGCGGGGCCTTGGCGCTGTCGAACGCCCGCTTCACCCACTGGGGAATCATCTGCCGCCGCCAGGCCGGGTCGACGTTGATGTTGGTGAGCGGGTGGCACTGCTTCTTACAGTGCTCACCGAGCTCTGCCACCGTCGCCGCATCGAGCGCCCGCCCGTGGAACGTCTCGAGGCGCTTCACACTGTGCGGCCGCGACGCCAACGCCGAGATCACGATCTTCAAGGACTCGAGCTTGTCTGAAGCGTCGAGGCCCGCCGCCACCGCCACCGTCAGCGCCGGGTAGTCGATCGACGCGCGAATGCGGAGCTTCTCGTAGCCCATCAGCGTCTTCGGCTTCGCCAGCGGCACCCGCGCCGACACCACCAGCTCATCGGGCTCGAGCACCGTGTTGCGCACGCCGTCGGCGACGTAGAACTCCTCCAGCGGCAGCTCGCGCATGCCCCGCGGGCTGGCCAACCGCGCCGTCGCGCCGAGCGTGATCAAGACGGGAGCGGTGTCGTTGCTCGCCGCGGCGACGCAGTTCTTCCCGCTCTTCACCACGTGGCAGACGGTGCCGTCTTTCTTCAGGCAGTAGCCGAGCGACTTGCGCCAGAAGTGGGTCTGGTTCACGTACACGCAGCGGGTGTCGAGGCAGATGTTGCCGCCCAGGGTGCCCATCTCGCGCAGCTGCGGCCCGGCGACGTGCTCGGCGCCCTTGGCCAGCGAGGGGAAGAGCCGGTTGATCCGCTCGTCGCGCGAGAGGTCGGCCAGAGTGATCATCGAGCCGATCTCGAGCACGCCGTTCTTCTCGACCACCGCGTAGAGCTCGGCGATCTGATTGAGCGCGACCACGTGCTCCGGCGTGTTGAGCCGGTGCTTCATGTTCGGCATCAGGTCGGTGCCGCCCGCGATCAGCTTCGCGCGAGCACCGTGCCGGCCGAGCAGCTCGACCGCTTCAAGGACGCTGGTCGGCGCGTGGTACTGGAACGGAGGCAGGGTCAGCATGGCTTAAGGTCTGTTTCTGCTGCAGGGCGGAGAGAATCTTCCAGGGGTGGAACGGGAGCTCGGTCAGCCGCACGCCGACCGCGTCGTAGATCGCGTTGGCGATCGCGGGGATCGCCGGGTGAAGCGGCCCCTCGCCGGCCTCCTTCGCGCCGAACGGGCCGGTGGGGTCGTTCGACTCGACGATCAGCGCCGAGATCTCCGGCGTGTCGAGGGTGGTGGGAATTCGGTAGTCGAGCAGCGACGGCCCCTTGTGCAGGCCGGAGGGCAGATACGTCATCTCCTCCATCGCCGCTTCGGCGTAGCCCATGTACACACTGCCTTCGATCTGCCCCTCGACCAGCGTGGGGTTGATCGCCTTGCCGCAGTCGTGCGCCGCCCAGATGCGCTCCACCCGCCAGATGCCGGTCTTCGGGTCGACCTCGACCTCGGCGACGTGGGCGGTGAAGCTGTACGCGGGAGACGCGCCGATGGTGCCGCCGCGGTAGTCGCCGCCGAGCTTCTGGGTGCGGTAGCTGCCGGTGGCGCCCAGGGTGCCGAACTTCGCCTCCGCCAGGCAGACCGCCTCGCGAAACGACATCTTCTCCCCGCCCGGGCCGCCGGTGATGGTGCCGAGCGCGCCGTCGACCTGGCCCGACGCGATGCCCCACTTCTCGGCCACGGCCGCGGAGATCAGGCCCCACAGCTTCTGCCCCGCCTCGACGCAGGCGATGCCGACCATGAAGGTGCCGCGCGACGAGTACGCGCCCATGTCGACCGGAGTGAGGTCGGTGTCGCTGACCACCACCGTGCAGTCGCGCGGGTCGCAGCCGATCTCTTCGCTGATCAGGTACGCCGGCAGCGAGTTGGTGCCCTGCCCGATGTCGGAGGCGCCCGAGAAGATCGTCACCTTGCCCGAGCGATCGAGCTTCACCTGAATGCCCGACTGCGGCATCTCGTTCGGGTAGATCGGGTAGGCGGTGCCGCTGATGTACATCGAGCCGGCGACGCCCAGCCCGCGGCCGAAGCCGAGCTTGCCGCGGCGCTGCTTCCACGACGACGCCTTCTCGACCTTCTCCAAGCACTGCAGAAACCCGTTCGAGGTGATCTGCTGCCCGTTCACCGTCTTGGTCTGCTCGCCGATGAAGTTGCGGCGGCGCACCTCGAGCGGATCCAACCCCAGCTTCTCGGCGGCGATGTCGAGCGCGACCTCGAAGGCGAAGCGCGGCTGCACGCTCCCGTGGCCACGCTTGGGGCCGCAGGGAGGCTTGTTGGTGAACACCCGCGTCGAGTCGAAGCGGTAGGTGTTGAACTTGTACGGCCCCGTGAGCAGCTGCCCCGAGTAATACGTCGTCACCAGGCCGAACGAGCTGTACGCGCCGCCGTCGATCAGAATGTTCGAGTCGACGGCTTCAATCAGGCCGTCCTTCGACAGCCCGACCTTGAAGTGCAGCTTCATCGGGTGCCGGCCGCGGTGCGCCCAGAAGACCTCTTCGCGGGTGAACAGACACTTCACCGGCCGGCCGGTCTTGATCGCCAGCTTCGAGACCACGAACTCGAGCACGAACGGGTCGCTCTTGCCGCCGAACGCGCCGCCGATGAACGGCTGCACGACTCTGATCCGCGCGGGGTCGAGCTCGAGCACCTTCGACAGCTCGCGGTGCACGTAGTGGGGAATCTGGGTCGAGCTGTACAGCGTCAGCTGGCCCTCGCCGTGGTACTGGGCGACCGCGCAGTGCGGCTCGATCGCGGTGTGGGTCGAGCCGGCGTAGAAGAACTCGTTGTCGGCCACCGCGGCGCTGCCGGCCAGCTTCTCGTCGACCGGGCCGAACTCCAGCTTCACGTGCTTGGTGACGTTGCCGCGCTTGGCGTCTTCGTGAATCTTGTTTTCCTGCGACGCCAGCGCCTCCTCGGGCTCGACCAGCGCGGGGAGCACCTCGTACTCGACGTCGATCAGCTCCAGCGCTTCTTCGGCCGCCAGCTCGTCGACGGCGGCCACCGCGGCCACCGCGTCGCCGATGAAGCGAACCTTGTCGACGTTGAGCGCCTGCTCGTCCTGGGTCCAGGGAATGATCCCGTACCGGGTCGGCAGCTCCTTGCCCTCCAGCACTTCGACCACGCCGGGGTGCTCGAGGCAGCGCTTGAAGTCGATTCGCTTGATGCGGGCGTGCGCGTGCGGGCTCCGCAGAATCTTGCAGTGGAGCATGCGCGGCAGCTGAATGTCGTCGGTGTAGACGGCCTCGCCGGTGGCCTTCTTGAGGCCGTCGAGCTTGCGGAGCCGGCGCCCGACCACCGAGGTCGGCTTCGGCTCGCGCACCACCGCCACGCCCGGCTGGGTGACCACTTCGCGGGTGCGCTTGGGGCCGTCGTTCACGTCGTGCCGCCCCGGGTGGTGGGCCGCTCGTCGCGCTCGGGCACCTTGCGCAGCCCGGCGGCGACTTCGACCGCGGTGATGATCTGGGTGTAGCCGGTGCAGCGGCAGAGGTTGCCCGCGAGCGCCTCTTTGATCTCGGCGCGGTTGGGCTGCGGGTTCTTCTCGAGCAGCGCGGCCGCCGACAGCATCATGCCCGACTGGCAGAAGCCGCACTGGAGCGCGCCGCAGAGGTCGAACGCGTCTTGAACCTTGTGCACCTGCCCGCCCTTGGCGAGCCCTTCGATGGTGGTGACCTTGCGGCCCTGGGCGGTGAGCGCCAGGGTGATGCACGACAGCTTCGGCCGGCCATCGACCAGCACGGTGCAGGCGCCGCAGTCGCCCTTGTCGCAGCCCTGCTTCGACCCGGTCAGCCCGAGCTCGTAGCGCAAGGCCTCGAGCAGGGTCGCGCGCGGCTCCACCGCGACCTCATGCGATTCGCCGTTCACGTCGAGGCGTACGAGAGCCTTGCCGGGTCTACCGAGCACGTCGGCTCGTATACGATCCCCGCAACCGATTCGCACCTCCCGGGTTGAATCCACCAGCGCCCCCCAACCAGGAGATTGACGATGCGCCTACATGTCGGACTGCTGATCGCGGCCCTTTCCCTCACCAGCTGTGACGGCCTCCTCCAGGAGACCGAAGAAGTGGCGAACGCCGCCGGCGACGTGATGTCGAGCTTCGACGAGGCGGGCCAGGGCGGTTCGTTCGCGATGCTCACCCCGTTGAACCGCCCCGACTTCAACGAGCGCACCCTCTGGCAGAAGTTCTCGAACGTGATGGTGCCCAGCGCGGAGGCGAGCAGCGCCTGCGTGCTGGAAACCTTCGACGCCTGCGCCAATGGCGTGCGCTCGAAGATGTTCGACGACTGCTCCTTCGGCGCTTCGTCGCTGGCCGGCAGCGTCACCCTGACCTTCTCGGAGAACGCCTGCTCGCTCGCCGCCGACGGAGCCAGCGTCACCCGCACCGCCGACTTCACCCTCACCGGCGCCCGCTCGGCCACCCTCACCGTCAGCTCGCCCGCCGGCGGTCAGAAGATCACCCGCAGCGGCTCCGACTGGAAATACACCGTGCTGGGGATGCACCGGGTGGCGAAAGACGCGAAGGGCAATTCGGTGTTCGACATCGACACCTCGACCCTGTCTGACATCACCGTCACCGGCGACCGCCGCGACGGCCGGGTGATGAACGGCGGTCAGCTGCAGGTGAAGCACAACCTCGCCGGGTACACGACCGTGCTGACGCCCAACAACCTCACCTGGAACGCGACCTGTAACTGCGCGGTCTCGGGGTCGCTCGACGGCACGGTCACCAGCGAGGCCGGCAAGTCGGAGAGCTTCACCATCGCGATCACCGGCTGCGGCAAGGCCACCGTCACCACCCAGAGCAAGACCAAGGACGTGACGCTCGATCGCTGCGCGGGAATTTAGTTTTTCTGTTTCTCACGGCCGCGGTGTCAGTGCGGCCGTGAGACATCTGCGCATCTTTGCGGTGTTGGTGGTCGTGGGCTGCGGCTTGCCGGATCCCTTCGCGCCGCAAGACGACTCGCCCACCTGGTACGGGAAGATCGGCCCGCTGGTGGGCAAGAACTGCGGCGTCTGCCACCAGGACAACAACATCGCCCCGTTCGCCCTCACCACCTACGACCAGGTGAAGACGATGTCAGGCGCGATTCGCGCCGCGGTTCAGAGCAAGCGCATGCCGCCCTTCCCTCCCGACCAGAGCGCCGAGAGCGGTTGCCCGAAGATCGACGACTCGCGGGTGATGGCCGACGCCGACCGCCAGGCGCTGATCGACTGGATCGACGCCGAGATGCCCGAGGGAAAGAAGCGCGACCTGCCCGAAGTGAAGCCCGACAAGCCGATGGGCGACCCGGGGCACTCCTGGCAGATGAGCGCCGAGTACACCTCGAAGGCCACCACCGCCGACGACTACCGCTGCTTCTTCATCGATCCCAAGGTGGTGTGGCCGATTCCCGTCGCCGCGGTCTCGGTCGAGCCGGGCAACCGGCAGATCGTTCACCACGCGGCGGTGTTCTTGATTCCCCCCGACCAGATCGACGCGGTGAAGAAGCTCGACGATGCCGACGACGGCGAGGGCTACGACTGCTTCGGAGGCCCCGGCATCGCGCCCGCCTACCCCGCCGGCCTCTGGGTGCCGGGCAACGACGCGCCGCTGAAGCCGCCCTACGACGGCGTCGGCTACTACCTGCCGATCGGCTGGGCGTGGGTGCTCCAGGTTCACTACAACTTCGCCACCGCGCACGGCTCCGATCGCTCCAAGGTCACGCTCTGGGAAGCGCCCTGGGTGACGATGGTGCCGCACGCGCTGGTCGCGGGGAGCACCACCTTTTCGATTCCCCCGATGACGACCGGCTTCGTCACCTCGGGCGACAGCAGCTTCATCAAGCAGGGCGACACCCCGGCCGCCGACGGCTCGAACGCGGCGGAGGGCCGCATCTACTCGGTCTGGGCCCACGAGCATTTGCTCGGCAAGTCGATGCAGCTCGACCTGGTGCACCCCGACGGGTCGAAGCAGTGCCTGCTCCACATCAACGGCTGGGACTTTCACTGGCAGAGCATTTACCGGCTGCACGACTACGTGGTGGCCAAGCCGGGCGACACCCTGCGGGCGACCTGCACCTACGACAACATGCAGGATCACGCGGTCGGTTACGGCGAAAACACCTCCGACGAGATGTGCTTCGGCAGCGTGGGCCTGATCGACAAGTAGCGGCGTGGATCAAAAAAGTGTGCGACGGCATCCACTGAAGCCGTGTCATGGGCTTCGTCGGTGACCAAAGGCGGTACCAAACCGCCCCTAAATTTCCTTGCACAGGTCACCGTCATGGTGTGTCCCTCTGCTACATGGCCGGGAGGGGACCGGCTCAGAAGTCGGTGAATCGATTGACATCTGGCGGGAGGCCGGGGAAAAGCCGCCCGTCGCATTGTGGGTAAACAGCTGAATTCACAAAGGGAAAAGAAAATGCGTTCTACTGTCTTCTTCGCGGTGGTGGCTCTGGCGGCGCTCTCTGGCTGCAACGGCGGCCAGCCCCGCATCTACCGCGTCTCCGTCGATACCACTCCGCTCCGTACCATCGCGGATCCGAGCTGCTACAAGAACGGCCAGCTGCCTTCGGGTCAGCAGGAGACCCTGAGCAACTTCCGCACTGAGACCCAGTGGGTGATCTGGGACAGCGGCGACGGCAAGCAGTACCTCGACATCGGCAAGCCCCAGTTCACCATCGGCGACGCGCCGGACATCTCGGTGCAGGACGTGATCGAGTGCGGCAGCGCGTGCACCGGCACCTTCCAGGGCGCTCGCACCGTCACCAACCCGTTCCCGGGCGTGCAGAACACCACCGAGACCCGCCAGACCTCCATCACCGTGACCTTCAACG
This sequence comes from Myxococcaceae bacterium, assembly GCA_047602415.1. Lineage (GTDB taxonomy): Bacteria > Myxococcota > Myxococcia > Myxococcales > Myxococcaceae > JASGHH01. Next base: position 8,321,750 of record JASGHH010000001.1, on the reverse strand, counting down.
ACGAGGGTGCGGCTCCGGCCGGCACCGTGCAGCTCCGCGCGCAGTACGCCTGCGTCGGTAACTGCCCGAACCCGAACCCGGTTCCGGACTCTGTCTCGTGCGCGACCCAGCTCTCGTTCGAGGCTCGCCGCATCGACACCAGCCGCATCGAGGCCTACCAGCCCGTCGGCGGTTAATCAGAATCGCCACACGCGGCCCCAGGACCCGCGTGCGAGTGAACGAAGGGCCTGCCTTAACCGGCGGGCCCTTCGCCTTTTTCGAGGCATTTTTCTAGAGCGCCCGGAGCACCAGGAACTTCAGGTAGCGCCCTTCGGGAAACTCGAGCCGAATCGGGTGATCGGGGCTCTGGTAGCGCTCTTCGACCAGCTGAAGATCGACGCCGGCTTTGTGGGCCGCCTGGCCGACCGCGTCTTTGAACTGCTCGGCGGTGACCCGGGCCGAGCAGCTGGCGGTGGCGAGAATTCCTCCCGGAGCGAGCAGCGCCAGCGCCTGCCGGTTGAGCGAGGCGTAGCCGTCGAGCGCCTGCTCCACCGCCTTCTGGCTCTTCGCGAACGCCGGAGGGTCCAAGATGATCATCGAGAAGGTGCGGCCTTCTTTCTCGAGCCGGCGAAAGAGCGTGAACACGTCGGCGGCGAGAAACTCGTGCTGGTTGGGGTCGAGGCCGTTGAGGGTGAAGTTCTCGCGGGCGAGCGCGATCGCGTCGGCGTCTTGATCGACCGAGAGCACCGAGGTGGCGCCGCCCAGCGCCGCGTTCACCGAGAAGCCGCCCGAGAAGCAGAAGGCGTTGAGCACGCTGTGGCCCTTGGCGATTCGGCCGATCAGGCGGCGGTTCTCGCGCTGGTCCAAGAAGAAGCCGGTCTTCTGGCCGGTCCAGACGTCGACCTTGAACTTCACCCCGTGCTCGCTGATCGCGATCGTCTCGGGCGCCTGGGCGCCGAAAAGCATCTTGCCGGCGCCCTTTTCTTCGTCGGGCTCGTCGTCGCGCGGCACTTCGTCGCGGCCGACCACGCCCTTCACGCCCGGCAGCTTCGAGAGCGACTGCACGATCATCGAGCGGTAGGGGGTGAGGCCGGCCGAGTAGAGCTTCAGCACCGCGCTGCCGGCGTAGAGATCGACCACGATGCCGGGCAGGCCGTCGCCTTCGCCGTGAACCAGGCGGTAGCTGTCGGTGCCCGCGAGATCGGCCAGCTGGCTGCGGAGGGCGGCGGCGGTGGAGAGCTTTCGATCGAAGAAGGCCTGGTCGATCGTCTCTTTCGGGTCGCGGGTGAGAACGCGCACTGCGATCGCGCTGAGCGGGTCGTAGTAGCCCCGGGCCATGAACTTGCCGTCTTCGGTGAGGTCGACCACCGAGCCGGGCGGGAGCTTTGGGGTTTGCAACAGGCCCCGGCGGAAGACCCAGGGGTGGCCGGCGCGGAGGTGGCGGCCGAGGCCTTCTTTGAGCTCGAGGCGAACGAGTTGGCTGGTCATGACTTGGTGGTTCCGAAGCCGTTCATCGCGCCCTCCGGGCTCGCCCGATCGCATCGGCCAGCTCGATGAACCCTTTGCCTTCACGCGCCCGGGTCACGAACTTCGGCGCGGCATCAATCTGCCCGAGCACATCGAGCACATTGGCGACCCCCACCGAGAGCGGCACCGCCTCGAACATCGGCGCGTCATTGAACGAATCACCGACGAACACGATTCGCCCGTCTTTCTTCGCCAGGTTCATCGACAGCTCCCGCCGCACGAACGCCGCCGCGGCCGAGCGCTTGTCGAAGTCCCCCAGCCAGCAGTTGACGTGCACCGACGAGCGCACCGCCTTCACTCCCCGCGCGCGCAGCAGCTGCTCCAGCCGGCCGGCGGCCTTGGGCCCCAGCTTCACGTCTTCATTGTGATCGATCGCGAGGTCGACCTCGGTCGCCGCGCTGTCCATCGACAGCCGTGCGCCGGGCACCTTCTTCATCACCGCTTCGACCTCGCGCGTCAGCCGCTCGCGGTTGCGAACCCGCTCGCGCTCGGGCTCGAGGTACACCTTCGCCAGCTTGTCGCCCCGCCACGCGAAGTAGAGGCCGCCGTTCTCGGCGATCACGCCCTCCACCGGCAGCTGGCGCGCCCAACACTCCGCCCAACCCGAGGGCCGCCCGCTCACCAGCGCGACTTTCACCTTGTGCGCCGAGAGCCACTCCAGCGCGCGAACCACCGACGAGGTCAGCTTGCCCTTGCTGGTGAGGGTGCCGTCGACGTCGGCGAGCACCAGGTTGACGCGCTCCAGCCTCGCCTTGGCGAGCGGGAGCGGCGCGTTCGGTCTCACGAAAGATCCAGCCCTGCCAGCAGCCCGAGCAGCTGCTCGCCCGCCGCCTGAATCGAGTCGGGGCCGAGCTCGGCGCCCTCCATCGCTTCGATCCACCGATCGAGCTCGCCGTTGCGGCCCTGCATTCGCTTCGCCTGCCCCATCGCCTGCTTGAAGTAGCGCACGCCCTCGTCGCCCGCCGTCGACAGCGCGCGCTCGATGGTCACTCCGCAGGCGGCCATCATCTCGCGGTCGTGCTGCACCAGAATGTCGCGCTGGTTGATGTTGCGCATGCCGGCCACGAACTCGGTGAACGGCGCGATCAGCACCCCGAGCTCCTTCTTCTTCAGCCCCGGCTTGCGAACGCCCTGCAGCTTGGTGCGGAACTCGAGCACGGTGCGCTTGTCGCTGGCGCGAATCAGCGCCCAGCCCGGGCCCGAGCCGAACTCCTTCAGCTCGCGCTCCAGCTGCTGCGCGTTCCAGTCGACGTCCTCCGGCTCGGCCTCGCCGACCGACTGCAGCCGGGCCTTCAGTGTGCGCCGCAGCCAGGTGACCGCCACCCGAACCTTGAGCGCCTGCTGCAGCTCTTCGGTGTACGCGGGGTCGACCTCGGCGCGGCGGCAGTCGCCCAGGTGAATCACCGAGTCGTAGACCAGCCGGCCGATGCGATCGCGCATGCGAAAGCGAAAGCTCTGCAGCTCGCCGATCAGGTTCCACCGGTCGCCCACCACCGACGGGTCGCGCACCTGCATCCCGAACTGGGCGATCTCGGCGCGCAGGTCTTTGACCGCGACCAGCATCTCTTCCTTCACCGCCCGGTGGAGCAGCGTCGACGGAGGAACCGCGGCGGGAAAGCGCACCTCGATGTCGGCCGCCAGCTGGTTCACCGCAGCCAGCGTCGAGCCGACCACCGGGGCCATCTCTTCCCACAGGCCGAGGTCGGCGGAGGCGTCGACCGGCTGGTTGTCGTAGCCGATCAGGTCGAGCTCACCCAGAGCCAGCACTGCGGTCGCGGCCGACTCAGCCACTGATCGTAGCGATGGAATCCACGGCTCGGGGCAGCTGTCGAGCAGCGCCTCGAGCCGCATCGGCAATTCGACGCTCACGGCGTCACGCATAGTAGACGAGGCGCGCTGGAATTCGAGTTCGAATCCCGTTAGGGCGTTACCGATGCCGAATCTGACCCTCCAGGGCCGGTCGTACCATTACCGGGAGGAGGGTTCGGGCCAGGCGGTGGTGCTGCTCCACCCGTTTCCCCTCAGCGCGAAGGCCTTCGCCCCCACCCTTGCGAGTGTGCCCAAGGGGTTCAGACTGCTGGTGCCCGACGCCCGGGGGTTCGGGCAGAGCGCCCCAGCCCCGCTGTCGATGGAGGCGATCGCCCAGGACGCGCTCGCCCTGCTCGACGCGCTGGAGATTCAGCAGGCGGTCATCGGCGGGGTGTCGATGGGCGGGTATGCCGCGATGGCGCTGCTCCGGCTCGACGCCTCCCGGGTGAAGGCGCTGGTGCTGAGCGACACCCAGGCCACCGCCGACGACGAGGCGGCGCGCGCGGGCCGCGAGACCACCGCTTTGGAGATCGAGAAGAACGGCTTGCAGGCGTTCTCGGTGGCGATGGCGAAGAAGCTGCTCGGGCCGGCGGCGAGCGACGAGGTGCGCCGCGACGTCGAGGCGACCATTCGCGCTCAAGACCCGAAGGTGGTGGCGGCCTGCTCGCGGGCGTTGGGTCAGCGCGCCGATTCGCGCGAGCTGTTGGGGCGCTTCGCCGGGCCGGCGATGGTGGTGGTGGGCGCCGACGATGCGATTACTCCGCCCGCCAAAGCGCAGCTGATGCACGAGCTGCTCAAGGGCTCACGCCTGGTGACGATCGACGGCGCAGGCCATTTGCCCCAGCTGGAGAAGCCGGAGGCGTTCAACCGGGCGCTGTGGGAGCTCTGCGGCCTCGTTTAAGGCGTGCAGACGACCTGGTCGTTCATCACGGTGCAGGTGCGGCAGTCGTTGGTCTTCTGCAGCTTGCCCTCACGGCACTCGAGCGTCGCGGTGCCGTCGGAGGTGCAGAGGCCCTTGCCCTCGGCCGAAGAGGCGCAGTTGTCGCCCTCGACGTCGGCGGTCATGTCGCACTTCACGGTGTCGCCCGACTTCACGCAGCCACCGGGGCCGCGGCAGGGCAGCTGGGTCCAGACGCCGAGCTTGCACTCGATCGCGTTGGCAGAGTCGGCGCAGAGAAAGCCGTTGGAGCTGCACTTGTCGCCCGCCTTGGGCGAGCCACACGCGAACATCGCGAGGGCGGCGAAGGAGATGAAGAAAAGGCGCATGTGTTCCCCAGAGTGCTGCCGGCCTGACAGCGGGCGCACTTTCCCCTCGGATCCCTCGCAGGTCAACTGCGTTCGAGCGTCTCGAGAAAGAACCGTTTGAAGTTCTCGCCGACCACCTTCTCGACCACCCGCACCGGCATCTTTCGCCGAATCAGCGCCTCGGTGAGGTTGGGGAGGTCGGCGACGTCTTTGATGCCCTGCGGGAGCGGAATCAGCCCGTCGAAATCACTGCCCAGGCCGACCCCGTCTTCGCCCATCACGTTGACGGCGTGCTCGATGTGCCGGCCGATGTCGTCGAGCGTCTTCCCGCCCACGTAATAGGTGGCGAAGATGATGCCCACCACCCCGCCCTTGTCGGCGATCTTCTTCAGCGAGGCGTCGTCGAGGTTGCGCCAGAGCTTGCGCTCCTTCGCCACCCCGGCGTGGGAGCAGAACGGGCGCACCGGGTGGTCGAGCATCTGCTCCAGCGTCTTCGGCGAGGCGTGAGAGACGTCGAGCACCATGCCCAGCTTGTGCATCTCGTCGAGCATCTGCCGGCCCAGGTCGGTGAGCGGCTTGTTGCCCTGGAGCGGCGAGGAGCTGCCGCCGAGCTCGTTGTTGTAGAGGTGGGTCAGCCCGATGAAGCGGCAGCCGCGGGCGTAGACCTCTTTCACGCGCTCCACTTTGCCTTCCAGCGCGTGGCCGCCTTCGATGCCGAGCACCGCCGAGAGCGAGCCCTTGCTGACGTTCTGCGAAAGCTCCTGCGACTTGCCGACGATCGACGCCTGACCTCCGGAGCGGCGGCAGAAGTCGGCCATGCGGTCGAGCTGCCAGACGCAAGCGGCCCACTCGCCCTGCTTGGCGTGGGGCGGCCAGTTGCGCTTCCACTTCAGCAGCCCGAAGCCGTCGACCAGCGGGTAGCCGCGGGTCACCACCGGGAAGCACTGGAGCTTCACGCCGGCTTCCTTGAGGCGGGGAAAGTCGACGTGCCCCTCGGTGGAGCGGGTGCAGAGGTCGCGGTTCCACATCAAGGCGTCGGCGTGCGCGTCGGCGACGCAGCAGCGTTGGTGGATTTCCCGGGCGAGCTTGGCGGGATCGGTCGGCGCGGAGTCGATCACTTTCGTTCATTCATATAGGGTCCGCGCCGCCATGACGACGACTCTCGAAAGCTACCTCTCAGGCCGCTGGCAGACCGGCCAGGGCGAAGGCACCAAGCTGTACAACCCGTCGACCGAAGAGGTGGTCGCCACCGCCTCCACCGCCGGGCTCGACCTGAAGGCCGCGGTCGCCTTCGCGCGCGACACCGGCGGGCCGGCGCTTCGGGCGCTCACCTTCGCCCAGCGCGGCGCGATCCTCGCCAAGCTGGCCAAGATCGTCTCCGACGCGCGCGAGGAGCTGATCGGCCTCGGCATCACCAACGCCGGCAACACCCGCTCCGACGCCAAGTTCGACATCGACGGCGCCGGCGCGACGCTCAACTTCTACGCCGAGCTGGGCGCGAAGCTGGGCGACGTGAAGGTGCTGCCCGACGGCGAGGGCGTGGCGCTCGGCCGCTCGGCGCGGCTCTACGGCCAGCACGTGCTCAGCCCGCGGCATGGCGTGGCGGTGCACATCAACGCATTCAACTTTCCCGCCTGGGGCATGGGCGAGAAGCTGGCGGTCACCCTGCTGGCCGGCATGCCGGTGATCTCCAAGCCCGCGACCTCGACCGCGCTGATGGCGTGGAAGATCGCGCGGCTGTGGGCCGACTCGGGCGTGCTCCCCGCGGGCGCCTTCAGCTTCCTCTGCGGCTCGGTGGGCGACCTGCTCTCGCATCTGTCGGGGCAAGACGTGGTCGCGTTCACCGGCTCGTCTGACACCGCGCAGTCGCTCCGCACCCACGCCACCATCGCCTCGCACAGCGTGCACTTGAACGTCGAGGCCGACAGCTTGAACTCGGCGATCCTCGCGCCCGACGCGGTCGAGGGCAGCGAGACGCTGAACATGTTCCTCACCGACGTGGCGAAGGAGATGACGCAGAAGACCGGCCAGAAGTGCACCGCGACCCGGCGCATCTTCGTGCCCGCCGCCCGCCTCGACGAGGTGAAGGACGCGCTGGTCGATCGGTTGTCGGCGGTGAAGCTCGGCAACCCGGCCGACGAGAAGACCACCATGGGCCCGGTCGCCACCGCGCAGCAGCTGAAAGACGTGCGCGCCGGCCTGGAGCGCTTCGCCAAGACCTACGAGGTCGCGTGCGGCGGAGCGAAGCCGGTCGAAGGCCAGGCGAAGGGCTACTTCGTCTCGCCCACCCTGTTCGTGAACAAGAAGCCGAAGGCGTCGACCGAAGACGCGGTGAACGCGCACGAGGTGTTCGGTCCCGCGGCGACGCTGATGCCGTACGGCGATGCGGCCGAGCTCGAGAAGCTGGTCGCGGCCGGCGGCGGCGGCCTGGTGTCGAGCGTGTACGGCGACGACAAGGAGTGGCTCAACACCGTGGTGGCGGCGATCGCGCCGTACCATGGGCGGGTCACCATCAGCGGCGAGAAGGTCGCCGGGCAGACGATTCCTCCGGGCACGGTGATGCCGGGGCTGCTGCACGGTGGCCCGGGTCGCGCCGGCGGCGGTGAAGAGCTCGGCGGCACCCGCGGCATGGGGCTGTACCTGCAGCGCACCGCGCTCCAGGGCCCGCGCCCGTGGCTCGAGGCGTTCGCCGGCGTGAAGCCGACGGCGTAGCTCAGGGGCCGGCGTCGAGGCAGTACGGCGCGCCGCCGTTCGCCCAGTCGATGATCTTCTGACGCTCGGCCGCGTTCGGCATCGGGTCGATGCCAATCGGCGGCATCAGGTCGACCTGCACCTGCACCGCCATGCTCGCGGCGTAGTCGTAGGCGCCCTGCCCTCCGTCGACCGTGTAGAGGTCGAGGCGGAAGTTGGTCGGCGAGCCGGTGTACGAGTGGTCGGTGCCGTGGCAGTTGGAGACGCAGTTGGTCATCACGATCGGCGAGATCGCGGAGCACCAGTCGGGCACCACCGTGCCGCCTCCACCGCCCGCGCCACCGCCGACGCCGCCACCATCGGTCTCGAAGCTGTCGAGGCCGTGGAGCAGCTCACAGGTCGAGCCGCCCGGCCGCACCTGCGCGCAGACGTAGGGGTCGGGGCAGTCGGCCTGGGTGTCACACGTTTTTCCGGCGAAGCTGCCGGCGCCCAGGGTGCAGGCGACGAAGGTCGCGATGACCAACGAAGCGAAGAAGAGGCGCGCGCGAGAGCTCAATTGTTCTTCGCTCCCTGGGCGATCCACGCCTCGATGGTGTCGAACTCCATCGAGTGAGAGACGCGGAGCGGCGGGCCTCCGTCGGGCATCGTGCCGCCGCAGGCGCCTCCGTCAGGGGTGAGCTTCTCCCAGAGCAGGCTGTTCTTGGTGTCGAACGCGAGCACCCGCTTCACCGACGAGCCTCCACAGGTGCTGTCGACGTTGACCAGCGCTCCGTACGCCGCCGACGAGGTGAGGTTCAGCCCGCCCTGGTACGGCATCATCAGGTGACACGGCCCGCAGCGGCTGGCGAAGATCGGCTTCACGTCGGTGGCGAAGCTGATGCCCGAGTCGGGCGGGTTGCAGAGCGCGTCGTCTCCGTAGGGCGCGCCGGCGTCGACCCAGTTCCAGATCTCGGCCTTCTGCTCGGCGGTGGGCGGGAGCGGGAAGTCGCTCGGCGGCATCGGGTTGTTCACGTCGAAGGTGCGAATCTTGATCAGCTCGCGCTCGAAGTACGCGCCGGGCAGCGTGCCACCGTCGGGCAGCACGCCCGCGTCAGACGAGTAGTAGTCGAGGCGAAACGTCTTCGGCGCGTTCGGGTAGCCCATCTGCGGGCCGTGGCAGGTGCCGACGCACGACAGGTTGAAGATCGCGCGAATCGGCTTCAGGCTCGCCGGGTCGCCCGCGCGGCCGCACCAGCTCGGAGGAGGCCCGGCGTCGAAGGTGCCGCCACCGCCGCCCGCGCCACCGCCGGCTCCACCACCGCCGCCGTCGGTCGGGTTGATCGGGTCGGGCGGGAACTTCACCGCGCACAGACAGCCCTTCTCGTCTTTCGCGCAGTCGACCTGCGGCCAGGCGTTCGCCGAGACGCACTTGTAGTTCGACAGCTTCGGGCAGTCGCCCACGGTGGTGCAGGTCTTCGAGTAGTCGTCGGTGGAGATCAGACAACCCATCGCCGCGCCCAGCACGGCCAACACCACCACGAAGAGAAGAAGGCGCGACGGCATCGATCAGAAGTGGAACGTGAAGGTGAACTTGTCGGCGTACTTCTGGGGGAGAACTTCGATCAGCAAGGCATACGCAGCCAACGTCGCGGCGGATGCGTACATGATGTTGGCGGCGCTCGACGCCCCAGCGGCGTTCGAGAGCGCGTTGCGGGTCTCTTGCGCGCTGCCGACCGTCTTGGCGCGGGTCGCCTCGCCCTGCGCGTAGTAGGCGAACGCAAAACCCATCGCGAGCACCACCGCCGAGCCGATGTACGCGTAGCGGTGGGCGCCGAAGCCGGTGCGGGCGATCACCTCCGGAGTGGGCAGCGCGCTCGACGGCGACTCGGCGTCGGGCGTGTCATCGGGTACCTCGACCTCGACCACGGCCGCGTCTTCCTTCACGGGCGCGTCTTTCTTGGGCGCGTCGGGGTCGGGTTTCGCGGGGGTGTCGTCGAACGGTTTCATCACCGCCGCGGGCTCGGCCTTCTTCACCTTCTTCTTTTTCTTCTTCGCGAACGCGGGGTTGGCGAACGCGAACGCCGCGAGGAAAACGAGGAAATACGCGCGAAGTCTCACCGTGCGCCGCATCAGGCTTGGGACTATACCCGCTTCCATGCAGGTGAAGGTCAATGGGGAGCTCACCGAGGTGCCCGCCGCGACGACCGTGGCGAAGCTCCTCGAGACCCTCAAGGTCGACGCCCTGCAGGTGGCAGTCGAGCTCAACGAGTCGGTGGTGCGCCGCGCGCGGCATCAAGACACCGCGCTGAACGACGGCGACCGGCTGGAGATCGTCACATTCGTAGGAGGCGGCTGATGGACAAGCCCTTCGTGATCGCAGGCAAGACGTTCGGTTCCCGGTTGATCGTCGGCACCGGCAAGTACCCCTCGTTCGAGGTGATGAAGCAGTGCCACGAGGCGACCGGCACCGAGTTCGTCACCGTGGCGGTGCGGCGGCTCGACCTCAAGGCGACCGGCGCGCAGTCGATGTTCAGCTGGCTCGACCGCTCGAAACTCACCCTGCTGCCCAACACCGCCGGCTGCTACACCGCCGACGACGCGGTGCGAACCTGCCACCTGGCCGAAGAGCTCGGGCTGTCGAAGTGGGTGAAGCTCGAGGTGCTCGGCGACGAGAAGACGCTCTTCCCCGACGTCGAGCAGACGCTCCAGGCCGCGCGCCGCCTGGTGAAGGAAGGCTTCACCGTGCTGCCGTACACCTCCGACGACCCGATCACCGCCAAGAAGCTGGAAGACGCCGGCTGCGCGGCGGTGATGCCGCTGGCGGCGCCGATCGGGTCGGGCCTGGGCATTCGCAACCCGCACAATCTGAAGCTGATTCTCGAGCAGGCCAAGGTGCCGGTGATCGTCGACGCGGGCGTGGGCACGGCTTCTGACGCCGCGGTGGCGATGGAGCTCGGTGTCGACGCGGTGCTGATGAACACCGCGATCGCCTGCGCCAAAGAGCCGGCGCGGATGGCGAAGGCGATGAAGCTGGCGATCGAAGCGGGCCGCGAGGCGTTTCTCGCCGGCCGCATTCCGTTCAAGGCGTACGCGTCTGCCTCGAGCCCGATCGAGGGAGTGGTTGGCCGCTGAAGCAGCGCTCCGGGGTGAGGTGCTTCCCCGGTTGATCCTCATCACCGACTGGACCCGTTCAGACCTGCTGGAGCGGGTCGACGCCGCATTGTCCGCCGGCCCCGGCATCGCGATTCAACACCGAAACCCGGGTGCCGACGACCGCACCTTCCTCGATCAGGGCCGGGCCCTTGGAGCGCTCTGCACCCGTCACCAGGCGCCGCTGTTCATCAACCGCCGCCTCGATCTCGCGCTGTTGCTCGACGCGCACCTTCACCTCCCATCGACGGGGCTGCTGCCTTCAGACGTGCGGCCGCACCTGCCCGGCAAGTGGCTCAGCGTCGCGGTGCACGACGAAGCCGAAGCCGCGCGTGCGACCGGCGCCGGCCTCGCGCTGGTGAGCCCGGTGTTTGAGCCGCTCTCGAAGCCCGAAGACCGTCCTCCGCTCGGTCCCGAGGGTTTCGCCGCGCTGAAGGCGAGGCTCCCCTGCCCCGCTTTCGCCCTCGGCGGAGTCACCGCGCAGACGCTCGCCTCGCTGGGCACCGTCGACGGCGCCGCGGTCATCGGCGCGGTGCTGTCCGCGGCTGACCCACGTGAAGCGGCCGCGCAGTTGCTTCAGCGTTTGCGCTGAGTAGTCTCGCAAGCGCATGCGCCACATCTCGGTGGGAACGGTGGTGAAGGAGGCCGCTGACCTCTGGTCACAGCACCTGCTCGCGCTGCTCCCGCTCGGCACCTTCGTCTACGCGCTCGGGGTGGCGGTGTTCTTCGGGGTGACCGAAGGCATCAACCGGCTGCCCTTTCTCGCCAGCCGCCCCGGCCTGGCCGACGACGCCAGCGTGCTCGAGGCGCTCACCGCGGCGTTCACGCTGCTGGCCGGCCCCGCCCTCGGGCTGATGCTGGGCGGTGCGGTGATCACGTTCTTCTGGGCCGCCTGCTGCCGGGTCGCGCTCGAGCAGGCGCCGGTGGCCTCGGCGGTGAAGTCGATGGGCAAAGACGTGCGCATCGCGGTGCGGTTCGTGTTCACCGCGGCGGTGACGCTGTTTCTGGCGCTGATCCCGGTGGCGCTGGCGACGGCGATCGGTGGCACCGCCGGCCGCGTCGTGCTGCTGCTCGGGCTGATCTCGCTGGTGCGCGCCTGGCCCTACTGGATGGTGCTGGTGCCGCTCAGCCAGCGCGACGACGGGCCGTTTCTCCGCCGGTTCAGCCAGCTGGTGCCTCGCGAGGCGAAGCGCTCACTCTGGGTGCTGGGCGGCCTGCTGGTGCTGATCACGGTGGTGGTCAGCGTTCCCGCCGCGCTGGCGGTGACGATGAACGCGCCTCCGCTGCTGGTGGCGTGCGTGCTGGTGCCGTTTCACGCCGCGCTCGCGCCGATGCAGGCGTTCATTCAAGCGCGGGCGTACGCCCAGCTCACGTCGTGACGTCTGACCAGTCGTTCGCCTCGCGCTGCTGACCGCGCTCGAGCTCGACCGCCAGCTCGCTCAGCTCGAAGGTGAGCTCGTCGGGCCGCAGCGGGCGCTCGTGCTCGTAGTCCTCCAGCACCGCCAGGGTCGAGTCGTCGATCAGCACGCCCCGCGTCGCCCGGCCGATCAGATCGGCGAGTCCTTCCGCGACCAGCGCGGAGGAGAACGTCGGGCAGATGAAGTGCACCACCTCCGACGCGCGCACCCCGAGCGCGGTGGCGAGCGCCTCGGTCACCCGGGTCGGAGCGGCAGGCTCGATGCGCACCGGCCCGAGATCGAACTTCCAACCCTCGGAGCGCTGCGGGAGCGGTTCACGGCACAGAAGCAGAAGCGAAAACATCACGACCTCGTGTCACCCGGCCTCGTTCCCCTATGTACGCGGGGGCGGCCACGGCATTCACGGAAGGTGGAGGTGAATGTGGGAAGATGAGTGAAGCCGATGGAAGCGCTTCGTCCGCTCACCCTGGGAGAGATCATCGATCGGGCGGTGAGCTTCTGGCGCACCCGCTGGCGGCCGATGTTCGTCATCTATCTGGGCTGGGCGCTGGCGGGCTTCGCGGCGTTCAGGGGCTCGATGCTGATCGCGGCGGCGGCCTACCCCGAGGTGAGGGCGTTCACCGGCTCGTTCGCCGAGATGAAGGTGATTCGAAACGCCGACCCGGTGGTGCTGATGAAGGGCGCGGCGGTGCTGAGCGTGGGCCTGCTCCTCTACGTGCTGATCGGGTCGCTCGGCTCGATCGCCGTCACCCGCTACGCGGCCTTCGAGTACCTCGGCGTCCAGGTCACGCCACGCGATGCGATTCGCGAAGGGGCCCGCCGTTCGCCCGCGGCGATCGCGCTGTTCCTGATCTCGATGATGTGGACCGGCCTGGTGGTGGCGCTGGCGATGCTGCCCGGCGCGGCGCTGACCTTCTTCGCGGCGCGGGCCGAGAGCGTGGTTGGCGTCACGGTTGGGCTGCTGCTCGCCTTCGCCGGCAACGTGGTCGCGGTGCTCTGGTCGATTCTGCGCTTCTTCCTCACCAGCCAACTGGTGGCGATGGAGGACGTGCCGCTCTGGCGGCTGTTCGTGCGCTCTGGCCAGCTGACCTCGGGCCGGGTCGCGCCGGGGCCGTTCGGGTTCGTGAAGGTGCGGCTGACGGTGCTGCTCACGGTGATGGGCCTGGTGATTTTGATGGTGAGCATGATCGGGAGCGTGCCCACCTTCGTGCTCCAGCTGGTGTTTCTGCCCAACGCCCCGCCCTGGTTCTTGAGCGTGCCGTTCGAGCTGCTCGACACCGTCTTCACCTCGTTGATCAGCCCGATCTACGTGGTGTTTCAAACGCTGGTGTACCTCGACATGCGCGTTCGCCGCGAAGGGCTGGACCTGAAGCTGAAGCTGTCGAGCGCGCAGGAGGCGCTGAAGGCCGCGTGAGCCTGCTGCTCGCCCTCGCGCTCGGCGCCTGCGACCCCTCGTCGCTGACGAGCCTGCCCGAGCCGAAGCGCGATCTCGGCTGCGAGCTGGTCTCGCACCAGCCGCACGGCGCGGTGGTCGATCGCGGCGCGCTGGGAGAGATCTACGCCCGGCCCGAGCTCAGCCGCGCCCGTCAGCGCGACGCGATCGGCCTGGAGGTGTTTCTCGCCCGGCTCAACGCCTGGCTGGAGCGCTTCTTCAACACCCGGGGCATGGAGAGCTACTCGGTGGTCACCCGCTGGCTGGTGCTGGTGCTGGGTGCGCTGATCGCGCTCGGCGCGGTGGCGCGCTTTCTCAACCGCACCCGCAGGCTGCGGGTGCAGCCGCTGCCGCCGGTGGTAAGCGCGCTCCAGCTCGAAGATCCCTCGGTGCACTTCTCGCGCGCACAGGCGGCGCTGAAAGAGAAGCCGCGCGAGTCGCTGCGGGAGTCGCTGCTGGGCCTGCTCTCGTCGCTCGAGCGCGCCCGGCTGGCCCGGCCCGATCGGGTGAAGACCAACCGCGAGCTGGTGCGCGAGCTGCCGTCGCGCGGCGCGGCGCCCGAGCTCACCCAATCGGTGGCCAAGGCGCTCGATTGGTACGACGAGACGTTCTACTCGCTGCGGCCGGTCGAGGCGGGCGACGCGGAGCGCTTCCTCGCCGAGGTCCAGGCCTTGCGCATCGGAGCGGCATGAAGCGCCTCTGGCCGATCGCGCTGTTGCTGGTGGTGGCGCTCACGCTCGGGCTGCTCTCGTCGTCTCCCGACGGGCCGGCCGACTCGCCGCTGTGCTCGATGACCAACGCCGGCCCGCGAGGGGCGCGGGTGCTCGACCTCTGGCTCCAGTCGAACGGCGCCACCACCCGGGCGATGCCGGCGCCGCTCAGCAACAGCGCGCTCGAAGGGCTCGGCTCGGTGCTGATTCTCGGCATCTCCAACCGGCGGCTCGGCAAGCCCGAGGTGGCCCAGCTCGACGCCTTCGTGCGCGGCGGAGGCACCCTCGTCTATCTCCCCGCGATGTCCGACTCGCAGCCCGAGCTCGACGACTGGTTGAAGCTGTCGCGCGACGGGCAGTGGCCCGAGGCCGACCGGCGCGACGACGACCGCGGCGGCTACGAGGTGCCAGTCACTTTTCCGCACGGGCTGCTCGCCGGCGCCCACAGCCTGCGCATGTTCGCCGAGCCCGCCTGGCGCTCCGACCTCGACGAGACGGTCAACGTCGCCTCCGACGTGGTGTTCGCGATTCCCCTCGGCAAGGGCGAGGTGTGGCTGGCGCCCGGCACCGGCCTGGCCGAGAACCGGCGGCTCGAACTGGGCGACAACGCGCTCTTCTGGGCCAACCTCGCGCGCCGCGGCCCGGTGGGCTTCGACGAAGGCCACCTGTTCGCGCCCGACACCTCCACGGCGCGACGGCACCTCTGGGGCGTGCTCGCGCAGCTCGGCTTCGTCGGGCTGGTGCTGCTGTGGGCGGTGAGCCGGCGGCTCGGCCCGGCGCGCCCGCTGGTGTCGGCGCCCGCGCGCTCGGTGATGGACTACGTGCGCGCGATGGCCAACCTCGCCCGCCGCGCCCGGGTGGAGGCCGAGCTGTTCGTCGAGCTCAAGGCCCGGCTGCGGCGGGTGATGCACGAGCAGGCGGGAATTCCGGTGCAGATGGAGACCAAGGAAGCGGCCCGGGCGCTGGAGGCTGCGGGCGTGCCGCTCGCTCAGCAACTGCTGCGGCTGGAGCAGACCCCCGCCGAGCAGGTGGCGGCGAGCCCCGCGCTGTTCGCCGAGCTGTCGCGCGACGCGGTGGCGATCGAGAAGCGCCTCATCGGTCGCTGAGAATCTTCTCCAGCGGTGCCCGCAGGTGCTCGAGGCGCGCCGGCAACTGGAGCACGACCTCGCTGAGCGGCGTCTTGCGCATCGCCCCCAGCGCATCACGGAGCGCCGCATCGGTGTCGCCGCGCTCCTTGTCCACCTCCACCACCAACCGCGCGGTGGCCGGCAAGTAGCGAAGCGTCAGCCCGATGATCACCTCGCTCACCGCTTCGTCGAGCGTGCGCTCCCGCGCGAGGTCGAACAGCGCCGCGGCGCCTCGGCGGGTGGTCTTCAGCTCGAGCGCACGCAACCGAGCCCCGAGCGGCGTGTCCAGCAGCTCGACGGCGAACGAACGGTCGTCGGAAGAAGGGCTGTAGGCGCCGGTCAGCCCGAACCGGGTCAGCTTCGGGAACACCTCGGGCCTCCGGAACTCGTGCCTCACCCGCAGCTCGTTCCACACGTTCAGCCTCAGCGTCTCCAGCGGCAGCGGGCGGTCGCTCTTCGCCAGGGTGGTGAAGTCGAACTCGCCCATTCCATCGACCTCCCGGAGCGAACGCGCGTGAGGCGAGCCGACCGCCGGGTGAATGTTCTTACCCACCGCCGAGGCGTTGGACCCGTCGAGCCGCTCGAAGGTCGCCCACTGGGGCCACTCCGCCGCCGCGTCAGGCAGACCGGTGTTCACCACCCGGCCCGCCACCGGGAAGCCGCGGGCGAACTCGACGTCGCGGGTCAGCACCGCATGCAGCGGCCCCAGCCAGTCGGCCTGCCAGGTCTGCTGCAGCTCCCGCTCGCGCGCGGTCGTCTTGCCGCCGGTGCGCGCGCGGGCCAGCTGGAGCGCGATGAACTCTCCGCGGGGATCTTTGCGCTCCTGGAGCGCGTCGGAGAGCACCAGCCGCGCGGTCTCGTCTTTGGGCGACTCGAACACCCGCTTCCAGAGCGGCTCGAGGCTGTTCGGCTCGGCGGCTCCGCCGATGCACGCCTGCAGTCGGGTCAGCGCGGCGGTCTCTTCCTTCGTCAGCGGAGACGGCACCGGCCAGCGCGCGCTGGTCTCGATCAGCGCCACCAGCGGCTTCCAGGCCGGCAGCCCCAGCCGCAGAATCGTCTCCCGCCGGTCTTCCTGGCACCGCAGCAGCGCGGGAATGCAGCGGCGATCGGCGTGCGCCTTCAGCACCTCCAGCGCGGGAACCATGCACTGCCGCCGCGCCTTGTTCTCGAACGGGCAGTCTTCCAGCCAGCGGGTGATGCGGGCGGCGATCAGCGGGTTCGGCTTCCAGTGCTCCAGCGTCTCGATCCGCTCCGCCGCGTAGGGGCCGGTGGCCTCGGGGAGCGCGGTGAGCAGCCGGGGCAGCGAGGCGGTGCGCCGCTTCTCGCTGGTCGCCAACCACACCGCCCGCGCCGAGCCCTTGCCACCGCTGGCCGGAGGCTCGGTCTGCGACAACCGCTTGGCCCAGGCCTCGATCGCGGCGGCGAGCTCGGGCTGCTTGCCCTGACGCCAGCAGGTGACCAGCTGCTCCACGGCATCGTCGAGCTCGCCCGCGCGCACCCGCGCCTCGATCGCCTCCAGCTGCTGAACCAGACTCACCCGGCGTTCTTTAGAGCAGCAGGCGCGCCGGCGATCATCCCAAAGTGAATCAGGCTCTCGGCGGTCGCCAGCAGCGCTTCTTCGGGCGGGCGCGGCTTCCACCCCAGCACCCGCTGGGCCTTCTCGCTGGTGACGCTCTTCACGTTGCTCAGCAGCGGGAGCAACGGCTTCAGCTCGCTCTTGAAGGTGGAGACGACCCGCACCACCCAGTCGGGCATCTCCCGGGTCGGCACCTTCGACGCCGCCGGGCCGAGGCGCTGGCGGAGCAGCCTGGCGATCTCCATCATCGAGAACTGCCGGCCTGAGGAGGCGATGAAGCGCTCGCCCTTCGCCTCGGGCGCGGTCATCGCCAACAGGTGCAGCTCGGCGACGTCGCGCACGTCGACCACGCTGAAGAACAGCCGGGGCACGCCGCTCATGCCGTTGAGCAGGCGGCCGATCAGCTCCAACGACGACGAGTAGTCCTTCGCCAGCGCCGGGCCGAAGATGCCGGAGGGGTTCACCACCGAAAGCTCGAGCGCCCCGCCCTCCTTCTTCATGAAGTCCCACGCCGCGCGCTCCGCCAGCGCCTTCGAGCGCACGTAGGTGCTCATCTGCCCGTCGAGGTTGGTCCAGTCGGTCTCGTCGAACGGCTTCTCGCGCTTCGGGTGCCCGTAATAGATGGCGCCGCAGGTGGAGGTGAACACCACCCGCTTCACCTTCGCGTCCCGGGCGAACTTCAGCACCCGCAGCACGCCGTCGACCGCGGGGCGAATCAGCTCGTCGGGGTCTTTCGGCTCTCCCGCCGGCAGCGGAGACGCCACGTGCATCACGTAATCGCAGCCGGCCATCGCCTCGGCCCACCCGGCATCGCTGGTGAGGTCGGCCTCCACCACGCTGAGCTTCGCGTCGCTCGCGCCGCCGTTCTTCACCATCTCGCGCACGTCGGCCTCGCGCTTCTTCGAGCGCACCGTCGCCCGAACGGTGTGCCCTGCGTCGAGCAGCCGCACCGCGACGTGAGCGCCGACGAACCCCGTACCGCCCGTGACCAGCACCTGACTCATGACCGACTCGCTTTCTTTGAGTGTGTACTCACTCATCTAACAACCAGACAAAAACTACGGCTTCGAGGTCAACGCACCCCAGAGCATCTGAAACCCGCTCGCCTTGAACTGCTCTGCCTGCGCAGGGGTGCGGGCGCAGAGCTCCATCGTCATCTCGGCCATCGCCTTCAGCACCTGCGACACCATCGGCAGCGGCACGGTGAGCCGCTTCTGCTCCACCGCTTCTTTTTCGAGCTGGTCGACCGCGGCGAACAGGTTGCCCTCGGCGCGCAGCTCGTCGGTGATCACCTTCGACATCGACACCTGGCGCAGCGCCTTGCGGTCGATCGGGTTCTCCGCACCCCAGGTGACGTAGGCGTGAAACACGTGCTCGAGGCGCTCCTTGAGGCCCTTCTTGGTGGGAAAGCCGGCCATCACCGCGGCCGCGAGCTCCAGGCGCAGCTCCTGGTAGAGCGCGACCACCAGCTCTTCCTTGGTCTTGAAGTAGGTGAACAGCGAGCCTTCGGAGACCTTGGCGGTCTTGGAGATCGCCGCGGTCGAGGCCTGCATGCCCTGCTCGGCGAAGACCTTGGCCGCCGCCTCCAAGAGCGCGCGCCTTCGGTCTTCGCTCAGCGGCCTCGCCATGATGAATGAGTAAATACTCATCTATTCGCCCATGCGCAAGCGAATCGGTCTGGAGCAGCAAAATCTGCGCGTGTTCCGACGGGCGCGCAGCGAATGCGCGAGGCACCCGCAAACCCCAAGGCGTTTTTGATCCAGCGCAGGCACGGGGGGTGCTTAGTTCCGCGGCGGTGGGCGAATTTGCGTTTGAAATTAAGGACGTGAGCAAGCGCTACGGCCAGCACTGGGCGCTCGCCCGGCTGAGCTACTCGTTGCCCAAGGGCAAGTCGCTGCTGCTGACCGGCCACAACGGCTCGGGCAAGACCACCCTGCTGCGCATGCTCGCCACCTCGACCTTTCCCACCTTCGGCACGATGACGGTGCTGGGCATGGACACCCGCACCGGCCGCGACGAGCTGCGGCCGAAGATCGCGCTGCTGTCGCACGCGTCGTTTCTCTACGAAGACCTCTCGGCCCGGCAGAACCTGAGACTGCTCGCCTCGCTGATGGGCGTCGATGACCCGAAGAAGGTCTGCGACGACCTGATCAAACGGGTGCAGCTGGGCACCCGCGCCGACAACCCGGTGCGGGAGTACTCCGCCGGCATGCGCAAGCGGGTGGCGATCGCGCGGCTGCTGCTCAAGGGCCCTCAGCTGGCGTTGCTCGATGAGCCGTTCGGCGAGCTCGACCCCCAGGGCATTCTCGACATGGAGGCGCTGATCGCCGAGCTGAAGGGCAAGGGGTGCGCGCTGGTGCTCGCCACCCACCTGATCGAGCAGGGCCAGCGGCTGACCGAAGAACGCCTGCACCTCCAGGCCGGCCGGGTGGGAGAAGTCACGTGAGCCGCCCGGGGCTGGTGGCGACCGCGCTGATCGTCTTTCGCAAGGATCTGTCGATCGAGTGGCGCACCCGCGCCCGGCTCACCGCGCTGCTCTTCTTCGCCGTCGCCACCCTGCTTTTGTTCAGCTTCGCGCTCGGCGCCGACGCTCCCACCCTGCGCAAGAGCGCGCCGGGCTTCTTGTGGCTGGCGCTGTTCTTCTCTTCGGTGCTCTCGCTGGGCGAGTCGTTTCGCAACGAGAGCGACAACCAGGCGATCGACGCGCTCCGCCTCGCGCCGGTGAGCCCGCGGGCGATCTTCATCGGCAAGGCTCTGGGGAGCACCCTGCTCTGCTGGCTGCTGGCGCTCGCGCTGGTGCCGATGTCGGTGGCGCTGTTCGACATCGGCATCGCCGAAGGCGTGGGCAAGCTGGTGCTGGCGCTGTTCCTGGGCTGCGCGGCGATCTCTGCCCCTGGCACCGTCTACGGAGCGATCGCCGCCAACGCCCGCGCGCGCGACGTGCTGCTCCCCTTGCTGATGTTCCCGGTGCTGATCCCCGCCCTGATCGGCTCGGTCTACGCAACCGCGCTCATCATCGGCGGTGATCCCCAAGATAAGTCGGGGACCTGGCTGCTTTTCCTTTTTCTCTTCAATCTCGTTTACTGGGCAGTGGGATTCCTGGTTTTCCCAAAGGTCATCGAGGACGACTGAGCATGAGCATCTTCTACTGGCTCCCGCTGATCCTGCTCGCGGTCGCGGTGGGGTTGATCATCACCCACTTCGCGGTGCCGTCGGCACGCACCTGGGTGTGGAAGGCGCTCGCCGCGCAGGCGGTGCTGATGTTCGCGGTTCAGCCGTACCTGGCGCTGTCGTGGGCGCCGCGCGAAGTGATGATGGGCGACCCCTACCGCATCATCTACATGCACGTGCCGCACATGTGGATGGCGTTCATCGTGCTGCCCGCCAACGCCCTCTGCTCGGTCTGGTACCTGGCGGTGAAGAAGAGCTGGGTGGCCGACTCGCTCGCCGAGGCGTTCGCCGAAGTCGGGGTCTACCTGGGCGGCGTGGGCTGGGTGCTGGGCTCGATCTGGGCGCGCCCGACCTGGGGCGTGTACTGGAGCCCCGACCCGCGGCTGATCACCGCCGGGGTGATGGTGTTTCTCTACCTGGGCTACCTGACGCTGCGCCGCTTCATCGAAGACCCCGAGAAGCGCGCCACCTGGTCGGCGGTGGTCTCGATCCTCTCCGCGGTCGACCTGCCGCTGGTGTGGTTCGCGGTGAAGGCGAAGTCGATTCACCAGCTCCAGTCGTCGCCCTCCACGGTCGACCCGCAGATCGTGATGCCGCTGCGGTGGAGCGCGGTCGCCTTTCTCTGCTTCATGTTCGTGCTGGTGTGGCACCGCTACCGGCTGGCGATGGCGGCGAGAAAGAACGAGATCGCTCCGCCCGAGGCCGTCGGGCAGGGCCAGGCCGCGGCGGGGGTGACCCCGTGAACATGCTCGTGCTGGCCCAACAGGCCGCGCCGGAGATCGGCAAGGGTGCGATCACCGGCGGTTGGGAGTACGTCTGGGGCGCGTACAGCGTGGCCTGGACAGGAATCATCTTGTACAGCCTGTCGTTGTGGCTCCGCGTACGGGGCCAGAAGGCGAAAGAAGGTCTGAAGTGAGCGACACCACCAACCGCAACCGCGTGCTGGCGCTGGGGGCCATTCTGGTCGCGATGGGTGCGCTCGCGACCATCGCCTACAGCAACATCGGCGACAACCTCGTCTATTACTGGACCCCGACCGAGCTGCTCGCCGCGGGCGAAAAAGCGTACGGCCCCACCATTCGCCTGGGCGGTCTGGTCGCCAAGGGCTCGCTGGTGCCCGGCCAGACCAAGCCGCCGATCACCTTCAAGGTGGTCGACAGCCCGGTCGAGGGCGCGCCGACGGTGACGGTGACCACCGAAGAGATTCCCCCGCAGATGTTTCGCGAAGGCATCGGCGTGGTGGTCGAAGGCACCTACGACAAGACCGGCGTCTTCAAGGGCAGCCGCTTGATGGTGAAGCACGACAACCAGTACCGGGTGCCCGACGGCGGCGCCGACGAGTGGAAGAAGTCGCTCGAGGGAGTGTCGCAGAAATGAACTCCTCGATCGGGTACGGCCTGGTGCTCTCGGGCCTGGCCTCGGCGGCGTTCGCGGCGGTGGTCGGCCTCTGGTCGGGGCTCACCCGGCGCGAGTCACTCCTGCCGTGGGTGCGCAACGCGATCTACGTCTTCGCCGCCTCGATGTTGCTGTCGAACCTGGTGATGATCGAGTCGCTGCTCTCGCACGACTTTTCGGTGAAGTACGTCGCCCAGGTCGGCAGCCGCGAGACGCCGACGCTGTTCACCATCGTCTCGCTCTGGAGCGCGCTCGAAGGCTCGATTCTCTTCTGGGGCGCGATCATGGGCGCCTACCTGTTCGCGTTCGCGTTCACCTACCGCAAGGAGCACGGCCGCTACATGCAGCTGTCGCTCGGGATGATGGCGGTGGTGGCGGTCTTCTTCGCGTTTCTGATCGCGGGGCCGGCCAACCCGTGGACGCTGCTGCCCAACCCGCCGGCGAACGGCCCGGGCCCCAACCCGCTGCTGCAGAACCACCCGCTGATGATCATCCACCCGCCGATGCTGTACCTCGGCTACGTGGGCATGACGGTGCCGTTCGGGATCGCCACCGGAGCGCTGCTGCGGGGCGAGCTGGGCGACTCGTGGCTGGTGCCGATGCGCAAGTGGTCGCTGATCCCGTGGACCTTCCTCTCGGTCGGCATCATCTTGGGCAGCTGGTGGGCGTACGCGGTGCTCGGCTGGGGCGGCTACTGGGCGTGGGACCCGGTGGAGAACGCCTCGTTCCACCCCTGGCTCACCATCACCGCCTTCATCCACTCCGGGATGGTGCTGGAGCGGAAGAAGATGCTGAAGCTGTGGACGTTGGCGCTCGCGCTGGCGTCGTTCGTGCTCACCGTGGTGGGCACGTTCATGACCCGCTCCGGCGTGTTCAACTCGGTGCACTCGTTCACCCAGTCGGACATCGGCCCCACCTTCCTGGTGTTCATCGCGGTGCTGATCGTCTTCTGTGTGGTGCTGCTGTCGGTGCGCGGCTCGCTGCTGGTGGCCGAGAGCAACGTCGGCTCGCTCGCCTCGCGCGAGGGCTCGCTGCTGGTGAACAACGTGATCTTCACCGCGCTCACCTTCACCGTGCTGCTCGGCACCATCTACCCGCTGGTGAACGAAGGCCTGTTCGGCCGGCGCATCAGCGTCGGCGAGCCGTACTTCAACGTGATGGCGGTGCCGATCGGGATGCTGATGCTGTTCCTGATGGGCGTCGGCCCGATGCTGCCGTGGGGCGAGTCGAAGGGCGAGGTGGTGCGCAAGCAGATCGCGCTCCCGGCCGCGCTCGGCGGAGCGGTGACGCTCGGCTTCGTGCTCCGCTCGGCGTTGAGTTACCTCAACCACCCGCCTGCGGTGGTGGCGGGCGACCTCACCGGCTTCGCGCGCTACTGGGAGGGCGGCGGCCGCGGCGACGTGTTCGCGGCGCTGACGTTCGGCCTGGCGGTGTGGGCGGCGACGGTGAACGTGCGGGAGCTCTTGCTGCCGCCACAGCAGAACAAGGAGCTCGGCTTCATGTCGGCGCTGATGCGCTCGGCGTCGCAGGCGCCGCGGCGGTTCGGCGGGTACGTGGTGCACCTCGGCATCGTGGCGATCTTCGTGGCGGTCGCCGCCTCGTCGACGATGAAGGAGCACAACTCGGGCACGGTGCGGGTCGGCGAGGCGCTGCCGATCGGCAGCTACAAGATTCGCTTCGACGGGCTGGAGCCGGGCGCGGACCCGGCGAAGAAGTGGCAGGCGGCGAACATCACCGTGATCAACGCCGACGGCTCGGAGGTGGTGAAGCACGGCAAGGCGGCTCCGCGCTTCAACTACTACCCGATGTCGAATGACCCGGTCGGCTCGCCGATGGTCGAAGAGGGGCTGCTGCGCGACGTCTACGTGTCGCTGCTCGCGGTCGACCCGAAGGCAGGCACCGCGACCTTCAACACCTGGGTGTTCCCGCTGGTCGGGTGGATCTGGTACGCGATTCCCATTCTGGTGTTCGGCTCGCTGATCGCGATGTGGCCCAGGCGCAAGGTGCAGACGGCGGTGGCTCCGGCGGCGGCGAACGAAGGCGCGGTGCAGGCGTGATCGACGCCCAGGCGCAGAAGCCGGCGGCGCCGGCGGGCGGCGGGTCGAAGAAGGCGATCGCGATCGTGGTCACCCTGGCGCTCACCGCGGTGTTCATCTACGTGGTGGTGGCCGCGTTCAAGCGCGGGCCCGCCGCGGTGCACGAGGTGCCGTTCATGCTCGCGGGCAAGCCGGCGCCGGCGTTCAAGATGAAGCGGCTCGACAACGGTCAGGAGGTCGAGCTGAAGGATCTGATCGGCAAGAAGCCGATCGTGATCAACTTCTGGGCGACCTGGTGCGAGCCCTGTAAGGCGGAGTGGCCGGTGATCGAGTGGGGCCACCAGAACTACGGCGATCAGGTCGAGTTCTTCGGGGTGGTGTTCGAAGACTCCGAAGACAACGTGAAGCGCTTCTCGCGCGACAACCACAGCGCGATCACCCAGCTGTTCGACCCCAAGTCCACCGTCGCGGTCGACTACGCGGTGTCGGGCGTGCCCGAGACGTACTTCATCGACCGCAACGGGATCATCAAAGGGAAGATCGCGGAGCCGATCATGGACCCTCGAATCATGTCTGCGCGGGTGCAGGAGCTGCTGCGATGATCGCGCTGGTGCTCGCGGCCTCGATGGCCCTCTTGCAGCTTCCTCCCGACCCCGGTGCCGGGTTCGCTCCCCCTCGGCAGGGCCTCGACCCGCTCGACGCCGAACGTGAAGCGCGGGTGATGCGGCTCGGCAAGCAGATCCGCTGCACGGTGTGCCAGGGCGTGTCGATCGCCGACTCTCCTGCGTCGACCGCGCGGGCGATGCTCGACAAGGTGCGCGAGATGGTCGCCGCCGGCATGACCGACGCGCAGATCTTTCAGTACTTCGAAGATCGCTACGGTGAGTTCGCGCTCGAGAAGCCGAAGACAGAAGGAACCACGCTCGGGCTGTGGGTGTTGCCCGTGCTGCTGCTCCTCGGAGGGCTGCTGCTGGTGTGGATGCAGGTGAAGAAGCCGGCGCCCGCGGCCGCCAGCGCGCCGCCCGAGGCCGAAGTGAAGCCCGTGGAAGACGAGTTCCTCGCCAAGGTGCGAGCCGATCTGCAGAAGCCGTCATGAACCCTCACGAGACGAACTGGTTGCCGGGAGTGGTGGTGCTGGGCGCGGGCCTGTTGGCCGCGGCGATCTTCGCGATCAACTCGCAGCGCAAGGTGAAGCCGGCGCCGCCTCCGTCGAGCGCGGCCGACCTCGAGGCGCGCTACCAGGCGCTGCTCAACCAGCTGAAGGAGCACGCCGCGGCGAAGCACCTGATGACCGCCGCCGACTGGGAAAAAGAGCAGGCGCGGCTGGAGCAGGCGGCGGCGCAGACGCTCCGCGAGAAAGCGGGCGTGAAGCACGAGGAGCTCAAGGCCGAAGCCCGCGCCGAGAAGATCGCCGCCGCGACCGGCCCTCAGGCGCAGGGCTTCTGGGCGCAGAACCCGTCGCTCAAGGGCGCGATCTGGGGCGCGGCGGTGGTGCTGTTCTTCGTCGCGCTCGGCTACGGCCTGTCGACCCAGTCGTCTGACCGGCGCGATGGCCAGAGCATCACGGGCGTGGTGCCTCCGGGCGGAGCGATGCAGCCCCAGCAGCCCGAGGAGCCGCAGATCGAGCCGAAGCTGCGCTCGCTGATGCAGCGCGCCCAGGCGAACCCCGACGACATCGACGTGCTGGCCGACGCGGCGAGCGAGCTGGTGAAGCGGCAGATGTTCGACGACGCGGCGCCGATGATTCAGCGCGGCACGCTGATCGACCCGTACCACGTGCGCATGCGCATCTGCCGGGCGGTGCTCGACGCGGTCGACGGGCAGTCGAAGCCCGCGCTCGACGAGCTGATTCACCTCGGCGCGACCTACGACGACGCGTACGACGCCCACCTCTACGCGGGCATGCTGGCGATGGAGATGAAAGACCTGCGGCAGGCGCGCGATCAGTTCCAGCTCTACGTCGACACCGCTCCGCCGAGCACCCAGCCGCCGATGATTCGTTCGGCGATCCACGAGATCGATCAGGAGCTGTCGCAGGGCGCGCCGAAGACGCCCTAGCGTTACGGCAGGTCGACCCAGGGCAGATCTCGCGCAGCGCAGCGGTTGACCGCGACGCGCGCGTCGATCACCGGCCGGCTGTCGATCACCTTCGCCACCGTGCGGCGCGGCTCCGGCGCAGACGGCTGCGACCAGCGCTTCCACCACTTCACGACCAGCACTCCGGCGGTGGCCAGACCGACGAGGCCGAGGGTGCGCAGCGACGACGGCGTCGGGAGCGGCGTGGGTTCGGGCATGATCATGCGGCGCGGTTGAGCAACCCCGGTGCCGCGGCGAAGTCCGCGAATCGGCTCGGCGGGGTGCTCCGCGATGGATCAGCCGAGCGAAAACGGATCGCTCAACTCTCGAACAGCACGCCGGGGTTGAGCATGCCGGCAGGGTCGAGCTGGGCCTTGGCGGCACGCAGGGCGTCGACGAACGGCTTCGGCGTCTCGCGCAGGTAGCCGTCGCGGTGGGTGCGGCCGACGGCGTGGTGGTGGGTGATGGTGCCGCCCGCCTTCTGAAGCGCGTCAGAGGCACACTGCTTGAGCTCCGCCCACTGCTCGAGCTCGGCGCCGGGGCGCGCCTTGCCGATGAAGGTGAAGTACGGCGCCGGGCCGTCGGGGTAGACGTGGGTGAAGCGGCAGCTGACCGCGCCTCCGCCACAGACCTTCTCGAGCGCGGCGCTCATCGCGGCGTTCACCTGCCCGTACAGCTCTGGGAACACGGTCCAGGTGCAGGCGGTCTCGAAGGTGTCGGCGATCACACCGAGGCAGATCAGCGCGTCTTGCAGATACGGCCCTTCGAGGAACGCTTTGCGCCAGTCTTCGCTCTGCGCGTCGCCGGAGCGATCGCTCTGCGCGCCTCGCTCGGACTTGCCGTGATGCGCGCGGGCGATCTCGAGCGCGCGGTCCATCCACGCCTGCAGCGCGTGATCGTCTGACTCGAAGGCGACGATCAGCACCGAGGAGCCGTCGAAGGCGACCCCATGGACCAGCGCCTCCACCGGGTCGAGCAGCCGGCAGTTCGACGGGTAGAGCCCGCTCTGGCTGAGCTCGCGCGCAGCGTCGACCGCGTCGTGAAAGTGCTCGAAGTTGAACGATGCCTGCGCGCGGTGGGTCGGTCGCGGCCGAATGCGCATCCACGCCTCGGTGATCACGCCGAGGGTGCCCTCGCTGCCCAGCACCAACCGCTTCGGGTCGGGGCCGGCGCCCGACGAGGGGAACCGCGGCGTCGCGATCGTGCCGCGCGGGGTGATCATCGTCACCGAGTGGGTGAGGTCGTCGATGCGGGTGTGGAGGGTGGCGAAGTGGCCGCCGGCGCGGGTCGCGATCCATCCGCCCAAGGTCGAGAACTCGAACGACTGAGGGAAGCAACGGAGCGTGAATCCTTTCGTGGCCAGCTGGGCCTCGAGTGCGGGCCCGTAGGCGCCGGCCTCGATGCGCGCGAGCCGCGAGACGTCGTCGACCTCGAGCACTTTTCCGAGCGCGGCGAGATCGAGCGACGCGGTGCCGCGATGTTTCGGTCCCAGCCGCGGTTCGACGCCACCGACGACGCTGCTTCCACCGCCGAAGGGGGTGAGCGCGATCGCCGCTGTCTCGCAGACCTCGATCGCGATCGCGACCTCATTGGCGTCGCGGGGCGTGATCACCAGATCGGGCGCGGCCGCGAAGTCACCCCGGAAGCCGCGAAAGCGATCGGGGTACGCCTTCCCGTGAGCGTGCGCCGCTCGGGCGGTCTGGTCGGTCGAAGCGAACGTGCTCAGCGCCGCAGGAACGTCGACGCGGGGCTTCGGCAACGAAGCGGGTTCGAACGGTTTCGGCGCCACGCGCTCGAGCTCGCCCAACATCGCGGCACGCTTTGCCACCGATTCGAGCGGCGGCATCGACTCGGTGTTCCCCCACCCCCACAAGCTTCGTCCCATGGTGGCGTTCTACTCCCGGGGCCCCGTCGGGCGGAGGGGTTCTCCACCCTGGTCGGCTCACCGCCAGATTGGTCGGCTCACCGCCAGATTGGTCGGCTCACCGACCAGCCCGTGAGACGTGAGGCGGGCCCACTCCCCGTTGCCTGGCAGCGCCACGTAAGGATTTGGACGGCTCGGGAACCATTCAGGCAGACGAAATGGAGCGGGGCATGAATGATGCAGCCCTCAACGCAGCGACAGGAGCGACGATGGCCGAGTCGAACCTGAAGCGGTTCGAGCGGGTCTGGAGCGAGTACGGCGGAGCGCTGGGCCGGGTGGTCTCGACCTACGCGCGGCCGGGCGCCGACCACGACGACCTGGCACAGGAGATCGCGCTCGCGTTGCTCGGCGCGCTGCCGCGGTTTCGTGGCGAGTCGAGCGAGAAGACCTTCGTGCTCCGAGTCGCGCACAACCGCGGGCTGAAACACGCGCTCAAGCGCCAACCGCTCGCCGAGCCGCCCGAGACCGCCGACCCGGCGCCCGGCCCCGATGAGGCCCTCGAGCGCGCACGTCAGATCGAGCGGCTGTTCCAGGCGATTCGCCAGCTCCCGCTCGGCCAACGCGAGGTGCTCGCGCTCGCACTGGAAGAGCTCTCGCACGACGAGATCGCCACCATCTTGGGCATCACCGCCAACAACGTCGGCGTTCGGCTCTCCCGGGCGCGCGACACGTTGAAGACTCTTCTGAAGGAGGACCGGTCATGAGCGACTTCAACGACTGGCAGAAGCTGTGGAGTGAGAAGAAGGCGCCGCTCCCCGACATCGCGAAGGTCGCACGCCGACAGCACCGCGGCCTGCTGATCGCCAACCTCACCTTCTGGCCGGTCACCGCGATCGAGCTCACCGTCGCCGCGATCGCGCTCAGCCACTACGACGAGCCGCAATCGGTGACCCTCGGCCTGTTCATGCTGGTGGTGGTGTCGATTCTCAGCACCTTCTTCTTCCGCATGCAGAAGGGGCTCTGGCGTGAAGCCACCGAGACACCGCAAGAGACGCTGGCGCGGCTCGAACGGCACGAGCGCTCGATGCGGCGCGCGGCGTGGGCCGGCGCGCTCACCTTCCTCGGTGTCTCGCTCTTCGTCGTCATCGACGCCTGGCTGAACACCGCCACCGAGGCCGAGCGCTTCATGGCCGGCCCCCTCGGGCTGCTCGCCGCCGCGATCGCCACGGTGGTGCTCTGGCCGCGCTTCATCGGCAGACACGCCGATCGCCTCCGCGAGCAGATCAACCGCTTCAAGCGTGAGCTCGAAGCGTGATCGCTGAAATATCCTCCCCAGGGCAACGTCGGAGCCCGCGAATGCGCACCCTACTCGTCTTGCTCCCGCTGGCCGCCTGCGCCACCACCGCCGCCGCGCCGCGCGGGCCGGCCGGCACCTGGTTGCACCCCGAGCGCCGCGCAGCGATCACCGCCACCGACGCGTCAGAGTTCGGCCGCCCGGTGTTCGGGCTGGCGCTCCTCAACCCTGCCTCCAACCGGGCCTACGTGATCGGCCCCGACAGCCGAATCGACGCGCTCGAATTCGACAGCGGGCGGCCGATCTTCCACTCCGCGACCGAGGGCCAACCCTTCGCCGAGCTGCCAGGCCACACCCTCGCAGTGCTGACGCGCTCACGGCAGATCGCGCTCCTCGACGGAGACGACGGCTCGGTGCTGTTCGTCTCTGCCCCGACCGCGGCACCGGGAGCCGACGCGCTCAACCTCTCGCTGCACCAGGGGCAGCTCGAGCTCTCGTGGCGCTTCACCGTTCGCGGCAACACACCCTGCTGCGGTGGAGGCATCGAGCTGGAAGAAGGGCATCTCGCGGTCGATCTCGATACCGGCGAAGTCAGGCAGCTCCCCGGCGCGCCGGTGGCGGCCTTCCCCAAGCCCCCCGCGAACGTGAAGCTCGAGTACCTCACCCACCCGGCGGCCCTTCGCGTGACCGCGCCCAACGGCGTCAGCTGGACACACCGGGTGCCCGAGCCTCCACCGGAGTCGGAGAAACCGCCGAAGCCAGACCCGCGACCGTGACGCTCAGGCCGCCTGGCGGCGCAGGTCGGCATCTTTGAAGATGGCCACCCGTGCGCCGTCGCGCTTGGCGAAGTAGCCGCGCGGAACGGCCGACGCCGCGCGCTCTGCCGCCGCCGCGCCGCTCACCCGCTCACCCAGCTCGAGCGTGGTGCGAAACGAATCGATCTGCAGCGCCAGCTGACACGCGAACTCGCTGGTGCCCTCGAGCTCGAACTCGTTCGGCCCGATCATTCGCACCCGCAGCGACGGGTCGCTGACGAACACCCGCACGGTGGGCAGCTTCGCCGCCGGCACCACGGTCTCGATCACCTTCACCAGCACGTCATCCCCGTCGCTCCGAACGTCGATCGCCAGCCCGCGCGGCAGGTTTCGCTGAAGCGCACGCACCGCGTCGGCCGGCCGGCTGTTCAGCGCCAGCGGCACGTCGAGCTCGACGTCGAGCGCTTCTGCGTCGAGGTGCAGCGTGGTGCCGTCGGGGTACTCGTGCTCCACCTGACCCGACAGCCGGTACGAAGGGCCGCGACGCTCCACACCGAGGGACGGGTCTTCACACCAGAGGGTCACTCCGGGCCCGGGCCGCCTGAAGGGAATCACGTCGAGCATGGCGGGTCGCTCAATACCTCCTTCCCAACGTGCTGGAAAGATGCCGCCCAACCCCTTGAATTTCGGACAAAAGAACCTGACCGAGTGCGTCAAGAAACATTGCATTCCCACTTGTTGCGACTCCAAGAACGACCACGGGTCACAAGATTGATGTTCGACGATACCGACAACTCAGACCCGATCACCGAACCGATCACCTGGACCCGGCCCGAGCCGGCCGCTCTGCGCGTCATCGCCGCCTCGAGAGAGCTGGAGGCGCGGGTGGTGGCCCCCGGCACGATGACCTTCTTGGGCTACGTGCCCGACGAGGCGCCGTTCACCGTCTGCATCTCGCTCAAGGTCAACGAGCACCTGGTGGCGCTCAACTTCGACAAGACGATGGGCAAAGAAGAGATGCTGGAGGCGTTTCGCAAGGCGCTCCCCGAGGGCTACGAGATCGCCGGCAACGAGGGCTCCCAGAGCGAGGTGCTGATCGTCGACGTGTTCAACACCGTCGCCCTGCGCCCCGAGCCGATGCACTTCGTCTGCTCCGACGAGCGCCAGATCATGATCTGGGCCGGCTCGAACAAGTTCGTGGTCACCGGCAAGGTGGCGGGCAAGAAGTCGTGCCTGTCGCTCAAGGTCGGCAAGCAGGTGGTGAAGGTGAACCTCTGCGAGGGCGACCAGCCGATCGTCACCGCCAACCGGGTGCGGGCCGCGCTGCCCGAAGATCTGACCGCGATCATCGAGCTGCCGTTCACCGAGGGCTCCGACGTGTCGGTGACGGTGATGTCGAAGAAGAACCGATGACGTAAAAGGCCGCCATGGCCTACTGGATCGTGAAGAGCGAGCCCACCGAGTACCCCTACGAGAAGCTGGCGAAAGACGGCCGCACCGCGTGGACCGGCATTCGCAACTACACCGCGCGCAACAACCTCCGCGCGATGAAGGCCGGCGAGCTGGCGCTCTTCTTCCACACCGGCAAAGACAAGGCGGTGGTCGGCGTCGCCAAGGTGCTCTCCGAAGCGGAGCCCGACCCGACCGCGAACGGCGAAGACTTCTCGAAGGTCGACCTGGGGCCGCACCAGCCGCTGAAGCGCGCGGTCACCCTCGCCGAGCTGAAGGCGCAGCCGAAATTGAAGGGCATGTCGATTCTGAAGATCGGCCGGCTCTCGGTCGGCGCGGTGAGCGACGCCGAGTACAAGACGATTCTCTCGATGGCCGACAAGAAGCCGGCCGCGAAGCCCACCAGGAAGAAGAGCCGCTAGCTGTGAAATCTCAATAGGTCGTTCCCTATTCGGAGATGTCCATCCGAGGGGCTCTGTGGATTGCTGGCGTTGCGAGACGTCCAACCACCCACCGAGGACCCCCAGATGAACCTGCATAAGAAAGCGCGGACCTGCCCCGAGAGTCGAGCCTTGCTTGTCGATCGCGTCGTGCGACTCGGCTGGAAGGTGACGCGTGCTGCAGATGCCGCAGGCGTCAGCACGCGCACCGCGCACAAATGGCTCAACCGCTATGAGTTCGGCGGCGAGGCCGAGCTGAACGATCGCTCGTCCAGGCCGAAGAGCTCGCCGCTGCAGCTCGGGCCGGCGTGGGTGGAACTCATCCTCATGCTGCGGCGCAGCCGGATGTCGGGGCCGGCGATCGCCACCCGGCTACAGCTGCCAAAGTCGACGGTCGCGCGCATCCTGAAGCGCAACAAGGTTTCTCGGCTGCGCGCTCTCGAGCCGGTACAACCCATCGTCCGCTACGAGTGGCCCAAACCCGGCGACATGCTGCACCTCGACGTGAAGAAGCTGGGCCGCATCAAAGGCCTCGGGCATCGCATCACGGGACTCACAGGCCACAAGAGAAACCGAGGCATCGGCTGGGACTTCGTCCACGTCTGCGTCGATGACGCCTCGCGCGTCGCGTATGTCGAGGTCCTGCCCGACGAGACGGGCGTCACGACAGTGGGCTTCTTGAAGCGTGCCCTGGCGTGGTTTCGGTCGATGGGGGTCCGCGTGCGCAGAATCCTTACCGACAACGGAACGAACTACCGCTCGTTGGTCTTCGCGCACTGCTGCGCCAGGCTGCGCTTGCAGCACCGAAGAACGAAACCCTACACGCCACGCACAAACGGAAAGGCCGAGCGCTTCATCCAAACGCTGCTGCGTGAATGCGCGTACGCCATGCCCTTCATCAGCTCCGCGCAGCGCTCAACTGCGCTGCGCGGGTGGCTACGGCACTACAACGAAGACCGGTTACACGGCACCATCCGCATGACACCATTCGCCCGACTCAAGGCCGCAGCGTGAACAACGTCATGAGAATCCACAGCTAGCGCTTGATCATCGCGCCCAGCCGCTCGAGCGCGGTGTCGAGCGTCTGCATCGACGGGCCGAACGAGAAGCGCACGTGGCGCTTGAAGCGCGAGCTGGCGTGACGCCGCTTGCCCGGGTTGACGTCGAAGAACTCGCCCGGCACCACGATCACCTTCTGCTGGAGCGCGGCGCGGAAGAAGCCCATGCCGTCGTCGAGCCCGCCCGGCAGGTTGGCCACCGAGCCCCAGACGTAGAAGGTGCCGTCGGGCACGTGATCGACCTCCACGCCGAGCGAGAGCAGGCCGCCGAGCAGCCGATCGCGCTTGGCCTTGAAGGTGGCGTGAATCGCCTTCGTCTCTGCTTCGGTGGCGCCGGGGTCGAGCAGCGGAATCGCGGCGCGCTGGAGCGGCCGGTTGGCGCCTCCGTCGAGAAACGAGCCGGCCGAGGCCCAGCCTTCGATCGCGGTCTTCGGCGCCAGGGTCCAGGTGACGCGAAAGCCCGGGTAGCGCCAGTTCTTGGTGAGCCCGTCGAAGATCACCACCGGGTCTTTGTCGACGTCGTCGACGTAGCGGGCGGCGCTCTCCACCGGCAGCTGCCCGGGCCGCGCGTTCCAGATGTAGTGCGAATAGAACTCGTCGAGCAGCATCGTGCAGTCGAGCTCGCGGGCGATCTCCACCCACTTCTGAAGCTCGGCGCCGCCGATCACCTTGCCGGTCGGGTTGCACGGGTTCGACAGCAGCAGCGCGGCGAGGCCCTTGCCCTCGATCTCGCGCCGAAGATCGTCGGGGCTGAAGGCGTAGCCGCGC
Organism: Myxococcaceae bacterium; assembly: GCA_047602415.1. Lineage (GTDB taxonomy): Bacteria > Myxococcota > Myxococcia > Myxococcales > Myxococcaceae > JASGHH01. Next base: position 8,288,801 of record JASGHH010000001.1, on the reverse strand, counting down.
GCGGCTTCGAGCGAGATCGGCATCGGGTGAAACGCCTTGAAGATCTCGAGCAGCTCTTCGTAGGCGGTGTAGTCGGGCAGAAAGTGGCCGAGGTTGATCGGCCCCAGTGAGGCGGCGCAGCGGGTGAGCGAGGCGCGGCCGCCGCCCGACACCGCCACGTTGTCCTTGGTGTACTGGCTCTTCTTTCCCTGCCGGTAGAGGTGGTTGTAGAGGTTGGCGATCGCCTCCCGCAGCTCGGAGAGGCCGGCCACCGGCCCGTACTCGAGATCGTCTTCGTGAACCGGAATCGAGGTCAGCCGCGGAGGCGCTCCGGGGAGCGCCGCGGTCTCGGGCTGGCCCTGGCCGAGGTTGCACCACGAAGGGTCTTTGCCGAAGCCGAGCTTCTGGGCCTCGGTGGTGACGTAGATGACGCCGGTGCGCGGGACGGGGCGAAAAGCGTTCAGCTCACTCACGGGTTCAGGGCCTTCTTCAGTTGCTCGAGGGTGAAGCGGAGCTCGAGGGTCGGTTTGCCGTCTATCACCACCACCGGCACCCGGTAGCGATAGGCGTCAAACCAGTCGTTCCGCTCGAGAATGTTGTGCACCCGGGGCTGGCCTTCGGGGAGGGTGACCTCGTCGAACAGGTCCAACATCTCCTCACACAGCGGACAACCGGGTTTGGTGTAGACCTCGACCACCATTTCAACTCAACTTAGCCCTACCTTGCGCGGTCTGTTCGGAGACCTTTCGGTCATGTCCCTCCAGGACCTGATCGTGTTCCTGTCGAACCGGCAGGCGTCTGGGCTTCTGCGCCTCGAGCGCGAAGTGGTGAAGAAGCAGGTGCTGCTGCGCAACGGCGCGGTGGTGAACGCGAGCAGCAACGAGCCGCGCGAGTACCTGGGCCAGTTCTTGATCAACCTCGGCAAGATCACCGAGGAGCAGTTCAACAAGGCCTACCAGACCCAGCAGGAGACCAAGATCTTCCTCGGGCAGATTCTGGTGATGATCGGCGCGGTCGACGAGCAGACGGTGCGCAACACCCTGGCGCTGAAGACCCGCGAGACGCTGCTCGAGGTCTACGAGTGGGCCGGCGGGCAGTTCTCGTACGAGCCCGACGCCGAGACCAAGCTCCCGCAGGGCATCGAGCTGGCGATTCCCCTGCTCGACATTCACAAGGAAGGCGAGTTTCGCCAGACGGTGTGGGAGGCGATTCGCACCGTGTTCCCGCGCGGCACCTGCACGCTGAAGCTCGACCGCACCGCGCTGGCCGAGCCGCCGAAGCCGGGCTCGCTCGACGACAAGCTGTACTCGATGATCGAGAACGGCCACACGATCGACGAGATGACGCTGGCGCTCCATGCCACCGACTTCTTTTTGTACCAGCGGCTCTACGCGCTCCACCGGCTCGACGCGATCTCGGTGGCCAACCCCGACGGGGCGCTGGAGATCGACATGGCGCCGTTCACCGTCGGCACCGAAGCCGAGGGCAGCGAGGTGTTGGAGGCGGCGAAGAATTTTCTCGGCATGGAGAACCACCGCGACGCGCTCGACGCCGCGCGAAAGGCCGCCGAGATGTTGAAGACCGACGAGGCCAGCGGGCTGGTGCGCCAGGTCGAGAGCGGGTGGCTGCCGCAGCTGCAGAAGCTGCTCCCGAAAGAGCGGGTGCCGACCCTGAACGTGGCGCCGTCGAAGCTGAAGGGCATGAACCTGTCGGCGCCCGAGCGCTACCTGCTGTCGCGGGTCGATGGCCGCCGCTCGGTGGGCTTGATGGTGAGCGTGTCGCCGCTCCGGGAGCTCGACGCGCTGGCGCACCTGAGCCGCTTCCTCGAGCTGGGCCTGATTCGCCTCGATTGAGCGCTGGCCGGTTTTTCGGGGGTCGCTCGTCTTACCTGCAGCGAGGTCATTGAACCGGCGTGGGTGACACGGTCGAGGGGGTCTACCGGCGGTATTTCCCACTGATCCGCGAGAAGTGTCGCTCGACGCTGGCCGACTCCGAGGAGGCGCAGGACGTGGCTCAAGACACCTTCATTCGCCTCTGGAAGTCGGGGCTGCCGCTGGCCGATGCGCGCAAGGTGTCGGCCTGGGTGTACCGGACTGCCACGCACCTGGCGGTCGATCGGCTGCGCCGCCGCAAGGGCCCGGAGCAGCGCATCGAGGCAGATGCCCCGGTGGCCGGCGGTGAAGCGCGGGTGGAGGTGCGGGAGCAGCTCGAGCGGCTGGCTCGTCAGATTCCCGCAGATGAATTGGAGCTCGCATTTCTCACCCGCCTCGATGGGCTGACCCAGCCGGAGTGCGCCGAGGTGCTCGGGGTGTCGGAGCGCACCGTGCGGCGAATGCTGACGAAGCTCGATGAGCGCGTGGCGGCGCTGAAGGAGCTGCGATGAGCCACCCGTCACGATTGGCGTTGGATCGCCTGGCGCTTGGCGCCGGTGATGAGGACACGAAGGCGCATGCGGCGGGGTGTGCCGAGTGTCAGGCGCATCTGCAGAAGGTGCAGGTGGAGTTGCCGGTGCCACGGTGGGTAAACGCGCATCCCGCATGGCGTTCTCAGCGCCGGTGGGCGTTCGCGCTGCCATTGATGATCCCCTTGGCAGTCGCGACGGTCGCGGCGTTCGTGTACGCCGACGAGGTCGCCGACTTCGTCCTTCGGCCGATCACCGCAAAAGCCGCCCACGCTGAAGCTGTCGTCTGGCTCAAGCACGATGGGAACGTGAGCCCCTGGTCCGGCCAGCCCGTACACCCCAACGACAGCTTCGAGCTGGAGCTCGCGCCGGCCACCTTCACCCAGCTCACCATCGCCGAGCTCACCGCCGACGGGCCGAAGGTGGTGCTGCGGCAGGCGATCTCTGGCCACGGCATGAGCCCCGCGTTCAGCTTCGACGACGCGCCCGGCCCCGAGCGAATGGCCGCGCTGCTCTCGAACGCGCCGCTCACCGACGACGAAGTGCGCGCCGCGCTCGACGGCAAAGGCAACACCTGGAACCGCACCTGGACGTTCCCCAAGGAGCTCAAATGATCGCGGCCCTCACGCTGTCGCTGCTCACGCTCGCAGCTCCCGAACCGCGCCGCCTGGCGGTGATCGTCGGCTCGAACACCGCGGTCGATGGGCGCCCTTCCCTGCGCTACTCGCACCGCGACGCGAAGAGCATCGCCGACGTGCTCACCAGCGCGGGCCGCTTCGACTCCGCCGACGTCGCGGTGCTGCTCGACCCCAAGCCCGACGAAGTGCTGAAGGCGCTCGACGACAAGCTCACCGTCGCCAAGGCCGCCGGCCCGAAGTCGCTGCTCGTCTTCTACTACTCCGGCCACGCCGACTCGCACGCGCTCTTCCCCGGTGGCGCGGCGCTCCCGATGGATGCGCTGAAGACGCGACTGAGCAGCGACTCGGCCGGTCTGCGCGTCGGCATCATCGACGCTTGCCGCGGCGGAGGCTGGACGGCCGCCAAGGGCCTCACCCCGGCAGAGCCGTTCGAGGTCGGCCTGCCACAGCTCTCGAGCGAAGGCACGGTGCTGCTCGCCGCGAGCTCCGGGCTCGAAGACGCGCACGAAGCCGAGTCACTGCAAGGCAGCTTCTTCACCCACCACCTGGTGGCGGGCTTGCGCGGGGCGGCCGACACCTCGCACGACGCGCAGGTGAGCCTCGAAGAGGCGTTCAACTACGCCAACAAGATGACCATTCGCGACACCGCGATGATCGCCAAGGAGCCCCAACACCCGAGCTTCGACATGCGGCTCCATGGCCGCCAGGAGATCGTGCTCACCGACGCCACCTCGGCGCCGAGCGTGCTCACCGTCGACCAGCAGACCGGCCCACTGCAGATCGTGCAGCTCTCCAGCGGAGACGTGGTGGTCGAGCAGCCCGCGGGCGCGAACGTGTTTCGGCTCGCGTTGCCGCCGGGCGACTACCTGGTGCGCAAAGTCGACGGCGCTCAGGTGAAGGTGCGGCAGGTGACGGTGGCAGTGGGAGAAAAGACCACCATCGGCGAGGCCAGCCTCCAGCTGATCGGACAACCGCAGCTGGCCGACAAAGGCATCGAGGAGACCGCCGCGGTCGAGGAGAAAGCGCGGCTCGCTCCGTCGATCGGCCTCGACTTCGTGCCCGACTTCAGCGGCTTCTACACCTCGGCGGGCGTCAACGCCGGCTTCACCTACCGCTTCAACCAGCACTTCTCGATTCGAGCGCGCGCGTCGTACCTCTTCACGATGGCGTCGTCGCTCAGCGATCAGCTGTCGCGCGACTTCGGCGTGCAGAGCAGCTCGATCACACCGGTGGTGCAGGCCCAGGGCGAGGCCTACTTCGTGTACACCCCGCTCCACTCGGAGCTGAGCGCGGTGGCGACGATGATCGACGTGTCCTTCGGCGGCGGCCCGAATGGGGCGGTCCTCCGCTCGTTGCCGCTGACCGGCACCACTCAGACCACCAGCGGCCCGGTGCACTTCGGGTTCGGCCCCAGCCTGTTCAGCGAGCTGGGCTTCACCTTGCCGCACCACCCCGAGATGTGGGTGCGCCTCTCGGTCGCGAGCGACATGTTCTTCAACGACGCGCGCAAGCCCGGCGCCTGGGATCAGGGCACGGTCATCAACTTCAGGCTCGGCCTCGGGTTCGCCTACTTCTTCGGCGGCGCCTGAGCCGGAGCCGGCTGCACCGCCACCGCCTTTTCCTTCTTCGCGGCCGGAGCCTGCTCTGCCAGGTACAGCCGCATCGCCTCACGGCCCAGCCAGGTGGCGCGAATTCTCCAGTACGGGTCGTTCACGATCACCGCGCCCACCGCGACCTTCGGGTTCTCTCGCGGCGCGTAGCCGACGAACCAGGTGTAGTCGCGAAACGGCTTCTTGTCGGCCAGCGAGCCGGTCTTGCCCACCGCGTCGTCGAGGCGGTTGCCGCGCTCGTGAAAGATGCGCCGCGCGGTGCCGCTGTCGACGGTGCCCGCCATCATCTCGGCCAGCTGCTTGGCGATCGGCTCGCTCACCACCCGCTGCGCTTCGGGGCCGGCCTCGCCTTCGAACAGCACCGGCTGCTTCCACTCGCCGCCGTTGGCGACCACCGCGGCCAGCTCGGCGCCGTGGAGCGGCGACAGGTAGACGTCTCCGAAGCCGGCGCCGGTGAGCGCGAGGTTGAACTTGTCTTGCGGGATGCCGGCGAGCGAGACGTCGGTCGGCACCGGGAAGTCGAGCGGCCGGTTGAAGCCCCAGGCCTTCACCTGCGACTTCAGCTCCTGCGAGGTGAGGTTCTTCGCGGTCAGCTTGGCGAACACCACGTTGGCGCTGCGGGCCATCGCGGTCGGGAGGTCGTAGCAGATCGAATCGCGCGGCCCGTCTTCGAGCAGGTCGGGGGTCAGCTTGCGCTTGCCGCCGTGAAAGCAGGCCTGCGTCTCGAGCGGGAGCCCCTTGCCGAGCAGCGCCGCCGCGGTGACGATCTTGAAGATCGACGCCGCCGGGTAGAGCGCCTGGGTGCACAGCCCTCGCAGCGACGGGTCTTCCTCGGAGTGCTCCGCCATCGCCAGCACCCGGCCGGTCGACGGCTCGAGCGCGACCACCGCGGCCCACGGCGTCTGGTAGGTCTTGAGAATCCCCTCCAGCTCGTTCTGCAGCTTGAGGTCGATGGTGAGCGTCTTCGACTCGCCCTTGAACGCCGCCTGGAGCTTGCCGTCGTCGCGCCGGGTGGCGAGCGCGAGCAGGTCGGCCTCCTTGGCGATCGACTTCACCCGCGCGAGCGGAGGAGAGGTGAGCCGGCTCGGCGCTTCGATCGCGTCGTCTTCGGCAGCGGGTGCGCCGCCGTCGAGCGGCGACTCGAGGGTCACCACGGTTCCCGCGTCGTCGGCGAGCCCGCCATCGATGGGCGAGACGCACAGCGCGGCGGAGAGGACGAACCACACAGACATTCGGGGTTACCTATCGTAGAAGGTGCCGCGCTTGGACGACATCAGCGAGATTCGTGAGATCTGGCGGGGCGAAGTGGGCCGTGCCCTGAAGAGCGGCCGCGTCACCGCGTTGCTGGTGCTGTTCATGCTGTTCACCGGCCTGGCGCTCACCGCCGCCGGCATCGCCAACTACATCGCCACCAAGAAGGAAGAGGCGATGTTGAAGGACAAGCAGGTCGACAAGGAGCAGATCGTCAAAGCCGACGCAGAGCAGCGCAAGGCGATCGTCGGCTGGTTCTTCTCCAGCGACGACGAGCTGACCGAGGCGCTGGCCGAGATGCCGCTGCTGCTGTTCCTGGTGTTCAAGCTCTCCACCATCTTCCTGCCGCTGTTCATCGCGCTGATGGGGTTCGATCAGATCTCGGGAGAGATAGGACCCAAATCGATACGCTTTCTGGTGTTGCGGGTGCGGCGCTCGTCGATCGTGATGGGCAAGTTTCTGTCGCAGGCGACGCTGCTCACCGGGCTGATGGCGATCTCGACCCTGGTGACGGTGATCGTCGCCAAGGCGCTCAACCCCGACTTCACCTTCGGCCACGCCGCGCTGATCTTCGCCAAGCTGCTGCTCGCCGGTGTCGTCTCGGTGCTCGCCTACGAGGCGCTCACCTCGCTGTGCTCGGCGCTGACCCGCCAGGCCGGTGTCAGCCTGCTGTTGAACGTGGGCGTGATGTTCGTGATCTGGTTCATCTCGATGGTGAGCAGCGCGTTTCGTGCGCCGGGCGCCGACATCAGCTTCGGCTCGCTCCAGCAGCTGCTCCCCGAGTCGTACCTCGCGTACCTGAAGTACATCTCGGTCTGGACCTACAACCAGGACCTGCTGCACCCGTCGGCGGTGCGGTTCTTCTCGGCGGTGATGGTGCACCTCGGCTACGGCCTGGTGTTCCTCGGCCTCGCCCACGTCGTTCTTCGCAAGAGGGACATCTGATGGGCGCCGCGATCGAGCTCAAGGGCCTGTCGAAGCACTTCGGCGCCAAGAAGGCGGTCAACGAGGTCACCCTCGAGATTCAAGAGGGCCACTGCTACGGGCTGATCGGCCCCAACGGCGCGGGCAAGACCACCACCTTCTCGATGATGTGCGGCTACCTGTTCCCCACCTCGGGAACGGTGCGGGTGCTGGGCCACGACCCGACCGAGCCGGGCGTGCTCAAGGGCAAGGTCGGAGTGCTGCCGCAAGACGCGATTCTGCCGCCGACCTGGCCGGTGGGCTCGCTGCTCACCTACTACGGGCGGCTGTCGAACCTGGCGGAGCCCGAGAAGGAAGCGCGCGCCGCGTTGGACCGGGTGGCGTTGCCCGAGACGTGGGCGGTGCAGGCCGCGGCGCTCTCGCACGGCATGGCGAAGCGGGTGTCGATGGCGCAGGCGCTGATGGGCGCGCCGCCGGTGGTGTTTCTCGACGAGCCGACCGCCGGGTTGGACCCGAAGATCGCCGCCGCGGTCCGGCAGATCATTCGCGAGCTGAAGGGCAAGTCGACGGTGGTGGTCTCGAGCCACAACCTCCAGGAGCTGGAAGAGCTCTGCGACGCCACCGCGATTCTCGACAAGGGCGTGCTGGTCACCGCCGGCAGCGTGGCCGACATCACCGGTCAGTCGGCGGAGTTCAGGGTGCAGATCGCCAAGGGCAGCCCGCCGCTCGAAGAGATTCGGATGATCACCGGCGTTAAGGCCGCGACGATGGAGTCGAACGGCCAGGTGCTGGCGGTGAACTTCGACAGCTCGAAGACCGCTCCTGAAGAGGCGATCACCGCCACCGTGGGCCTGCTGGCGCAGAAGGGCGTGTTGATTCTCGCGGTCAGCCGCGGCAAGCGGTTGGAAGAGCGCGTGCTCCAGCTCACCTGATGTCCCAGCGCCGGGCGCTGACGGGTCACAGGAACGTGGCCGGGTACGGTATCGACTGTCGGGCGACGCGCTCGATGCAGTGAGCCGGGGTTCAGCCGTAAGTCGTCAGGTCACACCTTCATGCTCAGACTCTCGATCGTCCTCTTGGCAATCACCGCGTCGGGCTGCACCGGCGCCAGCGGCGACGACGGGGGAATCACCTACCCGTCGACCCTGACCTGCAACAGCTGCGACTGTGGTCTCGACGGCGGCTTCGACCTCTACCTCGGCACGCCGCCCAGCGCGCCCTTGGTCACGGTCACCGCGCAGCGAGACGGCGTCACGGTGGCGAGTTTTCGCCGCGGCCCGGTCGAGAACACGATCACCCTCGAGGCCGACGCCGCCGACGGAGGCTCGATGACGGTGATGTCGACCCCGCCGGTGATGCTGTCGAAGGCGCTCGTGTCAGGTCAGATGTCGTGGTCCCTCTTCAACCTCGACGAGGTCGACTGGGTCACCACCGGCGGCGTGTTCAGCGCCGTGGGCGCCCTCAAAGTGATCAGCCACTCCGGAACCGTGAGAGACGAGGAGCGGCCGGTGCTCGCTCCGCTCTCTGCGATCACCGCCGAGCCTGATGCGGGAGTGGTGACGGTGACCCTCGACGGGAAGACGGTGAGCGCGGGTCAGGGTCAGACGGTCGAGTTCGATCGCTAGGGCCAGCGTTGGTGCATGCACAACGGCTATGTCCTCGTCTCACTCGGTCAGGTGCTGTCGGGCTGGTCGGTGTACTCGCTCGATGCGGTGAGCCGGGTTCAGCCGTAAGTTCGGCGGGTGCGAATCGCCGCCGCGCTCGCCGTCGTGCTGACCGCCTGCACCTCGGCGAAGCCGTGCAGCGCCTGCGACTGTGGGCACCCTGGCATCTTCCGCCTCGACGTGCTGCTCCCTCCGCAGTCGCTGGGGAGTTTCGCGCAGAGCGACGAACCGCTCTCGAATGCGACGCTGACCTACGGCGACTTCGGCGACGGCCGGAGCAGCACCGTGGTGGGGCCCACCGCCGACGGAGGCACGATCACCGTGCTCACCAATCACGGCGTGGGCCTGAACCCGAGCCTGAAGCCGAGCGCGGTGAGCTGGTACGCGGAAGACGAATCGAACTACCAGTCGACCGGCGCGGCGTTCTCGTTCGCCGATCGGGGCGCGCAGCTGATCGTTCACGACGGCGCCAAGAGCTCGCATGAAGGCCCGGTGCTCGAGCCGGTGAGCTCTTACACGCCGAACCCCGACGCCGGCACGGTCACGGTGACGATCGACGGCCAGAGCCTCTCCGGCGAGCTGCACACTCCGGTCACCTTCAGCCGGCGAGGCGCCACCTGGTGCTTCACCGCCGACGAGGCGACCTACCAGGTCACCGCGCTCTCGCACTGGGCGGTCTTTCAGCTCGACGCTCTCGCCGAGCAGTAGCCTCAGCGCCGAAACGTCTCGAAGAATCGATCGCGCCGCTTCAGCGCAGCGGCCCACTGCTCAGGCAGCGCAGACTCGTCGAAGATCGCGTTCACCGGGCAGACGGGCTCGCACTGTGCGCAGCAGATGCACTGATCGGCGTCGATGAACAGCTGCCGGGTGGGCTCACCCGGTGGAGGTCCATGAATGCAGTCGACCGGGCAGACCTGAACACAGGCGGCGTCACAAACAGCGATGCAGGGGTCAGCGATCACGAAGGCCATGCCCGGTGCATCGCAAACGGCGTGCCCGGCAGTTCGCCCAGCGGTCTCACCCGACACCGATATTTCGGTGTACTGTCACCGGTATTTCGGTGAACAACGAAATATCGGTGAATGATGAAGAGCACTCCGATCGCCTGGGTGAAGTGGCTGGCGTCGCTCGCTGAAGCGGCCGGGCGCGCGCACACCGACTCGTCGCTCGCGACCGCGGTGCTCGAATCGTCACCCGAAATGCGCCAGGTGGAGATCGGCCGGGCCGACTCGGCGGGAAACGTGACCGCGGCAGTGCGAGCGACCGCGCGAGGCACCCACCCGCTCACCCCCAACCCTTCGCGTGGAGTCGCGGCCGAGACCCTCACCCGCGGCTCCCACGTGCGGGTACGGGGCGAGCCGATGCTCGCGCTGCGCCTCGCCGACGCCGGCTACGCGCTGATCACCGTGCGCGACGCCCACGATTGCCCGGTGGAGATCCTTCAGGCAGCCGGCGCAATTCTGGTCGGCGCGCTTCGACACATCGAGGTGGTGGGCCGCCTCGCCGCGCTGTCCCGCCAAGCGCATCAGGAGGGCCACCGGCTGCGCGAAGAGCTGTCTGCGGCGGTGCTGCCCGAGGGCGTGGTCGCGGCCAGCCGTTCGAGCCGCCAGCTGTACCTCGAGCTGCTGCCCCAGCTGGCGCGACACGATGGAGCGGTGCTGATTCGCGGCGAGTCGGGCACCGGTAAGGAAGTGGTGGCGCGGCAGCTTCACGCGCTGTCGCCGCGTTCGAGCCGTCCGTTCGTGACGGTGAACTGCGGCGCGATTCCCGAGAACCTGCTCGAGAGCACCCTGTTCGGTCACGAGCGTGGGGCGTTCACCGGCGCCGACGCCCGGCAGATCGGGCTGTTCGAGCGCGCCAACGGCGGCACCTTGTTTCTCGACGAAGTGGCCGAGCTGACTCCGGCGGCCCAGGTGAAGCTGCTGCGGGTGCTCCAGGAAAAAGAGCTGGAGCGGCTGGGCGGCTCTTCGAGCATCGGGGTCGACGTGCGGGTGATCGCCGCCACCCACCAGCCGCTGGAGAAGCTGATCGCCTCACGGCGTTTCCGCTCCGACCTCTATTACCGACTGGCGGTGCTGCCGGTGAGCATCGCGCCGCTGCGCGAACGACCCGAAGACCTCGAGCTCCTCGCCCATCAGATCGTCGATCGCGCGTCGGCCCGCCTCGGCCGTGCCGTGCCCCGCCTCGACGCGATCACTCTGGAGCAGCTGAAGCAGCGCGCCTGGCCCGGCAACGTGCGCGAGCTGCAGAACGTGCTCGAGCGCGCCACCCTGCTCTCTCGAGGCGCGTCGCTCGAGCTCTCCGCGGAGCCGTTGCCGATCGCGGCCCCGGTGAAGGCTGCGCGCGTCGAGCCGCTGAATGCGGCGATCAGGCGCAGCATCGAGGCGGCGCTGCGCGACGCACACGGCCGCGTCTACGGCCCCCACGGCGCCGCGAAGCGCCTGGGTCTCAAGCCGACCACGCTGCAGAGCAAGATGAAGAAGCTTGGAATTGGGCGTTCAACTGCTCGCTGAACAGTTGCAATGTCATTTACCCACAACCCACGTGGGTAAATGACATCACGACGCGGAATTCGTCGACGGGAGCGGAGGACATGGGCGGCCGCGAGCGGCGGCGTAGACGTCACACCACGCGTCGAAGGACACCGCCTCCACCGCCGTCGCCCCCGCGAGCCACTGCAGCCAACCGCCCGTGGCATGAGCGAGCGCGACCAGCCGCCGGCACTCGTCGTCGGTCAGCTCGCAGCCACCGTAGCGGCGGCCCTGGGCGTGGGCACCACAGATAATCTCCCAGAGCTCGAGCCCGCTCATCCACAGCGCCTCGTAGCCGCGGCACGAGAGGTCGGTCATCAACTGGTGCAGCGGTCGCTGTGGCGGGGTCACCCGGGCCGAGATCACTCCGGGTAGAACATCGGCTCGCGCTCGGCGACGAACCCATGGATCGCGTCGTGCGCCTCTTCGGGCAGCTCCTGAAACTGCACGCCGATGCCGGGGAACGCGTCGGGGAGCTTGTCGTTCACCTCGCGCACCCAGCGAACCACGCCCTTGGCGTGCACCGACTCGCCGTTGGGCAGGGTGAACGAGAGATCGATCTGGGTGCCGAGCGGCATCACGTTCACGGTGGCGATGAACACGCCGCCGTCGGAGATGTTGGTCGAGAACCCGCTGTAGAAGTTCGAGTCGGAGCCGAAGTCGATCTGCGCCTGCATCGGCACCCGCTTCGCCTGCCGCCCTTCGGGGCCCGGCTTGGGCGCCGCCGCGACCGGCTTGGGAGCCGCCGGAGCCGGCGCTTTCGGCCGCGCGGAGATCATCGTCTTCGCGCTCGCCTGCTCCGCCTCCTGCTCCTGCTGCGCCACCGCGCGCACCCGCGCCTGGCGGGCCGACTCGTACGCCTTGCGGAGCGAAGCCTGCTCATGCTCGAGCTGCTTCGACTGTTGCTCGAGGGTCGCCTTCCAATCGGCGAGCTGCTCCTCCAGCATCTCCGCCGCACCCTCGCGCACCGCGAAGGCCGCGCGCATCGCGTGGTCGATCTCCGACAGCATCGAGGAGGAGTCGGGGCGCGGCAACTCGAGCTGCTCCAGCCGCATGCGGAGCGACACGTCTTCCACTCCCAGCTTCTCGGCCTCGTTCATCGCCGCACGGGTGGCCGAGACCTGCTCGGCCACCTGCTCCGCGCGGGCCTTCGCCTTCTCGACCTCCGCGCAGAGCGCCGCCTCACGCTTCGCCGCCGCCGCTTCCAACCTCGAGAGATCCTGAACGGGGGCCGGCTTCAATTTTCCCAAGAGCATGGGGGCCCTCTTTTCAAGGGCTGTTCCACCTCGGAGGGCCGCCAATCTGCTCGATCTGCGCCGGGTCGTTCGCGACCGTCAGGGTCGTCTTCGCTCCACCCAGGCCTTGAAGACCTCCCCGTCTTGCCAGGTCTTCAGCAGAAGGTGGCCGGTGGCGGCACAAAAGCTCGCGAGATCGCGCGCCGTGGCCGGGTCGGTCGCCCACAGCTCGCAGCGCTCGAGCTGCCGAAGCGCCCGCGAAACCTCGACGATCGGGAGCGGACACGCTTTTCCGCGTGCGTCGACCACGACGGGTGAAACTTCCCCACTGGCTGGCTCACTTTTCAACCGGTTGCCTCGGCTCCAACCCAGGTGCTATGCAGCCGCGCGTCATTTCTAAAGGAGCAGAACTGCAAATGAAACCCAATGTCATCATCGCCCTTTTGGTGGGCGGAGTGATCGGCTTCGCGGTCGGCAAGATGGTCGCCGGCCCCAACGCGAACAACGCCGCCCCCCAGGTCGCGGCCGTCAACGCCCCCGCGGCGCCCGGCGCGAAGGGTGCGCCTCCCGCTGCCCGTCCCGGCGGCGACGACCAGACCGTCTTCAAGGTTCCTCTCGACGCCTCGCCGATCCACGGCAACAACGGCGCGCTGGTCACCATCGTCGAGTTCTCCGACTACCAGTGCCCGTTCTGCAGCCGGGCGAACACCACCATCAAGCAGGTCGAGCAGGACTACGGCGACAAGGTGCGGGTGGTGATGCGCCAGTTCCCGCTCTCGTTCCACCAGAACGCCAAGAACGCGGCCCTCGCCGCGCTGGCCGCCGGTGAGCAGGGCAAGTACTGGGAGATGCACGAGAAGCTGTTCGGCAACCAGCAGGCGCTCGACGCCGCGTCGCTCGAGAAGTACGCGGGCGAGCTGGGCCTGAACGTCGACAAGTTCAAGGCCGACATGCAGAGCCCGAAGCTGGCCGACATCATCGGCAAGGATCAGGCGGCGGGCAGCCAGGTGGGCGTGACGGGAACTCCGGCCTTCTTCATCAACGGCCGCAAGATCTCGGGCGCGCAGCCGATCGGCAACTTCAAGGCGGTGATCGACCAGGAGCTGGCGAAGGCTCAGGGCATGGTCGCGGGCGGCACCAAGCCCGAGGCGCTCTACGCGGCGATCATGGAGAAGGCGCAGAACGCTCCGGCGGCCGCGGCCCCGCAGGCGGCTCCTCCTCCGGCGGTTCGCAACGTTCCGGTCCCGGCCGATGCGCCGGCGAAGGGCGCGAACCCGGCCAAGGTCACGATCGTGATGTGGTCTGACTTCCAGTGCCCGTTCTGCTCGCGCGTCGAGCCGACGGTGAAGCAGATTCTCGACACCTACCCGAACGACGTGAAGGTCGTCTGGCGCAACGAGCCGCTGCCGTTCCACGCGAACGCGAAGCCGGCGGCCGAGGCGGCGATGGCGGCGAACGCGCAGGGCAAGTTCTGGCAGATGCACGACAAGCTGTTCTCGAACCAGCAGGCGCTCGATCGCGCGTCGCTGGAGCGCTACGCGCAGGAGATCGGCCTGAACATGGATCAGTTCAAGTCGGCGCTCGATCAGGGCACGTTCCGCGCGAAGGTCGAGGCTGACGCGGCCGCGGGCAACGAGGTCGGCGCCAACGGCACCCCGACCTTCTACATCAACGGCAAGCAGCTGGTCGGTGCGCAGCCGTTCGACGCGTTCAAGCAGGTGATCGACGCCGAGCTGGCGAACGCGAACAAGCTGATCGCGTCTGGCGTGAAGGTCGAAGACGTGTACGCCCGCGCGATCGCCGACGGCCAGAAGGCGGCCCCGGCGGCTCCGGCCGGCGCTCCTCCGCAGGCGGCTCCTCCGGCGCCCGCGAAGGTGGTCGAGAACATCGACATCTCGCACGCTCCGGTGAAGGGCCCGAAGAACGCCCCGATCACGATCGTCGAGTGGTCCGACTTCCAGTGCCCGTTCTGCTCGCGCGCGGTGCCGACCCTGACCGAGATCGAGAAGACCTACGGCAACAAGGTGAAGGTGGCGTTCAAGAACCAGCCGCTGCCGTTCCACTCCAACGCGCGCATCGCGGCCAACGCGGCGATGGCGGCGAACGAGCAGGGCAAGTTCTGGCAGATGCACGACAAGCTGTTCGCCAACCAGCAGGCGCTCGACCGCGCGAGCCTCGAGAAGTACGCGCAGGAGATCGGCCTGGACCTGAACAAGTTCAAGGCGGCCCTCGACTCGAACAAGTTCGACGCCGAGATCACCAAGGACTCGCAGGAAGGCATGCAGGCCGGCGCGAACGGCACTCCGACGTTCTTCATCAACGGCCGGATGCTGGTCGGCGCGCAGCCCATCGATGCGTTCAAGACGATCATCGACGAGGAGCTGAAGAAGAAGAAGTAAGCCTTCTGACGCTTCGCTGAATTTGAACGGCCGTCCGGGGCGACTCGGGCGGCCGTTTCTTTTGCGGGCGCTAGTTGCAGCTCGGGTCGCCGGCGGGGCCTTCAGCTGGAGTCGAGGCTGCGAACCGGGTGACGGCGGCCTCCGCAGCGAGCGGCAAAGTGATGAAGGGCTGGCCGGTGATTGCGCGCGGTCCATCAAAGCGCCTGGTCGCGGGATTCCAACGATACGAGGCGGCCGGTTCGGCTGAGGCGGGCGGTCCAAGGTCGATTCGCGGTGGCCCAGCGCCCTGAGGAGTGAGGAACCAGCTCCACGAATACGCGGGGTCGCACTGGGTGCGGCCGTCGCCCCACGTCGCGCAACCGTCTCCGTTGCATTCGACCAGGGCGCTGCCGGTGATCACGGGCCTTCGACGGCGCCCCAGCGCGGGAGGACCCACGACGACGGACAGCAGGGGCTTCGAAGGTTCCGCAAGAGCGACGACGTCGAGGACCTGCACGTCTCCATTGGGGGTCGAGTACGTCACCACCAACGCTGCGGCGAGATCGCCCGCCCCGGTGAAATCGAAGACCCGGCTGGAGTCTTTGATCACGTTCTCGTTCAGGAAGATCGGGCGGAATCCGGGCGCCTCGGTGAGAACCTCGAAGTGTCCACGCGCGATGCCAGGTCGGAAGTCTGGTTCGACCAGGTCGGCGCTGAAGACGACGTAGACCGGCCTCCCGTTGCGGCCGGGCGTGGTCATCACGTGATTCACTTGAAACAGCGCCGCGCCGCGATCCCAATTCTCGCGACGGTTGGTCTGACCGAAGTTGAGGTTCGCCCAGGCCTCGTCGCGCTGATTCGGGTCGAGCAAGCGACGCAGCAACACCGGTCGCGGCGGCAGTGCCTCAGGCTGACGGTCGAGGTCTGACTGGAGCTCGATCACGCGCAGCATGCGCGACGACATCGAGGTGTCTTCGATCGCATCGAGCGGGTCGCCGGCCTGGCAGAGCGCGAGACTGACGAGCGCGGCGAGCACCACGCGATTCTACGGTTCGTGAAGCTCAAACGGCATTGATAGGGGTGGTGGGGGCGTTTGGTGACCGTAGAGCCGCTCTCGACGTCCGCCCGCGATCACGAGGCTTGAGTCGGCTGGTGCAATGCCACGGCCGTTGCGTGACCAACGTCTTCGCCACGGCAAAGTAGGCACAACGCCCCCCTCGAGAGCGGAGCGCGCACGACATATTCACGACTTAGAAACGCGAAAACCACGGCGAAGGGGGCGTTGTGCCTACTTTGCCGTGGCGGCGCCACGCGGTCATCGCAACAGCTCGGCCACTGCTTAGCAGCTGACGATCAGTGTTGTCGTTATCCCGCGCCGAAGCGCCAGCATTACGGCGCGTAGGCGCGGCCGCTGTGGCTCTTCGCAATTCGGCGTGATGCGATTGATCGCCTGCAGTCGACGTCGAGCGAGCTAGGCGGCTCGCTGCAACAATTCGTTGAGTCGTTGGGCTGGCGACCGCCAGCCAAGCGTCTGCCGCGGTCGTTCATTCAACTCTCGTGCGACGCGGTCGAGCTCGGCCTCGCTGTGGACACTCAGGTCGGTCCCTTTCGGGAAATACTGCCGCAAGAGACCGTTGGTGTTTTCGTTGCTGCCGCGCTGCCACGGGCTGTGAGGGTCGCAGAAGTACACCTGCACCCCGGTGTCGATGGTGAATTGCGCGTGCTCGGACAGTTCCTTGCCCTGGTCCCACGTGAGCGATTTCCGCAGCTCCTTCGGTAGCTGCAGAATCTTGCGTGCGAGCGCCTCGCGCACGTGCTGCGCAGACCGACCGTTTGGCAAGTGAAGGAGCATCACGTAGCGGGTGCTGCGCTCGACCAGCGTGGCGATATATGAGCCGTGCTTGGCGCCAGTGATTAGGTCGCCCTCCCAGTGCCCAGGTACCGCCCGGTCTGCAACTTCCGGGGGCCGTTGCGAAATGTTCACCATGTCGCGAATTTTTCCGCGGAGCTCTTCGCGCGGGCGTGGTTTGCGCACGTCACGCCCTTGCCTCAGGTGCTTGGTCAGCTCCTTTTTCAGAGCGCCTCGGCCTTGCAGATAGAGCGTCTTGTAAATGGTTTCGTGAGACACGTGCATCGCTGGGTCCGAGTAGACGAGCCTTAGGTGCTGCTCTATTTCCCTCGGTGACCATTTCTTTGCGAGCAGTCGCTCCACCTCTCTGACCAGCTTCGGTGAAGAATCGAGCTTGCGGCTCTTCGGTCGCGCCATCAGCCGCTCCGCCTGGTCGTCAGCGCGCCAGCCGCGGTAGCTCCCGCTGTCCTGCTGTCGTCTGATCTCTCGAGACACTGTCGAAGGCGCTCGCTTCAGCCGTCGAGCGATGCTTCGGAGCGCCTCGCTGGCTGCAAGCCCGAGCGCAATCTCTTCGCGCTCGGCGCGCGTCAGCCGAAGACCGTTTCTCTTTCGAGGCTTCCACGGGCTCAAGCCCAGCAGCTTGCTGATGAATCGGTACGAGACGCCAACCTGCCGCTCTATCTGCACTCGGGCGACTCCTGACCAATAGAGCCGCTTAATCAAATGTCGCTTCTCGTCTTCGATTCGCGCCGGCACTCAGCTCCCCTTGAGCTGCACGTCCGGGCCTCTTCGCCCGGTGCGATGACCGTTTGAAACCGCCCGTGCGCAATTGAGACCGAGCGCGCCGGCAGAAAGATCGTCGAACGAAGAGAGCGTCGCTGATCGAGCTCGGTGCGAACCGCGGGCGGAGCCGGCGCGAGCAGGAATCGTCGAGCACGAAACCCAACGCCCCCATCAAAGCCATTCGCGCAGCCGCGCGTACACCGCGGCGCGGTCGAGCAGGTCGAGGTGCCGCGCGCCGTGCACCACGAACCTCCGCTCGGGCGGAAAGCGCAGCGACAGCCGGATCTCGCGGTGAATGCCGAGGGCGGAGGCGACCGGCACCAGCCCATCACCCGGCATGTTCTTGCGGTCTTTCTTCGCGGTGGTGGCGGCGATCGCGTAGCAGTCGACGTCGTGCGGCAGGTTCAGCTTTCGCCGCGGGTCACCGCCGAGCGCGAACCGGTCGCGCCCCTTCCAGTGCGATTCGAGCACGAAGCCGTACCGGAGGTCGGTCAGCCCGGCCGAGCGCACCTTCGCCAGCCGCGCGAACGGCGCGCTGTACGCCGAGACCCCGAGCAAGGTGTCGAGCAGGTTGCCGCCGCGCTCCAGCGGCGAGCCGTGGTGCGGCGTACCGAGCGTCACCAGCTTGCGCAGCCGCCCGCGCCACGAGAGCGACGCCCGCTCGGCGTAGTGACACGCGCTGCGCGCCACCAACCCACCCATGCTGAACCCGAGCAGCGCGATCTGGCTCACCTTCACCGGCCAGCCCGCCACCAGCGCCTCGAGCTTCTGCGCGAGCTCGTGCCCGTTCTGCGACACGTGGAGCCCGCTGTTGTAGCGGAGGTACACCGGAGTCCACCCGCGGTCGATGTGGAGCGCCTCGCCGTGGTCGTGGCCGCGCCGCTTCCACCCGCCGTCGCTCATCGACGAGCCATGCAGCAGCACCAGCAGCTTCGCGCCCTTCTTGCCGTGCGTCCGCAGCTCCATCGGGATCGCCAGCGGGTTCCCGGTCGCCACCAGGTAGTCGCCGAGCAACCCGTTGAGCACCGACTGCAACGCCTCGCGCTGCGGCCCCGGCACGCCCTGACCGAGCAGCGGCGCCAGGCTGGCCAGCGCCGCGTCGAGGCCCGAGCCGACCAGCCCGGTGACCCCGCGAATGGTGCCGTACACCAGGCCGGTGAGCGCCTTCGCCGGCCCCTTCAACGGCGAGCCGAGAATCAGCGGCCCCGAGGCGATGGTGCGGTGGAGCTCTTCGACGATGCCGGTGACGCCGAGGGTGGCCGCGACCGCGAGCTTCCCCGCTCCGCGCAGCGCGTCGACGTGCTTCTGCTCTCCGGCGCCGCTCAGAAGTTCACCGCGACCCGCGACGTCTCGTTCGGCTTCACCGTCACCGACACCGTGCGGCTGGGGTAGTCGTCGGTGGTGAGGGTGCACTCGTAGGTGCCGACCGGCAGCGGAGTGTCTCCGAACGGCGTCTGGCCGAGCTTGTAGGTGCCGCAGCTGACGTTCGCCCACGGCTTCACCACGAACCGCACCATGCCGTACTGCTTCTCGTGCTTCTGCGGCGGCGGGTCGCGCACGATCTTGTGCTGCTCCGGAGGATCGCGCACCACCTGGGCCGCGCCCGAGTCCCGCACCTGGGCCTTCTCGAGGCGAATCATGCGGTCGACCGCATCGTGCACGGTGACGGTCTCGCTCGACGTTACGTAGCCCTCGAGCCGGGCCTCCAGCCGCAGCGTCGCGCCGACCGGCTCCTGAAAGGTGAGCGCGCCCTTCCCCTTCGGTTTTCCATCGACGTAGAGCTCGGCCTCGGGAGGCTCGACCTTGAGGGTGACGCTCACGAATGGAGACACCGCCGCGCCGCCGTCGGGCCCGGTGGCGACCGCGTTCGCCTCCAGCTTGAACGGCCCCAGCTGCACCTCGCCGGTCAGCGGCACGGTGAACTCGGTCTCGAAGTCCTGGTAGCCAGGGTGAATCAGCTTCAGCCGGTACACCCCCGGCCGCATCGGCGGCAGCTGGCACGGCGTGGCCAGCCCCGACAACAGCCGCCCGTCGACCCGCACCGCCGCGCCGGTGGGCTCGGAGGTGAGGTGCACCTCCGCCCGCTGGGTGCCCTTGAAGTAGAGCACCGCCAGCACGCCGATCACCGCCGCCGCGACCGCCGCCACGAACAAGAGCCCGCGCGAGGGAGAGCGCTGCCGCTGGGTCTCGGTCTGCTGAATCGAGAGCGTCTGCCGCCGCTCCAGCTCCTGCACCACCACCTTCTTGGAGTGCGAGCCGCTCTGCGACTTCTTCTCTTTGTCGAGCGCCGCCTGGAGCTGCTTGCGCGACTGCGAGCCCGACCGCTCCCGCCGGGTGGGCGCCTCTTCGTCGTTGTACTGGCCGCCGGGCGTGGCGCGCTCGGGCAGCTCGTCGTCGTCGCCGGCCTGGGTGACCGACTTGGTGGCCTCCTCGAGGTCGACGTCGATCGACCGCGGGCGCGAGACGGCGCCCGAGCGCGAGGCTTTCTCCTTCGACATGCTCTCGAGCTCGCGCGACTGGTCGAGCGACTCGATCAGAATCTGACCTTCTTGCGCTTCGCGGGCGAGCCGGTCGGCGTAGATGTCCTGCAGGAACGCGGCGAGGTGCACCGACGAGCTGGGAAACTGGTTCTGCAGCAGCCAGTTCTCGAGCGCGGCCTGGAGGTCGTTCGCGGTCTGCCAGCGATCGGCGGGGTTCTTCGCCAGCGCCTTCATCACCACCGGGTCGAGCGAGGCGGGCACCCGATCGCCGCGCACCTTCGACGGCGGCAGCACGTCGCACTCGGTGACCGCGTTGAGGGTCTGAATGTCGTTCGAGCGCTTGAACAGCCGGGTGAGCGTGAGCAGCTCGTAGAGCACCACCCCGAGCGCGAAGATGTCGCTGCGCGAGTCGACCTTCATGCCCGACGCCTGCTCGGGCGACATGTACGAGTACTTGCCCTTCAACACCCCGGAGCGGGTCACCGTCGCCTGGTCGGCCGCCTTGGCGATGCCGAAGTCGACCACCTTCACCCCGCCTTCGAAGGTGACCAGAATGTTCTGCGGGCTGATGTCGCGGTGAACGATGCCGAGCGGCTTGCCGCCCTGGTCGGTCTTCTTGTGGGCGTAGTCGAGGCCGGCCGAGGCATCCATGATGATGCGGCACACCAACGGCACGGGAATCGGCTTCTGGGCGGCGTCGGCGCGCTTCCAGGCGCGGCGCACGTCCTCTCCGTGGATGTACTCCATCGCGATGAAGTAGGTGTCGTCTTGGGCGCCGAGGTTGAAGATCTGAACGATGTTCGGGTGGTTGAGCCGCGCCGCGATGCGCGCCTCGTCCAAGAACATCTTCACGAACTCCGAGTTCTCAGCCAGGTGCGGCAGAATTCGCTTCACCACCAGGAGCTTCTCGAAGCCCTCCAGCCCCTGCTGACGCGCGAGCCAGATCTCGGCCATGCCGCCGGTGGCGAGCTTCTTGAGCAGCTGGTAGTCGCCGAAGCGCTCGATCGACAAAAAGAGGGACCCCGCCCGTGGATCGTAGGCAGGGGGTCCCTCGGAGGCAACGATTCAGGCTGGGTTAGATCTTGCGGCGCAGCCGAACCTCGGCCGACTGACGCACCAGGCGCTCGAGGTCGTCGAGCACCGCCTGCAGCCGGGGCTGAGCGGTGGGGTCACGATCGACCCGATCGAACAGATCGAGCGCCTCGTTCACCTGCTCTTCGATCGCCTCGGCCCGCTCGGGGCTGATTCGCTTCAGCAGCAGATCGACGCCCGCGCCCACCAACACCCGGGCCACTGCGTCGCGATTCACCAGGGGATCGGGGCGTGCCTTGCCTTCGCCTTTGATCACCCGGAGCGCGGGCGCCGGCTTGCGGTTGGCGAGAGGAAGCTCGAGCTGTCGGTCGTCGTGTCTCATCGAAGGCGACAAAGCTAAGGCGCGGCGAGCAGCTGGGAAGATTTACGACCTGCTTCAAGCTTAATCATTGCTGTAGCACCTGGCAGCAAGCAAACGCGCCGGAGGCCGAAAAGTAGGCCTCAAACAGGGGTACGATAGGGTCGTAACGTGGCCGCCCCGTTCAAGGTCCTGATCGTCGATGACTCCGATCTGACCCGGGAAGCGTTACGCAAAGTGCTCGAGCTCGATCGCCGCCTGAAGGTGATCGCCGAAGCGAAGACCGGCGAGCAGGCGCTCGATCTCGCGCTCTCGCTCCAGCCCGATCTGATCACGATGGATCTCTCGATGCCCGGCATGGGCGGCCTGAAGGCGATCGAGAAGATCATGGCCGCGCGCCCGGTGCCGCTGGTGGTGATCAGCGAGCGCTCGCCGCGCAAAGGCGAAGACCTGGTGTTCGAGGCGTTGAGCCGCGGCGCGCTCGAGCTGGTGCCGAAGTCGGCGATCTTCGGCGGCGACTCCAGCGTGCTGGCGCGCTTCGCCGAGCAGATGGCGAAGATCGCCGACAGCGGCGTGGTCTCCGACAAGCGGGTGAAGGCGCCCGAGCCGCGCCCGCCCCGCAGCGGCCCGGCGAAGCTGGTCGGCCTCGGCGCGTCGACCGGCGGCCCGAAGGCGCTCTCGACCGTGCTCCACGCGCTGCCGAAGAACTTCCCCACTCCGGTGCTGGTGGTGCAGCACATGGCGGCCGACTTCTTCGACAGCTTTCTGCACTACTTGAACGAACGCTCCGGGCTGCCGGTGGTGCGGGCCGAGCACGAGCAGAAGCTGGAGCCGGGCAAGGTGTACCTCGGCGCGCCGGGCAGGCACCTCACCGTCACCGCGCAGCTCACCGTTCGCCTGGAGCTGCCGAAGAACTCGCTCCACTGCCCGTCGGCGACGGTGATGTTCGAGTCGATGGCGTTCGCGGCGGGCGCCGACGGTGCGGGTGCGCTGCTCACCGGCATGGGCAACGACGGCGCCCAGGGCCTGCTGGCTCTGCGGCAGGCGGGCGCGCGCACGGCGGTGCAAGACGCGAAGACCTCGGCGGTGTTCGGGATGCCGCAGGCGGCGCTGGAGCTGGGCGCGGCCGACGAGGTGCTGCCGATCGAGAAGGTCGCCGGCTGGCTGATGGATCAGGTGCAGCTGTCGAGGCCGAAGCCGGCGGGTGACTCGCCGCTCGCCGACGCGGTGCTCCAGGCGGCCGAGGCGGGGCCGGCGCGCAAACGCATTCTGGTGGTCGACGACAGCCCGATCGTCCTCGAGTCGACCCGGGTGACGCTGGAGGGCGCCGGCTTCGAGGTGAAGACGCTCGACAACCCGCTGATGGTGCCCTCGGCGGTGCGGCGCGAGCGCTTCGACCTGGTGATGCTCGACGTGAGCATGCCGGTGGTGCAGGGCGACCAGGTGTTGCGGGCGCTCAAGGGCCACGAGCTCTCGAAGGCGCCGGTGATTCTGTTCTCTGATCGCGACGAGTCTCAGCTGCGCGAGCTCGCCAACAGCTGCGGCGCGGCCGGGTGGCTGCGCAAATCAGCCGGGCCGCGGGCGCTGGTCGACACGGTGAAGCGCTACCTGAAGTGAGGGCAGCGCTGTCAGCCCCGTGCAGGGACATTCACACTCCACCCTGCCCTGCCCTCAGTGGCATCGGGGGGTTGAGGTGGCGCTACACTTGCTCACGGGAGCCGCGATGCGAGGGGTGCTCTGGCTGGGCTTGGCGCTGTGGACCGTGGGTTGCGCGACCACGCCGATTTCGCGCACCCTGATGATCCCGCTCCAGTCGACCGAGCCGGGCGCGGTGGCCCCCAACCCCGAGTACGCCGCCTCGGCTTACGGCTCGATCTCGGCGCTGCCGATCCCGATCGACTTGAACTCGGCGACCGCGCAGCGCTCCGACACCGGCGACCAGATCGCCGGCGTTCAACCCGACCTGGGCGGCATGATTCGGGTCGCCGAGCACGTGCTGGTGGGCGGCAACCTCTACGGCTCGCCGAGCAGCGCGGCGGTGCACGCCACCCCCAACGAGCTCAGAATCGGCGAGCAGCTGCTGTTCGGTTTTCGCACCCGCATCGGCTTCGCCGGTGAGCTCGACAACGGCGTCGGGTTGATCACCACCTTCGGCTGGGGCTTCGACGTGCTGCCCTACGCCGACACGCTGAGCGGCACCACCAGCCAGGTGGCGATCGGCTCGACCTTGAGCAGCGCGATCACCTTTCGCGCCGGCATCGCCCGCTTCTGGCTCGGCCCGTCGTTGAGCAGCCAGCCGACGCTGACCAAGAACACCACCACCTGCACCGGCTGTGGCACCAGCGTCGACTACGACCTGCAGATCCTGCTCTCGGGCGGAGCGCGGGTGCAGGTGGCGCCGAGCGCCGCGCTCCACTTCGGGGTGACGATGCCGCTGGTGCGCGACCGCATCGCGTGGATGCCGGTGTTCACCCTCGGCTTCAGCTTCGACTTCACCCGCCCGAAGTCAGACCCAGAGACCGCGCCCGCGCCGCCACCCCCGCCGCGGCTGTACGAGCAGACGCCACCGCCTCCACCGCCGCCGCTCTAGGCTCAGCCCAACGGCCCGGCGCCGTGCCAGCCGAACTGCTTGCCGGCCACGGTCATCACCATGTTGTACGCGCTGGGGAACGGCACCTGCCCGCCGACGTCTTTCTTGTAGCGGTCGTACTCGCCCGGCTGCATCCACAGGTTCGACCAGTAGGTCGGCTTGGCCTCGGTCTTCTCGAGCATCACCTTGCCGGTGACCGGGTTGATCACCTTGAACGAGATGTCGAACATCGCCTCGAACTTCGGCCACCAGAGGTGGTTGCCGCCGAACCAGTGGGCGCCCTCGAGCAACACCTTCATCCACGGGAGCACCGCCAGCCCGTCGGGGATCGGGTCTTTGCGCGGCTCGGTGACGTAGATGCCGACCTCGGCGCCGAACCCACCGGGAAAGCGGTCGACCCCGAGAAACTTCTGGCAGTGCCCGAGCCAGGGCTGAATCACGATCTGCTGGCCGTCGATCACGGTGGGAATCGCGGTGGTGGCGTAGCCGGGCCAGGCCACCGACGCGTTGGAGGGAAGAGGCGCGAACGCCCACTTCCAGGTCTCCGAGGTTTCGATGCAGTCGTAGCCGTTGAACTTCGACGCCACCGTCGGGTTCAACATCGCCGCCTTCAGGTCGGCGTTCGGAAATGGCATTGGGGCCCCCTAGCGTGAGAGCGCAGGATCGGCGCCCAGCTTCAGGAGTGCAAGCCGAAGCCGCGTCTTCACCGTGCCCAGGGGCGTATCGGTCGCTTCGGCGATCTCGGCTTGCGGCAGGCCGTGAAAGTAGGCCAGCTCGATCGCCTCGCGCTGCTCCTTGGGCAGCTGGTCGATCGCCCGCTTCATCAGGTCTTTCAGCCGCGAGGCCGACGACTCGTCTTCGGGCGTGGGCACGGTGGGGAGCGCCTCGAGCGAGGCGAGGTCGGCGGTGCGCTGGCGAACGTCGCGGCGGCGGAGCCGGTCGATCGCGCGGGTGCGGGCGATGGTCGAGATCCACCCCTCCACCGAGGCGCGGCCGGCGTCGAAGCGGGTGGCGGAGCGCCAGAGCTCGAAGAAGGTCTCCTGCAGCGACTCCTCGGCTTCGTGGGCGTCCTGGAGCACGCGCAAGGCGATCGCGTACACGCGCGACGAGTGGCGCGCGTACAACGCATCGAGCGCGCGCTCCTCCCCGCGCACGATTCCATCGACGAGAGCGCGATCGGTGTCGCGCTCGATGTCGGCAGACGCCAGTCAGTCCTCCGGGTCGACTCCAGCCAGCGAGGCGCAAATGCAGGGCTCGTTCCCCACCGCGGTGAACGAGTGGGTGCTGCCGACCTCCATGCGGTGAACCTCACCGCGCCAGACCTCACGGCCTCCGCTGTCGTGGTAGCCGCCTTGAATCACCAGCACCCGCTCGGTGCCGGCGTGGGTGTGCTCGGGCAGCGTGGCGCCGGGCGCGAGCTTCACCAGGGTGGAGATTCGATCCATGCCGTGCGCCTTCGGGCCGGTGTTCACCGGCAGCAGCTCGACTCCCGGGGCCGGCCCCGCCAGCCACTTGGAGGGATCACGAGCGTCGCGCACCAGCTGTTTCGCTTCGTCTTCGGTGAGGTCGAACAGCTCGGCCAGCTCGGGCACGAAATGGGCGAGGCGATCGTCTTTTCTCACCCGATCGAGCAGCTTCGATCGCGCCTCGGAGGGCGGCGTGACCGGCGACAAGAACCCCGCCACCGCCCCCCACAGCCTGCCGAACATCTGCTCTCCCTTCTGGCAGGCCTCGCAACCGTCGACGTGGGCGCGCGCGCGGGCCAGCGAAGGCGCGTCGCCCCCGAAGAGCACCACCCACAGCTCGTCATGTACGTCGGCGTCCGTCACTTGGCCGTCCTATGAAACCAGTTACGGCGGTCGCTCGTAAGCGGATTCATTTTGCTGACGAACGGGTGACACACTAAGCCCACCTGATGCGTTTCTCAGGTTTCAGCAAAAAAGGTCACGCCTTCTTCAAAGAGCTCGGCAAGCGCCAGGACCGCGACTGGTTCAAGGCCCACAAGAGCGACTACGAGACGCTGTGGGTGGAGCCGATGAAGGCGCTGCTCGAGGGCCTGCTGCCGGCGATCGGCAAGGCGTACAAAGGCCTACCGATCAAGGAGCCGAAGATCTTTCGCATTCAGCGCGACGTGCGCTTCGCGAAGGACAAGAGCCCCTACAAGACGAACATCGCGGCGATGGTGGGGCTCGACACCGGCCCGGGCGACGAGGAGTTCGGCGGCGCGGCGGCGATCTACATGCACTTCGGGCTGGAGGAGAACTTCGGCGCCGCCGGCCACTGGATGTTGCCGGGCCCCGACCTGGAGAAGTTTCGCAAGCTGATCCTCGACGAGGACGACGGCGAAGAGCTCTCGAAGCGGGTGAAGAAGCTGAAGGCGAAGGGCTTCGGGGTCGCTTCGTTCGAGGCGCTGAAGCGGGTGCCGCGGGGCTTCGACCCCGAGCACCCGCGCGCCGAGCTGCTCAAGCTCAAGGGCCTGGGCTTCGACTTTCCCAAGGTGCCCGCGGCGGTCGTCTACTCACCCAAGCTGCTCCCCTGGTTGTCGGAGCAGCTGAAGCAATGCGCCACCGCGGTCGAGTGGCTGGAGCGCAAGCTCCACTGACTACCAGGTGACGCTGACGGTGTCGGTGCCCGAGCAGGGCGTGGCCGGCACCGCGATCATGTTGAGGGTGGCGTCGCCGTGCGAGTTGTTCCAGAGCGCGCCCATCTGTGCCGGGCCCGGGTCGGTGACGTGAATGGTGAAGGTGCCGTAGTTGGGGATCCCGTTGCCGGCGCCGTCGGCGCAGCCACCGTTGTTGCAGATCGCGACGCACTCATCGATCACCCCTCCGCCCACGGGAATGTCGGCCAGGGTGTAGGTGCCGGCGCTGAACGTGGTGGCGCCGTCGATGGTGCCGGCGAACGCGAAGATCGCCGCGTTGTTGCTGTCTCGAACGGTGAACGCCACGCCGGGCGGGTTGTTGTCGAGCGCCGCCTGCACGATGCACTCGCCGCCGCCGTCGGCCGAGCCACCGTCGTTGCCGACCGCGTCGCGGGTGAAGTGACAGGTGATGCCCGCCCCGCCCCCGCCACCACCGGTGCCTCCGCCGATGCCACCGCCGCCGTCGGAGGTGCCGCCGCCGGTTCCGCCTCCGATGCCGCCGCCGCCGTCAGAGGTGCCGCCGCCGGTCGCGGAGCCACCGCCGGCCGCGGAGCCACCGCCAACCGCGGAGCCGCCACCCGCTGACGAGCCACCGCCGGTGGCCGAGCCGCCGCCGGTGCCGCCGTTGGAGCCGCTGCAGTTGAACGTCGCGAGAGAAAACGCCGCCAGGAAGAGGACCTTTCGCATGAGCGAGATCCTCTTGCGCTGGCGGCGGGTGAAGCGAGCAGTATTGCTGCCCCGGGGAAAAACTCCTCTACGGCACGACGAAGTCGGCGTCGTAGTGGTGGGGCTTCTCGATGCGCTGGAACTTGATGCCGTTGGGCAGCTGCAGACCCTTGGGCATCTTGCCCTGATCGCCGTTGCCGCCGTCGGCGTGCACGTAGTCGATCTCTTTGGTGTTGGCGGCGGCCGGGGTCTTCGCCCAGTCGAGCACCGTCTGCGCCGGGGGCGGCTTGAACTGGTAGAGCGAGTCTTGGAGCACCAGCTGATCGCAGTCGAGCTTGCCGTTGTTGATCGCGTTCACCACCGCGCGGCCGCCGGCCGAGTGGGCCGAGACGGTGAGCTTGTTCGCACCGCCGGTGGGCTTCAGCCCCGCCGCTTTGAGGCAGTCGTCGGCAGTCGAGCGCGGCTCCTTCGCGACGCTCCAGTCGGGGTCGTAGTCGCCGGGCTGATGGAGCTTGCGGCCGGGGTCCTTCACCGGGCTCTTCGCCTCGGGAAGAATGTAGACCGTGGGAGGCGTGCCGTTGATCGCGGCGCCGATCTTCTTGT
This sequence comes from Myxococcaceae bacterium, assembly GCA_047602415.1. Lineage (GTDB taxonomy): Bacteria > Myxococcota > Myxococcia > Myxococcales > Myxococcaceae > JASGHH01. Next base: position 8,261,188 of record JASGHH010000001.1, on the reverse strand, counting down.
TCGAGTCGGCCGCCGGGTCGGGGTTGGCGGCGGTGCCGTGCATGCCGCCGTAGTGCACCACGGTGTTGAACTTCTGGTTCGGGTTGTCGACCAGCGCCTTGGGCACCATCGTCAGCACCGGCGCGCCCGAGTTGCCCGGCGGCCGGTTGATGTAGATCTTCGCGCCGCCCTTGAGCAGCGGGGCGTAGCTCTTTCGGGCGTTCTCGATCTCCATCGCCATCTGCTTGTCGTCGGGCTTCTTGCTCAGCTTCAGCTTCGCCAGCGCGGCGTCGTCGCTGACGTCGTACTTCTGAGGCTGGGCCTGGCCTGCGCCGTCTGGGGTCTTCACCGGGTCGGCGAACTTGTCGTTGGCGACCGGGTTGGCGTCGGCCTTCGGGGGGTCGGCCTTGGGAGGCGCGGGCGGCGGCGAAGGCGGGGGCGCCTTGACCTGAGGGGGAGTCGTCGTCAGCTTCGGTTTGACAGGGGCCATCTGATTTTCCTCTCCGAGGCGAAGCTCGGCGTTGGTGCGCGCACTCCCACCCGCGAAAACTCAGCGCGCAACGTTACCAGGCCAAACTTCAAAGGGATTATCTGAACCAGACGGTCAGAGTTGCTTCAGTCGCGCTGGGCCGACGGCACCAGCATCAGACCGAGCACGGCAGCGGCGGCGATCGCCAGCGGGCCCCACGAAGGGAGGTGGGAAACCGTGGCCAGGGCGACCGGGGCGGCGACGAGGGTAAAAGCCAGGCCTGCGAGCGCAACCAACGAGAAAGTGGAGGGACTTCTGAGCATTTCGACACCCAAGACCCGGCGGCGCGGGTCGCTGTGCAAACAAATAGATGCCCGCGCACGCGTGGGTGATCACGTGCCCTGGCGCACGCCGAGGATCTCTCCGTTGCCACCGCTGATGCGAATGCCGGTCACCCCGAGCACGGCGCAGGCGGTGGTGACGATGTCGGCGCTGCGCGGCACCCGGTTCACGGTGCCGGTGACCTCGGCGACGTCGATCGGCTGGCCGAGAAAGCCGGTGGCGTTGGGGTCGCCCACCACGTAGCCGCCGAGCATGCGGTTGGTGTTGATGCCACCGCCCGCGAAGATCACCGAGTTCGACGCCCAGTGGTCTGACGACGGCGCGGAGTTGGGCCAGGTGCGGGCGAAGTCGGAGATCACCACCACCAGCGTCTCGTCGAGCAGCGACTGGCCGGCGGTCTTGCCGGGGGTGGCCTTCATCTCGCCCAGCAGCTGGCCGATCACCTCGAGCATCGCGCGCACCTGAACGAACTGCACCTCGTGACCCTCGGCGTGGCCGTTGTCCCAGCTGGCGTTCTGCGGCGCCTGCGCCGAGACGCCGACCGCCGAACAGACGTCGCTCTTGAGCAGCCGCAGGGCGAGATCGAAATCGGCCGACCAGGTCGAGCCGCTGTCGTTCTTGAAGCCGGGCACGTCGACCGCGAAGTGGCCTCCCCCCGACGGGCCCCAGAACGGCACCGGGCTGTACTGAACGCCCTGGGTGTTCTGCACCATGCCGGTGACGTCTTTGGCGAGCACCCGGCTCACCTGCGACAGGCCGTCGTAGAGCTGCTGGAGCACGCCTTCGGAGGCCGGGTTCAGCTGGCCCTTCATGCCGCGCAATCGCCGGGCGACGCGATCTTCGATCGGGTTGAGCACGAACCCGGCGTTGGCGATCGGCGAGCCGTCGAAGCCCAGCGGCGCGATGTTCGACATCACGTCGGCGGCGTGCAGGTTCGCCCACGGGCCGCTCAGCTGATCGGAGTAGAGGAACTTGAGGTCAGACGCCTGGGTGATGCGGGCCGGCGCAGCAGTGGCTTTCAGGCCGGGCGACTCGGGCGCGGGGCCGCTGATCCACACGCTCGGCAGCGGCCGATCGGGGAAGCGGCTGGAGAGCGCGTCGGCGACGTAGGCGTTGAGCGCGGGCGACTTGAACTCGGAGGAGGCGACGCCGGTGAGCGCGCTGATGGTGCCGCCGACGTGGGCGACCGTCATCTGGTCGACGCCGTGCACCACCATCGCGTTCTGCCAGAGCTGGTTCTGCACCCACGACCAGCCGTTGGGCGAGGTGGCGCCGCCGGTGCGCGGGTCGGGCATGCCGGCGGCGAGCGCGGTCTGATCCCACAGCTTCGGCAGCCGGAGCGCTCCGGTCAGGCCGGAGGACCCGTCGAGGTTCACCATGTCGCTGGCGGCGAAGTAGCAGGGCTCGCCGCTCTTCACGTGCGGCGAGGGGATGATCTGGCCCACCTCGGTGTCGCTGAAGGGCACGAACGCCCACGGAGACTGCCAGCCTCCGCCGAGGAACAAGGTGAGCAGCTTGGTCGGCCCGGTGCTGGTCTGGCCCCAGGCGAGCCTGGGCGTCACCGCGCGCGACAACAGCGCCGTCTGGGTCGCTCCCAGGGTGGCCCGCAGCAGATGTCGTCGCGACAGTTTCATCGTTCGCTCAGTACAGAATCCACAGCGGGTCTCTCACCAACGCGGCGCACACCGCGGTCCACGCCACCGCGGCGCCCTTCGGCTCGTAGGCCTTGAAGACGTTGTTCTCGAGATCGTCGATCTCGGAGGCCGGCGCAGGCTCGCCCAGCATGCGCAGGTAGAGGTAGCCCAGGTTGGCGCGAATCGCCGCCTCGCCCGCGGGCGTGGAAGTGGCGTCGTTCAAGGTCGCCAGGTTGAGCACCGCGGTGTTGCCGCTCTTGCTCACCGCCTTGCGGCACCAGGCCTGGGAGATCGGCACCAGCGCCTGCAGCGCGTTGGTGGTGACGTCGTCGCGGCTGAGCTTGCCGTCGAGCCAGTAGGCGCCGCCGAGCGCGGAGTAGAGGCTGCCGCCCTGATCGAACGGGCCGGTGTACGGCGTGAGGTCGACGCTCCGAATCGCGTAGGCGTCGCCGGCGTTGGGGTCCATGCGATAGGTGACGCCGCCCTGGGTGCTGGCGTTGAAGAAGTCGCTCTCGTCGAGGCCGAGCTGATCGTAGAGGCTCTGCAGCATCTGCGAGGCCGACTTGCGCCGCACGTCGACCGGGTCGAACGCGGTCGCGGTCTGCGGAGGCAAGGTGCGAATCCACTGTCTGATCTCGGCGATCGTGATCTGGGTCAGCCCGTTGGCCGACAGCGTCGCGAACGGCGCGCTCGGCAGCGGCGGCATCTGCTCGGTGCCCAGGGTGGCGTCGAACAGGTGGAGCAGATCGCTGTTGTCGGGATCGCCCGGCTTGATCCAGGTCGGGTTGTAGACGATCAGGTTCTCGAACGAGATCTCGTCGGCGAAGAACGGCCGCTGATCGATGGTGTGGCAGCCCGAGCAGGTGACCTTGAGCCGGTTGTAGACGTCTTGATTCGAGAGGTAGGCGACGCCGCCGTCCCCGGTGGCTCCCCCTCCGCCGGCAGCGGTGCCGCCGCCCGCGCTCGAGCCGCCGCCCGCCGCGCCGAGGCCCCCACCCTGCCCGGTGCCTCCGCCGGCCTGCGAGCCGCCGCCGGTGACGACGCCGTTGGGCATGCTGATCTTGCCGGTGCAGCCCACGAGCAGCAGCACCAGCAGGAGGCGCTTCATCGGCCCCTCCCGAACTCGTCAGACAGCATCAGCTGCTTGATGAACGGCTTCACCTTGCGGCCGCCAGAGACGAACTGCTGCACCAGCAGGTCTTCGAGCGCCGACTCGTGGGCGACGTCGAGCCGCCGCCCCATGAACTTCTCGAAGATCTTGTCGACCGCGCAGCGATCGAACTGGCCCGACTGCACCATCAGCTTGCCGAACCCCAAGGGGCCGATGGTGCCGTCGCTCTCGGCGCCGAACAGCGCGTTGCCCGGCGGCAGGAAGTCGATGAAGCGCGCGTCGGGGTTGGCCATCAGCTGCGCGGTGGTGACCGGAGTGAGAAAGGTGTTCGCCGCGAACGAGACGTTCCAGCGCCCGTACGGCTGCCGCCAGTAGACGCCGCCCGGCGAGTTGGGGTCGGGGAACGAGACGGTGGGCGTCTTGCGCCACGACCAGTCGCCGATGCCGCCGAAGTTGGCGTGGCCCTGGCCGTGGTACGGCTGCTCGTCTTCGATCTCCAGCCGCTTGAAGTGAATCGCCGCCGGGTCGATGCGCCGGTGGCAGTGCTGACAGGGGCCCTGGCTCTGGGGGTCGTTGGTGTACGCGGGGGTGAAGACGATCGACGGGTCGGGCGCGGTGAAGTTCTGGCAGGCGAACGTCTCCAGCCAACGCGCCGCCCGCACCCGCTCGCGGGGAAACCACGACGCCGGGCCCAACATCGTGAGCACGCCCGCCGCGCCGACGCCCTTGGGCGAGCCCATGTCGGTGCGCGGGTCGAAGCTGTAGGCGCGCTCCGAGAGCAGGTTCGGGTGGAGCGACGAGACCTCGACCTTGTCCCAGCTGTCGGTGGCGGTCTTCCACCAGCTCGACGCGTCGATCGCCGCCGCGTTGTCGGAGTTCATTCGCCCCCAGCGGGCGTAGACGTGCTGCAGCTTGCGCGGGGCGACGGTGTAGCTGCCCTCGATCAGATCGTCGAACGGCTGATTCTGGGTGATCAGGTAGGCGAACAGCCGGGCCGGCTCTTCCCACAGCAGCCGGCGGTAGGTGCCGTCGAAGAACGGGCTCGAGTCGCGCTCCACCGCGTACTGGTAGCCCGGCCGATCTTCTTCGAACGGGTAGCAGTAGGTGAGGTTCGGCCCGCACGAGCAGCCCTGCGCCGGGTAGTGGCACTGGGTGTCGCCGCAGTAGAGCTTGCCGCAGTCGGTGTTGCCGACGGTGGTGACGCCAGTGCCGGCCGAGCCGACCACGCTCACCATCGAGCCGGGCGACCACCACGGCTCGACGCTGTTCACCGGCGCGTTGGAGTCGTCGCACACGCTCGACGGGTCGCCGTTCTGAATCTGCCCCGCGCCGTGAAACAGCTGACCCGCGTGCAGCGTGCCGGCGCCGCACGGGGTGAGCCGCGCCGACATGCCGCCCTTCCACGCCGCGCTCGAGCCGCCCTCGGTGGTGCCGCGCTTGTAGTCGCCGACCCGCAGGTAGTCGTGCCCCCAGTCGTAGACCCGGCCGTAGAACTCCGGCGAGGCCAGCGCGGTGTCGATCTGCGAATCGGCGAAGGCGTCGAAGGTGCCGGCGTCGGCCGCGTCGAGCGCCTGCTGGTACTGCGCGGCGGTGGGCTCGGTGCCCTTCAAGGTGAGGAAGATGCGGCGCAGGTGGCGGGTGGGCGAGAGCGACGGCGCCTGCGTAACCGCGGCGGTGCGTGAGGCGATCTGCGTTTTCTCCGCCGGCGCGCCGCGACACGCGGCGAGGCCGATCGCGATCAGCGTCAGGAGTGCACGCGTGCGCCACATGCGGAGGCGAATATTGCCGTCGCGCTGCAAGAAATGACAGGGACCGCTCACGCCACTGCGTAGACTTGGGACGCCATCGCCTGTTCACTTTCGTGCACAGTTCGTCGCGACCGCTGACAACCCGCTGCTACGGAGCCGCGAGCGAGAGCGCGGTGTCAAAGGCCGCTGCCTCGGTGTAGATGCGCATGCGATCGCCGAGCTGGGCGAAGCGCTGCACGAAGTCGGCGGTGAGCTGCACGAACTTCGAGCGGGTGAGCATGTTCACCATGCGATAGCGCTCCTGGTTGTCGCGCAGCCACTTCGCCCACTTCGCGCTCACGTCGACGCTCGGCCCTCTCGCCTCGCGCGCGTCGACGAACAGCTGCGGCCGATCGCTCTTCGCCAGCAGCTGATCGAGCACCTCGAACGGGCGCTCGCCGAGCTCACCGGCGTCTTGCCCTTCGATTCGAATCACCAGCGCCATCGGGGAGGCGAGGTAGATGCTGATGCTGCAGTGAACGCCTTCGAGGGTGGTGGTCGACATGCGCACAGGCTGGGGGTGCGGCCCGCCGCGGTCACGTGAAGATTGGCTGGCGTTACCGAACGGTGCCAACCCTCGGCTACAGTCGGGGCATGAGCGACGAATGGACCGTCGTGGTGCACGAGGCGGAGCGCGTTCTCGAGGTGCACTACCCGCGGTACCCGTCGCAGGCCGCCTTCGACCGGTACGACAAGGCGATTCGGGCGGCGATCGAGAAGCTCGCCTCCAAGGGCGATTGGGACTGCCTGGTCGACCAGACCGCGGTGACCGCGCTGGCGCCGGAGCTGGCGGAGAAGATCGCGGTGCTCAACGCCTGGGCGAAGGCGAAGCGCATGCGCCGCACCGCGCGGGTGATCGCCGACTCGGCGATCGGCGAGCTGCAGAGCGTGCGCATTCTCAAAGAAGGCGGCGTGAAGAACATCGGCCAGGTATTCAAGTCGCGCGACGAGGCGTGGAAGGTGCTGCGCAGCCCGCAGAAGAATTTGTGATCAAAGTGTCACCCGCGCTTCGCGGGAGCGCCACGTGGGCCTGGTCTATTGGCTACCGTGGAGAACGATTTCTCGAAGACGCGGCACACCATCGTCCTCAGCGACCTTCACCTCACCGAGGCGGAGGCGGGGTCGGATCGGCACCCACACTGGAAGGCGTACAAGCGCGCCGAGCACTTCGTCGACGGCGACTTCGCCCAGCTGTTGGAGCGCCTGCACGCCCAACTGCCCCAAGAGACGATCGAATTGGTGCTCAACGGCGACGTGTTCGACTTCGACAGCGTGCTCGCCCGGCCCGAAGACGGCGCCGGCTTCTCGGTCGGTTGGGTGGAGCGGCTGCGCGGGCTGAACAGCGAGGAGCAGAAGTCGCTCTTCAAGCTGGGCCGCATTCTTCACGAGCACGCGGTGTTCGTCGAAGCGCTTCACACGTTCGTGACACGGGGCCACCGGGTGGTGTTCGTGATCGGCAACCACGACGTCGAGCTCCACTGGCCGAGCGTGCACGAAGCGCTGGTCGCGGCGGTCACCGGTGGCGACGCCGCGCTCCGCGCCCGGGTGCGAATCGCCGACTGGTTCTACGTCAGCAACCACGACACCCTGATCGAGCACGGCCACCAGCACGACGAGTACTGCCTGGTGCTCGACCCGATGAACCCGTTCGTCGACGGCGAGAAGACGCCCGCCCGGGTGCGGCTCCCGTTCGGCAACCTGGCCGAGCGCTACATGATCAACGGCATGGGGTTGTTCAACCCGCACGTCGACAAGAGCTTCATCAAGCCGAACCTGCTCGAGTACGTGCGCTTCTTCGTGCGCGACGTGATCGCGATTCAGCCGCTGCTGGTCTGGACCTGGTTCTGGGGCGCCTGCGTCACCCTGCTCCACGCCACCTGGGAGGGCGCCCTGCCCGCCCGGCCGATCGAGATCTCCACCTTGAAGGAAAAGGCGCAGGCGATCGCCGCGAAGTCGAACGTCGCGCCGGCCGAGGTGTGGGCGATGCGCGAGCTGCGCGCGCGGCCCGCGGTGCAGACGCCGTGGCGGGTGGCGCAGGAGCTCTGGCTCGACCGGGTGCTGGTGTTCCTGTTCGCCGCGATCTTCTGCGCGCTCAGCTTCGCGGTCGCACGCCAGCTGGCGGCGGTGTCGGTGGGCTGGCTCGGCTTTCCCGCGCTGGTGGCGGCGCCGCTGGTCGTCGCCTACCTGCGCCGGGTGCGCTCCCAGGTGACCGAAGCCGCGGCGCGCGGGCGCGACGTCGCCGCCTCTGCCGCCCGCCTGCTCGGGGTGCGCCGGGTGATTCACGGCCACACCCACGACGAGCTCCACACCTGGGTGAAGGGCGTCGAGTACCTCAACACCGGCACCTGGTCGCCCGCGTTTCACGACCTCGCCTGCACCCAGCGCTACGGCGCGATGTGCTTCGCCTGGGTGCGCCCCGCCAACGGCGGAGAGGAACGGGCCGGCTCGCTGTTCGTGTTCGAGAACGGAACCTGGAGCGAGCGCCCAGCGCCCCTTCACGACAGTCACCCGGTGGCGCGGCCCTGGCGCCCCGAGCTGCTGCCGGCGCAGAGCTGAGTCTCAGCCGGCGATCGGCAGCCAGAGCGAGAAGGTGGTGCCCTGCCCCGGCTTCGACTCGAAGCCGATCTCCGCCCGGTGCGACTCCGCGATTCGCTTCACCAGCGCCAGGCCCAGGCCGGTGCCCGAGGCGCGGGTGGTGAAGAACGGCTGAAAGATGCGGTCGGCGAGCTCGGGCGCGATGCCGGCGCCGCTGTCGCGCACCTCGAGGCGCACCGCCGGTGGCTTGTGGTCGGCGTCGAATCGCGCCCGCACCAGCACCTTGCCGTTGCGGCCCGCCGCCTGCGCCGCGTTGAGCACCAGGTTGAGCAGCGCCTGGTGGCAGAGGTGGAGGTCGATCATCACGTGCGGCAACCCCTCCGCGAGATCGACGGTGAGCTCGACGCCGTGCAAGCCGGTGCCGCGGCGGGCGGCGTCGACCGCGCTCGCCACCAAAAGCGCGGGAGCCTCGGGCGCGATTCGCGGCTCGTTCGGCCTTGCGAAGTCGAGCAGGTCGTTCACCAGCCGGTCGAGCCGCTCCGACTCTTCGGAGACGATCGCCAGCAACGCGCGCGCGTCTTCTGAGACGTTGGCGCGGCGGAGCGAGGCGAGCGAGTTGAACACCACCGCCAGCGGGTTGCGCACCTCGTGGGCGATCACCGCCGAGAGCTCACCGAGCGCGGCGAGGCGCTCCTGCTTCACCAGCTCCTTCTGGGTGCGGGCCAGCTCGTCGTAGCTGTGGCGCAGCGCGAGCACCAGCCGGGCGCGCTCCAGCTGCACCGCCACCTGGGCCGCCAGCAGCTCGGCGTCGGCGAGCTCTTCTTCGCGGTAGGGCTCGCGGCGGCTGCGGCTGAGCACCAGCAGACCGTTGAGCTTGCCCTTCACCTCCAGCGGCAGCAGCGCCGAGGCGATGCCGCCCGCGCTGGTGAGGTCTTCGTGCCGGGCTTTGGGCCAGTCTTCCACCATCAGCGCCTGGGCCTTGCGCTTGGCGGCTGCGCCGCCGGTGACGGTGTTGGCGAACGGCAGCCGGCTGTACTTCTGCGCGAACCACTCCGGCACGTTCACCGTCGCTTCGATCTCCAGCGCTTCTTTGCCCGCCTTGAACACCGAGGCGGCGTCGCTGGAGGTGGCCTCGACCACGATCTCGAGCAGCCGCCGTGGCAGCTCGGAGGGGTCGGCCTCGTTGCCCAGGTTGGCGAGCGCGTTCACCGCCGCGAGGTGGCGGTTCTTGTGCTGCATCTCGACGATCGTCTCGGCCACCTCGATCGCGCTCGCCAGCTGGGCGGCGAACAACGAGAGCGCGGCGGCGGTGTCGCGGCTCAAGCCTTCCGCGGCCACCAGCAGCGCGCCGTACGGTTTGCCGTGCACCCGCATCGGCGCGATCGCCAGCTTGTCGATGCCGCGCTTGCGCAGCTCGGTCACCCGCTCGACCCGAATCTCCATCGTCGAGCGATCGATGTTGCGGTTGAGCGAGTCGATCAGGTCTTCGACGAACACCGGCACCAGCGTCTGCACCGCGACGTCGAGCGGCGCGTAGAAGCCGACCGGTATCCGCTCCACGAACACCGGCCTCATCATCGCCTCGACCTCGGGCGTGAAGCGCCACCGGCTGGTGTAGCCACCTCCCGGCGCGACCACCGAGATCGTCGACTGGTAGCCGAGCGCGTAGAGCCCGTCGAGGGCGGCGGTGATCACCGCCTCCGGCGTGCGGGAGCGCTGGAGCTGCTCCGCCACCCGGGCGAGGCCTTCGAGCAGCCCCTGGGCCAGCTTGCGGCTGGCGAGGTCGCGGTAGAACACCAGCACGTCGCCCTGCTGGGTGCGCCAGGTCTCGACCTCCATGCTGATCAGCGAGCCGTCGCCGCGCCGCGCTTCGATCTCGTAGATCGAGGTGGGCGACTCGCCTCTGCTGCGCGCGCGGGCCCGCTCCCGCACCGACTGCTCGTGGCTGGGGGTGAGAAAAGTGTACGGATCGGTACTGAGCATCTTCTCGGCGCTGTGGCCCATCATCTCGCACAGCGCCCGGTTGACCCACACGCAGCGCTCGGCCTGGTAGTACGCCGCGCCGAACGGGCACTGCTCGAGCGCAGAGCGCAGCAGCGGCTCGATCGGCGGAAGAGCGTTCATTCGGCGCGCAAGATGGTCGAGACCGCTTCATCGCACAAGCCGGTCGAATCTGCCGGGTCTGGCTGACCCGCGCCGCGCCTCCAAGTTCAAGACTGTCTGCTTGCGGCGCTGTGACAGATCTCACATTATTGTTTTTGTATTCGCGTGGGACGTTTCGGGGGCAACAATTGGAGTGGACCGCACAGGCGTCGCCGCTGCGACTCGTTCGCGTCGGCTGGCTTGAGTTGACCGAAGACGCCCGTGTCGTGACCGCTGATCCCACAGCTCAGGCGGTGCTCGGCGTCACCTCCCCCGCGCAGCTCGAAGGGCGTCGCCTGGTCGAGCTGGTGCCGCCGGAGGCCCCCGAAGACGTCGAGACGTTCGCGCGAGAGACCACCGGCTCGTACCAGGGCATCACCCCGCTCGGCGGCCGGCTGCTGGTGAAGATCTCACCGCTGCCCTCCCAGCAGGCGGCGTCGGGGCTGGTCGCCACCATCACCTCGGTGAACGAGTACCTCGCCGAGTCGCAGGCGCTGGCCACGGTGCAGCTGCGCAAGACGATCGACTCGGTGATCGCCGGCTTCGCCCACGAGGTGCGCAACCCGCTGGCGGCGATCTTGAGCCTCACCGAGGTGGCGATCTCGGAGGAGCCTGCGCTGGAGTCGGCCCTGGTGCGCATACCGGGGCTGGTGTCGCGGGTGGAGTCACTGATCAAACACTCGCTCGCCTACAGCCGGCCCAAGCAGCCCAACCGCGCGCTCCACCGGCCGGGCTTTCTGGTCGATCGCGCCACCTCGCTGCTGCGCCCGCGCGACACCGCGGTGAAGCTCGAGCTGCCCGAAGAAGACGAGGTGATGCCGGTGCTGGTCGACGTGCTCCACGCCGAGCAGATTCTGGTCAACCTGATCGAGAACGCGCTCGACATGGCGCGCTCCAGCGTCGCGGTTCAGGTCGAAGAAGGCCACGGCCCGGTGCCCTCGGTGTGGATCACCGTCAAGGACGACGGCCCCGGCGTGCCGGCCGACGTGCAGGCGCGCATCTTCGACCCTTTCTTCACCACCAAGGCCGAGGGGACTGGCCTTGGGCTGGCGATCGCGCGCGACCTCGCGCGGCTCAACGGCGGAGACGTTCAGCTTCGGCCCTCCGAAGAAGGCGCGGTCTTCGCGCTGTTGCTGCCGTCTTCGGCCACCTCGTTGAGGGCCTACTGGTGAGCGGCATGTCCCATGTTCTGCTGGTCGACGACGACGCCGGCTACACCTTCGCGCTCACCGCGCTGCTCCAGGGCGGAGGGCACCAGGTGTCGGTCGCCCACCGGGCCGACGAGGCGATCTCCACCGCCCGCGCCCAGACCTTCGACGTGGCGTTCCTCGATCTGCGGCTGCCCGACTCCGACGGCTTGTCGGTGCTCGACGAGATCATCGCGGTCGACCCCTGGCTGCCGGTGATCTGTCTCACCGGGCTGATCGACCCGCCCACGGTGGTGCAGGCGATGCGCAAGGGCGCGGTCGATTACCTCACCAAGCCGGCCGACCGGCAGACGCTGCTGTCGGCGGTGGCGTCGGCGTCTCAGTACGCGGCCTCCCGCCGGGCGGGCGCGCTGCTCAACAGCGGAGGCCTCTCCGCGGTGGTGGGCGAGAGCCCGCAGTGGAAGCGGTCGATGGAGCTGATCGTCGCCGCCGCCGCCGCGCCGCGCACCACGGTGCTGATCACCGGCGAGCCCGGGGTCGGCAAAGAGGTCGCCGCCAACCTGCTCCACCAGCTGTCGAAGCGCGCCGGCGCGCCGATGGTGTCGGCCAACGCCGCCTGCTTTCCCGCCTCGCTGATGGAGTCGGAGCTGTTCGGCCACGAGGTGGGCTCGTTCACCGGCGCGAGCAAGCGGCGCAAGGGGCTGTTCGAGCAGGCCGACGGGGGCGTGCTGTTCCTCGACGAGATCGGCGAGCTGCCGTTGGACCTCCAGAGCAAGCTGCTCCGGGTGCTCGAGGGCCACCCGTTTCGAAGACTCGGCGGCGAGGAGCCGGTGGAGGTCGACACCCGGCTGGTGGCGGCCACCAACCGCGATCTGCTGGCGCTGATCGACCAGGGCCGGTTTCGGGCCGACCTCTACGCGCGGCTGAGGGTGTTCGAGATTCGGGTGCCGCCGCTGCGGGAGCGCCGCGACGACATCGTGCACCTGGCGCTCCACTTCTTCGCCAAGCTGGGCCGCGAGCTCGGCACCGGCACGCCCAACGTCGGGCCGGCGGTGCTGGACCTGCTCAGCCGGCACGATTGGCCGGGTAACGTGCGCGAGCTGCGCAACGTGATCGAGCGCGCGCTGGTGCTCGCCGCCGGAGCGCCGATCGGCCCCGGCCATCTGCCGCTCGAGCTGCGCGCGACCGAGGCGCTGGTCACTCCGGCGCGATCCCTTCCCGAGCCCGCGTTGTCTCTCAGTCTGGAAGAGGTAACAAAACGGCACATCGTCGCCGTCTTCAATGACTGTGGTGGGAATCTCACCCACGCGGCCGATCGACTGGGCATGTCTCGCCTGGCGCTGCGCAAGCGGCTCCAGCTGTATGGTTTGAAACCGGTCCGTCCCTGACCGCCGATGGTCACTCCGTTACCGGCGCGAATGTGCGCGGTGACGGCGAACCGCCGGGTTAGCGCGAGGGCATCGCTGGCGTGCAGGTTGCTCTTGCGACCACCCAGCGATGAAGCCGCTGAGCTTGCCCCCAGGCCCGGTTTGGATGGTCGACGACGAGTCGGAGCTGGTGGGGGCCACCGTCAACATGCTGACGCGCGAGCTGGGGCCGAACCTGGTGCGCGGGAGCACCGACCCGCGCGAGGTCGCGCAGTGGATCGAGAAGGAGCGCCCGGCCGCGCTGATCACCGACGTGCGCATGCCGCACGTGAACGGCCTCGAGCTGGTCACCCGTCTTCACCAGCGCTGGGGCCCGGTGCCGGTGGTGGTGATGACCGCCTACCCCACCGCGCAGGTGGAGCAGGACGCACGCGGCGGGCGGTTCGCCTACCTGCCCAAGCCGTTCACCTTTCACACCCTGCTCGAGACGCTGGCGCGGGTGTGCGAGCAGCCGGCGCCGTCGGCCTTCAGCGGCGCGATCGCGGTCAGCATGCTGGGCGAGGTGGTGCAGCTGTACGGGCTGGCCAACCGCACCGGTGTGTTGCGCATCGACTCGCCGGTCGGGCGGGGCCAGATCTGGTTCGAGTCGGGGAGCGTGGTCGACGCCGAGGCGCCCGGCGTGCGCGGGGTGGCGGCGTTCAACGCGATCCTGGCGTGGACCTCGGGCAACTTCTCGTGGCACGCGGGCAAGTCGGGGCAGCGCACCATTCACCAGGGGCTCTCGGAGCTGCTGCTGGAGGCGTACCGGCTGCTCGACGAGCGCGCGGCCGGCAAGAGCGACGAGCTGTCGGAAGAAGAGTTCGACGCGCTGGCGTCGCTCGAGCCCGACCCCGGCGCCGCGCGCGCCGAGCCGGTGCCGGGCAACATTCATGATCAGCTGGGGCGGCTGGCTCGGGCCGAGGGCTTCACCAGCGCCGCGCTGATCGAGCTCGACCACAAGGTCTGCGTGGCGTCGCTGGCGGCGAGCGGCATCGAAGCGGTCGACGAGCTGGCGATGGGCCACGCCGCGCTGGTGACCGCCAAGCGCGACACCATCGCCAAGCTGCACCTGGGCGACGAAGTGCAGGACATCGTGATCACCCTCAAGCGCGAGTACCACCTGTTGCGGGTGGTGGGGCGCGACCCCCGGTACTTCTTCTTTCTCACCCTGGAGCGCAAGCGGGCGAACCTCGCGATGGCGCGGTACCTGCTGTCAGAGGTCGAGAGCGACGTGGTGCTATGACCGGCTCGGTCGCGCCAGACGGCGCCGACACCGCGCTGCGGGTGCTCTCGCGGGTCGAGGAGCTGCCGGCGGAGTCGACCGGTGCGCTCGTCTTCGGAAGCGACCCCAAGGTGGCGGGGATGCTGCTGCTCGAGCACGGCCGGGTGTGCTGGGCGGCGGCGCCGGCGCTGCGGCGGCGGCTGAGCGATCTGCTCCGCGAGTGCGCCTCGCCGCCGATGGACAACGCCGAGGCCGAGAACCTGTTTCAGGCCTGCAAGCTGCGGCAGCGGCCGCTGGGAGAGCTGTTGGTCTCGGAGGGCCGGGTGACACCGCAGGCGCTGCGGCTGGCGTTGCTCCACCACACCGCCGAGTCGCTGCTGATGGTGCAGCCGTGGGCGTCGGAGCCGCACTGGGTCTCGCACCGCGCCCGGGGTTACCAGTCGGCGTTCACCTTCTTGCCGGTGGAGCTGTTGTGCCACGCCAACGCGGTCGCGCGCGGCGAGGTGAAGGCGCAGCTCTTGGCCGGGCTGCTGGTGGAGGTGGCGGGCACGCGGGTGGCGGCGGTGTTCGACCGGCCGGGCGAGGTGTTGATCGCCTGCCAGCTGCCCGAGGGCTTCGCCCAGCTGCGTGAGCTGCGCGCGGCGGGGGCGTGGGCGGCGCAGAGCCTCGCCGACGGGCCGGCGCGGAGCGAGGCGCTCAAGTTCGCGTTCGACGGCCACGGCGGCACCTGGGTGGGCTGGCGCAACGACGGGCTCACCTGGCTGGTGCGCTGCACCGGCCGCGACGACTTCTCGGCGCTGATGCGGCGCCTCCACGGCCACGGCTTCACCGCCGCGGTGCACAGCAGCGTCCCGATCCCGAGCGCCGCCTCCTAGAGCTTTTCGAAGTGCAGCACCCCACCCGCAGTACCCACCCAAGAGGAGCAGTCAAAAATGGCCAGCCCGAAAGAAGCACTCCCCAAACTGATGGAAATCGACGGTTGCATCGGTGCCTGCATCGTCGACTCGAACAGCGGCATGATGTTGGCCGCCAGCGGCGGCAGCTCGTCGGTGAACCTGGAGGTCGCGGCGGCGGGCAACACCGAGGTGGTGCGGGCGAAGCGCAAGACGATGAAGGCGCTCAGCCTCAACGATCAGATCGAAGACATTCTGATCACGCTCGGGCGGCAGTACCACCTGATTCGGCCGCTGAGCTCGAACGACTCGCTGTTCATCTACCTGGCGCTCGACAAGACCAAGTCGAACCTGGCGATGGCGCGGCACGCGCTGGCCGCGATCGAGAAGGACCTCGCGATCTGAACCTGCAGCTCCAAACCCCACTCCAACTCACAAAGGGAAAACCAAAGATGCCTTCTGAAAAACAGATCGTGGACACGTTCGAAAAGATCGCCGCCGAGATTCCGGGCTTCATGGCGGCCTCGCTGGTCGACCTCGACTCGGGAATGACGCTGGGCCTGAAGTCGGTGCGGCCCGACTTCGATCTCGCCGCGGCGAGCGCCTACAACTCCGAGATGGTGAAGCAGAAGCTGAAGATCATGCGCTCGCTGAACCTGAAGACCCACCTGGAGGACATGCTGCTGACGCTGGGCGATCAGATTCACCTGATCAAGATGATCGGCACCGGCACGTTCATCTACCTCGCCGCCGACCGGAGCGCGGCGAACCTGGCGATCGTGCGGAGCGCGGTCGTCAAACACGTCGCGGGGCTGAGCTAGAGAGAGGCTGCCCATGGCCTGGGTGGATGCCGATTCGGAGCAGGTCGTCGTACGCATCGTGTACGACGGCCCTCCCGCCGCGGGTAAGACCACGACGCTGCAGTCGCTCGCCCAGCGGTTCGGGCAGGGCCGGCTCCACACCCCCGAGCAGTCGGCGGGTGGCCGCACCCTGTTCTTCGACTGGCTCGAGTACACCGGCGGGCGCTACGAGGGCCGGCCGATACGCTGCGAGCTGCTCAGCGTGCCCGGGCAGAAGTCGCTCGCGGCACGGCGGCAGGCCCTGCTCGCCACCGCCGACGCGGTGGTCTTCGTGGGAGACACCTCCCGGAGCGGGCTGGCCGACAGTCAGGCCCAGCTCGACGAGCTGCTCACGCTGCTGCGCAAGATCGAAGGGCCGATGGTGGGCGCGGTGCTCCAGGCGAACAAGCGCGACCTGCCCGACGTGGTGCCGGTGGCGCTGCTGCGAGGCCAACACGGCCTGGCGGTGATCGAGTCGGTGGCTTCGCGCGGCGAGGGCATTCGCGAAGCGTTCGTGTTCGCGGTCAGGCTCGCGCTCGACCGGGTGCGGGAGCTGCACCGCCAGGGCGCGCTGATGGTGCGCTCGAAGTCACCCGACGCTCAGACCCAGCTGTTGGGTCAACTGAAGGCGCTGCCGCTGATCGACGCACTCGACGAGCCGGTGCGCGACCCGTTCGCGGCCGAGGCACCGCGCGAAGCCGAGCGGGTGTTGCCGGGAGGCATCAGGGTGCCCGACGCCCAGATCCCCGGCGGAGGCATCTGGCCGCCGATCAACGGCCGGGTGTTGCTGCAGGAGGCGAGCGCCGGCGAGGTGGCCGCGCGCGAGACGACGCCGGGCGAGTGGATCGCGCTCGGCAACAACGGGTGGCGGTTTCACTCCGCGCCGGGCGCTCTGTTCGGCGATGCGGAGACCGGACGTGCGGCGTTGATTCGCTGGGCGCAGGCCCACGCGTCGCTGTCGAGCTGGCTGTCGCCGCACCGCTGCGTGGCTCTCTGTGAAGAGCCGGGCGGGTTTCGCCTCTGGCAGGTGGTGCGCAACGAGCCGACGCTCTACCAGCGGGTCTCGGCGGCGATCGAATCGAACGACAAGCGGCGCATCGGCTCGGAGGTGCGGGAGGCGATCGCGACCTGCATCCGGGTGGCGGAGCGTTGGGCGGCGAGCCCGTGGGAGCTGCCCTGTACGCTGGAGACGATCGGCCTCGACGGCAGCTTCGTCAGTCTGCTGCCCGACCTGGCGGCGCTGCGCGCGACCCAGCACGTCGATCGTTTCAACCGGCTCCACCGCGAGATCGACGAGCTGGTGCGGCGTTCGCTCGGCGACGCGGGGCGTGCGGCGGCGGGCCTGCTGCGAATCGAGCAGCCGCGCGGCACCCAGCTCAATTGAGGAGGGTGCGCTTCACCGAAGTCTGCATCGGCGCGTGCTGCTCCTTGAGGTTCTCGAAGATCGCCTTCGAGAGCGCACGGCTGGCCACGTCGGACAGCAGCGTGCCGGGGTCGGTGACGCCGCGCTCGCGCTCCAGCTCCAGGGTGACGTGCTGTTCGGCGCCGTCGCGAAAGAAGCGCACGCTCATCGCCCGGCCCTGGGTGTTGATCGCCGACATGTACGCCACCCAGTTCGGAGTCGCGGTGCCGTTCACCTCCAGCACGATGTCGCCGTAACGCAACCCGGCTTGTTCCGCCGGGCTGCCGGGCAGCGTACCGAGAATGCAGAGACCACCGAGGGTCGAGGCCAACCGGTCCAGCTCTTCGCGCGTCATCGTCCACCTCTCGGGCACAAGTTGAGTGTCACGCCGCGGCCCGACAGACCGCAATCGCACGTGCCGTGCCGGAGGTTAAAGGCGCTGAATTGCTGATCCGGCCGCACCCAATGGAGACACGGTTGGGTGTTTGCGCGGATCGCGGTGTTGGGAGTCGACGCTCACCCGGGGAATCGCCGGCGCAGGGACAGCAGCGCCAACAGGGCGAGTGGGAGGGCTCCGTCGACCCCGTTGCACCCACAGCCCGACTTCGGCGCGCTGCCTCCGCCGCCGGTGGCGCTGCCTCCGCCGGTCGCACTGCCACCACCGGTCGCACTGCCTCCGCCGGTCGCGGCCCCGCCGCCGGTCGCGCTGCCGCCACCGCTCGCAACTCCGCCGCCCGTCGCAGCCCCGCCGCCGGTCGCCGCCCCGCCACCCGTCGCGGTTCCACCGCCGGTCGCCGCTCCGCCACCCGTCGCGCTGCCTCCGCCTGCCGCAGATCCACCGCCCATCGCGCTGCCGCCACCCGCTGCGCTGCCGCCACCGGTCGCCGATCCGCCGCCTCCACCGCCGCCGCCCGCGCCACCGTCGACGCCGCCATCGCCGAAGCCGCCGTCGGTGCCACCGTCACTCGAACCGCAGGCCGACGCGCAGCTGGCCGCGCACGCCATGCAGGAGCAGCTGACGAACGCGTTGTAGAGGTTGACGCCCGTTGGATACGTGTTGTTGCAGTTGTCGACGCACGTCTGCGACCCTGAGGGACACGCGTTCAGGCACTGCGCGAGGTTGAGGCAGTTGTTGTCGTTCGCGCACGCCTGCGCCTGCGACTGGCAGGCCCCGCTCTGCGCTTGGGAAAAACAGTCCTGACAGCTGACCTGGCCGCCCTGGGTACCAATCGGTGTGTCGGCGAGGAAGCTGGTGATGAAGCCGCCGGTGCCGGTCTCGGAGGTGACCCGTGAAGAAGCCGAGATGGTGTTGGAAGCGCAGGTGGCGCTGTTGCCGTACGAGGCGATGCCCACCACGGTCTGCGTGCTCGGGGTGGCGCCGGCCGGGAACAGCGCGGGGCCTCCGCTGTCGCCTTCGCAGGTCCCGGGAATGTGGCTCGCGCCGCCCGCGCTCGCGGCGAAATCGAGCGTGCCGAGGGAAATGTCGATCGCCGAGGTGCCGGTGCGGCGATGGGAGTTGTTCATGTTGGTGTCGGTGACGCCGAAGCCGACGTACTCGACGGAGTCGTTGAGCACGAGGCCATCGGCTCCAGCGGGAACGGGGATCACCTGGGTGCCGGCGGGAACGCCGCTGAACTTCAACATGCAGAAGTCCCAGTCCTGCTGGTTGTACTTGCTGTCGTAGTAGACCGACGCGGGGACCACAGCGTAGGTCGGAGGCTGAGGCGTGCCGCCGCCGAGGTACTGGAGACCGACCGAATAGTCGGCGCTCATCACCACCAACGCCGGGACCGACTGGTTGCAGCAGTGCGCGGCGGTGAGCACGTAGCCGGTGCCGTTCGTCACCTGCACCAGCACGCCGCTGCACTCGGTGAAGCTGCCTCCGGGGGCAGAGCTGAGCACCGCCACCACCGCGTCGTGGGTGGTGTCGCTGGTGCCGTAGGCGATCGGTTGCCGGGTTTCGCTGGCCGGGAGAGCGCTCGGGCGCTCATCACCACAGCCGAAGAACATCACTGCGATCACGACCGAGGGGAAGAACCGGTTCGTCATCGGTACAGCCTAATGCGTTAGTGCCCAAGGCGGGATTCGAACCCGCACGCCGCGAAGCGCCAGCCCCTCAAGCTGGTGTGTCTACCAATTCCACCACCTGGGCAATTCTATGTACGAGCCCCCGTCATTTCTTCTCTTCGGGCGCCTTGTCTGCAGGAACCGCTTCGGTCCCGCTGGGGGGCGGCAACGCCGCAGGCGCCGCACCCTTGTCGGCATCTGCCTTGTTGACGTCACCGGTCTTGCTGTCTGACGCGCCCTGGGCCGGAGCCGAGGGGGCGTCTTTCTTGGTATCGGTCGCGGCCGGCTTGGGAGCCACGATGCTGCCGGCGACCGACTTGCGGAGGCCGACGAAGGAGAGGCCGAGCGAAGTGACGAAGAACGCCACCGCGCAGACCGCCGTCACCTTGCCGAGAAAGGTCACCGCGCCACGGCCGCCGAACGCGCTGGTCGCCGCGCCGCCGCCGAAGGCCGCGCCCATGCCCGCATCCTTCCCCGGCTGCAGGAGGATCACGAAGATCATGAAGACGCAGAGAAGAATGTGAATCGTGCTGACGAAGGGAAGCATTCAGGCTCCAGACCGCGAACGGCGAGGGGGGTTAACCACACGCACAGCGGGCCTGCAAGCGCATGCTAAGCGGCTTCGGTCATGACCTTCGAAGAGGTGGTCGTCTTCCTCAGGCGGCAGAAGCACGGGGTGGTCGCCTCCCTGGGCTCCGGCGGAGCGCCCCAGTCGGCGGTGGTCGGCATCGCGGTGAGCCCGGAGGGCGAGATCGTGTTCGACACCCTGCTCGACACCCGCAAGGCCGCCAACCTCCAGCGCGACCCGCGGGTGAGCCTGACGGTGTACGAGGGCGAGAAGACGGTGCAGCTCGACGGGGCTGCCGATCGGCTGCAGGGCGCCGACCTCGAACGGCTGCTGAAGGTCTACCTGGCGGCGTTTCCCGACGGGGACGAGCGGCTGAAGTGGCCCGGCATCAGCCACTTCAGAGTTCGCCCCAAGTGGGTGCGCTGGTCGGACTTCTCGGCGCCCAATGGCCCCGAGGTGGTGGTGTTCGACCGTTAGTGCTTCACCAGCTTCTCGAGGCCATCGAGAACCTGGTTCCAGTTCTTCTCGTACTCCGCCTTGTTCTTCACGTCGGAGTCGCGCACACCGCCGGTCAGGTTCGACTGCATCAGCTCGACGTGGGTCTCCTGGTCGCTCTCGGGGTCGAGCACGATGGTGACCACGTGGTAGTTCTCGGGCTCGTCGGGCTGGCCGAGCAGCGGGCTGAAGTGGCTGAAGCTCAAGATGTGCATCGGCTCGTCGATCAGCACCGCGCCCTTGTCCTCGTAGGGCTTGCCCTTGAACTGGCCGCGCATCTTGATCTCCGAGCCGACCTTCCAGTCGGTCTCGATGTCGGCGCCGAAGAAGAACTTCTTCAGCTTCTTGGTGTCCATCAGCGCCTCCCAGACTTCGGAGATCGGCGCGTGAATCGTCTTCTCAACTCGAGCGGTGAGCTCTTCCATGAATGCCTCCATGGATTCGAGTAATTCGATGCGCCAGCGGGCGCTGTTTCACCCGAGTAACGCTTTCACGATCAGGTAGCGCAGTGGCTGTGACCGTGACGCGTTGGACAGCTCGAGCGACGCGCCCAGTGGCAAAGGCACCACGGCGCCAGGCGTGAGCGTGACGGAAGTGCCCGAGACGTGCGCCTCGCCCTCCCCATCGGTGACGATCACCACCTCGGCGCAGTCTTCCTGCACGTGCGCGCCGACGTGACCGTTGGGGTCGAGCTCACAGCCGAGCACGCAGTCGAACGGCGCGGGAACCTGATCGAGCAGGCTCCACACCCGCACCTCGCCTCGGCCGCCGAACAGCGCCTGACGCCGATCGGGCTCGCCCCGCCCCGCCCAGCTCAGGCGCGCGCCTTCACGATCGCCGCGAACTCGGCGCCCTTCAACGAAGCGCCACCCACCAGCGCGCCGTCGATGTCGGGCTGCGACAACAGCTCGGCCGCGTTGTCGGCCTTCACCGAGCCGCCGTACTGAATGCGCACCTCGTCGGCCGCGCCGGCCCAGAGCTCCTTGAGCAGCCCGCGAATGTGGGCGTGAACTTCCTGCGCCTGCCGCGGGGTCGCCACCTTGCCGGTGCCGATCGCCCACACCGGTTCGTAGGCGAGCACGAAGGTCTTGCCGGTCGCCGCGTCGAAGCCGTTGAGGCAGCCCTTCACCTGGGTGGTGACCACCTCGAGGGTGCGGCCCGCTTCGCGCTCCTGCAGCGTCTCGCCGACGCAGATGATCGGCAGCAGCTGCGCCTTCAGAATCGCGCGCACCTTGGCGTTCACGCCGACGTCGGTCTCGCCGAAGAACTGGCGGCGCTCGGAGTGGCCGACAATCACGTAGCTGCAGCCGACCTCCTTCAGCATCGGAGCGGCCACCTCGCCGGTGAACGCGCCCGAGGCCTCGGCGTGGCAGTTCTGCGCCGCGAGCAGAATGTTCGAGTCTTCGAGCGCCTTCGCCACCGGGTGCAACGCGGTGAACGGCGGAGCCACCGCCACCTCGACGCGATCGCGCACCTGCGACAACAGCCCGCGCAGCTCGCGCACCAGGGTGAGCGACTCGCCCACCGTCTTGTTCATCTTCCAGTTGCCGCAGATCAGCGCTTTTCGGCTCATTCGAGTGCCTTGATCCCGGGGAGCTCTTTGCCCTCGAGCAGCTCGAGCGACGCACCGCCACCGGTGGAGACGTGGGTCATCTTCGAAGCCAGCCCGAACTCGTTCACCGCCGCCGCGGAGTCGCCGCCGCCGACCACGGTCTGGGCCTCGGTGTTGGCCGCCATCGCCTCGGCCACCGACTTGGTGCCGGCGGCGAACTTCTCGACCTCGAACAACCCCATCGGGCCGTTCCAGAGCACGGTCTTGGCGTTGCGAATGCGCTGCTTGTACGACTCCCGGGTCTTGGGGCCGATGTCGAGGCCCATCATCTCTTTCGGGATCGCGCGCTCCGGAACTTCACGCGCTTCGGACTTCTCGTCGGGGCTGGTGCCGACGATGTGATCGATCGGCAGCATCAGCTCGCAGCCCAACCGGCCGGCCGCCTCGAGCAGCTTGGTGGCCAGCGTGAGCTTGTCTTCTTCGACCCGCGACTTGCCGGTCTCGATGCCCTGCGCCTTCAAGAACGTGTAGGCCATCGCGCCGCCGATCAAGATCCCGTTCACCTTCGGCATCAGGTTCTCGATCACCTTGATCTTGTCGGAGACCTTGGCGCCTCCGAGCACCGCGATGTACGGCTTCGCCGCGCCCTTGAGCAGCTTTCCGAGCTGCTCGATCTCCTTCTTCATCAAGAAGCCGGCGGCCTTCTCTTTGACGAAGGGAACCATGCCGGCGGTCGACGCGTGGGCGCGGTGGGCGGTGCCGAACGCGTCGTTGACGTAGACGTCGCAGAGCGAGGCGAGCTGCTGAGCGAACTCGGGGTCGTTGGCCTCTTCCTGTTTGTGGAAGCGGAGGTTCTCGAGCATCAGCACCTGGCCGCTCTTCAGCTCCTTGGCCATCTTCTGCACGCCCTCGCCGATGCAGTCGTCGGCCTGGAGCACCTCGTGCTCCTTGCCCAACAGCTCGGCGAGCTTCTCCGCCGCGGGCTCCATCGACAGCTTGGGGTCGTTGCCCTTGGGCCGGCCGAGGTGCGAGCCGAGAATCAGCTTCGCGCCCTTCTCGAGCGCGTGCTTGATCGTCGGCAGGGCCTCGCGAATGCGGGTGTCGTCGGTCACCTTCTGGTTGCCGTCGAGCGGCACGTTGAAGTCGACGCGAACGAAGACGCGTTTGTTGGCCAGCTCCAGCTGATCGATGTAGCGGGTCATGTGAAACTCCTTACATCTTCGAGGCGACCAACTTGCACACGTCGACGAGGCGGTTCGAGTAACCCCACTCGTTGTCGTACCAGGCGAGCACCTTGACCAGGTTGTCCATCACCTGGGTGCTGGTGGAGTCGAAGATCGCCGAGTGCGGGTTGCCGCAGTAGTCGATCGAGACGGTCTGGGCGTCGGAGTACTCGAGCACGCCCTTGAGCGGGCCGTCGGCGGCCTTCTTGAACGCCGCGTTGATCGCCTCGACGCTGCCGGCGGTCTTCAGGTTGACGGTGAGGTCGACCAGCGACACGTTCGGGGTCGGCACGCGCACCGCGAAGCCGTTCAGCTTGCCCTTCAGCGCCGGCAGCACCTCGCCGATCGCCTTCGCCGCACCGGTGGAGGCGGGGATCATCGAGAGCGCCGCCGCGCGCGCACGGCGCAGATCGTCGTGCACCAGGTCGAGGATGCGCTGGTCGTTGGTGTAGCTGTGAATGGTGGTCATCAGACCGCGCTCGATGCCGAACGAGTCGTTGAGCACCTTGGCGACCGGGGCGAGGCAGTTGGTGGTGCAGGAGGCGTTGGAGATGATGTGGTGCTTCGCCGGATCGTAGATCTCGGTGTTGATGCCCATCGCCAGGGTGGCGTCGACGGCGCCCTTGGCGGGAGCGGAGATGATCACCTTCTTCGCGCCGGCGTCGATGTGCAGCTGGGCCTTCTCTTTGGCGGTGAACTTACCGGTGCACTCCAGCACCAGCTGAACGCCGAGGTCCTTCCACGGGAGCTTGGTGGCGTCTTTCTCGGCGCTGACCTTGATGTGCTGGCCGTCGATGTCGAAGCCGCTCTCGGTGGTCTTCACGTTGCCCGGGAAGGTGCGGTGAACGGAGTCGTACTTGAAGAGGTGCGCGAGGGTCGCGGGCTTGTCGAGGTCGTTGATCGCCACCACCTCGAAGTCCTTCTCTTTGCGGGTGAGCGCGGCGCGGAGGACGAGGCGGCCGATGCGGCCGAAACCGTTGATTGCGACTTTGACTGCCATGGTGAGGCTCCTTGAAGAAAAGGTATTGGGCGCCGCGGAAAGTACGGTCTGAGCTTATCGCCGTCAACGCACGTCGTGCCGTGGATCAGCGTCACAGTTGCCGCGGAGGTAACACGGTCACGGGTCACCCGTGACCTGAGATCGTGACCACCGGAAACGGATCTTCGCGCCTGGCTGAGCAACTCATCAGGCATGCGAAAACTCCTACTGGCGGTGACCCTGTTCTGCAGTGCCTGCTACCAGACGCCCGAGAAGACGCCTCCCGCGTCGTTCACCACGGCCGAGCTGGTACCCCAGCGGCCTCAAGACACCACCAAGCCGTTGGCGGCGGTGATCTGGGCGCTCAACTACGACCTGCGGCAGTTCGAGACGGTGTGGTCGTGGTTGCACTCCGAGGTGCCGGCCGGCGCGGAGCGTTCGCGGGCGCTCGGCGCGGCGGGGCTGATCGCGGTGGCCGAGCTCGAATCAATACGACCGGTTGGACGAGGCGGTGGCGGCGTTCGACGACGCGATTCCGCAGTTTCCGAACGACGCGCGGCTGCCCTGCTGGCGGGCGTACCTGATCTACTTGAAGGCGAGGCACGCGGGTGACGCCGACGCGGTGCGGGCTTCGTTCGATGGGCTGCGTGAGGCGGCCAAGACGCACCCGGCGTTCACCGAGTTCGGGGTGACGCTGGCGGTGGCCGGCTGGGCCGACGCGCCGCAGGATCTCCTCGACGAGGCGCGCACCGCGTTCGACACCGTGCTCTCGGCGACCAACGACCTGGCGGCGTCGAGCTCACCGCTGGACCGCGACCGCCTGCGGAGGATCTTCGACACCCCGATCGCGCCGTACAACGTGCCCGCGATGCAAGCGATGATCGGCGACCTCGCGGTGCGCGCGGGCAAGAAGGACGAGGCCGGTCGCGGGTACTACACCGCGCTGCACACGAACAACGCCTACCGCTGGCCGTGGCGCAAAGAGGTCGAGCGGAGGATGAAGAACGTCGACACGCTCGCGAGCGGGCTGGCGGCGCGGCCGGCGACCGAGACGATGCTGGGCTCGCAGGGGCT
The DNA here is from genome assembly GCA_047602415.1 of Myxococcaceae bacterium. GTDB lineage: Bacteria > Myxococcota > Myxococcia > Myxococcales > Myxococcaceae > JASGHH01. The sequence goes on along the minus strand of JASGHH010000001.1, from coordinate 8,236,321 downwards.
CGATGCGCTCGGCGTGAGCGCGAAGCTTTCGGATCCCCGGTTCAGCGGACGCATCGGCAATGGCTCGTGCACCGTGTGCCACACGCACGTGTCGGCCTTCGACCTCGGCGAGCCGGCAGATCAGGTCGGCTGGGTGCGCGGGAAGATGAAGAAGATCGACGGTGCCGATGCGTACCCGACCTCGTTCGTGCTGCCGAAGGGCGACGACGCGATTCCCGGCGGGTTCGGGATCGGGCCGTTCGTCGATGCCACCGCGCCGCGCGACTTCGACGCTCAGGACTCGATGTTCGATGGCACTTTCATCGCGCCTGTCGCGCCCGGCACGTACTTCGTCGCGATTCAGGCCGACATCAAAGGGCAGGCGTACCAGGGGTATTCGGCGCGCGAGTTCGGCCAGCAGTGGTGGTTCGAGGTGAAGCCGGGTGAGGTGACTGAGATTCCCGGTGAGATCGAGATGAAGGTGAAGAAGTAGACGTGGGAGGAGATTGAGCCCCCTCCCGGGGGGCTCAGTCTCCTCCGCCTGCGCCTACGCCCAGCCGAGCTCGCGCGCTTTCAGCGCCGCCTGAGTCCGGTCGCCGACCTCGAGCTTCTCGAGTATCGCGGTGACGTGGTTCTTCACCGTGCCTTCGGCGAGAAACAGCGCCGACGCGATCTCCTTGTTCGACGAGCCGCGCACCAACAGCCGCAGCACGTCGGCCTCGCGCCCGGTGAACGGGCTCGGGTTCGCGACCGCACCGCCGCCCGCCTGGAGCCGCGACAGCTCGCCCAGCACCTTGCTCGCCACCGAAGGATGCAGGAACGACTCGCCTCGCGCCGCGGCGTGCACCGCTTCTCGCAGCCGCTCGCCGGTCGCGTCTTTCAGCAGGTACCCCACCGCTCCCGCTTTCAACGCCTCGAACACGTACTCGTCTTGATCGAACGTGGTCAGCACCAGCACCTTGCACTCCGGGCGCTGAACCTTGAGCTTGCGCGTGGCCACCACGCCATTGGTGCCGGGCATCTGAATGTCCATCAGCACCACCTCGGGCCGGTGCTGCTCGCAGGCACGAATCGCTGCTTCACCGTCGCCTGCCTCGGCCACCACCGAGATCTCCGCGTCGGCCGCCAGCACCGCCTTCAACCCATCGCGGAACAACGGCTGATCATCGGCGAGCACCACTTTGATCACGCCGACACCTCGACCCGAACGGTGACACCGCCGCCCGGAGAGGGCTCGAACGCCACCGTGCCGCCGACCAGCTCGACCCGCTCGCGCAGCCCCTTGAGCCCATTGCCGGGCTGCAGCTGGGTCGCCGCGCCGCTCCCGTCGTCGGCCACGGTCAGCTTCACCGCCCGGTCCGAGTAGTCGAGCGCCACCGTCACCTGCTTCGCCGCGGCGTGCTTGCGTGCGTTGGTGAGCGCCTCCTGCGCGGCGCGGTAGAGCGTGAAGCCGACCGTGCCCGACAACGGCCGCGGGTCGCCTTGGGTGCGCAGCTCGGCGGGGAGACCGGCGGCGCTGCAGTCCTTCACCAGCTCGGCGATCGCCGCGGTGAACGGCTGCCCGGTGCTCGTCTCGTCTCGCAGCATCGACACCGAGCGCCGCAGCTCGCCCAACCCGTCGCGGAGCAGCTGCGCCACCTTCGCCACCCGCTCGTCGCGGTGCTCGGGGTCAGACCGCGACGCCTCCAGCTGCATGCTCGCCACGGTGAGGTAGTGCCCCAGGCTGTCGTGAATCTCGCGCGCGATGCGGTTGCGCTCGCGGGTGGTGGCGAGCGCCTCGAGCTCGGCCGACATGCGCTCGAGGTCGCGCCGCGCATAGCGCTCCCGCCGCGCCAGGGTCGAGAACACCAACACGAAACCGTACGCCGCCAGCGCACCCGCCAAGGCCTGCGGCAGCACCGTCGCCCCCGCGGGAGCGAACCGCACCACCGCCGCCGAGAACAGCCCGGTGCTCACCGCTCCCAGCAAAAACCCGATGCGGAGCGAGAAGAACAACACCCCGACGCTCACCAGCGGCATCGACAGCAACATGCAGGCGCCGTGAGAGACCCAGAGCGTGAGGCAGACCGCGGCCGCGTAGGCCACCAGGGTGAGCGCGAGCCGCTGAATCCCCGGCTGACGCTCGGCCCAGTAGATGCCGAGCGTGCCGATCAGCATCGTGACTCCGCCGGTGACGAGCACGATCGGCAGCTGCGGCCGCTCGCCGAACGCGGTCTGCACGATGCCGGCGATCGAAGTGGCGAGCACCGCCGCGATCGTCACCGGGGTGACGAAGAACGGCCGCTCAGCCGTGGCGTTCACCGCACGCTCCGGCGCCGCGCGAGCAGCACCAACGCCAGCCAGACGAACGGAGCTCCCGCAGAGCCACAGCCGCAGCCGACGTTCGCCGCCGGGAACTGGTTCGGCACCCGCGGCAGATCGATCGCGCCACCGTCGGTCGCAGGGCCCGCATCGGGAGGCTCGCCCGCGTCGGGCATTCCCGAGTCGACGCCGCCGTCGGGCATCGCGACGTCGAAGTAGGCCAGCACCCGCCGCATCACCTCGCGGCGATCGGCCTGCGACTCGATGGTCTCCAGCCCGAAGCCCAACGCGACGACCTGGTGATCGGCAGCCACGCCTCCACCGTTGCCGGTCGAGTACGAAGCGATCGACTCCGCCGCGCTCCCCGGGGTCAACACGTCGGGCGTGCCGACGTCGTAGCTCCCGCCCAGGCCGTCATCGAGGGTGAGCGGGCCTACGCCCGCGAGAATGCCCGCCCCGTTCACGGTGCGAGAGGTGCTCATCGTCGAGGTGCCCGCCTGCAGCGCCGCCGACAAGAAGGTGGGGCTCACCGAACCCGCCAGCCCCGAGCCCGAGAAGAAGAGGTGTGCCGCGCCGGTGAGCGCCGTCTCTTCCGGAGCGGTGAGCGCGTTGGTGGGGTGCCCTCGCCCGCCGATCCAGCTCACCACCGGCCAGCTCGCCGCCGACACGTCACCCGCCGCGAGCGCGCCCGAGGTGGCCGACTCGAAGCCCCAGCCCGCGTGCGACACCGCGTCTGCGTGCGACGCGACGTAGGAGCCGTCGTTCATTCGGGCGACGAAGATTCGCAGCACCTGGCCATCCTGGTACGCGCTGAGGTCTTCGAGCTGGCCGAGCGACGAGTCGAACCGGTCGTAGCCGTTCACCAGCAGCACCCGCCGCGCCGCGCCGCTCACGCCCACCGTCTCGGAGGGGAACGACACGCCGCCCGCGTTGGTCGCCGCCACCCGGTAGAAGCGCGTCTCTCCGCCCGCGAGCATGTTCGGGTCGGTCCAGCTGGTGCCGGTGGTGTCGACGCCGTCGTCCCACGCCACGCCGTCGCGGCTGACGTAGATGCGGTAGCCGGTGGCGCCGTCACCGCTCACCCCCTGCGCGTCGGGCGTGGTGGCGTGCCACTTCACCTGCACCGCGCCGCTCGCGTCGATCACCGACGACACGCTCACCGGCGCCTCGGGCGGCAGGTGCGCCGCGACGCCGTCTTTGGTGGCGAACCACTTGATCACCGCCTGGGTGATCGCGCGGGTGGCGATGTACCGCCACTTCGGCTGTTTGATCACGGTCGCGTCGGCGACGGAGTCGTGGAACGCCATCTCCATCAGAATCGACGGCATCTCGTTGTTGTGGGTCGGGTTGAGCTCACCGAAGTACGCCGAGTCGACGCCGCGATCTTTCCAGTTGGCGTCGCCCCACCCGGCCGCCTTCTGGAAGTCGTTGATCAGCTCGTCGTGCACCGCGGTGGCGAGGGTGTCGCTGCCGGCGGCCCCGGTGAAGTTGTAGGTGCCGTCGGGCGGGTTCGGCCCGTAGACGTAGATGGTGGTGCCGGTGGCGGTGGAGTTGGCGAGCCCGGTCGCGTTGGTGTGCCACGACAGGTAGAGCGAGTCTTCGCCGGTCTCGTGCACATAGGCCGCCATTCGGCTGCGCGAGTCGACGTCGTCGTTGAAGTCGCCCGAGGTCAGGTAGTCGTAGACGCTCGCCGGAGCCCCATCGAACTCGGTCGCGTAGCGGCTGCACTCCTCGAAGCGCGGGCGACCCGAGCGGCCTCCGCCGCGATCGTAGAGGCCCATGCCTCCGCCGAAGCGCACCGCGTCGAGCGAGACGTTGGTCAGCCCCGACTGCGAATCGTTCTGCACCTCGAGCGCCTGCTGCATGCCCTTCTGAAAGTGGAACCGCCCGAGCAACACCCAGGTGCTGCCGTGGTGCTGCTGGTTGACCCGGAACTCGGTGACGCCGCCGGCGTGGTGCACCAGGTAGTGCGCGTCGGTCACCCGCGCGGTGAAGGCGGTGTAGCTGATGTAGACGTTGTAATCGCCGTCGGCGGGAAAGTTGGCGGTGTAGGTGACGTGCGCGGTGTTGGTGGTGGTGACCGGCATCAGCCGGTTGCCTCCGAGCGCGAACGGGTTGGTGCCGTCGGTGAGCGTGCTGGGGATCGGCCCGTAGCCGGCGAGCGACGAGGTCGAAAAACCGGTGCCGGTCTCGACGTAGCCGGCGCTGGAGTCGTCGACGATCACCATCTGGGTGTTGAGGTCGCTCTCGCGCACGGTGACCACCCGCGCTCCCGCGTTCATCAACATCGGGATCAGCCATTGGCTCACCGTCTCGGTGGAGACGAGGTCTTCGACGATGCCGTTGGTGTTGGGGCGCTGGCTGAGCCAGGCGTTGGGCGTGACGGTGTCGGTCCACACCCAGCCGTGGCCGGCAGACAGATAGATCGTCTTCCCGCTCAGGGCTCCGGTATCGGTGATGTGACCCGCGGGGTTGCCGGAGGTGTCGTAGCGGTGACGGTGCTGCTCGGGGCGAATCCAGAGCTCGCCGGGCTGCCAGGCGATCTCATTGGGTTTCACCGGCACCGGGGGAATCGGGCCGGTGGCAGGCTCGAGGCCCCGGGCGTCGGGCCAGGGGCCGGCGCCGAGCACGCAGGTGAGCGCGAGTGCGAGCATCGTGCGTCACCTTATTTCAACAGGCGCCATGCGCGGAAAAGGTGACTGCGCTGATAGACTGCCGCGCGTTACACACAAAAACGCCATGACCGAGACCGCGAACCCGAAACTGATCAAGCGTGTGGTGGCTGACGCTCAGCCGATCGAGACCCGCACCGCGCCGGCGCTGTCGTACGAAGTTTTTCTGCGCGACTACGTGCGCGCGGGCCGCCCGGTGGTGGTGAAGAACGCGACGCCGCGCTGGCCGGCGATGCGCAAGTGGACGCCGCAGTTCTTCAAAGAGCGCTTCGGCGACCACATGGTGCAGATCAGCTACAACGAGCGCCTCTCGTTCTCTGACTTCATCGACGGAGTGATGGCGTCGACGATCGAGAAGCCGGGCCCGTACATGTACCGGCTGTTCCTCCACGAGCACTTGCCCGAGGCGCTGGCCGACGTCTCGCCGCAGAACCCGTACGCGTTCGCGCGGCGGTACGCGAGCCCGCTGATGATGGAGTACTGGCGGCGGCCCGACGGTTACATGAAGTTGCTGATCGGCGGAGCTGGCGGCCGCTTCCCGATGATGCACTTCGACGACGAGAACGCCCACGCGACGATCACCGAGATCTACGGGCCGAAGGAGTTCATCGTCTACTCGCCGAAGGACACGCCGTACATGTACGTCGACCCGGAGCGCGGGAACATCTCGCTGGTCGACGACCCGAAGAACCAGGACCTCGAGCGCTTCCCGCTGCTGGCGAAGGCGACCCAGTACCGCAGCGTGCTGGAGCCGGGCGACATGGTGTTCGTGCCCTGCGGCTGGTGGCACACCGCGCGCGCGTTGGGCCCGTCGATCTCGATCGGCCAGAACACGCTCGACGAGTCGAACTGGGAAGGGTTCGTGAACATCGTGTGCGGGCCGCTCTCGGGTGAGAACCTGAAGCCGCGCAAGCTGCTCAAGCGCGCCTACCTGAAGGCGCTGGGCCCGGTGTTGGGGGCGTGCGAGCGGTTGCAGCACGAGCACCCGATCGCCTCCGAGCTGATGCAGTTTCCCAAGCGGGTGGCGCCTGACACGTCGCACAACACCTGGGATCCCGCGCTCAAGCCGTTGAAGATCCGGCACAAGACCGGCTGACAAAGCGGTGACCTGCCCGGCATTTTCCTGATCAGGCGGTCCTAAGGCAGAATGGATCGCCTGTGCGGCAACTCCCCATTCTGTGTCTCGTTCTCGTCTGCGCGTGTGCCACCACCCGCTCGGGCGCTTCTGGTTCTCTCACCAGCCACACCTCGGTCGCGGCGCACGCCGATCTGCTGACCCACGCCAAGGTGGTGCAGCTGGCCTGCAAGCTCGACGATCGGCCGGCGGTGCGGGGCAACGGCCCCGACGTGGTCTGCTTCGAAGGTGAGCTGAGCGCGAAGGAGCACCAGGTTCAGGTGGAGATCACCGCGGTCGGCGTGGGCGCTCCGGCCGATGGGTTTCAGTTCAAGCTGCGTTCCACGGCGACCTTCACCCCGAACCCGGGCGAGAACGCCGAGGTGATCGCGCGGGCGATCGAGAGGTCGGGCCCGATGGATCTGGCCGAGATGGCCAAGTTTCTGCGCATTCGCGTCGACATGGTGAACGCGACCTCGAAGGACGCCGAGCTGGCGGCCAACGAGGCGAAGCAGAAGATCGACGAGCGGGTGGAGGAGATCGCCGAGCTGGCGCGATTGGGCGACTGCCACGACGCGATGAACCGCGCGCGCGATTACCTTCGGGCCCTGCCCGAGGCCGACGCCGATGGCGTCTCGGCGCGCGATGCGTACAGCTGGTACCTCGCGTGTGACGACGCGCTGTACACCGCCAGCCAGTAGCGCGTTCTGACGCTCGACTTCGGGTCGGCCCGGCTTTACTCACCCCTCGTGGACCTCGATTCGCGCTGGGCGTTCGCCCAAGACCTTGCAGACGAAACCGCCGCGCTGGCGCAGAGCTGGTTCGAACGCCGCAGCGAGCTGGCGATCGAGCACAAGGGCCCGCAGGACCTGGTGAGCGCGGCCGACCGCGCGGTCGAGACGCTGGTGCGCGAACGAGTGGCCGCGAAGTTCCCCGGCGATAAGGTGCTGGGCGAAGAACAGGGCGGCGCCACCGGAGACAACCTCTGGGTCGTCGACCCGATCGACGGCACCACCAACTTTCTGCGCGGCCTGCCGCACTACTGCGTCGCGATCGCCTTCGTGCACGGCGGCAAGACCGAGCTCGGCATCGTCAACGCGCCCACCTCGAAAGAGAAGTTCTGCGCCCGGTTGGGACGAGGCGCGACGATGAACGGGCAGCCGATTCGGGTCGCCAAGACCACCCGGCTGGAAGACGCGCTGCTCGGCTGGGGGTCGCACCGCCGCAGCCCGGGCGGCCACGTGCTCGCCGCGCTCGATTCGCTGCTGGCGCAAGGCGCCGAGTACCGACGCCTCGGCTCGGCCGCGATCAATCTGTGTCAGGTCGCGTGCGGCAGGCTCGATTCGTTCTACGAGTCGAAGCTCGCTCCGTGGGACGCGCTCGCCGGGATGCTGCTGGTGCGCGAGGCCGGCGGGGTCACTAATGACTTTCTCGCCAATGATGGGCTGACGAAGCACAACATGGTGCTCGCGGCGTGCTCACAAGAGATCTTCGACGCGATTCAGAAGGCGACGGCCCAGGTGTGACGCCCCTCCCGCCCTGCGGGCACCCTCCCCCTTGCTGGGGGAGGGGGTCCACGTTTCGCATGTTCGTTGCAATTGAGTGTCGAGGGTTGCTGTAAGGGCTCTCGATGCGCCGCGCCCTGCCCTTTCTCGCCCTTCTCGCCGCCTGCGGAAAATCGCCGACTCCGGCCGACGCCGGCCAGAGCGAAGCCGAGGCTCAATCGAAGCGCGACGCGTGCACCTTCAAGGCCGGAGCGATGGCGAAGGACACGCTCGCCGGCACCGCGCGCATCGGCGATCAGATGCCGTTCGATCACATCGTGCTGGTGATGCAGGAGAACCGCAGCTTCGATCACTACTACTCGAAGCTCGGTGGAGAGGTGAACGGCGCCGCGGGCGACATCACCAACCCCGACTCCGACGGCAACCCGGTCTCGCGGTACCACACGCCGCACTACTGCGTTCGCGACGTGAACCACTCCTGGGAAGGCGCGCACACCCAGTACAACGGCGGCAAGAACGACGGCTTCGTGGTCACCAATGATCCCGGCGGCGAGCGCGCGATGGGCTACCTCGACGAGAGCGACCTGCCCTTCTACTACTCGCTGGCACGCACCTTCGCGATCTCCGACTCGCACTTCTGCGCGCTGCTCGGGCCGACCCAGCCCAACCGCTCGTTCTACTGGGCCGCGACCTCGTTCGGCGCCACCGACAACGGGCTCGCGCCTTCGAGAGATCCCGCGACCAACAAGCCGCCGCAGAGCATCTTCACCGAGCTCAACGCCGCCCACGTGCAGTGGAAGTCGTACACCACCGACGTCGCCTCGCCCGCGGTGTTCATCGGGCTGCTGAGCACCAACCTCGACAACTTCCGGCCGATCACCGAGTTCCTCTCCGACGCCGCGAGCGGCAACCTGCCTCCGGTCTCGGTGGTCGAGGGCTCGTTCATGGGCGGCCCCGACGGCGACGAGAGCGATGAGCACCCGTCTTCGAATCCGCAGTACGGGCAGCAGTTCATCGAGTCGGTGGTGAACGCGACGATGAGCTCACCCGCGTGGCCGAAGACGGTGCTGGTGATCACCTACGACGAGCACGGAGGCTTCTACGACCACGTGCCCCCGCCGAAGGCCTGCGAGCCCGACTCCACGCCGCCGACCGGCGGTGGCACCGAGGGGTTGAAGTTCGACCGCCTCGGCTTCCGCACGCCGCTGATCGTGGTCTCGCCGTTCGTGAAGCGCGGCTACGTCTCGCACCAGGTGGTCGACCACACCTCGATCACCCGCCTGGTCGAGGCCCGCTTCGGCCTGCCGGCGATGACCGCGCGCGACGCGAACGCCTGGCCGCTGCTCGACTTCTTCGACTTCGACCACCCCGACAACTCCATCCCCACCCTCGCGCAGGCGATGATCGATCCCGCGCGCGATGCGGAGTGCAAAGGCCTGATGTTCGACGCCGGCTTCGACGGAGGATCCACGTCAGACGCCGGCACCGATGGCGGCACCGACGCGGGCATGAGCGACGGTGGAGACGGCGGCTAGCCGGGCTCGCGCGTCATCACCACTTCGAACCGCATGCTGCCGCGGCCGTACTCGAACACCAGCTCGTTGCCATCGGCGCGCACGCGTGCGCGGCCCCAGTGCGCGTAGGGACCCGAGAGCCCCACTCCGCCCTCGTCGAGGCTCCACTGGCCCTTCGCGCCGCCGAACCGGTAGTCGCCTCCGGCCTCCAGCGTCAGCATTGGCACCGTCGGAGTCGCCTCGGCGCCGTTGATGCTCCAGTGGGTCGCCTTGAAGGTGCCCAGGCGCGGGTCGCGGCGCAGCGGCACTTTGCGAATCGGGTTGATGCCCAGCGAGATCCAGTTCTCTTCGACCGACTGCACCGCGACCTCGTAGGAGTCGCCGCGCATGTCGCGAATCTCGAGCTTCGCGCCGAGCTCCACGTGCTCAGAAGTGGTCCAGCCTCCGCCGGAACGTCGAACGCCGAACGGAGCGAACAGCAGCCCATTCTGGAGCAGCACGTCGCCTCCGGTGACGACCTCCGCCCCCGACTTGAGGTCGATCAGCGCCTCCCCGCTGAGAAACAACGACGACTGAGCCCAAGCGGGCGAGACCAGGAGCAAGCATGAGAGCAGGAGCAAACGCATGCCTGCCGGCAGTGCACGCGGCCAGCCACCCCAAGGCCGCGTCGCTGCTCGACCGCGCGAGGGTATTCGACGTGGGGTGAGTCGCTCCGGCCCCAGACGAGATAGGGTGGCGCGGCTTTGAGCCGAAGAGTCCCGCTGTCCAGCCTGGTCCTGCTCTGCGCGGGGTGCGCACACGTCGCCCCGGCCGGAATGGATCCGCTCGAGGCGGCGCGCACCGAGGTGATGCGCGACTTCGCGCAGGGCGATGGCGATGCCTTGTTCGCGAAGTACGACGAGGGCATGCGCGGGCTCGGCCTGCCCTCGACCCGCGAGTTCGCCGGGGGAGCGCGAGACGCCGGGCCGTTCGTCGTCGACGAGGTGGTGTCGACCACGATGACCAGCCGCGACTGGCAGCTGACAAGCCACGCGGGGACGTTTCTGCTCAGCCTGGCGCTCGCGAAAGACGGGCGCATCTCGATGTTGTGGCTGCGGCCGAAGCCGCCCGAGCCTCCGGTGGCCTCGAGCACGGTTCCTTTGCGGCTGCCCTTCGATGGGCAGTGGTTCGTCGAATGGGGAGGCGCGACCAAGGAGGCCAACAAGCACGTGGTCGACCCGAACGAGCGCCGCGCCTCCGACCTGTTGGTGGTCGAGAACGGCAAGAGCCACCGCGGCGACGGCAAGGAGCGCGCCGACTACTACGCGTACGGCCGCCCGGTGGTGGCGGTGGCCGACGCCGAGGTGGTGACGGTGCTCGACGGGCTCTACGAGGCCGAGCCCGGCCACCCCAACCCCTACAGTGGCGTGGGTAACATGATCCTCTTGAAGCTCACGCCCGAGCTGTACGCGATGTACGCGCACCTGCAGCCGGGCTCGATGCGGGTGCGGCCGGGCGATCACGTGAGCGCCGGCCAACCGCTCGCGCTCTGCGGCAACGCCGGCAACAGCACCGAGCCGCACCTCCACTTCCAGCTCCAGGACGGCCCGCATCTCGAGACGTCGTATGGGGTCGAGCCGGTGTTCACCCGGGTGCGGGTCACCCGCGGCACCAAGACCGAGCTGATCGAGCGCTACACGTTCTCGAAGGATGATCTGATTGAGCAGCCGTGACCGCGAGACGCTGAGGCTCGTTCAGCTCCCGGTGCCTCCGCCCGCCGCGCTCGCCGCGACCGGCAACGTTCCGCTCGCCGCCGGTTGCCTCGGAGTCGCCGCGCAGATTCACGGCCTCGATCGCAAGCTCAGCCTCGAGGTGGTGCCGCCCGCGCTCACCGATCGCCTCGGCGACACCCTGCTCGCCGACCAGCTCGCCCAGGGAGAACCCGCCTTCGTCGGCTTCTCGCTCTACCTCTGGAACATCGAGCGCAGCCTCCACCTCGCGCGTGAGGTGAAGCGCCGCTCGCCCCGAACCCAGATCCTGGTCGGCGGCCCGGAGGTCAGCTCCGACAACCCGTTCCTGCTCGGGCAAGACGGCTTCGACGTCGCGGTCACCGGCGAGGCCGAAGACTCGTTCGCGGCGCTGATGGAGCGCCTGCTCGACACCGGCGACGCCAGCGGAATGCCCGGCGCGGCGGTGCGCACCGCGAACGGGGTCACGCCCTTCGGCCCGGCGGCGACCACCAACTTCCCGCTCACCCGCTATCCGTCGCCGTACTTGAGCGGCCTGGTGGCGGTGGAGCCGGAGCGCGACAACTACGTCGAGACGGTGCGCGGGTGCCGATCGCACTGCACGTTCTGTTTCTACCCGCGCTCGTCGAGCAACCTCCGCGCGTTGGACCCCGCGCAGAGCGGGCAGCTGCTCTCGCAGATTCGCGAGCGCGGCGCGCACCAGGTGAGCTTCCTCGACCCGACCTTCAATCACCGGCCCGACTTCGAGGGCCTGCTCGACGCGCTCGCGCTCGCGAACCCCGATCGCACGATGAGCTTCTTCGGGGAGGTGCGGGCCGAAGGTCTGACCGCGGCGCACGCCAAGGCGCTCAAGCGCGCCGGCTTCGATCGGCTCGAGATCGGGCTGCAGTCGGTGAACCGCGACACCCTGAAGCGGGTGAAGCGCGGAGGCTCGCCCGAGCTGGTCGCGAAGGCTGCGAAGCTGCTGCGCGACGAGGGCATCACTCCGGTGGTCGATCTGATCATCGGCCTCCCCGGTGACACGCCTGACGACGTGGCCCGTGGCGTCGACTACCTCCAGAGCAACGGCCTGGCCGATTCGGCGCAGGTGTTCGCGCTCGCGCTGCTGCCGGGCACGGCGATGCGCGCGTCGGCGGAGCACGACGGCATCGTGTTCGAGCCGTCGCCGCCCTACCGGGTGAAGCGCACCGCGACCTTCAGCGAAGATCAGCTGGTGGCCTCGCTCGCCGCCGCGGAAGAACAGCTCGAACGCCGCCTCGACGAGTGGCCGCGGCCGCACCTGGCGGCTCCGGGAGACGGACCGCCCGACGTGTTCACCGCCGACCTCGATCGCGAAGCACCGCGCGGCTTCGACCAGCCCGGAGCCCGGCACGTCGCGCTCTGGTTTCACGGTTCGGATCTCTTCGGCGACCGCGCGAAGATCCTCGCCGCGATCGATCAACGCCTGAAGGTGGACCCGTTCGCCACCGTCGACGTGGTGCTCAGCCCGCGACGCGCGTTCCCGCTCGATCTGATCGCGGCGGTGCGGGCGAAGCTCGAGGCCGCTCCCGCGTCGTACCTCTCACGGGTGCTGGCACTTCGCGGAGAGAACGCGATGCGCCGCCTGAGCGTGGTGCTCCCCCGCGGGGTGAGCTTCGACGACGGGTGGATCGACGCGCTCGACGCAGAGGTCCCGGTGTTTCGAGACGCGAGCGCGGCCGAAGCGACTCCCGGTGGCGTGCGCTCGCGCATCATCGGCGATGCGAACCTCGATGCGCTGTTCGAGACGTTCGAGCCCGACGAGCTCTGCTTCGAGAATCGCGACCTCGAGCGCGCCTGGCTGAAGCGCGCGCTCCACGGCTAGAAGGTGCCGCCCACCCTCACGAACGAGAGGTTGGGCGAGACCGAGTCGCCGTGCTCGTTGAAGAGAATGAACTGGGTCGCGCGGCTGACCGGGTCGCCGATCACCGACTGATCGCCCCCGCTGTAGTAGCTGAACTGACCGCCGAGCAGGATCGCCAGGTAGACGTGGTTCCAGGTGACCGCCGCGCCGAAGTTGGCGCCGCCACCGAACTCGAGCTCGGTGGCTTGAATCACGCAGCCCATGAAGCATGAGGCGCCTGGCGCGAGCGGCCGCGAAGGCTGCTGCGAGAGCACCGCACCGATCAAACGCGGCTCGACGAAGAACGCGATCGGCCCGAAGTGGCCAATCTGGAGCTGAAACCCGAGCGAGAGCACGCCGCCGACCATCTGCACGTCCTGATCGTTGCGGTAGACGAGGGTCATCTCGACAGCGAGCCACCAGGGCTTGTTGAGGCGGTAGTCGAAGCCGAGCGGCACCACCACCGGCTGCACCCGATCCTGCGCCTCGGTGAAGTTGCGCACCAGGGTGACCGGCTCGGTCCAGAGGTGAAGGTCGTATTGGTCGGGGCGCGGGGCCGGAGGCTCCACCACCGGCTCGACCGCGAGGAGTAGGACGAGCCACGCACCCACGAGGCGACCCTACAAAAAAACACCCGCCCCCGACGCACTTCCGGGAGCGGGTGAGACGTTTTGCCTGGCTCCGCTCGCTACGCGGTTTGGTCTACGTCTTGATTTCGAGCTTCGGCAGCTGCTCCTGACCGAGCACGAGGTGCACCTGGCCGACCTTCGCCGCCAGGTCCTTGTACGCCTCCAGCTCCTTCAGACGAACGAGCAGCGGGTTCTCCGCCAGCACCTTCGCCGTCTGGGCCAGGCTCCGGGTCGCCGCCGTCTCCTCCCGACGGAGAATGACGTTGGCCTCGGCCTCCTTCTGCGCCTGGATGACCTTGTTGAGCAGCTCCTTCATGTCACCCGGGAGCACCACGTCCTTGAGGCCGAGCTCGACCAGCTTCAGACCCACGGTCTCGGCACGCGCCGCGACCGCCTCGCTGATCGCGGTCGCGAAGACGTCTCGCGTCGCGAGCAGCTCGTCGAGCGTGCGGCTACCCACCGCCTCACGCGCCGCGAGCTGAATCGCGAGGTACAGAACCTCGTCCGGGTTACGGGCCACCGTGGCGAGCCGCTTGGCGTCCGCCACCTGGAACGCCGCCGCGACGTTGAGCCGCAGCGTGAGCCGGTCCTTGGTCATGACCTCCTGGCCGACCACGTTGATCAGGCGCTCCTTGAGGTCGATCACCGCGAAGCTCACCTTGTGCAGCGCGGTGAACGCCGCGTGCCGGCCCGCAGGCAGCACCGCGTCGAGGTGACCGTCGACGTACCGCAGAGCCACGCTGCCTTCCGGCGCCATGGTCTCCACGTAGTCGCTCGCCGGAGCGATCGCCTTCGCGTCGTCCTTCAGCGGGCGCGTCTCCACGCCGCTGAGGTCGAGCTTGTCGATCCGCACCTGGCTCTTCACCTCACCCGTGGCCCGATCGACCGTGCGATCGATCGTCCACACCTGGAACGCGCCCGCGCCCAGCCACTGCGCGGCCTTGCCCCGGCGGTAGACGATCGCCCGCTCGTGCGGAGCGTTGGTCACCAGCGTGAGATCCTCGGCCGGCACCAGCTTCAGCCGGTCGGCGTCGAGATCCGCGAGCAGACCCGTGACGTTGATCCGCTCGAGGCGAACCTGGGTGAACGGCTTGAACAGGCTGTAGCGGCCCGGGCCGAGGTACTTCGCCGGCCGGCCATCGAAGAGCACGAACACGCGCTCGTTCTGCATCACGTCGATCTTCATTGGGTTGCCCTCCGATTCGTACTGCGGGTTGAACTGCGACTGCGAAGAGTGAGTGAGCCCCGACCACGAGCTGGCGTGACGTACTGCGCCCATCGAGCGGCGAACTGGCGCGCCTTCGTGCGAGCGCGTTCCGGGCGAGGCACGAGCACCTCACCAGATTCGTGAGGCAACAGATGCAACGTTGGGAGCGTGCTGGCAGCGTCGGAGGGCCAGTCCTCTCCGCTCGCGAGCCGTCACCTTCCGGCTGGCGAATCGCGGCTCACCCGGGCTTGTCCGCGGGATTCGAACCCACGACTGCGAGATCCAAAGTCTCGTGCTCTACCAGCTGAGCTAGGACAAACGGGCCCCAGGTGGAGCCTGTTTTAGGTCGCCGTTTTTTTAGGCGGATCGCTTTTCAAGCGAGTGCGTCTCGGATTGTTGGAACCACCTGAACGACGTCGAGAAGGAACCGGCTCGCCCCAATGGCTTCGCCTGCCTCACGACGGCCCGGTGAATGCCGAGCGCCACGGTGGAGACGCGGACTCACTGAGAGCCTGACGGCGCGGCAATGAGGTCGCCGCACATCAGCTCGTGGTGCCCGGTCGCGTCGATCTTCTCGATCTCGAGCTCGACGGCAAAGCTGTGCAGGCCCTCCATGTCCCGGCCAATCGCGACCGCGACCTGCGTGCCTCCCGATCGCCATCCAGCGCAGGCACCATCTCCGATGTTGGGTTCGTCAGGCTCAGGCCGCGTGCACACCTCTTCGTGAACCGCACCTGGAGCACCCAGGCGCAACGTCAAGAGGTCCCGCAGGCGCCGGAACCTCGAGCAAGCGTCATCGTGGAGGAACCTCGGAGCGTTCGGCATCAGGACTCTCACGCGCTCGATCAGCGCTGTCCCCTCAAAGTAGTCGACCGCCACCTTCACCCGGCGATCCGACACGGCGGAGCACATATCGTAGCCAAGCATCCGCCGCGTGCACTCCCAGTCGTTCGGCGGTGCAGGCATCGCCTCGCCAATCTGCAAGCCGGAGAACCCGTTGGATCCCACGAGCTCCGCGACGATCTCATCGATGTCCCGATCGCCACGCGCTTCCGGCCCCATGTGACCGCACGCAGTCCACAGAAGCATCGGCAAAGCGGTCATCACGCCTCGGGTCACAGCGCGATCGTAGACCGGGCGCAGGCGAGAATGGGTACAGTGACCGCGTGACGCGCGAGGCGCCGCCGCCAGGCACGGTGTTGGGGGAACGCTACCGGGTGATCCGGCAGCTGGGCGCGGGCGCGTTCGGCAGCGTGCTCGAGGTCGAGCACATTCACACCAAGCACCACCGGGCGATGAAGGTGCTGCACCCCGACGCAGCGAAGAACCCCGAGGTGGTCGAGCGGTTTCTGCGCGAGGCGTCGGCGGCGGGCCGCATCGGCAACCCGCACATCGTCGAGACCTTCGACGCCGGCCGCTTCGCTGACGGTTCTCCGTACCTGGTGATGGAGCTGCTCGAGGGCGAGACGCTGCGCACCCTGCTCCACCGCGAGCGGCAGCTGTCGCCCGGTATGGCGTGCGAGCTGCTCGGGCAGGCGGCGCTCGGCATTCATGCCGCGCACCTGGCCGGCATCGTTCACCGCGACCTCAAGCCCGAGAACCTGTTCGTGCTCCCGGGGCCGAAGGTGAAGATCCTCGACTTCGGCGTCTCGCGCTTCTCCGACCCGAACGACCTCTCGATCACCCAGAGCAACGTGGCGATGGGCACGCCGCTCTACATGTCGCCGGAGCAGTTTCGCGGCGCGAAGGACGTGTCGGCCACCGCCGACGTCTATTCGTTGGGCGTGGTGCTGTACGAGCTGCTCTGCGGCTCACCGCCGTTTCACGCCGAGACGCTGGGGGCACTGGCGATTCAGATCTCCACCACCCTGCCGCCACCGCTGTCGACGCGGGTCGCGGGGCTGAGCCCGGAGCTCGAGCCGGTGATCGCCCGGGCGATGGCGCGCGAGCCGGGCGACCGGTTCGCCACCGCCGAGGCATTCGCGCACGCGCTGGAGCCGTTTCGAAACACCGTCGACACCGCGCCGCTGCCGCAGCTGCAGGTGGTGCCCGTCACCGCCGCCACGCCCGACGAGCCGACCTATCGGCCTCCCGTGAAGGCGACGCCGATGGCGCAAGAGCCGGCGACGGCGCAGCCCCAGACCGCGCAGGAAGTGCCGAGGCCGTCGGCCGGCCGGTGGGCACCGCTGCTCGTCGCTGGCGCGCTGCTGTGCGCGGGCGGCATCTGGCTGATGAAGCGGGGACCTGCACCGATCGTCGCCGCCCCTGGGCCGATTCTGGTGCTCGATGCAGCAGGGAAAGACGACTGGCGTTCGGCGCTCGCCGCCGAGGTCATTCAGCGTCAGCTCTCGCTCAGCCCCGGGGTGCAGCTGATTCCCCTCGCCGACGCTGAACGTTTTCGCCGTGAGCACGAATGGCCTTCGACAGGTCCGACCGGCAAAGAAATCGAGACCGCGCGGCAGCAGCTCGGGGTGGGCCGGGTGTTGGTGGTGACCGCGACGGGCGAGGTCCAGGTCGATGGATTCCTGTCGGCGAAGACGGCCGCGGCCGAGCTTCACCGCGTCGTCCCAATCACAAAAAACAACGTGACCGACTCGGCATTGGCGATGGCGAGAGATCTCCGCGCGATGTTGGAGCTGAAGGTCCCGGATACCACCGAAGACGAGCAGTTCGCGACTGGACTTCCGCATGAGGTGTCACTGCTCTACGCCGAGGGCCGCCACCAGCTCGAAGAGCTGAACCTCAAAGGCGCGATCGACACTCTCGGGCGAGCCCGAGGCCGTGAGCCTGCCAACCCATTGGTGCTCGATGCGCTCGCAGCTGCCTACGACGCTGCCGGTTACGACGAGCTGGCGCTCAAGACCGCGGCCGAGGCGGCGTTCGCGGCGGCCACCGTTGGCCCTCGCACCCTGGCGTTGCGCACCGAGTGCCGCCAACGCGGGCTGGAGCACGATCTCAAAGCGCTGCGGCTTTCGTGCGGTGCGCTGCTCACGAGCGGAGGCGACCTCGAGGCACGGCTGCTCTACGCGAACGGCCTGTCGCGCCTCGAGCGTTGGGATGATCTCGACGGCCTGCTCGTCGGGGCGAGCGCGGAAGAACAGCAAAGCCCGGCGCTCTGGCAGCAGCGCGCGCGGGCTTTCGGCCAGCGTGGAGACTTCACTCACCAGCGCACCGCGGGCGAAAAGCTGATCGAGCTCGGCAAGGCGAGGCAGTCGCCGTCTTTCGAAGCGTCCGGTCACTTCGCCGTGTGCGAGGCCAAGCGTGCACTGGGTGAGCCGCATGAAGCGGCGAATGAATGCGACCGCGCGTTGACGCAGTTCTATTCGGTGGGCGACCTGGTCGGCCAGGCGCGTGCACACACTGAGCTCGGTCACATCGCTCAGGCTGCGGCTGGAATGCCGGCTTTGAGCAAGCTCGCGGGCAGCCCTGCCGAGGAGTACGAGAAGGCGCGAGAGGCCGCGCACAAAGCGGGCAGCGCACGCGACGAGATCGCCAGCGAGATGCATCTCGCGTCGCTCGCGCGCGAGGCCGGCGATCTCGAACACGCGCGCGAACAGCTGGCTACCGCCGAGAGTGAAGCCGCCGCTGCCGGCAATGGCGAGCTGAGCTCCCGCATCGCCGCCGAGTTGGGCGAGACAGATGCTCGCCGAGGGGATCAGACCAAAGCGGCCGCGGCGTATGCACGCTCGATTGAAGCGGCAAGTCATGCTGGGTTACCGGCGCTCGAAGGCTTTGCGTTGATGAAGGCCGGCAGGCTTGATTGGCAACGTGGTCAGCTCAACGCCGCGGGTGATGAGCTCGAGCGCGCAACGAGACTTCTCAAGGGTGCGGGCGCGCAAGACGATCGCGCGTTCGCCGCCGCCTATCTCGCGGACGTTCTGGCCGACCACGGCGACCTCGCGGGCGCGCGCGCGCAGCTCGCACAGGCCCGCGCGCTGTGGGACTACGCGCCGTCACAGCAAGCATGGGCCGACGCCGATCTGCTCCGCTACGCGTTCGAGGCAGGAGAACCGGTGGATGTGAAAGCCGCTGCCGCGGTGGTCGAGCGCTTCAAGAACGGCGCCACTGCCGATGCGACCGGCCATGCGATGGCGCTGGCGCTGCGGGCGCTCGCTGAGCCGGCGGCGGCACCGAAATGGATCGCCGAGTCGCAGCGAGCGCTCGCGCAGGAGACCGAGCCCGATCCTGATACCAAGACCTGGGTCGAGCTGGCGTCGGCCGAAGCGCTCACCCGCGCCGGGCAGAAACCGGCCGCACTCAAGCTGCTCGCGACGTCGAAGCAGCAACCGACGAAGCTGAAACGGCTCTCGCTCTGGTCCGACCTGCTAACCGCGCGGGTGTCGGGGAACGCCGCCGCCGTGGCGCGCGTGGCGGCCGAGGCGAAGCAGCTCGGTTACCTTGCGCTGGCGAACCGCGCCGAGAAGAAGAAGTAGCAGCAGCTCGGCGCCGGGCGGAGTCGTTGTGCAGCCGCAGCCGCTCGATGAGCCGCCGCCACCGCCGGAGCCGCCTCCCGCCGCCGATCCACCGCCGGTCGCGGCGCCGTCGCCGGTGGCGGAACCGCCGCCGGCTGCCGAGCCACCGCCGCTGGCGCTGCCTCCACCCACCGCCGCTCCACCGCCGGCCGCCGAACCGCCGCCCGTCGAGTTGCCAGCCTGGTAGGTGAAGCCCGCGTCGGCGACGCAGGTGCCCGCATCGGTCACGAACGCCACGTCGACCGCCCCGGCCGCGTGCGCGGGAGTCACAAAGCTGAGCTGGGTGTCGCTCGTCAGCACCAGCGAGGCCGCTTGCTGCCCGTCGATCGTCACCGCCGACAGCTGCGAGAAGTTCACCCCCGTGGCGGTGACCAGCGTGCCGCCGTCCAGCGGTCCCGCCGCGGGGGACAGCGACGGCACCACGATGGTGAACGTCAACGGGTTCGACGGGCCGCCGCCGTCGGGCTGGGTCGGGTTCACCGCGGTGATGTCGCGCGCGCCGGCGCTGGCCAGCTCGAGCGCTCCGAGCTGGGTCGCCAACGTCGAAGAAGACACGAACTGCGCGGTGCGAACGTTGCCGTCGATCGCCGCCGACGCGCCGTAGATGAAGCCGATGCCGTTCAACGTCAGCGGCACCGCCGACAGGCCGCGCAAGCGCGACGAGGGGTCGATCGAGGTGAGCAACGGCACCGGAATGTCGACGTCGAGCGTGAGCGCGTCGCCGGTGCCCACCGTCAGCACCTGCGCCCCAGAGTAGGCGGTGATGAACGACGCCGCCCGTCGCAGCACCGGCGCCTTCCCCAGCGGGCCGGTCAAATAGAGGTCGAGCTCGTCGCCGGTGTTGAAGGTGGTGGGCGCTCCGGGCAGTTGGGTGGAGTCGAGCACGAAGCGCACCGGGCTCGAGCCGCCGGTCGGGTCGACCAGAATCGCCGCCGCGCACGCGCACTGGCTGCCCGCGCTGCAATCGGCCGCGCCGTTCGCAGTGCCGCAATCGGTGAGCAGCACCGTCAGGTTTCCGGTGCCGGGGTCGTTGTCGAACGCGAGGCCGAAGTTCGGGCCTCCGTCGAGGTCGGGCCCGTTTGGCTCGAACGGCACGTCGATGTCGATCTCCAGCGGCGAGGCCAGCGGTTGGTTGAACTGCAGGTGGTAGTAGACCGCGCTCGGCTCGCCGACCTCGGCGTTGTAGCTGCTGTGCATCGTCAGCGCGGTGCCGGTCGCGTTGCTCACCGTGACGTCGGCGGTCTGACCCATCGCCCCCGGGCCGTACATGCTCTTCGAGGTCGGCGTCTTGCGCCCCGCGTACACCAACAACGGCAGCATCACGCACAGCGCAGCGACGAAGCGGAGGCGGTTCATGTGCGCCGACTCTACAGCGTGATCCAGTACCGGCAGAACGGCACGCCGCTGTCCGGGTGGGGCTGAATGTCCTCCAGCACTCCGCGATGCTTCTCGATCACCCGGCGTGAGGCGGCGTTCTTCTCGTCGCAGGTCAGCAGCACCCGATCGATGCCGCGCGCCTTCGCCAGCTCGAGGCCGCGGCGCAGAAGCTCGGTGGCGATTCCCCGCCCGCGGTGGCGCTCGAGCACCACGTAGCCGAGGTGGCCTCCGCTCTTCAGCAGCCGGTCGTTGAGGTGGTGGCGAAACATCAGCCGCCCGGCGATCTCATCGCCGATGAAGGCGAAGTAGATCGTGCTCGGCACGTGATCGGGCGGCAGGTTCTCGCCGCGCTCCGTCGCGTCGAGCAGCGCGAGGTACTGATCGAAGGTCATCCCCTCGGTGAAGCCCTTCGAGAAGTTCGGGTCGTTCTTCTTCGTCGCTTCGTAGGCGGCGAGGAAGGCGGTGGAATCGCGCGGGGTGAGTTTTCGGAACTCCACGGTGACCCGTTTACCCCTCACCCGCCCTTACGGGCACCCTCTCCCGTAGGAGAGGGATCACTTCGGCGTATTGGTGTACGGAACCTCGTCGCGGCACGGCTGACCGCGCAGCGACGGGCACGGCGGCAGCGGCGTGGGCGCCGTCATCCCGCCGATCACCGGGAGCACCATCTTCGACGGGTGCGCCGCTTCGTGGCCGATCGCGTACGCCACCGCCTCGGGAAAAGTCGCGAGCTTGAACTTCCACGCCGCCCGCACCCCACCCGGAGTGTCGACCGCGAACTTCACCTTCGAGCCCGCGCGAAACACGTGCGCAAAACCCGCCGTGCCGATCCGCACCTGGGTCCACTGGCCCGGCACCAGCGGCGCCCAATCGCCCTCGAGGAAGGTCTGGTCGGGCCAGAGCACGGAGGCGTGCGGGCCCGGCTTGGCGTAGCTCGCGCGCAACCACCCCGACTGCACGTAGACCTCTTTGCCGTCGGGCCGCACTTCCGACAGCGTCACCTGCAGGTCCGCGTCGTCGACCGGAGAGTTCACCCACAGGTCGGCGCTCGCGGTGCCCAGCGTCACCATGTCGGCGGGGAGCGCGTCGCCCACGAAGACGGCCGCTTCAGACGCGTTCGGCTGCTCCCAGGCGTACGCCGGCAGCTTCGCCCACGGGTCGCCACCGGGCGCCAACACGCCGCGCTCACCCGCCGCGGGGTCGAGGGTGAACTGCGAAGCCGATGACGAATCGGCCGGCGCGGTGCCGCTGAGCGCCCCACTCGGCTGCAGGTAGAGCGTGGTCGGGACCGTCTCCGCCGGCGGGTATTGGCCGAAGCTGTGCTCGAAGGTCGACTCCGGAGCCCCGAGGTCGTTCATGTCTCCCGCCCCCGCCTCGAACAGCACCCGCAGCGGCTGCTCGGCCTTCCACGCCGCGAGCGCCTCCTCGTAGGTGCCGTAGCTGGAGAACCGCGACGCCGGGAGCGACTCGAGCGCGTTGAACACGCTCTGGAAGATCAGCGGCGAGATGTTGCGCACCTTGGTCGGGTCTTGCGGCACGCGCTTGGCCACGAACAGCTCGAGGAACGTCTGCCACTCGATCAACACCTGCGGCGACACCCCGTCGATGTGCACCCCGTTCACCGCGGTCATTCGCAGCGCGGGCGCGTTCTTGAACTTGTCGAACAGCAGAAAGAAGTACGGGCCGGTCTGCTCGTCTTGCCACTGCCCGGTGAGAAACACCGGCACGTCGATCTGATCGACCCAGAGCGACGGGTTGTAGCGGTCGTGCTGCGCGGGGTCGTAGAACTTCACCTCCCGCGCCTGCGCCACGTTGTCGATCAGCTGGCCGTGGAGCAGCTGGTTCTCTTTGCACTCCATGTCGCCCTTATCGACCTGCTTCTGCTCCCAGCCCTGGCCGTAGGGCACCGCCTTCGACAGCACGTTGGTCACCCAGTCGAGCGCGAAGCCGTCGTTCAACATGCCACCGGGCAACAGCGTGGTGTTGGTGCTGCCGATCACCGACATCGGCGCGATCGCCGCCAGCGAGGGCGGCTTCTGGCTCGCCACGAACAGCTGGCTGATGCCGGGGTACGAGAGGCCGACCATGCCGACCTTGTGCTGGTAGGCCCAGCTCTGCGCGCCGACGATCTCGATGATGTCGTAGCCGTCGAGCAGCTGGAGCGTCTCGAAGTAGTCGTACGCGCCGCCCGAGCAGCCGGTGCCGCGCATGTTCACGCTCACCGTGGCGTAGCCGAGCATGCCCGCCAAAAGCGCGGTGCCGTCTTGCGGAGGCGTGCACACGATCGGGAAGTCGGAGCACAGCGCCATGAAGTCGGGGTTCGGGTCCTCCGGCTCCGACGCGGCGTAGCCCGAGTAGTTCACCACCGTGGGGAACGGGCCGTTGCTCTTGTTCGGCAGCGTCACCCAGGCCGACAGCGTGGTGCCGTCGCGCATCGTCAGGTAGTTGAAGCCCGCGTGCAGCGCCTGCTTCGAATAGAAGTCGCCCGCCGGCTTGCTCGACTCCACCGACATCACGGTGAGCTCTTTGCTCTGGGTGACCGGCTTCTTGGTCTGCACCCGGTAACCCTTGCCCGCGGTGACGTGGCGAAAGATCAGACTGCCGAGCATGTCGACGGTGCCCGTCTGCACCTGCTTGCCGTGCGGGTCGAGCAGCACCAGCTCGTCGCCGGGCGTGGCGTGGGTGACGTGGAGCTGCTCCACGCTCTCGCGCACCTTGAAGGCCGCATCGGGAGGACCACAAGCCGCGAGCATCGCGGCAACCGTCGTGAGAAACAGTGACCGCATGGTGCGCATTGGGCCGCGAGGATTAATCAGAGCCGGTTCCGGGCGCAAGCGGCGCCTCGGCAGTATGGTGAGATCGACGTGAGCCAAGCCCCGCCGCCGTTCAAGGGTAAAACCCCGACCACCTTCTACCAGTCGGTGATCTACGCCTGGCGCGGCCTGATTCACGCGGTGATTCACCAGCGCAACATGCGCATGCACATCATCTCGGCGGTGCTGGTGGGCCAGGTCGGCGCCGGCATCGTGCTCGGGCTGGCCGAGAAGGTGACCCTGATCTTCTGCGTGTTGCTGGTGCTGTTCGCCGAGATGCTCAACAGCGCGCTCGAGCAGCTGGTCGACCTCGCGATTCAGCAGTTCGACGAGAAGGCGCGGCTCACCAAAGACGCCGCCGCCGCCGGCGTGCTGGTGCTGGCGATCGGCACGGTGGTGATCTTCGCCGCGGTGCTGGTGCACAACGCCGACACCATTCTCGCCTCGGGCGCGGCGATTCAGCGGCAGGTGATCTTCGGAGGCCCGCTGGTGTTTCTGTCGGGCGCGCTGATGCACGAGGCGAAGAAGCCGATCGTGGCCGACGTGGCGCTGTTCGCGCTCGCGCTGGTGATCTGGGGCCTCACCGTGACCTTCAGCGTCTCGTACGTCTTCTCGGCGATGACCTTCGGCATGCTGGTGGTGTGCGCCGACGCGGCGAGAACGCGGCAGGTCGAGCGCCGGCGCCAGGCCTCCGCCGGAAAATAAAAAACCCGGCACCAGGCCGGGTTCCGCTCACTGCATCGAGCACTTCTTACTGCTTCCCAGAGGGGCGCCAGCGCCGGACCAGCCGGAGCCGCGCACGCCCCAATGGGCAAACTTCTTAGTGGCGCATCTCGTTCTGCTTCTGCTCCACCGGAGCGTCCTTCGGCTCCTTCAGATCGTTCGTCACCAGGTCGATCAACTCGGTGGCGATGTCCAAAATCTGGTTCGGAGTGTAGCCACCCGCCCGGAGTTGGGTAAAGAAAGTGCGCGCCAGAATCTTCGTGCCCTTCTTGTCCGTGCTCATCGTACGTATCCTCCCCGAGTGTGGAGGGGCGTTAATGCTGGCGCCGTGCCAAACCGTGGCAATCATGCAACAGCATGAAACAGCAGATGTTTCGCTGCGGTTACCAAGTCGAAGTGCGTAAGGGGTTACGCATGACCGGGCGTGCGTGAGATCGCACTGCGAAGGCTTCTATCCACCTGAAATCTCAAACTGACCGCCCGGTCGCGATCTCAGTCCCAGAGGAGTAACTGAAACAGGGGCCTGAAGAAGGCGAACCGCCCGTTGGGTACCCGGGCAATCTCCTGGCCGATCGCCTCCAGCGCGGTCTTGCGAAAGCCGTCGCGGGGAAACCGGGCGTCGAGCTCGCGGCGGCGATCACGGTGCCACTGCCCGCGGTGAGGCGCGTACCCGAAGTCGCCGGCGCCGCCCACGTTCATCGCCCACGCGATCGGCCCGGCCTTCGACACGTCCATCCCCATCGAGAGGTTGATCGCGATCGCCTCGCCGGCCTGGTGCACCTGCTCTTCGGGCCAGCGGTGTTGGTGCGCCAGCCGCTTCAGCACCTCGACGCCGCCCTGGCTGAAGTCGCCCCGCTCGGGAGGCGCGTCGAGCCCGACGTCGTGGAGCAGCGCCGCCACCCAGGCGGTCTCGCGATCGCGCTCGCCCAGCTCGCCGTGCTGCGCGAGCACCAGCTGGGTCCAGAACGCGGTGCGGTGGGAGTGGTTCGCCATCGCCGGCCGCGCCACCTTCAGCAGGTGCTCGCGGGCGGCGTTCACCATCGCGGTCGAAGGCGGCTCGAAGCCGCTCAAGGGCAGCCGGTTTCGCTTTCGCGCCATCGCGCGCAGGCTCAGGTACGCGCCCTCCCAGACCGACCCGAAGATCGACGTGAAGAGGCGAACGCGCTCGCCGCGGCTGACCACCCCGTGGGTTTGCTCGAGCCAGGCGAGCGAGCCGAGCTGCGCGGTCACCACGCATAAATACCTGCTCGCCCGGAGCGGTGGTAGACGATCGGTCGAGCGCATGAACCGACTCCGACTCTTCGCGATGAGCTGGGCTGTGCTGCTGGCCGCTTGCGGTGGCAAGTCCAAGACGCCTCCTCCGCCGGTGGCGAACGCCCCTTCGAACGCACCCGACGCGGGCCTCGACCCGGCCACCGCGGCCGCCCGCGCCGCCGAAGACGCCCGCCGCGCGGCGCTGATCGACAAGTGCCGGGGCGCGGTGTGGACCCGTAAGTCGCCCGGCATCGCGGTCGCCAACTGCGACGTCGCCTACAAAGAAGACCCCCGCGCCTCGGTGAAGACGCTGCTCTCGCAGGCCAAGCAGATGCTCACCTCGCTCGACGCCGAAGAGAAACACTCCGCCGAGTCGAAGCAGGCCGACGCCGCGTTGACCAAGAAAGACGGGGTGGCCGCCTACCACCTGCTCCGGTCGTGCTGCAGCAGCGACAAGGCGCGGCTGGCGAAGGCGACCGCCGAGGCCGAGAAGCAGTGCATCAAGCAGGTGACCGCGGGCTCGCACGACGTCGCCGCCTGCTACGTCTGGTTCGACTCGGTCTGCGAGAAGCTGCCCACCAGCGAGTGGCAGCCGCCCGCGGGCAAGCGGTTCAAGGCGATTGGCCCGTTGACGAAGACCGACTGGCGCCCGAAAGACACCAAGATCGACGCGCTGCTGCGCACCCAGGCGCAGGCGGGCGGAGCGGCCAACCTCAACTGCCAGCCGCAGCCGGTGACGCAGGTGCTGGCCGACTCCGAGCTCGACCCCAAGACCTGGTTCGAGAGCTGGTACGACGGGCCCGACGCGCGCGAGGCGCTGATCTCCTACTACGACGGTGGGGTGAGCAAGGCGACCGAGTCGGTGACCACCGAGCCGGCGCTCGCCGCCCAGCTCGCCAAGCTCTCTCAGCTGAACCAGACGGTGATCAACGCCCGGCGCCCGGTGGATCAGCTGGCGCCGCTCGAGCAGGCGCTCGCGCTCGACGTGAAGGTGGTGATGGCCGACATCGACGCCGGGTTCCCGGTGCCGCAGTCGCTGCTCCAGGGTGGCCACCGCGCCCGGCTGCTCGAGCAATACGCGAGCGCCGCGCTCGCCGCCGGCAAAGAAGCGCAGGCGAAGGGCGACGCGAAGGAGGCGTGCCGGCTGTACCTCGCCGGGCAGCAGAAGCTCGCCACGCCCGAGATCAACCAGGCGCTCGCCGCCTGCGCGGGGCACTGAGCGCTTCGGTGGCCTACCGGGTCAACAACATCGGCCGCTTCGTCGACGAGCCGCTCGAGGTGTTGGGCGAGCGCGCGGCCGAGAAGCTGCAGGTCGGCAAGGAGCACGTCACCCAGGTTCGGGTGGTGCGCGAGGTGCTCGACGCGCGCAAGCGCAACAGCCCCCGCTACATCTACACCCTCGAGGTGGAGCTCGCCTCGCCGCTGGCCGAGCTGCCGCCCGACGTTTCGGTGACCGACCCGGTGCCGGCGCCGCTGCCTCGCGTCTCCCGCGTTCCCGAGCAGCGCCCGATCATCGTCGGCACCGGCCCGGCGGGGTTGTTCTGTGCGCTGGGCCTGCTCGAGCGCGGGGTGAAGCCGCTGTTGCTGGAGCGGGGCCGCGAGGTGATTCAGCGCCGCAAAGACGTGGCGAAGCTGATGCGCGACGGCACCCTCGACCCCGAGAGCAACATGAACTTCGGCGAGGGCGGCGCCGGGGCGTACACCGACGGCAAGCTCTCGACCCGCATCAACCACCCGCACGTGCGCAAGGTGATCGAGACCTTCGCCCGCTTCGGCGCGCCCGATCGCATTCTGGTGCAGGGCAAGCCGCACATCGGCTCCGACCTGCTGCCGTTCGCGGTGGAGAAGATGCGCAACGAGCTGATCGCGCTCGGCGCCGAGGTGCGCTTCGAGACCCGGGTCGAAGAGGTGCGGGTCGACGGCGGCCAGGTGAAGGGCGTGACGCTGGCCGACGGCACCAAGGTCGACTCCGACCGGGTGATCCTGGTGCCGGGCAACTCCGCGCGCGAGCTGTTCCTGCGCTTCGCGGCCGAGGGCAAGGTGTTCGTCGAGGCGAAGCCATTCGCGCTGGGCTTTCGCGCCGAGCACCCGCAGGAGCTGATCAACTCGATTCAGTACGGCGACAAGTTCGCCTCCGACAAGCGCCTGCCGCCCGCCGACTACAAGCTGGCCGAGAACCTCCCCGACGGGAAAGAGGTGCGGGGGGTCTACTCGTTCTGCATGTGCCCGGGCGGGATCGTGGTGCCGACGCCGACCGAAGACGGCTACCAGTGCACCAACGGCATGTCGAACTCGCACCGCAACGCGCGCTACGCGAACGCGGGGGTGGTGGTCTCGGTCACCGTCGACGACTTCGCGCGCGACGGCTTCACCGGGCCGCTGGCGGGCGTGGAGTTTCAACGCAAGTGGGAGAAGGCGGCCTACGAGCTGGGCGGGGGAAAGTTCTTCGCCCCGGCGCAGTCGATCCCCGACTTCCTCGCGGGCAAGCTGAAGAAGAAGCCCGACGGCACCTCGTACCGGCCGGGGCTGACCCACGCCGACCTGAACAAGCTGTTCCCGCCGTGGCTCAACCGCGCGCTCAAGGCGGCGCTGAAGGCGTTCGAGCGCAAGATGAAGGGCTTCACCTCGGCCGACGGTTTTCTGATCGGCATCGAGGGGCGCACCTCGTCTCCGCTGCGGGTCACCCGCAACGAGCAGCTGCAGTCGGTGTCGGTGAAGGGCCTCTACCCGGGCGGCGAAGGCTGCGGTTACGCGGGCGGCATCGTCTCGTCGGGCATCGACGGTCTGCGCATCGCCGATCAGATCTGCATCGAGCTCAGCTAGTCACTCCAGCACGAACCTGAAGCGGCGGTTGTCGATCACCAGCTCGTCGTTGCGCAGCAGGCCGACGGCGCGGCTGATCGGCCGGAGGTTGAGCTCGATGCGGCCCGGCACGGTGGCGTTGGTTCGAAGCACGATCGAGCCGTTGTCGGTCTGGGAGAGCAGAATCTGATCGGGGAGCGTGGCGTCCATTCTGTGACGGTTCTGCACCACCGACACCTCCTTGCCCGGCGGCATCTCGATCGACAGGTTGTCGCTGATCGGCCAGAGCGTCTCGCCTTCCTTCAGCAGGGCACGCTTGGCGGCGAAGAAGCAGACGCTCTGACGCAGCTCCGGCAGGTTCGCTTGTTGCTGCCCGGTGAGGATCACCGGCTTCGACGCGCGGAGGCTGTAACCCAGGTCGAGGTTCTGCAGGCTGCTCGGCAACCGGGGCACCAGCTCGTCGACCGACACCCCGCCGCCCATCCCGTAGGAGTCGACGCGCAGCGTTCTCAAGAACCTCGCCGCCCGGTGGTGGAAGAGGCGCGCGAGCAACCTCTTCACGTCTTGGCGGTCGCCCGCAGTGCGGAGCTCGATCGAGTCGAGCAGGCCGTCGCGAAACCCGACCCGCACCCGGAGGTCGTACGCATCGACGAAGCCGCAAGCGGTCTCGGGAGGCGGCTGGTCACCGCGGGCGGTCAGCGCGATCTGCTCGCCGAACGGGTCGCGCTGCTCCTGCAGCCAGTCGGCCCACACCGCCACCGGCCCCGGGTCGCCCGGCCGGCGGGCGATCTTCTTTTCGAGCTCGAGGCTTCGCACCTCGTCGTGGTCTTCGTAGACGTAGGCGTACTGGTGCACCGTGATCACGTCTTCGTGCTTCAAGCGTTGCCGTTCGGTGAACCGCGCTCCGTTCACCTTGGTGATCGCCGGGAGCCCCGCGTGGGCGAGCACCCAGCCGGCGCCCTCGCGCTCCAGGCGAATGTCGGCCGAGAACAGGCTGAGGCGGTTGTACTCGAACCCGTCGGCCTTCAGCCGGTGGTCGCAGCCGTCGGCGAAGCCAATCGTCAGCTGGGGCCGGTCGGGCAGCTCCAGGCGCTCGGGTTCCCACGCGTCGTTGAAGATCAGCAGGCGCGCCATCAGTGGAGCTCGAAGCGATATTCTTCGAGGCCGATCTCGAGCTTGTCGCCGTCCAACAGGCCGTGCGCGTGCCCGCCGCGCCCGTTCACCTTCACCCGATGCTGAATCGCGGAGGAGACGATCAACGTCCAGCTGTCGGGGCCGCGCCTGAAGATCACCTGCTGGTCCCCCACGAAACCGTTTCTTCCCGAAGGGCCGCTTTGCCCAATCGTGGGCCGCCCCGAACCCATCTCGAACGACAGCGCAGGGGTGACCGCCAAGGTCTGGCCTCCGGAGCTGAGTCTGGCTTGCACCCTGCCCCGCTGCACCCTCCGGTCGCGCAGCCGCGGGAGCTTCGCCGCCTGGGCATCGGTCAGCACCAGGTCGGGCCGGTCGAGCGCGTACCCCAGGTCGAGCAGCTCCAGGCTCTTCGGCAACCGGTCGAGCAGCGGGTCGAGCTCCGAGAGCAGCTCGATGCTGGAGAGGCCGGCGAGATCGACCCGGAGCTCGCGGAGGAAGCGCGCCGCGCGGAGGTGGAGCAGCCGCGAGAGCAACATCTTCACGTTCGCGTTCTGGCCGTGCGACCGCAAGCTCACCGACGCCAGCAGCCCGTGCTCGAGGCCGAGCTTGCCGTGCCAGACGAAGTCGTTGCCTTCCAACCCGCCGGTGGTGGCGGGGTGCACGGTGCCCTGCTTGGCCGCCCACGCCAGCCGCTCGCCGAACGGGTCACCGTGCTCGAGCAGCCAGTCGGCCCACACCGCGACAGCGCCGGCGTCTCCCGGCCGCGCGACGATCGCCGCCTCGAGCTCCGGGCTGCGCTGCTCGTCGCGGGTTTCGTAGGCGAACGCGAAGTCGATCACCGACACCACGTCACCGTGCTCCAGCCGCCAGGGGTCGCGAATTCGGCCACCGTTGACCTCGGTGCTGTTGCTGCTGCCCATGTCTGCGACCCACCACTCCGCGCCCCGGCGATCGAGCCTCAGGTGCCGCCGCGCGAGCCGGTCGTGCTGCACCCGCAGCTCCGCTTCGAGCGCCCGGCCGACGGTCACCTGCTGCAGGCCGTCGAGCTCGAAGCGCTCCGGGTCCCACCCGCCGCGAAAGACCTGGAGTCGCGCCACCTGGCCATTGTGGCAGGTCTTGGGAACCCGCGGCCCTACGATGGCGTCCGTTGCGGAGTGAGCACCCTTGCCGCTAGTAAGAGGTACATGCCGACCATCGAAGCCAAGCCGTACCGGGTGAAGACCGCCGACGGCGAGCTCACCTACGGCAGCCTCGAAGAGGTGAAGACCGCCTACGTGCTGGGGCTGATCGAAGCCGACGACGAGGTGCTCAAAGAGGGCGAAACCCTCTGGCGCAAGGCCGGCGGCATTCCCCTGTTGGTGACCGCGGCCAAGCAGCGGGCCGCGAGCAGCCAGTCGACGTCGACCAAGTACATGCTGGCGGCGATGCTGTTCGGCGGCCTGGGAGGCATGTACTTCCTCCTCAAGGGCAACCTCGGCCTCGGCGTCGGGCTGTCGGCGATCGTGGTGGTGGTCGGCCTGAGAATGGCGATCACCAGCGGCAAGGTGAAGAAGCCGTCTTAAGGGAAGTGGTACTGTACCACGGTCGGGTAGTGATCGCTGGTGGTCGACGAGTAGCTGTTCACCTGCGGGTGCACCACCACCGGTGAGCCCGGCACCACGCTCCCGAAGAGCTGCTTGTTCACCATGTGGTGATCGATCGGCGCCCCGTGCGAGACGGTGGTCGAGATGCCCTGATCAGAGAACACCTTGGTGGGGAACGAGTAGTTCGCGCTGTCGTTGATGAAGTTGGCGAACGGCGTGGCGCCGCCGTTGATCGACACGTCGAGGTCGTCGTTGAAGTCGCCCAGCACCACCACGTTGTCGTTGGGGTGCGCGTCGTCGAGGTAGAACTTGAGGTCGTTGCTCTCGGCGATGCGACGTTGGTAGCTGGCGGAGTCGGCGTCGGCCTTGAGGTGCACCACCACCACGAAGACGTGCTGCCCGTTGTTGAGCTGCAGCTCGATCTCCATCGGGTCGCGGCTGCCGAAGGTGCTGCCCCACTGGCTGTCGATGTCGCTGCGAAACACCAGCTGCCCCGAGACCATCGTCGCCACCGACGGCCTCCACACCAGCGCCACCTTCTGGCCCCAGGTGCCGCCGTAGTTCGGGTACGCATGACCGAGGCTGCCGTTGTTGGCGATGATTCCCGTCAGGTCCTGCCCGTACATCGTGCGGAGGGTGTCGAGCGTCTGGTTGAACAGCGTCTCGTCGCAGACCTCTTCGAAGGCCATCACGTCGGGGTGCAGCTGGCTGACCGCGAGCGCCACGTTGCTGCTCTGGAGGCTGTCGTTGTTCGGGCCCGCGTCGGGCTTGCCGAAGAACTCGATGTTCCATTCGGCGAAGGTGAGCGTGCCGGCATCGCCGAAGTTCTGGGTGCCGCCACCGCTGGCCGAGCCGCCACCGGCCGCGCTGCCGCCGCCCGCCGCCGAGCCTCCGCCGGCCGCCACGCCTCCGCCGGTCGCGGTGAAGCCACCGCCGGTGGAGCCCGAGCCGCCACCGTTGCCGGTGGTGCCGAGGGGATCGCAGCCGCAGCAGAGCGCCACGGCCAACACTGCGAAGAGAGGTCTCGTCATTTCTTCTGGGAAGCGCGGTCCGCGGCGACCACCTTCTTGATCGACTGAAACACGTTGGGCACTGCGGTGCTGTTGGCCTTGTTGGCGATCCACTTGGGAATGCTGCCGCCCGGGTCGGTGTGCACGAAGTAGGTGGCGAAGGTCTTCTTGCCGTCTTCCTTCGGCTCCAGGGTCCAGTAGCCGTCGTTGATCTTGAGCCGCACCACGTCTTCCTTCAGCGGCACGTTCTTGGCGTCGTCGACCGTCCACTCGCTCCAGGTGACCTTCTTCACCCCGGTGGCCGGGTCGCTCTCGTCGACGATCTTGAGCACGTAGTCGCGCATCGACACCATCGGCAGATCGAGGCGGGTGTAGACCCACATGTTCTTGCCGCCGTCTTCGGTCGCGAGGATCTTGCACTCCTGAACGTACGGCATCGTCTTGGTGTAGTGCTTGTAGTCGCGAATCGCCTTCCACACCTCGTCGGGGGTGGCGTCCATCAAGCCCTGGGCCTTCATCTCGCGCACGTCTTCGCCGGCCCGCTCGCGGGAGTAGATCTTGATCCCGTCGTCCTCGGTGGCGAGCTCCCACTTGGGCTCGTCAGCGGCGAGTAACGAGAGGGCTACCAGGGCAATCGCGGTCATCCCTCCTTCTTACCAGAGGACGCCAAGAACGTGCGGATCCCGCGGGGCAGGTGCGTTATGAAGGCGCCGTGCCTGATCAAAACGAAGAGCAGATCCGCAAGGTGTTCGCCAAAGACGTGAAGGTGGGCTCCGACGTCCACACCGTCTTCAAGGCCGCCAAGAAGGCCAAGGTCACCGCCCGTTCGGGCAAGGTGTTCCTCTCGCTCAACCTGGTCGACAAGACCGGCGAGCTCGACGCCCGGGTGTTCGACAACATCGAAGCCGCCGAGGGTGCGTTCACCGAGGGCGACTACCTGCTGGTGAAGGGCCGCACGATCGCGTTTCACGGCAAGCCGCAGCTGGTGCTCGACACCATCGAGCGGCTCGACCCGGGCCCGATCGAGGCCTCCGAGTTCAACTACGTGGCGCCGCCTCCCGAAGCGAAGGCAGACCGGGCGGAACGTGCGGAGCGCGCCGAGCGCCCCGACCGGGGTGGTGACAAGTCGGGCCGCCGTCA
Organism: Myxococcaceae bacterium; assembly: GCA_047602415.1. Classification (GTDB taxonomy): domain Bacteria; phylum Myxococcota; class Myxococcia; order Myxococcales; family Myxococcaceae; genus JASGHH01. The sequence continues at coordinate 8,203,504 of JASGHH010000001.1, read as the reverse complement.
CCGGTTGCTGCTGGCGGCGCTGGAAGACGAGCGGGTGCTCGACGGCCTCGACGCCTTCTTCAAGCACCTCGACGCGTACATCGAAGACCGGGTGTCGGCGAAGCTGCAGTCGGCGCTGGCGAAGGAGCGCGGCCAGGGCGGCGGCAAGCCGAAGGAGCACCGCGAGCGCGACCGCGACAACCACCGCGAGCACAAGCCGAAGGTCGAGCACAAGGCGGGCGAGTCGAAGGCCGAGCCGGCGCGCGACCCGAGGCTGCCGAAGGAGCTGTCGTTCAAGCCCTTCTCGATGCTGGCTCCGGCCCCGGCGGAACAGAAAGCGGAAGAGGATTCGTCCAAGCCCGAGAGTGGGAGCTAACCTTCTCCCATTGGGAGAAGGTGCCGCGCCGCGGCGGATGAGGGACGGCCCATCTTGCGTGGAACGCCTCGGAGTACCTCGTGACTAAGCGACTGGGTGAACGGCTGATCGAAGCGGGGCTGGTGTCCGCGGAGGCCGTCGAGCAGGCGCTCCAACAGCAGAAGATCACCGGTCACAAACTGGGCGACTGCCTGGTCGAGCTCGGCCTGGTGCAAGAGACCGCCCTGCTGCGGTTTCTGGCCGGCGAGTTCAAGACCCGGTTCGTCTCGGCCGACAAGCTGGCGAAGGCGAAGATTCCCGCCGAGGCGCTCGACAAGGTGCCGGTGCGAATGGCGGAAGAAGGCGTCTTCCTGCCGTTGGCGATCGACGACGAGCGCAAGGTGCTGTCGATCGTGATGGCCGAGCCCCAGAACGAGGGGCTGGTGAAAGAGATCACCCTCGTCACCGAGATGGACGAGGTGTTCGCCTACATCGGGGTGCGCTCGGCGATTCTGGCGGGCATCAAGAAGCACTACTACGGCGACCCGACCGCGTTCGCGGCGCTCGAGCAGGGCGGCGTGACTGCGCTCGGCAACGACCGCCAGGGCATCGAGAAGGCGTACGACGAGAAGTCACGCGTCGGGCAGACGCCGTCGCACAGCGGCAAGTCGGTGGTGCTCGACGGCCTGGCGCGCGAAGGCACCAACTCGGGCCGCTCGAGCTCGAGCCGGTTCAACCCCACCCAGCTGCGCGAGGCGTTGGGCGCGGTGCGCGGGCAAGTCGGCGAGAACGACTACGTCGAGACGCTCAACATTCTGGTCGGCCTGCTGGAGATGCCGCGCAAAGACTTCCGCGGGCACTCGGCGCAGGTGGCGCGGCAGTCGTCGTTGATCGCGCGCCGCATCGGGCTGACGCCGCGCGAGGTGGCGCACACCACGATGGCCGCCTACCTGCACGACCTCGGCAAGCGGCCCGACAAGCACTTCACCCTCACCTCGATCGCGAAGGCCCCGGAGATCAAAGCCGAGGCGAAGCGGTACGTGCGCGCGCCGATCAAGCTGTTCGAGACGGTGCACCTGCACGGCGGAGTGAACTCGATTCTCGCCCAGCTCTACGAGGCCTACGACGGCACCGGGGTGCCGCAGGGCGTGAAGGGCGAGGAGATCTCGAGCGGCGCGCGAATCATCGCCGCGGTCGACGCGTTTCTCGATCTGACTCGCAACCCGTTCAACCCGTTCGGTCACCAACTGCCGAAGGGCGAAGCGCTGGAGCACCTGCGCGAAGAGGCGGGCAAGCTCTACGACCCGATGGTGATCGACGCGCTCGAGCACCTGCAGTCGGGCGACATGTTGAAGCAGCGGGTCGAATGCGACGGCCGCCAGGTGGTGATCGCCGACCCCGACGAAGCGGTGCGCACCGACCTGATGGACGCGGTGAACAAGCTCAGCCTGGTGGCGCACGCGGTGACCAAGCTCGATTCGGTGGTCGACGCGGTGCTGGCGTCAGAAGCCGACGTGGTGGTGGTCGGCTTGTCGTACGGCCAGGCCGATCTGGTGAACCTGGTGACCTTCGTGCGGTCGCGGCCCGAGACGGCGTCGATGCCGCTGGTGGTGGTGGGTGAGCCGACCGACGCGGCGATGCGCGACCGGTTGACCAACGTGGGCGTGACCGCGTTCATCCCCGCGCCGTTGGATCCCGACAGCGCGGCGGAGAAGATTCAGGCGCTCTACATCGACCGGATCGAGAACGGCGGGCCGGGGCACAACGTGCGCGGCAGCTTCGACGAGATCTCCGCCGCCGACATGGCACGCCTGCTCGGCCACGGGAAGAAGAGCGGGCGGCTGGTGGTGCGCAACGGGCCGCAGGAAGGCTACCTGCAGGTCGAGAAGGGCCGGGTGGTGTTCGCCCAGTTCGCGGGTAAGTCGGCCGAGGCTGGCCTGGCGAACATTCTCGCTCAGCCGACCGCGGAGTTTACCTGGGAGCCCGAGACGCTGCTGACCGACATGCCGCACATCGACAAGGACCTCGAGGTGATCGCGCGTGAGATGGATCACAGCGCGAAGCAGGCGGCGACGTAATTTAGAGAACCTACTTCTTCGGCTTTGGGTCCTTAGTTGCGGTTTTCTGCCCCAGGAACTCCGCGACCTTCCGCTGCTTTTCGAACGCTGCAGCGCGATCACGAGACTCCTTCCAGTAGGATTCACTGGCCGCAGATTTCGCCTCATTCTTTCGCGGGGTCACGAATACGACAGATGAGGTGCTCGCATCGCTCATACACACAACTTAAGCATGAGGCTCGAGCACTTCAAGAGTCGGACCTGTAAAGCGGCACGGCCCACGTCGGGGCTTGAGTACAGAATATTGATTCCACTGGGTCTTTATCGGGATTGATGAGTCGGATGATTTCCGCTGCAGATCCGTCGTCCCTGCCATCCAGCGTGATCTCTTTCTTGCGGTCCACCTTCAACGCGAAATGGAGCGCGTGCGCGTTCGGTGCGAGACAGAACTCCTTGGGCCGCGCGTCAGGTTCCTGCCAGAGAGCGACGGCAGCCGAAGCCGAACCTCCATGGTGTTCGGCATGTCGCTGATAGCGACGAACGAGCCCCAACGATGTCACTGCGAGTACCGAGCTACCAGGATCGTCAGCGAACACCGTGGCGCTTCGCGATGACCATCGCTTCAAGCTCTGGGGACCGTCCATGAGGAGCGCCACTACCAAGCTCGCGCCCATTTCGCGCAAAACCGGCTGAACCGGCTCGACTCTCGCTAGGTCCTCGCAGACCAAGCAAGCGATGGTGGCACCTTTTGTAAAGCGGGTTGAGACTACCGTTCGGTGTACGAGGCTTACGTCCTCCCACCAGGAAACGTCCTCGTCCAGCGGGAGCCCGTAGTTGCGGACCTGGTATTTCTCGACTCGCCAACGGTGATGCTTAGCTTGTTTCCAAACGAGGTCTCGTGAGGGCGTCGTCCCCCGCAGCACTCCAGTTGCCAAGTTCTTGGGGTTCTTCTTTGAACCGTGAACCCCCGCAATCAATAGCCTGGCCCCAAGCCCCCTCACCGCGGACCAAACGGCTCTACGTTGACGTTCGCTTAATGCCAGTTCCGGAAAGATTACGATGTCGACGTACTTACCGCGCGACCGGGTCTCTCGGATCAACTGCACTACGAATGCAGCGAGGGACTTCGCACTGGGTTTGGTACCCCACGAACAGCGCACGCTGAGACGGCCCCAGTGCTGCCCCCGCACACGTCTTCCTTCGAACTCGCTGTCCGCTGTGACGTACGGAAATGGAACAACAAGGACACCATATTTGGATCGGGCACGCGGCAGCCGCGGCGGGTCCAAATGGATTGCGTTCACCATCAACACGGACGGCAGTAAGGCTAGATGCTGAGACAACGACCGAAGGTTGCACCCGACAGGAGGGGTACGGCCCTTCGGTTGGACCGCACACTCTGTCGGATCGACGAATAGGCAAAGATTTCTAGATGTCGAGCGCTCCGACAGGACGGCCGCAGCTCGAGCAAGCGGAGTCGATGCACCGAAACCCACGCTGACGCACGCTTCGTCTGCGACAGCCAACAGGCGAAGAGCGGCTACTGCCCAAGGTACCAACGCCCCCGACCGCTCGTGAAAACTACGGATCGGCGTTTCCCAGGCGTCAAGCAAGGCATTCCACTGATTCTGCCGCCACTTGGCTAGAACCGGAGGATCAGGCTCCTCGCACCAAGAACGACCAAGCTTCTGTGTCGTGGCTGCGTGAGCGTTGCCGAGGCCGATCCCACCGCGTACTGCGTTATGGGCATAGGCCTCCGATAGCTTCAATAGCGTGCCAGCTATGGCGAACACGTCGGGCGGCCACCAAGGAGGGTGCCGCCAATGCTTCTTGTCGAGGGCACGACGAGAACTGCGGTGAGGGCGAGACCCACGAGGAAGTAGGCGCTGAATCACTTCGCCAACAGTTCGCACGCGCTCAAATGTCGCACGATTTCAGATTAATCGTAATCATCCAAGTTCAGCGACAACCTAAACAGGCGAATAGCGTTCCGCGCACACTGTGCAGCCAATTCGTCTTCGCCAACATGTTTAAGTTCCGCGATCTTTCTCGCGGTGTGCGCGACCCAGGCGGGCTCGTTCTTCTTCCCGCGGTTGGGAATCGGCGCCAGGAACGGCGAGTCGGTCTCGACCAACAGCCGATCGATCGGCGCGAACTTCACCGCCTCCTGCAGCGCCTCGGTTTTCTTGTAGGTGACGACGCCGCTGATCGAGAGGTGAAACCCGAGGTCGAGGTAGCTGCGCGCCGCGGGAAGGTCGCCGGTGAAGCAGTGAATCTGCCCACCGCTCATCCCCTCCTCCTTCAGCACCTTGGCGCAGAGCTCGTGGGCGTCGCGCACGTGCACCACCAGCGGCTTATTGAGCTTCTTCGCCAGCTGGCACTGCCTGCGAAACCCCAGCTCTTGCAGCTCGCGCGGCGAGTGGTCGTAATAGAAGTCGAGCCCTGCTTCGCCGATCGCCGCGACCTCGGGCAGCGCACACAGCTTCTCAAGCGTCGACCAATCGTCTTCGGTGGCATCGGCGGAGTCGTGCGGGTGAATGCCCATCGTCGGGGTGAGGAAGTCGCGGTGGGCCTTCGCCACCTCGATCGCCGCGCCGAAGTCGCCGCTCTTCTGCATCAGCCCGACGATGATCGCGTGCTTCAGCCCGGCGGCCTTGGCGCGCTCGATCGCCTCCGCCGGCTGGGGAAAGTCTTTCGCCTCGAGATGACAGTGGGCGTCGATCAGGATCATGGAGCCACCTTCAGCTCGGACAGCATCGAGCGCAGCTCGGCCTTCGCCTCGTCGCTCTGCAGCTGTGCCTGCTCGGCGCTCGCACGCGCGCGCGGGTCGCCCAGGCGGCAGAGGCCCTCGGCCACGTCGAGCCTGAAGTCGTCGTCACCGCGCGGGTCGATCAGCGCCTTCTCGAGCGCGGGAATCGCGGCCGCATCGCCCAGCCGGCCGAGACCGCGAGCCGAGGCGCCCCGGCAGCTGTCCTTCGGGTCGGCCAGCATCGCCTCGAGCTTCTCGCGCGCACCGGGCGCCTTCACCTCGCCCAGCAGCTCGACCGCCATCGCGCGATCGGTGCTCCACTTGCGCGCCGCGCGCTTGAACAGATGCTCGGCGCCGGCGGGATCGCCCAGCTTCGCCAGCGCGGCCGCGATCTGGGTGCGATCGAAGGCGCCCATCATCCACCGGTCGAGCTGCCGCTTCAGCGCCGGAGCTGCCTCGGGGTTGCCGAGCTCGGCCAGCGCCGCCGCCGCCCGAAACCGCAGCTCGTCGTCGTCGAGCGCCTCGACCAGCACCTCGAGCCCCGCGGAGTGCTTCAGCGCCGCCATGCCCCGCGCCGCTTCGAAGCGAACCAGCCGGCTGTCGTCGTTCAGCGCCTGAGCGAAGATCCCGCGCGAGTCGGGCAGCGCGAGGTCGGCCAACCGCCCCACCGCTTCGAGCCGGGTGCGCCCACTCGGGTCGCCCAGCGCCCGCACCAGAATCTCCTTCGCCTCCTCGGGCGCCAGCACCAACGCCGCGAGCGCCAGCCCCGCGCAGCGCACCTCGGCCTGGGCATCGTTGAGCAGCCGCACCACCGACGGAGCGAACTCCGGCTTGAGCGCGTCGCCACCCTCGGCCGCGAGCTCGCAGAGCGCCTCGGCCGCCTCGGCGCGGATCACCGCGTTCTTCTCGTGCTCGAGACGAAGCAGCGCCGCGTCGCGCTCGATGCGCCAGTCGGGCGTCACTTCACCTCCGACCCCGGCTTCATGTTGCCGGGATCGAGCAGCACCAGGTCTTTGCCACCGGGGCCCGCGGTGAGCAGCATGCCCTTCGACTCGATGCCGGCCAGCGCACGCGGCTTCAGGTTGGCCACCACCACCACGTTCTTACCGACCACCGCTTCGGCAGCGTAGGCCTCGGCGATGCCCGAGACGATGGTGCGCGGCGCCGCCTCACCGAGATCGACGGTGAGCTGGAGCAGCTTGTCCTTCTTCGGCACCTTCACCGCGGCGACGATCTTACCGACCTTCAGCTCGACCTTGGCGAAGTCGCCGTACTCGATCTCGGGCGGAGGACCGGCAGGCGCAGCCGCGGCAGGTGCGGACTTCGCCTTCGGCGCTTCGGTCTTCGGAGGAGCGACCACCAGCTTGTCGGTCACCGCCTGCTCGATGCGGCCGATCAACGGCGAGGCCGGCTTGAGCGGCCGCGAGCGATCGAGGAGCGGGTACTTCGCGCCCTCGAGCTTGGCGAAGGTGAGCGGCGGAGCGTTGAGCTGATCGAACAGCTTCGCCGACAGCCGCGGCACCACCGGCTCGATCAGCGCGCCGACCAGGTACGAGACCTCGGCCGCGTCTGACAGCACCGAGCGCGCCGCCTCGGGGTCGGTTTTGATCTTCTTCCACGGCTCGTGCTTGGTGAGGAACTCGTTCGCCTTCGAGCCGATCTCGAGGATCATCTTCATCGCCGCGCGGTAGTCCCACTTCTCGAACGCGTTGCGAATCTCGTGCACGCGATCGAGCGCGGCCTCCACCAGCGCCTTACCCTCTCCGGTCGAGGCAGGCGCCAACGTCTCGCCCAGCATCGAGCCGCGGCGGTTCGCCAGGTTGCCGAGGTTGTTCACCAGCTCGCCGTTCACCCGCTCGCGAAACGCCTTCAGGTCGAGGTCGAGATCCTCCGGCCCCGGCCCGAGCACCGACGCGTAGAAGAAGCGCAGGTACGACGGGTCGAGCAGGTCGAGGTAGGGGCGCGCGTTGATGAAGGTGCCGGTCGACTTCGCCATCTTGGCGCCGTTCACCGTGAGGTGGCCGTGAATGTGAACGTGCTCCGGCACCTTGAAGTGCGAGAAGTTCAGCATCGCGGGCCAGAACAGGCAGTGGAAGTAGACGATGTCTTTGCCGATGACGTGAATGACTCGCGCCGGCGTGCCGGGCTCCCAGTACTTCATCGCGGTCTCGCCGCGCTGCTTCGCCCACAGCTCGGTCGAGGCGATGTAGCCGATCGGCGCATCGAGCCAGACGTAGAAGAACTTGTTGGTCTCGCCCGGAATGGGGAAGCCGAAGTACGGCCCGTCGCGGGTCATGTCCCAAGGCTTGAGGCCCTTGGTGAAGAACTCCTTCAGCTTCGCCGACTGCCCCGCATCCATGAAGCCGGGGAGATCGATCTGCTTTTTGAGAAACTCTTCGACCTTCTGGAGCGAGAGGAACAGGTGCTCCGACTTCTTCCACTGCAGCGCCTCGCCGGAGATCGCGGAGCGCGGGTCGATCAGCTCCTTCGGGGTGTAGGTCGCCAGGCAGTTCTCACAGGCGTCGCCGTACTGATCCTTGGTCTTGCAGTTGGGGCAGGTGCCGCGAATGTAGCGGTCGGGCAGAAAGCGGTTCGCCTTGGCGTCGTACGGCTGCTCGACCTCTTTGCGCTCGAACAGCCCGGCCTCTTTGAGGCGCGAGTAGATCAGCTCGGCGTAGTGCTTGTTCTCGGGCGAGTGGGTCGAGTGGTACGCGTCGAACTTCACCTCGAAGTCGGCGAAGTCTTTCTGATGCTCGACGCTGACCTTGGCGATGAACTGCTCGGGAGTGATGCCGGCCTTCTCGGCCGAGAGCTCGATCGCGGTGCCGTGGGTGTCGTCGGCGCAGAGAAAGATGACGTTCTCGCCGCACGAGCGCAGGAACCGAACGTAGATGTCGGTCTGAATGTGCTCGACCATGTGGCCCAGGTGAATGGACCCGTTGGCGTACGGCAGCGCACAGGTAATGACGGTCGTTCGGCTCATCGCTCCAGCTCACGTCGAATGGTTGAGAAAGCTGACTCCCAGGCCTTCGCCCGGCCACACAAAGTCCACACCAGGCGCTCGAGCACCAGCTCGTCTCCGCCGAACTTGAGCGCCAGATCGGCCTCGGCGCACGAGACCATCGCGCGCAGCAGCTCATCGCGCTTGTAGCCCTGGGCGGCCTGCATGCCCATGAACGAGGCGTACGGGTGCGGCACCTTGGTCTTGTTCGCCTTCGCTTCGGCTTCGATCGCCGGGAAGATCCGCTCCTGGAACTCTTTGTAGTTGCGCGGCAGGCGGCCGCCGGTGAGCGCGATCATCCGCTCGTGGCTCATCAGCAGGTTGCGCACCACCGAGGTGATCGCGCCGAGCAGCGCCAGCGGAGCCGCGCCCTGCCCCAGGCCTTCCTGCACGTATTTCATCGCCGCGTCGAAGTCGCGCTTCTGGAGCGCGTCCGACAGCTCCATGTACTCCTCTTCGCGGGCGTGGCCGACGATCAGCTCGACGTCCTTGGCCTTGATCTCCTCGCCCTCGACGAAGAGCGCCAGCTTCACCAGCTCGCTCTGGAGCAGCCGCATGTTGCCGCCGATGCGGTCTTTCAACTTCTCCAGCGCAGGGCGGGCGAGCCTCTTCTTGTACGGCGCGAGGGTCTCGGCGGCGAACTGATCGATGTCGAGGTCCTTCAGCCGCGAGGCGATCTTCCGCTCGATCAGGCGGCCGGAGTCCTTCACCTTCTTCACGAACGGGCTCTTCGCCTCCAGCTCGGTGGCGGCGATCACCAGCACGTGGCCCTTCGGCGGGCCCTTCTCGAGCAGTTCGTTGAGCGGCTGCTCGTCGCCCTGCGGTGAGCTCAGGCCCTCTTCGGCGCAGAACTGGGCGACCTCTTTCAGGAACTGCACGTCGGCTTCGGCGAGCGAGATGCCCAGCTCGCGATCCCACTCGTCGACCCGGGGCGACTCGATCTCTTTGGGGCCCCAGCCGGCGCGCGCGGCGATCGCCAACACCCGGCGGGCGCCCTCTTTGCGGCGGTTGGCCTTCCACGCTTCCTTCGCCTTGCCGAGCGCGTCGACCCGGCCCTTCTTCGGAGCGAGGAACTCGGGGTCGCGCAGCAGCACCACCTTGCGGCCGGGCAACAGCGGCATCGTCGCCAGCTCGTTCGCCACCTCGCGCGGGCTGGCGCCATCCATCGTCACCAGGTTGAGCCCGACCGCCGGGTTGGGGATCAGCTTCTCGATCAGCTGATCGGCGCCCTTGCGCACCAGGAACTCTTCGCCCCACAGCAGGTACACCGGGGCCAGACCTCCGGCCTCGACCTCCTGCAGCGCGTCTTCCAGCTCGTCGCTCACGGCAAGACGTATTCACCACGCCCCGCCGCCGTTGTCTTGGGTTCAGTGCCCCAAGCGATCGACGGGATCCTGAACCGGGTGATCCGAATAGGTGTCGACCAGCTCGTTGTAGGTGCGCTCCATCGCGGCGATGATCTTGTTCTCCAGCGGCCCGCAGGTGCGGGCTTCGTCTTTTGCCGCGTCGTCGTCGAGCTTGGCGCGCATCGCCTCGGCCTTGGGAGCGATGCCGCCCATACGCGCGGCCTGCTCGCGCATGCGATCGAGATCGGCGTACGCGCGCTCGTACTTCGAGGCGACCTTCTGGCGGCACTTGTAGAGCGCGCTCGACTGCAGACCGACCGACTTCTCGTCGGCCTTGCAGCTGTAGGGCGGCTGCGCGTCGGCGACGATCACGTACGGCTCGCCGGGCTTGTGGGTGTCGTGGAGGAACTGGGTCTTCACCGCCACCCGCGCGGGCGCCTTCTGGGTGAGGTCGGCGACCGGCGCGTGGTCGGGCGCGGAGGTCGAGATCCCACAACGAGCCGTCGGGGGTGCCGAGCAGGTACGGCTCGCCCTTGCGATAGACGAGCGTGCCGGGCACCGGCTTGGTCCACAGCGACTTCCACTGATCGGCGTCGCACTGATCGAACGGCCCCAGCTCGAGGCGGTAGGCGAGCGCGGCGGGGAAGGAAGCACGCGGCCACTCCAGCACCGCGAAGCGCAGGCCGTTCTTGGTGCCGGGAAAGCTGAATTTGGTCTTCGCGATCACCTGGGTGGCGCGGGTGACGCACACGCCGGCCATCGTCTGCTCGCCGAGCGCGGTGTCGAGCTTGAACGGCTGGAGCGCGGTGAAGCCGGCCTTCGCTTCGAAGCCGAGCTCGCCGGTCTCTTCGCTGCCGGTGAGCCGCTGCGGCTCGGTGATCACCAGGTAGCAGCGCTCGTCGTCGGCCTTGAAGCTGGTGCTGAAGGTCTTGCCGCTGACGCTGCCCTTGGCGATCAGCTTCGCCTGGAGCGCGTCGGCGATCGCCTGCTGCGCCTTGCCGTCGGGCTGCAGCCACAGCGCGGCGCGCTCGGCGTCGGCCACCTGTGCGCGCAGCCGGTCGCCGCGGTGGGGCGCGAGGGTGTCGAGCTCATCGGCCGCCTTCTTCGCCGCCTCCAGCTTCTCGGGAGGAGCCTCGAGCGTGTCGCGCAGGCTCGAGTTGAGCTGGGCGCCGGCGAGCGTCGCCTGGCGGTCGACGTCGTTCTCGTGCGCGCGGCGCCTGCGATCGGCTTCGGCACGCTCGTAGGCGGCCTTCTGGTCGGCTTCGGCCTTGGCGTGCGCCGCCTGCTCGGCCGCGTTGGCCGCGAAGCGCGCGCGAAACGCCGCCGGCTTCTTCGCCTCCAGCTCGGCGAGGTGCTTCAGATCTTCGGGCGGCGAGGTGGTGAACTCGGTGACCGCCTTCTCGTACGCGGCGAGTGCCTCTTCGGGCGCGGGGCGGCCGGCGTTCAGCTCGCCTTCGACCGGCTTCACCAGCTCGGTGCACTTCTTCTTCAGCTTCACCGACGCGAGGTCGGCGCGAACCTGGGCGACCAGCGGGTACCGGGCGTCGCTCTCGTGACCGGCCAGGGCCTTGTCGGCGCGGTCCAGCGCCTTGGTCATCTCGTTGATGATCTCGCCGTCGTAGTAGCGGCCGATCATGCCGCGGGTGTTCGACAGGTACTGAAACGCGTCGTCGACGTCGTTTCCGGCCCACGCGAGACCTGCCGCCAACACCACGCCAACACTCAAGATTTTAGCACCCATTCATGTCCTCCGAAGGTGTCAGACACTTTTCTGGGACCGGGTGTGCAAAATCGTGACTTATCGACCATGTTTTAAGGGGCGGTTCGGCTTCGAGCGATCAAGGCCGCCACGGGGCATCGAGGCTCAGCGGGCCACATCCATTCGAAATTTGGGGGCCTGATCGCAGCGCAGTGCGGCGTGCCCGATGCAACCCGAGCGGTCATGGCTCTCATCGAAATCGATCGCACTTTCGCCCAATCGCGCGTCACCGCCTTGAAGCACCAGCTCTGCAGCCACCCGCTGATGAGCACCGAGAAGTTGTGTGAGCTCGCGCTCCGGCTGCCCAAGGAGCAGGTTCGCTTTCACGAAGGCGATCGCGCGTTCGAGAATTACTGGGGCGCGATGTTCGAGCTCGACAAGTCGCGCACCGGCCTGGAGCGCGCGATCGCGAACCTGCACCACGGCAAGTCGTTCGTGCAGCTCAACGGCATTCACCACGACCACGAGTATCGCGAGCTGATCGACGACTTCCTCGACGAGGTCCTCCCCTGCCTGCCGCCGGAAGATCGCAAGCTGGTGAACCGCGACGGCTCTGCCTTTCTCGCGTCGCCGCGATCGGTGACGCCGTTTCACCTCGACCACGATCAGAACTTCCTCTGCCACATTCGCGGGCCGAAGCAGCTCTGGGTCTGGGACCCCGACGACCGGGTGGTGGTGAGCGCGAAGTCGCTGGAGCACTTCTTCAAGGTCGGCACCGGCAAAGACATCGGCTACCGCGACGAGCTCGGCCCGCGCGCGCACGTGTTCGAGCTGCAGCCGGGCGAGTCGGTCTACATGCCGATGGCGGCGGCGCACGCGGTGAAGACCGGCGACGACGTGGCGGTGACCTTCTCGATGCTGATGAACACCCCGTCGTCGATGTTGGAGGCCGACATCTGGCGCGCCAACTACCGGCTCCGCCAGCTCGGGCTCGATCCCCTGCCGTTCGGCGAGAGCCACCTGCGCGACGCGCTCAAGGCGAAGGCGCTCCGAGCGCTGCGCGGGGTGCGCAATCTGATCTCCGGCACCGAGCCGGCCACCGACGCCTCGCCCTGGTACTGACCCGCTTGTGAGCGGCGCGGTTCGATGGCGGAATGCGCCGCCGTGAGCCAACCCGACAAAGAGCGCCTCGAGCGGAGCCTGCTGAGAATGGAGGCGTCGCTCTCCAAGGTGGGAACCTCGGCCCGCCCCTCGCCTCCCGCGCCGCCGAAGAAGCAGGGCCGCGGCGGGGTGGTGATGGGCGGAGGACTCTCGGCCGCGTGCACCGCGCTGATCGCGGTCGGGTTCGCCACCGGCAACATGGCGATGGTCTACGGAGGCATCGTCGGGCTGGTCTTCGGCGGACTGCTGCTGTTCACCCAGCTCGGCCGCACGTTCTTGAGCCATGTGCCGGGCATGCCAATCGACCCCACCCGGCCGCACGTCGGCATGGGCGCCGAGGTGGCGAGCGACGCGGTGATCGAGCCGGGCGCGAGCGTGGAGATGGGCGCCGACGTCGAGTCCGGCGCTATCGTTCGCCGCGGCGCGATCGTTCGCATGGGGAGCACGATCGGGAAGAACGCGGTGATCGAGTCGGGCGCGGTGGTGTCGTGGGGCGCCGACGTGATGGCGGGCGCGGTCGTCGGGGCCGGCTCGACCATCGGCGCCGGAGCGACGGTGCACGAGAACGCGCGGGTGCCGCGCGACACGCACCTGCTGCCCGGGCAGGACTTCACCGCCGGCATGTCGGGCAGCGCGGCTCCGGTGAAGCCGTCGGATCCACGGCACGCACGCATCGACGCGGCGTGCGACCGGCTGCTGGCCGACCTGGCGAAGACGCCGGAGAACCTGCGCAGCTTTCTGGGAGATCCCGACCGAACGGTGAACGCGCTGCGGGCGACCTGCCACGACCTGCTCGAGCGCGAGAAGCTGATGCGGGCCGAGGCGATGCCCGAGGCCTTGGAGCGGCTCGATGAAGAGAAGAAGGTGCTCACCGCCCGGCGCGAGAAGTCGGCCGATGAGGCGGTGCGGCGCTCGCTCGACGGTGCGCTGGCGGCGATCGAGGATCAGCGCAGGCAGCGAGGGCACCTTTCGGCGATCGCCGACCGTCTCGACGCCGAGGCGACCCGGTTGGTGCTGACGCTCGAGGCGATGTCGTCGCAGGTGGTGCGGCTGTCGGCGGCGAGCGCGGGTTCCGCCGAGGCGACTCCGGCGCTGGCGCAGAGCGCGGCGCAGCTGCAAAGCGAGATCGAAGCGGTGGCTGAGGCGCTCGAAGGGCTCACCCGGGAGGACGCGGGGATGCAGCCGATCGCGCCGATCTCGAACGAGGCATCGCCGGCGCTCGGCCAGAAAGTTCGCGAGTAGATCCCCTCTCCCTCGGGAGAGGGGCATCACTGCAATTGAATCAGCGTCACGCTCTGCTTCGGCACGGTCACCCGATTCGGCGACATCGGCCCGACCGTGCGCACCGCCGCGCCGGTTCCATCGAGCACCTGCAGCGTCGCCTGAGTCATCGAGGTGCCGTCGATCTCCAGCACCCGATCGCTGGCGATCAGATTGACCACGTACAGCTGCACCTTGGTTCCCGCGGCGTTCACTCCGCCCACCGCGATTCCGTCGAATCCGTTCGCGGGAAACACCGCGTTGAACGACAGGCGCAGCGGCGTATCGGCCACCAGCTGCTGGAACAACGCGAACGCGTGGTACGCCGGCTCGGGCTGACCCTGCCAATCGATCAGCCCGTAGGTCATGCCGGCGCCGTTCGACAGGTGAGCGAAGTCGTAGAACAGCGCCTTCTGGGTGAACGCGTAACCCGTCGCCTCGGCGCCCGCGAGCCCGGCCCCGTACACCAGCGGCGCCTGCATCGACTGATTGAACGCCGCGTTCGACAGCTCGTTCAGCCCCGGTCCCCACTCCGCCAGCACCAGCTGGGTGCCGAAGTAACGCCCGGCGTGGCGCGACGCGTACAGCTCGGTCACGGTGTCGACCTCGTCCTTCACCACCGCCTGCGGAATGTCGTGGTAGCTGTGCATCGAGAGAAAATCGAGCGGCACCGGCACGCCGGCGTTGTCGATCACGTCGAGCAGATGCGGCAACCAGTTGCGTGCACCGGGCGCTTCAGCGAACGAGCCACCGCCGACCTTCAGCCCCGCCCAGGCCGCGTCGGTCGCCTTCACCGAGTCGCGGTACGCGCCGATCAGCGACGCCACCGTGGCGAACCAGACGTCGAACTGCTGCTCGGTGCCGCTCCAGAAGTACGGCACGTTCTCGGGCTCGTTGCCGATCTCCACGTAGTGCAGCACGTGCTTCGGCGAGCCGTTCGGCCAGCCGTCGAGCAGGTGCACCAGCACGTGCACCACCGCGCGCGCATACAACCCGTCGTCGATCGGCGGAGCGGTGGTGACGCCGTTGGCGAAGGTGTTGGTGCAGTCGGCCACCCCGAACGTCTGCACCGAGCTGAGCGCCTTCGGCACGTAGTCGATGTCGAGGTACGGCTCGGCGCCGAACGCCTCCGCCTCGGCGACCACGGTGTCGACGTAGGTGAAGTCGTAGTTTGCCGGATCATCCAGGTCGTTCACGTCGAGACCGGCAGGCGCGTGGTCGACGTTGAGCTTGAAGAAGTCGCGGTACGCCACCAGGTCGTCGAGCGTCGCGTGGGTCGAGGTCTGAAACGCCAGCACCGGAGCCGGACAGGTCAACGTGCCACCGTCGGTCGCCGGCACGCTCGCAAACTCTTCACTGCCGATCTCCCAGCGGCCGAGGCCGACCCGCCACTGCTCGAACCCGAGCGCCTGCATCTGGGTCACCAGGCCCGGCACCTGGTCGTACTGGTAAATCGCGCCCGACAGCTCGTACGCCCCGCTCTGCTCCGGAGCGAGCAACGCGCCGCCGGCGTCGAGGTCGAGCGTCACCTGCCAGTCGGCCGGCCCTGCGTCGCTGCCACCATCGGGGGTGCCCGAGTCGTCGCCTCCGTCGCCGCCGCCCGCATCCACGCCGCCGCCGCCCGCATCCGACGTCCCTCCACCCGAGCCACCCCCGCCCCCTGCCCCGCCACCGATGCTGCCGCCCCCGCCACCTGATCCCGCATCCGTTGGGCTCGAACCGGGACAAGCCGCCAACAACAGTGAAGCGACGATCGCCGTGCTGACGCGCATGGTCATTTCGACACCGCGACCGCGGAAAACAGAAAGTCAGGCTGCGCTGGGCGCCTTCTTTGCGGCCAAGGTCATCGGAATCAGCAGCAGCAGGAACAGCAGCGAAGCGATGGTCGCGAAGGCGTTCACGGTGGCGTAGCTGGTGGCGTCAGCGACTTTTCCCGACAGCAACCCTCCGGGCATCTTGCCGAGCACCTCGACGCTGGCGAGCAGCGTGTAGTGCGTCGCACCAATCTTGCGGTCCACCTTCGACATCATGAAGGCGAACATCGCGGTGGTGAGCGCGCCGGCGAAGAAGTGCTCGGTGCAGTTGATCGCGATCACGTTCGTCTGGCTGAAGGGAATCACGCCCGCGGTGAGCGCCCACTGAATCGCGAGCGGCAACACCCGCAGCGCAGCGGTGACCCCGACCGCCGGCAGCAGCCGCCACCGCGACGCCAGCACCCCGCCGAGCAGCGAGCCGCTCAATGAGGCGACGGTGCCGTAAGTGCCGAACCACTCACCCAGGGTCTCTGGGGTGATGCCGTGGTCGATCACGAACAGGCTGAACACCTTCTCTGCCATCACCTCGCCGACTTTGTAGCTGGCGACGAACACCAGCAGCCAAACGGTGCCCGGGAGCGCGAGCGCCTTCTTCAAGGTGAGGAACACGTCTTTGACGTGCAGACGTTCCTTCGGTTGCTCCGTGCTGCTGCGCTCATCGAAGAAATACGTGTTCGCCATCACGCCCCAACAGAGAGCAGCCATCGCGAAGAACATTCCGTTCCAACCGATGCGCGCCGACAAGGAGACGAGAAAACCCCCACCCATCAGCATGCCGACTTTGTAGCCGACGACTTGGATCGCGTTGCCCCAACCGAGCTCTTTCTCGTCGAGCAGCGAGACGGTGAGCCCGTCGACCGCGATGTCCTGAGTGGCGGCGAAGAGATTGAGCAGGAAGATCAGCACCAACAGCGGTGTGATCGTCTCCTTCGGCGAGGTGAACGCCGCCAGCACGCAGCACAGACCCATCAGCCCCTGCAACGGAACGATCCAAGACTTGCGGCGGCCGAAGGTGAGCGAGCCGTGGCGATCGACCAGAGGCGACCAGAGCGCCTTGAACAACCACGGGGCCGCGAGCAACCCGAGCAGGGTCACGGCGGTTTTCGACATTCCGCCTTTGTAGAGAAAGTTGCCGAGCGCGTTCGACTGAAACCCGTATGGAAGACCCTGTGCGAAGTAGAGCGCCGACAGCAGCGTGACCTTGCGGATCACGGCACCGCCATCATCTCGACCAGCATCCGCTCCAGCTGAAGCCGCACCGCGCCGTTGCGCTGGGTGATCGAGTTGCGCGCCTCGTCGATCAGCACGCTGCGCCGGTGGAGCGACTCCGGGCTCACCTTGGTGGCAGCCTTCGCCGCCAGCTCCGACAGGTCTTGATTCACCAGCGCGCTGATGCCGGCCTGGGTCGCCGCCACGTCGCGCTGCCACACGGTGAGCACGTCGAGCGCCAGCTCGGCATCGGCGCGGGCACCACCGAACAGCTCGGCGAAGGCCAGCCAGCCGCGCGCGTCTTTGCGCTCCAACGACTCGAAGCGCTCGATCACCTCACGGCGAATCGCCAGCGACTTCACGTCTTGCGCCAGCGCCCGCGTCAGCGACCCGCCCGACATCAGCGCGGCCTGCTGCGCCTCCTCCTTCGACGTCTTCGGCTTCAGCTGCACCAGCAGCTCGGCGATCACCGGGTCGGGCAGCGGAGCGAACGGGGTGCGGGTGCAGCGGCTGCGAATGGTGGGGAGCAGCTTGTCGACCGCCGACGAGACGAGCAGCAGCACGGTGTCGCGCGGCGGCTCCTCCAGCGTCTTCAAGAGCGCGTTCTGCGCCTGCGGGTTCATCGCGTGCGCCGGGGTCAGAATCGCCACCTTGTGGGGCGCCTCGAGCGCGCGAAACGACAGCCGCTCCTGCAGCCCGCGCACCTGCTCGACCCGAATGTCGCGCGAGGGAATGTGATCGAAGTCGCTCCGGCCGGCCCAACCGCGCTGCACCTGCTCGTCTTCGGGCAGCACCCAGGTGACGTCGGGGTGGTTGCGGCGCTCCACCCGCTTGCAGCTGGAGCACTCGCCGCAGCCGGCGTACGGCTTCTCTTTGCAGGTGAGCGCCTGGGCGAACAGCCGCGCGGCGAGCTCCTTGCCGACACCCTCGGGCCCCTCGAACAGCCAGGCGTGGGAGATCTGCTTGCGCTCCAGGGCGCCTTCGATCGCCGCCTTCGCGCGGGGTTGGCCTTTGAGCACGCTCAGCATCGTCGGGCGCGTATAGCACTGAAACTTCGTGACGCAGCGTGCGCCCGGTGCGATGCCTGCGGGCACGGCCGCAGTCACGGCCGACGGGAGAATCACATGCGCGTCGCTGCACACGGAGTGGCCTCTGCCGCTGTACTGATGCTCATCGCTTGCGCCGGTAAAGACGGCGCCACCGGACCTGCCGGCGCCAAGGGCGCAATGGGCGACAAGGGTTCCAACGGCTCCACCAGCCTGATCTCGATCGTCGCGGAGCCGGCCGGCGCCAACTGCCCCGACGGCGGCCAGAAGATCCTCACCGGCCTCGACGACGGCTCGGGCGGTGGCAGCGCCGACGACGGCGTGCTCCAAGCAGGCGAGGTGAAGGCCACCGCGTACATCTGCAACGGCCCGAGCGGCACCAGCGGCACCGGCTCGCTGGTCAAGGTTTCTCCCGAGGCCGCGGGCGCTCACTGCATGAACGGCGGCCAGCGCATCGACGGCGGCCTCGACAACGGCGACGGCGGCGGCACCGCGCACGACGGCATTCTCCAGACCGGAGAGATCGACACCACCTCGTACGTCTGCAACGGCAACAGCGGGTTCGACAGCCTGGTCAACCTCGCCACCGAGGCCGCGGGCGCCAACTGCACCTACGGCGGCCAGCGCATCGAGAGCGGCCTCGACAACGGCGACGGCGGCGGCACCGCGGGCGACGGCATTCTTCAGACCGGCGAGATCGACGCCACCACCTACCTCTGCGGCCCGTGTGGCAAGGCGACCTTGAGCTCGGTGCAGAGCGTGTCGATCAACTACCCGGCGGGCGGCAGCTACAACGACGACTCGACCCGCGCCTACTCCAACCCGACCGGAGCCTGCGCCGGCGGCAACCCGCCGTGCGACATCACCGGCTGGTGGGGCTTCGACCTCAGCACCCTGCCCGACTCGGCGGTGTTCACCTCGATGACGCTCAAGGCGTACATGAACACCCTGTACCTCGACCCCAGCCTGGTGGTGCAGTACTCCAACAGCGCCAACTGGACCCGAGCGGCCGCCACCTACCTGAACGTGCCGCGAACCACCAACGTGTCGGTGGTGCCGATCACCCCGAACGCGGGCCAGGTGAACACCTTCGTGCCGTTCGCGATCAACGTCGGCGCGCAGGACTGGTCGGCCGACCTCGCCGCCAACTGGCTCACCCTCGGCCTCGACAACGTGAACACCAACTACACCTTCGCGTACTTCGCCGGGAGCGACACCGGCAGCCGGGCGACGCTCGACGTCACCTTCTGCCAGTAACTGATATGGAGCGGCGGCGTGGATGACCTGCTGCTCCATTCGACGCTGCTCGTCGGCCTCGGCTTCTTCGTCTTCGCGGTAGGCCTCCGGGCCTTCGCGCAAGAGAACCAGCTGAAGGCCGACCTGCGCGGCGCGGCGGTCTTCCTGATCGTCTTCATGGTGTTGCGGGTCGCCTGGAATCTGCTCCAGGAGCGCCTGCCGCCCACCTGGGCCGACCTCACCCGCCTGGTGTGGATGTTCGCGTTCGCGTTCGGCGTGGTGCGGCTGTTCGTCGCGATCGCGCTGTTCGCCTGGCGCAAGCTGCAGCGCGGGCCGACCACCAAGATTCACCGCGACGTCTTCGAGTTCGCCCTCTACATCCTCACCGCGATCCCGATTCTGAAGGTGACGCTGAAGATCGACGTCACCACCCTGCTCGGCACTTCGGCGGTGGTCTCGCTGGTGCTCGGCTTCGCGCTCCAGGACACGCTCTCGAACCTGTTCTCGGGCCTCTCGGTTCAGCTGGAGCGCCCCTTCAACGTCGGAGATTGGATCACCGTCGGCGGCTACACCGGGCGGGTGGTGCAGATCGCCTGGCGCTCGACCCGCATCGAGACCCACCGCCGCGAGCTGATCACCCTGCCCAACTCGTTCATCGCCAAAGAGGCGGTGCGCACCCTGTCGCGGAGCGACGAGCTCGCCTCGACCGACTTCTTCGTCGGCATCAGCTACTCCGCGGCGCCGAACCTGGTGAAGCAGGAGATCCTCACCCTGCTCACCGGCATCGAGGGGATCGCGCGGTTGCCGCCGCCGATCTGCGCCATCTCGGCGTTCGACGACTCGGCGGTGAAGTACCTGGTGCGCTACTGGCCGCACGACTACGCCAGCTCTCCCCGCCTGCAGGACGAGGTGATGACCCAGCTGTGGTACCGGCTCGGCCGCGCGGGCATCGAGATGCCGTTCCCGCAGCGGGTGGTGACGCTGCTCCAGCCTTCGGCGAACAAGTCGGCCAACGGCGAGCTGGTGGAGCGGCTCGAGCTGTTCCAGGTCTTCAAGCCGGAGGAGCGCGCCGAGATCGCCAAGGCCGCGATCGAGCGGCGCTTCGGCCGCGGTGAAGAGGTGATTTTGGAAGGCGCCGAGGGCCACTCGTTCTTCGTGGTCGCCAAGGGCAGCGTCTCGGTGCGCGCGAAGGCGGCGCCGCAGCCGCTGGCGACGCTCCGCACCGGCGAATACTTCGGCGAGATGTCGCTGATGACCGGCGACCCGCGCAACGCCACCGTGGTGGCGCTCGAAGACAGCGTGCTGCTCGAGCTCGACCGCGCCGACTTCGGCAAGCACCTCAGCGCCCACCCCGAGTTCGCCCAGCCGCTGGCGGAGATGCTCTCGCGCCGCAAGGCCGAGCTCGACAAGCTCAGCGCCGCGCCCGCCGCCGCCAACGAGGGCACCGGGCGCATTCTGTCGCGGCTGCGAGAGCTGTTCCGGCTGAAGTAGCGGCTACTGGCAGAGCGTTCCGCTGGGCAGTTGGCAGGTGCCCACCACCGCGCCACCGTCGGTCGACCCGCCGTCGGCCGAGACGCAGCGCGCGGGGGTGAAGCACACCTTGCCCGCCGCGGTGTCGCACGCGGTGCCCTCGGCCTGGGGAGCCACGCAGCTGCTCACCCCGCCGTCGGCCACGCAGGCGCCGCTCGCCGAGCACTCGACCACCACGCCCGCGTCGAGCTCGAGCCCGCACTGCTGGCCCGGAGACGAGAGCGGGTCCTGGCTGCAGTGCTTGCGAATGCAGGCCAGCCCGAGGTCGCGGCGGCAGGCGGCGGCGGTGCGCTGCTGGGCGTCGCAGCCCGCGTCGACCACCGCGCCGAGCGGCTGGCAGGTGCCCGAGGTGGAGCCCATCGCGATCACGCAGCCCAGCCCGTAGCCGCACGAGCCGGCGTCGCAGAACGAGCCCGCGTCGGTGACCAGCGCCTGACACGTATTACCGTTGGTCTCGCAGTAGAGCCCGGCCTGGTTGCCGCAAGTGGTCCCGCCGGCGCACGACGAGCCCAACGCCGGCGCCGTCGCGCAGGTGCCGCAGCTGGCGCCGCGCGGCACCGAGCACCACGACGTCACGCACTGGCCGTTGAACGCGCACGGCGCTCCCTCGGTGAGAATGCCCTGGGCCGGTTTGCACGCCTCGGGTGGAAAACCGTTCACCCAATCGGAGCAGCTCCAACTGGCGTAGGCGTTGGCGCAGGCGGCGACGCCCTCGATGGTGGTGCCGCTGCCCACCGCGCCGAGCGATGCCAGGCAGCTGGCCTTGAGGCGCGACTCGCAGGTGGAGAGATCGCCGTAGTCGATCGCCAGGGTGTTGGGCACGCAGTTCTGCTCCTGCATGCAGCGCGCTTGCGCCGACGAGGTGCACGCCTGGTCGGCGGTGATCTGCGAGCCGCCTCCTCCAGCGCCGCTGGTGCCGCCGCCTCCACCGATGCCGAGACCGCCGCCCTGCCCCGCGTCGCTGCCGGGCGAAGAGCTGCAGGCCACCAGAAACAGCGACACCGCCAGCACTCCCACGATCCGTTGGCTCATGCGCTCACAGTCACCCTCGAGCGCAACGGGCGTAAAGGAGCGTTATGCCTCGCGGCGTTTTTCCCCTGCGGTGAACTCCAGCTCCATCGCGCTGCCGTAGGGCACCGACTTCCACCGGCCCTGCAGCTGCCGCATCTTTTCGCGCACGGCGGCGACGAACGCAGCATCGAACCAGGCGGGCCGCTCCATCGCCGAGCCTTCGAGCGTGCGATCGATGCCCGCCAACTTCGGCTCATCGGGCGGAGGCGTCTTCAGCACTCCCGTCATCATTCCCACCGTGCGCTCGACGATCGCGATTTCGCTGTTCGGGTCGTTCACCGCCGCGACGCCATTGGCATCGAGCACCGAGAGCGACTCACCCGCCGCCAGCCGGCCGTAGAAGCCGCCTGGCTGGCTGCCCACCGACTCGACCGAGAAGTGGAGCAGGTCGTGGAAGAGCAGCTCGCGGGTCACCAGCTCGCGGTGATCGCGGGTGCCGTCGGAGCGGATGATCTCGAGCTGGTGACGTGAATCGGACAGCTTGGTGATGATGACCTTCATGGCTCTAACCTCACCCGCGAGCGCTTTGGCGCTCGTCGGCCTCTCCTGTCAGGAGAGGCGTTTGCCCACGCGACACTCGGACTTCAACGGGCACCGCCGACAGTTCTCTTTCTTCGGCTTCGCTGGGCACGCGCCGCTCATTCCGTAGTGACACAACGCAAAGTCGTAACGGACGGGGTCGGCAGGGTCGAGCTGACGAAGGGAGGCGGTGATTTCCTCCGCCGTGCGCCAGGTGAGCCCTTTGCGCGTCGAGAGCCCGAGCAGCCCCGCCATCCGGTAGACGTGGGTGTCGAGGGGGATCATCAGCCGCTCCGCGCCCACCCGCTTCCACAGCCCGCGATCGATCGCGTCGGGCCCGCGCACCACCCAGCGCAAGAACAGCTGCAGCCGCTTCGCCGCGCCCGCGCCCAAGGGAGACGGCAACAGGTGGTGCAGCCCGCGCACCTTGCCGAGCCGCTTCGCGATCTCCTTCGACGGCGCCGCCTTGCGAATCGCGGTGGTGAAGTGCGCCAGCGCGCCGTGCCAGCGCCCGAGGGGATTGGCCGCGCCCCGCTCGAGGCCTTCCAGGAACACCGTCTCGAGGCTCCCGTGCTCGCGCATCAACGCGCCCGCGCCCAACAGCAGCACCGCCAGATCGGCCGGGAGGTTGAACCGGTAGACGAAGCCGTCGAGCAGCTTCTTCGCGTCTTCCACCGTCGCCCGACGCACCCACTCCGCCGGGTGGGGAGCCATCGCGTCGAGCAGCGCCCGCAGCTTCGGCTTGAACAGGTCGGCCCGGCCGTAGGCCAGACAGGCGCAGAGCAGCGCGGCGAGCTCGATGTCGTCGGGCCGCTCGTACCGGAGCACCAGCTCGACGGGATCGGCGCGCACCCGATCGCCCCACGGGCGCTCGTCGGCGAACGCATCGAGCAACGGCTTGAGCCTCTTCGCCCGCTGCGCCGACAACCCCGGCATGGTCAGCGCTTCAGCTCGACCGCCAGCTGGCTCAGCTCGGGCAACAGCAGCTTCTTCATGATCGTCTTCACCGTGGCGGGCGTGCCCGGGAGCGCGAACACCAGCGCGTGGCGGTAGACGCCGGCCAGCGCGCGCGAGCTGAGCGCCGGAGCCCCGTGCTCCTGAAACCAGAGGTACTGGAACATCTGCGCGAAGCCGGTGATCTCTTTGTCGAACATCGGGCGCAGCGTCTCGAAGGTGAAGTCGCGGCTGCCCAGCCCGGTGCCACCGGTGAAGATGATCGCGTAGGCGCCGCGGTCGAGCGCCTCCGACAGCGAAGCCCGAATCGCCTCGGGGTCGTCGCGCACCACCAGGTGGCCGACCACCGGGTGACCCGCCGACTCGAGCATCTCGCGGATCAGCCGGCCGGTCTCGTCGCTCACCTCGCGCCGCGAGTCGGAGCAGTGCACCACGAAGGTGGCCACCGTGGAGGCCGCTTCACCCTCGGGCGCGTCATGCGGGTGGTCGTGATCGTCGTGACCGTCGTGACCCATGCTCAATGACTACTCCAAAGGCACATCACCGACCACCACCAGTTGCCCGTCCTCCACCTCGACCTTGAACGCCACCTGGTCGTCGCAGATGCCGGGGCTGGTCATGTTCTTGCCGGTGTCGAGGTCGAAGCCCACCTCGTGGCAGGGGCAGACGACCTGGTTGCCTTCGAGCGTGCCGCCCGAGAGCAGACAGCCCGCGTGGTTGCACCAGTCGTCGAGCGCTTTGTAGGCGCCGTTCACCTTGGCGATCAGCACGTTGCGCCTGCCGACCGGGTAGCCCTTGAGTTGCCCGTCGGCGAGGTTGGCCGGCCCGAGCTTGATTCGACGCACCGCCATTGGCGACGGCTACGGTACTACTTCGGGACCAGCTCGTGGGTTCCCTTCGACGCGAGAAACTCCGCCGCCTGAGTGCGCACGTCTTCGATCGCCCCGAACACGTTGTGCCCGTTGAAGCCGTCGAGCTGCTGGGCGCTCAGCCACTTCGCGGGGTCGACCCGGTAGATCGCGTGAATCGGAGCCGAGCCGCTCACCTCGGCGCTCGGGTTCGAGAGCCCCATCGAGGCGGCCAGGTTGTCGGTGGTGAAGTTGGGAATGGTGGTGTCGCCGATGCCCTCTTGCACCAGGAAGGCGCGGTCGGAGCTCACCTCGAAGCCCAGGTTGATCGGGTCGCCCTTCTCCATGAACGGCTGCATCAGCGCGCGAAACGCGGGGAACGCCGAGTAGTACTCCTCGCTGCCGAAGCCGACCCCGGTCTCGGCGCAGATCAACAGGCCGATGCGATCGCGAATGTCGTGGCTGACCAGAATGTTCGACAGCCCGCCGCCCGGCACGTTGAGCACCGAGTACTTCACCCGCTTCGAGAGCGGCACGAAGCCTGAGCCCATGATCCCGCCGAGCGAGTTGCCGAAGTAGCCCAGGTCTTGCGCGAAGTCGCCCTGGCCGTCCTGGTCGTAGTCGAGCGCCTGCGCCGCCTTCGACAGCTGCAGCAGGTCGAACGTCATCTCGCGGAACTGATCGCGAATCGCCGCCACGTCGTCGATCACGAAGAAGTCGGTGAGGAAGTTGCCGCGCAGCCCGTGGGCCGGCGCGTCGATGCCGATGCAGGCGATGCCCTTGGCCGCCAGCAGCTCGGCGTTCTCGAGGCAGTACGACTCCTTGGTGCCCGCCACCGGTACGTTTCTGCCGCCGAGGCCGTGGGCGACGATCACCAGCGGCCAGCCGCCCGAGGGCTTGGGCCCCGCCGGCACCGCGAGCACGTACGCCATCTGCACCGTGGGCGACTGCGACGGGTCGGCGACCCACTCCTTCTTCCACGACTTGCTGCCCGCCTCGTCGCGCAGATCGTGGAGCGCCAGCGTGCCGACCTCGACCGCGCCGACGTGCGAGGCGTTGCCCGCGTAGGCGCTGATCTGCAGCCAGTACATGATCTGGCTCCAGTCGGCGTCGGTGCTCTTCCACAGCCCCACCGGCCGGGTCACCGAGCCGTCGGCCGCCATCGCCTTGGCGGGAACCGTGACCGCGGCGGCAGGCTGCGCGTCGACCCAATCGCTCACCTCGTCGAGGTCGGAGGTGACCTGCTGCGCCTTGAACGGCAGCGCCAGCAACACGTCTTCTTTCTTGATCCCGAGCGCCTTCGCCACCGCGTCGAGGTCGGGCTTCGACTTCGAGTCGTCGAACGCGAAGCCGCGCCCGAGCAGCTTGCCGGCCTGGGTCTTGATGCCGGCCTTCACCACCAGCAGGCCTTCTTCTCCCTGCGCGAGTGGAATCGAGGGGCGGGAGACGATGAACTCGGGGAAGTTGGCGCTCGCCGTCACCCCGGTGTCCTTCAAGGTGTCGGTGGAGTGCTCGGTGGCGACGTCGGCCTCGAGCAGCTCGTAGCCGTTGGCCGCCTTCTTCAGCCGCACCATGCTGCCGGCGATCGACGCCGGGTCGACCGGCTCGCTGGTGCGCAGGAGGATCGGGCCGAAGTTGCCGAACCCGGTGATCTCCTGCTGCGCCTGGGCATTGAAGCCATCGAAGTACTTCTTCAGCCCGGCGTTCAGCCCCGAGATGAACGGCTTGTACCAATCGGGACGAAGGTGGGCGGTGCCATCGGTGAGAATGAACCGCTGGTCGGGGAACGGGTTCTCGAGCGCGTCGACGTCTTCGCTCCAGAGGAGGTGCGCGGGCTCGGGGCCACGATCGCAGGCGAGCGCCGCCAGCGCGACCGTCAGGCAGAGGAAAGTTCTCATCCGCGGCAGGTTATGCCGCTCGCTGGAGACGGTCACGAGGGCACCGTCTCGCCGACACCACTGCGTTTCATCTATGGTGGCTCGATGCGCATCGGCACCCCTCCCCGCCCGTCTGCTCCGGCCGCCGCCGCCAAACCCGCCAAGACCGAGGGTGCGCCGCACCTTGCAGCGGCGAAGGTGGCGCTGGTGGAAAGCAGCTTCGAGGCGGTGCTGGGAACGGCGGCGAAGTTGGTGACCGGCGACCACCAGAGCCAGGTGGCGCGGTTGGGCCAGGAGCTCTCGACGCTGCGCCGGGAGAAAGCAGCGCTCGCCCGCACCGTCGACACCCTCGAGCGAGAAGCGGCCGCCGGCGACCCGTCGGCACAGGCCCGGTTGCCCGCCGCGCGGGAGGAGCTCGCCCACCTAGAGCAGACGATCAGCCAGGTCGAGCAACAGCTCGCCGCCCTCGAGCAGCCGGCGCAGGCCCCGCTCGCCGCCAAAGGCGTCACCGCCACCGACCGGTCTCCTGCGGCGGCCCTGCTTCGGGGCAAGCCGATCTCCGGCTGAGCCGTTATAAGGCTGTCGCCATGCCTCAAAAGCCCGAGGGTTTCGTCGCCAAAGCCGACAAGCAGCAGGTGGTGAAGGCTCTGCGCGAGATGAGCCTCTACATGCAGATCAAGGGCGAGAATCAGTTCAAGACCCGCGCCTACGATCTCGCCGCCGATCGCATCTCTTCGGTTCAAGACGACGTGGGAGACCTGGTCGCCCAGGGCACCCTGACCGACCTGCCCGGCATCGGCGAGTCGATCGCTCAAAAGATCGCCGAGCTGGTGAAGACCGGCGCGATGCAGGCGCTCGAAGACCTGAAGAAGGACTACCCGAAGACCTTTCTCGAGCTGCTCCAGGTGCCCGACCTGGGGCCGAAGAAGGCCAAGGTGCTGTTCGAGCAGCTCGGCGTGGGCAGCATCAACGAGCTCGAGAAGGCCTGTCAGCTGCAGCAGGTGCGGGGCATCAAGGGCTTCGGCGAAAAGACCGAGCAGAAGCTGCTCGAGGGCATCGAGCTGGCGCGCAAGGCCGCCGGCCAGTCGCGCCGCCGGCTGAGCGAGGTGCTGCCGCGGGCGCAGAGCATTCTCGAGCGGGTGAAGAAGGCGCCGGGGGTGGTGCGCGCGTCGCTGGGCGGCAGCGTGCGCCGCATGCGCGAGACGGTGGCCGACGTCGACATCATCGCCTCCGCGGCAGAGGCCGAGCCGGTGTTCGAGGCGTTTCGCTCCCACCCCGAGGTCGGGAGCGTGATCGGCTCGGGCGACTCGAAGTGCAGCGTGCGGCTCTCGAAAGACGACCTGCAGATCGACCTGCGGGTGCTGCCCGACGAAGACTTCGCCACCGCGCTCCACCACTTCACCGGCTCCAAGGCCCACCACATTCGGCTGCGCGGCATCGCCCAGGACCAGGGCTTGAAGCTGTCGGAGTGGGGGCTCCACAAGGGCGACGAGAAGATCACCATCACCTCCGAAGATCAGAATCTACGAGAAGCTCGGGCTGCAGCCGGTGCCCGCCGAGCTGCGCGAAGACTGGGGCGAGATCGAAGCGGCGCTGAAGCGCGAGCTCCCCATCGACCTGGTGACGATGCAAGACGTGGTCGGCAACGTGCACAGCCACTCCGACTGGAGCGACGGCCGCAACACGCTCGAAGAGATGGCGAACCAGGCGATCGCGCTGGGGCTGAAGTTTCTCACCGTGACCGAGCACTCCCAGACCGCGGGCTACGCGGGCGGGCTGAAGCTCGACAAGATGAAGCAGCAGTGGGACGCGATCGACGCCCTCAATGAGAAGCTGAAGGGCAAGCTGCAGCTCCTCAAGGGAATCGAGAGCGACATTCTCGAAGACGGGCGGCTCGACTACCCCGAAGAGGTGCTCTCGAAGCTCGACCTGGTGATCTGCTCGATTCACACCCGGCATTCGCAGAACGAAGAGCAGATGACCCGGCGGGTGCTCACCGCGATGGACAACCCGTTCTTCATGATCTGGGGCCACCCCACCGGGCGGCTGCTGCTCAAGCGCGAGCCGGCGCCGATGAAGATGGAGCAGATTCTCGACAAGGCCGCCTCGAAGGGCATCGTCATCGAAGTCAACGGCGCCCCCGAGCGGCTCGATCTCTCGGCCGAGCACGTGCGGCTCGCTTTGCAGCGCAAACTGAAGATCACCGTCTCGAGCGACTCCCACTCGGTCGACGAGGTGCGCGACAACCTCCCGCTCGCGGTCGGCACTGCCCGAAAGGGCTGGGCACGAAAATCCGACGTGATCAACACTCGGGGGGCGGAGGAGTTCCTCGCCGCGCTGCGCCCGCATTAGAGTGTCGGGCCCCGGGGGAAAACCGTTCGACGTGTCTCCTCGTAGTGGAGTACTTAAGGATTCAAGCAGTCATGCTTTGCCCGATTTGCGGAAAAGACCACGGGGCCGACGTCCCGTGCTCGACGATCGTTCGCCCCGCATCGGGAACGCGGGTGGCGGAGCTTGCTGAAGAGCCGCTCCCGATGTCGAAGTCGTCGCTCGAGCCCGCGCCCCCCGTCTCGAAGACCGCCACTCCCGCACCGTCGCCCGAGTCGGCGCCGCTGACCGGAGCGGGCACCGGGCCGGCGGTGATCGCTCCGCCCGGCTCGATCGCCAACGCCGACGAAGACCCGATGCTGGGTCAGACCATCGGCAGCTTCAAGGTGGTCAAGGTGATCGGCCGCGGCGGCATGGGCACCGTCTACCTGGGCGAGCAGACGGTGATCGGCTCGAAGGTGGCGATCAAGATCCTCCACGATCACCTCGCCACCAACCCCGGGCTGGTGCAGCGCTTCTACGCCGAAGCGAAGGCCGTCAACCTGATCGGCCACGAGAACATCGTCAACATCTTCGACATGAACGTGGTACCGCCGCGGCGGTATTACCTGATCATGGAGCTGCTGGAGGGCAAGCCGCTCAACCTCGCCTTCAAGGGAGCGATGGACCCTCACGCCGCGGTGCCGATTCTCACCCAGGTGTGTGACGCGCTCGACGCCGCCCACGACCACGGCGTCGTTCACCGCGACCTGAAGCCCGAGAACATCTACCTGGTGCGGCGCGGGCGTAAGGACAGCTTCGTCAAGATCCTCGACTTCGGCATCGCCAAGCTGTTCGCCACCGACAGCACCGAGCAGACCGCCGCGGGCATGATCGTCGGCACGCCCGAGTACATGGCGCCCGAGCAGTGCAGCAGCCAGCCGGTCGACGGCCGCACCGACATCTACTCGCTGGGCGTGATCTCGTACCTGCTGCTCACCGGCAAGCTGCCCTTCTCGGGCGGCGGCGTGGCCGGGCTGCTGATCGCGCACCAGTCGCAGGTGCCCACCCCGGCCAACCTGGTGAACCCGTCGCTCCCGCAGCCGCTCGCCGACGCGGTGATGAAGGCGCTGCAGAAGAAGCCGGCCGACCGGTACCAGCACGCGTCTGACTTCGCGACCGCGCTCACCGACGCGCTGGCGTTGATGCCCGCTCCCGGCACTCCGGCGCCCCGGCCGTCGACGCCTCCGCCTTCGCAGCCGGTGATCGCGGTGCCGCCGCCCCCGCCCTCGGCGCCGATCGCTTCTCCGGCGGTGCCCGACCCCGGCTCGCACCCGCCCACGCCGTCTCCGGTGGCGAACGCCGCCGCGGTGGCGCAGCTGGTGCCGCCCTCGGCCACCGCGGGGATGCCCGAGAAGGCGTCGACGCCGCAGCCGGTGCACGCCCGCCACGTCGCCAGCTTCGACGCCAAGGTGACCTCGCTCGACGGCAAGTTGATCGGGCTGCTGAAGTGCCAGGACATCTCGAAGGGCGGCTGCTTTCTCTGCACCGACGGCGCGCTGCCGCAGATCTTCTCGCGGGTGCGGGTGTCGTTTCCCGTCGCGGGCGATCTCGAGTGCCTCGGCGAAGTGGTGCGCCACGTGACCCCGCCGCAGGCGATCGCGTGGAACATGTCGCCCGGCTTCGGCGTGCAGTTCACCAACCTCTCGAACGAGCAGAAAGAAGCGCTCAACCGGGTGACCCAGGGGCTGCCGGCGGCGAAGCCCGCGGCGCCGGTGCACAACGACCGCGACGACGCCGAGGCGGAGCTGACGCTCTATCAGTACCGCAAGCGGATCAACGGCGACCACTACGTGGTGCTGGCGCTGCTGCAAGACGCCGAGATGTCGGAGGTGCGCGCGCGCGGCCGCGAGTCGAAGCGCGAGCTCGACGGGCTGAAGCTGCGCAAGCTGTCAGACCAGCAGCGGCTCCAGGTCGACACCGCCACCAACAAGGTGAACCAGGCGCTCGAGGTGATCGGCAACGCCGGCAAGCGGGTCGAGTACGACGCCAACCGCGCCAACTTTCGCGGCGTCGCGCGCTGCATCGCCGCCGGGCTCACCGTGACCGAGCTCGAGAAAGCGCGCGCGGTGTACCTGAAGGGACACCCCGGCGCAGAGTCGCAGGCCCACGTGAAATTCGTCACCGGCAACGCTTATGAGCAGAACAATCAGATGCTCCGGGCGGTAGAGTCGTACGAAGAAGCGTTGAAGCTCGATCCGTTGAATCTGCGCTACCAACAGCGTTACTGGGGTTTGAAGCGCAAGGCGCCCTGATGAAGAGCTACCTCCTCTCGTCACTCGTATTTCGGTTCAGCTCCTCGGAGCTCGACGCGTTCACCAAGGTTCACACCCACGACTGGCTGCTCTGGGAGCCCGGCGCGTGGAAGCCGCCCGCCAGCACCACCGCGGTGATGGGCTCGACCCCGGTGCCGAAGCAGCCCACGCCTCCGCCGGGGAGCACGCCGGTGCCGGGCAAGTCGGCGGGTGAAGCGCTCGCGCTGGCGATGGAGCCGCGCAAAGACGGCAAGCCGATCACGCTGGGCCGCGGCTCCGACTGCGACGCGGTGATCAACGACGGCACCCTCTCGCAGATCCACCTGGTGTTCATGCGCGACGACAAGGGGTGGACGGTGCGCGACGCGGGCAGCCGCAACGGCTCGAGCGTCGACGGGGTGAAGCTGCAGCCGGGTAAGCCGATTCCGCTCCGGGCGGGCATGAGGGTGCTCGCGGCGCAGGTCGCGTTCACCTTCTACGACGCGGCCAGCATGCTCGCCCGTCTGAAGGCCTGATGTCGTTCTCGGCGGCGCTGTCCGACCGTTTGCCGAAGGGCGCCGCGCAGGAGGCGATCGCGCTCTGGGCGCTGGCGTTCGGCGGCACCCTGCTGGTCTTTCTCACCGCGCAGCCGGCGGCGAAGCTGGTCGCCACCGCGGGGTTTCTCTACCTGCCGCTGGTGGCGCTCGAGCGGCGCGGCGAGGACTACCGCGAGTACGGCGTCAACCTGTTCACCTGGAAGCAGGACGTGCGGCTGTTTCTGATCGCGTTCGGAGCGGTCGCCGCGGTGTTCGTGCCCGGGTACGTGCTGTTCGGCAAGCTGCTGGCTTACCTGCCCCCCGAGTGGCTGCACACGCTGACGCCGTACACGAGCCTGCCGTCGTTTCACCCCCGGCTGCCCGATCGGTTCGGTGAGTGGGTGATCGATCAATCGTTCGTGGTCGCACTGCCAGAGGAGTTCTTCTACCGCGGCTATCTGCAGACCCGGCTCACCGACGCCTGGCCCGACGGGCGCAAGGTGTTCGGGGTGCGCATGGGCAAGGCGTTCTGGGTGACCCAGATTCTGTTCGCGCTCGGCCACCTGGCGATCTTCAAGGTCTGGCGCCTGGCGGTGTTTTTCCCCGCGATTCTGTTCGGGTGGATGCGCGGGCGAACCGGGTCGGTGCTGGGCAGCGCGATGCTGCACGCGTGCTGCAACCTGCTGGTTCAGACGCTCGACACCAGCTTCTACTGAGCAGGGCTAACCGGCCATCACCTGAACGCTCAGCCGGCGATCGACTGCGATCGCGGAGCCATCGGCAAGCTCGAGCCAACCGCCGTTCTTGATGTTCGACGCGAACGCGACCGAGCGGCACAGCCGGTGCTCGCGCACCAGCGGCTCAGAGTCTTTACCGCCCGGCTCGAGCCCGCAGCGCGCGCAGGCCGCTTCACCTTCTAGCAGCTTGTAGTGCAGCGGCTCAGGCGAGCGACGGGCAGCCACCATCAGCCGGCCGTTCGTCGCGCAGAGGTGCAGACCCGGGCGACCGGCGATGCCGGCCTCGCTCGACGCCTGCTCGACCAGCCGGGCGGTCTTCAGCAGCAGCTGCGCCGCCAGTGGAGCCTCGAGCTTCATGTCCTCCATGCGCCCCAGGTGCCGCAGCTGGGCGAGGAAGGTGGCGAAGATCGACTCCGCCACCGTCGACCCGCGCACCATGCGCTGCAGAAACTCGGGCAGCGCGCTCATCAGCCGGTCGCGCACCGCCTCTCCGCGCTCGATGTTGCCCGACTGGGCGAACAGCCACTGGCGGAGGCGAAACGGCTGGGCGTTCTCTTCCAGCGAGGTGCCGGGGGGCAGCGGCGCCGAGTGCATCAGCACGGCGTCGGTTTCAGGCGCGTCCCACAGGTCGGTGCGGGGTACCCCGGCGCCGTAGTGCTTCAGCAGCACGACGTCGTCTTCGAACGAGCCGGTGCCGATGACCGACGTCTCGGGGCCGATGTCCACGTGCTTGCGCACTCTCTCGAGCTCGCAGCGCACCAAAAACGGGTCAGAGGTGAAGAGCGAAAACAACGCGGACATGGGAGCATTATCCTCGACTTGATGCACTTCCGGCACAACCGACAAAACCCGCGGGAAGGGTCGACCTTCCCGTTCGTAACCCTGTAGAACGTTTGATAACGGGGTTAGGATTCTTCGGCATGGGTGACGACATCGCGGTAGGCATCGACCTGGGGACGTCCTACTCGTGTGTTTCTGTGGTCCAGGACGGCAAGCCGATGGTCATCCCCAACGAGTGGGGTGAGCTGACGCACGCTTCGGTCGTCTCGTTTCTCGAAGACGGCTCGGTGCTGGTCGGCAACGCGGCGAAGAAGAACATCATCACCAACGCCGAAAACACCGTCTATTCGGCGAAGCGTCTGATCGGCCGCTTCTTCTTCTCCGACGAGGTGAAGAAGGCGCAGTCGGTGATGCCCTACAAGATCATCGAGGGCCCCAACAACGCGGTGCGCATTCAGGTGCGCAACAAGAGCTTCTCGCTGCCCGAGATCTCCGCCCTCGTCCTCAAAGAGATGAAGGCGATCGCCGAGAGCCACATCGGCCGGGAGATCACCAAGGCGGTGGTCACCGTGCCCGCCTACTTCAACGACAACCAGCGGCAGGCGACCAAAGACGCGGGAAAGATCGCCGGCCTCGAGGTGTTGAGAATTCTGAACGAGCCCACCGCCGCGGCACTGGCCTACGGCTTCGGGCAAGACATCAACCAGCGGGTGGTGGTGTACGACCTCGGCGGCGGTACCTTCGACGTCTCGATCCTCGAGATCGGTAAAGACGTGTTCGAGGTGCTCGCCACCGCCGGCGACACCTACCTCGGCGGCGACGACTTCGACGACCGGATCATGACCTGGCTGGCCGAAGACTTCTTGCAGAGAACCAAGCTCGACGTGCGCCAGAACAAGTACTGCCTCCAGATGCTGAAAGAGGCCGCCGAGCGCGCCAAGATCGACGTCGGCCAGAACGGCACCGCCTCGATTCACTGCGCCGGCATCTGCCAAGACGCGAACGGCCAGGTGTTGGACCTCACCCAGACCCTCACCCAGGACTACTTCAATCGCCTGGTGATGGACCTGGTGCAGCGCACCTTCAAGGTCTGCGACGAGGCGCTCCAGTCGGCGCGCATGACCGCCAACGACGTCGACGCGGTGATCCTGGTCGGAGGCCCCACCCGGCTGCCGATCATTCGCAACAGCGTGAAGCACTACTTCCAGAAGACGCCGCGCGAGGGCGTGAACCCCGACGAGGTGGTGGCGCAGGGCGCCGCGCTCCAGGCGTTCGCGCTGATCGGCAAGTCGACCGAGAGCTTCCTGGTCGACGTCACCCCGCTCTCGCTGCGCATCGGCACCGTCGGCGGGTTCACCGAGAAGATCATCGAGAAGAACACCCCGATCCCGATCGACAAGTCGAAGACCTTCACCACCAGCCGCGACGGCCAGGACAAAGTGAAGATTCGCGTCTACCAGGGCGAGGCCAACCGCGCCGACGAGTGCGAGATGCTCGGCGAGTTCGAGTTCTCGGGCTTTCGCATCGGGTACCGTGGCGAGGTGAAGATCGAGGTCACCTTCGAGATCGACGCCAACGGCATCGTCAACGTGTCGGCCACCGACACCGAGACCGGCCAGCGCACCAGCACCACCATCAGCCTCTCCTCGGGCCTCACCGACGCCGACATTCAGAAGTCGGCCGAAGCCAACCGCACCACCCGGCTGTCGCGCGGTGGCACCGAGATGGATATGCCTGCCGTACGTGAATGACGATGAACTCGCCGCCTGACAACTCCGGCAAGCCCAAGGCGCCTCCGCCGCGCATGGGCCCCACCAGCGCTCCGCCCGCGGGGCAGCGGCCTCCCGTGCCCGCGCGCCAGCCGATGCCA
This sequence comes from Myxococcaceae bacterium, assembly GCA_047602415.1. Lineage (GTDB taxonomy): Bacteria > Myxococcota > Myxococcia > Myxococcales > Myxococcaceae > JASGHH01. The sequence continues at coordinate 8,169,269 of JASGHH010000001.1, read as the reverse complement.
GCGCCGGCGCGGCCTCCGATGGGTGCCAGGCCGCCGATGCCGAAGGTGCAGGCGCCGGTGCCGGAGGAGCTCGACGCCGGCCCGACTCCGCTCGAGCTGCCCGCCCAGGAACAAGAGCCCGAGATGCCGGAGCTGGAGGCCGATCTCTCGGTCGACGCGCCCGACGATGGCGCCACGCCCGGAGGCGTTCCCGCTCCGTTGGCGGTGCCGGCGCCTTCGGGCAACCGCACCACCTCGCGCAACGCGGTCATCGCGCCGCCTCCGCCGCCCGGCTTCTCGCCGCCCGCCGGCCGCACGCCCGCGGTGATCGCTCCGCCGCCTCCGCCCGCGACCGCGGCCGGCTCCAACATCGCGCCGGTGGTTGCGCCGGCCGGCCCCGGAGCCTCGCGCACCAACATTCCCCCGGTGGCCGCGGGCTCGCGGCCCAACATGCCGCCGGTGACCTCGGGCTCGAAGCCCAACATGCCGCCGGTGGTGGGCGCTCGCCCTGGCGCGCCGCTCGCCGGTCCGGGTGCGGTCGCCTCGGCGGCTCCTCGTGGCGCCGCGCCGATGGCCGGCCCGGGCGCGGTCGCGGGTTCTCCTCGCGGAGCGCCGACTGCTCCCCGCGTTCAGCCGATCGCGATGCCGCCCGCGCCCTCGGGCCCGGTGCCTCCGCTCTCGCCGGTGCCGGTGCCGACGCCCGGCTCGATGGCCGCCGCCGCGGCGCCGGTGGTGCGGGCTCCGGCGGCCGCCGCCGACGCTTCGGCCGAGCCGGCGCCGGTCGACACCCTGCTGCCTGCGACCGGTGGCGTCGATGCGCTCTCCGCCGAGCAGGCCGCGCAATTGGGGGCGCTCGCCGCCAGCCTCGATCAGAAAGATTACTTTCAGCTGCTCGGCATTCCTTCGACCGCGGCGCCCGCGGTGATCAAGAAGGCGTTCTACTCGCTCAGCCGGGTGTACCACCCCGATCGCTTCTTTCACCTCACCGACGAGGTCGCGAAAGACGACATCAACGCGATCTACAAGCGGGTGACCGAGGCGTACTACGTGCTGCGCGACGACCGTAAGCGCAAGAAGTACGTCGCCGACATCAGCGGAGCCGAGCGCGCCGGCAAGATTCGCTTCACCGAGGCCTCCGAGGCCGAAGCGAAGCGCGAGGTGAAGAAAGAAGCCGAGGAGCAGATCGGCACCCACCCCAAGGGCCGCCAGTTCTGGGCCGAGGCCGAGAAGTGCCTCGCCCGCGACGACATCGACGGCGCCGGCCGCAACCTGAAGATGGCGCTCACCTTCGAGCCGGGCAACGCCCGCTACAAGGAAGAGCTGGCCAAGGTTCAGTTGAAGCTCGACGCGAAGTGGAAGTCGTCGGGCGACAAGTTCAAGATCCGCTAGTCCCGTGAACGTCGATCTCGCCCTCGGAGTCGCGATCGCGCTGTTCGCGATCTGGGGCGCGTTCTCGGGCGCCGCCCGTCAGCTGGCGCAGGCCGCCGCGGCGGTGGTGGCCTGGCTGGTCGCCACTCCGCTGGGCGAGCTGGGCGGCGGGTTGGTCTCGAAGCAGCTCAAGGTCGGGCTGTTCGCGGGAGCGATGATCGCCACCCTGTGCGCGTTTCTGATCATCTTTCTCACCGTGCGGCTGGTGGTGACCGCGGTGCTGAAGCGGGTGCTCGAAGGCAAAGACAACCAGCGCAAGGGCCTCGACCGCGCGCTCGGCTTCTTGATGGGTGGCGCCAAGGCGCTGGTGATCGGGTTCGTCTTGCTCTGCGCGCTCAGCTTCGTCGAGCAGAACGTGAGCGTGTTCGGCAGCAAGCTCGACCTCTCGCCCAAGGGCTCGATCGCGATGCAGCTGGCGAAGGAGCACAACCTGTTCGAGCTGGCCCACCGGAGCGAGCTCGACGAGCTGACCCGGGTGCTGAAGATGTCGAAAGACCCCTCCCAGGCGAAGAAGCTGGAGGGCACCACCGAGTTTCAGGCGCTGAAGAAGAAACCCGCGCTTCGCGGCGATCTTGAACCAGCAGCAGGTCTGGGAGCGCATGCTCGCCGGCGGCGACACCCGCGGCCTGTTGAAGGACGACGCGATGATGCAGCTGCTCCAGGACGGCGACGCGATGAAGAAGATCGAGTTGCTGGCCGAGCACTGATCAACTCGACGCGGAAAAACGTCACGGCCGCGAAAATTTTTTGGGGGCAGTGGTGGATCACTGCCCGCATTCCTTATAGTTGGTCGCTCAAAAATGACGACTCCGACCACTCAACGCTGGGCCATCGCAGACGCTGTCGACTTGTACGGGATCAAGCACTGGGGTCAGGGGTACTTCGGGGTCAACGACAAGGGCAACGTGATCGTCCACCCGGGCGGTCCCGACACCGCCAGCTTCGATCTCAAGGAGCTGATCGACGAGGTGCGCCGCCGCGGCATCAGCCCGCCGCTCCTCATCCGCTTCACCGACGTGCTGCGCCACCGCGTGGTGCACCTCAACGAGGCGTTCAAGAAGGCGATCACCGAGCACGGCTACAAGGGCACCTACCGCGGCGTGTTCCCGATCAAGGTGAACCAGCACCGCTACGTCGCCGAGCAGATCGTCGACGCCGGCCGCCAGTACAACTACGGCCTCGAGGCCGGCTCCAAGCCCGAGCTGCTGGCGGTGATGGCGCTGCTCGACGACGAAGACGCGCTGATCGTCTGCAACGGCTACAAAGACGAGGAGTACGTCGAGACCGCGCTCTACGCCTCCAAGCTCGGCCGCAAGGTGGTGATGGTGGTCGAGAAGCCCACCGAGCTGCCGTTGATCGCCGAGGTGGCGAAGAAGACCGGCATTCGGCCCCGCATCGGCATGCGCGTTCGCCTCAGCTCGCGCGGCGCCGGCAAGTGGGAGGCCTCGGGCGGTGACCGCTCCAAGTTCGGCCTCTCGTCGTCGGAGCTGGTCAGCTGCATCAACTTCATGCGTGAGGCGGGGCTGATCGACACCTTCGAGCTGCTCCACTTTCACCTCGGCTCGCAGATCTCGAACATTCGCAACGTGAAGAACGCGCTGCGCGAGGTGAGCCGGTTCTTCGTCGAGGTGGCCCGCCTGGGCGCGCCGCTGAAGTACCTCGACGTCGGCGGTGGCCTCGGCGTCGACTACGACGGCTCGCAGACCAACTTCGCTTCCTCGATGAACTACACCACCGAGGAGTACGCCAACGACGTGGTGTTCTCGGTGATGGAGGCCTGCGACCTCGCCGGCGTGCCGCACCCGGTGCTGGTGTCGGAGTCGGGCCGCGCGATCGTCGCCCACCACGCGGTGCTGGTGACCGAGGTGCTCGGCTCGAGCGAGTTCGAGGTCAACCGGGTGCCGGACAAGATCGCCGACTCCGCGCCGCAGGTGCTGAAGAACCTGTTCTCGACCTGGCGCGACGTGACCCGCAAGAACCTGATCGAGGCGTTTCACGACGCCACCGAGTACAAGGAAGAAGGTCTGACCCTGTTCTCGCTCGGGCACCTGTCGCTCGACGAGCGGGTGGTGGCCGAGAACCTGTACTGGGCGATCTGTCACAAAATCAACCGGCTGGCGCACGAAGAGCGCGAGATGCCGGAGGAGCTCGAGGTGCTCGAGCGCACTCTGTCAGACACGTATTTCTGCAACTTCTCGGTGTTCCAGTCGCTCCCCGACTCGTGGGCGATCGACCAGCTGTTCCCGGTGATGCCGATGCACCGCCTGGGTGAGAAGCCGTCGCGCCGCGGCGTGCTGGCCGACATCACCTGCGACTCCGACGGCAAGCTGGAGCACTTCATCGACCGGCGCGAGGTGAAAGACACCCTCGAGCTGCACCAACTCGACGACAACGAGTACTACCTCGGCATCTTCCTGGTCGGCGCGTACCAGGAGATTCTGGGCGACCTCCACAACCTGTTCGGCGACACCCACGCGGTGCAGGTCTCGCTCGCGCCGGGCGGCGGCTACCTGGTCGACCACGTGGTCGAGGGCAACTCGGTGACCGAGGTGCTCAACTACGTCAGCTACAACAAGGACGACCTGGTCGCGAAGGTGCGCCGCCACACCGAGAACGCGCTCCGCCAGGGCAAGATCAACCTCGACGAGTCGCGGCAGATTCTGCGCGTCTACGAGGCGGGCCTCGCCGGCTACACGTACCTCGAGCGCGAAGTCGACGCGAAGAGCTTCACCGCGTCGTCCGGCCAGCTGCGCCTGGTCCAAGGCCCCACCGACTCCGCCCGCGGCACCGGCACCTGACCTCTCCGTTGGAGAGAGGCCGAGCCCTCTCCGTTGGGAGAGGCCGACGAGGCCCATAGGGCCTCGCGGGTGAGCAACTGTGTTGTTCATCCCGTCTCCAGGTCAGGCTGCGCCGGTCAACGCCAGCTTCGGGCTCCAGTTCGCGCGATCGCGCACCATCGCGTTGAGCCAGGTCAGTAAGCGCCGCGCACATGCGATCAGTGCGACCTTCGGTTGTTTCTTCTGCTCTACCGTCAGGTGCTCGTAGACCTGTTTGAGCGCAGGGTTCCAGCGGATGCCTGTGAGCGTTGCCATGTAAAGCACCCTACGGACGTCCGCTCGTCCTCCGTGGCACCTCTTCGAGCCCTGAAACTCGCCGCTCTCCCAGTCGAACGGGGCGACCCCCACCAACGCTCCGATTTCCTTTCGGTTCAGCTTCCCGAGTTCCGGTAACCGACCGATCATCGTTGCGATTGTCTGGGCGCCGACGCCTGGCACTTCGTCCAGCAGCTTCACCGTCTCGTTCCAGTGCGACTGGCCCCGCAGATGGTTGTCGGTGTCCTTCTCGACGTTCTTCAGCTGTCGGTTGAGCCACGCGATGTGCTTCTGAAGGTTCTTCTTCACGGCCTTCGAGCGAGTCTGCTGCTGGCGATTCATCTCCGCGGTCCTCATCTCGATGAGCTGGCTTCTACGGCTCACCAGTGCCTCCAGCTCGAGCTGCGCTTCGCTCGGCGGTTCCGTCAGTCGCGGATCCATCCGCATCGCGAAATCACACAGCACCTGCGCGTCGACTCGGTCCGTCTTCGCCAGTTTCCCTCGCGCTTTGGCGAAGTCTCTGGCTTGCCTCGGGTTGACCGCCGCGACCGGCACCTTCGCCGCTGCGAGAGCCAACATCAGCTCCAAGTGGTAGCGGCCCGTGGCCTCCATCACGACGAGCTCGACGCCCGCAGCTGCAGCCTTGAGGGAAAAGGCTTTTACCGCCGTCGGCTCGTTGACGACCTGCTCAGTCTTTCCATCGCTCCAGCAGACCTCCAACGTGCTGCTCGCGACGTCGACACCCACTCGCGTCTTGTTCTCCATCGACTCTCCTTTACCGCTGGAGCGTCGCCTCGGCTTCTCCCTGCCTTGCGTTATCCGGACTGTGTCCTGGCAACTGTTCGGGCTCTTAGCCGAGGCATCGGAACCGGCGACCTTGCTCACCCGCGATCTAGAGACCTTGGGACGCGCGGACTGCCGGCTCCGTTGCCCAGCATCTCCCTCGTACCGCACTTCCGACATACAAGGGACAGCCTTCAACCTGCGCGTCGCAAGAGGGGCCGTGTCGTACGAGCGATCTGCAGGCCGATCTGCAGCCTCTACTCAGTTGCAGCCGGCGTCGGGCTGATTCGAGCTCACCACGCCGCTCAGCAACCCGCCGCCGAGCGAGCAGATGGTCGCGGTGTTGAGCTGAATGTGCCCTAACCCGCCGCCACCAGCGCCGCCCGCGCCGCCCACCGAGCCGTCATGGCCCGCGGTGGCATCGGTGGTTCCCGCGGCGCCGTCGCCGCCCGCGCCGCCGACGATCAACGCCGCGCCACCGGTGGCAGGCGAACCATCGTCGCGGCCGTCGTGACCGTCATCTCCGCCGAAGACGTTGCCGCCGCCCTGCCCGCTCCCGCCGCCGTTGGTGAGAATCGACGCCGCCGGGCCGACCAGCACGGTGAGGCCCTCGAGCAGCACGCCGCCGCCACTGCCTCCGCCGCGGCCGCCTTCATTGGCGCCACCGCCCGAGCCCTTGCGGCCGGGCGCGCTGATCACGCCCACCACGTTCACGTTCTGCGCCGCCGAGAGCTGCACCGCGCCGCCGCCGAGGCCGCCGATGCCGTTCTGACCGCCACCGGGGCAGCCTCCGCGCAGAGGCACCAGGTTGGTCGACAGCGCGCCACCGCCCGCGCTGCCGGAGTTGCCGCCGTTCTTGCCCGCGGAGCCGAAGCCGCCGCCGCCAGCGCCCTTGTCGCTCGCCACCGGGCCACCCGCGCCGCCGCTCGCGCACGCGTCGGAGCCCGCGTACGCGTGCAGCTTGCCGATCACGTCGATGCCCTTGAGCGAGACGATGATCAGCGGGCGATCGCCCGAGATGTCGAGGCCTCCATCGGCGGTGAGGTCGAAGCCATCGGCCGAGATCAGCAGCGCATCAGGCCCCGACGCCTGCGAGATGACGGTGAAGGCGGGCGCGCCTCCGCACCAGTTGTCGAACTGCACCCCGCCGTCGCCGTCGTTGGTGTTCACCCGGGTGAGCCCGCAGTCGAGCACCACCGCGCCGCGCGGCGTGGGAACCTGAACCTCGGTGAAGTTGCTCGGCACGTACGGGAAGGTGGGGATGCACGCGCCGCCGCCGTTGCACACGCCCGCGTCGCAGCCGATGCCCGCGTCGAGCGCGCCGAACTCGCAGCCGGCGTCGAGCGAGCAGCCCACCGGCCACTGGCAGGCGGGCGCGGCGCAGGGGCCACTCACACCCTGGCAGCCGGCGTCGCCGAGGCAGCTGTCGCCCTGGGTGCAGGGGTTGCCGTCGTCGCACGCGTTGCCGGGCGCGGCCATGTACATGCAGCCGGTCGCCGCGGCGCAGCCCGAGGGCCGCAGACAGGGGCCGAGCGCCGGGCAGGTGACCGCGGCGCCCGCGCAGGTGCCGGCGTCGTCGCACTGATCGGGCCCGGTGCAGAGGTTGCCGTCGTCGCAGGCGGCTCCGCCATGCGGCGGGTAGTAGCAGCCACCGTCGGCCGGTTGGCACTGACCGGCGAAGAAGCAGCTGCCGGGAGGCGCGCAGAGCACCGCGGTGCCGCCGTCGCACTGGTGCGAGCTGTCGCAGGTCATGCCGGTGAGGCAGTGGTTGCCGTTGGTGCAGCTCTGGGCGAGGCAGTCGGGGTCGGCGCAGTCGATCAGCTGGTCGCCGTCGTTGTCGAGGCCGTCGGAGCACAGCCCGTTCTCGCTCGCCGCGCCCTGGCAGCTGTGGTTCGCGCAGGTGCCGCCGTTCTTGCAGATCTTCCCCGCGCAATCGCCGTCGGCACAGTCGACCGGACCGTCGTTGTCGTTGTCGATGCCGTCGTCGCAGACCGCTTCGGCGCAGCTCGAGCCGGCGCACTCGGCGCCGACCACCGGGCCGCACTCCTTGTTGGCGCAGGTGGAGTCTTCGCAGTCTTTGCCGTTGGCGCAGTCGTCGTCGCGCATGTTGTTGCAGATCTCGACCGCGCCCGGGTGCACCGCCGGGTCGTGATCGTCGCAGTCGTCGCCGCCGGTCATCGCCGAGAGGTAGCCGTCGCCGTCGTCGTCTTTCGCGTCGGCGCGCACCGAGAGGCTCAGCGACACCGGCTCGACCTTGCCGATCGCGAACTCGGCCTTGGTCTCGTCGGCGCGCTCCACCGGGTTGGTGGGCGTCATGCAGGTCAGGTCGGAGTAGCCGATCGCGTAGAGGGTGACGTTGCCGGGCAGCGCGCCCTGGAGCACGCCGACGGTGACGCTCTTGCGGCCGTTGAAGTCGACCGGCGTCGAGCGCGTCTCGGAGCCGGCATCGGTGCGAATCACCAGCTGCACGCACTTCGACACCGCTCCGTCTCCGAGGGTGAGCTCGACCTTGAGCGCCGCCTGCTTGGAGCTGCCGCCGCAGCCGCAGAGCGCCGCGAGCACGGCAACGAGAGCGAGGAGACTAAGGCGCGGGAACATCGACCCCTTCTCCGAAGCCCAATACACGAAAATCGGGTGGATCTTGAGTCTGCTGCAGCGCGAGCTTGAGCTGCTCGACCGCCTCGTCTTCTCCGTCGTCGGCGAGCGGGAAGGTGCCCCAGTGCATCGGCACCGCCAGCTTCGCCTGCAGCTCCTTCGCCGCCTTCACCGCGTCGGCCGGGCCCATGTGCACCGGGCTCATGAACCACTCCGGCTTGTAGGCGCCGATCGGCAGCACCGCGAGCCGCATCGGGCCGAGCTTCTTCGCCGCCGCGCTGAAGTGATCGCCGTACGCGGTGTCGCCGGCGAAGTAGGCGCGGCCGGAGGGGCCGTCGAACACCCAGGCGCTCCAGAGCGTCTCGTCGCTGTCGAACAGGCCGCGGTTCGAGAAGTGCCGGTTCGGCACCGAGTGGACCGTCACCGAGCCCAGCGGCCGCGACTGCCACCAGTCGAGCTGCTGCACGTGGGTGAGGCCCTTGCTCTCGAGGTAGGCGGCGTTGCCGAGGCCGCAGAAGATCTGCACCTTGGGGAAGCGGTCTTGCAGCTCTTTGAGCGCGTGGATGTCGAGGTGGTCGTAGTGGTTGTGGCTGATCACGATCGCGTCGATCGGCGGCAGGTCTTTCATGCGCAAGCCGGGCGGCCGCACCCGCTTCGGCCCCGCGAAGCTGAACGGCGAGGCGCGCTCGGCCCAGATCGGGTCGGTGAGAATGTTCGCCCCGTCGACCTGAATCAGGGTGGTCGCGTGGTTGATGAAGGTGACCCGCATCTGGCCGTTGGTCACCCGCTCCGGCGGAGGCGAGCCCGGCTGGGCGTCTTCGTGGGTCGGCCACGGGCCCTGCTGACGGTCGAGCTGCCACTCGAAGAACTTGGTCACGCCGGTGCTGCGCGGCGGCGCGTTGGGGGTGAAGAAGTGGGCGCCGTCGAAGTGGTCGGTCTTCGGGCCCTGGTAGCCGGGCGCGTCGAGTGCGCAACCGATCGCGAGCACGGCGCACAGGCCGATCACGATCAGCGCGGCCAGGCCGACGCCCACACGCTTGATGATTTGGCGGAACACCTAGGCTGATCTTTCCGCGAAATCGGCCAGCTCGGGCCAGACTTTTCGCAACGCATCTGGCCCTGCCTCGGAATAGAGCGCCACCCGGTTGAAGCGCAGGTTCTCGCCGCGCAGCTGGTAGGCCGCCCACGCGCCGAGCACCTCCGAGACGGCCCGGAAGAAGCCGCCGAATTGGTAGACCTCGGGCCGGTTGACCATCGCCTCCGCGGTCGCCCAGTTACCGGTGCGACAGGCGGTCACACATTGCGCGAGCAACGCGTACGGCGAGTTGGCCGAGGTCGCCGGGTCGAGCGCTTTCAGTGTTTGTTCGGACAGGTCGCGACGGCCCTGCAGCGCTTCTGCCAGCGCCAGCATCGGCCGCGAAATCGCGCGAATGTCCTGCAGGCCGAGCTGGCCGGCGTGGTTCGCCGATACCCGCAAGGACTCGGCCGCCTCGTTGACCCGCCAGAGGTGGAGATTGGCGATCGCGATGTTGTGGCGAATCACGGTCGACCTGGGAGCGGCCTTCAATGCCAGCTGGAACTTCTCGAGCGCCTGGTACGAGCGGCCAGAGGAGAGCAACGAGCTGCCTTCGATGCTCAGCCGGTTGGTGCCTCGCCCGCGAACGGCGAAGAAGACGAAGAACACGATGAACACGCCGCCGATGAACACCATCGCCAGCCAGGGAGACCGTGGCGCCTCACCGTCCCGATGGGCGAAGAACTGGTAGGACACGACGAACATCACGACCATCAGCAACCAAAACGTGATCGACCGCCAGCTCATCGGGCCCGATTACCACGCAAAGAGCGTCGTTGACTCCCCCACACCCACGGGGCACAAACCGGCCGTGGGCGACGCCTTCGAGCTGGAGGTCAAGACCGGCGACCTGTTGAAGGAGCCCGCCGACGTCGCGCTGCTCAAGTACGCCCGCAGCTTTCACGGGGCCGACTCGATGGTGGCGAGCGCGCTGGCGAGCGCCGGCATCAACGCCGGTGAGATCTCACCCGCCGATGGTGAAGCGACCTTCGTCACCACCCACAACGCGATCGCCGCCCCGGTGGCCTGCTACCTCGGCACTCCGCCGCTGCGCGCGTTCCGCTACCACGAGGTGCGCGGCTTCGCCCGCGTGGCCCTGGAGAAGATCGCCGCCCGCCTGCCGGAGGCGAAGAAGATCGTCACCACCGTTCACGGGGTGAACTCCGGGCTCGACGAGAACGAGGCGCTGCTGTCCCTGGTGGGCGGGTTCGTCGAAGCGTTCGAGAAGGGCATCGGGCCGAAGGGGCTCGAGCGCATCACCCTGGTGGAGACGAACGCCAAGCGCGCCACCCGCATGGTGCACGCGCTCGACGCCACCCTCGCGAAGTCGGCCGGAGTGACGCGGCTGAACACCGGCGCGTTTCGAATCGGCCGGTCCGCGCCGCAGCCCGCGCCGATCGCCAGCGCCGGCGGCACTCAGGAAAAAGCCCACGCCTTCGTGGCGATGCCGTTCCTGCCCGAGCTGGAAGACACGTTTCACTACGGCATCTTCGCGCCGGTGCGCGCCGCGGGCCTGCTCTGCGAGCGGGTCGACCAGGCGGTGTTCGACGGGCCGATCATTCAGCGCATTCGCGATCGCATCGAGACCGCCAAGGTGGTGATCGCCGATCTCTCCACCGCCAACGCCAACGTCTACCTCGAGGTCGGTTACGCCTGGGGCAAGGGCAAGCCGACCATTCTGCTGGTGCGCGACGTGAAGGAGCTGAAGTTCGACGTGCAGAGCTACCGCTGCCTCGTCTACGGCAACATTCGCCAGCTGGAGCAGATGCTCACCAAGGAGCTGGAGCGCCTCACGTGAGCCTCGCCGTTCCCCTCGAGAAGCACCGCGCCGCCAGTTTGCCTCCCCCGGCGCAGAAGGTGGCGTCGCTCGAGCCCGAGCTGTCGAAGCTGATGCCCGGCCGGGTGAGCCGGGTCGACAACGATCGGCTGATCTACGCGCGCGACATGTGGCCGCTGGGCATTCTCTGGGCGCGTCAGGGCATGACGCCTCCGCCGCCCGATCTCGTCTGCTGGCCGAAAGACGAAGCGGAGCTGGTGGCGCTGGTGCAGCTGGCGCGGCGCGAGAAGTTCCCGCTCATTCCCTACGGCGCGGGCAGCGGCGTCTGCGGCGGCACCTGGGCGACCCACGGCGGAGTGATGGTCGACCTGAAACACTTCGATCAGCTCGACCCGGTCGATCCCGAGGCGCGCACCGTGTTCGCCGGCGCCGGAGTGATGGGAGAGACGTTCGAGCGCCGCCTCGAGTCGCAGGGCTACACGCTCGGCCACTTCCCTTCGTCGATCTACATGTCCACCGTCGGCGGCTGGCTGGCCGCCCGCAGCGCCGGGCAGCTGTCGAGCCGCTACGGGAAGATCGAAGACATGGCGCTCTCGGTGCGCTTCGTCACCGGCAGTGGCGAGGTGTTGGCGACGCCGCAGCGGCCGTTCTCGGGCCCCGACCTGAACCCGTTGTTGATCGGCACCGAAGGCACCTGCGGCTTCTTCACCGGCGCCACGCTGCGGGTGTTCCCCTCCCCCACCGGGCGCGCGTTTCGGGGCTTCGAGTGCGGCTCGGTTCAACAGGGCCTGGAGGGCATTCGCCAGCTGTTCCGCGCCGGGCTCAAGCCCGCGGTGGTGCGGCTGTACGACCCGTTCGACACCGCCTTCGTCGGCAAGCCGAAGCCCGCCCACAAAGGCAAAGCGCCCTCGTTTCAGACGCCGCTCGAGCGCGACGTGGTGCCGTCGATGCTCCGGTTCGCCGCGTCGCAGGTGCTGGGCCGGCCGAAGCTGCTCAACCTCACCTCGCGGCTGTTCAACCGCTCGCGGCTGATCGTGATGTTCGAAGGCGAAGCGGTGCGGGTGGCCTCCGAGATGGCAGAGGCGCAGCGGGTGATGCAACGGCTCGGCGCCGCCGACCTCGGCGAAGAGCCCGGCAAGCAGTGGTACGTGAAGCGCTACGACGTCAGCTACCGGATGTCGAAGGTGATCGACTCCGGCGCGTTCGCCGACACGATGGAGGTCGCCGCGCCGTGGGAGAAGGTGCACGAGGTCTACGAGCGGGTGCGCGCCGCCGCCAGCCCGCACGCGTTCGTGCTCTGCCACTTCAGCCACGCGTACCTCGAGGGCTGCTCGCTCTACTTCTCGTTCGTCGGCTCCGGTGAAGACGAAGACGAGACCCAGCGCCGCTACCACGCGCTCTGGCGGGCGGCGCTCTCGGCCGCGGTCGGAGCCGGCGCCAACGTCAGCCACCACCACGGCATCGGGCTGCTCAAGGCCGACGTGTTTCAGCAGTCGCTCGGCGAAGCCCGGCACGCGCTGAAGGCGCTCAAAGATCACTTCGATCCCGACGGGGTGATGAACCCCGGAAAGCTGGGGCTGTGATGCGCGCGCTCGAAGGCCACACCGTGCAGCGGCCCGATGGGCGATGGGCCACGCCCGCGACCGAGCGGCAGCTCGCCGAGCTGTTGCAGGTGATGGCCGGCGCCGGCGCCTCGCTCGGCAAAGACGTGAAGCTCTCGCGCACCAACCTCTCGAAGGTGCTCCGGGTCGAGGCGAAATCGGGGCTGGCCGAAGTCGAGACCGGGATCACCCTTCAGGCGCTGGAGAGCTCGCTGCGCGAACGGCACCTCACCCTGGGGCCGTTGCCGCCTCCGGCGCTCGCGCTCACCCTGGCCGACTTTCTCGAGGGTCCCTTCGCAGGTCTGCGCGCGGTCTCGCCGGCCCGGTTGGAGCCGATCTGCCTTTCGCTCCACGGCCTCACCGCGTTGGGTCAGCCGATCGCCACCGCGCAGGCACCGCGCAGCGCCGCCGGGCCCGACCTGATGGCGCTCTTTCTGGGCGGCGGAGGACGGCTCGCGCTCTCCACCGGCGCGGTGGTGCGCTGCCTGCCGCAGGTGCCGAAGTCGCCCACGCTGCTGTTCAGCTTCTCCAGCGCCTCGTCGTTGGTGGCGGCGCTGGTCGCCTCGGTGACCGACGGCGTGAACCCCGCCTACGCGCGCGCCGAGCGCCGCGCCGAGCGCTGGGTGCTCGAGCTCGAGCCCTACGGCGGGGCCGACTCGGTGGTTCGCGATCGCACCACGCTCGAGAAGCGGGTCTTCGACGTCGGTGGGCGCCCCTCGAGCCGCGACTCCGCGGAGACGCCGATCGCCGCTGCGCCGGTCGCGCCGTGGGCGGAGGCGAGCTGGCCGAAGGTGCTCGCTGCGCTCGAAGCGGGCGAGGCGCTCGCGCTGCACCGGCTGTCGCTCGCGTCGGCGGTGGTGAACGGGCGCTGCGAGGGCCTCGATCTCGATCACGGCGCTGCCTGGACCACCGGAGCCGCGTTGGCGAAGGCGCTCGATCCACGCGCCGTATTGGGAGGCGCACCGTGAGCGAAGCGATGCATCCGCACGGGCTGGCGTATCGAACCTGCACCTACTGTCCCAAGGTGTGCCGGTTCGCCTGCCCGGTCTCCGAGGCGACCCACCAGGAGTCGACCAGCACCTGGGCGAAGATGAACGCCGCCGACTTCGTCGAACGGGGCATGCGGCCGATCGACGAGGCCTCGTCGAAGGCGCTCCATGCGTGCACCGGCTGCATGCGCTGCACCACCTTCTGCAAGCACGACAACCAGGTCGGGCCGGCGCTGTTCGCGGCGCGCTCCGAAGCGCTGGAGAAGGGCCTGCAGCCGAAGGCCGCCGCGTCGACGCTCGCTACCTTCTCGCAGTGGCAGAACCCGTTCGGAGTCGACCTCTCGCCGATGGTGACCGCGCACCGCGCCAACGCGCCGATGCGCCACGCACTGTTTCCCGGCTGCACCTCGCTGGTGAAGAGCAGCAGCGTGGTCGACGACGCCCTCTTCGTGTCGGAAGAGCTCGGCGCGCCGATGGGTCTGGCGCGGGTGTCGAACCGGTGCTGCGGCTACCCGCTCTACGCGGCGGGCGCGCACGCGCACTTCGTGCTCCACGCGAAGTCGTTCGCCGAGGCGCTCGAGCCGTACCCCGAGCTGGTGGTGATGGATCCCGGCTGCGCCTTCACCCTGTCGGTGGTGTACCCGCGCTTCGAGGTGAAGCTGCCCTCACGCGTTCGCACCTTGTACGAGGTGCTGGCCGAGAACCTGGCCCACGCGCCGTCGAAGCCGCCGCTGCAGGAGCAGGCCGGGTACCACGATGCCTGTCACCTGGGCCGCGGGCTCGGTCAGTACGAGCAGCCGCGCGCGTTGTTGAAGGCCGCGGTGGCGCAGGTGGGCGAGGCGTTCAGCCATCACGCCGAGGCGGGGTGTGCGGGCGGAGGTGGGTTGCTGCCGCGCACCATGCCCGAGGCGTCGGTCGAAGTTGCGCGCCGGCAGGCCGTCGAGGTGGCGCCGCATGGCGAGACCGTAGTCACCGCTTGTCCCACGTCGCGCAGGCAGTTCGAGCGCGCGGGGAAGAAGAGCGAGGATCTGATCGCGGTGCTGAAGCGCTGGCTGAAGTCGTAGAGCGACCGGCTGGACGGCTCACACAGACCTCACCCGGCTCTTCGAGCCACCCTCTCCCCCGTCGGGGAGAGGGCTACCGCTGGCGTGCTCGACTGGCACTGCAGGCCCGGCGTGCTCGAGAAGGTGCTCCTCCCCGACGGGGGAGGAGCTGTCGCGAAGCGACTGAGGAGGTCTGTGCGAACCGGTCAGCCCTCTCGATGCGGCCGCAGCACCTTGCCCAGCAGCACGGGAATCACCACCACCGACAGCATCGCCGCCGAGATGATCCCGCCGATCACCACCGTCGCCAACGGCCGCTGCACCTCGGCGCCCGCGCGCTGCGACAACGCCATCGGCAAGAACCCGACCGCGGCCACCAGCGCGGTGGTGAGAATCGCCCGCAGCGTCTGCCTCGCCGCCTCGCGTGCGGCGATCTGCGGCTTGCGGCCGAGGCCGATGCGCCGCAGCGCCTCGCTGGTCACCACCACGCCCGACAGCACCACCACGCCGGCGACCGCGATGAACCCCACCGCCGCGGGAATCGAGAACGGCAGCCCGCGCGCCCACAACGACGTCACCCCGCCCACCAGCGCCAGAGGAACCCCCGCGAACACCACCAGCGCCGGCCGGAGCGAGCCGAAGGTGAGGAACAGCATCAAGAAGATCAACCCCAGCGCCACCGGCCCGACCAACCCCAGCCGTGCACTGGCGCGATCGAAGTTCTCGAACTGACCGCCCCACTCCAGGTGCACGCCCGGAGGCAGCTGCAGCTCGGTCGCCTTCTGCTGCGCCTCGCGCACGAAGCTCACCAGGTCGCGCCCCCGCACGTTGATCTCCACCAGCACCCGGCGCTCGAGCGCCTCGCGGTGCACCGCCGCGGGCCCTTCGGTCTCGACGATCTCCGCCACCGACGACAGCGGCACCAGCTCACCGCTCGGCGTCGGCACCCGCAGATCGCCCAGCGCCTCCTTGGTCTGCTCCGACGGAGGCAGCCGCACCACCAGGTCGAACCGCTTGCTGCCCTCGAACACCCTGCCCGCGTGCACGCCGACCCGCGACGCCTCCACCACCTTGAGCACCTCGTCGGCGCTGATCCCCAAGCGGGCCAACCTCGGCCGATCGGGCCGCACCTCGAGCAACGGCAGCCCGAGCACCCGCTGCACCCGCAGGTCGCCACGGCCCGGCACCTGGTTCAGCAACGCACCGAGCTGGTCGGCGGTCTGCTTCAGCACCTTCAGGTCTTCGCCGTAGACCTTGATCACCACGTCGGCGCGCGAGCCGGCCAGCAGCTGGTTCACCCGATCTTCGATCGGCTGGGAGATCGACACGAAGGTCGCCGGCACCTCCGCCTCGACCGCCTCCTTGATCTTGTCGCCCAGGCCGTCGAGGTCGTGCGCGGTGGTCCACTCGTCGCGCGGCGCGAGCTTCACCATCACCTCCGCCTCGTCGGGCCCCACCGGGTCGGTCGCCACTTCGGCGCGCCCGGTGCGGGTGACCACGCTCTTCACCTCGGGGAAGCGCGCGAGCACCTTCTCGACCTGCACGCCGAGCCGCTGCGCCTCGGTGATCGAGATCGACGGCAGCCGCTTCACGTCGAGCGACAGCTCCCCTTCGTCGAGGCGGGGCACGAACTCCGCGCCGAGGTTGAACGCCAGCGCGCCGCTCGCCGCCACCAGCAGCACGCTGCTCGCCAGCCATGGCGCCGGCCGGGCGAACGCCTTGCCCAGCAGCCGATCGAACTTGCGCTGCAGCCAGCCCCACACGCCACCGCCGTGCTTCTCGTGCGGCTCGGGCTTGAGCACGAACGCCGCCAGCGCGGGAAACGCGGTGAGGCTGAACGCCAACGCGCCGGCCAACGCGAGCGCGACCGCGATCGCCATCGGGCGAAACATCTTCCCCTCCACGCCCTCGAGCGCCATCAGCGGCAGGTAGACGAGCAAGATGATCATCAGCGAGAACGCCACCGGCTTCGCCGACGCGCCCATCACCTCCGCCACCGCCTGCGGCACCTCGCTGCGATCGCGCAGGTGCTTCGCCGCGATCGCCGCCAGCGACGCTTCGAGCAAGACGATGCACCCGTCGACCAGCAGCCCGAAGTCGATCGCACCGAGCGACATCAGGTTGCCGGTGACGCCCAGCTTCGCCATCCCGCTGATCGCGATCCCCATCGACAGCGGAATCGCCAGCGCGGCGATCAGCGCACCGCGGAAGGTGCCCAGGGTGAGAAACAGCACCACCACCACCAGCAGCGCGCCCTCGGCGAGGTTCACCGCCACCGTCTTCAGCATTCTCCCGATGAACTCCGCGCGGTCGTAATACGAGCGAATCTCGACCCCGGCGGGCAGATCGCGCTGAATCTCGGCCAGCTTCGCCTTCACCCCGGTCACCACCTCGCGGGAGTTGGCGCCGGTGAGCATCATCACCGTGCCGGCGACGATCTCTCCATGGCCGTGACGGGTCACCGCGCCGAAGCGCAGCGCGGGCCCCTCCTGCACCTTGCCGACGTGCTTCACCAACACCGGCGTGCCGTCGTTGTCGGCGGCGAGCACGATCTGCTCGATCTCCGCCACCGACTTCAGCTGCGCGTCGGCGCGAATGACGAACGACTCGGAGTTCTTCTCCAGGTAGCCGCCGCCCACCGAGGCGTTGTTCTTCTCCAGCGCCTCGACCACCTTGCCGAGCGACAGCCGCACCGCCGCCAGCGCCCGCGGGTCGAGCACCACCTGAAACTGCTTCGCCTCGCCGCCCATCCCGTTGACCTCCACCACGCCCGGCACTGCGCGCAGCTTCGGCCCCACGGTCCAGTCGAGCATCGTGCGCAGCTCCATCGGGGTGTGGCGGTCAGACACCAGGTAGAGCTCGAAGATCTCACCCAGGCCGCTCGACACCGGCGTCAGCTCGGGCCGCCCGTAGCTCTCGGGTATGTCCACCTCCGCCTGCTTGAGCCGCTCCGAGACCAGCTGCCGCGCCAGCCAGGGGTCGGTGCCTTCGCGAAACACCACCGTCACCGCCGAGACCGCGGTGCGCGACACCGAGCGAATGGTGTCGACGTACGGCACCCCGCTCATCGACATCTCCACCGGGTAGGTGAGGTACTGCTCCACCTCCAGCGGAGAGAGGCCCGG
The DNA here is from genome assembly GCA_047602415.1 of Myxococcaceae bacterium. Lineage (GTDB taxonomy): Bacteria > Myxococcota > Myxococcia > Myxococcales > Myxococcaceae > JASGHH01. The sequence continues at coordinate 8,151,782 of JASGHH010000001.1, read as the reverse complement.
CGCCGAGGTGATCACCGACACCTGGGTGTTGGTCACGTCGGGCACCGCGTCGACCGACAGGTGCCGGCCCATCGCCACCGCCGCCGCCGCCACCAGCAGCCACGCGATCAACACCACGCCGCGCCGCCGCACCGAGAACGCCACCAATTGTTGGAGCGGGCTCATCGGAGCATCTCGCTCTTCAAGAGGAACGCCCCCGACGACACCACCTGCTCGCCCGCGCTCAGGCCGTCGAGCACTTCGTAGACCTCGCCGTCCGACGCGCCGACCTTCACCTTGCGCGGCCGGTAGCCTTCGGCGGTCTTCACGAAGACGACCTTGTCGCCCTCCACCAGCTGAATCGCCCTGGCGGGAACGGTGAGCACCGCCCGCTGCTGGCCTTCTGCGGCTGCCTTCAGCCGCGCGGTCACGAACTGCCCGGGCCGGAGCGCGCCGTCGTCGTTCGCCACCACCAGCTTCACCTGCGCGGTGCGGGTGGCGGCGTCGATCAGCGGGCTGACGAACGACACCGTCGACTGGTAGCTGCGCCCGCCCGCGTGCACCTCCACCGGCTCGCCGGGCGCGACCCGCGAGAGATCGGCCTCGAACAGATCGAGCGAGACCGACACCACGCTCACGTCGAGCACCCGAAACGCGTCGGTGGCGCGCTCCACCGCCTGGCCGAGCCGCACCTTGCGATCGACCACCACGCCGGCGATCGGCGCCCGCAACGCGACCTTGCCGCCCGAGCTCTTGCCCTTCGCCGCCTGGGCGAGATCGGCCTGGCTCATCCCGAGCGCGAGCAGCCGCTCCCGCGCTCCCTGGAGCACCGCCTCCTCGGCCTTGGCGTGCGCCTGCGCCGCCTCGAACTCCCGCGCCGAGGTGACCTTCGCCGAGTACAGCTCCGACTCGCGGGTGGCGTCGCGCTCTGCCGCCTCGGTGCGCGCGAGCGCCGCGATCCACGCCGCCTGCGCCTCGCCCACCTCCGGGCTCTCCACCCACGCCAGCACCGCGCCCGCGGTCACCCGATCGCCGGCGTTGGCCAGCACCTGGGCCACCCGCCCGTGCACCAGCGGGCCGACCACCGCGTCACGCGCCGGCTCCGGAGCGACCGAGCCGACCAGCTCGAGCTCGCCCGACAGGGCGCGCGGCTCGACCTTGGAGTGCTGCAGCCCGGCGGCAGACGCCGCGGCCGGAGCCAGCTGCACCACCTCGGAGGACGGCGTCCCCGCGTCTGCGGCGGCGGCGGCGGTGACCTTCGACTCGCACCCGGCGAGCACGGCAACCCACGGCAAAAGAAGAAGGGTCTTCATCACGCGTCCCCCATCAAACGGTCGAGCTCCACCCGTGCACGCCACGCTTCACCCAGCAGCCGCCGCAGCTCGGCGATCGCCACCGCACGCTCCCGCCGCAGCTGGAGCACCCGAAACACGTCGTATTTCCCAGACGCCGCGCCCCGCTCCGCCGCCTCCAGCGCGGCGTCGAGCTGCGGCAACACCTCGTCGTGAAACGCACGCCACTGCTGGAGCAGGCCGAAGTACGCCGACGAGGCCGCTTCGAGCTCCAGCTCCAACTGCCGGTCGAACAGCTGCGTCTCCAGCTCCAGCCTCCGCTGCTCTGCCTCGACCAGCGCCCGCTCACCCTGGTTGCGGTGCACGAACGGGAGTGGAATCGAGAGCCCGCCGATCAACCCGAAGCCCTGCGCGGGCACCGAGCGCTGCCACTCGACGAAGAACGCGGGAGACGGCAACGCTTCGCGTGACAACCGGTCCAGCGTCGCCGCGAGCGCGGTCTGATGCCGCTGCAGCGCGAGGCGATCGGCGCGGGCCGAGCGCGCCCGGCTGAGCCAATCACCCGGCGCGCCCACCGGAGCCGGAGGCGCCTCGGCCGCCGCGCTCACCGCCACCGGAGCCGACGAAGCCTCGCGCACCCAGCGGCCCAGCTCGCTCAGCGCCAGCGACGCTTCGAGCCGGGTCTCTTCGCGCTCGGCGGTGGCGCGGCCGACCTCCGCCTTCGCCAGCAGCACGTCGCTCTCGGCGATCGCCCCCGCTTTCAGCCGAACCTCGAGCGCGCTGGCGAAGGTGTTCGCCACCGACCAGCGCTCGGCGGCGTCTTGAACCCGCACCTCGGACAGCTGCGCCGCCGCAAAGGCAGCGCGAACCCGGGCCCGCGTCTCCTGCAACGCGACCCGCTCCAGCGTCTGCGCCGCCTCCACCCGGGCGTCGACCTCGCGCAGCCGGGTGCCGCGCTGGCCGAAGATCTCGACCTGTTGCTCGAGGCGAACACCGCCTTCGGCGCCCGAGCGGCCGGCCTCGCTGCCGGCGCCGGCCCAGGCACCCGCGATCGGGTTCGACGGCAAGACGATCGCCGCGCCGACCCGCGCGGCCTCCGCCTGGGCGCGATCGGCGCGCGCCCTGCGCACCAGGGGACTGACCTGCTCCGAGCGTTGGAGCGCCTCTTCGAGTGACAACGGTGACGCGCCCGCGAGCGCGCAGAGAGTGACCTGCAAGAGTGTGTTCATGTGACCTGTGATGAGGGAGTGAGCCACGCGCCGCGTTGGACGCAGCGCGAACCGAAACGCTGGTTCTCGGGCTCAGACCGGCGGTCGCAGGCCGGGCTCAGGCGCCGACGCGCCGCTCAGCACCGGCGCCGCCACGCTCATCGACAGCCGCGCGAGCTCGGGCACCACCACATCGGAGCTCGCGTACACGTCGTCGTCGTTGTCGGGGTCGGCTGCCTGGTCACAGGCACCACAGCTTTCGTCTTCACCGGCACAATCGATGGAGACGACGTCGTCACAGACATGGGGCTGGGCCAACAGAATCTGAACCGCGTCGCGCGAGGCGACGAAGGCCAGCAGGAGCAACACCATGCCCAGGAGTCGTGACACCGGCCCACAGAATAATCGCCGCGCGCGCGAATGCAACGGACTGGGTCGCAGAAGACCTTGCGTTAGGCAGCTTTAGCCTGTGTGCTCCGAGCATGAAGACGTTCCTGGTGGTGAACCCCAACAGCGCCAATGGGGACACGGGGAAGCGGTGGGCCGAGCTGGGGGCGAAGGTGAAGCAGCACCTCCCCGACTCCGAGTACGCCTTCACCAACGCGCCGATGCACGCGGCCACCCTGGCGCGCGAGGCGCTCGGCAAGGGCTTCAAGTGCGTGGTGGCGGTGGGCGGTGACGGCACCATCAACGAAGTCACCAACGGGTTCTTCGACAACGGCAAGGTGATCGACCCCCAGGCCGTGCTGGCGGTGTTGCCGCGCGGCACCGGCGGCGACTTCCGCAAAACCTTCGGCTGGGACGTCGACTTCACCGCCGCGCTGAAGCGGCTCACCACCGAAGAGACCCGGCCGTTCGACGTCGGCAAGCTGGAGTACGTCGGCCTCAGCGGCAAGAACGAGACCCGGTACTTCGCCAACATCTGCAGCTTCGGCGTCTCCGGCCAGGTCGACCACGAGGTGAACCGCAGCTCGAAGATGTTCGGCGGCAAGCTCTCGTTCATGGTCGGAAGCGTGAAGGCGCTGATGAAGTACTCCGACCGCAAGGTGCGCTTCAGCCTCGACGGAGGCCCGAAAGAAGAGGCGCTGGTCACCACCCTGGCGGTCGCCAACGGCAAGTACTTCGGCGGCGGCATGAAGGTCGCGCCCGACGCCGATGTGTCGGACGGCACCTTCAACGTCACCCTCTGGAGCGGCTACGGCCTGAAGGACTTCGCGCTCAAGCAGGGCAGCATCTACAGCGGCGAGCACGTGAAGTGGAAAGGCACCCGCCTGATGACCTGCAAGGCGATCAGCGCCGAGAGCGACGAAGAGGTGCTGATCGACTGCGACGGCGAGCAGCCCGGGCGATTGCCGTGCACGATGACGGTGCTGCCGGCGGCGATTCGGCTCAAGGTATGAGCGGTGGTTGGCCGCTGAAGATCGAGATCAAGGTCGCCTGGGGCGAGATGGATGCGTTCCAGCACGTGAACAACACGGTGTACCTGCGGTGGTTCGAGTCGGCGCGAATCGCCTTCTTCGAGAAGGTCGGCATGAACACCATCGCCGGCCAGTCGGGCGCCGGGCCGATTCTCGCGCGTGCCACGGTCGATTTCCTCAAGCCGGTCACCTACCCCGACACGATCACCGTCGAGGCGCGGGTGGAGTCGGTGGGCAACACCAGCTTCGTGATGCACTACCGGGCGAGCAGCGCACGCCTCGGCGAGTGCGCTCGCGGCGAAGGCGTGGTGGTGATGTTCGACTACGCCAGTGGCTCGAAGGTGAAGGTTTCTGATCAGCTTCGAGCACGTCTGACCGAGGCGTGAGCCCCGTCACGCCACCCAGAAATACGCAGATCCGATGAGCGTGCGCCCCGCGCTGACCTTCGCCCGCTGCGACAGCTTGGCCATCGCGCCGTCTTTCTCCTGGTACCGGCGCTCTTCTTCCACCCGAAGCGACGAGATGCGCTTGCGGTACTCGCGCTCTTTGCGCTCGAGGTTGGCGCGCGCCTTCACCCGCTCGGCGGGGTCTTCGACGCCGTGCATCGCCTTGCGCGCCTCTTCCCACTCCTTGCGCGCGTCCTCGACGCTCTCGCGGGGCGACATCAGGCAGTCCTCGGCGAACCGGTCGGCGCGCTCCTTGGCCTCGTCGAGATCGGTCACCGTGCGCCGCTCGATCGCCTTCACCAGCTGCTCTTTCGCCGCCTCGACTGCCTTCTCCTGCTCGAGCGCGATCGACACCGGAGGCGCCCTTCGCCCGCTCGCCTCGCGCGCGTCGGCCTTCATCAGCGCCGCTCCATCGTCGATCGGCAGCAGCTTGAACTTGTCGCCGTCGCGCAGGAGCACCACGTTGACCAGCCGCTCCTCCGGCTTCAACCCGCTCAGCTCGAACCGGTAGGCGAACCACCAGCCTTCTTTGCCCGACAAGCTGGGAACCCCGGCCGCGTCGACCTCGAGGTAGCTGACCGCGTCGAGCTGCCGCTGCTTCACCTTCGCCGGAGCCTCGGTCAGCGCGCCCTGCCGGGCCTTGCGCTTCTGCACCTCGGCCTTGGCCGACTCGCCCGCCAGCCGCAGCCGCCGCCGCACGTCGCCGTCGAAGCGCTCGAGCAGCATCGCCTTGGCCTCGCTCATGCGCTGGCCGATCGCGTCTTCCAGCGACGAGCGCAGCGCGTCGAACGCAGCGTCGATCTCCTGCGGCTTGCGGCACGACTGGTAGATGTCGAGAATTCGCTTCTCGAAGTCGACCCCGTTGCCGAGCGCGCCGAGGATCTCGTCGCTCGCGCCGAACACCCCGTCGAACAGCTCGAGCTTCTTCTCCAGCAGCTCGTACAGCCGGGCGTCGGCGGCGTTGCGGGTGTTGAGGAAGTTGAGCACCAGCACGTCGCGCTGCTGGCCGTACCGGTGACACCGGCCGATGCGCTGCTCGATGCGCTGCGGGTTCCACGGCAGGTCGAAGTTCACCACCAGGTTGCAGAACTGGAGGTTCAGGCCCTCGGCGCCGGCCTCGGTCGAGATCAGCAACTGGGCGCTGTTGCGAAACTCCTCCACCAGCGCGCGGCGCTCTTCGGGTGAGCCCGCGTCGCCCGACAGCCCGAGCACCTTGCCCGCGTAGCCGTGCGCCGAGAGCAGCTGAATCAGGTACTCCTGGGTGCGCTTGCTCTCGGTGAAGATCACCGCCTTCTCGGGCCACTGGTGCGCCCGGGCGACGGTGAACACCCGGTCGAGCGCGCGCTTGAGCGCCTCGCCCTTGGCGTTGGTGCCGATCTTGTTCGCCCGCGCGACCAGGTTGTCGAGCAGCTTCAGCTCGCCCATCAGCTTGCGCAGCTCGCCCTGCCCCTTCGGGTCGTCGGCCCACTCCTCGGCCTCTTCGCTGAACGCGTCGGCCTCGCGGGGAATCAGCCAGTCGGCCTGCTGCGACAGCTTCGCGCCTTCGAGCTGCTTGCGCAGACCCTCGGCCACCTTCGCCAGCGTGGGGCCGATCGCGAACGTCGAGCTCGCCAGCAGCTTCCGGTAGACCAGCGTCAGCAGCGTCTTGCGGCCGGGCTCGAGCGCGAGCACCTCGCTGGTGCGCAGCCACTCGCTCACGTCTTCGTAGAGCGTCTCTTCGTCGGCCGAGGGCGCGAAGTCCTCCACCACGCTGCGGCGATTGGTGAACCGCACGTACTCGCGCACCTGGCGCCGCAGGGTTCGCTGCACCACCGGAGCCAGCCGGTCCTTCAGGTCGACCTGCGACTGCTCTTCGATCCCGTCGGGGCCGGCGCCGAAGTGTTTGTCGAACGCCTCGTAGGGCCCGAGGATCTGCTCGTCGAGCAGCGAGAGCAGCCCGTACAGCTCACCCAGCTCGTTCTGCAGCGGAGTGGCGGTGAGCAGCAGCTTGGGCCGATCGCGGAGCGACTGCTTGAGCGCCTTTCCGGTCTTGTTGCCGGGGCGGTGCGAGTTGCGCAGGCGGTGCGCCTCGTCGATCACGACCAGGTCCCAGGGAATCGCGCCGAGCGCCTCCGGCCGGAGCGCGGCGAAGGGAATCGAGGAGATCACCACCTGCGCCTGGTCGAACGGGTTCGCCGCCTTGGTGCGCCCGTCGATCACCACCGCCTCGAGATCGAACTTCTCTTTCAGCTCCGCCTGCCACTGCGCCCGCAGGGTCGCCGGAGCGAGCACCAGCAGCCGCGTCTTGCCCTCCGCGAACAGCTGCGCGAGCACGATGCCGGCTTCGATCGTCTTGCCGAGGCCGACCTCGTCGGCGAGCAGACAGCCGCCGCGCTGCAGCGACTCGATCGCGAACGCCGCCGCTTCGACCTGGTGCGGGTTGAGATCGACGCGCGCTTCCGAGATCGCCCGCGCGGCGCGCGCCTTCGCGTCACCGCTCTTGAGCGTCAGCTCCTCCGCGAAGAGGCGCTGGTGAAACGGAGTGAGAGGCTGCGGCTCGAGCTTGTTGGCTACGGATGACAAATCGAAAACGGCTCCTTGTTCGTCGCTCGCGGCGCATTCTGACTGCGGCGATCGATCGCGCAAGTGCGTGTTACCTGAGGCCGAAAACTCGGCACGGGAGAGATCGTGTTGTGGGGAAAGGTGCGATCGAAAACGCGGTCGCGCCGCTCAGGGCTCGGCGTAATTCGGGCTGAGGTACTTCTTCAGCTTCTTCACCGTGTAGTCGTTGATTCGCCCGCGGAGAATCGGGCCCGGGTCGGTCGACTCGGCGTTCACCACGCCGTCGAGAATGTCGAACTTCGCGCGGAAGTCGACGCCCCAGACCTTGCCGGAGACGAAGGCGCACTCGCCGTCCCACTTGGTCTCGACGCCGAAGCGCTGGTGCCAGTAGTCGAGCATCTGCTGAATGCGAACGTGCGCGTCGGAGACGGTGAAGCCGTGCGCGACGCGGGTGGTGAGCGAGAGCTCGGCCTTGTTGGTTTGCGCGTCGGCGCCCTCTGCGAAAGCGACCGCGGAGATGAGGAGGGCGAACGGCAACAACCGACGAAGCATGCGCAATTTCTAACCGAAGAACTTGGGGTTCCGCAACGGTGGATATGTGCGCGTTCGAGCGAACTCGGGAACACCGTCAGGTCTTCGCGTCCAAAAATTGACGGGAATTGACAGACGCAATTTCGCCTCGCGCGGCCGGCGAGCGTGCGGCACCTGGTTCTCGGAGTCGAGCACACCGTGGGTGAGCTTCCCGTCGAAGAAACACCAGCGGTTGGGCCGCGGCTCCACCAACTCGAAGTCGAGCACGTCGGGCGCGAGCGCCGGGTTGGCCGGGTTGGGAGCGCCCCGGGTGATCGCCAACAGCCCTCCGCGGCACCTGTTGAGGAACAGCACCGTAGACACCTTTGGGTGACGCATCGGCCCGCCGCGCGTCGCCAGCGCGATGTCGTGGTCACGGTGGAAATCGACGCCCACGTTGCTGGTGCGCATGCGCGACAGCCACCACTCGTAGCCGGCGACCCGCACGTTCAACCGCGGAGCGAGCGCGAGGATCGCTTCTTCCACCACGCACGAGGGCGCGGCCCCGGCGGGGAGCCAGAACGTGCGCTGGTAGGTGTGACGCAGGCCTGATTCGCCGAGCGCCGTCACTGCGCCCAAGACACGGGTGAACAGATCTCTTTGAAGAACGGCGTCGTGTATTCGCACCAGGTGGGGGCTGTCCCTCACCCGCGAGCGCCTATGGCGCTCGTCGGCCTCTCCCAAAGGAGAGGTTTTACTTTCCGCTGATGGCGGCTTCACGGGCGGCGCCTTCGCTCTGCGCCGGCTCGCCGATCTCCATCAGCGCCGCGGCGGTGGAGGCGACGTCGACGGTGCGAATCGGGCCTGCGTAGAGCCCGGGCCGAACGTTCTTGCCCCAGAAGATCGCCGGCACCTCGTTGTCGTACGCGTACGGAGTGCCGTGCGAGGTTCCCGCCGGCTCGACCTCCAGCACCGCGAACGGCCGGGTGACGAACAGCACGTCTCCGCTGCGGTCGGCGTAGTACCCCGCGCGCAGCGCCGGGAGATAACCGGGAGACGGGTCGGGCCCGCCGAGATCGTCGCGCGACACCGCCAGCTCGACGTTCGGCTGCTTCGACAGCCACGCCGCCGCCTGCCGCCGCACCGCCGCCAGGTCGAGCTTCTTGTCGGCGATCGCCTTCAGGTCCAGGTAGACGTCGGTCTCTTCGATCGCCGAGACGAAGTGGCCACCGCCGCCCTTGCCCTGGCCGAGCTCCTTGTCGAGGCCCTTCTCGAGCTCGACCGGAGACTGGCGCACCGCATCGAGGCCCGCCGCCGCCCACTGCTCGGGAATGTTCGCGCCGCCATGGTCGGCCGAGATCACCACCAGCACGTTGCCGCGCCCGGCCGCCTTCTCTGCCGCGGCGATCAGATCGGCGATCGCGCGATCGAGCCGCGCCAGCTGATCCTGCATCTCCCAGCTGTAGGGCCCCCAGAGGTGAAAGGTGCGATCGACCGACGAGAAGCTCACGCTCAACAGGTCGGGCACGTCGTCTTTGCCGAGCGACTCACCGTCGATCGCCGCCTTGGCGAACGAGACCTCCAGCTCGTTGAACATCGCCGACGACGCCAGCGCCGAGTACGACTGCGGCCCCGGCTGCGGCAGCCCGCCCGACAGCGGGTGGGGGAACTTCTTGCCCAGGCCGTACCAGTCCGACTCGCCGACCCGCTCGTCTTCCCCCTCATACGACTTCGGCTGATCGAGCAAGGCCCACTCCTTGCCGAACCAGGCCTCGGCGGGCTTCTTGTCGTCGAACTGCTTCACCCAGGTGGGCAGCTCCTTCAAATAGTAGGTGCCGGTGACGAACTTGCCGGTCGCCTCCGAGAACCAGAAGGCGTGCCCGAGCTTGCCGCCCATCGCGATCGCCGCCCGCGCCTTGCCCGCGACCGAGACCACCTTGCCCTTGCCCTGGGTGAACAGCGCCACCCGGTCAGACAGCGTCTCGGCCTTGAGCGCGGCGGGCGAGCTGTCTTCGACGCCGATCGGCGCCTCGAGCACGGGGTGGTTGGGGTCGTTGAAGATCGGCTCCAGCTTGCCGGTGGCGCGGTTGAGCACCTTGTTGGAGATCACCCCGTGCCGCCACGGGTTCGCCCCGGTCGAGAGCGTGGTGTGGCCGGCGGCGGTCACCGTCTCGGCGTAGTCGTACTTCGCCACCGGGAAGAAGGCGCCCTCGCGAATCACCTTGTCGAAGCCCGCCTTGTAGCGGGGCTTGTTGCGCAAGAAGACGTCGCTCCCCATCGAGTCGACGGCGATGAAGACGGTCAGCTTCGGCGGCTTGGCGACGGCTGCGGCGGCGGCGAGACAGGCGACCAGCGCGAGCACTCTACGAGCGTTCGTCATCAGGGCTGCGCATGGTAGTACGCGCCCTCCATGCTCGACACGGGAAACGCGAAGGCCTGTGAGGCCCGCCAGCGGGTGATCTACGGCGACACCGACCAGATGGGCGTCGTCTACTACGCGAACTACTTCCGCTACTTCGAGCTCTCGCGCTCCGAGTGGTTTCGCGCCCACGGCGGCAGCTACATCGAGCTCGAAAAATCGGGGCTGCTTCTGCCGGTGGTGGAGGCCCAGTGCAGCTACCGCGCCTCGGCCCGCTACGAAGATCTGTTGGTGATCAAAGCGTGGGTCGCCACCCTGCGGCGCGCCTCGCTCACCTTCGAGTACGAGATTCGCAAAGAAGGCGAAGAGCCGATTCTGGTCACCGGGCAGACCACCCACGCCTGCATCACCCGCGAAGGCCGGCCGACCCGCCTGCCGCAAGCGGTGATGGAGTTGTTCCGCAAGTAGGGCATCGCCATTAAGCTTCAGGCTCCCCCGACAAGGAGCCCCGCATGGCAGGCGCCACCCGCTCGATCGTGATCGCCGCACCGATGGACAAGGTGTTCTCGATCATCACCGACTACGAGCGGTACTCGGAGTTTCTGCCGGAGGTGAAGCGCATTCGCACCGCCAACCGCCGCGGCAACGAGGTCGACGTTCAGTACGAGGCGTCGATCGTGAAGACGATCAAGTACACCCTGCGGCTCAAAGAAGAGGGCCCAACCAAGGTGAGCTGGTCGTTCATCGAGGGCGAGTTCATGAAGGACAACAAGGGCGGCTGGCTGCTCGAAGACGCGGGCAATGGTCAGACCAAGGCGACGTATTCGATCGAGGTGGCGCTTGGAGCGCTGGTGCCGAAGACGGTGGTGACCGCCTTGATCGACACCCAGCTCCCCAAGATGTTGGAAGCATTCAAGAAGCGCGCTGAATCCGCGAAATAGATCGGAAAAGGTGACCTTTGATGGGTTGCCTTGGGGTTGATCCGCATTAGAATCACAGGGCGTGGCGCGGCTGTCGCGGGCCACCAACCGGGGAAACACTCAACCGGCTGATTTTGTTGATGTCGAAGGAGGGGTGCTCAACTTGCACCCTGAATGAGACGAAAACCTGAAGGTAGGGCGAACTTCAGGGGACCTCAGGCGTCCTAGAGGATAGAGGATAGGGAATCGACGATGCTGGATGCTTTCATCATCGAAGAGCTCAGGCGGCGAGAGCGCGAGCGTCAGCAGCGCGAGCGCGAGCGGCCGCAGCTCGAGATCCCCCGGGACGACGATGGCGATCGGGATCAGAAAAACGATCGCCGCTCCGACAAGCGTGACCAACCGGCACGCGGCGTAGTGGTGATCGATCTCTAGGGGCTGGTCTCCTGGAGATGCAGTAAGCGTGGGGCTGGCTACAACCAGCCCCTATTTTTTTGCCCGGCATCCCGCGCTCATGTTCGGCCCTCTCCAGAGGCTGTTCCGTCACCCGCGCGACATTCGCCTCTGGTACCACCCGCACTATCGACTGCCGTTGGCGGCCAGCGAGCAGTCGCTCGGCCTCGACTCGCGGCGGCCCGACGACGTGCTCCACTTTCTGCTCGCCAAGAAGGTGGTGCCGGCGACCTACGTGCTCGAGCCGCAGCCGGCCTCCTACGCCGACCTGCAGCGCGTTCACGCCACCGAGTACCTCGAGTCGCTCACCCACACCGCGGCGCTGGCGCGCATCTACGCCCAGGCCGAAGAAGAGCTGGTCGCCGATCACCTGATGCGGTCGCTGCGGCTGGCCGTGGGCGGCACCGTCGCCGCCGCGCGCGACACGCTCGCCCACCGGCGCGCGAACGTGAACCTGTTGGGCGGCTTTCACCACGCCGGCAAAGCGAGGGGCGGAGGCTTCTGCGCGCTCAACGACATCGCGGTCGCCTTTCGCGCGGTGCGAGCCGACGGCTTTCAGGGCCAGGTGGTGGTGATCGATCTCGACGCTCACCCGCCCGACGGCACCGCCGACTGTCTCCACGGCGAGGCGTGGCTGGGCTCGTTGAGCGGGGTGAGCTGGGGCGCGATGGAGGGCGTCGACGAGACCACCCTGCCCGCCCGCACCGGCGACGCCGGCTACCTCGAGGCGCTCGACGCGCTGTTGAAGCGCATGCCGAAGCCGCAGCTGGCGTTCGTGATCGCCGGCGGCGACGTGCTCGAAGGCGACCGCCTGGGCCAGCTGGGGCTCTCGCTCACCGGGGTGCGCGAGCGCGATCTGAAGGTGGCCGACGCGCTCCAGGGCGTGCCGCAGGTGTGGCTGCCCGCGGGCGGCTACTCGACCCACGCGTGGAAGGCGCTGGCCGGCACGGTGATCGCGCTCACCGACCACAGCCGGGCGCTGATCCCTCCGGCCTACGACCCGCTGGCGGAGCGCTTCTTGAGCACCAGCGAGCGGCTCGACCCCTCGAAGCTCTCGGGCGGGCCGTTGATGAGCGAAGAAGAGGTCGCCGAGGCGCTCGGCATGAGCCCGCGCGGAGAGCACCGGCTGCTCGGCTACTACTCGAAGGAGGGGCTCGAGTACGCGCTGGAGAAGTTCGGCATTCTCGAGCACCTGAGGCGGCTGGGCTACGCGCAGCTCCACATCGAGCTCGACTCGGCCGGCACCGGCGATCGCGCCCGCTTGAAGGGCGTCGACGAGACCACCGGCCAGCCGGCGGAGGTGGTGCAGCTGGAGGTGCAGCGAAAAGCCGTTGCCGGCGGCACCTTTCTGTTCATCAACTGGCTCGCGCTGAGAAACCCGCGGGCGCACTTCTCACCGGCGCGGCCCAAGCTGCCAGGGCAAGACGTGCCCGGCCTCGGGCTGGCGCGCGAGATGACCCAGATGCTGGTGTTGATGGCGAAGCGGCTCACCCTCGACGGGGTCGCGTTTCGGCCGAGCTGGTACCACATGGCCTACGCCGCCCGGTACGACGGGAGCCGCTTTCACGACCCCAAGCGCCAGGGCCGGTTCGAGGCGTTGGTGCGCGACCTGCGGCAGATGAACCTGCTCGAGGCCACCACCGCGGTCGCCGAGGGCAAGGTGCAGCTCAACGGCCAGCCCTACGCGTGGGAGGCCGACGAGATGGTGCACTGGCTGGAGCCGGCGCACGCCGAAGCCGATCGCGCTCAGATCATCGAAGAGCGCGATCGCTGCCGCTTCACCGTGACTACTGGATCGTCACCGTGAGATCGAACGCGCCCGGGTACATCGTCGAGTCGCCGTCGAGGATCAGGTAGTACGTCACGCCCGCGCTCACCGAGATCGGGCCCAGCGTGTCCATCGTGGTGGTGCTCGAGGTGCCACCGGTGCAGCTGAGGCTGGTGCTGCTGGTGCAGTTGGTGCGCAGATACATCGACGGGTAGAGGTTGCCGGTCGACGTCGCGGTCGCGGTGAGCGAGCCCGAGGTGAGCGGCGTGATCGAGTAGACGATGTCCTGGCCGGCGGTGACGCACGCCGTGCTCGGGTCGGTGTAGTCGGCCGTGTAGCTGGTGGTGTCGTTGCTCACCGTGGTGGTGCCGTTCACCAGCACCAGCGGAATCGGGTTCGAGCAGGTGTCGCCCTGGCCCGGAGGAGAGCCGCCGCCGCCCGCGCCGCCGCCAGTCGCTCCACCGCCGCCGACGCCACCGCCCACTCCGCCGCCGCCACCGCCACCACCCGCGCCGCTGGAGAGGCTGACCGAGTAGGAGCCGGAGGTGCCGTCGGCCGAGTCGACGAAGATGTAATAGGTGCCCGCGGGGAGCGAAGCCGCTTCGACCGAGGCCGAGCCGCCCGGAGACGAGCTGGCATTGCACCCCAGCTCGCTGCCGAAGCAGCTGCCGGAGCGCACGTACACCGCCGGGGTGAAGCCGCTGACCAGCGGGCTCACGGTGAGCACCGCGTTCGAGAGCGCGCTCGAGAGCGTGAACACGTAGACGTGGTCGGGGCCGAACGAGCACGAGCCGTTGTCGTCGTCGGCGTAGCCGGAGGTGGTGCCTGTGAACGAGGTGCTGAGCACCGACTCGGGGTTGCTGCAGCTCTCGCCGGGCAGCACGCTGCCGCCGCCGCCGCCGACTCCGCCACCCACGCCACCGCCGCCGCCGACGCCACCGCCGCCCACGCCACCGCCGTTGCCGCCGCCCACGCCGCCGCCGCCGCCCGCGCCACCGCCGGAGCCGCTGACGCAGCTGCCGTTGGAGCAGATCTCGCCGCTGCCGCTGCACGCGATGCAGCTGTTGCCGTTGGAGCCGCAGAACGCGCGGGTGTTGCCCTGCTGGCAGACGCCGTTGAAGTCACGGCAGCCACCGCAGACGCCGCCGGTGCAGCTGCCGTTGCTGCAGGTGCCGCCGGTCGCCGTGCAGTCGTTGCACGAGACGCCGAAGCTGCCGCACTGGGTGTTGGTCTCGTTCGCGGGGAGCACGCAGTTGCTGCCGTTCACGCAGCCGCTGCAGGTCGAGTCGATGCAGATGCCGCCGGAGCAGGTCTGCGCGCCGGTGCAGGCGCTGCAGGCGAGGCCGAGGGTGCCGCACGCCGTCGTCGACAAGCCGCCCATGCAGGTGTTGCCCTGGCAGCAGCCGGTGCAGGTCTGCGAGCAGCCCGCCGAGCCGCCGCCTGCGCCACCGCCCGCCGAGCCGCCACCGACCGAACCGCCGCCCGCGGAGCCGCCGCCGACGTTGTTCTGGAACCGGCAGGTGCCGAGCGAACAGACCATGCCGCCGGTACACGCCTGACAGGCGGTGCCGTTGGCGCCACACGACGAGAGGGCGACGCCGATCTGGCAGTTGCCGGAGGTGTCGCAGCACCCCACGCAGTTGCTGGGGTCGCAGGCCTTCTTCGCAGGGCCGCAGGAGAAGGTGGCTCCCAACAACACCACCGACGACACGAACGACAGGTAGAGTGCACGCTTGATCATATGAGCGACTCGCAAAAAGGCGTTTTGATGACGGGCCATATCTCCGGCCTGAAGGTGATGCTCGAGCACGGACCGTCTGCCAGCCGTATACACACCGTCCCTCCCAAGGACAATGGGGGCACTGGCGAAACTTTTTCGCCCACCGATATGGTCGGCGCCGCCCTGCTCTCGTGCGCCATCACCACCATGGCCTTGCAGGCGGCCCGGGAAGGGCTCGCGTGGGGCGACGCCAGGGCGACGGTCGAGAAAATCATGGTCGGGCCGCCGCGGAGGATTGGCGAGCTGCGGTTGGTGATTGAGATGCCGAAGGAAGTGAAGGTCGAGCAGCGCGCCCGCCTCGAGGAGATCGCTCGCGGTTGTCCGGTCGCGCGCAGCTTGAACGCGGAGTTGGTGCAGACGATTGAGTTCAAGTACTCCTGATCGACCGGGGCCGGGACCGGTTGTTCCTCGTGCCCACCTATCTGCCCAGCGTGAACCTCAAGCACTCCTCGAGCGTCGGGTGCGCGAACGAGAACCCGCTCTCCTGCAGCCGCTTCGGCACGACCCGTTGACTCGGCAGCAGCGTCGCCTCGGCCATCTCGCCGAACGCGAGCTTGAGCGCGAACGCCGGCGCAGGCATGAACGCCGGCCGGCCGAGCACCGCCGCCGCGCGAGACATGAACTCGCGGTTTCGCAGCGGCTCGGGCGACACCACGTCGAACGCGCCTGAGAGCTCGTCGCGCCACAGCAGCTGGTGCAGTGAGCCGATCACGTCTTCGAGGCAGACCCAGCTCATCCACTGTGCTCCGCCCGCGATCGGCCCCGCCGCCCCCGCCGACAACGCAGGGAGCATCTTCGCCAACGCCCCACCCTTCGCCGACAGCACCGCGCCGAACCGCACGATCGCCACCCGGGTGAGGTCTCGCGCCTCGAGCGCCGCCTCTTCCCAGCCGTGGCAGATCCGGGTGAGAAACGCGACGCCGTCGTCGCCACCCGGGCCCACCGAAGACGACTCGTCGAGCGCCTCATCACCCCGGTCACCGTAGACGCCGATGCCCGACGCGCTCACCAACACCTTGGGCGGCTTCGACAGCGCGCGCAGCCGCTTCACCAACGCCTTGGTGAAGTCGACCCGGCTGGTCAGCAGCTCGCGCTTGCGCTCGGGCGACCAGCGCTGGTCCGCGACTCCGGCTCCCGCGAGGTGAATCACGGCGTCGGCGCCTTCGAGCGCGGCGGCGTCGATGCCGTCGGCGCCCTGGCGCTTCATCTTGCGAACCGTGTGACCGCCGGTGGACAGAAAGTCGGCCAGCGTCGAGCCCACCAGGCCGCTCGCGCCACTCAACGCCACCGTCAACCGCGGGCGATCGGCGAATGCCGCGTGGCGAGGGAGATCGAGCGCCAGCAGCTGGTGCCGGTACCGCATCGACGCCTCGGCGCGCGCGGCGATCGACCCGTTGGCGACCGAGCCGAGTGGGCCCAGCGGCGCCACCAGCTCCAGCGCGTCTTCGCGCGCCGAACCCGCTCCGTCTTCCACGAAGCGGTGCAGGTTGCTGAACCGCGCGAACGGCCCCTCCCGCTGCACGTCGAGAAAGCCGTGCCCCGGCTTCACCTCGGTGTGCTCCACCACCATCGTCACTTTGCCCGGGCCGAACGGGAGCCGGAGCGTGGTGCGCGCGCCTTCGAGCAGCCCCGGGTTGTCCACCACCTCCGCCAGATCGAACGGAGGGTTGAGCCGCTCGAACGCCCGCGGCGCGAAGTGGTAGCCCGCGAGCGCCTCGCGCGAGACCGGAAACGTGCTCCGAAAGGTCAGCTTCACCAGCTGGCGTTCATCTGCTGCAGATGAACGTCGATGCAGCCGCTGCCCGCCGCTTCGTCGAGAGCGAAGTCCCACTCCACGAAGTGCAGGTCCTGCGTCTGGGCGTTCAAGAAGCCGCTGCCGTTCACGTCACCCCAGCTGCTCAGGGTGTTGACGGTGAAGGTGCCCTTCTGCGCCAGGTAGTTCGGCCCGGTGCAGTTCGCGCTGGTGCCGTTCGGGCTGCCGGTCACCGGCAACGCCAGGCACCCGTTGAGAATGAACGCGCAGTAGTGGCAGTTGTCCCAGGTGAGGCCGCCGTCGGCGACGTACACGCTCGAGCCGGCGTCGAGGTTGTAGAACTGCACCTCGAACGCGCCCGACGAACCCGAGTACGAGACGTTGACCGTCTTCTGACTGCTGTCGCTCTCGCCCGCCTGCGTGGTGAACGGGAACGCGGTGTACGTGGTGCAGCCGCTGCCGCCTCCGGTCGCCGCGCCTCCACCCGTCGCGGCACCGCCGCCCGTCGCCGCACCGCCGCCGCCGGTCGCTGCACCGCCGCCGGTCGCCACGCCTCCACCCGTCGCTGCGCCTCCGCCGGTCGCCACGCCACCGCCCGTCGCCACCCCGCCGCCCGTCGCTGCGCCGCCGCCGGTCGCCACGCCGCCGCCGGTCGCGACACCACCGCCCGTCGCCACACCGCCGCCCGTCGCCACACCGCCGCCCGCCGCTGCGCCACCGCCGGTCGCCACGCCGCCGCCCGTCGCCACGCCGCCGCCTGCAGCCGAGCCTCCACCGGTGCCGGGATCGCTCAGGCACTGGCCGTTCGAGCAACCGAACTGGCACTGCTGGGTGCTGTGGTCGTAATCGCAGGTGTTGTTCTTCGAGCAGCTGCTGAAGCCGGTGAAGAACACCAGCTGGCCGCTCTGACAGAACGGAACCGGAGGCGCGTTGCAGGTGGTGTTCCCGCACTTGCCCGACCCGAACGACCGGCAGGTGCCGCCCCGGCACATGTACCCGACAGGACAGGCGTTATCGGGATCGCACTCGTACCCGTTGGCGTCGATGGTGCGCGCCATGTCGCAGGCCGCGAACAGGCACACCCCTGCCAGGAGCGCCCATCTCATCCCGGTTGTGTGCCGCCCACGCATGCGACTGTGTGACACCTCATCCCCCAGAATGTCGCAACTACTGCTTGGTGTACGTCGACTTCACGTACAACTCGCGCAGCTGCTTGTCGTCGACGTCGCCCGGCGCGCCCGTCATCAAGTCGGTGCCCTTGTTCGTCTTCGGGTACGCGATCACGTCGCGCAACGACTCCGCGCCCGAGAGCAGCATCGCCAGCCGGTCCATGCCGAGCGCGATGCCGCCGTGCGGAGGCGCGCCGAACTGGAGCGCCTCGAGCAGGAAGCCGAACTTGCTCTTCGCCTCCTCGTCGGAGATGCCCATCGCCTTGAACACCCGCTTCTGCACCTCGGGGTCATGGAGGCGAACCGAGCCGCCGCCGATCTCGAAGCCGTTGAGCACCACGTCGTACCGCCAGCAGAGCACCTTGCCGGGGTCGGTCTCGAGGTACTGCACGCAGTTGTCGTGCGGCCGGGTGAAGGCGTGGTGCGCCGCGGCCCAGGTCTTGGTCTCTTCGTCGAACTCGAACAGCGGCGGGTTCACCACCCAGAGCAGCTCCCACTTGCCGCCCGAGCCGTACTCGGGAATCAGGCCGAGCTTCTTGGCCACGTGCACCCGCAGGTTGGCCATGATGGTGTGCACCATCGACTCTTTGCCGAACTGGAACAGGATCAGGTCGCCGGCCTTGGCGCCCATCTTGGCGTTGATCGCCTCGCGCAGCGCCGGAGTGATCGTCTTCGAGAACGGAGACTGGGTCCACTCGCCGGTCTCGCCCACCTTGGCGCGGCCGAGGCCCGCCGAGCCCATGCCCTTGACGTACTCCTCGAGCTTGTCGCCCTCGGCGCGCGACAGCGGCGTCGCCGCCGGCACCACCATCGCCTTGACGATGCCGCCCTTGGCAATCTCGCCGAACATCAGCGGCAGACCGCCCGCCTCGCCGTGCTCCTTGATCAGCGCGGTGAGGTTGGTGTGCTCCATGCCGAAGCGGAGGTCGGGCTTGTCGTTGCCGTACTTCTCCATCGACTCGTAGAAGTCCATCTGCCGGAACGGGAGCTTCAGCTCGATGTTCAGGCACTCCTTCCACAGTTTCTGGAGCAGCCGCTCGATCACGCCGAACACGTCGTCTTGCGAGACGAAGCTCATCTCGACGTCGATCTGGGTGAACTCCGGCTGGCGATCGAGGCGCAGATCCTCGTCGCGAAAGCAGCGCACGATCTGGAAGTAGCGCTCGAAGCCCGCCACCATGAACAGCTGCTTGTAGAGCTGGGGCGACTCGGCGAGCGCGTAGAACTTCGACGGGTTGAGCCGCGACGGCACCAGGAAATTTCGCGCGCCGCCGGGCGTGTACTTGCCCATGAACGGGGTCTCGAGCTCGAGAAAACCCTCCGACACCATGTGGGTGCGGGTGATCGCGTTCATCTTCGAGCGCGTCATCAGGGTGCGCTGGAGGTGCGGCTGGCGCAGGTCGAGGTAGCGGTACTGCAGCCGCATCTCCTCACCGGCGAGCTTCACCTCGCGGTTCTTTTCCTTCTCGTCTTTGATGTCGACGATCTGGAACGGGGGCGGAGCCGACTTGTTGAACACCGTCGTCTCGAGCACCTCGACCTCGATCTCACCGGTGGCGTACTCGGGCCGCGCCGCCGAGACCATCTTGTTCTCTTTCTTCGAGAACTGTTCACCGCGCGAGCGCACCCGGCCGCGAATGCCGATCACCCACTCGGAGCGGAACTTGTCGGCGAGCTCGTGCGCTTCCTTCGACAGGTCGGGGTCGAACACCACCTGGGTGAAGCCTTCACGGTCGCGGAGGTCGATGAAGATCAGCCCGCCGTGATCGCGCCGGGTCCACACCCAGCCGAACAGCACGACCTCTTTGCCGATGTCGCTCCCGCGCAGCGCGCCGCACGAATGGGTGCGCTTGACCTCATTGATGAAATTGCTCGCCATGTCGCCTCGCCTATAGCGGTACGAGAGGAGACGCTCAACCGGTAAGGGGCCTGACCTTCGGGCTAGGCTCGCGGCATGCCGTCGCGGCAGCTCGGCCCCTGGAAGCTCGCGGTGAAAGATCGGGCCGTGTCGTCGCTCGAGCGCTTCATCGCCTTCGACGGCAAGCAGGTCGCATGGGTGTGGCGCACGTTGGGCGAGCCCTTCGTCACCTGGGACCCGCTGAAGGCACCCTGGCTCCCCGCGGTGGAAGGGCCCCGCTGGGGAGGCGAGCCGGTGCTGCTCTCCGACTGCCTCGACGGGGTGACCTTCGCCGACCTGATCGCGAGTCACCCCCGCAAGGGCTTGCCGGTCGGAGCGGTGGCGGCCGTCGCTCTCGCGGTGGCACGCGGCGTCGAGCAGCTGCCGTCGGCCGACGACGTGCCTCTGGTGGTGGCCGAATCAATCGTGATCGGTTTCGACGGCAGCGTCTCGCTCACCCCGTGGCCCGACCTCTGGGTGGGGCCCTCCGAGGCGCCTGAGATCGCGCTGGAGGCGCACGAGTACCTCACGCCACGCTGGAGTGCGGCTGAACCGGGCTGGCGGGTGCATGCGCCGGTGATGGTGCTGGCTCACGCGCTCGACATTCACCAGCGGGGGTTTCCGCCAGGGCTGCGCCAGCTGATGGATCGCGCGCTCCACATTCGCGCCGAGACCCGGCCCTCGCTGACCGAGCTGATCTCCGCGCTCGTTCCGCTCGCCTCCAGCACCGCGCTCGCGGAGGCGGTGAGCCTCCACTTCGCGCACGAACCCAAGGAGCAGCAGTACGACCGCACCCTGGCCCAGGGCAAAGACCCGGAGCCCCTGCCGCCCGAGCTGGTCGCCTCGATCGCCAACGAAGGCACCGACGAAGGCTTCGGAGTGCTCGCCGACTGGCTGCTCGCCGAAGGCCACCCGCGCGGCGAGCTGGCGGCGCTGCAGCTGAAGCTCGAGCAGGGCGCGTCGACCGAGCTGGCGCGGGCCGAGGCGGCGCTGCTCTCACGCCACCGAAGCCTGCTGCCGGTCACGCTGCGCGAGCGGCTCCAGCAGTGGCGCCCGAACTGGAAGGCCGGCTGGCTGGTGGGGCTCGAGCTCAAGGCGGTGCCCGACGCCGAGACGCTCACCGAGATCCTCAGCCACCCCACGCTGCGGTTTCTGCGGCGCATTCGGGTGCGGCACGACGGCGGTGGCTCCAGGGTGCTGGCCGACGTCATCCCCACGCTCGAGCTGCCGGCGCTGCGCCAGCTGGAGCTCGACGGCGGGGTGGCCACCTTCGCCCCGAAGCTGAAAGAGGCCCGGCCGCGGCTGTCGGTGGAGAACAACAAGCTGCACCCCGACTTCCCCGCTCGCCGCCGCCCCGAGACCTCGGTCGCTCACGCCAAGGTCGGCGTCGGCAACCGCGAGCCGGCGCCGGGCCTCCCGCCCCTCAAACGCCTGATGGATTGGTTGTCTGGCGACGACTGACGCTCTCACGTAGTAGAAATCGACCCATGCGTTTTCCGGGGCTCGTCGTTTCACTCTCGGTGGGCCTGGTTGCCTGCGCGCCCAACCCGAAACCGCCCGCTCAGGTGATGGCGTTGGTGCCGACGATCAAGGGGAGCTTCGCGCCGCAGCAGAGCGAGCTCACCACCGTCAGCGACGTCACCGCCCTCAAGGGCAGCGTGCTGCAGATCAAGGGCGGCGCGCGGGTGCGCATCGACCCGTCGGACCCCGCGCTGGTGCAGGCGATGACCGACGATCAGATCAAGACCGCGCTGCTCAAAGACCAGGGCGGCGACGTGCACGTGAACTACGTCGACAAGTCGGGCGTGCTCTGGCCGGCTGATTTTCACAGCTGGATGATGGTGACCACCTACCTCAACTTCGAGCGCGCCAACGCGTACTACACCTCGATACTCGACCCCGACAAAGTGCCCGACCTGCTCGGCACCACCGTCGACTACTGGGCCTCGTTCACCGATCTCGGCTCCGGCGCCGACAAGCCCGCGCAAGACAACGCGCTCTACTTCTCGCCGGTGAAGTCGTTCCTCATTCTCCCGTTCGACGACCAGGCTCACCCCGGCTGCGACAAGACCTCGATGGGCTGCTCGGCGTTCGATTCTGATTCCACTGCCGATGAACCCGGGCGTGATCGGCCACGAGTACGGCCACCTGGTGTTCAGCCACCGGGTGTTCGCCAACGCCGCGGTGCCGGCCCCGCTCGCCTCGTGGTCGCTGGAGGCGTTCAACCTGCTCAAGTCGATCGACGAGGGCTTCGCCGACTTCCACGGCTACGGCGTCACCTGCCTCACCCAGGCCGGCTGCCGCTACTTCCTGCCCTGGAGCATCGACGCCAGCAGCGACGTGATCGCCCAGCGCGACTTCACCGACCCCTCCGACAGCAAGTGCATGACCGCGCCGCTGCGCAACGCGCTCCAGCAGCTCGACAACAGCCAGTTCCTCGGCGGGAGCAACCAGTACCTGGTGGGCACCCTGTTCACCGTCACCATGTACCAGGCGTCGGAGAAGCTCGGAAAACGCGACCTGATGCAGAAGGCGCTGGTCGCCGCCTACGACGACACCTCCGCCAGCAACCCCGGCCTGAAGCAGTTCATCAGCGAGAACCTCAACACCCCCGCCGTGTTCACTCCCGAGGCGGTGGTCAACATCATCGCCGGCCACATCAGCGACCCCGAGCTGCTCAAGACCTTCTGCGGAGAGGCCGCCAACCGGCTCCAGCTGGTCTGCGACGGCTCCAACACCCCCGCGACCCAGGCGCCCTGCGGCTTCCTGCCGAACTGCGACCACTCCGGTTGGATCGCCGGAACCGCCTGCCCGATGATCCCGCCCCAATGAGCGCCAGAACCTCGAAAGCCGTGGTGCTGTTGGCGCTGTTCGCGTCGTCGCTCGCGTTCGCGCAGCGCAAGACGAAGCAGGAGCAGGACGACGACGCGCCGATCCCCTACTCCGACGACAACAAGCGCTCCGACGAAGACGAGCGCCGCACGCTCCCCAACAAGAGCGAGCCGACCGGTGAGATGCGCGAGGAGACCGAGGTCGAGCAGATGGATCGCGAGCGCTCGCGCGCCAACGAAGACGACCCCTCGATCGGGATCGGCATCGAAGGCGTGATGGGCGCGATGCTGCTCGACTCGCCCAAGGCCGGTGGCGTGCAGCCGCTGTTCGCCGGCGGGGTGCGCTTCACCTGGGAGTTCACCCGCACCCTGCTGTCCGACGAGTTCACCCGTGAGCTCGGCTTCGTCGACGTGACCTACGAGTACACCTCGTGGGCCGACGGCACCAAAGAGGTGCATGGGTACACCGCGTTTCACTACTTCACCCTCGCGCCCGCGATCGCGCTCCCGCTCGGCAAGTCGCCGTTCTCGGCCTACGCGCAGGTCGGCGTCGGGTTCAATTACAACCCCTCGTCGATCACCATCGACGACACCACCACCAACCTGAGCGGCAGCAAGTTCCTCTTTCAGTACGGCATCGGGCTGCGCGCCCGCCCGCTGGTGGTGGCGCCGAGCGAGAAGAGCAACTTCTCGATGCGCATCTCGTTTCGCTTCGAGCTGACCCGGTTTCGCCGCGGCTACATGGACGACACGATGGTCGGTGGCAGCGTCGGCCTGACGTTCTAAGAGAAGGCCCGTGGGCCTGCTCGACGACATCTGGAACGGAGTGATCGCCTTCGCCCGGGGCAGCCCGGCGGAGCAGCTCCAGCAGGTGGTGTCGGGCAACTGGGTCGACACCCAGTGGCTGGGCAAGCTCGTCGCCGAGCTCGAAGCGAAGCAGCAGCTCGACTCGCCCGAGGTGATCAAGGTGATGGTGGTCGCCGCCCACCAGCCGTTGGTGTGGCAGGCGCTGCTGCGCCGAAAGCCCGGGCAGGTGCTGGAGCAGATCGCCGCGCTGCTCGACCCCGGCGCGCCTCCGTCGACCCGCGCCAGCATCGCCCAGGCCCTCTACGACCGCATGTGTCTGGTCACGCCCGCGAACGAGGTGCCGCCGGAGCTGACCGCCAAGGTGCTGGAGCGCCGCAAGGTGCTCGGCGCCGACCTGCCGGAGGCGGCGTGGGAGTCGCCCTGGCCCAGCGGCAAGGTGAAGAAGTCCAAAGCCGCGAAGGCGCCGGAGCTGGCCGCATTTACCGAGCGGTTCGTGCTCCGCGACCCGATCACGCCGATCCCCGAGGACGAGCAGCGCGACCGCGAGCTGCTGGGGCGAATGCCCGCCTTTCAAGGCAAGCGCTCGCTCTGGGCGCTCACCCAGCTCGGCGACCAGGCGGCGCTGCGGGAGTGGAACAGCGTCGAGCCCGACAAGGTCTGGGTCTGGGGCGGGGAGCTCGAGATGTTGGTCCCCCGAATGGGGCTCAAGGGCCTGGAGACGTCGCTGAAGCTGGTGGCCGCGTTTCCCTCCGGCCTCTCGAGCGTGAAGGACCTCGAGTCGGCCCGGCTGGCTCCGATGATGGCGCCGCACCTGAGCGGCCGGCCCGCGCTGCGCACCGTGGCGCGCGAGTGGTTCGGCAGGTTCCCCGAGGCGGCCGCCACCGGGCTGGTGCCGGTGATGCTGTCGGCCGATCGCAAAGAGAAGCTCGGCGCGCTGGAGGCGTTTCGGCGGCTGCGCAAGCTCGACCCCGCCGCGGCTCAGCGTGGGCTGGAGCGCTACCCGCCCGAGGTGCGCGAGGCGGTGGAGACCGCGCTGGTCGAAGGCGCCACCATGCCCGGCCGCAAGCCGTCGCTGCCGGAGTGGGCCGACCCGAAGGCGTTGCCGCGCCCGGTCTCGCTCGACGGAGCGTCTTCGCTGCAGAAGACCGCGTTGTTCGAGCTGCTCCAGGTGCTGGCGGTGACGCCGCTGGAGGGCGCGAGCTGGCTGGAGCCGCTGCGGGCGCGCTTCACGTTGGACTCGATGGTGCGGCTCTCGAAGGCGCTCTTCTACGAGTGGCTCGGCGCCGGCGCGCCGTCGAAAGATCGCTGGGCGCTCCACGCGCTGGCGCACTTCAGCGACGCGGCGATGGCACGAGAGCTGGCCGCGCTGGCGCTGGAGATCGCACCCCGCGGGCTGTCGGCGCGCGCCCAGGAGATGGTCGAGGTGCTGGCGGCGATGCAGACCCGCGAGTCGCTCGCCGAGGTGCACCAGCTGGCGCGACGCTCCCGCTCGAAGGCGTTTCGCGCCCGGTGCGAGCTGGTGTTCGTCGGCGCCGCCGAGAAGATGGGCCTGTCGGAGGACGAGCTCGCCGAGCGCCTGGTGCCCGACTTCTCGCTCACCCCCGAGGGCTGGCTGCCGGTGACGCCGAAGGTGCGGCTGGCGGTGAAGAAGCTGAAGGCGGTGTACCTCGACGAGGCGGGCGAGCCGGTGAAGCAGGTGCCCGACTCCGCCGACGCCGAGATCCAGGCCGACCTGGCGGAGCTGAAGAAACGCGCCAACCAGCTGGTGAAGGAAGGCGCCGAACGGCTGGAGCTGCGAATGATGCTCGGCCGCACGATGGGCTTCGAGCACTTCACCGAGGTGTACCTGATGCACGGGCTCCTCCGCCGCCTCGCCACCGGCCTGGTGTGGGGGGTGTTCGCCGACGGAAAAGTGACTGGCACCTTCACGATCGGGGAGGCGGGCGCGGAGGACGTCGAAGGCAAGCCGTTCACCCCGCCCGAGAACGCCCGCATCGGCGTGGTGCACCCGCTCGCGCTGTCCGAGCTCGAGCTCGCCCAATGGAGCCAGCGCAAGCTCGAGCCGGTGTTCGCCCAGCTGTCGCGCAAGCTGAGGAAGCTGAGCTCGACCCAGGAGCTCGAGCAGGAGCTGCGCTCGCTGGAGAACCGCCCGGTGCCGGTCGCCGCGCTGCTGCGCCTCGAAAAATCAGGCTGGGTGCGTGGGCCCGAGATCGGCCGCGGCTGCTACGTCAGCTACGCCCGCGACCTGGGCATGCTCGGCCGGGTGGAGCTCGACTTCGACCCCGGCATCTACCTCGGCGACCCGATGGGCAGCGGCGAGCAGACGCTGACGGTTTTGCGCGCCCAGCTGTCGCCTGGAGTCACGCCTCAGGTGCTCAGCGAGCTGGAGCGGGAGCTGCGGGAAGCGCTGACGACGCCCGTCCCGCCGAGGCGGTAGCCACTGCTGGCGCGCCTGAGGCGCGAATGTCGCGCAGCTTGAGCTGAACCCGCGGCACGCCGCGGTAGTCGTCGACCGAGAGCGCGAACGCGAGATCGATCGGCCCCTGGGTGAGCGGGAGCTTGTCGGCCAGCCGAAAGCCGATGATGTCGAGGTGCGGCGCCGACTCCAGCAGCAGCTTCAGGTGACCGGGCTCGCCTTCTTGCTTCGACGCCATCACCTTGGGCGCCGTCTTGACGCCGGTGACGGCCAGCACCGGCTCGGGGTGGCCCATGCCGAACGGCGCCAGCTTCAAGATCGCCTGAATCGCCCGGCCGTCGAGGTCGGCGGGCCGAACGATCGCGTCGACCCGGCAGCGCGCCTGCAGGTCGTCGTCGGTCAGCCGCTGCTCGCAGATCTCCTCGAACGCCGCCCGAAACGCCGCCGCCTTCTCGGGCAGCACCGACAGACCGGCTGCCGCCTTGTGGCCGCCGAAGCGCTCCAGGTGCACCGCGCAGGGCTTGAGCGCGTCGTAGAGGTGAAAGCCTTCGATCGATCGCGCCGAGCCACGGCCGATGCCCTCGCGCACGCCGATCATCACCGTCGGGCGGTGAAAGCGCTCCACCACCCGCGAGGCGACGATGCCGACCACGCCCGGGTGCCAACCCTCGCTCCAGAGCACCAGCCCGCGCACGCCGCGCGCGACCGACGACTCGGCCGACTCCAGCGCCTCGACCAGAATCTGTTTTTCGATCTGCTGCCGCTCGGCGTTCGCCGCGTCGAGCTGGCGCGCCAACGGCAGCGCTTCTTCGTAGGTTCGCGAGCAGAGCAGCCGCAGCCCCAGCGCCGCGTCGTCGAGCCGGCCGGCGGCGTTGATGCGGGGCCCCAGCCGGTAGCCGACGTGCGAGGCGGTGATCTCGTCGCCCGAGAGCCCGGCGACGTCTTTCAGAGCCTGAATGCCGGGCCGCTTCGCCTCGGTGAGGATCTTCAGGCCCTGCTTCACCAGAATGCGGTTCACCCCGACCAGCGGCACCACGTCGGCCACGGTGGCCAGCGCGACCAGGTCGAGCATCGCCTTCAGGTTGGGCTCCGGCCGGGTGGCGAAGAAGCCGCGCTCGCGCAGGTGCTTGCGCAGACCGATGCAGAGGTTGAACGCCACTCCCGCCGCGCAGAGCCCACGGGTCGGGTAGCCGCAGCCGGGCTGCATCGGGTTCAGCACCGCCACCGCCGGCGGCATCGTCTCGGGAACCGCGTGGTGATCGACCACCACCGTGTCGACGCCGCGCGACTGGGCCAGCTGCACCTCGGCGTAGGAGGTGATGCCGCAGTCGAGCGTCACCAGCACCTTGGTGCCGTCGTTTGCGATGCGCTCGATGCCCTCTTTGTTGAGGCCGTAACCTTCCTGAAGCCGGTGAGGAATGTACGTCTCCACCGGGTGGCCGAGCTGCGCCAGGAACAGGCTCAGCAGCGAGGTCGAGCTGACGCCGTCGACGTCGTAGTCGCCCCACAGCGTGGTGCGCTCGTGCTGCAGCACCGCGCGCGCGAGACGCTCGACCGCCGCCGGCATGCCCTTCATCGTCAGCGGGTCGGGCAGCTTGTCGAGGCCGTCGGCGAGAAAGTCCTGCACCGCCTCGACCGTGCGGTAGCCGCGCGCCGCCAACACCTGCGCCGCGACCGGGTGCACGCCCAGCTCGGCGGCGATCAACTTCGCAGGCTCGACCGCCCCCTCCGGCAACACCCAACGTTTGTCCGATCTGACGGCCACGATCACACCCTAGCAGCTGGGGCTGACATTCAGCGGTTCTCGTGGGTTGAGAAACACGTCCGCGGTGGACGGCGAGCGGCCGAGCCCCGAGACGGAGGCGCCGCGCATCCTCGCCACACTGCTGATGGCTGCGTGGCACATCCGCCGCAACGCGACCCTCGCCAATTTCGGCACCAACTTGGAGTCACGCATGAGCGGAGTGAAGGGTGTGGGCGGGAACGGGGCGATCACCAATCGAGACGACGACGACAACGACGGCCGCTTTCACGATGTCGACGTGCTCGCGAGTGGCCACTGGCCCGAGTCGCTGCGCGGCGCCGCGACCGGCAAGCTGGTCGACCACGGCGGCAAGGTGCTCGACAAGATGGACGTCACCCCGGTCTACGTGGGCGACTACTGGAAGACGGCGCCGGGCCAGAAGATTCGCGCCCACAACGACGCGGCGATGGCCGACCTGGTGAAGAACCCCGACGTCACCGGCATCTGGGCGCAGTACGGCGTGGGCAAGGCGACGATCAGCCCGTCGCTCGGCCTCCCGATGGCCAACCCGAAGTCGCTCAGCCAGGACCAGATCGAAGCGCTGGTGAAGCAGCAGGTGCTGAAGGGCAAGTTCGACATCTCCAACCACCAGCGGGTGTTCGACCTGGTGCTGCCGCCGGGCTGCGCGCTGATCGCCGGTGACGGCAGCAGCTCGCACGCGGGCCTGGGCGGGTTTCACGGCAGCGTGAAGGTCGCCGGCCGCGAGATCTACTACTCGGCGATCGCCAACCCCGAGAAGGTGCGCAACGAGCTGCCGAACAGCATCGACTTCAACGGCAACACCGCCGACGGCCTGTCGATCATCGAGAGCCACGAGCTCACCGAGGCCGCCACCGACCCCGACGTGGAGGTCGCCGAGCGCAACAACGACCTCTCCAAGCTCGCCTGGTACGACGACGTCACCACCTGGGCCGGGCGCCGCGGCAAGGGCGAGATCGGCGACATTCCGATTCTCAACGCCGAGCTGGGCGGCGACCGCAAGCTCGCCACTGCCTGGGGCTACTCCGACGGCTTCGCGTACCAGAAGGAGTGGAGCAACAAGGACAAGAAGTCGGAGCTCAAGCCGGGGGAGTAATTTCGGCTGGGCTGGACGGCGTCGACGAACCGGCTGGGTTTGCGGTCGAGACCTCTCCCGCCCTTCGGGCACCCTCTCCCCCGTCGGGGAGAGGGATTGCTTTGGTGCCTTCTCGGTGGGCGCGCACCATCAGCAGAATGAGGACGACCAGCAGGGAGATCAGCAGCACGCCGGTGTCGGCGCCGAAGTGCCAGGCCATCTCTTTGGGCAGCGAGGTGGGCCAGGAGGCGACGCACATCATCAACAGCACCCACCAGATGCCGTGCCCGAGCTTCTTCACGAACGCCGAGTCCTCCTCGGCGAGCACCGCCAGCATGCAGACGATGTGGAGGTAGTAGTTGGCGGAGTTGAACACCATCGGCACCAGCATCACTCCCATCGCGGCGGCGGTCTCGAGCCGGGCGCGGCGGGCGGTGAACATCACCCACGCGGTCGAGAGCAGCGCCACCGGCACCCAGATCGCCGGCCAGGGCGCCACGTAGGTGCGGAACGCGAGGTTGTTGAGGTGGCTGTCGCGATCGAGCATCGACACCTTGTGAATCCAGTCGATCCACATCTGGGGGCCGAAGGCGATGCTGGAGGCGGTGAACAGCACCGCGACCGCGAGCGCGGCGCCGAACAGGGTGTGGACCAGCGCGCGCTGTTGGTAGGCCCAGCGGCGCAGCGAAGTGTGCTCGCGCCGGGCCCGAATGAAGCCGAACAGCGCGGGCGCCAGCATCACCACGAAGGTGAGCGCGGGGAAGGCGCGAATCATCGCCGACCAGGCGAGCACGGCGCCGGCGAGCTTGAACCAGCGCAGCTTGAGCAGACAGACGCCGATGATCCACAGCGAGAGCCAGTCGTGCCGCAGCGGAGCGCCCAGCCAGTTGCTCCCGAACTGGTAGAAGTCTTGCGCGCCGAACAGCACCAGCGCGATCAGCATCGTGCGCCGGCCGAAGGCGACGCCGAGCGCGGCGAACGCCAGCAACAGCAGCAGGCCGTCGGCGATCACCGAGCGCCACATCACCGCGTCGCTCGCCGGTGACGAGCCGAACAGCAGCTTCGCCGCCAGGAACCAGACCGGGGTGGCGTTGCCTCCGTGGTCGCTCATCGACCCGAGCCACCCGCCGTCGCCCATCGCTTTTCGAAAGTACGCCGCGTCGGCGCGAAACTCGGCCCACCGCTCCGGCGTGAAGCGGGCGCGGGTCTCTTTGATCAGATCGGCCTGGCGCTTCACGTCGGTGGTCTCGTGCGTGCGCAGGTCGCGCACCACCGTGCCGCCGATCGCGTCGATGCCGCCCCGGTCCTCCGCCACCGCCAGCGCGCTCGCCGCGTAGACCCCGGTGAAGCGCAGCTCTTTGAAGTACTTCGCGATCGGGTAGTAGGTGCGCAGATCGTAGTGGTGCAGCCAGGTCGCCTGGCCTTTGCCCGCGTCGGTGAACTGCGGGTGGCCGAGGTTGGCGAAGCAGAGCACCGCCAGCACCGAGGTCACCGCCAGCACCGCGCCGGTGGCGAGCCGCGACGCCGGCCACTCCCGCCAATCACAGAGCTCGCGGAGCACCGCCAGCGACGCCGCCAGCGCCACCATCGCCCGCAACCAGTTGATTCGCGCGGGTATCGGCGCTCCGTAAAAAGTGTCTGGCACCATTCGGGCGAGGCCGATGCCCAGCGCCGCCAGCGCCAGCAGCACCCAGATGCGCCGCACCCGGCTGCTGGTGGCGAACAGCACCAGGCCCACCGCCATCACCCAGGTCAGCCAGGCGAGATCGAGCGGGTGGCGCGGCAGCCACCACCACCAGAGCAGCCTCGACTCTCCGCGCAGCGCGCCTTTGCGAAACAGCTCCAGCTCGGCGACCCCCTGCTTCCCGTCACCCTTCTCGCCCGTGAGGCGAAAGTAGCGGCCGGCGCCGTCGATGCTGGCGGAGCGCGTCTGCAGCCCGGGCGCGTCGACCGCCGGCCCGCGCCACAGCTCGTGAAACGCCTTGCCGTCGTCGGAGGCCGACAACACCCACTCTTCGTTGTTGTCGGCCTGAACCGCGACCTTGTCGACCTCGACCCGCGCCCCGAGGTCCCAGGTGACGCCCTTGTTCTGGGTGGTCTGCGCCGCTTCGGGAGAGCTCCACCCCGAGCCCTCGACCCCGACGACGCCGTCGGTGATCGCGCGCAGCGGCGAGTCGATCGGCGAGCGCCCTCTGAGCACGTTCTCCGCCGACGCGGTGAGCGCCAGCAGCGCCACCAGGACCCCGAACCGAGTCATTCGCACGCCGTGTAGCGCAAAGCCGACCTGCGAGTCCGTTCATTGACCTGGATCAACCGCCCCACCGGCTGCTCGGGCCCAGTGGCATCGACGGTTGCGCATTGGGTAGGGTCCAGCCCGCTCGTGCTCCGCTGGTCTCCGATCGTCGCGCTGTTGGCGGTGGGCTGCACGCCCAACCGGCCTCCGCCCAACCCGGGGCCGCAGAAGATCTGTCAGAAGGGGCCCTCGCGCGCGCTGCCGCCGCGCCTGCTCACCCGGGCGGAGTACGACTTCACCGTGCGCGACCTGCTGTTCGACGGCACCCAGCCGGCCGCCTCCGGAATGCCCGCGGAGCCGCTCGCGCTCGGCTTCGAGAACAACGCCGATCTCTACCAGCCGACGCCGAAGGGGGTCGCCGCGCTCACCGACCTCGCCGAAGCCGTCGCCACCCGCGCGCTCGCCCAACACAAAGCCGACCTGGTGCCCTGCGGCACCTACGACCGCGCCTGCGCGCAGCAGGTGATCTCCACCCTCGGCCGCCGCGCGTTTCGCCGACCGCTCACCGACGACGAGGCCGCCGCGCTGCTCACGCTGTTCGACCTGGGGATGACGAAGAAGAACGACTTCGACACCGCGCTCACCTGGGTGCTGGAGGCGATGCTGCAGAGCCCGCAGTTCCTCTACCGGGTCGAGCCCGGCGGCGCGGCGCGGCCCGACGGCACCCTGCCCTTCACCGGCTACGAGATGGCCAGCCGGCTCTCGTATTTCCTCTGGCGCTCGATGCCCGATGAGGAGCTGCTCGCCGCCGCCGAGAGCGGAGCGCTGGAGACCGACGACGGCGTACGCACCCAGGCGGCCCGGCTGCTCGACTCGCCCAAGGCCTCCGACGCGATGGCCGACTACTTCCGCCAGGTGTTCTCGCTCGACCGGGTGCGTGATCTCGAGAAGGCGAAGAGCGTCTACCCCGAGTACACGCCGGCGCTGGCGCAGGCCTGGCAAGACTCGATGGTCGCCTTCACCGCCGAGGTCGCCGCCCGCGGCCACCTGTCAGACCTCTACCGCGACGACGCGGTCTACGCCGACGCCGAGCTGGCGCCGGTGCTCTCGCTCACCCCCGCGCCGGCGCCGAATGGAATGCAGCGCTTCGCGTATTCGCACCCGGGCGGGCTGCTCGCTCAGCCGGGCCTGATGGCGTACCTGGCCAGCCCCGATCAGTCGTCTCCGATTCGCCGCGGCGTGTTCGCGCTGCGCTCGTTGATCTGCCAGCCGATCGGTGACCCGCCGGCCAACCTCGCGATCACGATCCCGCAGATCAACACCAACCAGACCACCCGCCAGCGCTTCGACCAGCACGCGGGCATTCCCGGCTGCAACGGCTGCCACCGGGTGATCGACCCGCTCGGAGACGGCTTCGAGCACTTCGACGGCCTCGGCCGCTACCGCACGCGCGACAACAACTTGCCGGTCGACTCCAGCGGCGCGCTGGTGGCGATCACCGAGGCCTCGCTCAACGGCAGCTTCGACGGCACCGGTGAGCTGGCCGAGAAGCTCGCGGTGAGCCGCCAGGTGCACGACTGCTTCGCCACCAACACCTTTCGCTTCGCGCTCGGGCGGGTCGAGAACCACGACGACGAGTGCGCGCTGCAGCAGGTGCAGGAGCAGTTCTTCGACACCGGCGGCAGCTTTCGCCAGCTGATGCTGCAGATCGCGCTCAGCGAGCAGTTCCGCACCCGCGCCGCGGCCGAGGTGATCCCGTGAAGCTCTCCCGGCGCACCCTGCTCCGCTCGTCGACCGGTCTGTTCGTCGGGCTGCCGCTGTTCGAGTCGCTCACCGCGAGAGCCCAGAGCGCCCCGCCGAACCGGTTCGTGGCGATCTACCACCCGAACGGCGTCTACCCGCAGAAGTGGTACCCGACCGCCAACCCCGACGGCTCGCTCACCCTCGGCCCGTCCCACGCCGCGCTCGAGCCGTACAAGTCGTCGCTGCTCTACCTGGGCGGCATCGACATGCCGGCCGCCGCGTCGGGCCCGGGCGAGCAGCACCAGCGGGGGCTGGGCTCGCTCCTCACCGGCCGCACCATTCTCTCGGGCGTCTTCGTCGGCAACGACGGGAGCACCGGCGGCTGGGGCGCGGGCATCTCGGTCGACCAGGAGCTGGTGAAGGTGCTCGGCAACGGCGCGCGCGCGGCGAGCCTGCAGCTGGGGGTGCACTGCGCCGAGCGCGACGTGTCGGGCTGCGTCTCGTACGCCGGCTCGGCGATGCCGCTGCTGCCCGAGAACGATCCCCAGGCGGTGTACACCTCGCTGTTCTCCAACACCGGCTCGGCGGCGGAGCTGGCGGCGATGCGCGATCGCCGCAAGTCGGTGCTCGACACCGTGCTCACCGAGCTGGGGCTGGTCGAGAAGCGGCTGGCGCCGAGCGAGCGGCCGCGGCTCGAGCAGCACCTGACGATGATCCGCGACATCGAGACCCGGCTCGATCAGATGACCGCGCTCCAGTGCGCGGTGCCGAAGATGCCCACGTACTACGACCCCGGGCTGGTGGCCTCGATGGAGCAGATCGCGCCGCTGCAGCTCGACCTGTTGGCGCTGGCGCTCAGCTGCGACCTCACCCGGGTGGCGACGATCGCGTTCTCCGACGCCAAAGATCACATCTCGATGCCGTTCATCAACGTCGGCAACGACGTGCACAACCTGTCGCACCTGTCGGACGACACCGCCGAGCGCGCGGGCCTCGGCTTGCGCGACGCCTGGGTGGCGAGCCAGCTGGCGTACCTGATGGGCAAGCTGTCGGCCGCGGGCGTGCTCGACCAGACGCTGATCTTCTGGGGCTCCGAGGTCGCCAAGGGCAACCTCCACTCCCACGAAGACATGCCGTTCGTGCTCGCGGGCGGCGGCGGCGGCTTCACGATGGGGCGAATGAAGTCGTTCAACTCGGTCGCCCACAACGGGCTGCTGCTCACCTTCCTGCAAGCGCTCGGCGGCGTCGGGTACCAGGGCTTCGGCGACCCGATGTTCCAGACCGGCCCGCTCGACCTGGTCGGCTGACCGGGGGGCTTCAGGTCGCGAGCAGCGGCAACAGCTCGAGCGGCCGGTGAATCACGTTCACCGCGCCGGCACCGCGGAGCTCTTCTTCACCGCGAAAGCCCCAGGTCACCGCCACCGATTTCATGCCCGCGGAGAGCGCGGTGCGAACGTCGATCGGCGTGTCGCCCACGAACGCGATCTCGCCGGGCTGAAGCCCGAGCTCTCGCGCCATCTCGAGCGCCGCGGTGGGGTCTGGCTTGCGGGGCACGCCCACCCGCTCGCCGCGCACTTGCGCGAACGCCCACTTCGGGAACACCCGCTGCACCAGCCCGCGGGTGAAGTCGTCGCGCTTGTTCGAGAGCACCGCGATCGGCAGCGGCAGCGCGGCCAGACCATCGAGCATCTCGGGGATACCGGCGTAGGGCCGGGTGTTGCGGTCGGCGCGCTCGGCGTAGTGGGCCCGGTACTGGGTCACCACTTCCTTCAGCAGTACGTCGGACATCGGCGGCGACGCCTTGGTCACCAGCACTTCGATGCCCTCGCCGACGAACTGCTTGTACTCGTCGTGCGAGTGCTCGGGCCAGCCGCGGTCGCGCAGGGTGTCGTTCATCGCTCCGCCGATGTCGGCCAGCGAGTCGGCCAGGGTGCCGTCGAGATCGAAGATCACCGCGCGAATGTGGGGACTGGGCACGCGTCGTTGCGTACCACAGTCCCCACGGGGAACAGCTCAGACTGTACGAGCGCTCACTCGCCGATGGCGGCGGCTTCTTTCAGCGCCTTGGCGAGATCGACCGCGAGCTTGCCGGTGAGCGACATGTTCTTGATCTCGTCTTTCGAGAGGCCGTTGTTGTTGAGGTCGTACTTCGCGACCATGTGCTCCTTGGCGTAGGCAACCGCGCGATCGACGTCGCTCTTGGTGACGGTGGCGCCCTTCTTGAAGTCGCGGTTGTCGACGAACTTGAAGAACATGTCGACCAGCTGGGCCTGGCGGCGGGGCACGCCATCGACCATCAGCGCGTGCTTCACCTCGGAGCGGCTGATCCGGCCGTCGTCACCACCGACGCGGACCAGGGTCTTCGCTGCGGTCTCCAGAGCACGGTTCACATCTGCCTTCGCAATACGCGACATGTGTTTCCTCCCGGTTTGACTGCGTTTGAAAAAATCAGCCGACGGTCGAGGCTTCCCAGCCGAGGGTGGGCTTGGGAGGCGCGATCAGCTCGCCGAACGACTCGAGCAGCATGAAGTTGGTGCCCTTCGCGATCAGGTCTTTGGCGCCGAGCGCCTTCGGCAGGTCGAGCGTGCCGGCGACGAAGGCCTTGAAGGCCTCGGGGGTGAAGCTGAGGAACAGATCGAACTTCTCCGGCTTGCCCTTGGCGACCGGCTCCTGAGGGTCGCCGAAGCGCACCGCCCACTCGCCTTCGCCGCGAACCTCGAACGCCAGCACGCCCTCTTCGGCGAGGAAGTCGTCGAAGTGCTTCAGCGCCATCGCGGGAATTCCCTTTTCGAAGAACCGGGCCGCGGTCATCTCCATATGGGGCATAAGGCTACGATCGCGATTTGAGCGAGGGATCAACTTTCACGTAAAAGATCGGTGACAAATGACCTCCATCAAGCGCCCTTCCGCGGGACCGGCCCCGGTCACCGCTCCGTCTGCCGGGCCCGCCGCGAAGGTCTCGACTCCGCCGCCGGCTGCCGCTCCCTCGAAGGGCTGGGGGCCGAAGCCTGGCGCAGCCCCGAAGCAGGAATCGGGGCTGAGCGGCTTCTTCCATGGGCTGGAGAACAAGGCCAAGGACCTGCTGATGAAGTCGATGGGGCCCTACCCGTCGGCCGGTGACCGCGCGGCGCGAACGGCCCAGCTGGATCAGGCCGTGGCGAAGATGGGGTTGCCGCCCGATCAGCAGAAGCTCCTCTCGACCTTGAAGCAGGCGGGCGCGAACAGCGTCGACCTCTGGCAGGGCTCGCACATGAAGTTCGACGACGGCGGCAAGCTCTACGACCAGCTGAAGTCGATGCCCGGCGCCGAAGCGCGCGCGTCGAGCCACTACCCCGACGTGAAGACCCAGCAGTACCAGCTGATGGTCGGCAACGCGCCGCTGCTGTTTGGGAAGGACGCGAAGGGCAACACCTGGATGCAGATGGAGGGTCACCCCTTTCACCAGAAGTTCGACCTCGACCCGAAGAAGCTCGCCGCCCAGCTGGGTGACGACGCCGCGCATCTGACCGACTACGCGAAGTACGTCGCGCTGGGCAAAACGCAGAACATCGGGCCGATGGGGATCTCACCGCACAGTGAACATCACGATCCGCTCCAGGTGCACTACACCGGCGGCTGAGCGGGCTTCGCAGTCTCCACCGCGTCTTCGATCGACTCCGCGCGCACCTCGTCGACGCCCTCGGCCTCGGTCGGCGCTGCTTCGCCGTGGAGGAAGCCGTGAATGCGCTCGGCCACCACCTGGCCCAGGCCTTCGACCTCCGACAGTTGCTCGATCGTCGCCGCCTGCACCTGCTTCATGCTGCCGAAGTGACGCAGCAGCGCGCGCCGCCGCCCCTCGCCCACTCCGGGAATCTCCTCCAGCTTCGAGAAGATGGTCTGCTTGCGGGCGGTGCTCCGCTGAAAGGTGATCGCGAAGCGGTGCGCTTCGTCGCGCAGGTGGGTGAGCATCAACAGCTCGGGCGCGCTCTGCGACAACACCACCGGGTCGGCGCGGTTCACCAGGAACAAGCGCTCCGGGCTGCGCTTCGACTCGGCGTCGCGGTCGACCACCTCGAGGTCGCGGCTCTTCGCCAGGCCCACCATGTCGACCTCGAGCTGCAGGTCCTTCATCGCCGCCTGCGCCGCCGCCAGCTGGCCCTTGCCGCCGTCGATCACGATCAGGTCGGGCAGGTCTGCGTCGGCCGCGCCGCGCTTCAGCCGTCGCGAGAGCACCTCGTACATCGAGGCAAAGTCGTCGTTGCCGTGCACCGTCTTCACGTGAAAGCGCCGGTAGCGGTTCTTGTCGAGCTCGCCCTCGGTCATCGCCACCTGCGACGCCACCAGCGCC
Organism: Myxococcaceae bacterium; assembly: GCA_047602415.1. Lineage (GTDB taxonomy): Bacteria > Myxococcota > Myxococcia > Myxococcales > Myxococcaceae > JASGHH01. Next base: position 8,115,074 of record JASGHH010000001.1, on the reverse strand, counting down.
TTGCCCTGGTGGTGCGAGACGTCGAAGCACTCGATTCGCCGCGGTGACTTCTTCAAGTGCAGCCGCTGTTGCAGCCGGCCGAGCACGTCTTCCAGCTCTTCGCGCGAACGCTTCCGCTCCGACAGTGAGCGGGTCGCGTTGCCCGACGCCAGCCGCACCAGCTCGGCCTTCTCGCCGCGCCGCGGAGCCGACACCCGGCACTTGTCGCCCCGCTCTTCGCTGAGCAGCTCTTCCAATGCCTCGAGGTCGGAGTCGCGCTCCGCGGTGAACGCAGGCAGCAGCACCTCTTTGGGCACCAACTCGGCCTGCGCGTAGTACTGGTTCACGAACGAGAGCACGAGCTCGTCGTCGAACGACTCCAGGCCGTGAAAGTGAAACGCCTGGCCGCCCGACATGCGCCCGCCGCGAATGAACAGCGCGTAGACCACCACCCGGTCGGCCTCGCGGGCGAAGCCGATCACGTCTTGATCGAGCGCGTCGGTGGTGGCGACGGTCTGCTTCTCGAGGCTGCGCTCGATCGCGATGATCTGATCGCGCAATCGCGCCGCCTCTTCGAACGCCAGCCGGCTGACCGCGTCTTTCATGCGCACGCGCAGCGACTCGAGCAGCGGCGTGGCCCGCCCCTCGAGGAACATCACCACCTGGTCGACCGAGCGGGCGTAGTCGGCGTGCTCGATAGGGTAGACGCACGGCGCCGGGCAGCGGCCCATCTGGTAGAGAATGCACGGGCGCTTGCGGTTCTCGAGCACGTGGTCGGTGCAGGTGCGCAGGCCGAAGTGACGGTTCACGACGCGAAGGGTCTCGCGAATCGAGTGTGCCGACGCGTACGGCCCGAAGAAGCGCACCTGGGAGTTGCGCGACACCTCGCGGCGCTTCTTGTGGCCCCGCTCGGCAGTGACCGCGGAGCTCTTGCGCGGGCTCTCGCTCCGCACCGCGCGTACTGTCTCCAGCCGCGGGTAGGGGTGGGTCACGTCGAGCCGCAGACAGAGGAAGTTCTTGTCGTCGCGGAGCTGAACGTTCCACCGCGGCCGGTACTTCTTGATCAGCTCGTTCTCTAAGAGCAGCGCCTCCTTCTCGGAGTGCACCACCATCGTCTCGAGGTCGCCGAGCATTCCGTCGAGCATGCCGACGAACACCCGGGTGTCTGACGAGGCGTCCTGAAAGTACTGCCGCACCCGGTTGCGGAGGTTGACCGCCTTGCCGACGTAGATGACCCGGCCCTCGCGATCGCGCATCAGGTACACGCCCGGCTTCGAGGGCAGCGCGTCGAGCTTTTGCTGAAGGGTCTCGGACTCCACGGGGGTTGAATGGCATAACGCGCGGCAGTGGAAAACACACCGGGGGACCGATGAGGTACGCGTGGTTGCTGACACTGGTTGTCATCAGCGGTTGTGAGCCCGACCACGGGCTGCGCCTCACCTACTCGAGCGGCGCCTCGTCGTTGCCGGTGGTGGAGGCGCGGCTGAAGCGGCTGAACGCGAAGTACAAGGTGGAGGCGAAAACACCCGGCTTCGTGCTCACCCTGCCCGGCGCCAAGCCGGCCGACGCCGCCGCGGTGAAGGACCTGCTGGCGGTGCACGGCACGCTCGAGCTGTCGTTCGTGGTCGACGTCGACCCGAAGCTGCGCGAGGGCGAGTCGCTCCCCGACGGGGTGCTGCTGGAGCTCGACCGGTACGCGAAGACCCCCGCGCGCCATCTGGTGGGCCCCACTCGCAAGGCGGTGGAAGAGGGCCTCGCGAAGCTCGAGCTGCCACCCGGCCGCTCATTGGTGGTGCCCGAAGACACCGGCTTCCGCAGCTGGGTGCTCGACGACAAGCCGGTGCTCGGCAACGACTCGGTCGCCAGCGCCCGGGTGCGCGAAGACCTGCAGCTGGGGCAACCGGTGATCGACCTGGCGTTCACTCCGGCGGGCAGCACCGCTTTCGCCGACGCGACCGGCAAGAACGTCGGCCGCCGGCTGGCGATCATTCTCGATGGGCGGGTGGAGTCGGCGCCGGTGGTGCAGGAGCGCATTCCCGGAGGCCAGGCACGGCTGACGCTCGGGCGCGGTCAGCCCCACGACGAGCAGGTGAAGAAGGCGCAGACGCTGGCGCTGAGCTTGGAAGCCGGGGCGTTGCCGGAGGCGCCGGTGTTGGCGGCAGAAGAGGTCTACGGCTCGAAGTAGAAAACTCGTCCCCGCGCGCGGAGCCCCTAACATCGGCTTCGAATGGCGAAGACGCTCGCCCAGCCGAGCTTTCTCTACCAACTGCGCAAACGCATCGCGGTGCCGGTGGCGTTGCTGACCATCATTCACGTCTTCGGCACCCTCGGCTTCTGGTGGGTCTGGCGCAGCCACAACGCCACCTGGTTCGACGGGCTGTTCATGACCTTCATCACCGTCACCACCGTCGGCTACGAAGAGGTGTACCCGCTCGGCACCGCGGGCCGGGTGCTGGCGATGGTGATCGCGGCGGGCGGCATCGGCACCGCCGGCTACACCTTCGGAGCGTTGATCGACCTGGTGGTGAACAACCAGAGCGTCGAGGAGCGCAGGAGAGCACGCATGCAGAAGCAGATCGACGCGATGACCGACCACATCGTGGTCGCGGGGTTGGGGCGAGTGGGCCGCGAGGCCGCGCTCGAGCTCACCGAGGCGAAGGTGCCGTTCGTGGTAATCGACCCCCACGAGGAGGCACACAAGATCGCCGCCGAGCACCGCTGGTTGATGGTGCTGGGCGACGCCACCGACGACGACGTGCTCACCCGGTCGGGCATCGCGCGCGCCAAGGGCGTGATCGTCACCACAGCGAATGACGCCACCAACCTCTACGTGATCATGAGCGCCCGGCTGCTCAACCCGAAGATCGTGATCGCCAGCCGCGCCGCCGACCTCGCCTCGGTGCCGAAGCTCACTCGGGCGGGCGCCAACCGCGCGATCAGCCCGTATGCGATCGGCGGCCGCCGGCTCGCCCACCTGATTCTCTCGCCCCGGGTGGTCGACTTCTTCGAGACCGCGCTCGGCACCGGCGACAAGTCGCTCAACATCGGCGACCTCAGCGTGGGCCAGGGCGCCAAGGCCGACGGGCAGGCGCTGGCCAGCCTCCGCATTCCCCAGAACGCCGGCGCGACGGTGCTGGCGGTGCTCCGCGGCGGCGAGACGATCACCACGCCGCACGGCGATCTGGTGCTCAAGGCCAGCGATCGGGTGCTCGCGCTCGGCACCACCGAGCAGCTCGAGAAGCTGGAAGCGATGTTGTCGCCGGCGGCGTGACGGCTACAGCTGTTTCGCGGGCGTGGCCGGTTCGTCTCGCCAGCAGCTGATCGTCCCATCGGGCGGAGACAGACAGACCAGGTCACCCCCCGAAAAACTCGCGGCGCCACCTTTCGCCGCTCCGACGGTGCATCCAGTCCACGTCGCGTGGTCGTCGGCGTCGTGTTGCGCGCAATGCACCGCGGCCAATGGCTGTACCTCCGTGTGGTGCGACCCGCGCTCGAACCGCAGAATGAACGCGAGTGCCTTCTTGCCGCTGTAGAACGAGCGGAGCTCGCGCAGCACCACGTCGAGGGGGCAGCTCCCCGTCCCGCACGCTTTTTCCACGGGTGCCGAAAGCACGAATTCTGAGAGGTCGACCGTCGCGTCACCCTTCGAGATGGGGAGCGCTCCGCTGCCGCCGCCCATGATCACGTACCCATCTTTGTGTTTGCTCAGGAAATAGAGCGCCCGCTCAGGTGCCACTTTCGAAGTGTCGCACTCGGACTCATCGGAAGGCGCCAGGACACGAATGTGATCGACCCGTCCGCCTTTCAACGTTCGTTCGACCTTCAGCTGCCCCAGGTCGCCTCGAACGACCGAGGGTTCGCCGGTGGCGATGACCATCAGATCGGCGGTGTGAGCGAGCAGCTCCAAGGAGGTGGGGGCCAGCGTGGCTCCTGCGCGCCCAGGCAGAAACAGCAGCAGCAATATTCCAAGCACCGAGAGCTTGACCACGGCGGGAGCGTGTCACGCAGCTTCACGACCAGGCAACGGCGTCGCGCTGCGACCGGGTCAGCCCAACCCACCTTCACATAACGATCACTCTCCGCGCGCGAACGCGATGCAATACTCGTGATCGAGTGAGCAACACCGACGATCGCTACCGGCTCCTGTTCGCGAACAATCCGGTGCCGAGTTGGGTCTACGACAGAGAGACCCTCCGGTTCCTGATGGTGAACGACGCAGCGATTCGCCACTACGGCTACAGCCGCGAAGAGTTCGCGGCGATGAGCCTGAAAGACATTCGCCCTGCGGAAGAAGTGCAGGCGCTGATCGAAGACGTGCGGCGTGGCTCCGTCGAGTCCGCGGTCAAGCAGTGGCACCACCGTAAGAAAGACGGCACGGTGATCACGGTCGAGATTCGCGCCCAGGACTTCGACTTCGAAGGCCGTCACGCCCGCCTCGTGCTCGCCACCGACGTCACCGCCCGCGAGCAGCTCGAGCACCAGCTGCGCCAGTCCCAGAAGATGGAGGTCGTCGGCCAGCTCGCCGGCGGCGTGGCACACGACTTCAACAACCTCCTCACCGTGATCTTGAGCTACGGCCGCTTCGTCCAGGACCAGCTCGGGGCCACCCACTCCTCGTACGAAGACCTGGAAGAAATCGTTCAGTCCGCGGAGCGCGCCGCCGCCCTCACCCGCCAGCTGCTCGCCTTCAGCCGCCGCCAGGTGCTCTCGCCGCAGGTGCTCGACCTCAACACCGTGGTCACCAACGCGAAGAAGTTCCTCGAGCGGCTGATCGGCTCCAACATCGAGCTGGTCAACGTGCTCGGCGCCACCGTGGGCACCACCTCTGCCGACCCCGGCCTGCTCGACCAGGTGATCATGAACCTGGCGGTGAACGCGCGCGACGCGATGCCGATGGGCGGCAAGCTCACCCTCGAGACCGCCGACGTCGAGCTCGACGATCAGTTCGCCCGCGGCCACCTCGGCGCCAGGCCCGGCCCCTACGTGATGCTGGCGGTCACCGACACCGGCACCGGTATGGATTCCGCCACCCAGGCCCGCATCTTCGAGCCGTTCTTCACCACCAAGCAGCCCGGCAAGGGCACCGGCCTCGGGCTCTCGACCGTCTTCGGGATCGTGAAGCAGAGCGGCGGCGATCTCTCCGTCTACAGCGTTCCCGGCAGGGGAACGAGCTTCAAGGTCTACCTCCCGCGCGCCGACGAGCAGCCCAGCGCCGCTCCTGCACCGCCGAAGCCCGGCCCCCACGTCACCCACCACGAGACCGTGCTGCTGGTGGAGGACGACCCGGCGGTGCGCGAGGCCGCGCGCAGAACGCTGGCGGGCGCCGGGTACCAGGTGCTCGAGGCCGCCGACGCCGAGCGCGCGATCGCGATCGAGTCCGAGCACCACGGGAAGATTCAGCTGCTGCTCACCGACATCGTGATGCCGAACCTCAACGGCCGGCTGCTCGCCCAGCGCCTCAAGGCGGCGTCGCCCACTCTGAAGACGTTGCTGATGTCGGGCTACCCCGGCGGCGCGCTCGGCCACCAGGGCGTGCTCGAGCCGGGAGAGCTGCACCTCCAGAAGCCGTTCACCCCCGAACGGCTGCTCGAGAAGGTGCGCCTCGCGCTCGCCCGCTAGAGCTTGTGCGGCGTGGCGTCGCCCATCTTCAACTTCCACCGCGCGTCGCCCTCGAGCCGGGTGAACGTCTGGGTGGTGTTGGCGAAGTCGGGCCAGCGCACGGTCACTTCGTCGACCGCCGCGCAGCCGCTCAGCCCGAAGTGGAGCGTGAGGTCGTTCTGCATGCCGAAGTGGCCGTAGCCGCCGCTCACCTCGCGGGTCATCTGCTTGCCGTTCACCTTCACCGTCACCCTGGCGCCGATCGCCGAGCGGTTCGCGGTGGTGCCGTTGCCCTCGAGCGAGAGCTCCAGCCAGTGGCCCTTGCTGGCGCGGTTCTCGTAGAAGCGCACCTCGTTGGTCCTCCACTGCAGGGCGCAGTCGCGCGCGGTGCCCGAGCCGACCACCACGTCGAGATCGCCGTCGAGATCGAAGTCGGCCACCACCTGCCCCGAGGTGCAGGCGTGCACGATGTTCCACGGCCCGCTCATCTCTTCGTAGGTGTGGTCGGGCAGCTGGTGAAACACCAAGCCGTAGTTGTCGGGGTAATCGCTGAACGCCACCACCAGGTCTTGCCGGCCGTCGAGATCGAGATCTCCCGCCGACGCCATCAGCCCGCCTTCGTTCCAGTCCTGGGTCGGGTGCGGCACCACCAGGCCCGAGCTCGCGTTCGGCACCCGGTTGAAGCTCAGGTTGCCCGGGGTCGACTCGTTCAGCAGCAACTGCGAGGCGTCTGCCGACTGGCCGATGTGCCAGTGCTTGATGTCGACGTTGTAGAGATCGAGGTCGCCGTCGTCGTCGAGGTCGGCGCAGAGGGTGGTGAAGTTGTTGCCTCCCAGCCGCCACGGCTGGTCGTCGACTCCGGCGGCCCAGTAGGCGTCGGCCGGTGAGCCACACGAGATCAGCGGCTGAGCGACACCGGCACAGTCGGGCGCGTTGTGATGCGCGGTGCAGTAGCAGGCGAAGAACTGGTTGTCGGAGTAGTTGAGGTTGTCGTCGGCGGCGTAGTGCGAGAGCTGGCCGACCTCGCTGAAGTGGCCGGTGCCGTCGTTCTGGTACATCAGGTTCAGCTGCCGGCCGTAGGCGGTCACCATCAGCTCGGGCGCGCCGTCTCCGTCGAGATCGCAGGAGGTGACGCCGTACGCGGGCCTGTGGTTGGTCGCCTCGAAGAACCCGTTGTCGGTGGTGGTCAGCCCTGCGGGGTCGGTGCCGACGGCGTAGGTGCCGTCACCCTGCCCCAGGTACAGCTGCGCCTGCAGCCCCTGGTAGGTCTGCCCGTAAAACGCGTACCAATAGCCGGTGAAGAGATCGATTCGCCCGTCGCGATCGACGTCGGTGAAGGTCGCGGAGGTGAGCGGCCAGAGCGCGGCCTGGTGCGCCACCGTGGGCGGCGCGATTTGAAAATGCCCGGTGCCGTCGTTGAGCATCACCTCGCTCCGGTCGCCGGGGTCGGTCGCCGCGTGGGTCGGGTCGGCGTTGGTGCCCGAGAAGCCATCGAGGTCACCGTCGTTGTCGACGTCGGCGAACACCGCCAGCTGCGCCGAGCGGTAGAAGTCGGTGCCGCCGTCCTCCAGTTGGAAGAAGCCGTGGTCGGTGGCGTCGACGAACATTCGCCCTCCGCCGGGCCGCGGCCGGTTCATCAGCTGCCAGACGATCTGCGCGCCGCCGTCGCGCACCTGCTCCAGGTTGGAGGTGATCGCGTGGATCACCAGGTCGGGGTAGCCGTCGCCGTCGAGATCGGCCGCCGCGAGCCGGTTGCCGTTCACCCGCAGGCCCGCGTACTCCGCGTTGGGGTCGCCGCCGTCGGGCAGCAGCCCCGCGTCCTGGTGCGAGGGGCCCAGGTTCCACTGGTCGGTGACGTCGACGAACAGCGGCCCGCTCACCACCACGTCGGCGCCGCAGGCGACCAGGCCGGCATCGGCGCCCGCGTCGGTCTCGCCGCCATCGCCGCCGCCGTCGGGCATCTCCAAGGTCACCGGGTCGAGGCCGGTGCCGAGGTCGATGTGCTGAGGAAACGAGTCGCAGCCGGCGAACGCCACCGCCGCCACCACCACACCCAGGGTCTTTGTTTGCGCTGTAAACATCAAGGCGCGCGACTTAGCTGAAGTCGCGCGCCCGTGCACCTTACCGACTGATGCGAATGTTCTTGGTTTACGGGAAGCTGCCCGGCGTCTTGGCCTTCGGGGTCGGCGCGCCGATCACGAAGTTCACCCCGAGGTTCTCGCTGGTCTCGTTGTGGCCGGTGATGCCGTTGCCCGCGGTCGAGGTCTCGCCGTTCTCGTTGTAGCAGGTGCGCTGCCACGAGCCGCTGGCGCCGGGGGTGCCGGTGGCGGGCAGCTGGTTGGCCTTCGCGGTGTCGGCCGCGTAGGTGCCGAAGCCGGTCTTGTCGACGCGAGGGCCGGTGGCGCCCCAGATGAAGTAGTCGACGTCTTGCACGTTGCTCGAGTTGTTCCCGTCCCACTTGTAGAGGATCAGGTCTTCCTGGCCGTTGGTGAGGAAGCCGAAAGTGGTGAAGTTACCCGGGGTCGGGTCCCAGGCGCCGATCATGTTCGGCACGTTCGCGAAGTCGGAGCTGACGTCGGCGGGAATCTCGTAGTCGGGCATCGCGCCGGTGCAGAGGCCGCCGTCGTAGTTGTTGCAGAGGTTGTTCGCACCGGTGAGCGCGATCACGATCGAGGCGCCCGGAGCGATCATCGAGCTGGCCGGGAACTGGAGGTCGAAGTCACCGTGCCCGTAGCCGCAGGGGCCGCCGTCGCTGTCTCCGCTGTTGGCGTGGTCGTAGTACTCGCAGTTCTTGCCGCCGTCGGTGTTCTCGAAGGTGGCGTTGTAGAGCCGGTACTGGGTGAGATCGACGGTGCCCGAGGTCGGGTTGTAGATCTCGACGAACTCCGCGGTGGTCGGGGTCACCTTCACCTCCGAGATCACCAGGTGGCCCACCGCCGCGCCGGAGCCGCAGACCGCGCTGCCGCCGCCCGTCGCCGCGCCGCCGCCCGTCGCCGCACCGCCGCCGGTCGCCGCACCGCCGCCCGTGGCCGCGCCGCCGCCCGTGGCCGCACCGCCGCCCGTGGCCGCACCGCCGCCGGTCGCCGCGCCGCCGCCCGTGGCCGCACCGCCGCCCGTCGCCGCGCCGCCGCCCGTGGCCGCACCGCCGCCGGTCGCCGCGCCGCCGCCGGTCGCCGCACCACCGCCGGTGGCCGCACCGCCGCCGCCCGTCGCCGCGCCGCCGCCGCCGGTCGCCGCGCCGCCGCCGCCCGTCGCCGCACCGCCGCCGCCGACGTTGGTACCGCCGCCGCCGCCGGCCGAGTTCACGCACATGCCGCCGGCGCACTGGGTGCCGGTGGTACAGGCGCTGCAGCTCGCGCCCGCGGTGCCACATTCATTGGTCGCCTGACCGGGCTTGCATGACCCGCTAGAGTCACAGCAGCCGGCGCAGTTCGACGCCGAGCAGGTGGCCTGGGGAGAGCCGCAGCCCTGCATCACCGCGCCCGACATCCCGAGCGCAAAACCCACCACCGCCACATATTGCAGCTTCATTTTGGGAACTCCTCCCGACCCGAAAAGATTGGGGGCCCGAGGTAGCACCCCAATGGAGGAGGCGTCTAGTACCGCACGGACTACTTACGGCGGTAGCGACGGGGTTGTGACTTGCGGCCCATCATCCGCTGTTCCTGCCGGGCCTTGGGCGCGTTGAGGAGCGAGCGGTGGGGCGGCTTGAGGCCGAGCTCCATCTCCCGCATCAGGAACAGCCGGTCGCGCTCGGCGGCGGCCTTCTCGAACTCCATCTCGTCGGCGAGCTGGTTCATCTTGCCTTCGGTCTGCTTGATCAGGTCCTTCAGCTCGGAGGCGTTGAGCTCGTCGGCCATCGTCTCGGCCGCCGCCTGGGTCGCGCCGCGCTCGTCGTCGTAGAGGTACTGCGACAGGTCGATGATGTTCTTCTTCACCGACGTCGGAGTGATGTGGTGCTCCTCGTTGTACGCCCGCTGCACGGTGCGGCGCCGGTCGGTCTCGTCGATCGCCAGCTTCATCGAGGGGGTGAGGGTGTCGGAGTACATGATCACCCTGCCCTTCAGGTTACGGGCGGCGCGGCCGATGGTCTGAATCAGCGAGACGTGGCTGCGGAGAAAGCCCTCCTTGTCGGCGTCGAGAATCGCCACCAGCGACACCTCGGGAATGTCGAGGCCCTCGCGGAGCAGGTTGATCCCGACCAGCACGTCGAACTCGCCCTTGCGCAGGTCGCGAATGATCGCGCTCCGCTCGATCGCGTCGATGTCGGAGTGCAGGTACCGCACCTTCACACCCACGTCGGCGTAGTACTCGGTGAGATCCTCCGCCATCCGCTTGGTGAGGGTGGTGACCAGCACCCGCTCGTTCGACGCGGCGCGCTTGCGAATCTCCTCCAGCAGGTCGTCGACCTGGTTGGCCGCCTTGCGCACCTCGACCTCGGGGTCCATCAGGCCGGTGGGGCGAATGATCTGCTCCACCACCACGCCGCGGGCCTTGGCGATCTCGTACTCGGCCGGAGTGGCGCTGACGTAGACCGCCTGCTGCACCATGTTCTCGAACTCGGTGAACTTGAGCGGCCGGTTGTCGAGCGCGCTCTCGAGGCGAAACCCGTACTCGACCAGCACTTCCTTGCGCGAGCGATCGCCGCGGAACATCGCGCCGATCTGCGGCACCGTCTGGTGCGACTCGTCGATCACGACCAGCATGTCCTTGGGGAAGTAGTCGAGCAGGCACGGAGGCGCCTCGCCCTGGGCCCGCCCCGAGAGGTGGCGCGAGTAGTTCTCGATCCCGTTGCAGAAGCCGACCTGCTCCATCATCTCGAGGTCGAACATCGTGCGCTGCTCGAGCCGCTGGGCCTCCACCAGCTTGTTGGCGCCCTTGAGCTCGGCGAGCTTCACCCGCAGCTCGTCGCGAATGTTGGCGATCGCGATCCGCCGCTGCTCGGGCTCGGTGACGTAGTGGCTGCCGGGAAAGATCGACACCTTCTCGAGCTGGCGCAGCTGCTGGCCGCGCAGCGGGTCGAACTCGGTGATCTTCTCCACGGTCTCGCCGAACAGCTCGACCCGAATCGCGCGGTCCTCTTCGTAGATCGGGAAGATCTCGACCGTGTCTCCCCGCACCCGGAAGGTGCCGCGGTGAAAGTCGGCGTCGTTGCGCTCGTACTGACACTCGACCAGCTGCTTGAGCAGCTTGTCGCGGCCGAGCTCGGCGCCGACCGAGATCTTCACCGCCATGTTCAGGTACACCATCGCGGTGCCGAGGCCGTAGATGCAGCTGACCGAGGCGACGATCAGCACGTCGTTGCGGGTGTGGAGCGAGTGGGTGGCCGAGTGGCGCATCCGCTCGATCTCCTCGTTCACGCTCGAGTCCTTCTCGATGTACGTGTCCGAGGCCGGCACGTACGCCTCCGGCTGGTAGTAGTCGTAGTAGCTGATGAAGTACTCGACCGCGTTCTCGGGAAACAGGGTCTTGAACTCGCCGTACAGCTGAGCGGCCAGCGTCTTGTTGTGGGCGATCACCAGCGTCGGCCGGTTCACGTTGGCGACCACGTTGGCGACGCTGAAGGTCTTGCCCGAGCCGGTCACACCGAGCAGCACCTGCGCCTTGTCTCCCCGCAGAATGCCCTCGGTCAGCTCGCCGATCGCGCGCGGCTGATCGCCCTGCGGCTTGTACTCACTCACCAACTTGAAGGCGGCCATCGAACCGGTACTTATAACCAGCCGCTGGGGCAGAGGCTCGCCTGTTCAGTGAGGTTGCTGACACCGTGGTGGCAGGAGCCTATGGTGCCCGCCGCCGATGAGACGCACCACGTCGTACGCAGCGATGCTTGCGACGGGGTACCTGGTGGTCGGCGTCAGCTACATTCTGGTGTCGAGCCACCTGGCGGCGAGCAGCTCGCGCAGCGTCGAGGAGCTGCGCACCCTCGAGATGCTCAAAGGGGCCGCCTACATGGGGGTGACCGCGCTGATGATCTTCGCGGTTGCGCGGGTGCTGCTGGCGCGGGTGCAGACCTCGGCCGACGAGCTGCTGCGCCAACAGCGGGCGCTGCTGACCAACGAGCGGCGAATCTACGCCGGGTTGATCGCCAGCTCGATGGCTCACGACTCCAACAACGTGCTGGCCCAGTTGATGGCCGAGCTGGAGTTCTTGAAGCGCACCGACAACGCGGAGGAGCGGGGAGCGATCTTCCAGAGCATCGACGGCGCCCTCGCGCGGGTGGTGTCGATCAACCGGAGGCTGCAGAGCGCAGGCGTCGACGCCGCGCGGCCCAGCCGCCAGAAGTTCGAGCTGGGCGAGATGGCTGCGGGGCTGGTGCAGCGGCTGCGGTCCCACCCGAAGCTGCGGGGCAAGCAGGTGACGGTGGTGCACGAATCACCCGCCGAGGTGATGCTGGAGCCGGTGGTGGTCGATCAGATTCTCACCAACCTGGTGCTCAACGCCGCCGACGCCAGCAAGCCTTCCGGCCGGGTCGAGGTGAAGGTCGGTCGCACCACCCACGCGTACCTCGAAGTGCACGACGACGGGCCGGGCGTTCCCCGCGAACGCCGCGCGGGGCTGTTCAGCGCGCTCGAGACCACCAAGCCCGACGGCAATGGGCTGGGGCTGTTCTCGGTGAACGCCTCGGCGAAGAGCGTGGGCGGCTCGGTGAGCGTCGGCGACTCGCCGCTGGGCGGCGCGCGTTTTCGGGTCGAGCTCCCGCTCGCGGGTTGAGGTCAGCGCAGGGCGGCGGCGAGCGCGTGGCGCACGGCGGTGCGCACCGCCGCCGGCACCTCGTCACCGGGAATGCGCCGGCAGAGCGACACCGTGCGCTGGAGCGAGTCGCAGGCCGCGCGGCATCGCGGGCATCGGCGCAGGTGCGCTTCGATTCGAACGCAGGCGGCCTGGTCGATCTCCTGGGCGGCGAAACCCGCCAGCTCCGAGGCCAGCTCCGGGCAGGGCGCGTTCGCGGGATCGTCGGCGCCCAGCAGGGTGTCGAGGTTCTCGCGCAGCTGCAGCCGGGCGCGGTGCAGCCGGCTCTTCACCGCCGCCACGTCTTCGCCGAGCACCTTGGCCATCTCCTCGGCCGACAGGCCCTCGACGTCTTTGAGAACCACCACCTCGCGCCAATCGTCGGGCAGCGCCCGAATCGCGGCCTGGAGCACGTCGCCGATCTCCCGCGCGTGAGCCTTCGCATCGGGCCCGGCGAGCTCCGATGCGACCCCGCGGGCTTCGGGGGCATCGAGCGGCGCCAGCTGGGCGGGCGCACCGGCCGGCTTGCGGCGGGCTTTGACGCAAAAACTGCGCGCGATCTGAAACAGCCAGGTCGACAGCTCGGCGTCTCCTCGAAACTCGGGCAGCCCCTTGAAGGCCGCCACCAACGTCTCCTGCAGGACATCCTTGGCGTCTTCCTCGGAGCCGCACATCCGCAGGCCGAAGCGAAACACCGGCTTCTCGTAGCGATGAAGAAGGTCGTCGAGCGCAGACGCATCTCCTGCACGAGCGCGTTCGAGCAGCTGGCGATCCCCGGTCACCCGTTCAAGGTAACCGCGCCGAGCCGGTCCTGCAGCGGAGGAGTCGCAATCGACACCGAGATCGCCGGCTGGGCGGCGATCGCCTTCTTCACCGAGCATCCGTCGATCGCCTTCACGACTGCGTTGCGGTAGCGCTCGGGAAAGTCGGCCGGCAGCATCACCTCGAGCGAGACCTCTCTCAAGACGCCCTGCACATCGTAGCGGGGCGTCTCTACGATTCGAATCTCATCGGTGGGCAGCGAGCGGGCGGCGCAGAAGCCCTGCACGAAGATCCCCGCGCAGGCGCCGATCGACGCCAGGAACAGCTCGTAGGGCGTGGGCCCGGTGTCCATGCCCCAGTTGTCGACCGGTTGGTCGGTGTGAATGAGGTGATCGCGCACCGCCACGTCGACCTTGCGGCCACCGGGAATCGTCACCACCAGCGGATCGATCTGTTTCATGCCTGGTGAGAGCCAGGCTTTCGAAAAACGGTTCGAATCGTTTTCGGTTCCTGAGGCTCTCACCGCATGAAAGGAAGAACTTCATGTGTCATCGAACCACGTGTTCCCGCTGCGGTAAGGCCACCTGGGCCGGCTGCGGCGCCCACATCGAGCAGGCGTTACGCGGCGTTCCGCAGAACGAGCGCTGCTCGTGCCCGCCGGTGCCTCAGAAGAGCCTGGTGGAGCTGGTGAGCGGCTTCTTCAAACCGAAGTGACGCTCACTGCATCCCGACGGCCTGGAGCGCCTTCTTCCGCGCTGCCTCGAACTCGTCGCCCGCGTTCCACTGCGGCAGGCGGGTGGAGTTCGCGACCTCGATGCAGAGCTGAAAATACAGCTGCAGGTCGTCGACCGCGCCGGCGAGGTCCCACGCGTCGGTGAGCTCGTCTGACGGCTGGTGGTAGTGCTTCTCTTCCCACTGCTCGCGCATCTGCTTGCCCCAGCCTTCGGGGCGGCCGAGGTAGTCGTTGCCGCTCGAGAAGTAGGCCGAGGGCACGCCCCACTTGGCGAAGTTGAACTGGTCGGAGCGGTAGAAGAAGCCGCGGTCGGCGAGCTCGTCGGGCTTCACGGTGCGCTTCTGCCCCGCCGCCAGCTTGCCGATCGTCGCGTCGAGGCTCGACTTGCCCAGGCCGATCACCGACACGTCCTTGGTGCGGCCCCAGATGTTGACCCCGTCGATGTTGATGTCGGCGGCCATCATCCCCACCGGCACCGGCGGGTGCTCGACCAGGTACTGCGAGCCCAACAGCCCCTGCTCTTCGGCCGCCACCACCGCGAACAGAACCGATCGGCGCGGCGCCTTCGGCAGCGAGGTCAACGCGCGGGCCACCGTGAGCAGCGCCGCCACGCCCGACGCGTTGTCCACCGCGCCGTTGTAGATGTCGTCTTCACCCGGCTTCGCGCCCGGCTTCTTGCCGAGGTGATCATGGTGGGCCGAGAACACCACGTACTGCTTCGACAGCTCCGGGTCTGAACCGGGGAGCACCGCGAGCACGTTGGCGGTGGTCTTCTTCTGCACCTGGCTGTTGAAGACCGTCGAGAGCGTCACCCCCAACGGTACCGGCTTGAAGTCGCGGCTCTGCGCCGCCTTGCGCAGCTGGTCGAGGTCCTTGCCCGCCAGCGCCACGATCTTCCGGCTCGCCTCTTCGGTGGTCCAGCCCTTCACCTCGAGCGAGCTCGGCTCGGTCGACGGCAGGTCGAACTGCTCTCCCGCCCACGAGGTCTGCACCACCTGCCACGGGTAACCGGCCGAGGGCGTGGTGTGAATGATGATTGCCCCGGCCGCGCCCATGCGGGCCGCCTTCTCGTACTTGTAGTCCCAGCGGCCGTACCAGAGCCGCGCCTTGCCCGCGAAGAGGTTGGGGTCGTCTTCGGGGTCGTTGTTCATCACCAGCAGGACCTTGTTCTTCAGGTCGATGCCCTTGAAGTCGTCCCACTTGTACTCGGGCGCCTGAATCCCGTAGCCGGCGAACACCAGCTCGGCCTTGTCGAGCTTCGAGGTCGGCTCCTGCTGACCGGCGACCAGAATGTAGTCGTCAGAGTTCTTGAGCGTGAGCGCCTTGCCGCCGGGCCCGATGAAGGTCACCTGGTCGGGGTGACCGTCGGTGCCGACCACGTCGAGCTTCTGCAGCCAGGAGCCGTTCGCGCCCGCGGGCTTGAGCCCCAGGCCTTCCAACTGCGCGGCGATGTACTGCTGGGCGAGCTGGTCGCCCCGGGTCGCCGGGCCGCGGCCTTCGAGCGCATCGGAGGCGAGAAACCTCACGTGCGCCCGAATGGTGTCGGCGGTGATCAACTTCTGCGCGGCCTTCTCGGCGGGCGTCTCCGCCCAGCCGGTGAAGGCCGCGCTCACTGCCAGCAAGGGCAGCAGCCGCGTCATCACTTCCAGTCGCGGGTGTCGACCTTGTACTTGTTCACCATCTCCAGCGCGCTCGTGCGATCCGCCGCAGGGAGCTTCATCCACTCGAGGCGCAGCTCACTCACCTCGTTGGCGGTGAGCTGAATGTTGCCCTCCATCGCGGAGATGTTGTTGGTGGCGAACTCCTTCAGCTTCTTGGCGAACTCGTCGAGCGTCATTGCGACTCCTTTACTCGCAGAAGTTGGCGCTGCCGAGGCTCACGCAGAAGAGCTCGGTCGGGCAGCCGTTGGTGCCGGCGTCGAGGTCGGCGCCGGTGCAGGGGAACCCGCAGTAGGTGGTGCCACCCTGCGAGCTCAGCTGGCAGACCGCGCCAGACGGAGACGTCGGGCACGGGTTGGCCTGGGTGCACTCCTGGGTGCAGAAGCCGTGGCTCGACGACTGCGAGAGGCCGAGGCAGGCGAGGCCGGCCGCGCAGGCGCCGTAACCGCCGCCGCCGCACGCGTCGCCGAACTGCTGGCCGCCGACCGCGGTGCAGAAGCCGACCGACTGGTTGCAGGCGGTGCCCGGGGGGCACTGACCCGCGGTCACCCGGCAGTCGGGCACGCAGGCCGAGATGGTCTGGGTGAAGCCGGCGCACACCAGGCCGGTCGGGCAGGTCGCGCCCTGAGCGCTGCAGTCGAGGCCGCAGAGGTTCTCCTGGGCCGCGATGTGCTCGCAGGTGCCCTGGGGGCACGCGGTCGAGGTGCAGTCAGCGGTGCACAGACCGGTGGTCGCGCTGCCGCCGTCCTGGCCCTGCTGAATCAGACAGGTGAGGCCGGTGGTGCAGGTGCCGGCGTCAGCGCCGCACGCCGTACCGACCGAGCCGGGAGTTCCCGCCGTGCCGCCGCCGGTGCCGGAGCCGCCGCCGGTCGCCGCGCCACCGCCGGTCGCCGCGCCACCGCCGGTCGCCGCGCCGCCGCCCGTCGCCGCACCGCCGCCGGTCGCCGCGCCGCCGCCGGTCGCCGCACCGCCGCCGGTCGCCGCGCCACCGCCGGTCGCCGCGCCACCGCCGGTCGCCGCGCCGCCGCCGGTCGCCGAGCCGCCGCCCGCGCCCACGGTGGAGCAGGTGCCCGCGCTGCAGGTCTTGCCGGCGCCGCACGCGACGCAGGTGTTGCCGTTGGTGCCGCAGGTGGTGTTGCTCGAGACCTGACAGGCGCCGCTGGCGTCACAGCAGCCGAGACAGCCGGAGCACTTCGAGCCGCCGCACGAGGCGAGCGACAACATCGCGCCGATCATCAAACCGGCGAACAACCAGGGGAGAGTGTTCTTCATAGGGGGTTCCAGGAAACCGGCCATGCCGCGAAGGCGGCGAGTGAGCGGTCCCTTTACCGCACCCCCTACTCCTGGCCAAGCGCCTGAAGCAGCTGCGCGCGGGCTGTGGCGAGCGAGTACTCCGCCTGAACCCTGGTCGCCGCCGCCTGGGTGTAGGCCACCTGGGCGTCGCCGAGCTCGATGATGCTGCCTGCTCCCGCCTGGTAACGCCCTTCGGCGAGCTTGAGCTGGGTCTTGGCGGCGTCTTCGGCTTCTCCCGCCGCGCTCACCGTGCCCTTCGCCGCCCGCACCGACAGCCACCCCTGGGTGAGCTGGAGCCGCACCTGCTGGCGGGTGACCTCGGTGGAGGCCTTGAGCGAGTCCAGGTTGGCCTCCTGCTCGTGCACCTGCGACGGGGTCAGCCAGCCCTGAAAGAGCGGCCACGAGAGCACGATGCCGGCCGAGAAGTTGCCGACCAGCGCAGAGACGTCGGTGCCGCCGGCGCTGGCGGAGCCGACCAGCGAGACCGACGGGCCGTAGCCGCCCTTGGTGGCGCGAATGGTGAGCTCCTGGGCGCGCACCTGGTTCTCGAGGGCGGCGAGCTCGGGCCGGGCGAGAATCGCGCGGGTCACCAGCTCTTCGACCGCGGCGTCTTCGTCGGCGACCGCGTTCTCGCCTTCGTCGCCGACGTCGTAGTTGGTGTCGCGCTCGAGGCCGATCGCCTGGTTCAGCGTCGCCTTGGCCGACTCGTAGTTGTTCTCGGCGGTGATCACCTGCACCTTTGCGCTGGCGACCGCGCTCTTCGACTGGGCGAGCGCGATCTCGGGCTGGGTGCCGGCTTTGACGAAGCCCTCCGCCTGCGCGAGGTGCTTCTGCTGGTTGTCGAGGGTGTCATGGCCCACCTTCACCAGCGCCTTCTGGGCGCGGGCGTTGAAGTAGGCGACCCGAGCGGTGGCCAGCGTGGAGAGCAGCTGGGCGCGCTCCTGATCTTCGGCGGCGATCGCGTTCTTCTGCGACGCCTCCCAGCGCCAGAAGGTCTGAAAGTCCCAGATCAGCTGGTTGACGCTGACGTTGACGTTCATCGGGGTGATCACCCGGGTGCTGGCGGTGGGGATCGCGGTGCCGCCGTCGCTGGAGCCGCCGATGCCGGTGACCGAGCCGGGGGTGAGGTTGTTGGTCTTCAGGGTGTAGCTGGCGCCGAGGTTCACCTGCGGCAGCAGCCCGGCGCGGGTCTCGTCGGCGCGGGCAGAGGCGGCCACCGTCGCGGCGCGGGCCTGGAGCAGCGCGGGCTGATGGGCGCGGGCGGTGTCGAGCGCCTGCTTCAAGGTGAGGGTGTCGGCAGAAGCAGCGGTGGCGATGAACAGAACGGCGGTGGCGAGTCTCATTCGAACCTCAACGCATCGATGGGATCGAGCAGCGAAGCTTTCCAGGCCGGGTAGAGGCCGAAGATCATTCCGACGAGCGCGGAGAAGCCGACCGCGATCGCGATCACGTCGTACCGGATCAGCTCGGTGGTGCCCATCGCGTGGGCGATCGGGCTGGCGCCGAACACGCCGATGGCGATGCCGATCAACCCGCCGGCGAGGGAGAGCGTGGCCGACTCGACCAGGAACTGGAGGAGGATGTTGCGGGGCTTGGCGCCGACGGCCATTCGCACGCCGATCTCGCGGGTGCGCTCGGTGACCGACACCAGCATGATGTTCATGATCCCGATGCCGCCGACGAGCAGCGACACCAGCGCGATGCAGGTGAGCAGCAGCGTGAGCATCTTCGCGGAGTCTTCCTGCGCGGAGGCGATCTCGGCGAGGTCGCGAATCTGGAAGTCGTCGTCGCCGCCCTGCCCGATGTGGTGGCGATCGCGGAGCAGCCCGCTGATCTGATTCTGGGCCCTCTGGGTGTCGCCGGCGGCGCCGATCATCACCACTCCGCTGATGAACTTCTGGAGCCCGCCCTGAATCTTGGCCTGGAAGGTCGACTGGGGCACGAACGCGGCGTCGTCGTAGTCCTGCCCCATCGGCGACTGCCCCTTCTTGGCGAGCACGCCGACCACCTGAAAGGGGTTGTTCTTGATGCGCACCGTCTGACCGACCACGTCGACGCCGGGGCCGAACAGCTTGTCGGCGACGGTCTGGCCGAGCACCACCACCTTGGTGCCGCTCTCGACGTCTGACTGGGTGAACAGCGCGCCCTCGGCGGTGGCCCAGTTTCGAATCGCGAAGAAGTCGGGCGCGGTGCCGGTGATCTGGGTGGTCCAGTTCGAGTCTTCGGAGAGGATCTGCGCGCCGGAGCGCAGCTGAGCGGCGGCGTACTTCACCGAGGGCAGCTCGCTCTGAATCGCGCGCAGATCGTCCCAGGTGAGGGTCGGCATCGAGCCGAAGCCGCCGCGCGCGCCGCCGGAGGAGGTGGAGCCGGACATCACGATCAAGAGGTTGGAGCCCATCGAGGCGAACTGCGCCTGCACCGAGGCCTTGGCGCCTTCGCCGATCGCCACCATCGCGATCACCGCGGCGACGCCGATCACCACGCCCAGGGTGGTGAGAAACGAGCGGAGCTTGTTGCGCATCAGCGCGCGCAGCGCGACGCGAAAGGTCTGGAGCATCTTCATGGAGCGGCTTCCTCCACGATCTGCTCTTCGGTCGACGGGTCGGCGATCTCGGGGGTCTGGGTGAGGTCCGACTTCACCAGGCCGTCCTTCATCGAGATCACCCGGCTGGTGTAGCGGGCGATGTCGGGCTCGTGGGTGACGAGCAGCAGGGTCATGCCTTCCTTCGAGAGCTCCTGAAACAGCTGCATCACCTCGACGCTGGTGCGGGAGTCGAGGTTGCCGGTGGGCTCGTCGGCGACGATCAGCGGCGGGCGGGTGACGATCGCGCGGGCGATCGCGACGCGCTGCTGTTGGCCGCCGGAGAGCTGGTTGGGGGTGTGGTCCATGCGCTCGGCGAGGCCGACGCGGGCGAGCGCTTCTTCGGCCCGCTTCTTCCGCTCCTTGCCGGTGACGCCCGAGTACAGCAGCGGCAGCTCGACGTTCTCGAGCGCGGAGGTGCGGCTGAGCAGGTTGAAAGATTGAAAGACGAAGCCGAGGAACTTGTTTCGAATCTCGGCGAGCTGGTTGCGGTCGAGGGTGCTGACGTCTTGATCGGCGAGCAGGTAGCGGCCGGCGGTGGGGCGATCGAGGCAGCCGACGATGTTCATCAGGGTCGACTTGCCGGAGCCGGAGCTGCCCATCACCGAGACGAACTCGCCGCGCTCGACGACGATGTTCACGCCGCGGAGCGCGGGCACCGCCACCGTGCCGGTGCGGTAGACCTTGGTCACGCCCTCGAGCCGGATGATCGCGCTCATCGTGAACCCCTCTCCTGACGGGAGAGGGCCGACGAGCGCGCAGCGCTCGCGGGGTGAGGGTAGCGACCCATCAGAACATCCGTCTCATGCCGCCGCCCATACCCGGCTGCGGGCCGCCTGCCGACTTGATCCCGGTGACCTCGGTGACCACCTCGGAGCCTTCGCTGAGCTCGCCCGCCTCGACCAGCTCGGTCATCGAGCCATCGGTAACGCCGACGTTGACGCGGCGGGGCTTGAGCTGCCCGTTGTCGAGCACCCAGAGCATCTTCTTGCTGGGGTCGATCGCCTTCTGTTCTTTGCCTTCGCCGCCCTCGGCACGTTCACCGCCCGGGCCACCCGGGCCACCCTGCCCGCCCTGGCCGCGGTGGCCTCCGCCGGCCCAGCCGCCGTCGCGACCGCCGCCCTTGCCGGCCATCAGCTCGGGGGGCGGGCGAAAGCGGAGCGCGGCGTTCGGCACCCGGAGCACGTTGTCGCGCTCGGCGGAGACGAAGGTGACGTTGGCGGTCATGCCGGGGCGGAGCTTGAGCTCGGGGTTCTCGACGTCGATCACCGCGTCGTAGGTGACGACGTTCTGCACCGTCTGGGGCGAGAAGCGAATCTGCCGCACCGTGCCCTTGAACCGCTCGGAGGGGTACGCGTCGACCACGAAGGTGACGTTCATGCCGGCTTCGAGGCGGCCGACGTCGGCTTCGGCGACCGAGGTGTCGACCTGCATCGCGCGCAGGTCCTGAGCGATCACGAACAGCGTGGGCGCCTGGAGCGCGGAGGCGACGGTCTGCCCGACGTCGACGTTGCGGGTGATCACGGTGCCGTCGATGGGCGAGAAGATGGTGGTGTAGTCGAGGTTGACCTGGGCCTGGTGGAGGCTGGCCTTGCTCTGCTCGGCGTTGGCGACCGCGGCGTCGACTCCGGCCTTGGCGGCGTCGTTGTTGGCCTGGGCGGTGTCGAGGTCGGCCTGGGCGATCAGGTTCTGCTCGCGCAGCTGCTTGGCGCGGTTGTACTGGCGCTCGGCGTCGACCGCCTGCACCTTGGCCTTGGCGGTCTGCGCCTTGGCCTGCATGTCGTTGGCTTTGGCCTGCTCGAGCGCGGCCTGAAACAGCTGGGGGTCGATGCGGGCGAGCACGTCGTTCTTCTTCACCTCGGAGTTGAAGTCGACCTTCAGCTCCGCGATCCGCCCCGAGACCTGGGCGCCGACCTGCACCGTGGTGTGGGCCGACAACGTGCCTGTAGCAGTGACCTTGGCGATCACCTTGCCGCGGTCGATCTTCGCCGTCTCGTAGTGCGGGATGTCCTTGCCGGTGCAGGCTGCGAGCAGCAGCGCCGCGGTGAGGATCAGTTGTGGTCTCGCCACGCAAGCTCCCATGCCTGTCTCCTACACACCCGAAGGGCGCATAAGTAAAGACGATCGGGAGGTTCCGCCGGCCTACACCTGAGTGACCTTGATCCACTCCGGGGTCGCACAAGCCGCCGCCGCCGCAAAATGATCGCCCCGGCGGGTGAACCCGATGTTTTCGAAGAAGCTGTGGCAGGCGAAGTTCTTACCGGTGTCGACGATGCGCGCCGTCGCCTCCGGCTTCTGGCCGAGTGCGATCAGAGTCGCGAATCGCCCCATCACCTTCTCCGCTCCCAAGCCGAAGACGCGGCACGACAGCACCGACTGCACGATCTCGCCGTTGGCGACGAGCGACACGCCGATGATGCCGTTGTCAGCGGTCTTGTCCTTGAGCGAGGTGCCGATGCACACCCCACCCGCCCTGAAGAACTCGGTGATCTCGCCGAGGGTCCACCGCTTGCCGTTGGTGTTGAACTGGTTGGTCTTGTTGATCAGCTCGAACACCCGCTCGAAGTGAGCATCAGACGTGTCGCGAACGGTGAAGACGTACTGCTCGAGGTCGAGCGACCTGAGCCACTCGTCTCGCGGCATGCTCTTGGCGAGCTGCTGGCGATCGACCAGCGCACGCACCAGCCCAGTTCGATTCTGCGACTCGGCGGTGATCACCGGAACCTGGGTCTCGGCCGAGCGGAGGATGATTCGCCTCCAGTCGTAGTGCCTGCCCCCGAGGCAACGCAGGTCGCCGAAGCGCGAACGCACTTCGTCGATCTCGCGCGGGTTGTCGTCGATGAAGAGCGTGTTGGCCGGCAGGAGGTTCGTCTCCTCGAGAATCTCGGCGACGTTCTCAGACTTCGGTCGCCAGTTGATCTTGATCGAGACGAAGTCCTCGGGCGCGATCGCGCCTTTCCAGAACTCTTCCATTCGCTTCAGTGTCGGCACTTCGTCGTTCTTGCTGCAGATCGCGAGCAGACCGCCACGCTGTTTGAAGAACAGCAGCGACTCGACGAAGCCCATCGGCCAACCTTCGGTGCGATCCCACGGCGACATCGTCTCCTCCGCGGCGAGGCCGCGCCAGAGCGTATCGTCGAGATCGACGATCACCAGTTTGACCGGCCTGGCCTGCTTGATGATCTTCAGGCGATTGGCGACGGTACGCCAAACGACTTCGCCGTAATCGAGGCACAGCTTGTCGTACTCGAAGATGCCGACGTTGGGCTCAGCCGGCACCATTCGCGACAGATCGAGCGTCAGGTCCCAGTCGGTGATGTAGCTGAGGTGCGACGAGGCATGCAGCACGTCGTCTTGCAGGTGCATTCTGCCGACGAAGTTGAGGATCTCGTTGCACTCGAGGAGGTGCCCGTTCGGCGTAGCCGACACCAACTCGGCGAGACGCTCATTCAGGCGCCGCATGAATGCGCGCGGCGATTGACGACGATAGGGGTTCAGCGCCTCGCCGACGTAATCGAAGCCCGGCTCGGGAAATGACATGAAGAACACCGGCAGCCCGGCAAAGGCGTTGGAGACCTCGCCCACCTTGAAGCCGACCAACTCGACACAACGATCGAGCAGCAGCTGCGCCTCCTGCTCACTGTTCAGGCGCGCCAGCGCCATGTCCGAACGGGGAATCGGGAGATCGGTTGCGTCTTTGAGGAGGTGACGGAACGTGATCGCGAAGACCACCGCGTCCATCGACTTCGAGTCGACCTCTGGCACGGCAGTCTGCCGGTAAGACTCCATCAACATGTGGTTGACGCGATGGCCGAGGCGTTCGCCAGCATCCACCAGTGGCCCTGCCTGACACGTCGCGAGCAGCAGAACGTTCAGGTTGGAACCGGGTGCCCCCAGGAGGTCTGGCGCGAATGGGAGAGTGCTCATCGGTGTCCCGGGGGGAGTAGCGGCTGCCCGCTCGGGCCGTCAAGGCAGCCTGCCGCGGTGCGGAATTCCCGCCCCGGCCTGCCGGGAGTGGAAATGGCGATGGGGTTCGGCTATCCGTGCGGCTGCAACGGCCGCGTGACCCGATTGACTCCCTTGGCAGCTCCATCCGTCGTCGTCTTCACCACCTACCCGATCGTCAAACCGCGCCACGGCGGCCAGATTCGAACCCGGGCGCTGGTGGAAAAGTACGGCTCTGCCGGGTTTGAGGTCGCGCATCTCGCGGTCTACGAGCAGGGCGCCTTCCCGAGAGACGCGATCGGCCCGATCGACGTCGCGTTCGACAAGGAAGACGCGCGGTGGTTCTTCGAAGGCCGAGAGATCCCTCAGACCGCTGACCTCCGCTGCGGCCGCTTCGCCGCCGAAGCCGACGACGTTTACCGCCAGATCCTCCGCTCGCTCCCCAAGACGATCGACGTCTTCCATGTCGAGCAGCCCTGGCTCTTGCCGCTGGTGAAACGCCTCAAGACCGAGCCTCGGTTCGCGCACGCGGTGGTCGTCTATGGCTCGCAGAACGTCGAAGCGCCGCTGCGAAACGCGATCTTCCGCCAGCTCTCGATTCGCAACGGAGACGGCTTCATCACCGCCATTCACGCGCTCGAAGAAGACGCCTGCCGCTATGCGCAGTTGACCCTCGCCGTCGCTCCCGCAGATCTGGAGACGATGAGCCACTGGGGCGCCAAGAAGATGCTGCTCGCACCCAACGGCATCTCCGCCTGGGAGGCCCCTGCCCGCAAGGTGGAGGAGTGGCGCGAGAAGCTCGGCCTTCGACGGGTGGTGCTCTTCGTCGGCAGCGGGCACGCTCCGAATGTCGACGGCTTTCTGCGCGCGTTCGGTCACGGGCTCGGCTTCATTCCACCAGACTGCAAGATCGTGATGGCTGGCAGCGTGGGCCCGGTGCTGCGCGAGCACTACCTCAACTCAAGATACAGCTCGCTCGATCTTTCTCGCATCGAGGTCACCGGTGAGATCGACAACGACGATCTCTCTGCGCTCAAGACTCTGGCAGACGTCTTTCTGCTGCCGATCTTCGAAGGCGGCGGGTCGAACATCAAGACCGCCGAGGCGATCTACTCCGGCAAGCAGGTGCTCGCGACCTCCACCAGCCTTCGCGGCTACGACGCGTTTCTCCACCTGCCCGAAATCAACGTCGCCAACACCCAGGCCGAATTTCGTGCTGCGGTCGCACGAATCGTCGCTCCCGATGCGCCCTCCCCACGACGCGGAGTGAATGGTGTCGAAGTGCGTTCGAAGCTGCTTTGGAACAGTTGCCTCGAAGTCGTGCCACCGGCCGTGAAGGGTTTGCTCGCGGAGACGCGCGCGTGAGCACCATCTGGTTCGACGCGACCACCGTCTTTCGCTGGCGACGCCCGGCGGTCGGCGTGATTCGCGTGCAGAACGAGTGCTTCCGATACTTCGCGTCGCTTTCGTCAGAGCCGGTGCGGTTCTGCCGTTTCGATCTCAAGGCGGGCGCATTCTTCGAGCTCTCGGTGGACGAGATTGAAGACGCGATTCGGGCTCAGAGCGTTATCTCCAACGCCTCGCCGACTCCCCGAGCCGCGAAGCGCGTCGCCGACACCACGAGCAAGGTCATCGAGCAGATGCCGCAGTTGCTGCGTGACCCGATGAAGGAGCTCAGCCGCAAGAGCACCCCGTTGTTGCGCACCACGCTCCACAACATTCGTCAGGCGCGTGCCCGAGTGGAGACGATGAGCGAGGAGCTCGGCTTGAAGCTGAAGCCAGACCCCAACGGGTCGACGCGTGCTCCTCCGATCGCGTTCGAGAGAGGCGACGTGCTGGTCTCCACCGGCCTCGACTGGGACGAGAAGGACATGAGCCTCCAGTACCGGCTCAAGCGCGACCACGGGCTGCGGCAGCTGCTGTTCTGCCACGACGTGTTACCGGTGAAGCTGCCGCACCTGTGCGTGCCGGAGGTCGCCGCGGGCTTCTCCCGGTATTTCGTCAACCTGGCTTGGTGTGCCGATCGCGTGCTCTGCAACTCGAAGTCGACCGAGCGCGACCTGGTCGAGTTGCTGCGAGAGCTGGGCGCGCCTGTGCCGCCGACCCAGGTGGTGCGGCTCGGCTCGAACCTCCCGTCGTCGAGCGACGGGGCGGCGGGCGACGCGGTCGATGCGCTCGCGGGGCAGGACTATCTGCTGTTCGTCTCCACGATCGAACGGCGCAAGAACCACGAGGTGCTGTACCGCGCGCTCACCCTGCTCGCCGACCAGGGCCGTGAAAACCTGCCCAAGCTGGTGTTCGTCGGTATGTCGGGCTGGGGCGTGCACGATCTCGTCAACGACATGAAGCACGACCCGCGCGTGCACGATCGGCTGGTGATGCTGAACCACGTGACCGACGCACAGCTGGCGCATCTCTACCGTCACGCCAGGTTCACCCTCTACCCGTCGCTCTACGAGGGCTGGGGGTTGCCGCTCGCCGAGAGCCTGGCGTACGGCAAGTTCTGCCTCGCCTCCAACACCTCCTCGCTCCCAGAGGTCGGCGGAGATCTCGTCGAGTACATTCACCCCTGGGAGCCGGCGAAGTGGGCAGAGCGGATCGCGCACTACATCGACGCTCCGGCCGAGGTGGCGCAGCGCGAAAAGGAGATTCGCGAGAGGTACCGCGCACCCACGTGGGAAGACACCGGGCGGGCGATGTTCACCGCCGCCAAGGAACTGCTCGCACGGCCGTCCCCTGCTGCTTCGACGCCCGCCGCATGAGCGCTGCTCTCGCAACCTGGAAAGCGCGGCGCGCCGAGGGGAAATGGGCGCTGTTCGTCGGCCAGACCCACGCAGACTTCGACGGGTTTCTTCAGTCGATGGGCGAAGGCTTCGGGTTCATTCCCCCCGACGCGAAGATCGTGGTCGCCGGAGCCGTCTCACCCGCGGTCACCGAGCACTACCGTAAGGCTGTGTTCAACGTGCTCGACCTGTCACGCATGGTGATCTGCGGCGAACTGCCAGCTGCCGAGCTCGCAGAACTGATTCGCACTGCCCCCACGGTGTTGATGCCGAACGATGCGACCGCAGCCGGGGTGAACCAGGCGTCGATCGAGCCGGGACAGACAGTGATTGCCACCTCGCGCGCACTTTCGGGTGGCGCCACATTGCGCGGCAACGTCGTTCGCGCTGACACCCAGGAGCAGTTCAGGCTCGCGGTCGCCGCTGCCCTCGCCCCGGGTCGACGCTGATGGCGACCCTCTGGCTCGACGTCACCACCCTGCTCCACTGGCGGCGGCCCGCGGTCGGGGTAGTGCGGGTGCTCTCGGAGTGCTTCAAGTACTTCGACGCCCAGGCGTCGGAGCAGATCAGGTTCTCACGTTTCGACAAGCCTGCTGGCGCGTTCTTCGAGGTACCTGCAGCGGAGGTGCGCGAGGCGCTGCTGCGGCACGGCCGGGGAGACTCGACTCCCGAGCCCAAACCCGCCCGGCGCCTCGCCGACACCGCTGAACGTGCGCTCGGCTACGTGCCGGGGCCGCTGCGCGAGCCGATGCGTACGCTGGCCCGTAAGAGCGAACCTGCGCTGCGCACCACACTGCACAACGTGCGCAGGGCAGCCGGCCAGGTGCGAAACGTCGGTGGCCACCTCTCGAGCATGCTTCGCAACCCCGAGACGATCGAGTCGAGCGATCTCACCAGCGCGACGGCGAGGTTTCGCGAAGGCGACGTGCTGATCTCCTGCGGCCTGGACTGGAACGAGAAGGATCTCGAGCTGCAGTACCGGCTGAAGCGCGAGACCGGCCTGAAGCAACTGACGTTCTGCTACGACCTGATCCCGGTGCTCCTGCCGCACCTCTGCGTCGGCGAAGTGGCTGGCATCTACGCCAATTATTACGCCAACCTCGCGTGGTGCTCCGATCACGTGCTGTGCATCTCGAGGGCGAGCGAGCGCGACCTCCACGCGCTGCTCGCCCGGTTGGGAGCACCTCAGCCGCCGACCTCGGTGGTGCGCCTCGGGTCGAATCTCCCCGCCGGTGGCGACGCCGGGGCCGAGCCGCTGGTGAAGGGCAAATACCTGTTGTTCGTCTCCACCATCGAGCGGCGGAAGAACCACGAAGTGCTCTACCGCGCGATGGCGCTGCTCGCCGCGCAGGGCCGCACCGACTTGCCGCAGGTGGTCTTCGTCGGGATGCCGGGCTGGGGCGTGAAGGACTTTCTCAACGACCTCGAATTCGACTACCGCGTGCGAGGCAAGTTCGTGATCTTGAATCACGTGAGCGACGCCGAGCTGACCCGGCTGTACCAGGGAGCCCTTTTCACCGTCTTCCCGTCGCTCTACGAGGGCTGGGGCCTGCCGCTCGGAGAGAGCCTTGCACACGGCAAGTTCTGCCTCGCCTCGAATACGTCTTCGCTGCCCGAGGTCGGGGGTGAGCTCGTCGAGTACCTCGACCCGTGGGAGACGAAGCGCTGGGCCGAGCGCATCGCGTGGTACCTCGATCACCCCGAAGAGATCGCCAGCCGGGAGGCACTGATTCGAGAGAAGTACGTGCCGCCGAAGTGGGAGGACACCGGCCGCGCGGTCTACGAGGCGGCGCGCAAATTGGCCGGCTGAGCGGCGGCGCGCAGAAACACCACCCCGATGTCGCGGGGCAGCACCGACAACAGCGGGTAGAGCGCCGCCGAAGCCGCGAACGTCGCCACGCGCGACGGCAACGACTGGCCGCGAATGAACGACACCCTCTGCCAGAGGCCTTCCAGCGCGATCGGCAACAACTCCTGGTTCGCCACCGGGGTGAAGCCAGCCTCGGCTCCGAGCTTCTCGAGCAGCTCGGGCGAGAAGTACCAGAGGTGCGGCGAGACCAGCCCCTTCTGCCAGAGGCGCTCCAAAGGCCCGCTCACGCCGACGCGATCGACGAGCGTGCCCAAGCGGTAGAACACGCCGTTCTTGCTGGGGCAGTTGAGGATCAGCACACCACCTGGGTTGAGCCGGGTGCGGCACTGTTCCAACACCTGCGCGGGGTCGGTGAGGTGCTCGAACACGTCGTGGAGCGTGATCACGTCGAACGCGTCGTCAGGCTGGAGCGCCGCGGGAAAGAAGCCGTGGCGTACGTCGACCCCGGAGTTCCGGCGCGCCCGTTCGATCACGTTCGCGTCGGGCTCGATGCCGGTGCACTGAAAGCCGCGCTCCCGCGCGAGCTTGAGAAAGTGGCCCGGGCCGCAGCCGACATCGAGCACCTTCTTCGCCGTGGGGTGCAGCTTTGCCAGCGAATCGAGGATCAGCGCGTTGTTCTTGTTGCGCACCGCGGCCAGCGCAGCGTCGCGGCTGTCTTCGTCGATCACCGACTCCTGCGCCGCGGTCGGGATGTCGGCCGCGAGCGTCGACGCCAACAGCCCGCAGCGCTCGCAGTGCAGCAGCCACGGCCGCGAGTACGCGACCAGCTCAACCTTGCAGATCGGGCAGGGCCTCGCGGTCATCGTGTCGCCAGCTCCATCTGCTCCATCAGCTCACCCAGCGCCTGCTCGAGTGGCCGGTGCGGTGCCCAGCCGAGCGCCTTCATCTTGTCCACCTTGCCCACCAGCGCTGGAATCTCGAGCGGCCGCAGCCGTGCCGGGTCGACCTGCACCTCGGCATCGCGGCCGGAAAGCTTCACCAGCATCTGGAGCAGCGCTTCGATCGCCCGGCCCGTACCTGACCCCACGTTGTAGAACTGGCCCCGCTCGCCCTTGTCGAGCAGCAGCGCGTAACCCTCGACGACGTCGTCGACGTGGCTGAAGTCGCGCACCGCCGCGAGGTTGCCGACGTTGAGCACCACCTTGGAGCCCCGCGGCACCTGTGCCAGCTGCCGCGCGAACGAGGGCAGCACGAAGGTCGGGGTCTGCCCCGCGCCGATGTGATTGAACGAGCGCGCGATGACCACCTCGAGCCCTTCGTGCGCCAGCTGCAGCGCGAGCACCTCGGCCGCGCGTTTGGTCGCTCCGTAGATGTTGATTGGCTGCGCCGCCACGGTCTCGTCGATCGGGTGGGGGCCCGCAGCGGCGCCGTAGACCTCTCCGGAGCTGACGAAGAGCACCCGCGCTTTCGGGCGGTGACGTTTCACCGCGAGCAAGAGGTTCCAGGTGCCCTGCGTGTTCACCGCGAACGCCTGAGCGGGATCCTTCGCGCAGTCGGCGACCGACGACAGCCCCGCCAGGTGGATCACTGCGTCGGGCCGCGCCGCCGCCATCGCGGCATCGGTCGCCGCCGGGTCGCGCAGATCGCAGACGGTGTCGATGTCTGCCGCGGAGTGATCGGACCAGCCGAGCACCGTGGCGCCACGTGCCCGCATCACCCTCGACAGATGTGGACCGACGAAGCCTCCCGCCCCGGTGATCACGACCCGCATCGTCGAACCTCAGTAGACGAGATCACCCGCGGCCAGACGCTGCTCGAGTCGCTTGATGTCGGCGTCGACCATCATCTCGACCAGCTGCTTGAAGCGCACCTTCGGCTCCCAGCCGAGCTGCTTCTTCGCTTTGGAGTAGTCGCCGATCAACAGATCGACCTCTGCGGGCCGCACAAAGGCAGGGTCGACTTCGACGTACTTCTGCCAGTCGAGGCCCACGCGCGCGAACGCGATCGCGATCAGCTCGCGCACGGTGTGCGTCTCGTGGGTGGCAATCACATAGTCATCAGGCGCGTCTTGCTGGAGCATGCGCCACATCGCGTCGACGTAGTCGCCGGCGAAACCCCAGTCACGCTTGGCGTCGAGGTTGCCGACGCCGAGCTTCTGCTTCAGCCCCAGCTTGATCGACGCCGCGCCGTGGCTGACCTTGCGGGTGATGAACTCCAGGCCGCGTCGCGGCGACTCGTGGTTGAATAGAATGCCGCTCACAGCGAACAGCTTGAACGACTCCCGGTAATTGACGGTGATGAAGTGGCCGTACGCCTTCGCCACTCCGTATGGAGAGCGTGGGTAGAAGGGGGTCGACTCCTTCTGGGGCGTCTCGAGCACGCGGCCGAACATCTCGGAGGACGACGCCTGGTAGAAGCGGATCTTCGGGTTGGTGTGCCGCACCGCCTCGAGCATCTTGGTGACGCCGAGCGCAGTGAATTCGCCGGTGAGGACCGGCTGGCTCCAGCTCGTCGGCACGAACGATTGCGCCGCGAGGTTGTAGATCTCGTTCGGCTCGATCTTCTCGATCAACGCGGCGAGCGAGAACTGATCGAGCAGGTCGCCCTGGTGGAGCTCGATCTTGTCCTTCAGGTGGGCGATGCGCTCGAACTTCTCTTCCGAAGAGCGGCGCACCATGCCGTGCACCTGGTAGCCCTTGGTGAGCAACAGCTCGGCGAGGTAGCTGCCGTCCTGGCCGGTGATTCCCGAAATGAGTGCCTTTTTCATCGTTGTCCCGGGCTTGCACCTACAACGCTTTGCTCCGCGACGCCAACCGCAGCGAATCGCGTGAGTGCAATCGGGTCATTCCCAGCTGCAGAGGGCCTGATCTCCGTCGGGCGCGCAGCCGCACGTCCCACGACTGGTACAGGGCACACTGCGGTAGTACGGCAGACATCAGTTGCCGGTCTCGAGGCTCAAGCCGCTGCCGCATGCCAACGGCTGAGCGCGCAATTGCCAACACTGCCCGAATCGACTCCCGCATCGACGCTCCGATGGCCGCCGCACGCAACCAAGCCAACCACGATGACGAACGCTCTCAACCCGTCGAGGCTACGCCGACTGCTCGACCCGCAGCCACCACTGAGGATAGAGAGCGGGAGTGCCACGAACCCTGGTCGCCCTGCTCGCCCACAACGAGTCGGAGTGCATCGCCGAGACCGTGCGCGAGCTGCGCTCGCAACTGCCCCAGGTCACCGTGCTCGCCGTCGACGACGGGTCGAGCGACGACACCGCGGCGCGGGCACTCGCAGCAGGAGCGATCGTGGTGCGCCACCCGTTCAACCTCGGCGTGGCCGCGGGCGAAGCGACCGGGCTGGCGTATGCGATTGCGCACGGGTTCGACCGGGTGATCCGCATGGATGGAGATGGCCAGCACGACCCCCGCTCGGCCACCGCGCTGCTCGAGGCGCTCGACCAGGGCGCCGAGTTGGTGGTCGGGAGCCGCTTCCTCGCGGAGCGCACCTTCGAGTCGAGCGGCCTGCGGCGCGCCGCCAACCGGTTCCTCGCCGCGCTGCTCACCCGCCTCTGCGGCTTCGCCGTCACCGACCCCACCTCGGGCTACCGGGCGGTGGCGGGTCGCGCACTCCCCTACTTCGCCGAGCATTTTCCCAACCAGTACCCCGAGCCGGAGAGCCTGTTGATGGCCAGCCGCCGCGGATTCAAGGTGAAGGAGGTGGCGGTGGCGATGCGCCCGCGCCGCACGGGGCGGAGCTCCCTCACCCCCTTCCGATCCGCCTTCTACATGCTCAAGGTCTGCTTCGCGCTGACCCTCGAGTTGCTGCGCCCCATCGAGAGCTGAGGAGAACCATGGCCCGTTCGAGCTTGCTGGTGTTGTTGGCCGACGCGCTGCTGGCGTTCGTGATCGTCACCACTGCACGCAAGCGGAGGATCAGCGAACGGTTGATGCTCGGGTGGCTGCTGGTCTGCGCGCTGATCGCGTCACTGGCGATCTGGCGGCCGGGCATCGATCGGCTCGCGGCCGCGCTGGACATCTACTACGCGCCTTCGGCGCTGTTCGCGATCGCCTTCGCCGGGCTGTTGCTGGTGGTCTACCGGCTGAGCGTCGAGCTCGCTGAGCAGAAGCAGCGCATGCGCCGGCTGGCCCAGGAGATCGCCCTGCTCACGGCGAAGTCGCCTGCGGCGGGTGCACCTGAAAAAGGGTGAAGCCGTTCTGCGCCACCGCGACCGTCGCCCCTTCGGGCAGCGGGTGACCTTCCACGCCCACCAACAGCACCCAGTCTCGTCCCTTGGGAAGCTTCTCGGGATCGATCGGCTCCGCGGGCTTGATCGTGATCAGCGCCACGTCGGCCACGTCGAGCGCGAACGCGGTGCGGTACAGCCCAGGCGTGTACTCGGTGAGAAC
This sequence comes from Myxococcaceae bacterium, assembly GCA_047602415.1. Classification (GTDB taxonomy): domain Bacteria; phylum Myxococcota; class Myxococcia; order Myxococcales; family Myxococcaceae; genus JASGHH01. Next base: position 8,082,800 of record JASGHH010000001.1, on the reverse strand, counting down.
GCTGAGCTGGCTCAGCCGATCGCCCAGGTACATCCGCGCGGCATGGCCCGCTGCGTCCCACGGGGTCGGCTTGAGCGACGCGTTGAGCAGCTTGTTCACCCGCGTGTTCGAAACGACCAGCACGGGCACCAGCCAGAGCACCGCCACCAGCGACGCCACCCGCGGCCAGCGTACCCAAGCCAGGCACAGCACCGCGACTCCGATACCCGAGGCGAGCAACATTCCCGGCAGTCGTGACAGACCGTAGGCCTCGGGGCAGTCGGCGAACCCGAGCGAATAACCCTTGAGGCCGTTCACGGCACCGTAGAGCCCCACCGAGCCAATCACCGCGGCAGTGATCCACCGCAGCAGTTGTCGCGATGTGGAAGCCGGCATTGCGCTGCGCTCGACCTCCGCCGCTGCCACGATCGCCAGGGCGGGGAACAAGAAGCAGTAGTACCGAAGGTGCAGGCGCCCCGCGGTCTCGGTGCCGTCGCCGGCTACGCTCGCGGTGAATACCGCCACCACGGCCAACAGCGTCAGGAGCGCCGCGGCGGTGAACAACTGAAGCCGCTCGCGCGAATCGAGTGGTCCTTTCGCCGAGCGCGGCCAGAGGTGCAGGGCCACCAGCACCGGCAAGCCAAAGATCGCGAGCAACGCCATCGACTGGCCCCAGAGCGAGAACACGGCCAGCGACGCGACCGAGGCCTTGTGGGCCCCTGGATCGGTGGCCATCGTCGCCACCGAACCGTAGGTGGTGCCGACCAGGCTGAGCGCCGCGTCCCCGGCCAGCAGGTAGCCGAGACCGAAACGCAACAGGCCGAACGTCGACGCCATCGCCAGCGCCGCGACTACGAGACGACGAAGACGGGCAGGCGAGGCGTCGGTGAGCGCGACGGCGAGCAACAACAGCGCTGCCGGCGGAACGAGGAACAGCGCGTGTGCCTTCACGAGCGCGAGCGCTCCCAGCGTCGTGCCCGACGCGGCGCCCAGCCCGGCCAGGCTCTTCCCCCTTACGAGAAGCCAGGCGAGCAACCAGAAACCGAAGAAGTACATCGCCTCCGGCATGAAGTAGGTGCCGAGCGACGCGAGCGGATCGACCGCCGCCACAGCGCCAACCAACAAGGCGAGCGATGGCCGGCAGACCCTGAGGGCGACCCGGAACACCAGGAACAGGCCCCCGGCGAGGAACAGCAGATTGCCCAACCGAGCGCAGGTGTAGAAACCCTCGCCGCACGCGTTCGTGAGCCCGAAGACTTTCAGGTACAGATACGACGGTACGTTCGACTGAGAGAGCGGAGCGAGCCTCGAGTAGAGGCTGTAGGTTCGTTCGTCAGCAAAGACCAGCGGGTACAACCCCGCGTCGCGCGCGACCCAGAAGATCACGAACGCTGCCAGCCCGAGAACGCCGGTGACGACGACCCACCGCGGTAGTGGGGTCACGCGCTCAAGCTCCGAGTCTCTTCGCGACCGCGTGCATCCGCTCCGGGCAGGCGAACAGGTCGAGCGCGGCGCGGCGCCGGCCGAGGCGAGCGACCACATCACCCCAGGCCGTGACGTCTTGTTCCTGCGCGGGCCGGTCGAGCGCCGCCTGGAACACCTCGCGAACGAAGTCTTGATCGGAGGCCGGCCCGTTCTCCCACCGGTACCAGCTGCTGGTCTTCACCGCCTCGAAGTGAAACATCCACTCGTCGACCAGCTCGAACTTGCCGGCAGTGAAACCCGCGGCCGAGAGCATCACGCGCAATGTGGTCTCGGTGAAGCCGGTGTAGTGAAAGTCGCCCGGGTGCATCTGGCTGCCGAAGAGGCACTGGGTCATCCCGTGCTCGCTGCCGAAGCCGGGGTACTTTCGAATGCGATCAGCGACGCCGAGAATCGAGGTGGTCTGCAGCTCCAGCTTGCCGCCCTCCACCATCCAGTCGGAGAAACGCAGTAGCACCTCGAGCGAACGCAGCCGGGGCACGTGCTCGAGCACGTCTTTGGCGAGGATGCGCTCGTAGTGCCCGGTGGGGAAGTCGTCGAGGACCGCGAGGTTCACCAGCACGTCGGGCTGGCAGGCGGGGTCCATGTCGACGTTGAGGTACTCGGGGCGCTTGTCGTAACCGCACCCATAGTTGAGCCACTTCTTCTCGGTCAGCCGCGCGCGGTAGTCGACGCCCGCCTGCTGCCGCTGCGAGCGGCCGTCGGCATAATGGCTGAGATAGCGGCCCACTCCGCCGAAGAACCAGCTGCGGAGATCGTTCTTCGACGCGCGGTAGTTCGCTACCCGCTGCTTCACGAAGCTCGCGGCTGCGAAGGGGTTCGGGGGCGCCATCGGTCGGCAGCAACTACACCGCTTTCCAGTCGAAGCCAACCGGGCTATCGGCAGCGCCCCAGGTGCTCTTCAGCTCGAACATCTTCTTGTTCTTGTTCATGCCGATCTACGTGTTCGGCTACCACGCGCTCGACCTCCTCGGCGCGCTGGTCCTTCGGCGCAAAGAGCTGTCCCAGCAATTCAGCAACGGCGTGCTGTTCGCGCTCAGCCTGTTCTTCTACTTCTGGGGCAGCGGCCGCTTCATCGTGGTGTTCGCGGTGGCGATCGCGGCCAACACCCTGCTCGGCTGGCTGATCGAGAAGAGCACCACGCGCAAACGCAGCTGGCTGGTGTTGGGCGTGATCGGCAACCTGTCGATCCTTCTGTACTTCAAGTACTTCGGCTTTCTGTTCGCCCAGGTGGCGGCGGCGCTGCTGAGCGCAGCCGGCGTTCACCTCGAGCCGCTGGCGCCGATCTACCTGCCGGTCGGTGTCTCGTTCTACACGTTCATGGCGATCTCGTACCTGGTCGAGGTCTACCAGGGCCAGGTGAAGGGCGCGGGGCTGCTCCGCTTCGGCACCTACCTCACCTTGTTCCCCCACCTCGTCGCCGGCCCGATCGTGCGTTACTCCGAGATCGCGGGCGAGCTGCGGGAGCGCAAGGTCACCGTTCCACTGGCCTTCGAAGGCGTGCGCCGCTTCAGCGTCGGGTTGGCGAAGAAGGTCATTCTCGCCAACAGCCTCGGAGCGGTCGCCGATGCGATCTTCGCTCTCCCCACTTCAGAGCTCACCACGTCACTGTCGTGGATCGGCGTGGCCAGCTACACGCTGCAGATCTACTTCGACTTCTCTGGCTACACAGACATGGCGATCGGCCTCGCCCGGTTCTTCGGCTTTCACTTCCCCGAGAACTTCAACGCGCCGTACCTGGCAGACAGCGTGACCGACTTCTGGCGCCGCTGGCACATGAGCCTCTCGCGCTGGTTCAGGGACTATCTGTACATCGCGCTCGGAGGGAACCGCGCCGGGCCGCTGCGCACCTACTTCAACCTCTTCACCGTGTTCGCGCTCTGCGGCCTCTGGCACGGCGCCTCGTGGACCTTCGTGATCTGGGGCATCTTTCACGGAGTGCTGCTGGTCGCCGAGCGGGTGCTGCGGCTGCGCTTCGGAGTTCAGCCCCGCGGCATTCCCGGCCGGGTGCTGACGATGGTGCTGGTGATGGTCGGCTGGGTGTTCTTTCGCGCGCCCACGCTCGGCGGAGCCCTCGCTTTCCTGAAGGCGATGTTCGGGTTCGCCCACGTCTCTGGGTGGCAGTACTTCTCGGCCCGCCACTACCTCGACGCCGCGACCACGACCTACTTGTTGGCCGGCGCCGCGATCGTGCTGATCCCCTGGCACCGGGTGAGCTGGAAGCGCTTCGAGACCCGTGGCCCGCGCTCCTTCGTGTTGGCCCAGGGCGCGGCGATCGTGGTGCTCACCCTGCTCTCGCTCACGGTCTTGTCGAAGACGCAGTTCAACCCGTTCATCTACTTCCAGTTCTGATGACCACCCGAACGCTCCAGGGTTTCTTCGTGGTGCTGTTCGGGTTGATCGTGCTCGCGCCCGCGGTGCAGTGGAAGTTCGGCCTGCTCCACTACGAGCCCGTCGACGAGCACCGCCGAAAGGCAGAACGCCCGAAAGGTGAGCTGATCAGCAAGCTGTTCACCACCGACTACGCGAAGCAGTACGAGAAGTACTTCAACGACAACTACGGGCTGCGCGATCTGTTCATCAAGTCGAAGAACCAGATCGACTACTCGGTCTTTCGCCGCTCCGACGAGGTGCTGATCGGGCCCGACGGCTGGCTCGACTACCGGCACCTCGGCCGCGACGAGCTGGTCGAGAACGATCGCCTCGAAGACCGCGACATCGAGGCCATTCAACACAACATCGACGCCTTCTCGGCCTGGGTCGAAGCGCACGGAGCGAAGCTGGTGTTGCTCCCGATTCAGACCAAGTTCGCCACCTACCCCGAGTACATGCCCCGCGACTGGCCCGCGCGCCCACCTGGCACCGGCTACGCCCGCCTCCTGGCGTCGCTCACCGCGCATCACACGCCGTTCGTCGACACCACTCCGCTGCTCGTCGCGGCCAAACGAGAGCATCAGGTCTATTTCAAAACCGACTTTCACTGGAGCGAGCCGGGTGCGTTCATCGTCGCCCGGAAACTGCTCGATCAGATCGCGCAAGACGCGGGCAGCTCACGGCGTTGGCAGCACCCGCTGCGGTACAAGCGCGGGCCGCCGTTCGTGGGCGGGCTCACCCGGTCGCTCGCGGTGTTCGCGCCGCCGGAGGAGCAGAGCTTCGAGCTCGAGCCGGCCGGGCTCGCAAGCGGCGAGCTGGTCGCCGCCGAAGCTCCGTACACCCTGCACTTCAAGGCCACCGCTCCCGAGGAGTGGCTGCCGCCCACGCTGGTGATCGGCAATTCGTACGTCGACAACTACTTCAAGCAGACCGGGTTCTACGACTACTTCGGGGAGGCTCGGTTTCTTCACCTCAACCATTTGAAGGAGCTGCCCGCGCACTACCCCGAAGGCGTGAAGTACGTGGTGTTTCAGTTCTTGGAGTCGAACCTCGCGCGGGAGATGCGTGACCCGGCGTGGTGGCCGGTCAGCACACCTTCCAGCGGGTCCCCTGGGGACCATCCATGAGCTCGACGCCGAGCGTCTTCATCTCGGCGCGAATCGCATCGGACCTGGCGAAGTCTTTTGCCGCACGCGCAGCCTGACGTTCGGCGATCTTCGCCTCGACGTTCGCGGGATCGATGCCCTTCGCCTTCACCCGCCGGTCGCGGAGCTTGAGCAGCCACTGACTCGGCTCCTCTTCGAACAAGCCGAGGGCGAGGCCGATCTTCTTCACCACGTCTTGAAGCGCGAACAAGGTGCGCGCGATCAGCGGCTTGTCCTTCACTGGCGGCTTGTCGGTGAGCATGTTGATCTCACCGAAGATGTTCGAGAGCACACCCAGTGAGCCGGCGAAGTTGAAGTCGTCGCTCGCGACGCTGTCGAACTCCGTCAGCAACGCCGCCGGATCGCCGTGCACCGGCCCCGCCTCGCGCGTCTTTCCCGCCAGCCGCTCCGACAGCTTCTGGAGCGTCTCGTAGAAGTACTCCAGCCGCGCCTCGCAGTCGGCCAACGACTTGTCCGAGAACGAGAGCGGCGAGCGGTAGTGGGTCGAGAGAAAGAAGAACCGGAGCGCCTCCGGGTCGACCTGCTTCAGCGCGTCGACCAGCCGCACCACGTTACCGAGCGACTTCGACATCTTCGCGCCCTCGAGGTCGAGGAAGCCGCCGTGCATCCAGCAGTTGCACAGCTCGACGCCGCTGGCGGCCTCCGACTGCGCCTTCTCGTTGGTGTGGTGCGGGAAGATCAGGTCCAACCCGCCGCCGTGGAGGTCGAAGTGATCGCCGAGGAACTTGCTGCTCATCGCCGAGCACTCGATGTGCCAGCCCGGCCGGCCCTTGCCCCACGGCGAGTCCCACGAAACCTCGCCAGGCTTGGCGGTCTTCCATAGCGCGAAGTCGAGCGGGTCTTTCTTCTGCTCGCTCGAATCGACCCGGCCCGACGCGCCTTCCTTCATGTCGTCGAGGTTGCGCTTCGACAATCGGGTGTACTCGGGGAACTTGCGAACCTCGAAGTAGACGTCGCCCTTCGACTCGTATGCGAAGCCACGCGCGATCAGCTTCTGAATGATCGCGACGATCTCCGGAATCGTCTCCGACACCTTCGGCGACACGTCGGGCTTCAGCAGGTGCAGTGAGGTCGCGTCGCGCTCGAACTGATCGATGAAGTGCTGGGCGAACGCCGTCGCATCCACCGGCGCACCGTCACGCTGCAGCTCCGCGCCGCCCGAAGAAAGACCGAACGCGGTGACCTCGAAGTCCTCGGTCTTGCCGCCCGCGGTCGCCTTCAGCGTGTTGCCGTCGAGGTAGAACGTCGCCGGCTGGCCCCGAAGCGAGCAGCTGTTGTCGATGCCGATCTTCAGCACCTCCGCCCCGCCCTGCTTCCAGGTGCCGACCACCTTGGCGCCGCGAATGATCTTGTCGTCGACGTCGGTGTAGTTGCGCACGTAGCGAACCTGGTAGCCCGCGTGACGCAGGTACCGCACCACGGTGTCGAACGAGGTGAACGTGCGCGCGTTGCCGATGTGAATGTGCCCGTAGACCGTCGGCCCGCACACGTAGATCCCCACCTTGCCGGGCTCGATCGGCGTCAGCGGGAACTTGTTTTGATTCAGGGTGTTGAAGACTTGAATGGGGAGCGGCACGCGGTTGCACCTTCTCACATTTTCATGAGAGAGACGCCCTTCGCGTATGAGCGCTGACCGCCCCGACGTGGAAAAGCTGATGGAGGAGATCGACGCCGCCGCGCGGCGCCTCGAGCAGTCTCCGGTCGGCTTTTCGCAGGCCCAGGCCCAGCCCGGAAACGGCCGCGCTCCTGTGAAGGTGCCCCTCAACCCCCGCTTGGAAGAGAACTGGGACGCCTGGGAGAAGCCCGAGGTCACCACCCACCGCGGGCTGCTCGGTCTGCCGGTGGTCTGGGCGAAGAAACTCACCCTCGCGCTGCTCGCCCCGCACGATCGCGAGCTGCTCAAGCGTCAGCGTCAGTTCAACCGCGAGGTCTCCGACGAGCTGCAGCGGCTGCGGAAGGCCGTCGCCGAGCTGGCCGCCGACATGGGTGACGTGAAGCGGTCGCGCAAATGAAGGTGTTGATCGTCGCGACCGCCCCGCGCGCACACTGCGGGATCGCGGCGTACGCGGTTCAGCAGGCAGAGCTGCTCCGTCGCGAAGGCCACACCGTCGAGTGGGCGTCGACCGATCGCGGCACCGAAGACGTGCGCCACCCGCTGCAGGGCCGCGACCGTCGCGATCTCGCCCGCCTGTCGTTGATCGCCCGCGGCTACGACAAGGTCATCCTCCACTACCAACACGATCTCTTCTACCGGGCGCTCGATGCTGGCGACCTGAGCTCGAAGAACCTGCTGTTGGCGGCGCTGTTTCGTTCGCACCCCGACGTCGAGGTGGTGGTGCACGAGCTGATCGCCGACCTCGTCGACGCCAAGAAAGTCGGCCGCAGAGTCGCGGCCACCGAGCAGCTGAAGTGGCGCGCCGCCAAGAAGCTCGTCTTCCACACCGAGACCGAACGGCGCCGCTTCGTCGCGGCGATGCCCTCGGCCGCCGGGCGCTGCGTCGTGCGCGAGCATCACGCCGAGATGGTGAAGTTCAGAGAGGTGACGCAGGCGAAAGCACGCACCGAGCTGTCGATTCCCGCCCAGGCGCCGGTGTTCCTCTGCATCGGCTTCATTCAGGAGTCGAAGGGCTTCGACCGCGCGATTCGCGCCTTCACCCAGGTGAAGAACCCCGACGCCCGGCTCTACATCGTCGGCTCGCTGCGCCTGGAGCGCCTCGCCGACCGCCAGCACCTCGAACAGCTCCGCGCCTTCGCCGACCGCGACGCCCGGGTGACCGTGCTGGAGCAGTTCGTCGACGACGCCCAGTTCGACACCTGGCTCTCGGCGGCCGACGTGGTGCTGCTGCCGTACCGCGACATCTGCTCCTCGGGAGTCGCCGCGCGCTCGCGCCTTCACAGCAAGCGAATGTTGGTGTCGAACGCCGGCGGCTTGAAGAATCAGCTCGGCACCGGAGACCTGGTGTTCGACACCGACCTCGAGCTCGCGCACGCGCTCAACACCCTGGCCTCGGGCGCGAAGGCAGCGCTGCTGCGACAGCACCGCACCGCCGAAGGTCTGAAGCTGGTCTTCGTTCAGCCCTGGTTCGGCCGCGACATTCCCGGAGGCGCGGAGTCTCAGGCGCGCCGCACCTTGCAGCACCTCGCCGCGGCGGGCGCCCAGGTGGAGGTGCTCACCACCACCATTCAGGACTACTTCCACGACTGGTCGGTCAACGCGCGGCGGGCCGGAGTCGAAGTGATCGACGGCGTCACGGTGAGGTGTTTCCCGGTTCAGCGCCGCGACGCCAAGGCGTTCAACGCCGTGGCCGAGAAGGTGGTGGCTCGCCAGGCGATCAGCGCCGAGGAGCGCCGCACCTTCGAAGAAGAGATGATCAAGTGCCCCGAGCTCGCGCAGTGGATTCGCGCGCACCGGGGCGAGCATCACTTCTTTCTCTTCGTCGGCTACATGTGGTCGACCACGGTGAACGGCTCGGCGGCGTGCCCAGGCCAGGCGATTCACATTCCCTGCCTGCACGACGAGGGCTACCTCGACCTCGACTGGTACGCGCGAATGTTCCGCGAAGCGCGCGGCGTGCTGTTCAACTCACCCGCCGAGCGCGACCTCGCGGTGCGCCGGTTCGGCCTTCCCGCCGAGAAGTTCGCGCTGCCCGGCGAAGGCCTGGAGACCGACTGGATCGGCAACGGCGATCGCTTTCGCACCGAGCACGGCCTGGGCGACTACCTGCTGTTCATCGGCCGCAAGGACAAGGACAAGAACTTCCCGCTGCTGACGGAGTACTTCCGCCGGTACCGCGACGAGCGCGCGCCCGAGCTCAGCCTGGTGCTCTTCGGCCCCGGTGAGCGCATCGTCGACGCGATCGACGGCCAGAGCGTACTCGACTTGGGCTTCGCCAAGGACGCGGTGAAGCGCGACGCCCTCGCCGGCAGCCTGGCGCTGGTTCAGCCCTCGGTGCTCGAGTCGTTCTCGCTCACCATCATGGAGTCGTGGATCGCCGAGCGCCCGGTGCTGGTGCACAAAGACTGCGACGTCACCCGCGACCACGCCACCCGCTCCGGCGGAGGCCTCTGGTTCAAGAGCTACTTCGAGTTCGCCGCCTGCGTCGATCGACTCCGCGCCGATCGCGCGCTCGCCGCCAAACTCGGCGCCGCCGGCCGCAGCTACGTGCTCTCGAATTACGCGTGGCCGACGGTGATCGATCAGTACCTGGCCGCCTTCGAGCGGTGGCGTGGAGCGCCTTCGATCAGCCGCCAGACCGCCTGATCGCGGAACGGTCAGCTCCTGGAGCGCGTCGATACACCGCCAACTCCTTGATCTCACACGATCTGACCTTTTCCGCCACGCTAACCCTTTGATACCCCGAAACTTTCATGTGACAGGGCCGATGATGTAGAAGGGCCCGTCGCCTGCCCAAGAGGTGTCGATTGTCATCTAATCCGAAGCGAGCTCCCACCAAGACCTCGGGGTTGCCGTTCGAAGATGCTGATGTTCTCAAGGCCGATGACCCGCGGCCGCAGCGAGTCACCCAGTACCCAACGACGGGAGCGCGACGCGTGCTCAAGAAGCAGGAAGAAGCGATTCCCACCTCGGTGTTCGACACCGAAGCGCACGATCAGGAACTGCGTGCCTCTTACGGGCCCGACTCTGTGAACGACGGCTACCGCCCGGCGTTCCTCTATGTCGAGCGCGGCCCCGGCGCCGGCCAGCTGGTTCAGGTGCGCCAGGGCGTGATGGTGATCGGCCGCGCGTCGGTCGCCGACCTCCGCGTTCAGCACCCGTCGATCTCCCGCCGCCACGCGCAGGTGAAGCGCGTCGGTGAGCAGTTCTTCATTCGCGACCTCGGCAGCCAGAACGGCACCTTCGTCAACAAGTCGCGCATCGGCGCCGAGCTCGAGATCACCCCTGGCGACACCATCGCCCTCGGCAACGCGACGCTCAAGCTCCGCGGCCCGATGGCCAAGGGTGAGACGCCCTCCCGGCCCTCCAACCCGCAGCCCCAGCGCAACAGGACCAAGGCTCCGACCAAGGCGATGAGCACCGCGGTGATGCAGCGGCACACCAGCCGCAGCTCTTCGATGGTGAAGGTCGCGATCTTCACCGGCGCGACCATGTTCGGCCTCGGCGTGGTGCTCTGCCTGGCGCTGCTTCGCCCGGGCAGCAGCGACACCAAGCACCCGAGCGCGAAGACCACCACCGCCGCGGCGGTGAACCCCAACGCGCCCAAAGACGTCGGGAGCGCGATCGGCGACATCACCATCAGCCTCGAAGACGCCAAGATCACCGAGGCGATCAAGAAGCACGGAGGCGATGCCCCCACCTCCGCGGCCGCGGTCGCCGACGTGAAGGGCACCAAGACCGGCGCCGCGATCCCCGCCGCGGGTGGCAAGAAGGCCGCCTCCGACGACGACGCCGAAGACGATGACGCGTCGGCGAAGAAGGGCGCCGGCGGTAAGAAGTCGGCCATTCTCGCCCAGTACGAGAAGGGCAACGCCGAGGGCTCGCTCGACGCCGCCAAGAAGGCCGGCGATAAGAACCTCGAGAAGTCGCTCGCCGACTTCATCGCCGCTTACGACGCCGCCGAGACCGCGATGACCTCCGGCGACGGCTCGGCCGCGATTCGCAACTTCGAGAAGGCGCTCAAGCTCGACGAGACGCTCGGCAACGGCTGGGGCAAGTACGGCGGCACCATTCGCAAGCAGCTGTCGAACCTCTACACCCTGGTCGGCCAGGCGTACCTGAAGCAGGACAACCAGAAGAACGCCAAGCTCGCCTTCGCCACCGCGTACAAGTACGACCAGACCAACGACAAGGCCAAGCAGCAGCTGGTGGCGTTGGGTGGTGACGTGACGGCCGCGGCGCCCGCGCCGAAGAGCTCGAAGAACGCCGCCGACGACGCGTTCGGTGACGACGACGACGAGAAGCCGGCGAAGAAGGCCGCGCCCGCGCCCGCGAAGAAGGGCAAGTCGCGCACCCAGGCGATCGACGACGCCTTCGGCGACTGAGCCGTCGAACGGCTTACCGCTTCCTCAGTCGCTCGATCACGGCCATCGTGCCGCGAATCAACAGCCACGCGTTGAGCGCGGCGAACGCCAGCAGCCCACCGAACCAGCCCATCGCGGCGAAGTCGGCGCCCGGCTTGGCGCCCTCCTCGATGATCCACTTGGGCTTCAGCTCGCCCAGCTGCTCCATCTTCTCGAACGCGGGGGTCAGCTTGCCGGCGTCTTCGCGCGCGCGCAGCCGGCCCCGCACCGCGAACGGCCGGGGGTCGGGCGGCGGAGGCGGCGAGCCGTCTTTCCAGACCTCGGTGGGCAGCGTGGGCCGCTTCACCAGAATCTGGGTCTGCTGCAGCCCGACGACCACCCAGGGGCTCTTCGCGTCGCCGCCGTAGACGCCGCGGAGCGTGGGCAGCCCGTGAATCTGCGCGTAGCGGTTCGAGACCAGCCGATCGAAGTGGTAGTCGCCCTCGGCGCCGAGGTCGATCGCGGTCGGGTCGGAGCGGAAGTAGTCGGTCTCGCGCGACTGCATCGACAGCATCCACACCGAGCCGGCCAGCGCCAACGCGGCCACCGGAGGCATCACCCCGACCCCGGGCCGCTTCGCCAGCCGCGACTCGAGCTCGGCGATCCGCTCCTTGCGGTCTTGCTCGCTCGTCGGCGGAGGGGGCGTGGGCTCGCTCACGGCTTTGCTGGCTAGCACGGGCGGCGAACGCACCCGTAAAAAACACCACGCCCCGGGTCCTCGGGAGGACTCGGGGCGGGCGTTTGGGCAGAGCCGAGTACTACGGGCTCTTCAGGCTTTTTCAGTGAGGTTGAAGATCTTCTTCAGGTCGGCCTCGATCTCTTCTTCGCCGACGCCCTTGGCAAGCGAGAGCTCCTTGATCAGGAGCGAGCGCGCGGTGTCGAGCATCTTGCGCTCGCCGAACGAGAGGTCCTTGTCGCCCTTGAGCAGGTAGAGGTCGCGGAGCACTTCGGCGATCTCGAACACCGACCCGGTCTTGATCTTCTCCATGTACTCCCGGTACCGGCGGTTCCAGGTGGTGGAGTCGACCGAAATGTCCTTCTCCTTGAGGATCGCGTAGACCTGCTTCACGTCTTCCTCGGAGATGATCTCGCGCAGACCGACGGAGCCGACCTTGTTGATCGGGATCATGATGCGCATTCCGTTCTCCAGAATGCGGAGCACGTAGAAGCTCTGGCGCTGGCCAGCGACCTCGGTGTGCTCGATGCCCATCACTTCGCCCACGCCCTGTCCGGGATAAACCGCCTTGTCACCAGTCTTGAACGTCGTCTGCAAACTGCCTCCTCATCGGTAAACGGCCCTGCGTACTCAGGAATTTCCACTCTTACCACAAACCAGCCTTGACTACCAGAACCCACACGGCTAGCGTCACGTTTGAAGTTTAACGACGGGTCGTACGGGCGAGGTGGTGAATGGGGAAGGAACCAGTCGTTTCATGGGGTTCGTTTGTCTCGCGACCCTTTATCGCGCCAGCCGCGCTGCTCCTGATTGGAGTAGTGCTCGGTCCGGCAACCGGCCTTCATTGGTGGCAATTCCTGATTGTCGCCGTGGGCTTGGCGGCGATTGCGGCGGCGCTGCGAGGCCGCGTCGGATCATGGGTTTGCGTGCTGGGGGCATGCGCTTTCGCGGGGCTCGCAATCTCGACGTTCGAGGCGAAGACCTCGGTTCCGTCGGTGCCCCAGCGGGCGCGGCTGTTGGGAGAGGTGCTCGAAGCGGGCGAGCGCAACCTGGTGCTCCGGGTGAGCGCGGTGGGCGATCAGCCGGCGCAGTTCTCGGTGGTGCTCTGGTCGGGTGAGCCGCACGGGCTGGTGGGTGGAGAGACGATCGCCACCGACGCCAAGCTGCACGAGCTGACCGCGCCCGACAACCCCGGCCAGGCCGACTTCACCGAAGCGCGGCGCCGCGCAGGCGTGATCGCCACCGGCTCGTTGATCGACTCGAGCCTGGTGGTGCTCTCCCCTGCCCCGCGGTTTCGCCGGGTGCTCGAGTCGGAGCGCCAGGCGTTGCGAGGCCAGGTCGAGGCGCTCTCGCCGTCGCCCGATGCCGCGGCGCTGTTGCTGACGTTGTCGGCCGGCATGCGCGCCAACCTCGACGATCGCATCGAAGACGACTTCGCGAGGAGTGGGCTGGCGCACGTGCTCTCGGTGAGCGGGCTGCACGTGGCGGTGCTGGCGCTGGCGTTGATGGTGTCGCTGCGTTGGTTGTTGGTGCGGCTGCCGATTCGGCGCCTGCGGCGAATCGACGCTCGACGAATCGCCGCGCCGCTCTCGATGTCGCTGCTGTGGGCGTACGTGTTGTTCACCGGCTGGCAGGGCCCGGCGGTGCGCTCGGGGTTGATGGCGAGCGTGCTGCTGGTGGGAGTGATGCTGCGGCGCCGCGCCGATGGCTTGCAGGCGGTGGCGCTGGCGGCGATCGCGATGGAGATGTTCACGCCCGACGCGGTGGCGGACCTCTCGATGCGGCTGTCGTTCGTGGCGGTGCTGTCGCTGATGACGCTCGCCCCTGCTCTTCGCGCGGCGATCCCCGTCTCGCGGCCGCGGGTCGAAGACGAAGGCTGGCGGCGGAGGCTGATTCGGCTGCGTGAGGCGGTGCTGATGTCGCTCTGCACCAGCGTGGCGGTGATGAGCGCGACCGCTCCGATGCTGGCGACCGCGTTTCACCGCGTGGGCTGGGCCGGGCTGGTGGCGAACGTGGTGTGCATGCCGTTGTGCGCAGCGCTCTCGGTGTTGGCGGCCGGCGGAGCGGCGCTGTTCGTGGTGGCTCCGTGGCTGGCGGCGCCGGTGCTCTGGGCCGGAGCCTGGGCGTCGGAGCTGTTGCTCGCGGCGGCGCGCTTCTTCGCGTCGTTGCCCGGAGCGGCGTGGGACGTGCCGGCGCCTCCGGGGTTCCTGGCGGCGGCGTGGCTGGTGGGCCTGGCGTTCTTCGCCTTCGCACGCGGCCGGGTGCGCTGCGCGGCGGCGCTGGCGCCGGTGGCGTTGACGGCGATGGTGCTCTGGCCCCGGCTCGACCCCGAAGCGCCGATGACGGTGACGTTTCTCGCGGTCGGGCACGGCGACGCGGTGGTGATCTCATCGCGAGGCGAGCACGCGCTGGTCGATGGCGGCGGAGTACCGGGGGGCTCAGACGTCGGCCGGCGAATCGTGCTGCCCTACCTTCGTCAGCGCCGGATCGGCCGGTTGAAGCTGGCGGCGCTGAGCCATCCCCACCCCGATCACGCGCTCGGGCTGACCTCCGCGCTGCGCTCGGTGCCGGTCGACCGGCTGTGGCTGCCACGCGGCTCGGGTACCGGCGCGCTGATCACCGACCTGCTCGGAGCGGCGGCGGGAGCCGATGTCGAGCGCGTGACCCGAGGCAGCACGCACCTCCGCGTGGGCGACGCCGAACTGAAGGTGCTCGCACCTCCGCGCGATCTCGAAGGCCTCGACGATGAGAACGATCGCTCGATCGTGCTGCGGCTCGAGCACGGCGACGTGTCGTTCCTGCTCACCGGCGACATCGAAGCGCCGGCGGAGGATCGGCTCACCGACATTCAGCCGGTGACGGTGATGAAGGCGCCCCACCACGGCTCGCGCACCTCATCGACCGATCGCTTCGTGCAGCAGGCACATCCACGGCACGTGGTGTTCTGCGTCGGGCGTCACAATCGGTTCGGGTTCCCTCACTCCGAAGTCGTCGAAACGTACCAATCGGTCGGCGCGCGCTGTTGGCGAACAGACGTGCATGGTGCGGTGACCTTCGAGAGCGATGGGCACGACGTGAAGGTGGTGCCGTTTCACGACGCAGCCTCCACTACCTCCGCTGAAGCCGCAGGCCTTTGAAGCGCTTCAACCAATCTTCCAACTCGGCGCGCGTTTCGCGATTCATCCCAACGGCGGCCACGTCACCGAACGTCGCGGTCGTCCGTGTAACGATGACCTGTGTGTCTGGTGCCATTGTGACCAGGCAACCCTCCGCAGCAAGCCGCTCAAAGAGATCGTCACGAAATGCGCGAGGTGAACCAAGCAGAATGGAGCCGAGCAACGTGGCGTCGGTTCGCGGCCAGTTCTGCGAAACGCGAGCAACGACATCGTAGGAGCGCTGCCCCGACTGTAAGAAATGGACCTTGCCGTCGCAGGCGATCACCGCGCCGCCGCGTCCCGAGGAAGAAAGCTCGGCGGCCTGAGCAACATAGGCGTCGATTGGACGCGGCACCGGGCGAGGCCAATCGACCCCAGAGAACAACTTCTGGAGCGCGAGAATCTGGTCGCAGGTCACCGCTCCAAGCTCGAGGAGACGCTCACCGCGAACCTTCAGGATTCCTGCCGACTCGCGCCCGAAGAGCTCATCGGAGAGCATGAAGCGCTTCTCCTTCAAAGGGCTACGGATTCGAATGTGCTTGGGAAAAAACTCGATCCGGTACCGGTTCGCGACCGGCCCGATGAAAACCATCATCACCGCCGCGATGCCGATCGCCAGAATCAGCTCGGCGTTGAAGTCTCGGGTCATCAACCAGAGGAGCACCGACAACATCCCTCCGAATACGACGCCCTCCAATGGGGTCTGAAGCCCTTGCCGCTCGCAAACGTAGAGGGGCATCGACTCGTCGGCAGCCCTCGCGAGAAAGCCGCGTACCGTGGGCCCCAGCTCGACGAGCTCAACCCGTTTGGGTTCTCCGTCGAGACTGGCGATCTGTTGGAGCAAGCGCGCGCGCGCGTCTCGGAGGCGTGAAACGAGGTCGAAGCCCTCACCCCAACGTTCCACCAAGGCGATCGCCTCGACACGTGTGGCGGCACGATCGACCTGCTCGACCTCGGACGCAATTCGTTCCAGCTGAGGCCGATGCGCGTTCAACCAGGCACGCCATTGCCGTCCGCGAAGACCACGCCACGCGGCCCCAGCATCGTCGGTCGCCTGCTCCACCGTTTCGAGCGCACCTTCGAGGCGAATGCGAATCGAATCGAGCGCCGACACCGGTTCAGTCTACCGCTTCAACCATCGGCTCAGCTCACGGCCAGCCGCACCAACAGCGTCGATGTCGACCTGCGGGCCGAACGTGATCGTGCCCCGCGCCTTGCGAACGTGATCGACGAGTCCAAGCGCGACAAGGCTGCCGTCGACCTCCAACCGTCCGACGAGCGATTCACGCAGCACCCGCGGCAGCCGAAGCAACGCCCACGCGAGCGTCGCCGCCCGCGGGCGTCGCCACACCCACTGCCGTTGGGCAACGACGTCGAACGCGCGGGAGCCGTCGTGCAGAAAGTAACCCTGGCGTTCGCAAACGAACAACGCGCCTGTCGCCCGAGAGCGGCGAAGCACCGCCGGAATCACCAGGTGGTCCGCAGGAGGTTCCACCGTCGGCGGCCAGCGCTCCGCCAGAAGCAGCTGGCCGATCGTCAGCAAGTCGGCCTTTGACCGTGACCCGATCACAAGCACGCCGACCCCTCGAATCTCGATCCGTCCGAGGCCACCGTCGCGGATGAGCTCGTGAGACAGCGGCAGCTCGCGGTCACCGATTGCTCCCGACAGGCGCAGACACCCGGTGAACAACCCGAGCCAGACCCGGGTCAGCCCCTTGTACGCACGGCAGAAGAACACCGGAGAGCTTCCCGGCGACCTCGCGAGCGTCAGCAGAACCTCGAGGCCCGACGCCAGCTCCGAACTCGCCGCAACTCCGCTGTCCACTTCCAGCTTCCGCACCCGCTCGAGCAGCGCGCCGCGGGCTTGATGAAAACGCCGGAGCACCTCTGTTCCGGCGGCATCGCGAATCGTCTGGAGCTTCTCGACTGCGTTGAGCACCTGCTCTTCGTGCGCTGCCACCCGCACAAACGCGTCACGGTGAACGTCGACCTCGTAGTGCCAACCTCTGCCGAGCAGGCGCCGAACACCGTCGTAGTCGCCGATGGCATGCTCGATGGTCTCGAGCCCGCCTTCGAGGCGAATGCGAAGTGAGTCGAGCGCCGACACGCGCTCAGTCTACGCCCGGGCGCGAGCGCCGCTTCAGGCCTGGGGGTTCTTCTTGCGCGTGGCGAAGAAGATGATGATGCCCAGCACCGCGACGCCGATGCCGATGATGACCGGCAGAGGAATGCCGCCCTCTTCGGGCACGGGCGCCGGCGGCGCCACCACCGGCTTCACCTTCGCCACCTCGGGCACCGCTGGGCCGGCATCGACCACCTCGGCCACTGCCGGGCCCGCATCGACCGGCTCGGGCGCACCGGCATCGACCACCGCCGGAGCTGCCGCTTCGGCACCTGCCGTGGCGCCGTTCGCCGCGACCAACACCGGCTTGCCGGAGTTGCCCGCGTTGCGCGCCGCCGCCAGCTTCGCCTGCCGCGCTTCTTCGGCCGCACGACGCTTTTCTTCGGCGGCAGCGAGCCGGGCCTGACGTGCTTCTTCGGCCTTCTGCTTCGCCTCTTCAGCCGCGGCTTTCTTCGCCGCCAGCGCTTCTTCCTTGGCCTTGCGCTTCGCCTCAGCCGCTTCGGCCGCCAGCTCCGCCTTGGTCTTCGGCTTCTCGCCCTTCACCACCTCGGCGCCTCCGGTGGTGCCCGCATCGGGAACCTCGGCCACCGCGACCTTCGGCCGCTCCATGCGGTCGGGCATCTTGCCGTCGTCGAGCTGCGCCAGCATCACCACCTTCGCCGGGCTGGTGAGCTTCAGCTTCTTCTTCACGTCGTCGGCCTTGGCGTCGAACACCGGCGTCACGTTGACGTCGACCTCGATGCCCGGCTGCGTGGAGAACGACACCGACGAGCCGACCTTCCACTTGAAGCCGGCTTCATTCGACATCATGAAGCTCGAGGCATCTTGGTAGGTGACGTGGCTCTCGATTTTGTGGGGCCCCGGCGCGACGTCGCCGAAGAAGATCATGTGGGTGCCGTCTTTTGCGAGCTCGGCCAGATTGCCGACGGCCAGCGTATGGCCATCGAGCTCGAAGGCCGCCTCGAGGAGCTTGAAGTTGCCCTCGTCGAGCGCCTCGAAGTTGACCTTGATCTTCGTCGGAGGCGTGCCGACCAGACTCTTGAGCTGCCGCTCGAGGTCTTCCCGCGCCTGCTTCTCCTGCTCCGTCTCCGCCCTCGCCCACAGGCTGAAGAGCAGGGGCACCAAAACCACCAGCCGCTTCATGTAAGGAACCATACTCCCCAATCGAACGGGGCGCAGCGACGGAAAGTTCCCTGGGACACGAGCGGTCACTGTGCGGTGACGTACCCGGCCGGCCGCCGAAAATTCAGCCCAGTTCCGCGACCCTGCCGCCGAACAGCCGGTTCACCGCCTCGAGCAGCTCGTCGGTGACCGAGACCTTGAACTTGGTCGAGCCGATCACCGCCTCGGCCTCACCCGGCAGCGTCAGCGCGATCGCCAGCGGAGTCGCCCCCGCGAACTTCGACGCGATCTGCGCCAGCTGCGCGATGCGCTCCTCGGTCGCCTGAGACGCCAGCAGCCGCACCTCCAGCCGCTTCACCCGCTTCTCGCGCACCTCTTTGAGCGACTGAATGTCTTCGACCACCAGCTCGGCCACCGGCTGCTCTTCGTCGCGCTGGTTGATCTGCACCGTGCCGGTGATCAGCAGCGGGTCGTCGGCCTTCAGCATCATCTCCCAGTTCTCGTAACCGGGCCGTGCCGTGCCCTTCACCCAGCGGCCGTTCTTGTCCTGCCGGCTGCCCCCGGCCTCGCGCCCGGGAAAGCAGACCATCTCGATCGAGCCGGTGAGGTCTTCCAACGTCACCCACGCCATTCGCTTGCCGGTCTTGGTCGGCCGCTCGCGCAGCTGCGCCACGATGCCCGCCACCGTCACCCGCTCGTCGCGCCGCGCCACCTTCGCCGCCGCGCACGGCCGCGCATACCGCCGCAGCTCCTTGTCGTACTGATGCAGCGGGTGCCCCGAGACGTAGAAGCCGATCGATTCTTTCTCGAACGCGAGCCGCTCCTTGTCGCTCCACTCCTCGACCTTGGCGTACTCGTTTTTCAGAGCGGGCGCGCCTGCGCTACCGCCCCCGCCCAGCATCCCGAACAGGCTCTCCTGCCCCACCGCCATGTCGCGCTGAGACGACGCGCCGCGCTCCGCCGCCCGCTCGATCGTCTCGAACAGCTGACGCCGCGGCCGCTTCTCGAAGTCGAACGCGCCCGCCTTCACCAGCGCTTCGATCACCTTCTTGTTCACCCGACGCGAGTCGACCCGCTCGGTGAAGTCGAACAGGTCTTTGAAGTTGCCCTTCGCGCGGGCCTCCATGATCGCTTCGATCGCCGACTCGCCGACGCCCTTGATCGCGCCGAGGCCGAACCGAATGCGGCCGTCCATCGCGCCGAACGCGAGGTCCGACACGTTGACGTCGGGCGGCAACACCTCGGTGCCGGCCGCGCGCGCCTCGGCGATGTGGGCCACCACCTTGTCGGTGTTGTCTTTCTCCGACGTCAGCAGCGCGGCCATGAACTCGACCGGGTAGTGCGCCTTCAGCCACGCGGTGTGAATGGTGATCAGGCCGTAGGCGGCGGAGTGCGACTTGTTGAAGCCGTACTCGGCGAACTTCTCCATCAGGTCGAAGATCTCGCCCGCGATCTTGAGGTCGACCTGGTTCTTCTTACAGCCCTCGAGGAAGCCCTCACGCTCCTTGGCCATCACCTCGGCCTTCTTCTTGCCCATCGCGCGGCGGAGCAGGTCAGCGCGGCCGAGCGAGTACCCGCCCAGCACCTGGCTGATCTGCATCACCTGCTCCTGGTAGACGATCACCCCGTAGGTGTCCTTGAGAATGCCTTCCAGGTTCGGGTGCGGGTAGACGACCTTCTCGCGGCCGTGCTTGCGGTTGATGAAGACGTCGACCATGCCGGCGTCGAGCGGGCCCGGGCGGTAGAGCGCGCCGGCGGCGATGATGTCTTCGAAGCACGACGGCTTCAGCTTCATCACCATTTCGGTGAAGCCCGACGACTCCATCTGAAACACGCCCGCGGTGTCGCCGGAGCTGATCAGATCGAACAGCGGCTTGTCGTCGAGGGGAATCTTCTCGCGCACGATCTGGCGGTCGGCCGGGAGCGTGCGGTTGATCAGGTTGATCGCGTGCTGAATGACGGTGAGCGTCTTCAGACCGAGGAAGTCGAACTTCACCAGGCCGGCGGCCTCGACCTCGTCTTTGGCGAACTGGGTGACCAGCACGCCCTGCTCGCCCGGCGGTTGGTAGACCGGCACGAACTCCCAGAGCGGCTTGTCGGCGATCACCACGCCGGCGGCGTGCATGCCCGCCTGGCGGTGGAGCCCCTCGAGCGCCATGCCGATCTCGAGCACGTCTTTCGACGAGACCTCTTTGCCCTCGACCTCGCCGACCTTGACCGGCTTCTCGATCATCTCCTTCAATCGCGGCTCGCCGGCGATGCCTTTTTCCTGCTCGCCGTAGATCGCCTGCTTCAAGGTGATGTTGAGAACCTCGGGCACCAGCTTGGCGAACTTGTCGCCTTCCGAGAACGGCAGGCCGAACACCCGGCACACGTCGCGCAGCACGCTCTTCGCCTTCAGCGAGCCGAAGGTGATGATCTGGCCGACGTTGTCCTGGCCGTATTTTTCGGAGACGTAGTGAATGACCTCGTCGCGCCGGTCCTGGCAGAAGTCGACGTCGAAGTCGGGCATCGAGACGCGCTCGGGGTTGAGGAAGCGCTCGAACAGCAGGTTGTAGGGAATCGGGTCGAGGTCGGTGATGCGCAGCGCGTACGCGACCAGTGAGCCGGCGCCCGAGCCACGGCCGGGCCCCACGGGGATGTTGTGCTCCTTCGCCCAGTTGATGAAGTCCTGAACGATCAGGAAGTAGCCCGAGAACCCCATCTTCTTGATCATCTCGATCTCGAAGCCGAGCCGGTGGAGATAGGCCTCGCGATCGACCTGGTACGGGAGCTCCTCGAAGCGCTTGTGCAGGCCCTGGGTGGCGAGCTGGGCGATGAAGGTGTCGGGGGTGTGATCGTCGGGGACCTTGAAGGTCGGCAGCATCGGCTTGCCCAGCGTCAGCTCGACGTTGCACTGGTCGGAGATCAACATCGTGTTGTCGACGGCCTCGGGCACGTCGGCGAAGTACGCGCGCATCTCCTCCGGGCTGGTGACGTAGAGCCGGTCGGTGGAGTGCCGCATGCGCTTGTTGTCGGCCAGCGTCTTGCCCGAGGCGATGCACATCAACAGCTCGTGGGCGCGCGCGTCTTCTTGCTTGATGTAGTGGGCGTCGGCGGTCGCCACCAGCGGCACCCCGACGTCGCGCGACAGCTGCTTCAAGTTGTTGTTCGCCTTCTGCTGCTCTTCCATCCCGTTCGACTGAATCTCGAGGAAGAACGAGTTGGGCTCGAAGATCTCTTTGTACTCGGTGGCCGCGCGCTTCGCGTGATCCATGTCGCCGCGGAAGCACGCGCTGGTCACTTCACCGCCGAGACACGCGGTGAGGCCGATCAGGCCCTTCGAGTGGTCCTTGAGCAGCTGCTTGTCGATGCGCGGGTGGTAGTAGAAGCCGTCGAGAAAGCCGCGCGAGGCGAGCACGCGCAGGTTGGCGTAGCCCTCCTGGTTCTTCGCCAGGAGAATGAGGTGGTTCGCGATCTTCTCGCTGCGATCGCCGCGGCCCTTCGGTCCCGCGACGTACGCCTCGAGGCCGATGATCGGCTTCACGCCGGCTTCCTTCGCCTTCTTGTAGAAGTCGATCGTGCCGAACATATTGCCGTGGTCGGTGACCGCGACCGACGACATGCCCTTGGCCTTCACCGTCTTGATCAGGTCCTTCATTCTGATCGCGCCGTCGAGGAGCGAGTACAGGGTGTGAAGGTGGAGATGGGTGAAGGACATTGATTTCTCAGTCGTTGAGACGGGTTGAGTTCACTCGAACCGAGGACTCGTAACTTCTACACGGTTGTCGCACGCGAAAGAAGTGGGTCGGCGCCGACGCTGATCAGCGGGCGGGTCTCGTCGCGAGCGACAGCAGAGGCGGCAGCCCCATCGCCATCAGCCCGGCTGCACCGAACCAGCAGAGCGCCGCAGCCTCGGTCTCTTTCCACTGAACGGCACCCACTCCGGCGACGATGCTGGCCGCGAACGCTGCGATGCCGACGAGGTGCCAGAAGACGATTCCGCGCGAGGGGAAGGTACAGACCCAGCGAATCAGCCCCAGAGTGCCCGCCAGCGCGACGCAGCTGAAGCTGTAGCCGCCGATGCACCCGTTGTGGCGCTGGCCAATCGTGATTGCCATCCACAACATCGGAACAAACGCGAACGGGAGCACCACCCGGCCGATCCACTCGCCGCCCGGGGAGCGAGCGATGGTGGGCATCACCCGTTCGCGACGAGCCACGACCAGCGCTTCGGGCGAAACGTAGAGTGCGCTCGGGTAGCCCAGAGACAGCAGCAACTCCGCGGCCTCGGCGCGGCAGTTTCGCGCGTCTTGGTCGGACAGCTCCGAGAAGCCGGGGTGGTCCATCCACATCAAGACCTCGTCGCGCTCGACCTCGGTCGCGGCCTGGTGGCGAATTCGGAGCCAGTCGTTGATGCGGCCGGCGGCGCGGCGGCGATCGGCGCCATCCAAGGCGAGCGCGGTCTGCACGAGGGTGGTGAGGTCACCAGGCAACGAATTCACGCGGGCAGTCTCCCCTCGACCTGGTGTGCGAGTCGACCTCACCCGTTAGAGGTAACTTCGGTGCCGCTCGTGCGTATTTCCAACATGCGACTCAGATGGCTGGTGACTGCAACCCTGGCGATGACGGCGTGCACCCACGCGACCGAAGGGTCGGCGTCGGCGGCGCCCCAACCTGCAGCGACCGAGACCTCGAGCAGCACGGAGAAAATCGTGAAGACCGAAGACGAATGGAAGAAAAGCCTCACCGCGGAGCAGTTCCGCATCCTCCGGCAGAAGGGCACCGAGCGCGCCTTCACCGGCCCCTACTGGGACGACCATGAGCCCGGCGTGTACCGCTGCGCGGCGTGCGGCGCGGTGCTGTTCGACGCGCGGCAGAAGTTCGACTCCGGCACCGGCTGGCCGAGCTTCTACGACGTGGCGAAGGTGGGCGCGGTCGACCAGCACACCGACACCACCTACGGCATGACCCGCACCGAAGTGACCTGCGCGAAGTGCGGCGGCCACTTGGGGCACCTCTTCGACGACGGCCCGAACCCGACTGGCCTGCGCTACTGCATCAACGGCGGAGCGCTGAAGAAAGACGCCGCGCAGTAAGCTGAGCGGCGTGCCGAGCAAATCGAAGACGATGGTTCGTGAGCGAAAGGCGAAGGGCGCGGGCGGCACCGAGCTCGCGCGCCTTCGCAAGATCATCTCTGCGATCGACGGCGCCTTCGAAAAGCTGAGCCACGGCGAGCCGACCTGGTTCGTGGGGCCCAAGGGCCGGTGCTTCGCGATGTTCGACAACCATCACCACGGCGCCGAGCACATCAGCGTCTACTTCCCGACTCCGAGAGAAGTGCAGGAAGCGCTGATCGCCTCGAACCCCGATCGCTACTGGAGTCCCCCGTACGTCGGGAAGTCGGGCTGGACCGCGGTCATTCTCTCGCGCGATCCCGACTGGAAAGCGGTCGAGCGGTTGGCGCACGAATCGTTCGCACGAATCTCCGCACGCTGACGACGCCCGAACCCGTCAGACCGAAGCCGTACCCGAAAACCGTCCCCGAACCCGAAGCCGCACGCGAACCCGACCCCGACCCCGGCAGTTCCGCGTCATCAACACGGCGCCACCTAAAGAGAAGGGCCCCCAACCGAGGTCATGGTTGGGAGCCCTTCGTCATTTGGGCCGGCAGCGCCCTGCCGGCCGCCCTCGTGTCCTCGAAATAGTCAGAGCGCGATGCTCGGGTGCTGGTTCGCCCCGAACGGGTTGCTCGGCGCCTTCGCCACGGTGGCGAGGTAGCTCCAGAACCCGGGCACCGACGGCGTGCCCGAAGGCAGCGTGACGTTGGCGCTCATGCGGCCGGTGGTGCCGACCTTGACGTACTTGCCGATCACCGTCGCGGCGAGCGCCGAGGCGTGATCCGAGCCGGGCAGCGACCGCGCGAAGTCGCCGAAGATCGCAACCACCACGTTCATGTCGGTGCGGTTCAGCATGCGGTTGATGAACACCTTCAGCGGCGGGAGGATGCGCGAGGTCATCATGTTGCGCACCGTCGACGCGTTGGTGTCGCCGTGGGTGTCCCAACCCGAGTCGACCGCCACCACGTAGTTCGCGCCGGCGGTGATCATCAGCTCCGCGCAGGCGATCTGGGTGGTGAAGTTGTTCACCGCGGTGTTGCTCGAGTTGTAACCGTACGCGGTCGCCAGCGCGGTGTAGTCGAACGGCTTCACCGGAGCCTGCAGGGTGGCGATCGCCGCGTTGTACCCATCGCTCATCGACGTCGTCATCGACGGGCTCTGCGTCAGGCGCGCGCCAGACATGGTCTGCGCGGCGATCAGTCCGTTCGCTCCGATCGCGCGGTCGGGCACCGTGGGGTCGGTGAGCCCGCCGAGCGCGGCGATGGTGCTCTTCATGTCGGTGATCGTCTGCAGCGAGACGCCGTTCACCGCCGGGTGAGGGCCGGGCTGCCCACGGCTGCCCGCCTGCACCGCCTTGATCGAAGCGTCGCCACCGATCGCGTCGGCCAGCTTCAGCGCGTACGAGTTGGTGCCGTCGCTGAAGTTCGCCGTCTGCGCCGCCGCGTGGCTGGTGATGCCGTCGCGAATACCGACCGTCGCCATGTGGCTCAGCGCGTAGGCGGGCAGCGTGCCCATCGTCGGGTTGTCGATCACCAGGTTGTTGCCGAGGCTCTTCTGGTTGCCGGCGGTGACGCCGAAGGTGCCCGCGGGAGCGAAGCTGTCGGCGCTGTTGAACACCGCGTTGTACCCACCCTGGAGGTAGATCATCAGCACCGCCGACTTCTCGGGGGCGAGCTGG
The DNA here is from genome assembly GCA_047602415.1 of Myxococcaceae bacterium. Taxonomy (GTDB): domain Bacteria; phylum Myxococcota; class Myxococcia; order Myxococcales; family Myxococcaceae; genus JASGHH01. The sequence goes on along the minus strand of JASGHH010000001.1, from coordinate 8,057,930 downwards.
GCGAAGGCCGGGCGGGAGATCAGGCTCCCGGGGCCGTTCATCAAGCGGTTGGCGGCGAGGCCACCGGCGACGGCTCCGGCGGTCTGCATCAGGCGGCGGCGAGAAAAGAAGTTCGAGCTCATGGTCGTGTCCTCGTCTCTCAGTACGTCAGGAAGTCCGCCGAGCTGAGAACGCTCGCGCAGGTGTAGGCCCACTTGCGATTCGCGTTGGTCTCGGTCGAGGTGTCGACGGTGGCGACCTTCACGCACGCGTCGATCTCGGCCTGGGCCGGGTCGCGGGTCCAGAACTGCTTCGCCCAGGTGGTGCAGTGGGTGGCCGCGGTCGCCGCCGTCGGCGCGGTGTTGAAGCCGCTCCCAGCGGTGGCGGTCAGGCAGCCCTGAAACGCGATCCGGTAGGCGGTGTAGAGGTTGATCGCAGACGCCTGCGGCTCGACGTACCAGCGCGCGGGGATGATCGCGAAGGTGTTGCCGGCGCTCGCCAGCAGGCCCGGGGTGTTGCTCAGCATGCGCGGGTACTCGGTCTGCAGCGCGCTGTACGGCTTGAAGCGCGCGGTCTCGAGGCCCAGGTCGACGTCGATGCGGCCCGCGGTCAGCTCGGTGCCGGCGAAGCCCTGGTAGACCCGGCCGAAGTCGCAGTGGTTCTGGGTCGGGTTGGTCGGAGTGGTGGTCTCGGGCGGGTTGATCGCCGGCGGCTGGTCGACGGGCGGCAGGGTATCCATCGGCATCTGCTGACCGTCTTGCATGTGCAAGGTCGCGTCGGAGGTGCCGTTGCAGCCCAACATCAGCGCGGAGGCAGCCAGGAGAATCTTGAGCGAGGTCTTCATGGTCGTTTTCCTCACTGGCAGTACGACGGGTCGGTGGCGACGGTCTTGAGCGCGTCGGTGATCTTGCCGGTCTGGCCGAACGCATCCATGCACTTGTCGAACACCGGGCCTTCGCAGGTCTGCTCCGGGCGGCCGTAGAGGTACATGAACGCCAGGCGGCAGGAGCGGAACTGGAACGCGGTGCTGTTCACCAGCGCGGTCACCACGTCTTTGTCGTCGGCGACGGTGATCCCGCCGAACACCTGCTGCGGCGTCTCGGGGGGCGGGCCGAACGAGATGGTGGTGTTGCCGTTGGAGGTGGTGGTCACCTTGCGCGAGAGCACGCTCGCCACGTGGTCGAGGGCGAACCAGCCGTCGAAGTGGCAGGCGGTGCAGCCGGCGGCGTGACGGCCGGTCTGCGAGACGTCGGCGTTCGGCGCGTTGGTCGAGGCGACCAGCTGCAGACCGATGGTGTTGTTCATCATGCGGTAGCCGGTGGAGATCTTGATGCCCGCCAGCTCGTTGCCGGCGAAGCGCAGCATCCACGGCATCGAGCGGAAGTAGCCCAGGCCGTTGGCGTCGGTCTTCACCACCACGTTGGTGGAGTCGGCCGCTTCACCCGCGGCGACGTCGACGTTGTACTGGCCGAGAAACAGCTGGCTCCAGGGCTTGTTGTTCTGGAGCACGTACTTGGCGAGGTAGTACGGCGCGTCCTCCGCCGGCACCGCGCCCGGCTCGCGATCGGCGTTGAAGGTCGCGTTGGCGAACCGCGCGAACCGATCCTGAAAGTCGGTGCTCGAGAGCAGCTGATCGACGCTCAGCTGCGGGTTGGAGTCGGCCAACAACGTCGACGTGGCGCTCTTGCCGGTGATCGCAATCGACAACCGTGTCGCGCACCGCTGCGCCTTCTGCGCATCCATCGCTTGCTGGGCAGAGGCGGAGCTCGCCACCACCACAGCCGCCATCAGTGCCTTCCCGAAGATCTTCATTGGCGGGCCTTCTCCCCTTCAGCAGTTTCCGGGGAAGGCCCTGAGCAACCGGTGTGCCGAACGCGCTCGAAACCAAAACCGCTTTGATCTCGGTCAAATAGGCCGATGGCTCCGATGGAGTGGAGCATGCGCGCGTGTGATGTGGAGTGCTCGCTCACTGCGGATCTGCCCACAGCAGTGAACGAAACCCAGAAGCGACGCCGTCTAGGGGCTCTTGCGGCGCGCGAGCTCGGCGGTGAGCACCCGTGCCTCCGCCTTCAGCCGGGCGAAGTTCGAGTACAGGCCGTCGGGCTTGCTGCCGGGAATCGCCTTCAGCTGCGCTCGCAGGGTGTCCATCGCGCGGCTGACCTCGGCCAGCCGCTGCTTGAGCTCTTCGTCGTCGGAGAACAGCACCATCAACAGCTCGTGCACCTCGAGCTTGCCCTCGAGCTCCTTCTCCATCACCTTGAAGGAGAGCTTCTTCGGGTTCTCGAGCGCCCGGTCGATCGCCTTGATCGCGGTGCGCGCCTCGCCGATCAGGGTGTCGGTGGTCATCGAGGAGCGCATCTTGTTGAACGCCGACATCAGCTCGCCGACCAGCGGCGTCTGGGGAGGCGCCGCCCCGGGCTTGAACAGGTTGTTGAGCCAGGCGTCGATGCCGTCGCCGCCGCCCTGCTCCACCGCCTGCCGGAGCACCGGGATCCAGTCTTGGCGCACCAGCTCGAACACCGGCGCCACCGAGCCGACCTTGCCTTTGGCGACCTCCACCGTGGCCTTGAGCGCCTCGCTGATCTCCTCGCGGCTCATCAGCGCCCGGGGAGTGAACGCCCGCTCCCGCCACGCGCCCTGGGAGACCTCGGGCGCCGCGGCGCGGCCCTTCACCCGGTGCACGCCCGAGGTGTGGCCCCCCATGTGGTCGCCGCCGGTGCGCTCTTCGTCTTCGGCTTCGGCGTAGAGGTCTTTGGGGCGGTGGGCCGCCGACTGCTCGGTGCCGTTCTTGATCGGCTTGGGCACGTTGGCGAAGTTCGGCTTGAACGGGATCGTCTTCTCCGAATCCTCGTCGTCTTTTCTGTTCGCCACGCCGCGGTCGAGCTTACCGCAAAACTCAGGCGGCCATGCGTTTGGCGCGCATTCGAAAGAAGCGCTGGAGCGCGACCGCGTGGTCTTCGTGGGCCTTCAGCTCCACCGAGTCGAGCGACAGTTTCTTGAACGCCCGGTCACGTTCTTCGCGGCGCTTGGCGTTGGCGAGGGTGAACCGGCCCCGAATGCGGGGGTCGTCGGTGTCGATCAAGAACCGCTCGCCGGTCTCGGGGTCTTCGAAGTCGACCAGCCCCAGCGAGGGGAAGGTGTCTTCGAGCGGGTCGGCGATCACCACCGGCACCAGGTCGTGCTTGCGCGCCGCCACCCTCAACGCCTTGTCGTAGCCTACGGCGAGAAAGTCGGAGATCACGAACGCCACCGTCTTGCGCTTCGCCGCCTGCGACAGCCAGGTGAGTCCCTCCGACAGGTCGGTGCCGGTGCCGGAGGGCTTGAAGGTGAGAATGTCGGTCATCACCCGCAAGACGTGCTTCTTGCCCTTGCGCGGCGGCACCACCTTCTCGATCCGGTCGGAGAAGAGGATCAGCCCCACCCGGTCGTTGTTGGCGATCGCCGAGAACGCGATCATCGCCGCCACCTCGGCCGCCATCTCCGACTTCGAGAGCTCCTTCGAGCCGAACTCGTGGGAGGCGCTGACGTCGACCAGCAGCATCACCGTCAGCTCGCGCTCCTCGGTGAACACCTTCACGTAGGTGTCGTTCATGCGGGCGGTGACGTTCCAGTCGATGGTGCGCACCTCGTCACCCGGCTGGTACTGCCGCACTTCAGAGAACGCCATGCCCCGGCCCTTGAAGACCGAGTGGTACTGCCCGGCGAGCATGTCGGAGACGATCTGCCGGGTGGAGATCTCCAGCCGGCGAATGCGCTTCATCACGTCTCTGGGCAGCATCTTCGGCCCGCGCGCTAGGGAACTTCGACCTTGTCGAACACCCGCTGAATGATCCGCTCCGGCGAGAGCTCTTCGGCTTCGGCCTCGTAGGTGAGGCTGACGCGGTGGCGGAGCACGTCGAAGCCGATCGCCTTCACGTCTTCGGGGGTGACGAAGCCGCGGTGCCGCAGAAACGCGTGGGCGCGGGCGGCCTGGGTGAGCGCGATCGACGCGCGCGGCGAGGCACCGTACTCGAGGAAGTCGGAGAGATCTTTCAACCCGTGCTTCGCGGGCTCACGCGTCGCGAACACGATGTTGAGAATGTAGTCCTTCACCTTTTCGTCGATGTAGATCTGGTGCATCACCGAGCGGGCGCGCTGAATGTGCTCGGGGGTGATCACCTTCGACGCCTTCGGCACCGACTCGCCCGACATGCGCGAGAGGATCTCTTTTTCTTCTTCGCGGGTGGGGTAGCCGACCTTCACCTTGAGCATGAAGCGGTCGACCTGCGCCTCGGGCAGCGGGTAGGTGCCCTCCTGCTCGATCGGGTTCTGGGTGGCGAGCACCACGAACGGCTGCGGGAGCGGGAAGCTGTTGTTGCCGATGGTGACCTGGCGCTCCTGCATCGCCTCCAGCAGCGCCGACTGCACCTTCGCGGGGGCGCGGTTGATTTCGTCGGCCAGAATCACGTTGGCGAAGATCGGGCCCTTGCGAACCGCGAACGACGAGGTCTGCTGGTTGTAGATCACGGTGCCGATCAGGTCGGCCGGGAGCAGGTCGGGGGTGAACTGAATGCGCTGAAACGACGCGGTGATCGCGTCGGAGAACGTGCGCACGGTCAGCGTCTTCGCCAGGCCGGGCACGCCCTCCAGCAGCACGTGGCCGTTGCAGAGCAGGCCGATCAGCACCCGCTCGAGCATGTACTTCTGGCCGACGATGACCTTCGAGGTCTCTTGAAAGAGCGCCTCGACGAACGCGCTCTCTTTCTGAACCTGCTCGGTCAGCGCCTTGATGTCGGTAGCGCTGATCGCTGCGCCCGGAGCGTTCACTTCAGTACCCCTTGAGCTGGTCGATCTTGGTGCGGGCGTCGGTCTGGAGCTCAGGCCGCGCATCGGGAGACGTGGAGGCGACGTACTTCTGATAGTAGCCGCGCGCGTCGGCGTAGCGGTTCATGCCCCGGTACGCCTCGGCCAGGCCGTAGAGCGGCGCGGCGAGGTTGGGGTCGAGGCGGAGCGCGTACTGGTAGTCGACCACCGCTTCGGCGAACCGGCGCAGGCCGATCAGCGCCGAGCCGCGGGCGATGTAGCCGACCGAGAGCGCGGGCTCGAGGCGCAGGCACTCGTTGAGCGAGGCGAGCGCCCCGCCGTAGTCGCGGTTGGAGATCTGCTTCACCGCGTTCTCGTACTTCTCGCGCGCCTGGGTGCGGGTGTTGTCGGCCACCGGGCCGGAGCCGGGCTGCTTGTTCTGCGCCTGGGGCGAGCCGCCGCCCTGCTCGGAGATCTTGGCCTGCGCCTTGGCGATGTTCTCCTGCGCGCTCTTGCGAACGCTGGCGTCGGGCGAGAGCTCGGCGACCTTGTTCCACTTCTCGACCGCCTGGCTGTAGTAGCCGAGCACCGCGTAGGCGTTGCCGAGCTTGAACAGCGCCTCGACGTTGCCGGGGTCGGCGTTCACCGCGTCTTGGTAGCTGAAGGAGGCCTCGCGGTACTTCTTGTCGCCCCAGTACTTGTCGCCCTCCTGCACCTTGCGGGCGGCGGCCGAAGCGATCGGCTGCGCGGGCTCGCTCTTCGGCGGAGGCTCGTTCTTGGGCTCGTTCTTCGCCACCGGCTCCTGCTTGGGGGGCGGCTCGTTCTTGGGAGGCGGCTCGTTCTTCGGCTGAGACTTCTCCTGCTGGGCCTTGAGCTCGGCGATGTAAGCCTTGGCCTTGTCGATGTACTTCTGGTCGGCCGGCTTGATCTCTTTGGTCAGGTACGTCTGGTAGGCCTTGATCGCCTTGTCGACGTCTGGAATCTGCCGGTAGCTCTCGGCGAGGCCGTAGAAGCCGTCGGGGTCTTTGGGGTCGAGCGCGGTGTACTTCTCGTAGGCCTGGGCCGCGGTCTTGAAGTCCTGGGTCTTGCGCGAGGCGTAGCCGAGGTTGAACCAGCCGAGCTTGAAGCTGGGGTCGGCCTCGATCGCGGCCTTGAAGTTGGCGATCGCCTCGTCGCGCTTGTTCTGCTTGAAGAGCGCGGAGCCGAGGCCGTTCAGGGCGTCGGGGTAATTGGGGGTCGCCTGGAGCGCCGCTTTGTAGGCGGCGATGGCGTCATCGAGCTTGCCCTCTCCGAGCGCCTTTTCAGCGCGCTCGAAGGAAGTCTTCGCCTGGGGCGAAGGCGTGACCGCGGCGAACGACGCGCCCGCGGCAAGGACAGCAAAAAGAAGGACTTTCTGAAACATCGCGTGCGACTCCTTGACGGAACCGGACCGTTGGACGCATCAGGTGCTACCAAAGTTCAGTACGGCACGCACGTTCCAACACCGCGAGGACGTTGGAATTTCCGTTGCTGCCTAAGAAGTGCCCTCTCCCGCTTGGTCGGGAGAGGGTGGCCGCGGCGAAGCCAGGCGGCCGGGAGAGGGCTCATCGTACACCCAGCCCTCAGTCGATCTTACGGTCGATGATGGTGGTGACGCCCATGCCGTACCCGATGCAGAGGGTGATCGCGCCGCGCCGCAGGTCGCGCCGCTCGAGCTCATTGAGCACGGTGGCGACCAGAATGGCGCCGGTGGCGCCGAGCGGGTGACCGAGCGCGATCGCGCCGCCGTTGACGTTGATCTTGTCGAGGGGAATGCCGAGGTCCTGCGCCACCGCGATCGGCACCGGGGCGAAGGCCTCGTTGATCTCCCAGAGGTCGATGTCCTTCACGGTCAGCCCGGCGCGCTTGAGCGCCTTCTGGGTCGAGGGAATCGGGCCGGTGAGCATGATCACCGGGTCAGACCCGGCGACGGCGGTGGACACGATTTTGGCGCGGGGCTTCAACCCGAGCTCCTTGGCCTTGGCGAACGAAGCCAGGGTCACCGCGGCGGCGCCATCGACGATGCCCGACGAGTTGCCGGCGTGAATGACGCCGTTCTCTTTGAACACCGGCTTGAGCGCGGCGAGCGTCTCGACGGTGGTCGACGGGCGGTTGTGCTCATCGACGTCGAAGTCTTTCTCGGAGCCGTCGGCGAGCTTGACGTGAATCGGCGCGATCTCGTTCTTGAAGCGGCCCTCGGCGGTGGCCTTGCCGGCCTTCTGCTGGGAGGCGGCGGCGAACTCGTCGAGCTGGCCGCGGGTCATCTTCCACTTCTCGGCGATCATCTCGGCCGAGACGCCCTGGGGCACCAGGTTGGGAAAGCGCTCGACCAGCTTCGGCGAGGCGGGGCCTTCACCGGGGCCGACCGCGTCGGAGCCCATCGGCACGCGGTTCATCGACTCCACGCCGCCGCCGATCGCGAGGTCGGCCTGGCCCGAGAGAATCTGCATCGCGGCGTAGTTGACCGCCTGGAGGCCCGAGCCGCAGAAGCGGTTCACGGTGTTGCCGGCGATGTCGATCGGCATCCCCGCGGCGAGCACCGCGGCGCGCGCGATGTTGAGACCCTGCTCACCGACCTGCGACACGCAGCCCATCACCACGTCGTCGACCAGCAGGGGGTCGATCTTGGTGCGCTTGAGCGCGGCGTCGAGGGTGTGCGCCAGCAGGTCGACCGGGTGCACGCCGACCAGCGAGCCCTTCTTCTTGCCGCGGGCGGTGCGAACGGCGTCGACGATCACTGCGGTGCGGGCATCTGCCATGACGATCTCCAGCGTGGGTGAAACGGCGAGGTGACTTCCATAAGACCCCGTCCGTTGATTCTCAAGTCAATCCTACCGTACCGTGGCGCGCAATGCGCCGGGTACTCCTCTTACTTGTGGTGGGCTGTGGGCCGGCGGTCTCCGTCACCCCGGCCAGGGGCTCCTCGTTCGGGCACTACCCGGTGGTGGTGAAGGCAGATGCCCTGAAAGGCGTTCGTGAGCCGTTGTCGGCGACGGTGGGCGGGATCGCGGCCTACGACGTTCACCGCATCGACGACGAGACGGTGTCGATGGTGGTGCAGGGCCACCCCGCCGCCGGCAAACAGCCGATCGTGATCAGCGGGCACGGAGTGCCGGTGCCGGCGGGTGAGCTCGAGTACCTGCCGCCGCTCGATGCGCGGTTCCAATCGCTGGTGGCGTTCGGAGCCAGCCTCACGATGGGCAGTCAAGACGCCTCGGTGGGGCGCCACTCGCAGCTGGCGGGGCCGTCGGCGCTGATCGCGAAGCAGGCGGGCGCGTACCTGGGGCTGCCGCTGTTCAAAGAAGGCTTCATGGCTTCGGTGCAGGCGACCGACTACGACGCGACGACCTGCAAGCTGAAGAGCGGCGACATCTTCGCGGGCTTGGGCACCCGGGTGCAGAACGAGCTGCTGCCGAAGATCACCGATCAAGACGGCAACGTGCTGCTGTGGAAGATGCGCGAAGACCCCGACCTGGTGTCGAGCGACGTGGCGATCGGCGGCGAGCGAATCACCTCGGTGGTCGGCCACGCGCCCGACCTGTTGGGCATGGTGCTGGAGCACGTGGTGTGGGACCCGCGGGCGCAGGGCAACGCATTGGTGAACCCGCCGATGGCGACCCAGCTCGACCGGGTGAAGGCGCTGAAGCCGACGGTGCTGTTCGCGAGCGACCTGATCGTCAACGACTACAACAACGTCGACTTGACCGGCGCGGGCATTCCCGACCTCTCGACGGTGACCAGCGAGGCCGAGTTCACCACCGCGCTCGACGACGTGTTGGCCACCGCCGACGCCACCGGCGCCGACGTGTTTCTCGCCACCGGGCCCGACATCACCGTGCTGCCGCGCTACTCCGACAAGGTGGCCGCGCTGAAGGCAGCGGGCTTCTCCGACGCCGACGCCACCTCGTGGGTGACCGAGCTGTCGGCGAAGATCGATCGCTTCAACCTGATCTTGATGCAGCAGACCGCGTCGCACCCGAAGGTGCACGTGGTCGACATGCACCAGAAGGTGATCGACATCGAGGCGAACGGGGCCGACGTCGGAGGTGACCACCTCACCATCGACCCGCTCCATGGGTTGCTGTCGCTCGACTCGATGCACTTCTCCGACACCGGCTACGCGCTGCTGGCGAACGGCTTCATCGACGAGATGAACAAGGTGCTCGGCACGAACATCCCGGAGGTCGATGCGGCTGCGGTGCACGCGGAGGATCCGTACTCGGTGCCGCAGCTGAGAATGTCGGGGCTCCCCTGCGCGGGGCAGTGATCAATCGAACAGGTCGCTGAGCTTCATGACCAGGCCCGCAAGCAGAGCGTCGCCCACTGCGGCTGAGGTGTGACGCCCCTCCCGCCCTTCGGGCACCCTCCCCTCTTCAAGGGGAGGGAGCACCGCGGTCGCGGTTGCTGCTCAGACCAGCTTCTTCACCGCTTCGACGACCTTGGGCGCGGTGAGGCCGAACTTCTCGTAGATCACCTCGGCAGGCGCGCTGGCGCCCCAGTGATCGACGCCGATCGCGATGCCACGATTGCCGACCCACTTCTGCCAGCCGAAGGTCGCGCCGGCCTCGATCGACACCCGGGCGGAGATCGCCGGAGGCAGCACCGAGTCGCGGTACTCCGGGGTCTGCTCGGCGAAGCGCTCCCAGCACGGCATCGACACCACCCGGGCGCGAATGCCGTCTTTCTGGAGCTGCTCCTGAGCGGCGAGCGCGATCTGCACCTCGCTGCCGGTGGCCATGATGATCGCCTGGGCCGGCCCGCCGTGCGCCTCGCTCAGCACGTACGCGCCCTGGTGCAGCCCGGTGGCGGGCGCCAGCTTCGAGTGATCCAAACCGGCGACCTTCTGCCGGGTGAGCACCAGGCCGGTCGGCCCGTCCACCCGCTCCATCGCCATCTTCCACGCCTGCGCCGACTCGTCACCGTCGGCCGGGCGCACCACGTACAGGTTGTGCATCGCGCGCAGCGACGCCAGGTGCTCCACCGCCTGGTGCGTCGGCCCGTCTTCACCCAACCCGATCGAGTCGTGCGTCCACACGTGCACCACCGGCAGCTTGTTGATCGCCGCCAGGCGCACCGCGGGCCGCATGTAGTCGCTGAAGCAGAAGAACGTCGCGGTGTAGGGGCGAATACCGCCGTGGTACGCCATGCCGTTGGCGATCGCCGCCATGCCGTGCTCGCGCACGCCGAAGTGAATGTTGCGCCCCGCGCCGGTGGCGCCGTCGAACGAGCCGCCGTCTTTGATCACCGTCTTGGTCGAGCCGCCGAGGTCGGCGTCACCGCCCAACAGCTCGGGCATCTTCGCCGCGAGCGCGTTGAGCACCTTGCCGGCCGAGGTACGCGTCTCGGCCGCTTCGCCGGCCTTGAACGTCGGCAGCGCCGCGTCCAACCCCGCGGGCAGCTCGCGCTTCATCCGCCGCTTGAACTCCGCGGCGAGCTCCGGCTGCGCCTTCTCGTACTCGGCGAACTTCGCCTCCCACGCGGCGCGCGCGGCCTTGCCCTTCTCGACCGCCTTCTTGAAGTTCTCGCCTGCCTCGGGCGCGACCACGAAGCTCTTCTCGGGGTCGAAGCCGAAGCCCTTCTTCACCAGCTTGATCTCGTCGGCGCCGAGCGGGCTGCCGTGGGCCGACGACTTGCCGGCCTTGTTGGGCGAGCCGAACCCGATGGTGGTCTTCACCCGAATCAGCGACGGGCGGTTCTTCTCGGCCTTGGCCGCGTCGATCGCGGCGTCGATCGCCGCCAGGTCGTTGTTGCCGTCTTTCACCAGCTGCACGTGCCAGCCGTACGCCTCGTAGCGCTTGCCGACGTCTTCACCGAACGACAGCGAAGCGGGGCCGTCGAGCGTCACGTCGTTGTCGTCGTAGAGGCAGATCAGCTTGCCCAACTTCATGTGGCCGGCGAGCGCGGCCGCCTCGTGGGTGACGCCTTCCATCACGTCGCCGTCGGAGATCAGCGCGTAGGTGTAGTGGTCGACGATCTCCAGGCCGGGCTTGTTGAACCGGTTGGCGAGCGCGCGCTCCGCCATCGCGAAGCCGACCGCGTTGCTGTGGCCCTGGCCGAGCGGGCCGGTGGTCGCTTCGACGCCGACGGTGTGGTGGTACTCGGGGTGGCCGGGCGTTCTCGAGTCCCACTGACGAAACGACTTCAGGTCGTCCATCGTGAGCGGGTAGCCGGTGAGGTGGAGCAGCCCGTAGAGCAGCATGCAGCCGTGGCCCGCGCTCAAGATGAAGCGGTCGCGATCGGCCCAGGTCGACGCCAGCGGGTCGTGCTTCAGGTGGTACTGCCAGAGCACGTAGGCCATCGGCGACGCGCCGAGCGGCAGGCCCGGGTGACCGGAGTCGGCCTTCTGAACCGCGTCGATGGCGAGACAGCGAAGGGTGTTGATGCTCAGCGTGTCGAGGGCAGTGAAGGTGCGCATGGGCATGCGCGATCTAGAGCGCTTCACCGCACAAAGTCACTGAGATCTGGCGTGACCGCCGAACGCCCTGCAACGGTGACATGGAATGGGAGTCTCGAGACCCTCGGCGGGCAGATCGCCGGCGTCGGTGCGCACGATCGCGTCGATTCGATCGTCGTCGTTGGTCTTCGGGTCGATCGCCGCCGCCACCGGAGCGGGCGGGTGGGCGTCACGCATCGACGCGCCGATTCGCTCCGCGTCGTCGTCACGCACCGGTGCCGCGGTCACGCACGCACAGAGCGAGAGCACGACCACGGCCGGGCGCAGGACCATGGGCGATCGACGCGCCCACGGCTCAGAAATTCACTGATCGCCTTCGCCGGCGAGGTAGCTCAAGATCACCTCGTCGAGGCTCTTCTCGCTGATCAGATCTTCACCGAAGAGCGTCTCGACGCCGACCTCGTTGATCTTCGGCGTCTCGGGCAGCGCGCGCGCCGCCAACACCTCGGGAGGCAGCTGCACCTTCGCGCCCGCGGGCGTCGCTCCGGGCGGAGGGATCTTCTCGCCGGGCGCCAGCTGCCCGGGCTGGAAGTGCCGCGCCGATCGATCGACGTTGTCGTACACGCCGTTGATCAGGTTGCGCAGCATCTCCTTGTGCTGCTCCTCCATCATCTCCTTCACCAGCTCGGGCAGATTCGGAGAGCCCGCGATGTCGGCGTACGACGTCTTCTTGGTGGCGAGGATGTTCCCGCCCACGAAGAGGTGGGTGATGATGTGGGGGTTGCTCACGCCAGAGTCCTCCGTCTGGACGTGGAACACCTTCCCCTTGTGCTTGATGTTGTGGTTGAAGCCGGTGACGGCCTTCTCGAATGTCTTCGCCATGTGGAGTGTGGCCGCTGCCGCGACTACGCCATCACGGTAACAGGTTTTTCGGCCTTCCGAAGATTCATGAGGGCCGTTCGACCCCCAACGCGATCAAATCGGCCTCGCTGTTGACGCTGCGCAGCGTATCGGCCTTGCCCTGAAGCACCTCCAGAGGCGCCGACCGGAGCAGGTCTTTCAGCCCCAGCCACGGCCGCTCCTCGAGCGCCGCCTTCCACTCCGGGGTGAACTGCTGGGAGCAGATCAACGGCACCGGCTCCAGCTGCCCGCCCACCTGAAAACAGCGCACCGAAGGCCGCCCCGCCAGCAGCGGCGCGAGCACCTCGAAGGTCAGCTCGCTCTGGTCGCACGCCACCACCAACACCCACTGCGTCTTCGCGTGGAGCAGCGCCGACAGCAGCCCCGCCGCCGGCCCGCGCGCGCCCTCCAGGTCGGGCACGACCCGTGCGCCTGTCACCTTTTGGTAAGCGGCGGCGCGGTTGGTGATCAGCAGCGTCTCAGCGCGTGGAATCGGCAACGAGATCAAGCGCTCGACCAGGGCCTTGCCACCTTTTCGTAGCAAACCCTTCTCGACATTACCCAAACGCGCACCTTCGCCCCCGGCGAGGATTGCCATCGAAAGCTGCGAAGGCGGTACGCTCTCCACGGGGGCGAGGAAATCATGATTCCCTTTCAAGAGGCGAAAGCGAGAGCGCTGGCTGTGATGAAGGTCGGCCGCCTCGAGCGCGCCGGGCTGCTCGAAGCGCACGGCCGGTTCCTCGCCGACGCGGTGTTCGCCCGCCGCCCCGCGCCCGCGCTCGATCTCTCCGCGATGGACGGCTTCGCGGTGCTCGCGCGCGACACCGTGGGCGCAAAGGCGACCGCGCCCCGGCCGCTCAAGGTGGTGGGCGAGGTGTTCGCCGGCCAGCCGCCGCCGAAGCGCGACCTTCAGAGCGGCGAAGCGATGCGCATCTACACCGGCGCCGCCCTGCCCTACGGCGCCGACGCGGTGGTGCGCCAGGAGTCGATCACCGAAGGCGAGCAGTCGGTCGCGGTGCTGGTGGAGGCGAAGCCCGGCGACAACGTGCGCGCGCGCGGCGAAGAGTGGCGCGAGGGCGAGCGGCTGCTCGAGCCCGGCACCCGCATCGACGCCGGCGTGCTGGCGGTGCTCGCCTCGATGGGGCTGGTGACGGTGCCGGTGCGCGCCTCGCCGCGCTTGTCGATCATCACCCAGGGCGACGAGCTGGTGGAGCCGGGCGCGCGCATCGAGCCGCACCAGGTCTACGACAGCAACCGGGTGATGCTGGCGGCGATGGCGGCCGACACCGGCGCGCACCTGGTCGGAGAAGAACGTGTCAAAGACGACGACCGCGCGCTCGCCGAGACGCTGGAGCGCCTCTCGGCCGAGACCGACGTGGTGGTGACCTGCGGCGGCGCGTCGGTGGGCAAGAAAGACCGGGTGAAGTGGGTGCTGGAGACGCTCGGCGCAGAGACGATCTTCGACGGCGTCGCGATGCGGCCGGGCAAGCCGGTGGGGCTGTTCAGCCTCGGCCCCGCGGTGGTGGCGGTGCTCCCGGGAAACCCGCTGGCGGCGGCGGTCACCTTCGACCAGCTGGTGCGTCCTCTTCTCTACAAGCGGCAGGGCGTGCTCGAGGCGCGGCGGGTGCTGACGGTGCCGATCGATCGCGACGTCGCCAAGCCGGCGGGCATGCGGCAGTTCATTCCGCGCAACGAGCGGGTGAGGGGCGGCCCGACGATGCCGCTGGTGGGCGCGAGCGGTTGGCTGGTGCTCCCCGATGCGCCGTCGCACGTCTCCCAGGGGCGCGAAGTGCCTTTCGAGCTATTTGCCGACCCCAGGCACGTACCGGCCTCCGACGAAGCCGCGACAAGCGCCTGAAATCAGGCCGCAATCCGTACGATTTGACTCAAAGGTCACGTTGGATCAATTGTGCGCGCGCTTTTGCCCGCAGTGCCTCGTTTACGCGCGTACCTCCAGAAAAATGGCCGACCTGCCGCCCCGCAGCACGAATCGCCCGCGAGTCGCAGTTCCCCTGGCATCGCCCCCGGTGCTGACGCCGTCGCTGATCCCGTTCGACGTGATGCAGGCGTACGAGCGTGAGGTCGCGCAGGTCGCCCGCGCCAATGAAGAGGCCGAGCTGATCCTCTCCGACGAGGTGCTGTCGGTGGAGTCGGAGCTCACCGGCGAGATCCTCCTCGGCGACGACGCCGACAAAGAGAAGTCCTCCGAGGTGGGCATCGTCACCGAGCGCCCGGCCGATCGCCGCACCGCGCTCGACGCGCTCGACCACGTGAAGCAGTTTCACGGGCTGGCGCAGGGCTCGGTCGCCGCCCTGCTCGAGGGCGCGAAAGAGATCGAGGTCTCCGACAACGAGATGCTGTTCCTCGAGGGCGACCCGGCCACCAGCTTCTACGTGGTGCTGGAGGGCACGCTCGAAGTGCTCCGCCGCAAAGACGATCGCGAGGTCGCGCTGCGCCACATCGGCCGCCACGAGCCGCTCGGCCTGTTCGGGCTGTTCTCGGGCCAGGTGCGCGCCGCGTGCGCCCGGGCGATCGGCGACGCGCTGGTGCTCGAGGTTCAGGCGGCGGCGATGGAGAAACTGCTCCAGACCGACCACGAGCTGAACGAGCGGCTGCTCCACTTCTACCAGGAGCGCCTGCTGGAGGGTTTTCTCGGCAGCTCGCGGCTGTTCTCCGAGGTCGACTCGATCGCGCGCGCGCGCATGATCGGCCGCTTTCGCGAGCGCAACCTCAAGGCGGGCGAAATTCTGCTGCAGCCCGGCGAAGTCAGCAACGCGCTGGTGGTGGTCACCCACGGCACCCTGGTGCTCGAAGACCGGCCCCGCGTCGGCCAGGAGGCGAAGCAGTTCGAGATCGCCCAGGGCCAGTACATCTGCATCACCGGCGCGCTCAGCGGCCTGCCGACCCGGCTCAAGGTGCAGGCGCCCCAGGCGGTCTCGGTGGTGATGCTCGGCCAGAAGGAAATGACCGAGCTGATGCGGGACTACCCTGCCCTGCGTAACCTGCCGAAGCTGCTGCCCAGCCACGCCCGGGCGCTCGACCGCGACGTCTACTGCGGTCACACCGGCGTACCCGGCCTCTAAGCCGTTCGGGAACGTCTCGCCGTCACCGGGGGTTCATTCGCCATGCCCTCCAAAGCCCGCTTCGACTTCGGCCGTGGCGCGATGCTGGTCGGGCTGATGGTGCTCGGCGTCTTCGGCTGGAACTGGGTGCCGCTGCTCCCCTTCAAGCTGCTGGCGGTGATGGGCCACGAGACCGGTCACGCGCTGGCGTCGCTGTTGGTCGGCGGAGAAGTGTCGCGGGTCACCATTCAGCCGACCGAAGCGGGCGAGTGCCTCTCGGCGGTGCCAGACGCTTTCTTCGCCAAGGTGACGGTGTACTCGGCGGGCTACGTCGGCGCGTCGTTGATCTCGGCGCTGCTGTTGATCGCCACGTTTCGCTTCAAGCTGCGGCGGGTGATGTTGGGCGCGGCGAGCGCCTGGCTGCTGTTGATGGGCGTGTTCTACGCGCGCGACCCGTTCACCCTGGTGTTCTGCGCGGTGATGGGCCTCGGCTTCGGCGCGGCGGC
Source organism: Myxococcaceae bacterium (assembly GCA_047602415.1). Lineage (GTDB taxonomy): Bacteria > Myxococcota > Myxococcia > Myxococcales > Myxococcaceae > JASGHH01. Next base: position 8,042,289 of record JASGHH010000001.1, on the reverse strand, counting down.
GCGGTTTCTGCCCCAGTCGTGGGCGGAGGTGCTCAACCTGTTCGTCGCCGCCTTCACCTCGCTCTACGCCGCGATGGATTTGAAGGACGACCTCTGGAACGGCGCGGTGCGGGTGCACTCCGACGCCCAGCTGCTCGCCGACCTCACCGTGGTGCCGGCGGTGGTGTGGGCCGGCCTGTGGACCCTGGTGTCGCTGGTGATTCTGCTCTCGGGCGCCTGGTTCGCGCTCCAGAAGAAAGAGGCGCCGGTGTTGGAGACCCCGCTCAAGAACCCCCTCAGGTCGGCGGCCTAGTTCTTTCGGCGCGTCTCGAGCTGGGTGAACGCCATCACCCGCGGGTGCGCCGGGCCCGAGAACGACAGCCCCGCCAGCCGGCCGAACGCCCAGACCACCTTCACCTGGGTGTCGGCGGCTCCGCCGTTGAGGAACACCAGGTGGCTCTTCAGCTCGGTGTTCGGCTCGGGGAGCGTGTCGTGGTCGAACCGCACCCGCAGGCCTCCGAGCGAGAGGTCGAGCGCCTTGCCGGTGAAGGTCTGCCCGCGCGAGCTGAGCGTGACCTCCATCGCGACCGAGAAACGCGGATCACGCCGATGTTCGTTCGACACCATCGGTACACCCCCCAACACCCCTTTACCGCCGCCGCACGTATCGCGGCTAGCCCACCCGGCGCGAGAGAAACTTCTGCAACGTGTCGGCGAGGAAGTACGGGTTCACCTTGCGCTCCCGTCCGAGGCTGGAGACCGGCACCGCGCCGTAGTCGTGGCCCGGGTAGAGCACGGTGTCGTCGGGCAGCGCCTTCAGCACCCGGTGGAGGCTGTCGAACATCTGCTCCGGGCTCGAGCCCTCGAAGTCGCAGCGGCCGCAGTGGTCGACGAACACGGTGTCGCCCGAGACCAGCGCGCCCTGGGCCAACAGGCACATCGAGCCGGGGGTGTGGCCGGGGGTGTGAAGACAGCGCATCGTGAGCCCGCCCACGGTGAGCTCTTCGTCGGCGCCCACCTTCTTCACCGCGTCGCCGAAGCGCACGTCCTCGGAGAAGTCGTGCTCCTTCTGCTGCACGTAGACCGGCACGTCGTGGCGCTGGAGCAGCTCGGGCACCGAGCCGATGTGGTCGTAGTGGTGGTGGCTGAGCCAGATCGCACCCAGGGTGCGGCCGTCCTGCTCCAGTTGACGCTCGATCGCCCTGGCGTCCCAACACGGGTCGACCACGGTGGCGACCTTCGAATCGGGCGCGCCGATCAGGTAGATGAAGTTTTTCATCGGTCCCAACGTCAGCTGGCGCAGGTAGAGCATCTCTGGTTTGGTAACAGTCATGCAGCGTCTCGTGGTGCTGGTCTTCGTGGGTTTCGCGGCCGTCGCGTCGGCGATGGAGAAGCCTTGTATCAACTACAAGCCGCCCGCCAGCGACGACGGTGAAGATCGGCCGGTCGCCACCGCGATCACCGTCGGCCCCCAGGGCTCCGACTACGCGCTCAAGGTGGAGTTCGACAAGGCGCCGTGGGGCGAGGCCTGCGGCAGCCGCTGCGCCAACACCACCATCTTTCTCGACACCGACAACAACAAGACCACCGGGCTGAAGCTGAACGACCCCAAGGCGGCCGAGAACGGCGCCGACCTGGCGATCACCGTACAGGGCAACCGCGACTACAAGGAGTCGTCGGCGGTCGCGACGCTGAAGATCAAGGTGAAGCAGTTCTCGGAGGACGCCACCTCGCTGGAGTCGGGCATTCAGCTGGTCGAGCTCGACTCGCGCCAGGACGAAGACCGGATCAGCGTGAACGAGAAGGTCGTCTACCTGCTGATCGACGCCAACATCGGCAGCCTGCCCTCGGGCCCGAAGATTCGGGTCGTCTACCACCCGCCCGACGCCAAGCCGCTCTCGGGCTTCGCCAAGGGGCTGTCGGCGGCGGGCGCGAACCGGGTGGAGATCTTCAAGCAGGGCAAGCTCACCAACCCGACCGCGAAGAAGAAGAAGAAGAACCCCGAAGACGAAGATCCTTGAGCCATGCTCTTCACGCGTCCCGACGGAACGGTCTGCGAAGGCCTCGACGTGGAACGGCGCATCATGCCGTTCATCATGAAGACGAGGACCGAGTCGGTCGTCTACTTCGAGCAGTTCATCGACCTCACCCAGACCCTGCCCTTCATCGAGCGCTTCAACGCCTCGCACCCGGGCAAGAAGATCGGGTTCTTTCACGTCTTCCTCTGGGCGGCGGTGCAGGCGCTGCACCAGCGCCCGCGAATGAACCGCTTCGTGATGGGCTCGAAGCTGTGGGCCCGCAAGGGCATTCACATCTCGTACTCGGCGAAGAAGAAGCTCGACGACGACAGCCCGACCTTCGTGGTGAAGCGCAAGTTCGAGCCGAGCCTGGGCTTCGAGCAGATGATCGACTTCATCTACGCCGACCTGAAGGAAGGCCGCGGCGACAAGGAGCGCGACACCGAGAAGGAGATGCGGCTGTTCTTGAAGCTGCCCGCTCCGGTGCTGCGGTTCGCGGTGAAGATGCTGTTCTGGCTCGACTCGTGGAACATGCTGCCGGCGGGCTTCATCATGCCCGACCCGCTCTACTGCTCGCTGTTCATCGCCAACCTGGGCAGCGTGAAGCTCGACTCGGCGTACCACCACCTCTTCGAGTACGGCACCTGCGGGCTGTTCGCGGTGATCGGCCGGGTACAGGAGCTGGTGCGGCCGGGCGGCACCTACAAAGGCGTGTCGGTGAAGTACACCTTCGACGAGCGCTGCGAAGACGGGCTCTATGCGATGGGCGCGCTGGCGATTCTGAAGGACCTCTGTGAGGACCCGTCGAAGGGCCTCGAGGTGGCGGCCGCGGCGGCGGCTCCGGCGATCACGGCCGGAGCGCCCGCGTGAAAGGCGTCACCGAGCGTCGGGTGCTGCGCGAGTCGGGCGCGGCCAACGACGCGGTGGCGGTGGAAGAGCCGCTGGAGATTCGGGTCGACGGCGAGCCGCTGGCGATCACGATGCGCACCCCGGGCGACGACCACAAGCTCGCGCTCGGCTTCTTGTTCGCCGAGGGCGTGATCAAAGGCGCGCAAGACGCCGGCTCGGTGACCCATGCGGGCACCCCGGTAACGAGGGCTACGGCAACGTGATCGACGTGATCGCGGCCGCGGGGGCGAAGCTGTCGATCGAGCGGGTGGAGACCGCGCGGCGCGGCACCTTGACCACCGCGGCGTGCGGCGTCTGCGGCCGCAGGAGCATCGACGACCTGATGGCGCGGGTGGTGCCGGTGCCGGCGGCGGCGGTGTCGCGCACGGTGGTGGCGCACGCGACCGAGGTGCTGGTGCAGGTGCAGCAGAACTTCGCCTCCACCGGCGGGGTGCACGCGGCGGCCGCGCTCGACTTCGACGGCAAGGTGATCGCCTCGCACGAAGACGTCGGCCGCCACAACGCGGTCGACAAGGTGGTCGGCGCGCTGATTCAGGCGTCGAAGGTCGGCTCGGCGGCGGTGCTGGTGGTGTCGGGGCGCTCCAGCTTCGAGATCGTGCAGAAGGCGGTGATGGCGCGAATTCCCGTGGTCGCCTCGGTATCGGCCGCGTCGTCGCTGGCGATCGACCTGGCCGACAAGTGCGGCGTGGCGCTGGCGGCGTTCGCGCGCAAGGGGCAGTTCAACCTCTACACCCACGCAGAGAGGCTGAAACCATGAGGCTCGTGCTCGGCGTTCTCGCGGTGCTCGCGGTGGGCTGCGGGAAGACCTGCCCCTCGAATCAGCTCTGCGCCGGCACCCAGGCAGGAGACGTCTGCGTCACCGGTACGCCGTGCAACTTCATGGACGGTGGCGGTTGCGGGCCCGATGCGGTGTGCACCACCGCGGGGCCGTGCTGCACCTCGAGCGGCGTCGGCAAGTCGTGTGAGGACAGCTTGTTGATCTTCTGCTGCCCCAAAGACGGCGGCTGCAAGTAGCGGCCGCTAGCGAACGAAGCTGGTGCCGAACCGGCCCTTGATGCACAGGTGCCCGCCGGTCACCGACGAATCAGACGGCGAAGTCACCCGCACGATCTGATTGTCCTGCACCCGGAGCGACAACGTGCAGCCGACGCCGCAGTACGGGCAAATGGTGTCGGTGACGGTCTGCTTCGACTCGTCCCACTTCTTCGCCTCGCGCAGGTCGTGCTCGGCCTTGAACATCAGCGCGCCGGTGGGGCAGACGCCGACGCAGTTGCCGCAGAACACGCAGGCCGAATCTGGCAGCGAGGTGTCGTGCTCGGTGGAGATGCGGGCCTCGAAGCCGCGCCCCGCCACCCCGATCGCGAAGGTGTTCTGCGCGTCGGTGCCGCACGCCTCGACGCACTTGTAACAGAGCATGCACTTCTCGTAGTCGCGAACGAACAGCTCGTTGTCGACCTTCACCGGCTGCGCCACCGTCGACGCGTGCGCCGCGCTCACCGGAGCGTGATGGCCGGGCACCGCCGCGTCGCGCTCACCCGCCGGCGCCTTGGGAGCCTTGGGCCCGAAACGCTCGGGGTGGGCGTCGTACTGCTTCGACAGCTTCTTGAAGTCCTCCGACAGCGACATGTCGACCGAGGAGCCCAGCAGCTCGAGCACCAGCTTGCGGCTGTTGCGCACCCGCGGAGTGTCGGTCTTCACCACCATGCCCGCTTCGCACTTGCGCGAGCAGGCGGGCGCCAGCACCCGCGCGCCCTCCACCTCCACCACGCAGATGCGGCAGACGTTCACCGGGGTGAGGTTCTCGGCCCAGCAGAAGGTCGGCGTCTCGACTCCGGCCGACTTGCAAGCGTCGAGCAGCGTCGAGCCCTCGGGCACAGTCGCCTTCTTGCCGTCGACGGTCACTTCGACCTGGCGCTTCTCGCTCACAGGCCCTCCAGGGGGAACACCTTGAACGCCGACTCGATCGCGCTCGACGCGGTCTGACCGAGGCCGCAGATCGACGCGTCGCGCATGGCCGCCGCCAGCTCGTCGAACAGCTTCAGCTCGGCCTCTCTGGAGCCCAGCGGCTTCTTCGCCGCCAGCCGCGCCAGCAGCTCTTCCTGCCGCACCGTGCCGACGCGACACGGCACGCACTGGCCGCACGACTCGTCGCGAAAGAACTCCGCCAGCCGCCGCAGCATCGGCAGCACGGGAATGGTGTCGTCGATCACGAACACCACCCCGGAGCCCAGAGTGGTGCCGGCCTCCTTGGTGTGCTCGAACGACAGCTGCACCGAGAGCTTGTCGGGGCCGATGAAGCCGCCCGCCGCTCCGCCCATCAGCACGCCTTTGACGTTCGGGTGCGCGCCTCCACAGAGCTCGAGCAGCGCGTCGAGCCGGGTGCCGAACGGCACCTCGTACACGCCCGGCCGCTTCACCCGGCCGCTGACGCAGAACAGCTTGGTGCCGGGGGAGCCGGCGGTGCCGACGCTGGCGTACGCCTTGGCGCCCTCGCCGACGATGGTGAGCACCGCGGCGAGCGTCTCGACGTTGTTGATCGCGGTCGGCTTGTGAAACAGCCCCGACTGCACCGGGAACGGAGGCTTGTTGCGCGGCTCGCCCCGCAGGCCTTCGATCGAGTTGAACAGCGCGGTCTCTTCGCCGCAGATGTACGCGCCCGCGCCGCGCCGGAGCTCGAGCTCGAACTTCACGCCCTTGCCCATCACGTCGCCGCCGAGCAGGCCCTTGGCCTCGGCCTGGTCGATCGCGTTCTGCAGCCGGGCCGCCGCCAGCGGGTACTCGCCGCGGAGGTAGATGAAGCCGTGCTCCGCGCCGGTGGCGTAGCCGGCGATCGTCATCGCCTCGACGATCGCGAACGGGTCTTCTTCGAGCAGCACCCGGTCCTTGAAGGTGCCCGGCTCGCTCTCGTCGGCGTTGCAGATCACGTAGTGCGGCCGCGCGGTCGCCTTCGCCACCGCGTCCCACTTGCGGCCGGTGGGGAACGCCGCGCCACCGCGGCCGACCAGCTTGGCCTCGGTCACCTCGCGCACCACCGCGTCGGGCCCGAGCTCGAACGCACGGCGCAACGCTTCGAAGCCGCCGTTGGTGCGGTAGGCGTCGAGGCTGGTGGCGTCGACGGTGCCCACCCGCTTCAAGAGCCGGCGCGGCCCCAGGCTGCCGATCTGCAGCGGCGCGGGCGAGACGATCTTGCCGTCGAGCGCGGTGGCGATGCGGTCGACGGTGGCCTGGCCGAACGACTGCTCGGTCGGCTTCTCGCTCGCCACCGTCACCAGCGCGGCCGGCGCCTGCTCGCAGAGGCCGAGGCAGGGGCTGCGCGCCCAGCGGCCCGGCTTGTCATGGCCGGCCTGGTGAGGGTCGGCGCGGTGCTGGGCGTGCGCGGCGGGGCCGAGCTTCTGCTCCAGCTGCTGGCAGAGGCGCTCCGCGCCGGCGGCCTGGCAGGCGATGTCGTCGCAGACGTGGGCGAACGCCTTCGGCCGCTCGCTGAGCGAGAGCAGCGCGTAGAAGCTGGCGACGCCGAACGCCTCCGCGGGAGGCACGCCCAGGCGCCGGCAGGCGTACCCGAGGCCGCTCGGGCTCACCCAACCCAGCTGGGCCTGGAGCGCGTTCAGCACCGGCAAGAGACGGTGGCGCCGCGACTTCGCCTCCAGCGCGCTCAAGGTCGGCTCATCGGCCGGCGGGGCACCGAGCACCGAGTCGACCGCGCGCCGCTCCGCGTCGCTGGGGGCCTGCGCGGTCAGCTTCAAATCCATCTACGTCAGGCCACTTTCTCCACTCGAATCGCGGCCGCCTTGAACTCAGCGGTGCCCGACTTCGGGTCGGTCGCGTCGATGGTGAGCAGATTCGTATCTGCCTGATGCGGAAAATGGAAGGTCATGAACGCGAGCCCCGGCCGGAGCGCGGGGTCGACCCGCACCGGCACCATCACCTCGCCGCGGCGCGAGACCACCCGCACCTGCTCGCCGTCGCGAACGCCGGCGATGCGCGCGTCGTCGGGGCAGAGATCGATCGTCTCTCCCCGCCGCATCGGGTTGGTGTAGCCGCCGGTCTGCACGCCGGTGTTGTACGACTCGAGGCGGCGGCCGGTGGTGAGCCGGAGCGGGAAGTTCTCGTCGAGCACGTCGACCGGGTCGGCGTGCTCGGTGGCGACGAACGGCGCCTTGCGGCCCTGCTCGGGCGCTTCTTTCCAAAGCCGGCCGTGCAAGAACGACGGCGGCTCGTTCTCGTCGGGGCACGGCCACTGGAGCCCGCCCGACTTCTCGAGCCGCTCGTAGCTCATGCCGTGGTGCATCGGAGACAGCGAGCGCATCTCGTCCCACGCCTGTTGGGCGGTGGGCACGCCGAAGTCGAACCCGAGCCGCTTCGACATCTGCGCCAGAATCCAGATGTCGTCGCGCGCTTCGCCGGGCGGGTCGATCGCCTTGCGCACCCGCTGCACCCGGCGCTCGCTGTTGGTCACCGTGCCCTCGCACTCGCACCAGCTCGCCGACGCGGGGAAGACCACGTGCGCCATCTCGGCGGTCTTGGTCATCAAGATGTCCTGAACGATCAGGCACTCGAGCCCGTTGAGCCGCTTGTGGGTGAGCTTGGAGTCGGCCTCCGACTGCGCCGGGTTCTCGCCCATCACGTAGAGCGCGGTGAGCTCGCCTTCGCCCATCGCGTGGAACATCTCGGTGAGGTGCCAGCCGTTCTTCGGTGGAACCTTGCGGCCGTAGAGCTGGTCGTAGCGGGCGCGCACCACGTCGTCTTCGACGTCTTGAAAGCCGGGGAGCTTGGCCGGGAGCGCGCCCATGTCGCCGCCGCCCTGCACGTTGTTCTGACCGCGCAGCGGGTTGAGCCCGGAGGCGTACTTGCCGACGTGCCCGGTGAGCAGCCCGAGGTTGATCAGCGCGAGCACGTTGTCGACCGCGTTGTGGTGCTCGGTGATGCCGAGGGTCCAGCAGATCTGCGCCCGGCCCGCCTTGGCGTAGTCGCGCGCCGCTCGGCGAATCAGCTCGGGGTCGATGCCGATTTCCCTGGCGACCTTCTCGGCCGGGTAGCGCGCCACCGTCTCGCGGTAGGTGTCGAAGCCGGTGGTGGCGTGGCCGATGAACGCTTTGTTCTCGAGCCCCTCTTCGAGGATCACGTTGGCGAAGGCGTTGGCGAGCGCGATGTCGTGGCCCACCTTCACCGGGAGCCAGCCGTCGGCCCACTCCGCGCTCGAGGTGCGGCGCGGGTCGACCACGTACAGCTTGGCGCCGCGGTGCACCGCCTTGAGCACGTGGTGAAAGAAGATCGGGTGCGTCTCGCGGGCGTTCGAGCCCCACAAGAGAATGACGTCCGTCTCCTCCACCTCACGATAGGAGGAGGTTCCACCGCCCGCTCCGAAGACCGTCGCCAGACCGACGACGGAAGGCGCGTGTCAGGTTCGGTTGCAGCTGTCGATGTTGTTCGAGCCCACCGCCCCCCGAATGAACTTCTGGGCGATGTAGTTGACCTCGTTGGTCGCCTTCGAACAGCTGAACATTCCGAACGTATTGGGACCGTGCTTGTCGACACTGACGCGGATCAAGGACGCGGCGGTGTCGAGGGCGGTATCCCAGCTGGCGGGCTGTAACACCCCACCCTTTCGGACGTATGGTTGGGTGATGCGGGGGAGCTTCATTGGGCACCTTTCGGGTGACAGGGGCATGACACACCCCCACTGAGAATCGTATACGAAGGGTAGCGATGGAAAACCTCAACCTCAAGATGCGCGACGCCAAGGAGCTCGCCGGCACTCCGACGTGGTTTCGCGCGATCGAGGTCGGTTCGATTCTGACGTTCTGGTCGTTGGTCGGTGCCGTGATCTGGAAGGTTTCGCCCCACTTTCACGACAGCCCCTGGCTGATTCTCTCTGGGTTTCTCACCGGTTTCATCATGGCCGACTGGGTGTCGGGCCTGGTGCACTGGCTGGCCGATACCTGGGGCTCGGTCGACATGCCGGTGATCGGCAAGTCACTGCTGCGCCCGTTCCGTGAGCATCACGTCGACCAGAAGGCGATGACGCACCACGACTACATCGAGACCAACGGCTCGAACTGCATGATCTCGGTGCCCTGGGCGATCGGCGCGTTTCTGATTCCCATCAACCCGGGGCCGTACCACTGGGTGTCGCTGTTCAACGTGGTGTGGATCACCTCGATGATCTTCTGGGTGATGATGACGAATCAGTTTCACAAGTGGGCGCACATGGATGACGGCCGCGCTCCCAAGATCGTCACCGCGCTCCAGAAGATGCACCTGATTCTGCCGCCCGCGCATCATCACCTTCATCACACCGCGCCGTTCGACAAGTACTACTGCATCACCACCGGCTGGCTGAACTGGCCGCTCACCAAGCTCGGCTTCTTCAAGGGCATGGAGCGACTGGTCACTGCGCTCACCGGCGTCATTCCCCGCAAAGATGACATCGGCATCGAGGCCGCGATCGCGATCGCGCCGGGCGTCGATGATGGCGCTCCTGTCGTGCAGGCGAAGAGCAAAGAGGCCTGAGTCCCGAGTCAGAGACCCTTCCCTTTCCGGTCTCTGTCCTTGCACTCTCGCTTCTCTTCTCCTCCTCCTACTCCTGTCCCTCTCTCTGTCCTTTCAGCACCCTTGAACTGACCCTCTGAGTCGGCTCGATGGCATGTGCTTGGCACATGCGCCGCGAATGTCCTTTCGCGCCGCCGACCATGCATTCGAAGCCATCCGTCTGATGTCGCCCGTTCTCATTCAGTTGAAGGGCACCGACTCGGCACTCGCGGACCAGCTCCGAAGAGCCGCGGTCAGCATCGTGCTCAACCTGGAAGAGGGCAGTTGGAAGACCGGGAAAGACCGCATCAATCGCTACCGCATCGCTGCGGGCAGTGCGGCTGAAGTGCGGGCGGCGCTCAGAGTGGCTGCCGCTCTCGAGTGGGTACCTGAGGAAGAGGTGAAGAGACCGATTGGAGAGCTCGATCAGTTTCTGGCGATCATGTGGAAGGTCGCCGGTCCGAAAGCGTAAGGGTGCTGAAAGGACTGAGAGAGGGACAGGAGTAGGAGGAGGAGAAGGAAGGGAAAGCGACAGGAAAGACAAGGGACAGGAAGGGAAAGCGACAGGAAAGAGAAGGAAAGAGTGCGGCTGGGCGGTATGAAATCGCTGGCATGAACGATCTCGGGAATCCCCTGCGGCAGGGACTGACGTCGGAGCGGCTGGCAGAACCGTGTACGATCGTGATCGTCGGAGCCTCGGGCGATCTCACCAAGCGCAAGTTGGTGCCCGCGTTGGCGACGCTGGCGAGTGAGCGACTGCTGAACCCGGCCACGGCGATCGTCGGGTTCGCGCGCAAGAGCGTCACCGACGAAGCGTTTCGCGCCGAGATGAAGACCGCGTGCGACACGTTCGCGCGGCATCGCCCGGTCGACGAAGCCGTGTGGAAGAACTTCGCCGCCGGCCTGCACTACGTCAGCGGCGACTACGAGTCGGTGGCCGCGTGGGCGGCGCTGATCGAGCGGCTCGAGAAGATCGAGCAAGACCGCGGCATCGCCGGCAATCGCATCTACTACCTCGCCACTCCGCCCTCGGTGTTTCCCGCGGCGCTCAAGCACCTCGGGGCCTCCGGCCTGCTCCAGCGCGGCATCGACAAGCCCTTCACCCGGGTGATCATCGAGAAGCCGTTCGGCACCGACCTCGCTTCGGCCCGCGCGCTCAACCAGGAGGCGCTCTCGGTCGCCAAAGAGAACCAGATCTACCGAATCGATCACTACCTCGGCAAAGAGACCGTTCAGAACCTGATGGTGCTCCGGTTCGCCAACGGCCTCTTCGAGCCGCTGTGGAACAACCGCTACGTCGATCACGTGCAGATCACCGGGGCCGAGGCGATCGGCATCGAAGGCCGCGGCGGCTACTTCGATCACGCCGGCATCCTCCGCGACATGGTGCAGAACCACCTGTTCCAGGTGCTCGCGATCACCGCGATGGAGCCTCCGGTCTCGATGCACGCCGACGACCTGCGCGACGAGAAGCTCAAGGTGCTCAAGGCGCTGCGGCCGATTCCCGACGGCAGAGTCGACGAGTTCGTGGTCTGCGGTCAGTACCGCGAAGGCACCGTCGGAGGCCGCTCACAAATCGGCTACCGCACCGAGCCCGGCGTCGCCAAAGACTCCAACATCGAGACCTACGTCGCGCTCAAGATCCTGATCGACAACTGGCGCTGGGGAGGCGTGCCCTTCTACCTCCGCGCCGCCAAGGCGATGCCGCGCAAGGTCACCGAGGTCGCGCTGGTGTTCAAGGAGGCGCCGCTGCGCCTGTTCGGCGACAAGCTCTCTGCCGCCCAGGGCCCGAACGTGCTCGCGATTCGCATTCAGCCCGACGAAGGCGTCAGCCTGCGCTTCGGCGCCAAGGTCCCCGGCAACGTGATGGGCATTCTCCCCGTCAACATGGACTTCCGTTACGGCACCTCGTTCGGCTCCGAGCCGCCCGAGGCGTACGAGCGGCTCCTCTACGACTGCTTGATGGGAGACCAGGCGCTGTTCACCCGCGCCGACGAGGTCGAAGCCTCGTGGAAGTGGATCTCCCGGGTGCACTCCGAGCTCGCCCGGCGCGCCCGGCCGATCGCCACTTATGAGGCCGGCACCTGGGGCCCCGAAGAGGCCGAGCGGCTGCTCCGCCGCGACGGCCACGCCTGGAGGCGGCCGTGAGCCACCCCGACCAGACCGCCGAGTTCACCAGCGGCAAGCCGATCGGCGTCGACGTCGCCGCGATCGAGCGCGAGCTCGACGCACTCTGGCGCCAGGCGAGCGAGCACGACGCGGTGATGCGCGCCCGCTGCTGGAACCTGGCCGCCTACGCGCAGACCAACGACGACTTTCACTGGGCCCGCGACCTGAGCGAGTCGCTCGGGGGCAAGCTGCCCACCCGCACCCTGCTGCTCCACCACCAGCCCGATCTCTCCGGCCAGGAGGTCGAGGCCTGGGTCTCTGCCCGCTGCAAGATGGGCCCCGGCGGGATCAAGCTGCTCTGCTTCGAAGAGATCACCATCGAGACCCAGGGCCGCGGCGTGAAGCACCTGCCCTCGCTGGTGCGCGCGCTGGTCGAGAGCGACACCCCCACCGCGGTGCTCTGGGCCGGGCGGCCTCCCGAAGATCCCTCGGTCGCGCTCGCGCTCCTCGCGGGCGCCGACGTGCTGCTGCTCGACACCGCCCGCGACTACCAGCCCGGAGATCTCGCCTCGCTCGAGCTCCAGTCCTCCGTCGGCCAGGTGGAGCTCGCCGACGCCCAGTGGCTCCGCGCCGCCGCGTTTCGCGAGGCGATCGCCCAGGCCTTCGACGGCGCCCGCGCCGGCGCCGCGTCGTCGATCGAGAAGGTCACCATTCGCCACCAGCGCTCGGTGCGCACCAGCGGCCTCTACCTCGCCGGTTGGCTCGCCTCACGGCTGGGCTGGGGAGCCCCCGAGCGCACCGAGCCCCGCCGCGAGAGCTACCTCTTCGCCGGCCAGGGCCAGCCGGTACGCCTCGAGCTCGAGACCGAAGACGCCGAGTTCCACTGCGGCATCTGCCACGTCGATCTCGCGCTCTGGAACGGCGCGGTGATTCACCTGCGGCAGATCGACGGAGCGATCGAGGTGCAGCTGCCCGAGGCCCGGCCCTTCACCGTCGCCACCACGCCCTTCAACGCCGGAGCCCTGCTCGCCGCCGCGCTCTCGGGCCGCGGCCGGGACAAGCTGTTCGCCGCCGCGCTCCACCGCGCCTCGGAGATCGACCGGGTCAGGTGATCAACTGAACTTGAGATCGATCTGCCGGGCGCCCGAGATCGCCCGGCCCAGGAAGCGCGAGCTCACCTTCACGAACGGCTCCGGCACGTCGGTGACGAAGAAGTGCCGCTCCACCGTCGACAGCCCGGTCTTGAGCAGCTCCCGCTCACCCAGCACCTCCACCACCCGCTCCGCCGTCGGTTGCGCCGAGTCGACCAGCTGAATGTTCGGCCCGCACACCTTGGCGATCACCGGCTTCAGCAACGGGTAGTGGGTGCAGCCCAGCACCAGCACGTCGGCGCCGCTGGTCGGCAGATCGTCGAGGTACTCCTGCGCCACCAGCTCGGGCACCTGGCCTTCGACCCAGCCCTCCTCGGCGAGCGGCACGAACAACGGGCAGGCGCGCGCCCCCACCATCAGGTCTTGCCGCTCGGCGGTGATCGCCCGCTGGTAGGCGCCCGAAGCGACCGTGCCGGGAGTGCCGATCACCGCCACCTTGCCGGTCTTCGACAGCTTCGCCGCCACCACCGCCGCCGGCTCGATCACGCCCACCACCGGAATTGGCAGCTTCTCGCGCAGCGTCTTCAGCGCGAACGCAGAGGCGGTGTTGCAGGCGACCACCAACAGCTTGATCCCGTGGTCGAGCAGAACGTTGGCGCAGTTGAGCGTGTACTTGGTGACCACCTCGGCCGACTTGGTGCCGTAGGGCAGCCGCGCGGTGTCGCCCAGGTACACCGTGCTCTCCATCGGGAGCCGCTCGTGCAGCGCCTTGAGCACCGTCAGCCCGCCGACGCCTGAATCGAAGACGCCGATCGGGCTGTGCTTTCCAGATCTCATAGAAGGGGGAACAGTGAAGTTCCCCCTTCATTGCAATACCAGCGAAAACCGGTCCGCTGGCGGCGCTTACTGCGCCTTCACGATCACGTTCGCCGTCTCGGGGCCGGCGGGGCCGGTGCCGTCGGGGAAGCTGCCCGCGGTCACCGTCAGGCCCGGCGGAGTGTTCAGGTTCGAGCTGTAGTTGAGCCCGCCGCCCGCGCCCTGCACGGTCACGATGTAGTTGCCCGGCGGGAGGCAGTAGTAGATCGCCTCCTGAGTGCCGTTGGTGCTGCACGCCTCGGTGTCACCCTGCGGGTAGACCCAGGTGTTGCCGTCGAGGCTGAAGTTCACCGTCACGTTGTTCAGCTGCGCCTGGTTGCAGGTGAGGAACTGGCTGCCGGTCTGATCCTCCAGCTGCCACTTCACCACCGCGCCGCCGACCGCGTAGCTCAGGTTCAGAATCACCGGCACCTCGTTGCCCGCGAAGGTCTGGAAGGTGCCCGTCGCGCCGTAGAGGCCGCAGGTGTTCGCGTCGTACGCGGTGACCGCGATGCTGTGGGTGCCGGGCGAGAGATGGCCGGTCTGCTGCACCGAGTTGCCGCTGCCGTTGGCGCAGTTCACGGTGACCGCCTGGCCGTTGTCGATCGAGTACGAGACCTGGGTGATCTGCACGTCGGTGCAGAGCGGGTTGGGAATGCCGGTCAGCGCGGGGAAGGTCCACGCCAGGGTCGCCGAGTTGCTGGTGTCGGCCACCTGCACCAGGTCGACCGTCACGGTGATGTCCTGCCCGTTGACGTTGAAGCTGCTGGAGCCGTTGTAGAGCGTGTTGCCGGCCGAGTCGCGCGCGGCCATGGTGAAGTTGTAGCTGCCGTTCACGAAGTCGTGCAGCACGATGCCCGAGAAGCCGTTGGTGGTGCAGGGGAACGCGCCGTTGTTCATGATCGACTGCCCGGGAATCGTGATCTGAACGGTGGCGATCTCGGGGTGCTGACCGCAGGTCTCGCTCCCGAAGGTCCACTGGAAGGTCACGTTCGCCGCGGTGCCTCCACCGCCGCCGCCCGCGCCACCGCCGTTGTGACCCCCGCCGCCGGCGATGATGCAGCCCGACGTCGTCATCAGCACGCCCAGCAGCAGTGCCGAGCCCAGGAATGTAGAAAGCTTACGAAAGTTCATTTGCGCGTCCCCTATGGCTGTTCGTTGCTACCGGCCGGCCAGCTGATCAAGCTCGAGCTTACTACGCCCCCCATTTCCCGAAATTCAGGCGCATCTCTCAAGCCCATGATTTGCCAGGTGATTCTTGCGCAGTTGGCCCATGGGTGTTAGGCGGGAACGATCATGCTCGCTGCGTTCAACCTGGTCGACGTTCTCAAGAGCGCCTCGCTGATCGAGCTGTCCGTGTTGGTGCTGCTGGCGATCGTCTCCGCGTACTCGTGGGCGCTGATCGTGGGCAAGCTGGTGCAGCTGAACCGCGCCCGGGCAGAGTCGGTCGGCTTTCTCGACACCTTCTGGAAGGCGTCGCGCCTCGACGCGATCTACCAGTCGGCGCAGAAGCTCGAGGTCTCGCCGCTCTCGAAGGTCTTTCGCGCCGGCTACGAGGAGCTCTCCAAGCTCGCGCAGCACGGCAAGGAGGGCAAAGAGGGCGCGATGAGCGAGCGGCTCGGAGGGATCGAGAACGTCGAGCGTGCGCTGATGCGCGCCTCCACCGCCGAGCTCACCCTGCTGGAGTCGCGAATCAGCTTTCTGGGCACCGTCGCCTCCGCCGCGCCGTTCGTCGGGTTGCTCGGCACCGTGATGGGCATTCTCTCTGCCTTCAACGAGATCGCCGAGAAGGGCAACGCGACGCTCTCGACGGTGGCGGGCCCGGTCGGCAACGCGCTGCTCGCCACCGCCGCCGGGCTGTTCGCGGCGATCCCCGCGGTGGTCGCGTACAACGCGTTCCTCGCGCGGATCAAAATCTTCGACACCGAGATGTCGAACTTCTCGAACGACTTCCTCAACATCGTCAAACGGCACTTCTTCAAGTAGCCATGGGAATGTCAGCCAAAGGCGGAGGGCGGGTCACCCTCTCCGAGATCAACGTCACTCCGATGGTGGACGTGATGCTGGTGCTGTTGATCATCTTCATGGTCACCGCGCCGCTGATTCAGCAGGGCGTGAAGGTGAACCTGCCCGAGGTGAAGGCGCAGCCGGTCGAGGCCACCGAGAAGAAGCTGGTGATCTCGGTCGACATCAACCAGCGGGTGTTCATCGGCGAGACCGAGATCAAGCTCGACGACGTCGAAGAGAAGCTGAAGACCAACGCCAAGGCCCAGGCCGACAAAGAGGTCTACCTCCACGCCGACACCCAGCTGCCCTACGGGGTGGTGGTGGAGGTGATGGCGGCCGCCCAACGTGCCGGCATCACCAACGTCGGCATGATCACGGACCCGGTGGGCACCGGTAAAGCGTCGAAGGGCAAGGAACCGAAGAAGTGAACGCCCCGGTCGCCAGCGCGCTCGCCCCCAAGCTCCCTCCGGTGAGCCCGTTTCTGGCGATCTCGCTCTGCGGCCACGTGGTGGTGGTGGGCGTGATTCTGGCCCTCAACTGGCTGATGGCGCCCAAGCTGGTCGACCTCGATCAGAAGCCGATCACCGCCTCGCTGGTGCGGCTGGGCCACAAGCGCGACGAGAAGCTGCTCCCGCGCAAAGAAGAAGAAGCGCCCCCTCCTCCCGAAAAGACGGTGGCGATCGCGCCCAAGCCCGACGTGGTGCCGCAGCCGAAGACGCCCGCCAAGACCGCCAAGGAAGAGAAGAAGAGCCTGTTCGACGCGATGAACAAGATCTCCAAGGCGGCCAAGCCCGAGGAGCTCGAGGGCGACGAGAACGGCGACAAGAACGGCATCGACGCCAAGCAGGAGGGCGAGCGCTACTACGGGCTGATCTCCACCGCGGTTCGCCGCTACTACGACGTGTCGAACACCATCGACGAAGCCACCCGTCGCACCCTGGTGGCAGTGGTCGCGTTCAAGGTGTCGCCCAAGGGCGAGGTCTCTGACGTGCACGTCGCCACCACCTCGCACAACGACCTCTTCGACGACGCCGTGCTCGCGGCGGTGAAAAAAGCTGCGCCTTTCCCTCCGCCGCCCGATCATCTACGTGACGCCCTGAGAAAAGACGGCATTCAGCTCAGGTTCACGCCTTGAAAGACTTCATGACCAGACCCTACGGCTTCGCGTTTCTGTCACTGCTCTCGGCCACCGCGGCGTTCGCCCAGGCGGCGACGATCGACATCTCCGGCGCGTCGTTCAAGCCGCTGCCGATCGCGGTGCCCCAGCCCGTCACCCAGGACGACGGCGCCAAGAAGGCCGCGCCGGAGTTCGACGAGGGCATGATGTTCGACCTCGGCGCCTGCGGCCTGTTCCAGGTGCTCGATCGCAAGAGCTACCTCGCCGACGCCAAGGAGGGCATCACCGCCTCGGCGATCAACTTCAGCAACTGGGCGAACGTGGGCGCCGATCTGCTGGTGAAGACCCAGCTCACCCTCGACGGCGACACCCTCCGCGGCGATCTGCGCCTGTTCTCGGTCGGCGCGCAGAAGGAAGACCTCAAGGTCTCCGACTCCGCCCCTGCGAAGGAGTCGCGCAAGCTGGCCCACAAGCTCGCCGACGCGCTCTACAAGCACTTCACCAAAGAGACGGGCCCGTTCCTCACTCACCTGGCGTGGGTGAAGAAGAACGGCACCGGCAAAGACGTCTTCATCTCCGACTGGGACGGCAAGAACCCGGCGACCGTCGCCTCCGGCGGCATCAACCTGCTCCCCACCCTGGCGCCCGACGGCTCGGTGGCGTTCACCTCGTACCGCAAAGGCAAGCCCGACCTCTGGGTCGGCCGCCCGGGTGGCGAGGCGCGGGTGTTGGTGGCCCAGGGCCGCATGGCCACCGGCATCGCCTACAGCCCCGACGGCAAGCGCATCGCGTACTCGCTCGCCGACGGTGAGAGCTCGCAGATCTGGATCGCGGCGGCCGATGGCTCGAGCGCGAAGCAGATCACCAACACGCCCTACTTCATCAACACCAGCCCCTCCTGGTCGCCCGACGGCAAGCGGCTGGCGTTCGTGTCGAACCGCGGCGGCACCCCGCAGATCTACCTGATGGGCGCCGACGGCTCCGACGTGAAGCGAATCACCTTTCAGGGCAACTACAACCAGACCCCCGACTGGAGCCCGCGCGGCGATCTGATCGCCTTCACCGCCCGCGACGAGCGCAACGCGTTCGACCTGTTCACCATCGAGGTCGCCACCGGCAAGGTGAACCGCCTCACCCAGGACCAGGGCAACAACGAGGAGCCCTCGTTCTCGCCCAACGGCCGGCTGATCGTCTTCAGCTCCACCCGCACCGGCGGCACCCCCGCGCTGTTCGTGATGACCTTCGATGGCAACAACCAGGTCGCCTTGCCGGCCGGTGGCGGGAGCTTCTCGACTCCCGCGTGGGGCAAGTGAGCGGCTGGGCGCTGCTGGCGGTTCTCGCCGCGGCGCCCGTCAGCGATCGGGTCTGGGTCAGCAACTGGGTCTCCGGTAACAAGGTCGACCCGGCGTTGATGCCGGGCTTTCACGGCTCGTACGACTGGAGCTCGCCGCACGCCGCCGACACCTACGCGGCGGAGGCGTTCAAGCGCGCGCGCACGGTGAAGGCCACCGGTGGCTCCGAGCTCGACGGCCTGCGCGCCGGCGCTGAGGCGACGCTGGCGTCGAAGAAGGCCGGCGACGACGACAAGCGCCGGGCGGCGCAGGTGCTGGGCTGGCTGCAGCAGCCGGCTTCGGTGCCCGCGCTGGCGGCCGCGGCCGGGCCCGACAACCCGGAGGCGATCGACGCGCTCGGCCGTTTCGGGAGCGCCAAGAGCCGGGCCGGCTTCGTCGTCTTCGGCGGCATGTACGACGGGCAAGACCTCGACCCTCAACCCGATCCTCGGGCGACCGCCGCGTTGGTGGCGCTGGCAGCCAGCCCAGTGCCGAGGGTGAAGCGCCGGGCGCTCCGGGCGCTGGTGCTGCACGAGGGGCCCGACGCGGAGAAGGCGTTCACCGGCGCGGCGACGGGGTGCCAGCTGGAGGCGCTCGAGTGGCTCGAGCAGCACGCGATCACCGATCGGGTGAAGCTGCTGGTGGCGTGCACGTCAGCGCCCGACGCCGAGGCGCGCGCCGCGGCGGTGAAGGCGCTCTCGACGCTCGGCGATCGCGCGCAGCTGCCGCTGTTCTTGAAGCTGCTCGACGATCCCGACGACGGGGTGTTCGTGGCCGCGCACCGCGCGCTCAGCAAGCTGGAGGGTTTTCCCGGCGAGCCGCCCTCGACCAGCGCGCACGACCGGGCGCTGTTGACGCCGATGTGGAAGAAGCGGCTCGCCGCGCCTCACTGAGCGAGCAGACGCTCGCAGAGCGCCACCTGGTCGATGCGGAGCCCGTGGCAGACGTCGGCGTCGTCTGAGCCCGCGTCTCGGGTCAGCACCCTCACCCGCTTCAGGTGGGCGACGGCGCGCTGCTGGTGCTCGACGCCTCCGTCTTCGGCGAGCACCAGCTCGCTGGCGGCGAGGTTGATGCGCACCTTGCGCTCTGCGACCGGGTTGCCGGCATCGACCGCGAGCGCGAGCGACTCGTCGAGCGCCTGCACCGCGCGCTCTCCCCTGCCGTGGAGCATCAACGCTCCGCCGAGGTTGTTGAGGGAGATCTGCAGCTCGTCGGGACTGCCCGCGTCGCGCCGCAGCCGCACCGCTTCGTCGAACCAGCGCACGAAGTCGCCGCCTTCGCTGCGGCTGTCGATGCCGAGGTCGTTCGCCGCCAGACCGGCCAGCCGCTCGTCGCCGCGCAACCGGTCGAGCAGGTACGCGCGCTGGTAGAGATCGCCCGCGGAGTAGACGCGCTCGAGCATCGCCACCCCTTCGCAGTTGCCGTACACGTCGCGGTAGATGTCGCCGGCGCGGTGGAGCGCGATCGACGCCGTGCGTACGTCGCCCGCGAGCGCCGCCTTGTCGTACTCGTCTTGAAGCAGCTTCAGCGCCTTGCAGCCGTCGGAGCCGCGAAACGCCATCGCGGCGGCGACGCCTGGCGGCACCGGCTCGTAGGCATTGGAGCTCACCGCGGCCCTCGCGCGAACGGCGGAGGCGTGGTGGCTTCGGGCGCCGCAGCGGCTGCACGCCGTCGCCGTGAGCAACGCCACCGCCAGCAGCCGCCCGAGCACGACGCGAGTGAAGCAGCCTCAGGCCACCGCGGTCCAGCCTTCGCCCTTCTTGAAGTAGCCGATGCGCGAGAAGAGCGCCTCGCTGGCGGTGACGCTGATCTTCGGCTCCAGCACCGCGACGAAGCTCTTCAGCGCGGCGAGCGCGGCCTCGGGCTTTTCACCCGGTGCGAGCACCGCCGTACAGACGTGATGCCACGAGACGAAGCAGGCCACCACCCCGTCGGGCGCTTCGAGCCGCTCGAACACCTCGAGCGCCTGGGCGGCGAGATAGAAGTCGTTGCTCACCGCGACCTCGATCGGGCGGCCCTCGGAGACCAGCGGCGTCACCGTAGTCTGGGTCGCCGCCGCCGATTGGACCCGGCCGAGCGCGAACAGCTCGTCGTCCGAGAGGCCGCTCTGACGGGCCTCGCCGCGCCCGAGCGTCACTTCGCCGCCGGGGATCGCGAGCATCACCACCTCGAACAGCCCGTCGAACAGCGGGCGCTTCAAGATCGCGTCGGCGGCGACCACTCCGATGTACTCGGCGGAGAAGATCTGCGAGCGCACCAGGCCGCGATCGAACTTCAGCCGCTCGACCTTGGGCGCTTTCGGTGGCGCCGGAGGCCGCTGGTCCCCGAGGGGATCGCCCTTGGTGCGCGCGAACGTCTGCAGCGGGGGCTCCCACTGGTCTTCGGGCAGCTGGGCGCACGCGTGGGCGAGATCGTGAATGCGGGCGTGCGCGTCACCGGCCGGCACCGCGAAGACCGCCTCGCCGCTCTCGAGGCGAAAGCGCTCCTGAGGGTGCCCGGCGGAGGCGAGCGCCGCCCCCGCGCGATCGATGAAGCGATCGAAAACGGCCCGGTCGGAGAAGCCCGACCAGGCCGGTGGTTTGCGCTTGAACAGCCCTGAGAACAGGCCCATCGGGAGGTTGACCCGCGAGCCCGGTGCGGCGTGAAACTACTCGCGCATCAGCGCGGCGCCCCAGTGGAAGCCGGCACCGAGGCCGACGAAGCACACCAGGTCGCCCTTCTTGATTCGCCCCGACTTGCGGCACTCGTCGTACGCGATCGGAATCGTGGCTGCGGTGGTGTTCCCGTACTTGTGGATGTTGTTGTAGACGCGCTCGTCGGGCAGCTTGAGCGCCTTCTGCATCGCCTCGCTGATCCGCAGGTTCGCCTGGTGCGGGATGATCAGGTTGATGTCGTCGATCTTCACGCCCACCTTGGCGCAGACCTCGTGGATCGCCTCGGGCATCTTGGTGACCGCCATCTTGAAGACCGCCTTGCCGTCCATCACCGGCACGCCGCGGCCTTCCTTCGCCATCTTCTCGTCGAAGTACGGGCGGTACGCGAAGCCCGCCGACGGCACGTAGAGGCTCTCGACGTTCTTGCCGTCGGAGTGCGCCACGAAGCCCAGCAACCCGCGGGTCTCGTCTTCGGTCGGCTGCAACACCACCGCGCCCGCGGCGTCGCCGAACAGCACGGTGAGGTGGCGAAACTTGGAGTGCCACTCGCGGTCTTCGGGTTTCACCTGGGCGGTGTCGTCGCCCATCAGCAGGTTCCACGCCTCTTTCGAGAACGGCATGAAGCCGGTGTGCACCTCGGCGCCGATGAAGAGCAGCTTCTTGCCCGCGCCCGCGCGGATCAGCGCGTCGCTCACCTGGAGGCCGTAGACGAAGCCCGAGCACTGCTGGCGAATGTCGAGCGCCGGCACGTTGCTCATGCCCAACTTCGCCTGCACGATGCTGCCGATGCCGGGGAAGTAGTAGTCGGGCGTCATCGTCGCGCAGACGATGTAGTCGATGTCGTTGGCGGTCAGCTTGGCGTCTTCGAGCGCCTTCTTCGCCGCCTGCACCGCCAGGTCAGAGGTCGCGGTGCCCTCGCGCACGTAGTAGCGCTGCTGAATTCCGGAGCGCTCGCGAATCCACTCGTCGGTGGTATCGCAGACCTGCTCCATCTTTGCGTTCGGCACCGTGACTTCGCCGGTGACGAAACCCGACCCAACGATTCGTGAGAACGCCGGCATGTTGTTGCACCCCGTAGGAAGAATTCCGTCGTCCGCATAGGCCCCGGAACCCATTCCACGCAAGCGGCGTCACACGACACGCAGCGTCAACATTGCAGAACAAATGTTCATCCCGCAGCGCGTATCGGTACGGAGGGTGCACAAGTGGAGCTCATGAGTCAGCGACGAGTCAGCCGGGCCGCGGTTCAAGTGCAGGGGCGGCTCCTGCGCGCGCGGCGGGCCCAGCCTGAAGACGCGGCGGCGGTGGCGGCGTTGATCGACAAGCTCTCGGGCAGCGTCACCGTCGAAGGCGTCGAGCGGGTGCTCACCCTCGGCTGGCCCCGGGTGCTGGTGGCGGAGCGCATGGGCGAGGTGGTGGCGGTGGCGGTGGTCGAAGCGCTCCACCCGCTCCAGGGCTCGCCGGTGGCGCACCTCACCGCGCTGGCGTCGGAGACCGGGCTGGCGTTCGAGCTCGAAGCGTTGGTGGAAGAAGCGGCGCGCGAGGCAAGGCGGCTGGGCTGCTTGAAGCTCCGCGCCGAGGTGCAGGCCGGCAGCGAAGGCGCGACCGCGTTTCTGTCGGCGTTGGGCTTCGAGCCATCTGTGCCTGTGCTGGAGCGCGGCCTTTGAGATAGTGGCGCGATGCCGTTCTGGCGCCTCGACCCGTCGATCGACTTTCTCAACCACGGCAGCTTCGGCGCCACGCCCGAGCCGGTGCTCGAAGAGCAGCGCCGCTGGCGCGACCTGATGGAGAAGGAGCCGGTGCGCTTCTTCGTCGACCTGCTCGAGCCGGCGATCGACAAAGCCCGAGTGCGGTTGTGCGAGTTCATCGGCGCCGCGCCGCAAGAGACGGTCTTCGTTCACAACGCCACCACCGCGGTGAACACCGTGCTGCGCTGGCTGGAGCCGCGGCTGAAGCCCGGCGATCAGCTGCTCACCACCGATCACGTCTACAACGCGTGCCTCAACGCGATGAACGCGGTGGCGAAGCGCACCGGCGCGGAAGTGGTGATCGCCAAGCTGCCGTTCCCGCTGCTGAGGCACGAGCAGGTGAGTGAAGTGGTGCTCGCCGCGGTGACGCCGCGCACCCGCTGGGCGCTGCTCGACCACGTCACCTCGCCGTCGGCGTTGGTGTTCCCAATCGAAGGGTTGATCGGCGCGCTGAAGTCGCGCGGCGTGCAGGTGATGATCGACGGCGCCCACGCCCCGGGCATGCTGCCGTTGCAGCTCCAGGCGCTGAACGCCGACTGGTACACCGGCAACCTCCACAAGTGGTGTTGCTCGCCGAAGGGCGCGGCGTTCCTCTGGGTGAGCGACGAGCTGACGGACGGGCTGCAGCCGTTGGTGATCAGCCACGGCGCCAACCTCGAGCGCACCGATCGCAGCCGCTTTCACCTCGAGTTCGATTACGGCGGCACCGAAGACGTCTCGTCGTACCTCTCGGTGCCCTCTGCGCTCGACGCGATCGCCTCGCTCGAGCCCGGCGGCTGGCCCGAGGTGATGAAGAAGAACCACGCGCTCGCCCTCGAAGCCGGCGGGGTGCTCTTGAGCGAGCTGGGCCTGCAGCCGTTCGCGCCCGACTCGATGCGCGGGAGCATGTACGCGGTGGAGCTGCCCGGGCTGAGCAAGCAGAAGGCGCAGGCGCTGTCGGACCACCTGATTCGCGAGCAGCGCTTCGAGGTGCCGGTGATGGCGGTCGACGGGCGCGTTTTGTTACGCGTCAGTGCCCAACGCTACAACCGCATCGAGCAGTACCAACGCCTCGCGAGCGTCGTGCGAACCTTTCTTCAACGGACCTAAGTGCTAGGTTGGCGGCCGCCATGGGCCGCTACGCATCGATCGACATCGGCACCAACTCGGTGCTGCTCCTCGTCGCAGAAAAGAAAGCCGGCCGCTTCGAAGCGGTGGTCGAGCGCGCCGAGATCACCCGGCTCGGCCGCGGCGTCGACCGCACCAAGACGCTGGAGTCGGCGGCGATCGAAGACACCCTGAAGGTGCTCGAGGGCTTCACCGCCGAGGCGCGCAAGCTGGGCGCAGAAGAGATCGCGGTGAGCGCCACCAGCGCCGCCCGCGACGCCTCCAACGGCAAAGACTTCCTCGAGGGCGCGTTTCGCCGCGCGGGCGTGCGGCCCGAGATCATCTCCGGCGACGAAGAGGCGCAGCTGTCGTTCACCTCCGCGTGGACCGACTTCGGCGGCAAGACCCCGATGATCGTGGTCGACATCGGCGGAGGCAGCACCGAGCTGATCTTCGGCGACGCGCAGGGCCAAGTGACCTACCGCCACAGCTTCGACGTCGGCTCGGTGCGGTTGACCGAGCGGTTCGTCACCGCCCACCCGATCTCCGAGCACGAGCTGCTCAAGGTGCGCAGCCACCTCGAAGAGACCTTCGCTCCCCTGCCCCAGCCGCCCGCGGGCGCGACCTTCGTCGGCGTCGCCGGCACGGTGACCACGGTGTGCAGCGTGCACCGGCGCCTCGACCCGTACGACGCCACCCAGGTTCACGGCGCCACTCTGAGCCTGGCCGACGTGAGCGGCGTGGCCCACCACATGGCCGCGCTCGGCCTCGAAGAGCGCCGCAAGGTGCCCGGGCTGCAGCCGAAGCGCGCCGACGTGATCCCGGTCGGAGCGGCGATTCTCGAAGCGGCGATGCGACGGGTCGGCGCCCACGACGTTCGGGTGAGCGACCGCGGTCTGCGCTGGGGCCTGCTGATGGCCAGGTTCGGGTCGAAAGCTTGAGCCGCTCCAGGGCGTGGTACGGCCTCGCCATTCTCACCGTCATCAACCTGCTCAACTATCTCGACCGCTACATCCTCGCGGGCGTGATGAAGCGGATGCAGGACGAGTTTCATCTCAACGACGAGCAGGGCGGGCGGTTGGCGACCATCTTCATGGTCGTCTACATGTTTATGTCTCCGCTCGGCGGCTACCTCGGCGATCGAATGCCGCGGCGGGTGCTGATCGCGATCGCGGTCGCGATCTGGAGCGTCGCCACCATCGGCTCGGGCCTGGCCGCCACCTTCGGGTTGTTGATGCTCGCGCGCGCGTTCACCGGCGTCGGCGAGGCCGGCTACGGCACCACCGCGCCGTCGGTGATCTCCGACCTGTTCCCGCCCGCGCGGCGCACCCGCATGCTGGCGGTCTTCTACACCGCGATGCCACTCGGCGCCGCGGCGGGCTTCGTGCTCGGCGGAGCGATGGCCGAGCACGCCAGCTGGCGGCACGCCTTCTACGTCGGCGGCATTCCCGGCCTGGTGCTGGCGCTGCTCGCGCTCTCCACGCCCGAGCCGGAGCGCGGCGCCACCGACGCCGAGAAACCGGCGAAGATTCCGTTCGCCGAGGGCATCAAGGCGATCCGCGGCAGCGCCCGCTTCTGGTACGCGACGGCGGGTCTGACGCTGATGACCTTCTCGGTCGGCGGCCTCGGCTTCTGGATGCCGAAGTACCTCTCGACGATGCGCGGCTTCAGCGACACCGAAGCCGGGCTCACCCTCGGCGCCACCACGGTGATCGGCGGCTTCGTCGGCACCATTCTCGGCGGCTTCGCCGGCGATCGCCTCGACAAGCGCTTCGGCGGCGGAGGCGTGGCGCTCTCGGCGATCGGCCTGCTCTGCGCGGCGCCGTTGATGGTCTACGCGGCCGCGGTCGACTCGCCCTGGCGGGTCGAGATTCTCGGCCTCACCGTCTGCCCGCCGGTGTTCTTCTCGCTCACCTTCGCCCAGCTGTTCATCTTCTTGAACAACGGCCCGCTCAACGCGGCGCTGGTGAACTCGGTGTCGGCGCCGCTGCGCGCGTTCGCCTTCGGCATCGCGATGCTGGTGATGCACCTCCTGGGCGACGCCGCGTCTCCCAACCTGATCGGCCGCATCTCCGACGCCTACGACCTGGCGGTGGCGATCAAGCTCAACGCGATACCGGTGGCGCTCGGTGGCCTGGTGCTGCTCTTCGGCCTCAAGCACTGGCGGCGAGGGCCGTCAGATGTTCAGCCAGTATGACCACTTCACCATGAAGGTGTCGGTGGCCGGGCCACTGAAGAGGTACGAGGGCAGCGAGCTGGTCGCCACCGGCCCCACGCTCGAGACGTACTCGCCCTGCGAGCGGCTGTAGACCACGAACAGCGTCGAGCCGAGCCGGTACTCCCAGCGCAGCACTGCGTTGAGGTTGAGCGCCGAGGTGTGGGTGTTCGGGTTCGTGCCGCTGTACGTCGTCGGCTGCAGATCGCTGCCCGCGAGGTGGTCTTTGCCGTCGATCGTGCCCGACCAGAAACCGCCCGCGTACCGCACCGCCGAAGAGAACAGCTGCGCGTAGACCTGAAAGGTGAGCCGCGAGGTGATCACCACCTGCTGGCGCAGGGTGACCGAGAAGAACGCCGGGTCCTGAAAGCCGAACAGCGCGATGTTGCCGTCGGTCTCCAGCCAGCGCGCGCCCTGCGGCTTGTGGCCGTAGCTGGCGTCGACCCGGGTCTCCAGCGCGGAGATCGGGTGCCAGATCGCGGTGCCGTCCCAGCCCCAGCCCCAGGCCTGCTTCTCTTTGCCGACCGAGAACAGCTTGTAGCCGAAGATGTCGCCGCTGAACGACAGCGCGCGCGAGGGGTCGCTGCTCCCGAACGCAGCGAGGAAGATGTCGGTCTGGCGCTCGAAGGCCACCCCCGCCTGGTAAATCTCCCGGGTGTCGTACTGGGGCATCTCGAGGCCCGCCTGCAGCCCGATGGTGTCGAAGCTCGGCAGCTGCGCCTGGCTCTGAACGCTCATGTTGATGCCGCGCTCGAGCAGCCGGCTGTCGGCGGTCCAGTTGAGATCCAACCGGTAGTCGAGGCTGAACTGGTGAATCGGGCCGAAGCCGTTCGGCTTCACGTAGTGCAGGTCGAGATCGGCCCACTGGTAGTTGGTGAGCTGCTGAAAGCCGACCGCGTTCAGGTCGAGCTTCGCGGTCTGCACCACGTAGACCACGTCGAACCGAAACGGCTCGCCGCCCAGCTTGCCGGCGCGAAAGTGGCCGCCCCAGCCGAGGTCGTTCGGCTTCATCACCGTGCCGTCGGCCAGCACCCGCCCGGCGGGATCTCCGCCCACCTGCTGCGAGCCTTCGGCCTGACCGAGAAAACCCCACACCCCGTCGGTGGTTCGCAGGTTCCAGTCGACCGCGAGCGCGTTGGCGCCCCGCGAAGCACAGCCGGCGGCGAGGTAGTCGGCGTCGTTCGCGAACTCGTTTCGGGTGCAGCGCGCCTGCAGCGGCGTGGCCGCGGTGAACACCAGCCCCACGCTCGAGGTCTCCCAAAAGCGCTCGCGCGCCACCGCCGCCAGGTAGTTGGTGGCGACCGGGTGGGCGATCGGCAAGGCGTCGTTGGGCCCGAAGTGGAGCGGCGTCACCAGGTGAAAGTCCCAATGGCGGTTCGCCTTCTGCTCGAAGGGCCCCAGCGTCGTGGAGTCGGGGTCCATGTACCCGACCGGAATCGTCGACGGGTTGCCGGCTCCCATCACCAGGCTCTCCAGCACGCCGATGTCGAGGCCGTGGCCGACGCTGCCCACCAGCTTCACCGCTCCGAGAATCGGCGCCTCGAGCCCGATGCGCCGCGAGTAGAACATCTGCTGCGGCGAGCCGTACTCCGCGCCCACCGGCTGAAACAGATCGAGCCCCTGCAGAAAGAACGGCCGCTTCTCGGGGAAGAACGGCTCCGCGGTCGACAGGTTCTGAATCACCGCGTCGGCTTCGACCTGGCCGAAGTCGGGGTTCACCGCGCCGGTGAGCGACAGCTCGGGGGTGAGCGCCATCTTGAAGTCGAGGCCGAGGTCGATCGACGGGTCGAACAGCCGCGGGTTGGGCCGGGTCGGGTCGGAGAACTGGGGCCGCAACGCGCCGCGCGCCGCCGCGTAGGGGGTGAGCTCGATGTCGCGCTTGGGGTCGAGATCGCCCAGCCCGGTGAGGGGGCCAAAGCGCGAGACCACGATCGCGCCCGGGCTCTGCGGGTTGGCGTTGCGCGGGTTGAGCGTCGAGTCGAACACCTGGTGCGTGCGCGGCACCCGGCGCCTCACCAGAATTCCCCACGGGTTGCCCGAGCGCGAGTAGCGCAACACCCGAAGGGGAATCTCCAGCTCCGCGGTCCACCCCTCGGGGGTGAGATCGACCGCCGCGTCCCACACCGCGTCCCAGGTGTCGGTGCTGTTGAAGTCGGCGAACAGCAGCAGGTCGCGGAGCACGCCCCCGGCGTTGACGTTGAACGAGTAGCCGGTGCGCCGGTCTCCCGCGGAGTCGATCGCGATCTCCAGCTGGTCGGCGATCGGGGTGGTGTCGCGACGACCCAGGTTGCGCAGCACTTTTGACGGCTCGGGGTCGAAGCACTTCACCCCGATGTAGAGGTTGGTGTCGTCGTAGAGCACCCGAACCTCGGTGCGCATCGAGGGCGCCTTGTTCTCTTCGGGAAAGCTCTCGACGAACGAATCGAAGGGCTTGGCTTCGGCCCAGGAGGGCTCGTCGAACCGGCCGTTGACGTGGATCGACCCCGAGGCTCGATGGGCCTCGATGGGCGCAGGCTCCGCCGCCTGCGCCGCCAACGCGATCATCGTCAGAATCAGCCCCATCCACCGCGCCACGTGCGCCGTACGGACGATGTAAATACCGATTGCTGAAAAAGGTTCAGGCGGCCGTTTCGCCGACCACGCGCGGGCGAAGCTCATCGGCGACCTTCTCTATTTGCGCCGCCAGCGCTTCGCCTTCGAATATCAGCCGCTGCTTCAACCGCGACCGGCTGCCGATCGTGAAGAAGGTCAGAACGTCACCGAACGCGCTCCTCCGGCGCTCGACGAAGTAACGGGTGTAGAGCGCCAGCGGCATCGCCAGCGCCAGGGCCAGCACCGCCCCGAGCACGCCCCACCCCCGAAACGCCAGCCAGCAGAGCAGCGCCTGCCAGATCGGGGTGAGCAGCAGCG
The DNA here is from genome assembly GCA_047602415.1 of Myxococcaceae bacterium. Lineage (GTDB taxonomy): Bacteria > Myxococcota > Myxococcia > Myxococcales > Myxococcaceae > JASGHH01. The sequence continues at coordinate 8,013,732 of JASGHH010000001.1, read as the reverse complement.
AGGCGACGAACTTGTAGGTGCCCACCCGGTCTTTGAGCAGCGGGAGCATGCGCGCCGACAGCCGCACCAACCAGAACGGTATGAAGAACAGCAGCACCCCGAGCGTGAAGAGCGGGAACCCCACCGTCATCGCCAGCAGGTTTCGGCCGATGAAGCGGGCCACCTCGCTCTTGCGGTACTGCAGCTTGAGCGTCGAGGGGTCGGCGTTCACCATCTCGAGCCGCATGCGAAACGACATCACGTCTTCGCGAATGCGCTCGAACCGGTCGGGCTGCTCGGCGCGGAGCAGCTTCACCCCCTGGGCGAAGCGGCGCATCCGCTCCGGGTCTTTCGCCTTCTCTCCGATCTTCAGCGAGTAGAGGTTCTCGGCGGTCTCGATCAGCTTCAGGTCGGCCCACTCTTCGAGGTTGAGGGTGACCGCGCGCAGCTTCTCGGCCACCTGGTCGGTCAGCGCGCGCACCCACTCGGCCTCTTCTTCGGGCGAACCCGACGCCGGCGCGGGCGGCACCACCAGAGGCTCGCCGACCTCGACCTGCACCTTGGAGTGAAAGCGGTGCTTCTGGGCGTAGGTCAGCCCCACCGGCACGATGCGGAGCGGCTTGCCGCCCTTCACCACCCGCAGCGCGATGCGGGCGCAGCCGGTCTTGATCTCCGCCATCTGCGGGTCGGAGTGCGACTTGCCCTCCGGGAAGATCACGATCGCCTTGCCGTCTCTGAGCGCGCCCGCCGCCGCCTCCAGTGTGCCCTCGTTCTTCTCCATCAGGCCCGGGTGGTCTTGCTTGCGGTAGACCGGCAGCGCCCCCAGCCCGCGCAGCACCCAGCCGAACACCGGCGCGCGAAAGAGCGGCTCCCGGGCGAGAAAGGTGACCTGGCGCTCGGTGATCACGAACACCAGCGCCGGGTCGATCAGGCTGTTGTTGTGGTTGCCGACGAACATCACCGGCCCGTCGAGGTCCTGGGCGCGAAACACCACCTGCAGCCGGTAGAAGAGGCCGAGCGCGAAGCGAATCGTCGCCCTGACGAAGCGGTAGAACACTCGCCAAACAGGCTAGCGGATGCGCGCCGTCACGTCGAAGTCATCGGTGCAGAGTTGTTGGTCGCGGCTGGCGCGCAGCCAGCCCGGCCCTTCGTCGCTGACCCGGGTGCACACCCGGTAGCGGCCGGGCTCGGCCTCGAACGGGAGCTGAAAGCCGAAGCCCTCGTGGCTCGACGGCGAGAGCAGCTCGAGCAACGCGATGCAGGCCTCCTCGCCCGCCGGCACCGGCTTCCACCCGTCGCCTTGCTGGCGCTCGAGCCAGGCGGTGCACGGGAGCACGCCGTGGCCGAGCCGCGAGAGGACCGCGTTGTTCCTCAGGGTCACCGTCACGCTCCGGCCGGCCGGTACCGAGCGCTCCGAAGCGTCGAGCGAGGCGTTGACGCCGGCGCAGCCGCACAGCCCGAGGGCGAGCGCCGCCGCGAAGGTCAGCCGTGAAGTTGAGCGAGCAGAATGCGCAGCAGGTGAATCGTCTCGTACGGCAGGAACACCGAGACGCCCAACAGGAACGCCGTCATCATCGCCGCCGACGGAGCCAACGCCGCCCACTCGGCTGCGGTGAGCCTCGACAGCGTGCACCTCGCGCACAGCTGCCGGTTGAACCTGGCGGCCACCGCCGTCTCTTTTCCGCACTTGGTGCACGTCGCCATACAAGAAAAACCCTAACGGCCCCTGAGGATTCCCGCTCAATCCTCGCGGGTATGGGTTTCGTCGGCGGAACATCGAGAGCGTTTCAAAACAAGCCGATGTTGAAGTGCGGCTGCACGTAACCCTCGTTCAGCACTGGGTCGGGGAACAGGTTGAACCCCAGGTCGAGCGCGAGCGGGCCGATCGGCGTGGTGTACCGCAAACCCACTCCTGCAACCGTGCGGAACGAGAACGAAGTCATCGGGCCCAGCCAGAGGTTGCCGGCCTCGAAGAACACGCCCCAGTCGAAGCTGCTGAACGCGGGGAATCGAAGCTCCGCTTTTCCAAGGTAGAAGAGCTCGCCCCCCTGCGAGGCCACCGACTGCCCGGCCAACAGCGTGCGCGCCGAGTTGGTGCAGCCGTAGGAGGAGGCCAATGTGCGACAGTCGTTCACCTGCCGCGCGTAGTCGGCCCGCTGGTCGGCGGCGATCAACCCGTCTTCGGGGAAGCCGCGAATCGACGACGCACCGCCCATGAAGAAGCGCTTCACCGGCGGGGTGACCGAGCCGGCCTCGAGCGGAAAGATTTTTCCCGCCCGCGCCGAGAGCGCCAACACCATCGACTTGCCGATCGAGAAGTAGTTGGTGACCGTGCCGGTGACCTTGAGAAACCGCACCGGCACGAAGTTGGCGTTCTGGTCGCGGGTGTAGACGTCGAAGGTCGACTCGATCGACCCCTGCACCAGCATGCCCTTGTGGGGCGTGAACGCGTCGTCGCGCAGGTCGAGCGTGGGCACGAAGCGCACCGTCTGGAGCGCGAAGGTGCCGAACAAGAACCGCAGGCGCTCCTGGTCGGCGCGCACCAGCGGCAGCACCTGGCCCTCGAAGCTGCTCACCGGCAACACGCGCGACCACTCCAGCTCGTACTGCAGCTGCAAGGTCAGCTTCTGCTTGGCGAAGGGAAAGCCGGGCACGGTGAAGTTGGTGGTCGACCAGTCGAGGCCGGGCACCAACGCGAAGCGGGTGAAGCGGTACGACTGCCGAAACAGGCGCTCGCCGAGCAGGTCGACGCGCATCCCGATGTCGGCGGGGAGCAGGCCACGGTTGGACAGCGAGATGTTGCCGCGGCCTCCGATCAGCTCCGGGCCGGCGAGGTCAGACACGTCGACCTGGCGGGAGAGCGCCGGCGCGGAGGCGGCGAAGTAGTTCAGCGTCAGCCGGCCGGAGGCGTTGATCGCGCGGCCGAACAGGTTGGGCGCCTGGGCGTCGACGCCGACCCGCGGGCCCTCGGCGAGGAAGTAGCCGAGACCGAACTCACCATCGATGGGTATGCGCTCTTCGAGCACCACCTCGACGTCTTTCACCGGCTCGGCGGTGTCGGGCGCGAGCAACCGCACGTCGATCGAGTTGAAGATGCCGAGGGTGAGCAGGTTGCGCTGGGAGGCGAACAGCTGATCGATGTCGAGCACCTCGCCCTCGTGGAGCGTGACCGCGTGGCGAACCACCGGCTCGGCGGTGCGCTTGATGCCGCGAATCAGCACCTTGCCCACCACCACCCGATCGTTGGGCACGCACTTGAACAGCAGGTGCGCCGAGTTGCCCTCGATCGCCGCCTCCGCCTCCACCGTCGCGTAGAGGTAGCCCATGTGCTGCAGCTCGTTGATCAGCGACTGCCGCCAGCGCTCCAGCATGCGCACCGAGTACGGCGAGCCGGTCTTGTACGGCTGATCGAGCTTGGGGAAGCGCTTGTCGGGCGCGCCGATCACCTTGATGTCGTTCACCGAGACCTTGAGGCCCTCCTGCACCTCGAAGGTGACGTGCGCCTTGCCGTTGTCCTCCAGCACCAGCTCTTTGAGCGCGACGGTGGCCTTGGTGAAGCCGCGCTCGCGGTAGAGGTTCACCATCGCCCGGGCGGCCTCTTCGTAGGCGGCGTCGACCGCCACCTGCTCCGGCTCCGGCGAGGGCATGTTCGAGAACGGCGTCGGGTGCTTCTTGCCGTCGAGCTGCAGCGGGTCGGTGAGCGGGTGAAAGTCTTCGCCCGGGTCGGGCGACGTGGCGCGCACCGCGTCGGCCAGCACCCCCTTCAGCTCGGCTTGGGAGATCTGCGCGTTGCCCTCGAAGGTGATCTGGTTCACCACCCAGCGCGGGCCCTCGTCGAGCACGAAGGTGAGCTCGGCGTCGTGGGGCGTGCCCTTCTCCTCCCAGCGCACCCGCGCGTCGCGAAACCCGCGGTACTGGTAGAAGGTCACCAGCTTGGTGGCCAACCGCTCGGTGAGCGACGAGTCGAGCGCTTCGGAGCCGTCGTAGCCGAGCACGCTCTTCAGCGCGTGAGGCCCGAAGAAGCGGTTGCCCTTGAAGGCGATCGACAGCCGCGGCCCCGCCTGCACCGGTATCACCAGCCGCCCGGAGTCGTCGGTCTCGGGGGTGTCGACCCGGGCCCGGTAGAAGTGCTCCTGCTTCAGCCGGTCTTTCAGGCGCGCGAGCGCGGCGTCGACCTGGTCGAGGTTGAGCACGCTGCCCAGCTCCAGCTGCAACACCTCCATCAGCTGGCGCGGGGTGAGGCCGGCGTCTCCCGACACCACCACGTGCTCCAGCCGGGTGGGCGGCCCCTCTTCGACCCTCAGCCCGAGGCTCACCCCTTCGTCGCCCTCGGTCACCGTGGCGGTCACCGTGGTCGCCCGGTAGCCCTTGCGCGAGTAGGCCCGCAGAATGCCGTCGGTCGCCTGCTGCACCAGCTCCGGGTAGAACTCGTTGCCCTTGGCGAGCTTCGACGCCGCCAGCAGCTCGGCGTCGTTGAGCACCAGGTGGTTCTCGAAGTAGATCTCCGCCAGCACCTGCTTCGGCTCGAGCAGAAAGACGATCCGCTCCCCGTCTCCGTCGGGCTCGGCGCGCACCTCGACGCTGCCGAAGCGCCCGGTGCCCATCAGCCGCTCGATCGACTTCTGCACGTCGCGCAGCGACAGCTCGCGGCCCTTCCCCACCGCCACCAGCTGGGGAATGTCTTTCAGCAGCGCGGGGTCTGAGCCGGGAGGCAGCCGCACCTCGACCGCGTTCACCTTGGTGGGCGCCTCCACGCCCGGCGGCGGCGCTCCCGGGAGCGCGAGCACCGCCAACACTCCCCCCAAGAGCAGGCTCACTCCCATTGGAACTTGAACTTGAGATCGACTCCGGGGTTTCCGACCGAGGAATTTTCACTCTGGTCGTCCCACTGCGCCTTCACCGAGGCGCGATCATTGATGTGGTACTGCGCCTCGACCTTTCGGCCGCGGCCGGTCACCGGGTAGGTCACCTTCACCCCGACCTTGTCGGAGATCACCTTCGCCTCCCACTGCACCGACGGCTCCGCTTGCCCGGTCGCTTCGTTGAAGGTGGTCGAGAGGTGAACCTGCTGGTCCTTGATCACCACCGCGTCGCCCTTCTTCAAGAAGCGCTGCACCTCGCGCTGCAGACCGGTGGCCGACAACAGCGCCTCGGCGGCCAGACCCGCGCCGGCCTCGCTCGCCACCTTCTCGCGCGAAGTCACCCCGAGGGTGAGCAGCGAGAGAATGTCGTTCTCGGGCAGCGAGGGGGTGGAGGTGAGCGACACCTTCGGCTCCGACAGGCGGCCGAACGCCTTCACGTTGACGGTGTACTCGCGCACCTGGGCGACGGCAGAGAAGTCGACCGTGGCCGGGTCGGCCCGGTTGAACTGCAGCGAGCCGTGGTTGACGTTGAAGGTCGACGAGCGGAAGAACGCCTGCGCGCCCTCGCCGGCGGTCAGGGTGCCCTTCAGCTGCGGCGCGAGGTTGGTGCCCACCAGGGTCAGCTTGCCGCTCACCGGCCCGCGCGCCAGGTTGTTGTCGAGGCGAATGTCGCCGCCGTTGCAGTCGATGTCGACGTTGAGGCTGAGCCACTCGTTCGGCTTCTCGTCAGACGGCGGCAGCGCCACCCGGGTCTGTAGAAACGACTCGAGATCGAGCGGGGTGGTGTAGTGCATCTTCACCACGTTGAGGTCGCCCTGCAGCTGGTACACGTCGGGCCAGCTCTGGCCCTTCGGCGCCTGACCCGAGAACAGCAGGTGCCCGGTGACGGTGGCCGGCAGGTCGGCGCGGGGGATGTAGGTGACCTCGTCGGGGTAGATCTCGATCTGCACGTTCTTGAGGCCGCCCGAGCCGAGCTGAAGGTCTCCGGTGCCCTTCACCCGGCCGTCGTTGGCGAAGCCCTCGAAGTCTTCCAACAAGACGCGCTGCTGCGAGAACTCGGCGTGGCCCGAGAGCGCGCGAATCGCCATCTGCTGGCCCTTGACCGAGAACTTGGCGTCGCGCACGTCGCCCGAGCCCACCAGCAGCGGCTGCTTCACCGTGCCGGTGATCACGCCCGACATCTCCAGCTCGCCGCCGGTGCGCTCGAGGTCGGGCACGAACGACTCCGCCAGCCGCAGGTCGAGCCGGCCCTGCGCCTTCAGGTCGACGTTGGTGGGGCCGTAGAAGCCTTCGGCCGAGAGCTCGGTGGTCGGCCCTTTGACGTGAAACGCGGGCACGTCGATCCGGCCGTTGTCGTAGCCGAGCACCACCGTGCCCTCGTTCTGCACCCAGAGATCGCCGCGCGCCACCCGCAGCGACGACAGCTCGGAGGACACCTTCGAGCCGTCGAACGCGAGCAGGTTGCCGCTCGCGCGCAGCTCGCCCTTGAGCCCACCCGACAGGCCCTGCCGCACCGCGCTCACCGGGAGGAACGGGCGCATGTCGCCCACGTCGAGGGTGAGCGAGGTGGTGTACGGGTACTGGTTGTTCCAGCTGATGGTGCCGTTGCCGCGCACCCCGGGGAACACCGTGCCCCAGATCTCCATCTCTTTGCCGGTGAGCTTCGCCTGCAGCTGGGAGGTGCCGATGCTCTGGTGGGCGTACTTGACGTCGGGGGTGTTGAGGTAGCCCTGAATCTGCGGCAGCTCCGAGGTGCCGGTGACGCGCGCGCCGAGGCTGAACACGCCGTCGATGCCGTGCTCCACCGCGAAGGCGCCGATCGCCTCGCTCACCGAGCCGCCCTCGATGCGCACGTCGTAGTCGAGCGGGCCGCTCAGGTGCCAACGGCCGGCGGCGTAGGTGGTGCCGACCGGGCCCTTGAGCACGGTGGGGTCGAGCACCAGCGACTCGAGCTTCTCGAGCCTGACCGCCACCTCGCCGGAGCCGAAGTTGCGGCCGAAGTAGCGGGTGTCGTCGAGCTTCACGTTGATCCACCCGTCGATCGTCTTCGCCGGGCCCTCGAAGCGCACGTTGCCGCTGGCGTCGCCGGTGAGCGGCCCCTGGAGCGCGGCGATGGTGGGCGACAACTTCGCCATCAGGTCGATCAGATCTTCGGTGCGGCCCTGGGCCAGCTGGGCCTGGGCGCTGACGTGGAGATCGTCTTTCAAGAACCGCAGCTCGGCGTAGCCGACGTACGGGGTGCGGCCGCGCTGCCCCTGCAGCTGGGGGAACGAGAGCGTGGTGCCGCGCAGCTTCACCGGGCCGCCGAGCTGGCCGCCGGCGTAATGCGCGAACTCGAAGTCGTGGAGCGCCACCTTGCCGTCGATCTCGACGGCCGAGTACGGGCCGTGAATCGAGACCTGCGCGGTGCCGGCGCCGCTCCAGGGAATGTCGGCGATGCTGCCGAAGTCGGAGAGCTCGAGGTTGTCGGCGGTGACGTCGATGTTGAGGCCGACCTTCTGGTCGGTGTGGAGCACCACCGCGCCCTTCAGCTGGGTGGCGTCTTTCACGCCCGCGGAGGCGACGATGTCGGTAAACTCCACCCGATCGCCGTAGACCCCGAGCTTGAACCTCGCCTGCGACCGCTGAAAGGTGAGGATGTTCTGGCCCGGCGCATCCCACGCGTGGGTGCCGACCACGAAGTGCCCCAGGTGGGCTTCGATCGGCCCGGTGATCGCGGGCGACGGCAGCAGCGTGCCGCTCACCGTGCCGCGCACGCTGGCTGGGAACTCGACCCAGGCGCCGCTGATCGACGCGCGGTCGGCGATGCGGGCGAACGAAGCGTCTTCGGTCTCGATCTTGAACTTCACCGGCAGCTTGCCCGACAGCTTCACCTCGCCCGACACCTTCACCCAGCCCTCGCCCGACCTGGTCTCGAAGCTGTCGAGGTTGAGCCGCTCGGGGTTGAACGAGAGCGCGGCGGTGAAGTCGCCCGGCTTGAACTTGCCCAGCTTGAGCTCGCTGGCCTGCAGCTGCGCCCTGCCCTGCGGCGCGTCGGCCCGGCCCGAGACCGACCACTTCGCCCACAGCTGCCCGTCGGCCGGCTCGAGCTCCTTCTTCTGCGCCAGGCGCGACACCGCGGTGAGCGGCAGAAACACCTGGCCGTTGAGGTCGAGCACCGGCATCGCGTCGCACAGCTGGGTGATGGTGCCGGCGGCGGAGAGGTTGGCGCCTTCGACCGAAACCTCGCCGCGCTGCACGGTGAGCGACTCGTCGTCGAGGTCGAGCGAGCCGTCGAGCAGCGTCTTGCCCAGCGCCGCCTTGCGCCCGTCGGCGACCGCGCGCCCGCCCTTCAGCACCGCCTGCAATTCGATGGTGTGGCGCCGCGTCTTCCAGTCGAGGTCGAGGCCTTCGACGTCGAGCTTGCGCGTGGGCGACAGCGTCAGCTGCACCGCCGCGTTGCGCACCTCGAGCTGCTCGAAGCGCACCGCCTTCAGCCCGTCGAGCGGGCACTTCTTCTTCTCGCCCGAGGCGGGAATCGCAGAGAGGTCGAGCCGCACCTTGGGGTTCACCAGCCGCACCTGGTCGAGGGTGACGCCGGTGAGCAGCACGCTTCGAAGCGAAACGTAGGCCTCGTCGGTGGTGAGCATCGGCTCGGTGGCGTTCTGCTCGCTCACCGTCACCGACTCCAGCCGCACCGCCTGGGTGAGCGGCTCCAGCTCGCAGCGGCCGATCTTCACCGCGTAAGGCACCCGCTTGGGCACCTCTTTCTGGATCTGAGCGCACACGTAGGCCCCGGCGCGGTCGGTGCGCAGCAGGCAAACGAGGCCCACCACGCCCAGCGCCAACACCAGCAGCGCTCGTCGGAGGCGACGGCTCATAAAGGTTAGATGCTGCGACGACTACAACTTGCCGAGTCCCTCGAGGTACCGATCAATCTCGGCCAGATCCACACCTGACTTCGCAGGTTTCGACGGCGCTTCGCCCGCTTGATTCACTGCGTCAGGGGGCGGGGGCGGCGGCAAAATCGTCACTGCCGGAGGCACCACCGGCATCGGCTTGGCGGCCACCGCGACCGGGCCGGCGGGCGCCACCTGGGGCGGCACCGGCGCAGGCGCAGACGGGCGCACCGGAGGAATCGCCGGCACCATCGGCGTCATCTGCGGCGCCGGCGCGGGCACGGTGGGGATCGGCGGAGGAGGCGCGCTCGCGGCCGGCCCCCGGTTGGGCTCCAGCCCGAGGTTGTCGGCGATCTGCTCGATCATCTGGCCGGAGATCTCGGACTGCTTGTTGAGGAACGCCTCGAACAGCGCGTTGTCGCAGAGGGTGTTGATCACCCGGGGCGTGCCGCCCGAGCGCTGGTGCACCTTGGCGATCGCCTCGGGCGAGAACGGCAGCCGCGGGCTCCCCGCCAGCCGCATGCGGTGCTTGATGTACGCCTCGGTCGAGTCGGGCGAGAACGGCTCCAGCCGGTACCGCATCGACACCCGCTGGGCGAGCGGCGGGTCGAGCTTCAGGTTGCGCTCGATCTCGGGCAGGCCGAAGAACACGAAGCTGATCAGCTTGCGCTCCGGCACCTCGAGGTTCAGCAGCCCGCGAAACTCCTCCATCAGCTCGCGGGTCTCGAGCATCTGCGCTTCGTCGATCAGCACCACCGCCTTGCGGCCCTGCTCGTAGATCGCCAACAGCCGCTGGTAGAGCTGGCTGAGCAGCGCGAGCTTCTCCTGCGCCGGGTTCTCGACGCCCAGCTGCAGGGCGATGCGCTTGAGCAGCCAGTTGGCGGTGATCCCGGAGTGGATGATCACCAGCAGCGCCGCTTCGTATTCTTCCTCGGGGAGCGAATCGAGCATTCGCCGGGCGAGCGTGGTCTTGCCCGCGCCGATGTCGCCCACCAGCACCGAGAGGCCCTTCATGTAGCTGACCGAGTGGAGCAGCCGGGTGAGCGCCTGCGAGTGCTGGGTGCTGTTGTAATAAAAACGGCTCACCGGAGCGTTGGAGAAGGGCTCCTGCGCGAGCTCGAAGAATTCGAGGTAGGTGCTCACTCAGTTCCCCTTGTACCGCTCACACGTAGCCGACTTTGCGCGACGCCGAAGGCCCGCCACCGCCGGGCCGCTTCGGAGGACCGCCCTTCGGGCCATCGTCTTCTTCAGGCTCCGTCGTCTCCGACAACCGCGCCACCATCTGCGCCACCTCGCGGTAGCCGCCGTCGAGCGCCTGCACCTTGAGGTACTGGCCGAGCGCCTTGCCCGGCTTGTCGGCCTGCTCGTACGCCCCGCCCAGCTCGTAGCGAATCGCCTTCTCGACCTCGCCCTTGGCGTGCTCGTTGGTGAGCGCCGACATGTACGCGTCGATCGCCGCCGGAGCCTCGCCGCGGCCCAGGTGCAGCTGGGCGGTCATCGAGAGGCAGTCGATCTCTTTGCGTTTGCCCGCGGCGCCCTTGCGCGCGGTCTCGAACTCGCCGATCGCGTCGTCGATCAGGCCCATCTCTTTGTAGGCGATGCCGAGGTCGTAGTGGGTGTCGACGTCTTCGGGCTTCACGATCTTCTCGAGGCCCTTCTTGAACTCGCTGAACACCTCGTCGACCGAGACCTGGAAGTCCTGCGACGGCACCTCGGTGAGGCCAGAGGTCGCCTCTTCGGGCATGTCGCCCAGCTCGCTCGCCAGCTCGGCCGCGAGAATCGAACGCGTCTTTCTCGCTCTCGGCCGGCACCTCGTGCGCGCCCGAGCCGTTGGTCCCGTTGGCGCCGTTCTCGTGAGCCGGCGGCTGCATCTGCATCGACGAAGGCGGCGCCTCGCCCGACTCGGCGGCCTCGATGCGCGCCATCAGCTCGGCCGCCTTGCGGTGACCCGGGTAGGCGATCTGCACCGTCTCGAGAATTTCCTTCGCCTCTTCGAACAGGCCCTGCTCGATGAAGAAGGTGGCCTCGTCGCACTCTTCCGAGGCCGGTTCTTCTTCGGCGGGGGGCGGCGCGGCGAGCGCCGGCTCGTCGGAGGTCTCGGCCGAGGTGTCGGGCGGCGCCTCGACGAACTCGTCGTCGGAGACCTCGGAGGCCTCTTCAGGCGGGAGCTCGACCGGCTCTTCGTCGTACGCCGGGCGATCGAGCGCGGGCTCTTCTGCCGTGTGCGACGGCATCTCGGCCGCCAGCTCGGCCGCGGCCGCGGAGCCGTCGTCGAGCCCGTCTTCTTCGACGATCTCGTCTTCGGTCGCCGAGGCACCCGGGCGCATGTACGCCGGGTACGCCGCGGTCATCTTCGAGTTGTCGTCGGGCGGTACGGTGAAGACCTGGGTCGGGCCCTCGGGCTCGAGCTCGTAGGCCGGCCGCGGGGAGCCCATCTCGGGCACCGGAATCTCGTTCTCGCCGGTCTGCTCGTCGCGCTCTTCGAGCTCGGGCTGCGGCGACGCCAGCGCCGGAGACTGCACCCCGGGCGTGGTCACCAGCATCACGTCTTCGCCCGGCGGCTCGTCGTCAGACGCCACCGGAGGCGCGAGCGGCTCGTCGCCCATCACGTCTTGCGACACCTGCACCGAGTCGGAGGACCCGACCGGGTCGAGGTCGTAGCCGCTGCCGTGCGACGCCTCGGCGTCGTCGAGCGAGTACTCGTGCACCCCGGCGCTGTCGTGGCCCGACGGCTCGTCGGAGGCGGCGGCGATCGCCAGCGCGTCGTCGGCGCCGTCGGCGACGATGATCTCCTCGTCGCTCGAGTCGACCAGAATCGCGTCTTCGGCCACGTCCTCGCTCTCGGCGCCCGCCGCGGCCGTGCCACCCTTGAGGGCGGCCACGAACACCGGCACCTCGGGGTGGCTGGGGTTCTGCTGAAGAATGGTGTTCAGGTACGGCGCCGCGCGCGCGCGATCACCGGAGCGGGTGTGCAGGCGGAGCACGTTGAGCAGCTGCTCCTGGGCCTGGGCGTGCTGATTGGCCGCTTCGTAGATGTGGTACGCCTTCTCGTGGGCGTCGATGTTCTCGGGGTCGACCGCGAACACCTTGCGCAGGTGCTCCAGCGCTTTGTCGTGGAGCCCGTACTTCACGTAGACGTCGGTCTCGGTCAGCAGCTTGGCGAGGTTGAGATCTTTCGACGGCTCCGCCGCGGCCGCCGGAGCCGGCGCGCGCGCGGCCTGCTGCGGCGAGTAGGCCTGAGCCACCGCCGTCTTGGCTTGATGGGCCGGCTGCTGCGCGGTGCGCGACGGCATCACCGGAGCGGGCGCGGGCGCGGGGCTGCGCGCGGCCAGGTCGGGGTCGTTGGGATCGAGCGCTTCGATCTTCGACCACACCTCGTCGGCGTCGTTGTTGCGCCCGTTGTCCTGGTAGACCTTGGCGAGCTCCTTGTAGACGCTGATCGTCTTCGAGGTCTGGCCCAGGCCCTGAAACGCGTTCGCCAGCAGCGTCAGCGTCTCGATGTCGCGCGGGTCGGCCTTGAAGCAGACCTGGAGCTTGGCGAGCGCGCGCTTCTGATCGCCCTTCTGGAGGTAGATCTCGGCCAGCTCGCGGGCCAGCTGGAGGTTGTTCGGCTCCAGCGTCGCGATCCGCTCGGCGACGCGCAGGTAATCGTCGGTGCGGTTGTTGCGCTTGAGGTGCTCGGCCGCGCGCCGAAACTCGGCCACCGCCTCGCCGGTCATCTGCTCGCGCGCGTAGAGCTCGGCGAGCTTGATGCGCGAGGCGATGTTGTCGGGGTCGAGGTCGACCATCTTCTTCAAGGTGTCGAGCGACTTGACGGTGTCGCCCTGCTTGTCGAAGTGGTTCGCGACGATCTGGTAGTACGCCATCGCCTCGCTCATCAGCTGCAGCTGCTGGTGCAGCTCGGCGAGACGAAGGTTGACGTCCATCAGGTTGGGGTCGAGCTTCAACACCTGCTTGAAGAGCGCGACCGCCTTCAGGAAGAAGCCGTCGGTGCTGTAACTCTCGGCGACCTTGGTGAAATAGAAAGCCGCCTGCTGGTTGTCGCCCTTCTTCTGGTACAGCTCTCCCATCTTCTGGAGCGTCCGAACGTCCTTCGGGTCCGCATCCAGGACTTTCTGGTACTCCTTGATCGCCTTGTCGTAGGCGCCCTTCGCGACCAGCTTGGCGGCCGCCTCGATGATCTTGTTCTTGTCCAAGGAGTTAAAACGACTGCGAAAAGTTGGGGAGACTCAAGGGGAATTCAGCACACAAACGCACCCTTGAGGCTAGCACCCAAGCACCGGGTTGGCTATTCGCTGTGAGGCCTAAAATCAGGGGGTTCAGACGGGTCGCCGGTGACTACGGCGTCTGGTCGATCGCCTGCTTCAGCCGGGCGGTGCCGGTCTGCGAGTTGTGCATTCGCTCGACGAAGCGGGTGTCGTACTCGCCGCGAATGAACGCCTCTTCCTGCATCGCCGCCACGTGGAACGGGATGTTGGTGCGAATGCCCTGCACCACGTACTCGTTCAGCGCGCGCCGCATGCGGGTGATCGCCAGCCCGCGATCGTCGGCGGTGACGATCAGCTTCGCGATCAGCGAGTCGTAGTGCGGGCTGACGGTGTAGTTCTCGTAGGCGGCGGAGTCGACCCGAACGCCGATGCCACCGGGCGCCGAGTAGGCGGTGATCTTGCCCGGCCACGGCGCGAACGACACCGGGTCTTCGGCGTTCACCCGGCACTCGATCGCGTGGCCGACCTGAACCACGTCTTTCTGCTTCTTCTTCAGCGGCTCGCCGGCCGACATCACGATCTGGGTTCGCACCAGGTCGATGCCGGTCACCTGCTCGGTCACCGGGTGCTCGACCTGAACCCGGGTGTTCATCTCCATGAAGTAGAACCGGCCCTGCTCGTCGAGCAGGTACTCGATGGTGCCCAGGTTGTTGTAGCCGAGCTTCTCCATCGCCTTCACCGACACCCGGCCCATCTCTTCGCGCGTCTCGGCCGAGAGCGCGGGCGACGGGCTCTCTTCGATCAGCTTCTGGTGGCGGCGCTGCACCGAGCACTCGCGCTCGTAGAAGTGCAGCACGTTGCCGTGCTCGTCGGCCACGATCTGAATCTCGATGTGGCGCGGCTTCTCGACGTAGCGCTCGATGTACATGTCGCCGTTGGAGAACGCGTTCAGCGCCTCCGCCGAGGCGGTGTTGAACGCCTGCTCGATCGCCGCGGGGTCGCGAACGATCTTCATGCCGCGGCCACCACCACCGGCCGCCGCCTTCAGAATCACCGGGTAGCCGATCTTCTCGCCCCACTCCCGGGCCTCTTCGGGGCCCTTGAGCACGTTGGGAGAGCCGGGCAGCAGCGGCAGCCCGCACTCTTTGGCGGCCTCGCGCGCGCGCACCTTGTTGCCCATCACCTTGAGCATCTTCGGCGATGGCCCGATGAAGTGAATCTTGCAGCTCTTGCAGACCTCGGCGAACTCGGCGTTCTCGGAGAGAAAACCGTAGCCGGGGTGAATCGCGTCGGAGCGGGTGATCTCTGCGGCCGACAGAATCGCCGGCACGTTGAGGTAGCTCTCTTTCGACGCCGGGGGGCCGATGCACACCGCCTCGTCGGCGAAGCGCACGTGCAGCGCAGAGGAGTCGGCGGTGGAGTGCACCGCCACGGTGGAGATGCCGAGCTCGCGGCAGGCGCGAATCACCCGCAGCGCGATCTCTCCGCGGTTCGCGATCAGGACCTTCTTGAACATTTACGGAGGCTCGACGCGGAAGAGCGCCTGCCCGAACTCCACCGGCTGCGCGTTCTTGACGAGGATCTCGGTGACCTTGCCCTCGACCTCCGACTCGATCTCGTTCATCAGCTTCATCGCCTCGACGATGCAGAGCACCTGGCCCTTCTTCACCACCGAGCCGACCTCGATGTACGAGGGCTGATCGGGGGCCGGGCTCCGGTAGAAGGTGCCGACGAACGGCGAGGTGACCAGGGTGCCCTTCTTCTCGGCCGCGGGAGCGTCGGGCGTCGCCTGCGGAGGCTTGGCGCTGCTCGCCGCGATCGAAGGCCGCGGCCGCGCTTCGGCCGCCGGAGCGTGCGAGGCCACCGGCACCGGCGCGGGCATCACGTGCACCGCCGGGGTCGAGGGCAGGTGCGCACCCGCCGGCATCGACATCGGAGGAGGCCCGCGCATGATGAAGAGCTCTTCGCCGCCGCTCTTCCACTGCAGGCGGGTCACCTCGGAGGCCTCGAGGATCTCCACCACCTGCCGCAGCGCCTCGACGTCGAGACCGCCGCCGTTCACCACCGTCGTTCCCTTTTTGGTCGCCATGGCTTTGGAGGATCAGCCGCCGGTCGCGACGCGGGTGAGGTACTTGCCGTCGCGGGTGTCGATCTTCAGCACGTCGCCTTCGTTGATGAACAGCGGCACGTTCACGGTGTAGCCGCTCTCGAGGGTGGCCGGCTTCTGCGCGCCCGACACGGTGTCGCCGCGCACGCCGGGGTCGCACTTGGTGACCTTCAGGTCGACCGAGTTGGGCAGCGAAACGCCGATCGCCTTGCCGTTGTAGAAGAGAATCGAGGCGTTGATGTTCTCTTTGAGAAAGTTGATCGGGTCGGTCGGCTCCGGCGGGTCGGAGCCGAGCACCTTGCGGGTGATGAAGGTCTGCTCGAACGACTTGTTGTCCATGAAGTGGTACTCGTCGCCCTGCACGTAGAGAAACTGCATCTCCTTCTCTTCGATGTCGGGCCGCGCCACCTTCTCGCCGCTCTTCAAGGTCGGCTGGAGCACCCGGCCGGTGAGCAGGCTGCGAATGCTGGTGCGTACGAACGCCGAGCCCTTGCCGGGTTTCACGTGCTGAAAATCGACGATCTCGAACGGTTCTCCGTCGATCTCGATCTTCATGCCCTTGCGGAACTCGCTGGTATCAATCACTCCGGCCATGGTCGTCCTCTTTTGAAAAGCGCGGGGCCACTTAGCGACGACGCCCACGCTTTGGCAAGGACGATTCGGCCCCCGCAGTTTCGACTGCGTAGCGGTTTTCGCAGTGCCCTACGGCACTTAGAGGTCGGCTTTGAGCTTCGGAGCGGTGATCCGCATCACGTAGCGGGCCTTGCCGTAGTTGCCTTCGGGCTTGAGGCCGACGACCAGAAAGTACTCCGGGGTGATCAACCGCATCACCGTGATCAACTTCTCGGAGTTCACCGACAGCTCCGACACGCTGCCCGCCTTCAACGTCTGGGCGACGTTCTTCAGCTGCTGGAGCAGGTTGCCGTACTCGACCCAGGCGCCGGTGAGATCGAGCTCGGCGGCGGTCTCGGCGCCGGTCTTCGCCTGGTGGGTCTCGACCGCGATGCCGTCGAAGCCCATCACGCTGGCCGCGATCGCGCCGTCGACCTGAGAAACCAACGCCTCGAGATGGGGAAGAAAGCTCATGAGACGCGATCTACCTCACATCATCGGCTTGACGCAGGTGGAGTCGCTCGCGCAGCAGACCCGCGAGTCGTCCTGGCCGCCCGCGCCGTTGCAGGCGCCGGTGGGGCCGAACTGATCGGGCGCCGGGCAGGTCGCGCCGGAGTTGAAGACGTGAATCGGGAAGGTCACCACGGTGGAGTAGATGTCTCCGCCCGACTGCTCGACGCCGTGAAACTGCATCGTCACCACCAGCTCGGCGGTGTTGCCGCTGCCGATCGCGTTCAGCAGCGCGTCGGCCGCGTTCTGGGTGAGCACATTGGCCTCGATGAAGCCGCCGGTCGCGCCGTTGGGGGCCACCACCGCCGCCACCGGAATCGCCTCTTTCTTCATGTCGATTCGCGGGGTGCTGGTGTAGCTGACGATCAGCTCCTTCACGCTGATCGTGCCCGCCGACTTGTCCTGCAGCGGGAGCATGTTCGAGTTCTGGTTCGGCGTGACCGCGATCGTGTTCACGTCTTGCAGCTGCAGAATGTAGTTCGCCTGCTGCCGCGAGGCCGCCGAGATGTCGAGCGTGCCCGAGGTGATGCCGACGGTGGCCAACATGCCCGAGCAGTCGGGGTCGACCGAGATGCCGGTGATGCGCCAGGGGCTCTCGTCGACGCAGCCCGAGAGCGCCAACAACGAAACGACCGACAGCGAGTAGAGGACCTTTTTCATGGCGTGCCTCACGGGTTCTGCGCGACCGGCTGGTGGTTGAGGATTCGCGGCGTGATGAAGATCAGCAGCTCGTTGCGAACGTCGAGGTCGCGGTTGTTGCGGAAGAAGTAACCGAGCACCGGGATCTTGCCGAGAATCGGAACGGTGGAGACGTTGTTCGAAGCCTGGCGCACGTAGATGCCGCCGATCACCGTGGTGTCGGCGTCGTGCACCAGCACCTGGGTGTTCGCTTCTTTGCGCTGAATCGCCGGCTGGCCGTTGGCGCCGGTGCTCGACGGGTCGGGCTGGTTGTTCTGGGCCACGATCTTCATCAGCACGCTGCCGTCGGCGGTGATGTGCGGCGTCACTTCGAGCTGCAGACGGGCTTCGACGAAGACCGTGTTCACACCGGCCGCCGACACCTGGCTGAAGGGAATCGACAAGCCCTGGCTGATGCGGGCGGTGGAGTTGTCGAGGGTGGTCACCTTCGGCGCAGAGATCGTCTTCAGCACGCCCTGGTTCTCGAGGGCCGAGAGGCGGAGGTTCAGCTGCAGCGCGCCGCCGGCCGAGCCGAACGTCATGCCGACGCCGGCGCCTGATCCCGAGCCGACGCCGACCGGCAGGTTGACCGCCCAGCCAGGAGTCGGGCCGACGCCCTGGTTGCCGACGTTCGGGTCGGAACCGCCGGCGATGCCCGCGTTGTTGGGGAACGCGAGGCCGGTCGCGTTGCCGGTGTTGGGGGCCATCTGCGCGTTACCGCCCCACTGAATACCGACTTCACGCTGGAACCGGGTGTTGGCTTCGACGATGCGGCTCTCGATCAGCACCTGCGGCGTCTGGGTGTCGAGCGCCGCCACCATCGAGCGAATCTTCCCCATGTTCTCGGCGATGTCGCCGACGATCAGGGTGTTGGTGCGCTCGTCGGTGGTGACGTGCCCGCGCTTGGTGAGCACCTCCTTCACCCGGGTCGACATGATTTCGGCCGTCGCGTAGTTGACGGGAATCAGCTGAACCGTGATCGGCGCGGAGTTCTCGAGGTTGGCGCGGCGCTCGGCGCGCAGCTTCGCCTCGGCCTCCAGGGTCGCCAGCGGCGCGACGCGAATGATGTTGCCCAGGTCTTCCTGGCCGAGGCCCTTGGAGCGGAGGATCAGCTCGAGCGCCTGGTCCCAGGGGACGTTGCGGAGGCGAATGGTGACCTTGCCGGTGACGTCGTCGGCGACCACGATGTTCTTCTTCGAGATCTCCGCGATGATTCGCAGCAGGTTGTGAATGTCGATGTCCTTGAACTCGAACGACACCTTCTTGCCGACGTAGCGGCGCTGGGGCGCCCCGCTCTCGGCGAACTGCTTGGCGTCGGAGGAGAAGCCGGCGGTCTTCGCGTTCACGGTCGCCTCTTCGGCGCCCTTCATGCGCAGCCGCCACGACAGCCCGGCCGGGGTCTTCACCACCGTCTCGTCGAACGCGGAGTCGGCCGCCACCACCACCCGCACCCGCTCCTGCTGGCCGGGCGCGGCGAACGCCGACACCATCTTGATCGGGGTCTCCAGGTCGGTGGTGTCGAGGCTGCGCTCCAGCTTCTTCGGCAGGTGCGCGGTCTCGAGCGTCAGCACCGCGCTCTTGGCGTCGGGCCGCTCCACCCTGAAGGTCGACTCACCGGCGAGCTTCAGCTCCACCCGGCCGCCCTGGGGCGCCTCTTCGAACGTCAGGTCTTTCACCTCGGCCGCGCCGGTGATCTCTTTCGGTTGAAAGCGCTCGGGCTTCGGGCCGGTGTCGATCATCACCTTCTGGCCGTCGATTCTCGATCTCGGCCTGGCCTTCGTCGGCCTCTTCGGACTTCGCGGGCGCCTGCTTCACCGTCGCCATCGCGACCGGGGCCGACGCGCTGCTCTTCTGCGGGGCCGCCGCGGTGGCCGGCTTGTCGAGCGAGATCGAGACGCCGTTGGGCATGCGGCTCGCGCTGTAGACCGGCATCTCGCCGTCGACGTCGAGCACCAGGCGCACCTTGTCGGGCCAGGCGCCCATGCGAACTTCCTTCAGCGCGCCGCCCTTGAGGCCCTTCGGCTTCGCCGCGGCCTTCACTCCGAACACGTCGACCGCCAGGCGCGGAGGATCGGCCAGCTCGATCAGCTCGAACTTGGCGATCTCGCCGTCGGTCAGCACCTGCAGCTTGCCGTTCTTCAGCTTGAACGCGGTGATCTTCTGGGCCGGGTTCTTCACCGGCTTCTCGTCGACCCGCGACGCGACCACCCCGGGCTCGGTGCTGTTGGCTTCGTTCACCTTGGCAGGCTTCTCGACCACCGCCGCGGCCGGCTTCTCTTCGGCCACCGCGACCTCGACCTTGGCGGGCTCGCTCTTCTCGGCGCGCGGCGCTTCACCGAGGCTGGCGTCGACCGGCTTCGCGGCAGGGGCGGCCGAAGCGGCCTTGTCGCCCTGAGCGTCGATCGAGATCACCACCCGGTTGCCGTCGGCGCGAACGTCGTACTTGGCGTTCTTCTCCAACGTCACCAGCAGCCGGCTGACGTTCGAGCGGTCGTCTTTGAACTGCGACGACACCACGCCCATCACCGGGCCCGAGCCGTCTTTGCGGCCCTTGATCTGCTCGCCGTCGGCCTGGCTGAGGTCGACGACGAGGCGATCAGGCTCGTTGAGCCTGAACACGGTGAAGGTCGGGGCCTTGCTGCCTTGGACCACGACCTGGGCGCCGGTCGGTGTCTTCACGACCGAGAGCCCGCTCAGGCTGTTCAGCTCCGCCGCCGAAGCAGCGGAAGCCGACAGAGCGAAAAGCAGTACGAGCAAGTGGCGATTCATCTTTGGGGTGCTCCCCTTTCACTTCACTGCACAGCTTTGTTGTTGAAGAGGTCCATCGATTTCTCGACGGAGTCGTCCTTCTTGACGCAGATGTTCACTTTGTTCGGGTTCACCCGGCCATCGGGTGTCTGAAAGTATTCGGTGACCACGATGCAGTCGGAGCTGATCGCGGTGACCTTGCCGCCCTGCTTGCCGACCCGGGTGTTGCGGCGAACGATGTGGCCGACCTTGTCGGGCGCCTCGAGCATCGCGATCGGGTTCGCGTCGCCCGAAACCACGCCGACCAGCGCCAGCTGCTCGATGTCGAACGCGCAGAGGGGCTCGGAGCAGTCTTTGCTGCCGCCGCCCACCGGCTCGCCGTCGGTCTTCGGCCCTTCGCTCTCGGCGCGGAACGGGTCGCGCTTGCCGACCGGGTTGTAGACGTAGACGTACTGGGTGTCGCTGTCGGCGGTGCCGCCGTCAGCAGACGCCGCGGCGTCGATCGCGGCCTTCTTCGGTTTGGGGGCAGGCGCAGGCGCCGCCGCGGGCGCGTTGTCTCCGCACGCGACGAACGTCGTCAGCGTGAGGGCCCCGAGTGCTGTGAGGACGAGTCGTCTCATCATTGGCCCTGTGGCTTAGGAGTACCCGGTTTCTGACCCTGATCAACAAATCGGAAGGTGGTGGCGAGGAAATCGCTCGTCAGCACCACCTTCTCGCCCTTCATCGTCGCCTGACCCAGCTTGATGTTGTTGACGTTGACGATGCGGCGCATGTTCGCGATCTCCTGCATGAAGAGCGCGATCTCGTGGTAGTTGCCGCTCACCGTCATCTTGATGGGGATCTGGGCGTAGAAGTTGGCGTTCGTCTCGTTGCCCGGCGCCACCTGCGCGATCTCCAGCCCCGACTTCTTGCCGACGTCGTTCAGCTGCGCGAGCAGCTCGTCGATGTCTTTGCGCTCGGGCAGCTCGGTGAGCGCTTCCTGCAGCTGCTGGTCGAGCGAGTCGAGCTCCTTGCGGCGCTCGGTGAGGTTCTGCGCGATCTCTTTCTTCTCGGCCAGCTGCACCTCGAGGGCGGCCTTGGTCTGCTCGAGCTGGGTGATCCGGTCTTCTTCGGGTGAGACGAGCAGGAAGTAGTTCGAGGCGGTGAGCACGATCACCACCGCGGCCATCACGCCGGCCTTGATGCCGGTGGGCGCCTTGTTGATTCTTTCGAGGAGTTTTTCCATGTCGGTCGTCTCCTCTTAGATGGCGTAGTTCGCCGACAGATTCGATCTCGAACGTCACCACCCTCAAGGTGGGGTTCTTCTGGTCGGCGGCCAGGGTGTCTTGTTTGAGCTCGATGCCGGTGAAGAAGTTGGCCGCGTCGGCGACCAGCACGTCTTCCTGGCTGTCGTCTTTGAAGTACTGCACCCGCACCGTCGGGCTGTCGCGCTTGTGCTCGATCACCTTCGCCATGCCCTTCTTGCACCAGACCATCGCCGACAGGTTGCGCATGAAGTCGGAGACGTCTTCGTGGCTGGTGGCGCGGCCGGTGATGCGCACCGCCCCGCCCGCTTCGGCGAACTCCGCCAGGGTGACCTTGTGGGGAGTCGCGGTGGCCAACGCGTCGAGCATGCGCACCGGGCCCGAGCGCTTCTTGCGCAGGTCGGAGAGGACCTTCAGCTTGTCCTGCACCTCCTTCTTGCGCATGTTGATGTTGTTCACTTCGCCGATCGCCTTCTCGAGCTCGGCGATGCGGGAGCGAATGTCGGTGATCTGCTTGTCGAGGCGCTCACCGGTCGAGACCCGGCTGTTCCACCAGAGGTAGTTGACGACCACCGAGCCGACCAGGATGACCACTCCCAGGATCAGCCATTGCCGGCCGAGCTCTCTTTTCTGGGCCTGCTTGACCGGCAGCAGGTTGATTCGAATCATCATCGTGAAGGCTCCTGCGAATCTCTAAAGGTACGTCAGTCGAACTTGTCGCCCGCTTTGCGAAGGGCCAGACCCACCGCCACCGCCGCGACGGGCGCGACGTCCATGATGAAGCCGGGATCGAACTTGCGGTTGTCGATTTCGATCGCCTTGAAGGGGTTCATGATCTCGACCGGCACGCCGACGCGCGACTCGATCGTCTTGAACAGCGCCGGGATCTTCGCGGTGCCGCCCGAGAGGTAGACCCGGGAGAAGTTCGCGTCGGCCGCGGTGCCCGCGTAGAAGTCGAGCGAGCGCTGAATCTCGCCCGCCACCTGCTCGGCGACCTGGCCCATCACCCGCTCCACGTCTTGCGGCACGACCGCGTCTTGCTCGCCGCCGCGGCCGCCGACCTTGAGCGCCTCGGCCTCTTCGTACGAGACGTTGAGCTGCTTCTGAATTTCTTCGGTGAACTGGTTGCCGCCGATGGTGATGTCGCGGGTGAAGGTGGTCGCACCCTGGGTGACGATGTTGATGTTCACCACCGCCGCGCCGGCGTTGATCAGAACCACCGTCTCACCCGACGAGGCCTCGTAGTTGGCAGTGAAGCAGTTCTGCACCGCGAACGCGTCGACGTCGACCACCGCGGGAGCCAGGCCGGCCTCCGAGACCACGGTGGTGTAGTCGTTGATCATGTCTTTCTTCGCCGCGACCAGCAGCACGTCCATCTGGCCGGTGGCGTCGTTGGCGTCGGGGTTGAGGATCTGGGTGTCGATGTTGACGTCTTTGATGTCGAAGGGAATGTGCTGCTCGGCCTCCCACTGAATCGCCTCTTCGAGCTCTTCCTCGCTCATGCGGGGCATCGAGATCTTCTTGATGATCACCGAGTGGCCCGACACGCCGATCGCGACGTCTTTCTGCTTCACCTTCAGCTCGCCGAGCAGCTCCTGCACCGCCTGAACGATCGCGGTGGAGTTCATCAGCGCGCCGTCGACGATCGCCTCCGGCGGCAGCGGCTTCATGCCGAAGCTCTGCAGGGCGAACACGGTCTGGCCGCGCTTGCGCTGCTCTTTCAGCTGAATCAGCTTCACTCCGCTCGATCCGATGTCGAGGCCCAGCGCCAGCTTGCCTGCCATGTGCACCCCGCTGCGAAACAGCCTAAGGCCCAAAACGAAAGGGCCCAAAAAATTGGCAACTACTCGGTGAACACCTTGTCCTTGTCCTGAACCTTGAGACCGAGCGCGAGAATGATCTTGCGCTTGGTGTCGAGCCGGCAGTTCTGCCCCCGCTCGACCCGATCGATGGTCAAAACCGAGACCCCGGCGCGCCGCGCGAGCTCCGCCTTCGACATCAGGCGCTCCTCACGCAGGTGCTGCACGTTGTTGTGGGTCTCTTCGGTCACTTTGGGATCAGGGAGGGTTTCGACCGCGACGCCTAGGCTCTTGCGATCCGAGCTCATCGAGGGAGGCATCATCATGCCGTCTGCCGATGGTGTCAACGATCGTGATCACTCAATTATATGTTAATTATATGTCAAAGATATGTAGGTATACGACTTCTCGTGGTTGGGATCGCCGCCGAGCACCAGTAATTGGGGGTGATGTAGCGGCTGCGACAGCCCTCAAGGCTTATCGGGATCGATGCCGTAGTCTTTGATCTTGTAGAGCAGCGCGCGGTGGCTGATTTCGAGCAGCTCGGCGGCGCGGGTGCGGTTGCCCTTGGTCTGCTTGAGGGCGGCGCGAATGAAGGTCTCTTCCAGCAGCGGCATCGCGCGCTTCAGTGAGAGCTGACCGTCGGCCGGCACCGGGATCACCGGAGCGGCGGTCGGCCCGGAGGCGATCGCGGCCTTTGGGGCCTGCTGCCAGATCTTCTCGGGCAGCGCCTCAGGGTTGATGGTGTCGCCCTCGGCGAACAGCGCCGCCCGCTCGAGCGCGTTCTCGAGCTCGCGCACGTTGCCCGGCCAGGCGTACGACTGCATCAGCGCCTCGGCCTCGGGCGACACCCGCACGATCGGGATCTCCCGGTTCAGCTCTTTGTTGAACCGGTGGAGGAACGTGGTCGAGAGCGCGCCGAGGTCTTCTTTGCGCGCGCGCAAGGGCGGCACCTCGAGGTTCACCACGTTGAGGCGGAAGTAGAGGTCTTCGCGAAACCTCCCCTGCTCCACCGCCTTCACCAGGTCGCGCAGCGTCGCCGCCACCACCCGCACGTCGATCTTGAAGCTGCGGTTCTCGCCCACCGGCCGCACTTCGCCTTCCTGCAGAAAGCGGAGGAGCTTCACCTGCAGCGGCTGGGGCAGCTCGCCGATCTCGTCGAGAAACACGGTGCCGCCCTCGGCCTCGGCGAACAGCCCGCGCTTGGCCTGTCGCGCGTCGGTGAAGGCGCCCTTGGCGTGGCCGAACAGCTCCGACTCGATCAGCCCCTCGGGGATCGCGGCGCAGTTCACCGTCTGAAACGGAAGCGCCGCGCGCGGCGACAGCTCGTGAATCGCGCGGGCCACCAGCTCCTTGCCGGTGCCCGACTCGCCGGTGATCAGCACCGTGGTCGAGACCGGCGCCACCTTCTGAATCTGCTTGTGGAGCGTCTTGATCGGCTCGCTGGCGCCGACGATGCGATCGAGCGGAGAGCCCTGCGAGGGCGGCGCCTTCAGCCGCTTGTTCTCGCGCAGCAGCCGCACCCGCTCTTCGGCCTTGCGGAGCGCGAGCACGATCTCTTCGGGCTTGAACGGCTTCTGAACGTAGTCGTAGGCGCCGAGCGAGACCGCCTCGAGCGCCTGCTCCTGCGAGCCGTAGGCGCTCATCACCACGAAGGTGAGATCGGGCCACTGGGTGAGCGCCTGCTGGAGCAGCTGCAGGCCGTCGACCTTTGGCATGCGCACGTCGGAGACCACCGCGTCGTACGGCCGCGCGGCGAGCTCCTTCAGCGCCTCCTCGCCGTCGGCGACCGTGCGCACTTCGTAGCCCTTGTCGGCGAGCACCAACGAGAGCACGTGGCGAATCGACGCTTCGTCGTCGGCCACCAGAATGGAGCGGAACGTCGCCATGCGCGGGTCGTGTCGAGTCTAGAGGCAATCGGGTTCGGCGGGAACGAACCCGGCGGCGCGGGCCTCGGCCGCCACCCGCTTCGCCTCGGCGCACTGGCCGAGCTTCACCTCGACGTTGATCAGCAGGTTCCACGAGGTGCCGTCTCTGGGGTCGAGGCGCACCGCGGTCTCGAGCGCCGGGCGGGCGTGCTCGAAGTCGCCCAGCGCGGCGTAGGCGGCGCCGGCCGGGCCCGACACCCGCGCCGCGCCGAGCGGCTGGGCGATCGGGAGCAGCCGCAACGTCGCCGCGGGGTCGCCCGCCGCCAGCCGCAGCAGCGCCTCGTTGAACGCAGCCTTCGGGTGATCGGGCTTCAGCTGCAGCGCCTGCGCGTACTCCAGCTCGGCCGCGTTGTTCTCCCGGGCCTTCTGCAGCGCGACCCCGAAGTTGTAGTGGGCCTCGGCGTCATGGGGAATTCGCACCACCGCGTCTTTCAGCAGCGGCAGCGCCAGCTCGAAGTCGCCCATGTCGGTGAGCGCCGAGCCGACCAGGTTCGCGCACTGACCGATCTCTTCGGTGCCGGTGAGAAAGCCTTCGAGCGGCCACCACACCGGAATCGCGGAGAGCGCGACGGCGGCGGCCAGCGCGCCCAGCCGGGGCCAGGTCTTCGAGCGGGCCCAGTCGATCGCGCGATCGATCCCGTAGCCGGCGGCGCCGGCGAGCACCGGAGCGAGCGGCACCCGGTACCGCTCGAGAATGAAGGTGATCGCCAGCGTGGCCCCATAGAGCGCGGCGGCGAAGATCACGTAGCGCGCCGGGCGCCGCTCAAGCCCCCACGCGACGCAGCCCGCGAGCGCCAGCGGCAGCAACCAGCCGAACCCGAGAAAGCTGAACGACAGCGCCGGGGCGAACAGCTCGCGCATGCAGCGGAGTGATGCGTTGTTGGGCAGCTCGCGCGCCGACACCGCGAGGTGGAGCTTGCGCACCATCAGCACCACTGCGTCGGGCACCTCGGTGGAGAGCCAGGTGAGCGCCTCTTCGGTCCAGTAGCGGTTGGCTTCGCGCGCGGTGGTCTCGTGGCCCAGCCTCCGCGACGCCTCGCGCCGGTAGTCGTCGGTCTCGTAGGCGGTGCCGCGCTGCACCCACGCCAGCCGCTGGTAGGTGCCGTTCGCGCCGGCGTGATTGCCGATGTACAGGTTCATGCCGGTGGAGATCGCGCTCGGGTTGGGATCTCCGGCGGCGGCGAAGTTGCGGAGCGACAACGGGAGCAGCGCCAGCGCCACGCCGGCCGCGAACAGCGCCGCCGGCTTCGGCCGTCGCAGAGCGATCAGCAGGCAGAGCACCGGCGCCATCAACAGAAAGTTCCCGCGGATCAGCGCCAGCGCTCCGACGCAGACGCCGGTGCCGAGCCAGACGCGCAAACGGCCGATGCTGACCGCGCGCTCTGCCGTCCACAAGGTGAGCGCGCAGAGAAACAGCAGCAGCGACTCCTTGCCGACCGAGACCTCGTCGAGCAGCAGGCTGCCCCAGAGCGCCAGCAGCGCCGCGCCGATCAGCGCCGCGCGGTTGTTGAACACCGCCCGCGCCCAGCTGAAGAAGACCGCGAGCGCGGCGAAGGCGAGCACGCAGTTGATCAGCCGCGCCAGCAGCAACCCGCCGCCCACTTTCACCATCGCCGCCAGCAGGTACGGGTAGAGCGCGTCTTGGGCGAACAGGTCGTGGCCGAGCACGTCACCGCCCGCGATCGTGCCGGCCCACTCGAAGTAGGTCGCCTCGTCGAGAATCGGCACCCGCCCGAACGGCCCGGCCTGCACCTGAAACAACGCCGCCGCGGAGAGCAGCGCCTTCACCGCGAAGATCGCGAACGCGATCAGCCGCTCGGTGCGCGACAGCGGAGTGCTCACGCCGCGGCGCTCACGTCGATCTCGAACGCCGCGCCTCCGCCTTCGCGGTTTCGAAACTTCAGCGTGCCGCCCATCTGCTCCAGCAGGTGCCGCGAGACCGCCAGCCCCAGACCGGTGCCCTTCCCCGCCGCCTTGGTGGTGAAGAACGGCTCGAACAGCCGCTTCGCCGCCTCCGGAGGCACGCCCGGCCCGCGATCGAGCACCGACAGCCGCACCCGGCCGTCGTGCGTCTCGGCCTTCACCTCCAGCTCGCCGGTGCCGCCCATCGCCTGCGACGCGTTGATCAGCAGGTTGATCAGCACCTGCGAGAGCGGCCCCGCTTCGGCCACCACCCAGAGGCCCTTCTCGACCGAGACCTTGAGCTGCATCTTCTCCAGCTCGCCCTTCTTCAGCAGCTGGGCGCACGCCTCCACCACCGGCAGCAGCTCCATCGGCGCCGGCTTGCCGCGCGAGGGCCGCCCGAGATCGAGCAGCGAGCGAACGATGCGATCGATGCGCTGCACCTCGGCTTCGATTCGATCGAGCAGATCTTTCTGCTCCGGCGTCGCCTTGCCGCGCGCCACCGACAGGTAGCCGAGAATGCCCGAGAGCGGGTTGCCCACCTCGTGCGCCACGCCGGCGGCGAGCTTGCCCACGGTGGCGAGGCGATCGGCGGCGACCAGCTCGGTCTGCGCCCGCAGCAGCGCCTTGTTGGCGTCTTCGAGCTCGCTCACCTTTTCGCGCGCCATCGTGCGCTGCGACTGCACCTCGTCGGCGGTGCGGCGAATCGCACGCCTCAGCCGCGACAGCAGCGGGCCACCGCTGCCGGAGTCGATGTTCTCGAGCTTGCCCAGCTGCGAGACGGCCTCTTCGGTCTCGCGGAGCGGCCGGCCCACGGTGAGCTCGAGCGCGATGAACGCGAGAATGGTCACCAGCGACAGATCGAGCCCCAGGTAGAACGGGAGCAGGCCCCGCAGCTGCTGCGCCATCGTCGCGTACGGGTGGCCGGCGTGCACCGCGGCGTCGAGCAGCGCCTTCAGCGACGGCATCAGCGAGATCCAGCTCACCGCGGTGGCGGCCGCGCCGAGCAGCACCGCCAGACTGGCAATTCTCACTCGCAATCGGAGGCCCTTCTAGAAGAGCCAGCCTAAGCCCCAGGGCGACAGCTGCGAAGAAAGCATCTGCCCAAACAGCATCACCTCGAGGCCCGACAGCCCCAGCCACGGCCCGAACGGGAGGTTCGAAGCGCCCGGCTCCCACTCCACTTCTTCGCCCGACTCGTCTTTCTCTTCGTCGGGGATCGGCTGAAACGGAATGCACCAGAGGAACAGCACCACCCGCCGAAGGAACGACAGGCCCGGCGCTGCGAACTCCCAGGTGATCGTCGGTGCGGGCGGTTCTTCTTCGGGCTGTTCGGTCTCGGGCGCCTGCTCCTCCTTCTTGTCTTTCTCGCCGCCGGGCCCCGCGCGGCCGGTGAGCGCGATCCGCAGCAGGCCGATCACCGAGCCCTGCACCGAAGAGAAGAACAAGATCGGGAACAGCGCCTTCCACCCCAAGAACGCGCCCAGCATCGCGACCAGGTACTTGTCGCCCATGCCGAGCGCCTCTTTCTTGAAGGCGGCCAGCCCGATGAACTCCAGCAGGCGAAACGCGACGAAGCCGGAGATCGCGCCGATCAGTCCGGTCTCCACCGAGTCCCACCCGCCGGGAATGCGCAGCAGCACGCCCAGCGCGAGCCCCGGCAAGGTGAGCTCGAACGGCAGAATCCAGTGCTCGGCGTCGATGAACACCAGCGGGATCACCACGAACACCAGGGTGAGCGCCTGCACCAGGCTCCAGTTGAAGCCGAAGCGCATCACGCAGCCCAAGAAGAGAAAGCCGGTGAGCAGCTCCACCACCATGTACCGGGCGGAGATCGGCGCCTTGCACGAGCGGCACTTGCCGGCCTGAATCACCCACGACACCACCGGAATGTTCTCGTACCACCGCAGCGCGTGGCCGCACTTCGGGCACCGCGAGCCGGGCCGCACGATCGACTGGTCGTGCGGCAGCCGGGCGATCACCACGTTCAGAAAGCTGCCCAGCACCAGCCCGAGCAAGAACAGCCAGACGGTGAGAATCGTCTCCAAGCCGGGCACGTCAGCCCATCGAATCACCGGAAGTCGCGCCGGTCGAAGATCAAGATCGCCGCCACCACCAGCACCGCCGAGTACGCCAGCCCATAGAGCGCGCCGTTGATCAGCATCTCCGCCGGCACCGGCTGGGCGTAGGCCGCGAACGGTCTGAAGTTCAGCTTCTCGAGGTTGGGCAGCAGGTAATAGAGCGCCTTGATCGCGTGCCGGGCGGTGTTGCTGTCGGCCTTCTCGGCCAGCCGCCAGAGCTCGATCGACAGGTGCCCCGAGAAGTAGAGCGCCAGGGTGCAGGTCGCCGCCACCACCTGCCCGCTGAAGCTGGAGAAGAAGAAGCCCGCCGCCGAGAGCACCAACAGCTCGATCGACAAGCCGATCACCGCCGCGAAGGTGGCCTGGCTGAGGTGCGCCCTGAACAGCACCAGCTCGGCGGTCATCAGCGCGGTCATGATGCCCACCAGCACCAGCAGGGTGATCATGTTGCCGGCCAGCCGCGCGACCAGAAACTGCCCGCGCGAGATCGGCCGCGAGACGATCAAGAACAGCGTGCGCCGCTCGATCTCCTTCGGGAGCAGGCCGCAGCTCAAGAACACCGCCAGGCCCACCTCGATGAAGGTCATCATCGAGAGCCCGAAGTCGGTCAGCACCCGATCGAAGGTCCACACGGTGACGTCGGCCACCAGCCGCGTCGACAGCAGCATCACCGCCGCGAAGCCCGCCACCACCACCGTCACCCGGTTGCGGCTCGCCTCGCGAAACCCGTTCCACGCCATCGCCCAGAACGCGATCACTCGACCGAAACCTCCGAGCCGACCGTGGTGCCGGCGTCTTGCATCGCCTTCAAGAACAGCTCCTCCAACCCGAACTGAATCTGGGCGAACCGGGTCACCCGCGCGCCGAGGCCGAGCGCCTTCTGCAGCACCTCCTGCGCGCTCTTCTCGTCGATGCGAATCAGCGAGCGGCCTTCGACGTGCTGCAGCAGCTCGACCTTGGGCGACAGCTCGGCCAGCTTCGGCTCGGGCAGACCCTCCAGGCCAATCTCCACCCGCGCCGCTTCGCCCTTGAGCAGCTCGCGCAGCGGGCCCTCGTGCACCCGCTTGCCCTTCACCAGCACCGCCACCCGATCGCAGAGGAACTCCACGTCGGGAATGATGTGCGAGCAGAACAGCACCGTGGTGCCGCTGGCGCGCTGCTGCAGAATCAGATCGCGAATCTGCCGGCGGCCCAGAGGGTCGAGGCCCGAGGTCGGCTCGTCGAGAATGAGCAGCTTCGGCTTGGCGATGATCGCCTGGGCGAGCGTGATTCGCTGCACCATGCCCTTGCTGTAGCGGCGAATCTGGAGCGAGGCCGCCCGGGTCATGTCGACCGCGCCGAGCGCCTCTTTCATTCGCACGTCGAGGTCCTGGCCCGACAGCCCGGCGAGCTTGCCCGAGAGCGAGAGAAACTCGCTGCCGGTGAGGTACTCGTAGGGCGCCGGGTTCTCGGGCACGAAGCCCACCTGCCGGCGCGCGTCTTTGTCGGCCGGGCTCTTGCCGAACAAGGTCGCGGTGCCCTCGCTCTGCTTCACCAGGTTGAGGAGGATCTTGATCGTGGTCGACTTGCCCGCGCCGTTCGGCCCCACCAGCCCGTAGATCTGCCCGGCGCCGATCTCGAGATCGAGCCCGCGCAGCGCCGGCACCTTTCGCGAGAGCCAGAAGCCGAGGCGATACGTCTTCGACAGCCCCGCCACCTTCACCACCGCGTCGCTCAAGGCGCCTGTCCTCCCTCGAGATCGTCCACCGGCTCTCCGCGACCGCCCGGCGTCACCATCTTGGTGTCGTGATCGATCAGCTCGAGCCGGAACTTGGTCGAAGTCGAGCGCGCGCGGCCGTAGGAGTCGAGCCGAATCACTCCGCCCAACGGGTCGACCGGCGGCTCGGCCAGGTCGTGCGCGTCGAGCAGCTGCTGCACCGACGCCGGCTGGGTGCCTTCGCGCCGCCAGTACTGCATCGTCGCCGCGTCGACCTGGGTGAGCACCCGCTCGAGCGCGATCTCCTGCACCCGCTGCTCGAAGTACTGCTTCTCTTCGGGCTCGGTCACCGTGTCGGCCATCGCCTGGGCGAACGCCGCGGCGTCGTCGAACTTTCCCGCCTGCGCCATCACCCGCGTCGCCAGCAGGCCCGCCACCTTCGGAGCCTTGGGCAGCTTCGCCGCCTCGCGCAGGCTCTCGGCCGCCTTTGGAATGTCGTGGAGCACGAACAAGCAGATGTGAGCCCGGTACATCCACAGCTGAACGTCTTGCGGGTAGACCTTGAGGCCCTGGTCGACGACCTTGAGCGCCTCTTCGCCGTTCACCCACTCTTCGCGGCCGGCGTTGAAGGGGATCACCAGCGCAGACATGCGGTAGTTCTCGAGCAGGTGGTCGTCGAGCTCCCAGACCACTTCGGAGTAGTCGTAGATCGCGCGGTAGTCCTCCGCGAGGTGCGCCACGCCGACCTGCTGGAGCAGACCCAGCCAGTAGAGGTCGGCGGCGAACTGAACGTTGCCCGCGAACAGCACTTTGAGCAGGCCGGGGCGCGGGAGCATCGGGTGCCCGGTGCCCGCTCTCACACCGTACACCGGCGGAGTGGACAACCAGGCCAGCGTGGCCACGGCTCCGCCGAGCACAATCACCAGCGGGAGCTTCTTCATGCGGTCACCATAAACGACGAGGGGCAGAAAGAAATCTTCCTGCCCCTCGCCAGTACTTCAAGATTTACGAACGGTCAGATTACGGGCAGCTGACGTCGTTGTACGAGTTGTACGGAACGCCGGCCGAGAGAACGGTCTCGGGGTAGCAGCCGGTGCCGCCCGCCTCGCCGGTGAGGTCACCGGAGGAGACGAACCAGGAGTCGATGTTCGAGTCGTTGTCGACGTTGCCGGTCGCATCACCCACGAAGCCGCAGTTCGGGCAGGTGCCGGTCACGATCGCGCCGGTCGACAGGGCGAGCGCGCCACCCTGCTTCGGAGCGGAGGCCAGAGCGCCACCGTTGGACGAAGGGGGGTTGAGCGAGTTCGGGTCGGGGAAGCGAGCGGTGTCGTTGGTGATGCAGACGTAGCCGCCGGTGGTCGGCGCAGCGCCCGGGCGAACCCAAGCGGTGCCGCACGCGTCGTCGAGGCGGTAGTAGTACCGGTTCGACTGCTCAGGCGCGAAGCCGATGGTGTCGGCGCGGGTCAGGTACTGGTCGCGCTCACCGAACCACGACTTCTGCGCGGTGAACATCGCCTTCAGGTTCGTCTTCGCCTCAGACTGCTTCGAACGGGCCTGGAAGCGAATGAAGTTCGGGATCGCGATCGCGGCGAGAATGCCGATGATGGCGACGACGATCATCAGCTCGATGAGCGTGAAGCCCTTCTTGAGTCTCTTCAACATGCAGTTTTTCTCCTTGGGTGAAAGGCGATGCGCACTGGAGCAAGCTCCGGACCACCGCGGGCCGCATTGTGGCTTCAGCCACTTGTGCGGGCAATCTTTTGTTGATCGCCCAAGCGCGTCACCCAAACTTTTTCCGAGCTGACAATTTTCGTCAGCGATCTGTGCGCACGTGTGGGCGCACGAGATCGGTCAATGGATCAGCGGAGTCAGGTGGGTTCGCGATCACCCAGGCCGTGCTTTGCAAGCCTGTAGCGGAATGATCGGAACGAGAGGCCGAGCAGCTCGGCGGCCTTGGTCTTCACCCCGCCCGCGCGCTTGAGCGCTTCGATCAGAAACCGGCGCTCCTGGTGGTCCATGAAGCGCTCGAGCGAGAACCCGGCGTCGAGCTTCACCTCGCCCTGGGGGCCGGTCTCGTGCTCGCCGCGCACCGCGGGGGGAAACGCCTGCGGGGTGAGCAGGTCGTCCTCCGACAGGGTGGCGGCGCGCTCGATCAGGTTCTCCAGCTGCCGCACGTTGCCGGGAAAGTCGTAGGCCTGGAGCATCGCCAGCGCCTCGGGCGACAGCCCCAACAGCGGCCGGGCCAGCTCCTGCGAAAAGCGCTCGACGAAGAACCGGGCCAGGTCGGGCACGTCTTCGCGGTGATCGCGCAACGGCGGCAGCTCGATGTGGAGCACGTTGAGGCGAAAGAAGAGGTCTTCGCGAAACTTGCCCTCTTTCACCTGGGCGTCGAGCGAGCGGTTGGTGGCGGCGAGAATGCGCGCCGCGAACGGCTTCTCTGCCGTCGAGCCCACCGGGCGCAGCTTGTGCTCCTGGAGCACCCGCAACAGCTTCACCTGCATCTGGAGCGAGAGCTCGCCGATCTCGTCGAGCAGCACCGTGCCCTCGCCCGCCGAGGCGAGAATGCCCTCCCGGTCGGAGCTGGCGCCGGTGAACGCTCCCTTCACGTGGCCGAACAGCTCGCTCTCGAGCAGCCCGTCGGTGATCGCGCCGCAGTTCACCGGCACGAACGGGTGCGGCGCCCGGGCGCTGCGGTAGTGAATCGCGCGCGCCACGACTTCTTTACCGGTGCCCGACTCGCCGGTGATCAGCACCGTGGAGCGCACCGCGGCCGCCACCTTGTCGACCAGCGCCCACACCGCGCGCATCGGCCCCGACTGGTTGAGCAGCACCGCCCGGCCGCCCGACACCAGGGTGTCGCGCAGGCCCTTGTTCTCTTCGAGCAGCCCGCGCTTCTCGAGCGCCTTCTGCACCAGCAGCATCAGCTCCTGGTTGTCGAACGGCTTGGCGATGTAGTCGTAGGCGCCCTGCCGCATCGCCTCCACCGCCGACGCGGGCGTGCCGTAGGCGGTGATCACGATCACCTCGGGCGCGCTCTCCGACGCGCGGGCGGCGCGCAGCACGTCGAGCCCGGAGTCTTGCCCGAGCTTCATGTCGGTGATCACCAGGTCGACCTTCGACGACAGCGCGGCCTTCGCCTGCTCGAAGTTCGCGGCGGTGGTGACCTGGAGACCGTTGCGGGTGAGCAACACCTCGAGAAACTCCCGCATCGACAGCTCGTCGTCGGCGACCAGCACCCTCACGCTTTGGCGCCTCCGGTGGCGAGGCCGGGCAGCCCGACGGTGAAGGTGGTGCCCGCCGCCTTCGAGCTGCTGACGTCAATCATGCCGCCGTGCGCTTTCACGATCGAGAACGCGGTCGACAGGCCCAGGCCCGTGCCGCCCTGACGGGTCGTATAGAACGGCTCGAAGATTCGCAGCAGGTCTTCCTGCGGAATGCTGCCCGCCGAGTCCCACACGCCGATCCACGCCGCGCCGTCGTGGGCATCGACCGACACCTTCACCCGGCCGCCCGGGCCGGCGGCGGCGAGCGCGTTGCGCAGCAGGTTGATCAGCACCTGGCGCAGCTGCGCCTTGTCGGCCTGGCCTTCCACCGGAGAGAGCGACTCGTCGATGCGAATGCCCGAGGCCATCGGGTCGGCCCGCAGCATCTCGACCGTCTCCTGCACCACCTGGTCGACCCTCACCTGCTCGGGCCGGGGCGGAGGCGGCCTCGCCAGCTTCAGGTAGCTCTCCACCAGCCCCGAGAGGCGGTCGGCCTCGCGCACGATGATCTCCGCCAGCTTGGAGTTCTCTCCGTCGGAAGAGAGCATCTGCGCCGAGCCGCGCATCGACGCCAGCGGGTTGCGAATCTCGTGCGCCAGCTGGGCCGAGAAGCGCCCCAGCGAGGCGAGGTGGTCGACCCGCTTCAGCTCCGCCTCCATCTTGCGCAGCTCGGTGAGGTCTTGAAACACGATCAACAGCGCGCCGGCGGCGCCGCCCAGCGGGGTGCAGGCCAGGCCGAGGCTCTTCGAGCCCTTGGGGGTGGTGACGATCAGCTCGCTGCGCCGGGCGTTGGGGGTGAGCTTGAGCGCCCCGGGGATGATCTGATCGATGTTGTCGGGCCGCTGATCGCCGAGGCCCAAGATCGCCGCCGCCGACGGGTTGATGAAGGTGATCAGCCCCGAGGCCTCGCAGGTGATCAGCCCCGACGGCATCGCGTTCACGATCCGGTTCTGGAGATCGACCAGCTCGCGGAGGTCTTTCTCGCGCGCCGCCACCCGGCCACCGGCCTGAATCACCTGCTCCGCCAGGTAGCCGCCGAGCACCGCGATCAGAAACTGCGACAGCCCGTTCGAGACGAACAGGAACACCATGCGCGAGGGCGAGCCCTCGGGCACCGCGCCGTTCAGCCCCAGCCGGTCGACCAGCAGAATCGCCGCGTGGGCGAGCGT
The DNA here is from genome assembly GCA_047602415.1 of Myxococcaceae bacterium. Taxonomy (GTDB): domain Bacteria; phylum Myxococcota; class Myxococcia; order Myxococcales; family Myxococcaceae; genus JASGHH01. The sequence continues at coordinate 7,979,068 of JASGHH010000001.1, read as the reverse complement.
GCTGGCGGTGGCCGCCACCAGCGCTCCGGTGCGAAAGAGCAGAATCGAGCCCGCCAGCACGGTGAGCGAGTAGGCGAACACGAACGGCGAGTCGGCGCCGCCGGTGAGGTAGACGACCGCTCCGGCGAACAGCACGTCGAAGCCGATCTGCACCAGCACCGCCACCCGCCCCGGTGGCCGGGTGCGCAGCCAGAGCGCCGAGGCGAGGGTGATGAAGTAGACGATGCCCACCAGCACGAACGCGAACGCGTCGGAGCTGCCGAGCTCGTTGCCGCTGGCCTGGGCCTGGGAGAGCGCGCGGGCGACGATCGCCACCAGGATCAGGCTGGTGGCGACGGTACGAAACACCAACACCCAGACGAGCCGGGTGCGGAGGTCCCAACCTGGACTGCTCGAGGCTGGGACCTGAGGTGCTGCTTCGTTGGCTTCGCCTCTCGACGCGCCTCCGGCGCTTCCATGCCGGCTCAGCGAGCCGGCACCGTTCGGCTCCGCGGTGCTACTTGATGGTCTGCGCAATGGTGAAGATCGGCATGTACATGGCGATCAGGAAGCCGCCGACCACGAAGCCGAGGAACACCATCAGCAGAGGCTCGATCATCGCGGTGAGGCCTGCGACCGCGGTGTCGACCTCGTCGTCGTAGAAGTCGGCGATCTTGTTGAGCATCTGATCCATCGCGCCGGTCGCTTCGCCGACGCCGATCATCTGCACCACCATCGAGGGGAACACCTTCGTCTCGGCGAGCGGGCCGGCGATGTTCTTACCTTCGGAGATCTTGCTGCGCACGTAGCTGATCGCGCCTTCGATCGTTCGGTTACCGGCGGTCTTCGCGGTCACGTCGAGCGCGTCGAGAATCGGCACGCCCGAGCTCACCATCGTGCCCAGGGTGCGGGTGAAGCGGGCCACCGCCACCTTGCGGAGCACGTCGCCGATGATCGGAACCTTGAGGATCACCTTGTCGAAGATCTCGCGGCCCTTCGGGTTTCGGTAGAACGCGGTGCCACCGACCACCGCGGCGACGATGCCGGCCACCATGTAGAGAATGTACGACTGCAACCAGGCCGAGAGATCGACCACGAACTGGGTCGGGCCGGGGAGCGTGCCGCCGAAGTCGGCGAACATCTTCGCGAAGGTCGGGGTCACCTTGAGCAGCAGCACCGCGGTGACGCCGATCGCGACGATGATCACGATCGTCGGGTAGGTCATCGCGCCGCGAACCTTGCGCTTCAACTTCTCGCTCTTCTCTTTGTAGACCGCGAGGCGGTTGAGAATGGTGTCGAGAATACCGCCGACCTCGCCGGCCGCGCAGAGCTGCACGTAGAGCTCGTCGAACACCTTCGGGTGATCTTTGAGCGCGTCAGAGAACGTGGAGCCCGACTCGACCCGGCCCTTGATCGCGAAGATCACCTTGCGGAAGGCCGCGTTGTCGGTCTGGCCGCCGAGAATGTCCAAGCACTGAACCAGCGGCAGACCGGCGTCGATCATCGTCGCGAACTGACGGGTGAAGACGAGCAGGTCTTTGCCGGTGACGCCGCCCATGCCGGGCAGCACCACCGCGTTGTCGAGCAGACCCTTGCGGCGAACCTTCGACGGCGTGAGGCCGAGCGACTTGAGACGGGCTTCGACCGCCGTCTGGTCGTTCGCCTCCATCTCGCCTTTTTTGAGCTCGCCCTGCTTGGTCTTCGCTTCCCAGATCCACAGCTGGCCTTTGCGCGTCGACTTCGCGGCAGGCTTCGGCTGCGCCTGTGGTGGCTGCGCGGCGGGCTTGGTCACCGTCTGCATGGTCTGGCTGGCCATCTGTTGTTGCTCCTTGAGCGACCGATTCTATCCGCAACGGCTCAGAATGCGAGTCGACCGCCTGATTGCTGTACCACCCTCACCTACCCGGAGGCCGGGCGGTCTGACCGGGAATGTTGGTGCCGCCCATGCCCGACGAGAGAATGTTGCGCAGCTCTTCGGGGTCGGAGGTGCGCCCGAACGCCTCGTCCTGGCTGATCATCTTTCGCTGCAGCAGCGAGGCGAGCGACTGGTTGAAGGTCTGCATCCCGAACTTGGCCTGGCCGACCTGCATCGACGAATAGATCTGGTGCACCTTGTCTTCGCGGATCAGGTTTCTGATCGCGGGGTTGGGAATCATCACCTCGAGCGCCAGAATTCGCCCCGCCCCGCCGGCCCGCTGCAGCAGCGACTGCGAGAGAATGCCTTCGAGCACGAACGAGAGCTGCGCGCGCACCTGCGGCTGCTGGTAGGGCGGGAACACGTCGAGCACCCGGTTGATCGTCTGCACCGCGCTGTTGGTGTGGAGCGTGGCGAAGCAGACGTGACCGGTCTCGGCGATCACCAGCGCCGCTTCGATCGTCTCCAGGTCGCGCATCTCGCCGACCAGCACCACGTCGGGGTCCTGCCGGAGAATGTACTTGAGCGCGGTCTTGAACGACCGGGTGTCGGCGCCCACCTCGCGCTGGTTCACCAGGCAGTTCTTGTGCGGGTGGAGGTACTCGATCGGGTCCTCGATCGTCATGATGTGCTCGTGACGCTCGGTGTTGATCTTGTCGATGATCGACGCCAGCGTGGTCGACTTGCCCGAGCCGGTGGGCCCGGTCACCAGCAGCAGACCGCGCGGCTTCTTCGACATGTCGGCCACCACCTGCGGCAGGCCGAGCTCGGCGAAGGTCAGAATCTTGAAGGGAATGGTTCGAAACGCGCCCGCCACCGCGCCGCGCTGCATGAAGATGTTGGCGCGAAACCGCGACAAGCCCTTCACGCCGAACGAGAGGTCGAGCTCGTTGTCTTCTTCGAACTTGTGCTTCTGGGCGTCGGTGAGAATCGAGTAGCAGAGCTGCTTGGTCTCGACCGGGGTGAGCGGCCCGGTCTTCAGCGGCACCAGATCGCCGTCGATGCGCAGCTGCGGGGGCGAGCCGGTGGTGATGTGAAGATCGGAAGAGCCCTTCTCGACCATCGCCTTCAACAGCTGGTGCAGGTTCGCCAAGTCTTTCGTCTCCCCGGTGCTTCGAAGTCTTTAGAAACGGTCAGGCGCGGTGTTGCCCACCGCTTCTTCGAGCGTGGTCATCCCGCTCATCACCTTGTTGAGCGCCGACATGCGGAGCGTCTGCATGCCGAGGCGAATCGCCTCCTGCTTCAGCTCGGCGGTGGAGGCGCCGTTGATCACCAGCTCCTTGAGGCCGTCCCAGAAGGGCATCACCTCGTAGACGGCGACGCGGCCGCGGTAGCCGCGGTCGTTGCACTCGCGGCAGCCGTTCTTGTCGAACACGGTGAAGGTGCCGATCTTGTCGGGTGGAATGCCGGCGTCGATCAGCGCCTGCTCCTCGACCTGCTCCACCGGCTTCTTGCACGCCTGGCACAGCTTGCGCGCGAGACGTTGGGCGAGAATCAGGTTCAAAGACGCGGTGACGAGAAACGGCTCGATGCCCATGTTCAGCAGGCGGCTGACCGTGCCTGGGGCGTCGTTGGTGTGGAGGGTCGAGAGCACGAGGTGGCCGGTGAGCGCGGCCTTGACCGCGATCTCGGCGGTCTCGAAGTCTCGAATCTCGCCGATCATGATCGTGTCGGGGTCTTGCCGCAGGAAGCTGCGGAGCGCGGCGGCGAAGTTCAGGCCGATGTCGTCGTGCATCTGAACCTGGTTGATGCCCGAGAAGTTGAACTCCACCGGGTCTTCGGCGGTCGACAGGTTCACGCCGGGGTCGTTGAGCGACGCGAGCGCCGAGTAGAGCGTGGTGGTCTTGCCCGAGCCGGTGGGGCCGGTCACCAGCACCATGCCGTACGGGCGATCGATCGCCTCGCGAAACCACTTCAAAGGCTCGGGCTCGAACCCGAGCTTGGTCATGTCGAGCTGGAGGTTCGTCTTGTCGAGCAGACGAAGAACGATCTTCTCGCCGAACAGCGTCGGGCAGACGCTGACGCGGAAGTCCATCTCCTTGCCGCCCTGCATCTTGATCTTGATGCGGCCGTCTTGCGGCAGGCGGCGCTCGGAGATGTCGAGCTGCGCCATGATCTTCAGACGCGAGGTGATCGCGTTCTTCAGCTTCATCGGCGGCCGCATCACCTCGTAGAGCACGCCGTCGATGCGAAAGCGGACGCGGAAGTCTTTTTCGTAGGGCTCGACGTGAATGTCGGAGGCGCCCTTGCCGATCGCGTCTTTCAGAATCAGGTTCACCAGCTTGATCACCGGCGCGTCGTCGGCCGCCTTGGTGAGCTCTTCGAGGTTGCCCGCGTCGTCGCCTTCGTCGGCGAGCTCGACGTCGTCGGCCACCTCGCTGACGATCTCGTCGAGCGACGGGCCCTTCTCGGCGTAGTAGCGCTCGATCGCGTCGCGAATGGTGACTTCAGAGGCGACGACCGGCTCGATGTTGTAGCCGGTGAGGAACTTGAGGTCGTCGACCGCGTAGATGTTCGACGGGTCGCACATCGCCACGATCAGCGAGGGGCCGGCGCGGTTCACCGGGATCACCAGGTGCTTCTGGGCCACGTCTTTGGGCACCAGCTTGATGATCTCGGGATCGATGTCGAAGTCTTTGAGGTTGATCGCCGGCACGCCGTACTGCTTCGAGAGAAAGTCGGTGAGCTTCGACTCCTCGATCGCGCCGGTCTTGATCAGCGCGGCGCCGATGCGCGCCCCGCTCTTCTGCTGTTCTTCCTGTGCCTTGCGGAGCTGCTGAACGGTGATCAGGTTCTCGCGAACCAGCAGCTCACCCAGACGACCCGACATGGATAGTTCACCTTGGTGATGTGCGACGGTTTTGCGTGAAGTTAGTCCCCGGTTTCTGAGGGGTCAAAGAGGATTCGCGGCCCAAACGGGCTGTGGGCGATTTACCTACGCCGTGTTTTCCGCTCGCCTCCGCCTTCGCGTGTGTCGCACGCTTCGGTCGGTCTCGCTCGGGCTACGCCCTGGCAACAGCCTCTTTTGCCTTCTCGACGTCGCGCGCGATCTGGTTCGACAGCTCGGTCGCAGACGCAAACCGGCGCTCGGCGCGCAGCCGCTCGATGAAGTCGACCCTCAGGTTCTTGCCGTAGAGGTCGCCGTCGAACTCGAACAGGTGCGCTTCGATCGTCACCTCGGAGCCGCCGAAGGTCGGCTTGACGCCGATGTTCGCCGCTCCGCCGTACCAGGGGCGCTTGAGCCCGGGCACGTGCACCTTCACCGCGTAGACCCCCGGAGCGGGGCGCAGCTCGTTGGCGGTGTCGATGTTGGCGGTGGGAAAACCGATCGTGCGGCCGCGGCCGGCGCCGGGCACCACCTTGCCGTCGAGGTCGAAGCAGCGGCCGAGCAGCAGCTTCGCCGCCTCGACCCGCCCTTCGAGAATGTACTCGCGCACCTTCGACGACGAGACCACCACCCCGTCGACCGTCACCGGCGCCACCACGTTCACCGTCGCCGCGCGAACGCCCGCCGCCGCGGTGAGCGAGGCGATGTTGCCCGAGCGCTTGGTGCCGTAGGTGAAGTCCGAGCCCACCACCACCGCCTTCACCTTCAGCTGATCGAAGAGCGCGTCTTCGAAGTCTTTCGCGGTGGTGCGGGCGAAGGTGAGATCGAACGGCTGCACCACCGCGTGCGAGAGCCCGTACTGCTCCATCAGCTCCAGCTTGCGCGCCTGGGTGGAGATCAGCTTCGGCGCCAGGTCGGGCTGCAACACCTTGCCGGGATGCGGGCTGAAGGTGAGCGCCGCCGGAGCGCCCAGCCGCTTCGCCTCGGCGAACAGCGCCTGGTGGCCCCGGTGCACCCCGTCGAAGTTGCCGAGGCAGAGCGCGGCGCCTTTCAGCTCCCCGGTGAGAGCGGCCGCGGCGATCGAGTCGTGCACCTTCATCACCGCACTGATTAGCGAAGCGCTATACGGGCGGCAATGCGTCTTCGCACCGCGAAGCTCTCCGCGCTCCTCTTCTCGTCGGGCCTCTGTGCGCTGATCTACCAGACCACCTGGACCCGGGAGCTGCGCCTGGTGTTCGGCGCCTCCACCGCCGCCTCGGCCGCGGTGCTCGGCATCTTCATGGGCGGGCTGGGCCTCGGCGGCTGGCTGTTCGGCAAGCGCGCCGAGCAGCACCCGCGCCCGCTCGCGCTCTACGGGCAGCTCGAGCTCGCGGTGTCGGTGATGGCGGCGATTTCGCCCTTTCTGATCACCGGCGCGCGCAAGGTCTACCTGCTCACCGGCGGCAGCGAGACGCTGGGGATGACCGCGGCGACGCTGGTGCGGCTGCTGCTGTCGGCGATCGTGCTCGGCGGCACCACGGTGCTGATGGGCGGCACGCTCCCGGCGATGGCGCGGGTGGTGGAGGGCCCCGACGACCCCAGCCGCCGCCGGGTCGCGGTGCTGCTCGGCGCGAACACCGCCGGAGCGATGGCCGGGGTCGCGCTCTCGACCTTCCTGTTGCTGGAGGTGCTCGGCAACCGCTCCACCTTGTGGACCGCGTGCGCGCTCAACGCGCTGATCGCGATCATCGCCCGCTCGATGTCGCGGGCCGAGACGCCGGCCGAGAAGCCCGCGGCCGAAACGCCGTCGTCGCCGCTGGCCGCCGCCGCCCCCGCGCGCATGGTGCTGTTCGGCGCGTTGGTGGTCGGGCTGGCCTTCATGCTGATGGAGCTGGTCTGGTACCGCACCCTGGCTCCGATTCTCGGCGGCTCGACCTACACCTTCGGCCTGGTACTGCTGATGGCGCTGCTCGGCATCGGGCTCGGCGGCGCGGCGTACGCGGTCTTCGGAGTGGAGCGGCGCGCGACGCTGGCCGGTCTCGCCTTCACCTGCGGGCTCGAGGCGCTGTCGATCGCGCTCCCGCTCTGGGCGGGCGACGACGTGGCGGTGGCGGCGGCGACGCTGCGGCCGCTCTCGTGGTTCGGCTTCTCGGGCCTGGTCACCTCGTGGGCGCTGATCTCGCTCTTCGTGGTGGTGCCGGGCGCGCTGGTGGCCGGCTACCAGTTCCCGCTGCTGATCGCGCTGCTCGGCAAGGGCGGCGATCAGGTCGGGCGCCAGGTCGGCCTCGCCTACGCGTGGAACACCTTCGGCTCGATCGTCGGCTCGCTCGCGGGCGGGTTCCTGCTCATCCCCGCGTTGGGCTCCACCGGCACCTGGAGGCTGGCGGCGGCGATGCTGGCGCTGCTCGGCTTCGCGTCGATCGCCGCGTTCGCGCTGCGCGACAAGCTCTCGGTGCGCAGCGCGGTGCCGTTGGCGGCGAGCGCGCTGGCGATTCTCTGCTGCTTCAGCACCGGCCCGACCAAGTTCTCGCGCCACACGCCGATCGGCGCCGGCCGGGCCGACCTCACCGGAGCGGCCAACTTCAACTTCTTGATCGACTGGATGCGCGACGCCCAGCGCACCATCTACTGGGAGCGCGACGGTGTGGAGAGCACCGTCGGCCTCAAGGGCAGCGACGGCACCGCGTTCCTGGTGAACGGCAAGTCCGACGGCAACGCCTTCCGCGACGTCGGCACCCAGGTGATGAGCGGGCTGTTGGGCTCGCTGCTCCACCCGAACCCGAAGCGGGCGATGGTGATCGGGCTGGGCACCGGCAGCACCGCCGGCTGGTTGGGCGCGGTGCCGAGCATCGAGCGGGTCGACGTGGCGGAGATCGAGCCGCGCATTCTCGACGTCGCGAAAGAGTGCGCCCCGGTCAACCAGCGGGTGATGGAGAACCCGAAGGTTCACGTCTTTCTCGGCGACGCACGCGAGTTCCTGCTCACCTCGCGCGATCAGTACGACATCATCTTCTCGGAGCCGTCGAACCCGTACCGCTCCGGCATCTCCAGCCTCTACACCCACGAGCAATACGAGGCGACCCGCACCCGGCTGGGCGAGCACGGCATCTTCGTGCAGTGGGTGCAGGGCTACGAGGTGCAGCCGGCCACCGTGCGCGCGGTGCTCTCCACCGTCGGTTCGGTGTTCCCCAACGCCGAGGTCTGGGCGACCGAGGAGCACGACCTGGTGGTGGTGGCGAGCGCGAGCCCGATCGTTCACGACGTCGAGCAGCTGCGCGGGCGCATCAAGACCGAGCCGTTCGCCACCGCGCTGCGGGTCGCCTGGCACGTCGACGACGTCGAAGGCTTTCTCTCGCGCTTCCTCGCCGGGCCCGAGCTGGTGGCGGGAATCGCGAAGGGCTTCCCCGAAGAGGTGAACACCGACGACCTCAACGCGATCGAGTTCGCCTTCTCGCGCTCGGTCGGCCGGCAGTCGGGGCTCTCGATTCCCCAGATGCTGGTGGCGGCGCGCACCGCGGGCTCGATGTTGCCGCGCACCACCGCGCCGGTCGATTGGGACCGGGTGATCGAAGTGCAGGCGCTCTCGAAGATGGGCTTCCCGATCGAGCTCGCCCGGCTGCAGGGCGTCACCGGCAAGCGCGCCCGGCTGTTCGGCGAAGAGGTCGCTCCGGCGGCGTTCGTGAAGCGCTGGGAGTCGCTGGAGCAGCTCGCTCCGGTCGGCGGCGACGAGACCTTGAAGCTCGCCCGCCAGCTCGCGCTCGCCGGCGACGCGCGCGCCGACGCCTACCTCGATCAGCTCGGGGCCTACCCGGCCGAGGTGCAGGTGTTGAGGTCGTACCGCGCGCTGAAACAAGACGACCTCGCGGGCGCCGGTGAGCTCGCCCTCGGCGCGCTGAAGACGATGCACCAGCAGGTGTGGATCGACCGGCCGGTGCTGACGAGCGCGTTCGACCAGCTGTTCCCCACCCTGGCGCGGCGCGACCACGCGCTGGGCAAGCGGCTGTTCGACGCGCTGAAAGAGCCGCTCCCGGTGATGGAGTACAACGACGGGAGAATGAAGACCCGGGTGGTGCTCGCCGAGCTGACCGACTTCCCCGCGCTCTGCGGCGAGGCGTTGGGCGACTACGGGCAGTGGCCGCCGTGGCGCAAAGAGATGCTCAACGACCGGGTGCACTGCTGGCAGGCGACCCACGACCCGCGCTTCAAGGACTCCGAGCGCGACCTCGAGCGGTTTCGCGAGAGCGACGAGGGCACCCTGCTGGGGAACGCGGCCGCACCCGAGGCTCCCGCGCAGGCAAAGCCCGTCGACCTGAGCGAGAATGAGCCGGCCGGGGCCGACGGAGGCTGAACTCGATGTCTGCGGTGCTCGCCCTGGTGCTCTCGGCCTGGCCGCTCCCGCCGGATGCGGGCGTCAGCGCCTACGCTGATCCGCTCAACTGGCCGATCGATCCCGGGTATTCGAATCAGTGGCCGCTGTTTGGCTTCGTGCCCGCCGACGCGGGCGTGAGCGCGGCCGATTCTCGCGCGTGGCCGGGTGGGCGCCGCGGTCGACCGCGCCTGGTCGGTCACCACCGGCTCTCCGCAGGTTCGCATCGCGGTGCTCGGAGCGCCGGGGCCGCTCGACGACGCTGCGCTCTCGACCCGCTGGGCGCTCAACGTGGGTGAGCTGCCTCCGCCTCAGGGCGACGCCGGCTACGACCGCGACGGCGACGGGCGCATCAGCGTCAGCGACTACGCCGGCGACTCCCGGGTGCACGACGGCAACGGCAACGGCTTCATCGACTGCGACGACTTGCTCGCCCCGTTCGGCAACTCCACCGACGACGACGGCGACGGGCTGGCCGACGACCTCTGCGGTTGGGACTTCGCCCGCGCCAGCGCGCACGCGCTCACCGCCGACGCAGGCGTCGACGACTTCGAGCAGCTGGCCGCGCCGGCGAACGATGCGATCGGCGGCGCCGGCGTGTGCCCCGACTGCGCGATCGAAGCGGTGCGCGTCGACCCCACCGCCCGGCAGCTCACCCTCGCGTTGAAGGCGCTCACCGGCCGCGCCCAGGTGGTGGTGCTCCCGCCGATCGCGGGAGTCTCAGGGGAGCTCGCGCAAGCGGTGGGTGACGCGTTCGACGCCGGCACGTTGGTGATCGCCTCAGGCGCGAACGTCTCCACCCTCGAGACCGAACAGCCGGCGGCGCTGCCCGCGATGCTCTCGGTGGGCATGCTCGGCCCCGACAGCTCCGACTGGACCCAGGCGCACACGTTTCTTCTGGCGGGCTCGTGCTCGGGTCACGGGCCGCACCTGCGCGCCGGGGTGGCGAGTGATCGCTGCGCCAGCGGAGCCGCGATGATGGCCGCGGGCATCGCCGGCCTCGCCTTCTCGGCCGCGCTGGAGCGTGGCCACCCGCTCGACGCCACCCGCCTGAGAAGCTGGATGACCCGGCCGGATCTCGACGCTCGCGCGCTGGTCGATCTCGCCGCCGCCGGAGACCTGGGGCCGCTGCCGAGGGTGACCGCCCCGGCGATGTATCAATGCGTGTCGGCCGGCGGCTTCCCGATCGGCGCGACAGACACGCCTTCGGTGTCGGTGTGTCTGTTCGGCTTCGACGCGGGCTGCATCGAGCACCCGCTCTCCAACGGCGCCGCCGATGCCGGTCCTTACCCGGTCGGCGGCATTCTGGGCGCCGCTCCGTACGCGCAGTTGCTGCGAATCGAGCCGACGGGCGGCATCGGCGAACGGACTTTGGCGTTCGCGGTCGACGACTCCTCCCAATTCCTGGGCTTCCCGATGGCGATTCCCGGCGCCGGCGCCTCGCCTCCGCGGCTGGTCGACCTCGACGGAGACGGGAGCGACGAGCTGATCGTCGCAGGCGTCGACGGCAGAATCCACGCGCTGCTCCCGAGCGGCGAAGAGGCCACCGGCTTTCCGCTCGACGCCGGCGGCACCATCGAGCAGCCGCTGGCGTTCGGCGATCTCCTCGGCATCGGCCACGTCGGGCTGGTCGCGGTCACCCGCGAAGGCCAGGTGCACGCCTTCACCGGCTACGGCGCCGAGCTCACCGGCTTCCCGGTCGATGCCGGCGCGGAGCTGGCGGCCCCGGTGGCGGTCTCGTCGCCGGTGGGCGAGCTGATCGTGGTGGGAGATGCGCTCGGGCGGCTCCACGTGCTCACCAACACCGGCGCCGAGTACAAGAACGCACCTCTCGCGCTCGACACCTCGCTGCCGCACCCGATGGCGGCGAGCGACCTCGACGCCGACGGCTGGCCGGAGGTGCTGATCCCCTTCGAGACCCAGTCGTTCTTCCTCACCATCGGGCCGTCGAAGATCGCGACCCACGCGGGCTGGCCGATCCCCGCCACCGCCGGCAACGCGCTGTTCGCCGACATCGATCGCGACGGCACCAGCGAGCTGGTGCTCGATCAGATCTACGACACCGGCGGCACCGCGCTTCTCTCACCGGTGACTCCGGTGAAGCCGCGGTACAACTACGTCACCGATCTCAACGGAGACGGGGTGCTCGACTGGTACGTGGTCGAAGACGGCGCTCCTGGCGTGGTTCATCGCTTTCGCGCCTCCTCGGCGCTCGGCATGTCGCAGGGCCGCATCTCCGACGCCACCGGGTGGCCCTTTCAGCTCTTCGACGCGGCGGCCCCCGGAGTGGTCGCCCAGGCTGGCGGCTCGAGCTGGCAGCTGCTGCTGCCCGACACCGCCGACGCAATCTGGGCGATCGATTTCGGAGGAGGCGGTCACGCCAGCCAGTTCTGGCCACTGCCCAACCCCGGCTCGCCGGTCGGCTCGGCGGTCGGCCTGACCCAGGAACGGCTGGTGCTCGCCACCGTCACCCGCACCGGCTTCGTCACCCTCGAACGTCTCGCCGGCGTCAGCGACACCATTCGCTGGGACGGGTTCCAGCGCGACCGCGGCAACACCGGCGCGCTGCTCACTCCGCTCCCGGCCCGCCACCAGCCCGGCATCGGAGTGCCGCTGCCGCCCATCAAGTCAGAAGGCTGCCACTGCGGTGTCCCGGGCGTCGGGGACCCGTTGTTTCTCTTCGCAATGCTGTTGATGCTGATTAGAAGGCGCCGCCCGTGACCCGCCTCAGACTTCGTCCCGATCCCGCCGGCGCCGACCTGGTGGGGCTGAAAGCACCGCCCGATTGGGCGAAGGTGTTCGGCTTCGACGGCCCGCTCGAGCTGGAGATCGGCTGCGGCGCCGGTGGCTTCGCGATCGAGTACGCCCGGCGCAACCCGAAGGTCCGCTACATCGCGTTCGAGTGGCGCAAGAAGTACGCCCGCGAGGTGCTCGCCCGGGCGCAGAAGCACGAGCTGGCGAACCTGAAGGTGATCGAAGCCGACGCCCGCATGGAGATTCCCCAGCTGTTCGCCCCCGGCTCGCTCGACTGGATCCACCTCCAGTTCCCCGACCCGTGGTGGAAGCGCGCCCACCAGAAGCGGGCGATCGTGCAGCCCGACTTCACCAGGTTCCTGTTCACGCTGCTGAAGCCGGGCGGCCGGTTCGACATGCGCACCGACGTCGAGGAGCGCGCCAAGCAGATGCTGAAGATTCTCGAGGGGGCCGGGTTCGAGAACCCACTCGGGCGGGGCGTTTTTCACCCCTATGACCCAGAAGAGGTCCCCTCGACCCGCGAGCGCCGCTATCTGATCAGCGGAGAGCCGGTGTTTCGCGCAAGGCTCGTGAAAGCTGGCTAGAGTCCCCTCCCGCACGTGTCGCCGCGCCGCACGCGAACCCTGGAGATGGCTCGCCCTTCGGCGCCCACCCGCCCCGACCGGCCTGACCGGCTGCTGCTGATCGCCGACGACGATCGCGCGATCGTGAAGAAGGTGCGCGAAGGCTTGTCTGGCCTGCCCTACCGCTTCATCGAGGCGTACGACGGCAACGGCGCCCTCACCGCGCTCAAGCAACACCGCCCCGATCTGCTGCTGATGGACGTCGAGATGCCCGGGCTCGGCGGCGTCGAGGTCTGCCGGATCGTGAAGGCCAACCAGTCGGAGGCCGGCTTCGGCTTCGTGCCGGTGATTCTGATGACCGCCCGCGCCGGCCGCACCGGCAAGGTCGAGAGCCTCGAGCTGGGCGCCGACGACTACCTGATCAAGCCGTTCGACATGCTCGAGCTGTCGGCCCGGGTGAAGTCGATGCTGCGCATGAAGGCGCTCCAAGATGCACTGGTCGAGAAGAACCGCGAGCTCGACAAGGCCAACAAGGAGCTCGAAGAGAAGCGGCTCGAGCTGCTGCGGCTCTCGCGCACCGACGGGCTCACCGGGTTGATCAACCGCCGCCACTTCGAGGAGCGGCTGACCTCGGAGTTCCAGCGCTCGACCCGCTACCGCTCGCCCCTGTCCTGCCTGCTGCTCGACATCGACCACTTCAAGAAGGTGAACGACACCTACGGTCACCCCTTCGGCGACACGGTCCTGAAAGAGGTGTCGCAGGTCACCCGGAAGGTTTTGCGCGACGTCGACGTGCTGGCCCGATACGGCGGCGAAGAGCTGGTGGCCCTGTTACCTGAGACCTCCGCCGAAGAGGCCCTCCGCGCGGCCGAGCGGGTTCGAGAGGGAATCGAGGCGTTGCGACTGACGTTTTCAGACGAGGGACGCACTTTGTTGGTCAAATGTACGGCGTCGGTGGGCGTGGCGACGTTCCCCTCCGACGAAATCGACGGGCCTGACGCGCTGGTGAGCGCCGCCGACAGCTGTCTCTATGAAGCCAAGCAGGGAGGCCGCAACCAGGTGCGGCAACACCGGGGCTGAGTTATGAAGGGTTCGATGCGAGGCCGGGCGTTCGCGGGGGGCCTGATGTTGCTGGTCGCGGCGTGTGCCCGGCAGCACGATGATCCCGTCGCGGCCTATGGCTCCTTCTCGACCTCGTTGAAGCGCCACGAGTACGACCAGGCGTTCAAGGCGCTGTCGACCCCCACCCAGAAGGCGATCGAAGAGCGCGCCAAGGCCGTGTCTGAAGCTGCCTGCCCTCCCGGTGCGCTGGCCGATGCGGGGGCGCGCTGCGCGGTGAAGACCGACGCACCGGCGATCTTCTTCGCCTCCGGCGTGAAGGTTCAGGAGCTCGGCAAGATGACGGTGTTGGAACGAAACGACACTTCAGCCGTCATTGAGGTGGGCGAAGACGGTGGCAGTTACCGCCAGAAGATGGTGAAGGAAGCCAATGGGTGGCGGGTGGATTTGACGGAGGCGTTGCGGTGACAGAACGGTTCAAAGGGCCAAAGATCGAGGTGATTCGCAAGCCGGCGGGTGGTGTCACGCCTGCTCCTGCGCCGCGCCCCGTACCCCGCCCCGCGGGTGCCGCTCCTGCTCCCCGTCCCGTGGCTCCGCGCCCGGTGCAACCGGCAGGTGCCGCTCCGGCGGCTGCGGCTGCGGCTGCCGCTCCCGCTGCGGCGGCCCCGGTCGCCCCTGCTGCGCCCCGGGCAGACGGCCCTCGCACCGAGACCCGCCCTTCAGGCCCGAGGCCCGGAGGCGACCGCGGAGATCGCGGCCCTGGTGGCCGGCCCGGTGGTCCACCGCGCCGCTTCAGCAGCGGCCCGAAGATTCCCTACACGCCGGAGATGGTCGAAGACCTGGCGAAGCGTGAACGGGTGCCGGCTCGCATCGCCAAGGGCGAGCTCGACGGCAAGATGAAGTGCCGGGTGTGGAAGAAGCTGCACCGCGAAGAGGCGGAGCGCTTTCACCAGGCCTACGAGCTGATGGGCAAGAACCCCCACCTCGGGCTGCAAGAGGCGTTCGGGGTGATTCAGAGCGGGCTGCCGGTCGACGACTTCCTCAAGCGGCGCGCGCGCTCGAAGAAGAAGGAAGAAGTGAAGATCGCCCGCGGCAGCGTGAAGGGCGAAGGCGTCGACGCGTTTCTCGGCAAGCTGAAGACGAGCGGCGACGAGCTGATCGTGGTGCTCGCCGAGCGCACCCTGCTCGACGTGCTGCTCGACGTGAAGGCGGTGGCGCTGGTGCTGAAGTCGCACGGCGATCTCGAGAAGCTCCAGGTGGTGGCGGTGACCCGCCGCGCCAATTGGGATGCGATCTCTTCCGCGCTCGAGCGCGACCCGAAGCTGTCTCAGAAGCCTGCGCCGGTCGCGCGTGAGCCGGTGCGCCGCCCGGTGTCTGACCCGCGGCCGTTCATGCCGCTCGTCGGCAAGCCGGTGAAGATCGCGCTCCGCAACGGGCTCACGGTGAAGCTGCCGCTCCGCGAGGTCGGCCCCTTCGACGTGGTGGTGGGTGAAGATGAAGAGAAAGCGTTCTTCATTCCCCTCCACGCGATGATGAGCTGGGAAGCCGCCTAAAGCGCTCCGCAGTAATCCCTCTCCCTTTGGGAGAGGCCGACGAGAGCCAACGGCTCTCGCGGGTGAGGGACGGCCTCCCTGCCCCCGAACAGCACCCGTGCCCGTCAGGGCGGCTGTGCGAACCGCCAAATCGTCTGAAGCACAGCCTCGATGTGGTGCAGCACCTGATCGTTGCTGAACCGAATCACGCGAATGCCAGACGCGTTCAGATCACGCTCTCGCTGAAGATCGTAGATCGAGCGTCCGCGCTCGCCATGCTGCTGACCGTCGAGCTCGATCACCAACTGCGGAGCCCGCGCATAGAAGTCGACCGTGTACGGCGGGAATGGGTGCTGTCTCCTGAACTTCACGCCGTTGAGGCGGCGATCGCGGAGGAACTGCCAGAGGTACTGCTCGGCGCTGGTCTGGTTCTGCCGAAGCTCCCGCGCGCGATCCAACACATCAGCCGGTAGCTGCTCGAATGAGAGTCCCATTCCGCCAGGGTACAGAGGGGGGCTGACATGTGAGCCGGTTCGGAGGATCTCGTTCAGGCACCTGTTGCCGTGCGGGGGCAGGGAGGCCGTCCCTCACCCGCGAGAGCCTGCGGCTCTCGTCGGCCTCCCCCAAAGGGGGAGGAGCAGTACGTGCGCCTACTTTTTGCCGCGGTAGGCAGCCAGCGGGATCACCTGCGAGACGTGGGTGCCCGCATGGGCAGATTGCGCCCGGCGGATCAGCAGCGGAATGTCGCCTTCGCCGCGCTCCACTGCCAGCCGCAGGTCGCCCAGCCGTTCGAGGTGGCGCCGCGCCGGAATGCCCTCGGGAGACAGCGCCACAATCTGCCGCAGGTGCCCTTCGGCCGCTTCCAGCTGCGCCTCGGCCCGCGCAAGGTCGCGCCGCGCCAACGACAGCCACGCCGCGGTCTCTTCGGCGACAAGGTCGAGCTCGTGCTCGAGGCCGACGATCAGCCGGCCGCGCGCCGACTCGGCGGTGACCCGCTCGACGCTGACCTTGGTGTGCCGCGCGTCGCCGCGCTCGGTCGCGCTGCCATGCACCGTCATGCTCCACTCGGCCTTCACCGCGCCCGAGAACAACACCCGCCGCGCCATGCCGCGCGAAACGTCGCCGAGCGTGACCACCAGCGCGTCGGGCTCCGCCTTGGTCGGGTAGGCGTGCCGGCAGATCAGCGCGTGAAAACCCTCGGGCTGCGCCCGCACCTGCAGTTGGGTCGCCACCTCGCCGAACAGGTGCGAGGTCACCGCGCCCATCGCCTCCTGCAGACCTTCGGGCCCGTCGACGTGCTCGAACGCGTTGCCCGACGGCAGCGTCAGCGCCTGGAGCACCTCCGCCACGTAGTGCCGGGCGAGGCCGAGCGCGTGAACGGCTATGCCTTCTTGGGCCAGCTTGAGGCCGAGGTTGTCGAAGTGCTCCTGGGTGTCGAAGCCCACCGAAGGCTCGCCGTCGGTCAGCATCAACAGCCGCGGCTTGCGGCCCGGCACGAACACCCGCTGCAGGGCCCGCGCGCCGATCTCCACCGCCTGGTAGAGCGCAGTGCCGCGCCCGGTGCGCACGTCGGTGAGCGCTTCGGCGAGCAGCTTCTTGCCCCGCGAGTCCATCGCGCAGACCGGCACCCGCTGCTCGGCCACGCCGTCGAACAACAACAGCCCGATGAAGTCGTCAGGCCGCGCCAGCTCGACGAACTGCTGGGCCGCTTCGACCGCGGCCGACAGCGGAGCGCCCTTCATCGACCCCGACCGGTCGAGCAGCAGATTCACCATCACCGGCGCGCGCGGCTCGTCGCCCTGGGTCTCAGCACTGACCAGCAGGTGGCCTTCGCGATCATCCCCCTGCCCCGTCTCCACTGCCCAAGCCGTCCAGTTCATCTTTCAAGGAGTTTAACCCGCTCAGGCCCCGAGTTCAGAACCACCAGGAATACGGAGCAGTTGTACGTCTGTTCAGCTGATCAACCCAGGTCGCACCGGCCGAATGTCAGCCCTGGGAGTTAGGGTTGAAGCTCATGTCCGTCCCCGATTGCCTCCGGCACCACGTCTTCGTCGACGTCGAGACCACCGGTCTCGACCCGTCGCGCGACGAGGTGATCGAGGTCGGAGCGGTCTTCGTCGAGCGCGGGCAGATCGTTCGCCGGCTCGGCCGCCTGTTCAAGCCGTCTCAGCCGCTCCCGCTGGTGATCAAGCGCCTCACCGGCCTCGACGACGCGCTGCTCGACGAGCAGCCGGCGTTCGAAGACTTCGAGACCGAGCTCGCCAACGAGCTGCGCGGGTGGACGGTGGTGGCCCACAACGCCCGCTTCGAGCGCGGCTTCCTCGCCCGGGTGGTCGAAGAGGCAGGCGCCCAGTCGCAGCTGCTCGACACCTGCGAGCTGCTCCACTTCCTCTACCCCGAGCTGCCGAGCCACTCGCTCGAGTCGCTGGTGCGATGGGCGGGGGTCGGCACCGGCGCCGTTCACCGGGCGCTCCAAGACGCCGAAGACACTTTCGGCGTGCTCCGCCATGCGCTCGAGCGCGCGCTGTCGGAGCGCGACGCGTTCGAGGTGGCGGAGGTGATCGCCACCCTCGACGGCGACGACCTGCCCCAAGACGCGGTGCCCCTGGTGGCGATGCTGCGGTCGCTCCACCGCGCGCTGATGATGCGCCGGCCGCCGCTGGAGCTGGAGGAGACCACTCCGTTCTTGCCCGCGCCGCGCGAGCGGCTGCGCAACCGATCGATCGCCCACGCTCCGGTGCGCCACGAAGACCTCGAGGCGCTGCTGGGCACCAACGGCGCGCTCGATCTCACCGTGCCGGCGTTCGAGCCGCGCGAGTCGCAGCAGCAGATGGCCGGCCAGGTGCTCGACACCGTCGCCGGAGGCGGCGTGGTGGCGATCGAAGCCGGCACCGGCACCGGCAAGTCGATGGCGTACCTCGCTCCGGCGGCGCTGTGGGCGGCGCGTGGCGGCGGCCGGGTGGCGATCGCACCTCACACCCGCGCGCTGCAGGACCAGCTGATCGACAAAGAGCTGCCCCGCCTTCACGAGGCGACCCACGGCGCGTTCGGCTACGCGATGCTCAAGGGGCAGTCGAACTACCTCTGCCGGCGCAAGGCGCTGCTCGCGGCACAGACCCAGCCCGGCCACGAGTACTCTGAGCGCGCGGCGCGGGCGTATCTGAAGGCGTTTCTGCGCCGCAGCCCGCACGGCGAGGTCGACAAGCTCTCGGGCTGGTTCCGCGATCTCCACCCGGCGCTCGAGGAGCTGATCGCCCAGTCGCGCTCGGAGCGCGACACCACCCTCAACGAGCTCTGCCCGCACCACCGCACCTGCTTCTTCCACTCCGCGCTGGCGCACGCCGAAGAGGCCGACGTCTTGGTGGTGAACCAGTCGCTCTTGCTCAACTGGCCCGAGCGGTACCCGGCGGTGCGCCACGCGGTGATCGACGAGGCCCACGAGCTCGAAGACGTGGCGACCCAGGCGTTCTCGACCGAGCTCACCGAGGCGCGGCTGGGCCGAACGGCGGCACGGGTGCACCGGCTGGCCAACGATCTGCGGGGCTCGGGGCGCGGGCTCTTGGCGCGCGAGCTGCGCCGGGTCGCCAACGAGGCGGTGCTGGCGTCGAAGCAGCTGTCCGAGACGCTCGCCAGCCTCGGCAACCCCAACGAAGAGCTCGCGCTGCGGCTCGGCTCGACCCAGCGGCACTCGATCGGCTGGCTGAAGGCGCGCGACGCGCTCCACTCGCTCAAGCACGCGTTCGAAACGATCGAAGGCGTGTTGCAAGATCAGGAGCGCCACCGGGAGCTGCTCGCGGTCGAAGAGCCCGACACCGAGCGCGAGCTCTTGGGCACGCTTCACGAGGTCGAGAAGATGCGCGCCGCGCTGGAGCAGGTCGCCGATCGGCCGAGCGACGAGCGCTGCGACTCGCTCCAGGTGGCGAACGGGCGGTGGAAGCTGCTGTCGCAGCCGGTCGACGTCGGGCCCCGGTTGCAGCAGGCGGTGTTCCCCCGGTTTCGCAGCGTGACGCTGGTGTCGGCGACCCTGTTCGCGGGAGACGAGCGCGCCTACGTGGTGCAGCGGCTGGGGTTCGACCCGGCGCGGGTGAAGACGGTGCGCTTCGAGAGCCCGTTCGACCTCCAGCGCCAGGCGTACGTGGTGCTGGTGACCGACGCGCCCGACCCGACCGGCTCGGAGTTCGCGCACTGGGCCGCGGGCCGCATCGCGGGCATCGCGGGTTTTCTCGGAGGCCGGCTGCTCGGCCTGTTCTCGGCGGTGAAGCGGGCGGAGCAGGTCGCCTCGCAGGTGAAGACGATGCTCGAGCCGCTGGGCATCGAGGTGCTGCAGGGCGGCCCGGCGGTGGCGCATAAGCTCGCCCGCCGCCAGGAGCAGGACGGCGGCACGGTGCTGCTCGGCTCGAAGGCGCTCTGGCAGGGGCTCGACGTTCCCGGGCCGGGGGTGTCGTGCGTCTTCATCGACAAGCTCCCGCTGGAGCCGAAGGACCGGCCGTTGGTCGAGGCGCGCGAAGAGAAGCTCGGCGAGCACGGCTTCGAGCAGTACCGGTTGCCGCGCGCGTTGCTGCTGCTGCGCCAGGGCGTCGGGCGGCTGATCCGCGGCGCGAACGATCAGGGCGTGGTGGTGGTCGCCGACCCGGGCGCGCCGCAGTACCGCTCGCAGCTGTACCAGGCACTTCAGGGTTACCGGGTCGAGGTGCTGCCGTGGGCGCAGGCGCGGGTTCGGCTGCACCAGGCGTTGCGAGAGCTGCGGGTGCCCACTCCCGCGATTCCGATGCCGGAGGTCGCGCCGCGGCCGACGCCGTGGGCCCACCTCGGCCCGCTGTTTTCTTGAGACCGGCTACTTGGTGCGCGCCTTCATCGTCTCGATCAGCGCCTCGAGCTGCTTCGCCTGCTCGGGCGACGCCGCCCGCAGCTGCGCGAGCGCCTTCTCGATCTCGCCCGCATCCGCCAGCTGCCGGTCCCTCAGCTTGGTGACCATGTCGGCGAACGCATCGAACACGTCTTTCAGCTCATCGCTGGGCCGCAACCCGTAGGTGGGGGGAATCACCTTTCCACCCGCGACCTCGCGCGCCATTCGCTTCACCCGGAACAGCGGGCCGACGATGCGGTGGGTGGCGACGATCGCGCCGAGCCCGACCACCAGAATGAACGCGAACAAGGTGCCCGCCAACCCGACCGCGGTCGCCTGCTGCTGCTTGAACAGATCCTTGCGCGCTTCGACGATCGCGTTCTTCTCCCGCTCGTATTCCTTGTCGATCTTCTCGGAGCGCTCGGTCATCTCCTTGGTGAAGTCGGGGTTCTCCATGTTCTTGGCGATGTCGTTGTTCAACGTCGCCACCGACAACGCCTTGCTCGTCTCCGCCGCCTTCGAACGTGCTTCGACCGCCGCGTCGACCTGGGTGAACAGATTGAGCGCGTTCTTGTAGAGGAAGATGCCGAGAAACGCCGAGAGCACCATCGTGATGCCGACGATGTAGCTGGCGAACTTGAGCTGGAACCTGGCGTCGAGCAGGAAGTTCCGTAGCCGGCGCTTGTAGGGCGCCGCCGCGGCCTGCGGTGGTGAATTGGTGGCCATTATCTCAAGGCTCCTTCCATCTCAGCTCATCGGCCGCGTCGTCGATCACCCGCGGCACCATCGCCTTCAACAACTTCTCGGGCTTTCCGCCTTTGCCCTTCACGTTGAAGCTCCCCTGGAGCGCCTGGTCTGGGTACGTCATCACCAGGATCTCGAACTTCAGCCCCGAGCCGTCGGCGTTCACCTTCGGCTGGAGCAAAAACGCGCGCAGCTTCTTCGACTTCACCAACGCGGTCGCCGCCGCCTTGCTCTCCCCCTGGGGCGCGATCGTGCCGCCCATGGTGGTGAGCTTCTGCCGCAGCAGTTGGGCTGCGAGCTTCGACGCGTCGTCGCCGACGTCGCTCTTCACCTCGTCGACCGAGAAGTAGAGGCTGCCGGGCGCGACCGCCGACGCCAGCTTCTCGAGCGCCTTCTTCGCCGCCGAGGCCACCGACGAGTCGGGGTCGGAGGTCGCGGCCTTCAGACACGCCTGGCCGCCGAGCCCGAGATCGCCGAGCGCGTTCGCAGACGCGCTGCGTACGATCGCTTCGGAGTCTTTCATGCCGATGTCGCAGAGCGCGTCGACCGCGTCGGGCTTACCGGTGCTGCCCAACAGCAGCGCGGTCTGAACGCGAACACGAGGGTCGCTCGCGGTCTTCAGCTGCTTCGCGAAATACGTGACTTTGGCGTCCTGCCCGAAAGCGGCAGGCGCATAAATCACGAGCGCGAGGAGGGGGAACGCCGGCCGCAATTCCGACGCATTGTACCGCGCGTGTCCGGTAATTGAATTGAAGTCGTCTGTGGCATAACCACCTCCTATGTCATCCGGCCGTCCCAGCACGTCCGCCGAAGTTCGCGAGACGTTTCTTTCTTTCTTCGAAACGCAGGGCCACCAGCGGGTCCAATCGAGCGGCCTGGTCCCCGCCAACGACCCCACCCTGCTGTTCACCAACGCGGGCATGGTGCAGTTCAAAGACGTGTTCACCGGCCGGGAGCAGCGCGAAAAGCGCCGCGCGACCACCTCGCAGAAGTGCGTGCGGGCGGGCGGTAAGCACAACGACCTCGACAACGTGGGCTTCACTGCCCGCCATCACACCTTCTTCGAGATGCTCGGCAACTTCTCGTTCGGCGATTACTTCAAAGCCGACGCAATCAAGTGGGCCTGGGAGCTGGTCACCAAGGGGTTCGGCCTGCCCAAAGAGCGCCTCGCGGCGACCGTCTTCAAGGGTGAAGACGGCATTCCCGCCGACGAGGAAGCGGCTGAATTGTGGACCAAAGCGGGCGTTCCGCTGGTCGGCCGGCTGGGCAAGAAAGACAACTTCTGGTCGATGGGCGACACCGGCGCGTGCGGGCCCTGCTCCGAGATCTACGTCTGGCTGCCCGAGCGGGCGCCGAAGCCCGACGAGCTGCCGGGCATCAGCGACGACTGGCTCGAGATCTGGAACCTGGTGTTCATGCAGTTCGAGCGCAAGGCCGACGGCTCGCTGGTGAACCTGCCCAAGCCGTCGATCGACACCGGCGCGGGCCTCGAGCGCGTCACCGCGGTGATCAACGGCAAGAAGAGCAACTACGACACCGACCTGTTCGCGCCGCTGCTGCAGCAGATCGCGGAGCTCACCGGCAAGAAGTACACCGGCTCGTTCGAGTCCTCCGACGACGGCTCGATGCGGGTGGTGGCCGATCACTCCCGCGCGGCGGCGTTTCTGATCGCCGACGGCGTCACCCCTTCGAACGAGGGCCGCGGGTACGTGCTCCGCCGAATCATGCGGCGCGCGATTCGCCACGGCGATCGCCTCGGGCTGAAGAGCGCGTTCTTCGACAAGACCGTCGAGCACGTGATCAAGCAGATGGGCGGCTTCTACCCGGAGCTGGTCGAGAAGAAGACCTTCGTGCTCGAGGCCACCCGCCACGAGGAGGAGTCGTTTCGCCGCACCCTCGACAAGGGCCTGAAGATGATCGACGACGAGGTCGCCAAGCAGAAGGCGGCCAAATCGTCGGTGATCCCCGGCGACGCGGTGTTCTTCCTCCACGACACCCACGGCTTCCCCTGGGACCTGACCGAGGTGATCGCGAAGGAGCGCGGCTTCAGCATCGACCTCGACGGCTACCACAAGCGCATGGCGAAGCAGCGCGAGCAGGGCAACTTCGACTCGGGCGAGAAGGCGGTCGGCGACGTCTACCTCTCGCTGGCGAGCAAGATCCCCGCGACGAACTTCCTCGGCTACGAGGGCGAGGGCCTCACCGGCTCGGGCACCGTGCTCACCCTGGTGAAGGGCGGCGCGGAGGTGCAGAGCGCGAAGGCGGGCGACGAGCTCGAAGTGGTGCTCGATCAGACCCCGTTCTACGGCGAGTCGGGCGGCCAGCAGGGCGACACCGGCGTGCTCAAGGGCTCGGGCGTGGAGCTGCAGGTGCTCGACGCGCAGAAGCCGGTGCCGTCGCTGATCGTTCACAAGGTGAAGGTGAAGTCGGGGACGCTTTCGGTCGGCTCGAAGCTCGACGAGCAGGTCGACCGCGATCGCCGCAACCGCATTCGCGCCAACCACTCCGCCACCCACCTGCTGCACCGGGCGCTTCGCGTCGTCCTCGGCAACCAGGTC
Source organism: Myxococcaceae bacterium (assembly GCA_047602415.1). Lineage (GTDB taxonomy): Bacteria > Myxococcota > Myxococcia > Myxococcales > Myxococcaceae > JASGHH01. Next base: position 7,955,946 of record JASGHH010000001.1, on the reverse strand, counting down.
GAGCAGCGCGGCTCGGTGGTGGCGCCCGACTACCTGCGCTTCGACTACTCCTGCTTCAGCGCGCCCACCCCGGAGCAGCTGGAGAAGGTCGAAGACCTGGTCAACAGCTGGATTCGCGACAACGCGGAGTCGACCAAGAAGGTGATGCCGATCGCCGAGGCGAAGGCGGCGGGCGCGATCGCGCTCTTCGGCGAGAAGTACGGCGACAAGGTGCGGGTGGTGACGGTGCACCCCGAGTCGACCGAGCTCTGCGGCGGCACCCACGTGTTCCGCTCCGGCGACATCGGGCTGTTCAAGATCACCTCCGAGTCGGCGATCGCGTCGGGCACCCGGCGGGTGGTCGCGCTCACCGGCGTGGGCGCGTTCCAGCACTTTCGCGAGGTCGAGCACCAGCTGCTCGAGGCCTCGGCGATGTTCAAGTCTCCGCCCAAGGAGCTGCCCAAGCGCATCGAGACCGCGCAAAAGCGGATCAAAGAGCTCGAGAAGAAGATCGAAGACGTTCAGCTCAAGGCGCAGTCCGGCAGCGGCAAGGCGTCGGAGAGCGTGCGCGAGGTGAACGGGATCAAGGTGCTCACCCAGCTGGTCGACGGCGCCGACGCCAACGTGCTCCGCGGCCTGGTCGACCGGTACCGTGACCAGCTCCAGTCGGGCGTGGTCGGCCTCGGCACCTCCACCGCCGACGGCAAGGCGCTGATCGTGGTCGGCGCGACGAAAGACCTGGTCGCCAAGGGCTTCAAGTCGGGCGACGCGGTGCGGGAGATGTCGGCGGTGGTCGGCGGCAAGGGCGGCGGCAAGCCCGACTTCGCCCAGGCCGGCGGCCCCGACCCCTCCAAGCTCAACGCCGCGCTCGAGCGGCTCTACGAGCTGGTGAAGGTCTGATGCGTCGAGCCCTGCTCGCGGTGACGCTCTTGCTCTGCGCTTGTCCCGAGGACAAGCCGAAGACCGACGACCGGCTGATCCAGAAGCTGCAGGCCGAGCAGGAGCGAATCGCCAAGTCGGGCAAGCCGGCGCCCCGGGCACCCGAGCCGGGCGAGAACCCGCTGCTCGCCGCGGTGCAGAAAGACGAGGCGCCCCGCGAGCTGCCGCTGTCGAGCATGACCACGGTGAGCGCCGGCAACGACGGAGCCCACGTCACCCTCACCGGGCTGACCCGGTCGACCACGCTCAAGGGCGAGAAGATCTCGCTCACCTCCGACGCGGTGTTCTTGAGCGTGAAGCTGTCGATCATCGCCGGCCGGGTGCCCACCACCTTCGATCTGCCCTCGGCCAGCGTGCAGCAGGACAAGGGCGAGCCGATCGCGGTGGCGCGCGACGCCCAGGCGGTGATGGGGCAGAGGCTCTCGACGGTGAAGTTCGAAGGCGAGACTCACCAGCAGGTCGTGCTCTACTTCGACGTGCCGGAGGCCGCCTTGAAGAGCGGCAGCGGCTTGAAGTTGAAGATTCCCTCCGGGGGCGAACCGGTGATGTTGTCTCTGTTCTGACGGATGGCGAACGACGCAAAACCGATCGCGCTGCGCATCAAGCTCCCCTTCGAGACCGAAGTGGAGTTCGTCGAGCGCTACGGCCCCCACGTCGCCAAGGGCGGCATCTTCATCGCCACCCGTGCGCCGCGCGCGGTCGGCACCCCGATCTCCTTCGAGCTGGTGCTCAACAGCGGCATTCGGCTGATGCGCGGCGAAGGCCTGGTGCACGAGGTTCACCAGGAGCAGGACCGCACCGGCATGATGGTGCGCTTCACCCGCCTCGACGCCCGCAGCAAGCAGCTGATCGATCGCATCGTCGCCCACCGCGACGGGGTGGTGCCCGAGGCGCCCACCGCGGCTCCGTCAGAGGCCGCTCCGCCCGTCTCCCCCACCCGCGCGCTGAAGCCGGCCGCCAAGCTGCTCGCCGACGACGTGGTGCTCGGCATCGACCTCGGCACCACCACCTGCCGCTGCGCGCTGTTCGTCGACGGGGCGCCGGTGCTGGTGCCGCTGAAGGACAAGTCGTTCGCGCTCCAGTCGGTGGTGGCCTGCGACCCCAAGGGCGACCTGGTGGTCGGCGCCGCCGCGCGCTCCGTTCGCACCGAGCACCCCGAGCTCGCCGTCGCCGGGCTGAAGCGGCTGCTCGGCCAGCGCGCGCGCTCCAAGGCAGTGGCGGCGGTGATCGACCGCTTTCCCTTCAAGGTGGTGGCCGACCCCGAAGGCGACGCCGGCGCCGAGCTCAAGGGCCGCACCTACTCGCTCACCGAGCTGGCGGCCCGGCTGCTGATCGAGCTCAAGCTCGCCGCCCAAGACGTGGTGGAGCGCGAGCTCACCCGCGCGGTGCTCTGCGTGCCGGCCTGGTACTCCGACCACCAGCGGGCGGCGATGATCGAGGCGGGCAAGCTCGCCGGGCTCAACGTGCTCCGCATTCTCAACGAGCCGTCGGCGGTGGCGCTCGCGTTCGGCTACGGCAAGGGCCTCGCCCGCAAGCGCCTGCTCGTCTACGACCTCGGCGGCGGCACCTTCGACGCGTCGGTGGTCGAGATGACCGGCGACGATCTCGAGGTGGTCTCCACCGGCGGCGACAACTTTCTGGGCGGCGTCGACTTCGATCAGCGCGTCTGCGAGACCCTGCTGTCGACCCTGCCCCCCGACGCCCGCGACGCGATCGAGAACTCCAACGTGCAGCTGGAGCGCATTCGCGACGCCGCCGAGACCGCCAAGATCGCGCTCTCGGAGCAGCAGTCGGTCGAAGCGCGCGTTCCGTTCGCCGCCACCGACGGCGAAGGGCAGCCGATCGACCTCCACGCCAACCTCACCCGGGCCCAGCTCGAGCAGGCGTGCGCCGATCTGGTCGAGCGCACCGCGCAGATCACCAACGTGGTGCTCGAAGTGGGCGGGGTGAAGCCGGCCGCGCTCGACGAGGCGCTGCTGGTGGGCGGCCAGACCCGCTCGCCGATGGTGCGCGCGCGGCTGGCGCAGCTGCTCGGCGCCGATGCCCGAACCGACGTCGACCCGCAGAGCGCGGTGGCGCTGGGCGCGGCGATCTTCGGCCACTCGCTGGTGCAGCGCGAGCGCGGCAAGCGCGGCGTCACCGTCGCCGAGGTGCTCTCGGCGCCGATCGGCGTCGCGGTGCGCGGCGGTGGCTTTCGCCGGGTGCTCGAGCGCAACACCCACCTGCCCGCCGAGAAGACCCTCACCGTGCCGGGCAGCGCCGGCAAGCCGCTGGAGCTGGCGGTGTTTCAGGGCATCGCGCCGCGCGCCGAAGAGAACGAGTACCTGGGCGCGTTTCAAACCGTGCCCGAGAAAAATGGCGAGCTGTCGGTGCGCTTTCAGGTCAGCCCCGACGGCCGGCTCGAGGTCTCGCTGGCGGGCGGCAAAAAGGCCACCTTCGTCACCGCCGACGCCTCCGACGACACGATGAAAAAGCTCTTCGCCGCTGCGCCTTTGCCCGGCGAAGAAGCTCAGACGGCGGGGCTTTTCTCAGGCCTCAAGAAATTGCTCAGGCCTTCTCGATAGTTATTGATGCCTGGCAAGCAACTCGAACCTACATCTTCCGACAATGTGGGTATCGAGGGGCATTCAGCCCCATCAGCCAACTGAACCGGGCTAGGCTGTCGGCCCAATTCCAAAACGAGAAGTTCACCCCGAGGGGAAGCACCAAAATGCCGATCTCGATTTCGGACAAGAAGCTCGCCGCCATCTACACCAAGCTGGAGTCCACTCCGAACGCCAAGATTGATTCGAAGCAGGCGCTCGCGATTCTCGCCGAGGTCGGCGACCGCTCCGGTTGGTCTGCGTCGAGCGTGCTGAAGGAGCTGAACAAGCCGGGCATGACCCGCGATCAGCAGATCGCGTTGGCGGCCAAGGGCGTCAGCGCCTCCGAGAAGAAAGACATCGCCAGCATTCTCGACACCGGCAAGGTGCCGCTCGACGCCGACGCGAAGGCGTTTCTCGAGGGCGTGATCGGCCGCACCAGCACCGGCGGTACGGGTGGCACGGGTGGAACCGGCGGCACGGGTGGCACCGGCGGTACCGGTGGCACCACGGGCGGCACGGTGGGCAACGCCGACCTGAAGGCGTTTATGGACATGAAGAACGGCGTCTCCGGCTTCGCGAAGGCGGGCGACACCATCGAAGGCATCAACCTGTCTGCCGCACCGACCGGCCGTCTGCACATCGACGACACCTCGGTGATGGCGAAGGTGGGCGCCGACGGCAAGTTCACCGCGGGCAAGCTGACCGGCGACCAGTCGATTCAGGAAGGCGACCTGATTCGCATGCGCGCCCGTCACGCCGACGGCAGCACCTCCGACTGGGTGACGGTGAAGGCCGACGGTCTCGGCACCGACACCCGCAACGCCGCGGTCGCGCTGTTCCGCGTCGGCCTCACCGCCGACGCCACCGGCGGCAAGGTCAGCGTCGCCAACGTGAACGAGGGCCGCCAGGTCTCCGAGCCGGGCGCCAAGCTGCAGTTCACCAACGCCCGCACCGGCGAGAAGCAGGTCGTCACCATGGGCGACGACGGCGACTTCCCGAAGGGCACCAAGCTCAACGGCAAGGCGGGCGACGTGTTCTCGGTCGCCTCCACCGACGGCACCAACAACAAGGACTTCTCGGTCTCGGTGGGCAAGGTGACCGTGCCGGGCGGCGACAGCGGCAACACCGACCTGGTGCCCGACCCGAAGATGCACAAAGACGACCTCAACGCCGACGGCACCGCGAAGTACGAGAAGAAGCGGTACACCGGCCCGCTGTTCACCAACGGCGTCGACCCGACCGACGTGCGCCAGGGTCAGCTGGGTGACTGCTACGTGCCCTCCGCGTTCGCCGCGCTGGCCAAGGCGCAGCCCGACGCGCTGATGAAGGCGTTCAAAGACAACGGCGACGGCACCTACACCGTGACCTTCAAGCAGAAGGACTGGGCGACCAACAAGTTCAAGGACGTCCCGATCAAGGTCGACGGCGACCTCTACGTTCGCTCGTGGGGCGGCCCGTACTACGGCACCTCGAACGACATGTCGAAGCAGGACCCGAAGAACATGGAGCTCTGGTTCCCGCTCGCCGAGAAGGCGTACGCCCAGTGGAAGGGCGACTACAACACCATCGGCAACGGCGGCGCGTCGAACGACCTGTTCGAGGCGATCCTCGGCAAAGAGGGTCACTCCGACGACATTCCCTCGATGAGCCAGGACAAGGTGTGGAGCGAGGTGAAGACCGCGATCGACAACAAGCAGCCGATCAGCGCCGGCACCTACGGTGACGACAAAGAGAAGCTCTACACCAACACCGGCGTCTACGCCGACCACAGCTACTCGGTGCTCGGTTACAAGGAAGAAGGCGGCCAGAAGTACGTTCAGCTCCGCAACCCCTGGGGCGAGTCTGAGCCCGCGGGCAACGGCCCGAACGACGGCATCTTCTACATGAAGCTCCAGGACTTCACGAAGCTGTACGAGTCGCTGATGTACACGAAACAGGACGGAACCTGATCATGGCCAAGCCCCCTGAACCGATCGAAGAAGTTCTCCCCAACGCTGCCTGGGTCGTCGACGCCGAAGTGGTCGAGGTGCTGAAGACCGGCACCGCGCCTCCGCGCCCGAAGGCCCCCGCTCACGCCTCCGACATCGGCGTGAAGTCGGCCGCGCAGCAGGTGAAGCTGAAGGTGAACAACGTGCTCAAGGGCGAGCCGGTGAAGGAGATGATCGTCAACAAGCCCGAGGCTGGGTACATGTTGACGGAGGGCAACCACGGCCCGTTCCTGATCGACGAGACCAACACCATTCTCGGCCGCTACGGCCCCGACTCGTACAGCTTCGAGCGGCTCAAGGGCGCGCTGAAGAAGTAGCCCTCGGCTTTCTGATCGCCCGCGTTGCCCCTCGAAAAACGGGCGGCGCGGGCGATTTCTTTTGGTGCACACCGCCCGAGAGGCTACGTGTTTGCCCTGCGTGATCTCCGTGGGGGCGCCGACCGACGTGGCCGAGGTGAAGCACCGCCCCAAGCTGCGGGGGCTGTCGCACTCGATCGCGTTCGTGCTCGCGCTGGTGGCGGGCGCGGTGCTGCTCTCGCAGCCGACCTCGGGCAACGCCCGCGCGGGAGCGATCGCGTACATCGTCTGCGCGGCGACGATGTTCGGCACCTCGGGCGCGTACCACTTCATCACCTGGAACCACCGGGTGCTGGCGGTGATTCGCCGGGTCGATCACGCCGGCGTGTTCTTGATGATCGCCGGCAGCTACACCGCCTACTGGACCTTGATGCCGCCCGGCGCGGTCTCCACCCTGCCGCTGTTCATCATGTGGGGCTGCTGCGGAGTGGGGGCAGTGACCTTCGCCTCGTGGACGAACATGCCTCGCCGGCTGCGCGCGGTGATCTACAGCGCCACCGGGCTCTCTTCGATTCCCCTGGTCTTGAAGCTGCCGCTGGCGATCGGCGGAGTGAACACGCTCTGGGTGGCGTTCGCCTCCGCCGTCTACGTGGCGGGCTCGGTGGTGTACGCGGTGCGCTGGCCCAACCCCAACCCGAAGTGGTTCGGGTACCACGAGTTCTTCCACCTGATGGTGGTGGCCGCGGCGGCGATTCAGTACTTCGTGCTGCTGTCAGCCCACGCTCACTGATCGTTCGACATGCCCGCCTGGGTGTGGGCGTTCACGGTGTCGTTCGGCGCCGCCGGAGCCTTGGCCGCACCCGAGAGGAACGGGCAGTTGGCCGCCTTGCCCGCGCCGTTCGCCGCCTGGCTGGCGGCGGTCTGGCCCGGCTTGCCGGCGCTGAGGTCGGCGCCCTTGCTCGCCAGGCCGGTGGCGGTGAGCAGGCCGCCCATCGCGTGCGAGGCCAGCTGCGCGTCGACCTTCACCCCCAGCGAAGCGCTGATCGCGCCGGCGTTGAGCAGGGTCGCGTTGCCCGAGCGCCCGGGGGGAATCTTCTTGTCCTGGTACATCGCGCGCAGGTCCTCGACGGGGATCGACACCTTGCCCGTCTGCGGGTCCTTGGTGCCGAAGGTCGACAGCAGCGCTCCGAACTCGACCTGAGAGAAGTTCTTGCCGCGGCCGAAGTCGTCGGCGAGCTGGCCGACCTTGGCGTCGCGCAGCACGTTCGACGCGATCGCCTCGGCGAAGTCGTCTTCGCTCATCCGCCCGTTCTTGGCGTGCGAGACCAGCGCGTCGAACTTGCCCTGGTCGAACTTGCCGGCGGTGAGAATCGCGCTGTCGCCGGGGTGCTTGATGTTGCCGGAGCGCAGCTCCATCACGTTGAACTGGTTGCCCATCACGTTGGCGGGCACGTCTGAGAGCGTGTTCGCCGCCCAGCCGATCGGGTGGGTGCCGACCAGAAACGGCTGCGACTGGCCGAGCTCGCCGAGCGCTTTGGTGAGGTCCTCCATCTTGATCGAGCCGTCGGACTGCACCGGCACCTTGCCCGAGGCGACCAGCGCGCCCAGCACCGGGCAGACGATCGCCTTGTTGGCGTCGGGCGAGTTGATCTGCGCCGGCACCGTGGCCGCCTTCGGCTGGGTCGCCGCCTTGGTCCACCCCTGGGGCTGCGCGGGCGCGGCGGGAGCGCCGGTGGTGGCCGGCTTCAGCGCCGGGCTGGAGTTGGTCTGACCGGTCGAAATCGGGCGAGGCAGGTTGTTGTCGATCTTCGGCATGCGTTCCTCGGCTAGAGCGGTTTGATCTTGGCGATCGCGTTCATGAACTGCTTCGCGCTCGCTTCGGTCAGCTTGTCGTTCGGTACGGTGAGGGTGATGGTGCACAGCCGCCCCTTCTCGAGGCGGAGCACGAAGTACTGCCGCAGCTCTCCGGTCTGGGCCTGGAGGCTGTAGGCGATGATGATGCCCTTGCCGCCGTCGTCGAAGGCGAACTCGGCCTTCGAGGCGTTCTTCATCTTCGGCACCGTCTGGGCGAGCTCGGTGAGCGTCTCCTTGGCGAAGTCGCCCAGCGTGGCGCCGGAGCGGGCGGGCTTGCTCTGCACGATCAGCGACGCGCTCGGCCCCGTGCCGGGCAGACCCTGCCGGTAGGACACGGTGACGTCTTCGGTGCGAAATCCCGCCGGTGGCGGAAAGTCGAAGCCCTCGATCTGCATCTGCCCTCCCGGTGGCATCAGCTTAGCGCAGGGCGGCCAGAAGCCGGCACCGGGGCAGACTCGACACCACGGTCGAAGAACGCCCGGCCCTCGTTGATCTGACGGCAGTGGCGGTCGAACAGCATGCCCTTGCGCAGCAGCAGCGCCCAGGCGGCCACCGCGAACGCGGCCAGGCCCCCCGCCCAGCCGAGCTGGCGAATCAGCACGCTGGCGCCGGTCGCGATCGCGGGAAAGCCGATCACGCAGATGCCGAGGTGCGCCGCACCGAACAGAAAGCCGTTCACCGGAGCCTTGGCGCCGATGCGGTCCCAACCCTGGCGGGCCCAGCGGCGGGTGAGGCCGACGATCGGCGGCACGATGAAGATGCCTTCGACGTAGAGCGTCTTCGCCACCGGCGAGGTGAACCAACGGCCCGCGGTCGCCCAGGTCCAGGTGGGGAGATCGGCGGAGGTCGGCGAGAAGAAGCGCATGTAGCCGGAGCCGTCCCAACCGTGGACGAGAATGAAGAACATCGCGAAGTAGCCGAGCACCCACTGCAGGTAGGCCGCGTAGGCCTTGCCCGCCGCGAGCAGCCGCCTGGTCACGTAGAAGCCGAGCACGCCCTGGGTGACGTTGGTGGCGGCGAACAGGGCCACCAACCAGTGCGGCATGTCGCGGGTGCCCAGGTGCATCGTCTCCCAGTCGGGAAACGCCCACACCAGCGCGACGCCCGAGGGGCCGAACGCGCAGGCGAGGAACAGCAGCGTGTCGCGAAAGTGGGTGCTCGCGAAGGTGCTCTCTTTGAACGGCTTGCCCTTCGCCAGGTTGCCGGAGGCGAACGCGAAGCCGGCGCCGATGCCGTACGACCAGAAGACGTCGACCTCAACCATGGGTGGCTCCTTCTTTCAGCTGGGGAACGGGGAGGGATTTCGAGGCGGCGATCACGCTCACCCCCGAGACCTTCGACATCAGCGCGTCTTGAATGAACATCGGCAGCCAGTTGAGGAAGGTGACGCCCAGCCGCGGGAGCAACGGCCCCGCGTAGTGCGCCTTCATCTTTCGCGCGCGGAGCGCCTTCAGAATCATGCCCGCGATCACCTCGGGGCCGCAGGCGGTCTTCTCACTGTCGGCCTGGAGCTTGTCGGCGCGCTCGATCGCCGGCCAGTACGGAGAGTCGGCGCGGCGGTACTTCGCCGCCTCGTCCATGGTGCGGGTGATGAACGGGGTCTTCACCACCCCCGGCTCGATCGACGCCACCTGCACCCCGAACGGGCGCAGCTCGTTGCGGAGCGCATCGGTGAGCGAGCGCACCGCGTGCTTGGTCGAGCTGTAGGTGCCCAGCAGCGGGAAGCTGAACCGCGAGGCCAGGCTCGAGAGGTTCACCACCCTGCCCTGGCCGCGCTTGCGCATCGCGGGCACGAAGGCGCGGGTCACCGACATCAACCCGAACACGTTCACCTCGAACTGGGCGCGGAGGTCGGCGTCGGTGACCAGCTCGGCCGGGCCGCCCACCGCGAAGCCGGCGTTGTTGATCAAGACGTCGATGTTTTTACCGCCGGTGCGCCGCTCCACCTCCGCCCGGGCCGCCTCGATGCTCTCTTGCTTGGTCACGTCGAGCACCACCGTCTCGATCGGCAGGCCCTTCGCGTCGTCTTTCAACGAGTCGAGGTCCTTCGCCGTTCTCCCAGTGGCGAACACCCGGTAACCGTTGCGGGCCAGCAGCAGCGCGGTCGCCCGGCCGATGCCCGAGGTCGCGCCGGTAATCAGTACGGAGGTGGAATCGTTCATGGGGGGTTGATCTAGCGCGAAGCCGGATATAAAAACAAGAGCGTTTCAATGAAACTCGCAAATGCGCGAAACGACGAGACGTGCAGACCGGTCCCGGCGCGAGCGCTATTTGAAGGCGCGAATGTAGAGCTCGGCGATCTGGGGAGCGGCCTCGAGCAGCTTGGCCTCTTCTCCCCGGTTCACCGCACGAATGGCGACCGCTTCGGCGCCGGCGAGCAACGCGAACACGGTCAATTCATCTGCCGGGCGGCTGACCAGGCCCTTGGCGTGGGCTTCGTTGATCGCGGTCAGCATCAAGACGACGTAGCGCATCGTCTCCAGCTCCCAGCGGGTCTCGAACTCGGGGCCGGCGGCGCGCACCTCGCGGAAGATCACGCGCGCGAGCGCTCCGTTGCCGGCGATCGCGCCGAAGAAGGCCATCGCGCCGGTGCGAATGCGCTCCAGCGGGTCTTCGATCTCTTTCAGCGCGCTCTCGAGCAGGCTGAACGCCTGGCCGGCGAGGCTGGCGTGCACGTGGTGGAGCGCGTCTTTCACGTCTTTGAAGTGCTCGTAGAAGGTGCGCCGGCTCATGCCCGCGCGCTGAACGATCACTTCCACCGTCGCGCGGGCGAAGCCGACGTCGGCGAACACCTGCGCCGCCGCTTCGACCAGGCGGGCGCGCTGCTGATCGAAGCGCTCCTCGGGCGAGAGGGTGCGGTCGTACTGGCCGCGGCCCGGGGCGAGCTCTGGTGCTCTGACTTTGGCTTTTTTCCGTTTCATCAGGAGGACGAACGATGGTGACGCTGTCCCTTACTCTGCTGTTGACCCAACTGCCCAGCGGTTCCGACCTGCTGGCGATGTCACTCGACGAACAGCGGGCGGCCGTCTCCCAGCTTTCGGTCGAGCAACGCACCGAGCTGGTGAAGTCGCTCAGCCTCGACGAGCTGCTCGCGCTCGAGAAGCGCGCCGCTCACTCGCTCGGCACCTACCACGCGCAGGTCACCCGGTCGGAGCGCGTGAAGGGCACCCTCACCCCGCAGGAGACGATGACCGTCTGGGTACAGCCCGAGCCGCTCGCGATTCGGTTGGAGAGCATCGGAGGGCCGCCGAAGGGCAGAAAGGTCGTCTACAACTCGACGCTCCGCAAAGACGAGCTGCGCGCGCAGGACTCCGGCTTCCTCGGCATGTTCGGCGGGGTGTGGCTGTCGCTCGACAGCAGCATGACCCGTTCAGACTCCAACCACCCGCTCACCGACCTCGGCTTCGCGCCGGTGATGAACCTGGTGGAGAAGATCGTGAAGGAGACCCGGGCCAAGGGCGAGATCACGCGCACGTATCTGCGCACCGACTCCACCGGGGTGTGCGAGCGGTTCGACGCGCCCAAGGGCACCAAGGGGCTCTACGCGACCAGCTCGGTGCTCTGCTTCGACCCGGTGCTGAGCCTGCCGATGCACTTCGAGATCTCCGACGAGCAGGGCCGGCTGGAGACCTACACGTATTCCACCCTGGAGCAGAACATGAAGCTGGCGAAGGCGTTCTTCACTCCCGAGGCGGCGGGCCTATGAGCACCGCGATCGCATTTGCGAGGCCCGAGCTCAGCTGGCTGTCGGAGCTCGACGAGGCGTGGGCGGTGTCGTCGGCCGGCGCGCGGCTGCGAGCGGTGCGCGAAGGCGGCCGGCGTTTGAAGCGCAGGCTGCTCGAAGGTGAGCCGGCGCGGGCGTTGATCGCGCTGCCTCTGGCCCGGTTCCCCTACCCTGCCCGGTTCGCGCTCGGCGGAGCGCAGTGGCACCCGTCTCCGCTGGTCGAGATGGACCACCGCGCGCTGCTGGTGGAGTTCGTGCGCGGCGGCGAGACGAAGCGGCTGTTGTTCAACCCCACCGACGTCGAGGCGGCCCGGGCGACGCCCTTCTTCGCCCAGCTGCTGGCGAAGATTCCCGCGGTGCTGCAGCCGGTGCTGGTCGCGCGCCCGCTGCCGACGCTCGAGTCGCAGCTCGCCGAGCTCGGGGTGAGCGTCGACTCGATCGACTACGTCGCGTTCGATCACTTCCACACCCAGGACCTGCGGGCGCTCTTTCGCCGGTTCCCGCGCGCGAAGCTGCTGGCGCCGAAGCGCGAGTGGGAAGCGTGGAGCGAAGTGCACCCGGTGCAGACCGCCTGGTACGTGCCCAACGGCAACGACGGCGTCGACACCTCGCGGGTGATCTTCACCGAGCGCGACCTGATGCTCGGCGACGGCGTGGCGCTGGTTCGCACGCCCGGGCACACCATCGGCAACCAGACCTTGTTCGTCTCCACCACCCGCGGCGTGTGGGGCTGCGCCGAGAACGGCACCTGCGCCGATGCCTGGGCGCCGGGCGCCTCGCGCATCGCCGGGCTGCGCCGCGCAGCGAAGACCTGGAGCACCGAGTTCGCGCTCAACTGCAACACGCCGGAGCTGTACGCCGACCAGTACACCTCGATGGCGCTCGAGTCGGAGATCGTCGACCACGTGAACGAGGCGCCGCAGTTCCTGCAGATGTACCCCTCGTCGGAGCTCTGCCACTCGCCGCTCGCTCCCGGGTTGACGCCGACGTACCGCCACGGCGTGCTCGAGATCGGAGGCCTCTCGTGATCACCGAGCGCGTTCGCGAAGTGCTCAGCTACGCCAACCTCGGCGGCTGGGCGTTCACCGACTCCCGGTTTCTGCAGGCGCAGATCGAGATCGACCCCGGCGCCGCGCGGCGCATGCTGCCCTGGGGGCTCAAGCCTTCGAACCCGGCGATCGCGACCCTGTTCATCGCGTACTACCCGCAGACTTCGTGGGGCTCGACCTACAAGGAGGCCGGCCTCTGGCTGCACCTGTCGAACGGCGCGGTGCACTCACCGTGGATGCTGGTCGACGACGACATCGCGTTGATCAACGGCCGCGAGATGCTCGGGTACCCGAAGAAGATCGGCGAGATGGTGTTCGAGCTCGACGGCGACCAGGTTCGCGCCGAAGCCCATCGCCGCGGCTCCTGCATCTTCAAGATGCGCGGTGAGCTCGAAGGGCATGACGAGAAGCCTCCTCCGATGCTCGGGCGGCCGGTGCGCAACGTCACTGGTTGGGTGGGCGCGACGATGCAGCGGCTGATCGCGTTTCACCCGAAGGAAGAGATCATCGAAGCGCGTCGGGTGCGGCTCGAGCTGGAGATGCACGGCTCGGCGCGCGACCCGATTCACGAGCTGGGGTTCGGCAAGGTGCTCACCGCGCACTGGATGCGGGTGAACATCGGCGGCCGCGGGCTCGGCTTCCCGATGCCGCTGCGCCCGGTGAGCCCGCTGTTCTGGCTGAAGAACTTTCCGCTGAGGTTCAGGTGAGCTTCGAACGTCAGGTGGCGGTGGTGACCGGGGCGGGTTCCGGCATCGGCGCGGCGCTCACCCGGGCGCTGGCCGCTCGCGGCGCGAAGGTGGTGGCGACCGACATCGACACCGTCGGGCTCGCGCGGGTGGCGCAGGAGACGGGCTGCGAGCAGGCCGAGCTCGACGTCGGCCGCGCCGACCGGTTCGAAGCGCTGCTGCGCGACGTGCACCAGCGGTACGGGCGCATCGATCTGTTGTTCAACAACGCCGGCATCGGCGTCGGCGGCGAGCTGCTCGACATCAGCGTCGACGATTGGCGCCGGGTGCTCGACGTGAACCTGTGGGGCGTGCTGCACGGCGCCCGCGCGGCGTACGCGCTGATGCGGCAGCAGGGCTTCGGGCAGATCGTCAACGTCGCGTCGATCGCGGGGCTGGTGCCGTATTCGTTGGCGCTGCCGTACACCACCACCAAGCACGCGGTGGTCGGGTTCAGCCAGGCGCTGCGGGCCGAAGCGGCCGACTACGGAATCTCGGTTTCGGTGGTGTGCCCGGGCGCGATCGAGACGCCGATCTGGACCCGGAGCCCGCTGCGCGGCGACGGAGACCGTGAGCGCGCGCTCGAGTGGGTGAAGCGCGCGTGGATGCCGGTCGATGAGTGCGCCGCGAAGATCCTGGCGGGCGTGGCGAAGAAGAAGGCGGTGATACCGGTCACGCGTGAAGCCTGGGTGCTGTGGATGCTGCACCGGTTGAGCCCCTCGCTCTCGCTGCGCGTACATCGCGCGTTGGTGGGGAAGTTGCGGGCTCTGCCCGAGCGACGCGTCGCGAGCACGGCGGCTGTGTAGGGTGAGCCCCCTCGAGCCAACGTCTCAGATCGTGAACGCGTCGAGCAGCTTCACGGGATCGCGCGGCGCTTCGAGCACCTTGCGCGCGGGGCTCTTGCCGCTCTTCGCCACCTTCTCGAGCGCGTCGAGCAGCGACTGATCGTCGTCGCCCAGCCGCTTCAGCCCCTCGCGGGCGATCGCCACCAGGTCGACCGCGAGCGCCGCCATCCCGGGCGCCTCGAGACCCTCGCGCTGCGCCGACTCGTGGAGCGCGCGGTGCTCGTCCAACCCGAGCGAAGGCAGCCGCTTCATCGCCTGCGCCGCCGCCTCGGGCGAGTACAACAACCCGCGCATCATCGCGACCAGGCCCGCGGTCATCGGCCAGTCGTTGCAGTCGGCGCCGCGCACCTCGATCAGCTTCTTCACCCGAACCTCGGGGAACATCGTCGAGAGGTGATCGGCCCAGTCTTCGCGGGTCGCCCGCTCGCCCTCGAAGCCCTGCTCGAGGAACTGCCGGAACGTGAGCGGAGGCGTGAGGTACTGCCCTCGCCGCCGCAGGAACAACATCGGAGCGTCGAGCGCCCACTCGGCGTAGCGCTGGTACGAGAACGACCCGTCGAGCATGAACGCCTGGTAGCCGCACCGCGCGTTGTCGACGTCGCTCCACACCCGGCTGCGGAAGGTCAGGTAGCCGCTCGGCTGGCCCAGCTTCAGCGGGCTGTTCGCGAACAGCGCCACCAGCACCGGAGTCGCCCGCGCCACCAGGGTCACCTTGCGCCCGCAGTCGACCTCACTGCTGAAGTCGAGCGACACCTGACCGGTCGCGGTCATCAGCATCATGTCGAGCGCGAGCGAGCCCCGAGACCCGAGCGTCTTGCGCATCGAGGTGTACCGGGTCTTCGGCATCCACGGCATCTGCGCCACCGCGTCGAACGGCCGGTAGCCGAGCGTCACGATCCGCAAGCCCAGCGACGCGCACACGTCTTTCAGCTCGGCGAGGTGCTTCGCGTTCTCTTCCGCCGCCTCGCGCGCGGTGTGAAACGGAGTGCCCGACAGCTCGAACTGCCCGCCCGGCTCCAGCGACAGCGTCGCGTTGCCACGGCTGGCGGCGATCACCGGCTTGTCGGGCGCTTCGCGCACCGGCGCCCAGCCGAACTTCTCGAACCCGGCGAGCACCTTCTCGATGCCGCCCGGGTAGGCCACCGGCTGCGATCCGCCGATCGGGTAGAGGAGCTTCTCGTGCTCCAAGCCCACCATGTGCTGGGACCGCTCCCCGGTACGGAAATATTCGACCAGGTCACCCAGCCCGCTGATCGGCCTTTGGTCGGTCTGCTGACTGTCGAGTGACATCGATGTGCAATGAGTCGGGCGCTTATAACGTTGTTACCAGAGGAATGCCCGATTCGTTGCCACCCTTGCGTGCGCGCTCCGGCCCGCTCGACCTCTTCTCGGGGTTCGCGCTGCCGCTGAGGGCCTTCGGGCTGATGCTCACCACCCCGGCGCTGTTCGGGCTCACCCTCGTCTGCGCGGTGGTCACCGGCGGCGTGCTGCTCGGGCTGGTGATCGGCATGTGGCCGGCCGCCTCCCACCTCGCCGAACGGGTGGCGGGCGCCGGTGTGGCGGGCACCCTGCTCACCGTCGGGCTCTACCTGATCCTGCTGGTCACCTCGGCGCTCACCGTGCCCTCGGTGGTGCTCTCGCCGCTCGCCGACCCGCTCTCGGAGTCGACCGAGAAGAAGCTCGGCGGCTACGTCGACCGCCCCTTCAGCCTCGCCAACTTCCTCCGCGGGGTGCGCCTGTCGCTCCGCCACTCGCTCGCCCGGGTGGCGCTGATGCTGCTCGGCATGGTCGCCCTGCTCCCCCTCAACTGGATTCCAGGGGTCGGCTCGGTGATCTACGCAGTGCTCTCGGTCGCCTGGTCCTCCTGGTGGGTATGCGCCGAGTACCTCTCAGGCCCCGCAACCCGTCACCAGCTCGGCGTGCGCGCCGCCGCCCGTGCGATGCGGGAACGCCCGTTCTTGTGCCTGGGCGTCGGCCTGGCGCTTTATTTCCTGCTCTGGATACCGGTGCTGAACTTCTTTCTCGTACCCGCGGCGGTCGTCGCCGGCACCCTGTTGTTCAGACAGCTGAAGAATCTCGGCGCCTTCGAACCGGTCGTTTGACGCGGGCGGACCAAACCGCCTCAGCCCCGCCGGGAACGAGCGAACCTTTCCCGTTGTTCTGGGTTCCTTGAAGGGGCTTACTGCCCTGATTATCCTCACCGTATTCCCCGAAAAAGGCCGTCCAGGAGCTTCATGTCACTCATTCGTCGGGTCCTCGTCGTCGTCGCGCTGCTGGCAGCGTGGGCGATGGCCGGTAGCGACCGCAAGCCGCTCAACATCACTCTTTCCGAGGCGACCGCCGCTCCGGCGCACTTCGCCGACCCCGACGATCAGGGCCCCAAGGGCAAGTACGACCTTTCGGCACTCCGGGTCTTCTCCAAGGTCGTCCTCTACGTGAAGGACAACTACGTCGACCCCAAGCGCGTGCACCCGAAAGAAATGATGGTGCAGGCGATGGAGTACGTCGAAAAGGCCGTGCCCGACGTGATGGTCGACGGCAACGCCGACACCGGTCACATGAAGCTGAACGTGAACGGCAAGCTCCGCGACTTCGACATCAGCCACGTCGACTCGCTCTGGAAGATGTCGTTCATGATGAAAGACGTCTTCGACTTCGTGGCCAAGAACATGCGGCCCGCCGAAGACCCGAAAGAGATCGAGTACGCGGCGGTCAACGGCATGCTGTCGACCCTCGACCCGCACTCCGTGCTGCTGCGCCCCGAGATGTACCGGGAGATGAAGCTCACCACCAAGGGTGAGTTCGGTGGCCTCGGCTTCGTGATTCAGATGAAGGAAGGCAACCTCACCGTGGTGAAGGTGCTGCCGAAGACGCCCGCGTTTCGCGCCGGCATCAAGAAAGACGACCAGATCAAGAAGATCTCCGAAGAGTCGACCGTCAACATGGACCTGAACGAGGCCGTCTCGAAGCTGCGCGGCGCGGTCGACTCCAAGGTGACGATCACCATCGAGCGCAAGGGCTGGGACAAGCCGCAGTCGATGACCCTGACCCGCGCTCAGATTTCGATCGAGTCGGTGCAGTCGAAGATGCTGGCGCAGAACGTCGGCTACGTGCGGCTGAAGAACTTCCAGGGCAACACCGGGCATGACCTGCAGCGGGCGCTCGCCGAGCTCGATCAGAACGCGCGCGACCACGGCAGCCCGACCGGCATCAAGGGCCTGGTGCTCGACCTCCGCGGCAACCCGGGCGGTCTGCTCGAGCAGGCGATCATGGTCTCCGACATGTTCGTCTCGCAGGGCACGATCGTCGCCACCGTCGGCTTCTCCGACAAGCTGCGCGAAGAGAAGAAGGCCCACGCCGATGAAGGCGACGAGCAGTACCCGATCGCGGTGCTGGTGAACGCCGGCTCCGCTTCGGCCTCCGAGATCGTGGCCGGCGCGCTGAAGAACCTCAACCGCGCGGTGATCATCGGGCGGCAGACCTTCGGCAAGGGCTCGGTGCAGGTGCTCTACGACTTCCCCGACGACTCCGCGCTCAAGCTCACCATCGCCAAGTACCTCACCCCCGGCGACGTCAGCATTCAGGAGGTCGGCATCACCCCCGACATCGAGCTGGTGCCCACCCGCGTCACCAAGGAGCGGATCGACGTCTGGGCGCCGCGCCGCACCCTCGGCGAAGCCGACCTCGAGCACCACTTCTCGAACCCGTCGAACGCGACCGCGGTGAAGAAGCGCGACGATCTCGTCTTCTCCAAGCCGTCGGAGTCGATGAAGTACCTCAAGGACGAGCCGAAGAAGGTGGCCGCGAAAGACCCCGCCGCGAAAGACGCGAAGGGCAAGCACCCGCTCACCGACGCGGAGCAGAACGCGGAGCTCGACGACGAGCTCGACGCCGAGACCGCCGAGGAGATCAAGGAAGACTACGAGGTCACCTTCGCTCGCGACTTCGTGGTCGCCTCGCCCTACACCAAGCGCGACAAGATGGTGGAGATGGGCAAGGGCTTCGTCTCCGAGCGCCGGAAGACCGAAGACGACCGCATCGCGTCGGCGATCTCGGCGCTGGGCGTCGACTGGTCGCCGGGCCCGACTCCGAAGAAGCCCGAGCTGGCGCTGTCGATCAAGCCGGGCGCCGATCACAAGATCGCCGCCGGTGAGACGGTGCAGATGGACGTCACCGCCGAGAACAAGGGCTCCGAGGCCGTTCACCGCCTCCGCGGGTGGACCGACTCCGACAACGGCTTCCTCGATCGCCGCGAGTTCCTCTTCGGCATGCTGAAGCCGGGCGAGAAGAAGACCTGGTCGGTCTCGGTGAAGATGCCGAAAGACCTCACCAGCCGCCGCGACGGCGTCACCCTGAAGATTCAAGACGACTCGGGCACCCTGCCCGAGACCACCACCCAGGAGCTGTCGTTCGTCGAGCTCCCGCGGCCGGCCTTCTCGTACGACTACCAGATCATCGACGACTGCCAGGGCTGCAACGGCGACGGCATCGTTCAGCGCGGCGAAGACCTCACCCTGCTGATCGACGTCACCAACATCGGCAAGGGCAAGGCGCTCGACTCCTACGGGTCGATCAAGAACGCCTCCAGCGCCGACGTGTTCATCGAGAAGGGCCGCTTCAAGCTGGGCGAGCTGGCGCCGGGTGAGACCAAGACCGCGCGGTTCCAGCTCCAGGTGAAGAAGGGCTACAAGCCCGACGACTTCGCGATCAAGATGTACGTGATCGACGAGCAGCTTGAGGAGTTCACCGCCGACAAGCTCACCGTGCCGATCGCCAGCGACGAGGCCGCTCCGGTCGCGCTCGAGGCGCGCAAGGGCACCGTGAAGCTCAACGAGAAGGCCAACGTGTACATCTCGGCCGCCCCCGACGCGCGGGTGCTCGGCACCCTGCCCAAGGGCGCGGTGCTCAACGAGCAGGCGCGAGGCTCTTCGGTGGCGCGGGTCGAGCTCGAGCAGGGCCGGTTCGGCTTCGTGAAGCTGGGCGACGAGCGTGACGCCAAGGGTGCCAAGGCGGCCCCGGCGGCGCTCAGCTACCTGGCCTACCGCACGCCTCCGGAGATCGACCTCTCGGTCGACCCCGCGCAGGGCGGCGTGGTCTCCGATGCCGAGCGCTACAACCTCTCGGCGGTGATCAACGACCCCAACCTGCTCGACGCCTACGTGCTGGTGAACGACCAGAAGGTGTTCTTCAAGGGCCGTGCGGCCGGTGAAGACGCGAAGATGCGCTTCACCACCGACTTCGCGCTCAAAGAGGGCAACAACCTGGTCACCGTGGTGGCCCGCGAGTCGGCCGACTTCGCCAACCGCAAGACGCTGGTGATCCGCCGGCGCCCGCCCGCGGTGGCAGCCAAGATGGCCGAGCAGGCACCGCAGTAGGCCGATGAAGGTGCCCTCTCCTTCGGGGAGAGGGTCGTCGGGATAATTGAAACGGCGGCCGAGCAGGACTACCGTCAGCCGTCTGATGACGCGCCTGCTTTACCTCGCGGCGAGCCTGTTATCCCTGACGGCGCTGGCCAATCCGTACGACTTTCAGGTCTACAAGCTCGGCAACCCGAACAACGGCACCGGGAGCGTCGGCTACTCGGCGCAAGCGAACGGCAACTTCCGCGTCTTCGCGCGCTACCTCGCCGCCGGCATCGCCTCGTCGAACCTGGCGCCTCCCGGCTCGCTCGGCCACTCGGGCATGGCGATCAGCATCGAAGACTCGTTGGTCTTCTTCAGCCCCGACCAGAACATCATGCCCACCGAGGGCAAGTACGGCGGGCCGTTCATCAACATTCCGTCGGTGCACATTCGCAAGGGCCTGCCGCTCTCGTTCGAGATCGGCGGCAAGATGGGCTGGTACGAGAAGTCGCGCATGGGCGTCGGCACCATCGAGCTGAAGTGGTCGCTCAACGAAGGCTTCACCTACCTGCCCGACATCGCGGTGCGCGGGAGCGTCACCAAGCTGATCAACTCGCGCGACTTCGACGTCACCGTGGGCGGCGTTGACCTCGGCATCGGCAAGCAGTTCGCGATCGGGGGGATGCTCACCCTGACGCCCTACGTCGGGTGGAACCTGCTCTTCGTCGGTGCGTCGACCGACAACGTCGACTTCAACCCGTCGCGCACCCCGGCGATGGCCGATGACCCGACCGCGCAGTTCACCAACATCTACACCTACGACTCGCTGCCGGCGGTCTCGAACTCGCACAACCGCTTCTACGGCGGCCTCCGGTTCAAGTCGGCGCCGCTGGTGCTGACCGCGGAGATCTCCTACTCGGTGATCGGCAAGTTCAAAGACAAGATGACCAACGCCGATCGCGAAGTGCCATCGCTGCTGGCGATGAACGCGGCGATCGGTCTCGAGTTTTGAAGAAGCAGACCCACCCCGCGCTGGTCGCGCTCTGGATCGCGTTGGGTGTCGCGTCGCTCTGGGTGTTCTTCGTCTGGCTGCCTGATTAGAGCTCGGCGCGCAGCTCGCCTGGCCGGTTCGTGATCACGTCGTCGACGCCGAGGTCCATCAGGCGGCGCGCCTCGACCGGGTCATCCACCGTCCACACCGCGATCTCCAGGCCGCGCTCTTTCCAGAACCGCACCCGATCTTCGGTGACCGCCGAAAAATGCGGGTGCACCGAGTCGCGCCCCACCACCGGCAGCCAGAACACCGCCTGGGGCAGCCACGCCTTGTCGGGGTCGATCAGCAACCCGCGCCGGAGCGACGAGAACGGCTGCAGCCGCAACAGGCAGAGCGGGTTGAAGCTGGAGATCAGCACCGACTCCTCCACCCCGCGATGAAGCAGAAACTCCGCCACCGCCTCCGAGAGCCCGCCGTCGTCGGCCGTCTCGCACTTCAGCTCGACGTTGACGAAGAAGCCCTTCGGCACCGCGTCGAACACGTCTGACAAGAGCGGAATGTGCGCCGGCGCGAACCCGAGCGGCGTGCCGACGTCGGCGGTCTTCAGCCGCCACCACGGGGTGTGCGCCACCCACCAGCGCCGGTGGGCGAGCCGCTCCAGGTTCTCGTCGTGCACCACCACCAGCTCACCAGAGCCGCAGCGCATCACGTCGAGCTCGATGCCGTCGGCCTTCGCCGCCACCGCGCCCTGAAACGCCGCCAGGGTGTTCTCGGGGAACGAAGCGCTGGCGCCACGGTGACCCAGAATTCGCACGCGGCTTGATTACCAACGGTGCGACGAAGTTGCGCGGGGCGCGCGCAAGTAGTTTGGTGGTGCCGTGCACATCGGTTGGGGCGAGCTGACGATGTTGGTGATCATCTGCCTGATCATCTTCTCCGCGTCGCGGATGAGCGCGCTCGGCAACGCGCTGGGCAAGTTCGTCTACTCGTTCAAGAAAGCCTACAAGGGCGACGGCTTCGTCGACGCCAAGCCGGTGCGGAAGATCGAGCGCGGCCAGGTGGTCGACGGCGAAGTGGTCGACGAGAAGAAGAAGTCGTAGCGCTACAGCTTCGCCAACAGCCGCCGCGCCGGCTCGTGCCCGGGGTCGACCCTGATCGCCCGCTGGAGCAGCTCCCGCGCGACCGCCGGAGCGCCGAGATCGGCACGCGCCGCCGCCATCGCCACCAGCGCATCGGCCGACTCGCCTCGCTCGTCGATCGACCGCTGGTACACCTCGACCGCAGCCGACAGCTGCCCCAGCCGGTGGAGCAGCCGCGCCACCTCGAGCTGCACGTCGTAGGGCTCCTTCAGCTCGAAGTGCATCTCGCTCACCCGCGAGAGCGCCTCCACCAGCGGCGCCACCCACCGGTCCTCCACTCCCTTGGCGATCTCCTCCGACAGTGGCGACGCCAGCCGGAGGAACACGTCGGGGTCGAAGCGCGACACCGCGAGCAGCTCGAGCGCGCGCGGCACCGGCAGCGGCCGGGTGTGCACCGCTTCGTCGACCAGCGCCAGCAACCGGAGCGCCGGGCTGCGCGCGAAGGTCGCCTGGTACTGCGCGTCGAACAGCCGCAGCTCGCCGCGCCGAAACCCGCGGGTGAGCGCGAACACCCCGAAGGTGTCGGTGGCAGGGTCGGGCTGAAAGAACGGCCGCCAGCCCCACCAGGCGCGAATCGCGGGAATGTTCACCGTCATCGACACCGAGCCATGGCGCGCCAGCGGCACCGGCTCCATCGCCCGAAGCCTGTCGCGCGAGGTGATCACCTTGTCTGAGAACACGAGCACGTACGGCCCTTCGCCGAGCGACTCGATGCAGGCCATCGCTCCGGTTGGCCAGGGAAACCGCGCCTGCCCCATCGCCCGGCCGAACCGCTCCACCACCGGAGGCAGCGGGGCGGCGGCGTACTCGAAGCTCCAGCTCGCCTCCGAAAGCGACGGGCCCTCGAGCGTCACCCGGCCTTCGCGCACCTCTCCGTCGCGCGCCTCGAAGACGTCGTGCGGCAGGGTGTCGAACAGGTAGTTGCCCACCACGCACACCGCGGTGTCGCCTCCGCCGGCCACCCGCCCGGGCGTGAGCGCGTCGCGCCGCTCGACCACCAGCCGGCCATCGGCCAGAAACGGCTTCAGCCGCGGGTGCACCGACGCCGCCATCAGGTTCGAGTCCGACACGTCGGTGAAGCGGTAGAGCAGCGGCAGCCCGAGCTCCTCGGCCGCGCGCAGCACGTGAAACGCGAACCGGGCGCTGCCGCCGCCCAGCTCCAGCACCTCCACCGGGCGCCCGGTGTCTTGCCCGTAGGCCTCGAGCAGCTCCGCCATCAACCGCCCGGCGAGCGGCGTGCTGCTCACCCGCCACGGCACCTCGCCCGACGAGAACGCCGCCGGCCCGCGCCGCTGGTAGTACTCCTCCTGAAACTTCCACAGCGACGAACGCGAGAGCGGCACACCCGATTCGATTCGTTGGCTCATCTCGCCTCGCCCGCTGCGCGGCCTCGGACGTCTTCGCTGCTGCGCAGCTTCGACTCTTCGATTTCGGTACTCACGAATGCACATCCAACAACGCCCGGGCCTGTTCGGCGAGCGCAGGATGCACCGCGTGGTCGTTCGCCAGTTCCTTGAGGTCGGTCTTCGGGAGCAGCGGCACGATCTTCACCCCCGCCTCGGTGGGGAAGTACGGGTTGAAGACCAGCGCCTTTCGCACCGCGGGCCGGAGCGACCACTTGGGTGAGCGCCAGATCTCCAACAGCGGCTCGGGGCGGGCCGGCCGGCGCGCCGCGATGCGCACCACCAGCCCCTCGGTGAGCTTGGGGTTGATCAACACGTTGCGAATCACCGACGGGTCCGACGCCACCGCCAGGCGCGACAGCTCGTCGGGGTTTCGGGTCAGCCGCGCCTGCGTCTTCAGGTAGCCGAGCGACTGCGAGAACAGCTTCGCGTCGGCCCGCTTCGCCGCGTCGAGCTCGTACTCCATCTTCGGCGGCGCCTCGGTGAACAGCGCCTCGACCTCTCCCAGCTCCTGGAGCGCGGCGATTCGCTGCAGCGCCGACGCGTAGGGAATGTCGGCGGCCTCCATCGCCAGCGCGCGGGTGAACGCCGGGAGCACACAGGTCGCCGGCTCCCAGCCTTCGCGCGCCAGGGCGATCAGCTCGTGCAGCAGCTCGGTCGCGTCGGTGGGCTTGAGCCGGCCCAGCAGCCGCGCCGCCGCCTTCCGCACCACCGCCGGGCCGCCCGACAGCGCATGCAGCCGCGTCACCACTTCGCGCGCATCGTCACGGCTGGGCATCGCCCCCCAATCATACACAGCGGCTTTAACCTCGGCCGCGCTCGGGGGTTACGCCCGCGTCGCGACGTGCGCTGCGTGGAGCGTGCGCCGCCCTACCCGTTTGGAGGATCGATGAAACGCCACGCCCGCTTCACCTTGTTCGTCGCCGTCACCGCGGTTGCCACCCTCGCCTTCGCCCAGGGCCACGACCGCGACCACCACGAAGCGGTGGTGAAGCCGCCTCCGCCGCGCGCCGCGCCGCCCGCATTCAAGGCCCACCCGCCCGGCGCCCACCCACACGGTGCGATCGTGCGCCCCCACCAGGTGCGGGTGCTCGCCCCCAAGGTGTACGTGCACGGCGCCCGCGAAGGCTGGCATCACTGGGAGCACCCCGAGTTTCTGCGCCCGCACTACTACTGGAACTGGGCCACCATTCATCAGGTCAGCTGCACCGCCGAAGACTCCTACGGCGATCAGTACCCGGTCACCGAGGCGACCGGCCCGGGCTGGGGCTTCGAGAACATGACCGCGGTAGAAGACGACGCGCTCGACCGCTGTTACGCCGAATCGGGGAGCGACGAGAGCTGCTACCTCGTCAACTGCTCGCACTTCTGAAGAAGCGCGCTCAGCGGGAGGCCGTCTGCGCGCCGGCCTCCGTCACCTTCACCCGCACCCGAAACGCCTTCAGGTCGCGCGGGTACTCGTAGAACGGCACCAGGAACGAGGCCTTCTCGCCGGGCTTGAGGTCGACCGCCTTGCCGGCGAGCGCCTGCGACAGCTTGTCGAGGTCTTCACCCTGCCCCACGTTCCACAGCTGCTCGGGGGTGGGCGTGGCGCCGGCCAGCACCTCGGTCGCGCGCACCAGCGACTCGCCGTCGACCAGCTCGGCGCGCACCTTCACCCGGGTGACGTGGTGGCCGCGGTTCTCGACCTCGCCGCGCACGAAGAACACCGGCCGCCCGCCCCGGGTGTCGTAGAGCCCGTTGGAGATGTCGAACGCCACCAGGTCGGCGCTCTTGAACAGCTGGTTCACCCGCTCGGAGGTGAACGACTGGCGATCGAGCTTGCCGTCGGCGAGCCAGATCGAGCCGAAGACGGCCACCGCCACCACCAGCACGGTGGCGATGGTGACGTTGAGCACCACGCTGAACACCTTGCGGCGCGGCGCCGCCGACGACTCCTGGGCCACCGCCGGCATTTCGCCGGTGACCAACGGCCGGTTCGCCTGGTCGGCGGGCACCTTGGTGAGCGCGATGCGGCCGATCGGCGCCACGCCCGAGTCGTAGTCGGGCACCTGCGGCATCTCCGACTGAGTGGGCGGCGGAGGCGGCAGATCGAACAGCGCGTGCTTGGCGTTCTCGTCGGCCTCGATGCCGTGCTGCGACTCCTCGAGGTCGGGCAGCATCGACATCGGCTTCTGCGCGGTGACCGCGGGCGGCGGCTCGGCGTGAAAGAAGTCGTCGGCCGACGGCAGCTCCTGGCCGGTCGCCGGCTGGTACGCCGGCACCTGGGTGGTGGGCAGCGTCGCCGGCTCGGTCTCCACCGGAGGTGGCGGAGCGGCTGCGTGCGCGAACGGAATCGTGCCGGTGCTGGCGGCGCGGCCTGCCGGCTCGGTGGGCGACGCCTTCGGCAACGGCGGCGGAGGAGCGGCTGCCGGCGCGGGCGGAGGCGGAGGCTGCACCCCACCGAACAGATCAGACGCCGCGGGCACCGGCGCCTGCTTGAACAGCTCCGCATACGGGTCGACCCGGGGCTGGGTGACGTCGTGCGGGTGGGCCGCCGCGGGCGCACCGGGCTGGGTGCCGAGGTCGCGTGAGCGCGGCGCGGTGGAGGCGAAGGGGTCGATCGCCCGCGGCAGCGTCACGTCGCCGGGCTGAGCGGGCGGAGGCGGCGGGCCGGCCTGGGGCTCGAAGCCCGCGAAGGGGTCGAAGCTGCCCGGCGCCAGCGGCTGCCGCGCGGCCGCCTCGAACAGCGCGGCGAAGTCGCCACCCGCCGCCGGTGGAGGCGTGCGCAACGGCGCTTTGCCCGGCGGAGGCTGCGGCACCGCCTTGATCGCGGTCGGCCCTTCGAAGGCGTGGCTGGGGAGATCGGCCTGCGCCGCGTAGGAGGGCTCGAGAGGCTTCAGGTCGGGCCGCCTCGACGCCTCGACGCCGGGCGTGAAGACGACCGGCCGGGTCTGCTCCTCGGTGTTCGGGTCACCCGCTGCACCGAACGACGCGAAGGGGTCGGCGGGCGCGCCCGGAGGCACCGCCGGCAACATCTGGGTGGTGCCCGAGCCGCGCGTCGGCGCAGCCGCCAACGTGCCGTCCTTGAAGATGCGGAAGGTGTGCCCGCACTTGCTGCAACGGACCTTCACGCCCTTGTCGGAGACTTTGTCGTCTGGAATTTTGAAGCGAGTCGAGCACTGCTCGCACTTGACGATCATTTGGGTCGGCTCAGCCCGCAGTATAGCCCTTGCCGCCCAACAACCCCGGTGGTATTCGCCCCTTGAAGCGGTGCGTCATTGGCCGCCCCCTCAGGTCATGACGGACCCCCGAGAGCCCAAAGTCATCAAGCGGTACACCAACCGCAAGCTCTACGACACGGTCGAGAGCCGGTACGTCACGCTCGACGAGATCGCCGAGATGGTGAAGCAGGGCGTCGAGGTCAAGATCGTCGACAACCGCACCAAGGAAGACCTCACCTCGGTCACCCTGGCGCAGATCGTCTTCGAAGAAGAGAAGAAGACCTCCCGCATGCCGCTGTCGCTGCTGCGCGAGATCATTCGCCGGCCGCAGGAGCAGATCTCCGGGTTCTTCAAGACCGAGGTCACCCCCCGGGTCGAAAAGATTCGTGAAGAGGCCGAGTCGCGCCTGGGCGGCCTGTTCCGCAAAGACGATGGCTCCCCTGCCGACGCCCCCGAGGCGGAGGCCCGGCCCGAGACCAAGGCCGACGGGCTCCACGCCGCCGACCTGGTGAAGGCCTCGCAGAAGGCGTTCGAAGACTTTCAGAAGAAGGCCGACGAGCGGGTCAAGCAGGTGGTCGAGAACGTGCTCGGCGGTCTGCCCGCGCTCGGCCGCGACCTCGGCACCCTCGTTCAGCGCATCGAGCAGCTCGAGAAGAAGATCGAGCAGCTCGAGAACAAGAAGTAGCTCCCGCTAACTGTGGATTCTCATGACGTTGTTCACGCTGCGGCCTTGAGTCGGGCGAATGGTGTCATGCGGATGGTGCCGTGTAACCGGTCTTCGTTGTAGTGCCGTAGCCACCCGCGCAGCGCAGTTGAGCGCTGCGCGGAGCTGATGAAGGGCATGGCGTACGCGCATTCACGCAGCAGCGTTTGGATGAAGCGCTCGGCCTTTCCGTTTGTGCGTGGCGTGTAGGGTTTCGTTCTTCGGTGCTGCAAGCGCAGCCTGGCGCAGCAGTGCGCGAAGACCAACGAGCGGTAGTTCGTTCCGTTGTCGGTAAGGATTCTGCGCACGCGGACCCCCATCGACCGAAACCACGCCAGGGCACGCTTCAAGAAGCCCACTGTCGTGACGCCCGTCTCGTCGGGCAGGACCTCGACATACGCGACGCGCGAGGCGTCATCGACGCAGACGTGGACGAAGTCCCAGCCGATGCCTCGGTTTCTCTTGTGGCCTGTGAGTCCCGTGATGCGATGCCCGAGGCCTTTGATGCGGCCCAGCTTCTTCACGTCGAGGTGCAGCATGTCGCCGGGTTTGGGCCACTCGTAGCGGACGATGGGTTGTACCGGCTCGAGAGCGCGCAGCCGAGAAACCTTGTTGCGCTTCAGGATGCGCGCGACCGTCGACTTTGGCAGCTGTAGCCGGGTGGCGATCGCCGGCCCCGACATCCGGCTGCGCCGCAGCATGAGGATGAGTTCCACCCACGCCGGCCCGAGCTGCAGCGGCGAGCTCTTCGGCCTGGACGAGCGATCGTTCAGCTCGGCCTCGCCGCCGAACTCATAGCGGTTGAGCCATTTGTGCGCGGTGCGCGTGCTGACGCCTGCGGCATCTGCAGCACGCGTCACCTTCCAGCCGAGTCGCACGACGCGATCGACAAGCAAGGCTCGACTCTCGGGGCAGGTCCGCGCTTTCTTATGCAGGTTCATCTGGGGGTCCTCGGTGGGTGGTTGGACGTCTCGCAACGCCAGCAATCCACAGAGCCCCTCGGATGGACATCTCCGAATAGGGAACGACCTATTGAGATTTCACAGCTAACGCCCGGCTTTGTCGATGTCTTCGGCGATTCGCTGGAGCAGCGTCGCCCCACGGCTCCAGGGCGCGTGCTCCCAGATCGTCTTCCCGTGGCTCTGCGCTTCGTCGATGGTGACGTTGAACGCGAGCGGCTCGCGCGCCACCTTGCCCGGGAAGTAGCTCGTCAGCTTCGAGACCACCTCGTCGGCGAGCGCGGTCTTCCGGTACATCGTCGGCACCACCAGCGAGATGTGGAGCGAGCCGTGCCCGTGGCGATCGGCGGTCTCCTTCACCGTCTCGGTCATCTCCGCGCAGCCGTCGAGCGCCAGGTAGGTGGTCGCGACGGGAATCACCACCTCTTCTGCCGCGAGCAGAATGTTGGTGTGGGTCAGCCCGAGCGAAGGAGGGGCGTCGAAGATCACGAAGTCGTAGCCGGTGGCGAGCGCCTGCTCCACCCGGTTGGCGAGCAGCCGCTCCTTGCCTTTTCGCTGCGCGACTTCGACCGGGAACTCGGCCATCTGCTTGTAGCTGGGCACCACGAACAGGCCGTTCACCGCGGTCGCGTGCGCCACCGACGAAAGCGGCATCGCGTCGTCGGTCAGCCAGTGAAAGACGTTTCGCGGCAGGGTGCGAACGTCGATGCCCAGCGACTTGCCGGCGTGCCCCTGGGTGTCGAGGTCGACCAGCAGCACCCGCTTGCCCTTGTTGGCGAAGAACGCAGCGGTGTTGACCGCCAGGGTGGTCTTACAGGTGCCACCCTTCTGGTTGATGAAGGCGATCTTTCGCGGCTTCGCCAAGGGTCACTTCTGCTCGAGCAGCTGATCGACCTTCGACTCCACGTTCGACAGCAGCCGCTCGAGGTCGTCGACCTTCTCTCGGAGGATCTCGAGGTCACCGGTCGACGGCAGGTTCATCGCGCCCAGCGCGGTGCGGAGGCTCTTGTCGAGGGTGCCCTTGGCGGAGAGCGTGCGCGAGACGATCGTCTGCACGGCGGCCACGAAGCGCTCGTTCGCGAGCAGCTGCTGGGCGAGCTTGCCGACGCGTTCTTCGCCGGTCGCGACCAGCTTCTTCACCACGGGGTTGTTCTTGAGCATGGGCGCGCGGATGCTGATCTCCACGCCGCAACCTGTCAAGGTGGTTCGCAGGAGAGGACTCGAAGCGGTGGCAGTGCTCGACAAAGCCCGGCTGATCGTCGTCACCGGCAAAGGTGGCGTCGGCAAGAGCTGCATCAGCGCAGCGATCGCGCTCGCCTCCGCGCGCCAGGGCCTGCGTACGCTGGTGTGCGAGGTGAACGCCAAGGAGCGCATCGCGCCGCTGCTGGGCAAGCCCGAGAGCGGGCCCAAGATTCAGTCGCTGGAAGAGAACCTCTGGTCGGTCGACGTCACTCCGCACGAGGCGATGCGCGAGTACGCGCTGATGATTCTGAAGTTCGAGACCATCTACAACGCGGTGTTCGAGAACCGGCTGGTCCGCTACTTCCTGCGCTTCGTGCCCAGCCTCCAGGAAGTGGTGATGCTGGGGAAGATTCTCTTCCACCTGCGCGAGGTGCGACCCGACGGCTCGTGGCGCTTCGATCGCATCGTGATCGACTCGCCCGCCACCGGCCACGCGATCACCTTCTACAGCGTGCCCCAGGTGATCCTCGACACCGTGCCGCCCGGCTCGCTCGCCAACGACTCGAAGTGGATGCGCGATTTGCTCACCGACCCGCGGGTGACCGCGCCGGTGCTGGTGTCGCTGCCTGAGGAGATGCCGGTGAACGAGACCTTCGATCTCGCCGAGGCGCTCGCGACCAAGGTGCACATGAAGCCGGCGGCGGTGGTGCTGAACGGCTTTCTGCAGTCGCGCTTCGACGCCGGGGAGCTGTCGGCGCTCGCCGGCAAACCGCTGCTCACCGAGGCGGCCCACGGCTACGAAGAGCGCGCCCAGCTCGCCCAGCGCCAGCGCACCCGGCTGACCGAGCTCGGCGTTCCGCTGGTGACGACCGGCCGGCTCCACCTCGACCCGTTCGGGCGGGAAGCGGTCGAGGAGCTCGCCGCGCAGCTCGGCAAGGGAGGCCTGCTGTGACGCCGGTCGCCGAGGCGGTGAAAGGCAGCAGCGTGATGGTGTGCGTCGGCCCGGGTGGAGTCGGCAAGACGACCGTCGCCGCCACGCTGGCGCTGCGCGCGTCGATCGAGGGCAAGAGCGCGCTGGTGTGCACCATCGACCCGGCGAAGCGGCTCGCCAACTCGCTCGGGCTGCAAGCGCTCGGCAACAACGAGACCCGCATCGCCGACGAGGTGCTGACCAGGGCCGGGCTGAAACCGAACGCGCCGATGTACGCGATGATGCTCGACATGAAGCGCGCGTGGGACGAGCTGATCGAGCGCCGCGCGCCGCCCGACAAGCGCGACCTGATCTTGAAGAACCGCTTCTACCAGTCGCTCTCGTCGGCGCTGGCAGGCTCGCAGGAGTACATCGCGATCGAGAAGCTGTGCGAGCTGCGCAACAACCGCTCGTACCCGCTGATCGTGCTCGACACTCCGCCCACCGCCCACGCGCTCGACTTTCTCGACGCGCCCAACCGCATTCTCGACTTCCTCGACAACGACGCGGCGAAGTGGCTGCTCTCGCCCGCGCTCGCCGCCGGCAAGGTGGGGTTGAAGCTGTTCAACCTGGGCTCCAGCTACATCGCGAAGACGATCTCGCGCTTCACCGGAGTGGAGACCCTGCAGGAGCTCGCCGGCTTCATGCTCAACCTCTCGAGCCTCTACGAGGGCTTTCGGGAGCGGGCGCACCAGACCCAGGCGATGCTGCGGGCCGACACCACCTCGTTCGTGTTGGTGACCGGCCCGATGGTGGAGCGCCTCGACGAGACCCTGCACTTTCACACCCTGCTGAAGCAGAGCCACATGAAGGTGGCGGCAGTGGTGGTGAACCGGGTGCACGCCGAGGTGAACGACGAAGCGTGGGCCCAGGCGGCCAGCCTGCCCGAGCCGCTGAAGCGCAAGGTCGAGCTGACCCTGTCGGAGGCGGAGCACCAGGCCGAGCAGGACCGCAAGGGCATCGCGCGAATCGTCGCCGCCTGCGCACCTACACCGGTGATCGTGGTGCCCCGGTTCGAGCTCGACGTCCACGATCCCAGGGCCTTGTGGGACACTTCCCAGCCCCTTTTCGGGGAGGCCCTGAAAAGTGCGGGGCAACCCGGTTAAGCTTGTCGGCTCTGGCCGGGAACCCTCGCGGGTGAGCGGCTGTCAGGTTGTACCGGGGCCGAAATAAAGGGCGGCCCCGCTTCGAAGGACGACGAGAACAGATGCGTATTCGCCTCCTGGTCCCCATCGCGCTCGTGCTGGCCGGTTGCGCGCACACCAACAACGCTCAGGAAGTTCGCTTCGAAGGCATCACCATCACCGGCGACCTCGAGCTCGAGAAGCTGAACGACGAAGAGTTGTTCGCCGCCGCATCGAGCTTCTACGCGGCCGAAGACTTCAAGCAGGCCGCCCGGTACTTCGGCCGCCTCGCCGACTTCTGGCCCAACAGCAAGCACCGGCGAATCGCGCTCTACAACTGCGGTCTGGCAGACGAAAAGCTGGAGCTGTGGGAGGAGGCGTTTCAGCGCTTCCACGAGCTGGCCGACGCCAACGGCAGCGGTGACGCGCTCGACGCCGCGTTCAAGTCGGCCGAGGTGCTCTACCACCTCGAGCGTTACGACGAGGCGATCGAGCTGCTGAACACCATCGGCACCCGCGAGAACCTGGGCCTCAACAAGCGCATCGAGGCGCGCGTTCAGGCCGGCATCTGCAACCTGGAGGCGGGCCGCTCCGAAGAGGCCGAGAAGGTGCTCCGCAAGGTGGTCAACGACTGGCAGGAGCTGTCTGACAAAGATCAGATCGACGACTACTTCCCGGCCCAAGCGCAGTTCTTTCTCGGCGAGATCTTCCGGCTCCACTACGAAGAAGTGAAGCTCGACCCCGAGAAGACCGCGGAGCAGCTGGGCAAGGACCTCGAGTACAAGGCCGAGATGCTGCTGTCGTCTCAGGGTCACTACCTGCGCGCGATTCGCATCGGCAACGGGTACTGGGCGACCGCCTCGGGAGCGCAGATCGGCGGGCTGTACGAGAACCTGTGGGACCACATGATGAACGCCCCGATTCCGCGCGACATGAACGCGGAAGAAGGCGAGATCTACCGCCAGGAGCTTCGCAAGAAGATCAGGGTGCTGATCTCGAAGGCGATCACCGTCTACGAGCGCACCCTCGAGGCGGCGGAGCGGATCGGCGCATCGAACCCGTTCGTCGAGCGCACCAAGGCGAGCCTGCAGCGCATGAAGGATCTGCTGTTGGCGGAGGCCGAGGCCGAAGAGAAGGGCCAGCCTCCGGTCGCGAAGCCGAAGCACGACGGCACCTGATAGCGTCGCGGGCGTTTGGCCGACCCCGCGTTCACGGCAGAGCAGCTCGCCCACATCAAGGCTTACGCCGAGCCGCGCTACTTCGGCAGCCTGATCCAACAGGGCTGCGACTTCGCGTTCGACGTGCTGCTGCTCGCGGTGCTGGTGCGGCCCATGTACAGCGGATCGGTGAAGCTCGCGGCGGCGGTCGGCGGGCGGCTGGGCTGGGCGGCGAACGTGCCGGTGCTGCGCGTGCTGGTGAAGATGCCTCGGCTGTTGTGGGGCGGCGACGGAGCTGGCGCCGCGTTGGCCTTCATCGCGATCTCCGCGGTGGTTCAGAAGCTGATGGATCTGCCGTTGCAGATCTACATCGGCTTCTTCCACGAGAAGGCGTTCGGGCTCTCGACCGAGAGCTTCGGGCGATTCCTCTACGACGACGTGAAGATGACGCTCCTCGGGATCGCGGCAGGCGGCTGTCTGACCTTCGGGGTGCTGGGTTGGGCGCGGAGGATGAAGAACTGGTGGCTGCTGGCGGGCCCGATCTTCGGCGGGCTGTTGCTGTTGGGGGCGGCGCTCGATCCCTATCGTTCGCAGGTGATCGTCGATTCGCACTCGCTCGAGGCGGGGCCGCTGCGCGATGGAATCACGGCGCTGATGACGAAGGCCGAGCTACCCTTCGGCGACATTCGCGTCGAGGAGACGTCGAAGAAGTCGGTGAAGCCTGACGCGTACTTCGCCGGCCAGGGGCCGACGCGAACCATCGTGCTCTACGACTCGTTGATCGCGGCACTCACCACCGAGGAGCTGCTCGCCGCGGTGGCGCACGAGGCCGGTCACGCAGGCGAGTCCCGGTGGAGGGCTTGGCTGGGTTCGGCGGTGGCCCTGTTCTTGTTCATGGCGCTGATCGAGTGGCTGATGCGGCTCACCGCGAGACGCCACTGGTGGGGAGTCACCGAGCGCGCCGACCTGCGGGTGCTGCCGCTGGTGATGACGGTGTTTGCGATTGTGACCTTCGCGTTCTACCCGCTCAGCCTCCATCGCCACCGCTCAGACGAGCTCGCCGCCGATCGCTACGCGCTGACCCTGACCGGGAAGCCGGCGCCGTTTCGCCAGATGCTGATCAAGGTCGCGCGGATCGCGCTGATCGATCCCGAGCCGCCGCGCTGGTGGGTGGTGATGCACATGAGTCACCCGCCGCTGGGGGAGCGCCTCGCCGCGGTCGACGCCTGGACGCCGGAAACACCGAGAGCGGGCGAGCCATAGAGGCTTACCCGCTCCCGGGATCGCTTCGGGCGTACTCCCCTGCACGCCGGCGCGATCGTTTCTGCTGGTTCAGCGCGCCGCCGGCACCACCTTCGGCTGGGGCTTCTTGGTAGAGGCCGCCACCATCGCGTGCGCCCGCTTGCCGGCCTGGGTCTCGGCCTTCGGGTCGACCTGAACGGCCCGCTTCAGATCGTCCGCTCCGGCCTTGTCACCGCTGCGCATCCTCAGCTCGCCGCGGCCGCACAGCGCCACGACGTTCTTCGGGTCGATCGCCAGGGCACGGGTGTACTCGTCCTTGGCTTCCTCGATTCGGCCGAGCTTCTGGAGCACCGAACCGAGCGCTCCAGCCGCCGCCGAGTCCTTCGGGTTGAGGGTCACCATGCCCGCGAAGATCACTCGCGCTTCTTCGAGGCGACCCGCGGTCGCCAGATCGCAGCCGATCTGCGCGATGGCGCGGGACTGGTGGAGAGTGACTCCGAGGCGCTGCGCGAGCGTTTGCTTTGCGGTGTTCATGGTGGTCTCCATCTGAAGGATTAGCCGTTGATGTTGCGGATCGCGGTCATCGACATGTCGTGGAAGGCCTTCTGCATCTCGCTGATCATCTGGAAGACCTCCTGCTCGATGTTCATCAGCGCGGTGATCTCCTGGCGCTTCTCGGAGATCTGCTCGAGGTACACCTGCGCGTTCGCGGGGTCGGCCTTGGCCTGCTTCTCGAGGTCGCTGATCTCGCCGTTGATGCCCTTGATCGTCGACGCCATGCCGTAGTCCTTCGAGGTCGACGTGGAGCCGGTGTTCTTGTCGGTCGAGGTGCTGCCGGAGGCCTTCTTCGCGAAGTCGTTGAGCTGCTGCTGCATGTTGGCGAGCAGCTGGCCGTAATCGGTCTGATCCGAGGTGGTCGTGATCGAACCGGTGCCGCCGGTCGAGGTCGAACCGCCAGCCGGCGTCGAACCACCGGTCGAACCGTCACCGACGTTGGTCGCCGGCGGAGCACCATTGACGGTCTGCGTGCCGCCGCCGTACTGCTGCTTCACCGCCTGAAGCGTCTGGTCCATGTTGTACAGGTGGTCCCAGTTCACGTTCTGCTGACCGTGGCTGTCGACCGACCACTGCATCACGTCGGGGTTGGCCAGCAGGAACTGGGCGGCCTTCTGCAGGTCGGGGTTGCTGGTGTCGTACGCCGCCTTCTGCAGGTCGGCCTTGGTCATCGTGCCGTTGGTCGAGTACTTGTCGAAGTTCGCCATCAGCGTTTCGAGCGAGGTGATCTCCTGGTCGATGCGCGGGTCGAGCGTCGGAGGGCCACCCGCCGTCGCCTGGTGCGTGTTCGTGGGCGTCACGTCGCCGCCGCACGGGCTGATCATCGGAGTCGACGGGTTCGACCCGTTTGCGTAGCCGTTGCCCAGCTGAGCGTGGTCGGAATTGCCCGCGAAGATGCCCCCGAGGATCCCGAACGAGTTGCCGAGAATGCTGCCGAAGAGCTCGCCGGCGAAGCCGTTGCCGTTGGCGCCGAACATGCCGCCCAAGTTGAAGTTGCCCATCGAGTCGCCGAGGAAGCCCCCGCCGAAGATGCCCTGGCTCGACGAACCATTCGCGCCGCCGGCGCCGCTGAACATCTTGCCGAGGTCGCCCTCGACGTTCTGCTCCACCTGCTGCACGACGCTGCTGAACATGCTGCCAATCGAACTGAAGGGATCGCTGCTCATTGTGGTCTCCAAGTGAAAGGGTGACGGACCGTGCATGAGCACCGCCGATGCCACGGCGGGCGCTTGTCATTTCAGCCACTTAGACGGCGCGAGAGGTCCGGGCGCCCGGATCATCCGTCCGTGCTGCGAGATGGATCTCGCAAGGTAGAGTGTTGAGCGATGCGGGCAATGGGACTCGACGTCGGCACCAAGACCATCGGAGTCGCGCTCTCCGACGAGCTCTACATCACCGCGCAGGCGTTGGTGACGCTGAGCCGGGCGGGCATGAAACGCGATCTCGCCGAGCTGGAGCGTCTCGCCAAGGAGCACGAGGTCAATCAGTGGGTGGTCGGCCTGCCGCTGAACATGAACGGCACCGAAGGCGACCGCGCCGCCGACTCGCGCAAGCTCGGCGATGCCTTGAAAGACGTCACCCAGCTCCCGGTCGACTACTGGGACGAACGCCTGTCGACCGTCGAAGCTGAAAGAGTCTTGCTCGCGGCCGACGTCTCGCGGAAAAAGCGGAAGCTGGTCATCGACAAGTTGGCAGCGGCGGTCATTCTGCAGGGCTGGCTCGACTCACGGCCCAAGGAGACGGAGTGAAGAAGGTTCTCATCGCCCTGGTCGTCCTGGTGGTCGTCGCGATCGCCGGCGTGTTCGGCTACTTCTACGTGCAGGATCGGAGGGTCGAGTCGTTCGTCACTGCTCCGTTCGGCACGCCCGATACCAAGACGGTCGAAATTCCACCCGGCACGCCCGCGCCGCTGATCGCCAAGATGCTCGCCGACGCGAAGGTGATCGCGAGCGACGACCTCGCGGTCGCCTACCTCAAGCGCGACAAGCTCGGCGCCAAGCTCAAGGCCGGCGAATACGAATTCACCGGGCCGCTGACTCCGGTGCAGGTGTTCGAGCTGGTGATGTCGGGCAAGGTGAAGATGCACCACTTCACCGTCCCCGAGGGCCTGCGGGTCGACGAGACGCTCCCGATTCTCGCCGCCAGCGACATGCACCTCTCACTCGAGAAGCTGCAGAAACTCTCGACCGATCCCAAGTTTCTAAAAAAGGCCGGTGTGCCCGCGGCCAACCTCGAGGGCTTCCTCTTCCCCGACACGTATTCCTTCCCCAAGGGGAAGAACGAAGAAGACGTGCTCAAGAAGATGGTGGCGCGCACCATCGACGAGTACCAGCAGGCGCCGAAGCGTGCGGGCATCGACTACGACCTGCTCCAAGGCATCACGATGGCGTCGATCATCGAGAAAGAGACCGGCGCCAACGAGTTGGACGAGGGCCGCGCGCACATCAGCTGCGTGTTCGCCAATCGGTTGCACGACCACACCAAGCTGCAGACAGACCCAACGGTGCTGTACGCCAAGTTCCTGCGCAACGGGACCTTCAACAAGTCGATCTTTCAGTCTGACCTCGACTTCGATCATCCGTACAACACGTACCGAAATCAGGGACTGCCACCGGGTCCAATTGCGTCACCCGGTCGCGGAGCAATTCGTGCCGCCATGAACCCGCTGTCGTGCAAGGACGTATTTTTCGTAGCGAACTGCGATGGCACCAGCACCTTCTGCCCCGATCTCAAGTGCCACAACGCGGCGGTTGAGCGGTACCGCAAGTGCAAGAACCGCTGATCAGCGCGCGTAGATGTGCACCGACCCGAAGCGCACCACTTCGGTGAAGGTCGTGCCGCCCAGCTGAGCCGTCTCGCCATCGACCTTGAGGGGGCCACGCTCGAGCTCTCCTCGCTCGAAGCGCAGAAGGTAGCGCGGCTGCTCTTCACTGAAGCGCTGCCAGAAGGTGTCCCAGCGAAAACGGGCGAGACGCTCCTCGGGCAGCCCGGAGCGAAAGGCGATCAACAGGTCGTGGTACTCCTGCGCGTCGGAGTCGATCGCCAGGCACGCGCCGTCACCCAGCTTCGGCCGCAGCCAGTCGACCGCGAGAGACACGTCGCGAGGCTGGGTGGTGAGCGGGCTGATCGGCTTCAGCGTGCTCTCCCATTTGCCGTCGCGCTCGTAGGTGAAGACGGCGAGCCAGAGCGGCAACGCGACCGCGAGCAATGCGGTGACCGCCGCGACGGAGCGGAGCGCCACCTTCGGCAGCTTCTCCGCCAGCCACCCGGCTCCCGGGCCGACGAAGACGAGCAGCAGCAAAAGCTCTTTCGCGGTGAAGCGCGCGAGTGGCACGAAGGTGCCGAACAGGGTGCTCCGCGCGGTGAGCCACAGCGCAGGCAGCACCGCCAAGGCGATCAGCCAGCGCGCCTCAGGCTTCGCGCGCCAGGAGCGAATGAGCCCGATGGTGCCGAGCACTGCCACGCCGGGCGTGAGAGTCGCCAGCGCCGCGCCCGGCCAGAAGAACAGGTTCTGCAGGCGGTACTGCAACACACCCCACTGCTTGTCGCCGTCGGGGAACCAGTTGCGGTGAAAGTCTTCGATGTACTTCATCACGTAGAACGGGTCGCCCATGTCGACCCAGTTCCCGTAGAGCCACGCGAACGGAAACGCGCTCGCGAGCGCACAGAAGAGCAGCGCAGGCTTCCACGACTTCAGGCCGCGCTTCCATAGCCACGCTGCGCCGAGAAACGGAATCAGCAGCCAGAGGTCGTAGCGAACCGCGGAGCCGAGCGTGGCCAACAGCGCAGCGCCCAACAGCGTGGGCTCGTGGTCCAGCTCCACCGCCCGGGCAAAGGCGGCGAGCGTGGCGCAGAAAAAGAACGTCGCCATCGACTCGCTGCCGCCGGTGGTCGAGAACTGCACGTGCATGCCCCAGATCGAGAGCCCTAGGCAGGCCAGGAGGGCTGCGCGCTCGCCGAAGTATCGCCGGGTCAGCGCCCAGAGCGGCCAGGCGGTCAGAATGCCAAACAGCAAGCTCGACCAACGGCCGCTGGCGTCGCGCGCGATGCCGAGCATGTCCAACGCTCCGAGGACGTAGAGCTGCAACGGGCCGAACTGGAAGGAGCCCTGAGCGAACGAGCCGAGCAGGTGCGGGTGGGCGGCGAAGCGCGCGGCGAGCTCTCCGCGAACCACCGCGTCGCCGTAGAAGTCCTGGGCGAACGGCATCGCGAGCAGGCGTGGAAGGGCTACGGCGGCGAGCGCGATGAAGAACAGCGGGCTTCTAACCTCACCCGGCGAGCGCTGCGGCGCTCGTCCGCCCTCTCCTGTCAGGAGAGGGTTTACCTCGGCGCTCATCTTCGGCCGACTCCGGTGCGGCGCATCGCGGCGCGCAGGGAACGCAAAGCGGCGCGCACGTGCTCGCTGCGATCGGCCGGTGAGGCGAGCCCGTTCGGGTGGGTGTCATCGGGGTCGTGCGGCTGCTCGGCGCGGCGAACGCGCTTCTGCACCGTGTCGAGCAGCTTGCGGCCGTCTTTCGGGTGCTGCATCGCCTTCGCCAGCTCCACGTGGGCGCGGTAGACGTCGAGCGCGTCGAGGAAGTTGAGATCGCCGGCTTCGTTCAGCATGCGCGTCGAGTCTTCGAGCAGCTGATCGGCTTCGCCCATCGTCTGCACGCCCGCCAGCGCCGCCGCCAGCGCGCCGAGGGTGAGGCCTTCGTAGCGCTTGTCTCCCACTTCCCTCAGCACCCGCACCGCCTCGCGGTAGCGCGCGATCGCCTCTTCGATGTTGCCCGTCTCCTGGTAGTGCGAGCCGAGCGCGGCCAGGGCGCGGCCTTCAGACATGCGCGCACCGGCCTCCCGCAGAATCGCCAACGCGCTCTGGTAGTGGTTGAGCGCCTGCGGCGCCTTCTCGAGGTCGCGGTGCAGGTCGCCCAGGTTCAGCTGGGCGATGCCTTCGGAGACCCGGTTGCCCAGCTCGCGATGAATCGCCTGGGCTTGGAGGTAGTTCTCTTTCGCGGCGGTGAACTGGCCCTGGTTCTGCTGCTGCACGCCCAGGTTGTTGAGGGTGATGCCTTCGTAGCGCCGGTCGCCCACCGCACGGTGAATCTCGAGCGCCTCCGCCCAGACCTGGAGCGCTTCGTCGGTCTGCCCGAGGTCGTCGAGCAGGCTCCCGAGACTGGTGAGGGTGCGCCCCTCCATTCGCCGGTCGCCCAGCTGACGGTGCTTCACCAGCGCCGCTTCGTACCAACGCCGCGCTTCTTTCACGTTCTCGTGGAGCCGCTCGATCGTGCCCAGGTACGAGAGCGCGCGCCCTTCGACCTCGGCTT
Source organism: Myxococcaceae bacterium (assembly GCA_047602415.1). GTDB lineage: Bacteria > Myxococcota > Myxococcia > Myxococcales > Myxococcaceae > JASGHH01. The sequence continues at coordinate 7,916,683 of JASGHH010000001.1, read as the reverse complement.
GAGAGGTCTTCTTCGCCAGCTCCAGCATCTGGGTGATGTCGGCCGAGGCCTCCTCGAGCCGGCCGCGCTGAAACAGCACCCGGCCTCGCGCTTCGAGGCCCAGCGCGCGCAGGTGCGGGTCGGCGTCGCCCAACGCCGCAAGCGCGGCATCGAGCATCGCAGGGTGCAGGCGAAACGGGCCGCGCAACGCCAGCAGCGGGTCGAGCGCGAGCACCGCCCGCAGCGCCCGCGGACCTTTGCCGCCGTTCTCGACTCCGCGCTGAAAGACGGAGTTCAGGTTCTCGCGCTCGAGCTCCAGCGCGTCGAGGAGCGCGGCGCTCCCTTCGGCGCCCGCCGACAGCCGGCCGCCGAGCGCGATGTAAAAGCGCGCGTGCCGCTCCCGTGCCGCGGCGAGCTGGCCCGAGGCGACCAGCTTCTCGTGCGCGTACTCGCGAATGCTCTCCAACAGCCCGTAGCGGTTCTCTCCCGCGCTGCCCGGCGCGTAGTAGCTGCGCACCAGCGACTTCGAGCGAAGGGTGAGCAGCACGCTCAGCGCGTCGGGTGGGCTGCTGAAGCCGGAGAGATCGATCACCGCCTCCGCGGCCTCCGCGGTGAAGCCGCCGCGAAAGACGGCGAGCTGCGCGAGCGCGGTGCCCTCCTCCGGCGAGAGCATGTTCCACGACCAGTCGATCGCGCCGCGGAGCGTGGTTTGCCGCTCCGCCGCGGGCGACGGCATCGAGAGCAGATCGAAGCGCCGCGGGAGCCGCTGCACCAGCTGGCTCGGCGACAGCACCCCCACCCGGCCGGCGGCGAGCTCGATCGCCAGCGGGAGGCCGTCGAGCTGTTGAACGATCTGCCCGATCGCCGCCTCCTCGGTGGGCGTGGGATCCCAGTCGGCTCTGACCGCGTGCGCCCGCTCGATGAACAGCTGCACCGCTTCAGACGAGCGCGGCGCCTCACCCTGCTGCGGAGTGCGCAGCGGCGGTACCTCGAACGCGGCCTCGCCGGCGATCTTGAGCAGCTCGCGGCTGGTGACCACGAAGCGCGCAGACTCGGCGCGCTGGAGCCAGACCTCCACCGTCTCGCTCGCCGCGGCCACCACCTGCTCGAAGTTGTCGAGCACCAGCAGCACCTCGCCGCGGGCGGAGATCGCGTGGGTGAGCTGGGTGACCGCGTCGATGCGCCCGAGCGGCACGCCCAGCGCCTTGGCGACCGCCACGCACACCCCATCGGCGTCACGCGCGTCGGCGAGGTCGCAGAACCAGACTCCGCCCTTGGGGCCCTTCTCGCCGCCCCTCGAGTAGTGCGCGACCAGCTGCTGCGCGAGCTGCTGGGCGAGCCGGGTCTTGCCGGTGCCGCCCGGGCCGAGCAGCGTGACCAGCCGCGAGCCCTGGCGAATCAGCTGGTGCAGATCGGCGAGCTCGGCGACGCGGCCGACGAAGCTGCTCACCCGGGGTGCGAGGTTGGTGAGCGGGCCGGTGAGCCGGGTGAGCAGATCGGCGGTCGAGGTGAGCTCTTTGGCCGACGCGCGCGGCGGCTTGAAGATCGGCGCGCCCGGCTTGAGAAAGCCGCTCCGCTCGGAGCGGGTCTCGGGGCTAGCGCGAAAATCCATCGTCTCCTGCGAGGCGGGCGAGTCGAGCTCGGTGTTCGACTGGGACTCCTCGGGGAGCGCCGGCTCCAGCTCGTCGGTGCCGCGCTCGTCGAACATGTAGACGAACCGTTGAATGTCGGCCGGCGGCAGCCCGACCAGAATCTCCTGCAGCGCCTCCTGCATCGCGCGCGCGTCGGGGTAGCGCTTGCGCGGCTCGAGCGAGAGCGCCTTCAGCAGCACCTTGTCGAGCTCGGGTGGAACGTTCGGCCGGAGGTTCGACGGCGGTGGCACCTCACAGGCGCGCACCAACCGCAGCGTGCCCGCGTCGCTCTTGCCGCGAAACAGGTGCTTGCCGGTGACCAGCTCCCACAACACGATGCCGAGCGCGAACACGTCGGTGCGGGCGTCGACCTTCTTCGCGTTCGCCTGCTCGGGCGCCATGTAGGGGAACTTGCCCTTCAGAATTCCCGCCGCGGTGTGAACGACCTTGTTCGCCGCCTTGGCGACGCCGAAGTCGATCAGCTTCACCTGGCCGTGCCGCGAGAGCAGCACGTTGTGGGGCGACACGTCGCGGTGAACGATCTTGAGCGGCTTGCCCTGCGCGTCTTGCGCGGTGTGCGCGTGGTGGAGGCCGCCCGCGACCTCCACCCCGACCCGAAGCGCGAGCTCGAGCGGCACCTGGTAGCCGGTGGCCATCGCCCGCTTGAACAGGTCGCGCAGGTCGCGGCCGTCGACCCACTCCATCGAGACGAACCAGGTGCCGTCGGCTTCGCCGAGCTCGAAGATGCGCGCGATGTTCGGGTGCAGCAGCCGCGCGGCGATGCGCACTTCTTCGAGCAGCAGCCGCAAAAAGCGCGGGTTTTCGACCAGGTGGGGGAGAATTCGCTTCACCACCACCGGCTCCGATCGGCCGGCGACTTTGGCGAGAAAGACCTCTCCCATGCCGCCTGCACCCAGGCGTCGAACCAACTTGAAGGGGCCGAAACTAGCCAAGCCCTTGAAACCTATCGCGAATGCCAATGACGTTTGGGGCTATTCGCATCCGCAACAATCGGGGACAATCTTTCGAAAATACGTGGGGATACGCCCATGACCAACCGCATCTCGACTCGAACGCCTGCCGTGGTCACGCCTCCGAAGACGGAGGCCAAGGTGGCCACCCCTGCGACCGCACCGGCCGCCAAGCCCGCCGCGGCGAAGGCCTCCAACTCGGTTTCGTCGTTCGAGCCGCTGTCGCGGGGCGTGAAGGACAACTCGATCGGCGTCAAAGACAACTCGATCGGAGTGAAGGATCACTCGATCGGCGTGAAGGACCATTCGATCGGGGTGAAGGATCACTCGATCGGCACCGGCGACGGCAGTGGCGGAGTGAAGGACCACTCGATCGGGGTGAAGGATCATTCGATCGGCGAGCTGCCCGAGCTGGGCGCGGGGCAGACCACCTACGAGAAGCAGGTGAAGGACTCGCTGGTGAAGTACCTCGAGAAGCCTTCGTACATTCGCGACGCGTCGATGAGCGCCACCCAGGAGGCGCAGGCGATCAAAGACCACGTCGGCGCCGACTCCAACTTCCGCTCGCTGCCGATGGCGCAGCAGCAGGAGTTCTGGAACACCTTCAACGCCTCGAACACCAAGGGCAAGGTCTCGCTCGCCGCGCTGCTCGAGGGCAGCCCCGACATGATCGGCGACAAAGACTCGAAGGGAAAGACGCTGCTCGACAACCTCTCGGCGATCGCCGGGCAGAAGCTCAACCCCGATCTCGCCAGCAGCACCACCACCGGGCAGCTGCTCGATCAGTTGGTGACCAGCATCGCCAACCCCGACGAGATCAAGCAGGGCTCGGCGCCCACCTGCACCGTGACCTCGATGCAGTTCGAGCTCGCCCGCGACAACCCGTCGGAGTACGCGCGGCTCGTCGGCGGCCTGGCGGGCCCCAGCGGCTCCGCGAAGATGGACGGTGGCGGCACCCTGAGCTTCGACCCCGGCTCGAGCGCGAAGAACGCGCTCTCTGGCCGCGACGTGTCGCAGGCGGTGTTTCAGTCGGCCGCGATGGACTACGCGAACGGCGGAGCGAAGTACGACCCGGTCACCGGTGAGAACGTGAGCGCCTCGGGCGCCACCAACTCGGGCCTCTCGCCCTCGCAGCAGACCACGATGCTCAACCAGCTCTTCGGGGTGAAGTACACCACCGACGAGCTGCCCGACACCGCGTCGCGCGCGAAGGAGCTCAACCAGCTGAAGAGCTACGTCGCGGTGGGCAGAAACCGCCCGGTGCTGATGGAGATCGACCAGGGCACGTTCAACCACGCGGTCACCTTCGAGATGATGAAGGACAACAAGATCTTCTTCCGCGACCCGTACGGGACCCTGAGGTCGATGACTCAAGACGCGTTCCTTCAGCACATCGTCGCGGTGCACAAGCCAGAGACGATGAGCTGAGGTCGGTCGGCCGGTTGGAACTGCGGCTTTGAGCTGGGCTGCGTTTGGTTGCAGGGCGCTGCCTCGAGCGACCTCCGCCCGCGACCTCGTGGCTGAGGTCGGGCCACTTCGGCCTGATTCAGCGGTGGTGTTTCGTTCTGTGTGGATTCGGTCACCCGGGGTGAAACGTATTCCGCACGGTTGGTGGGGTTGGCGACGGCAACACTGCGCGGAGATCTGCCAGCAGCTCGGAGGAATCGGCCAGTGCTTCGGTGGTGCACTGAATCACGCACCAGCCCAGGCGATTCAGCGCACTCACCTGCTGCAGGTCGTACTTCCAACGCTTCCGCTTGCCATGCCAACGAAAGCCGTGGGCAAGGAGTGCGACGGGGCGCGTGAGCTGCGGCCAAGCGAAGTCGAGGCGCGCGATGATTCGGCCTTGTTCGCGAACGCGGTACTGGCAGGTTGGCGTCGGGATTCCCGAGCGGCGCATCAACTGCCGAAGCTGAACCTCGAACGCAGACTCGAGAGCGGGTTCGTCTGAACGCACCAGCTCGAGCAACCGCTTGATGTTGCGGTGACCGCGCGTGGGCAAGCCCGCGAGCAGCGTCGTGATCCACGGGCGAAAGACGCGCACGCGGCGAAGCGCCGAATCGAACGCCAGCTCGAGCTCATCGGGGCCGAGGATCTCGCTGAGATCGATCAGTGTGCGCGCCACATTGGTCCTAGGTGGTCCCTTGGCGTCGTAGATGTGATCGGGCGCGAGCGTGCGGCTGCGGCGAACTCGAGTGCCCTTCGCTTTCCGATGGCTTTGGAGAGGAACGACCACCTCGAGTAGCTCGGGTGCCGTGGCGCCGAGGCCATCGAGCCCCCACACCCAACCGGCCGTTCGATGCGACGCAAAACCGTTCGCCTCCAGACACGCTGCCCAGACGCGCAGCTCGAATGTCGATGGAACGCCGTTGACGCAATACACGCCACGCCCCAGGTGAGTGAGAACGTTCGCGGCGACCTGCTCGTGAATGAACTTTCTGCTCAGCCCCTTCGCGGTCGCCTGGGACAGGCTGAAGACGCCGGCCTGCCTGCGAGCGACGCTCGCGTATTTGTTCGCACGTTGTCGCAGCGACATGCCGCGCGCCGGTGCACGACCGAGGCCACGGCAACCGCCGAAATTCACCCGACACGTACCGTCCGCGAGAACGGACTCGAAGCGCGGAGCTGGCCGAGGCACGACGCAACAACCAGCGTTCACCCGCCCTCGCGATGCCGTTTTCTGCGAGCGCACTCCAGCGCGCGTGGTTAGTTCGCGGGCCATGCCGCTCAACCACTACGTGACGCTGGGGCACTCGGGCCTGCGCGTGAGCCCGCTGTGCCTGGGAACGATGACCTTCGGCAAGGAGTGGGGCTGGGGCTCCGAGCCCGCCGAGGCGAAGAAGCATTCTCGACCGCGTACTTGGAGCTGGGCGGCAACTTCCTCGACACCGCGAACGGGTACACCAAGGGCCACTCCGAGGTGATCATCGGCGAGCACCTGGCCCACGACCGCAAGAAGCGCGACCGGGTGGTGATCGCGACCAAGTTCGTGACCAACCTGTTCCTCGGCGACCCGAACGGCGGCGGTTCGAACCGCAAGGCGATCATCGCTCAGTGCGAAGAATCGCTGCGGCGGCTGCGCACCGACTACATCGATCTCTACTGGCTCCACGCCTGGGACAAGACGACGCCGATCGAAGAGACGATGCGCGCACTCGACACCCTCGTCGAGCAGGGCAAGGTTCGCTACCTCGGCTTCAGCGACACCCCGGCGTGGAAGTGCGCCCAGGCCCAGACGCTGGCGCAGCTGCGGGGGTGGGCTCCGCTGGTGGCGCTGCAGATCGAATACTCGCTGCTCCAACGCACGGTGGAAGGCGAGCTGGTGCCGATGGCACAGGAGCTCGGCCTCGGCATCACCCCGTGGGGGCCGCTGCGGGGCGGAGCGCTGAGCGGCAAGTACAAGCGCGCCGACAAGGGCAAGCACCAGGCCGGCCGCGGGGCGCGGGTGACCAGCTACCTCGACGACCGCACCTTCGACCTGCTCGAGGCGATGGAGAAGATCGCCGCCGAGCTCGGCACCACCGTGCCGCGGGTCGCCCTCGCCTGGGTGCAAGGCCGGCCGGGGGTCGCCTCGACGATCATCGGCGCGCGCACGATGGAGCAGCTCGAAGACAACGTCGGCGCGCTCGAGGTGAAGCTGACCCCGGCGCACGTGCAGACGCTCGACGCGGCGAGCAAGCCGTCGCTCCCCTTCCCCACCGACATGCTCGGCGCGGTGCCCGCGTTCGCCTACGGCGGCACCACCATCAACGGGCAGGCATCGCAGGCGTGGCCGCAGGCGCCGCAGAACGACTCCGAACGTTTCTGAGCGGGTAAGCTGGCGCTCCTCGTGAAACGAACCCTGGTCGTGCTGGCGCTCACCCTCGCCGGCTGCAAGTGCAGCGACAAAAAGCCGCCTCCGATCGTCGCCGAGGCCCCGAGCAAGGCGTGGCTCGACGGCACGCCGGAAACCGACACCGCGGCGCCGCACGACGGTGGCGCGCTGGTGGTGCGGGCGATGGTGGAGCCGGGCGGGCTCAACTACCTGGCGAACGAATTTCGCGACGGGTGGACCAACCGCATCACCCGCAACAACGTGTTCGAGTGCCTGATCGAGATCGACGCGGCCGACTACTCGCTCAGGCCGCAGCTCGCCACCTCGTGGGCCGAGTCAGACGACCATCTCACCCAGACGTTTCACCTGCGCGAGGGGGTGAAGTTTCACGACGGCTCGCCGTTCTCGGCCGCCGACGTGATCGCGGTGCTCGACGCGGTGAAGAACGCCAAGCTGCCGACCGACGAGGTGCGCGCCGACTTCGCCGATCTCGACAGCTACAAGGCGATCGACGAGCACACCGTCGAGCTGCACTGGAAGAAGGTGTCGTTCCTCTCGCTGCGTCAGGTGGCGAAGCTGCCGATCTACCCGGCGAAGTCGCTCGACGGCGATTGGGACAAGCTGGCGCTCAACCGCTCCCCCGTGGGCACCGGGCCGTTCAAGGTCTCGAAGTGGGAGGCGGGCCAGAAGCTCGAGCTCGTACGCTTCGACGGCTACTGGGGCCCGCGCCCTCACCTCGACGCGATCACCTTTCGCTTCGTGAAAGACCACACCCTCGCCGCCGCGCTGGCCGAGAAAGGCGAGCTCGATCTCTTCACCCAGGTGCAGCCGACCGTGTGGCGCGCGATCGAGGCGGCCACTGCCGAGAACCGCTGGGCGCAGACCGGCTTCAACCGCATTCGCGCGCCCGAGAACGCCTACTCGTACCTCGCCTGGAACGAGGCGTTCGCTCCGTTCGCCGACCCCAAGGTTCGTCACGCACTGAGCCGCGCCTACCCCGCCGAGCTGATCGCGCAGCGGGTCGACATGGGGCTCGAGCTGCCCACCACCTGCCCGTTCTTTCTCGGCTCACCCCACTGCGACCCGTCGGTGAAGCCGCTCACCTTCGACCCCTCGGCTGCACGCGCCGAGCTCGAAGCGGCCGGCTACAAAGACACCGACGCCGACGGAGTGCTGGAGCGCGACGGGCAGCCGCTGCGCTTCAAGCTGCTGATCCCCGCCACCTCGGTGCGCATGGGCAAGCTGGTGCCGCTGCTCCAGGAAGAGCTGAAGAAGGCCGGCGTGGCGCTGGAGCCCGACAAGGCCGACCCGGCGGTGATCGACTCCCGCATCGACAAGCGCGACTTCGACGCGGTGGCCCAGGGGTGGACCGAGTTCGACTCGGAGCAGGACCTCTTTCAGACCTTCCACAGCTCGCAGGCGAAGTCGGGCGCCAACTACCCGGGCCTGAAAGATGCCGAGCTCGACAAGCTGCTCGAAGACATTCGCGTCGAGCTCGACCCGAAGAAACGGCTGGAGCTCGAGCACGCCGTTCATCGCCGCGTGTACGAGCTCCAGCCCTACACCTTCATGTCGGTTCGCCAGACGCTCGACCTGGCGAAGAAGCGCGTGCACGGCCTGAAGCCGTCGCTGGTCTGGTACGACCTGAAGAAGGCCTGGGTCGACCCGTGACCAGACGCTTCTCTTGGCCCCGCCTCTGACGCGGCTTCGCTAGACGTCGTGCTTGATCTCGGCGTCGACGCGGCTGCCACGAAAGGTCGTGGTGGTGGTGCTCGAGGTGCTGCACGGCGGCGGGTTGGTGGGCATCGGGCAGGCGGTGCCCGTGCAGGCATGGTTGATCGCCTGGGTCGCGGTGCCGCTGAGCGTCGAGCCATCGACGGTGAACGTGATCGTGGTGGTGGTGGTGTCGGTATCGGTCTCGGTGGGGTTCATCGCGTTGGGCGACTTGGTCACCCGGGTGTCGACGCCGGTGAAGGTGAACTTGTTGCCGTCTTTGGTGCCGGAGATCGCGTTGCTCCCCTGCGCGCTCAGCTGAAGCACGATGGTGTCTTTGCCCGACGCGTCTTTGCCGCCCGGGTACAGCTCCCAGGTCGACGACGACAAAAACCCGGTCTGGGTGTCGGTCTGGTTGGGCATCGTGGTCGACGCCGGCACACACACCGGGTCGGGTGACGGGTCGGCCACCACCAGCCAGAACGTCACCTCTGGACCACCACAACCCGCCAACATCAGCCCCAGCAACGGCAGCAACGCCAGACGTCTCATGTGGTTCCCCCGGTCGAACGTGCGATGCACGTGAAGGCGCGGCACTCTATCAATTGAAACCAGAGCGCCAACGCTCACCACAACCTACATCGGGCAAGCGGCTTCCCCTAAACCCGTTGTTGGGTCGTATGATGGTGGCACGCTGTGCGCTCCGTAGCGCCGCGCGCGGTCCGAACCCGCGGCAGCGTTTTTTTCCAGGCCGAAAAAACCGACCTGCCACTTTGAGGGCACGAAAATCATGAGCACCTCTTGGACCGAGAAGATCGCCAGCTTCCAGGACCGCAAGGAGTACGCGGAGCTGAACTGGGAAGGCACCTTCGACGAATACCTCGACCTGGTTCGCGGCAACCCGAAGGTCACCCGCACCGCCTACCAGCGCCTGTACGACATGGTGCTGTCGCACGGGAAGACCGAGTACATCGACAACAAGAAGCGGCTGATTCGGTACCACTTCTTCTCTGACGAGCGGAACGGCGGGCGCGACGCGGTCTACGGCCTCGACGTGCCGTTGATGAAGCTGGTCAACGTGTTCAAGTCGGCGGCGCTCGGCTACGGCACCGAGAAGCGGGTGATTCTGCTCCACGGCCCGGTCGGCTCGTCGAAGTCGACCATCGTTCGCCTGGTGAAGCGCGGCATCGAGGAATACTCGCGCACGCCCGAGGGCGCGCTCTACACGTATTACTGGCTGCCCGACGGCGAGATCATCAAGGAGCAGTACAACTCCCCGATGAACGAGGAGCCGCTCAAGCTGATCCCCCGGGAGTGGCGCTCGAAGGTGCTGGCCGACATCGCCCCGCCCGAGAAGGGCCACGCGATGCCCGAGCTGGGCGAGCTGAACCCGGCCTGCCGCTTCATCTTCCGCCAGCTGATGCACAAGTACTCCGGCGACTTCACCAAGGTGATGAAGCACATCAAGGTGCGCCGGCTGGTGTTCAGCGAGAAAGACCGCGTCGGCATCGGCACCTTTCAGCCGAAAGACGAGAAGAACCAGGACTCGACCGAGCTCACCGGCGACATCAACTACCGCAAGATCGCCGAGTTCGGCTCCGACACCGACCCGCGCGCGTTCAACTTCGACGGCGAGTTCAACATCGCCAACCGCGGAGTGATCGAGTTCGTCGAAATGCTGAAGCTCGACGTCGCGTTCCTCTACGACCTGCTGGGCGCGACCCAGGAGCACAAGATCAAGCCGAAGAAGTTTCCTCAGACCGACATCGACGAGGTGATCATCGGTCACACCAACGAACCGGAGTTCAAGAAGCTCGAGAACAACGAGTTCATGGAAGCGCTCCGCGACCGCACGGTGAAGATCGACGTGCCGTACATCACCAAGCTGTCGGAGGAGATCAAGATCTACGAGAAGGAGTTCAACCCGAAGCGCATTCGCGGCAAGCACATCGCCCCGCACACGGTGGAGATGGCGGCGATGTGGGCGGTGCTGACGCGGCTCGAGGAGCCGAAGAAGCACAACCTCTCGGTGCTCCAGAAGCTGAAGCTCTACAACGGCAAGACGCTCCCGAACTTCACCGAAGACAACATCAAGGAGCTGCGCAAGGAGTCGGCGCGCGAGGGCCTGGAGGGCATCAGCCCGCGCTACGTGCAGGACAAGATCTCCAACGCACTGGTCTCCGACAAGTCGGAGACCAGCATCAACCCGTTCATGGTGCTGAACGAGCTCGACGCGGGCCTGAAGCAGCACTCGCTGATCCCCAACGAAGACACCCGCAAGCGGTTTCGCGAGCTGCTCAACATCGTGAAGCAGGAATACGAAGACATCGTGAAGAACGAGGTGCAGCGGGCGATCAGCGCCGACGAAGACGCGATCGGCAAGCTGTGCGGCAACTACATCGACAACGTCAAGGCGTACACCCAGAAGGAAAAGATCAAGAACAAGTACACCGGGCTGTACGAGGAGCCTGACGAGCGGCTGATGCGGTCGATCGAAGAGAAGATCGACATTCCCGAGAGCCGCAAAGACGACTTCCGCCGCGAGATCATGAACTACATCGGCGCGCTGGCGTTGGAGGGCAAGAGCTTCAACTACCGCACCAACGAGCGGCTGCAGAAGGCGCTCGAGCTGAAGCTGTTCGAAGACCAGAAGGACAGCATCAAGCTGAAGACGCTGGTGAGCTCGGTGGTCGATCGCGAGACGCAGGAGAAGATCGACGTGGTGAAGGCGCGGTTGATCAAGAACTTCGGCTACGACGAAGAGAGCGCCACCGACGTGCTCAACTTCGTGGCGTCGATCTTCGCGCGCGGAGACGCCAAGGAGTAACCGTGCCCCTTCGAATCGACCAGGACCACACCCGCTTCAAGCAGATCGTCCGCGGGAAGATCAAAGCGAACCTGCGCAAGTACGTGCAGCAGGGCGAGATGGTCGGCAAGAAGGGCAAAGATCTGATCTCGATTCCCGTCCCGTTCATCGACATTCCGCACTTCAAGTACGGAGCGAAGGAACAGGGCGGGGTCGGTCAGGGCGAGGGCGAGCCGGGCACCCAGATCGCGCCCGGCGACCCTCAGCAGGGCGACGGCAACGGCAAGGCCGGCGAGAACGAAGGCGAGCACGTGCTGGAGGTCGACGTCTCGCTCGACGAGCTGGCGACGATTCTCGGTGAAGAGCTGCAGCTGCCGAACATCGAGCACAAAGGCTCCGAGAAGATCGTCACCACCAAGATCAAGTACACCGGGGTTCACACCATCGGCCCGGAGTCGCTGCGCCACTTCAAGCGCACCTTCAAGCAGGCGCTGAGGCGGCAGATCGCGTCGGGCATCTACGACCCCGACAACCCGATGATCGTGCCGGTGCGCGAAGACAAGCGCTACCGCACCTACCGGCTCGAGAACCTGCCCGAGACCAACGCGGTGATCATCTACATGATGGACGTGTCGGGCTCGATGGGCGACGAGCAGAAAGAGATCGTGCGCATCGAGAGCTTCTGGCTCGATACCTGGCTGCGCCATCAGTACAAAGGGCTCGAGACCCGCTACATCATTCACGACGCGGTGGCGCGCGAGGTCGATCGCGACACGTTCTTCCACACCCGCGAGTCGGGCGGCACGATGATCAGCTCCGCCTACAAGCTCTGCCGCGACATGGTGAAGGCGGAGTACCCGACCAGCAGCTGGAACGTGTACCCGTTTCACTTCTCAGACGGCGACAACTGGTCGGCCGACGACACCCGGCTCTGCATCGAGATGCTGAAGAGCGACATTCTGCCGTCGTGCAACCAGTTCGCTTACGGCCAGGTCGAGAGCCCGTACGGCTCTGGCCAGTTCATCAAGGATCTGCGCGAGCACCTGGGTGACACCGGCAACGTGGCGCTCTCGGAGATCGCCGACAAAGACGCGATCTACGGCAGCATCAAAGACTTCCTCGGGAAGGGGCGGTAGATGCCGCGCTCGCTGACGCCCGCGCTGGCCGACTTGAAGGTCGAGATCGAGGCCTACGCCAAGGACTACGGCCTCGACATCTTCGAGACCGTCTTCGAGATTCTCTCGTACGAAGAGCTGAACATGGTCGCCAGCTACGGCGGCTTCCCCACCCGCTACCCGCACTGGCGCTGGGGCATGGAGTACGAGCAGCTCTCGAAGTCGTACGAGTACGGGCTCAGCAAGATCTACGAGCTCGTGATCAACAACGACCCCTGTTACGCCTACTTGCTCGAGGCGAACGCCGAGGTCGACCAGAAGATGGTGATGGCCCACGTCTACGGCCACTGCGACTTCTTCAAGAACAACTTCAGCTTCCGCCACACCAACCGTCGAATGATCGACGAGATGGCCAACCACGCCACCCGGGTGCGCCGGTGGATCGACAAGGTCGGCATCGAGAAGGTGGAAGACTTCATCGACCGCTGCCTGTCGCTCGAGAACCTGATCGACCAGCACGCGCCGCACATTCGCCGGGTGCCCGATCAGAAGCTGGTCGAGGAGCAGAACAAGGCGAACCAGAAGGTCGAAGGGTTCAAGGTCGAGCGCGAGTACATGCGCAACTACGTGAACCCGCGCGAGTTCATCGAGGCGCAGAAGAAGAAGCTCGAAGACGAGCGCCAGAAGGCGAAGCGTTTTCCCGAGCACCCGCAGCGCGACGTGCTGCTGTTCTTGATCGACAACGCGCCGCTCGAAGAGTGGGAGCGCGACATTCTCTCGATCGTGCGCGAAGAGGCGTACTACTTCGCGCCGCAGGGCCAGACCAAGATCATGAACGAGGGGTGGGCCAGCTACTGGCACTCCACGATCATGACCACCAAGGCGCTGCGCGACCACGAGGTGCTCGACTACGCCGACCATCACTCCGGCACGATGGCGACCTCACCCGGCCGGCTCAACCCCTACAAGATGGGGATCGAGCTGTTTCGCGACATCGAGGAGCGCTGGAACAAGGGCCGCTTCGGCAAAGAGTGGAACGAGTGTGACGACCTCAAGGCGCGCCGGGCGTGGGACAAGAAGCTGGGCCTGGGGCGCCAGAAGATCTTCGAGGTGCGCAAGCACTACAACGACATCACCTTCATCGACGAGTTCCTCACTCCGGAGTTCGCGATCGAGCAGAAGCTGTTCACCTTCGGGTTCAACGAGAAGCGAAACAGCTGGGAGATCCTCGACCGGGAGTTCCGCAAGGTGAAGGCGAAGCTGCTCCAGGGCCTGACCAACTTCGGCCAGCCGGTGATCGAGGTGATGGACGCCAACTTCGACAACAAGGCCGAGCTGATGCTCACCCACAAGCACGAGGGTATGGACCTGAAGGGTGACTATGCCCGGGAGACCCTGCGCAACCTGCAGACCCTCTGGCGCCGCCCGGTGAACATCGTCACCAAGTCCGAGAACAAGGGCGTGATGCTGCGGTTCGACGGCACCACCCACTCGGAGAAAAAGGTCGATCTGTAGTACGGTAGGCGGTGGCTGTGGCCCTCTCACGCATCGAACATCTCGAAGTCGCCAAGGTGCGGCTGCAGATCCCGATCGAAGACTTCGACGCGATCCCCGCGCGCCTCGACGTCACCCTCACCCGTGAAGGCGACGAGATTCTGCTCTCCAACGAGCAGCCTGGCTGCGCGCTGCGCTTCGAGGTGAAGGGCGACCACGCCGAGCTGTGCGACGTTCGGGTGAAGGGCGACCAGCAGGGCCGCTTCTTCCAGCAGGTGCTGGGGGTGCTGCTGATCGAGTACCAGGGCGACCTCGACGCGCTGATCGAGTGGAACGCGCCCAAGGGCGTTCGGGCCCCGGTCAAGGTCGTCAAGGGCGAGACCCAGTACCCGCTGCTGGCGTCGCTGCGCGCGGCGCGAAACGCGCGGCCTCCGCTGACCGAGATCGGTGACGAAGACACGCTCACCAACCTGGAAGACCGCGTCGAGAAGCACCTCACCTCCGCGCGCGCCGCGTGGGAAGAATACCAGCGGCTGAAGGCGTCGAAGGACAAGCGCCGCGACGGCTGACAGTTTCTCGTCGCTGCCAGTTCTCTCCCGCTCTCACGAAAATAAAATTCCCGCAGAATGTTGCGCGCGCACCGAGACACCGAGCGCGCATGAAACGAAGCCTGCTGCTGGCGGCGATCGCGTTGCTCTCCGGCTGTCCTTCGAAGTCTCCACCAGACTCCGGTTTCGGCGGCGGCTTCTTCGCCGGCGGCGGCCTGGGTGGCAGCGGCGGTGGAACCTTCGCGGCCGGTGGAGGCAGCGCAGCCGGTGGAGGCAGCTCGAGCGGAGGCGGCTCGGCGGTGGGCGGCGGCAGCGCGACCGGAGGCGGCAGCACCACGCTGGGCCCGCTCACCGCGCACCTGGTGGTCGCACCGCTCAACGGGGTGAACGCGTTCGGCCAGACCGTGAACCTCGAGCCCAACGATCACCGGCTCTACTCGTTTCCACCGGTGGTGTCGGCCGACCTGAGCTTCGTCACCACGGTGCGAATGGCGGGCACCGGGGCGAACCTGCCCGACGGGGGCACGCAGTCGTTCGTGGAGGCGCTCCCGGTGACGGGCACGGTGACCGAGGGCATGACGGAGTCGGCGGCGATCGACCGGGGCACCGGAGAGCTGGTGGCGGTGCTGTGGAGCGGCGGGGGCACCCGGCTCGAGGTCAGCTCGCTGAAGATCTCTCAGGGCACCGCGCACTTCACCGCGTACACCTCGGTGAACGCGCCCTCCAGCCAGTACGCCGCGACGCAGATGGCGGCGATCGGGCCAGGCCAGTTCCTGGTGCCGCTGGGCACGGCCGAATACATGATCACGCTCTCGAACGGCACCGCGACCTGGAGCCTCCCGGCGCAGGCGATGAACACCCGCTACCCCGAGCGGCTGATGCGCGACGGCTCCCGCGGCCGGGAGATCGGCTTCGGCGAGCGCGTCTACGACGCCCCGCCGCAGACCACGTTTCAGGAAAAGCCGACGGTGCTCACCCGGGCGCTCCCGAGCGGCAAGTGGACGGAAGTGCCGACCAGCGGGGCCGACGTGCCGCCGGTGGTGCAGCAACAACAGGCCGGTTTCTACACTTCGGCCGCCGCCTGGGACGAGGTGGCGCAGCAGCTGATCGTAGCGGTGGTTCACCAGATCGACGTGTTCGGCAACCTGGAGTGGGTCTACGGGATGTGGTCGTGCGATCTCACCACCGGCGTGTGGACCCGGCTCGCCGACAATCTCGGGCCCGGGCCGCTCAACTGGGACCCGATCACCGACCCGATGAACCAGCAGGTGATCACCTCGCTGGCGGGAAACTGGGCCAGCCTGTTGTCATACGCGCCTTCGACCGCGGGCACCGGCTCGTCGGCGACGATGAACGGCCAGTTCGGAGGCATGACTCCCTCGGCCGCGGCCGCGCTCCCCGACGGGCGCCTGCTGGAGCTGAGCGGCTACCTGCTGAGCTGGAGCCCGGCCGACCCGGTGTGGCGCCGGCTCGGCAACGCGCAGCCACCGCCGATCAACTACGGCCCCACGCTCAGCTTCGACGCTCAGACGAACAAGCTGCTGTTCTACGGAGGCGCGCTCAACTCGACTCCGAGCGCGAAGGTCTACGAGGTGGCGCAAGACGGCTCGGCGTTCACCGAGCTCAACACCACCAACACGCCTGCTGCGCGCTCGCTCCACAGCGCGGTGGCGACCGGCGGCACGCTCTACATCGCGGGTGGGGCCGACAACGACGACGTGTGGGCGCTCGACCTCACGCAGCTGAGCTGGCGTCAGCTCGGCACCCTGCCCCAGAAACGGCAACGGCCGGCAGTGGCGGTGGTTGGGCAGGAGCTGTGGGTGGCTGGAGGCGTGGACCCGACCTCCTACCTGGGGATTCCCTCGATCGTGGCGTTTGATCTCACCACCGGCGCGTCGCACGAGGTGGTGGCCGACAACGCGTGGCCGGAGCGAAAGGGCGCGTGGTGGTCGTGGGTTCCGCTGGGCGACGGGCTGACGATGATCGATTCGGGCGAGGTGGTGGGCGACGAGCCGAGCCAGATGTGGACCCTGGAGCGCAACGGCTCGGGCGGGGCCCACTTCACCAAGACCCTGCCCGCGGTGAGCAGCTACGGGGTGGCGGGCCTGGTGGGCGCGGCCGGTGATCGGCACCACGCCTGGTTCGTGGGCGAGTTCACCTGGGAGCTGTCACGCTGACAAAGCGGTGAACTTGTACCGGTACAGGGGTGGACTAAGCTGTAGCGGCTCATGCATTCCATTCTGCTCCTGACCGCGCTCGCGGCCTCAGGGGATCTCACTGTCATCAAGAACCGTCAGCTCGATCGGAACCAGACCGTCGCCAAGGCGCTCTTCTCCGCGGGCCTCGACGACGCGACCGTCGACGGCGTGCAGGGCGCGCTGAAGGCGGCCGAGTTCGACTTCAAGCGCGCGCGCCCCGGCGATCAGCTCCGCTTCGTCTTCGCCGACAACCAGCTCGACCTGCTCGAGTACCGCCGCAGCGCCACCAAGGAGTGGGTGGTGCGGCGCGACGGCGATCGCTACCTGGGCTCGGTGCAGCAGAATCGAGCGTGAAACCCGGGTCGAGCTGGTCGAGCTCACCGTCGACTCCTCGATGTGGGACGCGGCGATTTCAGCGGGAGAGAAGCCCGAAGTCGCGGTCACGCTCTCCGACGTGTTCGCCTGGGACATCGACTTCTACCGCGACGTGCAGAAGGGCGACCGGATGCGCGCGCTGGTCGAGAAGGTCTACGCCAAGGGCAAGGTGCTCGATTACGGCAACGTGATCGCCGCGCAGTACGAGGGCCACAGCGTCGGCCACAAAGAGACCTACCGCTACCGGCTGCCCGACGGCACCGAGAGCTACTTCCTCCCCGACGGCACCTCGGCGCGAAAGACGTTCCTCAAGACGCCGCTGAAGTTCGCTCACATCACCAGCGGCTTCGGCACCCGCTTTCACCCGATTCTCAACTACGTCGGCTCGCACAACGGGGTCGACTACGGCACGCCCCAGGGCACGCCGGTGTGGGCGGTGGCCGACGGCTCGGTCTCGCGCGCAGGGTGGGACGACGGCGGCGGCAACATGGTCTGCGTGAAGCACGTGATGAGCTTCGAGACCTGCTACCTCCACCTCTCGAAGATCAACGTGCGGCTG
The DNA here is from genome assembly GCA_047602415.1 of Myxococcaceae bacterium. Taxonomy (GTDB): domain Bacteria; phylum Myxococcota; class Myxococcia; order Myxococcales; family Myxococcaceae; genus JASGHH01. Next base: position 7,899,480 of record JASGHH010000001.1, on the reverse strand, counting down.
AACCAGCGGGTGCAGCAGAAAGACGTGATCGGCGAGTCGGGCACCACCGGGCTGTCGACCGGGCCGCACCTCCACTTCGCGATGAAGCGCGGCGGGCACTTCGTGAACCCGCTCAACCAGAACTTCCCGCGGGCCGACCCGCTGCCGAAGACGCTGGTCGACGACTTCCAGGAAAAGATGGCCACCGTGAAGGCCAGCCTCGAGGCGACCCCGGTGGCCGCCCGCGGCGTGCAGCACTGAGGCTCACGCCTTCGCGGCGGGCGGGTGCTCCAGCGCGGTCGCCTTCGTCACGTCGACCTTGCCGCCCATCACCCGCAGCAGCAGCTTCACCTGCTGGCCCGGCTTGGCGGAGTCGAGCAGCTTGTCGCCCATCTCGGTGACCACGATCACCCCCATCACCATCACCAGGCCGCGGCCGCCGTTCTGATCGACCAGCTCGAGCTGTGAGCCGATCATCAACGGCTCGCGCGCGACTCCCACCGGCAAGGGCATGCCGTCCTTCACCTCGACGCTCTTGATCTCGACCACGGGCATGGGCCGACTGTAGCCGCGCCCGCACACTTTTCGAGGGTCCTTCGTCCTCCTGGCCAACCCAAGGAGACCCATGTCCAAACACCTGATTGCGTTGATGTTGTCGCTCTCGTTCACCGCCGTCGCCGCCGCCCCCAAGGGCAAGAACCTGGGCGACGCGCAGAAGTGGAAAGAATCGGAGCAGCAGATCAACCAGACCCAGACCTCGGCCGAGAAGGCGTGCGGCGAGAAGATCACCATCGCCTACGACGACAAGTCGTTCGGCACCCTCACCCTCGACGAGGCGAAGCCGGCCGACACGTTCTGCCGCGACGCCTACAACGCGCTCTGGGGCTCGGTGTGCAAGTCGCCCGGCGGCAAGGAAGCGGTGCTGGCGAAGGTGACCGCGATGACCTGCCGGCTCTCCACCGCCGGCACCAACGCCAGGCTGGAGGGCAAGACCCTGGTGATCGAGGTCGACCCGAAGAACAAGAAGATCGACGGGCGCGACCCCGGCTCGCTCGCCTGGAGCGAGAAGATCAAGTCGCTGCTCTGACGCGGCGCCGCCGCATCAACGCCAGCAGCGCGACCGCCGCGAGCGGCTCGAGCACGGTGGAGCAGCCACAGCCTCCGCCGTGCTTCGCTCCGCCACCGCCCGCGCCTCCGCCGGTACCGCCTCCGCCGCCGCCCGCGCCGCTGGTGCAGACGCCCGCCTGGCAGGTGCCATTGGAGCAGAGCGCGCCGTTGGGCCGCATCGCGTCGGTGGGGCAGTCGACGCCGGCGCCGTCGCAGAGCTCCGCCGAGTCGCACTGATTCGCGGCGGAGCGGCAGACGAACCCGGCGTCTTGAATGCGGTCGGCGGGGCACTCGCCGCTGCTGCCGGAGCACAGCTCGGGCGCGTCGCAGTCACCCGCGAGCGGGCGGCAGAGCGTGTTCGCCGCCGCGAAGGCGTCTCGCGGGCACTGCGCGCTGGTGCCGGTGCAGAGCTCGCCGAGGTCGCAGCCGCCGTCGGGCGGGCGGCAGATGGTGGGGTTGGGCAGAAACGCGTCGGCCGGGCAGCTGTGAGCGACGCCGTCGCACCTCTCGGTGACGTCGCAGGCGCCGGCGTCGGGGCGGCAGATGGAGCCGGCGGCCTTCGCGGTGCAGGTGCCGTCGGCGGTGCCGCCGGTGGCGATCGAGCAGGCCTCGCAGTCGCCGCTGCAGGTGGTGGGGCAGCAGGCGCCGTTGGCGCAGATGCCGCTCGCGCACTCCGAGGGGTCGTTGCACGACGCGCCGTTGCCGAGGGCGGTGCAGTCGGGGTCGGGCACCGCGCACCCGGTCGGCTGGCAGAGGCCGTTTTCGACGCAGTTGCTGACGTTCATCGACGAGCAGTCGGGGTCGGCCAGGAAGCAGGAGGTGACGCAGACGCCGTCGGCTGAGCAGTGCTGATCGGCGCAGTCGGGGTCGGTCATCGTGCCCAACGGCGCCGGGGTGGCGCTGACGCAGCTGGCGTTGCAGGTGCCGTCGGAGCGGCACGGGTCCATGTTCTCGGTGAGATCGATCTGCGACTGAATCCACGTCATCGTGGTGGCGTCGGTGCGCTGCTGCACGCCGTCCCAGACGCAGTAGTCGTCGCCGTACGAGGTGGTGCCCGCGTGGCGCTCGACCCCGTTGCGCACGATGAAGGCAGGGCCGCCCGAGTCGCCGTTGCAGGTGTTCTTGCTCGGGTAGCGGTAATAGAACTGAGTGGCGACGATCGAGGTGACCGCGCTCATCGGAGCGTTCATCGGCTCGACGATGTTGGCGTCGGGGCCGATCTCCATGATCGGGAACACCGCGACCCGGCGGGTGCCGAAGCCCGAGCCGGTGTTGCCGTTGTCGATTCCGTACCCGGCGAAGGTGAACTTGGGGCCGATGAAGTCGGGGCTGTTGGCCATCGTCTCGCGCAACAGCGGCACCGGCTGCACCGGCGCATCGGCGTTCAGGCCGACGATGGTGAGATCGTTGTCGAGGCTGTTGTTGTCGTACTGCGGGTGGCGCACCGACGAAGCGACCTTCACCGAGACGCTCTGCAGCGGGCTGCCGACGTCGAAGTAGACGGTTGTGATGCCGCCCGGGTCCCAACAGTGGCCGGCGGTGATCACGGTTCGCTTCGAGATCAGCGTGCCGGAGCAGAACCCGCCGAACTGGTCGCCCACCATCACCACGTACTGGTGGCTGGGCTCGTCGACGCCTCCGACGATTTGCTGCTCTCGCGCCCGAACGTGCGGCGGTGACGCCGGGCGGCTCTCACACGAGAGGAACAGAAACGCTGCTGCACAGCCTACGAGCCACCTCATGGGCGCTCCACGCATGCCCGGCCGGAGCCACGCTGTGTAGACCAGGTGACGCACAACGGAAAGCTTCGCGGCGCTGACATCTCTGGCCGCTCGTGGTTTACCCGGCTCGATGGCTGACAACGGCAACGCTGCGAACTCCGAGTCGCGTCACGGCAGCACCCCCGGCGCGATCCGCAACTCCTTCGTCGATCACGTCGAGTACTCGCGGGGCAAGAACTTCGACTCCGCCTCGCCGTTCGACCGCTACCTGGCGCTGGCGCTCTCGGTGCGCGACCGGCTGGCGAAGAGCTGGGTGAAGACGCAGCGCCGCTACTACCAGCACGACGTGAAGCGCGCGTACTACTTGAGCGCCGAGTACCTGCTCGGCCGCGCGCTCGGCAACAACCTGATCAACATGGGGCTCTACGACGTCTCGAAAGAGGCGCTCCGCGAGCTCGGCGTCGACCTCACCAACCTGCTCGAGATGGAGTCCGACGCCGGCCTCGGCAACGGTGGTCTCGGCCGCCTCGCTGCCTGCTTCCTCGACTCGCTCGCCACCCTCGACATGCCGGGCATGGGCTACGGCATTCGCTACGAGTTCGGCATCTTCACCCAGGAGATCGTCAACGGTTACCAGGTGGAGCGCGCCGACGAGTGGCTGAAGTACGGCAACCCCTGGGAGATCGTTCGCCCGGAGCGGACGGTGCCGGTTCGCTTCTACGGCTCGGTCGAGACCGCGCTCGCCCCCGATGGTCGGCGGCTGGCGCGCTGGGTCGGCGGTCGCACCGTGCTCGGCGTTCCCTACGACACCCCGATCGCCGGCTACGGCGCGCACACGGTGAACTCGCTCCGGCTCTGGCAGGCGCGCGCGTCGGCGGAGTTCGACTTCGCGCTCTTCAACGACGGCGACTACGAGCGCTCGGTGGTCGAAAAGAACGACTCCGAGGTGATCTCGAAGGTCCTCTACCCCAACGATCAGAACCAGGCCGGTAAGGAGCTGCGCCTGAAGCAGGAGTACTTCTTCGTCGCCTGCAGCATCGCCGACATCATGCGGCGCTACCTGAAGACCCACTCCGACTTCGTGCAGTTTCCGTCGAAGGTGGCGATTCAGCTCAACGACACCCACCCGGCGATCGCGGTGGCGGAGCTGATGCGGGTGCTGGTCGACGAGAAGCGGGTGCCGTGGGACGAGGCGTGGGCGATCACCGAGAAGACGTTCGGCTACACGAACCACACCCTGCTCGCCGAGGCGCTCGAGAAGTGGCCGGTGTCGCTGTTCGAGCGGCTACTCCCGCGCCACCTGCAGATCATCTACGAGGTGAACCAGCGCTTCTTGCGCCAGGTGCAGATCGCCTACCCGTTCGACGAGAAGAAGATCTCGCGCATGTCGCTGATCGAAGAGGGCACCGAGCGCAGCGTGCGAATGGCGAACCTGGCGGTGATCGGCAGTCACAGCGTCAACGGCGTGGCCGAACTGCACACCCAGCTGCTCAAGCGCGACGTGCTCCCCGACTTCGCCGAGATGTTCCCCGAGAAGTTCAACAACAAGACCAACGGGGTCACCCCGCGGCGCTGGCTGCTCAACTGCAACCCGCGGCTGGCGAAGCTGATCACCAACGCGATCGGCGACAAGTGGATCGCCGACCTCGACCGGCTGCGCGACCTCGAGAAGCTGGCGAACGACGCGAGCTTCGTGAAGGCGTTCAAGGAGGCCAAGCAGGGCAACAAGCAGGACCTCGCCTCGCACCTGCGCGACGTGATGTGGGTGAGCCTCGACCCGACCGCGGTGTTCGACGTTCAGGTGAAGCGCCTGCACGAGTACAAGCGGCAGCTGCTCAACGCGCTCCACATCATTCACCTGTGGATCAAGGCGCGCAAAGACCCGAGCTCGCTGGGCGTGCCGCGGGCGTTCATCTTCGGAGCGAAGTCGGCGCCCGGCTACAAGATGGCGAAGCTGATCATTCGCCTCATCAACGGCATCGCCGAGGTGGTGAACTCCGACGCGGCCAAGACCGGCCTGCACGTGGCGTTCGTGCCCAACTACCGGGTCTCGTTGGCGGAGCGAATCATTCCCGCGGCCGACGTCTCGGAGCAGATCTCCACCGCCGGCATGGAAGCGTCGGGCACCGGCAACATGAAGTTTGCCCTCAACGGCGCGCTCACCCTCGGCACCCTCGACGGCGCGAACATCGAGATTCGCCAGCTGGTCGGGCCCGAGAACTTCTTCCTCTTCGGCCTCACCACCGACGAGGTGATGCAGAAGAAGCGCGAGGGCTACCGCGGGCGGCCGGTGTACGAGAGCAACCCGGCGCTCAAAGAGGTGATCGATCTGATCAGCACCGGCTTCTTCTCGCCGGAGGACAAGCACCTCTTCCAGCCGCTGGTCGACTCGCTCCTCAACGAGGACCGCTACCTGGTGCTGCAGGACTTCGACGCCTACGCGAAGGCCCAGGCGGAGATCACCAAGACGTACCTGAACCCCGACCGCTGGTGGAAATCGGCGATCGTCAACGTCGCGCGCATGGGCTTCTTCTCGTCTGACCGGACGATCAAGGAGTACGCGAAAGACATCTGGGGCATCGAAGGCCACGCCGACTGAACCCGGCCGTACGTGGCCGGTTCGCCTCGAACGTGAGCCGGCTTTCCACCAGCCACGTCGTCGATCGCTTCACCTCGATGACACGAAGCGCAGTGGGGTCTGCGCCACGTAACGTGGCGCGGTGGCAACATTTGCGTGGGTGTGAACAGTAGTGATCGGACAACGAAGCGCACCTGGAGCGGACATGCTCCGAACCACCATTTCCGCACACTGGAATAGGCCCCAAATTCCAGGTGTTTGCGGGACGTCGTTTCAGCCCTTTGCTGGAACGGGTGTTGCTCTAGGTGTTCGTATGCTGCGGCTCACTGCACTCGGAATCATGGGGCTGGCGTTCTTGGGCGCGGGGCGTCAAACCGATCAGGTTTCCCCGAAGGCCACCACCACGTCGAACCGGATCAAGGCCTGTGTTCGGCTGGAGCACGAGGTCGGGCAGCTGCCGCTCGAGATCAAGGTCGGCGACCAGACGGTTCGCTTCGTTCAGTGGAAGGCCGCCGACGAGAAGGCGACCGAGCTGATCGGCTTCACCGCCGAGATCCCCTCCGACATCCACTGGACGGTGGAGGCCGGCGACGAGCGCTTCGACGGCAACGGCGACGACTGGCTCAACCCGCACGGCGTGGTCGGCCCGAAGGTGAAGCCGATTCGCGCGATGACCCTCTGCGCGAACTGATCAGCCTGGCTTGCAGTCGCTGACGTTGCCTTCGAACACGTGCTGAAGGTTGGCGACGATCTGCTTGAAGACCGCGTCGTCTTTCTTGGTGTGCTCGAGCGAGTCTTTCCCTGAAATCACCGTACCGCCGAGCACGATGTCGTTCTGCCTGCAGAACGCATACGCGACGGTGTTGTTCAGGCAGCCGCCACTGAAGAACCAGCTCTGCTTCGGGTCGGTCTTCTGCAGCACCACCAGGTGGCCGCGCTGCGGCACCACGTCATCGTCATCGAAGAACTTCTTCGCGCCGTAGCCGGTGCAGTTGACGATCACGTTCTCTTTCATCACCACCAGCTCGCCCTGAGTGGCGAAGGTACGGGCGACGAAGGGCACCTTGGCGGCGTCGAGGGTGGCGCGAATGCCGGGGAGCAGCATCGTCGGGTTGAGCAGCCAGTTTGCGTACTCCTTGCCCTCGACGTCGAGCTTCTCGAACGGCAGCCGGCCGCGCTTCGCCGGAGGCACCACGTCAAAAGGGGTGAACTCGTCGAGCGCTTTGTTCTCGTGGTCGAGGGTGAAGTTGCGGTGGGTCTCGATGCCGTACGACTTGCCGAGATCGGTGCCGGCCAACTGGACGATGCGCTCGCGGGCGCGCCTCAAGTAGCCACCGAGGATCTTCTTGCGGTCGTCGCCTCCGTCGTACTCGTGCCAGATGCCGGAGGGCTCGAACTGCCCACCCGCGATGAACGAGGTGGTGTTCTTGACGTCGAGGTCCTTGGCGTAGACGGTGATCGGCCGCTTGGGGAATCGCCGGTGCAGCTCGAGCGCGGTGGTGAGGCCGGCGACTCCGGTGCCGATCACCGCGAACTGAGGCAGCAGGTCGTTCTTCTTCACCACCTCTTCGACGAGGTCGGCGGTGACGCTGGCGGTGCCGAAGCTCAGGGTGATGCCGGCGCCTCCGTGGCCGTAGTTGTGGATCACGTACTTCTTGCCGCCGGAGACCTCGAGGAATGCCTGATCGAGCTCCACCCGCACTCCGCCTTTTCGGTGCGGTCGCACGCCGATCACGTAGGGGTTCGTCTCTCGCAGCTTGGTGAAGTCGGGAGCAGCCAGGACCTCTGCGCCAAGCCTCGGGTCGTCGGCCCAGGCGCGCAGGGCGAGGCCCGCACCGGCGAGCAACATCGAGCGTCGCGAGAAGCTCATGCCTTCCTCAGCTGCGACGGGAGGTCGTGGGGCTTCACGGTCGCGCAGATGAAGGTCTGGCCTTTGTTGGTCAGCGCCTTGGCCAGGTCAGCCGCGGTTTTCACCGTGACGGCCGAGGTGAACCCGAGCGCCTTTGCCAAGGCGGCGTAGTCCCAGCGGTTGAGCGACAGGTACGGCCGCGGCTGAGCGTTGGGGTCGGCGAAGTACTTCGGCTCCAGCAGCCACTGCTCGATGCCGTACTCGGAGTTGTCGAGCACCACCACCGTGACCGGCAGCTTGCGCTTCGCCATCGTCGACAGGCTCTGGGCGGTCATCTGGAAGCCGCCGTCGCCGCAAATCGCGACCACCCGCTTGTCCTGCGCCATCGCGACGCCGACCGCGGCCCCGACCGAGTAGCCGATCGCCTGCCAGACCGAGTTGCAGATGAAGGCGTTGGCGCCGTGCACCTCGAGCTCCGCCGCTGGGTACATGCTCAGGCTGGTATCGGTGACCGCGATCGTCTTGTCGTCGAGCGAATCGCTCACCGCGCGCATCACCTCGTCGTAGGTGAGGCCGTCTTCGGGCCCGACGCTGGCGATCGGCGGTGCACCGAGCATCGCCCGCCGCTTCTCGAACGCGAGCCCTGAGGTGGCCGCTCCCGCCTTGCCCGCTGCGATCCTCCCGAGAGCGTCGAGCAGCGCCGGCAATGAGCAGGCGACCGGAGCCGCCTTGCCGAGCTTCGCCTGGCCATTGCTGACCGACAGGAGCCCACCCTTGGCCTTGGTGACCAGGTGCCGGTACTGGCGGCCCCACACGCAACCGAGCGCGAGCACCACGTCTGCCTCTTCGACCGCGGTCTTCACTGCCGGCAGCGCGTGCTCCCCGGAGTACACGCCCGCGAACCCCGCGGTCGTCTCAGCGACCACCGACTTGCCCAGCAACGTCGTCGACCAGGGGAGCGCCAGCTTTTCCACCAGCGCGGCGGCGCGTGCCGACAGGCCCAGGCGGGCAACTTCGACCCCCAGCAACACCACCGGCTGCTTCGCCTTCGACAGTCGCTCGGCGATCGCCACGGCCAGCTTCTCTTCTTCGCCGCTGGCAGCAACGCTGACATCGATCGCGCCCGAGGGCGCCGGGCACGCCGCGTCCCACAGGTGCTTCGGCACCTCCAGGTACACCGGGCGCTTCTTGATGAGCGCGGTGCGAATCAGCTCGTCGACGACCTTGGGCACGTCACCTGCGGATTCGACGCGCACTGCCGCTTCGGTGATCTCGCGAAACATCTTCAGGTCGGAATCTTCGCGGCCGTTCGAGTGGCTGAAGAAGCTGCCGGTCTCGCGCATCACGCGCAGGTCTTCGGCGCTCGGGCCCCCGTTGATCACCACCACGGGAACACGCTCGGCGTAGGCACCGGAGATCACCGACATCAGGCCCATCATTCCCACGCCGTAGGTGACCGAAACCGCGCCCAGACCGCGCACCCGGGCGTAGCCGTCGGCCGCGTAACCGGCTTCGAGGTCGCTCGAGCAAACGACCGCCGCGGGTTTCCCGGTCGCCGCCGCGAACAGCGGGTCGCAGGTCGCCCCGGGGACGCCGAACAGGTGGTCGACTCCGTGTTGGCTCAGCCGGGTGAGAATGTACTTCGCAGCAGTGGTGGCGCCGCCCGCAGCTTCGATCGAAGGCAGAACGGCCAACGCGGCCGAGGCCTGAAGCACCTCACGCCGCGTGAAGTCGAAGACGTCTTTCATGTCGCTCCCCCAGCGAGCGCGTCGCGCTTACTCGAACACCAACGTGCCGAACCGCGGCAGGTTGTGAAAGTCGCCCTGGAACAACGGCGAGAACGCCTGGCCTTCGATCGACTGGCGGCGCTTGAAGTGCTCGAGGCGGTAGAGGTTGAACCGCCAGTGGTCGCCCTTCTGCGGAGGAATGTGCGGCACCTCCATCAGGTTGGCGATCGGGATCTTCATCTCCACGCTCCAGCCCTGGTCCTGGTCGGAGTCATTGTCGATCGTGCCGCGCACCTGCACCGCCGACTCCATGTGCGAGTCCCACGCCATCGCAGCCGGCAGATCGGAGCGGCGGGTGACGAACGCGGCGTCGAACTGCACGTTGTGCGGCGAGACCTCGAGCTCGTTGTAGGTCTTCTGATCGCCGTTCGCGTCGAGGAAAATCTCGACCACCTCTTCGTTGTAGATCGCGTCGTCTTTGTTCTTCAGGTCGCCCCACACGTCGGGGTCGTCACAGTCGAACGACACGTAGATGAACGCGTCGTCGTAGAGCAGCCTCGCGCGGGTCGGGCGCTGCACCTGGCGGCCGTCGAAGCTGGTCACCAGCTGAACCTCTTGCGCGGCCTTCCAGACCTCGTCGTCGAGCTTGCCGTCGATGGTGGGCGGCTTGGGCGCCTTGGTGACGTGGTACTCCGGCATCGGCGTCTGCTGCGCGCCCTCGAGCTTGGGGCCGAACACCCTGCCCTGCCCGTCGTGAAACTTCGGGTCGTCGACCGGCAGCCGCTGATCGCCCTGCCAAAAGCCGACCATCAGCTGCAGCGTGCCGGGGTAGTTCGGCATCTGCACCACCTGCACGTCGGCCATCACCTTGCCCACCGGCCAGGTCGACAGCGGCGCGGCGCCGTTCTGGAACTCGTGGTCGGCGTTGCCCACCATCTGCCCCGAGTTGGCGTCGGCGACGTGCACGAAGAACTTCCAGTCGGGAGGAGGCTGCTTCAGCGCCGAAAAATAGTGGGTGATGCGCATCTGCTGGCCGACCGCTGCGTGCGGCGGCTCCACCTTCGAGCCCCAGTAGCGCACCGTGCCCTGAAGCCAGGTGGCCTCGCTCTTCCAGGTCAGGTCGGCCGGCACCTGGTCGAGCGGCGCCGGAGGCCGCTGAAGTCCCGGCTGCTGGGGGTTCTGCGGCTGCTGCTGCTGCGCCTGCTGCCCCTGCGCCGGCATCGGCCGCTGCTTCGGGCCCGCGAGCTCGTCACGGCAGGAGATCAACAGGAGGCAGACGGCCAGCACGCGCAGTCGCATGCGGCCCTTCGTAGCCTAGAACGAGTTGCCGATGGTGAACTCGAACAGCACCGGCTGGTCGCTCGGGCTGCGCCGGTTCAGCGGAATGCCCCACTCGAACCGGAGCGGACCGATCGGCGAGAACCAGCGGAACCCGAAGCCGACCGAGTGGAACAGGCCGAGCGGCAGGTTGTAGTTCAGGTCTTGGAAGAACTTGGCGTTGGTCGCGAACGCGTTGCCCGCGTCGTAGAAGAGCACGCCGCGAATGCCGACCTTCTCGAAGATCGGGAACTCGAGCTCGAGGTTGAAGATGAACTCCTTGTCGCCGCCGACGCCGAAGTTCTGCACCGTCGCGTCGGGCTTCGCGCTCCCGCCCACCAGAATGGTCGGGGTGATGCTGCGCAGCAGGTAGCCGCGAATGGTGGTGATGCCGCCGAGGTAATACATCTCGGAGATCGGCAGCGGCCGGCTGGCGTCGAGCTGCTGAATGTAGCCGACCTGCGCGTTGGTCTTCAGCACCATGCCCAACGGCAGCGAGAAGTAGAACCGCGAGTAGGCGGTGTAGCGGGCGAAGTTGAAGGTGCCGCCGAGGAAGCTGGGCGCGAGCTCGACCGACGCGTACTGCAAGAAGCCCTTCGACGGGAACAGGCGGTCGTTACGGCGGTCCCAGGTGGCGGCGAGGCGCACCAACGAGGTCACGCCGGAGCGGAACTGGTTCGAGATCGGGATCTGGGTGTCGAAGTTCGTGCCCGGCTCGACGTTGATGTACTCCGCGGTGTAGCCGATGGTGACCGACAGATCGTCCATCAGGTAGCGGCCGACGTTGAGGCTGCCGCCGGTCGCGTCACGAATGAACCCGAAGTAGTCGGCCTGGGTGCGGTACAGGTCGATCGACAAGATGTTGTCGGTGTCGAGAACGTACGGGTCGTAATACGAGAGCTGAACGAAGTTGCGCAGGCTCGACAGCTGCGCGCTCGCCGAGACCGACTGCCCCCACCCGAGGAAATTGTTCTGCGCGATCTGCGCGGTGAAGATGAACTGCTCGACGTTCGAGAAGCCCAACCCCACCTGGAAGGTGCCGGTGGTGCGCTCCTTCACGTCGACCTGCACCACCACGTGGTTGTTGTCGGAGCCCGGCTTCTGGGTCACTTCGCACGAGTCGAAGAAGCCCAGGCGCATCACCTTCTCTTTGCTGACGCGCATGCCGGTGCCGTTGAAGAGCTCACCTTCGTAGACGCGCAGCTGCCGGCGAATCACCTTGTCGCGGGTCTTGGTGTTGCCCTGAATGTCGATCCGCTCGATGTAGACCTGGTTGCCCTTCTGCACGTCGAAGGTCAGGTCGATGGTGCGGCCCTCGGCGTTCACCGCCGTGACCGGGGTGATGTTCGCGTAGGCGTAGCCCTGGTCGTAATAGATGTCTGACAGGCTCTGAATGTCGCGGCCGAGGTTCGACCGGTTGAAGGTCGCGCTCTCGCTCGAGAGCATGCGCGCCTTCATCTGCTCCGGCGTCAGCAGCAGGTCGCCCGAGAAGCCGAGCTTGCCCACCCGGTACGGCTCGCCCTCTTCGACCTTGATGGTGATGTAGATGAACCGCTTGTCGGCCGAGAGGGTGACGACCGGCTTGTCGACCTTCACGTTGATGAAGCCGCGGTCGTAATAGACGGCTTGCACGGCCGAGAGGTCCCGCTGAAACGCCTCTTCGCGGTAGGTGCCTTCGCTGGTGAGGAACGAGAGGTAGCTGCCCTCACGGGTCTGCATGTACTGCTTGATGTCGTCGGCCGGAACGTGCGCGTTGCCCAGGAACTTGATGTCCTTCACCTGGACCTTGGCGTGCTCCTTGATGACGTAGACGACGTCGACCTCGCCGGTCTCTTTGACGGGCCGCAGCTCGTAGACGACCTCGGCGAGGAAGTAGCCCTTCTCGACGTACTTATCCTGAATCTTCTTCAGGTTCCGCCGCACCGCCGACTCGTCGAGAATCGAGTACGGCTTGATGTCGATGGTGTCTTTGAAGTCGTCTTTCGAGAGCTCGTCGTTGCCCTGGAGCTTCACCTCGCGAACCGCCGGGCGCTCCTTCACCTCGACCACGTAGGCGATGCCGCCCGACGGGAGGTGCTGCACCAACAGCCGAAGGTCGGTGAAGTAGTTGAGCGCCCAGAGCGCCTTCAGGTCGTCGCCGGTGAGCAGCGGGTCGAACGGGCGCCCCTCCTTGTTGCGGAGCACCTTCTTCACCGCTTCGGGCTCGACCCGCTTGTTCCCCTCGACCCGAATCTCCACGATCGTGTCGGGCGACACCTGCACCGGAGCGTCGGCCTGCGCCCACACCTCGCCCACGGCGGCGATCGCGAGCACTGCGGCCAACGTGGTGGAGAACCGGTTCAAGGGCTGAGCGCGGCACCTTTTAGGGAAAAGGCACCCTCCATACGAGACAAAAAGGGGGTGATTGCCGTGGCGTTACGCCGCGACCACCTGGCCGTCCTTAATCCTCAGGCGGCGCGGCATCGATGCGGCCAGCGCCTCGTTGTGGGTGACCACCACGGCCGTGATGCCCAGGTCCTTGTTCACTTCGCGGAGCAGCTGGTGAATGCCCTCGCCGGTCTGCGGGTCGAGGTTGCCGGTGGGCTCGTCGGCCAGCAGCAGCGCCGGCTGGAGCATCAGCGCCCGCGCCAACGCCACCCGCTGCGACTCGCCGCCCGACAGCTCGCCCGGCCGGTGGTCGGAGCGGCTGCCCAGCCCCACCCGCTCGAGCAGCTCGCGGGCCCGCTTGAAGGTGGGCCCCTTGTCCTGCCGCATCACCAGCGCCGGCATCGCCACGTTCTCGACCGCGGTGAACTCCGGCAGCAGGTAGTGCGACTGAAAGACGAAGCCGATGCTCTTGTTGCGAAACTCCGCCATCTCGGCGTCGTTCATGTCGAACACCGAGCGGCCCTCGAACTTCATGATCCCCGCCGCGGGAGCGTCGAGGGTGCCCACCACGTGCAAGAAGGTGCTCTTGCCCGAGCCGGAGGCGCCGATCAGCGACACCATCTCGCCCTTCTCGATGTGGAGCGACACCCCGCGCAGCACGTCGATTCGCTTCCCGTTGAGGAAGTACGACTTGAAGACGTCCTGCACCTCGAGAAACCAGTTCGGCATCACTCGGCCTTCAGCCCTTCGACCGGCTCGACCTGCGAGGCCTTCAGCGCCGGGTAGATCGACGCCAAGAAGGTGACCAGAATCGCGATCACCACCGAGAGCCCGGTCTGAAACGGCTCGATGCGAACCGGCAGCGCGGGAATGTAATAAATCTGCGGGTCGAGCTTGATGCCCACCTTCTCGATGAAGAGGCACCAGGCAAGGCCCGCGATCAGTCCGAGCAAGCCTCCCGCGACCCCGATCTGCAGGCCCTCCATCAGAAAGATCTTCACCACCCCGCCGTCGGGCACGCCAAGCGCCTTGAGCACCGCGATCTCTTTGCGCTTCTCGAGCACCAGCATGATCACCGTGGCCACGATCAGACCGGCGGCGACGATCACGATCACGCTCAAGATGATCGCCATCACCAGCTTCTCCAGCCGCAGCGCGGCGAAGAGGTTGTGGTTCATCTCTCCCCAGTCGCGCACCCGGTACGGGTAGCCGTCGAGCTTGTCGTAGATGGCGTGGGTGATGCGCCGGGCGTTGTCGACGTCGTCGACCTTGATGTCGATCCCGCCGGCGCCCTTCACGTTGAAGAACTGCTGCGCGTCTTTGAGCGAGATGTAGACGAACTTGGCGTCGTACTCGAACATGCCCGAGTAGAAGATGCCCGCCACCCTGAACGCGCGGCTCTTCGGCACCGGCCCGGTCGGCCCCATCTCTCCACCGAGCGGAGAGATCACGTTGATGCGGTCTCCGACGACCACCTTGAGCGACGAGGCGAGCTCCTTGCCCAGAATCACCCCGGGGAACACCTGCGCCGGCGCCGCGTCTTTCTTCTCGGCGGGTAGGTCGATCACCGGGTCGCGGTCGAGGTCGCCCGCCGGAGGCTTGCGGTTCTCTTCGGTGGCCGGCTTGTCGTCGAACGCCGGGCCGCCCATCGGGGCCAGGCGCTTCGCCTTGATCTCGTCGGGGTGGTCGAGCCACTCCAGCTTGCCGCCCGGGAGCAGGTAGCTGGGAATGTCGGTCACCGAGCCGATCGTCTCGGGGTCGACGCCCTTGATCACCGCGCCCGAGACGATGCCCTCCGAGCTCACCATCACCTCGTTCAAGATGAACGGAGTGACCCCGGTGACGCCCCGCACCGTGCGCACCTTCTCCATCACGCCCTGGTAGTCCTCGATGGTGTCGCCGTACTTCGAGACCACGCCGTGCGAGTGGGTGCCGAGAATCTTCTCCTGCAGGTCGACCTCGAAGCCGCTCATCACCGAGAGCACGATGATCAGCGCCATCACGCCCACGCCGACGCCGCCCACCGACAGCGCGGTCATCATCCCGGTGGGGCTCATCTGCCGGCTGCGGAGCGTGTTCACGGCTTCGGCGGCGACCAGCGGGTCCTTCAGGCCGAGCAGCTTGATGCGGGTGCGCTCCACCTGGTTCTGGGCCGCGGCGACGATGAAGTAGAGGATCAGCGGCGGCAGAATGCCGAGGATCAGCACGCTCAACACCCCGAGCAGCAGCCGCCAGCGAAACACCGCCACGTGCCGGGTGGAGATGAAGTTCTCGTACGAGGCGTGAAGATCGAGCCGCCCCGAAGAGGTGGCGACGAAGCCGCCGCAGATGCCCAAGAAGAGCGCCAACACCAGCGCCGCGAACACCAGCCAGTAACCGAGCTCGGGCCGGGTCTCGCCCAGCATCGCCGAGAGGTACGCGATCTCGCGCAGCTTCAGCCCGATGGTGAACATCAACCCGGGAATGAAGTGCATCAAGGTGAGCAGAATCGGGACCGGCAACCCGAAGTACAGAATCGCGATCGTCGCCTCGGGAATCGAGAGGCGCTTGGCGCGCGCCGCTCCGACGAAGCCGCCGAAGAACGCCACCCAGGTGCCCACCAGCAGCGCGACCAGAAACGCCGCCACCGGCGCCATGCCCTGCGAGCTCTTGTCGGTCTGCACCGGGGCGCCCAGGCCTCCGGTCGAGGCCGCGAGCGCGAGGTAGACGACAATCAGCGCCACCGCCGACAGGAAGATGCCGAGCCCGTAGGCGAACAGGGTGCCGAAGTGAAAGTCGCGGTAGTTCGCCAGCCGGGGGAACAGCGGCTTGCCCACCGCTTCGCTCTTCACCTCGTCGAGCACCACCGGCCTGCGGAGGTTGACCGCGATGCCCGCCCAGCCGACGATCCAGAAGCCCACTCCGATGCTGACGTAGGTGGTGGCCCAGCCGTCGGGGATGGGCCGGCCGAAGCTCTGCACCGCGTTGTCGGCCATCGCCCGGCTGAAGCCGGGGACCAGGCTGGCCAGCGAGGTCAGCAGCTCGGTGATCGCGCCCCACCCCACCGCCAGCTGAATGGTCTCGCCGCCGAAGTACGGCAACACCCCGAGCTTGCCGAGGCCGGCCAGAATGAAGCCGAGGCCGACCGCGGCGGTGATGCCCGCCAGCCAGAGGCGCCATTGGCCGCGGGGAGGAGCGGTCTGGGACGGAGAGGTCACTTCGCCTGGGGTTTGAGCAACGGGAAGAGGATGACGTCGCGAATCGAGGCCGAGTTGGTCAACAGCATGGCCAGCCGATCGATTCCAATGCCCTCACCCGCCGTGGGAGGCAGCCCGTGCTCGAGCGCGCGCACGTAGTCTTCGTCGTAGTCCATCGTCTCTTCCTGGCCCCGCGCCTTGGCCTCGACCTGGGCCTGAAAGCGGCCCCGCTGGTCGACCGGGTCGTTGAGCTCGGAGAAGCCGTTGGCGATCTCCCGGCCGAGGCAGAACAGCTCGAACCGGTCGGTGATCTCGGGGTTCTTGTCGTTGCGGCGCGCCAGCGGGCTGATCGCGGTCGGGTACTCGGTGATGAAGGTCGGCTGCATCAGGGTGTGCTCGACGTTCTGCTCGAACAGCGCGCCCAGCAGCTCGCCCTGGTTCATCGACTGCCGCGCCTTGATGTTGTCGGGGCTGCGGTCTTCCTTCGGCAGCGTCTCGATCGCCATCGCTCGGAGCCGGTCGAGGTCGTTGAAGTCACGCTCGGTCAGGGCAGGCACCTTCTCGCGAATCGACTGCCACATCGGAATGCGCGGCCAGCCCTTGGCGAACGAGAGCTTCACGTCGCCGTAGGTGAGCTGGTCGGTGCCGCACACCGCCTTCGCAGCCCCCGAGATCATCTCCTCGGTGAGGTCCATCAGGTCGGTGTAGACGGCGTACGCCCAGTAGAATTCGAGCATCGTGAACTCGGGGTTGTGCCGAGTGGAGATGCCTTCGTTTCTGAAGTTGCGGTTGATCTCGTAGACGCGATCGAAGCCGCCGACCACCAGCCGCTTCAGGTGCAGCTCGGGCGCGATTCGCATGTACAGATCCATGTCGAGCGCGTTGTGGTGGGTGCGAAACGGCCGCGCCGCCGCGCCCGACACCAGCGAGTGCATCATCGGCGTCTCGACCTCGAGAAAGTCGCGGTCGTCGAGGAAGTGGCGAATGTACTGAACCAGCTTGGTGCGCCGAACGAAGGTCTGCTTCACCGACGCGTTGCCGAGCAGGTCGACGTAACGCTGCCGGTAGCGCTGCTCGGTGTCGGCCACCGCCTGCTTTTCGTTCCAGTCCTTGGCGGCGTCGGTCGCGCCTTCGCGCACGAAGCTGGCGGGAGGCGCGCGCAGCGTCTTGGTGAGCGGCACGAACTTCGTCACCGTGAGGGTGAGGTCGCCCATCGTCTGCACGTTGAGCCCGGCGCGCTCCGCCATCGCGATCGCCGCGGTGTCGGTCGGCTGAAAGCGCTTGTTGGCCGGCTTGCCGGTCTTGGGGTCGGTGGTCACCGCCGCGTCGAGCATCGCCTTCGCGCCGGCAAAGCTGCTGTCACCCGCGGCTTCCTTCTCGATTGCAACCGGCAGAAACCGCCGCACGCCGTCGTCGATGTTGCCCCGGGTCCGAAACAAGGTGCCTTCGGCGTAGATGAAATCGCCGAGGTCGATCTGCTCGACCAGCTTCCACACTTCGGGGCCCACCACGTCGGGCTTGATGCTGAGCTGAATGCGGCCGGTGCGGTCGATCAGGTCGGCGAACACCATCTTCTTCGAGCGCCAGCCCATGATCCGGCCAGCCACCGAGAACGACAGCTTCTTCTGCTCCAGCGCCTCGGCGCCGTCTTTGCCGTGCAACCGCTCGATCTCGCCCGCGGTGTGGGCAGGCATGTGGCCGTTGCCGTAGGGGTTGGCGCCAAGCTTGCGCCATTCCTCGGCCGACTTGAGCCGCTGCTCGAAGAGTTCCTTTTCCTTTACGCCTTCGTCCGACATGAAGGCCCTTCAAGCGCGGAGGGCCCCCTCAAGCAAGCCCTTTGAGGGCCCTTCAGGCCGCCATTCGCGACTCGAGGCTCTTCACCAGCTTGCCGATCAACTCGTCGTCGAGACCGAGCAACGACTTGCCCACCATCAGCATCGCTCCGGCCTCTTCCTTGTCGTCCCGGGTGGAGATGCCGCAGCTCTTGGCGACCGCGTTGGCGAAGCAGACGGTGTTCGCGAGCGAGCCCCGGTTCGCCGGGTCGAGGTCGCTGGAGCCGTGAATTGCGCCGCAGACCTCCTCGGGCAGCTGCCATTTTTGCGCGAGCGCGACGCCAACTTTGCGGTGGGAGCCGTGCAGAACCTTGGTCCACAGATCGGAGCCGATCCACTTGCCGCTGTAACCTTCGGCCAGCTGCTTCTCGGCCGAGAGCAGCATTCCCGCCACGATCGGCTTGCCGATGTCGTGGAGCAGCCCTGCCAGATAGGCCTCGTCGTGGTCGGGCTGCCCGCTGAACGAGCGCAGATCGCGCGCCACCAGGGCGACCGCGAGCGAGTGCTTCCACACTTTTTGCGCCTCAGACGCAATTCGCTTGTCGCGAGAAACGAACATCTTCTCGGCCCCCACCTCGACCACCAGGTTGCGCAGGGCGCGCATTCCCAACCGGCTGATCGCGTTCTTCAGGCTGGTGACCGTGCCGCTCGCCGCGTACGCCGCGCTGTTGGCCAGGCGGAGCACCGCCGCCGCAAGTATCGGCTCCTTCTCGATCACCATCCCGACCTTGGTGAGCTCGAAGTCGTTCTGCCGCACCAGCTCGAGCGCTTCCTTCATGGATGTAGGCAAAGCAGGGATGGCGAGCTTGTCGTCTTCCAGCCGGCTCAGGATCATCGCGTTGAACTGGGCGACCAGGCGATCCTCCTGGTTCGGCTTTGCTGCATCCATGAATCCCGATCAGAGCAACACGGGTGCCAACGCAGGTGTGCTTGATCTGGATCAAGGCGAGGGTCGGCAGACACCCCGTGGTCGGTCTGGACCCGGCAAAGCTAGTACTCGGGGAACCGGTACTGCTTGATCGGCTCCTTCGCGGCGACGTTGATGAACACCAACACTCTGGGGCCAAACGCTACGACGCGATTCTCAGAGGGAAAAGCGACTGACGTCGCGTGCTCGAAGCGACCGAGCGACGCCTGCTTTCGCTGGGGCGAAATCTCCCAGAGCGAGACCTCTCCGGCATCGATGCTCACCGCGCGGTTGCCGTCGGGAGACAGCGCGAGCGGCAGCGCGCCGGCGATCGACTGCTCGGTGCCGTCGGTGCCCGCGACGAGCGGGGCCCCCTGCGGCCCGTAGGCCTGCCAGGCCGGGTACTGGTGATCGAAGCCGAGCGCCGCGCCCGACGGAGCGAGCGCCACGCTGTCGATGGTGGGAAAGGTCTTCAGCTGCGGCTCGCCGAGGTCGACGTCGATCAGCGCCAGCGCGCCTCCCGGGCCGAGCACCGCGGCGTGCTTGCGCGAAGGGGTGGTGAGCACCGCGAACGCGTGGTCGGGCACCACCTCGGCGACGGTGATCGGCGCCCCCTCCGCCGGGAGGATCAGGTATTGGCGCCCCGAGATCAGGTGCAGCCCGCGCTCGTCGAGCCGAAAGGGGATCGCCTCGCGATCGTCGAACGAGATCGGCCTCGAGGCGATCGACAGGTCGCCGCGGGCCGGCTGCACCACGCCGAGGCGGCCGGGCTCCTGGGTCGACTGGAGGTACAGCTGGGCGCCGTCTTGGCTGTAGAAGAAGCGCTGGGCCTGCTCGTTGATCGACAAGAACTGCGAGCCCACCCGCCGCGAGCCCGACACCTCGATGCTGTAGACCTGGTGTTGGCGGCCGAGCGCGCCGATCAGCCCGCCGTCGGGTGAGAAGGTGAGCGCGTTGAACGGCGAGTCGAGCCGGTCGACCCCGCCGGGAATCTTCGCCTTCCACCGCGGCAGACCGTCGCTCACCCGCCAGCACACCACGCCCTCTTTTTCGTCGCTGAGCGAGTCGGAGCCAGGCCGTGAGCCGGTGGCGATCATCTTGCCGTCGGGAGAAACGGCGAACGCGTCGATCGGGTGGGCGTGCCAGCGGCGGCCGGCCTTCAGCGCGTCGGCGGCGACGTCGGCCTCGCCGCGAAAGAGCCGGTTCGCGCCATAGAGCCCGGCGCCGAACACACTCCAGGTGAGCAGGGTTCGCCGTCGAAACTCGGAGGCCACGGCGGTGACTTAGCGTCAGTGGGCCGCGAAGAACAGGAACGCGGCGACCAGCACTCCGACCAGAATCGGGATCAGCACTTCGACCGGCACCCGGTACTGGTTGTGGAGGTTGACGGTGTTGCGAAGCCCGAAGCGGCGGCGGCGCGCCCGGCGGAGAATCATGCCGGCCAGCGCGGGCGGCGCCTTCTCTTTCGGAGCGTCTTTGAGCAGCGCGATCGCGTTCTTGTACTTCTCGAGCTCGATCTTGAGCTCGGGCGACTGATCGAGGGCGGCGTTCAGCTGTACCCGATCGCGGTCGGCGAGCTGCTCATCGGCCGCGCCGACGAACAACCGCTCCAGCTCCGCTTCTGAAAGTTCCGAACGCACGGCTTCATTCTCCTCGATTTTTCGACGCACCGGCAACCTGCAGCTTCTCGAGAATCCCGACCAGCTTCTCCCGCGCCCGGTGGAGCCGGCTCTTCACGGTACCTTCGGGCAGCTCGGTGATGTCCACGATCTCTTCGTAAGAGAGACCCTCCACGTCGCGCAACACGACCAGCGTGCGCTGCTCCTCGTCGAGCAGGGCGATCGCCTTGTGCACCACGCTGCGCTGCTGGGCCTGCTCGAGGTGCTGATCAGGCGTCGCCGAACCGCCCGCCGACTCGGTGATCATCAGCTCGTTGGTCTCGCCGTACTCGTCGCTCCGGCCGCGGCCGCGCCGCTTCAGGTACTTGAGCCGGTTGAGACAGTGGTTTCGGCTGATCCGGAAGATCCAGGTCGACAGCCGCGCATCCTGGCGGAACTGGTCGAGGTGCTGGTGCACGCTGAGAAAGATCTCCTGGGTGAGGTCGAACGCCTCTTCGCGATCGCCGAGCATGCGCACGCAGAAGTCGAACACCCGATCTTGATGGGTCTTCACCAGCAGCTCGAACGCGGCGGCGTCGTTGCGCCGAAGCCGGGCGATCAGCAGCCGATCCGGGTACTCCTCGGCCTGGGGAAGTTGGGCGCGCACCGGCGACGGAGGCGGAGCAGGCGGCGCTCCCTCCGATTCGACCTGCGCCGGAAGCTCGAGCAGCTCGCTCGCCAACTTCTCCTCCATCGACCACGGATTGTACGGCCCTTCTGAAAAGACAACCCGCCAGCGGGGAAGTTCCGTGCAATCAATGTGGCGGCGCGACCGCGTAAGCGCCCGTTTTCGCGTCGATTTTGACCGATGGCGGGCGGTGGTTTTTCTCGAACGCGGCGAACCCGGGCGCCAGCTGCTTCCAGAAATCGAAGCTGGGGTCGCCTTCGTAGGCCTTCAGCCCGTCGTCGTCGAGCCGGCGCGGGAAAATGTCGATGTGCACCGGGCGCACCTCGGCGTCGAGCGCCATCAGGTACACCTCTTCGATCGGGTCGTCTTGAATCGCGATGCAGCCGATCGACGCGCAGTTGCCGTGAACGTAGATCGCCCCGCCGGGGTGCTCCTTGTCAGAGAGCACGCGATCAGACCTGTTCGGGTAGCTCACCTCCATCGAGAGGTGAAAGTTGGAGGTCGGGTTGAACGACTTGATCTCGTAGAAGCCCTCCGGCACCTGCAGATCGCCTTCTTTACGCTTCGGGCCGAGCTCTCCCGACGCGGCGCAGATCGGGTACGCCTTCACCAGGGTGAGCGGCTTGCCCTTCGGCCCCGACCAGACCTCGAGCAGCTTCTCCTGCTTGAACGCGCGGAGGTAGAGCTCCTCGGGCGGGAACGGCAGCTGCTTCTCTTTGAAGAGCGCCTTCAGCGTCTCGGTCTTGTTCTCGCGCGCCTTGCTCACCCGGTCGGCGGCGAAGGCGGCGGAGCACACCAGACACAGCAGCAGTGCCGTTCGCATCGTCACCAAAGACGACGCTAGCAGAGCGAACGGTTCCGCTTACTCCGGCAGGCTCCGGGCCGGGTTCTTCACGCCCATCAGCTGCGCGGTGATGAACTCTTCGAGATCGCCGTCGAGCACCTTATCGACGTTGCCGGTCTCTACCCCGGTGCGGAGGTCCTTCACCATTCGGTAGGGCGCCAGCACGTAGGAGCGAATCTGCGAGCCGAAGCTGATGTCCATCTTCGCGGCTTCGGCGGCGTTGCGCGCCTCGGTGCGCTTCTTTTCCTCGAGGTCGTAGAGCCGCGCGCGGAGGATCTTGAACGCCATGTCTTTGTTGGCGCTCTGCGACCGCTCGGTCTGGGTGGTGACGATGATGCCGGTCGGCAGGTGGCGCAGCTGGGCGGTCGACGAGGTCTTGTTCACCTTCTGGCCGCCGGCGCCGCTGCCGCGAATGAACTTCAGCTCGATGTCCTTCTCGGGGATGTCGATTTTGATGTCGTCGTCGAGCTCGGGGTAGACGTCAATCGAGCAGAACGAGGTCTGGCGGCGCGCGTTGGCGTCGAACGGGCTGATTCGCACCAGGCGGTGCACGCCGATCTCGGCCTTCAGGTAGCCGTAGGCGAAGTCACCTTCGATGCGCATCGAGACGTTCTTGTAGCCGGCCTCTTCGCCCGCCACCGAGTCGTTGATCTCGACCTTCCACCCACGGCGCTCGCAGTAACGGCCGTACATGCGCTGCAGCATCGACGCCCAGTCCATCGACTCGGTGCCACCGGCGCCGGCGTTGATGTCCATGAAGCAGTTGTGGCGGTCGTTCTCACCCGACAGCATCTTCGCCAGCTCGAGCGACTTCACGTCGCGCTCGGCGGCATCCATCGCGGTCACCGCTTCGGTCTTCGACGCCTCGTCGTTCGCCTCCACTCCGAGGTCGAACAACGCCTTCGCGTCTTCCACCGCCTGGTGGGCCTTGGTCCAGCTGCCCAGCTGCTGCTCGAGCTGGGTCTTCTCTTTGAGCAGCCCCTGCGCCTTGACGTTGTCGTCCCAGAAGTTGGGGAGCGTCGAGTCGCGTTCGATCAGCGCGATGCGTGACTTCTTGCGTTCGAGGTCAAAGACTCCCCCGAAGGCCTTCGAGCCGGCCCGAGAGATCGGTGAACGCCTGCTGTACGTCTTTGATCGCCATGGGGTTCGAATATCCTCAGCGGGCAACGACGTAAAGCAGCGCGCAAACTGAACAGAACCTGCCGCACCGGCGTCGAAAGCCCCAATGCACCCCACGTTACGAATCGCCGCCCTGCTGCTGCTGGCCGCCGCCCCGCGCTACGCGGTGAAGGGCGAGGTCGACGAGACCTATTCCTACTGTGGCGGAGCGGTGCCCCCCGACGAGCTGCTTCGCAACCTCGCCAAGCCGGTGCCGGTGAAGGCCCGCGCCTTCGACGTGTACCGGGGCGAAACCGCCGAAGCAGAGACGTTCACGACCTTCACCACCGGCGACGACGGCAAGTACTCGGTGTCACTCCCCGATGGAAAATGGTGCGTGATCGAGGCGACCCGGCGGGTGCGCCCGGGCGTGCCCCCCGAGGCCGGCGCCGACGCCGCCTGCTGGAAAGCGGAGTCGAAGCGCTGCGACCTGCGGTTCGAGGTCAGCGGCAAAGAGCTCTCCGTGCCGGCCGCCACCCTGCGTCGCGGGTGCAGCTTCAACCCCACCTGCGGCCCCCACGGGCCTCCTCCTCCGTAACGTCGGGCCCAGGTTTCGCCGGAAGATCATGACGCGGCGTCGTGGCGGCATTAGAAGGTCCGCCAATCAACCCGCAGTCGCTCAGGTGAAATCATGAAATTCGAGCTCGACCCTCTTCCCTACGCGAAGGACGCGCTGGTTCCCCACCTCACCGCCGAGACGCTGTCGTTCCACTACGACAAGCACCACACGGCGTACATGAACAACCTGAAGGGCCTGCTCGCGGGCAAGCCCGAGGCCGACAAGTCGCTGGAGGAGATCGTGAAGACCTCCTCGGGCGGCGTGTTCAACAACGCGGCCCAGGTGTGGAACCACGACTTCTACTGGAAGTCGATGAGCCCTAAAGGCGGCGGTGAGCCCACCGGCAAGGTCGCCGACGCGATCAAGGCGGCGTTCGGCAGCTACGGCGACTTCAAGGCCAAGTTCCAGGACGCGGCGGTGAAGCAGTTCGGCTCCGGCTGGGCCTGGCTGGTGAGCAACGGCGGCAAGCTCGAGATCACCACCACCGGCAACGCCGAGACCCCGATCACCAAGGGTCAGACCTGCCTGCTCACCTGCGACGTCTGGGAGCACGCGTACTACATCGACTACCGCAACCTCCGCGCGAAGTACGTCGAGACCTGGCTCAACAGCCTGGTGAACTGGGACTTCGCGAACGCGAACTTCAAGTAAGCAGCGGCAGCACCTCGCCCGGCTTCAACCACCGGGCGAGCGCCGCGGCGCGGTTCTTCGCGATCCACTCCGCGATCGTGCCCACCGGCACCTGCTCGCGCTCCTCCGCGGTCATGAACAGCGGCTGGTAGAGCGAAATCGGCGCCCCACTGCCGACGCTCAACGGCTCGAGCGCATCGAGCACCACGAAGTCATAGGGAAACGGAATCACGCCCTGGGCGCTCTGCACCCGGTGGTTCTGCGCGATCGGCGGCGCCCCCGGGTCTTTGCCGTGCACCCCGAGGCTCAAGAACGCGAGCCCGTTCGCCACCTTCGGGCTGTGCTCCGGCAGCTCGACCGCGTATTCGATGAACCGGTTGGCGTCTTCGTCGGTGCCGCGCGGCTGCGCCACCCTCGCCAGCCCACAGGTGGTGATCAGAAAACGGCCGTTTCGATCGCCGTAGACCTGCACCTCGTGCGCGGGAATGCCCTTGAGCTGCGGGGGCCAGATGAACGCCAGCTTCTCGAGCCCCCGCGCGCGCATCGCCTCGATGAACAGCCACCGGTAGGTGGGAAAAGGCATCGCCAGCGGCGTCTTCTGGCTCAACGTGAACCGCATCGCCGCCGGAGTGGGCGCCTTGTTCTTCAGCAGCAGCGCCGCGCCCGCGGTGGAGACCTCCCAATCGCCGAAGGTGTCGTGCACCGCGCCCGGCTCGTCGAGCCCGAGGTTGTCGTGGCGCAGCGGCATGCCCGACTGCTCGACGCCGGCCAGCACCTGGAGCGTCTCGCCGGGTTTGAGCGGCGCGCCCTGGGCGACCATCTTCACCGCCGCGCTCTGGAGCGCCTCCTGCGCCCGCGCCCACGCCTCGTCGCCCGAGAGAAACAGCGCCTCCGACGGAGCGCCGGCCTCGGGCAGCCCGAACGCCTTCAGCCCGTAGGTGAGCGCGATGCCCTCGGAGTTGCCGATGTCGATCCACGCCAGCACCGGGTTCCAGCCGTCTTTGCCGAACAGCTGGGTGCGGTGCTGCCACTGCTCGCGGCCGAACTTCACCTCGCCCGCCGGGTGCACGATCACCGCGATCGCCCCCGCGCGCATCAGCGCCGAGGCCACCGCGGTGGCCGCTTCGATCGCCACCCTCCGCTCGGCCGGCGTCGCCTTGGGGTTCTTCAGCCCGATTCGCACGTGACCGGCGCCCGCGGCCGCGTCACCGGCGAACCGCACGTCGATCTTCTCGCGAATGAAGGTGTCGGCGATCAGCTCGATCTCGAGCATCGTCAGCTTGGTCTGGGCGCTGGCGAGAATCGGCTTCGCCCACTCCGGCTCGGTCGCCTGGAGCAACACCGTGCACAGCTCTTCAGCCACCGCCGGTTTACGAAACCGATCGAGCAGCCCCATTCAGCGGAGGGTCCAGACCGCGGTGCGCTGCCAGCGGTAGAGCAGCCTGAACGCGATCGCGCCCAGCACGTTCACCGGCAACACCAGGCAGATCAGGTTCCAGTTCTGCTGATCGAGCGGCGGCAACACCTTGAGCAGCACGCCGAGCACGCTGATCACTGCCAGCGCCGCCCACGCCCACTGCAGGGCCACCGTCGCCCGCTTGGTGCCTACCAGCTGCATGATGCCCAGCGGCAGCAGCGCGAAGGTGATCGGGTTGATCAAGAACAGGTTCTCGTTGTGGTGCGCGACCGAGTGGTTGGTCCAGAGGCCGACGATGAACAGAAACACGCCCAGCGCGCCCCAGCCCAGGCCGAGCAGCGCGTTCCACAGCCCGAGCAGCACCCGCGGCAGCCGCTTGCCCCCACGGGTCCACCGGGCGAGCACGAAGGTCAGCCCGCCGAACAGCAGCCCGGTCAGCGCGAGTGGAATGTTCCAGTGTGGAGGCTCGGCGGGTATCGGCTCGCGGTGCTGGGCCTTGTAGAAATACGACTTCTTCGCCACCGCCGGCACCATCGAGCCGTCGGGCGCGGTCACCTGGAGCTGGTCGAGCTGCAGCTCCAGCTCGTCGGGCAGAAACGCCTCTTCGCGGCGGGTGATCTTCCGGTCGAGCTCGTCGTTCTGCAGGTAGTCGAGCACCAGCGACATCGGCGGGAACACCTGCGAGTAGCGCCGGGTGTGCTCGCGCAGCGACATTCGCGACGGCACCGCCTCGAACTTCGACAGCTGCCCGTCGAGCGCCTGGTCGATCAGAATCGCGCGGCCGGGTGGAGCAGTTGTCGTTGTAGTGGTGGTACAGATAGTCGCGGTTGGCGGGCAGCACGTTGTCGGCGAGCAGCTTGGCCAGCTTCGCCGCCTGGGCCGGCTGCAGCCGCAGCTCCTGAATGCGCACGTCGCGATCGAAGTCGCGGTACATCTTGTAGGTCTCGACCACGTAGGGCGAGTCGGCGACCCAGAACTCCAGCCGCCCCTGCACGAACTTGTGCACGAAGCCGGTCGAGAAATCGAACATTCCGTAGTTGTAGATGCGGGCCTGGCGCAGCCGGTTGTCGGCCACCACCACCGCGCTGTGGCCCCACCACGACGGCAGATCGTCGCCCGGCCCGAAGGTCACCATCGAGACGGTGAGGTCTTCGGGTTGGCTGACGCCCGTGCCCCACGGCGCCGCGGGCATCTGGGACAGCAAGACTGTGAGCAGAATCCCCGTCACTTACGGGTTGAACCAACGCCTCTCGGCGCTCTCTTCTTCCTTCTTCTTTGGCTGGGTGAGCTCGACCGCCGTTTCGTCAGCGAGAGCGGGCTCCACCATCACCGAAGGCAGAGGAGTGCTGGGGGGCTGAGCCGCGTGGAGCCCCGACGCGCGGAGAGCTCCCGGCCCCGCGATCGGCACCTGAGGGCCCGGAGACGCCGCCGGTGCAGTGGGCGCGGCCTCCTGGTTCTCGTGCGGCTGCATCTGCCCGCCGAGCGCCTCCATCAGCACGTCGCGAATGTAGCCGCCGACCGACTTGCCGGCCCGCGCCGCGTTCATGTTGATCGCCTCCACCAGGTCGGGCGTGGAGCGGAACGCCACCGTGCGCACCGAGTTCAGCGTCTGGGTCAGCAGCTCCAGCGCCGCCGAGTGCCGGGTGATCGCGTAATCGCCCGAGTCGAGCATTCCGCGAATGCGCCTCGCCAGCTCGTCCCTGGTACACCAATGTGAATCGAACAGGATGGCTTCGGCGTCCAAGTCGATGGGCAGCTGGCTCATGGGATCTGAAGCGTCATTCCGGGGGCTTGAAAGGTCAAGATCATCTCGGCCGTTCTACAGGAGCGTTACCGCCGTATTCACTTGTGGAACCGACCCAAGAAACGGAAATACCCTGATGCTAACGAGTGTTGCGCGCCCGGATCCCTCACTGAACCGATGACCGTCCTGCTGCTGAGCATGATGCTGTTGGCAACGGATGCGGGCATCGACGCGCCCTCGCAGGTGCTCACCCGCGCCAACCCCGACAAGGCCCGCATCGGCGACCCGTTCGAGGTCGAGGTCACAATCACGCACCCCTCCGACCAGCGCATCGATCTCCACGCGCTCGCCGACACCGGCGACTTCGACGTCGCCGAGGCCAAGCGCACCCGCATCGACGGTAAAGACTCGTCGACCACCACCTTCACCCTGCCGATGTCTGCCTTTCAGCTCGGCAAGCAGAAGACCCCCGAGCTCACCTTCGACGTGGTGCAGGGCACCCTCACCGGCTCGTTCAGCGTGCCCGGGCCAGAGGTCGAGATCGTCTCCTCGCTCCCCAAAGACGTCGACGAGAAGGGCGCCGGCCTGTTCGACGTGCGCCCGCCAGGCGAGGTGCCGATTCGCACCTGGCGGCTGCTCTACGCGCTGGCGGCGGTGGCGGCGCTCGCCCTCGGCGCCTACGCGGTTCGCCGGTGGATGAAGCGCCCCAAGCCGGTGCTCGCCGGGCCTCCCAAGCCCACCCTGCCGCTGCCGCAGCGCACCCTCGCCGCGCTCGACGCCCTGCGCGCCGAAGAGCTGCCCACCAAGGGCCGCGCCCAGGAGTTCTACTTCCGCCTCTCGGAGATCCTCCGCGGCTACCTCGGCGAGCGGTACAGCTTCGAAGCGATGGAGTGCACCTCCAACGAGCTGATCGACGCCATTCGGCGGCTGCACACCCCCGGGCTCTCGATGAAGGAGCTGACCGAGTTCGCCCTGATGTCCGACCTGGCGAAGTTCGCCAAGATTCTGCCCAGCCCCGACGAGTGCAAAGGCTCGCTCGAGTTCGGTTACCGGCTGGTCCACACCACCACCGCCGCCCAGGCACCCGCCCCCACCACCGCACCGCAGCCCCCGAAACCGCCCGATGCAACTCGGCCTCGAGTTCCATAACCCGCACGTGCTGTGGGCGTTGCTGCTGATCCCCGCGCTGATCGCGTGGGCGATCGTGGAGCGCAAGCTGCGCGCGGTGCTCCGCTTCTCGGGGGCGTCGATTCTGTCGAAGCAGGGCCGCGGCATTCGGCCGTACTTTCTCTGGCTGCTCCCCGCGCTGCGAATCGCCGGGCTGACGCTGGTGATCATCGCGCTCGCCCGGCCTCAGGAGCGCGACACCCGCTCCCGCGACATGTCGGTCGAAGGCATCGACATCATGATCGCGCTCGACCTCTCGTCGTCGATGGAGGCGGCCGACTTTCGCCCCAACAACCGGCTCTTCGTCGCCAAAGACGTGCTCACCGACTTTCTGGCCGCGCGCACCAACGACCGCATCGGCCTGGTCGTCTTCTCGGGCGCCGCCTACACCCAGGCCCCGCTCACCCTCGACTACGGGGTGCTGAAAGAGGTGATCAAGCAGCTGCGCACCCGGGTGCTCGAAGACGGCACCGCGATCGGCGACGCGCTCGCCACCTGCTTGAACCGGCTGCGCGACTCCGACGCCAAGAGCCGGGTGGTGGTGCTGATCACCGACGGCGACAACAACGCCGGCAAGATCAGCCCGCTCGACGCCGCCGCGATGGGCAAGGCGCTCAAGATTCCGGTCTACACGATCCTCGTCGGCAAGGGCGGCAAGGTCCCCTTCCCCGGCGGGCAAGACATCTTCGGCAACATGCAGTGGCGCGACGTCGAAATCGCAATCAACCCCGAGCTGCTCCAGGAGATGTCGAAGATGACCGGCGGAGAGTTCTACCGGGCCACCGACAAGGAGTCGCTCAAGGAAGGTCTGCAGAAGGTGCTCGACTCGCTCGAGCGCTCCCGCATTCTCGAGGGCGGCGCCACCGCGATCTACCGCGAAGACTTTCACGACTTCCTGCTCTGGGGCTTCCTCTTGCTGCTGCTGGAGCTGCTCGGGCGCTTCACCCTCTTCCGGGTGGGCCCATGATGACCGGCGCCTGGCGGTTCACTCTGCTCGGGTACCAGTGCGGCTTCGCCCAGCCGATCTACCTGGCGATGATGGGCGTGGCGGTGCTCGGCGGCGGGCTGGCGTTCTTCTTCGCGCTCAGGCGCCGCGCCCGTTTGAAGAAAGCCGTGCCCGACCGGCTGTTCACCGCGCTGGCGCCTGGTGCGTCGCCGGTGATGCCGTCGATTCAGAGCGGCTTCTACACCCTGGCGCTGCTCTGCTTCGGGTTCGCGCTCGCGCAGCCCCAGTGCGGCAGCCACTCAGAGCTCACCAAGCGCCGCGGCATCGACGTGGTGGTGGCGCTCGACGCCTCGAAGTCGATGTACGCCCGCGACGTGCAGCCCTCGCGGCTGGAGCGCGCCAAGCTCGAGCTCAGCACCCTGCTCGACGGCTTGAAGGGCGACCGGGTGGCGATCATCTCCTTCGCCGGCGACGCCTTCATTCAGTGCCCGCTCACCTCCGACTACGAGGCGGCGAAGATGTTTCTGCGCTCGGTCGACCCCGAGGCGATGCCGCAGGGAGGCACCGACATCGGCAACGCGCTCTCGCTCGCCCGCGAGGTGTTCGACAACGCCGACCGCGGCTCGAAAGACAAGGTGGTCATTCTCTTGTCCGACGGCGAAGACCTCACCGGTGAGATCTCCGACGGGTTGAAGAAGCTCGACGAGATCGGCGCCAAGGTGCTCGCGGTCGGCATCGGGAGCGAGAACGGCGAGCCGATTCCGGTGCTCAACAGCCGCAAAGAAGTCGTCGGCTACAAGAAAGACGAGAACGGCAACACCGTTCTCACCAAGCTCGACAAGGCCGGCCTGGTGCGAATCGCCGAGGAGTCCGGCGGAGAGTTCTTCTACCAGCCCAAGTCGGTGGCGATGAGCGAGGTGATCGCGGTGGTCGACAAGCTCCAGAAGTCGGAGCTCGAGTCGCGGCTCACCGTGCGCTACCGCGAGGTGTTTCAGCCGTTCGTGGCGGTGGGCCTGTTCTTCCTGCTCGTCGGGTTCGCGCTGCTGCCCGCCTGGCGGGTCGCCCGCCGCCGCGCCGCGCCTCCTCCGCTGAAGAACAAGTCGGCGTCGCAGCGGAGAGCGGCATGAGGCTGCGCCTGCTGGTGGTGGTGGCGCTCTTCTCGATGGCGATGGGGCCATTCGAGAAGAACCACCCGCTGGTCGACGAAGGCCAGCGCGACTACGAGCACGGCGACTACGAGCACGCGCTCGAGAAGTTCGACGCCGCCGAGAAGCAGCTGCCCGGCAACGCCACCGTGGAGTTCAACCGCGGCGTCACCCTCCACAAGCTCGACAAGCAGGAAGACGCGCTCAGCACCCTCAACCGCGCGCTCGACCTCGACACCAAGGGCGAGCTGAAAGAGAAGATTCACTACAACCTCGGCAACGTCTACGCGGCGATGGAGAAGAAGAAGGAGGCGATCGCCGAGTACCGCAAGGCGCTCAAGTTGGACCCCCGCGACGAGCAGGCCCGGCACAACCTCGAGGTGCTGCTGCGCGACCTGAAGCCGCCGCAGAACCAGGGGCCCGACGGCGGCACTCCCGACGGAGGCAAGAGCGACGGCGGCTCCGACGGCGGCACCGATGCCGGCCGGCCCGATGGCGGCCCCGACGGTGGCGACGGCGGCTCGGGTGACGCGGGCCGCGGCGATGCGGGCAGCGACGCCGGAATGGACGGCGGGAATGACGGCGGCTCCGACGGCGGTTCAAAGGGCGACGGGGGCCAGGGCGACGGTGGGCGCGGCGACGGAGGCCAGGGCGAGCAGACCAAGCCGGGCGATGCCGGTCAGAGCGGAGACCAGAAGGCCGACGGCGGGCAAGACGGTGGCGCCGACGCGCTCGACGCCGGCGAGAGCGAGGCCGAGGCCGAATTCCGCGACGGCGGCGTCTCGATGAGCCGGATGCAGGCCGAAAGCCTGTTGGATAGCTTCAAGCACAGTGAGAAGAACATTCAGCCTTGGCGGTTCCAGAAGGACCGCGACAAGGTGAAGAGAGCCAATGGCAAGGACTGGTAAAACACTCGCGGTCTTCGCGCTGCTGTGCGCCGCACCCGCGCTCGCAGAGACGGAGTTCTACCAGACCGTCGATCGCAACCCGGTCGGCACCGAAGAGACCTTCCACCTCACCGTGGTCGTCTCCGATGCTCCGCAAGACTCCAGCCTTCAGGTGCCCGCGTCGCCCGACTTCGAGGTCATTCAGAAGTCGACCTCGACGCAGATGAGCTACCAGATCGTCAACGGCAAGGGGCAGATCAAGCAGGTGCAGAAGTACACCTTCACCATGCGCGCCAACCGGGCCGGCGCGCTCACCATCCCCGCGGCGGTGCTGCGTACGCCCGACAAGCCGCTGCGCACCGAGGCGATCGCGCTCAAGGCGGTGAAGGGCCACACCAACCAGCCGGCGCCGCCGTCGCAGCCGCGGGTGCAGGCGTTCCCCGGGTTCCCCAACCCGTTCGGCGACGACGACTCGGCCGATCCCTTCGGGGGGTTCCCCGACCCCGCCGTGCCGCGGAGCAACTCCGACCTCTTCCTGGTCGCCCACCTCGACAAAGAAGAGGCCTACGTCGGCGAGCAGGTCACGCTCACCCTCACCGTCTACTCCCGGGTCGAGCTGTCGCAGATCGAGTCGCCCAAGTGGCCCGACCTCGACGGCTTCTGGAACGAGGCGATCGACTCGCCCACCCAGCTCGCGCCCGAGCAGAAGGTGCTCAACGGCGTGCCCTACAAGGCCTACCTGCTGAAGCGGCTCGCGCTGTTCCCGGTGAAGCCGGGCAACGTCACCATCGGCTCTATCGAGGTCAGCATCACCACCGGGTTCCTCTTCGCCGGCGGCAAGTACAAGCGCGCCTCCCAGCCGGTGACTCTGAAGGTGAAGCCGCTGCCGCCTCCGCCGGTCGCCAGCAAAGAGACCAACGTCGGGCGCTGGAGGCTGTCGACCCAGGTGAACAGCACCACCGTCGCGCTCGGTGAGCCGGTGCAGGTGAAGGTGATCGCCGAGGGCAAGGGCAACCTCAAGAACCTCACCCTCCCGCCGCTCACCGGCCCCGCGTCGCTGAAGATCTACGACCCGCAGCCCACCGACACCACCAACGCCGGCAAGGGCGTGCTCGGCGGCAAGCGGGTGAACGAGTACATCGTGCTCCCGCAGCAGTCGGGCGAGTTCACCCTGCCGGGGTTGACGCTCAACTACTTCAACCCCGAGACCGGCAAGTGGGAGCAGTCGAAGACCGACGCGGTGAACCTCACCGTCACCACCGGCGCTGGCGGCTCGAC
Source organism: Myxococcaceae bacterium (assembly GCA_047602415.1). Lineage (GTDB taxonomy): Bacteria > Myxococcota > Myxococcia > Myxococcales > Myxococcaceae > JASGHH01. Next base: position 7,866,859 of record JASGHH010000001.1, on the reverse strand, counting down.
GGTGATGACCGCGCCGGGCAACACCGCCTCGCTCGACCCCAGCCAGAAGAACCAGCTGGTGGCCTCGGGCCTGAAGTCGCTCCACCACACCGCGAAGTTCGAGCACGACGCTCCGCCGCTGTTCTCGCGCGGCTTGTTCGTGCCGCTCGCCGCCACCCCGGTCGCCTTCGGGTTCGGCTTCTTGCTCCTCGGCTTCCTTCGCAGCTCGCGCGGAGGCAACCTCGACGTCGCCCGCCGCAAGCAGGCCCGCGCCGCCCGCGCCCGCCTCGCCGCTGCCGAGAAGCTGAAGGCCTCGTCGAAGGTGGCCGAGTTCTACGCCGAGGTCGAGAAGGCGCTGCTCTCGTTCCTCGAGGCGAAGCTGTCGGTGCCGGTGCAGGGCCTCACCCGGCAGCAGCTCGACGATCTGCTCAAGGTGCGCGGTGTGCCCGACGCGCCTCGCGCACGGGTGATGGCGGTGCTGGAGCAGAGCGAGCTCGGCCGCTTCGCTCCCGGCATGGGTGGCGCACGCCAGAAGGCGCTCGACGACGCCGCCTTCGCGATGGAGACCTTCGAGGCCGGTGAAGGGAGGCGCGCCGCGTGATCGCCGCGATTCTCGCCCTCACCCTCTCGCAGGCCGCCTACTACACGCCCCAGGAGGCGGAGGCGCTGTTCGCCCAGTCGAACGACGCCTTCTACAAAGGCGACTACACCAACGCGAAAGACGGCTACCAGAAGCTGATCGACCACGGCTACGGCGGCGCCGACGTGCTGTTCAACCTCGGCACCGCCTGCCTGCAGGCCAACCAGCTCGGCGAAGCGGTACTGAACCTCGAGCGCGCCCGCCGGCTCTCGCGCAACGACGACATCGAAGCCAACCTCGCCTACGCGCGCACGCTGATGGTCGACAAGGTGATCGGCGCCGGCGGAGACGAGCCGTTCCTCGAGCGCGTCGCTCACGCGGCTCCCGGTGACTGGCCGGCGGTGGTGTTTCTGGTCTGCTGGTGGCTCTTCTTCGGCGCCTGGGTCGCGTTTCGCTTCGCCACCCGGAGGGCGATTTTCGGCGTGCTGATGGGCCTGTTCTTCCTCGCCGCGCTCACCTTCGGCGGGCTGACCGCGGTTCAGGCTTATGTCGCTCACAATGTGACCGAGGCGGTGGTGATGCCGCAAACCGCCAAAGTCTTTGAGTTTCCGGGTGAGACCGCGAAGGTCGCATTCGAGGTGCACTCAGGTTTGAAAATTCGCCTGATGGAAGAGTCGGGCAAATTCGCGCGGATTCGGCTACCTAACGGCCTCGAAGGCTGGACGGATAAGACCGGAGTCACGGCGCTTTGATCGAAATCAAGAACGTCACCAAGGTCTATCGGCGGGGGCGCACCGAGGTACCGGCGCTCGCGGTCGAGACACTGAGCGTGCCGCGAGGGCAGTTCCTTTCCATCATGGGCCCGTCGGGCTCGGGCAAGTCGACGCTGCTCAACCTGCTCGGCGCGCTCGACGTGCCGACGGCCGGCTCGCTCACCATCGAGGGCAAAGACATCTCCAAGCTGCCCGACGACGAGCTGTCGCGGTTTCGGCGCGACCGGCTGGGCTTCATCTTTCAGTTCTTCAACCTGCTGCCGACGCTGACCGCGGTCGAGAACGTGGTGTTGCCCCGGCTGCTCTCGGGTGGCAGCCGCAGCGAGCTGTTGCCCAAGGCCTCCGCCCTGCTCGAGTCGGTCGGCCTCAAGGGCCGGGATCAGCACCACCCCGACGAGCTGTCGGGCGGTGAGATGCAGCGGGTCGCAGTGGCGCGCGCGCTGCTGGGTGACCCCGCGCTGCTGCTGGCCGACGAGCCTACCGGCAACCTGGACTCCAAGACCGGCGCCGAAGTGTTGCGCCTGATTCGCGAGGCGACCCGGGCCCGCAACCTCACCGTGGTGATGGTGACCCACGACTCGAAGGCGGCCGAAGTCGGCGACCGCATCGTGCGCATCGCCGATGGCAAGATCGTCGGCGATGAACTGTTGCGTTCGGCAGCAGCATGAAGTCCCCCTTCTCCCGCTGGTCGGGAGAAGCTGGCCGCGAAGCGGCCGGATGAGGGCTGAAACAGAATCGTTCAGCAGAAACTCGGAGCCTCCATGCTGTCACTGCTCAGGCTGATCAGCATTCGCCACCTCGGCCGCTCTCCCCTGCGGAGCGTGCTCACCATCATCGGCGTCGGCATCGGCGTCGCCACCCTGGTGGGCATCGCGGCGATCAACACCTCGGTGATGAACGCGTTTCGTTCCACCATCGACACCATCGCGGGCAAAGCCGACCTCACCGTCGCGGGCACCACCGCCGGCTTCGACGACAGCTGGCTCGAGAAGGTGAAGGCGGTGCCCGGAGTCGCCCACGCCGCCGGCAGCCTCACCGCGGTGGTCCCGGTGCAAGACTCGCCGGGCGAGAGCCTCTACGTGATGGGCGTCGACCTGCTCGACGACGGCTTCTTTCGCACCTACGAGGGCGTCGATCGCGACGTCGGGCAGATGGCCGACGACCTGGAGTTCCTCAACTCCACCGATCGCATGCTGGTGTCGGAGCGCTTCGCCGCCGCGCACCACCTCAAGACCGGCGACAAGTTCCAGCTCTCCACCCCCTCGGGCACGCAGGACTTCATCGTTCACGGCCTGTTGAAAGAGACCGGCCCGATCAAGGCGTTCGGCGGCGCGGTGGGCGTGATGTACGTCGGCTCGGCGCAGGCGGCGTTCGATCGCGGCCGCAACATCGACCGCATCGACATCGGCCTCGCCAAGGGCTTCAAGCTCGACGACGTACAGCAGAGCCTGAAGAACCTGGTCGGCCCCACGTTCGAGGTCGACCACCCCGATCGCCGCGGTCAGAGCGTCGAGAAGATGGTGCGCAGCTTTCAGCTCGGCCTCAACCTCGGCTCGGCGGTGGCGCTGCTGGTCGGCGTGTTCCTCGTCTACAACACGGTGTCGATCGGCGTGGTGCAGCGCCGCCGCGAGATCGGCACCCTGCGCGCGCTGGGGAGCACCAAGTTCCGCATTCGGTCGCTCTTCACCCTCGAGGCGATGGTGCTGGGCGCGCTCGGCTCGGTGCTCGGCATCCCAATGGGCACCATCGTCGGCCGGGCGGCGATCAGCTGGGTCAGCGACACCATCTCTTCCATCTACATTCAGGTGAACGCGCGCGACGTGCGCATCGGCGGCTTCGAGATCGCGATGGGCCTCTGCCTCGGCATCGGAGGCAGCATGTTCGCCGCGCTCCGGCCCGCCTGGGTGGCGTCGTCGGTGCAGCCGGTCGAAGCGTTGCGCCGTGACGTCGCCGCCGGAGCCGACGCCGCCCGCTTGCGCTCCTGGCCGACGCTGGTGGGCGTGTTGCTCGCGGTGCTGGCGTACCCGGTGTCGCTGATTCCCCCGCCGGCAGAGAACTTTCCCATCGGCGGCTACCTGTCGATGTTCCTGATCATGATGTCGGTGACGTTCTTGTCGCCGCTGCTGCTGCGCTCGTTGCAGGGCCTCTACCAGCGGCCCGGAGAGACCACGCTCGGCATCGCCGGCCGGCTCGCCGCCGACAACTTCTCGCGCACTCCGGTGCGCACCGCGGTGCCGGTCTCGGCGCTGTCGATCGGCGTCGCGATGACGGTGTGCATCGCCGGCTTCGTCGGCTCGTTCCAGGCGAGCGGCGAGAAGTGGATCGAGCAGTCGGTGCCCGCCGATCTCTTCGTCACCTCGAGCGCGAAAGTGGCGGGCGTGCAGAACACGCCGCTGAAGCCCGAGCTGGGCGCGCAGATCGAGAAGATCCCCGGCGTCTCGGCGGTCGACTACGTGCGCATCTTCCCGCACGACGTGCTCGGGCTGCGGGTGTTCATCATTTCGCTGATGCCCGAGGTCTACCACCTGCGCGGCAAGCCCGAGGTTCGCGAGGGCAAGCTGCCGACGCCGGAGCAGCGCCTCGACGGGTGGATCACGATCTCCGAGAACCTCGGCCGGCGGAGAAACCTGCACCCGGGCATGACGTTCCCGGTGATCACCCCGAGCGGCGAGAAGACCTACAAGGTGGCGGCGATCATCACCGACTACACCTCCGACCAGGGCTCGATCTTCATGGATCGCCGGGTGTTCGACTCCCAGTTCCTCGAAGACAAGGTCGACAGCTACGAGGTCTACGTCGACGACCCGAAGAACCTGGAGCCGGTGCGCCAGTCGATCACCAGTCAGTTCGGCAAGCAGTACAACCTCTACGTGCTCTCGAACGTCGAGCTGCGCGAAGAAGCGCTCGCGCTGGTGCAGAACGCGTTCAAGGTCACCTACGCGATGGAGCTGGTGGCGGTGCTGCTGGCGCTGTTGGGGGTGATCAACACCCTGCTCGCGGCGGTGCTCGATCGCACCCGTGAGATCGGGCTGCTGCGCGCGGTCGGTGCGGCGCGCGGCCACGTGATGCGCATGTTCACCGGCGAAGCGGCGTTCATCGGGCTGACCGGCGGAGCGGTGGGCACGGTGATGGGCTACGCGCTCGGCTTCACCCTCACCAAGGTGGTGGGCGTGCAGGCGACCGGCTGGAACTTCCCGTTCATCTTCCCGTTCGGGATGGCGGGTCAGATGCTGGCGGCGTCGACGGTTTGCGCCGTGTTGGCGGGCCTCTACCCTGCCCGCCGGGCCGCCGATTTGGACGTGGTCGAGGCGCTGGCCTACGAATAAGGGCTATGCTGCGCAGGTGGCTGAAGGCGCCTTCCGCATCCTCCTCGTCGAAGACGAGCCGGTGATCCGTGAGCTGGTGCGCAGCATGCTGTCCGACGACAAGGTCGAAGTGGAGTGCGCCGCCAACGGCACCGAAGGCTTGAAGCTGGCCAAGAGCCAGAAGTTCAACCTGATCCTGCTCGACGTGGTGTTGCCCGGCCTCGACGGCATCTCGCTGTGCCGCATGCTCAAGAGCGACCCGCAGACCGCTGAAGTGCCGCTCCACATGCTCACCGCCAAAGCGAAGAAGGCCGACATCGAAGCGGCAACCAAGGCCGGCGCCAACGGCTACATCCAGAAACCCTTTCGCGGCGCCGAGCTGCTCGACCTGGTGGCGAAACTTCGGGGGAAATGATGCTCGGCGTCGCCCTGCTCGCGGTGTTGGCCGTCGACAAGCCACCCGCGGTGCCGGTGGCCGAGGTGATGTCGTCTCCGCTGATCGTGCTCGCGACCGTGAGCCGCTACGAGATGGTTGGGCAGCGCACCGTCGGCACCGCCGAGGTCGCACAGACGCTGAAGGGCAAAGCGCTCTCCTCGGTTCGCTTCGTTCACGACGTCGAGCGCCGGCAGCGGGTGCGCCTCGGCAGCCGGGTGTTGCTCTTTCTTCAGCCGTTGAAGGAAGGCGACGTTTCCTGGTTGGTCGCAGGTGTCGTGCACGTCCACGATTTCTCGCGAACCGGCACCACCGAGGCCACCTCGATGGCCGGTGAGGGTGTGCAGCTGCCGCCGGAGCTCTGCACTCCCGAGACGTACTGCCACGTCGAGCTGAAGGTGTTGTTCGAGAAGCTCGGGCTGCCGAAGTGGGAATCCCCGCCGCTCCACGCGCCGATCTTCCGGGTGCGCCAGGCCACTTGTACTCACTGCAACGCCGACGAGGTTCAGAAGAAACTGAGCGTGAAGGGCGCGATCGATTGCGACCAGAGCAAGACCGGAAAAGACAAAGACACCCGCCGAGGTGACGACGGGGTGATGAAGTGCGCGCGCGAAGCGATCGCCGCCAAGAAGCCCTTCGTCGCGACCACCCCCATCATCGGGTGCCTGCCGGGCGGCGCTGATCGCTACATCTTCGACGGAAAGAAGCTGTACCACCTGCTGACCATCAGCGGCTTCGACTGCCAGGACACGATCGAGGTGAGCACCTGCCCGCCGGAGGTCGCCGCCGATGCCCGCACCTTCCGGTGCGACAACCCGGCCGACAAACGCACCGCCTGCGACGAGCTGCCGAGCGCGGTCGACGTTCTCAGCGCACCGGAGCCGCTGAACCATCTGAGCTGCAAGCTCACCAAGAGCAACATGGGGAGCTGCCACCGCGCCGAAGACAGCTCGTGGATCGACGCAGGAACACCCGATCTGCTGTGCGACACCAAAGACGACGGCGGCATCGGCTCCTGCCGCCCGCTCTAGTGCTCTCTACGGCAGTCGCGGGTGCAGAAACCGCGCGAGCGCGAACAGATCATCCCAGTCGAGCTGATCGAACTCGATGCCGGTGTTGCCGTCTTTGAACGTGCGCACGCGCGCGCCGGTGACGATCAGCCGGTCTTTCGGCAGCTGCACCGCGATGGTGAGCCGCTCGGCCATCGCCGCGACCTCGCCCTCGACGCAGCAGCCGGCCATCGACAGGTCGGTGGTCTGGGTGACGACCACTCCGCGCTGGGTCTTGAGCTTCACCTTCAGCCCCTCGACGACGACGCGGGGGTGGTATCGCTTCGCGACTTCTTCGCCGGTCAGAATGTCCATGTGCTCCTCGCGCGGCGACGAGTGCGTCGTCACCAGCTGCTACGAGTCTGAAGCAGCCTGACGCGCGGGCAACTTTTTGGCCTATCGTCGGCCTCGCCCGCCCATGGCCGACACCCAACCGCTGGATCAGACGGTGTCTCGGCCGCTGTCGGCCCTGAAACAAGGCCAGGTGCTCGCGGAACGCTACGAGCTGATTCGCTTCATCGCCAACGGCGGCATGGGCGAGGTGTGGGAGGCCGAAGACCGGTCGCTCAAAGAGCGGGTCGCGCTGAAGACGATTCGCTCCGACGCCCTCAACGAAGAGACCCTGGAGCGCTTTCGGCGCGAGGTGAAGCTGGCGCGCAAGGTCTCTCACCGCAACGTCTGCCGGGTGTTCGAGTTCGGCGAGCACCGCGCTGAAGACGGCCGCAGCATCAGCTTTCTCACCATGGAGCTTCTGGTCGGCACCCCGCTCGACGCGGTGCTCCGGCAGCGCGGCAAGCTGCCTCCCGATGAGGCCCTGCCGCTGCTCGAGCAGATGGCCGCCGCGCTCGACGCCGCCCACGCCGAAGGCATCGTTCACCGCGACTTCAAGAGCCCCAACGTCTTCGTCGTTCAGGGCACCACCAGCTCACGGGTGGTGGTGACCGACTTCGGCATCGCCCGCGCGCTCAGCGACGACGCCAGAGTCACCGTCGACCCGACCCAGATGATCGGCACGCCCGGCTACATGGCGCCCGAGCAGGTCGAAGGCAGCACCGTCGGCCCCGCCGCCGATCTCTACGCGCTCGGAGTGGTGGCATTCGAGCTGGTCACCGGCCAGCTGCCCTTCAACGCGCCGTCGGCGATGGCGATGGCGTTGATGCGGCTTCGAGAGCCCGCCCGGCGGCTCGCCGACGTCGAGCCCGCCCTCGACCCGAAGTGGGACGCCGCGGTCTCGAGAGCGCTGGCCCGTAGACCCGACGACCGGTTCCCCAGCGCCGCGGCGTTCGTCGATGCCCTGCGCGGCTCCTCGGCCGTTTCCCCACCGGTGGCGTTGGCCGCCACACCTCCCCCAGCGCGGGGCTCGAGCCGGCTCTGGGTGGCGCTGGGCGCCGCTGGGTTGGTCATCGCCAGCGGAGCGGCGATTCTCAGCCGTGGAAACCACGCCACGCACGCGGCGATCACCCGAGGTGGCACCCTCCGTGCGTCGACCGCCGTCCCCGGAGCTCGATTTCAGCCCGACCTCACCGGCTTCAGCACCCCGGGCATCGCCGCCGCCCACGTCTACGAACGCCTGGGACATGCAGGCTTGGTGTCGCGGACGATGAACGCGAACGAAGCCCACTTCAGGCTGGCGGGGCCTCGCATGTTTCAGCCGCACCCCTGCTGGCCGGGCGGCCGCGCGCGGGCCGCCACCGTCGACGACCTCGCCGTCTCGTTGAAACCACTCATTCAGCCCGGCACCACGGAGCTGAAGGTGGTGGGCGACGAGGTCGTGCTGACGGGCGTGCCCGGTGAAGAGCTCGAGATGTCGCTGGGGTCGATTCCGTTCCAGCCGGCGATGGCTGGAGATTGCTCCGCAGAAGCGCAGACCGTCGCGTCGGGAACCGGGCCGTTCAGACTCGAGCGTACCGTAGGGCCAGACCGCTTCGAGCTCACCCGCGACGATTCGAACCGGGCACCCGGCGATCAGGGCCCGCCCTACGTCGATCACCTCAGCCTGATCTGCGCACAGAGCGCCTTGGCGATGGTGCCCCAACTGAAGACGGGCGAGGTGCATCTGGTCGAGGTTCCCCGATCGGAGTGGAGCGACTTCTTCGTCGACCCGCAGGATCGCCACCCCAAGCTGAAGCCCCCGTTCGATGCGCTGCCGCTCAAGGTCGCCACGATGGAGTTGCCCGGCACTGCGCTGGTGGTGCTCTCGATCAACCCGCTGAAGCCAGACAGCCCGCTGCTCGACCCGCACATTCGCCGGGCGATCGCAGTGGGAATCAATCGCGACGCGATCGCGAAGCTCCACGAGCGAAAGCTGATTCCAATCGGGCGCCTGATGCCGGCCGGCAGCGCCGGAGCAGCCCCGGTGCTCGACGAGACGCTCGACTACCGCCCCGACGAAGCGCGCCGGCTGATCGCGTCTGCCACTGCCGATGCGGGTACGCGCCCGCTGCTGTTGGGCTACCTCTCCGGCTACCAGCAGATGCTCGAGGAGATCGCCCGCGAGCTGCAGAGCGAAGGTTTGAAGGTCAACACTGCTGAATTCTCGGTGGGAACCGACCCCGAGCCGTTCGATATGCTTCTCAACGTGGTCGGTGGCCAGCCCGACGCGCTCCCGACGCTGCTCGCCGCCGCCTGGGGCACTCCGCAACTCACTCCGAAGAGCCGCGCGCTGCTCGACCGAATGGGCGGGCAGAACTACGCCACCCGGGTGCAGCAATACGCCAACGTCGAGCGCGAGCTGCTCACCGAGCTGCCCCTGATTCCTCTCGCGTCGACCAGCCCCCATGCGCCGATTCGCCTCTACCTCCATCGACCTGAGGTGAAGGGCTTCGCCGACGAAGACACGCATCAGGTGCTCGACAACGGGCAGCTGTTCCTCGGGGTCCACCTCGAGACTGAGCCCCGCTGACCTTTCTTCTCGGCTCGCGCTCCGCGTGGTAGCTCCGAACGCGTGGCTGAAGCTTCACCGATAGCGCTCGTCTGCTCGGGCGGCGGCGCCCGCGGCGCGTACGAAGCCGGCATCATTCGCTACCTGCGCGAAGAGCTGCCCGCCTCGACCCGCGAGAAGGTGAAGTTCGACGTCATCTGCGGCAGCTCGGTGGGCGCGGTCACCTCCTGCTTCCTGGCGTCGACTGCCGATCGCCCTCAGCAGCAAGGCCAGGAGCTCTCGCGGCTGTGGACCTCGCTGCAGCTGGAGCAGGTCTACAAGGTCGAAGGCGAAGACCTGTGGACCCTGACCCGCAAGGTCTGGCGGCTGGCGCGCGACGACAAGCCCGAAGGCTGGCGGCTGTACGACTTGCTCCACCTCGCGCCGATCGAAGAGCTGGTGCGCACCCACATCAACTGGCCCCGCATCGCCGCCAACCTCGCCAAGGGGGCGGTGAGCGCGCTGAGCGTCTCCACCACCCGCATTCACGACGGCAAGACGGTGGTCTTCGTGCAGCGCCGCGACGGCGGCGTGCCGCCCTGGAGCCGCGACCCGTTCACCGAGGCCCGCGACACCGTGCTCGGCGCCGAGCACGCGCTCGCCTCGGCGGCGATCCCGCTGCTGTTTCGCGCGGTGAAGATCGGCAGCGAGTACTTCTGCGACGGCAGCGTGCGGCAGAACACGCCGCTGTCGCCCGCGCTGCGGCTGGGCGCCCAACGGGTGCTGGTGCTCTCGCTGCGCTTTCGCCCGCCCAAGCCTCCGCCTCCGCCCGAAGACACCAACTACCCGTCGACCCCGGCGCTGATGGGCAAGGTGCTCAATGCGCTGATGCTCGACCACACCGACTACGACCTCGATCGGCTCCGTCGCTTCAACGCCATCTTCGACACCGGCATCAAGACCTTCGGCCCCCAGTTCCTCGAGAAGATGAACGAGACGGTGGCGGCGATGCGCGGGCAGCCCTACCGGCTGGTGAAAGACTTGGTGCTGCGGCCGTCACGCGACCTCTCCGAGCTCGCCGCCACACACACCAAGGCCAAAGAGCTGATCGACGACCGGTCGCCGGTGCCCACCCGCCTGCTGAGGCGCGTCACCCGGTCGAACCTCTTCACCCAGGCCGATCTCGCCAGCTACCTGCTGTTCGATGGCGAGTACGCCCGGCAGCTGATCGAGCTGGCGATGGAAGACGCCCACGCCCGCCGTGAGTCGCTGATCCAGTTCTTCGAGAACCCCTGAGTCCCGGTCTCAGGACCCGGCTTCGCCCTCGAATCCCCTCGTTTTGAAGACTTAGCGCTGGCACCCGGCCTGAATTGCTCCGGTGGCGAACCCTTCACCGGAGAGCCACATGAGCCAAGTCAATCGCATCAGCCTCACCCCCACCGTCGCCCGCCAGACCCCGAAGAACGAGTTCGGTCAGGTGCTGAAGAACACCCTCACCACCGGCGCCAGCCTCGCAGGCAAGATCGTCGGAGGCGTCGCCGGCATGCCGATCGTCTCGGCCGCGGTCTCGGCGGTCACCTCGATGGGCGGCGGCTCCACCGCCGGCCGCACCGCCACCGTCTCGCAGGCGGCGACCGGCATCGTCGCCGTCGGCCCCACCGGTGGCGGCACCGCCAGCGTCGGCGGCGGCGGCCAGGCGATCGGCACCTCGGGCGTCGACCCGACCGTCACTGCGTACGAGCCGAACGACATGAACGGCATGATCTCGGCGATGCGCGCCGAGTCTGACCGCTCGATGGCGCTGCAGATGTCGATGCAGCAGGAGAGCCGCGACTACAACACGCTCTCCAACGTCATCAAGGTGCGCCACGACTCCGCGAAGGCCGCGATCAACAACATTCGCTGAGCGAAACGAAAGCGAGCGAGGCGGCCATGGCCATTCAAGGAATCGCAAGCACCGGTCTTTCGCAGGTCACGGGCAGCAGCGCGAAGCCCGGTGGCTTTCAAGACGCGATGAAGCGCGCGGCGACCAAGCAGAACGGCGCCGCCAAGCCCCAGGGTGCGGCTCCGTCGCACCAGGCCACGGCCGCCCGCATCAACCAGTTCCAGCAGGCGAAGCCCGCCAACGGCGCCGGCGCTCTTCAGAAGACCGCGCAGGTTCAGAAGGTCGAAGCGAAGAGCCCGGCGCAGATGCTGGAGCGGATCAGCAACGCTCAGAAGCAGATGGACCAGATTCTGAAGCTCGCCCAGTCGGGCAAGACGTTCACTCCGGCCGAGCTGCTCTCGCTTCAGGCGCAGGTCTACAGCGCCAGCCAGGAGCTCGATCTGGCCGGCAAGGTCGTCGAGAAGGCCACCGGTGGCGTGAAGCAGGTTCTGCAGACCCAGGTTTGAGGAGACACTTCGATGAACCGCACGATTCTGTTTTCGCTGGTGGCGATGGTGCTCGCGGGCTGCCGCGCTCAAATTCAGCACGGGCTGGACGAGCGCGACGCCAACGAGGTCGTCTCTGCCCTGGTCTCCCGCGGGTTCGACGCCAAGAAGGTCGCTGAGAAGGGCAAGAAGCCCACCTTCGCGATCGAGCTCGACGACGAGCACGCCACCGACGCGCTCCGGGTGCTCACCGAGATGAAGCTCCCCCGCCCCGCGCGAACCACCACCAAGGACCTCGCGGCTCAGACCTCGCTGGTCGAGACGCCGGCCACCGAGAAGATGCGCCAGATGGAGGCCCAGGAGGGCGACCTGGAGCAGATGCTCGAGGGTATGGACGGCGTCGAGAGCGCCTCGGTCGAGCTGGTGGTGCCGGCTCCGCCGCGCCCGGGTCAGCCGGCCGCACCCTCGAAGGCCGCGGTGCTGGTGCGGGCGCAGCCCGAAGCGATCGAGCGGTTGACCGCTCAGCGCGGAGGCCTGCAGTCGCTGATCGCCGGGGCGGTCGACGGGCTGAAGGCCGACGATGTGGCGGTGGTGCTCGACCGGGTGGTGGTGCGTGCGCCGACTCCGAAGGTGGAGGCTGCCGACGCGGCGCCGAAATTCAAGGAGGTGGCGATCGCTCTCGCGGCCGCGTGCGTGGCGCTTGCGTTGCTGTTGATGGTGCTCACCTTGAAGCTCCACGCCGCTCAGCGGGTCGCGAAGGGCGCCGCGTCGAAGCGCATCGAGGCGATCGCCACGCCTGCGCACAGCCGCCCCGCGCTCCGCGCTGTCACCAACGGTGGAAAGAAGGCCGCGTGATCGAGCTGAACGAAAGAATCGTGCTCCTCGCCGCGGCGCTCTCCCCCAGGAGCGCCGCGTCGGCGCTGGAAGGTCTGCGCGACAAGCCGATGGCCCAGGCCCTCGAGCGGCTCGAGCAAGCGAAATCGATGAACCGAATGCAGTGGCGCCAGCGGCTGGCGCAGGCGCTGTCGCCGGCGAAGAGCCAGCGGGATGCCGTGCTCTCAGCCGCTGGCCCACGCCTGGCCGGCCGGGTGCGGGCCCGGCTCGCGTCTCCAGGCGCCAACGCCGTCGACACCGGCGACACCCGGCTCAAGGAGCGCCTGTTGAAGCGCCTCGTCCGCGAGTGCGGAGGCTGATCCGCGGGGCGGGACCGGCTGCCCGGCGAACGCCCTGATTTCAGCTGGTTACGGTGGCACTGTCGGTGAACTTGCAGCCTGTCGATGCTGCGCGACCCGACCTTCGCTCTCCCCACCCGCAAGAACAGCACGCAGAAGATCACCCCTCTGCGCCGCTCGCCCGCGCGGCGAATGACCCGGGCCCACCTGGCGGTGCTCTCGCGGCCGTACCTGTCGCGCGATGGGGCGCTGCTGCTGGCGCAGATTTCGGAGCGGCTGAGCGAGCTGCTCGGCGCCGAGGTTCGCATCGAAGGCCGCCTCGCCCAGAGCGCGGTGCTCCCGATGGAGGGGCTGTCGCGCTTCACCTCTTTCGCGCTGTTCGAGCTGGCGCACTTCTCTCAGCCGGTGGTGATCGAGCTGGAGCGCCGCATTCTCGGCAAGCTGCTGGAGTCGATCTCCGGCGAGCAGTCGCTGCCCGGCCCGCTGCTCGGCCTCACCGCGGTGGAGCAGGCCGCGCTCGGCTGGGTGCTGCTCGAGACGCTGGCGGTCACCCGCACCGACGCCACCGTTCAGCGCTGCTTCGCGCCGCGGCTGCTCGGCCTCTACGACCAGCGCGCCGACGTGCTCGACCGCATCGACGGCCGGGTGCGCCACCTGGCGATCGAGCTCACCGTGCAGGTCGGCGAGCAGTCGGGCTCCTGCCGTCTGCTGATCCCCGGCCGGGTCGCCCAGGCGGCGATTCAGGAGCTCCCGCCCGAGCCGCCCCGCCCGCTCCACGCCGCGATCGCCGGCGCGCAGCTCACCCTGATTCCGTTCGGCGGCTACGCCACCCTCTCGGCGCGTGAGGCCGACGAGCTGCAGGCCAAAGACGTGGTGTTGATCGACGGGCTCAACCTCGAAGACGGCGTGCTCCGCGGCCCGGTGCGCCTGGTCTCCTCGAGCTTCGAGCTCCACGGCATGCTCGATGGCGGAGTCTTCACGCTGGGGCAGGTGGTGACCAGCGCACTTTCCAAGGAGGAGTCGATGACGAAAGAAGCACAGACCGATCTGTTGCCGGCGTTGCCGGTGGAAGTCGAAGTGGAGCTCACCCGCATCAGCCTCCGCGTCGGCGAGCTCGCCACCCTGCGGCCGGGCGCGGTCATCCCCCTGCGCATCAGCCCGGTCGACCCGGTGACGCTGCGCATCGGCGACCGGGTGATCGCCAAGGCCGAGCTGGTGGAGATCGACGGCGAGATGGGCGCCCGCATCATCGGCATGGGGAGCGAGCGATGACCCGGCTCACCCCCAAGCAGAAGGTGCTCGCCGCCTCGTGCGCGCTGATGGCGATGTTCGCGATCGCCGCTTCGCAGGGCGCCTCGGCCACCGCGATCGCCCGGGTGCTGATCGGCGTCGGCGCGGTCGCGGGCATGGCGGTGTGGATCGCCCGGCAGCGCGGCCTCGTTCCCCAGACGGCCAACGCTCCGGCGCCCCGGCTGGCGGTGGTTGCCCGCACCGGGCTGTCGCAACGCGCGGGCGTGGCGCTGATCGAGGTCGACGGCAAGCCGTTCATCGTCGTGCACGGCGACGGCTACGCGCAGGTGCACCCCACCGCCTCGCCTTCGTTCGAAGACGTGCTCGCCAAGGAGATTCAGCCGTGAACCGCCTCGTGCTGCTGTCCACCCTGGCCGCCACTTCGGCGCTGGCCAAGCCGGCCGACCTCGACCCGCAGAACCTCTCCAGCACCCCGCTGCCGCTGCTGGGCCTGTTGGCGGTGATGGCGCTGGTGCCGTTCGCGGTGATCATGGTCACCAGCTTCTCGAAGATCGCGGTGGTGCTCTCGATCGCCCGCAGCGCCCTGGGCACCCAGCAGGCGCCGCCCACGATGGTGCTCACCGGCCTGGCCGCGGTGCTCTCGGCGACGGTGATGGCGCCGGTGACCGAGCGCATGTTCTCGGCCGGCAAAGACGCCTACGAGCAGTCGCCTACGACGGTGAAGATGTTCGAGGCCGCGCCGCAGGTGGTCGCTCCGCTGCGCGACTTTCTCACCAAGCACGGCAGCGCCGAAGAGCGCGCCCGCTTCGTCGACATGGCGAAGGAGCTGCGCAGCGACGAGGAGGCCAAGGTGGTCTCGGAGCAGGATCTCACCGTGGTGGTGCCGGCGTTCGTGATCACCGAGCTGAAGGAAGCCTTCGTGATCGGCTTTCTGATCTTCCTGCCCTTCCTGGTGCTCGACATGCTGGTCGCCAACGTGCTGCTCGCGCTGGGGATGCAGACGCTCTCGCCCAGCCAGGTGAGCCTGCCGTTCAAGATTCTGCTCTTCGTCGCGGTCGACGGCTGGGCGCTTCTGTCCCACGGTCTCATTCTCGGGTACCGGTGAAGCCATGACCCAAGACGCTCTGCTCACCCTCGCGCGCGAAGGCCTGGTGTTGATGGTGCTGGCCTCGGTGCCGCCGCTGGCCGCCAGCCTGGTGGTCGGTTTTCTGATGAGCCTGCTCCAGGCCACCACCCAGATTCAGGAGAGCACGCTCTCGGTGGTGCCCAAGCTGTGCGCCGCGGTGCTGGCGCTGGTGATCTCCGGCCCGTGGATCGCCTCCCAGCTGACCCGCTTCACCACCGAGCTGTTCGCCGCCCTCCCGGGGATTCAGCTGTGAACCAGCTCGACGTCACCGTGGTGCTGCACTCGGTCGGCCCGCACGCGATCGCGGTCGGCCTCTGCGCCGCGAGGCTGCTCCCGGTGGCGTTTCTCTGCCCCTTCTTCGGCGGCAGCTTCAGCCCCACCACGGTGAAGCTGGCGCTGGTGCTCGCGCTCTCGCTGTTTCTGCACGTCAGCTGCGGAATCGCACCGCCGCCGGGCATCGAGCTGCCCACGGTGATCGCGATGCTGGCGAAGGAAGTGTCGTTCGGTCTGGCGCTGGGAATGGTCTCGTCGCTCCCGTTCGACTCGGCGCGCATCGGCGGCCGGCTGATCGACCTGTTTCGCGGCTCGTCGGCCGAAGCCTCGCTGCCCTACGCCGGCACCAAAGAAGCGGCCACCGGCGACGGTCTGTACCAGCTGCTGCTCGCGCTCGCGTGCCTGGGCCCGGCGTTCCCGGTCGCGCTCGGCGGCCTGCTGAAGAGCTTCGGAGTGGTGAAGCTCGGCGGCTACGTGGCGACCGAGTCGGCCTCGATGTACGTGGTGTCGCTGGTGGGCACCGCGTTCGCGACCGGCCTCGCGGTCGGTGCTCCGGTGGCGGGGGCGGCGATGGCGGTCGACTGCGCGCTCGGGCTGGCTTCGCGCGCCGCTCCCCAGCTCAACCTGCAGGAGACCGGCGTGCCAGCCCGCATTCTGGGTGGCGCGGCGATTCTGTGGATCGGCCTGGGCGTGATCTGCGAGCGTCTGCTCACCAACACCGAAGGCGTAGGGGCGGCGTTCGAGTCGCTGATGGGACTGGCGCGGTGAGCGAGAAGACCGAACAACCGACGGACAAGAAGCTCCGCGAGGCGCGCAAGCAGGGCCAGATCGCGCGCAGCCGGCTGCTCTCGGCGGCGGCGGCCTCGTTCGGTGGCCTGCTCGGGCTGCTGGCGTTTCGCGACGCCAACGTCGCCCGCCTGAAGACGTGGACGGTGAAGCTGTTCACCACCCCCGACCTCTCGCCCGCGGTGGCGATGCGCGAGGCGGTGAGCCTCCTGGCGGTGTCGGTGGCTCCGGTGCTCGCAGGCGCGTTTCTGGGCGCGCTGCTGGCCTCGATCGCGATGGCCGGCTTTCAGTTCGAGCCCTCATCGGTGGCCCCCAAGCTCGACCGCCTCGACCCCGCGCAGGGCATCAAGAAGGTGTTCAACCTGGGCCAGCTGTTCGAGGTGAGCAAGGGCCTGGTGGTCGCGATGGTGATCGCGCTGATCGTGTGGGGCGCGGTGAGTGACGACGCCTCGGCCGCGTTCAACGCGATTCAGCTGCAAGGTGGCGCGCCGTTCGCGGTGCTGATCGGGCTCCTGCTGCCGGTGGTGGTGAAGGGCCTGGCGGTGCTGCTGGTGCTCGGCGGCGTCGACTACGGCATCGCCCGCTGGCGCCACCGCCGCCAGCTGATGATGACCAAGGAGGAGGTGAAGCAGGAGCACAAGCAGTCGGAGGGCGACCCTCATCACAAGGCGAAGCGAAAGGCCGTTCACCGCCAACTCATCGCGGGAGGCCCGGCACGAGGGGTGCACAAAGCCTCTGCCGTGGTGGTGAACCCAACCCACATCGCCGTTGCGCTCCGGTACGACGAAGCGGAGTGCGAGGCGCCGTACATCGTGGCCAAGGGCCAGGAGGACGACGCGATGAGCCTGCGTAAAGAAGCAGAAAAGCTGCAAATTCCGGTGGTTAGAGACATTCCCCTGGCGCGCAGCCTGATTCCTTACGACGTAGGTGAGGCGATCCCCGAGGAGCTCTACCAGGCGGCGGCCGCGATTCTGAAGGTCGCGCTCGAGAAGTCCGACCGTCCCGAAGGAGAGACCAAGTGAACGCGATCGTGGACTCCTTTGGGTTGGTGTTGGCCCGCGCGAAGAAGTCGTCGGACATCGTGCTGGCGGTGGTGATGGCGATGATCGTCGGCGCGATGATCGTGCCGCTGCCCGGCTGGGCGCTCGACATCGGCATCGCGGTGAACCTCGCGGCCGCGCTCTCGTTGCTGGTCGCGGCGCTCTACGCGAAAGACGCGCTCAAGGTCGCGTCGTTCCCCACCCTGCTGCTGGTGACCACGCTGTTCCGCCTGGCGATGAACGTGTCGTCGACCCGGCTGGCGCTGTCTGAAGGGCACGCGGGCGAGATCATCGACGCGTTCGGCGAGTTCGTGGTGCGCGGCGACTACGTGGTCGGCGCGGTGGTGTTCGCGATTCTCACCCTGGTGCAGTTTCTGGTGGTGGCGAAGGGCGCCGAGCGCGTCGCCGAGGTCTCGGCCCGCTTCACCCTCGATGCGATGCCGGGCAAGCAGATGTCGATCGACGCCGACCTGCGCGCCGGCGCGATCGATCAGGCCACCGCCCGCACCCGCCGCCGCGACCTCGAGCGCGAGTCGCAGATGTTCGGCGCGATGGACGGCGCGATGAAGTTCGTGAAGGGCGACGTGATCGCCGGCCTGGTGATCACCCTGGTGAACCTGATCGGCGGCATCGCGATCGGCGTGCTCCAGAATGGAATGACCGCCGGTGAAGCCGCTTCGACCTACGCGCTGATCGCGATCGGCGACGGCCTGGTCTCCCAGATTCCCTCGCTCTGCATCGCGGTGGCCGCGGGCCTGGTGGTCACCCGGGTCGGCTCCGAGAACGAAGACGCGTCGCTCGGCTCCGACATCGGCGCCCAGTTCTTCGGCCAGTGGAAGGCGCTGTTGGTGGTCGCGGGGCTGTGCCTCGCGCTCGCGTCGATGCCGGGCATGCCGCACTTCACCTTCATCGCGATCGCGTCGCTCTTCGGCCTCGCCGGCCTGGCGCTGCGCAAGTCGGCCGCCGCGCCCAAGACCGCCGACAAGGCGGGTGCGGTGAAGCCCGGTGACGCGAAGGCGCCGAACGCCGCCCAGCCTTCGAAGCCGGCCGAGCTGCCGCTGGGTGTCTCGCCGCTGCTGCTCGACCTTTCGGCCGAGCTGTCGCAGATGGCGGCCGAAGACGGGGCGCGCTTCGTCAACGAAGACCTGGCGCGGCTGCGCGACCGGCTGTTCTACGAGCTCGGCATCAAGGTGCCCGGCATTCGGGTGCGCGCGGGCGCTCCGCTGCCGCCGTTCGGCTACGTACTGCAGATCGACGAAGTGCCCTGCGGCAAGGGGCTGATCAACCCGGCGAAGCTTTACGCGTCGGCGCAGCCGGTCGACCTCGCCGGCCTCGGCGTGCAGTGCGAGCCCACCCAAGACCCGATCACCGGGCGCCCGATCGCGGTGGTACCCGCGAGCGCGAAAGACGTGCTCGACGCCGCCGGCATCGCCACCCGATCGGGCCGCGAGCTGCTCTGCGAGCACCTGTTTCTGCTGCTGCGCAAGCGCGCGTGGACGCTGCTCGGCGTGCAGGAGCTTCAGGCGCTCCTCGACGGGATCGAGAAGCAGTCGCCCTCGCTGGTGCGCGAGGCGCTCACCAAGGTGCCGCTGCCGCTGATGACCGAGGTGTTCAAGAAGCTGCTGCGCGAGCACGTCAGCGTGCGCAACCTGCGGCTGATTCTCGAGGCGCTGGTCTCGCCGATGACCGAGGGCGACGCGAACATGCTCGCCGAGCGCTGCCGTCAGGCGCTCCACCGCCAGCTGACCCACCAGTACACCGGCGGCGGCCCGCTCTACGCGTACCTGGTCGACCCGCAGATTGAAGAGGCGATTCGCGTCGCCGGCCCGGCGCTGGCAGTGGCCCCCGAGCACGCGACCGGCATCGTGGAGGCCGCGCGCCGCATCGCCGCCCGTGGCCGCGCGGTGCTGCTCGCCTCGCCCGACGTGCGGCGAGGCCTGCGCAAGCTGCTCGAGGGAGCGCTGCCCGAGGTCGCGGTGCTCACCTTCGTGGAGCTCGACGCGGACCTGCAGGTGCGGCCGGTGGGCCGCCTGGCGATCAGCTGAAGCGACTGCTCAGCTGTTGTTGGCGCCTTCGGCGGGCGGGGTGCCGACGCCGCGGTTCACGCGGTCCTTCAGCTCCTTACCCGCGCGGAACAACAGGCCGCGCTTCGCCTTCACGGGGATGACCTCGCCCGTCTTCGGGTTGCGGCCCATGTATTCCTTGTAGTGCTTCACGTGGAAGGCACCCAAGCCGCGAATCTCGATGTTCTCGCCGCGCACCAGCGCGTCGCGCATCGAATCGAAGATGGTCTCGACGGTGGCCTCCGCCTGCTTCTGCGTGATGCCCCGCTTCGCCACCAGAATGTTCACCAGATCGGACTTCAGCATTGTCCACACCCCGGTCGAGAACTGCTCCGTCGGCCATTAACTTCAGCGTTTACCGAAGCTTAACTCCGTTGGGTCGCAACCACAAAGAATCGCACGCGTTTTAGCTCTTCGGTCCCAGCTCGGCGAGCGACGCCCACGAAATTTGGTTGAGTTTCTCGACGCTTGCATCATCTCCTTCAGCGAACAGCTTCTCGAACTCGCGGAAGTGAACGTCGCGTGGAGGCTTGCCCTCGCGCTTCACCAGCATGCCGACACCGCCCACGGCGGCCGACACATCGGCCAAGGTGAGCAGGTGGGGATTCTTGGCTGGGCGCAGCTCGCCCTTGCGGCTGACCACGATCAGCTGCGCGGTCTCGAGCTCGCGAATGATCTCTTCGACCAGCTGGGCGGGAATGTTGAAGCGCTCGCCGATCTCGCGCGCGGTGGGCGCCCACTCGCCCTTCATGAACGCGGTGGCGGTGATTTGGGCGAGCCGGGCGGCGATCAGCTCCTTGCTGCGCGGGCTGGAGAGCAGATCGTGGAACACACCGCGGAAGGTGGCGTGCTCGACCGCGTACGACAGGCGCGCGCCGAACAGCACCAGCAGCCAGCAGATGTAGAGCCACATCAAGAACAGCGGAGCGATGCCGAGCGAGCCGTAGATCGGGTTCGCCATGAAGAACATGCGCGCGGTGGTGCCGTACAAGGTGCGGGCGAGCTCCCAGCCGATGCCAGCGACCAGGCCGCCGGCCAGCGCGGAGCGAAAGCGCACTGGCGCGTGGGGCGCCAGCTTGTAGAGAACGGTGAGCACCATCACTGCCGCGACCACGCCACCGAGCGCGACCAGCTCGGGCGCGAAGGGAACGCTCGAGCCGAGCAGCAACCTGCGAACGCCCGAGGTGGTGACCAGGGTCAGCCCGAGCAGCGTGGGGCCGAACAGGAGCATGCCGGTGTAGAGGCCGACGGAGATGAACAGCGGGCGCCTCCGCTGCACCGCCCAGACTTCGTTCAGCGAGGCGTCGAGGTGGCGCAGCAGCAGCCCGGCCGACACCAGCAGCACCAGGAACGACAGCCCTCCGGCGGTGCGCGACGAGGCCGAGGTGAAGAACTGCTGCACGTAGGTGTCGGTCTTCATCCGGTCGCCCGGAGTGAGCACGTCTTGCGCGAAGCCGACCACCGCGTGCTCGAAGCCCTTCTGATTGAGGGCGTGGAGCAGCGCCAACACCACGGTGAGCAGCGGCAGCAGCGAGGTGATGGTGATGAACGAAAGGTTGCCCGCTCTCAGGCTGATGCTGTGGCCCCGAAAGCCGAGGATCAGGCCGCGGGTCGCCCAGTAGGTGTCGAAGGCAAAGCGGCCGGCCTTGGTGCCCTCCAGCGGCTCGAGCGCCTGGGTGACCCGGCGCTCGACGCGCGTGAGAAACGAGTCGTTCGCGCCGGTCGCCATCGGAGGGAAAGTTTAGCGCTTCTTCGAACGGCCCTGGCGTCGCACCAGGATCTTCTCGATCAACTGCCGGGAGTAGGCGGTCAACGACACGAACACCACGCCCATTCCCGACTTGCGGCCGGGGCCACCGGCCACCTGGCGCACCACTTCACCGACGCCCTCGATGGTCTCGAGCTCATCCATGATCACGGTGAAGCGGAGGTTCACCCGGGTGCCGATCGGCAGCGGGTCATCTGACTTGATGAACACCCCGCTGCGCGAAATGTTGGTGACGTACTCGTTGATGAACTCGTCGACCGAGGCGAACTCGAGGTTCACCACCTGCCGGGCTTCGGTGCGCCTCTCGACGGTCACGGTCGGTCAGCCCTCGCTGGGAGCCGGCGCAGACGGCTGAGGCGCAGGCTCGCCGCCTCCGCCATTGCCGTTGCCGCCGTTGCCGTGGCCACCGCCGGCGTTCTGCTGGCGCTCACCGCGCTCGCGGTCACCGCCGCCACCACCGCGGTCACCCTTGTCACCGCGATCGCCCTTGTCGCCGCGGTCACCCCGGTCACCGCGATCGCGATTGCGATCCCGGTTGCGGTTGCGATCCCGATCGCGATTGTCGCCGCGCGCTTCGCGGTTGTCGCGACCGCCTCCGCCTCCGCCGCCACCACCGCCGCGTTCGCCGCCGCCGCCACCGCGCTCGCCGCCGCCACCGCGCTCGCCGCCGCCCCGCTCGCGATCGCCACGCTCACCGCGATCGCGCCGGTCGCGCCGCTGGTCGCGGCTGTTCTCAGGCGGGCGGTGCTTCACGTTGCCGATGTGCACCGGCGCGTACTCGCCCGACGAAGCGACCTTGAACTCGTTGCCGGCCACCGGCTTGATGAAGATCTCGTACTGCTCGCGGTGGTACTCGCCCATCGCCTTGACCTGAATGGACTTGTTGAAGCGATCCATCAGGTGGCGCAGCTCGGCCTTCTCTTCGCCGAGCAGCAGGTTTGCGACGTCGGTGGAGCAGTTCACCACCACGGTGGGCTCCTTGTAGGAGCTGGCCGAGCGGCGGATCTCGCGGAAGATCTCGTAACCGACGGTGGTGGCGGTCTTCACGAAGCCCTGGCCCTCGCACACCGAGCAGTCCTCGTGGAGCATGCGGCCGATCGACTCGCGCACCCGCTTGCGGGTCATCTCGACCAGGCCGAGCTCGCTGATCCGCAGCACGTTGGTCTTCGCCTTGTCGCGGCCGAGCGCCTCTTGCAGCGCCTTGAAGACCTTGTCGCGGTTCTGCTGCTTCTCCATGTCGATGAAGTCGCAGATGATGATGCCGCCGATGTTGCGCAGCCGCAGCTGGTAGACGATCTCTTTGGCCGCCTCGACGTTGATCTTGGTGATCGTCTCTTCGAGCGACTTCTTGCCGACGTAGCGGCCGGAGTTGACGTCGATCGCGACCAGCGCCTCGGCCTGGTCGATGATCAGGTAGCCGCCCGACTTGAGCCACACCTTGCGCTGGGTGGCGCGCTTGATCTCCTCCTCCACGCCGTAGGCGTCGAGGATCGGCTCTTCGGAGTCGTGCAGCTTCACCCGGTCTTTCAACGCCGGGTCCTGCGCGGTGACGAACTGGAGCACCCGCTCGTACTCGTCGCGGTCGTCGATCACCAGCTGCTCGACGTCGGCGGCGAACAGATCGCGGGTGGCGCGCAGAATCAGGTCGAGGTCGGGGTGGAGCAGGCCCGCGCGGTTGTGGATCTTCTCGTTCTTGCGGAGCGTCTCGTTCCAGACCTCGATCAAGAAGCGGATGTCGGCTTCGAGCTTCTCTTGGGGAACGTTCTCGGCGACGGTACGAACGATGAAGCCCGAGCCAGGCGGGCGCAGCCGCTCGACGGTGTCGCGCAGCCGGCGGCGTTCTTTCTCGTTGCCGATGCGACGGCTGATGCCGATGTGATCGACGGTCGGCATGAACACCAGGTGCCGGCCGGGGATCGAGATGTGCGAGGTGAGGCGCGCGCCCTTGGTGCCGATCGGGTCTTTCGAGATCTGCACCACGACTTCCTGGCCGACCTTGAGCAGCTCCTCGATGCGCGCCGGCTTGCGCTGCTTCTCTTCGCGGCGGCGCTGCTTGAGCTCTTTGTGGCGCTGGAGGGCGCGGGCGTCTTGCTGCGCGGTCTGAGCGTGGGCCTCTTTGACCGCGGTCTCGATCACCTTCTCGCCCAGGTGCTGGGGCGGAGTGGCTTCGACGGTGGCGATCGCGCCGGGGGCGGTCTCACCAGCGGGAGGCAGACCTTCGGTGGCGGCGAGCGCGGGTGCGGCGGCGGCGGGCGCGGTGATCGCAGGCGGCGGTGCGCTCGCGGGCGGCACCGGCTGAGCGACCTCGTGCATCTCGAACTCGGCGTCGTGGTGACCGCCCTCTTCGGGAAGCATCGGCGCGGCTTCGGCAGCGGCCGGCTCGGCGTCGGTGACGTCGACGCCTTCTTCTTCGGCGTGCTCTGCGCCTTCGGGCAGCTCGGGGACCTCGGGGGTCTCGCCGTGCTCACCCTCGGTGAGCTCGAAGTGATAGCGGGAGAACTCCGGGTCGTAGAAGACGTCGGAGACGTAGAGGAAGGCCGCTTTCTCGAGGCCGATGTCGACGAAGGCGGCCTGCATGCCCGGCAGAACCCGGGTCACGCGCCCCTTGTAGATGTTGCCGACGACGCCCTTGTCTTTTTTACGCTCGAGATAGAACTCGGCGATGTGACCATTCTCGACCAGCGCCACCCGGGTCTCGCGACCCGCGGCGTTGATCAGGAGGATGCTGCCACTCATGGGTAAATCCTTCCCACGGCCTGACGGCCCGGGCGGGAGGACGGGACTCCTCCGCGCGGCCAAGACGTGGTGAAAAAGTTAGACCCGTAGGGGTAGGACGAGTCGTCCGCGCGAGTGAAACGCTCTGCGCTGTACCGGACTCGTGCAACCGCTCCACGAGACCCCCTGCTGTCAGCCACGAGACGCCGGTGGCGAAAGTGGCCGGAAATAGCTGTCGCATCAAAGACTTACTGCACGATGCGGCGACCGCCTATGTGGACGGGAGGTCGCTTCAGCCCCGTCGAAACTTTGAACAAAAGCAATGTTTCACGGTTCCGGGGCTCTGTAAAGCCGGTGTCAAGCCCTTGCTTCAGGCTTCTCGGCCCGGGGGCGCGGCTTCCAGACCAGACGAAGCGCGGTCCACGCGGGGTCCAAGGGGAGCTTCTTGTTGTCCATCAGGCCGACTTCGAGCGCGGCGAGGCGAACGAAGTCTTCGTTGGGGGCGGTGGCCGACTCGGCGGTGGGGAACACGATCCACACTCCGCCCATCACGCTCATGCCGCGCGCGAGGCCGGGGAGCTTCTCGACCAGCTCGACCTTCTTCTGGGTGAAGAAGATGGTGACGTCGAGGCCGGTCTTGGCCGAGGGGATCAGCTCCGCGCCTTCGGGCATCGGGTTCAGCTTCTCGATGAAGCCTGAGGGCGCGTTGATGACCGAGACCTTCATGCCCGGGCGAATGCCGAGCATCGAGTGCAGGGGCGCGAGCAAGTAGGGGCTCCCGAAGCTCAACGGGCCACCATGAAGTCGGTGAACTCGCCCTTGAACGGCTCGTCGTTGACGGCGACGGTGTCGACGTCGGCTTCGGGCGGGCCCTTGTGGCACCAGGCGACGTACTGCTCGATCGCTTTGTCTTCTCCTTCGGCGATCGACTCGACGTCACCGTTCGACAGGTTGCGCACCCAGCCCTTGAGGCCGAGGCGGCCGGCGGCGTCGCGCGCGCTGGCGCGAAACGACACGCCCTGCACGAGGCCTCTGATGCGAAGATGCACCCGCCGGTTGCCCATCAGATGAGCGCCCATAGCACGACCGAACTTTTCGACGAAGAAGCGTGGGCGGAACGTTTACCCCCGGCGTTACGCAAGGCGACCGGAGCGTGGTTCACCCCGGCCTGGCTGGTCGAGGAGGTGCTCGACGCCTGTGCACCGTTTCTTCCCCCGCGGTTCTGCGCGGTCGACCCTGCCTCGGGTGGAGGCGGTTTTCTCGCCGCGGTGAACGCGCGGTGGCCGCGGGCCGAGCTGAGAGGGCTGGAAGTGAACGCCGCCGCGGCGCAGGAGTGTCGCGCCCGGGTACCGCAGGCGAAGGTGGTGGAGGGCGACGCGCTCGGTGAGGGCTGGGCGCGGCTGGCGAGGTCGATTCCCGAGGGGCCGGAGCTCTGGGTCGGGAACCCTCCGTACAACGGGCGGTCGGCGGCGCTCGACGACAAGGCGACCTTCGAGCGGCTGCAGGCGTTGGTCTCGAAGCCGCTGCCCAAAGGCACCAGCCTGCGGGACGACTACGCCTACTTTCTGCTCCAGGCGGCGCATCGGCTGAGCGGGCGCGAGGGAGTGCTCGCCTTCGTCACCAGCGCCTCGCTGCTCGACGCGTTTCTCTACGGGCCGGTGCGGGAGGAGCTGCTGTCGCGGCTCGAGCTGCGGGCGGTGCGCGAGCTGCCAGCGGGGACGTTTCGCGGGACGAAGGTGAAGACGTGCTTCACTGTCTGGACGAGCACGAAGGCTCGAGCCGTGAGCCCGCTCCATCGGGCGGTGCTCGCGGAGCCGAATTTCCGGCTCAGGCTGCCGAGCGCAGAAGCGGCCGCGCTCGATCGAAAGTGGCGCGCCGAAGGCGTGGCGCTCGAGACGTTGGTGCCAGTCACTTTTCCCGGGCTGAAGACCCGCTTCGACGAGCTGCTGGTCGACGACGATCGCGATCGGCTGCTCGAGCGCATGCGTGCGCTGTCGAACGCGAAGGATTTGCGTGCGTTCGCGGAGCGCTGGGAGATTCCCGAGTCGTGCTGGAAGAAGCTTTCGGCGCTGCCCCGCGGCTTCGAGGTCAACCCGAAGAACGTGAGACCGTTTCACCACTGGCGCGGCGCCGGCTTCGAGTCGTCGTGGTGCTACCTCGACCGGGCGCTGATTCCGCGCGGCGACCACCGGTTTCGCGGCGACTTCGACCCGCATCTCGGCGAAGCGAAGCTGGTGTTCAACGCCCATGAGCTGCCGCTCGCCGCCGCGGTGCTCGATCGGCCCGGCTGCGTGCCCGCCTGGAGGCACACCCGGTTCGCGCCGCTGAGGGTGCCGAGGCGGCTGCGTGCCGAAGGGCTCGGCGTGGCTGCCCAGCTCACGGCCTCCGAGCGCGCCGACCTGGTGCCCAACCTGTCGATCGAGCGCGAGCCACGAGCCGCGTTCGACCGAATCGCCGCCTTCATCAACTCCGAGCCGGTGCAGAAGGTCTGGGCGCCGGCGTTCGGAGCCGCGGGCTCACTGCACGTTCCGCTGCGCCAGCTCGTTCTGCCAGACCGCCAGCAGGTTCGCCGCGATCGCGTGACCCAGCGGCGCGGTGAAGAGGACTCCGATCAGGCAGGCTGAGAGGCCGGCGGTCGCCGCGATGTACGCGCCGATCATCGCCGCGGCGATGATCAGGTAGGTCTGCGGCGCGGCTTTGATCGCGCGAACGCTCGGCGCCGGCTTGAGGATCGACGCCACCTCGCCGCTGACGAACGCGCGCCTGGCGACCTCGACGTAGGCGCAGATGATCGCCAGCGACAAAGGCACCTGGAAGATCTCCATCGGCAGCCAGGCGCCGATGCGAATGTGGAGGATCTGCGCGGGCACGCCGATCAGCAGACTGAAGAGCGCGACCGGGATCAGGTACATCAGCACGATCGCGAAGAACGGAGTCCAACCGGCGGAGAGGTAGACGCCGAAGCCGGCGGGCGGGAGCTTGTGGTCGCCCTCGCGTGCCGCTTCGAAGGCGCGGCGCTGCCAGCCCAGCAGCGCGACGTAGCCCACGAATGGGATCAGGAGGAACGCGCCTTGTTTGACGATCGTGATCGGCCAGCTGGCGTCGGCGAAGATTCCGAGGAACGCGGCTTTGAGCTTTTCGACCACGCGGGGCTCTCAGACGTAGCCGAAGCGGCGACGCAGGCCCCACTCTGCGCCGAGGACCATCACCAGCGCCAGCAGCCAATACCAGCGATCCCACAGGGGCTGGTCTTTCGAGCGGCCGACCTCCACCAACGGCGGTTCGGCGTACGGAAGTGACGCGAGCGGCAAGCCGTCTTTGATCGCGAGGGCCTGCCCGCCGCCCTGCGCGGCGAGCTCGCCGAGCAGCTCGCGGCCCACCCGGGCGTCGGAGAGCTCGGGGCCGACCGCGCGCACCGCGACCGCATCTTCGGCCTGTTGAGGCGCCGCGGCTTCAGCAGGAGAACGCGATTTCACCACCAGGCGGTACGCGCCCGCGGGCGGCGGAGGGAACTCGACCCGGGCGCTGCCGTCGGCGTTGGCGCGAACCGTCTGAGTGCCGACGGTGCGGTGGTCGTCGGCGCCGATCAGCTCGACGTCGAGCTCGGCGTCGGCGTTCGGCTCGTAGTCGCTCTTGCGCGCGACGATCGCGGCTCCGACCGGGCGGCCCGGCTCGACGCTCGCGGGGTCAGCGGTGATCTGCAGCGTGGTGAGATCGGGGTCGCGCACCAACCAGCGCAGCGCGTTGGTCCAGAAGTGCTCGTAGTGCCGGGTGGGAGCGCCACCGGAGTGCGACGGGAACGCCCAGTACCAGGCGGCGTCGGTGGCGAGCGCCATCGAGCGGCCGCGGCCATACTCCCAGAGCGCAAGCAGCGGCGCGTTCTTGCCCTCCGCGGTGGCGAATGGGTGCTCGAGCAGCACGGTCGCTCCGGGCCGGGCGCGGGTGAGGTTGATGCCGGGAATCGCCGGCAGCGCCGACCAGGCGTCGAAGTTGCTGCTCGCGGCGCCACCCAGCGCGGTGACCGGGTGCCGCGAGCCCTCGGTGGTGAGCCGCGCCTTGAACGGCGCCGGGTCGACGGTACCGAGCCCTTCGAGAGGGAGCGCGTCGGCGAGCTCGGTGAACGAGTAGTGCGCGGCGCCGAAGCTGCGGTCTCCTCCGACGACCACCAGCGCGCCGCCGTTCTGCACGTAGCGCTTCAGGTACGGCTCGTAGGCGGTGATCGACAGCCCGGGCTCGGTGTAGCCGAAGTTCAAGAAGATGATCACGTCGAAGGTGTCGACCTTCTCCCGGAAGATCTCGTCGGTGGGGAACGGGATCAGCGAGAGGTCTTTCTCGTCGTCGGAGCTCTGGGTCGCGTCGGACTGGCTGCGTAAGATGTAGAAGCTGATCAGCTCGACGTTGGGGTCCTGCCGGAGCAGCCCGCGCAAGAAGCGCTCGTCCCACGAGGGGCGGCCCGAGACGAGCAACACCCGCACCCGGTCGCGAATCACCTTCAGCGCGAACGAGCGGCTGTTGTTCTCGGTCACCGCTTCGTCCGGATAGACCGGCATCGTCACCGTGTAGACGAAGCGCCCGGTCTGGTCGGGCGTGAACTGAAACGACACCGTCTTGGTCTCGTCGTTGCCCTCGAACCGCACTTCGCGCGAGGCGACCACCCTGCCCTCGCGGCGCAGCACCGCGTGGGTGAGCTCGCCCTTGAAGCCGCGCGCGTGCACGGTGGCCTCGACGGTGATCGAGCTGCGAACGAAGGCGAAGTCGTCGACCTTGATCGCGTCGATCGCGAGGTCTTTGAGCGCGTCTTCGCCGACCGAGACGGTGGTGAGCGGCACGCCGAGGTCGGTGATCGCCCGTTTCGCCCGCGGGTTGAAGCCCTGCGACAGCTCGGTGTTGTCGGCGCCGTCGGAGATCAGCACCACGCCGGCGAGCTTTCGGGTGCCCTTGGCGACGTCGGTGGCCTTCACCGCCTTGAGCGCCTCCAGCAGGTCGGTGCGGCCTCCGCGGGGCGGCTCTTTGCTCAGCGTCTCGGGAGAGATCGGCGAGAGGTCTCCGTCGAAGCCGAGGTACTCGAAGGTGTAGCGGTCTTTGAGCGACTCCAGCTCGGGCTGCGCGGCCTCGAGCGCCTTCGCCACCGCCTGGCTGCGGGTGACGCCCTTGGGCTCCACCGGAAAGCCCATCGACGCCGAGCGATCGACCACCACCGCGACCCGGCTCTTCACCCGCGCGACCTGAAGGTTCTGCAGCGCGGGCTCGAGCAGGAAGAACAGCGCACAGACTCCGGCGAGCGCCCGCAGCGACCAGAGCGCGGCGCGCTTGCGCGGGTCCGCTTCTTTGCGCACGCCCCACGACGCGAAGGCGATGCCGGCGGCGATCGCGAGCGCGAGAATGATCAGCGCCCAGCCCGGGAGCGGCGAGAGACTGACGAGTCTCCAGGTGTCGACCGGCGCTGAGGCTTCGGGGTTCACGTCGTGCCTGCTCTAGCGGCGCCGCTTCATGATCAACGGCAGGTGGACCGCGTCGTCCTTGTAATCGAGGCAGAGCGCGTACATCGCGATGTTGAGCGCCAGGCGGGTGGCGTACTCGCGCTGGCGATCTCCGCCCGGGCTGACGTCGTAGAGGTAGCCGCCGCTCTCGTCGCGCGCGAGCGCTCCCAGCACGTCGTTCTGCGAGTAGATCACCGCGGCGCGCTTGCCGAGCATCGCGGCCTCGAGCTCGGGCTTGTTGAGCAGCCGGCCCGGCGCGGCGTCGAGCAGAAAGAAGGTCTTGAACACCACGTGGGTCGACGGGAGCGCGCCGAGCGGCGCGTTGGGGAGCACCCGGGCGAGCTCGCGGCGAAACGAGGCGTCGAAGCCGCTGCCGTCGCTGCCGTCGTTGGCGTCGGCGAACAAGAAGCCGCCGAAGGTGAGGTAGCGGCGGAGGTTCTCGACCTCGGAGTCGGTGAGCGCGGGCAGCTCGCCTTCGCCGCCGAGGTAGAGAAACGGGTGCTCGAACAGCTCCGGCGAGTCGAGCTTCATCGGGCGCGCTTCGAGCACCACCTCGACCGAGGTGCGGCGCTGGAGCTCCCAGGCGAGGCGGCGGAGGCCCGAGTTGCGCACATCCCAGTGGCCTTTGTGCTGGGCGACCGCGGGCACGAAGCGGCTGGCGTCGCCGAAGCCGAACGCCCGGGTGGCGGTCAGCGCGGTCGATGCGGCCAGGAGGGTGCGGCGTGAAAAGCGCACGGCAAGGGAACCTATTCCGCCCCGCCTCGATTCCAAAGACGTGACTGGTGAGGCGTTTTTGGGGGTAAAGAGGTTCCAAGCGATGGCGAAGAAACAGAAGAAGGACAAGCAGGCCAAGGCCGAGGCCGGTCAAGCGGTCAATCCCGACTCGCGGCTGGAGATGGCGTTCGACGCCTACCAGGCGGGCGACCAGGTTCAGGCGCGCAAGGCCGCGCAAGCGGTGCTCGCGGGCCCACAGGCGGCCGACGAAGATTACGCGCGCAAGGTGATGGGCAAAGAGCTGTTCGCGCCCGAGCGTGAGGTGACGGCGGCCGACGCGGCGAAGGAGCTGATCGCGCGCACCCGCCCCTACCCGAAGGCCTACGTGTTCGCGGGACTGACCGCGGGTGTCTTCCTGTTGATGCTGTTCATCGCCTCCCGCTACTGAATTGGAAGAGCTCCTCAAAGCCCTCGAGCCGTACCAGCGCTGGGATCCTCAAGGTTGGGTCGCGGTGTACCAGAGGCTCCCGCTGCCGGTGGCGGGCGGGATGATCGCGCTCGGCCTGTTGATGCTGCTGTTCGGCAGCGGCCGGCTGTTCAGGGTGGTGGCGGGCCCGATCGGCGCGATCGTCGGCTTCATCTGGGCGCCGATTCTGGCCCAGCGGTTCGGCTTCGGCGCGGCGCAGACCCAGATTCGCACCGTGGCGGCGGGCATGTTGTTCGGGCTCGGCATTCTGTTCCCTCCGGCGGCGACGTTCTTCGCGGCGGGCATTCCCGCGGGGCTGATCGCGGGCGAGGTGGCGGGCTCGAACGACTGGGCGCTCGGCTTCGTGCCGGCGTTCATCGTGGTGGGCGCGCTCGGGGTGGCGCTGCACCGGTACATCGGCGCGATCGCGTCGTCGGCGGTGGGCAGCTGGTTGTTGGTGCTGGGCGCGCTGGGGGTGATGCCGGGCGCGGGCTGGGTGAAGCAGGTGGCGGCGCAGCCGTGGGGCCTGTTGGTGGCGGCGTTCCTGTTCACGCTCGCGGGCTCGGTCTACCAGCTGTTCGTGCGGCTCTCTCCCGAGGAGCGGGAGCGGATCAAAGCCGAGCGGGCGACGGCGAAGTCGAAGCTCAAGAAACAGAAAGATCTCGAAGACCGCTGGGCCAACTATTCGAAGAACCGTGGAAATTGAAGTGCGCGGCCTGAAGTGCTAACCGCGCCGCCTGAAACAATGGGTGAGCCCAAGCGCAAAGAGCCCGAGGTCGAGGAAGCCGCCGCCGAAGCGAGCGAGCCCGAGGTCTGGGAGCGCCCTGCTCCGGTGCCGAAGCGATCGATCGGCGTGATTCTGGGCCTGGTGGCGTTGGTGAACGCGCCGCTGATTCACTACTACTTCTTTCGCCCGCTCCAGCCGGCGACGGTGAGCGTGCCGTACACCGACGAGTTCTCGAACCCGGCGACGGTGAAGAACAACTATTGGTCGACCGGCGGCTTCTACCGGGTGGTGGGCGAGCAGCTGCTCTCGCCGGGCGTGAAGAACAACCCGCTCTGGCTGAAGGCGAAGCTGCCGCAGAACGTGGCGGTGGAGTTCGACGCGACCTCGTACTCGCAAGAGGGCGACATCAAGTGCGAGATCTTCGGCGACGGCTCCGACCACGCGTCGGGCTACGTGCTGATTCACGGCGGGTGGAACAACTCGCTCTCGATCATCGCCCGGTTGGACGAGCACGGCGCGCCGCTGGCGCAGCTGCAGAAAGACGCGCAGCAGGTCGCCACCGAGAAGAAGCTGCCGAACGCCGACCTGAAGGCGACGGGGGTGTTCAAGGCCGACACCCGGATGCGGGTGGAGGCGAACCCGTTCCCCGTCACCATCGGGCAGAAAGAGCACTGGCGGATCGAGCGTCGCGGCTCGCTGATCTCGTGGTTCATCAACGGGCAGCCGTTCATGCAGTTCGACGACCCGATTCCCCTGGTCGGCCCCAAGCACGACCGCTTCGGTTTCTCGTCGTGGGAAGCGCAGCTGTTCTTCGACAACCTGACGATTACCCCCCTGTAACGCCTGTCGCGCTGGGGTGACCAAAAGGTCGAGATTTCCTTGCGGTGAGGCGCCCTTCCTGTAGTTTCACGCCCAGTCCTGCAGTGGAGGGGACACAACCGAAATTTCTCGGGGAGGCAGAACTACAATGAAGCTTCGTTACCTGGTGTTGGCCGGTGCGCTGGTCGCTTCGGCGGTCGGTTTCATGTCGTGTGGCTCGTCGGTCTCGTGCAGCGACAAGGGCCCTTGCGCGAACGACGTTGCTCCGACGCAGGCGCAGATCGACGCGTGCAACAAGCTGCTGAACGGCGCTTGCGGAACGCAGTCGAAGACCCTTGCTCAGTGCAGCAAGGACAACTCCACCTGCGGCAGCGATGGTCACAGCACCCTCACTGCGGGCAAGTGTGACACCGAGACCTCCGCGTTCGTCACCTGCTGTTCGGGTCAGGACGGCGGCTGCTTCTAAGAAGTTTCATGGGAGACTCCGCCGCGTGATGAACGGGCGGAGTCTTCCATCGTTTTCCCGTATGCGCGCTCGGCTGATTGCAGCGTTGTTTCTGGCCTCGAGCGCCTGCGGTGGTGACCCCTGTGCACAGAAGAGCCCGTGTCAGAACGACACGCCCTTCACTCCGGCAGACATCAGCCAGTGCGACATGGCGATCGCCGACGGCGCGAAGTGCGCCAAGGAGTCGAAGGCGCTGCTTGAGTGCATCAACAGCAACTCGCGGTGCACTGCCGGTGGAGTGACCGACGGCACCAAGCTGTCGATGGACTGCAAGGCCCAGTACGACGCGAAGAACGCGTGCGTGCTCGCGTCGCCCGACGGCGGCAACCCGTAGTTACTCGCAGTTCGGCTGGGTGCTGAAGGTCGCGTCGCAGAACTGCGCGTTGAACCCGCCGGTGATGTGATCGGCCTGATCGCCGTAGGTGATGTCGAAGCTGCCGCTGATGTTGCCGCCGGCTTCGGCCTTGAAGCTGTCGACCTTGATCACGCCCGACTTCGCATCGGCGTTCTTCGCCGCGAGCACGTTGCTGCAGTTGGTGTCGTTCTTGGTGAAGACGCTGGTCGCGAACAGCCCCTTCTGGGTGAGGAAGTTCACGTTGTAGTCGATCACCGTGTAGTCGCCCTTGCTGGCGGCCAGCTCGCTCCCGCTGCCGGTGTCACGGTTGTAGAGAATGAACCTGACGTAGGTGCCGTTCTTCGGGTTGCGGTTCGACTTGATGTAGTCGCACCCGCCCTCGACGTCGGCCACCAGCACCATCGCGCTGGTCGGCTTGCCGTCGCCGTCGCGGTTCTGCAGGAACGCGGCGCTCTTGATGCTGATCGACTCGCCGGCGACTTTCCCGTCGAAGGAGTTGCCCGCGCAGGCAGACAGCGTGACAGCAGCGACTGCAATCAGGGTCGTACGCATGGAGCCTCTTTCAACCACAAGCCGGGTTAATCGAAAACGTCGCATCACAGTAGGAGGTGTCGAAGTTGCCGGTGACGGCTTCGGTGTTCGGGCCGAAGCTGAGGGTGAAGCTGCCGACGAAGTGGCCCCCGGCGTGCGGCACGATCGAGCGCACGGTGACGGTGCCGGTGCCCTTCGCGGCGTCGGCGTCGAGCGTGTTGTTGCACGACGAGTCGAGGTGCTCGAACTCGACGGTGAACCGCCGCGCGGTGTTGGTGCCGGTGTCGTAGGTGCCGGTGTCGGGCGGCAGCGGCGAGTTGTCGGTGTCGTGGTGCGAGAGGTTGAACACCGCCTGGTTGGTGCCCGCCACCGCGCGGTTCGCCTTCACGTCGGCGCACACGTCGGAGCGGCTCGAGAGCACCAGAATGGTGTTCACGTCGTTGCCGCTCGAGTCGCGCAGCTCGACGAACATCGCGCTGTTCACGTCGAGCTTGTTGCCGCCGACGGTGCCCTTGAACTCACCCGCTCCTCCGCAGGCGCAGAGGAACAGCGCACAAAAGAAAGGCACCACGGTGGGTGCCTTTCTTTCCCAGTATGAAACCGCCATCTCCGGAGCTTTTGCGATCACGGTGATCGCAGGCTTGTACTCCAACTACGGGAGCTCCGTGTGTCCCTGCCGCCTCAGGAAGGTGGGGATGTCGTACTGGTCTTCGTCGAGTGGGAGGCCGTTGGGCTCGCGGGGGATCGCCACCCGCGGGCTGGTGGTGGCCTTGGTCTCGCCCGAGAGGGTGCGGGCGCCGGCCTTGGAGGGGACCAGGGTGGCCACTTCTTCGCGGTGCGCCTGGGCGTGGGCGTTCGAAGGCGTCGGGCGCGGGGGCACCGCGGTGACCGAGACCACCGGAGCCGAGGTGGTGACCGAGATCGGCGCCGCGACCGGGCGGGGAACCGCGACCGGGGCGACGCGCTCGGTGGCGCGCTTGGCCGCCTGCGGCGCGAAGCCGGTGGCGATGATGGTGATCTTCACCTCGTCGGTGATGTTCTCGTCGATCAGCGAGCCGAAGATGATGTTGCACTCCGGGTCTGCCGCGTCGTGCGCGAGCGAGACTGCCTCGCTGACCTCCTGCAGGGTCAGATCGCGGCCGCCGGTGATGTTGATCAGCATGCCGCGGGCGCCGTCGATGCTGACGTCCTCGAGAAGAGGCGAGCTGATCGCCATCTCCATCGCCTTGAGCGCGCGCTGGGTGCCGTTGGAGCGGCCGGTGCCCATCAGCGCCAGGCCCTGCTCGCTCATGATCGTCTTCACGTCGGCGAAGTCGACGTTGATGTACCCGTGGTACTGGATCAGATCGGAGATGCCCTGCACCGCGTGGAGCAGCACCTCGTCGGCGCGCTTGAACGTCTCCAGCAGCGGCATCGGCTCGTTGGAGATGGTGAGCAGCCGCTGATTGGGAATCGTGATCAGGGTGTCGACCGCGGCCTTCAGCTCCTGAAGACCCTGCTCGGCCGCCTTGCGGCGCCGGTTGCCTTCGAAGGTGAACGGCTTGGTCACCACGCCGACGGTGAGCGCGCCCATCGCCTTGGCGATGTCGGCGACCACCGGAGCCGCGCCGGTGCCGGTGCCGCCGCCCATGCCGGCGGTGACGAACACCATGTCGGCGCCCTCGATCAGCCGGGCGATCTCGTCTTTCGATTCGGAGGCGGCCTGCCGGCCGATCTCGGGGTTGGCGCCGGCGCCCAGCCCGCGGGTCAGCTCACGGCCGATCTGCGCGCGCGTCTGCGCCTTGTTGGCGGCGAGCGCCTGAATGTCGGTGTTGAGCGCGATGAATTCAACCCGCTCGAGCGAGTTGGCGATCATCGTGTTCACCGCGTTGCAGCCGGCGCCACCGACGCCGACCACTTTGATCTTCGCTGCCTGCTTGGTCTGATCGAAGGAGTCCATAGAGTCGTTCATGAGTTTGGTCCCGTTGGGAGAACCCGCAAGTTTTCAGCTACGTGGTGCTACAGGCTCAGAACACTTCCTCGAGCCACTCGCGCATGCGGCCTTTGACCTTCTTGAAGACGTTCTCTTCGCGAATGCGGAACATGCGGCGGTCCTGGTGCTTGGCGCCGTAGACGACCAGGCCGACGCCGGTCGCGTAGATCGGGCTCTTCACCACGTCGACCAGGCCACCGATGCCGCGGGGAACGCCGCGGCGAACCGGCACGCCGAGCACCTCTTCGGCCAGCTCGGTCATCCCGGGGAGAATCGTCGAGCCGCCGGTGATCACCACGCCCGAGGTGAGCAGCTCCGAGAAGCCGTTGCGCTCGACCTCGCGGAGCACCAGCTGGAAGAGCTCTTCGACGCGGGGCTCGAGGATCTCGGAGAGGATCTGCCGGCCCATCACCCGCGCCTCGCGGCCGCCGACCGAGGGCACCTCGATCATCTCGGCCTTGTCGACCTGAGCGCTGAGCGCGCAGCCGTACTTCT
This sequence comes from Myxococcaceae bacterium, assembly GCA_047602415.1. Lineage (GTDB taxonomy): Bacteria > Myxococcota > Myxococcia > Myxococcales > Myxococcaceae > JASGHH01. Next base: position 7,831,252 of record JASGHH010000001.1, on the reverse strand, counting down.
GCTTGATCCGCTCCGCCTCGTGCACCGGGGTGCGAAGACCGACCGCGATGTCGTTGGTGAGGTTGTTGCCGCCGAGCGCGATCACCGCGGTGTGCGCGATCGCGCCGCCGTTGAAGATCGCGATGTCGGTGGTGCCGCCGCCGATGTCGACCAGGCAGACGCCGAGCTCTTTTTCTTCTTCGGTGAGCACCGCTTCTGAAGACGCGAGCGGCTGGAGCACGATGTCGGCGACGTTGAGGCCGGTGCGGTTGGCGCACTTGACGATGTTCTGCGCCGAGGCGACCGCGCCGGTGACGATGTGGACCTTGGCCTCGAGGCGGTAGCCGGCCATACCGAGCGGCTCCTTGATCCCGCCCTGCTCGTCGACGATGAACTCCTGGGGGAGCACGTGAATCACTTCGCGATCGACGGGAATGTTCACCGTCTTCGCCTGCTCGATCACCCGCGCGATGTCGGCGTCGCGCACTTCCTTGTCCTTCAGCGCGACCACTCCGCGGCTGGAGAAGCCCTTGATGTGGCCGCCGGCGATGCCGGTGTAGACGTGGGTGATCTCGGTGCCGGCCATCGCCTCGGCTTCTTCGATCGCGCGCCTGATCGAAGCGACGGTCGCCTCGATGTTCACCACCACGCCCTTACGCAGGCCCTTCGAGGGGTGGGTGCCGATTCCGATGATGTCGATTCCGTCGTCGGTCAGCTCGCCGACGACAGCGCAGATCTTGGTCGTGCCGATGTCGAGGCCGACGATGATCTCTCCGCCCTTGGTTTTCCCCATGACTACCTCCCAGTTGGCTGAAGCCTTTCGGGTTCAGCGTTCACTTCCCGGGCTTTGTCCTTTCGGAGTTCTTGCCCGGAACCTTTTCGACCGCTGCTGCGCCCTTCGGCAGCACCGCGACCCATTCGGGGTGAGCGCGGTTGTCGAGGTGCACCACCTCGGCGGTCAGTGATTTCTTCGCCAGCTCGGCGCGCACGGCCTTCAGCCGCGTCAGCTTGTCGTCCCACGGAGACTCGCCCATCAGCACGGTGAGCCCGTCGGCGGTGACGATGGTCGCCGCGTCGCCCTCCAGCCTGACTTCGGAGACGTGCACGTTCGGGATCGCGGCGCGAAAGGCGCGGTCGAGCGCGATCGCGGCAGAGAGCCGGGTGTTGCCGTCGGAGTTGTTGCGCAGGTACTCGTCGCGATCGATGCCGGTCAGCAGCGGGAGATCGGCCGGCGTCTTCTGCGCGTCGGAGCTCTGCAGCTTCTTGAAGGGCACGCCCTCGGCGTCGACCAGGTAGAGGTCGCCCAGGGTGGCGAGCGCGGAGGGCTCGTGCTCCTGGATCTGAATCTCGAGCGCGGTCGGGAAGTGACGGGTGACGATCGCCGACTTCACCCAGGGGTGGGCGGCGAGGCCGCGCTCGGCGGCGGCGACGTCGAGCGAGACCAGGTTCTGGCCGATCGCGAGACCCGAGATGCGCAGCAGCTCGTCGTTGGTGGCGCGCTCGTTGCCGTGAATCTGGAGCGTGTGGATCGAGAGCTGCGGAGCGGTCTGCGCCCACTGCCAGCCGAACCACCCGCCTGCGCCGAGGGCCGCGATGAACGCGACAATGCCCAGCGCCCGAATGATTTTCGGCGCGTGAGCGCTCGCCGCGGCTTTGAGCTCCGCGGCGCGCTTGGCCGGATCGACCTTCCGGCGGTTCTTCTTCGAACGCAGCAACATGGATGTTGGGGGGACTACGCCGCCCATCAAAAGGCCGAAGATCGGGCTGGGCAATTTTTCGACCACAGAGATGTAGCTGTGGCGGCGAAGGGGCAGCCGGGTCTGCGACGAGACCTCTCCCGGCGCTTCGCGCCACCCTCTCCCTCGTCAGGGAGAGGGAGTGTTTTCAGGCCTTTAGCGAGGCGGACTGCAAGACGCGCTCGCAGAGCTGGCTGAAGCTGAGCCCACGCCCGGCCGCGATCTTGGGCAGCAGGCTGGTCGCGGTGAAGCCGGGGAGCGTGTTCACTTCGAGAAGCGTGACTTCGCCCGACTCGGTGACGATCGCGTCGCTGCGGGTCGCCCCGGAGCAGCCGAGCGCCTGGTGGGCTTTCAGGCACAGCTCCATCACCCGGTCGTACTGCGGCTTGGGGATCGGCGCGGGGAACAGGTACTGGGTGCCCGAGTTGGCGCCGTACTTCGCCTGGTAGTCGTAGAACTCGCGCGCCGGTTTGATCTCGATCACGCCGAGCGCTTCGTCGTCGAGCACCGCGCCCTGCACTTCCCTGCCCTTCACGTACTGCTCGACCAGAATCTTGCCGGCGTACTTCGACGCGTCTTTCACCGCCGCGTCGTATTCCTCGCGGGTCTTGCAGATCGCCACGCCCACCGACGAGCCCTCGTTCGACGGCTTCACCACGCACGGCAGCTCGAAGCTCGACTTCAACGCCTCTTCGGCCGAGGTGAAGGCGGCGAACTTCGGCGTGGGAATGCCGTGTGCGACGAACACCTGCTTGGTGAACACCTTCTCCATGCCCACCGACGACGCGAGCACGCCCGAGCCGGTGTAGGGAATGAACATCGACTCGAGCAGCCCCTGAATGCAGCCGTCTTCGCCGTAGCGGCCGTGGAGCGCGATGAAGGCGACCTCGACCTTCTCGGCCACCAGCTTCGCAGGGAGATCCTTGCCGACGTCGAGCTGCACCACCTGGTAGCCCGCTTCGCGCAGGCCCTTGGCGATCGCGGCGCCGGAGCGTTGCGAGACTTCGCGCTCGGTGGAGAGGCCTCCTTCGAGGACTCCGATGCGCATGGTTTTCAACTTCGCAGGGTCGATGCGGGTGGGGTTCACGTGAAGACTCCGATTCGTTTCACTTCGGGCGTGAGCTGAACGCCGGTGGCGTCGAGCACGCGTTTCTGCGCCAGGTCCATCAACGCCACCACGTCGTGCGCGGTCGCGCCGCCGAGGTTGACGATCCAGTTCGCGTGGAGCGTCGAGATCTGCGCCCGGCCGATGGTGTGGCCCTTGAGCTGCACGAACTCGATCAGGCGGCCCGCGTGATCTCCGGGCGGGTTGGTGAACACCGAGCCGAAGTTCGGCTGCGAGAGCGGCTGGGTTCGTTTGCGGTAACCGAGGTCGGCTTCCATCTTCGCGGCCGACTCTTCCAGGTCGCCTTCGGCCAGCTGAAAGCGCACCCGGGTGACCACCGCGCCCTGCGGTAGCTCGGTGTGGCGGTAGCGAAAGGGAATCGACTTCGCCTCGACCCAGCCGATGCCGTCGACGGTGGCGAGCTCGACCGCTTCGACCCGGGTCATGCACTCGCCGTTCTTGGTGCCGGCGTTCATCGCGGTCGCGCCGCCGATGGTGCCGGGAATGCCGGCGAGAAACTCCGCGCCCACCAGCTTGTGCTTCGTCATCAGGGTGACGAGCCGGTTGATCGCCGCGCCGCCGCAGAGGGTGATGCGGCCCGAGGCCTTGTCGACTTCTTCGGGGTAGAGATCGGAGGGCAGCTTGAGGGTGACGCCGGGGACGCCGCCGTCGCCGATCAGCGTGTTCGCGCCTCCGCCGAGCAGCCAGACCGGGAAGCCTTGAACCCGGTTGAACTTCAGCAGCCGCACGATCGCGTCAGGGGTGGAGGGCTTCACCCACGCCTCGGCGGCGCCGCCCACCCGCACGGTGCACCACTTCTCGAGCGGGAAGTCGCCGCGCACCTCTCCCAGGTTGAGTGAGCCGAGGAGATCGGTGATGCGCGGAGCTCGAAGGACACCGGAGGTCATGCGTCACTTCGACAGGAGGGTGAGCAGCTCGGGGCCGGTGTTGGTGATGTCGCCCGCGCCGAGGGTGAGCACGATGTCGCCGGGCTGCACGATCTCGGAGAGCCGCCTGGCGAGGTCGGTGCGCTTGTCGACGTAGGTCACGTCGGGGTGGCCGTGACGCACCACCGCGTCGGCGAGCGACTGGCCGCTGATGCCGGGGATCGGGTCTTCTCCCGCGGCGTAGATGTTGGTGAGCAGCAGCACGTCGGCGTCGTTGAACGCAGAGACGAAGTCGCCGAGCAGATCGCGGGTGCGGGTGTAGCGGTGCGGCTGAAACGCGACCACCAGCCGGCGGCCGAACGCCTTGCGCGCGCCGGCGAGGGTGGCGCGAACCTCGGCCGGGTGGTGGCCGTAGTCGTCGACCACGGTGATGCCCTTCGCTTCGCCGCGAATGGTGAAGCGGCGCTGCACGCCTCCGAAGCCGGCGAGCGCCTCGCGCACGGTGTCGAGTGGAATGTGGAGCTCTTCGGCGACCGCGATCACCGAGAGCGCGTTCATCGCGTTGTGCGCGCCGACCATCTTCACCGTGAAGTCGCCCAGGTCTTGATCGTGGCGGTAGGCGCGAAAGTGGGTCTGGTAGCCCTCGAGCTGAATCCGCTCCACCCGGTAGTCGGCGGCGTGCGAGCTGCCGTAGGTGACGAAGCGCTTCTCCATCAGCGGCACCAGCGACTGCACGTTGGGGTGATCGAGGCAGAGCACGTTGAGCCCGTAGAACGGCACCCGGTTGCAGAACTCCGCGAACGCCGCCTTGAGCGCGTCGAGCGTCTTGAAGTGGTCGAGGTGCTCGGGGTCGATGTTGGTGACCACCGCGATCGACGGGTGGAGCTTCAAGAAGCTGCCGTCAGACTCGTCGGCCTCCACCACCATCAGCTCCGACTTGCCGAGCTTGGCGTTGGAGCCGAGCACGTTCACCTTGCCGCCCACCACCGCGGTCGGGTCGAGCCCGGCGGCGTTGAGCACGGTGGCGACCATCGAGGTGGTGGTGGTCTTGCCGTGGGAGCCGGCGATCGCGACCGAGTACTTCAGCCGCATCAGCTCGGCGAGCATCTCTGCGCGCGGCACCACCGGGATCTTGCGCTGACGGGCAGCGACGACCTCCGGGTTGTCGGGGCGCACCGCCGACGAGATCACCACCACGTCGACGTCGGCGAGGTTGTCGGCGCGGTGGCCGGCGAAGCAGCGGGCGCCGAGCGAGACCAGCCGCTTGGTGATCTCGGTCTCTTTCAGGTCGGAGCCCGAGACGGTGTAGCCGAGGTTGAGCAGCACCTCGGCGATGCCGCTCATGCCGATGCCGCCGATGCCGACGAAGTGCACGTGCGCGGCGTGACGGGTCTTGAAGCGGCTGCCGAACTTCGGCGCGCTGGGCGAAGGCATCGTCACGGGCGCTGCTCCTTCGCGCCCTCGGGCAGCTGCTGGGTGAGCTTCTGCGAGGTGTCGGAGCGCTTGCGGCCGGAGCCGCCCCAGCGATCGACCATCATCTTCACCAGCTCGTCGGCGAGCTCCTTGGCGGCCTCGGGGCGGCCGAGCAGACCGGCGGCCTTCTCCATCTTGCGAAGGCGCGGCGGGTCGCTCTTCAGCGCGCGAATCTCGTTGGCGAGCTTGCTGCCGTCGAGCTCGGCCTCGCGGTACATCAGGGCGGCTCCGGCCTGAACCAGGGATTGAGCGTTCACCGCCTGGTGATCGTCGGTCGCGAAGGGAAACGGAACCAGAATCGACGCCTTCTTCGCCACCGTCAGCTCGGCGATGGTGGTCGCTCCGGCGCGGCAGATCACCAGCTCGCTCTCGGCGTAGGCGGCCGACATGTCGTCGATGAACTCGACCACCTTGGCGTCGTAGCCGCGCTTCTCGTAAGCCGCCTTCACCTCGGGCAAATCGGCCTTGCCGGTCTGGTGGGTGAAGCGGAGCTGATCTTTCAGGTCTTCCAGGTGCTCGAGCGCGCCGAGCACCCGCGAGTTGAGGCCTTTGGCGCCGAGCGAGCCACCGAAGACGAGCAGGGTGAACTTCTCGTGCGGCGCGTTGCCGCGCAGAAAGTTCTCCATCAGCTTCTTGCGAATCGGGTTGCCGATCAGGTGCACCTTCTTCTGGGGGAAGAAGTGCTTCTGGTCTTCGAAGGTGAGGAACACCGCGTCGACGAAGCGCCCGAGGATCTTGTTGGTGAGGCCGGGGAGCGCGTTCTGCTCCTGCACCGCGGTGGGAATGCGCAGCAGAAACGCCGCCATCACCACCGGCCCCGACGAGTAGCCGCCGACGCCGACCACCACGTCGGGCTTGTAGCGGAGCAGCAGCCGCACCGCGGAGAGGAACGAAATGGGGAGCATCAACAGCCCCAACACCAGCCGGAGCGGCCCCATGCCCTTCAACCCGCGCGAAGGGATCGGCTCGAAGGTGAACCCCGACTGGGGAACCACCCGCGCCTCGAGGCCCCGGGTGGTGCCGACGAAGACGATGGTGTTCTTGGGGTGACGGGTGGCGACTTCTTCTGCCAGTGCGATGCCTGGGAAGAGATGTCCGCCGGTTCCGCCTCCGGCGATCATGACTCTCATTAGGCAGGAACCCCGGTGGCGTCAGGAGGAATCGCGCGCAGCTCGGTCGACGACTTGCGCGCGCGCGCCGTCTCGCGGCGCTTGATGCCCTCGGCGGTGCCGCTCACCGACAGCAACAGCCCCGCGGCGCCCATCAGCACGATCAGCGACGAGCCACCGTACGAGACGAACGGGAGCGTGAGGCCCTTGGTGGGCATCAGCCCCATCGCCACCGCCATGTTGGTGACCGCCTGAAAGCCGATCAGCGAGGTGACGCCGAGGCCCAGGTAGGTGCCGAACGGCTCGGAGGCGTTCATCGCCGCGCGCACGCCGCGCCAGATCACGATGCCGTAGAGCGCGAGCAGGCAGGCGACGCCGATCAGCCCCAGCTCTTCGCCGATGATCGCGAAGATGAAGTCGTTGTGCGCCTCGGGCAGGAAGAACAGCTTCTGCCGCCCGTCGCCCAGGCCGAGGCCGGTGAGCCCGCCCGAGCCGATCGACATCAGCGACTCGGCCACCTGGTAGCCGACGTCGTGCCGGTGGCTCCACGGGTCGAGGAACGCGAGGATCCGGTTCATGCGGTAGGTCGAGCTGGAGATCGCGTGGTACCCGAACGGGATCGCCAGCAGCACCGAGCCGACCAGCCACGAGAGCTTCGCGCCGGCGGTGAACAGCAGCACGAACATCAGGAACAGCAGCGTGATCGACGAGCCGAAGTCGGGCTCCATCATGCAGAGGAGCACCAGCAGGCCGCTGATGAAGATGTGCGGCAGGAACCCGATCGAGAAGTCGCGCACCTTCTCGGCCTTCTTCGCCAGCGAGTACGAGAGGTAGACCACCCAGGCGAGCTTGCAGACCTCGGCGGGCTGAATCGAGATGCCGGGAAAGCGGATCCACCGGCGCGCGCCGCCCGCGGTCGAGCCGATGCCCGGCACCATCACCGCGACCAGCAGAACGATCGCCAGCAACAACATCGGCCAGGCGAGGCGCGCGAAGCGGCGGTAGCCGAGCTTCATCGCCAACGCCATCGCCACCAGGCCGAGGCCCGCGGCGGTCGCCTGCCGCTCGAGAAAGTAGAAGCTGTCGCCGAGCTTGTCCTGCGCGGTGATCGCGGAGGCGCTGTAGACCATCACCATGCCGAAGCCGACCAGGGCGAGCACGGCTCCGAGCAACAACGGATCGTAGGCAACGGTCTTCGGAGCGGCGAACGCTTTGGAGGTCGTGGTCATGTCAGGGCGCCGACGAGGCGTTTGAAAGTGTCACCCCGATGTTCGAAGTTGTCGAATTGGTCGTACGAGGCGCAGGCCGGTGAGAGCAGAACGGTGTCACCTTTTTTGGACAGGCCCCGGGCTCTGGTAATGGCCGCTTCGAGGGTGCCGCAGGCAATCACCTCGAACTGGGGCTTGAACGCGGCCTCGATGTTGGGCGCGTCGGCGCCGATGGTCAGCACCGCCTTCACCTTGCCGCGCGAAGCCTCGACCAGCGGGGTGTAGGGCGCGCCCTTGCCCTTGCCGCCGGCGATCAGCCAGATGCCGCCCCTGAGCGCCTTCAGCGCGACCAGCGAGGAGTCGACGTTGGTGGCCTTGGAGTCGTTGATCCACTCCACCCCGTCGAGCTGACGGACCCGCTCGAGCCGGTGGGCGAGGCCGCCGAACGCGTCGAGGCCCTTCTGAACCTGCTCCTGGGTGGCGCCGAACTTGCGCGCCAGCAGCACCGCCGCCATCGCGTTCTGGAGGTTGTGGTTGCCGCGGAGCGCGGGGTTGTTCACCGAGTAGCGCTCGCCGCGAAAGCCGCCGCCGATCAGCACGAAGGCGCCGTCGCGGCCGGTGGCGATGCCGCCGAAGCCGGCGTTGGTGCGGTTGGGGTCGAGCGAGAAGCCGTAGACGGGCACGGTGGCGCGCTTGGCGAGGGCGACCACCGCGAAGTCGTCGGCGTTCACCACCGCGAAGCCTTCTTTCGGCTGGCGATCGAAGATGCGCGCCTTCGCCTCGCCGTAGGCTTCGTGGGTCGGGTAGCGATCGAGGTGATCGGGCGTGAGGTTCAAGATCGCCGCGCCGAGGCAGCTCATCGAGGTGGTGCCCTCGAGCTGAAAGCTGGAGAGCTCGACCACGTGCGCGTCGTATTTCTCGGCGCAGGCGTGGGTGAAGGCGAGACCGAGGTTGCCTCCGACGAAGGTCTTCTTGCCGGTCTGTTTCACCAGCTCGCCCAACAGCGCGGTGGTGGTGCTCTTGCCGTTGGTGCCGGTGATGCCGAGCACAGGGCCGGCGCCGTCGGGGAGGCAGCGCCAGGCGAGCTCGACCTCGCCGATCAGGTTCGCGCCCTGCGCGCGCGCGGCGGCCAGCTCGGGCTTGGCGAGCGGCACGCCGGGAGACACGACGCAGAAGTCGTGACCGGCGAGCAGCTTGGGCGCCAGCGGGCCGAGCTTCACCTCGACGCCTGTCGCGCGGAGGGCCTCCGCATCGGGAGACGACGCGTTCTCGTCGAAGGCGGTGACCTTCACGCCCCGCTTCAAGAGCAGCTCGATCGCGCCCTTGCCCGACTTGCCGAGCCCCACCACTGCGACCGATGTCGGTGAGAACGCCACGGTCACCTCAGCTTGAGCGACAGGAGCGCGACGCCTGCGCAGAGAATGGAGACGATCCAGAAGCGGACGATGATCTTCGGCTCCTGTACGCCCGAGAGCTCGAAGTGGTGGTGCACCGGCGCCATCTTGAAGACGCGTTTGCCCCGGGTCTTGAAGCTGACCACCTGAATCATCACCGAGAGGATCTCGGCGAGGAACACGCCGTCGATGATCGCGCTCACCAGCTCGTTCTTCGACAGCACCGCCAGGGTGCCGAGCGCGCCGCCGAGCGCGAGCGAGCCGACGTCGCCCATGAACACCGACGCCGGGTAGGTGTTGAACCAGAGGAAGCCGATGCCGGCGCCGACGATCGCCGCGCAGAAGACGGCCAGCTCGGCGCCGCCGTCGACCTTGGCGATGCCGAGGTACTCGTGGAGCGGCACGCCGATCAGCCGGGGCATGCCGTTGGCGGGGTGAATGATGTCGGCGATCGCGACCGAGGTGCCGGCGACGTAGCAGAGCACCGCGAAGGTGGTGGCGGCGACGATGGTGGGGGCGATCGCCAGGCCGTCGAGGCCGTCGGTGAGGTTGACCGCGTTGGAGGTGCCGACCACCACGATGAACGCGAACGGCACGTAGAACCAGCCGAGGTCGGGGTGGGCCCAGTGGGTGGGCACGAAGGGAATGGTGAGCTTGGTGTCGAGCATCAGGTGCACGCCACCGGAGTAGTCGGTGAGCAGCCCGAAGATGCCGATCAGAAAGAAGGTGGTCTGGAGCACCAGCTTGTAGCGGCCGGCGAGTCCCTTGCTGTTGCGCTTCGAGAGCTTGAGCCAGTCGTCGAGGAAGCCGATGAAGCCGAAGCCGACCGTCATCAGCAGCGCCGCCCACACCACCCGCGATGAGAGGTCGGCGAACAGCAGGGTGGCGGCGACGATGCCGATCAAGATCAGCAGGCCGCCGAGGGTGGGCGTGCCCTTCTTCTTCTGATGGGAGTCGGGGGTGTCTTCGCGAACGTTGCTCTGGCCGTGCTGGGCGAAGCGCAGGCGCTCGATCAGCTTGGGGCCGATGAACATGCCGAGCGCGAGCGCGGCCACGCCGCCGGCGATGATGCGAAAGGTCGGGTACTTGAGAAAGTTGAGCCAGTGGCCGGCGTCGGTCTCTTTCAGCCGCTCGTAGAGGAGGTACAGCATTCAGTGCCCTCCCCCGCCGCTCTTGCCGGTGAGCGCCTCGACCACCCGCTCCAGCTTCATGCCCCGGCTGCCCTTCACCAGCACCCAGTCGCCGTCTTTGAGCTGTGACTTCAGCCAGGCGTTGAGCGCGTCGATGTCTTCGAAGTGCTGGGCGCTCATGCCCAGGCGCTTCACCGCCTGCGCCCAGCCGGCCTTCGAGCGCGGGCCGAAGAACCCCAGCAGCTTCGCGTGCCCGGCGGCCTTCACGCCGAGCTGCTCGTGCTCTTGCAGCTCGCCGGGGCCGAGCTCGAGCATGTCGCCCAGCACCGCCACCGGCCGGCCCTTGGCCGCGAGGGTGGTGAGCGCATCGAGCGCCGCGCTCATCGAGGCGGGGTTGGCGTTGTAGCAGTCGTCGATCACCGTCACGCCGCCCGGCGCATCGACCAGCTGCAGGCGGCGCGAGTGGGCCTGGGCGGCCTCGAGCCCGCGCACGCACTCTTCGGGTGAGTAGCCGAGCGCGACCGCGAGGGCGAAAGCGCCGGTGGCGTTGTTGGCGTTGTGCTCGCCGATCAGGTGGAGCGCGACCGGGTACTCCTTGCCGGCGCAGCGCACGGTGAGCGAGAGCCCGGAGCGCCCGCGCGGCTCGACCTTGGCGAGGTGCACGTCGGCGCCGGCGGCGCGGCCGAAGGTGAGCTTCTTCACCCCCGGCTTGCAGCGCTCGGCCTGGGCGACGATGCGGGCGTCGTCGAGGTTCACCACCGCGGTGGCGCCGGGCTCCAGGCCTTCGAAGATCTCGCCTTTCGCCTTCGCCACCCCGTCGATGCTGCCGAGGTGCTCGAGGTGGGCGGGCTGCACGATGGTGATCAGCGCGGCGTCGGGCTTCGCGATCGCCACCAGCCGCGAGATCTCGCCCGGGTGGTTCATGCCCATCTCCACCGCGGCGGCGACGTGCTGCGGAGTGAGCTCGAACAGGGTGAGCGGTACGCCGACCTCGTTGTTGAGGTTGCCCTTCGTCTTCAGCGCCGGGCCGCGGGTCTCGAGGATCGCGCCGAGCAGCTCTTTGGTGGTGGTCTTGCCGTTGCTGCCGGTGACCGCTCCGACCGGGTGCTTGAAGCGGAGCCGGTGCGCGTGCGCGAGCGCGCCGAGCGCGACCAGGGTGTCGGGCACTTCGTAGACCGCCACCTCGGGCGACGGCATCTTGTACGGGTGGCCGGCCTGCACCACCACGCCGGCGGCGCCGCTCTCACCGGCCTGAAAGAGAAACTCGTGGGCGTCGAACCGCTCGCCCTTCAGCGCGACGAAGAGCGCGCCGGGTTTCAGCGCGCGGGTGTCGGTGCAGACCGAGTCGTAGGAGGCGCGCGACCCGATGCGCACGCGGTGGGCTCCGGTGGCTTTTGCGATCTGGTCGTCTGAAAAACGAACTGCCATCTCTACGCCTCTAAGGACTGGTGCCCAACGCCTTCGCCGCGACCTCCAGATCGTTGAACGGCTTCTTCTCGCCTTCTTGTTCCTGGTATTTCTCGTGGCCCTTGCCGGCGATCAGCAGCACGTCTCCGTCTTTGGCGAGCGAGGCGGCGAGCGCGATCGCGGCCGCCCGGTCTGCTTCGACGATGTAGCCGCGCTCTCCCTGCTTCGCCTTCGCCACGCCCATGCGCCGCAGGCCCTGCTTCTCGAGGCCGGGGGTGATGCCCGAGATGATCTCGTCGGGGTCTTCGCCGCGCGGGTTGTCGGAGGTGACGATCGGAATGTCGGACAGCTCGCCCGCCGCTTCGCCCATCAGCGGCCGCTTGCCCTTGTCGCGATCTCCGCCGGCGCCGAACACCACGATCAGCCGGCCCTTGGTCACGCTGCGCGCCGACTCGAGCGCCTTTCGCAGCGCGTCGTCGGTGTGCGCGTAGTCGATCAGCGCGGTGATGCCCTTGCTCTCGACGCGCTCCATGCGGCCCGGCACGCGCTCGACCCGCTCGATGCCTTCTTGAACGTCGCGGCGCGAGTAACCCGCCGAGAGCGCCATGCCCGCGGCGCAGAGAATGTTCTCGAGGTTGTGGGGGCCGACCAGGGTCGACTTCACCGCGATGTCGCCGGCGAAGGTCTTCAGCGTCGCCTTGATGCCGCGCGGGGTCATCTCGACGTTGGCGGCCGAGATCTCTCCGTTGCCGGCGCGCGAGAACCGCCACGCGGCGCGCTTCTCGTTGCGCAGCTCGTTGTAGATGCGGTTGCAGTAGGTGTCGTCGCCGTTCACCACCGCGGTGCCGGTGGGCGACAGCAGCGAGGTGAACAGCGCCCGCTTCGCCTGGAAGTACGTCTCCATGTCGGAGTGGTAGTCCAAGTGATCGCGCGAGAGGTTGGTGAACGCGGCGGTCGAGAACTGCAGCCCGTGCACCCGCTGCTGATCGAGCGCGTGGCTCGACACTTCCATCACCACGGTGTCGACGCCCTGATCGACCATCTCGCGGAAGGTGCGGTGCAGCCCCACCGGGTCGGGGGTGGTGTGGGTCGGCGGCAGCCGCTTGCCCTGAAACCGGGTCTCGATGGTGCCCATCAGGCCGCAGGTCGCGCCGCCCGACTGGCAGATCGACTCCAACAACCACGCGGTGGTGGTCTTGCCGTTGGTGCCGGTGATGCCGAGCAGGCGCAGCTCCTTGGCGGGCTGCTTGTAGAAGTTGGCCGCGAGCAGCGCGATCGCCTGGCGGGCGTCGGCGACCTTGATCACCGGCACCTTGACACCGGCGACGTCTTTACTGGCGACCACCGCGACCGCGCCTTTGTTCACCGCGTCGGCGGCGAAGGCGACTCCGTCGGCCTTGGTGCCGGGCAGCGCGACGAACACGTCGCCTGCCTTCACCTGGCGGCTGTCGAACTGCACGCCGGTGATCTCGAGGTTGCTCTTGCCCTTGGGCGGCTCCGCCACTCCGGCAAGCAATTGATCGAGCTTCATCACTGTGTCTTCCTGCCCACGGCCGTCGAGGCCGTCGGCACCATCAACGAGTTGTTAAGGGCAAAGTCCCTGCCAGCTCCAGGGTCACGCGACTTCCTTTTTCCACCAGACTTCCCGCAGCCGGACGTTGACCCGTCACCCAACCAGTGCCCTCGAGACGCGGCTCCAATGCCGCGGCGAGCAGCTGGGTTACCGCCTCACGTCCGGCCCTGCCCCGCAAGTCGGGAACCCGGACGGAGCCAACCACGACCGGGGCCTCTTCGGTCACGTTTTCCTGCGCTTTTGCGAAGGCGGCGGCCAGACCGGCCGGAGGGGTGGGAGCAGGCTTCTCGGGTTTGTCCAGCGTCGTCGCAGTCTTGGCGACCGATTGGGCCGGAGGGGGCGGCATGTTCTTGGAGGGGGGCACCGACAAATAAGGGAGCGCGGCGGTGGCGATCTCCTTGAAGGCGGGCGCGGCGATGATGCCGCCGTAGGGGTCGGTCTCGGGCTCGTCGATCACGATGTAGATGACCAGGCGCGGGTCTTCGGCCGGCACCACGCCGATGAAGCTGCCGATGCGCTTCTCGGAATACCCGCGGGAGACCGGGTCGGGCTTCTGCGCGGTGCCGGTCTTGCCGGCGACCCGGTACTCGTCGAGGCGCGCTTTCGGAGCGGTGCCCTCTTTTTCGACCACCGACTCGAGCATCGCAATCGTGCGCCGCGCCGATTTTTCGCTCACCACTCGACGGACCGGGGTGGGCTTGTTGTCGAGCAGCACCACCCCGTCGGGGTCGGTGACCTTGGAGACGACGTACGGCTTCATCAGCACGCCGCCGTTGGCGAGCGCTCCGTAGGCGGCGGCGACCTGCACCGCGCTGGCGCTCACGCCCTGACCGAACGCCTGGGTGGCGAGCTGCACCTCGGCCTTGGGAAACGGCACCTGGCCGCGCGCTTCACCGGGCAGGCCCATGCCCGGTTTCTCGCCGAGGCCGAACTTCGAATAATACGACTGGAGCTTCTCGCGGCCGAGCAGCCCGGCGATCTTGGCGGCGCCGATGTTGGAGCTGACCTGGAGCACGGTCTTGGTGTCGATGGTGCCGTGCGGGTGGGTGTCGTGAATGACGTTCTTGCCGATCGTCCACGCGCCGCCGTTGGTGTCGAAGGTGGTGCTCTCGGTGACCAGCTTCTCTTCGAGCGCGGCGGAGACGACGAAGGCCTTGAAGGTGGAGCCGGGCTCGAACGCGTCGCTGACCGCGCGGTTGCGAAAGGCGTCTTTCTTCGCGTCTTGCGGCGCGTTGGGGTTGAAGCGCGGCGCGTTGGCGAGCGCGAGAATCTCGCCGGTGCGCGGGTCGAGCACCACCGCCATGCCGGCGATCGCCTTGGCGTCGGTGACCGCTTTGACCAGCGCCTTCTCGGTCAGCCACTGAATCTGGCGATCGAGGGTGAGGGTGAGGGTGGCGCCCTCGCGCGCGATCGGGTCGGCGGAGCCCACGGTGTTGAGCTTGCGGCCGCGCGCGTCGCGCAGCGCGGGCTGGGTGACCGCGTCGCCCGAGAGCTCGTCTTCGAACGAGAGCTCGAGGCCATCCAACCCGTGGCCGTCGGTGCCGACCAGGCCGAGCACGTGGGCGGCGAGCTCGCGCTGCGGGTAGAAGCGGCGCGGCTCCTTGGTGAGGCCGATGCCGGGGAGGTTGAGCGCGTTGACCTTGGCCACCTCGGCGGGAGTGACCTGCCGCTTCACCCAGGCGAAGCGCTTGGCCTTGGTGAACCGGCCCTGGAGATCGTCGGTCTCGAGGTCGAGGGTGCGCGCCAGCATGCGGGCGGCGAGCTTCGGGTCGGGCAGCATCGACGGGTCGATCCAGATCGAGTCGACGTCGACCGACTGGGCGAGCGGCACCCCGCGGCGATCGAGCACGTCACCGCGCCGGGCGGGAATCTCGATCTGCCGCACGTACTGATCCTGCGCCATGCCCTTCAGCTGATCGCGCTGCTGAACCTGGAGCTGAACCGCGCGGCTGAACACCCCGAGCAGCAGGGTGAGGAACACGCCGCACACGATCAGCACCCTCATGCGCATCCAGCGCGAGGGGTCGGGTGCAGAGCGTGCGCGCTTCAGATCACGGACCACGGCCACCCCGGGCGTGGAGGATGGTGGAGGGAGCGGGCGCCGCCATGCCCATCGACTTCGCGTAGGCCTCGAGGCGGGCGGGCGCCTTCTCGGTGGCGAGCTCGAGCTGCAGCCGGTCGTGCTCGCGGGTGAGCACCTCGCGATCGGCGTCGAGCTTCGACAGCTGGTAGCCGACCTTCACCACCAGCACCCGGCCGGTGACGTGCACGATGCCGACGGCGGCGAACAACGCCACCAGCAGCGCCGCGGGCACCAGCTCGAAAACAATCACTCCGAACGACACGCCCCTGCGGGCTTCGATCGCTCCGTTCACGGCTTGCGTTTCCTGATTCCGCGCAGCTTGGCGCTCCGGGATCGCGGGTTCGACGCCAGCTCGGCGTCGGCCGCCACGATCGGCTTCTTGGTCAGTGCATCGAACTGGGGCTCGGCCTTCACCGGCATGATCGGCAAGCCGCGCGGCGTCTCGTCGGGCTCCTTGCCGCACAGCTTGTTGAAGGCGCGCTTCACCGCCCGGTCTTCGAGCGAGTGAAAGGTGATCACCGCCGCCACTCCGCCGGGAGCGAGCACGGTGGGGAGCGCGGCGAGGGCGGCGTCGAGCGACTCGAGCTCGCCGTTCACCGCCATGCGGAGCGCCTGAAAGGTGCGGGTGGCGACGTGAATCTCTTTCGGCCAGGCCTTGCGGGGCACCGCTTTTTCGACCGCCGCGACCGCCTCGAAGGTGGTCTTCGGCTGGGTGGCCTTGAGCACGCGCGCGATCGGCCGGCTGAAGCGCTCTTCGCCCAGCTCGTAGATCAGATCGGCGAGGTCTGATTCTTCGGTGAACGAGATCATCTCGGCGGCGGTGGGGCCGGAGCCGCCCATGCGCATGTCCAACGGGCCGTCCATGCGGAACGAGAAGCCGCGGCCGGCGGTGTCGAGCTGGTGCGACGAGACGCCGAGGTCGAGCAGCACGCCGTCGACCTTTCGCTCGCCGAGCACCTGGGTCAGCTCCGAGAAGTTCGCCTCCACCGCTTCGAAGCGCGGGCCGAACTTCGACAGCCGCTCGCGCGCCGCGTTCAACGCCGAGGGGTCGCGATCGAAGCCGAGCACGGTCGCGCCCCGCGCCAGGAGCGCTTCGCTGTGCCCGCCTCCACCCAACGTCCCGTCGACGATCACTGAACCTTCCTTCGGGTCGAGCAACTCGACCGTCTCGACCAGCAAGACGCTCTGATGCTCGAAGGCCACCTCACCGCCTGAACGAAGCCGACGCTTCGGCGGCGGTGGCGAACACGTCGAACGCTTCGTGCGCGCCGGCGCTCTTGAAGATCGCGAATAGGTAGGGCGAGAGGCCCGAGAGCTTCACGTCGCCGCCGACCGCGCGAAACGAGTCGGTGCGCGCGATCAGCGGGCGAACCACCCGGTAGTCGAGGTGCGAGACGTCGGTGAAGTCCATCACCACGTGGCGCACCCGGCGGTTGGCGTAGCGAAACAGCTGCGCCGACACGTCAGACCACTCGGTCTGGCCGATCTCACCCTCCAGGTAGAGCGTCATCGTGTGCGGCACCGCGACTTCGGGGCCGACGAGCTCGAGCAGTTGCAAGGCAGGCGCGTTCATTTCGATCCTTGGAGGTACCGCGGGGTGGAATTCATTGAGACCTCAGCTCGCCGAGCACGCGGGCCACTTCGGCGGAGTCGACGCCTTCGCGGGCGTCTTGCTGAGCCTTGGCCCAGCCTTCCTTCGACCAGAGCTCGATCACCTTCACCATGCCGGCCCACACGACTTCTTTGTGGAGCCCGGCGTGGTCGCGGAGCGTCGGAGGCACCAGCAGCCGGCCGAGCTTGTCGATCGTCACTTCCTGCGCCTGGGCGACGTAGAGACGCATCAGCGTCTTCACGCCCGGCTCCATCGGGTTGCGCTTGGCCAGGGCGCCTTCGAGCGACTCCCACTCTTTCACCGGGTAGGCGTGGAGGCAGGGATCCAGAGCGGTGGTGAGAATCAGCCGGTCGTCATAGGTGCCGACGAGCGTCTCCCGCAGCTTGGCGGGAAAGCTCGTGCGCCCCTTGGCGTCGATCTGATGCTCGAAAACCCCGCGAAACATCCACCCGCTCCGATCACGCTGGAGGCGAAAACTCGGCCTCCGCTGCTTTCCCGACGATGGCTGGATCTAGCCCTTTTTCGGGCTTTTGATCCTAAAAATTCCACTTCTTCCCACCACGGTCGAAAAATAGCTGAGTTTTCAGGGCGATCAAGAATCGGTACAGCCCCGTGAAAAGTGTCTGGCACCTTTCTCCCGATCCAAACCCGGGTGTGGGAGTTGGACCGACATGAAAGGCTGGCACGCGATCAAGTCTGGCGGGTTTTTCTCGATCGGTTAGAAACCGCCCCGCAACAAAGGGAAGCGCAGTCCGCAAACTGAGCCGCGATCAAAGGGGACCGCGGCGAAAACGGAGGCCCTCGATGTTGAACCGAATCACTGTGGTGTCGTGCTTTGCCCTCGCGCTGGCGGCGTGTGGCCCGGGCGAGAAGATTCAGAGCGGTAAGCAGGGAGCGGCGGAGGCGCTGTACGCGGCCTCGGGCTCCACCAAGACCGGCGCCGATCGGCTGTCGCAGCCGCTGGTGACCACCGACGTCAGCATCGCCTGCCAGCTGGGCGGCACCGCGAAGCTCTCGGGCTTTCAGGCGGTGACCAACACCGGGCTGGGCCAGGGCGGCGCGTTCGACATCGGCCAGTCGTTCACGGTGAACTTCGATCACTGCGCGGCGGCGAGCACCAGCTCGGGCTCGGGCAAGGCGGAGCTCAACGGCAAGGTCGACGTCACCCAGGCGATCGACCTGGCCGTCGGCAGCGCGTCGGTGCTCCAGAAGATCAAGGGCCACATCGACTACCAGGGCGCGATGAACGACTTCATCGACGCCGACGTCACCCAGAGCGTGAACGCGACCGCTCTGTCTTTGACCAGCGGCGGTGTCTCGCTCAACCTGAACGGCACGCTGGCCGACAGCTCGGGCAGCTACACCTACGCCACCGCCGACTCGCTCACGGTGAACGCAGGCACGATCGACGTGCAGGTCACCGCGTCGTCGCACTGAGACGCGAAGGCGTCACCGAAAAGCACATTCTGAAAAATCCACGCCTCCTCGCTAGACGTAGAAGCGAGGGGGCGTTTTTTCGTGCATAGTGATCTCGGCGTGGCCAAGGCGAAGAACCCAGGTCCCGTGAGGTTCGAGGGGGACGTCGTGCGGCTCTCGGTGACCTACAAGTCGCCGAGCGCGCTCCTCTCGGAGTTCACCCGGAGCGTCGGCAAGGGCGGCGTGTCGATCGCCAGCCGCAAGGCCGTGCCGGTGGGCACCCGCTTCGTGTTCGAGCTGAAGGCCAAGGGCGTGCCCGACGTGGTCGAGGTGCACGGCGAAGTGGTGCAGGTGAAGAACCCCGAGACCAACCTCCACCTGCTGACGATTCGCTACGCGCAGCCCGAGAAGCGCGAGGGCCTCGACGCGCTGATTCACCGCATCTTCGAGGCCCACAAATACGAGAAGGTGCGCAAGCACGCGCGCATTCCGATTCAGCTCCGCGGCGGCGACGCGGCCGGCGGCCACTACCTGGTGCGTGACATCTCGCAGGGCGGGCTGGGCGTCGAGGTGCTCGGGCTGCAGCTGCCCAAGTACATCAGGGTGGGCGAGCCGTTTCTGCTCGAGCTGGCGCTCACCATCGGAGACATCGGCCTCTACGGCCAGGTGGTCTGGGTGTACCAGGGCGCCCGCAAGCAGGACAAAGTGATCGCCCCCGGCTTCGGAGTGACGTTCGGCAAGCTGCGGCCCGACTCGGTGCAGCGGCTGGACAAGATCCTCTCGCTCCAGGGCCTGCCGCCGCCGCCGTGGAAGGCGTCGCTGTCGTTCGGGCGCGACGCGGTTTCGCGAATGCCGTAGAGGCGGTTCGTGCCGTCTTCGTTCGATCTCGCGGTGCTGGCGGCGTTGGTGCTCGGCGCGGCGATGCTCTACTCGTCGGGCGGTCACGCGGGAGCGTCGGCGTACCTGGCGCTGATGGCGCTCTACTCGGTGGCGCCGGCGACGATGCGGCCGACCGCGCTGGTGATGAACATCGCGGTGGCGTCGATCGGCACCACCCGCTTCGTGCGCGCGAAAGCGGTGCCGTGGGACGTGCTGAAGTGGCTTTGCCTGGGGTCGCTGCCGGCGGCGTTTCTGGGCGGCAGAATGAAGCTGCCTCCCGGGCAGTACCTGCTGGTGCTGGGCGGCACGCTTCTGGTGGCGTCGTTCTTTCTGTGGCTCCGGCCGAAGGTGGCCGACAAGCGCCCTGCCCCACCGGCAGCGGGTCTGGTGGCGATCGGCGCGGCGCTCGGGTTTCTCGCCGGGCTGACCGGCATCGGCGGGGGCATCTTTCTGTCGCCGCTGCTGCTGCTGACCGGTTGGGAAGACCCGCGGCGCACCAGCGGAGCGGCGGCGGTGTTCATTCTGCTCAACTCCATTCTCGGCCTCGCCGGGCAGCTGGCGTCGCTGGCCGAGATTCCTCCGCAAGCGGGCGTGCTGGCGGCGACCGCCGTGGCCGGTGGGTTGGTGGGCTCGTACCTCGGCGTGCACAAGCTGCAGCCGATCGCGCTCCGCCGGGTTCACGCGGTGGTGTTGCTGCTGTCGGGCGTGAAGCTGGTGAGCGAGGGGTGGAAGCTCTGAACGAATCGGCTGACCGGTTCGCACAGCCCTCACCCGGCGCTTCGCGCCACCCTCTCCGAAGGAGAGGGGCGGGTTCATACCTCCGGCGAAGAATTTCGCGGCACGGTCGCCGTCGAAGCGGCGCATGGTGGGGGCATTGCTCGCGTTGGTGTTGGGCGCCGCGGCCGTCGAGGCGCGAGCACCGCACTACCTGCCCTTCGAGGCCGACGCCGCCGGAGGCGTGACCGCGCTGAGCCTCGAGCACCTCGCCGGCAACTTCGCGCTCTTCGCCGGCCCGCGGTTCGCGCGGGTCGAAGGCACCGGCGGCGACTTCGGAGGCTGGGCGTACAGCATCGGCGCAGCGGTCACCGCCGGCCGCGCCGCGGTCGAGGGCTGCACCTATGCCTGCGCGAGCTTCGTCACCTACGGGGTCGGGCTCCGGGTGGGCCGAATCTGGAAGAAAGACAGCGAGCGTGAACACGACGAGATGTGGCCGGCGGCGCGCGCATACGTGCAGCTGACGCCGTTCTACGGCCACGCCTGGAACGACGGAGCGCCGCTGGCACCGCCGACCGCGGCGGCGATCTTCGGCGTGCGGCTCGGCGTCGGCGCCACCCTGCACCTGTTCACCCGCGCGATCTACGACTTCATTCTCGAGCGCCGGAGCGAAGGTGGCGGCATCTACGGCTGGCTGATGCTCCCCTACGGGCTGCTCAACCACCTCGAGCTCGCGCTGGAGCTGGCCGCCCAACCGAACGGCGCGCTCCACCTCGGGCTGACGCTGATCGGCGGCGCCGGGCTCTAGCCGAGCTGAAACGGGTAGCCGCGCGCGTCTTCGACCGACTTGGCGACGGTCTCGATCAACGCCACCGGGTCGACCGGCTGGTAGATCGCGAGCTTCGCCAGCTTGTCGAGGTGCGGCTGCGGGTCTTTCGACGACGCGCAGACCACGCGGCGCGCGGCCTCCAGCGAGCGGGTGTTGAACTGATTCGCGAACGAGCGCGCGATCGCCACCCGAACCGGGTCGAGCTGGCCGCCCTTGGCGCACTGCCGGGTGCGGGCGACCATCGAGTCGAGCGCGTACGCGTCCATGATGATGTCGGCGATGTTCGCCAGCACCACCTGCTGCTTCTCGATCTCCGGGCCGAAGCTCTCGGCCGCCACCTTGAGCGCGTAGACCGCGATGCGCTTCAGCGTCTCGGCGCCGTGCGCCTCGGCCGAGTGCGCGTCGTCGCCCTTCGGCTTCGGCAGCGAGCCGGCGGTGAGCTCCTCGTCGACCGTCTGGGCGAAGTCGAACAGCGGGAGCGCGCCCTTCATCGCGCGCTTCAGCAGCATGCCGACCAGCAGCATGCGGTTGATCTCGTTGGTGCCCTCGAAGATGCGGTTGATGCGGGCGTCGCGGTAGGCGCGCTCCACCGGGTACTCCTGAATGTAGCCGTACCCGCCGTGCACCTGGACCGCGTCGTCGACCACGATGCCGAGCGCCTCGGAGCCCCACACCTTGAGGATCGACGCTTCGATCGCGAACTCCTCGATCGCGGCGATCGTCTTCGCGTCGAAGCCGGGCGCCGACTTGTCTTCGCTTTCGAGCAGCGAGTCGATCAGCCCCGACGAGCGGTAGGCCATCGACTCCAGCGCGTAGGTGACGCCGCACATGCGGGCGAGCTTCTCGCGAATGAGGCCGAAGCGGGCCAGCGGGGTGTTGAACTGCTTGCGCTCCTGCGCGTAGGTGAGCGCGTTCGCCAGCTGGAGCTTCATCGCCCCGAGCACGCCGACGCCGAGCTTCAGCCGGCCGACGTTGAGAATGTTGAACGCGATCTTGTGGCCCTTGCCGATCTCGCCGAGCAGGTTCTCGACCGGCACCTTGGCGTCTTCGAACACCAGCGAGCAGGTGGAGCTGCCGCGAATGCCCATCTTGTGCTCTTCGGCGCCGACGGTGAACCCGGGGGTGTTGCGCTCGACGATGAAGCCGGTGAACTTGTCGCCGTCGACCTTGGCGAAGACGATGAACACGTCGGCGAAGCCGGCGTTGGTGATGAATTGCTTGGAGCCGTTGAGCAGCCAGTGCTTGCCGTCGGCCGATTTTTTGGCGGTGGTCTTGGCGCCGAGCGCGTCGGAGCCGCTGCCCGACTCGGTGAGCGCGTAGGCGGCGACCCATTCGGCGGTGGCGAGCTTGGGGAGGTACTTCTCTTTCTGCGCGTCGTTGCCGAACCAGATGATCGGGAGCGAGCCGATGCCGGTGTGGCCGCCGAAGGTGACGCTCCAGCTGCCGTTCATCGTCTTCGCCTCGGCGACCAGCATCGAGGTGGTCTTGTCGAGGCCGAGGCCGCCGTTGGCCTGGGGAATGTCGATCATCAACAGGCCGGTCTCGCCCGCCTTCTGGAGCAGGCTGCGCAGCAGCGCGTTGTCTTTCTTCTCGATCTGCTCGGCGCGGGGCAGCACTTCCTGCCGGGAGAACTGCTGCGCGGTGTTGTAGTACTGGCGCTGCTCTTCGGTGAACTGCTCGGTCGACATGATCCGGCGCGAGCCGACTTCCTGAACGAGAAACTCGCCGCCTCTGGGTTGAGAAGACATGCGCGCCACATAACAGAAATGTTGCCGGGCTCTCCACCAGAGGGTAACCCCACGGTTGATGCGAGCCCTGATGCTGATCATCGGCGCGGCTTTCGCGCTCGCCGCGTGCGGGCCGACGGTGGGCGACGCGTGCACCACCGCCTCGGACTGCACCGGGAAGATCTGCATCAACCAGGACTTCACGCCCGGCGGCTACTGCTCCGAGACCTGCGACCCGGCGAAGAACGACTCCTGCCCGACCGGGAGCGTGTGCGTTCGCAACGCGCTCGGCGGCGGTGCGCACGCCTGCTTCCACACCTGCAACACGCCGAGCGACTGCCGGTCGGGCTACTCGTGCCGCACCACCAACGGCAGCCCGCTGATCTGCGTCGGCCCCGCCGGCATCTGAGCCGCTGACACAGCGCCGGTGTGACACCGGTTGTGTCGCCAGCGTCTCTCGCTGATTTCGCGCAGTTGGCCGCTCGAAAAGTGACTGGCACGTCCCCTGCTCAAGCCCGGCTGAACGATCGTTCCACCGGGTGGAACGCCGTGAAGTCGAGCGGAGGAATTCATGATGATCGAGCTGGCGACGATGGCGGTACTGGCGAGCGCGGTGAACGCCGAGGCGCGGCCCGCGGGCACCCTCGAAGGGTGGCTGAAGATCGACGGCGTCGCCGCTCAGCCTCGCGCCGGCGCGTGCGACTCGCTCAACACCGTGCTCGCCAGCGTGGTGATGATCGAGCTCGACACCGGCGCCGCGGTCGCCCGCGTCGACATCACCTGCGCCGATCCCGCGATGCGGTTCACCGCCCGCTTGCCGAAGGGCTGGTACCAGGCGGTGGTCTGGCCGGGCGCCGATCTCACCAACCTGGTCGAGCGGCCGTACGCGTTCAACACTCCGGTGTTCGTCGGCGGCGAGAAGGTGGTGGTCGGCTTCGAGGAGCTCACCGTGCCGTTCGCGGGCGCCGTGGCCGGCAAGTGCGAGCAGGATGCGACCTTGATTCTGATCGACACCGAGGAGCCGTACGCCAAGACCGTCGCCGCGAAGTGCGTCGAGCATCAGCTGAGGTTCGAGACGCGCATTCCGCGCGGCACCTACGAGGCGATCGTCGAGGTGCAGGGCAAGAGCCGAACCCTCACCGAAGGCATGATGGTCAACCGCGAGGTGAACGGCGTGGTGCTGGGGGCTGCTCAGGTTTCGAGACGGTGAGTTGGTGGGGCGGCCCCTCATGCGACGCGTGGGCAGGGCTGTCCCTTGTATGTCGGAAGTGCGGTACGAGGGAGATGCTGGGCAACGGAGCCGGCAGTCCGCGCGTCCCAAGGTCTCTAGATCGCGGGTGAGCAAGGTCGCCGGTTCCGATGCCTCGGCTAAGAGCCCGAACAGTTGCCAGGACACAGTCCGGATAACGCAAGGCAGGGAGAAGCCGAGGCGACGCTCCAGCGGTAAAGGAGAGTCGATGGAGAACAAGACGCGAGTGGGTGTCGACGTCGCGAGCAGCACGTTGGAGGTCTGCTGGAGCGATGGAAAGACTGAGCAGGTCGTCAACGAGCCGACGGCGGTAAAAGCCTTTTCCCTCAAGGCTGCAGCTGCGGGCGTCGAGCTCGTCGTGATGGAGGCCACGGGCCGCTACCACTTGGAGCTGATGTTGGCTCTCGCAGCGGCGAAGGTGCCGGTCGCGGCGGTCAACCCGAGGCAAGCCAGAGACTTCGCCAAAGCGCGAGGGAAACTGGCGAAGACGGACCGAGTCGACGCGCAGGTGCTGTGTGATTTCGCGATGCGGATGGATCCGCGACTGACGGAACCGCCGAGCGAAGCGCAGCTCGAGCTGGAGGCACTGGTGAGCCGTAGAAGCCAGCTCATCGAGATGAGGACCGCGGAGATGAATCGCCAGCAGCAGACTCGCTCGAAGGCCGTGAAGAAGAACCTTCAGAAGCACATCGCGTGGCTCAACCGACAGCTGAAGAACGTCGAGAAGGACACCGACAACCATCTGCGGGGCCAGTCGCACTGGAACGAGACGGTGAAGCTGCTGGACGAAGTGCCAGGCGTCGGCGCCCAGACAATCGCAACGATGATCGGTCGGTTACCGGAACTCGGGAAGCTGAACCGAAAGGAAATCGGAGCGTTGGTGGGGGTCGCCCCGTTCGACTGGGAGAGCGGCGAGTTTCAGGGCTCGAAGAGGTGCCACGGAGGACGAGCGGACGTCCGTAGGGTGCTTTACATGGCAACGCTCACAGGCATCCGCTGGAACCCTGCGCTCAAACAGGTCTACGAGCACCTGACGGTAGAGCAGAAGAAACAACCGAAGGTCGCACTGATCGCATGTGCGCGGCGCTTACTGACCTGGCTCAACGCGATGGTGCGCGATCGCGCGAACTGGAGCCCGAAGCTGGCGTTGACCGGCGCAGCCTGACCTGGAGACGGGATGAACAACACAGTTGCTCACCCGCGAGGCCCTATGGGCCTCGTCGGCCTCTCCCAACGGAGAGGGCTTCTTTCGACGCAGAGGTTAGTGCGGGCGGAGCAGGAACCAGAAGACGGCGGCGCCGATGCCGACCGCCCCGAGGAAGAGCACCAGCGCGACGACACCGGTGCGGTTCTGCTGGGGCTGCGGGGGCGGCGGCTTCGCCGGCGGAGTGCCGAAGCCCGGCTTGCCCGGCTCGGTGGTCAGCACCGCCGGCCGAAACGCGGGCGCCTTGCCGTCGCCCGGCAGCGTGACCGGCTCGAGCAGCAACGGCTGAGGCGCGATCTCCGTCTTCGGCAACACGTCGAGCGGCACCGGCACCGGCGCCGAACGCACCGTCGGCACGCTGGCGAGCCGCCGCCGCAGCGCCTTCACCTCGCGGCGCGCTTCGGCCGCGGTCGGGCGCTGGCTCTGACTCTTCGACATCATCTGCGAGACCAGCCGCTCGAGCTCGATCGGCACCGTGCTGGTGCTGTTGGTCACCGACGGCATCGACGCGCGGGCGATCTGCGCGGAGGGAATCGGCGCTTCGATGTGGGCCCGCATCACCTCGACCGAGTTGGTGCCGCCGAACGGCTGCTTGCCGGTGAGCAGGTACCAGGCGACCACGCCCATCGCGTAGACGTCGATCTTTCCCGTCATTGGCTCGTCGCCTTTGATCATCTCGGGCGACATGTAGCTGGGAGTGCCGATCACCAGGTCGGGGTCGGTGAGCGCGGGCGAGCCCATCTGCTTGGCCGCACCGAAGTCGAGCAGGGTGACGTGCCAGCCGTCGCGGCGCGGGTCGACGAAGATGTTCTCGGGCTTCAGGTCGCGGTGAATCACCCCCGCGGCGTGCGCCGCCTCGAGCGCCGAGAGCGACTGCTCGAGCACGGTGAGCACCTCGTGCGGCTCGAGGCGAACCCGTTCGCGCAGCAGCGCCGCGAGCGAGAGCCCGTCGAGCAGCTCCATCACGATGTAGTGCCGGCTGTCGTCGAGCTGCCCGAAGTTGAACACGTCGACGATGTTGGGGTGGCGAATCGAGTTCACCGAGCGCGCTTCGCCGATCAGCCGCTGCACGAAGCTGGGGTCGCGCGCCATCTGCGGGTGGAGCACCTTGATCGCCACCGCCTTGCCGATCACCGGGTGCTCGCCGCGGTAGAGCACGCCCATGCCCCCGACCGCGAGGCGCTCCATCACCCGGTACTCGCCGAGCTGCTTGCCCACCAGCGGGTCGGCGGTGCGGGTCACCCCTTCGATGCCCTGAAGGTTCGGAGCGGTGACCGGCCCGCTGATGCTGCCGAACACCTGCCGGCACGAGACGCAGTCGTCGAGGTGGCGGCGAATCGCGTCGCGCTGCTGGGGCGAGAGCGCTCCCTGCGCGAGATCGATCAGCTGCTGCGTCTCGGGGTGGGTCTTCACTTCACTCCCGCGTCGGCGGCCTTCACCGCTTCCTTCACAGGCCGGGGGTAGACCCAGTCTTGCTCCGAGAAGACCACCTCGTCGTTCGAAAGCCAGTTCGCGGCCACCGTGCGCGCGAGGTTGGTGAGGTCGGTGCCGTAGCTGGGCACGAAGTAGAGCTCGGGGGCCGACTTGAAGCGCTCCTTCACCCGGTCGAGCCCCTTCTGCAGCGTGGGGAGGTCGAGCTTGCCGCCGCGCACCGGCACGGTGGGGCCGTTGGGGTCGAGCCCGTGCAGCTTGCCCAAGCCGGTGGTGAGCTCGTAGCCGTCGGCGCGCTCGATGATGCGCACCTTGCCCGGCGCGGGATCGTCGAGCCACGCCTGAAACGCCAGCTCGTCGCGGAGCACCAGCTTGTAGGCGAACGGCGCCTCGGGGTGCTTCAGCCACACCTCGGCCTTGGCGTCGTCGAGCGCGGTGAGCAGCGGCGTCACCTGCGCCAGGTAGGTGCCGTCTTGCGAGGTGAGCAGCACCGGCACGCCGCCGAGCGACTGGGCCACCTTCTGCGCGCTGGCGTCGTCGATGATCGAGAGCCCGCCGTCGCCCACCTTCATGCTGTCGCCCACCAGCTCGATGGTGAGCGCGTTGGCCGGCGCCGCCTTGCCGTGCACGGTGAACGGAGCGACCTCGAACAGCGCCTCGCGCTCGGCCTCGGTGGCGTTCGGCCCGGCGTCGACAGCGGCGGCGTTGGCGGGCCGCTCGGGAGCCAGCGCCTCGAGCGGCGTGGGGGCCGGCATCGGCTTGGGCTGCGGCTGCTCCTTCTTGCACGCCGCGGCCAACACCAGCACCACCAGCAGTCTTCTCATTTCGCGCTTTCCCCGAACTCCGTCTGCACGCACTTCTCGTCGGCGAGGTGATTGGCGACCGCGTCGAACGCCGCCTCCTTCGCATCGTGGAAGAAGAAGTCACCCTCGAAGCGCTTCTTGTCTTCGGAGTGCCCGGCGTCGCGAATGTACGTTCGCTTCACCCGCTTGCCGAACTCGCTGCGCATCTGGGCGTAGACCTCGGGGTCGTGCTCACCGGAGTCGCCGAAGAAGACGACGTCGTTGGGAATGTCCTTCATCAGCACCCGAATCACCGGCTGCTTGTAGTCGGACAAGGTCGAAGGCCCCAGCTCGCGCAGGTAGAGCCCGAGAAACGGAAAGCCGTTCTTGGAGAGGAACGAACTGATGCGCGGGCCGTACTGAACCGGCGACCCGCTCACCAGCGCGAACGCGGGCGCGTGCGGCGAGACCTTCTTGATGCACTGGTAGAGCTTCGCCATGCCCGGCACCGCCGGCTGGGTCGACTCGTCTTTCAGCAGCGCCGACTCGAGCATCTTTCCCTTGTGCACCACCTGGGTGACGCTCAGCGTGTCGTCGAAGTCGGAGACCACGAAGAACGGCGCTTCGGGATCGAGGATCTCGACTTCCGCGGTGGCGGTGGCCACCTTGTCGGCGTGGGCCTCGGCGGTCGAACGGCCGAGCGCGAGCGCTCCGGTGGCGGGCTCGAGGCGAACGCTGAAGTCGCCGTCTTTGCCCGAGGTCGTCTTGCCTTCCAGCGAGGCGAACTTCACCGAGAGCGGCGCGCCCTCCCAGCCGCTGGCGGCGAGGCGGCGGAGGTTCTTCGACAACGTCGAGCTGCCCTGGGTCGGCACTTCTTTCAACACCCGGCCAGACAGCGTGATGCCCTTCGGCGTTCCAATCGCGGGCAGCAGCATGATGCCCGGCTCCGCGAACGCGGCCGAGCTGAGCAGCAGCAACCAGGGCAGCACTCTCATCTACAGCTCCTTGCGCATGCGGAGTTTGCCCTTGGGGCGCGAATCGGCGGGCTCGAAGCCGTGCTTCTGAAACATCTCCACCGTGCCGGTGTACGCGAAGGCGGCCGCGATGCGCTCGCCTTTGCGAGGGGGCCGTAGCGGATAGCCCTCGGCCACCTCGACCCGTTCTTTCTTCAGCAGCGGCAGCGCGTGCTTCACCAACTGGGTGGCGACTCCCCTGCCCCGCCAGTCTTTGTGAATGAAGAAGCACGGGAGCGAGCCGACCCGGTCGGCGTCGTCGCACTTCAGGCTGGGCGCGCGGTCGAGCTTCGAAAACGAGCGGCGCGGCCCGTAGGTGAGCCAGCCGACCGCCTGCTTGCCGGCATAGGCGAGCAGACCTTTGGCGGCACCCTGGTCGACCAGCTGCTTCATCCTCCGTTTGGCCTTCGCGCCTTTGACGTCTCTGAACCGCTCTTCGGGTCCCAGCCGCCAGAAGATGCACCAGCAGCCGGCGCAGGCGCCGTTGAGCCCGAACAAGGTTTCGAAATCACGCCACCGTTTCGGGGTGAGCGGGTGAAAAGTGAGGCCTTTGGCCTTGGGCGCCATGAAACCATTATAAGGTGCGCGCGCTACGCGTTCGCCCTCCGTGTCCACGTCTGAAAATCAGTTCGGAAAGTATGAGCTGGTGGCCCGGCTCGCGGCCGGAGGCATGGCCGAGATCTTCAAGGCCCGCTACGCGCCGGCGCCGGGCGTCACCAAGCAGGTGGTGATCAAGCGAATCCTCCCGCACTACGCGGCGAACAAGTCGTTCATCGCGATGTTCACCAACGAAGCGAAGATCGCGATGAGCCTGTCGCACGGCAACATCGCCCAGGTCTTCGACTTCGGAGACATCGACGGCGACTGGTTTCTGGCGATGGAGCTGGTCGACGGCCAGCCGCTCTCGAAGCTGCTGCGCCGCGCGCGCGCGCTGTCGATTCCCTTTCTGCCCGAAGCGTACGGGGTGGCGATCGCGATCGAGCTGCTCAAGGGCCTGCACTACGCGCACACCCGCATCGACGAGAACGGCAAGCCGCTCAAGATCGTGCACCGCGACGTCTCGCCGCAGAACGTGCTCGTCTCGTACGAGGGGCAGATCAGAGATCGTCGACTTCGGGATCGCGAAGGCCCGCGAGTCGCGTGAAGACCCGGCGTCGGGCCCGGTGAAGGGCAAGTACATCTACTTCTCGCCCGAGCAGGCACGCGGCAAGGAGCTCGACGCGCGCACCGACGTGTTCGCCGCCGGCATCGTGCTCTACGAGATGATCTGCGGGCGGCTGCCGTTCGCGGGGAAGATGATCGAGGTGCTCTCGAAGCTGGTGCGCGGCGAGTTCCCGCGGCCGCGCGAGGTGAACCCCGACCTCACCCCCGACATCGAGCAGATTCTCCTCAAGGCGTTGGCCCAGGATCGCGACAAACGCTACGAGAGCGCCGAGGCGTTCGAGCTCGCGCTGGTGGCGCACCTGCGGCGGCTGGCCCCGACCTTCAAGCAGCAGCACCTGGTCAACCTGATGTCGCTGCTGTTCGAGGAGGAGCTGGTCAAGGAAGGCCGGCCGGTTCAGATTTCGCGCGAGTTCTCGGAGCTCGCCCGCAGCTGGAAGCGCGACATCATCGAGGTGCCGCCGGAGGACGAAGAGCCGCCGCGGCTGCCGGCGCCGATCATCTGGGACAGCGACGACAACCCGCTCGGCACCCGGGAGATGATGAGCCCCGAGCCCCGAATGAAGGCGCCGCTGAAGCTGATCGGCGCGTTCGTGGCGGCGGTGGTGCTGGCCGGCGCGGGCGTGTTCGGCTGGGCGAAGCTCTCGGTGTTCGCGCTCGAGCTCGAGACCACGCCTCCGGGCGCGGCGGTGTCGCTCGACGGAGTGCCGACCCAGAAGGTGACTCCGGTGACGTTGCCGGGCCTGAAGGCCTCCGGCCCGCACACGGTGGAGCTGACCCTCGAGGGCTACAAGCCGGTGAAGCAGCAGGTCGAGCCCGCGCGCGGCGCGACGGTCGAGCTGAGCGCGACGCTGGAGCGCGAAGCGCCGCCCGAGCCTCCCAAGCCGGCCGAGCCGAAGCAGCCCGAGCTGGTGGAGGCTCCGCCGAAGCCGCCGCCCGAGCCGGAGGTGGCGATCGCCGCGTCGTGGCCGGTGGCGGAGGTGACGCTGAGCGCGCGCACCCACGTCTATTCGGTGCCTGCGTCGTCGAGCGCGCGGGTGCGGTTGGATCCCCGTCACAGCTACAAGGTGTGGACCGAGGGCAAGGTCACGCTCGGCGCGGGCTCGAAGCAGGCGGGCGACTGCCTCTACTTCGTCGAGACGGCGAAGAGCGGCGCGGCGAAAGACTCGTTCGGGGTGCTGGGCGCAAAGCCGCTGGTGGTGAAGAACGCTTCGGCGCTGCACGCCTGGTTCGCCGATCAGAAAGCCGACGACGGCCACGGCCAGCTGAAGGTGAAGCTCACCGACCTCGCGACCCGGCAGACCTCGACGCTGCTGGTCGACGCGCGGGCCAACGCGTTCGCGCCGCCGAAAGAACAGCGCTTCACCTTGAGCAACCTGATCCCCACCGGCACCTTCGAGCTCAAGCTGCGCGAGGGCAAGCCGGCCGCCGAGACGTTGGGCGACAACGGCGGCGAAGTGCGCAAGGTGCTGGTGGGCCAGCTCGACGCTCAGGGCTCCGAAGAAGGCCGGGTGCTCGAGCTCGGCAAGCCGCTGAAGCTGAAGGGCGTGCGCGAGGTGTGGGTCTCGATTCCCGACGACGGCGCGACCGACAACACCGGCTCACTGGTGCTCGAAGTGAAGCAGGCGAACTAGCCGCAGACGCCGTTGCCGTGGCCATCGACGATGCAGGTGCCGCCCGGCTCGCACGCGCAGACGCCGACGCCGTGCCCATCGACGATGCAGCCGTAGCCGCACACCCCGTTACCGTGGCCGTCGTCGATGCACTGCTGATCAGCGCTGCTGGCGCACACGCCGTTGCCGTGGCCATCGACGATGCAGTTGAAGCCGCAGACGCCGTTGCCGTGACCGTCGACGATGCACTCCGCCGACGCGATCGACGCGAACACCATCACCGCCGCGAGCACGATCTTCTTCATGCTGATCAGCACCCGCGAGCCGAACGAAGGTTGAGAACCGCCCGGTAGCGCCCGGTAGCGAGATGTTGGGTCGAAAAGTTGCGGGCGCTTCGAACGCACCTACACTGTGTGCATTCACCCTACGTCTCCGGTTTTTCGGAGAAGGAGCGACGACGATGCAGAAGATGATGGCTCTGGTGGCGCTGGCGGCTTTCGCGGTGGCTTCGGTGGCGTTCGCGATGAACACCACCCAGCAGGTGCGGGACACGGTCGACGACGCGAAGGTGAACCAGGTGATCGACTCGCGGCTGCACGAGCTGCTGCTCAAGGCCGACATGTCGCTGCGCTGATGCGCGCGCTGGTCGTGATCGCGCTCGCGGTGCTGAGCGCGGCGCCGAAACCCGAGGCGCTGCAGCTCGACGCGGGCGCGCAGAAGGTTCTCGACGTACCGCAGGGCGCGAAGGTCACCACCAGCGACCCTTCGGTGTTGGAAGTGAAGAGCATCAGCCAGACCCAGGCGCTGCTGATCGCGCTGCAGCCCGGCTCGGCGAAGCTCGACGTTGGTGGGCCCGCAAAAGCGCGAACGGCCTACGCGGTGACGGTGGCGAAGCGAGACGTGGCGAAGCTCACCGGCGAGCTCCGCGCGCTCTCGGGAGTGACGAAGCTGCTGGTGGTCGAGCACGGCGGCAGCGTCGAGCTCACCTGCCCCGGCTGCTCCGAAGACGAGCGCGAGCAGGTGTCGAAGCTGTCGGGGCTGTTTCCCAACGTGAAGGCGATTCAGTGGGTCACCCCGCCGCGCAAGGCCGGCGAGGTGCTCTCGGGCGCCCGCGCGATTCTCGGCGAAGCGCCCGGCCAGACCGAAGGCCTCGAGCTCGATCTGATCGACGGCAACGTGGTGCTGCGCGGAGAAGTGCGGAGCGCCGACGACGCGCGACGGGTGGCCGCCGCCCGCACCGCGTTCCCCGAGCTGCGGGTGGCGCTGCGGTTCGTCTCCGACGCCGGTTAGCGGCGCTTGAGCGCGCTGACGGTGAAGCGCTGCTCGACGTGCTGAAACTCGCCCTGGTACTTGGGGTAGCGCCAGATCGCGAACTGGTCGCGCAGGCACTGGCCGAGCGGTGACTCCTCGTCGGTCTTGCGCTTCAAGTGAACGTCGCCGACGCGCCCGTCGTTGAGCACCATCCACCGCACCTCGTACTCCTCCATGTCGGGCGGGCGCATGCGCTCAGCCTGCTGGGCGAGGCAGTCCTGGAGCAGGCAGGCGTAGTGGTCGTTCACTTCTTTCACCTTGTCCTGGCCGAGGCCGGGCAGCGTCTTGCCGGTGGAGAAGTCGCGGAAGCTGTACTCGCCGTTGATGCGCTTCTCGAGGTGGCGGCAGCTGCCCGCGCCGTCTTTGGCGTCGAGCTGGGCGCAGATCTTGTCGACCTCGGAGGTGCGGGCGTAGGTGCGCTGCGCGCGCGGCAGCAGCGACGAGGCCAGCTTCACCTCGGTGAGCACGTCTTTGGCCGCCTCGGCGAGATCCTGATCTCGGAGCGCGATTCTGCGGCGCTCGAGCAGCGCGCGGCGGCGAATCGAGACGCAGCGCAGCTCGCCGCACTCCGCGTCGGCCCGGCCGAGCAGCGCGACCGCCTCGTCTTTCTTCTTGGTGTCGCCGCTGACCGCCAGCGCCCGCGCCAGCAGCAGGCGGGCGGTCATCAGCTTGTCTTTCTGGCGGTGGTACACCCCGTGCGCCGCTTCGCAGACCGCGGCCTGACGGGTGGCCTCGAGCTTCTTCAGGCAGGTGTCGGCGTCGGTGATCTCGCGAACGCCGGCCTTGAACGAGCCGAACTCCTTCTTCTTCGCCGCGGCGTTGAGCGACGCGACCACCTTCGCCCGGCAACCGTCGACCTTGTCGGGCCCGCAGGTGTTGAGCCAGGCCACTCCCGCCTTCCACGCCGCCTGGGTGTCGGTGCCGGCGCGCTCCAGCTGAAACTGCACCTCGGCGGCCTTCTGCTGGTCGGCGGGGAACAACGCCTCGGCCGCCTCGGTCGCCAGCTTCGCCGCGTCGCGCCCGTCGTCGGCCTTGCCCGAAGCGATCGCTTTCTTCGCCAGCGAGAGCTGCTCGTCGAAGGTGCGGCGGGCGTTGGCCTCTTCTTCGGCGCCGGCGGCCGGCTTCACCTCGGCGGCGACCGCCTTGGGCGCCTCCTTCGGCTGTTCCTTCTCGGGGTCGAAGCCGCTGGCGAGCTCGGCGTCGCCCTGCTTCGGCATGTCGGAGCTGACGCCTTCTTCCTCACCCGCGTCGGGCGTCTCTTGGGCGGTGGGCAGATCTTGAGCGTGCTTGGGCGTGGCACACCCCAGCCCAAAACAGAGGATCAGGAGGACGTTACGGCCCAGGACCACAGACCCGGGAGGATCGCACAAATGCTGTCCACGTAGCTGCTTTTGCGGTACGCGTTGGCGCGCGCATGGACTCGATGTCGCTGGTGGTTGGGGATCGCGTCGTGTACCCGAACCAGGGCCTTTGTAAGGTCACTGCGATCGAGTCCAAAGACATCGCCGGTCAGAAGCTCCGCTTCGTCACCCTGGTTCGCGAAGAAGACGGCGCCAAGGTGATGGTGCCCGAGGGCAAGGTGCTGGCGATCGGCGTTCGCAAGGTCTCGGGCGCCGAAGACGTGAACAAGGTGTTCGGCTTCTTGAAGAGCGACTCCGACAAGGCCTCGCTCGACTGGAAGGCGCGCGCCCGCACCAACACCGAGCGCATGGCCACCGGCGGGCTGATCGGCCTCGCCGAGGTGGTGAAGGGCCTCCAGGTGCTGAGCGAGCTGCGCCCGCTGCCGCCGAAGGAGCGCGAGCTCTACAACGACGCCCGCCACCTGCTGGTGAGCGAGCTGGCCGCGTCGCTGAAGATTCCCGCCTGCGACGCCGAAGACGCGCTCGACGTGGTGCTGTTCCCCGTCGGCAAGGAGCGCCCCAAGCGGAGCGCCGAAGAGTTCAAGGCCGACGACGAGTTCGGCGAAGACGGCGACCTGCTCGGCTTCGAAGGCGACTCCGGCGAAGAGGAGCCCGCCGAAGAGAAGCCCGAGGGCGAAGAAGGCGGCGAAGACTCTGAAAAGTCCGACGAGGGCGACGGCGAAGCCGCCGAGAAACCGAAGAAGCGCGGCCGCCCGCCGAAGAACCCCGCCGCGGCCTCAGCCTCCTCCGAAGACTCCGCGCCGAAGAAGAACCTGCTCTCCGACGTGGAGATGACCGCGCCCGCCGGCACCCCGCTGCTCGAGCCGGTGAAGCGCAAGCGCGGCCGTCCTCCCAAGCCGAAGCCGCCTCCGCCCGAGAACCCGCCGCCGCCGAAGAAGCGCGGCCGTCCTCCCAAGCCGAAGCCGCCCGAGGCAGCCATTCCCGCCGAGCCGAAGAAGCGCGGGCGCCCTCCCAAGAAAAAGTGAACTGAGGAACCTCGATGATTCGCGTCGTCACTCTCGACGATTACGACCCGAAGGCGCTGCAGACGCTCTGCAAGCTGCTCTACCAGGCGTTCGGCGTGGGCTCGGAGCACTCCGGGCAGCACCCGCCGCCGGCCGGGCTGGTCGAGCCGTTCGATGGCCACAAGCTGATGGAGCAGGCGCCGAACGTGCGCGCCTTCACCGACGACAAGGTGCTCTACGTCACCAACCGCAAGCTCGCGCCGCGCAAGCTGGTGTCGGGTGAAGCGCCGACCTACGGCCTGGCGCAGTACGGCGGGCAGCGGGCGCTGGTGTCGACCGCGCACGTGAAGAACGTCACCGACAACATCAAGACGGTGGCGCGGTTCGCGATGCAGGAGCTCGGGCACACCTGGGGCCTGCACCACTGCCTCGACGTGCGCTGCGCGATGTACCCCGAGTGGGTGCCGGTCTACCTGCAGGGTGAGCCGACGTTCTGCGTGTTCTGCCGCGAGCAGTCGGAGAACACGATTCGCAACGCCAAGTCGTGAGCCCCAAAGCGCGATGAAACTCAGCTGGCCGCTGGTGGAGTTCGCGCTGGTGCTCGGCGTGGCCCTGGTCTGCCTCTGGTTTCAGCTGCGGCTGCCGTCGACCCACGTCGACGAGAAGGACTATCAAGACGTCGCGCGGGTGCTCGCCGCCGAGGCGCAGCCGGGCGACGCGGTGCTGCTGGCGCCGTGGTGGACCGAGCGGGCCCGCATCTACCTGCC
The DNA here is from genome assembly GCA_047602415.1 of Myxococcaceae bacterium. Classification (GTDB taxonomy): domain Bacteria; phylum Myxococcota; class Myxococcia; order Myxococcales; family Myxococcaceae; genus JASGHH01. The sequence goes on along the minus strand of JASGHH010000001.1, from coordinate 7,796,095 downwards.
GCCGAACCTCGAGGTGGTGGGCTACCAGGGCAGCGACCTCGACGATCTCGAGCTGCACCCGCGGGTCTGGGTGCTCTCGGAGCCGAAGCTGCCGAAGGCCGACTACCCCGGCTTCTACGAGAAGTTCGCGCCCGCGCGCACCGCGGTCGGCCAGATGCGCGACTTCGGCAACCTGCGGTTGCAGCTGTTCACCAACGGCCGCTACCGGCCGCTCACCTTCTCAGCCGGGCAGCTGCTGGCCCAGTCGCAGGTGTACGTCGAGTCGCCCGACGGTCAGCGCCAGGCCTGCCCTTTCGACGGCCAGCGTTCGTTTCGCTGCCAGAGCAGCCAGGTGTTGCTCGAGTGGCGGGAGATCAAGTTCGCGCCGCGGCAGTGCATTCGCTTCTGGCCGCCGGGGGGCGCGTCGAAGCTGGTGCTCGAGCTGCCGCCCGTGCCGGCCTCGGCGGCGCTCGGCCTGCGCGCGGGCATGGTGTGGGATCGCGGCTACTTTCACGACGCCCGGCTGACCCCGACCACGGTGAACGTGGAGGTCGACGGGCAGGTGACCACCTCGCTGACGATTCCCGCCGGCCTGGAGGGTCTGCAGAGAGCGGCGGCGCCCGCGGTGCACGAGGGTGCGCGGGTGCGGTTGAGCTCGCAGTCGGCCAACGCCGAGTCGCGTGAGCTGTGCGTCGAGCTCTACGGCTACGCCAACGCGGGGAGCGGGCCGTGAACCGTCTTCGCGAGCTCTCGCGCGATCTGGACATGCGGGTGGGTGCGGGCCTGTTCGCGCTCGCGTTCCTCTCGCTCGCCTTCACCGAGAAAGACGTCGGCTTCACCCGCGACGAGAGCGTGTACTTCTTCGCCTCCGAGAACCACGCGCGCTGGCTGACCAGCCCGTCGTTCGACGACGCGGCGATCACCCACGCCTACGACTTCAACCACGAGCACCCGGCGCTGGTGAAGAACCTGAGCGGGCTGTCGTTCGTGCTGCTGCACGAGAAGCTGAACCTGCTCCGGCCGGCGGCGGCGTTTCGGGTGCCGCCCTGGCTGATGGCGTCGATGCTGGCGTCGCTGATCTACGCCTTCACCCGCAGGTTGTTCGGCCGGCCGGCGGCGGTGTTCGCGGCGGTGTCGTGGTTTCTGGTGCCGCGGCAGTTCTTCAACTCGCACCTCGAGTGCTTCGACGTGCCGATCGCCGCGATGTGGGCGCTGGTGATCTACTGCTACTACCGCGCGCACGACACCAGGTGGGGCTGGCTGTGGACCGGCATCACCTTCGGCCTGGCGATCGCCACCAAGCACAACGCGCTGTTCCTGCCGTTCGTGCTGATCCCCTTCGCGCTGGTGAAGGCGTGGCTGTCGAGCCGGGGCAAAGACGAGGCGCGCAACCTGGTGTTCAGCCTGGTTGGGGCCTACGGCGCGGTGGCGGTGCTCTACGGCCTGCTGTTTCTCGCGCTCGGGGTGGTGAAGTTTCAGGGCCAATTCGTGGCGCTCTCGCCGCACACGCTGCTGTTCGCGCTGCTGGGGTTCGCCACCTGGGCGATTCTCTCGCGGCTGCACACCGTCGATCTCGAGACCTTTCGCACCGTGGCGCCGATCGGCGCGATGGCGGTGCTGGGGCCGGTGATCTGGTACCTCCACTGGCCGTACCTCTGGCACGCGCCGGTCGATCGCACCGCCTGGTACCTCCAGTTTCACGCCACCCACAACCACTACGCCTGGTTCTACCTGGGCGAGGTGCTGCGCGAGCCGCCCTTCCCGCTCGATTACGTGGTGCGGGTGACGGCGATGACGGTGCCGACCGCGATCTTCTTCCCGATGGTGCTCGGCTGGTGCCGCAGCGTCTGGCGCATGGTGCGGCTGCGCACCGACCTGCTCGAGCTGTTGGTGCTGGCGAACTCGGTGTGGGCGATCGCGATCATCAGCCAGCCGTCGGTGCCGCACTTCGGCGGGGTGAAGCACTGGTTCCCCTCGATGCCGTTTCTGGCGGTGCTGGGGGCGGGCGCGCTCTGGCGGGCGTCGGAGGGCGCGGCGGCGTTCATCACCGAGCGCTTCAAACGCGCGGTAAAGACGGAGCAGATCTTCGCCGGGCTCGCCTCGCTCTGCGGCGTGTCGGCGTTGATCGCCACCATGCACCTGTTCGCGTTCGGCACCAGCGCGTACTCGGAGCTGGCCGGCGGGCTGCCGGGCGCGGCGTCGCTGGGAATGCAGCGGCAGTTCTGGTCGAACAACCTCACCGGGGTGCTCGACTGGATCAACGCCAACGCGCGGCCGGGCGATCGCATCTACTTCCACGAGTGCCACGGCGGGCAGATTCACGACTACCAGCGCAACGGCATGCTCCGCACCGACATCAGGCCGGTGAACGGGCCCGACGGCGCCGACATCGTGGCGTACCAGTACCACCAGGAGTTCCGGGATCAGGAGTTCCTCGCCTGGGACGCGCTCGGCACGCACCACCCGGTGACGGGGCTGTATTTGGACGAGACGCCGCAAGTCGTCGTGTACCGCCGCGGCGAGTGATAGGTTGCCCCCACCATGAGGGGGCTCGTTCCAGCGCTGTTGCTCTTCGCGGTCGCCTGCAAGGAGCCGGCTGCGCCCGCCGAACGGGTGAAGCTGAACCGGCTGAGCGGCACCTCGTTCGAGCTGGTGCCCGGTGAGAGCAAGCTCCCCTACTGCCTGGCGTACACGGTCGCCAACAACGGCACCATTCGCCAGCTGACGATGTCGAAGGACAACCTCTCGTTCCACTGCAACGCCGGCAAGCCGATCGGCGGCCACCCGTACAAGGTGCCGCTCGAAGAAGGCCCGGTGAAGGTGCACGTGCTCCAGACCTCGCAGCGGGTCTCGGCGGCGTCGGTGGCGCGGCAGATTCTCGAGCTCAGCGCGGCCCAGAGCCTGCACCCGCTCAACCTGCGGCTGCCGGGCGAGGCCGCGCTGGTGACGATGGACTTCGCACCGGAGGCCGACGTGGCTCCGATGGAAGGCGAAGTCGTGACGCTCGACGCGGGTGCGAGCCCGGTTCCCGAGGCCGATGCGGGAATCGCGGCGGGCGCCGACGGCGGGTGAAGTGAACGCGCGCGCCTGGGTGTTGGTGTTGTGCGGGCTGACGTGCGCGTGGGTCGCCGCGTGCAAGAGCCAGAAGCTCGGCCACGGCTGCCAGCAAGACAAAGACTGCGGCATGCCCGAGACGGCGTTTCGCTGCGAGACCCAGACCGGCGAGTGCTTCTGCCGCACCGACGACGCCTGCGCGGCACGGCAGTACTGCAACACCGCCGGCTTCTGCCAGGACCGGAGCGGCTGCACCATCGACACCGACTGCACCGCGCCGAACCAGTTCTGCGATACCAGCACCAACACCTGCCTCGACATGGGGCGCTGCACCTCCGACCTGCACTGCGCGCTCGGGCAGGTGTGCGATCTGGCGAAGTCGAGCTGCGTCGACGGGTGCCACTTCAACGGCGACTGCGCGGGCAGCTCGTGCCGCTGCGGCGACGTGCCGTGCAGCTGCACCGGCGAGACGGCGGCGGAGATCTCCAACTGCCAGGTCGGCACCTGCGACCCGTACTTCTGCAGCGACAACACCTTCTGCAAGTTCGGCGAGGAGTGCGGCGTGCCTCCCGACGCGGGCATTCGGAGCGACTCGGGCATGCCGCGCAACCAGTGCTACTCCGACTTCGACATCGATCGCCGGCCGTACTGCGCCAGCTGCACCTACGGCGCGGGGATCAACACCTGCGGCACCGGAGCGAACTTCTGCATCATCGACACCCGCACCAACTCGACCTACTGCGGCGCGGATTGCAGCGAAGGCCAGCAGTGCCCGCGTGGCTACGGCTGCCGCGACATTCGCATCGTCTACACGAGGTGGTTGTGCAGCGCTTCGCAGGCCTGCCCGCCCGACCCGACGCTGCCCTGCACCGCCGACGGTGGCTGCGCGCGCGGAGGCCAGTGCGTGATTCCACTCGGGGCGAGCACCGGCTTCTGCGCCGGTCAGTGCCGCATTCGCGAAGGCTCGAGCTTCGGCTACTGCTCCTGCCAGGTGGACTTCGACTGCCCGCAGGAGAGCTGCACGATGGGCGAGTGCAGCATCACCCGCCGCAAGTGCGACGCGAACGACCCGAACGCCTGCCGGCAGATCAAGTGCGTCGACTTCGACGGCGTGGGCGGCTGTCTGATCGGCCAGAACTGCACCCCGGCCAACGGGCTCACCTGTCTCGAAGTGCAGTGAGCGTCAGGGCAGGCAAGCCGCGGCGTAGGCGAAGCTGATCGTCTGCCCCGGGTTCGGCGCGTAGAACGACTGCAGGGTGACCGCGTTGGTGATCGGGTCGACGCTGAAGCTGTTGGAGGGCACGGTGATGCCCGCGACGGTGACGGTGACCGGGCCCGAGGGGGTGGCCCCGAGGTACCAGGTGGCGCGCTTGCCCATCATCTGCTCGCCGACGTTCTGGTAGGTGGCGGCGACGGCAGAGTTGCAGATCTCGTTCGAGACACCGAACGAGCCGGTGATCACCGAGCTGTACCGGCCGCTGGGGTTGGTGTCGTACGAGCAGGTCGGCGACGCCGAGGTGGGGATGATGCCGTTGAACGAGAAGCGGTTGACCTGGCGGCGGCCCTTCACCGCGCCGAAAGCGTCGCCGTACATCGCCAGCGGCAGCACCGACTGATCTTCGGCGTCGGTGAACACCATCATCGAGAAGGTGGCGTCGCTGCGCACCAGGCCCGCGTTCGAGGCGTTCAGGTTCGGCGCGGTGACCGCCTTGAGCGAGCAGTCGAGGCCGGTCTCGATGCCGGAGCCGTTGGTGCCGAGAATGAGGCGGGTGGAGAGCACCGAAGCGGAGTTGATCAGCTTCGGCGAGCCGAGCAGCTGGCCAGTGGTGGCGACCGAGTCGTCGTGGTCGATGATGCCGGCCTGCCAGTCGACGCCTCCGTCGGCTGCGACCGAGAGGAAGGTGCTGAGGTTGGCGGAGAAGTCGTTCTGCCGGGTACCCATCGAAGCGGAGTCGTCGATCGCAATCAGCATGTCGACCTTCACCGGCACGGTGAACGACTCGAACACGTTGGTCCCGAACTGCTGGGCGCGGCCGAACAGCCCGGCGGTGTACGCCTGAGTGCTGCCGAACTCGCTGGTCGAGAGCAGCAAGGTACCGACGTCGGTGCCGCTCGCGGTGGGCGTGTAGTGCAGCGTGACCACCGCACTCGAGCCGCGGGCCGACAAGGTCACGGGGGCGGGAGTGGCGGTGATGGTGAACGGCCCCGAGCCGACCGTGACCGTGTTGAGGGTGATCGACGTGGCGCAGGTGTTCCACACGGTGAGCGAGCGGCTGGCGCCGCAGCCGAGCTGAACGTCTCCGAAGTCGACGTCGCCGGGCGCGACGATCAAGCACGCGTTCTGGGTGACGCAGGTGCCCTGCGAGCAGGCCTGGCCGGGCGAGCACATCGCGCACGCCGTGCCGAGTCCGCCGCACGCGCCGACCGACTGGTTGGTCTGGGTGACGCACGTGTTGCCGTCGAGGCAGCAGCCCGCACAGTTGTTGCAGCCGCTGGAGCCGCCTCCACCGCCGGTCGCCGAGCCGCCGCCGGTCGCCGCACCACCGCCGGTCGCCGCGCCACCGCCGGTCGCTGCGCCGCCGCCCGTCGCAGCACCACCGCCCGTCGCCGCGCCGCCGCCCGTCGCCACGCCACCACCCGTCGCAGCTCCACCACCCGTTGCCGCACCGCCGCCCGTCGCAGCGCCGCCGCCCGTCGCTGCACCACCGCCCGTCGCAGCTCCACCACCCGTTGCCGCACCACCGCCCGTTGCAGCACCGCCGCCCGTGGCCGCACCGCCGCCGGTCGCCACGCCACCGCCGGTCGCAGCACCGCCGCCTGTCGCGGCGCCACCGCCGGTGGCCGAACCGCCGCCGGTGGCTCCAGAGAAGAGGCACATTCCGGCGGCACACTGCTGATTGCCCGCGCACGTCTTGCACTCGGCCGCGCCGTTACCGCACGCGAAGGGCGAGGTGCCGAACTGGCAGACGTCGCTGGCGTCGCAGCAGCCGGTGCAGTTGGTGGCGTTGCACTTCTTGGCGGTGTTCTGGCCGCCGCAACCGGCGACAACTCCAAGGCACACGAACAGCGCAAGAGCTCTCAAAGCGGGCATATTCGGGGAACACCTTGCACAGTCCCCATGCGCAAGGTTTCAGGCACTTATGCACGTCGCGATCACCGGAGCATCCTCAGGGCTGGGCGAGGCGATGGCCCGGGAGTTCGCGCGAGCGGGTGCCAAGGTGACGGTGGTGGCGCGGCGCCGCGAGGTGCTGGAGAAGCTGTGTGGCGAGCTCGGCGGCCAGACGCATGTGGCGGCGGTCGACCTGGCCGACACCGCGCACTGCTGCGACTGGATCGCCGGAGCAGAGGCCGCGCTGGGCCCGATCGACGTGTTGATCTCGAATGCGGGAGTGATGTCGCTCGGCCCGGTGGCGCAGCTCGATCCGGTCGAGGCGCAGAAGATGATCGCGCTGAATTACCTGGCGCCGGTGGCGCTGCTGCGCGCGATGCTGCCGAAGATGCTCGAGCGCCGCAGCGGAGTGCTGGTGAACGTGACCTCGATGGCGGCGCTGGTCACCCTCCCCGGCTGGCTGTACCAGTCGTCGAGCAAGACGGCGTCGGCGACCTTCTCCGAAGGGCTGCGCCGCGAGGTGCGCGGCTCGGGCGTGCACGTGCTGACGGTGTACCCGGGCATGACGGATACGCCGATGACCCAAGGCGGGCTCGATCGCTATGGGCGCTCGGGGCTGGTGAAGCTGCTGCCGCTGGGCACTCCGGCGGGGTTCGCGCGCACGGTGCGGCGGGCGGTCGAGCGGCGAAGCGCACGAGCGTTCTACCCGGCGCCGTACGCGCTCGCCCGGTGGTTCCCCGGCATCGCGCGATGGCTGAGCACGGCGGTGACGCCTCCGCTGAAGGCACTGCCTCCCAATTAGCTCGAGAACAAACGATTCCGGCCGCGCGACACGAGGTCACGCGGCCGGCTCATCGAAGCAAACAGCTCGGCTCAGGGGTTCATTCGCCCTTTTGCCTCACTGTGCTTCATGCCCGTGTCCCGGCTCACCACCGAACCGTCGTCCTTCACGCACACGTCGGCGGGTTTGCCGTCTTTGGTGAAGTCGGCCTCGTACGTGGTCTTGCCGTCTTTGTCGGTGGCCTTGGAGACCGTGGTTACGTCGCTGCCCGCTTCGCGCTTGATGGTGTCTTGCGCCGCCTGCGGGATCGACGACAGTTGCACCGTCTCGGACTTCTTGATGCCCTCGGCTTTGTCGTTGCCGTGAGCGAATGCAGGCACCGCGAGCCCAAGGGTGGCAATCGCAGCCGCAATCAGCTTCTTACTGTGAGTCATTTTGTTCTCCTTCTTGTGTACCCCTGGGTGGTGCATCACATGTGCCCCTAGACTGTGCCGCTCATGGACGTGGACCCGGTCGAGCTCGCGCATTGGAAGGCGGTCGCGGCGAAGCCGTTCGATGAGGCTCCACGCTGGGAATATTTGAAGTGGCTCAAGCTGCAGAGCGACAAGAGCCATGAAGAACGCGCGAAGCTCACCGAGCTTCAACTCGAGGGCGCGCTCAGTCAGCCCTGGGACTTTCTCGCGTTGGAGGCCTCGAATTTCAGGAGCTGGGATCAGATCAACTGGGGCCCGTTGAAGCGCCTGCCCGGCAAATGGCCGTGGGCGTGGCGTGCATGGCAGCGCGGATTCCCCTACTCCCTGGAAGTGTTCGACGTGAAGCAGGCGATCGAGGGAATACCGGTGCTGCTCGAAACGACACCGATCTCTTCGCTGGTCATCCGCGTGGAGTCGCTGGGGCTCCGCGCCGACGCCGAGTGCCACGAAGTGCTGAAAGCACACCAAGACCAACGCGACCTGGTGGGGCGCGGCACTCCCGAGGCGACTGCGGTCGCGGAGCGGATCTTGAGCGAACACCGGCTCGGGAAAGAGGACATGCCGGCGCGCCTGGCGGAATGGGCCAAAGAATACGCTGACGATCTGCTTCGCCTCACGGGTGCGCGGTGGTTCTCGCAAATACGAGACCTGGCCATCGCCGGCGACGACATCACGATCGGAAATGTTCTCCAATCGTCCGAGCTCCAGAACGTCGCGCAGCTGCGCGTGCGGACCTACCGCGTGCTGACCGACGATGGCGCAGACCCGTTTCATTCCTACGACGCCATGCGCGTCGTCGTCCGCCACCCGCGTTTGAAGTCGCTTCGAAGCCTGTGGGTCGATGGCGACCGGAGACGGTTGCCCGAGGCTCTCATGGAGCTCCCGGCACTCACGGAGCTGGCTGAGCTCAGGGTCGACGGCCGCCTGCCGCAGGACGTCTGGTCTCGCATCTTGTGGTCGACTCCGAACCTGCGGCATCTCGGCGCGACCGGTGGGGATTGGGCCATTCCGCTGATGAATTGGAGCGGCCGGTCGCGGCTTCAGTCGCTCTACCTGAAGGCAGCTCATCGGTCGGATCTGAGACTGACCTTCGCGCAAGCGCAGCTCGACGCGCTGCGCTCATTGACGATCCAGACGGAGACGCTGGATGGGACGACGTTCGAAATGCTGTGCGCCGCTTGCGACAAGCTGCAGCGCCTCTCGTTGGCCGGCACCGATCTCGATACCGAAGTGATCGAGGAGCTGCTTCAGAGTCACTCGTTCCGCCACTTGCTTGCCCTCGACCTGACGAAATGTTCCATCTCAGACGATGGCCTGTTCAGGCTAGCGAAGGCGTCGCGAATGCCGAAGCTGCGATGGGTCAGGGCGGGGCAACAATTGGTCGAAGGCGAGGGCGCCGCTCTGAATTCGCTCTATAAGCGCTTCACCGAAGCGGCGCCTGAGGCATTCGAGTGAATGCGATGACGAACGTCGACCCCGCCGAGCTCGCGCATTGGAAGGCGGTCGCGGCGAAGCCGTTCGATGAGGCTCCACGCTGGGAATACTTGAAGTGGCTTCAAGCGCAGAAAGACCCTAACCATCAGGAGCGCGCGAAGTTCATGGCGCTGCAGATGGACGCTGCGTTCTCGAAACCCTGGGACTTGCTCGCGCTCGAAGCCGCGAATTTTCGCAGCGTCTATCTCCCCGCGTGGGGGCCCATTCTGCCGTCGACGGAGCGGGAAGACCCAAGCAAGGGAAACTGGACGCCCTCATACGTTGTCCTGCAGTGGCGGGAGGGATTCCCCGACGGCCTTCAGGTCTGGCACCCCCACAAGCTCGGCCGCCAGGTCTCGGAGTGGCTCAAGAGCACGCCGCTGACGACCCTCGACTATCGAGAGAACGTCGAACCAACGTTCGGGGCCTTCTTCGATCTGGTGCGCGGCGACGAGTTCAAGAAACTCCGCAGCCTCCGCGTCAGGCCCAATCTGGAGGCCTGCGATGCGCTCCTCACCGAGTGCGAGCGCGGAAGCCTGCACGAGCTCATCATCGACGGTGTCTGGGCCAGCGGGAGGCTGCCGAACGCCAACGCCAATCTGTTTCAAACGCTGGCAAGGCGCCCGTTCATGAAGCAACTGCGCTCTTTGGGGTTGCTGATGATCGGCGTGCACGACGGAGCACCCCCAGAGTCGCTCGAGGTGTTCGCCTCGCTCGAGCGACTCTCGGTCAACGACGCCATCCGCGGAGAGCATCTACGCGCGCTGCTCGAAGCATCGACCCAGGTGCGGCGACTCGAGCTCCATGGCGGCGGCTGGGGCGAAGTGGTTGCGTCTTGGAGCCGCGTGTCGCAGTTGGAAGAGCTTGTGGTCGTCAAGGCACCCGCTCGAGACCTGCGAGCGCTGATGGCGACGAACAAGCTCGAGCGACTGGTATCGCTGCGAATCGAGGGCGTTCGCGACGCAACGACCGAGGACTTCAAGTTCGTCTTTGGTTCGTTGAACCGGCTACAGCGGCTGTCGATTCGCCAAAGCAGTCTCGACGACAGCGGGCTCGGTGCATTTCTCGAGAGTCATGCGTTTCCGCACTTGCTCGCACTGGACCTCCAGCTGACGCGCGTGACCGACGAGTCGTTGTTCCAGATGACGAAGTCGATCCATCTCCCGCGGCTGAAGTGGGTTCGCGTTCACCCGATAGGGGGCCTGGTGAGCTCGCAGTGCGTCTACGCGCTCAACCAGCGCTGGCGGCCAGGAAATGCGCTGGCCTTCGAGTGATCAGATGAAGTGCCCGACCAGCACGAACGCGCCGTAGCCGTTGCTGTCGAGCGAGCTGGGCGTGAGCGTCATCGTCTGCCCGCCAGTCACCGTCACCTCGTTCACCTTGCCGGTGATGATGTCGAACACCTCGACGCGGGTGTTGCGCGACATCGTCAGCACCACGTGGTCTTTCACGCCGGCTTCGGTGGCGATGAACCCGTCAGAGGTCGCCACCACGTAGTTGCGGTTGATGCCGTGGTCGGCGCCGTCACCCCAGAACGCGTCGGCGACGCACGGGTTGCCCGCCCAGGCGTTGTTCCAGTGCTGACCCTCGCCCGCGCGTTGCGGCATCCACGCGTCGATCCCGCGCACCGCCTTCATCACCGCGTCGATCCCCGGCACCTCCCACAGGTTCGCCGGCCGGTTGTGCGAGGGGTCGACCTGCCCGGTCACGCCCGCGCCGTTGTGCAGCACGAATGCTCCCACGCCGTTGATCAGCCCGACCGCGCGCAGCATCGCCAGCCGCATCGGGTCGTTCTCCTCGGCGACGCTCGACCGCGGGCCGATCGGCTCGTTGTGCGAGATCGGGAAGTTGAAGTCCTTCCAATCCCACGGCTGGCGCTCGGCGCGCCAACCGAGATCGCCGAACGTGCGATCCATGTGGATGGTGCCGAGGTTCGCCGCGTCAGACGGCATGTAGGTGGTCACGTAGTCGGCGCGCCAATCGGTCGAGCTCGGCACGTAGGTGCTCAGCCCCTCGCCCGACGACAGCGCCACCAGATTCGAGGTGTTCTGCCGGAGATAACGCCCGGCATCGACCATCTGCTGCAGCGTGATCGGCCGGCCATACGACTCGTTCGCCACCTCGAGGTTCATGATCTTGTGCTGGCGCCCGGCGTTGATCACCGTCGCCGCCTTCTGCGCCAAGGTCATCGGGTCGCCCGAGCCGCCCACCAGCGTCAGCTCGACGCGCAGGCCGCACTGGTCGTACGCGAAGTCGATGAACTCGCCCAACACCTGCTCGTAGTCGGGCCAGTTGGGATCGATCGCCTCGTTCGCCCAGTCGACCTCACCGAGGATCCGCACGTAGTCGAACTTGTACTGCGCCAACCACTGCAGGTTCTGCTTCAGCCGGTCGCGATCGTTCTTCCAGCCCCAGAGGCTCCACATCATCGTCGCGCCCAGCGGGTAGAAGGTGCCGTCGTCGTCGACCCAGCTGCGGTTCTCGGCGCGCACCACGCCGTGGCGCTGGTTGATCGGCGACACCAGCACGTGCACGTTGAACTTCTCCCACGGGCCCCAGGAGCTCGCGGTCGCCGCCACCCACGCCGGCGTCTCGTCGATTCGCGCGGTCACCCAGTGCGTGTCGTCGGACTGAAAGCCGATCTGCTGCCCGTCGAACAGCGCGCCCGAGAGCCAGTACTCCTCCCACGGGCCTTCAGAGACGCGGTTGGCGTGCACGTCGCCACCGCCGTCGCCTTCGGCCGAGAGGTACCGGCCATGGCTGGAGCGGATCACCACCGAGCCGTTCGAAGTGCGGCTCAAGTAGAACGTCTCGAACTCGCCCTCGGTGTCGGCGCTTGCGGTGACCGCTCCGGTGTCGTCGCCGCCACAGGTGGCCGAGAGGTACTTGCCGTTCACCGCCTGGAGCGTCACCACGTACTCGCTGTCGGTCGGAGGAGACAACGGCGCGGCGGTCGCACACGCGCCGAGCGCGAACGGAGAGTTGCCGAGCTCGACCTGCTCGGCCGGGCCGACGCCGAAGACGTGGAGCTGATGCGCCACTCCGGTATCGAGCGACGGCATCGGGATCGAGAAGCCGTGGTCGCCTTCGATGTTGCGCGAGGTGTTCACGTCGGGCCGCGGATCGCTCGCGTGCACCGTCAGCCGCGGCGTCGTCTCGGCATCGACGTAGAGCGCGACGTCGATAGGCGCGGTGCCCAGCGAGCGGGTGAATGCCCAGCCGTGGAGCACGTGCTGCGCGTCGAAGCCGTCGACGTAGCCTTCCACCGGCGTGCCCGCGTCGACGGTCTGCCCAGCGTCTTGCTGCGGAGGGTTGTTGTCGTGCTGCTGTTGCTGCTTCGGCGGCATCTGAATCTGGCCACCACAGGCTGCGAGCAGGATCAGGAGCGTGAGCTTTTTCACGCCGCCGTCATGCAATGCGCCTCGTAGACCGTAAACGGCTGGAGACGCCAATCAACGGGCGCGATGCGACACGGCAGGTGTGAACTGCAGTGGGCAGTTTCGAACACACCTCTCCGTGCGACGTGCGGGCAGGGCTGTCCCTTGTATGTCGGAAGTGCGGTACGAGGGAGATGCTGGGCAACGGAGCCGGCAGTCCGCGCGTCCCAAGGTCTCTAGATCGCGGGTGAGCAAGGTCGCCGGTTCCGATGCCTCGGCTAAGAGCCCGAACAGTTGCCAGGACACAGTCCGGATAACGCAAGGCAGGGAGAAGCCGAGGCGACGCTCCAGCGGTAAAGGAGAGTCGATGGAGAACAAGACGCGAGTGGGTGTCGACGTCGCGAGCAGCACGTTGGAGGTCTGCTGGAGCGATGGAAAGACTGAGCAGGTCGTCAACGAGCCGACGGCGGTAAAAGCCTTTTCCCTCAAGGCTGCAGCTGCGGGCGTCGAGCTCGTCGTGATGGAGGCCACGGGCCGCTACCACTTGGAGCTGATGTTGGCTCTCGCAGCGGCGAAGGTGCCGGTCGCGGCGGTCAACCCGAGGCAAGCCAGAGACTTCGCCAAAGCGCGAGGGAAACTGGCGAAGACGGACCGAGTCGACGCGCAGGTGCTGTGTGATTTCGCGATGCGGATGGATCCGCGACTGACGGAACCGCCGAGCGAAGCGCAGCTCGAGCTGGAGGCACTGGTGAGCCGTAGAAGCCAGCTCATCGAGATGAGGACCGCGGAGATGAATCGCCAGCAGCAGACTCGCTCGAAGGCCGTGAAGAAGAACCTTCAGAAGCACATCGCGTGGCTCAACCGACAGCTGAAGAACGTCGAGAAGGACACCGACAACCATCTGCGGGGCCAGTCGCACTGGAACGAGACGGTGAAGCTGCTGGACGAAGTGCCAGGCGTCGGCGCCCAGACAATCGCAACGATGATCGGTCGGTTACCGGAACTCGGGAAGCTGAACCGAAAGGAAATCGGAGCGTTGGTGGGGGTCGCCCCGTTCGACTGGGAGAGCGGCGAGTTTCAGGGCTCGAAGAGGTGCCACGGAGGACGAGCGGACGTCCGTAGGGTGCTTTACATGGCAACGCTCACAGGCATCCGCTGGAACCCTGCGCTCAAACAGGTCTACGAGCACCTGACGGTAGAGCAGAAGAAACAACCGAAGGTCGCACTGATCGCATGTGCGCGGCGCTTACTGACCTGGCTCAACGCGATGGTGCGCGATCGCGCGAACTGGAGCCCGAAGCTGGCGTTGACCGGCGCAGCCTGACCTGGAGACGGGATGAACAACACAGTTGCTCACCCGGCGAGCGCTGCGCGCTCGTCCGCCCTCTCCCAACGGAGAGGGTGCACTTTCGGCCCGACCCTCTCCCAACGGAGAGCGTCGACTTTCGGCACGGGTTACTCGGCGAGGAGCTTGTCGATCTGCTGCATCAGCTCGGGAGTGAGCTTCTCGGCGACGTCGAGCGCCTTCATGTTCTCGACCACCTGCTCTTTGCGGGTGGCGCCGGTGATCACCGTGGTCACGTGGGGGTTCTTCAGACACCAGGCGAGCGCCAGCTGCGCCAACGACGCGCCGAGCTCCTTCGCGATCGGCTCGAGCTTCTTCACGAATTCGATCGCCTCGGGCGTGATCAGCTTGTCCTTCAGCCAGCCATAGTCCTTCATGTCGAGGCGCGAGCCCTTCGGCACCCCGTTGTTGTACTTGCCCGACAACACGCCCGACGCCAGCGGCGACCAGATCGTCGAGCCGTAGCCGAGCTGCCAGAGCGGCGCGTACTCCTGCTCGAAGCGCTCGCGCACCAGCATGTTGTACTGGGGCTGCTCCATCGACGGCGGGGTCATGTGGTGCTCGTGCGCCAACATCAGCGCCTGCTGCACCTGCTCCGCGCTCCACTCGGAGGTGCCCCAGTAGAAGATCTTTCCCTGCCGCACCAGGATGTCCATCGCCCGCACCGTCTCTTCGATCGGCGTCTCGGGGTCGGGCCGGTGGCAGAACACCAGGTCGAAGTAGTCGGTCTGCCAGCGCTTCAGCGCCGCGTGCACGCCTTCGATCACGTGCTTGTGCGAGAGCCCCTTGTCGTTCGGGCCCTCACCGCCCCAGAAGATCTTGGTCGACAACACCAGCGACTCACGCGGCCACTGCGCGTCTTTGAGCACCTTGCCCATCGCCACTTCGGCCGCGCCCTTCGCGTACGCCTCGGCGCCGTCGAAGAAGTTCACCCCGAGGTCGTGCGCCGCCCACATGCACTCCTTCGCGGGCCCGTCGCCGACCTGACCGCCGTACGTCACCCACGAGCCCAGCGAGAGCTCCGACAACCGCAGCCCGGTCTTGCCCATCTTTCGGTAGCGCATGGAGCGCGGATCTAGCGCAGCGATGCTGACGCCACACCACCCGAATTCATCGGCCGTGGCACAACCGTAACGTCAGGGCTCGTAGGCGCCGTAGCCGGTCACCAGCGGGGTGCCGGTGTGGAAGTCGGCGTTGGCGGCGTCGGTGAACATCGGGTCGTGCGTCACCGCGCTCGAGATGCAGTTGCCGTTCGCAGCCGCGAGCAACGTGCCCAGGTAGATGTTGTCGTTCAAGGAGTAGCCCTGCGCCGCGGCGCTGAAGCAGTCGTTCAACACCGCGTCGCTGCCGGTGACGAAGATGTTCTTGGTGTAGAGCGTGTTCGCCCCGGAGCCATTGGCGTCGAGGTTCGCTTCTGACCGATCGTTCCCCGAGCCGGTGCCGTTGTGGAAGAACGTGTTGTGGTCGATCGACACCGCCTGGAAGACCGCGCCGACCTGGCGAACGCCGGAGTAGTTGTTGGCGTAGATCAGGTTGTGGTGAATCTGAACGTTCGAGATCAACCCGGTGCCGGTCGCGTTCATCACGATGCCGTCTTCGTAGTCGGCGTGGCCGTTGTCGTGAACGCGGTTGAGCTCGATGGTGATCTGATCGAGCGTGCCGAAGCCGCCGTCCTCGGTGTTGAGCTGAATGCCGCGCGACGAGTTGCCGTAGATGTCGTTGTTGCGAATCACGATCCCGCTGCCTGAAGCGAGGTAGACGCCGTGGTCCTGATGGCCGGGCGAGGTGCCGCAGCGGCCGAACGCGCTGATCACGCACGCCTCCACCACCACGTCGGAGCTGCCGGATACCTCGACGTGCCCGCCGTTCGCTCCGGTCATGCAGTCGCCGGTGAAGGTGACGTGATCGATGCGCAGGTCGACGCTGCCGTCGAGCATCGAGAGGGTGTTGAACGAGCCGGTGCTGCCGGTGAAGCCGCTGATGTCGTAGGTGAGGTTCGACAGCTGCACGTGGCTGACGTTGGCGTCGATCGTCACCCTCCCCTTCACCACCACGCCCGCCCGTGACTCGCCGACGAAGATTCGCCGGTGGGTCGCGTCGGTGCCACCGACCTTGATGTACATCGAGAGCGTCGAGCCGCTCTGGGTGTAGTTGCCGTTGTGAATGAAGTAGCAGGTGTCGGCGGCATCGTTCACGTAGTTGCCCTCGCCACGGGTCGCGTCTTCGAGCTGCGACTCGGACGAGACGTCGACCTGGGTCGAGCCGCTCGGGCACGCGCCGGGCCCATCGGTCCAGGTCGCGATTCGGTAGCCGCCGTCGCCCGGCGATCCTCCGCCGGTCGCTGAACCACCGCCGGTCGCCGCACCACCGCCGGTCGCTGCGCCGCCACCGGTTGCCGCACCGCCACCCGTCGCCGCTCCGCCGCCCGTCGCCGCACCGCCGCCCGCCGCTGCACCGCCGCCCGTCGCTGCGCCGCCGCCCGTCGCCGCGCCGCCGCCCGTCGCCGCGCCACCGCCCGTCGCGGATCCGCCTCCGGTCGCCGAACCGCCGCCGCCACCACTGGGGGTCGACGAAGGACAACCGCACAGCACCACCACGCCTGCCACCGCCACCAGCCATCGGGTCATGGCGGGGGAGCCTACCCGAACGCGCTCAGGGTGCGTGCTTCAGCTCCGCGCCGGCGATCTGCTTCTCGGCGAAGGCGCGCCGCTGCTTCCACGAGTCGCCCAGCTTACTCAGCGCTTCGCGCTCG
The DNA here is from genome assembly GCA_047602415.1 of Myxococcaceae bacterium. Classification (GTDB taxonomy): domain Bacteria; phylum Myxococcota; class Myxococcia; order Myxococcales; family Myxococcaceae; genus JASGHH01. Next base: position 7,779,752 of record JASGHH010000001.1, on the reverse strand, counting down.
AAGTCCTCTTCGACGTGCCCTTTCAGCACCCAGACCTTGGAGCCGGTGCCGGAGTCGACCAGCACCCGGCAGAGCAACTTGTGCGCGTCGATGTCGATCAGGAACAGCTCGCCCCAGAGGTTGCCGCCGTGAAATTCGAGCTTCCCCGGCACCTTCACCGGCTTCTCGAACGCGCTCACCCGATACACCTCGAGGTACCTGGCCTGCTTCCAGGTGTCCTGGCAGGTGCTGGTCGCGATCGCGCGGAGGTTGTCGCGGTACTGCGACATCGCGGCGTAGCAACCCTCTGATGCCCAGCTGTACGCGCTGAAGTCTTCGGAGGGGCGCTCGCCGGCGATGCGCTGAAGCTCCTGGTAGAGCAGCGTCGCCGGAGGATCGGCCTCGAACGCCTTCAGCAGTGCCGGGTCGCAGGCCTGCTTGTCCTTCTCGGTGCCGACCTTGGGCACCAGGTCGAGCACGCCGGCGATGCGCTTCACCTCGGCTTCGAGCTTCGGCACCAGCGGGTCTGCCGCGGCGTCGATCTTCTTCACCGTCTGCTGGGTCGCGTCCCAGTCGTCGAGCCCGACCATGAAGGTCTCGTTGCGCGTCACCGGGGCGCCCTTCGACGGAGTGAAGACGTAGGTGGCTTTGGTCTTTCCCGGAGCCGCTGGCTTGCAGACGTGATCGAGCGTGATCGGCACCTGCACGGTGTGCTGATCGCCCCACGCCTGCGCCGCGTCGGCCACGCCTTCGCCACGGCAGCGCTCGGCCTCGGCGTCGTCGACGTAGACCACGCTCAGCTTTCCATCGGGCATCAGCGGGTGATGGTCGGCGTCGGAGACCACCAGGTTGTACTTGCCGTGCTGCCCGTCTTTGACCTCGGCGGAGGAGATCGAGATCTCCGCCGGTGGACCCTTGCACGCGCACAACATCACTGCGACCACCAACCCGGCTCGGCTGTTCATGCGCCGCTTTTTACTCCGGCAGCTTCGTCCACACTGCCTTTACCTGCGTGTACTGCTCGAGCGCGTGGTGCGAGAGATCGCGGCCCCAGCCCGACTGCTTGTAGCCGCCGAACGGCGCCGCATCGTCGAACTCGTTGAAGCAGTTCAGCCAGATCACCCCGGCCTTCAGCTTCTTGGCGATCGCGTGGGCCCGGGCGGTGTCGCGAGTCCACACCGAGGCGGCCAGCCCGTAGCCGACGCCGTTCGCCCACTGCACCGCGCCCGCTTCGTCGTCGAACTTCATGCACGAGAGCACCGGGCCGAAGATCTCTTCCTGAGCGATCTTCATCTGCGGGCTCACCCCGCCGAAGATCGTCGGCTGCATGAAGAAGCCCTTCGCCTTCGCACCCTCGGTGTCGCGCGCTCCGCCGGCGAGCAGCTGGGCGCCCTGCTCTTTGCCGCTCGCGACGTAGCCGAGAATCGTCTCCAGCTGCTTGCCGCTCACCTGCGCGCCCATCTCGGTGGAGGGATCCAACGGATCGCCGACGCGCAGCTTCTTCGCCTTCTCGGCCAGCCGCGCGACGAAGCCCTCGTAAGCATCTGCATGCACCAGCACCCGCGAGCCGGCGTTACACACCTCGCCTTTGTTGCCGAAGATTCCCCAGAAGCAGGCCGAGACCGCTTTGTCGAAGTCGGCGTCGGCGAAGATGATCTGCGGGCTCTTGCCGCCCAGCTCGAGCGAGAGCTTCTTCAGGTTCGACTGCGCCGAGCCTTCCAGCAGCGCCCGCGCGGTGCGGGTCGACCCGGTGAAGCTGATCTTGTCGACGTCGGGGTGGCGCGCGATCGCGTCTCCCGCGACGTGACCGAGCCCGGGCACCACGTTGAGCACGCCCTCGGGAAAGCCGGCCTCCAGCGCCAGCTCGCCCAGCTCGAGCGCGGTGAGCGGCGTCATCTCCGACGGCTTCAGCACCACCGTGCAGCCGCTCGCCAGCGCAGGGCCGAGCTTCCAGGTCGCGAGGCTGGTCGGGTAGTTCCACGGCACGATCGCGCCCACCACGCCGACCGGCTCGCGCAGCGTGTAGGTGAGGAACGGCCCTTCGACCGGCAGCACCTCGCCGAAGATCTTGGTGCACCACTCCGAGTAGTAGGCGAGCGTCGCCGCGCCCGGCGCGACGTCTCCGCGCAGCGCGTCTTTGAACGTCTTGCCGTTGTTGAGCGACTCCAGCAGCGCGAGCTCTTCGGCGCGGCTCGCCAACAGGTCGGCGAACTTCCTGATCAGCTTCGCCCTCGCCGCCGGCGCCATCGTTCGCCACGGCCCTTCGAACGCAGCGCGCGCCGCCTTCACCGCGTCATCGACGTCTTCTTTCGACGCCAGCGGGGCATCGACCAGCTTTTCGCCGGTAGCGGGGTTGATCACCGGGAGCGTCCCACCGCGCGGGTTGACCCACTTTCCGCCGATCAACAGCTGCAACGGCGGGTACTTCGGCTTCATCGTTCGGGGGTCGGGCAGCGGCATCACGGGCTCCGGGGAAAAGGTGCGTCCGGCTCACACATACTCGTCGTCAGCCCTGCTCGTTACAATTGTCGTGCGAGGGTGGTGCCGAAGGTGAATCCGTTCACAACGCAGATGCGCAAGCTGCGGCGGACGCTGACCTACCTGCGCGGCTACGTCGACTTCGACCGGCACTCGAACAACGTGGTGCGCCGTACCGACTTCAGCACCTGCCCGCGGCCGGTGTTGCTGCTCTACGGCTTCATGTCGACCCGCCGCACCTTCGAGGTGTTGGAGGCCCGGCTGCGGCGCGATCAGTACTGCGTCTGGAGCATCAACCTCGGCGGCCTGTTCGACGCGTTCAACACCAAGGGCATCGACGTGCTCGGCGAGAAGGTGCGCGAGAAGGTCGAGCGGCTCTACGCGCGGTTTCCCAACATGGGGCCGCTGTCGATCATCGGCCACTCGATGGGCGGGCTGATCGGCCGCTACTACGTGAAGCGCCTGGGCGGGAACGCGCGGGTGAAGAACCTGATCACGCTCGGCACCCCGCACAACGGCACCCCCACCGCGTACTTCGGGCTGGTCACCCACGGGCTGCTCTCGCGGAGCATCTGGCAGATGACGCCGATGTCGCCGTTCATTCGCCGCCTGAAGATGGGCGCCTTTCCCCGCGACGTGCGCTTCACCTCGGTCTACTCGAAGAGCGACAAGGTGAACCCGTTCCCCTCCTGCATCATCGAAGATCAGGGCAACGAGAACCTGGTGAACGTCGAGGTCACCGACGTGTCGCACCGCGAGTTCGTCTACAAGCGCGCGGTGTACCAGGTGATTCGCCGCGAGCTGGCGGCCGGCTACGGCGACCCGCTGCCCGCTGAAGAGCCGCGCCGGCTGATCCCGTTGAAGTAACCTCACGATGATGACCTCGCGCTGGGACCTGCTGCTCGACAAGAAGCCGGTGCCGTTGATCGAGGCGCTCCTCGACGAGGCGGCGAAGTTCTTCTGCGAGGAGCTTCAGGCCTGGCCTCCCGAGCTGATGGAGCTCGAGCTGCCCGCCGGCCGTGAGACCGCGGCGCTGATCGAGGCGACCCCGAAGCGCCCGCGTCACGAGATTCGGCGGGAGGCGTTCGAGCTCGCCCGCTGGGACTTGAACCGCGACTTCGAGATTTTCGACGAGTACATGCGCAACCGGCGCTACCTCGAGAAGGGGCTGACCGAGGCCGAACGGCCCCTGGTGCTGTTCTTGTCGAGGCTGTTGACCGAACACGCCCTGGGCCTGAACGAGGCCACCGAAGGGCGGGTCAACCGCGAGAAGATGGTCGACCTGTTACATAGAACCGAAAAACGTCTGCTGCTAAGAGAACACCCGTGAAGGACGTCGCGCTCCACTCCGTCGAGAAGCACCCACCCGCCCAGCTGCCGCGGCCGAATGACGTTTGCTGGTGCGGCTCGGGCGACAAGTACAAGAAATGCCACAAGGAATCGGACAACCGGTTCCTCCGCGAGGAGCGCACCAAGCTCGAGGCCCACCGGGTTCGCCCCGGCCGCCTCAGCCCGCGCCTCGAGGTGCCGCCTTCGATCGTGCGGCCCGATTACGCCGAGTCGGGCAACCCGTCGCGCGGCGATGGGTCCGACGTGCGCACGGCAGAAGAGCTGCTGCGCATGCGGCGCGCCTGCACCGCGGCGGCGAAGGTGCTCAAGCTCGGCGGCGAAGCGGTGCGCCCGGGCGTCACCACCGACGAGCTCGACAAGCTCTGCCACGACGCGACCATCGCGCTCGGCGGCTACCCCAGCCCGCTGAACTACCGCGGCTTCCCCAAGAGCATCTGCACCTCGGTCAACGAGGTCATCTGCCACGGGATCCCCGACTCGCGCGAGCTGGTGAACGGCGACATCGTCAACCTCGACATCACCGTCTACCTCGAGGGCATGCACGGCGACACCAACGCCACCTTCTTCGTCGGCGAGGTCGACGAAGAATCGAAGCGCCTGGTGCAGATCACCCACGAGTGCCTGATGAAGGGCATCGAGGCGGTGAAGCCCGGTGAGCCGGTGAGCGACATCGGCAGGGCGATCGAAGAGTGGGCCACCAAGCACGGCTACTCGGTGGTGAGAAACTACTGCGGCCACGGCGTCGGCCCGGTGTTCCACTCGGCGCTGCAGATTCCGCACTACTACGACGCGCGGGCGCGCCGAATGATGGAGCCCGGCATGACGTTCACCATCGAGCCGATGATCAACCAGGGCGGTTGGGAAGACCGGATCTGGGACGATGGGTGGACCGCGGTGACGTCCGACCTGAAGCGCTCGGCGCAGTTCGAGCACACCGTGCTGGTGACGGATACCGGTGTCGAGATTCTCACCAAGGTTTGAAGTTCAGGCGTGGTTTGCGACGCGCAGTGAGGGCTGTCCCTCACCCGCGAGCGCCTATCGCGCTCGTCGGCCTCCCAAAGGAGAGGGGTCGCTAAGGGCACCCGTTGCCGGTCGCGAGGCCGTACTCCGCCGCGTAGTTTTCCAGCGCCAGGCAGTGTTGCGCGCGCAGCGGCTCGATCTCGGAGTCGCGCTTGAGCGCGTGCAGCGCCATCGCCTTGGTCGCCACCCAGCGCGGCTCCTGCGGTCCGTCGCCGAGCACCTCCAACGCCAGCGACGGGCGGCCCGCCTTCACCAGCCACTTCGCCCAGGTCGCGTGCTGAAGCGGCCGCTCGGCGATCAACGCGGGGCTCGACGCCAGCAGCAGGCTCACCACCACCAGCATCAGCGAGCCGAAGAAGCCGCGGCCGCCACGCTCGAGCACCATCTGCGGCCGGTCGGGCAGCCCCGCGGAGTCGATCTGATCGATCGCGTGCGCCAGCGCCGACCCGTCGGGGAACCGGTCGACCGGGTTCTTCTCGAGGCAGCGCATCACCAGCTTGCACAGCTCGGGGTGCTTCTTCAGCTCGGGCCGCACCTGCTCGAGCGCCCGCGGCTTCGACTGCAGGTGGTGGCGCAGCTGCTCGTCGGCGTCGCCGGTGAACGGCAGCTGGCCGGTGAGCATCAGGTAGGCGAGCACGCCGAACGAGTAGACGTCGCTGCGCGGGCCCGCCGGCTCGCCGCGCGCCTGCTCGGGCGAGAGGTACGCCGGAGTGCCGATCGACTGCACGTCGGTGATGCTGGTGACGAACGCCTTCGCGGCGGTGTCGGTCATCTCGGGGTCGAACATGCGCGCGATGCCGAACTCGATCAGCTTCGCCTTCTCGCCCAGCAGCGACTCCTGGATGATCACGTTCTCGCTGCGAATGTCGCGGTGAACGATGCCCTTGAAGTGCAGCGCCGCCAGCCCGTGCGCGATCTGGGTGAACAGGTTCACCGCTCGCCGCGGCTCCATCGGGCCGTTGCGCAACAGCGCATCCATCGGCTCGCCTTCGACGTTCTCGGTCACCAGAATGGTGCCGTCGCGATCGGCGCCGTAGTCGACCACCTTCACCACCGCCGGGTGATCGACGCTCGACAGCAGCTCCGCCTGCCGGCGAAAGCGCGCCATCATCTCGCTGTCGCCGCGAAAGTCCTTCGAGAGCACCTTCACCCGCACCTTGCGGTCCTTGCCCACCTGCTCGGCGAGAAACTCCTCCGAGCTGCCGCCGTTGCCGAGGTGCGCGAGCAGCTTGAAGCGCCCGGCGAGCACCGTCTTCTCCTGCATCGGCAGCGGCGGCGGACCACCCATCATTTGCCTCCGTCTTTCGCCTCGGTCTTCGCGGGCGGCAGCTTGGCGGCCTTGGCGTCGAGCGGCGGCAACAGCAGCACCTCGATGCGCCGGTTGAGCGCGCGGCCCTTCGGCGTCGAGTTCGAGGCGATCGGCTTGTACTGGCCGTAGCCCGCGGCGACCAGCCGGTTCGGCTTCACGTTCGCCTTCTCCGACATGTAGCGCACCACGTTCACCGCGCGCGCCACCGAGAGCTCCCAGTTGGTGGCGAACTGCGCCTTCAGCTCCGGCTTGGAGATCGGCGAGTCGTCGGTGTGACCCGAGACCTGAATCTGCCGGTCTTCGAGCGTGTTGAGCGCCGCGCCGAGCCGGCCGAGCACCTCTTCGCCCTTCGAGGTCAGCTCCGACTTGCCGGAGTCGAACAGGATCTTGTCGACCAGGTCGACGGTGATCCGGTTGCCGTCTTGCGAGAGCCGAATGTCGCCCTGCTTGATCTCCTTCTGCATCTTCTCTTCGAGCGCGTGGTACGTCGAAGTGAGGCGATCGATCTCGGCCTGCTTCTCCGACAGCGTGCCCGAGAGCTCGTCGGCCTTCGCCAGCAGGTCTTTGTTCTTCGACTCGAGATCCGAGAGCGCCTTGGCGTTGTCGCTCAGCTTCTGGTCGAGCTCCTTCGCCTTGGCGGCGGCTTCTTCGGCCTTCTTCAGCGCGGAGTCGCGGCCTTTGCCCTCGGCGTCGACGTTCTGCCACGCGTAGTAGCCGGCGGCCAACGCCAGCAGCACGGTGAGCACCCACAGCACCCACGGAAACGCCGAGCCACGGCGTGGTGTCTCCTCGGTCATGCGGTCCCTCGCGGTCAGCGGGTCAACAGCACTCGGGGTTCGGTGAAGTCTTCCATCGCGTACCGTACGCCTTCGCGCCCCAGGCCCGAGCCTTTGACGCCGCCGTACGGCATGTTGTCGCTGCGAAAGCTCGGCGCGTCGTCGATGATCACGCCGCCCACTTCGAGCGTTCGAAACGCGTGGCGCGCCTTCGCCAGGTCCTTGGTGAACACCGCCGCCTGGAGGCCGTAGTCGGTGTCGTTCACCTCGGCGAGCGCGGCGTCGAAGTCGTCGGCCTTCGACACCACCGCCACCGGGCCGAACACCTCTTCACGCACCACCTTCGCCGCCTTCGGCACGTTGGCGAGCACGGTGGGCTCGAGCACCCGGCCGTCGCGCTTGTTGCCGCAAAGCACCTTGGCGCCGCCCTTCACCGCTTCGTCGACCCACTCCATGATTCGATCGGCCGAGCGATCGTCGATCACCGGGCCCACCACAGTGTCGTCGCGCCGCGGGTCGCCCACGCGCAGCTTCTGGGTCTCGCGGGTCAGCTTCTCGACGAAGGCGTCGTACACCTCGCGCACCGCGACGATTCGCTGCACCTTGATGCACACCTGCCCGGCGTAGCCGAACGCGCTCGCCGCGAGCCGCTGCGCCGCGCGATCGAGATCGGCGTCGGCCGCCACCACCGCGCCGGCATTGCCGCCCAGCTCCAGCGTCGCCTTGCCCTTCACCTTCGCCTTCAGCATCCACCCGATCTTCGCGCTGCCGGTGAACGAGACGATGCGCACCTTGGGGTCGGTCGCCAGCGCCTCGGCCACCTCGTTGTCGCACGGAAGCACCTGCAAAGCGGCCGGATCTGCTCCCGCCTCGCGCACCAGCTCCGCCAGCAACAGCTGCGGCGACGGCGCCTGAGGCGGCGGCTTGACGATGATCGGCGCACCCACCGCCAGCGCGGGCGCCACCTTGTGCACGCCCAGGTTGAGCGGAAAATTGAACGGCACGATCCCCACCACCACCCCGGCGGGAAAGCGGCGCACCTCGCACTCCGCGCCCGCCTGGTGGGGCGCGAAGTCGACCGGCACGATCTCTCCCCCGAAGCGCGCCAGCTCCGCCGCGGCGAGGGTGAGCGTCTCCACCGCGCGGGCCACCTCGGTGCGCGCGTGGGTGATCGGCTTGCCGCTCTCGTCGGAGATCAGCTGCGCCATCTCGGTCGAGCGCTGCTGCAGCCGCGCCGCGGTGCCGATCAGCACCTCGCGCCGTTGACCGGTCGACAGGTTCTGCAGCCGCTTGCGGCCGGCCCACGCCACGCCCAACGCGCGCTCGACCTCGCCTCTGGAGGCAAGCGCCACCTCGTTGAGCAGACGCGCGTCGTAGGGCGAGACCACCGCGGCCCAGCGACCGGTCTCGACCCATTGGCCGTCGAGCAGGAGCTTCCGCTTCATGGCCGAAGGTCTACTGCGCTCGCGCGGAGGTTTCTATGGCCCGAAACGTACATTGCGCGTTTCGGTAACGGCCGCGCACGCGGCAGTTGACTTCGAGGCTTTCGTCTAGAGTCTCGGCAGATGCTTTGCCCACAGTGTACGAAACAGATGCAGGTGTTCACGCTGCGCGGGCTCGAGCTCGATCGCTGCCGCCAGTGCAGCCGGGTGTGGCTCGACTTGAACGAGGTCGACGCGCTACTCGGCACCGTCGAGGTTCAGACCAGCGACACCGAGGTCGAGCAGCCCTGCCCCCGCGGGCACGGGCCGATGATGAGCGGCTCGGTGAAGGAGCAGCCGGCGATCATCTGCTCCACCTGCCGCGGTGCGTGGCTGATCGACACCGTGTCGCCGCCCGAAGCTTCTGCGCCGGCAGAGCCGCCCCAACCCGCGCCGGTCCAGCCGCCCAAACAGGCGAAGCCCAAGGCGCCGGTGAGCGAGGTGCAGGTGACCTGCGAGCTGTGCAGGAAGAAGGTGCCGCTCTCGGAGGCGGCCAACACCTCGCGAGGCATGCTCTGCCGTTCGTGCGAGCTGACCCCACCGGACCCGGGAGAGCTCTCGCCCTACGAGCGCTACCTCGGCCCGGGTCAGGACTCGGGCGCGACGGTGGGCCGCGTTCTCAAGGCGCTGCTGGAAGACTGATCAGTTCGCGCCGTTGTAGAAGTTCTGGGCCGCGGTGCCGCGCGCGGGGTTGATCACCGCCGGGCGCTCGTAATACCGCTCGAAGGCGATGCCCGCGTCGTAGGCGTTGCTGGTCGACTTCAGCTTCGACAGCGCGCCGCTCTCGGAGCCGTTGAGCTCGCTCCAGAGGTACTCGAGCTGGCCCTTGAACGAGGTGGTCGAGTAGCCGTGCGAGGTGCAGTAGGCCTTCATCGCGTCGCCGCGGCCGAAGTGCCACTGCGCGATGCCGAACGAGGTGCCGCCGTCGCCCACCGCGCTCGGGTTGAAGCCCGACTCGTAGAGCAGATTGCCGGCGATGCCCGCCGCCTGGGCGCGGGTGAGGCCCTTCGACATGAAGAAGTTGATCGTCTCCTGCGCGTTGCCCTTCTGGCCGGGGCCGGAGGGAATGCCCGAGACGTTGCCGGTACCGCCGGTGCCGCCGGTGTTGCCGCCGCCAGACGGAGGAGGCGTGAAGGTGTCGCCGCCGCCGCCGGGGATGTTCAGCTTCTCACCCGGGTAGATCAGGTTCGGGTTCTTCACCTGGGGGTTGGCGCGCTCGAGCGCCGAGAGCGAGACGCCGTGGCTGGAGGCGATGCGGCTCATCGAGTCGCCCGAGCGCACCGTGTAGGTGCCGGTGCCGGAGGGCTTGGAGGGCGTACCGCCGAAGGAGTCGGACTTGCCGGGGATGTTGAGGTTCTCACCGGCGTAGATCAGGTTCGGGTTCTTCACCTGCGGGTTGGCCTTCTCCAAGGCCGACAGGGAGACGCCGTACTTCGCCGCGATCTTGCTCATCGTGTCGCCAGGTTGAATGCGGTAGCTCATTTGCGACCTCCGAAAAGGTGATGAGCCATTGTCACCGCGGCAAGCCGCCCGTATTTGGCGGTTGCTGCCAAACGGACTGACGTTTCGGGGGAATTTCGGAGCGAATTACCGGCCGAATTACTGCGGCGCGGGCATCGAGATTTCGATCAGCCGGCAGATGCCGGCGTCGGCGCTCGGCGAGCAGTCGTCGGCGGCGGAGATCGCAGCCACCGGCGCGCCGCTCTCGTAGCAGCCCCACCCGAACCGGTTGCCGGTGGGCAGGTGGGTGACCGAGTCGGTGGAGCCGCCCCACAGCTCGACCCAGAGCACGAAGTCGGAGCCGACGTTCACGTTCACGAAGTGCTCGGGGATCGCGTCGCCGCCGCTGGCGGTGACCTTGCGCGAGTCGTAGCCGACCACGTTGAACACGTTCGCCTTCTCGATCTGATCGGCGTCGGCCTGGGTCTTCCCCATCGCCTTCGCCTGCACGGTGGCGCAGCTGACCGCGCTGCCGTCGACCGCGGTCTTCGAGACGAACCGGATGTTGGTGGAGCGGATCGGGTAGGTGAAGCCGGTCCAGTTGGCGGCGGTGTCGATCTGCACGTCGACCTGAACGCCGGTGGTGTAGTTGCGGCAGTCGGCGGCGGCGCAGATCGGCAGCGGGGTGTCGAACGACCAGCTCTGGTTGAGGCAGGCGGCCTGGTTGTTACAGGTCTGACCGCACTTGGGGCAGGTGCCGAAGTAGCCCGCGTCGCCGCCCATCACGCAGCCCATGTCGGACATGCAGGCCGGGTCGGCGCAGTCGATCACTCCGTTGTGATCGTCGTCGACGCCGTTGTGGCAGTCCTCCATCTTCTTCGGGTCGCCGCTGGAGCACGCGAGCAGCAGCAACGACGCGAAGGCCAGCGCTCTCACGGGCACTGCCCCGAGCACTGGCGGTTGGAGGGCACGCAGGCGCTCATGCCGGAGGTCAGCGTCAGACAGGTGAACGACTGGGGGCACTCCGAGCCGGTGGTGCAGTAGCGGGCGCAGTAGCTGTTGCCGTCGGTCAGGGTGACGCAGGTGCCGCCGGTGCACTCCGAGGGCGAGCTGCACGGCACGCAGTAGGGGAAGTAGTAGCCGCCGTCGGTGTCTTTGGTCGACACGCACTCGTTGCTGGCGAGGTTGCAGACCTGGCAGCTGGCGCAGGCGGGCGTGCCCTGGCAGACCTGCTTGCCGTTCACCACCGGGCCCTCGCACTGGTGCTGCGCGTTGCAGCGCTGGTCGAGCGGGCAGTTGGTGTTGGTGGAGCAGCCGGGCGCGCAGCGGTACTTGCCGTTCACCTGGAGGCAGGCCTGGCCGACCGGGCAGTCGGTGTCGGCGGTGCAGAACGGCACGCAGGCGCCGGCGTCGGCTCCGGGCGGCACGTTGCAGATCTTGTTCGCCGGGCAGGCGCTGTCGTCGCCGCACTCGTCGATCGGCTCGCACACCTTGTTGACGCAGTGGAGCGAGGGGTCGCCGCAGTCGACGTCGAGCACGCAGTCGGCGACGCAGATCTTGTTGCGGGGGTCGCAGGTGGTGCCGAACGGGCAGACCTGCTGCACCGCCACGCACTTGCCCTGGCGCGGGTCGCAGCGCTGGGTGACGTCGCCGCAGTCGGAGTCCATGTTGCAGGTGCGCAGCGAGTCGGGCGTGCAGCCCTGGAAGTTTTTGCACGACGGGGTCTGGCCCGAGATGATCGCCATCGACGGCCAGCACTGCTTGGTGCCGGCGTCGACGTTGAGGCAGCTGGCGCCGCGCGGGCACTCCGAGTCGGCCATGCAGGAGGTGCCGCAGAACTTCTGGTTCAGGTTGCTGTCGAGCACGCAGTCGTCTTGCGCGCCGCCGCACTGGGCGTTGGCGGTGCACGGCTCGCAGAAGCTCTTCAGCTCCTGGCACGACCGGGTGTTGCTGTCGCAGTACTCACCGGTGTTGCACATCGCGTCGGAGGTGCAGCCGGCGATCTGCGAGACGCAGAGCCCCGTGTAGTTGTTGCAGTACTGCGGCATGCCACCCTGCGCCGGGCAGTCGGTGTCGGAGAGGCAGATGCACTGGTGCCGAACCTTGTCGCAGCGGAGCGCGCCGCACTCGACGTCGACGTTGCAGGCCCGGCCGACCAGCTGCACGCCGGAGTCGATGTCTTGACCGCCGTCGGTCGGCTTGGTGCTGGTGGGGCAGGCGGTGAGCGCGAACAGCGCGAGCGGGACGAGGCGGCGCATGGGAGGCTCGGCGCTCTTAGTCCGAGGCGGCTCCCGGGGGCAATGGCCATTACCGCCTGCGCCGCCGGAGCGGAATCAGCGCCAAGAGGCCGAAGATCAGGGTCGATTCGACGCTCCCGCAGCTGCACCCGGAGGCCTTGGCGCTGCCGCCTCCTCCGCCTGCCGCTGAGCCTCCGCCCGCTGCTGATCCACCGCCGGTGGCCGAGCCGCCCCCCGCGGCCGTGCCTCCGCCGACGCTGGCGCCACCTCCCGTCGCCGCGCCTCCACCTGCCGCCGCCCCGCCGCCGGTCGCTGCTCCTCCTCCGCCGGTCGCTGTTCCGCCGCCCGCGGCCGAGCCGCCTCCGCCCCCTGCCCCACCGCCGGTGCCGCTGCCGCCGTCGGTGATGCCGGTGCCGGTGCTGAGCCGGTAGATGAAGACGTTCTCGGTGGTCGAGTTCACCAGCACGAAGACGTTGTGCGCCGCGCTGTAGCGCCAGCGGCCGAAGGTGCCGTTCTGCGCCGGCGCGCTCGGGGTCACCGTGTTGGTCGACGCCGCGGGGTACATCGTCCACACCAGCGTCGCCGGGTCGAGCGCATAGACCTCGGCGCCTCCGGCCCAGGCCACGAACTTCTGCACCGCCGGGTCGTAGACGAAGCCCGGGTTGCCCGCCCCCACCGCCGTCGTCACTCCGGTGGTGGTCACCTCCACGCCGGTGATCGTGCCGCCATCGGAGAGCCCCCAGACCAACACCTGGCCGTTGCCGGTCGCGAACAGCGCGTGGCTCACCGGGTCGACGTCGGCCGTCTTCTCGTAGTCGAGGTAGATGTCGTTGAACTGATCTCCGTGCGCCGTCCAGCTGCCGGCGTCGGGGTCGAGCTCCACCAGCCACGACTGCTGCCCACCGTGCTCGAACACGTGCCCGGTCACCGGGTCGTAGGCGCTGATCGCTCCGATGAAGTTCTGGGTGGTGCTGTCGGCGAACTTCTGCGGCTCCCACGCCACCGCGCCGAAGTCGAAGCAGTCGACGTGCTCGGTGCCCGTCTGCCCCGTCTGGTAGAAGCCCGCGCCGCCGAAGCTGCAGAAGCGATCGACCGGCGCCGGCACGTATTGAATGTAGTTGTACGTGTGGCGCGAGGTCGGCCGGCCGTCGGGCGCGTACGGCATGTCGGCGGTCACCGGGTCTGACGGGTCCAACACCCGCGACCAGGTGAGCGTGTCCAAGCTGAAGGCGTAGATCTCGTTGCCCGCATAGCCGCCGTGGCCGCCGCCCCAGAGCAACAGCCGGTCGCGCTGGGTGTCGAACGCGCCGCCGCTCCAGTCGGCGATCACCGCCGCCTGCCCTTCCACCGCGCTGTAGCTGCAGTTGCGCTGCGGGCACGGGTCGAGCGCCGAGACGTTCGAGTTCGGCACCTCGTACCACTCGCCCGGCATCAGGGTGTCGAGCGGGCCGGCCAACGCGGCTGACGACAGAAGGCACAGCAACAGTGGTGTGCGCATCCGCGCAGCTTACGCCGGGCTCAGCGCAGCGGGCGGCCGAAGCGCTCCTGGTAGCGGGCCTGGAGCTTCTTCAGCTCGTCGGTGGCGTGGCCCTGCGCGTAGGCGTGCGCCAGCCGCGACCAGGCGTCTTCGTTCTCGGGGCCGAGCTCGAGCACCGTCGAGAGCTCCTTCACCTCTTCGTCGCGGCGGTGCTCCCGCTCGGCGATCACGCCCAGCAGGTAATGCGCGTGGGTCGACTCGGCGTCGAGGGCGATCGCGTGCTCACAGGCGGCGCGCGCCTCTTTCAGCGAGCCGCGGCGCACCGACAGCTCGCAGCTCAACGCGTCGTGCGCCGCGCCCGAGGGGTACGCGGCGATTCGCTTCTCCGCCGCGCGCGGGTCGTGCTCGATCGCCTCGAGCGCGAGACGAAACTGCTCCAGCTGCGGCCCCTCGCACGCGTCGACCGTGCCCGGCAACGAGCCCCATCGCCGCATCTTCTTCGCCCAGTCGAGCGCCTGGTCCACCTCGGCGCTCTTCCCTGCGTGGGAGGCGGCGCGCTCGGTCCACGAGATGCACTGGAGCGTTCGCGCCACCGCCATCGCCATCGGCCAGCCCGCCTCCGCGTCGTCGGCAGCGCCGTCGGCAGCGCCGTCGAGGAGCGTCAACGCCGTACGCAGGCTCTCGGCCGCGGCCGCCGGGTTCTTCGCCGCGAGCTGGGTCTGGGCGAGCTGAAGCAGCGGCACCGACGAGCCGGGCGTCGCTTTCGCCGCCGCCTCGCACGCTGGGAGCGCTTCTTTGGGGCCGAGGGCACGCTGCACCGCGCAGTCGAGCGCACGAATCGCGCTCACGTTCGGCAGGCGGGCCACCAGCGGCGCGAGCACGGCCTTCGACTCCTCGTACATCGACGCGTGGAACAGCTGCCAGGCGCGCTCGTACTGGCGCTGATCGTCGGCAGAGACCGGTTGCGACACCGTGCGCTCCGCCTCGAGTTGTTCGAGCAGGGCGAGGTACTCGGGGAGATCGTGCCCGTCGAGCTCTCCCTCTCGAGCTGCGTCGAGCTGGGCGCGAATCGCATGGGCCTGGGCCCTCAACGGCAGGTGGTCTCGCCGCGCCGACAGCGTCGCCCGCATCACCTTCAACGCCAGCGCCGAGTAGCCGTCGCTCGAGCGGTCGTAGTGGCCCTGCATGATGCTGTGAGGCAGCAGATCGTGCGGCGCGCCCAGCAGGTGACCGAGCTCGTGCAGCAGCGAGGCGGTCTCCATGTGGAGGCGGTGCTTTCGATAGAACTCGAGCACCTCCTCGTCGCTCAGCGCGGTCGCCCACTTGCGCAGCTCGCCCAGTTCGTACCGCTCGCGAAAGGCCCGCAGCAGCATCACGTGCCCCAACATCGGCGCGGTGCCGACGGTCTCCTGCTGAAACTCGAGCAGCGGCAGCGACGAGACGAAGCCCACCACCAGGTCGGCCGGGTCGGAGGCGTATTGCGCGGCCAGCTCGCGCACCGTGGTCTGGAGCGGCGTGGTGCCCTGGCGGTGACTCCAGTGCTCGACCGCCACCACCTCGAACCGGGTGTCGAGCGCGCCCTCGGTGTAGGCCGACGCGCGGGTGAAGCGCTCACGCGCCGCGTCCTCCGGGTGGAGCACCTGCGCCTCGTAGTCGTCGTCGATCAACACCTTCACCCGAACCGTGAGGGTCGGCTGCCTCGGCTGGGTGCGAACCGGGGTCAGCTCGCCGGGCGCGTGGCGGTCGAGTTCCGCGAGCTGAAAGTTGCGGGGAGTGCGGGCGTTGCACCCGGCCAAGAGCACGGCGATCGCGAGCGTTCCCCCACGCACGAGTCACGATTGTGCCCCAGCCGCACCGCCGGTTGCGCAAGAACCGCTTTTGTCGTTGAACGCGTGGCGATGTTCCGCGCTCTGCTCTTCGTCGTTGCCGCTGGCCTGTTGGCCTGCGGCGTTCCCGCTCACGCCGTTCGGTTGCAGTACGACCTCCCGCCCTACACCGACAGCGCGGGGAGCTGGCACGAGCTCGAGCTGCCGATGCGCGACGGTGTGAAGCTCCACACCAGGTGGATGATCCCCGCAGGGATGGAGAAGGCCCCGGTGGTGGTGGTGCGCAACCCGTACAACTACGCCGGCCTCGGCATCGACGTGCAGTGCAGCGTCTACGTTCGCTACGGCATCGGCTGCGTGGTGCAAGACACCCGCGGGCGGCTGGAATCGCAGGGCGAGTGGGAGCCGTTGATTCACGAGGGCGACGATGGCGAAGACACCCTCAACTGGGTCGCCGCCCAGCCATGGTCGGGCGAGATCGCCCTCTGGGGAGTGTCGTACCTGGCGGCCACCGCGCTGGCGTCGACGCGCAATCCTCCCGCCAAGCTGAAGACGATGGTGCTGGAGGTGTTCGGGGTGGACCTGCGCCAGACGATGTACGAGCGCGGGCTGTTTCACCACGAGCTGATCACCGCGTGGACCTCGTTCATGCCCACCCGCGAGGTGCCGTCGCTCGGTCACGCCGAGGAGGTCTACCGGGCGGCGCTCTCCACCCGGCCGTTCATCGACGCCGACGAGAAGGCGATCGGCCACAAGCTGCCGTTCTTCAGGCAGTGGCTCCAGTCGATGGGGCCTGATGACGGCGTGTGGGCCACCGCGCAGCCGAAGGAGTTCTACTCGGTGCCCGAGCGGGTGAAGGTGCCGGTGCTCTACATCGAGGGCTTCGATGACCCGTTTCTCAAGGCCGGGCTCGACACCTACGCGCGGTTGGCGTCGCGCAAGGACAGCACGCTCGCGCTCCTGCCGGTGAATCACACCGGGTTTCAGTCGGGCGCGGTGCAGGTCGATGTCGACTCGCTCGGCATGTACACCTGGACCTTGTCGATTCCCTGGCTGCTCCATCAGCTGAAGGGCGCGCCGCTGCCGTACGAGACCGGGGTGGTGAAGTCGTGGCCGCGCGGCATGAAGGAGCCGGTGACGCGGCCGGAGTGGCCTGGCCCGGTGGCGTCGAAGAAGCTCGCGCTGGATCCGCGGGTGGCGCAGCGGTGGCCGTGTGATCAGCGCGCGCTGCTCGAGGAGGAGCCGGCGGCCGGGCGGGTCGAGTATCGGTACGACCCGAAGCACCCGTGGAAGAGCGAAGGTGGGGCCCGTGGGCTCGCTTACGTGATCGTCAACGGAGTCACTCCGGGGCCGACCCGGCAGACCTGGGAGTGCCGCGATGACGTGGTGCGGTTCGTCACCTCCGACCTCGCTGAGCCGCTGCACCTTCTGGGGACCTCCAAGGTTCGGCTCAAGGTGAGGTCCAGCGCGCCTGACACCGCTTTCATCGCCAAGCTGGTCGACATCGATGAGAAGGGCCGCGCGTTTCATGTGGTCGATGGCGGCGCCACACTGCACTGGCCGACCGAGGAGACCCGCGCGCCACTCAAGTACGCCCCCGGTGACGAGCGGGACGTCGAGCTCGACCTCTTCCCCACGGAATGGGTGCTGCCGAAGGGGCATCGGTTGGGCCTGTGGATCAGCAGCTCCAACTTTCCGATGTTCTCGCTCCATCTGAATACCGAAGAACCCTGGTACCAGGCGTCGGTGTTTCACCTGGCGGATCAGCAGATCGAGCTGGGTGGTTCGGCGCTGGAGCTGAGCGTGGCGCCGTAGGTGATGCGGGTGGAACAACAGCTTTGATTGGGGGCGGTGGGGTTGGGTTGGGCTCGCGCGTCGGCGTGCTCCGCCCGCGATTGCGTGACCAGCCGTGCGGCGCGGGTGTGCCTCTCGACGTGTTCGGCTCTGCGCTGCGCTGGAACTTCGCCGCAGGTGAGGTGTCAGGGCAGTTGATGCGCACTCGAGGCGGTGAGGCGATCGAGCACGACGGTGAGCTGAATACGCTGCCGTACCTCGATGTGCTGATGAACTTGATCATCTTCATGCTGCTGTCGATGAGCGGCCTCGCGACTTTCGGCGTGATCAACGTCACGACCAGTGGCTCCGCACCTGGCAGCGCCGGCGATGACGCGATCGTTCACGTTCGCATCGAGCCCGCTGGTTTCGATGTGCAGCACGGCAGTTCGGCCGTTCACCTCGCGAGCCACGACTTCGCACAACTCAGTGCCGCTCTCGCCACCTTGAAGACGAGCTCGGCCGACGACCGCGCCGTGCTGAGCGCGGCGCCAGACACCTCATATGAGCTGGTCACCGCGACGCTCGATGCGATGCGGGGTGCCGAGGGTCAGCGGCTGTTTCCCGACGTCGCGCTCGACCGATGAAGCGCGGTCGTTGGTCGAAAATGTACCGAATCGGTTCTTTTTCGACCGGCGACGGTGTCGAGGCCGCAGAGGCATCGTGTGCCACTCGCCGAGCCCGAAGAACTCAGCCGACGCACGAGGCCGGTTGAGATCGCGGGCGGAGTCACGACCGGACTCGAGCGCAAACCGCACCCAGCACCCCAATCAATGCGAAGTTTTTCGCGTCGCACCGCCTCAGCCCGCACATGTCAGACCCGCATGGTTGACGGCGCGCAGGAGGATGGGCGTGACGGTGAAGGCAGACAGAGCAGTAGGTCCAGTCGCAGCGAGGCAACTCGGCGTGCTGACGCGGCAGCAAGCTCGATGGGCAAAGCTCAGCCCACGGCAAATCCAGCGCCGCCTCGATTCGGGCGCGTGGGTACGTATGTACCCCTCGGTGTACCGCCTCGACGGCACGCCCGAGACCTGGCGGCAGCAGCTCAGGGCTCTGACCTTCTGGGCGCGCCGCGGGTACGCGTTCTCACATCGGTGCGCAGCTGCCCTCTGGGGCTTCCCGCGGTTCACCGACGAGGTGATCGAGCTGGTGACCACTCGAAACCTGCGCCTGGAGTTGCCGAGCGTCGCGCATCGCGTCGAAGAACTGCCGTACCGCGACATCGCCAGCATCGAGGGCCTCCGCGTCACCTCCGCCACGCGCACGCTGATCGACCTCGCCCCCGACCACCCCTGGCCCGATGTTCGCGCCAGCATCGACCACGCGCTCGGCCGGCGTTGGACCACGCTGGAGCGCCTCGAGATCGCGCTCCAGTCGCAACGAAACCGCCTCGACCCGGTGCGCGAGCTGATCCGCAGCTACCGCGGCGGCGACGCGCCGGCCGAGAGCGAGCTCGAAGCGCGCGTGCTCGAGGTCTTCGAAGCCTCCGGTCTGCCGACCCCGAGAAAGCAGCGCGCGATCACCGTGGCGGGCAAGCTGCGCCGAATGGACTTCTGGATTCCCGGGACCTCACTGGTGATCGAGGCCGACGGCTACGCCTACCACTGGGACGAGCGCGCCTTCGAGAGCGACCGCCGCCGGGGCAACGCGCTCGCCGCGCGCGGCCTGGTGGTGCTCCGCTGGACCTGGCGCGCGATCAGAGACCGCCCTGAAGAGCTGGTCTGGGAGGCCCTTCAGGTCATCGCGAAGCGCTGGGCTGCCCCGTCAGCTCCGGCTCTGTCTGCGCAATCAGGTTGAGCAGCGGCCCGGTCGCTACAGTGGTCAGCACCGCCATCAACACCATGATCGCGAACAAGGTCGGCCCCAGCACTCCGAGGTCCAGCCCTACGTTGAGCACGATCAGCTCCATCAGCCCGCGGGTGTTCATCAGCGCGCCGAGCGCCAACGAGTCGCGCCAGCCCTGACCGGTCGCCCTCGCGGCCACCAGCGTGCCGCCCATCTTCCCCACGAACGCGCAGAGCAGCACCAACCCGAGCGCGAGCCAGTGCTCCGCTCCGTGCACCAGCCCGACCTGCGTTCGCAGCCCGGTGAACGCGAAGAACGCCGGCAGCAGCATCACCACCACCACGTCCTCCAGCTTCGCCTGCAGGTCCTTCGCGAGCGCGGAGTCGTGCGGCACCACCGCGCCGACCAGGAACGCGCCGAAGATCGCGTGAATGCCGATCGCCTCGGTCGCCAGCGCCGACAGCAGCAGCGCGCCGGTGACGATCGCGATCGCGGTCGCGCTCGTCTTGCCCTGCTTCTCGTGCCAGGCGACGAAGCGCTTCGCCAGTGGCCGCAGCACGAAGAACACCGCGCACAGGTACACCGCGGTCAGCCCGATGGTGACCAGCGCCCGATCGGCGCTCGCCTTCACCACGCCCACCAGAAACGCCAGCAGACACCATGCGCTCACGTCGTCGACCGCGGCGCACGCCAACGCCAGGCTGCCGAGCCGGGTCTTGTGCATCTGCCGGTCGGTCAGAATGCGCGCCAACACCGGGAACGCGGTGACCGACATCGCCACCCCGATGAAGAGCGCGAAGGCAGTGAAGCTGATGCCGCTCTGACCCATGCGCGGGTAGAGCCAGAGCGACAACCCCGCTCCTCCGATGAAGGGCACCACGATCGACGCGTTCGAGACCGCGAGCGCGGTGTGACCCCGTTCGCGCACCACCTTCAGATCGAGATGGAGCCCGACCAGGAACATGTAGAGCAACACCCCGACCTGGGCGATCACCCCGAGGTACGGCGCCACCGCCGGCGGCAGCACGTGCGCGCTCACCGAAGGCGCCACCCGGCCGAGCAGCGAAGGCCCGAGCATGATGCCGGCGATCACCTCGCCCACCACCGGCGGCTGCTTCAACCATCGAAACACCGCCCCCAACGCCCGCGAGACCGCGATCACCACCACCAACGCGAGCAGCACGTGGAGCAAGGTGTCGGAGCCCGCGCTCTGTGGACCGTGCGGCGCCGCATCGGGCACCGCCGGCGCTTCGAGGCCGGCCGACAGCTGCCGGATCAGCATGAACCCGGCGACCGCCAACACCAGCAGCGGCACCACCGTCGCCAGCGCTCGTGCAGCGGGCTTCATCTCACTCGTCCAAGAGGCTCAGCGCGCCCGAGGGGCACTTCTTCACCTGCTCCGCGATCTGCTCTTCGGTCGCCTGCTCGACGTCGACCCAGGGCCGGCGCCGCGGGTCGAACACGCCCGGCAGCCCGCGAAAACAGACCGCGGTGTGCTTGCAGAGGCCCGGCTTCCACACCACGGTGATCTTGCCTTTGGGGTAGCGCTTCTCTTCCACACCGAAGCCTCTATCTCGCCCGGCTCCTTTTCGCCACGCCACCGCCTCGAGGCTTGCCAGCGCGCGCGGCCGGGCGAAACTCACGCGCTTCCACCGCAGAAGGAGACGCCATGAAACGCTCGATCATCGCCGCCCTCGCCCTCTCGACCCTCGCCTTCACCGGTTGCCGTCACGCGGGGCCCAGCGGCGAGCAGCAGATGGCCAACTGGAACTCCCGTCACCCCGACGCCGCCCGCGATCTCTGCGCGTGGGTGCAGAACCACGCCGCGGCCTCGCAGCACTTCTTCGCCTGGGATGCGGACCACCCCGAGCGCGCCCGCGAGTTCGTGATCTGGACCGTCGAGCACCCCGGCGAGGGGATCAACGCGTTCGTCGCCACCCACGGCGCCTGGTCGGAGTGGGACTGGATCAGCGAGACCCACCACCCGGCCGCCAACGCCTTCATGGCCTGGGCGCGCAAGCACCCGAACGCCGCCCGCGACCTGGTCAATCACCCGGCCGGCGAGCGCTGGGCCGCGAATCACTTCGGTTGCTAGCGAAGCCGAGGGTTGCCGGCCACTACGCGGCGTTCCAACGCACTTCGTAGGTGACGGTGTCGCCGTCGCGCTTCGCCACCGTCACCTTCAGCTCCTGCGCGCCGGACAGCTCGAGGCCCTTCTCGATCATCCCCTGGTACCACTCGGAGTAGCTGACGTTGGCCACCGTGACCTCGTGGTGGCCGGGCGCGAGCTGCTTGGCGCCGATGTCGGCGTGGCTCATGCCGGTGCGAAAGCTCCGCTCGATGCGCTCCAGTGAGCGTCGCGGGCCCATCAGCCGAAGCATCGTGATCAGCGCCTTGCCGACGATGGTCTCGGAGTAGCTGCTGATGAAGCGGTGACCGAGCATCAGCCGCTGCTCCTCCGGCGTGCGGCCGGGGAACAGCAGCTCTCCCGCGTAAACGCAGGAGTCGATCCACGCCTGGCGCGGGTAGGTCGCGAGCACCCGCGGGCGCAGCGGCACCCCGAGCTGCGCGAACTTGTGGTGCGCGCGCTCGTCGAGCTTGCTGCCCAACGCGCGAATCAGACCTTCCGCGGCCGAGCCGAAGATGACGCGATCGTCAGACACTTACTGGCAGGTGTAGGGGATGACGGTGAGCACGTTCGGGTCGACCTCATGGCCAAAGACGCCGAACGCAGGGTTGCAGGTCTTGCCGGCCGGCGTGCCGACGGTGGCGTGCGCGATTCCCGCGTCGGTGTTGGCGAACACCACCAGCGCCTGCGCGTTGGGCTGAGTGGTGTTGTTGTTGGTGAGCGGCAAGCCGCCCGAGTCGAACACCAGCGGCGCCTCGCTCGGCAGGTCGATGCTGGCCGAGTAGCCGCCGTCGTTGCCGGTGCCGTTGAAGAGCACCGAGACGATGCCCTTCGCCGGGTCGATGGTGATGCCGGTCACGAACGAGAGCAGCGCGAGCCGCGAGCTGGGGAGCAGGTCGTACTCGGTCTGCACCACCGTGCCGCCGGCGGTCTGAATCATGTACTGCTCGGGCAGGTCGTTCGAGTTGCCGACCGCGCGCACCATCAGCGGCGTCGCCGGCGGGAGGCCGAGGAAGAACGTGCCGTCGCTGGCGGTCACCGTCGAGCCTCCGTCGATCGCGAACACCTGAGTGTTGTAGAGCGGCGAGTAGCCACCATCTTGCTCGGTCTCGAGCACGTAGCCCACCACCGCCGCCTCGTTCACCGACGGGAGCACCCGCACCTCGAGCGTCATACCGGTGCCGGCCGGGCTCCCGTGATTGGGGCAGTAGAAGCCGTAGATGCCGAGCTGATCGAAGGTGACCGTGGTGTCGGCGATCGCCTGCGCCGAGACGAGAATGTCGGGACCGCACTGCTGCAGCAGCGGGTGAAAGCTGGAGATGCCGGTCAGCGTCACCTGCTGCCCGCGCACCACGTCGATCAGCCCGGGGTTGTTGTAGTAGCTCGACCAGGTGAGGCTGAGGGTGCTGCCCGCATCCTGGGTGTACTCGGTCGCGTTGGTCAGCCCGTTCCAATAGAGCGGGCAGAGGGTGTTGGTGCCGGCGTCGGTGTTGCCGCCTCCGCCGCCGCCGGTCGCGCTGCCGCCGCCCGTCGCCGCGCCGCCACCCGTCGCCGCACCACCGCCCGTCGCCGCCCCACCGCCCGTCGCCCCACCGCCGCCCGTCGCTGCGCCGCCGCCGGTCGCCGCGCCACCACCCGTCGCCGCGCCTCCGCCTCCTCCGCCGCCTCCGTTGTTGGAGCACAGGCCCGCGGTGCAGACCTGAGAGCCCGAGCAGGCGCCGCACGTCGCGCCGGTGATGCCGCAAGTGGAGGCCGACTGACTGGCGGTCTTCACGCAGTTGCCGGTGCTGTCGCAGCACCCATCACTGCAGCTGGTGGCGTCGCAGGTCTTGCTGCCGCTGCATGACGCGAGCAGGCCGAAGGTCAAACCGAGAGCGATGGAACGCAGGAGCGGATTGCGCATCCGCTGCGCGTACTACGGGGTCACGAAGCCGGACAATAGGGAAGCCCGAGTGGCACGCACCGGCCTCCAGGGCAGACGCTGTAGTTGGGGTGGTTCGGATCGCTGCACCCGGTCTGCGGGCACTGGCAGGAGCTCAAGGTCAGTGTCTCGATGTCGCAGCACGGCTCGTACTCGACGACCCCGCCGCCTCCGCCGCCCGTCGCAGAGCCACCGCCTGTCGCTGAGCCACCGCCTGTCGCTGAGCCACCGCCTGCCGCGGATCCACCGCCGGTCGCGGATCCACCACCTGCCGCGGATCCACCGCCGGTCGCGGATCCACCACCTGCCGCGGATCCGCCGCCTGTCGCCGATCCTCCGCCGGTCGCCGCCCCGCCACCGCCGGTCGCCGCTCCACCGCCCGTTGCCGCTCCGCCACCCGTCGCTGCGCCACCACCCGTTGCCGCGCCACCGCCCGTCGCTGCGCCGCCGCCAGTCGCCGCCCCGCCACCGCCGGTCGCCGCTCCGCCGCCAGTCGCAGCACCACCGCCGCCAGCTGCTCCACCGCCGGTCGCAGAACCGCCCCCGGTCGCCGAACCGCCGCCAGTCGCAGATCCACCACCGGTCGCAGCGCCACCGCCGGTCGCAGCGCCACCGCCGGTCGCCGTGCCGCCACCCGACGCCGAGCCACCGCCCGTCGCGAGGCCGCCGCCGCTGCCTCCGCCGGGGCCACCTCCCCCGCCGCCGGCGCCGCCGCCGGTCGCAGCGCCGCCGCCCGTGGCCGAACCTCCGCCCGTGGCCGAGCCACCTCCGGCGCTCGCGCCGCCGCCCGTTCCATTGCTGCAGGCGCCGTGTGCCAGGGTGATGAACTTTTCAGTGCACGACTCCTGCGCGCACGGACAGCTGTCGATCTTCCCGGCGAGACAACACGTCGCCCAACCGGTCTCGAGCGGCTTTCCGTCGAAGAGTGGATCGAAGCAGCCGACCACTGCCATGCAGGCTGCTGCGAGCAAGAAGAGACGTCTCATCTGTGGCGTTCGACCCCTGAACCGGCCGTGTAGGGACACGACATTATTGCGAATGTCCCAGCAAACGAAGTCGGCGGGTCGAACGGGCGAAGATATGGTGTGGCGGTGGGTGTTTCCCGGCAGGAGCTCGAGACCCTCTACCGCCAGTACGCGCCGGTGTTGTTTCGCCGTGCGCGCAGGTTGGTGGGTCGCGACGCGGAGGCCTGGGACGTGGTGCAACAGGTGTTCGAAAGACTGATGACCTCGAGTGAGGCCTTTCGGCGTGAGGCGACGCCGATGACCTGGCTCTGGCGCATCACCACCAACGTGGCCTTGAACCACCTCCGTGGCCGGTCGCTGCGCGAGCCCGACGGCAAGGCGAGCGCCGAAGAGCACTCCCAGGACGACGGGATCGAGGCCCGCAACCTGATCGCGGTCTGGCTGAAGCAGCTCGACGAGCGCGAGGCCACCGTCGCCACCCTGCTCTACGTCGACGGCTTGACCCAGGAAGAGGTCGCCGACGTGCTCGGCCTCTCGCGCAAGACGATCGGCCGCGAGGTCGAACAGCTGAGACAGAAGGCCGCCGCGCTGGGAGCGCTGCCCAAGAAGGAGCTCGCCCATGGCTGACCACCTCTCGGCGCTGGAGCTCGACGTGATGGTGACCGGCGGCGCGCTGCCTTTGGAGCGCACCGAGCACGTCTCTTCGTGCGGCGACTGCAAGCAGCGCATCGACAATGAGCGCGCCTCCGCCGACGCGGTGCGAATGATGCCGCAGTTCGGCGCCACCCTGGCGAAGCTTTCCGCGCAGCCGGCGCCGGTGGCGAAGGTGATTCCGCTCCAGCGGCGGGCGCCGGTGCTGTTCACGCTCGCGCTCGCGGCGGCGGCGGTGATCGTGCTGATCGTCAACCCGCCCAAGGACGACGAGACCCGGCTGAAGGGCAGCGCCAGCGTGGAGCTGATCTCCGAAGGCAACCAGGCGGTGCACGCGGCGCACGTCGGCGATCGGCTGCAGCTCGCGCTCGGCGCGGCGGGCCGGCCGTACGCGATGGTGCTCGGCGTCGACGAGCAGGGGCAGATCGATCTCCTCTGGCCGCAGGCGGGCCGGCGCTCGGGGCCTGCGCCCAAGGGCGCGCGCACGGTGGTGACCCGCTTCGAGGTGACCCAGGGCTCGATTACGCTGGTGGGCCTGTTCTCGGAGCAGCCACTCGACATTCAAGACGCCAGCCGGGCGCTGTCGGGCGCGATGAAAGAAGGCAAGGTGCAGCAGCCGCTCGAGCTCCAGGGTGTGACCACCGCGGTGACCCGGCTCGAGGTCGCGAAGTGAGAGTTGCGCTGTGCGTGGCGCTGCTGTCTGCGAGCGCCTTCGCGCAAGCGCCCGAGACCCGCTGGGCGTTGGTGGTGGGCGAGAACAGCGGGTTCAACGATGAAGACGTGCTCCGCTACGCGGAGGAAGACGCCAAGAAGGTGCTGAAGACCCTGGAGTCGGTCGGTGGCGTCACCCCGGAGCACTCGGTCACCGTGCTCGGCACCGACGCCGAGAAGCTGCGCGCCACCTTCAAGGCGTTCTCCGAACGCCTGGAGCAGGAGGCCGGGCCGAACGACGTGCTGTTCGTCTACGTCTCCTCTCACGCGGGCGACGGCGAGCTGCACCTGGCGGGCACCCGCTTGCCGCTCGACGAGCTCACCCAGTTCGTGAAGCGGGTGAAGGTGGGCGTGGCGGTGCTGGTGCTCGACGCCTGCCGCAGCGGCTTCGTCACCCGCACCAAGGGGCTCAAGCCGGTGGCGTCGCAGGTGAAGATCGACGCCGGCGATCTCGAGGGCCGGGTGTTCATCTCCGCCAGCGGCTCCGACGAGTACGCCCAGGAGTCGGACGAGATCAAAGGCAGCTACTTCACCCACCACTGGGTGACCGGCCTGCGCGGCGCCGCCGACGCTTCGCGCGACGGCAAGGTCACCCTCGACGAGGCGTACCAGTGGGCCTACGGGCGCACGCTGGAGTCCACCTTCGGCACCCAGGGCGGCATTCAGCGGCCGGCGTTCAAGGTCGACCTCCACGGGCGCGGCGAGCTGGTGCTCACCGAGCCGGCGACGGCGCGCGCGCGGCTGACGCTGGGCGCTTCGGCGGCGGGGCACTGGCTGGTGGTGGCGGCGCAGTCGGGCACCGTGATCGCCGACCTCGAGAAGCCGCCCGGCACGGTGGAGCTGGCGGTGCCTCCGGGCGCCTACCGGGTGCGGCTGCGCACCGAAGACGGCTACTTCGAGCGGCAGGTGGAGGTGGCGGCGGCGGGCGGCGTGGTGCGGATCGACGACTTCGACGGCGCGCCGTTC
The DNA here is from genome assembly GCA_047602415.1 of Myxococcaceae bacterium. GTDB lineage: Bacteria > Myxococcota > Myxococcia > Myxococcales > Myxococcaceae > JASGHH01. Next base: position 7,753,419 of record JASGHH010000001.1, on the reverse strand, counting down.
ACCCGGGTGGCGGCGAAGGGCGTCAGCGCGAGCGAGCTCTGGCTCTCGGCGGGCATGGCGCTGGCGAGCCCGCTGGTCGACAACACCGGGTTGGGCATGGGCGCGGCGGCGCGGCTGGAGCGCGACGCGGCGTTCTTCGGTTTCATCGACACGCTCTCGGTGACGGCCGCGTTTCGAGACGTGCAGACCTTTCAGCAGGCGCCCTGGTCACAGCAGGAGGTCGAGCTGCGGGTGGGGGCCGGGCATCGCTTTCAGCGCGGCCGAATCTCGGCGCAGCTGGCGCTCGAGCTGGGCGGAGTGGCGGTGTTCCAGCACGAGGTGCCGGCGTCGAACAGCCGCAACGGGCTGGAGCCGGTGGCGATGGTGACGGTCGAAGGCCGGGTGCGCGTGGTCGGCCCGGTGCACGCCTACGTGCTGGTCGAAGGCGGCGGCGCGCTGGTGAAGGAAGACGGCTCTCAGTCGATTCGGGCGGTGCCGAGGCTCACCGGTTCGGCGGGCCTCGGCTTCACGTTCTGACTCGTTCAGTAGCCCGAGAGATCGCGCTTGGCGTTGCCGTTCTCGTCGTAGCACTTGTCGATGTTGGAGTGACAAGACGACGAGTAGCTGCCCACGTTGCCACAGTCCTTACCGGTGCCCTTGTCGCAGATCGCCTTCGCCTTCTTGCGATCGTCGAAGCTGTCTCCGTGCACGCACACGTAGACGTCGGAGGGCGCCTTGTCGAAGTGGTAGCACGACGCCTTGGCGGCGGTGGCGGTGAGAAGGACGGCGGCGAACAATGCGGCGGTGAGTTTGGTCATGCCGGCCAGACCCACGGCGCCAGCGTCAGGTGCATAATTGTTCCGAGTGGAGCATGCGTGCACAGCTTTGATTTGCTTGCAGATGCTCGATGGCAAAGCCGTTGCTTAGGGGGACCCCACCATGAACTTCTGTTCGCGCTGCGAAGGCTTCATTCCTGAAGGACAAACCAGCTGTCCCAACTGCCGCACCCGGCTGGTGCCGAGGTGGAAGTCGTGGCTCGGCGTGCCGCTGGCGCTCGCAGGCGCCGGGGCGACGATGGTGACCCTGTCGGCCTGCTACGGCATTCCGTGCGCGGGCACCAAGCTGCCCGACGGCTCGATCAAGGACCCGGGCTCGAACAACGAGCGGGTGTGCCTCGATTGCACCTCGACGCTCTCCGACGGCGGCACGACCGGCAACGACCCGAGCTACCAGGCGGAGTGCCACCCTGGCCAGGTTCAGGACGGCGGCACCGACGGTGGCACCGACGGCGGTCCCTGAGCGACAATCGCTCGATGCGCCAATGCCCGCGCTGTTCGGGGTTCGTCCCCGCCGGAGTGGAAGCGTGTCCCAATTGCGCGTTCACACCCCGGCGGCGGCGCGGGCGGTGGCTCGGCTTCATCGCGGCGGGCTCGACGCTGATCACCAGCTGCGCCTGCTACGGCATTCCGGCGACCTGCGCGGGAACGAAGTTGCCTGACGGCGGGCTGATCGGCGGCTCGCCTTCGCTCCCGCTGTGCCTCGACTGCACGACGATCCCCGACGCGTCGACGAACCCAGAGTGTGGAGCGACGCCCGATGGCGGCACCGATGGTGGAACTGACGGAGGACCCTGATGTCGGAGCGCGATGACGTCTTTCGGCGGTTCGATGTGCGAGCGCGGCCGAAGCCGCTCTACACGGTGTGGGAGCTGACGCTGCGCTGCGATCAGCCTTGCACCCACTGCGGCTCGCGCGCGGGCGAGGCGCGGCCCGACGAGCTCACCACCGAAGCGGCGCTGAAGGTCGTCGATCAGCTGGCCGAGATGGGCACCTTCGAGGTCGCGCTGATCGGCGGCGAGGCGTACCTGCACGAAGGCTTTCTCGAGATCATTCGCGCCCTGCGGGCCAAGGGCATTCGCCCCACGATGACCACCGGTGGCCGCGGGATCACCGCCGAGCTGGCGAAGCAGATGGCGGCGGCGGGCATTCACAGCGTCTCGGTGAGCATCGACGGGCTCGAGCCGACCCACGACCTGATGCGCGCCAGCCGCGGCAGCTTCGCCTCGGCCACCGCGGCGCTGAAGCACCTGCGCGACGCGGGCATCGTGATCGCCTCCAACATCAACCTCAACCGGTTGAACCAGGGCGACCTCGAGCTGCTCTACGAGCAGGTGCACCAGCCGCTCGGAGTGAAGGCGTGGCAGGTGCAGATCACCACTCCGCTCGGGCGGGCGGCCGATCGCAGCGCGATGCTGCTCCAGCCGTTCGATCTGGTCGAGCTGGTGCCGAGGATCGCCGCGTTGAAGAAGCGCGCCTGGGAAGAAGCGCGGCTGCTGATCATGCCCGGCAACAACCTCGGTTACTTCGGGCCCGAGGAGGCGGTGATTCGGTCGCCCCCCGGCGTGCAGGATCACTTTCAGGGCTGCCAGGCCGGGCGAATGGTGATGGGCATCGAGTCTGACGGCGCGGTGAAGGGCTGCCCTTCGCTGCAGACCTCGCACTACGTCGGCGGCTCGCTGAAGGACAAGCCGCTGCGCGAGATCTGGGAGAACACGCCGCAGCTGGCGTTCGCCCGCAAGCGCACGGTGGAAGACCTCTGGGGCTTCTGCCGCACCTGCCCGTTCGCCGCCACCTGCTTGGGTGGGTGCAGCTTCACCGCCCACGCGGTGCTCGGGCGCCCGGGGAACAACCCCTACTGTCACTACCGCGCCCGCGCGCTGGCGGCGGAGGGCAAGCGCGAGCGGCTGGTGCTGCGGGAGGCGGCGCCGGGCAACCCGTTCGACAACGGCAGGTTCGAGATCGTCGAAGAGGCGGTCGATGCGCCTGATGTGAGGCCGCCCACGCCGAGGGAGCTGGTGAAGAAGCGCGCGCCGGTGGTGTGACGCCCCTCCGACGATCGTTAGAACTTCGCCCCGCAGATCGCACACACCGAAGAACCCGCCTCGGTCCTGGTGCCACACTCGGGGCAGAAGTTGGGCGTCGGCCCACGAGGAACCGGCGCCTCCGCGGGCCCGGCCCCCACCGCCGCGGCGAGCTGATCCACTACCCTCTCGAAACGGGTGAGCTCCGCCTGCGAAGGCGGAGTGTCGAAGATGCTCGCCCGCAGGTAGCTGACCGAAACCGACTGGCCATCGGCCGTCACCTTCACGCCGTGGCGCGGCGGCGCAGGAGCCACTCCACCGGTGTGCACCAGCGACGCTTCGAGCGTCGACTGGGCGCTGACCGAGTACCCCTGACGGGTGAGGTACTTCACCGCCCGCTCCACCGCGACCGGAGCGGCGAGGGCGAGCGGGCGCTGGAACACCGGGTCGGCCACGGCCTACCGGTTCATCGACCCGAGGAACTCCTGGTTGCTCTTCGACGAGCGAATGTGTTTCAGCACGTACTCCATCGCGTCGATCGGGGTGAGCGGGTGCACCAGGTGGCGCAGAATGGTGATGCGCGAGAGGTCGGCCGGCGAGAGCAGCAGCTCTTCCTTACGGGTGCCCGACTTGTTGATGTCGAGGCAGGGGAAGATGCGCTTCTCGAACAGCTTTCGGTCGAGCACGATTTCGGAGTTACCGGTGCCCTTGAACTCTTCGAAGATCACCTCGTCCATGCGGCTGCCGGTGTCGATCAGCGCGGTGCCGATGATGGTGAGGCTGCCGCCCTCTTCGATGTTTCGCGCCGCGCCGAAGAACCGCTTCGGCCGGTGCAGCGCGTTGGCGTCGACGCCGCCCGACAGAATCTTGCCCGACGCCGGCACCACCGTGTTGTAGGCGCGCGCCAGACGGGTGATCGAGTCGAGCAGAATGCAGACGTGGTGCTTCTGCTCCACCAGCCGCTTCGCCTTGTCGATCACCATCTCGGCAACCTGCACGTGGCGGGTGGCCGGCTCGTCGAAGGTCGACGACACCACCTCGCCCTTCACCGAACGCTGCATGTCGGTGACCTCTTCGGGGCGCTCGTCGACCAGCAGCACGATCAGGAAGATCTCGGGGTGGTTCTTCGAGATCGCGTGGGCGATGTTCTGCAGCAGCACCGTCTTACCGGCCTTCGGCGGCGCCACGATCAGGCAGCGCTGACCCAAGCCGATCGGGCAGAACAGGTCGATGATGCGGGTGGTCATCTCCGACTGCTCGTGCTCGAGCGAGAGCTTCTTGGTCGGGTAGAGCGGCGTGAGGTTGTCGAAGAGGATGCGCTCTTTGACGTCGGCCGAGGTCGGGTCGACGAAGTTGATCTTGTCGACCTTCTGGAGCGCGAAGAACCGCTCGCCCTCGCGCGGCTGGCGAATCGGGCCGGTCACCGTGTCGCCGGGGCGCAGGTTGAAGCGGCGCACCTGCGACGGCGAGACGTAGATGTCGTCGGGCGACGGCTGGTAGTCGGAGTCGGCCGAGCGGAGGAAGCCGAACCCGTCGGAGAGCAGCTCCATCACGCCCTCGGCCTGCACCTCGTAGCGCTTCTCGGCGACGTTGGAGAGGATCGAGAAGAGCAGCTCCTGCTTCTTCAGGCCCTGGGTGTCTTCGATGCCGAAGGTGTGCGCCTGGCGGGAGAGATCGGTGATCTTCATCCGCTTCAGGTCGGTCAGCTTCAGGGTCTGCAGCTGGCTGCCCTTGGGCGCCTCGGGAGGCACCACCACTTCGGGCGCCGCCGCCTCGGGAATCTCGACCGGCGCCTCGTCACCCATCGGGTGCAAGTCGTCGTCGCGCACCGCGCGGCTGATCGCGGTCAGCACCGGCTTGCGGGGGGCAGACTCACGCTCTTCACGGTCGGTGCGGTCGTCGCGGTCGGCCTTTGCCTCGCGCTCGTCACCCTCGTCACCGCCCGCGGCCTCTGCGCCGCCGGTCTCTTCGACCTCTTCGTCGTCGCCCTTCTTTTTCGCCGCCGCGGAGGCTGCCGGCTTGGCGCGAGCCTTCTTCTTCGGCTCGTCGTCGGTTGCTTTTTCTCGGGAAGAACGCGCTTTGGGCATTGGGAGACCTGCGAACGGGGGCGGGTTTGGCTTCCCCTGCGCCACCGATTCTCGTGTTTTGGGAGTTACGGATTGCGCCGGCCCAGAAGATTTGGACCGGCTGCAACCAAACTACGTAGGGGGCCCCCCCGATGTCAAATGAAACAACCCGGGGTGGGGCCTACTCCCGGTCGAGGGACCAGGCGTCACCGGTCTGGGTCACCTTCTGGAGCTCCCAAGCGGCCAGCGCGTCGACGCAGCGATCGAGCTCGTTGTTGAGCGAGCGGGCACGCTTCGAAGACAGGTACTCGTCGGCGAAGGCGCGCAGCCGCTGCCCCAGGAACAGCTTGGCGAGCGTCACTTCAGACTGAGAGAAGAACTCCACGAAGCGCAGCGCGAACCCGGAGCGGCCCCGGCCCTGACGGTCGGGGGTCTCCTGGCGCACGATGATCGCGCGGGCCTCCACCGGGTCCTCCTCGGGGTCGAGCTCGAACGACGCGCGCAGCTCGGTGCCGATGCGGAGGAAGAACGTGGAGTCGAGGAACGCGCCCGAGACCGAGATGTTGTGCGACTTCAGCTGACACTCGAAGCTGCGCTCGCCGTCTTCGCCGACCCAGAGCTTGAACGGCACCTCCAGCTTCGCGCGGGGGAACTTGCGGTGCTCGTCGCCTCCGAAGTCGTTGTCGAGCGGCGGAGGCGGACGAACGTTCTTCGCGTTCGGGTTCGGTTTCTTCGCGGCGGTGGCCATGGTGGTTCTCCCCGGCAAGCGGGCGGCAGTGTGGCCTAAACCATGGCGGCTGGCTCGCGGTTTCAGCCCTTGGCGTGGGCGCCGACCACGTCGTTGCCCTGCGGCATCTTCATCGCGCCGGTGAGGAACGGGCAGTTCGCCGCCTTGCCCGCGCCGTTGGAGGCCTGGGCGCTCGCAGAGGAGGTGGCTCCGGTGGCGAGCTTCGCGCCGGCGTTCGCCATCCCCGTCGCGGTGCTGGTGGAGCGGAACGCCTGCGACGCCAGCTGCAGGTCGGTCTTGCCGGCCATCTTCGCGGTCAACAGGCCGATGTCGGTGATCGGCTTCGAGCCCGAGTGCGGCGGGATCTTCTGATCCTGGAACAGCATGCGCAGGTCGCTGACCTTGATCCCCATCTGGCCGGTCGCCGGGTCTTTGGTGCCGAACACGGTGAGCAGCGCGCCGTATTCGCCCGCGGCCAGCGCCTTGCCCTTGGCGGCATTCGCGAGGTCCGACGGGCCGGTGTAGTCGCGCTTGTAGTTGGCGGCGATCGCCTCGGCGAACGCGTCTTCGGTCATCACCCCGTTCTTCGCGTGCGAGGTGAGCGTCTGGAACTTCGCCTCGTCGAAGCGGCCGGCGGTGAGAACCGCGGAGTCGCCCTGGTGCTTGGCGATGCCCTTGCGCAGGTCGAGCACGTTGAACTGCTGGAAGAGCGTGTTGTGGAGCACGTCGCCCGGGGTGTTGCCGGCGAGCCCGAGCTCGGAGGCGCCGAACGCGGCGGTGGTGGTGAAGCCGAGGTTGTCGGCGAACGCGTGCCGCAGGTCGGAGATGTTCACCGTGCCGTCGGGCTGCATCTTCACCGCACCGGAGGCGACCAGCGCGCCCAGCACCGGGCAGACGATCTGCTGATCGCCCGGCTTCACCGGCCGCCCGTTGAGGGTGGTGGGCGCGGCCGGCGCGGTGGCCACCGCGGGCTTCGGCGCCGTCACGCTCGAGGTCGCCGAGAAACCAGGGGCGGCAGCGGGCGCGGCGGCAGGAGCGGCGGGACGAGCAGGCGCCGCGGGAGTCGTGGTGGGCGCGGGAGCGACGTTCGGCTTGGGCTTGATGGTGGTCATCGGGATCCTCAGGCGGGGCGAATGGAAGAGATGGTCTGCATCAGGCGGCCGGCCGACTCGGGCGTGACGTTGGCGCGCGGCACCGTGAGCGTCACCGTGCAGAGCTTGCCGTTGTCGAGCCGCATCACGAAGTACTGGCGCAGCTCGCCGGCGTGGGTGGTCCAGTCGTACGAGAGCACCACCCCGGGGCCGCCGTCGGCGAAGGTCACCTCGCTGCGGGCGAGGTTGCGCATGCCGCCGATCGACTGCGACAGCTCGGCCATCGTCTCACCGGCCAGCTCGTCGAGCTTCGCTCCGGCGCGGGCGTTCTTGCTCTGCACGATCAGGCTGCTGTTCTCGTGGCGGAGCCCGACGGTCATCTCTTCAGCTTTGAACTCCGGAGGCGGGTCGAGCGCGAAGCCGTTCACAGTGAGCATGGCCGGCGTTCGTAGCACGGCGATCGCGCCGCACAGAAATCTCGCGCGCGCCGATGGAGACGCGCCGAAGTTGGCAACGTTTTACTGCCGCGCTTTTTTGCGGCGCTCTTCGACCAGCTTCTTCTTCAACCGCGAGAGCGACTCGGGCTGAATGCCGAGGTACGCGGCGAGCTGGTGGCGGGGAATGCGGCCGAAGCTCTCACCCAGCTCCTGCGCGGCTGAGGCGTAGCGCTCGGGCGCGGAGCGAAGCAGGAAGTCGAGCTCGCGCTTCTCTTTGCGAATGTAGAGCCACTCGGCGAGCCGGCGGGCGAGGCGCTCCCACTCGATGTGGCTCGAGAAGAGCTGCCGCACCTGCTCGAATGGCCAGACGGTGAGGTCGCACGCTTCGACCGCCGAGACCGCCACCTGGGCCGGCACGTTCATCACCGCGCTGCTGTACGAGACGGTGAAGCCGGGCGCGGCGGCGAAGTCCTTGGTGACGTCGTCTCCGGAGTCGGTGATCAGGTGGTAGCGCACCAGGCCGGTGTGCATGAAGCCGAGGCGGTGCTTCGTTTCTCCCATCGCGCAGAACGCCTCGCCACGGGCGAGCCGCGCCGGCTTGCCGAGGGCGATGAACTGCTCGAGCGCTTCTTTCGGCGGGTTGGCGAGGCTGCGAACGAACCCGGCGATCTGGGCGGTCTTGTCCACGGGCGTTCGTATGTAACCCAGATCAACGCGACCGCGACGCGCCCGCTGCATCGTAGTGGGTATGAAAACGGTGCTCCTGGCGGTGGTGGTGCTGAGCGGTTGCTCGCTGTACCCGGCGGAGGTGATCTCGAAGCAGCCCGACCCGGCGGTGGTGCAGGTGGGCTCGGGCGAGCATCACCTCGGGGTCACCCGGGTGGCCCACGCGAGCGCGCTGATCGACTTCGACGGAGCGGTGGTGCTGACCGACCCGTGGTTTTCGGAGAAGCCCGGCTACCACCACGGTGAGCCACTCGCGATGGGCGTCGAGAAACTGCCGCGGTTGGCCGCCGTGATCGGCTCGCACGATCACTACGACCACTTCGACCTCGAGACCTTCAAGGCGTACTCCGACAAGTCGGTGCCGTTCGTGGTCGGGGTCGAGATGGTCGACAAGGCTCGCGCTGCTGGCTTCACTGATGTGCGCGGGCTGGAGGCGTGGAAGTCGACCAAGGTCGGCGAGATCGAGATCACCGCCGTGCCCGGCGCGCACGGGATGCCCGAGATGACCTACGTGCTGAAGTCGCCGCAGTTCACGGTCTACTTCGCGGGCGATTCGCTGCTCACCGCCGCGATGGATGAGATTCCCGCCAGGCTCGGCGCGATCGACGTGGCGTTGTTGCCGGTGAACGGACTGCACGCGGTCGGCAGCGCGGTGGTGATGAGCGATGAAGAGGCCGCCTCGCTCGCCGCGAAGCTGAAGCCGTCGATCGCGGTGCCGATTCACTACACCTTCAAGGGCTCCGGCTTCACCGACACGTTCATTCTCTCGTACCACGGCACCGCCGAGGGGTTCGTGAAGGCGACCGCCAAGGCCGCGCCTGCGGTGAAGACGATGGTGCTCGAGCCCGGCCAGCGCCTCGATGTCGCGAAGCCGTAGGCTTTGATTGGGGGCGCTGGGGCTGGTCTTGAGCTCAGCCGCTGCCAACTCCGCCCGCGATCGCGCGACCCGCTGTGCGCCGCGGGTGTGCTTCGAGCGGCCACCTGCTCTGCGAGCGCTGATCGGTCGAGCGAAACCACCACTCGCACTCGAATGGGGAAGATTGGGGGGGTCGCCGGCGCCCCTAATCTTCCCCACCTCAGTTCTCGGCACGCAGATACTGCAGCTCACCGTGGTGTTGGCTCGTCGCACAACGAAGGCCCGAGGTCGCGGTCCCATCGCGCGCCGAGGAACACCAGCAAATCACGTTCGGCCGCATAGAGATGACGCTCTGGGTTCTGCGTCACTCCGGTCGTTTCGACCTCATAGAGTCCGACCCGCGTCCATTGACCCGGGAAGGCCGCCTTGTCGGTGTTCTCGATCATTCTCCCATCGGCACAGAACGCGACCACCGCCCATGCCGGCTCGCCGTGGCGATGCCATTGCCCGACGAACGCATCCTTGGTGAGCCATGCCGGAGCCAGCGTCATCGGAAACGACGACACGGCCGACGTCACCGCCCAGAGTGTGACTCCCACAAACCGCCGCGGGACGCTGTCTTTGCCGAGCAGCAACAGCAGCAGAGAAAGCGTCGCGGTGACCTCGCTCAACGGCGCCAGAGGTGCGAGCCCCAACGAGCCGACTGCGTAGTACACACCGGTAAAGATCACCCAGGCGGTCGAGAGAAGGCGTGCACCGCGGCTGCCGTTCCAGAGGGCAACCGCGACCACCACTTCAATCCCCCACCGCACGTACACCTCGAGCGGCTGCGGAGAAGCCTCGGCGTTCATACTGAGGACGATTCTTGCGGCGATCCCCTGGAAGACGTCGCCCACCATCAACGCACCTGCGATTCGGGCGTTCCTCGTCACCACCCCGACCGGCTTGGGCTCCGGCAACTGAGTGGCCTCAGGCAAGGGAGGAGCCTGGGTGGCTTCGATTTCGAGCTCAGCGTCGAGATGCTCCCGCTCAATCGACAGCGCATTCGACGCTTCCTCGATCAGCTTGCGCGACGTGGCCTCAACCGGCTCCGGCACCCACAACTCCCACGTTCGCCGCGTGGCCTCGAGCATCCCTACCAGTGCACCCGCCCCGAGCTCGCGGATCTCGACTTCGATCCCCGCGGCTTCGAGCCGTGCAGCCAGCTCTTCGGCTTCCTGCGGACTCTCCGTCGAATGCGCAAGGATCTGGTGCATCTGCATTTCGTACCACCGCGAGTCGAAGTAGATCATCCGCCCGACGACGGAGGCATCGATGGCTGGGGCGAAAGAGACCGCGCGGGCACAGCAACTCAAAGACCAGATCGCCGACGCGAATCACCGCTACTACACGCTCGACGACCCGAGCATCTCCGACGCCGCCTACGACGCGCTGATGCGCGAGCTCACCGCTCTCGAAACAGACCACCCCGAGCTGAAGACCCCCGACTCGCCCACCCAGCGCGTCGGCGGCATCGCGAGCGACAAGTTCGAGAAGGTCACCCACCGCCAGGCGATGCTCTCGCTCGCCAACTGCTTCAACGACGACGAGCTGCTCGAGTTCGACGAGCGCATTCGCAAACAGCTCGGCTCCGAGGCGGTCGATTACCTCTGCGAGCCGAAGATGGACGGGCTGGCGATCGAGCTCGTCTACGAGAACGGCGTCTTCAAGCAGGGCTCCACCCGCGGCGACGGCGAGATCGGCGAAGACGTCACCGCCAACCTCCGCACCATTCGCAACCTCCCCCTCAAGCTCAACGGCGACCCGCCCAAGCTGCTCGAGGTGCGCGGCGAGGTCTTCATTCGCAAGGCCGACTTCGTGAAGATGAACGAGGAGCGCGAGAAGGCCGGCGAGGCCACCTTCGTCAACCCGCGCAACTCCGCCGCCGGCTCACTGCGCCAGCTCGACCCCGCGCTCACCGCCGCCCGCCCGCTCACCATCTACCTCTACGAGGTCGGTACCGTCGAAGGCCGCACCTTCGCCACCCACAAAGAGAAGCTCGACTGGTTCAAGACCCTCGGGCTCCCGGTCAACCCCCGCCGCTACGAAGCGCATGGCCTCGACGGGGTGCGCGCCGCGTACACCAACATGATCGCCGACCGGCACGCCCTCCCCTACGAGGTCGACGGCCTGGTGGTGAAGGCCGACAAAGAAGAGGTGCGCCAACGCCTCGGCCAGGTCTCGAAGAGCCCCCGCTGGGCGATCGCCTACAAGTTCCCGCCCGAGGAAGTCGAAGCCTTCGTCGAGAACATCGACGTGCAGGTCGGCCGCACCGGTGCGCTCACCCCCGTCGCGCACCTCAAGCCGGTGTTCGTCGGAGGCGTCACCGTCGCCCGCTGCACCCTCCACAACGAAGACGAGCTCCGCCGCAAAGACGTGCGCATCGGCGACTGGGTGTTCCTCCGCCGCGCCGGCGACGTGATCCCCGAGATCGTCAAGGTGATCGACACCAAGCGCACCGGCGCCGAGAAAGAATACGTCTTCCCCACCGAGTGCCCGGTCTGCCACTCCGCGGTGGTGCGCGAAGAGGGCGGCGCGATCGCCCGCTGCACCGGCATCAGCTGCCCCGCCCAGCTGGTCGGCCGCATTCGCCACTTCGCCACCCGCACCGCGCTCGACATCGACGGCCTCGGCGACAAGCTCTGCGAAGCGCTGATCGCCAAGGGCATGGTCACCCGCCACGCCGACCTCTACGCGCTCACCCTCGAGAAGCTGATGACGATCGAGCGCATGGGTGAGAAGAGCGCCCAGAACCTGGTCGAGGCGCTCGAGCGCTCGAAGAAGACGACCCTGAAGCGCTTCATCTTCGGGTTGGGCATTCCGCAGGTGGGCGACGCCACCGCCAAGGCCCTCGCCGAGTACTACCGCGACGTTCACAAGCTCGCCGACGCCGACGAAGAGGCGCTCCAGTCGGTGAAAGACGTCGGCCCCGAGATGGCCCACGACATTCACGCCTTCTTCCACGACCAGCGAAACCGCGACGCGGTCGAGGCGCTGCTGAAGGCCGGCGTGGTGCCCGAGCCTCCCGAAGAGGTGAAGGGCGGCGCGTTCACCGGCAAGACGGTGGTGCTCACCGGCACCCTCACCCAGATGAGCCGCGACGAGGCCAAAGAACAGATCGAGAAGCGCGGCGGCAAGGTCTCGGGCTCGGTCTCGAAGAAGACCGACCTGGTGGTGGCGGGAGAAGACGCCGGCTCGAAGCTGAAGAAGGCGCAGGAGCTCGGGGTCAAAGTGGTCGACGAGAACGCCTTTCAGGAGCTGCTGCGTGTCTGAGGCGATCACCAGCGTCGAGATCTTCACCGACGGCGCCTGCAAGGGAAACCCCGGCCCCGGCGGCTGGGGGGCCCTGCTCCGCTCCGGCAAACACCAGCGCGAGATGTGGGGCGGCGCCAAAGACACCACCAACAACCGCATGGAGCTCACCGCGGTGATCGAGTCGCTCAAGGTGCTCACCCGCCCGGTGCGGGTGAAGGTGCACACCGACTCCACCTACGTGCAGCAGGGCATCACCGCGTGGATCCACTCGTGGAAACGCAACGGGTGGAAGACCAAGACCAAGGAAGCGGTGAAGAACGCCGACCTCTGGCAGGCGCTCGACGCCCTGGTGCAGAAGCACGAGGTCAGCTGGCACTGGGTGAAGGGCCACAGCGGCCACCCCGAGAACGAGCTCGCCGACATGCTGGCCAACCGCGGCGTCGATGAGCTTTTGTCGCGCGGCTGACCTGTACGAAATGGGACGTCGCGGTCACTCGCGGCGAAGTGCTATCGACTCGAACAACGGGGGAAGCAGATGGAACGCGTTCGCGGCATCGGCGGTGTCTTCTTCAAGGCGAAAGATCCCAAGGCGCTCGGCGCCTGGTACCAGCAGCACCTCGGCGTGAACCTGAGTGAGTGGGGCGGCGCCACCTTTCGCTGGAAAGACGACGACCACGACGGCAACGCGGTCACCGCGTGGAACATCTTCGACGCCGGCTCCGACTACTTCCCCAAGGGCTTGATGGTGAACTTCAGGGTGAAGAGCCTGGAGCGCATGCTCGCCCAGCTCCGCGCCGCGGGAGCCCAGGTCGACGACAAGGTCGATCAAGGAGAGTTCGGCAACTTCGGCTGGGTCACCGACCCCGAAGGCAACCGCGTCGAGCTGTGGGAGCCGCCGCACGAGCAGGGCCACCCTGCGCCCACGCCTCCCGCGGGCCCCGAGTCGGAGGCCACCGTCGACGCCCGGCCGAACCCGCCGAAGAAGCCGGCGGCCAGGCCCGCCAAGAAGCCGGCGAACAAGAAGCCCGCTCCGAAGAAGAAGAAGAAAGGCAGCCGCAAATGAACCGTCGCGATCTGCTCAAGGCGTCGCTGCTCGGGGGCGCCGCCGCGCTCACCACCGCCAACGCCCAGCCCGGCGCCGCTCCCGACGCGGGCGCGAAGCCGAAGTCGATCGACCTGCCGTTCGAGTGGTCGGAGGCGACCTTCGCCCAGCTGCAGGCGGCGATGAGCAGCTCCAAGCTCACCTCGGAGCAGCTCACCAAGGAGTACCTGCGCCGCATCGAAGCGATCGACCCCAAGCTGCACTCGATGATCGCGGTGAACGGCGAAGCCCCCGCCGAAGCCAAGGCGCTCGACGCCGAGCGAAAGCAGAAGGGCGCGCGCGGCCCGCTCCACGGCATTCCGATCGTGGTCAAAGACAACATCGAGACCGCGGGCAAGCTGGGCTGCACCGCCGGCTCGCTCGCGCTCGAGGGCGTCGCCTGCGACGACGCGTTCATCGTCGCGAAGCTGAAGGTCGCCGGCGCGGTGATCCTCGGCAAGTCGAACCTCTCGGAGTGGGCCAACATTCGCAGCAGCCGTTCGATCTCGGGTTGGAGCGCCAAGGGCGGCCTCTGCAAGAACCCCTACTCGCTCGATCGCAGCGCGCTCGGCTCCAGCTCGGGCAGCGGCGCCGCCACCGCCGCCAACCTCTGCGCCGGCTCGATCGGCACCGAGACCAACGGCTCGATCATCGCGCCCTCCAGCGTGCACGCCTGCGTCGGGCTGAAGCCCACCGTGGGGCTGGTCTCGCGCACCGGCATCGTGCCGATCTCTCCCACCCAAGACACCGCGGGCCCGATCTGCCGCACCGTCACCGACGCCGCCACCCTGCTCAACGTGATCGCCGCGGTCGACAACAACGACGCCGCCACCAAGGTGAAAGACCGCACCCAGACCGACTACCTCGCCGCCCTCAAGCCCGACGCGCTCAAGGGCGCCAAGCTGGGCGTGATGCGCAAGCTGGTCGGCGGCAACGAGCAGGTCACCAAGCTGTTCGACGCCGCGCTGGAGGTGCTGAAGAACCAGGGCGCCACCTTCGTCGACGTCGAGCTGCCCGACCCCGGCGAAGCCCAGATGGATCTGCTGCTGTTCGAGCTCAAGGCGGCGATGGCCGACTACCTCGGCAAGCACCGCACCGCCTCGCCGCACAAGTCGCTCAAAGACCTGATCGCCTTCAACGAGAAGAACGCCGAGAAGGAGATGCCCTGGTTTCGCCAGGAGCTGTTCGAGCGGGCCGAGAAGAAGGGGCCGCTCACCGACCCGGCGTACCTGAAGGCGAAGAAGGCCTGCGCCGACGCCTCGCGCACCAAGGGCATCGACGCGCTGGTGAAGAAGCACAAGCTCACCGCGCTGGTCGGCGCCGCCTTCGGCCCCAGCTACAACATCGACCTCCTCAACGGCGACCCCTCGTTCCCCGGCAACGACGGCTACGGCGGCAGCCCGGCGGCGATGGCGGGCTACCCGTCAATCAGCGTGCCGATGGGAGACGCGCTCGGCCTCCCGGTCGGTCTGCTGTTCTGCGGCCCGGCGTGGACCGAGGCGAAGCTGCTCTCGTACGCCTTCGCCTACGAGCAGGTGTCGCCCAAGCGGCGCATTCCCGGGTTTCACGAGACGATCCCCCTGCCCTGATCCGCTCCGATCTGGGCTAGAGATCCACCCCCTCGATGGAATTCGTTCTCTGGGTGGGCCCCAAACCTGCGCCGTCAGCCCTGGTGGACCTGCTGGCGCAGCAACAGACCGAGCTGAAGTCGTACCCGACCGGCGAGGCGCTGCTCACCGCGTTGGACACCATCGAGGCGGCGGTGGCGATCGTGGTCTCGGAGTGGGACCAGGCGCACGCCACCGTCGAGAAGCTGCGGGTCAACCACCCCGACGTGCAGGTGCTGCTGGCGAGCGCCTCGGGGCTGCCCCGCAACGTGGTGCTCGGTATGTGGGCCGGCGCCTCGGGCGTGCTCGAGTTCACCAAGCAGTCGCGCAACGAGATCATCCTCGAGATTCAGGAGTGGATCACCCGTCACCGCGAGCTGATGCGCGAGCGCGACCTGTTCGTGCGGTTGCACCAGCTGAACGAGGAGTTCCTCAAGATCATCGTCGAGGCCGAGAAGCGCAACCTCGAGCTCCAGGAGCAGGTGGAGGCCAAACAGCGGCCCCAGGCCTCCGACGAGGGCGCGCCCCAGGTGCTGGTGATCGACGACGAGCCGATCATTCTCGACGTGCTGAAGCGCATTCTCGAGAAGGCCGGCTGCGAGTGCATCGGCGCCGGCGACGGTGAAGCGGGCGTGAAGCTGCTCTGGGAAAAGGGCTTCAACCTGGTGATCACCGACAAGAACCTGCCCGGCATGAGCGGGCTCGACGTGATGAGCCAGGTGAAGCAGCTCTCGCCCGACACCGACGTGATGATGATCACCGGCTACTCCTCGAAAGAGGCAGCGATCGACGCGATCAACGCCGGCGCCGCCGGGTACATCGAGAAGCCGTTCGACGACATCAAGAACGTGCGCGCCCGCATCGAGAAGGTGCTCGAGGCGCAGCGCGACCGGCTGAAGAAGCGCCGCTACCTGAACCTGATCAAGGACCGCAACGCCGAGTTCCTCGCCCGCTACAAGGTGCTCCGGAGCGACCTCGAGGCGTGGATGGCCTCGCACCACCAGGCGGTGCTGTTTCGTCAGTGAGAGGCGACGTAGCCGACGAAGTAGTGCGTACCCTGGGTCGGGCTCTTGCTGATCACCACGAACGGCGCTCCACCCAGACTGCCGAGCGCCTTCTTGTAGGTGATCGTCAGCTGCACCACGTCGCCGTTGTTGCCGCCCGGCTGGCTGAAGCTGAAGTCGAGGTTGGCGTGGTTGGCGGTGAGGTCGCTCGCGCTCAGCTGCCAGTCGTCGGTGGGCGCGTCTGAGAACAGGTCCACGTCGATGGTGCGGCTGGTGTTGGGGGTGATCAACACCCCGGTGGTGATCGCGGTGCCGAAGCTCGAGTAGTGCACCTGGTCGGTCATCACCGGCGCCGAGTTGAAGTACACGCTGCCCGGCGGCGCCGGCTGGCACGGGTCGGCCGAGGCGAGGCTGGCCGCGTTCGACCACGCCCGCTGCACCTGGTACGGGAACCCCGGCAGGGTCACGTAGCTCTCGTCGAGCTGCGAGCAGAAATCGGAGATCTCTCCACCGCCGAGCGCGATGCCCCACATCACGTGCGCGGCGTCGAACTCGGCGTAGCCCGGAGACGTCGACGGGTACGGGTCGGTGATCGCCTCCAACACCTCGTGCGAGACGCTGGAGGTGAGGTTCTGATCGACGGTCTGGCCGGCGAAGAACGGCGGGCAGGCGGGGATCACCGCGTAGGCGTGACCCGCGTCGAGCGCGTTGAAGTTGTTGTGGTAGCCGGCGAACGCCTGGCAGCTCTGCAGGCCGCTCAAGGTGACGGTGGTCGCCGCCGGGTAGAACAGCACGTAGAGGTTCTCGGGGTCGGCCGCTGGAAACCCGGAGTCGGGATCGCCCAGCTGGGCGGCGAGCCAGCTCTGAATCGCGCTGTCGTCGATCGTCGCCGGAGCGCTCGCGGCCAGGTGCACCGCCGGCCACGGCGAAGGGTCGGCGAAGCCGTACTCCGCCCCGGCCGAGGTGTAGAGCGCAGAGCTGCCGAAGGCCGCCACCATGCCGTCGCCTGCGTCGATCAGCGACGGGTCGTTGTTGGCGAAGCTGATCGCCACCGGCTTGGGGTGGGTCAGCAGGGTGCCGCCGTAGGTGATGATGGTCGGCTGGGCCGGGTGCGCCGCCGGGTAACCCGGGTAGCCCGCATCGGCCCCGCCGTCTTCACCCGCATCCACTCCGGCGTCGGTGCCCGCGTCGAAGCCGGCGTCTTCACC
Source organism: Myxococcaceae bacterium (assembly GCA_047602415.1). GTDB lineage: Bacteria > Myxococcota > Myxococcia > Myxococcales > Myxococcaceae > JASGHH01. Next base: position 7,736,483 of record JASGHH010000001.1, on the reverse strand, counting down.
CGGGCCGGCGTCGACGCCCGCGTCGTGGCCCCCGTCGAGGGGCGAGGGCGACGACGAACAGCCGCAGAGCGCGACCGCCAGACAGCTGCCGAAGACCGCGCGAAGCGACATCAGTTGGAGGACACGTACCCGATGTACGAGGTGGTGCCGTTGGCGCCCTGGTTGGAGACGAAGAACGCCGCGCCGCCGGTGCCGAGGTTGTCGGGGCCGATGTACTTGATGGTGAGCTGCAGCGTGTCGCCGTTGTTGCCGCTGGCGTTGGAGAGCTGCATGTCGAGGTACTGGGGCGTGCCGCCGCCGAAGATCTGGCTCATGTCGTAGGCGCCGACGTTCCAGTCGCCGGTGGGCGCCTCACTGAAGAGGTGGAGATCGATCGTCTTGGTGCCACCGACGGGAATCTTGATGCCCTTGGTCATCACCGTCTGACCCTGAATGGTCAGGTGCACGTTGTCGTCCTGGTCGGGCACCGAGTTGAAATAGATCTCGTTGGGCAGCTCGGGCACGCAGGGGTCTCCGCCCACCGCGATGCGCGAGTTGGCGTTCGACCAGGTGCGCTGCACGGTGAACGGGTAGCCGGGCGGCTGGTAGAACGACGCCATGTCCTGCGCGCAGAGGTCGCCGACCTCGGAGAGCAGGATCACCTCCCAGATGAAGTGCGACTGGTCGACCACCGCGTAGGCCGGGTTGAACTCGAGCGGGTCGGTGACCGCCTCGATGATCTCGTGGCTGCCGGCGGAGGTGAGGTCTTCGCTCTCGGGCAGGCCGTTGAAGAACTGGCCGCAGTCGGGCACCACCGCGTACGGGTAGCCGATGCCGTTCACCTGCACCGAGCCGTGGTAGCCGCCGAACGCGTAGCAGCTCTGCTGGCCGCCGTAGGTGATCTTGGTCTGCTTCGGGTAGAAGATGACGTAGAGGTTCTGGTCGCTCGGCGGCGGGAACTCGGGGTCGAGGTTGGTGATCTTGCCCTTGAGCCAGGTCTTGATCGCGTTGTCGCTCAGCGTGGTCGGCGCGTCTTCGGTCAGGTGCACCGGGTCGAGCGCCACCGGCGTGCCGACGCCGTACTCTTGGGTCGCGGCGAGGAAGTACGGAGTGGTGCCGACGCTGGTGACGAAGCAGTCGACCTCGGCGCGGAGATCGGCCGGGTAGTTGTTGAAGGTCACCGGCACCAGCTGGGGCGCGGTGAGCACGTTGCCGCCGTAGCTCTCGGAGGTGGGGAACGGAGGGTGTGCCGCCGGGTAGCCGGCCGTGCCGCCGCCCGCGCCGCCGCCCACGCTGCTGCCGAACGGAGCGAAGTTCGCGCACAGCCCGGTGCCGAAGCCGGCATCGAAGCCCGCGTCGATCGTCTGCCCCGCGTCGTTGCCTGCGTCGATGTCGCCGCCGCCGCCGCCACCACCGCCCGCGCCCATGCCGCCGCCGCCCGCGCCGCCACCGCTCGCCATGCCACCGCCAACCGCGTTGGGGTCGATGCACGCACCCAGCGAGCACTGCTGGCCCGACGCGCACTCGATGCACTCGGCGCCGCCCGAGCCGCAGAGGTCGGCGACGTTGCCCGGGTTGCAGACCTGATCGCCGTTGGAGGCGACGGTGCAGCAGCCGGAGGCGCAGTTGTCGGGGTTGCAGAGCTTCTTCGGGCCTCCGCACGCGGCGAAGTACAAACCGAAGACGATCAGGGGCGTGACCAGGACAACGCGATTCATGAACGACCTTTCGCCGGCCCAGGCGAGCTACGAAGGGCGCTCCTCGTAGCGGATCGCGATCGCTGAAAGCAACACGCGCGAAAGCAGGGTCAATTTGCCCCGCGAAACGCGCAGGCCTGCTTACTTCTTCACGAACTCGACGCGGCGGTTCGCGGCCCAGGCGGCCTCGTCGTGGCCGTCGACGGCCGGGCGGTTCTCGCCGTAGCCGACGGTCTCGAGCACCTTGTCGGAGACGCCGAGGTTCACCAGGTAGGCCTTCACCGAGGCGGCGCGGCGGTTCGACAGCTGGAGGTTGTACTCCTCGGTGCCGCGCTCGTCGGCGTGACCTTCGAGCCGCATCTTCCAGCCGTTCTTCTTGATGCAGTCGGCGAGCGAGTTGAGCGCGTTCTGCGCCTCGGGGCTGACCCGGCTCTCGTTGAACTCGAAGCGAATCGGGCCGGTGGAGCAGCTGTCGGTGGCCGCGGTCTCGCGGGTGGCGCAGCGGCCCTCTTTGCAGCCCTGACCGCTCGGGCAGTCGGAGTCGGTGTCGCAGCTGCCCTCGGGCTTGTCAGACACGCACTTGCCCGACGAGCACTTCTTGCCGCCCGGGCACTTGGTGTTGGCGTCGCACTCCGGCTTCGGCATGCACTTGTTCGCCGAGCAGACGAAGCCGGGCTTGCAGTTGGCGTCGGTCGCGCACTCCTGGCACTGCCCCTGAACGCAGACCTCGTTGTGCTCCTTGCAGTTCTCGTCGCTGGAGCACTTCGGGTACGTCGGCGGGCAGCCCGTCAGAGCGAGGGCAACCACGCACAGCGGCATCAGCCTCACCAGGGGTCGGCGCATGATTTCACTGGGGTATCAAGCTACTTCTGAAGGGGCAAGCGCCTTGCACACATCGCCGAAAGCACTTTTCACCGAAGAAAGGCGCGGCAAGATGGACACACAAGCGGTCGCGAGCGAGCTTTCGATCATGCCAGCATCCACGGTCCTCATCGTCGATGACGAGAAGAACATTCTCCTCACCTTGACGCAGTCGCTGCAGCTGGAGGGCTACCAGACCGAGGTGGCGGCGGGCGGGCAGCTGGCGCTCGACCTGGTCACCGCCCGGCCGGTCGACGCGGTGCTGATGGACGTGAAGATGCCCGACATGGACGGGCTCACCGCGCTGAAGCGCATTCACCAGGTTCGCCCCGGGCTGCCGGTGATCATGATGTCGGGCCACGGCACCATCGACACCGCGGTGAAGGCGACCCAGATGGGCGCCCGCGACTTTCTCGAGAAGCCGATCAGCCGCGAGCGGCTGCTGCTCGCGCTGCGCAACGCCCTTCAGCTCCAGGCGATGGCCGAAGAGCTCACCGTGCTCAAGCAGGAGGTCGGCCGCTTCGAGATGGTGGGCAGCTCGCTGGCGATGCAGCGGATCTACGCGTTGATTCAGCGCGCCGCGCCGTCGGAGGGCCGGGTGCTGATCACCGGCGAGAACGGCTCCGGCAAGGAGCTGATCGCCCGCGCGATTCACGCCCACTCCCGCCGCAAGACCGGCCCGTTCATCAAGCTCAACTGCGCCGCGGTGCCCCACGAGCTGATCGAGTCTGAGCTGTTCGGCCACGAGAAGGGCGCGTTCACCGGCGCGCTCACCGCCCGGCGCGGCAAGTTCGAGCTCGCCCACGAGGGCACCCTGTTCCTCGACGAGGTGGGCGACATGCCGCCTTCGATGCAGGCCAAGCTGTTGCGGGTGCTGCAGGAAGGCGAGCTGGAGCGGGTCGGCGGCCAGGAGACGATCAAGGTCGACGTGCGGGTGATCGCCGCCACCAACAAGAACCTCGAAGAAGAGATCTCCAAGGGCCGCTTTCGCGAAGACCTCTACTTCCGGTTGAACGTGGTGCAGATCCACTCCCCTGCCCTGCGCGACCGGCACGAAGACATTCGCTCGCTGGTCGACAGCTTCATCAGCGACGCCTGCCGGCAGAACGGCCGGCGCCCGCTCAAGCTCTCGGCCGAAGCCTACGCGCGGCTCGAGAACTACGAGTTCCCCGGCAACGTGCGCGAGCTGCGCAACCTGGTCGAGCGGCTGGCGATTCTCGCCGAGGGTCCGGTGGTGAGCGGCGCGGAGGCCGATCAGCTGCTCCCCCGCTCGCGCCACGAGTCGCGCGGCGGCCCCGTTGCGCTGGGCGAAGGCAACCTGCCGCCGACCGACACCGCGAGCGTGCCGATGCTGGGCGACTCCGCGCTGCCGGTGACCGCGCCGCAGAAGTCGATGACGGTGGCGCCGCCGCGCTTTCGCCCCGACAAGCCGTTTCGCGATCAGGTCGAAGAAGCCGAGCGGGAGATCATTCTCGGCGCGCTCCAGTTCACCCGCGACAACGCCACCGAGGCGGCGCGGCTGCTCGACCTCGAGCGCGGCCACTTCTACAAGAAGATGAAGTCGCTCGGGCTGCGACGGGTCGGCGGTGAGACCTCGGCCGCGTCACCCGGTTCGCCCGAGCCGGCCGCGACTCCGAAGTAGTCAGCGAAACACGTATTCGACGTCGCTGCTGTTGTTGGCCTGCTGCCAGTAGACGTGGCGGTTGACGGTGCGCTGAAAGAGCGCGGTCTCGAAGCCGACCTTCCCGTAGCCCGCCAGCCGCGGAGGCACGTCGAGCGTCGGCATCACCAGGTCACCGCCGTTGACCGAGAACGGCGCGCCCTGGAGCGAGCGCGACTGGGCCGAGGCCTGGGCGAAGCCGTCGAAGCCGTCGAGCGCGACCTGCTCCAGCACGCCGCCGTCGATTCGCCACGCCTCGAGCTCGGGGCCCTGGGTGGTCCACATCAGCGCTCCGTCGGTGCCGACGATGGTCTTCATCTCGCAGCTCAGCGGCGCGCCCGATTGAAACCCGCCGTAACAGAAGGTCTGCCCCTGCCCGAGAATCGCGCCCACGCCCGGCGCCCACTGCGCGCCGCGAAACGCGACGATCGGCGAGTTGGCCACCTGCGACAGCTCGATGCCGGGGGTGCCGCGCCGCGCCTCCCAGAGCTGGGTGGCGCCGATCAACAGCGCGACCCCGCCCTCGGCCAGCAGGCCTCCCGCCGCCGCCATGTACCCCGAGGGCAGCGCCACCGAAGCGTCGACGGTGGTGGTGCCGTCGGCGCCGAGCTGCACCACCATCAGCTCGGTGTCGTTCACCACCCACAGCCGGTCGCCGTCGATCGCGAACTCCCGCGAGTCGAACTGTGCGCCGGTGGAAGCCCAGAGCTGAAAGCCCATCTGGCAGAGCGCGACCCCGCCCATCAGGTCGAAGTCGAAGCACGGCCCCGGCACCTGCACGTGATGCTGAAAGGGGATGCTCCGGTCTTCGACGGTGAACAGCTCGAACTGCTGCACCCCGAGCGAAGGCTCCCAGCGAATCGAGCCTTGATAGGTGCCGGGCGCGGGCGGGGTGAAGGTGACGGTGGCGGCGTACAGCTTGCCGCCCTGGCTGACGTCGAGCAGCCACTCCGGCAGCGCGTAATCTTCGAGCAGCGAAATCGTGGAGGGGATCTCCCGCTGAAGCGCGTCGACCACCCGCACCGTGGCCGAGACCCGGGGCGCGCTTTCGATCGCACAGGGGAACACCTCGATGCCCTGCATCACCTGCTTCGACACGCCCGGGGTGCCGGCGTAGGCGCCCACGTCGCGGCCGAACTTCACCGTCGGCTGGCAGAAGTCGACCACCTCGGGCGGCGCGGGCTCGCTCTGGCACCCGAGCAGCGCCACCAGCCCGAGCAGCGTCGCCGCCGTCTTCATCGGGGGAGGTACTTCGCCGTCTGGCTGAAGTAGTCGTATTGCCAGAAGCAGCGCGAGGTGGCGCCGGTGGCGGGCGACTGCCCCGACCAGTGGCCGAAGCCCTCCAGCGCGGGCGAGCCGTCGAACACCGGCACCCGCGCCACCGGGTCGGAGACGAAGAAGGCGCCCGAGCCGGTGAACGGCGTGCCGAGCGTGCTGCTGATGAAGTTGCCGCTCTGCAGGAACATCACGTTCTGGGTGAAGTTCGGCATCGCGGGAAAGCCCTGAAGATAAGGTGTGCGGTGCTCGACCAGGGTCAGCCCGGCGTCGAGCTCGATCACCGAGACCTCGCCGGCGGTGCTGGTCACCCAGAGCACGTCGCGGTCGGCGCCGAGCGCGAAGCGATCGTTCCTGCAGTCGGCGCCTCCGTCGGCGAAGGTGACCACGCACAGCCCGGGGAACGACGGCGCGAAGTTCTGCTCGGCGACCACCGCGCCCTCCCCTTCGCGCAGCAGCATCGCCACCGGCGCCCCCTGGGGGAACGGCACCGCCCCGACGGTCTGGAAGGTCACCGTGGCGCCGTTTCGATGCGCCAACATCAGCTCCGAGTTGGCGAACAGCAGCAGCGAGTCGCCCGCGCTCGCCATCGCCGGCCCCTGGCCGACGCCCCACTTCTCGAACTCCACCGGCACCACGCCGCGCGCCGCCAGCGCCACCCCCGGGCCATCGAGCTTCCAGAGCGACACGGTGGCGTTCGGAGTGTTCTCCACCGTCCACAGCCCGGCGTCGCTGACCAGAAAGGCGTCGTTCTGATGGCGGCTGATCGCCTGCCCCTCGCGCAGCACCACCAGGTCGTTCGAGGCGTTGGCGGTCGCCTGACAGACCGCGGTGTCGTCCCAGAGATCGAAGTTGTTGCAGGTGGTGTCGGGCGTGGTGACGCCCTTCGGCCCCTGCGCGCGGCGATCGACCATCGCCACCAGCTGGCCCTGGAGGTTGCCCAGGCCCGGCTTGAAGGTGAGCATGAAGTGGTAGAGCCCGAGGTCGTCGGTGTCGAACGACATCTCGGCGCGAACCAGCGCGCCCCCGTCGAGCTCGAAGCCGCCGAACACGAACGACAGCCCACCGTCGAGATCGACGAACGGCTCCTGGGTCACCTTCAGCGCCACCGGCACCGACCCGCCGTCGGGCCCGTTCACCCGCGCGTTGACGTCGACCGCCACGGCTGACCCGCCGTCGCAGCTGAGCACCCGCGCCACCGCGTGCAGGGTGGTCTTGGAGTGTTGGTAGAGCTCGGGCTCCTCCAGCAGGGTGAGCTGGGCGGTCGGCTGGCAGAAGACGGGAATGTCGACCGGCGCCTTCTTCGGCGGGTCGCCGCACGCCGCGAGCACCAGGCCCAGCAAGATCGGCAGCCGCTTCGACAACGCGCCCAACACCCCTCTCGGCCCGGTGAACGATGATGCCCGGGTGCGCCGGTCCCGGGCAACTCCAAGGTGCCCGCAAGCGCCCGGAGCTTCACGGCGCCAGAATGGCGAGCGTGCCGTCGTTGTACGACTCCCAGTACCGCCCATCGACCATGCCGGAGTACGCGATCCCGCTGACCGGAGAATCGGGCGGCAGCGGGTAGAGCTCGAGCACCGGGTCGGGGTCGAGCCGCAACATCACCAGGGCGGTCGCCGACCCCGGCACCACCGGCACCATTCGGTAGAAGGTGCCGAACGGAGAGAAGAACACCCCGGTGGGAACGTCGACCGCCGCCGAGCGCTGCACCAAGCCACCGTCGTCTTGAAGCTGCCACGCGGTGACGGTGCCGCCGTCGCTCGACCACAGCCATTGACCGTCGTCGCCGAGCAGCGCGGTGACCGTGCAATCGGCGCCGCCATCGCCCAGGCGAACGTCGCAGATCGACGGCTCATAGGGCTGGAGCGGCCCCGGGATGCTGGCGGTGACCAGCGCTCGATCGCCTCCGCGCCACTGCATGCCGTAGATCTCGACGAACCCCAGCACCGCCGCCTCGTCCTGCTGAAGCGTGCCGGCGAAGGTGAAGGTCACCAGGTCTCCGCCCCCGGCCAACAACGCCTTGTTCTGCCGCACCACGATCGGGTTGCCCACCGCGGGACTGAGAGGGGCAAACAACGTGTCAGGGAGATCGAGGCTCGCCAAGGTCTGAACGCCGCCTCCGTCGAGCTCACCGACGAAGATCTCGGTGCCGCCGTCGCCGTCGAAGGACGTCGACCAGACGTAGCCATCGACCGCGAAGTTGGTGCCGGGAAAGGTCCCGCTCCCGCCGGCGGCCTGAACGCCGTCGGGGGTCAGACAGAGCAAGGTGCTGCCCTCGAAGAGCACCTTGGCGCAGGGCGCCGGCACGTTCAGACGCTGGTAGGTCAGCCCCGCGTCGCGCCGATCGACGAGCGCAGGAACGTCGAACTGGGTCGAGCCGAGCGCGGGATCGAAGGCGACGGTGACGTGGTACGGCCCGGCCATCGTCGGGGTGAAGGTGAGGTCGAACTCCTCGAGGTGGTCGGGGCCGACCGACGGCGTGTCGGCCGACAGCAGCACCGGCCAATAGCGGTCGTAGGCGCCGGGCTCACCCGGGGTGATGTGCGTCTCCACCGGCCGGCCCCCGGGGTCGACGACCTCGGCGCGAATGGTGACGTGAGCGTCGATCGGCTTCGAGCAGGCGGGTTCGCCGAGCTCCGCTCCGACCTTCAACGTCATCGGCGTGCCGATGCCCGCGGGCACGAAGGGGAAGAAGCCGCGACCGATCACCGTCGGGAGACACGGCACTCCAGCGTCGGCCGGCGTTCTCGCCTCGCAGCCGGCGAGCAGCACGCACAAGAGCCAGCCGGAGCGGGGCATCGCCCGATTGTCGCCGAATCGGTCATCGCCGACGAAACCGTGTAGTAACTTCGCCCGTATAGGAGGGGAACCATGCGCCCGATTTCGTTCCTGTTCTGCGCCGCGCTCCTGGCCTGTGCCAGCAGCAAGCCGAAGCCCGAACCCGAGCCGGCGAACGCCGCTCCCGCCGCCAAGCAGGCTCCGAGCGGCAAGCTCTACGACCGGCTCGGCGGCAAGCCGGCGATCGAAGCGGTGGTCGACGAGTTTCTCGCCCGGGTGGCGGCCGACGAGCGCATCAACGCCGGCTTCGCGGGGAGCAACCTGCCCAAGGTGCGCCAGCGGCTGGTGGAGCTGATCTGCATGGCCTCGGGCGGCCCGTGCGTCTACTCGGGCCGCGACATGAAGACCGCGCACGCGGGCATGGGCGTCACCGGCGCCCAGTTCGACGCGCTCGCCGGGCACCTGGTGGAGGCGCTCGACAAGTTCAAGGTGCCCGAGAAGGAAAAGAGCGAGGTGATCGCCCTGGTCGCCCCGATGAAAACCGACATCGTCGAAGAGCCGTAGATCTGCCCTTGGTGGACACCACGCTCCCCAACGACGAGCCGATTCCCCTGGGCGAGGAGACCCCTGCGCGGCCGGCGCGTTACCTGAACCACTTTCGCCTCGACAAGGCGATCGCCTCGGGCGGCATGGGCGAGGTGTACCTGGGTTACGACACGTCTCTTCAGCGGCCGGTGGCGCTGAAGGTGATTCGCCCCGAGCTGGCCCGCAACCCGGCGTTCGCCGATCGCTTTCTTCGCGAGGCCCGGGCCCAGGCGCAGATCAGCCACTCCAACGTGGTGCAGGTGTACTTCGTCGGCCAGGAAGGCGACGTGCTCTTCATGGCGATGGAGCTGGTCGACGGCGGCTCGCTCTCCGACCAGCTGCACTCCGGCAAGAAGCTCGACTGGCGCGACGCGCTGAAGCACATGCGCGGGCTGGCCGAGGGGCTGTCTGAAGCGGCGCGGCTGTCGATCGTTCACCGCGACATCAAGCCCGCCAACGTGCTGCTCGATCGCTTCGGCCTGGCGCACCTCGCCGACTTCGGCCTCGCCGCGCCGGTGATGTCGCGCGACCAGGGCGAGCAGGCGCCGGTCTCGGTCGGCTCGGCGCTGCCGAAGCTCACCCGGGTGGGCACGGTGATGGGCAGCCCTCCGTACATGTCGCCCGAGCAGGCGAAGGGCGACCCGCTCGACGTGCGGGCAGACATCTACTCTCTGGGCGCCAGCTTCTACGAGCTGATGTGCGGCGAGCCTCCGACCAAGGCCGAGACCTTCAAGGAGCTGACCCAGTTTCTGATCGGCCCGCCGCCGATGCCGCTGTCGCAGCGCATGCCCGACGTGCCGCCGAAGTTCGCCCGGCTGATCGATCGCTGCATGGAGCGCGACAAGGCGCTGCGCTTTCAGTCGTACGACGAGCTGTTGAAGGCGCTCGACGAGGCCCAGCCGCGCCCGCAGATTCCCGGCAGCACGGTGCAGCGGCTGCTGGCGTGGAGCATCGACCTCACCGTGTTCGCGGCGGCCACCCGGCTCACCTTCTCGCTTCAGCCGTTGCTGGGCTTCGTCACCCTGGTGGTGTGGCTGCTGCTCGGGCTCGCGCTCACCGGGAGCACCCCCGGCCAGTGGATGATGCGGCTCTCGCTGAGGCGACCGGGCGATCTGAAGGCGGGCGCGGCGCGCGGGTTGCTTCGCGGGCTGCTGCAGCACGGCTGGCTGGCGCTGGCGACGCTGGCGGTCGCGTTCGCCTACCACTCGGGTGAGCCGGCGGTGCTCTACGGCCTCGCCGCCGGCGCGGCGCTGCTGTTCGTGCTCGGGGTGGTGGGCTCGCTGCTGGCGCTGTTCGACAAACAACGGCGCACGCTGGTCGATCGACTTTCGGGAACGCAGGTCCTGGTGGACGTGAGGTGAACATGCGCGGTGCATTGCTCGGGTTGGTGTTGGTGGCGTCTTCGGCGGCGAGCGCGAACAGCTACACGGTTGCGCCGGGCCCGCACGGCAAGGTGCGCTTCAAGGTCGAAGGCCCGCTCGACGACGTGGTCGGCGAGACGCCGGCGGTCACCGGCAACCTGGAGCTCGACCCGGCCAAGTGGGCCAGCGGCAAGGCCTGGGTCGCGGTCGAGCTGGCGCGCATGCGCACCGGCATCGAGCAGCGCGACGAAGACATGCGCGAGGAGTTTCTGCAGACCCGGCGCTTCCCGTTCGCGCTGCTGGTGGTCGACTCGGTCTCGCGCCCGTCGGCGGCGGCGATCGTGCCTGGCCTGGCGGTGGAAGGCGAAGCGAGCGGCAGCTTCGAGCTCCACGGCAGGCGCCATGCGATCTCGTTCCCGGTGTCGTTGAAGGCCGACGACGCGGGCAAGATCACCGTCAAGGGCGGCTTCGAGGTGGTGTTCGCCGACTACAACATTCAGCGGCCGCAGCGGCTGTTCATCAAGCTGGGCGAGACCGCCGAGGTGAGCTTCGAGATCACCTTCGCGCCGAAGGCCGAGGCCGCGCCTCCGCCGGTGGCGCAGGAGCCCGGCTCGCCTCCCCCGCCCGACAAGCCGACCGTCGCCGAGGTCACTCCGCTCGGGCCGAAGCCGAAGGCGAAACCGCCGCGCAAGCCGAAGCCGGAGGTGAAGGCGGTGGCGCTCTTCACCGGCGACGACCCGAAGGCGAAGGGCGAGAAGCTGTTTCACGACCCGGCGCTCGGTGGCCCGGGCAACAAGCTCACCTGCTACCACTGCCACTCGGTCACCGACGAGCGCGCCGGTCTGCAGCAGAAAGACGGCTACGTGCGCGCGGCCACCACGCTGTTCGACTCGGCCCAGCGCGGCCGCTACTGGAACGGCTTCGCCAGCGACGTCGGCAAGGCGTCTGACATCTGCGTGAAGATGTACATGGGCCGCAACGGGATCAGCGATCAGCAGAAGCAGGAGCTGACCGCGTTTCTGACCGCGATCTCGCCCGACCCGTCGCCCGAGCTCGACTACCGGGTGCTCTACCGCACCTACGACTCCGACCTGCGCGACCCGATCGGCGGCGACGTGCTCAAGGGCAAGCGGCTGGCCGACGAGCACTGCATGATCTGCCACCTCGAAGGCCGCGCCGCCCCGGTGTGGGCGTTCGGGTTGTACGAGGCCGACTGGCTGGTGCGCCGGGTGCGCCACCTCGAGGGCCACGGCGCGCACTCGATGCCGCCGTTCTCGATCGCGCGGCTGCCCGACTCCGACCTGCGCGACATCGTCACCTACCTGGCGAGCCCGAAGTTCAACAAGCCGATCATCGATCGCTCGAAGTTCCCGTCGAAGCAGCAGGCGAAGCCGAAGAGCTGATGCTTCGGCGCCTCGGTCTGTTCGCCTGCGTCTGCTGCGCGTGCCCGAGCACGCCGGCCCCGGCTCCGCGGCCGGCGCCCGTTCCCGCCGCCGTCACCCCTCCTCCGCCGCCGGCACCCGCCGCCCCGCCCGAGGAGTGGCCGTTCGCGCGCGTCGGAGACCGGGTCGAGTACACAACCGGCACCCGTTGGGCGCCGATGCGCGCAGGCGGCTCCGACCCCGACGACGACAAGGTCACCTCGGGCCGGTTTGCCCTCGAGGTGGTCAAGCTCGAGCCCGACAAGGTGTGGGTCAAGGTTCAGCTGTGGCGGGTGGGCGGTTCGCTCTCGGAGTGGCTGTTGCCGCTGATGGCCGCCCCGGCGCCGAAGCCTCTGGGCGAGCCGGCCGGCAGTGACGTGGTGAAGGCCGGCGACGTGTCGGTCCACTGCGCGAAGTGGCGGGTCGACATGCGCTCGCTCGACGGCCCGGTGACCGACAGTTGCATCACCGACGAGCCGCCGCTGTACCTCACCGGCGCGGTGTACCGGGGGAGCACCGGGAGCGGCTTCGGCGGCATCTTCAGCAGCGGCGGCTTTCGGCTGACCGCGCTCACCCGGGGCAACACGCTCGAGGGCGGCGCGCTGCCCAAGCTGCCGGTGCTGATGAGCCCGCGGAGCTGGTTCGTGACTCTCGGCCGCGACCAGTCTGACGACGAGCTCGACCTGATGGGCGAATACGTCGAAGAGCGCATCGTGGGCCGCGAAGTGAAGCGGAGCATCTGGGGCACCCGGCAACGCGCCGACGGCGAGTACAAGACCGGGGGCAGACACTTCATCGTCTACCCTCAACCCGCGGTGACGCTCGACCTGGTGAGCGTGCTCGCCTCGCTCGCCCGCCTGCCGGTGAAGAACGAGGGCGCGCCCTCGAGCACCACCTTGCGCCGCGGCACCTTCGCCACCGTCACCGACAAAGACTCGGCGGTCTTCTTCGCCGACCCGCTCGATCCCGCGCTGGGCGGGCTGTCGGCGGCGGCGCGTCAGGAGGCGGTGCAGAACCTCCGCTTCAACGGAGCCGTGCTCTACGACTGGGGTGAGGGAGCGCTGGTGCCCACCCCGAGAGCGCAAAAGTAGGCGGCTAGCCTTCGAGCTCGCACCACACCGGCGCGTGATCCGACGGAGGGTTCACTCCGCCGTAGACGTGCCCTTCGCGCGCGGCTTTGTCGACCCCGGCGCCGGTGCAGCGCTTCGCCACCGCCTCGGTGCCGAGCAGGTGGTCGATGCGCAGCCCCTGGTTCTTCTTGAACGCCGAGGCGCGGTAGTCCCACCAGCTGAACAGGCCCGCTTCGGGGTGGTGCTTGCGAAACAGGTCGGCGAAGCCGAGCGAGCTCTGCAGCTCGCGAAACGAGCGCTTCTCGGGGTCGGTGAACAGGGTGTGGCCGGCGAACAGCCGCGGGTCCCAGACGTCGATGTCTTCGGGCGCGACGTTGAAGTCGCCGCAGAGCAGCACCGGGTCGCCAGGCTGATGGCGTGACTGCAGCCAACGCTTCAGCCGGCCGTACCAGATCAGCTTGTACTCGTACGCTTCGGAGGCGACCGCCTGGCCGTTGGGCGCGTAGAGACAGTAGACGCTGATGCCGTTCACCTTGGCGCCGATCAGCCTCGAGTGCTCGTCCTCCGCCCCGTCGGTGATGTTGCGCACCACCTCGGTCGACTCGGTCTTCGAGAGAATCGCCACCCCGTTGAACGACTTCTGCCCGAACATCGCCACCCGGTAGCCGAGCGCCTCGACGTCGGCGTGCGGGAACTGGTCTTCGGTGCACTTCAGCTCCTGCAGGCAGAGCACGTCGGGCGCGCTGCCCTTCAGGTAGGACAACATGCGGTCGGCGCGGGCGCGCACCGAGTTGATGTTCCAGGTGACGATGCGAATCGGCACGGTGGCGACTTTGTATACCCAGCCACCGCCGCGAGCAGACTAATCTCGTCGCTCCTGGGGGTGCCTTGGGCGGTTTCGTCTGTCTCGCGGTCGCTGCGTTCGTCGTCTGGGTGATCGTCGCGATCGTCCGCGCCTCGACCGCGAACACCAAGCTGATGAAGACCGGGTTGATCGGGCGCGGCATCTTGCTGCGGGTCGACATTCCCCTCACCCGCTGGTCGGCCGAGGGCGTGCGCCCGACGTTCCGCCAGTTCAGGCTGCGCATCGACGTCGAGCTGCCCGGCCAGGCGCCGTACGAGATCGATCAGCTGGTCTCGTTTCCCACCAACATGGGCAAGCTGATCCTCCCCGGCTCCACCGTCGAGCTGCGGGTCGACCCGAAGAACCGCAAGAACGTGCTGATCGTCGGCCCCGGCGTGAACCTGGCGGCCGGCTTCTTCAACCCCGCGCTCCAGGGCGGAAGCGGGTTGGTCGTTCCACCGCCCAAGAGGTAGCCGCATGTCAGAGCTCGTACGCTGTCAGAACTGCAACGCGCCGCTGAAGCCGGTGAGCGACGGCCGCACCACCCGCTGCGAGCACTGCGGAGCCGAGGTGCGGGTCGCCGTCGGCGCCGAGGAGCTCGCCAAGGGCCTCAAGCTCGACCTGAACGACATCGAGGCGTTCGTCTCGCAGCTCGCGCACGCGCTCCACGCCGGCATGAAGGAGCGCTCCAAGCTCCAGCTGCAGGGCACCCAGGTGCTGATGTTCGAGCTCGACCTCGGCAACGACATGTTCGTGGTGATTCGCGAGAGCGGCTCGGTGGTCACCCGCCACAAGAAGATGGTGCGGGGCATCGCGCTCAAGACCGCCACCCACCCGATCGATCGCTGGGTCGAGCTGCTCTCGAAAGCGCTCGCCGCCCACGCCAACGAGAACGCCCGCGTCGCGCAGGTCCTCTCCCAACTGAAGGGCGCATGACATGAGTGAACAGGCCCACAAACACCTCAAGCTCGACGATCTCCCCCAGCACGCGCGCGAGCGCCTCGAGGGCATGAGGAAGCACCACTTCTTCACCAGCGATCTGTCGGTGAACGAGTTTCTCTTGGTGAAGGAGGCCGGCTTTCAACCGCTCGGCCTGGTGATGGGCTCGAGCATCTACCACATCGGTGTTCAGCCGATTCGGCAGGGCGTGAGCGAAGAGCTCCAGGTGCTCACCCAGGCGATGTACTCCGCGCGCGAGCTGGCGATGGTGCGCATGGAAGAAGAGGCCGACGCGCTCGGCGCCGACGGGGTGGTGGCGGTGCGGCTCACCCTCAACGTGCACGCGTGGGGCGCCAACGTGGTCGAGTTTCTCGCCATCGGCACCGCGGTGAAGAACGTCGACGGCCACCCGTTTCGCGGGCCCGAAGGCCGGCCGTTCACCTCCGACCTGTCAGGCCAGGACTTCTGGACCCTGCTCAACGCCGGCTACCGGCCGCTGGGCTTCGTGATGGGCAACTGCGTCTATTACATCGCCGGCGGCACTCCGACGACGCAGCCGAAAGACAACGTCGAGCTGGTCGGCCCCACCCAGGCGCTCTACGACGCGCGCGAGCTGGCGATGGAGCGGATGCAGGTCGAGGCCGAGGCGATGAACGCGGCCGGCATCGTCGGCGTGTTGATCGACGAGAACAACCACACCTGGGGCCCGAGCGTGCTCGAGTTCTCGGCGGTGGGCACCGCGGTGGTGCCGATTCGCGAGGACCACCACATTCCCAAGCCGGCGCTGGTGCTCACGGTGGGCGACTGATGGCGGCCAACCACCCGAAGATCGATCTCAAGGCCTCGCTCGACCGGGTGAGGCAGGGCGGCATTCCCCTGCGCGCCGAGCAGCGCCTTCAGGAGGAGGCCGGTGACCACCGCCGGCTGTTCACCTCCGACCTCACGGTGAGCGAGTTCATTCTCACCCAGCACGCGCACTGCGAGCCGATCAGCCAGGTGATGGGCAGCTGCATCTACCACGTGGCGAAGATCCCCGATTACAAGGGCGCCACCTCGGAGATCACGATCATCTCCGACGGTCACCGCGAGTCGCGGCGCCTGGCGCTGCAGCGGCTGTCGCAGGAGGCCTCGTTGGTCGGCGCCGACGCGGTGGTCGGCGTGCACCTGAAAGACCGCATGGTCACCATGGGCCAGCGCGGCAAGGGCGGCGACGACGGCGGCGAGGTGCTGGAGTTCACCGTGGTCGGCACCGCGGTGAAGGCGCCGTGGATCACCCACGAGCCGGGCCAGCCGATCATCACCGACCTCTCGGGGCAGGACCTCTGGGTGCTGCATCAAGACGGGTACGAGCCCTGCGGCTTCTTGTTCGAGTTCTGCCGCTACCACGTGTGGCACGTGACCAAGAACTTCACCGCCGACGTGGGCGAGCTCGATCAGGCGTCGCAGGCGGTCGAGGCCGCGCGCAAGATCGCCGCCGGCCGGTTGCTGAAGCAGGCCGAGCAGCACCAGGCGGAGTACGTGATCGGCTCCGACATCTCGGTGCGGGTGAAAGAGGTGCCGTGCGGCTTCGAGCGTTGCACGCTCGACGACCTCGACGTCGACCTGAGCTGGTTCGGCACCGGGGTGCGCCGCATTCCCGACGCCAAGCCGGTGCCCCACGGCATTCCACCGCTGATCCTCTCGATGATGCCGCTCGGCCGGCGCGACGAGACGATCGTCGAAGGCGAAGACGACAGCCGCGACGTGGAGATCGCCGCCGAAGAAGCCGAAGAGGCCGCGCTGGAGGCGGACGACTGATGGCCTCCTCCGAGATTCCCCAGATGCCCGGCGACCTGCCGGTTCACGCCCGCGAGCGCCTCACCCAGATGCGGGAGCGCAAGCTCTTCACCAGCGATCTGTCGGTGAGCGAGTTCGTGCTGGTGCGTGAGGCGGGCTTCGAGCCGCTCGGCATGGTGATGGGCACTTCGATCTGCCAGGTGCCGACCACGATTCCCTCGCACAACTCGGCGATGGGTTGCGAGCTCACCCACACCACCGACGTGCTGTACCACGCGCGCGAACGCGCGATGACGCGAATGGAAGAAGAGGCCGATCAGCTCGGCGCCGACGGCATCGTGGGCGTGCGGCTCACCGTCAACCTGGCGATGAACCCGCAGCGCCGGCAGTGGCAGGCGTATCGCCAGTGGGCGGCGTGGTCGAAGTCGAACGGCTTCGCGCGGCCGCCGGGCGTGATTCCCGCGGGCTACTTCCCCACCTGGCCGACGATCGCGCAGCAGCAGTGGGTGCACTACTGCCAGCAGCAGGGCTGGGTGCAGCTGCCGCTCGCACCGTGGCAGCAGCCGGGCGGGCCGGTGAGCTACCAGCTGGGGCCGAACACGGCGGAGTTTCTCGCCATCGGCACCGCGGTGAGGCACCGCGAGGGCGGCAACTTCCGCAACAAGAAGGGCAAGCCGTTTCAGTCCGACCTCTCGGGTCAAGACTTCTGGCTGCTGATTCGGAGCGGCTACCGGCCGGTCGGCTTCGTGATGGGCAACTGCGTCTATTACGTGAACCCGAAGATGGTGAACGCCTCGGGGTGGAAGTCGGGCGAGCTGGTCAACTACACCCACGCGCTCTACGACGCGCGCGAGCTGGCGATCGAGCGGCTGCAAGACGAGGCAGAGGAACTCGGCGCGACCGGCATCGTGGGGGTCACCGTGGCCGAGCGCTCGCACTCCTACCGGGCCAACCCGTGGAACGTCGGCAACGCCGCGCTTCAGTCGGGCGAGGTGCTGGAGATGTTCGTGTTCGGCACCGCCGTCGTTCCCACCGGCGAGAAGTCGCACGCCGGCCACGCGGCGCTGGTGCTGTCGGCCAACGAGGTCGAGGCGTCGAAGGTCGAAGGAGCCGAAGAATGAGCGCCGCGCTCTCTGAATTGTCGGTGACCGAGTTCGTCACCCTGGGCCGGCTCGGCTTCTTTCCCAAGGGGCTGGTGATCGGCTCGTGCGTGTTCTGCGCCGGCACCCAGTACCAGTGGTCGGTGGCGACCGGCGAGGTCGAGCGGCTGAGCGAGGCGATGCGAATCGCGCGCCGCAGCGCGGTGGAGCGGATGCGGGCCCAGGCCGACAAGCTCGGCGCCGAAGGCGTGGTCGACGTGCGGCTGGAGGTCGAGCACCACCTCTGGCGCGGCGCGCGGCAGGTGGCGAAGTGCGTCGCGTTCGGCACCGCGGTGGCGTTCGACCCCAGGCGCGCGCCCGAGGCGCTGAAGCACGCGCCCAGCCTGAAGCTGAAGAACGGGCACCCGTTCGACTCCGACCTCTCGACGTCTGACTTCGTCACCCTGCTCGCCGCCGGCTACCGGCCGATCACGGTGGCGATGGGCAACTGCGTCTACGGGTTGGACCCGCGCGAGCTGCGAAAGTTTCGCGATCGCGACGCGGAGATCACCCCGTTCACCAACGCGTTCTTCAACGCCCGCGAGACCGCGATGCAGCGGCTCCAGAACGACCTCTTCAAGCACTGGCCGCCCGGCACGCCCGATTGCCCGACCGGCATCGTCGGGATGACGGTGAGCGAGTCGACCTACGGAGGCCAGGTGGCGGGTGGCCCGCCGATCGTCGAGTTCACCGCGCTCGGCACCGCGATCGCTCCGCTGTCGGAGGGCGACCCGCGCCGCGCGAAAGAGCTGCCGAAGCCGAAGCTGGTCGTCTCGCTCGACAAGTAAGAACGCTTTCAACGCTGGGTGCTGATCCGGGTCAGCTCCGCTTCGGCGCGCTCGAGAAGCTCGGCCGGGCCGATTCGAATCGCGGTCGCGACGCCTCGTTGGGCTGCGATCGCCTGGAACACGCGATCGCCGAGGTAGTAGCCCATCTTCGGGGGGAACTTTTCGTCGACCACCCCACCCTGAAAGAACCGGCGCTGGTTCGGGCCGGCGTCGGGCGTGTGCAACAACCGCAGCAGCTCGGTCGCTGCGGCGGGCGCGGCCACCTGGGCGGCCTCGAGCTGCTCCGGCTTCAACCCGATCGCGCGGTCTTTGAGCTCGGGGAACAGCTGCTGCACCGCGAAGACGGCGAAGCCTTCCCGGTAGAGCGAGCGCGCCAGCGGCGGCAGCTGCTCGTCGGCTCCGTGGTTGGCGCGGGTCTGCGCGTCGTGAAGCAGCTCATGCGCCACCGTGGCGGCGAGGCCCGAGGTGCGCGCGAAGGTGTCGTGGCGCGCGTTGAGCACCAGCACCTCTCTGCCTTCGAAGGCCTCTCTTCGGCCGTCGGTCCACTGCAGCGCGGCCGAGAAGTACACCTGCGCTTCGGGGGCCGTGCCCACCAGCCCGGCGACCCGCGCGCGCATCGCGGCGACCATCTCGGGAGCGACCATCAAGAACACCCGCGCGTGGCCGCACATCTCGTCGCGCCTCGGCCCCAGCTCGGCGGCGAGCTGCTTGCGCTCGGCCTTCGCGTCGGCCGAGCCGTAGTAGATGGCGTCGTAGAACGCCTGGTGCCGGTCTTCGTACGCGAGCCAGGCGTCGCCGAACTCCGGCCCCGCCGGTGCGCGGCACGCGGTGGAGAGAAACTCGCTCGCCAGATCGACGGTGGCCGCTTGCTTCTGCGACGCGCACCCCAGCGCGAAGCAGAGCGCGAATGCGCCGGCCCGCGCGCGCATCAGTGCTTCGAGCCGGCCATGCCGACGACCGAGGCGATCGTCGCGACGGTCCACAGCAGCGCGAACAGCCCGCCGGCGATGATCCCGATCCACGCGTGCACCTTGCCCTTCGCCTCGGGGTGCTCCTTGGCCTTCTTCAACCCCATGATCCCGAGGATCAGCCCCGCCCAGCCGATGAACAGGCAGGGGATGATCGCGAACACGCCGCAGTAGTAGCCGATCAGCGCCGGCATGTTCTTGTAAGGGATGAGGGTGGCGACGGCATCCGGCTGCTGAGGCGGCGGCGGAGCAGGTGTCATGCGCGGCCTCGTAGCACGTCAGCTCAGGCGATGAACCTGATCTCCAACCTGCTCGCCACCCTGCGGGCTCAGCCCTACGACGCGATCGCCTTTCAGGTGCTCGCCGATGGTCTGCTCGCGAACGGTGACCCGCGGGGTGAGCTGATCAACCTCCAGGCGCTCGGCGACCGGCCGATGGCGGAGGTCTGTGTTCAGCGGAACGCGCGGGCGCTGCTCGGCCCGCTGGCGGCGGTTCAGCGGGACCTGCTCCTCGATTGGGACCTCGGCTTCATCCGGCGGGCGACGCTCACGCTGAAGGGCGTACCCGACAGCGACCGGCTCCACGAGCCGCGGCTCACCACGCTCACCCGGCAGCTGCTCACCCTCGAGTCTTCGCTGTTCCTCGAGGAGCTCACCCTGGTGGTGGTGCCGAACGCCGAGGTGCTCCGGGGCGTGCCGGGCTCGATCTGGAACGTCGGCCTCTATGCGCCGCAGTCGCTCAACCGGCTGGCGGTGCTCCCGGTCGGTCTGCTCACCGCGCCCCGTCAGCGGGGTCAGCGGTACGGCTGGGAGGCGCCCGACATGCGGCTCCGCACCAAGCTGCCCTTGAAGGGCCGCCTGGTCGCGGTCGAGACCGAGTGGACCTGGGTGCACGACGTGGTGCGCACCGTGTTCAAGTCGGTCTGAGTTGAAACGGGAGCGCGCAGAGCGGGCGCTCCCGTTTCTTCACATCGTGGGCGCGGTGAGCATGAAGTCCCAGATGGCGGTGCGGTGGCTCGTCTCGGTCGAGTTCGCACAGGCCGTGTCGCTGATCACCGCGTTGTGACCTCCGCCGAGGCTGCAGATCTGCGACTCGAACACGAAAGGCGTGCCGTAGGAGCTGACCACGCCGTGATAGCCGCCGGCCTGCAGGCCGTACCAATGCGAATAGTCGCCGACGTAGTTGAAGTTGTCGGCGTACCCCGAGAGGTGTTGCTGATCGATGTGCGCTCCCAGGTTGTTGATCTGATTCTGGCCGGGCTTGCCCGCCGAGGTGAACCAGTTGCAGGTGAGGTCGTTCGAGTCCTGGAGGAAGAAGAACTTGCCCGGGTGGGTGATCTGGCTCATCCAGGCGGTGGGAGTCATCTTCAGCGTGCAGTGGCCGGCGCTGTTGGTGAAGCCGTAGGTGGTGGCACTGCACGACGCGCCGGTGAAGGTGAACGCATTGCCGTTCTCGTCGGTGCCCACGTTGCTGGTGCAGCCGAACGCGCTGCCAAAGTTCGACGAAGTGTAGTTGCCGTCGGGGAACAGCTTCTCGCACATGCCAGAGAAGAGAATCACCCGGTCCACGCTCCGGTTCGCGCCGATGAAGGCGGCCATGCTGGTGCCGAGCGAGTGCCCGGTCATCACGATGAACGGCCAGTTCGGGAGTGAGCCATTGAGATAGACGCCGAACCGGTCTTTCTCGGGTTGAGTGTTCGCGTTCAGGTGCAGCCACTGAAGGGTCGCCACCAGACGGCTCTGAATCGACCAGTCCGCGTGAGTGGTGGGGAGGCCAGCGCTGCTCCCACCGAACGCGATCTGCGAGTCACGCTGCCCGTAGCAGTTGGTGAAGCAACCACACACGCGATCGATGCTCATGCCGCAGGTGAGCGTGCCCGGCATCGGGTTGGCGCACTGAGCGTCGCCCGGGTACATGTTGTTGCCGGCGGGCGCTTGTTGGTAGTCGCGGCCGTAGTCGTAGTCGAGCGCGATCACGTCGTAGCCGAGCGCCGCCGCGCGCTGCAGGAAGGCGACGTTGTTGCCGGGCGAACCGCCGTGCCCGTGCAGAAACACCAACAACTTGGTCTTCAGGTTCGTGCCCGGGGCCGGCGTGTAGATGGTCACCGGGTCATCGAACTCGTTCGCCTCCAGGTAATACGTGTGGAGTGGAAACGAGCCGTGACAACCACCGCTGCAGCCGCATGCGTTGGGGTTGAAGTTGGCGCACATCGTTCCGGTGTAGGTGTCTGCGTGTACCGTGGCAGACGAAAACATCAGAAAGACAAACATCACTCGCAGTGTTCGCATCACGTACCCTCCGTTGAGGGCGCGGATACTCGCAGACCCGCCAAGCGCGTGTTGCTCGATTGCTGTTACCGATCAGCCACCTGCGCTGGTGTACCGCCTCAGGCTGAGCAACCACACCGACCGTGACGCCGCCGCGAACGCGAGCGCTCCCACCGCGGCGATCAGCAGCGTCGACGGCATCAACCGGCCGAGCAGCGCCTCCGCCGGCCAGGTGGTCATCAGCGCGAGCGGAATCACGAAAGTGAATACGATGCGGAGCACCCCGCGGAACACCGTCGACGGCCAGCGCGCGGCGTCGAAGATGCTGCCGAACAGGTAGGTGAGGTTGTCGACCTTCACCACGTAGAACGCGAGCGAGACGATCAGAATCCACAACGAGTAGAGGATCATCACCGCCAGCACCATCAGCACCGCGGCCATCGCGATCCCGCCCGGCGACGGCGCCCGGCCGAGCCGCTGAAACGCGAGCGTGAAGATCACCCCCGCGGTGATCAGGCTGCTCACCCGCCAGAGCTGAAACCGCGAGGTCGAGACCAGAAACTGCGAGTCGGCCGGCTTCAGCAGCACGAAGTCGAGGGTGCCCTTGCGAATGTGCTCCACCACCTGCTGGAGGCCGGGGTTGATCGCACCGTCGAGAATGCCCTGGATCAGAATGAACCAGCCGATCACCACCATCGACTCGGGGAACGACCAGCCGGGAATGCCGGCGCGGTTGCCGCTGCCCGGCGCGTAGACCACCAGCAGCGGCACCGCGGCGGTGATCACCCACACCACCGAGATCACACCGTCGATCAGAAAGTCCCAACGGTACTGCGCGGCGAGCAACGCCGAGGTCCGCAGCTGCAAGCCCAACAGTCTCAAGTAGCGGCCCATGGGTCGGTTAAAACGCGAAGGTGAGCGCGAGGCCAGAGAGACCCGCGCCTTGCATCGGCGCGACCGACACCAGCTTCACCGGGAGCCCGTCGTCGTCGGTGTGGTAGTGGCTCGAGCGGTGGCGCACCACCCAGCGCCCGGTGAAGTAGCCGAGCGCGGCGCCGGCGATCACCTCTCCGGTGAAGTGCGCGTCGTCGAGCACCAGAAACACCGAGAGCACGCCAGCGATGCTGAGCAGCAGCGCCTCCAGGTACGGGTTCTCGAAGTACTCGCCGTACACGGTCGCGATCGAAAACAGCGTGCCGGCGTGACCCGAGGGCCAGCCGTCGGGCCAGTACTTCAGCGTCGGGCCGTGAAAGGCGCCCGCGCCTCCGTTGGAGAGCGGCGCCTCGCGCCCGAGCAGAAGCTTGGTGCTGATGTGGTAGGCCTCGGTGACGAGAAACGCCTCGATCGCGAGCGCGCCCGCCTCCACCAGGGGCTCGTGGTGGCCGAGCGCCGCCGAGAACAGCAGCGCCAGCGGCAAGCCGGTGACCACCCCGATGATCGCCGCGTCGTAGGCCCCGCCGTGCCAGATGTGAAAGCCGTGTCTGGGCGGCGGGCTGCAGAAGGTCGCGTCGCGGTCGTAGTCGCAGTTCACCCCGAGGCTCTGGTGAAGCCCGTCTTGAATGCGCGAATCGAGCGAGCGGCCTTCGACCGGCACCGCCATCGCCACCGAGCTCCCCAGCGTCACCAACGCCGCGGTCCACTCCCACCGGTCCCAGGTGACGAGCGAGGTGGGAATCGAGGCCAGGTCGATGAACGGCCGGGTGAGCACGCCCTGCCACCAGCCGAAGAAGCCGGTCTGCCGGTAGCGGAAATCGTCGCCCACGAACGCGCCGGCGGTCTTCTTCGGAGCATCCGCCGGAGCCGCGGAGAGCGAGACCGCCACCGCGATCGCGGCCAGCGCGCTCACCCGCCGAAGGCCTGAAACCGCCGCACGCCGAAGGACCAGAGCGACACGCACAGCACGCCCATCGCCGCCACCCAGCCCGCTTGCCGCGCCAACAGGTTCAGCGTCTCGTCGAGGGCGTGCGGAGTGGTGAGCAGCTCGACCGGCACTCCGAGCTGGTAGCGAAACGGCAGCCAGTCGGCGACCACCTTCAGCCAGCTGGGAAACAGATCGGGCGGGAACAGGTAGCCGGAGAAGACGAAGAAGGCCGCCAGCCAAACGTCCATCACCTTGATCGACTGCTCCATGAACAGGCTGAGGGCGCCGATCGCGACGTTGGCGAGGAACGTCACGCCCCACCCGAGCAGCATCGAGAGCGCCCACAGCGCCCAGGTGGTCAGGTCGTGCGGGAAGCGGTCTTGCACTCCGGCCGCGAAGACGATCAGCACGATCGGTATCGTCACCACGAAACGCATCGGCAGTGCGGCGACGTTTCCTGCTGCATAGGAGAAGATCGGGTGAATCGGCCGCAGCAGCCGCATCGCCAGCGTGCCCTGGCGCACCTCGAAGTTGATCTCCCAGGCGGCCCAGCTCGACACCAGCTGGCGCACGATGAACACCGCGAGGAAGTAGGCGACGAAGCCGGGCGTGCCGTACTGCCGGCCGTTGGAGGCGACCACCGGCGCGTACTGCGCCACCGCCGTCCACAGCATCATCATGATCATCGGCATCGTGGTCGACAGCACCCAGACGAACATCTCCGCCCGGTAGGCGATCGCCTCGGCCAGGCCGACCCGGAGAATCGTCGGCATCGCGCGCATCGTGCGCAGCATTCAGGGCGTCTCCTGGGCGGCGCGGCTGCGCGAGAACAGCTCGCTCATCACCTCTTCGAGCGGCGGGTTCTCGACCGTGAGGTCCTGCACCGGGAGGCTCGCCAGCGCACGCCCCACCGTCTCGTTCACGTGCGCCGACGGCACCTGCAGCACCACCTCACCGGGCTCGTGCTTCACCACCTTGCCGAAGCCCTCCAGCTTCTGGGCTTCGACCGCCTGGTTGAGGCGAAAGGTCACCCGCTTCTCGGGGCGAACCTTCTGCACCAGCGAGTCGAGGCTGCCGTCGAACGAGAGCTGGCCCTTGTCGATCACGATCACCCGCGGGCAGAGCGCGGCCACGTCGTCCATGTAGTGGCTGGTGAGGATCAGCGTCGCCTCGTTCTTCATGTTGTAGCGGCGAATGAAGTCGCGCATCGCCACCTGCATCGAGACGTCGAGGCCGATGGTGGGCTCGTCGAGGAACAGCACCTTGGGGCCGTGCACCAGCGCCGCCATCAGCTCGCACTTCATGCGCTCGCCCAACGAGAGCTGGCGGGTCGGCTTGTTGACGATGTCGCCCACGCCGAGCAGCTCGGTCAGCTCGCTGATGCGCGCTTTGAATTCGTCGCGCGGCACTTCGTAGATCGCGCGGTTGAGCTCGAAGGTCTCCGACGGCGGCAGGTCCCACAGCAGCTGCTGCTTCTGACCCATCACCAGCATGATCTTCTTCAGGAAGGCGACCTCGCGGGCCTGCGGGCGGTGGCCGTCGACGCTCACTTCGCCTTCAGACGGGTAGAGCAGCCCGGCCAGCACCTTGAGGGTGGTCGTCTTGCCCGCGCCGTTGGGGCCGAGAAAGCCGACCCGCTCACCCTTGCCGATCGAGAAGTCGATGCCGTCGACCGCCTTGACCGTCTTGTACTCGCGCTTGAAGAGCGACTTCACCGCCGCGCCCAGACCGGGAGGGCGCTGGTGCACCCGGTAGTGCTTCTTCAGGCCCTTCACTTCGATGATCACGCCCCATCGACTAACACAGCTTTAGCGGCGCGCCTGAGTTAGAGGTGTCTCCGTGGGCAGCAGTCAGGCGGACCTTCAGAAATGGGTGCCGAGGTTGATCTCGGCGTGGCGGTCACGGCGCAAGGGCAAGTCACGCCCGGGGCCGGCCGACGCGCTGCTGCCCGACGAGCTGAAAGAGGTCGCGCGCGGGGTGAAGGAGCTCTCGCACGGCCTCACCCGCGAGCGTGCGCTGGTCGGCGAGAAGTACATGGACCAGCCGCATCTGCTCGGCGCCTACCTGCTCTTCTATTGGCCGGTCAGCTACGCGCAGGCGCGCTCGGCGTTCGGTGAGCTGAACCGGCCACGCTCGGTGCTCGACCTGGGCTCCGGGCCGGGGCCGCTGGCGTTCGCGGCGCTCGATGCGGGTGCCGCCGAGGTGACCGCGGCCGATCGCTCGAAGAGCGCGCTCGAGCTGGCGAAGGCGCTGGCGATGGAGGCGAGCGAGGGGCTGGCCACGCGCGAGTGGACTCCCGAGAAGCCGCTGCCCGACGGAGAGTGGGACACCATCACCATGGGCCACGTGGTGAACGAGCTGTTCGGCGGCCAGGGCGACGCGATCGCACGGCGCGCGAAGCTGCTCGAGACGATCTCGGCGCGGCTGAAGCCCGGCGGCACGTTGCTGGTGCTCGAGCCGGCGCTGCGCGACACCTCACGCGCGTTGCTCCAGGTGCGCGACGTGCTGGTCGCCGCGGGCTACGCGGTGCGCGCCCCGTGTCTGTTTCGCGGGCCATGCCCGGCGTTGGTGCGCGAGAGCGACTGGTGTCACGCCGAGCGGCGGTGGTCTCCGCCGAAGATGGTGGAAGACATCGCGCGCATGGCCGGTCTGCACAAAGAGGCGCTGAAGATGAGCTACCTCGCGCTGGCCCCGAAGGGCGAGGCGTGGGCCGAGCCGCCCGAAGGCCGCGTGTTCCGGATCGTGTCTGAGCCGCTCGAGGGCAAGGGCCGGCAGCGGTACATGGGCTGCGGTCCCGAGGGCCGGGTCGGTCTGGCGATGCAGGAACGGCATCGCGCACCGGTGAATGAGCGGTTCTTCAAGCTCGAGCGCGGCGACGTGGTGCGAATCGGCGCGGTCGAGCCCAAGGGCGATGGCCTGGCGATCGGCGCCGAGTCGAGCGTCGAGGTGATCGCGTACTCCGGTTCGCCGGTGAAGAAGTAGCGGTCGCCGGAGGCTCACTCCCCCGACGGCCGTGCTCGCACCTCGAACCCTTCGACGGTCGGGTCGATCAGCAACCGCTTGCTGAGAATCGTCCACAGACAACCGAGGTGGTACGGCCAGTGAATCAAAGGCGCTTCGACGGCGTGAAGCGCCCCTTCACCGAGCGGCTCACCTCGCTGCATCGATTCGAACAGCGGCCAGCAGTCCATCAGCATCTCGGCGAGATGAAACGAGACGTCGTACCGCTCCACGGGGTCTGCGAGCTCCGCCTCCAGAGCCACGTTGAGCGCGCCTTCGAGCTTCTTCTGCCGTTCCATCGACCTGGTCACGTCACCAAGGATTCGCGCGGCCCCCGCAACCTGACGAATCACCCTCGCCCGCGTTACGGTCGCCGCGTGGACGCCCACCTCGTCACCCTCGACCGCGATCACCCCGGGTTTCGCGACCGCGAGTACCGCCTGCGCCGTGACGCGATTGCCCGTCAGGCCCACGACCATCACGCCGGAGAGCCTGCCCCACACGTCGCCTATCTGGAGGAAGAGCACGGCGTCTGGGCAACCGCACTGCAAGCCCTGAAACCGCTGCACCAGCGCTACGCCGCGAAGAGCTACCTCGACGCCTGGCCGCACGCCGGCTTCGACCTCACCCGCATCAGCCAGCTGGCCGAGATCAGCTCGCGCCTCGAACGAAGCACTGGCTTTCGCTACGCGCCGGTCGCCGGCCTGGTCACCCCGCGCGAGTTCATGGAGCGCCTGGCCGGCCGCGTCTTTCTCGCCACCCAGTACATGCGCCACCCGAGCGCGCCGCTCTACACCCCCGAGCCCGACGTGATTCACGAGCTGGTCGGCCATGCGCCGTCACTGCTCGACGAACGCTACGCGCGCATCAACCAGCGCTTCGGCGAGGTCACCCAGGCCTCGAACGACACCGTGGTCGAAGGGCTGATTCGCGCCTACTGGTACTGCCTCGAGTTCGGGCTGGTGCGCGAAGGCACCCAGCTCAAAGCGGTCGGCGCCGGGCTGCTCTCTTCCTTCGGCGAGCTCGGCCGCTTCGAGAAAGAAGCCACCGTGCTCCCGTTCGATCTCGAGCTGATCGCGAAGACGCCGTTCGACCCCACCCAGTACCAGTCGACGCTGTTCGTCGCGCCGAGCGAGGCCGAGCTGCTCGACGGCCTCCACCGCTGGCTCGACGCTCAGGCGCCGGCGAAGTAGCGCTTCGGAGTCGTGCCGAGCTCTTTGCGAAACGCAGAGACGAACGCCGAAGGGCTCTTGTAGCCGACGTCGAGCGCCACCTCGGTCACGGCGTGGTCTTGCGCCAGCAGCCGCAGCGCCTCGATCAACCGCACCCGCTGCCGCCACCGGCCGAGCGACATCGCCGTCTCGACCGCGAACAGCCGCTCCAACGTGCGCTTGCTCGCGGCGGCCCGGCGCGCCACTGACGGAAGCGACGCACCCGGCTCCTCCTGGATCAGCGCCGCCGCCTTGCGCGCCCGCGCATCTCTCGGCATCGGCAGCTGCAGCGCCACCACCGGCAACACCTGCAGCTGGTCGATCAACACCTGCGCCAGCCGCTGCTGACGCGCAGGGCTCCGGCGAAGAATTCCGGTGCGCGCCGCCTCCAACACCAGCTCACGAAGCAACGGAGAGACGGTGATCGCGCGGCACTCGCGCGGCAACTTCGCCAGCCCGCGGCGAAAGAACAGCGTGCGCAACGTCACCCGGCCAGACATCTGAACCGCGTGTGGCTCGCCGGCGGGAATCCACACCGCACGATGCGGAGGCGCCACGTAGGTGCCGGTCGAGGTCACCACGCTCATCACCCCGCGCGAGGCGTACGCCAGCTGATCCCAGCCGACGTAGCTCCGCTCGCCGAAGCCCAGGCCCGCCGGGTGGGTCACCGCGTAGGCGCGCACCAGCATGCCCGGCTCGGCGGGGTCGCGAATCACCAGATGTCGCATTTTCGACATCAATTGTCATTCTAACGAAAGACGGCCGACCCCGCGCTGGGGCATCTTCCGCGCCATGACCAACGACATTCGCCACTTCGCGGTGAACGCAGACGACCTTCCTCGGGCTCGCAAGTTCTACGAGAAGATCTTCGGGTGGAAGTTCGAGCCTTGGGGGCCGCCCGGCTTCTTCATGACCAAGGCCGGCATCATCGGCTCGCTCCAGCAGCGCCGCGACCTGGTGAAGGGCGTGCGCATGACCGGCTTCGAGTGCACCATCGCCGTCGACGACGTGGCCGCGGTCGCGAAGCAGATTCAGGCGCTCGGCGGGAAGATCGTGATGGAGAAGGCGACCATACCCACCGTCGGCCACCTGATCTGGTTCCAGGATCCCGAGGGCAACCTGGTGGGCGCGATGCAGTACGACGACAAGGCCGAGTGAGCTGTGTAGGGTGCGAGCCCATGCTCGCTCTCGCCCTCGCAGTCACGCTCGCCGCCGATGGGGGTACCGCCGACGCTGGCACCCCCGAGCCGGTCCTCGCGCAGATCAAACGAATCGCCAAGAAGGCCGAGACCGCGCCCAAGTCGCCCTGGGTGAAGGCGTTCATGAAGTCGGCGCAGCAGCTGCCGGCCCCGCCGAAGATGACCGTCTGGCACTCCGCCGATCGCAAGACCTGGCTCAGCGACGCCGACGCGAAGCTCAACCACAAGCAGAGCGACTTCGTGCAGACCGACGTCGACGAAGAGCTCTACTACTCGCGCATCGCCGACCCGCTCGGCTACATGCGCCCGCTCGACGTGCTCGCCGAGCAGGGCTTCGACCCCAAGGGCAAGAAGGTGCTCGACCTGGGCTACGGCAGCATCGGTCAGCTGAAGATGCTCGCTTCGGTCGGCGCCAAGGTCACCGGCATCGAGGTGCACCCTGCCCTGCCGCTGATCTACTCCGGCGAGAAGGGCGTCAACATCGTGCACGGCTACTTCGGCCAGGACCCGACGGTGGCCAAGGCCGCCGGCACCGGCTTCGACCTCTGGATGTCGAAGAACACCCTCAAGAAGGGCTACGTGCACCCCGACAAGGGGACCGGGCAGATCGACCTCGGCCCCGATGACGCCGCGCTCGCCCAGATTCACGAGATGCTGAAGAAGGGTGGCCTCTTCTACATCTACAACTTCGGCCCCGCGCCCAAGCCCGACGTGCCGATGAGCGACATTCGCTGCCCGTGGTCGAAGGAGCAGCTCGAGAAGGCCGGCTTCGAGGTGCTGGCGTTCGACGTCGACGACACCGTGAAGGGCCGTGAGGCGGCGAAGCTGATGGAGTGGGACGTGGGGCCCGATGGCTTCGACGTCGATCACGACTTGATGTCGAGCTACACGCTCGCCCGTCGGAAATAGATCGACAACCTCACCCCGGAGCTCTTCGGGTTCTATTTTCGCAGCGAGACGACGCGCCGGCGCATCAGGTCGCTCAGCACCGCGGCCACTTCCTGCGGAGGCACGTTGAGCTTCGACATCACCTCGCGCGGGCCGAGGTGCTCTTCACAGAGCGCGCGCACGATCGGCATCCACGCCTGGGGCCCGACCTGCGCGTAGAGCCGGTAGAGGTCGGCGTCGACGTCGAGCTTGGTCGCTTCACGCATCGTCTCTGCGCGCAGCCGCTTCTGCTCCTCGTTCAGCTCGGTCACCGCCTCGTCGAGCAGCTGCTTCAGGCTCTGGTTGGCGTGCTCGTCACCGGGGGGAATGCCGCCGAACGCCAGAGTGCCCTCGGCGCCGCGGTTGGCCAGAAACGTCATCACCGCCCGCTTGCCGGAGATCGCCTTCGCGCCCATCTTCGCCCGCACCTGCATCAGCCGGCCGACGTGAAACACGAAGCGCCACTGGGTCCACCCGTCGGTCGCGTCGAGGGTGCAGGTCTGCTGACAGGCCGCCACCGTCTCCAGCACCCAGCGCGCGCCGAGCGCCGAGAGCGGCACCGTCACCGACTGCATCTTGTCGAGCAGCCGCTTGAAGCGCCGCCGCGGCTCCATCAGCTCGCGCACCTGCTCCTCGAGCGCCGAGAGCTTGAGCGTCTTCGGGTAGTACGCCTGCGCCCCGGAGTGCACCGCGCGCAGCGACTCGCGGTAATCGTCCTGGCACGAGAACAGCGCCACCACCGACTCCTTAGTGCGGAAGTCGTCGCGAATTTCTTTCAGCAGACCCCAGCCGTCGAGCCGCGGCATGTTGAGGTCGGCGATCACCACGTCGAACGGGCGGCCCGAGAGCAGCTGCATCGCCTCCAGGCCGTCTGACGCCACCGTCACCGGGTAGCCGCGCTTCGAAAAATAGGTCGAGAACATCGTGCCCAGCGTGGCGTCGTCGTCGACGAACAGAATGGTGGTCGCCGCGGTGTCCTGCGCCTGTTCCTCCGGCGTGGGCGGCGCCACCGTCGGCATCGGCGGCGCAGAAGGCCGCGGCGGAGGCGCCACCGGCGAAGGCATCGGCGCCGGAGCGCTGTAGTTGAACTGCGGCGGC
The DNA here is from genome assembly GCA_047602415.1 of Myxococcaceae bacterium. GTDB lineage: Bacteria > Myxococcota > Myxococcia > Myxococcales > Myxococcaceae > JASGHH01. Next base: position 7,705,779 of record JASGHH010000001.1, on the reverse strand, counting down.
GGAGGCGGCTTCGGCGCCACGAACGGCTGCGGCGCGGCCACCGGCGCCGGAGCGATCGGCTTGCCGATCATGCGCTCGCCACCCTGGCCCTCGAGCACGAACGGCTCGTCGGCCTCTTCCAGGTCGACGATGGTGTCGGCGCCGCCCTGCCCTTCGTTGAAGCTCCACGTCAGCGCCTCGGCCGACGCCGCCAGCGCGTTGATCACCGCCGGGCCATTCAGCGCCTCGCCCCAGCGCGCGCTCTTCAGGCTCCCGTTGAGGAACAGCGCGCGGCCTTCGTCGGGCTCACCCTCGTTCACCACCAACGCGCCCGAGCGGCGGGTGCGCTGCAGGTGCCCGACCAGCGCGCCGATCTCCGGCCCCGCCGCGCGGCCCTTCATTCCACCCGGGCGCATCGGCAGCTCCATCAACAGCTGCATCAGCCGGTTCGGGTGCAGCCGCGGGTTGAAGGGCTCCTTGATCAGCTCGACCAGGCCGGTGCGAAAGCGCTGCACCGGCGCCGCCTCGCGCACGTCCTGGCAGACCAGCACCAACGGAGCGCCGCGCGGGTACGCCGCCAGCACCGCCAGCAATGACGCCATCTGCTCGCTGCCCACTTCGCAGAACGCCAGCACCAGCGAGGGCGCCGAAGACGCGAGCATCGAACCCACTCGCGGAGGCTCAGCGAGCAGGGCCATCGACCCCTGCTCTCCCAACACCTTGGCGGCGTCCTTAGAGGCGGGGCCGGTGTCGACGACGAGAATACGAACCGGGCTTTTGCTCAACCGGCCCTAATTATGTCCGCTCATTGATCGCTGAGCCACTTGTTCGCTTCGGCGGCGTACGGCCCACCCGGGAACTCCCGGAGGTACCGGCGGTACTCCTGCTCCGCCCCGCGGGTCTCCATGATGTTGTCGTAGCAGCGGGCCCGCAGAATCAACGCCTTCTCGGCCCGCTCGTTGTGGCGGTTGTGCTCGAGAATGTCGGAGAGCCCCAGCAGGTAGGTGCGGCAGTCGCGCCCGGCGTCGATGGTTCGCGAGGCCTTGCGCATGAAGCGCTGCTCGGCGTCGACCGCCACCTCCGGCTGCTCTTTGGCCACCGGAGGAATCAACGCGCGCGGCGGGCCCGACTCTTCGGGAGGCGCGGTCTGGGGCTGGGTCGGCGGCGACTCAGCGGCTTCGGCGGGCTTCGCCTGCACCGGCGCGGGCGCGGCGGACTGAGGCGGCGGGTTCCACTCGCCTTCATCGGAGGCGGTCGCGGTCTTGGGAATGCCGGCGGGAACGATCAGCACCGGCGCGCTCGAGACGGTGTCGGTCGGCCGGGTCGGAGGAGGAATCGCCTCGCCCTGCGCGTTCTCGACGGTGCGCGACTGGTCGCCCGCGCCGAGCGGCACGTCTTCGCGCCGGGTCGGCAGGTCAGACGGCTGAATCTCGTGGGTGACCGTGCGCGGGTCGTTCTTCGCCAGCCGCGGCAGCATGCCGTTGCCGCCGGCCGCGGGCACCTGCGCCGCGGGAGGCGTCACCGCCACCATCGGCGGGTTGGGGAGCTTCTCGACGTCGGCCGCCAGCAACAGCTCGCCCAGCTCGTTCTTCTCGGAGGGCGTCAGCTTGCCCTGCTGCGGCCTGGTCTTGCCCGCGTCGAGCCGCACGTGCTGACCGGCGTCGACGAAGAACGGCGCGCCGCCCGGAGGCTCGACCTGCACCCGGCCCTCGGCCACCGCCACCTCCACCGCCGAGCCCGAGTTGGTCACCTGGAACAGGGTGCCGACCACCTTCACCGCCACGCCCGACGCGCGCACCACGAAGCCGGCGCGCTTGTTGTGCGAGGCGTGAATCGCGACCTTGCCGCGGTCGAGGTTCATCGCCACTTCGTTCTTCGAGGCGTGGAGCAACGTCAGCTCGCTGTGCGCGCCCAGCTTCACCCGGCTCTCGTCGGCGAGGTGAAAGGTGCCGTGACCGGTGCGGGTGGTGAGCAGCACGTCGCCCGCGGCGAGCGGGTCGCCTTCGTGGGCCGCCACGTCGTCTTCTCCCACCTTCGGCCCCAGCTTCGACAGGCCGTCGGCGTTCTCGATGTGGCTGTCGACCGGGTGTGCATCGACTGCCGGCAGCTGCGGCTGCACCACCGCCACCGCGGGCGGAGGCTGAGCCACCTTCTGCAGCAACGGGAGCGAGTACCAGCCCGCCACCGCCAGCCCGGCGACCGCCGCCGAAAGGCCCACCCACTGAAACCAGGTGCCCTTCGCCGACTTCGCCAGCTGCCGCTCGATCTCTCTGTCGATCGCCGCGTCGACGCCTGCCCAGCTCTTCACCGGCCTGGCGGTCATCGCGGTGCGCAGCATCTCGTGGGCGCGCTTCACCTCACCGAGCTTGTCGACGCACTCCGGGCACTCCTCGAAGTGGTTCTCGAGCAGCGCGGCCTCTTCGGCCGGCATCTCGTCTTTCACGTACTCCCACAGCATCGCCTCGTCGTGGCGCCTCATTTGACGCCCTCCTCGAGCAGCTTCTGCATCGCCGCGGTGAACTCCAGCCGGGCGTGAAACAGCCGGGAGCGAACGGTGTTGTACGAAGCGTCGACCGCGGTGGCGATCTCCTCCGGGCCCATGCCGAGCAGCTCGTGGTACACGAAGACGATTCGCTTCTTCGCGGTGAGCGACTGGAGCGCCTTCTGCACCAGCCGAATCGACTCCGCGTCTTGAGCGGCGGCCTCGGGGTCTTTGTCGGTCGACTCCGAGTCGGGCACCTGGTCGGTCAGCTCTTCGCGGCGGCGGCGCCACCAACGCAGATGCATCAGCGCGACGTTGGCGCAGACCCGGTAGAGAAACGTCTTGAACTGGGAGTCGCCGCGAAAGCCCTTCACGGCTTTCAAGAGCCGCAGGTACGTCTCCTGAACGAGATCGTCGAGATCAGACCGCGCGCCGAGCAGGTGAAAGAGCGTGCGGGCGACGTCGTCGCGGGTGCAGCGGTAGAGCTCGTCGAAGGCGTGAAGGTCGTCTTGCTTGATCCGTTCGACCAGGCGCCGGAGCTTGGCGTCGGCCGCCGACGGCGGCGGCGGAGTGGGGATCAGCCCCCGTAAAGTGATGGCTTCGGCAGACAACTTCGAACCTCCGAACGGGCGGCGTACGTCCTCTGGACGGCTGTCTGAACCGGCCGATTCACCCAGCGCCTCTTTCAACACCGCTTCGAGCACGATCGATGAGTTGCCGCTCGAACCCCAGGTGATCATTCGATTCGGCACCGGGAAATTCGCCCCAAATTCACGAAATTCGGGCTGAAAATTCTTCTGATCGCTTCCGCGCACGGCCGGCAACGAAGGTTTCCGAGTCGGCCGATTTCCGGTGCGACCAAGGCGAGAAAGAAATGCGACCCCAACTTCGGAACCTGCTGGTGCTTGCACCCGCGCTCTTGATGGCGAGCTGTACGATCGTTCACCGCGACGGAGAAGGCTCCTCCTGTCATCACACCTCGGACTGTCCGAGCTCGTGTGGCTGTCGCGAAGGGTCGTGCAGCACGTTGACCCCGTGTACCAGCGCCAGCGACTGCAACGGCACCACCTGCACCAACGGCTTCTGCAGCGACGCGTGCAGCTCCGACTCCGACTGTCACACCGGTGAGTTCTGCGTGCAGGGCAGCTGCCGCAACCTCCCGCCCAACACCAAGGACTGCACCTCGAACGCCGACTGCGGCATGGACTTCTGCATCAACGGCCTCTGCACCCGGCCGTGCAACGGCGACACCGACTGCTCGAGCGGCTGCAGCTGCCAGCTCGGCTTCTGCGGCGGCAACGGCGGCGGCGCGGGCGGAGGCTCGGGTACCGGCGGCGGCATCGCGACCGGTGGCGGCTCGGGCGCGGGTGGCGGCTCGGCGACGGGCGGCGGCATCTCGACCGGCGGCGGTTCGGCGACCGGCGGTGGCGCGGCGACCGGCGGCGGCTCGGCGACCGGCGGTGGCGCGGCGACCGGCGGCGGCTCGGCGACGGGCGGCGGCTCGGGTCACCAGACTCCTCCGGCGAGCTGCCAGCACAACGCCGACTGCGGCGACAACGGCTGGTGCGTGAACAACGCGTGCCTCTACGGCTGCAGCACCGACACCAACTGCAACGCGGGCGAGAGCTGCCAGGCGGGCGTGTGCAAGCCGCGGCCTCCCGGGAGCTGCAGCAGCGCGGCCGACTGCGCTTCGGGCAGCGACTGCGTCGACGGCAGCTGCCGTACGCACTGCACCAGCACCAGCTCGTGCGGCGCGAATGAGGTGTGCACCATCGGCTACTGCATGCCGGGCACGCCCCAGTGCACCACCAACTGCGATTGTCCGTCGGGGCAGTACTGCAGCAGCACCGGCTCGTGCGTCGCGCCTCCGTGATGCGGTGAGCTGACGTTGAGTAGTCCGGCTCGGCCGGGACGAGACCAGGCGCTCGTTCCGGCCGGGCGCTTTTGTGGGGCCGCACTCCTGCGGAGCCGTCACGCGGGTTCCACTCACGGGCACCGAACGATCAGTAAAGATCGGGCCCGGGACCGGGACCGGGTGCGGTCTCGGGCACGGGAGCGGGATCGGGCACGCAGGCGGCACATGGGTTCGCGTTCGGGCGAACCCCTGCACGAACCCGAAGCTGTTGCGAAACCCGAACCCCGGACCCGAAGGCGAACCCGGTCCCGGTCCCGGGCCCGGCTGTTCCTCGAACTCGCGGCTCCCTACTTCTTCAGCGCCGCCGCGAGCTCCTCGTAAAGGTAGATCGCGCTCTTGATCGCCTTCTCGAAGTCGCCCAGGTGCAAGCTCTCGTTCTCGGAGTGCGCATTGGTGTACGGGTCTTCGACGCCGATCAACAACGCCGGCACGCCGCCGAGCTCCTTCGCGAACGGCCCGACGAAGGGAATCGACCCGCCGCAGCCGATCGCGAGCGCCTTCTCGCCGTAGCCCTTCTCGAGCGCGCGAAACGCCGCTTGAAACGCGGGGCCCGACGGGTCGGTGTACCACCACTTCGCGGTGGCCTCTTCGTGCACCACCACCTCGACGCCCCACGGCGCGGCCTTCTTCAGCGCGTCGACCAGCTGCTTCTTCACCACCTCGGGCTCGAGGTCGGGAACGAGGCGAATGCCGACCCGCGCCCACGCCGACTCGCAGATGATGTTGCGCGCGTCTTTGCGGCTCGAGGCCTGAATCGCGTTCACCGCCAGCGAAGGCTGGCGCCAGTTGGTCTCCCACGGGTGGCGGCCGCCGCCGAGCAGCTCGGTCTTGTCGAGCAGGCCCGCCTGGTTGCGGAAGTGCTTGTCGTCACCCGGGAGCGCGGCGATCGACTTGCGCTCCTCGGCGGTGAGCGGGCGCACCTTCTCTTGAATGCCGGGGATCGCGATCGAGCCGTCGGCGTTGGTGAGCGAGGCGAGCATCTTCGCCAGCGCCATCACCGGGTCGGGCACCGGGCCGCCCCACATGCCCGAGTGGAGCGACTGCTTCAGCGCCTTCACCTCGACGTCGAGGCTCACCAGGCCGCGCAGCGCGGTGGTGATCGACGGCAGGCCGGTCTCGAAGTTGCCGGTGTCGGTGAGCACGATCGCGTCGGCCTTCAGCATCGCCTTGTGCGCGTTGAGGAACGCCTCGAGGTGCTCGGAGCCGATCTCTTCTTCGCCCTCGATGATCACCTTCACGTTGAGCGGCAGCTTGCCCGCGCTCTTCAGGTAGGAATCGACCGCCGCCGCGTGCACCACCACGCCCGCCTTGTCGTCGGCGGCTCCACGGCCCCACAGGCGGCCGTCGCGCTCGGTCGGCTCGAACGGAGGCGACTTCCACGCCGCCGCGTCGCCCGCCGGCTGCACGTCGTGGTGCGCGTACAGCAGCAGCGTCGGAGCGCCGGGCGCCTTCAGCCAATCGCCGTACACGTACGGGTGCGCGCCGTCCTGCTCCAGCAGCTTCACGTTCTCGAAGCCGCGCTTCTTGAGCAGCTCAGCGGTCGCCTCGGCGCTCTTGCGCACCTGCTTCGGGTCGAAGCCTGCGAACGAGACCGAGGGGATTCGCACGAGGGCCTTGAGGTCCTCGACGTAGGTGTTCTTTTCCGACTGGTAGCGGCTCAGGGCCTGCTGGCTGGACATGCCAGCCGCTTACTACGACTCAGCAGTGGGCGTGTAGTTCACGTGGAGCCCGCCCTTGACCCGCTTCACCTCGGGCCGGCCAATCCACTCGCAGTGGCTGCACACGGTTCTCGCGCCTGCCTGTGTGATCCGCAGGCGCACGTCTCCGCCGCAGAGCAGGCACCCGCCGTTGACGGTCATCTCCGCTACCGCCTCATCCCCGCCTCTCGCCTCGCGCACCATGATCAACACCTAACGCAGCGCAGCCGCGCCGCAATAAATCCTGTGGGTTCGAAGAAAAGCTTGCCTCGGGAACCATCAAGTCCGTCCCTTGTTCATACGAACGACGGGACAAAAGGTTTAATGACAGCGTCCCTATTTTAAGGCTCGTCCTTACAGCCGCCGTGCCATCGCGAGCACGTCGGCTGGCACAATCTTCTCGAGCTCGGGGAAGTGCACCAACAACTCCGCGCACATCGCCACGTACTCGTGGGTCGCGTAACCGTAGAACCGCACCCGGCTCACCTTGGTCTGCTTGAACACCGCACAGTGGGCCTTCAGCGTCTCGGCCGACACCTTCACCGTGTCCCGTAACCCCAGGCCGCCGGTACCCGCTCCCAGGGCCACCATCGCCACCGACAGCTGACCTTCGGGGAGCGTCTCCAGCGCATCCCACAAGCGCTCGCAACCCAGTCTGATCCGCCCGAGATCGGGAGCGCTGTCACCGCGAAAGCCCTCCCGGTAGTCCATCACCGCGAGGTGGGCGATCCACTTGGCGGTGGGGTGCGTACCCGCATCGGTCACCAGCACGTCGCCGGGGAACATCGAGCCCTTCTTCACCCGGTTCAGCTCGTCGAACACGTGCTGCTGAAACTCGGGGCCGCAGGCGCGGCGAATCGCTCCCGACACGCCCGAGCCCAGCATCGCGTTGGTGTTCGACGCGTTCACCAGCACGAGCTCGTCGCCGTCGGTGAGGCTGCCCTGCACCACTTCGATCAGCGGTGGCATGGGTGCAGTCTATGGAAGCTGGACGATGCCGTCGATCGGCACCACGCTGTCGCCCACGAACACCTTGCCGCCGGCGACCTCCGCGCGATCGACGTCGGCACCACGCGCATCGAGCTGCACGACCGCGCCTGACGCGAGCCGCACCTTGCCCACGAAGGCGTGGGTGAAGCGCTCCGCAGGGAGCTCGTTCTCGAGCAGTTGGTTGGGCCCAGGAGAAACCGAGTGCGCTCCCAGCAGCAGCCAGAGGCCGGTGCCGACCGCGAGCGCACAGGCATAGGCGGTGACCGGGACCGCGGCCGAAAGCGAGCTGCTGTTCGACTGGCCGGCCGCGTAGATCAGCACCGCGCTCACCGCTCCGAGCAGCACCACGGTCGAGGCGAGCGCGATCACCAGCCGGGGCATGTCGTCGAGCTGCGAAGACGTCTCCGCCGCCCAGGTCTCGCGCTCCACCTTCGGGCAGTGCTGTCTCACCGAGAGCGAGAGGTGAACCCGCTGCGCTCCGGCAGGAGCGACCGAGCCGCTGACCTCGTCATCGACGCAGGGCCCGGCGATCACTTCCTTCGAGATCAGCTGGGTGCGCTCGGTGCCGAGGGTGACGCAGGAAGAGAACGCCAACGCGAAGACCAGAAAGCGGAGCAAGTGATGCCCTTTTACGATTCGCCGGCCGTCGTTTCTCTGACCCCGGCGGCCTCGGGCGCGCGCAAACTGAATCACTCGCTACGAACAGCCAGTACCGGGTACCACTCATCGGAGATCGACCAGCCCGCCGAGACGCACTCCTCAGCGCGCTGCCGCTGCTCAGGTGACGCATCCGAGGGAACAACGCAGGGATCGAGCAGGGTTCGAAGGGTTCTGCCATCGGAGAAAACCTGCCTCTTCACCGCCTGACAATAGGATCGGCGAGTGACTGCGAGGCGCACCGTCGGTGCGGTTTGCGGGTAGATGCGCGCGACCAGCTTGCTCCGACACGGCTCGTTGACCGGCACGATCGTGGACGAAACCTCCATTGCGAATCCGCACCTTGCCTGTGGTGTCTTGCAGCCAACCAGCAACAGCGGCGCGAGGATCCAAAACCGCATCGCTCAAAATGCTAGCCGATCACCCCGGTCACCAGCGAACAGCTGAGCCCGCCGTTGTCGAGCGCGTGCGTCGCATCGATCTTCAGGCCCAACGCGTCGGGGTGATCTTTCAGCAGGAACGCGAAGCGCCAGCCCGCGGCGGCCTTTCGCAGCGACGCGCCGAACGCGGAGTAGAGCGACGCGAGCTCGCTGCGCTCCCCGACCCGCTTGCCGTACGGGAGGTTCGAGATCACCAGGCCCGGGCCCGGCTTCGCGGGCAGCTTCGTCGCGTCGAGGCGCTCCAGGGTGAGCAGCTCGAGCACGCCGGCGCGCCGGGCGTTGCGGCGAGCGGTGCCCAGCGCACCTGCATTGAGATCGGTGCCCAGCAGCAGTGGCTTGTGCGCGGTGCCCTTGGTGCGCGGCTCGGTGGCCCACGCCTTCGAGTCGTGACCGGGCTCATTCTCGAAAGCGAAACGGCGTTGCGCTCCAGGGGCTTTGCCCTGAGCCATCAGCGCGGCCTCCGCGAGAATGGTGCCGCTGCCGCACATCGGGTCCCACAGCGCCTCGCGCGACGGCTCCCAGCGGGCGAGCAGCAACATTCCCGCCGCCAGCGTCTCACGCAGCGGCGCGCGACCGATCTCCTGGCGGTAGCCGCGGAAGTAGAGGAGCTCGCCGGAGGTGTCGACGCGGCGCTTGCCCTCGACGCGCGCCACCGAAGAAGCAGTGCGCAGCCACAGGTTTGCCTGGCGATGAGAGCCCCGTGCGCCCTCGAGCTCGACGCCACAGCTCACCGCGTGGGTGGAAAAACCGAGCGCCTTCGCTTCGGCTTCGAGCGCAGGTTCAAGCCCGCGGGTGCAGGTCGCGAAGAGGCGTTCACGGCTGGGAGAGACGTGACGCCCCTCCCGGCCTTCGGCCACCCTCCCCCTGGTCGGGGGAGGGGTCACGTGTTCGCCAGTTGGCGAAGGAGTTTGGGTTGCACCAAGGTCTGCTCGAGGAGCGCGTCGAGGCGCTTCTTCGCGTCGCGGTTCTCGGCGTGCACCTTGCGCCCGATGATCAGCTCGTTCTTCATCGAGTGCTCCCAGCCGGTCAGCTCGGTCACCGTCACCTGGTAACCGTGCGCCTCGAGCGTGAGCGCCCGAATCACGTTGGTGAGGTGCGAGCCGAACTCGCGCCGGTGCCAGGAGTGCTCGAACAGCGACGCCATCGCCGCGGTCAGCTTCGGCCGCGCGTCTTTCAGCTGCTGCGCCACCTCGGCCTGGCAGCAGGGCACCACCGCCACGTGGTCGACCTTCTTCGCGATCGCCACCGCCAACACGTCGTCGGTCGCGGTGTCGCACGCGTGCAGCGCGGTCAGCACGTGCACCCGCTCGGGCAGCGCCGCGGTGTCGATCGTCGCGTTCACCGAATGGAGCCGCGGGTAATCGAGCGCCTTCGCCCGCTCGTCGACCCGGGCCGCGAGATCGGTGCGCGACTCGACGCAGTACAGGTCGCCCGCGTCACGGCCCTTGAAGAACAGCTCGTAGAGCACGAAGCCCAGGTACGCGTTGCCCGAGCCGAGGTCGGCCACCACCGCATCGGTGGGGTGCCGCGCGAACGCATCTTCCATCGCCGGAGCCAGCAGCCCCGCGAGGTGATTCACCTGCTTCAGCTTTCGCAACGCGTCGGCGTTCAGCCGCCCGTCGCGGGTCATCAGGTGCAGCGTCTTGAGGAGCTCGGGCGACTGGTTCGGCAACAGCTCGCGCCGCGCCTGCTTCGCGTTCGCCTGCTTCAGACCGACACCACCTCGACGACCTCGGGGCACGCTTCCTTCAGCCGGGTCTCGATGCCCATCTTCAACGTCGCGGTCGACGAGGGGCAGCCGGCGCAGCTGCCCTGCATGTGCAGGTAGACGATGCCGTCTTCGATCTTGTCGAGGGTGATGTCGCCACCGTCGTTGGCCACCGCGGGCCGAATCTCGTTGTCGAGGATCTCGCGAATGCGCTCCACCAGGCTGCCGCCGCCCGACGCCGCCGCCGCTTCACGCGCCGCCAGCACCTCCGGCTTCACAATCTCGCCCGACTCGGTGAGGTGCTTCTCGATCGCGCCCATCACGCCGTCGTTGAGCTCGTCCCACTCGCCGTCGTCGCCCTTGGTGACGGTGACGAAGTTGGTGCCCAGCATCACCGCGGTGACGCCCTTGATCCCGAACAGGCGCGACGCCAGCGGAGACTGAACCTCGGCGTCTTCACGCTTGGTGAAGTTGATCGCGCCCTTCGGCAGCAGCGACTGGTCGACCACGTACTTCAACGTGCTGGGGTTCGGCGTCCACTCGAGTTGGATGTTCACCATGTGCCTAGAACTAAAGGGTTCAGGTCACGAAATCAACCCAGCAGGTCACCGGCAGACGACAACGACTCCTCGATGTCGATCTCCAGCTCCAACGGCGGCATCCCGTCTTCGTCCGGCTTCGGGTTTTTCAGAGCCAGATCCATCGGTTTGGCCTCTCCGGCCTTCCCCGCCGGCTTCCCGGGCAGGGGAATCATCGAGTTGGCGGCTCTCAAGTGCCCGACCAGCTGCCGGGCCACCAGGTCGACGATCTGGAACGCGAACCGGTGCCCTGACGCGAACAGGGCGTCGAAGTCGCTGTCTTCGAGCTTGAGCAGCTTGGCCGGGCCGGTGGTGAGGCACGACGCCGACCGCGCCCCGGAGTCGATCGCCGAGACCAGGCCGAACATCGTGCCCGGCACCAGGTTCGCCAGCGTCTTGCCGTTGCGGCCCACCGACACTTCGCCCTCGACCACGAAGTAGATGCCGTCAGACGGCTCGCCCTCGGCGAACAGCGGGGTCACTCCGTGCACGTCGATCACGTGGAGCTTCTGGGCCAGCGCCAGCTTCACCAGCGCGGGCAGCGGCTTGAACGGCGGAAAACGGTCGAGCAGCTCGCTGGTCGCGCGCGGGCCCTTCGGCAGCGGCGGCGTCTCGATCGACTGGTGACCCGAAGGCACGATGCGCTCGTTGGTCGCACGCAGCCGCCGGCACAGATCGATGCAGATGCGGCGAAGCACCTTGAACGCCGCCGGGTTGAACGCGTCGCGCAGCGCGTGAAAGTCAGCCGCCTGAATCTCGTGCGCGTGGCCGCCGTTCACCACCACCGCGGTGCCCGAGCGCGGGCCGTCGTCGACCAGCGCCATCTCGCCCACCACTTCGCCTTCGCGCGCGTACGCCACCGCGATCGGGCGCTTGCTCCCAGCGGGCGTGGTGGAGATCGACACCTCGCAGCCGGCCGACAGAATCCACATCGCGCGGCCGGGGTCGCCTTCTTTGAACAGCGCGTGCCCGGGCTCGAGCTCCACCGGCCGCAGCAGGCGCAAGATGTCCATCATCTCTTTCGCCTCGACGAGCGAGAAGAGTGGAATCCCTTTGAGGAACTGCTCCAGCGCGGGGTTGGCTTCGGCCATGGTCGCAAAAGCTTCCTTAGCACGAAGGGCGGACTACACTCGCCAATCGACATGAGACGCGTGGGCGGTGCGTTCCTTTTGGCGGTGGCGGCGTTCTGGGGCGGGGAAGCAGGAGCTTCGAAGATTTCGATCGGCCCCTTCTCGGGCCCCTCGGCGAGCTCGGTGCGAGGCCAGGTGGTCTCGGCGCTCTGCGATCAGGCCGAGTGCGTGGCCGAGACCAAGGTCTTCAAGGGCAACAAGCCCGACTGGAAGAAGGCCAAGAAGGAAAAGGTCGATTACGCGATCACCGGCACCGTCAAGGCCAAGGGCAAGAAGAAGACGGTCGAGCTCCAGGTGCTCAAGTCGGGCGGTGCGGTGAAGCTGAAGAAGGTGCTGCCGATCGAAGGCGGCGCGATTCAGGACTCCGCGCTCTCGTCGGCCACCGAGGAGCTGCTCAACGCGGTCGGCGCCTCCAAGCCGCCCGAAGAGAAGAAGCCCCCGGCGGAAGAGACCAAGCCGCCTCCCGAAGAGAAGAAGCCTCCGCCGGAAGAGAAGAAGCCGCCTCCGGAGGAGAAGAAGCCTCCCCCGGAAGAGAAGAAGCCGCCTCCGGAGGAAGAGGAGCCGCCGGCGCCCAAGCACACCAGCCTGATCAAGCCGCAGCTGTTCGTCGCCCAGCTGACCCTCGACATCGTCAGCCGCTCGTTCAGCTACTCCAACGTCACCTCGATGAACCTCCGCAGCTACTCGGCGGGCTTCATTCTCGCGCCTGACCCGCACATCGAGGTCTACCCGCTGGGCTTCATCACCGAGGGCATCGCCTCCGGCCTCGGCATCGAAGCCGGTTACCAGACCGCGGTCGGCCTGAAGTCGAAGCGCTCCGGCTCCGACGTCAGCTACCCCACCTCGATGAACCGGCTCGATGCGGGCCTGCGCTTCCGCTACCGGCCGCTCTCCGACGCCGACGCCGGCGTCACCCTGCTGGTCGGCTACCGCAGCCAGTCGTTCTCGGTGGGCAAGGGCTCCGACGGCACCTCGATCGACGGCCTGCCCTCGGTGAACTACTCCGCGGTGCGCCTCGGGCTCGCCGGCGACGTGCCGTTCGGCGACACCGGGCTGCTCGCGTTCGCCGACTTCACCGTGCTCCCGGTGCTCTCGTCGGGCCCGATCATCTCGCCCGCCTACTTCACCAAGGGCGGCAACCTCGGCATCGACGCGCAGATCGGCCTGGGCTTCAAGCTGCCTCCCCTGCCCTCGCTGCAGATTCGCGCCGCGTTCGACTTCGCGCGCTACGGCCTCTCGTTCAAGCCGGCGGCCACCGACACCTACCGGGCAGACGGCGCGGCCGACCTCTACATCGGCGGCGAAATCGGCCTCCGCTTCACCTACCAGTAAGCAGGTCGCGCCGACCCTGTAGGGTCTTTCGTGCCTCGGTGACGGGCGCCGGGCGGCCGATTACCTTTCGTGGGTGCGGCGCATCGACGGGCTCCAGGAGTGGAGCGGCTACAAGGCTCTTCAGGGCAACGCGCTCGACGCCGAGCCCGATCTCCAGCTGCAGCAGATCGCCCGCCAGGCCTCTGCGCTGCTCGCCACCCCGATCGCGCTGGTGTCGCTGGTGCTCAAGCGCACCCAGTTCTTTCGCGCGTCGCACGGGCTTCCCAGAGATCTCGAGCAGGCGCAGGGCACCGATCGCGACGCGTCGTTCTGCCAGTTCGTGGTGCGCGACGGCAAAGCGTTCGAGGTCAACGACGCCGCCAACGACCCGCGGGTGCCGCAGGAGCTGGTCGAGCGCTACGGCATCAGCGCCTACCTCGGCATGCCGGTGCGGGTCGGCCAGGAGGTGGTCGGCTCGCTGTGCACCATCGACACCCGGCCGCGCAGCTTCGACGACGGCCAGCGGCTCGCGCTCCAGGTGCTGGCGCTGAAGGCGTCGAGCCGGCTCACCGAGCTGTCCGCCCAGCGCCGGCAGCTGCGCATCGTTCAGCAGGGCTCACACCCCGCTTACATGGAGCTGCGAAACGCGCTCGGCCCTCTGCGGAGCGAGATCGCGAGCGCGCGCACCGCCTGCGCCGACCTCGCGCCGCTCGCCCGAATCAGCGAGGGCGACGCCAGCGCCGCGCCGGTGCTCACCCAGGCGAAGGAAGCGCTCGAAGACCTGAAGGGCAGCCTGGCGGCGCTCGGCACCCTGGAGTCGGTGATCAGCGACAACGTGCTCGCGATCGAGCGCCTGTTCGGCAGCCTCTCGCGCGGCTCACACCTGTCGGAGGTGGTGGAGACGGCGTCGCGGCTGTCGCACCACCTCACCAAGCTGGTCGGCGGCGTGCGCTGGCCGGCGGTGCCGGTCGGAGTCTCGCTCGCGGTGCCCCACCCGGTCGCGGCGGGTGCGCTCTCGGCGGCGCTGTCGGCGCTGAGCGGGCAGCGGCCCAAGCAGCTCGAGGTGGAGGTCTCGTCGGACGGCAGCTGGGTGGAGCTCAAGCTCTCGGCTGAGCTGGAGCCGAGCCAGGTGGCCGCCTGTCTGGGCGAGCTGAAGCAGCTGCTCGACCAGGAGCCGGCGGTCGGTCTTTCGGAGTGTGACGGCGGGCTGGTGCTGCGCCTCGCGCACGCCTGAACGTCTCGCGGCTAGCCGATCACCCGGTTACGGCCGCTCTTCTTCGCCTTGTAGAGGTTGGCGTCGGCGACCTTGATGAACTGGTGCGGCTCGGTCATGTCGCCCACCATGTCGCTCACCCCGAGCGAGATGGTGCAGGGAATGTCTTTGCCCTCGAAGCTGAAGTGGTGGTCCTCAATCATCTTGCGAATCTTCTCTGCGAAGGTGCGGGCCTTCTCGCCGCCTGCCTCGGGGATCACGATCGCGAACTCTTCGCCGCCGTAGCGCGCGTAGCACTCCTCTTTGCGCACCCGCTGCTTGATCACCCCGGCGAGCTCGCGCAGCACGTAGTCGCCCGCGAGGTGGCCGTTGGTGTCGTTGATCTTCTTGAAGTGATCGATGTCGAACATGATCAGCGACAAGGCGCGGTTGTAGCGGTGGCAGCGGCCCATCTCGCGCTCGAGGAACTCGAGAAAGTAGCGCTTGTTGTGAATCTGGGTGAGGCCGTCGACGATGGTGAGCTGGTAAATCTCTTCGTAGTAGAGCGCCTCGAGGTTGCCGCCCGAGAGGTACTTGAAGATCGAGCCGCCCACCTTCACCAGGTCGCCCGAGCGCAGCGGCTGCTCCTGGAGCACCTCTTCGTCGTTCAGGTAGGTGCCGTTGGTGGAGCCGAGGTCGGAGACGAAGCACTTGCCCGCGCCGGAGCGCACCTTGGCGTGGCGGCGGGAGACGTTGTCGAGATCGACGACGATGTTGTTCTTCGAGTCGCGCCCGATGGTGAACTCTTCTTCGTCGAGCACGTACTTCTTGCCGATGTTCGGGCCGTGAATCGCCACCAGACAATTGTCCGTCGAGGTCGGAACCCGGTCCTGCAGCTTGGAGATTTTGGTGACTCGGGTTTCCTGGCCGCCCGACATGCGACCCCCTTCATATCAAACGATCTGCAAAGGCGCGGAGTGAGAAAGCCCGTGGTACCTTGCGTTTCATGCGTCAGGTCGTCTTCGCATGCGTGTTGGGTGCCGTTGTCGTTGGATGTGGGAAAAAGCGTGTCGCCCCCGGGCCGGATCAGACGGTTCAGCTCGCGGGCAAGACCGCCACCTGGCACGACTGGCAGAAGACCAACGTATGCGACGTGGAGGAGCTCCGGGTCGAGGGTGACTTCACCTCGATGAAGGAGCTGCTGCTGTCGGCGCTGGGCCAGACCTCGGCCAGTTACGACGGCGCATGGGCCGACGAGAACCTGGCCATTCTCGACGCGATGCCCAAGCAGCTGCCCCCTGCCCTGGCCTCGCTCGAGAAGGGCGTCGCCGACGCCGCCCAGTGCAAGTGGACCGAGCAGTCGAAGGTGCCCGAGCTGCTGCAGCCGCTGGGTGAGCTGGTCGCCCAGGCGAAGCGCAAGATCGACGGCGCTCCGGGGCTGGCGGCGAAGGTGCGGGCCTACCAGGCGCTCAAGGTGTGGCGCGACAAGCAGCCGGCGGCGAAAGACGAGGCCCGCAAGAACTGGTGCCCGGCGAAGCCGAAGGCCGGCGCCCAGCCCGACATCTTCTACGCCTACGAAGACGAGAACGGGCACGCCGAGTGGCTGTTCTGCGACGACTCCAAGGTGATCGTGGCCAAGCCGGGCGACCCGCCGGTGTTCGACGCCGCGGCGACCTACAAGAAGAAGCCGAAAGACAAGCCGTACCTCGACGAGGCCGCGAAGTACCCGGCCGGCGACATTCAGAAGGCGCCCAAGAGCGAGCAGCCCGCCGCGCCGAAGAAAGAAGAAGAAGAGAAGATCTGAGCCGGCCGCCACGACTGATCGTCTGTCTGTTGCTGATCGCGCCGTTCGCGGTGCGCGCCGAAGAGCCCGCCGCGCCCGCCGCCGAAGAGCGCACACCGGTGGTGTCGCCGTGGTTCGCGCCGGTGCCGATGGTGGTGGCCTGGAGCGACGGTCTCCTCCGTGGCCGCGGCCCTGGCGTGATGGTGTCGGCTGGCGTCGCGTTCGTGGTGTTCGACCGCGAATGGAACGTGGGCTCGGCGTTCCTCTACACCGCCTTCACCCCGACCTCCGACGTGGGCAGGCTGATGACCGGCATCTGGCTCTCGGTGGGCCCCACCTTCAGGCTCGGCGGGCAGCCGTTCGAAGGGGCCTTCGTCACGCCCAAGATCGTCGCCAGCGTGTTCACCCAGACGTTCGAGATTCAGGCCGGGTTCGACGTCGGCTACTCGTGGGTGGTCGCGCGCAGGTGGGTGTTCACGCTCACCGTGGGAACCAGCGCCGGCTACTCCACCAACGCCAAGGGCATCTACGCCGAGGGTTTCTTCACCACCAAAGACACCACCGGAGCACCGGGATTGTGTGGTCGGAGTGCAGGCCGACCTGCTGCGAATCGGCGGCCGCTTCTGACTACGCGACCGCGGCGCCGATGTGCTGCGACGCCCAGCGCGAGATCGCCATGATGGTCAGCTGCGGGTTCACGCCCAGCGAGGTGGGGAACACCGAGCCGTCGACCACGTAGAGGTTGTCGAGGTCGTGGTAGCGCAGCTTGGGGTCGACCACCGACTTCTCGGGGTCTTTGCCGAGCGGGCAGCCGCCCATCTGGTGGGCGGTGACGATGCGCAGCTTCAGCTTCTCCCACGGCGCGGCGTCGAGCTTGTCGATGTCGGCGGGCGAATTCATCGTCACCGAGTCGAAGTGGAGCGAGTGCACCGACTTCGCGCCGGCGGCGAACTGCACCTTCGCCATCTCCTTGCACGCCAGGCGGAACGTTTCCCAGTGCGCGGGGGTGAAGCGGTAGTCGAACGAGAGCCGCGAGTAGGCGTCGGAGCGCACCCGCACCGTGCCGCCCTCTTCGTCGGGGTTGAAGCCGTCGACCGCGAGCGCGATGCAGGCCTGCACCCGGTCGAGGTTCTCGAACAGGTCGAGGAACTTGTCGCCGAAGGTGGTCGAGACCGTCGCGCCGAGCATCGGGTGCACCGGCGGCACCTCGAGAAAGAAGCCCATCTTGCCCGCGCCCCGCTCGATGAACTGGTGCGAGTAGACCGACTGCGGCGCGCCGGCGAACGCGTTCACCTGCTCTTCGAAGCGCGCCAGCATCACCACCACCGGGTGCAGCCAGGTGCGCAGCCCCACCTTGCCGCCGTGGTCGAGCCCCGAGCGCAGCAACAGCGCCGGCGAGTTGAGCGCGCCGCCGCACACCGCCACCAGCTTCGGCTTCACGGTCAGCTTGAGGCCCTTCGGCCGATCGGTCGCCGGGTCGAGCACGTCGGCGTGCACCGACTGCACCTTGCGGCCCTGCCACTGGAGCCGCCGCACCGAGGCGCTGGAGTAGACGGTGAGCCCCTTCTCGACCGCGTCGGGAATCACCGTCACCAGCATCGACTGCTTGGCGTCGACCGGGCAGCCCATGCCGCAGTAGCCGAGGTTGAGGCAGTTGTTCACGTTTCGGCGAATCAGCCCGCGGTGGTAGCCGAGCTTGCCGAGGCCTTCCCAGAGCACCTTGTTGTTCTGGTTGATCGACTCCAGCGGCCACTCGGCGACGTGGAGCCGCTTCTCGATGTGATCCCAGTGCGGGTTCAGCGCCGCGGTGTTGAACTCGGAGCCGTTCTTCTCGACCCAGTGCTTGAGCACGTGGTCGGGGGTGCGAAAGCTGGAGCACCAGTTGACGGTGGTGCCGCCGCCGACGCTGCGGCCCTGGAGCAGGTTGACGCTGAGGTCGTCGGTCGTGCGGTTGCCGAGGTCCTGGTACAGGTTCGGGAACGCGCGGGCCTCGGTCATGTCGAACTCGCGGCGCGTGTGGTACCCGCCCTCTTCGAGCATCACCACCGACTTGCCCTGGCGCACCAGCTCGTGCGCGAGCCAGCTGCCGCCGGGGCCCGAGCCGACCACGCAGACGTCGCACGACACCTCGGTGTCCTGGGTGAGCTCGTCGCCGGTGATGATTCGGCCGTCGCTCACAGCGGAGGCCCCAGCCACTGGCCGTTGGAGAACGGGCGCGGCTCGCCTTTGCCCTTCCACACCGGCGCGTTCGGGTCGTTGATGCCCGCGAGCGGCCCCGGGTAGTGCACCGCCGGCCAGATCTCGCGCTGAGAGAAGTACGCCGCGGTCACCAGGGCGCGAATCGCCATCGCCACCGTGCGGCGAACCGGCAGCCGCGAGCTCACCCACTCCTGGAAGACGACCGCCTGCTCTTTGGCGTCGAGCTGGGTGAACGGCGAGAGCCTCCGCCCGAACAGAAAGTTGGGGAGCGCGTTCTCGAACAGCATCAGCCCCTGCTTCAGCTCTTTGGCGGCCGAGGGGTCGGCGAGCGCGAGAATGCGGTCGGCCACCGCGGCGACCTTGAGCTGATCGGGCGGGGGAAAGTTCGGCTTGGGCGTGATGATCACGTTCGCCATCGCCGCGACCACCGAGTACTCGGTCGGGGTCAGAATCTTCAGCGGCTCTTGCGGGAGCGGCACCGCTTTCGACGACCGGAGCGCCAGCAGGGTGCCGCCACCGACGGCGAGCAGCAAGGTGCCGAACAGGCCGCGCTTCAAGAAGCTGCGCCTCGTCGGCTCGCCCTTGGGTGGGATGTACATCTTCATCGCGGGCACGGCCCTGTCATACCGCCTGCGACTGAGTTGGGGGGAAAATGCAGAAGGCGAAAAAATGAGTGGCGGCCCGGCTCGACCTGGCGTGCTGCCCCTCGCGCAGCCGCACAGTCCCCTTTGCCGAATGCCGGGCCGCCTGCTCGGACCCTTCTGAATCCCCTCCGTTTTAGGACCCGTACCGATCAGTGCAATGGCTTCGCCACCGGCCCGACCCCTGATCTGTCGCGGGTCTGTAACGGTGCGACGGGAGGAGGATTTTGTTGTTTCTGTGGGGCCCCCACCGCACCTTGTCTTGTAAAAGGACGGGCGATGAAAAAATCGATGGCGATGGTTCTGGCCGGTGGCGCGGGTACACGCCTCGATCCCCTCACCCGGGACCGCGCCAAACCCGCGGTGCCGTTCGGAGGCCGATACCGCATCATCGACTTCTGCCTCTCGAACTTCGTCAACTCCGACGTCTTTCACATCAAGGTGTTGACCCAGTACAAGTCTGACTCGCTCAACAACCACCTCTCGCGCGCCTGGCGAATGACCGCCTTTCTGGGTCACTACGTCGACAACGTGCCCGCGCAGATGCGCACCGGAACCGACTGGTACCGGGGCTCGGCCGACGCGATCTGGCAGAACCTCAACCTGATCACCGACGAGTCGCCCGAGCTGGTCTACGTGTTCGGCGCCGATCACGTCTACCAGATGGACGTTCGGCAGATGGAGGCCTACCACCTCGAGAAGCGCGCCGAGCTCACCGTCGCCGCGATACCGGTGCCGATCAGCGAGGCCGATCAGTTCGGCGTGATCGAGGTGAACGAAGACGGCGCGGTCACCAACTTCCTCGAGAAGCCGAAGAACCCCAAGCCGATGCCCGGCCGCCCCGACATGGTGCTGGCGTCGATGGGCAACTACCTCTTCAACACCGAGTCACTGGTGCGTGAAGTGACGATGGACTCCAAGCGCGACGACAGCTCGCACGACTTCGGCAAGAACATCCTCACCTCGATGTTCAGCCGGGCGCGCTGCTACGCCTACGACTTCAAGACCAACATGGTGCCGGGCCAGGGCGATCGCGAGCGCGGCTACTGGCGCGACGTGGGAACGATCGACGCCTACTTCCAGGCGAACATGGACCTGGTGGCGGTGGAGCCGATCTTCAACCTCTACAACCAGGAGTGGCCGATCTACACCCACCACCCCGACATGCCGCCGGCGAAGTTCGTGTTCGCCAACTTCGAAGAGAAGCGCGTCGGCTACGCCACCGATTCACTGGTGTCCGAGGGGTGCATCGTCTCGGGCTCGAGGGTCGACCGCTCGGTGCTCTCGCCCAAGGTGCGGGTGAACTCGTACAGCGAAGTGACCGACTCGATCTTGATGGAGAACGTCGAGATCGGCCGCCACTGCGTGATTCGCCGCGCGATCATCGACAAGAACGTCTCCATTCCCCCCGGCACCCAGATCGGCGTCGACCCGAACGAAGACCGCCGCCGCTTCTTCGTGACCGAAAGCGGGCTGGTGATCATTCCCAAGGGTATGAAGGTGGCGTGAGCGACCGCCTCCGCGCCGTCATCACAGTCGGGCTCTGTCTGTGGGCTGCCGGGGTGCAGATCACCGAGGGCCTCGCCGTCGCGGGCATGACGCTGACGTTTCTCGCCCTGGTACCCCTCGCCTGGAGACAGAGGGCCGAGAGCCCGAAGGGCTCCGGTGTCCTTCGAGACAACGCGTTCATCTTCGCGTTCGTGCTCTGGGCGCTGCTCGGCCCACTTCTCGGCGGCCACACCCCGACCGGCACCGGCTTCGCGCGCACCACCGACTGGCTGTGGATTCCGATTGGCGCAGCGGCGTTTCGGCAGACCAGCGCCCGGCAGCGGCTGGCGATCGGCCTCACCGCGGGCGTCGTGCTGCTCCTCTCGTGTCTCTGCGCGGCGCTGCAGCACTTCGGCGCCTGGCCCAGCGAAGACTTCTTCACCCCGCTGAGGTTCACCAAGCTGCACTTCGAGCGGGTCTACGAGCCGGCGCCGAACGATCCCGGCCGGTTCATGGCGGGCGGGCTGGCCTTTCACCGCATTCGCTTCTCCCACGTGACGGTGTTGCTGGTGGCGTTCGCCTCCGCGGTGCCCGCCGGCAAGTGGCAGTGGCCGGCGCGGGTGAGCGGCCTGATCGGCGCGGTCTCGGTGCTGCTGTTCCCGCTCGCGCGCGCGGCGGCGGCGGCCGGCCTGGCGGGCACCGGCGCAGGCTGGGTGCTCTCGGCGCAGCAGCGAAAGCGCTCTTTCGTCGCGGTGGCGGGGCTGATTCTGCTCGCGTTCGCGGCAGTGGGGTTCAACACCGGGCTGCGCACCCGCATGCTGTCGTCGCTCAACGCCGAAGGCTCGGGCGATCGCGAGGTGCTGATCGGCGCCGGCATCGAAGCGGTAAAGGAGCACCCGTTCACCGGGGTCGGCGCCGGCCAGTTTCGCCCGTCGAAGTTCGCCGGAGAGGGAACGCCGCAGTACGTGCTCGACAACCCGGGCAAGGCGCACAACATGTTCCTCTCGATGGCGGCGGAGTTCGGGGTGCTCGGCGCCCTGCTCTTCGCCGCGGTGCTGATCTTCGAGCTGCGCCGCTTCACCCAGGCGGGCCGGCTCGGCGCTCCCGGCATCGCGGTGGTGATCACCTTCGCGCTGGTGTGCCTGGTGCACGACCCGCTGTTCCACTCCGAAGTCTCGATGGCGCTGATGCTGCTGTTGGCTGCATCTCGCGCCTGCGCTCAGCCCAGGTAATTTGCACCGAACGCGCCCGGCGGGGGTCAACGAGACGGCATGCTCGACGTGTTGGCGATCGGTGTCGGTGAGCTGCAGATCAAGCTGAAGCAGGTCGACTACCAGCTGGGCGACACCGTACGCGGGCTGGTGAAGGTGCGGCTCACCGAGAAGCTCGAGGCGAAGCGGCTGGTGGTCGGCATCGAAGCGCGCCAGCGGGTGATCGGCGTCAGTGGCGGCACCACCAGCTACAGCAACGGCAAGGTGTGGCGCTTCGAGAAGGAGCTCTCGGGCGAGGGCAAGTACCTCAAGCGGGCGAAGAAGTTCGAGCTCCTGCTGCCCAACGACCTCGAGCGTGCCGGCCCCGCGCCCGAGAACATGCTCGGCGACGTGGCGCAGGTGATCTCGTTTCTCTCACCCACCAAGCGTTTCCCGCTCGAGTGGCACGTGTTCGCGTTTCTCGACCGGCCGTGGAAGTTCAACGTGAAGGCGAAGGTGCCGATCACGGTGACGATTCCGCTGGAGGCGAAGAAGAAGAAGAAGCGGAAGAAGGCGCCCGCGCAACAGTAAGCTGTCGCGATGACGTTCGCGTTGTTGGTATTGCTCGGAGCGACCGATCCCGCCACCGGGTTGTCGATGTCCGCTCCGCCGGCGACGCCGTGTGTTTACCGGCCGGAGGCGAGCCTCGCTGAGAGCTGCCCCCCCAACCACGCGCTCGAAGAGAGCCCCGACCCACCGTGGCTCTACGCCAGTGACCTCACCGCGCAGAGCACGGTGGCGGTCTCGACGATGAAAGTGCTCGGCGTTTCGCGGGCGACCCGGCGAGAGATCGAAGACCTCACCGAGCGCGTCGCGCACGGCAATCCACGCGAGCTGATCAAGGTCGGCGGTCTCCCGGTGGTGAGGTTCACCGCGCCGCCGCCTGGGCCGGGCTGGGCTCCGCAGGAGGTCGCCTTTCTGCCGGTGAAGAACACCGCCTACCTGGTGCAGGTGAGCACCAAGGGAGAGTCGGCGAAGCCGCTGATGGAGGCGACGTTGCGATCGCTGACCGTGCCTCGCGACGTGGTCGACGCCGCGTCGGACTTCTACTTCGACCCCAGCGACCGCAGCGGCCGCAACATCGGCACCGGCATCGGTCTCGCGTTCGGGTTGGGCGCGGTGGCGCTCCTGTTGAGGTGGGCGGCGCGCCAGAAGCAAGACAAGTAGTGCCTACTGCTTCTTCTCGGGCGAGTCGTCGAACCACCAGGCGGTGGAGAACTTCGGCGGCGTCAGCCAGAGCAGCAACGGGAACGACGGATCGATTCGCAGACCGATCATCGGCACCGCGCCGTGCGGAGTGACGTGGGCGACCAGGTCGACCCCGACGAAGTGAATGAACCACACGGTGAGCTTCGCGCGGCCCGCCAACCCGGTGCCGTCGACCCCGATGCTGGGCCCGATCGACCCGGTGATCTCCAGGAAGGCGTTGGGGTTCCACGAGACGCCGGCGCCCGGCTCGAACAACCAGCCCGCCTGGTGGCGAACGCCGAGATCGAGCGCCGGGCCCCAGCCTTCGTACGCGTGACCTTTGCGGCGCAGCTGCACCTCGAGATCGAGCACCGCCGAGGTCTCGACGCCGGCGCCCTGGGGGTGAAGCTGAAAGCCGGCCGAGAACAACAACCACACGAACGGGTCGCAGTGGTTGTGGTTTCCGTACGGCGCGTTCGCGCACACGTGGTTCGCGGGCGGAGGCGCAGGCACGCCTCCGTCGGCGCCGGCAGCGGCGAGCACCACCGCGAGGGCGATCACGCCGGCTTTTCGACCGGCCGCAGCTTGCGCTGAAACGACTGCAGCACCTGCGCGATCTCGGCGTTCACTTCCTTCAGCATGTCCTGCTTCTGGCGGAACGGCAGGAACGCGCTCTTGAAGCCCGAGACGATGGTGGTGGTGAGGTCTTCGAGCGAGAGGCCGAGCTCCTTGTGGGCCAGCATCAGCTCCTTGGTGAGCGTGGTGTCGCTCATCAGCCGGTTGTCGGTGTTCAGCGTCACCCGCAGGCCGTAGTCGAAATAGAACTTCAGCGGGTGGTGCTGGAACGAGTCGACGGTGCCGGTCTGCACGTTCGACGAGAGGCAGACCTCGATCGGCACCCGGTGGTCGTTGACGTAGTTGAGCAGGTCGCCGTCTTCGCGGAGCCGGGTGCCGTGGCCGATGCGGTGGGCGCCGAGGTTGTGAATCGCCTGGGCGATCGACTCCGGGCCGTACGCTTCGCCGGCGTGGGCGGTGCAGTTGACGTTGTTCTTCAGAATCAGCTGGAACGCCTGGTGGTGCGCCTTGGCGGGGAAGTTCTCTTCGGCGCCCGCGAGATCGAAGCCGATCACGCCGCGGTTCTTGTACGCCACGCAGAGCTCGGCGAGCCGCACCGAGGTGTCGGGGCTCATGTGGCGAATGCCGCAGATCAACACCCCGCACTTGATCCCGGTCTCGCGCTTCGCCTTGCGCAGGCCCTCGAGCACCGCGTCGACCACGGTGGTCATCTTCAGGCCCTTCTGCTGGTGGAGCGCGGGCGAGTAGCGCACCTCCAGCCACTTCACGTTCTCGGCGGCGGCGTCGATCGCCAGCTCGTACGCGGTGCGGAAGAGCGCGTGCTCGACCTGGAGCACCGAGAGGGTGACGTCGAACGCCACCAGGTAGTCCTCCAGGCTCTTGCAGATCTCGCCCATGTGAATCGCCTTGGCGAGCTTGTCTTCGGTCTGCGCCGGCAACTTCACTTTCTGTTCCTCGGCGAGCTCGAGAATCGTCTTCAGCCGCATCGAGCCGTCGAGGTGGCAGTGCAGCTCCGCCTTGGGGAGCGCGCGCAGCAGCTCTTCGGTGACGGGGATCTTCGGAACTTCGATGGTGGGAGGGCCGTCGAGGCGGCGGGCGGTGGAGGGAATGCCAACCGAGTCGGGCGTTTCGTCTTCGCTGATCGATGCCATGGCGACCGATCTAACGCCGAGTTGACCCCACTGCCAAAACCGTACGGGCTAGACTGGGCACACATGACTACAGGTGTGTTGTGCGCGTTGCTCGCCGCCGCGCCGGTGAAGCTCGCCGCTCCGGGGATTCAGACCGTCGGTTTCGAGAAAGAGCTCGGCGACGTCTACCTCGAGCGGATCATCACCCTCGCGAAGAACTCCGAGCTGCAGGTGATCACCCACCGCGACATCGAGCAGGTGCTGGGCCTCGACCGGCAGAAGCAGCTGATGGGCTGCGACACCTCGAGCTGTGCCGCGGAGCTGGCGGGCGCGCTCGGCGTCGACGCGCTCCTCTACGGCACGCTGGCGAAGACCGGCGGCAGCATCACCCTCAACATCCGGGTGGTGCGCGCCAGCGACGGCACCGAGCTGGCGTCGACCTCGGTGCGAGGCCAGAACGAAGACGAAGTTCAAGATTGGATCGATCTCAACGCCCGGCGCTTCGGCGAGAAGATCGTCGCGCGGGTGCGCGGCGGTGACGTCGCCGAGGGCACTCCGAGCTGGATTCGCTGGGCCGTCGGAGCGCTGGGGGTCGGGCTGGTGGCCGGAGGCGGAATCACCCTCGGCATCGCGCATTCGACCGCCGACCAGGCGATGCACCCGAGCGCCGGCGAGACGGAACAGATTCCGTCGATCGTCTCGCGGGGGCGATCGTTCGAGCAGACCTCGGTGATTCTGTTCGCGCTGGGTGGCATCGCGCTCGCGAGCTCGGTGCTGCTGTTCATCTTTCACGCCGACTCGCCTGGAATCGCGCTGGTGCCGACCGACCGCGGCGCCGTGTTCGCGCTCGGTGGCCATTTCTGATGCGCGCGCTGGTGGTCGCGACCTCGATGCTGGCCGCGGGCTGCGTCGACTGGAACTCGGCGACCGACGCGGGCTGCGGCCAGCGGCCTGACCTCTGCGACTCGGGGATCTTCACCGACGCGGGCACGGGCGGTGGTTCGGCCAATGGTGGAGGTGGCTCGTCGACCGGTGGTGGTTCGGCGGCCGGTGGTGGTTCCTCGGCCGGTGGTGGTTCGGCGGCCGGGGGCGGCTCGGCGACGGGTGGCGGCTCGCAGACCGATGGCGGGTCCGACGCCGGAGAAACCGACGGTGGAACGGCCGATGGCGGATCGCTCGACGGAGGAACCGATGGCGGTCTCTCTGACGGCGGCTCGCCGGACGGAGGCTGGACGCAGGTGGCGGCCGACGGCGGCGTCTGGTTCGACCTCGGTCACCCGTTCGCGATCGATCCGGTGCACCCCGGCTTTCAGATCGCCGTCTGCGGTGACGGCTTCCTTTGTGCCGCCGGCGAGAGCACCGAGGGGCAGTCTGTCTTCGCCGGTCTCAAGTCGAGCGGCTCGCATCAGGCGTTTCTCACCAACCTCTGGAGCTTCTCGGCGGTGAGCTCGCTTCAGACCGGCACCATCTTCGCGGTGGCCTCTGACGGAGGCCACGCCGGTATGGTCGAGCTCGATCCCTTCAGCGGCATGGCCACGCCACACGACGGCCTCGGCGCGACCTCCGGCGATCTCCCGTTCGACGCCGCCTGCTTCGCCTCCTCCCTCGCGATGACCGGAGTGCGTGGAAACGGAACCGGGATCGACGTGCTCCACCTCCCGCTCACCGGCACACTCGGCTACGCGGGAGGCGTCTGGCCCGGCACCGCGGTGTTCAACGCGGCGAGCGTGCCGAACGGCTGTCTGATCGCCGCCACCGACGGAGGGAGCGTCGCCGTCTTTCAGGTCTCGTACGCCGGCGGGCCGATGCTCGACCACGTGCGCGAATTTCCCGAGCCGTTCTCGGGCCGTTTCCTGGTGGGCGGCACCCAGAACAACATCTTCGTGCTCACCCCTCACAACGGCGGCACCGCGCTCTACCGCATGCCGGCCGGCGGCGGCACCCAAAGCCTCGACAGCCTGCTGTCTTCCAACGTGCCCGCGGCGCTCGCGGTCGCCAGCGACAGCGACGTCTACTTCGCCTTCAACTGCATCACCACGCCCTGCAACGAAGGCAGCCAGCCGCTCGATCGCGGCCCGTGGCTCGTACACGCCCGCGAGAACGGCCCCACCACCGCGCTCGCGACCGCCGGCCCGATGAGCAGCTTTCGCACCACCCAGCTCGCCCTGGTACCGTTCGACGGAGGCGCGCTGCTCGGCGTCGCCCAGCAGTGCGCCTACGACACCAACGAGTGCGACGCCGGCAGCGGCCGCATCGGCTTGCTCCCCCCGTTCTGATGCAGACCGACTACCTCCACGGCGCGAAGGTCTGGGTGATCTTCGCCACCGTGCTGGTGGTCACCCTGCCCTTGTCGGTGCTGCGGCTGAGCGGCGCACTGCCCAAGGGAGTGCTCGACGCGTACATCTGCGTGTTCGCGCTCACCCACTTTCTGATCACCTTCGCGCTCTACCTGCAGAGCCGAAACCTCACCTACTTCAAGCAGGGCCCGCGCAACTGGACCGTCTACTTCACGGTGCCGCTGTTGATCTGGGTGGGCTTCGATCTCTTCTCGGCGCTCGACGGCAAGGAGCGGCTGCCGCTGATCGGCGCGGTGATTCCCTACGGGGTGTTGCTGTTCGACTTCTCGCACTTCACCCGCCAGAACTTCGGAGTGCAGCAGCTCTTTCAGTCGAAGCTGCGCAGCACGCTCCCGTCGTGGATTCGGCCGGTGCAGAACGCCTACTGGCTGCTCGCGATGGTGGTGCTGTTCGAGACCGGCATCGGAGACGGCGCCTTCAAGCGCCACGAGCCGCGGGTGCTGGGTGAAGTGGCGGTGCTGCTCTGCCTCGCGCTCGCGATCGCCTTCGCGCTGGTGAAGGGCTTTCGCGGCGCGGCCTCGGCCGACGAACGCAGGGCGGCGCGCAACGCCTCGATCTACTTCGGCGCCCAGACGCTCTCGTTCGGCTTCGCGGCGTACGACGTGCGGCTCTACATGCTCGCGCTCGCCACCCACTACGTCGAGTACCACGTGCTGATGGCCCCACGTTGCTTCGACGCTCCGCTCGATCAGACCAGCAGGCTCGATCGGTTCTTCGGAGCGCTGCGGGCGAACCGCGCCGTCTTCTACGGCACCCTCCTCGCCCTCGCCGCCACCGCGCTGTTCCTCCCGATGCTGAAGGACCAGTACGCGGCGGGCTCAGGCGTGCCGTTGCGCGTGTTGCTCAACCTCTACAACGGGCTGTTCGTCTTTCACTACTTCGTCGAGTCGTTCGTCTGGAAGTTCAACCAGCCGTTCTATCGACAGACGCTGGGCCCGCTGTACTTCAGGTCTCGATAGCGATCGCGTGCAGGCCGACCAGGTCACCGCAGCTGGTGCGGCCGACCAGGTACGAGTCGACCTGCGAGCGATCGGGCGAGCCCGCCGGAGGAATGATCGCGATGTAGATCACGTCGGTCAGCTGCGCCGCGAAGGCCGCCTGCACCGCCGCCGCCGCGCCCATGTCGGCGTTCGAGCTCGCGGGCTCCAGGTTGTTGAAGTAGTTCTGCGGGTCGCGCTGCTCGAACGTGCTCCCCGCGGGCGCCCCCACCAGTGCCATCAGCGACGCCCCCGTCGCTGCCGTCGCACCCGCCCCGGGATACGAAACCAGGTTCAACGGCCGATCGCTCTCGCTCATCAGGAGCAGGTCGGGCAGATGCGGCCCCACCGCCGACGAGAAGGTGTCGATGCACGACACCGGCTGCGAGCCCCACTTGCCGCTCTGCGCGTAGGCGAGCAGGCCCTTCATCGTCGCGGTGCCGACGCCGCCGACCGCCGACACCTGGGTCAGCGTCGAGTACGGCCGGTTGCCGACGATCGCCGCCGCCGGAGCCGCCGGCACGCCGTTCGACGACATCTGGCTCAGCGTCGCCCGGTTCGCGATCTCCAGCGCCACGCCCGCCGACTTCTCGTCGAACGCCACGCCGTCGAAGGTGCCCGCCAGCGTGCTGTTGCCGCCGTGCTCCTTGGTCCACCAGCCGCCCGCGGCACCCTGCAGCTTGGTCAGCGCGGTGGTGCCCAGGTAGCTCAAGCTGCCGATCTGGGTGACGCTGCTCACCGGGCGCGCGTTGAGCAGCGACAGCACCGCGCGGGTGTCGAGCATCGAGTCGAGCTCGGTCTGGGTCGCGGTGTTCACGCCCCACACCACCGCCTCCGCCTGCCAGCCCTTGAACAGCACCGTCTTCACCGTCACCGCCGCGGGCGCCGGGTGCGCCGCCGCGTAGGTGGCGAGCTTGGTCAGCGCCGCGTCGCCCACGCTCGGCACCGCGTCGACCTGCGCCACCGAGGTGAAGAAGAAGTCGTCGCTCGAGGGCGCGACGCCGTCGGCACCGTTGCGCGCGGTGATGATCGCCTTCGCCGCCTGCGACTGCACGCCCGCGCTGTTGGTCAGCGTGGCCAGGTCGGTGCCCGGGTAGTTCACCAGGTCGACCAGCTGCTGCTGCTGCTGGGCGGTGAAGGTGAGCGCCGAGCCGGAGGTCGACTCGTCGTCGCCCACTCCATTGACGTCGGCGGTGCCGGCGCAGCCAGCA
This sequence comes from Myxococcaceae bacterium, assembly GCA_047602415.1. Classification (GTDB taxonomy): domain Bacteria; phylum Myxococcota; class Myxococcia; order Myxococcales; family Myxococcaceae; genus JASGHH01. The sequence continues at coordinate 7,676,900 of JASGHH010000001.1, read as the reverse complement.
ACGAACAGGATCACGGCAGAGATGAAGAGCTTGTTCATGGTGTTCTTTCAGACTTCGAGCTTGATGACCCGGGTGCCGGACTGGGGCTTCGGCTCCGCGGTGAAGTAGTCGTCGATGCGCAGCCGCAGCAGCCGGAGCGCCTCCGTCTCCGTCGACGCAGTCGCCGAGCAGCCGGGCAGGTCGGGACAGAACACCTGAACGAATTCTCGTTTATTGCGAACGTGTACGAGGAGTTGCATGGGCTCCCACATCAGCATCGGCCATGCCACATCGGCCCCAAGTGATCACGCGGCTTAGGGTGGGGTATGTGACTCTGATTCAGCGAATGTTGTAACTTTGCAACAAACCGATGCAGACATTCGACGAACAGCTTCATGCCGCGAGCGCTCCCGACCTGGAGCGGAGGATCATGGACCTCGCGCTCGCCCGCACCGGAGCACGGCACGGCGCGATCTTTCTGTGGGACGCAAAGCGCAAGGGGCTGGCGATCGGCTTTCACGTGGTGGAGTCGATGGTGGTGCCGATGCCCGGCGGCGCGCTGATCGAAGAAGGCGACGGCCGCCCGAGCGGGATCGCGATGCAGGTGTTTCGCACCAACGAGCCGAGGCTGGTGAACGACACCCGCGACGACCCGAACTACGCGCCCTACTTTCTCGAGGTGCGTTCGATCGCCGCGGTGCCGATCGTGTATCAGCGCAAGCCGATCGGAGTGCTGAGCGTCTCGGCGCGCGAGCCCGGCGCGTTCGACGAGCCGCAGCTGGCCGAGCTGGAGGCGCTGGCGGCCTCGTCGGCGAAGTTCTTGCGACGCGCGCAGCTCTACTGGGCGAGCAAGAAAGAAGGCCAGCCGTTTCTGATCAAGGGGCTGTCGAAGGAGTGGCTCGAGGTCGAGCGCCGCATCGAGCAGGTGTCTGCCACCCGCTCGCCGGTGTTGGTGTCGGGCGAGAGCGGCACCGGCAAGGAGCTGGTGTCGCACGCGATTCACTTCAACTCGCCGCGCGCCGCCCAGCCGTTCGTGGCGGTGAACTGCGCCGCGATCCCCGAGACGATGCTGGAGAGCATTCTCTTCGGCCACGTGCGCGGCGCCTTCACCGGCGCGAGCCAGGACAAGGTGGGCGAGCTGCAGAAGGCCGACGGCGGCACCCTGTTTCTCGACGAGCTCGGCGAGCTGCCGAAGGCGCTGCAGCCGAAGCTGCTCCGCGCGCTGGAGTATGGGGAGGTGCAGCCGCTGGGCAGCAACAAGGCGCCCGAGCGGGTCGACGTGCGCATCGTCGCCGCCACCAACCGCGATCTGCGCTCGATGGTGCGCTCGGGCGAGTTTCGAGAAGACCTCTTCTACCGGCTGAGCGTGATGACGCTCGAGCTGCCGCCGTTGCGGAGCTATCGGAACGCGATCGAGGTGCTGGCGTCGGTGTTTCGCGAGCAGGCGTGTGAGCGCCACGGCAAGAGCGTGACGCGGATCTCCGGCGCAGCGTTGGCCGCGCTGCAGGCCTACGCGTGGCCCGGCAACGTGCGCGAGCTGAAGAACGCGATCGAGCACGCGGTGATCATGGCGCGCGGCGAAGAGCTCGACATCGAGCAGCTGCCCGCCACCCTGCTCGAGCCCACGCCGATGGAGAAGAAGAAGCCCGCGTCGAAGGGGCTGGCCGAGCTGAGAGACGAGTGGCTGGCGCCGTTCGAGAGCCGCTACCTGGCCGAGCTGATGGCCGAGAGCGGCGGCTCGGTGCGGCGCGCGGCGGCCACCGCGAAGGTCGACGCGGTGACGCTCTACCGGCTGCTCAAGAAACGTCAGGTGAAGTTCGGCCGCGGCCGCCTCTGAGGCGAGCGTCAGGCGCTCCGGCCGCGGAAGTCAGTGCGGCCATGCCTTTCGATGACCCCGCGGAGACCGGCGACGCGCGCGCACACTTCGCGCGGGTGCTCGCCGTTCTACGGGGCGAGAAACCACCGAAGCCCGACGGCCGCGCGGCGAAGACGATTTCTCTGCTCACGGCCCGCCCGCAAGATGCGTTGCTGTCTGCCAAAGGTTTCAGAGGCCGGCTCGGAGACGGAAGGCGGACGAGCTACTTCTCCTAGGTCGGGCCGGCCGTCGTCGCTGAGCTGATGCGGCAGCTGCGGGTACGTCGGGTGGAAACGGTGGTGACGGGCACGCTCCCGCGGGCGCACGGTGTCACCGCGGCGTGGATCGCTCCCGGGCCTGAGGCCCTGCGCCTCGCATTTCGCGAAGCCGCGCCCGACGAAGGCCGATGGGAGCTCCCGGCGCCCTTCGAGCCTCCGCCGCCGTTGCCTCGGCAATACGTCGAAGACCGTGACGAGCTCGGGTGCCCGGCGTGCGGCGCCGTGTCGCGGCAGCTGCGGTTGCTCCACGACGATCACTTCGTGTGCATTCAGTGCGGAAGTCGTTCCCGAGCTGAATCGGCTCTAACCTCACCCGCTGCGCCGCTTCGCGCCGCAGTCGACCTCTCCTGTCAGGAGAGGTTTCAGATCAGGCCGGCGACAGAAACCGCGCGATCACCGTCTTGGTGCCCACCGTCTCGAACCGCACGGTCAGCTTCGCGTTCGGGCCCTTGCCGACCGCTTCGAGAATCACCCCGCGGCCGAACTGCGAGTGGCTCACCTTCATGCCGCGCACGTCGCCGCTCGCCGAGTCCTGATGAAAGTCGGTCGACTGGTCGTAGCTGCGGTCGACGGTCACGCCCGCGTCGTCGCCCTGGTACTTGCGGCGCTGGTACGGCGCGGGGCGCACGGGCTGCGGCAGCGGGAGATCTTCGCTGAAGCCGAACAGCTCCTTCGGCACTTCGGCGAGAAACCGCGACGGCGCGTTGAAGCGGAGCTCACCGAACAGCGCCCGGCTCTGCGCCAGCGAACAGAACAGCCGGCGGCGCGCGCGGGTGAAGCCGACGTAACAAAGGCGCCGCTCCTCGGCCATTTCCTCCTCGTCGGCCTCGGGCTGGGTCGCGCGGCGGTGGGGAAAGATCTCCTCCTCCATGCCGGTCATGAACACCGCGTCGAACTCGAGGCCCTTCGCCGCGTGGAGCGTCATCAGCGACACCCGCCCCTGCTCGACCTCGCCGTCGGCCTCGCCCACCAGCGACATCTGCTCGAGGAACTCCTGGAGCGGAGTGGTGAGCAACGGCGGAGGAGGCCCCTCGGCCTCGGCTCCGGCCGGCGGGGTGACCACCTCGCCGGTGGTCTCGTTCACCTGGTGCTCGCGGGTCGCGCGCTGGGCGTCGAACTCCTGGGTGGCGGTGACGAGCTCGCGAAGGTTCTCGGCCCGGGTGAGCGCTTCGTCGCTGCCCTCGCCCAGATAAGACGTGATCAGCCCGGTCTCGCGCAGCATCAGCTCGGCGGCGGCGGTCACCGTCGGCTTGGTGTCGGCGAACTTCACCAGCTTGTCGAGCAGCTCCCGAAAGCCGATCAGCTTCTTGTGGGCGCCGGAGTTGAGCGAGCGAATGCGCTCCGGCCACTCGATCGTCTCGTAGATCGACTTGCCCGCCTCTTGCGCCGCGTCGGAGACGCGCTCGACCGTGGTGTCGCCGATGCCGCGCGCCGGGGTGTTGATCACCCGCAGCAGGTCGGCGTCGGAGCGCGGGTTCGCCATCAGCCGCAGGTAGGCGGTGGCGTCGCGAATTTCGGCCCGGTCGTAGAAGCTGCGGCCCGAGACCAGCGTGTACGGCACCCGTGAGAGCCGGAGCGTCTCTTCGAGCACGCGGCTCTGCGCGTTGGTCCGGTAGAACACCGCCGTCTGGCCGAAGTCGGCGATCCCGTTGTTGCGCAGGGCGTGAATCTGCCGCGCGACCTCTTGCGCCTCGCCGCGCTCGTCGCGGTTGATCATCAGCGCCAGCGGCTCGCCCTTGGCCCGGTCGCTCCAGAGCTTCTTCGCCATGCGGCGGCGGTTCTTCGCGATCACCGCGTGCGCCGCTTCGAGAATCGTCTGGTCGCTTCGGTAGTTCTGCTCCAGCTTCACCACCTTGCAGCCCTGGTAGTGGTTGGGGAAGTCGAGAATGTTGCTCACCTCGGCGCCGCGCCACCGGTAGATGCTCTGGTCGTCGTCGCCGACCACCACCAGGTTGGAGCCGGGCGGCGCCATCAAGCGCAGCAGCTGGTACTGCACCGGGTTGGTGTCTTGAAACTCGTCGACCAGCACGTGGGTGAAGCGGCGCTGGTATTTCGCCCGCAGCTCGCCGTGCTTCTTCAGCGCCTCGACCCAGAGCAGCAGCAGGTCGCCGAAGTCGAGCGCGCCCGCGTTCTTCAGCGCCCGCTGGTACTGGCGGTAGACCTTCTGCGCCAGCTGGCTGCGGAGGTCGTTGCCCACCACCATCGCGTCGGGCATGCGCCCGGCGTTCTTTTCCTGATCGATGCGCGAGAGCATCTCGCGGGGGTTCACCTGCGACAGCTCGATGCCCGACTCACGAATCGCCCGCTTCACCGTGGTGAGCTGATCAGAGTCGTCGTAGATCACGAAGCGCGGGTCGACCCCGGCCGCCTCCGCTTCGCGCCGCAGAAACACCGCCGACGAGGAGTGAAAGGTCGAGACGGTGAGGCCCTGGGCCTTGTCGCCGAGCAGCTTGCCGAGGCGCTCCCGCATCTCGCCGGCGGCCTTGTTGGTGAAGGTCACCGCCAGCACCCGCCAGGGCTCGACGTTCCGTTCGCGCACCAGGTGGGCGATGCGGTGGGTGATCACCCGGGTCTTGCCCGAGCCGGCGCCCGCGAGCACCAGCATCGCGCCGCTCTCGTGGAGCACCGCTTCGCGCTGAGGAGGGTTCAGTTTTTCGAGAAGATCTTCGGCCGACATCGCACGTCAGCCGTATCACTTAACGGCGTAGGCCTGCACCGACTGCTTCACCTTCGCGAAGTCGTCGCGCGACTTGCACTTGTCGGCCTGGTCGACGAACCCCGACTTCGCCTTCTGAAGCTGGGGCAGCTTGTCGGGCATCTTCTCGGCCAGCTCTTCGAAGCGGGCGTCGATCAGCTCGATCGCGCGGCGATACTCACCGTCCCACTCCCGGTCGCCGAGCGGCTTCTTCGGGTCGGGCGGCGGCGGCACCTTGGGCGCGGGTACTTTGGGTGCGGGCTTGACCTCGGGAGGCTTGGGCTCGACCGGCGCCTCGGGCACCTTCTCGGGCGGGTCGATGCGGCCGGGCGGCGCGATGATCTCCACCGGCGCGCGCGGCGGCGCCACCGGAATTGGAGCAGGCGGAGCGCGGGTGATGAACCAGACCGCGGCGCCGATGATCAGCGCGACCGCCCCACCGCCGCCCACCACCACCGGGAGTGGAAAGCGGTGCGAGCGGAGCGCCATCTCCACCGTGCCCGGCGCAGGCTTGAGCACCACCGGAGGGTTGGGCTCGGTCGGGTCGCGCGAGAGCTCGAGCGAAGTGTCGTGGCGCGGCGCCGAGGGCCGGCCATGGGCGGGGGTCGCCTTGGGAGCCGACGGGCGCGGCGCGGGCGGGCTGCTGCGCACCGGCCGCTTGGGGCTGGCGTTGGGAGGCTTGGGGCGCGAGGGCTTGGGCGGCGGCTCGACCGCGGCGGAGCGCACGATCGCTCCCACCGGCGGCTGGGAGAGCGAGGTGGTGTCTTCGCGCAGCATGCGCTTGATGCGGCCCAGCCGGCTGCGCACCACGTCGATCGACGAGGGCCGCTGCTCGGGGAGCTTCTGCATCATCTGGTAGACGAGGTCGTCGATCTCGGTGGCGATGCCCGAGAGCTTCGACGACAGCCGCGGCGCCGGAGCGTTGACGTGCTTCATCATCAGCTCGATCACCGAGGGCGCCTCGAACGGCAGCAGCCCGGCGAACAGCTCGAACGCGACGATGCCCAGCGAGTAGATGTCGGTGCGCGGCGTGAGCTCGAGGTTGGTGGCCTGCTCGGGCGCGATGTAGTCGGGAGTGCCGACCACCATGCCGGTGGCGGTCTGCCGCGGCGAGCCGGCCTTCATGTCTTTGGCGAGGCCGAAGTCGAGCAGCTTCACGAACCGGGTGCGGGTGACCTTGTCCCAGCTGACGAACACGTTCGCCGGCTTCAGGTCGCGGTGAATGATGTTGCGGGAGTGGGCGGCGGCGAGGGCGGAGGCGACCTCTTCGAGAATCTCGATCGCCTCGATCGGGGTGAGCGCGCCGCGCCGCTGGAGCATGCGGTCGAGCGGCTCGCCGTCCATCCAGTCCATCACCAGGTAGGGGCGGCCGTCGGGGAGCGTGCCGAAGTTGAAGATGTCGACGATGTTCGGGTGGCGAATGGTGTTCACCGCGCGCGCCTCGGCGAGCATGCGGTTCACGTTTTCTTTGTCGGCCGCGATCGCCGGCTTGAGCACCTTGATCGCGACCTTCTTGCCGATCATCTTCTGCTCGCCGGCGTAGACCTCGCCCATGCCGCCGGAGCCGATCAGCTCGATCACGTCGTAGTCGCCCAGCTTCATCCCGGTGATCGAGGAGCCGGGGCCGGTGACCTCTTCGCCGATGCTGTTCATGCTCCCGGCGAGCGAGGGCGACACCTGCACCGGCGCGGGGTCTTCGATCGGGGTGCGTCTCTGGGTGGAGGTGGTGTCGTCGCTCTCTTTCCACGGGGTCTCGGCCCAGGGCGTTTCAGTGATCGGCGCGACGGTGCCGTCGAAGGGGCAGACCTTCGTCCCTTCGGGGATGTAGCGGCCGCAGCGCGGGCACGGAATGGCTGCCATCGGTCGGGTCCAGAGACTAGTTCAGCTGCGCGACAACACGACGAATCGCCCCGGCGATTTCGACGGGAACCTCTTCTTGGAGGAAATGGCCTGCGGGGGTGACCACCGGCTCGACCTCGAGCAACGTCTGGGCGCGCTTGAGCGTGCGGCCGAGCACCGGGTCTTTGGTTCCCCAGACGAGCGCGCGCGGGCCCTTGAAGGAGCGCACCCAGGCCTCGCACTCCTGGAGCTTGGCGATGCTCGGGTGCTGTTGGGAGTCGGGCACCATGCGGGCGAGCGCGAGGGGCGCGCCGTTGTGGAGCCGGTTTCGCAGCGGCCAGCGGTAGGCGCGGGAGACGTCGCCCGAGATGCTCGTGCGATCGCCCTGGGCGAAGCCGAGCGACAGCTGGGGGAAGCCGAGCACGCGAAAGGCGAAGGTGGAGACGAGCGGCATCTGGGAGAAGCGGTGAAACGGTGTGGGACGAAAGCCCACGCGAGGCGGCCCGAGAATGGTGTTCAGTACGATCAGACCCGCGACCCGCTTGCCGAGCGCAGCCGCGGCGACTCCGCCGATCGGGCCGCCCCAGTCTTGCACCACCAGCACCAGGTTCTGGAGGTCGAGCTGTTCGACCAGGGCGGCGATCTGGGCGCCGTGGAACTCGAGGGTGTGAACGCCGGGGCCCGGTTTTTCGGAGAGGCCCAGGCCGATCAGGTCGGGCATCACCAGGCGGAGCGACTCGTGGGTGAGCTGCATCGCGACCTTGCGCCAGAGGAAGCTCCAGGTCGGGTTGCCGTGGAGCATCAACACCGGGCGGCCCTGGGGCTGGCCGTGCTCCATCAGGTGCATCTGCCGGCTGCGCACCTCGAGCATCGAACGGCGAAAGGGCAGCTGGCGCTCGAGCCAGGGCGGGAGCGGGGGAACGGGCAGCACGTTCGCGGTTTACGCTCGGCGGGCGCGGAATCAAATGAATCGTGCGGCGGGGAGGCGGAACGAAGGGGCGTGCTCGGGGTGCTGTTGACGGTGTTGGCGGTGGGGGAGCCCCAGGTGTTGGAGTCGCGTGCGGGGGTGGAGACGCGGACCGCCGGCTACGCGGCTTCGGACTACGTGCGCGGGTCGTACGTGAGCGTGAGCCCGTGGGTGGTCTTTCCTTTGGCGAAGGGGCTGTGGGCGTCGGTGGAGGCGCCGATGGAGTGGGCGCGGTCTCCGTTTCAGGAGGTGTACGGGCTGGGCGACGTGCGGAGCGCGTTGGGGTGGCGGGTGGTGCAGCGGGAGGAGTGGGCGTTGGACGTCGCGCTGGCGGAGTCGTGGCCGGTGGGCGACTCGCACCAGGGGTTGGGGTCGGCGCAGCTTCGTCTGGAGCCGACGGTGGCGGGGCAGGTGCGGTTCGGGCGGTGGTACGCGCGGTCGTCGGCGGCGCTGCGTTGGGCGATCGCGTGGGGCGTGCATGGTGAGCACGGGCATTTGTCGTACGCCGATCCGTATGACGTGCTCGACGTGGCGCTGCGCTTCGAGGGCGGCGCGTGGGTGACGCCGTGGCTGGCGGTGGTGGCGGTGTTGGAGCCGACGCTGGCGGTGGTGTTGGCGCCGGTGTGGCCGGTCGGCAGCCGTGCGGTGGCCGGTGGCGGGGCCCGGGTGGAAGCGGGAGCGTTCTTCGGTGAGGCGATGACGCTGATGCCGGTCACCCGCAACGCGTACGAGCTCTGGCAGATACGCGTGTCGGCAGGCGCGCGTTTCTAGTCTCGAAGGTCTTGTCTCGTCGCGATGCACTCGTTCGGTCGATGAAGCACGCGCTCCTCTCCTCCCCATGAAAGGTGCCAGGCACTTTTCATGGGAACCTCAAACGCGTACGGGGACGACGGGAGAGAACGAGTAGGCGGGGAACTCCGCGGCTTTCCTCAATACGCCGGAGCGGAGCCATTTCACTGCGTCTTTGAACGACGCAACGAACGACTGGTACTCCGTCATGTAGATGCGCTTCGCCAGCAGAGTCGAGACGTGAACCCTTGGTCGGGGCCGCCGATCGGGTTTGCGCGGCCGCGTGTGCGGATGCGCCGCCAACACCTTGTCGCGCCCCAAAACCCAGCGATGCTTCGCCCGTGCATCGGCTTCGATGGTGGCGATCATCCTCCTGACACGTGCACGCCGCTTCTCGGGCGGCTGCACCTGCCAATGCTCAAGCGGGTGCACCTCGAGAACCTCAGTCGTCGCCCACTTCGGGCTCCAGGCGCGCTGACCGCCCTCCACCAGACGCCCGCTCTTCCAGCGCTTGGCCCATTCGTAGAAACGAAAGGCGCGCTTCGACTCACCCAGCAGCTGTGGAACGCACGAGAGGCCCGGCCAGTCTGCGACCTTGCGCACGAGCCCCTCTTTGACTCCGTGCGCGATGATGTAGCGCAGGCGGCCATCGAGCGACTCTTTGTCGAGCACCGGCTCTGCCGAGAAGCGCCGCTCCCAGAATGAGCCGGTCCAGTTCACGAGGCGGCCGACCTTCTTCGACACGTTGCAGAGGAAGTACCTCATGAACTTCGAGAGCTCACCGTCCCGCGCGCGACACAACAAGTGCACGTGGCTGGACGCGGCTACGAAGCCACACACCTCGACCTTTGCTTGCGCCGCCGCGCGTGCGAGCACGCCTCCAAGCACCTCGTTCACCTGCGGAGACGGCCGCAACAACAGGCGAGATTGAAAGCATCTCGCGGTCACGAAGTAATACCCGTCTGAACCGTACATCCTCAGTGGTCTGCCCATCACGCCCTCGCCCTCGGTGGAAAAATCCGAGGCGAGAGCAATTGCCGGGCCGCTGGTCTTCTCGCTCCGTGAGATTCGCGCGCGGGTGAAAAGTGCCTGGCACCTTTCACCCAAAGCACCTTTCACCCGAAGAGAGAGTGCCCCTCCTTAGCTAGGGGCCACCGTCGGGGAGGAGACAAGCGTGGTAGCCGCACAACGAGCCGAAGCGAATCGCGGCGGTGCAGGTCGAACCGGGCACGACCAGATCGCAGTGCGTGGTCGCGTCGCACGTGCTCGGCGTCACGGAAACGCAGTGCGCTGGCGCGCCCTGACACTCCTGCGCGCACGCACAGTCGGCATTGCCGTGGCACTGGTCAGCGCCCGCGTCGAAACCGGAGTCCGCCGCCCCTGAATCCAACTCGTGGTCGATCGCCTCGAAGCACCCGCTCAACAACAGGCAACACCACAACGCAGCCCGCCTCACCTGGTGCACCCCGCTCTCGCAGAAGCGCGCTGCACCTCGACCCCGTAACGGCCCTCGCCGAACGCCGCCGCATGCTTCTTCCAATGCCCACACGCCTTCGCCGAGTCGTGCATCTGGTCGGTCAGAATGATGCCCAACTCGAAGCTGAAACGCTCGCGCGTCCCCGGCTTCAACTCCCGCGTCAGCCCGTGCGTCAGGTAACGCACCGCCTCCGCGAACTCCCCGCGACTCCGCAACGTGTCCACCTGTCGCAGCAGGTCGTCCGCGTCGACGTAGTGAATCGGCGCCGGAGCCGCCACCGCCGCATGCCGCGGCCGCTGCGCAACCACCGGAACCGGAACCGGGGCGGGCGCCGGCTCCGGCGCAGGCGGAGGCGCCACCTCCGGCACCACCAAAGCCTCAGCTGGCAGCGGCCAGCTCAGCGTCTCTCCCGGCTTCACCATTCGCACCCGCCCATCGCTCGCCACGAACCGAATCGACCCCTCGTGCAGCGTCACCTGCCCACCCTGCTCCTCCTGCACCACCAGAAACTTCGTGCCCAGCACCTCGATCGCCCCGCCCGAAACCAAGACCCGCAGCGGAGCCCGCCCGCCCACTCGCTTCACCACCGAAATCTCCGCGGTCCCACGCAGCAGACGGGCGCCCGGGTCGACCCGCTGCAGCTCGACCGGAGCGGTCACTCGAACCTCGAGCCCCTCCGCACGAACCGCCAACACCGCCGAGCCCTGCTCGAGATGAACGACCCCGTCGCGCGCCTCGCCCTGCAGTCCCTGCTGCTCCACGATCGCGAAGCCGCCGATGCTGCGTTCACGCCCGCCGAACATCAGCAGCAGCACCGCGGCTGCCACCGCCCCCGCGGCTCCCACCGCGATCCACCAGCGCCCACGACCAGGCGCCTCCAGGCGCGCCCGCAACCGCGCATCCATCCCAGCCGTCGGGCTGGCGGCGTCGAGCTCGTCGGCCGCACGCTTCAGACCTTCGCGCAGGTCGCGGCTCATTCGGGCGCCTCCCAACCCAGCGCCTTCAATCGCTCGGTGCCTCGCGCCAGCAGCTTCGAGACCTGGCCCTTCGAGATCGCCAGCGCCTCCGCCACCTCGACGCCCTTCTTCCCGTCGACCAGCGTCATCCACACCACCATGCGCTCGTTCGCCGGCAGCGTTCCCACCGCGTCGAGCAGCGCGCGGGTGGCCTCCGACGTCGACACCACCTGCTCGGGCGAGGGCGCGTGCTGCTCCGGCTCCGCTTTCAACACCGACAGCACCTTCTCGAGCAGCGAGCCCTCACGCCGGAGCTTCTTGTACGCATGGTGCGCGGTCACCGTGTACAGCCACCCGGTGAGATCGCGGCCGGCGTCGAGCTTCGGCAGCCGCGCATGCACCGTCACGAACACGTCTTGCGTCGCATCCTCCGCCCACGCCACCGAACCGCCGCCGTAGCGAAGACACCAGCGGAACACGCGCTCCCGGTAGAGGCGATAGCACTGCTCGAAGCTCAAGGACTGCTCGGGCAGGTCGGCCACGGCTAACACGCTGAGCGCGAAGGCCATCATCCAATGAGATCAGCCCTGAGGCGCCCGAATATTTCCACCAGGGGTTACCGATGCTTGTCGAGCGCCAGACCGAGTGAAAGGCCGGCCTCGACCAGAAATGCGCCCCGCTCGTAGATCTTCGCGCCCTCCACGGTGTGCTCGCGCCCACGCGACGTGAAGCCCGGCGCCACCCGCAGCCCGAGCACGAACCGATCGAGCAGCCTCACCCGCAGGTCGAGCGGGATCAACGCGACGAAGTCGCCGCGAACCCCCGACGCTTGGCTCAATCGCGCGTCGGCGAGCCGAAAGGTGTGCACGTACCCGCCGACGCGCACGCCGGGCTCGAACCCCACCGCGTCGCTGAGCTCGAACGCCCAACCCACTCCCAGCGCGGCCGCGCCGTCTTGCACGGCGATGGTCGAATTGACGCCGGGAATGTACGCGCCCTCGACCCACCCGCGGAGCGCGCCCACCAACGGAAATCGAAACGCCAGCCCCACGAACGGGTCGACGCCGCCCAGCCGGCCGACCGCGCCGCCGCGCACTTCGACCCGGGTGGGGAACGGCTCACCGCTCGGCTCCACCACGCCTGCGTGGGGCGCCGGCGCTGGCGTTCCCGCATCGGGCGGCAGCGGTGGCGGCTCGGCAGGCGCGCCGACCCGCGGAGGCACCCGCGCCTCGACCTCGCGCAACAACGCGACGGCCTTCTGCGCCACCTCGAGGTGCAGCTCCTTCAGCGGCACCTCGCGCATCGGCACTTCCCGGCGTGCGCGTTCCGCTCCCATCGAGGCGTCGAGCACGATCGCCGAGCCGCTGAGGCGCACCTCCAACCTCGCCTCGGGCGCCGCGCGCAGCGCCACCACCGCGTAGCCTTCTTGAACCAGGCGCACCACGATCCGCGACTCCAGGGCGACCGCGTCGAGCTTCTCGAAGGCGTCGTGATCGAGCGCCGAGAGGTCGACCGCCACCAGCCTCGGCGGAGCGGCCGCGAACGCCCCGCTGCCCCAGAGGAAGACCGCCAGCCACGCCGCGCGCACCGGCGCTTTCTAGCCGGTTTGGAAACTTTTTCTAACGCCGAGGCTGATCGAGCTCACGGAGGCACGCACGATGACGATTCGCCTGGCGCTGTGCGGAGGGCTCGCAGTGACGGTTCTGGCCTGTGGGCCGGGGATGGTGAGCGGTGGCAGCGGCGGAGGCGCCCCGGCCGGAGTCTCCGCTCCGAGCGCGCTGGAGGTGAAGCCGATGATGGGCGGAGGCCACGTCACCTGGACCGACAACTCCTCGAATGAAGACGGCTTCGCGATCGAGCGGCAGGACGGCAGCGGCACGTACCGGCAAATCGCGACCGTCGACTTCAACATCGTGCAGTACCACGACCCGATCCTCACCATCGGCGTCGAGTACAGCTACCGGGTGCGCGCAATCTCCGCGGCGCTGGGTGACTCGCAGTACTCCAACGCGGCGTCGATCATGCTGATGGCGGCCAACGGCGGCGGAGCGGGCGGTGGTGGCTCGGGCACCGGCGGCGGCAGCGGTGGCGGCTCTGCGACCGGAGGAGGCGCTGCTTCAGGCGGAGGTGCGGCGACCGGCGGTGGCTCAGCGTCGGGCGGCGGCTCCGGCGGAGGCGGCGTGGCGACGGTGTCTTTCCGCAACGACGTGGTACCGATCTTCGGCTCCACCTGCGGCTCGGGGAACACCACCTGTCACGCGCCGAACGCGTACGCGGCGAGCGCCCAGTTCGACTGCCGCGGCTGGCTGAGCCTCACCGACTCTCCGCTCGGCTCGACCTACAACGGCAACTCGACCGGCTGCGCCGACCGAACGCTCTACCAACGGCTCACCGAGCTGAAAGCGTGGATGTGCGAGCCGCAGCAGGCGTACGTCGTGGCCGGCTCGCTCGCGCAGAGCCACCTCTACCAGATGATCGCCGGCGACCCGACCGGCGGTGGCACTTGCTGGAAGGTCGCTCCAATGAACGGCCAGGCCGGAGTGGCGAACACCGCGATGCCTCCCGCACCGGCGACGATCAGCCAGGCCGACGTCGACACGATCAAGAACTGGATCCTCCAGGGAGCGCAGGACAACTGATGCGCGCCGCGTTCGCTCTGATCGCGCTCGCCGCGTGTGGCCCGGCGGCGCCGCAACTCGACCGGCCACTCGAGAAGCGGCCCACGCTGACCGACGTCAACCCCGACCCGAAGATCGTCGAGGTGAACCTGGTCGCAGCGGAGGGCACCCAGGTGTTGCTGGCCGGCAAACCGGCCGCGGCGATCTGGGGCTATCGCGACGGCTCACAGGCGGCCGCGTTGCCGAGCACGCCCGGCCCGACGATCGAAGCGAATGTGGGTGACCAGCTGATCATTCACTTCAAGAACGAGCTGCCGTTCCCCACTACCGTGCACTGGCACGGGTTGCGGCTTCCTCCCGCTTCCGATGGCTCGACGGTGACCCAGAACCCGATCAACACCGGCGACAGCTACGACTACGTGTACACGCTGAGAGACCCGGGCACGTTCTGGTACCACCCGCATGTGAAGGGCGACGAGCAGGTCGAGCACGGCCTCTACGGAGCGCTGATCGTTCACGGCGGCCCCGAGATTCCCGCCAGCGCCGACCGGGTGTTCATCATCGACGACGTGAAGCTCGCGGCGAGCGGGCAGTTGTCGGCCGAGCTCGACGCGCTCGACGTGATGCTGGGGCGGCAGGGGAACGTTCTGTTGGTGAACGGCCAGAGCGACAAGCAGCTCGAGGTGGCGGCGGGTACGCGCGAACGTTGGCGCTTCATCAACTCGTCGAACGGGCGCTGGTTCAACCTGCGGGTGAAGGGTCACCGCTTCACCGTCTTCGGTTGGGATGGCGGCGCGATTCCCACGCCCTACGTGGTGGACACGCTGTTGGTGGCGCCCGGCGAGCGCTACGAGGTGGCGATCGACTTCGACGACGAGCCGGGCGCCGAGCTGTTGCTGGAGACGATTTATTACGACCGGGGCCACGACATTCCCGACCAGGGGCCGCTGAAGATGCTCACGCTCGAGGTGGGAGCGAAGGGCAAGGCGTCGGCGGCGCTCCCGCAGATGCCGTCGCTCGAGCCGGTGGCGACGGATGGCAGCACGATGACCCGGTCGTTCAAGCTCGAGGAGCACGAAGACCCGACGGGTGGCATCGACACGACATTCACGATCAACGGCGAGATGTGGCCGTTCAACCAGCCGGTGATGGTGGATCTGGGCGCGACCGAGATCTGGTCGATCGACAACACCGCCAACAACATGGACCACCCGTTTCATCTGCACGGGATGTTCTTTCAGGTGCTCGACGTGAACGGCCAGCCGCCGGAGCACACGGGCTGGAAAGACACGGTGAACGTGCCGCAGCTGTCGACGCTCCGCTTCGCGGTGAAATACGAGACCGCCGGCATGTGGATGTTTCACTGCCACATTCTCGAGCACGCCGAGCGCGGCATGATGGGCGACCTGATGGTGATGGCTCCCCCTTGAAAGGTGCCAGGCACTTTTTATTTGTCCCTCAAATCATGAGCTTGCGAGGAAGGCGGCGCACGTAGGGCGGGCTGAGAAAAGTGCCTGGCACCTTTCACGGAGGCGGTCGGTACGCACGCAGGTTGCGAATCAAGGTCGCCGCTCCATCGACCGACTCCGAAAACACCCGGTCCTCACCGCCGAGGAAGAACGGGGGAACGTTGTGCATGTAGCTCATCGTGAACACCGTCAGCCGGGTGCGGCCGGGGCCGAGGCGGTAGTGGCCGGTCCACGTCACCGACGCTTCGCCGGTGCGCGCGCCCATCACCCGCGCGAAGTCGACGTTTTCCTGCACCACCACCGATTCCGGCAACCCGGCGTCGGGCGTGAACGCGACCATCGCCGCCACCCCGCCGTCGGCCGCTTCCGCACGCACCTCGGCCGCGTCGAGAAACCGCACCCGAAAGGTGTTGGCCGGCGCTCGCCCCACCCGAAACGAGCCGTCTTTGTTCTTCGTAATCGACGAGTCGGGGACGATTGCGTTGATGTAGCTCACGTCGTGCACCCGCGCGTCGGTGAAGAACGAGCAGTCTTTGTCGACCTCGTACACCAGGCGGCTCATCACCACGTGCAAAGGCTCGCTCAACGCCGCCCAGCGGTGGTTGAAGTCGAAGGGCTGAAAGGCGACGAACGCGGGGCGCTTCGCGGGCGCCGCGTCTTTGAGCGCGAGCTCGTAGAAATACTGCACGCCGCCGTCGGCCTGGTAGCCCGGGTCGACCTCGAACCGCAGCGCGCTTTCCCGCCTCGCTTCGCCCGGCTTCGTGTCAGCGGCGAACGCGGCTGCCGAAGCGGCCAACGCCGCGGCGAGCAGACAGGTGCGGCGGCGGGCTGTCACGAGGCGCTTCTGTAGCAAATCCCAAGCAGTTTCCGTGCTAGCGACTGCTCCGTCATGGCCGAAGCCAAGCAAGACGCGCCCTCCGTCGACGCGCCGCTGCACACGCTGACCCGCGATCAGCTCTCGGTGCTGCTCTACTTCTGCTTCACCGACGAAGAGCTCACCCAGGTGATGTCGGCCCAACGCATCAGCATTCCCGGCTATCGCGCCGACAAGCTCTCGGGCGTGCAGAAGGCCGACGCGATCGCCGACGAGGTTCGCGCCTACCCGAAGGCGCGCGAGGCGGTGATCTCGAAGCTGAAAGAGATCTACGAGTACCCCGCGCTCGACCGCGTCGCGCTCCCGCCGCAGGTCGCCGCCGAGGTCGCCTGGCTCGCCACCCAGGACGACTCCTCGATGCGCCTGATCTGGCGCGTGCTCTGCGACCCCGACGAAAAGGTCCGCAAAGAAGCACTCCCCGCGCTCGACGAGCTCTCGAAGCGCTTCTACGGCCCCGCAGACAAAGACGCGCCGCCTCTGCCCGGCCGCGCCCCGAAGCAGAAGCTCGACCCCGCCGACACCGCCGCCCTCGCCGCGATCGAAAAGGAATCGAAGGAAGCCCGGCTCGCCGCCGAGCAGGCGAACAAGAAGGCCGCCGAGCTCAAGGATCAGCTGAAGGAAGTACGCGCCAGCGAAGCGAAGCTCACCAAGGCCGAAGCCAAAGCGCGCAAGCAGGCCGAGAGCGCCACCGAAGAGCTGAAGAAGGCCAAAGACGCGCTCGCCGAGGCCCGCAAGAAGGGCGGCAAGAACGAGCTCGACAAGGCCAAGAAAGAGCTCGCCTCGGCCCAGACCCGGGTCGCCGCGCTCGAAGAGCAGAAGGCCGCGCTCACCGCCGAGCTCGAGGTGGCCAAAGAGCAGCACGCCCAGGCCGCGAAGGCCGAAGCCCCCAAAGAAGAGATCGCCACCGACGAGACCGAAGAGGCGCCGCGCGAGTGGCTGCTCCCCCGCTTCACCCCCGAGTTCTACGACTCCCTCGAAGGCTGGGACCTGCGCATTCAGCGCGCCGCCTACAAGCAGGCCTACCTGCTCTCCGAGAACCACCGCCACCCGTCGCTGCAGGCGCTCCCGCTCCAGGGCGCACCCGGCTACTACCGGGTGCGCGTCGCCACCGACGTGCGGCTGATCTACCGCCGCATCGACGAGCGGCACGTCGAAATCCTCTCCTTGATCGACCGCGAAGACCTCGACCGCTACGTACGCCAGGCCAAGACCCGATGAAGCCCACCGCCCAACAACTCGCCCGCTACGCCGAGCTCTTCAACGACAGCCTGACGATGAAGCACTTCGGAGTGCGCGTTCGGTTCCCCGACGACGCCACCGTGGAGTGCATGCTCGACCCGATTCGCCCGGAGCAGCGCGGAGGCCTGGGCTCCGACGCGGTCAACGGCGGCGTGCTCGCGGCGCTGTTCGATCTCGCGATCGGCTGCACCCCGGCGCTGATCGACCCCACCCGCAAGACCGCCACCGTGCAGCTGTCGATGCAGTTCATGAAGGGCGTGCGCGGCGACAAGCTCACCGTGCGCGGCAAGATCGATCGCGCCGGCGGCTCGCTGATCTTCTCGCACGCCGAAATTCTCGACGCGTCGGGCAAGGTCTGCGCTCAATGCCAGGGCATGGCGAAGATCTCCGAAGAGAAGTGGCAGTCGGGTGAGAGCCCGGCGGTGAACTAGTGCTCGAGCTCACTCCGTTAGGAGGCCTGGGCGAGATCGGCCTCAACTGCATGATGCTCGAGCACCACGGCGAGCGCATGCTGATCGACTGCGGGCTGATGTTCCCCCGCGGCGACTACCCGGGCGTCGAGCTGGTGGTGCCCGACTTCAAGTGGCTGCTCGAGGAGCCGCACCGCCTCAAGGGCGTGGTGCTCACCCACGCGCACGAAGATCACGTCGGCGCCCTCCCCTGGCTGATCTCCCGCGTGGCGGTGCCGATCTACGGCACCCGCTTCACCATCGGGCTGGCCCGTCACCGCCTCGAAGAAGCCGGCCTGCTCGGCGAGCTGCGAGTGGTCGAGCCGCGTGAGAACTTCAGGGTCGGCAACGAGTTCGCGGTCGAGCTGATGCGGGTCACCCACTCGATCCCCGACGCGGTGGCGGTCTCGGTGCGCACCACCTCGGGCAGCGTGATCCACTCCGGCGACTTCAAGCTCGACCTCGAGCCGGTCGACGGCCAGCTCACCGACCTCACCCGCATGGGCGAGCTGGGAGAAGAAGGCGTCGGCCTGCTGCTCTCCGACTCCACCGGCGCCGAGCAGAAGGGCTCCACCCCTTCTGAAGCGCGGGTGCGCGAGACGTTCGACCGGCTGATCGGCGGCGCCAAGGGCCGCGTCATCGTCGGCATGTTCGGCTCGCACCTCCACCGCGCCCAGCACCTGCTGGCGCTCGCGGCTCGCCTCGGCCGCAAGGTGGTGCTCGCGGGCCGCAGCCTCCAGCGCAACGTGCAGCTCGCCACCGACGCCGAGCTGATGAAGCTGCCGCAGGGGCTGCTGGTGCCGTACGACTTCGCCTCCCAGCTGCCGGCGCACGAGACGCTGGTGCTCGCGGCGGGCGCCCAGGGCGAGCCCCGCTCGGCGCTCTCGAACATGCTCAACCCGGAGCCCGGCCCGCTCCGCGCCCGCCCCGGCGACACCCTGCTGCTCTCGTCGCGGGTGATCCCCGGCAACGAGATTCTGGTCGCGGAGATGATCGACCGCTTCGTCGCCCGCGGAGTGAAGGTGGTGCACCCGGGCATCGAGCCGTTGATCCACGTCTCGGGTCACGCCGCGCGCGACGAGCAGCGAAAGCTGATTCAGACGGTGAAGCCGCAGGCGTTCGTGCCGATTCACGGCGAGCGGCGAATGCTGGCCGCCCACCTCGAGGTCGCGCAGGAGGCCGGGGTCGCCCACCGCGTGCTGGCGATCGACGGCGACGTGCTCGGCCTCGACGACGAAGGCCTGAGCAGCCTGCGGCAGGTGACCGCGGGGCGGGTGCTGTCGTGGCGCGACTCCGACGACGAGCTGCCGCTGCCCTCACTCGACGAGCGCCGCGCCCTTCAGAACGGAGTGGTGGTGATCTGCCTCGCCCTCGACACCACCACCGGCAAGGTGCTGGCCGGCCCCGCGGTCTCGGGCCGTGGGCTGACCGCCGAAGAGGGGGCGGCGCTGACCCTGGCCGAGGCGCATGCGCGCGACGCGATTGACGCTTTGGGGCCGCTCAAGGCCGACGACGCGAAGGTGCGCGAAGAGCTCTCTGAATCGGTGCGCAAAGCCCTGCGTCAGACCTCGGGCAGCAGGGCCGCCGTCGTGCCGCTGGTGCTGAAGGTGTGAAATGCTAAGGAAGTCCCCCATGGCTCTCCTGCCAGTTCTCCTGTTGACGTTGGCCGCTCCCGCCAAAGGCGAGCCCAAAGAAAAGCCCGTGCGGCCGATGAACACCCTCGCCAAAGAGCCCAAGCTCGACGGGGTGCTGAAAGATTTCATCGGCGCTCAAGACCTCAAGTACTCGGCGAAAGACGCGAAAGAGATCTCCGCGAAGCTGGGCTTCAAGAAAGACACCGTGTTCATCGCGGTGACCCTGCCCGGCAAAGACGCGACCAGCACCGACCAGGTGGTGGTCGACCTCTTCTTCCCCGGCGCCGGCACCACCGCGCGCGGCTACAAGTACCTCTTCGGCCCCGACGGTCAGCACAAAGACCCGGTGGCGGCTCCGAGCTGGGGGCAGGACCTGGTGCAGAGCGGCGCCGAGGCCGACAAGAAAGCGCTCAACTACGAGATCGCGATCCCCGGCCGCGCGTTCCCCCGCTTCCCCGGCACCGGCCAGCTCACGCTCCAGCTGTGCGTGGCGCTGGTGCACAAAGACGGCACCGAGCTCTCCAACTGCGAGCACGGCGAGATGCAGGGCGGCCCGACGCGCGTGCCCGACGAGTTTCGCAAGAACGTGAAGCTGAACCCGCCGGCCACCGTGGAGGGCGTCGAGTCGCGGCCCACCGGCTGGGTCGGCTTCGCGGTGCTCCACTACCCGGTCTGGGTGCAGGGCGACAACGACCTCACCCCCGAGAGCATCGCGGCGCTGTCGGTCGGTGACGCCGCGGTGGAGGCGATCAAGGTCGACCTCCCGATTCCCACCAGCCTCACCCTGCCCGACATGCGGCCGATCTTCACCGTGCTCACCGGCAAGAACCCGTACACCAACGCGGGCGAGTGCCACGGCGACAGCGAGCTGCGAATGGCGATGTACGTGGTGAAGGGCAACAGCGGCGCGCGCGTTCTCGAGTGGCCGGCGGCGACCTGCAGCCTGGGCCGCGCCTCGCGCTTCGAGCTCAACCCCGAAGGTCAGCTGACGATCGGCTACACCAACGGCTCCACCGCGCACTTCGTCTGGTCGGGCGACCACTTCGAGCGCAGCGAGCTCGGCAGCAAGTAAACCCTCACTTCCGCCGGTAGCCCTGCGAGGCGGCGTCGATCAACGCGTCGACCTGCGCGCGCTCCTCCGTGGTGAGCGGGTGCACCTGAGCGGTGTGGCGGCTGGTCTTCACCGGCAGGAAGATCGTCTGGTAGTCGCCGGTCTTCATGTACGCGTGCACCGCCCCGTCGATCTCGGGGCCGCGCGGCGCAAGCTCGCGATCGAACTGCTCGATCGCGCCCGCGCCATTGGCAATCTGCCTCATCGCGTCGGCGAACAGCTGCGGCTGGGTGTGAATCATCCAGTGAACGAACGCCCACGCGTAGCCGTAGCGTGAGGCCTCCGCCGCCTCGCCGTCGGCGACCGACGCGCCGCCCCAGTCGAGCATCTCGGCGAGGCCCACCGAGCGGTAGTGCTGATACGCGGCGTAGGCGTTGAGGTTGGCCACCCCGAGCTCGACCTGGCTCCCGTCGAGGCTCCACTTGTAGCTGGCGAGGTACTCGGCCAGCCCTTCGGCGAACCAGCGCGGCTGCACCGGGAAGTAGCGGCGCAGCACCACGTGCGCCATCTCGTGGGTGACGGTGGCGGGCGCGCCTTCGACCAGCGACGCGCGGTGCTCCCAGCGCTCCGGCACGCCCGAGAGCAACAGCAGCTGCTGGCCGTGCTGCCAGGTGGAGAGCGCCAGCACCCGCGCGCTGAACTTGGAGTCGAACGCGACGCTGTCGGCCATCGCGATCAACCGAACCGGCACCTGGTGGGGCGGCTCGCTGTTGCCCATCACCGCTTGAATCGCGGCGATCTCCCGCATGCAGATCTCCGCCGCGTAGCGGGCCTGCTCTTCGGGCAGGTCGGTGTCGAGCTCGAACTCGCTGGTGGTGATGCCCAGCCACTGGCCTTCGACGATTGGCGGCGTCTGGGGGAAGTCGAGCAGCTGCGGGTACTGCTGGAGCGTGGCGGCTCCGTGGAGACAGCTGCTGAAAAGGAGCGCGATCGCGATCAGTGCCCAACGCATGTACGAAATCGTACGGCACCAAACGGCAACACGCCGCACTTACCGTTGAGCACATTGGCGGTGAACAACCGCCTTTCCAGCTCCGTCTCGATGCGTATGCTCAAACCCATGAACAAGCACATCGCACTGTTGGCAGTGTTGGTTGGTTCCTCCGCGCTGGCGCAGGTTCGAGTCGAAGTGGCCGTTCCTGCCCCACCGATTCCGACGGTTCGTTTCGAAGCGGCGCCGGCGCTGGTGGAGGTGGAGCCCGGTATCCAGGTGGTGCCAGACCATGAGGAAGAGGTGTTCATGGTCGACCACGTGTACTGGACCCGGCACGGCGGGCGCTGGTACCGCGCCGGCGATCACCGCGGCCAGTGGGTCGAGGTCGAGCGCGGCCGCGTGCCGGGCCGGCTGGTCGCCTACCCCGAAGGCCGCTATCGCCACTGGCGCCGCGCCGAGGAGCGCCACGAGATTCGCCAGGAAGTGCGTCGCGAAGAACGCCGTGAGGAGCGCCGCGAAGAGCGGCACGAAGACCACGGCAAGAAGCACCACTGACGCAGCGTCAGTGACCGGCGTCGGGGTCGGCCGTGGTCGCCGAGCTCGGCGCCGGTGCGTCGTCGGGGCGCACCCGCGCCGCCGGGCCGTAGCAGGCCGAGAGCGTGATCGCGGCGCCCGCCAGCGCGAGCCCAAGCTTCAACCTGCTGCGGGGTGAGCGGCAGTTGGGGCAACGCTCGACCCCCTGGGGAACGAAGCCCTCGCACTTCGAGCAGGTGTGCATGTGGCAAATCAACGCGCAGTGGCATTTTGAAGTCAACGCGACCCGTAGTAGGCGCAGCGCGTGCTTCGCCTCGACAACATCGCCGCCCAGTTCGGCAAACAGAATCCTCTTCGTAGGCGCCTCCGCCGCGATTCACCGCGGTGAGAAGGTCGGCCTCATCGGCCCCAACGGCGCGGGCAAGTCCACGCTCTTCCGCTACCTGATGAAGGAGGAGGAGCCCGACGAAGGCCAGGTGTCGATCGATCGCGGCGTCACCATCGGCTACTTCCGCCAGGACGTGGGCGAGATGAAGGGCCGCCCGGTGTTGTCAGAGGTGCTCGACGGCGCCGGCCCGGTGGCGGCGGTGGCGGCGGAGCTGAAGGAGCTCGAGCACGCGATGGCCGACCCCGCGCGGGCCGACGAGCTCGACAAGCTGGTGGAGCGCTTCGGCGAGGTGCAGGGCCAGTTCGACTCGCTCGGCGGCTACGCGCTCGAGGGCAAGGCGCGCGAGATTCTGGCCGGCCTCGGCTTTCAGCCCGACCAGGTCGAGGGTGACGTCGGCGCGCTCTCGGGCGGCTGGAAGATGCGGGTCGCCCTGGCGCGCATTCTGTTGATGCGGCCCGACGCGATGCTGCTCGACGAGCCGTCGAACCACCTCGACCTCGAGTCGCTGATCTGGCTGGAGGGCTTCTTGAAGCAGTACGAGGGCGCGCTGCTGATGACCTCGCACGACCGCGCGTTCATCAACCGCATCTGCACCCGCCTGATCGAGATCGACTCCGGAGAGCTCAACTCGTACACCGGCAACTACGACTTCTACGAGAAGCAGAAGGCACAAGAAGACGCGCAGCAGCAGGCCGCCTTCGAGCGCCAGCAGGCGATGCTGGCGAAGGAGATCGCCTTCATCGAGCGCTTCAAGGCGCGCGCCTCGCACGCGGCCCAGGTGCAGTCGCGGGTGAAGAAGCTCGAGAAGATCGACAAGCTCGCTCCGCCGAAGCACCGCGAGAAGGTGCAGTTCGAGTTCAAGCCGCCTCCGCGCTCGGGCGAAGACGTGGTGAAGCTCACGAAGGTGGGCAAGGCCTACGGGCCGCGCGTCATCTATTCCGACTTCGACTTTCTGGTGCGCCGCAAGGAGCGCTGGTGCGTGCTGGGGGTGAACGGCGCGGGCAAGTCGACGCTGCTCAAGCTCGCCGCCGGAGCGACCGAGCCCGACACCGGCACCGCCACCATCGGCGCCTCGGTGAAGCTGGGCTACTTCGCGCAGCACGCGATGGACGTGCTCGACGGCGAGAAGACGGTGCAGCAGTCGCTGATCGACTCCTTCCCCCGCTCCTCGCTGGGCGCGCTGCGCACGTTGGCCGGCTGCTTCGGCTTCACCGGAGACGAGGTCGAAAAGCAGATCCGGGTGCTGTCAGGCGGCGAGAAGGCGCGGCTGGTGCTGGCGCAGATGCTCTACGACCCGCCGAACTTCCTGGTGCTCGACGAGCCGACCAACCACCTCGACCTGTCGACCAAGCAGATGCTGATCGACGCGCTGAGAGACTTCGAGGGCACGATGCTGTTCGTGTCGCACGACCGGCACTTCCTCGGCGCGCTCTCCACCCGGGTGCTCGAGCTCACGCCGCAGGGGCCGCTGGTCTACGGAGGCGGCTACACCGAGTACGTGCAGCGCTCCGGCCACGAAGCGCCGGGCCTACGCGGCTGATTCGGGCAGCGCCTTCGACTTCGGCGCGAGGCGAAAGTTGATCAGGTAACCGGCGCCCACCGCGAGCGGCAGAACGCCGACGGAGGCGTAGATCCACTCGCTGGTGGCACCGACGACGATGCCGAGGCCGACGCCGATCGCGACCAGCAGAATGCCGCGGCGCCGATCGGAGAGCGGGTCGGGCGGCTGCATCAGCTCCTTCGGCGAGACGCCCTTGTCGATCGCGTGCCGCAGCGTCAGCTGCCGCTCCCGGGCGATGCGCACCCAGGCCGCGAGCACCAGCGCGACGCCGCCGAGCAGAAAGAGAAACGAGCCGAGCGGCACCAGAATCGCCACCATGCCGCCGTTCTTCGCGCGCTCGTGGGCGACCAGCACGTCGGCCCGCTGCTCCGGCGTCAGACCCGCGAGCCGGGTGTCGAAGGAGCTCGCCGGCACCTCGTCGTCTTCCATCACCACCGGTTTCTCCGCCACCGGTTTCTCCACCACCGGCTTCTCGGCCGGAGGCGCCACAGGCTCAGTCACTGCGGGGGTTTGCGCGAGCAACACCAACGTCAGGGCGAGCGTGTGCATGCCCGACGTACGGCCTGCGGGTGAATCGATTGCATCACTTCAGGTGGCGGTCGACGCGGCCGGGAATGATGAACGAGATCGGGATCGCCGCGAACACCACCAGGCTGGCGATCGGGCTCACCAGGCACAGCAACGACCCGACCAGGTAGCCGATCGGCGCGCGAATCACCCGCAGCTTGGTGGCCTTCACCAGCTCGGGGCTCGTCTCCTGCCGCACCAGACGGCCGCCTTTGGTGGCGTAGCTCCAGTGCCAGTAGAGAACGAGCCCGGCGAGGGTCATGTTGGCGCCGTAGGTGGCGATCGCGATCGGGTCGAAGGTGTAGGTGCCGAGCAGCGCGCACGAGAACGGCATGAAGCAGGTCGAGCCGAGGAAGGCGATGTTGATCCAGAGAAATGAGCGGTCGGTGCGAACGATCGCCACGTACTGGTTGTGGTGACCGATCCACGAGAAGCCCAGGGTGATGAAGCCGAGCAGGCAGACGCTGAACTTCGGCCACAGCGCGCCGAGCGATTGGCCCAGATGAGCGGCGGCGGCTTCGGGCACCTTCAGCTCGAACACCAGCAGCGTCATCGTGATCGCGAAGATGCCGTCGGCGAGCGCGAGCAATCGCCCCACAGAGAGTCCCCCGGTCGTCTCCGTTTGTTCCATCTGCGGCCTTCACTCTAGATTCGAAGCATGCGCCGCGCGCTGATCATCGTGTTCGAGCACGCTCACCGACCAGCTTCAGCTGGCGATCTGCAGCACCTGTCCCTGCAACTGACGGCGGGCTCCGGTCGTGGCATGAAGCGTGGCCATGAGCCGACCTGATCCGCACTCGTTCTCGGACTCGACCCAGGCGCGCGTGCGCCACTTCGACTGGAGCGCCGCGGTCGACTTCGGCGCGCACCAGCTGATCGCCGGCGTCACCCTGCGCCTCGCGGAGCCCGCGCGGGGCGGCGCCTTCGACCTCGACACCCGCGACCTGCAGATCGACTCGGTCACCGACGAAGCCGGCAAGCCGTTGCAGCACCTGTTGCACGCGGCCGACCCGGTGCTCGGCTCGCGGCTCGAGATCCAGCTCCCCGAGGGTGCACAGGCGGTGATGATTCGCTACCGCACCTCGAAGACCGCGTCGGCGCTGCAGTGGCTCGACCCGGCGCAGACCCACGGCAAGAAGCACCCGTACCTGTTCAGCCAGTGCCAGGCGATTCACGCCCGCTCGGTGCTCCCCTGCCAGGACACGCCGGGCTTTCGCGTCACCTGGTCTGCGTCGCTCGAGGTGCCGAAGGCGCTCACCGCGGTGATGGCCGCCGCGCCGCGCGGGAAGTCGGCCGCCGGCGAGAGCGCGACCTTTCGCTTCGAGATGCCGCAGGCGATTCCGCCCTACCTGTTCGCGTTCGCGGTGGGCGACCTCGACTCGCGCGATCTGTCGCCGCGCTCACGGGTGTGGGCCGAGCCGGGCGTGGTCGAGAAAGCGCAGCACGAGTTCGCCGAGGTCGAGAAGCACCTCGCCGCCGCGGAGGCGCTGTTCGGCCCCTATGACTGGGAGCGCTTCGACCTGCTGGTGATGCCGCCGTCGTTCCCCTACGGCGGAATGGAGAACCCGCGGCTGACCTTCCTCACTCCGGCGCTGCTGGCGGGCGACCGCTCGCTGGTGAACGTGGTGGCGCACGAGCTGGCCCACTCGTGGACCGGCAACCTGGTCACCAACATCAGCGCCGAGCACTTCTGGCTCAACGAGGGCTTCACCGTCTTCGCCGAGCGGCGAATCCTCGAGGCGCTCGAGGGGCCCGAGATGGCGGCGCTCCACGCGGCGATCGGCCACCACGAGCTCTTGCGCGCGATCGAGCGCTTCAAGCAGCGCCCCGAGCTCACCCGGCTTCGCACCCACCTGGAAGGCGTCGACCCCGACGAGGCGTTCAGCGTGGTGCCCTACGAGAAGGGCTATCTGTTCCTGCGCGCGCTGGAGGCCGCGGCGGGCAAGAGCGCGTTCGACGCGACCCTGAAGAAGTGGCTCGACTCGCACCGCTTCGGCGCGGCCGCCACCGACGACTTCCTGCGGCTGGTCGAGCAGGAGCTCCCCGGAGTGCTGAAGCAGATCGACTCCGACAAGTGGATCGACGGCGACGGCATTCCCGCCAACGCGCCGAAGCCGTTCTCGAAGCGGCTCGACGTGGTGAACGCCCAGGCGGGCAAGGTGCCCGAGCAGCTGATCGCCTCCAAGTGGACTCCGGCGGAGTGGCAGCTGTTTCTCGACGCCACCCCGCGGCCGTTCGCCGACTGCGCCGCCCTCGACCAGCGCTTTGGGCTCACCCAGGCCACCAACCCCGAGGTGCTGGTCGCGTGGCTCACGCTGGCCTGCGAGTCGGGTTACGCGCCCGCCGCGCCGCGCGCCCAGGAGCTGCTCGGCAGCATCGGGCGCATGAAGTACCTGCGGCCGCTCTACCAGGCGCTCGCCCAGCGGCCGGAGACGAAGGCGACCGCCCGCGCCACCTTCGAGAAGCACAAGGCGTCGTACCACCCGATCGCGCAGTCGGTGGTGGGCGGGGTGCTCGAGAAATTCGGGGCCTGAGCAGTGGCGGAGCCTCGAAAAGCTCCGGCCGTTCGGGCGCTGCTGAAGAGAGCGTCTGCCGCGTTGGAAAGCTCAGACGGTGAAGGCGCGCTCGCGCTGCTGCTCGACGTGTGGGCGCGCGAGCGGTTGCCCAAGGTGCGCGACGCGATCGTGGCGCTGTCGAAGGCGATGCGGGTGGAGACGATCAAGCAGGGCGGCTCGCAGAAAGACGACTACCTGGCGTGGACCGAGCGCGCCCGCGCGGTGCGGCCGGCCGACGTGCAGCTGCTCGCCGAGACGCTGCTGCTGGCGAGCGCCCGCGAGCGCGCCCAGGAGCACTTCATTCGCGGGAGGCTGAAGCTGCTGGCGAAGTTCCCTGCCGACCCGCGCGCGGCGGAGATGATCGAGCTGCTCGACGTCAACATGCCGGGCCTGCGCTGGTCGGCCGATCTCGAGCGCGCGCTCAAGCGCCACGCGCTGCCGCCGAGGCCCGGCGCCCGCTCGCTGTCGACCGAAGTGGCTCCCGAGCTGGAGGCGCTCGAGCTGTCGCTCCGAAAGGCAAAGCCACGGCCGGTGGGCGCGCCGATCGCGACCGCGCCGGGGGCCGAGACGCCGGAGTCGCTGATCGCCGCGGTCTACGCCGACCCTTTCAACGACGAGCTCCGCCTGATCGCCGCCGACAAGCTGTCGGAGGCGGGCGACCCGCGCGGCGAGTTCATCACCCTCCAGTTTCAGCGCGCCAACGGCAACCAGAGCCGCGAGGGCGCCGAGCGGGAGATCGCGCTGCGCAACAAGCACGGCGCGAAGTGGCTCGGGCACCTGGGGAGCGCGGTGGTGAAGAGCGCCGCCGGCTTCGAGAAGGGCTTCGTCGCGGTGGTGCACACCACGGCCAAGCGGGTGTACCAGGCGCGCGAGTCGATGGCGCTCGACGAATGGGCGACGGTGCGCAAGGCCAGCTTCAACGACGTCTCGTACTTCAGCTCGAAGATGAAGAGCCTGAGGGTGGCCGACGGGGTGAGCGACCACGGCCTGAGAATGCTGGCGGAGCTCGATGTGTTGCCGCCGCTGGAAGAGGTGAGCGTCTACCCCACCGGCGACAGCTGCAGCGGCAAGCCCGCGCAGTGGACCTGGCCGGCGACGCTGGCGCGGCTGACCCAGCTGCGCGACCTGGAGATCGGCCTGCCCGGCGCCAACTGGAACGCGATCACCCCGGAGCAGATGGTGGAGGCGGTGGTGCCGCACCTCCCGCGTGCGATCGAGCGCTTCAAGGTGGTGCGCACGCCGCTGACACCGATGAAGGATCGCGAGCGGGTGGCGAGGCTGCTCACCCTGTTGCCGCGGCAGCTGAAGCGGTTCGACCTGCCCACCCACTGGTTCAAGCGGGTGGAAGACGGCAGCTGGGAACAGCAGAAGCGCTGATTACGGCAGCGTCACCAGCTCGTTGCGCAGCTGAACCGCCAGCTCACAGCTGCGGTCGGCGTCCCAGGAGCTGATCGCGTCGGCGAGCGCGTTCAAGGTGGCGAGCAGCGCGGCCTGGCGGAGGTGCTCCTCCAGGTAGCGGCGGGCCTCGCCGATGCGCTTGGCGGCAGAAATGAACAACCGTCGCCGTGACAGCACCAGCACGTCGGCCAGCACCTGGTCGACTTCGCGGCGCCAATCGGGATGAAGATCTTCGGTGGGAAACATCGCGCCAACCCTCTCTGCGCTCTGGTGCTCGATATTCATGGTCTCCCGCCTCGCTGAAGAACAATGCGCCCGCGGGCGAAATTTCGCCAGAGAACGTCGCTGATTTTTCGCGCTTGTTACTCGGCCGGAATGATCAGGTTGATACTGATCAAGGACACGGTATCGGCGCGGTGTCGAACACCACGTCGTCGAGCCACGCCACATGGCCACCGTCGACGTCGTGCTGATAGCTCTCCCAGCCGACGCCGAGGTTCCCGAACTGCGGCGCGTACCACTTCCCGTCGACTGAGGAGTCGGTGCAGGTCTGGGCGGTCTTCTGATTGCCGAGCACGTGCAGCTCGGGCACTTCGGCGCCGTCCATCCAGAAGCGAATCTCATTGTTCTGGCCGTCGTACAGAAAAGCCACGCAGACCCAGCGCCCGGTCGGGAACGGCACGTCTTTGGTCTGCCAGCAGTCGGCCGCCGGGCTGGTGTCGCGGTAGTAGTTGGCCATCAGGCCGCCCATGCCGCCGAGGTTGTAGTTGGAGCTGGTGCCGTCGCCGATCGGCCCGTCGCCGTGCGCGAAGGTCCAGTGCACGGTCTGGTCGGGAATGCGGTCGGTGTAGATCATGAACCGGCCGTAGGTGGTGTCGTTGGCGAGGGGGATCAGCGGCGCGCCGGTGATCGACAGCATCGCGTGCCGGTAGGTGTCGCCCGGCGTGGTGGGGTCGGTGCTGATCTTCACCGAGTGGGTGCCGCTCACCGCGCGGGTGGTGTCGAGCGTCACGTCGCCCGAGCTGGTGGTGATCTGAAACGGCGCCTGGGGAAAGCCGCTGCCCTCGAAGTCGTCGCAGACCACCCGGCCCACGCAGCTGAAGCCCGCGTCCACTCCGCCGTCGACGCCCGCATCGGTGCCGCTGTCGAGGTTGCCCCCGCCGCCGCCGGTGCCGCCTCCCGTGCCACCGCCGGTCGACGCGCCACCACCTCCGCTGGCCGCGCCGCCTCCGCCGGTCGCCGAGCCGCCGCCTGCCGCGGAGCCCCCGCCCTGCGCGCCGCCTCCCGAGCCACCGCCGCTGGAGGCCGAACCCCCTCCGCCGGTCGCTGATCCACCCCCCGAACCGCCCACCGTCCCCACGCAGGATGCGACTGCTACACACAGCAACAGGGTCAGCCTTTTGCGCACAGCGCGACAGTCTAGTGGCGCCGGTTGAAAGCGGTACACTCTCGGCCAGTCCCCGTGAGCAAAAATACTCAACCCGACCAGACGGTCGTGAACCCGGCCTCGCCCGAGAGCGACTCGGCAAAAACCGCCGACAGCCCCGCGCACACCATTTTGATGGAACCCGATCTCGCCGAGCGCCCGGCGGGCGACGACCTGATGGACTGGGAGGTTCCCGGCAGCCCGATTCAGAAAGACGAGCCGCTCGAAAAACCGCCCGAGCCTTTCGACCCGTGGGCGGTCGCCGGCCCCGCCGCGCTCGGCTCCGAGTCGACCTTCATCGGCGGTGAGAACTCGCCCGCGCCCGGCGCGCCCTCGGTGTTGATCGACCCGAGCATGCTGTTCAAGCCGTACATGGAGCCGACGCTCCCGCCCCAGCCGAGGAGCCCGGAGTCGTCGCAGGCGCTGAAGCTGCCGCCGGTGGCGCCGCCGCCGCTCGATCTCCCCAACGTGGCGCCGGTGGTGCCGCTGCCCGGCGCGAAGGCGACCGACCCGCAGGCGATGCCACTGCCTCCGCCTTCGGTGCCGCTCCCGGTGCGCCCCGCGCCGCCGTCGAACGCGCCGGTGGCCGCGGTGCCTCCGCCCAAGCTGCCGTCGCAGACGATCGCGCCGCAGATTCCGCCCGCGCTCCCGCAGCCGAAGTCGCCCAGCTCACCCGACCTTCCCGGCGCGAAGCCGATCACTGCGGTGGTGCCTCCGCGCGCCGAAGCGGGGATCAAGCCCGGCTCGCAGCCTCCGTCGTCGGGCGGCGGCTTCACCAAGCCCGAGATTCCGCAGACGCCGATGCGCGCGCCGCAGCAGGGCGATCGCATTCACCACTACGAGGTGATCCGCCGAATCGGCCACGGCGGCATGGGCTCGGTCTACCTCGCGCGCGACACCCGGCTCGGCCGAAGGGTCGCGATCAAGTTCCTCCACACCCACTCGCCGGAGCTGACCAAGCGCTTCATTCTCGAGGCCCGGACCACCGCCGCGTGCAGCCACGAGAACATCGTCATCATCTACGAGGTCGACGCCTGGCAGGGCAACCCGTTCATGGTGCTGGAGTTCCTCCAGGGCAACACGATGAGCAAGCAGATCAAGGGCGACAAGCCGCTGCCCTTCGCCCGCGCGGTCGAGCTGATGGTGCCGGTGGTGCGCGCGCTCGCCTACGCGCACTCGCAGGGCATCGTTCACCGCGACCTGAAGCCCGACAACATCTTCATCACCGACCACGGCACCACCAAGGTGCTCGACTTCGGCATCGCCAAGGTGCTCTCGGGTGGCGACGAGAACTCGCCCGAGTTCGCGATGCGCCCGCGGCCGCCGTCGACCTCGCTCGACGACACCGACGACAAGGAGCTCACCAAGCACGGCGCGATGATGGGCACCCTGGCGTACATGGCGCCCGAGCAGTGGGGCATCGGAGTGCCGATCGATCACCGCGCCGACATCTGGGCGGTGGGGATCATGCTGTTCCGCATGCTGGCGGGCAAACACCCGCTCGACCCGCTCGAGGGCCAGCAGCTGATGATCACCGGCCGGCTGAAGGAGCCGATGCCGAAGCTGCTCGCCAAGGCCGGCGACGTGCCGCCCGAGCTGGCGGCGGTGGTCGACAAGTGTCTGATGAAGCACAAAGACCAGCGCTGGGCCGACGCGGTCTCGCTCTTGCGCGCGCTGGAGGCGTTTCTGCCCGGCCGGTTCGCCAAGCAGGTGCGGCTCGACGAGAGCCCGTACGCCGGCCTGTCGTCGTTTCAAGAGAGCGACGCCGACCGCTTCTTCGGCCGCGCCCACGACGTGGCGGCGATGGTGAACCGGGTGCGCGAGCGGCCGCTGCTGGGCGTGGTCGGCCCCTCCGGCGCCGGCAAGTCGAGCTTCGTGCGCGCCGGCCTGGTGCCCGCGCTGAAGCGCTCGGGTGAGAAGTGGGAGTCGGTGGTGATTCGCCCGGGCCGCTCTCCGCTCGCCGCGCTCTCGACGATTCTGTCGCCGATGGTGTCGACCTCGGCGTCGATCGCCGACGACCTCGCCGAGCAGAAGAAGCTCGCCCAGCGGCTGATGACCGAGCCCGGCTACGCCGGCGCGGTGCTGCGCTCGAAGGCGCGGCGCGACGGGGCGAACATCCTCCTGTTCGTCGACCAGTTCGAAGAGCTCTACACCCTGGTGCCCGACCCGTCGGAGCGCGCCGCGTTCACCGCCTGCCTCTCGGCGGTGGCCGACGACGTCACCTCGCCGATTCGACTGGTGCTGTCGATCCGCTCCGACTTCCTCGACCGGGTGCCGGAGGATCCCCGCTTCATGGCCGAGCTGTCGCAGGGGCTGGTGTTCCTCACCGCGCCCGGCGCCGAAGGCCTGCGGGAGGCGATCGTTCAGCCCGCGGAGCTGGCCGGCTACCGCTTCGAGGTACCGGCGATCGTCGACGAGATGCTGCGCTACCTCGCCACCACGCCCGGCGCGCTGCCTCTGCTGCAGTTCACCGCCCAGAAGCTGTGGGAGAACCGCGACCCCGCGCGCAAGCTGCTCACCAAGGGCGGCTACGACGCGATCGGCGGAGTGGCGGGCGCGCTGGCGAGCCACGCCGACGCGGTGCTCCGCAAGCTGCCGCCCCAGTCGGTGCCGCTGGCGCGCGCGATTCTGCTCCGCCTGGTCACCCCCGAGCGCACCCGGGCGATCGTCTCGGTCGACGAGCTCAAAGAGCTCCAGAAGAACAGCAAGGAAGTGCAGTCGCTGATCGACGAGCTGGTGCAGGCGCGCCTGTTGGTGGTGCAGACCGGCGGAGGCGCCGCGACGGTCGAGATCGTTCACGAGTCGCTGATTCAGACCTGGCCGACGCTCAAGCGCTGGTTGGAAGAGTCGGGCGAAGACGCCGCGTTCCTCGATCAGCTCCGCCAGGCGGCGAAGCAGTGGCAGCAGAACGGCAAAGACGACGACCTGCTCTGGCGCGGCGACGTGGCCGAAGAGGCCCAGCGCTTTCAGCGGCGCTACCGCGGCACCCTCACCGAGACCGAGAAGGTGTTCCTCGAGGCGACGGTGGCGCGCATGGGCCGCGAGGCGCGGCGCCGGCGCACCCTGGCGATCGGCGCGGTGATCTTCCTCTCGGCGCTGGTGGCGGCGTCGGCGGTGGCGTTGGTGGTGATCTACCGCGCCCGCGAAGACGCCCAGAGCCAGGCGGTGGCGGCGAAGGTGGCCGAGGTGAAGGCGACCGAAGCGCTCGAGCAGGCCCAGACCAAGGAGCGCGAGCGCGCCAAGGCCCAGGCCGAAGCCGAGGCCGCCGCCGACGAGCTGCGCAAGAAGCAGGAAGCGCTGGTGGTGGCGCTCGACCAGGCCCGCGAGGCCGAGTCGAACGCCAAGATCGCGGAGCAGAAAGCGGTGAAGAACAAAGACGAGGCGCTCCAGGCCAAGCGTCTGTCTGAAGAGGCGAAGTCGCGCGCCGACCTCGCCAGAAGAGAAGTCTCCAACCTCTTGGACAAAGAA
Organism: Myxococcaceae bacterium; assembly: GCA_047602415.1. GTDB lineage: Bacteria > Myxococcota > Myxococcia > Myxococcales > Myxococcaceae > JASGHH01. The sequence goes on along the minus strand of JASGHH010000001.1, from coordinate 7,643,840 downwards.
AAAGAGCGCGCCAAGCGGCTGGAGGATCAGCTCGGCAGTCCGGTGATCGACACACTGAAGTAAGGGAACGGGGAAACACCATGCGAGCAACTTTCGCCTGCGCGCTGTTGTGCGCGTTCGCGGCCTTCGCTCAAGACGCCCAGAAGGGGCTCGAGGGCGGCTCCGACCGGCCGTGGGCCAAGGGCGTCAGCCAGGATCGCCAGAAGGCCGCGCTCGAGCTGTTCAGGACCGGCAACGCGGCGCTGAAAGAGTCGCTCTTCCCCGCGGCGGCCCAGAAGTACCGCGAGGCGCTGGTGCTCTGGGACCACCCGGCGATTCACTACAACATGGCGCTCGCGCTGGTGAACCTCGACCAGCCGGTGGAGACGCTGGAGCACCTCGAGGCGGCGATGAAGTACGGCGAAGCGCCGCTCGACAAAGACAAGTTCGAGCAGGCCCAGCGCTACAAGACCCTGGTCGAGAAGCAGCTCGCCGGCGTCGACATTCGCTGCACGATGGAGGGCGCCACCGTGAAGCTCGACGGCAAGCTGCTCTTCACCGCGCCCGGCCGCTACACCGGCAAGGTGCGCAGCGGCCCGCACAGCATCGTGGCGTCGAAAGAGGGCTACCTCACCAACGAGCTCTCGCTGCCGCTGCCCGCGGGGCAGACCAAGATCTTCGAGCTCAACCTGCTCACCACCGACGACCTCACCGAGTTCAAGCGGCTCTGGCCGGTGCAGGTGCCGTACGCGGTGATCGGCGCCGGGGTGCTGGTGGCCGGCATCGGCGTCGGCCTCCAGTTCTGGGGCAAGGCCAGCTACGGCGACTACGACTCGATGGTGAAGAACTGCGCCACGATGGCGCCCACCAACGGAGGCTGTCAGCTCACGCCGGCGATCGCCTCGGCGAAGCAGCGCGGCGACGTGCTCCAGACGGTGGCCTACGTCACCTACGGCGTGGGCGCGGCGGCGGCGGTGGTCGGAGCCGCCCTGCTCTACGTCAACCGGCTGCAGCCCTACCGCATTCAAATCGGCGTCGGCGGTGCCCACGCCTCACTGGTCCCGACGCTCGGCGGCGGCCTCCTCTCGATGGACTTCTGACGCCCATGCTCAAGCGACTCTCACTCCTCTGTCTTCCGTTCGCGCTCGCCGGCTGTTTCGAGCCCAAGAGCCAGGCCTGCTCCTCCGGCGTGGTGTGCGCGGTGGGCACCCGCTGCTCCGCCGACGGCAAGTCGTGCGTGCCCGACGCCGATCTCTGCGGCAACCACGTGGTCGACCCCGGCGAGATGTGTGACGACGGCAACACGATCTCGGGTGACGGCTGCGCGTCTGACTGCAAGTCGAACGAGACCTGCGGCAACAACGTGATCGACGCCCAGAAGGGCGAGGTCTGCGACGACGGCAACACCACGCCCGGCGACGGCTGCAACGCCGACTGCACCTCGACCGAGCGCTGCGGCAACCACACCATCGACCAGGGCGAGGTCTGCGACGACGGCAACATGGTCTCGGGCGACGGCTGCTCGGGTGACTGCAAGTCGAACGAGAGCTGCGGCAACGGCATCACCGACATCGCCGCGGGCGAGGTCTGCGACGACGGCAACACCGTCGACGACACGATGTGCTCCCACGACTGCCGCTCCAACGAGCGCTGCGGCAACAACATCAGAGACATCAACCTCGGCGAGGTCTGTGACGACGGCAACAACATCTCGGGCGACGGCTGCAGCAAAGACTGTCTGTCGACCGAGTTCTGCGGCAACGGCTACAAGGACATCGCGCGCGGCGAGGTGTGCGACGACGGCAACACCGACGGCGGCGACGGCTGCTCCTCCGACTGCCTGTCGACCGAGCACTGCGGCAACAATTACACCGACTTCGCGGCGGGCGAGGTCTGCGACGACGGCAACACCGACGGTGGCGATGGCTGCTCCGGCGACTGCAAGTCGAAGGAGGTCTGCGGCAACGGCTACAAAGACGTGGCCCGCGGCGAGGTGTGCGACGACGGCAACACCGACGGCGGCGACGGCTGCTCCTCCGACTGCCTCTCCGACGAGCGCTGCGGCAACAACTACATCGACTTCGTGATCAACGAGATCTGCGACGACGGCAACCAGGTCTCTGGCGACGGCTGCTCGTCTGACTGCCGCTCGAAGGAAGTGTGCGGCAACGACATCAAAGACGTGAACGAGAAGTGCGACGACGGCAACCACGACGCGGGCGACGGCTGCTCCCCCGACTGCCAGTCGACCGAGCAGTGCGGCAACACCGTGGTCGACAGCGTGGTCGGCGAGGTGTGCGACGACGGCAACACGTCTCCCGGCGACGGCTGCTCCGCCAACTGCCGGAGCAACGAGACCTGCGGCAACGGCATCACCGACACGGTGGTGGGCGAGGTCTGCGACGACGGCAACACCATCTCGGGCGACGGCTGCTCGGGCGACTGCAAGTCGGGCGAGAGCTGCGGCGACGGCGTGGTGAACCCGCCCGCCGAGCAGTGCGACAGCCTCGGCATCGACACCCTGGCCTGCGACTCCGACTGCACCGCGGCGTTCTGCGGCGACTCGCACGTCAACGCGGTGCGCGGCGAGCAGTGCGACACCGGCGTGGAGTCGATGGGCTGCAACGCCAACTGCACCTTCCCCGCCTGCGGCGACGGCATCGTCAACAGCAAGGCCGGCGAGCAGTGCGACACCGCCGACGCGGGCGACACCGCCACCTGCAACGGCGCCACCTGCACCACCGCGTTCTGCGGCGACGGCCACACCAACGCCGCGCGCGGCGAGCAGTGCGACACCTCGGGCGTCGACACCAACGGCTGCAACGGCGGCACCTGCAAGACGCCTTCGTGCGGCGACCACTACGTCAACGCGGCCACCGGCGAGCAGTGCGACAACGGGAGCACCGACAGCACCACCTGCGACTCCGACTGCACCAACGCCTTCTGCGGAGACGGCCATAAGAACACCGCCCGCGGCGAGCAGTGCGACAGCTCGGGCACCGACACGGTGAGCTGCAACGGCGGCACCTGCAAGACGCCGTCGTGCGGCGACTCGTACACCAACACCGCGGCAGGAGAAGCGTGCGACACCGGCGGCGTCGACAGCGCCACCTGCGACTCCGACTGCACCGCGGCCAGCTGCGGCGACGGCCACAAGAACACCGCCCGCGGCGAGCAGTGCGACACCTCGGGGGTGAACACCAGCGGCTGCAACGGCGGCACCTGCAAGACGCCGGCGTGCGGCGACGGCTACCTCAACTCCGCGGCCAACGAGCAGTGCGACAACGGCACCCTGGTCGACAGCGCCACCTGCGACAACAACTGCACCCTGCCGATCTGCGGCGACGGCCACCAGAACTCGGCGGCGGGTGAGCAGTGCGACTCGTCGGGCGTCGACACCAACGGCTGCAACGGGCTCACCTGCAAGACCCCGGTGTGCGGCGACTTCTACACCAACGCGGCGTTCGGCGAGGCGTGCGACACCGGCGCGGTCGACACCGCCACCTGCGACTCCGACTGCACCGCGGCGAGCTGCGGCGACGGGCACCGGAACACCGCCCGCGGCGAGCAGTGCGACTCCTCGGGCGTGAACACGGTGGGCTGCAACGGCGGCACCTGCAAGACGCCGGTGTGCGGCGACGGCTACCTCAACACCGCGGCAGGCGAGCAGTGCGACAACGGCACCGTCTCGAACAGCGCCGGCTGCGACAGCGACTGCACCCTGCCCCAGTGCGGCGACGGCCACCTCAACACCGCGGCCGGCGAGCAGTGCGACGACGGCAACACGAACAACAACGACGAGTGCAAGAACGACTGCACCGCCAACACCTGCGGCGACGGGGTGCGCGACACCGACGGCGGCGAGGCGTGCGACGACGGCAACGGCGCCGACGAGTCGAGCTGCCCCTACGGCCAGCCGACCTGCGCGCTCTGCAACCACAACTGCACCGCGGTCGAGAACCTCACCGGCGCGTTCTGCGGCGACGGCACCACCAACGGGCCCGAGGCGTGCGACGACGGCAACGACGCCGGCTGCGGCACCTGCGGCGCGAACTGCCTGGTGGCTCAGCCGGTGGCGCCGGCGACCGGCACGGTGGTGACCACCCAGTCGGTGAACGACGGAGAGATCTTCGTGATCGACGACGGCACCGGCCCGAAGGTGTTCGAGTTCGACACCGACAGCAAGACCGACGCGGGCACCATTCTGGTCGACGTGAAGGGCAACGCCGGCAACTCGGCGCAGGCGGTCGGCACCTCGATGGTGACCGCGATCAACGGCGTGAGCGGCTTCGGAGTGGTGGCGAACGCGGGCAGCGGTCAGCCGTTCGTGCGGCTGGTCAACAACAGCCTCGGCTCACAGGGCAACGTGACGATCACCGACACGGTGCAGAGCACCAACTTCACCCCGAGCGGAATGTCGGGTGGTGCGGGCTTCGACTGCCCCAACACCACCCCCTGCAAATCGAACCAGGACTGCGCCAGCAACAACTGCGGCGGCAACCCGAAGCGCTGTCAGTGAGCGGCGCTTACTCGTTGAGCCAGGTCGGGTCGCACTCGACCTTGCCGCAGCCGTTGGTGCCGGTGTAGCCGAACGCGGTGTAGCCATCGCCGCAGTTGGGCACCAGGTAGTTGCAGATGCCGGTGTTCATGCACGACTGGTAGGTGAGGCAGAGGTTGGCGCCGCGCACGTAGGGGCGCACCTTGCCGCTGCTGCACGACGCCGGAGTGGCGACCGGGCAAGCGGAGTGCTCGTAGGGCAGCTGCACGAAGACCTGGGTGGCCGAGAGCACCTGAATGGTGGCGCCGTTGTCGTCGGTGCCGGCGGCGATGGTGCCCGCGACCAGCGCGCCGTTGTTGAGCACCTGATCCTGCAGCCAGCTGCTGTTGATGAAGTGGCCGAGGCCGAAGGTCTGGAGCTGGTGGAAGTTGGTGGTGGTGGTGGCGTTGCCCTTCTTCGACTGCATCGAGGGGCAGGGAGCGGCGAAGCACTCGATGGTGATCGACTTCACCGAGAACACCAGGTCGGCCGCCGCGGGGGCCGCGCCGGGCATGCCGCGCCACGCGTCGGTCACCACGAACGGGCGAATGTCGTGCGAGTCTTTCGGGCCGAGCTTGCCGCGGAGCACCACTTCACCGTCGGCCGCCTCGAGGATCTGCGACTGCTCGTGGTCGCCCAGGGTGCTGGAGGAGAAGTCGAGGCCGCTGACGTAGGTCTCGGTGAGGTGCACCCGGTTGACGTCGTGCACGTAGTAGCCGCCGCACATCGGCGAGGCGCACTTGCGGAGATCGCGGCGCAGCGCGACCAGGGTGCGCGAGGAGGTCGAGAGCTCGGCGTTGTCTTCGCCGCGGGCGTCGCCGCCCTGGTTGATCTCGCTCTGTGAGACGCCACAGCCCGCCAACAGCACTGCCGAAACGATGAGAGTACGCATGTGCGGCCCAGTACTACCCTGGCCTACATATGTCTACCCCCTATTTTGAGACGTCTTATTGGAGCGTCATCTTATTGGAGCGTCATCTTCCAATCGTCGAGCGTGCCGACGTCGACCGCGGCACCATCGACCACCTTCAGCTGCCACGCGCCACCCATCTGCGTCCCCACCGCTTCGGGCACCGCATAGGTCTGGTGAATGTTGTCGGTCGAGCCGCCGGCCCGGTTGTGGAGCACCTTGGTGAAGCCGTTCGGGCCCACCAGGGTGACCGTGAGATCGCCGATGTACGTGTGGGTGATGTCGACCGTCACCGACAGCGCGGCGATCGACTGCATCTGAGTGACGTTGATGGTGCTGACGATGCCGGTCGCGTTGTTGTCGGGGATCGCCAGCGGCGTGTCGGCGGAGACGACGTTGATCATCTGGAGCGACATGTTCGGCTTCACCAGCAGCTGCACCGTCGCTTCACCGGTGCGGTGCTGCGAGTCGGTCACCCGCAGCCGCAGGGTGAGCTGGGTGTCGACCACCACCGACGGCGCGGTGAAGCTCACCGAGGGCAGCGTCGCCGACGGGTTGAACGTCACCGAAGGACCGGCGGTCACGTCCCAGAGATAGGTCAGTGACAGACCTGCCGGGCTGGTGCCGGTGCCGGTCAGGGTGACACCCTGCCCGCTCTCCACCGTGGTGACGCTGGCGGAGATCGCCGCGGCCGGCGCCTGCGACGCGCCGTTGGTGCCGATGATGAGCTGGAAGTTATCGATCGTGCCGACGTCAGCCGACGCGCCGTCGACCACCACCAGCGACCAGGTGCCCGCGGTCGAGAGGCCCGCGGCCTCCGCCACCGAATAGGTGTCGTGAATGTCGTGGGCGTTGCCGCCGGCGTGGTTGCGCAGCACCTTCTCGAAGCCGCCCGGGCCCTTCAGGGTCAGCGCGAGGTCGCCGACGTAGGTGTGGGTGATGTCGGCCTTCACCTGAAGCGAGGCGATCTGCAGGTTGTCGCCGGCGGTGATGGTGGCGGTGGCGCCGGTGGGGTTGTTGTCGGGAATCGCGACCGGCACGCCGGTGGCGGTGAGCATCAGCTGGCCGGTGACCAGCGGCTTCACCGTGATGCTGGCGGTGGCGTCGCTGAACTGGCCGTTCGAGTCGGTCACCCGCAGCCGGACCACGAAGTTCGTCTGCGCGGTCACGCTCGGCGCCACGAAGCTCACCTGCGGCACCACCGCCGAGGGCGAGAACTGGAGCGCGGTGCCGGTGGTCACGTCCCACGCGTAGTTGAGCGTCAGGCTGTCGGGGCTGGAGCTGCCCGAGCCGTCGAGGGCGACGGTGTCTCCGGCGGTGACGATGGTGCTCTGCATCTGCGCGATGCGGGCGACCGGAGCGTGGGTGGTGCCGAGCACCGCGAACGAGAGCTTGAAGTGATCGATGGTACCGACGTCGACCTGGGCGGTGTCGACCACCGACAGCTTCCAGGTGCCGGTGGCGGTGGAGCCGGCGGCCTCCGGCACCGCGAAGGTCTGGTGAATGTCGTGGGCGTTGCGGCCCTGCCGGTCGGAGAGCACCTTCTGGAAGCCGTTGGGGCCCAGGAGGGTGACCACCAGATCGCCGATGTACGTGTGGGTGATGTCGACCTGCACGTTCAGCCCCACCACCTGGCGGCCGTCGCTGACGTCGACGTTGGCGACCGCTCCGGTGGGGTTGTTGTCGGGGATCGCGATCGGAGCGCCGGCGTACTCGAAGTCGACGATGGTGGGCGGAGGCGGGTTGAGGGTGAAGGCCACCAGCGCGTCACCTTCGGCGCCGTTGGTGTCGCGCACCCGCAGCCGCACCGTCATCGCGGTCGCCACCGTCACCGGCGGGGCCACGAAGCTGGTCGTCGCCGCGGTCGCGTTGGTGAAGGCCACCTGCGGGCCCGAGAGCACCTCCCAGGTGAAGGTGAGCGCCAGGTTGTCGGGGCTGCTCGAGCCCGAGGCGTCGAGCGCGACCACGTCGCCGGCGGTGGCGGTGCGTTGGCCGGCGCCGGCGATCAGCGCGTTGGGCGGCCGCTGGTTGGCCACCGAAAGCCAGGTGTCGACCGCGATCAACGCGGTGGCGTCGTTCTGGAGGTTCTCGAACTGCAGCTGCGCCTGCGGCATGAACGGCAGCTGGTGACGCAGCGGATCGTTCGGGTCGACGTGGATGTAGCGCTTGAGCAGCGAGTCGCCGTTGCCGAGGTTGGCGCTGACCTCCTCGAAGCGGGGGTAGTTGGCGTAGTCGACCGCACCCAGCGCGCGGTGGCAGCTCATGCAGTAGGGCGCCACGAACTGCTCGTAGAGCTCGACCTTGGCCGCCGCCACCTGCGGAGTCGCTCCGCCGTTCCACGAGGGAGGCACGTGGGCGGGGTCGCCGATCGGCCGGGACACCGGCGGCGAGCTCTGCGAGTAGATCTCGTCGAGGTAGCTCAGCAAGGCGGACTTCGCGAAGTCGGTTCCGAACGGAGAGCCCTGGGCCTCGCTCCGAATCGCCGCGTTCGCCTGCTTGATCGACTGGTTGAGGTCGTACCACTGCTGCTCGGCCACCACCGGGTCGAGCCCCGGCAGCGGCTGCAACAACGAAGGCTCGAACTCGCGCCAGATGCTGCCCAGGTCGGGGGCACCGTTGCCGGCGTACTCGCCGCCGTGGCAGGTGGTGCAGAGGTTGGGCACGTACTTCTGGCCCTCGCTGTCGAGGATCGCGAACGGCGAGAGGTGCCCGTCGGGCAGGAAGACAAAGAACTCGGTGTAGCCCGCCGAAGAGATCGCCATCGCCACGGTGCCCTTGTTGGGCAGACCGTTCTGCTTGTCGTCGGCGTTCGCCCAGTTGGTCACCGTGCAGCCGCCCAGCGCCTTGTCGATCGCCGCGGTGCAGGTCATCTCCCGCCAGAAGCCGAGCTCGTTGCGGTTGCGGTAGAGCGCGCCGACAGTCTGCTGGAGGCCGAGGTGCTCCTGCTTCCACAGGTCGAGCGTGTAGCTGCCGGGGGTGAAGCCGGCGATGTTGGAGCCGTAGTAGGCGTTCGCGCCCTGCTCGCTGCCCACGCCCCGGCGCACCAGGAAGAGCGCGGTGCCGGCGTCGGGGTTGGTGGTGCCCGCATCGACGTTGGTGTTCTGGGTGAGGTGAACCTGCGCGGTCTGGACGTTGTTGGTCTCGTTCGCTTCGTTGATCGCGTCGAGCGGGTCCATCGTCACTTCGAGGGTGTAGTCGCCGTTGGGGACGTCGGTGGCGTCGACGAACGCGCAGGGCAGCGCGGAGCTGTAGACGTCGGCGCAGCCGGGGTGAATGCCCTGATCGCCGCAGCCGTAGTGGTTGCCCGCCGCGTTGCACGAGCTGTTGGGAGCGATGCCCGCCAGGTCCATCAGGCAGAAGCTCTGCTTGTGACCGGTGGCGGCGACCGTGCCGTCGTGCCCGAGCAGCCGGTAGTTCGCGAAGCTCTTGTAGTGAATGTGGCTGTGAGCGCAGCTGAACTCGAAGTACTGCCCGCCCACCGAGCCTCCGGTGGCGGTGCACTCCTGGGTGCCACCGCAGCAGCACGAGGGGTTCTGAAAACAGTCGACGTTGGTGCAGCTGGCGGTGGTGAGGGTCGACTTGCACGAGACGTTGCCGACGTGGAAGTCGCCCGGCCCGTTGTTCGGGGTCTTGGTGTCGAAGCGAATCAGGGTGCGGCCGGTGGTGGCCGCCGCGCAGCCTTCGTCGACCTCGGCCTGACTGACGGTGGCGTTGGTGACCACCTGAATCGAGGCCTGCAGCTGAGCCTGGTCGATCGAGATGTCGGGGCCGTTCACGTCGAGCAGCGCCTTGCCTCCGCTCGCCTTCGGGTCGCTGGGGTTGCCGCCCACGACTCCGTTGGAGACGCCGCAAGCCGACAAGACGAGAGTGAAGGAGATGAGTGCGCGCTTCATCTCCCGTCAGACCCAGACTGGTATCGAGAGGCGCAACATTTGTGGGCAAATGTCCCACGAGGTGAGAAAGCCCCTGGATTCGAGGGCTTGGCGTCTGAATTCAGGTGCCAGACACTTTTCACCTATGTTTCCGGCGGTGCGTCGCCTCCTCCTTGCGGTCGCGGTGTCGAGCCTCGCGGCTTGCGGCGGTGTGGCCGGCGGGCTGGACGATGACGGTGGCGCGACCGGTGGCGGCAACGCGACCGGCGGAGGAGCAGCGGCGGGTGGTGGCTCCGCGATCGGCGGCGGCGCAGCGACCGGCGGCGGCGGCTCGGCGACCGGTGGCGGCGGCTCCGCAACAGGCGGTGGCGCGTCGACTGGCGGTGGCGCGGCGACCGGCGGTGGCGCGGCGACTGGCGGCGGTTCAGCGACCGGCGGCGGCACGGCCGACGCGGGCCCGACCGAGCTGGTGCACTACCTCGGGCGCTTCGACTTCAGCGATCCCAACGGCGCGCGCTTCGCGTTTCCCGGCACCGCGGTCTCCGCGCACTTCTCGGGCACCGGCGTCGGCGTGGTGCTCGACGATCAAGGCAGCAACCAGTTCGACGTGATTCGTCGACGGCGCCGCGCCGATGCTGCTGCAGACGCAGGGCGCGGTCACCGCGATGCTCGCCAACAACCTCGCCGCCGGAGAGCACGACGTCACCCTGGTGAAGCGCACCGAGTCGTTTCAGGGCATCGTGCAGTTCAAGGGCTTCATGCCGGTGGGCGGCGCGCTGATCGCCACCCCGTTCCCCTACTCCCGAATGATCGAGATGGTCGGCGACTCGATCACCTGCGGCTACGGCGATCTCGGCATGCTGCCGTGCACCTTCTCGGCCGACACCGAAGACGAGAACGCGGCGTGGGGCGCGCTCGCCGCACGGCAGGTCGACGCCGGTCACGTCGCGGTCGCCTACTCCGGCAAGGGCATGTACCGGAACTACGGCGGCGACATGAGCGCGACGATGCCCCAGATCTGGAACCGGGTGTTCGCCGACGACGGCACCTCCAGCTACGGCTTCAGCCAGTACCAGCCCGACGTGGTGGTGGTGAACCTGGGAACCAACGACTACTCCACCGGCGACCCGGGCATGCCGTTCGAGACCGCGTACACCGGCTTTCTCGGCCAGGTGCGGCTCCAGTACCCGAACGCGTTCATCGTCTGCGCGACCGGGCCGATGACCGACGACTCCAGCTACCAGAGCCACGTGCAGGCGGCGATCGCGGCCGCCGCTGATCCGAAAGTTTCCTACCTCGACCTCGGGGTGCAGGACTGCAACGTCGACGGCTGCGGCTGCGACTACCACCCGAGCCAGGTCACCCAGCAGAAGATGGCCGACAAGCTGGTCGCGCACTTGAAGACGTTGCTGCCCTGGTGACCTAGGTCTTCAGCTGCAGCAGCACCTGAAAGTCGGGTCGCTCCCGCAGCGGGGCCAGGTCTTCGTCGGCGGCGAGCGAAGCGCGATCGGTGAAGCCGGCGGCGATCGCCTTCTCGAGCCAGGCCATCGCGCCATCGAGATCTCCGAGCCTGGTGAAGGCAGACGCGGCGTTCACCGCCTGCTCGGCGTGGCCGGTCTCGTTGAAGAAGCGGGTGCAGAGGTCGGCGCACTCGGCGTAGTGCTTCTCGGCGAACAAGGTGGCGACGATCGCCTGGGCCACCTGCGCGTCGGCAGCGGTGATCGCCTGGCCAGCGGCGATGCGGCGGCCGAACAGATCGCGCACCACGTCGGGCCGGCCATTGCTCATCAGCGCTCGAATGAGCGGCGGCCAGACGTTGAGAGGCAGCGTGTTCTTCGCAGCGGCAGCGAGCAGCTCCTCGAGGGTGGGCGCCTTGTAGCTCCACCGCACCCAGCCCTGCTGAATGCCCATGATGCCGACGTAGCCGAGCATCATGTTCTGGCCCCAGAGGAGGGCGGTGACGATCACCGCCACGCCGCAGGCGATGCTGATCGCGCCCACCACCTTCGGCCGCGCGCCGAACTTCAGCGTCACCGCCGACTCCAGCGCGTTGCCACCGTCCCACGGGAGCATCGGCAGCATGTTGATCCCCGCCCAGATCAGGTTCACCCGGGCGATGATCCGCCACAGCCAATCCCACTCCGCGCCGAGGCCGACCGCGTACCAGACGCCGAGCGCAGCGCCCGCCAGCAGCACCTGCATGCCCGGGCCGGAGAGGCTCACCAACAGCTGCTGCCGGGTGGTCGGGCGCGCGTTCGGCGGCCAGTAGGTGAAGCCTCCGAGCGCGTAGAGCTCGATCCGCGGAGCAAAGCCGTAGCGGCGCATCATCAAGGCGTGGCCGAGCTCATGGAGGAGCACCGACACCAGCAGCACCACCGCCCAGGCGACCGCCTGCCGGGTCGACTGAGTCATGAACCCGAGCGCGGGGAAGATGAAGAACGACCAGCGAATCAACACTGGAATGCTGCCGAGCCGGAACTGGAGGCCGGGTGCCCCTGCGTTGTCCGCCATCGCTTCACAACCTAAGCCAAATCATGGGAAATAGGCCCACTCCCCATGACTCGATTTTTCCTCACCGCCTCGCTGCTGGTTGCCACCGTCCTGCTCATTGCATGCGGCGGCACCAAGACCTGTTCCAACTGCACCAACGGCTGCTGCGACGCGAGCGGCGTCTGCCAGGCCGGCAACCAGGCGACCGCCTGCGGCAACAACGGCGTCACCTGCACCGAGTGCGCGGCGGGTCAGACCTGCACCCTCGGCGTCTGCGGCAACCCCGCCGCGGGTGGTGGCAACGGTGGCGGCGGCGGCGTCGGCGGCGGAGCGGGTGGCGGCAGCGCGGGTGGTGGCGCGGGCGGCGGCTCACAGTGCTCGGGCAACGGGGTGTGCAACGGCACCACCGCCAACTGGTGCCACGCGGGCGGCTCCGCCGGCTCGCTCGACTGCGCCACCGTTCAGGGCCAGTGCGCGGTGCCGTCGAGCTTCGGCGCCTGGTGCTCGGTGGGCACCGGCAAGACCTGCACCATCAACAACACCCACGCCTCGTTCCTCTACTGCGGCGACAGCAACGGCCCGCAGCAGAACCTCGCCTGCGACAAAGACAACGGCTGCGTGGCGACCACCGCCGCGGCCTGTACTCCGGGCGCGGTGACCAAGACCTGCGCGGGCACCGATCAGCTGGTGATCGACTGCACGCCGTGGGGCCAGCCGGTGGTGCAGAGCTGCAGCGGAGCGGCCGTCGGCGGCACCGGCTGCAGCAACAACGCCTGCGTCGGCCTCGGCATGGGCAAGACGTGCGACGCGAACCACACCTGCGCCAGCGGGAGCGCCTGCGACTCCACCTCGCACACCTGCATCGCCTTCACGCCGGGCGCGCACTCGGCGCCGCCCCAGGTGGTGAGCTTCGGCGGCAACGTGCTCACCGCGCCCAAGGTGCTGCCGGTGGAGGTGAGCTCCGACTCCAACAGCACGATCACCAACGGCTACCTCAACCAGCTGAAGACCGACTCCTACTGGGGCGCCACCACCGCGGAGTACGGCGTGGGGCCGATCACGGTGCTGAACGCGCAGACGATCTCGACCACTCCCACCACCGACAACGCGGTGCGCACGCAGATCACCAACAACACCATGGGCGCGAGCCCGGCCTGGGGCGCGCCCGACAACCAGACCATCTACATGTTCATGATCCCCCAGGGGACCAACTACGACGACGGCACCGGCTCGAAGTGCTGCACCGGGTACTCGGGGTACCACGACGACTTCACCGCCAACGGCACCGACGTCTCGTACGCGATCGTCTGCGAGTGCCCCGACTTCGACTACCAGGGTGAGCCGATCGACGTGGCGATGACCGCCACCATCAGCCACGAGCTGGTCGAGGCCGCCACCGACCCGTTCGTCGAGACGACGCCGGCCTACGCGCAGAGCGACGACGATCACGCGGCGTGGACGATCTGGAACGGCGGCGAAGTGGCCGACATGTGCACCTTCAACCCGAACTTCGCGTACCTCGCGCCGGGAGCGACCTACATCTCGCAGAAGTCGTGGTCGAACGCGGCCGCCTCCGCCGGGCAAGACCCCTGCGTGCCGGCCGACGCGGTTCCGTTCGCGGCGGTGACGCCGACCATCACCACCAGCGGCACGATCAACTACTACGGCAACTGGACCACCAAGGCGGTCAACCTCCCGATCGGGCAGATGACCACCATCGACCTGCAGGCGTTCACCTCCGCGCCGATGGCGCAGCCGTTCAGCGTCACCGCGTACGACTTCACGAATTATTGGGAGGGAGGCAGCACCCGGCTGCAGCTCACCCTCGATCAGAATACGGCGAACAATGGAGATACCCGCCACCTCACGATTCAGCCGAACTCGTTCGATCAGCAGCTGAAGGGCGCGCTGTTCTTGATCGAGGTCGATTGGGATGGCGGCGTGTCGTACGCGATGGGAACCGTGGTGCAGTAGGAACCACCGGGCCCGGGACCGGGACCGGGTGCGCAGTCGGGGTCGGGCACGCGTTCGGTAAAAACTCGAAATCGGGTTCGGGGTCGCCCGAGCCCGAACCCGCTGCACGAACCCGTCGACCGAACCCGTCCCCGCTCCCGAATCCGAGCCCGGTCCCGGTCCCGGTCCCGGCTTTTCAATCGATCGGCTCGACCAGTGCTTCGTTCTCGCCGGGCAGCTCCGCAGGCCGCTGCGTCTTCGCTGAAGCCTTCTTCTCCAGCGCGGCGACTTCCCGCCACCACGGCTCGACGATCTCGCCCTTGGCCGGCTCGAACGCGGCGCCGAGCATCGGCATCAACAGCTGCGACGGCCGCTTCGACAGCAGCGTCTCGGCCGGCTCATCCCAGGCGTGAATCGCGAGGTTGAACGTTCCCCAGTGCACCGGCAGAAACGGGCCGCCGCCGAGCAGCTTCAGCGCCTCGAGCGCGTTCTCGGGCCCCAGGTGAATGTCGCCCCACGACGGGTGAAACGCGCCCACCTCGAGCATCACCAGGTCGAACGGCCCCAGCTTGGAGCGAATCTCGCCGTACTCGGGCGTGAGCCCGGTGTCGCCCGAGAAGAACACCGTGTGCTTCTCGCTCTTCACCGCGAACGACGACCAGAGCGTGGTGTTGCGGCCGCCGACCCCTCGCCCCGAGAAGTGCTGCGACGGCGCCGCGGTGATCGTCACCTCGTGGCGCGGCAGCTTCACCGTGTCCCACCAGTCGAGCTCGATGATCCGCGACGCCGGCACGCCCCAGTACTCGAGGTGCTGGCCGACGCCGAGCGAGGTGTAGAACGGAACGTCGAGCTTCAGCAGCTCGAGGATCGTCGGGTAGTCGAGGTGGTCGTAGTGGTCGTGGCTGATCAGCACCGCGTCGAGCGGAGGCAGCTGCGCCACCGTCACCGGCACCGGTTGAAACCGCTTCGGCCCCGCGAACGTCATCGGCGACGCCCGCTCGCCCCACACCGGGTCGGTCAGCAGCCGCGCCCCGCCCAGCTCCAGCAACACCGTGGAGTGCCCCAGCCAGGTGGCGCGCAGGCCGGTGTCGACCGGGCGCTTCCAGGTCTCCAGCGGGTTCACCGCCGGCAGCGGCGCGAGCGGCACCCGGCGCTGGTGCCCGAGCAGAAACTCACCCATCGTGTTGAGGGTGGTTCCCTTCTTCAGCCCCGAGCCGACCTGCGCGGTGTTGTGAAAGACACCGTCTTTGTAGCGGGGCGACCCCTGCAGCTTCTCGAGCCGGGCGCCGCTGGGGCGCTTGCCGAACGAATGGGACATTCCGCGTTCGTAACAGGCTCAGACGCGGAATGCTTTGCAGTCGGGCAGCCCCGAGCCGGTGGTGTCGACCCCGAGCGTGTGAAGAACTCCTGCGAACACGTTGCGTTCGTTGGAGTCGGTGTTGCCCACCTGCTCCGCGCCCGTCTCGGTGTCCCAGGTCTTGCTCGACAGGTCGGTGGGGTTCACTCCGCCCAACAGCGTGCCGCCCTTCAGCATCGGCGAGAGCATCAAGAACCCGTTGTGCAGGTCGTGACCGGTGCCGAACTGGTTCGCGCCCGAGGGGCGGAGCTTGGTGCGGCCGAAGTCGGTCGCCACGTAGATCATCGTGTTGTCCCACAGCGTCTGGCCCGAGGTGGCGTCGTACGGCTCGGCCTTCAGCAGATCGATCAGCCGGTCGGCGACCGACAGAATGCGCTGCCACATGAACGCCTGCGACGCGCGGTGATCCTGATGGCTGAAGTCGAACGCCAACGGCGGGTTGCTGATGCCGCCGTTGTTGAGCACCACGTTGAAGCTCGGCCCGATGGTGACCGCGACCGAGACCCGGTACTTGAGCAGCAGAAACGCCGCCGCCGCCTGGCCCTCGAAGTTGTCGGTGAAGAAGTTCGGGAACACCGCGCGCAGGTTCGCCGCGTCGGGCGAAGCCGAGAGCCCGTACTCGGTGAGCGGAATCGTCGGCGGGTTGTCGGGGAGGATGTTCAGCTTGGTGATCAGGTCCATCGCCTCCAGGCTCGCCTGCGACTGGCCGCGCTGCGCGTACCAGCGCTGCAGCGCCGGGCTGTTCTGGAAGGTGATGCCGAAGGTCGACCCCGGGTCGATCTTCTCGTTGCGGGTCTTGCGCGCGAGATCGATCAGCTCGCGGTCGGGCAGGTTCTTGATGCCCTTCGCGCCGTCGAGACCGAGCGGCCAGAGCGCCGGGTTCGCCACCACTTCGGGGTAGCAGTACGACGGCAGGGTGTCGTCGGCGCCGCGCTCGACGTAGCCGCCGGTGCCCATGTTCACGTTCGGCAGCGGCACTCCGTCGCCGTACTGGAGCGCCATGCACTCCTGCATCGTGCGGCCGTTCCACGCGCCGTTGCCGGTGAGGCTGCGCTTCTGCGCCACCACGTGGTTGACGCTGGTGCCGATGGTGGTCGCCACCAGCATCTCGGAGGTGTGCTTGTTGACGAACGCCGCCTGGTTCGCGTTCACCGGCACCGGGATCGAGCCGATCGAGCTCGAGTTGTACGCCACCGCCCGAAACGGCGAGCCGCCCGGGGTGGTGACCTTGGTGTCGTTGTACACGTTGAGGGTGTTGGCGTTGGCGCCCGCCTCCGACGCGCGCACCGCGCAGAAGCTGTCGACCAGCGAGCCGCCGCCGCTGGCGGTGATCACGATCAGGAACTTGGGGTTGTTCAGCCCCTCCTTCTTCTTCCCGAACTGCTCGCGCTGATCGGTGGTGAGCGCCGACTGCCGGCACCCGGAGAGGAACGGCGAGAGCGTGGCGCTCCCCGCCGCGCACAACGACAGCGCGCGCATCACTTCACGGCGGCTGAGACGGCCATTGTCTTTGAGGGCCATGGGCGTGGGTCTTTCAGTAGAAGAGGTTCTCGGCCGAGGTCATCACCGTGAAGCACGACAGCGTCGCCCACGAGGCGGCGGGGTTCGGCTTACCGGTCGCTTCGATGTCGCGGTACAGCTGCCGCTGAATCTCGATCTCCGCGGCGGTGGGTGGCCGCAGCAGCGCCCGCTGGTACAGCTCGGTCACCGCGTCGGCGATCGCCTGGGAGCTGACGTCGAGCTTGCCGTTCTGGTCGACCGCGATGTTCTTGTAGATCGCCGCGCTGCCCGGGTTGGCGAGGTCGTAGGTGCCGCGCTGGCTGCAGGCGCTCAGCGCCACCCGGTCGACCACGATCGGCGAGGTCGCTCCGGTGAACGGCAGCGGCTCGTACAGGCCGCTCCCGTAGGGGTCGGTGCCGCCCAGTGCCAGCGGGTGCACCACCAGGGTGCACGAGTACTGGCCGAGCTCGTTGCAGATCGGGTTCTGGGCGAAGTCGAACCCGAGCGCGATGGTGAAGTCGGTGGTGAGCCTGATGTTGCGTTTGAAGCGCACCTCCGCCTTGCTCGAGATCGCGAACGGAGGCCCTGCGTCTTGCCCGCCGCCGCCGGTCGCCGAGCCGCCGCCGGTCGCGCTGCCGCCGCCGACCGCCGAGCCACCGCCCACCGCGCTGCCGCCACCGGTCGCCGAGCCGCCGCCGCCCCCCGAAGCCGGGTTGTTGCCGCAGCCCTGCGCCGCCACCAACGCCCCCGCCGCCATCAGCACCACCAGAGAATTACGGAGCACCGTACGCCTCCGTCTTGATCAGCGCGTGGAGCATCTTGTCGACGCTGTAGTTGTCGGCCGCCTTGAAGTCCTGCCAGAGCTGGTTGAACTCGGCCTGCTGATCCGAGGTCGGTGGGCCGCCGAGCAGCAGCTTCCAGTAGTCGAGCACGGTGGCGCGGGCGAACTGATCGCTGTTCGAGGCGGTCTGCGCCCACTCGAGCAGGTTGTTCACCGGTTGGTTGAAGATGTAGCCGCTCTCGGGGATCTGGGCGAGGAAGCTCTGGTTCGAGAACACCGTCTCCATTCGGTTGGGCACGTACTGCCCGAACGCGCTCGTCGGCCCGGTGAGCCCGTTGTAGTTGCGAAACGGGTACGAGAGCGGGTCGAGGGTCGCGTGGCACTGGGTGCAGAGCGTCGCGGTGACGCCCTTCTGGTCGTAGTCTTTCGGCTCTCCCGCGACCGGGTACAGGCCCTCCTGCTTGGCGATGTCGAGGTCGAGGTAGCCGCGGTACGCCTGCGCCGCCGCGGTGCGGGGCAGCGCGGTGAACATGATGAAGTACGTCAGGGTCCAGTTGGACGTCAGGTTGCCGGCGCGGTGCGCGGTGTCGACGAAGCTCTGACCGAGCCCGCTGTAGGGAATGTCGGCCGCGGTGGCGTAGACGGTGGGGTTGGAGCCGGTGCGGGTGACGAAGTAGTTCGCGGTCAGCACCTCGCGGGCGTCGTGATCGTCGATCTGCGACCAGGTGTAGAGGTTGTAGTCGTCGTAGTAGTCGGCCAGCCCGATCGCGCCCGGGTCTTCGCTGCCCGACTTGAGCGAGCCGATCGGCCGAATCTTGCGGTGGGCGAGCTCCCAAAGCTGGCCGTTCTTGCCGCGCCAGAGGTCGCTCTTCAGACAGGCGGTGAGGGTGTCGTCGATGGTCTGCTGCTTCACCCCGTCGCTGTAGCCGTCGAACATCTGCATCTGGGCGAAGCTGGGCGAGAAGCCGCAGAAGTCGAGCGCCACTTTGCGAAACGCATAGTGGTAGTCGTACTTGCACACCTGGTAGCCGGGGTTCGCCGCGCCCGAGCAGGCCACGTTGCGCGGGTGGTTCTCGGGATCACCGGGGAAGGTGCCCTGCTGAATCTCGACCAGGTTGGGGAAGCCGTCGCCGTCGCTGTCGTCGCTCTCCACCGCGGCGAGCGCGCCCGGGAGCGCGTTGGCGTAGTCGGTGTCTGACAGCGGCCGCTGCTGACCGGGCAGCAGGTGGGCCTCGATCGACGCGCCGAACACGTTCCGGGTGGGTGGTGACGTGTGGCAGTAGGTGCAGGCCGGCTGGGTGCCGCTGCAGGTCGGCGAGGTCGGGTATTTCGAGCAGAAAGTCGCGGGGCCGGGCGGCTTTGCCCAGGCATACGCAGGGAAAAGGCACAAAACGACGAGGAGTTTTGAGCGCATGGGTTTCTTGCGGAGTACAGACACCGCCGGCCAGAGAAATGAGAAACCCGGACGCTAGCCGGAAGTTGCTGTCGAGAGCTACCCGGCCCTCAGCCCTGTGTGGCGGAGCGCCAGGTGCTGCGGGGGTGAATCGCCCGGCGAATGAAGGCGCCGGCGGCTTCGATCAGCCCCGGCAGCCAGTCGGAGTCGTCGAGCACCGGGTCTGACATCTGGCTCTTGTTGCGCTTCAGCCAGTCGCGCCATTGGCCGTGCTCGCTCCCGCCGATGCGGCCGGCGAGGCGAAACAGCGGCAGTGACAGCTCGAGCTCGATGCGGTTGCACCAGGCGCGGCGGGCGGTGAGCTGGGTGGCGCGGCGGCCCTGCTCCAGCGACGCCTGCAGCGCGGCGCGGTCGTCGATCGCGGTCCAGTACACCAGCTTCGGCAGGTCGAGCCCGCGGGCGAGGTCGAACGCCATCTGGCCGAAGAAGCGGGGGTTGAAGTCGATCAGCAGAAACCGGCCGTGCGCCTCGACGAACTCCACCTCGAAGGCGCCGTAGTAGCCGGTGCGCTTGCACAGCTGCTCGACCTTCTTCGCCAGCTCCGGCACCACCTCGGCCTCTTCGAAGCAGAGGCCGACTCCGAGCGACTTGGGCCACTGGAGCACCTTGCGCGACGCCTCCACCAGAAACGCGCCGCCGTCTTTCGAGGCGAAGCCCGAGAGGTTGTAGATGCCGCCGTGGGTGGGCGCGAGCTGCTGCACCAGCGGAGCCGACACCGACGGGTCGGCGCGGAGCACCATCGGCGCGAACCGGGTCGCCTCCAGAAACGAGTGCCAGGCCGGCGCCAGCTGCTCGCGGCTGTTCACCACCCTGCCCTTCTGGTGCGGGCGCATCAGCGCCTGGGTCTGCGGCTTGAGCACCAGCGGGAACTCGGCCTGCTCGGCGATTCGATCGAGGTCGGTCTCGCTCCAGGCGACCCACGTCTTCGGCGCATCGAGGCCGACCGCCTCGCAGTTGGCGAACAGGTGCCGCTTGTTGAGCACCGCGTACACCGAGTCGTACGACGGCATCGGCAGCCGGTAGCAGCGCTCGAGCAGCGAGCGGTGGCGGGCGAACAGCCAGGCGGTGTCGTCGCCGCTCGGGTACAGTACCCGGCCGGGATCTTTTTCACCGAGCTCCACCAGCCAGCGCAAGAAAGCCTCAGGCTCCGCCTCCACCGAAGGGCAGCGAAGCGTCTTGCGCACCAGCGAAGACCAGCGCGCGGGCGCCGAGAAGGTGTGGTCGGCGACCAGCACTCCGATGCCGGAGCGGGCGAGCGAGCGAACCGCGGCGAGGGTGCCGTTGTAACCGGCCATGGTGAGCAGAATGTCTGGGTGTGGTGTCGGGAGCATCCAGGCGCCGATCGAGCAATCAGCACGCCAAGCGCTGGTTCGGCTTCGGCCCTCGAACTGGGGTGAAAGGGTGACGGGCTCCCTGCCACGGTCGGCCGCAGAAACCTGCAACCTTGCCCCAGGGCGGTATCCTCTTGGTGGCGTGGCGTGGAAACCTGCATTGCGCTCGGGCGTGAAGCTCGAGACGCTGCCGCTGAGCCCGTTGCTCGGGTACGTCGCTTCACGCCTCGATGGGCAGAGCGATCTCGACTCGCTCGCCAAGGTCACCGGCATGCCGCTGGAGCGGGTGCAGGGCCTGGTGGCGGAGTTGGTGACGTTGGGCGCGGTCGACGGCGAAGCAGGTTCGGCGCCGGTGACGAAGGTGACCGAGGCGAGCCCGGCCCCCGCGGTCGAGCCGGCGCCCGAGGCCGGCGAGGCCGCCGCACAACCGCCGCCGGCCGAAGAGCAGGCCGACGAGCCGATCGAAGGCGAGCAGGACTCGCCCGAAACCCAGCAGACCCACCGCCAACTGTTCGAGAACACCTTGAAGCCGCTCGACAAGAACGAGCGGGTGGCGATGGCGCCCAAGGTCGAAGACCCGCAGCTGTCGGCGCTCTGCTTCGACCCGCTGCCCGAGGTGATCCTCGCGCTGCTGGGCAACTCGCGGTTCGGGCCGGCGCACGCGCGGCTGGTGGCCCGGCATCACCACCACTCGGCGGGCCTCGACAAGCTGACCGCCAACTCCGCGTTCGCCGCCGACCTGGGGGTGCGCCGGGCGCTGCTGCAGAACCCGCAGCTGTCGGCTGCCCTCTACCGGCGGCTCTGGCAGAACAAGCGGCTGCTCGATCAGTTCAAGGTCGCCACCTCGCGCGAGGTCACCGAGCTCACCCGCCGCAACGCGCGCGACGTGATGCGCTCCAGGTGGACGGCGGCGCAGCCCGACGAGCGGGTGGAGCTGATCATCAAGACCGAGGGCCGCTGTCTGCAGATGCTGATCGGCCTCCCGGTCGACGGGAAGACCTCGGCGATGTTGTGCGGGCGCTCCTACGCGTCGACCACCCTGGTGCAGAACCTGGCCCGTTGGAGCCCGGCGCCTCCCGCGCTGATCGCCCACCTGCTGAAGCAGGATCTGGTGCGCCGCTCACCGACGCTGCGCACGCTGCTGCAGCGTCACCCCAACGCGCCCTCGCACAAAGAGTGATGAATGGGGTTCCCGGCGGTGGGAACGACCGGTCATGAACCTCGCAAACTTGCTGTGCATTTTGCTGCACACTGCCTCGCCCGCGGTCGAGACGGTGAGCGACGCGCCCGCGCCTTCACGGGTCGAGCTCTACGGCGGCGGCGGCTACCTCGCCAGCCTCGGCTCCAGCGGCGCGGCGGCGAACGTGGGGGTGCGGGTGAAGCTCGCCAAGCACCTCGCCGGCACCTTCGACTTCGGGTGGGGGCTGCTCCACGACGGCAAGGTGGCCGAAGACCGCTGGTGGCTGATGCCGTCGCTCGAGCTGACCGCGCCGTTCGGGCCGGTGCGCGCCGACCTGGGCGCGGGCTTCGGGCTCGCCACCAGCTCCGGCTACCCCGACGTGGCCACCTTCGGGCAGCGGCCGTTCGGGCCCGACTGGGCCTTTCAGCTCGCGCCTGCCGCGCGCGGTTACGTGCGGGCGAGCTGGGAGCGCTGGTTCGTTCGCGCCGACGTCGGCACCCTGCTGCTCGACGGCAACCCGGTGGGCCTGCGCTCCGGCAACCCGTCTCCCACGGCTGAGCAGACACACTGGGCGCTCCTCTGGGTGGGCGCGGCGATCGATCTCTAGTGCGAGCCGTGGCGGTCGGCCGGCTTCAGCGCTTCGACCGCCTTCACCAGCTTCTTCAGCTCGGCCCTGCTCGCCAGGCCGAGCGCTTCGATCACCCGCTGCTGGGTGGCCTCGAGCTGCCGCGACCACCGGCGAACCGCGCGCGAGCGAATCACCTCGTTCACCAGCTTCTGACTCTTCTCCCTCACTCGAGTGTCCATAGGTGGAGCGGCGGTGAGCAACAACCGCACCACGTTCGTCCCTCGAAGCGGCACGCGTCGGGTCACCCAAAGGTGGCAACGGCGAAATCTGCCGTGGCGCGAAGGCAGCGACGGGGCGCTTTGGCGACGAAAAACGAGCGCCGGAGGCGTGGCCGTCACCTTGCAGCCGATCGACCACATGACTTCGCATACCGCAGGCTTTCACCCGTTTCATGGCCCCGGCCACTTCGCCGGCCGCGCGTCGCGCGCGCTGCGCGAGAGCTGGGAGGTGTTGAAAGACACCCTCACCCGCTGGCTGGCCGACAACGTGCCCCAGCACGCCGCGGCGCTCGCGTACTACACGACGTTCTCGCTCGCCCCGGTGCTGGTGATCGCCACCGGGATCGCCGCGCTGATCTTCGGGGCCGACGCCGCCCGCGGCCAGGTGAGCACCCAGCTCTCGGCGCTGCTCGGGCCCTCCGCCGCCGAGGGCATCGAAGGGCTGATCTCGCGGGCCAGCCACAGCGACAACCACGGGGTGCTGGCGACGGTGATCGGCGTGGTGGTGCTGGTGATCGGCGCCACCAGCGTGTTCGCCCAGCTGCAAGACACCCTCAACGCGGTGATGGGCGGCGCGCGCAAGCGGCGCTCCGGCCTCTGGGCGCTGCTGCGCCAGCGGCTGATCTCGTTCGCGATGGTGATCTCGGTGGGCTTTCTGCTGCTGGTGTCGCTGGTGGCGAGCGCGGCGCTGGCGGCGCTGGGCGACTGGAGCTCGGGCTTTCTCGGCGACCACGAGGGGTTGATGCACGCGCTCAACCTCTTCGTCTCGATGGTGGTGATCACCGCGATGTTCGCGCTGCTGTTCAAGTTCGTGCCCGACCGCCACCCGCGCTGGCACGACGTCTGGCCGGGAGCGCTCGCCACCGCGGCGCTCTTCTCGGTCGGCAAGTTCGCGATCGGCCTCTACCTCGGCAAGGCGGGCATCTCCTCCACCTGGGGCGGGCTGGGGGCGATCGCGGTGCTGCTGATCTGGGTCTACTACTCGTCGTTCATCTTGCTGCTCGGCGCAGAGCTCACCCGGGCGCTCGAGGAGCGCCGGCACGGCCCGTTGGCGAAGACCCAGACGCCCGCCTAGGAGGCGAGCTCTTTGGCCAGGGTGTGGAGCAGCGCCGCGTTGTCGGCGTCGGCCTTGGCGGCGGTCTCCAGCGCGCGCTTGCCCTCCGCCGCCTGACCGGCGAGGTCGAAGGCGAGCGCGGCGTCGCGGTAGGCGGCGGAGCGCATCTTCGCGAACGACTCGGAGTAGGTCGTCTTCGGCTCGGGCGCCTTCACCAGCGCGGCGACCTGAATGAACTTCTTCGCCGCTTCGGCGTGGCGGGCCGCCGCGTAGGCCTCTTCGGCCTCCGCGAACAGCTCCTGCGCCTTGTCGTAGCTGGCGGGCAGGCCGTAGCGGCTGCGCGCCAACGGCAGCTGGTACAGCTCGGGGATCACCGGCTGGGGAGCGGCGTTCAGCTCGATCTCGGTCTCCTCACGGGTCATTGGGGCTCCGGTGGTTGTCGTGGAAGAACTGATACTGCTTCGGGTAGTTCTGCTGCATGTACGACGGGTCGCGCATGTAGAGCGAGTAGGCCTCGGCGTAACCCTCGGGCGTCTTCTTCGCGCCGTAGGTCGAGACCGGCTTCTCTTTGCCGCGGGCGGTCTTGTAGGCGTCGAGCTCGTTCGAGGTCTGCCCGTTGCTGTGCTTCTTCTTCGCGTGGGTGGCGACGCCGTCGAGCGCCTCCGACTTCGCCTTCAGCACCACGTCGGCTTCACCGACCTTGATCTTCGCCTGGGCGTAGTTGGTGGCGGTCTCCTCCACCTTGTCGGAGGCGTCGATCACCGTCTGCGCCGCGACCTCCGACTTGCTGCCCGACAGGCCGGTCATCGCGGTGTCGCGCTTGGCCTTGGCGGCGGTCAGCGTGGCCTGGGCCTTGGTGAGGTCGTCGGGGGTCTTGGCGTTGTTGAGCTTCACCAGCGCCTTCTGAACCTCGTTCTGCGCCTTGATGAACTCGACCTTCGGCTTGTCCTTCAGGCTCGCGCTGCCGAGCTTCTTCTCGGCCTTGGTGAGCGACTTCCACGAGTCGTTGAGCGGCTTCACCGTGGGGTTGAGCTCGTTGACCGCGGCGTTGCGCACGTCGTTGGCTTCGTTCTTCGCCGCCATCGCGTCGTCGCGATCCCGGCCTTCGACCGCGTGCCCCGCCTCGTGGGTGAGCACGCTGATCGACTCCTGCCGCGAGTTGGGCCCGGAGGGGAACGCGGCGTCGTAGGCGGTGATCGAGCCCGGCGCGTCGCGCTTGCCGTCGGTGGTCTTGACGTTCGGGTTGTACTCACCCGCCACCACCGCGTCTTTGCCCATCTCGGCCTGCGAGGCCGGCGGCGCCTTCGCCTCGCGAATCAGGTCGAGCCCCTTGAGCTTGGCCTGGTCGGCCTTCGGCATCGACTTGAACGACTCGTAGGCGCGGCTGAGCTGCTCCGAGGTCCAGTTGGCGGTGTCGCCGTCTTTCACCGTCATCCCGAAGTCTTTGGCGATCTTCGCCTTGCCCAGCTCGATCGCCTTGGCTTCGATCTGCGCCGGGGTCTTCGCGCCGGCGGCCTTCGCCTGGGCGGCGAAGTCGGCGTCGGGGGTGCGCGCGGCGGGCGCCTGGCCCTTGCTCGCGGAGGTGTCGAAGCCGCCCTTGTCTTGCAGCGGAGCGCTGTTCACGCCGCCGCCGACCCGCGCGCTCGCCACCTGGGCCTGCAGGTCTTCGCGCACCGGGAAGCTGGGGGTGAACGCCTTGTAGCCTCCGGTGACCGAGACCAGCTTCTTCTTCGGGTCGTCGAAGCCCTCGGCCTGCGCCGGAGCGCTCGACTGCTGAGGCTGCGCTGCGGCGGTCTGTTGAGTGGCCTCGGCCGCGGTGGTGCTCTTCACCTCGTCGGTCTGCGGCCGGCTGACCGGCAGACTCCCGCCGGGTTTGATCGAATCAACGCCCATCTGAACCCCCCAAAAGTGTCTTCGAAGTTACTTCAAACCCTTCGCCAGGCTGCGGAGCAATGACGCGTTGTCGGCGTCGAGATCAGAGGCCCGCTCGAGCGCCTTCTTGCCGTCCATCGCGCGGCCGCTGAAGCCGTAGGCGATCGCCGCGTCTTGATAGGCGGCGGCGCGCATCTTCGCGAAGGCGGCCGAGTAGGTGGTCTCTTCTTTCGGCGCCTTCAGCAGGTCGGCCACCGCCATGAACTTCGGCGCCGCCTGGGCGTGCTTGCCGGCCTGGTAATCGTGCTGGGCCGACTCGAACGCCGCGTGCGCCTTCTCGTACGCGGGCGGGAGGCCCCACCGGCTGCGCGCCAGCGGGAGCTCGAACAACGGAGGAGCGATGGGCTGCATCGGAGTCAGTTCCACGGTCGTCGTTCCTTTCTTTTCGCTCACAGGTCACTCACGGGTCGCGCGGGCTCTGGTGGTTCTTGTGAAAGTAGTCGTACTGCTTCGGGAAGTTCTTCTGCATGTACGCCGGGTCGCGCTGGTAGAGCGCGTAGGCCTCGGCGTAGCCCTCGGCGGTGGCGGTCGCGCCGTAGCCCGACACCGGCTTCTCGGTGCCGCGCGCCTTCTTGAACGCGTCGACCTCCTTCGAGGTCTTGCCGGTGGCGTCGGTCGACAGGCCCTTCATCACGTCTTTCTTGCCGTCGGCGACCGTCTTCGCGGCCTTGAAGTCGATGTTGGCGTTGGCGAAGTCGGTGGCGGTCTTCTCTTGCTTGTCGGTCTCGGCCACCGACGCCTGCGCCTTGCCTTCGGCCTTGTTGCCCGACATCGCGGTCAGCGCCGCGTCGCGCTTGGTCTTCGCCTTGGCGAGGTCGGCCTGCGCGTCAGACAGCTCCTTGGGAGTGGTCGCCTTCTGCACCTTGTCGAGCGCGTTGAGCACGCCCTTCTGTGCGCCGACGAAGTCGAACTTCGCCTTGTCCTTCGAGCTGGCGCCGCCGAGCGCCTGGTTGGCGGCGTTGGTCGCGTTCCACTGGGTGTTGTTGGCGTCGGAGGTGGTGCGGGTGACCGCGGCCTTGGCGTTCTGGTTGTCGATCGCCTGGTTGAAGTCGGCCATCGCGTCGTCGCGGGCGCGGCCTTCGACCGCGTGACCGGCCTCGTGGCTGAGCACGCTGATCGAGGTCTTGCGCGAGTCGGGGCCGCTGGGGAACGCGGCGTCGTACGCCGAGATCGAGCCCGGCTTCACCCGCGCGCCGTCTTTGCTGTCGACGTTGGGGCTGTACTCGCCGGCGACGATGCCCTTGCCGCCCATCTCCGCCTGCGACTCCGGCGAAGCGGCGTGGTCGCGAATCAGGTCGAGGCCCTTGAGCTTGGCCTGATCGCCGGCCGGCATCGACTTGAACGACTCGTAGGCGCGGCTGAGCTCTTCGCCCGACCACTTGGCGTCGCCGTCCTTCACCTTCATGCCGAAGTCTTTTTCGATCTTCGCCTTGCCGAGCTCGATCGACTTGGCCTCGATCTCGGCCGGGGTCTTGGCTCCGGCGGCCTTCGCCTGGGCGGCGAAGTCGGCGTCGGGAGTGCGCGCGGCGGGCGCCTGGCCCTGGGTCGAGATGGTGTCTTTGGCGGCGTCGGCGAGCGGCTTGGCGTTGGTGCCACCGGCCAGCCGGTTGGCGGCCACGTCGGCCTGGAGGTCAGCCCGCACCGGGAAGTTGGGGGTGAAGGCCTTGTAGCCGCCGGTCACCGAGACCGGCTTCGCCTTCGGGTCGTCGAAGCCCTCGGCCTGCGTCGGCGAGACGCTCTGCTGAGGCTGCGCGGCGGCCGCGGCCTGCGCGGCGACCGTCTCTTCGGCGCCCTTGACGTCGACATCGTCAGACTGCGGACGATTGAGGGGAACACTCCCGCCGGATTTGATCGAATCAACGCCCATTTTGGCCTCCCACCCGCAGGGGATGCGGGTCGCGTTCGGTGCTGAACTTACAGATTCTCTGCTTCTCACACATTGGGGTTGAGCGTTTTTTCCCCCGGCGGCCAGATGACGGGCGGCGGTGTGGTCTGAGCGGCTACGCGCCAAAAACGACGCCCCCGGCTCTTTCGAGCCGAGGGCGTTGAAAGCTCACAGTGAGCGAGGGCTCAGTAGAGGCCGCGCATCGACGGGTCGGCGAGGCCGTAGTCGCGCATCGCCTGGCGCATGAAGAACGGCAGCTCTTCGAACTTCGCCAGGTCCATGCAGGCGTTGTTCGAGGTGCAGGTGCACGAGGTGTTGCTGTTCTGATCGCAGCCCGGGCGGCCCTGCTGGAGGAAGCCCTGCGGAGTGATCCACGAGACGGTGGGGTCGTACTTCACCACCGGCGCGCCGCTCTTGATCACCGGCACGTACCAGTCGGGCTGACCGTCGAGGTCGTTGTCGGGGCCCGGGGTGGTCTCGAACGCCTGCTGCACCAGCTGGTTGCCCCACTCGAGCATGCGGGCCGAGATGCCCTTCTGCACGTACTCGGTGCCGACGTACTCGTGGCCCTGGGTCTGCGCGATGTAGACGCGGCCGTCGGGCAGGTGCAGCTCGATGCGGTTGCTGAAGCCGGGGTCGGTGTCGGCGCCCTGCTCCCAGATGTCGAGCTGGTTCAGCCACCACTGCTGGTTGTTCTCAGGCAGGTACTGGAGGGTCCACGCGATCAGGAACTTCTGCTGCTCCCAGCCGACCTCGGGGTCGACCGCGACCATCGTGTTCGGCGCCATGTCGCAGGTGAGCGCCATCGCGCGCGGGAAGCAGAAGCCCGGCGACTTACGGAACCACTCCATGTAGCCGATGGTGTTGGCGGGGTAGCCGTCCATGTCGGTCATCGGCATGCCGGTGCTGTCGGTCTGGAGCCGCGGGCCCTTCGCCTGCGAGTCGCCGGTCAGGTTGTTGCCCAGCCAGCGGCGGTAGCCGTCGGGGAACACGTCGGCCAGCGAGACCGCGCGGTAGCGGCCGTCGACGAAGTCGCGGCGCGACTCGCTGATGAAGTTGTCGACCGACTCGGTCATCAGCATCGAGGTCCACGCCTTGTCGTAGTAGCTGCCGGCGTTGATGGTGAACTCGGTGTTGTAGTCACCCATGTTGGAGGCGAGCGCGTTCTCCAGCGGGCGGCCGCCGGGCTCCACGTTGCCGAAGTAGCCGGTCGCGCCGTTGGGAATGGTGACCACCGACTGGCCCGCGTTGCCCGCGGTGTCGAGGTTGCTGACCAGCACGCTGGTGCTGCCACGGGTGAGAATCGAGTGCGGGCCCGCGGCGGGGCGCGCCAGCTGCTTGGCGAAGTGGTCGAAGCCCAAGCCCGAGGCGAGCAGGTTGTCGCCGAAGAACTCGGCGCCGATCACCGGCCAGAGGCCGTTGTAGTCGTAGCCCTGCGACTGAGCGAAGTCGCGGTAGATGTTCGCCATCAGACCGAGGCCCTTGGCCGCGTCGCGCAGCTTGGTGTTGTAGCGGCTGAGGCTGCGGTCGGCGGCGGCGCGCACGCTGAAGGTGGTGCGGCCGCGGCGGTAGTTGTCGAAGATGTGGTTCACTTCCTGGGTGGTGATCAAGAAGTCGAACAGCTCGTACGGGTCGGCGCCGTTGTCGTGGCGGTACACCGAGAGGTTGCCCAGGTCGGCCCAGTGGTCGGTCGCGAACCCGTAGGGGAAGCGAACGCGGCCGTTCGGGTCGATCGCGTGCGACGACTGGGTGAAGCCGACCTCGGTGTCGGTCGCGTCGCGCAGGGTGTTCCACGCCACGTGGTCGACCTGGCGCTGACGGCAGCGGCTGGTCTGGCCACCGACCGAGACGATCAGGCCGTCGAACAGCGGGCTCCACTCACCGTCGCGATCGCTGTTCCACGCCGCCGGCTTGAACTTCGCCACGTCGATCGCCGAGCAGCCGTCGATCATCTTGTAGCTGGCCTGGAGCGCCGTGTAGTGAATGTCGGTGGTCGCCGTCGGGTCGTTCGGGTCGCCGTTGCCGACCGCGAACTTCAGGCCGAGGATGCCGCCGAAGCTGTCGAGCTTGCCGAGCGCGCCCACGCCGAGCGGGGTGCCGACCTTGACGTCGTCGTCCTTGAACACCGCCGCCACGTCTCCGTAGAACATCTGCGCCGCCGCGAAGTCGTACGCGCCGAGGCCGATGGTGTCCTGGGTGGCCTCACCCGGGTAGTCCATCGTCGACGACTGCATGAACATCGTGATCAGGTTCTGCTGCTCTTCGGGGGTGACCGGGTCCAAGTAACGGGGGCCCACGCAGTCGGTGCCCGACGGAGCGGTGCCGCTGCACTGGGTGGTCTGCATGCCGTTGCTGGTGCGCAGCTGCCAGTACTGCGGCCGGTAGTTGAACGCGTCGGCCGAGCTGACGAAGTTGTGGCGCAGGCCGATCGAGTGGCCCATTTCGTGGGTGATCACCGCGTAGTGCGCGCGGCCCGCCAGGTACTGGCGCATCTTCTCGGCGCGGCCGAGCTGGTCGCCCTTGGCGGAGGAGTGGTCGAAGTGGCCGAACTTGGCCTCCAGCACGTCGGCGAGGTTGGCGATCGCGAGCGGCGCCGGGGCCTCGTCGTCCTGCATCATGCAGCCGCCGCGGTTGGCCCAGGCCAGCTCACGCGCGGTGTTGATGTTGCGCTGGTAGTCGGGCGAAGCGCCGCGCAGAGGCGACGCCAGCTGGGTCATCGTCGCGGGGTCGAGCAGGCCGGTGCCGCCGGCGTACGACTGCATCATCTTGGTGGTGAGCGCGGCCTCGGTCGGGGTGTCGAGCGCCTTCTTGCGGCGCGCCTCGTAGATCGGGGCGGTGGTGCTCGAAGCGCGGGCGTCGGCCTTGATGTCCTGCAGCTGCTGGCGCAGCTTGTAGGCCTGCTTCATCACCGGGCTGCCCTGGAGCGCCTGCTTCGACTGGAGCAGCTGCGCGGCGCTGTCGGCGCCCAGCAGCGACGCCAGGAACTCGTAGCGCGCGTTGTCGTCGAGGTGCGGGGTGGCGCCCTGGCCGGTCGCGGCCTGGGCGGCGTTGGCCCAGTCACGCACGTAGGTGCCGTCGGTCACGTCGGAGGTGGAGAGCTCGCCTTTGATGTAGCGGGCGGTGTCGACCACGCTCTGGCTCCAGAGGTCGGTGACGTGGCTCCAGACGTTGATGCTCGCCGCCACCGTCTTGCCGGTGAGCGGGTCGTGCGCGTCGACCATGATGCCCCACGGCGACGGGGTCTGCGGCGCGGTGATGGCGTTGATCTCGTGGTAGCGAATGTCGCCGCGGCGGGCGGTGACCGCGCCGGAGCAGGTGGCCAGCGTGGTCTCGTCGCCCGAGATGATCGCGTCGTTGCACTTGGCGGCGGTCATCGTCGACGGCAGGCGGGGGGTGCCGCAGGCGGCCGGGTCGTTGGCCTCCACCGGCGCGTGGCAGAAGGCGATCATCGGCGCCATCTTGGCGACCGCGATCACGCCCGCGCTGTAGCCGCGGTCAGCGCCGACCTGATCGGCGACCGCGTTGCAGTCCTGGCCCTGGTAGGCGATGCCGTCGCGGCAGGAGTCGACCTCGGTGGCGAGATCGATCGCGTCCTGGTTGTCGTCCTGCATGCCCGAGTACATCGGGAACTGGGCGGCGCAGTTGGCGTCGTTGGTGCGGGTGCACTCGACGTAGCGGGCGGCGAGCACCGAGGCGCGCAGCGCGACGTCCCAGCCGTGGGCGGCCTTCTTCGACGGGTCGAAGTACGCCTGGTTGGAGCCCTCGGCGAAGTACCACGCGATGGTGGTCGGGGTGCGGTCGCGGAACGGGAGGGTGCACTTCTGCGAGAAGGTGTCGCAGCGGCTGCCGCGGCCGACCATCGCGCACTCGTCTTCGGTGCCGTCGTTGTTGTCGTCGCGGTGCGGGTCGGCGCCGGCCGGGGTGGTGGTCGGGGTGAAGCACTCGATCGCGCCGGTCATCGCGTTCAGGTCGGTGTAGTAGTGGCTGCGCTGCCAGATGTCGTAGCGCTCGATGAAGTGGTGCAGCTGCGCGTCGGTCATGCCGTAGTTACGGGCGTAGCCGTTGCGGTCGGTGGTGAAGGCGCCGAACGCCGAGAAGCGAAGACCGTCGTAGTCCTCGGGCTCGTAGTCGCTGGCCGGGACCTTGAGGAACGACTGGCGAATGGTGAGCTCGACCGGGTTGCACTGGGTGGTGGGCGCGCCGCCGCCGGCGATCGCGGAGTCGAAGAAGCAGGCGGGGAAGGTGCCGCCGCCGAAGCGCGAGAGGTCGATCAGGCCGGGCTTGGCGAACGCCTTGTTGGTGATGTCGAGGTAGCCGTTGGCGGAGTCGACGTGCGGAGCGTCGGGGCTCTTGGGGTCGTTGATGTAGTACGCGAGCGGCTCGTAGCTGACGGCGCCGAACACGCCCA
The DNA here is from genome assembly GCA_047602415.1 of Myxococcaceae bacterium. GTDB lineage: Bacteria > Myxococcota > Myxococcia > Myxococcales > Myxococcaceae > JASGHH01. Next base: position 7,612,372 of record JASGHH010000001.1, on the reverse strand, counting down.
TCTGCGACAGCATGTCGTAGTCGTAGTCGTCGACCGAGAGGTTCTTCGACCAGTCGACCCGAATGTACTGACGCTCGTACCAGGGGCGGTCGGTGTCGTTCTCTTCGATGATGTTCAGCTGCTCACCGGTGGCCGGGTTGTAGTCGCGCTTGATGTCGAAGTGCTTCGAGATCGTGTACGCGGCGACCACGATGCCGTCGTTGGTCTCTTTGCCGGCGACGCCCTTGCCGTCGGAGTCGGCGATGCGCTCGTACGACAGACGCGCGACCAGCAGGTTCTCCTGAATGGTCCACTTCACCCGGGTCAGCGGCTGGGCGTAGGTGGAGGTGAACAGGCCGTCTTGACCGGCGCCGTAGCCGACGTCGATCAACGTGCCACGCGAGTAGAACTCGGGGTCATCGTTGGCGTTCAGGTAGTCCTTCCCGACGAAGAACTCTTTGTCGAGATAGTCGGGCTGAACGCGATTGATCGGCTCCTGCTGCTTGGCGCAGCTGGCGGCGACCAGGAGTGAGGCAGCGACGAACAGGGTTTTGCGCATGGACATGAACGGCTTTCTCCTTACAAGAGGCTCGAGGCCAGCGCTTCGACGTCGATGCCGGCTTCGAGGTACAGAACGGTGTAGCGGTTGAAAATCGGGAACAGGTATTGCCCGTTGACGTCGGGCTCGGTGGTGAAGGTGAAGGCACCCAGGGTGAGCCCGAAGACCTTGGTCAGCTGGTACGTGGTCGACAGGTAGATCACCGCGAGGTTGCGAACGTCGGTGCCCGAGCCGGTGAGGCCCTGCGAGCCCTGGAACTGACCGGGCGTGGCGGCGAGCGGGTAGAGAAACGCGTGGTCGTAGAGGAAGAGGCCGTCGAACGAGAGCTTCTCGAGCGGCGCGAAGCTGACCACCAGGCCGTGCATCACGTCGTAGTTGGTGCTGCGGGTGCCGTTGGTGAGGAAGACGTCGCCGCAGGTGGAGCTGGCGGTGTCACCGCAGCTGACCAGCCAGGGGCTGGAGTGCTGGCCGGTGGTGAACTTGTTGAACCGGTAGGTGAAGCGGCCGGTGTAGCCGACGGTCAAGCCGTGCAGCACGTCGAACTTGCGCGAAAGCGTGAGCGACGGGCCGATGGTCATGATTCGGCCGACCTCCTGCGAGGCCTTCGAGGTCGGCAGCGTGAAGCGAACGTCGCCCGACAGCTTCAAGCCGGTGACTTTCTCTTTGAAGCCCTCGGTGGCGAGGTCGACCCAGATGTCGGAGGGCTCGACTTCGTTCTTGTAGGTCGTGGTGTCCGACTGGGTGAACTCCTGGCTGAGCCAGAACTTCGCCTTCACCGCGAAGAGGTCGTCTGCGAAGTGGTACTCGGGCAGGAAGCCCAGGCGGTGACCGACGGTCGGGTTGTACTTGAGGTCGGCGCTCTGGTCGAAGGTGTACGCGGTGGCCGACGGCCCGTAGGTGATCGCCGAGCCGTGAAACGGGAGCGGCTTCTTCTCTTCCGGAGCGGCGCTGATCGTTGCCGGAACGTTGGGGGCAGGTGCCGCCGGGGTGGTGGCGACCGCGGGCGCGGGAGCGGGCGCAGGCGCGGGAATAGGCTCCGGGGCCGGAGCATTGGCCGTTGCAGAAGTTGGCGCCTGTTCGTCGGCTGGCGACGTTTCAGTCGCGGTTGCCACGAAACTAACGCCCACAACCGTTAGCACGACAGCGATGGCGGGTACTTTTGGGACTCTCAGGCAGAACCTCCAGGACGGCACGCGCCACTAGCAGGATCTGCGCCGAAAGATCCAGTCAGGGCCCTCTCAGGCGACGAGAAAAACCGCTGAGGTCCCAAAGTTCGGGGGGTAAGGCTTTCGGTCAGCGGGAGACGTAGACGCCGAGGGCCAGATTGCGGACCGGCAACGCACGGAGCCAACGCACCTGGTCGAGCGAGAGATCGACGGTGCAGACCCGAAATTCGCGGCGGTGGGCGACCTGCTCGAGGCGGCCGAGCACCTGCTTGAGCAGCGCTCCGTTGAACGGCGCGTAGAGGAAGAAGACCGACGCGTCGAGCTCGGCGGTGGCGGCGTCGGCCTGCTCGAAAGAGACCTGAGGCAGCTGCAGCCACGCGGCGCAGGCCTTCGCCTGTTCGACCAGGGCGGGCTGAATCTCGATGCCGTGGGCGCGGCAGCCGGTGAGCAGATGGGTGAGCATCACCACCCGCCCGAGCCCGGAGCCGAGATCGACCAGGGTGTCTTGGCGGGTGATCGGCACCTCGCGAATCGCGGAGAGGATCTCGTCGACGCCGGCGGGGAGGTACGGCACTCCGCCATCGGGCAGGCGCGAGTCTTCGGGCGGCTCGCCGAGGCCGAGCAGCCGGTCGACCCAGGCGTCGCGGTCCTCCGGTGAGACGGCGAGGAGCGCGTCGCGCAGCGCATCACCACGAGGCGTCATCGGCGGCATCCTATTCGCGGCGTTAAGCTCACGCCGGTGAAGATCGTCGCCATCGTGCCCGACGACAAGCAGCCCGCGGTGACGCTGGAGGGCATCTTGCCCGGCCGCCGCCCGCTGGAGGTGCGGCTGAAGGCGGTCGGGCACGCGCCCGCCGACCGAATGGTGCTGGTGAAGCTCGAAGCGGTCGCGGGGCCGGCCGACGCGTTCGCGCCCGCGGGCACCGGCCGGGTGCAGCGCTTCACCCGCACCGTCACGCTCCCCGGGCTGAAGGGGAAGAAGCTGCCCGGCTACCGGGTGGTGGTGGTCGACCAGGACGACCAGGAGCTGGGCCGGCTGATCTGGCCGTAGCGCTCACAGCGGGGTGGCGCGGTTCGCGGTCTGAAAGCTGACCGTTCCCGGAAAGCCGGGAGGCCCGGGTGAGCCGTCGGAGCCGCGCGAACCGTCGGGCCCCGACGAGCCGGCGCTGCAGCCGGGGTCGTCGGTGACGGTGGTGCCGTTGCTGTCGACGTGCGTGGTGGGCGAGCGCGACATGCCTCCGCTGCCGCCGGAGCCGCCCGCGCCGCCGCTGCCTCCTGCACCGCCTGCCCCACCTTCGCTCCGCACCACCGGGTGCAGCTGCTGGGTCAACTCGGGACAAGGGCGATCGCCGCAGCTGATCAGCACCCGCACTTCGCCGCCGTTTCCACCCGGGCCGCCGTCGCCTCCGGGGCCGCCCGAGCCTCCGGCGCCACCATTCTGGCACTCGCCGCCCGACGAGCCGCTGCTCCCGGTGTAGCCGGTCGAGCCGGTGTAGCCCTGGGCGCCGCGGCTGATCACCCGGTAGCCGCTCACCTCGCTCGCCTCGAGCACCGCGAGGTACTGGCGGCCGCCGGCGGCGACGTCGAACACGAAGCGCTGCGGGTTGGTGGCGTCGACCTGCACTTTCAGCTGCGGCCCGCGCGCGCCGGGTTGATTGCCCTCAAGCGCGAGCGAGTCGGGCCGGGGGAAGTGCACCGTCCACTGAATCGCGGCGGCGGGGAGCCCGGCGATCTTCACCGGCAGCACCAGCTCGTCGGAGGACGCGAGGGCGACCACCTGGCTCGACGCCACCGAGTCGTTGAAGTGAAAGCGGGCCCCGCGATCGACGAACGCGAGCGGGTGGTCGATGCTGACGTCCTCCGGGGCGATGCAGGGGCTGGGGTCGAGCGCGTGCTGTGGCTGGCAGACGGTGACCGGCTGGGAGATCGACGCCACCTCGGCGAACAGCATGCCGCGCAGCGAAATCTCGGGGAGCACCGACTCGTGCGCGCGGCCCGGCGCCGCGGCGGTGAGCCGCGCGGTCTGCGCCCACACGTTCTGCTCCACCAGCACGGTGCGCATCGGCGCCTTCGACAGATCGATCCACGCGCGCACCAGCCGCTGGCCGCCCAGCTCGAGCGCGTTGCGGCCTTTTTCCAACAGCGTCTGCTCGACCGCGGCGGCGTTGGCGCGCACCTCGGGAAACGGCGAAGCGGCGACGTGGAGGTGCACCACCTGCCGCCTGGCCTGCTCGCGCAGCGGCTCGGAGGGGAGACGCTCGACGAAGCGCTCCAGGGTGGCGACGTCGTTGGCCTGGACGAGCGCGTCGATCGCCGCCGCGTCGACCGGCTTGCCGTTCCATCGGCCCTGCTCGAGGTCGGCGGTGGTGAGCAGCTCGTTGCCGAGCAGCGACGCGGTGGGGCCGAGCTTGTGAGCGGCGATCGCCTTGCGGAGATCGTCGAGCAGCGGCTGGAGCACGTCGTCGTGCGCGCTCAGCCGGACCTTGCGCTCGAGGTAGAGCCTGTTGATCACCGCCAGCCGCTGCGCCTCGGCCGGGTTCTTCTCCAGCTCCGGGCGCACCAGCAGCTTGCGGTAGCCGCGGGCGATCGCGTCTTGAAAGCTGCGCGCGTCGTCGTCGGGCGCCTTGCGCATCGCCAGATCGACACAGCGGGAGAACAGCTCGGGAGCGATCTTCCCCTCGACGAAGGCGTCGACCAGCGGCTGCCGGTACATCTTCACGTAGGCGGGCAGAAACGGCCCGTGGCTCTCGGGGTCGCAGACCGAAGCGGTCGCGTCGGGCTGGGTGAGGTACGCGACCAGCGCGTCGGAGGAGCCGTCTTTCTCGAGCTCCTGCGCCGTCATCGGCAGCTCGAGGGTGGTGGCGCAGCCGGTGAATGCAACAACAGCGAGAACCCAGCCTCTGAGCATGGACCTCACTCCTTCTTCTCAGACGACACGGGAGTCAGCCGGAGGTCAAAGGGCGCGCTGCGCCGCCGCCACGCCCGCGCCAGGCTCGACCGCGATGCCCGAGGCGCGCAGGGCCCGCTCGACCGCGCCCACCACGGTGAGCAGCTCGGCGGCGCCGGTGGCGCCCATGTGCCCGACGCGGAAGTACTTCGCGCGCAGGTCGGGGTGCAGACCGCCGGCGACGGTGACGCCTTCGTCGGCGATTCGCTTCACCAGCGCCACGTCGACGCCTTGCGGGTAGTAGAGCGCCGAGAGCGTGTGCGCGGCGAGCTCCTCGCGCACCGGCAGCAGCGACAGGCCCATCGCCTTCCACGCCGCGCGCGCCGCTTTGGCGATGCGAGCGTGACGGGCGACCCGGGCCGGCATCCCCTCCGAGACCAGCTGCCCGAGGCTGACGTCGAGCGCGCTGATCAGGTTCACCGCCGGAGTGGCGAAGTACGACGGCTTGCCGGCCTCGTACGCCTCGTGAATCGGCAGCCACTCGCTCCAGTCGAGGTAGACCGAGGCGGGCGGCTTCGAGCGCGCCTTGAACGCGGCGAGCGCGCGCGGCCCGGCGCAGAGCACCGCCAGGCCAGGCGGAGTGCCGAGCGCCTTCTGGCTGGCGGTGAGGGCGACGTCGATGCCCCACGCGTCTTGCTCCAGCGCTTCACCGCCGACGCTGCAGACGCCGTCGACCACGCAGAGCGCGTCGTGCTCGCGCGCGAGCGCCGCCAGCTGCTTCACCGGCGCGAGCACCGCGGTCGAGGTGTCGACGTGGGTGATCGTCATCAGCGTGAAGCGCTTCGCCGCGAGCGCCTTCTTCACCTCGTCGACCGCGGGCGCATCACCGGGAGGCGCGCGCACGTGGGTGACGGTAGCGCCGTGGCGCTCGAGCATCTTCGCCATCCGGTCGCTGAAGAAGCCGGTGTTCACCACCAGCGCGGCGTCACCGGGCTCGACCAGGTTGGCCACCGCCAGCTCCATCGCCAGGGTGCCGCTGCCGGCGATCACGAACGGCTGGGCGCTCGGCGCCTGAAAGACCTCGCGCACCCGCTTCAGCGCGCGGCCGAAGGTGGCGATGAAGGCCGGGTCGGTGTGGCTGCGGGTCTTCTCGCCGAGGGCCTGGAGCACCGAGGGCTCGAACTCGATCGGGCCGGGAATCATCAGCAGCGGGCGTTCGCTCATGTGGGCGGTGATATCCGCGCGGGAGGGCGTTATCCACCAGACCTTGGGCCGCATTTTTCGTTACGTCGCGCTGGGCGATTCGACCGCGGTGGGCACTGGCGCCGAGCACGGCGGCGGTTACCCCGAGCGGCTGTACCAACGCATGCGCGCGCAGGGCTGGCCGGTGGGCATTCTCAACCTCGGCGAGAACGGTGCGGTGAGCCGCGACGTGCTGCAGGGGCAGCTACCGAAGACGCTCGAGGTTCGGCCCCACCTGGTGACCTTGGGCGTGGGCAGCAACGACCTCTGGCGCATGGTGAGCGAAGACGACTACGCGGCGAACCTCACCGCGATCGCCGACGCGCTGGCGCAGACCCAGGCGCAGATCGTGATCTGCAACCTGGTCGACCTCGGCCACGCGCCGGTGGCGAAGATGGCGATCGAGTGGCTGAAGGTGCCGGTGTCGGCGATCTCCGCCCGGGTGCACGGCTTCAACCGCCACCTGGCGACGCTGGCCTCACGGCCGCGCTTCACTGTGATCGACCTGCACTCGTTGGGGGAAAGCGAGCTGCGCGAGCGGCGCGACTTCTTCGGCGCCGACGGCTTTCACCCCTCGGGCGCGGGCTACCAGCGCTGGTCAGAGCTGCTCTGGCCGAGCGTGGAAGCGGCGTTCAAAGCGACGAGCCTTCAGGGCTGAGCGGTGGCCTTGCCCTTGGCCTTCCAGCCCTTCATGCCCTCTTTCATCACCATCACGTTGCTGTACCCGTATTGGACCGCCCGACCGGCGGCCTCGTGAGACGAGCCTCAGGTTCGACTGCTGCAGTAGAAAATCACCTGCTGGTTCTTGTCGGGGCCGAGCACCTCGGGCGGCTCCCAGTCGAGGTAGTTGGTAAGCAGCACCGCGCCGGGCACGACCCCGTTCTGCGCGCGAAACTCCTCGGTGTTGGCGTCGACCGCTTTCGCGCTCTTGGAGTCGAGCAGGCCGGCGGCGGTGTCGACGTCGACCTCTTTGATCGCGCTCTTCTCTTCGGCGGGCGCGGCAGTGGAGCTGCCGCTCTCCTTGGTGCAGGCGAGAGCGAACAGCACGGGCAGGACGAACAGCAGGCGTTTCATGCCCACCAACCTACCAGCTTTGCCGCCTCAGTACGGAACCGCGAAGAACCGGCCGGGGCCACCCATCGAGTGGTAGGTGCCGCCGACGTCGCAGTCGTAGAGCAGCTTGGTGCCGTAGAGCATCGTCAGCACGTTGCCGTGCACCGCGAGCGCGTGGCCTTTGCTCGGGTACCACGACGCCTGGTACGCGCTGCTGCCGCCACACGGCGCCGACATCTTGGCCGGCCGAAACGCCTCCAGCTCGGTGAGGCTGTCGAGGTGGCCGCCGGTCCAGGTCGCGGTGGTGCAGTTGCCCGGGCAGACGCGAACTTCACTGTCGCTGATGCTGGCGGTGGCGAGCGCCAGGCCACCGGCCGGCGTCAGCTTGAGGTCGACGCCGTAGCCGCCCTGGTCGGGAGCGAGAATCACGCCGGCCCAGCTCGCGCCCATCATGCAGTTGCCCGGGCAGGTCCAGTACTGGAGGGTGTTGTCGTTGGCCTTCACGTTCGCCGGCACCGTCGACGGCGTCGCGCCCTGGTTCAACGCGATGTGAATCACCCCGCCCGCCACCGCCATCGAGATCGAGTTGAAGCCCGCGTTGGGCCCCCAATACATCGGCTCGATGCGCGACCAATTCAACGGGTCGAGGCAGTTGGTGGAGCAGGTGGCGACGCCGGCGGTGCTCGAGTCGAGATCGGTGTACGCCATGTAGGGCGTGACGCCGTCGTAGCCGAGGTTGAAGCGGTTGCCGCCCTTCTGAATGTTGGTCTCCGACCAGCTCGCGGCCTGCAGACAGTCGGCGCCGGTGCACGACTCCCACCAGACGTCGCTCGGGCTGCCGCTGGTGATCACCAGGAACGCCGGCTTGTTGTTGGAGTCGACCGCGAGCACGTGCGAGTCGTACGGCACCATGAACCCGCCTCCGAGCGGCCGTTCGAGCGTGGTCCACGCGCCCTGCTGCGCGCAGTCGGCCTGGGTGCAGTGACCGTAGACCATCACCGAGTTGGTGCCCTCGCGGGTGTAGAGCAGGTGGAGGTCGCCGGCGGTGCCGAGCGCGATCTGCGAGTGGCCTCCGAAGTCGCCGTAGGTGTCGATCACCAACAGGGTCCAGTTGTTGAGGTCGACGCAGTTGCCCGGGCAGCGCGCGTAGAAGACCGACGACTGCGGCGCGTTGGAGAGCGAGAAGGCGGTGAACACCGCGTGCGTGACTCCCGCGGAGTCGACCACCACGTCGGGGTAGCTGAAGTCGATCGCGTCGACCGTGGCGGGACCGACCGAGCTGCCGCCTCCGGCCGCGCTGCCGCCACCCACCGCCGCGCCGCCACCGGCCGCCGCGCCACCGCCCACCGCCGCGCCGCCACCGATCGCGCTGCCGCCGCCCACTGCGCTGCCGCCGCCGATCGCGCTGCCACCGCCCACTGCGCTGCCGCCGCCGATCGCACTGCCGCCGCCCGCCGCGGTGACGAAGCCGCCGCCCGCCGCGAAGGTGCCGCCGCCCGCGAAGGTGCCACCGCCCCCGCCTCCCGCGGGCTTGTTTCCCGAGCACGCCGCGAGGAGCACCGCCGACACCACCAGCAACGTTCGCATCATTGTCTCCGTGTTCTCGCGAGCCAGAGCAACGCGAGGAAGGTGAGTTGACCGGGGAAGGCCGAGCAGCCGCCGCCCTGTTGTGTTCCACCACCGCCTGTCGAACCGCCGCCGCCCGCGCCCGAGCTGCCGCCGCCTCCCGCGCCTCCGCCCGGGCCGCCGTTGCCTGCGGTCACCATCACCGTGTTGGTGTGGGTGACGTGGTACGGCTCGAAGGTGGCGGTGACCACCATCGGCCCGGCCATCGTCGGGGTGACGGTGACGGTGCCGATGGTGTTGTTGTTGGCGTAGTCGGCGGCGGTGAGCGTCTGGGTGGTCTCCACGCCCGCGCCGCTCAGGTGTACCGAGATCGTCTCGGTGCCTCTGAGCCGGGCGTTGATCATCTGGTTGTACTCGTACCCGGCGGACGGGCCGGAACCGGTGCCGACGAAGACGTACGGGGGCACCACCACCGTCGAAGAGTTGATGTCGACGAAGCCGCCCTGCCCGTTCGCGTTGCCGCACCAGCAGGTGGCCGACGTGGCGGTGAGAATGAACGCTGTGCCGGCCTCGAACGCGGTGGAATCGACCACGTTGCTGCCGGAGGGGTCGCTGCCGAAGCCGCTGCTGAGTGAGCCGGTGCCCTCTTGCGGTGCCTGGGCAAGGTGCGCACCCGCCGTACCAGGTACCCCGAAGCTGAGGGTCGGGGCCGACGGGGTGCAGGTGAGGGTGCACATCAACTCGAGATCGATGGTGACCGTCGGCTGGCCGTACTCGTTGAAGCTCTTGAACGTGCCGCTGAAGGTGCCGCTGATGTTCTGTGCCTGGGCCGCCGAGGTGGCGAGCAGCGTGGCGAGGAGGAGCGCGCGCATGGCCAGCGACGATAGCCGCCGGGCCCGGTTTCCCTCGCGGGCTGGCGCAAAGCTGAAACGTCTTGGCGCAGATCGAAAAGCGCTAATCTGAGGCGAGGGAGGCTTCATCGCTCACGGGTTCGAGACTGCGCCGGGCCCCGGTGCGTTCAATGGCGACGGCCGCCGTCACTTCGCCGGCAAGTGCTTCTGCTACTGGCAGGTGGGCACCCGCGCGCTCGGCACGATGATGTTCGGCAAGCCGCTCGAGGCCGACATTCAGGCGATGATTCCCTTCTTCGAGGTGGGCGCCGACCCGCGCTTCAAGGGGCACTCGTCGTTCGTCGACTGCCGCGGGCTGGAGTCGGTCGACGCGCTCGCCTTCGCCAAGCTGCTCGCCTACCTGAACAGCCGGCGCCACGTCTGGGGCCCCAACGTCGGGCGGCAGGCGATTCTCCACCCGATGGGAATGGTGGGCGTGCTGGTGGCCGGAGCGCTGCACGTGGTGAAGCCGCCCTACCCGTTCGATTCGTTCGGCGCCGACTCGCAGCGCGCGTTCGAGTGGAGCGGCGTCGGCGACCTGCACGCCGACGTGGAGGCGCTGCGCGAGGCGGCCGGTGGAACGCCCGAGCTGCTGCGGCGGCTGCGCCCGGTGCTCCGCCAGGAGCCCCAGCTCGAGAATGCTGACGTGGCGAAGCGGCTCGGCTTCTCGGAGCGCACCCTCCAGCGCCGACTGGTCGCCCTCGGCACCTCGTTGCGCGACGAGCGTCAGCGGCTGGTGGTCACCCAGGTGGAGGAGCTGCTCGCCGGCACCGACCTCGACCTCGACGCGATCGCGGCGCAGGTCGGGTTGAGCTCGGCGTCTCACCTGGTGACCCGGTTTCGCGCGGTGCACGGGGTGACGCCCGGCGAGTGGAGAACCCGCGCCAAGGCTCAGTAATAAGGAGTGCCCACAAAAGTGGTCACCCGGCCGTCCAATGCCTCGGTTTCGGTCAGCAGGTGGCCGCGCAATCGGGCGAATTCGTTCGGCTCTGCGCAGGCGTGAGGCTTGCTCCAGGGCGCCGCGTGCCATTGACCCGACGTGATCTGGGAAAGCTCGCCGCCGGCAGCCTGCTCGCGCGCGCCGCCTGGGCGCAGACCGCTCCGAAAGCCAGCCGGCTGATCGTCTTCTTCAGCCCGAACGGAACCATCCCCTCGCACTGGCGGCCGTCGGGCAGCTCGACCGCGTTCTCGTTTCCCGCGGGCTCGATTCTGGAGCCGCTCGCCGCGCACGCGAACGACCTGGTGGTGGTCGACGAGCTCGACTTCATCGGCGCCTCCAACCACGAAGGTGGAATGGCGGCGATGCTCACCGGCACCGCGGGCTCGAGCGGTGAGTCGGCGGGCATGTCGCTCGATCAGTTCGTCGCCCAGAAGCTGCAGAGCCCGACCCGGTTCAGCTCGCTCGAGCTCGGCGTCGCCACCAGCGCCTGGGGCACCAGCGTGCAGACCCGCATGTCGTACTCGGGGCCGGGCGCGTTCGTGTCGCCCGACGATCAGCCCGGCCGGGTGCTGCAGCGGTTGTTTGGCGCGCCGATGAGCGCGAGCGACCCGGCGGTGGTGCGCAAGCAGGCGATCATCACCTTGAACCGGCGCCAGCTGTTGCGGCTGCGCGCGGTGGCGCCCGACGCCGAGCTGTCGAAGCTCGACACCCACCTGTCGGCGCTCGACAAGCTGGAGCAGCAGCTGTCGGCACCGGCGGGAACCGGCATGGCGTGCGCGCCTCCCTCGCTGCCGATGAGCGTGCTGGGCTCGTACGGCAACGACGCCTTCCCCGACGTCGGCGCCGCGCAGCTCGACCTGCTCACCGCGGCGTTGGCCTGCGACCTCACCCGGGTGGCTTCGATTCAGTGGAGCCACACGGTGAGCCCGATCGTCTTCTCGTGGCTCGGTCACAGCGTGGCGCACCACGAGCTCTCGCACATGAGCGACAGCGACTCCGCCGGGGTCGACCTGTTCGTGCAGGCGGAGCGCTGGTTCGCCACCCAGTTCGCCTCGCTGCTCGATCGGCTGAAGGCGACGGCTGACCCGCTCGGCGGCGGCACGCTGTTCGACACCAGCCTGGTGCTCTGGTGCAAAGAGATGGGCGACTCGCGGCTGCACGTCTGCGAGTCGGTGCCGATGGTGCTCTCGGGCCGCGCCAACGGAGCGCTGCAGCCGGGCCGCTACCTGCAGACCGCGGGCGAGCCGCACCAGAAGCTGTTGGTCTCGCTCTGTCACGTGATGGGGCTGTCGAACGGGTCGTTCGGCGACCCCGCGGTGAGCACCGGCCCCCTGGAGGGTCTGTGAGCGCGCGCGCCGCGGTGGCGCTGGTGCTGCTGGCCGGCTGCGCGGGAGAGATCGCGCTGCCGAAGAGCGCGGTCCCTCCTCCGCCAGACGCGATCGTCGACTGCTCGGCGACTCCGCTGCCCGAGCGGCGCATTCGAAGGCTCACCCGCTCGGAGCTCGACGCCGCCGCGGCCTCGGCGCTCGGTCAGCCGGCGGCGCTGTCGGCGCAGCTTTCGCCCGACGTCTTCATCGAAGGCTTCGACACCTCCTCCGACGCGCTGAACGTGAACGGGCTGTTCGCGCAGCAGCTGGCCGAAGCCGCGCACACCGCCGCGCAGTCGGTGCAGGCGAACCCGCAGCCGTTCGGCAACTGCAACGACAGCTCCGACTCCTGTCGCGACGCGTTCATCGCCGCGTTCGGCGCGCGGGCGTTTCGCCGGCCTCTCACGGCGGTGGAGGCCGCCGACTACGCCAACCTCTACGCGCTGGCGAAGGCCGACGGTCATCCCGCGGCGGCGGCGCTGGTGGCCGAGGCGATGCTCCAGTCTCCCGGGTTTCTCTACCGCACCGAGCTGGGAACGCTGGGCCCGGCGGGAGCGTGGACGCTGACCCAGAACGAGCTGGCGCAGGCGATCGCGTTTCTCGCCACCGGCGGGCCTCCCGACGCCGAGCTGAGCGCGGCCAACCTGTCGGACTCCGACGTGCGCGCGGCGCAGGTGCAGCGCTTGTCGGCCAGCGCCGCGGGGGCGGAGCAGCTGGGCAACTTCGCCGAGGAGTGGCTCGGGCTGGCGCCGTTGAGCTTCATCGCCAAGTCGGGAGACACCGGCCAGGGCTTCACCCAGCCGGTGCGAGACGCGATGCGCGCCGAGGCGCGGAGCTTTCACGCCAGCCGCTTTCGCTCGGGTGGCTTCGGCGCGCTGTTCAGCGGCAGCGCCGCGGCCGACCCCGCGCTCACCGCCTTCTACGGCGCGGGCGAGCGCGACGGCGTGCTGACGCTCGGCGCGTTCCTCTCCGTCTACGGCAAGGCCGACGCCACGGCGCCGGTGCAGCGCGGCAAGGCGGTGCGCAACCGGCTGCTCTGCCAGGACCTGGCGCCTCCGCCTCCGAACGTGAACGCGATGCCGCCCGCGCCGATGGCGGGCACCACCGCGCGGCAGCGCTACGCGACGCACGAGAGCAACCCGTCGTGCGCCGGCTGCCACCGGCAGATCGATCTGATCGGCTTCGGCCTGGAGCACTACGACGGCGCGGGCCGGTTTCGGAGCGACGAGGCGGGGGTCGCGATCGACGACAGCGGCCAGGTGCTCGGCCTCGACGGCACCGACGCGAGCTTCACCGGCGCGGGCGGGCTGGCGGCGCTGCTCTCGCAATCGAAGCAGGCCCGCGGCTGCTACGCGCGGCAGTGGGTGCGCTTCGGCCTCGGCAGCGACCCGAGCAAAGACAGCTTCTCGTGTCTGAGCCGGCAGCTCGAGGCGTCGTTCGCGGCCGGCGATGCGCCGCTCTCTCAAGTGTTCGATGCGCTGGTGCGCGCGGAGGGCTTCGTGAAACGCCACGGGCCCGCGGTCGCCACCGCACCGCCCGACGACATGCCGGTGACGTTCACTCCGCCGGGGGCCGACGGAGGCACCGGCACCACGATGGGCGGGCTCACCGTCAACCGCACCCCGAACTCCGACTGGGCGACCGGCTTCTGCGAAGACGTCAGCGTCACCAACGCGACCAACGCCAGCCTCGACTGGCAGGTGACGCTGCAGGTGAACGGCACCGTCACCCAGAGCTGGAACTCGAGCTACACCGCCGGCGCGCAGGCCGTGACCTTCATCGGCGCGGCCTGGAACATGACGCTGGCGGCGGGAGCGAGCGCGAGCTTCGGCTACTGCGCGAACAAGTAGCTTAGTGCATTCGCTGCTTCGCCAGCTTGATCAGATCGAACGCCCAGGAGCGCTTGCCGAGTGACACGGTGAGCGTCGCCGGGCCGGGCTTGGCGTCTTTCGCCTCGAGCGTTCCCTTCAGCGCGTCGTTCGCCCGGCCGAGATCGCTGATCGGCCAGCTCGCGTTGCCCGCGGTGACGGTGCCGCTCTTCGGGTCGCCCGCGACGTCGCCGGCCTTCGCGCTCACGCCCAACTTTCCCGGAGCGACGATGCGCGCCACCACGGCGTGATCGGCGAGCGTGGAGCCGGCGGCCACCAGGCCCTCGAGCTTGCCCGCTTCGGGCGCGACGATCTTCGCCGCCTCGAGCTCGGCCTCCAGCTGCGCGCTCTGCTTCTTCAGGCCTTCGAGCACCAGCCGGTTGGAGGCGAGCTTCGACTCGTGGCTGAGCTTGTCGACCTCGGCGGTGGCCTTGTCGACCGCGGTCTGTTTCGCCTTCACGTCTTTCTCGGCCTTGGCGACCGCGGAGGCAGGCGAGTGCTTCGCCTCGACCTTGCGCTTGTGCTCGGTGGCCTGGGTGAGCTCCTTGGTCTTCTCGGCGAGCGCGGCCCTGGCCTTCTCGACCTCGGCCGGCTTCACGCTCTTCGCCAGCGCCTCGAGCTGCTGCTCCATCGAGGCCGCGCGGGCCTTGGCGCGCTCGAGCTGGGTCTCGGTCTCTTTCGCGGCGAGGGTGGCCAGCAGCTGGCCCTTCTCGACCACCTGGCCTTCGGTGACGGGCAGCTGATCGATCACGCCGGGGCGTGGAGAGGTGACGGTGGCGAGCTCGAGCTGCGACAGCTCGCACGGCACCGAGGTCGAGCGCGGGGTGGGAATCGCGAGCAGCACCGCGATGCCGATCAGCAGCAGCGCGATCACCACCCGGCGCGCGCCGCCCTTCTTGCGGGGCGGAGGCACCGGCTCGGGTTCAGGCTCTGGCGGCGGCGGGCTCTCGACCACCGGTGCGGCCATCGCCGCCTGGGGAATCACCTCGGGCTCGATGCCATCGACGACGATCGACGGCATCGAAGGCATCTTGGGGAGCGCGGCGCCCAGCTCGTCGGCGGAGATCGCGCTGATCGGCTTCGGCACCGACGGCGGCGGCGCGAAGACGGTGTCGGAGATGATGCTCTCGGTCACGGCCGGCGCCGAGGGTTGAGGCAGAGGCTCGGGGAGCACCGGCGGGGGCTCGACCCGCTCGACCGGAGTGAGCACCGGCGGCACCGGCGTACCCACGATCGGCTCCTCGTAGACCGGCTCCATCGTCAGCGGCTCGGGCGGCACCGGCTCCGGCTCCATCGGGGTGGCGTCGGCGATCTCGGGCAGCAGATCGATCGCGACGGGCGCCGGTTGCACCACCGGCATCTCCGGCGCGGTCGGGCGCGAACCGACCGGCAGCAGCGACGGCGCCGACACCGAGACCGGCGCCAGTGGAACGATCGGCCCGAGCTCCTCCGGCGAGAGCGCCACCGCGACCCGGAGGTTCGAGTCCAACAGCGCGCCGGTGCTCGAGGCCGGCTCGCGGTGGAGGTCGCCGAAGGTGAGCTCGACGATCGGCTCGCGCATCAGCTCGTCGACCCGGGCCTTGAACTCCTGGGCCTCCTTGTTCATCGGGTCGATCTCGAGCATCGCCATCAGGTACTCGCGCGACTCCTTCAGCTTGGCGGTGCGCAGCAGCCGGAGCGCGTTCTGAAACAGCTGGCGCAGGTCTTCGGTCCACTCGGCGCGCATCGGCCAGGTGCTCTGGGCGCCGCGCTTGATGTTGGCGGGCTCCGCGGAGAGGAACTTGAACGCCTTCAGCTGCAGCAAGAAGCGCCGCAGGCTGTCGACGGTGAGGGTGATGCCGATGGTGGCGGCGGCCTCGACGACCTGGGCGGCGGTGCGGCGGCCGTCGAGCATGCGCGCGATCGACACCTCGAAGTCGAACAGGGTGAACGCGCGGTGGGCGCCGGGATCCGACACCTGGTAGGTCGAGCGCGCACCGGCGGTGGCGACGATCTTCAGGTCGTTGCGCATCGAGGGGACGATGTGCTCCGGCTTCAGCGGGTCGTCGGTGGGACCGAAGGCGACGTCGCGGAGGTCTTGCGGCGGCACGTGGGGCGCGGTGAGCAGAAAGCCCGCGTGCTCGAGGCGCTCCAGCACCACCTGCACCTGCAGCGGGCCGATCGCGAGCCCTTCGTTGGCGGCCCAGAGCGCGAGCTCCTTGGCGGTCTGAGAGCCGTCGAACTTCACCAGCACCTTGGCCTCCGACGCCGTCAGCCGGATGTTGCGGCGCGTTCCCGTGTCGACGAGCTGAGGTGCGACGGGATCCGGCGTGTAGATGACCGACGGCTTGAGACCACCCATGGCCAGCCGCTGAGGTTAGTTCACGTACCGGGGGGCCGACAGTTCTACTTGGGGGCACGGCTCGCGGCTGACAGTCTGGCAGCCCCGGGGCTCGAGGCGGCGGCGCAAGCCCCCGGGAGCGCGGCGGTTCGATGCTTGGCATCGCTGATGCGAACGGGCTTCTCGCATGGCCCTGAACCGCATGCTGTCGCTCGCCGTCGTCTGTTCGAGTTGTTTCACCGCCGCGCTCGCGCAGCCCGACGGAGACCTCCGCGCGATCGGCCCGGCAGAGAAGCTGAAGCCGGCGTGCGACGAGCTGCGCAAGAAGGCGCGCTTCAACATCTTCTTCGACAAGGTGGAGCTGGAGAAGCTGGTGCAGACGGTCGCCGACGCCACCTGCAAGACGTTCATTCTCGGCGAGAACGTGAAGGGGAAGATCAGCATCATCGGCCCCGAGAACGGGCACGTCGACGTCACCGGCGAGCAGCTCTACGCGGCGTTTCTCGCCTCGCTCGACGCCAACAACCTCGCGGTCTACGAGAACGGCCGGTTCCTGAAGATCGTCGAGAAGCAGAAGGCGAAGCAGGGGCCGATTCCGATTCCGCTCGATCCCGACGAGGTCTACCCGCTCAACGAGCAGATGGTGACCCGGCTGTTCAAGGTGAAGAACGCCGAGCTGGAGGCGGTGCGCGCGGTGCTTCAGCAGCTGGTCTCGCCCGGCGGCGACACGATTCCCTTCCCGCCCGACACGCTGATCGTCAACGACCTCGGCAGCAACCTCCACCGGCTGGAGAAGATTCTGGCCCGGCTCGACACCCGCGGCCCGGCCGACGAGGTGCAGGTGCTTCAGGTGCAGTTCGCCTCCGCGCAAGACATCGCCGACAAAGTGACCAAGCTGTTCGAGTCGCGCGGCGCAAAGCCCGGCAAGACCGACGGGCTGACCCAGCTGATCGCCGACGATCGCACCAACAAGCTGATCGCGATCGCGTCGCCGGCGGCGCTGGAGCGGATCGGCACCCTGATGCGGGAGATCGACGTGCCGATCGCCGGCGAGGGGCGAATCAACGTCGCCTACCTGCAGCACGCCAACGCGGAGGACGTCGCCTCGACGCTGCAGGGCCTCGCGCAGGGCTCGTCGTCGAGCCGGCCGAAGACGCCGTCGGTGCCCGCCGCTGCCGCTGCCGCGAAAGGCCCCTCACAGCAGGCGGAGCTGTTTCAGGGCGAGGTGAAGATCTCGGCCGACAAAGCGACCAACGCGCTGGTGGTGGTGGCGTCGCGCAACGACTTTCGCTCGCTGCAGCAGGTGCTCGAGAAGCTCGACGTGGCGCGGCGGCAGGTGTTCGTCGACGCGGTGATCATGGAGGTGAACCTCGACCGCACCAGTGAGCTGGGCGTGAACCTCCACGGAGGCACCGCGCTGAGCAGCGACAAGGGCGCGATCCCGGTGGTGTTCGGCACCAAGTACTCCACCGCGCAGGGGCTGCCGCCTTCGACGTCGCTGGCGAACCTGGCGAACTACGGCGGCTTCCTCGCCGGGCTGCAGGGGCCGGCGATCCCCGCGCTGAAGAAGTTGGGAATCGCCATTCCGTCGTTCGGGGTGCTGCTCGACGCGATGCAGACCAGCTCCGACGTGAACGTGCTCTCGACGCCGCACCTGCTCACCACCGACAACGAGGAAGCGGAGATCACCGTCGGGCAGAACGTGCCGTTTCAGTCGGGCTTCAGCAGCAGCAGCTTGTCGGGGCTGTCGGGGCTGTTGAGCGGCACCGGCAGCACCTCGTCGCTCTCGAGCCTCACCGGGCTCGCCGGCTCGACGGTGCCGTACGGGCAGATTCAGCGCACCAACGTCGACCTGAAGCTGAACATCAAGCCGCAGATCAACGACAGCGACTACGTGAGGCTGGCGGTGCAGGTGCAGAACGAAGAGATCGCCTCGCAGGACCAGGTGCTGGGGCCGACCACGAGCAAGCGGCAGGCGAAGACCACGGTGGTGGCGAAAGATCAGGAGACGGTGGTGATCGGCGGAATCATGCAGGAGCGCACCATCGAGGGAACGTCGAAGGTGCCGCTGCTGGGCGACATTCCGATCCTCGGGCACCTGTTTCGGAAGGACAACAGCCACAAAATCAAGGTGAACCTGCTCATCTTTCTGACGCCGTACATCATTCGCGACGCGTCGGATTTCAGGCGCATCTTCGAGCGGAAGTTGAAAGAGCGGCAGCAGTTCGTCGAGCAGTTCTACGGCGCGAAGACGGGCTACGACGTGGCGATCGACTTCGATCGCAAGGCCGGGCCGTTGGGCAAGCTGTCGCAGATCGTCAATGCCGAGCTGCGCAAGGTCGAGAACGGCGGGCCGGGCGAGCCGAACGAGAAGACGATCGATCCTCACTGAGCGGCGAAGTGTGTCGCCAACGCCTCATTCACCTTTTGCGGATGCGTGAGCGGCGCCATGTGGCCGGTCCCCAGGAGCTCGACGACCTTCGCGTGCGGCGCGCGCTTCGCCAGCTGGGTGACCATCTCGCGCGAGCCGACCGGGCTCCGCTCGCCGCGCACCAGGGTCACCGGCACCTTGGGCAGCAGGCGCTCATCGAAGGTCTTCGCTTCGAAGAACACGCTGCGCACCTCCTGAAACATCTTCCAGCCCATCGCGAGGTTGTGAGCGCGCATCGGCTCGGGAAGCCGCGTCCACGAGCCGGGGCGGTTCCAGTAGTCGATGAACTGTTCGAGCCAGGGTTCGGTGCCGCCGCGCGCCTCATCGGTGAGAAACCAGGGATGCGACATGAACGACCGCGCCTGCTCGAGCGCCGACGTCTCGGCCGAGTCCTCGCGAGCGAGCGCCCCGAACATCACCGGCTCGAACAGGGCCATCGACTTCAGCCGCGCGCCGAGCCGTGAGGCGAGCTCGAGCGCGATCAACCCGCCATAGGAGTGCGCCACCAGGTGAACGTCGCCCTCCGGCACTTGCGGCCAGACGTGCGCGACCTCATCGGCGAGGGTCAGCTTCGTTCCGCGGGCGATCGCGGCGTTGGGCGGGTAGCCGAGGTTCGCGGGCAGCACGCGCGACGCAGCGGGCACGATCTCTTCGGGCACCGTTTCCCACATGAACGGGCCGGTACCGGTGGAATGTATGAAGACGATCTTCTCGGGCATGGCGGCAGCCTTTTAACGCTGAAACGCCTCGGCCGCCGGAGCACCACGAACACAAAGGACAACTTCGCGCCGAACAGGTTTCATGCCTTACTCCCGTCCTGGGGGAGCTCCAGATGTCCGATGACGTACACAACGCGGCGCACCGCGATCTGGTGAAAGCCTTGGGCGACGAGATCGCCCTGAAGAACATCGGCGACCTCGGTCTCGAGTCGGCCGACTGGGCAGAAGCCGTCGATCGCTGCGCCAGCCGGTTCCCCGACGTGCCGCGCGACGAAGCATTTCGCCAGGTCGGCCGGCTGATCGGGCAGCGCTACCTCAGCTCGGGCCCCGGCAAGCTGGTGGCGCAGTCGCTGCAACTGGTCGAGCGCGAGCGCCTGTTCAGCATGGTGATCCCCGCGATGGCGAACCGGCTGCGAACAGGCTTCGAATGGAAGTGGGAGCCCAGCGGCAACGGCGGCGTGGTGCGAGTGGTGGGCAAGCGCGTCACGCCGACCACCACCACGCTCGGCTTCTTCGAAACGATGGTCGAAGTGATCGGACCGGACGTGCACATTCGCCTCGGCAAAGACACGCCCGACGACTTCGAGATGATCATCTCATGGTGATTCGTCGGGTGAGAGCCCGCCGGCGACCCGAATCGCCTTGATGTTGTCGGTGGTGAGCGCGTCTTCGTAGAAGCGCGCCTCGTCGGACCACGAGCGGTACTCCAGCCACGGGTGATCGTCGGTCACCGGCGGCACCACTCCGGCGTACGCGCTCACCTTGTCTTCGGTCAGCACCACGTCGTGCTCGAGCGACGCCACGTCACCCAACCCGATCGCCGCCAGGTCCTGCAGCACCTTGGGCCGCTGCTCCAGCGCGCCGGGCTGAAATCGCAGCGGCTGCATCGACGCGAGCACGATCGCACAGCCGTCCTTCGGCAACTTCCACACCTCGACGTGGGGGAACACGTCGGAGATCGCGCGCACGATCATTCGCGCGTCGGAGTCGCTCACCAGGTGAAACGGCAGCCACTGCGCGAACACGCCGTCTGGCGTCAGCCGCTGGCGCACCAGCTGGTTGAACTCCTTCGAGTACAGGCTCACCGTGCCCGCGAAGAACGGCGGCAGCGGCTCGAGGGTGATCACGTCGTACTTCTTCGGCGTCATCTGCAGGTAGTTGCGCCCATCGTCGATCACCACGTGGGTGACCGGGTTGTGGAGCACCTGCTGGTTGCGATCGTCGAACCACTTGTTGCACGCCACGACCTCGGGGTTGAGCTCGGCGACGTCGAGGTGCTCCGGCTGGTGGAGGCTGACCGAGCCGAGCGTGATGCCGGTGCCGAGGCAGATCACCAGCGCGTTCTTCGGGTCGGGGTGCATCAACATCGGCAGATGCCCCATCAGCTTCATGTAGTTGGCGTCGAGGCTGTTGCTGCTGGCGGCGAACCCGTCGATGTAGAGCGTGCGTTCGCTCCGCGCGGCGTCGTCGACCACCACCGTCGTTCCGTGCGGCGACTCGCGGTAGCAGAGCACCTTCGGCTGCTTGTCGGGCGCGGCGCGGGCGATGTTCATCGGCAACACCCGCGCGGAGTCGGCGTCTCCCAGCGGGTGCATCAGCGCGAAGACCACCGCGAGCGCAGCGGTGGCGGCGGCGAGCAGCGCCGGCGTTCGGCGAACCCACGGGCTCCCGAGCGGCTTTCGAAACGCGAGCGCCGCGGCGAGCACCGACTGCAGCACCGCCACCGCGAGGATCGATCGCGACAACCCGAACAGCGGCAACAGCACCAGCGCGGCGCCGAGCGGCCCCAGCGCCGAACCGATCGAGCTCGCGGCCTGCACCTTGCCGACGGTGGCTCCGACGGCGCCCGGCGCTTTGCGCAGCAGGTGAACGCCGAGCGGCAGCGCCATGCCCATCAACACCGTGGGCACGATCATCACCACCACCGCGAGCACCGCGCGCGCGAACAGCCGCGAGCCGAACGCGTCGATCAGCGTCGAGTACCACTTCGGCACGTCGTCGAGCGTGCCGAGCAACAGCACCCCCATCAGCGCCACCGCTCCCTGCAGCGCGGCGAGGTGGTTGAACGTGACCGGCTGGCGGCGGGTGAGCGCGGCGGCGGCGAACGCACCGAGCCCGAGGCCGAGCAGGTACGCGATCAGAATCGTCGAGAACGCGGCGACGGTGCTGTTGAAGCTGTTGATGAAGTAGCGCGTCCACAGCAGCTCGTAGGCGAGCGACGAGAAGCCCGCCGAGGCCACCAGGGCGATCACCGAGCGCACCGGCACCGGCTCGGTCTCGGCCGCCGCGCTGGCGGGTGCCTCGGCCGGGGCGGCGCGGGTGCGTGAGAGCGCGAGCGCGAGCAGACCGATCGCCGCGTTGAGCGCGACCGCGAACCACCACGACTCGCGCATGCCCAGCCAGCGAATGAGGAAGAAACCGGCGAAGAGCGCTCCGGTCATCGCGCCGAGGGTGTTGATCGCGTACGCGCGCCCGGCGTGAAGGGCGACCTGATCGCGCACCTCGGTGAGCTCCTCCGACAGCGCGGGCAGCGTCGCGCCCATCATCATCGTCAGCGGCAACAGCACCACGAACGCGATCGCGAACCGGAGCAGCTCGAACAACGCCGTGGGCCCCGACGGACCGTAGGTGGCGGCGAGCAGCGGAGCAGCGGCGTCGAGCAGCGGCGGCACCGCCAACGCGATCAGCGCCACCCCGAGCTCGAGGGCGCCGTACACCGCGAGCGGCCGGGTGATCTTCTTCGCGTAGCGCGCGAGCACGGTGCTGCCGAGCGCGAGGCCGGTCATGTACGCCGAGAGCACCGCCGCGAGGCTGAGCGCGGTGGCTCCGAAGTGGAGCGTGAGCTGCCGCGTCCACACCACCTCGTAGATCAGCGCGCTCGCGCCCGAGACGAAGAAGAGGAGCAGCAGGCCGAACGTCCGGGCGCGCACCGCTGGAACATCGCACAGACCCGCGGTGCTATCGTGGCCCGATGCGCACCGTGGCCTTGTTGATGCTCTGCGCGTGCACCGCGGGAACCACCAGCGGAGGAGGCGGCGGCAGCTCCACCGGTGGCGGCGCCAGCACCGGAGGCGGCGTCTCGTCAGGAGGCGGAGCAGCCACCGGCGGTGGCACGGCGAGCGGTGGCGGCGGCGCGGCCACGGGCGGAGGCTCAGCGACCGGTGGCGGCGGCTCGGCGACCGGAGGTGGCGGCGCGGCCGACGCAGGAATGAAGAGCCCCAAGCGCGGCATCGCCTACGACCTCGCCTCCGCGGCCGACGTGCAGGCGCTGAGCGGCGGGGTGAGCTGGTTCTACGACTGGGGCACCACCCCGCACGCGTCGGGGCTCGACTACTACCCGATGCTCTGGAACGGCACTTTCGACGCGGCGGCGGTGAGCAGCTGGCTGCACTCGCACCCCGAGGTGCACTTCATTCTGGTGATGAACGAGCCGAACCTGACCTCGCAGTCGAACCTCACCCCGCAGCAGGCCGCGGCGGTGTGGCCGAAGTACGAGGCGATCGCCGACGACGCCGGGGTGCAGATCGTCGGGCCGCAGATCACCTGGGGCACGATGCCGAACTACGGCGACCCGGTGGAGTGGCTCGACGCCTTCTACTCCGAGTACCAGAACGCAAATGGCGGCCGCGACCCGCGAATCGATGTGCTCGGCTTTCACTGGTACGACTACGGCCTCAGCGGTCAGCTCGATCGGCTCACCAAGTACAACAAGCACTTCTGGGTGACCGAGATGGCGAACTGGCACAGCCAGAACGACGGCGCGCAGATCGACACCCTCGAGAAGCAGAAGACCCAGATGACCGCGATGGTGCAGACGTGTGAGTCGCGCAGCGACGTCGATCGCTACGCCTGGTTCACCGGCCGCTGGAGCCCCGACCCGCACTTCGACAGCCTGCTCGCCGACGCCGGTGAGCTCACCGAGCTCGGGCAGCTCTACGTCACCCTCCCCTACTGATGACGGCCCTGCTCACCTTGTGGTTGGCGGCAACCCCGAGCAGCTGGGTGACCAGCAGCGTGGTCGACTCGTTGGATCAACGCGAGAAGGTGTCGGCGCTGCTCGCGGCCATCGCGACCGAGCGGCTCGCCGCCGGAGCACCCCTCGAAGCCGACGTCGCCGCCGAGACCTGCCTGCGAATCGATCGCCACCGCTGCAGCTGCATTCGCGACGCCGGCCTGGCCCAGGGCGCGATGCCGTCGGCCGACGCCGCGACGCTGAAGGCGGTGCACCAACACTCCGCCGTCTACCTCTGGGATTACGCGATGTGCGACGAGACCGCGCCTGACGCCGGGGCGATGAGCGCGCTGGCGGCCAAATGGAGCGGAACGACCCGGAGCGTCTCCACCGTGACCAAGGCCACCCTCGAGGCCAAGACCCCCGAGGCGCTGCTGGCCGACGGCAACGCCCGCTTCAACAGCCTGGTTCCGCTCGAGGCGAAGCGCCGGTTCGAGACCTGCGCCACGAAGCAGCCGGTGACCTGCGAGTGCGCGAAGCGGGCCGGCGACGCCTGGTTGAAGCTCGACGATCGCCAGCGCGCGTTCGTCTGGTGGTCGCGCTACCTCGACTGCGCGCCCGCGGCGAAAGACCGGCCGGAGGTGATGAAAGAGGTCGTCGCCACCGAGCAGGAGCTGGAGCAGGACCCCGACTGGCGTGAGCGGAGCGAACCTGCGGCGTACGTGCAGGTCTCCTCGACGGTCTCGCAGCGGCTGCTGAAGCAAGGCCGCAAAGCGGTCGCCGAGAAGCGGCTCGACGATGCGGTGGTCACGTTCACCGCCTGCCGGCTGGTCGACTACAAGCAATTCGACTGCATGCTCGAGCTGGCGCAGACGCTCCAGACCCTCGACAAGACCGCCGAAGCGCAGCACCTCAGGCAGGTCCTGGAGCGGGGGTTGCCGCCGAAAGACCCGCGCCGCGCCGCGCTCGAGAAGCTGCCTTAGGTCGCGGTGGCTGCGTTCACGCTCTGGAGCGCATCGGAGATGATGCTCTCGACGCTGGTCGCGCCCGACGGCTGCTGCGGCGCGTGCGGGTGATGGCCGTGGTGATGCCCGCCGTGCTGCGGCTTCGGCGGCTGGAGCGCGCTGAGGTCGCCCGACTGAGACGCCTGCGCGAATCGATCGGACAGCTGGGTGAGGAACTGCGCCTGCGGCCCGGTCGTCTGGCTGGCGGCCTGCTTCAGCTGATCCGAGATCGCGGCGGTGGCCTGTTTGAACTCCGCCGGGTTCGATTGCGAGAGTTGCTGGAGCTGATTCATCAGGCCCGCCATGTCGGAGACCTGGGTGCTGACGGCCGGCCCGACGCCGTCTTTCTGACCCTGGGCGCCAGAGGCCTGACTGAGGTCGTAGATGCTCGCTGCTGAATTCGCGCTGTTGACGTTCATGCGTTGTCTCCTGTTGGGTTTCGCAGGAGAGAGCAGCAAGCGATGCGCCACCGGCGCCGAGGCAGAAACGGACTTTCAGACGCCCGGCAGCGACGTGGTCGAGCGCATCGTGTGCTTTTTGCCCCAGGTGTGAAGGCAGCGCTCATCGAACGCCGCCAGCGCCGCGGGAATTCGCGCGGCCAGTGCCGGAGGCAGCATCGCGAACAGCAGCTTCTGCACCGAATCGGCGAGGCCGGAGCAGCTCCACGCGAAGCCTTCGGCGTAGACGGCGACGACCTCTTCGCTGGGCGGGAGCGGGAACTCCTTCGCGCTCCGCAGGTGCGGGGTGATCGCCGGCTCTTCGGCGTCGAAGTGCTCCGACAGATGAGCGGTCAGCTCCGCGATCAACGTGCTGGCCCCGGCCGCGTTCGCGCGAAGGCCGGAGAACAGACCGTCACCGCGCGCCAGCATCGGCTCGATGTCTTTGTGCTGATCGTCGAGCAGGTCGAGCACCGCGGCGAGCCCGGAGTGCTTCGCGCGCAGGTCGGGAAAGATGCCGCTGTCTTCCATCAGGTGGTGGTGGTGGAGCGTCTCGCGAAAGTGTTTCCACTCGCGGGCGAGCTCGCCGGCGCGGCTGAGGTCGCCGCGCAGCGCCTCGGCGAAGCGGGCGAGGTCGCGACGAAACGCGTGGTGAGAGCTGAGCAGCGCGGTGGCCATCGAGGCCATTCCATCGTCGTTGAGCAGTTGGGTGGGCATGAGGCAGACCGACATCCTCGCAAACCGGCGGGATCACTGCGCAGATGATCGTCCTGGGCACTCCCGGCATCGAAAGAACGTGGACCAGGAAGCTCAGCCGAATTTGTGGGTGGAAGCCGTGCGCCGTCAGCGCGGGCGCCGCACCTCTGTCGCCCTCGTCGTACTCGGCGTTCTGTTGGGAGCGCTCGGCACCGAGGCGGTGCACTGGAGATCGGGCAGCGAACAGGCGCCGGTGACGCCCGCGGTCGCTTCGGCGCCGCTGGAGGTCGAGCCCCCTGCCCCGCCGCCGGCACGCACGCCGCAAAAGCGCACCGCTGCTCATCGCCGTGCCGTGGCGCCGGCCCACGCGGTGGCCAGCAAGCCGGTGGTCGAAGCGCCAGCGGTCGCTGCTCCTGCTCCTGCTCCCGTCGCAGCTCCGGCCCCTCCTGCTGTGGTCGCGACGCCCGCGCCTGATCCCGAACCGGCGCCGGTGCTGGAGGCCGTGAAAGTCGCCCCGCCTCCCGCGGCCCCTGAGCCGGTGGTCGAGACCGTACCGGCTCCGCCGCCCGAGCCGCCGCTGGAGCCGATCGCCGAGAAGATCGAAGCGGCAGTGCAGGCCAACACGCTCGGCAAGCCGCCGCCGGCGGAGATCAACGTGCCCGACGACATCGGCGTCGGCGACCACTTCCCGTCACTGGTGCCTGAGCACGACGTCGGCGCCAAACACTAGAACGGCTCGGTGGCGTGAAACGTCATCCGGTCGCCGGTGACCGGGTGAACGAGCGTGAGCGCCTCGGCGTGGAGCATCAACCGCTCCGCCGGCAGCCCGTAGAGCCGGTCTCCGACGATCGCCGCGCCCAGGCCATCGGCGTGGGCGGAGTGCACCCGCAGCTGATGGGTTCGGCCGGTGCGCGGTGAGAACGCCACCCGGGTTCGCCCATCGCGCCGCTCGAGCACCTGCCACGACGTCTCCGCCGACAGACCGTGCTCGAAGTCGACCAGCTGCCTTGGCCGCTGATCGAGATCGACCCGCATCGGCAGGCTGACGGTGCCGCTCTGCCCGCGCACGTCGCCCTCGAGCACTGCCACGTAGCGTTTCTCGACCGAGCGCTCGCTGAACTGCCGCTGGAGCGCGTGGTAGGTCGGCTCGTCGAGCGCGGCGACCAGCACGCCCGAGGTGTCGAGATCGAGCCGGTGCACCAGCCGCGCGTTGGGATGCCGCGCGCGAAGGCGCTCCTGAACCGAGTCGGTCTCGTTCTTCCCCGGCACCGAGAGCAACCCCACCGGCTTGTCGACCACCACCAGGTGCGCGTCTTCGTGAAGCGTCACCAGCTCGGCCAGAGGCTTCGAGGTCCACGCGCGGCGCGGAGCGACCTCGAGGCCGCGCATGATGAACGGCAGCAGCGGCCCGCACTTCAGCCGGCAGGCCGGGTAGAACGTGCCGTGCACCCGGCCTCCCGACGGCGGTGGAGGCCCCCACCAGAACTCGGCCAACGCCACCGGCTTCAGACCGTTCATCGCCGCATGGTGGAGCAGCTTCACCGCGGCGCACTCGCCTGCGCCCCACGGGGGCTCGCCGCCGGGGAAGAACCCGCGCATCGGCGCACGCTCGCCGAGGAAGTTCGCCAGCAGGTAGGTGTCGTGAATTCGCCGCATCGCCTCCTGCGAGACGATCCTCCGCAGGCGTTCGATCGCGGCACGGCGCCGCTCGACCGGAGCAAACGCCGCCAGCCGCTCTTCCGCGCGGCGCTCGAGCTCGCGGCGTTCGCGCTTGTCCGCGCGGCTGAGCTCGGCGCGCTTGGGATCGTCGGGCGCGAGCCCCGACTGCTGGCGTTGCCGTCGCCGATCCGCGTGCACCTCCCGGAGCGCGTCGCGTTCGCGCGCGAGCTCTGCCACCACCGCCGCGCGATCGCCGCCCGGCAACGCCGACAGCTGCTCGCCCAGCCGCTTCACCACCGCGTCGGCCTGGGGCTCCAGCGCGGCTCTCGCCGCGACGTCGTAGAGGTGAGGCACGAAGCCTTGGAGCTGCGCATCGCCCGAAAACGCCTGCAGCACCGCGCCGCCTTCGACCACCAGCACGCCGAACATCTTTCCCTCGGCGAGCGTGGGCAGCGTGCGCATCAGCGCCTGGGCTGCCGCGGCAGCACGCGGGTCTGGCTCGTGCTCGTCGAAGGGGTTCTGCACCGCGCCCTTGTACTCCATGAGCGGTTCCTGACGTCAGGCGTGCGCGCTGGGTGAAAGCCCCAGCGCCCGGCAGAAAATGACTCACGCCAGACACCTCTCCACGGGTGGTTGAGGGTGCTCTGGGCTGGCGCACCTGCTGCACAGGGGGCGACCGTGCGATCGCTCCTTCTCTGTTCGGTATTGGTCCTCGCGTGTGGTCCGAATGACCCGGCAACCTTCGCCGGGCGGCCGACGACCCCCACCGGTACCGCCGCCCCCACTGCCCCGGTGACGGTGAAGCTGGCCCCTGCCACCCACGCCGGCCTCGCCGCGGGCACCGCGCAGAAGGTGATCGTGGTCTTCTCGCCGCCGCCGATGGCCGACGAGGCCACCGCCGACTTCACCACCGTGCTGCGCGATCGCGCCGAGGTGTTTCAGTCGGTGAAGGATCGCGTGCTCCGCGCCGCGCCCGCGCTCACCGTGGTGCGCGAGTACGACCAGCTGCCGCTCTCGGTGGTCTCGCTCAGCTCGGAGCAGAACCTCACCGATCTGCTCGCCGACCCGAACGTGGCGGGCGTCTACGACGACGAGGTCTACCAGCACACGCTGGCGCAGAGCCTGCCGCTGATCGGCCAGCCGACGGCGGCGGCGAACGGCTTCACCGGCGCGGGCACCACGGTGGCGGTGCTCGACACCGGCCTCGACTACACCCTGAGCGACTTCGGCCACTGCACCGCGCCTGGTACGCCTTCGGGCTGCCGGGTGCCGTACGTGCACGACTTCGCGCCCGACGACGGCGTGCTCGATGCGAACGGGCACGGCACCAACGTGGCGGCGATCGTCGCCGGCGTGGCCCCGGGCGCCTCGGTGCTCGGCCTCGACGTGTTCAGCGGCAGCAGCGCCTACTCGAGCGACATCATCGCGGCGATCAACTGGTGCATTCAGAACCGCGCCACCTACAACATCGTCGCGTTGAACATGAGCCTCGGCTCGGGCGGCTCCACCACCACCTGCGGCTCCGACGTGTTCGCGAGCGCGATCAGCTCCGCCAAGCAGGTCGGCATTCTCTCGGCGGTGGCGTCGGGCAACAACGGCTACAGCAACATGATCAGCTCGCCGGCCTGCACCCCCGACGCGGTCTCGGTGGGCGCGGTCTACGACGCCACCATGAGCGGCCTCAGCTACAGCAACTGCTCCGACGCCAGCCCGGTCGCCGATCAGATCACCTGCTTCTCGAACTCCGCCTCGTTCCTCAGCCTGCTCGCGCCGGGCGCGATGATCACCGCCGGGGGCCACACCATGGCCGGCACCTCGCAGGCGTCGCCGCACGTGGCGGGAGCGATCGCGGTGCTGCGCGCCGGCTTCCCCAGCGACACGCCCGACCAGACGGTGAATCGCCTCAAGAGCACCGGCAAGAGCATCACCGACGCGCGCAACGGGGTGACCACTCCGCGCATCGACCTCGCCGCCGCGACCAGCCAGGCCTGCACCACGATGTTGGGCACGCTGGGCACCCTCAGCTCGAGCGGTGGAACGACCGCCGTCTCGCTCACCACCGGCAGCAGCTGCGCCTGGAGCGCGAGCGCGAGCGCCTCGTGGCTCACCGTCTCAGCCGCCAGCGGCACCGGCAGCGCGACCCTCTCGCTCACCGCGAGCGCGAACACCGGCGCGGCGCGGGCCACCACCCTCACCGTGGGCTCGAAGACGGTGACGGTGAGCCAGGCCGCCGACACCACCGGCCCGGTGGGCACGGTCAGCGTCACCAGCGGCTCGCCCACCCGCTCGCTCACCGCGACGTTGGCGCTCAGCGCGACCGACCCCGCGGGCGTGGCGCAGATGTGCATCAGCAACAGCGCGACCTGCACCGCATGGCAGACCTTCGCCAGCACCGCGTCGTGGACGTTGGCCTCGGGAGGCAGCGGCAACCGCACCGTCTACGTGCGCTTCAAAGACGCGCTCGGCAACGCGAGCGCCTCGGCCGCCACCGCGCAGGTGGCCTACGACATCACCGCTCCCACTCAGGGGACGATCGCTTCGACGTTGAGCGACAAGCAGGTCGAGCTGCACTGGTCGGGCTTCACCGACGCGGTCAGCGGCGTGGCCAGCTACACGCTCGTCTACGCCACCGGCACCGCGCCGGCGAGCTGCACCGCGGGCACTTCGCTCTACAGCGGCACCGCCACCACCTTCACCCAGACCGGCCTCACCAACGGCACCACCTACGGCTACCGGCTCTGCGCCACCGACGGCGCGGGCAACACCTCGGTGGGCGTCACCGCGACCGCGCGCCCGGTGCCCGAGCAGGCACCGCCCGTGGGCTCGGTGACGATCGACAGCGGCGATTCGTACACCCGCGCCACCGCGGCCACCTTGACGCTGAGCGCGACCGACGCGAGCGGCGTGGCGCAGATGTGCGTCAGCAACTCCGCCAGCTGCACCGCGTGGGAGACCTACGCCACCTCGAAGAGCTGGACGCTGACCGCCGGCTCGAGCGGCACCCGCACCGTGTTCGTCTCTTTCCGCGACGTCTGGGGCAACACCTCGACCGCGGTGAGCGACACCATCGTCTACGACGTGACCGTGCCGACCGCGGGCACCTTGACCGGCACCGGCGGCAACGCGCAGGTGAGCCTCAGCTGGTCGGGCGTCACCGACCCGGTGAGCGGCGTGGCGAGCTACACCGTGGTGTTCGGCACCGCGAGCGCTCCGGCGAGCTGCTCCGCGGGCACCGTGGCGTACTCGGGCACCGCGACCTCGTTCGTGCACACCGGCCTCAGCAACGGCAACACGTATTACTACCGGCTCTGCGCCACCGATCGCGCCGGCAACACCTCGGCGGGCGTCACCGCCAACGCGCGCCCGGCGCCGGAGTACGCCGCGCCCACCGGCACGATTCAGATCGGCAACGGAGCGGCCTACGTCTCGTCGCTCACCACCACCCTCACCCTAGCGTCGCTCGACGCGAGCGCGGTGCCGGTGATGTGCGTGAGCAACACCACCAGCTGCACCGCGTGGATTCCCTCGTCGCCGACGCTCTCGTGGACGATGGCCGCGGGCTCGAGCGGCAACCGGAGCGTCTACGTCTGGTTCCGCGACGAGTGGGGCAACACGATGACCACCCCGGCACACGCCACCGTCTACTACGACGTCACCGCACCCTCCGGCGGCGCGCTCACCGCGACCGCGGGCACCGCGAGCGTGGCCCTGAGCTGGACCGGCGTGGTCGACGCGGGCGTCGGCCTCGACCACTACGTGCTGGTGTTCGCGGTGGGCACCGCTCCGGTGAGCTGCGCCGCGGGCACCGTGCTGCAGTCGGGCACCTCCACCACCTTCAGCCACACCGGGCTCACCAGCGGCACCACTTACGGCTACCGGCTCTGCGGCGTCGACAAGCTGGGCAACGTCTCCACCGGGCTGACCAAGACGGCGAAGGCGAACTAGCCCGCGCTGACAGATTGGCACCTCAGCGGCTGCCGCGAGCGGACAAACCCGCGGCATCGCTCACCTGCCGGCTGGCACTGCCGATGCGTCCGTCGAGGGGATGACCCTGGAGTCGATCGTCGCCGCCGCGCGGGAGCTGGGAGCGAGCGACATTCACCTCGAGGGCGCGATGCCTCCGATGATGCGGGTGCGCGGAGAGCTGCGCGCCGGCGGCGCCGCGACTTCGCCCGGCGAGCTGACCGCGATGGCGCGGGAGCTGCTCGGCGACGGCTGGGGCGCGTTCATCGATCGCGGCTCGGCCGATCTCTCCCGCACCGTGAGCGGCCTGCGCTGCCGGGTGAACGTGCTGCGGAGCGCGCGCGGCGTGGGCTTCGCGATCCGCCTGCTGTCGGCGTTTCAGGCGACGCTGCGCGGGCTGAACCTCCACCCCGACCTGATGCGGCTGGTGCAGCCGACCCACGGGCTGGTGTTGATCAGCGGGCCGACCGGGTCGGGCAAGACGTCGACGCTGGCGGCGCTGCTCCAGGAGGTCAACCTCCGCGAGGCGCGCCACATCATCACCGTCGAGAGCCCGATCGAGTACGCACTCAGCCCGCGCAAGTCGTTCGTGCGGCAACGCGAGGTGGGCCGCGACACGCCGTCGTTCGCCCAGGCGCTGACCGACGCGCTCCGTGAAGACCCCGACGTGTTGATGGTGGGTGAGCTCCGCGAGCCGGAGGTGATGCAGCTCACCCTCAACGCCGCCGAGACCGGCCACCTGGTGCTGGCGACGATGCACTCGGCGACCACCGCTGAAGCGCTGCAGCGGGTGGTGAGCGCGTTTCCACCGGAGGTGCAGAGCTCGGTCTGCGCCCAGCTGGCCGACGCGCTGGTCGGCGTGGTCGCTCAACGGCTGCGCTACCGCACCGACCTCGGCATCCGCATTCCCGAGTGCGAGATCTTGATCGCCAACACCGCCGCCAAAGCGCTGATCCGCTCCGGGCAGTTCTTCAAGCTGGCGTCGACGATCGAGACCGGCGCCGCCGACGGCTGCTTTACCTTCGCGCGGTACCACGAGTGGCTCTCGCGCCGCGCCGACTGGGTGTTACCGGCCCACGCCGGTGAGCCCGCCGCCGATCTCCCCGCGGTCACCGAATCGAAACCAGTGAGGGTCGCGCCCCGGCGGCCGGCACCCACACCGGCGCCGGTGCGGGTCGACGACGGCGCGCTGGAGATCGGCGAGGGTGAAGACCCCTTCGAGGTTCTCAAAGAGCTGGAGGGCGGCTGATACACTCGCGGCGGTGACTGCTCCCGCCCCGGTGACGAACGACCAGAAGGTCCTCACGAGCGACGACTGGCTGCTGTTCATCATCAACCTGCTCGGCCTCGGCTGGGCCGCCCTCGACGCGCGCTTCGACTGGGGCCCGTGGTCGGCGTACGCGTGCGTGGCGTTCACCTCGGTCCTCTACCTGGCGCACGTCACCTGGCGCGGGCGCGACATCTTGAAGAACCTTTTGGTGTTCGGGCTCGCCGGCGGTCTGGCGGAGCTCGCCGCCGACTGGTGGCTGGTCTCGCGCACCCACACCCTCACCTACGCGAACTGGGGCCCGTTTCTGATCGACTCGCCCTCGTACATGCCGATGTCGTGGGCGGGCATCTTGCTGTCGATGGGCTTTCTCGGCTGGGCGGTGTCGCAGAAGCACGGCCTGGCGATCGGCACCCTGGTGGCGACGGTGGTGAGCGGCATCTACGTGCCGGTGTTCGAAGCGCTGGCGCACTACGCCGGCTGGTGGACCTACAGCGGCTGCAACCGCTGGGGCGTGGTGCCCTGGTACATCATCGTCGGCGAAGCGTTGATCGGCGCCTCCTTGACGCCTCTGGTCACTGGCGTGGTGGCGCCCGCGAGCGGCATTCTCGGGTGGGTGGTGCGAGGGGTGGCGGCGGGGCTGTGGATCTGGGGCGCCTACTTCATCGCGCTGTCCATCACCGGCTAGTAGATTCAGGCTCCCTCGATGTCCCCGATCGTCATCACTCCCCGCGACTGGCGCTTCATCGCGATCGCCAACGTGGTCGCGCTGGTCATCGCCGGCGTGTCGGCGAAGTACCAGCTCGGCTGGAAGGCAGCGTCGGCGTCGGTGGTGATCAGCTCGGTGATGCTGGCGGTGTTCTGCCTGCGCCACCCGGAGCCGCTGTTCGCGCGGCTGCTGGTGTTCGGCCTCGGGGTCGGCTTTGCGGAGCTGCTCAACGACACCTGGCTGATCGACAAGAACATTCTCATCTACGACCCGGGCGGCCCGTTCATCTGGAAGACGCCGCTCTACATGCCGTTCTGCTGGGCGCTGATCTTCGTCACCAACGGCACCATCGCCGCCTGGCTGTACGGCAAGCTCGGCGGGCTGAAGGGCGCGCTGGCGATGGCGGCGATCTCCGGCCTCTACATTCCCGGGTTCGAGGCGACCGCGGCGAAGGCGCTCTGGTGGCACTACGAGCACGTGAACATGCTGTTCGGCCTCGCCCCCGACTTCGTGGTGTTGGGTGAGGCGCTGCTCGCGTTGCCGCTGCCGGTGATGGTGGTGTTCTTCGCGCGCAAGAGCTTCGGCATCGCGCTCGGCCTCGGCATCGTCGAGGGGCTGATCGTCTGGCTCACCACCGCGCTCGCGCTCGCGGTGACCGGTTGATGCTGGCGGTGTCACTGGGGTTGGCGCTGGCGGTCTCCACGCCGATGCAGCTCGACGGGAACCAGGTGATCAGCCTCGACGGCACCTGGGAGGGCCAGCTCGGCGATCAAGGCTCGGGAGCGCTGCAGGCGGTGCGGGTGCCGGGCAACCTGCCGTTTCAGGGCGTGAAGTACGACGGCGTGCTCTGGCTGCGAAAGCACTTCACCCTGCCGGCGGTGAGTCAGGACTTCGCGCTGCGCATGCCGATGACGGCGAACGCGTACGAGGTGTTCCTCAACGGCCAGAACCTGGGAGGCCGCGGCCGCATCGGCGCCACCGGGGAGCTGCTGGAGAAAGACCTGCGGGTGCAGGTGTACCGCCTGCCGAAAGAGGCGCTGCACGCGGGCGACAACGAGCTGTCGATTCGGCTGCGCACCTTCTACGGCAACGGCGGGGTGCAGGCGCCCGGCGTGCTGATCGGCCCCGAGCCGCTGGTGCGCGACGAGCAGGAGCGTCGCACCACCAAGGTGGCGATGATGGTGGCGCTGTTCTTGTTCGCCGGCTTCTTTCACGTGGTGCTGTTCGCGGGCCGCACCCGGGAGCGGCACTACCTCACCTTCGGGCTGCTCTCGTTCTCGCTCGCGAGCGTGACCGCGGGCATCAACACCATCGGCTACCTGCTCACCGACAACGTCGACTTCAACTCGTACCTGGTCTTCGTGCCGCTGCTGGTGATGC
This sequence comes from Myxococcaceae bacterium, assembly GCA_047602415.1. Classification (GTDB taxonomy): domain Bacteria; phylum Myxococcota; class Myxococcia; order Myxococcales; family Myxococcaceae; genus JASGHH01. The sequence goes on along the minus strand of JASGHH010000001.1, from coordinate 7,578,318 downwards.
CGCTGTGCCTGGTGCTGTTCTTCTCCGACTTCTTCGCGCGCCCGGCGAAGCGGCCGAAGCAGGTGCTCCAGGCGCTGGCGGCGCTGAGCCTGGTGGTGTTGGTGTCGAGCACGCTGCACCACCCGGTGTACCCGTTCTTCGAGGGCGTGGTGCTCCCGCTCTCGGTGCTGGCGCTGGTGAGCGCGCTGCTGCTGTCGACCTGGTGGGCGTTCGTCGGGCTGCGCGAAGGCCAGCTCGGCGCGCGGGCGATTCTGGTGGGCCTGGCGGCGTACGCGCTCACCGGCGTGCTCGAGCTGGCGTGGACCTTCAACCTGGTGAACCTGCACGTCGACTCGTACCTCGGCTTCGCGGCGTTCATCGGAGCGACGGTGATCGCGATCGCTAGCCGGTTCGCCTGGCTCCACCGCCAGGTCGAGCTGGGAGAGCGCGACCCGCTCACCGGCTGTCTGACCCGCCACGGGTTTCGCGCCCGGCTCTCGGCTTCGGGCGCGGAGCTGAGCGCCGCGTCGTGCATCATGATCGACCTCGATCACTTCAAGGCGATCAACGACACCCACGGCCACCCGATGGGAGACAAGGTGCTGCGGGCGGCGGGAGAAGCGCTGCGGCGTGCGCTGCGCGGCAACGACCTGGTGTCGCGCTGGGGCGGCGAAGAATTTCTGATCGTGCTGCCCGCCGACTCGACCGGAGGCCAGGAGGTCGCGCAGCGGATGCAGGCGGCGCTTCGGAGCGAGCGCGTGGAGGCGCTGAAGATCACCGCCTCGTTCGGAATCGCCGCGCGGCTGCCGGGTGAAGCGCTCGAGGCGTGGTTCGCCCGCGCCGACCGCGCGCTCTACGACGCGAAAGAAGCGGGTCGCGACTGCATTCGCACCGCGGCCGCGTGAAGCGGCGCACCGCATCCTCCTGTTGACCGATGGTCCGTTGACGGATTCCGCACGGCGGGTGGCGCGGCGACACTGCTGCTTCCACCCCATGCTCACCCTCCGCTCTTCGAAGTGCGCGTCGCTCGCCGCAGTCATCGCCCTCGCCGCGTGTGGCCGCACCGGCGTCTACACCGAGTCGCAGCACGCTTCGGTGGTGCAGTGCGCGTCTGACGCGTGCGTGACGCAGGCGTTCGATCAGGCGAGCAACATGTGCGTCGAGGTCAGCACCACCGACTGTGACGATCACGACGTGTGCACCGTCGACGCCTGCGACGCGGTCCAGGGGTGCTCGCACTCCGCGATCAGCTGCGCTGCTCCGCTGTCGTCGTGCCAGGCCGCGAGCTGTGACCCGGTGCTGGGCTGCCAGACGACCACGCTCGCCGACGGCACCGCCTGCGCGGCCGGCCAGTGTGGTGGCGCGGCGACGGGCGTCTGCCAGAGCGGCTCGTGCGTGATCGCGCCGGCGACGGTCTGCAACAACGCGTGGTTCAACCCCTACCCCGACGCCGACCTGTTCCAGGCAGCGGCGTACGACAGCGATCGCCATCGGCTGGTGGTCTACGGCTACCCGCCTCCTTTCACCCAGTCGCAGGTCTGGGAGTTCGACGGCGCCTCGTGGACGCAGGTGTCTTCGCCGCTGCCGGTGCTCGACGGCACCGCGATGGCCTACGACTCCAATCGAAAGAAGGTGGTGCTCTTCGCCTTCGATCTCACCGACCCGATCTCCGACCACCCGCACCCGATCGTCACCTGGGAGTACGACAGCTCGGGTTGGGTGCACCTGTTCCCCGCGCACTCGCCGCCCGATCAGCTGGTGGGCACCAGCCTGGTCTACGACGCGGCGCTGCAGAAGACGCTGCAGTTCGGTGGCTACCGCCTCCTCGGCGATCACCAGCCCACCAACGACACCTGGGCGTGGGATGGAACCGACTGGGTGCAGCTGTCGACCGCGCACTCACCGCCCGCGCGCCAGACCACGATGATGACCTACGACGCCGCGCGCTCGCGGGTGGTGTTGTTCGGAGGCGAAGACGGCGACAACCGCGTGCTCGGCGACACCTGGGAGTTCGACGGGACCGACTGGCTCGAGGTGAGCCCCTCGATCTCTCCCCAAGCGGGCAGACGCCGCGCTCAGCTACGACCCGGTTCGGCAACGGGTGGTGTTGTCAGATGGCAGAGACGACTTCTTCCGCACCCCGGGCGACACCTGGGAATACGACGGCACCCACTGGCAGCAGATCACCCCGGTGCAGACGCCGGTGCCGCGGTACCTCACCTACGGGTACTTCGACACCGCGCTGGCGAAGGTGATCTCGTTCGGCGGGATCGTCACCGGGGGCCAGGACTACCGCTCGGGCAGCATCGAGCTGCGCACCTGGGACGGCAGCACCTGGGGCCGGCCCACGCTCGCCGTGCCCACGCTCTCGACCAACGCCTCGGGCGTCTACGACCCGGTGAGGCAACGCACGGTGTTTCTCGGCTCGCCGGCGTGGAACAGCGACTACGCGACCTGGGAGTGGGACGGCAGCAAGTGGGCCGGCATCACCCTCTCGCCGCAGCCGAGCATGCGGCAGAGCGCGGCGATGGTGTTCGACGACGCGCTCGGCAAGAGCGTGCTCTTCGGTGGCTGCGACTTCGTCGCCTACCAGGCGTCGAGCGAGACCTGGCTCTACGACGGCGCTTCGTGGACACAGGTGGCGCTGAGCGGCGCGTCACCTGGGGCGCGGTGCAACGCGATGATGGCGTACGACGCGAGGCGCAAGAAGGTGGTGCTGTTCGGCGGCAGAGACGCGACTGCGCACGCGAGCTTCGACGACACCTGGGAGTTCGACGGCACCACCTGGACCCAGCTGGCGCCGGCGCATTCGCCACCGCTGCGAATGATGGCCGCGATGACCTACGACACCACTCATGGCCAGGTGGTGCTGTTCGGCGGCGCCGACGGCATCTCGATCACCTTCGATGACACCTGGACCTTCGATGGCTCGGACTGGACGCAGCAGGTGCCGGCACATACGCCGCGCGGGCGGTGGGGCTCGACCCTGGCGAACGACACGCTCGGCCGCGGCGTGCTGATGGTCGCGGGCTGCGTGGACAACCCCAGCCACCCATTCGACTTCGGAACCGACGATGTCTGGTGGTGGAACGGCAGCGATTGGAGCGAGCTGCCGATGGGTCGCCCGTCGCACCACTGCGGGTCGGCGGCGGTGGTCGACCCCGCCCACGGGCAGCTGGTGATGGCCGGCGGGAGCGGCTCGATCGAAGACGGCTCTTCCGACTTGTGGTTGTTGCCGCTGCTCAGCTCATCGCCTTGAGGGCGCTGACGATGCCGATGAAGTGAGCGACCGCGGCGGCGACCACCAGCGCGTGAAAAATCTCGTGGTAGCCGAACACCCTCGGCCACGGGTTGGGGCGCTTGAGCGCGTAGATCAGCGCTCCTGACGAGTAGAAGACGCCGCCGAGGACGATCCACGCGACCACGTTCATGCCGGCGGCGACGCCGATGCCGGGCAGGTACAGCACCGCCAGCCAGCCCATCGCGAGCGCGAGCACCGCGACCACCCACTTGGGCGCGTGAATCCAGAGCACCGCGCGAATCACGCCCAGGGCCGCGCCAGACCAGGCGACGGTGAGCATCACCCGCGCCGAGCTCGACGGCAGGGTGAGCGCAAGCGGAGTCCAGGTGCCGGCGATCAACACGAAGATCGCCGAGTGGTCGAGGCGGCGCATGCGCTGGCGCGCGGCCGGGCTCCAGGTGGGGCGATGGTAGAGCGCGCTGACGCCGAGCATCGACGCGAGGCTGAGCGCGTACGCGGCGCAGGCGAGCCTGGCGGTGGCGAACGGCGCGGCGGCGACCAGCACGGCTCCGGCGAGCAGCGAGACGAAGAAGAAGACCTGGTGAATCACGCCGCGCAGCAGCGGCTTCTCTGGGAGCGCGATCGACTGGTCCACACCCCGCAGATACAGCGTCAGCGGGTGAACTGCAGCATCCAGTTCCAAACCTCGGGGTCGGTGTACATGCGATCCCAGATGGTGTGGCCGCCGTCGGGGTAGAAGGTCGCGAACTGGCGCGGCACGAACGGGCCGTTGGAGTCCTGATCGACCTGGCCCGCCACCGTGCGCCAGTCGGCGATCGACGGGTCGATCACGTAGGTGGTGGTGGCGGTGATGCCGAAGGGCCCCGGCGCGCCGGGCAGGCGCCCGAGCACCGAGACCATCAACCCGTATTGTTGGCCGATGTAGCCCATCCAGTTGAGGGTGTTGCCGGGGTCGACGGTGGTGTCGTTCATCGCGTGCGCGGCCCAGATCGGCAGGTCGACCGAGGTCATCGCGTTGGCGTAGGCGTAGCTCTGGTCGCCGTTGAAGCCGCAGATGGGGACGATCGCGGTGAGGCGGCCGGGGTGGCGCGCGGCGTAGGCCCAGGTGCCTCCGCCTCCGAGGCTGAGGCCGGTGAGGTAGACCTTGTGATCGTTCACCGGGTAGTTGGTGAGCAAGTAGTCGAGGAACGCGTCGAGCTTGGTGGAGTTGCCCGCGTCTTCGCCCCACGAGCCGGCGTTCGTCTGCGGAGAGATCAGGATCGCGGGCAGGTTGAGCTGGCCGTTGTCGATCAGCTTGTTCGGGCCTTCGGCGCGGAGGTCGGTGAGGCCGGTGGTGCTGCCGTCGCCCTGCTGACCCGCGCCGTGAAGGAAGATGATCAGCGGGTAGGAGCCGGTCGAGCTGTAGCCGGCCGGGAGGTATTCGACGTAGCCGAACGCCGCGGTGGTCGTGCCCAGCGGCCGCAGCGTGGTGGTGCCCGCGCCCACGCCACCGTCGGTGACTCCGAAGCCTCCGCCGCCGGTGCCGGTGGAGCCTCCGCCGGTTGCTGCTCCGCCGCCGGTTGCTGCACCGCCGCCGGTTGCTGCACCGCCGCCGGTTGCTGCACCGCCGCCCGTCGCTGCGCCGCCGCCGGTTGCAGCTCCGCCGCCCGTCGCTGCACCGCCACCCGTCGCTGCACCGCCACCAACGCCGCCGTCGACTTCACCGCCACCGCCGGTCCCTGAACCGCCGCCAGTCGCCGCTCCACCGCCAGTGGCTGCGCCACCACCGGCTGCGGCTCCGCCACCCGTCGCCGCGCCTCCGCCCACTGCGGCACCTCCACCGCCGGTTGCCGCACCGCCGCCAGCAGCGGATCCACCGCCGGTCGCCGCACCGCCACCCGTCGCAGCGCCGCCGCCGATCGCCGAGCCTCCGCCCGTCGCGGCGCCACCACCGGTCCCTGCATCAGACCCTGGTGGATCCGTCACCATGCCCTGACAACCGGCACCGGCGAGGAGAATGCCGAAGACGAACGCCGCGCGGAAACCGATCATGGGCGAGGACTATCGCCCGAACATTGTTTGCAATGCAAACAACGCTCAGGGCTTCACGCGCAAGAGCACGACCTGGGTCGAGTGGAGCTTCGACTTCGACCAGGTGCTCCACTTGTAGCCCGTGGGAGCGCCACGCGCGTCGACCGCGACCACCACCACGCCCTCGCCGAGTCCGGTGGCGTGCCGCGACTTTCGTGCGTCGCTCTTCCCATGCGGAGCGGCAGTCGAATCGATGATCGGAATCTCCCACTCGCCAGGCGAGCGCTCGCGAGGCATGCCCGCCACCAGCATCACGTGGCCGGTGTTGCGCGAGGTGACGTCGGCCGGCTTGAGCCACGCCAGCAGATCGCCGCGCTGCAGCTCAGACACCCGAGGCAGCGCCGCGAAGTGCTTCGACTCTGTGTTGGAAGCGACGGCGACGAAGTCTTTGGCGAGTGGCCGGTGGTGCGCGAACGCGCGGAGCTCGCGGTACGCGGCACGGCTCGCATGCGCCAGCGCATAGCTGATGAAACCCGAGCAATCGAAGTCGAAGCGGCCCGCCGCCTCGTCGACCGAAGTCTTGTGCACGTACGTCGAGGAGCGCATCAGGCTGAGCTGCCGCGTCGCCTCTTCGAACAGCGGGCGATCGGCTCCAGCGAATTCGGGGAGCTCCGTCGTCTCGCCCTCCTCGCCGGGCGGCTCCGCGGAGTGCTCGTCGTCTTCAGGGCCTTCGGAAGCGAACGCGGGAGCGGCGAGAAGAAATGCAGTCATGAAGAGCGCACGCATCGCGGTGGCGTACCACGCAGTCCGCATCGACCCGTGCGCGCGCTCGGCAGATGGGGCGAAAACGAACGCTCGGCAACCTTGCTCAAACCACGTGTGAGCGAAAGGATGCGAATCAAAGGCGGGGGGATGGGAACAGAGCCGCAGTTCGAGGCCGGCGAGGTTCGCAGGGCCCAATACACCATCTATGTGAACGCGGCCTGCTGCGCGGCCTGGGCGGTGATCTGCGCCGTGGCCGCCAAGGTGCTCGGCAACCTGCGCCCGCTCGGCCTGTCCGGCGCGGCAGTAGCGATGATCGCGTGCTGGCTGATCGCGCTGCGCGACCTGAAGGCCGGCCGGTTGATGCGCGGGGTGCTCAACTACTCCGTGTCGGGTCTGTTGCTGTTGCTGGTGATGGGCCTCTTCGTTCCAGAGATGTCGGTGCTGTTCACCTTCGCGACCTTCATCTTTCTGGCGTTTGGTCTGTCGTACGCGAGCGCGAGAGCTTCGTCGGCGATCGTCGGCCTGACGATCGCGGTGGCGAGCGCGTTGCTGTTCACCTCCCTGGTGTTGCGGATGAGCAGCGGGATCGATCCAGAGCTGCTCCGCTGGGTGAACGTGGTGGGCATGGCGATGGCGCTCGGCATCGACGCCACCTCGTTCGTCGCGCTCCGCAAGACGGTGGAGGCGCGCGGCGAAAAGCTCGCGAACGCGGAGCGCCGCTACGGCCTGCTGCTCCAGAACGCGCACGACGCGATCAGCGTGCTGACCGGCGATGGGGTGATTCTCGAAGCGAACCGCGGGTGGGAGGAGCTGCTCGGAGTGGGGCGCGAGAGATTCCTCGGGCGCCGGGTCGAAGAGTTCATGGCCCACGATCTGCCCCCACCTCCGCCCGGGACGGAGCGGGAGCAAGACGTCGCGCCGGTGACGGCGTTTCGCCGGCCCGACGGCTCGGTGGCGTTGGTGGAGCTGCGGCGCACCGACGTCGACCTGGGAGGCTCCAAGCTGGTGCTGGCGATCGGCCGCGACGTGACCGAGCGCCACCGCCTGGAGGATCAGCTGCGGCAGTCGCAGAAGATGGAGGCGATCGGCCGGTTCGCCGGCGGCATCGCCCACGACTTCAACAACATCCTCTCGGTGATTCTGATGAACGGCGAGCTGCTGCGCGGCGACCTGAGCGCGGCGAACTTCTCGCCGGAGCACATCGAAGAGATCCTCAAAGGCGCACAGCGCGCGACCGATCTCACCCGGCAGCTGTTGATGTTCAGCCGCCGTCAGGTGCTGCAGCCGAAGGTGTGGAACCTGAACGAGGTGCTCGAGAGCATGGACAACATGCTCCGGCGCATCATCGGTGAAGACATCGAGCTGGTGATGGCGCCCACGCCCGCGCTCGGCCAGGTGTTGATCGACCGCGGCTCGATCGAGCAGGTGATCATGAACCTGGCGGTGAACGCCCGCGACGCGATGCCGAAGGGCGGCAAGCTCACCATCGAGACCGCGAACGTGGTGCTCGACGATGCGTACGTGGCTTCACATGTCGGCGCCAAGCCCGGCCCACACGTGGTGCTGGCGGTGAGCGACACCGGCATCGGAATGGATCACGCGACCCAGGCGCGCATCTTCGAGCCGTTCTTCACCACCAAAGACCGCACCAAGGGCACCGGCCTCGGCCTTTCGACAGTGCACGGCATCGTTCAGCAGGGCGGCGGCAGCGTCTGGGTCTACAGCGAGCCGGACAAGGGCGCGTGCTTCAAGGTCTACCTGCCGCGGGTCGACGCGACGGCGGCGGTCGCGGCGGCGCCGCTGGTGACCGAGCCGGCGACCGGCTCCGAGACGGTGCTGGTGGTCGACGACGAGGCGGCCGTGCGGGAGGCCGCGTGCGAGATGCTCCGCCGCCTCGGGTACCAGGTGGTCGAGGCGCACGACCCGCTCGAGGCGCTCCAGCTCGTCGAGCGCGGCAAGGCGTTTCAGCTGCTGCTGACCGACGTAGTGATGCCGAACATGAGTGGGCCCGAGCTGGCGGCGAAGGTGAAGCAGCTGCGCCCCACGGTGAAGGTGATCTGCATGTCTGGCTACGCGGACGACGGCGTGGTCAGGCACGGCGTGCTCGAGGCGGGCATGGCGTACCTGCAGAAGCCGCTCACCTCGGCGACGCTCGGCGCCAAGGTGCGCGAAGTGCTCGACGGAAAATAGCGCTCGCTCAGTTGAGCTGCGGCGGAGGCGGTGGCTTGGTGAAGCCAGAGACGAGATAGATGCTGTCGCCCGCTCCGCCGCCGTGCCAGGTCAGGAAGAGATAGTCACCGGTCGACGGCTCGAAGTACGCGCCCCACGGCCGCGGGAACTTGGTGAAGAACTCTTTGCGCGTGGGCAGCATCGGGTCGCCGGAGTCGTCTACCTGGTAGACCGCGACGCGATCGTTGGCAGTGCCGGCGACGCTCCACTCCGAGACGATCAGCGACTGATTGGGGAAGGCAGGAGAGCCCGCGGGCACGTACGCGAAGCCGCCGGGGTTGCCGGTGAGCGGCGACGACGCCGACTCCATCGACGCGGTGAACGACCAGGCGCCCGCCGTCGCGCTGTATTGAATGTGGTACCAGTGGCCGCCCGGCCAGGTGACCGAGCGGAGCTGCCCCTTCCCGGTGAGCGGAGGCGGAACGAAACCGAGACCGCCCGGGCTCTCCGACGACGAGCCGAGCCCGATGGTGGTGAGGTCGAGCCGCTGCGACGGAGCGTTGGCGCCCATCGGCAGCTGCGCCAGACCGTCGACCGGCCACTCGGTGTAGAGCAGCGTGCCGTCGCTGCCCTCGAGGATGTTGGCGTCGATGTACGGCGTCGAAGCGATCTTGGTCGCGGTGCCGACGAAGCCGGTGATGTGCTGACAGGAGTCGCGCGAGATCTCGATCGAGTAGAGACCACCGCTGGGGTCCTCGGAGGCTCCCGCGATCAGCAGATGGTTCGGGTCGCTCTGGCGAATCACGCAGCCACCGAGCGGAGGCGGCACGCCCGGCACTTCGCCGAGCAGGTACACCGTGTAGTCGGGCTGGAATTCGGCCGCGAGCGTCGCCTCGGCACCCGCGAGCGGAAGTGGCGATGCGGGGCAGTTGGAGCCGCCGCCTGTCGCCGAGCCGCCGCCTGCTGACGATCCGCCGCCAGCTGCCGAGCCACCGCCACCAGACGATGAACCTCCACCCGTGGCCGCGCCACCGCCTGACGCTGAGCCGCCGCCAGTCCCTCCAACTGAGACGCTCGAACCGCACGCAGCGAGGACAACCAAGCCGAGAGCGAGCAGACGCACGCAAACATCCTAAACGAGGGCGACGGTGATCGCGACCAGCGGCGACCGCGCCTTCTGCCTGGGCGAGCCTTCATGTTTAGCTGCGGGCGTGTTCGCGACGTGGAGAAGACGAGCAAACTCGCTGGTGCCCGTGGCACTGTTTCTGTCCGCGTTCGCGATCGTCATCGGCAGCTGCGTCGAATCCGCAAACCTCGGGCCCTACACCACCTGGTACAACCACCGGCTGCGCGCTCGTGCGGAGCAAGTCGGCTTGGTCGGGAAGCCTGAAGTGGAGGTCGAGAAGCTGATGGGCTGGGCAAACTCCGACTACGACTTGGGAACGTACAAGCTGCTGCCCAACGGAGACACCGAGCGAACCTCGATCACCGGGCACACGTACGACTACTACCCATATCCTTGGATTCCGTTCTCGAAGTTCCAGGTGCACTGCCACAACGGAGTCGTCAGCAGCCTCGAGGAATTCGACGACTGAAGGTGTCCTCAGTCGCGCCCCGGCGGTGACTTGCACTTGCCCGAGCGCTCCACCGTTCCGTCTCTGGCCTCGATGCGCCAGTCCTCACCCTCGGTGAAGAGCCTCCGACCGGTATCGGGGTAGTGACAAACGTCGTGAGTGACGCGGGAGCCGACGACGACGTACTGGCACGGCGCGGCCGAGCGATTCTCGGCGAGGTGGGCGACCGGCTTGCCCGCGGCCCACACGCCGGCGTCGCCCGCGCGCAGCACCTTGGGGCCATCGTCTTCAATCACCGTGAGCTCCCCCGAGATCACGTAGACCATCTCGTCTTCCTTTTCGTGCCAGTGCCGCTCCGAGGTCGTTCCACCGGGCGGCAGCGTCTCGACGTAGAGGCCGAACTGCGAGATGCCGCCGCCATCGGAGTAGTGCAGCCACTCACGCCCGCCGTCGCGCCCGACCTTCACGTCTGATTTCTTGAGGATCACGCCGCGAACACTAACCGAGGAAGCTCACCCTCGCTGCCGCACGTCGAAGTCCTCGTCGAGCGCACGTCGCAGATACTCGAGGTCGGTGCCGAGCGCCTTGCGTTGGGTGAGCTTCACCACCGCCATCAACGGCAGCGCGTAGAGGCGAAACTGCATCTCGATCACGTGTTCGATTCGCGTGCCGCCGTCGACCTCTTCGAGATTGAAGACGAGCTGCGCGGAGCGGAACATCGGCGAACGCTCCAGGCTGAAGCGCAGGCGCGGTGACGCGAGCTCGTCGACGCGAAACGTCTGACGCTTGCCGGCGGGAGACCTGGTCTCGACCCTCGCGCCGACGGCCATCTTTTCTGAAAGCAGGTTCGCGCTTCCGACGCTCCGATCCCACTTCGGAGAGTTGCGCGGATCGCAGAGGAAGCTCCAAACCTCCGGGAGCGCGCGTCGCACGACGATGGAAGAGACGATCTTCAAAGCAAGGTGATGGTTTCAGCCACCGCAGAACATACCCGCACACCCAAACGCGCCGACGTTGGGATCGAATACGCAGCTGGCGCCGCACCCATTGCAGTCGGTGTCCCAATTGACGCAGGTGTCTTGCGTGGTGTGGCAGTCGAAGCGCGTGAACCGGCCGCAATAGCCGCGCGACGGAGAACAGAACCCTCCGGCGCCGCAGTCGGAGTCGGTGTGGCAGCCCGCCGGCACGCAGAGGTTCGGGTGATAGCTGGTGAGGCCTCCGTAGTAGTCAGACGAGCACCCGCATGCGCCGCCGTCGCAGTCGGCATCACTCAGACACTGGTCGTACGAACATTTCCCGCCGACGCAGGTGACGTAGCCCCACGCTCCGTTCGCGCAGTCGGCGTCGGTGGTGCACGGCGCCAGCCCCCCATCTGGAGCGGGTGGAGCATTGACCGACGGCGCGCACGCAGCTGCGGTGACGCGATGCTCGGGCGGCGTCTCGTGCTTTGCGGCGACCCCCAGCGTGCCCACGCAGACCACCCCACCACCTCCGCCCGCGCCGCCGGAGCCACCCGACCCACCTGAGCCTCCCGAGCCGCCAGACCCGCCCGATCCACCTGAGCCTCCCGAACCACCGCCGCCACCGCCCGCAGCGTTCGAACCGCACGCGAGCTGGGACACCACCACCACCATCGTCAGCAGTACCGAGCGCATGGCCATCGACCGTTCGACACTCCTGCCGCGCGACGCGGGACATGCCACCAGCACCCACGATGTGACGCCGTGAACCACCACTGAAGACCTCATCTTGGGGGGCCGCTCTGACCCAGGGGGACACGTCGACTTGGTGAAGTCTGAACACTACAATCCCGTGGTGCAGGACCGATGAGCGACAGCGTGGACCCTTCGGCTCGGCTGATTCAAGAACGCCGCGACAGCGAGCTCGTGCTGCTGGTCGCGCGGCGGCGGCCGCTTTTTCTCGCCAGCGCAGCGACGGCGTTCCTCTATGGACTGGTCGACTGGGCGTTCGTCGGTCACGACTCCGCGGCCCTGTTCGCCACCCGCGGCCTGCTGAGCGTCAGTCTGCTGCTGGCCGGCCTGGGCCTGCCCGGCAGGCGCGCCGAGACGATTCGCGCCGGCTACCTCGCGCTCGCGGTGGCGGTGACCGGCTCGCTTGCCTTGATCATCGCGTTGACGGGTTTCGAGCGCAGCCTCTACCTGCCGATCCTCGGCGCGGTGCCCTTGGTGTTCGCGATCGCCTTGCCGGGCGAGCCGAGGGTGACCGTGCTGAGCGCGCTGGTGGCGCTCTCGTGCGCTCTGGCCTTCGTCGCCGCCCGGGGCCAGATGACCGAAGCGGCCGGCTGGGTGGTGATCAGCGCGATGACCGGCGGCATCGCGGTGTACTCGGCCCTCGAGGAGTCCCGTGGTCGCGCCACCCGCCATCAGCTCCTGATTCAGCAGGCGCAGATGAGCCACCAGCTGCGCGAGAGCCAGGAGCGGCTGGCGGCGGCTTTCGCGATGAGCCCCGACGCGATCGTGGTCATCAACCTGAACAATCTCACCTACGTCTCGGTGAACCCGGCGTTCACCCGCATGACCGGCTGGAGCGAAGCCGAAGCGGTCGGCCGCACCGCCCCGCAGCTCGGGCTGGTGCCGATGAAGGGGCTGCGCGAAGCGCTCGAGTCGCTCTCCGCGGGCGAGCTGCACGCGGTCGAGTACCCGGTGCGCGCCCGCGACGGCAGAGAGCTGAAGACGTCGATCTGCGCGCGCAAGGTGATGGTCGGAGGCGAGCCGCTGGTGCTCTCGTTCGTTCACGACGTCACCGCCGAGCGGCGCACCGAAGAGCAGCTGCGCCAGGCGCAGAAGATGGAAGCGGTCGGCCAGCTCGCCGGAGGCATGGCCCACGACTTCAACAACCTGCTGACGGTGATTCTGGCGCATGCCGAGCTGGAGCTGACGCAGCAGGGCCCCGGCTCCGAGGAGTCGTGGACGGCGGTGCGCCAGTCGGCCGAGCGCGGCGCGGCGCTGATTCGCCAGCTGCTGGCGTTCAGCCGGAAGCAGCGGCTCGCACCGAGGGCGCTCGAGCTGAACGAGCAGCTGACCGCGCTCCACAAGATGCTGCAGCGGCTGTTGGGCGAAGACCTGAAGCTCGCGATCGCGCTCACCCCGACGCCAGCGGTGATGGCCGACACGGGCCAGGTCGAGCAAGCGGTGATCAACCTGGTGCTGAACGCCCGCGACGCGGTGAAGCCGGGCGGCAAGATCGAGCTCGGCACCGGCGTTCGCACCATGCTCCCGGCCGATGCGACCGACGAGCGGCCCGCGGGCGACTACGCGATGGTGAGCGTTCGCGACGACGGTACCGGGATGAGCCCGGAGGTGCAGGCCCGCATCTTCGAGCCGTTCTTCACCACCAAGCCGGTGGGCCAGGGCACCGGGCTGGGGCTCGCGACGGTGTACGGCATCGCTCGGCAGCACAAAGGTTTCGTCGAGGTCGAGTCGGCGCTCGGTCGCGGCACCACCTTCAAGCTCTACTTTCCGCTCGCGGTGCGCCGCGCGGAGACCGCCCAACCGCCGCTGGTGGTGACCCGGCCGGGGCGCGGGCGCGTGCTCCTGGTCGAAGACGAAGCGGCGGTACGAAACGCCACCCGCGCCGTGCTCGAGTCGCTCGGCTACGAGGTGCGCCCCGCTCCCGACGCGAACGAAGCGCTGGCGCAGCTCGAGCAGGGCCAGGTGTTCGACGTGGTGCTGTCAGACGTGGTGATGCCCGGGCTCGATGGCTTCGCGCTCGCGACTCGAGTGGCGCAGCTGCGCCCGGGGCTCCCGGTGGTGCTGGTGTCGGGATACTCCCAGGAGGCGATCGCCAAGCGAGGCAACCTGCCGGAGGGCCTGTGGCTGCTCGAGAAGCCGTTCGACCGCGCGCGGCTGTCGGCGGTGCTGCATGAGGTGCGGACGGTGAAAAGCGAAAGGCCGAGCAACCCGTAGATCGGAGGTGCGTCGGTTGCTGCGCGCCTCTTACTTGTCCTCCTCCAAGCTGTTCACCACGTGGCACTTGAGGTCCCCCTCGAAGCTGCCGTACCGCGGCATGCACCGCAGCAGGGGAAACGGCGGCGCCCCAGCGTCGAGCGAGTACCCCGCGTCCCTCGCGACGCAGTGCGGCCACTCTGGGTCGTGCCATTCGCACCCCACGGAGGAGATGTCCTTCACTGGACCCCAGGTAGCTCGGCGACTTGGTGTTTCGTCGCAGACTTGTGTTTCTGGCCCCGGCTCATCGCACGCCAGCGTCGGCTCACCTCTGATTTCGACTTCGCGCTCCTTGAGCCCTGCGCACCACCGAATGGTGACCCGTTGGCGACACATCTCTTCCGTCGAGTAGTCGGGGCGCTGAATTAACTCGAATGCCGACGGGTAGCTGCCGCCGTCGGTGCGGCGCATCCCGAATCCAGTAGCCGTCTTCTTTGATGTGTCCGGCCCGTAGTAGCCACCCTCGAAGAAAGGCGTCTTGTTCTTCAGGGCAGCGAGTGCGTCGTTCCTGTCGAAGTAGCACTTGTCTCGCATGCCTCCGACGAGCGACCCGCCGACCGTGTCGAGGCTGCAAGGTGTGCATGTGACGGTCTCGACTTGCGCCGCGACGGGCACTGTCGGCATCGGCCTCCGGCCCGCGAGCCACTCCACTTCGCGATCGACCTTGCCCGGCTTGAGCTGCCGCGTCCGCGAGCAGAGCCCGATATTCGTCGGCCGCCTGTAGGCGTACATGAGCCACTCTTCGCCCTGTCGAAGTCCAACCGTGCAGTCGCCGCCGCCGCCAGCTCGGAGCGTCAACTCGTCTCCAGCCTTCACTGAGCCCTTGAATACCTCGAGCACCTTCGCTCGCGCTTCGCGGCACCAGTTGTCCGGCTCCGGCTTGGTGCACTCGACGATTGCAGCGCGATAGATGGCGTTCGATTCGTCGCGGGCATTTCTCAGCTGCGTCGGTAGGTCGTCGCGAGACCCCATGCAGCTGCAGGCGGCCGCATCGGGCGTCGCAAGTAACTCCGCCGAGAGTAGCAACGCGGCGACGCTCGGCGGTATCCACGCACGCGGCATCTCCTGAAGGTTAGCTCACCGCGAGTCGCAGCACCTCGACGAGCCCGCTCCGGCACCTCGGCTATGGCTCACGCAACATGGGCGCGACATGGACCGCGGAGAGACTGCAACCGCGTAGAACAGCAATGGAGGCGGCGGGAATCGAAGCCACTCTAGCGGAGACGCCAACGGCCGAGGAGCAACGGTTTCGCGTACTTTCGCGCGCGCTGAGGCCGCCAAGGGTCAGGGCGAGGTGGTTCACCGTAGTAACGTAGTAGCCGCATCGCCCGTCACGAACGCGCTTCGCCTTGCGCTGAATGCGTGGACGGAGACTGGTGACCTCGAACAACTTGAACGCGACCTCAGTGGCCTTGTGACCCTCGTTCGCCTCGCTGGCGGAACCGAGTGAGCCGCGAACGTAGCCGTCTAGGACGTTCGGCCAAGACTGTCCTCATGGTGAGCGCACCATGAAGACACAAACGCTTTCAGCCGCCACGGTTCGCCGACTTGCCGTCGCAGCCGATTGCGACCCGCGAACGATTCAGCGCGTTGCGGCAGGTCTCCCGGTCAAGGGGATGGCGGCCACGCGCGCGGCTGAAGCGATGCGCAAGGCCGGATTCGCCGTGCCCTATGCCGCGCAGTGGCGCCCCAAGCAGGCAGCAGCGGTCATTCCAGAGAACAGGGAACAAACGGGAGGTTCACGATGAGCGGAACGAAAGCCAACTCGACGTCATTCAAGCCCGGGCAGGTTGCGAACCCTGGCGGACGCCCGAAGGGAATCAAGGAGCTTCGCGCCAAGTGCCGCGAGGTGACCCAGGAGGTCGTGGAGTTCTGGGTCGCGACCATGAACAACCTCAAAGCCAAGGGAGCTGACCGACTCCGCGCCTCGGAAAACATCATGGCCTACGGCTGGGGACGCCCGTTGCAGAAGATCGAGGTGGACGACGAGCGCCCGCAGTCGACCAATGCGCGCGACCTCCTCATCGCCCGGCTCGAGGCCCTCAGCAAGGCCGCACCCGCTGAGGCCGAAGAGCAGCACGAGGACGCGGCCAACAACGAGAACACCGGATCTGAGCACTGAGCCATGCTGACGATCTCCACCGACGACAACGGCCTCCTGACGGCGCCGGGCGGCCGGACCCAATACGTCCGGGTCTTGGTCAAGGATGGTGGAGGCGCGTGGCGCGACCTGACCGTGTATTGCGGCTTCAACGCCGTGAACATCGTTTCATGGAAAGAGTCGCTCGACTCCCCAGGTCATACGGCTGACATCACCCTGAAGCGTGAGGAAGACATGCTTTCACTTGCTCCCCTGGTCGTTACGTCTGCTCTCAATCTCGCGTTCGCCTACCCCGGGACGTTCCACCCGCTCCTCCAGAAGAGCAACGAGATCAAGATTGAGCGGGCGATCGTGGCCGGTGACAAGACGCCCGGTCCGAGCGACTGGACGTTGGCCGGTGGCTTCCACGGCTACATTGACTCGGTGGACTGGGCGAACGACCCGATCCGCATCTCGGCGCGCGGCCTCCACGCGAAGCTGATGGACACGTACATCGAGCGGGAGCGCGTCTACTCCTACGTCACCTGGGACGGCGTGTTTGGCGATGGCCCGCCGACCGGTGGTGTCTACATCTGGACCGCTGGCCAGCTGTATCAGAATGACGACTACGTGATCCCTACCGAGGCCAACCGCAACGGGTTCGCCTACCAGAACACCAGCGGAGTCGCCGACAACGCGGGCTCCGTTGAGCCTGTCTGGCCTGTCACGCCCGGCGCCGACGTCATCGACGGCGTGTCCTCTTCGCTCGATTGGGTCAACTGTGCGACCACCGCGCCCGCCACCGGCGTGGCGGTGGAAGACATCATCAAACAGATCCTCATCGATAACGGACTGTCTGCCGTTGCTTCGGCGATGAGCGTGCCACTGTCCCCTGGCTGGATGGTCAAGTGGTTCCTCCAGAAGCGCGACTCCGTGTGGAACGCGATCAAGGCGCTTGCCGATCAGATCGGTTGGGACCTCCGCTTCCGCTACAGCGCTGGCGCGGGCGACTACGTGTTGACGCTGACGCAGCCGAACCGTTCCGTGAGCACGCCTGACCGCACCTTCGCTCCGAGCGAGTACGGCGACCCCACGAAGTTTGAAGACAACGTGGACTCCATCCGCAACCGGGTTGGTGGCTGGTACTCCGACAGCGCCGACCTGGACCCCACCGGCATTCCGAAGCGGAAGTACCGCGAGGTCCAGGACACGCCGTCGATCACCAAGTACGGCGTTCGTTTCATGGAGGTGGCGGAAGACAGCGCGAGCAACATCGACACCGCGACTGAGATGGACACCATGATCAACGCTATCCTGGCGGACCTGAAAGATCCGCCTGTGGCCGGTGAGGTGCCCGTCCTCTTCTTTCCGTTCGTCCAGCTCGGCGATTACTACCGGTTCACGGCAGACGGGAAACGCACCAGCGGCAACTTGGACTCAGCTGTCATGGGCTATGAGCACTCCTTCGATCCGAGCGCTCAGACTTTCGGCGTCACCACGTTCACGCACCGAGGTCAGCCGGCCGCCCAGTCCGATGGCTGGCTCAACCACGACGGCCGGGTCAACTCGCGCGACGTGCATCAGGAGAACCTCCTGACCTCGGACGGTATCCACGTCATTGCCACGCCCATCATCGGCGGCACGCAACTCACCGCCACCTCCACGTCCAAAAACAAGAAGGGCCTTCCCACCAACGTGGAGTACCACATCGGGACGACCTCGGGCTTTACGCCGGGACCGTCCACGCTGGTGGGCTCAGGTCAGCACGAGTCGATCACGGTTCCGCATAAAACCCCGGGCCAAGTCCTCTACGCCAAGGTGGTCCCGGTCGGCTGGAACTCAGAGCGGCCGGTTCGTGGCCAGCCCTCTCAGCCGGTCGCGTTCACGGCGGGCCAAGCGGCGGCGGCGCATCTCAGCTCCATTCCTGATCTGTCCCGCCTGCCGCTCAACGGCGGCTTTGAAACGACGTTTGACCCGACGCTGCCACCCGACCACTGGAGCGTGGTCACTGGCACTTGGGGCACCAACATCAGCCTTGTCACCGGCTCGGGTGGAATCAGCGGTGACAGCTACATTCGATTCTCTGACGTGGCGGTCTCGCGCTCGATGGACTCGGACATCTTCGTTGTGGAGCAAGGCTCCATGTACGAGATGAGCTGTTGGTTCAATGAACACAATATCGCTATCAACGGCCAGCTTGTCCTGACCTGGCTCGACTCGTCGAAGGCGTCGATCTCCACCGTGACTCTGCCAAGCGACGGCAATGCACTCGCGACCTGGACTCAATACTTCAGCGCTTCCTTCGCGCCATCGACGGCGAGGTTTGCGAAGCTCAGCGTTCAGACTGTCAGCGGAGCAAACGCGCACGGCTTCGATGTTGACCTGATCCAGTTTCGGAAGCTCCACCTGACCGGAACCCTGATGTTCGGTGCGAACGCTTTTCCGAATGCGGCCGGGACTACCTTCATGAACCCCGGTGGTCCCGTGGCCGCCAATCAGGCGGCGGCCCTTGGCATCCTCCTTCCCTTCCACACGGGTAATCGCACTTACCTGAGCGGGTTCGTGATTCGCGCGACCACCGCGCCCACCAACATGAGCTACGCGTTCTCTGACCCCAATGGCCCGCTTTCGTTCACGTGGACGGGCGGCGCTGGCTCCGGTGACAACACGACGATCCGCCAGGTGAAGCCGCTTCCGATCAACACCGGCAACGCGTTGGACATTCGCGTCGTGGCGACAGTGACCGGTGGAAGCCCGACTGGTGGACGAACATCATCGCCACTTACGGAATTTGGAACTGAGTCCGAGCGCACGGACGTCCATGCCGCCCTTTTGCGGCATTCACGCAGGAACGGAAGGCACGATCATGACGAAAGATGAAGTTGAGACGATCGGCGGCGCAATTCTGAAGGGCATCGAGACCGCGTTTGAAGTGGCGGGCGAGAATCGTGACCCGAGCGGCTGGCGCGCATCTGTGGCCAAGCGTCGCGCTCAAGCAAGGATTCACTCCGCGATTCGGTCTGAACTGGAACGCATCAAGACCCAACACTGACCCGCGCGTAGCTCGCTCCTTCCACAACGCCTGTCACCTCGAGAAGGGCAAGAAGAAATGAACCTCGGTGAACTCAGTGTCACGCTGACCGCAAACGTCGCCGCCTTCCAGTCCAGCCTCAAGGGTGGACTGGAGGCGATTGACAAGTTTGGGCGTGAAGCCAAGCGAACCATGAACGACGTAGGCCGGGGCGTGGCTGAGATGGCCGCCGTGGCCACCGCCTCTTTCATTGCTGCCGGAGCCGCAACCGCGACCATGTATCGCCCGGTCCAGGAGCTGAAGTTTGCCGGGGAGTCCTTGGCGATTTCGATTGGAACGGTTGTGGCTCCGGCGATGCGGAAGGCGGGCGAAACGCTCCGCACGATTGCCGCGTACATCAATGGCCTATCGCCGGACGCCAAGGCGCTGGCCGTCAAGATTCTCGAGATTGCCGGAGCGCTCGGTCTCATCCTGACCGTGGGCGCCAAGGTGGCAGAAGTGGTTGGCGGTCTCGCGAACGTCGCTTCGTTCGCCACCTCCGTCTTTGGAGCGATGGGCGCGGCGATTCTCCCGTTGCTCCCGGAAATTCTCCTCGTGCTCGCCGCGCTCGCGGGCATCGCAGTCACCGTTGTTTTGGTGCGTGCGGCGTGGGACTCGAACTTTCTCCACATGCGAGACGTCGTGGAGGCGGTGGTGAACTGGCACAAGCAAGCCTTCGCCGACCTCGCTAGGGTGATTCAGAACATCTGGGGCAGTGTCGTTGGCGCGCTGAAAGACGCGTGGTCGCTCTTCACCGAAGGCTTCATCTTCGATGCTCAGCTGATCGGCAAGGCCGTCCAGGGCCTGTTGGATCTCGTCTCCAAGTTCCTCTCCGCCAACGGTCAACTCCTCAGCGCGGTAGGCAACGCCACCGGCGTGGACTTCTTCAAGAACGCGGGCAAGTCGCTCACCTCCGGCTCTGAGTCCATCGACAAGATTGGTGGCACCAAGGACTCCGTTGACGGGTTCTTCGCCGAGCTGGAGCACCGCTTGGTGGAGATGAAGTCCGGTGACTTCTCCTCCATCACGAAGCCCGCCCAGGGCTTGTTGGAATCCTTGAGCGGGATGGCAGCGGGCTTAAAGGACTCAGCAGCGAAGGAGTTCGCGTCGGTCTTCGAACAGCTGAAGGACCTAATCGCTGGGCTGATGCCCAAGAAGGGTGTCGTTCCCATTAGCGATGAGGAGCGAGACTTTCACAAGAGCTTCACGGTCAAAGCTCAGCAGGAAGCCGTCTTAGCTGCCGCTGGGGAACAGACCAAGGCGGCGAAGGCGGCGATTCGCGCGCTCTACGACATCGCTGAAGCGGCCGAACTCGTCTCGCATCGGCTCGGCGTTGCGGCTGATCCGCATCGCGCCGTTGGTGAGTTGGCCTTGTCGGCCGCTGGCGCCAACAAGGCCTTGGGTCGTGGGCTCCTCGGCAGGTCCGTGACCGAAGGCGCGCCGGACGAAACGGGCCGAATCACGTCGCTCATTTCGGCTGTGACCGACCGCCTCCCCCAACTTGGGTTCGCCCTGGAAACCGCCCGCGAGGCGCTGATGAGCTTCGGCACGTACACCCGCGACGTGCTTCCGGCCGTTCTTGGGCAGGCAGGTCAGTCGTTCGTTGGGAAGCTCGGAAACCTCGGGAGTACCATCAGCGCGGGCATTTCCGGAGGGCAGGCAGGCGGTCCCTGGGGCGCCGCAATTGGCGTCCTCCTCGACTTCTTTGAGCAGGCGGATCAGTTCAAGAAGATCGTCACCACCGCCAACGGCCAGTTGCTCTACGCGCTGAAGGCCCTGTCTCCGGCGCTCGACGCGATCACCAGCGCGCTCCAGGAGTTCATGGGAGGCCTGCAACCGTTGACCGACGCACTCCACGTGCTGGCCGGGTCTGCCTTCTCTCAGCTGGCGAATTGGCTCAGGGCCTTGGAACCGATTGTCCAGGTGCTCGGACAAATCTTCGCCGCCATCACTCCAATTCTCCAGATGCTGATCAACACCCTGACGCCGATCACTCCGGTGTTTCAGCTCCTGTTCTACGCGCTCAAGGGCATCGGGGTTGTGGTGGCGGCGGTCGTGTTGGGTATCGGCGAGATCTGGAATCAGATTCTTGCGCTCATCGTGGACGTCATCTTGGCGATCCAGGACGCGACCGGGGCCGACCTTCACGACTTTCACAACACGATCGCGAACATGGCGATCGACACTCAGGGCGCGGCCGATGCGCTGAACCAGCTGGCCACCCAGTCCTGGGACAACGCCAAGGCGGCCGGCGAAGCGGCTGGCGCTCAGTATGAGGCAGCCGGAGCTGCCCAGGCGGCGGCGGACAAACTCGGCGAATTCCGCGAGGAGCTGACGAACGTTCCCGCTGGCTACAAGGTCCAGGCGGCGCGCTTCAACTCGACGCAAACGACTGACGGAGCCAACGGCTACGGCTTCGGCATGGGCTCGAACCCCATCTACATCGAGACCGTCAACGTGAACCCGGGCGCTGGAGACATCTGGAAGCAGGTCAACGACGTCTCGCGCAAGCGGAACTTCCAGTTCGGCGGCACGCCTGTCTCTAAGGGAGGGAAGAAGTTTTGAGCGACAAGACGAGTAGAGCCCGGTCTGATGTGCGAACGATTCACTACATGATGGTGAGGGGAATTATGACTCCCCTCGGTGAAGCCGTGGTCTCGGTTGATCTGGATTTCGCAACACGTCACGGAGGTCACCGGGCTGTCGCGCTAATGATGGTCAGCGATGCGGTTGTCTACGCCCAGAAACCAGGGCGTAACCCTGCCGGATGGTCAACGTTGGTCATCGACGGAGAAACAGTGACGGTCACCAAGACTCACGACTTGTTTGGTGGGGACGTGCTCCTCCACTACCTCGTGAGTTCGCACCCCGAGGCGCCAGCCGTCATTGACGGACTTGTCGACCTCCGGAGAGAGACGCGGAACTGATCCAAGCGCTCGAACTACGGCATTGACGGCGGAGCCGGAGGACCAACTGGAACTGGTGCCTGTGTCGCGAGTGCCGCTTTGCAATCGGTCGTTTGACCTGGCGCGGTGGTGCACACGTACGAGCCGCCGCACGCGTTCAAGCGGTAGGCACGTTCGAATCCGCGCGTCCAGGCTGCCTTTCGTTCGATGCTGATGCGGCTCCCATCGCAGCCGGTCTCTAGGGACAGCCGATCGCGCACCACCTCGTAGGTCGGCGACTCCCGGCAGTCGGCGTCCTTCGGGTGGTCGTCATTGCATATGACTTCGGTGCCGCAGCCACTGACGACGTACCAACCAGAAAAGTTCGCCAGGCCCTCCCACTTGGCCACTGCATCATCCGGCACCGGGTCGATCTCGAGAGATTGCACTGGGCAGGCGGCGGGGAGGCGCGCTTCGCGGCCACGGTCCTTGCAGAGTCCGAAAATCATCACAACCGGAATGACGAAACGGAGCATGAGCTGACGGTACCGCCGCCACCGCCTGTTCAGCCACGATATTCATCAGGTCGAGCGCCGTTTGGCCCCGTGGGCGTGGTTGTCCAGGCATCACGTTCGACCGAGAGTCCAATCCGAGCCCGCGCGGACTGGCGTGGTGCGATAGAGGCCGGTCTGAATCCGAGTGATCACACCGATTCCGAATGCATACGAAAGCTCATGCTTCACCGGGCCGGCGCCGAGTCCCGTCCGCTGGCGAATGTCGTCATGCGTGAAGGCCTCGCCTTGAATTGCGTTGATCGCGGCGAAGACGCGCTGACGTGCCGTGACCCGTCGAGGAGGGCCCGGAACAGGGCTCAGGATATAGGCGCCCCGCTCCGTTCGAATGACGATTCCTCTCTGCGCCAGCTTGCGCAGGTGATTCTTAGCGGTGCTCACCGGGAGCGATGTGAGGCGGCTGATCTCGCCAGGACTCGTCCTTACGCCGAGCAGTTCACAGGCCTTCAGTGCCCCGAGAACCGACCGCGAGGAAACTCCGCTGCGCCAGTCCGAGCGCTCGGACACCCAAGCCGTCACCTCGGCGGAGCACATCATCTCGAGGAGTTGCGCCAGGCGCTGCGTAGTCGCGGCTGAACGGCGCACTCGGTCCTTCATCCTCCAACGGTGGACGCGCTTCTTCGACTGGATGCGATTCACCAGCGCTCGGAACTCTGGCCCATCGTGGGCCTCCTTCAATCGGCCCAACCGTGTCAGGTTGAAGCCGTCAGCAAAACGCTCGCCTCCGCTCCGGCCCGTGGGCCGCGCGGTCACCTGCCGCGCCGGAACGTTCGTCACGGGACGCGTCCTGCCGACCGCTTCAGGCGCGCGCGCATCTTGTCCGCTTCGCTCATCGCGGAGCGTCTCGTAGTGGTGCGCGTAACGGCTGACTTCGGGACGGGCGGAGTTGCCAGCCGCTCGATCTCGGCCATCGGAACGAGCCGCCGCGACATCAGCAGGACGGTTTGCATCTCCTTGCGACCGATCATCCGTTCCACCGTGCTCACGCTCACACTCAAGAGGCGGCCAGCCTCTTTCAGCGTCACGGCCCGAGGATTCACCGCTCGAACCGAGGCCTCCGAGAGACACGCCCGTAGCTCTTCTCGGACTACGCGGCGTACAGCGTCTTCGGCGATCTCTTCGATGAGCGCTCCCGGCTGATTCGCTCGACCTCGCTCCTCGGAATGAGCCGCTCGGAACCGATCTCGACCGTCAGAAGCTCCCAGCGGCCCACGAGGCGCTCGACGTCCGCCACGCTCAGACGCAGCAGGACCGCCGCTTGGTCGGAGGTCAGCACCGGGGACGGCGGCAGGGTCTTGTCCTTGCGCACGGCCACTCGGATTCTCGCCATCAAGTCTTCGATCGCCTTCGACGAATTTCCGCATTCCTGCCTCCAATTACGACGCATCTCGCTCGCAGCTCCACTCATGACAGCTCCTTTCGAACCGAAAACCACTTCGCTCATCGTTGATACCAATAATGATATCAAGTTCGATATCTGTCAAGCATGATTGCGAGCTATCGCTTGATGGTATATGAGTTTACGCATGGTTCCCGTTCTCATTGGTCGCGCAAAGCCCGAGTTGAAGGAGGTCCTGTACCGGGGTCCCAAAGACCTCGTAGACGACATCGACAAGGCGGCGACTGAACTCGGCCTGAGTCGCAATGAGGCGATGACTCAATTGCTTCGCTTCGCGCTCGACGAGCACGCAAAAGGCGCGAAGAGCAAAGCGAAGAAATAGTCCGAGCGCCTGGACAACGCCCAGGATTCGAATTCGCGGACTCGTCATCCCCTCGCGCCGTAGACTTCGGGCGTGGGCACCATCAGCTACCCCTCATTCGCCTCGCTGCTTGTGACTCCGATGGCGAATGGAAAAGAGTTCGCCTCAGCGACCGGCTTCGTTGTCGTCCACGACTCGAAGCCGTACCTGATCTCGAATTGGCACGTACTGTCCGGCCGCGAACCAGATTCGGAGAATCCCAGCGGTGGATCTGCGTTCGTCCCGACTTCAATTCGAATCTGGCACAACACTGCGAAGGTCGACGGCCGCCCCCATGAACTGGTGCCAACAGACGAGCCGCTCTGTGACTCTGATGGTGCCGCGCTGTGGCTCGAACATCCTGAGTTCGGTTCGAACGTCGATGCTGCCGCGTTGCCCCTTGGCCTGGTTCAGCCGCCTGTGGATCTCCAGCCCTTCGTGCTGAGCGACGAACCGTCCATGGATCTTTCTCCGGGCGACCAGTTATCGATCGTTGGGTTTCCCTATGGGCGCACCGTCGATGGTCGCTACGCGATCTGGATCCGGGGAAGCTTGGCTACAGACCATTGTCTCGACTATGAAAACACCAAGAGCTTTCTCGTCGACGCCCGCACACGGAAAGGCCAGTCAGGGTCGCCCGTGATTCAGTTCGTACCCTCTGGGAGCACTGCGCGGCTCAAGGGACAGCCGATTACCGTCTCTGGCGATCACCACGCCCTGCTGGGAGTGTATGCGGGACGACTGAATCGAAAAGACACCGGTGGCGACTCAAGCGACTTGGGTCGGGTTTGGAAGTCATCGGTGATTCGCGAAATTCTAGTGGGGGCAAAGCGCGCTCCCTTCCTTCACGAGTGATCCACCTCCAGGTGGCGGGTACTCGAGTCTGGGCGCTCGGACGCTCAATTCTCGGAGTCAGCTTGACCGAGAAGGGCACGTAGCTCCTTGAGCAACTCATCGGGTTCAGGTCGCGAGGCAATTTCTTTGGCCAGGCACCGATTCACGATCGTAGCGAGCGCTACTGTCACGCCGGTCAGTGCTCTCGGAGCCTCCGATAGATGCATCCGCCGAACCTCCTGACGCTCGCCATTGAACGGCGCCGAGCCTCTTAACAGGAAATGAGCAACACACCCGATTGAGTAGACGTCGGTGCGCTTTGTAGCCGGTGTACCGTTCCAACGCTCGGGCGCTGCCCATTCAGCTGACAGGAAATCCTGCATGGTGCTGGTTGACGTGGCCGCCTCCAATTCGCGCGCCAAACCAATGTCCGCAAGCTTCCACCGATCTTCATGGAGCAGAATGTTCGCGGGCTTGATGTCACGATGAACGTAGCGATCGAGTTCGCAGACGCCAGCGGTGATGTCGCAGAGAATCCTGATCGCTTCCATTTCCTCCACCACACCTCCAACGCGAACAAACTCGGCGAGATTCTGATCGGCGAGGCCCATCACGATGAAGTAGCGACCTTCGCCCTCGTCGCGCCCAACGTCGAGAATCGGAATCACGTGCGTGTGATTGTGGTTCCGCAGCTGCCTCGCGATTTTCAACTCGCGAGAGGCCTCGGCACTCATGTCCGCCCTGATGCGCTTCACTGCGACTCGTTGAGCATTTCGACCACTGCCCGCGAACACCTCAGCGAATCCACCGCCAGCTCCAACGCGTTCCCACGGCAGATAGGTCCACTGGCCATAAATCAAACGAATGTTTCGAGGCGCGTGGTCGACAATTCCGCCGCTGATTTCAGGGCCAGTCTCGGCGAAGTAGGGCCGATCGAAAGAGCCTTCGCCGACCTGGACGCCATCGTACATGAGCCACCAACGAGTGTCGCTGGTAGGAATCGGCGCATCCCATCGACGCGAGACCTCGACTTGGTCTCCCGCGTCTTGAACGGCCCACTCGGCTTCGTTCAGCTTGTAGACTCTACTTATTGGCGATGAGCAAGAAAGGCGCAACAGGTTCCGATCGACGCCACGCCCGACGTCGAGCACGATCCGATATGCGCTTTCGGAATTGTCGTAACGGGCAGATCGAACGCTGACCGGTAGTTCACAGACAACCTCAGCGATTGGAGTCAGTGAGCTGCCCGGCCGATAAGAGCTGTGCGCGGATGACCCAGCGCGTGCGCAGAACTGCGCGATTCCATCGACTTGAAGAGCGCCGAATTTCAGCGCCAGCTCGGCCGCCGCTGCCACGCCGGAGGGAATCGACTGACCGATGTCCGGGCAATGAGCCGTGACGGCGGCACGATAGGGAAACCTCTGCGACGAATGGGGTTGCGCACCATGCTCCCATGGACTCTGTCGGGACTTCGGCGGCAGCACGAACTTGGGGCCGTCCGGCACGATCAGTGGGTGCGGTACGCTCCACTCAAATAATTCCCGTGCAACCTGGGGCGTTGTCTCCGGGAGCAACCTGAATCCAAAGGCCCAAGCGTCCTTCGAATCGAGGAGCTGATCGTTCGGCCAATCAGGCGCAACGGTACCAGGCTGAAGAAGCGCCAAACGCGCGAACACAATCGTCGGGCCGCTGGCGGTCCTGAGCGCGAGCCCCGCGAACCATGCGCCAGACTGGTACGGATGCGCACGGGGAAGGTACTGCATCAGATAGTTGAGGTGCTCGCTCATCGCGGTCTCCCCTACTTCGAACGTCTGGGGTCAAATCGTGACGCTCCGATGCTCAAGGGACAAAGCTAGTCGCGACCCATCTACGCAGGTCGACAATCAACCGCGCCAGCTCCGGGAAGATCAACAGCGAGCTGTGAACCTGCGGCTCGTTCACGGGCTCAACGCTTGCGGGATGTCCCGCATCGTTCCGCGCCATCCGAAGGATAGTGGTAAACCCTGCCCAGAAGCCTCCGAATCGCTCACGCAGATCCTTGGGAAGCGCAGCACTTCGAGCAGACACCTGCGTTTCGATCGCTTCTAGAACTGGCTTGATGCGCCAATCGGAGAGTTCTTTGGGGACCGCCTTCCTAGCGGCTGTGAACTTGCCGACAAGTTCGTCGCGCAACTCAACCGCAAGGGCTTCTGATGCCGCACCGATCATCACAGCCGCCGCTTTGTGGCATCCGGCATTGTACGTCGCCAGCGCCTCGCGGACGTAGGACCCAGCGATCGAACCAGCGGGCACCGAGTCTCCAATTGTGCCTAAGTACCCATCCGGGTTTGACGGGTCCCGGCTTAATTTCTCGAGTGCACGCCGACCTTGCTCAGTCAGGTGGGCGAACGGCGGCTTGCAATTCAACAGGTCAATACCCCACGCCAGCGTGCCGTTGCGCATCAGGTCGTGCCAAGTCACCAACAAGGCTCGCTCAGCGTCTCGTCCGCGCGCCCCGATCCGTCGCTGTGATTCTTCGAGAACAGATCCCATCTGGAGATCGCGACCATTGCCCTCTTGGTCATGGATGACCTCCAGCACTACTCTGCGTACATCTGTCAAAGCGACCAATCTGTCTCCTCGTCGATTGTGGCCGTGAGTCCTATCGCGGCGCAGGGCCATCCGTGGTGCCCCTGGTTCGTCGACGACGGTACCACCTGGGTCTGACATCTCGAAGAGCGGCTCAGACCTTGCGCGGTATGGCCGACTTCGAGACCCAGGCATCATTCCCTCGCGCTGCGTCGACTCCGCGTTTTGTTCGGCCCAATAGGGTCAAGTCTCGGCTGAATATGAAGCCCCGTCAGCTTGACGCCAGAGACCATCCACCCCGAGTTCAGTGAAGCGGTAGATCACCTGCACGCCCGCAGTAGCCTTGCGCGCATGCAGGAGCGCGGCGACGGCATCGGCTTGGCTATTGCCCGGGAACTGAAAAGTATCGCTGCCGTGCTCCTTCTGTCCCTGCGCGGCCTCGACCAACCGAAATCGCCAAGGCCGAACACCTAGCACCGCCCATCGTTCGTTCGCCGCGCCCGGACCTACCCCAAGGGTAAGCACAATACGGGTTGTGTCGCGTTTCCGGCGCTCGGTGAGTTCCTGGGCAAGGGAGTGTAGGGTCACCGCATCCACCTGGAGTTTCCTCGTGGCACCGGCGAGCGCGACTGCCGCCAGCAACTGACCAAGTTCAGCGTCGCTCAATCGGTCGGCCATCTGTCTTGTCTACACGACTGACGCGAGCGGTCCAAGCGCTCGGACCAGACCTAATTCGGTCCATACGTCACGCCCGGCTCCGGACTGGGCAGCGAGACAGGTACGGCAAGTTCCCAGGGCGCAGTGCCATTCGGAAACGGCTGGCAGCCCTGCCGCACGTCAACCCAACTGCTCTGAACGGTGAGCTGTTGAACGATGATGGGCTGAACTGGGGCGTAGTTCGCGAAACCGCCGTCGATGAAGACCGACAAGCAGTCGCCGCCGATGTAGGGCGGAATCAGCGCCTGGCCGGAGCAGTCCGTTGACTCAAAGTAGAGAGGGAGGCTGGGCCCAGCACATTGCCACAGAAACACTCCGGTGGTCCCGTAGTAGTCGAAATTCAGCAGAGCGAGAAAGCCCGCGTCAGGCCGAAAGATCGCAGCCATAGGCGTGCGTTGATCCACTGAGGCGGAAGGATCTAGCCTGCCCGCCCTTATGGCCGACATCAAACCGACGGATGCAGAGCTGAGGATTTGGGCGCAGGACCACGGCTGGAAGGTTGAGAAGCTCACCGAAGGAGGAAAACACCTTTGGCGTTGGCGCTGGGCGGACGGCTCGGAAGCGGACCCAGTGCAGATCGATGCCGAGGGTTCACACGATGCGGCGCCTGCAATTTCAGCCAAGCTCCGTGAGGAACTCTCCGCCCACCAAGAAGAGGTCCGTGAAGAGGAACAGTTCAAAGAAGAAGAGGAAAAGAACAAGCACCCGGACGTTCAGAATCAGATTCGCGCGAAGGTGTTG
Organism: Myxococcaceae bacterium; assembly: GCA_047602415.1. Lineage (GTDB taxonomy): Bacteria > Myxococcota > Myxococcia > Myxococcales > Myxococcaceae > JASGHH01. The sequence continues at coordinate 7,549,388 of JASGHH010000001.1, read as the reverse complement.
TCGGATCCGCACCACGCCGGGGACTGGTTTCTTGAACACATCGCGAAGCTGGCAAACGACGTGAGCGTTGGACCCTCGATTACACTCTCAGTCGGCGGAATACTTATTTCGGGCTCCGTGATTAGCGGCAAGCAGTTCTTCCAAGAAGTAACAGCTTTGATGAAGGAGGCCCTGTCGCGAAACCCGTCGCTCAAGGGCAAGGCCGCTGACTCGATCGAGGAGTGGTACCGAGCCCAAGGCGCGATCTACAACCGCAAGACACCGCGCGGAGCGCGGGTTAGCTACATCCATCTGAAGGATGCTCGGTATCACCACCCGAGCGGGAATCCGCTGCCGACCTCAGGCTCAACGCTCTGGCGCGGCAAGATTCGCGCTGTGGACGGCTTCCAGATGGGGGCGTTCAGCGCCCCGACTTCTGACGACGAGGGCTGATGGGCGCCGCCGAGCCAATCTGGTGGCAGGCGTGGGTGATGTTCGCCGTGCAGAAAGACCTATCTCAGGTCTTGGACGACGGCACGTTGCTCCGCGCCTCCTTCGCTGCGGCGTATTCGGACATCTCGCCGAGAGACCTCGTCCGCATCGCGGAAGGACCGGGCGCGAAGCCGTTTCAACGTTGGCGCGCGGCAGCGGTCGTACAATAGGGGTCGGCCATGCTCATCAGAATCGCGTGCAAGGGACGCGTTCGAACGGCGACCGGCATAGCGCCTGTTGAGATTCGAATGTTCCTCCCCGTAAGCACTCCGGGGCATCGCTTCGAGCCCCAGCTCATCACCGACAACTGGCCTGTTGCGTACGGCCACTGGACCGGTTTCGTCCACGGCGAGCTGTCATGGGATGGCTCGACGCTGGAGGTTGACTGGTCCGACGACGACCTCACGTCAGTCGACCTGCGGCCACAAATGCCTGTGCACGTCGGAATGACGCTCACGTTTCATTCGAACGACTACGGCGCTGTGTCGATGAAGGTTGAGCAACTCGACGAAATCGACGTCGGACCGTGAGGCGTGCCTCGTGAGCGCAATCGACCTGATGAAGCTGGGCGATGCGTGACCCTAGGCCGTCCAGTTGATCCTACTGACGAAGCGGATCTACCGTTCGCGTCCCTTCGAAGGGACCGCATGGACCGCGACAAAAACTTGAAGCAGTGGGCGTTGAATCACGGGTGGGTGCGCACACCAGGGAAAGGTCCCGGAGGCTTCTCCGAGTGGAGTCACCCGGGCATCGGGGAGGGCTATGTGCCGCTGTTGGGCGAAGAGATCGACGCTGAAGGAACGCTTTCCGATGCAACGCGTGAAAAGATGCTCGTGCATCAGGCACGAGTGCACGAAGCCCAGCAGATCGCCGACCGCGAGAATGTTCGTCAGCGCGAGCTAAAGAACTAAGAGGCGGCAGTGCTCGGGATCTTGGGTCGAAGCGTTCAGGTCCGATGAACCTCAACTCGAAGACCGACTCGTTCCCATGGTTTCGCCTCTACTGCTGAGATGAGGCGTACGGTCCCTTTCAGCAGACAGCGGCAGGTCTGGCACTTGTCTGGAGACGCTTGGCTGAAGCGTTACAACCTTCTACAACCGTCATCCATGCGCTCGGACGGGTCGAACGCCCCTTGCAGGTCGCGAAGCGAGCGACGGTGCTGTCGGTATTGGTGTCGAGCCTAGCGGTCTAGGACGTTGAGCCAAGACTGTTGTTCCACTCGACCGACACCACCCACGGTCGCTGGAGGAACACATGCAAGTTCGACCGAACCGCATTCGCGATCTTCGCCTGGAGCGAAAGAATTCCCAGATTCAACTCGCCGTCGCGGCCGGGCTCAGCCTCATCACGATCCGGATGGCGGAAACCGGCATCGCGTCCCCGCGCACCTTGACGGCGGTGGCCCGGGCTCTTGACGTGGCGGAAGCGGAGCTGTTCCCGGGCCGATCGGCTCAATCAGCCATCGCCGCCGAGTGAAATCGGGTCACCACCTCCATTCGCGAGAGCGCACCATGAGTTTTCAGCCGTCAGCCGCACGGAACCGCGACGTTCAGAACCGCGAGAATGAGCAACTGGACACGTGGAAACGCCCCAAAGACTTCCTCGACGCAATCCTTCGCGACTGCGCCGCACGGGTGATCCGAACCATCATCATCGTTCCTGGCGTTGCGAGGCGGCGCCTTGTTCCGGTGCCTGAGGCGTGTCGATGAATCACGGCGACCAAGAGAACAGCGATCCCCTCCCCTACACGCAGGTAGATCGCGCGGTGAAGCAGACGGCAGGCTTGATTGCGAGCCGCCTCGGCGTGTCGTTTCAACACGCGATCGGTGGCCTCGTTCAGTTCTGGGAGCTATGCGGCGATCCGCGCGACCTCGAAGCGCTCCTCAGCGCGGGAAAGAACGAAGTCGTGCTGAAGAGTGATGAAGTCGCTCGCCGGTTCGCGGTCGCGATGGCGGTCGACACTGGGAAGTTGCAGCCGGATGACTTGGCTGCACTGCGACTCCTCGAACGGAAAGACGATGGCTACAGGGTTCGCGGAATGTCGCGCTACTTCAAACCACTAAGGAGACGCGCTCAGGCGCGGGCGGCGGCGGCAGTGGGCGGGAAGATGAGCGTGAAATCGCGGTCTGAGCGCTACGGAACCTCCCAACCCGCTTCGGCGTTCGCTTCGCCAGTCGCTTCGGGTGTCGCTTCGGGTCACGCTTCGGAGTTGCTTCGGGGAAACAGCGAAGAGCCTCGAAGCGACTCCGAAGCGAACGTCGAAGCGCCGCCGAACACAGCGGACAGCGGACAGCGGTCATCTAGAAAGCGTGTCCGCGCGCCAGGGCTCGAGGCGTCGCGAAAACGCTCGGCTCAGGAAGACTTTTTCGCCTGGGCACAGCTCCAGGCTTCGAACGCAGATCCAAGGCGCGCGCCCGAGGCTCAACCCAAACCGAGCGTGCTTAACGCCACCCTAAAGCCCGCGCTCGAAGCGATCGGGCGGTCCGGCCTCGAACTGGCGTGGCGGAAGTTTCTCACTGAACCTGGCGCACGCTCCCAGGGCTGGCCCTGGCGCTTCTTTGTGTCGCAGTGGCAGCAGCACCACAACGCCGCCCTTGCCGCAAACCCCCAGGCCACGGAGGACCGATGCCAGCCGCTCTGAATCTCGAGGAGGGCGCGGTCGCGACACTGACCCAGCTGGCGCTGAATGACCTCACCTCGGCGCTGGGCGCCCTCGACAAGGCACACGTCCGCGCTGACGACTTCGCGGATCCACATGTCCGTGCTGTCTTCGCGGCCGTAGAAACTTACGTTCGCGATGGTCGAGTGCCGGAGTTTTTCACCGTCCAAGCGCTCGTACCGAGAGTTCCACGAGAGCGGCTGACGCGGCTGCTACTGGACAGCGGCGAAGCATCCTTCCTCGGGCCGTTCTCAAACCTGCCCGTTGCCGAGCGCCTCCGTGTGGTCCGGGAGAACGGCATACGACGGTCGATCCGTGGCGCGCTGTTGAAGGTTCAGGAACTGGTCGCTGACACCTCGAAGCCGATCCCGACAGTCGTCGCAGAAGCGCAACGGGCCTTGGAGTCGGTCAACCATGAAGGGCCCGGCACAAGAACTCTCGACACAGACGTGATGCAGTTCGTTGACCACCTCGAGGAGGTCGCGACCGGCCGCCGCGCGGCTGTACTCGAGACAGGCCTGGAAGCACTCGACGCGGCTGTCGGCGGTCTCCAGGCAACCTTGACCGTCATCGGCGCACTACCTGGCGTGGGCAAATCAGGCTTGCTCGCGGCAATCGTTCGAAATTTGGCGGCGCGCAAAGTGACGGTCGGAGTGCTGTCACTCGAAGACGAGGCGCAATGGCTCGTGCGTCGTCTCATCGCCGAAGCGGCGAATATCTCCGTCTTCGTTTTGGCGAACCGACGCCTTACGGACAACCAACGCGACAATGTTGGGCAGGCGACGGAGCGCGTCTACGAGCTGATGCGCTACGTACTCGCCGACGATCGACCCGCGCTGAACACCGCCGACGTGGTTGCGAGCGCTAGAGGGATGCTCGTTCGTGGTGCGAAGGCGCTGTTTCTAGACCACCTCGGAGAGATTCGCCTTCAACGGACCGACCGGCACGATCTGGATATCGCGGACGTGCTCCAACAGCTCCGAGCGCTCGCAAAAACGTACCGCGTTCCCGTTGTGGTGTTGTGCCACCTGAGGCGACGTGAAGGGCTCGGCACGAAAGACGAGCCCAGGCTGACGGACTTTGCCTTCAGTGCCGGAGTAGAACGCATGGCGCGTGTCGCACTCGCGCTCGCACGCCCCAGTGAAGAAAAGCTCCGTGTCTTCGTGTTGAAACAGACGCAGGGGAAAGCGGGGATATCGATCGATCTGCCGTTCGATGGTCCGTCTGGCGTCGTGCGAAACGAAACCGCAGCCCATCTTCGTGAGCGGGCCGATCAACTCTACGCACACGGAGATTCGCCGTGAACCTCGAAGACGCCGTGAGAGCGGTCGTCCAAGCGCTCGGAGACTCGCTCGAGGACCGGATGCGCAAGGTTGTTCGAGAGGAGATGAATCAACCGGCCGGCGCGGCCGAGTTCATTTCGCTCCCCGAGGCCGCTACGGTCGTCTCCTGTTCCCTGAGCACCGTGAAGGAATGGGTGAAGACCGGTGCTCTCATTGCCTATCGCCAAGGCCGCATCTGCCGAGTGAAGGTGGCCGATGTTCGAGCGATGATGGAGCGAAGCACCAAGGTGGGTGACGTGGACGAAGACGCCGAGATCGAGGTCCGAGCGCGGCGGCTTCTTGCGAGGGCTGGCTGATGGGAACCATCTACGCGCGCGGTCAGATGCTGTGGCTCGGCTTCAAGAGCGCTGACGGCAAGCACCACTACAAGTCGAGCGGCTTCCGCGTCGGCGAAGAACACAAAGCCCGGAAGCTCCTTGCGACCATCGAAGCTCAGGCAGCTGCCAACGTCGAAGAAGACGCGACCGGGCCGTTGACCGTGGAGCGCTACTTCAAGAGCTGGGTGAACGACCGGAAGGCGCGCGGCATCGGTTCCGCTAAGGACGAAGAGGGCCGTCTTCGCATCCACGCAATGCCGGAACTCGGGCACCTACTCCTTTCGGAAGTCGGCCCGCGCCAGGTGCGTGACCTGGTGCGAAAGCTGAAGTCGCAGGTTGGGACTGAGCGCGAGCAGTTCGCACCGCGCACCGTGCGCCACGTCTACGGAACGCTTCACACGATGTTCGCCGAGGCCCAGGCGGATGAGCTCATCCTGACCAACCCCTGTGTGCTCAAGCGCGGCGAGTTGCCGAAGAAGGTCGACAAGGACCCGCGCTGGCGCGCCACTGCGGTGTTCTCGCGCGCCGAAGTCGAAGCGATGATTTCGGACGCGCGCATTCCGCTCGATCGACGCGTGTTCTACGCGCTCGCGTTTCTCAGCGGGAGTCGCACCGGGGAAGTCTCGGCGCTTCGTTGGCGCTGCTACGACAGAAACGCCGAGCCTCTCGGCCGGCTCGTCATCGCCGCCTCGTACAACACGAAGCGCAAGGTCGAGAAGGAAGTGAAGACCGGCAAGCCGCGCGAGATGCCCGTTCACCCCACCCTCGCGAAGATTCTCGCCGACTGGCATCTGACCGGCTGGGAATCGTTCTTCCACCGCAAGCCGACTGGTGAAGACCTCATCGTGCCGGCGCGCACTGGTGGGTTTCGGAGCAACAACCACATGCTCCACAAGTTCCACGAGGACCTGGAGAAGCTCGGTCTTCGCCGCCGCCGCCACTACGACACTCGCCGCACGCTCATCAGCCTCGCTCAGGCCGATGGCGCTCGCCGCGAGGTGTTGGAAACGGCCACGCACGGAGCAAAGGGCGACATCATGTCCATGTACACCACGTACTCGTGGGCCACGGTGTGCGAGCAGATCCAGTTGCTCAAGGTTGAGCTGCTCGCCGGCAAGCTGCTGGAGCTGCGCGCGGTGGCGAATGCCGAGCCCGGCCGCGTACTACAGCCGGTACTACACTCCGCTCGCTCGGCGGAAATCAGTGAGGTCCCTCAAGCACTTCAGGGACCGCACTGGAATGGAGGCGGCGGGAATCGAACCCGCGTCCGAAAGCCTTCAGCTCAACGGCACTACGTGTGTATCCCGAGATTTCTTTAAGCCTACGCGTCTCCCTCGGGCGAGATACGCGCAAGCCGGTTCCGGGGTGTAGCTCTCGTCTTCTCAGTCCCGAACGTCCGAGAAGACCAGGCCGCTGAATGACGGTCTTACCCCGCTCCACGGCCCGAGTGCGGGAAGACCGGGCTTCACGGGTGTTTAGGCCGCGAGAGCCAGCTCAACGTTGTCGTTGGCTTGTGTGTTGTGCCCCAGATTTTTACGAGCCCCGGAAGCCAGCTCGACACGCGTCGTTGAACGTCTTTGCCCTCGTCGAAACCAGGTCGCCCCCGTACATCAGCGACGTTCTCACCATAACGCAGCTGACGCTCCGTGCCATACTCCATCGAGGCCGGGAGGAGCCAAGCTCATGATCCGTCGTCTTTTGCCGTCGCTGGTAGCGGCGCTTTTGCTGTGCGGCTGTCCGGAGCTCAACGAAGGAACCGGCGGAGGCCAGGGCGGCGGCACCTTCGCAGGTGGTGGCGCGGGCGGCGGTGGCGGCGCCGGCGGCGGCAACCTCGACATGCCCCACTCCACCGGCGGCCAGAGCTGGACCGTGCTCGTCTACATGACCGCCGACAACGACCTCGAGCCCTTCGCGCTCCAGGACCTCACCGAGATGATGCAGGTCGGCTCCGCCAACAACTTCAACCTCGTCGTCCAGGTCGATCGCGCCGCCGGCTACACCGACGCCGACATCGGCGGCATCGGAAACTTCGAAGACACCAAGCGGGTCAAAGTCCTCCAGGGCCAGCTGCAGGAGCTGCAAGACCTCGGCGAGCTCGACATGGCCAACCCGCAGACCCTCACCGACTTCGTCAGCTGGGGCCTCCAGAACTTCCCCGCCGATCGCACCGCGCTCTTCATGTGGGATCACGGCGGAGGCTGGGTCGGCTTCGGCCTCGACGAAGGCTCCGGCAACCTGCTCTCGGTGCCCGCGATCGTTCAGGGCATCTCGCAGGGCCGCGCCGCCGTGAACGCCCGCCCCTTCAACATCGTCGGCTTCGACGCCTGCTTGATGGCCACCTGGGAGGTCGCCTCCAGCCTCGAGCCACACGCCGAATACCTCGTCGCCTCCGAAGAGGTCGAGCCCGGCCACGGCTGGGACTGGACCTCGATGGGCATTCTCGCCAACGACCCCTCCACCGACTCGCCGCAGCTGGGCCACGCGATCGTTCAGGGCTTCGCCAACCAGGCCGCGCAGCAGAACACCGTCGACCAGGTCACCCTGGCGGTGATCGATCTCTACCGCATGGGCACGATGAACAACGCCGTGCAGGCGGTGATCAACAGCTACAACGCCGGCCTCACCACCGCGTTCGGCCGCGGCCAGGAGGGCGCCCAGAAATACGGAGACGCGCCCGACCCCTCGCGCGCCACCAACATGGTCGACCTGCTCGACGCGATCTCCGGTGCCACCCAGGCCAACAACGACGGCAACCTCGCCAACGCCCGCGCCCAGCTCGCCACCGCGATCGGGATGACCGTGCTCGAGTCGTTCGCCGGCGCCGCCCGCTCCCGCTCCAAGGGCATGTCGATCTACTTCCCGCCCGATTCCCGCTACTACGGCAACAAGTACGATCAGATCGCCGCCGCCGGCCCGTGGCGCGGCTTCCTCCAGGCCTACTTCTCCGGAGGCGCCTCCACCGCTTCGCCCACCTTCACCAACGCCAACAAGGTCGCCGACACCTCGATGGACGGCATGGGCAACTGGCTCCTCAACGGCACCCTCGACTCCACCACCGCCGGCGCCGTCGCCCGCGCCACCCTGCTCTACGGCTACGTCAGCGGCACCAACCTGGTCGTGCTCGGCGACACCCCCGCCGGAGTCAACGGCGCCACCGTCAGCTCCTCCTGGGACTTCACCGCCGTCACCCTCACCCAGGGCAGCAACGCGTCGTTCGCCTACGGCAACATCGAGCAGACCGACGCCACCCACCTCGCGCTCAACGTGATGCTCCAGTACCAGCAGAGCGCCAGCGCTCAGCCGCAGAGCGCGATTCGCCAGCTGGTGGTCGACATCTCCGGCACGCCCACCCTCACGTCCGACAAGTACTACGTCGACTCCAACGGCACCTTCGGTGAGCTGGTGCCGGTCGTCGGCAGCAACATCAGCGCGATCCTGATTCAGATCGACAGCAACACCAACCAGTCGTCGCTCGTCTTCGGCAGCGCCACACCGTTCACGCCCACCCAGGGCTCGAACGGCCTGGTGTTCGACCTCACCTTGCAGTTCCAGAAGGTCGCCACCGGCACCCCCGCGTTCGCGATCATCTCCGCGCAGAACGCCGCCGGCAACGGCGACTCCGTCTTCGGCACCATCAACGTCCCATGAGAACGATCTTCTTCGCCGCTGTCCTCGCGCTGTCTGGCTGCAAGCACTCCGAGCCGGTCGACGATCCACCGCCGGCCGACGACACCCAGCCCAAGCCTGCCGCCGGAGGCGGGCTGCACCTCTTCATGCCGCCCGAAGAAGGCAAGAGCCGCTTCCAGGCCGAAGGCTGCGCCGCGAAGCCCGAGGAGGCCGAGAAGAACGCCAACACCCGCGGAGGCATGCCCACCGCCGCCGACGACAAGGTCACTCCGAGCGCCACCAGCACCGGCATCATCGTCAGCCACGATCTCGCGCATGCCTGCTGCCTGAAGGCCGAGTCGGCCGCCGACATTCAGGGCAGCGCGGTGGTGATCACCGAGACGCTCTCGGGCACCGCCTGCCGTTGCATGTGCAGCTCGACCTTGAAGACCGCGGTGGGCCTGAAGAAGGGCACCTGGCAGGTCAGCCTGAAGACGGTCGAGGGCGGCACCACCAAAGACGCCTGGAGCGGCTCGCTCGAAGTGAAGTGATCAGCCGCGCGCCAGCCGCGCCGCGACCGATACGCCCACGAACAGGGTCAGCGCTCCGGCGATCAGCAGCACGCCGTTGAGCACCGACCCGCTCTTGCCCGCGATCGCCAGCACCAGCTGAATGATCCCGAACAGCACCATGCCCGCGGCGGCGAACGAGACCACGTAGACGGCGATCACTCCGGTCAGCAGCGCCACCACCATTCCGGTGCTCGCGTTGCTCCGGTGAATCGGCACGCCTCGCGCGGTGAGCGCCTGCGCGGCGAGCGCGATCGACGCGTCGTCTGCCGGGAGCACCCACCGCTCGATGTTGCGGCCCCGCGTGATCATGATCCCCAGGGCGCCGGGCTGCACCGAGGCGCTGGTGAGCTCGTCGAACGCGATCGGCCACGCGAAGCCGTCGGTGCGCAGCGACATCGGCTCGTTGCAGTCGAGCTCGAGCAGTTTGCAACGGCGCGCGGTGCGGCGGGTGCGAATCGCCTCCACCGAGGGAATGGTCGCGATCGCCAGCGCCATGATCGCGAAGATCATCAGCTGGTAGTTGATGAACAGAATCGCCGCCGCGATCACCACGCAGATCGTCACTACCGGCGCCGCCTCGCGCCGCTTCTTCGTCGCCCACGCGGTGAGCGCCGCGGAGTCGGCGCGCAGAACGGTCATCGGCGCGGCAGCATGTTAGAAAGCCGCCTCCACTTCCACCTCCTGGGGGACAGATGAAGATCGGAATTCTCGGCACCGGCATGGTCGGCAACGCACTCGGCGGCAAGCTCGCCTCGCTCGGCCACGAAGTGAAGATGGGCTCGCGCGAAGCCAACAACCCCAAGGCCAAGGAGTGGGCGCAGAAGGCGGGCGCCAAGGCCTCCACCGGCACCTTCGCCGACGCCGCCCAGTTCGGCGAGGTGCTGCTCAACTGCACCAAGGGCGAAGTCACCCTCGCGGCGCTCGAGCTCGCCGGCGCGGCGAACATGAAGGGCAAGGTGCTGATCGACGTCTCGAACGGGTTGGACTTCTCGAAGGGCTTCCCGCCGTCGCTGATCGTCTGCAACCACGACTCGATCGCCGAGCAGATTCAGCGAAAGTTCCCCGACGTGCACGTGGTGAAGGCGCTCAACACCCTCGGCAACGACCTGATGATCGACCCGATGAAGCTGGCCGGCGGCGATCACGACCTCTTCATCTCGGGCAACGACGCCGGCGCGAAGGCCAAGGTCTGCGGGCTGCTGGGCGGCTTCGGGTGGAAGAAGGAGCACATCATCGACATGGGCGACATCACCGCCGCGCGCGGCCAGGAGGCGTGGATGCTGATGTGGGGCCGGCTGTACGGCGCGCTCAAGACCAGCTTCAACGTGAAGATCGTTCGCCAATGACCGCCCTCGCGCTGCTGTTGCTCACCGCGGCTCCATCGTTCGACTACAAGCCGCAGCCCAACTCCGGCAAGACGCTCGACGAGCAGAAGAGCGGCGACGCCACCGTGCGCAACCTGGAGTTCCACTCCGGCGCGCGCGAGGTGAAGGCGTACCTGGTGCTGCCTCCGGGCAAGGGGCCGTTTCCCGCGGTGCTCTACGTGCACTGGCTGGGCGAGGTGGCGTGCGACCGCTCCGAGTTTCTCAACGAAGCGGTCGGGCTGGCGAAGCACGGCGTGGTGAGCATGCTGATCGATGCGCCCTGGAGCGAGAAGGGCTGGTTCGACAAGCGCACCACCGACCACGACTACGAAGATTCGATCGCCACGGTGATCGAGCTGCGCCGCGCCCTCGACGTGCTGGTGGCCCAGCCGGAGGTCGACCCGAACAAGGTCGCCTACGTCGGCCACGACTTCGGCGCGATGTACGGAGCGCTGCTCGCCTCGGTCGACCCCCGCCCGCGCACCTTCGTGTTGATCGCCGGCACCTCGCACTTCGCCGATTGGTTTCTGCTCGGAGCCCAGCCGAAGGACAAAGACGCCTACGTGAAGAAGATCAGCGAGCTCGACCCGGTGAGCTTCATCGGCAAGACCAAGGCGCCGGTGTTCTTCCAGTTCTCCGAGAAGGATCAGTACGTACCCACCGAGAAGGCGAAGGAATTCTTCGACGCCGCCAAGGGTCTGAAGAAGATGAGGAGCTACCCGGTGGACCACCAGATGAGCTCGACTGATGGCCTCGGCGATCGGAGCCGATGGCTGGCGAAGGAGCTGGGGTTCAAGCTGTGACTCGACTCGCGTTGTTCTCGTTGGTGGTGTTCGCGGCGGGTTGCAAGAGCTGCAGCTCGTCGTCTGCGCCCGATGCCGCGGTGGCAAGGAACCGCGACGACGTCTCGCCGGTGTACGCGCAGAACGCCGCGCCTGATCCGGTAGCGCAAAAGGTCTGCCATGCGTTGCACGCGATTCATGCCGAGCGGCGGGCCGAGTGCTGCGGCGGGAACGCCGGGCCTAACATCGCCGAGCAGCAGTGCGTGACGATGCTCTCGCAGTCGCTCCAGGCCCAGTCGGTGAAGGTCTCTCCCGCGAAGCTGAAGGACTGCGAGGGCGCGCAGATGAATCAGTACGAGGGCTGCGCCTGGCCCAGCCTCGACGACAACCTGCCCGCGGCGGCGTGCGCCGAGCTGATCGAAGGGCTGCTGCCCGGTGGCGCGGTCTGCCGCTCGTCGCTCGAGTGTCAGCCGGGGCTGCACTGCGGCGGTGGCGGGCCGACCGATCTCGGGCACTGCTCCGGGCCGTCGAAGCCGCCCAGCGCCTGCGCGCTCGCGGTCGATCCGCTGGGCACGTACACCGCGCAGCGGCTCGATGATCTGCACCCCGAGTGTGAGGGCGCCTGCGAGCGGCATCGGTGCACCCCTGCGTTGGATGCCGGCATCGCCTGCGTTTCGTCGCTCGAGTGCGGCCCCAATCGCCACTGCGCGACAGATGCCGGCTGCGTCGAGGGCGGCCTGGCGCTGAAGGGTGAGCCCTGCGTGGCCGGTGGGTGCGCGAACGACCTGCGCTGCATCGATGCGAAGTGCGCTCCGGCGAAGAAGAGCGGCGAGCGGTGCGAGCACGACTCCGAATGCATCGGCGCGTGCTCGAAAGACGGCGGAGTCTGCGGTCCACGCTGCCACTGACAACCCCTCTCCTGACAGGAGAGGGCCGACGGACGCATCAGCGTCCGCGGGGTGAGGTTAGAACCCCTTCAGCCGATCCCGAGCGCGCGTTGAATCAACGCCACTCCACCCGCGACCACCACCACCAGCCCGAGCACCGGCACCCCGCGCCGCTCGAACGCCTGCTGCTTGCGCGCGTACGCCAGTAGGGGCAACAGCGGCAGCAGCACCATCAACTGCCCGCACTCGACGCCGACGTTGAAGGCGAACAACCGCACCAGGAGGCCCTTGCCCTCGAGCGCCACTGCCTCCAGCGCGCCCGCCAGCCCGAAGCCGTGAATCAGCCCGAAGCCGAGCGCGAGCGGCCAGTGCTTCTCAGACGCCTTGCGCCGCAGGTTCTGCACACCGACGAACACCACCGACGCGGCGATCAACGACTCGGTCAGCCGCACCGGAGGCGCCCAGATCTGCAGCGCCGCCAACGCCAACGTCACCGAGTGACCGACCGTGAACGCGGTCGCGAGCTTCAACACGCCGCGCAGGTTCTTCGCGCCGAGCAACAACCCAAGCAGGAACAGCAGGTGATCCCACCCGGTCAGAATGTGCTCGATGCCAATCGGCACCACCGAGGTGAACGCGTTGCCCGCCGGAGCCGCGCCGAGCTTCATCGACGGCACACCGAGGTAGAGCACGTCGTCGGCGCCGTCGTGCTTGGCGAAGTGGCGGTGGCCAGGGCCGAGGCGCGCGAACAGCTCCGAGTAGTCGACCGTCATCGCGCTCGACGCGGTGCAGCTGAAGCGCAGGTCGGTCTGCAGGCCGTCGTTCTCGAGCGGCTTCGACGAGTGGTCGCTGAGAGTACATCCCGGCAGCTTGATTCCCGTGCTCACGTCTCCCGTCGCGTCGCTGCGCGAGGAGATGAAAACCGCGCTGACTTCATTGCCATCGCGAGTCCATTCGCTGCGCGAAATGCCGGGCGGGTGCGCGAGAGCCGAGGCGGACATCAGGGCAACGACCAGGGTCACTAACCTCACCCCGCGGACGCGGTGCGTCCGTCGGCCCTCTTCTTTCAGGAGAGGGGTCACTTGGCACCGCGGGGGTTGAGGGCTTCGGCGCGGGCGATCAGCGCCTGGCCTTCAGCGGTCTTGCCGCTCGCGACGAGAATCGTGCCGCGGTGGAAGAGCAACCGCGCGTCGGGCGTGCCGTGGGCGACCGCGAGGGCGCTCTCACGCTCGGCCAGGTCGAGCTTGCCGGCGCGGTAGTACGCCCAGGCCAGCGCGTCGACCACGTACACGCCCGGCCGCGACGACTTCTCTTTCTCGAGCAGCGCCACCGCTTCATCGGTGTGCACGTTGCGGTTCGCATAGAACAACCCCAGCCCGTACGCGTCGCCGCGCTTGCCCTCTTCTTCGGTCTTCTCGATCGCCTCGGCCGCCCGCGCGTCGTGCGCCGCTTCGAGCGCCTCGACCCACAGCGAGCCGGTCTCGACCAGCGGGCGTGCGTTGAACGACTGCTCGAGCACCACCGCCGCCTCGGCGGCGCGGCCCAGCGACAACAGCGCCCTGCCCTTGCCCTGCAGCGCCGGCGCAAACCCCGGCAAGGTGCCCAGCGCCGCGTCGTACCCGGTGAGCGCGCCTTCGTAGTCGCCCGCCTGCCAGAAGTAGCCGGCCGCCTGGCAGAGCGTCCACGCGCGCGGCTCGACGTCGTGACCATCGCGGCCGGAGTCGATCGCCAACCGCGCGTACTTCACCGCCGTCTCGCGATCGCCGTTCAGCCAGCGCAGGTAGCTCGCGCGGCCGTAGCTCGGGAGGTTCGGCTTCAAATCGATCATGTGCTGCACCGTGCCCGCCGCGGCGTCGAGCTCACCCAGCTCGAGCTGCGCGTCGGCCAGCGCCCCCAGGGTGCGGAGATCGTCGGGGTCCTTCGCCAACGTCTGCTCCGCCTTCTTCACCACCTCTTTGAACTGGTGCCGGTTGAGCAGCACCATCGCCTGCAGCCCCGCCGCCTGCGACCCGCCACCCTTCGCCGCCGCCAGGTCCGCCGCGGCCTCCGCCGAGAGGTAGTCGCCCGCGTCACTGCCGATGCGCGCCCGGCGAATCCACGCTTCGGCCAGCCCCAGCCACGCTTCGGGCTTCATCGGCAGCTCGCGCGCCCGCTGCTGCCACTGCTTCACGTCGGCGTCTTCTTTGCCGTCGCCCTTCACCGGCAACAGCGCCAATGCGCTCCGCTCCTCGTCGCTCTGCGCCGCCGCCTGAACCGGCTCGGCAGTCTTGTCCTTGCAGCTGACCGCGAGCAGCAACAGGGCGACGAGGAGGGTGCGCATGGTGTTCCTTTCCTTACGGTTTGAACGCTGACTCGTTACGGCGTCGGCTTACCGTGACCCTGATCCGAGCCCTCCCAGGGGAGCGCCAGGAACGGGAAGGTCGTGAGGAAGGTCTTGTCGTTGTAGTCGACGCCGTCGCCCACCACCGCCGCCGCCTTGGTGAGAATCACCGAGAGCAGCACGTCGGTGACGTCGAGGTCGCCCACCACCGACGGGCCTTCTTTGTTGGTGCCCGGCTGCAGCGGCCGGCCGATCGGGAACGCCGAGTCGGTCGCCATGTCGACGCGAATCACATCGCCCACGGTGGAGATGCTGTGCGCACCAGCCGAGGGAAAGTCTTTGATGTTGATGATGTCGACGATGTCGGTGCGGTTCGCCTTCGGAGGAGTGATGCCGTTCAGCGGGCCACCCGCCGCGTAGAAGCCGGCGAACTCCGCGTCACGAACCAGAATCGGGTTGAGGAAGTACGCGCCGAAGTTCTGCAGGTCCTTCTTCGGCGACGAGCGGTTCCACTTGTCCTTGTCCTGCAGACCGATGACCGCTTCGTTCACCAGCGGCAGGCCGAGGCGCGACACCTGAATCCACGGGCCGAAGTCGTCGTCGTCGCCGTCGTGGTGCAGCACCTTCACCTGGCGGCGCGAGGCCGACGCCCAGACGCCCAGCGTGGTCGCATCGCCCGGGGTGTTGCCCGGAGCCTGGCCGTTCGCGGTCAGCTTGGTGGTCGGGATCTCCAGCGCGATCGTCGACACGTTGTAGCCGGCGACGCCGTCCTGGGCCTGGCCCTTGGCGCGCAGACCGGCGAGGTCGAACACGCCGCCGAGGTCGACGTAGAAGCCGTCGTCACGGGGGCCGACGAACACCCGGCCTTCGGAGCCGCTCGAGCCCATGTTGTTGATGAACGAGGCCGCGAAGTTGTCGTTGTACGAGGTCTCGGAGCTCGCGTACTGGCCCTTGTAGACGATCGAGTAGGTGCGGGGCCCGATGTTGGGCGGCGCCACCCGAACGTCCTTCGCGATCGTGGTCACGTTGTTACCGACGATCTTCTTCACCGTGTACGTCTGCACCGGAATGCCGCCGCCACCGCCGGCCGACAGCTGGGCGAAGAACTCCTTGCCGCCACCGGGCCCGATGTTCGCGTTCGAGGTGTCGACGTACGGCACGTCGGCGGTCTTGAACCGAATCTCGTAGGTGACCACGTCGTCGAGGCTGCTGCCGCCGCGGGCGATGTGAATCTCGTAGAGCACGTCGTCAGAGAGCCCGTGAAAGTTCGGGCCGCCCGACGGCTCCTGCAGCGGGTTGTAGTTCGCCAGAATGTACAGCTTGTCGTGCGTTCCCGGCGCGACCCAGGCGTAGAGGTCGGTGTTGTCGGCCACCGGGTCCTTGGCGATCGACGGGGCTTCGCGGTGGCTCGACGCCAACGCGCTCAGTGGAAACGCCGCCAGCAACAACAGACTCATCATCAGCTTCTTCATGATTGGTTCTCTCTCTTGGTTTTCGAAGGTTGGGGTCAGGGCTGCTTGTTGACGATGTAGACAGTGCCGCCGCCGTTCGCGTGCGAGTCGGCCCACACGAACGTGTCGACGTTGCGGGCCCGCTTGAGCCCCGCCGACTCGCTGAACGTGTCGATGCCGGTGCTGAACGCGCTCTGGGTGTTGGCCATCAGGTCGTAGCGAATGACGATGTCGGTGCCGGTCGAAGGGTCGAGCGCCGACACCAGCGCCGCCGTCTCGTCCTTGCTCAGCGCGACGCCCGCCGGGTAACCGACGGTCATGTCGGCGATCACCGCGCTCACCGTGCCGCCCGACACCTTGAGCAGCTGCGCGTGACCCGACTCCTCGGCGATCGCGTCGGCCAGGTAGACGGTGCCATCGGCAGCCACCGCCAGGCCGGAGGGATCGTTGAAGCCCATGCCCTTGGCGACCACGCTCACCGCGCCGCCGCCGAGCGACACCTTGAACACACCCGGGGCGTGATCGGTGGCGTCGTGGCCGGTGAAGTACGCCACGTCGTTGCCGCTCTCCTGCACGATCACCACGCTGCGCGGCTGGTAACCCACCGTGCTCGCGAGCTGCGACGGAGCCCCCGCGGCAGCCGTGCCGAGGGTGAACAGGCAGCCGTGATCGAGGCCGTTGCCGTCGAGCGCCGAGGAGTCGGCCAACACCAGCTTCGAGCCGTCGGTCGAGGTGTCGATGCCGAACGGAGCCGCCAGCGGATCACCCGAGGCCAGCACCGCCGGAGTGCCACCGCTCGCCGCGACGGTGAACACGGTCGGGTTCTGGTCGACGTCGAGGGCGATGAAGTACGCCGTCTTGCCGTCGGGCGAGAGCGCCGCGTCGAGCGGCAGCTTGAACGCCGACTGCGCCATCGCCGCCGGGTCGAGGCTGTTGAGGTGACCGTCGCCGGCCCCCGTCGCGCCTCCACCGCCACCGCCCGCACCGCCGCCCATCGACATCCCGCCGCCGCCGGCCGAACCACCGCCGGAGCTGCTGCCACCACCCGTGCCGCTCATCTTCCCGGTGCAGGCCGCGAGCACCAAACAGACCAGTGGCGTGAGCCACCTGGCCCCCTGCAGTTTCACACGCATTTTTTGTCTCCCCACCTGGGCCTGAAATGGCCGCGAGGTGCCCACATTACGCAGGCACCTCGCGGATGGATTTCTCGGTGTGGGAGAAAACCGCCTCGACCGCTACTTCGCCCGGGCGAGCTCTTCTTTCAGCTCTTTGCGAGCGTCGATGCTGAGCGGGCCGGCGCCGTTGGCGACCAGGAACAGCAGCCCGCCGACCAGGCCGACGTTGGCGATCAAGAACATCGTCGCGAACGCGGGCGGGAAGTAGGCCATCGCCAACAGGCTCACCAGACCGAGGTAGACGGCGAGACCGACCGCCACCCTCCGCGTCTGCCAGCCGAGCGCGAGCAGCAGCGCACCGACAGACTCGACCACCAGCGCGCCGAACAGCACCGCCGACGGGTCACCGACGTCGAGGTTGAACAGCGCGAGCGACTCGGCGTTGAAGTTGAGAATCTTGTCGAGCGCCGCGACGAAGAACGTGCCCGCCAACAAGATGCGGCCCGAGGCGAACACCCGCCCGCGAACCAGCTCTTTTCGATCGAGCGCGCGCTTCTCTTCTGCTTCGAACATCTCCACTGCTCGGCGCGCCGCCTCGGGATCGTGGTGCGCCGCATGATGCGTCAGGGTCTGTGCCGTCATGGTCATCCTCCTTGCCTGGGAATCGGCTAACCAGGGTGCAAGGCGGGAACCAGGGTTTTGGGCCCCTTTTCACGCAATGCCTGCGCCATGAGCATGACAGCCGCAGTTGTTGCGCTTCGCCACGTGGCTCAGGCGTCGTCGGCCTTGAGCCCGTACTTCACCACCAGCTTGTGAAAGTACGGCCGGGCGATGCCGGCGGCCTTCGCGGCCCGGCTGATGTTCCCGCCGTGCTTCTTCAGCAGGGCTTCGAAGTAGTCCTTGGTGAAGCTGTCGACCAGCCGCTCCTTGGCCTCTTTGAAGGGCATCTCCAGTGCGAGCTCGGCGCGGGCGGAGGCGGCGGGGAGCGACGAAGACGAGGTCGAGGTTCCGGCGGCGTCGAGCGCATTTTCGTCACCCAACAGCGCGCGCGCCACCACGTTGCGCAGCTCGCGCACGTTGCCCGGCCAGGCGTAGGCCGCCATTCGGGCTCGGAGCTCCTGCGGCAGCTCGAAGTCTTCGCGGTTCAGCTCGCGCACGAAGCGGCGCACCAGCACGTCGAGGTCTTCGATGCGCTCGCGCAGCGGGGGCACCCGCACCATCGCCACCGCCAGCCGGTAGTAGAGGTCCTGGCGGAACGTGCCGGCCCGCACCGCCGCCTCGAGATCGCGGTGGGTGGCGGCGACGATGCGCACGTCGACCGGCCGCCAGCTGTCTTCGCCCACCCGCTTCACCACGCCGGCCTCGAGCGCGCGGAGCAGCCGGGTCTGGAGCTCCAGCGGCAGCTCGCCCAGCTCGTCGAGCAGCAAGGTGCCGCCGTGGGCTTGCATGAAGGCGCCCTTGCGATCGCCGGTCGCGCCGGTGAAAGCGCCCTTGGTGTGACCGAACAGCTCGCTCTCGATCAGGTTGGGCGCCACCGCGCTGCAGTCGAACACCACGAACGGCGCCTCGGCGCGGTCGGAGACCTGGTGGAGCGCCTGCGCGAGCACGTCTTTGCCGGTGCCGGTCTCGCCGAGCAGCACCACCGGCACGTCGGAGCGCGCCAGCTTCTGAATCAGCCCGAGCACCTTGCGCATCGCGCGGCTCTCGGCCACCACCCCACCCAGCTCGGAGGGGCCGAGCGGCGCGCCGAGATCGGCCTCGAACACCGAGATGCGCAGCAACGTCTTGCCGACGGTGAGGGTGGCCTCGCTCTCGACCAACGCCTCGGTGATGCGCGCGCCGGCGACCTGGGTGCCGTTGGTGGAGCCGAGGTCTTTCACCCGCACCCCGTCGGCGCGAGGGGTGAGCTCGACGTGATTGCCCGACACCGTCTCGTCTTCGAGCTTGAAGCCGGCCGACTCCGAGCTCCCGACGACCAGCGGTTGGTCGAGCAGCGTGCTCCCGCCGGTGCCCGGCCCCGAGACGATGGTGAGGCGGTACTCGCGCGAGCGCAGCCGGCCGGTCGCCGCGTCGACCTTCATCAGCTTCGACTGGGAGAGGGGGACGGTGACGCGCGGCATCGACTCTCTGCATTGTCGGCCGAACACCGAAAACTCGCAGCCTCTTTTCTCCGTCGGTACTCTGGCCCTCGTGAGGGTCGTGTCCCTGGTCGCGGTGGTGCTCGGCGCAGCCGCCTGGGGAGCAGACCCCGGCTGGTCGAGCCATTTGATCGTGAGCGGCTCGGCGGCGGTCGACTACCGGTACATCTCCGGAGACAACCCGCCTTCGAACCCCTCGAGCCTCGGGATCAACGGGCTCGGGCTGGAGGCCGCGGTGAAGGCGGTGGTCGACGTCGGCCACGGGGTCTCGTTCTCGGCCAAGGTCTGCGGCGGCTGCCACGGCATCGAGGTCGATCAGGCGTACGGCGAGGCGCTGATTCACCCGCGCTTCAACCTGCGGGCCGGGCGAATCAACGTGCCGTTCGGTGAGTTCAACGTGCGCCACGACCCGGTGAACTTCACCACCCCGTCGAAGCCGCTGCCGTACGCGATGGGCGATCTCCTCTATTACGGGCCGTCGCAGTTCAACCTCGGAGTGGTGCCCGCGCCGTTCATCGACAACGGCGCCGAGGTGTTCGGCCGCTTCGGCCTGGGCAAGGTGTCGCTCGACTACTCGCTCTACGTCGTCGAAGGCCTGGCGGGCACCAACGAGATCGACTTCGTGCAGAGCCGCCGCTACCTCGACAACAACCGCACGCCGGCCGGAGGTGCGCGGCTGATCTTGAGCGGCGACGACTGGAGCCTGGGCGCGTCGTTCACCGGCGGCACCTACGACGCGGCCGACAAGCGCGCGTACCTGATGGCCGGGCTCGACCTCTACGCGCGGTTGGGGCGGGTGGTGTTCAGAGCCGAGGCGCTCGGGCGGCGCACCGACATCGACCCCACCCTGGCGGGCTACCCGTTTCAGGTGATCGACCCGTTCGTGGTCAAGGCCGGGTACTACGCGCAGCTCGACCTCACCCTTCACCCCAACTGGATTCTGGTGGCCCGCACCGACGGGCTGTTCCGCTTCGGGCCGCCGTTGCCGGGCAGCCCGCTGTCGCCGACCGCGTTCGTGCTGAGGCAGACGTTGGCGCTGATGGCGCGCATCAACGAGAACTTCGCGGTGAAGGCCGACTACGAGCTGTGGACCTTCGACGGCACGCCGTACCCCACCACGCACGTCGGCCGCGCTTCGCTGGTGGTGGGCATATGAGCGCGCTGCTCGCCCTGGTGCTGGTGGTGACGCCGGCCTCGCGGCTCACCTACGAGAGCAAGTGCCTCTACTGCCACTCGGCCGACACCACCGAGGGCCCGCGGCTGAGCGATGCGGGCTGGCGCCAGCTGATCGATTCGAATGCGGCGCAAGGCGCCGTTGCTGATTCACAAGAGCGACGTGCCGAAGCTGGCCGCGTACCTCACCCAGGTCGCCGGGCGGGTGCCGCTCGGGCCTCCGCCGAAGCGCAAGGTGGCCGAGCCGGAGCTGACCGCGCCTCCCCCGCCGCCCACTCCGCCCGAAGAGCCGGCGCTGAAGACGCCCGAAGAACCTGCGCCGCCCGCGGTGGACGATGCGGTGGCGAAGGCCCAGCAGGAGGCGCAGCAGCAGCTCGATGAAGAAGGCCAGTCGCTGCTCGAGCGGCGTTGCTCGAAGTGCCACTCGCTGAGTCGCGTGTTCATGCGGCTCGACTCGCAGCCGTCGGCGATGGCGACGCTCGAGCGCATGCGGTGGAAGACCGGCTCGGGCATCAGCGACGACGATGCGCAGCTGCTCGAACGGTTCTTGAAGTCACAGTTCTAGAACGGCGATCGGTAGCGTGACGCCCCTCCGTCGCTTCGCGACACCTCCCCCTTGTGGGGGAGGGATTTAGCGCGTGCCCCTCCCCACCGAGGGGGAGGGTGCCCGAAGGGCTGGAGGGGCGTCACACGACCGATCGCCGTGCTCGATCACAGACAGCACCGGAACCCGATGTGCGCGGCGCCGCCGAGCCCGGGCAGAAAGTACGCGCGCGCGTCGCAGGCCAGCTGGTCATCGGCCTGAAAGAACGAGCCGCCCTTGATCACCCGCTGCGGCGCGCCCTCGTGCGGCGGTGACGAGGTCCACTCCGCGACGTTGCCGGAAAGGTCGAACGCGCCCTCCGGGCTGCGGCAATCGGCGAACGCGCCCGCGGCGGCGGGGCCTTTCAGCTTCTTGTCCTTGTGGCGGCAGCGCTTCACCTCGAAGCCGTGGCAGGCCTTCGCCCACTCGTCCTCGGAGCAGAGGTGCTTGCCCGCGCCGGTGCAGAGCTTCTGCGCCTCGGCCCAGTCGACCTTCACCGCCGGCTTCGCGCCCGGCTTGTTCGGGTACTCGTAGGCGTCGATGAAGTGCTCCCCCACCCGCACCATGCCATTGCGCGACGCGAACTGGGCGCGGCGGGCCTCTTCGCTGAGCGCGTCGACCCCACCGTCGGAGGGCCCCAGCTTCGAGAGCGTGGCGAGCGCGAGATCGGCCTCTCCGGCGGCCAGCTCGCGCCGGGCCCGAGCGCGGAGCTCTTCGACCAGCTGCCCGTGCAACGCCGGCCACTCACGCCGCCCTGGATACGCCGCCTCGGCCGCGCGCAACCGGTCGAGCGCGCTGTCGTCTCCGGCGGCGAGCGCGTCGATCACCTTCTGCTCCGCCTGATGCACCGCCGCCGCGAGGGGATTCGGCTTCTCCACCGTGGTGGGCGTCTTCCACGCCATCACCGCGAACACCGTGGCGGCGAGCGCCACCACCACTGCCACCGGGCCGACCAGCCACGCCTTCGAGCGCGGCACCAGCTTGTGAAGCGCGGTTTCGACCTCCGCCGCCGTCTTCGGCCGATCCGACGGCTGCACCTGCATCAGCTTCAGCACCAGCTGATCGAGCGCGTCGGGCACCTCGGGGCGGAGCGCCTTCACCCGGGGCCGCGGCGCCACGGTGTGGAGCTTCACGATCGCCTTCGGCGTCGGCGCGTCGAACGGCACCGCTCCGGTCAACATCTCGTAGAGCGTGCAGCCGAACGAGTAGAGGTCGGACTGCGCGTTGGCCGGCAGCCCCGCGGCCTGCTCCGGCGCGATGTAGTCGGGCGTGCCGAGCACCACGTCGGAGGTCTGCATGTCGCGCTGCGCGAGGCCGAAGTCGAGCACCTTGGGGTACGGCGCGCCGTTCTTCGGCGTCACCACGAACAGGTTCGACGGCTTGAGGTCGCGGTGAATGAAGCCGGCCGCGTGTGCCGCCTGGAGCGCGTGGAGGATCGGGATCGCGATTGCGATCGCCTCCTGCACCGGCAGCTTGCCGCGCTTGCGAATCATCACGTCGAGCGCTTCGCCCTGGAGCAGCTCCATCACCAGGTACTGCCGGCCGTCGGGCAGCGTGCCGAAGCCGAAGATGTCGACGATGCCGCGGTCGCCGATCGCGTTCACCGCCTTCGCCTCGGCAAGCAGCGTGGGGAGCAGCGGGTTCGCCGAGTAGTGCGGGTGCACCACCTTGAGCGCGACCCGCTTGCCGATGTTCGGCTCTTCGGCTTCGTAGAGCGCGCCGGTGCCGCCGACGCCGATGCGCCGCTTCACCGTGTAGACGCCCACCGACTGGCCGACGAGCGGGTCGTGAGCGGCGTCGACCACCACGGTGGCGTCGTGGGGACACACCACGCTGAAGTCGGGCGTGGTCTGGCCGCAGGTGGGGCAGTAGTGCTTGGCGACCTCGACGCTCAGCGCACCACCTCGATCGCTCCGGCCATTCCGCCCCCGGTCGAGGAACCGTGCATGTCGCAGTAATAACCGTAGGTGCCGAGCGCACCGAACGTGAAATCGGTGCCCTGCCCGGTCGACGCCTCGAGCATGTTCATGATCGGCCCACACGCCTGGCGCAGCGGGTGATTGGAGAAGTTCCCCTGAAAGCTGACCAGCTGCCCGAGCTTCACCTTGATGCACTTGGGTGTGTAGACGTTGTTGCCGCTGCCGAAGGTGATGGTGGCGGCGGTGGTGGTGTAGTCGTCGAAGGTGGTGCACGCCGAGAACGAGGTGCACGGCGCCGCCACGTTCGCGCACTGGTTCGAGAGGCAGACGCCGCTCGCGCAGTCGCCCGCGCCGGTACAGGAGAGCCCGAACGCGCACCCGGCGCACGAGCCGCCGCAGTCGACGTCGCTCTCGTCGCCGTCGCGTTGATGGTCACTGCAGCCGGCCGGTGAGCCGCCGCCCGTAGCCGAGCCTCCGCCGCCGGTGCCGCCGCCTCCACCCGAGCCGCCGTCGACCGCCGGCCCCACCGCCGGCAGGCAAGCCGCCAGCAGAAGCGAGAGCACGAACAGGCGCCGCACTGGCCAGTAGAGAGGGGCCGGGCCCGCTGTGCTGCTGGAATGCGACATCGCTCCACTTTCGGCCCGGGTTGCATTGGGCGCAACGATTGATATTAGCTGTGGTCGATGCGCTTCACCTCGCACGCGTGTTGTCGGCTCTGTCGCCACCGGCGAGGGCCACGCCACGCGCGCTGAAGAGTGATCTTCAGAACCCTCGCCGGATGAACCAGGCGGGGGTTTTTCATTTTCCCCCGTTCAAGCGTGGCGCCACCCCCACCTGAACGAGGACGTCTTGGCTTACCCAGAGAACATCGATGAGAACGCCGCGCGCATCACCGCCGGCCTGGTCTTCACCCTCGCCGCCGCCGCGCTGGTGCTCCACGCGTGGTGGCTGTTGCCGTTGCTGTTCGCCGGCTTCGTGATTCGCGCCACCGTCGGCCCGAAGTTCAGCCCGCTCGCGCTGCTGGCCGGCCGGGTCGTCGTGCCGGCGTTGAAGCTGAAGCCGCAGCCCACCTGGGCGACGCCGAAGCGCTTCGCGCAGGCGTGCGGCATCGTGTTCACCGCCTCGGCTTCGGTGCTCGCGCTCGGGTTTCACGCCGAGCTCGCCGCCGGCGGCGTGTTGGTGGTGCTGCTGGCGTGCGCGGCGCTGGAGTCGTTCTTCGGCTTCTGCGTCGGCTGCCGGGTCTACGACTTCGTGGGGCCGAAGTACGAGCGGGCGAAGCTGGCCTTCAAGCGGTAGGCGGCTCGCCGAGCAGCACCCGAGCGCGGCCGGCCATCTCGAGCGTCACCTCGCTGGTGCGCAGCCCGCGTTCGCGCGCGAGCTCGTCGAGGTGGCGCATCCACGGCTTGTAGGGCATCGAGTTGTCGGAGCAGCACGGCACCACCGCGAACGGCAGCTTGTGCTTCGCCGCGTACTCGATGATCAACCGGGTCGCGCCGTCGGCGTGAAGACCCACCACCAGGTCGCACTCGGCCGGCTCGTCGAGGGTGAACTCGCGCTCGGCGAACTTCACCTCGAGGTGCTTGTGGCGGCGATCGAAGGTGGTCACCTCGCGGCCGCGTGAGGTCAGCTCTTCGTTGAGGCGGCCCATGCCTCCGGCCACGTCGAACACCCGCCGCGCGCCGGGAAAGCGCTCGACCAGGAGTTGCGCGAACAGCTCGAACCGGCGCTTGTCGGCCACGGCAGGCGTATAAGCCATCGGCGATGCACGCGCTCGTCGCCGCTCTCGTTCTCGCCGTCGCGCCCCCTGGCGAGGGGTTCCCGTGGAAGTTCACCACCTCGAAGCTGCCCAACGGCTTCACCGTCACCCGGGTGCCGATGCCCAGCTCGGGGCTGGTCGCCTACTACACGGTGGTGCGGGTCGGAGCGCGCAACGAGATCGAGCCGGGCAAGACCGGCTTCGCGCACTTCTTCGAGCACGTGATGTTCAAGGGCACCGCGAAGTGGCCGGGCAGCGCCCGCGGCGAAGCGCTGGCGAAGCTCGGCTTCTCCGAGAACGCCACCACCACCGACGACGTCACCGTCTACCACGCGGTCGGGCCCAGCTCCGCGCTCCAGACCCTGGTCGAGCTGGAGGCCGACCGCTTTCAGCGCCTCGAGTACACCGAGCAGACCTTCGCCACCGAGTCGAAGGCGGTGCTCGGCGAGTACCACACCAACGCGGCCAACCCGGGGCTCGAGCTGGAAGAGGTGCTGCGCACCACCGCGTTCACCACTCCGTCGTACCGGCACACCGCGCTCGGCTTCTACGAAGACATTCAGAAGATGCCCGAGGGCTACGCGTACTCGAAGGAATTCTTCCAGCGCTGGTACACGCCCGACAACAGCATGCTGTTCGTCGCCGGTGAGTTCGACGACGCGAAGCTGATGGCGTGGGTGACCGAGGCCTACGGCGGGTGGAAGGGCAAGGCGGCGCAACTGGCGTCGAAACCCGAGCCCGAGCAGACCGCGCCGAAAGAAGCGAAGGTGGAGTGGCCGCACCAGACGCTGCCGCGCCACGCGCAGTACTTCAAGGTGCCTCCGTCGACGGTGGAGGACGGCGCGGTGATGACGGTGCTGGCGGCGTACCTCGCCGGTGAGACGTCGCCGCTCTACAAGCAGCTGGTGCTCGAGCAGCAGCGGGCGCAGACCGTGTACATCGACTACGGAGGCCATCGGGACCCGTTCTTGTTCGGCCTGGTGGCGGTGCTGAAAGACGAGAAGCACCGGGCGGAGGTGGACGCGGCGTTCACCGCGGCGATCGCCGAGGTCGCGGCCGGCAAGGTCGACGCCAAGCGGGTCGAGCAAATCGAGCAGCGCAGCCGCTATTCGACTCCGATGGGGCTCGAGACGCCGTCACAGGTGGCGAGCACGTTGGCCTTCACCGCAGGAGGCACCGGGCTGCCCGATGGGTTCGACCGGCAGCTGCGGCTGATCGCGAAGGTGAAGCCCGCGCAGCTGGTCGCGTTCGCGAAGAAGCATCTGACGGCGGCGCATCGCACCACGCTTCAGTTGGTGGCGAAGGAGGCGAAGTGAGCTCGAGTACGGCTGTCGGAGCCGCTTGCGTCCTTCTCCTGATCGCGTGCGCGACGCCTCAGCCGGCACCAGCGCCCGCACCGAAACCCGAAGCCCCTCCTGCCGCACCCGCTCCGCGGGCGCCGAAACCGATCGCCTACCGCCCGCTCGCGACGCTGGTGCCGATGACGACGATCGTGCAGCCGAACACGAGCCCGATCGTCAGCTTCCGCCTGGTGTTCCGCGCCGGCAGCTGGGACGACCCCGCAGGCCAGGAAGGCCTCACCTGGCTCACCACCCGGCTGATGGCTGAAGGCGGCACCGAGAAGCTGTCTGCCTCCGAGCTCTCCGACGCGCTCTACCCGATCGCGGCCGAGCTCTCTGCCGACTGCGACAAAGAGCTCACCGTCTTCTCTGGCCGGGTGCACAAAGAGCAGCTGGAACGCTACCTGGCGATCTTCACCGACGTTCTGCTCCACCCGCGGCTCGACCCGAAAGAGCTCGAGCGCCTGCGCGCCTCACAGATTCACGTGCTGCGCGACGTGCTCCCGAACGAAGCCGACGAGTGGCTCAGCCACGTCGCGCTCGACTCGCTGCTCTACCGCGGCCACCCGTACCAGCACCCGGAGCAGGGCACGCTCGAGTCGGCCGCCAAGCTCACCCTCGAGCAGGTGAAAGCGCAGCGGGAGCGGGTGTTCACCCAAGACCGCCTGGTGATCGGGCTCGCCGGCGCGGTCGACGACGCGCTCGCGAGCCGGGTGAAGACGATTCTCTCAGCGCTGCCGAAGACCGGCGCGCCGCTGGTGACGCCGCCGCCGGCTCCAGGGCCGCGCGGCAAGGTGTGGATCCTCCAGCACGACACGCTCTCGACCGCCGGCTTCTTCGGCGCCAGCTACGACCTGCGCCGCGGCGACCCCGACTACTTCGCGGTGGCGCTGGGCATGAGCTACCTGGGTGAGCACCGCCAGCAACACGGCCTGCTGTTTCGGGAGCTGCGCGAGAAGCGCGGCCTCAACTACGGCACCTACGCGTACCCGGAGCACTACGAGCAGGCGCCCGGCCCGGCACCGGCCCCCAACGACGCCCGCTCGACCCAGGAGTGGTCGATCTGGCTGCGCCCGGTGGAGCCGAAGAACGGCGCGCTCGCCACCCACCTCGCCATCACCTACCTCGAGCGGACGATTCACCAGCCGATCCCCGAGGACCGCTTCGAAGGCTCGCGCGGCTTCCTCCTCGGGGCCACCCGGCTGTGGGCGCAGACCGATCAACGCCGCCTCGGGTGGGCGATCGACGATCTGATCTACGGCACCCCGCACTTCCTCGACGACTACCGGGCGGCGCTCCAAAAGCTGACCCCGCGCGACGTCGAAGACGCGCTGGCACGTCATCTCGACCCCGAGGCGCTGAACTTCGTCTACGTGACCAAGGACGCCGAGGCGCTGAGGCAGGCACTGGCCGAGGAGCCGCGCCCATACGATCTTCGGTCGATCGAGCTGTCACCGAGTCGAACAAGCCTGTAGCGCGTAACTTTCTTTTGGCTCAGTGCGGGGCCAGCTATAACCAAGGCTCCCCCGATGCGACTCCGAGCGATCCTGCCGCTCGTAATGCTCGCCGGCCTCGCCGAGGCCGCGGATCCGTTTGCGCGTGGATTCGACGCGGTGCCGCTCAAGCTGACTCCGGCGATGAACTCGCTGATGATCATGGAGGGCGCCGAGCTCGCTCCGCCGAAGTCGTGGCAGCTTCAGGCGTCGCTCGATCTCAACTGGGGCATTCTCGGGTTGAAGCTGGGCGACCAGGTGAAGGGCGACCTGATCCCGTTCCGCTCCGACCTGCACATCACCGGCGCCTACACCTTCAACAAGCGGATCGAGGTCGGTGCCGACATCGGCATCACCTTCTACCAGGCGAGCGGGTTCAAGCAGCTGCGCGACGCCGGCTTCAGCGATCAAGCCGACCCGGCGGTCGCGGGCCTCGACGCCCCCCGGCTGTTGGGCCGCTTCAACATCTTCTCGCAAGAAGACTTCCCGATCGCGTTGGCCGGCATCGCCGAGATTCGCCTGCCCGTCGGCGACACCCGCAGCTTCCTCAGCGACCGCGGGTTCATCTTCGCGCCGCGCCTCGCGCTCGAGCGCCGGTTCGGGTTCATTCGGCTGATCGGCAACGTCGGCTACCGCTTCACCACCGACCCGGGCCAGTACCTGAACCTCTACGTCGGTCAGGAATTCACGATGGGCGTGGGCGGCAAGTTCGAGCTGCCCGACCTGTTCGGCGCCAAGCTGACCCGCAACGCGATCACCGCCGAAGTGAACCTCAACACCCCGGCGGAGGCGCCCTTCACCTTCAAGCAGGCCGACGCGCTGAAGACGCCGTTCGAGCTGATGATCGGCGCGCAGACCGCCGTCTACCACGACTGGATGGTGGTGCTCGGGCTGGCCAAGGGCCTCGGCCTGGAGAACGGGTTCGGCCGCGAGACGTTCCGGGTGGTGTTGGGCGTTCGCTACGAGCACATCGTCGAGCCCGACCGCGACAACGACGGCACGCCCGATCGCACCGACCAGTGCCCCGACATTCCCGGCCCGAAAGAAAACCACGGCTGCCCGATCATCGAAGGCGACCGCGACGGCGACGGCACGCCCGACCGCGTCGATGGCTGCCCCGACGAGGTCGGCCCGGCGGAGTACGACGGCTGCCCCGACCGCGACGGCGATCAGATTCCCGACAACGTCGACAAGTGCCCCGACGAGCCCGGCCCCGCCGACAACGAAGGCTGCCCGGTGCCGCAGGAAGAGGAAGTCACCCTCGAGTCCGGCCGCATTCGCGTGCGCGGCAACATTCTGTTCGAGACCGCCAAGGCGATCATTCAGCCGCAGTCGTTCAAGATCCTCGACGACGTGGCCAAGGTGCTGCTCGAGCACCCCGACGTCGGCCCGGTGTTGATCGAAGGTCACACCGACAACCGCGGTGGCCACGACTACAACCTCGACCTGTCGAACCGCCGCGCGGCAGCGGTGGAGGACTACCTGGTGTCGAAGGGCGTCGAGCGCAAGCGCCTCCGCAGCCAGGGCTTCAGCTACGACCGCCCGGTCGCCACCAACGACACCCCGCTCGGCCGCGCCAAGAACCGCCGCACCGAGTTCCGCCTGCTCACCGAGGAGTCGATGACTCCTCAGCAGCAGCAGGAGAAGAAGGAACAGGAGCAGAAGAACCAGGGCGGCGAGGCGAAGCCCGATGCCACCGGCGGTACGTCCGCTCAGAGCAGTGACGCGGCGAAGAAGCCGGCTGAGAAGAAGCCGGCCGAGAAACCCGCTGAGAAAAAGGCGGCGCCTGAGAAGAAGCCCGCCCCTCCGCCCGAGAAGAAGCCTGCTCCGGCCCCGCCGCCGAAGGCGGCTCCCGACGCGGGCACGAAGTAGCCGCCTCTCGAAGGGGCGGCATCGTTTGCGACGCGCGGACCTGGCTGTCCCTCACCCGCGAGCACCTAGGGTGCTCGTCGGCCTCTCCCAAAGGAGAGGTTAACGTTTCAGCGTCGCGTCGAGCTTCGCTCGAACGGCTGCGATCTCGCCTGGTCCTTCGAAGCCGCCCCAGTGCGCAATCACCGAGCCGCTGGTGCTGAGAAGGTACAGCTGCGGCATCGACTCGATGCCGTAGTTCCTGAAGATCTCGGGGTTGCCCCAAGCAGCGTAGGGCTTGAGCCCCGGCAGTTGATGCTCGACGTAGTCCGGCATGTTCGCGCGGTCTTCGTCGGCGTCGTTCACCGCCAGCAGGGTGGCGCCCTTGTCCTTGTACTCGTCCGCGATGCTCACGAGGTACGGCAGCTCTTCTCTGCAGGGCGGGCACCATGTGCCCCAGAACGCCAGCAACACCACCTTGCCGCTCAGCTCGTCGATCGTCGCGGTACCGCCAGTGAGCCGATCGACTTTGAACGAAGGAGCCGGTGTCCCCTTCTTCACCCGGCTCGCGCCGCCGTTGCCCTCGAGCACGCCGAAGCCGATCGCCCCGGCGAGCAGGAACACCACCGCGACCTTGGTGAACTGATCGCGTGCGTCGCTCAAAACCCACGCTCCTCGAGCCGTTGATGAACGCGCGACAGCACCGACCGCATCATGCGACGCCGCCACGGCTTGCGCGACAACCACCGTGAGACCGGTGGCCCGCACCAGTAATACGACTCAATAGCCGCCCTGCCCCACCCGCGCGGCATCAACACCCGATCGCGAAAGCGCCGAAACGCATCGAGCTCGGGAGCGTCTTCGCCGAACGTCGCGGTGGCGATGAAGCACAGCCCCGGAGGCCGCACCCAGAGCACCCGCGCCGACGACAGGTCGAGCACGCCACGCAGCTCGCGCGCGTCGGTGTAGAGAAACGCGAGCAGATCGCGCCGCGCCACCTTCAGCTCGCCGTCGCTGGTGTCGACCAGCTCGAGCCGGGTGACCGCGCCCTCCAGCTCTTCGAGGCGAAAGAAGTACTGCCGGCGGGTGCGCGAGAAGCGCTTCACCTCGAGCGCGCGAACCTCGGCGAAGTAGACCCGAAACGGCTGCTTGCACGACGGGCAGAGAAACCGGTGGTGCGCGTGCCGCGACGAGAACCCGAACTTGTTCGTCTGGTGGCAGGAGTGGTTCGGGCAGGCGAGCTGCGCGTCGACGGTGGTCTCGGGCTGCGGGTCGTAGCGCGAGCTGCCGCTCTGCCGCGAGAACACCGGAGGCCGCTGCTCGTCGCTGCGGTGCCACAGCCGGCGCGCCGCCATCGCCTCGCGCTCGAGCTGGAGCGCCGAGCTCCAGGCCTGCTCCGCCGCTTCGATCTTGCCGCCGGCGATCAGCTCCAGCGCCGACAGGTGCGCCTCGAGCGCCGACGCCAGCGGGCCCCGCCGGGGGTCTTGCACCCGGTCGAGCTGCGCCTTCAGCTTCAGCCCTTCGTCGACCCGCACCTTGGCCTGCGCGACCACCGGGTCGTCACGCCGCCGGTAGAGGGGCGGCTCGGGCAACTGCTGAAACCAATGGTTGAGCTCCGACCTCAGCCGGTCGAGGGCGTCGTCTGCGCCTGCCACCCGCCCAACATAACCAGCCCATTCGAAAACTGGCGACCAATGTGGGCGAAGGTAAGGATCGGTAGGCGGAGGCTTCGATGATCAAGATGATCGTGTGGTCGGTGATCTGCATCGGCGTGGGCGTGGTGATTGGCCGCTACCCCTTCGAGGGGAAGACGGTGTTCGACCGCGCGGAGCACGAGTGGCAGGACAAGAAGGTGAGCGAGAAGTTCACCGAAAAGTTCGAGGCGGGCGTGCACGACGCGAAGAAGGCGATCGGCAAAGACGGCCCGAGTGAGACCCACTCGAAGGACGACCGCGCATCGATCGACAAGCTGCTGGCGAAGCGAGCCGAGAAGTAGCCGCTACTTTCGCGAGAAGTGCGTGAGCGCCGAGAGCCAGATCTCGGCCTCCCGCCTGGTCAACGCGCCCTTCACCAGCGAGCGCGACAGCTCCTTGAGCACGTGGTCTGGAGAATCGGGCGACAAGAACCCGCTCTTCTCGAACGCCTCGCGCAGCTTCACCTCGAGCCGCTGCAGCAGCTCGCCGGGAGCGCCGGGCTCGGCCTCGGCCTTCGCTGCGCCCACCCGCGAGCACAGAAAGCAGAACACCGCCGCCGCATGACTGACGTTCATCGACGGCTGATCCACCGCGGTGTCGATCACCATCACGTCGTGGCAGAGCGCCAGCTCGTCGTCCGAGAGGCCGCGCTTCTCGCCACCGAGAACCAGCGCCACCGGCCCGCGCGCGGAGTGCTTGTGAAGCGACGCGACGCCCTCTTCGGCGGTGAGCGGCTTGAACCGCTTCAGCTGCCCGCGCGAGGTGGTGCCGACCGCGTAGACGACGTCTTTCAGCGCCTCGCCCAGGGTGAGCGCGACGGCCATCTTCTCGAGCACCGGCTCGGCGCCGACGCCCAGCTTCTCGGCGCCGCGAAAATCGTGGGTGATCGGATCAGAGAGGATCAGCCGGCTGAAGCCGAAGTTGGCCATCACCCGGGCGAGCGCACCGAGGTTCTCCGCCGAGCGCAGCTGGTGACTGATCAGGACCGGGGGCCACACGCCCCGACTGTAACCCCGCGAATGCATAGAGCACGTGCAACATGTGGGAACAACAAGGGGACTGCCGGGTGTTGGAACTGGCTGCAAACTCGGGGTCATGGCTATATTGGGTGGGCCGTCATGCGTAAGAGCCTGATCATCATCGCTGCCTTTGCCCTCGCCGCCTGCGACGTGGGCCCCGGCGCCAACCGCCCTCACACGGCGTCTCAGGCGCTCACCGGTACCGCGGAGTGGCTCGAGTTCGAGAGCCCCCAGACCCGCGCCGCCCTTCTCAAAGAAGTCGCCAACCGCTCGGTCGCCCAGGCCGGCCAGCCCGCGAACGAGCAGTCGATGTTCCCGGTGCTGATCAACGGTGACTTCGTGGCCGCCCCGGCGCTCGACGCGAAGGCCGACCTGCTCTCGGCGCCCGACTCCGGAGTGGTGCAGCTGATCCTCGACGACAAGGGCGATCGCTGGAGCGAAGATCGCCGCGAGAGCTTTCAGGGCCTGTCGGAGCGCGAAGCGGTCGAGCTGATCGCCCGCTCGCTGATCATTCACTGGGGCCTGCAGACCTCTGGTCCCGTGCGCGTCGATCGCGCCGCTGGAGCGCCGTACGCCGCCGCCTGGGTCGACGGGATTCTGAAGGTGAATCCTTCGTTCGTGTACATGGCGACCGCCCCGGCGCCGTGAGGCTGTGAGATAACGCGTCCGCCATGGACGCTTCGACCCTCTCCGCGCAGCTCCCGCACACCCTCAAGGGCACCGACTTTCCGTCGCTGGGCTCGAAGTACGAGGGCAAGGTTCGCGACACCTACTCGCAGGGCGACCGGCTGGTGCTGATCACCACCGACCGGTTGAGCGCGTTCGATCACGTGCTCACCACCCTGCCCTTCAAGGGCGACCTGCTCAACCAGCTGGCGCACTTCTGGTTCGAGAAGACGAAGCACGTGGTGAAGAACCACGTGATCGACATGCCCGACCCGTGCGTCACCGTGGCGCGGCGCGCCGAGCCGTATCGAATCGAGTTCGTGGTGCGGCAGTACCTGACCGGCAGCCTGTGGCGCGACTACGAGAGCGGCAAAGACCCGTACGAGCTGAAGCTGCCCAAGGGCATGAAGAAAGATCGAATCTTCGACAAGCCGCTGCTGACGCCCTCGACCAAAGAAGAGCGCGGCAAGCACGACGAGCCGATCTCCGAGGCCGAGGTGCTGCGCCGGGGCATCGTCTCTGCGCGCGACTGGGCCGAGGCCAGGGAGGCCGCGCTGGCGTTGTTCGCCGAAGGCCAGAAGCAGGCGAAGGCGCAGGGGCTGATCTTCGTCGACACCAAGTACGAGCTGGGCCGCGCGGGCAACGAGCTGATCGTGATCGACGAGATGCACACCCCCGACTCGAGCCGCTTCTGGGTGGCCGACACCTACGCGGCGCGCTTCGCCGCCGGCGAGCCGCAGCAGATGCTCGACAAGGAGAACCTGCGCCAGTGGCTGATCAACGAGCGCGGCTTCTCGGGGCACGGGGCGCTGCCGCAGATTCCCGACGAGGTGCGGGTGTCGCTGTCCGAGAAATACGTCACCGCCTACGAGCGCATCACCGGCAAGACGTTCACCGCGAAGGTGGGCGACGTGCGCGAGCGACTCGGCGCCAACCTGAAGAAGGCAAAGCTGCTGACCTGAGGCGGCCGGCCTTAGACGAGGCCGTTGCGGCGGAGCGTGTCGGTGATTCGCGACAGCTCGAACGTCAGCGGCTCGTCGCCTTCGACTTCGACCGGGGTCTTGAACCAGGGCGCAGACTCGCTCTCGACGTACTCGCGCGCGTCCTCGTTCTCGGCCACCTGCTTCATCGCCTCACAGATCGGGCTTTCCAGCTCTTTCATGACTACCTCCGGGCGATCACCAGCAGTGCGACCTTCGGGCCAACGCAACCCCACGTCACCGTTCGCGCCCGGCAGGGTCTGCCCAGACTCTGGGGTCTGGTCCACCCGCGCGGTTCGGGCGTAGAAACGCCCTCCCATGAAAGACAAAGTGATCGTGATCACCGGCGGTAGCTCGGGCATCGGCGAGGCGCTGGCCCTCGAGTGTGCGCGACAAGGCGCGAAGGTGGTGCTCACGGCGCGGCGCGAAGCGGAGCTGAACCAGGTCGCCAAGCGCTGTGGCGAGGGTGCGTCGGTGGTGATCGCCGATGTGACGAAGCGCGCCGAGGTGCAGCGGGTGTTCGACGCTGCGAGGCAGCGGCACGGGCACGTCGACGTGTGGGTGAACAACGCCGGCCGCGGCATTTCGAAGCCGGTCTCGCAGCTCGACGACGCCGACGTCGACGAGATGGTGGCGGTGAACGTGAAGTCGGCGCTCTACGGCATGCAGGCGGTGCTCCCCCACTTTCAGGAGCGCAAGGCCGGCCACATCATCAACATCTCGTCGGGGCTCGGCCGGGTGCCGCTGGCGCCGGTGCGCTCCGCGTACTCGGGCGCGAAGGCGTTTCTCAACCAGCTCACCGCCAGCCTGCGCATGGAGCTCGGCGTCAGCGACCCCGGCATCACAGTGAGCACCGTCTCACCGGGCGTGGTGGCGACCGACTTCGGCAACAACGCGCTCCACGGCGGCTTCGACTCGCGCAAGTTCCCCAACGCGCAGCCGGTCGACGAGGTGGCGAAGGTGATCGCCGGGCTGATCGACGAGCCGAAGGCCGACATCTACACCACGCCCTTCATGCAGAAGCAGGTCGCGGCCTACTTCGCCGCCGACGACATGGGCGCGATCGAAGCGCAGCTGATGCAGCGGCGCTAGTCGCGCGGGAGCGCGAACCGCCACAGCGTCTTGCCCGACTCGAGGTCGATCGCCAGCGCGCGCAGGTCGCGATCGCCGGTGGTGATGAACGCGGTCTGGCCGTCGATCAGAAACTCGCTCGGGGTGCGGGTGGCCAGCGTCGCCTGCCAGAGCTGCTTCTCGCCGCGGTCGTCGACCCGGGTGATCAGCTTGGGCGCATCGTCCGCCAGCGAAGCCTCCGAGCTCACCAGCACCAGGGAGGGATCTCCGGTGACCACGAACTCGGGGCTGCTGCTCTTGCGCAGGAAGGTGAGCGCGTTGTCGAACGGGGTGAAGGCGCCGTCGTTCTGCTCCGCGAAGCCCAGCCCGTGCTTGGGGCCGTCGCCGAAGCGGAGGTAACCGCCGCCCGGCCGCTTCAGGTCGCTCACCGTCTTGAACGGGTGGCCGCTCCGGGTGGCGCCGGTGAAGTTGGCGACCGCGACCTTGTTCATCGCCAGCGTCTCGCCGTCGATCTCGGCGGCGTTTCCATCGGTGAACAGCACCTGCAGGTCGCCGCTCGGGGTGGTGGCGTAGCGGTCGCGTACCAGCGCCTTGCCCGGCGTCACCGAGGCCACGTCGCCGCGGGTGGTGAGCGCCGGCAGCTCGAGGTTCAGCAGCTTGCCGTCCTGCTCGCACCAGACGTGGTTGGCCTTCGCCGCCCAGCAGCCGATGCCGTCGTCGAAGATGCGCTGCGCCACCTGCTGCCCGCTCTTGCGGTCGATCGCCATCACCCGGTAGCCGCCCACGTCGACCATCGAGCGCACCCGGCCGCCGATGTGCACCCGGTCGATCAACACCACGTGGCCCGGGGTGACGAAGGCGCCCTTGGGCTCGCCCTGAATGAACTGCAGCCGGTGCTTCGCGTAGAAGGTGGCACCTGCCATCAGGCCGACCGCCACCGCCAGCGCGGCGAGGTAGTGCCAACCGTTCAGGCCGCTGCGAATGTTCCCCATTCAGCTCCCGAACACGCGCTGAAAAATCTCGTCGACGTTCTTCAGGTGGTGGTCGGGGCTGAAGCAGGCGGTGACCTCTTCCTTCGACATCTTCTGGAGCAGGTCTTTGTCCTGCAGCAGCGCGTCGAGGAACGGAATGCCCTGCTCGAAGAACTTCATCGCGTTGCGCTGAACGATCACGTACGCCGCCTGCCGGTCGAGGCCCTTGCGCGCCAGCTCGAGCAGAAGCCGCTGCGAGTGCACCACCCCGCCCAGCAGGTCGAGGTTCTTCTTCATGTTCTCGGAGTAGACGGTGAGGTTCTCCATCAGCGTCGCGAACCGGTGGAGCATGAAGTCGAGGGTCACCGTGGCGTCGGGGCCGATCACCCGCTCCACCGAGGAGTGCGAGATGTCGCGCTCGTGCCAGAGCGCCACGTCTTCCATCGCCGAGACCGCGTAGCCGCGCATCAGCCGCGCCAGGCCGGTGAGGTTCTCGCTCAGCACCGGGTTGCGCTTGTGCGGCATCGCCGAGCTGCCCTTCTGCCCGGGGGTGAACGCCTCTTCGGCCTCGCGAACCTCGGTGCGCTGGAGGTGGCGAATCTCGACCGCGAACTTCTCGATGCTGCCGGCGAGCAGCGCCAGCGCGGTGAAGTACTCGGCGTGGCGGTCGCGCTGAACGATCTGGCTCGAGGCCGGCGCGCCCTTGAGGCCGAGCGCAGTCATCGCGTGGGTCTCCACCGCCGGCGGCAGGTGCGCGAAGGTGCCCACCGCGCCCGAGATCTTCCCGTAGGAGATGGTGTCGCGCGCGGCCTGGAGCCGCTTCTTCGCGCGGGCCAGCTCGTCGTACCAGATCGCCAGCTTGAGCCCGAAGGTGATCGGCTCGGCGTGAATGCCGTGCGAGCGGCCCACCATCTGGGTGCGCCGGTGCTCGAACGCGCGCACCTTCACCGCCGCCTGCACCCGCTCCAGCCCCTGGAGCAGCAGATCGGCGGCGTCGCGCAGCGTCATTCCCAGCGCGGTGTCGAGCACGTCGGAAGACGTCATTCCGAAGTGGAGCCAGCGCGCCTCGGGCCCCACCCGCTGCTCCATGAAGGTGAGAAACGCGATCACGTCGTGCTTGGTGACCTTCTCGATCTCGTCGATCTTCGCGGCGTCGTCGGCGGTGAAGTCGCCCGCCTTCGCCTTGCACGCGTCGAGCGCGTCTTTGGGAGCGATGCCGAGCGAGACCATGCCCTCCAGCGCGGCCAGCTCGACGTCGCGCCAACGGCGAAGCCTCGCCTCCGGCGTCCAGAGCGCCACCATCTGCGGCCGGCTGTAACGGGGAATCATGGGCTGGGCCTTACCACGAGGCCCTTCGATGCGGCGAAACCGAGCAAGCCGGCCGCGAAGTCCTGCGGGGCGTCGAGCTTCTTCGCCTGCGACCAGTTCACGAACAGCTCGGTGCCCTCGGGCGGCGCCACCGCCAGCGCTCCGGGATCGATCTTCTCGATCAGCACCCGGTTCGCCAGCCGCCCCGCCTGGGCGCCGATCGCCGAGGGAGACGGCGCCACCGCGAACAGCGCGCCCGCCTTCACCTGCCCGGGCGCGAGCGCCACCAGCGGCAGCTTCTCGTCGGCGCTGAACGAGATCAGCCGCTCGATCACCGCGGTGTTGCCGACGGTGCGATCGCTGATCATCACCAGCGCGTCGATCTTCGGCCGCGCCGCCTTGAGCGCCTTGTCGAGCCTGGCCGGCGCGTCGACCTCGATCGCCACCACCGAGAGCGAGAGCTCACCGGCCGCCTGCGCCGCGGTCTCGGTCAGCTTCTGCGACCAGCGCGGGTCTTCGACGATGCCCACCCGCTTCACCTTCGGCAGCATCGCGTGCAGCGCGGTCAGCTCGGGCGTCAGGTCGGAGGTGAGCGCGATGCCGGTGACGTTGGGCGCCTCCAGCTCGTACTTCTGAAAGTACGGCACCATCACGAAGATCAACGGCACCTGGGTGAGCTGGCGCTTCGCCTCCACCGCCGCGGCGGGGCCTACTGCCAGCACCAGCGAGGGCGGGTTCTCGGCCAGCTTCTTCACCGCCTTCGACGCCGCGTCGGGGGCGGAGTCGAGGGTCAGCTCTTCGACGGTCGCCTTCGCTTCGCCGGTGAAGGCGGAGGTGACCGCGGCGTAGGGGGCGAGGTCGGCGGACTTGAGGACGACGATGCGCGGCTTGGCGGCGAGAGCGGCCGAGGTGAACAGCAAGAGGCCGAGGGTCGCTAACCTCACCCCGCGGACGCTGTGCGTCCGTCGGCCCTCTCCTGTCAGGAGAGGGGTTGGGTTCATTTCGGGTCGGCGCAGCAGCGGAAGCCGGTTTCGGAGCTGCGCGCGCCGCCGTTCTGACGGGCCGAGCAGCGCACCGCGAAGTCGGCGCGCCCGAACGAGCCGCCCTTGATCACCTTGTCCGCCGTCCACTCCGAGGCGTTGCCCGACATGTCGGCCACGCCGTAGCCCGAGCGGCACTTGCTGAAGCGGCCCGCCCCGGCGAGGTTGCGATCGTCGCCCGCTTCGTCTTCGGTGTTGCAGGCGTTGGCGTCGAAGGCGTTGCCGTACGGCCAGCGGGCGTTGTTCTGGCCCTTGCACGCCTTCTCCCACTCGTCTTCGGTGCAGAGGCGCTTGCTCTTGCTCTCGCACATGCGCTTCGCGTCGGCGAACGCCACGTTCACCACCGGCGCGACTCCAGCGCGGTTCGGGTACTCGAAGGTGTCGATGCAGTACGCCTTCACGTCGACCGTGGAGAGGGCCTTCTCGTCGAAGCCCATCATCGGGTCGTCCTTCGCGGTGCCCATCTTGAAGGTACCGGCGGCGATCGACCGCATGCCTTCGGGGCAGCCGTTGGCGCCGACCTTGGCGTCGGTCTTCTCGGTGGCGACCGAGGCGACCACCTGACCCTTGCCGGGAGCGGTGTCGCTGCCGCCGACGTGGGTGCCGCTGTTCTTCTTCTCGGCGATCTCGGCGGCCTTCTTCTCTTCGGCGGCCTTCTTGTCGGCGATCGCCTTTTCCTCGGCGGCCTTCTTCGCCGCGTCGCGATCGGCCTTGTCCTGAGCGGCCTTGTCGGCGGCGGCCTTCTTCGCCGCGTCGCGATCGGCTTTGTCTTTCTCGGCCTTCTCGGCGGCGGCGGCCTTGTCGGCAGCGGCCTTCTCGGCGGCGGCAGCCTTGTCAGCGGCGGCCTTCTCGGCGGCGAGCTGGGCGGGGGTCTTCTTGTCTGCCTCGGCCTTCTCGGCGGCCGCTTTTTCGGCGGCGACGCGGTCGGCTTCGGCCTTGTCGGCGGCGAGCTTGTCGTCGAGCGCCTTCTGCTCCGCCAGCCGCTGGGCCTCGAGCTTGGCCTTCTCTTCGGCCGCCTTGCGATCGGCCTCGGCCTGACCGGCGCGAACCTGCAGGCCGTTCTTGTCGCCCTTGTCGCCCTGATTCGCCTGCAGCCGCTTGAGCAGAATCGAGCCGCCGACCAGGCCGATGCCCACGCCCGCGACCGCGAGGATCACCAGGTACAGCATGGTGCGGTTGGGCGGCTCGTCGCCGGAGTCGGCCGGCGACACCTGAACGTCGTTGGTCGGCTCGCCGAGCGGCTTGGCGATCTCCACCGCGTTGGCGGTCTCGTCGGCGTCGGGGCCGATGAACTGGCCCGACTGAATGACCTCGGTCTCCTGGCGATCGCCGGGGTTCGCGTGGCCGTTG
The DNA here is from genome assembly GCA_047602415.1 of Myxococcaceae bacterium. Taxonomy (GTDB): domain Bacteria; phylum Myxococcota; class Myxococcia; order Myxococcales; family Myxococcaceae; genus JASGHH01. Next base: position 7,510,152 of record JASGHH010000001.1, on the reverse strand, counting down.
GCGCCGTTGCCGTTGCCCTTCAGCTTCGCGAGCGCGGAGGCGAGGTGCTCGGGGTCGACCGGCTGGGTCGCGTCGGGCGGCACGTCGTTCTCTCCGGTCTGCGGCGGAGGCGGCGGCGGCATCTCCGGCACCGGCGGAGGCGGCTTGGTCTGTCGAGGCGAGAGCTGGAGCGCGACGCCGGTGGCCGTGCGCGGGCGCGGCAGCGTGCCCGAGGCCGGCTCGGGCTTCGACTTCAGCGGCGGCGGCATCACCCGCTTGGAGATTTCCTGGAACTCGCTGACGAACTCCGCCGCGCTCTTGTGGCGGGCGAGCGGGTTCTCGTTGAGCGCCTTGCGGTAGAGGCCTTCGACCGCCGGCGGAACCTCGGGGTTGCGGCGCGCGAGCTCGGGCATCGAGCCGTCGGGAGTGAGGCCGGCGAGCATCTCCCCGAGAATCACGCCCATCGAATAGATGTCGGTGCGGTGGTCGACCTCGCGGCCCTCGGCGAGCTCGGGCGAGAGGTAGCGATCGCCTTTGCGCGCCTTCTCGGCCTGCACGAACGGCAGCCGCGGCATCGCCAGCCCGAGGCCGAAGTCGGTGACCTTGAGAAGGTCGGGCAGCACCAGCACGTTCTCGGGCTTCACGTCGGAGTGCGGGCCGACCTTGTGAGCGCCCTCGAGGGCGGCGCCGATCTGCACCAGAATCGGCTCCACCTCGCGGAGGTTGAAGAACTGACCCTTCTGCAGGCGAAGGTCGATGATCTTGCGGAGCGTGAGCCCGTCGAGGAACTGCGAGGTGTAATACGGGCGATCCTGGTCTTCGCCCTCCTCGTAGACGCGCACCAGGTTCGGGTGCGAGAGCTTGCGCGCCTGCCGCATCTGCTTGGCGAAGGCCTTGCGCTCGTCGGGCGTCTGCACCAGCCGCGGGTTGATCACCTTCAGCGCGACCTCGACGTCGATCTCTTTGTCGTGCGCGCGGAACACGAAGCCGAGCGGGCCGGCTCCGACGATGTCTTTCACCAGGTAGCGGTTGGAGACGAGGTCTTGCGGCTTGTACGGCGCGCCTTCGACGATGCTCGAAGTGGCGCGGCGGCGAGAGAACGTGGCGGTCGCCTGGCGCACACCTCCGCCCGCGAGCTTCTGCCCGCAGTTCGGACAACTCTCGGAGGTGTCCGGAACGTGGCTGCCGCAGCGATAACAGAGCAAGAACTCACCTCACCCCGTCGACGGAGATCCGCCGGCGGGCGCACCGACACATCGTCAAATTATCGTTTTTACTCGGAAAATGTTGCGCCTTGCAATGAGTGGGATCATGAGTGGATCCGCACGGTTTCGTACACCCGTCGAAGGAAAAAAGTGCCTGGCACCTTGGGGAGGGTCACTTTCGCCCGGTGGAGCCGAAGCCCCCGTCTCCTCTCGCGGTTTGAGAAAGGTCTTCGCGCACCTCTTCGACGGTGGCGCGGGCGACCTGGGCGATGACCAGCTGGGCGATTCGCTCGCCCCGCTTGAGAGTGACCGGCGCGGCCGACAGGTTCACCAGAATGACCTTCACCTCGCCCCGGTAGTCGGCGTCGATGGTGCCCGGGGTGTTGAGGCAGGTGATGCCGGAGTTGAGCGCCAGCCCCGAGCGCGGCCGAACCTGGCCCTCGAAGCCGGGGGGAATCTCCATCGCCAGGCCGGTGGGCACCGCGAAGCGCTCCAGGCTCTGGAGGGTGAGGTCGGCGTCGAGGTCGGCGTGGAGATCCATGCCGGCGGCGAGCTCGGTCTTGTAGGCGGGGAGCGGAAGATCGGAGCTGGGACGTAGCCTCTTGATCTTCAGCGTCGGGCGCATCGCGCGCGTCTACCAGTTTCCGCCCCGGTGCTAAAGCGGGAGCAGTGAATCGGCTGGCACTGGTCGTTTCCCTGGCGGCAGCGGGTTCGGCGCTGGCGGCGCCCACGCTGCTGGAGGTGAGCGCCGGGCTCGACTCCACGCCCCAGACGAACGGCGGAGAGCTGCGGTGGTACGCGCCCGGCGTCGAGTTGTCGGCGCACCACCCGCTCGGCGAGCACTTCTCGCTCGGAGGTGAGCTGGCCTGGTCACGGCACGCGAGCTTCCCGGTGCTGAGCGATTGCTTCGACTGCGAGTTCGCGACCAACGCCGATGGCTTTCGGGGAGGGCCTTCGGCGCGTTGGTCGTGGGCGGTCGAGCGCATTCAGCTCTACCTGCAGGTGGGGCCGCAGCTGACGGTGGCGGTGCTCCACACCCGCGGAGGCTTCAGCGGCGAGGGCGTCGACCACGTGTTCGCCGGCGCTGCGCTGGCGGTGCGAGCGGGGGTGTTGATCGCGCTCAACACCTGGTTCGGGCTCGGGGCGGCGATCGGTGGTTGGGCCGGTACCGCGAGCCTCGGTGGCGTCGGCGGCACCGGGGCGATGATCATCGCGCTTCGTCTATGAGCCCGAGGTCGAGCCAGGCAATCGGCTCGCCTTCTTCCAGCGTTCGCACCGGGGTGAGCTCTGAGATGCGGGTGAGCTCATCGGGCCTGACGTCGTTGCGGCGCACGAACTGCTCGGGGAGCGCCCGCTGCGAAAGATCTTCGAAGCCCAGGTGGGCGCCGCGGGCGATTCGGTGCGCGGCGACCACCACCGGCACGGTGTTGAAACAACGGTGCACGTCGCGCTCGCGGGCGCGCTTGTACTCGCCGAGGCCGCAGCCGAGGCTGATTGCCGCTACCACTGGCCAGATCAGTCGCCTGCGCATTCACTGAAGATGCGAGCGAGGCCGACGCGTTAACGGCTCAGATGAGGGTGCTGCCGGTTGTTCTCGCGAATGCCTCGACGCACTCCGCCCGCGATTGAGGTGCGGCCTCGTGCGATGGAAGCGTTCTTCGAGCACCGCATCGCTCGCTCCGCCGCCGTGCCACTTCATCGGCCCCTCGACAAAACGTCTACAGTCAGCACCACCAACTGCGTGCGTTTTGTCGAGCGACCGTCAGGGGTCTCCGCCGCCGCCGGGCAGCGCTGACGTGAGGCACACCCGCACCGAACGGCTGGTCTTCAATCGCGGGCGGACGCCGTCGGAGCTGTGCCGCAACCCGCCCTCAGCTCACCCATCAATGCCGTCTGTGCGTCAGAGCTCGGTGCCGCCGGCCGCTTCGACTCCGCCGTCGGCCTGCTGCGCGTGCTCGAACGCCGACTTCAGCGCGTTGCTCATCTTCGGCCGAGGCTGCGGCTGCGGAACGGTGCGGGTGGGAATCGGCTCTGACGGCGGCCCGTTCGCCACCGCCAACGTCACCGGCGACTTGCCCTTGAACGCCAGCGGGTCGATCGGCTTGTGCGCCAGCTCGAGCTGGTAGTGCACGTGCGGCCCGGTCGAGCGCCCGGTGTTCCCCGACTCGGCGATCACCTGGCCGTCGACGACCTCCTGGCCCACCGACACCAGCAGCCGCGAGTTGTGGCAGTACGCGGTCCACACGCCGTGGCCGTGGTCGACGATCACGATTCGCCCGTTGAGCGCGTCTTCACTCGCGCGCCGCACCACGCCGCCGGCGGTGGCGTGAACCGCGGTGCCCTCGGGAACGCCGAGATCGACTCCGCCGTGAAACTGCTGCCGCCCGAGGATGGGATGATCGCGCCAGCCGAACCCACTGGTGATGCGCGTGTTCGGCGGCACCGGCCAGTCGAGCGACCAGGCCGTGCCGAGCATCAGCGCCTGCGACGTATTGTCGATCTCGAACTGCCGCGACGGAGGCAGCTGCATCGCCAGGTACTCCAGCGTCAGCGGCCGCCCCTCCGCCTTGGCGCGCGACACCGCGAACTGCGCGTTGTCGTAGCCGGCAAACACCGCCAGCACCGCCGCGTCTTGCGAGCCGAGCTCCGCCTGCGCCTTGCCCACCAACGCCGCCGCGAGGTCGGGCCCCTTGTTGGGATCCTCCAGCGGCGCGGGGTCGAGCGTGTACCGCCGGCACAGCGCCACGCCGTGCGCGCGATCAGAGAGCGACAGGCGGCGCCAGGTGGCGACCACTCCGCGGCCGGCGGCGGGACCCGCGGCGACACCGGCGAGCAGCTCCGGGTTGGGCGCGTTGAAGTGCTCGGTGGGCGTCTCGACCTCGTGAATCTCGTAGACCCCGCCCGAGTAGTACGCGAGCAGCGGCCGCGCCGCGGTGGTGTTCCCGGTCATCTTCGCGATCACCGTGCGCGACGCCGCTCCGAGGGGCGTGTGGTAGTAGGCCGCCCAGAAGCAGAGCACCGCCGCGAAGAAGTCGATGATCCCGGTGTGGCGGCGCGCGAACATGGCTCAGCGAAAGAACGCCAACAGCGGCAGCGCGTCGATCAGCGCCGCCACCGCGAGAGGGAGCGCCAACGCCGTGCCCACCAGACCCACGGTGAACCGGCTCTTCAGCTTCGGAGGCTTCGCGCTGCCGGTGATGAACGCGATCTGATCGGCCGCCTTCACCGTCACCGGCGCGTGCTGCGAGTCGGCGTGCTGGAGCGCCCGCAGCACCGCCCGCCCACCGAACGCCGCGCTGATCACCAGGAACGCCGCCGCGGCGAAGGTGCGCGCCACCGGGAACGCCATTCCCTCCGGCAACACCCCCGCCTTGATCGACACGAACAGCGCGCCCTCGCACATGCGGGCGATCGCGTAGGCGCCTGCGAGCGAGAAGATGCCGGTGATGATCGGCCGCAGCAGCCGCATCGGCGTCGGCTGGAGGTTGAGCCGCTTGAAGGTCTCCTTCCACCCGCCGCGAATCTTCGCCTCGCGCGCGTCGACCTCCCGGTAACCGAGCATCGGCAGGCCGATCGCCAGGTCGACGCACAGCTCCCAGGCCAGGGTGATGCCGCGGGCGAGCATGGTGCACTCGTGCGGCTCGACCACGTTCACCCAGTGGGTGAGCGACTCGGTGCGCGCCCAGATCGAGTCGAAGAACGCGTCGGCCGCTTCGATCACCGCCAGCAGCCGGTCGTCGACGGTGTCGGCCGCGGCGTGCACTCCGACCGCGATCAGCGCCAACAGCCCGAGTGGCATGTACGCCCAGCGAAACGCCGCCAGAAAAGACGAGATCCGCTGCAGCCCCGAGCGTTTCGACGGCGCAGTCTTCGACGTGCTCGGCAGGCGGGCCACGGGAATTGAAACGTACAACGCCCGGCCAGGATCTCTGCTCCCGTCAGCTGGATTCGCCATGGCTGACGGGCGGTTACGGAGCTAGCCTCAAGGCCGTGAGCCAGCACATCGGCATCGTGGCCTGTACGGCGGAGGGCGCGTCGCTCTGCTACCGCACCCTCTGCAGCGAGGGGCCGCGGCTCTTGGGCACCCACGCGCACCCCGAGATCTCGCTCCACAACCACTCGCTCGCCGACTACGTGCGCTGCCTCGACAACGGCGACCGCAAGGGCATCGCCGAGCTGATGCTGAGCTCCGCCCGCAAGCTCCAGGCGGCCGGCGCGCAGTTTCTGATCTGCCCCGACAACACCATTCATCAGGCGATGGAGCTGGTGCTCCCGAATTCGCCGCTGCCGTGGCTGCACATCGCCGAGGTGGTCGCCGACGAAGCCGCCCACCGCAACTACAAGCGGCTCGGGCTGACCGGCACCCGCTGGCTGGTCGACAGCGAGGTCTACCCCGAGAAGCTCGCCGCCCGGCAGATCGACTACCGGCGCCCGAACGACGCCGACCGCGGCCAGCTCCAGCGGGTGATCATGAACGAGCTGGTCGAGGGCATGTTCATTCCCGAGTCGACCCAGGGCATCCTCGAGATCATCAAGCGGCTCCGCGGCGAAGGCTGCGACGCGGTGGTGCTCGGCTGCACCGAGCTCCCCCTGGTGATCGACGAGCTCAGCTCGCCCTTGCCGCTGCTCGACTCGACCCGGCTGTTGGCCCGCGCCGCACTCAAACGAGCGGCCTGACCGACGGTTCATGACCAGAATCCGACCGTTCGCCCCCGCCGCCCGCACCCGGGCCTTCGACGCGGCGTTAATCACGCCATGCGAACGATCACCTGCCTCGGCGTCGCCTCCCTGATCTGGGTTCTCGTGCTCGGCCAGTGGTACCGGCCCGACCCGTCGGCGGTGCTCGACCACCAGAAGGTCAGCACCGAAGCCCACCTGATCGCCCGCCGCCAGGTGGCGCTGTTCCAGAAGTCAGACCCCAGCACCACCCTCAACCCGGAGTGGGCGCTGATGACCCGCGCGTTCGTCGCCTGGGGCTTCGCCAACCTCGCGATGCGCGAGCCCGCCCGCAAGGACGAGCTGCTCCCGCTGATCGACAAGATCATCGAGACCACCGAGGCCGACGAGGCGAAGGGCGGCGCCTCCGCGTTCCTGCTCGGCTACGGCCGGCGCATGGAGACCAGCCTGTTCGTCGACTCCGAGATCGCGCTGATGCTCGGCCTGCGGCGAATGGTCGAAGACCGCCCCGACTACAAAGAGAAGATGCACCAGCGGCTCGACGCGATGAGCGCGCGCATGAGCAACAACCCGCTCAACAGCGACCCCAGCTACCCCGACGACTGCTGGACCTTCGACCACTCGGTGGCGCTGGCGGCGATGAAGGCGGGCGACGTGCTCGACGGCACCGACCACTCCGAGCTGATGAAGAAGTGGCTCGCGGTCGCCAAGGCCCAACTGACCGACCGCGACACCGGCATGCTGGTGAGCGACTACAACATGCGCGGCAAGTTTCGCGACGGGCCTGAGGGCTCCAGCATCTGGCTCGCGGCGACGATGCTCAAGGTGGTCGACGAGCCGTTCGCGAAGAAGCAGTACGAGCTGGCGAAGAAGCACCTCGCCCACTCGATCGCCCGCTTCGGCCTCGCCCGCGAGTGGCCCAAGGGCGCCGGCGGCAAGATGGACATCGACAGCGGCATTCAGATTCCCCTGGTCGAGGCCTCGCCCTCGTCGTCGGGCTTCGCGCTGGTCGCCGCTGCCACCTTCTCAGATCGCGAGCTGCTCACCCGGCTGCTCGCCTCGCTCGACTACGCCGGCTTTCCCGAGAAAGACGCCACCGGCCTCACCTACTCCGCCGGCAACGAGATGGGCGACGCGGTGCTGCTCTACGCGCTCACCCAGGGCCCCGCCTGGGACCGGCTTCAACACTCGAAGATGGAGGCTCGCCGATGAAGACCAACAAGCTGTTCGCCGCCGCGGTGCTGTTGTGGCTGTTGTTCCTCGCGCTCCACCTCGCCGGGCTGCGCGAGTCGGTGCCCGCGCTCTCTCTCACCCACTCGCCCGGCAAGTCGTTCGAGCGCGCGGTGGTCGAGATGGCGCTCTACGTGCTGGCGTACTTCGGAGCGACGCTGGCCGCTCCGATTCTCGCGCTCACCGCCGCGCTGCAGCTCGGCTACGAGAAGCTCACTTCTTCGGGGGCGCGAGCACCGCGAACGTCGCCTGCTGCGGGTCCATGAACACCGCGAACCTGCCCACCTCGGGAATGTCCATCGGCGGAGCGAGCGTCTGCGCGCCCAGCTTCGCCGCCCGCGCCGCCGTCTGATCGGTGTCGCCGGTGGCGATGTACGAGAGCCAATATGACTGCGGCATGCCCGGCTGCAACCGGGTGATGCCGCCGGCGTTCTTGTCGGCGCCCTTGGCGTCCTTCACTCCAGTGCGCTTGAGCAGGTGGTAGGTGCCCCAGCCCGGCATCTCCATGCCCTCGTGGTCCCAGCCGAACACCGCGCTGTAGAACTTCCACGCCGCGTCGGAGTCGGAGGACCACAGCTCGTCCCAGCAGAACTCGCCGGGCCTCGGCATCTCGTTGCTCTCGGGCCGGCCCGCATCTCGACCGCGGTAGACCATCGGAGCGAGCGCGCCGCCGGTCGGGTCGGCGATCACCGCCCACTCGCCCACCTCGGGCACCGACTCTTTCGGCGAGAGCACCTTGCCGTGCGCCGCCGCCACAGCCTTGGTAACAGCGTCGAGGTCGTCGACGTTCACGTACCCCAGCCAGTGCGGAGGCACGTGCGCTCCACCCTCCAGGTCTTTGAGCGACATCATCCCGCCGACACCGTGCTCACCGCTCATGATGTGCGTGTACGGCGGCGCGCCCTTGTCGGTCTTGAAGCTCCAGCCGAACAGCTCGCCGTAGAAGGCCTTCGCCTTCTCGACGTCGTTCACCATCAGGTCGTGCCAGAAGAACCTGCTCTTCGCGCTCATGTCTGCCTCCGAATGTGTACCCGCTACCGGGTGCCGATCTGCTGGTAGCGATCGTAACGGGCCGGGTCTTCGCCGATCAGCCACAACACCGTGGCAGTGACCGCGGCCACCAGCCCGACCGACAGGCCGACGAACGAGATCGTCTGCGCCGAGCCGATCTGCGACTTCAGCGAGGTGGCGTGGTCGCGCATCGTCTCGTCGCCGGCCTCGAGCGATTTGCGCGCGCTCTGAAACGGCCCGTAGAGATCGCCCGCGTGGAGCTGCTCGCCGGCGAACAGGCCCACGCCGACCAGCGCCACCGCGGTGCTGATCCACGCGCCGACGCGAAGCTTGGTGTTGAAGCTCTGGTAGGCGGCGATGGTGTCGGGGCTCGGCACCAGCGTGACCGCGTCTTCGGTCAGCTCGTCGGGCGCGATGTGCACCTCGCGCGCGTTCGACACGAAGCCGTCTTTCTGAACCTCGACCAGGTGCGGGCCCGCGGCGAGCCTCGCCTGGCCGGCCAGCGGAGTGGTGCCGATCAACGAGCCGTCGACCTTCACTCCGGCGCCGCGCTCGCTCGCCACCACCAGCAACCCACCTTGGCGGCCCTCGAGCTGTTTGCCGACCAGCTTCAGCAGCGCCGGCTTCACCGACTCCACCAGGCCGGCCTCGGTGCCGGCGCTCACCAGCTCCGAGCTCACCCGCTTGCCCGCTTTGGGATCGATCAGCGACAGCTCGAGCGTGTAGCCGGCGGAGGTCTTGCTCACCTTGCCGTTGAGGAGCAGGTCGAAGGCGACGTCCTGCATCGAGGAGCCGCAGTCGCTCTCGCAGCCCATCAGCACCCGCTGGCGCTCGACGCCGATCAGGGTGCGGGTGGTGCCCGAGGTGGTGACCTTGAACACGCCCAGCCGGTCGAGCTCGGCGCCGCAGATGCCGTCGAGCGCGCCCGCAAGCTCCGGGCTCGCGCCCGAGACGGAGAAGTCCATCACCGCCAGCGAAGGCGGCGGAGCAGCGGCGAGCCAGAGCGACAGCAGCGCGAACAGGTGTCCCCTCCGCGGCCGACTCTAGCTCAAGGCAAGGTCAGTTCGAGCGGCGCGCCCGGCCGGTACTCGAGCCGGGTCACTTTTCTGCCCCAGCGAACCTCGAACCCGCTCACCGCGGCCGAGAGGCTCTGCAGCTCGAAGGTGCCGTCTTCGGCGGTGAGCGCTTCTCCGCTGATGCACTCGTACCCGTCGGGCCACCAGGTCCAGTAGGTGCGCTCGGCCAGTGAGACGTTCGCCTCCCAGTGAATGGGAATGTCGATTCCATCGGTCTTGTCGCGGCAGAGCGCGACCACGGTGGCGCCGGCGACCGGGCCGCGGCCGTTCTTCAGCACGCCCTTCAGCGGCAGCGGCGAGAGGGTCACCGTATCGCCCACCGTCTCGGTGTCGACCTCGATCGGAATGTAGCCGGGCGCGTTGAAACGCTCCCGGCCGGCGTTCGGCAGGCTCACCGGGTTGCCCTTCGAGCCGAACGGCTCCGACACCGCCACCGGCTTGCCCGTGGTGTCGGCCACCTTCACCTTCTTCGGCTTCCACGGGAACGCGGCGAGCGTCAGCGTCTCGCCGGAGCGCGCGTAGACCGGCGCCGAGGTCCACTCTTTGTGGCTGACGGTGACCCGGTAGCGCGCGCCCGGCTCGGTCGCGAGCGTGAAGCCACCGTCGACGACGTCGGTGCAATGCCCGATGTTGCCCAGCGCGCCGCACACGTACGTCTTCGGCGGCAGCGGCCGCGGCGAAGTGACGGTGCCGGTGATCGGCCTGGCCTCGCGCTTCGGCAGCGGAGGCGAGAAGTGCACACCGGCGTCGTCGAGCGTCACCACGCCCGCGTCGGGCACTCCGTGAATCTGAAACCTGCCCCACAGGTGCTCGACGGTGATCGACCCGCCGCGCCCATCGCGTTCGAGAATCGGCGGCCAACCGGAGAGCTCGGCCGGCTCGCCGAATTCCTCCAGCCGCAGCCCCCCGGGCGCGTCGACCTGCAGCGTCGCGCCGGGCGTGAGGGTGAGCTTCAGCGGCGGCCCCGGCACCGTCACCGCCTGGCGCGCGATGCCGACCGAAGGCGACCAGGCGGTGAGCAGGTAGTCGCCCGGGTCGAGCGCGGCCAGCTCGAAGCCGCCGTCGCGGCTGATGCCGGTGGCGACGAAGCGAATCAACGGCGACCAACCGCCCATGGTGAGCGACGCCCGCACCGGCACCACGCTGTCGAGGTGCAGCTGCGCGTCGACGCGGCCACCGTCGGGCCCGGTGAGGATGCCGTGCACCATCGGGCGCTCGAGGTCTATCGGCACCTCGAAGCGGCCATGGGCATCGACCCAGCGAACGACGCTCGGCCGCTGGCTCGGCCCGTTCACCCACTTCACGCTCAACCGCAGAATGCCCTCCGGCACCTCGAGCTCTTGGCGCACCGGCGCCGCCTGCTTCGAGCCGTCGAGGGTGACGGTCAGGTCTCCCAAGGTGACCTTCACCTGCTCGTCTTTCTCGACCCGCCCCACCAGCACCGCGGTCGCGCGTGGCCTCAGGTCGAGGTTGAACGCGCCCGCATGGTTCGCGCTCACCCGCGCGAAGCCGCCGTCGCCCGCCGCCGCGATCATCGCCGGCAGCTTCACCACGTCGGCGGCGGCGCGCCCTCCATCGGTGTCGAGCTCCACCGTCTCCGCGCCCTCCGCGGTCAGCACCAGGTGCGCCTCGGCGGGCGCGTTGCCCCGGCGCACCGAGAGCTCCAGGTGATCGGTTCGCCGAAGCGCGACCTCACCGCCGGTGAGCACCGCGGGAGCGTGACCCTCCGCGCTCACCAGCACGCAGGCCTCGCCGTCGAGCTTCGCGGTGCCGTCGGCGGCGGTGCGCGCGGTCTGGAGCGGCCCGGTGTCGTCGGGCCTGAAGCGCAGCTGCGCGCCCTTCAGCGGCGCCCAGGTGTCGTGCTCGCGCACCTTCACCACCTCCGGCCGCGACGGCTTGTCGACGTTGTACCCGTGGTACGTGGGCGGCTGATCCCGGTGCGCGTCGGGCTGCACCGCGAAGCGATAGGTGCGGTGCTTCGGCACCCGAATCTCCAGCTCCGCGCCGGGCTCCGCCGCGTACTCGAGCGAGAACTCGCCCTTGGCGTTGGTGTCGCCTTCGGCCAGCACCTTGGGGCCCGCCTCGAGCAGCTTCGAAAGCTGCGCGGGCTTCGAGGGGCAGGCCTGGCCGTCGAGCTTCGCCCGCACCAGCACCCGCACGTGGCCCTTGGCGTCGAGACCGCCGACGTGAACGTGCCCGCTCACGCGTTCGGCGTAAGCGGGCACCGTTTGAAGCAGCACCACCCCGAAGACGATCGGGAGGTGCCTCATGCGATTCTTCAGGCCTTCGCGGTCGGTTCGGCCGTCGGAGCAGCGGCCCCACCCTGCGCGGCGGCAGCGGCGGCGGCGCGCTCAGCAAGCGCTTCCTTGCGCGAGAGGCGGATCTTTCCGGTCTTGTCGATCGAGATCACCTTCACCATCACCTCGTCGCCTTCCTTCACCACGTCAGTGACCTGCTTGACGCGCTTGTCGGAGAGCTCGCTGATGTGGATCAGGCCGTCGGTGCCCGGGAAGATTTCGACGAAGGCGCCGAACTCGGCCACCTTGCGAACCGTGCCCAGGTAGATCTTGCCGACCTCGGCCTCGCGGGTGAGCGCCTGAATCATCGCGATCGCCTGCTTCACCGCCTCGCCGTCGGCCGACGCGATGTCGACGCGGCCGGAGTCCTCGATGTTGATGGAGCAACCGGTGCGGGCGATGATGTCCTTGATCACCTTGCCGCCGGGCCCGATCACGTTCTTGATGAACTCGGGGCGAATCTGCAGCGAGGTGATGCGGGGCGCGTACTGCGAGATCTCCTTGCGGGGAGCCGGGAGCGCCTCGACCATCTTCTCCAGAATGTGCATCCGGCCGACCCGGGCCTGCTCCATCGCGCGGAGCATGATCTGGGTGGTGATGCCGGTGATCTTGATGTCCATCTGCACCGCGGTGATGCCCTTCGAGGTGCCACACACCTTGAAGTCCATGTCGCCGAGGTGATCTTCGTCACCGAGAATGTCGGTGAGGATCGCGAGCTTCTCGCCTTCCTTCACCAGGCCCATCGCGATGCCCGCGACCGGCGCCTTGATCGGCACGCCCGCCGCCATCATCGACAAGGTGCCGCCGCAGACCGAGGCCATCGACGAGCTGCCGTTCGACTCGAGAATGTCCGAGACGATGCGCACCACGTAGGGGAACACCTCGTGCTTGGGCGCCATGTTGCGCAGCGCGCGCTCCGCCAGGGCGCCGTGACCGATCTCGCGACGGCCGGGGCCGCGCAGAGGCTTGGTCTCGTTCACGCTGAACGGGGGGAAGTTGTAGTGCAGCATGAACTTGCGAAAGCTCATGCCGGTCAGCGACTCGATGCGCTGCTCGTCGTCGCCGGTGCCGAGCGTGGTGGTGACCAGCGCCTGGGTCTCACCGCGGGTGAACAGCGCCGAGCCGTGCGAGCGCGGGAGCGGGTCGACCTCGATGGTGATCTTGCGCACGCCGTCGTGCGGGCGGTTGCCGATGCGGCCGCCGTTCACCACCATGTCGCGCATGTACTCGTACTTCAGCTCCTCGATGATCGCCTTGGCCGGCTTCTCGACTGTGGCGTACTTGTCGCCGTACTCCGCCTTGAGCGCCTCGAGCGCCTTCTTCTTCGCCTCACCGAGCTTGCCGTAGCGGTCGCCCTTGTCGGCGATCGCGTAGCCGGCCTTGATGCCTTCCCAGGCCAGGCCCTTGACCTTCTCCTTCAGCGCGGCGTCGAGCTTGGGGAGCTTGTCGTAGGTGCGCTCGGCGACGCCGAGCTCCTTGCGAATCTCCTCCTGGAGCTTGATCAGCGGCTGGCAGCTCTGGTGCGCGAAGTCGAGCGCGGCGACCATGTCGGCCTCGCTGATCTCCTCGGCGCCGCCTTCGACCATCACGATCGCCTCTTTGCTGCAGGCGACGACGAGGTCGAGGTCAGACGTCTCACGCTGCTTGTTGGTCGGGTTGACGACCAGCTTGCCCTCGATGCGGCCGATGCGAACGCCGGCGATCGGGCCGTTGAACGGAATGTCGGAGGTCGCCAGCGCGGCCGAGGCGCCGGTGAGCGCGAGCATGTCGGGCTCGTTCTGACCGTCGGAGCTGATCACGTTGGCGATCAGCTGGGTCTCGTACGCGTACCCTTCGGGGAAGAGCGGGCGGTGCGAGCGGTCGACGAGGCGGGAGACCAGGGTCTCCTTCTCGGTGAGGCGGCCCTCACGCTTGAAGTAGCTGCCGGGGATTCGGCCGGCCGCGTACAGGTTCTCTTTGTACTCGACGGTGAGCGGGAGGAAGTCGACGTCTTTCTTCTCGCGGGCGGAGACGCTGGTGACCAGCACCATGGTGTCGCCGTACCGCATCACCACGGAGCCGTCGGCCTGCTTCGCCATACGGCCGGTTTCGATGGTGAGCTCGCGCTCACCGACCATGATCGATTTCTTGATGTGCATACTGCTCCTCGAGTGCTCCATCGTTTTGTGGAGCGGAATTGCGGTCTCGAGGGCGGCTTGCTTCTTGATCCCTGATCGCAACCGTCGAGCGCTCGACGACTCCGAACAGAAAATCAAGATGCTGCTGAACCGCCCTGTTCCCCCGCGGTTTGAGCCGTGGCGCCTGCCCGTCTGAGCGGGCGCCACGGGTACAGCGCTTCGGCGTTACTTGCGGATGCCGAGGGTGTCGATCAACTTCTTGTAACGGTTGCCGTCCTTGACCTTCAAGTAATCGAGCAGGCGGCGGCGCTGCGAGACGAGCTTCAGCAGACCGCGGCGGCTGTGAAAGTCCTTCTTGTGGGTCTTGAAGTGGTCGGTCAGGTAGTTGATGCGCTCCGACATCAGCGCGACCTGAACCTCGGGAGACCCGGTGTCTTTCTCGTGGGTCTTGAACTGGGAGACGAGCGCGGTCTTGCGCTCAGGAGTGACGGACATGGTTTCTTCCTATGCCCTCCCGGTGAGTCACCCTGTCCGTGGGAGGGTACAGGCAGGGTCGCGGCGGCTTATGGCAGGGGCCGGTGTAAGACGCAAGCCGGGGCGACCGGGGCCTAAGGCGTGACCTTGGCGTAAGCCTTGACGATCTCCTGCACCAGGGGGTGCCGAACGACGTCGGTGTCCTCCAGGTGGCAGAAGGCGACGCCTTCGACGTTCTTCAGCACCCGCTGCACCTGCACCAGGCCCGACTCTTTGCCAGCCGGCAGGTCGATCTGGGTCACGTCGCCGGTGATCACCGCCTTGGAGTGAAAGCCCAGGCGGGTGAGGAACATCTTCATCTGCTCGACGGTGGTGTTCTGCGCCTCGTCGAGAATCGCGAACGCGTCGTGGAGGGTGCGGCCGCGCATGAACGCCAGCGGAGCCACTTCGATCACGCCCTGCTCGATCAGCTGGGTGGCGCGCTCGTGCTCCATCATGTCGTGGAGCGCGTCGTAGAGCGGGCGCAGGTAGGGGTCGACCTTCTCGGAGAGATCTCCGGGCAGAAAGCCGAGCTTCTCGCCCGCCTCGACCGCCGGGCGCGCGAGCACGATGCGCTTCACCTTGCGCTCGAGCAGCGCCGAGACCGCCATCGCCATCGCCAGGTAGGTCTTGCCGGTGCCGGCGGGGCCGATGCCGAACACGATGTCGTGGGTGCGAATCTGATCGACGTACTGCTTCTGGCCCAGGCTCTTGGGCGCGATCTGTTTGCCGCCGGCGCGGGTGAGCACCGGGCTCTGGGTGAGCTCCTTCATTCCGTTTTCGCCGGCATGCCCGAGCACCTTGATCGTCTGTTCCACGTCTTCCTGAAACACGGGCCGGCCAGCCTGGAGCTGACGGGAGAGCTCCTCGAACAGCTTCACCGCGAAGCCCACCGCCTCGTCGGGACCAGACAGATGGAGATCGGCGCCGCGCTGCCCCACCCGAACGCCGAGCCGGCGCTCCACGAGCTTGAGGTTCTCGTTCTGCGCGCCCGCCAGCTCGCGGGCGACTTCGTTGTCTGGGAGCTCGACGTGGAGTTGCTTCATCAAGTTTTGGGGCTCGCTGGGTACCGCAATTGATGGCGGCGAAGCAACCCGGCCGCCGCAAATTGTTCGAAACCGGGGTAAATCTCGGGTCATGCGCACGCTCGGTTTGCTGGTGGTGCTGCTGTCGCTTTCGGCCTGGGCAGATGACGTGCTGCACCTGGGAACCCCGACAATGGATCGCCCGACGGTGGTCACCCTGGGGGTGCGCTGGCCGCTGACCGGAGACGACAACCTCAACGCCAACGTGGGCGTGCGCTACCGGGTGATGGGCACCACCACGTGGACCGAAGGCATGCCGCTCTACCGGGTGCAGCCGGCGCTGGTGCAGGCGGGCACCGCGGTGAGCGAGTTCGCCGGGAGCGTGTTCGACCTCAAGCCCGCCACCACCTACGAGCTCGAGCTGGCCGGGCACGACCCGGAGGGCGGCGACATGACCGTCACCGTCACCGGCACCACCCGCGCGTTGCCGGCCGACCCCGCGGCGCCGAACGTGGTGAACGTGTCGAGCGCGTCGCAGCTGACCACCGCGCTCAACAACGCCGCGCCGGGCGACGTGATCACCCTCGCCGCCGGCACCTACTCGGGCGAGTTCACCCTCAACGCCAGCGGCACCGCGACCAACCCGATCGTGATTCGCGGAGCCGATCGCGACACCGTGATCCTCGACGGCAACAACGGCGGCAGCAACGTGCTCGCCTGCGAGGGCAGCTACACCCACGTCGAGAACCTGACCTTGCAGCACGACACCCGGGCGCTCCGCTTTCACCAGCAGGGCGCGATCGCCAACGCCGTGCGGCGGGTGAAGATTCAAGACGTGGTGCTCGGCATCGGCTCCAACCCCGACCAGCAGGACTTCTACATCTGCGACAACCAGCTGCAGGGGCGGCTGACCTGGCCCGCGGTGTACGCAGACGATCAGGGCGCGCACGCGAACGACGACGGCATTCACGTCGAGGGCGACGGCCACGTGATCTGCCACAACACCATCGGCGGCTTCGGCGACGCGATGAAGGTGGAGCAGGTGGGCGCGCGCGCGGTCGACTTCTACGGCAACGACGTCAACGACGCCTACGACAACGGGCTCGAGCTCGACGGCACCGCGGGCAACAGCCGCGCGCTCCGCAACCGCTTCACCAACACGTACATGCCGCTGTCGTTTCAGCCGATCTACGGGGGGCCGGCGTACGCGATTCGCAACATCGTGGTGAACGCGGCGAACGAGCCGCTGAAGCTCCACAACAACACCGTGGGGCCGGTGATTCTGAACAACACCTTCGTCGCGGCCGGGTACGCGCTGCAGATCAACGACGGGACCACCGCCCATGCGCTGGTGATTCAGAACAACCTCTTCGTCGGGCCCAACCCCCCGACCGGAGGCCGCACCCTCGATTGGGACCAGCCGATCGATCCCGCGACCGACGTGATCGACTGGAACGGCTGGTTCCCCGACGGCAGCTTCCGCTTCGGCTACGGCGCCGGGAGCGCGACCTACGCGAACTTCGCCGCGGTGCAGGCGGGCGGCGTGTTCGAGACCCACGGGCGGTTGCTGACCTCGCCGATCTTCGCCAGCGGCTTGATGGCGCCGGCCACGTACACCACTGCGCTCACGCCCGATGATGCGGCGCTCGCGAGCGGCGCCGACGCGATCGATCACGGCATGGTGATTCCCAACGTGACCGACGGCTTCAAGGGCGCGGCGCCCGACCTCGGCGCGTTCGAGTCGGGCTGCGCGGCTGGCACGTACGGCGTGCGGCCAGTGGGAGTCGACGAGAGCAACCAGGTCTTTGGCTGCTCCAGTGGCACCGGTGGTGGCGCGGGCGGCGGTGGCGGTTCTGCCGCTGGTGGTGGCTCCGCTGCCGGCGGTGGCTCTGCTGCTGGCGGTGGATCCGCCGCGGGCGGTGGTGCTGCGACCGGTGGCGGCGGCTCGGCGACAGGCGGCGGCTCGGCGGCGGGCGGTGGTTCCGCAACCGGCGGCGGCTCGGCGACGGGCGGTGGAACGGGCGGCGGTGGCAGCCCCGCGAAGTCGGGCTGTGGATGCAACGAAGCCGACGCCACGCTCACCGTGCTGGGAGCGTGGGCCGGCCTCGGGTTGCTGCGAAGACGCCGCCGGAGCTGAGCCCCGCTTCACCGCGACTGCAGGTACGCGACCAGGTCGGAGATCTGCGCGGCGCTGAGGCCGCTGATGCCGGTGTGCGCCGAGCCGCCGGCCTTGGTGAACCGATCGGCGAGGGTGGCGATGCGACCGTCGTGGAAGAACGGCGCGCGGTACGCCAGCTCCACCAGGCGCGGCACCTGGAGCGACTCGCCGGTGCCCACGTCGGCGTAGCGGTTGTCGGTCCCCGCCGCTCCGGCGTGGCAGCTGTTGCAGCCGAGCGCCGCGAAAGAAGCCTCGCCGCGCGCGACGGCGGCTGCGTCGAGGTTGCCCGGGCTCGGGCGCTTGGGCTGCGCGTCCATCCAGTCGAGCAGCGCGGAGGTGTTCGCGGCGGGCTCCGGGTTTCCGCCCATCCGCGCGACCAGCACGTCGGTGACCAGGGTGCTCATGTCGGGTTCCTCACCGTTCCAGTGAAACGGCTCGGTGCCCTTCAGCCCTCCGCGCAGCGACGGCGTGCGGCGCATGCCCGCCGGCAGGTTCCACACGTGTCCGTCATCACCCGCTTCGGGGTGGCACGACGCGCAGGCGATGCCGCCCGCCGTCTGCCGGTGAAAGAGCAGGTGGCCGGTGCTGGCCATCGAAACCGGGCTGAGCGAAACCGGCGCGATCACCTGGCGCTGATCGTCGAACGCGGTGAGCTGGGCGGGCTCGCGCGAGAACACCAGCAGCGTCGGGTGCGCCGGGTTGCCGGTGTACGCGACCGCGACCGGCTCGCTGTCGAGCTTCAGCGGGAAGAACACGCCCGGCTGACCCGGGGACATCACGTGAACGGTGCGGCTGCCGAACATCACCACCGCGGCGCCGCTGCCGTCGGAGGTCACCGCGACGTCGATCGGCAGCGCCTCATTGGGCAGCCGGCCGAGCGGCGCGGCGTTGCCTTCCGACAGCACCGAGACCACCGGCACCACTGGCGGCTCTCCTCCGCTGTCGCCGTACGGTGAGACGCACGCGGTGGCCGCGGGAATCGCGGTGGTCTCCTCGACCTGGTGCACCATCACCAACCCGCCCTGGGTGGCGATGGTGCGGTAGCCCACGCGCGGCACGAAGTTCAGCATCCCGTTGCTGACCGCGACCGGCTCCGACCACGGCGTCACGGTCCCGTCAGCGGCCACCGCGAACACCTGAGGCGCGCGAAAGGTGGTCACCAACACCTGCCCGTGACTGATCAGCACGTCGCGAAGATCGCCGGCGACCTGCACTGCGGAGCGCACCGGCGGACCCGGCTGCGAGAAGTCGAGGGTGACCAGCTCGCCATCGGGGCAGGCGACCAGCAGGCGCATCGAGTCGGCGCGCCACGCCAGGCCGCGCGGCGCCGGGCAGGCGTCGTACCGGCTCACCGACAGCGTGGTGGCGTCGACCTGCGCCACCTCGTGCGTACCGCGGAGCGCGACGAACACGGACCCGGCCGGCCCCTCGACGATGCGGCCCGGCTCGTCGCGCTCCTGCAGCTGCACGTGTGTCGCTGCCCAGTTGGAATCGACGAAGTGCACCTCGTCACGGTCTGAGTCGCCGATCGCCACCAGGCCGCTGCTCATCACCACCATCGTTCCGCCGCTCACCGGGGGAGGACTCTTCGGAGCGGTCAGCACCGGCGTGTCGTCGAGCGGCACGCTCAGGCACCCCTCACCGGCGCCCGCGCCTCCGGAGCTGCCGGCGTCACCGCCCCCGGTCCCGCCGGGAGAGCTCGGGCCGTTGGAACAACCGGTCGAGAAGGAAACGCCCAACAACGTCACCACGAAGACGACTGCGGCTCGAGATCGCATGGCCTCTGATGTCGAGGCTCACGCAAACCTTTCACCTCAATCGGGCACGCAGAGGCCGGGGCAGTCGAGCGGCAGCGTGCACGCGTGGTTCGGGTTCTTCACGCAGTGCAAGCCCGCCGCGCAGCCGAAGTCGGGGTACGGGCCACACCCGGCGGCGGCGGTCTGCGCCGAGGGAATACAGACGCCCGCACACTCGGAGCCTCCGTCGAAGACGCAGGTGGCGCTCGGGTCGGCGGCGCAGTGGGCGTTCGCGTCGCAGCTCTGGCCTCCATCGCCGGCGCACGCGGACGTTTGCTTGGCCGCACCGATCAGGTCGACCCCGTAGCAGACGCCGGTGCAACCGCAGGTGGTCGCCCAGTCGCAGAATTGCTCGGGGTCGTTCACGCAGGACATGCCGGTGGGGCACGGGGTGAGGTGGACACCGCAGGTGATCGCGGTCTCGACCTGCAGTGGCAGGCACCAGCCGTGGCAGAACCCTGACCCGCAGGCGCTGTCAGGCGTGTGCACGCAATGCAGATCTGCCGCCTGGCACGAGGTGGCGTTCTGCGGGTCGCAGGCGTCGATCGGGCTGGTGCCACCCGTGCCACCACCGCCCTGCCCGCCCGCGCCGCCGCAGAAGCCGCCGCCGGTCGACAGTCCACCGCCGTTGCCCGGCACTCCACCGCCGAAGCTCTGGCCGATGGTGTGGTCGACGGTGCAGCCCGCCTGAACGCAGAGGGCCGCGACGAAGCACCACGCCAGCCACTTCACTTCGGCACCGCCGCGCGGCCGCGGGTGGCGCGCTCGACCAGCTCGGGAGGAAGCGGCATCAAGAGCGCACGGTCGAACGCGTCGCGCGCCCGCTCCAGGCGGCCGTCGGCCAGCGAGAGCTCGCCTTCGAGCACCAACAGCTCGGCTCGGCGCTCCGGAGCGATCGACAGCGCCTGCTCGATCGAGTCGAGCGCCTGCGCGTAATGGCCGAGCGCCTGGTCGGCGCGAATCGAGCCGATCAGCGCCTCTGCCTCGAGCAGGCCGCCGGGGAAGCGCTGGCGATAGTCGTCGAAGCGCGCGCGGGCGTCGGCCGGGTGATGGGCCTTCAGCGCGGCGAAGCCGTCGGCGACGAGCTTGCTCTGCTCGGCGAGCGTGCTCGAAGGAGGCGGCGCCGGCGGCGGCGTGAGCGCCTCGATCGGGCCTCCTCCCGCGGGAACCTCCGGCTTCGGCGCCGGCCGGTCATCGACCCGTGCAGCGACGGGCGGCTTCGGGTGCACCACGGGCGCCGCGACCGCCGGCGCCACCTCGGCGATCGGCTCGGGCGCAGGGGGCGGCGGCAGCGGCTCGACGTGGTTCGCGCGAGGCGGAGCCGTCAGCGGCGCAGCGGCCGGGAGCGGTCTCGACGCGTTCAGCCTGCGAACCGTCACGTACGAGCCGACCGCGGCTCCCGCCACCAGCGGCAGCAGCACCCAGGCGGCGGGCCAACGCGGCGAAGCGGCGCGGGAACGTCGGAGCCGCTCGAACGGAGGCGCGGCGGGGACCGGCGCTTCACGAGCGGCCTGAAAGAGCGCGTCGAGGCGCGCGTCGTCGGGAAGGCGGTCGCTCATCGGCCGGCCTCCAGCGCGTCGAGGTGCTCGGCGAAGCGGCGGCGCGCGCGGTGGAGCTTCACCCAGATCGCGGCCGGGTCGGTGCCGGTGAGCTCGGCCACCTTGGCCCCCGGGTAGCCTTCGAGCTCGAACAGCACCAGGAGGGTGCGGTCGGCCTCACGCAGTTTTTCGAGCACCTGGTACACGGTCTTCACCTTCTCTCTGCGGCTCAGCTGTTCGGCGGCGTCGGGCGCGGGGTCGGCGACCTCGGGTGCCTCTTCGTCGCCGAAGAACAGCCGCCGCATGCGCTCCCGGCGGCGAAAGCTGCGCACCACGTTCTCGGTGATTCGAAACAGCCAGGTCTCCAGCGTGGCGGCCGCCGGCTGAAACGAAGCGAGCTTGCGTTGCACCACGAAGAACACCTCCTGGGTGACGTCGCCCGCCTCACCGGGCCGCCCGAGCAGACGGGCCGCCCACCGCGTCACCGTGTCGGCGTGCGCGCGATACACCGCCTCCAAATCGAGCGGATCGATCGCCACCTCCACGGTGCCCAGCTCCAGCGCCTTCACGCTCACCCTTTCCCACCATGTCGCGGCGGGAGAAAACCTTTCAGCGGCCCAGCTCGATGCCCAAAGTGAGCTGAACGTCGGCGCCGGGCAGTGTGGTCACCGGGCCCACCGGCACCACGTCGAGCCGGTGTCCCACCGCCCAGAAGACCGCTCCGGCCGCGAGGTACGGCCGAACCGCCCAACCCCCGTACGAGACGCGAAGCCCGACGCGGGCGCCGAGGTCGGCGGAAAGTGAGGTCTGGTTGGTCTGAAAGCCGCGCCCACCCACCATCAGCACGCCGGTCGCCAGCCCGAGCTCGATCCGCAGCAGCAGGCCGGCGGAGCCGAAAATCAGGCCGGTGCCGGGCACGATCGAGACCCGGTTCCAGAACACCCGGCCTGAGGCGACCGGGGCCGACCGCTCGCCCTGGCCGAAGATCACCAGCTGCGGTTGCAACCGCCAGCCGCGCGACGCGAGTGCGAGGTACCCTTCGGCTCCCCAGGTGGCGCTGTCGCCGTACCAGAGCGACGCACCGGCGCCGGCGGCGAGCTGGACCGGGGCGGGCGGCGGCGGCGCAGGTGGCTCGGCGACGACGTTTGGCACCGGGCGGGGCGCAGGCACCACAGGCGCCTCGGGCCCGTCGAGCCGGGTGAGCCACGCGAGCACCACCACCGCGGCGGCGTCGGTGAGCGCTCCGCAATCTCCGTCTTCGCCGAGCGGGCGGTCGAGGGCCGCGCCGTCGTCGCGCTGCGCGGTCACCGCGGCGCCCTGAGCACCACGCGTCACCGCGACCTGCTTCAACCGCTCCACCGGGGCGCCGAGCTCACCCAGGCGTTGGAGCAGCTGCGCGGAGCTCGGGCAGGGCTCCTGCGCGAGCGCACCGCCTGCCCCCAACAACAGCACCGTCGCGACGAAATGCCTGAGCACCGCGCGTCACAGACTACCACCCGCTCAGCCGCGCACGACCGCGCACGCAAAGCAGCCGGGCTTCGCGTTGTGCACGTGGAGGTAACCGACCTTCGGGTCGGCGAAGAAGCGCTCGATCGTGGCGGGCAGATCGCTGCCCTGCAGCACCTCGGAGTCGCGCATCATTCCCGCGGCGTCGTAGGCCCTCACCGAGAGCAGCCGGTGGACCAGCACCGGAGGCAACCGGTTGTCGTAGGTCGCCGCCTCGGTCGCCTGGCGCCGCACATAGATCGGCCCGTTGCCGGCGTAGGGCGAGTTCACCTCGTGGTGGGCGTAGTTGAGGAGCAGCAGCTCCTCGCCGACCTCGGCGTCTTCGAGCGAAGCGCGGCAGGGATAGCCGGGCTTCGAGTCGGCCCGATGGCGCCGCATGCCGCGCGCCTTCAGCTCGGCATCGGACAGGTCGAACAGCGCGCGAAACGGCTTGGGGTCGAGGCCTCTGATCTGGAATCCCATGGTGAGATGATTAGCCGGACCTCCCCTCCCCGTCTGGCCACTTTCGGACATCGCAGCATCTTTTGTTGAGCCGTCTCACCCAGCTGCAGGAACCTAGGCCCGGTGGGACTTCCGAAAGCCCAGCATCTGAACGCGGTGACCGAGGCGCTCGAGTCGGAGCTCGCCGCGTTGATCGCCGGCGTGCAGCGCCGCGACCGGAAGGCGATCGGCCACCTGTTCGACCGCTTCGAGGGCGAAGTGAACCGGATCGTCTGGGCATTGCTCGGCGCCGACCCCGAGCACGACGACGTGGTTCACCACGCGTTCGCGGAGATGATCGAGAACATCGGCCAGGTCACCCGGCCGATCGCGCTCCGCGGGTGGGTGCGCGCGATCGCGGTGAACCAGGTGCGCAAGACGATTCGCGGGCGCCGCTGGAGACGGCTGTTCGGCAGCGCCGAAGAGGGCCTCGAGCGCTTCGACGCGCTGGCGCCCGACGAAGCCCGCCTGGAGACGATTCGCCGCGTCTACCGCGTGCTCGACACGCTCTCACCCGAGCTCCGCACCGCGCTGGTGCTGCGTCACCTCGAAGGCTACGAGCTCTCGGAGCTCGCCGAAGCCTTGAGCTGCTCGCTCGCGACCGCCAAGCGCTGGCTCGCACGCGCGGAAGATCTTTTCAGCAAACGCCATGGGCCGTGGCCGAAGGGGAGCACGACGTGACGGCAGAGAACCCATTCGCAGCGGTACGCGAGACGCTCGGTGAGGGACCGGGCGACGCGCATCGGCAGGCGCAGCGCAGCCGGCTGCTGCTGGCGACCGCGAACGCGCCCAACCCCAAAGCCGGCAGCCGCTGGCTGTTCTGGCCCGCCGCCGCCGTCGCCTTCGCGGTGGTGCTGGCGGTGCTCTGGCCGGCGCCGAAGAAGCCACAGACCGCGGTGCCGATAGGCGCGGAGTTCAGCGCGCCATCGTCTGCCCCGGTGACGCTGACCTTCGCCGACGAGAGTCACCTCACCCTCGCCGCAGGTGGCCTCGCGCAGCTCGAGGCGAGCGACGAGAAGCACGTCGACGTGCGGCTGACCCGCGGGCGGCTCGACGCCAAGGTCACCAAGCACACCGGCCGCGTCTGGCGGTACCTCGCGGGGCCCTACGCGGTGCGCGTCACCGGCACCGAGCTGTCGGTGTCGTGGCACCCGGAGCTGAGCGCCCTCGAGGTCGCCGTTCACGAGGGTGCGGTCGAGGTCGCCGGCCCCGGCCTGCCCTCGCCCCAGGCCGTTCGCGCCGGCCAGCGGCTGCGGCGCTCGGCGGCCGACGCCGCGGTGGAGGCGAAGCCTGCGAACGGCGTCGCGGTTGTGCGGCTCGAGCCGGCTGCGCCCGAAGCGCCCGCTCTGCCCGCAGCGCGCCCGCCCAGCAAACCCGCGGCTCCGCACATGGAGGTCGAGGTGGTGAAGCCTCCACCGGCGGCGCCCGACTGGCGCGCGCTGCTCGCGCAGGGCAACGGCAAAGAGGCGCTCGCCGCGGCGGAGTCGAGCGGCGTGCTCACCCGCCCCGAGCTGCTCGCGTCGGGAGAGCTGCTGCGCCTCGCCGACGCCGCCCGCATCGCGGGACATCCGCGGGCAGAGAACCTGCTTTCGCGCTGCGTGGCGCGCGGCGGCGAAGAAGGCGCCGAGGCCGCGTTCCTGCTCGGCAAGCTGCACCAGAACCGCGGTGAGATCGCCGAAGCGGTGGGCGCGTTTCGCGATGCGATGCGGTTGGACCCGGCGACCTACGACGAGCCCGCTTCGGGGCGTCTGCTCGAGCTGCTCACCCAGCTCAACGACCCGTCGGTGAAAGACCTCGCGCGCGAGTATCTGCGAAAGCACCCCGATGGGCCGTGGGCGGCTTCGGCGAAGAAGGTGGTGGGCGAGCGTTGAGCACGGCGTTGCTCGCGCTGATGCTCTCGGCCGCGAGCGTGCAGCTCGACGCGCCGCAGGTGAGCGTCGAGCTCGCGGAGGCGGTGCGCACCGAGCTCGCCACCGCGGGCTTCTCGGCAGAAGGTGAGCCGGTGGTCGCGCGGCTGGCGCTGCTGCCCAGCGAGGGCGCGATCGACTGCACCGTCGAAGATCGGGTGACGCACAAGACGGTGACCCGCCGCCTCGCCTACGACCCCGCGGCCCCGCGCGCGAACCGCAGGCTCGCGGTGCAGGTGGTGGAGCTGCTCCATGCGAGCCTCGCCGAAGCGCGGTTCGCGCCGACGCCCGCGCCGGTGCCGACGGCTGTCAACGCGTTCCTCGAGCAACGCGAGCCGCCTCCCAGCCCGCCGCGCTGGCGCCTCGAGGCCTCTGGCGGCGTCGCAGTTCTCAGCCAGGGGATTCAACCGTGGGTCTCGCTCGGCGGGCGTTTTCGCATCGGGCCGATCGAGGCGGGGCTCTACGCCGGCGCGATCGCGCACACCTGGACGGTCAGCGGCGAGCTCGGCAGTGCTGATCTCGGGCTCGCAGACGCGCGCGTGGTGGCCAGTGTTCCGTTCGACGCGGGGTGGGTCACACTCCGGCCCGAGCTGTCTTCCGGAGCGCTGCTCGCCTGGGCGACCGGTCACACCGATTTGCACGGGTACGTGGGCACCACCGGCACCGCCACCGCGGCCGCCGCAGGCGCAGCGCTCAACGCCGAGCTCCCGCTCAATGACTTCCTGGCGCTGACGGCGCGCGCGGCCCTCGCGGTGGCGGTACCGGCGATCAAGATGCAGTTCGCCGACACCCGCGTCGCCACCATCGGCCAGCCGATGTTCTCGATCTCGATCGGGCTTTCACTTCGATGAGCCGCGAAATTCACCCACGGGAACTGATGCGCGTCGCGAACAAGGAGACCCGCATGCGCGCACTCGCACCCGTGATCGTCGTCGCTCTGTCGTGCAGCCCATCGCTCAAGCCGATCGACAAGATTCCCGTGAAGAACCGGCAGGCGGTGACCAGCACCGTCATTCCCGCGCGGGTCACCTGGCTGATCGACAAGTCGGGCTCGATGCTGACGAACGTGTCGACCGCACCGCCCTGCCCCACGACCATCGGAGCCTGTGGGCCTGCCAGTATTTGCCCGGCTGGCTGCGAAACGCGGATGGAGTTGCTCGGAGAAGCGATTGCGTCGACCGGGCTCGATGCGGGGGTTCACAACCTGGTGAGCTTTCCCGTGTCTGCGTCGAATTCCTGCTCTCCGGCCACGAACGAGACCACCGTGCGCGACCTGTCGTTCGACCAACTGGTGGGCCTCGTGCCGGGCTTGCAGCCGGGCGGCGGCACTCCAACGGCAGACTCGCTGCTGTACTCGATCGGCCTGTTCAACCCCTTCGACCTCGACGGAGGTCTGAACACGCCGGGCAACGATCTGGTGTTGCTGTTCACGGACGGCGTTCCGAACTGCGACTCCAACAACGCCAACAACTGCACCACTGGAAGCTGCACTTGCACCACCGGCACCTGCACGATGCCGAGTGGGCTCTGCTACCTCGGCTGCCTGGATGACCTCGCGACGCTCAACGCGGCGAACGCGCTCTTCAACGCCAACATCGACTTGATGATCTCTGCCGCTCGGTTTCAACGGCGCCGGCGACGACCAGGCGCTGGCCGAGACCGTCTTCGGCCAGATGAAGACCACCGTACAACACGACTGCACGACCTCCTCCGACTGTGGTGACGGAGGCACCTGCAACTCGAGTGGCTTCTGCACCGGTCAGTGGAAGTTCTCCAACCTCGCGGAGTTCGCACCCGCGGCCGACCGCATTCGCCAGGAGCTGAAGATCCGCAGCCGCTGCTTCTGGTCGCTCGGGTCGTCCGAGACCGCTGACCACATCGAGGTCGATCTCAATGGGTCCGCGGTCTCTACCGCGCAGTGGGAGCTGCACTCGCCGACCGTGCTCCACTTCAAGGGCGACGCCTGCACCCAGTTGGTCAACGACGGCTCGCTCAGCCCCAGCGTCACCGAGATGTAGAGCGGCGGTTCGCCACCCTCGTCAGCGCAGCGGCGGGAGCAGCACGTACGAGCCCGCCTCGCGGCGGTAGTAATACGTGTCGCGCCACGGGTACTTGAGGTCGTCTTCGCGGAGCAGCTTGGTGTCGACCAGCGCGTCGAGCGCGTCGGGCAGCTGACCCTTCTCGAGCTTGTAGACGTCGAGCGCCGCGGCGATGCGCGAGATCTGCTGCCGCGAGATGAACCGCTGAATCGCCGGGTCGGTGTAGCTCGACGCGTTGCCGCCGCCCAACCGCAGCGCGCCGAAGTCCACCCGGCTGCCGACGAAGATCAGGCCCGCGATCACCAGCATCGTCACCGCCACCCGGCCGAGAATGCCGCTGACGCGCTGAAACCGGCCGCCCTCGTCGTCGCCGATGTCGTCGTCGTGACCGACCGTCGGCACCACCCGCAGGTACTCGAGGTTCACCAGGTTGCAGAGCGCCTTGCAGGTCTCGAACTCGCCAAGGCACGCCAGGTCGATCAGCCGCCGCACCGTGCGCCCGGTGCCGACCAGGTTGTAGACCTTGCGCTCGAACTCCCCCACCGCCTGGAACTCGCTGCCCTGCGAGGAGGCGCCTTCCGGCTTGTCGCCGAACGCGTTGTCGAGCGCTTCGTCGAACGCGTCTTGCTTCAGCGGCGCCGGCGGCAGCTCCTTCAGCTTGTCGAAGGTGAGCGCGTAAGAGGTGATCTTGCGCCGCACCACCGGCCACTCGTCGACCAGCCGAAAGCCCTCCATCAGCACCGACTCGGCGCGCAGGGGCGTGAACGACGGGTCGACCTCGACGTCGACCTGCTCGAACTCGTAGTTGCCGGTCTTCCACCCGAACAGCCGGTAGAGCGTCTCGGTGGTCTGCAGCTGCACCATCTGCTTGAAGCGATCGGCCGCCACCACGCCCTGCTGGGTGAGCACGTCGCCCAGCCGCTGCAGGGTGCGCTTCTGCGCCTCGAGCGCGAACTCCAGCTGTGCCTCGGTGATCAGCTCCGCCCGCACCAGCATCGAGCCGATCAGGTCTTTCTTGTTTCGGGTCGAGCTCTCGGCGCGAACGATGTTGCCGTTCTGAAAAGCGACCACCACCTCCTGGTCGCGCGACTTGAGGTGCAGCTGCCCCGTCTTCCCCTGCTGGCCGATCAGCTGAAGAATGTCGGCGATGCCGAAGTCCTTCAGTGTGCCTTTGAGAGCCATTTACCCGGCCCTCCTGAACAGCCCGCGCAGCGACAGCCCGTAGACCAGCGCCAGCACCAGCCCCACCGGTATCGCCACCAACAGCCCCGGCGGTGTCTCGTACGGTGCGCGCAGCACGCCGTTTCGCTGCACCAGCGCGACCACGCCGAACACGAACATGAACCCGTAGATCGAGCCGCGCACCGCGTTGCCGGTGAACACGTGCCCCATGCCCGAGCAGATCGCGCCCAGAATGTAGCTGGCGCGCTCGGTGCGGGTGGCGAACCGGGTCACCTCCAGCTGCTTGCGAACCTTGAGCGACGGCGGCACCACCCCTCGCTTGGCGAACACGTTCACGCACTGGGTGCACAATGCGGTGCCCGGCACCACGTCGGGGTCGCTCCGCTTCGAGACCGGCTGGCCGCACTTGTTGCACGGCCGCGCCGCACCCAACGTCAGCTGCAGAAAGCCGACCGCGAACAACAGCGCGCCGACCACGAACGGGTAGAACGGCGCCAGGTTCTCGGGCACATCGCCGAGCACCGTCTGGGTCAGCTCCGAGCCCACCCGCTCTTCGGCGTCGGTCGCGGTGGTCAACGACAGCAGATCGGCCCGCGCGATCGGCTCGGTGATCAGCACCACGTTGCCGTCGAGCTTGTCGGGCGGAGGCTCCTTGCGGTTGCCCAGCTCGGGCTCGCGCTGCTTGGCCTCGAACATCGCCTGGTTCGCGCGATCGACCTCGCTCGCCGCCGACTCGCCGAGCGACGCCACCCGCCGCTGGTAGAGGCGGCCGAGGTTGTAGAGCGGCACGCCCGCGCTGGGCTCCGCCTGCGCCGAGCCCTCGAACAGGCTCTTCGGGTTGTCGAGGTCGCCCTTCAGCATCATCGCCACGCCGAGGTTGTTCGACGCCCGCGGCTCGTTCGGCCGCTTCGACAGCGCGCCCTTCAAGGTGTCGATCGCGGCGTCGAGCCGGCCGCGGCGCAGCTGCCAGCTGCCAAGCGCCGACAGCTCGGCGAAGGTCGCCTTGTCCTGCTTCGCGGCGGCCACCACCTCGGCGGCGAGCGACTCGGTGTTCGGCCCGCCCTGCTCGAGCTGGTACGCGCGCTCCGCCGGAGTGCCGGCGAACGAGGTCGCGCCGGCCGACAGCTGGCCCAGCACGGGAATCGCGCCCAGCAGCGTCACCAGCACCCAGGCGGTGAGCCGCTCCGCGGTGGTGAGGTAGAGCGAGACGGTGGCGAACAGCAGCAACACCGCCGGCGCCACGCCCATTCGAAACACGATCGGCGTGAGCAGGAACAGCACCGCCAGCGCCGCCGACTGCCAGCGCGCCAACGCCCGCGGGAAGATGAAGTGGAAGTCGTGGAGGAAGTAGCGCACCCGCCGCAGGAACAGCACCGCGACCACCGCGGCCGCGAGCACCATCAGCGCGGTGAGAAAGGTCGCCGCCACGTCGGCGATGATCGGCCGGAGGAACTGCGGGTCGTCGAGCCCGAGAACCAGCCCGTTGCGCACCGACTCGAACACCCGGCCGGGGTTGGTCGGGTCGACCTCGAAGAACACCCGCGCCTGCATCAGGTGAATCACCGGCACCCGGGGCGCCAGCTCCACCGCGGCCTGGGCCAGCTCCACCGCCGCGGTCGAGTCGCCCGCCGCCTGGTGCTGCGAGGCCGCGCGCAAGAGGCCGACCGCGTACGGCACCAGCGCGGTCGAGCCGGAGCGGGCCTTGAGCGCGAGCAGCTCGGCCCGCGCGGTGGCCTCCGCCTTGACGTCGTTCTTCTCGTTCGCGGCGCGCCACTTTTCCCAGGCGGCCTGGAGGTCGGCGTCGGAGGTCTGGGCGACGAGAATCGGCGGCGCGGGCGGCTTCGCCGGCGCCTCGGGCTGCGCCGCGGCGGCCTTCTTGTCTTTGTCGTTCTTCTTCGAGCCGCCGCTGGTCGCGGTGCCGCCGTCGCGCGCGCCGCTGCGCACCTGGGAATTGCCCTCGGGCTGAATGAAGTCTTCCTTCGGGCGCTTCTTCACCTCGACCGCGTCGGGGTCGACCACGTTGGCCGGCTTGCGCTGCTCGACCTCGACCGTGTCGGGATCGACCTCGTTCACCTGTGCGAACGCGGAGCCGGCCAGGACCAGGACTGGGAAAAAGAGGCGGAGCTTCACCCGGAGCCCGAGCTTACCGTTTCGTGGGCAAAACACGACTGGTGTCACACATGACTCGCGGCGCGTTCATGCTAAGGGCGCCCCCATGGATCCGACCCGTCCGGCCGGCCCCGCGGTGGAACGCATGGTGGCGGTCATGAAGGCCCTTCGCGCGCCCGATGGCTGCCCGTGGGACAAAGTGCAGGACCTCCGCTCGCTGCGGCCGTACCTGATCGAAGAAGCCTACGAGGTGCTGGAGGAGATGGACGCCGTCTCCGAGGGCGGCCCGTGGCACCCGCTCGCCGAGGAGCTGGGCGACCTGCTGTTTCAGATCGTCTTCCACTCCCAGCTGGCGATGGAAAAAGGCGAGTTCGGGCTGGCCGACGTGGCCGACGCGATCGCCGACAAGCTCACCTCCCGCCACCCGCACGTGTTCGGCGAGAACAAGTGGCGGGTCGACGGCCCCGACCAGGTGCTGGAGAACTGGGCCAAGCTGAAGGCGAAGGAGCGCGAGAAGAAGACCGGCAAGGCGGGCAGCGTGCTCACCGGGGTGCCTCCCGACGCGCCGGCGCTCTTGCGGGCCGAGCGGCTGACCGAGAAGGCCTCCCGGGTCGGCTTCGAGTGGAAGCAAATCAAAGACGTTCGCGACAAGCTCGACGAGGAGCTTCGGGAGCTCGACGAGGCGATCGCCAAGGGTGATCGCGACGAGCTGGAGCACGAGCTGGGCGACGTGCTGTTCACGGTCGCCAACCTCGCCCGGTGGATCAAGACCCCCGCGGAGGACGCCCTGCGCTCGGCCAACCGCCGTTTCACCCGGCGTTTTCAACGGGTTGAGGAGCTGCTCGAGCAACAGGGTGTGGCGTTCGGCGCCGCCACCCTGGAGCAGATGGAGGAGCTGTGGCAGCAGGCCAAGCGCGAGGAGAAGGCAAAGGGAAGCAAACCTTGACCTTGCGGGTCAGTGCGTCGTAGGTACCCGGCCTCTTTCGAATTTCAGGAGCTGATCAGTGGCAAATCTTCGTTCGTCCGAAAAGCGCAACCGCCAGTCGTTGAAGCGCCGCGCCCGCAATGTCGCCGTCCGCACCGAGCTGAAGGATGCGCTCAAGGCCGCCCGTGAGGCCGTCGCCAAGGGCGATGCCAAGGCCGCGGAGCTGGTGAAGAACGCGACCTCCGCGCTCGCCCGCGCCTCGCAGAAGGGCGTGCTGCACTCGCGCAACGCCTCGCGCCGCATCGGCCGCCTGGCGCACGCGCTGGCCGCAAAAGCCGCGAAGAAGTAACGCCGGTTCTGCTCCCCCGGGTAGCCTCGCGGGCCTATGGGCCTGCTCGAGAACCTGGGGGAGAAGCTCGCAGCCGCCGCCGCCTCGTTCATCCGCGCGCCGGATGCGGCGTCTTTTGGCGATCCGCTGGCTGCTCAGGTGCCGTGGACGCGCCTGAAGAAGAGCAAGGCGGGCGTCTCCAACTTTCGCACCATGAAGCTGGTCGCCGACGGCGCGGGCCGGCTGCGCTACGAGCGCTCGATTCAGATGACGCTCGCCGCGCTGGCGTTCGGCGTTCCCGGCCTGGTGTTCGCGGCGGTCTGCGCGGTGAAGCTCTCGCCGTGCGCGGTGTTCGGGCTCGTCTTTCTCGGCATCGGCGTCTACCTGTTGCTCCCGGTGGAGCGGAGCTTCGATCGCAACTCGAAGCAGATCGTGATCGCCAGGGAGCGGGTGCCGTTCGAGGCGGTGCACGCGCTCCAGCTGCTCGAGCACTGGGAAGCCGGCGACGAGAGCGGCGGCTACGACAGCTACCAGCTCAACCTGGTGATGAAAGACCGCTCCCGAATCGCGGTGGTCGATCACTCGAAGCTGTCGGTGATTCGCCAGGAGGCGCAGCAGCTGGCCGAGCACCTCGGGGTGAAGCTGTGGGATGGCCCGGCCGCGCCACAGCTCACCGGTCAGGCGGCGTTGGAGTCGCTGCGCGCCGAAGAGAAGCCCCGTTAGAAGGTGCTCGCCAGCCGCTCGAAGCCTTCGCGCATCAAGGTGTCGGAGAGCCGGTGGAGCGCGGCCTGGCGGTTCGACTCGGTGAGCAGCACGTCGGCGCCGCCCAGGTAGTCTTCGCTGCCCGAGACGACCTGGCGGGTGAGCTCGCGCTCGCCCTTCACCAGCTTCAGGGTGACGGTGGCGTTGAGCCGGTAGGTGGGCAGGCGGCCGGGCTCGGTGAGCAGCGGCGAGCCGGAGATGCCTTCGAGGGTGCCTTTGATCTCGGCCTGGGCGAGCGCGGCGTCTTCCAGGCGGCCGGCGCGCAGCAGCTGCTCGCGGAGCGACTGGGTGAAGATCGCCTCCGCGCCGGGCTCGGGGGTCTTGTTGACGAACACCGCGGCGTGAACCTTCTGCACGCCCTCGGGGAGCTCACCGCCGACGTGGGTGAATTGGTAGCCGCAGCCGGCCAGCAACAACAGCAGCCACCCCGTCTTCACCACGAGAGCAGCGCCATCCCTCCGGTGGAAGCCGCGGGCGAAAGCGACGGGTCGGTCATTCGCGTGCGCACCTCGTCCATCTGGGCGCCGAGCACGAAGCGTCTGCGAATCACGTCGTAGAGACGCACGGTGCCGTAGATGCCGATCAACGCGCTGGCGACGAACAGCACCGCGCCGATCGACACCAGCAGCCAGCCCGCGTCGGAGCCGGCCGCGACCCCGGTGCCGGCGGTGGTGCCGAAGCCGACGCCGATGCCGGTGTAGAGCAGGTCGGCGGCCATCGCGAAGCCGACCTCGCTCCCGGAGACGAGCACGATCGGCCCGACCAGGTTGGGGCGCGAGGCCGCCAGCCGGTCGTACTCCGCCGACAGCTGCGGGTACGTCATCGTCGAGAGATCGGGCTGCTCCGCGAGCGGGCCCGCGGAGACGACGAGCGCGAGGGCGACCGCGGTTACCACGACGCCAGCGCGAAACCGCCCGAGGTGACCGGGGTGAGGTTCTGCACCGACGGCGGCGGAGGAGGCGGAGGCGGCGGCGAGTTCTGATCACCCGGCGGGGGCGGCGGGTAATACGGCTGACCTGGGTTGGAGTTGAGCCGGTCTTGAATGCGGTTCATCTGCTCGCCGATTCGGCTGCGCTCGCGCAGCGTGCTGCGAATCTTGAGGCCGCCGATGATGCCGAGGGTGATGCCGCCGGCGAGCAACACCAGGCCGATCACGATCAGCACCGCGCCCACCGTGGGTGAGATGCCCGACACGTTGGTGTTGGAGCTCACGATCGCCGCGGCGAGGCCCGCGTACGCGACATAGAAGCCGACGATCGCCACCGCGACGCCACCTGCGGCGAGGCCGATGCCACCGCCGAGACCGGGGCGGGTGGAGTCGAGGCGATCCCACTCCCGCTGGAGCTGCTCACGGGTCATCTGCTCGATCGGAGGGAAGTCGCCGTTCGGGTTCTCGCCCTCGTCGTCGACGAACTGAACCCGGGCGCCCGAGTCGAGCAGCGTGGCGTGGGTGAAGCGCACGTTGGCGGTGGCCGAAGCCTCGCTTGCGGCCGAGTTGACGGGGAGAGTGGCGAGCAGCAGTGCGACGAGCATGACCCCTCCTTGAAGGTGGAGCCGCGACTCTACTAGGGCGCGCCCAGCAGGGCCTGAATTTCGCTCAGCTGTACGTCGTAGGAGCGCCGCTCGCGGAAGGCCTTGAAGACCAGGTACGCACCGGTGAGCGAGATGGTCAGCCCGCCCAGCAGGTAGCCGGTGCCGCTGGCGGTGAGGTAGCGGGTGGTCGCCTGGTTCCACGCGCCGGAGGGGTTGATTCGTGACCAACCCCAGGCTCCGCCGACCAGCTCGGCGCCGAAGGCGACGAACAGCAGGCCGAAGCCGGTGATGATCCACGGGAGGCGCAGCGAGGGGCGCTCGGTTTCGAGGCGGGTGTAGTCGTGCTGAAGCTTCGCGCGGTTCGCCGCGTCGAGGGTCGGAGCGGGTTCGGTCGGGCGCTCGGTCGGGACTGCCGGCGATTCTGTCACGCCCTCACCCGCGCTCCGCGCACCCTCTCCCGTGGGAGAGGGATCAGCGCCGAGCATCAGCACCACCACCAGGCCGAGCATCAGGTCTTCCCGAGCACGAAGTTGATCATCTTCTTCGGCACGAAGATCACCTTCGCGATGGTTTGACCTGCCAGCGCCGCCTGCACCTTCGGCTCGGCTTCGGCCGCGGCGCGCACTTCGGCTTCGGTGGCGGCGGCGGGCATCACGATCTCGCTCTTGCGCTTGCCCTGAATCGAGACCGGGTAGGTGACGGTGTCGTCGACCACCAGCTTGGGGTCGAACGCGGGCCACTCCTCCTGCACGGTGCATTTGCTGCCGCCGTACGCCGCGTGAATCTCGTCGCAGATGTGCGGCGCAATCGGCGTCAGGCCGATCGCCAGGGTGCGAATCGCCTCGCCCATCGCGGCCTTCTCGGCGTCGGTGGAGACGTCCATGTTGCCGTAGAGCGTGTTGACGAACTCCATCGCCCCGGCGATCGCGGTGTTGAACGACAGCCGCTCGAACGCCTCGCTGGTGCGCTTCAGGTACTTGTGGGCCGCCTTGCGAATCTCCAGCGCCTTGCCCTCGAAGTTGCCGCTGAACTTCGCGGTCGCGCAGGCCGCGTGCTGCTTGTAGGCCAGCGCCCAGACCCGCTTGAGGAAGTTGTAGGCGCCGTTGACCTGCTTGTCGTCCCAGTTGAAGTCCTGCTGCGGAGGGCCGGCGAAGAGCACGTAGGTGCGGCAGGTGTCGGCGCCGTACTCCTGCACCAGCTCCTTGGGCGCGACCACGTTGCCCCAGCGCTTCGACATCTTGCGGCCGTCGGGGCCGTTGACGATGCCCTGGGTGATCAGCCGCTGCACCGGCTCATCAGACTGGGTCAGCCCCAGCTCGCGCATCACCCGGTACCAGAAGCGGAAATACAGCAGGTGCATCGTCGCGTGCTCGGGGCCGCCGACGTAGATGTCGACCGGCAGGTAGCGCTTCGCGACCTCGGCGTCGAAGGGCGCCGCGTCGAACTTCGGCGACAGGTAGCGGCAGAAGTACCAGGTCGAGTCGACGAAGGTGTCCATCGTCTCGGTCTCGCGCCGCGTGGGGCCGCCGCACTTCGGGCAGCTGACGTTGACGAAGCTGGGCACCTTCGCCAGCGGAGGCTCACCCTTGCCGGTCAGCACCGTGGCGGTGTCGATCTCGGGCAGCCGCACCGGCAGCTGGTCGTACGGCACCGGAATGCCCTCGTGCTTCGGGTCGCACTTGTCGCAGTACAGAATCGGGATCGGAGTGCCCCAGTAGCGCTGGCGGCTGAAGCCCCAGTCTTTCTGGCGCCAGGTGACCTTGGGCTCGCCCTTGCCCTCGGCCTGCAGCTGCGCGGCCATCTTCGCGCGGCCCTCGGCCGACTGGAGCCCGGTGAAAGGCCCTGAATCGCGCATCACGCCGTCTTCGGTGTACGGCAGCTCGGGCTGCGCGCCATCGGGCGCGTCGATCACCCGCTTCACCGGCAGCGAGTACTTGGTGGCGAACGCATGGTCGCGCGCGTCGTGGCCGGGCACGCTCATCACCGCGCCGGTGCCGTAGTCGCTGACCACGAAGTTGGCGATCCACACCGGAACCTTCTCGCCGCTGAACGGGTTGACGGCGAAGGCGCCGGTGAACACGCCTTCTTTCTCGGCGTCTTCGCCCAGCCGCTCGGTCTTCGACTGCGCCGCCATCTTGGCGACGAAGGCGTCGACAGTGGCCTTCTGCTCGGGGGTGGTGATCTTCTTCACCAGCGCGTGGTCGGGAGCGACGACGACGTAGGTGCAGCCGAACACGGTGTCGATGCGGGTGGTGAACACCCGCAGCTTGTCGGCGCCGACGGCGAAGTCGGCCTCGACGCCCTCGCTGCGGCCGATCCAGTTGCGCTGGGCGGCGACGATGCGGTCGGGCCACTCCTTCAGGGTGTCGAGCGCGTCGAGCAGCGACTGAGAGTACTTGGTGATTCTGAACGCCCACTCGGGCATCTGCTTGTCGATCACCTTCGAGCCGCAGCGCTCACAGCTGCCGTCTTTCACCTGCTCGTTGGCGATCACGGTGTTGCAGGGCGTCGAGTTGGCGACCGACACGCCGCACCAGTTCACCTTCGAGAACCGGCGGTAGACGATGCCCTTCTCGAGCATCTTCAGGAAGAACCACTGATTCCACCGGTAGTACTCGGGCTTGGAGGTATCGACCTCCAGCGACCAGTCGTAGGCGTAGCCCAGCGACAGGATCTCGGCCTTGAAGCTCTCGATGTTCTGCGCGGTGCGGGTCGCGGGGTGAACGCCCTCTTTGATCGCGGCGTTCTCGGCGGGCAGACCGAACGCGTCCCAGCCCATCGGGTGAACGACGTCGAAGCCCTTCATTCTGAAGAAGCGCGCGTAGACGTCACCCAGCAGGTAGTTGCGCACGTGCCCCATGTGCATCTTGCCGGAGGGGTACGGCAGCATCTCGAGCACGTATTTCTTTGGGGCCGCGGGCCCCTTCGACTGGCCGATTTTGAAGAGCTGGTTCGAGTCCCAGTGCTTCTGCCATTTGGGTTCGATCACCGACGGTTCGTATTTTTCGGACAGGGAAGACATTTGCGGGCCGTCTTAAGAGACGCGCGAGCGGGTGGCAACGGACAGGATTCGAGGAAAAGCCGGGCCCGGTTGTTCAGCCGTTTCAATTCCCAGCGTCGGCGCGCAGTTCGACGAGCACCGAGTCGCTGAACTCCGTCGCCTCGAGATCGATGTTCCCAAGGCTGTGCCCTTCAAACGTCTCCGAATCGAACTTCACCGTCCCCGACAACGTCTCATCGGGCATCAACTGCACGGGAAACGCCTCCGCCGAGAACCCCATGCCCGCCTGCGAGACGATCGGCGCCTTGAGGTGCAGCTGCTTCTTCCCGGTGTTGTGCAGCGACAACGAGGTCATCACCGTCTGCCCCGCGGGCACGAACCCGAAGTCGATCTTCGCCGGAGAGGGAATCAACACCTCGGTGAGGCTGGCCGGCTCGGGGTCGCCGTCGCACGACACCAGCACCACCAACGCCAGCGCGAGCGCCGGCCTCACTGCGGGCGCACCAGGGGGCTCACGGCAGGCAGGTGAACCCGCACCTTGCGGCCCTGGTTGGGAGCGGTGAGCAGGCTCATTCCCCCTCCCATCGAGCCGACCAGCCGGTAGCAGAACGGCAGACCGAGCGCTCCGTCGGCGCGGGCATTCACCGACGCCACCGGGTCGAACGCGCGGCGCGCTTCGTACGGCGAGAGCCCGGGGCCGTCGTCTTCGACCTCGATCACGACCTCGTTGGTCTGCGGGTCGTAGCGGGTGCGAACCCAGAGCGTGTGCTTGCCCTCGAGGCCGAGCATCGAGTCGGCGGCGTGTACCAGCAGCTGAAACACCACCTGGGCGAGCCGGGCCTCGTTCGCCAGCACCTCCGGCACCGGGTCGAGCACCTTCTCGAGCTTGGCGCTCCGGCCGAGGTGCGGCCACGCCATTCGCAGCGCGGTCTCGACCAGCTTGTTCACCGAGGTGGGCCCGATGCCGCCGCGATCGTGCTGGCCGAACAGGCTGGCCGCCTGCACCGCCGAGGCGATCCGCTCCGAGCCGTCGATCGCGTCGCTGATCGCCGCAAGGAGCTCGGGGTTGATGCCCTGCAGCTTCTTCAGCTCGAGCTGAATGAACTCGAGGTTCGCGCGCAGGTAGCCGAGCGGGTTGTTGATCTCGTGGGCCACGCCGGCGGCGAGCGTGGCGAGCGCTTGAATGTGGGCAGTGCCCCGCTCAGAAACGCCCGCGCCGTCACTCCCCTTGTCGGGAAGTGGCGGCGTGGCGTGCGGGTCGACATCAGACTTCCCCGGCATGACGGCTGGGCAGGTTAGTGCAGCAGCCGGGCGAATGCGACGAAGGCTGTCAGTACCCCGCGCGGCGAATGCCGTGGTACGCGCTCGACGCGGTGCGCAGGTCGTGGAGGATGCCGTAGCTGCAGCCCTTTGCCTCGTAGGTCCACATCGAGCCCCAGCCGTCGCCCGACTCATAGAGGAAGATGTGACCGGCGCCGTTCGAGTTGTAGACCAGCGCGTCGGCCTTGATCAGCGAGCTGCGGCTGACCGTCTTCCAGAGCGAGGTGTCGTGCACGAAGCTCGCGGTGGAGTACGGGTGCTGGTCGACCGAGAGCGAGTGGTTCGAGGTGACCTGCCAGATCTTGCCGACGTAGCCCGAGCAGTCGGCGCCGTGGGTGCCGGAGTGGGTGCACGACGGGCAGCCGCCGTAGCAGGCGCCGGCCGACGAGCTCGCGACGCCCGCGGGGTCCCACGCGCCGTGGCCCCACCAGTACGAGAAGCCGACGCCCGACTTCGCGCGGAGGATCGCGCCGCCCCGGTCGGCCGAGGTGATCGTCGAGCCGCCGGTGTTGGGCGGAGCGGAGACGTAGGCGAGGTACGCGCCCGAGCTCCAGCCGACCGTGCCGTTGTACTTGATGTTGTACCAACCGTTGCTCGGCGCGGCGGCGACGGTGGTGACGTGGGCTCCGTCGGGGATCACCAGACGGATGCTGTTGCTGGTCGACGGGCCGGTGCGGAGGTTCAGGTTGGCGGTCGTCTTCAGCGTGCTGCCCACCGCGTAGCTGCCGGAGAGGGCCGAGCCGCTCGACGCCGCGTCTTCGGGCGCGCCGGTGAGGGGGTTGTTGTCGATACCGGTGTTGCCCACCGTTCCGGTGCACGCGACGAGGGCGAACGCTGCGATCAGGAGGGAGTTCTTCATGCGCCGGCCACTGAGCGAGCAGCGTGCCAATCGGGTCTCTCAGAGGGAGACGGGGGTCCAGGCGCCAAGATCCTTTACGCGAGTGGCCGTCCGAGGCGCAGACGAAAGGACAACGATCGTGTCCCTTCTCGCGACGTCACCTTCGGGATTCGGTGTCACCCTGACGCGACAGTTCTGCGCGCGCGCGCGGTGTGATGGATTCGCCGCCCGATGAAACGGCCCTTTCTGTTGATGGCGATCGTGGTGCTCGCCGGCCTCGCGATTCTGGTGTGGTTTCTCACCCGGCCCGACGCCGTGGCCGAGCCGGTCGCCGCCCAGGAGTCGAAGTCGAAGCCGGCCATGGCCCACCCGGAGCCGCCCGAGGTGCTGCAGAGCCTGCGCACCCGCGCGCGTGAGCTCGACGCCGGAGTGGCGGTGGAGCCGGCGCACGGCCAGGCGAAGAACGTGGTGGCGAAGTTCGGCTGGGGCTCGGGCGCTGATCAGCTCGGCCGCAACCGCCCCGAGAACGGCAACCCCGAGGGCCCGATGAGCCTCGCGGTCGCCCCGGGCGGCGAGGTGGTGGTGCTCGACCAGGTGAACGAGCGGCTGCTCAAGCTCGACAAGAACGGCAAGCTGCTCAGCACCACGCCGCTGCCGGTGCGCGGCGCGCAAGACGTCGCGGTGGCGAAAGACGGCACCGCGCTGGTGCTCGACCGCAGCCTCGACAAGTCGGTGGCGCTGGTCGGCCCCGATGGAAAAGTGACTGGCACCCTCGCGGTCGAGGGCGGCGGCATACCCGAGGGCGGAGCGGTGACCGGCGTCTTCTCCGACGGCAAAGACGTCTACGTCGAGCGGGAGCACGCCGACCAGGTGAAGATCGGCACCACCTCGGGTCAGGCGGCGGCGACCCGCGACGAGGTGCCGGGGCGGCTGTCGAAAGACGGCACCGTGTACCTCACCGCCGGCATCTCGCAGCCGGGCGCTCCCGGCGTTTACCTGATGGCGATCGAAGCGCAGTCGCGGCAGCCGCGGTTTTCACAGCAGTACCAGCTTGCGGCGCCGGTTCTGGCGCTGACCCTGCTCGACACCGACCGGAGCGGGATCATCTACCTCGCGGCCCTGCTCGAGCCGGCCGAGGGCGCTGCGGCGATGATGTCGCTGATGTGCCTCGACCCGTTGGATGGACGGCCGTTGGGGGTGACGCAGATTCCCGCCAGCAGTGATGCCGATGAGACGTTTCGGGAGCTCACCGTCGGGGAAGAAGGCGGGGTGCTGTATTTGTATCGAACCGAGCAGGGGGCTGAGCTGCAGCGGTACGACTGCCGCTGATCAGGTGGTACTGCCGGGCCCGGGACGGGGACCGGGTTCGCATTCGGGCACGGGGAACGGGTTCGGAAAACGACTCTCGGGTTCGGGACCGCTCCCGAGCGCAAACCCCAGCACGAACCCGCCGCTGTTGCGCACCCGGGCCCGAGCCCGAATGCGCACCCGGTCCCGGTCCCGGCCCCGGCAGTTCATCGAACCCGCGGGTTCACTTCACCGCACTACTGAACGCGCCCTCGATCTCGCCGGGATCCCCGTTCGCCGCATCACACAGCGCCTTCAGCTTCGCCCGCTCGACCGGCGGCGCCTTCGCGTCAGCCCAGGTCCCCTTGGTCACCAACTGCGGCACGAGGTACCTCTGCTCGGCCGGCGCGACGATGAACGAATCCTTCAGCTCTTCCACCAGCTCCGGCGGAGCGCCCCACTGCACCGCCAGCTCGCGCCGGCCCACCCCGATCACCGCGGAGTGCAGCCGCTTCGACCCCGCCGCGATCGGCAGTGCGTTCGCTTCGCGCACGTCGCTGCGGAGCGCCGAGTCTTGCCGCCAGGTGTCGGCGAACCGCTTCGCCGCCGCGAGATCTTTCGGGTCGCCGCCGAGGTCGACCAGGTGCGACAGCCCCCGCATGATCTGCCCCCAGCTCTTCGCCTCGTTGCAGATGGTGTCGGGCGAGCGGCTGCCGTCGGGCGTGATCGCGTGCAGGTTGCAGATGCCCTGCTGCTGAAACACCGCCGCGATGCGATCGAGCGAGATCACCTCGCGCGAGTAGGTCACCGGCGACGGCTCGGCCACCAGGTCGGGCGGCACCATCAGCCGCACGTGCAGGTCTGACCGGTCTTCGTCGGGCTCGGGCAGATCGCTGCCGTCGTCGCTGGAGTCGCGGTGAAGCCCGAGCACCGCCGCGAACGCGCTCGACCGGCGCGCCCGCCAGCTGGCGTCGACCGACAGACCCTTCGCTTCTTCCACCGCCGGCAACCCGGCGAGCGCCCAGTCCGACAGCTCCGCGATCGACGACTTCGCGTCGTGCTCGCCGGTGAGCCGCCCATCGCCCGCCGCCGCCACCAGCTCGTCGACCGCCGCCACCCTCGCCTGCCCTTCGAGCTCGGTGAGGAATTTGCGCGCCGGAGTGGTCGCCCGCGCCAGCAGCGGCTGCCCCGAGAAGTTGCCCAACGAGTCGAGAAAGCCGGCCAGATCTTCGAGCGACGCGTCGGTCTTGCCCTGCGACAGCTCCTTCCACCGCAAGAGCGGCTCGTCGACCGGAGCGATCGACGCGTCACGCCGCGCGCGCAGCTTCGTCCACAGTGGCTCGAGCTTCGGGTCTTGCACCGCGCCGAGAAACACCAGGCCCGCGGCGGCGCCCGGCCGCGAGGTCGGCAGCGGCACGCCGAACAGGTGGGTGCGCACCGCGGCGGCCTTCAGCTCCGGCGTCCACCCCTCGAAGCGCCAGGGCATCACCGAGTCTTGCTTGTCGCCGAGCGCCTTCAGCTCCTGCTCCGCCACCTGCGCCAGCGCGCCGTCGGTGAGCTGCGCCTTGGGAATCTTCGCGCCGTCACCCTGCGCCTGGGCGATCAGAATGCGGGCCACCAGCAGCATCGCGCCTTCGGCGGCGTCGCCTCCGCTGTTGCGCCGCTTCACCTGCGCTTTTTCGATCACCTTGCTCCACAGCTGCTGGCTGATCGCGTCGGAGTCGAGCAGCAGCGCGCCCAGCGCTCCGTCTTCGAAGCGGCGCACCCGCCAGAGCACCGCCTCCGCGGTCACCAGCACCTTCGGCTCTTCGGGCGCCAGCGCGGGCCGCAGCCGGTTCTTCGGCGTTCGCCCCAGCGGGTCGCTCGACGAGTACGGCGCGTCGGACACCTGAGAGAACGCCGGCACCAGCGGCTTCGGCTCCAGCGGGCGGCCGCCGCGCAGCTCGACCTGGGCGCCCGGCTTCACCGTCACCTTCACCTCGCGCGGCAGCCCGGCGAGAAACTCCTTGGTCTGCTTCTCGCCCTGGTTGGCCACCGTCTCCACCGGCGGCGGCTTCTGCTTCAAGAGCGTGAGGTCGTAGGAGTACTCGATGCGCCCGTCGGGCAGGTGCTTTGCCTGGTACGGCCAGACGTCGGCCATCGGAGCGGTGGACAGCAACAGCGACAACAAGAGGTTCATCAGGCCTTCCTCAACCGGCGCGAAAGCTCACTGCACAACTCCGGCAGCGGCAACACCTGGCTCACCGCCCCCGCGGCGATCGCCGCCTGCGGCATGCCGAACACCACCGCGCTCTGCTCCGACTCGGCCCACACCTCGCCGCCCGCCGCCTTCACCGCCTTCGCCCCGCGCGCGCCGTCGTTGCCCATGCCGGTCAACACCACCGCGATCGTCTTCGCGCCCAGCAGCTTGGCGCCGCTCTCGAACAGCAGGTCGGCGCTGGGAGCGAAGCGATCGTCTTCACGCTTCTCGCGCACCCGCGCCAGCAGCGAGTTGCCGCTGCCCTGCACCACCTCGAGCTGCCCGCCGCCGGGAGCGATCAGCACCTGGCCCGGCAGCACCCGATCTCCGTCGGAGGCCTCGCGCACCTTGAGCGCCCCCAGCTTGTCGAGCCGCTCGGCGAACGCCTGGGTGAAGCGCGGCGGCATGTGCTGGCTCACCAGCAGCGAAGCCTGGGTGCCCTCGAGCGCCTGCACCACCTTGGTGACCGCCGGCGGCCCTCCGGTCGAGGCGCCGATCAACACCACCGGAGGCAGGTCGACCTGCACGTCTTCGCGCTTCACCATTCGCGCCGCGCGCACCTTCTCGATCAGCTCCGCCTTCACCGCGTCGAGCCCCCGCGCCTTCTCGGGCTTGGCGACGAAGTCGTAGGCGCCCAGCTCGAGCGCCTTGAACACGTCGCTGCGGTGCGCCCAGCTGGAGATCACCACCACCGGCGTCGGGCAGCGGGTCATCAACAGCCGCAAGAACGCGAAGCCGTCGAGCTTCGGCATCTCGAGGTCGAGCGTGATCACGTCGGGCTTGAGCTCCTGCGCCTTCTTCAACCCTTCTTGCCCGTCGGCGGCCCGGTCGAGCACCACGATGCCCTGCGCCTCGGAGAGGATCTGCGTGATCGTCCGGCGGTTCGCCGCCGAGTCGTCCACCACCAGCACCGAGATCGGGTCGTTGCGCTTCATTTCCTCACGTCGGGACGTTGATAGACGAGATCGCCGCTCAGTTGAACGAGCTCGAACTGGGTGGTCAACGTCAGCAGGCTCTCGGAGTGGCCCAGCAGCAGGTACCCGCCCGGCACCAGCTTCTGGTGAAACAGGGTCACCACCTTCGAGCGCGCCTTCGGCTCCAGGTAGATGAGCACGTTGCGGCAGAAGATCACGTCCATCTGCGGGAGCAGCGCGGCCGCCTGCTCGTCGAGCAGGTTGAGGTGGCCGAACGAGACCCGGTCACGCAGGTGCTGCTTCACCCTCACCCGCCCGGTGGGCGACTGGTCGAAGTACTTCGCGATCTGCGACGGGTCGGTGGCGCGCAGCGAAGTGGCGCCGAACTCCGCCTGGCGCGCCTGGGTGAGCACCCGCCGCGAGATGTCGGTGCCCATCAGCTGAACGTCCCAGCCGTCGAACAGCTTGCACTCGTCGAGCAGCATCGAGAGCGTGTACGGCTCTTCGCCCGAGGCACAGCCCGCCGACCAGAAGCGCAGCCGCCGGGTGTTCAGGTTGCGCGCGTGCAGCCGCGGCAACAGCTCCTGGGTGAACGACTCCAGCTGGGCCGGCTCGCGGAAGAAGTAGGTCTCGTGGGGCACCAGCAGCTCGATCGCCTGCTCCATCTCGTCTTTGCCGCGCGCGTCGAGCTTCAGGTACCGGTAGTAGGCGTTGAAGTCGTCGAGCCCGAGCGCCTCCAGCCGGGGCCAGAGCCGCCGCTCGGCGACGTACTTGAGGTCTTCGCGCAAGAGCAGCCCGCACCAGTCGAGCAGCAGCTCCTTGAGCAGGCGGAACTCGACCGCCGACATCTCCGGGCGGTCGTCCAAGCCCGCCATTACCGGCTCACCGATCCGCCAGGGAAGCCGCCGATTGCACCAGCAGCTCACGCGCCAGCGCGTCGGTCTCGC
Organism: Myxococcaceae bacterium; assembly: GCA_047602415.1. Lineage (GTDB taxonomy): Bacteria > Myxococcota > Myxococcia > Myxococcales > Myxococcaceae > JASGHH01. The sequence continues at coordinate 7,466,213 of JASGHH010000001.1, read as the reverse complement.
GCTCGACCGCGGCGTGGAGCGGAATCAGCGCCTCGCGCCCACCGGCCACCGAGAGCGTGCGCGCCGCCGCCACCCGCACGTCCCAGCGCGGGTGCTTGAGCAGCTCCACCGCCCAGCGGGCGCCGTCTTTGATCTCCGCCGCGGCCGCGAGCGCCGCCTTCACCACCTCGGGGTCGCCGTGTTTGGTCGCCTGCTCGATCACCTTCGCCTCGGGCAGGGTGAACCGGAGCAGCGCCTGCAACGCGTGGAGCGCCACCGAGCCGTGGGGAGAGGTCGTCTTCTCGAGCAGCCGCTTCTCCAGCCGGCGCTCGGCGAGCTCGCCCGCCGCCACCGCAGCCGCCGCCTGCACGTTGGCCTCGGCGTCTTCGAGCGCGCGCTCCAGCAGGTGAAACACCGCGGCCGGCTTCTGACCCGAGAGCGCCCGCGCCGCCGCCTTGCGCACCAGCGCCGACTCGTCGACCAGCGCGGTGGTGAGCAGGTCGATGCCGTCGGCGTCGAGATCGCCCGCGCACTCCGCGGCCGCGGCCCGCGCACGCGGCTCGGGCTCGTGCAGCGCCCGCTTCACCCAGGCCAGCACCTGCGGCCGCGGCGCCACCTTCGCGTACGCCCTCAGCGCGTGCGGGAGCACCCGGTCTTCGAGCGCGTCTTCCAGCGCGGCGGCGACCTCGGTCGGCCACTGCGCTCCCAGCGACGCCAGCCCACGGGCGGCGGGAGACGCGAGCAGATCTTCTTCCAGCACCGCCGACAGCGGCGAGACGGCTTCTTTCGCGCGCGACTTGCCCAGCGCCCGGGCGGCGATCTCGGTCAGCTCCAGATCGCCCGACGCCGCCAGCCGCGCCAGGGGAGCCACCAGCGCCGGCTCCGACAGCCGCATCAGCGCCTCGCCCGCCACCGCGCGGCCTTCGCGCGACAGCGAAGAGATCGCCGCCGGCTCTCCCGCCAGCAACACCCGCGCGCCCTCCAGCCCCAGGCGCAGCAACGAGCGGAGCGACGCCTCGGCCAGCTCTCCCCCTTCGGCCGCTTCGGCGACCCGCGGCGCCAGCGACGCCAGGTCGCCCACCGCGCTCGCCCACAGCCCGCCGCGCTTCAAGTAGAGGTCTTCGGCCCTCAGCGCGTTGCCGAGAAACGTCTCCACGTCGGGCACCCGATCGAGCGCCAGCCGCAGCGCGTGCTCCTCGTCGGCCGAGAGCGGCGTCTCGCGCGCGCCCAGCCCCGCCAGCGCCGGGTCGCGATGAGGCCCCGCCAGCGCCCGGCAGAGCGCGGTGAAGCACGCCGGGTGGGTCATTCGGCCGAGCAGGCGAAACGCGCTGCGGGCCGTCTGCCCGTCGAGAAAGCCGATCAACTTCGGCAGCGGCGGAGGGCGATCGAGCTGGGCCAGCCCTTCGAGCGCGCTGATCCGCTCCAGCGCCGAGTCGGAGTCGAGCAGCCGCTCCAGCGCCCGGCCGGCCTCCTGGCCGCCCGCCTTCGAGAGCGCCTCGGCGGCAGAGACGCGCACGTTCTCGTCGGCGTCGTCGAGCGCGCGCACCAGGGCGGGCACCGCGTCGGCGCTGGCGATCACCGCCAGAATGTCGGCCGCGAACTTGCGCTGGTCGGGGTCGGCGTCGGAGAGCACGCCCACCAGCGCGGGCACCGCCGGCTCGCCCAGCTGCGAGAGCGCCTGCGCGGCGGCGTTGCGGGCGCCGGTCTCACCCCGCTCGCGCAGCACCGCGAGCAGCTTGTCGATCAGCTCGGGGGTGGGCTCGGTGCGGCCCACCAGGTCGGCGGCCGCCTTGCGCACCCGCCACGAGGTGTCGTGAAGCGCCTCGAGCAGCTTCGGCATCGCGGTGGGGCCGTTGCCGTCTTCGAGCAGCTTCTGGTACCGCGACTCGGTGACGTCGTCTTCTTCGAAGGCGTTCACGCGGGGCTCGCTCCGCTCCGCGAGGCGCCTTCCGATAGCAGGGCCTTCACGTCGAGCATCAGGTAGAGGCGGCCGGCGTGGTGGCAGACGCCGAGCACGTAGGGCCGCTCCGCGGTGGAGGTGAGCGGCGCCGACTTCAGGTTCGACTTCGCGGTGCGAAACACGGTGGTCACCCGGTCGACCAGCAGCCCGAAGCGCCCGCCGCCGACCTTGCACACCACCAGGCGGCCTGCCTCGTAGGTCCCGCTCTTGCCGAGCAGCCGCTTGCGCGCGTCGACCAGCGGAAGAATCGCGCCCCGCAGCTCGAACACCCCTTCCACGAACGACGGGCCGGAGGCGACCTTCACCACCTCGGGTGGGGGAATGACCTCTTCGACCCGCATCACGTCGACCACGTAGCGCTCGGCGCCGACCTCGAGCGCGGCCAGCTGCACCGTGGTGTCGTCGCTGTAGAGCGCGACCGCGGGGCTCACCGGAGCACCTCCTGCACGTCGAGCACGATGTAGAGGTGCTCGCCCTTGCGCCCGATGCCCGCCACCGCCGCGGAGGTCTCGGTCGCCGCAGGCGCCTGCTCCAGGCCTGCCGCGGGGAGCTTCACCACCTGGCTGACCGAGTCGACCAGAATGCCGGCGTCGCCCGCGTCGTCGCGCAGCAGCACCACCCGCGCCGCCCGAGGCACGTCGGCCGGCCCGCGCACCAGCGACGGCTGCTGCGAGAGGTGGAGCTTCGGCTTCACGTCGTAGACGGGGATCACCTCGCCGCGGAGGTTCATCACCCCTAGCACCTCGGATCGCGCGCGAGGCACCTCGGTGAGCGGCGGCACTTTGACGATCTCCCGCACCCGCTCGATCGAGACGGCGTAGAGCTCGTTCTCGAGGCTGAAGGCGAGGTACTCCGCCACCATCTCCTGGAACACCGGGCCTTCGAGCTCGGGCAGGCCTTCGCTGGCAGCCAGCAGCGCGCCTGCATCCTCGTCGGCGCGGTAGAAGAAGTTCTGCAGCTGTTGCTCGAAGCGGCGCGCCACGTCGGAGCCGAGTCTACGTCAGTGCAGGCTCCGGTCATGTTCGGATCCACGCCGGCCGAGCAATTCTTCGAGCACGCCCGCCACATCGAGCACCAGCACGGTGCGCCGGTTACCCAGGTCGGTCGCACCCGCGATGCCGGGCACGTCGTTGAGCCGGCCGCCGAGCGGCTTGGTGACGATGTCCTGCTGGCCGAGCAGGTCGTCGACCGCCAGCCCGACCCGCTGCTGGGCCAGGCCGACCAGCACCACGTAGTGCCGGTCCAACCGGCGCGAGGGCAGGTTGAACACCTGCGCCAGCCGCACGAACGGAATCGTCTGCCCGCGGAGGCTGAACACCTCCCGCCGCTCCACCGTGCGCAGGTCGGCCTCTTTGACGGAGAGAATCTCGAGCACCGAGTTGAGCGGCAGCGCGAAGGTGCGGTGCGACACCGAGACCACCAGCGCGCGCAGAATCGCCAGCGTCAGCGGGAGCGTGAGGGTGAAGGTGGTGCCGCGGAGCCGCTCGCTCTGAATGTCGATGATGCCCGACAGCCGCGAGATGTTGGTCTTCACCACGTCGAGGCCGACGCCCCGCCCCGACAACTCGCTGACGTCGTCGCGGGTGGAGAAGCCGGGCAGGAACACCAGGTTGAGCAGCTCGCGCCGGTCCATCTCCTCCAGCGTCTCGGGCTTCACCAGCCCACGCGAGAGCGCCACCTCGCAGATGCGGTCGATGTCGAGGCCGTTGCCGTCGTCGCCGACCTCCACCACCACGTGGTTGCCCTTCGAGTACGCCTTCAGCCGCACCGTGCCGCGGCGGCTCTTGCCGGCCTTCAGCCGCGCCTCGGGCCGCTCGATGCCGTGGTCGATCGCGTTGCGCAGCAGGTGCATCAGCGGGTCCGACAGCTCCTCGACGATCAGCTTGTCGAGCTCGACGTCTCCGCCGGCGAGATCGAAGTCGATCTCCTTGCCGCTCTCGCGAACGATGCGCCGCACCAGCCGGGCGAGCTTGTCGAACACCTGCCCGAGCGGCACCATGCGCACTTCGAGAATGCCGCGCTGCAACTCGTCGAGCTTGCGCTCCAGCGCCCGCGACTCCCGCCACAGCTCCTGACCGAACATCGGGCCCAGGGCCTGACCGCCGGCGGCGCGCGCCTGGTCGGCCAGCCGGGCGATGTTGCCGCGCACCAGCAACAGCTCGCCGACCGCGTTCATCAGCCCGTCGAGCCGGCCGATGTCGACCCGCACCGTCTGGGTGAGCGAGCGGAGCGACTGCTCCGGCACCGTGCTCTTCGCCGGCTCGGCGCCCAGCGGCTTGCCCCGGCCGGCGGTGACGTCGTCTTGGCCAGCGGTGGCGGCCCCGGGCTTCGGCCGCGGCTCGAACTTCGTCACCTTGGCGGGCGGGGTGTGGCCGGGCTGCTTCGAGACCAGCGCGGCGACGCTGGCGCCGAACGGCTGCGCCACCGTCTCGACCTCTTCTTTTTCGGCGGCGGTGCCGAACACCAGGTCGAAGGCGATGTGCGCCTCGTCGCCGGGCCGCGACGACGGCAGGGTCGAGATCAGCTCGCCCAGCGGCTTCAGCTGCGCGTTCAGCTCGGCCAGCCTGGTGTCGAAGTCTTCGAGGGCGAACATCGCCCGCACCTTCCAGAGCGCGTTGCCCTTGCGCACGTTCTCTCGAAGCCGGTGCTCTTCGTACTCGGTGAACACCGCGCGCAGCGCCGGGTCGAGGCCCAGCTGATCGAGCGGGTCGTTCGACTCGCCCTTCGAAGGGGTGGCCAGCTTCGCCAGCCGCTCGGCCTGGGCGGTGGCACGCTCGCCGACCTCGGTCTGGTCTTCGCCGGCGGTGGCGAGCAGCGCGGTGAAGAGGTCGAGGGTGTCGATCAGCGCGTCGACCAGCTCGTCGTTGAGCGGCACCTTGCCGAGGCGAAGCGCGTCGAGCAGGTCTTCGGCCTGGTGGGCCAGCCCCGAGAGCTTCTCTTGAGCGAACATGCCCGAGAGGCCCTTGAGCGAGTGGGCGCCGCGGAAGATCGAGTTGAGCAGGTCGGGCTCGGGCTCTTCGCCGCGCTGCTCGTCGAGGGTCAACAGGTCGCGCGAGAGGCCCTCGAGAATCTCGTTGGCCTCCGCCACGAACTCCGAGAGCGCGCGGGTGCGTTTGACCAAGGGGTCAGGGCAACAGCTTGAGGTACTGGCGGACCAGCTCGGCGAGCTTCGGCGCTTCGAACGGTTTCACCACGTACTCGCTCGCGCCCAACGCCAGGCCACGGGCGCGATCTTGATCGCGGCCTTCGGTGGTGACCACGAACAGCGGCGTGTCTTTGTAGTTGGGGTTCTTCTTCACGAAGTTGATCAGCTCGAGCCCGTTGATGTCGGGCATGTTGATGTCGGTGATGATCAACGCGAAGCGGTGCCGCGGCAGCACCTTGAGTGCCTCGAAGCCGCTCATCGCCATCACCACCTCGACCCCCTGAATGGAGGTGCAGGTGGCGGCGATCAGCTCGCGGGTCGCCTTCGAGTCTTCGACGATCAGCACCTTCACTTGAGCGCCGAGAACGCTACCACCTTTGCCGCGGCGCGATCACTTCAAGCGAGCGCGGCCTTGAGCCCCCGCTCGGCGAGAACGGTGACACCGCGTTGACCGAAATGGGACAGAAAGCGGCTGCGCACCAGCTCGGCCCGGGCCTGGTCGTCGAGGCCGGTGAGGGGAGGCAGCGCCAGCGCCACCGACTCCACGCCTGCTTTCTTCAGCATCTGGGCGGCGGTCTCGAGCAGCTCGCCCAGCTTCGACGGGTCGAGCTGACCCAAGGGCCCGGCGCCGATCACGAAGATGCGCTTGGGCGGCAGCAGGCCGTGCGACGGTAACAACAGCGTTTCTTTGAAGGTGCCGGTGAAGAACTCCTCCAGCAGGCGCCGCGAGAGACCGCCGTTGAGGCGCCAATCGGCGAACCCGGGGGCGCCGGTGAGGGGGCGCTCGTCCTGGCCGATGAACAGGCAGAGCGACTCGGACTGGAGCGAATCGATGCCTTCGAGGCCGATGTCGACGGCCTCGACTTTCACGGCTTGGCCAGCTCCTGGGCGAGCTTGTCGAGCAGGCCGTTGATGAAGGCCGACGACTGCTCGCCGCCGAACTTCTTGCCGAGCTCGATCGCCTCGTTGAGGCTGACCTTGGAGGGGATGTCGGCGCGAAACTTCAGCTCGTACACGCCCAGCCGCAGCACGTTGCGGTCGATGCGCGACATGCGGTCGAGCTTCCAGTTGTGGGAGTGCTTCTGGATCAGCTCGTCGGTCTCCTGGAGGTGATCTTGAACGCCCTTCACCAGCTCGAGCGCGAAGGCGTGGGTCTCTTCGTCGCGCGGGCCCTCTTCGGCGCTGGCGGCCCAGGCCTGCTCCAGCGCGGCTTCGGGGGTCGACGCGCCCTTCAGCTCCAGCTGGTAGAGCGCCTGCAACGCCCGCTCACGGGCCTGGCGGCGCGAGGAGCTCACTTCTTGGCCTTCGAGGAGCCCGGCAGCCCGGCGAACAGGTTGGCCATCTCGATGCACGCCACCGCGGCGTCGGCGCCCTTGTTGCCGGCCTTCACTCCGGCGCGGTCGACCGCCTGCTCGACGGTGTCGCAGGTGAGCACCCCGAAGGTGACCGCGCAGGGCGCGCTGAGCGCGATGCTGCCCACGCCCTTCGACACCTCGCCGGCGACGTACTCGAAGTGCGGGGTGCCTCCGCGAATCACGCAGCCGAGCGCGATCACGCCCGCGTAGGCGCCGTCGGCGCAGCGGCGAACCACCTGGGGCAACTCGAAGGTGCCGGGCACCCGGTAGACGTCGATGTCGTCTTCGTCGACCCCGTGGCGCTTCAGCGCGTCGATCGCTCCCGAGAGCAGCTGCTCGGTGATCAACGAGTTGAAGCGGCTGACGCAGACCGCGAAGCGGCCCTTCGGCGAGACGAGTTGGCCTTCGAACACGCGCATGGTGGCCTTCAGCTTATTTCACCCGCTGAATCCGGCGAGCTTGTGACCGGGCGGGGCGAGAGGGCTTACCGATGACGACCTGTTCAGACACTTCGAGGCCGTAGGACTCGAGGCCGACGATGCGCTTCGGCTCGCGGGTGAGCAACCGGAGCCGCTTCAGGCCCAGGTCGGTGAGAATCTGCGCGCCGAGGCCGAGCTCGCGCAGGGCGTTGTCGGCTTCTTGCGGAGGGGCACGCAGCCCGAGCGCGTCGGTGGGGCCGTAGTTGCGGCGGAGGTAGACCAGCACTCCCCGGCCCTCGGCGCGAATGGCGTCGAAGGCGTCTTTCAGGGTGCCGTCGCCCTCGGCGCCGTCGAGCACGTCGGCGAGCAGGGTGCCGCGGTGAACGCGGGTGAGCACCGGCTGGCTGCCCTTGATGTCGCCCACCACCATCGCCAGGTGCACCGTCGGGTCGACGTCGCTCTTGTAGGCGTGAGTGACCACGGTGCCCCAGGGCCGCTCGATGCGCTGGGTGCCGACCCGGTGAACCAGCCGCTCGCGGGTGAGCCGGTAGGTGATCAGGTCGGCGACCGAGAGGAGGATCAGCCCGTGCTTCTTGGCGAAGCGCTCGAGCTCGGCGCGGCGGGCCATGGTGCCGTCTTCGTTCATCACCTCGCAGATCACGCCCGCGGGCCTGAGGCCCGACAGCCGGGCGAGGTCGACGCTGCCCTCGGTCTGACCGGTGCGTACCAGCACGCCGCCGTCGCGGGCGCGCAGGGGGAACACGTGGCCGGGCCGCGAGAGGTCTTCGGCCTTGGCGTCGGGCGCCACCGCGGTGCGAATGGTGTGGGCGCGGTCGGCGGCGCTGATGCCGGTGGAGACGCCGTGGCGTGCCTCGATCGAGACGGTGAAGGCGGTCTGAAACGGCGAGGTGTTGTCGCTCACCATCAGCGGGAGCTTGAGCACCTCGATCCGCTCCTCGGTGAGCGAGAGGCAGATCAGCCCGCGGCCGTGCTTGGCCATGAAGTTGATCGCCTCGGGGGTGACCTTCTCGGCGGCCATCACCAGGTCGCCCTCGTTCTCGCGATCTTCGTCGTCGGTGAGAATCACCATCTTGCCGGCGCGAATGCGCTCCAGCGCCTTGGTGACGAGGGCGATCGACTTCTTCTCAGCGGCGGTGGTCATCGAGCCGGAGGCTACGTATGTCAGAAGCCCTTGGCCTTCAACTCCGCCTCGGTGAGGCCGGGCTGGCCCTGCCGGAGCGCCTGCAACCGGGCGACGTACTTGCCGAACAGGTCGGCCTCCAGGTTGACGGGGTCGCCGACCGCCCTGCCCTTCAGGTTGGTGCGGGCCACCGTCTCGGGGATCAGCGCGAGCAGAAACCGGTCGTCGTGCAGCTCGTTGACGGTGAGGCTGACCCCGTTGACGGTGACCGAGCCCTTCTCGACGAAGAACGGCGCCAGCTCGCGCGGCAACGAGACACCGAGAACCCACGAGCCGCCTTCGGGGCGCGCCTCGACGATCTTCGCCACCGCGTCGACGTGGCCGGCGACCATGTGGCCGCCCAGCCGGTCGCCCAGCCGCATCGCCTTCTCGAGGTTCACCTGGGAGCCCGGCTTCCAGCCGCCGAGGGTGGTGCGGCGGAGCGTCTCGGGCGAGGCGTCGACGGTGAACGAGCTCTGGGTGTGCTCGACCACGGTGAGACAGCAGCCGTCGCAGGCGATCGACTCGCCGAGCACGTAGTCCTTCGGGTCGAAGCCGCACTCGATGCTGATGCGGGTCATCGCGCCGGGGGTGGCGCGCACCACGGTGCCGAGCTGTTGAATCAGCCCGGTGAACATCAACCCTTCTTCTTCTTCTTCGACGTCTTCTCGGGCGGGTTGAGCCGCGCGGGGCGAATGCCGCGGGGCACCGGCGCGAGCGCATCGAGGAACTCGACGATGCGGCTGTCGGCCTTGCGCAGCCGGCGCGAGAGCATCCTGCAGATGTTCTGGAGGATGATCACGTAGGCGTAGTTGTCCTCGCGGTAGAGGTTGTAGAGGTCCATGTTGGTGAGCGAGTAGGTGCGGGCGCGGCGCTTCACCCCCACGGTCGCCGACCGCGGCTGCAGCTCGACCAGCGTCATCTCACCGAAGGTCTCGCCGGGCCCGAGGCGAACGATCGGCACTTTGTGACCGGAGGTGGCCTGGCGGGTGACCTCGACCTCGCCCTCGCGGAGCACGTACATCGTGCGGCCCAGCTCGCCCTCGTTGAAGATCGACTCTCCCGGCTCGAACACGCGCTCTTCGAGCAGATCGATCAGGCGATCCAGCGAACGGCCTTCGAGACCGCCGAAGACGGGCACGCTCCGGAGGAACGTCACCAGCGAGGTGGAACGGGAGATGTTCATGGCGACGCAGAAAATCTCACGCGGGCCTTTCGTTCAATCAAATGCGTAGCCCGAAGAAACCTGCCGCGTTGCCCGAGAGCAGCTTCGCCAGCACCTCGTCTTTGAGCTTGCGGCCGGCGAACTGCTTCAGCTCGCGATCCCACGCGTAGGGAATGTTGGGGAAGTCGGTGCCGTACATGATGCGATCGGGGTGGGCGAGAAAGCGGTCGAGCGGCACGTCGAGGTCGAAGTAGCCGCCGCACATCATCGTGGTGTCGAGCCAGAGGTGGTCGTAGCGCTCGAGCAGCTCGGCGTAGGGGATGAACTCGTCGCCGCCCAGGTGGGGCACGCACAGCCGCAGCTTGGGGTGGTCCTTCAGCACGTACTCCACCCGCTCGACCGCGCAGAGCTTCCACGGATCGACCGGGTAGTGCTCCGAGCGCGGGGCGCGGCCGGCGTGCATCACCAGCGGCAGGTCGTGGCGCTCGCACCAGGAGTAGATGTCGTGCAGCTTCGGGTCGTCGGGGCTGATCGCCTGCACGTGGCAGTGCAGCTTGAGGCCGTGCAGCCCCAGCGCCTTCGCCTCGTCGAGGCTCGCCAGCTGGTCGGGCTCACCGGGGAAGACGGTGCCCATGCCGTGCACGCGGGGCTCGGCCTTCTGCACCTCCGCCATGAAGCGGTTGAGCGCGCGCGCCATCGCGGGCTTGTGGGCGTAGCTCAAGGCGACGACGTTCCTCACCCCGCGGGCGAGCAGAAAGGCGACCAGGTCGGGGGTCGGCAGGCGGTAGCGCACCGGCCAGCCGTACTTGTCGAACCAGCGCCAGATCGCGGCGAAGACGCCGTCGGGGAAGACGTGCACGTGCGAGTCGACCACCGGAGGAAGGCCTGGGTCGACCCGCTTGCCCTCTTCGTCGTTCAGCGCCGGCAGCGGGAGGTCGAAGGCGTTCGCCGCGGGCAGGCAACAGACGGGCTCAGAACCGAAATCCTCCACACCCCCTCTCCTGACAGGAGAGGGCCGAGAGCGCAACGCGCTCCGGGGTGAGGTTGCAAAGACCGCCGGTTCAGTCTTCGTCGTTGCGCAGCGCCGCCAGCACGCTGAAGTCTTCGAGCGTGGTGGTATCGCCGGTCGTCTCTTTGCCCGCGGCGACATCGCGCAGCAGCCGCCGCATGATCTTCCCCGAGCGCGTCTTCGGCAGCGCCGAGGCGAACCGAATCTCATCGGGCCGGGCGATCGCGCCAATCTCCTTCACCACGTGCGCCGCCAGCTCGGCCTTCACCGCGTCGGTCGGCTCGATCTTCGCTTTCACCGTCACGAACGCCACCAGCGCGGTGCCCTTCAGCTCATCGGGGCGGCCCACCACCGCGGCCTCGGCGACCTTCGGGTTCGACACCAGCGCGCTCTCGACCTCGGCGGTGCCCAACCGGTGCCCGGCGACGTTCACCACGTCGTCGACGCGCCCGATGATCCACAGGTAGCCGTCTTTGTCTTTTCGCGCGCCGTCGCCGGTGAAGTACACGCCCGGCCGCTCGTGGAAGTAGGTCTTCTGAAACCGGTCGTCGTCACCCCACACCGTCCTCAACATCGACGGCCAGGGCCGGGTGATGAACAGCTTGCCGGCGCCCTCCTCGACCACGTCGCCGGCCTTGTCCAAGATCTCGGTGTGAATGCCCGGCAGCGGCAGCGTCGCGCTCCCCGGCTTGGTCGGCGTGGCGCCCGGGAGCGGCGTCACCATGATCCCGCCGGTCTCGGTCTGCCACCAGGTGTCGACGATCGGGCAGCGCTCCTTGCCGATCGTCTTGTGGTACCAGATCCACGCCTCGGGGTTGATCGGCTCGCCCACCGTTCCCAGCAGGCGCAGCGATGACAGGTCGTGCTTGTTCGGATGCTCCTCGCCCAGCCGCATGAACGATCGAATCGCGGTCGGCGCGGTGTAGAGCACCGTCGCCTTGTGCTTGGCGATCAGCGCCCACAGCCGGTCGGGCCCGGGCGTGGTGAGCGCGCCCTCGTACATCACCGTGGTCGCGCCGTTCATCAGCGGGCCGTACACCACGTAGCTGTGCCCGGTGACCCAGCCGACGTCGGCGGTGCAGAAGTAGATGTCGTTCGGCTGGAGGTCGAACACCCAGCGCGTGGTGAGCGACGCCCACATACCGTAGCCGGCGGTGCTGTGGAGCACGCCCTTCGGCTTCCCGGTCGAGCCCGAGGTGTAGAGAATGAACAGCGGGTGCTCGGAGTCGACCCACTCCGGCTCGCACGACTTCGCCATCTGATCGCAGAATCGCTTCCCAGCTCTGCTCGATGCCCTCGAGGGTGAGCGCGTCTTTCGAAGTGCGGCGAAACACCAGCACGTGCTCCATCGCCGGCATGCCCAGCTTCACCGCGTTGCGCACGTTCTGCAGCAGCGGCACCACCTGGCCCTTGCGCCAGCCGCCGTCGGCGGTGAGCAGCACCTTGGCGCCGGCGTCGGCCATGCGGTCTTTCAGCGCCTCGGCCGAGAAACCGCCGAACACCACCGAGTGCACCGCGCCGATGCGGGCGCAGGCCAGCATCGCGATCGCCGCCTCGGGAATCATCGGCAGGTAGATGCCCACCCGATCGCCGGGCTTCACGCCCAGGCCCTTGAGCGCGTTCGCCAGCTGGCAGACCTTCTCGAACAGCTGCTGGTAGGTCAGCCGCTGCACGTCTCCCGGTTCGCCCTCGAAGTTGATCGCCACCTTCTGGCTGTGACCCTTGAGGTTCTTGTCGAGCGCGTTGAAGCAGAGGTTGGTCTTGCCGCCGACGAACCACTTCGCGTGCGGCGGCTTCCAGTCGAGCACCTTGTCGAACGGCTTCGACCAGAACAGCTCCTCCTTCGCACGATCGCCCCAGTAGCCCTCGGGGTCCTGCTGGGCCTGGGCGTAGAGCTTCTTGTACTCGTCGAGCGACTTGAGGTGCGCTTTCGCCGAGAACTCCGGCGACGGAGGAAACACGCGCTTCTCGGTGAGCACGGTCGAAAACTCGGTGGTCATCGCTGCCTCCTATTGAGCGTGGGCGTCGTACGTCACCCACAGCTGGCACAAGCACGTCTCGGGCCGGGTGAGATCGGTCTTCACCGAGAGCGTTCCCTTGAAGTCCTGACCGTCGACGGTGGTGCCGTCGAGGTGCAACGTCAACAGCGACAGCAAGCAGTCCTGGCCACCGATGTGCACGTCGACGTTGGCAGCGGTGCCGTCGAGCTCCATCTTGTCGGGCGCCGCGATCGACGGGTCGAGGTAGCTGCCCGCGAGCTGAATGCCGAACGCGTCGTAGTCGAAGTGGAGGTCGTCGCCGGTAGTCACCAGGCGGCCACCCGACACGTAGCCGGGCGCGGCGGCGAGGTTGCAGTCGTCGCGCACCACCCCGTTGGCCACGATCGCGTAGTGCCCGTCTTTCAGGGTGTGAATGCGCCCGCAACCAAACAGCAGCAGCGGCGTCAGAAGAACACAGAGGCGACGCACGAATTGCACCGTACCGCTCGCCCACCGCTGACGCTAGAGTCGAAACGTGGCCAAGAAAAAGCCCGCGAAGAAGAAAACCGCCAAGGCCAAGAAGCCGGCCGCGCCGAAGTACCGCAACCCGGTGCCCACGGTGGACTGCATCGTCGAGCTGCCTCGCGACCGCATCGTGCTGATCAAGCGCAAGAACCCGCCCTACGGCTGGGCGCTCCCGGGCGGCTTCGTCGACTACGGCGAGCCGCTCCACCACGCCTGCGTGCGCGAGGTGAAAGAAGAGACCGGGCTGGAGGCCGACCTCACCGAGCAGTTCTTCACCTACTCCGACCCGTCGCGCGATCCCCGGCAGCACACCCTGTCGACCGTCTACATCGGCTGGGCCGAAGGGGAGCCGATGGGCAGCGACGACGCCGCCGAGGCGCGCGCGTTCGAGCTCGACGCGCTGCCCACCGAGCTGGCGTTCGACCACGGCACCATTCTGGCCGACTACCTGGCCTACAAGCGCACCGGAAAGCGACGAAAGATTTGAGCACCCCCGACTCCAACCCGGCGCAGGCCCGGGTGCGCGCGCTCAAAACCCTGACCACCGAGACCTACGATCTCGCGATCGTCGGCGGAGGCATCACCGGGGCGGGCATCGCGCGCGACGCGGCGCTCCGCGGGCTGAAGGTGGCGCTGATCGAGAAGCACGACTTCGGCGCCGGCACGTCGTCGAAGTCGTCGAAGCTGGTGCACGGCGGCTTGCGCTACCTCGAGCAGGCCGAGCTGAAGCTGGTGTTCGAGTCGGTGTCGGAGCGCAACCGGCTGATGAAGCTCGCCCGCCACCTGGTGCGGCCGCTCCCGTTTCTGGTGCCGAGCTACAAGGGCGATCGCCGCTGGCTGATGACGCTCGATCTCGGCTTGTGGATCTACGACGCGCTCTGTCTGTTCCGCTCGTTTCAGAACCACCGAACGTTCGGCCCGGTCACCACCCAGCAGCTGGAGCCCGCACTGCGGAAGACCGGGCTCAAGGGCGGCATCCTCTATTACGACTGCCTCACCGACGACGCCCGGCTCACCCTCGAGAACGTGCTCGACGCCCAGACGCTCGGCGCCAACGTGCTCAACCACGTGCGGGCCGGCAAGCTGCTGCGCGAGAACGACAAGGTGATCGGCCTGGAGGTCACCGACGAGCTCACCCAGCAGACGCTCGAGGTGCGGGCGAAGCTGGTGGTGAACGCCACCGGGCCCTGGAGCGACGAGGTGCGCGAGATGGCCGGCGAGCCGCGCATCTTGAAGCCCACCAAGGGCATTCACCTGGTGTTGGAAGAGAAACGCCTCCCGGTGAAGCACGCGATGATGATGCTCAACCCGAAGGATGGGCGGGTGGTGTTCGCCATTCCCTGGGGCCTGGGCCGCACCGTGGTCGGCACCACCGATACCTTCTTCGAGGGCCGCGCCGACGACTGCCACGCCGACGCCGAAGACGTCGCCTACCTGCTCCAGACCGCGAACTACTACTGCCCCGACTCGCAGCTCACCGAGCGCGACGTGATCGCCACCTGGGCCGGGCTGCGCCCGCTGCTCAAGCCGCACTCCGAGGGCACCGGCGCCTCGCAGGTCTCACGCGAGCACCAGATCTACGAGCGCCCCGGCTTCATCACCATCGCCGGCGGCAAGCTCACCACCTACCGGCTGATCGCGCTGGAGGTGGTCGACCACGCGCTCAAGCAGCTCGGCGTGCACAAAGAGTCGGCCACCGCCCACCGGCCGCTCCCCGGCACCCAGGGCCTGGAGAGCGATGACGATTTGGCGCGGCTGTGCTCCGAGCTCGAGAAGAAGGGCCTGCCGAAGGACCTGAGCTCCTTCTGGGGCAACGCGTTCGGCGCGCGCTCGTCGAAGCTGTCGGAGCGGGCGCTCGCCGATGCTTCGACTCAGGCGCGGCTCGATGAGGACCTGCCGTACACGCTGGCCCAGGCCGACCTCGCGGTGGAGGAGGAGCTCGCCGCTACGTTGGATGACGTGCTCTCCCGCAGGTTGCCCCTGCTGCTCCGCGGGCGCGACCAGGGGCTGAATGTGGCGGAGCAGATCGCCGCGCGAATGGCGCAGAAGCTCGGCTGGAGCGACGCCCAGAAAGAGGCTCAGCTGGCCGACTATCGACGCGTCGTCGGTAACAGCAGACAGTTCAGGTCGCCGGCAGAGCGCGTGCGCAGGGCCGGCTGAACGACCACCGGCTGAACGACCACCGGCTGAACGCCACCGGCTGACCGGTTCCCACAGACCTCTCCCGCCCGCTCGGCTTCGCCGCGGGCACCCTCTCCCTCGTCAGGGAGAGGGCCACAACTGAGGTGACTACGGCAGCGTCAGGCCACAGCCGTACTTCGGCGGGCCGGCGTCGGCGGTGAGGATCGAGAAGTTCGGCAAGCAGGCGATCGAGGTGATGCAGGGCACCGTCTGACCCGAGATGCCGTAGCGGCACTCGCTCTGCGGGCCCATGCCGCCGTCGGAGGTGTCGTTCGGGCAGGTGCCCGGCACGCCCACCGTGCACATGCAGGCCTTGAGGTGACCGCCGTCGGGCAGCGCCAGACCCGGGTCGCTCATGCAGCGGCCGGCGTCAGTGCCGATGTTGCAGTCGGAGTCGCTGTCGCAATAGTTCGGCCCCTGAACCGTCTGCGGGCGGAAGTACTGCACCCCGAAGTTCACCGGGCAGCCGAGCGCCGCGCGGTTGGTGTGGCTCGCCGCCACCACCGTGCCGTCGTTCCAGGTCGGCACCGCGCACACCGCCGAGCCGTTCATCGTCTCTTGCACGCAGACGTACGGGAGCGGGCTGCAGTTGGGCGACTTCGAGCCGTTCACGCAGGCGCCGTTGCCGGTGAGGTACGCCGGCAGCTGAAGGTTCTGACAGTCCTGCTGCGACTGGCAGGTGCTGCAGAACGGCGGCACCGGAGCGTCGTAGCAGTTGTCGGGGCCGCGCTGCGCCGGGTCGGGGCACGGGTCGGCCTGGCCGTCGCCGTCTTTGTCTTCACCGCAGCAGTACTGGCCCTGGCGGCAGGCGATGATCGCGCCGCCCTGCTCGACGCAGGTGAGCAGCCGGCAGGTGTTGGTGCCGCCGTCGGCCGCGCACGCGTAGGGAATGCGGCAGTCCTTGTACGGCACGCCCGAGGTCGGGTCGGTGCCGGTGCGGCAGTTCATGCCCTGGCACGAGAGCGAGGCGCGATCGCAGTAGCCGTTGTACGGGCTGTCGACCGGCTGGGTCGGGCACTCGAGGTCGTCCATGCACTCGCCGTTGCCGCGGCAGCGCTTGTCGCTCATGCCGCCACCCATCAGCTGCTCACTGCCGCACTTCAGCTTCGCGCCGCCGTACGGGTTCTTGGTGGTGTCGGTGCAGTCGGAGTCGTCGGTGCACGGAGGACGGCAGCGGCCCGCTCCGAAGTAGAGCGAGTTCGGGTCCATGTTCGCTTCGTCGACCCAGCAGGTCTTGCCGGGCGGGCAGCCAGGCACCACCTGCTGCTTGTCGAAGTCCCAGCGGCAGCGCGCCTCGCAGAGGCAGCTGCCGGTGTTGCACACCGAGCCCGACGGGCAGTCCTTGTCGGCCGAGCAGCCGACCATGCTGCAGTCGTGCGACTGGGGCTCGCAGAGGCCGGCGGTGTTCTGCTGGAAGCCGCAGCCGCAGCCGTTCACCCCACCCGGGTCGACGCGCAGGCAGTACTTCTTGCCGCTGGTGTCGCCCATCAGCGGGCCGAAGCACTTCGCCGGAGGATCGAACACGAAGCTCGAGCCGCACTGGTCGTCGGAGGTGCACTCGTCGCACGCGCCCAGGCGGCGGCGGCAGACGCCGTCGAAGCCCGCATCGGCCACGCCCGGGTCCGCTTCGCAGCGGCACTGCACTCCGAACTGGTAGCAGTAGTCGTTGAAGTCGCCGACCTGGCACTGCGAGTCGCCCACCTGGGTGTTGCAGGGCGTCGCGGGAATGCAGAGGCCGCTGTTCTGGTCGCAGCGGGTGCCGTTCTTCAGCGGCGCGCAGTCGTCGTCTTTCGCGCAGGGCGGAGGGCCGGCGTCGACCCCGGCGTCTTCACCGCCGTCGGTGCCGCCGTCGTTCATGTTCATCGGCTCTTTGCAGGAGCCTTCCTGGCAGGTGGTGCCGGTCGCGCAGGCGCCGCAGGCCGAGCCGTTGGTGCCGCACTGGGCGTCGGTGGTGGGGGTGATGCAGGTGTCTTTCGAACAACACCCCGACGCGCAGCTCTTGGCGTCACACTTCTTGCCGCACGAAGGCGACATCGCCAGGAGCATTCCCAGCCCCAGCCCGATGGTGAGGAAGCGCAGTTGCTGCCAGTTCATGTGAAGACTCTCCCGCGGCGCTCGTTGAGGCCGCCCTTCGGCCCGGCGTTACTTAGGCGCACCCTATAGCAGGTCAGGGGCCCAATCCCACCCAGGAGTCACCATCGGGATAGACCTCTTTCTTCCAGATCGGTGCCCGCGCCTTGAGCTGCTCGATGGCGTAACGGCAGGCGTCGAAGGCCTCGGCCCGGTGGGCGGCCGAAGCGGCGATCACCACCGCCAGCTCGCCCGGCTGCAGCACCCCCACCCGATGGTGAATCGCCAGCGCCGAGCCGGCCCACTTCTGCGCCGCTTCGGAGCGAATCTGCTCCAGCACCTTGAGCGCCATCTCGCCGTACGACTCGTACTCGAGCCTGAGCACCTGCTTGCCGCGGTTGTGGTCGCGCACCGAGCCGGTGAAGGTGACCACCCCACCCTGCCCGGTCGCGCTCACCGCCTTCACCACCGCGTCGAGGCTCAAGGGCTCGTCACTGATCAGTGTCGCGCCGTTGCCGCCCGCCACCGGAGGTATCAACGCCACCTCGGCGCCGTCGCGCAGCGGCGAGTCGAGCGGTTGCATCTCTTGATCGACCGCGAAGCGCAGGTGCGGCAGCAGCGGGCCCAGGGCCGGGTGAAGGCGAACCAGCTCGTCGATCAGCGCCTGCAGCGGGCGGCCGCTCTGGTGCGGCACCTGCTCGGTGGTGAGCCCGGCGCGCTCACGCGCCGCCGCGAAGTAACGAACGGTGATCATCCTTCTCCCACGGGAGAAGGTGGCCGAAGGCCGGATGAGGGGTAGACGCAGGCCGGGAGTCCCGAAACCGGATGCGTTCGGTTACCCCTCACCGGCCGCTTCGCGGCACCCTCTCCCGTGGGAGAGGGATCACTCGTCCTCATCGGTCTCAGGTGCAGACTCCTCGACCTTCACCTTCAGCTTCTTCTTTTTCTTCTTCTTCTTTTTCTTCACCGGCGCGTCTTCATCGGAGCCGTCGCCCTGCTGGCGCACGAAGTCGGCCACCCCGTCGCCGTGCTTCTTACGGAACTCGTCGAACTTCTCTTTGGTGAAGACGCTCTTCGCCTGCTTCACCGAGCGATCGAACACGCCCTTGAGCACTTCGCGGGTGAGCTCGCGGTGGCGAAAGTAGTGCATCGCCACGTTGCCCATGCCCCAGGTGACCGCGAACGCCCAGGGCGCCGCCAGCACCCCGCCGAGGCCGGGGAGCAGAAACTTGGTCAAGGTGGCGAAGCCCTTCTGCGCCACCAGGCCCGCGCCGCACACGCTCGCCAGCTCGAGCACCAGGTGCTTCGACTCTTCCAGCGTCAGCTCCCGGCCATGAATGCGCCCGATCGCGGTCACCATCGACGCCTGCACCGCGGTCACCGCCACGAAGTCGGAGAACGGAATCGGCACCAGCGTCACCGCGGCGGCGCCGAACGAGCTCATCGTCACCAGGTCCTGCGCGATGCTCTCGGTCTGCTCGGCCGACAACTTGCCCTTCTTCCCGGCGTCTTTCACCGCGGCGTTGAGACTGTCCATCCAGCTCATGGAGCCCCCGAAGGATGTGTTTCACTTACTACGCGGGTGAAGCGTGACCATTCCCTTCAACGTACCGCCCGCCCCTTTGGGTTCGAAGTCCAAAGCCGCGAAATCAACCGCGATGCGGTTGAGAAACGCCGAAGAAAAACCCTGCGCCATCACCACCCGCTGAGGGTCGACGCCCGAGATCACCCGCGGCTCCTCCAGCTCGCGCCGCAGCTGCACCAGGTCGACGAAGGCCGAGCTGTGCCCGGGTGAGAACGCGCCCGGCAGCCGCCGCTGAATCTGCGCCGCGAGGTCGACGTCGGAGCGCCCCGAGCCCAGGTCGCCCAGCCGCACCGAGAGCAGCTTCTTGGTGAGCGCGGCGGTGAGCACCGCCTCGCTCTCGTTTTCCCGCCACACCGAGGCGCCGCTGGCCGGGGCCACCGCGCCCGCCCGCCCGAACCACTTCTGGAGCGCCGCCGCCACCTGGGTGGTCTCGGTGACCGGCAACATCAGGTGCACCACGCCTTTGGGGTCGGGCTTGCCGTTGCCGGCGGCGAGGTTGCGCAAGAACGCCTCCGCGTCGAACCAGGCCAACACGCCGAGGTCTCCGGTGAACGACTTCGAGAGCGAGAGCAGATCGACGCCCCGCTGCGCCGCGGTCTCCTTCGGGCTCGGCAGCGAGGGCGTGGGCCGAAACGAGAGCAGCCGCACCAGCTCCTGCGCCGGGAGCGACAGCTTCAACCCCGCCACCGCGCCGCCGGGAGCGCCGGAGAAGATCGACGCGCCCGGGCCCTCGTCGAGCGCCTTGCGCCCCGAGACCCGGCCGTCGAGGGTGGCGCCGTCGGGCTTCACGTCGAGCGAGAGCAGCGCGGTGGTCACCAGCGCGTTGGGGCTGACGTCGCTCGACCACAGCCAGAGGTCGCCCTGCGCCACCTCGTCGCGGGCGGCGTTGAAGCCCTTCGCCGCGAACAGGCCCTCCGGGGAGGCGCCGCGAATCTGGGCCGCGATCTTCGCCAGCGACTTGTCGTCTTGCGGCTCGGCGTCGGGGTCGGGCGCGATCAGGTAGAGGTAGCCGCGGTGGCCGAAGGTGAACAGCCGCACCGGCCCGTTGTGAAAGTACTTGCCGCCCTCGACGTCTTCGGCGGCGAAGGCGCGCTCGATCAACCGCTGGCTGAGCGCCGCTTCGGCCGCGCGCTCGTCGGCCACCGCCATCACCGCGATCTGCGCCTCCAGGCCGTCGAGCCCGAAGATGCCGATGCCGCGCGCGGAGTCGAGGAACGCCGGCGCGCCCGACGACAGCTCGATCGCCCACGAGGGCAGCACGCTCTCTTCCAGCAGCGAGGCGGCGAAGTTGCTGCTGCCGACCTGCTCCAGAAAGTCGACCACCGCGGCGAAGTCTTTCGAGAGCACCGGGCAGAACACCGCGTAGCGCGCGTTGGGCGGCACCGCCCGCGAGACCGGCCTCGGTAACACGTCGAGCGAGTAACGCTCGGCGAGGAACTGCTGGTCGTAACCGACCGCGGTGAAGTGCCCGACGCCCGGGTAGAGGTGCTCGACCTTGTCGCCGGTCTGCTTGGGCGAGCCGTCACCAAAGTCCCACGTCAGCTTGGGGCCACCGGCGCGGCCGAACACGTACGGCTCGTAGGTGAAGGCGGGCTCGGCCTCGGGGTGCTCGCGGGTGCTGCGCGGGCACGCCGACAGCCACAGCGCGAAGAAGAGGGCACGCCACCGCACCCTTACAAGCTAGCCGACAAACGCTGGCGGCGCTCGCTTCAGAACTCGAGCGCGATGCCGAACATCCAGTGCTGGCTGGAGAGGTCGATCGCCGCCAGGGTGGTGTTCGGCTTCGGGTTGTTCGGGTCGGGCGGCAGCTGCTTGCCGAAGTTGTTCACCTCTTGAAGGGTGAATTCACCGAACAGATAAGTGTGGTTCACGCCCACGCCGGTGTCGAAGTCGCGCGCCAGCCGCGGGTCGAGAAAGTCGAGCTGGAGCGCGAGACCCACGGTGCCGAAGTAGCCGTAATTGACGCCCTTGCCCGGCAGGCCCTCGGTGACCGCGACGCCGGTGGAGTCGGTGATCCACCACGGCATCAGCACCAGGCCGGCCTTGAGATACGGCACCAGCGGGATGTTGTGGTTGATCGCCAGCCAGTCGAACCGGTACGAGGCGAGCGCCTTCAGCGGCATGATCTTCAGCGAGGTCGGGTCGGCCGAGATGCTCCCGTCAGACCGCACCTCGTGCGCGTACTTCTCGCCGTAGCCGATCGACACGCCGGCCGCGAGGGTGCCGAACTCCTGGAACAGCTGGCGCTCGAACTGAATCTCGCCCAGCAGCATCCACACGTTCTTACCCTTGCCGCCGAAGGTGCTCTTGTACGGGGTCGAGCCGTCGTTGAACGCGCGATCGACCAGCGGCACCATCGGGCCGAGCTTGAACTCGATCATCATCGAGCGCGGCGTCTCCATCGGCTTGTCGACGCCGTTCGTCACGCCGGGAGAAGCCAACAGCGCCATCGAGAGCAACAGCGAGCTCATTGCTTCGGTCTCCGTCTCCTGAGAAGCAGCAGCATCAGCGCACCCGACAGTACCGGAGCGGCGCCGGTGGCGGCACAACCTTGCTCGCCTCCGCCCGCGTCGCGGTACGCCTGCCAGAACCCGGTCGAGTGCAGCGGGGTGGCCATCACCGAATCCGAATAGCCCGAGACGTTGCCGGCGGCGTCGACCGCGTAGGCGCGCAGCTCGTACGGGCTCGAGTTGGTCAGCCCCTGGAGGGTGCCGGTCGAGGTGTCGAGCACGATGATCTGGGTGTCGTGGGTGAAGTCGCTGTCGGGGCCGCCCTTGGCCTGGAGGTACACGAACTCGGTGTCCGACGAGTAGCTGACCGTCACCGTGAGCGCCGAGTCCTTCACCACCACGTTGCTGATCGCGGGCGCCGAGGGCGGGTTGGTGTCGTACGAGATCGCCAGCGGGGTGGCGTGGTTGGTGATGCAGGTCAGGCTCGACTGGAGCGGGATCGCCGCGCAGAGCTTGAAGTCGACCTGGACGTTGCTGTCTCCGCAGGCCACGCCGCCGTCGTAGTAGTTGGGGAACGGCATGTTGCCGGTGGGCGTGCCGGCGAGGTCGACGGTGATGGTGCCGGTGTGAATGCCGAGCACCACCGTCGACGGCACCGAAGCGAGCGACTGGTCGTTGCTGCCGCTCACCGGGGTGTCACCGCACTCGC
This sequence comes from Myxococcaceae bacterium, assembly GCA_047602415.1. Lineage (GTDB taxonomy): Bacteria > Myxococcota > Myxococcia > Myxococcales > Myxococcaceae > JASGHH01. The sequence continues at coordinate 7,444,502 of JASGHH010000001.1, read as the reverse complement.
CGTTGGTGATCCACACCTGCATGTCGTTGCAGGGCACTCCGCGCAGCGTCGAGGTCCAGGTCGCGGTCAGCATGCCGCTGGGGCAGGTGCTCGCGCCGTAGGTGTAGGTCGACAGGTTGTTGTAGGTGATCTGCAGCGGGATGAGCGGGTTGATCTGCGCAAACGCGGAGCCACCCAGCAGGGTGAGCACGGCCGCGAGCGCGCGGAGGTTTCGCATCGGGGTCCCGCATAGAGCAAGCCACCTGCCAGGGCAAATGGCCGACATCGTTGGAGAAAGAACTCCACGTTTTGCCAAAATGTCAGTCCTTACGGGCCAGTGCCTTCGCCAAAGTCACTGCCAGCCTTGCGGTGCGGAGCGCGCCATCGGCCGCGGCGACCAGGGTGAGGTTCTTTCCCGCCGCGCGGAGCCGGCCCACGTGCACCGCCTCGTCGGCGGCCGCCAGCATCGGCATCGGGTAGACGTTCTCGTTGGGAGCGTCGAGCAGCTTCAGGCCCGAGCCGGCCTTGAGCACCTCGCGGGCGGCCACCTCGGAGGTCTCCCGCTCGATGCGCGCCCGAATGATCGCGAACAGGCCGTGGAAGATCGGCGCCTGCACCGCCAGCGCGCTGAAGGTGATGCTGGGGCCGAGAATGCGGTTGCACTCGGTCTCCAGCGCGCGCTCGGAGGCGAACCGGCCGCGCTCGTACGCACCCACCGCCGGCACCAGGTTGAACGCCAGCCGGTGCGGGAACAGCGAGATCTCGGGGTCGCGGGAGTTGAGCAGCGACGCGGTCTGCTGCTCCAGCACCTTGAGGCCGGGGTTGCCCGCGCTCGACGCGCCCAAGAACAGCGAGACGTCGGCCTCGGTCAGCCCGAAGGTCTGCCGCAGCGGCTCGAGCGCGGCGCTCACCACCTGCGCGGGCGCGGAGGCGATCGCGATCATCTTCGACGGCAGGCCGGCCAGCACCGCGTCGTTCACCCCGGGAGAGACGAGCGGAACCTTGGGGTCGTCGCGAAATGCGCCCGACACGTCGATCACCCACGCACCGTTGGCGGCCGCGGCCGGGCCGAGGGTGCGCGCGGCGTCGGCGGGCGCGGCGAGCACCACCACCTTGGCGCCGTTCAACGCCTCGGGAGTGGCGCGGGTGACCTTGAAGTCGCTCCCGTCGTACTCGACCTCTTCGCCGGCCGAAGACTCGCCCGCGAAGAACGAGAGGTCTTCGCCGGGAAAGTCGTCTTGCGAGAGCGCGTCGAGAATCTGGCCGCCGATCAGCCCGGTGGCGCCGACGATTGCGAGCTTGTTGGTCACTTGGAGTTCATCCGCGCGGTGGGAGGTGGACCGGGCAGCGGGGGGAACTTCGGGTTCTCCTCCGCGCCGGAGCCCTTCAGGTAGGTGGGCTCGACCGCAAATAACGCGTCTTCGTCGTAAGGCAAGCGCGGGGCGAGCTTCTCGAGGCACGCCGCCGAGGGCACCCGGGGATTCGCAAGGAGCTGCGCTGCGTTGACCCCTGCTTCGAAGAACGCCTTTTCGTACTCGTCGAGCGCCGGCCCGAGCGCCTTGGCGGTCGAGGCCTTCAGCTGGGCGGCGAAGTCGGCCACGCTGAGCAGATCGATCTCCGCCAGCCGTTCGACCCGATCGCCGGTACGCCGAAACCGCCCGCGGTAGAGCTCGCCTTTTCGCACCACCGCCACCGCCCAGACCTCGACCCCTTCGGGGCCCTCCAGCGCCAGCGCGTCGAGCGAGCCGCAGCCGGTGAGCGGCTTCTTCAGCGTCCACGCCAGGCCCTTGAGCGTCGCCACTCCGATGCGCAGGCCGGTGAAGCTGCCGGGCCCGAGGCCACAGACCAGGCCCTCGAGCTGTTCGAGCTTTACCCCGTGCTTTTGGAGCAGCTCGGTGATCGCGCCCGGCAGCACCTCGCTCTGGCGCTTCGGCGGGCCGATGCGCACCTCTTCGACCACCCGCGCGCCGTCGACGAGGGCGAGCGAGAGCGTCAGGGTAGACGTGTCGAGGGCGAGGCGCACGAGCGCCTCTTAACCGAAAATGCGAATCAGCCGGGTGATGTCGTTGCGGAACACCAGCACCACCAGCACCGCCAACATCGCCAGGCCCACCAGGTTGGCGTACTCCCGCGCCTTGAGGGGAATCGGCCGGCGGCGCACGCCTTCCCAGAGCGCGGCGAGCAGGCCGAAGCCGTCGAGCACGGGAATCGGCAGCAGGTTCACCAGGCCCAGGTTGACGCTGATCAGCGCCATCGTGGTCAGGTAGGTGCCGATGCCGGCCTGGGCCGAGCTCTGCGCCACCTGGGCGAGCAGAATCGGCCCGCCCACGCTCTCGAACTTCACCTTGCCGGTGAACAGACCCGCGAACACCAGGCCGATCTGCCGCACCATCTCGGGCACCCGCTTGGCCGCGGTGGTGAGCGCGTCGACCGGCCCCATGAAGATGGTGACCGTCTCCACCGGCTGGGTGAGCGCGAGCGGGTCGTTGCCCGGGTTCCAGTAGTACATGCGCGGGCGGAGCCCGAGCTCGAGCGACTCGTTGCGGTTACCGAGCGCGTCGTCTTCGGTGATCTTCGCCGCCGCCAGCTTGGCGCTGTGGTCTTCGCCCGCGGCGTCTTTCCAGGTGAGGTCGAACGGCTGCGCCTCGAGGTTGGAGAGGTCTTGCGCGAAGGTGTGCCAGGCGGGAATCACCTTGGCGTCGCGCGAGACCAGCCGATCGCCGCGCTTCATGCCGGCCTGATCGGCGGGAGAGCCGGGGATCACCGACCAGATGTAGAGGTCGCCCGCCTCGGCGCCCAACGCGGCGTACCCCTCGCCCGGCTGCTTGGCAGCCTCGACCTCGACGGTGGTGGGCCAGTCGGCCGCGCCGCCTGCGATTGGGATCAGCGAGGAGCGCAGCACGGTGACCTTCACCTTGTCGCCGGTGGCCTTGGCGATCGCCTGGGCCATCTGCACTTCGTCGTAGACCAGCTGGCCGTCGATCTTGAGCACCCGATCGAAGGTCTGCAGGCCGGCGGCTTCGGCGGTGGAGCCCTTGGCGACGCCCAGCACCGCGGGGCGGAAGTAAGGCGTGATGCCGAGCAGGCCGCGCTGGGTCTTCTCGAGCGGGCCGGTCTCGACCTGCTTCATCGGAGTGACCTTGAGCGGCACCGTCTTGCCGTCGCGCTCGATGCTGACCTGAACCTCTTTGTCCCACGAGTCGGAGACGTACTGGCTGATCTCGTCGAACGAGGTGATCGGGTGGCCGTCGACCGCGCGAATGTAGTCGCCCGGCCTGATGCCCGCCTTGTCGGCCGGGGTCTGGGGAATCACCCAGCCCACCTTCGGCGCGGGCAGCTTGGCGTCGCCCACGTAGACCGCGAACAGCGCGAAGATCGGGAAGATCAGGTTGAAGGCGGGGCCGGCGGCGACGATCAGCCCGCGGCGCCACCAGGGCTGGGCCAAAAACGAGCGCTTCACGTCTTCGGCGGGCACCTCGTCGTCGGGCAGCTCGCCGGCCATCTTCACGAAGCCACCCAGCGGAATCCACGCGACCCGGTACTCGGTCTCACCCCGGGTGAAGCCGAAGATGCGGGGGCCGAAGCCGATTCGAGAACTTGAGCACCTTGACGCCGCAGGCCTTGGCGACCAGGAAGTGACCCGCTTCGTGCACGGTGACCAGCACCCCGAGCAAAACCACGAAGGGAATCGCCACCGTCAGAACGCTCGTCATCTTGAGGACACCTTAACCGCACCCTGTCGCCGATGCGAAGCGATCGGTTACACTCGGCCGTCTGGGGGTGCAGATGGAAGCGACCAGTCCCGAAGTGGCCGGTGTCTCCAATCTCGCCGAGGGCATCAACTGTCTGTCGGTCTTCGTCTGCGACTCGGCGCGGAAGATCACCCTCGACGACGATGTTCGCACCGGGATCCTCCACGAAGGCCTGCGCAAGATGGCCGGGCTGGGGCCGGCGCTCGACCAGAAGTTCCCCCAGCTGGCGCAGCAGCTGCTCGCGCTCGCGTCGTTCGCCCGCCGCCGCCCCGACTGGAAGCCCGAGTCGCTGGCCGAGGCGGAGCGGCTCGCCACCGCCTGCGTGATCGCGGTGATGGCCACGATGTGGGGCGACGCCGGGCCCAAGGGCGGCAAGTGCCCGATTCATGGCCCGCAGTGTCCCGACGTGCTGCCGGCGGCCCGTCTACCGTAGCCGCCCAGGCAACAACACCTACCTCGCCGCACCAGATCTTCGGCCGCGGGTGGCAACGGCCACTCATTCGCTGAGAAAATCGAAAGTCTTTCGCAACCGGGAGCGCACCAAATGGGCCTGTTGGACAGCGTGAAGAGCGGGTTGTCGAGCGTCGGTAATGCGGTGTCGAACGCGGTCGACAAAGTCGAGACCAAGGTCTCCGACGCGGTGAGCTCGGCCGAGTCGACGGTGTCTGACGCCGCCTCGAAGACGGTGGACTTCGCCAAGAGCGAGTTCAACCAGGCGAAGGACTTCGCCAAGGTGACCGGCCAGAAGGTCGAGAGCGCGGTGTCGAGCGCGGTCGACGAGGCGAAGAGCTTTCGCCTGATCAACGGTCAACCGCCGGTGCACGTGAGCGACGGCGGCAAGTCGGACTTCTCGAACCCGAAGAAGCTCGAGGCCGCGGTGCGCGCCAACACCGCGCGCAACACCCAGTTCACCACCGACGACATCAAGAAAGACCCCGACGCGTTCTTGAAGAACGTGGTGCAGCTCGACGGCATCGACAAGACGAGCGACGACTACACCGCGTGCGGCCCGACCGCGATGATGATGGGCATGATCGCCGGGCGCCCCGAGTCGGTGACCGAGCTGGCGAAGAAGCTGGTCGATGAGCACGGCAACTGCACCCCCGCGGGCCGCAAGCTGTTCGGCCCCGACGCCGACGCGCCCCTGCTCAAGTCGGCGATGACCAACATTCGCAACGGCAAGTTCAGCGCCGCCGACGTGACGATGATGTCCGAAGGGCTGACCGCCGGCATGCCGAACGGCGCCAACAACGGCACCGGCGCCGAAGATCTGATCGCGCTGCGCTCCACCATCACCAAGCTGGGCGTCTCGGTGCCCCGCATGGAGATGCAGCTGTACGGCTCGCCCGACGGCGGCTTGGGTCACTGGCGGGTGGGCGTGAACGACAAGCAGTACAACCCGTGGCCGAACAGCAAGGGCCAGTCGTCGACCATCTCCGGCCCCGCGGGCCTCGCCGACGGAGCCGCCGACGGCAAGGGTTGGACCAACCGCGAGAAGCTGTACATGGACGACAACACGGTGAACCGGAACATCTACTCGGTCACCACCAAGAACACCCCGACCAGCTCGGGCAAGTCGTGGGCGGTGACGTCTGACCCGCCGCTGTTCATCGCCCAGTACCAGCGCCAGCCCGACGGCACCTTCAAGCGCAGCAGCGTCGACGCCAGCCGCTTCGCTCAGGTGAGCGGCGGTGGCTTGAGCCAGGCCGACATCGACAAGCTCTTGAAGGACGTGCCGCCGCGGAACATCGACTGAGGCGAGCCGCTCAGCCGAACAGCGGCCGGGCGAACTGCACCCAGATCAGCACCATCGGCGCGTTGAACAGCAGCGCGTCGATGCGGTCGAGCATGCCGCCGTGGCCGGGGATCATCTTGCCCGAGTCTTTCACCCCGTAAGCGCGCTTGAGCATCGACTCGCAGAGGTCGCCGGCCGGGCCGAGCACGCCGCCCAGCACGCCCATCACCACGCAGTCGATCAGGCTGATGTTGTGGAAGAAGAACACCCGGAGGATGACGAGGCCGGCGACGCTGCCCACCATGCCGCCGAAGAAGCCCTCCCAGGTCTTGTTGGGAGACACCTCGGGGTAGAGCTTGTGCTTACCGATCGCGCGCCCGGTGAAGTAGGCGGCGGTGTCGTTCATCCACGTGATCACCAGCGCGGCGACCAGCCACCAGCCGCCGTCGGGCAGGTTGCGAATCGCCATCAGCGCGTTGACCCCGCCGCCGCAGTAGACGACCGCGGTCATCAGGTGGCCGACGCGGGTGGGCGCCTCCTGGTGCGGGCCCTTGAGCAGGTGCCAGACCCAGGCAGCGAACAGCACCACGCCCAGCACGCCGCAGACGATCGCGGCGGCGGCGTACGGCTGCCAGACCACGAAGAACGGCAGTGAGCCCGAGCCGGCGATCGCCAGCCAGCCGACCGGGTCGATCTTCTTCAGCGTGATCTGAATGTACTCGCCCGCGGCGGAGGCGCCGGCCCAGAGCAGCAGCGTCGCGGTCCAGTAGCCTCCGCGATACAGCAGGTAGAGCACCACCGGCAGCAGGACCAGGGCGCTCACGATTCTGATGATCAGGTTCTTGTTCTTGTCCGTCATTCGGCGGCGGCGCGACGTGCTTGCTGACCGGTGAGCCCGAAGCGGCGCTCGCGGCCCAGGTAGGCCTCGAGCGCTTCGAGCAGCTGCGGCGTTCTGAAGTCGGGCCACAGCGTGTCGGTGAAGTACAGCTCGGCGTACGCTCCCTGCCAGAGCAGGAAGTTCGAGATGCGGCGCTCTCCGCTGGTGCGGATGATCAGATCGAGCGCGGGCAGGTCGTGGGTGGAGAGCTCTTTCTCGACCGCCGACTCCGAGATTGAAGACGGGTCGAGCTGGCCGGCCTTCGCCTTGGCGGCGAGTGCCTGCGCGGCCTTCACCAGCTCTTCGCGGCCGCCGTACGAGAGCGCCAGGGTGAGCACCATCTTGGTGTTCTTCGCGCTCACCTCGCGCAGCTCGTCGAGCACCTCGCGCACCTGGGTGGGGAGCCGGTTGAGATCGCCGATCGCGTTGAGGCGAATGTTGTTGTCGAGGATCTCGTTGCGCTCCTTGATCAGGTACTCGCGCAACAGCTCCATCAGCCCGGTGACCTCGGTGGGCGGGCGGGCCCAGTTCTGCGAGCTGAAGGCGTAGAGCGTGAGCGCAGAGAGCTCGAGGCGCCGCGCGCAGCGGGTGATCTCTCGCACCGACTTCGAGCCTTCGCGGTGGCCTTCGATGCGGGGCCAGCCCTTGGCCTCGGCCCAGCGGCCGTTGCCGTCCATGATGATGCCCACGTGCTTGGGGAGCGCTTGGCCCTTGAGCTTTGCTTCGCGGGTGGCGGTGCTGTCGGTCACGGCTTGCAGTCTCACTACCAGAAAACACTCGAGTCGGCTTGTCAGCAGGCATCAGCGTTCCCAATGGTCGGGAAAAGGCCCCGATCGGTCAAAAAGCGCCCTCTGCCGAAGCATGCGCTAGGCTCGCGCGCGCTCTATGCCTCCCAAGGTCATTGGTCCCTATCGCGTGCTCGAGACCTTGGGGAGCGGCGGCGTCGGCACGGTGTACCGCGCGATCGATCGCCGCACCGGCGAGCTGTCGGCGCTGAAGCTGCTCTCGACCGGCCCGGCGTTGGACCCGAAGGCGGCGCGGCGGCTGGCGCGGGAGTTCGAGACGCTCCAGAACCTGTCGCACGCGAACGTGGTGAAGGTCTACGACACCGGCGTCTACCAGGGGTACCCGTACCTGGCGATGGAGCTGGTCGAGGGGCTGACGCTGCGCCACTACCTCTCGCTCTCGTCGGAGGATTCGGCGTCAGACGACGGGCTCTCGAACGCGATCAAGCACTACCGGCACAACCTCAACACCCCGCCGCCTGCCGAGGGCGACTCGGAGTCTGAGCCGGAGCCGGAGTCGATGAGCTCCGACGCCGACGAGCAGCCCGACGACGTCTCGGGCGACTACGCGCCTTCTCCATTCAATGTGAACGACTACTTCGGTGAAGCGCCGTCGGAGGAGTCGTTCATCGAAGACGACCACCAGACCGGGCCCGACTCGGTGCGCGCGCTGGCCGACATGGCCGACGAGCCCGACACCGAAGCGTCGATGTCGGGAGAGCTGGTGCTGCCGTACGACCTGCCGGCTCCGCAGTCGTCGGCGCCGACGATCATCAAGGCTTCGGACAAGGACCTCGAGGCGCTCAACCGTGCCGAGCGGGTCGGCCGTCTGAAAGACGTGATGCTGCAGATCTGCGAGGCGCTCGCGTACATCCACGGGCACGGGCTGATTCACCGCGACCTGAAGCCGTCGAACATCATGGTCGACGAAGACCGGCTGGTGCGGCTGATGGACTTCGGGTTGGCGAAGTTTCTCGCCGACGACGCCGCGGTGACCGCCGACGGCCGCATGGTGGGCACGTTCCGCTACATGGCGCCCGAGCAGATTCTCGGAGAGAACCTCGACGCCCGTACCGACCTCTACTCGCTGGGCGTGATCTTGTACGAGCTGCTCGCGGGCCGGGCGCCGTTCGAGGCGAAGACGCCGTACGAGCTCTGGCAGAAGGTGCTCGAGACCGAGGCGACCGCGCTGAACGCGCTGAACTCGCGCGTCGATCGCACGCTGTCGCGCATCGCGCACCGGCTGATCCGCAAAGAGCCCGACGACCGGTACCAGACCGCCGAAGAAGTGTACGAGGCGTTCACGGAGTGAAGCTGACGGTCGGCGAGGAAGCAGCCGGCAAGCGCGTCGATCTCTTCGTCGGCGAGCAGCTGAAGCTGTCGCGCGCGAAGTTGAAGGCGCTCTTCGAGGCCGAGAAGGTTCGCGTTCAGGGCCGCAAGGCGAAGAAGGGGCTCACCGTGCAGGCGGGCCAGGTGGTCGAGGTCGACGCGGAGGTCTCCGAAGGCCCCGAGGCGCCGATTCTCGGTGACGCCCGAGCCCGACGCTCCGCTCGAGGTGCTGCATCAAGACGAGCAGCTGATCTTCGTGAACAAGCCGGCGCGGCAGGCGGTGCATCCTTTGAAGGCGGGCGAGCTGGGCACGGCGGCGAACGCGCTGGTGGCCCGCTTTCCCGAGTGCGCTTCGGCCGGGGCTGACCCGCGCGAGTGCGGCTTCTGCCATCGGCTCGACATGGAGACGTCGGGCGTGCTGCTGGCGGCGCGCGACCGCGCCTCGTGGGACGCGATGCGCGAGCAGATCAGCGAGGGCGAGGCCGACAAGCGCTACCTCGCGCTGGTGACCGGGCCATTGGCCGACGAGGGCGAGATCGACGTGCGGCTCGAGCATGCGGGCGACCACGTGCGGCCGTCGTTCACCGAGGGGCGCGAAGCGCGCTCCGAGTTCAAGGTGACCGCGCGGGCCGGCGAGTACTCGTTGGTCGACGTGCGCATCTTCACCGGCGTGCTGCACCAGGTGCGCGCGCATCTGGCTGCGATCGGGGCGCCGATCGTGGGCGACGCGCTCTACGGCGGGAAGGCCGAGCCCGGGTTGTCGCGCTTCTGGCTGCACGCGGCGGCGCTGACGGTGAAGCACCCTCGCTCGGGCAAGTTGCTCACCGTGCGTGCTCCCCTCCCCGCTGAGCTTCAGTCGGTGCTCACCGCGAAAACCCTCTCCTGACAGGAGAGGCATTCAGTGGTCGTAATGCAGCAGCTCGCCAGCTTTGGCGAGCGGCCGGTCGTGGGTCGAGATGCTCCACACGTCGATCTCCCCGTCGTCGAAGAGGTCGCCGGCGCAGGCGATGGTGATCCAGCACTCCTTCACGCAGTCGCCATGGGGCCCGACATCTTCGGGCAGCGCGGCCTTCAGCTTTTCGATCGGAGGCAGCGGGTGCTTCTCGAACGGGTTGGTCACCACCACGTCGGGCGAAAAAAAGTACGCGTAGCGCAGGTGCCCATCGGGTTCGAAGCCGATGCCCTTCCAGTCGGTCGAGTACGCGTCGTGCTCCGACCGCTCGAGCTGTTCCCGCGCGTACGCCTGCTTCAAATGCACGCGGCACTCGCTCTGCTTTTGCCTTCGCTGCTCGGCGTGAAACATCGGCCACGAGATCGCGACTGCGAGCGCGACCCACACCGGCGGCACCACCACCGCGGTGATCGCCCAGGCCCTGCTGCCCTTGCCCGACGCGAGCGCGATCAACCCCAGCACCGGGCCGACCAGAATCAGCGGCGCACAGACGATCCCGCTGAGCGACAGCACCCCCGCGATCAGCGCCAGGTTCGAGTTCGAATCGGGCGCCGACGGAGCCGTCGGAGGTGGTTGGGTCACTCCGACAGGCTACGCTCAGTGCGTGCCGCGGTCGATCCTCCACGTCGACATGGATGCGTTCTACGCCTCGGTCGAGGAGCGGGACGAGCCGTCGCTGAAGGGTAAGCCGGTGATCGTCGGTGGCCACCCGAAGCGAGGAGTGGTGCTCGCCGCCAGCTACGAAGTGCGCAAGTTCGGCGTGAAGAGCGCGATGCCGATGGGCCTGGCGTTGAAGCTGGCGCCGAAGGCGATCGTGGTGCCTCCGCGGCCGCATGCCTACGCCGAGGCAAGCGAAGGCGCGTTTGCGATCTTCGAGCAGTTCACTCCGATGGTCGAAGGGCTGTCGCTCGACGAGGCGTTCCTCGACGTCACCGCATCGCAGGGCCTGTTCGGCACCGCGGTCGAGATCGCCACCGCGATTCGCGAGAAGATCCGCACCGAGCTGAAGCTGACCGCGAGCGCCGGCATCGCGGAGGCCAAGTTCGTCGCCAAGATCGCGAGCGACCTGGCGAAGCCCGACGGCCAGCTCGAAGTTCCGCCGGGAACGTCGAAGGCGTTTCTGCATCCCCTCCCCGTCTCGCGGCTGTGGGGCGTCGGCCCGCGCACCGAAGAGTCGCTCAAGGCGCGCGGCCTGAAGACGTTCGGCGATGTGGCGGCGAAGGACCTCGACTGGCTGGAGCGCGAGCTCGGCAGCGGCGGCGTGCACCTGTGGCAGCTGGCGAACGCGATCGACGACCGCGCGGTGGTGCCCGACCGCGACGCGAAGAGCATCGGCAACCAGGACACCTTCGAGGAAGACCTCGCCGGCGAAGAAGCGGTGGCACCCCACATTCACGCCCAGGCGCTGCGGGTCGGGCGGAGGCTGCGCGCGGCGAAGCTGAAGACGCGGGTGGTGCAGCTGGTGGTGAAGTACTTCGACTTTCACTCGATCACCCGCCGGGTGACGCTCGAGCACCCGACCGACGATGGCCAGGCGCTCTACCGCGAAGCGCTCGAGCTGCTGAAGCGGGTCGATCTGCGAAAGGCGATTCGGCTCACCGGCGTGTCGGCGCAGGACCTGGTCGAGGGCGAGGAGCAGCTCGGGCTGTTCACTCCGAGCGGGCCGAGCAAGAACGACAAGCTCAACCAGGCGCTCGACAAGATCGCCGACAAGTTCGGCTCGCGGGCAGTGGTGCCGGCCGACATCAACGCGCCGAAGAAGAAGGTGCTCCGCGAGCGGGTCGCGTTTCCCGACGAGACGCCGAAGAAGCGCGAACCGGCGAAAGATCCCGGGAAGTTGCGGGTGGTCGACCCTGACGACTGAATCGCCTTCGCACTTTTCGCCGGTGCGGGGTCGATCCTGACGTGGAATTCGACGCACTGCCGTGGGCGATTCCGCTGTTCGTCGGGCTCGTCGCCGCCGAGGCGCTGCTCGAAGGCCGCTACAAGCTGACCGACACCTTCGCCAACCTGGGCTGCGGAGCGCTGCAGCAGGCAGGGCTGGCGCTCGCGGGCGGCACGTTGGCGGCCGGGTATTCGTGGGTGCACGCGCACGCCTTGTTTCAGTGGCCGGCGGGCGGGCTGGGCTTCGCGCTCGCGCTGCTCGGTATCGACGTCATCTACTACGCGTGGCACCGGCTCTCGCACCGCTGGCGTCCGCTCTGGGCCGCGCACTCGGTTCATCATCAGAGCGAGCAGTTCAACCTCAGCGTCGGGCTGCGCCAGGGGTTCTTCGCCGACCTCACCGGCTGGCCGTTCTATGCGCTGCTCGCGCTGGCGGGCGTGCCGCCCGAGGTGTTCGCGGTCGCGAAGGCGGTGCACATGGTGTGGGCGTTCTTCAGCCACGCGCAGAGCTTTCCCAAGCTGGGCCCGCTCGAGTGGGTGTTCGTCACGCCGTCGCATCACCGGCTGCACCACGCGCGCAACGCGCCGTACCTCGACTCGAACTACGGCGGCATTCTGATCGTGTGGGATCGGCTGTTCGGATCGTTCCGCACCGAGAGCGAGAAGCCGCGGTACGGGGTGACTCCGGCGTTCTTGAGCTTCGACCCGGTGGTCGCCCACTTCGCGCCGTGGCTCGCGCCCCGGAAGGTGTGGAAGCTGCGTGCGCCTTCGCGACCCTGGGTGCTCGCGGTCGGCGGCGCGCTCGCGGTCGGCATGGCGCTGGCGCTCGGGAAGATCGGGATGCCGATCGTCGGCGCGAGCGCGGTGTTCTTGTTGGTCGGAGCGACCGCGCGGCTCGCGAAGTGAACCGGTAAGCTGCGGTCATGCGCACGCTCGCCGCATCGTTCTGCCTCGCGGCACTGTGCGCCTGTCCTCCCGGACCGCAGATGGATGCTGGGTCGGTTGGTGGGGCTCGGTCGGTGGCGGTGGCGGCTCGTTCGGTGGAGGTGGCGGCTCAGCCGGCGGTGGCTCGGCCGGCGGTGGCTCAGCGACCTGTTCGAGTGGAGACGTTTGCGCTGCCACGACGGCGCTTGCGACTGGGTTCGTCGCGACGGTCACACCCCTGTGCTCCCTGGGCCGTCCAGCGACGTTCTTCGACTCGCTGAATCGCCCGATCATCATTTCCGTCGAGGGGACTGGCCAAGACTGCGAGCTGGTTGCGCGCCGCTTCGAGAACGGCGTCTGGAAGAAGATCGGCTGTCCGATCGTGCAATCGCCGTCGACCTTCACTGCTTCGCGCGACTCGACGGGCAACTTCTACGTGCTCTTCCATTCGGTGGCGGCACTCACGCTTTTGCAATGGGCCGACGCCGGTTGGAATGCCTACCCACCCGTCAGCGTGCCAGATGCGCCAGCAGGAGCTGGCATCGTCACGCGCGACTTCTGGGTGGTGGATGCCGCTGGAGTTCCGTTGATCGGCTACGGCACCTGGGACGAAACCCCACCTGGCCTCTACCCGCACTGGGGCTACGTCTTGAAGTGGGACGGTGCAGCCTGGCAATCGCTCGGCTCGGGCGTGGGCAACGACGCGGGATACCTGTACGCGATGTACGGTCTGACCCTCGACGGCCAGGGGCGGCCGGTCGCGCTCGGTGGGTACGGGCTCAACACGCTGGGCTTCGTGTGGAACGGGACCGACTGGACGTTTCTGCCCGACCGGCCAACCATCGCCGCCGGCGGAGTGGTCTACGACCACCAGGGCCGGATCTCCGTCCTCGCTTCAGACGATGCGGGATCCCGGGTCCTGCGACTCGACGACGGCGGGTGGGCCGCAATCACCGGCCTACTCGATCCTCAGTTCTACCGTCCTGATCTTCATTTCAGCTCGAACGACGAGCCGGTCATCGGGCTGGCGTCTTTCCCGCTCGACGGTGGAGCGCTGCCAGAGGTCACCGTCGCGCATTGGACCGACGGTGGCTGGAGCTTCGTCCTCGATCGCGCACCGCTCGCGCCCTACGACTCGATGTCGCTCGACCTCGACTCGAACGATCGGCTGCTGGGCGGCTGGAGCTCGTTGATCGACGGAGGCCCGTACGCCAGCGTCTGGCAGCCCGACTCCGTCAGCTGCCCCTGAGCGCTACTTCGGCGTGTAGTCCGGCACTTCTTCGGCGGTGTCGAACACGTCGCCCCAGAGCGATTGGCCGCCGTCGATGTAGACCGTCTGGCCGGTCACGTAGTCGGCCGCTTTGGTGAGCAGGTAGATCACCAGCTCGGCGACCTCGTCGGCGTTGCCGAACCGGCGCATCGGCATTCGCAGCGCGCGTTTCATGATCTCGGGCGGGTACTGGTCGGTGCCCGACGTCTTGATCACGCCCGGCGCCACCGCGTTCACCCGAATGCCGTGCTGCGCCCACTCGACCGCGAGCGTCTTGGTGAGGTTCTCCACTCCGGCCCGCGCGGCGCCGGTGTGCACCATGCCGGGAAAGCCGCGCGCGATGTTGGCGATGATGTTCACCACCCGCCCGCGCTTCTGCGGAATGAACGCCTCGCGCGCGACCGTGGAGACGAAGTTCCAGGTGCCGAACAGGTTGTTGCGCACCACCGCCTCGAAGCCGCGGTTCGACAGCGCCTCGGCCGCGATCGGGAACTGGCCGCCGGCGTTGTTCACCAACAGGTCGATGCGCCCGAAGTGAGCCTTCACCGCCTTCACGTAGGCGTCGACCTTCTCGACTTCGCGGGTGTCGCACGGCTGGTGAAAGACCTCGATGCCCGCCGCCTTCAGCTTGCCCGCGCCCTCTTCGAGCACCTCGGGCCGGCGGCCGCAGATCGCGATCTTCGCGCCCAGTTGGCCGAGCTCGAGCGCGGTGGCGTAGCCGATGCCGGTCGCTCCGCCGGTGACGATCGCGACTTCGCCTTCGAACAAACCCTTCCGGTAGATTGATTCCACAATCAACGCCATACCCGAAGCTTGATGGCCAACGCCAGTGCGGGCATCAACAGCGACGCCAGCACCCAGGGCGCGGCCTTCACCACCTGGCGCCGTTTCAACAGCGCGACCGCCTGGGCGGCGACCAGCCCCATCGTGATCACGGTGATCGCGTACTCGATCGGCGAGAGCAGCACCGGCCGGGCGTACCAGCTGACGTTGCGCGGGCCGCCGGAGGTCACCGCCTCGGCCAGCGTCTCGGTGCTGGGCGTGCGCAGGTGGCGGTACTGGGTGAACACCACCGCGGCGATGATCACCGCGATCGAGAGCGCCAACGCTTTGCGCGCCGGCGACCAGCCGACGAACTTGTCGTAGCCGCTCATCACCGGCATCACCACCAGCATCAACACCAGGCCCAGCTGGACCACGAGCAACAGCAGATCCATCGCGTCACTTCGCCTGGAGCGGAACCACCGGGTACACCGAGATCCACTGCGCGTCGGGAGCGTCTTCGCTCACCACGTAGCAGTCGAGCGCGCGCCACTTCACCTTCCACACCCGCGCGGGGAACTTGAACGCGAACGCCGCCGGGCCGGCCTTGGTGTTCTCCGCCGCGGCGCCCTTCTGCTTCGCCTTGTCGGGCAGCGACTGGAGGTAGCCGTTCAGAATCCTTCGGCACCGCGATGCTCTTCGCGTCGGCCTTCAACACCCCCGCGATGCCGGCCACCACCTCGGCCAGCTGCTTCGCCTCGCCGTCGTTCTCGGGCGACACGTCGGAGAGCCAGAGCGCGTTGCCGTCGTAGGCCAGCACGCTCACCCGGGTGCCCTGCATGCCGGCCGCGAGGCTCTTGCTGGCGGGGAACGGCGCCGAGATGCCGAGCAACACGCCCTTGCCCTTCGGCGCGGTGAACGCAGCGGCCTTGGTCAGCGTCGCCGGACACCAGGCGCGGTTGAGGTCCTTCGAGGTCGCGGAGCAGTCGAGCTCTTTGCTCAGCCGCTCGATCACCTCGCCCTTGCTGGCCTCTTCGCCGCGCCAGGGCTTGAAGCCCATCGCCTGGAGCTTCGAGCCCGCCACCGGCATCGCGGGCCCGGAGACCACCACCATCAACGCGCCCTTCAGCATCAGCTCGTCGTCGTGCTCTCCGGTCGGAGCCAGCCCGCCCCACAGCATCGGGCCGGTGAGGTTCGCGGCTTCTCTGGCGCCCTTCTCGGAGTCGAGCTCCAGCACGTAGAGGGTGACCGGCGCGCCGCCGCAGTCGAGCAGCTGCTTCAGCTTCGACTTCGGCTTGGTGAGCTGCGTCTCGAACGAGGTCGCCGCGTGCAGCGAGCCGGTCTCGGTCTTGCCCGCCTTACAGCCTGCGACGTCGAGCGG
Organism: Myxococcaceae bacterium; assembly: GCA_047602415.1. Classification (GTDB taxonomy): domain Bacteria; phylum Myxococcota; class Myxococcia; order Myxococcales; family Myxococcaceae; genus JASGHH01. The sequence goes on along the minus strand of JASGHH010000001.1, from coordinate 7,428,872 downwards.
CGCGACGGCGAGAATCGTCAGCAGCGCGGGGAGCATCGCTCACCCATATCAGGGGCCGAGGCTCCAGGCTCCGACGAAGGCCGGGCCGTTCACCGTCACCGGGCTGCCCGCGGCGGTGAGCGTGCCGGCGTCGGTGTCGACCGCGAACACCTGCACCGAGTTGCTGGTCTGGTTGCCGACCAGCAGCCAGCGGCCGTCGGGCGTGAGGGTGAAGTCGCGCGGCGTCGGGGCTCCGGTGGGGGCACGGCCGATCAGCTGCAGTGTGCCGTCGCTCTGAATCGCCCAACTGACGATGGTGTCTTCGCCGCGGTTGGAGCTGAAGACGAACGCGCCGCTCGGGTGCACCAGCACGTGCGCGCAGGTGTTGTTGCCGGTGAAGTTGGGGTCGAGCGTCGATTGGTTCTGCAGCGGCGTGAGCGTGCCGCCGCTGAGCGAGAACGCGGTGATGGTGCTGTCGGTCTCGTTCACCAGGTACGCGTACGCGCCGTTCGGGTGGAGCGCGAGGTGCCGCGGTCCCGCGCCGGCGTCGGTGGCGACGTTGGCGGGCGCGTGCGCGGTGAGCTGACCGGTCGCCGGTGCGAGGTCGTAGAGCGCCACGTAGTCGCTGCCCAGACAGGGCACGAAGACGTGCGCGCCGGAGGAGTCGGTCTGAATCTGGTGGGCGTTCATGCCCGCGTTGGTGGTGAAGACCGCTGCGCCGACGCCCGCGTCGGTGACCGGGAGCACGCCGATGTCGCCGCTCCCGTAGTTCGAGGAGAGCACCCACTTGCCGGTCGGGTCGACGCTCAGGTGCGCCGGGCCCGAGCCGGTCGAGCTCTGCGAGTTCAGCTTGGTGAGCCCTCCGTCGGACGCGAGCGCGAAGGCGTTCACCTTGCTGCCGTTCTCGTCGACCGCGTAGATGCGATCCTTCGCCGGAGCGATCGCCAGGTACGACGGGTTGCCGTTGCCGGTCAGCGAGCCGGTCTTGCTCAGCGCACCGGTGGTGGAGTTGAACGCGTAGACGGTGATGGTGCCGTTGCCGCTCCCGACGAAGATCGTCGGAGGTGTGGTCGGGGCGCCTCCGCCCGTGGCTGAGCCTCCGCCGCTTGCTGCGCCGCCGCCTGTTGCCGCGCCCCCGCCTGTTGCCGCGCCCCCGCCTGTTGCCGCGCCTCCGCCAGTTGCTGCGCCGCCACCTGTTGCTGCACCGCCGCCCGTGGCTGCGCCTCCGCCCGTTGCTGCGCCACCGCCTGTTGCTGCGCCACCGCCCGTCGCTGCGCCTCCGCCGGTAGATGCGCCTCCGCCGCCCGTCGCAGTGCCGCCGCCACCACCACCGTTCGATGCACTGCCACTGCATGCCACCAGGAACAGCGCCGCGATCGTCAGGGCTCGTTTCACGCGGGAGAAGCTACCGCGACCGTGTCTCGACGCGACACTTTGCAGCGGATGGCTTGAATGGGTGAGGTGACGGCGGGGGGCGACGCCGCGGGCTTCTCGATCTCCGCCCGCGATTTCGCGACGACCTCGTGCCCAGGCCGGGTTCTTCGAGAGGCCATGCGCCATGCGAGTGAGCGACGACGTTCACAGCCGCCTCTTCGCCGTCGTGATGTCGTTTACCCACACGCCATGTGGGTAGATGACATCGCGACTCGCGCGAACGAGAGGAGGCCGCCCTGATTGTGGCGCTCAGGGCACGTCACGTCGTCGCTCGCAGCACAGAGCCAACGAACGAGGCGGTGATGCCATCGCGGGCGGAGTGCGACGGGCCTCGAGCGCGCGCAACCCAGCCCCACCTCCCCCATCAATGCCGTTGTCGCCCGCGCACCAAGATGAGACCCACCCTGAGCATGGCGATCGGCGCACGTCGCGTCGTCGTTCGCAGCACAGAGCCAACGAACGAGGCGGTCACGCCATCGCGGGCGGAGTGCGACGGGCCTCGAGCGCGCGCAAACCCAGCCCCACCTCCCCCATCAATGCCGTTGTCGCCCGCGCACCAAGATGAGACCCACCCTGAGCATGGCGATCGGCGCACGTCGCGTCGTCACTCGCAGTACAGAGCCAACGAACGAGGCGGTCACGCGATCGCGGGCGGAGTGCGACGGGCATCGAGCGCGCGCAAACCCAGCCCCACCTCCCCCATCAATGCCAGCCGGTCGACGCGCAACAAGATGAGACCGCCCCGAGTACGCCGCTCGGGGCACGACGCATCGTCGCCTGCTGCAGACGTCAGGAGCGAGGTTGCCGGCGACGGAGCGCGAGCAAGCCCAGCAGCACTGCGAGGCCACCGAGGTCGACGCTGTTGCAGCCACAGCCAGGACGCAGCTGCTTGATCGGCACGTGGGTCTCGTCCTTCGACGGCTGCGGAGGCGTGTCGTCGGGCGGCATCACCATCATCCCCCCACCGCCACCGGCGCCGCCCGCGTCGATCACCTCGCCGCCGCCACCGCCTGCACCGCCACCGGTCGCGACCGAGCCACCACCACCGCCCGCGCCGCCTCCCTGCCCCGCATCCATCTCGGTGCCGGCGTCGGGGGTGATCACGACTCCACCGTCGGGGTTCGCGATGCAGCCCGACGCTCCGCTCAGCCGGGTGTCCATCGTGCCGCGGCCGTCGGTGGCCCAGGTGAACCACTGCTCGAACCGCTGACGGTACGCGTCGACCTTCTGCACGTCGGCCATGTTCAGCGTCTGGCCCGGCGGCACCACCAGCATCATCGCCACCCGCCAGCAGCTCTGCGCGTTCGGGTAGGCCGGGTTGCGCTGGCCCATCGCGCGAACCACGTCGTCGATGCTCACATCGACCCGGGTCATGTTGTTCACCGTCTGGCTGCTGCCCTTGGCGATCGCGCCCGCGGCGCTGCCGTGGCCCGAGCCGTCGTCGGCGATCATCAGCGGGTGCACGTCGGCCGGCGCGCGAATGCCCATCAGGTACTGGTCGAGCTCGCCGTATTTCCGGTCGCCACCCTCGAGCTTGAACGAGCCGTTGCCGAGGTCGGTGATGAACTGGCCGTACATCACCGAGTGCGAGTCGGCGTAGTAGTTGTAGTGGCCGTTCAGGTAGCCCGAGCCGGTGCCCTCCGACTCGTTGCCGCTGTCGTCGTAGCCGCGGAGCAGGTCGCGCTGACCGAGCCCGTCGTTCTTGTCGTACATCACCCAGAGCATCCAGTGATGGCCGTACTCGTGGCCCATCAACTCCACGCCCGAGAGGCCGAGCGGCAGGCCGAGCAGCACGGTGGCGGGGCCGTCGGGCGACGCGGGCAGCTTCGGCAGCGAGCCCATGAACACGCACTGCGACAGCTTCGAAGCGGAGCCGAACTGCGAGCCCCAGTCGAACGTGTTCTCGCCGATGCCCTGGTCGCTCCAGCGCACCGGCTGGCCCTGCTGCACGTTCATCAGGTCGTCGAGCATCGCGGGCGTGAACGCGAACACGCCGTCGTACTGATCGGGGAACTGGGTGTAGAGCGCCTTCGCGCTGTCACGGCAGAACTGCCCGCCCGCCGCCATCAGGCCGGGCATGAAGTTGTTGATGTCGACGTCCTGGTGAATCGAGCCGCTGGTGTCTTCGATCACCGCCACTTCGCCCACCGCGTAGACGTTCTGAGCCAGCGCGCTGGTGCTCAACAGCGCCGACAACGCCAACAGGAAGCGAGCGTTCATGGTGCCTCCTTCGAGGCCGACAGCGGGTGCGCGGAGAAAGACGTGCGCTCTAGAACATAACTACGCACATGTTTTCAAGGGCCTGCCGTACTGATCGGAAGGTTTTCAGCAGCCGAGCGGGCGCACGCCGCCGTCGACGGTCACCCCGCAGAGGCAGCTGTTGAGCGCGTTGGCGACGCTGGTGCAGTGAAACGTGGCGCCGGCGTCGACGCCCGAGCAGACGGTGGCGCAGACCTCGATGCAGTCGGCGCGCACCGCGCACGACTTCCCTTCGTCTTTCGATTTGCCGTCGCCCTGGGCACCACAGGCGGCGAGCAGCAGCACGGCGACGGGCAAGAGGCTCGCCCGCCACTTCATGCCGGAGCCTCGCCTCCGCCACTGGCGCCACCACCACCACCGCCGGAGCCATCTGAGCCACCGGAGTCACTGCCACCTTCGGCCGCGCCTCCGCCCTTTCCACGGCGGCGACGACGGCGGCGGCGGCCCGGGCCCTGCGCATCACCGGTGGGCTCGGGCGCACCGCCCGACTTCCACAGCTCGAGCTCGTGGTAGCGCTCACCGGTGGCGAGCACCCAGACCTCGAACACCTTGAGCGCCTCGGAGAACAGCGGGTGCCGGCGGAAGCTGGCGAGCCCACCGCGGCGGCGGCGCTGACCCGAGAGGGTCTTCTGCGCGAGCAGGATCATCCGGCAGCGCTCGGCGATGCGGCGCGGGAGCCGCGAGGTGCGCACCAGCTCCTGGAGCAGCCGCTCGATGCCGCTGGCGACCTGGAGCCGGCCGTCTTGCCCCGGCGGCGGCTCGGGCGTCGCGAGTGCGAGCGGCAACAGAATGCACGCCAGCACCTGCGAGTCGTCGAACACGTGGCCTTCGGCGATCTGATCGTCGAGCGCCTCGGCGAACGAGAAGAAGTCTTCGACGCCTTCGGGTCCCGCCGTGCGCAGGTGATCGTCGATCGGCGGCAGCAGCAGCTTCAGCGCATCGAGCGCACGCAGCAGCTTCAGGCTGGGCGCCGCGCCACCGCCGCGGATCAGCCGGAACGTCTCTTCGAGCAGCCGGGGAGCGGAGCAACGCGGCAGGTCTTCGACCGCGCCTTCCATCGCCGCGTAGGTGTACGGCTCGAAGTCGAGGCCCAGCTTGCAGGCGAACCGCACCGCCCGGAGGATGCGCACCGGGTCTTCGCGCAGCCGCACCTCGGGGTCGCCGATGGTGCGAATCTCGCGCTTCGCCAGATCGCGCAGGCCGCGGGTGTGATCGATCACCTGGCCGGCCATCGGGTCGTAGAAGAGCGCGTTGATGGTGAAGTCGCGGCGCAGCGCATCCTGAATCGCGGTGCCGAAGGTGTTGTCTTCGTCGATGAAGACGTCCTTGGGGGCGTGCTTCTCGCTCTTGTCGCTCTTGTCGCCTTTGTCGTTCTTCTCGGCCGTGGGCAGCGCTGCGGCAGCCGGAGACGGCTCGGGGGTGAACGCGGCGTCGCCATCGGCAGCGAGCTCGTCGCCTTCATCGCCCTCGTCACCTTCGTCTTCGCCGTCGTCGCCTTCGAGCGCCTGAAGGTCTTCGGCAGCCTCGAGCGCGGCGTCGGCCTCTTCATTCACCGGGTCGGTCTTCTCGACCTGGGCGACGCCGTCGAGGTCGGCCACCGCCATGTCGGCGGCGTCTTCGGAGTGCACCTCGCCCTCCTGAGCCTCGGAGGGCTGCGGCTCCTCCTGGGTCGGGTTGGCGCGAAAGGTGGAGACCTCGAGGATCTTGCCGCCCTTGAAATAGACGTGGGCGAGCCGAAACCTGCGCCCGATCAGCCGGCAGTTGCGGAACAGGTCGCGCACCTGGTTCGGGGTGGCCGAGGTGGCGATGTCGAAATCTTTCGGCTGCCGATCGAGCAGCAAGTCGCGCACGCAGCCGCCGACGAGATATGCCTCGTGACCGTGCTGCCTCAGGCGGGCGACTACGCGAACGGCATCCGCGTCCAACCGCGCGGGATCGATGTCGGGCATGCGCGGCGACTCGCGCGACTCGACGGCCTCGGGCTTCGTCTCCACCGCGGTCACCGGAGGGCTCTCTTTGGCCTCGGGCTCCGCAGGAGCGTTTTCATTCTGCACGCGAGGCGGATAGCCCAATTGATGATGATTCGGCAACTGGCGTTACTGGCCGTGCTGATCGCTGTTCCCGCAGCCGGACAGTCGGAGCTGCCGCTGGTGCCGAACATCGAGCAGTACTGGGAGTTGGGCTCGGGGCTGAACATCGGGCTGTTTCACGCGGTGGTGAGCAAGGGGCGGGTCTGGGGCGAGGCGTCGACGGTGGTGGGCGTGCCGGTGGTGACCGCGAGCAGCGACCAGGGCGCCGAGGTGGCTCTGGCGCTGGCGGTCGGCTACGGGCTGCCGATCGCCGACGACTCGCGCGGCCGCTGGGTGTTCGACCTGTTTCTCGAAGCCACCGTGGGGCGGCTGCAGATCTTCGGGCAGCCGGGCATCTCGGCCGGCGCAGGCTTCGGCTTCGGGTTCCGCTGGCTGTTGTTCAGCGGCTGGTCGGTGGGCATGCGCATGCCCTGCTTCGGAATGTCGTTCGAAGAGTACAACCGGTTTCACGTGTTCAGCCCGGGCCAGGCGGTGAGCAACTTCTTCGAGCTCAACGTCTTCAGCTGGTCGGTGTTGACGATCGGGTACCGGTTCTGAGCGCGCGGGCCGCCACCCTGCTGTTCGCTTTGGCCGCCTTCGACGCGGCGGCGGCGCCGTTCGAGTTCGAGGGCATCGAAGAAGAGACGCCGACCCACTTCGTCAGCCTGCAGACGGGCATCAACTTCGGGCTGATCGAGGTCGGCTTTCAGTCGGACCACTTCGTGGGGAGCATCTCCACCAACGTCGGTTGGGCGGTGACCAGCAACGGTCAGCAGCTCGCGGGTGACATTCGGGCGGGCTACGCGTGGGCGCTCAGCCCTCCTGGCGACACGATGTGGTTCTTCGACCTCACGGTCGACCTGCTGCCCGGCCGCATCGCCAACGGTCTGGTGGGGCCGTTCGGAGACCCCAACCAGGGGTTGTTCTTCGCCTTCGGCGCGTCGGTGGCCTTTCGCTACGTGCACCGGTCGGGTTTGGTGCTCGGGTTTCGTCTACCGCTGGTGGGTCTCTCGTTCGGCGACTGGGTGAATCACCAGCACGACTCCTTCGACTTCGGCACCAGCATGTCGGGTTGGTACCTCGGGCTCGGGCTCTCGTCGTCGATCTTCACCCTCGGGCTTCGCTTCTGATAGGCGGCAGCAATGGCTTTCGGCGACGTGTTGAAGGAGCTGACGGAGCGCGGGTACATCCACCAGCAGACGCCGGGGCTGGAGGCCCACTTCGGCAAGGGCATGGTGACCGCGTACGTCGGCTACGACTGCACCGCGCCGTCGCTCCATGCGGGCTCGCTGGTGAGCATCATGATGCTCCGCATTCTGCAGAAGCACGGTCACCGGCCGATCGTGCTGATGGGCGGAGGCACCTCGCGGGTCGGCGACCCGAGCGGCAAAGACTCGGCGCGCCAGCTGATGACCACCGAGACGATCGACGGGAACCTCCGCTCGATTCAGCGCATCTTCGAGAAGTTCCTGAAGTTCGGTGACACCGGCAACGGCGCGGTGATGGTGAACAACGCCGACTGGCTGGTGAAGCTGAACTACCTCGACTTCCTCCGCGACTACGGCCGGCACTTCTCGGTCAACCGGATGCTGAAGTTCGACTCGGTGTCCGAGCGAATGAAGCGCGACGGTGATGGGCTGTCGTTCCTCGAGTTCAACTACATGGTGTTGCAGGCCTACGACTTCGTCGAGCTGGCCCGGCGATTGAGCTGCACGCTCCAGATGGGCGGCAGCGATCAGTGGGGCAACATCGTCAACGGCATCGAGCTCGGCCGCCGCACAGACGACAAGGAGCTCTTTGCGCTCACCTGCCCGCTGCTGATGACCGCGTCGGGCGCGAAGATGGGCAAGACCGCCGACGGCGCGGTGTGGCTCAACGCCGAGGCGAAGTCGCCGTACGACTACTGGCAGTACTGGCGAAACACCGAAGACGCCGACGTCGGCCGTTTCTTGAGGCTCTTCACCGAGCTGCCGATCAGCGAGATCGCCAAGCTCGAGGCGCTCAAAGGCCAGGAGCTGAACGAGGCGAAGAAGGTGCTCGCCACCGAGGTCACCGCGCTCTGCCACGGGCGCGAAGCGGCCGAGCACGCGGCCGAGACGGCGAAGAAGACCTTCGAGCAGGGCGGCGCCGGCGCCGATCTGCCGGTGGTTCAGGTTCCCAAGGCCGAGCTCGAGGCCGGCATCGCCGTCTTCGCGTTGCTGGCGCGCGCGGGCCTGAGCGAGAGCAACTCCGAGGCGCGCAAGCTGGTGCGCAACAACGGCGCCAAGCTGAACGACGCGGCGGTGACCGACGAGAAGCGGCCGGTGACGCTGGCCGACCTGAACGCCGACGGCGCGATCAAGCTCTCCGCCGGGAAGAAGCGCCACGTGCTGGTGAGGCCGGCCTAGTCAGAGCCAGTCGACGCATTTCAAGCCGTCGACGCGCGCAAACTCGCGGGTGTTCGAGCTGACGAGCACGAGGCCTCCGGCGACGGCGGCGCCGGCGATCAGCGCATCGAGTGTCCCGATCGGTTTGCCTGCGTGCTCTGCATGGGCCCGGATCAGACCCGACGCGCGGGCGGCAGCACCGTCGAAGGGAACGACCTTCACCACCGATAGAAACGCGATCACCTTCGATCGAAGCGACGATGCGTCGGCGCGCAACCGATCGAGCCCGTACCAAATTTCGTGCTCGGTGATCGCCGAGATGCCCAGCTCATGCGGGGGCCGCGCATGAATCGCGCTCGCGACGTTCCCGCGGCGGCGGAAGTAGTCGCTCACCACGCAGGTATCGAGCAGGTACTTCACGGGAAGCGCGGTTTCTGCGCGCCCTTCGGGCGAAGCGATTCGAACGGCTCGAAGTCCTCGGGCTCGGCGTCGAGGAGCTCGCGGGGCCACTCCGTCGGCCCGATGCGCTCGAGCCATTGCTGAATGGCCTCGCCGATCACCGAATTGCGCGTACGCCCAGAGCGCTTTGCCTCTTTGGCGAGCCGCGCGCCGGTCTCAGGGTCGAGATAGATGCTGAAGTTCACAAACATGTTTATAACATGTTTGCATCCGCGCGCCCAACACGCCGGCTAGGTCCCGCCGTCGGCGTTCTCGGTGCCGCCGTCGAGAACGATGCCGTACTCCTGGTACAGCTTGATGCAGGCGCTGCTCCACCCGCGCTCGCAGGCCTTGGTGTACCCGTGCTTCTCGTCGACGTCGCTCGAGGTGCCGACGAAGGCGCCGCCGCCCTGCCGGGTGATCTCCGCGAACCGGTAGCACGCCATCGGCGAGCCGAGCTCGCACGCCTTGCCGTACTCGCGCTTCGCCACCGCGGCGTAGTCGAACAGAAAGGCGATGATGTCGTTCGGGTCGTCGGGGTCGTAGGCCTTCGCCGCCTCGAGGCACTTCGCCAGGTCGCCCTTGTCACACGCCGTCTTCTCGGAGCCGTGCCGCACCTCGCAGCCCTTCAGCCCCCAGGCGACGAACACCACCGGCACCATCAGGCACAGCAGCGTCAGGTACAGGCGGTAGCGCGCCAGGTCGACCTGGTAACCCATCGTCTAGGCCTTGTTCTTTCGCGCCTTGTGGTTGCGCGGGCGGGCGTCGTCGATCAGCGAGAGGTAGTCGACGTCGCGCGCGGGGGTCGGAGGCGGCGGGGCTCCGAGCGCGGCGATGCGCTTGGTGAAGGCGGCGAGAATGTCGGGCACCGGGCGCACCGAGGCGAGCAGCGCCTGCGGCCCCTGCAGCGCCTGGGTGAGCGTCTCGGCGACCGCCTGCACCGGCAACCCGCGGCGGAGCAGGTCCTGAAACGAGTTCGACAGCGTCAGCAGGTTGTAGCCGGCGGTCTGCACCATCTCGACTGCGACCTTCAGAACACCCGGCGCGCCGAGGTGCCCTTCGGCCATCAGCACCAGCGCCGCCTGGAAGTAGTTGAAGATCGGCACCACCCGCGGGCCGTAGCGGGTGAAATACGCGGGCGGCGTGAGCCGGTCGAGGTTGATGAAGATGCGCCGCACCGGGTCTGATTGGGGAATCGCCTGCCACTGGCTCATCACCCGGGTGATGTCGTCTTCGTAAACCTCGGCCGCCTCGAGCACCCGGTACACCACCGGCTCCGAGACGCGCCGCGCGATCATGTCGGCGTAGAGCGAGTAGATGAACGCGTCGGCCTCGGCGTCGTCGCCGAACAACACCTCTTCAGACTCGGCGGGCGCCTTCACCCGGCTCTCGAGCAGCACCGGCAGCTTGTAACCGAGCTGACCCCGCAGGGCCTTGAAGCGCCCGCGGAGAATGTTCTTCATGTTGTCTTTGAGCACCAGCTCGTCGAACTCCACTCCGTCGAGCTTGAGCTTCTCGGCCAGCACCGCGCGCATCTGCTTCGGGCTGCCCGAGACGATGCACAGCCGCACGTCACCCTGCGACTTGAGCTCGCGAATCAGCGCCGCGGCCCCGGGCACCGCGCGCTTCTCGTGCGCCTTCTGAAACGCGGTGCGAATCAGCTGCCCCAACGTGTCGAAGTCGGTCTGCAGGTACGTCTTGTCGAGATCCCACCGGTAGATCCGGCGAGGGGGCCTCGGATCGATGCGGTCGACCAACGTCACGACGCCTTCAACCCCTCCTCGATCGCCTTGGCCAGGTCGTTCGCCACTGCTTTCGCGGCCACTTTGCCCGCGTTGAAGATCGCCCGCTGCTTGGACCGGCCGTGCGCCTTGATGAAGATCCGATCGAAGCCGAGGATCGGCGCGCCGCCGTACTGCTCCCAGTCGGTGACCTCTTTGATCTTGTCGAAGCCGCCCGACAGCATCGCCAGGCCCGCCCGCCAGAGCAGCTTCTCTTTGTAGGCGTACTTGGCGAGCTCCATCACCACCTCGTGCACGCCCTCGAGCATCTTGAGGCAGACGTTGCCGACGAAGCCGTCGCACACCACCACGTCGGCGGTGCCACGGGGAATGTCGACCCCCTCGACGTTGCCGATGAACTTGATGCGCTCCAGCTTCTCCATCGCCGACAGCTTGGCGTTCGCCTCCACCACCCGGGGCGGGCCCTTCTGCGCCTCGGTGCCGTTCGAGAGCAGCGCCACCTTGGGCACCGAGTTGCGCGAGATGATGCGCGCATAGGCCGAGCCCATGATCGCGAACGCGACCAGGTCTTCGGCGCTGGCGTCGACCGTCGCGCCGACGTCGAGAATCAACGAGAACGGGTCGTCCTTCTGACCGTGGGCCGCCTGGGTCGGGTACACGGTGGCGAGCGCCGCCCGCCGCACCCCTGGAATCAGCCTGAAGTTCTTCGCGCAGGCGAGCACGCAGGCGCCGGTGTTGCCGGCCGAGACCAGCGCCTCGGCCTCGCCCGAGGCCACCAGCTTCGCCGCGACGAGAATGGAGGAGTCGGGCTTGGCCTCCAGCGCCGCCGACGGCTTGTCCTCCATCGAGATCACCTGAGACGCGTGCTGCACCGCCATGCGCTCGGCGTTGTGCTTGGTCGACATCAGCGCCGCGTCGATCAGCTTCGAGTCGCCGACCAACAGCGCGTGAATGTGCGGAGTCTCGAGGGTGAGCTGCGCGGCGCCGCGAATGATCTCCTGCGGCCCGTGGTCGGAGCCCATCACGTCGAACGCGATGGTGACCGGCCTCACGTTGCCGCTGGAGCGCTCCCCCGCTGCTTCTTTCTTCGACCGCGCCACACCGCCACCTTAATCAAGGGGCGGTGTTCTTCACAGCTTTGGGCGGTCTGGCGTCGCGGGGCTACTGGCCGCCGCCGGCGCTGCCACCGTTGTTGTCGTCGGTGATCGCGCCCGAGCGGTCGGTGCAGCCCTTGGTCAGGGTGTACTCGTAGGTGCCGAGCTCGTCGCGCCAGTACTCGCCCGAGTACATCCACATCAGCTCGGTGTCTTTCACGCCCCAGCGCACCTTGATCTTCTTCAGCTGGTCGCGGTTCGCGCCGCCCTGCAGCTGCGCCTCGAGGTAGGTCTTCTCTTTGTCCGTCGTCTCGATGCGAATTCGAATCACCTTGCCGTGGAGGTCCTTCAGCGCGCCGAGCTCGGTCTCGAGCTTGCCCTTGGCGAGCACGCCGGCCTTCTCGATCAGCTTCTCGCGCTCGGCCTTCATCGACTCGATCAGCGACTTCACCAGGTTCGAGAACTTGAACGCGTCGCCCTTCGACGAGAAGCCGTCGATCTCGGCCTCCAGCTCGCCGATCGAGTCAGACGTCTTCTTCAGGTCTTTGTCGGTGAGCGCGAGGTTCAGAATGCGCTCCAGAATCTGGTCGGTGCCGCGCAGCTTGCCGCCCGACTCCTTGTTCTTCTTCTGAACGTCGGCGAGCACGTTGTAGTACTCGGCCGCCGCCATGTTCTTGTCGACCAGCGTCTTCAGCTCCTCTTCGACCGGGCCGTAGATGCGCTCGAAGTCCTGCACCATCACCAGCGCCTCGGTGTAGCGGCAGTTCTCGTAATAGACGACCGCCTTCAGCACGAGCGCTTCGGGGAAGTATTCGTCTTTGAAGAACGGCGACGACAGCGTCACCAGGTTGCCGAGCGCCTGCTCGTACTTGCCGAGCCGGTACGAGGCCCACGACGACTCGAACAGAGCTTCCAGCCACTGGGGGCCGCCGCGCTCGATCTGCCGGAAGTCGAAGTTCGCGTAGCCGGGCTGGTTGGCGCCGTAGTGGGTGCGGGCCAGCTGCATCAGCGCCAGCTCACGCAGCTGCTTGTTGGCGCGAACCTCGGGGGTGATCGGGGCCTTGGGGTCGAAGCGGGTGGCCTTCACCACCTCTTTCATCGAGTCGAGCGCGGTCTGCGCCTTGTCTTCGCGGAAGTAGGCGAGGCCCTCGAGGTACTTGGCGCGCGGCCAGAACGGGTCGCCCTTGGGAATCATCAGCACCAGGCGCTTCACCTCGTCGAAGCTCTTGTTCGCCTCGCCCTTCTGGTCGGCCTCGTCGAGCGCGTGACCACGCACGAAGTAGTAGCGGGCCAAAAGGTAGCGGAACTCGTTCTTGAACTTGTCGGGGAAGTCGAAGTTCGAATACTTCGCCAGCTCGTCGAGAACGACCGCTTCGTTGACCGTCTTGCGGGAGATGAAGAACAGCCACTCCAGCGAGCTCTTGAAGAACTTGGTCTGCGGGCCCTTCGCCAGCACCTGCGAGAACTGCGACAGCGCCGAGTGGTACAGCCCCATGCGGTAGAGCGACTTGGCGAGCAGGTACTGCGCCTCGGTGCCGAGCCCCGCGTACTTGGGGTCGGTCATGATGTCGTACGACTGGAGCGCCGCCGCCTCGTAGTTCTCGTTGCGGAACTCGTTCGACGCCGCGTCGAGCTTCTGCCGGTCGGCGGTCTTGCCGGCGACGTCGACGGTGTCGAAGGTCATCGTCGCGGCGGTGCCGGCCGGCTTCTTCTCGTCTTTCTTGTCGTCCTTACCGGTCTTGGTGAGGTCGAGGCCTTCGGCGGGGAGCGGCACCGCGGTGTCGCCGGTGCCCGACGAGTCGTCCTTCTTGGTGTCGTCTTTCTTGGTGTCGTCGGCCTTCTTCTTCTTCTTCTTCTTCTTGTTGAGGTCCAGGCCCTCGAAGTTCATCTGCGCGACGGCGACTTCGGGGACCACCCAGGCGACCAGCAACGACCAGATGAGCAGGTTCTTTTTCATGTTTCAGTCCCGCTCGAACGTGGTGGGAACGAAGAAGGTCAGGCCCACGGTGCCGACGATCTGGTTTCGAACGCTCTGCTTCAGGCTGCTGAGAGTAGACGTGTCACCGTTGCGGTAGTCCTCGTAATAGATGAGGTCGCGTACCTCGGTGCGCACGGTGATCCACGAGTTGACCACCCAGCGAAACCCGATGCCGATGTTGCCGGCGCCGGTGAACGCGTTGGCCGGGCCGTACATCAGCACCGACGGCCCGATCGCGAGGTACATGTTGAAGCTGAGGAACTTCTCGGAGAGCAGGCCGATCTTTCCGTAGATCGGCGACCACTGCAGCTCGAGGCCCGCCACCAGGCCGAGCCGGCCGAACGCCTTCGCCGCGTCGAGGGTGGTCTCTGCAGGTTCTTTGCAGCCGAGCGGAGACGACACGCCGTTGCCGCAGATCTGCGCCGCGCCCGAGACGGTCGAGAGGCTGTACTCGCCGTGGAGCGCGACCGCGATCTGCTCACCGAAGTGGTAGGTGAGCGTGATGCCCGGCATGTACTTCGCGTAGAAGGCGTCTTTGACCGAGAAGCCCATGTAGATGCCCGCCTCGAAGCGGCCACCCATGCGGAACAGGTACCCCGACACCGGCGGCACCCGGGTGCGGAGCGGGCCGGCGCGGTCTTTGTCGACCTCGGAGACGTCGCCCGCTTCGTCTTCGGCCTTCTGCGCGAACGCAGGGAGCGCCAGCGCGAGCGCCAACAGCAACAGCAGCTTCTTCGAGAGCGCGTTCATTATTCAGCCTCCCGGAAGGTCGACTTGAAGGGGATGAAGATCGAGAACCCGACGTTGAACATCATCAGGTTCTGCACCGCTCCCTTGGTGGTACCGGCGGGCTGGTCGACGTAGCTGGTGTTGATCAGCTGCGCGGTGACCGCGAGCCAGTCGACCACCACGAAGCGAAGCCCGATGCCGAGGTCGGCGCCGATCGCGACGGTGCGATCTTTCAGCACCACGGTGGCGGTGTAGACCGCGCCCATGCCGGCGATCACGTGAGCGTCGACGTGGAGAATCGAGTTCATGAAGGCGACCTTGCCGTAGAACGGGCTCCACTCGATGTCGCCCATCGCCATCCACTCCGGCTCGGAGAAGAAGATGCGGCTCTGGAAGTCGCGCTTGGCGACGCGCACGTCGTCGGTCGGCAACACCTGGAGCAACGAGAAGCGGCCGGCGATCGCGAGCGAGTCGGCCGGGTAGAAGGCGAGCCGGAAGTTGCCGCCCCACTTCTGGTAGTACGGGTCGTTCACCGACACCGAGATGAACGCCGAGGCCTCGACCCGGCGCTCCTTCATGTACAGCTTGCGCTGGCGCGAGATGACGGTGTCGCCGGCCTTGCTGACGTCGGTCGGAGTGGTGGGCGACGCGTCGGCGTCGCTTTTTGCCTCGGCCGATTTGTCGTCGCCCGCAGGCGCTGACGGCGGCGGCTTCGCGGGCTCGGCCGGCTTCGATTCGGGCTTCTTCTCTTCCGGCTTGGAGTCGCCGGAGAGGTCGAGCCCCTCACCGAAACCTTGGTCTTTGTCTTTGTCTTGCGCGAGCGCCGGCAACCCCAACATCAGGATCGCCAGAGGAATGGCAGGGAGGGACCTAATCAAGTTGATGTCTCCAGCAAAATGCTCGCCCGCCTTTAAAAACCCAGACGGGACCCTTTGCAAAGAAGCGGCGCGACTATAGGCGCAAATTCTGAAACGTGTGGTACTTTGCGTTCGCGTCGCAAAGGGCATCAGTTTCGACACCCCATGGAAAAACGCTCCCTCGTCCCGCTCGTCGCAGTGGCGTTGGTCTCGCTGGTCGCAGGCTGCAGGCCGGCCACCGATGCGAACACGCCCTGTTTTCTCGTCGCCGCGAACGATGACGGCGGCCGCAAGGGCCTGACCGAGGCCGACCTGAAGTCGCTCAACGGCAACAACCACGACTTCATCTCCTTCGGCTCGGTGGAGTGCGACGATCGAATCTGCGTGCGCGACTCCAAGTTCGGCGGCGACGGCGGCACCACCGCCGGCAGCCAGAAGCCCTGCCCCAACGGAGATACCGATTGCGGTGCGGGCGAGATCTGCTCGGCCGAGACGTTCACCAACCCGACCACCGGCACGATGACCCGGGTGTGCTCGCCCCCGGCACCCGGCTACTGCAGCCACTCCTGCATCGCCGGCCAGAACTGCCCGTCGCAAGACTCGAGCTTCGACGACAACCCGTCGACCCGGCTCACCTGCCGCTCGCTGCTGCTCGACGCCGACACCCTGTCGGCGATCTGCTCCGGCGACGGCGGCATGGAGCAGTGCGTGAAGGCGTTCGGCGGCAACACCAGCCCGTTCTTCTGCGCCCGCGGCTCCTCGCCCGACGGCGGCAGCTGACCCTCTCCTTTGGGAGAGGCCGACGAGCGCCATAGGCGCTCGCGGGTGAGGGACAGCCCCATCCACGTGCCCGAACGAGGAGCCGTCTCTTCAAGGCGCCCGTGGAACTGCACCCGCATCCTTGGCGAACCACACACGTGTCCCGTGTCTTTTTGTCGGAGGTAGGCCCTGGGCCTACCCCCACGGGGCCAGTGGTTTCGGCGGGTTGATTTGCCCGGTTAACCGTTCCAGGTGTCTGGAATCTGGCATTCGCCTTGGAAGTAGATCGTTCCGTCTTTTCGTTCGTGAACCATTCGAACGCAGACGCTGTCGATTCGTTTTTGGGCCGAAACCCACGAGAAGGTGACCGATGAACCGAACCACAATTTTCCTCGCCGCGGCGGGCGTGCTGGCGTTGATCGCGGTGGTCGTCGGGTTGCCGCGAACCCACTTCGTCTCCACTCCGGTGATCGGCAACCCGGGGCCCTCGCTGGCGTCTGACGGCTCGCTGTCGATGTCGGCGCGGCTGTCGCACCCGTACATCGGGCTCGGCCAAAGCGACGAGTTCGTCACCGTCGAGATCTCGGGCGTGACGCTGAAAGACTCGGTGCGGGCGCCGGTGAACCTGGCGCTGGTGATCGACCGGTCGGGCTCGATGTCGGGCTACAAGCTCGACCAGGCGAAGTCGGCGGCACGGCAGCTGGTGAGCCAGCTCAACTCGCAAGACCGGCTGGCGATCGTGCACTTCGGCTCCGACGTGAAGTCGATGGATGGGCTGATGGCGACCGAAGACAACAAGCGCCGCATGCTGCAGTTCATCGACGGCATCTGGGACGACGGCGGCACCAACATCGGCTCGGGGCTGACCACCGGCCGCGACCTGTTGATGGTGGCGAACGGCTTCAAGGTGAACCGGCTGATCCTGATCAGCGACGGCCAGCCGACCGAAGGGGTGACCGACCTGGAGAGCCTGAAGTCGGTGGCGCGCGGCATTCGCACCAACGGCATCTCGGTGTCGTCGATCGGCGTCGGCTCGGACTTCAACGAAGACCTGATGCAGGCGTTCGCGGAGATCGGCGCCGGCAGCTACGGCTACCTGGCCGACGCGTCGCAGCTGTCGACGGTGTTCAGCCGCGACCTCGCGCAGGCGGGCACCCAGGTGGCGCGCAACGTGACCCTGACCTTCGAGCTGCCGGCGGGCGTGCGGCTGGGCGAAGTGCTCGGCTACCCGGCGAGCCAGGCGGGGAGCACGGTGCGGATGTCGCTGCCCGACTTCTCTTCGGGCCAGCTGGAGCGGATCGTGGCCCGGGTGGTGGTGAACGGCGGCCGCAGCGGCGACAGCATCGACGTCAGCCAGCTGAAGCTCGACTACACCGACCTGTTGAAGAACGGCTTCGTGGAGTCGACCGCGGCGGTCTCGGCGATGGTGACCGACAAGGCGCAGGTGGTGCTCGACAACCGCGACAAAGACGCGATCGTCTTCGCGGCGCGGGCCCGCTCGGCGCTCAACACCGAGAACGCGGCCAAGGCGCTCGAGAACGGCGACGAGGCGCAGGCGAACAAGCTGCTCAACGAGAACGCCTTCTTCTTCGAGGAAGCCGCGCAGGTGGCCGGCCAGCAGGCGGTGCAGCAAGACATCGTCGACAACGACTCGATGAAGCGCGACTTCGCCAAGCCGGCCGACGCTCCGGCGGCGGCGAAGGCGGCCAAGCGCAAGGCGCGCATCGACTACGGCCTCTCTGCCCACACGTACTAACCGCTTCACCTCGGGACCTGACGACCATGACCACCCAGACGGCGGTGCTCCAGATTCACCAGCGCGACGCCTTCGAGCGCAACGTCACCCGCGCGCTCGTGGCCGGGGCCGGAGCGGGAACGCTGGCCTTCGTCACCCACCGCTTCGGGTTGCCGGTGCCGCTGACGTTCCTCGCGCTGGCGGGCACCTCGCTGGCGGCGGTGCGCGGCGACAAGATGGACAAGATCATGCTCGCGGTGGCGTCGGTGGTGGCGCCGGCCGCGCCGTGGATCTTCGGCTTCTCGCAGGGGTGGACGGTGGTGGTCGCGGGCGCGTTGTCGGGTGCGCTGATGGTGCACGCGCGGGTCTGCGACAAGGGCGGCGACAACGCGGTGGCGACCAAGCGGCCGGGGCTGATGCACTACGCGATCGGCGCGGCGGCGACGGGTGCGCTGACGTTGGGCGGCTACGAAGTGGCGAAGGTGTTGGCGCTGCGCATGGCCGACATTCAGACCCCGCAGCTGCTGGCGACGATGATCTCGGGCATGGTGGTGGCGCTGTTCGCCGGCATCGGGGGCATCTTCGCGCACCTGGCGCTGAAGGCCGACCCGGTGGAGGCGCGCTGTGAGGAGCTGATTCCCCAGCTGCAGGGCGAGTTTCAGGACCAGGCGCGGCGCGCGCTCGAGCTGTACCGGCACGCGGGTGAGTCGCTGGCGTCGCTGCCCCGAGACCCGGCGCGTGAAGAGCTCGCGCGCACGCTCCAGCGAATGACGAAAGACGCGGTGGAGCTGGCGGCGGAGTGGGCGGGCGTGGAGGTGCAGCTGCAAGACGAGACCGCGAAGGAGCTGAACAAGGAAGTGGCGGAGCTGCACAAGAGCGCGGCGGAGGCGAAGGACCCGGTCGCGCGGCGGCAGCTGGAGCTGGCCGCGGCGTCGCTGAAGGAGGAGGTCGACCGGCTGGCCGACCTGCGGCTGAAGCGGGAGCGGATTCTGGCGAAGGTGAAGACCCAGGTGACGCTGCTGGAGCGCGCGCGGGTGTCGTTGATCGGGCTGCGGTCGGGGCACGCGCAGATCAAGGCGGCGGAGATGACGGCGCTGGCGCGGAAGTTCGCGGCGCTGGCGGCGAGCACCGCCGATGAGGCGCGCATCGCGCATGAAGTGGCCACCGGCGCCGAGCTGGCGGCGGCGGATGCGGAGCTGGCGAAGGCGGTGAAGGTGGCCGAGGGCGTGGCAATGGCGCCGAGCGCTCCGGCGCCGGTGGCGGCCGTCAGCTCGGACGATTCGGTCGAGCAGGCGCCGGCCGAGCAGCTGAAGCACTGAAGGAAGGGAGAAGGAGTAGGAGGAGGAGAAGGAAGGGAAAGCGAAAGGAAAGGAAGGTGCAGGGAAAGAGGACTGCACCGGCCGGCGTGCGAGCGGCTTTACCCTTTCCTTTCCTGTCGCTTTCCTTGCACTTTCCCTTCCTTCTCCTCCTCCTACTCCTTCTCCTTTCCTAGACTCGCCGCGTGGCCTCAGTGCTCGCGCACGCGGCGATCCCGCTCCTCACCGCCCGCCGCTTCAACCTCCCGCGGCGCGCCGCGATCGCCTCGGCCCTGCTCGCCTGCGTCGCCGACCTCGACGTGCTCGGCTACGCCTTCGACCAGCGCAACGAAGACCTGCTCGGCCACCGTGGGCTCACCCACTCCCTGCTCTTCGCGTTGCTGCTCGCAGCCGCGACCGCTCTGCTCTTCCGCCGAAAACACCTCGGCCTCTTCCTGCTCGCGGCACTGAGCCATCCCCTGATCGACGCGCTCACCTTCGGCGCGCCGGGCGTGGCGCTGCTGGCTCCGCTCACCGACGCGCGCTTCTTGTTCCCGCTTCACCTGGTTCCCTCACTGCCGCTGGGCGTGCCCGAAACCCTCGGCCGCCTCGGCGTGGCGGTGCTGCTCGACGAGCTGCTCTGGCTGGTCCTCCCCTGGTGGCTGTTGCTGCAAGCGACCCGCACCGGCGTCATCGACCGCCGCACCCAGCTGCGGCTGACCGCCTTCGCTTTCACCTGGGCGTTCTTCTTCGTCTCACTCCGCCATCAGCTGCCCGAGATCTTCGGCCCGCCGGCGACACGGGTGGTGAAGCTGAACCGCGGAGCCGGCACCAGCGACGACCTCCGCATCATCCCCACCGAGGGTCTGCCCGGCGGCAAGCTCGTCACCCGGCTCGACGACCTGCAGCGCCTCGGCCTGTTCGACCGCCGGCTCGAGCCGGAGCAGCGCCCGTGGTCGAGTGAGTTCTTTCCCTCCTGGTTCGGCCGTGAAGCAGGCCGGTGGCGAGACCCGCACCTCACCCTGCTGAGCCGAACCCTGAACGGCGTCACTCCTCCCAGCGCGGCCGAAACGAAACAGCTGCTCACCCGCGCGGCGAGCGGCGACCCGCAGGCGAAGGCCGAGCTCTTCAACCTCTCGCCCGCAGAGAAATACGACCTCGCCGCCGGCGACTATGAGCTCGCCGCCACCCGCACCGCCCTGCTCGCCTCGCACAACGCCGAGCCGAAGCCGCGCTTCTGGGATGGCCTCTGCAACGGAGTCGCCGCCGCGTCGCTCGAAAACCCGGAGCCGTTCAACGTGGTCACGGTGCTCAACCCCGACGGCCAGCCGATTTCATTTCACCCCAACGACCTCAAGGCGCTGCTCGGGCTGGCGTGGTTTCAGCCGGTGAAGGCCCAGGCGATCGGCGTGCAGTGCCTCACCGCGATGCTCGACAACGGCCGCGTCTGCTCGATGAACCCGGCCGGCTACGTGCTGACGGTGCTCAACCGCCTCGGGCTGGCGCGCCGCTCGTTCCTGGTCGACGTGCACCCTTCTCCCGAGATCCAGTACTACGCGGCCTCCGCGGCGACGGTGACGCTGGGTGAGCGCCACGGTCAGCTGCTCGACTTCGACTCCATGCTCGAGCTGAGCTCGACCACCCTGCCGCCGAGCGCGGCTGATCAGCCCGACCCCTCGGCGCCGGGGCGCTACCAGAAGGTCGGAGTGCGCACGGTGCGCTTCAACTACTCCGGCCAGCTGCTGCTCGGCTCAGACGGCGAGCTGCTCGGAGGCCGCTGGACCGGAGACCCCGCCGACGGCCCCGACTGCATCGGCTTCGTGCTCGGTGGCCCGCAGCTGACCAGCGCCGGAGCGCTGACGATCAACCCGCACGTGTCGCTGAGCGCGGTGCTGACGCTCGCTCACGCCAGCGCGGCCGACGGCGGCACGCTCAGCGCGGCGGAGGTCTTCACGGAGTCGCGTTGATGCCCTCGGTGCCTTCGAACTTCACCTTCGCGCCGGCCTTGAGACCGATCTTCGCGGTCCACCCGCCGGGCACTTCGAGCACGTACTTCGAGGGCTTGTTCACTCCGCGGCCGGTCAGCGTCTGAGGCGCCGCGTTCTCGACGATGCCCGCCACCTCGAGCTTGGAGTCGATGAACACCATGTCGAGCGGGATGAGGGTGTTGCGCATCCAGAAATTCAGCCACTGCTCCTGGGTGAAGAGGAACAGCATGCCCTTGCCGTCGGCGAGCTCGCGGCGCCACATCAGGCCGCGCTCGCGCTGGGGGTTGGTGTACGCGACCTCGGCCTCGACGGTGACGGTGCCGCCGCCGGCGTTGGGCAACACCACCTTCGCCATCGGGAGCGCTTCCATCTTGTAGTCGGGGTCGGTGACGTCTTTGCGCTGCTGTTGCTGGGGAGGCGGTGAGGTGGGCTTCGCCGGCGCGGTGGCCTCGGTGGTCGCCGGGCAGCCGAACAGCAGCAGGCCCGCGAGCACCGCGATGATTCGGGCGCTCACGACTTGACCGGCTTGTTGAGCAGCTTGCCCGCGAGAATCGGGCCCGAGGCTGGTCGCCATCAGCTGCTCGACCACGCCCTCGAAGTCTCCGCGCTGGGCGTCGTTGGTGTAGATGAAACGAATGCCCATGCCCGACTCTTCACCCTCGGTCTGGCTCCACACCACTTCGCCGAGCAGCTCGAACGGGTTCTCGCGCTGAGGCACGGTCAGCTTGAAGAGGAAGCGGGTGCCGATCGGCAGCGGCTTCTTGGTCTTGATGAAGGTGCCGCCCTTGCTGATGTTCTTGGTGTAGTCGGCGAAGAACGAGTTCAGCTTCTTGTAGTCGACCTTCAGCTCGATCGGCGCGCGCACGCTCTGGCGGCCTTCGATTCCCGGCTTGGCATCGGTCATACGGCCGCCGAGTATAGGGTCTGATCAACGCTGGAAAGCGCGAATATTCGGCGATCTGTGGCGTCGGTAGTCCCTCGTGAACGCGCTGCTTTTGGTGGTGGTGCTGTCCCAGAACGTCCCGAAACCTCCTCCGCCCGAGTGCAAGACCTCGGGGACTCAACAGGATTGCGGGTATCACTGCCGCGCCGAGCTGGGTGAGGTGCGCTGTGCGCGCACTCCGGAGGGGTTCTGCACCCGCATCGCCGGGCAGCTCGCCTGCTGGGATCCTCCGGAGGAGGTGCGGCTTCACGGCGCCGGCAAGGCGACGGCCAGCTGCACCGCCAAACGGTCAGACGTGGCGTGTGGATATATGTGTCTCGACTCGCCCTCCAATCAGGCCT
Source organism: Myxococcaceae bacterium (assembly GCA_047602415.1). Lineage (GTDB taxonomy): Bacteria > Myxococcota > Myxococcia > Myxococcales > Myxococcaceae > JASGHH01. The sequence continues at coordinate 7,406,866 of JASGHH010000001.1, read as the reverse complement.
GCACCCAGACGCCGTGGGGCGCGTGCGTGACCCGGTTCGACTCGGTCGCCTGCTGGGATCCGTCTCCCGCGGTGGTGCACACGTTCTTCCCCGACCTCGGCGGCGCGAAGTGCATCAGCACCGACCTGGCGTGGGCCTGCGGGTGGGACTGCAAGCAGTCGTACCAGGAGGTCGCGTGCGCGCAGACCCCGACCGGCCGGTGCATGGTGATCAAAGGGAAGATCTCGTGCGTCGATGCGCCGGTGATGTCGCCGAGCCACGCGCCGGTGACGACGACGAAGTAACGACGCGCTCGCCCAATCGCGGCTAAACACCGCCTTCGATGCGCGAGGCGATGCGACTGGCGCGACTCACCCTGCGGCGGCCGGCCGCGCTGATCGCGTTCGCCCTGGCGGCCCTCGGCGGCAGCGCGCTGGTCAGCCAGCCGTTGTTCGGCCTGCCGGGCTACGAGCTGTCGGCGGCGCTGGCGCTCGGGCTCGGGCTCTTCGGGTGGATCCCCGCGGCGATGGCCGCCCGCACCTCGACCGAGACCGACACCCACCGGGTCGACCACGCGATCGTCGCCGGCCTGCTGCTCAACCTGTTCGCGCTCCTCCCTCCCCTGGCGGTGTCGATCGCCTACGCCACCGCCTCGACCCGCTGCAGCCCGTTCGCGATGTTCGCGTTCTTCCCGCTGCTGCCGCTGCCCTCGGCGCTGATCGCCAGCTGCGTCGGCGTCGCGCTCGGCTTGGGCTTCAAGCGCGCCTGGGCGCTGGCGGTCGCGGGCCTGGTGCTGCTGCTCGCCTGGGCCGCCTGGAGCGCCTGGCCGCTGGTGTTCGGCCCGCAGGTCTACGTCTTCAACGCCCTCGGCGGTTACCTCCCCGGGCCGCTCTACGACGAGACGCTGGCGGTCACTCCGGCGCTGCTCTGGTTTCGGCTCGAGACGCTGCTCGGCGCCGCCGCGCTCTGGCTGTTCCTCCGGGCGCGCTACGGAGGCGCCCGCTACTGGCCGCTGTTCGCCGCCGCCGCGCTGATGCTGGAGCTGCTCGGCCCCAAGCTCGGCACCCGCATGACCGACGAGGTGCTGGAGCAGAAGCTGGGCGGCAAGAAAGAGTCTGCCCACTTCGTGCTCCACTACCCGCGCGGCAAGGGCGGCGACGAGCTGGAGCGCATGGTGCGCGACCTCGAGCTGCGGCACGCGCAGATCTCCAACTTTCTCGGCGGTCCTCCGCCCGGCAAGGTGACGGTGTGGTGGTACCGCAGCGCCGAAGAAAAGCAGGCGCTGGTCGGCGCCGGCGGCACCCAGTTCGCCAAGCCGTGGCGCCGCGAGGTGCACGTCAACGACTCGCCGTTCCCCCACCGGGTGGTGAAGCACGAGCTGGTGCACGCGATGGCGGCGCCGTTCGGAGCCGGGCCATTCGGCGTCACCTCCAACCTGTTCGGCTTGAACCCCAACCCGGCGGTGATCGAAGGCCTGGCCGAGGCGGGCGACAACCCGATCGACGAGCTCACGCTCCACGAGTGGGCGGCGGGCATGCGCGAAGAGAAGATGCTCCCCTCGCTCACCTCGCTGTTCGGCCTCGGCGGCTTCTACCAGGTGAGCGCCAACCGGGCGTACGTGGCGGCGGGCAGCTTCATGCGCTGGCTGGGCGACACCCACGGCGGCGAGAAGCTGCGCGAGGTGTACAGAGACGGCAACTTTCAGCGCGTCTACGGGCGCGGGCTCGACCAGCTGGAGCAGGAGTGGCTCGCCTTTCTCAACTCGGTGCCGCTCGAGCCGCGCGCCAAGGCCGAGGCGTTCGCGCGCTTTCGCCGGGGCAGCATCTTTCAGCGCCCCTGCGCGCGGGAGGTCGCCTCGCTCACCCAGCAGGCGGCCGAGCTGTCGGGCGGCGACCCGCTCGGCGCGGCGGCGATCTACGCCAGGTGCGCGCAGCTGCAGCCCGACGAGCCCGGTCACGTGCTCGCCCAGGCGCAGCGGCTGCAGTTCGCCGGAGAGCTGCCGAAGGCGCGCGAGCTGCTGCAGAACCTCGCGCTCCGCGACGACGTGAAGTCGCCGGCGCTGGCGGCCGAGGTGGCGATGACGCTCGCCGACGTCACCCACGCGATGCACGACGACGCGGCCGCGCGCGAGCAGCTGAACAAGGTGCTCGGCTCCGACCCCTCGGCGGCGATGGATCGCACCGCCCGGGTGAAGCTCCACGGGCTCACCGAAGAAGGCGCCGCGGTGTGGGCGTACTTTTCCCACGCCTCCGACGAAGCGAAGGGCGTGGCGCTCACCGACTCGGGCAAAGACCCGTACGTCGGCTACCTGCTGGGCCGGCGAATGGCGCAGACCGGCGCGCCCAGGCTGTGCGTGGAGTGGATGAACCGCGCGCTCGAGAACGCGCCCGCCGAGCAGCCGCTCCCCGAGAGCATCGTGCGCGAGCTGTGGCGGCTGAAGGTCGAGAACGAGTACCTGCTGGGCGACTGCGCCGCGGTGCAGAGCGACGTCAGCGCGATGCCGGCCGGCTCCAACGCGTATCAGCAGGCGTTACGAGAATGGGGCGAGCGCTGCGAATTCGAAGACGCCACCTTCAATGGTCCGCTGGTGCCCAAAGAGGCTTTGCGCTAGACGCCGCGCATGCGATTCGAATCGAAGGCCCGCATCAACGGCACCGTGCAGGAAGTCGAGGCCGCGCTGACCGACGACAAGTACCTCGAGTTTCTGCTCAAGCACCACGGCGTGCTCCTCGAGGTGCAGCTGATCGAGAAGAAAGACGAGGGCGACAAGATTCGCCGCAAGGTCCGCTACCGCCCCAAGCCGGTGATCGAGGCGATCGGCCCGAAGAAGGTGCCGCCCGAGTTCTTCGCCTTCATCGAGACCTCCACCTGGGACAAGACCAAGAAGGAGCTCTCGTTCTCGAACACCCCCACCTCGAACAAGATCGCGTCGATGCTGGTGAACACCGGCGTGCTGAAGATTCGCGACGCGGGCGGTGGCCAGACCGAGCGCACGATGGACGGTGAGATCAAGCTCAAGCTCCCCTTCCTGCTCAAGCCGCTGGCCGTGGTCGGCGAGGCGGTGATTCACCGTGAGGGCCTGAAGATCCTCGACAACGAGGTGCCGGTCCTCAACCGCTACATCTCGGAAGTCGTGCGGGCTCCGAAGACTTGAACTTGGAATGGCCCATGCAACTGTAGGGGCCACGGAGATGGGATGACTCGCAGCCTTCCTTGGGCATTGCTGTTGGTAGTTGCTGTGTCGACGGGGTGTTCGGTGAAGAAGATCCCCGGCACGGAGATCGACGACACCGCCGATACTCGTGCCATTTTGTCAGTCATCGACAGCTACCGGAAAGCCGTCGAGTCAAAGAACACGCAGACGTTGATCGACCTCGCCGACGAGTCGTTCAAAGACGACAGCGGCTCTTCGACGCCTGACGACGACCACGAGTACAAGAACCTCAGCACCAAGCTGGGCGGTGAGCTGTCGAAGGTCGAAGACCTCCGGCTCGACATCGACGTGCGCAAGATCGACATCGACAAGGCGCTCGACATCGGCACCGCCACCTTCACGTACACGATCACCTTCAGAATGCCGGCCCTCACCCAGGTGCCGAAGAGCGAATCTGACATCAAGCAGATGCGCCTTCGCCGGGTGAAGGATCACACCTGGAAGATCGTCTCCGGCATTTAGGAATGGCCGTCATTCCATTCTGACGCTTGAGCGCGTCTGCGCGCAGGTGCATGGTCGCGCGCTATGAGCGACCTGTTCCTGTACGTCGATGCGCAGTTCGAGAGCCCGTGGGCGATGAGCGCGTTCGTCGCGCTGGAAGAAAAAGGCCTGCCCTACGAGCTGAAGACGTTGAGCCTCCACAAGGGCGAGCACAAGCAGCCCGGCTACGGGCCCCACACCGGGCGGGTGCCGGCGCTCCGCCACGGCGACTACTGGCTGGCCGAGTCGACCGCGATCGCCGAGTACGTGGCCGAGACCTTCCCGTTCCCCAAGTACCCCCGCATCTTTCCCGAGAACCTCCAGCAGCGCGGCGTCTGCCGCGAGATGCAGATGTGGCTGCGCTCCGACTTGATGCCGATTCGCGCCGAGCGCCCCACCACGATGGTGTGGTGGAAGGAGCCCTCGCCCAAGCCGCTCTCGAAAGACGCGGTCGCCGCCAAGGAGCGCTTCCTCAAGGGCATCGAGCCGCTGATCTCCGAGAGCCGCACCACCCTGTTCGAGCACTGGTGCATCGCCGACGCCGACCTGGCGGTGATGATCAACCGGCTGGCGTTCAACGGCGAGGCCCTCCCGGCGAAAGTGAAAGCCTACGCCGAGGCCAACTGGAAGCGCCCTTCGGTGGCGAAGTGGAACGCCCTGAAGCGCCCCCAGACGCCGGAGCACTAACGCCGCTCACGACTTTCTGAGGCTCGTTCGCGCGAAGTCCGCGGAACGACGATTCCTCCGGCTGGCGCGCTCCCTGCAATCTCGCGCGCCCGATGAGGCTCGCGCCCGCCCTCGTTCTCCTCCTCGCCTGCGGTGGCAAGCTGGCCTCCACCGCGGGAGACGTGTCGGCGCCGGGCGGCGTCACCTTCCCCCAGGGCTGGGTCGGTTACCCGGTGACCGCGCCGCTGGTGCTCACCAACGGCTCATCGTCTCCGCGCAGCCTCCACCTCGAGCTGCCCGACCGCTTCACCGTCGACTCGAACGACCTCACGCTCCAGGGCGGCGAGGCGCGCACGGTGGCGCTCACCTTTTCGCCCGCCGAGCCCGGCGCCTACGAGCTCGAGGCCCACGTCAGCGGAGAGCTCACCGCCACGGTGCACCTGTCGGCCCGGGCGAACCTGCCTCCGAAGTGCGAGAGCACCAACAGCTGCGTCACGCTGACGTTCGACCCGAAAAGCGGCACCTGCGCCGGCACCGCCGCGCCCGACGGCAGCACCTGCAACGACCCCTGCATCGAAGACGGCGTCTGCTTGAAGGGCGTGTGCATGGGCGGCGCGAAGAGCTGCGACGACGGCAACGCCTGCACCGCCGACGCGTGCGGCGCCGACGGCTGCGTGCACCAGGACCTCTCGCTGTCGTGCCCGCACCCGTCTGACCCCTGCCAGGCGGCGTACTGCGACCCGATGAAGGGCTGCCTGAGCAACACCGTGCCCGACGGCACCTCGTGCGGCCCCAACGACTGCGCCACCGCGCACATCTGCATCGCCGGCACTTGCCAGCAGCGGCCCGCACCCGACGGCAGCCTGTGCGCCACCGCCAGCCTCTGCCAGGGCGCCGGGTACTGCCACGGCGGCAGCTGCGACCAACCGGCGGCCACCACGCTGACCCCGAAGTGGACCTACCGCTCGCCGGTGACCTCCAGCTCGGTGGGCGACGTCGCCGCCGACGCGCAGGGCAACCTGTACCTCACCCAGTACCTCGAGAGCTGCAACGTCTGCGAGGTGGAGGCGCCCGGCCCGATCTGCCAGGTGGTCTCGCTCGACCCGGGCGGCAACGTCCGGTGGATTCAGCAGCGCGCCGACAGCTGCACCCGCTGGGCGGTCGACGACGTGTTCGGGCAGCTCTACGTGCTCGAGAACAACAACGTGATCGACGCGCTCGATCTCGCCGACGGCAGCGTGCGCTGGTCGGTCGACGTCACCACGATGCAGCTGAGCGGCGTCGTCACCAAGCCCTCGGCCTACGCGCGCTACGTGAAGATGGTCGCGCTGGGCGACTCGCGCGCGCCGCTGTTCGTCAACGTCACCCAAGACGACGACTGGCTGGTGGGCATCGACCGCGCCACCGGCACCCGGCTGTTCGACCAGCACTACTTCGCGTCGCTGAGCCAGCTCGCCACCGACGACTTCGGAGTGGTGTTCCTCTCCACGCCGGCCGACGGGAGCCCGCCGCATCTGCTCCGGCTGTCCGACACCGGCTCGGTGGTGCTCGACCAGCAACTGCAAGACGTCACCGCCTCCACCGGCTTTCTGCAGTTCGGTCGCGCCCTGCTGTTCAGCTCACAGGGCACCCAGCTGTTCAATGCCACCACCGGCGTCGCCAGCACCAACTTCGGCAGCTACTTCTGGGGCGCCACCAACGGCGACCGCTACACGCTGTGGGTGAACGGCGGCGCGCCCTTCGCGCTGCCCGACGTCGAGTTCCCGATGCTCAACGCCTACGACGCCGCCACCGGCGCGGTGACCGCCACCTACGACTTCTCCACCAACGACCTGATCTGGGAGACGCTGGTCACCGACCACGGCTCGGCGGTGGCGATCGCCTCCGACGACAGCGGGCTGCACGCCTCGAGCTACCTGTTCGAAGCCGACGCGCGCGGCGACGTGCTCGCGAAGTGCCCGGTGGTCGACGAGGCCTGGAGCGGCTCGCTGCTCACCGGCGGCACGCTCTACCTGCGCACCTCGCTCGGAGTGGCCGCCTACGATCTGCCCGGCTACCGGCTCGGCACCGGCTGGTCGATGCCGGGCGCCAACCCCGCGCGCAGCTACCACGCGCCGTAGCGCTACAGCTCGCGAACGCCGCTCGGGCTCGCCACCAACACCACGTCGGCCGGGCGCTGGGCGAACAGGCCCACGCTCACCACTCCGGGCAGCTGGTTGAGCTCGGTCTCCCACTTCACCGGGTCGGCGATCTTCAGGCCGTGCACGTCGAGAATGTGGCCGCCGTTGTCGGTGACGAAGCCCTGCCGCCATTTGGGGTCGCCGCCGCGGGCGCGCAGCTGGCGGGCGATCAGCTCCCGCGCCATCGGTATCACCTCGACCGGGAGCGGGAACTTGCCCAGCACCTCGACCACCTTCGACTCGTCGACGATGCAGACGTAGCGCTTCGCCGCCGCGGCGACGATCTTCTCGCGGGTGAGCGCGCCGCCGCCGCCCTTGATCAGCTGCCGCTTCGCGTTGGTCTCGTCGGCGCCGTCGACGTAGAGCTCGAGCTCGGTCACCTCGTTCAAGTCGAGCACGGTGATGCCGAGCGCCTTCAGCCGCTCGCTCGACGCGTTCGAGCTCGAGACCGCCGCCTTCACCTGGTGCTTCACCGGCCGCAGCGCCTCGATGAAGAAGTTCACCGTCGAGCCGGTGCCGACCCCGAGCACGGTGCCGGGCACCAGGTGCTCGAGCGCCTCCTGCGCGACCTTCGCCTTCGCTTCGTCCTGCGGGCTCGCCATCGCCGGCCAACCTAGCAGTAGAGTCGTCATCGTGGAGTGCGAACACCAGCGCGACGGCGACCACTGCCCGCTCTGTCAGCAGACCCGTACCCAGGGCGACCTGCTCGCGGCGTCGGCGCTCGCCACCAAGGAGGGCGGCGAGGTCGAGGGCCACGACGACACCTTGGTGCGCGGCGGCGCCGGCGGGCCGAAGCACGCGCTGGGCGGCGGCTCGAAGATCGGCCGCTACGTGATCATCGACATGCTCGGCGCGGGCGGCATGGGCATCATCTACTCCGCCTACGACCCGCGGCTCGACCGGCGGATCGCGCTCAAGGTGTTGCGCGGCACCACCAAGAAGGTGCCCGGCAGCAACAGCAAGTTCACCGACGGTCAGGCGCGGCTGCTCCGCGAGGCGCAGGCGATGGCGCAGCTGTCGCACCCCAACGTGGTGCCGGTCTACGACGTCGGGCCCTACGAAGACTCGGTCTACGTGGCGATGGAGCTGGTGCAGGGCGCCACCCTGTCGCAGTGGGAGCGCGAGAAGAAGCGCTCCTGGCGCGAGGTGCTCGACGTCTTCATCGCCGCCGGGCGCGGGCTGGAGGCCGCCCACCTCGCCGGCCTGGTGCACCGCGACTTCAAGCCGGCCAACGTGCTGATGAGCAAAGAGGGCCAGCCGAAGGTGACCGACTTCGGGCTGGCGCGCTCCACCCGCGACTCGTCGTCGGGCTCCCACAAGCCGGAGGCGATCGACGCCACCGAGCCGGAGTCGATCAGCGAGGTGACGCCCGCGCTCGACCAGCCGCTGACGATGAAGGGCGCGGTGATGGGCAGCCCCGGCTACATGGCGCCCGAGCAGTACCGCGGCACCGAGACCTCCGCCGCCACCGACCAGTTCGCGTTCTGCGTCGCGCTCTACGAGGGCTTCTACGGCATTCGCCCCTTCCTCGGCCGCACCCTGGAGGAGCTCGCCCAGGCGACCCACAAAGGCGAGGTGCCCGACCCGCCGAAGGGCTCGCAGGTGCCGCGGTGGATTCACGAGATCCTGAAGAAGGGGTTGAGCGCCGACCCCAACGCCCGGCACAAGTCGATGACCGAGCTGCTGGCGGCGCTCAGCCACGACCCGCGGCGGGCGCGCATGCGGGTGCTGCTCGCCGCCGGAGTGGCGGCGCTGCTCGGCGTGGCGGTGGCGGCGACGGTGTACTCCGCCCGCCAGCAAGCCCAGGTGTGCCGGGGCATGGAGCGCAAGCTCGACGGAGTGTGGGACGCGGACGTGAGCAAGCGGGTGGAGACGGCGTTCAACGCCACCGGCAAGAGCTACGCGCCGCTGGCGTTCAGCCGGGCCCGCGACGCGCTCGACAAGTACGCCCGCGCCTGGGTGGCCTCCCGCACCGACGCGTGCGAGGCGACGCTGGTTCGCCACCAGCAGAGCGAGCAGCAGCTCGGGCAGCGCACCGCCTGTCTCGACCGGCGCCGTGAAGAGCTCCACACCCTGGCCGGCGCGTTCGCCCAGGCCGACGGCCCGCTGGTCGATCAGGCGCTGGAGGCGGCCAGCCGGCTCACCCCGGTCGATCGCTGCGACAAGCTGAAGGCGGGCGCCGACCAGCCGCTCTCGGGCGAAGAGAAGAAGAGCTTCGACGAGCTGGAGCAGCAGATCGACCAGGCGAAGGCGCTCGGCGCCGCCGGAAAGTTCGAGGAGGCGCGCACCAAGCTGCTCCCGGTGGTCGACCAGGCGAAGAAGCTGAAGCTGAGCGCGGTCGAGGCCGAAGCGGCCGAGACGCTCGGAGAGGTCGAGAGCGACGCCCACCACTTTCCCGAGGCGAAGGTGGCGCTGGAGGCCGGGGTTCGCGCGGCGGAGGCGATCGGCGACGACGAGCTGGCGGCGCGGGGAATGGCGCGGCTGATCTCGGTGGTGGGCTGGCGGCTGGAGACGCCGCAGGTCGGCTTCACCCTCGCCCAGGTGGCGTCGGGGGTGATCGAGCGGCTGGGCGGCAACGAGCTGCTCGAGGGCCAGGTCGAAGAAGGCCTGGGCGACTCGGAGTGGCAGCTCGGCCACCGCCCGGAGTCGCTCGCCCACTACCGCGCGGCGCAGGCGCACTACCTCAAGGTGCTGGCGGCCGACAGCCTCGACGTGGCGCGCATTCACTCCTCGATCGGCTGGGTGCTGTTCGAGCAGGGCGAATTCGCCGACGCGCGCGCCGAGATCGAGACCTCGCTCAAGATTCGCACCGCCACCTTCGGCGAAGGTCACCCGGCGCTGTCGGCGAGCTGGAACGAGCTCGGCTCGCTCGCCAAGCAGCGCGGCGACTACGACGAGGCGGTCACCGACTTCTTGCGGTGCCTGGCGATCGACGAGGCGACCTTCGGCATCGACGGCACCGCCACCGGCACCGCGCTGATCAACGCCACCCACGCGCTCGCCGAAGCGCACCGGGCAGACGAGGCCGAGCTCTACCTGGAGCGGGCGCGAAAGCTGTTCGCCTCGCTCGCGCACCTGCCCCAGTCGCGAAAGTCGAACTTCACCTGGACCGAGGCGTCGGTGCTCACCGCCCGCGGCCGCTACCCCGAAGCGGTGAAGCTGGCCCGGCAAGCGCTGGCCGAAGACGAATTGTCGCTCGGCGCCGACCACCCCGAGACCGGCTCGCTCCACGGTGCGCTGGCCGACGCGCTCGCCGGCGCGCACCAGTACCCCGAGGCCCTGGAGCACTACGAGCGGTTCCTGGCGATCGAAGAGAAGGTCGGCGCCACCCAAGACACCGACTACGCCAAGGGGCTGGTGAAGGCCGGAGAGGTGCTCCGCGCGCTCGGCCGGGGCCGCGAGGGCCTGGAGCGAATCGAGCGCGGTGAGCGGCTGCTCGACAACCCGAAGGTCTACGCGGGCGCGACCGCCGACGCGAAGTTGGCGTTGGCCGACGCCGCGTGGACGGTGCAGAAAGACCACGCCCGGGCGCGCACCCTGGCGTTGGATGCGCAGCAGACCTTCGCGCAGCTGAAGAAGAAAGACGACGCGGCCCGGGCCGAGAAGTGGCTGCAGACGCACACGAAGTGACGAGGGGGAAGACCCGATGACGACGACGGAACTTCGCTGGGCGCCGCCGGTGCTGTTGGCCGCGGTGCTCGCCGCCGGCTGCGGCTCGAGCAAGACCTGTGGTCCCGCCAACTGCCCGGCCGGCTGCTGTGACACCGCCGGCGTCTGTCAGCCTGGCAGCGCCGCGACCGCGTGTGGCTCCGGCGGCAACCTCTGCTCCGGCTGCGCGGCGGGCAACAGCTGCCAGCTCGGCGCCTGCGTGCTCACCACCGGCGGCGGAGCGGGCGGAGGCTCTGCGGCCGGCGGTGGCAGCGCGGCAGGCGGTGGCGCGGCGGCCGGCGGCGGTGCGGCGGCCGGCGGCGGGGCAGCGACCGGCGGTGGTGCAGCGACCGGCGGTGGTGGAGCGACCGGTGGCGGTGCGGCGACCGGCGGCGGCGCGGCGACCGGCGGCGGTGCGGCGACCGGCGGCGGTGCGGCGACCGGCGGCGGCAGCGGCTTCCCGGTCTGCGACAGCGTGCTCGACGGCGGAGCCGGTTGCTTCGCCGACTCCGACTGCCCCGACCCTCAGCTCTTCTTCTGCAACAGCACGACCTCGCTGTGCCAGGCGTCGTGCCACAACAAGGCCGACTGCACCGACGCGGTGCGCGGCATCTACGCGCTCCCCTGCTGCTCGGGGCCGCTCGGGTGCCAGTGCGATCAGGGCATCTGCGTGCCGGCGATGTGCAGTGACGACAGCGAGTGTGGCGCCGTGCAGGTGTGCCGCGACGGTCAGTGCGTCGCTCCGCCGGGGGCCACCGCGGTCGCCAGCTGCAGAGTCACCCCCGACTTCGCGGTGATGGCGGTGGCCGAGCAGGTCGACTTCAAGGCGCTCACCTTCGATGCCACCGGAGCGCCGGTGGTGCTGGAGACGGGCATCACCTTCGCCGCTGCGACCAACGACGTGACGCTGTTCGCGAGCGGCGCGCGCGACGGCGAGTTCGCCGGCGTCACCGCCACCAACGCCCCGGTCGCGGCGGTGAAGGCGAGCGTGAACGGCCACGACTGCTTCGCCAACGTGGTGGTGATCGACTCCACGGTGGCCGCCAACACGCTGAAGGTGGTGGCGACCGACGAGCTCACCGGCCGGCCGGTGCAGGGCGCGACGGTGCTGCTCTCGGACCCGTCGAGCGGCACCGCGATCGGCACCACCGCCACCACCGACGTCAACGGTATCGCCAGCGCCGGCACCACCGGCGTGGCGAGCGTGAGCGTCTCGGTGTTTCACCAAAGCTACGGCTACCTCACCGTCGCCTCCTACCAGACGAGCGGCAGCCGGCTTCTGGGGCTGAAGCTGCGGCGCAACGGCTTCGACTCCTACGGCGGCTTCAAGGGCACCCTCACCGGCGTGCCGCAGACGTCGAACATGCACCTCGGCTGGGTCTCGACCGCGCGGCCTCCCGCCGACATCGCCCAGCCTCCGGTGTTCGGGCCGCCGGTGAACACCCACATCGTGCTCGGGAGCGCGATCAACACCTACGCCGACCTCGGCGCCGGTCAGTTCATGAGCTTCAGCACCGCCAACCCGATCAAGACCGACGTCGCGGCGCTCGGGCTGGCGGGGCTCTGCTACGGCGCGGGTGGCGCCACCGACGAAGCTTCGATCGCCGCCGGCACCTGCGGCACCGCCACCGCCTGGAGCATGAGCGCCGACATTCCGTTGGGCGACATTCCGATCAACGCCTTCAGCGGCAGCGGCTCCGTCAACTGGCCCCAGCTGCTCAGCCAGTTGGTGCCGATCTGGCACGAGTTCAACTCCACGGTGGCGCACGACGTCTCGTACACCCGGGTCACCACGCCGCGCGCGGCCGACGGCGGCTATGCGCTCGACGACACCAGCGCTTTCACGCTCCAGGACCTGCCGTTCACCCAGCTGCCGCTCGGCTTCGACTTCGTGGTGAAGGTGCCGAGCCTGCCGACCTTGAACGGTCAGTACCTCGACTCGGTGATCGTCTCGGGCGAGGCGAACCTCGGGCCCCGCGGCGCGGTCGCGTTGGGCATCGGCTCCGCCGGCAACACCAGCCCGCGCGACGACAAGACCGACCTTCAGAGCTCGCTCTCGTCGGCAGGCCTGGTGACGGTGCGCATGGCGCCGTCCCACGCCGGTCTCGAGGGCGAGGCGCACCAGCTGATCGCGATCGCGCAGACCGGTGACTCGCTGAACGACGGAGGCACCGCGCTCTCGGCCACGCTCGCCTGGGTGCCGGGCAACACGCTGCCGTTCGACCCGCAGGGCAACGCTCCGCTCGACCTCGGCACCAACGGCGGGTTCCTGCCGCTGCCCGAGACCGCGGCCTACGACTTCACCGGGCGGGCCTTCTCGTTTCAGAGCGCGCCGCAGGCATCGGGCGTGACGGTGGTGCGCACCGCGTTCATCGACTCCGACCTGCACCAGTGGGTGGTGCTGGCCAACCCGAACACGCCCGCCTTCAAGCTCCCGGCGGCGCCCGGTGGCTTCGTCGATCGCACCTTCCGCAACGGCGGCGCGCACGCTTCGATGCACGTGCAGCTGCTGCGGTTGAGCTTCACCTCGGGCACGGTGACGTTCACCGACTCGAATCGAGCAGGGGAAGATCAGCCTGGTGCCGGTACAGCAGCTGCTCACCGGCTGGTCGGAGCTGAGCTACCCGTAACCGCCTTCACCGCGGTGAGGGTGTTGTCGAGCAGCGCCGGGTCGTAGCGATCGCCGTGGCCCGGCACCACCCACTTCGGCTGCAGCTTCTTCAGCTTCTCGATCGCTTTCGGCCACTCGGTGAGGTTGGCGTCGGAGATGTTGCCTGGCCGCTCGCTCGACACCACCATGCACCCGCCGAAGAGCGCCTTGCGCTTGGGCAGCCACACCGCGACGGTGTCTTGCGCGTGGGCGGGTCCCGGGAAGATCACCTTCGCCTCTTCTTTGCCGAACTTGAACGTCTTGCCCTTTTCGAGCGGGAAGGTGTGCTGCGGCGCCTGCACGTGGAGCGTCTCGAACGGCTTCTGGGCCTCGGGCCGGTCTTTCAGCATCTCGAGCACGCCTTTGCGCATCGGCTCCTCCTGGCTCTTCAGGAGCTGCGCGGTGAGGTCGGCCGCCCAGGTCTCGCCACCCGCTTTGGTGATCGCCTCGTTGCCGGCGCTGGCGTCCCAATGGTGGTGGGTGTCGACCGCCACCACCTTCACCGGCCCGTAGCGCGCGTGCACCCAGTCGAGCAGCCGCGCCATCGGCTGAGGGGTGAAGGTCGAGCCGGCGATCAGCACGCTGCCGTCCTCCATCTGCGCCACCATCGCGTTGTGGCCGAGCGGCTGCTCGGTGCGCAGCACGTACAGGCCCGGCTCCAGCTCGAACAAGGTCTGGTCGAGGCCGAGCGGCTGGCCTTCTTTGGGGAACGTCTCGCCGGCGAAGCGCAGCTGGAGCGCGGTGAGCTCGGCGGCATCCCAATTCCACCGCTCGCGGGTACGCGCCGTCACCCGGTAGAGCCACGAGAGCCCGACCTTGCCCGCCCACTGGTCCGGCTGGGCGTACACCGGGTCGGTGAGCGCCTCCGAGAGGGTGATGAAGCGGGCGTGCTCCAGCTTCAGCGTCTCGAGCAGCGCGTCGAGGGTATCGGCGGCGAGCGCGTTGGCGTGGAGCAGCAGCACCTGCTTGACCTCCCGGCCGGCCACCTCCTGCGCCACCTGGCGGTAGTGCCGGGTCGCGCGCACCACGTGGTCGACGTAGGCCTCGCGAATCGCCTTCGCCGTCGCGGCATCTCCGCCGTCGAGCGCTTTCACGTAGGGCACCACCAGCGCCCACTCGCTGGTGTCGATGCTCACCGGCGCGGGCTTGAGCGACCACTCGCGCAGCTTCTTCAGCGCCGCCTCCCGCCGCTCGACGGTGGCGCCGGTCATCAGAAACGGAAAGCGGAAGTACTCGGGGGCCACGTGGGCGGCCGACTTCACCTTCTCGGCGCAGCTGCGAACGTCGAGCTCCCACTCCCGGGGCGGCAGCTCGTCGATCGACTTGTGCGCGGTGGAGTGGTTCGACAGCGGCACCTGGGCGCGCAGCCAGGGGTCGAGCGTCGCGTCGGGGGTGATTCGGCTGCAGACCACGAACCCGGTGGCCGGCACCTGGTGCTTCTTGAGCGCCTCGACGATGCGCAGCTCGGCCTGGGTGGGGCCTTCGATGCGCTTCGTGGGGCCGACGAACGGCAAATCGTCAACCGTAACGGCCAGATCGAACCCCGCTGGGGTCTGACCGGCGATGATCAACGCGAGGACAGTGAGCATTGACACCTCGAAAAGCTAAGACGATATAAGGCCACTTCCACGCGAAGCCCATCGCGTGGACCACCGAGAGGTACTCAAGTCGATGGCCGCTGAAGACGCGAACGCGAAGCAAGCAGGAGACTGGAAGAAGAAGGAGAGCTTCGGGTCTGCCTTCGTCCAGATCATCGTGGTGGCCGCCCTGCTGGCCGGGGTCGTCTACTTCGTCTACCAGAAGGGCACGGTTCGCACCCAGGTCGAGGAGAAGCTGAAGGCGCTCCACGCGGCCGAGGCGCGCGACACGGTCGCCGACCTGAAGCAGGCGCTGAAGACCGCCGACGAGATTCTGGCGCTCGACTCCAACAACGCCAAGGCGCTCGGCGTCGCGGCGGGCATCAACACCGAGCTCTGGCTCGACTACAAAGAGCCCAAGGCCGAGGCCGACGCGAAGGCGATGCTGTCGCGCGCCGAAGCCGCCAACTCGCTCACCGAGGGCCGTTACGCCTCGCGCGCGCTGATCCTCCTCCACGAGGGCAAGGCGAAAGAGGCCGAAGACTTCATCGAGGAGCAGCGCAAGAAGGGCGCCTCCAGCCCGCGGCTGTTCTACGCGCAGGCCGAAGCGATTCGCGCCCAGGGCAACCTGAAGCTGGCCAAGACCTCGTACGTCTCGGCGATGGACAAGGCGTGGAAGAACCCGTTCTTCGCCTGCGGCTACGGCGACGCCTCGCTGGCCGAGGGTCTGTTCGGCCAGGCGACCGACGCGTTCAACAAGGCGGTCGCGGCGAACCCCGATCACCAGCGGGCGCTGATCGGCCTGGCGTTCACCCGGGCGCTCCGCAAGGACAAGCTGAAGGACGCCGCCGACGGTCTGGCCGCGGTGGAGCAGAAGGGCGGCGAGCTGTCGCCCGGCCTGAAGGCGCGGCTCTTGGTGGCGAAGGCCGAGCTGGCCAACATCGAGGCCCGCTACGACGACGCCGTCAAGCTCTGTGACGAGGCGATCGCCGCCGACGCCGAGAACCCGTGGTCGTACTACGTGAAGGCGCGCGCGCTCGGCCTGAAGAAAGACCCCGGCGCGGCCGACGCGTTCAACCTGGCGGTGACCAAGGACAAGAACGCGCCGCTGTTCTACCTCGATGGCGCGGGCCTGCTGGAGCAGATGAACAAGCTCGACGAGGGCCTGGCGCTGCTCGGCAAGTACGAGACGAACTTCAAGGCAGTGAAGAACCTCGCGCAGGACGGCAAAGAAGAGGTCTACCTCGACCGCGACGACCGCTACTGGATCGCGAAGGGCGACATTCTGCGCACCGCGGGCAAGCTCGACGACGCGCTCGCCGCCTACGAGAAGGGCATCGACGCCAAGGCGCTCAACCAGGCGAAGGCGATTCTATTCCAAGGCCACCATCTTCGTGGCGAAGAAGGACTTCGCGAAGGCCGGCGAGATCATCGAGCCGATCGTTCCGCCAGACGGCACCGGCACGATCCCCGAGGCGTACATGATCGCGGGCGACCTCCAGTTCCAGAAGAAGGAGTGGCCGACCGGCTGCCAGTATTATGCGTTCGCGCTGACCAACATGAAGAACCACCAGGTCGACCGCGAGAAGCTGAACGGCATCATCGGCGACATCGAGACCCGGCTGAAGAAAGACGGGCAGAACAACACCGCCAAGGCTTGGAAAGAAGAAGCCTCGAAGATGATCCAGTAGACCTATGGATGGACCAGCGCTCACGTTCTGAACGTGGGTTACGCCTCGCGGCGCAGAGCCACAAACGAGAGGCTGGTCCATGCACAAGGTACGTTTCGTCGGACTCGACGTCCATCAAGACACGATCACAATGGCGGTAGCTGACGCCGACGGCACTGCGCCGTCGGTCGTCGGCACTTTCAGCTCGGACATTCCTCGGCTGGTGAAGCAGCTGAAGAAGCTCGGGCCTGCGAGCAACTTGCGGTGTTGCTACGAAGCGGGTGCCGGCGGTTTCGTACTGGAACGTGCGCTCACCAAAGAAGGAATCACCTGCATCATCGTCGCGCCTTCGTTGGTGCCTACGAAGCAGAGTGGCGAGCGAGTGAAGACGGACAAGCGCGACGCTGTGCGCCTCGCTCGGTTTCTTCGCTCAGGAGACCTCGTCGCCATCCACGTCCCGGACGAAGAGACAGAAGCGATGAGGGATTCTTCCCGCGCCCGGCTCGACGCAGTGCAGGCTCAGTTACGCGCTCGGCAGCAGTTGTCGCGTTTTCTCGTGCGCCACGGTCGGCGCTACGAAGGCAAGAGGACGAACGCGGTTGCATTCCTGACCTGGGCGAAGACCCAGGAGTTTCGATTCGAAGCACAACGACGCGTGGTCGCAGACTACATCCGCGCGACAGAAGAAGGCGTTGAGCGCATCGAACGGCTGACGCGTGACATCGCCGAGCTCGTCGAGCGCTGGTCGCGAGGCCCCGCCGTCACCGCGATGCAGGCTCTGCGTGGAGTGCAGCTCGTGACAGCAGTGGGCCTCGTCACCGAGGTCGGAGACTTCCAACGCTTCGCCAGTGCGCCGCAATTCATGTCGTACCTGGGACTGGTGCCGGGGGAATTCTCCTCCGGCGACAGTCAGCGACGCGGCCGCATCACCAAAACAGGCAACAGTCATGTCCGGCGCTTGCTCGTCGAGGCCGCGTGGAATTACCGGCGCAACGGTCCCTCGAAAGCCATCCGAAGACGCCGAGAAGCGGCGCCTCCAGAGCTGCAACGAATCGCGGCGAAGGCTGATGACCGGCTCCACCGGAAACTCAACAAGCTGCTGGGCCGCGGCGTCGCCAGGCCCAAGGCAATCGTGGCCGTAGCGCGCGAACTCGCGGGCTTCGTCTGGGCCGCCGGAAAGGAGGCGCTGGCTTCGGCATGAATCGAACTCAAGCGCTCGAGCGGTCGGGAGATCCGCGAAAGGGAAATCCTCGCCTGCTGACTATGAGCACGCCCCGAAAGGAGCCCACGCTCGACAAGTAGACAGAGGGAAGCCCCGACGGCATCAGGTCATGCGGTACCCAACCCGCGCATCTCAGTCTGGTCCATCGTCGGCAAACCTCTCCCGACCACTCGAGCGCTTGAGTCGAATGAACAATCAACCCCTCTGCCTGCTTGACGGGCCATCCATCTCAGTCAGTGCTGGCGGTAGGCGGCGCTGACGAACAGCCACTTGCCGTCGCGCTTCTCGAGCTGCGCGTCGAGGTGGTAGGCGGCGACCACCGACTGAGGCGCCACCTCGGCGGCCGACTTCGGCTTGTTGCGGGCGAACACCAGCTCGGAGCTCACCTTGGCCTTCGGCAGCTCCAGCGTCACGTCGAGCGACGGGTTGAGCACCGCCACCGTCTCTTTGTCGCGCAGCAGCTGAAACGCCAGCATCTGCCGCACCTCGTCTTTGTTGGCGCCGTGGGCCTTGAACTCGGGGGCCATCGCCTCGGAGATGACGTCGAGCTTGCGGTCTTCGGCGGCCTGCACGCAGGCGGCGAACAGGGCGCGAATCTGCCCCTCGTCGTCGAGCGGCTTCTTGGGCCAGAAGAAGAGCACCGCGCCGCCGGCCAGCAGCGCCAGCACCACGCCCAGCGCGCGGCGGCTCACTCGCCCTCGACGACCAGCTCGTCGGCGTCGAGAATTTCGGCCGGCCTCAGCGCCTCGCCGATCTGCTTCAGCCGGCGCTCCGAGAGGCCTTCCAAGTAGGAGCGCACCTGCGGGTACTGCACCAGCAGCTGGTCGAAGGCCATGCGGTCCAAGAAGGCGCAGGCGGTCTTGCGGGTCGACGACACGGTGGCCGAGGCGCGCAGGCCGTTGAGCAGTGACATCTCACCGGCGATGTCGCCCTCCCGCAGAATGCCGAGCGAGACGACGCCTCCCGCGGGGTCTTCTTTCTGCACCACCAGCTCGCCGGCGAGCACCACGTACATGCCGGGGGCGTAGTCGCCCTCTTTGATCGCGACTTCGCCAGGGCCGAGCGCCTTGAAGCCGAAGCGGCCGAGCAGCTTGGCGCGCTCGGTCTCGGGGATCGCCTGGAACATCGGCCCGGTGGAGACGACGTTCTTCGCCATGCGGTTCTGGGCGAAGTTGGCGAGCGTCTGCGGCACCGCTGGGTAGTTGCGGGCGAGCTGGTTCAGGTGGTCGCGGCGAATCTCGACCAGGTCGCACTCGCTCACCGCGGTGACGGTGGCGGTGTGAGGCGCGCCGGTGAGCAGCGAGAGCTCGCCGAAGATCGAGCCGCCGCCCAAGAAGGCGAGCGTCTTCTCTTCTTTGTCGACAGTGCGGGTGACCTCGGCCTTGCCGGCGACGATCACGTGAATCACGTCTCCGCCGTGGCCTTCTTTGGCGATCACCTCGCCGGAGGGCACCTCGCGGTACTCCATCAGGCTGATCAGCGCGACGAAGGCGTCTTTGTCGAGCTCGCTGAAGAGCGGCAGCGGAGGCCGCGCGTCGGGGTCGGCGGCGGCGCCGGTGTCGTCGGGGGTGGCGAGCACGGCGATCGCCTTGTCAGACAGCTGCGAGCCCGAGAGGCTCATCAGGTCGGTCTTCACCTCGCCCTCGTAGAGCGACTCCGGAGGCAGCGGCGGCGGGCCCTTCGCCTTGCCGGCGGCCGACTTGGCGGCGCGGGCGTGAATGCGCAAGAGCGTCTCTTTGAGGCGCTTCTCGTTGGGCGACAGCATCATCGCCTGCTTCACCGCGGCGATCGCTGACAGCAGGTAGTCGCGGCGGGCGAGGCCCTCGGCGCAGGCGTGCATCACCGAGACGGCGCGCTCCGGCTCACCCAGCTTGCCGTAGCAGCGGGCGGCCATCATTCGGCTGCGGTGGTCTTCTTTCTGCCGGCGCACCGACTCGGCGAACACCGCCAGCGCGCGCTCCCATTGGCCCTCGGCCCACAGGTCCATCCCCAGCTCGCGAAGCGAGGATCCGCTCATGGCGTGAAGGCTACGTCATTGGATGGCGCCGGTGGTGGAGAACTGGCGCAGGGCGCCGCCGGTCGTGATCGAGACAGTCAACGTGTCGTCAATGCAGGCGTTGGAGGAACCAGTGGGCGCACCATTGATCTGAAGGCCGGGGAGCCGGCCGCCTCCCCAGGAAGTGAAGATGCGCTTCCAGGTGCAAATGGGGTCGGTGCCGAGCGTGCACTGGCCGCCGCTGGCGTTCAGCAAGACGCGTTGGGTGCCGAAGCCGTAGCCATCGAGCAGCGGCGGCATCGTCACGGTGCCTGCGTCGGCGGTGTGAGCGACGGTGATCATCGACGCGGCCTCGACCACGTTCAACCGGGCGTCTGGAGCGAGCAAGGTCAACGTGGTGGACGAGCCTTTCGCGACCCCGCCTGGGCAGGTGCCGTAGTCGGCCGGCGTGAACGACCCGAGCGCCGTGGCCGCCTCGCCCGTGTACAGCAGCGTGGTTTCGGTCCAGATGATGGTGTTGCCGTCCCACGTTCCGTTGGGGCCGTCCCAGGTGTTGTTGGCGTTGGAGTCGACGAAGAGCTCTCCGGGACTCTGAACGCCGTCGTCGTTCGCATCGACGAAGGGCTCGCCCTGATCGATGAACGGCTCTCCGTTGTCATGCACGCCATTTGCGTTCACGTCGTCGAACCACTCTTCACCCTGAATGGTGGCGATCACGGTCACCAGCCCGTCTCGCGGGTTCGCGCTGCCGTCGCTCGGCTCCGCGTCGCGGGCGCCGGGAAACGGCTGCGTGGGATCGGCGGCCAAGGGTGCGACGTCTGCCGGTGGGAAAGCACCGATGGTGTTGAAGAGGAAGGTGCCAATGCCAGCTGCCCCCGCGTCGGTCGAGAGCGGTGCGTTCTGCGGCACCAAACCCGTCTCGGAATGAAGTGCGACTGCAGCGCCGGTCGCGATCGGGTTGTAGAAGCGGTCGGCCACCGACACCGTGCAGGGAACCGTGATCGCCAAAGGCGGCACTGCCGCGGCGTAGGCGCCGAGGTTGGTGGTCGCGCACTGCAACACGAACGCCTGGTTCGACGGCTTCGCGCCGACCACCCGAAGCGTCGGCGAGTCGACCGACAGCGTCGACGACGCCGCGGCATGAACGTCGAAGCTGCCGATCGCGGGACCCGCTGACACGCCCGCGACCGCGAGACCGTTCGAATCGGTCACTGCCGATGGGGTCGTGGTCGTGCCCGCCGGTGGGGTCGAAAGGGTGAAGAGCACCTCGGTGCCCACGACCGGCATCAGGTCGGTATCGGTCACCTTGAACGTGACCTGGGCGAACTCGTTGTAGCCCGAGCCCCTGCTTCCCATCACCGTGCAGTCGACACCGCTGCACTTCGTCGACAACCAAACGATGTTCTGCAGCCCGCTGACGGTGAGCGTCTGCGAAGCTTGATGCCCGTCAGCGCTCGCTCGCACCGTCGCCACGTGGGCGGGCGTCACGCCGGAGACAAGCGCATGGGCCTGACCGAGGGTGTCGGTCACTCCGGTCGCCGACAAGCCGAGGCTTCCACCATCGGCAGCGAGGAACTCCGCGAAGCCGTCGATCGAGAACGACACCTGGCGGCCGGAAATGGGAGAGCCGTTGGTCATCAAGACCGCGGTGAGCGCCGCCGTCACGCCGGTGCCGACGACCACCCGGTTGCGATCGGTGCCCAGGGTGAGCCCTTCGATGCCGCACAGCCCGGCGGGCAGACAATCACCCGCGTCACAGTCGGAGGTCTGGTTGCAGTGCTGGCCCATCGCGCAACTCGCGGGACAGGTCCCTCCGCAGTCGACATCTGACTCATCACCGTCGGCGACGCCGTCATCACAAGTGCCGACCGAACAGGTGCCCACTGGCTTACAGTGGCCCGACGCGCAGTCGCCTCCCACGTTGCAGGCACGTCCAGCAGCGCAGGGCGAGCACGAGCCGCCGCAGTCGATCGCCGTCTCGGTGCCGTTCTTCAGCCCATCGCTGCAGTCGGGCCCGGGCGGTTTCGGCGCGACGCAGAGCCCCGCGGTGCACGACTCTCCCGACTTGCAGGCCAGGTAGCAGGCACCGCAGTTGGCGGTGTCTTTCGTGTAGTCGACGCACTCGCCACCGCATCGAGAGAGCCCCGGAGGACAATGCGGCGTGCCGCAACTCAGACACACCAGCGCCAAAGCCAATGCCAACCCAAACGCGCGCATGAACGCGAAGGTTAGCGCTTTTCAGCTCAGCTGCATCGGCGTCGTTGCCGAGGTCATTGGATGGCGCCGGTGGTGGAGATCTGAGTCTGGATGCCGTTGACGGTGATCGTCACGGTGAGGGTGTCGTTCTCACACGCGCTGGTGTCGCCCGCGTCGGCCCCCTCGATCACCACCGCTCCGCCGGAGGCCGAGTTCCAATACTCGAAGTAGTGGTGGAGCTCGCAGGGGCCTGAACAGTTCCCGCCGTCGGGCGCGGCGAGGAGCCTCTCGTTGGTGAAGCCGTAGTCGGTGCTCGAGTTGGGAGGCCCGAGCGCGTTCACCAGGTCTCCCTTCGATGCCGTGTGGACCACCGCGTACGAAGCGGCGTCAGACAGGCTGTTGAGCCGGTCGTCGGTCGCGCTCAAGAACAGCGAAGCAGTGCCGCCCTTCGCGACCCCGCCGGGGCAGACGCCGTAGCTGGCCGGCGAGAACGACAGTTGGGTGGCGGCCCCCGAATAGATGAACGTGGTGTCGACCCAGACGGTGGTGTTGCGGTCCCAGACGCCGTTCGGGCCATCCCAGACTCCGTTGCCGTTGGTGTCGAAGAACGTCTCACCCGGGGTCCACACGCCGTCGTCGTTCGCATCGACCAGCGGCTCGCCTTGATCGACGAAGTTCTCGCCCGGGTCCCACACCTCGTTGCCGTTGGTGTCGTAGAGGAACTCGTCGCCGAAGCCGTAGGCGACGAGCGACACCAGCCCGTCGCGCGGGTTGCCGCCGGCGTCGGTCGAAGGCTCGAGGTCGCGGTGCGACACGGGCCCGTTGCTGCTCAGCGCCGCCAGCGGCGTGACGTCGACCGGGAGCGGCCCCGAGGTCGAGAAGGTGAAGGTGAGCGCGCCGAGCGCGTTGGTGGTCGCGGTGGGAGGCACCGAGCCCGCTTCGCTCAGCAGGTGCAACGTCACCGTGTTGGCGGCGTTCCCATGCCGATCGGCCACCACCGCTTCGCAGGCGTTGCTCGCCTGCGCCGGTGGCGTGAGCGAGGCGAAGCCCGCCACGTTCGGCTCGGTGCACTTGAACCTGCGATACGAGTACTCGTCGTTGGTGGCTTTCACGCCGGCCACGGTGATGAAGCGCGAAGTGCCGGCCTGGCCTCCGGGCAGCGTCGCCCAGACGTAGTTGATGCCCTGCAGCGTGCCCGAATGCAGGGTGGTGGAGACGAGACCGTTGGAGTCCGTGGTGCCGGCCGGGTCGACCGTCGCTCCGTACGAGCCGTTCGGCAAGGTGAAGGCGACCGGCACTCCGGGGCTCGGCATGCCCTGCCCGTCGCGCACCTTGAAGGTGACGACGGCAGCTTCGTTGTACAGGTCGCCGGCGGGGCCCATGCGGTCGCAGTCCCCGCCATCGCATCGCGTCGACACCCAGACGGGCGCCTGAAGCGCGACCATGGTCAGCCCGACGGTCGCGGAGTTGCCGTGCGCAGTCGCGGCGAGGGTGGACGTGCCTGCCACCTGCGCCGGCGCGAAGTCGACCCGCGCCACGCCGTTCGGGTCGGTGTTGCCGGTCACCGTCTGCCCGAGCGAAACGCCGTTGGAGTCGACGAAGGTGCCGGTGGCGAAGTCGGCGTTGAAGACGACCGGGGCGTTGCCCACCGCTTCGCCGTCGGCGAGGTAGCTGGCGGTGAGGTGCGCGACGGCGGTCTCCCCGAGGTAGAACTGTGTGCGATCGGCGGTGAGGGTGAAGCCTTCGACCCGGCAGATGCCGTCGCCGAAGCAGATGCCTTGGGCGCAGTCGGTGTCGACGCGGCAGTGTTGGCCGACGGTGCACGCGAGCGGGCAGCTCCCTCCGCAATCGACGTCGCCCTCGTCGCCGTCTTTGACGCCGTCCTCACACCCGCCAGAGCACGCCTTCTTCGCCTGGTTGCAGTGCTTCGACTGACAGTCGGAGTCTTGCGCGCAGGTCTCGCCCAACTGGCAGTGAGGGCAGTCGGGGCCGCCACAGTCGGTCGCGGTCTCGGCGCTGTCGCGAACGCCGTTCGAGCACGCCGGCAGGGCACACACTCCGGCGGAGCACTGCAACGGACGAAGGCAGGTGTTGTAGCAACCTCCGCAGTGCTGCTCGGAGTGGGCGGTATCGACGCAGAGGTCGTCGCAGCGAGACAGCCCCGGCGGGCAGTGCGGAGTGCCGCACGAACAGCAGCACAGCGCGCCGAAGAACACGAGCCACCGTGTCGGCGTCATTGAATGGCGCCGCTGATGGTGAACTGAGTGGCGACGTTTTCGACGGTGACGGTGGTGGTGATGACGTCGCTTTCGCAGGCGCTCATGTCGATGACGTCGGTACCGTGCACCGTGATCGTCCCCGAGTAACCGTCGGGCCACTTATCGAAGAAGCGCTGCCGGTAGCACGGGTCACTCCCGGCGTCGCAGGTGCCTCCGTCGGCGAACACGAAGCCGACGCTGCTGTTGTTGGTGTCGAAGGGTGAGAGCCCGAGCTGCTTCGTCACGTACCCCTTGCTCGCCGAGTGCGCGACAGTGACCGCGCTGGGCGAGCCTTGCGGGAAGTTCAGGCGACTGTCGAACACGTGGGCGGTCAGCGTCTGCGTCCCTCCCTTGGGCACGCCTCCGGGGCAAACGCCGAAGTCCGACGGAGTCGTAAACAGAAACGCCGGCAACCCGGTGTAGAGGAACGTCGTGTCTGACCAAATCAGAACGCCGGTGTCCCATGCGCCGTTGGGACCATCCCAAACGCCGTTCGAGTTGGCGTCGATGAACGTTTCTCCCGGGGTCCACACCCCGTCGTCGTTCGCATCGAGCAGCGGCTCGCCCTGGTCGATGAACCACTCACCGGGATCCCACACTCCGTTTTGATTGAGGTCGTGGAGGTACTCGTCACCCGTCGTGTAGGCCATCACCGTGACCAGCCCGTCGCGGGGGTTGCCTCCGGCGTCGGTGACCGGCTCTGCGTCGCGTGCGGCCAGTGGGCCGTTGTTCGCGAGCGCTGGAAAAGGCGAGACGTCTGCGGGAGGCCAACCGCCACTGGTCGAGAACGTGAAGTTGACCGTGCCAAAGCCCCCAGTCGACGACACCTGCGCGGGCACCGACCCGGCCTCCGCGATCAGGTTGATCTCCGTCGAGCTCGCGATCGCATTCCCGTAGCGATCGGAGAGGCGCATCGTGCAAGCGGTTGTCGTCACGAGTGGCGGAGACAACGACTCGAACGCCGGCAGGGTGTCGTCGTTGCAGTAGATCGCGAACGTTCGATCGTTGGTGGGCCGGCGCGCGGCCATCGTGAGATACGGCGAGTAACCGATGTGCCCGCTCGGAGCGGTCGCGCTCACCCAGATCGCGCTCACGCTCGTGCCGGTGTGTACGGTCGTGGAGACCAGGCCGCTTCCATCGGTCACTCCGGCGGGATCGAACGTGACGCCCGCCGGCGCCACCGGAGTAGCAAACGCAATCGGTGCACCGGCGATCGGAGTCCCGGCGCCGTCGGTCACCAGAAAGGTCACCACCGCGGTGTCGTTCCCGGTGCCGCGCGGAGCCAGCTCCGTACAATCGACACCGCCACAACGGGTCGACTGCCAAGCTGGAGCGTTGGTCCCGAGCCTCGTGAAGGTGAGCGTCGCGTAGTCGCCGTTGACCCTCGCCACCACGGTGGTGGTGCCCGCGTCTCCTTCGGGAATGAAGCCGGCCTGCGCCGCGCCGCTGGCATCGGTCACCGGCGTCACCGTCTGACCCAACGAGCCCCCGTCGGCGTCGACGAAGCTGCCGGTGCCGAAATCGGCCTGGAGCTCGACCGGTACGCTCGCCACCCCGACACCGTCGGCAATGTAGCTGGCGGTCAGGTGAGCGACGTCGCGCCGGCCGACGAAGAAAACGGTTCGGTCAGCCGAGAGGGTGAGCCCTTCGACACGGCAGACTCCGTCTCCGAAGCAGGTGCCCTGCGCACAGTCGGAGTTGGAGATGCACTTGCCCCCACTTCCGCACTTGAGAGGGCAGCTCCCGCCACAGTCGACGTCGGTCTCCTGACCGTCCTTGATGCCGTCGTCGCACTCCCCTTCTGAGCACGACATCGTCGCCGGCTTGCAGTGACCCGACTGGCAGTCAGACCCGGCCAAACAGTGTCTACCGGCGGCGCAGGCAGGGCAGTCGTTGCCGCCACAATCGGCCGCGGTCTCGGTGCCATCGACGATGCCGTTGGCGCACGCCGGTGAACGGCAGACTCCCGAGACACATGCCTGACCCGCGCCACAGGCGTTGTAGCAAGCGCCGCAATGCACCAGCGAAGTCGTGGCGTCGACGCACTCTCCGTCGCAGCGTGACAGCCCCGGCGGGCAGTGCTGAGTGCCGCACGAACAGCAGCACAGCGCGCCGATGAACACGAGCCACCGCATCGCGGTCAGCCTACTGCAGCCTGCGTGTCGGCTGCTCAGCCCAGCTGCCTGAGCATCGTGTCGACGTCGGAGACCTCGAACTTGCCCGGCGCCTCGAGGTTGAACTGCTTCACCACCCCGTCGTCGATCAGCGCCGAGAACCGCTTCATGCGCACGCCCATGCCGGGAATGTCTTTGTCGATGCCGAGCTTCTTCGCCAACTCCGCCGAGCCGTCGCCCAGCATGCGCACCTTGCCGATCGCGTCGTGGTCTTTGCCCCAGGCCGCCATCACGTAGCCGTCGTTCACCGACACGCACCAGATCTCGTCGACCTTCTTGCCCTTCAGCGCCTCGAGCTTCTCGACGTAGCCGGGCAGGTGCTTCGCGGAGCAGGTCGGGGTGTAGGCGCCGGGCAGACCGAACACGACCACCTTCTTGCCCTTCATCGCCGCGCCGGTCTTCACGTCGGCCGGGTTCAGCGGGCACGCCTCGCCGAACTCCTTGCTCTCACTGAGGGTCACGTCGGGGAAACGCTCGCCGATCTGGATCGTCATGGCCGGTTCGATAACACGCTCGAAACACCGATGACGCTCTTTCTTGCGGCTCCAAATAGGGTTCGCTAAGCCCACGGCCATGCGAATCCTCCTCTCCCTGGCAGTGCTCGCCGCGATGCTCACCGGTTGCCGTCACAACGAGCCGGCCGCCGACAACAGCAAGGACACCGTCGTGATGGACGGGTTCAAGCTCTGGCGCGAGACGATCGAAGACGACATCAAGAAGATCCGCCAGCAGTCGGCGTTCGACCTCAACTGCACCGCCGACAAGCTCGACATTCACGTGCTGTCGCTGATGAACACCGCCGGCCGTGAAGACTGGGCGTCTGACATCGGCGTCACCGGCTGCGGTCAGAAGGCGCGCTACAGCCGCCTCGACGCCGTCGCGCTGGGCGCGGTCGGCACCTGGGTGCTGCAGTCGAAGGGCGCGCAGTAGTCGCTACTGCGGCATGTTGTTGATCTGGTTCTGGGCCTTCTCCCGCACGGTACTGCCGGGCGGGGTGGCCTCGACCACGGCCTTGAACTTCCGCACCGCCTCGCGCGGGTCGCGGTCTTTCAACATGTAGGCTTCCTGGTAGAGGTCTTCGGCCTTCCCCTCTACCTGGTGCAGCAGGTCTTTGGCCCGGGTGTTCGACGGGTCGAGCTTCAAGGCCGAGCGCAGCGCGACCGCCGCCGATGCGATGTCGTCGCGCAAGAGCGCGTCTTTGGCAGCGACGATCGACGACTCCTGCAGCATGTCTGAGAGCTCGTCGCGCAGGTTGCCGCCCGGCAGCCCGGTCTGCTCCAGCGCCGAGAGCGCCTTGGAGAGCGGCCGCGCCGCCAGCGCCAGCTGCCCCTGCTGGTACTTCTTCTTCCCCTCCTCGTAGTACCGCCCGAACGAGGGAATCAGGCTCTGGAGCTGCTTGGCCCGGGTGCGAATCTCCGCGTCGCCAGGGTGCGCGTCGACCACCCGGTCGCACTCCGACGCCGCCCGCTCCCACTCCTGGCCGCGGAACTTTCGCGTCACCACCGCGAAGGCGAGCTGAATCTCTTCTTCGTGGTGCGCGTGCGCAGCGTTGGCGCCCGCAATCTGCCCGCGCCGTTCGGCCGCTTCCTGATCTTTCTTCTGCTTCTCGATCGCCTCTTCGGCTTCGGCGATGCGCGGCGCCAGCTCGCGCTGATCGGCGTCGGGCAGCTCGGCGAACAGCTGCTTGGCCGACTCCACGTCGCCGGTGGCGAGCAGCTCCTCGACCTTGCCGCGCTTGTACTTGGCCTCGGCGAGCTTGAGCTCTTCCTCGACCGTCTTCTTCTGCTCCTCGGCCTTGTTGGAGCCCTTGGGAATTCGCGCCAGCTCGGTGCGGGCGTCGTCGAAGCGCTCCTGGCCGATCAGGGTGCGCACCGCATCGATGCCGCGCATCACCGCCATCTCGTCGCGCGCCTGCGAGCCCAGGTGGGTGGAGTCGATGCCGGGGAACAGCTTCTCGGCCTCTTCGACCGCGGCCACCGCTTCGTCGTACTTGCCAGCTCGCACCGCGTCGCGCGCGGTCTGCATCTTCGCCTGCGCCTGCGCCTTGCGCGGGTCTTCTTTCGGAGGCGGCGGCTTCGACAACGCGCTGATCATGATCAGCAGCAGCAAGAACACGCCCACGCCTGCGCCACCGCCGAAGATCAGCTGCTTCTGCTTCGGGAGCGCCTTGAACTTCGCCACCAGCCCCTGGGGAGCCTCGGCCTGACGCCGCCGCGCCACCTTCGGGCGCTCCTTGGTGCCGCTCTTCTCGTCGCCCTCTTCTGCCGCAGCGCCTTCGCCCTCGGCCTTCTCTTCGCCCTCTTTGGCTTCGGCCTCGCCGCCCTCGCCTTCTTTCTTCTCCTCGCCGCCCTCGGCTTCCTTCTTTTCTTCGCCTTCCTTCTTCTCCTCGGCGGCCTTCGCTTCGGCGGCTTTTTCTTCTTTCTTCTTCTCGGCGTCTTCCTGCGCCTTCTGGAACGCGGCGAGCTCGTCGACGAACTTGATCTTCGTCTTGCCGATGTGAATTTCGTCGCCGTGCTCGAGCAGCTTCTCGAGCACCTTCTCGCCGTTCACCTTGGTGCCGTTGCCCGAGCCCAGGTCGCGCAGCAGCACGCCCTTGTCGCCCACCACCATCTCGAAGTGAATTCGGGAGACCGACTGGTCTTTCAAGAGCAGGTCGACGCCGGCGGTGCGGCCGACCTTCATGCGCACGCCCTTGAACTTCTTCTTCTTGCCCGCGTCGGGGCCGGCGACGATCTCCAGCTTCAGCGGGCGGCCGGCGTTGGTCTGGTTCGACTCGTCTTCTTCGTCGTCGTCACCATCGCCGTCGCCGTCTTCGGGCTCGTTCGACTGAGGGAGCGCGGTGGTGCGGCCGGGGCCCAGGTCGGCGTCGAGCGCAGACAGGCCGTCGCCTTCCAGGTCTTCCTCGGAGAGCGGCTTGTACTCGTTCCCGGTCTGGTAGTCGTTGTCCTCCTGCATGTTGTTGTATGCAGAGCCGGTGCTGTAGCGCTCTCCGCCGGCGCGCTGCTCGCGCGAGTCACGGCCGGGAGGCGCCTCCCAATCTTGATCTTCCCCCGCGCCGCTGCTGCGACGCCGCGGCTGCTTGGCGCGGGCCTGGGTGCCCTGGTTGCGCTCGGGGTCACCTTCTGCAGAGCCACCGCGGCTCCCGCGCTGCGGCATCTTCGCGCGCGCCTGGGTGCTCTGGTTGCGCTCCGGGTCAGCGTCGCCATCACCGCCGCCGCGTTGCACCGGCAGCGAGGTGCTCGCCGACGAGCGCTTCATGTTCTGCCGGGTACCGGCGTTGCGCTCGGGGTCGTCTTCTTCAGCGTTCCCGCCACCGCGCGAGACTGCGGGGCGCTTCATGCTGGCGCGGGTGCCCTGCTGGCGTTCGGGGTCGTCATCGACGTTGCCGCCGCCGCGGGAAGGGCGATTGTCAGAGGCCATGATTCCGCCCGAATCCTAGCCGAGCGGCGCCTGTTTGTACCCCCGCGAAAGCCCTACGGTTCCTTCTGGGCCCGAACGCAGAGTGACACCTGGGGCGGGTTGCACGACTGGGCGAGCGCCGAGCCGGTGCCGGCGCCCCCGTCGCCCGCGAAGGTGATCATCAGCGAGCGCTGCTCCTGGTGCACCGTGCCTCCGTCGGGGCCGTCGCACCAGGTGACGCCCGTGGTGAGGGTCAGCTCGCAGCGCGCCTCGTCGAAGTGGGTGTCCTGATGAATCGGCTGAAAGAACACTCCCGGGTCGCAGGGAGCGCCGGCATCGAGCACCAGCGAGGCTTCGAGCGCGCCGCCATCGAGGCTCACGGTGACCACGTCGTCGCCCGGCGCGCAGCCCACGAACGGCCCGCCCGACTGGTAATCGACCTTCCAGGCGCCGACCGGGTTGCAGTCTCCGCCCAGCGTCGGAGGCGCGCAGCCGTCGCCGCCGCCCGCCCCGGTGTACGGAGACGGGAGCCGATGGCCGCTGGCGGTGAGCGATTGCGGCCCGGTGCCGACGGTGGGGCACGCGTCGCCCGAGCCGGAGCCGGTGAGGTCGTCGCCGGCGAACTTCAGCACCAGGTTGCGGTCGTTGCTCTGGCTCTCGCCCGACCAGCACGACGACGACGTCTCGCCGATGCTGAGCTCGCAGCTGCCCGCGTCGAAGCTGACGGTGCGGCTCGAAGGCACGTGGTACGTCGCGCCGCCGCAGGCGTTGTAGGTGTGGAGGCCGAACGAGGCGTTGAAGCCGCCGTCGTCGAGCGCCACCACCACCAGCTGCTCCTCGGGCGGCTGACAACCGGCCTGACCCATGAAGTTCGAGTAGTCGACCATCCACACCCCCGCGGGCGCGCACACGGTCGAGCCGCCGCCACCACCACCGGTACCGACGCCGCCTCCACCCCCTCCAACGCCGCCGCCTCCCCCGCCGCCACCGGAGCTGCTCGAGCCTGGACAACCGGCGAGCATCACCAACACCACGCACGTCACCAGCCAGCGCATCGACTGCCTCCCGTTGGACGTTCTACTCCTGCCGGCTTGGACCCACGAGGCCCCGCCTGTGAGACATCGCACGACCGATGCGCAGGCCCCTCGCTTTGGTTACTGTCCGACGGCGATGAAAGCCGCGAAAACCCGAGTCGATTCCCAGGCCCCGCTGCTCCCCATTCCCCTGATCGAGAAGCTGCTCGCCGCCGCGATGGAGCGGGGAGGCGAGTTCGCCGAGGTCTACGTCGAACGCAACGTCACCACCGCGGTGGTGCTCGAGGAGCAGAAGGTGAAGAGCGCCCAGTCGGGCCTCTCGCAGGGCGTGGGCATTCGCGTCGTCTCGGGAGCGAAGGTCGGCTACGCGTACTCCGACGACCTCGACGACGAGGCGCTCTATCGCGCCGCCCGCACCGCCGCGCTGATCGCCCACGGCAACGGCACCGCCGCTCCGGTGAACGTGGCCCGCGCGCCGCTGCCGACCTTCTACCGAATCGACCCGCACCTGGCCGACATCGACGTCACCGACAAGGCCGGGCTGGTGATTCGCGCCAACAAGGCCGCCCGCAAGTACGACGCCCGCATCAAGCAGGTGAGCGCGACCTACGCCGACTCCACCAAGCAGGTGCTGGTGGCGAACACCAACGGGCTGCTCGCGCAAGACCATCAAGACCTCTGCCGCCTCGGCACCTCGGTGGTGGCGTTCGGCAAGAAAGACGAGCGGCGCACCGGCTTCTTCGGCGGCGGCGGCCGGGTCAGCTTCGATCACTTCGACAACTTCACCCCCGAGCAGGTGGCGGAGGAAGCCGCGCGCCAGGCGGTGGAGACGCTCGGCGCCGCCGAGGTCGAGGCAGGGCCGCAGACGGTGGTGCTCGCTCCGGGCTGGAGCGGCATTCTGCTCCACGAGGCGGTCGGGCACGGCCTGGAGGCCGACTTCATTCGCAAGGGCACCTCGTTGTTCACCGGGAAGGTCGGGCAGAAGGTCGCCAGCGACAAGGTCACCGTGATCGACGACGGCACGATGGCCAACGCGCGCGGCTCGCTCAACGTCGACGACGAAGGCAACGTGCCCGAGTTCAAGGTGCTGATCGAGCGCGGCGTGCTCAAGGGCTTCATGTACGACTCGCTCAACGCCAAGCTGATGAAGCAGAAGCCCACCGGCAGCGGGCGGCGCGAGTCGTTCAAGCACATGCCGCTGCCGCGAATGACCAACACCTACCTGGCGCCGGGCGACTCGACCCACGAAGAGATCATGCGCTCGGTCGACAAGGGCGTGTACTGCGCGACCTTCGGCGGCGGCCAGGTCGACATCACCAACGGCAACTTCGTCTTCGAGGTGACCGAGGCGTACGAGATCAAGAAGGGCAAGCTCGGCCGGCCGCTGAAGGGAGCGACGCTGATCGGCATCGGGCCCGAGGCGCTCAAGCAGGTGTCGATGGTGGGCAACGACCCCAAGCCCGACCCCGGGCTCGGCACCTGCGGCAAAGACGGCCAGGGCGTGCCGGTCGGCGTCGGTCTGCCGACGGTGCGCATCGACAACATGACGGTGGGCGGTACGAAGGTGGGTGCGCGGTGAGCAAGTACGAGAAGCTGGCGAAGGACCTGGTGGCGAAGGCGAAGAAGCGCGGCGCCAAAGAGGCCGAGGCGTACGTCGAGGTCTCGCGGGTGGCGAGCTGCCGGGTGCGCGACGGCGAGGTCGAAGACCTGACCCAGGCGACGAGCAAGGGCGTCGGCCTGCGGGTGTTCGTGAAGAACCGGCTTGGCTTCGTCTACTCCTCCGACTTCGATCCCGCGACGCTCGACGCGTTCGTCTCGCGCGCGATCGACCTCGCCGAAGCGGCGGCTCCGAACCCGTTGAACGGTCTTCCCGATCGCAAGGCACTCAGCGGCCACGCCGACGTCGGCCAGCTGTTCGACCCCGAGGTGGCGAACCTGGCGCCCGACTGGAAGCTGAAGGTCGCGCTGGAGATGGAGAAGGCCGGCAAGTCGTTCGACCCGCGGATCAAGACCTTCGAGTCGGTCGGCGCGGGCGAGAGCGTGTCGGAGGTCTACCTCGCCTCGAGCGCCGGCTTCTCGGGCGGCTTCGACGGCACCTACGTCTACCTCTACGCCGTGCCGGTGGCGGCCGACGGCCCGCAGCTCCAGACGTCTTACTGGGTC
This sequence comes from Myxococcaceae bacterium, assembly GCA_047602415.1. GTDB lineage: Bacteria > Myxococcota > Myxococcia > Myxococcales > Myxococcaceae > JASGHH01. The sequence continues at coordinate 7,374,360 of JASGHH010000001.1, read as the reverse complement.
GACTACAAGCGGTTCTTGAAGCAGCTCGACTCACCGGAGGCGATCGGCAAGGAGGCGGCGCGGCGTGCGGTGCGCATGCTCGGCGCCTCGAAGGTGAAGTCGCAGAAGGTGCCGGTGGTGCTCGACCCGATGATGGCCTCGAGCTTCGTCTCGATGATCGCCGGCGCCGCCTCGGGCGACGCGATCTTCAAGAAGTCGTCGTTCCTGGTCGACAAGCTGGGCGAGAAGATCGCCGCCGACACCATCACCATCGTCGACGACGGCCTGCTCAAGGACGGCATCGCCACCAGCCCGTTCGACGGTGAAGGGGTGCCCACCCGCACCACCAACATCGTCGAGGGCGGCGTGCTGAAGTCGTATCTCTACGACGCGTTCACCGCGCGCAAGGCGAAGACCCAGAGCACCGGCAACGCGTCGCGCGGCTACCGCTCGCTGCCGCACATCGGCACCAACAACCTGTACCTCAAGGCGGGCGATCGCAAAGCCGCCGAGATCGTGAAGGAAGTGAAGAACGGCTTCTACGTCACCGCGATGCTCGGCCACGGCGGCAACCTGGTCACCGGTCAGTTCTCACAGGGCGCCAACGGCATGTGGATCGAGAACGGCGAGCTGACCAGGCCGGTGCAGGAAGTGACCATCGCCGGCAACCTGCTCGAGATGCTCAACAGCGTCGACGCGGTGGGCGACGACCTCGAGTTCCGCGGCTCACACGCGGCGCCGACGATTCGCTTCAGCGAGCTCACCGTCAGCGGCGAGTGACTACGGCAGCGGCTCACAGCCCCAGAACTGGGTGTCGGTGAGCGTGGTGTCGAAGGTGTGGCCGCTCGCGCTGAGCGTGGTGCAGCTCGGAGTGTTCATGTCGGCCGCGTCGATGACCGAGTTGCCGTTGGTGTCGTACTTGTAGAGCGTGTAGTCGATGCAGAAGCCCTTGGTGCGCGCGTTGCCGTCGTAGGGGGCCTGCTCGAGGTAGCCGAAGTAGCGGCACTCGTGGGTGCCACCCGCTCCGCGATCGGGGCAGGTGTAGCCGCTGCCCACCGCGCCCGCGGCTCCGGTGGTGTTGGTGGAGCTGGTCGGGGCCGGCTGACAGAGCGCGGAGCAGATGACGTCGGTCTGCATCCACCCGCTGTAGACGAACGGAGCGAAGCCCGCCGCGCAGACGTTCAGGTAGACCGGCTGCGGGACCACCACGTCGGAGACGTTGGTCGGCGAGCCCGACATCGCGCAGGTGAACTCGGCGCCGGGGTAGCCGTAGCAGCCGCGGTTGGCCGGCGACGTCACCGTGCTCGCGCAGGCGGGCGCGTTGTCGAAGTAGCGCACCTGGGTCACCGGGTCGCAGGTCGGCACGCAGAGGCCGTCGGCCGGCATGCCCGCGTCGTCGGTGAACAGCCCCCCGAACGCGATGCAGGTGTATTGGCTGGCGCAATTACTGTTGCCCAGACTGCAGATGTGCTCGCACACGCCTTCGAAGTTGTTGCAGTAGAGACCGGCCTGGCAATCGTCGGAGCCTCCATCGGTGGGCTTGCTGCACGCCGCTCCTGCGGCGGCGGTGCCGTTCGGCACGCACTTCAGCTCGCCGCTGCCGGCGCTCTCGATCCAGGTGCAGCGTTGGTTCGCCGGGCAACCGCTCTGAGCAATCGGGTCGCAGGGAGTCGTACCGCCGTCCTCACCGCCGTCAGTCGCAGAGCCGCCCCCGGTCGCCGAGCCACCTCCGGTCGCGGCGCCGCCACCCGTCGCGGCACCCCCACCACCGGTCGCCGCGCCACCGCCACCGGTCGCCGCGCCACCGCCGGCCGCAGCACCACCACCCGTCGCCGCGCCGCCACCGCCCGCGCCACCTCCCGCGGAGGGACAGGTGCACGGACCGAAGGTGCCGTCTGACTTACAGACCTGCGCGCCCATGCAGCCGGTGGTGGAGGAGCACGAGACCGACGCGCCGGGGGTGCACTTCGGAGTGGAGCTGCCACAAGCGGCGAGGGTCGCGACGGCGGTCACGGCGAGCGCAATTCGGAGCATTCGCCGATTGTACCAGTGCGACAACATGCCGCACGAACGTGGCCTACGAGTCGTCTACTTTGCGCCCCATGTTCGCGCGCGCCTTGATCGTCTCTGCCCTCGCAGCCACCGTCGTTTTCGCCGCCAACTGTGGCGCACCCTGCTCGAAGCCGGGCGGGCCTGCGAGCGGCGCCGCCGACACCCACTGCGGCTCCAACAGCCAGGAGACCAACCAGGCCTCGTGTCACCCGGCCGACGCGGGCGTCGCGATGGACGATGGCGGCGTCGACTACGGTGAGCCGATGTTCGGCTCCGAGGCCGACGACGACGACTGCAAGTACCACGTGAAGTGGACCGTCTCTGACGTCTGCGAGAACAACGACACCACCTTCAACCTCACCGTCACCAAGAAGTCCGACGGCTCGGCCGCCACCGGCGCCAACCCCGACCTCGAGGTGTTTCTCGACGAGACTCACCCGGCCCCGAACAGCGGCATGAAGGCGACCGACAACGGCGGCGGCAAATACACCGTGGGCCCGATTCGGTTCGACGCCTCGGGCCGGTGGACGGTGCGGTTTCACTTCTACGAAGAGTGCGCAGACCTGCTGGAGGACTCGCCCCACGGGCACGCGGCGTTCTATGTCGACGTACCGTGACGTCGAACGCGCCTGACCTCCAGCTGCAGTGGCTGATCCGGCTCCGCTGGGGAGCCGCGGTGGCACAGCTGATTCTCTGCGGTGCGGTGGCGGTCTTCTTCTCGATCGACGTGCCCTGGCTGCCGGTGAGCGCGCTGGTGGCGGTCGAGCTGCTGTCGAACGCGATCGTCGCGTTCACCGCCAAACGCAGGCAGACGATCGCCAACCCCGCGCTGCCGGTGCTGCTCACGCTCGACGTGGTGCTGTTCACCGCCCTGCTCTTCCTCACCGGCGGCGTGAACAACCCGTTCAGCTTTCTCTACCTGGTCTACATCGCGCTCGGCGCGGTGGTGCTGCGGCCGGCGCTCAGCTGGGCGCTCGCGGTGCTGGCGCTGCTGCTGTTCGGCTCGCTGTTCTTCACCGGCGACCCCGAGTCGGAGCACATGCAGCACATGGGCATGCACCTGCGTGGCATGTGGGTCGCGTTCGGCGTGGCCAGCGGCTTCATCGTCTACTTCGTGCAGCGGGTGACCCGGTCGTTGGCCGAGCGCGAGGCAGAGCTGAACGAGGCGCGCCTGCGGGCCGTGCGCCAGGAGCGGCTCACCTCGCTGGCGACGCTGGCAGCGGGCGCGGCGCACGAGCTGTCGACGCCGTTGTCGGCGATCGCGGTGGCCTCGAAGGAGCTCCAGCTCGCGCTCGGGTCGGGCACCGGAGCCGACGACGTGAAGCTGATTCGCGAGCAGCTCGATCGCTGCCGGTCGATCCTCTCGCAGATGGCGGCAGACTCGGGAGCCACCGAGGGCGAGGCGGCGACACCGCTGAAGCTGGCCGACTGGGTGGCGAAGGCGGCCGACGGCCTGGCGGGTCGCGACCGGGTCGACGCTTCGATGCCCGACGAAGAAGTGGTGGGTCCTCCCCGGGCGCTGGTCCACGCGCTCCGCGGGGTGTTGAAGAACGCGCTCCAGGCGTCGTCGCAGCCGGTGGAGGTGCGCTTCGAGCGAACCGGCCAGCAGGCGCGGCTGGTGGTGAAAGACCGGGGCGCGGGAATGAGCGATCAGGTGCTGGCTCGGGCGAGCGAGCCTTTCTTCACCACCAAGGCGCCCGGTGAAGGCATGGGGCTCGGGCTGTTTCTGACCCGCAGTGTGATCGAGCAGCTGGGGGGCAAGCTCGAGCTCTCTTCGGTGGCCGGCTCGGGGACGACCGCGGTGTTGGCGCTGCCGGCGGGCACGGTGAGGCCGCATGTCTGAAAAGATCTCGCTGATGGTGGTCGACGACGACGACGTGCTGCGCGAGCGGCTCGGCGAGGCGATCCGGCGCCGCGGCTACGAGGTGCGCACCGCGAAAGACTTCGACCAGGCGATGTCGCTGGCGCGCGAGGAGTCGCCCGAGCTCGCGGTGGTGGACCTCAAGATGCCGGGCAAGGGCGGCCTGGAGCTGGTGAAGGATTTGAAGGCGCTCGACCAGGCCACCCAGATCGTGGTGCTCACCGGTTACGGGTCGATCGCCACCGCGATCGAGGCGGTGAAGCTCGGCGCCACCCACTACCTGCAGAAACCGGCCGATGCCGACGAGGTGCTGGCCGCGTTCACGCAGGGAAATCAGCCGGTGGATTTTCACGCCGAGCTGAAGGCGCCTTCGCTCGCGCGCGCCGAGTGGGAGCACATCAACCGGGTGTTGGGTGACTGCGCGGGGAACATTTCGGAGGCCGCGCGCCGCTTGGGGCTGCACCGGCGCTCGCTGCAGCGGAAGCTGAGCAAGCACCCACCGCGCGAGTAGCCTTACGCCCGGAAGATGATCACCGGCAGCGCGAGCAGCTTGATCGTCTGCGGTGGTTCCTCAGCCGGCTCGACGGCGCTGAACGGGCCCGCGGCGAGCACCCGCTCGGAGGCCTCGCGAAGCGCCTGCCCGTACCCGGTGGAGAGCTCATCGGGCAGCTCGAGCGGCTGGTACTGCGGAGCCTCCTCGACGTACTCGAGGTCTTCACCTTCGATGTCGTCTGGGCGCGCCATGAGAGAATTTCGGCCGGCGAAAAGTGCCGGTCGCAGCGCGGTCTGCAATGCGGCCTGACAGAAACGGGCATTTTTCGATCCATTTCCAGGGTGCCGCGCGACTCCCGCCCAGCGGGTGACCCTCGGGTGCATCAGCAGCGGCGCACCGATCGCCGTGGCGTAGGCCGTGCACCCCACTTCTCCATGCGTGCGCTCGCACTCGTGTGTGCGTTTGTGGTGCTGCCGGCCTGGGCCCAGTCGGCGCCGAAGCGCGAGCCGCTCAGCAAGACACCGCACCCCGGCACCTACAAGCTCACCCGCTGGAGCCTGAACGGCAACCCCGCGGAGCCGACACTGCCCACGCTCACCCTGAAAGCCGACGGCGAGTACGCGTTCGGCACCGCCAAGGGTCAGTGGCGCGTGGAGGACACCGGCGTGGCGCTCCTCGGCCCGTACTCGCACTGGGGCAACGCCACCGTGCGCGCGAGCGGCGACGAGCTGGTCTTCGCCTACACCCGCGGCGCAGCGCACTTCGAAGTGGTGATGACCCGCGAGGGTGAGCAGGCGTCGCGCTAACGCCAGCTGAGCGTGAGCGACTGCACCGCGACTCCGCCGCGCGAATCGCGGAGCACCGCCCACAAGGTGCCGTCACCCGGCTGCGCGGGGAGGGTCCAAAGGGTGGTGCCGCTCGAGCTGCGTGCGGGGCCGACCTCGCCGGCGGAGACGAACCAGGTCACATCGTAGCGTTCGGTGGCGGTGACGAGCTGCGCGCTCACCGGGTCGATCATCACGAAGCGCTCTTCGGGTGCGCCGCTCCAGTCGGCGTGGATTTCGATCGATGCGCCTGCTCGCGCGGAATCGGCGGTGAGCTGAAACACCGGGTTGAGGTTCGGCCGCGCTTGCTGGCGATACGCTTGTGCGACGTCGAACGAGACTCCAGCGGGCACACACGACAACCGCTCGAACGCGAACACCGGAGCGTCGAGCTCGACACCCACCGGCTGGTAGTAGCCGCCGGTCGCATCGGGTTCGCGCGGGCGAACGCCTCCGCTCGGAGCATCGGGGCCGAACACGCGGCACACGTTCGAAGGCACCGAGAGCGCGAAGGTTTCGCCGGTGGCGGGCGCGGCGTTGAGCGCGCTGACGCACTCGGGGTCGACCGCCTGGTTCTGACTGAACGGCCGCGGCTGGCTGCACACCGACCACCTGGCCGTCGCATCAGAGGCTCCGGCGACCACTGCCTTCAGCTGAACCGTCGCACTCGGCGGCGCCTCGGGAGGCTCCGCGATCACCGCGATGATTCGCGGCGCCTCGATCAGGGAGGTCCGATCGACCAGCTCGGGCTCACAGCCCGCGCAGCCCAGGGCGAGCATCAGCGCGAGCCGCTTCACAGGCTCACCCTCAGGCCGAGCGTCCCGAAGATCGGCAACCCGTAGAGCGGCGCGCGGCGGGTGAAGGAGCTGTCGTAGACCCACTCTTCGACGTTGTGATGGTTGGTGACGTTGAAGACCTCGACGTAGAGCTCGACCGAGAGCCGTTGAAAGGTGAACGCGCGGCCCGCCTCGAGGTCGAGCGAGAAGAAGTCGGGGAGCCGGGTCGAGTTTGGAGCGCCGAACGACGGGTCGTAGACGCCGCGCCGCACGTCGAACACCGAGGCCACCACCGGCGAACGCGGTAGGCCGGTGGCCCAGCGCGCGCGGGCGCCGATTCGCCAGGCTCCGAAGCGCTGCAGCGCCGACGCGTTGAGAACGTGGGTCTGGTCGAAGTCGGCCAGCCGCCAGGAGCCGGTGGCGCTGTCGCGACGTTCGGCGCGGCTCAACGTGTAGGCGAGCACGGCGGTGAGGCCGCTCCACGGCCTGGCGCGCGCGGTGACCTCGACGCCTTCTGCGCGGCCTTCGCCGGTCTGAATCAGGAGGTCCGCGAGACGCGCCTGCACCGCCGGGTCGCGAACGGCCAGCGCATCCTGCAGCGAGTAGAAGCCGGTCGCTTCGAGCGCGACGACGGGCGCCGGTTGGAAGAGCGCGCCGAGCGCGACGTTCTTCCCGTGCGCGGGGTGAAGCACCGGGCCCCCGAACACCGCTGATTGATCGGCCGAATCGGGCGCCTGATGGCTGAGACCTCCCGCGGCGGTGAGCGCGAGCGCGGAGCTCAGCTGCCAGCTGGCGGTGAGTCGCGGCTCGACCGAGAAGTCGAGCGTGTCGACCCCGACCGCGGGAGTCGCTCCGGCCTTGGGTGTCGCCCGGCTCACCACGCTCGAGATCGCCGCCAGTCGCAGCGCAGGGAGCAACCGGACCGGACCGAGCTCGAGATCTGCGCCTGCGTAGAGCGACGCGTCGAGCCCGCTCACCTGCCAGCGATCGACCGCGCGGTCGTCGGAGAGCGGCTCGCCGAACGCGGTCACGTCTCCTTCGCGTGGTGGAAGCGTGAGCGGGCCGTCTCGCAGCCAGTACGACCGGGTGAAGAGACCGTCGAAGCCCAGCACCAGCGCGACGGTTCGGTTCAGCTGACTTCGCCAGTGGGCGCGTGCGCCGCCGAGAAACGACTGGCCATCGGCGAGCGCGGAAGCGAGCGGCGTGTCGATCTGATCGAGCCGGCGATCGAAGCCGCCGTAGACGGTCACCGAGAGCGACTCGTCTTCCTTCACCCGCAACCAGTTGAGGCCCAGCCGGTAGAACTCACGGCGCTGGGCCCGTGCGCGTTCGAGCGATGGGTCGTCGGAGCTCACCCGGGCAGTGAGCCGATCGCTGCTGAGGAGACCGAGCAGGCTGACCCGCTCAGAGGGCCCGATTGCGTAAGTGGCTTTCAGCTGCGCGTCGAAGGTGTCGGGCAAGGCGAATCGGTCCGCGGCAGGCCCGCTGAGCGCATTGCGGAACACCAACGGCAAGGTGCTCGCCTCCGCCGCCGCGGCGATGCTCGCGCGCTCGTTCGCCGCCGCGACGAAGCCCGAGGTCGCCGCGAGATCGCTCGAGAGCACGGTGCCCCAGCCGGGCTCGACGTCGGCGGTGCCGACCGTCACCTGGCCTCCGAGGCCACGGCCTACCTCCGGGCGAAACGGCGCGGGTTCGAGCTCCAGCTTCCCGACCAGCGCGGGCGAGAGCACCGACCGGTAGCCGCCCAGGTGGTACAGCGCCGGCACGTCCATTCCGTCGATCACCACCCGGGTCTGGCCGGGCGCGGCTCCCCAAATCGAGACGTCGGCGCTGCCGAGCGGTGAGCGGCCGACCCCGGCGAGCGTCTGCACCGAACGAAGCGCGTCGTGCTCGACCATCGGCGTGTCGCGTGCCTCGTCGCCGCGCAGCGAAACGGCGCCTGGGCTGTGCTCGCGTGGGGCGGTCACGGTGGTGCCGGCGTCGGTCTGGGCGAGAGCGGGCGTGGCGATCAGTGCCACGAGAAGGACGGCGGCGGTATGACGCCCCTCCCGCCCTTCGGGCACCCTCCCCCTCTTGGGGGGAGGGGTTCCACGTTTGCGGGTCTCCCTCCCCCACCAAGGGGGAGGGTGGCCGGAGGCCGGGAGGGGCGTCACACCACCCGCCCCCTTCATCACTGCACCTCGAAATCGAGCGCGAGCACCCCACCGCCGAGCTGATGCGTGTAGCGCGTATCAGCCGCGACGCTCTGCCCGTTCGCCTGAGCGATCACCGCGCCGTCGCGCCGGACCTCGAGCTGCCAGTGCGTCGAGACCTCACCGCAAAGCGAGACGGTATCGACCCGCACCACGTACTTCCCCGACGGCACCTCACGCGGCCAGATCACGTCTTCGCGATCGCGCCCATCGATCACGCACGCGCCGTTCGAATCGGCATCGAGCATTCCCGCATCGCGCGCCGCCGAAGGATCGAACGGCTGGCCAGGCGCGACCTGATACTCAGTGCTGTTGCCCACCCAGATCTCGATCCCGGCCGGGTCGACTACGTGAAGGTCGAGGTCGACGTACGAATCCCAGGTCAGCGACACCACCAGCGCGCCCATCGGCGCCGCCAACGGCTTCACCTCGAGCGGAGCGCTCGCCAGCGGCCCGGCCACGCCCTCCTTCGACAGCGCCAGCACCTGCATCGTGTGGGATCCCACCGAAGCGTCGCGCGCGAGCGCCGCGTTGACGTCGAAGGTGAGCGCGTTGGGCACGGTGACATCGGGAAGCCCGGCCGGCAGGGTCCAGTAGCCGGTGTCACCTGCGAGACCGATCGCGACGCCGTTCGCCGAGGTCTCGATCGCGCCGCTGAGGTGAAGCTCGGTGTCTCCCTGCGGCGCCGCGTTCCGGCTGGGATTGAACGCGATCACCTTCGGGCCATCGCCCCCCTCGGGCATCGGGCCGTGAACGAACTGCGCACCGGCGATGCGAAACGCCGCCGACAAGCCCGGATCGGTGGTCGCCGCGTCGCAGCCTGCGAACCACAACGCGACGAGGGCAATCGCGCGCTTCAAAACGCCACCTCGCCCCGGAGGGTGAAGCGATCAGCCCCGAGCGTCATCGGCGTGCCGTTGGGCGAGCGGCCGAAGGCGTTTCGCTGGTGGTCGTACTCGGCGATCAGCCTCGCGGTGGTGCGCCAGCGCCACGCCGCCATCACCGAGACCGTCGAGACGCTGATGTCGACCGGCACGCGGTAGGCACCCTGCTGATCGGCGGCGTCGGCGTCGGGGTTGTAGGTGTCGTAACGAACGCCGGCGAGAAACCCGAGCGGCAGCTGCTGCACCAACGCGAGCGACCAGCCGAGCTCTCGCTGATCGTGACCGAGCGCGACCGGGTCGGAGACATAGAGCGCGCGATCGAGGTTCTTGCCCCAGATCAGCTCGCCGACCAGCTCGAGCTCTCCGAGAACGGGCACCGCGAGCGCGGCGCGCAGGTCGGCCCCGAGAGCGAAGCGGCCGAAGTTCACCGAAGGGGTCGCCGGAAGTCCGCCGAGCACCTGCAGCTCGCTGGTCTGCACCTGCCCGTCTTCGTTGGCGTCGTGCCAGACGAGCACGTCCTTCGTCGCCGGTGAGCCTCGGTGAAAGCCGGAGCCCCACAGGCCCGACGCGCCGAGCTCGACCGCGAGGCGATCGAAGAGCCGACCATTCACGCCCAGCCGTCCGACGAGATCCTTCGATGCGTTCGGATCGGCCGCGGGGAATGCGCGCTCACCGACCGGCTCTCCGTTCATCACCGCCAGCTCGTAGTGCAGCGCGCGCCAGCTGCCGCTCAGCTCGCCGCCGAGGTCGAAGTACCCCGGGAACAACGCCTGCACCATCGTCGAGGGCTCGAGAAAGCGGCGGTGCAGCGGCTCCTCGCGCACGTCATGACCGAAGGGAATGCGAATCAGCCCCGCGCGCGCTTCGACCAAGGGAGCCTGTTCACCCCCCGGCCAACGAGCAGCGAGCGACGCGGCGTAGAGGCGCACGTTGACGCCGCCGACGGTGTTGCCGTCGACCTCGGCGAGCCCCGAGAAGATCCACCGCTCGAGCTCGACCTTGAGGTGCGCGTGCCTGACCGAGAACGCCTCGGTGTTCAGTGGCGCACCGGTGGCCGGGTTGATCTCGTCGAGCGACGCCTGGTCGTAGAGCACCGCGTCGACCTGCGCGTAACCGCTGGCGCGAACCTTCAGGCCAAATATGTCCGCGGCAAGAGGCTCCCCTCCCCCATCAGGGGGAGGGTGGTCGAAGACCGGGAGGGGCGTCACACCTCCATCAGCCGTGCTCGAAGCACCCGCATCGGTGTCCTGAGCGAACGCCGAGACCGACACCAACGCGATGGCGACCGCCCACTTCACGGCAGCGGAGGCAGCCCGCCATCCGCCATCAACAACGGAAGGTTCGGGTTCTTGTCGACCGCGACCGCGTGGGTGCATTGGTTGATGATCTGCTGGTGCGTCAGCGGCGAGCTGAAGCAACCCGCGTCGGGCCCGAAGCCGGCATCAGCGACGCCGCCGTCGGCGCACTCGGGCGACGAGCCGCCGACCTTGCTCTCGTAGTAGCAGCCGCAGTCGGCCGCGGGGGTGTACTCGCGCAGGTCGCCGGCTTCGATGTCGCGGGTGACCTTCATCGCGCAGTCCGGCACCAGGCCCTTCGAGATCACGATGTCGAGCGGGTTGAAATCTGGGGCGGGAGAGATCGCGGGGTCGCCCAGCAGCGCGTCGATCACGTACTTCACCCGCGCGTCGGTCGGCACGCCGCTGCCATCGACGTGCGCCAGCCACACCGTCGGCGACCACGAGACGTAGTGCCCATCGCGCACGTTCTGCTTGTCGAACGAGGTCGGCGTCGAGTCTGGGTAGTAACCGTAGTTCTGGCCCCAGGTCTTGAACGCGAGGGCGTTCACCACGTTGCGCTGGCCGTCGTAGATCTCCGCGCCGAGCAGGCCGACCGTCTTCTCGGCCGAGGTCGACATCGCCACCGAGTTCAGCACCATGGTCGAGGTATCGAGGCGCTGACCCTTCCACTTGCTCGCGGGCACACCGAGCAGCGACGCCCAGGTGAGCAGAGTGCTCTTCGACGACGGACGAATGAAGAGGAAGTTCTCGTCGTTCCACGGGTCGACTTGATCGGTGTTGCCGAAGCCGAACACCAGGTAGCCCTCTTGCGAGGTCATCGCGGTCTGAGTGCTCGCCTCAGGCACCACCAGCGTGTACGCCTGCACCGGCCCACGAAAGAGCTTCACGCCCGCTGGCGGCGTGCTCGGATCACAGGTCGAGACGAACAGCGCCGAGTTCGCGAGATCGATCGCGTGGCCGCCCGGCTCGATGGTGCAGCTCGGGCTCGCCGAAGTGTCGGTCCACGCCGGGTTCTCGGCCGCCGACGGCACGTACTTCGGGTTCGTGGTGATCTTGGTGTCGTTGTAGAAGGCGTCGATGTTGGTGCACGAGCCCGACGTCAAATAGACGATCGTCATCGGGTTCACCGTCGAGTTGCGCAGCGCCTTGCCGAGCGACTTGATCACCGGTTCCTGGGTGTCGCCGATCTGCAGGTAGAGCGTGTTCGGCAGGCTCGAGCAGGCGATGCCTCCGTCGGTGCCGCCGTCGTTCATTCCACCGCCACCGCCGCCGCCACCACCTGCGCCGCCACCTCCTCCACCCGCTCCGCCACCCGTCCCGCCGCCGGCCGACCCGCCTCCGCCACCGCTGCCGCCGCCCATGCCTCCATCAGAGGAAGAACCGCCACCACAACCCACCAGCGCCAGCGTGACCACCATCAGCCAGATCTTGTTCATGGAACGTCTGTCCCATCGCTCCGTGAGCCTGACAATCATCAACGACCTACGTAAAGTAGACTTGTCATGAGCCGCCACAGCCCACGCCTGGAATGCCGTGTTCGCGAGGCGCGCGAAGCGAGCCGAATGAGCCAGCAGGCACTCGCGGCGGCAGTGGGGATCTCGCGGCAGGCGCTCTCGGCCCTGGAGTCGGGACGATCGATTCCCGGCACCGACGTCGCGCTGGAGCTCTCCCGCGTGCTCGGCCGCCCGGTCGATCGGCTCTTCACCTCGCCGCCCGCTCCCCGGCTGATGATCGCGACCGCGTGCGGCGACGTCACTCGCGGCGCTCGGGTGCTGTTGGCGAAGGGCTCGCGCGGTTGGTTGGCGCGGCCGCTCGAATCGAAGAGCGCCGAGAGCCTTCAGCCGGCCGACGCGGTGGTGACCCGGCAGCTCGATGCACGGCAGGTGGAGGTCGAGCTCCTCCGTGAACCGGCCGCGGCGGCAGAGCGCCTGGTGGTGATGGGCTGTGCTCCGGCGCTCGGCCTGTTGTCGTCGCGGCTGGCGAGCAGTGCGCAGCCGGTCGACCTCGCGTGGGTGAACGGCACCAGCACGGCGGCGCTCGAAGCGCTCGAAGCCCGCGAGGTTCAGCTCGCGGGAATTCACCTGCGAGACGCGCGCACCGGCCGGTTCAACCTGCCCGCGGTCGAGCGCCGGTTCGCGCGCAAGAAGATGATGGTGGTGACGTTCGCTGCCTGGGAACAGGGCCTGGTGGTCGCGCCAGGAAATCCGCTCAAGCTGCGAGCGGTCAGCGACCTGGCGCGGGTACGGGTTCGGCTGGTGGGCCGTGAGCCGGGCGCCGGCGCCACGAAGCTGCTCGCCCAGCTCGCGCCGAAACTGCAGCTCGAGCCGGTGATGATCGCGCGCGGCCACCTCGAGGTGGCGCAGGCGGTGGCGCAAGGCGCGGCCGACGTGGGCATCGCGATCGGAGGAGCGGCGCTCGCGTATGGGTTGGACTTCGTGCCGCTGGTCGCTGAGCGCTTCGACCTGGTGTTTCACCAACCGCTCTCCGCGGACCGGCGAATTGAACGGCTGATCGATGAGCTGTCGAGCCCGTCGTTTCGAAGAGAGCTCGATGCGCTGGGTGGCTACGACGCCCAGCACTCGGGTGAAGTGCTCGAGCTCTAAGCGTCGCGAAACCGGTACCCCACGCCCTGCTCGGTGACGATCAACTTCGGCCGCGCGGGATCTGCCTCGATCTTCTTCCGCAACTCGGCCATGTGAACCCGCACGTAGTGCGCCTGGTCGGCGTACGCCGGGCCCCAGATCTCCACCAGAATCTGCCGGTGGGTGAGCACCTTCCCCGCATTGCGCGCGAGCAGCGTGAGCAGCTGATACTCGGTCGGCGTCAGCTTCACCTCGCGGCCGCTCACCGTCACCTCGCGGCGGGACAGGTCGATCCGCAGCGGGCCGAGCTCCAGCGCGGTCGCCTCGGGCGCATTCGACGAGTGGCGCAACGCGACCCGCATCCGCGCCAGCAGCTCGGCGATTCCGAACGGCTTGGTGAGGTAGTCATCGGCCCCCGCGTCGAGCGCCGCAACCTTGTCGTCTTCCCTGCCCCGCGCCGAGAGCACGATCACCGGCACCTTCGACCACTCCCGCAGCCGCCGCGTCACCTCGAGCCCGTCTTGATCGGGCAGCCCGAGGTCGAGCAGCACCAACGCCGGGTTGTTGCTGCTGGCGAGCGCGAGCGCCTCGGAGCCTTTCGACGCCTCCAGCGGCCGGTAGCCGTTCAGCGAGAGCGAGGCGCGCAGAAACTTCCGCATCTGGGGCTCGTCTTCCACCACCAGCACCAATGGCTCCTCGGCGCCGCTCACGTCGCGCCTCCCGGCGGCAGCGCCGGCTTCTGAGCCGGCTGCGGCAAGGTGAAGGTGAAGCTCGCGCCCCCGCCGTCGAGGTTCTGAACCCGCAGCGTGCCGCCGTGGATCTCGACGATCGCCTTGCAGATCGCCAGGCCGAGCCCCACGCCGGGAACCTCCGGGTGCTGCCCGCGGAAGAACTTGTCGAACACCTGGCCCAGCTCCTGCGACGGCAGGCCGGGCCCGCGATCGCTCACCTCGACCTCGACCATCGCCCCGGTGAACCGCGCCCGCACCGTGATCGCCGCCGTCGCCGGGGTGTACTTCGCCGCGTTGTCGAGCAGGTTGATGAACACCTGCTCCAACAGCACCGGGTCGGCGAACACCAGCTCACTCGCCATCTCGACCTTGATCTCCCGGGCCCCGAGCTTACTGTCGAGCCGATCGAGCGCCGAGCCCGCGACCTCCTCGAGCAGCACCCACTCGCGCTTCGGCTGCACCGCGCCCGACTCCAGCCGGGTCATCTCGAGCAGGTTACCGACCTGCCGCTCCAGCCGCGCCGCCTCTTCGCAGATCGCGTCGATCAGCTCGGCCCGGTCTTTCTCGGGCATTCGCGCCGCGCCGTCGCGAAGGGTGGTCGCCGCGCCGGTGATCGCGGCCAGCGGGGTGCGCAGGTCGTGCGACACCGCCGACAACAGCGAGTTCTTCATCTGCTCGGTGCGCACCCGCAGCGCCGCGGCCTTCGCGTCCTCCGCCAGCTTCGCCCGCTCCAGCGCCAGCGCGCCCTGCCGTACGAACGTCTCCAACAGCTCGCTGGTCTCAGCGTCGGCCGGCGGCGCCCGCGGGCTGAGCGCCAACACCCCGAGCGTCTTCTCCGCCGAGCGGAGCGGAACGCAGGTCGTTCGCGAGGTGCCGTAGCGGGCGGTGCTCACACCGGCGCCCGACGGCAGCGTCAACACCCGGGCGGTCTCTTCCTGCTCCGCCGCCTCGAAGGCGAGCGAGCCGGCGGTGGCGGCGAGCACCGCCGGCTCACGCGCCAGCACCACTCCGGCGCCGGTGCCGAACAGGGCGGCCGCGTGGGTGGCGAGCACCTTCGCCGCCTCGCTCTCGTCGCGCGCCGACGAGAGCTCCCGGCTGAGCGCGTACAGCACCCCGGTGCGGGCTTCGCGATCCTTGGCGCGCGTCTCTTCGCGGCGCAGCTGCTCGGTGAGCGTGCTCACCACCAGGCCGACCGCGAACATCATCGCGAAGGTGAAGACGTGCTTGAAGTCGGTCACCGCGAACGAGAAGTACGGAGGGATGAAGAAGAAGTCGAACGCGGCCACCGACATGCCCGCGGCGACGATCGAGGGCCCGCGCCCGAACCGCACCGCGGTCACCATGATCGCCAGCAGGTAGGCCATCACCACGTCGGGCAGCTCGAAGCGCGGCGCGAGCAGGCGCAGCGCCGCCGTCGCGAGCGCGACCAGCACAGCCGCCCACAGGTAGCGGAGCGACGCGGTGTTCACACCACAACGCGTATGACCACCTCAACTTCGCGTCAATTCGGGAGCGCCCGGCATCAAGAAAGTATCAAGATCGGGGCGGCGCCCACCGCTGCGTGCCAATCGTAACGGCATGTCCAGTGCCCAGAATTCACGGGAACCGGAGCCGCTCGGCGGCGTCTCGGTGCTCGACCTGCCCGCCGCGCTCTGGCGACGGCTGCTCGGCCGCCCGAAGAGCGTGCAGGACCCTCACGTGTTCCACCAGCTGTCGCTGATCGCGCTGCTCGCCTGGGTGGGCCTCGGCGCCGACGGCCTATCGTCTTCTTCCTACGGCCCGGAGGCGATGTTTCGCGCGCTCGGCCAGCACACCTGGCTGGCGGTCGGGCTGGCGCTCGCGTCGGCCTTCACGGTGATGGTGATCAGCTGGGCGTACTCGCGAATCATCGAGCGCTTTCCGCTCGGCGGCGGCGGCTACGTGGTGGCCACCAAGCTGCTCGGCAAACCGGCCGGCGTGATCTCGGGCTCGGCGCTGATGGTCGACTACGTGCTCACCATCACCACCTCGATCGCCGCCGGCGCCGACGCGATCTTCTCGCTCCCGCAGTTCGCGCCGTTCGCCGGCGTGAAGCTGCCGATCGAGTTCGGAGTGATCGGCGTGCTGGTGGTGATGAACCTCCGCGGAGTGCGCGAGTCGGTCACCGTGCTGGCGCCGATCTTCCTCACCTTTCTGGTCACCCACGCGGTGCTGATCTGCGGGGCGCTGTTGATCTACGGCCGCGAAGCGGGCGCGGTCGCCAACGAGGTCAGCGGAGGGTGGAACGGCGCGGTCGGCGGGACACTGGGCCTCGGCGGCGTGGCGGCGCTGTTTCTGCGCGCGTACTCCTCGGGCGCGGGCACCTACACCGGCATCGAGGCGGTCTCCAACGGCCTGATGATCATGCGCGAGCCGCGGGTGAAGACCGCGCGGCGCACCATGCTGTTGATGGCGCTGTCGCTGGCGCTCACCGCCGGCGGCATCACCCTCGCCTACCTGCTCGCCCACGCCGCGCCGGTCGAAGGCAAGACGATGAACGCGGTGCTGGTGGAGAAGTTCATCGAGCACCTCCCGGCCGGCGGCGGCGCGTTTCTCTTCGTCACCCTGATCGCCGAGGCGCTGCTGCTGTTCGTCGCCGCGCAGGCCGGCTTCATCGACGGCCCCCGGGTGATGGCGAACATGGCGAGCGACTCCTGGCTGCCGCACCGGTTCGCGCAGCTGTCCGACCGGCTGACGATGCAGAACGGCGTGCTGCTGATGGGCGGCACCTCGGCGCTGGCGCTGCTCTACACCAAAGGCGACGTCGCCAACCTGGTCGACATGTACGCGATCAACGTGTTCATCACCTTCTCACTCTCGCAGGCGGCGATGATTCGCTACTGGTGGAGCGAGCGGCGCGCGCCCCCCGAGCCGGGCGCGAAGCACAGCTGGAGGAACCAACTGCTGGTTCACGGCATCGGCCTCTTGCTCTGCGCGACCATCCTGGTGGTCAACATCGCCGAGAAGTTCGCCGAGGGCGGCTGGGTCACCCTGGCCGTCACCGCCTGCGTGGTGGCGCTCTGCTTCTTGATTCGCCGCCACTACCGCAACGTCAGCAAGAGCCTCACCAGCCTCGACGTGGTGATGCAGGCGCTGCCGAGAGACGCGAGCGCGCCGGCGCCCCAGGTGGAGCCGAACAAGCCCACCGCGGTGCTGATGGTGGGTGGTTACGGCGGCCTCGGGGTGCACTCGCTGCTCGCGGTGCAGCGGCTGTTCCCCGGTCACTTTCACAACTTCGTCTTCGTCTCGGTCGGGCAGATCGATTCGGCGACGTTCAACTCGAAGGAGGTCGAAGAAGTGCGCCAGCGAACCCAGCAGCAGCTCGATCAATACGTGTCGCTCGGCGGCCGGCTCGGCATTCCCACCGCGGGCAGAATGTCGGTCGGCACCGAGGCGGTGGAAGAGCTCGAACGGCTCGCGATCGAGGTGGGCAGAGAGTTCCCGCGCTCGATCTTCTTCGCCGGCAAGCTGGTGTTCCAGAAGGAGCGTTGGTTCCAGCGGCTGCTCCACAACGAAACCGCCTACCAGCTTCAGCGGCGGCTCCAGTTCGCCGGCCTCGACGCGATGGTGTTGCCGGTGCGCGTGCTCCAGGGGGCGTCATGAACGCGCTGCTGCTGATCGCCACACTGCTCGCCGCGGAGCCCGCGGTGGAGAAGAACCTGTTCGCCCCGTCGGTGCCGGCGCCGTTCGGCTTCGCCGACTTCTCGTGGATGCCGGGCAACGCCGGAGGCCCGGAGCGCCCGTTCTCGTTCGGGCCGTTCACCGGCGAGCTCCGAGTCGACACCGCCTACCACCACAGCTTCGCGCAGCCGAAAGACGACACCCTCGGTGGCTCGAGCGAAGTGTTCCGCCACGGCGAGTTCCAGGTCACCCAGCTCGGCTTCGGCGGAGACTTCTACTACCGCGGCCTCCAGGCCCGGCTGATGACCCAGTTCGGCATGTACGCGGTCACCACGCCGAGAAACGACGCCTCACCGGCGAAGGGCAACTGGGCGCTCGCCGACGCGTACCGGTACATCTCCGAGGCTTACGGCGGCTACCACTTCGAAGTGTGGAGCGGCATCAACGTGCAGGCCGGCATCTTCATGTCGTACGTGGGCCTGTGGAGCTATTACAACTTCGACAACTGGACCTACCAACCGTCGTACGTGTCGTCGAACACGCCCTGGTTCTTCGACGGCATGCGGGTGCAGATCTTCCCCAACGAGCACCTGAAGATCGAGCCGTGGCTGGTGAACGGCTGGCAGTCGTATGGCCGCTTCAACAACGCGCCCGGCCTCGGCCTGCAGATCGCGTGGCGCCCGAACGGCTGGTTCTCGATTCTCGGCAACCAGTACTTCGGCACCGACACCCTCGGCGTGCCCGACCGCAAGCGGGTGCACACCGACGACAGCGTGATGGTGAAGTACTACGAGGGCAGCGGCGTGCTCACGCGGGCGGCGGCGTCGCTCACCGTCGACGCCGGCTGCGAGTGGGGAGGCGGCGCCGACTGCGGGAAGAACCAGTTCTTCCTCGGCTTCATGGCCTACAACCGGCTCTGGTTTCTCGACAACCGCATCGGCTTCACCGCGGGCGGCGGAGCGATTCGCAACCCCGGCCGCTATCTGGTCCTCATTCCACCGATCAACGGCGCCACCGCGATCACCGGCACGCCGTATTTCACCGCCAACGTCGGCGACAAGTTCGACGCCTGGGACCTGCAGCTGTCGGCCGACTACTCGCCGATCCCGTACGTGTCGTTCCGGGTCGAGTTCAATCACCGCGCCTCGAGCGTGCCGTACTTCACCGGGCCTGGAGGCGTGACTCCTCCGGGCGGCAACAACGGCTCTCCCGGAATGCCGATCGCCGGCTGGTCACCCGACCTGGTGTACTCGGAGGACCGGCTCACCGCCGCGCTGATGGTGAAGCTGTGAGAGCCGCGGCCGTTCTGTTGCTGGTGGCGTGCAGTGGTCAACCCGCGTTGCTGGTTCGCGAGCAGAAGCTGAACGCGGTGCACACGCTGCAGGCGCAGCTCGAGGCCTCGGTCGACGCAGAGAAGAGCGCGGTGATGGCGCCCACCGCCGAAGAAGCCGCGGCCTTCAGCGAGGAATCGAGGAAGTCGGCTGAGCAGTTCGAGAGTGGCCGTGCCGCGCTGCGCGCCCTGCTCGAGAAAGACGCCTCCCAGCCGCAGCTCGACGCGATGCGCGGCCTCGACGAGGCGTGGGCCGAGCTGAAGGGCATCGACGCCAAGCTGCTGCCGATGGTCGCCGCGAGCACCAACCGCAAGGCCTCGGCGCTGTCGGCCGGTGAAGCGACGCGTGAGCTGTCGCGCTTCGTGTCGGCGTTGACCGCGATCGAAGCGAAGACGAGGGACCCGGCGCAGTTGCGGGCGCTCTCGAACGCGAAGGTGGCGGCGGTCTGGGTGCAGGCGCTCCATGCGCCGCACATCGCCTCCGCGGTCGACGCCGAGATGACCCAGCTCGAGGCGCAGATGCGCGGTCATCAAGCGACGGTCGATGCCGCCCTCGCCGGCCTCGAGAACGGGCCCGCCGCTGACGACGCGCGCGACGCGTGGGCGAAGTACGTCGCCGGCACCGCGAAGATCATCGAATGGTCGCGGGCGAACTCCAACGTCTACGCCTTCGACTTGTCGGTGCACGCCAAGCGTCAGGCGTCGAAGCGCGTCGATGCCGCGCTCTCTGCGCTGGCCTCGGCGATCGGGCAAGGCGACAACAGAGCCACCCGATGAAGCTCGACGCGCTCTCGCTCTTCGGCCTCTTCGCGGTCGGCGCGATGCTCGTCTGCTACGCGCTGGAGCCGAAGTCTTCGTGGTTCACCCTCGCCTTCGCCGGCGCCTGCGCGCTCGGGTCGGCCTACGGTTTTCTCCAGGGCGCGTGGCCCTTCGGTGGCGTCGAGGCGGTGTGGTCGGTGGTGGCGTTGCGGCGCTTCTCGAGCGCTCGAAAAGCCCCGCGCGTGCGGTAGTGTCCGCTCTGGGTGCACCGGTCGATTGCGGCCGGCGCAGGGAGCATCGAGGTGGTCGGGCCGCCACCTCACTGAGCGCAGTCGCGCTTGGAGCGGCCTGGTGCAGACCACCTTTCTGATTCTGTTCGTCGTCGCCACCGGGGTCGCGGTGATCGCGCGGCGCTTCGGCCTGCCCTACACGGTGGCGCTGGTGCTCGCGGGCCTCGCGCTCGGCGCGCTCGAGAACTTCAAGGGCCCCGAGCTCACGCCGGAGCTGCTGTTCACCTTCATTCTGCCCGGGCTGTTGTTCGAAGCGGCGTTCCACATCGACTTCGAGCTGTTCTGGAAATCGAAGCTGGGGATCATCGGCCTCGCGCTGCCGGGCGTGGCCGCGGGCGTGGCGATCACCGCCGCGCTGCTCGGGCTCGCGGTGCCCACCCTGGGCTTCATTGCCGCCCTGGTGTTCGCCGCGGTCACCGCCGCCACCGACCCGATCGCGGTGGTGGCGCTGTTCAAGAGCGTCGGCGCACCGGCGCGGCTGACGGTGCTGGTCGACGGCGAGAGCCTGCTCAACGACGGCACCGGCATGGTGCTGTTCACCGTGGTGCTGGCGATGGCGACCGGCGCCGCCACCGGCCTGCTCCAAGGCACGCTCGACTTCGTACGAATCGCCGGGGGAGGCGCGCTGATCGGCCTCACCATCGGTTGGCTCGGGGCCCGGCTCACCCAACGGCTCGACGACCCGATGGTGGAGATCACCCTCACCGTGCTGGTGGCCTACGGCTCGTTCGTCGCCGCCGATCGGCTGCACCTCTCGGGCGTGATCGCCACCGTGGTCGCCGGCATGCTGTTCGGCAACCAGGCGGTGAAGAAGGCGATGAGCCCCAGCACCCTGGTGGCGGTGAAGAGCTTCTGGGAATACGTCGCCTTCGCGCTGAACTCGATCGTCTTCTTGCTGATCGGCCTCGAGGTGCGGCTGACGGCGTTGCTCGCCAGCGCGCCGGCGATTCTGCTCGCCTACCTGGCGATGATGCTGGCCCGAGCGGCGATCGTCTTCGGCGCCTCGCTGGTGCTCCGCAAGACCCAGGAGCGTTTCTCGAGGCAGTGGGCGGCGGTGATCACCTGGGCCGGGCTCCGCGGCGCGCTCTCGATGGTACTGGCGCTGAGCATTCCCGCGTCGCTGCCCTACCGCGAGCTGCTGGTGAACATGACCTTCGGAGTGGTGGTGCTGTCGATCGTGGTGCAGGGCCTGACGATGCGCCCGCTGATGAAATGGCTGAAGGTCAGTTGACCCGGCTCACCGCTTCACCTCGGCCACCGCCACCGGCTCCGCTTCGGGCGGGCGCTGGTAGCACTTGCGGCCCTCGCGGCAGTCGTGGGCGTGCACGTGATGCTCGTCGGGCCCGAAGCACTCCATCGTCGCCAGACACCAGTGCACCGCGGTGGTGTCCAAACCCTCGCGCCAGTCTTCGCCCTCGACCTGCCCGAACGCGCTCTTGGTGCGCAGCAGCTTGCAGACGTGCACGGTCATGACGGCTCCTTCCCGGCGTTGATGATCGCCCGCGCGATCGCCGCGCGGAAGATGTCGACCTTGTAGCCATTCTTCGACATCGGGTTGGCGGGCTTCATCGCCGCTTCGGCCGCTGCCTTGGCGGTCAGCTCGTCGGGCTTTTTCCCCTCGAGAATCGCCTCGGCTTGGGGCGAGCGCATCGGCGTCGGCGCGGCGTGCCCCAACGCCACCCGCGCCCGGCGAATCACGCCCTGCTCCAGCACCAACGCCACCGCCACGTCGGCGAGCGGCCAATCGTACGACTCCCGCTGCCCCTGCTTCAGGTACGCACTTCGGCTGCCAGCAGAAGGCGCCGGCACGCGGATCTCTTTCAGCAGCTCTCCTGGCTGGAGCACGTTCTCTTTCGTCACGTCGTCTTTGGGCGCGACGAAGAACTCGGCCAGCGGCAGCACCCGCTCGCCCTTCTTCGAGACGATCACCACCTGCGCCTCGTACGCCATCAGCGGCGTCGCCAGCGTCGACGCGTGCACCACCGCGCAGATGCCGTTGTCGAACAGCGCGTGGAGCTGGTTCTCACCGTCGTGCGCGAAGCAGGTGTCGCCTCCGTGGCGCCGGCACTTGAACTGCTCGCTGCGAAAGTACCAGCAGCGCGGCCGCTGCGAGAGGCTGCCGCCCAACGTGCCCTGCCCGCGAATGTTCGGCGTGGCGGCGTGCGCAGCCGACTCGGCGAGCGCGGGGTACTGCGCGCGAACGTCGGAGTGAGAGGCGACCGCGGCCAGCGTGGTGAGCGCGCCGAGCTTCAGCCCGGTGCCCTTGTCGAAGCTCACCTGGTCGAGCCCGAGGTGCTTCAGGCTCACCAGCAGCTTGGGAGCGTCGAGGTGCTCCTTCATGCGGTCCAACAGGTCGGTGCCACCGGCCAACGCCACCGCGCCCGGCTCGGCGAGCAGGGTGAGCGCGTCGTCCAACTTCCGCGGCTGTGCGAGCTCGAACGGTTCCATCAGGCCTCCTTCGCTTTCAGCGCCGCGAGCACGTTCTGCGGGTTCATCGGCAGCTGGCGAATGCGCTTTCCGGTCGCGTTGTAGAACGCGTTCGCGATCGCCGCCGCGGTGGCGATGTTGGCCGGCTCGCCGATGCCGTGCGCGTCGGTGTTGGAGCGCCCGACGTACTGCTCCACCAACACCACGTCGATCTTCGGCACCTCGAACGAGCCGGCGATCTTGTAGGCGTCGAGGTTGGCGTTGAGCATCACCCCGTTGCGCGGGTCGAGGTGCCGGTCTTCGTAGAGCGCGTACGACATGCCGTGAATCACGCCGCCGTTGATCTGGCTCTGAAGCAGCAGCGGGTTGAGCGGCCGGCCGCAGTCGTGCGCCGCCACCATTCGCTCCACCTTGATGATCCCGGTCTCGGTGTCGACCGCGATCTGCGCGAACTGCACGCCGCCGTAGCCCTGCTTGTAGGGCCCGCCGTAGTCCTGCGCGCGCACCGACAACTGCGAGATGAAGTCGCCCTTGATCGCCGCGCACGCCTTCTTGAAGTCGGTCGCCGAAGAGCCTTCGAACAGCTTCTTCTTCGCCGCCGCCGCCGCGCTGCGCACCGCCGGGCTCATCGACACCTCGGTCTTCGAGCCGCCGGAGCCCGCCGCGTACGGCAGGTTCGTGTCGCCGATCTGAACGGTGATGTCGGTGGGCTTCAGCCCCAGCTCCTCGGCGACGATCATCGCGAACACGGTGCGGGTGCCGGTGCCGAGGTCGGCCACGCCGGTGCGCAGCTCGACCGAGCCGTCTTTGTGAATGCGCACCTCGGCGCTCGAGGCGGGGTCGACGAAGCGGCCCCACAGCACCTGCGCCATGCCGACTCCGCGCTTCACCACGCCCTTGTCGGTGCCCGGCTTGCCCCGCTGCGCCCAGCCGATGCGCTCGGCGCCCAGCTTGCGCTCCACCCGGCGGGCCGCGCGCTCGGGCGAGGCGTCTTTGTCGGAGTCGATCAGATCGCGCAGCTCGATCGGGTCTTTCGCCAGCCGCTCGGCCAGCTCGTCGACCAGCTGCTCGAGCGCGAACATCGCCTGCGGCATGCCGGGCGCGCGAAACGCGGTCGCGGGAGACGCGTGGGTGAAGACGTCGTACTGCGCGCCGCGAAAGTTGGGAGCCGGGTACATCCGCTCCGCCGCCCAGCCGACGCCCGCGCCGGTGGCGATGCCGCCGGTGCCCCAGCTGTCGAGCTTCACCGCGCTGAGCGCACCCGACTTCTCCGCGCCGATCGTCACCGTCTGATCCGCAGAAGGCCGGTTGCCTCCGGTGAGGTGCTCTTCTTCTCGGTCGAGAATCAGCTTCACCGGCGCGCCGGTCTTCTTCGACAGGTGCGCGGCGATCACCCCGTAGTGGCCGGCGCCGAACTTCGCGCCGAAGCCGCCACCCATGAACTCCGAGGTGACGTGCACCTTCGCCGCCGGCAGCTCGAACACCGTCGAAAGCTCGTCGCGCACCGAGCTCACGCCCTGGGTGGAGATGTACGCATGCAGCTGGTCGGGCTTGAAGTCGACCACCACCCCGTGCGGCTCCATCGCGGAGTGCGTCTGCACCTGGGTGACGAAGCGGCCCGACACCTTCACCGCCGCCGCCTTGAGCGCCTTCTCGACGTCGCCACGCTCGGTCAGCGCCGGCCCGCGCACGTTGCCTTCCATCGGCAGGCCCTTCGCGGCGCCACCGCCACCGCCCGAGCCGCCCATGTCGACCGGGCCCGGGTACACCTTGGGCGCCTCGGCCTTTCGCGCGGTGTCGAGGTCGATCACGAACGGGAGCGGCTCGTACTTCACCGAAATCTTCCGCACCGCCGCCTCGGCCGCCTCCGCGGTGGTCGCCGCCACCGCCGCCACCACCTGGCCGATGTAGCGCACCGTCGGGTACTTCGACGGCGGCTCCAGCGACGGGTCGCGCAGCTTGGCGCCTTCCATCCCGTGCTCGACCACGTGAACCGCCTTCACCCCCGGCATCTTCTCGGCCTCGCGGGTGTCGACCTCCACCACCTTCGCGTACGGGTGGGGCGAGGCGAGCCGCCGGGCGTGCAGCATTCCCGGGAGCTGAATGTCGAAGGTGTACTTCGCCGCGCCGGTCACCTTCGCGCGCGCGTCGAGCCGCGGCGTCGGCTTGCCCACCACCTTGAGGCCGGTGTTGGTCGGCCACGCGGCGGGCTCCCCGGCGGGAATCTCGCGCTTCTCGAACTTCACCCCGTCGACGCTCAGGCCCACCGGCACCGTGCCTTCGGGCGGCGCGGCTCCATCGCCGGCGGCGATCACCTCGAGCGAGCCGGGCGCTTTCTCGGCGCTGCCGAACGCCTGCAGACCGGCGGCGAGCACCTTCGGGTAGGTCCCGCATCGACACGTATTACCGCTCACCGCCCGGCGAACCTCGTCGGCGCTCGGCTTGTCGTGGCCCTTGAGGTGACCGGCGCACGCCATCACCATGCCCGGCGTGCAGAAGCCGCACTGGAGCGCGTCGTTCTCGATGAACGCCTGCTGCACCGGGTGGAGCGCCTTGTCGGAGCCCAGCCCCTCGATGGTGGTGATCGCCTTGCCCGCCACCTCGTGCGCGAGCACCAGGCACGAGCTCATCGGCACGCCGTCGACGTGAACCGTGCAGGCGGAGCACGCGCCGCGGTCGCAGCCCACCTTGGTGCCGGTCAGCCCCACCTGCTCGCGGAGCACCGACGCCAACGTCGCCCGCGGCTCCACCTGGAGCGCGCGCTTCTTGCCGTTGACGTTCAGCTCCAGTGGAGCGGCGCCCTTCAACCGCTTCGGCCCGGGATCTGCCGCCAACGCTTCGGCCGGCAACGCCGCGCTCACCACTGCGCCCTTCAGAAAGCCACGCCTCGAGAATCCATCGTTCATGGCGGGGTGGACCTTAACGCCGGGGCCGGGCTCTGCTAACCGTCATCTTCAATGCTCCGTTACCCTCTGGTGGCAGTGTCCGCAGTGGCACTCACGCTGTCTGCGTGCAACGACGACGGAGACAAGAAGGACTCCGGAGTGGTGATCCTCGACACCGCGCCGATGGTCTCGCTCGCGGCGTCGAACACCGACGTCACCGCGGCCGGTGACGTCTCGCTGATCGCGGTCGCGGTCGACGACGGCGCGATCGCCAAGGTCGAATTCTACGAAGGCGCCACCCTGGTCTCGACCGCGACGATGGCGCCCTACGCGCACGTGGTCACCTACGCGATCGCCGACAACGGCAGCCACAGCTACACCGCGAAGGCCTACGACTCGGGCAGCAAGAGCACCACCAGCGCCGCGGTCACCGTGAACGTGAACATCAGCAGCGGGAGCGGCGGCGGCGCCGGCGGTGGCGGCGGCTCGGCGACCGGCGGCGGCGCGGCGACGGGTGGTGGTGGCGCGGCGACCGGCGGCGGCGGCGCTGCGACCGGCGGTGGTGGCGCGGCGACCGGCGGTGGCTCGGCGAGCGGCGGCGGCGGCGGCTCGACCGATGGCACGCCTCCGGTGGTGACGCTGGTGGCGGCGATGAGCACGGTGGCCACCGCGCAGGCGGTCAACGTGACCGCGACCGCGACGGACAACGTGGCAGTGGCCAAGGTCGAGCTCTACGACGGCTTCGCGAAGATCGGCGAGCTGGGCGCGCCCACGGTGAACAGCGACTACGTCTTCACCTTCAATTACACCGTCGCCGACAACGGCACCCACCGCTACCTGGCCCGCGCGTACGACGCGGCGGCGAACTACTCCAACTCGGCGATCGCGCAGGTCGACGTGCAGATTCCCCCCGCCTCGCCGATCAAGGAGATCGCGGCCGCCGCCGGCTATACCTGGCTCTTGAAGCAGGACGGCACGCTCTACGTCACCGGCGGCAACGTCTACGGCACGACCGGCGGCAACAACTACCCGATCTTCAGCATCTTCCCCGGGGTGACCGCGCACGAGATCGGCGCGATGCCGGCCTCGAGCACGATGCTGTTCACCCTGCCCGACGACAGCGTGGCGGCGATCGGCAGCAACGGCTACGCGGTGGGCTTCAACCCGACCAGCACCGCCGGCTTTCAGGTGATCACGCCTTCCAGCCCGCTGTTGACCAACGCGCGCTACGTGCGTGGCGGCGAGTACACCAGCTGCTTCATCAAGACCGACGACACCATCTGGTGCGCCGGGTACGACTACGCCGGGCCGTTCACCAACAACGGCCAGACCGCGACCGCGAGCGAGGTGCTGTTCAACGACGGTGGGGTGTTCACCAACGCCGCCACCATCACCTTGGGCTACGAGGGCCGGGGCATTCTCCGCAAAGACGGCACCGTCTGGGCGTTCGGCCGCAACGACCTCGGCCAGGGCGAAATCGGAGACGGCACCAACGTGAACCGCTTCGGCGCGGTGCAGGTCATCTACCCCTCGCTGGCGCCGGTGGTGAACGCCACCCAGGTCGTCTCGGCGCGCGGCGCGGCGTTCGCGCTGCTCGACGGCGGCACCGTGGTCGGCTGGGGCAGCAACTACCAGGGCCTGTTGGGTGACAACACCGCGGTCAGCTTCCGGGGCACCGCGAACGCGGTGTACGCGCTCACCAACATCGTCGAGCTCGCCGCCGGCTACGACCACGTGCTCGCGCTCGACGACCAGAGCAACCTCTGGGCCTGGGGCTCGAACACGTACGGCCAGCTCGGCAGCTCCGGGCCCGGCACGTCGAGCAACGTGCCGGTGCAGGTGCCCAACATGACCGGCGTGGCCCACATCTACGCCGGCTCGTTCACCTCGTTCGCGCTGATGAACAACGGCGAGCTCTGGGGCTGGGGCGGCAACGGCGGCGCGGCGCTCGGCATCGCCGACGCGGGCAGCGGAGCGGTGCGGGTGCCGCAGCAGATTTACGTGCCGTAACGGCTCGCGATGCGCGCGGCGCTGCTGGCGATGGCGTTGGTGGCGCCGGCAGCGCACGCTCAGCTGTCGCCGCTCCGGCTGCCGCACAGCAGCTTCGAGCTGGGAGTGATGGCGTTCGGCGACGTCGCGCCGGTGTCGACGCTGGTGGTGCCGTCGAACCCCGACCAACGGCAGATGTCGGTCTACACCGGAGTGCGATTGCTGGCGGCGCTGCCGGTCAGCGGCCCGTGGTTCTTCGTGATCGCCGCCGACGGAGGCTACGTCGCCGCAGGGCATGAGCCGGGCGACGGCAACGACGGGATCATGGCCGGCACCGCCTTCGGCGCCGAGTACGAGCTCAACCCGCTGCCGCTCCGAGCCACCGCGCGGCTGCGCTACCAGATTCAGCTGGCGCACTTCGCCCGCGGGTCGAACGGCACGCTCGCCGACTGGGTGCTCCAGCTGTCGCTCGGCCTTCGCGTCGCGCGCATCGCCGAGGTCTCGGTGTTCATCGGCCGCGACTACGCCGGCGGCTTCGCCCCGGGCATCGGGCTCGCGCTGGGGTACTTTTAGGAGATGATCGTCACCGTGCTCGCGTGGTCGGTCTTCGCCGCGGGCGGCGCGACGCTCGACGGGTGTGACGCGAGCAACCCGTACCTCTACTTCCCGTACATGGACCACGGCGATCGCCACGTCGGCGACCGCGAGACGATCACGGTGGTGCCGCGGCCGATCATCGGGCTGGGCACCAACTGGGACCACCAGAAGGTCAACGCCGACTTCGACGTGGGCATCGATCTTCAACTGCTCGCCTGCCAGGTTCACCCGGTGCGACGCTTCGCCAGCCACCTGCTGGCCCGCGCGCGAAACGAGAGCGGCTGAACCTTCGAGCCCGGCATCGGGTTCTCGTGGCTGCCCGGGGCCCTCGCGTACCCCGGAAATCCCTCCTGGATGGGCTCCGAGCTCGTGTTCGAGTTGGGGCCCACTTTCGGTTTCGAGGCGCTCTCTCGGGAGTCCACGCACGGATCACCTACTGGCTGCCCTTGCGCGTATTGGGGGTCGAGGCCGGCGTACGCTTCGACGCTGGCCGCTGGGTGCCCTCGATCACCATTCAGCTCGACGCGACCCTGCTCACGACCTTGATCAGCTGGGGGGTGCGCGCCGGAGCCGGCTCATCGCCCTCGAAGGCCGACACCACGCACTGGTAGGGCGGCTATTTCTGATCGCCCCGCGCGGCTTCCGTGATTACTTCCACCGCCTCGAAACGAGGGAGGTCACATGGCGGGGAAGAAGGCTCCGGTCACCAAGAAGCGTCGCGCGCCGCGCAAGAAGCTCGAAGTCGGCTCCAAGGGTCTGTCGGTCGCCGAGATGGTGGAGACGCCCGCCGACGGCCAGGCGCTCGCCGAGCAGATCAAGGCCGACGGCGGCCAGGCGCTCGGCATCTACAAAGACCCGCTCGGTGGCCACACCTGCGTGCTCGCCGCGATCCCGCTCGACAAGGTGGAGCCCACGCCCTACCAGCGCGACCGCAGCGACACCCACGTGAAGAAGCTCGCCAACGCGATGGAGCGGGTGCAGCGCTTCCTGGATCCGCTGATCACCGTGCGCAAAGACGGCAAGTACTGGACTCCGAACGGCAACCACCGCCTGGGCGCGATGAAGCTGATGGGCATGCGCGCGATCACCTGCCTGGTGCTGCCCGAGCCCGAGGTCGCCTACCAGATCCTCGCGCTCAACACCGAGAAGGCGCACAACCTGAAGGAGCGCTCGCTCGAGGTGATTCGCATGTACCGCGGCCTGGTCGGCGCCCAGCCGAAGGCGAAGGAGACCGAGTTCGCTCCCCAGTTCGAGGAGCCGCACTTCGCCACCTTCGGCGTCTGCTACGAGAAGCGGCCCCGCTACTCCGCCGGCGCCTACAGCTCGATCGTGAAGCGGCTCGAGGGCTTCCTCGACGAGTCGATCGAAGACGGCCTCAAGGAGCGCGAGTCGCGCGCCGACAAGCTGCTGCTGCTCGACGACGCGGTGGTCGAAGTGGTTGCCTCGCTCAAGGCCAAGGGCTTCGACTCGCCCTACCTGA
This sequence comes from Myxococcaceae bacterium, assembly GCA_047602415.1. Lineage (GTDB taxonomy): Bacteria > Myxococcota > Myxococcia > Myxococcales > Myxococcaceae > JASGHH01. Next base: position 7,345,292 of record JASGHH010000001.1, on the reverse strand, counting down.
AGAACTACGTGGTGGCCCGGGTGAACTACCTGCGCTTCAAGAAAGACACCTCTGATCTCGAGTTCGAGCCGACGATCGAAGACCTCACCAACAAGGTGAAGAAGATCGACGCCGGCAAGGTGAATAAAGAGGACATCGCGAAGATGGGCGGCTCGGGCGGCGGCGGCGGAGACAGCGACGAATAGCGCCCTGTTTCCCTCGGGTTACACCCCGGCCTCAAAGAGGAAATCGTCCTCTTCACCATGGTAGGTTTCTGGGTGTCTAAGAGGGGCCGGTCCCACAGCTCCACCCGATGAAGTCTACTTCCACCTCTGCGATGACGCTCGGGAGCGCCCGCTGGGTGGTGATCTGCGGTCTGTTCGCCGTCTTTGCCTGCGGTCCGTCGCAGCCCACCGGGCCGACCAAGAAGGGCAAAGAGATCTGCAACAACCAGAAAGACGACAACGGCGACGGCAAGGTCGACTGCGCTGACCCGACCTGCTTCACCGACTCGACCTGCGACGGCATGGTCGAGATCTGCAACAACGCGATCGACGACAACGCCGACGGCAAGATCGACTGCGCCGACCCGCTCTGCGACGGCCAGCCCTGCGGCGGAGGCTGCTCCTGCGTGGGCGCCAAGCCGATCGAGACCGTCTGCGACGACTCGCTCGACAACGACAGCGACGGCTTCAAAGACTGCCTCGACACCGACTGCCAGGGCTCGCCCGCGTGTGGCGGCACCGGCGGCGGCGGAGGACACAACGGCGGCGGCTCCGGCGGAGGCGGCATCACCACCAACGGAGGCGGCTCGGGAACCGGCGGCGGCTCGGCGACCGGCGGTGGCTCGGCGACCGGCGGCGGCTCTTCGACCGGCGGCGGCTCTTCGACCGGCGGCGGCTCTGCGACCGGCGGAGGCTCGGCGGCCGGCGGTGGCTCTGCGGCCGGCGGTGGTTCTGCAGCAGGCGGCGGTTCTGCAGCAGGCGGCGGCTCGGCGGCAGGTGGCGGCTCGGCAGCAGGCGGCGGCTCGGCGGCGGGCGGTGGCTCGGCGGCGGGTGGCGGCTCGGCGGCCGGCGGCGGCTCGGCGACCGGCGGTGGCGGTGGTGGCGGCGGCGGCGTGACCCAGCTGCAAGACGGTGCACCCTGCACCGCCGACAACCAGTGCCTCAGCGGCGCGTGCCACACCGAGGCGAGCACCGGCAACCCCGGCGGCCGCTGCACCAACTCGGCGCCGTGCAACCCGACCGCGCAGACCGGCTGCAACGGCGGCTACTGCGACCCCAACACTTCGGCGTGCTTCGCGCCCTGCACCGGCACCGGGCTGGGCGCCACCGGCACCTGCCGGCCCGGGTACGTCTGCTACGACCCCGACACCAACACGACCAACAACAACAACTTCTGCGTACCTCTTTGTGACTCCGACTCGGAATGCACCGGAACCGGCGCCGGTTACGGCTGCAACCCCTACAGCACGTTGTGTGGCCAGAAGAACAAAGGGCTGAGCGGATATGGCGCAACCTGCACCAGCAACAACCAGTGTGAATCCGGCTTCTGTTATGGCGAGCCCAACGGCTATTGCCTCGGGAGCTGCCGCGGCGATACCGGCGCCTGCGGGAGCGGCGGCGTCTGCTACTTCGAACCAAGCTACGGCGACAACGTCGGCACCTGCTGGAAGAGCTGCACCGACCCCTCTCAGTGCCGCGCCGACGAGTCCTGCTACTACCTCAACGCAACCATCACCGCCTGCACCTGCGGGTTCTCCAACTTCGGTTGCGACTTCGACAGCGACTGTTGCTCCGGCACCTGCTACTTCGGCAGCTGTATCTAAGCGCCAAACCGTGAGCTCCACCGTTCTCGTCGTCGACGACGACCAGGCCAACCTCGAATCGGTCTGCCACATCTTCCAGCGTGAAGGTGTCGCCACCCTTGCGGCTCAGAACGGCCAGCAGGCGCTCGAGCTGCTCCGCCGGCCCGAGGTCGGGGTGATGGTGACCGACCTGATGATGCCCGGCGTCGACGGCCAGGAGCTGCTCAAGGCCGCCCGCGCCACCCGCCCCGACGTCGAGGTGGTGCTGATGACCGCCTACGCCACCGTCGAGACCGCGGTGGCGGCGATGCGCGACGGCGCCTACGACTTCATCACCAAGCCGCTCAAGCGCCACTCGCTGGTCAAGGCGGTGCAGAAGGCGATGGAGAAGCAGCAGCTGCTCCAGGAGAACGCCAACCTCAAGGCGCAGCTGGCCGCGCTCGGCACCCGCTCGATGGTCGGCCAGTCGCCGGCGTTTCGCGCCTTTCAAGACACGCTCCGGCAGGCCGCGCCGTCGTCGGCCACCGTGCTGCTGATCGGTCAGTCGGGCACCGGCAAGGAGCTCGCGGCCCGCAGCATTCACGAGATGTCGGGGCGGGCGAAGGGCCCGTTCGTGGCGGTGAACTGCGCCGCGCTGCCGGAGTCGATTCTCGAAGCCGAGCTGTTCGGAGTCGAGAAGGGCGCCTTCACCGGAGCGGTCGCGCGGCGCGAAGGCCGCTTCGAGCGCGCCTCGGGCGGCACCCTGTTTCTCGACGAGGTCGGCGAGATGACCCCCAGCGCGCAGGTGAAGCTGCTGCGCGTGCTCCAGGAGGGCGAGCTCGAGCGGCTGGGCGGCACCTCCACCATCAAGGTCGACGTGCGGGTGGTCGCCGCCACCAACAAGGACCTCCCGAAGGAAGTCGCCGAGGGCCGCTTTCGCGAAGACCTCTACTTCCGGCTCAACGTGGTCGAGGTGCGCATTCCCGACCTCGCCTCCCGCCGCGAAGACGTGCCGCTGCTGGCCGACCACTTTCTGCAGCGCTACTGCGCGAAGAACAAGAAGCCGCTCAAGGGCTTCTCACCCGCCGCCGCCGAGGTGATGGAGAACTACGCCTGGCCCGGTAACGTGCGCGAGCTGGAGCACGCGATCGAGCGCGCGGTGGTGCTCAGCCGCGGCGACATCATCGACGTCGGCGACCTGCCCGAGACCGTTCGCAAGGGGCCGATCGGCTCGGCCAGCCAGATCGTGATCCCGATCGGCACTCCGATGGAGGAGATCGAGCGCCGGGTGATTCACGAGACGCTGCGCCACACCAAGGGCGACAAGAACCTCGCCGCCCGCTTGCTCGGCATCGCCGCCCGCACCATCTACCGCAAGCTCGCCGCCGACGAGTCGGAGTAGCGCCGCTATTTCTGTTTGATGCCGTGCTTGCGCATCAGCCGGTAGAGGTACACCCGGTCGACGTCGGCCTCGACCGCGGCCTCCGCCACCTTGCCGGCGTGCCGATCGACCAGCCCACTGACGTAGCTCTTCTCGAAGGCGTCGAGCGCCTGGCGCCGGCCCTCCGAGAACGAGAGCCCGGTGTAGTCGGCGTCGCGCGGTGACTCCGAGATGGTGAGCGGCGCCGGCTCCTCGAACAAGATGCAGCGCTCGAGGTAGTTGCGCAGCTCGCGCACGTTGCCCGGCCAGGTCGCGCTCTTCAGCGAGTCGAGAAAAGCCGTGCTGTGGAGCGCGGGAAAGTTCGCCGGGAGCGCGCCGAGCCGCTGCAGCAGCACCCGGGCGATCTCGGGAATGTCCTCCGGGTGCGAGCGCAGCGGCGGCAGCGCCACCTTGGCCACCGCGAGGCGAAAGTAGAGGTCTTGCCTGAAGCGCCCGGAGTTCACGTCGGCGCGCAGGTCGCGGTGGGTCGCCGCCACCACCCGCACGTCGACCTTGGTGTACTGGTTCTGCCCCAGGCGGCGAATCTGCCGGTCTTCGAGCACCCGCAAAAGCTTCGGCTGGAGCTCGAGCGGGAGCTCGCCGATCTCGTCGAGCAGCACGGTGCCGCCCTGCGCCTCTTCGAACACCCCGAGGCGCCGCGAGGTCGCACCGGTGAAGGCGCCCTTCTCGTGCCCGAACAGCTCCGACTCGAGCAGGTTCGGCGGGAGCGCGCCGCAGTCGACCACCAGAAACGGCTTCGCCGCGCGCGCCGACAGGGTGTGGAGCGCCTGCGCCGCCCGGGTCTTCCCGGTGCCGGTCTCGCCGAGCAGAATCACCGTCGAGTCGGTGCGGGCTGCTTTTTCGAGCGTGCGAAACGCCATTCGCACCCCCGCCGAGCTGCCCACCAGCTCGCCGAAGCGGGTCGCGTCGGAGACCGGCAGAAAGTGGGTCTGCTCGAGCAGCTCGAACTTCACCTCGGCGCGGCCGAGCCGCATCACCGAGCCGGCCTTGAGAAAGCCCTCTTTCACCCGCACGCCGTCGAGGTAGGTGCCGTTGGTGCTGCCCAGGTCGCGCACCACCGGGCGCTTGTCCTCCAGGCGCACCTCGCAGTGAAAACGCGAGACCGTCTGGTCCTGGAGCACCAGGTCGTTGCCCGGGTCGGCGCCGATCGCCGCCACGCCGGTGGTCACGTCGTGCGAGTTGCCGTCGGGGCTGGAGGTGAGCCGAAAGCCCTGAACGTTGGGCGCCAGCCGGTAGCCCGACTTGGGCGCCACCTGGAGCGTCTCGTCGCTCGGCTTCACCGCGTCGCGGTTGACGTCGGTGCGGCTCGACGACACGTCGTCGTCGTCTTCGAGCGGCCCCCGCTGTCTCCCGGTCGTCATCGCGGGGCGCGAGCTAAGCATCGACGGGCGCCGTGTGGCCATGGTCTGTTCACCTCGATGGGCAAAGAATCGCTGGCGGCGGTGGCGGCGAACCGCAAGGCGCACCGGCTGTCGCTCGACGACGCCGAGGGCAGCTCCTCGTATTTCATCGAGCAGGCCGAGAAGGCGACCGGCTTCGCCCGCCAGCCGTTGCCGATGTCGCTCAGGTTCGCGTTCGCCGCGGTGCGGGCCAGCACCGACGCGATGGTGCACACCGACGATCTCGACCGCGCCCACGGGCTGTGCGTGCTGGCGGTGCTCGATGGCCACGCGCTCGCCCGCGCCGCCGCGCCCAAGGCCAAGAAGACCGGCGTCGCCTTCGCGAAGGCGAACGTCGCCAGCCGCTTCGTCGAAGAGTGGGGCCACTCGGGCCCGGCGCTGCTCGATGGGCCCCTCGGCGAAGACGCCCGCAAGCTGGTCGAGCACTGGGCGAAGAAGGCGCCCGAGGGCTTCGAGAGCGACACCCGGGTGGCGCTCGCGCATGCGCTCGCGGCAGGCGTGGCCCTGTTCGCCAAGGAGCGCGGCCTCGACCTGGGAGCGCTGGGCGGCATCGGCAAGCCCGCCCCCAAGGAGCAACGCAGCGCCGCCGGAGCGAAGCACCTCGCGCCGCCCAAGGAGCTGCTGGCGAAGATCTTCGCCCGGCTCGACGACGACGCGCCGCGGTTGGTGCTCGCCGACTGGCTCACCGAGCAGGGCGACCCGCGCGGAGAGTTCATTCAGCTCCAGTGCGCGCTGGGCCGCGGCACCTTCGGGGTGGGCGCCAAGCACATCGAGCGGCGCGGGGTGAAGCTGCCGTTCGCCGAGAGCCGCCGCCACGAAGAGGCCGAGAAGGCGCTGCTGAAGAAGTTCGAGAAGAAGTGGCTCGAGCCGGTGCGCCGGTACGTGCAGGAGTGGGGCTTTCGCCGCGGCTTCCTCGAGAAGGTGGTGTGCGACGTCGAAGGCTTCGTCGGCGGCCTCGAGGCGCTGTCGCAGGAGCCGGTCGAGAAGTTTCACCTCTGCCGCTTTCGCGCCGCGCAGCTGAAGAAGCTGCACGCCCTGGCGCCCCACCCCACCGCCTGGCTCTACGACCTGTCCGACAATCACCTCGAGGCGAGCGACCTCGAGCTGTTGGGGAGCCGCTGCTTCGCGGGGGTTCGCGCGCTCGACCTCTGCCAGAACCGCTTCGGCGATGCGGGGGCGATCACCGCGGCGCCGCTGCTGCCGCGCACCCTGCGCAGGCTGTCGATGGCGTCGAACGAGCTCTCCGACGCGGCGGTCACCGCGCTGGCGAAGAGCGAGGCGTGGCCGAAGCTGACCCACCTCTCGCTCGGCTACAACGCCAACCTCGGCGACGCCTCGCTCGACGCGCTGGCGGGGGCGAAGTCGCTCCGGTGGCTGCAGCTGTCTGGCACCGGGGTGACCGACGCGGGCGCCGCCCGGCTGGCGACGCTCGCGCTGCCCGGACTTCAGGAGCTCTCGATTCGCAGCCGGGTGCTCACCGGGTCGGGCGCGAAGGCGCTGGTGGAGTCGAAGGCGCTGTCGGGGCTGAAGTTTCTCGACCTGTCAGACGGCCTCGACGCCAAGGTGCGCGCCGCCGCGCTCGCCCGCTTCGGCCCGCGGCCCGAGATGCAAGACGCGATCTTCTTTCACTAGCGCAGCGCTCAGTGCGCCTTGCGGCCGAGCTGATCGAGCGCGCGGTGCGCCTTCTCGACCGCTTCGACCAGCGCGCGCTGGTCCTGCTCTTCGGTCAGGCCGTGCGACAGCTGGTGCAGCCGGCCGTGGAGCGCCTCGAACAGGTCGCCGTCGCCCGCCGCCGACGCCTTCTCGAGCAGCAGTCGAACCGCGGCGAGCGCCGGCTTCGGCTGGCCGAGGTGGAGCAGCGCATCGACCGCCGCCAGCCGGCCGTAGTCGTCGCGCCCGTTGTCCTGCGCGATCTGCACCAGCGCGTCGCTGCCGGCCTTCGCCTCGCCGGTGGCGGCCTGAATCAGCGCCCGCGACACGCCCTTGCGCACCGGGAACAGCGACTCCTCGAGGTCGACCAGCCGGCCCGCCTCGGTCACGTGAGCGTCCTTCGCCAGCGCCTCGGCCAACAGGTCGAGCGTCTGCATCGCCGACGACATCACCATCACCACCTCGGCGACGAAGCGCTCCCGGCGATCGCCCTCGGGAGGAATGCGCTTCACCGTCGCTTCGACCTTGCTGAAGCCGGCCTCGACCTGCGAGCCGTCGCCCTTGCGCAGGCCGATCAGCGACTGCATCAGCTGCGCGAGCGCCTCCACCAGGTCGAGCGGCTGGGCCTGCTCGGGGAGCCAGCGCCGCCAGAGCGCCTCCACCGCCGAGGCAGGGAAGCTCTTGAACTGGCCGATGCCCTTCCACTGCGACTGCCACTCGGCGGCGAGCTGGAGCGGCCAGGCGTCGGCGGCCTTGGCCTTGAAGCCGGCCTCGTCGACGTCGATGCCGTAGTGCTTCAAGGTGCCGAGAATCTGCGCCGTCTCGTAGGCGCCCAACCCCTTCTCACTCCACTTCTTGTCCACCTTGTCGCCGCTCATGCGCGTTGGTGATTAGCTCGCGGCGGACGACAAGGCCAATGGCGAATCCGGTACGACCCGCCGATGTCTCCGCCGAGCTGCTCACCCAGGTCGGCGCCGCCCGCCGTGGCGAGCGCGGAGCGTTGCGCACGCTCTTCGACCGCTTCAGCAAGGAGCTGGTCGCCTTCTGCGTGCTCGCCGAGCCGCAGAGCCGCGAGCAGGCGCTGGCGCTCGCCGCCGGCATCTTCTCGGAGGCGTTCAAGAGCCTCACCGTCGACAGCGACGGGCTGCAGTTCGAGCCCCGGCTGTGGGCGTACGCCGCGCGCGCGGTGCGGGCCCGGCCGCTCGACGCGGAGTGGAAGCGGGTGCTCGAGGCGTTCGTGCTCCAGCGGCCCGGCGGGGTCGCGCCGCTGAGCGAGACCGACGAGGAGCGCGCCTCCCGGCTGGCGATTCTGAAGAGCTGGGTCGCTGGGGTCGACGACGAGCGCGCCGCCGCCGTCGCCCGCGCCCACTACCTCGAAGGCCAAGACACCCAACAGGTCGCCCGCGCCCTCGGGCTGCCCCACGGCACGGTGACGCTGAAGCTGATGCGCTTTCACGACCGGGTGAAGCGCGAGCTGTGCCGGCTGGCGGTCGGCGAGACGCCGAGGGTCGCGCGATGAGCTGCAGCGTGCTCACCCAGGAGCGGGTACAGCGGCTGCTCGACGGCACCCTCGACGAGAACGCCCGGGCGGTGCTGCGCAAACACTTCGAGGCGCCCTGCGAAGCGTGCCTCGACCGGCTGCAGGGCGTCGACGCGGGGCGGCTGTTGCTGGCGCTCGCCGGGCCCGCGGCGCAGATCACCGGCCAGGAGGCCGACCAGCTGTTCGCCCACGCGGTGGGAGACGCGCCGACCGAGCACAACCAGGCCTGGCACCAGCAGCTGTCGAAACGCTTTCCGATGCCGCTGCGGCTGGCGCTGGTGTTCGGAGCGATCGTGCTGCTCGCGCTCGCGCCGATGCTGATCAACCGCCCCGCCACCCGGCCCGAGCCCACCACCGCGGCGCTCAAGCTCGCCGGCTTCGAGGTGGGCGCCGACTCCCCCGAGCCCAAGCCGCTCGCCGAGCGCAGTGAAATGTCGTCGCGCGACCAGGTGGTGCTCCGGTTCACCCTCAGCCAGCCGGCACACGTCTATCTCTGGGTGATCGCCAACGACCGGGCCGCCCTCGCCTACGCGCCCGACCCCGGCCAGCCGGCCTTCGCGGTGGGCGAGCACGCGGTGGAGCGCGACGGGCACGCGCTCTCGTTGGATCCCGCGACCCTCACCACCGAGGGGCGGTTGGCGATCGTCGCCATCGCCAGCCCGGAGGTGATTCGTAACCCCGACCGGGTCGACCCCCGCATGGGCGAGTTCAGCCGGCAGTGCGCTGGCTGCAGCGCGGCGCGGCTCGAGCTCACCCTCAAATGACCCCTCCCCTTCGGGGAGGTGCCGCGAAGCGGCGGAGGGAGCTCAGGACTCGAGCGAACGTGCTCGAAGAACCTATTCGAAGTTTCCGTGGCGCCCGGCGCCCTTGTCGAACCGCTGCGCGCCGGCGAGCCCCTCGCGGGCGATGTTCACCATGCCGCGCTCGAATTCGCGCAGCAGCGCTTCTTCGAGCTTCAGCCCGTGCCCCAGGTAGGCCGAGAGCCGGTCGGCCTTCATGCACTCCTGGGGAAACGAGGCGATCTGCCGGGCGAGCTCTTCGGCCGAGACCCGGGCCTGCCCCTTCGGCACCACCCGGTTCACCAGCCCGATGCGGAGCGCCTCGTCGGCCTTCACCGGCCGCCCGGTGAGAATCAGATCGAGCGCGTGCGAGAGCCCGATCAACCGCGGCAGCCGCACCGTGCCGCCGTCGATCAACGGCACGCCCCACCGCCGGCAGAACACCCCGAGCACCGCGTCGTCTTCGGCCACCCGCAGGTCGCACCAGAGCGCGAGCTCGAGCCCGCCCGCCACCGCGTGCCCCGCCACCGCCGCCACCACCGGCTTCGAGAGCAGCATTCGCGACGGCCCCAGCGGCCCCGGCCCGGTGGTCTCGAGGCGGTTGGGCGCGCCGGTCGCCACCGCCTTCAAGTCGGCGCCCGCGCAGAACGCGCCGCCCTCGCCCCACAGCACCCCCACCTTCGCGTCATCGTCGGCCTCGAACGCCTCGAAAGCCTCCACCAGCTCGTCGGCCGTGGTGCGATCGACCGCGTTGCGCACCTGCGGCCGGGCCAGGATCACGGTGGTGATCGGGCCGCTCTTCTCGACGCGAACGTTCTTCATGGGCCGCGAGCGTACCGCGCGCGAAAACACGAAGCCCCCGTTCCTTTCGAGAACGAGGGCCCGGTGCTTCGAAACGAAGCGGCGCTCTCAGTAGCGCGCCGACAGCGACCCGTAGAACCCGAACGTGTGCGGGTTGAACAGGTAGAAGTAGCCGACGCCGTCTTTCAGCACCGAGTTGTACCCGATGGTCGGGTCGCCGTCGGCGACCACCAGCGAGACCTCCGCGTGAATCTTGAAGAACTCGGGGAGCGCGTAGCGAACGTACACTTCGCCGCCGTACGACTGCAGGAACGGCTGCACCGGGTAGGTGCCGTCGCCCGAGATGCCCGGGTAGCCACCCGAGTACATGCCCGCGTTCGCCTGCACCGCCGTCGACAGCTGCGGGGTGTAGAACCAGGCGTAGCTGGTCGCCGCGTCGACGCCGATGGCGAGACCTTCCACCTTCGGGATGTCGACGTTGACGTCGGCCGCGAAGCCGAGGCGGCCGCGCGGGTTCGGCGCTCCGCCCTGCATCGAGTCGTAGCGCTGAATGAAGTAGCCGCCGAACGCACGCACCGACGCGGTGACCGGCCCGAACTTGCGGGTGAGGTCGAGGGCCGCGCCCGGCGCCGTGATCAGCCCCATCTTCTGGCTGTAGAAGCTGATCGGAATGTTCGCCGACACGCTCGCGCCGAGGTCGAGGCCCCAGAACAGCTCCCCGAAGTCGTGCGCGTAGGACAGACCGATGTCGTCGGTGCGCACGCCGGTCTCGCCCTGGTCGGCGAGAAACCGCTCGACCATGCCGAAGCGGGCCGAGACCTTGTCGTGCTTGCCGAACGCCCACCGCGCCGAGGCGTACCAGTACAGCATGCGCACGCTGGCGCCTTCGCCGTTCGGGTTGGTGACCGCCATCTGGTGGAACTCACTGCCCACCGAGATCGACCACGGCTTCTCTTCTTCGGTGCCGTCGGTCTTCTTGATCACCCCGGCCGAGGTCTGCTCGACCGAGCTGTCTTTCGTCGTCGGCACGTCTGCCTTCGCCGACGACGCGGAGATGCCACCGGCAGGCGGCTTGTCTCCCTTCACGCTCTCTTCCTTGCCGCCCGCCCCCCACGCCATCGCGGCGAGGAGGACGGAGCAAGTGGCAACCAGTCGCTTCATGAAGCTCACCGGTAGTACGCGAACGAGTCCATGAAGTACTTCATCGGGAGCTCCAGGCCGAACGCGTTGCCCGGGTAGGAGCCGTCGTCGAGCTGGTTCACCACGTCATCGTTGAAGCTGCGCACGATCACGTAGGAGGCCGTGTTCCGGTCCTTCTGAACCGCGATGTACATGTTGCGGTCCTGAATGTACGACCAGATGTAGACCCGCTTGTCGGGCGCGATGAACTCGTGGTGCGAGTCGCTGTGGTTGCGCGGGTCGTACAAGCAGGTGTCGAACGCGTCGCAGTTGCCCTCGGTCGGGCCCGCCACGTAGTTGTTCAGCACCGCGATGTTGCGGAAGTACGCGAGGAAGTCCTCCAGGCGGGTGAACGGCTGACCGCCGGTCCAGTCGCGCACGTCGAGCCGGCAGCAGTAGCTCGGGTCGTGGGTGTCCATCGCGAACTGGGTCACCGCCAACGGGCGGAAGTAGGCGTACACGTTGTACTGACCGCCGACCATCGAGTCGACCGCGTCTTCGGCGACCGACGAGTACGAGGCGTCGCCGAGGCCAGAGTACGACGCGAACCACGCGCCGGCCTGGTTCTGGTCGTAGTTGTCGGTCGGCCACATCGCCACCCAGCCGAGCATCGCGTACAGCTTGTCGAGAATGATGCCCTGCTGAGTCACGTCGCCGTAGTACTTGTCGTAGACGGTGGCGAACGGGCGCTCGCCCGAGCCCTGCTGAATGACCGCCTTGTGGAACGCGGCGACCATCTGGTTCGCGGTCGACATCTCGGCGTTGAACTTGTTCGCCAGCTGCGCGAAGTAGTCCGCGTCGGAGCCGTTCGGGTCGGGGTTCTTCATGCCGATGCGGCGCAGGGTGTCCATCAGCTCACCCGTCGACCAGTCGTAGATCCACATCGAGAGGAACTTGCGCAGATCCTGGGTGATGCCGGCCGGCGAGCCCGCGTAGCCGCTGTTGTCCCAGAACTTGCGGTAGGTGCGGAAGTTGCGCCACGCGTAGCCCCACTCGTAGCTCTCCAGCGCGTTGGCGATGATCTCCGACGGCGTGGTGCCCATGTCACCCTCGCGGCAGAGCGGGGTGTAGGCGAGATGCTCGTGGCTGCAGAACAGGAACTGGCGCTCGTTGCCCGCGTCGTCGAAGCCGAACGGGTCGTTCCACGGGTGGGTCTTGTCGACCTGACCGCTGATCGAGGTGCCCGGCGCGCCGTTGGGCGCAGTGTTGCCGTAGATCCACGCGATCGCCGCGGTGTCGTACGGCGCCCAGCCGGCGTGCCAGAAGACGCGGTCGGGGCCGGCGTTGTACTCCATCACCGACGACGCATAGAGCGAGTAGTGGTCGCGGCCGGTCGCGTCTTTGTAGGTGGGGAAGTTGTTCTTGTCGACCGAGGCCATGAAGTTGTGCTCGAGGCCGAGCGCGTGGCCGAACTCGTGCCAGATCACCTGCGACCAGTAGGTGTCGATCAGGCTCTGCTGCCACTCTTCCTTGGTCTCCCAGTGGCCGTTCACGCAGTGACGCGCGTCGCGCTGAATGATCTGCTCGAAGCTGAACGCGTCGGGCGAGTCCATGTGCTGGGTCGAGAACTGGGTGAACTTCGCGCGCTTGTACTTCTCGTGCGCGACCACCAGCTCACGCATGCGGCGCAGCCAGGCCGAGGTGCCCTCGATGGTGCTGCCCTCGTAGGGGATCTCGCCGTGGTCGATCGCGCCGGAGCGGCTGAAGAACTCCGCGTCGTCCTTGCGCAGCTGCCACATGTTGCCCGGGCCGTAGACGCCGGCGCCGCCCTCGCGAATCACGTAGGGGTTCATGTCGGGGTCGGCGAAGATCTGGTACGGCAGAATCTTGTAGTACGCCTCCATGAAGCCGCCGGGGCCGGTGTCCTGCACGTTGCTGGTCAGAATGAAGTCGACCGGCGACTGCGGCCCGTAGGTGTCGATCGGGTGGTTCAGGTACAGCTGCATCTTGTTGAACAGCGACGACTGCGCCGCGTACGCGCGCTGGTTGGCGTCGATGATCGGCATCACGTCGCCGTCGGAGCACGGGCCCGGGTCCATCCACGGGTCGGCCGAGTTCACGTTGTAGCTGGCGCCCATGTACTGGAGGAACGCGTCGATCCGCTGAATGTAGTAGTCCTTGATCTGGAAGTCGTTGAACGTGATCGTCGACGAGATCGTCTCACCCGTGCGCGGGTCGTTCACCGTCGGGGTCAGACCGGCGAAGTAGCTCTGCATGTCGCGATCGCTGATCCAGAGCAGGAAGTTGTAGCGAATGTCGCCGAACTCACGGCCGCGCGCCTGGAGCGCGGGGTCGAGGTCGCTCGGCATGTCCTGATCGTAGTTCTTGAAGTCGAGCCGCGCCGCGACGCCGGCCTTCTCCATGATCGCGTTGGTCTGGTCCTTGATGCCGCCGGGGCCGGTGAACACCGACTTGTACTGCTCGGGGAAGCCCTTGGCGAAGTACCAGACGATCGGCTTGGTGGGGTCGAACCGCTGCACGTACTCCTGCGCCGCGAGCATGCCGGAGTTCTCGTCGCGCTGCTCCGCGATGGTCCGGAACACGCCGTACTTGTGCTTGATCGGGTCCTTCTCGGCGATCGGGAAGGGCACGTAGGTCGGCGCGGGGTTGGCGCGGGTCATCGAGTACATCAGGTTGAAGGTGACGTTCGGGCGGTTCAGGTTCGCCGCGGTGTAGATGTTGTCGCCGTAAGAAGCCGCGCACTCCGGCAGGTCGAGCCGCACCGGCACGGTGATCTGCACGGTCCACTGCAGGTAGCCGTGCGCGTCGTCGACGATCACCGACTCGGGCGCCAGCACCGCTTCGGCCTCACCCACGTCGCCGCAGTGGTTGAAGGTGTCGGCCCAGCCCATGCCCATCGCCGCGATGTCCGAGAAGTCGTTCTTCGCCAGGTTCAGCTTCACCCACTGGCGCTGCTCCCAGGGGAGCTCCTGGTTCTCCTGGTAGAAGTTGGTTTTCTCGCCGTCGAGGCTGATCTGGTACTTCAGGTCGACGTTGGTGACGCCCCAGCTGTTGACGACCTCGGGCACCTTCGCCGCGGAGTCGACGCTGCCGAGCTCGCGCATGTCGAGCATGTCGAGGTGATCTTGCAGCACGCGAAAACGAACCAGCTGACCGGGCGAGGTGTAGCCGGTCATGATGCCGAGGTCGCCGAACGGGTTGGGCGAGCTGGTCGAGATGATGCTGGCCTTCAGCATCCAGCCCGGGTCGGTGGTGTCGGCGCCGTCAGCCGAGCGAATGAGGAAATCCTTTCGCAGGTAGACGTTCTCGTTGAACACGCCGTTGCGCGGCTCGCGGCTCTGCACACACGAGGTGAGCGTGGCCGCCGCCAGGGTTGCGAAGAGAGCGATCTTGGTAAAGGTCTTCATGGTGTTTTCCTTTTCGATCTCTTGATTACTGGCCAGGGGCGAACAGGGTGACGTCGACCACGCGGCCGAAGCCGCCGCCCTGGGTGATGCCGAGGCGCACGCCGTTGGTGAGCGAGGTGATGTAGTCGGGGAAGTTGTTGTACGGGCTGTAGCGAACGATGATCCCGCAGTCGTTCACCGCGTTCGGGTGCGCGTTGATCCAGTCGAGAACGTGCGCCACCGGGGTGTACATCTTGACCGCCAGCAGGTCGCGGGTGTTGCCGTCCATGCAGAGGAACACGTAGCCGAGGAAGTCGGTGGTCTCGACCGCCTTCACGGTGATGCCCGCCGACGGGTTCTCGGGGTCGGCCAGGTCGTAGTCGAGGTTGGCCGTCTCGGTCAGGCCCGACATGTCGAGCACCGCGGTGCTGACGAACTTGTCGCGGGTACCCGAGAGCGCGATCGGGAAGCCGATGCCGGGCTGCTTGGGCAGCCAGGGCACGAGCACCGTCTTCATGTCCATCACCGGGCTCATCGTGTTGTAGGTGTCCTGGTGAACGGGGATGGTGATCTGCGCCGCCTCGAGCTTGGCGAACGCGTCGGAGGTGGTGATCGCCAGCGGCGAGGTGCCGCCGAGCTTGAACACCGTGCCGGTCGACGAGAACGCGCCGAGGTACTTCGACATGATCGGGTTGCCGTTGTCGTCGAGCATCGGCAGGTGGGTGTTGAAGTCCATCGGGGGCGGGTTGGTGCAGCCGAGCGCGCCGGTGATGTCGGTGGCGCACTGGTAAGCGCTCTTGCCGGTGCCCTCGTTCGACCAGCCGGCGGTCACCACCGGGCTGCCGAACAGGTTCGAGAGCAGCGAGCCCTCCTTGCCGAGCGGGTCGTTCGCGTTCTGGCGGGTGGCCAGCAGCAGGCCGGTCTCACCGCGGAGCAGGTCGCGGCCGAAGTCGTAGTCGTTCACGATGCCGTTCTTCACGTCGGCGGTGATCACCACGTCGGTCGGGTCCTGGGTGGTGGTGACGAAGCGGCGGTCGATGTACTCCGAGATCTCGAACTGACCGGCGCCGATCGAGTCGAAGAAGATGTCGTCGTAGTTGATCGGCGCGTTGTGCACGTCGCTCCACACCGTGCTGCCGTTCGCCTTCTCGGCGAGCAGGAACTTGAAGAACGCGGTCGACCAGAGGCGGAAGTAGAAGCGGTTGTCCTTCATCTCGGGCGGGAGGTTGGTCGGGTCGCCGTGGGCCCAGACCTTCAACACCCGGTTGAACGAGGTGACGAAGATGTCGCCCGCGGTGGCGCAGCCGGTGACGCCGACGCCGTCGCAGAACACCGCCTGCTGGTGGCCGGGCTTCATGCCCGCGCGCAGGGTCGAGAGCGCCGCGTAGTCGGCGCCGCTGCCGGTGGCGTTGACCTGCTTGGCCTGCTTGGCGAGGTTGGCGTCGTCGATGCGCACCGCGTTGGTGGGAATCGCGAAGCCCTCGAAGCCGGTGCAGCCGGCCGGGTAGCTGCCGCCGACGCCGGGCAGACACTGGTCGTCGCCGATCGGGTGCTGCTGGCCGGCCGGGGTGAAGCCGTTGATCGCCTGCTGAACCAGCGCCGCGTACTCGGCGTAGATCAGGCCGGTCATGTGGAGGTCTTTCGCCAGGCCGGTGTTGTTCTGGGTGTAGTCGTTGATGATCACGCCGAGGCTCGACTGGTCGACGTCGAAGTCGGTCGCGGTGTCGTCGTCGGTGGGCTGGTCGTTGTCGCGAATGACGTTGTCGTCGGCGAGGCCCTTGTCGGTGAAGTTCAGGTCGATGCCGGCGACGTCGAAGTGAAAGCGCTCGGTGCTGTGGGTGAGGTTGCCGAGCAGCTTCGCCTTCTCGGTGGCGTCGGCCGCCGCGTCACCCGACACCTCGACGCAGTCGTGAATGAAGTCGGCGTAGGTGGCGCCCAGGTGCAGGTTGCAGGTGAGGTTCTGCGGGCCCAGGCCGGCCTGAACGCCGGTGGGGCCTTCCTGATCGAGCTTCAGGGTCGCGCCCGCCGAGGCGAACGGGAGCACCTTCTCGAGGTACTGGTCGAAGTAGCTGACCGTCGACGGGGTCGGCTGCGCCGCGGTGTAGCTCGACACGCGGAACGCGAAGCCCATCGCGGGCACGAAGAAGTACGCCTGGTCGCCGAAGTTGCCGATGATGCAGTGGCCGGTCTTGCGGCAGTCGGGCTCGGCCGGGAGGCCGGGGGCGAAGGTGGCGAACAGCGCGTCGCCGATCTCACCAGCGAAGGTGCAGACGCCGTTGGCGCCGGCCACGGTGCAGGGCGCCTGGGAGTTGCCGTTCCAGTCGATCAGCATCGGCGAGCCGTCTTTGCTGATCTGTGAGTTCACCACCATCTTGTAGGTGTGGCAGCCGTTGGCCGGGTCGCACGCCATCGACGGGTCGTGGCGGGTCTGGAAGGTGATGCCGCCCTGATAACCGGGATTGAAGCCCATGTAGTAGAGCTTGCGAGTCGAGGTGTAGTAGCTGAAGAACACCTCGCCGTTGTCGCCCCAGTAGTTGTCGCCGTCGTCGTAGTTGTACGACTGGCAGTTGATCGCCTCGACGTCGGCGACGGTCACGCCCGACCAGGTGTCTTTCACACCCACGGTCGCGTCGGCGGTGGCCTTGCCGTTGGCGTCGATCATGCCCGCCATGTTGATGCCGGCGCCCATCTTCGGGGGCTGAATCGGCTGGGTGAAGATGTTCATCCACCGGTCGCGCTTCTGCTGAGCGGTGCAGAGCTCCTGCAGGTTGGTGCCGCTGGTGTCGATCGCGAAGCCCTGGTTGACGTTCGCGTTGGTGATCGCCGGCGATTGGCCGTCGTTCCACTTGCTGGCTGCGCCATTCGGAGCAGGCTTGAAGGTCTGCGTGGGGCCGTCTTCACAGCCCGACAGCAGGTAGACGAACCCGACTGCGACAATCGCTTTCTTCATGTTTTTTTTGCTCCGGCTTTCGACAAAACGGTACGCGCCCACGAAATCGGCCTGATCAGCGGCGCGCCCACATACGCCACCGAGCTGTCACAAGACAAGGGAGCGACGGGAACAAATTTCGAGGTGTTGCAGAACGCCCCACCAGTTTCCTGGCGCTTGCGTTCGCTTCGCTGGCGGGGGTTTTTGGGTCAGCGTCGCAAGCGGCTGATCCTAAGGCGTGGGGTCAGGCCCGATGCCGAGGAGCACCTCGAGCAGGTTGGTGACCGCCTTGCGCTCCTCGTCTTGCACCGGGGCGAACCGCACCCCGACCGAGAAGTGCTGGCCCTCGGGCTGACAATGGCGCACCTCACCGTGGAGCGTGAGCAGCCCGCTCGCGGTCGGCATGCCCAAAGACAGCTCCAACACCAGGCCTTCGGCCACCGGCTTGGGGCAGCGCACCTTGAGCCCGCCCTGCGACAGATCAGACAAGGTCGCCTCGAACGACTCGCGCGTCTTGCACACCACCGCCACCCGCGCGGCGACCCGGGGAAAAGCGCGGCGCCCGGAGCCCTTGCCGGCGGCGAGCTCCTTCAGCAGCTCGACCAGCTCGTCTTCGGCCACCGGCGGGAGCGCGTCGAACCGCACCCCGTAGCCGAGCTCGCCGGCGATCGCGGTCTTGCGCACCACCTCGCCGGTGAGCCCGACCGACATCTTGCGATCTTCGATCAGCAGCGTCAGCCGCTGCCCCGGCTCCATCGAGTGCGGGCAGAGCACCGCCACGCCGGTGCGCGAGAGGTTCACCACCTTCGCTTTCACGGTCTCGGTCTCGGTGGCCAGGGTGCAATCGAGGCTGGCTTCGATGCGGGCGAAGCGGCGGCGGTCGGCGGTCACGGTCTCGACCACCTTAGTCCCCCTGGCAACCGGAGCCAGGAAGCTTTGACATTTTGTCGATCGGCGGCGCTTTTCGCGGCAAAAAGACCCGTGATTTCAAGGTGGGGGTGAGGCACCGGGCTTGCTCATTGCCCGGTTGCTTGGAGCTCCTCTTCCGCCGTCATTTCTGGGTCGTCCACCTCCTCTTCATCTTCGGGGTGGCGTTGCTGTTGGCCCGCATTGGCAATGCCTTCGTCGAGGGCGTGATCACGCCACTGCCCAACGGGTCGGGCAGCGGCAAGCGCCCCACCGCGCAGAAGTACGAGCCGGTGGCGGTGCTCTCGATGGAGAAGCTGGCCAAGCTGGCCGGGATGAAGGTGCCCGAGCCCGAGGTGCTGGTGAAGGAGCCGACCGAGCCGAAGGTCGATCTCGCCGCCGCGCCGGTGCGCTCGCCGTTGAGGGTGAAGCTGCTCGGCACCCTGCTGTCGGCGGTGCCCGAGTGGTCGATCGCCACCATTCAAGACGTGGTCACCCTGAAAGCCCAGACGTACATGGTGGGCGACGACATTCAGACCGCCAAGGTGCTCGAGATCGAGCGCGAGCGGGTGATCATTCTCAACAACAACCGCCGGGAGTTCATCGACGCCACCGCGGGTGACGGCCAGGGCGTGCCCGCTCCGGTGGTCGCGGCGGTGAAGGCGACCAACGACGCGCCGCCGCCGTCGCAGAACCTGGGCGCGGGCGTGAAAGCCATTTCTGAAAACGAGTACGAGATTCCCCGCGGCGAGATCGACAAGACGCTCGCCAACCTGAACGACGTGGCGATGCAGGCGCGCATCGTGCCCGCGTTCAAAGACGGGGTGGCGCAGGGCTTCAAGCTGTTCTCGATTCGCCCTGACTCCATCTACACCAAGATCGGCGTTCAGAACGGCGACGTGATCAAGCGGATCAACGGCTACGACCTGAACAGCCCCGAGAAGGCCCTCGAGATTTACAGCAAGCTCAAAGAGGCGTCGCGCATCGACATCGAGGTCGAGCGCAACGGCGCCAACGTTCGCAAGACGTACAACATCCGGTGAAAACCTCCCTCATGCGTACTCTGCTCCCGCTGCTGCTGTTGCCGTCGCTCGCCCTCGCCCAGCCGAGGCCGATTCAACCGCCGCCTCCCGGCCGCCCGCCCGGCGTTCCCGGTGGCCCTCCGGCCGGTGGCCCGCCTCCTTCGGGCCCTGGTGCCCCGGGAGCGAACGGCAAGACGATCGCGCCCACCAACCCGGCCGCCGCTGATCAGACTGCCACCGGCAGCAAGATCAAGCCGTCGTGCGAAGAGGTGCGCAAGAAGGCGAAGTTCAACATCTACTTCGACAAGGTCGAGCTCGAGAAGCTGGTGCAGACCGTCGCCGACGCGACCTGCAAGACCTTCATTCTCGGCGAGAACGTGCGCGGCAAGATCAGCATCATCGGCCCCGAGAACGGCAAGGTGGAGGTGACCGGCGAGCAGTTCTACGCCGCGTTCCTCGCCGCGCTCGATGCCAACAGCCTCGCCGTCTACGAGCACGGCAAGTTCCTCAAGATCGTCGACAAGCAGCGGGCGAAGCAGAACCCCATTCCCACCATCTTGGATCCCAACCAGGAATACACGCTCAACGAGCAGATGGTGACCAAGCTGTTCAAGATCAAATACGTCGAGCTCGAGGCGCTGCGCGGCGTGCTCCAGCAGCTGGTCTCGCCCTCGGGCGACACGATTCCCTTTCAGCCCGACGTGCTGATCGTCAACGACATCGGCAGCAACATGCACCGCATCGAGCGCATCGTGGAGCAGCTCGACACCCGCAACGCCTCCGATGAGATCAAGGTGCTGCAGATTCAGTACGCCACCGCTCAAGAGATCGCCGACAAGATTCAGAAGCTGTTCGAGACCAAGGCGGCCAAGCCGGGCCAGCGCGCGGGCTCGGCGCCGGTGATCGCCGGAGCGCCTCCTCCTCCCGCCGGCTCGGCGGCGGGCGCCCCGGTGCCGGCCGAAGGCGGCTCGACCGGCCCGGCGACGCTCTCGCAGCTGATCCCCGACGAGCGCACCAACAAGCTGATCATCGTCGCGTCTCCCGCGGCGCTCGATCGCATTCTCGCCCTGATTCGCGAGATCGACATTCCGATCTCGGGCGAGGGCAAGATCAACGTCTACTACCTCGAGAACGCCAACGCCGAAGACGTGGCCTCGACGCTCCAGTCGCTCGCCCAGGGCACCGCCAACAAGCCGAAGGCGCCGGCGATCGCTCCGCCTCCGGGCGCGGCGGCGAAGACGGGCGTCACCGCGGCCGAGCTGTTTCAGGGCGAGGTGAAGATCAGCCCCGACAAGGCGACCAACGCGCTGGTGGTGGTGGCCTCGCAGAACGACTACCGCTCGTTGGTGCGGGTGATCGAGAAGCTCGACATTCAGCGCCGCCAGGTGTTCGTCGAAGCGGTGATCATGGAAGTGAACCTCGACCGCACCAGCGAGCTCGGGGTCAACCTCCACACCGGCATCCCGCTCCACACCGACCAGGGCGACGTGCCGGTGCTGTTGGGCACCAAGTACACCAGCTCGGGTCTGCCCCCTTCGTTCAGCATCACCAACCTGGCGAGCTTCGGCGGCTTCCTCGCCGGTCTGCAGGGCCCGGCGATTCCCTCGCTGGCGAAGCTGGGCATCAACATTCCCCAGTTCGGCGTGCTGCTCGACGCGCTCCAGACCCAGTCTGACGTGAACGTGATCTCGACCCCGCACCTGCTCACCACCGACAACGAAGACGCGGAGATCACCGTCGGCCAGAACGTGCCGTTTCAGTCGGGCTTCTCGGCCGGCGGTCTGGGTGGCCTCGGCGGTCTGTCGAGCCTCACCGGCCTGGCGGGCACCAGCGGCCTCACCTCGGGTCTGACCTCGGGCCTCGGCGCGCTCGGCGGTCTGGGCGGCCTCGGTGGCCTCGGCACTCCGTTCGGCGCGATTCAGCGCACCAACGTCGACCTCAAGCTGTCGATCAAGCCGCAGATCTCGGGCACCACCGGCGACTTCGTGCGGCTGGTGATTCAGCTGCAGAACGAAGAAATCGCCAGCCAGGACCCGGTGCTCGGCCCGACCACTTCGAAGCGCGCGGCGAAGACCACCGTGGTGGCGAAGGATCAAGAGACGGTGGTGATCGGCGGCATCATGCAGGACCGCCGCATCGAGGGCGTCTCGAAGGTGCCGCTGCTGGGCGACATTCCGATCCTCGGGCACCTGTTCCGCAAGGACAACACCCACAAGGTGAAGACCAACCTGCTCATCTTTCTCACCCCGTACATCATTCGCGACAGCTCCGACTTTCGGCGCATCTTCGAGCGCAAGATGCGCGAGCGGCAGCAGTTCGTGGAGCAGTTCTACGGCGCGGCCACCGGCTACGACGTGGCGATCGACTTCAGCCGCAAGGCTGGCCCGGTCGGCCGCATGACCCAGCTGCTCAACCGCGAGCTGCTGAAGGTCGAGAACGGCGGCAGCGGCACTCCCGGCGAGAAGACCTTCGCGCCGAACAGCACCACCGCGCCCAACGCGCCCGGTGGCCAGACCGCCGCGCCGGCCGGTGGCAGCTCGCCGGGCGCGGCGCCCACTCCCGCCCCCGCTCCGCCGGGCGGGCCGACCGTGAACGAGCCCCCTCCCCCTCCGGGTGACACGCCGCCGGTGCCGTCGCCGGAGCGTCTGCAGCCCCAGCCGCCGGCGCCAGGAGAGCTGCGGTGAGCGAAGACACGAAATCGACGAGTCGGAGCAGCTTCAGCTGCGACGGCGTCCGAGACCGCAAAGCGGGCGAGGCGAGATGAGTCAGGAAGACGGTTCGAGCGAGAGCGGCTTTCCCGCTCCCGAGCGCACCCAGCGCGTGGCCCACGGCCCCGCGTACCTGTTCGCGCGGCCGCTGGGGCAGATTCTGCTCGAGTCGGCGCAGCTGTCGGCCGAGAAGCTGGAGGAAGCGCTCAAGATTCAGGTCGAAAAAGGCGGCCGGCTGGGCGAGGTGTTGGTCTCGCTCAAGGCGGTGACCGAAGAAGACGTGGCGCGCGCGCTCGCCGCCCAGCTCGACCTCGAGTACCTGGGCGCGATCGCCAACGACGACATCGACCCCGACCTGGTGAAGAAGATTCCGATCAACTTCGCCAAGCAGTACCGGCTGATTCCCCTCAAGCTCGAGTCGAGCGGCGACGCGGCGGGCATCGTGATCGCCGACCCGCTCGACACCGCGCTGCTCGACCACGCGCGCATGCTGCTCGGCACCGACGTGGTGCCCAAGGTGGCGCTCGCCACCACCATCGTCGACGCGATCAACTCGATCTACGACCGCGCGCTCAACGAGGCCGAGCAGGTCGTCGAGGAGATGGACGCGGCCGATCTCGACAAGGCCGAGTCGGTTCTCGAAGAGTCGACCGACCTCCTCGACGCGGGCGACGAAGCGCCGATCATTCGACTGGTGAACTCGCTGATGTTCCGCGCCGCGAAAGAGCGCGCGAGCGACATTCACATCGAGCCGATGGAGCGCGAGCTGGTGGTGCGCTTCAGAGTCGACGGCGTGCTCAACGAGGTGATCCGGCCTCCGAAGCGCTACCAGAACTCGATCATCAGCCGCGTGAAGGTGATGGCGCAGCTGAACATCGCCGAGAAGCGCCTGCCGCAAGACGGCCGCATTCGCATCAAGCTGGCCGGCCGCGACATCGACATTCGCGTCAGCTGCATTCCCACCGCGCACGGCGAGTCGCTGGTGCTCCGCCTTCTCGACAAGAGCGCGGTGCTGCTCGACCTCGCCGAGATCGGCATGGGCGAGGCGACCCTGAAGACGGTCGACGAGCTGATTCACCGCGCCCACGGCATCGTGCTGGTGACCGGCCCCACCGGCTCGGGCAAGACCACCACCCTCTACGGCGCGCTCACCCGCATCAACACGCCCGAGGTGAAGATCCTCACCGTCGAGGACCCGGTCGAGTACCAGATTCGCGGCATCAACCAGATGGCGATCAACCCGAAGATCGGGCTGACCTTCGGCTCGGGCTTGCGGTCGTTCCTCCGGCAAGACCCCGACATCATCATGGTCGGCGAGATTCGCGACCGCGAGACCGCGCAGATCGCGATCGAAGCGTCGCTCACCGGCCACCTCGTCTTCTCGACCGTGCACACCAACGACGCCGCCGGCGCGCTCACCCGTCTGGTCGAGATGGGCATCGAGCCGTTTCTGGTCGCCTCTTCACTGACCGGCGTGATGGCGCAGCGCCTGGTGCGCAAGGTCTGCAAGAACTGCCGCGAGCTCTACACCCCCACCGACGAAGAGATCGCCAAGCTGGGCATGGATCGCGCGCGCTTCGCCCAGTTCGGCGGCGGCGACGTCTACCGCGCCAAGGGCTGCCCGGAGTGCAACAAGACCGGCTACCGCGGCCGCTCGGGCATCTACGAGCTGTTGCTGGTCGACGACGACGTGCGCCAGCTGGTGCTGAAGAACGTCGACTCGGCGAGCATCAAGAAGCGCGCGGTCGAGAAGGGCATGCTCACCCTGCTCGACGACGGAGCGCAGAAGATCGCCCAGGGTCACACCACGATCGCCGAAGTCCTCTCGGTCACCCAAGAGGACATCTAGTGGGAGCGGCCCGATAGATGGCAGTCTTCGAATACAAGGGCCTCAACGAGGCCGGCAAGACGGTCAACGGCTTCAAGGAGGCCGACTCGCCGAAGACGCTCCGCGCGGTGCTGCGCAAAGAGGGCGTGTTTCTCACCGACGTGGTCGGCCAGGCCGAGGGCGGCAAGGTCGTCAAAGGCGCGAAGGCGCCCGGCAAGGGCCTCAACCAGGAAGTGAACTTCCGGTTGTCGGGCGGCCGCATCAACACCGAAGACATCGCGATCACCACCCGGCAGATGGCGACGCTGCTCAAGGCGGGCGTCTCGCTGGTCGAAGCGCTCACCGCGCTGGTCGATCAGGTCGAGAAAGAAAAACTCAAACGAGTCGTCTCCGACATCAAGCAGCGGGTCAACGAAGGCTCGTCATTGGGCGACGCGATGCAGAGCCACGTGAAGGTGTTCGGCAACCTCTACGTGAACATGGTGCGCGCGGGCGAGCACTCCGGCGCGCTCGACACCGTGTTGCTGCGGCTGGCGGAGTTCACCGAGGGCCAGGCCAAGCTCCGACAAAAAGTGCTCGGCACGATGACCTACCCCGCCATCATGGCAGTGCTGGGCGGCGGCGTGCTGACGATGCTGATGACGGTGGTGGTGCCGAAGGTCACCAAGGTCTTCGACGACATGAAGGTCCCGCTGCCGTGGACCACGCAATTTCTGATCTTTACCTCGCACACGCTGTCCGACTGGTGGTGGCTGATCATTCCCACCCTGGTCGGCGGGGTGGTGGCGTTCTTCTGGTACATCCGCTCCGAGAACGGCAAGCCGGTGTGGGATCGGATCTTGCTGAAGGTCCCGGTGATGGGACCCGTCGTTCGCATGCTCTCGGTCGCGCGGTTCACCCGCACTCTGGCGACGCTGCTCAAGTCGGGCGTGCCGCTGCTGACCGCGATGGACATCGTGAAGAACGTCGTCACCAACTCGGTGCTCGCCGACGTGGTCGACAAGGCGAAAGACTCGATCTCCGAGGGTGAGAGCATCGCCGCGCCGCTGAAGAAGTCGGGCGAGTTCCCTCCGCTGGTGTACCACATGGTGGCGATCGGCGAACGCTCGGGCCAGCTGGAGGACATGCTGGTGAACGTCGCCGAGAGCTACGAGACCCAGGTCGACGTTCGCATCGGCGCGCTGACCTCGCTGCTGGAGCCGATGATGATCGTGCTGATGGGTGGAGTGATCGCCTTCGTGGCGTTCTCCATCTTGATGCCCATTTTGCAGATGAACTCGGCAATCAAGTGACGCGTATGACGACTCAACCGTTCGACATCTGGGTGCGCAGGGTGGCGACGGCGACGCTGGTGGCGATGGCCGGCGTGCTGGTGACCCTGGGAATCGTTCTCTACCACTGAGGATTTGGAGGAAGCACAATGGAAGGCCTGACGAAGAAGATGAAGCGGCGAATGGGCAAGAAGCGCCGCGGCATGACGCTGATCGAGATCATCGTCGTGATCACCATTCTGTCGCTGCTGACCGCGGCGGTGGCGGTGGCCGTGATTCCCCGGCTCGAAGAAGCGAAGCGCGACCGCGTGCGGCTCGACATCTCGGCGATCAAGCAGGGCCTCGACACCTTCTACGCCAAGAAGGGCAAGTACCCCGACACCGGCGCCGGCCTGAAGGCGCTGGTCGACGCGCAGATCATGGAGAAGGTGCCGATGGACCCGTGGGACCACGAGTACCTCTACGTGCTCGAGAGCAACAAGCCGGTGATCACCAGCTACGGCAAGGACGGTACGCCCGGCGGTGAGGGCAACGACGCCGACATCTCGTCTAAGGACAGCAGCACCGGCGACAAGAAGTGAGCAGCGCAGGGCCGAAACGACGATTGGAGGACAGGTAAGTGAAGCAGTCGCCCCCGCCAGAAGATGGAGCCCTTTCGCCGCTGGCGATTGGCGCCGCTCTGACCGCGGGGGCGACCGTGTGGATGCTGGTCGAGTGGCTGAGCCTGGTGATCCGATGAAACCGACTCCACGGTCTGCCACGCCCCTCATCCGGCCTTCGGCCACCTTCTCCCGTGGGAGAAGGTCCACGGCGGGAATGACCCTGATCGAGCTGGTGGTCTCGATGGGCATCGCGGTGGTGCTGTTCGCCGCGGTGGTGATGTCGGTGCGCGCGGTCACCGGAGCGAAGGCAAAAGAGTCGGCCACCGAGCTGGTGGGCGTGATGCGCTCGCTCTACGACTCTGCGAATTTGCGCGGCGTCACCTGCCGGCTGGTGTTCGAGCTGCCCGAGGGCAAAGACAACGAAGACAAGCCGGTGAAGTACCACGCCGAGTGCGCCAAGGGAGAGATCGCCGCCAACGCCGATCGCGCCGAGGAGCAGAAGTCGGCCACCGACGAGAAGCGCAAGAAAGAGAAGAACCGCGACCGGGTCGCCAACGAAGATCGCTTCAAGCGGCTCGATCGCGACGACGCGCCCTCGCTCCAGGAGCTGCAGGACCGCGAGAAGAACCGGGTCGCCGAGTACGCCAAGTTCTCGGAGTACACCTCGGAGGCGATCTCCGAGAAGTCGCTGCCGTCGGGCGTGAAGATCAGCGTCTGGACCACCAAGCTGCGCGAGCCGGCCAAGATCGGCGTCGCCTACCTCTACTTTTTTCCGCAGGGCTTCGCCGAGCGCGCGCAGATCGTCGTCAAACAGGGCGACAACGCGTGGACGGTGAAGCTGTCGCCGCTCACCGGCAAGTGCCAGGTGGTGCCCGAAGAACTGGAGCCGCCCAAAGCATGAGCGCTCCTCGCAAACCGCTGGCCTTCACGCTGCTCGAGACCATCATCGCGATGTCGATTCTCGGCGTCACGCTGCTGGGCATCTTCCGCATCAGCTCGATGGCGGTGGTGAGCCACGTGTACGCGAAGAAGCTGACCATCGCGACGCTGCTCGCGCGGGGCAAGATGGTCGACATCGAGCAGGAGCTCTACGACAAGGGCTTTCAGGCCGACGACGACGAGCAGTCGGGCGACTTCTCTGAAGAGGGTTGGTCGAGCTTCAAGTGGCGCGCGAAGATCATCGCCCCCAAGACCCAGGGCATGTCGCCGGAGCAGCTGATCGGCGCGATCTTCAACCTGCCGATGGGCGGCGGCGGCAAAGACAGCAAAGACGGCAAGGGCTCGTCAGAATCCTTTCTCGGCGCTCGGCAGCCTGTTCGGCGGCGGCGCGGGTGGCGCGGGCGGTCTCGGCGCGCTCGCGGGCCTGGGCGGCGCGGGCGGCATGCCCGACCTCAACAAGCTCACCGGCTCACTCGGCGGCGCCAGCTCGGGCCTGGGCAACCTCGCCGGCATGGCGGGCGGCGGCCTCGGCCAGGGCATGATGCAGCAGCAGTTTCAGCAGATGGTCGACCAGCTCACCAAGGCGGTGCGCGAGGTTCACCTCACCGTCACCTGGAAAGAGGGCAAGCAGACCGAGAGCTTCGACCTGGTGACCCACGTCGTCTCGCTCGGGCCCGGCAGCGATCGCAACGGCGGCCTGCCCGGCCAGACCAGCCAGCAGGCGGCCAACAACGGCCAGTGGGTGCGCGCCGACAACGGCCGCCCGGTGCCGAACCCGGTGCCCAGCCCGACCGGCCAGGGCATGGTCGACCCGACCGACAACCAGCCGGTGATTCAGGCCGGCAACCTGAGCGGCAGCCAGGGCGCGGGCATTCCCCCCGGCGGCATTCCCGGCATCACCCCCGGCGTCTCGGGCGGCGGCCTGGTGCCCGGAGGCATGGGCACGATGCCCGGCATTCCGCAGATTCCACAGCTGCCCGGCCGGCCGAGGGGCTTCTAGATGCGCTCGGCTTCCCGTCGCGGCTTCACGCTGATGGAGGTGGTGATCGCGGTGTCGATCACCGCCGGCATCGGGCTGGCGCTGGCGATCGCGATCAACACCACCATCAAGTCGAAAGAGACGATGGAGCAGGGCGCGGAGCGGTACCGCATGATTCGCACCGCGTTCTCGCGCATGTGCCGCGAGATCGGCGCCGCCTACATCTCCGACCGCTACAGCTCGCTGCGCTACCGCGATCAATACGAGCGCCCCACCAACTTCGTCGGCTCGAAGGACAAGCTGATGTTCGCCTCGATGGCGCACGAGCGGCTCTACGCCGACGCCAAAGAGTCCGACCAGATGATCGTCGAGTACTCGGTCAAGACCAACAACGACAAAGAGGCCAAGGGCCGCACCGACCTGATGCGCCGCGAGAAGACGATTCTCGAGGAGCGCCCCGAGCGCGGCGGCACCGAAGACGTGCTCTTCGAAGGCGTGAAGAAGGTCGAGTTCCAGTACTGGGACTCCGACATGAAGCAGTGGCAAGACGAGTGGGACACCCGAAAGCTCGACCGCAAGAGCATCTTGCCGACCCGGGTGAAGATCACCGTCACCGCGCTCGACGAGAACGGGAAAGATCAGAAGTACTCGACCGAAACCCGCATCATGCTCAACACCGAGCTGCCGAGGTTCCAATGACTGGGACGCGGCCGAGGCGGTTCAAGAAGCAGCCAGATGCGAACCGGGACGCCCTCACCCGGCCTGCGGCCACCCTCTCCCGTGGGAGAGGGCGTCGCCGAGCCGAGCGCGGCGTCGCCCTGCTGCTGGTGCTGATCGGCCTCGCGCTGCTGGCGCTGATCGCCAACGAGACCCGCTACAACTCGGTGGTCGAGCTTCGCCTCGCCACCAACCAGCGCGACGAAGTGCGCGCCTACTTCCTCGCCCGCTCGGGCATCGGGCTGTCGCGGCTGATGCTCCGCTTTCAGAAGCAGGTCGACTCGATTCAGATTCCCAACATCGGCGGCATTCTCTCGTCGCTGGGCCTGGGCGGCTCGAGCCCGACCACTCCAGGCGCGGCGCCGGGCGCGCCGGGTCTTCCCGGTGGCGCCTCACAGCAGCCGTCGTCGCTCGGCATTCAGCTTTGGAAGATGGCGAAGATCGACTGCTACATGCTCCAGCAGATGGTGCCCGAAGACGAGGAAGACCCCTCGAAGTCGGGTGACAGCAAAGATCGCCCCCACGCCAAGAGCCGGAGCAGCAGCAGCTCGAGCTCGAAGAAGAAGCTCGACTTCGACGAAGAGAACCCCGAGCTCGCCGCGAAGCAGGCCAACCGCAAGTTCGGCGGCTTCGAGGGTTGCTTCAACACCGAGTTCTCCGACGAAGAAGAGAAGATCAACCTGAACAAGCTCGACTCGCCGTCGCTCTCGGCGCGGGTCGCGCTCACCCAGCTGATGGCAACGCTGGGCGACAAGAAATACGAGTTCCTCTTCGACGGTGAGGTCGACGCGAAGACGCACGACAAGGTCACGCCTCAAGACGTGATCATCGCGATGAAAGACTGGATCGACGAAGACGAGACCGCGTCGGCGGTCGACACCACCGGCACCGCACCCGAGCCGTTCTTGAAGGGCTTCTCCGACGAGAACATGAACTACGACAAGTACGACCCGCGCTACAAAGCGAAGAACTCGCGGTTCGACAGCCTCGACGAGCTCTACATGGTGCGGGGCGTGAACGATCGCTTCATGGCGGCGTTCAAAGACAAGCTCACGATTTATCCAGACGTGAATTCGAACATCAACATCAACACCGACGACCCGGTGTTGCTGGAGGTCGCGATTCGCTCGGTGACCGACCCGCTCCACCCCGACCCGCGGTTGGGCGACCCGATCTTCGTCGACGCGCTGATCAAGAAGATCCGCGCGGCGCGGTTGTTCTCGATCTTCCGCATGTCGGCGCAAGACTTCGTCAACGTGGTGCAGGCCGCCGGGCTCCCGGTGAACCCGACCCTGGCCGCCAACATGGCTCAGAACCGCTTCATCAGCGACAAGACCTCGACCTTCCGCATCAAGGTCACCGGCGAGGCCGGCGACGTGCAGAAGTCGATCACGGTGGTGATTCGCACCGACGACGGCCTCGGCCGGCTCGTCTACTGGAGAGAGAATTGATGGAGCGGACGAGCGAAGTGAGGCGAAGCCGAACGAAGCGCCCGGAGCGTGCGGAGCACGCGCAGGCGGGAGCGACCAGCTAAATGGCTCGCGTGCTCGGCCTCGATCTCGGCACCTACTCGGTCAAGGCCACCTTGCTCGAGACCTCGCTGCGCGGCTCGGCCACCCGCTCGATCGTCGAGGTGAAGTGCCCGTCTGAAGGCGACCGGCTGACCCGGCTGCGCGCGGCGCTCACCGAGCTGCTCGCCAAGGGCCCGCTCTACGCCGACACCATCGTCGCCGCGCTCCCCGGCACCTCGGTGGCGACCCACCCGGTGAACATGCCGTTCGCCGACCCGAAGAAGATCGAGGCGGCGCTCGCGTTCGAGGTCGAGAGCCAGCTGCCCTACGACCTCACCGACGCGGTCTACGACTACCAGATCGCCTCGCAAGACGAGAAAGGCGCCCGGCTCACCGTCGGCGTGGTCAAGAAAGACGAGATGGGCCCGGTGCTCGATCTGCTCAAGAGCGTGAAGCTCGAGCCGCACATCGTCACCCACCCCGGCCTCGCGTATCAGAACCTGCTCTCGTCGCTCTCGCAGCCGTCGGCGGCCGACGACGCCAACGCCGGCGCGGTGGCGGTGGTCGACATCGGCCACGAGCGGGTGAGCGTGGCGATCGGCAAGGCCTCGGGCCCGGTCGAGCTGGCGCGCACCTTCTCGGGCGGCGGGCTCCACCTCACCAAGGCGCTGGCGGCGGAGTTCAAGATCACCCTCGACGAGGCGCAGAAGTGGAAAGAGGCGCACGGCGCCCTGGGCGAGCACGCGGTGGGTGAAGACGCGGAGCGCGCCTCGGCCTGCTTCATTCGCGGCCTCGACCCGCTGCGCCGCGAGCTGCGCCCGACCTTCAAGTCGTACACCGCGCGCAGCCGCCGGCCGATCGAGCGGGTGATTCTCTGCGGCGGCACCGCCAAGCTTCAGGGGCTCGCCGAGCAGCTGGAGCGCGACCTGCAGCTGCCGGTCGCCAACCTCGAGCTGCCGATGGAGGTGCGCGAGGCCTCGGGCCAGACCGGAGTGGCGGCGGCGCAGTCGTACGCGCTGGCGCTGCGCGGAGCGGTGTCGGGCCGCGGCCCGCGCTTCAACCTCCGCAAGGGCGAGTTCGCCTTCAAGTCGGACTTCGACTCGATGCTCCAGCGGTTGCCGCAGCTGGCGACCTTCGCCGGGGTGTTGCTCTCGCTGCTGATCAGCTCCGGCATCGTGCGCAACACCGTGCTCGAGCGCCGCGACAAGCAGGTCGACCAGATGGTCTGCGACATCACCCAGAAGGTGCTGGGCAAGTGCGAGAAGAACGTCGACAAGGCGGTGGCGATGCTGAAGGGCACCGAGTCGCCCGCGGCGGTGATTCCCCGCCACTCGGCGGTGAACCTGCTCGCCGAGCTCACCACCCACATGCCGACCGACGGCTCGGTGACGTTCGACCAGGTGGTGGTCGATCTCGATCGCATCTCGATGCGCTGTGAGACGACCAGCTCGAAGCTGATGGAAGACCTGATCGTTCAGCTGAAGACCTACAAGTGCTTCTCCGACGTGAAGGAGGGCAAGGTCGAGAAGAGCAAAGACGGCTCGAAGGTCGGGTTCCGCCTGGAGATCGACGTCCAGTGCCCCGACGAGGGAGGAGCCTGATGGAGCGGACGAGCAAAGCGAGGCGCAGCCGAGCGAAGCGCCCGGAGCGTGCGCAGCACGCGCAGGCGGGAGCGACAAACTAAATGGCGACCGCGACCCAACAGATCACCGAGCTTCGCGCGCGCATGCAGGCGCTCACCGAGCGTGAGCGGCTGCTCCTGATGGGCGCCGGCACCGCGGTGCTCGCATTCGTCACCTTCTTGATCGCGTTCAGCTTCTCGAGCAGCGCCGACCGCATTCGCCGCGGCACCACCCACAAGCTGCAGATGTTGGCCCAGGTGCAAGACGCGGCCGCGACCTACCGCGACGCGAAGAGCGCGCAAGAGGCGGTCGAGGCCCGGCTGGCGGGCAACAACGTGCGGTTGATCTCGTATCTCGAAGAGAAGGCGCAGAAGGCCGGCCTCGAGATCCCCAGCATCAACCCGAAGGCCGACGTGAACCTCGAGGGCGACAAGATCATCGAGAGCGCGGCCGAGTTCACCCTCACCGACGTGGCGCTCAACCGGCTGACCGAGTTCCTCCAATCGGTGGAGGCGTCGCCCGGCATCATTCGGGTGAAGTACCTGCGGCTCGAGCCGCGCCCCGCCAACGACACCGTGACCGCCTACGTCACCGTGGCCACCTACAAGCTGAAGAAGTGACCCATGGCTGAGAAACGAATCGCATTGTGGAAGCGGATCCTCCTCTACGCGGGGTTCTCGTTGGTCGCGCTGTTCGCGGCCTTCTTCATCACCTTCCCGTACGACGCGCTCCAGGACCGGCTCAAGCTGGAGGCCGACGCCGCGGGCTACAACCTGAAGATCGGCTCGATGGGCCCGGGGTTCTTCGCGCTGCGCGCGTCTGACCTGTTCATCGCCAAGAAGATCGGCCCCAACGAAGAGAAGCCGCCCGAGGCGATGAAGATCGATCGCGTCTCGGTGGGGCCGACCCTGTTTCCTCCGGGCGTGGGCGTGAGCGCGAAGCTGCTCGGCGGCGACCTCTACCTGCGGGTGTCGGCGACCGGCTCGGTGCACATGGAGGCCGAAGACCTCGACCTCACCAAGGGCAACCTGAAGGGGTTTTCGGGAATCGACCTGGCGGGAAAGATCGACACCAAGCTCGACCTCAGCATCCCCAAGTCGTCGGTCGGTGCCGGCCCGTCGGAGCCGGACCTCGGCCAGGCGACCGGCAGCTTCGCGATCTCCGCGCGCGGGCTGACCATCAACGGAGGCACGGTGTCGGTGCCGCTGCCGATGTACGGCCCCGAGCCGACGCCGCTCGACCTGCCGAAGATCGCGTTCGGCGATCTCGCCGGTCACCTGAAGTTCGAGAAGGGCGCGGGCACGGTCGACGAGTTCAAGTCGCACAGCTCCGACCTCGAGACCGGCATCAGCGGCACCCTGAAGCTGGCGAAGAAGATGGAGTACTCCGACGCCAACCTCGAGATCCGTTTCAAGCCCGACCCCGAGTTCCAGAAGCGCCTGGGCATGATCGGCTCGGCGCTCTCGTTCGTCGGCCCCGACCCGAAGGACCCCAGCTGGCGCATGGGGCACCTGACGGGAATGCTGGGCCGCCCGAACTTCCGCTAGCCGACCCGCATTTGGCATTTCGGGACCCCTGTTTGTCGCCAGGGGACCGGGAAGCTTGCGCGCGCCTGCGGATAATCAGGACGAACACCAAAGGGGACGAGTGTTCGAATGAAGATCCACCGCCCGCCGGTCGTGCAGACCAGCAACACCGGCACCCAGACCGCGTTCAAGCCTCAGCAGCCCCGCTCGCAAGGCCTCCACCAGCAAGACGGGTTCGAGAGCCCGAAGAAGCAGCTGGTGCAGCTGATCGACACCGTCGAGAAGGCGCTCGAGACCGCGCTCAGCAACGCGCTCGAGGGCCCGGCGGCTGCCGCCACTGCCAACGTGGGCGCGCCGGCTGCGCCGAACTCCACCGAGTCGTTCAAGAAGCTGATCAACGAAGACATGAAGACGGCCTACGGCCGCGAGGCCACCCAGGCCGACTACGACTATTGGCTGCCGAAGCTGCAGGGGCCGAACGACTCCGGCTTCGTCACCTCGGGGCAGATGAACGCCACCGAGTACTGGCACCGGCGAATGCTCGGCTGGCAGGCGGGCGGCAGCGACGTCGCGACTGCTGGCCCCTACGCCGGCGGAGGAGGACCTCACGGCGACGTGCAGCCGGCGAGCGCGGTATCGCCGGGCGTACCTCCCGCGGGCACCGAGGCGATGGCGGCGATGCCGTCAGACGCGCGGGTGCAACAGTTTCGTCAGCTGATCAATGCCGACATGCTGCTGGCGTATGGGCGGCCGGCGAACGACAGCGACTACAACTACTGGCTGCCGAAGCTCAGCGGGCCCAACGACTCGGGCTACGTGACGAGCGGGCAGATGAGCGGCACCGAGTACTGGCACCGCCGGATGTTGGGCTGGCAAGCGGGTGGATCTGATCAGGCCACCAGCGGGCCCTACGCGGGCAGCAGCGATGCGCGCGGGCCGGTGCCGAGCTTCATCGACCTGGTGGGGCAGCTGAAGAACTGAAGGGGCGGCCCCTCGTTCCACGCGTGGACCTGGCTGTCCCTCACCCGCGAGCGCCTATGGCGCTCGTCGGCCTCTCCCAAAGGAGAGGATCTACTTTGAGGAGAACAGCAGCATGAAGGAGTGCGGGTGGGGCTCGACCAGCACCACCCTGCCCTTCTTCGCCAACGCCATCGCCGGCGCGAACCAGGGCTCCTTCACCAGGTCGTCGTCGCCTTCGACGAACTGCGGCACCAGCAGGTCGAGCTCGGCGTAGCCGCCGTCGGTCACCGATTGGAGCGCGCGGCCGAACGCGTACTGCTCTTCACCTGCCACCGGGTAGAGGTCGTTGTGAATCGCGCCGCCGTAGAGCGCCACCGGCACCTCGCCCTTCTCGAGCGAGTCGCGCACCTTCTCTTCGACCTTCCGCTTCACCAGCAAGAGCGACTTCTCGGCGTCGAGCTCGCCCTGCTCGTCGAGCATGCCCTTGTATTCGTCGCACGACAGGTTGAGCACGTGGTTCTTCAGCCCCAGCTTGTACGAGCGATCGAGCATCGTGGTCAGCTCGTCTTCGGTCGTCTCGGGGCGCTTGGTGACCTTCTTCACCTCGGCGGTCGCCTGCTTCTCGACCTCGCCGCACTTGCCGTTGGTGATCCACGTCTCGGCCACCATCGCGCCGGTGCCCTTCATCGACGGCAACAGCTCGAGGGTGAAGCGCTTCAGCGCCGAGGCGACCTTCTGCTTGCCGACCTCGTGGTACTCGCCGATGCCCAGCACCTTCGGCTTCGATTGGAGCACCTTCTCGAACGCCGGCTTCGCGGAGGCGAACGTCTCGCACGGCACGCCGCCGCACTCCGACACTCCGCCGTCGGAGGCAGCCAGCAACACCAGTAAGACGAGCGCGGGCACCGCTGACAATCTAGACGACGAACGGCGCCCGCGGGTTCCTGCTTACTCCTGGGTGACCTTGAGGCCCGGCGCCAGCTTGAAGCCCCACGCCTTCAGCACCTCGACCGGGTCGACGAACTTGCCGTCGCCCTTCTCGGCCAGCTTGCCGAGGCGGCCCGACTGCCCGACGTAGGTGACCACGCCGCCCTCCATGTGGAGGTGGCCGTTGAACGCCATCTGCTTGCCGCGCGCGAGCGACGCGGTGGTGAGAATGCGCCATGGCTCGGCGTTGGTGCGGCGCGAGGCCGGCACGCAGTGCACCGACCCGTCGGCGAGAATCGCGAAGTTCGAGGCGTACTTCTGACCGCCCGGCCCGCGCGCCTTGGTCTCCGACCAAGAGGCCTCGTCGTACAGCTCGGTGATGTTGCCCGACGGCTTGCCGGTCACCGGCTTGAAGGTCGCTTCCTGGTTGCCGCCCACCGTCTTGTAGCCGGCCTGCTCCTGCCAGGTCTGGGTGGTGCTGATGTCTTGCGCGATCTTGTCGGGCGTCAGCTCGGTGTAGTCGAACGCCATCGAGTCGACCGCCTTCTGCTTCTGGCCGTACGGGTTGTACTTGCCGTCGAGCGTCATCTCCGCCTCGCCGTGCTCGGTGTCGTAGACCGGGTCGGGCTTCATCTCCTGCACGTCGTAGGCGGCCGCGCCCTTGGCGAACGCGTCGCGCATCACCGTCTTCACCGCCTCGGGAATCTGGGTGCCCCCGAAGGTCTTGGTGTCGGTGCCCGCGGTGAGCCGGGTCTTGATGTCGGCGTCGAGGCCCTTCTTCGCCACCTCGACCTTGTGGTTGATCGAGCTCGCCTGCTTGCGCAGATCGGCGATGTCGCCCAGCGCCGACTTCAGCTTCTTCGAAGCGTCGGCATCCATGATCCCGGCGTACTGATCCGCTTCCTTGCGAATCTCCGCCTCTTCGTCTTTCGAGATCGAGCCCGCCGAGGTCAGGATCGTGTCGACGTCCTTCGCGTCGATCTTCTTATCCTGCGCGATGCGCGTAAAAGTATTCTTGATATCGCCAACGCTCATGTGAATCCTCCCGGTTACCATTCTGACCCAAACCGCCTCACATTTTCGAGGCAATTTGGTACGTTGATCAGTCACAGGGAGGAAACGTGACGATCAAGATTCAGGCGGGTCGGCAGTTTGCCGCGGGGGATGCCTCGGTTGCGCTGTTCGACGAGAAGGGTAAGGCGGGCACTTACCTGCAGAAGGCGAGCGACAAGCTCGTCGGGCAGCAGGTGACGGTGCAGCTGCGCGGCGCGCACAACAAGACGATCACCTTGGCCACCGCCGACGACTGGAAGGGCTTTCTCGGCAAGTACGCCGCCAACGAGACCGAAGCGAAGGCGTTCAAGACCCACTTCGGGATCACGTTCTCCGACTTCTGCAACACCGTCGACGACGCCGCGGCGAGCGACGACAAGGGCCTCACCCTCGACCTGCGCCCGACCAGCGAGCTGGCGAAGACGTTGAGCCTCGACAAGGTCGACGGCGACTACGCCTCGAAGATGACCGCCGGTCAGCAGGTGAACCTCACCGGAGCCAACGGCGCCAAGGGCGTCGCCGAAGCGGCCGGCCCGGGCCCGAAGATCGGCGCCGACATTCTCGCCACTCCGATCGCCGCCGACTGGGAGCGCGACCGCTCCGAGCAGGAGAGCTGGGCCGACTTCAAGAACGGCAACACCGAGCGCGACACCTTCAAGGCCAACACCGGCCCGGCGCCGTTCGGCGGTCTCTACAAGCCGAACTGGAACGACCCCAAGGCGATGGACCTGGTGAACAAGTTCGAGATGCCGCTCCACCTCGAGGTGAAGGGCACCAACCCCGACGGGAGCACCAAGTTCCAAGACGGGTACGAGATGTTTCGCGACACCTACTACGACGACAAGAACGGCAGCCTCGACAAGGCCGGCGCGTCGGTGCGGGCGCGCGTTCGCTTCGACAACAACCCGCCCTTCAACGTGAACCGGGTGCTGGTGCAGGCGAAGGAAGGCCGGGTGATCGCCGGCGACAGCTCTGCGGTGCACAAGTTCGAGAAGCGCTGGGAGGGCAACTTCACCGACGAGGGCAAGGCGCAGAACATGCTGATGACCGGCAAGGAAGACAACGGTCAGCCGCTCGCGGTCGCGCAGAAGCTCTACAAGCTGGCCTCCGACAAGAAGACCCTGCCGGCCGACGGCAACCTCGCGCTCGAGCCGAAGTACGAGCTGCTCCAGAAGCGCCGCCGCACCCACTTGCAGCTCGACAGCCAGAGCGAGGTGCAGAGCCGCCGCACCGCGCTCCAGCCCGAGATCGACAAGTACAAGACCGCCAACCAGCCGGTGCCGCCCGCGCTGCAGGCGTACGCCGACAAGATGGACAAGCAGATCAAGTTCCTCGGCGACGCGTCGACCCTGCTCCAGAAGTACGGCCAGTGGATGCCGTCGGGCGAGTGCTTCATCGTCTCGGCCGATCAGTACTCGGTCTACGACCCGGTGGCGCGCAAGGGCAACCCGCCCACCGACGTGAGCGACGACGCCGGCCGCATCGGCCGCGGCCCGCTCCACATCGAAGCGGAGTGGGACTCCAACTCGTCTGACCCGTTCGAGAAGGCGATCGACGAGGCGACCAAGAAGATCACCTCCGACCCGGCGAACGCGGCCACCTACAAGGCCGACATCACCAGCCTCGAGGGCATGCGCGCGACCTTCCGCAAAGACGTGCAGGCCACCGTCGACGTCACCAAGGCCAACCTGCTCAACGCCGGGCTGAAGGAAGACCCGTCGAAGATGGCGAAAGAAGATCACGCGGCCGACATCGCCAAGTCGAAGGACCGCCCGGTCTTCTGGCTCTGAACATGACCTCGCGCGTCGGAGGTTGGGGAAGCATCGGCCGGGTCACCACGCCGGCAGGGGGCGCATCACGCGCCGGCGAGGTGGCTCGCTTCACGCCCGCTCAGCAGCTGAACGTTCCGGTGAAGGAGGCCTCCGACGTGGCGGCGCTCCCCGGCGGCCGGCTGCTGATCGTCGGAGACACCTCCGACAAGGTCGGTCTGCTCGGGCCCGACGGGAAGTTCTCGAAGATCAAGCTCGAGGGCCTCAAGGGCACCAGTGAGATGGAGGGCGTGGCCTACGACCCGGTGCACCACAACCTCTTCGTCTCGCGCGAAGAAGACCGCCAGGTGCTCCGCTACGACTGGAACCCCGACAAGAAGAAGGCGCCCGAGCTCAAGCACACCTACGACGTGAAGAACGTCGGTGGGCCCGAGAACAAAGGGCTCGAGGGGCTGACCTTTCTCGACGGCGACAAGTCGCCCACCGGCATGCCGCAGCTGCTCGCCGCGAAAGAGGGCAAGCCGCGCGAGCTGCTGATGTTCGACGCCAACGGCGGCAAGAAGGGCACCAAGATCGATCTCGACCCCAGCCTGAAAGACGTGTGCAAGGACTTCTCGGCGATCGCGATCGACCCCAAGTCGGGCGACCTGTTCCTGTCCTCCGACGAGTCTTCGGTGGTCGCCCAGCTGCACCTGCAGAAGAAGGGCGACGGCATCGAGGCGAAGCTGGTGCAGTCGTTCCCCGTGCGCAACGACAAGGACAAGCCGTTGGCGCGCATCGAGGGCCTGGCGTTCAACGAGCGCGGAGATTTGTTCGTGCTCACCGAGAACGACGGCGGGTTGCACAAGCTCGCGCGGCAGTAGCCAGACGACAAAAAAAACGGGCGCCCCGTGGAGGGACGCCCGCCGTACCGCTCTCCCCAACTTCAGCGCTGGGCCGACTTCTTGCCCGGAGCCGGCTGCGACACGTGCTTGATGATGGTGTCGATGTCTTTGCGCCACTGGGTCTCGTCGGTCAGCCCGCCGTTGAGCACCGTGCTCGCCGAGCGGGTGAAGCCCGACATCGCCACCGCCTCGGAGATCTCCTGGTCGCTGGCGCCGTTCGCCCGCGCCATCGCGGTGTAGTCCCTCACGCAGAGGGCGCTCGGCAGCTGGGTGGCGACCGCGAGCGAGATCAGCGCCTTGGTCTTCACCGGCAGCGCGCTGTTGGCGTTCATCGTCACCGCCTTCACCTGCTTCCACAGCGCGCTCAACGACGCCGCCGGGTAGCGCTTGAACGCGTCGGGCTCGGTGCCGCCGAAGGCTTTTGCGATCTCCGCGTGCAGCTCGACCTGGTCAGGCGACGGCTCGAGCTTCAGCGACGGGCCGTTCGCCAGCGCCGACAGCTCGCGCGCGATGCCCGCGGTCGCCACCGCCTCGCGCAGCTCCCGCTCCGACGCGCCGTTCAGCTTCGCGAACTCCTGATGGGCGTAGAGGCAGTAGCGGCACGGCACCTGGGCGGCGACTCCGAGGCCGATCAGCTCCTTCGTCTTGCCGGGGAGCACCGTCTTCGGGTTCATCTGCAGCGCCTTCAGGTGCTCCCAGAACGCCGGCACGTCTTCGTCGGGCATCGCCTTGAAACCGGCGGGCGCGACACCGAGCATCTTCTCCATCTCGGCGAACGACGCGTTGGCTTCGGGCGAACGGCCAGAGTCGGCGCCGGCGGCGAAGGAAGCGAGCGAGACGACGACCAGGGCGGCGGACTTCAGGTTTTTCAGGTTCATTGTTTTCTTTCGTTGGGGTTGTGCTGCACCCCTCAGGCGTGCGGTTGTGCGGAACAATTTGTTCCCCCCAAACGCCTCCCAACCCAGCGGATTGATTGGCCGGCAGCGCGAGCTGTTGTCGGCACAGGAGGGGTTTACGCGGGCCTTTTCGGGGCTGGGGTGCGCGTTCGCGGTCGCGGGCGAGCCGGGCATCGGCAAGACGCGGCTGGCCACCGAGCTGTCGGCGCTCGCCCAACAGCGGGGCTTGAAGCCGTACTGGGGCCGCGCCTGGGAGTCGGGGGGCGCGCCGTCGTACTGGCCGTGGCGGCAACTGCTCGAGGCGTTGGACCCGCGGGCGGCGTCGGCGGAGGGCCCACTCGAGCTGCTCTGGTCGAAGCGCGACGCGGGGGGCTTCTCGGCCAGCGACCCGAAGCAGGCGCGCTTCGAGCTCTTCGACGCCGTGGTGCGGGTGCTCCGCGAGCAGAGCGCCCAGCGGCCGCTGCTGCTGTTGCTCGACGATCTCCACGCCGCCGACGTGGCCACGGTGGAGCTGGCCGACTACGCCATCGGCGCGCTCGCCTCGGCGCCGATCGTCTGGGCGGTGACCTGGCGCGATGCCGAAGCCGAGCGGCTCCACGTGCGCGACGCGATCGCGCGTTTGTCACGGCGGTGTCAGGTGCTGTCGCTGCCCCGGCTCTCGCGCGAGCAGATCTCTCAGCTGGTCCACAGCGTGTTGCCCGGCCGCGAAGCCGAGCTCACCGAGTCGTTGCTGCGGGCGACCTCGGGGAACCCGCTTTTTCTGCACGAGACGATTCGCGCGGTGGCCGATGGGCGCGCGGCTCCCGAGGGCGCTCAGCTGCCGGTTACCCAGGGCGTGGCGTTGGTGGTGCGCGACCGGGTGGCGACGCTCTCGCCTGAAGCGCAGGCGCTCGCCGAGGTCGCGGCGGTGCTCGGCCGCGAGGTGACGCTGGAGCTGCTCGCCGCGGCCTCCGGCTCGACTCCCGCGACCGTGCGCGCGCTCGCGTCGGAGATCGGCGCCACCGGGCTGTGGAGCGCGAACGGCCCCGAACGCTGGCTGTTCAGCCACGCGCTGGTGCGCGACGCGCTGTTCTCGGGCCTCGCGGCGGCGCGGCAGATGGCGCTGCAGGGGCGCACCGCGCGCGCCCTCGACGCGCTGGTGTCGGCAGGGAGATCAGAGCTGGTGCTCTCGCGAGCGACCCACGCGCTCGACGCGTTCACCGAGCTCGAAGCGCCCGAGGTGGCGAGGTGGGTGATCGCGGCGGCGAACCAGGCCCGGGCGCAGCGTGCGTACGAAGAGGCGGTCAGCCTGCTGGAGCGCGCGGGCCGGGAGCTCTCGCTCGCGCCGGCCGACCGCGCCGAGCTGCTGCTCGCGCTCGGGTGGGCGCTGGGCGATCTCGGCGATGCCGAGCGGCTCGAGAAGACCTTCGACGAGGCGATCGCGGTCGCGCGGGCGTTGGGCTCGGCGCCGCTGTTCGCCCGCGCGGTGCTGGGCCGTGGCTCGCGGTACCGCATCGCGATGGTGCGCAACGACCTTCTGCCGCTGATCGACGAGGCGCTCGGGAGGCTGGGCGAAGGCGAGGTGGTGCTGAAGGCGCTGCTGTGGGGTCGCAAGGCCTCGGCGCTCACGCCCGCCCGGCTGCCCAAAGAGGCGCTCGGGCTGGCGAGGCGGGCGATCGAAGCGGTGAAAGGCTCGGCCGATCGCCGCGCGGTGGCGGAGGTCGCGGTGGCGGCGGGCTCGGCGCTGGGTGACTTCGCGCCGCCGGCCGAGCGCATCGTGATCAACACCGGCCTGGTCGAGGCCGCGCGCGGCTTCTCGGATCGCGCGCTCGAGCTGCGCGGGCTTTCGCGGCTGGTGGTCGATCACCTCGAGTCGGGCGACGTGACCCGGGCCGAGGGGGTGCTGTTGGAGCGCGACGCGCTCGCCTCCTCGCTCGGCCACGCCCGCTTTCGCTGGATGACGCCGCTGTTTCGCTCGATGCGCGCGATGATCGAAGGCCGGTTCGACGACTGCAACCAGTCGATCGACGAGGCGATTCGTCTGAGCGCGCTCGCCGAAGACGACAACGCGGTGCGCTGCACCTACGTGCACCGGTGCTTCGTCGCGCTCTTGCAAGACCGGCTCGACGTGTTGAAGGCGATCGAGCCCGAGCTGTTTCGGCGAATCGAGGTGGTAACCCCGCCGCTGACCGTCGCGCTCCAGGCGCTGTTCGAGGCGCGAGCGGGCCGATTGAGCGAAGCGCGGGTGACCCTGCGCCGCGCCGCGGGAGACGAGCTCGCACACCTCCAGGCGCTCACCGTGCTCTCGGTGCTCGCCGAGACCTCCGCTCACTGCGGCGACCTGGAGGTCGGCCGGAAGACGTGGGAGGTGCTGCAGCCGCACGCCGACTCGAACGTCACCCTCGGCTTCTTCGGCCTGGTGAGCGGCCCGCCGGTGCGGGGGGTGCTGGGAATGTTGGGCTCGCTCCTCAGCCACCCCGACGCCGAGGTGCGGGCGAACTTCGACGCCGCGCTCGAGCGCACTGCGGCGATGGGCGCCCAGGCCCACGAAGTGTGGGTGCGGCTCTGGTTCGGGCAGCACCTCGCCAGGCGCGGCGAGGGCGCAGCGGCCGCGGAGCAGCTGAGGGCGAGCGCTGCGTTGGCGGCGAAGTTGGGAATGGGCGCGGTGGCAGCGCGGGCCGAACGGGCGCTCTCCGAGACCGGCGGCTCGAAGGCAGCGCCCGAGCCCACTGCAACGCCATCGGCGCCCTCGCCGTTCGCGCTCGAGGCCCACGAAGGCGGCTGGAGGTTGGAGCGCGCCGGTAAGACCTTCGTGCTCAAGGGCCTGCGGGGGATGGCGATGCTGGCGAGGCTGCTGGCGGCGCCGGGGGTGGAGGTTCACTCGCTCGAGCTGGTCTCCGGCGACGCAGACGAGGCGTTGCCCGACGCCGGCGATGCGGGCGAGCTGCTCGACGAGAAGGCGAAGGCAGCATACCGGAAGCGAATCGAGGCGCTCACCGAGCAGATCGAAGACGCCGAAGAGCGTGGCGACGCGATGCGGGCCGAGCGGAGCCGCGCCGAGCTGGAGGCGCTGAGCAAGGAGCTCTCGCGGGCGGTGGGCCTCGGTGGGCGCAGCCGGCGCGCGGCGTCGTCGGCGGAGCGGGCACGGGTGACGGCCCAGCGGCGGCTGCGCGAGGCGATCAAGAAGATCGCCGAGCTCGACCCCGAGACGGGCGAGCTGCTCGAGCGCACCATTCGAACCGGCACGTTCTGCGCGTACGAGCCGAATCGAAAGGCGCGGAAGTAGCGAGAACGGGCGACCGATCGATTCAGTCG
Organism: Myxococcaceae bacterium; assembly: GCA_047602415.1. Lineage (GTDB taxonomy): Bacteria > Myxococcota > Myxococcia > Myxococcales > Myxococcaceae > JASGHH01. The sequence continues at coordinate 7,303,047 of JASGHH010000001.1, read as the reverse complement.
CCGCAACGCAGCGCCCCCAATCAATGCCGAAGCCGATGCGCGAAAAGACCACCCAGTGTTCTTTTTGGGGATTGCCTCTGCCGCAAGGCGCCCGAATGACGCGTTGAGTGCGCGGCCCACCCGCATCGCACGGCTGGCCACGCGATCGCGGGCGGAGCCGGCTGAGGCAGGAGCACCCGGCGAAGACCTGCCCCTCACCCCTCGAGGCTTTTGACGGCGCCCCGAACCGCTCACCCCGCCGAACCGACCACTCACCCGCTGCGCATGCATGTCGCCGCGCTGTCGCGACATCATCAACGCATGCGCGTCTTGCTGATCACCCCCGAGAACCGCTTCATCCAGGCGTTTCGAAAAGGCCAGCTGAACAACTTCGTGCAGCTGACGATGCCGTACCTCGCGGCCTTCGTGCGCCCGCCTCACCAGGTGGCGCTGGTCGACGAGTACAACCAGACGGTCGACTTCGACGCGCGGTGCGACCTGGTCGGGCTCACCTGCAACACGCCGAACGCAACCCACGTTTACGCGATGGCGCGCGAGTTCAGAAAACGCGGTCGCAAGGTGGTGCTGGGCGGCCCGCACGCCACCCTGCTGCCCGATGAGGCGAAGCAGCACTGCGACGCGGTGGTGGTGGGCGAAGCCGAAGCCACCTGGCCCCAGGTGCTCGCCGACGCCGAACGCGGCGCGCTGCAGCCGTTCTACCGGATGACCGGCGCCCCGAAGCTCGACGCCCTGCCCCACGCGCGGCGCGATCTGATCCACCGCCGCTTCCCGATGCAGGACACCATCGTCGCCACCCGCGGCTGCCCGCACCGCTGCGCGTACTGCAACCTCCGGCAGATCTACGACCCCGCGATTCGCTTCAGACCGGTCGACGAGGTGGTCGCCGAGATCCGCACCTTCAACTCCCCGTTCTTCACCTTCTGGGACGACCAGCTGTTCATGGACCCCTCGTACGCGCTGAAGCTGTTCGCAGCGCTCGAAGGCCAGCACCGCCGCTGGGCGGCGATGGTGACCCTGGCCTCCACCCGCAACGAGAAGCTGCTGAAGGCGGCGGCGCGCGCCGGCTGCAGCTGCCTGTTCATCGGCCTCGAGTCGTTCTCCAGCGAGAGCCTGAAGCTCGCCAACAAGGCCTTCAACCTGGTCGACAGCTACCGCGAGAGCGTGGAGCGCATTCACCGCCACGGCATCACCGTGCAGGCCGGCATCGTGTTCGGCTTCGACGGCGACGACAGCTCCACCTTCGAAGCGACGCTGAAGGGCGCGACCGAGGTCGGCATCGACGGCGCGACGGTGAGCATTCTCACCCCGTTCCCGAAGACGCCGATTCACTCCCAGCTCGAGCGCGAGGGCCGCCTGCTCACGAGCGACTGGAGCTACTTCAACGGCAAGACCGCGGTCGCGTTCCAGCCGAAGAAGCTGAGCCCGCGCGAGCTGTGGGACGGCTACATGTGGTTTCGCCGCAAGTTCTTCTCGGCGCAGTGCACGCTGGAGCGCGTTCGCCGCTCGAAGGTGCGCCCGCTGCAGACGTTGCTGCTCAACTACGGCTACCACCGCACGATCGCCAACCGCATACCCGGCCACCCGATACCGCTCACTTCGGAGCGACCGTCTCCCGCGCCTCCTGAAGCCACGGCTCCGGCATCGCGTCGGGCTGATCAATCACCACCACCGAGAGCTCCCGCCCGGCCGGCTTCGCCATCACCCGCACCGCCCGCCCCTCCCTGACGAAGGTGCCGCTCTCGCGCTCCTTGAAGCCGCCGCTCGGCAACACCTGGCGGTAGAAGTCGAGCACCTCGGCCTCGGTCGCGGTGGTGTTGAAGGCCAGCATCTGCGCCGACTCCACGTTCGACACCACCGGGCTCTTCGCGCCGGGAAACCTCGGCAGCTCACCGCCGCGCGACGGAGGCCTGAACGACTGCGGGTCGACATCGGCCGCGCCCACGATCAGCGTGGTGGTGCCGTCGCGCTCGGGCCAGCCCCAGACGATGTAGCTCCACTTTTCCTTCGGATCGAAGGCGACGATCTTCGGCAGGTCGAGCCCCTGAATTTTGATCTCGCGCGGCTTGGGCAGGTAGTACGCGTGGTCTTCGAAGCGATCGATGTAGCTCTGGAGCAGCTCCTGCAGCCGCAGCCGCGAGCGCACCGCCCACACCTTGATCGGCCGGCCGTCGACCATCATGCGATTGCCGACCTCGGTGAAAGCCACCATCTTCGGCACCGAGAGATCGATCGGCGGCACCCGCGGCCCCGGTGCGACCGGCTTGGGCGCCGGCCCGGCGTCGGGCAGCCACTGCGACAGCACCGCGGTCAACAGCAAGCCGGTCAGGGACAACCCATCCACCGCTCGTGCATGCCGAGAAAGCAGTTGTGCCCGGTGGAGCCGGCGATCACTCCGCCGCCGCCCATCGTGCCCGGCCACGGGCCGCCCGGGCCGCCGGTGTTGAAGCTCGGCTGGCCTTCACCGCCCACCGTGTTGGTGTACGCGTCTTCGACGCCCCGGTAGGCGAAGTTGTAGACGCTCTCGTTGGTGCCCGGCGTGCCGGCGAAGCGCTGCGCGAAGGCGAGCCCCGCGTTGCCCGGCGAGGCGAACATGCGCTGCACCAGGTTGGAGTAGTCGCACGCGCCGCCGCCCTCGGTGACGCAAGAGTCGGCCTCGTTGTCGCCCATCAGGCCCCAGTCGTTGGTGAGCACCGGCAGCCAGCCGTTGCACGCGCTCTCGCCGCCCGAGCCGCTCGACTGGCCGATCGAGCAGAAGGTGATCACCCCGGCGCGCTCGTGCTGGGTCTGGAACATGCCGTCGGAGTCGTCGAGGAAGTGGGTGGGAATTCGAAACGCCTCCACCTTCGCCCACGCCCGGCACTCCAGACCGCCCACGTCCTGGTAGACGGCCGACGCGGTGCCGCTGGGCGCGAAACCGAAGCCGCCGCCGCGCCGCTGGCAGTCGGCGTCGAGGCCGTACGCCTTGGTCAGCGCCTGCTTGATCGTCGAGCTGCCCGAGGTGCCGGTCAGCCCGTTGAAGTCGGAGTACGCGTTGGCCGCCTTCTGCTGCACCGAGCCGGCGCCGCCGAGCGTGTTCGAGAACGAGCCGGTGCTGCCGGTCTCCAGGTTCTGCACCTTCCGGCCGGTCGCCTCCCACACCGCGTAGGCGCCCGCCTCCTGCACCTTGAGCGAGATGCGCCCCATCTCGGCGAAGTGAATGCCGAACATCAAGATGGTGATGAACACCAAGATGCCGAGCGCCATCTCGGTGGCACCTTGACCGATTTCTTTTGCTCGCCTCCTGCGCGGCTTCGCCGCTTCCGTGCCCGCCCAAGGGCGTGCACCGGTCGGCTTCGCGGGGTGCTTTGTGCCGAACGACGGCATCAGTGCAGCCCCCTGAAGCCCTGGTTCACCAGCTCCTTGTAGGTGTCGAGCTGCCACTTGTGATTCGGGCCGGCGAGCGCGGTCGACATGTCGCCGGTGGCGGTGGGGCCGTCGGGGTCGCCGAGGTCGTCGATGTCGGCCGGCACCAGCGTCGCGCGCCAGTACGGGTTGAGCATGTTCGGCGATTCCTGCCAGAGGTCGACGCCGCCGCGCTGCCCCTTGCGGTGGTAGTAGGCCATGCCGCTCGAGAGCGCGACCGCGTGCGAGATGTCGAGGCCGCGGCTGAACGGGTTCATCAGCTTGCGCCCGCGGTTGTCGAAGTCGGCCCCGTTCGCGCTCTTGTCGAGCTTGAAGTTGAACACCAGGTCCCACGGGCGCTTCACCGCGCTGTAGTCGCGCTCGATCGCCACGTACGACTTCGGCTGGCCCCAGGCGTCGTCGTCGGAGTTGGTGGAGACGAAGTCGAAGGTGCTCACCCAGACCGACGGGCAATACGGCGCGCAGGAGCCCATAGTGTGGTGCACGTCGGGAATGTCGTTGATCGAGCCCGACACACCGTCGGGGATGATCACGTGCGAGTCGGAGTTGTCTTCGATCTCGGTCGACTTCACCCAGGTGATGATCGGGAAGCTGTTGCTCGCCGGGCACGCCGAGCCCAGCCAGGGGAACAACCCGAACAACCCGGGGATCGGCCCACGCAGGGTGACGTTCACCGAGCCGTGATCGTCGGCCCAGGCGCGGGTGCCGTCGGGGTTGTTGCCGTGGGTGGGCGAGCCCGACATGAACGACCAGTAGCCGCTCCCGGTCGGAGGCACCGACACCACGTCGACCGCGCGGTTGGAGGCGTTGCGCAGGTTGGTCCAGATGTCGTCGATCAGGTTCGGCGCCACCCCGCGGCTGGTGAGAAACGGGTCGAGCCGGGTGCCCATCGCGGCGTCGACCATCATCCGGCTCCAGCCACCGCCGCGGCAGAAGCCCAGCCCCGAAGAGCCGATGCCGCCGCCGGCGCACATCGTCTCGTTCATCGTCACGTTCTCGGGGCCGCCCGAGATCACGCTGGTGCCCACCGCGCCCGAGGAGCTGTTGATCATGTTCGGCAGCTTCTGCGACATGATGTGGCCCTGGAGCGTGTCGAAGGTCTGGCTCTGAATCTCGTCGCGCAGCCCGGCGATGCGGCCCTGAATCTGGCGCGCCTCGTCACCGGCGGCCATGTCCATCGTGGTCCACTCGCTCAGGTTGTTGAGGATCACCGAGTTGTAGATCGCGATGAAGACGTCGATCATGCCGAGGAAGTTGCAGCTGAAGCTGTCGATGAACGCCGCGTAGAACGCCGCCGACATCTCGGCGCGGGCGTAGCTGGTCCAGCTGATCTCCGACTGCACCGCCGCCTGCGACACCCAGTACGAGACCTGGAGCCGGTTGATGATCGACGCGTCGTTGTAGGCGCGCGCGGTCTCCACCGCGGTCGAGAACGCGGCCGCGTCGGCCATCGTCTGCGCCTCGTGGTTGTCGCGAACGCGCATCGCGATGCCGAGGGTGAGCGTCACCATCAGCACCAGCAGGAAGAGCGTGAGCGCGAACAGCAGCAGGTTCTGACCCCGCGTATGTCGGCGTGCGGTGGTCATGGGTGCGGGCAGTTCTGGTTGCGAAACAGCGAGGGCCGCGGCGGCGTCATCATGCGCATCGCGTAGGAGGCCTTGATCGGGAACGAGTACTGCTTCAGCGCGTAGCGGGTGTTGAACTCGGAGGCGATGTTCGCGTCGAGGCGGCTGGTGGTCGCGGTCCAGTCGGCTTTCTGGGTGTTGATCAGCGGGTCGACCGGGCCGACGTGGTTGCCGAGCCCGAAGTAGGCCCTGAACATCGTCGCCATCACCCAGTTGGCGAACGGGATCTTCATCGGGAACCAGTAGACCAGCTGCACCTCCAGCCGGTAGCCGAACTCGCCGTTCGCGCGCGGAGTGGAGAAGTCGTCGAAGTCGTGCTCGCTCGCCGCGGTCACCTCGCCGGTGGTCGGCCGCACCCGATCGATCCACACGATGGTGCGGTCGTGGCCCGCGTCGAGGCCCGAGACGTACGAGTTGTCGAACGGCTGCCCCTGGGTGCGCAGCCGCACCGCGTTCGCGATCTTCTCGGCCGGAGTGCTGCCCGGCGTGGTGCGCCCGAGAAACGAGCTGAAGCTCGGCAGCAGCGCCGCCACCGCGGAGTGCGTCATCGACACGCAGTCGCCATGCTTCACCACTCCGGTGCGCACCGCTTTGAACGCGGCGTGCTCCGCCATCAGCCGGCCGTTCAACATCATGAACAGCTGCAGGGTGCCGAGAATCAGAAACACCGCCATCGGCAGCGTGATCGCCGTCTCCACGGCCGCCTGGCCGCTCTCTCTGGCTCCCGTTTTTGCGAGGTCACGCACCTGGGGCGCACGATCATCCCTGCGAGCTTCGGGCAGAATCCGCCGTTTGGACCGGCCCGTCGGTCGAGTGGACCGGGTGTGCGCGATGGTGTGGCACCCTGCGGCGTGGTAGGTGCGCCGCATGGCGGAGCTGGTCTTCTTCAGGCGTGGAGAGGAAGTGCTTCGGTTTTCACTCGATGCATCGCGCGTCGTGCTGGGCCGGGGCGAGACGTGCGACGTGGTGATCCCCGATGCGGAGGTGTCGCGGCAGCAGGTCGCGCTCACGCTCGATGGGGCGAAGTGCCGCGTCGAAGACCTCTCGGGCAAAGGCACCGTCATCGGCGGCAAGAAGGAGTCGCAGGGCGAGCTGAAAGACGGGGTCGACATCGCGCTCGGCCAGTGGCGCGCGGTGTTTCGCGCCACCCGCACCCACTCCTCGAGTGAAGCGACCGCGGTCGGCACCCGCACCGAAGCGCAGCCGATGGCGAACCTCCGCGCGGTGCCCGCACAGGTGCGCGTGCGCCACGGGGCGCAAGAGAAGACGCACAAGCTGCAGAGCGAGTCCTTCACGGTCGGGAAGGATACTGACTGCGATCTGGTCCTTTCGGATCGGTTCATCTCCAGCCGTCACCTCAAAGTGACGCGTCGCGACGGTTTCTTCTTGCTCACCGATCACCAGTCGACCAACGGCACGTGGATCGGCAACACCCGCGTCTTCGAAGCCGAGGTGCCGCTGTTCACCACCGTGCGCGTCGGCGAGGCCGAGCTCACCCTCGAGCCCCAGGGCGGCGAGCTCCGCGGCAACGTCTACCAGGGCATCATCGGCAACGACCCTTCGGTGCGGCAGCTGGCGGAGCTGATCGAGCGGGTCGCGCCCTCGCAGGCGGCGGTGGCGATCTTCGGCGAGTCGGGCACCGGCAAGGAGCTGGTCGCCCGCGCGGTGCACAACCGCAGCTCGCGCACCGACGGGCCGTTCGTGCCGGTGAACTGCGCCGCGATCTCCAAGGAGCTGATCGAGTCGGAGCTGTTCGGCCACGAGAAGGGCGCCTTCACCGGCGCCACCAACGCGCGCTCGGGCGCCTTCGAAGAGGCGAACGGCGGCACGCTCTTCCTCGACGAGATCGGCGAGCTGCCGCTGGACCTCCAGGCGAAGCTGCTCCGCGCGCTCGAGTCGGGCGAGATCAAGCGGGTCGGCGCCTCGAAGCCGATTCACGTCGACGTGCGCATCGTCGCCGCCACCAACCGCGACCTGCTCGCCCAGTCGCGCGCGAACGCGTTTCGCGAAGACCTCTACTACCGGCTCTGCGTGATTCCGCTCCACCTGATGCCGCTGCGCAACCGCATGGGCGACCTGGCACTTTTGGCCGATCACTTCGTGCGGGCGTTTCAGCCCAAGGGGCAGTCGGTGCGGCTCACCCCCGCGGCGACCGCCAAGCTCGGCGCCCACGGCTGGCCGGGCAACATTCGCGAGCTGCGCAACGTGATTCACCGCGCGCTGCTGCTCCGCAAGGGCACCAACATCGACGCGCCCGACATCAGCTTCGACTCGTCTTCTTCTGCCCCCAAGGCGCAGGGCTCGGTGCCCCAGTTCGCGCCCGGCATGCCGCTCGAGAAGATGCTCGAGGAGTGCGAGCGGTTGATCGTCACCGACTACCTGCAGCGGTTCGACGGCAACAAGGAGCGGGTGGCCAAGGAGCTCCAGGTCGGCCGCTCCACTCTGTTCAAACGCCTGAAAGATTGGGGACTTACGGGCGACTGACCGGTCGGTAGATCGGCCGCGCGATCCATCCGTTCAAACACGGAATGGAAGCCGCCGCCGTGTCCCTCCCGCCCCTCAACGACCTGTACCGCGAACACCGCCGCCGTGCCCTGGCGATCGCCCGCCGCATTCTGCGCGACCAGGACGAGGCCGAAGACGTGGTGCAGGAGGTGTTCACCAAGCTGTTCGCGAGCAAGGTTCGCTTCGACGGCAAGGCGGCCTACAGCACCTGGCTCCACCGCATTCTGGTGAACTCGTCGATCAACTGCCTGCGCGCCCGGCGCCGCCGCGGCAAGCTCGAGACCTCGCCGCAAGAAGACGACGGCCCGCTGGAGCAGGTGCTGGAGGGCGAGCGCCACGCGATGTTCCTCGCCGCGCTCGATCACCTCTCGGAGCAGCACCGCATGATGCTCACCCTCCGCGAGCTGCGCGGCTTCTCGTACCCCGAGATCGCGCAACTTCTGCGCGTGCCCGAGGGTACGGTGAAGAGCGCGCTGAACCGCGGCCGCGCCCGCCTGCTTCAGGTGATGGCCCGCCAGGGCGTCAAAGATTCGTTCGACCTCGACGAGCTCGACGGATCAGAGCGGGAGTAACCACCCAGCGGGTGGCTTCGCTGATCAGCCCGGCTCTTTTTGCCCAGGGTAGGCCAGGCGCGACCAGCGGCGATAACGGCGGCCGGCGTTCTCGATCACCTCGCGCAGGTCGCTGTCCTCCCAGGGCTTCAGCAAGAAGTCGCTCACGCCCACCCGGTAGGCCTCCAGCACCCGGCCGGGCTCGATCGCGCCCGTCATCATCACCACTTGAGTCATCTTCTGCGCTTCGATCACCCGCTGGGTCAGCTCCAACCCGGAGATGTTCGGCATCGCGAGGTCGGTCAGCACCACCGCGGGGTTGAGCGTGGGGAACGCGGCGAGAAAGGCCTCCGGTTTGTTGAAGGCGTGGAACTCGTACTCGCGTGAAAACAGCCGCCGCAGAGCTTTGAGAATCGGTTCTTCGTCGTCGACCACAGCCAGCTTCAGCGCCATGGCCTCGTGTTGTGCGAGTGACGTGCCAGTGTTGCTCAGTCGTCACCTTTCTGACCGACGAACTGATCACGCTTGTCGTGGAAGAGCACGTTGAAGGTGGTGAGCGAGCCGTAGCAGCGGGTGACGTACTGCTGCATCTCGACCTTCTCGGTGTCGGTCAGCTTCGGGTGGGCGTTGATCTTCTGCTCCAGGGTGCGGAGCCGATCGCGCACCATCACCACCTTGTGAAACAGCGAGTCGATCGGCACTTCTTTCGACTGCACCGCGGCGTCTTTCGGCTTCATCACCACCGTGCCGCCTTCCCACTTCGGAGCCAAAGAGACGTCGGCCAGGCCAGAGGCTTCCAGAAAAATGCTCATCAGCTCGTCCTTGGTCATCGACAGAACCTCCTGATCAGGTTGATGGGTGTGGCTTTCGCCCTGGTGGCGCACCACCGGGGCGACGCTGCGAATGACTCTCGGCCGTTCCGGCGACGCTTTCGGTGCCGGTGTGGCGACCCCGCGGGGCGCGAAGAAGTTGCACTCAGGCGCCGATGGCGGGAAGAGACCCCGGTCGGCCTGGAGCCGGCATTGGCCTACCCAGCCCTTCTTCTCGTCGACCGAGTGGGGAATGAACAGCTTGCAGTTGCCGCACACCCGTTCGGCCGGGCCAAACGTGGGGAAAGGCACACTCGACTTTGCGTCGTCGCTCAAGTAAGGGCGCTCCGAACTTCAACCGCAGGAAAAGACGTACAAGACCATGGCTCAGATCCCTCTCGAACGCATCCGCAACATCGGCATCAGCGCCCACATCGACTCGGGCAAGACCACGCTCACCGAGCGCATCCTCTTCTACACCGGCCGTATTCACGCCATTCACGAGGTCCGTGGCAAGGACGGCGTCGGCGCGAAGATGGACTCGATGGATCTCGAGCGTGAGAAGGGCATCACCATTCAGTCCGCCGCGACCTACTGCGTGTGGAACGGGTGGGACCGCAAGCTGCCCGAGCACAACATCAACATCATCGACACCCCGGGACACGTCGACTTCACCATCGAGGTGGAGCGCGCGCTCCGCGTGCTCGACGGCGCGATTCTGGTGCTCGACTCCGGCAAGGGCGTGCAGAGCCAGTCGATCACCGTCGACAAGCAGATGAAGCGCTACAAGGTTCCCCGCATCGCGTTCGTCAACAAGATGGACAACCCGGGCGCGAACTACGAGCGCGTCGCCGAGATGCTGAAAGAGAAGCTCGGCCACCACCCGGTCAAGCTCCAGGTCCCGATGGGCGCCGAAGACAAGTTCGTCGGCCTGATCGACCCGATCATCAACAAGGCCTACTTCTTCGAGGGCGAAGACGGCGAGAACGTGAAGGAAGTCGACGTTCCCGCGGAGTACGTCGAGGCCACCAAGAAGGCGCGTGAAGAGATGATCGCCCAGGTCGCCGACGTCGACGACAAGCTGGCCGAGAAGTTCCTCGCCGAAGAGCCGATCAGCGTCGAAGAGCTGCGCGCCGCGATTCGCCGCGCCACCCTGGCGCTGAAGATGACGCCGGTGATGTGCGGCTCCGCGTTCCGCAACAAGGGCGTGCAGAACCTGCTCGACGGCGTCTGCTACTTCCTCCCCAACCCCACCGAGGTCGAGAACATCGCCCACGACCAGGCGAACAACGAAGCGAAGGTCGTTCTCGACGGCGTCGATCAGTCGAAGCCGTTCGTCGGTCTCGCGTTCAAGCTCCAGAAGGACCAGTACGGGCAGCTGACGTACTTCCGCGTCTACCAGGGCAAGATCTCGACCGGCGACACCATCGTGAACACCAGCAACCAGCTCCGCAAAGAGCGGGTGCCGCGAATGTTCCGCATGCACTCCGACGACCGCGAAGAGGTGAAGCAGGCGGTGGCCGGCGACATCGTCGCGTTCTACGGCATCGAGGCCAGCTCCGGTGAGTCGTTCACCGACGGCAAGGTGAACTACACCCTCACCTCGATGCACGTGCCGGCGGCGGTGATCTCGCTGGCGGTGCAGCCGAAGGACCGCGCGGGCGAGGCGAACTTCTCGAAGGCGCTCAACCGCTTCACCAAGGAAGACCCGACCTTCCGCGTTCACCAGGACGAGGAGTCGGGCCAGACGATCATCTCCGGCATGGGCGAGCTCCACCTCGACATCTACATGGAGCGCATGCGCCGCGAGTACAACTGCGACACCATCGCGGGCAAGCCGCAGGTCGCGTTCCGCGAGACGATCACCCAGCGCGGTGAGTTCGCCTACACCCACAAGAAGCAGACCGGCGGCTCGGGCCAGTACGGCCGGGTGTGCGGGTTCGTGGAGCCCCTGCCGGGCGACGCGGTGGAGACCTACGAGTTCGTCGACGAGATCGTCGGCGGCGCGATTCCCCGCGAGTTCATCAGCGCCTGCGACAAGGGCTTCCGCGAAGCGATCAAGCGCGGCCCGCAGGTGGGCTTCCAGATCGTGGGCGTGCGCGTCACCATCAACGACGGCGCTTCGCACGCGGTCGACTCGTCTGAGCAGGCGTTCAAGACCGCCGCGCTGATGGGCTTCCGCGAAGGGTTCTCCAACGCCAAGCCGACCATCCTCGAGCCGATCATGAAGGTCGAAGTCGACGCTCCGATCGAGTTCCAGGGCGCGGTGCAGGGCCAGGTGAACCAGCGCCGCGGCGTGATCATGGACACCGTGACCGACGGCGGTCAGGTGACCGTGGTGGCCGAGGTGCCGCTCTCCACCATGTTCGGTTACTCGACCGATCTGCGCTCGGCGACCCAGGGCAAGGGCAACTTCACGATGGAGTTCGCGAAGTACTCCCCCGTGCCCCGCAACGAGCAGGAAGAGATGGTCAAGAAGTACAAGGAGAAGCAGGCCGCCGAGGCCGCCTCGCGGAAGTGATCTCGCGTGGCACCCGGGTGTGGCCGTACGCGCTCGCCGCTTTCATGGTGGCGGGCGCGTGTGGCCCCGACGGGTGCGTGAAGCCGGTGGAGCAGTGCCCGCCCGGCGTGAAGTGCATCACCTACGATCAGTACTGCGATCAAGCGAACCAGAGCCTCTGGGAGATGGGACAGGTCTGCGGCGTGATCGCCAAAGACGTGCCCTACCCCGGCTTTCCGCAGCGCGACGTGCGCTGCACCGGTGAGCTGGCGCAGCTGATCGACGCCGGGGCGGTGACCTTCAACCCGGTCGCCGCCCAGCTCTGCATCGAGTCGCGAAAGACGACCTGCGACCCCGCTTGCCGCTGGGAGCTGGTGAACGACTTCGGAGTGCAGCCGTACGCGCGCACGGTGCGCTGCAGCCCGCCCTGCGACCGCATCTTCAGCGGCATCAAGGAGACCGGCGAGGCCTGTTCGCTGAGCGACGAATGTCTCGACGGGTTGTGGTGCGACACCCGCAACAGCTGCCCGGGGCGTTGCGCGCGGCAGTCCTCCAACGGGCAGCTCACGCCTGGCCTGGAGGCGTGCCGCACCCCGTTCACGGTGCAGCAGTTCGACGGCGGCGTGGTCTGCGACGACCTACGCGACGCCGGCGCGCTCTGCGGCAAGAGCGGCGGCGAGCTCGACTTTCACCACTGCCAGCCGGGCTACGCCTGCCAGCCGAAGCCGCCCGACTCGCCCGATGGCGGCGACGGCGGCACCGACGGTGGAAACGACGCGGGCGTCAGCGATGGCGGAGCTTCGGATGCGGGCGAGCGGCCGTTGGTGTGCGTGCCCTGGCCAGACGCCGGCGCGGTGCCCACGCTCGGCTGCAGCTCGAGCGGTTGCCCCTACGGTCAGATCTGCACCGGCATGTTCGGGTTCGGCGAGAACTGCGTGGCGATCGCCAAGCAGGGTGAAGCGTGCAGCACCGGCTTCAACCCCCGGCCCTGCCAGGGCGGCCTGCAGTGCATTCCCGACGGAGGCACCGGCGACGGGGTCTGCGGCAAAGCGGTCGCGGGCACGCCGTGCAACCTGGTCACCTGCAGCGACTCGACCTACTGCGCCGCCGACGGAGGCTGTGCGAACCGGGGCGCGCTCGGCGCCACCTGCACCAGCACCAACGAGTGCACGCTCGGGCTGCTCTGCATCACCTCCAACGACGCCGGCACCTGCTTCACGCCTTCCCTCGGCGGCGGAGCCTGCGGAGACCCGGCCGGGCACCAGTGCGCCTACGGCTTCGAGTGCCACGACGGCGGGTGCGTCGCCCAGGCCTGCCTGCAGTCTCCCTAGTTCCCCAAAAGGGTTGATCCCCCTCGGGAGCCGCGCCAAAACCCCGGGATGCCCGAGTTTCAGACCATTCCGGAGCTGTTCCACCACCGCATCAGCGCCACTCCGAACGGCACCGCGTTCAGCTACCCCGAAGGCGGCGGCTGGAAGTCGCTCACCTGGAAGGAGTTCGGCGACAAGGTGAAGCAGGCGTCGATGGGCCTGCGCTCGATGGGGCTCTCGAACGAGCAGCGGGTCGCGATTCTCGCCGGCACCCGGCTGGACTGGATCGTCGCCGACCTCGGCATTCTGTGCGGCGGCGGCGCGACCACCACCATCTACCCGCAGAGCACTCCCGAAGACTGCGCGTACATCATCAACGACTCGGGCACCGTGTTCTGCATCGCCGAGAACGACGACCAGGTGAAGAAGCTGCTCGAGGTTCGCGGCCAGATGCCGGGCCTCAAGAACGTGATCACGATCGACGGCAAGAAGTCAGACGACGGCTTCGTGATCACCTGGGCCGAGCTGCTCGAGAAGGGCAAGAGCGCCTCGCAGGCCGACTGGGAGACGATCGGCAAGAGCGTGAAGGGCGATTCGCTCGCCACCCTGATCTACACCTCGGGCACCACCGGCAAGCCGAAGGGCGTCGAGCTGCTCCACGACTGCTGGGTGTTCGAAGGCGAGGCGATCGACAAGATGGGCCTGTTGCGCCCCGACGACGTGCAGCTGTTCTGGCTGCCGCTGGCGCACTCGTTCGGCAAGGTGCTGGAGGCGGCGCAGCTGCGCATCGGCTTCCAGACCGCGATCGACGGCCGGGTCGACAAGCTGGTCGAGAACCTCGGGGTGGTGAAGCCGACCTTCGTGGCCGCGGTGCCCCGCGTGTTCGAGAAGGTCTACAACAAGGTGATCGCCGGCCCGAAGGCGGAGGGCGGCCTGAAGTACTCGATCTTCAAGTGGGCGATCGAGGTCGGCAAGGAAGCCGGCGTGCTGAAGCAGAAGAAGCAGTCGGTGGGCGGGCTGCTCGGCCTGAAGGTGAAGCTGGCCGACAAGCTGGTGTACTCGAAGCTGAAGCAGCGGTTCGGCGGCAAGCTGCGCTACTTCGTCTCGGGCTCGGCGCCGCTGTCGCGCGAGATCGCCGAGTTCTTCCACGCCTGCGACGTGCTGATTCTCGAGGGCTACGGCCTGACCGAGTCGTCGGCGGCGTCGTTCGTGAACCGGCCGGGCGACTACGAGTTCGGCACCGTCGGCCCGCCGCTGCCCGGCGTCGAAGTGAAGATCGCGTCTGACGGCGAGATTCTGATCAAGAGCCGCGGGGTGATGCGCGGGTACCACGGGCTGACCGAGGCCACCGGCGACACCCTGAAAGACGGCTGGCTGCTCACCGGCGACATCGGCGAGATGACCCCGGGCGGCAAGCTGCGAATCACCGACCGCAAGAAGGACCTGATCAAGACCTCGGGCGGCAAGTACGTCGCGCCGCAGACCATCGAAGGCAAGATGAAGGTGATCTGCCCGTTCGTGTCGAACGCGGTGGTGCACGGCAACAACCGCAACTTCTGCACCATGCTGATCGCGCTCGACCCCGAGGCGATCACCGAGTGGGCGCGCGCCAACGGCATCAACGGCGACTACTCCGCGATCGTGAAGGACCAGAAGGTTCACGCGCTGATCAAGCCCTACATCGACCAGCTCAACGGCGGCCTGGCGAACTACGAGTCGATCAAGAAGTTCGCGATTCTTCCCAAGGACCTCACCATCGACGACGGAGACCTGACTCCGAGCCAGAAGGTGAAGCGCAAGGTCGTCGAGACCAAGTACAAAGACGTGCTCGACGGCTTCTATTCGGGCGCGCTCGCCGAGGGTTGAGCTCAGGCGTGGTCTTCGGCCCAGGCGTGCAGCTCGAGCAGAATCTTCGAGAGTGACCGGCCCGACGCGCTGAGCTGGTAGCCCGCTTCGCCGGCCTCGATCGCGCCGAGGTCCCTCAGCTCGGCGAGCCGCTCGTTGAGGCTGGTCGGCGAGACGTCTTCGCAGGCAGCGCGCAGCGCGCGAAAGGTGAGCGGGCCGTCTCGGAGCTCCCAGAGCACCCGGAGGCTCCACCGGCGCCCGAGCAGGTCGAGCACCTTCATCACCGGCCGGCCGGTCTTCGAGCCTCGCACGCGCATCGCCACAGCGTACCGCTACTGTTTTAGTAGCACCATCGCCTTCGCGTTGCTACATTTTCAGTAGCACACCACCAGGAGCCACCATGCCGAGACTCGAGCCGCTGCCGCCGCCCTACTCGCCTTCCGTCACCGAAGACCTGACCCGGCTGATGCCTCCGGGAATGGAGCCGCTCGGGTTGTTCAAGACGATCGCCCACAACCCGCGGGTGCTGGGGCGGGTGCGGCGCGGAGGGCTGCTCGACCCCGGCTCGATTCCGATTCGCGCCCGGGAGCTGGTGATCCTCCGCACCACCGCGCTGTGCGGCGCCGAGTACGAGTGGGGCGTGCACGCCGCCTTCTTCGCCGGGGCCGCGGAGCTGAGCGAGGAGCAGCTCGAGGCCACCGTCACCGGCGCGCGTGCTGCTTTCTCACCCGCGGAGCAGGTGTTGTTCGACGCGTGCGAGATGCTGCACGAACGCGCGCCTCGACGATGCGACCTGGGAGAAGTTGCGCGAGCATTGGAGGCCGGCGCAGCTGGTCGAGTTGGTGATGCTCGCCGGCCAGTACCACGGCATCTCGTACCTGATTAACGCCTTCGAGATCGCCCTCGAGCCGGGCGCACCGCGGTTTCCTGGCCGCTAACGCAGCAGACGCCAGAAGAACACCGCGGTCATCGCCCAGCCGAGCGCGATCACGAACGGCTTCACCTTCTTCGAGTCGTAGCGGCGAGCGAGCCAGGCGCCGCCAAAGCCGCCGATGATCGCGCCGGCGATCATCACCGCGCCGTGCTGCCACTGAATCTGGCCGGCGATCGCGAAGGCGACGATCGCGACGCCGTTGATCGCGACCCCGAGCGCCGACTTGAGGGCGTTCATCTCGTGGAGGTGGGTCATGCCCCACAAGGTGAAGGCGGCGAGCATCATCAGCCCCATGCCTCCGCCGAAGTAGCCGCCGTAGATCGAGATGAAGAGCTGGAGCGCGCCGACCGCCACCGCTCCGCGCGCGCGGCCGCCGAGGCGTTTGTTGATCCGGTCTCCGAAGGTGAAGATCAGCGTCGCGCCCAACAGCAGAAACGGCACCAGCCGCACGAACAGGTCGGGCGGAGTGCGCACCAGGGTGACCGCGCCGATCAACCCGCCGAGCAGAGACAGCGGGAGCATCACCGTCAGCCGTTGGCGTTGGGAGCCGAGCTCGCGGCGGTAACCGACGGTGCTGGCGACCGAGCCGGGCCAGAGGGCGACGGTGCTGGTGGCGTTGGCGGCGAGCGGAGGAACGCCGGCGAAGATCAACGCGGGAAAAGTGAGGAAGCTGCCGCCACCGGCGACGGAGTTGAGCGCGCCGCCGCAGAGCGCCGCGCCGAACGGAAGCAGCAGCCCGAGCAGTTCGTCGTGCGGCACCTGCGCGGGTTATAAGACGGCGTGGTGTCTCCTGACGACCGGATCAAGCGGGCAGAAGAGCGGGCTCGAGAAGACGCGCTGAAGCCGGTGATGGGCGCCAAGAGCGGGCAGAAGCGTACCCGCCACGTCGCGATCGGCGACCCGCAGGCGCCGCTCTCGAAGTTTCTGGCAATCCTCGAGCACCAGCGGTTGCTGGGTGAAGACGGCCGGCTGGCGCCCGAAGTGATGC
The DNA here is from genome assembly GCA_047602415.1 of Myxococcaceae bacterium. GTDB lineage: Bacteria > Myxococcota > Myxococcia > Myxococcales > Myxococcaceae > JASGHH01. Next base: position 7,286,578 of record JASGHH010000001.1, on the reverse strand, counting down.
TGGTGTCGATGGGCGACCACTTCGACTACGGCAAGGAAGAGCTGCGCGAGCGGGCGACCGCCGACGGCACCGCGCTGTTGTCGTGGCTGGCGTGGCACTCGGCCGACCAGGTGGTGATCATTCTCGGCAACCACGACCTCTGCCGGCTGGGCGAGCTGTACGGCCTCGACGACGCGACCTACCGCACCGCGCGGGCGGAGGCCGACCTGGCGTACCGGCGGGGCAACGTCGACGAAGAAGCAGAGAAGAAGTTCATCGCGAAGTGGCCGCGCTTTCCTTCGGCGGAGATCGCCTCGCGCGACTTCAGCTGCTTCGAAGCGAAGCAGGGGCCGCTGGTCGAGCAGGTGGTGCGCTCGGGGCGCGGCCGGCTCGCCTACGAGTACGGCGGCACGCTGATGGTGCACGCTGGCGTGACGAACGACGATCTTGCGACCACCGGCTTTCAAGGCGGCGGTGCGAAAGAGGCCGCCGAATCGATTCAGCGTTACTTCCACCGCGCGGTCTCGCAGTGGCGGAGCGGCCCGCTGTCACTCGAGCCGCTCCATCGCGCAGGCGACGCGGCGCGGGGCGAGGGCCGCGGCACCCTCTATCAACGGCCGGCCGATCCCGAGCTCGGCCAGGCGGAGCTGTTCGAAGGCCCGCCGCGCCGGCGTTTTCACCCCCAGCGGCTGCCGCGCAACTTCACCCAGGCGATCGGCCACATTCGCGACAACAAGTGCCGCAAGCTGATGCCGCACTGGTCCGACCCGGCAGAGAAAGACGCCGACGGCCCGCTGCGGTCATTGCTGGTCGACGACGCCGGCATTCGCTACCGGCGCGGGGTGCACAAAGGCGCGGCGATGGTGTTCCTCGACGGTGGAATGCAGCACGTGGCGCCCGATCGCTACGAGCTGCTCGACCTCGACGCGCTCGCGCCCGCGAAGCCGCAGTAGACCCCTGCCCCGCGTTCAGCGCCCGACCGACCGCTCCGGCGACGCTTGCTTGGTGAGCTCGAAGTTCGCGATCAGCGGCACGTGGTCACTCAAGCCGTAAAATCTACCCTGCTCGTCGTCGAAGTGCGCGGTGTCGACCAGGTCGACCCACTTCACCCCGGCGCCGAACAGGTGGTCGAGGTGCATGCGCAGGTTCAAGAAACCCGCGGTGGGAAAGGCCTTCGGCTTCTTCACGTCGATGTGGGCGAGCGACTCTTGCGCCGCGACCAGGCCGGCCTCGTCGACCAGGTACTGGTACACCGGTGAGGCAGGCGCGGCGTTGAAGTCTCCGCAGAGCACGTACGACTGCTCCCCGGCGCACTCGCGAATGAAGCCGGCCACCGAGCGCGCTTCATCGAGCTGGTTCGGCCCGTGCCCCATGCGCTGGCCCTTCCAGAAGCCGCGGCGAAACGGCGACGGGAGGCTCAAGTGGGTGTTGAAGACGTGAAAGCAGTGGCCCTTGTGATCTTCGAGCTCGAGGTGGGCGACGATTCGCGTCTGCTTCAGCTTCTTGATCGGCGCGCCGCCGTAGTGAGTGATGTTGTGCGGCGACTCCATGTTGTGCCGGCGCACGTGCAGCTTTTCCTGGTTCACCAGCACGGCCAGGCCGGTGGTGTAGAGCCGCACCCGCACGCCGCCGTACACGTGCGCAGGAAAGTAATACGCCGCGTACGGGCACCGAATTCCCTCCACCTTGAAGGCGTGGCGCAGATGCCGCATGAACGCCTCGAGCTGCGTCTCTGCCCCGAGGCCGCGATGCGCAACGCCCGAGCGGAGTGAGCGCTTCTCGACTTCCTGCAGGCAGATCAGATCGGGGAGTGGCCGCAGCGCCGAGAGCGCCTCGCCGATGCGAGCCTTGGAGGTCGCGGTCGACGCCAGCCCTTTCAGCGCGTGCGAAAAGTAACGGACGTTGTAGCTGACGATCCGCACGGTCAGCTGAAGCATAACGCGCGTTACCCGCCGCGCCGCACCCTGCGCTGAAAAGCGAGGCCTTCGAGGCGCGCCGGGCCATCGGCGAACACCCGTTCAGGCGCATCGAGCAGCTTGCGCTCCAGCACGATCGCCCTCGCCGCCTCTCGGCGCTCGTCTTCGGCCCATTCGCCCTTGGGCAGCCGGCGCAACACCTGCGCGATCTCGGCGTCGGTCGCGACCGCCCCGTACTGATCGGCGAGACGCGCGAGCAGCAGCGTTCTGGTGCCGGCGTCGGTCTCTTCGCCTTCGAGGCGCTCATCGCCACTCAGCGCACCGGTAGCGACCAATCGCGCGCGCCGCACGTGCGACGCAAACCGCGGCAGCTCGACCTTCGGAGCCGGCGCACCGGAGGCGACGAACTCCTCCGCGGCCTTCAGACACGCACGCGCGTCGTCGGCCTTGAGGTCGGGCTTCTCGCGGGCGAGGAATTCGGCGAACGCGCCTCGGCGCTTCTCGGCCACCGCTTCGAGCAGCGGCCGCCAGGTGCGCCGGGTGTAGTGGGTCGCGTTTGCCAGCCTCAGCAACGCCCGGTGGTCGGGCCGGCTGAGCTTCTTCGCCTTCAATGCCAACCCCGCCGCGTGCTCCACGTTCACCATCGGCACCGTGAGCGCCTTGAACGCGTGCTCGGCGTTCGCGTGCAACAGCGCCACGTCGGCATCGTCGACCCGCGCACCGCTCGCGTAGGACTGGAAGATCTTTCCCACGCCGATCATTCCGTACGGAGCGAGCTCGGCGGCGCGCAGCGCGCCCATCGAAGAGCTGCCGAACACCGCCACTCCGCTCGCCAGCGCGGCGCGAATCTCCTGGTGCCACACCGACGGCTGCGACTCGAACACGCCGTCGATCAGCGCGATCGCCTTCGGCCGGGCGAGCAGCGCCCGCCAGACGTCGCCCTGCCGCGCGGGTGGGCGCACGTCGCAGCGCGCGAGCTTCTTCGCCTCGGCGGCACGCAGGGTCGGCCCGAGAAAGACGATCAGCCGGCTCATCAGAGGAGCTCCGAGACCTGAAGATCGGGCGCCACCACCTTCACCACCCAGACGTCCCTGAACGTCTCGAGCCGGGTGTACGCGACGTCGCGCCCCTTCCACCACGCGCCGGCGCGCCGCTTGCGCTTCTTGTCCATCGGCGCCAGCCCGAGAATTTCACCGGCGAACGCGCGTACCTCTCGCGGCCCCGGCCGGGTGACCACGTCCTCCCGCGCGGCGTGAATCTCGGTCAGCCGCGACTGGGCCGCTTCGAGCACCGCGGCGTCGATCGCCGCCTCGAGGGTCGAGCGCGCGGCGTACCCGGCGGCGAGCGGCACCGGGCCCTCCTCCCGATCGAAGAGGAGCGCACCGGCCACCCACGGCCCTTCGTCGAGGCTGAGGTCGAACACCGCCAGGTCGAACCCGGCGGCGGTGAAGCGCGGGAGCTCGAACGGAATTCGCCGCGCCGCCACCTGCTCCGGTACCCAGCCTTCGGGCAGGCTGACCGCCAGCGCGTGCCGCTCCCAGACCTCGTCGAGCGCGTGGGCGAGCGCCTCTTCTCTGCTGAAGGCCGCGCCCATGCCGTTCGAGCTCCAGCTCACCGTCGCCGGACCGGGCAGCGCGCGCGAGCACACCAACGCATGCGCGGGCACGCTCACCACGGTTCCGTTGAGCGGCGTCACCGCCACCATCGGGATCGTCTGACCTGCCACCCCGCCGAAGCGGCCCGACGACCAGGTGAGCGGATCATCGACGTCGGCCAGCAGCTGAAAGAAGAGGTACGCGTTCTCGGCTGCGTGCAGCTCGGCGCTCTCGAACACCGCCGAGGCGTAGGCGCTCTCCCAGTCCCAACCTTTGCCGTTGCACACCTGAAGAATCTGCCCGTCGGGGCGCACCGCGCACGCGACCTCGACGCCGGTGCGATCGAGCCCGGTGACCCGCGCCACCCGGGTCACCTTCAACGCTGTCGCCAGGCTCTGGAGCGGGTGGTACGAGCGCGCCATGATCGAGGCGCCGCTGTAGCCGATGTGGGGTGACGCGTGAAGGGCGCTCCGTTCGTGGTGTTGGCGGCCTTCCTCTGGGGGCTGTGGCCGCTGTTCCTCAAGCAGAGCACCCTGCCCGGCTATGCCTCCGGCTTCGTCGCGATGGCGGTGGTGTCGCTCGCCGCGATTCCGGTGGTGTTCATGCGCCGCGGCAAGAAGGCGAGCCGCAAGGCGCTGCTGGCGTTGATCGGCGTCGGAGCGACCGACGCGGCGAACGTGGCGCTCTACTTCGGCGCGGTCGATCGCGGCCCGGTCGCGGTCGCCACCCTCACCCACTACCTCGCTCCACTGCTGGTCTGCTTCGGCGCCCCAGTGTTCCTCGGCGAGGCGTGGTCGAAGCGCGCGATCATCGCCACCCCGGTGGTACTCGGCGCGCTCTGGCTGGTCGTCTCGGGCGGAGCGAGCGCCAAAGAGCTCCCGTGGATCACCGCTGCCCTCGGCGCCGGCAGCGCGGTGTTCTACGCCGCCAACGTGCTCTGCTCGAAGGCCGCCGCCGAGAGCTATCAACCGTTCGAGGTGGTCGCGCTCCACGGGCCGGTCGCCGCCGCCTGTCTGCTGGTCGTGTTTCGCGGGCAGGCGCTGCCCACGCACTTCGACCTCGGGCTGGTCTCGGTGCTCGCCGGCAGCCTGGTGGCGGGCCTCGGCGCCACGGTGGCGTTCAACTTCGGCTTGCGCGGCGTCAGCGCACCGGTCGCGGGAGTGATCACCTACCTCGAGCCGTTGGTGGCGGCGGCGAGCGGCGTGCTGTTCTTCAACGAGGCGCTCGGGCCGCTGCGCATCGCCGGCGCGGCGGTGGTGGTCGGCTGCGGAGTCTGGGTCGCGTTGGAGAAACCGCTCCCGCCAAAGGGTACGGTGGCGGGATGAAGGCCGAGAAGGCGCTCGCGATCATCCTCGCGGCCGGAGCCAGCCGGCGCATGGGCATGCCGAAGGCGCTCTGCCGCTACGAAGGCCGCAGCTTCCTCGCCGCGTGCGTGATGGCGTTTCGAGGCGCCGCGGTCGAATCGCTCGCGGTGTTGGGCGCCGACGGAGATCAGATCGCGCTCCACCACCCGGGCATGAAGACGGTGCGCAACCCCGACTGGCCCAACGGCCAGCTGTCGTCGGCGAAGGTCGGCCTCCGCGCCGCGATCGCCCAGGGCGCGAACATCGTCTTCATTCACCCGGTCGACGCGCCACGCATCAGCAGCACCACGGTGTCGATGCTGCTCGCCACCATTCGTTCCGGAGTGCACGCGGCGGTGCCGTCTGCCCAGGGCAAGACGGGGCATCCCCTCGCGGTGGGGTTCGCCGGCATCGAGGCGATTCTCCGCGCCGACGTGCCGACCTTGTGGGACGCCGTGCAACCACTTCGACCGAAGAACATCCCTGTGATCGACAGAGGCGCGTTCGAGAACATCAACGATCCAGAGGAATACAAACACCTGATGGGGGGCAATCGATGAAGGTCATTCTCACCGGAGCGACGGGGATGGTCGGCAAGGGCGTGCTGTACGAGTGCCTCGACGACCCGAGCGTGGAGCAGGTGCTGTCGATCAGCCGCTCGCCGTGCGGGATGTCGAACCCGAAGCTCAAAGAGCTGCTGCTGAAAGACCTCAACGACTACTCCGGCGTCGAGGAGCAGCTGAAGGGCTACGACGCCTGCTTCTTCTGCCTCGGCGTCTCGTCGGCGGGCATGAACGAGGCCGACTACACCAAGGTCACCTACGACCTGACGCTCGCGCTCGCCAAGGCGCTGGTGAAGGTCAGCCCGCAGGCGACCTTCATCTACGTGTCGGGCCAGGGAACCGACAGCACCGAGAAGGGCGGCTCGATGTGGGCCCGGGTGAAGGGCCGGGTCGAGAACGAGCTGCTGAAGTTGGGCTTCAAGGGCGCGTACATGTTTCGCCCGGGGCTGATCATCGCCAAGCGCGGCATCAAGTCGCGCACCGCGCTCTACCGGACCTTCTATGCGATCGGCACGCCGCTCTGGCCGCTGGTCGAGTCGGCGTTCCCCAAGGCCGTCACCAACACCGACAAGGTCGGCAAGGCGATGATCAAGGTCGCGATCAAGGGCTTCCCCAGCAAGTACCTCGAGAACCGGGAGATCAACACCGTCGCCTCGGCCTAGGCGGCGAACTGGCGCTCGACCAGGCGGCGGTAGATGCCGTCTTCGACCGCCAGCGACTCGTGGGTGCCGATCTGCGCGATGCGGCCGGCGTCGAGCACCACCACCCGGTTCGCGCCCTTCACCGTCGACAACCGGTGCGCGATCACCAGCGTGGTGCGGCCCTGCATCAACCGCTCGAGCGCTTCGCGCACCAGGTGCTCGCTCTCGGCGTCGAGCGCCGAGGTCGCCTCGTCGAGAATCAGCAGCCGCGGGTTCTTCAGCACCGCGCGGGCGATCGCCACCCGCTGCTTCTGCCCGCCCGACAGCTGCACGCCGCGCTCGCCCACCAGCGTCTTGTAGCCCTCGGGGAACTGGCTGATGAAGGTGTGCGCGTTGGCCATCTTCGCCGCCGCCTCGACCTCTTCGTCGGTCGCGTCGGGCCGCCCGTAGCGAATGTTCTCGGCCACCGAGGCAGAGAACAGCAGCGGCTCCTGCGCCACCACGCCGATCTGCCGGCGAAGCCAGTTCGGCTCCAGGTCGGTCAGCGAAACGCCGTCGAGCAGCACCTTGCCCTGCGCCGGGTCGTAGAGCCGGTAGAGCAACGACGCGATCGTCGATTTGCCGGCGCCCGACGGGCCCACCAGCGCCACCACCTCGCCCGGCTCGAGGGTGAGTTTCAGCCCCTTGAGCACGCCGACGTCGGACCGGGTCGGGTAGGCGAAGTGCACGTCTTGCCACTCGACCTTGCCTTTCACGTGGTCGAGCGTCTTGCCGCCCTCGGCGTTGATCTTCGGCTGACGCTCGAGCAGCTCGAACACCCGCTCGGCGGCGCCGGCGGCGCGGTTGAAGTCGGCCCACAGCTCCGAGAGCGCGCCCAGCGAGGCGGCGACCATCACCGTGGTGGTGAGAAACGCGATCAGCTCCGGCAGACCGAACGCCTTCTGCAGCACCAGCTTGCCGCCGTACCAGAACACCACCAGCGCCGCAGCGTAGGTGGCAAAGGAGACGACTCCGATGAAGGTCGAGGTCAGCCGGGTGCGCCGGTAGGCCAGCTGCAACGACTCGTCGACCGCCTTCACGTAGCGGGCGATGTCGCTCCGCTCGGCGGCGAAGGAGCGCACGGTGCGAATGCCCGAGAGCGACTCGACCGCGACCTCGGAGGACTTGGCCAGCGAGTCCTGCACCTCGCGCGACAGCTTGCGCACCCGCCGCGCGTAGGCCACCGCGCCCAGCGCCACCGGCGGCACGATCGACATCATCAGCACCGTCAGCCTGGGCGACATCCAGATCAGCACCACCACGCCGCCCACCGCGGCGGTGAGGTTGCGCAGCACCATCGAGATGCTCGCCGACACGGTGTTCTGCAACACCGTGGTGTCGGAGGCCAACCGGCTGGAGAGCTCGCCGGTCTTCTGCCCGTCGAAGAAGGCGATCTCCTGGCTCATCAGCGCCTCGAACAGCTTCGAGCGCAGCTTCGCCACCACCCGCTCGCCGGTGTTGGAGAAGAGGGTGAAGCGGAACGCCACCGAGAACCCGAGCACGAAGGCCACGCCGCCCATCAGGGCCGCGACCTGGTTGATCTGCTCCTGGGAGCCCGACTCGATCGCCTTGATCAGGTAGCGAATGCCCTGCGGCATCGCCAGCTGGGTCGCCGCGCCGATCAACAGGAAGACGGTGCCGACGATGATCGGCGTCGCCTCGGGGCGCGCGAGAGAAAGCAAGCGGCGCATGGTGACGCGCCACGGCACTTTCACTTTTTCGTCGCGTTTCTCCATCGGTAACGGTCGTTACCCCATAACCAGTTTGAGCGGTTTGTGCCACACTACGGGTCTCTCGATGTCTCCCGACGACCAGCTCCTCGGACGAATCGCGGTTCACTACAAGCTCATCAGCCAGGACCAGCTGTCGAAGGCTTTCGCTTCGCAGATGGGCGCGCCCGGCAAGAACATCGCCCAGGTGTTGCAAGCCGACGGCGTGCTCACCGGTGAGCAGGTCACCTGGCTGATGAAGGCGAAGGAGCAGTACCTCGCCAAACAGGCCAACGCCTCGGCGCCGGCGCCGGCCGCGTCTCCCGCAGCGGCGCCGACAGCGCCCGCGGCGCCCCCACCGAGCAGCCGCGGTGCGATCGGGAGCAAGCCGGGAGTGCCCGCCGCCGCGCCTCCCGCGCCCGCACCGACCGGGCCCGCGCCCGCCGCGTCGCCGATGCAGCCGAAGCCGACCAGCACCGGCTTCACGCTCCACCAGATTCTGCAGAAGGCGATGCAGGGTCACGCCTCCGACGTGCACGTGCACTCCGGCGCTCCGATTCAGATGCGCATCGCCGGCGCGCTGAAGGAGATGCGCACCGGGCAGATGCTGCCCGACCAGGTGAAGGAGCTGCTGTTCTCGGTGCTCGACGAGCGCCAGGCCAAGCAGCTCGAAGAGACGCACGATCTCGACTTCGCGCTCCAGACGCCGTTCGGCCGCTTCCGGGTCAGCATGTACAAGCAGCAGCGCGGGTTCGACGGCGTGTTCCGCGCCATCCCTCCCGAGCCGCCGCGCCTCGAGCTGTTGGGCATGCCGAAGGTGCTCACCCGGCTGATCGACTACCACCAGGGGCTGGTGCTGCTGACTGGCCCGGCCGGCTCGGGCAAGTCGACCACGCTGGCCTCGCTGGTCAACATGATCAACGAGACGCGCGACGAGCACATCATCACCGTCGAAGACCCGATCGAGTTCGTGCACCCGCAGAAGAAGTGCGTGGTGAACCAGCGCGAGGCCGGCCGGCACACCAAGTCGTTCGCCAACGCGCTCCGCGCCTCGCTCCGTGAAGACCCCGACGTGATCGTGATCGGCGAGCTGCGCGATCTTGAGACGATCTCGCTCGCGATCTCCGCCGCCGAGACCGGGCACCTGGTGATGGGCACGCTCCACACCAACAACGCGATTCGCACCATCAACCGCATTCTCGACGTGTTCCCGCCCAAGCAGCAGGCGCAGATTCGGGCGATGGTCTCCGAGTCGCTGCGCGCGGTGGTGTCGCAGCGGCTGTTGCCCCACGCCGACGGCGTTCGCCGAATCTGCGCGGTGGAGACGTTGTTCGTGAACCCGGCGGTGTCGAACCTGATTCGCGACGAGAAGACGTTTCAGCTCAAGAGCATCATGCAGACCGGCCGCGCCCACGGGAACTGCCTGCTCGACGACTCGCTGTTCGATCTCTACAAGGCGAACCAGATCACCAAGGAAGTGGCGCGCCGGGCGGCTGAAGACCCGAAGCGCTTCGTGTGAGACCCCATGGCCGAGATCGACGCCCTCTTCCGTTTCGTTCGTGAGCGCGACTGCTCCGACCTCCACCTGGCCGCCGAGAGCCCGCCGCACGTGCGGTTGAACGGCGCGCTCCAGCAGGTGCCCGACTGGCCCAAGCTCGACGATCGCCGCATTCGCAAGATGCTGCAGGAGATGGTCGACGAGACGAAGTGGAACCACTACCTCGAGAACCTCGACCTCGACTTCGCCTACGCGCTCGAGGGGATCGGCCGCTTTCGCTGCAACTTCCTCTTTCAGGAGCGCGGCGCGGCGGCGGTGTTCCGCCTGATTCCCGAGAAGGTGAAGACGCTGGAGGAGCTGCGCTCGCCGCCGGTGCTGAAGATGTTCACCGAGCTGGAGTCGGGGCTGGTGCTGGTGACCGGGCCGACCGGCTCCGGCAAGTCGACCACCCTGGCGGCGATCATCGACGCGATCAACACCGGCCAGGCGCGCCACATCATCACCATCGAAGACCCGGTGGAGTTCGTGCACCAGAACAAGTCGTGCACCCTCTCGCAGCGCGAAGTGGGCAAAGACACCACCTCGTTCGCCACCGCGCTGCGCGCCGCGATTCGTCAGGACCCGGGCGTGATTCTGGTCGGCGAGCTCCGCGACATGGAGACGATCGCGCTCGCGATCACCGCCGCCGAGATGGGCGTGCTGGTGTTCGCCACCCTCCACACCAACAGCGCGGCGAAGACGATCGACCGGTTGATCGACGCGTTCCCCACCGATCAGCAGGGCCAGGTGCGTACGATGCTGTCGGAGTCGCTCGCCGGCGTGGTCTCGCAGCTGCTGCTGCGCACCGCCAGCGGCGCAGGCCGGGTCGCGGTGCACGAGATTCTGATCAAGACGCCCGGCCTGCCGAACATCATTCGCGAGGGCAACACCCCGATGATCGCGTCGATCATTCAGGGCGGTAAGAACCTCGGCATGCAGTCGATGGACGACTCGCTCTACGCCCAGGCGAAGGCGAAGAACATCGACGGCGAAGAGGCGTACCTGAAGGCCGTCGACAAGCGCCGCTTCGAGGAGTTCCTCAACCCCGAGGCGAAGGCCGAGGCCGCGCAGCCTGCTCCGCCCGCGCAGCCGCAGCCCGGCGCGCGCACCGGCATGACCGGCAACCGCCCCGCCTACGTGCCCGGCGGCAAACCCGGCCGCTGAGCCCTCGCCGTGGTATCTGGCGCGAATGCTCGCTCGCGTCGTGGCCACGTTCGCGGTCGCTGTGCTCCTCACGGGTTGCAACTGCGACTCCGGTAAATCCGACGGCGGTCAGGGCGGCGGCTCGGCGACCGGCGGAGGCGCAGCCACCGGCGGCGGAGGAACGGCGACGGGCGGCGGAGGCGCGGCGACGGGCGGAGGAGGAGCAGCAACCGGCGGCGGAGGCACGGCGACCGGAGGCGGCGCGGCTGCGGGTGGAGGCAGCGCGACCGGCGGCGGCTCCGCGACCGGAGGCGGCGGCGCGAGTGACGGCGGCTGCCCGAGCGCGATGCCAACCTGCGTCGGCGTGTGCGCCTCGACTCCGCCCTCGTGCGTGAACGGCGCCTGGGCATGCAGCGGCCCCGGCTACCAGAACCCGGAGACGCTCTGCGACGGCTTCGACAACGACTGCGACGGCACCACCGACGAGGGCTGTGCGATCTGTGCGCCCGACATCGCGACCGCGCAGCAGAACCTGCTCTCGATCTGGGACATCGACTTCGACGCGCAGTGCAACACGTACCTCACCAGCAACATCAGCGGCCCCGACTTCGTGAAGGTCGTTCCCGCCGCCGACGCGGGCATGGGCGTGGCTCAGTACTTCGGCAACGCGAACCAGAACATGGTCTACGCGCTGGTCGACACCGACCCCCGCAACCCGCGCACGGTGGTGATGTACTCGTGCTGCACCACCTGCGGCTGCCAGGCGAAGAACGGGCTGACGCTGCTCTACACCTGCGACGCCGGCACGCCGAACTGCGGTTGCACCGGCAACACCAACTGCCCCGGCTTCCCCGATCAGCCGTTCCTCGCGTCGACGCCCGAAGACACTTCGCAGACCGCGAATGCGGTGAAGATCACCACCCCCACCGGCCTCGCCGCCGGCCCCGGCAGCACCTACTACGTCGGCAACTGGCGGCCGCTCGACTGCAGCGCCGACGCGGGCTGCGTGGCCTGCGACCCGTCGAACCCGTCGCTCACCTGCTCGCCGAGCCGGCCTGCCTGCTGCGACTCGACCGGGCTCGGGCGCCTCGCCGAGTTCACCCTGCCGACGATGGCCTCGGAGCCGGCCTTCAAGGTGGTGGCGATCTACTCGGGCGAGGAGATCCTCAACCTCGCCTCCACCTCGAGCGGCGAGGTGCTGGTGGCCACCGCGACCTCGGGCGGCGGCGCGCTCCATCGCTTCAACCCTTCGACCGGCAGCTCGGTCACCGTCGGCACCTTCGCGGCGCCGGTCTACAGCGTGGTGGAGGACGCCCGGCACGGCGACTACTACCTCGAGCTGTTGTCGAGCACCCTGGCGCACGTGGCGGCCGACGGTGGAACGCTCGCGCTGCCCAGCGGCGTGCCCACCAACGTGAGCGGCAACGCGGTGCTCCAGTTCGGGCCCGACCACTCGCTCTACCGGCTGCTCGGCGGAGTGAACGGCAACTCCACGCTCACGGTGTACTCGTTCCCGTGACCTTGGGCGGCGAGGGCAACGACGGCAGCTTCGCGTCGACGCGCTTGTAGATTCGGTCGGTGAGCCAGGCGAGCCCCCAAGTCGCCGACCAGAGCACCAGCACCAGCGCCCAGTAGCCGGCCCAGCCGCAGCTGTTGCCCCAGGTGCCGGTGATGCTGAAGCCCCAGGGAATCAGGTAGGCCAACGGCATTCGAAAGAAGAGCAGCATCTCGTGCCAGAAGTACGAGGCCATCGACGAGGTGCCGTAGACGTTGATCAGCTTCAAGGCCGCGCTCGACGCCGCCTTCGGTGCGCGGTGCTCGAGCGCCAGCAGCCCGAGCAACACCGCGATCACCAGGGTGACCCGCCAGCCCGCGTTGGCCGGGTCGGTCACCCAGTAATTGTGCGGCGGGTAGAGCGCCTTCACCTGGTCGCTGAAGGTCCACAGCGCGGCCGCCACCAGCCCGATGCCGCCCAGCCAGCGCAGCAGCGTGCGCAGGTCGCCCGAGGCCGCGGTCGCTCCGGCCGACGCGCCCAGGTAGACGTAGCCGGCCCAGGGGAACAGCGGGAAGGTCGCGCTGCAGTCCTTGCCGCACGCGTTCGGGGTCGAGTCGAGCAGCCAGTCGAGCGCGCCCCACCCCGACTCCATGTACGGCGAGACGAAGAACACCGCCGCCGCCGCCGACAGCGCCACCCACCGGAGCACCTTCGGCTGCCGCGCCAGCAGCACCATCAAGGGCAGCGCCAGCACCAGCGAGATCGCGATGCAGTGAAGAATGTCGATTCGAATGAACCAGTGCGGCTCGCTCCACACCGGAAACCAGGCCCAGTTCACCAACTCGGCGACCAGGAACACTTCCAACAGCCGGCGCAGCGTCTTCAGCGCCCGAACCCACCGGGGGCCGCTCGCGGCGCCGCGCACCTGCACCAGCGCCAGCGAAAAGCCGGCCGAGAAGATGAACGCGGGCGCCACCAGCCCGTCGAGCCGGCGGAGAAAGCGCGCCAGCGGGCTCACCTGGAGGTCGGGGGTGAGCAGCCCGAGCGCGTGGCACTGAATCATGAACACCACCGCCAGGCCCCGCAGCCAGTCGAACGCCTGAACCCGGGTCTTCAGCGCGGCTTGGGCGTTGGCCACGGGCCTCAGTTTGGGCTAGCAATTGGCCCATGTCGAACGACGCGATCACCCCCGCCTACAAGCCGCCCTCCGGCCCCGCTGACATCGAGCACCAGACCAAGGAGTGGACCTCGGGCACCCGCGGTGGCGGCAAGGTCCCCGCCGACTTCGAGTGGAAGTCGAACCCCAAGGTGCAGCAGGAAGAGAACGGCTCGAACCGGGCCGAAGGCACCCCCGACAAGAAGCCGTAGTCTCCGGCCTTCGGGGTCACTGCAGCGACAGCTGCGCCAGCCACACCTCGCCGCCGAGCGACGCGAGCACGTCGCTGCCGGCCACCACCAGCGCGTCGATCGGCATCCCGGTGGGGAGCCCGGCGTTGCCGTCGCTCCAGGTCTGACCGCCGTCGTCGCTCACGATCAGCCCCGCCGGGGTCACCGCGAAGGTCTTGCCCGAGGTCATCGCGAACGCGCTCACCGCGCCGGTGGGCGTGAACGGGTGAAAGGTGCTCCCGTAGTTCTCGCTGCGCTGCGCCCCGTCGGTGGTGGAGATGATCAGCACGTATTGATCGGCCGCCGCCAGCGCGACGATGTCGCCGCCGATCAAGCCGGTGTTCCAGCTCGCGCCCTGGTCGTCGGAGAAACAGAGCCCCGCCGCGGTGACGGTGAAGATGCGCACCGCCGCGGCCGAGCCGGCGAAAAACTTCACCGCGCCCTGCACGCAGGCGCCCGAGCTCCGCTTCATCCAGCTGTTGCCGTCGGTGGAGGCCCAGAGCGAGTCGCCGGCCACCAACACCAGCTCCGAGCTCTTCTTGAGCAGCGCGTACGCGGGAGCGTCGGGCGCCATCGTTCGCCGCCACGCGCCGGGGCCGAAGTCGTAGGCCAGCACGCCGCCGTGCCCGCCCGCGGTGTCGGCCACCGTCACCAGCACCGTCAGCCCGTTGCGGGTCACCGAGGTCACCGTCTCACCGGCGTTGAGCGGCGCGGCCGAGTCGGCCCAGGCGGTGGCGTTGGCGTCGAGGCTGAACACGCCGCTGCCGCCGCCCAGGTAGATGGTGCCGTTGAGCAGCGCCGCGCCGGCCGGTTTGAAGTTGGAGGGCAGGCCGCCGTTGAGCGACTGAAAGGTGGAGAGCCGCAGCGGAATGGTGCCGCCTCCGCCCGCGCCGCCTCCGGTCGGGTCGCCTCCGCCGCCGCCCGCGCCGCCGGGCACGTCACCCACCGTACCGGTGCAGCCGGTGATCAGCAGAGCGAGCAGGCTGGCGCGGAACAGCACGGCGCCGATTCTAACCTCACCCCAGGGTCTGCACGAGGAACGCCCCCAGCGCGCGAAACACATCGAGCGGGATGCCGTGGCCGCCGTCGAACTCGTGCCAGTCGACCCGCATTCCAGCCTGGGTGTAGAGGTCGCGCAGCAGCTGCGCGGCGTCGAAGCGCAGCACCGGGTCTTGCCGGCCGTGCGACTGAAACACCTTCAGCCCGCGCCTCGCGATCGCCTTCGGCCGCCAGACGTCTTCGATCAGCAACGTGCCCGACATCGTCACCAGCGCCGCCGGCGGCTCCTCGAGGCGGAGCGCGACGTCGGTGGTGATCATCGCGCCCTGCGAGAACCCGCCCAGCACCAGCTTGTTCGCCGGCAGGCCGGTCGACTGAAGCACCTCCTGCGAAAGCTTGAGCACCGCCGCGCGCGCCTCGGGCATGCCGAGCGGCTCGCGCTTGCGAAACTCCCGCATCGCCGCCGAGTCGCCCGCGCTCAACCGCTGAATCTCGTCGAAGTCGATGTTCCACCAGGCGCGGCTGCCGGGCGGGTAGCCGAGCGCGGCGAGCGAGAGCGGCGCCTGGGGAAACACGAAGCGCACCCCGTGGAGCTTGGGCTCGCTCTCCATCAGCTCGCCGTAGAGCCCGACCAGGTCGTCGCCCGGCGCTCCGAAGCCGTGGCAAAGCACCACGCACGCCTTCGCCTTTGCATCGCCCTCTTGCAAGACGCGGCACTGGAGACCCGCAAGCTCAGTGATGACCCGAACGTCAGCCATGGTCACCACCTTACGGCACTTGACCCGAGGCAGCGGTTGTATTCGCCTTCGGTCGTGGCGTTCACGCTGACCGTCTCCAAGGGCCCCGGCCAGGGCACCGACTTCGAGTTCGATCAAGCCGAGGCCAGGCTCGGCCGCACCGCGGACAACGACATCGTGGTGAAAGACGCGAGTGCGTCTCGCAGCCACTGCCGCGTCTATGTGAAGAACAACAAGTTCTTCGTCGAAGACCTGAAGAGCGCCAACGGCACCAAGCTCAACTCCAAGGAGCTGAGCGGCGCGCGCGAGATCCACTCCGGCGACTTGATCACCATCGGCGACGTGGTGTTCACCTTCAGCACCCCGCTCGCCCGCAGCGAGACTCTCGCCCAGCCGCCGCCGTCAGACACCGGCGACGTCGAGGGCGAGCCCGAAGATCCCAACGCCACCATCCTCAAGCCGCAGAAAGAGGCGCCGCCGCCGGCGAAGCGCGGCAGCGCGAAGATGCCGGTGCCCCGCACCGACACCGAGGCCGAGGTCGGCACGGTGCCCCGCGGCAAGAAGCTCGACGTCGAGAAAGACGACACCCGCGACAAGAACGGCGCGGAAGACGTCGGCTCGACCCGCGAGGTCGAGATGCAGCCGCCGCGGGCGCTGGCGAAGGCGAACGCCAACGTCGCGCTCGACGAGACCCGCGACGTGCCCAAGCGCGAGCTGGCCCGAAAGGGCGAAGAGCGGGGCCTGCGCAAGTCTGAGAAAGCAGAAGAGACCGACTCGCCGCTCTCGGCCGCCGATCGCATGCGGCAGCGCCGCGAAGCGCAGAAGTCGACCATGGGCCGGGTCGGCCTGGCCTTCTCCGACATGTCGATGCCGGCGAAGATCTTCAGCGTGATCGTGGTCGGCGCGTTCGCCGCCGGCACGGTGGCCGCCGCCGTCTACGTCGCCTGGCCCAAGCCGTCGGGCCCGCCGAAGATCGAGCCCACCGAGCTGTTCGCCAACGCGCCCCCGGTGCGCGACAGCTTCGGCGCCGGCGACGACGTGCAGTGGCAGCGCTCCGACATGAAGGTGTTCAACTTCAGCGTCGCCGCGCCCACCAAGGTGGTGGTGGTGCTCCACTACCAGGCCAAAGACATCTCCAAAGAAGAGGTGTCGATCAACGCCAACGGCACCGACCTCGGCTTCATCCCCCCCGACACCATCGACGTGAACGGCCGCGAGCTCGAGGTCGTCCTCCCTCCGGAAGTGGTGAAGAAGAACGAGGTCAACAACCTGATCTTCGACTCGCTCCACAACCCGCCCAACAGCGACCCGTGGAGAATCTGGAACGTCAGGCTCGAGCAGGTGCCGGTGCCCGACCTGTCACCCGACGAGACCGCCCGCGCCGCCCGCGAAGACATTCAGCGCGCCGAGAAGGCGTTCGAGAACAAAGACCTCGGCGACGACAACCTGTTCCGCTCCTGGAAGTCGTTTCGCACCGCCTGGCTCGAGCTGGAGTCGCTCGGCGCGGCGAACCGCCCCAAAGAGCTCTACGACCTCGCCCGCACCCGCATGCGCGAAGTGCGGCCGTTGCTCGACAAGCAATGCAACTCGCTGCTGGTCGAGTACCAGAAGGCGATGACGGTGAAGCCTCCTCAGCGCCGCAAAGCGATCGCGATGCTGAAGGACATCGAGCGGTATTTCCCAACCGCTGAGCACCCTTGCAACGCCTTCTCGAAAGAGATGCTCCAGGACATGGGGGAGCAGTAGGGCCCCGCGCCAGGCAGGCCAACCAGCGGGTAGGCAGTTGTCCCACACGGATCATCGGTCGACGTGCCGCCGAACGCGACCGGTGAAGTCGACAACCGATAATCTCTCGAAGCCCATGCGCACCCTTCTGGCCAGATTACGGATGTTTCGGCGCCCGGCCAGGTGCGATGCGAAGGCGG
Source organism: Myxococcaceae bacterium (assembly GCA_047602415.1). GTDB lineage: Bacteria > Myxococcota > Myxococcia > Myxococcales > Myxococcaceae > JASGHH01. The sequence continues at coordinate 7,269,571 of JASGHH010000001.1, read as the reverse complement.
TGCGGGCAGCTTCGCGGCGCGAGTCAGGGCAGGCGGTGGTCGAGACGGCGATCGTGATGCCGCTCTTCACCTTCATTCTGCTCGGCATTCTGCAGATCATGCTGATGCACCAGGCCCGGCTGATGACCCGCTACGCGGCGTACAAGGCGGCGCGGGCCGGCTCGATCGGCTCCGGCAACCACAAGCGCATGACCAACGCGGCGCTCTCGGTGCTGATCCCGCTGATCTCGAAGGGCGCCAACGGCGCCGACCACGCCACCGGGAGCGTCTTTCACGTCACCTCCGGCACCGACCTGGGCATGGCGTACGAGCAGCTGCGCAACAACAGCAACTCCGACGCGAGCGGCATTCCCTACGTCGAGGTGATGATCTGCAGCCCGAACAAGAAGCTGCTGCAGAACGCGGGCGACGACCTCGACTTCGACGGCAAAGACACCATCACCGATCAGAACTGGGAGGGCTTCGACAAGACCCGGCTCTCGATTCAGGTGACCTTCAACTACCGAATGGTGATCCCGTTCGCGAACATGCTGATCTGGCACATGGCCTACGGCTCCGAGAACATGGACATGTACCGCGCCTACCGGCTCGGGCTCGAGCCGCGCACGCTGTCGCAGCTGGCGAACACCGAGAAGGGCAAGTACTCGGTCGGCCACGACCAGGGCGTGTACATCTTCCCGATTCGGGCGAACTGGGCGATGCGCATGCAGTCGAACCTGTTTCCCAACGCCGGCGGCGACTACGAGCTCCCGCAAGAGAACGGCTGCATCGTTCGGTTCCCCAAGCAGGGGGGCGGCAGCGGCGGCTCAGGTGGTGTGGTACCCGGAGGAGGAGGCGGCGATGACGACTCGTCGGTCGACGATGACGCCTAGGCCCGTGACCCGCTCGGCTCGCGCGGCGAAGCTGCGCACCCGCGGGCAGACCCTGGTGCTGGGCTGCGTGACCTTGCTGGTGATGGCGCTGATGCTGATGCTCAGCTTCAACCTCACCAACGCGATTCACGAGAAGATGCGGCTGCAGTCGTCTTCTGACGCGATGGCCTACTCGGTCGCGGTGATCGAGGCCCGCTCGTACAACTACTACGCGTACACCAACCGCTCCGAGGCCGCCGTCTACGTCTCGATGTGCACCCTGCACGCGTACATGGCGGGCATCTCGCTGATCCCCTCCATTCTCACCGCCGCCGAGATCAGCTTCTTCGAGATCGCCGCCGAAGAGTTCGCCCAGTGCTGCGAGTGCCAGCCGTTCTGCTGCGCGGTGATGCACTGCATACACGGCATTCAGGCGATCATGATCGCGCTCCAGTACATGGACAAGTCGTCAGACATGGCCGACAAGGTCAGCCAGCTCGACGACAAGTTCAACCAGTCGATCGAGATGCTGCAGATGGCGGTGAACCTGATTCACGTCGACCAGCTGCTGGGCGTCATACAAACCGGGCTCCAGTACTCGATGGGCTCCAAGCTCGCGAACATGGGGAACTGGAACGCGAAGTACGCCTCGGGGCTGAACGCGATCATGGGGGCGAAGAACCTCCAGAACTACGCCTGCGGCATGGAGGGCTCGCCGCTCGACGACCTCTGCAGCGACCCCGGGGTGTCGGGCAAAGAGAAGCGCTCGGCGGTGATGGCCGACGTGGTGAACGCCTCGCGGCCGGCCTTCGTGCGGTCGGGGCCTCCCGCGATTCCGCTCCACCTCTACTTCGACTGGGGCATGCCCAACGGCCAGGGCTACATGAACATTCAGAGCGACGGCATGGCGATCCCGATCATGTCGGGGTGGGACACCGGCGTCGCCGACAACACCGACTGCAGCCTGGGCTCGCTCGAAGAGGGCAAAGACATCTGCTCGTCGCAGTCGGGCTTCTTCATCGCCCAGTGGCAAGACGGCGTGGGGGGCATGGTGTTCAGCGCCAAGATCGCCTCCGACAAGAACGGCGGCGACCACGAGCCTTCGGAGGCGCACCAGTCGCAGCACGACAAGTTCACCGGCATTCAGTCTGAAGACGGCATGAGCTGCATGATGCAGGGCGACTGCTTCATCAACTTCCGCAGCCAGGACAACCAGGACACCGACTTCAACCAGCCCTCGGCCTTCGGGTTTCTCACCCAGCCGTTGCGGGTGCGGGCGAAGACCAACGCCGACAACCCGTGGGAGCTGAACAACCAGCACGCGGTGTCGATGAGCGACGGGCAGCGCGGCCAGTGGACCCTGAACATGGGCCCGCAGGGTGACGGCAAGGCGATCTCGAAGGCGAAGGTCTACTTTCACCGGTTCGACAGCTGGCAGTTCGCGCCCACGATGTTCGACCCATACTGGCGCGCCAAGCTCCACCCGCTGAAGCAGCAGGAGGCGGCCGAGCTGTTGGGCGCGGTCGACCAGGACGGAGCGATCACCTCCGAGTTCGTGGTCGAAGGCGACGACGGGAGCCTCTGATGAGCACGCTCGCCCAAACGCTTCGCAACAGGCGGCGCCGCGGTCAGGCCACCGTCGAGACGGCGGTGCTCTGCATCGTGCTGGTGCCGCTGCTGCTCTACGCGTTCTTCCTGGACGACCTGCTGCGGTTCAAGCTCGACCTCGCCGAGGCGGTGTTCTCGGCCCCGTGGGACTACACCACCGTCAACTACGAGAACCCGGGCAGCTTCATGGCGGGCGCCGGCTCGACCTCGGTGCAGCACAACATTCGGCTCGGGCTCTGCGACCACACCACCGCGTACAACTCGTACGACGGCAGCTTCGAGTGCAAAGACTTTCACCACCACGTGTCGATGTCGGCCCACGAGTGCTGGATCGTGCCCGGCGCGCACCAGGTGAAGTGCAGCATTCAAGACGGCGACGTCGGCACCGAGCAGCTGGGCCAGACGATCACCGGGGGCATCAAAGACAAGGTGAAGCAGGGCGGGCAGATCAGCTGCAACGCGCAGCTGGCGGTGATCAACTACTACCTGCCCCAGAAGGTGCTCCAGGACTTCTCGAAGGTGCTGACCACCCGCACCGAGATGCAGACCAACCAGGACGTGCACGGCGTCGCCGCCGGCATGAACGCCCAGAACACCTACATTCTGGAGCAGCAGCAGTTCTCGCTGATCACCGACACCTGGGCGATGACCTCGGTCGAAGACGTCGACCCCGACAGCCCCTCGGGCGTGCTGTTCGACCGCATGTCGGCCGGCTACCCGCAGATGTTCGAGGGCATCGCGCTGGTCACCTTCCCGATTCAGGCGATGAGCGATCAGCTGCTGTCGCCGATCGCGGTGTTCGCCGACAACACCCCGATGGGCGATCTGATCTTCACCCCGCAGCTGGGCTTCTCGAAGTCGGCGCCTCCGACGGTGAACGACTTCTACTCGTCGGCGTGGGACGACAACGGCAACAACCAGGTCGAGAAGTCGTACAACGACCGCGGCAACCACTACATGGGCATGAAGCAGATTCCCAACTAGAGGTTGCCCGTGTTGCGCTCCGTCCATCCCCTCAAGGTGATCGTGCTGGCGGCGGTGCTCGGCACCGCGGGCGGAGTGGGGCTGTCGCTGCGCAAGCAGGCCAACGATCGCAAAGAGCTCAAGCAGGTGAAGCAGCTGGCCGACACCCTGCCGGCCGAGCATTTTCCTCCCGCGCCGCGCGCCACCCCGGCCGACATGTCGGCGCCGCCGGTCGACCCGCGGGCGCTCGAGGGCATACCGCCCTACCCCAACGCCAACCCGCGCGACCTGGCGCAGAAGCAGCGGGTGCAGGGCGACGACCTGCACATGGCGTGGTTCACCACCGACGACGACATCGACCAGGTGCTCGGCTTCTACGAGAAGAAGTTCTCCGACATGGGCCGGTTTCTGGTGCACCACCGGTTCTCACCCGGCGCGGGCTACGTCGGTTACCTCGACATGGGCGACGAGAAGCTCCACCTGATCTCGGTGATGAAGAACCGGGGCCACACGGTGGTGTTCCCCTCGGTGTCGTACCCGGGCAAGTACTACGAGTCTGCCGGTGGGCAGCTGCCGCAGACGGTGCCGGTGCTGCCCAACGCCCAGGGCTCGGTGGTGTTCGACTTCGACGAGGGCGCCTCGGCGCGAAGGAGCTACTTCGCCACCGTGGAGCAGAAGCTCGACGACGTGGCCGACTTCTACTCGAAGGGCTTCACCGAGAAGGGTTGGAAGGTCGAAGAGGTGAATCACGCGCTGCCCTCCGAGGTGCGAATCGACGCGCGGCGGGGCGATTCGTCGGCCTCGGTGGTGTTGAAGAAACGAGAGGGGCAGACCGTCGCGATCTATGTCAGCATTGCAGGCCAGGTATGACCCGACTCTTCGTGACAGCAGCGCTGATGTTGGCCGCGCCGGCCCTGGCGAAGCACACGACCTCGTCGGCGAACATGACCTGCTCTCAACGCTGCGAGCACGCCAAGACCGAGTGCGGTGACGTCTGCAACCAGTACGCGGGCGCCAAGGGCGGTGCGATGTGCAAGAAGGGCTGCGGCGAAGGAGAGAAGAAATGCGAAGACAAGTGCAAGAAAAAGGGCCGGTAACAGCTCGCGCCCGTTCGCTGCTTCGTCACATTCGCGGCCAGGCGATGGTCGAGTACACCTTCGTCACCCACATTCTGATGTTGGGCGGGGTGGCGACGCTCTGGGTGTTCACCGGCTACCTGTTCAAGGCGCTCAACCTCTACTACCAGAGCATCTACTTCGTGCTGCAGTCGTCGGTTCCGTAGTCTAAGACGCTCGGCGTGAACCCGAACCCGGCTCCCATCGCCAAGCCTCCGCGCAGTCCCGCCTTCTACATCGCGATCGGCTGCGGCCTGATGATGCTGCTGATGGTGCTCGGCATCGCCGGCACCTGCGGCGGGTGCCTGCTGCTGGGGCGCTCGGTGGGCAAGGGGTTCGTCGACGACACCCAGAAGGCCGAGAACGTGAAGAAGTTTCTCGGCCAGGCGCCCGAGGGCTACTACCCGGTGATCGCGGTCTCGATCCCGATGGTGATGGATCAGGCGATTCTGATCGACGCGCCGATCGTGCCTGACGCGGGGGTGCCGAACTTCACCCGGGTGTTCCAGTACTGGCGGATCATCGAGAACGAGAACTCGAAGCAGATGCGCGACTACTTCGACGGCAAGACCGAGAACGCCGAGGTGTTCCCCCGCAACATGGTGCCGGTCGACGTGAAAGACGTGATCGGCAAGGGCGTGGTGAAGACCGGCGACGGCGCGACCGTGAAGTACATCGCGAGCCGCGGGCACATCAGCGCCGACTTCGACCGGGGCGGCAACCCGATGCGGCTGAACACCCTGCTCGACATCGAGTGCTCGGCGACCGACGGCTCGGTGCGGGTGGCGATCTGGAGCGAAAAAGACCCACACCCCGATAAGCCCGCGGAAGAGGTGGACCCCAAGGGCACCGTGCTCGACGAGGCGGCGATCACCGCGCTGATGGCGCAGATCAAGCCCTGTACGAAGTAGCGGGTGCAGTAGAATCGAGCCCCGGGAGCCGGGGCACTCATGATCCAACTGGGTTTGGTGGTGGCGTTGGCGCTTGCCGACGTGGACGGTGGCGTGGAGCCGGTGGCACCGCCTCCGCCCGAGCCGGTGGCCGCACCGGTCGCGCCTCCTCCTGACGCCGGCGCGGGCAGCAGCGATGCCCCGGTCGCTCCCGCGTTGACCCCCGAGCCTGCTCCGGCGACCGCGTCGGGGCCGACCGCGGCGGAGCTGATGGCGCCGTCGCAGGGCTTCGTGAAGGGCGAGCTGTCGGTCTACCTGGGCGCCGAACAGCTGGTGGTGAAGAACAACCGCATCGGCGTCTCGCTCGGCCCGGAGTTGTTCGAGAACTCGTTCTACGCGCGCATCGAGCCGCAGGTGGACCTGAGGTTTCTCGACGGAGACCTGAAGGCCGGCATCGGAGTGCCGCTGCGCTTCACCATCTTCGACCTCCCCGGCGACGACCTCGATTACGCGCAGCAGGCCAACTACGACGGGTTCAAGAACAAGGGCCGCTTTCGCAAGGAAGACTGGGCCCAGTTCCACGACTTCGGCCGGGTGCTCAAGTACATCACCTACGGCCGCAAGGAAGATCACCTCTACGTCAACATCGGCCAGCGGTACGCGACCAGCATCGGCCACGGTGAGCTGGTGCGGCGGTACTCGCCGAACATCGACCTCGACTACGTGCGGGTGTCGGCGGAGGTCGACGCGTACAACGACTACGCGGGCTTCGAGTTCTTCACCAACGACATCTTGCAGTGGAACCTGCTGTCGGCGATCGCGTTCGTGAAGCCGCTGTCGTTCTTCGGAGCGTCGAGTTTCTGGGCGAAGAGCCTGTCGATCGGCATCTCCGGTGCGCTCGACTGGCAGGCGCCGTATCTGAACCAGACCGACCAGGGGGTGCGGCTGCTGACCCCGACCGGCTGCGAGACGAAAGACCCGAGCGGCTGCCGGGTGCAGAGCACCACCCGGGCGGTGAAGCTGGTGGGCATCGACGCCGAGGTGAAGGTGGTGAAGACCGACGAGGTCGACATCAAGCCGTACGTCGACTACTCGATGCTGGTCGACGGGAGCGGCGGCGCCACGGTGGGCGCGCTCGGGCGCTTCAACGTCGGCACCAAGACGGTGAACGCGTTTCGGGTGGTGGCGGAGCTGCGGTACCTCGGCAGCCACTACATGCCGTCGTACTTCGACACCTTCTACGAGATCGAACGGTTTCAGTTCTACCAGCAGCCCCAGCGCATCAACGGGCAGATCCAGTACCAGACCAAGCAGAGCTACGTGATGGACACCGGCCTGGGGAACCGCGCCGGCTTCTACCTCGAGGCCAGCTGGGGCATTCGCGATGCGGTCGGCTTCACCGTGTCGCTCGACGACAACGCGATCAAGGGCCACAACTTCGTGGCGCACCTCGAGGTGCCGTTCTTCAATTTTCTGCAGCTGTTCGCCAGCTACTACAAGCGCGGGTTCGACGACGTCGGCGAGTTCGGCAAGTTCCAGGACGGGAAGACGATCTTGCTCGCCGGCGCGCGGCTGCGGCTGCTCCCGTTCTTGTTCATCAACGGCCGCGCGTACCAGACCTACCGGTTGGATGCCGCGTCGGCCCGGTACACCAACCAGTTCGGCGCGCAGATCGATCTCGAGATCGGGTACGAGTTCAAGGGCGGGCGCGAGCCGCCGGTGATGAACCCCGCCGCAGGCACCACGCCGGCGAGCGATTCGCCGCCGCCTCCGTCGGAGCAGCAGCAGCCTCCGCCGCAGCAGCAGAACAACGGCACCCCGCCGCCTCCGCAGCCCGATGGCAGCGGTACGCCTCCGCCGCCGCAGTGACGGCAACTGCGTTGGGGGTGGTCAGCCCCGGGTCGGAAATGGAGGCTCCACGCGCAGGGTCTCGAGCTGGGCTTCTTCGGCGGCACGCACCAGCCCCTGAATCTCAGCGGGGGAGTCTTCGGGCCGGCGCTCGGGATACGGCGGCGAAGGGAAATACTCGATGCCCAGACCGAGCGCTTTCATCAGCGCGGGAGAGCCGACCTTGCCCGCGAACCAGAGCGCGGTGTCGATGCTCGCCGACACGCCGGCGCCGGTGACGTACTTGCCGTCGTCGCAGCAGCGCTCGTCGACCACCCGGGCGCCGTAGCCGCGCAGCCGGTCGCGGTAGAAGTAGTTCGTGGTGGCGCAGCGGCCCTTCAGCAGGCCGGCAGCGCCCAACAACCCCACCCCGTTGCAGATCGCGATCGTCCAGGTGGTGGTCGCATCGAGCGCGCGCAGCTGGTCGAGAAACGCGCGGTCTTCTTCGAGCGCCAGCGCGCCCGGCCCACCGGGTATCAGCAACACGTCGGTCGCCGTCAACTCGTCGAGCGTGCGCCACGCCACCAGCCCGAGGCGGCGGGTGTCGGCGGCAATCACCCCTTTGTGCTGCGCCACGCACTCGAAGTCGAACCCGGGAATTCGCGCCAGCACCTCGTACGCGCCCACCGCATCGAGCGCGGTGTAGCCGTCGAACAACAAGAGCGAGACCTTCATCGCTTGCCTCCCGCGGCGACGAACGCCTGGCGCTCGAGCGCAATCACCGCCTGAAACGACTCCCGAGCTGCGCCGCGCGCCCGGTACGCGTTCACCGCCGGGTAGGCAGTGAGGTCGACGCCGAGATCCTTCATCAGCAGCAACGCCCAGCTCAGGTAGAAGTCTGGCGCCGACGGGCGATCGCTCTGCAACCACTCTCGGCCGGTGAGGTGCCGGTCGAGGTGCTCGAGCACCGGAGGCAACAACCGCCCCCGAACGTCGGCCTTCGCCTCGGCCGGGCTCGACCGGTCGTAGGAGACGAACAGCACCTGCTTGTGAAGCTCGGTGCCGATGAAGGTGAGCCACTCGAACGCGCGACGGCGATCTGCGGCGCCCAGAGGCTCGACCTGCTCGGCGATCGCCAGCAGCACCGCCGCGTTCTCGGTGACCTTCTCGCCCCCCGGCAGCACCAGCAACGGCACCTTCCGCTTCGGGTTGAGCGCCAGGTAGTCGCCGCCCTCGGCGAGCTCGGTCGCCCCGCGCTTCACCCAGTGCAACCGGTGCGGCAACCCCGCCTCGCGCAGCGCCAGGTGCGCCGCGAGTGAACAGCTGAACGGCATCGCGTACAGCTCGTAGGGCTCGGTCATGACGCCACGCTAGCGGCGCGCTACGATGGCCGAAATGACGAAGACCCCACCCTTTCAGCCATCGCACTCCGTGCTGTTCGTGGCGCTGCCCGGGGTGGAGCTGCTCGACGTGAGCGGCCCGATGGCGGTGTTCGACGTCGCCAACCGGCTGCTGAAGAGCGTGGGCCGGCCACCCTTCTACCGGCAGGAGGTGACCGCGCCCGAAGCGCAGGTGACCACCGCGGCCGGCCTCACCCTCGTGGCGACGCCCTTCCGCAAGGCGCGGCCGGCGAAGACGCTGATCATCGGCGGCAGCTTCGAGATGACGGGAGAGACCGTCGCCGCCGCCAACCTGAAGCAGGTCGAGCGGCTCGCCGCGGGCTCCGGCCGCAAGGTGTCGATCTGCGGCGGCGCTTTCGTACTCGGCCAGCTCGGGCTGCTCGACGGCCGGCGCTGCACCACCCACTGGCTCTCGCTCGACCACCTGCGCCAGAGGTTCCCAAAGGCACGCGTGGAGACCGACGCGATCTTCACCGACCAGCACCCGGTCTACACCTCCGCGGGCGTCACCTCCGGCATCGACCTCGCGCTCCACCTGGTGGAGAAGGACCTCGGCTCGAAGGTGGCGCTGCAGGTCGCGCGCTTGCTGGTGGTGTTCTTCAACCGCCCCGGAGGGCAGTCGCAGTTCTCGGCCGCGCTGGTGCCGCGCACCGCCGTCGACCAGCGGCTGAGAAAGCTGATCGCGCAGATCAGCGAGCAACCGGGCGCCCGGCACGACGTCGGCACCCTGGCGAAGCGCGCGGCGATGAGCCCGCGGCACTTCGCGCGGGTGTTCACCGCCCAGGTGGGGCGCACGCCGGCGTCGTTCGTGGAGCAGGTTCGGGTGGCGGCGGCACGGCGCCAGCTGGAGGTGACCGACCACGGCCACGCGCGCATCGCGGAGGACTGCGGGTTTGGGACGGAGGAGACGCTGCGGAGGGTGTTTCACCGGGTGGTGCGGGTGAGCCCGGCCGAGTACCGCCAGCGTTTTCGGCGCGCGGCCTAGGCGGCCCGGCGATCGAGCCCGTTCATCGCGGCTTCGACGCGGCCGAGCTCGGCGCAGAGCTTCATCCACACCGGGTAGGGCGAGACGGCGGGCTGCTCCGCCAGCTCGGCGAGCTGAGCGGCGAGCTCGGCGGCGGTGTGCGCATTCACCGCGTTCAGCGCACCATGGAGCCGGCCGGCTGAGGTCATCAGCGCCCCAGTGGAGTGACCCCGGATGGCATCTCTGACCCCACCCGCCAGCTCGGCCAGTTCTGCCCGGAACGTGTAAATCACGTCGAACGCTCGGGTCGCACCACCGCAATCGTCCACCAGAAGCTTCCAATCGAGGGCGGGTTTCATCATGACCAGAGAGGGTTGCGATGGGCATGCCACGCTGTGATACGCAGCGTTTGCGTCATGGCAGCCGACACGGCACTTCTGACAGCGGTTTCTCTCTTCGAGCGCCTCGACGACGAGGAGCGCGCGCTGCTCGCCGCGCAGCTCGAAGTGGTCGAAGTGAAGGCCGGCCAGATGCTGTTCAAGCGCGGCGATCCCGGCGATTCGATCTTCATCGTCGCCGAGGGCGAAGTGGAGATCTTCGTCGAAGACACCACCGGCCAGCGCATCGTGTTCGAGACCGCCAAGCGCGGCGACTTCTTCGGCGAGCTCTCGCTGCTCGACGGCGACCCGCGCTCCGCCGGAGCAGTCGCGATTCAAGACGCCCGCTGCCTCCGCGTCGATCGCGGCGACCTCACCCTGCTGTTCCAGCGGCACCCCACCGCCGCCCTCGACGTGCTGGCCGTGATCGGCCGCCGCCTGCGCGAGGCCGACAAGCTGCTCGGCATTCGCCCCACCGCCAGCCCCAACCAGGTGGTCGAAGACCGGCTGAGCATCATCGAGCGCATCGCCGACGGCGCGGCGGCGTTCTCGGGCACCTTCTCGTTCTTGATGGTGCACGCGGTCTGGTTCTTCGTGTGGATCGCGTTCAACACCGACTACTTCCCGATGCTGAGCGCCTGGCTCCCCCCGTGGGACCGGTACCCCTTCGGGCTGCTGACGATGGTGGTCTCGCTGGAGGCGATCTTCCTCTCCTGCATGGTGCTGATCAGCCAGAACCGCCAGGCCGCCAAGGAGCAGATCCGCTCCGACGTGGAGTTCGACGCCAACATTCGCGCCGGGCTCGAGGTCACCCAGCTCCACGTGAAGATCGATCAGCTCTACGACCAGGTCGTCTCCCGCCTCGCCACCCTCGAGAAGCAGGTCGGGGTGAGCTCGAAGCCCGAGAAGCCGCTCAGCGAGTCGCAGAAGATCGTGATCAACCGCTGATCGCGTCAAACCTCTGACGCCGGGTCTGGCACGCGGCGTGATTACCGATCACGCATGCGCTCCCTTCTGCTCCCGCTTTGCCTCGCCTTCGCCGCCTGTGGCCCCGCCGGGCCCGACAAGGCCCTCGGTGCTTCGATTGGAGCCACCCCGGCGTCGATCTCGGCCTCCCAGCCCACCACGGTGCTGAAGCTTCTGACCTGGGACGAGAACGGAAACCCGGGAGTGGGGACCGCGCACTTCGCCAACCTCGGCGGCGCGCTGCTCGAACAGCCCGATGTGCCGCTGGTCGACGGCGCGGCGTCGATCACCTTCCGCTGCATGCCGGGCTCCGACCTCAACTGCCAGGGCGCGGTGCAGATCGACGGCTCGTGGCGGGGCACGGTTTCGACCGTTTTCGTACAGGTGGCGACGCCGTAGACAATGGTCGTGCGTCGCCGCTTGCGACGTGCCAGTTTATCGGAGCGTGAAGGCAGTCGACATGCTGCGAGCCGAGCTGCTCGCTCCCCTCGATGGAACTGATCGGGCGAAGTGGCTGAGGACCAAATCGGCCCGCCTGGCGGGGTTCGCGCGCGCGAAGTGGGTCTTTCGTGGCTGCGAGGCCGGTGAGCGCCTCTGCGCGCTGGGCCTGGTGAAGGTCGAGAACCGCGGCCGGGTGGTGTTCGGCGATCGGGTCACCTTCGTGGGCGGCATGATCCCCTCCAGCATCGAGGCCCACGAGGGCGGCGTGCTGAACATCGGGAGCGACACCTCGATCAACTACGGCACCCGCTTCGAGGTGCACCAGTCGATCGAGGTCGGCCGAGGCTGCCTGTTCGCTTCGATGATTTTTCTTTGCGACAAGATGGGCAGCAAAGTCGCCCCGATTCGCATCGGCGACGACTGCTGGATCGCCCACGGCGCGGTGATCGAGCCGGGGGTGACCATCGGCCGTGGATCAGTGGTGGCGGCCGGCGCGCTGGTGACGAAAGATGTTCCTGAAGACTCGCTGGCGCTCGGCAACCCGGCGCGTACGATGAAGCTCTCGACGGTGGATCAAAACCCGAGGTGAACGTGGCCTTTTCCCGTGACGTGTTGAAGCTCGATCTCAAGCAGGAGATCGCCGAGATCAGCCAGACGCTCAAGAAGCAGGTGATGGGCGATCTGAAGAAGAAGGGCGTGGTGGTCGGCATCTCCGGCGGCATCGACAGCGCCACCGTGACCGCGCTGGCGGTGAACGCGCTCGGCCCCGACCGGGTGTTCGGCATCTTCATGCCCGAGAAGGCGAGCTCCGACGAGTCGCTCGAGTACGGCCAGCTGCTGGCGAAGAAGTTCGGCATTCAGACCGAGACGGTGAACCTCGCTCCGTCGCTCGAGGCGCTCGGCTGCTACAAGGCCCAGCAGGAGGCGATCAAGGCGGTGTTCCCCGACGCCAAGCCCGACTGGAAGTTCAAGATCGTGCTCCCGTCGATTCTCGCCAGCGACCGGCTCAACTTCTACCAGCTCACCGTGCAGGCGCCGGGCGGCCAGCCGCAGACCCAGCGAATGGCGCTCGAGCCGTACCTGAAGATGGTCGCGGCGACCAACTTCAAGCAGCGCGTGCGCAAGATGATGGAGTACTTCCACGCCGACCGGCTCAACTACGCGGTCACCGGCACGCCGAACCGGCTGGAGTACGACCAGGGCTTCTTCGTGAAGCAGGGCGACGGCGCGGCCGACGTGAAGCCGATCGCGCACCTCTACAAGACCCAGGTCTACGCGGTGGCGGAGGCGCTCGGGGTGCCGAAGGAGATTCTCAACCGGCCGCCCACCACCGACACGTACACGCTCCCGCAGGGGCAAGACGAGTTCTACTTCGCGATCGCGCACGCGGAGATGGACCTCGCGCTCTGGGCGCACGATCACAAGGTGCCGGCGGCCGAGGTCGCGCCGGTGCTGAAGATCACCGCCGAGCAGGTGGAGCGCGTGTACCGCGACATCGAGTCGAAGCGCCGGTTCGCGTTCTACCTCCACTCGCCGCCGCTGCTGATCAAACCGGTGGAGCACTGACCGATGTGTGGAATCGCCGGAGTGGCGGTCTTTTCCGGCGAGCCGGTCGATCGCGCGACGTTGGTGAAGATGTGCGGTGCGATGCGGCACCGCGGGCCCGACGAGTTCGGCGCCTTTCGCTCCAGGCAGGTCGGGCTGGCGCACGCGCGGCTGTCGATCATCGACCTCAAGACCGGGCAGCAGCCGATGTCGAACGAGACCGGCAGCCGCTGGCTGGTCTTCAACGGTGAGATCTTCAACTACGTCGAGCTGCGCGACGAGCTGAAGGCGCTGGGCCACGTCTTTCGCACCCAGAGCGACACCGAGGTCATTCTCCACGCCCACGCGCAGTGGGGCGACCAGTGCTGGGACAAGCTGAACGGCCAGTGGGCGATCGCCCTCTACGACGAGAAGCAACAGACGCTCACCTTCTCGCGCGACCGGTTGGGCGTGCGGCCGCTCTACCTCTGCCGCCATGGCGACAAACTCTGGTTCGGGAGCGAGGTGAAGGCGTTCTTCGCCGCCGACGCCTCGATCCCCCGCGCGCTGGATCCCGTCGGGCTGTCGGAGACCTTCAACTTCTGGACGGTGGTGCCGCCGCAGACGGTGTTCCAGGGTGTCACCGAGCTCGAGCCCGCGCATACGCTGGTGGTCTCGCTGCGCGACGGCTCGAGCCGCAAGTTCGCGTACTGGAAGGCCCGCTTTCCGGTCGACGGTGAGGGCGGCTTCGAGGGCTCGCTCGCCGACGCCACCGAGGCGGTGCGGGCCGCGCTGCTCGACGCGACCCGGCTGCGCATGCTCCGCGCCGACGTGCCGGTGGGCAGCTACCTCTCGGGCGGGCTCGACTCGTCGCTGATCGCCTCGCTCGGCAAAGAAGCGAAGGGCTCGGGCTTCAACACCTTCTCGCTGCGCTTCAAAGACGCGGAGTACGACGAGACGCAATACCAGCGGCTGATGTCGGAGCGCCTCGGCACCGAGCACCACGAGGTGGTGGTCGACTACCCCGACATCGCCAACGTGTTCCCCGAGGTGATTCGGCTGACCGAGCGGCCGATTCTGCGCACCGCGCCGGCGCCGCTCCACGCGCTCTCGAAGCTGGTGCGGCAGCACGACATCAAGGTGGTGCTCACCGGCGAAGGCGCCGACGAGATGTTCGCCGGCTACGACCTGTTTCGCGAAGGCAAGGTGCGGCGGTTCTGGGCGAAGCGGCCCACCTCCGAGCTGCGGCCGAGGCTCTTGGAGAAGCTCTACCCGTACCTGGCGCGCTCGCCGGTGGCGCAGCGGGCGATCTCGCGGCAGTTCTGGGCACGCGGCCTCGACAAGTGGCGCGAGCCCGGCTTCACCCACCTGCCCCGCTGGCAGTCGGCCCAGGCGCTCCAGCGGTTGTTCCACCCCGACGTGAAGGCCAAGGCGGCCGGCACCGACGTGGTGGCGCGGCTGCTCTCGTCGCTGCCGCCGGAGTTCCCCCGGTGGACGTACCTCGCGCAGGACCAGTACCTCGAGATTCGCACCCTCCTCTCGGGCTACCTGCTGTCGTCGCAAGGCGACCGAATGCTGATGGGCAACTCGGTGGAGGGCCGCTTCCCCTTCCTCGATCGCAACGTGGTCGACCTCGCGTTCGCGCTGCCCGACTCGTACAAGCTCCACGTGCTCGACGAGAAGCACGTGCTGAAGAAGGTGGCCCAGGGCCGGGTCGACGAGAAGGTGCTCCACCGCCCGAAGCAGCCCTACCGCGCACCCGACGCGGTGGCCTTCACCACCACCCAGCCGGAGTGGCTCGACGGTCTGCTCAGCGTCACCGAGCTGAAGAAGTCGAACCTGTTCGACCCCAAGGCCGCCAACGCGCTCTGGGCGAAGTGCCGGGCGCGCACCACCGGTGAGCCGTTCTCCAACGCCGACAACATGGGCGTGGTGGGCGTGATCTCGACCCAGCTGCTCCACCAACAGCTGGTCGCGAATCAGCCCGAGACGCACGAGGTGCCGCTCACCACCTGGAAGGATCAGCTGGCGTGATTCATTCGTTCGTCACCCGCTCCGCGGAGCGCTTCGGCGACCGCGAGGCGCTGGTGGTGGGCGACACCCGGCTCACCTGGTCGGAGCTCGACCGGCGCTCGAACGCGCTCGCCCGCGGCTACCAGAAGCTGGGCGTGGCGCACGGCGACCGGGTTCACCTCTACCTCGAGAACACCGCCGAGGCGGTGGTGGCGTGGTGGGCGGCGCACAAGGCGGGCGCGATACCCACCGTGCTCAACCCGCTCACCAAGGCCGACAAGCTCGCCTGGTACCTGAACGACGCGCGCGCGGCCCTGCTGGTGGGCGAGGCGCAGCTGACGCCGTTCTGGTCGGAGGCGGCGCGAAAGACCTCGCACCTGAAGCACGTGCTCACCACCGGTGCTGCGGTCGACGGCAAGCACTGCCAGGGGCTGAACGTGTCGACGCTCGGCGAGGCGATCGCGGGCGACGCCGGCGCGCTCGACACCCGGCGCGACGCCGGCGAGGTGGCGGCGATCATCTACACCTCGGGCAGCACCGGTCAGCCCAAGGGCGTGATGCTCACCCACGCCAACATCGAGCACTCGTCGGGGGTGTTGACCGACCTGCTGGAGATGAACGATCGCGACGTGGTGCTCTCGGCGCTGACGCTGGCGTTCAACTACGGGCTGTACCAGACGATTCTCACCGCGCGGGTGGGCGCCAAGCTGGTGCTGGAGCGCAGCTTCGCCTTCCCGGTGAAGACGCTGGAGCGGATCGCGAAAGAGAAGGCGACCGGCTTCCCCGGGGTGCCGACGATGTACGCGATGATGGCGCCGCTCTCGCTGCCGGGCTTCGACTTCAGCGCGGTGCGCTTTCTCACCAACACCGCCGCGGCGCTGACCCCGAAGCACGTCGCGGCGCTGGAGCGGCTGTTCCCCAACGCGAAGATTCACTCGATGTACGGGCTGACCGAGACCAAGCGGCTCACCGCGCTGCCTCCGAAGGATCTGCACCGCAAGCCCGACAGCGTCGGCCTGCCGGTGAAGGGCACCGAGCTGTGGCTGATCGACGAGCACGGGCAGCGGCTCGAAGGCAAACCCGGCCAGGTCGGTGAGCTGGTGGCGCGCGGCCCGAACGTGATGAAGGGCTACTGGGAAAAGCCGGAGGCGAACGCGAAGGCGCTTCAGGGCGACACGTTTCGCACCGGCGACCTCTTTCGCTTCGACGACGAGAGCTACCTCTACTTCGTGTCGCGCAAAGACGACGTGATCAAGTCGCGCGGCGAAAAAGTAGCGCCGGTCGAGGTCGAGAACGCGCTCACCGAGCTGCCTGGCATCAAAGAAGCAGCGGTGATCGGCGTGCCCGACGAGGTGCTCGGGCAGGCGGTGAAGGCGTTCGTGGTGTTGGAAGAGGGAGCCGCGTTGACCGAGCGGGAGATTCAGAAGCGGCTGTCGGCGCGGCTGGAGCTGTTCATGGTGCCCAAGATCGTGGCATTCGTGCCTGCCCTCCCCAAGACCCCCACCGGCAAAATCTCGAAGATCGGGCTAAGCTGAGGACCACATGGAACACACGCAGAAGCTCCGCGAATTCATCACCACCAACTTCTACGTCGCCGAGCCGGCGGCGCTGAAAGACGATCAGTCGCTGCTCGAGTCGGGGGTGGTCGACTCCACCGGCGTGCTGGAGATCGTCCAGTTCCTCGAGTCGGACTTCGGGGTGAAGGTCGAAGACACGGAGATCGTGCCCGAGAACGTGGACACGATCTCCAGACTGTCTGCCTTCATCGCGCGGAAGAAGAAGTGATCACTTCGGCTGCTTGGTGACGCGCAGGTAGGGCTTGAGCGTCTTGTAGCCGGGGAAGAGCTTGTTCGCGTCTTCGTCGTTCACCGCGGTGGTGATGATCACGTCGTCGCCCTGCTTCCAGTCGACCGGCGTCGCCACCTTGTGCTTCGCGGTGAGCTGGAGCGAGTCGATCACCCGGAGGATCTCGTCGAAGTTGCGGCCGGTCGAGGCCGGGTAGGTGATCATCAGCTTGATCTTCTTGTCGGGCCCGATCACGTACACCGAGCGCACGGTCAGGTTGTCGAGCGCGTTCGGGTGAATCATGTCGTAGGTGTTGGCGATCTTCTTGTCGGGGTCGGCCAGCACCGGGAAGTTCAGCGCGGTGCCCTGGGTCTCCTCGATGTCGGCCGCCCACTTCTTGTGGGAGTCGAGCGGGTCGACCGACAGCCCGATCACCTTCACGCCGCGCTTCTCGAACTCGCCCTTCAGCTTGGCGACGCGGCCGAGCTCGGTGGTGCAGACGGGGGTGAAGTCTTTCGGGTGGCTGAACAGCACGCCCCAGCCGTTGCCCAGGTACTTGTGGAACTCGATCTGCCCCTCGGTGGAGTCGGCGGTGAAGTCCGGCGCGACGTCTCCCAAACGAATTGTCATGGTTTTGTTACCTTTCTTGGACAGCCTGTTGTGCCCGCGGCCCGATGATGTAAAGCCACAGTCATGTTTTTGCACGGCCTCGGTCACTTTCATCCCGAGACGGTCATCGACAACGCCTTCTTGTCGTCGTTGGGCATCGATACCAACGACGAGTGGATCGTCGAGCGGGTTGGCATTCGCCGACGACACACTGTGTTACCGCTCGACTACATTCGCGCAACCAAGAATCGCGATCCACGGGCCGCGCTCGAAGCGGCGACGATGAGCAATGCGGAGACCGGCGCCGAGGCGGCCAAGGTGGCGATCGCCCGGGCGGGGCTCCAGCCTTCGGACATCGGGATGGTGATCTCGGGAGGCTGCAGCCCCGACGAGTGCATCCCCGCGGAGGCGTGCCGGGTGGCGGAGGAGCTGAACATCGACGCTCCGTCGCTCGACATCGGCTCGGCCTGCTCGAGCTTCTGCTCGCAGCTCTACTTCCTCGAGGCGATGCGGCCCGAGAAGCTGCCCGAGCACGTGCTGGTGGTGAACCCCGAGAACTCCACCCGGGTGGTCGACTACTCCGACCGTTCGAGCTGCGTGCTGTGGGGCGACGGCTCTTCGGCCGCGGTGGTGTCACCGAGCCGGCCCGGCCGCTGGAAGGTGGCGGAGACGTACCTCAAGGGAGACCCTTCGGGCGCCGACAAGGTGAAGGTGCCGCGCATGGGCTTCTTTCAGCAAAACGGCCCGGCGGTGCAGGCGTTCGCGGTGAAGCGCGCGTCGGAGACCTACCTGGCGCTGCTCGAGCTGCACAAGGCGCGCGGAGGCAACGCCGGCTCGCTGACCTTCGTGGGTCACCAGGCGAACCTGCGCATGCTCGAGGCGGTGGTGAAGCGCTGCGAGATTCCCGCCGGGCGGCACTTCTTCAACGTCGACGTGCGCGGCAACACCGGTGCGGCAGGCGCTCCCTCGGTGCTCTCGGAGCATTGGGACGACGAGAAGTTGGGCGACACGGTGGCGGTCTGCGTGGTCGGCAGCGGGCTCACCTGGGCGGGCGTGTTGCTGGAGCGGCAGCGCGCGCCGTGATTCGTGAGGCGCGCGAAGAAGACTTCGAAGGCATTGCGCGAATCTGCAATCACTACATCGAGAAGACCGCGATTCACTTCGGCGAAGCGCCGGTCACCGCCGACGAGCTGCGCGCCGACTGGCGGGGCAAGCCGGAGCACCCGTGGTGGGTGTGCGAAGAAGACGGCGTGCTCGGCTACGCGAAGTCGTCGCCGTGGAGAACGCGCGCCGCGTACCGGTTCACCGCCGAGACGGGCATCTACTTCTCGTCGGAGGTGATCGGCCGCGGGTTGGGCCGGCCGCTGTACACCCGGCTGTTGGACGACCTGAAGGCGCGCGGTTTTCGCTCGGTGGTGGCGGGTATTGCGCTGCCGAACGACCCCAGCATCAAGATGCACCGCACGCTCGGGTTCGCCGACGTGGGCGTGATTCGCGAGGCCGGCTTCAAGTTCGGCAAGTGGCACGACGTCGCGTTCTTCCAACGGAAGCTCTGAGGCGTGACGCCCCTCCGGCCCTTCGGGCCACCTCCCCTCTTCAAGGGGAGGCGACACACGTACGCCCTCCCCCACCAAGGGGGAGGGTGCCCGGAGGGCGGGAGGGGCGTCACTGCGCCTACGACCGTGCTCGAGGCCCGTTCTTCTCAGCGTCGCGCTGGGTCACCGCGATGATGAAGTCATCCAACGTCTTGCCCGGCTCGGTCTCGAACGGCTTGCCGAGCTCCGCCTCCTGCAGCCGGTCGACGCGAAACGATCGAAAGTCCTGCCGCAGCTCGCACCAGGCGCCCAAGGTCCACGTCTTGCCCCAGAACGCGAGCGTCAGCGGCCGCACGGTGCGCTTCGAGCCCGCGCCTTCCTTGTCCGCATACGAGAAGCTCACCCGCACCTGAGACCGCAGCGCCTCCCGCACCAGCCCGAGCGGCCCGGTGCCCTTGCCGGGGTTCATGCGCGGCGCGACCAGCTTGGTGCCGACGACGCGAGGCCGCAGGGTATCGGGCAGCACCATCTCGACTTTGGCGAGCAGCGAGTCGGCCGCCTTCGCCAGCGCAGGGTCGGCCCAGCCCTGCACCACCCGCACCCCGAGCACCAGCGCCTCGAGCTCGTCGATGGTGAAGGTCATCGGCGGCAGGTCGAAGCCGTGCGCGAGCGCGTAGCCCACGCCCGCCTCGCCGCGAATCGGCACGCCCGAGAGCGTGAGGTCGCGCACGTCGCGGTAGACGGAGCGCACCGACACCTCGAGCTCCTCCGCGATGCGCTGCGCGGTGACCACCCTGCTCTTTCGCAGGAGCTGAACCAGCCTGAACAGTCTGTCCGCGCGGCGCATCGGAAGGGCTCACCTAACCTCAGACCTTGGCGTCCTTCCAGATCGCGAACACCGCGCCCTGGGGGTCGGCCAGCACCGCGTACACTCCCACGTTCGGAATCGGGGTCGGCGGCTGGAGCACCTTGCCGCCCAGTTTCTCGGCCCTGGCCACCCGCGCCGCGACGTCGTCGACCGCGATGTACGGCAGCCAGTACGGCTTCTCGTCGTTCATCACCCCGCCGCCCACATCCTTCTGGGTCCAGTACGGCATCGGCGCCGGCGACTTCTCGTATTTGAAGCCCAGCAGCTCGCCGTAGAAGCCGATCGCCTTCTCGGGGTTGGGGGTGTGCAGCTCGTGGTAGGAAAAGCCGTTCATGTTCTTCCCTCTCGTTGGGTTCGCCGTGATTGGCGAGACGGAAAACAGAATGCTCCCCCGCTCCTGACAGCGTCGTGTCAGCAGGCTTAACCTCTCGAATTTACGAGCCTTTGAAAGGTGCCAGACACTTTTCTTGGGCTACGCTGTCAGCGATTTCGAAGCGCTCGCGTTGACCGATTCGAGAACGGCGCACCTCAACAACGTCCGTTCCTTTCGGAGGAGCAAAATGTCGAACGTGGCGCTGAAGCTGGGTGAAGAGAATCTGTCGAACGGCTGCCGCATGGTGGCGGCCGATGGTCGCACGCTGCCGCTGAAGGGCGCGGCGCTGAGCGCCGATGCGAAGGGCGGCGTGGTGCGGGTGGTGTTGGAGCAGCGCTTCGTCAACCCCTACAACGAGCCGCTCAAGGTCACCTACCAGGTGCCGCTGCCGGCCGACGGCGCGGTGAGCGGCTTCGCGTTCACCATCGGCGAGCAGCGGGTGGTCGGCGAGATCGACCTGAAGAAGCGGGCCCGCGAGCGCTTCGAAGAGGCGATCCTCTCTGGCCGCACCGCCGCGATTCTCGACCAGGAGCGCAGCGCGCTGTTCACCCAGGAGGTCGGCAACATTCCGCCGCACACCGAGGTGGTGGCCGAGATCACCATCGACCAGAAGCTGCTCTGGCTGCCCGACGGCGCCTGGGAGTGGCGCTTCCCCACCGTGGTCGCGCCCCGCTACCTCGGCTCGCCCGGCCGGGTCGCCGACGCGGCGAGGATCACCGTCGACGTCGCCGACAAGGAGCTGCCGGTGAAGCTGGCGCTCAAGCTGTCGATTCGCGATCAGCTCGCCGACGCCGCCAAGCCGTTCTCGCCCTCGCACCCGCTCCACGCCTCGAAGGGTGTCTCCCGCTGGGACGTGACCTTCGGCGACGAGTCGGGCGCGGCGCTCGATCGCGACGTGGTGGTTCGATGGCCGGCGGCGGGGCTGAAGGTCGGCGCCGAGCTCGACGTGATGCGCCCCAAGTCGGGAGAGCACGCGGGCAGCGCCTACGGCCTGGTCACCCTGGTGCCGCCCACCGCGGCGGTGAAGATGGAGGCCGTGCCGCGCGATCTGATCGTGCTGCTCGACACCTCCGGCTCGATGGGCGGTGAGCCGCTCGACCAGGCGCGAAAGATCGTCTCCGCGATGATCTCCACCCTCGACGAGAAAGATCAGATCGAGCTGATCGAGTTCAGCAACACCGCCCGCCGCTGGAAGTCGCGCGCGGTGAACGCCGACGAGAAGAACAAGGCCGCGGCGCTGAAGTGGCTGGCCGCGCTTCAGGCGTCGAGCAGCACCGAGATGCGCGACGGCATCATCGAGGCGCTCGCCCCGCTGCGAAAAGACGCCCAGCGCCAGATCATTCTGGTGACCGACGGGCAGATCGGCTTCGAGAGCGAAGTGCTGGCCGAGATCTGCCAGCGGCTCCCGGCCGGCTCGCGGGTGCACACGGTCGGCGTCGGCTCGGGCGTGAACCGCTCGCTCACCCAGCCCGCGGCGCGCGCCGGCCGAGGCCTGGAGATCATCGTCGGCATCGGTGAGGACCCCGAGATGGGCGCCAAGCGCCTGCTCGAGCGCACCACCGCTCCGTTGGTGACCGAGGTGACGATCACCGGCTCCGCGGTGGTGAAGGTCGCGCCCGAGCACACCCCCGACCTGTTCGCCGGCTCGCCCGCGCTGCTGTCGGTGGCGCTCAAGCCCGAGGGCGGCGACCTCTACATCAACGGCAAGACCGCGCGCGGCCCGTACGTGCAGCACCTGGTGGTGAAGCCGGTCGAGGCCGGTGAGGGCAACGCCGCGGTCGCCGCGCTGTTCGCCCGCGAGCAGGTGGAAGACCTGGAGACCGATCGCGCGGCGCGCCAGGGCGACCCGGGCACCATCGATCGCTTCATCGAGAAGCTCGGCCTGCAGTTCCAGATCAGCACCCGGCTCACCAGCTGGGTGGCGGTGAGCGAGAAGGCGATGGTCGACCCGACCGCTCCGAAGCGCAGCGAGACGATGCCGCACAACCTCCCCTACGGAATGTCGGCGGAAGGCGTCGGGCTGCGGCCTCCGACCGGAGCGGCAGCTCCCTCGACAGTGCACGCGGGAGCGCCGATGGCCGCCGCTCCGATGCGGCGCTCGCGGGCGCTCACCCAGTCGGTCACGCTCGGTCGCAAGGCAGACTCGTCGCGCGACATGGACGACGAGCTCGCGGAGGCCCCGGCGGCGATGGAAGACATGCCGGCCGAAGAGGCGGACGGCTTCGCCCCCGAAGAAACCGAAGCCGGTGAGGTGAGCGGTTCGATGCCGATGCCGCAGGAAGAAGAGCCCGCACCGGCGGCCAAGAGCACCAAGACCGGTGGGGTGTTCGACAAGCTGAGCAACCTGTTCAAGGGCAAGGCCAGCGCCGAGCGCCAGGGTGCGGGTGGCGCAGCGCCTCCGCCTCCTCCGGCGGCTCCTGCCCGGCCGTCGGGTCTCATCCCCGCGCCGAAGACCCCGGCGCCCGAGCCGAAGAAGCGCGAAGAGGCTCGCAAGCAGGGCGTGCGGCGGCTGCGCGCACAGGTGAAGCTCAACAAGGACGGCAAGCTGGTGCTCGAGGTGAAGGTCGACGGAGCGGGTCTGGAGTGGGCTCCGAAGATGATCGAGCTGCACTTCGCCGACGGCACCGCGCGGCCGGCGAGCATCGACCTCAACCAGACCACCAAGGCCTGCAGCGCCTCGGCCGGTATGGTGCTGACCTTGAGCCTCGAGGTGGGTCCGCTCGGTGCTGAGCCGAGCGAGGTGTGGGTGACGTTCGACGACGGGATCCTGGTGCTGGCGATTGCCTGAGCTCGACTCAGAGTCGGGGCTTCTGCCCCGCGTGCAGGCCGGTGACGCCGAAGCGTTTGCCCAATGGGCGGCCTCGGCGGAGCCGGCCCTGCGCGTTTCTCTGCGCGCATTCGCGACGGTGCTCGACACCGAGGCGGTGCTCCAGGAGGCGCTGCTTCGGGTGTGGCAGGTGGCTCCCCGCTTCACCCCCGACGGGAAGCCGAACGCGCTGCTGCGGTTCGCGGTGACGGTGACGCGAAACGCGGCGATCAGCGAGCTGCGCAAGTCGAGCCCTTCGCGAGAGCAGCTCGACGCGCTGGAGCAGGAGCTGGCGCGGGAGAGCGAAGCGCGCCCCACCGCGCCCGACCCGTTTCTGCGGCAGGCGATCGCGGAGTGCAAAGACAAGCTGCCGGGCAAGCCGAAGGTGGCGCTGGAGCAGCGGCTCGCCAACGGCGGTGAAGACACCGACCAGGTGCTCGCCGATCGCCTGGGAATGACGCTGAACACGTTTCTCCAGAACTTCACCCGCGCGCGCAAGTTGATGGCGGAGTGTTTGAAGGGCAAAGGCATCGCCCTCGAAGAAGAGGTGCGGTGATGGCAGCTCAGAACGAAACGTTGATCGAGCAGGTGGTGGGCGCTCACCGCGAACGCGACGTCGATGGCCGGGTGCGCTCGCTGCCTGCGTGGCACGACCTCGACGCCGCCGAGCGGCTGGAGGCGTTCGAGGCCGCGCGGGTGCAGCGGAAGATCGAGGCAGCTTTGGACGCCGGCGGGCTCTCGACCACGATCAAGGCGGTGTTGTCGCGGCTGCGGCGGTAAGAAGCGCGGCATGATCCCTGCGCTGCTGTCGTTGGCGTTGGCCGCCACCGCGTGTCCGAAGTCGGGCTGCGTGAAGGGCGACGAAGACGGAGCGGTTCATCGCTTTCGCGGCATTCCCTACGCGGCGCCCCCGGTCGGGCCGCTGCGGTGGAAGCCGCCCCAGGCACTGCCGCCGTGGAAAGAGACCCGCGACGCGCTCGCGTTCTCGAAGTCGTGCGTGCAGAAGGGCTCGCCGCTCACCGGAGAGCTGGAGACCGACGAAGACTGCCTCACCCTCAACGTGTGGACGTCGAAGGTCGACCCGAAGGCGAAGCTGCCGGTGATGGTGTGGATTCACGGCGGTGGCCTGGTGAACGGCAGCTCGTCGCAGGTGATCTACGACGGCGCCAGGCTCGCCTCGAAGGGCGTGGTGCTGGTGTCGATCAACTACCGGCTCGGCGCGTTCGGGTACTTCGCGCACCCCGACCACCTCACCGGCAACCAGGGCCTGTTGGATCAGCTGGCGGCGCTGAAGTGGGTGCAGCAGAACATCTCCGCGTTCGGTGGCGACCCCGCGAAGGTGACCGTGTTCGGCGAGTCGGCCGGCGGCTTGAGCGTGGCGACCCTGCTGTCGACGCCGCTGGCGAAGGGGCTGTTCGCGCGCGCGGTGATCGAGAGCGGCAGCTTCGTCGACCCGGGCAGGCGATGCCGGCCGCTCAGCGGCGCCGAGAGCGCGGAGGACCAGGGGCTGCGGCTCCAGAAGGCGCTCGGCTGCGAGAACCTCGAGTGCATGCGGAAGAAGAGCGCCGCCGAGGTGCTCGAGGCGTTGCCCGGCCAGGCGGGGTTCATCGGCAAGGGCGAGCGGTACGGGCTCACCGTCGACAAGGTGGCGCTGACCGAGTGCCCGCGCGCGGCGCTCGAAGCCGGGCACACGTTGAAGATGCCGGTGATGGTCGGCACCAACGGCGACGAGGGCACGCTCTTCACCATCGGCCACCCGATCAAGCGCGAGCTCGGCTTCAACTGGATCGTGGGGAAGCTGTACGGCTCTGGCGCCGACAAGGTGAAGGCGGCGTACCCGTTCAAGGACTACGCAAGCCCTAAGGCGACCTTCGATGCGCTGCTCGGCGACGCGATCTTCACCTGCTCCGCGCGGGTGGCGGCCCGGCAGCTCTCGGAGCACGGCTCGACGGTGTACCGCTACCTGTTCGCCCACGTGCCGGGTGAGAGCAAGCTGGGCGCGTTTCACGGCAGCGAGATCTCCTACGTGTTCGGCACGCTCGGCACCCGCAAGTCACCGACCGAAGACGAGCGGAAGCTCTCGGAGTCGATGCAGGACGCATGGGTGCGCTTCGCGCAGACCGGCGATCCCAACGGCGGCGGGCTCAGCTGGCCGAAGTACGCCAAGGACGATCCGTACGTGCGGTTCGAGCTCAGCACCACCGTCGAGCACGGCCTGCGGACCGCTCAGTGCGACACGTTGGATTCGGTGAAGCTCGGCGAGCACGAAGGTGAAGGCTCGGGCGAGGAGTGAGGCAGCAGAGGCTTCGCCAACTGGCCCAGGTAGCTCTTCGGCCACGGCTCGGTCAGCCCGAGCTCGTACGTCTCGGCGCCTTCGGGGCAGTGATAGGTGCCGAAGAGCAGATCGCACCACGGAGCGAGGTTGGCGAAGTTGTGCGCGGTGCGATCGACGCGGGCGTGGTGCCAGTGGTGCAGCTCCGGGGCACCGAGCAGGTACTTCAACGGGCCGATCGGTAGCCGCGCGTTGGAGTGAATGTAGAGACCCCACATACCGCGCAGCGCGATCGCCCAGCCGAGCGTGTGCAGGTCGAAGCCCATGATGAACGCGGGCAGGTTCACCACCAGCTGGGTGCACAAGCCGTCGAGCGGGTGCTCGCGGTGAGCCGCCAGCCAGTCGAGGTGCTCCGAGGAGTGGTGCACCGCGTGGAACCTCCAGAGGAAGTCGAAGTGGTGGCAGGCGCGGTGAAACCAATAGACGCCCAGGTCGGCGAAGAAGAGCACCTCGATGACTTGCAGCGCGCGAGGCTGCATCGAGATCAGCTCGGGGATTCGCGCGGGCACCAGTGAGGTCAGCGCCGAGTGGGTGGCGTCGAGCGCGAACACCACCAGCCCGCCCCAGAGCAGGTACTGGCCCGAGAAGAACGCCAGGTCGGTGAACCAGCGCGCACGCACCCAGGGTTGCCCAGGCCGCGCGGGGAAGAGGCGCTCCAATGGCCAGAAGACCGCGGCGAGCAGCGCGAAGCTGATCGCGGTGTCGCGAAGCGTGCTCATTTCGCCTGCTGCTGCGTTTGCGGTTGCTGTTGGGGGACCGGCATCGGCCCCGCTTTGGTGCTGTAGAGGTAGACGTCGTCGGCCTTGGTGCCCGCGTCTTTCGCGGCCGGCCGCGGGACGTGGCCTGCTTTGGTGGAACCGAGGTTGCCGCCGGCTCCGTAGGCGGTGACGCAAGCGAGAAAGCCCAACGCGCTCAGGACTGCCAGGAACTTGAGGAGTCGCATGGGCGGTGGAACGCCTGGCGCACGGCGTGGTGTTCCACGCGTGGGTCGGGCAGTCCCTCACCCGCGAGCGCCTATGGCGCTCGTCGGCCTCTCCCAACGGAGAGGGTCGTCAGAACCGAACGCGCCGCATCACGAACCGGGGCGCGGCTTTGATCGCGGTCATCACCAGGCGCCAGACGCCGGGCGCGTAGACCACCGGCGTGCCCGCATCGATGCCGCGGAGCACCGTGTCGGCCACCTGATCGGGATCGCCGGCGAACGGAGGCACCGGCAACCCCTCGGTCATCGAGGTGCGCACGAAGCCCGGCTTCACGCAGACCGTCTTCAACCCCTGGGCGCGGAACTTGTGGTCGAGCCCCTCGAGGTACGCCGAGAGCCCCGCCTTCGCCGCACCGTAGAGCACCACCGGCTTGCGGCCGCGATCGCCGGCCACCGACGAGAACACGCAGAGCGTGCCGCCGCCGCGCGACATCAGCTTCTTGCGCGCCTCCTCGCAAAACACGATCGTGTTCGCGAAGTCGACCGTGAGCAGCTTGCGCGTCAGCTCGGCATCAGACTCGAGCGCGTCTTGGGTCGCGAACACCGCCGCGGTGACCACCACCACGTCGAGCCCGTCCAACGCGTTCTCGGCCTGGTCGAGCGCAGCCCGAAACCCATCGGGCTTCTCGAGATCGCACGCCACCCACGGCACCTTCACGCCGTTCTTCCCACGCGCCAGCAGGTCCTTCGCCGAACGCTCGAGCTCGTCGCTGCCGCGCCCCATCAGCGCCACCGAGTCGCCCCGCTCCACCATCAACCGCGCCAAGGACCGCCCCATGCCCTTGGTCGCCCCCAACACGGCTGCCTTCACGGAGGATCTCCGAACAAGCGAATCGACTGCGCCGACTTCAGCTTCAGCTGCGGGTCCCACTTGCGCCGCACCTCGAGGAACTTCTCCAGCCGAGGCTCCATCTGCTTGAAGTGCTCCGCGCGGGTGAACGAGTCCTTCGCCAGGTAGATGCGCCCTCCCCGGCCGATCACGAACTCGTTCAAGGTGTCGACCAGCTGCTGGGTATCGTCGCGCACCGCGATGTCGAGCGCGATCGAGGTGCCCGGCATCGGGAACGACAGCATGCCCGAGCCCTGCGCGCCGCAGTCTTTGATCACGCAGAGGAAGCTCGCGCCGCCCTTGCTGGTCAAAAGGTCCAGGAACTCGCGCGGCGCCGACAGCCCCGCGCTCTCGGGCAGCACGCACTGGTACTGGGTGAAGCCGCGCCGGCCGTAGCCCAGGTTCCAGTCGCGCACGAAGTCGAGCGGGTAGAAGAACGCCCAGGGGTCGATGATGCCGAGCTTCTTCTTCTGCACGTGCTTCCAATAGAAGCCGAAGTTGAACGCCTTCACCGTGAGCGAGTTCAGCACCGCCTCCGGCACCTCGAAGGGCACCGTCAGCCGCGGAGGCTCCGACGGGTAGTGCGACGGCGCCTCGTGCGCGTGCGCCCAGCGGCCCTTCATCAGAATGCCGCGCCCCATCGAAGAGCCGCGCGAGACGCAGTCGATCCACCCCACCGTCATCGGCCAGTCCTTCGCCGCGTCTTTCAGACCGGTGAGGTACGAGTCGATGTCGGGCACCCGCTCCGACTCCTGCCAGATCCACGGAGACGGAACCCGCGTCATCGGGAACTCGACCTCCAGAATGTGGCCGGTGAGCCCCATGCCGCCGACGGTGGCGCAGAACAGCTCGCGCTCCAGGTCGGGGCCGCACTCGAGCACCCGGCCCGAGGCGACCCGCATCTTCAGACGCTTCACGTGCTGGCCGAAGCAGCCCTCGACGTGGTGGTTCTTGCCGTGAACGTCGGCCGCCACCATCCCGCCCAGGGTGACGAACTGGGTGCCCGGGGTGACCGGCACGAACCAGCCGCGCGGCAGGAACACCCGGTTGATCTCGTGGAGCGACAGCCCGGCCTCGGCCCGCAGCATGCCGGTGACGTGGTCGAACGAGAGAATGCGGTCGGCCCGCACCGTCGAGACCACCATCGGGCGGCTCGGCGGGGGCAACGAAGAGTCGCCGTAGCTGCGGCCAAGCCCACGAAACAAGGGCACGTCTGGGGCGTGCATCAGGTCGTCGGGCTGTACCTCGGTGCCGGCCTGAAACAGGCGGCCCCAACCAGAGAGCTGCGAGGAGCTGTCGCGAGACATCACCGCGTAGCTCGTAAACGACTCGGCGCGTCGGCGCAACCGGCGACCACCCGGGCGGTCGTTACCCGAAATCCATCGGGCGAAGTTTGCACCGAGCGGTCACGGTGTGATTGAAGCCTCGCCCCATGAAGGGGAACCGCGCGCCATTCCCAGTTCTGCTGGGATTCGTCTGTCTTTTTGTCACCGCCTGCACCTGCAACAACAACAAGGTCGCCACCAAGCTCAAGCCCGAGGGTGATCCCTGCGCGGCCGACTCGGAGTGCGAGACCCAGTTCTGCGGCAAGCCCCACGACAAGAACATCTGCGTGCGCAAGTGCTCCGACGGCTGCAAAGAGAACGAGATCTGCGAGAACCTCGGCACCGACGCCGACGGCGGCGAGCGCTTCGCGTGCGTGCCCGACGTGCCCGGCCTCTGCAGCGCCTGCCAGACCGACGTCGACTGCCCGTACCCCGGCGACCGGTGCCTCGCGCTCGGCAGCGAGCACATCTGCGGCCGCGACTGCTCGTTCAACGGCGCCTGCCCCTCGTCTTACAAATGCGCCGACGGCAACGACGCGCTGGGCGGCGCGGTGCAGAAGCAGTGTCAGCCGAACTCCGGCACCTGCCAGTGCACCACCATCTCTGCGGGCATGACGATTCCCTGCGCGGCGACCAACAACCTCGGCTCCTGCATGGGTGTGCAGACCTGCAACCCGCCCGCCGGCTACGACGCCTGCTCGGCCCACATTCCCGCGCCTGAGACCTGCAACGGCATCGACGACGACTGCAACGGAATGACCGACGAGAACCTCGGCAACACCTCGTGCGGCAAGGGCGAGTGCAAGCGCACCGCCGAGAACTGCGTCAACGGGTCGCCCAACTACTGCGTGCCGGGCGACGCGGGCATGGAGGTCTGCGACGGCAAGGACAACGACTGCGACGGCACCGTCGACAACGGCTTCGACCTCACCAACGACAAAGACAACTGCGGCATGTGCGGCAACAAGTGCCAGCTGCCCCACGCGACCCCGATCTGCTCCCAGTCGATGTGCAAGATCGGCATGTGCGACATGGGCTGGGCGAACGCCGACGGCATCGACTCCAACGGCTGTGAGTACAGCTGCACCCCCACCAACATGGGGATCGAGATCTGCGACGGGCTCGACAACAACTGCAACGGGATGATCGACGAGGGCTTCCTGCTCGCGAGCGACCCGAACAACTGCGGCATGTGCAACCACATCTGCAACATCGCCAACGGCAACATCGCGACCTACGCCTGCAACGCCTCGCAGTGCGCGATCGGCACCTGCAACGCCGGGTTCGACGACTGCGACCAGCAGTACGCCACCGGCTGCGAGCAGAACGTCGCCTCCGACGTGAACAACTGCGGCGGCTGCAACCACCACTGCACCATTCCCAACGCCACCCCCGGGTGCGCCGGCAGCATGTGCGTGGTCGGCATGTGCAACATGGGCTTCGCCGACTGCAACATGACCGCGCTGCCCGACGGCTGCGAGATCAACATCACCAACGACGTGAACAACTGCAGCGGCTGCGGCAACGTCTGCCCGGTGCCGGCGCACTCCACCGCCGATTGCTCGATGGCGACCTGCACCTACTCGTGCCTCGCCGGCTACATCGACTTGAACGCCCAGGCGGGCGACGGCTGCGAGTACCAGTGCTCGCCCACCGGCGGCTCCGACACGCCCGACTACCCGGGCTTCGTCGACGCCAACTGCGACGGCATCGACGGTGAACTGAACGGCGCGATCTTCGTCGACACCGTGAGCGGCCTCGACACCAACGCCGGCACGATGGCGAAGCCGAAGAAGACGATCATGTCGGGCATCAACGCCGCGGCGGCGACCAACCCGATGAAGCAAGTGCTGGTCTCGAAGGGCAACTACAACGAGGCGGTGGTGCTCCACGACGGGGTGAGCCTGTTCGGCGGCTACGACGCTTCGAACAGCTGGCACCGCGCGGTGAGCAACGTCACCACCATCAACTCCTCCACCACGGTGGGCGTGTTCGGCAACAACCTCGGGCTCGCGCTCCAGGTGCAGCTGTTCACCGTGGTCTCGGCGCCGGCGAGCGGCACCGCGGCCAACGGCGACGGCCTGAGCAGCATGGCGATGCTGTTCATCAACAGCTCCAACGTCACCGTGCAGGGCTGCGCGCTCTACGGCACCAACGGGAGCGACGGCACCGGCGGCACCACCGGCTCGGTCGGCAGCGACGGCAGCACCGGCGGCAACGCGGGCATCGGCGGCGTCACCGTGCAGGGCATCGGCGGCGGGTCACCCTGCGGCGCGACCGGTGGCCCCGGTGGGCCGGGCGTGAGCGGCACCTCGAACGGCAACAACGGCACCGGCGGCACCTATGCCGGCGGTGGCGGCGCGGGCCCGGCCGGCAGCTACGGCGCGGCGGGTACTTGCAGCACCAGCTCGTCGTCGAGCGGCAACCCCGCTCCTCCCGTCACGTCGGGCGGTGGGAACGGCTCGCCAGGGGCGAACGGTTACGCGGCGCTCAACTTCGGTAGCATCGACAGCACCTACCCGTACTACCACCCGCCCTCCGGTGGAGTCGGAGCCCAGGGTCTGCCGGGTGGCGGCGCGGGCGGCGGCGGCTCGGGCGGCGGCGCGGCGCACGGCACCAACGTGATCTGCACCAACTGCTCGAACATCTCGAGCGGCGGCGGTGGCGGCGGTGGCGGCGGCGCGTGCGGCGGCTTCTCGGGCACCGGCGGGCGCGGCGGCGGCGGCAGCTTCGGCATGGTCACCGTCTCGTCGAACATCACCATCGACACCACCACGTTCGCCCCTCTGGGCGGCGGCCGCGGCGGCTCGGGCGGCAACGGCGGCTCGGGCGGCACCGGCGGTGGCGGAGGCCTGGGCTCGGCGGGTCAGGTCGCCAGCAACAGCTGCAGCACCCGTAACGGCGGCGCGGGCGCGAATGGCGCCAAAGGTGGCGACGGCGGCCAGGGTGGCGGCGCGTCGGGCGGCACCGGTGGGCCTTCGGTGTGCGTGGCGTACCTCGGCACCGCGCCCACCATCATCGGCACCAGCCCGTGCATGTTCGGGCAGCCGGGCCAGGGCGGCAACGGCGGCTCCAACGGGCTGCAGACGGCCCCGCAGGGCACCGCCGGCATCACCGGGCAGCTGAAGCAGTCGAACTAGTCAGCCGCCTGGGGTTACTTCACGACGCGGCGCAGACGCTCGTTCAGGTCTCGCGCCGCGGCGAAGTCGCCCAGCTGGAGCGCCTTGTTCGACGAGGCGAGCGCGTCTTGCTTCTTGCCCAGGCGCATCAGCGCGAGCGCCCGGTTGTGCCACGCCCACGCGTAGGACGGCTCGAGCTGGAGCGCGGAGTCGAACGCGTCGATCGCCGGCTGAAAGCGGTACATGTGTGAGAGCGCGCTGCCGAACGCGTTGAGCAGCTTCGCCTTGCGCCCCTGGGGCGCGTTCTCGGTGGCGACGCGAAGCTCCTTCAGCTGGTCTTCGTAGCGCTCGTGGTCGGAGTGACAGCCCGCGCGCACCTGCGCGATGTGCCACCAGGCCGGGTCGCCCTTGTCGAGCAGCTGCTCCGCCTCGCTGACGTAGCCGCGGAGCCGCCGGTAGCTCGCCTTGATCGCGATCGCGTCGTTGTCGCCAGGGCTGAGCTCGAGCGCGCGGTCGGCGAGGCGCTCCGACTGGGCGAGGCCGCCGCGCCAGTAGACGTCACCGAAGCCGTCGGAGTGGCTGTAGCAGGCGAGCAGGCACGCCTCCGCCAGCCCGGCCCAGGCGGGCGCGAATTGCGGGTCGTGCGAGAGCGCTTCACCGAACGCCTGGCCGGCCAGCTTCAGCGACGCGTGATCGCCCTGGTACGCCTCGAGCAGCCGCTGGCCCTTCGCCCAGGCGACGTTGGCGTCACCGGGAGCGACCGCGCCGTTCGCCGGGGCGCGTGAGAGCAGCTCCTTGAAGAACGCCTGGTCTTCGGCATCGACGTGCTTGAGCCCGAGGTCTTCGCGCGGGTCGAACTTCGCGCGGCGCCGCTTGCGCGCGTACATCATGATCGTGCCGACCAGGCCTCCGCCGCCGATCAGCACCGCCGCCAACAGCCCGAACACGATCATCCAGACGAGGGACACCAGGGCACCCTACGCAAAAAAGCCTCGCCGCCTGAAGTTCATTCCGAGACTGTGCCCATCTGACCGTCGGGGCCCAGGGCGAGCTCGGGGCAGTAGGCGCCTTCGAGGGTGCGGGTCCACCAGACGCCCTTCTCCTGCAGTGGCGCGAACCGGTACTGGTACTGCTGGGTGCGGAGGAACTTCGGCGGCGCGTCGGGAAACGGGTTGGTCTCCAGCAGCGAGAGCACGGTGCGGTTACCGGTCAGCAGCTCGTGTTGAAACGAGATGAACCAGCGATCGGCGCAGGGGCGCAGCGCGGCGAACCACATCTGCCAGTCGAGGCGAGGCTGCCAGGGCGACGCCCACCTCGGCCTCACAGTGACGTCGCCCGGCTTGTACTTGAACTCGTACGGTTTCCAATTCACGCCGTCGGCGCTGCCTTCGACGATGATCTCGGGGCGCGTCTTGGTCATCACCGCGAAGGCGCCGTAGCGGTTGATGGTGTCGAACGACCTCACCCGTCTGCCGAACCCGCCCAGCGCGGCGGGGTTGGTGAATTCGAGCAGCGAGAACACCGCCACGAACACCGCGAGCGCCCAGCCGGCGTTGCGCTGCCAGGCCCGCTCGATGCGCGGGGCGGCGGTCCAGTCGGGCAGCGGGCGCTTCTTCGGCGCGAACATTCGCAGCGCGTCGTCGTCGAGCAGCGGGAGCGCGAGCGTCAACGAGAGCAGGTTGAAGTAGGCGTAGTTGCCCGCCAGCCCGAGGGTGATCTGCAGCGTCGCCATCGCCACCGCGGCGATCCTCCGAGCGGGCCTCGGGCCGAGCGCGCACGCCGCCAGCGGCAGCTCGAGCGCGAACATCACCAGGCACGAGAGCCGGTGGGCCATCATCGGCAGCTGATTGGCGACGTAGCTGGTCCAGGTCGGCAGCGGCTGGGTCCAGTAGTGGTAGCTGAGCGCGGAGAGGTCGCGCCACGACGGGTCTTGGGAGACCAGCTTCACCACCCCCGAGCTGAAGGTGACCTTGAAGGCGATGAAGCCGAGGATCCAGCGGCTCCAGTGGGAGGGCTCGGGCTCGCGGCCCCACTGCGGCAACAGCGACGGCGGCGCGAAGGGAATCGAGAAGGCGATCGCCTCCAGCAGCAGCACGTCCCACTGGAAGGAGAGGAACGGGCCGCCGACTTCGACCAGCGAGATCCAGCACAGCCAGAGCAGCGCGAGCACGATGCGCGGCGCGAGCCCGGCGATCAGCAGCAGGCTCAAGATGACGCCGGCGGCGGCGAGCGCGTTCAGCATTGCGTCGGAGCTGGAGAGCCAGCAGAGCGTCGGGCGATCGAAGAAGTTCTCGCCGCGCTGACCGGCGACCTCGATCAGCAGCTTCGCCGGCGCGATGCCGTGAGAGCCGATCAACCCGTCGAGCTGCGCCCAGAAGCTGCCCACTGCGATCAGCGCGGTGACGCCGAGGGCACGCAGGTAGAGCCATCGGGTGAGCAGCATCGGGGCGCCAACATAGTTACACTGTTGGCGAATGTGCGGCCGCTACACCTTGCGCGTCACCGGGCACGACCTGCAGCGCGAGCTCGGGCTCGACGAGGAGCCGAAGCTCGAGCCCCGCTACAACCTCGCGCCCACCCAGGCGGCGCCGATCGTCACCACCGCGGATCCCCGCAAGGTCACCATCGCCCGCTGGGGGCTGATTCCACACTGGGCGAAAGACGCGCAGATCGCCACCCGCATGATCAACGCGCGGTCGGAGACGATTCTGGAGCGCAACGGCTTCAAGGAGTCGTTCGAGCGCCGACGCTGCCTGGTGCCCGCCGACGGGTTCTACGAGTGGAAGCACGCCGGCAAATCGAAGCAGCCGATGCACATCGGGCGCGAGGGCGGCGGACTGGTGACCTTCGCCGGGCTCTGGGACACCTGGAAGGCGCCCAATGGGCTCGACCTGGTGACGTTCACCATCATCACCACCGCGGCGAACCCGCAGATCGCGCCGATTCACGACCGGATGCCGGCGTTCCTCACTGAAGAGCAGCGCGCGCTCTGGCTGAACCCGGGCGCGACCGAGGGGCAGCTGCTGGAGCTGGTGAAGCCGTGGACCGGCCCGGCGTTTCACATCTACCCGGTGTCGAACGTGGTCGGCTCGGTCGAGGTCGATGACCCCCGGTGCATCGAGCCC
This sequence comes from Myxococcaceae bacterium, assembly GCA_047602415.1. Lineage (GTDB taxonomy): Bacteria > Myxococcota > Myxococcia > Myxococcales > Myxococcaceae > JASGHH01. The sequence continues at coordinate 7,234,944 of JASGHH010000001.1, read as the reverse complement.
GCCAAACAAGTGCAGTTGGACCTGCTGTGACCGGTATGCTTTAGCGACACTTCGATGAACGCGCCCGCCGCCAGCGAGGACGTCCGGTCGGAAGAGACTCCGCTCCGCCGCGGCTCGCCCCTGCCCTGGCTGCTGCTGTTCTTCGTGCTGGTGATGGGGCTGGGAATCTTCGTGATGGCCCGCAATCGGTTCGCCGAGCAGAAGCAGCGGTACGCCGATGCGCTCAAGGCCGACGACGAGATCAACGGCCGGTTGAAGACCGCGGTCAACGAGATGCTCGACGCTCAGCAGAAGCAGCAGGCCGCCGAGCTGAAGGTCAAAGAGCTCGAGTTTCGGGTGAAGGAGCTCGAGACCCAGAACGACTCGATGACCGAAGAGCTCGAAAAGCTGAAGAAAAAGCCCGGCAAGAAGTAGCCCGTCGGAACGTGCGGTAGGCTCGGGTTGTCGGAGGTTCCATGCTCGGTCTCGTGCTCGCCGCTTCTCTCGCTTCTTCGTTTCCTCTGCCTTCCGTCGATGGGAAGCCGCTCGCGGTCACGGAGCAGCAGAAGAGCTTCAGGTTGCCGATGCGGTTCGAGAAGGTGCGCGCGTTTTATGAGGAGCAGTTCAAGGGCGACGCGCAGGTGTCGGTGCGGGTCGAGGGCGTGGCCGGTGAGCGGAAGCTCGCGATCGTCAACAAGAGCCACAAGGACTCGTGGACCAAGGCATCCGTGAGCGAGAAGGCGACCGAGACGGTGGTCGACGTCACGCCGGTGATGATTGTCGATGTGATCGACGTGCAGGGTCAGGCGGGTCCGCTGGTCGTGTTCGTGCTCAATCGATCGCCCGAGGTGAAGAAGGCCCTCGACTCGATTGATCACACCGACGACATGCATCACTAAAGCGGTTCCGTAACCTCACCCCGGAGCCCTTTGGGCTCTCGGCCCTCTCCTTTCAGGAGAGGGGGTGTCAGGCGCGAAACGGGTTCGAGACCACGATCGTCTCGCCACGCTCGGCGCCGACCGAGATGCACACCACCGGCACGCCGCAGAGCTCTTCGACCCGGCGCACGTAACGCAGCGCCGCGGGCGGGAGGTCTTCCAACGTGCGCGCGCCGGCCAGCTTGTCGCCCCAGCCCTGCAGCTCTTCGAACACCGGCTTCACCCGCGCCAGCTCTTCGATTTCGCCCGGCAGCTCGGTCACCTGCTGGCCATCGAGCTCGTAGCCGGTGCAGATCTTCACCGTGTCGAGGCCCGACAGCACGTCCATCTTGGTGAGCGCGATGCCCCAGAGCCCGTTGACGCGAACCGCGTAGCGAAGAACGACCGCGTCGAGCCAGCCGCAGCGGCGCGGGCGGCCGGTGGTGGCGCCGAACTCGTCGCCCACCTTGCGCAGCCGCTCGCCCAGCTCGTCGGTCAGCTCGGTCGGGAACGGGCCTCCGCCGACCCGCGTGGTGTACGCCTTCGAGATGCCCATCACCCGGTCGATCGCCGTCGGGCCGATGCCCGCGCCCACCGCTGCGTTGCCGGCCACCGTGTTCGACGAGGTGACGAACGGGTAGGTGCCGTGGTCGACGTCGAGCAGCGAGCCCTGCGCACCCTCGAACAGAATGCGCGCGCCCTTGCGCACCTGCTCGGCGAGGAACAGCGAGGCGTCGCGCACGAACTCCTTCAGCCGCTTGCCGTGCTCGAGGTACTCGCGCACCACTTCGTCTTCGTAGAGCACCGGGATCTCGGCCTTCTCGCCCTTGATCCTCTTCGAGACCCGCTCGAGCTCTTCGTTCATCTCGGGCAGCCGCTCGCGCACCCGGGCCCGCAGCTTCGATTCTTCGAGCAGGTCGCGCACCCGAATGCCGCGCCGGCCGACCTTGTCTTCGTACGCCGGGCCGATGCCGCGGCCGGTGGTGCCGATCGCTCCGCCGCCGCGCGACTTCTCGCGCAGCACGTCGAGCTGCTTGTGCCAGGGGAAGATCAAGTGCGCCTGGGGCGAGATGATCAGCTGCTCGGAGTCTTTCAGGTGGCCCTTGGCGCGGAGCGCGTCGACCTCCTTCATGAACACGCCCGGGTCGAGCACCACGCCGTTGCCGATCACGCAGGTTTTGCCCGCATGCAGAATTCCCGAGGGAATCAGGTGGAGCACGGTCTTTTGACCGCCCACGACCAGGGTGTGCCCGGCGTTGTTGCCACCCTGAAAGCGCACCACCACCTGCGCGTGCTCGGTGAGCAGGTCGACGACCTTGCCCTTACCCTCGTCGCCCCATTGGGCACCCACCACAACGACGTTCGGCATCGCTTTGCTTTCTAAGCCGAGTCGCGCGCGGGATCCACGCTGCCGTGGCAACGCTCGACGTATCCGCAGCCGATCTGGTCACAGAACGCACGCGGTTTTCGTTCCCACTTCGAAGTCTGCTGGGCGGTGACCAGCGCTTTCGCTTGCCGTGCCAGCCGCAGCTGCAATTTCGCCACGTCCAACGGCTCGGGATCGAACTCGGGCGCCTTCTGACGCTCGAGCAGGAACGCGATCCCGGTGCGAATCTGGGCGCCCGGCTCCACCAGCTGTGACGCCGCCAGCGCGTAGCAGCCGAGCTGAAACTGGTACGGCGACAGCCCGTTCGGCGGGCGCTTCGAGGTCTTGTAGTCGACCACCTCGGCGGTGCCGATCGGCGTCTCGAGCAACAGGTCGACCTGCCCCTTCAGGTGGAGCGAGAAGCCTTCGCCGTCGTCGAGCCGCAACATGAACGGCAGCTCGCGGTGCACCTTGGCCTCGCCCTGCGAAGCGGCGGAGTGCCCGAACGGCGTCTTCCAGAAGCCCTCCACCGCGGCGAACACCTTCTCGTTTGCCTCCACCGCATGGGTCTTCGCCAGCTGCTCCAGCGTCTTGCGAAAGCCCGGCTTTCCCACTTCGGACAGCGGGGTGAGCTCGAGCAGCTTGTGCACCGCCACGCCGCGCTGCTTGGGGTCTTCGAACAGGCCGTCGTCGCCCGGCTCTTCGTCGAGCTCGATCGCCGCCTGATGCTCGGCGAGGCCCACCAGGTACAGGTAGCGGTAGCGCCGCGGGCAGAGGTCGAACTCCTGCAACTGGGTGACCGGGAGCACCGCGCGCGAGAACTTGGGCGCCGGCCGCTCGAGCACCCGGGCTGCCACCGCCGCCACCCGCGCGTCGGCGTCGGGCTCGAGCTTCACCACGTTGTGCAACGGCTCGACGTGGAGCGCCTTGGCGTCGACCGCCTCGGTCTGCGCCTTCAGCCCGTGCATGCTGATGTCGAGCACGGTGCCGATGCGCTTGGCCCAGCTGTCTTTCGGGCCTTCGAGGTTGCCGAGCACCAGCAGGTCTCTCGCGCGGGTCATCGCCACGTAGAGCAGGCGCTGCTCCTCGGCGGCGGCGCGGCGGCGGCGCTCGGCCTGCACGGTCTTGTGACGTGACGAGGCGAGCAGGCCGTCGTCGGAGTCTCCCGGGCGCAGCGCGAGGCCGAACTGGCGGTCGAACAGCAGCTTGTCGGTGGCGCCGCGGGGAGGCGCGCCGAGGTCGGGCAGCACCACCACCGGCCACTCCAGACCCTTCGCCTGGTGCACGGTGCAGAGGGTGACCGCGTCTTCGTCGCTCTCGTCGAGCGCGTCGCCCTGCGCCTCCCGCGGCTCGCTCTCGTAGAGCTCGAGCAGCTCGCGGGCGAAGGCCGAGGCGCTCGAGCCCCGCGCCTCCCGGTGCGCCGCCAGCTCCAGCAGCTTGGACAGGTTCGCCAGCGCCTGCTCGCCGAAGGGAGCGGCGGCGATCGCGGTGCGGTAACCGCTCTCTTCCAGCGCGACCTTGAGCAGCCCGCTCACCCCGAGGCGATCGCGCTCGCGGTGCAGCCGCGCGTGGAGCGCCCGGAACTCACGCAGCCGCTCCCGCTCACCGCCGTCGGCCTGGGGTGGATCGTCCTGTGAGCGGAGCACGGCGGCGGCGTCGAGCCCCCACTTGCTGTTCACCAGCGAGAGCAGCGTCTGATCCGACAGGGCGACCAGCGGCGAGCGGAGCACTCCGGTGAGCGCGAGCGCGTCGCTGGGGTCGGCCACCAGCGCCAGCAGCGAGGCGAGGTCGACCACCTCCTGGGCGCCGAAGAAGCCGCGGCCCCGCACCACCCGGTGCCGCACCCCCATCGCCACCAGCGCGTGACGGTAGGTCTCCACCTCGGTGAACGCGCGGAACAGCAGCGCCACGTCGCCGCCGCGCATCGGGTGAGGCTCGGTCGCGCCGCGCCGGGTGACCTTCGGCCCGTCGGCCAGCGCGTGCGCCAGCCAGCGGGCGATCGCCACCGCCTCGGCGCGGCGGCGTTCGGTGGCGGTCTCCTTCTTCTCCAGCTCCAGCCGCACCACCGCCGGCCCCGGGCGGCTCTCGCGCACCGCCTCCAGGTCTTCTTCGTCGGGCGAGTAGAGCAGCTCGTAGCGCTTGCGGGTGTCGGGCGCGGTGACCGAGACGTGAAACGCCTCGGGGCAGGCGCCGTTGATGAACCGCACCAGCTCGGGCGAGGTGCGCCAGGAGCGCTTGAGGAACGAGCGCACCCCGTTCTCGCGCACCAGCCGGGCGGTCATCTCCTCGAACACCGAGACGTCGGCGCCGCGAAACTCGTAGATCGACTGCTTCGGGTCGCCCACCACGCAGATGAAGCCGGGCTCGAGCGGCAGCTGCTGCACGTCGCCGCTGGGGCCGCTGTCGTGGCTGCTCCCCACCGGCCGCGGAGCGCCAGCGCGCTTCTCGGCCAGCAGGGTGCAGAGCTCGAGCTGGAGGTGGTTGGTGTCTTGAAACTCGTCGACCAGCAGCGCGCCGATGCGGCGCTGGGCGGCGGCGCGGGCCAGGGGCAGGTCGCGCAACAGATCGCGCGCGGCCACCAGGAGGCCGGTGAAGTCGAGCGCGTTCTGCCGCTGGAGCGCGTCGCGGTAGCGGGTCTCCACCGCGATCAGCAGCTCGCGCGCGGTGTGCTCGTGCGGAATCGCGAGACACTGCCCGCAGTAGTCGCGAATCGAGAGCTGGCTCGAGTTGGTGCTCCGGTCGATCAGGTCTTTCAGCGCCCGAATGCCGCGCGCGCCCTTCACCGCCTGCGAGATGCGCGGGTACCGGTCGGGCTCGAAGAAGTTCTCCACCGTGATCCCGTCGAGGCCGTCGAGCACCGCCGACAACGCCGGCATTCTCGACACCTCTTCGAGCGCCAGCTTGCGGGTGCGGGTGATCGCCTCGTCGAAGTCGCGCTGCGCCCCTGCCCGGTCGCCCACCGGCACCATGGCCATCGTGAGCCCTTCTTCGCGAATCTGGCTGAAGCAGCTCACCACTCCAATGACGATGCCGCTGAAGCTGTGCTCGCGGCAGAGCTGGGCCACGTCGCGGTTCTCGGCCTGCAGCTCCTCCAGCACCACCCGCTCGACGGTGTCTTCGAGCAGCGCGCGGGCCTCGCGCTCGTCGAGCAGCTCGAACGACGGGCTCACCAGCGCGCCCGGCGGCGCCGCGCGGAGCAGCTGAATGCAGAGCGCGTGGAAGGTGCCGACCGTGGCGCTTCCGAGAGATTCGCGGATCTTTCGCCACTCGTCTTTCGTGGGGCCCTTCTGGCCCAGGGTGGCGAGGGTGGCTTCGAGCTCGGCGTCTTTTTCACCTCGGGCGAGCGAGTCGATGCGCTTGAAGAGGCGTGCCCGCAGCTCTCCGGCCGCTTTGTCGGTGAAGGTCAGCAAGCACAGCTCAGACGGCGGCAGAGGACGGCTGGTGATTTTTCGAGCGCCCGCCAGCAGGTGCACGCAGAGCGCGATCAGGTTGTGCGTCTTGCCGGTGCCGGCCGAGGCGCGGAGCGCCAGGTTGTAGTCGAGGCGAAGCGCGTCGCTCAGCGGCAGTGCATCGCTGGGAGCCGGCGGGAGGGCCGGCATCTCTCGGCTGGGAGATTCTGGGACAGACCTCTCCCGCTCCTTCGGAGCACCCTCTCCCCCTTTGGGGAGAGGGAGGACGGCGTCGAACAGCGACATCTGATTGCTGCTCACCCGCTTCATGGAAATTCCTCGGGGAGCACACGCTGCCGAATGCGGCAGGCGGCGCGGTATGCGCAGAACTTGCAGTCCTGGGGGCGGGCGCCGAAGTCGCCTTTGCGCAAGGCGACCGCCACCTGGTGCGCGGCGTTGGCGAGGTTGAGCTTGCCCTCCCTGGCCGCCTTGATGCGCGACAGCTCGTCGTCGGCCAGCAGGTCTTTCGCCGGGCCGCCGATCACCTTCGACACCTTCTGAACCTCGCGGTCGCGCAGGCTCAACACCGCCGCGTCGACCTCGGCGTCGGGAAACGCGGCGTGCGCCGCAGCGAGGTAGAACGGCAGTTGAAACTGGGTCAGCAGGAACGACTTCGCGAAGTTCTTGTCCCGCGACCCCGACTTGTAGTCGACCACGCCCACCGAGCCGCCCGCGCAATCGACCCGATCAATCTGCCCGTGCAGGTGAATCGGGAGCTCACCGGCGAACGCGGGGGCGATGGTCACCGTGCGCCAGCCCTCGGGCGCCTTCGGGTTGCCGAAGTCGAGCTCCGCGTCTTCAGGCTCGTGGCCCTCGAACGGGAGACCGGCCATCTGCGAGAACAACAACCGGCGAATCATCTTCGCCGCCTGGTCGAGGCTGAGCTTCCACAGCGCCGGGTGGCCGACCGGGCCCATCTGGTTCCCCGCCAGCTCGATCGCCTGCTCGATCACCTTCTGCAGCGCCTCGGGGTCCTGATCCTTCAGCGAACGCCAGCTCCAGCCGCGCTCGCGCAGCAACGGGAGCAGCTGCTGCAACACCTGGTGCCAGAACGAGCCGCGGGTGCGGGTGTCGGCCTCTTCGGTCGCGCCTTCGAGCGCTTCGAGCCGCAGCAGAATCGCCGCCATGCCCTGGAAACGGCAGTTGGCGAACCTACCGAACGAGCTCGCGCTCGCCGGGTGAGCGGCGTCGAACGAGAGCACCGCCTGCACGTCGGGCGAGAGCTTCGAGACGTCGAGCGCGCCGGACCAGCGGCTGGGCTCCTTCGCTTCGGAGTGAAAGTAGTCGTCCCGCTCTTCTTCGACCTTGGCGAGAAAGCGGGCGCGCTCCATCCACGGCAGGTGGCCGAAGCGCCGCTCCAACGCAGGCGCGAGCGCCGAGCGCGACGACAGACGGGTGGCCGGCCTCGACAACACCTCCAACGCGACCCGGGCGCGCAGGTCGGCCTCGCTGATCAGCCGGTCGACCGAGGGCACCGACGCGCGCGCGATGTGCTGCACCTTCACGTTGGCCGCCACCCGCTCCAGCTCGTCGAGAAACGGCGAGCGGAGCAGCTCACGGCCCTGGCTGTCGTAGCGGGGCGCGCTCAGCGTCACCCCGTCGCCGGCGTTGAGGCCGAGCGAGAAGAGCAGCCGGTCCTCCGCCTGGCGAAAGGGCACCCCCGCCCCGCTCTCTCCCGCCCAGATGCGGAACAACGGGCGGCCGGCGGCGCGGTTGAGCTCTTTGCGCTCTTCTTCAGACACCAGCGCCAGCGGCTGCGGCCGCGCGGGAAAGCGACCGTCGTTCAGCCCGCCGATGAACACGTGCTGAAAGTGACGGCCGGCCAGCGCGCGGGCCTCGAGCAGCTCCACCGCTCCGGCGCGCGGACCACGGGGCAGCAGGTTGACCGAGGCCGCGGCGTCGTCGAGCCAGCGGGCGAAGTCGCGGCGCGAGAGCTTGCGCTGCTCGAGGCCGGAGTCATGCAGCGACTGGGCGATGTCGTCGCGCAGAAACCGCAGCGCCTGCGCCGCCGCCTGGTCGCGGGCCAGCGCGCGCTCGACGAAGCGGCCGAGGTGCTCCTTGCTGTCGTCGCGCTCGTGGCGGCGGAGCGCGCTGAACAGCCCGAGCTCCTCCAACGCCTTCCACCAGGCGTCGAGCATCGCCTTCGCTTCGGTCTCGTCTTCCAGGCCGCGGCCGGCGTCGATCAGCCGCTGAGCGCGCAACGCCAACCGGCGGGCCTGCTGTTCACGGCGCGGGTTGCGGTTGCCGAGCGTCTCCAGGCGCACCGCGTAGGCGCCCCGCCCGCCTTCGGCGCCCACCACGTCGTCGCGAATGCCCGCCTCCTGGAGCAGCGTCACCGGGTCGAGCTGGGCGTCGAACACCGCGGCGGCGTAGCGGCTCTCGAGAAAGCGGGTGACGCTGGCGGCCGGGAAGCCGTCGTCGACCATCCACGGGAGCTCGAGGGCGAGCCGGCCCACCGCGGTGGCGTGGAGCGGAACGCCGAGGCGCACCCGCGAGGGCACCTCGAGCTCCTCCAGCGCCTCGACCAGGCTCTCTGCCTCGGAGGCGAGGTCGCGGTAGACGACGGCGATCTCCTCGGGCGGCGTACCCTGGTCGATCAGGCTGCGAACCCGGCCGGCGATGCTCTGCACCTCGTCGCGCGGCGACGGAGCGCTCAACAGCTCGAGCCCGGTCGCGTCTTCTTTCTCGTTCGTCTCCTGGGTGGCGTAGAGGCGCTCGACCAGGCGAGAGAACGGCGCGGGCCGAACGAAGCGCGAGAGCTCGGCGCCCAGCTCCGGCCAGTCGCGCTCGAAGCGGCGGAGCACCTCGTCACCCAACGCGTCGAGCGCGGGGTTGTTGGCCGCGGGGAGCGTGAGCGAGAACGAGCGGTAGTCGCGGCGAAAGGCGTGGGCGAGCGCGTCGATGAAGTCGAGCCGCAGCGGCGGCAGGTCGTAGAGGTGGTGAATCTCGATCCCGGTGAAGGGCTTCAGCCGCGGAGGGATCTCTTTGCGCAGCCGTTGGGTGGCGGCCGCGAGCAGCTCTCCGCGATCGGCGAGGCCGAGCGTCGCCATCCTCGCGCGGTAGGTCTGGAACAGCCGGGCGAGCCACGCCGCGCGCGGGGAGTCTTTCGCCGCCGAGAGCAGGTCGTCGGGCCCCGCGGCTTGGAGGGCCAACGCCTGGAACAGGTCGTGCGCGGCGCGGGCGAAGGTCGGCTCGAGGGCGTAGGCGCCGAACGGAGACCCCCGGTCTCCACCCCTGACGGCGGCCGAAATGATCAGCCGGGCGGTCAGCGGAGGGCACTCCGACCGCCCCAGGAACCGGGCGGGCTCGCACCAATCGATCAGGTCGGCGAAGGTGCAATAGCCAGAAGCCTCAACGAATGCGCGGTCCTGGGTCGCGTCGACCAGCGCTTGCTCCACCCGGAGGGAGTCGGGGAACACCCGTAAGACACGTACGCGACTCATGTGACGCCGAACTTACTTGGCCGATCTGACATCTACACCCGCCCCGTGCTAGGCGGAGGGCGACTTTTCGACCCTCCAGAGCCATGACCCCTCAGATTCGCGCGCTGATCCCCGTGGTGTTCCTCTCCGTCCTCCCGTTCGCGGTGGGCTGTGGGCAGACAACTGCCCGCTGCAGCCCCAGCAACTGCTCTGGCTGCTGTCTGGCCAACGGTGAGTGCAGTGCCGGTACCACGGTCAGCGCCTGCGGCCGCAACGGCGCCAGCTGCACCCAGTGCAACTCGACCGCGATCTGCTCTGCGGGCTCCTGCCTCGGTGGCAGCGGCGGCGGCAGCGCGACCGGCGGTGGTGCGGCGGCTGGCGGCGGCGCGGCGACCGGCGGCGGCGCGGCGACGGGCGGCGGTGCGGCGACCGGTGGCGGCGCGGCGACCGGTGGCGGCGCGGCGACGGGTGGCGGTGCGGCGACCGGCGGCGGTGCGGCGACCGGCGGCGGCGCGGCGACGGGTGGCGGTGCGGCGACCGGCGGTGGCGGTGCGGCGACCGGCGGCGGTGCGGCGACCGGCGGCGGCGCGGCGACGGGTGGTGGTGCGGCGACGGGCGGCGGTGCGGCGACCGGCGGCGGTGCGGCGACCGGCGGCGGCGCGGCCACGGGCGGCGGTGCGGCCACGGGTGGCGGTGCGGCGACCGGCGGCGGCGCGGCCACGGGCGGCGGCGCGGCGTGCATTCCGGTGAACGGCTACGTCGCTGACCTGCAGGCGGGCGGCTACAACGCGGCCAACCAGGTGGGCTACGGCTCGGGCTTCAAGAGCGAGTCCGACGGCGGCATCGACTGGTTCGAGACCGACCTCTACTTCGGCTTCGCGGCATTGCCGGCGCCGTTCTCGGTCAACCTCAGCGCGACCACCCTGCAGAACTGCGACTACTGCCTCTATTACAGCGATGGCTGCGACAACCAGCTGACCTGCACCCGCGACTTCCTCGCCCAGGGTGGCCACCTCGACATCTCGCGCGCCGATCAGAACGCGACCAAGGGCGTGTTCACCGGCACCGCCACCAACATCCAGTTCGTGCAGTGGGACTTCACCCAGGACACGATGGTGAACGGCGGCGTCTGCTACCTCTTCAACAGCATCTCGCTCGACGCCGGCTGGGACAACACGCCCGACGGCGGCCCCGATGGCGGCACCACCGACGGTGGTACCGACGCCGGCCCGGGCGACTCCGGCACGCCCGACGCGGGTGGCTGCCACGTGGTGGTGAACGAGGTTCAGGTGGCGGGCACCTCCGCCTCCGACGAGTTCATCGAGCTCTACAACCAGTGCTCGACCTCGGCGAACCTCAACGGGTGGAAGCTCGACTACCGCTCGGCCGGCAACAACTCCGACGGCGGCGACATTCTGATCGTCACCCTCACCCAGACGATCGCGGCCAACGGCTACCTGCTGATCGCCGGCAGCTCGTTCGACGGCGGCACGGTCGTTCCCGACATGCTCGAGACCCAGGGCCTGGCGGCGGGCGGCGGCGCGGTCGGCCTGCGCGACGGCACCGCGGCGCTGATCGACTCGATGAGCTACGCGACCCTCACCGCGACCAACAACTTCACCGAGGGCAGCGGCCCCGCGCCGCACCCGGGCACCAGCCAGAGCACCGCGCGCAGCCCGAACGGCCACGACTCGAACGACAACGCGTCTGACTTCGTGGTGCGCACCGCCACCACGCCGAAGGCCGCGAACCCGTAAGTGCACGTCCTCATCCTGCTGCTCGCGCTCCAGACGACGGAGCCGAAGCCGCTGAAGTGGGATCCCAAGGTTCACCCGGCGCTGATGATCGCGCTGGGGAGCTACTGGGTGGTGACCGAGACCGCGCTGAAGGACAACCTGGCGCCTCCGGGCTGCCGGTGGTGCGCGACCAACGGCTTCGACGACGGCATTCGCCACGCGTTCGTGCCCGAGGGCCGGCTCAACCTGAGCGGCAAGAGCACCGCCGACACGGTGTCGAACCTGACCTTGATCGCCTCGCCGGTGCTGCTGATGGCGCTCGACGCGCTCTACGCCTGGCGCGCGGGCGGCGACTGGAAAGACTGGCTGCTCGACGTCACCCTGATGATGGAGGCGTCGTTCGCGGCGATGGCGGTCAACCAGACCGCGAAGTTCATCGCCGGGCGGGAGCGGCCGTTCGTGTCGTCACTCTCGCCCTCGATGAAGGCGGCCACCGACCAGCCCGACGACAACGACCTCTCGTTCTTCTCGGGGCACGCGACCTTCACCGCCTCGTTCGCCGCCGCCGCCGGGGCGATCGCCCTGCTCCGCGGCTACCAGCACCCGTGGATCGCCTGGCTGCTCGGCGGAGCGCTGTCCCTGACCACCGGAATGCTGAGAATGGCGGCCGACAAGCACTACTTCACCGACGTGGCGACCGGCTGGGTGGTGGGCGCAGGAATCGGATTGGCGGTACCCCTGTTGTTCCACGATTCCGGGTCGAACGTGTCGGTCGCGCCGGGACCGAACGGGGTCGGCATCGCCGCCCGCTGGTGACTTGAAAGAGCCTTCGACGTCGGGCAAATGACCATGAGCGTGATTTCCTTCGTGAAGCGGACCTCGGTGTTGCTGGGCGTGTTGGGCGTGTCGGTGGGTTGCGATCAAGCGACCAAGCACCTGGCCACCGCCTCGCTCGCGGGGCATCAACAGCAGAGCTTTCTGGGCGACCTGTTCCGGCTGACTTACGCGATGAACGACGGCGCGTTCCTGTCGCTCGGGGCGAACCTCTCGAGCGGGGCGCGCTTCTGGGTGCTCACGGTGGGTGTGGGCTTGCTGTTGGCCGGCCTGCTCGCCTACGCGATGTTCGGCCGCAAGCTGAACGCGTTTCAGGTCGGCGGCTATGCGCTGATCGCGGGCGGCGGGCTGTCGAACTGGTTCGACCGCGCCCGCAACGGAGGCGCGGTGGTCGACTTCATGAACATGGGCTTCGGCCAGCAGCCCTGGCAGCGCACCGGCATCTTCAACGTCGCCGACGTCGCGATTCTCGTCGGCATCGGGGTGCTGCTGTTGGTGAAGGAGAAGAAGCCTACGCCCGCGCTGCCGCCTCAAACGACACCTTGAGGCCGTCGTGGTCGACCTGCACCCGCGGGTGACCGATCCAGTGGCAGGAGTTGCAGACCGAGGTGGCCTTCCCGTGCACCACGCGAATGTGCACGTCGCCACCGCAGCTGACGCACGCATCGGGGAGAGTCGTTTCAGCGATCGCTTCCGGGTTCGTTCGCAGTTCCATACCTGATCGGTAATGCGGAACCGGGCTCTGGCAAGCTGCCCGAGCGGTCAGCGCACGTCGAACGCGATGTGCGCGATTTCGCTGCCTCCGCGCACCAACGCCAGGGTGTGGTGGCCCTTCACCGCCGGCAACCGGGTGGAATACGGAGGCGGGAGCGGCTTCAGCTCCCCGTCGACGCGCAGCTGCAGGCCGTCGCCTTTGGCGCGAACACGCACCGGAATCGCCTGATCTTCCAGCGGGAGATCGTCGATCACCTGGTACTCGTCGCCGTTGCCGGGGAAGTCGAAACCTTCGGCCACCTCGCGCGTCGTTCCCTCACGGCAGGCCGCGGCCATCCACGGCTCGTCGTCGAGGCCATGCGACCGCGCCCAGGCGTAGTAGCCGGGCCCGAAGTCGGTCACCCGCCCGCCCGGGTTGAGCGCCTCGCACCGCTTCTTCAGGCTCGGCTCCAGGCCGGCGGCGATCGCGTCGTGGGCGTCGCAGTGCTCGTGGGGCGCGGTGCCGGCGACGAACAGCTCGTCCATCGCCGAGGGGCAGTGCGGCCCCGCGCGCAAGCCCGAGAGCGGGCAGATGCTGGCGTATTCGAGGCCGCGCTCGTCGACCAGCGGCGCCGGAGTGAGGTCTCTCATCGCCGCGCGCATCGAGCGCTTGAAGACCGGGCCCGCGCCGGTGATGCCCGACACCTGCACCATCGGCGTGCCGTCGAAGTTGCCCGCCCAGACCGCCACCGTGCGCTCCCTGGTGAAGCCGAAGGTCCAGTTGTCGGAGTAGCCCTTCGAGGTGCCGGTCTTCGCCGCCGCGGGGAAGTCGAGCCGGAGGGCGTTCTGCAGACCGAAGGCGCGGGCGCGGGCGGCGTTGTCGGAGAGAATGTCGGTGACCAGCGCCACCGCCTTCGGGTCGGCGAAGCGGCGAGGCTGCAGCTCGGGCGTGGCCCGAATCTCGGAGCCGTCGGCGCGCCAGGCGTGACGTACGGCGGTGAGCGGCTTCACCAGGCCTCCGCGCGAGAGCCCCGAATAGGCGCGCGCGCCCTCCCAGAGCGAGACCTCACCGTCGCCCAGCACCAGCCCGAGGCCGTAGTGCTCCGGCGACTGCTGGAGCGACTCGAAGCCGGCCGCGTGGAGCACACCGAGCAAACGCGCGGGGCCCAGCTTCTCGGCGAGCCGCACCGCGGGCACGTTGTAGCTGTTGGCGAGCGCCTCGCGGGCGCGCACCGGCCCGTGGGTGCGGCGGTCGTAGTTCTGCGGGCGGTAGGCGCCCTTCTCGGCTCCGAAGCGCGCCATCGTGTCGGCGAGCACCGTCGCCGGAGTGATGTCGTGCGCGAAGGCCTCGGCGTACGCGAACGGCTTCAGCGCCGAGCCCGGCTGGCGCTTCATCTGCACTCCGTCGTTCTGACCGAAGATGTCTTCGTCGAAGAAGTTGCGGCTGCCGACGTAGGCGAGCACCTCGCCGGTGGCGTTGTCGATCACCAGCGCTGCGGCCGAGCTCACCCGCCGCTCTTTCAGGCGCGCCAGCTCTTCGCTCACCGCGTCTTCGACTTTGCGCTGGAGCTCGAGGTCGAGCGTGGTCTGCACCACCGCCGCGCCGCCCATGCCCCACTCGGGCAGATGCGACCCGACGAAGTGGGTGAAGTGCGGCGCGCGGAAGTTGGAGCTGAAGGCGGAGAGATCGAGCGCGGTCTTGCGAGCAGCCTCGGCGTCGGCGGCGGACACCAGCTGCAGCTGCGCCATTCGGCCGAGCACCCACGACTGGCGTTTGGTGAGCCGCTCGAGGTGCCGGTACGGGTCGTAGTTGGTCGGCCCGCGCGGCAACGAAGCGAGCGCCGCGGCCTGGTCGAGGCTCAAGTGCTCGGCGGTGACTCCGAAGTAGAGCTCGCTGGCGGCCTCCAGGCCGACCGCATTGTTCCCCAGGGGCACGCGGTTCAGGTACTGCGCGAGCAGCTCGGGCTTGCTGGTGTGCGCTTCGAGGCGGAGCGCCCAGAGGATCTCGGTGACCTTCCCGCTCAGCGTGCGCGGGTGCGGCATCAGCAACCGCGACAGCTGCATGGTGAGGGTCGAGCCTCCGGCGACCACCTTGTGCGCCTTCAGGTCTTGCCACGCGGCGCGGACCAAAGCGGTGAACGAGACGCCGGGGTGAGCGAAGTAGCGATGATCTTCCGCGGCGAGAAATGCGTCGCGCGCCAGCGGTGGGATCTCGGCGGCCGCGAGCGGCGTGCCGAGGCCCTCTTTGGTACGCACCTCGCGGAGCAACCGCCCTTCGCGGTCGAGCAGCTTCACCGAGGTGACCTTCTGGTAGTCGAGCAGCCCCGGCGGCAGCGGCGAGGCGATGAAGGCCGCGGCGATCGCGACCACCGTGAGCATGGGGATCAGCGCCAGGCGAACGGTCCAGCCCAGACGTGACCAGCGATCGCTCACGCGTCGATCTTTCTCACGAGCGCACGGTGAGGTCGAGGTGCGCTGCAAGCTCGGTCAGCACCTGCTCGAGACTGCAGCGCTCACCCACCTCGACGTTGCGCTGGTCATCGATCGACGCGCCGTACTCGCGGACCACGGCGTAACCGTCCGAGTCAGGCCGTGCGAGAACCCACAAGAGTCGCGAGTCATCGCCAGCGCGCACGAAGCCGATCGAGCTCAGGTCGCCGTCCCAGTGGTCACAAATCTCGAGCATGCCGTCAGGAAACGCGGCCTGCGCGCGTTCGATCAGCGCATGAACCGCTGGATCCTTTTCGAGGCTCACGATGCAATCTAAGCGGAGTCGGCTGCCGCCCAGCAATCCGCGGGCAACGAACCTCGTGGTTCACCGACGTCGGTTCGACCTGCTTCTCGAAGACGGCCGCACTTTGTCCGTGCCCTTCGAGTGGTTTCCGCGCCTGCGTGGCGCGACGCGCGCCCAGCTGACGATGTGGCGCCTCATCGGCGAAGGCGTCAGCATTCATTGGCCGGCGCTCGACGAGGATCTGTTCGTGAAAGGGCTCTTGATGCCGGCCGATCCTTTACGACCTGCCGGCGGTTCGTGAACCCCTCACCCGGCGCTTCGCGCCACCCTCTCCCGTGGGAGAGGGATCACTTCTGGTCGAGCACGCCGCTGGTCCACGCGGTGGCGCGGGCGGTGCCCTGCCAGTTCACGCCGCGGCCCTCGGGCACGAAGGTGAACGTGAACACGATGCGCTTGGCGTGGGTGTCCTTGGTCTGAATCTCCTTCGCCGAGACGACCTTGCCGCCGAAGTACGACGGGCGGGCCTTCGTCTGGTGCAGGTAGATCATGCCGCCCACCAGCTGATCGGCGTCGGACTGGGGCAGATCCCAGTTGCCGCTGGTGTAGTCGTCTTTGCCCTTCTCGATGCGGCTGAGGTTCAGGCTGTCCTTGCAGATGAAATGAATGGTCTTCATTGGGTTCCGCTGTACCTCATTTCGTCAGCTGTGACACCTCAGTGGGCATCGCCACCTCGAAAGTGCCGCCTTCGCTGCGGCCCCAGACCTCGGGCTCGTACATCAGCTCCCCGCGCGCCGGCTGAAGAACGTAGGTGCCAGGCGTGGTTGCGCGGGCGACGAAGCTGTTGGTGTGCACCCCCGGCGGCAGGTGGTCGGAGAACAGCACCACCTTCGAGTCGCGAATCTCGGTGTGGTTGAAGGGCGACCAGAACCCGTACGACCACGGCGACCGCTCGTTCTCGTCGGCGCTCCCGCCCTCGCCTTCACCCTCGCCTTCGGCGTCGTAACCCACCCCGCGGCCTTCTTCGTCGTTGGAGTGCGGCAGCTTCGCGGTGGTCGCCAGCGAGGTGTCGACCGGCTCGAGACCGGCCGGCAGCGGCACCTCGAACGCCGCCCAGCTGCGCTCCTGGTTCGATGCCACCCGCACCCGCACCCGCACCAGGTCGCCGGCGTAGAACTTCGTCGTCTGGCCTCCGCCCGCGAACGGCTCGAACCAGCGCTGCACGAAGAGCCCGTTCTCGAGCGGCGTCGTCGGCACCGTCTTCGGCGCGTACTTCAGCGTCGCCGAGTAATAGAGAACGCCCGGGCCGTCTTTGTGGAACACCAGGTTGCCCACCCCGCCCTTGAGCAGGTCCGGCATTGGAATGGTGCGGGTCTTCGCGTCGAGCGAGCGGCCGGTGAACTGCTCTTCGGCCAGCACGTTGGCCGCCAGCTTCACCTGCGCCTTGAAGTCGGGCGTGTCTTTCTCTTTCGTGCGCAGCACCTCGGTGAGCGCCATCAGCGACCACGCCGCTTCCTGGGTGGTGCGCCACTGCCCATCGCCCTCGCGCACCGACTGGAGGTAGTGCGCCATCTTCCCCACGTACGGGTGGTCGGGGCTGATGTCGGTGAGCGCCTGCAGCACCACGCCGGTGGTGCGGGTGTCGGAGCCCCAGTACGGCGCGTAGGTGGCGGAGTTGGACTCCTCGAGGTGCAGGCCCTTCGCCGACTCCTTGGCGTTGTTCATGATCTCGGTGAGCAGCGTCTTCGCCTTCGCCTTGTCGCCCCCGCCGACGAACATCGCGTTCGCCAGCAGCGACTGGCTGAACAGCGACAGCTTGTCGCGTCGCGCGAACAGCTCGTTGTACACGCCCGGCTTCGGCTTCTTCATTCGCGCCAGCACGTAGGCGGCGAAGGTGCGCGTCTCGTCGGGGCAGGTCAGCTCGCAACGATGGCACTGGCCGCCCGCCACCTTCGAGAGGTAGTCGGCGGCACGCGCGATGCGCTCGGGAGGCACGTCGAAGCCGACCTCACGCGCGCGGAACAGCGCCATCGACGCGTACGCGCTCTGCCAGCTGCTCGAGCAGGTCGAGTCGGACCAGTAGCGGAACGCGCCGTCCTCGTCCTGCAACGCGAGAATGCTCTTCACGGTGGCGTTGATCACCTGATCGGGGTCACGCAGCTGCGACACGTCGAGGGTGTCGAACAGGTACGCGCGCAGCCAGGCGTTGAGGTTGTTCTCCTTCGACTGCTTCGCCTCGTCGGGCCCCGGCCAGGGAATCTTGAACTGCCCGGCGATCTCGCGCAGCGCGATGAACGGCACCAGCCGCGACGACTGCTGCTCGAGGCAGCCGTAGGGGTAGTCGATCAACTGCTGGAAGCCGGCGCCGAAGTTGCCCAGCGCGGTCGACGACAAGGTCACCTGCAGGCCACCCAGGTCGGGGTTGACGTCTTTCGGAGCCGCCACGCCTTCGGTCTTGTCGCCAATGGTGTCGCCGTAGGTGGCGACCGCTTCGAGCTGCGCGGGGAACTGCACCGGCAACGGCTGCTCGACGCCGTCGCTGTCTCCGCCGCGCACCACCTTGAAGCGCAGCTTGGCGATCCCCGCCTTCTCGGCGTGGAACTTGAAGCGCACCTCCTTCGGGTTGCCCTCGGCGACCGCTATCTTCTGCTCCGCCGCGCCGTCGAGCTTCAGCCCTTCGGCTTCGGCGTGCACCGTCGCTTCGGCCGCGCCCGGCCCGCGCACATGAACCACCACGCCCGCCTCGAACTGATCGCCCACCCGCGCAAACCGCGGCAGCGCCGGCAGCGCCATCACCGGCTTCGCCACCTGCAGCGTGGTGTCGCCCGAGCCAAAGCGATCGGCCTTGCTGATCAACACGCCCATCACCCGGAAGGTGGTGAGGTTGTCGGGAAGCTTGAACTTCACCGTCGCCTTGCCGCCCTTCGTCTCGACCGTGGGCGAGAAGATCGCGGTGGTCTTGAAGTTGGTGCGCATGCCCTTGCCTTCGCCCTCGCCACCGCCGCCACCGCGCGACTCGCCCTTCTCGCCGTAGCTGCGCCGCCGCACCAGGTTGAGCAGCGGCTCGCCCAGGCGCACCGAGAGCGGGTGCTCGCGAATGATCGCCGTCAGCGGGTCGGGCGTCTGGTAGTCGGTCAGCCGAAGCACCGCCTCGTCGACCACGTACAACGTCAGCTCGCCGTCGGCCGCGCTCTTCTTGAAGTCGCTCACCTCGGCGCTGACGGTCACCTCTTCGCCCGGCTGGTACTGCGGCTTGTCGGTCTTCAGCGCCACGCTGAGCCGCTTCGACTTCTTCTCCACCTTCAGCTGCGCCAGGCCGATGCGCGCCGCGGGCCGGTTCGGGTCATCGCCCGGCTCGACGCCGTCTTTCGGAGTGCGCGGGTGCACCATCAGCACGCCCACGAACACGTTGGGGATCATCGCTTCGGTGATCGGCACCTCGACCGCGCTGACGCTGCCCTTCAGGTGAATGCGGCGGCGCTCGAGCACGCCCTCGCGCTCGAGGGTGAACATCGCGTCGGCCTCAGGGTACGGCGACTTCACCAGGATCTTCGCGGTGTCGCCGACGTCGTAGCTGGGCTTGTCGACCACCAGCTCGAGCTTGTCGGTGTCGTCGCGTTGCCAGGCCACGAAGTCGCTGCCGAGCGCGTACACGTAGACCGAGGCGTTGTGCTTACGGCTCTTGTCGTCGCTCACCGAGGCGCGGAACACGTAGACGCCGCCCTTTTCGGGCTTGAACGCGCACGGCACCGAGACGTCGCCCTTCGACTTCAGGTCGCACTTCGAGACTTCTTTTTCTTCCGGCTCGCTCACGGTGGTGAAGCCGCCCGAGGCGTCCTTCTGGCGAATCGACTTCCAGGTGCGGCTGGCGATGCTCACCGTGAACGCGTGGTCGGCGATCTTCTTGCCGTCGGTGCCGAGCACCACGCCCTCGACGTTGTACGGCTGGCCCACCGTCATGAAGCCGGAGGGAATCTTCAGGCCGACGTAGGTGCTCGCCGGGTGCACGTCGACGGTGGTCGAGCCGGCGACCGTCTGCCGGTTCACGTCTTCGACCTCGGCCTCGATGGTGTAGGTGTACTTCTTGCCGCCGGGCGCTTCGGTCTGACCCGCGGCGATCGGCAGCTCACCCTTCGCATCCATCCGGCCGTCGCCGCCGGCGAAGAAGCCGCTCACCGTGTCGGGCGAGTGGTCGGAGTCCCACGACATCTCCTGCTCGAAGGTGAAGTCGTCGTAGCCCGCGGGCCGGAACGAGTCGGGCGTGCGCTGAACGCTCCACTTGGTCTTCGCGTCGGTCATCGCGCCGCCGAACAGGTAGCGCGCGAACGCCTTCGCCTCGAGTGCATCGCCGGCGAGCAGCTCCTTCTTCGCCGCCTCGACGTCGACCCGGAACTGCGGCGCCCGGTACTCCTCCACCCGGAAGCCGGCGCCCACGGTCACCTTGCCCCCCGGCGCGTCGCCCACCGCGCTGACGCTGAAGTAGCCGAGCGGCGCGTCCTTGGGGATCTTGATCTCGTACGAGAAAGTGCCGTAGCCGGTGGTCTTCACCTGCCGCTCGTCGACCTTGTTGCCGCGCGAGTCGGTGGTGGTCGAGGTGAGCACGCTGCCGGTGTCGGGCGCCTTCAGCTCGCCGAGCACCCGGTAGCGCACCACGCCCTTGATGAAGACGGTGTCGCCGGGGCGGTAGATGCCGCGGTCGGTGAACGCGAACGAGGTCGACTCCGGCGCTTTGCCTTCCCAGCCGGTGGAGAGGTTGAATTCGTACGGCTCGACGCCGGTCGACCAGTCAGACGCGGTGAACGCGCGGTCGCCGTCTTTCGCCGCCAGCGCGAGCACCGTCGGCACTTCCCATTCGCGCTCGGGGTTGGCGCTGAAGCCGAGCGACTCCGCGCCCGGAGCGTCGGCGAAGCCGTCTTTGTCGGTGGTGCCGGTCCACTTCACTGCGCCGGTGGCGTCGAGCAGCTTCACCTCCGCGCCCTCCACGCCCTGCGCGGTCGACAGCTTCGTCACCCACACCAGCGACTTCGCCGGGCCGAGCTTCACGTGCGGCGCGAGGTCGGTGACCTGCACCAGCGCGTAGTCTTCGCGGTCTTTCACGTCGCTCGAGGTGACCTTGAGCAGCACCACGCCGGTCTTGGCGCCGTTGAAGGCGGCCTTCAGCTCCACCGGGTGCACCCGGCCGACGTTGCGCGGGTACTTGAGCGCGAGGTGCGTCTTCCAATCGGGCGCGCGCTTCACCTGGCGCTGATCGCCGGCGTACGGAGGCAGCGCGCCCAGCTTCGCCAACTCGGCGTCGGTCGGGCGCCATGCCACCACGTCGATCGACTTCAGGTTGGCGACCTCGACCGGGAAGCGCGGGTTGTCGTCGATCGATTCGATCAGCGCCTGGAACGAGCCCGCCTCGAACGAAGGCGACAGGTCCTCGGTCTGCACCGTGCCCTTGAAGCCGGCGGAGTCGGTCTGCTTGAACTCGTCGGCGACGCCCGGCGCGACCTCGAGGGTGTACTCGGTGCCCGGCTTCCACTTGCCGGCCAGAATCACCCGCGGCGTCGAGTACTGCGAGCCGCCCTGCACGTTCGAGCCGTCCCAGTCGATCTCCACCTGGGGCGTGACCTTCAGCTTGCCCTTCAAGGTGTCGAGCTCGATCGGGTTGGTGCTCACCAGCTGCGCCGGCCCGTAGCTGCACGGGTTGCCGTTGCAGACGTTGACCTCGGTGAAGCGCAGCGGCCCGTAGGTGTTGAAGTGGAGCGTCTCGGCAGTGCCGATCGGGTTCGGGCCCTGCTCACCATGGAGCGAGCTGTCGATGGTAATCGCGATCTCGGCGTCGAGCGGGAACGGCGCGTCGGGCGCCAGCGTGTAGCGCACCTGCTGGTTCTTCCAGCCGCGCTCGTCGTCTCCCATCGGCGAGTAGGGCTTGTGGTCTTTCTTCGCCTTCTCGATCTCTTCGCGGCGCTCGTCTTGAATCGAGACCCGCTTCATCACCTGCAGCTTGCCCGGCTTGCCCTTCACCTCGAGGTGGAGCGCGGCGAGCAGCTCGGCGTCTTTCACCGGCTGGTTGAACAGCAGGTTGATCGTCTGATCGGGCTTCAGCCACTTGAAGCCGCGATCGGGGTGCGTCGCCTGGAGCGCGAGCTTGGGCGTGTTGAACTTGAAGGAGTAGTCGTCTTTCAGCGCCGAGCCGTCGAGCGCCTTGAGGCCCTTCTTCACCGTCACGGTGTAGGTGGTCGAGTACGGCACCAGCTTCGAGGGCACGAACTCGGCGGAGGCCGAGCCGAGCCAGCGCCACTCGCCTTCGAGCTTCGGCTCGATGGTGGCGAACGGGTTGGCCGCGTCGGCGGCACGCTGCGCCTCGACCTGCTCCAGGCTCTTCACCGGCAGGTTGAAGGTGACCGTCGGCCGCACCTCGGTGAAGACGTCGCCGTTCGGGCGCGCCGCGACCACGGTGAGCTCGCCGGAGCCGGCGATGCCTTCTTGCGCGATCGACAGCTCGGGCGGCTTGGGCAGCTCCTTCAGATCGAGCGGCGGCTTGTTCTTCGGAGCGGTGAGCGGCTCCGTCGGCGTGCCGTTTTCTTTGCCGCAGGTGCAGCCGGCGGCGAACAGCACGGCCAGCGGAAGGGCCAACAAGCGAAGCGAGCGCATGTCCATCTCCCCATGGCGCACCGAGGAAGTGCGTTGCGACACGTTCTACTCTCTACGGTTGTGGAACGGCGGAGATTCCGCGGGTGTCATCACGGTGTGACGGCGCGGCTGATCAGCCTCGTGGCTCTGGTGAGTCTGCCCGCGTGGGCGGGTCGCGAAGCGATCGATGCGTTACCGGTGGCGGCGAAGCTCGGCGACCGGTTCACGCTGCGCGGGAAGCTTTCGCCGGCGCGTGCGCAGCAACTGCTCGCGATCGCTTCGTCGGTGGAGCAAGACGTGAAGCGACGGTTCGGTTCGGGAGCAAACCCGGCGCAGGTGCCGATGTGCCTGTTCGAGACGGCGAAGGAGTACGCCGAGTTCAACCACGCGCTGCTCGATGGCGGTGAGCCGCCGTCGGAGCTCGGCTTCTACGACCCCACGATGCGGGTGGTGGTGGCGAACGTCGGGCTGTCGATCGGCAACCTGCGCCACGAGATGACCCACGCGCTGGTGGCCGACGATTTTCCCGGCATTCCCTCGTGGCTCACCGAGGGCATCGGCTCGCTCTACGGCACCGCGGTGCTGAAAGACGGGAGGTACGTGTTCGTCGCCAACTACCGGCTCAAGCACCTTCGCGAAGCGAAGAAAGACGGCACCCTGCCGACGCTGCACGAGCTGGTCACCGCTCCGCCCGAGGTCGTGTACGGGCCGAAGGTGATGGCGTTCTACGGGCTGGTGCGGCACCTGCTGCTGTACCTGGATCGGCAGGGAACGCTGTCGAAGTTCTACGCCGAGTTTCGCGCCGCCAAGGTGGAGGACCGCGAGAAGGTGCTGCTGCGTTACGTCGACGAGAAGAAGTTTCTCGCCTGGACCGATTCGCTGGTGATCGGGCAGTAAACTTGATCATGCTCCAAGGTGCTTCAGGCTTGTCGCATGCCCGCCGCCGAACGCCGCAAGCGCCGCTCCGACAAGACGCACCTGGCCGTGTCGCACTACCTCGAGACTCTGCGCACCAAGCGCGGGCTCGACGCCGTCGCCCTCGCCACTGAAGAAGGCTTCTTCATCGCCGGGGCCGGTGACGTCGACCTCGAGTGGATGGGCGCGCTCGGCGCTTCGAGCCGGCTGCGCGAGCTCGAGTGGGACGACCACACCCTCCACGTTCACCCGTTCGAGGTGAACGCGCTCACGCTCTACCTGGTCGCCGCCGGCAAGGCGGTGCGCGACGAGATCGCGCTCAAGGGCATTCGCCGCATTCTCGCCTGAGTCACTGGTAGGGGCCGATGCTGGTCCCGCCGATGCGCGGAATGCCGTCGAAGTCGAGCTGCACCTCGGTCTCGGCGATGCCCGCGTCACGCGCCGGGCTGCTCGCCTGCAGGTGAAAGTCGAACGTCGCCGGAGCCACCAGCTTCGGGTCGGCGCTGATCGCCGCCGATGCACCGCTGGGCGCAGCGCCTGCTCCGAACCAGAGGTCGTGGCTGCCGGTGAAGTGATCCGAATACGAATTCAGGTAGTCGGCCCCGGTCTGCGTCGAGACGATCAGGTTGTTGGCGAAGTCGAGCGTCGCCAGCGCGGTGGGGTCGAACGAGGTGTAGATGAGGCCGACCGTGTAATCGAGCGACGGATCCTGCACGAGAATCTGCGGGTAGCTGTCGCCGTAGACCAGGTTGTTGTGCACGTGGAGCGTGGTCGCGGTCGGCTGGTAGGTGCTGCCCGGCTGCAGCTGCATCGGGAAGAACGCGCCGGTGTCGGTGAACGCCGGCCCCAGCCCGGTGTGAATGAACAGGTTGTTGTAGACCCAGTTCTCGCCGGTCACGTCCTGGCCCATCAAGATGCCGATGCCGCGCTGGTTCTCGACCCAGTTGTCGTGCACCCGGTGGCCGCTGATCATCGAGCGCGCCGCGCCGGCTCCGTTGAAGCTCTCGTTGTAGATGTTGATGCCGCGGTTGGTGCCGTTGTCGTGGAGGTAGTTCCACCCGATGTCGCGGTTGGTCTCCAGGCCGTTCACCTGGCGATCGCCCGAGATGTAGAAGCCGTGGCACTGCTTGGTGCCGGTGCCGGCGTCCCAGTTCACCGACTGCGCGTACGCGAGCTCGTTGCCGTAGATGAAGATGTCGCTGCCGCACTCGCCCAGGCCGCCGCACTGCAACGCGCCCGACTCGCAGCCTTCGCTGGTGCGCGGGTTCGAGAGGTAGTTGCCGACCAGGCGAAAGCCGTCGCCGATCTCCACCGCGGTGTCTTGCTCGCAGGTGCCGGGGCTCACCACCTTCAGCTTCGAGATCACCCAGTGCTTGCTGCCGGCGTTGGTGTTCGAGTTGAAGTCGTGGATCAGCGGGTGACCGGTGGGCTCGCACTGATCGCCTCCGATGGTGGCCACCGCGCCCGGGTACGCCGCCACGGTGAACGGGTTCGCCGCGGTGCCGTCGGCGGCGAGGCCGAGCATGCCGCCCGAAGAATCGCCGGTGTCGTCGAGAAAGCCGTCGCGCAGGTACAGAACGTCTCCCGCCACCATCGTCGCCAGCGCGTGGTCGAAGGTCGCCCACGGGCGCGTCGCCACGCCCATGTCGCCGTCGGAGCCGTTCGGTGCGGCGAAGTAGATCTTCCCGGTGGTGCGCACGGTGAAGTCGAGCTCGTTGGAGGCGACGCCGTTGATCACCACCTGAATCGGGCTGCTGCCCACCGGAGCGGCCGCCGGCACCTGCAGCTCGATCATCTGCATGCCCATGCGCTTGGAGAGGTCGGCGCCATGCACCGCCGGGCCCCAGTAGAGGACGCGCGCAGGTACTTCGCCCACCAGCACCGTGCCGGTGCCCTGGGTCGCGCCGAGGTTCTTGCCCCACACGGTGACGTAGACGCCGTCGGCGTTCGCCGCCTGGCCGAACGCGTCGTCGGAGTTCCCCGTCGCGGGACCGCTCGCCAGGTCGCTGAAGAACAGCACCGGCCCACCCGCAGTCACGTTCACCATGCCGCCGCCGCCGGTCGCCGAGCCACCCCCGGTCGCGGCGCCCCCTCCCGCCGCCGCACCACCGCCGGTCGCCGCGCCGCCTCCGGTCGCGCTCCCGCCACCTCCGGTCGCCGCGCCTCCGCCTCCCGTCGCCGCGCCGCCGCCCACCGCGCTGCCGCCGCCCGCTGCGCTTCCCCCTCCCGTCGCGCTGCCGCCTCCGCCGCCGCCGCTCGCGTTGCCCGACGGGCACCCGCTGAGCACCACCAACAGCGCCACCGCCATCAGTCCCCGGTTCATGCGCTCTGGCGTAGCACCGGCGCCGGTGAGGCGCGCTGTTCGGCGACGCCGCGGCGATTGGCGTTTCGCGCCACATCTTGCATTCTGCGCGGCGATGCCGAGCCGTACCGTCTTCGCGCAGGACGCGATCGCCTGGTTGGCGGAGAACCCACTGCCTGCTTCTCACGCGGTGATCACCTCACTGCCTGATTCGTCGGAGATTCCCCGGCTGGGCTTCGACGGCTGGCGGCAGTGGTTCATCGACACCTCCGCGCAGATCTGCCGCGCGGTGGCCGAGGACTCGGTGGCGATCTTCTTTCAGACCGACGTGAAGCTGAACGGCGGCTGGGTCGACAAGGCGCACCTGGTGCACTCCGGAGCCGACGCGGCGAAGTCGCAGCTGCTCTGGCACAAGGTGGTCTGCCGCGCGCCTCCGGGGATCACCACCTTCGGGCGGCCGGCGTACGCGCACCTGCTGTGCTTTTCGCGCGGGCTGAAGCTCGAGAAGGGGCAGTCGTCGCCCGACGTGCTGGAGCGGCTCGGAGAGATGACCTGGGCGCGCGCGATGGGCGTCGAGGCGTGCGTCGCCGCCTGCCGCTTCGTGCTCGAGCGCACCGCATGCCGCACCATCGTCGACCCGTTTTGCGGGCTCGGCACCGCGCTCGCGGTCGCCAACTCGATGGGGATGGATGCGGTCGGCGTCGAGCTGTCGGCAAAGCGCGCTGAGAAGGCGAAGCACCTCGAGGTCACGCCGTTGCGCCGAACCTGAAACGCGCCGATGCTTCGAGGCGATGTTCGGCCTCCTCGCCACCCTGGTGCTCGCCGCTGATCCCGCGACGCCGCCGAAGCCGGTGGTCGCTCCCGCGGAGCAGATTCGCGCCGAGCTGCGCCAGAAGATCATTCCCCTGCTGATGGGCTGCGACGACTTGATCGAGGCGGCCGGCATTCAAGACGGCTCTTCGCAGATCGAGTTTCGCGTCGGCCCCACCGGCAAAGCGCCGGTCGGCGGCAAGCCTCCGTCGGAGCCGTTCAGCATGCTGGTCTGGCGCTGCGGCCTGGCGGCGATCGGCCCGTCGATCACCGTGAAGGTGAAGAACGTCACCTCGCTCGAGACCTGGGACTGGGGCTACACCGTGCCACCCGGCGCGGGCAACGGCCTGGCGTGGGTGGCCGACGATCCCAAAGCGCTCGACCGGGAGGTGGTGATCGCCACCTCGAAGCAGACCTGGGTTCGCTGCGAGCACAAAGACGCCGCGCTCAGCTCCCATGGCCCGGCCAAAGATCTCGCCAAGCTCTCTGCCCTGCCCGACCTCAAGGCCGCGGTCGAAGACTCCGGCACCGACACGTCTCCGTTCTGGAAGCTGGTGCGCACCAAAGACGGCAAGCACGAGGTGAGCGCCCATCGCGCCGAGCTGCCCGCCTGGGCCAAGGCGTTCGACCAGGCGACCGGCGCGAAGGCCGCGTGCGAGCCGGTGCGCGCGCTGGGCGAGAAGGCCGACGCGCTGCTGACCGCGAAGTCGAAGGCGCTCGCCGCCTGCTTGAAGCACCGCCACAACGATCTCTGGCTCACCCTCACCCTGAACGGCGGCGGTGCGGTCACCAAGGCCGACGCGCGGGCGACCTCCGGGTTGGACGACAAGGCGCTCGACTGCCTGGAGAAGCTCGCGGCCCGCTGGAGCTTTCCCTACAAGGGGGAGTCGGGTGCGACCCTCTCGGCGCATTTGCAGGCAGCGCCCGCGGGCGAGTAGTAGCCTCGCCCGTCCATGCGCAAACTCTCCCTCGCGTTTCTCTGCGTCGTCGCAGCCGGCTGCAACTCCAACGGAGGCGGCGGCTCGGTCAGCTCGCTCACCCAGGTGGCCTCCGACTCGATGTGCCCCACCGGCGGCGTGAAGATCTCGGTCGGCAACGACAAGAACAGCAACGGCAAGCTCGACACCGACGAGGTGAAGGACACCCAGGAAGTGTGCAACGGCGCCAAGGGCACCGACGGCACGAATGGGATGAACGGCATGAACGGAGGCAATGGCTCCGACGGCGGCAACGGCCAGAACGGGGTCGGCTCGTTGGTGAACGCGGTGGCGCTCTCGACCGGCGACGCGCACTGCCCCTCGGGCGGCACCGAGCTCGACTTCGGCCTCGACAACGGCGCCAACGGCGGCACCGCGGGCGACGGCGTGCTGCAGAGCGGCGAGGTGCTGAGCAGCTCGTACGTGTGCAACGGGAGCAACGCCGGTCAACAGTATTACCCGGCTGATCTCACTCCGCCGCCCGGCGCGGCCGGCAACCACACCATCAAGGCGGGCGCGAACCCGGGCGTGAACGGCCCCGGTGGCTCGGGCGGCTACATCACCCTGCGGCTCGACCCGGGCTCGCTCGGCGGCGCGGTCAAGATCTTCAACACCGGCGCGGCCGACGCGGGCTTTGCGCCGCCCACTCCGCCGGCGTTCGTGGCGGGCGGAGTGCCGCTGAACGTCACCACCGACACCACGGTGCCGGTGCTCAACGACGTGGCGGAGGGCATCGAGATCTCCGAGCCCTACTTCCTCACCGTGAACGACGACCGGCTGTTCGCGTACGACGCCGACGCAGGCACCGCGGTCGAGGTCACCAGCATCAGCGTGGCGGCGGGCAAGACGCTCACCTTCGACCCGGGCTTCCTCACCAGCAGCATTCAGTTCTACGTGCGAAACGACATTCACAATCAGGGCACGATCACCGCCACCAAGCTTCCGCCCGGCAACGTCAACGGCGCCAACTTCTACGTCGGCTGCGGCAACTTCTACGGAGACGTGGGCTCGAGCGTGATCACCCGCGGCGCCGACGCGACCGGCGGCACGGCGGGCAACGGCGGCAGCTTCAACGTCGAGTGCACCGCGCTGGTGATCAACCAGGGCACGATCGACACCCGCGGCGGCGCCGGAGACAGCGCGGGCAACGGCGGCACGGTGAACCTCGATTCCGATTATGGCGCGGTCTACAACACCGGCGTGCTCAACACCGTGGGCGGCGCCGCGGCGGTGAACAGCGGAGGCAGCGGCGGCGGGGCGAACATGTACGCCGCGCTGGGCACCTACAACTCGGGCGCGATCGACGGCACCGGAGGCCTCGGCGTCACCGCGGGCGGCAACGGCGGCGGGATCGATCTCGAGACCTACGCCACCGGCTCGGTGAAGAGCTCGGGAGCGCTCACCACCAAGGGCGGCGACTGCACCGGCGCCACCTGCCCCGCCGGCTCGGGAGGCTCGGCGAACATCACCGTTCACTCCGGCGATCTCGATCACAACGCCACCATCGACACCAGCGGCGGCACCGGCATCGGCCAGGGCGGCACGGCGGGCGCGATCTCGTTCCAGAACTACGAAGGCAGCAGCTGGAGCGAGCTGCCGCTCGCGACCGGCAACCTCCGCGTCTCGGGTGATCTGACCGCAATGGGTGGCTCGGGCAACCCGGCCGGCGGCGGCAACACGGTCTCGTTCAACCTCTCGCCTGCGGTTCACCCGCTCGGCCAGGAGCTGATTCTGTTCGGCTACGCGAGCATGGACGTCAGCGGCAGCAACGGCGACAACTCGTATGGCGGCGCCGCAGGCTCGTTCGAAGCGCGCACCCAGCCGTCGGCTCCGTACGTCGGTGAAGGCACCTTCGGCGGCACCCTGAGCGGCCCGCTGGTCAACTACGCCGACATCACCGTCAACGGGGGCGACGGCACCACCGGCGGCTACGGCGGCACGATCACGATCGACACCCAGCTCGCGGTGAACCTGAACCAGCCGTACGAGAAGGTGATCAACTACGGCAAGCTGACGGTGAACGCGGGCCTCTCGTCGGTGAACAACGGCCAGTACGGCGGCAACATCAACCTCGAGGGCGTGGCGGGCACCGAGAACCACGGCGCGCTGAGCGCGAACGGCAGCATCACCTCGGGCGGCCCGAGCAACGCCGGCAACGGCGGCACCATCGACCTGATCTCCGACGACGGTCCGGTGACCAACACCGGCACCTGCGTCGCGAACGGCGGCAACACCGCGGGCAACGGCGGCAACGGCGGCCAGATCTACCTCGACGGCACTGCGGTCTCGAACAGCGCCAACCTCACCGCCAACGGCGGCGACTCGACGCTCCAGGGCGGCAACGGCGGCTACGTTCAGCTCTACAGCCACCCGACCGGGCCGAGCACCAACTCGGGCACGTACTCGGTGACCGGTGGTACCGGCACTCCGAACGGCATCAAGGGCCAGGTGCTGGTCGACGGCATCGACGTGACGCCGTAGCCGATCGCCTCGCTGCAATTTTTCAGCGGCACTGTAGTGGCGTGAAAGCGACGTGTGGGCCTTGACCGCCCACCGCGCTTGCACGCCACCATTCACCACCATTCAGCAAACCCTCGGCGACGAGGGGACGCAAAGCCAGCTGCCTCACGAGGTTGAAGTCGAGGTCGAGCGAGCTGCCCAAATTGGCCCGGTGGGCCGCGGGGGTGATCGTGACGAGAGGTGCCGTCGCATCGACATTCTTCTTCGCGTTGGTGTTCGCCTCCTGCGATCACCATGAGCACTTCCGCGACGCCGGAGCATTTCCTCACCTTCCACCTCCCTCGAGACCGGACGGAGGTCGAGTCGCTGATCCTTGTTCGGTCGAAGACGCCGTGGTCGTGCTCTCCGAGACGACGACCAGCACCGGCGCCGCACCGATCGACCAGGCCTTCAGTTTCGATCTCGGCGATCGAACGCCGGTTTGCGTTCGGATCGACACGCACCTGCTCCCGAGTCACCACCTGCACGGAGGTCACGGAGGTCACGGCGATGACTGCGATGACTGCGATGACGACGACCACCACGGCGACGGTTGCCGGGATGGAGGAGGGAGCGGAACCGGTGGGGGCAATGGCCACGGTCAAGCAGCGGGCGGCGGCTCAGGCTCAGGTGGTGGGGCACCGGCCGGAGGAGGAAATGCCACCGGAGGCGGAAGCCCGAACGGCGGAGGTACTGCTGCCAGCGGAGGTGGCAATGCCGCTGGCGGAGGCGCCGCCGGTAATGGTGGGGGAAACGGAGGAAGCAACGCAGGGGGTGGACAGAACGGCGGGAACACCAACGACGGTGGCAGTCACACCAACGGTTCCGAGGTTTGGGTGTCGCTCGATGGGACACTGCTGCTGAGCCCGTCGGACATGTCGTCCAATCGAAGAACGCTGAAGCGTGCAGAGACGCTCGATCAAGGCGAACACGTCGTGGCCGTACGACTCGACGCCCCCAAGCGGAGCCGTGTCGACATCAAGATTACGGCGCCGCGTCACTTCGTTCCCGACTTTCCAACCGCGTCGCCAGACATCACCAGCGCGACGCTCGTCAGCGCGCCTGTTCCATACCCAGTGATCTCAGCGGAGGACTTTCACCTGCTCTTGGCATCGTCAGGGGTAGGCGTCTCCCAAACATCGACGAAGATCGCTGCCGCTCAACTGGCGGCCGCGTCCAACGGCGGGAGCACGTTGGGCATGGTCGGAACCGTCCAAAGCCCCTACGTCGTCGAGTCTGAAGTCCTGATCGTCGCGCACGATCCGGCTCGAACCGCTGATGGTCGTGTGCAGGTAACGAGTTTCTCCATCGAAGTCGTTCCCGGCCTGCCCAATACGTTCGTTCCTTGGGCGCTCACCGGCGTCGAGCTTGCGTTGACAGCGCTCGCCCCCGCTCCCGACTGCGGCGGATTTCATGGTTGCGCACCCCTCCCTGGTCCAGGAGGAGCGCCCCAGTCGCTTTCAGGCACCCAAACTGCGGGCCTGCCCACCGATGTCAGCATCAACGCCGAGTCTCACCTCGCGGCAGGCAGCCAACTCGGCAACACCGCCAACCTCACTTTTCACAGCGGCTCTGTAGCCAACAGCTTCGTCTGCGGTGGCGAAGTCCTGTGGGCGAACTGCCCGGCATTTGCTCCCGTCAGCGGAGCGAGCACCCTCGGCGCGAGCACCAACATTGGTCCCAGCAACCGCGGCGGGTTTGTTCCACGCATGCGAGGAGCGCGGCCGATTCAAGGAGCCGTTCTGGTGTCGGAGGCCGATTTCCTCACGTCGCTTTTGACGGCGCCTCGCTACGAACCGTCAGTAACAGGCCTGCAATCTGCCGCTCGAATTACCGCCATGGGTAATCACCCCGCAGCGCTGGGAATTGTCGCGACGTCAGCAGACAACGGGTCCTTCGTCGCCGACGTGGTGTTGGTGGGGCGCAACCTGAACAGCGCCGGAGCACTCACTGCCACTTCTGAGTTTTATGTGGTCGCGGGCCCCTTTGGAGGAACTGCGAGCTTCGTGGGCAACGGGGTCGCAATGGGCTTCAGTGAAGACCCTCCGAACCTCGATTTCGGCCAGGCGCCGTGCGGTCCCCTTACCTTTCCGACCGATACACCGGACTGCACCGTCATTCCGTGCGGCGGAGAGATTCCAAATCCATGGCAACAATGGAATGGCACCCTCGGAGCTGGCCGGCTGTCTGCGGAACAAGACCGTGTCACGTTGCACGTTCCCCTGCTGAACCTGCCGGCTGGACCTGGGCCGGGTCTGGCGCCGACGTTCGGACCCGCGCCTTCGCCGTTCGACATCGCCACCGTGGGTTGCACGATGTTTGGCTCGCCGCCGGTCGTCAACACGCCACCGCCCCAGAACTGCGCGCTCCAACCTGAGCTGTGCGATGGAATCGACAACAACTGCAACGGCTACATCGACGAGGGAATCGCGTGCTCGCCGGTCGTCTGCGGAGGCGGCGGGTGCATCGCAGTCACCGCGTGCCCGACCGGAGCATGCGGAATCGTCCCTGATGGCTGTGGCGGAACTCTCTCCTGCGGAGCTTGTCCATGAACGGCATCTCGCGCGAGCTCGCGGCGGCGCTCACCGCCTTCGTCTATCTCGGGTCGTTGAGCTGCGACGGCCCTGCAGGCCCGGGGGCATCGCGTCGTTGGGGTGCAGGGGCGGGCACAGTTGCACAGCAACGCCAGGCGCAGCTTGCGCCACCGACGCTGACTCCGTTCCTACCGCTTGGCCCACAAGACTCGACCAGGCCTGACCCCTACGCGCTGACGGTGTCAAACACCGGTGAGGCCGTGTGGTCGATGGCGCTGCGAACGCCGCCTGGAAGAAACGGTGTCGAGCCGCACCTCGGTCTCGAGTATCGGTCACGTGGCGCGAACGGAATCATCGGTCTCGGGTTTTCCGTGACGGGCCTATCGAGCGTGACGCGGTGCTGGAGCACCCCGGCCTCCGACGGGCACTGGGCCACACCGACGGATCAAGGCGCGCCCGACGGTTACTGCCTCGATGGCCAACGGCTCCGGCCAATCGCGGGCAGCGCGACACAGTTTCACCCGGAGCAGGACCCGGGAACGCTGGTCACCATCGCCAACCCGGGTGTCGACCAGAGCTTCGAGGTGCGCTACCGAAACGGGCTCATCGCACAGTTCGGTGGTCGCGACACTGGCGACGTCGCGGGAAGCTCGATGGCCAAGGTGGCCGCGACGCCGATCGTCTCGAGCGTGCCGAACCCGCTGACCAGCGACCTCGTCGCCGAGGTGCCAGCGCAGAAAGATCTCACCCTTGCTTGGAACATCGACCGCATGAGCGACCGCTGGGGCAACTTCTACGAGGTCGACTACGACCGGGCGCGGAATGGATCGTTCATCGGCAGTAGCGACTCGGTCGGGACGCCCCTCTTGACTGGCGTTCCTACCCTCGAAGTGGTGCCGAAACAGCTTCGCTGGACCGGCTTCAATGGTGCGACCCAGGTCTCACCGAGTCGAACGGTCGACTTCTCTTATTCGACCAGCTCAAAGCTCGACCCCCGCACGGAGTACGTGGCAGGCGTCGCGCTCCAACGAACCAAGCTGTTGAGCGCAATCACGATCTCCGCAGAGGACAGGTTGGTGAGCGATCCCCGCACTGGCCTCGTGCAGAGGCCATTCGTCGAGTACCGCTTCTCCTACGAAACACCGGCGCAGAACACCCGTATTCTCGATCGGCTTCATTCGGTGACCGAGTGCGTCTTCTCGAGCAGCGCACATGCCTCGGCGCAGTGCCTCGATCCCGTCACTTTCAGCTGGAAGGGCCTCAACAACGCGCTCGTTCCCCGATTCTTGGACGGCTCTTCGAGCAAGGAGAGCGAGTTCGTGGTGACGCCCACAGGGCAGACGGGGGGAGCACGCGACTTCGACGTCTGGGACCTGACCGTCGGCGACTTCAACGGCGACGGGCGTGACGACGTTCTCTACCGGCTCCCAGATCGCGCTCCGTCCTCCGACGACGTACCGTGCGGAGCGACGGGCCAGTTCGCTCAAGGATCATGGTACCTGCGCCTGGGAACGGGTAACGGACTGTCGAACCTGATCCCGAGCCGGACCAGGAGCGGTGCGCAGGGTCTACAAGGCCTGCCGAAAACGTGCGGTGGCGCGTTCCGCTTCTCGGCGCGCGCAGTGGACCTCGACGGCGATGGCAAGGCCGAAGTCGTTCTCTACAGCGAACCGATCCCCGACTTGCCGGACGGTGGCAGCAGTGACCCGACACCCAGTCGATACCAGAGCTATCGATTCAATGGCTCCGACTTCGTTGCGCAGGGGATCTCCGAGGATCTGGTCGTTCCCTTCGACGGCAGCCGGCCTCGGAGAAGCTTCGGTCTCTTGACGGGCGACTTTGATGGCGACTCACTCGCCGACCTGCTCCATGAAAAGGCGACAGCTGGAATGTCCGCCGGAGAACACGTTCCGCTCCAACTTCATCTTGGGACTGGCTCTTTGACTTTCAGTTCATCGGGCACGACCGTGACGACGGGTGGCGCGACGGCCCTTGATGCCCTGCTTTTCGACGAACGCCTGGTGGCCGACCTGGACGGCAAAGGGTTGATCGATGTCTTGACGCCTTTCGTATCGATCCAGGGACAGACGGCATCTCACTTCGTGTTTTCGAGGCTCTCTCTGTCGACCGCGGCGATCGCGAGCACTCTCACGACCACACTGAGCGCTGCCGACGTCGAAGGCTCGGACTCACTCTCGCAATTGCTCGGGCTCACGTGCAGCAAGAGCGGCGCCTTCACGCATTTCAGCCGCTATCTGATCGACCTGAATGGCGACGGCCTCCCCGATTCGGTTGCCTTCCCGGCTCGCGCGAACGACCAGTGCGCGACCGTTCGAATCTGTCGCCTCGATGATGGTGGTCTCGATGAACACCGGCGCCAGCTTCCGCCGGCCGCGGCTCGAAAAATTCGACGCAACAAATGGTCCGAACCCGTCTGTGATCACCAAGTTCGCTGACGGCCGCAGTGTCGATCCCGGCACTCGCGCCGTCGACCTCGATCGCGACGGGCGCACGGATCTGGTGTTGGTGACGACGGACGAGGGCAATCGCCGCGCGGGCGACAACAGCCCGCCGCGCAAGACACCGATCTGGCTGCGAACGACTGAGGGCACGAATTCGAACGGGAGCACGCCCCAGTTCGATGCTCACGAGTTGAGTATGCCGCCGTCGTTCACCCTCTTCTCGCCGGCGCTCGTCGACGGCACCAACACCGCGGGTTCCTACGGCGCGCGCTACACCCAGTTCGGGGACTTCAACGGCGACGGGTTCGTGGACC
The DNA here is from genome assembly GCA_047602415.1 of Myxococcaceae bacterium. Lineage (GTDB taxonomy): Bacteria > Myxococcota > Myxococcia > Myxococcales > Myxococcaceae > JASGHH01. The sequence goes on along the minus strand of JASGHH010000001.1, from coordinate 7,200,386 downwards.
TGGTCTCGGTCGACGCGACTGCAAGCCTCGGCGTCTACTTACAGGCGCCGGCTGAACCCGACGTCATCGGCGCGATTTCTGGCGGGCCCTCGATGCCCGGCACCTCGCTCGACTACGGCTACGCGAACCTGACGAACCCCGACCTCTATTCGACCAGCGCATGCATTCAAGCGTCGGCAGGGCCGGCGGACCGATGTCTCAAGACGCTGGGATGGGCGGTGAAGTCGCAGTCCACCGAGCACTTCGATCAGTCGGCGCCGGGATGGAACACGATTCAGTATTCATACAGCGGCGCTCACTACAGCCCAGTTGGGCGAGGAGTGATCGGAGTCGAGCATCTCACGCGCCGACTGGTCGACGCACCGAGCGGGACCGAGTTCTGGAATGAGACCCTGGACTTCGACCTCGCCACCAGGGCGTGCGGGGGCGCGACCATCATGGGGAGCTCGGGCCCGGATTGTCTGCCGGTTCAGGCGGACGTGCCCGCTCACCGCAAGCTCGCGGTCCACGTCGACGGTTCGAGCGATCGTGTCACGGAGAGTTGGTTCAACCGCAACGTCATCGTCGACTCGGCCATCCCCGGCTACCGGACAGACAAAGAGGTGCTCACCACGAAGGAGTCTGAGGGAAACCAAACGCTCTCTTTTACCCGCAGCATCGCGACCAAGGACGAATACGGCAACGACGTCGAGTTGGACTCCGAGACATCGCCGGAGCCCTTACCGACCGACACGACTCCGGCGACGGTCTCCACGCTGTTCCGAACCGCGCAGTCGCTCTCGAACCGCGAGTCACCAGACACCACCTCATGGCTCGTCTCGAAGTACCGGCGAGTGACGCTCATCAGCACCGACACGACGCTGCCGGCCTCTGAGCAGTCCGTGACCCGCACCACCGCGTTGACCTACGAGCCTGCTTCGGTCGAAGTGAAGAGTGTCACCCGCGAGCCGGACCTGACCGTGCAAGAGACCGACTCCGACTCTGGCCTGCAGTTGGTGACTGGCTTCACCCGCGACGTGTTCGGGAACGTCATCGCGATCTCATCGACGAACCCGCTCGCGCCCTCGCCGTCGACGCGAAACACCCAGCTCGACTTCCAAAACGATGGCGACTTCATTTTCCCGTCGCGTGTTGAGAACACCCTCGGCCACACGAGCTTCAGCTACCGACACGCAACCTGGGGACTGGCAGTCGCCGAGGACGACCCCAACGACGTTCGCGTGACGAGCCAATACGACGTGCTGGGCCGGCTCAGGACCGTGCAGCCAGCGGGCGGGGCGCTTGCCACCGTCACGTATCTGAATCAGCAGAATCCGCTGACGGGTACCCGCGGCCGCGGTTGGACGGAGTGCAGCTTCTCGACCGCAACCGGGACGTCCTGCGTGGTTTTCAACCCCGCGCACCAGGCAGTCGCGCGGTCATGGCCCGCATTCGTCGCCGCCACGTCCGCAACGGGAGCCTCCTATCAGCTCGACCGATTTGGCCGGGTGGTGACGCAAACGCTTCCGACGAATCAGTTCGCGAAGATTGAGTACCAGCGCGACGGCCTGGGGCGCGCCACCCGCGTCCAGCGACCTTCCGACACCTCGCAGAGCTTGCCGTATGTGTCGAAGCAGGCGTTCGCGGGCCGCACAGTCACTTCGACGAGTGAGCGCGGGTTGGTCACCACCGCCGCCTTCGACGCGAAGGGCCGCCTCGTCGCCCACTCGGCCCAGGACCCCGACGATCAGAGCCACATCGTCACCACCAGCTACTCCTACTGGCACTTCGACCTACCGCGGGTGATCGCGCACCCTGTGCTTCCCAGTTCGCAAGCGATGGTGCCTTCGCCGGGCAACCTCAGCTCCTCGATGTCGTACGATGCCTACGGCCGGCTGCACACCTTGGATGATCCCGATATCGGGCACCTCGTTTCCAACTACAACGCGTTCGACGAGCTCAAGCGCGCGGTCGACAACACTGGCTCGGCCACCACCTACCAGCGTGACGACCTCGGGCGGATCACGGCAGTCGTCACTCCCGCCGACGCTACGTACGCCGCGGCACCGGGGGCGACCGAGGCCCAGCACGCGACTTTCGAGTTCGACACCGCGGCCAACGGCATCGGCAAGATTGCGCGCACGACGTCTGCCGATGGAGTGGTGACCAGCTACGGTTACGACACCAACGGCCGGTTGAGCAGCTACGAGCTCACCGAGAGCGGCAACACTTACGACTTCGGGCTGTCGTACAACCCCAACGGACAGCTGCTCCAACTGGACTACCCGACGCTGCCTGGGGGCCTGCCGTTCGGTCTGCACTTCGACTACGGCGGCAACGGCGACGTCGCCGCGGCCACCGAAGTCTCGAGCACAACGTTCGGCCGCCTGCTCTGGTCACAGATCTCGGAGACGCCCCTGGGGCAAACCGAGGACGAGCAATTCGGCACCGCAGCCTCCTCGCACCGGAGCTACGACGCGCTCGGCCGCGTGCGCCTCATCACCACCAAGAGCCTCGCCAACAACAGCGCGTTCCAAACCCTGGGCTACAAGTGGGGCGCGGACGACATGCTGCTGGAGCGAGACGACGGGCAGAACGGCTCGAGCGAGACGTTCCACCACGACTTCCTCGGCCGGCTCGACGACTGGAAGGTGCTGCAGAACTGCACCGGCGCCGAGTGGACCTACAGCTACGACGACTGGGGCAACCTGAGGAAAAGGGCCGGCACGTTCGCCGCGACCGGGGGCAACCAGACGGCGCAGACCACTGACTACGCGTACACCTCGCCAGGCGACCTGTCAGCACCGCACGCGTTGAAGAGCGCGGTCACCGCTGGCTCGGTGGCCGAGGCGTACCAGTACGACGCTGCAGGTCAGATGAGGGTGGGCCGCGACAACACCTTCACCTGGACACCGCTCGGGCTGCCGCGCTCGGTGCAGAATGCGGCCGCGACCAGCAACTACACGTTCGATGCGTCTGGCAGCCGGGTGGTCGAGACGAAGCAGACCGCGAGTGCCATTCGTCGCACCGTCACCATCGGTGGGCTCTTCGAAGTGCACACCGACAGCAGCACGCTGCAGGGGGAAGTGGTCTACGACGTCCCCGGCAACAACGGCGTCGTCGCCCAGGTTCGCCGGCAAATGGGAGGCAGCGAGGAGGTGCGGTACTTCCACGCCGATTCCTTGGGGAGCCCGGACGTCGTCACCAGCGAAACAGCGCCGGGGCAGCTTCAGGTACTCGAGCGAACGAAGTACGAACCTTTCGGAGAACGCCGATACCCCTGGGCGCTCGGCCAGCCCTTCAATGCAACGAGCAGCGCTCGCCAGACTCAGGGGTTCACCGGGCAACAGCCCGACGACTCCTTCGGCCTAATCAACATGCGGGGCCGCATCTATGACCCGCATGCGGCGCACTTCGTCTCGGCTGACCCGATCGCCGGCGCATTGTCGCAGCAACTGAACCGCTTCTCGTACGTTCGGAATTCGCCGCTCATGCTGACCGACCCGACGGGGTGGAACGCAGAGGGCGACTCTAGGGATACGCCAAGCAACGAGCAGGTATTTGAGACTGGACTCGTGATTCGAGGCACCGCGAGCAACACCCAAGCTCCGCCCCCGAAGCTGCAGACGCCCAACTCTGACGACGCGCCCAGGGTTGAAGTCGTGGGCGACGTACCACCGCCGCAAGTTTCTTTGGCGGGGCAGTCACGACCCGCTCAGCTTCTCGGTGAGACTGCCCAGATGGATCTGCTGAATCCATACATAAAACTGAAGTACGACAATATCGAAATAGCCGAACGCGCTCGGTCTCTAAACGGTCAGCATCGAGCATTACCCGAGCTTCCTCCTGGAATTACGCTCGACCAGAATCCCGCGATACGCCTCAGGATACCCGGGACGGGATACGAGCACCCCGACGAGCGATTCCATCGCATTTTCATGCAGCGATTTGATCGAGACGTTCAGATCGGCATGATCCTTGGCGGCGCGGCTATCGAGCCTCTTTGGGGGGTGGAAGAAGCCGCCCTTGCAGCTGGCACGGCTGGTGGCGGAGGAGGCGCTGGCGAAACTGTGCTCTATCGGTTGATCACCGAAGAGGAGCCTGCCGCGAACTTTCTTTCGAATGCAGCCAAAGGTCTCGCGGCCCGAGGCCCGGAGTTGAAGAATCCAGCAATTCACCGTGGAATTTCTACGTTCAACTCACTTGAGAAAGCGGTCGAAAAAATCCCTGTTCTTGAGCGTGGAGGTCATACGGTCTATGGCGTGGCTGAACTTCGGATTCCCGCTAGCGCGATTGACGTCTCGGTCGCGAAGACGCTCGGGCCCGGGCATTACACAGTTACCGGGGCAGCCGAGGAGATAATGGCCTATTGGCGGGCCTCTTGGATCAGGTGACCAATGAGCGAGAAACTTCTTGAGGATGTCAGCGCCGAGTTCGACTTCGATTCTGATGACCTTGAGTACTATGACGCGCCGATATCGGGCTGGCTAAAACGGAAGAGCGACGGCGCTCTCTTCGCGTTCGAATGCCAACCGATTATCTGGGGCGCAGCCTGGCACTGGACCCTCGTCCCCGCCATAGAGCGGAAAGGCGACCCGACTGATGTAATCGACGCGAGAAGACGGGAGCGGGAGACGTGGATTAGCGTGATTGAAGATCGGCGCGTGAATTCCCCAAGCGCTTGCCGGCTTGTTGAGATGAAAGCTGGCACTTTGATCCCTTTGCCAGCGGCTACCCGCAAATAACATCGGTCTATCGATGATCGCCTTGGCCCAGAATGGGTGCGTGTCCTCAGCGTCAATTACTCCGCCCCATTTGGCGACAACTATTTCTCCCCGCTCGGTTGACCTGATCACTTCGTCGTCGTCGACTCGGTGACGGATAGCATGGTACTCTTTCGGGATCCTGCTGGAGGAGTGGCCAGATCCGCAAGGATCGACGATTTCGCCAGTTGGCTCTCAGGGTTCGTGGTCCCGCCATGACGATGACGAAGAAGTTGCTCATCAAATACCATAGCATAGACATGTTGGAGACGCTGGATCTGTGTGCCGTCTTCACTGTATTGAGAGATGTGTTTGGCTTGGACTTCGTGGTCAGCTTTCAGCCGATGAATGCCCTGGAGCGGGATTCTGTGTCGTCAACGAACATTCCGGGTGTCACGCAGACAAAGGAACGTTTCTGGTTGTTTGAGGAGTCCGATGGAGCAGAGGCAAGAAGGCCTGAGCTTGAGTCTGCAATTGTCCGGGCGGGCAGCAAGTGAAGCCAAGAATGGCTCAGCGACGTCGTTCGCAGCAGGGAGTAGGGCAGTGAGCGCAGAAAGAAATCGATGCAGATTTCAATCGACGATTTCACTCAACGTACGGGACTCGAACTTGAGAAATGGGCGCATGACCATGCCACGGACGTCGACCCATCGTTTGCGTCGCGCCTGTGCCTGCTGTTCTTGACTTTGGATGCCCACCACCAAGCAATTGGCTTGTATCTCCTCAAGTTCTTTAACTCAGACGCTGCACGTCGAATCGCAGTCCAGAACATCAGCTCATCCGACTTGTACATATCGACGATGGCGCGGGAGTTCTTGGAATGGCAGCGCGCTCGCGACTGGTACAAGGGGCCAATCGAATCGGCGACTGCGGGCGCACTCAAGGACGACGAATCCGCTGGTGGCGGGCGAGAATCTTGAGAGCCGAGTTGAAGTCACTCCACAGTCCTGATGTTCAAGACCTCAAAAGCTTCGCCGATGCAGCCCCGGCGGACTTCCAACTTCTGGTTCAGGCGATGATCGGGCCACAGGGACAGGACGCGTCCGAGTCATTCGATGTTGTCGTCTGTTCCGTCGAGGCACTTCGCAAACAAGTGAGTCGCGGCCCTCTGATCGGATTGCATCACATCGTCATGGCGCGTTTCGACTTCGACCTGTTGACTGCCACCATCCGTGCCTATTGCACTCGCTGCGAAGGTGCGACGTGGCAAGAGGTGGCGCAGAAACTTGGCCGCTTGGGCCATTGGGAGTTTGACGAGTATCGAGATTCGGGCTGAGCAGACCGCGCAGCATCGGAAGGACGGCCGCTACCGCCTCGTCTTCTCGTACATGTCGCGCAGCAGGTTGCGCGGATCCATGCGGGCCTTCGCTTCGGCGTAGGCCCGTTTGTCGAACATCGTCCAGAACTCCGACTCGGTCAGGTAGTTGTACGAGATCAGCGTCTTGAACCCGCCGATGCGCAGCAGTTCCTGCTCGATGTCGCGATAGGCGCGCTCGGCGTCGGGCGTACAGGGCATGCCGTAGCAGGCGAGGTCCAACCAGAGCTCATCTTTCGGCTCGCCGAAGAACTCCGGCGACAGGCACGCGTAGCGCCGCTTCAGCCGGTAGGGCACGCACCACAGCGGGTAGTAGCCGAACCGCTGGTGCCACCAGACCATGAACTCCGGCACCCTCGCGAAGGGGATGAACACGTCGAGGGTGACGTTGGTCGGCTTCGGGTTGCGGAGCGCGCGAAACCGCTCGGCCAGGCGCAGCACGTTCGAGGAGTGAAACCATTTACCGAACAGCAACCGCGCCAGCGTCGACTTCGGGAGCACGTTGGTGACGCCGCGGTCGTAGCGAAAGAAATAGTCCTCGGTGCGCAGGTAGTCTTCGTCGCGCTCGGCGGTGGTCTCGAAGTACGCCTTCACCCAGTCGTATTTGTGCGTGTACGGCGCGAAGTCGGCGAACCGCCCGGCGCTCAGGGTCAGCTGCTCGGGGCCGAAGATGATCCCGTCCATGAAGTCGAGGTCACCCGACTTGAAGTGCCTCCAGATCGACTTCTCGTAGCTGGCCAGGTTCGAGTGGTGCTCGTACTGCAGCTTCACCAGCGGCCGCGCCGGCACCAGCTGGAACTTCAGCTGCGACAGTACCCCCAGCGTGCCGAAGGTGCCGTGCATCATGTCGAACAGCTGCGCCGTCTTGCCCTCGCGCGACAGGTAGAGCACCTCACCCTCGGCGGTGATCACCTCGTACTCCAGGCAGCTGTCGTGAAAGCCGCCGTACCGAAACGAGCCCGACTCCACCGAGCAGCCCGACACCGCGCCGCCCAAGGTGATCTCCTTCAGCTCCGGCACGCAGGCGGGCACCAGGCCGTAGGGCAGCGTCGCGTTCACCAGCTCGACGAAGGTGACCCCCGACTCGGCGACGCAGACCCGGTTGTAGGGGTCGATGTCGAGCACCTGGTCGAGGTCGGTGCAGTCGATCTTCTCGTCTTCGAAGCGCCGGTCGTCGGGCTTGGGCACCTCGTGCTTCACCGATCGCTTCTGAATCGAGAGGGGAACGCGGCCGTCATGGTGGCGAAGCTGCGACGCGATTCGCCTCACCTTCGCGGCGTGGTGGCGCTCGAGAAAGCCGATTCCCTGGTCTGCGAGGCCGATGGAGAGAGGTGCGGACGCCATGTGGGACAACGAAGCATCTGCCACGCCAAGCCATACTGAACATTTGTCCTGGGCACGCCGCTCCGGAGCCTGTTATTAGGCCTGCCTCATGTCGGAGCCTGATTCGATTTCGGTCAAGGGCGCCCGGGAACACAACCTCAAGGGCGTCGATCTCGAGATCCCCAAGAAGCAGCTGGTGGTCTTCACCGGTGTGTCGGGCAGCGGCAAGTCGTCGCTCGCCTTCGACACCCTCTACGCCGAAGGGCAGCGCCGCTACGTCGAGTCGCTGAGCTCGTACGCGCGTCAGTTTCTCGGGCAGATGGAGAAGCCCAAGTACGACACGCTCCGCGGGCTCTCGCCCACCATCTCGATCGAGCAGAAGGCCGCCTCGAACAACCCGCGCTCCACCGTGGGTACCGTCACCGAGGTGCACGACTACCTGCGCGTGCTCTACGCCAGCATCGGCGTGCAGCACTGCCACAACTGTGGCCGTAAGGTGGGCAAGCAGTCGGCCCAGCAGATCGTCGACGAAATTTTGAAGGCGCCGTCGGGTTCGAAGATTCAGCTGCTCGCTCCGCTGATCGTCAACCGCAAGGGTGAACACAAAGACGTGCTCGCCGACGCGCTCAGCCGCGGCTTCACCCGCGCCCGGGTCGACGGAAAGCTGAAGTCGCTGGAAGACAAGATCGAGCTCGACAAGAAGTCGAAGCACGACATCGAGCTGGTGATCGATCGCCTGGTGCTGAAGAGCGACCTGAAGGCCCGGCTCACCGACTCGGTCGAGTCGTCGCTCAAGGAAGGCAAGGGCGTGCTGATCGTCACCGATGAGACCGGCGCGAAGACCGCCGACCGCACGATGAGCGAGCTCAACGCCTGTCACTTCTGCGGGCTCTCGTTCCCCGAGCTGGTGCCCGCGGCGTTCTCGTTCAACAACCCGCTCGGCATGTGCACCGACTGCTCCGGGTTGGGCACCCGCCCGGAGATGGACCCCGACCTGATCATCCCCGACCAGACCCGCACCATTCGCGAAGGCGCGGTGGAGGTCTGGGCGACGGGCATGGCGCGCGGCGAAGGGTGGACCGCTGACCTGGTCGATCAGCTGGCGAAGGCGTTCAAGATCGACCTCGACACGCCCTGGGCGAAGCTGTCGAAGCGCGAGAAAGACGTGATCCTCTACGGCTCCGAGGGGGCCGAGTTCACGATGAAGTGGGGCGACGGCGGCCGCTGGCGCATGCAGTGGGAAGGTCTCGTCAACAAGCTGATGCGGGCCTTCAAGACCACCGCGTCGGAGTCGATGCGGCAGTACTACCTGAAGTTCTTCTCCGACAAGCCCTGCCCCACCTGCAAAGGCGAGCGCCTGCGGCCCGAGTCGCGCGCGGTGAAGGTGCACGGAGAGTCGCTGGTCGACGTCTCGCGAATGACGGTGGCGAAGTCGCACACCTGGCTCGACGAGATGCCGCTCAACACCACCGAGAAGAAGATCGCCGGCGAGCTGTTGAAAGAGATTCGCTCGCGCCTCGGCTTCCTGGTCGACGTCGGCTTGTCGTACCTGACGCTCGATCGCACCGCCTCGACGCTCTCGGGCGGAGAGAGCCAGCGCATTCGGCTCGCCTCGCAGATGGGCAGCGAGCTGACGGGCGTGATCTACATTCTCGACGAGCCGTCGATCGGCCTGCACCAGCGCGACAACGGCCGGCTGTTGGCGACGCTGAAGCGCCTGCGCGATCTCGGCAACTCGGTGATCGTGGTCGAGCACGACGAAGAGACGATGGAAGAAGCCGACTATCTGATCGACTTCGGCCCCGGCGCGGGCGAGCTCGGCGGGCAGATCGTCTCGGCGGGCACTCCGAAGCAGGTGATGGCCGACACCAAGAGCCTCACCGGCGCGTTTCTGTCGGGCCGGGAGGAGATCGAGGTGCCCGAGAAGCGTCGCCCGCCCGGCAAGCAGAAGCTGGTGATTCGCGGCGCGAAGGAAAACAACCTCAAGAACCTCGACGTCGAGATTCCGCTCGGCACCTTCGTGGCGGTGACCGGCGTCTCGGGCGCGGGCAAGTCGACGCTGATCAACGAGATCCTCTACCCGTCGCTGGCGCGCACGCTCTACGAGTCGCGCGAGGTTCCGGGCAAGCACCACTCGATCACCGGCATCGAGCACCTCGACAAGGTGATCGACATCGACCAGCGGCCGATCGGGCGCACGCCGCGCTCGAACCCCGCGACCTACACCAAGCTGTTCGACCCGATTCGGGAGGTGTTGTCGCAGACGCCCGAAGCGCGCGCGTACGGGTACACCCCGGGCCGGTTCAGCTTCAACGTGAAGGGCGGGCGCTGCGAGGCGTGTGAAGGCGACGGCGTGAAGCAGGTCGAGATGCACTTCCTCGCCGACGTGTACGTGCCGTGCGAGGTGTGTGGCGGCAAGCGCTTCAACGACGCGACGCTGCGGGTTCGCTACAAGGGCAAGAACGTCGCCGAGATTCTCGAGATGTCGGTGCGCGAGGCGGGCCAGCACTTCGAGCTCCACCGCGACATCAAGCGGGTGCTTCAGACGCTGGAGGACGTGGGCCTCTCGTACATTCGGCTGGGCCAGAGCTCACCGACGTTGTCGGGCGGCGAGGCGCAGCGAATCAAGCTGTCGCGCGAGCTGGCGAAGGTGGCCACCGGGCGCACCCTCTACATTCTCGACGAGCCGACCACCGGCCTGCACTTCGACGACATCAAGAAGCTGCTCAAGGTGCTCAACCGGCTGGTCGATGCCGGCAACTCGGTGTTGGTGATCGAGCACAACCTCGACGTGATCAAGAGCTCCGACTGGGTGATCGACCTGGGCCCCGAAGGCGGCGAAGGCGGCGGGCAGATTCTGGCGGCGGGAACTCCCGAAGACGTGGCCGAAGTGAAGCAGAGCTACACCGGCAAGTACCTGAAGCACGTGCTCGAGAAGCACCGCAAAGCCCGCATCGGCCAGCGCGTCGCCAGCTGAGGTTACCTGGCCGCCGCCCGCGCGAAGTTGAACCCGGCGAAGGAGTCCTCCCGAATCGTCACCGGATAAATGCCCGCCTCCTTCAACACCGGGGTGGCGTCGGCCGAGAGCGTGCTCAGGTAAGCCCTGTCGACCACCACCGAGGTCGAAGTCCGCGCCAGGTTTTCGCGGGCGATGAACGCATCGGGGTTGAACAGGTTCATCGCGATCAGCACCGCGATCGTGCTGGCCAGCGCACCGACGCCGAAGCGCCACGGCCAGGTCCACAACGTCACTCCGCGCCAGGCGAGCATCAGGGCGATCAGCAGCGAGCAGGCCTGCGCGGCCACCCGCTCGCCGGTGAAGCCGTAGCTGGCCTCGTACAACCCGAGCCGGCGAAACGCCGACGCCAGCATCGGCAAGGTGGCGAGCACCAGCAGCGTGCACACCACCCGAAAGCCGCTGCGCATCGAGGCAGTGGCGAGCGACGCGCGCGGAGGCACCACGATCAACACTCCGAGCGTGATGCCGGCGGCGACGAGCAGCTGAAAGAAGCCCTCCCGCGCGTACATCGCGTAGGTGTAGCTCGAGGGCAGCACGCAGGCGTTGGGGCTGAGCGCGCACTCCGCCGAGTTGAGCCCGTAGGCCAGGGCGACGACGGCGAGGCCTCCCACCAGGCCGAACGACTCGGTGGCGCCGAGCGAGATCATCTTCGGCGCGGCCGGAGCCAGCTTGTGCTCGCGACGGCGGAGCGCGTACGCCACCCAACCACCGGCGATCGGCGTCACCACCGCGAACACGAAGCCGACCCGCACGGCGGTGGTCACCGGCAGCGCCACCACCCGGTCGGCCACCATCGAGATGCGCTGGCCGAACGAAGCGTCGCCGACGGCGAGCAGAATCGTCACCAGGCCGACCACCGGGCCGGCGATGAAGAACAGACGCACCAGCGGGCCGAACGCGCCGCCGATGCGGGAGCCGAACCGGCTGTTCTCCTGGGCCTCCACCAGCAGGTGGGCCCCGGAGTACATCGACTGACCGGAGGTGATCATCGGGTTGGAGATCAGCCCGCCGAGCGAGACGTCGGAGATCGGCACCTCTCCGGTCCACGAGCGGGCGGCGAGCCCGAGCAGACCGAGCGCCATCAGCGCGTCGAGCGCCACCAGGGTGCCGTTGTCGCGCAGCACCACGAAGCCGGAGCAGGTCAGCGCGGCGAGCACCAACCACCGTTGCCCGGCGGCGGTCTGCCAGCCTTCGCGGCCACCGAGCTTCAGCAGCGCGGTCGCGACCGCGGCGACGAACACCGCGAAGCCGAGGCCGAGCGGGCCTCCGTCGAGGCCCCAGGCGGCGACTGCGCCGACCGCGGCGCCGGCGCCGAGCAACCGCCTCACCGGCCGGCTGAAACGTGGAGCGACAGGGTGTCCACCGGGCAGCGGCGCGGCAGACGGAACGGCGATTTCGACGGCAGGGGTCATCGACAGCCTCCGGACTTGAAAGATCGCGGAAGCACCTCTGCAAATGCATGGCCCGGCGGTGAACGGTCGCAGCAGCCCGGCGAATGGTCGCCACCACGGCCGCCGCGTCCAGAACGCCACGCCACGCGGCTGAACCGCCACCTGGGCCTTGCGTCGGCCAGTTGATTTTGCGAATAGTAATCAAAATCAAAATGCGCCCCGCCGCCGCCGTCGCGATCCTCCTGCTGCCCACCGCTGCGCTCGCGACGCCGCACTTGCTGCCGTACACCTACGGCTACGCCACCAACCCGGCCGAATCGTTCGAGGTGGAGCAGTACGTCGACCTCACCCCGGTGCCCGCGTTCGACACCCAGAACAACCAGTACGACACCTTCAAGGCGATCCTCACCACCGAGCTGGAGTACGGCCTCACCGACCGGCTCGAGGTCGGGCTCTACCTTCAGCTGTCGAACGACCCCGGCTCGGGCACTGGCCAGTGGCCGCTCTTCTTCGACGGCCTGAAAGAGCGCGCCCGGCTGCGGCTGGCCGAGCCCGGCGAGTGGCCGGTCGACGTCTCGCTCTACCTGGAGCTCGCCGAGCTCGCGACCGAGTTCGAGGTCGAGGGCAAGGTGAACCTCGAGCGGCGCCTGGGGCCGGTCACCCTGCTCGCCAACCTCTGGCTCGAGCGCGAGCAGTACTACCGCGGCGTGGGCGAGTGGGCCTTCAACCCGACCGGGGGGGTGTCCGTACAGCTGCATCCTGCGATACACCTCGGCTTGGAGTATTGGATGCGTTGGGAGTTCGGCGGGCCGGCCAACAGCGCGCAACCGGCGCGGCATTTTCTGGGACCGGCATTGCTGCTTCAGAGCAAGAAAGTGTGGCTCTCGGTCGCGCCCTACCTGCGGCTCGACAACTGGAACACGCCCGCGCGCGTCGGCGACCTCTACGGCCGGGTGTACGTGCGCGCGATCATCGGAGTCGAGCTGTGAAGCGCCTCGCCCTCGCAGCGCTGTTGGCCTTCGCCGGGTGCGACGGCGGCTCTCCGGGGGTGACCACCGACTCCGGCACGCCGATGACCGACGGCGGCGGCGGCGGTGGCGGCAACGAAGACAACTTCATCGCCCTGGTGGCCGACTTCGAGGGCTGGCAGCAGTGGCAGCACTACGACCTCGGCTACGAAGCGCCCGACGAGGTGCACCTGGGGGGCAACCGCACCGTGTTCATCAACCACCTGCCTCCGCACGCGGTGACCACCTTCCCGGTGAAGACGATCATCGTCAAAGAGGTGGTGCCCGACGACGGCGGCACCCCGCAGGTGTTCGCGATGTCGAAGCGCGGCGGCGACTACAACCCGGTCGGCGCGATCGGCTGGGAGTGGCTCGAGCTCACCTGGAACACCGACCCGGTGGTGATCGCCTGGCGCGGCATCAGCCCTCCCGCCAACACCGGCTACGGCACCATTCCCAGCGGCGCCTGCAACCACTGCCACAAGGGCGGCGCCGCCAACGACTTCGTGCAAGACGTTCCTCTCCAGCTGACCAACTTCTGATGCGCTCCGCCGTCGCCCTCGCCCTCCTCGCGCTCGCTGCCTGCTCGGGCGCCAAACCGCAGACCGACGGCGGCACCAAAGTGCACGCCAAGGTCAGCATCACCGCCTCCGCCGTCAGCACCCGCATCGAGGTGCGTGAAGACCTGCTCGCCTCGGGAGAGATGCAGATCTCCGGCGAGCCGCTGGCCGAGGCGATGGGCCGCGACTTGGGCGACTACAGCCGCGACCACCTGCCGGCCGACCTCTACTTCGACACCACCCCGCTCAGCCCCGGCGCGTGGATCGATTTGCCCGGCTACTCCACCGGCATCGAGTCGTACGAGTACTCGAAGCAGGCGATGAACACGATCGCGTTCGAGTCGGGCGCCGGCACCTCGCTGGTGCACGCGGCGTTGATCGAGACCACCTCCGACGGAGGCCTCGCCGCGCTCTCGGAGCGGGTGCACCACTACGCCGAGGCCAGCAACGGCCTGGGCCGCTTCATCTTCGACGGCGGCACCTTCCCCACCAACAACCTCCGCGGCGGCGACTTCAACCCGCTCGGCGCCGGTCTCCCCGAGAACAACCCGCTCGGCTGGCCCGGCATCTGGCCCACCAACCACGTCTTCAAGAGCTTCGACCCCACCATCGACCCCAGCCACGCCGTCGGGCTGTGGTGTGCGATCAGCTCCGACGACGACCCGGGCGCCACCGGCGCCGCCAGCTGCCCCGACTACGAGTGCGACGCCACCACGCTCCACCTGCGCGACCGGGCCGCCCAGAGCGACTTCACCGTCACTCCGGGCGCCGACGGCTTCTCGGCCTGGAAGTACGCGCTCTGGTCGATCAACTATCTGCAGGTGATGCACGACTCGACCGAAGCGGGCGTCAGCTCGGTCGACGAGGCCGACCTCGCGCTCGTCGGCACCGCCAACAACACCGTGGTCGGCGCCGACGACACCGGAGCCGAGACCGCGCCCGGCACCTGGGCCGGCTCGAGCGACATCGAAGGCTTTCAGGCGGCGATGTTTCTCACCGAGCTCGACGCGCGCGCCGACGACTGGCTGCTGCGGCTGAGCACTGACGATGGGCAGTCGCTGGGCGGCTTCACCAGCCTGGCGGAGGCGCTGAAATACGACGGCAACGCGCCGCTGCGCTGGTTCCCCTCCAAGGTCGCGGTCACCGAGACCGCCGACCCGAGCGGCTTTCCCCGCCCGGCGTACGCGCTCGCCTCCGCCGACAGCGACCTGCTCGATCAGCTCGGCCTCGCGCTCGGCTACTCCACCGCCTACGCGCTCACCGATCTCGGCAACGCCGACGTCGGCGGCTCGCAGCCGGCCCGGGTGTACTTCGACGGCGACCCGTTCGCGCTCGACAACGGCCAGCCCGACGGAGAGCCGACCCTCCACGACCGCTCGCTGGCGATGGTGCGGGTGTCGATGGTGAACGTGCTGCGCATGCACCGCGACCCGGCCAGCGGTTACCTGGTCGATCAGGTGACGATGGCGGGCAGCACGCCCAACCGCGGCGCGACCGCCTCCACCGTCGATGCCGCCTACGCGATCCTCACCCTGCGGGCGTCGATGCGCGCGCTCAGCTCCCAGCTCGAGCTCTACTCGAACAACACCCCCGACCGCGCGATCGGCACCGCGATGCTCGACACTCTGCCGCTCAACCTCGGCACCGCGAGCTCGGCCACCTTCAGCCAGGGCCTGCGCGCGCAGCTGGTCAGCGAGGCGGAGCTGCTGTTCGACCACCTCACCTCCGCCGATGGCCGCGCCGCGCCGGGTTGGGATGTGTCGAAGGGCGTGCCCACCGGAGGCACCGACACCCTCGACGCGCACACCGCCGCGGTACGTGGCCTGTTCGCCGCCTACCTCGCCACCGGAGACACCCGCTACCGCGACCGGGCGATGGCGGTGTTCAACCGCATCGAGACCGTCTTCTACGACGAAGACGCGCGGCTCTACTCCGATGCTCCGGCGCCGGCCGATCACGTCACCTACACCCCGCTCCGCTTCGCGCTGCTCCAGAGCACGCTGCGCGACGTCTACGAGCTGGTGGGCTCGCGCGCCGGCGGCGAAGCGCTCGCGCTCGACGTCGAGTCGCGCATCGGGCGGCTCAACAAGCTGGTGCTCAACGGCTGGGACGACCGCAACCAGGATCGCCAGGTCGACTGGCCGGAGGAGTGCGTCAACGTGCCCGACGGTGGCGTGCCCAGCGGCGGGTTGCAGATGGCGGAGCGCACCCTCACCGGCGAGCTCGGCAGCCTCGACGAGAAGACGGTGCACATCAAACGCATGGAGACCGTCGACCGTGAGCACGACTGCGTCTCGGAGATCGACGACGCGCACGTCTCGGCCGGCCTGGCGGGCTCGATCACCTTCGACCTCACCCGGGAGGCGCCGTGAGAGCCTCCGCGCTGGTGGTGTCGGTGTTGCTGCTGGGCTGCGGCCCGTCGAACCCCAAGGTGGCGCCGCACAGCTCCACCGTCGCGGTGAGCGCCGACGGCAAGCGGCTGGTGGTGGTGAACCCCGACTCCGACTCGCTCTCGCTGCTCGACCTCGAGCAGAAGACGCTCTCGAAGGAGATCGTGCTCGGCTCGGGCCCGCAGCTCGACGCCGACGGCAACTTCACGCCCCAGGTGATGCCCCGCAGCGTCGCCCTCGGCTCCGACGGCAACACCGCCTGGGTGGCGGGCGAGCGCTCCGGCCAGGTGCTGAAGGTCGACCTCGACAAGGGCGCGGTGAGCGCCACCGCCTCCGTCGGGAGCGAGCCGATCGACGTGCTGCTCACCCCCGGCGGCGACGCGCTGTTCGTCAGCGTCAGCCAGGACGACCAGGTGCTGAAGCTGAACCCGTCGAGCCTGAAGGTCGAGGCCACCCTCGGGGTCGACCCGCAGCCGTGGGCGCTCGGGTTGAGCGACGACGAGAAGACGCTGCTGGTGACCCACTTTCTCGGCTCGCAGCTGACCGCGATCGACCCCCAGAAGCTCACCGTGAAGGAAAAGTGGGCGGCGCCCGACGCGCCGGGCCGGGGAGACAAGCGGCTCGCGCACGGGCAGGCCCGCGGCCTCTACGACGTCGCCGCGCGCCCCGGCGGCAAAGAGGTCTGGGTGGCCGACACCTGGCTCGCCACCGACACCGCGCAGCCCGACCTCGACTTCGAGTCGACCGCGTTCCCCACCCTCCACGTGTTCGACCCGAAGGGGAACCTGCAGCAGGTGCTCTCCACCGACGCGCAAGACGTGCCCGGCGTCGACGGCGCCTTCTTCGACGTGGTGTCGATGCCGCGGGCGCTGGTATTCACCGCCGACGGCCGCTGGGCGTTGATGGCCGACGCGGCGAGCGAAGACCTGATGCTGGTCGACGCCGAGCGTAAGATCGAGGCCCAGCTGCTGCGGCCCCTGCCCGGCCACCTGCCCGAGGGCCTGGCGCTCAGCCCCGACGGCACCCACGTCTACGTCGACGAGCGCAACAGCGGCGACGTGGCGGTGGTGAAGCTCGAGACGACCGACGCCGGGGTGACGCTCTCGGTGGAGTCGTCGATCGCGAGGCTGAAGAGCGACCCGATGCCGAAGGAGGTGCGCGAGGGCCAGCACATCTTCAACTCCGCCAACAGCGACGAGCTGCCGATCACCAACAACCACTGGGTCTCGTGCAGCATCTGCCACTTCGAGGGCCGCACCGACGCGGTGGTGTGGAAGTTCTTCGAAGGCCCGCGCGACACCCCGTCGAACGCCGGCGGCGTGCTCGGCACCGGCTTTCTGATGCACACCGCCGCCCGCGCCAAGGTGCAGGACTACTGGGTGACGATCGCCGTCGAGCAGGGCGGCAACTTCGACCCCGCCGACCCGCTGATGGTGCCCCGGCTCGACGCGCTCTCTCAGTACGTCAACCGCGGCCTTCCCCGCCCGGTGCCGCCCACCACCGACCCGGGCAAGGTCGCCGCCGGCAAGACGATCTTCGAGAGCGCCCAGGTGCAGTGCGCGACCTGCCACCCCGGCCCGCGCCTCACCGACTCCGGAGCCGGCAACCCCGCGCTCGACCTCGCGGGCATGGTGCTGCTCCACGACGTCGGCACCTGCAACACCGGCGACTTTCCCGACGTCAGCCAGCCCGACGTCGACGGCCACCCGCGCGAGGCCTGCCAGTTCGACACCCCGTCGCTCACCGGCGTCGCCTCCAGCGCGCCCTACCTGCACGACGGCAGCGCCGCCACCCTGCGCGAGGTGCTCGAGAAGACCCGCGGCAAGATGGGCGACATCACCCACCTGAACGACGAGCAGCTCGACCAGCTGGTCGAGTACCTGAGGTCGCTGTGAGAGCCCTGCTCGTCGCCACGCTGCTGGTGCTCGCCGGATGCGGCGGCAGCTCGGAGCAGCACACCTGCACCGCCGACTTCACCGGCAACTTCAGCGACCACACCGCCGCGCTCACCAACTGCCCGCGCATCAGCAAGGACAGCACCGGCGAAGCCTGGGTCTTTCACTTCAAGGTCGCTTCTCCCGCCGGGCAGACCACCGACGAGGGCACGATCAGCCTGGGCGCCAACGCTTCGGCCACCTCGCTCGCCTCGGGCGGCGGGAGCGTGTGGGCGACCTCCGCCACCCGCGAGCCGGGCTGTGTCTACAGCGCGGGAGACCAGGCGGTGCCCACCGGCAGCTTTCAGCTCACCTTGGACACCGTCGACACCGCGAAGGGCGACGCGACCGGCCGGCTCGAGCTGCGGCAGTACGTTCACGCGCAGCCGATGACCGACTGCGGCCAGGGCGACGAAGAAGTGCTGGTGGTCGACTTCTAAGAGCCGCCGTCTTTCGCCGGCACCATCGAGATCTTCGCCTTCAGCTCGGGCGAGTGCTTCACGTTGCCCTTGGTGTCGACGAACACGCCCTTGGCGCCCGCGGCGGCGAGCGACTTGAGGCCGGAGCCGGGGCCCTCGCCGAGCGCCACCAGCCCGAGCGCGAAGGACTCTGCGACCGACTTGGTCTCGACGATCACCGCGCCGTGGCCCGGCTCGAAGCTCATCGCCAGGGCGACGTTCTCGACCTGCAGCTGGCCGACCTTCTTGTTGCCCACGCCGTTGAGATCGATCTTCCACGGCTGATCGCCCACCGCGCCGGCGAAGTACTTCAGCGCGCCCGCGTCGACGGTGAAGTCTTTGTAGCCCTTCGCGCGCCAGGTCTTCACCAGCCGGTCGATCGCCACCGCGAACGGCAGCACGCCCAGCTCCAGCCTCGCGCCCGGGTTCGCCAGCCGCACCGTGCAGGCGGCGTCGTCTTTCGGAGCGGGCAGCGCCTTCACTTCGAGCTCGTGGAGCGTCGCGCGGAGGCCACCATCTTCGAGGTGAATCAGCGGCTCGTAGACGCCCGGCGCGCGCTTCTCGGCGATGATCACCGCGCGAAAGAGATCGCAGGCGTCGGCCGGCGCGTTCACCGGCTCACCGCCGGCGGCGGCCACCAGCTTCGAGGCCACCGAGCCGTCGCGCGAGGTGTCGCCCTGACGCACCACCTTGTCGAAGGCGACGAACGCCTCTTCGAAGTCGCGCTCGTGGTCGGCCATGCCCTCGGCCGGAGCGTCGGCGATCGCGATCGCCACCCGGGTGTCGCCGATCTTCCTCGCCGCGCGCACCACCTTGCCGCCGCGCACGAACTCCGCCACCTGCGGCCCCGCGTCGACCGGCCCCGCCAACAGCATCATCGTCAGCAATGCGCTCACAGCTCGAAGCTACTGCCACACTTCGAGCCCGCAAGCTTCAGTAAGCGAGGGGGCCTTTGTTGTACGGCAGCTCGATCGAGGTGCCGACCGCGGGGAGCTCCAGGCGCTGCAGCTTGCCGTCTTTCCACTGCACGAAGGTGTACGTCTCACTGCTGAGCGGCTCGGTGAGGGTGATGTGCAGCTTCTTCGGCAGCCCCTGATCGAGCTGGGTCACCTTCACCTTCGCGCCGTTGAGGGTGACCTCCATGCCCTCGGCGTAGGCGATCTCCGGAGCGCGGGTGATCTGCTCGAACACCGTCTCTCCCATTCGGCCGTCGAGCACCTCGAGGTCGAACGCGCCCTCGTCGACCCGGGTGAGCCGGTGGGCGTACTGCGCGAGCGAGAAGCAGAGCCACGACTCCGGCCGCGCCTTGCCGGCCCAGAGGCGCACCATCGGCACGTACATACCCACCGCCACGTCGGGCGCGGCGAAGAAGGAATCGCGCCGCGCCAGCTCGGCATCGGTGAGCGGGGTGTCGAACGCGGAGCTGAACATCACGTTCTGCGCACGGCCGCCGACGAAGTACGAGCCGGCCCAACCCACCGGCGCCATCAGCACGTTGCAGAAGAACAGCACTGCCACGCCCGCCTTCACCCAGCCCTGCCTCGGCGCGTGGACGAGCAGGGCCGCCACCAGCACCGCCGCTCCCACGCTCGGCATCAGCAGCAGCCGGTTGAGGGGAAAGGTCGCCAGCACCGGCACCAGTGAGAAGGCGATCCCCGCGGTCCACCACTTCAGGTGGCGCTTCGAGCCCTCCGGGAACGCCGGCCAGCACGCACGCAGCATCAGCCCCAGCAGCGCCAGCGCGACGAGGCCGATGCCGATCAGCACCGGGTGCGTCTGCTCCATCAACAGCCAGGCGTCGGCGGGGCTGGCGAGGAACTGCGCACCCACCAGCGCCAGCGCACGCTCGGGAGCGTGGAGCAGGAACGCCACCGGTGAGGTCGCCGGGTCGATGTAGATGCCCGAGCCCTGCGCGCCGGCGTGGAAGTGCTTGTAGAGCGCGACGTAGCCCAGGCCCACCGACAGCACCGGAGCCAGCGCCCTCGCACGCGCCTTCCACCCGCCGGGCCCCGCGACCACCTCGTAGGCGAACACGTACGCCAGTGCGCCGAGCGACGACTCGCCTCCCAACAGCCCGAGCGCGAACAGCGGCACCGACAAGAACGCGCCCGGCCGCCAGCCGTCTTCCCTCCACCGCAGGTGGAGCAACAGCCCGAGCAGCACCGGAGTGGTGGCGATCAGCGAGTTGCGGTTCGCCAGCCAGAGCGCCGACAGCCAGTGCACGTCGTCGATCGCGAACAGCACCATCGCCAGCGGCGCCAACAGCCCTCCCGCGGGGCCGAGCGTGCGGCTGAACAGCGCCGACACCACCGCGACCAGCGCGAGGTACCAGAGCACCGACTCCACGTGCGGCCAGAAGGGCTCCGGGCCGAACAGCCGCTGATCGATCGTCATCAGCACCGAGCTGAGCGGGCGAAAGAAGCGCATTCGCAGCTCGGGCCAGGTGAGCCACATGAACGGGCCGCGCTCGATGAACGGCCGAATGTGCTCCGGGTCGCCGTCGGCGAAGGTGAACAGGTCCCACGGCGGCGTGCCGGGGGCCTCACCCGGTGGCGCGACCACCGTCAGCTGCTGGAAGTAGTCGTCGGCGAACAGCTTGGCGAAGCCGGCCGGCAGGCAGAGGAACGCGGCGAGCGTCAGCGCGATCAGCGGGCCTCGCCGTTGAAGCACCTCTCGCCAACCGGGCACGCGCCCAGTCTAGACCGAAAGGCCGAGCGTCTTGAGCCAGCTCTTGGCGCGCAGCTCCAACTTGTCCTGGCGAAAGGTGCGCCACCGCTGCTGCTCGTCGGGGAGCCAACCGAGCACCGCGCGAAACCGGCGCTCGGGGTGCGGGGCCGACAGCGCCAGCTCGAGCGACTGCCGCAGCCGCTCGTCTTGCGCGGCGGCGGCGAACGACTCCATGTCTTTGACCAGCTCGTCCTGCGCCGGCGGAGGAATGCGCTTGAAGCGGAGCGTGTCGGTGTGAATCTGCTTCGGGGTCAGCCCGCCGTGCTCCTCGGGGGAGTACTCGCCGTTCACCAGCAGGGTCTCGCCGGAGTGCAGATCGAGGTACCACTCGAGCTCACCGCCCTCGCCCGACAGGGCGATGCAAACGTCGGCGATGTCGACTTCGAGCTTACGCGGTGCGTCCACTTTGAACTTCCTGCCCCCAAGAAATGCGAGGCACCGAAGTACCCGACAGCCCCTTGGATGGCAAGTCCCCCTGGGTTAAGCGCTACCGACTGATGACTCCCGCCGCGACGGCCAACCCCGCGACACCAGAACGCACTTTTTTTGGTCACCCCCGCGGGCTCGCCTGGCTGTTCGTCACCGAGGCCTCGGAGCGCTTCAACTACTACGGCATGCGGGCGATGTTGGTGCTGTACCTGATCAACTACCTGCAGTTCCGGCCCAGCGAAGCCTCCTCGGCGTACAAGTGGTACACGTCGCTGGTCTTCCTCACTCCGTTGATCGGCGGCTTCCTCGCTGACCGGGTGCTCGGCCTCGCCCGCTCGATCGTGATCGGCGGCTGTGTGATGGCGATCGGCGAGTTCTGCCTCACCCAGGAGCCGATCTGGACGCTCTACCTCGGCCTCGGGCTGCTGATCATCGGCAACGGCTTCTTCAAGCCGAACATCTCGACCCTGGTGGGCAAGATGTACAAGCCGGGCGACGCGCGGCGCGACGGTGCGTTCTCGATCTTCTACATGGGCATCAACACCGGCGGCTTTCTCGCTCCGGTGATCCTCGGCAAGGTGCGCCCGGCGTGGGGCTTTCACTACGCGTTCGGCGCGGCCGGCATCGTGATGATTCTGGGCGTGGTGCTGTTTCTGATCGGCCGCCGGCAGGTGCTGGCCGACGTCGCAGCCGCGGGCAACTCGGCCGAGGTGGGCGGCAAGAAGCAGGGCTCCGACGCGCCGGTGCAGGAAGAAGCCGAAGCCCAGCCGCGCACCGGAGGCTTCGCGGGCGCGCTCTCGACGCTGATGCCGTTCGTGCTGCTCGGGCTGGCGGTGGTGGTGCCGGGCCTCTACATCTTCCAGGCGGCGACCGGGCGGGAGGCGTGGATCAACGTGATCATGCCGACCGCGTTCGCGGCGCTGGGCGGCGTGATGGCGTTCGTGCTCCGGAGCATCAAGGGAGCGGCGCGCGACCGGGCGTCGGTGGTGTTCTTCTTGTTCGCCTTCGCGGTGCTGTTCTGGATGGCGTTCGAGCAGGCGGGCAACGCGCTCAACATCTGGGCGGAGTTCAACACCCTGCGCAAGGTCGGCCCGTTCGAGGTCACCGCCGAGCAGTACCAGAGCGTGAACTCGCTCTTCATCGTCGCCTGCGCGCCGCTGTTCGCGATCATCTGGACCTGGTTCGAGCGGCGGGGCAGCGGCATTCCCACTCCGGTGAAGGTGCTGATGACGATGTTGTTCAGCGTCGCCTGCTTCGTCTGCATGTGGGGCTCGGCGGCGTCGGAGAACGCGAAGGTGACCCGGGTGAAGGTGGCCGCGGTGCCGGAGTCGGTGAAGCAGGTGGCGGCCGACCCCTCGGTGACCAAGGGCATGACGGGCGAGCTGAGCGCGCTGCAGGTGCCGTCGTCAGAGAAAGACGCGCCGCCGATCGTGGTGCACGCGGGCCGGCTGCTGTTCGACAAGGCGAGCGGCGAGCTGGTGGTGCGCGGCACCCTGCCCCCGTTCGCGCGCATGGATGCGCTGCGCCCCACGGTCGACCCGCAGTTCCTCGACGGCGTCGGCCAGCTCGAGAAAGGCGTGAAGTACGCCGAGACCTCGGCGCCGAAGACGGTGCTCTTCGGGCCGTTGCCGGCCGGCTTCGTGATGCCTCCGCTCGAGAACGCCGAGCACGAGAAGATCTTCACCACCGCCGACCCGGTGAAGGTGAAGGTCACCGCGGCCACCGACAAGGAGCCGATGAAGCTCGAGAAGGCGGCCGACGGCACCGCCGACGCGCTCGAGGTGACCTTCACCTACGACCTCAACCCGCTGGCGAAGGCGACGCTGATCGGTGCCGCCGCGACTCCGGAGTGGCGCCAGGCGGTCGACGAGGCGGCGAACCAGGCCGACGCGGCGCGGGTGAGCGGCTGGTGGCTGATCCTCCAGTACTTCTTCGCCACCCTTGCCGAGCTCTGCATCTCGCCGGTGGGCTTGTCGCTGGTGACCAAGCTGGCGCCGGTGCGCTTCGCGGCGCTGTTCATGGGCGTCTGGTTCCTCACCAACTCGGTCGCGCAGTACGTCGGTGGCGCGCTGGGCGAGATGTGGGGCTCGGTGACGCCGACGTATTACTTCTTCGTCTTCATCGTGACCTCGGCGATCGGCGCGCTGGTGCTGGTGCCGCTGATCGGCCCGATCAAGAAGCTGATGCACGGCATTCGCTGAATCGACGGCGTCGGGCGATCTTCCGAGAGCGCCGAGACATCGAACGACGTCGCGACCGGCGGCGCCGCCAGGCCACCCTCGCCGGCCCGGACAGCTCCCCGCCAAAGTGGCTGGTCCACGACCGAAGTGGCTGGTCCACGACCGAAGTGGCTGGTCCACGACCGAGGTGGCTGGTCCACGACCGAGGTGGCTGGTCCACGACCGAGGTGGCTGGTCCACGACCGAGGTGGCTGGTCCACGACCGAGGTGGCTGGTCCACGACCGAAGTGGCTGGTCCACGACCGAGGTGGCTGGTCCACGACCGAAATGGCCACGGAACCGGCCAAGGTGGGGACCCTCCCTCGGCTCTGCGTGGCAGCGCACTCGCCCGCAGATGTCAGGGGTGATCTGTATAAAGGAGCGAACATCCATGGTGGGTGGCGTTGGACGGGGGCGTGACATGGGAAGAAGTGTTTTCGAATTGGCCGCGGAGATCCGAATTCTGGTGCTTCAGCTCCAAAGTGCCGGCGCGGCACTTCCTTCGGAGCGAAGTCTCGCCGAGCGGTACCGAGCGAATCGAACGACGGTTCGGTTGGCGCTCGAAAGGCTGCGAAGCGAGGGGTTGGTCATCAGTCACCCCGGTGTGCGGTGGCGACTCGCAGATCCGCAAAGGGACGCGGCATTCGCGTCGTTCGACGGCTTCATCGAAGCGGTGGGCAAACACCTTCGGCCTGCGCACGTACGCGAGCTGATAGAGTTTCGACGCCGTGAATTCTCGGGTGCTGTCGATTCGAGACTGGTTGAAGGCGCCTCGGTTTCGCCCCAGGCACGACGGCTGTTCGAGGGGCTGCGCCACCTGTCGCGCGCCGACTCGGTGCTCACCGCAGAAGACGAGCTGATGACCGAGTTGATGATCGGCACCGGCAGAGTGATCGAGGCCTTGGCGGCTCACCAGATTCGGCGCGCCCTGGTGAACGTGCGCACCCATCTCGACCTGAAGTTCGGCCTCTCCGCCAATGTGCCGGGCTTCATGAGGCTTCTCGCCGCGTGGGATGTCGGCGACAGAGCCGAGACTCTGCTTCTGGCCGACCGCGTCGCCACCGAACGCGAAGCGCTCTACGTTCGGTTGAGCACCAACGCCGCCGTGGCGTCGCCTCACAAGGAGCCCCCCACAGAGCGGCTCAGCGCGTGAGCATGCCGCGCTGAGCGAGCAGCTTCTTCTCGGCCGCGGCCATCTTCTTCGCCTCGCCCGGCTTCAGGTGATCGTGCCCGAGCAGGTGCAACAGCCCATGCGCGAGGTACAGCCGGGCCTCTTCATCGACCGAGGTACCGAGCGCCTTCGCCTGCCGCACCGCCACCGGCAGACGAATCGCGATGTCGCCCAGCATCGCCGGCCCGGGGCCCACTGCGTCGCCGGCGGGAAAGCTGAGCACGTCGGTGGTCTTGTCCTTCTCGCGCCACTGCGAGTTGAGCGCCTTCATTCGCGCGTCGCCCACCACCACCACCGAGAGCACGCTGTCGCGCAGCTTCAAAGTGGCGAGAAACGCGGCGCCCCACTGCTCGAGCGACGCCACCAGCTTCGCGGCGCGCGCCGACCGCACCTCGCTGCGCACCTCGATCAGGTTGGCCACTACACCGCCATCGTGACCGCGCCGGAGCTGCTCTGCCGATCGAGCACCTTCAGCATCGCCAAGGTGAACGCGGGCAGATCGCGCGGCACCCGCGCCGAGACGATGTTGCCGTCGGTCACCGCCGGCTCGTCGAGCCAGGTCGCTCCCGCGTTCACCAGGTCGTCGTGAATGCCGGGGGTGGAGGTCATCTTCTTGCCCTTCACGATGCCGGCGCTGATCAGCACCCAGGGCCCGTGGCAGATGGTCGCCACCAGCTTGCCGGAGCGGAACATCTCGCGCACCAGCAGCAGCGCCGCGGGGTCGCGCCGAATCTTGTCGGGCGCCCAGCCTCCGGGCGCGAGCAGCCCCACCAGGTCGGAGGCCTTCACTTCCTTCACCGACTTGTCGACCTTGCAGGGGTAGCCGTACTTGCCCTTGTACGAGTCTTCACCCAGGCCGACCAACAACGTCGAGTAGCCGGCCTCTTCGAGGCGCAGCTTGGGGTACCAGACTTCGAGATCTTCGTAGTCGCTGGCGACCAGAATCGCGATCGTTCCGTGGCTCATTCAACCGTGCAGCTTAGTTCAGCTGCCGGCCTTCTTCGCGACCGGAGTCTCGGGCTTGGCCAGGGTGAGCACGTTCGCCGGCGCGCCCTTGGGGTTGATCGCCCCCGGCGGGTAGGCGGGGCGCGCATGGTAGATGCCCTGGAGGGTGTGCACGAAGCTCTGGGTGATCAGGTGCAGGTCCTTCAGCGTGAGGTCGCAGTCGTCGAGCTGACCCTCGCTGAAGATGCCGTTGATCAGCTTCTGCACCAGCGCATGCAGCTTGGGCGCGGTCGGCTCGGGCATCGAGCGGCTCGCCGCCTCCACCGCGTCGGCGATCATCACCAGCGCCGCCTCGCGGAACTGCGGCTTCGGGCCGGGGTAGCGGTAGACGCTCTCGTCGATCGGCGCGGCGCCCTCTTTGCCCTCGAGCTCCTTCTGCGCCTTGTGGAAGAAGTAGCCCACCAGCCGGGTGCCGTGGTGCTGGGGAATCGCGTCGGCCACCAGCTTGGGCAGCTTGTACTGCCGCGCCATCTCGAGCCCGTCGGTGACGTGGCGCTTGATGATCACCGCGCTCATCGCCGGAGCGAGCTGGTCGTGCCGGTTCTCGCCCTTCTGGTTCTCGCCGAAATAGATCGGGTTCTTGCCCTTGCCGATGTCGTGGTAGTACGCGCAGCTCCGCGCGAGCAGAGGGTTGGCGCCGATCGACTCCGCCGCCGTCTCCACCAGCGAGCCCATGATGATGCTGTGGTGGTAGGTGCCGGGCGCCTGGAGCACCAGCTCCTTCAGCGCCGGGTGGTTGAGGTTGGCCAGCTCGAGCAGCTTGATGTCTGACGCGTAGCCGAACACCGTCTCGGCCAGCGGGGTGAGCGAGATCACCAGCATCGGCACCGCGACGGTCGAGCCCACCAGCGCGAACGACGCCGCCAGCGCGGTCTCCCAGAACATGAAGTGCCCGTCGGCCAGCCCGAGAAACAGCACCACTCCGAACGCGGTCGCGCCGGTCCACACTCCCGCGCGGAAGATGCCGGAGCGGTCTTTCGCCCTCGAGATGCGCGCCGAAGCCACCAGCGAGGTGAGCAGCGAGAGCACGCCGAACGCCAGGCTGTTGCCCAGCATCACCGCGGCGACCACCGAGAACACCAGCGCGAAGAAGAGCGACTGCTCGAACGGCAGCAGAAACCTCACCAGCATCGCGCCCGCCGCCAGCGGGAAGCAGTAGTAGAGCGCTTCGATCGGCACCACCGGGTACCGGTCGTGCACCGCGTCGGCGATCGACACCCAGAGGTGCATCGTCGCCAGCACCAGCAGCAGCATCGCGCCCATGAAGGCGACGTCTTTGCGCGTGGGGCGGAACCTGCGGAACGCAGCGAGGTGGAACAGCCAGAGCGCAGACACCAGCACCACCACCAGGCCGAAGCCGCCGACCTGCAGCCAGAGCAGATCGAGCTCGTTCGACTGGGCCCGCATCCCGCGAATGGTGACCAGGTGGGTCTCGGTGATCAGCTCGCCGTCGCCGATCACCTTCTGACCCTTCTTGATCGTGATCGTCGCCGGCTTGGCGTTGGTCCACGCCGCGCGCCGCCGCACCTCGGTCTCGGAGGTGTTGATGGTGAGGTTCGGCCGCAGCTGCCGCTTCGCCAGGTGGAGCACGGCGCGCTTCAGCGCCTGCGGCGCGTCGGGCAGCAGGTTGCCGGGCACCGACGCGAACGCGTCGACCTGCTGGGCGGCCTCCTTCACGTCCATCACCGAGGGCGGCCGGGTGTCGCTGTCGGCGTCGCGCTCGGTGCCACCGACCATGCGCACGCTGATCGTGTGGGCATCGAGGCGCGAGAGCTCTTCGCGGCTGATCACCAGCTTCGAGTGGTACGCCGCCTCGAGCAGGCCGAGCACCGCCTTCTCGACGTCGCGCGAGAAGTGCGCGGTGGAGAGGGTGTTGAAGTCGTCGTCGTCGAGCGGCAGCACCCGGGCCTCGAAGCCCTTGCGCGCGTCCTTGAGCATCTCCAGCAGCTCGTCGTCGTACTTCGGAGCCACCGCCGGCACCGGCTTCTTCGGGTCGGCCGCCGCCGCCGTCGCTCCGCCGTCGTTCTTGGCGGCCTTGGGCGCCTTGGCCGGGTCTTCGGTCTTCTTCGCCGCGCGGTCGGCTTCCCAGGTGGCGACGATCTCCTGCATCTCCGAGAACGAGTCCTGAATGTCGCGCAGCACCTGCTGCTGAACCTGGGGGTCGTAGTCGAAGACCGGGCGCACCTTCTGGCGGGCCTCGTCTTTCAGCTGGGCGGTGCGGGCGTCGTCGGGCACCTCGTAGTCGCGGCTGGCCTTCAGGCCGGACGGCGACGGAGCCCGGAACACCCGGCCCACGTCGTCGGCCTTCAGCTCGGGGATCTTCTGGCTGCTCACCCCCGGCGCGCCGAGAAAGGTGGTGCCCAACGCGACCAGAGCCAGCACCGCCACCTGTACCAAACGGTCCGCCCAGGGGCTGGTCACCTGGAGCCGATTGGCCAAGACGTCTTGGGCGGGGGAGGGGGGTGTTTCGTTGCCCTCCCGGCTCGGGGGCTCGCTCATCGCGGCTGCGACCGTAGGACGCGATAGTGGGGGGCGCAAGCGACGATCGGACGCGGGATTGTCGTCGAAAATCAGTGGGTTGAATCGTTCGGAGGAACTGCCGGGGTCGGGACCGGGACCGGCAGTTCAGGCGGCGGTGCTGGTGAACAAGAACAGCTTGTTCCTGCCAGCCGGCGCGATCCCGAAGTGCTGCTTCAGGGGCCGCTTCTCGCTGGCGACGTACGCCTTCAGCCCGGGGTAGAGCGAAATCAGCGTCTGCACGACATCACCCACGTCAGACGTAGGGGGAACCCCCAGCTCGATTCTCGACCGGCCTTCGCACGCGGCCTGGAGCGCCCGGGGAATGATGACGGTGACGTTCACTTTCGCCCTTCATTTGAAACCGGCGACCGTCGATCATTCAAGGAACTTGAGCGCGCCGAACGATCAATCGCCCAGCCGCCTTGACGCCCGGTTGGCGGACGTGCTCGTTGCCGCGGTCCCAGCTCGCCCCAAACCGTGGCCCGCCCTGCCCGATCAGCTCGCCTCTGCGTGCGCCGCGGCGAAGGCAGCCTGGCCCTCGCTCCCGGTGAACGACGAAGCGTTCGCCCGCCACCTCGGCGAGCGGCTCACCCCACCCTTCGAGACCGCGCTCGACCGCCTCGAGGTCGAAGACCTCTACCTCGCCTGCGCCTGCCTCACCCGGGTGCCCCGCGCGCTCGAGCTGTTCGACCAGCACGTGCTCCCCCGCATCGAGCCCGTGGTTCGCCGCTACGACTCCAGCCCCGCCTTCGCCGACGAGGTTCGCCAGTCGCTGCGCGAAAAGCTGTTCCTGCCTCCGCCCCGAATCGCCGAGTTCAGCGGCGAGGGCTCGTTGGTCAGCTGGCTCCGCGCCGCCGCTGGCCGCACCGCGCTCAACGCCCTTCGCCCCGAGCAGCGCCACGCCCGCGCCGAGCCCGATGAGCTCGACGCGCTCCCGCTCCACGCGCCCGACCCCGAGCTGATGCTGCTGAAGGGCAAACACCGCGCCGCGTTTCGGGCCGCGTTTCAGGCCGCGCTCGCCCAGCTGCCGGTTCGCGAGCGCACCGCGCTCAAGCTCAACGCGCTCGAGGGCATGACCCTCGACAAGATCGGGGCGATGTACGGGAAGGACAAGTCGACCGTCTCGCGCTGGCTCTCCCACGCGCAAGACCAGCTGCTCGACCTCACCCGCGCCCAGCTCAAAGAACAGCTCAAGCTCGGCTCCACCGAGGTCGAGAGCCTGATCGGCGTGCTCCAGAGCCAGCTGGCCTCGAGCCTGGTGGGCATGATCGGCGAGTAACGGCGCGGGGTTCGCACTGACGCAACACGGCCGTGCAACAATCGGCAGGTCCCGGTGTCGCCGCGCCGGAGACCACGATGACCGACCTCACCCACCCCGATGACGCGACGCTGGCGAAGCTCGCGGAAGGCAAGATTTCCGGCGAAGAGCTGAGCGCGCTCGAGAGCCACCTCGACAGCTGTGGCAGCTGCCGCACCCTGCTGGCGGTGGTGTCGAACGGCTCGGCGCCGTCGGTGGCGGTTCAGCGCGCCACCTTGAGCCCGGGCGAGATGCTCGGCCGGTTCGAGATCGAACGGCTGATCGGCGCCGGAGCGATGGGCATGCTCTACGTCGCCCGCGACCCGCAGCTCGGCCGGCGGGTGGCGCTGAAGCTGATGCGCCCCGCGTTCAACGACGAGACCGGCCGCATTCGCCTGCTCCGCGAGGCGCAGTCGATGGCGCAGCTGTCGCACCCCAACGTGGTGCACGTGTACGAGCTCGGCGAGCTCTCGGGCCGGGTGTTCATCGCGATGGAGCTGCTCGAGGGCGGCACCCTGCGCGACTGGATGAAGGTGCCCCGCACCTGGCGCGAAAAGCTCGAGATGTTCGTCGCCGCCGGCCGCGGCCTCTACGCCGCTCACCAGGCGGGCGTGATTCACCGCGACTTCAAGCCCGAGAACGTGATGATCGGCAAAGACAACCGCCCCCGCGTCGGCGACTTCGGCCTCGCGCGGCCCGAGCTGATCGCCGAAGAGGAGCTGCCGCTCAGCGCTCCGATGCGCATCACCCAGGTGGGCGCGATTCTCGGCACCCCGGCGTACATGTCGCCGGAGCAGCTCGCCGGCAAACCGGCCGACGCGCTCAGCGATCAATATGGCTTCTGCGTCGCGCTCTACGAGGCGCTGGTCGGCCGCCGCCCCTTCCCCACCGACTCGCTGGTCGAGCTGCGCACGCTGGTGATGGGAGGCATGCCGCCTCCGCCCTCCGACGGAGCGGTGCCGGCGCACGTGTGGGCGGCGATCGCCCGCGGCCTCCACCCCGACCCGAAGCGCCGCTTCGACGACCTGGGCGAGCTGCTCGACGTGCTCGGGCTGAGCGCTCCGCCGGAGCAGCTGCCGGTGCCGGCGCCCGCCCGCAAGCGCGACCCGCTGAAGACCTCGCGCAACATCGCGATCGCCGCGCTCACCTCGGTGGTGCTGGCCTTCATCATCAACAAGGCCGCCACCCGTCATCCCTCGGTGGCCCCGGCGGCGGAGCCCGCGGTCGCAGCGCCGATGGTCTCCGAAGAGCCGGTCGCGCTCCCCACCTACCTGGTGATGGCCCCGGGCGCGGTGGAGACCTTCACCATCGACGGCGCCGACATCACCCACGGTCCCGACGACGTGGTTCAGGTCTCGACCCGAAACGATCTCTCCACCGGCACCGTCGCCGAAGTCCACGCGGTCAGCGCCGGCAACGCCACCATCAAGGCCGGCAACCACGTCACCACCGTCACCTCCTTCGAGGCGATGGCGCCCTGGGCGCACCCGATTCAGGTGCAGCTCAAGCCCGGTGAGACGGTGCTCCGCCACTTCAAGGGCCTGGAGCGGGTGATGCCGATGGGGCCCGACGCGATCGCCGACGCCAGAACCGTGCACGGCGACGGCGTGCTGCTCACCGCGCTCAAGCCGGGCACCGCCACCTTTCTGTTCTACCTTCAGGGCCACAACCGGGTGACCGAGGTGGTCACCGTCGAAGGCGACGAAGACGAGAGCGACGACAGCGAGGCGTCTGACCAAGCCGCGATGCCGGCGCTCACCGGCCCCCGGGTCGCGCTCCCGGCGTCGATCGAGTTCGACCAGGGCGAGCAGCGGGTGTTCGACGTCGAGAGCCTCGAGCGCATCGCGGTCGGCGACGACGACACCGCCGACGTGAAGACGATCGGCAACGATCAGCTGCTGGTGATCGCCGGCGACTACGGTCACACCACCCTGCTGGTGTGGGCGAAGGGCAAGCGCCAGTCGGTCGACATCAGGGTGCGGGCCACCGAGCACAAGTTCCACAAGGGCGACATCGAGGTCGAAGCCGGCGATCAGAAGGCGCTCGACGTGGTGGGCATTCGCCGGGTCGCGGTGGGCGACGACGACATCGCCGAGGTGAAGACGATCGGAGACAACGAGCTGTTGGTGGTCGGCGGCAAGCCGGGCTTCACCACGATGTTCATCTGGACCGCCGATGGCCGCCGCACCCAGCGCGACATCAGGGTGCTGCCGTCGCAGAAGCTGAGCAAGGTTCAGAGCGACGAGCCCGACCTCTACCTCGCGGTCGGCATTCAGAAGGTGCTCACCATTCCCGGCATTCAGCGGGTCGCGATCGGCGACTCCGGCATCTGCGACGTGAAGACGATCGGCAACGACCAGCTGCTGCTGATCGGCGCCGGCGAGGGCACCACCACCCTGCTGGTGTGGAGCGCCAACGGCGCACGCAAGTCGTACACCGTTCACGTGCCGAAGCCGGCCAACCCGCCCACCTCGCAGAGCGTGTCGATGAACGCGGGAGAGAAGTTCGAGCTGCCGAAGCTGAGCTTCCGCCACGTCACCTCCGACACCCCCGAGGTGGTGAAGGTGGTGAGCGAGGGCGAGGGCAAGGTGCACCTCGAGGCGCTCGCCGAGGGCCGGGCCGAGGTGATCACCGACCAGAAAGACGGCAGCCGCACCGTCTACTTCATCGAGGTGCAGCCGAAGGGCATCGAGGAGTCGCTCCAGGAGGCGCGCAAAGACATCAAAGACAACGACTACTCCGGCGCCAAGCGCGCGCTCACCCAGTGCCTGACCGCGAAGTCGCCGCCGCTCGACTGCCTGATGCTGATGGGCTCGGTCGAGCTGCGCCTGGGTCACAAGCCCGAGGCGATCACCTGGCTGAAGAAGTTTCTCAAGCTGGCGCCGAACGACTACCCCGACCGCAAGAAGGCCGAAGAGCTGTTGATGATCGAGGGCGGCTAGCCCTGCATCACCCGGCGGTACTTCAGCCGCCCGCCGACCAGCTCGGCGATCGCCAGCAGCTGACCCGACGGCGACAGCACCCGGTGGAGCCCCGGAGGACCGGCCAGCTCCACCACTCCGCCGTGCAGCACCCGCGAGACCTCGGCGGCGCTGACGGTGAACGCGGGCATCTCTTCGAGCGCGCGCTCCATCGACACCAGCGACTGCACCGCCGCCGCGCCCAGCTGCTCGATCTTCTCGAGCGGGAGCGCCTGCTCGAGCGTGAACGGCCCCGAGAGCGTGCGCCGCAGCGCCTTCAGGTGCGCGCCGCAGCCGAGCGCCTCGCCCAGCTCGTGCGCCAGCGTGCGTACGAAGAAGCCCTTCGAGCAGCGCACCTTCAGCCGCAGCTCGCTCTGGGTGAAGTCTTGCAGCACCAGCTCGTGCACCGTCACCGGCCGCGAGGGGCGCTCCACCTCTTCGCCCTTGCGGGCCAGCTCGTAGAGCCGCTTGCCGGCGACCTTGACCGCCGAGAACATCGGCGGCTTCTGCTCGAAGCTGCCGCGAAACTTCGCCAGCGCGGCCTCGAGCAGCTCGTGGCTCAGCGCGGGCACCGGGCGCTCCTGGGCCACGTTGCCCATCGCGTCGTAGCTGTCGGTCGAAACGCCCAGCTGCACCGCGGCCTCGTAGGCTTTGTCTTTCTCGAGAATGAACTGCGAGAGCTTGGTCGCCTCGCCCACCACCACCGGCAGCACGCCGGTCGCCATCGGGTCGAGGGTGCCGGTGTGGCCCGCCTTGAGGTTGCCGAGCGCGCGACGCACCCGCTCCACCACGTCGTGCGAGGTGGGGCCCTTCGGCTTGTCGACCACCAGCACTCCGCCGGTGTGCGGGCCAGAAGCGCTCACCAGCCCTCCTTCGACTTCACTTCCTTGAGCAGCCGCTCGATCTTGTCGCCCTCGTCGAGCGAGGGGTCGAAGCTGAAGAAGATCTCGGGAGACACCCGCAGCTTCACCTTCGCGGTGACCTCGCGGCGCACGAAGCCCTTCGCGGCCTCGAGGCCCTTGGCGGTGTCGGCCCGCTGCTGCTCGGTGCCCATCATCGAGTAGAAGATCTTCGCCGTCTTCAGGTCGGGCGACACCTTCACCCCGGTGATGGTGATGTAGCCGATGCGCGGGTCGCGGAGCTCACCCCGGGTCAGCAGGTCGGCGACCGCCACCTGAATCTCCTGCCCTACCCGCTCTGGACGAACACCTTTGGCCATGACGTCTCTCTACCCGTTAGTCGCTACTTCTCCCACTCCCGGGGGTTTCTCAAGGCACGGGCCTTCTTCTTCGCCTCTTCGATGTTGGCCGGCGGCTGCTGCGGGGGGTGGTGCTTGGCCTTGTTGGGCGCCGACGCCGACGGCGGGTGCGGGTGTGACGGGCGGTTCTCCCACTCGCCCATCCCCTCCGCCTCCGCCAGCGACCGCTCCGGCTTGTTCAGCAGGTGCTCGATCGGGTCGACGATCTCGTCGTCGTCGTCACCCTCTTTGCGGGTCGGGTCGCCGTAGAGCTGGTCGCCGAACGAGACGATCTCGGTCTCGCGGCGCGCCACCGGCACCACGTAGATCTCCTCGATGAACCGCAGAATGCGGTCGAGCTGCTCCTGAACGAACCGCCGCTCGTTGCCGATCACCGACAGACCGACCACCGCGCGGTTCCAGGTGTCGTTCTCGTCGACCTCCGCCACCGCGGCGTTGAACTTCGCCTTCACGCGATCGGTCACCCGGCGAAGCACCTGACGCTTCGCCTTGAGCGACTGCGCGCTCGGTACGTCGAGCGTGACCCGGGCTACTCCGATGAACATGTGAGCACCTGCCTACTCTGACGCTGCTCAGTTCAACGACGGACGGGTCTCTTCGATTTCGTACGCCTCGATGATGTCGCCCGGTTTCGCGTCGGTGAAGTTCTCGATCCCGATGCCGCACTCGAAGCCCTGGGCGACCTCCTTCACGTCGTCCTTGAAGCGCTTCAGCGACACCACCTTGCCGGTGGCGATCTGCTTGTTCTCGCGCCACACCCGCGCCAGGCCCGAGCGCTTGATCACGCCCTCGGTGACCGACGAACCGGCCACCACGCCCAGCTTCGGCACGTTGAACAGCTGGCGAACCTCGGCCTTGCCCAGCTTCTTCTCGGTGCGAATCGGCTCGAGCAGGTTCTCCATCGACTTGGTCACCGCGTCGAGCAGCTCGTAGATGATGCTGTAGGTGGTGTGAGTGACCTCTTGCACCTTGGCCGCCGCCTCCGCGCCCGACTCGGGCCGGGAGTTGAAGCCGATCACCTCGGCCTTCAGCGCCGCCGCGGTATTGATGTCGGTCTCGGTGATCATGCCCACGCCCTTGTGAACGATGGTCACCTTCACCTTCTTGGTCGACAGCTTCTCGATCGCCTGGGCGACCGCCTCGAGCGAGCCCGAGACGTCGGCCTTGAGCACGACCTTGAGCTCCTTCTGCTCACCCTGCTTCATCCGGTTGAGCATGTTCTCGAGCGAGTCCTTCGAGGTCTTGCCCGACTCGGCGGCGCGCTCCTTCAGCATGCGGTGGTCGGCGATCTCCTTCGCCGCCTTCTCGTCTTCCACCGCGTTGATCGCGTCACCCGCGGTCGGCACGCCCGACAGGCCGATCACCTCGGCGGTGTAGCCGGGGAGCAGCTCGTCGACCTGCTCGCCGCGGTCGTTCACCATCATGCGCACCCGGCCGTAGTGGGTGCCGGTGACCACCGCGTCGCCCTTGTGGAGGGTGCCCTCGGCCACCAGCACGGTGGCGACCGGGCCGCGGCCCTTCTCGAGCTTCGCCTCGATCACCGTACCGACCGCGGCGCGGCCGGCGTTGGCCGACAGCTCGAGCACTTCGGCCTGGAGCACCAGGTTCTCGAGCAGCAGGTCGATGCCCTTCTTGGTCTTCGCCGAGACCGGCACCATGATCACGTCACCGCCCCAGTCTTCGGCGAGCAGGCTGTTGTCGGCGAGGTCTTTCTTCACCCGATCGACGTTCGCGCCGGCGAGATCCATCTTGTTCATCGCCACCACGATCGGCACCTCGGCCGACTTCGCCTGGGTGATCGCTTCTTTGGTCTGCGGCATCACGCCGTCGTCGGCCGCGACCACCAGCACCACGATGTCGGTGACGTTGGCGCCGCGCGCGCGCATCGCGCTGAACGCCGCGTGGCCCGGAGTGTCGAGGAAGGTGATGTCGCCCGACTTGTGGTGAACCGTGTAGGCGCCGATGTGCTGGGTGATGCCGCCCGCTTCGCCCTCCGCCACGTTGGCGGCGCGAATCGCGTCGAGCAGCGAGGTCTTGCCGTGGTCGACGTGGCCCATCACCGTCACCACCGGAGGCCGGGGCTTCAGATCTTCAGGCTTGTCGGTGACCTCGGGGAGGTAGTCCTCCACCTCGAAGCCGATCTTCTCGACCCGCCAGCCGTAGTCGGTGGCGATGATGCTCGCGGTGTCGAGGTCGATCATCTGATTGGCGGTCACCATCTTGCCGCCGGTCATCAGCTTCTTGATCAGCTCGTTCGACTTCACGCCCATCCGCTGCGAGAGGTCGGAGACGGTGATCCCCTCCTGCAGCTTGATCACCTTCTTCTCTTCGGCCATCTGGGTGATCTGGGTCTTCTGGCCCTTCTTGGTGGGCTTCTTCTTCTTGCCGCGAATCGGGATCGTGACCCGCCCGAACACCAGCTCGCGAATGTCCTGCTGCGAGACCGGAGAGCCTTCTTTCTCGTTGCGGCCCTTGCCCTTGCGCTGCTGCTCGTTGCGCTTCGAGACGTCGACCAGCTCTTTGCGGCCGCCGAAGCCGTCGGGTACCACCTTGAACTCTTTGACCTCGCCGATCGCCTTGCGGCCCGGCGCCATCGGGAAGCCCTTGTGGGCCTGCGACGACGGGGTGACCCGCTTCACCTGAATCAGCGGGCGCGAGATCACCACCGCCTGGGTCGCGGTGGGCCGAATGCGGCTCAAGTCGACGTGGCCGATCACCTGGGCGCCGGTGGGGCGAACCGGAGTGACCGGGCGCGGCGCCGAAGCGCGCGCGGCCGGGCCGGTGGCGGCGAAGCCGGGGCGAACCCCCGGGGGAACCGCGGCGGGCACCGAGCCCGGCGCAGCTGGAGCACCGGCGGCCGCGATCGGCGCGCGGGGCGCAGACGCGCGCGCCGGGGGAACGGCGGCCGGTGCGGTGGCAGAAGCAGCGGCCGCGGGCGGCCGGGGCGCAGAAGCGCGCGGAGCCGAGACCGGCGGGTTGGCCACCGCGGCGATCACCGCGGCGGGGGGAATCTCAGCCGAGGCCGGCGGCGCGGCGGGAGGCGGCGGCGCAGAAGGCTCGGCCGGCGTCTCGACCGCGGTCACGGTCGCACCGGTGGCGGCGGCCGCCGGGGGCGCATCGGGCGCCGACGGAGCGGCGGCGGGAGGCGCCTCGGGGGGGGGCGGAGGAACCGCGCTCAGGTGGGTGGGCGGAGGCGAGACCACCGCCGACACCGAGCCATCGCCGACCCGGCGGCGAACCACGAAACCCTTGGGGGCCACCGGCGGAGGCGCGGCCTTCGGCTTGCGCTTGTCGAGAATCTTCTTCACCGCTTCGTTGGCCTGATCGTCTTCGAGAGAGCTCGAGTGGCTCTTCACGTCGTAACCGAACGAGACCAGCTCGTTGACCATCTCTCTGTTGTCGAGATCGATGCCATGGCCCTTCAGCTCTTTGGCGATCTCATGAACGCGCTTCTTCGACATACGTGACCCCGTACTTCAAGTTGCTGGTGGTTGAAAGCCTGCAAATGGCTCCGTTGCGGAAACGCAACGAAGACACCGTGGGAAAAATGGAACGTGTTTCTCGTTACTTCGGGCTGACTTCTCGCTGCCTACTTCACGTTCGCTTCCGCACTCTGCAGGCGTTCCTCCAGGTCACGTTCATCCAGCGGTTCGACTCGTCCACGAAACGCGCGCTGGAACGCCTTTCGTTTGATGGCTGCTTTCAAGCAGCCCTTCCCGCAGAGGTACGCCCCCCTGCCAGGGGCGGTCTGTGGGCCATCTATTTGGAGCTGGTGGTTCTTGTTCAACACCAGCCGCAAGAGCGACCCCTTCGGCCGCTTCTTTCCACACCCCAGGCAGCTTCTCTCCGGGCCTGGAACCGGGTTGGGGTTCACGACACTGACGCCCTTCAGGGGTTGGCCTGAACGGGAGGCGCCACCGGGGCACCTGCCGCCGCGGTCTCAGCAGCCCTTCTAGCGTTGAGCTCCTCGCGCTTCTTCGCCTCTTCGACCAGGTAGGCCTCGGCGGCCGCCTTGATCTGGCGGGCCTTCTTGATGCCGATGCCGTCGATGTTGCCCAGGCGGGTGAGGTCGGCCTCGCGCGCCACGTCTTCGACGGTGAGGTAACCGCCCTTCTTGAGCTGCTCGATGGTGCGCTCGCCGATGCCGCGCACCCGCTGGAACCGCTCGTCCTGCGACAGCTCGTCGGGGTGGCGGTTCTCTTCGATCAGGCGCTTGCGCTCGCGCTCCTCGTCCATCCGGCGGAGCTCGTCTTCGTCGGCGCTCATCTGGCCCTTCGCCTTCTCCTGCATCTCGGCGATCTTGGCCGCGTCGATGCCGGGGATCTGCTGGAGCACGTCGGCCGCCGCCTCGGCGATGTCCTTCGCGCGGCGGAAGCCGTGGGCGTAGAGGGTCTCGATCAGCATCTCGTTCACGCCCGGCAGCACCGAGAGCGAGCGGGTGGCGAAGTCGCGCATTTCTTTCACGCGCGACTCGGAGTTGATGTCGAGCTTCCACCCGGTGAGCTGGGCGGCGAGGCGCACGTTCTGGCCGTGGCGGCCGATCGCCAGCGAGAGCTGGTCGTCGGGCACGATGATCTCCATCGCGTGGTTGGCCTCGTCGATGATCACCCGGGCGACCTCGGCGGGGGCGAGCGCGGCGCAGACGAAGCGCGCCGGGTCTTCATCCCAGGGAACGATGTCGATCTTCTCGCCGCGGAGCTCCTGCACCACCGCCTGCACGCGGCTGCCCTTCATGCCGACGCAGGCGCCGACCGGGTCGACGTCGCCGTCGCGGCTCGAGACCGCGATCTTGGCGCGGCGGCCCGGCTCACGGGCAGCGGCCTCGATCACCACGATGCCTTCGGCGATCTCGGGCACTTCCATCTCGAACAGCTTGGTGAGCAGGTTCACCGACGCGCGCGAGAGAATGATCTGGGGGCCCTTCGACTCCCGGAGCACGTCGATCACGAACGCCTGCACGCGGTCGCCCGGGCGGTAGACCTCGCGGGGCACCTGCTCGCGAACCGGGAGCACCGCCTCGGCGCGGCCCAGGTCGATGATCAGGTTGCCGCGCTCCATGCGGCGCGCGATCCCGGTGACGATCTCGCTCTTGCGGTCCTTGTACTCGTTCCACACGTTCTCGCGGTCGATGTCGCGGGTGCGCTGCAGCAGCACCTGCTTCGCCGTCTGGGCCGCGATGCGGCCGAACCCGTGACGAAAGGTCTTCAGGCCGAGAATGTCGCCGTACTGCTCGTCTTGCGCCTTGGCCTCGGCCGCGTCTTCGTCGCGGTAGAAGATCTGGAACACCAGCTCGTCGCCGGCCTGAACCTCGGCCATGCCCTTGCCGCGGGCGACGTCGAGCTGCAGCTGGTTCACCGCGTTGGCCGGGTCGATCACGTCGACCACGGTGATCGCCTGGAAGATCTCGACCACGTTCTTGTCGGTGTCGAACTTCGCCTCCAGGTTGCGCTCCTGGCCGAAGTGCTTCTTGGCGGCGGTCTTCATCGCCTCTTCCAAGGTGGCGACCAGAACGCTCTTGTCGATGCCACGGTCTTTGGCGACCTGGGTGAGAACGTCGTCGAGACGGAGGGCTGCGGTGGTGGGCTGCATGTGGGTTCTCCTCGGCTTGTAGGGCCTGTATGTGGACTACTTGCGCTGCTGCTTCTGAATCTCGAACTCCAAATTCGCCTTCGCGATGTCCTTGAAGGGCACGATGAACTCGCCGGCGCCGTCGACGTCGAGGGTCACGTTCTCGTCGGTGACCGCCTTCAGCATGCCGAGGAAGTTCTTGCGCGGCGGCTCGAACAGCGGGCCGAACGTCTTCACCCGCACCTTCTTGCCCACCACCTGGTCGAAGTGCTGCTTCTTCTTCAGCGGGCGGTTGAGGCCCGGCGAGCTGACCTCGAGCGAGTACTCGTGGGGAATGAAGTCTTCGACGTCGAACGCGGTGTTCACTGCGCGGGTGGCCTTCTCGCAGTCTTCGATCCCGATGCTGTGGGCGGCGTTGTCGATGAACAACCGCAGAATCCACCCGTGCTCGCGCACCCACTCCACCTCGAGCAACTCGAGACCTTCCGCGGCGATCAGCGGTTCGGCGACGGCGCGCGCGCGGTCTTCGACGGTGGGTTTGGCGTCGGACATGAGAGTCTTGGCGAAAAAAAAAGTGGGCGGTCAGGCCCACTTTCGAAGTGCTGCCTCGAAAATGTGAACGGTCAACTACTACACGACCCCACCCGATTCAACTAAACCGGCCAACCGCGTGAAAAGACTCACAATGAGGCGGCGAGCTCGGTCAAACCGGCGGCGCTCATCTGCTGGGCGACCAGGCGGCGGCCCAGCGGCCGGGAGTTCCAGGTGATCTCG
Organism: Myxococcaceae bacterium; assembly: GCA_047602415.1. Lineage (GTDB taxonomy): Bacteria > Myxococcota > Myxococcia > Myxococcales > Myxococcaceae > JASGHH01. The sequence goes on along the minus strand of JASGHH010000001.1, from coordinate 7,160,319 downwards.
GAGAGCCCGGAGTCGAGGGTGATCAGGTGCACGTCGGAGTCCTTGGTGGCCCAGATCACGTCGCGGGCGGGCAGCGCCTGGGTCTCGAGCGCGTGGGCGACCAGCATGCGGTTGCCGGTGCCGCCGGCGTACCACCACGGGTAGAAGCCGGAGCCGTGCACCTTGCCGCCGCTGGCGATCGCCGCGGTGGTGACCAGCGAGGCGCCGATCGCGGCGGTGATCATGTCCCACCGGCGGGCGGAGTCGATCGCCTCCTGGTTCGACTGGCCCTTGTCGAAGTCTTTCAGCGGCTCGCCCCACTTGAGCTTGAGCGCGGAGACCAGGCGCGGCGACGGCTGCAGGTCGCCGTCGAAGCGGCTCTTCACCTCGGCGAGGTGGCCGTCGAGAAACAGGTAGGTCGAGGGCACCGCCTGCCCGTCGATGCGCTCGATGTACATCAGCGCGTTCTCGGCGCGGTCGTTGGGCTCACCGCGAAGCGCGATCACCTCGTCGACCGTCATGCCCCAGGTCGCGCCGCGCACGCCTTCGGTGGAGCGCACCTGCGCCAGGTCTTGAGGCGCCTGGTTGTTGTAGCTGCGAATTTCGTCGCGCCGTTTCACCAGGGCATCTTGCGAAGACGCACAACCCGAGACGGCGACGACCACCACTGCACCGACTGCCACGAAAGTCCGCATTCGACTCCTCCGAGACGATCCGGCCGATCTGAATGTTGAACCGATGACGGGGGCCTCTCAATCCCCGCACCGCACATCGACGCGAACGGTCGAAGAAAATTCATTTGCGGGTTAGACCTGAAGCCCATGCTCTGCGCCGCGATTCAGATGACTTCCGGGGCCGACAAGGCCCACAACCTCGCCACCGCCGACCGGTTGATTCGCGCCGCCCACGCCAAAGGCGCCCGCTTCATCGGCGTGCCCGAGAACTTCGCCTGGATGGGCCCCGAGCCCGAGCGCGACCAGAACGCCGAGGGGCTCGACGGCCCCACCCTGAAGCAGATGGCGGCGCTGGCGAAGGAGCTGAAAGTAACGCTGCTCGCCGGCTCAGTGTTGGAGTCGGGCGCACCTGGTAACCGCCTCTACAACACCAGCTGCCTGTTCGGCCCCGAAGGCCAGACGTTGGGCGTGTACCGCAAGATTCACCTCTTCGACGTCGAGGTGGGCGACGGCCAGACCTACCGCGAGTCTGCCGCGGTGGCGCCCGGGCAAGACGTGGTGGTGAGCGACACCCCGTTCGGCAAGGTGGGCCTCTCGGTCTGCTACGACCTGCGTTTTCCCGAGCTGTACCGGTTGCAGTCGAAGGCCGGCGCGCTGGTGATCACCGTGCCGGCCGCGTTCACCCTGATGACCGGCAAAGACCACTGGGAGGTGCTGCTGCGGGCCCGGGCGATCGAGAACCAGTGCCACGTGTTCGCGCCGGCGCAGTGGGGCAAGCACCCGAAAGACCGCATGACGTTCGGCCACGCGATGGTGGTCGACCCGTGGGGCATGGTGATTGCCCAGGCGTCTGACGGAGAAGGCTTCGCGTTGGCCGACCTCGACTTCGAGCTCACCGCCAAGGTGAGGAGAAACCTCCCCGCGCTGCAGCACCGGCGGCTGTAAAGGCGGCGGTTCGTCGACTAAGCTGAGGCGCGGGCCATGAGGCTGTTCTGGATCATCTTCGCCCTGGTGATGGTGGCGGCCGGGCTACCCGCGTTGCTGATCGCGGGCACCGCCTGGCGCACCCAGGGTTCGCTGATGCCGATCGCGATCGCCGCGGTCGTGGGGCTCGTCGCGGCCACCGTGCTTGCGTGGTCGGTCGCCAGCCGGATCAGCCGGCCCTTGAAAGAGTTCGGCGAGCTGGCGGTGTCGATCGCGCGCGGCAAGTTCGGAGTGCAGGTGCAGCACTCCTCGGGCGACGAGCTGGGCGAGCTGGCGAAGACGCTCAACTACATGTCGGCCAGCATCGAGGCCTTCGACGCCGAGACCCAACGTCTCGCCGATCACATCGAGGCCGGCTACCTGGAGACGATCGTCGCGCTCGCCAACTCGATCGACTCCAAAGACCCGTACACCCGCGGCCACGGCCAGCGGGTGGCCGAGCTGGCGGCGGAGATCGGCAAGGAGCTCCAGGTCTCGGAAGAAGAGCTGAAGCACCTCAAGTACGGCGCGATTCTCCACGACATCGGCAAGATCGGGATCATGGAGGCGATTCTGTTCAAGCCCGCGCGGCTCGACGATCGCGAGATGGTGGCGATGCGCGAGCACCCGGTGATCGGCGACAACATCATTCGCCCGGTGCGGCTCTTGTCGAAGATTCGCGCCGCGGTTCGCAACCACCACGAGTGGTACGACGGCACCGGCTACCCCGACGGGCTGAAGGGCGACGCGATTCCCCTGATCGCCCGCATCGTCGCCTGCGCCGACACCTGGGACGCGTGCACGTCGACCCGCCCCTACCAGGTGGCGCTCAACCCCCATGATGCCCTGGCGGTGATCGATCGGTTGACGGGAACTCAAATCGACCCCAAGGTCGCCGCCGCGCTTCGACGCATCATCGAGCGCAAGAAAGTGGTGACCGGGCCGGTCAAGGTCGCCGTCTGAGGTTGCACGTGGGTCGAGCCGTTTCATCGTTGTCGGTCGCGCTGCTGGTGGCCACCGGGTGCGCGCACGCCAAGCTCGCCGGCCCTCCGCCCGAGATTCCACCCACCACGTCGCAGCGCACGGTGGTGATCGAGCCGTTCTTCGAGAGCGCGCAGTGGCAGACCCAGTACAAGACCGAGTACGCGCAGGTGATGAACCCGTACGCCGGCGGCTTCGGCTACGGCGGCATGGGCCCCAACAGCACGGTGGCGATCCAGCGGGCGGTCTCCGAGAAGACCGTGTTCGCGCGGGTCGGCGCGCTCGCCGAAGAGCACCGCCAACTGCTCGCCGCGCTCGCCCGGGTGCGGCCCACCTGGCGGGTGACCTCCACCTCGGGCGCGAACGCGCTGGTCGGCCCGGTGACGGTGATTCGGGTGATCATTCACGACAGCGAGCTGGTGGAGTCGAACCGCACGCTGAAGAACCTCGCCTTCGCGTTCGGCCTGGTGATCTGGCCGCTGGAGCTGATCAACATCGCGCCGGTGGAAGAGACGCAGCGGGTGTGGGGCACGCTCGACCGCTACGAGACCGAGGGCGGCGACCTTCGCGGCCGGCTGGTGCGCTACCCCACCCAGCCCGACTTCGCGGTGAACACCAACGGGCTCACTCCGGTGGAGCACAAGTTCGGGCTCGACGTGCCGTACACCGAGGGCCTGCTCGCCAACGAGGCGCCGCGCGAAGGCGTGCTGCTCGAGGGCTTCGTGCAGAAGCTCACCGCCGCGGTGGTGGCGATCGTCGAAGAGCAGCCGGGCCAGGCGCCGCCGCCTCAAGCGCCTCCGCCGGCGCCCGCACCGTCAGGAGCGCCATGAGCTTTTGGGACACGCTGAAGCCGACGCCTCGCCCCCACCACGCGGTCGATGCCGCGCTCTCGGAAGACGGCAAAGCGCTGGCGCTGACCTGGGACGACGGGCTGAAGTCGACGGTGAGCGCGGTGGTGCTCCGCCAGAACTGCCCCTGCGCGGAGTGCGTCGACGAGTGGAGCGGCAAGCGCACCCTCGACGTGACCAAGGTACCGGCCGACATGACCGCCTCGCAGCTGACCCCGGTCGGCAACTACGCGGTGTCGATGGTGTTCAAAGATCAGCACCGCACCGGCATCTTCAACTGGGAGCACCTGCGCAAGCTGTCGGGTGCCCAGCCGTGAGGCCCGAAGACAAAAAGGGCCCCACCAACTTCGATCGGATCGAGAAGCTCGAGCTGGGCGACCGGCCGCAGCGAACCCAGTCGTCGGGCCCTCCGGTGGCCGAGGTGTACCGGGTCACCTCCGGCCCGCGCCGCTCGGTGTGGCCGTGGGTGGTGATTCTGCTCGCGCTCGGCGCAGTGGGAGCGCTGCGGCTGCAGCGGGTGCGCGACCTGGTCAGCCGCTTCGACGTGCTGCCGGGCCGGGCGCCGAAGCCGATGGTGGTGATGAGCAACCCCAGCGGCGCGACGCTGAAGATCGACGGCGCGGTGGTCGGCACCACCCCGTGGGCGGGCGACAACCACTGGCAGGGCGGCGGGGTGGCGTACGAGCTCTCTGCGGACGGCTACGTCACGCTGAAGGGCCGCTTCGAGGGTGAAAAAGAGCTGACCCTCGACCTCGAGCTTCGACGCAAGTAACTGCGCCGGGTTGACCCTCGCAAACGGCCGCTGGTATCAGCCGCGCCATGACCTCGATGCTGCTGTTGGTGCTCGCCGCGGCGCCAGACTCGCTGTCGGGTGATTCGCTCACCCGCTACCAGGACGCAGTGAAGAAGGTGCAGACCGGCGCTTACGGCGACGCGACGGTGCAGCTGAACGCGCTCTCGTCGGAGCACCCGCGGGTGCCGGAGATCTTCGCCACCCGCTGCTCGGCCCAGCTCGGGCTGAACCACGTCGCCGCCGCCGAGGCCGACTGCAACTACGCGCTCCAGCTCAAGCCGGGCCTCTCGAACGCGCGCTACGGCCTGGCGGTGGCCGAAGACCGCGGCGGCAAGTCTCCCCAGGCGGTGGAGCACTACCGCCAATACGCGCAGGCGCCCGACGCTTCGCCGCAGCTGAAGTCGCAGGCCCTGGCGCGCGCCGATCAGCTCGCGGCGCCGCAGCCGCTCGAGGTGCCCCCGCCTCCGCCGCCGAGCGCGGTGGCCGCCGCGCCGATGCCCGCGCCGCAGCAGGCGAGCGCCACCGTCTACGTGTACCGCAACCACATGATCAACGTGCCCGGCGGGCAGGTGACCCTGTTCATCGACGACAAAGAGGTCGGCGACATCGGTCACGACCAGTACGTCGAGCTCACGGTCGGGCCGGGCGAGCACATCGTCGAGGCCTGCCTGGGCGGCGCGCGCTACCGCCGCGGCGGCCTGGAGATCAGCACCACCAACGGCGACCTCCACATCGGTCAAGGCGCGGCCGAGCGCTACCGCGGGCTCACCGTGCCGGTGACGGTGCGCGCCGGCGGCCGGAGCTACGTCAACCTCGACACCGTCTCGGGGGTGTTGATGCTGGTGAATCAGCCGCAGGAAAAAGGCGCTGAAGAGATGCGCAGCGACTGCACCCGCGCGTTCAGCCGCAACATGCAGTAGCGCAGCGCGGGAGCGACCCAAGTCAACGGCTACTTGACCACCCGCAGGTGCCCACGGCGCACCGGCGGAGGCTTCTCGTCGTGCTCCGCGCCGGCGTCTTCGAGCGGCGCAGCGGCGACCTCTTCGAGCAGCGCGATCTCGGGCTCTTTCGAGCGGGTGAGCGGCGCGACGTGGTGCCGTTCGGCGGCCGACTCGAGCACTTCTTTGGGAATGTCGTTCGGGTACATCCAGAACTCGCCCGAGACGTGGCTCGAGATGCCGTAGATCGACGACCACGGCAGCCCGACGGTGAAGCGCTTGCCCGAGAAGGTCAGCGTCGAGCGCACGCCCCAGTCGCTGATCGCCAGATCAGGCGGGTCGAACCGGTACGAGAGGTTGAGCGCGAGGTGGGCCTTCTTGAGGTCGTCGGGAACGATCACCCCCGGCTTGCGCGCGTCGAGGTGAACCATGGTCATGCCCAGCTCGAGCGAGCCCAAAAGCCGCTGCTTCTTCTCGTCGGTGGGGTTGTCCGTCGAAGTCATTTGAAAGTCATCGGCGAGGCCGAATCGCCCGATCCATCTCCCGCTTGATCTCGCGTTCCTTGATCGTTTCCCGCCGGTCTTCGTGCTTCTTCCCGCGGACCAGACCCAGCTTCACCTTGGCCTTGCCACCCTTGAAGTAAATCACGAGTGGAATGATTGAATAGCCCCGCTCTCGCACTTTCGCCGTCCACTTGTCGATTTGCTCGCGGTGCATCAACAACTTGCGCGGCCTCAACGGCAGGTGGCCGAAGACCGTGGCGGGTTTGAACACCCCGATGTGCATGTTCTGCAGGAACAGCTCGTTGCGCGAGGGCTCGGCGTAGGCGTCGTTGAGGCTCACCTCGCCGTCGCGCAGCGACTTCACCTCCGACCCCATCAGCGACAGGCCGGCTTCGACGGTGTCTTCGATGAAGTAGTCGAACTTCGCCCGGCGATGCTCGGCGATGATCTTCTCGGCGCTCTTCGGCTTCTCTTGGGCCATCGGTTGGCGACTGTTCGCGCCCCCTATACCTGACGTTCACCGCCGCGTTTCGACCTTTCGTCCTCCGGTCGTGCAAGCGGCCGCCGCGAACGGGTTTCTTTCTGGTCATGAGACGACTGAAACGGCTGTTGGCGGTGGTGCTGGGCCTGTGCGCGGCGAAGGCCGGGTGCGTGGTGGGCTGTTCGCAGCCGACGCGCTCCGACGAAGAATCGCGCCTCGCCTACCTCGAGCAACGGCTGAACGAAGACGGCCCCGGCAAGGGCGTGCTCAGCGGTGAGTGGTACCTCGGCGCGATGTCGATGACCGCGCTGGCGGCGTCGAACCTGGCCACCGCCCACCCCGAGACCCGCGCCGAGCGGTTGGCGTTGGTGGAGCACCTCACCGAACGGGCAGTCGAGAAAGACGTGCGAGCGTTCGACGTGCACCTCTGGGGCACTGATCCCCTCGCCACCCTCGACACCGATCAAGGTCACGCCGGGTACCTCGGGCACCTCGGCATTCTGCTCGCCGTCGAGTGCTCGCTGGGCGGACAGAAGCACGAGGCGCTCCGCAAGCAGGTGCTGGGCTCGCTCGAGCGCCGCTTTCGCGAGTCGGAGTCGGGGATGATCGAGACCTACCCGAAGATGACCTGGATTCCCGACAACGCGGCCGCGCTGGCGGGAGTGGCGATCTCGGCGCGCTGCGACGGCCGCGAGCCGCCCCACGTGGTGCAGCGCTGGCCGAACGACCCGAAGACGGGCGTGTTTCGCTTTCGGCCCGGCACCGGCGCGCGCGGCTCGGGCGCGGGGTGGAACTCGATCTACCTGCCGTTCATCGACGAGAAGGTCGCCCACCAGCAATTCGTGCAGGCCGAGAAGGTGTTCGGCTGGAGCGCGGCCGGCCTCGCCGCCTGGCGCGAGTACCCGCCCGGAGTCGATGGGCCGAGCGACGTCGACTCGGGCCCGGTGCTCTTCGGCCTCGGCCCTTCGGCGACCGGGTTCGCGATCGCCGGAGCGATGCGTGAAGACCCCGCGCTGGCGGCGAAGATGCTGCGCACCGCCGAGACCGCCGGGTTCACCGTGCCCTGGGGCGGCGGCCGCCACTACCTGTTGGCGCCGCTGGTGGGCGAGGCGATCGTGCTCGCAACCAAGACCACGGTGAAGGTACCGGGAGGCGCCGGCACTATGCTGTCGCACCGTTGAAACGCGCGCTCTCCATCGCCCTGTTGTTCACTCTCGCGGGCTGCCCGTCGAAGGTGAAGACGGCCGAAGGAGAGCTGCGCTTCACCGGCCACCAGCTCGACTTCGGCACCGTGTTCGTCGGTCACCCGGCGGAGAAGACAGTCGAGCTGACCGACACCACCAACGCTCCGGCCGATGGCCTGCTGGCGACCGGAATTCCCGAAGTGGTGGTGACGCCGTTCATGGCGCACTCCAACGGCGGCGAGACGATTCTGGCGCGGGTCACCTGGAGCCCGCGCGACGCCGGCACCCTCACCGGCTACCTCTCGCTCGAGTCGGGAGATTCGCCCGACCTGATGGCCCTGAGCGGTACTGCGCTGGTGCCGCCGGCGTGCCCGCAGGCGCCCTGCCACGAGTCGAGCTTCGACCCTGACGCGGGCAGGTGCGTGGTCGCCCTGCTGCCCGACGGCACGGCCTGTCCCGACGACCCGTGCTTGAGCGGCGGCACCTGCCACGGCGGTACCTGTCAGGGCGCGGCTCGCGATTGCGATGATCACGACGCGTGCACGCTCGACTCCTGCGGGGACCAGGGCTGCATGCACGTCGGAATCGCCGGTTCGTGTCCGATGCCCTCTGACCCGTGTCAGGCCGCGGCTTGCGACAGCGACGCCGGATGCATCGGCGTGCCGTTGAGCGATGGCACGCCGTGCGGCCCCAACGACTGCGTGACCGCCAGGATCTGCGTCGCGGGCAGCTGCGTCGATCGCGCGGCCCCGAACGGATCGATCTGCGCGCCTGCATCGCTCTGCCAAGACGCGGGCGTATGCATTCAGGGGAGCTGCCAACAACCGCCGGCGCTGCCGCTCACGCCCCGTTGGTTCCACACTCCGGAGACCGCTGGGGTGATCAACGCCGGGCCGCTCCCACTCGACGACGACGGCAACCTCTACTTCTCGGAGACCCTCGAGAGCACGTGCAACTACGTGTCTCTCGATCCCAACGGGGTGCTGCGCTGGCGAGCGGAAACGGGGCTGCAGGCCGTGTGCACTCCGGTGGCGGTCGACCAGCCTGCGCGGCAGCTCTACGTGATTCAGTCGGGCGATTTCGAAGCGCGCTCGCTCGATGACGGCTCCATTCGTTGGAGGCTCACCGCCGCGGAAGTCGACGGGGGAATGTTGGGGGCCTCCGGCACTCCGATTCTTTCGGGGCACCAGAGCACGGGGGCACTGCTGATCGTGCGTCCCAATGTCGAGCCCACGCTCGTGGTGGACCGGCTCACCGGCACGCTGCTCAGGAACTACCCAGCGTCGGAGACGTTCGCGCTGGGTGACGGGAGCGGCCACTTTCTCGGTACCGTCCCCGACGGGGGCGTGAGCTCCTACCTGATCACGCTCGATTCGATCGGAAACGCGGGGGGAGTGCAGCAACTCGACGACGGTCTGCTGATCACCGCGATCAGCGGCGACACCCTGGTGTTGCAGACTGACAGCCTCTCTTCCACCGAGCTGTGGTCGATCTCGAACGCCATGGCCACCGCGCGCCACATCGCAACGCCGATGTCGCCCGTGATCGTCACCGACAGCCATTCGTTCTGGATTGATCGCTCAGGCTCAACCGGCGAGACGCTGTTGGGGTTCGACCTCACCACCGGGGCTCCGCGACCACCTACGGCGCTCGGATTTGTTGGTTTTCAACCGGCACTGTTCGCGACCGATCGCGCGACGGTGCTCGCGGTCTACGACTCTTCGATGGACACGCTCGTCGAGGCCGACACGCGCGGCGTCGAACGAATGAGCTGCCCGGTCTACGGCAACGGCACGGTCGCCTTCGACCACGAGCGGCTCTACCTCAAGGCATCGGGATCGCTGAGCGCGACCGATCTGCCCGGACTGTCACCTGCCGCGGCGGGTTGGGTGCAGTCCGGCGGCAACGCGCACGGCGACCACCAGCCGCGCTGATCAGTTGCGCTGCTGCAGCTGCTGCTTCACCTGCTCGAGCTCGGCGCGAATCTCGGCCGACTCTTCGGCGCTCAAGGTCTCTTCGCCGATCTCACGCGAACGCTGCGAGCGGATGAAGCGGATGCCGCCGAGAATGCACTCGTCCTGGTTGGGGGCCTTGCGCGGAGCGATCTCCACCGGAGCAGGCCCCGAGAGATCCCACGCGGTCTTCCCATCCCACTTCGCGGCCAGCAGCTTGCCGTCTTCGAGCCAGACGTTGACCACCGAGTCGAACGGCATCGGGTGGAAGGTCCACTTCGCGCCGTCGAAGACGGTGTAGCCGCCCACGCCTCCGACGTAGACCCGGTTGCCGTCGGCGCAGACCGAGTGAAAGGTCTTCGTGCTCATCGTGTGCACGATCTCCCAGGCGCTCGCGCGGCGGCGGTACACCACCCCGTCGTCGGGCCCGGGCCGGCCGGTGTAGAGCTTGCCGACCAGGTACACTTCACCGCCGGGCGCCCCGCAGATCGCGGTCGGGTAGTCGCCGTGGCCGAGCGGAGAAGGCGGCAGCGTCTCTTCGTGCTCCACGCCGGCTTCGATCACCTTCACGATGCCGGTGGTGAACATGCGCATCACCCGCATCGGCGGCGGAGGCGGCGGCGCGAGGCCCTGCTGCTCGCGTTGAACCGGCGGCAGCTGCTGCTTCTGGTTCTTGGTGATCGCCACCACCACCAGCACCAGCCCGGCCACCATGCCGCCGCCGAGCACCAACACCAGCATGCACTCCGCCAACCCGATCATTCGAGCGCCAGATTGTCGATCAACCGGGTGGTGCCGACAAAGCCCGCCACCAACGCCCGCGCCGGCCGGCCATCGAGACGGTCGAGGCTGCGGAGCGTCTTCGCGTCGACGATCTCTGCGTAGTCGATGCGAATGTCGGTCTCAATCATCGGCGCGCGCATCAACTCGAGCAGAACTTTCACGTCCCGTTCACCCGCCTTGGCACGCTGTTGTGCAGAAAAAAGGCCCTTCGACAGCGCCAGCGCCCGCTGCCGGTCAGCGCCTTTGAGGTACGCGTTGCGGCTGCTCATCGCCAGGCCGTCGGGCTCGCGAATGATCGGCATGCCGACGATCTCCACGCCCAGCTCGAGATCGCGGTTCAGCCCTTCGATCACCTTCAGCTGCTGAAAGTCTTTCTCGCCGAACAGCGCCACGCTCGGCCGAAACAACGCCAGCAGCTTGGTGACCACGGTGGCGACGCCGCGAAAGTGGCCGGGGCGGCGATCGCCGTCGAGCCCCTTCGACGCCTCGCCCACCTCGACGTAGGTCTGGTAGCCGTCGGGGTAGACCTCTTTCGGCTCCGGCGCCCAGACCAGCGTGGCGCCGGCCGACTCGCACTTCTTCACGTCGCCCGCTTCGTCGCGCGGGTAACGCGAGAGATCTTCGTTGGGCCCGAACTGGGTCGGGTTGACGAAGATGGTGGTCGCCACCACCTCGGCGCGCTTCGCGCCCTCGCGCATCAACGACAGGTGCCCGTCGTGCAGGTACCCCATGGTGGGCACCAGCGCGAGCCGCTTGCCCTCGCGAGCGAGCGACTCCCGAAACCGCACCACGTCTGCACGCGTGCGAACGATCTGGATCATGACGAGCTCCGGTCAGACCGGCGCGCCGTAGACCTTGCCCTCGTCGTCGCGCTCCTCTTCGAGAGGAGTGACCAGCCGGATGGTGGTCGAGCGGAACGAGTGGTCTTCGTCGGGGAACGACTTGCCGCGCACCTCGTCGAAGAACGTCTTCGCCGCGCCGGTGATGGTGCCGTGGAGATCGGCGTAGCGCTTGACGAACTTCGGCTTGAACTCGGGGTTCATGCCCAACAGGTCGTAGCAAACCAGCACCTGGCCATCGCAGTGCTTGCCGGCGCCGATGCCGATGGTGGGAATCGAGAGCCGGGCGGTGATCTGCTTGGCGAGCTCGAGCGGTACGCCTTCCAGCACCAGCGCGTAGCAGCCGGCCTGCTCGAGGGTCACCGCGTCGTCGAGCAGCTTGCGGGCGGTCTGCTCGTCTTTGCCCTGCACCAGGTAGCCGCCCATCTTGTGCACCGACTGCGGAGTGAGGCCGATGTGGCCCATCACCGGAATCGAGGCGCGGGTGATCGCCTGCACCGTCTCGGCGAACTCCGAGCCGCCCTCCAACTTCACGCTGCCCACGCCGCCTTCGGCGACCAGCCGGCCGGCGTTCTTCACGGCTTCTTGAGAGCTTGCCTGGTAGCTCATGAACGGCAGATCGCCGACCACGTGCGCGCGCTTGGCTCCGCGGGTGACCGCGCGCGAGTGGTAGACCATCTGATCCATGGTGACCGGGAGGGTCGAGTCGTTGCCCTGAACGACCATTCCCAGCGAGTCGCCCACCAGCAGAACGTCGGCTCCGGCTTCGTCGAGCAGGCGCGCAAACGTCGCGTCGTAGGCAGTGACCATGCAGATCGGCTGACCTGCATGCTTCAGCTTCTTCAGCGTGTGGATGGTGACCGCGTTCACGGTTCACCTCCTATGGGTACGGCGTGTTGGACTTCCCGGTTCGCCGTGGCCCGCCTTTTCAGGTCGCACCCAGCTACTGCGGTATCGCTACTTCACTGAATAAGACGTCCTAGCCTCGCCCCGGTTTCGGATCAATGGCGCAGCGCATCAACGCCGAATGGAAACCGGCTGATAGTGGTGCGTGCCCCGGCGGGTCTGGCGCACCACGTTGATCAGGTTCTCCAGGTCGGCCTCGTTGTTCACGAAGTCGATCTCCGAGGTGTTCACCACCAACAGCGGAGTGTCGACGTAGTGGAAGAAGAAGTCGTTGTACCGGCGGCAGAGGTCTTCGAGGTAGGTGGGGTCGAACTTGCGCTCGAAGTCGCGCGCCCGCTTCTTGATGCGGCCCAGCAGCACGTCGATGCGCGCCTGCAGGTAGATGACGAGGTCGGGCTTGGTCACCCGCGGCCCGAGCGCCTCGAACACCCGCTCGTAGAGCGCGAGCTCATTCGGGTCGAGCGTGAGGTGGGCGAAGATTCGGTCTTTGGCGAACAGGTAGTCGCTCACCGTCACCGAGTTGAAGAGGTCTTGCTGAAACAGCTCCTGCTGCTGACGAAAGCGGCTGAGCAGGAAGAACATCTGGGTCTGAAACGCGAACTTGTTCCGGTCGGCGTAGAAGCTGGAGAGGAACGGGTTCTCTTCGACGACTTCCATCACCCGGCGCGCGTGAAAACGCTCCGCCAGCAGGTTGGTGAGCGACGATTTGCCGACCCCAATCGGCCCTTCCACCACGATGTAGCGGTGCTCGAACAGGCGGCTCTCCCCGGCTCCCTAGATTGCGCTTTGGGGCCGAAAAATCGGCCTCAAATGAAGGGCGCGCATACAACCATTTCGGGCCCCGTGTAGCAATGTCGTGTCGTGATTCGCCAGTGATCTCGCAGGTTTTTTGACGGGTAACGAATGGTCACGTATGGTCACGTCACGTCAGTTCTACAGCCTTGGAGTTTCACCATTTTCTGGGGGCGTCGAGACTTGAAGAGCACTGCGAAGGTCATCGAGCTGAGGCGAGAAGAAGAGACGGTCGAAGTGCCCAACGAGGTCGCGCAGAGCCCGCTCTACGGCGTGGCGATGCTGAAGATCGCGATGGAGCTGAAGAAGGCAGACGCGCCGTCGCTCGATGAGCTGATCGGCTCGGTGTTGAAGCGCATGAACCTCGACGAGAAGGCGTTTCGCTCGTTCGTCGCCGCCAACGACGGCCTGCTGAAGACCGTCGCCGCGCGTCGGAGATACTGATGAGCACCAAGCGTTCGCAGAAGGTCGCGGCGCAGTCGGTGCTGCTGAAGAAGGCGGCGGCGGTCGCGCGGCCGGTGGCGCCGAACAAGCCGGTGCCGGTGAAGACCAAGCTGAAGGTGATCGCGGCGCTCAAGCGCCTGCACCCGATGGATTGAGCGTCGCTCGTTGCTCGTTGTTTCGAGCACGGCTGCTGGTGGTGACGCCCCTCCCGCCCTCTGGGCACCCTCCCCCTCGTGGGGGAGGGCGTGCTGCGCAAATCACTTCGCCGGAGGCGCACCCACCGGCTTGAAGTCGATCCCGCCGTTGGTGAACTCGATGTAGATCAGGCAGTCGACCGCGCTCGCGCAGTAGTTGTTGTGCGGCGCCTTGCCCGGCTGCAGGTAGTACGCGCCCGCGGGCAGGCCCGGAGCCTTCTTGTCGTCGGCCTCGGTCGCGGTCACCGCGCCCTGCAGAATCACGCCGCGGTAATCGGCGGTGTGCGTGTGCACGCCCGAGTCGAACCCGGCCGGCACGCGAAGCAGAATGCCCACCGGCCCCTTCACCGGGTCGCCCCACACCACCGCCGACTGCGGGCCCTTCTCACCCAGCGGCGTCGCGGGCGCGAACTTGAGGTCGTTCGGGAGCACGATCGTCGGCGCGCTCGACTTGTCTGCCGCCTTCGCCACCGCGCCACCGGCGAAAGACAACACCGCCACCACCGCTGCCCCGAGCGTCAGCTTCATCTTCGACATGTTTTCTCCTTGAGGGCCCAGGGGAGTTCCCGGGCGCGCAGATGGGTCGCAGTGGAGGGTTTTTCGTTACTTCGAGATCAGCGAGCGCTCGAGCGCCGCGAACTCTTCGACCGAGAGCGTCTCGGCGCGGCGCTTACCGTCGATGCCCGCGGCGGCGAGCGAGCCGTCGAGGTCGAACTGCTCGGCCAGCGCGCGATCGCCGTCGAGCGAGTTGGACAACGTCTTGCGGCGGTGCGCGAAGCTCGCCTTCACGATGCGCTTGAACCGGGCGTCGTCGGTCACCGTCGCCCGCGGCTTCTCGAGCCGGTCGAGCCGCAGCACCGCCGAGTCCACCTTCGGCGGGGGGTGAAACAGATGCCGGCCGAGCTTGAAGCACTCCTGCGAGCGGTAGTTGAGCCCGAGCAGCACGGTGAGCAACCCGTAGTCGCGGTTGCCCGGCTCGGCGGCGAGGCGGTCGACCACCTCGGCCTGGAGCGTGAACACCACCCGCTTCACGTGCCGCCACTGCTCCAGCACCTCGAACAGAATCGGGCTCGAGAGGTGGTACGGCAGGTTGCCCACCAGCACCAGGTCGTCGACGCCGGCGGTCTTCGCGAAGTCGAGCTCGGCGGCGTTCGCCTCCACCAGCTTCAGCTCGGGCAGCTCGGCCTTCAGCACCGCGGCGACCTCGCGATCGCGCTCCACCGCCACCACGTTCGCGCCGGTGGCCAGCAGCGCCCGGGTCAGGTGGCCGAGACCGGCGCCCAGCTCGAGCACGGTGTCGCCCTTGGCCACCTCGGCCTCGGCGGCGATCCGCTCGAGAATGCCCTCGTCGGAGAGAAAGTTCTGGCCCCAGCTGTGCTTCGCCTTCAGCCCACTCTGGCGGAGCAGCTCCGCCGCCGTCTTCACAGCCGCCACGAGGGATCCGAGTTGAGAGAGAAGTCGGAGCGCACGCCGCGCTCGAGCGCCTTCGCGCCCGCCACCGCGATCATCGCGCCGTTGTCGGTGCACAGCCGCTTCGGCGGCAAGAACAGCTCGAGGCCCGCATCGGCCGCGCGCTCCGCCGCCAGCGAACGCAGCCGCGAGTTCGCCGCCACCCCGCCACAGAGCACCAACCGTTTTTCGCCGGAGCGCTTCGCCGCCAGCACCACCTTCTTGGTGAGCGCGTCGGCCACCGCCTCCTGAAACGAGGCGCAGAGGTCGGCCAGCGCCTGGCCCTGCGGCATGCCGTGCTCGCGCAGGTGGTTGCCGACCGCCGTCTTCACCCCCGAGAAGCTCCAGTCGAGCGTGTCGGGCGCGGGCAGCGCGCGGGGAAAACGAATCGCCGACGGGTCGCCCTTCTGCGCCAGCTCGTCGATCGGCTGGCCTCCGGGGTAGGGCAGCCCGAGCAGCTTGCCGACCTTGTCGTACGCCTCGCCGGCCGCGTCGTCTCGGGTCGAGCCGAGCCGCTCGTACTTTCCGAAGTCGTGCGCGAGGTAGAGGCTGGTGTGACCGCCCGAGACGATCAGCCCGAGGAACGGCGGCTTCGGGGCCTTCTCGGCGAGCAGAATCGCCAGCAGGTGCCCTTCGAGGTGGTTCACTCCCACCATCGGAATGCCGCGGGCGAGCGCGATCGCCTTGCCGACCTGCAGCCCCACCAGCAGCGCGCCCTGCAGGCCCGGCCCCGAGGTGACCGCGAGCTGGTCGATCTGGTCGAGAGTGGCGTTGGCGCGGCTGAGCGCTTCTTTCAGCACCGGCATCACCTGCATCAGGTGGTTGCGGCTGGCGAGCTCGGGCACCACCCCACCCCACCGCCGGTGAATGTCGATCTGGGTGGAGACCACGTCGGCGAGCGCTTCACGCCCATCGCGGACGATCGCCGCCGCCGTTTCATCGCAGGAGGTTTCGAGACCTAAGGTGAGAGTCACTTGATCAGCTGTAACGCGGCGCGGATCTCGTTCGCCGTCTCACCGGTCGGCTTCAGCTTCAGGTACTGGTTGTACGGACCCTTCGCCTCGTGCTCGCGGTTGGTGTTCTGCAGCGCCAACCCGAGCGCCAGCCAGGCCTGCGGGTTCTCGGGGTCGCTCTTCACGGCCTCTTGCAGGTACGGGATCGCCTCTTTGAAGCCGGTCTCGCTCATCACCAGCGCGATGCCGAGGCCCTCGCGCGCTTCAGACGAGCCGGAGTTGAGCGCCAGCGCCTTGCGGTAGGCGCCCACCGCGGTGCCCCAGCGGCTCTTCTGCACCGCCAGCTTGGCGTCGGTGATCAGCTTCTCGAAGTCGCCCGCGCCGCTCGGCGGAGCCACCGCGACCTTGGTGCCAGCGTCGGCCACTTCGACAGGCGCCACCGCGACCTTCACGCCCGCGTCGACCACCGGCTCAGCCACCGCGACCTTGGTGCCCGCGTCGGCGGCCGGCTCTAGAGCCGCGACCTTCGCGCCCGCGTCGACGGTCTCGACCACCGCGACCGCCGCGCCGGAGTCGACCACCACGTCGGTCAGCTCTTCACCCGCGTCGGCGACCTCGGGCGGAGCCACCACCGCCACCTCGGTGCCGGCGTCGAGCACCGGAGCGCTCAGGCCCGCGTCGGCCACCGCCAGCACCGGCAGGTCGGTGGTGTTGGGGCTCGAGACCTTGTCGTAGACGTTCACCGCGACCACCGCGATCACCGCGCCGAGCGCGAGACCGGCGAACATCATCAGCGGGAGCGACGAGCGGGGCCGCGTACCCGACTGGGTGATGGTCTGCACCGGCGGCGGGAGCGAATCTTCGTCGCGCAGCGGGGTGATGATCGGCGGCGTCTTCTCGTCGTCGAAGAAGCCCTGCTCCTCGGCGATCGCGCTCGGCGACGGCTTTGGCTCGGGGAGCGGCTCGCCCACGCCCTGCCCGGGGTACGCGGGGAGCGCCAAAGGCTTCGACGGCGGCGGAGTCGGGTCGGGGTTCTTCGCCTGCATGCCCGGCGGGCTGGTGCGCGGCGGCGGCGTCGCGTCGGGCGGAGGCGGCGGCACGTAGACCGGGTGCACTCCGGTGGGGAAAGGGTTCTGCGGCGACGCGCGCGGCGGCTGCTGCTGAGGCGAGGCGTGCGGCGGCAGCGGCGTGGGCGCCGGGCCTTTGATCGCGGGAATCTCCAGCGGGGTCGGGCGGGAGGCGCGCTCGATCTGCTCCGGCGTGGGGCCGAGCGACGCGGGGTGAATCGCGGGCGTCTCCAGCGGCGTCGGCCGGCTCGAGGCGGCCGTCTCGGCCGGAGTGGCGCGCGAGCCGGCGACGTTGCCCTCCAGCGGCGGCAGGCTGATCCGCTCCAGCGCGGCGCCGCCGAAGATCGGCGGGCGCGAAGGCCGCGGAGGAGGCGCCACCGGCGAAGCGGTGATCGGCGCGGGCTGCTGGCGAACCCAGGCCGGCACCGGCGCCCAGGTGGAGCGGGCGGTGATTCCATCGCTGTCGGCGTTCCAGTCGTCGAGCAGCATGCGCCGGGCGCGCTCCAGCTCACCCGACGGCGGCGGCTCGACCTTGAACGACGACGACGGCGGCGGGCCGGCCGGAGCCGCGACCGCCGGCATCTCCGCGGTCGGAGGGCCCTTCGGCCGGGGCTGAAAGTGCACCACCTCGGCCGGCGCGACGTGCGGCAGCTCGGGCGCGGGCGTCTCGGCGGTGACCTCGAGAGAGCTCTCGTCGACCACCTCGACGTCACTCGAGTTGGGCAGCGGCGGCAGGTCGGGCTCGACCACCGCCACCGCTTCGGCGACGTCGTTTCGAACGGCCTGTACGGCCTGCACCGCGGGCACGGGCTGGGGCGCCACCTGCGGCGGCGGTGCGGGGCTGGCGCCGGGCAGCGGCACCACGTCGGGCGGCTGGGTCGCGGTCGGCTGCGCCGCGGTGAGCCACTCCTCGATGCCGGGCTTCTTCGGCGCGGTGTCTTCGCTGGCCGCGGCGCCCACTTCGCGAATCAGGCCCTCGAAGTAGAGCTTGGAGATGATGCCCAGCGCGGCGAGATCTTCGAAGTCGGAGTCGTCGACGACCTTCGAGAGCGGCCGGCGGCCGTCGAACAGCCGGAGCAGCGGGTTCACCTCGTCGGGAATCTCCGAGAGGCGCTCCGACAGCTGCTTGTAGTCGAGCTCGAACACCGTCTCGAGCGGGGGCAGCTGCTCGAGCATGCGGCCCCACTCGTCGAGGCGGCGCATGCCCTCCATCAACAGGCCCTGGGTCGACACCTCGATGCGCTCGGGGCGATCGACCGGCACGAAGCCGACCTCGAACTTGCCCTCGAAGGTGTTCAGCATTCGGTAGAAGGCGTTCTCTCCGCGGAGCCTGCCCAGCTCGGCGTCGATGACCTTGCCCTCTTTGAAGTAGACGACGCCGGTGCGGTCGCCCTCGAGCTTGATGGTGCCGGTCTTGCGGCCGATCTCAAAGGTCTGCACCAGGTCGACCACGCCCATGTCGGCCAGCGAGCCGCCGAAGCCGGCCTTCGACTCCTTGCGCTCTGCCCGCTCCTTCTCCACCTTGGAGAGGATCATCTTCACGCGGGTGACGATCTCTTTGATGTAGATCGGCTTGGTCAGGTAGTCGTCGCCGCCCAGCTCGAGGCCCTTCACCTTGAACTCGACCGACTTCTGATTGGTCAGAAAGACGAACGGAATGTGGCGAAACCGCTCGTCGCTCTTCAGCAGCCGGCAGAGCTCGAAGCCGTCCATCTCCGGCATCTTGGTGTCGGAGAGCACCAGGTCGGGCGGGCTGATCTGAACCTTCTCGAGCGCGTCTTTGCCGTGAATCGCGGTCGTGACCTGAAAGCCAGCCTTCTTCAGGCTGACCTCCATCACTCGCAGGCTTTTGGCGTCTCCATCAACTAAGAGGAGATGCTGCTTGGCCACAGAAAGACCCCGTCGTTCTCGATACTCTGCGGGTTTTTAGGCTGAGCCGAGGTATTCCGCCAGCATCCTACGGTCGTCGTCGCTCATCGACCGGAACTCGACGCCCATGCCTCCGGGGAGCTGCCCTTCGGGAAAGCGCCGAACCCAGGCGACGGTGGCCGCCGCGTGCATCGGTTTCGGTACACCCGGCACGTGAAACGAGAGCGAGAGCCGCTCGCCCTGCTCCAGCAAGACGTCTGATTTCAAGAAGCTGCCGCCGAGCGAGAGATCGGCGCCTCGAAACGACAGCTCGCCCAGCGCAGCCTGGTCGGTGCCCTTGAACGAGACGTGGAGCGCTCTGCGAATGTGGCGGCGCTGTTCGAGACCCATGGTCCTCTCTTACTTGAAGAAACCCTTCTTGGTCTCTTGTGCCTTCTTGCGGCGCATTTCGATCAACCGCAGCTCCTGGTTGGCCTCCAGGTGGCGCGGGTTGATCTTCACCGCCTGCGAGAAGTGCTGCTCGGCGCGGTTCATGTCACCCTCGACGCGGGCGATCACCCCCAGCTGGTAGTGGGCGCGATCGCAGCGGGGGTCCAGGTTCACCGCGTCTTGCATCAGCTGCTTGGCTTTGGGCGCCTCGGCCTTGCGCGCCGGGTCCATGTAGATGGCCCAGGCCTGGGCGGCGAGCGCGTTGGCGCTCTTCTCCAGCGTGTGGGCCTTGGCGAACGCCTCCTCGGCCTTCAGGTAGTCGCGCTTCTTGAACAGCACCTCGCCCATCTTCATCAGCTCGTCGCCGGTGAAGCCGTCGGCCTTCTTCGCGGCGGCCACCGGAGCGGGCGACGCGGCGGCCCGCTGCAGCTCCGACATGTACGCGGCGCGGCGGGTGTCGTCGTAGAGGGTGTCGTACGCCTCGCGAATCAGCTCGAACACCGAGGTGATCTTCTCCCGGTAGTGCGGGAGCATCGGCGGCAAGCGGTCGGGGTGAAACTGCTTGGCGAGGTTCAAGAAGGCGGTCTTCACCGCGTCTTTGCCCGCCCCGACCGGAATGCCGAGCAGCGCGTAGAGGTCTTTCTTGCCCTTCGCCTTCTCCAGCCGGGCGTCGATTTCGGCGGCGAACTTCTGATCCTGCGCGTTGATCGCGCCGGCCTCGGGTGCGGGCGCGGGCGACGGAGCGGTCACCGCGGGCGCGACCGGAGCGACGTTGACGTTCGCGGGCGGGTCGGCGGGCCGCGGAATCGAGCCGAGGTTCTGCATCGCCTTGCGAAGCAGGCGCTGCCGGCGGGCCTTGGCCGCCTCTGCCGGATCGGATGGATCGCCCACGTCGAAGTCCCCTTCGAGAGTGTCGTCGTTCAGCAGCGGTTGTTCAACGGACTCGACGGTCGCCTCGACCAGCGGCTGCTCTTCTTCGGGCTGGCCGGCGCCGACCAGGGAGTCGAGAGTCGAGTCAACCCGGCGTAATGCCTCCTCGAACGAGGCGACCCCGGAGCGCTGGGGCGCCTGGGTGGCGAGGTTCCACAGATCGCCGTCGTCTTCCTGAATCGCGCCGGGGCCGAACTTGCGCACCGACGGAGACGACGCCGGCACCGCCGCCGCCACGCCCCAGTCGTCGGGCATCTGGTAGTTCGGCTGGGTCGGCTCTTTGTTCGCCCCGGGCGCCGCGCCGAACGCGGGCTGGGTGATCTCTTTGCCGCGGGTGGGCGCCGCGGGCTGAGCCGGCGGAACGTAGGCGGGGCGGCCGCTGGAGGTGCTCTGTTTGAGCGCCTCGTTCAGCCGCTTCAGCAGATCGTCGGAGGTGCGCGACTTCTCGATCAGCTCGCGGTCGGCCTTGGTCGCTGTCTGGAGCGCCTGCTCCATCGGCACCGGCACCACCTCGGGCTGCGGCAGCTTGCGGGTCGGCGCGTTGTGAACGCTGTAGTTGCGGCGCGACTCTTCTGCTTTGCGAGCCTCGTCGGCGCGCTTGGCTTCTTCGGCGCGGCGGCGGTGCTCTTCGGCGAAGCGGGCCTCTTCGGCGCGCTTGGCCTCCTGGGCGCGGCGGCGGGCCTCTTCGGCGCGCTGAACCGCTTCGGCCTCGGAGCGGCGCTTCTCTTCGGCGGCGCGAATCGCCGCGGCCTTGCGCTCCAGCTCGGCCACCTCGCGCTCTTCGGCCAGCCGCGCTTCTTCTGCCTGGCGCGCTTCTTCCTCGGCCTGAAGGCGGCGCTCCTCGGCGACCCGGCGC
Organism: Myxococcaceae bacterium; assembly: GCA_047602415.1. Taxonomy (GTDB): domain Bacteria; phylum Myxococcota; class Myxococcia; order Myxococcales; family Myxococcaceae; genus JASGHH01. Next base: position 7,139,512 of record JASGHH010000001.1, on the reverse strand, counting down.
TCCTCCGCCTTGCGCGCCTCGTCGGCGACGCGCGCTTCTTCGGCGACCCGCGCTTCTTCGGCCTGACGGGCCTCCTCGGCGACGCGGGCCTCCTCCGCCAGGCGGGCTTCTTCGGCGCGGCGCGCTTCTTCTTCGCGGGCGCGCTGCTCTTCGGCGACGCGAGCCTCTTCGGCCAGCCGCGCTTGTTCGGCCTTGCGCGCTTCTTCGGCGACGCGCGCCTCTTCTGCCAGACGCGCCTCTTCGGCGGCGCGGGCTTGCTCGGCCAGCCGCGCTTCTTCGGCGCGACGCTCTTCTTCTTCGCGAACCCGCTTCTCTTCGGCGACGCGGGCCTCTTCCGCCAGCCGCGCTTCTTCGGCCTGGCGCGCCTCCTCGGCGACGCGGGCCTCCTCGGCCAGCCGCGCTTCTTCGGCGAGACGTGCTTCTTCGGCGACGCGCGCGGCTTCGGCCTTTCGCGCTTCTTCCGCCTGCCGCGCTTCCTCGGCGAGACGCGCTTCTTCCGCCAGACGGGCTTCTTCGGCCTTGCGGGCTTCTTCGGCGAGGCGTGCCTCCTCGGCGAGACGGGCCTCTTCGGCGCGACGCTCTTCTTCTTCGCGAACCCGCTTCTCTTCGGCGAGACGCGCCTCTTCCGCCAGACGGGCTTCTTCGGCGCGGCGCTCTTCTTCTTCGCGGAGCCGCTTCTCCTCGGCGAGCCGCGCCTCTTCGGCCAGGCGGGCTTCTTCGGCCTTCCGCGCTTCCTCGGCGAGCCGGGCCTCTTCGGCCAGCCGTGCTTCCTCGGCCTGGCGCGCTTCTTCGGCGACGCGGGCTTCCTCCGCCAGCCGCGCCTCTTCGGCGAGGCGAGCCTCCTCGGCGAGACGGGCCTCCTCGGCCTTGCGCGCAGCCTCGGCACGGCGGGCCACCTCGGCCTGACGCTCGGCCTCGATGCGGGCCTCTTCTTCTTCGCGAAGACGCCGCTCCTCGGCCAGGCGAGCCTCTTCGGCCAGACGGGCTTCTTCGGCGAGGCGCGCCTCCTCGGCCTTGCGGGCGGCCTCGGCGATGCGGGCCTCTTCTTCTTCACGCAGCCGGCGCTCTTCGGCCAGCCGCGCTTCTTCGGCCAACCGGGCCGCCTCGCGACGCTCGGCCTCCTCGCGCAGACGCTGTTCTTCGGCGAGCCGGGCCTGCTCGGCCAAACGGGCTTCCTCGGCCTTGCGCGCCTCTTCGCGAATGCGCGCCTCTTCGGCCAGCCGGGCCTCTTCTTCCAGGCGGCGGCGCTCTTCGGCGTCGCGGGCCTCCTGCTCCTGGCGCAGCCGCAGCTGCTCGCGGCGATCCCACTCCTCGGCGGGAATCGACTCGAATTTTCCGACCCGGGTGAGGAGCTCGAGCAGCACCCGGCGCTCGGCCGGGAGCTCCTTGGCGCTCTTGAACTCGCCGTAGGCGCGCACGAACGAGCTCTCGGCCGGGTTGAGCAGCCACTCCTCGGCACCATCGACGTCGACCGCGCGGAAGTAGTGCTCGCCCGAGCCGTTGGTGACCGCCTCGAACGCCGCCCGCACCGCCTGCACCCCCGACAGCTGCATCTCCTGCGAGACCTCGGCCGGCTCGAAGGCGACCTTCTCGCCCAGCTCGGTCAGCCGCCGCACGTTGGCCAGCAGCTGCTGGGTGGCCGCCTCTTCCTGGTTGCTGCCCAGCTCCTCGAGCGCCTCGGCGTCTTTGGTCGCCGCCTCACCGCGGGCCCACATCGCGTCGAGCTGCTCGAGGCCGACCCGGCCGCTCTGCAGCAGGCCCTGAAGAAACGACTGGTGACCGAAGCCCATCTGGGCGTCGACCAGGTCGCCGTCGCGCAAGAGCACCTTCGACTCGCGGCCCCGGGCGGTCACCGTCATCCACCCTGAGGACTTGCCCCGGTGCGCCTCGAGGAGCGCCTCGGCAAACGAATTCGCCATCGGCGAGCGAGTCTACTTGAGCTGGAGCTGACGCAAAGCTTCGTAGGCGGCGATCCCCACCGCGGTCGAAAGGTTGAGCGAGCGCCGGTCTTCCAGCATCGGAATCCCTAACGTCTGACCCTTGCCGGATTCGAGGATCTCCTTGGGCAGCCCGGTGGGCTCTGACCCGAAGATCAGGTGGTCGCCGGCCTTGAACTCGGTCTGCCAGAGGGAGCTCTCGGCCCGGGCGGTGAACAGGAACCGGCGCGCGGTGGGGTGGGCGGCGAGGTAGGCGTCCCACGACTTGTGGAGGGCGAGAAAGACCTGGTCCCAGTAGTCGAGGCCGGCGCGCTTGAGCTCCTTGTCGGCGATCGAGAAGCCCAGGGGCTCGACCAGCGAAAGCTTGCAGCCGGTGACCGCGCAGAGGCGGGCGATGTTGCCGGTGTTGGGTGGAATCTGGGGAGAGACCAGCACCAGGTGAAGCGGTGATTCCAGCGGGCGCAGCATTCTGATTTCTTCTACCTGAAGATGGGCCAGTTCAAGGTGACCAACGTGACGAAGGGCAAGCTGCTGGCCGACCGCGCGGGCGAGGCCCGCACCTTTGGCTCCCGCTTCATGGGCCTGATGGGCCGCAAGGAGCTGCCCTTCGGCGACGGGCTCCACATCGTGCCCTGCAACTCGATTCACACCTTCTTCATGAAGATTCCCATCGACGCGGTCTTCCTCGACAAGGAGCACAAGGTGGTGAAGGTGCTCCACGCGATGGTGCCCTGGCGGCTGTCGTCGCTCTACCTGGGGGCGCACTCGGTGCTGGAGCTGCCTTCAGGCACCAGCGCCGGCAGCGGGACCCAAGAGGGTGATCAGCTGGAGTTCGTACCAACATGAACCGACCTGTTGCGTCACGATGCGTCGATCGTCGAAAGGGCTTTGACGCATGAGAACCGGCTTGCTTAACTTCTCGGCCGCGTAAGTCGGGTCCTTCAACTCCATGCGAATCGAATCGGCCGGCTTGTCCCACGTTGGGATGAAGCGGAACCACAACGAGGACAACTACCTCCTGCTGCCGGAGGAGCGACTGTTCGTGGTCGCGGACGGCATGGGCGGCCACTCGTCGGGTGAGATCGCCTCCAAGATCGCGGTCGACGAGCTGGGTGAGTTCTTCAAGCTCACCGGCCGCGACCAGGACGCCACCTGGCCGTACAAGATGGACAAGACGCGCAACTATGACGAGAACCGGCTCTCGACCGGGATCAAGCTCGCCAACCTGCGCATCTTCGAGAAGGCCTCCAGCGAGCAGAAGTACAAGGGCATGGGCACCACCGTGGTGTCGGTGTACTTCGCCCAGAACTTCGTGGTGGTCGCGCACGTGGGCGACAGCCGGGTCTACTTCTGCCGCGACGGCGTGCTGAAGCAGCTCACCGAAGACCACTCTCTGCTCAACGACTATCTGAAGGCGAAGAAGCTCACGCCCGAAGAGATCGAGGCGTTCCCGCACAAGAACGTGATCGTGCGCGCGCTCGGCATGAAAGACACCGTGCAGGTCGACACCTCGCGCATCGAGCCGCAGCCGGGCGACATCTTCCTGCTCTGCTCCGACGGCTTGAGCGGCATGGTGCCCGACCCCGCGATTCAAGAAGTGCTCTCCCGCGCCAGCGACCTGAACCTCGCCGCCGGGCAGCTGATCGATCTCGCCAACGCCAACGGCGGCAACGACAACGTCAGCTGCGTGCTCGCCCGCGTGCAGTAAACGCCGGGCCGCTACGCCACGATCTGATCTTCGAGTCGCGCGCCTGCCGGCACCACCGCGCCGTCGAGCACCGCCACCCGGTTGAGCGACGCGCCCGCGCCCACCTTCGCGCCCGGGCCGACCGACACCGCCGAGCCGATGGTGACCCCGTCTTCGAGCAGGCAGCCTTCGCCGAACCAGGCTGGGCCAGTGATCTTCACGTTGCCCAGCCTCGCCGTCGGGTGCGCCCAGTGGTTGGCCGCCTTCGCCATTCCTTCGAAGGCCAGCTTCGAGAGCGCGCCCGCCTGGCCGAACAACAAATCCTGGTGGGCGGCGAGGTAGCGCTGCGGGGTGCCGAGGTCGCTCCAGTACGGCCGGGGCGGAGGCACGATGTGCCCGAACACCTCGAAGCCCGCTTCGATCAGCTTCGGGTAGACGTCGCGGTTGATGTCGTGCGGGCCGGCCTTCATGAACTCGAACACGCGCCGGGTGAGCACGTGCACCCCGGTGAAGTGCCAGCCGCTCAGCGCCGGGCCACCGGGGCCGACGCCGGCGATGCGGCGAACCTTGAGCGCGCGATCGAGCTCCACCGCGTTGTACTTCTCGCCCTCCGGCATCGGGAGCAGCACCATCGTCGCCGCCGCCCCGCTCTTGCGATGCGCCGCCAGCACCGCCTCGAGATCGAGCTCGAACAGCACGTCGCCGTTGAGCACCACCGAGACGTCGGCCTCCAGCACCTCCCGCAGCCCACGTATGCCGCCGCCGGTGCCTTGAATCTCTCCCGCCTCTTTCGAGACGAACAGGTCGCCCGGCCAGAGGGCGCGCGCGGTCTGCTCCATCACCTCGGGCAGGTGAAAGGTGTTGATGCCCAGCCGAGTGACGCCGCTCTTCTTCAGCTGCGCGAGCGCGTAGGCGAGCAGCGGGCGGCCGAGCAGTGGAATCGCCGGCTTCGGCCAACGCTCGGTGTACGGCCTCAGGCGGGTGCCCAGCCCCGCGCAGAGCACCGCCGCGGGCACGCTCATGCCAGTTCCGGCACGTAGCGCCCGACGATCTTCCGCAGGTCAGACAGGTGCGGCTGACGCTCGAGCGCGTCGCGCACGTAGCGCAGCGAGGCGGGGATCGAGACCAGAAAGCCGGGGTTGCCCTTCACCCGGTTGATGAACTCGAAGCGGCCCGCGTCTTTCAGCTTTCGCTGCACGGTGAGCAGGTCGAACACCCGGAGGAACTCGTCGAACGAGATCTTCTCGCCGGTGAGCTGCTCCACCTCGCCGGTGTACGCGCGGAGCATCTGCTCCACGAACGGCCGCGGCAGCTCGACGTACGAGTCGCGCAGCAGGGCGACCAGGTCGTACTGGCGGGGGCCGAGCAGCGCGTCTTGAAAGTCGATCACCACCAGCTCGCCGTCTTTCACCATCAGGTTGCGGCTCTGGTAGTCGCGATGGGTGAAGCCGCGCGGGAGCGCCGCCAGCTGACCGCTGATGCGGCGGAAGATCTTGTCGAGGTCGGCGCGCTCGGCGTCGGTGGGCTTCTTGCCGCTCCAGATCTCGAGGCCCCACTCGCGAAAGTGGTGGAGCTCCCAGTCGTAGAGGTCTTCGTCGAAGCCGCGGCCGAAGGCGATGCAGTCTTGGGTGGGCGTCTTCTCGGCCGAGGAGCGCAGCCGGGCGAGCAGCTTCACCGCCCGCAGGTAGAGCTCTTCGCGGGTGCGGTCGTTGAGCGCCTTCTCGAAGGTCTGATCGGAGAGGTCTTCGAGCACCATCATGCCCGCCGGCTCGTCGTAGCGGAGGATGCGCGGCACCCGTACGTTGAGCTTCTCGAGGTAGCGGTGCACGTTGACGAACGGGAGCTCGGTGGGCGCCGCGCCCTTGGTCGCCTCTTCGCTCTTGGTGGCCGCGTCTTTCGGCATCACCATCACCACGTACGAGTGGGGAAACTCGCCGACCCGGTAGTAGCTGCGGTTCGAAGCGTCGCCCTTGAGCTTGAGAATCGGGGCGCCGGAGTGCGGCTTGCCGGTGGCCTTCTCGACCTGGTCACGCAGCGCGTGGTTCAGCTGATCTTCAGTTCCGCTCATCTTTCCCTACGCAATGGCAACAGCTCGTACGACAGCGCGAGCAGGGTGTCGAAATTGTGAACCTTCAAGGGGACCTTCACCAACGACTGGTCGGTGAAGCCATTTCCCGCCACCACCACCACCACCGGCTCGTTGGCTTCGTTGCGGCCCGGCCCGACGCGCAACACGCCCCGCACGCCGAACAGCACCCGAATCGTCTCTTCCACCGCGGCGGCCAGCGCGGGGTCGTCGCGATCTTCGGGGTGCGAGCCGCCGTGCTCGTCTTCTCTGTAGAAGACGCCCTTGTCCTTCGCCTGGTTGAGCACCGCGAAGGCGTCGAGCGGCTTCTCGCTGGCGGCCTTGGCGGCGGCCGCGGCGACCGCCTTCACCGAGCTGAGCTGCTCGGCCTTGGAGAGCTCGTTGGCAGAGAGCTTGGCGTGGGTGCCGGTGCTCCCGCTCGGGTTGCGGGCGAGCTGCTTGAAGTCGCTGCTCGCCGCCTTGGGCAGGTTCGGGTTGGAGCTGCCGGTGCCGGCGCGCGGGAGGTTCGGGTTGCTGGTGTGGGTGCCTTGCTTGCCCGCCTGGGCCAGCTGGCCGCTCGCGACGCCGGAGCGGGCAGGAGCCTGCTTGCCGAAGGCGCCGCCGCGCGCGGTGCTGCCTTCTTTTTCGCCCTTCTCGGCCTTCTCGCCTTCGGCCGCCTTGGCGAGCTCTTCGGCCTCTTCCTTGTCTTCTTTTTCTTCGACGTCGGTGGGAACCCAGCCTTCGGAGAGGGCTTTTTCGAGCTCGGCCTGGTCGTGCGCGCCCGACATCACGTCGGCGTGCATCACCTCTTCGCTCTCGCCCGCCTTGCCGGCGCCCGAACCCGAGGGCTTGAAGGCCCGCAAGGCCTTGAGCGACGCCATGTTGCCTTTGATGATCTTCGCCTGGGTCAGCTGCTTGCCGGTCTGCTTGTTGGCCGCGACGTTCTTCGCCGCCGACGTCGGCTTGGAGGCCACCGGTTTGGCCGACGGCTGCGAGCCTGGAAGAAGAGATGGCGGAACTTTTGCCACGGCGTCATTCTAGGCACGTGCAGGGCGTCCTTTATACGCAGAAGGACTACGGCATGTGCCCGTGCGGCGGGAGCTACACCCACCGGGCCGTCGAGGTGCGCCTCACCGTGAACGGGAAGATCGTGGTGCTCACCGACGTGCCCCAGGGCGCGTGCCCCAGCTGCGGGTCGCGCGTGTACAAGCCCGAGGTGCTCGAGCGGATCGAGTCGCTGATGAAGGTCGCTCAGTTCAAGCGGGCCATCTGAGGCGTTCGTACGGCTGGCCGGTTGGCTTGGGTTGGGGGTTGGGCTGCGGGTTTCGCGCTCTGCCCGGGCTGACTCCGCCCGCGATTGCGGGGCCAGCGATGCGACGCGGGTGGGCTTCTCGATGCGCGCGGCGTTCGTCAGCTCACGGCTTTCACGAGATCCTCTGGGCGTGGGCCGAGAGCGATGACCCGCCGGGCGGCGTCGATCAGCAGCTGTGGTTGCTCGGCGATCGACGTCCAGGTCCAGCGCTGCACGACGTAGCCGTGCGACTCGAGCACGATGTCGCGGGTGCGATCGGTCTCGTAGCCATCGCCAGAGTGAAAAGCGTAGCCATCGGCTTCGACGATCAAGCGCGTGCCCCGCACGTGAAAGTCGACGCGATACTTACGGCCGTTCACCTCGATCGCTTCCTGCTTTGCCGGCAGCGGCAGCCCTCCCGCTTCGAACAGCTCGAAGGCCCTCGCTTCGAGCTCACTCTCCGCCGGTTTTCCGCCGTTCAAGTAGTGACGCACCAGCGACCGGAGCGCCGGCACTCCGGGCCGATTGATCTGCAGTGCGGCGTCCAACTTTCTCAGCGTCGTCCACTTGTGATGCAATGCTTGATCGACGTTGGCGCGCACGTCCTTGAACGCGGCGTTCTCCGCCAGATCGATGAGCGTGCGCGTCACCGTGGTCACGCGAAAACCACGGCGCATGGTGACGTCGCTGAACGACAAATCGCGAACGACATGAATCACCGCCGACTGCTCGGCACGCAAATTTCGCTCGGTGGTCAGCTCCACCACGTTCGACGCAAGACGAACGAAGCCGTGCAAGGCAGCGGCGCAGTGGTGCGAGAACGCGTACCCTTTGCCGGCCCAAAGCGCGGCTGCCTTCAGCTGCTGCCGCTGACTCGGCACGCTGCCCGGGAGCCGGTACACAGCGCGAAAAACGGTCTTCCATTCGCCGGTCTCGAGACGCCGATTCACCTGGCGCTTCGTCATTCCGGCGCGAAATGCCTGATCGCGCGTAATGAGCCCGAATTGGCCCTCTGCTGTCTTCGCAACACTCTCTTCTGCCCGACCCGCCACCCGCCACCCCCCCAAAAAGCATCAGCAAACCATGCGGGGCTGACATCTCTCGGCGCACGGCCCAAGCGTGATGTCACCGAGGCACCGCCACGGTAGCCGGGCGACATCACGCCAGCGCGCAAACCGCCGAACGCCGCGCAGAACGAGAAGCACACCCGCATCGCACGGCTGGCCACTCGATCGCGGGCGGAGTGAGACCAGGCGGTGCCCCAACCGCCCCACTCACCCCAATCAAGGCAGTCGCAGCGCGGCGAGCCGCTACAAGCGCATCGCGACGGCGGCCTGATTGAAGCCCACCCCTGATCCCACCAGAGCGACCAGCTGGCCGGGCCGGGCGACGCCGCGCTCGAGGGCATCATCGAGGGCCATGCCGATGCAGGCCGAGCCGGTGTAGCCGAACCGGTCCATCACCTTGGGAGCGCGGGACACCGGCAGGCCCAACCTCCGCATCACGCCATCGATGGTGGGCCCGCGCACCTGGGTGAAGAAGATCAGCTCCAGATCCTCCAGGTCGAAGCGGCCGCGCTCGCACAGCTGCTGCACCAGCAGGGGCCACCCGTCATCGTTCACCTCGGCGGGATACGCCTCGTGCAGGCGCACGTTGGTGCGCCCGGCCTGAACCGCCGCCACGCTCGCCGGCTCTGCGGTGCCACCGGCGAACACGCCCCAGCGCCCCGCGTGAGATCCATCGGCGCGGAGCGCGCTGCTGATCAGCCCGGGCTCCGCGCTGGCCTGGAGCACCACCGCGCTCGACCCGTCGCCATAGAAGAACTGGGCCGGGTCGTCGTCGGCGGCCAGCTTCGACATCAGGTACGCCCCCACCACCAGGGCATTCCTCACCCACGGCTGGGTGGCCATCAACGACGACGCGAGCGCGATCGAAGTGGGGAACGACGCGCAGGCACAGCCGACGTCGAAGGTGCCGGCCTTCACCGCGCCGAGCTTGTGCTGCAGCACGGTCGAGGTCGCCGGCGTGAGGTGGTCGGGCGTGTCGGTGGCCATCACCAGCAGGTCGACCTCCCCTGCCCCGAGGCCGGCGCGCTGCAGCGCCTGCCGGGCGGCTGGGAGCGCGAGGTCAGAGGTGGCCCACTCCCGGGGCGCGCGGAAGCGGCGAAGAATGCCGGTGGCCTTCTCCCACTTGTCGATCTGCTCGCGGCCGAAGCGGGCCCGGAGCTCGTCGTTGCTGAGCTCGCGCTCGGGGAGAAAGCGCGCGGTAGAGAGCAGCTTCACTGCCGCTTAGTGTAATCGCGGGCCGACGCAGATGCGGTGCGGTGCGCCCTCACCCGCCCTTCGGGCACCCTCTCCCGTGGGAGAGGGAGGACTTCGGCGGCAGGGGGCTCCACCTGCGCCGGCTTCGCCTTCGGCGGCAGCGCGGCGATGAACTCGAACATCTTCGGGTTGAGCTCGTCGTGGCAGTCCATCTGCAGCAGGTGGCCGCAGTGGTCCAACCCGACCAGCTGCGCGCCCTTGATCTGCTTCGCGCCCCAGCTCATCTCGGTTCTCGCCCAGCCTCCGTGCAGATACGCGTTGGGGATCAGCCGGTCTTCCTGGCCGAAGACGATCAGGGTGGGCGTCTCGATCTTGCCGAGGCTGTCGCGCACGAAGTCGTTGTGGGCCAGGCCGTCGACGCTGCGCACCTGCGCATAGGCGTAGGGGTCGAACTGCTTCGCCTTCACCAGGCGCACCCGCTCCTCGATCAGCCACTCGTAGTCTTTCTGCCAGCGCGAGAAGTTGGCGCCGCGCACCGAGCCCCAGACGCCGTACTCGGTGGCCGACTTCACGAACGCAGCCGAGAACGCGTGCACGAACCACTCCTTCTCGCGCCGCGAAAACTTCTCGAACCCGGCAGGCGAGACCAGCACCATCGCCTCCACCCGCTGGGGGAACTGGAGCGCGGTGGCCATCGACACCTCCCCACCCATCGAGTTGCCGACCAGCACCGCGCTGGGGGTCCCGGTCTTCTCCATGAACTCGTCGACCACCTCGGCCATCGCGTCCATCGAGTAGGGGAACTCGGCCGGCTTGTCAGACTTGCCGTAGCCGAGCTGATCGAACGCGAGCACCCGGTAGCCCTGCGCCGCCGCCGCATCGAGCTGGTAGCGCCAGAACTTGAGGTAGCTGCCGAGCCCGTGGAGGAACAGCAGGGTGCGCTCGCCCTTGGGGTTGAGCTCGACGTAGGCCACGTGGTCGTAGGAGCCGAGCTTGTACTTCGCCCCCACCTGGGTGAGCTCGAGCTGCTTCACCTCCCACGGCTGGCCCTGCACCGAGGTGTACGGCAGGTCGGCGAACTCGAGCGGCGGCTCGGAGGCGTAGCTGTGCACGCAGCCGGTGAACGCGACGCAGGCGACGAGAAGCAGTGCGCGCAAGGCGAGCTGGGACATGTCAGAACCCGTACCAGGTGAAGGTGGTGAACAGCGCGTAGGGGTTGGCGGTGACGTGCGAGTTGCCGTCGTAGAAGCTCCCCTTGAACATGTACGCGCCGTGAAGGCCGATGGTCATCAGGTAGCGAATGGTCCACTTCAGCTCGGCGTTGATCTCGGTGCCCATGAAGCGGCCGGGCGTCACTCCAGCAGTGAGCACCGGAGGCGTCGCGTTGGCGCTCGCCATCGCCGCGCCGACCTTCAGGTTGAGGGTGTTGGGCACCAGGTCGTACTGCGCCGCGAGAATCGCCGCCGACACCCCGAGGCCCTGGTTGGAGATGTCGCTCACCGCGCCGGTGTAGTTGTTCACCGTCGAGCTGAACGGGAACAGCAGCAGCGTCTTGTGGTTGAACCACACCGCTCCGGGCAGGCCGTAGAAGTTCAGCGTGTAGGCGCCGCCGTAGAAGTTGTTGTTCGGGTTGCCGTCTCCGGTCGAGTACATGCCCTCGAGCGAGATCACGTCGTTGAGGGTGCGCCCGTAGTTGAGAATCAGCTCGAGGTTGGCGGCCCACCCGAGAATGCTGATCTCCTTCTGGAAGGTGGTCGCCGGGTTGCCCGAGACGTACTTCCCGCCGTTGAGCACGAAGAAGCCGCTCGCCGCGAACGGGCCGGTGTTGAAGTTGAGGTTGTGGTTGAAGTTGATGCCGCCGTACCCGACGTTGCCGGTGGGGCGCTCGATCGGCAGCTTCGCGGTGCCGGTGTAGTTGTACAGACCGGCCGACGACGGGCCCGAGGCGACCAGGCCCTCGAAGGCGTAGGCGTAGCCCTTGGTGTCGTCGTGGAGCAGCCACGCCGAAGCGCCGATGTGGGTGCCGGGCTGAATCTCGTAGGTCGCGTCCAACAAACCCATCCACGCGAAGGCGAGCCGCGGGTCGTCCTTGGTCGCCTTGTCGGGCTGAGCGGCGCCGATCATCAGCAGGCCGGCGCGGGTGCGCAGGCCCTGAATCGGCTGCCAGAACACCTGGGCGCCGGTGCCGTCGGAGCCGAGGAACGCCAGCTTGTAGCCGGAGCGCACGATGTCGAACACCGAGGTGCGGGTGGGGTCGGCGACGTTGTCGTAGAAGCACTGGGTGCCGATGATGATCGCGAGCTGCGACGGCTTGCGGGTCGGGTAGAGCGCGACGTTCACGTTCTTGGTCTGAACGTTGATCATGTCGGCGTTGAAGCCGCCGCCGGAGTTCTGCTGAGCGGCGTTGGCGCCCAGGCCCCACATGAAGTCGATCTCGAACTGTGAGCGGAAGGTGATCAGGTCGTCGAAGAACCAGGGCGAGTACTCGATCACGGGAATCCACCGCTGCTCGGCGTAAGCGGTGTTGTTGGTGCCGACGCGCACGGCACTGCCCGCGGGCTCACCGATGGGGCCGAGCGAGACGCCGCGAAGACCGGTGGGGTCGCCGACCTGGTTGGTGAAGCTGAAGCGGCTGAAGAAATAGTTGATGAGGTGAAAGTCGGACAGCGGCGCGTCGTGGTCCCGCTCCGAGGTGTTGCGCCAGTCGGTGAGAGGGTCGACCATCGTGGCCGGCCCCTGCGCGAGCGCCTGAAGTGCGAGCGTGGCGGCGGCGAGCGCGGCCAGTCGAGCGGGAGTTTTCATGGGAGAGAAGAAGCCGGCGCGACGCTACGAGACGCCGCGCCGGCCTCGAAGTGGAGGGTGGTTACTGCGACACCACGTACTTCTGCACCGCGTTGCCGGTGAACGGGAACATCGCGGTGCCGCCGTCGGCGCCAGCGCCCGCGACGACCGTCTGCACGGTCGACGAGCCGACCGCGCCGTCGACGCAGTGGTTACCGATCGCCTTGCCGGTGAAGTACAGCTCGAGGTCGAGCTCGGCGCCGTTGTTGACGAACTTGGCGCGGCCTTCCTGCGAGTACGAGTTGTAGGTGACGAGAATGTCGAAGCAGTCGGTGGTGACGTTGCTGAGCGCGACCGACATCGAGGTGGCCATGAACGGGCCGGCGATGGTGTTGTGGTCGCACATGCCGACCTCGCCGACCGTGGGGGCGCCGCCGTCGGGGCTGTTCCAGGTGCCGAGCTGCGCGGTGACGTTGAAGTTCTGCGACATCACCGAGATGACGGTGGAGTTGTAGCACTGGGTCGCGGCGCCGAAATACACGTTCTCGTTGAAGCCGTTGGGCGAGTTGGGAATGTTGGCGCCGTTCATCGTCAGCGTCTTCTGCTCGAGGTACGCGAAGATGTGAGCGTCGGTGTCGAGCATCACGCTCGAGCCGCCGCCGCCGGTCGCGCTGCCGCCACCGGTCGCCGAGCCGCCGCCCGTCGCCGCTCCGCCGCCGGTCGCCGCGCCGCCGCCGGTCGCGCTGCCGCCGCCCGAGCCGCCGCCGTTCGAGTTGTCGCCGCAGCCCGAGAGGCTGCCGCTGCCGATCACTGCCACCACGCCAATCACTGCCAACATCAGGGTGCGCTTCATCTGACTGCTCCTTGTGTTCGAAGAACTTCGTGTGGGGTTCGAGAGAGACGAAACTTCAGTGAGCGATCGCGGCCTCCGTTCGAGCGGGCCCTGCGCTTTCTTTCGGCGCGAACAGAATCAAGGTCGCCATCAACAGCTGGCAGACGACCACCACCAGGCCGATCGCCATCGGGAGCGACATCACGTGTTGGTCGGCGAGAGCGGCGGTGCCCATCGGCACGAACGCCGCGGGGATCGCGCCCAGGTGGTAGACCAGCCCGACGCAGCGGGCGCGAATGTCGGCGGGGAACAACCCGGTGAGCAGCAGCGGAGTGACGCCGGAGTAGCCCCCTCCGAACATGCCGCCGAGGAAGGCGCCGATCGGCAGCCAGCCGGGCGAGTAGCCGATGTAGAGCGGCACCGCGAACACCATCGCCAGCGCGGGCACGGCGACCGCGGGAATCACGCTCTCCTTCGCCGCGACGGTGCCGCAGATGACGGCGCCGATCAGCATGCCGACGTTGAAGAGCGCGACGTTCTGGGAGACCGCTCCCATGTCGAGTGAAAAGCTCTTCAGCAGCATCACCGAGTAGTTGCCAGTGAGGCCGTAGTAGCCGCCGAAGCCCGCGGCCATCGCGAAGACGGCCCAGGTGAGCTTCTTGGTGACGCCGGGGGTGGCGAAGACGTCGCTCCAGCGCACCAGCTTCTTGAGCGCGGCGCGGGTCTTCCACTCCGGGCTCTCGGGCACGAAGAAGCGAATCGGCAGCGCGAGCACCGCGGGCGCGGCGGCGGCGAGGAACAGCCCGCGCCAGCCCCAGTGAGGAACGATCCACCCGGCGGCGAGGCCGGCGAGCAGGTAGCCGACCGCCCAGCTGCCCTGGAGAATGCCGGAGGCGATGCCGCGGCTGCGCTCCGGCCAGTTCTCCATCGCGAGCGTGGCGCCGGAGGTCCACTCCGCGCCCATGCCGAACCCGAACAGCGTGCGGAGCACGACGATCCAGAAGAACGAGGGCGCGATCGAGACCAGGCCGTCGCAGGTGGCGAACCAGATCACCGAGATCATCAGCGGCAGGCGGCGGCCCCACTTGTCGGCGGCCCAGCCGGCCACGGTGCCGCCGAGCAGGCGGGTGAGCAGCGTGAGCGCGATGATGCCGGCGGTGGTGGTGGTGCTGGTTTTGAACTCGTCGCCGATCTGCTTCATCACCAGCAGGAAGACGGTGAAGTCGAACGCGTCCATCACCCAGCCGAGCCAGGCGGCCGAGAACGAGGCCCACTGACCGGCGGTGGGCTCCATGAACCAGGGCTTGGGCTTGCTCACGGCTCACCTCCGGTGTCCCAGCGGAAGATCGAAGCGGCCATCGCCACGCCGCCGCCGGAGCCGCAGAACGCGACCAGGTCTCCCGGCTGCAAACGGCCCTGCTCGACCGCGTCGTCGAGCGTCATCGGAATGCAGGCGGAGCCGGTGTAGCCCCACTTGTTCATCACCCAGTGGGCGCGCGACATCGGCTGCTCGAGGCGCGCCATCACCTCTTCGATGGTGCGGAGGTTGAGCTGGGTGAACACGAACAGCTTCACGTCGTTCAAGCTGACGTGCGCTTTCGCGGCGGCGCCCTTGAGCATGCGCGGCCAGTGCTCGACGTTGTAGGTCGAGGGGAACTTGCGCACGAACTTCACGAAGCCGCTGCCGTAGATGCCGAGCGCGTCGTGGAAGGCGCCGTCGGCCCACAGCTGCGAGCTGAGCCAGCCGGGCCGCTGTGAAGCGCCGAGGACCACCGCGCCGGCGCCGTCGGCGAACAGGGTGCAGGTGTGCTTGTCGGTCCAGTCGAGGTGGCGGCTCATGCCGTACGCGCCGATCACGAGCACCCGGCGGTAGTTGGAGTCGGCCTGGAGGTACTTGCTGCCGGCGTCGAGCGCGGTGACCCAGCCGGCGCAGGCGCAGTTGAGATCGAAGGTGCCGGCCCTGGAGGCGCCGAGCTTGTGCTGCACCACCGACGCGGTCGCGGGGCTGGGCGAGTCGGGCGTGTCGGTGGCGACGATGATCAGATCGACGTCGGCGGCGGTGAGGTTGGCGCGGGCGAGCGCCTGCTTCGCGGCCTCGACGGCGAGGTCGGAGGTGACCTGGCCGTCTTCCATGATGAAGCGCTGCTCGATGCCGACGTTCTTCACCAGCCAGTCGGAGACGTTCTGCTTCAGCAGGGTGTCGAAGTAGCTGTTGGGCAGCAGCTTCTTCGGCACCGCGCGGCCGGTGGAGAGAATGCGCGCGTGGGTCACGGCTTGGTCTCCGTCTTCGGCGCGCGGTTGGGCGAGAGCAGGCCGTGGGAGATCAGCTCGAACACCTCGTCGACGACGGCCTCGAGGCGCTCCGGCGAGTCCCAGATCACGAAGCGCATGCCGACCATGTCGGCCATGCCCATCAGGCAGTAGGCGATCACCTCGGGGTCGAACTTGCCGATCTCGTTGCGCTCCATCGCGCGGGTGAGGCCGCGGGCGTAGGCGGTGGCGAGGCGGCGGTAGTAGCGGTGGTAGACCGCCTCGTCGACGAACTCGGCCTGGCGAACGATGCGGTAGAGGTTGCGGTGCTTGCCGGCGAAGACGAAGAACGCGCGGAAGCCGGCGCGCTCCTTGTCGAGGCGGGTGCCGCCTTTGCCGCGCACCGCTTCGCTCAGCGTCTCGCGGAGGCGCTCGCCGAGCTCGTCGACCAGCTCGGTGAAGATGGCCTGCTTGTGCGGGAAGTAGATGTAGAACGTGCCGAGCGCGACGCCGGCGCGACGGGTGATCTCGGAGATCGAGGTGTGCTCGAACCCGCGCTCGCCGAAGACGAGCTCCGCGGCGTCGAGCAGGTGCTGACGGGTGCGCTTTCCGCGGATGGTGGCCGGCTTCTTGGCTGAAAGTGATGGTTCGTTCATGTTGCGGGCGCCGATCTCTCATGGGCATGAACATGACGTCAACATCATATTTGTGTTTAGTGGTTTTAGAGGGTTGGAGCGTATCGGGCGATATGTAATTGGGTTGTGATCTTCTGGGGTTGGAGCTGAAAGTGACGTTTCAGGTCGATCGAAGGTGATGGGCGGTTCAGGCCGAAACGGCATTTGTGAGGGCGCTGTTCGACGGTTCTGAGCGCTGCCTTTTCGAGCTCCGCCCGCGATTTCGGGGCCAGCCGTGCGGTGCGGTCGTGCTTCGAGCCTCTGGCCTCGTGCGCCGCTCTCGCCTCAGCCGCGCCACTTCAAAGGTCGCTCGACAAAACGTCGGATACTGGCACCGGCGGTCTCCAGCGGTCATCGCAACGGGTGCTTTTGCACCCGTACTTGCGGCTCGGAGAGAGGACGTGTGTCGAACCGGCTGCCGATCGAGAAACGAAACGAGGCGAAACGGCTAAGTGCGATGGGAATGAGCGATGCCCTCGTTGCAGAACTGGTTGGGTGTGACGTGTCGATGGTCGGAAAGCTCCGGAAAGTGAGCCCATGGCCATTGCGAAAACGAACTCCCCGTCGCTTGTCGCTGCCCGAACGAGAAGAGATTTCGCGGCGGCTGAAGGCAAACGAATCGCTTCGAAGCATCGCGGAGGAGCTCGGGCGAGCGCCCTCGACGGTGTCTCGAGAAGTGAAAGCTCAAGGAGCACATCGGTACAGAGCGTGGCGCGGCGATGAGCGCGCCGAGAAACTGATGGCCAGGCCGAAGCCGCGGAAGCTGGATACGCATCCGGCGCTGGCGAAGGCGGTCGCAGCCGGACTGATGGAGGATTGGTCGCCCGCGGAAATAGCGAACCGGTTGCGACGCGACTTCCCGGGTGATGAGACGATGAACGTGTCTCACGAGACCATCTACAAGTCGCTGTATCTCCAGGGCCGCGGCAGCCTGCGGAAGGAGCTCACGCAGCACCTACGCCGGAAGAGGACACGACGACAGCCGCGCACCCGCAAAGTGCTCCTCCAAAACCTCAGAGACATGGTGAACATTTCCCAGCGGCCGGCTGAAGCGAAAGACCGAGCGGTGCCCGGCCACTGGGAAGGCGATTTGATTCTCGGCAAAAACCAGGGCTCCGCGATCGGCACTCTGGTGGAGCGCTCGACACGCTTCGTGATGCTCCTGTACTTGCCGAGCGGGAAGACCGCGGAGCTGGTGCGCGAAGCCCTGACGAAGAAGATTCAGCAACTCCCCAAGCAGCTCCAGCGGTCTCTCACGTGGGACCAAGGCCGAGAGCTCGCGCAGCACCAGCAATTCACGGTGGACACCGGAGTGCAGGTGTATTTCTGCGACCCGAGGAGCCCCTGGCAGCGCGGCAGCAACGAGAACACCAACGGCTTGCTGCGGCAGTACTTTCCGAAGGGCGCGGATCTCTCCACTTTCAGTGAGAGTGACATCGACCTTGTCGCAAGAAAGCTGAACGGCCGGCCAAGACAGACGCTGAATTGGATGACGCCTGCCGAGAAGCTCGAAGAGCTCCTCGGAGGCGAAAAGCTGCACGCGGCTTAAAACGGCCACACCAGTCCCGACGTCAGTAGAGGCCGCGCCTCCGCGCCCAACTGCGGGCGCGTCGGCGCGGAGCGCACTCCACTAACCGCAACGCCCCCGCACGGGCTAAGAGGTCGGCGAGCTGTTGCGATGAACCCCTGACGCCGCCACCACCAACAGCCGACGTTTTGTCGAGGGGCCGGTGAAGTGACTCGGCCGCCGGGTGCTCGAAGCGACGCTCGAAGAACACAAGCACCGCACGAGGCGGCAACGAGATCGCGGGCGGAGCTCGTCGCGCCTCGAAGCGCGGCACCGAGCCCCCAACCCCCAATCAATGCGTTTACGGCTTCGCGGATCGGCGACGCAGTGCGAGCAGGCCGAGCAGCATCGCCATCAGCGACGGAGCGCCTACGCCGGTCGAACAGCCGCTGTGCGCGGTGCCGCCTCCGCCGTTGCCGCCGCCGATCGCAGTACCGCCGCCAATTGCAGAGCCGCCGCCAGCAGCCGAGCCACCGCCCGCAGCGGAGCCACCACCGGCCGCGGAACCACCACCGACTGCGGATCCGCCCCCGGCCGCAGAACCACCGCCGGTTGCAGAGCCACCGCCCGCCGCGGAACCACCGCCAGTCGCGGAGCCACCACCGGACGCAGAGCCACCGCCCGCAGCAGAGCCACCGCCCGCCGCAGCACCACCACCCGCAGCGGATCCACCGCCCGCGGCGGAACCACCACCGGTCGCGCTCGAGCCTCCTCCGCCGCCAGTTCCGCTACTCGAGGTGAGGCCGAAGAACTGCGCGCTCAAGAACGTCGAGCACAGCTTCACGTCGAGGATGTAGAGCGCAGCGGTCCCGCACCCGTTCATCTGATCGATCGCGGTGCCGTGGCCCATGCCCGCGACGGTCCAGGTCTCGACCTGAGTGACTCCATTGCCGTCGCGGTACTCGTTGTGCGTCGCGGGCGTCATCGTGGTGGTCGCGTCAGCGGTCTGATCGACGCCGAGCACGTTGGTCCACTGCTTCATCAGCTCGGTGAGGTTCTTCACGTTGACCACGTAGTCCATGTCGCCGTTGTAGATGGCGACGCGCGGATACGTGCCGGTGTAGCCGGGGTACGCGTTGCGAACGAGATCGCCCCACTGCGTCGGCGTCTGCGACTTCGTGCCGGTCTGACACGACGACGCGTCGATGATCGAGCTCGCGCAATCGTACGGCAGGCCCGACATCACCGCGCCCGCCTTGAAGAGATCGGGATACGTCGCCAGCATCACCGAGGTGAACGCGCCGCCCGCAGAGAGCCCGGTGACGAACACCTTGTTGGGATCGATGCCGTTCTGACTGATCACGTACTGCGTGGCCTGCGCGACCGACGCCGCCTGGCCGGCTCCGCGCGCGGTCTGGGTCGAGTCGTACCAGCCGAAGCACTTCGTGCCGGTCGTGATCTCCGGATACAGCACGTAGAAGCCGTACTGCGCGGCGTAGGTTTCCCAGCCGGCCTTTTCGTAGTCGGCGGCCGACTGCGTGCAGCCGTGCATCGCCACCACCAGGCCCGGGCTCGCCGCCGGAGTCGCCGGCGAGTACAGGTACATGTTCAGCCCGCCCGGGTTGGTCCCGAACCCGGTGAGCGTGGTCAGCGCCTGTTGAGAGACGCCGACCTGCCGCGGCTGAAAGTCTGGACCACAGGCCGCGAGGGCGAGCGCCACCGCGGCGACGAAGGGACGACGCATCTGAGAACTCCTCGATGAAGACGACTCTGCGCGAAGGTCCCCACCGTCGCGATGCGCTGCAACTACCAATTGGGCGATATGGAATTCAAGTCAGTGGCAGGCGCCCGCGGACCAGGTGACCCAGTCGTTCGAGTGCACCGTCGCCAGCGTGTAGATGCTCCAGAGGCCGAGGTCGGTGCCGCTCGCGCACGCGTGGCTGAAGTACGGCCCGCAGAGATACGCCTTTCCGGTGGCCACCAGATCGTAGGTCGTGTCCGTCACCGTCAGGCACTGCAGGCCTCCGCCGCCACCGGTGCCGCTGCTGCCGCCGCCCGCTCCGCTCCCGCCGCCCGCGCCGAAGCCACCGCCCGCGCCAGATCCGCCGCCCGTCCCCACGCCGCCGCCGGTGCCGAAACCACCGCCGGTGCCGAAGCCGCCACCCGTTCCGGTTCCGCCGCCCGTGCCGGTTCCGCCGCCCGCGCCAAAACCGCCGCCGCTCCCGCCTCCGCCGCCTGCACCACCGCCGCTCCCGAAGGTCCCTGACGCGATGCCGAAGAACCGCGCGATGTAGAACGCGGCGCACACTTTCTCGTCGAGCACGTACGAGCCCGCGGTGCCGCAGCCATGCGACGGATCCACCGCTTGCCCGTGATCCATGTTCGCCACCGCCCAGGTCTCGATCTGGGTGACTCCGTTCGCGTCCTGGTACTGCACGCGGGTGGTTCCGGGCACGTTGGTGTCGGTCACATCGCCGCCCTGATCAATGCCGTGCACGTTGGTCCACTGCTTCATCAGCTCCGAGCTGTTGTCGTAGGCCACCACGCTGTCGGCGGTGCCCTGCCAGATCGCCAGCTTCGGCCAGGTGCCGGTGTAGCTGCTCATCGCCGCGCGCACGCGGTTGCCCCACTCCGCCGCCGAGAGGTTCTTGCCCGGCTTCAGGCAGGTGGTGACCTCGCTGAAGGTGGTGGTGCAGTCGTAGGGAATGCCGGCCACCGTCGCGCCCGCCGCGAACACGTCGGGCCAGAGCGCCAACATCAGCGCCGTCTGTGCGCCGCCGCCCGAGAAGCCGGTGACGTAGATGCGGCTCGCGTCGATCGAGTGGTCGGACTGCATCTTCTTCACCATCTCGATGATCGACTCGTTCTCGCCCTGCCCTCGCTGCAGGTTGGTCGCGTCTCCGTACTCGCCCGCCCAGTTGAAGCAGCGCATCGAGTTGTTGGCGGTCGCCTGCTCCGGGTACAGCACGTAGAAGCCGAACTGATCGGCGATCGCGTTCCAGCCGCCCGCCGCGTAGTCGGCCGCGGTCTGGGTGCAGCCGTGCATCGCCACCACCAGCGGCGCGTTCGCCGGCACGTTCGCGGGAACGTACTTGTACATGTTCAGCCCGCCCGGGTTGGAGCCGAAGCCGGTCACCGCGGTGAGCTCCGCCTGGTGACTGCCGAGTGGATCAGGCGCCGCCGTCTCCATCGGACCGCACGCGCTCAGCGTCACCACCGACAGCAGAATCAGTCTCGTCTTCATCGTGCGCTCCCCTCGACTTCGGTCCCTTTTTCGGGGCGCAGGGAGTACCGCGCGCTCGTGTGCGCACAGAAGAGATCTCGATCAAACCTGAGCTATGCAACGTTCATGTTCAGGGCTCAGTCGCATGATTCGACTGAGAAAACTGAAATGAGCGTGAGCTCGGGTTCAGGTGCCTTTGGGCTTCGCAATCGGCTGCCAGAAGGTGACCCGGTTTCCGAACGGGTCGTTGATCGTCATCTCGCGGTTGCCCCACTCCTGATCCTGAAAGCCGGGGCGGCTGTGCCGATAGGCCTTTGCGTTGAGCTGAGCGGCGAACGCGGCGACGTCGTCGACCTCGATGCGAAAGTGGGTGCCGGGCGCGGCATCGCCGAAGTGCTCCGAGAGGTGGAGCCTCACACCCTCACGCTCGAGGCCGAGATAGAACGGCGCGGCGGAATCGAACTGGTGGCGGAAGGTCTCCACGAAGCCGAGGAACCCGACGTAGAACTCGAGCGCTTTCTCGAGGTCGAAGATCCGGAGGATCGGAACCGGCCCGTGCTTGAACATCACTTCGGCTGGGCCATCGAGGTCGCGCCGGTATCCCACGAGGCCTTGGGGCCCATGTCGGCGGTGTGATCGCCGGTGCCGACCACCACCAGCCGGTAGGGAGCGCCACCATGCGCGTCGCCGTTCAAGGTCACGTGCGCGTTCAGCTGCGAGCCCTTCGGCACTTTCAGCTGCACCCAGTTCGGGCCGTCTTGCAGACGTGAAGCGCCGATCTGCTTGCCCGAGTCGTCGGTGATCGAGAGCTGAAAGTCGTCGAGCTGCTTCCCGAGGTCGGTCGCCGAGTTGCCGCTCGAGCGCGCGCCGTCGTGCACCTTGCCCTCGGCCGGCAGCACCAGCACGGTCACGTACTGGTTGGTGCGCGAGGTGAAGTGAAAGTCGTCGCTCTCGCCCTTCTGGCCGATCTTCCCGTCGACCATGAAGGAAGTGTCGTTGTCCTTCATCCTCTTCGCCTGAGCCTCGGTGTAGTCCTCGACCAGCTCCTCGGTGTTGGTGCGGTCGAGGTTCCAGTCGACCTTGATGTTGCGCATCACCTTGCCCGAGGAGTCGTGGAACACGCCGTTGGCGTCGGCCTTGAAACCGTGCGCGCCCACCGGCCCGAGCGGCCCGAGCGGGCCCAGCGCGCCGAGAGGACCCGAGGGCCCGAGCGCGGCTTCGTCTCCGCCGACCTTCAGCGGCGCCACCGTCGACTGTGCGGTGGTCTTGTTCAGCGGCCCGTTCTCACCGAGCGGGCCGAGCGAGCTGAGCGGGCCACCCCAGGCGTTCATCAGGCTCGCCCACGAGTCCCAGCCGAAGCTGCCGGTGATCCAGTGCGAGGGGTTCGAGTCGCTGTTGCCCACCGGGCCGTTGGTGCCGAGCGCGCCGTTGGGGCCGAGCGGGCCCAGATTGCCGAGCTCTCCGGCGGGGTTCTTCAGCCGCATTCCCACCGAGGGAGCGTTCGCCGCCTCCGAGGTGCCGTTGATCGCGGTCACGCCCGTGGTCGCGGTCGTGCGCGGAGCATCGCCCCGCAAGTTCACCGTCGCCGCGCCGTCTCCACGCCGGGCATTCGTGCCTCGCGCCACCCACCCGTTGCTCGTCGCCGGAGCGGAAGGCGCGTCGGTCTTCACCGGTTTCGGATCAGAAGAAACAGTTCCAACGCCACGCGTCGTCGGCCCGGTGATCTTCGGCATGAACATTCCCTACCATCTTTTTTGATCCGCCGCTCGCGCGCGCCTGATCGTGTATAGAGGCCGCATGAACGTCCACAACAGCGTCCTCTCGGCAATCGGCAACACCCCGATCGTGAAGCTCAACAAGCTCACCGGCCCCAACGACGCGACGGTCTACGTGAAGCTCGAGTTCATGAACCCGGGCGGCAGCATCAAAGACCGCATGGCGCTCCACATCATCGAGAAGGCCGAGAAGGCCGGCCTGCTGAAGCCCGGCGGCACCATCGTCGAGAACACCTCCGGCAACACCGGCATGGGTCTGGCGCTGATCGCGGCGATCAAGGGCTACCGCTGCATCTTCACGATGCCCGACAAGATGTCGCTCGAGAAGATCAACCGGCTGAAGGCGCTCGGCGCGACGGTGGTGGTGACCCCGACCAACGTGCCCGCCGAAGACCCGCGCAGCTACTACGAGACGGCGAAGCGGCTGGCGCGCGAGACGCCCAACTCGTTCTACCCGAACCAGTACCACAACCCCGACAACATCGAGGCGCACTACCTCACCACCGGCCGCGAGACCTACGAGCAGATGGAAGGCAAGATCGACTACTTCGTCTCGGGCCTCGGCACCGGCGGCACGATGAGCGGCGCCGGCAAGTACATGAAGGAGAAGAACCCGAAGATCCAGAACGTCGGCGTCGACCCGATCGGCTCGATCTACACCGGCTACTTCAAGACCGGGAAGATCGGCCCCGCCCACGTCTACAAGGTCGAGGGCATCGGCGAAGACATGGTGTGCGCCGCGATGGACTTCAAGGTGGTCGACCAGGTTCGTCAGGTCGACGACCGCCAGAGCTTCGTGGCGGCACGGCGGCTGGCGCGTGAAGAGGGCGTGTTCGGCGGCGGCTCGTCGGGCGCGGCAGTGCACGTGGCGCTCGAGCTGGCGAAGGAGGTCGGCAAGGGCAAGAACATCGTCACCGTGCTGCCCGACGGCGGCTCCAGCTACATCTCGAAGTTCTATTCAGACGAGTGGATGCGCGACAACGGCTTCCTGGAGGACAAGGGCCCGGGCACCGTCTCCGACATCTTGAAGGCGCGCACGGCGCAGAAGCTGATCACCGCCAAGAAGGGCGAGAAGGTCGGCCAGCTGGTGGAAGACATGAAGCGCCACGGCATCTCGCAGATGCCGGTGGTCGACACCGACGGCACCGCGGTGGGCATGATCGCCGAGTACGACCTGCTCAACGCGCTGATCGGCGGCACCGCGAAGATGACCGACCTGATCGACCGCATGATCACCCCGCTCCAGGGCGTGGTCACCCCCGAGACCACCATCACCACCCTGAAGGGCATCTTCTCTCAGGACAACGTGGCGGTGGTTCGCGAGGGCCAGAAGGTCACCGCGATCGTCTCCAAGATCGACCTGATCGACTTTCTCGCCGCCAAGCAGTGAACGCCGCCGCGTTGTCGGGGCTCACCGCCCTGATCGATCGCGGCAAGCTGCAAGAAGCGGCCGAAGAGGTTCGGCGGCTGTGGAGCACTGCGCGCGAGCCGGCGCTGGCCGAGCTGCTCGAGCGTTTTCCCCGCCGTCCGCTGCCCTCCGAACGACGACGGCGCTTCGCGGAGCGCCCACTGGCTGAGGACGCTGCGAAGAGGAAACCCGCTGGGGGTGCCCGCGCTGGTGGCCGAGCTCGACGCGATGCTCACCCAAGACGGCGCCCACGCCGCGCTCCCCTGTCTTCGCGCGCTCGGTCAGTGGCAGGGCGACCCGCGCATCGGCGCCGCGTGCGTGCGCTGGCTGCTCGACCCGGCGAGGGTGCGTTCTCCCGACGCGGCGATGTTCGTCGAGCTCGAGAAGACGCTCAACCGTCACCTCGACCGGCGGCACGGCGAGACCCTGAAGCGGCTGGCCGACGGAGGCAGCCCCTGGTCGGAGCTCCTCGGCCGCGGCGCCGCGCTGCCGCTGCTCAGCCGCCTGGCCGACTACGGAGAACGGCTGCTCGCGCCGCGCCGGCCGCTGGCGGCCGACCTCGCGTTGGGCCTGGAGCAGCTCGCCGAGCGGGTCGCCGAGATGCCGCTCGACCGGGCCCAGCCCGAGGCGGTGGAGAAAGGGCTGCTCCGCATTCGCCACCACCCGCTCGACGAAGCGGCGCGGGCGGTGTTTCGCGACCTGCTGCTCGAGACCGGCGACCCGTGGGGCGAGCTGATCGTGCTGCAGGAAGCGCGCGCCGCGAAGGGCGAGACCGAAGCGTCGCGTGAAGAGACCGCCCTGCTGCGGAGGGTCGAGCCGCGCATTCTCGGCGCGCTCGCCTTTCACCGCGCGGGGATGATCGTGCCGCTGAAGTACGGCCGCGGCTTTCTCACCCAGGTGGCGATTCACGCCCACGCCCACGAGGTGGCAGCGGTGATGGCGCACGCCGAGCTCTCCACCCTGGAGCGGGTGACGTTTCACGACGCCGCCGCGATCACCCCCAACCTGGTGGTGTTGAAGGAAGCGCTCGGGGTGACCCTCGCCGACCTCGAGCGCGCGCGCCTGCAGGCGCCCGAGGTGAAGCTGTCGACGGTGGCGCTCAAGAACGTCAGCGTGCCGGAGCTGATCGGCAGCCGGTGGTGGCCCGAGCTGCGAGAGCTCTACACCTTCGATCTGCGGCCGCGCCTCGAGCAGCTGTTCTCGTTGCCGGTGTCGCCCCAGCTCACCGCGGTGGGCGTGCTGGAGCGGCCGGCGGCGACCGCGTTCGACGGCTTCGACGCCTCGATGCTTTCCGCCGCGCCGAGCTCGATTCAGCGGGTGCGAATCGACGCCTTCGGCCGGCGCGAGACGCTCCAGGTCACCTGGGTTCGCAGCAGGCCCGGCTGGCGGGCGGAGGTCGGCGGCACGCTGTCGCTGGTGCCGCGGGCCGACCGGACCGATGCGGCGGAGCTTCGCTCGGCGCTGCCCGCGCTGCGGCGCCACCTCAAAGGCGCGCGAGAGGTGACGGTGCTGCCCGGGGTGAGCACGGAGATCCGCCAGGCGATCGAAAAGAAGTAGCCTCGCGCGCGAATGTTGGAGCCCGCGCCACCGCCCGCCCTCACCTACCCGAACGCCGCCGCGCTCCGGGCCCAGCTGAACGCGCGCGACACCGCGTCGCACTGGCGCTCGCTGATGGTGCTGGTGGGCTCGATGATCGTCTTCGGAGCGCTCCAGGGCACCTCGTTCGAGCCCAAGGGCGCGGCGGTGCTGATCGCGGTGCTGATGTTTCACGAGCTCGGCCACGCGCTGGGAATGAAGCTGTTCGGCTACCGCGACGTGCGCATCTTCTTCATTCCCCTGCTCGGCGCCGCCACCCAGGGCCAGGCACAGGGCGCGAGCGCGGCGAAGCGGGGCATCATTCTGCTGCTCGGGCCGATGCCGGGGCTGCTGCTGGCGTTCGTGCTCGCGTTGGTGCTCCGGCCGGTGAAGCACAGCCTGGAGTGGAACCTGGTCGCCACCCTCTCGGGGCTGAACGCGCTCAACCTGCTGCCGGTGGAGCCGTTCGACGGCGGCCGGCTGGTGAACCTGGTGCTCTCGGCGCGCTTTCGGGTGCTCGATCTCGCCTCGGTGGTGCTGGGCGCGGTGGGCATGGGAGCGCTCTCGGTCGCCAGTGGGAGCTGGGCATTGGCGATCCCCGCGTTCTTGATGCTGCTCTCGGTGGGCAGCCGGTGGCGGGCGTTCAAGGCGGCGCGCGAGCTGTCGCAGCGGTTTCCCAACCTCCCGGAGCGAATCGAAGACGCCAGCGACGAGGTGCTCGAGGCGCTGCACGGAGCGGCGCGCGAGGTCGGGCGGGTCGCGTACCTGAAGGGTGACCAGGCGCAGGCGAAGGCCACCGCGAGCTGGGCGCGCCAGCTGTACGAGCGGGCGCAGACGCGCCACCCCGACCTGGTCACCTCGATCGCGTTGATGATCGCGCACGGCAGCGGCTTCTTCACCGCGCTGGCGACGATCGTGGCGCTGGCGATTCTGCAGCGCTGATCCACGGCTGCGCGCTACAACTCGCACGCTCATGGCGAAACGCACGGTGGTGATTCTGGGAGGTGCGCTCTCCGGCCCGACCGCGGCCGCGCGCGCGAGAGAGACCGACGAGCAGGCGCGAATCGTGCTGATCAGCAAAGACGCACGGGTCGCCTACGCGGCGTCGGGCATTCCGTTCCACCTGAGCGGCGAGGTGAAGTCGGTGGCGGCGCTCGATCGCGAGCGGGCGGAGTTCTTTCGCGACGTCTACGGCATCGAGGTGATGACCCGCACGGCGGTGAAGTCGATCGACGCCGTGCGCAAGTCGATCGCGCTGGAGGCCGAAGGCAAGGCGAGCACGCTCGGCTACGACGCGCTGGTGTTCGCGCTCGGCGCCCGAATGAAGCCGATGTCGCCCAAGCTCGAAGGCACGAACGTGAACTCGCTCCGCACGCTCGAAGAGCTCGAGGCGGTGCAGCGCACGCTCTCGCGCGTTCGCGGCCGCAAGCCGCGGGTCACCGTGATCGGCGGCGGCATTCACGGCCTGGCGATCGTCGACGGCCTGGTGCGGCGGGGCGCGGAGGTCACCCTGCTCGAGCGCGGCGCGGCGCTGTTGCCCCAGTTCGGGCCGCAGGTGACCCGCCTGGCGCACGAAGAGATCGCCACCCGGGCGAAGGTGCACACCGGCGCGGAGATCATTCTGGCGCACGCCGAGAAGGGCAAGGTCACCCGGCTCGGGTTGTCGAACGGTGAGGAGATCGCCTGCGACTTCGTGGTGGTGACCGCGGGCATCGCTCCGCGCACCGAGCTTCTGGCGGCGGCCGGCGCCCACCTCGCGCCCGACGGCAGCGTCTACGTCACCGAGCGCGCCGAGACGTCTCTGCCCGACATCTACGCCTGCGGCATCTGCGTCTCGGTGCCGCAGCTGATCGGCGGGGCGCACACCTGGAACGCGCAGGGCGCGGTGGCCGACAAGGTGGCGCAGGTGGCGGGCGCCAACGCGGCGGGCGGCTCGGCGAAGCTCTCCCCGGTGGCGGGCACGGTGCTGCGGCGGTGTCTGTCGCTCACCTTGGGCCGCACCGGCTTGTCGGAGGCGCAGGCGCGCGCTTTCGTGGGCGCGAACTTCGACTCCACCACCATTCACGCGCCCAGCCACGACCCGTACTTCCCCGGGTCGGCGCCGGTGCTGGTGCAGCTGTTCTGGGACAAGTCGAACGGCCGGCTGTTGGGCGCGGAGGTCGCGGGCAAGTCGGGCGTCGACAAGCGCATCGACGTCTGCACCGCGGCGATCGCCGGTCAGCTGCTGGTGGAGACCCTGGCCACGCTCGACTTCGGCTACGCGCCTCCCTACGGCTCGCAGCGCGACCCGATCAACGTCGCGGCCACGGTGGCGGCGGCCGAGCGCGCGGGCCAGTTCAAGGGCATCACCGTGGAGGAGCTGCAGGCGCGGCTCGGCCAGGTTCAGGTGGTCGACGTGCGCGAGGCGAAGGAGAGCGCGAAGGCGCGGGTGCCCGGGGCATTGGCGATACCGCTCGAGCAGCTCCGCGAGCGGAAGAAGGAGCTGTCGCCCAAGGGCATGGTGGTCAGCTACTGCGGCGACGGCCGCCGAGGTTTTCTCGCCGCTCGCATCTTGAGTCAGAGCGGCTTCTCCGACGTGCGCAACCTGGAGGGCGGGCTGCGCTCGTGGCAACTGATGGAACGCACCGTGGAAAAAGGAGCGAGGAAATGAACGAAGAAGCGAAGAAGACGACGCTGCGCAAGATGACCTACGGCATGTGGGTGCTCACCGCCGGCAAGGGCGACGACCTCGAAGGCTCGAGCGTGACCTGGGTGATGCAGGCGTCGTTCGCGCCTCCGTTGGTGGTGGCCGCGGTGAAGGCCGACAGCCACCTCGCGCAGGTGATCGAGCGGCACCAGTCGTTCGCGATTCACCTGCTCGACAAGGAGCAGAAGGCGCTCGCCGAGGCGTTCACCAAGCCGACCACCTCGGGCGGAGGGAAGATCGGCGGCATCGCCTTCAAGCCCGCGCCGGTGACCGGTGCGCCGCTGCTCGACGGGTTCGCCTGCTGGGCCGAAGCGAAGGTGACCGACGTGGTTCGCCGCGGTGACCACTCGCTGTTCGTGGGCCAGGTGGTCGAGTCGGGGGTGAACGACGCCAAGGCGCAGCCGTTCACGCTCGCCGACGCCGGGTGGAATTACGGCGGCTAGCTCCAGCTGACCAGCAGCACGCCGCACTCGCCGCGCACCGACTGATCGACGCGGCCATCGCGCACCCCGAGCGCTTCGAGCGCCGCCTCGAGCGCGCCGGCGAGGAACGACAGGCTCGCCACCTCGCCGAGCTCGACCTCGATCTGCTTGCTGCCGCGCTCGATCACCTTGGGCGCGAGAAACTCGGCGCCCTCCAGCCGCTGGCCGTCGAGCTGCTTCAGCACCCGCTTCGGCCCGGCGAACTTGGCCATCGTGATGTACGCGCCCTTGATCACCCCGCCCTCGCGCAGGCCGAGCACCACCCGCTGCCCGAGTGAGCGCAGCGCCGCAGGCGGGAGCTGATCGGGGAACAGCGCGTTGGAGGTCGCGTTCAACCCGTCGACCCACGACTGGTACGAGTACGAGGCGGCGAACGCGGCGGTGTCGATGCCGGCGCCCTTGAGCGCTTCCTTCACTTCGGGCGTGAGCCACTTCGAGAGCGCCTTGCCGTACAGACCGGCCACCACCTTGCCGCCGACCGAGCGCGAGTCTGTCATTGCGGCTTGAACTCGAAGCGAATGGGTTTGTTCTTCCCGAACAGCTCCGACACCGCGGGCTTGGGCTGGCGGCCGAAGTACACCTCGGCGAGGCCACCGCACGGGCTCTTCACCTGAACGAAGCGCGCCTCGTAGGGCAACAGCAGCAGGTCGCCGGTGCGCGCCTCCAGCGGGCCGGGGTCGATCGTGGCGACGCAGGCCGAGCTCATGAACAGCCGAACGTAGATGCGGCCTTCTTCGCGCTGCGGCACCGGCGCCCACTGCTCCGGCTGATTGAACGATTCGTACGCGCCGCGCGGGGAGACGCCGGGCCCGCTCGGCGTGCCGGGGCCGACGACGCCGTCACGGCCCGACGCGCCGCTGCCGCCGATGGTGGTGCTGAACGCGGGCGGCGTGGGACCCGAGGGAGCGGTCATCTGATTGCCCGGGGTACCGGCGGCGACGGTGGCGCCCGCGTCGGCCGGAGCTGCTCCCGCGGTGGTGCCACCCGTGGCCGGGACCGCGCCGGTGGTGCCCGAACCTGCGTGGTAATACGTGTAGCCGTTCACCGTCTGCAGACCGGCGGGCGAAGCCACGGTGCTGCCGGCATCGCTCGCCACCGCGGCCGAAGACACGACCGGCTTCGACCCACCGTCGGCCGCCGCGAACTGGGCCATCGTCATCGGGGCGCCGCCGTCTTTCGCCATCGCGGCGAGGGCGGCGTTGTTGAGCTCTTCGATCTTCTTCCGGTCGGCTTCGGCCTTCGCCTGCTGAGCGGCGATCAGCTTCTCGGTGCGGTGCTGCGACGACTCGTCGAAGCAGCGCGGGGGAATGCCGTAGGCCTGGTCGCTCTTGCGGAGCTTGTCGAAGTCGGTGTCGCTGAGCGCATCCATGCCGTCGCAGTCTTTGTTCGCCCGGGTGCGCCAGGTGGGAAAGGTGTCGAGCAGGCAGAGCTCGCAGGCGGTCTTGGCCGCGTCTTCTTCGCGCAGCAGCGTCAACCCGACCTCGCCGCCCTCTTTCTTCTCGATGCTGCGGGCGAGCGCCGACGGGTTCACCTTCTCGCAGTTGCAGCCCTTCCACTCCTTGGAGGCGAGAAAGCCCATCGTGTAGTCGCGATCGGCTTCGTCGACCGCGTGCAGCTTGGCGAGCAGCTTCCACTTCGGGAGCCAGTCGCCGCCGACCGCGGCCTTCACCTCGGGCGTCGACGAGACCGCACCGCCGGTGGGCGCGGGAGTCACCGAAGCGACGGTGGTGCCCGCGCTGCCCGGGGCAGTGCCCGCGTCGGCTTCGGCGTTCTGCGCCGCGACGCCGTCGTCGATGGTGAGGTTGCGCTTGGTGGGGTCTTTCTTGTTGGCGAGCACCGCGTTGCGGCACTCCAGCCCGCGGGTGAACAGCCAGGTCTTGTAGTTGCCGTACTCGTTCTGAATCTGGGAGGTGAGCCGGGCCAGGTCCATCCGGTGTTGGGCCATCTGAAACAGCTCGGTGCGATTCTTCGAGCGGCAGTCGGCCTTCTCGGAGGGCACCTCTTTGAGGCCGGTGCGCTTGGGCGTGTAGTGCTGGCCCTTGTAGGTGCGATCGAGGTCGGCGCGGGCGTCGTGGGCGAGCTCGCGCAGCGGCTCCTTGTTCTTGAGCACCTCTTCGGTCGACTCGCAGCTGACGATCGCCTTGGCGCAGTCGCCCGCGGGCGCGTCTTCTGACGGGGTGCGCTTGGCGCCTTTGAGAGCGGCCTTGCCCTTGCCGGCGGTCCAGTTGCCGCCGCTGTCGAAGCACCAGGTGGCGACCGCGTCGAGCCCGGCCGAGAACGCGCCGTCGAGGCTGGCGAGATCTTTCAGGGCCGCGACGTCGTGAAGCGGCGGAGGAGCGCACTCCGGCGGAAGCCGTGAGTCGGCCGACAGCAGCGACAGCACCAGCGGAGCGAGCACCACCGTGAGGGAGCCTACTTCAGGCCGCGTCGAACGCTTGAGCGAGATCGTCGATCAGGTCCTGCGCGTCTTCGATGCCCACCGAGAGGCGAATGAAGCCGTCGCTGATGCCGAGCTTCTCGCGGTTCTCTTTGGGGACCGAGGCGTGGGTCATGATCGCCGGGTGCTCGATCAGCGACTCGACGCCGCCGAGCGACTCGGCGCAGGCGAACACGCTCACCTTCTTGAGGAAGTTGCGCGCGGCCTCCAGCCCACCCTTGATCTCGAACGTCATCATCCCGCCGAAGCCCTTCATCTGCTTCTTCGCCAGCGCGTGCTGGGGGTGCGAGGTGAGGCCCGGCCAGTTCACCTTGCCGGCCTTCGGGTGCTCGAGCAGCCAGTGGGCGATCTTCGCGGCGTTCTCGGCGTGGCGCTGCATGCGCACGTGGAGCGTCTTCACTCCGCGGAGCACCAGGAACGAGTCCATCGGGCCCTGCACGCCGCCGATCGCGTTCTGGTGAAAGTAGATCTTCTCTGACAGCGCCTGGTTCGAGGTGCCGAGGAAGCCGCCGACCACGTCGGAGTGGCCGTTCAAGTACTTGGTGGTCGAGTGGGCGACGATGTCGATGCCCAGGTCGAGCGGCCGCTGGAAGTACGGCGTCATGAAGGTGTTGTCGCAGACCGAGATCAGGTTGCGCTTCTTGGCGATCTCCGCGACGCCCGCGAGGTCGATCAGCTTCAGCATCGGGTTGGTCGGCGTCTCGACCCACACCAGCTTGGTCTTCGGGGTGATCGCGGCTTCGAGGTTCTTCAGGTTGGTGAGGTCGACGAACGAGTAGCTGATGCCCATTCGCTTGAAGACCTTGTCGAACAGGCGAAAGGTGCCGCCGTAAACGTCGTCGCTGCAGACCACGTGATCGCCCGCCTCGAGCAGGTGCATCACCAGGTCAGACGCGGCGCAGCCCGACGAGAAGCAGGCGCCGTACTTCGCGCCTTCGAGCGCGGCGAGGCACTGCTCCAGCGCGACGCGGGTCGGGTTCTTGGTGCGGGAGTACTCGTAGCCCTTGTGACCGCCGGGCCCGTCCTGCACGTAGGTCGAGGTCAGGTAGACCGGCGTCATGATCGCGCCGGTGGTGGGATCGGGCTGTTGGCCTGCGTGGATGGCGAGCGAGTCGAAGCGCATGACCCGCGTGATTCCACAAATTCAGCCGCGAGTCACCCGCCCGGAGTGGAGACGTTGATGCTGCCGCTGCTGAGCGTGTAGCACTTGCCGCCGACCATCGGGCTGTCGCTCGAGAAGTCCCACTGGGTGTAGATGACCGAAGAGATGGTCCCAGCGAGGGTTCCCGCGGCCGGACCCGAGGTGGTGATGTTGTAGCTGCCGTTGGTCGCGAAGTACGCCTCGGAGCAGGTGGTCGGAGCGGTGCCGCCGTACTGGGCGGCGAGCGACGAGCAGTCGAGGAACAGGGTGCTGCACTGAATGCAGGACGCCCAGCTCGCAGTGGTGGTGAACATTCCGGCGCCGACCGTGCCCGCCCACGAGTCCCACAGCAGCAGGTCGTAGGTGCCGAAGTTGTTCACGCGGGTCTGTTGGCCTTCGGCGACGTTCTGTTGGTAGGTCGCGTCGAGGAAGTCGATGCCGGTCGTCGAGCTCGGAGTGAAGCTCAGCGAGGTGCAGTTCGCAGTGCCGCCGCCGGTCGCGGAGCCGCCTCCCGACGCCGAGCCGCCGCCGGCCGCCGAGCCGCCGCCGGCCGCCGAGCCGCCGCCGACTGCCGAGCCGCCGCCGGTCGCAGAACCACCGCCCGTCGCGGAACCACCGCCCACTGCCGAGCCGCCGCCGGTCGCAGAACCACCGCCCGTCGCAGAACCACCGCCGGCCGCCGAGCCGCCACCGGTCGCCGAACCGCCACCCGTCGCCGAGCCGCCGCCGGTCGCCGAACCGCCACCGGTCGCAGAGCCACCGCCGGTCGCAGCACCGCCACCGGTCGCAGCACCGCCACCGGTCGCCGAACCGCCGCCAGTCGCCGCGCCACCACCCGTCGCCGCACCACCGCCCGCCGCCGAGCCGCCGCCGGTCGCTGCGCCGCCACCGCCACTGCCGCCGCCTGCGAAGCCGCCGTTCATGCAGGTGCCGAGCCGGCAAACCTGTCCGATCGAGCAGGCCATGCAGGCGAGCCCGTTGCTTCCACACTCAGCGTTGCTGGAGCCGAGCTGACAGGTGCCCATCTCGTCGCAGCAGCCCTGCGAGCAGTTGCTGAGGTCGCACTTCTTCGCGGTGGGA
Organism: Myxococcaceae bacterium; assembly: GCA_047602415.1. Lineage (GTDB taxonomy): Bacteria > Myxococcota > Myxococcia > Myxococcales > Myxococcaceae > JASGHH01. The sequence goes on along the minus strand of JASGHH010000001.1, from coordinate 7,106,420 downwards.
CCGCAAGAAGACGCGAACGCGCCGAGGAGGAGACCGGCGGCGAGCGCCGTGAACGTGACGGGAGAAGAGGTGCGCATGCGAGGGAGTGACCCCAGGGTGCTCCGTTGTGTGCAAGGTTTGGGGCGTGTCGCCGTTCGCCAACCGCCTGGCCAAAAACGCCAAGCACCGCCACAAGTGGGCGAAACGCCGGGGGTTGTCCGCCTATCGGCTTTACGACCTCGACATGCCCGACATGCCGGCGGCGGTCGATTGGTACGCCGGCTACGCCCACGTCGCGCTGTACCCGCGCCGGAATGCGGAGCAGGTCGAAGCCGACGCCCGCGCAGGAGTCATCGAAGGCCTCGAGCTCCCGCCCGACCGGGTGTTCGTGAAGGTGCACCGCCGCCAGGTCTGGGGCGAAGAACAATACGAGCGGGTCGCGAACAGCTCGGTGAAGACGGTGGTCGAAGAAGCCGGCGCGAAGCTCGAAGTGAACCTCTCTGACTACCTCGACACCGGGCTCTTTCTCGATCACCGCGAGACGCGCTTGAAGGTGCGGGCCGAGGCGAAGGGCAAGCGGGTGCTCAACCTGTTCGCGTACACCGGTGCGTTCAGCGTGCAGGCCGGGCTGGGAGGCGCCGCATCGACCACCACCGTCGATCTCTCGGTGAACTACTGCGACTGGGCCCGGCACAACCTCGCGCTCAACGGTCTGAAGGGCGAGGTGATCGCAGCCGACGTGTTCGAGTGGCTCGATCGCGCGCGCGGCGAGTACGACCTGATCGTGCTCGACCCTCCGTCGTTCTCGGCCAGCAAGAAGGCGCGGCGCTTCGACGTGCAGAAAGACCACCCGCGGTTGATCGACGCGGCGCGCGCGCGGTTGGCGAAGGGTGGCGCGCTCTACTTCTCGACCAACTTCCAGTCGTTCGAGCTCGACCCGTCGATCGACGCCGAAGAGATCACCCTGGTGCCGGAGGACTTTCGGCACGCGCTGCACCGCTGCTGGCTGATCTAGAGCAGCTTCTCGGCGATGAAGTAGAGGCCGGCGAGAAACGCGATGATCCCCAGCAGCACCTTGGTGCCGGGCTTCATGCCCTCTTCGTCGGCGGCGCCGAAGCTGGCGATCACCGCCTCCGAGACGCCGGCGTAGCGGCCGGCGTACTGCGCGGTGCGAAAGTACTGATCGGCGACCAGGCCGTCGTCGTTCAGGGTGAGCGTCTTCGCCAGCTGCGGGTCCACCAGCCGCAGGCCCTGCGCTTCGGCGAGGCCCACTCCCTCGACCACCAGCTCGCGAATCAGGTCGAGCCGGTCAGAGAGCCCCACCTTCAGCTCGGTGGCGATCGGCTTGCCGCCTTCGATCAGCGTGCGCACGTTGACGTCGCCCGACTTGAGCCGCCAGTTGCGGGTGCCGTCGGGCAGCGCGGTGGCGCCCTTCTCGTGCAGCGCCTTGTCGACCAACGCAGGGTCGTAGGCGGCGCCGGCTTCTTTCGGCTGGAGGAGCAGTTCGTAACGCATGGCGGGCCGCGTTGCTTTCTGCGTCAGCATAGGCGAAAGCAAGCGGTTGCGATGCCGCTGCAGCTCGACGACTTCAAGCTCCACGCGATTCACGACGGGAGCTTCGCGCTCGACGGCGGAGCCATGTTCGGGGTGGTGCCGCGCCCGCTCTGGGAGCGCCAGTTTCCCCCCGATGAGCGCAACCGCATCAGGCTCGCGCTCCGCTGCCTGCTGATCGACGCCGGCGAGCGCAAGGTGCTGATCGACGACGGCATCGGCTCCCGGTGGGATGGCAAGCACCGCGCGATGTACGGCATCGACCACGCCAGCGTGCACCTCGACGCCGAGCTGGCGAAGGCCGGGGTCACCCGCGAGCAGATCACCGACGTGGTGCTCACCCACCTCCACTTCGATCACGCCGGCGGCACCGTGCGCGCGCTCGAAGGCGAGGCGCAGCTGTCGTTTCCCAACGCGACCTACCACCTGCAGCGCCGCCACTGGAAATGGGCGCACCAGCCGTCTGAGAAAGACCGCGGCAGCTTTCGCCCCGAAGACTTCGCAGCGCTCGAGAAGTCGGGCCGGCTGCACCTGCTCGAGGGCAACACCGAGCTCTACGACGGGATCCACCTGTTCGTCTCCGAAGGTCACACCGTCGGGCTGCAGCTGCCGAGGATCGAGCGGGGCGGCAAGACGGTGGTGTTCTGCGGCGACCTGGTCCCGACCACCGCGCACCTCAGGGCGGCCTGGGTGGCGGCGTACGACCTCTACCCGCTGACGGTGATCGAAGAGAAGAAGCAGCTGCTCGCGCAAGCAGTCGAGGAAGGGTGGATTCTGTTCCTCGAGCACGACCCCAATGTGGCCGCCTGCACGGTGACCGAGCGCGACGGTCATGCGGTGGTCGACGAGGTGCTGACGCTGTGAACTCGATGCCGGTGAAGCTCTCACGCAAAGGCGTGGAGCGTTGGACCAAGGGCCACCCGTGGATCTACCAGACCGACGTCGAGGCGCCGAAAGGCCTCGAGGGCGGCGAGGTGGTGCGGGTGGTCGACCATCGCGGCTACCTGATGGGGCAGGCCTTCTATTCGAAGCTGTCGAAGATCTCGCTCCGCGCGCTCACCCGCGACGACACCCAGGTCGACGCCACCTTCTTCACCGCGCGCCTCGCCGCGGCCGATCAGCTGCGCCGCAAGGTGCTCCCGAAAGAAGACACCTACCGGGTGGTGCACGGCGAGGCCGACGGGCTGCCGGGCCTGATCGTCGATCGCTTCGGCGACTACCTCTCGGTGCAGTTCCTGGTGCCCGGCATGGAGCAGCGCAAGGAGCTGATCTGCGACCTGCTCGAAGGCCACTTCAAGCCGAAGGCGATCGTCAACCGCTCCGACGTCGGGGTGCGCAAGCTCGAAGGCCTCGCGCTCGAGAAGGGCGTGATGCGCGGCAAGCTGCCCGAGACGCCGCTCGGCTACCGCGAGGGTGAGATCGAGATCGAAGTCGATCTCCTCCACGGGCAGAAGACCGGCGCGTTTCTCGATCAGCGGGAGAACCACGTCGCGGTGAAGCAGTACGCGTTCGGTCGCGGCCTCGACTGCTTCAGCTACCTGGGCGGCTTCGCGCTGCAGCTGGCGAAGGTCTGCGACACGGTCACCGCGGTGGAGATCTCCGAGCCGGCCTGCGAAAAGCTGCGCGCCAACGCCACCCGCAACGGGCTGCCCAACGTCGAGGTGGTCTGCGCCAACGCGTTCGACTGGCTCCGCGACGCGCTCGACGAGGGCAAGAAGTTCGACACCATCGTGCTCGACCCGCCGTCGTTCGCGAAGAACAAGGGCGCGGTCGACGCCGCGGTGCGCGGCTACAAGGAGATCAACCTCCGCGCGATGCAGCTGCTCGATCGTGGCGGCTACCTGATCTCCGCCAGCTGCACCCACCACGTCGACGAAGAGCGCTTCGAGGAGATCCTCGACTCCGCCGCCGCCGACGCCGGCCGCAAGGTGCAGATCGTCGAGAAGCGCGGCGCGGGCCGCGACCACCCGGTGCTGCTGGGGCTGCGCGAGACCCGCTACCTGAAGTGCTACGTGCTGCGCGTGCTCTAAGGGCCGCAGGCGACCGGGTAGGTGAAGCTCACCGTCTGCCCCGCTTGCGGCGCGTAGAGACCGTTGAAGGTCACGCTGTTGGTCGTCGCATCGTACGTCCACACCTGCTGGCTCACCGCGACCCCGTCGACGGTGACGCTGATCACGCCTCCGGTCGAGAGGTCGGGCACCGACACCAGCTTCATCGTCTTCGGCAGCTGGAGCGAAGGCTGAATCGCCCCCGAGAGCTTGAGGCCCCAGCCGGGTTGGCAGAGGTCGACCTTGATGCCGCCGGTCTGCGCGACGTACGCGGCGTCGGCGGCGGGGTCGAGAACCCCGCAGGTGCCGAACGGCTTCGCCGCGCTGTAGCTGGTGGTGGAGCTCACCGACTTCAGGAACGGCACGAAGGTGTTGTCGAAGGTGCCGGCGCCGTCGCTGAGCTCGATCACCGCGAACGACGCGTTCGGGCGGCGCAGCGCCACGTTGTAGCCGGTGGAGAGCGGCGGGCTGAGCGCGGTGACGATCGCCAGCTCGAGGTGCTCGTTGCTGCTGCCGTTGATGCCGACGTCGAGGTTCTGCTCCGCCATCGTGACGAAGCCGGGCATCGTGGTGCTGAGCACCCGCGGGTTGCTGCCTGCCGCCTGGAGCCGGCCCGATTGGTTCGGGTCGTCGAGGTCGGTGGTGATCACCCCGAGCTGAACGTCGGCGTGCGTGTCGACCAGGTACTGGCTGAAGGCGGCGAGGTTGGTCGCGATCGACGACTGAAGCGACTGCATCGAGCTGGAGTTGTCGATCAGGAACAGCACGTCGGCCTGGCCCACCGCGGTCTGCACCCGGGTGTCCTGCTCGTAGCCGGTGTTGTTGCCCTCGGCGGTGAGCGCGATCAGCCGGGTGCGGGTGGCGCCCTGCTCCACCGAGGTCACCACGAAGCCGGTCTGCCGCGCGCCCAGCGAGTTGGCGTGAAAGCCGAGCTCGAAGGTGAGGCTGGCACCCGCCGCGAGCTGGGTGTTGGGGGGAATCGGAGTCACCACCGTGAAGTCACCCGGGGTGGCGAAGGCGCCGTTGAGCACCGTGACCGGAGTGCTGCAGATGTTGGTGGCGGTGAAGCTGTGGGTGCCCGCGCCGCAGCCGACCGCGACGCTGCCGAAGTTCTGCTGCAGCGGCGAGAGCACCAGGCAGCCGTCGCCTTCGGTGGCCACCAGCTGCACCGAGACGAAGGGCGCGCTCGGAGACGACGCGAAGAAGGTGAGCGCTCCACTCTGTTGATTGAGCTGCGACGACGGCCTGGGCGTGAACTGAACGGGAATGTCGAGCGACTGACCGGGGCCGAGCATCACGCTGTTGGTCGTTCCCAGCGGGAGCGAGAACCCCGGCGCGGTGCCGGCGCCCAGCTCGACGCCGGTGATCAGGCAGACGTCACCCGACCCCACCCCGTTGTTTCGAACGGTGACGGTCTGGTTGCCCACCGCCGGAGAGCTCACCACCCCGAAGTCGGCCGCTTGCGGCGTGACGATGAAGTTGCACGGCGGCAGCTGCACCGCGGTCGCGCTCAGCGGAACCACGGTGAGCGGCTGATCGGGATCATCGGTGAAGAGGTCGAGCGTCCAGCTGAAGACGATGCCCGCGGCGGTGCCCGTCGACGGCACCACGTGCACCGGCAGCGAGAGCGTCTCACCGGGCGCGATGCCCTTCGAGGCGTCGTAGCCGCTCACCGTGTTGCGGCAGCCGAGCTGCGGGTCGAAGTCGCCCACGCAGACGTCGCCAGACTGCTGGCCGACCACGCTGAAGGCGGGCGTACCGAAATGCAGCGGCGCGTCTCCGCGGTTGTGAATCGAGAGCGTGGCCGCTCCCGCGGGGCCGTGCGCGGTACCGGCGAAGAACGGCACCTGGCCGAAGTCGATGCTCCCCGGAGTGACCTCCACGTCGGGCCCTCCGCCGATGCCTTCGAGCAGCACCTGCCCTTCGGGCTGAATCGCGAGATCGGTGACGTAGCCCAAGGTGGCGGTGCGGTACCCCATCTGCAGCGGAGAGAACGACAGGTCGATCGTGCCCTGCCCGGCCGCCGGCAAGACCACCTGCGGCTGAGCGACGGTGAAGTCGGCCTCGCCAGTGATCCGCAGCTGCGAGACGGTGACCTCCTGCCCGGTCCAGTTGGTGAAGGTGAGGCGCTGGTGAATCAGCCCGCCGGGCGCCTGCGCTCCGAACTCGACGGGAGAGGGATCGGCGGTGATCCACGCCTGGACCGCGCGGCCGCGCAAGGTCACCTTCACCGTCGCGCACGCCGCCGAGGGCTTCACGCTCACCTGGGCGGTGAACTGCCCCGGCGCGGTGGGAGAAAACGTGTAGCTCTTCGACGCCACCTGAAACGGAACCAGCTCGAGCTCGCCGCCCGCGGGCCCGGTGAGCTCGGGGTCTCCATGAACGTCGCCCAGGGTGGCGACCAGCGACTGCGGCGTCGGGTTGCTGAGCCGAAGGTCTTTGCTCCGCTGGGTGCCGACGGGAATCACTCCGAAGTCGAGCACCGGGTCGACCTGGCACTGGGCGCCGAGGTCCTCCGCGCGAATCACCAGGATCAGCGACTGCAGCTCTTCGCCGCTCTGGGCGTGAACCCGAAGGGTGACGTCTTCTTCGAGCACCGGCGCCTGGGTGGGCGGCGCGTTCAACGTCAGCACCAGCCCCTTCACCGTCGACGGCAACATCTCGAAGCCCTCGATGAAGCCGTCGAGGCGATACGGCTGATCTGCCTTGGGCGGAGCGTCGAACGCGACCTGTGCGCCCGAGACCCGCTCGACCCCCGCGAGGGTGATCGACGCGCTGCCGATGTTCTTCAGCACGATCGGCTGGGTGATGGTGTTGCCGCTCGCGACCGGGCCGAGCGTGAAGCCCCCGGCGGTGGTGCTGGTGATCAGCTCCCCGTTGGACTCGAAGACCACCGCGAGCTGGCCGCCGGCCTGGCTGCACTCGCAACCCGCCAGGAGCACCGCGACTGCGCATGCCGCGATTCGCACGCCCATAGGCTACTACTGGCTGACGCTGATGATGAAACCGCCCCGCGCGCCGGGCTGGGTGAGATCGTCGGAGAAGCCGTCGGCGATGATGAAGTAGGTCACGCCCTGGGCGGCGGCGAAGCTCACCGTCTCCTCCCACGACTCGGGCCAGTTGTCGGCGGTGGCCACGCAGGCGTTGACCGAGTTGCAGTCGGTGACGATTCCCAGCGCGGCGTTGAACTGCGGCTCGGGCTGCATCTTCACCAGGTAGGTGCCGGTGGTGGGTGCGGTGAACGCGTAGACCACGTCGGCGCCGAACAGATCGTCGAAGCAGTCGTTCACGCCCTGAACGTCGATCACCCCGTTGCTGTCGTAGTCGTTGGCGGCACCGAGCGTGGTGCCGGCGAGCGAGGCGTTGAGCGGCAAGCTGATCGCCGCGGCGCAACGCTCGTTCGCCGGTGGCGTGGCGGTCTGAAGCCGGAGCGAGAACGGCCCGCCTGCTCCCGCGGTGTCGACCCAGGCGGTGAGCGCGGTGTTGGCCGGGGCCACCAGGTACGCCGCCGCCACGTTCGACGTCTCCGAGACGGTGCTGGCGGCCTGGTTGCAGCTGCTCCCCGCGTCGGCGCCGCAGGTGCGCTGGAGGAACACGGTGGGCAACAGCGAGGTGAAGTCGGAGGAGCTGACGGTCGCCTTCACCACGATTCCGCCGTCGGGCCCCGCGGTGGCGCCGGTGGTGACCCGCCAGGCGAGATCAGGCCCCGACTGCAGCTGCCCGTTGCAGGTGAGCTGCTGATCGTTCGCCGCGCCTGCGAGGGTCGACTCCACCACTCCGAACGCGCTGGTGCCCGCGTAGGGGCCGGCGCCGAGCGTCAACGCCACCGCGCTCGCGCACGCTTCGTTCGACCCTGCCGTGCCGGGCGGCGAGAGCGACGCGCTCAAGGTGAACCCGCCCCAGGTCGGCGAGGCGCTCTCGTCGCGGTGCGAGTCGACGGTGAGAATCCACTGGCCCGCGGGGAGCGCGTCGATCACCAGCTCGCCCGGCTGCTCCGGCCCGGCGGCGACGCTGCAGCCGAGGCGCGGCGCGGTGGAGTCGAGCACCCCGGTGGCGCAGTCGGCCGCGGGAGACAGGTACAGCTCCGGCCGCAGCCCTCCGTCCCAGGTCAGCGGCGGCGTGGCGGTGGCGGCGAAGCGGCGCGACGAGGTGGTGGTGAAGCCGAAGTAGACGTCTCCGCCGTCGGTGCCGGCGTTGAGCGAGCACTCGCTGGTGGAGTCGTCGATCGCGCCCCGGGTGGTGGCGGTCACCGTGTCTTGCGCGCCACCGTCGGCGAACAGCGCCAGCGGCGCGGTGCAGAGATCGCCGGGCACCGCCGTCTGGGCCGGGCCGGTGCGAATCGTCACCTGAGGCGTGCCCGCCGACGACGGGGTGTAGGCGTCGACGAAGAGGAAGTAGACGCCCGGCTGCACGTTGCGGAGCACCAGGGTCTCGGTCTCGTTCACCGAGGTGCGGTCGGCGCACGCGTCGCGAAAGGGCGTGTAGCCACCGTCGGCCGACTGGCACGGGCTCTGGCCGACGTAGATCGCGGGGTCGCTGCCGCCGCCGTGCGCGCTGATCAGAATGTCCTGCGCGGAGGTGACGTTGAGCCGATAGACGAGGTCGCCGCCGAAGCTGCTCGAGCAGCTGCCGTGGTAGTCGTCGGTCGCGGTGCCGAGATCGGCAGTGAAGGTGACCACCTGGCCGCCGTCGAAGAAGCCGCCGTCGAACACGATCACCTTCGGCGACGCACAGGTGTCGTTGGTGACCGCCGTGCCACCGCCGGCCGCGCTGCCGCCGCCGCTCGCCGAGCCGCCACCACCGGTGGCGCTGCCTCCGCCGCCGGTCGCTGAGCCGCCTCCCGTCGCCCCACCTCCCCCGGTGGCCGAGCCGCCACCTCCTCCGCCGGTCGCCGAACCGCCGCCGGCGCCCGCGTCTGCTCCGCCGCCACCACCGACGCCGAGGTTCGGCTTGCACTGCCCGATGTCGGGATCACACGTCTGAGTCTTGGGGCAGGTGACCCCCTTGCAGAGGTCTGACGGCGGGCCACACGCCACCAGCGTGAGCGCTGCCACTGCGACGCACGACCGCATCGCTACCCCCTTTGCGTTGCCCGTTGCTCAGCCCGGAGGCGCCTGCGGGAGCCCAGAGCCGTTTCGAATCGCGAAATAGAACGCCGCGTTGATGAGAGAGATGAGCGCGGTGGCGGGAATGATGCCGATGCAACAGGCCATCACACCGGCGAGGGCGAGCCCGAACGCGATGATGCCGTAGCCGACCAGCCAGAGCCGAAAGCCCTTGGCGATCACGAAGGCGCGCTTGAGCGCTTCGATCGCGTCGACGTCGCCGTAGACCAGCTCCATGCTGGCGAAGCCGATCGGCAGCCCGAAGTAGATGAAGAAAGGAATGAAGACCGCCGCACCGATCGCGATGCCGGCGATCAGCACCGGCCCCAGCTCGTCGAAGTTCGGGTGGTCGAGGTCGAACGACACCTGCCCGCCGCGGCTGGCGATCAGGTAGAGCACGCCGGAGTAGATCAACACCGGCAGGCCGAACGCGGTGAGCACGATCAGCGTCTGCAGCAGGTAGCGGCCGAGCTTCGACATCTGGGTGAACATGCGGGCGAGGTCGGCCTTCTTGCCCTCGAGCACGTCGAAGTTGATCCGGTAGATGCCGAGCTGAAACACGCCCTGAACGATCGAAGTGAGAATGGTGGCGACGCCCTGGGCCGCGAACAGCGCCACCATCGACTTGCCGCCCACCGCGGTGAAGATCGACTGGAGCACGCTGCCGAGCAGGTTGGCGACGAAGCCGACCCCCATCAGGATCAGCACCGAGATCGACAGCATCACCCACTCGCGCTTGAACACCTCGAAGCAGTAGGAGATCAGCTCGCTGAAGCCGACGTTGTTGCGGTCGTAGGGAAACGACTGGTAGCCGCTCAGCTGGAGGCACCGGGGGCAGAGCGATTCGCTCCCGCCGACCGAGCACTCGTCGCACATGAAGTTGCCGCAGCGCCGGCAGGTCATTCGCGCGGTGCGGTCGGGGTGAATCGCGCACAACGCTCCAAACGTCACGGGCGGGTTCTGCACGTGTGGAACGCTAGCGTATGCAGCCGCGATAGACTCATCAGAAGTGGATCGAAAGGCCCTCACCGAAACCAAGGCGCTGCTGGCCAAGGCCGACGCGCTCTACAAGCCGTTCTCGTGCCCCGCGTCGGCGGAGTGCTGCCAGCTCAAGAACACCGGCCGCCAACCCTGGCTCTGGCCCTCGGAGTGGGCGCTGTTGATGGCGTTCTTGAAGCGCGAGCGCCGGGTGCTGCCGCCGAAGCGCGCCGACGGCGCCTGCCCGTTTCTGATCGACAACCGCTGCAGCGTCTACGAGGCGCGCCCGTTCGGGTGCCGCACGTACTTCTGTCATCGCGCCAGCGGCCCCCAGCGCCAGCCGCTGGAGCAGACCGGCGCGCTGCTCGATCGGTTCGCCTCGCTCCACGCGGGCGAAGGTGAGCCGAAGCCGCTGCTCGACTGGTATGAAGAGGCGTCATGACGGCGCTCACGTTGTTGTTACTGGCCCAGCTCCAACCGTTGCCCGACACCCTGGTCGCCTTCGACAGCAAAGAAGGCCACGAGCTGTTGCAGGCGGCGCAGCACAAGGCCGACTTCTTTCCCCTGGTCAGCCACTTCACCACCCAGCGCACCACCGCGTTCTGCGGGGTCGCCTCGTCGGTGATGGTGCTCGACAGCCTCGACATTCAATCGCCCGAAGTGAAGGACTGGGCGCCCTTTCGGGCCTTCACCCAGGAGAACGTGTTCGCGGCGAAGACGCCGGCGGGCATCGACGCCGAGCACGTGCAGAAGGGCGGGCTCACCATCGAGCAGATCTCCGCGCTGCTGGAGGCGAACGGCGCGACCGCGGCTCCGGTGTTCGCCGACGCCTCGAGCGTCGACGCGTTTCGCGCCGAGCTGAAGAAGAACCTCGACGACCCGAAAGACTTCATTCTGGTCGACTTCAACCGCTCGGAGCTGAAGCAGGACATGGGCGCCCACTGGTCTCCCGTCGCGGCGTACGACGAGGCCTCCGACCGGGTGCTGGTGCTCGACGTCGCCCGCATGCGCTACCCGCCGTACTGGGCGAAGGTCGATGCGCTCTTCAACGCGATGAACACCACCGACCCCGACGCCGGCAAATCGCGCGGCTGGGTGGTGGTGACCAAGGCGAGCGGCACCACCGGCAAGCAGCCGGTCGGCCCGATGGGGCACAAGCTGCTGAAGATGGCGGCGGCGGCCGGCTCGGGCGTGTTCCTGCTCGGCGTGTTCGTCGGCTGGCTGGTGACCTTCCTCCGAATGCGAAAGAAGCGCCCCGTATGACCCCTCTCCATTGGGAGAGGCCGACGAGCGTCATAGACGCTCGCGGGTGAGGGACAGCACTCACTTGCTCACGCTCCTACTCGCCGTCTCATTGATCTCCCTGCCCGACAGGGTCGAGCTCGAGACGCCCACCTCCAGCTTCACCGCCAAGTACGACCTGGCGATCAGCGACGGCCGGGTGTGGTGGAAGCCGCGCGGCGCTCCGGCGAAGGAGTGGGTGAAGATTCCGCCCGATGGGCTGCCGACCTCGAAGACGAAGCCGGCGACGCTCACCTCGCTGTCGGCCGACGGCGACAACCTGGTCGTGTTCTCCGAGGTGGGCCGCGTCTTCTACACCAAGCTCTCGACGCTGAAGTGGACCGACGTCTGGGGCCCGACGGGAATGACCGGCCCGCTCTCGGTGGCGTTCCCGCACCGCGACCTGGCGATGAGCCACCGGCTCACCTACTACGAAGACATCGACGGCAACCCGCACCCGATCACCGCCGGCGTCACCACCTTCTACTCGCTCGACGCCGAGGGGAAGTGGCTGGAGTACGCCGACCCGTGGCTGCCTCCGAAGTTCGAGCGGAAGATCTGCCTGCCGCTGCACGGCTCGTTCGTCGCGGAGCACCTCTCGGCGAGCGCCTCGACGCTGTTCGTGAGCGACGCCCACGGCAACCTGTTCACCCGGCTGGCCGACTTCGACACCGTCGGCGACGACCCGCTGCTGCCGTACTCGTACGGCCGCGAGAAACGCACCGGAGCAGACGACGCCGTTCGCACGTTGCCGCCCGAAGAGTGGGTGCAGCAGCCGGCGGTGCCGGGGCCGCACTCGACCCGGGTCACCATTCGGCAGACCGGCCTCGGCAATGCCGCGCGCGAGCTTCGGGTCGAAGGCGAGAAGGGGTTCTGGAAGAAGGCGCTGCTCGACAAGGAGTGGCAGTTCGTCGAGACCGGCGTCGAGGCGACGCTGCCGATGGTCGAGGTGGGGCCGGTCGTCACCGGGCCGAGCGCCGCGCGCACGCTACAGGGCTCGCTGAGCGGGCCCGTGCGCGCGACGGTGACCGCGAGCCAGTTCGACCCCGATTGCTCACCGGCGCGGCTGGAGCTCGACAGCGGCGGAGTGAAGTACAGCGTCGAGCTGCACTTTCACGGCGGGCTGGTCGCCGACAAACACGGGCGCAAATTTCAGGGCGCGCTGATCAACCCCCGGCCGGTCGATGCCAAGCCGATCGCCGCGCTGTTCGGCCGCCGCGCGTTCATCGACGTCGAGGTGAAGCTCGCGCCTGACGGTCAGGTGACGGTAATCGAGATTCCCACCGGGCCCGGGCCGGGGACACCGCTGAAGATCGTCGTGAAGTAACGGCGCGCAGACAGGGCTGTCCCTCACCCGCGATCTCTTGAAGCAGCGGCGCCGCGTGCGACGCGCAGACAGGGCTGTCCCTCACCCGCGAGCCCCTATGGGGCTCGTCGGCCTCTCCCAAAGGAGAGGATTCACTCAGGCGCGGGCGCTGGAGCGGGCGGTCTTCTTCTTCGCCGGCTTGGCCGCCTTCTTGTTCTTCCACCGCGGCGTGCCGAGCACCTCGCGCACCTCGTTCATCCGGCGCTCGACGCGGCGAATGCCGGTCGGGCTGACGCCGGTGATCTTGGCGAGCTTGCCGAAGGTGGCGACCGAGTCTTCGACCTGCTCCGCCACGGTGCGAATCGTCTTCTCGTCGATGCTCGCCTCGTCGCAGAGCTCGTGCATCGCTTCCCAGTTCGGGTTCGAGGTCTCGCCGCGGACCGAGGTGGTGTGGTGGCCGTTCATGCCTTCCGAATAGGTGAGATCGTACGCGGGGCCGAGCGACCACTCGCCCTCGTCGTTCATCAAGAACGCGAAGTGCCGGGCCTGGTCGTCGCGGTTCACCGCCATCACGTTGAACAGCATGCGGCGCGCGACCTCGACCACGTCGGGGTGCTTCTTGGTCAGCGTCCACGTCGCCTGAAGAATGGTGCGGTAGTCGAGCGACGGCAGCGTCGGGTCGGTGTGCATCAGCCCGCAGAGCGTGTGCACGTGGAGGCGGCGCTCCAGGTTGCCGGCGACCTTGTTCTTCTTGCTCTTGGTCGGCACCTCGAGGGCGCGATCGAACCGCGCGATCCCGAAGCAGCAGGTGCCGTCTTTCAGCTCCAGCAGCCGGGTCTGCGGCACCGCGATGCCGGCGGCGCGCGCCATCTGAGCGAACGCCTCTTCGAGCGGGCCGCCGTCGCGCGCTTCGCGCTTGGTCGAGAACTTGAGCAGCCAGTGCGAGTAGCCCTCGGGCACCGGGCCTTCACCGGCGAGCAGCCGCCCTTCCTTCGAGAGCAGCACCGCGGCCTTCGGCTTGGTGCCGCCGGCGATCGCGGTCATGCGCACGATCTCGGGCACCTCGAGCTTCTCGGGCCGAACCTCGGGCCCCTCGCGAAGCTCGGAGACGCGCTGCGCCTCGCGCGCCAGCGGGTCGAGCTCGATCTCCATCTGCCGGTTCTCGGGCTCGCCGGGGTGAAAGGTGAGCGCGCCGAGGCCGCGGGAGCCCAGGTACGCCAGCCGGGTGAGCACCGAGACGCGGGTGAGATCGTGGCCGCGCGACATCAACGCGCGATCCATCACCTTGAGGCCGAAGCCGTCGGGGAGCGACTCGTAGAACAGGCCCGGGAGCCCGTCGAGCTCGACCGCGCCGGCCTCGAGAATGCCCGGCTTCAGCGGCAGCTTGAGCGGCGACACCTCGAGCTTGGTGGCGAGGAACTCCTCGTCGTACTCGAAGAGAATGCGGTCGCCGTCGTCGAAGAGACGGCCGAGTCGCTGCGATTCGGGGTTCAGCCAAATTCTGACATCAAGCCCTGGCACGGTGCTGCCTCCGGCCGCGTTGCCTGCGGCGCATGGGTTGTTCGAGCTCGGCGAGCGTCTGCGGGCGCGCCGTGAGGAGACCTTCGAACCCTTCACTCGCATCGAGCGCCACGGCCAGTCGAACCAGCCGCTCCAACGCCACCTGACCGGTGCGCTCGAAGTGTTTCAGGGTTGCCGCTGCGACTCCTGCCCGGCGCGCGAGCTCCTCACGCGTCCAAGTGCGCTCCAGGCGAAGCGTCCGCACTCGCTCTGCCAGCTTCTGGCAAAGCGCTCCGGGCTCCTCGATTAGGGACAAACCCTTCTCCGTTTGGGGCCGCACGGCGGCGTAACGGTTAAGGGTTTGGCCCGAATAAGGCAAAGTATTTCTACAAAGGCCTTTCTGTCAGGATGCTTACGAATGCTCGTTTTCACGCTCCTGGCGGTGATTTCGGCCAATCCGGTGGAAGACGCCCGGGCGCAGCTGAAGACCGGCAACCTCGACGAGGTGCTGTTCGCGCTCGACGGCAAGAAGCTCGACGAGGCCGACAAGCCCAAGGCGGCGCACGTGCTCGGGGAGGCGGCGCTGGCGGCGCAGGCGAAGAAAGACCCCGCGCTCGCGCTCCAGTTCGCGCAGATGGCGCTCAAGCTCTCGCCCGACCAATTGCAGGCGTTGGAGGCCGGCTCGAAGGCGGCGTTCGTGCAGCAGCAGTTCGAAGTCGCCGAGCAGTACGCCGAGCGCTGGCTGAAGGCCGACCCGAAGAGCGGCGAGGCGCACGTGCACCGGGCCGAGCTGGCGATCGAAGCGGGCGAGTGGCAGCGCGCGCTCGACGCGCTCAACGGCGCCGGCAAGCTCGACGACAAGCAGCAGAAGCGCGCCGAGGTGGCGAAGGTGAAGGCCGAGAACGAGCTCTCGGACCGCAAGGCAAGCATGTCGGAGCTGAACGTGCTCGAGCGGCAGCTGGCGCTCGCGCAGGAAAAAGCGGCGAAGGAGCCGAGCGGCTCGCGGCCGCGCGCGATGGGGGCGCCGGTGCACACCAACCAGGTGGTGCTCTACGGCACCAGCTGGTGCGGGTACTGCAAACAGGCGCGCGAGTACTTCCGCCGCAAGCACATCGACTTCGTGGAGAAAGACGTCGAGAAAGACCCGGGCGCGGCCAGCGAGCTGGTTCAGAAGGCGACCGCGCAGGGCGTTCGGCCCAGCGGGGTGCCGGTGATCGACGTCTACGGGAAGATCATCGCCGGCTGGAGCCAGAGCGCGGTGGAGCAGGCGCTGGCTTCTCGCTAGCGTCGGCCCATGCCCATGTCGAAGACGTGCCCTGCGTGCGGCGGGGAGCTGCGGCCGTCACAACCCGGCGAGGGAGTGGGTCGCGAGAGCTTCACCTGCGCGAAGTGTTCTGGCGTGTCGGTGTCGGGAGACACCACCCGAAAGCTGCTCGGTGAGCTCGGGTTCGACCTCAAGCAGTTCGCCCAGACGTTGGACAAGGCGAAGCGCTCGTCGACCCGGCCGCTGAAGTGCCCGCGGTGTCAGCAGGGGTGCGTGGCGATCGACGCCAAGGGCGTCGAGCTCGACGTCTGCAAGGAGTGCGGCGGCACCTGGTTCGACGGTGGCGAGCTGTTTCGCGTCACCGGCGGCAAGCTCGGCGCGCGCGCCGACGGCCCGGGCCCGAAGATCGGCGGCGCGGTGGGCAGCAAGGCGAGCACCGGCCGCGACTCGACCGAAGAGATCGTCGGCGTGTTCGAGATGTGGTGGGACTGCGCGTATTGCGGCACCGCCAAGCTGCTCGGGGTGACCAACCGGTTCTGCCCCAACTGCAGTGCGCCGCAAGACGCGACCCGGCGGTACTTCCCTCCGGCGGGGCAGGAGCAGGCGGTCAACCTCACCTTCGAGGGCGCCGACAAGCAGTGCCCCAACTGTCAGACGCCGAACGGAGCGAAGGCGAACGCGTGCCGGCAGTGCGGGGCTCCGCTCGACGAAGCGGCGCGGGTGAAGCTGCAGGCCGATCAGGACAAGCGCAACGCGGTGGTGGCGCAGCAGCAGAAGGCGCAGCCGAAGAAGGGCATGTCGGGCATCGCCAAGGCGGCGATCGGCGTGGGCGCGATGTTCCTGATGTTGATCGTGGTCTGCGTCAGCTGGAAGAAAGAGGTCTCGGTGACGGTGAAGGGTCACCACTGGTCGCGGTCGATCGACATCGAGGCGCTGAACCCGAAGAGCGAGTCGGCGTGGTGCGACTCGACGCCCGGCGACGCGTACTCGATTCGCCGCGAGCGCGAGCAGCGGTCGACCAAGCAGATTCCCGACGGACAGACCTGCCACACCAAGAACGTCGATCGCGGCAACGGCTCGTTCGAGAAGCGCGAGGTGTGTGAGACCAAGTACCGCAGCGAGCCGGTGTACGACTACAAGTGCTACTACACGGTCGATCGCTGGCAGCGGGAGCGCAGCGTCGAGGCCGGCGGCACCCTCAGCCAATCGCCGTCGTGGCCTTCACTGCCGTCGATGCACACCGGCAATTGCCGCGGCTGCGAACGCGAAGGGCCTCACCACGAGGAGTACGTGGTCGAGCTCGATTCGAGCGAGGGCAAGCACTACAAGTGCGACAAGAACGAGCAGATGTGGCGCGCGCTCGGCGAGGGGTCGAAGTTCCCGATGAAGGTGCGGGTGATGACCGACGGCGCTGATTGCGATTCGCTGCACCCGTGAAGGTCCTCTTCGTCGAGAACCACCGGGTGTTCGCGCAGACCGTGGTGAAGCAGTTTCTGTCGGCTCACGAGGTCACCGTCGTTGGGTCGATCGCCGAGGCGCAGCGAGCGGCCGGTTTCGACGTGGCGCTGGTCGACTACGACCTCGATGACGGCAAGGGCGACGCGTTCGTGGTCGAGCTTCGGGGTCGTGGGTTTCGCGGGCGGGTGATCGCGATCTCCTCGCACGAGGCTGGGAACGCGGCGCTCGTTCGCGCGGGCGCCGATGCGGTGTGTTCGAAGATGGAGTTCGCGCGTATCGACGAGCTCATTCGCTGAGGGAATTGGCCCCCGATCAGCGCCTGAACTCCGCGGCCACCATCTTCCTGGTCGTCAGCGACTGGAAGACGATCGCGGTGTCGAAGACCAGGCAGCTGGTCCTTCCGCGCAACAGCTCTTCGGTCTCCATTGGGCGAACGCTTTCCATGGGTCCCTGGACGGCGTGAGCAATCCACTCGGAGCCGTCGAGGCACAGCGATCCGACGTCTCGACCGGGCTTGAACTGAAGCGAGACTCCGGGCGCTGGGGTCCACGGTTTGCTGAGCGCGACCTCGCTCCGGCCCGAGATGAGCTCGACGTGGGCCAACCGCTCGGGCGCGAGCGGAATGATCGCCGAAGCGCTGCGCGAGTCGATGGTGCTCGCCTCGGTCCACGCAGGTTCCGCACCTGGTGCGTACGCCGCGAGACGGTAGCGGGTCGCCGACAGGTTCTTGAACACCACCTCGAACCGGGTCGACGGCACATCTGCGGCGGGAATCCACGATGCGTTCCACTGTCCATCACGGCTGCACGACATCGGAAACAGGCGAACTCGGGCGTTCGCACTGACGCCTTGGACCGAGACTCTCAGCTGCCGATCGTCTGGGGGACGTGCGCCCACCCAATGCAACTGCACGTCGCCCACGTAGTGCCGACCGTGCGAGAGCGCCTCCAACGACAACGCGATCGGGCGGTATTCGTTCACCACGACTTCGATCCGGTCGCGTCTCGCACCGGACACGACGAACCAGCCTTCGATCATCTTCACGTCACCGCTGATGCCGTGAATGCCGGGGCCTCCGTCGAAAACGAAGCGACCCACCGCGACGACATCGTCCCCCTGCGGCTTCGAGGGGCGTGCCCCCCGCGTATCGACGATGGCGCTCAAGACGTCTTTCGCCTCACCCGCTCTTTGACGCAGAGCGTCCCGCGCGGGCCCGAGCGAAACGAGGTCGATTCGATCGACTGGCCTACCGCACGACATCACCGTGTCGTGCGCGACCGTGGTGACCGTTTCACTCACCGTCGTCTGGATCGATGAAACGGCCGCGCCACCTCCGTCGAGCGGCGCCAAGGCGGGCGCAACGACCGGTGGCGGCGGCGGTGTGACTTCTGGAACCTCGCCCGCCGGTGCCGCCGTGGTCGAAGTCGCCGGAGTTGGTGCGACCGCAACACGAGGAACCTCGTGCACCATCGGCTGTGGGACCCGGCTGGGTACGACGGAAGCGGGGCTCGCCGCTCGTGGTTCCGTCTGCACGACGGGCGCGTGCACGACTTCCTGGTCGGCCGTTGCCCACCACACCCCACCACCTGCCGCGCCAAATGCGACGACTCCAATCAGCAGCTTCAGCCCCCACGCCAGACCCGCACCTGCCGCAGCGGGAGGCAAGGCCGCCGCTGCCACCAGCTTCGCATTCAGCGCCGCGTCGAACCCTTCCGGCGCCTTCAGCCCATCCGTGCCTCGCTTCAGCGAGTCGAGCTTCGAATCGAAGTCGCTCATTGTTCCGACCTCCTGCGCAGCGCCTCGCGCGCACGCACCAGGCGCTGCTCCACCGCGCCTTCGCTGCAGCCGAGCACCTCCGCGGTTTCTTTCGTCGAGAGGCCCTCGAGGCCGCGCAGCACCATCGCCGCGTACTGCTCGTCGGGCAGCTCCCGCATCCACTCGAAGGCTTCGCGCAGGTGGAGACGCGCTTGCGCCTGCTCGAGCGCGTCGACCGATGGACGCGGCGCCGCTGCGTCGCGCGCCTGGCCACGCAGCCGGCTCCGACGGGTGTTCAAGGCCACGGTCAGTGCGACGCGGTACAGCCAGGTGTCGATCGACGCACGGCCGTCGAACTCGCCTCGGCGCAGGCTCGCGAACGCTCGAAGGTACGCGTCTTGGAGAACGTCGGCGCCGTCGTCGGCATCGCCCACTACCCGGCAAGCCAGCCGGAAGAGGCGATCGCGCGTCGCGCTGACGAGCACTGCGAACGCTTTCGGGTCGCCTGCCGCTGCTGCGCGAACGGCCGCCGTGAGGTCGGGTGCTTCGACGGCGCGGGCGGCGTTCGCGGTCACTGAGGGTTGGACACCACCGTACGGCAAAACCCTACGCGGTGCTTTTTGACGATCCCTTCGACCCACTGGGGCGCCGTTCGACGTGCGGGCAGGGCGGTCCCTCACCCCGCGGATGCTGCGCATCCGTCGGCCCTCTCCCAAAGGAGAGGGGTCGTTCCCGCAAAAACAGAGAGCGCGAGACCCGGGGGCGGGTTCGCGCTCTCTGAGTGTCTCCGCCGGGGAGATGTTCTTCCCTGCCCCCTTAGGCTCAGCGGGTGACGTCTTCGTTTACTGACGGATCATCGCGACGGTGCTGGTGACCGCGTCCTGCGCCGCCGACTGCGAGGCGTAGGTCTCGCCGTGGGCGATGATCTGGCCGTTGGCCGCCTTCAGGTGGAAGAAGTACTCGCCGTCGGCCGCCGCCAGCACGTCGTACTTCGCCGCGTCGCCGCCGTTGTTCTTCACCGAGGTCACGCCGCCGTTGGCCGAGGTCTTGGTGGTGTAGCTCTGCGACTGCAGCACGATCTCGCCGTTCGCCGCCTTGAGGTGGAAGTAGTACTTGCCGTCGAGGCCCTTGAAGACCTCGAAGTTCAGCGCGCCGACCGGAGCCGAAGCGGGCGCCGCGGCGATGTTCACCAGGCCCTGCACCGTGGTCATGCCCTTCGTCGCGTTCGACTGGGTGGTGTACATCTCGCTGATCGCGATGATGTGGCCGTTGGTCGCGATCACCACGAAGTACCAGCTGCCGTCAGACGCCTCGCGAATGAAGTAGCGGCCGGTGTCGACGCTGTTGTTCTTCACCGAGGTGATGCCGTCGAGCGCCGACGACTTCGACGCGTAGGCCTGCGACGCGAGCACCTTCTGGCCGTTCCCCGCCAGCAGGTGGAAGTAGTACTTGCCGTCCTTGCCCTGGAACGTCTCGAACTTCGAGGTCGAGAGCGCCGCGTCGTTGGTGTCAGACACGTCGTCGCCCTGGCCGATGGTGGCTTCCTGGCCGCCACAGGCAGTCAGGGTGGCGACGACGGCGGCGAGAAGAGCGGTACGGAGGGCGTTCATTGAAGTTCCTTGGGGAGTGAGTTTGAGAATCTGGAATCGCCCGTGTGCAGTGTGCGTGCCGAGCCGTCGCCGCGCGTAACCACCCGCCGCCACTGACGCCCTAACCGGCGCTCGTTGCGAACGCAGTTCCTGTTGATGTACAAGTGCAACCCATGTTGCATCAACGCAACACCGACGAGGCGCTCCACGCCGCCGACATCGAGTCGGTCGCGCGGCGGCTGGTCGAGGTCGCCTGCGAGCGAACGAAGAGCAACAGCGGCGCCGTCTTTCTCTACGAGCCGAAGCTGAAGGGCCTGCGGGTCGACTTTCACGTGGTCGACGGCGTGGTGGTGGCGCTGCCCGGCATGGGCACGGTGCTGCGGCCGCGGCGCGACGGCCGGCCCAACGGCATCGCGCTCACCTGCTTCGAGTCGAACGAGCCCTACCTCTGCAACGACACCAGCAAAGACCCCAACTACGCCCGCTACTTCCTCGAGGTCGGCTCGGTGTTGGCGGTGCCGATCCCCTGGCAGGGCAAGGCGATCGGTGTGCTCACGGTGTCGCACGACCGCAAACACGGCTTCGAGCCCGCCCACGCCGGCGCGCTGGAAGAGGTGGCGGCCGACGCCGCGAAGTTCCTCAGGCGCGCGCAGCTGGCGGCGAGCACCCGCGCCTCCGGCCGGCCGTTCGTGATCAAAGGGCTCTCGACCTCGTGGCTGGAGGTCGAGCGGCGCATCGAGCAGGTGTCCTCCACCGACGCCCCGGTGCTGGTGACCGGCGAGAGCGGCACCGGCAAAGACCTGGTCTCCCGCGCGATCCACTTCAACAGCCGGCGCTCGTCGGCTCCGCTGGTGACGGTGAACTGCGCGGCGATTCCCGAGACGATGCTCGAGAGCGTGCTCTTCGGTCACGTGAAGGGCGCGTTCACCGGAGCCAGCTTCGACAAGGTCGGCGAGTTTCAGAAGGCCGACAAAGGCACCCTCTTCCTCGACGAGTTGGGCGAGCTGCCGCTGATGCTTCAGGCGAAGGTGCTCCGCGCGATCGAGCAGGGCGAGGTGACGCCGCTGGGCTCCAACGCCGCGCCGGGCCGGGTCGACGTGCGGCTGATCTGCGCCACCAACCGCGACCTCGGGCAGATGGTCGGCCAGGGCCGCTTTCGCGACGACCTCTACTTCCGCGTCGGGGTGATGACGATCGAGCTGCCTCCGCTGCGCAGCTACAAGGACAACCTGGCGATCCTCGCGCAGGTGTTTCTGCAGCAGGCGGAGCAGAAGCACGGCCGCGGCGTCTCATCGATTGCACCCGACGCGATGGCGCTGCTCGACGGCTACGACTTTCCCGGCAACGTGCGCGAGCTGAAGAACGCACTGGAGCACGCGGTGATCATGGCCAAGGGCAGCGTGATCCTCCCCGCCGACCTGCCGCAGCAGTTTCACCGCGGCAAGCCGCAGAGCCACGCGCCCAGACCCGAGAAGCGCACCCTGGCGCAGCTGCGCGAAGAGTGGGTGCTGCCACACGAGCGCCGCTACCTCTCGCAATTGCTCGAGTCACACGCCGGCAAGGTCGACGCCGCCGCGAAAGAAGCGGGCGTGAACCGGGTGACCTTCTACCGGTTGATGAAACGTCACGGGCTCGAGCTGCGGCGCACGGTCGCCCCTTCGCCGTCGTGATGTCATTTACCCACGCGTGATGTGGGTAAACGACATCGCAACGACGAGCGGGGGTTGCAGATGAGACGACGCTGAAGTGCGAGAGGCACCGCACGGCTGAGCGGCGCTCGGAGAACACCACCATCGCAGGAGGTGGTCACGCTCCGCGGGCGGAGTGCGGCCGGGCTCGAGCGCGCGCGACCCAGCCGCGCCTCCCTCCATCAATGCGTGTCAGTCGCCTAGCTGCCCGGCACCGGCAGCAGGTGCAGGTCGATCACCGCGCCTTCGCGCTCGGGGCTGTCGAAGAAGAACCGGGCCCGTTCCCGCTCGCACCCACCGCCCGGCTCACAGCGCGGACGATCGGCGTAGCGCAGCTCGATGCGCTTCACCTTCGCTTCGGAGAGCGGCGTCAGCTCACCCGGCCCCACCCGGCGGTCGCCATCGGCATCGCGCCACAGCATCAGGTCCGCGAACACGGCGTCGCGGGCGTCGAGCACACCGTCGCCGTCATCGAGCGCAGCCAACGCCTCGAAGCCGTTGCGAGCCCGGGAGCCGTCGGGCAGCAGCGTGTTCGAGCCGAACAGCTCGCGGCCGCTGTCGATCTTCCCGTCGTGATTGAGGTCGCGCACCAGCCACGGCGTGCTCTCGCGCGGCCAGACGGTGCGGCTCGGCACGCCCGGCTCGAGCTCGAAGGTGGCGTCGGCTCCCCGCCACTGCACAGGCGCGCGATCGAACGACAGCACGAGCGGAGTGCCCGGGTCGTACGGCCGCAACACCCGCTGGGGGTACCCGCGACGTCTCTTTCGGGGAGTCACCGGCCGCGCGGGAATCACCGACTCCACCGACGGCTGTTGCCGGGGCGGGGCCTGCGACACGCACAACGCGGCGATCAGGGTGAGCATGCGCGAGAGACGCTTCGGCAGCATGCGCCGGTTCCCCGAGGGAACACAAACGCGGCGACAGCTGTCATCATCGCCCCGTGCTTCCCCTGATGCTCTTGCTGGTGCAGGGCGACTGGAAGGTCGAGCACGCGCCGGTGCTTCCGCCGGCGTGGGTCGCGGTCGACGCCCACCCTGGCAGCGACTCGACCCTGCTGGTGCTCGGGCAGACCGACGGCGGCACCGGGCTGTTCGCGGTGGTGCCGGGAGAACCCGCCGCGCTGCTCTCGCGCGACAACGGCCAGCTGATCGGCGCCGCGCTCGCGATCGACGAAGGCGATGCGGGCACCCGGGTACGCGCGCTCGCCACCCGCCCGCAGCCGCACCTGGTCGATCTCGGCCGCTTCGACGGAGCCACCTGGGCGAGCTGCTCCTCCGACGGCAACGTCTGCGGCGTGGCCCGGCCCGAGGGCGTCGAGCTGATCGCCGCCGGCAAGCACCGCACGATCGCCGCCGAGAGCGTGCGCTCGGTGGTGGTGAAGCCCGACGGAACCTGGGCGGTGTTCGATCGCGATCGGGAGCAGTACCTCGCGCGGCTCGAGAAGCCGGCGCTCTGGCTGGTGATGCCCACCTTCAGCTGGCAGGTGAAAGACGTCGCCGACGGCCAGGCCCGCCTGGAGAAACGAATGGCGTCGCAGGGTGACGGCGCGCTGCCCAACGATGAGTTCTGCACCGCCGGCCTCTCCTCGTGGTCAGACGGCGACGGGGCCGACTTCGAGCTCGGCACCTACTCCGAGGGCGTCGGCGCGCCGGAGTGCAGCCAGAAGGTGATGGCGTTTTCGCTCTCGTTGAAGAGCTTCGCCCGCACTCCGCTCCCGACGCCGAAGTGGCAGCCGCTCGAGTGCCCCAAGGGCGGCTGGAGCAACCCCAAGGGCGCGCTGACGATGCAGTGCCAGCGGCTCAACCCGGTGAAGCGATCGCACGAGACCGGGCCGCGGCTGCCCGAGGCGCTCTCGCTCGACGACGACACGGTGTTCATCCTCGCCGAAGGCCACACGTCTTTTTCCTACACGCCCAAGGGCGTGAAGACGGCGCTCCCGGTCACCCTCGAAGGGCCGAGCGTGGTCACCTTCGGCGCGCGCTCGGTCACCGTGCAACCGGTGAGCTGGCCGGAGGGGCTCGCCCTCGACGGCACGCTGCTGGAAGACGACTGGCACCTGAGCGGCTTCGGCTCAAACCTGCAGCTCTACCGGTTCGTGCACTAAGCTTTGGGGCATGCCGTTGCTGCTCGGGCTGCTGCTGCTCGCGAGTCCATCGAAGTTCAACGTCGAGCAACACCTGGAGACCCAGGAGGCGCTCAACGACGACCTCGAGGTGCGCTTCAACGCGATCTGCGATCGCCTGAAAGACGGCGCGCGCGAAGTGCCGGCCGAGCTCGCCGAGAAGGGCTCGATTCCCGCCCCGAAGACGCTGGTCTGGGTGCGCACCTGCTCGCTGCGGGCGCTCAAGCTCGAGCTCACCGGCGGCGAAGAGCGCCCGGTGCACATGTGGTGGGAGCTCGAGGGCCGCGACGGCTCCGGCGCCTATGTGGTCGAGCGCGGCGAGGCCGACGCGGTGGTGCGCGCGAGGAAGTCAGGCTGGCAGCTGGCAAAGTGGGCCGACACCTCGCGCGAGGTGGTGCGCCGCGAGACGCCGCGCTTCGTCGAGCGTGCCGCGGCCGCGGGCCTGGTGCCTCCGGGAACTTCGGAGCCGAGCCACGCCACCACCCTCACCGGCGGTTTGGCGGTGCGCGACTTCGACGGCGACGGCCGGCTCGACGTGGTCGCCGCCGAGGGCAACCGGCTCTTCCTGTTCGCGAACCACGCGCGCTTCGAGCCCACGCTGCTGCTCACGGTGGCCAAGGGCAACATCGTCACCTCGGCGATCGCGGGCGACTTCGACAACGACGGAGACCCCGACCTGGTGGTGACGTCTTTCCCCAGCGAGGCGACTCGAATCTTGCGCAACGACGGCGGCAAGCTGGTCGACGCGGGCACGGTCGACAAGGGCGGCAAGCTGCACTCCGGCATCGCCACCGACCTGGACGGCGACGGCAACCTCGACCTGGTGCTGCTGCCCTACGCGCTCGCCGACGTGATCCCCTCCTTCATGCTCGAGGCACACAACGGCGAGTCGCTCAGGCTCTACCGCGGTGACGGCAAGCTCGGCTTCACGCCCTGGCCGATCCCCAAGACGGTGGCGCCGGGGCGCTGGAGCCTCGCCGCGGTGTCGAGCGATCTGCTCGGGCAGGGGCGCCCGCAGCTCTACGTGGTGAACGACTTCGGCTCGAACGATCTCTACGTCTTCGACGCCGACGGCGGCGTGCGCAACGTCGCGGTTGAGAAAGGCCTCGACGACCCCGGCAACGGAATGAGCGGAGAGGTCGGCGATCTCGACGGCGACGGCCGGCTCGACGTCTACGTGGCCAACATGTTCTCCAAGGCGGGCACCCGGGTGGTGTCGGGCTCGAAGATGCACGGCCCGCTCCAGGGCAAGCTCGAGAAGTTCGCCCGCGGCAACACGCTCTACCGGCAGCTGCCCGACGGCGGCTTCGAAGAGATCGCCGAGCAGCTCAACATCAACCGCGGCTTCTGGGCGTTCGCCTCGATGCTGTTCGACTACGACGACGACGGGCGGCTCGACGTGGCGGTGGCCGACGGCTACTTCAGTCACACCAAACGAAAAGACCTTTGAAGTGTGTACTGGCGCCAGGTCGTGGCGCAGGCCAATTACCGGGAGTTCACCGAGAAAGAGGTCTCGACGATCAACGACATGATCGTCGGCCTCAACCTCGACCCGCCGACCTCGTTCTCGGGCTGGGAGCCGAAGCGCCTCTGGCATCACCCTGAGAGCGGGCCGTTCGAGGAGTGCGCGTACTCCGAAGGCTTCGACTCGCGCTTCGACGGCCGCAGCCTGGTGCCCGCCGACTTCGACAACGACGGCGATCTCGACCTGGTGATGCTCAACCGCGCCGGCCAGCGGTTGCAGTACTTCGAGAACACCGGCTCGGGCGGCAACGTGGTCGAGCTCGAGCTGATTCCCCACTCCGGGCCGCGCGAGGCCGACGCGGTGCTGGTGCGGGCCGACGGGCTGGGCGTGTTCACCACTGCGCTCGCGCGGGGGTTCGCCAGCAGCGTGCCTCCGGTGGTGCACCTCGGGTTGGGCGCGCGCAAATCGATCGACGTCGAGGTGCAGTGGCGCGACGGCACGAAACAGAAAGTGACCGGTCTCGCCGCGGGCGCGCGCCACCAGGTCGAGCAGGGAAAGCCGAAGCCGGTGAAGTCGACGCCGTTCGCTCCCAAGGCCGCGCCGCCGAAGCTGCCATGGCCGGGCACGCTCTCGGGGCTGGGCTTCGAGAAGAGCAACAAGCCCACGGTGGTGCAGCTGTTCTTGAAGAGCTGCAAGGCGTGCGGCGTCGAGGCGCCCAAGCTGTCGGCGCTCAACAAGTCGGGCCGCGCGGTGGTGCGAGGGCTCGGCATGGGCCCCGAGGGCGAATCGCTCGAGGTCACCGCGAAGTCGCTCCACGTCGACTACCCGTTTCTGCCGCTGAGCGAGCCGCTGGCCGACGCGCTCTCCACCGCCGGTGAGCTGCCGCTGCCGTTGCTGCTGGTGTACGGCGCCGACGGCAACCTGGCGCGGGTGCTGCGCGGGCCGGGCGAGCTCGAGTCGGTGCTGCGCGAGCTGGCCGGCAAGCCGTAGAGTCGCCCCGATGGCGATTCACAACCCTCGCGGGCGCTTCATGTGCATGACCTGCCGGGCGCCGTGGAGCGACGGCTACTGGACCTGGGGTTGCGAAGAGTGCGGCGGGGGGGCGATGAGCAGGCCGTGCGGCTTCTGCTCCGGCCTCTGCGGTGGCGAGATGCACCGCGCCCCGATGGATTCGAACGACTCCGGGCGGGCGGAGTTCTTCGGCAAGTGCCTGCAACCGATCGAGCCGTCGGAGCTCGGGCGGCGCAACCTCGCGATGGATGACCTGGCCAAGCTCGCAGGCGCGCGCACGGTCGAGCTCCGCGCGGCGCTCTGCGATTGGTCGAACGACGCCGCCTGGGCGAAGGAGCCGCGCGGGCCGTATCAACTGCAGGTGCTGCTCGACGCCGCCGCGGAGAAGAGCCTCGTCGTCAACCCCCGCTTGCTCGCGTGGAGCGTGCTGGTGAAGACGGTCAAGCTGCCCGAGCTGCCGGCGCTGAAGCTCCACGGCTACTGGCGGAGCGCGGGCACGTTGGTGGTGCTCGAGCCGACCGACCAATCGCCGGCGCCGCGGGTGCGCATCTGCAACGTGAAGCGGGTGATCAGCGCGGCGCGGTTGTGGTTGACCGATCCCACCTCCAACGAGCTGCCCTGCGCGGGCGGGCAGGACCTGGTCGCTGGGCGCCGCTACCTCGCGATGGTGCTCCCCACCAACATGGTGCCGGGCATGTTGATCGAAGAAGCGGTCGAGACCACCGGCCGTGAATCGGAGCTGATCGACCTCCACCGGCAGCTGCTGGCGCGCGGGGAGAAACCGTAACGCTTTGGGGTTTGATTACTCGACGCCCGGCCTCGAACGCGATTTCTTCCCCTGGTGGCCGACCCCAAGGACGAAAAGACCAAGATCGAAGGCGGCGGCACCGAGAGCAAGACGGAGCCGCTACCGGTCGCGCAGACGCGCACCGAGCCGCTCCCGATCCTCCCCGGAGCAGCGCCCGACGCCGAATTGGAGAAGATGAAGGCCGAGCGCGACGAGGCGCTCCGTCAGCTCGAGGCGTTGAAGGCCCAGGCCGCGCCGCCCAAGGCAGCCGCGCCTCCGCCACCCCCGCCCGCTCCGGCAGCCGGCCCGATTCCCGTCGCGCCTCCGGTGGCGCCCGCGGCACCGGCCGCGCCGAAGCCGGCGGCGTTCGTCCCCACTCCCTACCGCGACGACGACGACGAGCAGAGCGACGTTCGCATCGGGCCGCACCCGAGCCGCAACGGGCTGGTGGTGGTGCTGGCGGCGGCGATTCTGGGCGCGATCTTCGCCTCGGTGAGCACCAACGACTTCATGCAGCACCTCGATCGCCAGGTGCACGCGATTCACTGCTCGTTCATTCCCGGCGCGGGCCGCGAGATCGGCGAGAGCGGCTGCAAGACGGTGATGATGAGCCCCTACAGCTCGTTCTTTCGCGAGAGCGTGTGGGGCGGCGTACCGGTCAGCCTGTGGGCGCTGGCGACCTTCGCGTACCTCGTCTACCGCGCGGCGCTGCTGCTCTGGCGCGGCAAGCCGACCCGCAACGAGACGCTGTTCCTGGTGGCGGCGACGCTGCTCCCGGTGGGCATGACGCTGATCTTCTCGTTCCTCTCGATGTCGAAGGTGGGAGCGACCTGCAAGGTCTGCGTCGGCATCTACTTCTCGAGCGCGCTGGTGTTCATCGGAGCGCTGGTGGCGCACCGCTCGAACGACACCGCGCCCGACTTCTCGGCGGCGGGAGCGAAGTACGCCACCTGGTTCGGCGAGGGCGTGGCGTTCGTGGCGGTGCTGACCGCGATCTACCTCTCGTTCGCGCCCGACTCTCCGGCGAAGAACACGGTGAGCGGCTGCGGCTCGCTGGTGAGCGCCGACGACCCCGGCCAGGTGATGCTGCCGCTGGTGACCGGCGGCGGTGAGAGCGCGATCGAGGTGCTCGACCCGCTCTGCCCCTCCTGCAAGGCGTTCGACACCCGGCTCAACGCCTCGAGCCTGCGCGACCGGCTCGACCTGAAGGGCGTGTTGTTCCCGCTCGACAACGCCTGCAACTGGATGGTCACCGAGGCGGTGCACCCGGGCGCGTGCGCGGTGAGCGAGGCGCTGCTCTGCGCGGGCAAAGACGAAGCGTCGGTGCACGAGATGCTCCGCTGGGCGTTCGCGCACCAGGAAGAGCTGCGCACCACCGCGGCCAGCAGCGACGCGGCGATCCGCTCCAAGATCGAAGCGGCGTTCCCGAAGGTGAAGGGCTGTCTGGGGAGCCCGCAGGTGAAGCAGAAGCTGACCAAGAGCCTGCGCTGGGCGGTGGCGAACGCGATTCCGGTGCTGACGCCGCAGCTGTTCGTGGGCAACGCGCGCATGTGCGACGAAGACACCGACCTCGGCCTCGAGTACACGCTCAGCCGGTTGCTCTCGCCGAAGTCGCAGCAGGCGCGCAGCTCACAGACCTCGCGGCCGGCATCGGCTCCGGCACCGAAGAAGGAGGGCACGCCATGAGCGACAACGGCAAACGCTTCGGGTTGCTCGCAGCCGCGCTGCTGATCCCGGTGTTGATGGTGGCGGCCTGGGCCAGCTCGGCCGGCAAGCGCATGAAAGAGAGCGAAGGCTCGACCAAGGACATCGCGGTGGCGAGCCTGTCAGACGACGCCTACTGCACGCCGGCGCTGAAGGCGATCGTGCGGCGGGTGGCGGGCGCCTGCGGTCTGCTCGAGGGCGGCGGCGGCCGCGGCTGCCAGCCGATGGAGGCGCGCAAGGTGGCGGCGCTCACCGGCGACGACTTCAACGCGCTGTTCAGGCCGTTGGCGAAGCGGGCGAAGATCATTCAGTTCGACCTCGGCAAGACCGACCTCGACACCGACGCGGCCGCGGCGGTCGACCAGGCCTGGAGCGCCCAGCGCGGAGCCAGCTTCTTCTTCGTGGTGGCGCGCGCGAGCACCGACGGCACCTCCGACTACAACGAGGTGCTCTCGCGCGACCGCGCCAAGGCGGTGCTCAGCCACCTGCAGGACAAGTTCAGCAAGGAAGACCTGAAGAACCAGGTGGGCCTGCTCTGGCTGGGCGACCAGTACGCGCAGCTGGGCGACGAGTTCTGCACCTGGAGCCGCTCGCGCAACGGCACCTGCAACTCGATGGACATCAACCGGAGCGCCTTCGTGGCGTGGATCGACTGTGCGATCTGAGCGCGCGCTGCTGCTCGCGGCGCTGCTGTTGGGCGCATGCGACGAGAAGAAAGACGAAGCGGCGCCCTCGCGGTTCGAGGGCGTGAAGAAGCAGGCCGCGCAGGACGACCACTTCTGCGAGAAGTCGTACGCGGCCGACGCCAAGAAGTTCGTGATGCCGCCCACCCGCCCGTTCGGGGATGCGGCGAAGGCCGCCGGCGGGTGGAAGTGGCTCAACATCTGGGCGACCTGGTGCACGCCCTGCGTCGAAGAGATGGGCCTGCTCAACCGGTGGAAAGACGCGGCGGCGCACGAGAACCTGCCGGTCACCTTCGAGCTGCTCTCGATCGACGAAGAGAGCGCGAAGGACAAGCTGGAGGAGTGGAAGTCGAAGAACCTGCCCGGCCCGATCAGCTGGCTGCGCAGCCAAGACGACTTCGGCCCGTTCCTCGAGACGCTCGGCATCGACAAGAGCGCGGCGATCCCGATTCACGTGCTGATCGACCCCAAGGGCAACGTGCGCTGCGTGCGGGTGGGCGCGATTCACGAGCAGAACTGGGGCGCCGCCCGCAAGCTGATCTCCGGCGGGTGATGCCGCTATCATCGCCGGGGTGAGCGGCTTCGCATCGGCGTGGTTGGTGGTGGCGCAACTCGTCTCCAGCGCTCCCGGTGATTTCGAAGTCGTCGTCCACGCACGCGACGGCCTCTCCGGCTACTCGTCGGCCTTGTTCATCCGTGGTGACGCCAACGGAGCGAACATCGTTCACGATGAGGAGTGCCCTAAGTGCGAAGCCAACGAGCTCAACGGGCTGTTCCGTGGCCACCTCTCGGCCGAAGAGACACGTCGACTGGTCGCGCAGCTGAAACAGTTCCGCCCGGCCGAAGCGCCAGTTGATCGGCTCGAACACTGTACCGACGTCGGTGATGCGTCGATCCACATTCGCCTCGGCGCCCGCACACAGAACTTCGTGCTGCCCGACAGGTGTTCATCTGCCGAAGACGACCTGCTGAATCGCTTGTGGCAGGTTCGAGAACACGCAACCGCGATCGACGCACCGCCGGTCGCCGAGCTCGCGTTTTCACCTCCCAAGACCGTGACGCGATTCGCATGCTCGGGCCGGTGCGAAGGTTCCACTGCCGACGGCTATCGCTGCCGCGCGCCGCTGAGCTGGAAGCAGCTCGATGCACTCGAGTTGCCGTGGCGAATGAAGTCGGTCGAGCTGCCGTGGTGCGAACTGAAGGGCGCCAACACCTTTTCCTGCTTTCGCAGCCCATTCGATTCGATCGAGTTCGTGATCGACGCCGGCAAGCAACCGATCCCCGAAGCGAAAGCCACCCGGCCTGCCCCCATCGCGGCGGTACTGCCCTCCGGCGAACAGTGCGCCCTCGAAGGCCACGACTGGGAGTGCAGCGAATCCACCAAGCTGAACGCAGTACATCGGTCGGGCCACAGCTGGCTCGCAGTGACGGAGGACGGCGCGATCATCGAGCTGTCGGCTGTCTATTTGCGCTGAGCTCCAGCTAGGCTCGTGACGTGGGGGAAATCAGACTGATCGCGATCGCTGCGGCGCTGCTCTGTGCTTGCACCGATCCACCGGCGGCGAAAGACCTCAGCGACCCGAAGCCGCTCGACTCGAAGCCGCGGGGGGCACCCGAACCGCAGCGACACGGCTGGGCGCCGTGGAACAAGACGCCCGACCCCGCGCCTGCCCAGCTGGCGGGAACGTTCGAGCTGTCGAGCGACAGCAGCAACCCGGCCTCGATGTACACGGGCACCCGCTCCGTGCGCGGCGACGCCAACGGGGCCAAGGTGTTGGTCGTCGAGGTGTGTGAGCACTGCGGCGAAGACCCTGTCTACTTGCGCGGCGACCTCGGGCCCGAAAAAGCAAAGGCGATCATCGCGTCGCTCGAGAAGCTGCGGTTCTGGGCGCTCAACGACGGCGTGGAGGTGGATGCGAGAGACGCGACCAGCACCACCCTCCACGTGCGCGTCGGCTCGGTGAGCCACGACGTTCAGCTCCGCTTTGGCTGCGCCTGCGACAACCACCGGCCGGGCGACACCGCCGGCACCTGCGCCTGCCCGCAGTCGGAGCTCTCGGCGCTGCTGAACCAGGCCCAGAAAGACGCGGCTCCGGTCGACCTGCCGCAGGTCGAAGAAGCGGCGTTCACCGCGCCGGCGCCCACCAGGACGATCAAGGCCACCGGGCGCTGCAGCGGCTCGCGGAGACACGGGTACACCTGCAGCGCGAAGGTCGCCGAGCGCGCGCTCGACCCGAAGAGCCGGAGCCAGTCTTCGACGTCGCTCGAGCTGGAGTGGTGCGAGTCGAAGACCCCCACCACCTTCGCCTGCTTCGAGAGCCCCTTCGCGACGACCGGGTTCCTGCTCCAGGTCGACAAACCGGCCGAGGACAAAGCCACCAGTGTGAAGCCGTCTCCTCGCGCACTGCTGCTCGGCTCCGGAGAACACTGCCTGCGCGAGCCCTACGCCGAGTGGAAATGCGACCAGCAAACCCCGGTGGCGGCGGTGCTGCGCTCGGCGAAGACCTGGGTTGCGCTCGACCACGGCAACAAAGAGCTGCCGCTGTCCAAGGTGTACTTGCGCTGAGCTGAAGTAGTCTGTGGGCCGTGGCAAGCCTCGGGCACGTCGCAGTCGGCATGGCGATGGCGCGCGGCTATCTCCCGAAAGACGCGCCGACCTCGACGCTGGCGAAGACGATGGCGGTGTTCGGCGCGGTATCGATGCTGCCCGACGCCGACGTGGTCGCCTTCTCGCTCGGCATTCCCTACTCGCACCCGTGGGGCCACCGCGGCGCGACCCACTCGATCTGCTTCGCGCTGATTCTCGGCGCGGCGCTCTGGCTGGTGCTGAAGAGAGCCAGAGACGTGCCCCGGGTGCGCACCACCGTGTTCGTGACCCTGCTGCTGGTCACCCACGGGCTGCTCGACGCGCTCACCGACGGCGGCCTCGGCGCAGAGCTGCTCTGGCCGTTCACCACCCGGCGCTACTTCTTCGAGCCGTTCAACCACATACCGGTGGCGCCGATCGGCCTCGGCATGTTCTCGGCGATCGGCATCAGGGTGGTGTTGACCGAGCTGCTGATCTTCTCGCCGTTCTGGCTCTACGCGCTGCTGCCGCGGGCCTGGCTTTCGCGGGTCAAAAAGCCGGGTTGAGCGGCGCGACGTTGTTGCGCACCATCTGAAAGGTGACCTTGGCGGCGAGACCGACCAGGCCGGTCTGCCTGCCCAGCCGCTGCAGCACCTCGGTCGCCTGATCTCCGGTGAGCAGCTGCACCCGCCCCAGCCCGACCGGAGCGAGCGCCTCGTCGACGACCTTCGACGCGGCGTCGACGCCGAGCGAACCGGCCATGTGCGCCTTGATCAGCGGCACCGGCACCGGGCGGTCGATCTTGAGCTCGAATTTAGGCGGGGAAGGCAAGCACCACCGTAGTCGTGTTGTGGAAGCCAGACGACTGCCCGAGGTCCATCGCGATCTCGCCGTAGGTCTCGAAGCCGGCGACCGGCGCGCCCCCCAGGCCCTGATGAATCTCGTTCACCGCGTCGGCGAACTTCGAGCCGAGAATCAGGTTGCGGCAGATGCAGTCGAACACCAGCGCTCCGGCGACCTTCGCGCCGCCGAGGCCCTTTCGGGCGCGCTCCGCCGCCGCGCGGGCAGAGGTGATCTGATCGGCCTCCGCGCTGGAGGTGACACGCACCACCGCTCCTTCGGGAATGCCACAGGCGAACGAGACCGCGCCTCCTTCGCCCACCGAGAGCGGCGCGCGAATCTTGTAGTCCTTCGGGCCGGCGATCATTCCCAGCTCGTAGCGGAGCAGGTGCGCGCCGATGTCCTTCGCGGCGACGTCGTCGATCTTCACGCCGTTCGCCGCCGCAGCCGAACGCACTTCGTCTTTCCACACCTCGAACGCCGGGCGGCCATCGAGCTCGTGCACCACGTTGCCCGAAGCCCTGGTCACCGTCAGCGGCCGCGAGAGCGGCTTGTGCCCGTGGTTGACGCCGATGCCGAGCGGGCGCTTCGACGCGATCACCGCCACCACCACCGCGTCGTGCGCCACCTGGTTGCCGCACGCCACCAGGGTGCGCGCGAACTTCAGGTCGTCACCGGCCGCGCCGCCCGCCAACCGCACCGTGGGGCCGAGCACCGTCGACGCGATCAGCGCCGCTTCTTCACCGTTGCCGCTCAGAGGATCGAGCAGGAGGATCGCGGTGCGGTGCGGCCGGTCTTTGTCTTCCGGAGGCTCCTTCACCGCCTGCATCAGCGCGGCCTCCGCGTTCTCTTTCAGCCCGAGGCCGAGGCCGGCGGTCACGTTGACGTCGTCGCCCCCCAACGCCCACGCCACATAGGCGCCCTTGGTGTCGCCCGCTTCGGTGAACTCGCCCGCGGTGGTGCAGCCGAGCGCGGTCGCGCCGGGCATCGCCTTCGCCGCCGCCGCCATCAGCTGCTCGAGGGGACAGTCGGTGGAGCAGAACACCATCACCAGCTTCGGTGGCTCACCCGACAGCCCGGCCGCCAGCTGCTGAAAGACCGCCGACGTGTTCGCCGACGCCGTCGAGCGCACGGTGGAGATACGAGTGCCCATGGAACCGCCCCTTTCCACGCGATGAGGCGCTGTAATTTTACACCCAGGTTACGAATCTGTAACCGGGCGGGGTGAAACTCCCCGGTGGGCGCGTTCACTACCCATCTGATTTCGGGCCGATATGAAGAACGCGGCCGGGCGTTCTTGTTCCTCGATGGACGGCTTCTCGCTCACCGCCGACGCGCTCGCGCCCACCGACTGGGAGCAGCTGATCCGCGTGCACCGGCAGAGCGTGCTGCTCTCGCTGCTCGCCGCCGGCGTTCGCCCCTCGCGGGCGAAGGAGCTGGTGCACGAGGCGTTCGCGCTGCTGTTCGAGAAGTGGAGCGCGGGCCGCCTCGACGTGCTGAGCCTGCCGGGCTTGGCGATCGCGCAGGCGAAGTTTCTCGCGCTCGCCGACGGCCGCCTCGCGCGCGCCGCCGCGGAGTCGCTGGACGGCGTCGAGCGCCCAGATGGTCGCGCGAGCCCCGAAGAGCAGCTCGGCAACCGGCAGCTGGTCGAGCAGTTGGAGCGCGCGCTCGAGGCGTGCCCGGCCCGCGCCCGCGAGCTCTACACCCTGGCGTTTCAGCACCCCGAGCTGCCGCACGACGTGCTCGCCGCGCGCGCGGGAATTTCGGTGCAGCGGTTTCGGCAGTCGCTGTGCGAAGTGCGGTCGCGGCTGCGGGCCGCGGTGAAGGAGAGCCGCTAGATGCACGCCACCACCTTCGAGCTCGAGCAATACGTGAGTGACTCCTTGCCGGCCGAGGCGAGCGCCGAGCTCGAGCGTCACTGCGACGGCTGCGACGCCTGCGCTGAATCGTTGGCCCAAGAAGCCCGCCTCGAGCTCTCGCTGCGCAAGCTGTTCGCCGAGCAGCGCTGCGGCACCGCCCAAACCCCTCTCCTGACAGGAGAGGGCCGAGAGCACGAAGTGCTCCGGGGTGAGGTTAGAGAAACACCGGCCTCTCGAACCCAGCGCCCCGCGCTTTACCTGCTCGCCGCCGCGGCCTGCATCGCGCTGGCCTTCTTCACCGCACACTTCCCGCACCACGCCTCGACCACCGCCCCCGCGCTCACCACCGACGCGGGCGACCGCTTCACCACCACGCCAGCCCCGCAGCGCACGTTCTTCGACGGCGATCTCGCGCACGGCACTCCGTAGCCGCGACCCACCCAACCATGCCCCACTCCACCGCGCTCTCCCCGAGCGAACGCCACCCGTCTGTCTTCACGCTGCCTTCGCTGGCCGGCTTTCGCACCGCGGCCGAAGCAAGCGCGATCGCGGCGCTGCTCTTTCTGCCGTTCCTCGGCTCGGTCGGCCTCTGGGACCCGTGGGAGACCCAGTACGCCGAGGTCGCGCGGCAGATGCTGGTGCGCGGCGACTTCATTCACCCGTACTGGGAGCACGGCTGGTTCTTCTCCAAGCCGGTGCTCTCGATGTGGCTGATGGTGCCCGGGCTCTGGGTGACCGGCGCCGCCACCGGCACCGGCCCGCTCTCGTCGTACACCGAGTGGCTGGTTCGGCTGCCCTTCGCGCTGTTCGCGATCGCGGCGGTGGCGATGCTGTCAGACCTGGTGGCGCGCTGCTCGACCCCGCGCGCGGGGAGGCTGACCGCGGTGGCGCTCTCGACGATGCCGATGTTCTTCTTCGTCGCGCGGCAGGCGATGACCGACATGGCCTACGTGGCGCCGGTGACGGTGGCGATCGCCGCCGGCGCGCGGGCGACGTTGTTGGAGACCGGCCGCAGCCGCCGCCGCTGGTGGCTGCTGGCGTTCGCCTGCGCCGGGCTCGCCACCCTGGGCAAAGGAATCCTCGGGTTCGGCATTCCCGGCCTGGTGCTCGGCGCGTGGGCGCTCGCCACTGCTCATGCCGGCGCGCGCGACTGGCGCGGCCGTCTCGAGAGCCTGCGCGCGTTTCTGCGGGAGGTGCCCTGGCTGCCGGGTCTGGTGGTGTTCGCGGTGATCGCCCTGCCCTGGTACCTGGCGATGTTCCACTTCGAAGCGCGCGACGTCGAAGGCAAGACGTTCTTCGAGCGCTTCATCCTCCACGACCACTTCGCGCGGCTGGGCAAGGGCGTGCACTCCGACAGCCCGGGCGGCAGCTTCACCTTCTACGTGGAGCAGCTCGGCTTCGGCCTGTTCCCCTGGGTGGCGCTGCTGCCGGGGGCAATCGCCACCGCGCTCTCGGGCCGCTTCGGCGTCGGCAACAAAGAGCAGCGTCTGCGCGCGGTGCTGTTCCTCTGGGCGGTGCTCACCTTCGCGTTGTTCACCTCGTCGGCGACCCGCTTTCACCATTACGTGCTGCCCGCGGTGCCGGCGATCGCGGCGTTGATCGCGCTCAGCGCCGAGCACCCACGCGCGCGCAGGCTCCCGGCGGTGCTGTTCGGAGCGGTGCTGGTGGCGCTGGTGGCCAGAGACCTCGCCGAGCACCCGAAGCACCTCGCCGATCTCTTCGACTACAACCACGAGCGCCCCTACCCCGACTTCCTCTGGGCGGGCGTTCCCTTCGGTGCGGCGCTCGCGCTCGGCCTGGCGCTCACCTATGCCGCGCCGCTGCTGCGAAAGAGCTGGCCGCTGGCGGAGTCGACCGCGGTGTTCGGGCTGCTGCTCGGCGTCTGGCTCACCTCGGTGCACTGGGTCGAGCTGTCGCACCACTGGACCCAGCGCGATCTCTTCTGGCGCTACTACCAGCTCGCAGCGCCGGGCGAGCCTATCGCCGCCTTCTGGATGGATTGGAAGGGCGAGACCTTCTACTCGCGCAACGAGGTGTTCCAGGTGAAGCCGGGCAACGAAGCGCTCGCGATGGAGCTCGCGCGAAGACCCGGTCGCGCCTTCTTCCTGGTCGAGCACAACCGGCTCAACATGCTCCAGCAGGCGCTCCCCGGTCAGAAGCTGGAGCGGGTCGAGCCGGGCCTCAACAACAAGTTCGTGTTGGTGATCGCCAGCGACGGCTAGATCACCCGCAGCACCGCGGTGACGCTGGTGCCCACGCCCCAGGTGCTCTCGACCGAGAGGCTGCCGCCGGCGGCGCGAATCAGCTGATCCACCAGCGACAGGCCGAGGCCGGTGCCCTTGCCCTTGGGCTTGGTGGTGAAGAACGGGTCGAGCACGCGCTCAAGGTGCTCGGGTTTGATCCCGGTGCCGTCGTCGCTCACCGTCAGCACCGCGCGCGGACCCATCCGCTCCAGGGTGACCTTCACCGTGCCGCCGCCCGGTTTGCCTTCGACCGCGTGCCCGGCGTTGATGATCAGGTTGGTCAGCACCGAGATCAAATCGTCGTAGCCCAGGTAGACCTGCCGCACGCTCGGGTCGATCGACATCTCGAGGTTGGCATTCTTGGGGAAGCGGTCGCGCACCAGGGTGAGCGACTCCTTCAGCGCGGGAGCCAGCTCCGACCACCCGCGCGGCTCGTTCACCCGCGAGAGCCTCCGGAGCGTCTGGATCAGCCGGCTGATTCGCGAGGTGGCCTGGCGGGCGTCGGCCATCATCTCGGCCTGCTCCTCGGGCGACGCGGTGAGCAGCTCGGGCAGCGCCGACTCGAGCACGGTGAGCGGAGAGCCGATTTCGTGCACCACGCCGGCGAGCAGGGTGCCGAGCGCGGCGAGCTTCTCGGCGCGGGCGTGCTCTTTCTGCAGCGCCGCCAGCTCCTGGTTCTTCTGCTCCACCCGCTTCTCGAGCTCGCGCTGAATCTGGAGGTGCTTCGCCTCGCGCAGTTTCTCGGCGTCGAGCACCACCACCGCCTGCGACTGCGCAGAAGACAGCTGGGCCAGCGCCTCGTTCGCGCTGTCCGACGCACGCACCACGAAGCCCGACTCCTCGAGGGCTTTTTGCGCGCGATCCCGCTCCCGCTGATCGGGATCGATCAGGAGCACCGTTCGAACGGAATCCGCCATCGGGATCAGTGATGCACTCCTTGGACCACCAACTTTCACCCGGTTTGATAGTGTCTTTTCCGCGCATGGTGCCCGCTTACCTGGTGTCCCTGTTGACCCGGCAGGTCGCACTTCTGCAACGCGACGGCTTCCTGAAGAAGCACCCCAGCCCGTGGCTGATCTGGGAGCCGGGCAACTGGGATCCACCCCGTTCGCCTGCCGAGAGCGACGCTGGAGCCACCCGCCTGCCCGACCCGAAGCGGCCTGACCGTCCAGGGGCCGGCGACGCCCTCTGCTTCGAGCTGCTCTCGAAGGAGCCGGATCACCTGTTCAAGATCGGCCGGTCCTCCGACTGCGAGATCGTGCTCAACGACATGACCATCTCGCGGGAGCAGTTCCACCTCGAGCACAAGGCCGGGAAGTGGACCCTGGTGCCGATCACCAACGCGAACACCGAGATGTTCGGGAAGCCGGTGACGGCTCCCGTCGAGCTGACCCGGGAGTCACCCCTCAAGGTGGGTCATTTGACCCTGACCTTCAGTCCAGCGGGTGATTTCGCCAACCGGCTGGCCAAGCTGCTCAAGACCTGAGCGGCCTACTGGCAGGCGCCGCCGTCGCACTTCATGTTGCCCATGCAGTTGACGCACGCCGCGCCCGCGATGCCGCAGGCATTCTTCGCGGTCCCCGGCTGACACTGGCTCGGGTTGCCGCCGCAGCAGCCCTGGCAGGTAGTGGGATCGCAGACGCAAATGCCCGCGTCGGCGTCGCAGTAGCTGCCCATGCCGCACGCCGCGTTCGTGCCGCACTTGCAGCCGCCGTTGGTGCCGCAGGTGTTGGCAGTGCGCGGGTCGCACGTTCCGCAAACGCCACCCTTGGGGCCACAGGTGGAGACGCTCGGCTGCTGACAGGTGTTGTTCGAATCGCAGCAGCCGGTCGAGCAGTTCGCGAGGGAGCAGGCCGCCACGCAGGCGCCGCCGTCACAGGTGTTCGAGCCGCACGACTGGCACGCGTTGCCGCCGCTGCCGCACGCGTTCACCGCGGTGCCGGGCTGACAGACGCCGCCGGAGCAGCAGCCGCCGTCGCAGTTCGCCGCCGAGCAGGTGACGCACGCGCCGCTCGCGCAAGGGTTGGTGCCGCAGTCGACGCACGCGTTGCCGCCGGTGCCGCACGCCAACGAGGTGTTCGCGGGGTCGATGCAGGTGCCGCCGTCGCAGCAGCCGTTGCAGGTCGCCGGGCCGCAGCCGCCGCCGCTGCAGGCGTGGGCGACGCAGGCGTTGGAGCCGCAGTTGCTACAGCCGAGGCCGCCGATGCCGCACAAGGTGTCGGCGGTGCCCGACTGACAGACGCCGTTGCGATCGCAGCAGCCTCCGTCGCAGGTGAGCGGCCCGCACGAAGGCACGCACGCGCCGCCGAGGCAGAGCTCGTTGCTGCCGCACAAGGTGCAGGCGTTGCCACCGCTGCCGCAGCCGGCGTCACCGCCGTTGGGCACGCAGGTCGACCCGGTGCAGCAACCATTCGGGCAGTTGGAGGCGTTGCACACCGCCATCGCGCAGACGCCCGCGTCGCAGACGGTGCCGCCGCAGTCGAGGCACGAGCCGCCGCCCTTGCCGCACTGCGCGGGGTCGGTGCCGCTCACGCACGCGTTGCCGACGCAGCAGCCATTGGGGCACGAGGTGGAGGTGCAGAGGCACTGGCTCCCGATGCACTCCATGCCGGCGCCGCACGCCGCCTGGGCGCCACACTGACAGACGCCCTGGTTGCAGAAGTCGCCGCCCACCTGAGGGGTACACGGAGGCCCGGAGCCACAGCGGCAGTTTCCCGCGGGGTCGCAGGTGTTCGACGAGTTCGGCGCGTTGAGGTTGCAGTCCATGCAGGCGCCGCCGGCCGGACCGCAGGCGGAGGTCGTGGTGGGGTTCACGCAGCTGCCGGTGCTGGGCAGGATGCAGCCCACGCAGCTGCTCTTGCACGTGCCGGTGGTGGAGTCGCAGAAGTCCGCGCCCGACGCGAGGCAGGCGGAGCTGGTGCCGCACAGGCAGACGCCGTCGGTGCAGCTGTTGGCGTGGGTACCGCAATCGACGCACTGCTCGCCCTGCTTGCCGCAGGCGCTGGGCGAGGTGGCCATCACGCAGTAGCCGGAGCTGGTGCGGCAGGTGTCGCAGCCGGCGTCGTTCATCATCATCGGGGCTTCGACGGTGACGGCGACGGGCACCTCCATGCCCTTCACCACGGTGACGGTGGCATGCCCGGAGCCAACCACCACGCCCTGGTGGAGCGCGTCGACCTGAACCTCGAGCGTCTTGCCGGCGAGGTCGTCTTTCAGCAGCACACGCTCGGTCGAGCTCGACGGCACCGAGGCAGCGGGCTCCGGCCGAACGGCTGGGCCGAACACGCCCGCGTCATCGGCGGTGTCGAAGCCGGTGTAGCGCAGCTGATCGGCCGACACGTTGCTCAAGGTCACGTCGACCAGCAGCGCAGTGCCTTCCAGCTCCGACTGCTTCTTGCATCCGTGCACCGACGCCAACGCGGCGGCGCTCAGCGCAACGGTGAGCCAAAGTCTGTTCGCTCTCATCGGGCGTTGATGTCCCCGAACGTCGTCTGGGTCGGGTGCGGCTGGTTGGCGACCGCCACGCCGGCGGCGACTCCTCCTACTACCACCACGCCGATCGCGCCCCAAAACCACCAGCGCTCGTACACCGCGGGCTTTTCCTCCGGCGGAGGCGGCGGCGCCTCGGTGAGCTTGCGCTGCAGCTCCTCGCGCTGGCGAATCGTCTCCAGCTTCTTCTCGGTCGCGGCCGCTTCGGCGTTGGCGGCCTCGGCGCGCGCCTTCTCGAGCTCCAGCTGACGCGCGGTCTCTTTCTCGGCGGCTTCTTTCTGCAGTTGGGCGTCGCGCTTGACCCGCTCGTCGGCGATCAGCTCCTTGGTCGCGTCGGCCTGCTCGGTCGCGGGGCCGGAGTCCAAGTAGCGCTGGAAGAACGTGATCGCCTGCTCGTGGTGGCCGAGCTGCCGGTGACACTGGGCGATGTTGAACAGCAACCGCGGGGCCTGCTTGAGGCCATAGGCCTTCGTGTACGCGTCGAGCGCCTTGGCGTAGTCGGAGGCCTCGTAGGCAGTCTTCGCCTCGGCGGCGGCCGCGCGCGCAGCAGCCTCGTTGGGGTCACCCTTGGGCGCGGCGAGCGAGACGATCAGTGCGACTGCGAGAACGCTATTCGCCAAAGGGGTCGAGCACGCCTTCGCGAACCGGGCCCTTCTTCTTGGCCGGCTTCGCTTCGCGTGCAGGTCGAGTCGGGTTCAAGAGCACTTCGAGGTGCTGATCGCGATCGAGGCTCACCTCGCGCACCACGTCCTGGTAGCCGGCGCGGGTGAACTCCAGCATCACCGGCTTCGCCTCGGCGCTGAGCTCGAGGTCGAGCGGAGTGGTGCCCAGCACCGCCTTGGTGTCCGCACGAACCACCGACGCGCCCGGAGGCGTGGTCGTGGCGCTGAGCCGAACCGGCTTCGGCGCAGCCGCGGGCTTCGGCGCTTCCGCCGCGATCACCGGCGCCGCCACGTTCGCCGCGGGAACCGGCGGTTGCTCGGAGCCGCGGGTGGCGAAGAAGGCCACCGCGGCGAGCGCGAGCACGCCGGCGCCGATCGCCAGCGGCAGCACCTTCGCCTTCTTCGGCTTCGGCTCCTCTGCCGCGGGAGGCGCCACCGCCTGGAGCTGCTGGGTGTCGGTGCACTGCTGCAGCCAGGTGACCAGCCCCGCCATCGTCGCCGGCCGGGACGATGGCTGCTTCTGGAGGCAGGCCATCACCAGCTCGTTGAGCGCGGAGGGGATCGCCTCTCCTCCGTGGGTGCGCTCGGGCAGCGGCGGCGGCGGCCGGGTGATCAGATCGGCGGCGAGCAGGCCGAAGGTGGCGGCCTCGAACGGCGTCTTCCCCGCCAGCAGCTCGTAGAGCACGGTGCCGAACGAATAGATGTCGGCGCGGTGATCGACGTCGAGCCCCGCTGCCTGTTCGGGCGACATGTAGCGCGGGGTGCCGATCACGGTGCCGTTCTGGGTGTCGGTGGTGGTCACCTGCCCGACGGTGGTGAGCAGCTTGGCGACGCCGAAGTCGAGCACCTTCACGTAGTCGGAGCTGCCGCCGCGGCTGACCAGGAAGCAGTTGTCGGGCTTCAAGTCGCGGTGCACCACGCCGACCGCGTGCGCGGCGCCGAGGGCTCCGGCGATCTGCCGGCCGATGCGCAAGATGGTGTCGACCTCGAGCGCGCGCTCCTTCATTCGCTCGGCGAGCGTCTGGCCCTTGAGCAGCTCCATCACGCAGTAGACGCGGTGGGGCTCGAGCTCCTCGATGAAGTCGTACACCTCCACGATGTGCTCGTGGTTGATCTGATTCACCGTCTTCGCTTCCTGCAGAAACCGCTGCAGCAGCGACGCGTCCTGGGTGTGGCGTGCGTGAAGAACCTTGAGCGCCACCTGGCGGCCGAGGCGCTGGTGCTTGCCGAGGTAGACCCGGCCCATCGTGCCCTCGCCGAGCACCGCCTCGAGGCGATAAGGCCCCAGCGACGCTCCGAGCTCGGGCGTGCTGTCGCCGACGGTTTCGTTGGGCACCACGGAGAGCTGCGGGTCCACGCGTGAGGGGAAGTTAACGCAACTTTCAGATCACGGCGCGGTGCGAGAGGTAGGTCTTTCAGGGCTGAACAAAATGGTACAGCGACGGTGTCAGGGCCTTGACGGGGCAAACAACGGCTGCGTCCAGATCACCCCGCCGTCCTTGAAGTGGGCCTCGGCCCGCAACCACGCGCGATCACCGATTGAGAACGAGGCGCGGGTGCCGATCGAGGAGACGACCTCTCCGCCCGGCCCGCGCAAGAAGCGCAGCTCGGCTTCATCCCCGGTCTGCAGGGTGATGCCTCCGTCGCCCACCTCGAGCGCGATCAGCTTCGGCCCGTTGGTGGAGTAGAAATCTCCGCGCTCCACCGCGGCCTTGATCTCCGACGGCGACTTGCGCGCGTGCACCATGATGAAGCCGTGGTCGCCGGTGAACACCTCTTCACCACGCGCGCGCACCGCCTCGGCGTCGTCGTAGTGGTGGGCGTCGTCGGTGGCCATGCCGTAGAGCCGGGCGCCGTGATCGAGCGCGTCGTTCCACATCTGCGCGGTGGTGGGGTGTGAGGCGTCTCCCTCGTTGTTGGCGTCGCCCTGGGTGTTCGCCACTTCGAACCAGTGCGCTCCGCGCGCGTCGAGCCGGGTCAACAGCGGAGCGTCGGCGCCGTACATGAAGTTGGGGTGGTTCACCTGCGGCAGCGCGCCCATCTGCTTCGCCACGTCGATCGCCCGGCCGTAGAGCACCTCGCGCTCCACGCTCTCGGTCTCGGCCATCTGCGCCAGCTTCGTAGGGTCGATGAACAACGCGTTGACGTGGAGCAGGCAGACCATGCCCTCCGGCGGAGCCGGCGAGCAGGTCTTGAGGTTCTGGGTGATCTCCATGCCGGGGATCACCAGCATGCCGTCGACCGGAGGCAGCTGGGTGACCCGGTTGTGGTCTGTGAAGACCACGAAGTCGAAGCCGTGGCGCGCGTACCACCTGGCGGCGTCGAGCGGCGGGGTGTGGCTGTCGCCGGAGTTGCCGGTGTGCGCGTGGGTCTGGCCCTTGAGCCAGCGCACCTCGCCAGCGTCGATCGCCGGCGAGGGCGCGGGAACGGCGTCGGCGCTCAGGCCTTTCGCCTTCTTCACGGTGAGACAGGCGTAGGCGCCGACCACCGCGGCGGCGAGCACTGCCACGACCAGCATCGGGAGGCGCCGCACTCTGAGCACATTGAATCAGACTGGGCGCCAGGTATTCCCGGAGAAACCGTCGGCGTCGAAGCCGACCCCGTTGATCGCCTCGAAGCGCGACTGCAGCTCGTCGATGCTCTTGCGCTGCATCACCCCGTCGAGCGCGGTGAAGACGTTGGCGGTGCCGTCGCCCCAGTTCACCAGATCGTCGGAGAGCACCAGGTCGAGGTTGGAGGCGTTCTTGTTGCGCGGCAGCGAGCGCAGATCGTCGAGGTAGTCTCTGGTGCGG
Source organism: Myxococcaceae bacterium (assembly GCA_047602415.1). Classification (GTDB taxonomy): domain Bacteria; phylum Myxococcota; class Myxococcia; order Myxococcales; family Myxococcaceae; genus JASGHH01. The sequence continues at coordinate 7,062,695 of JASGHH010000001.1, read as the reverse complement.
CAGGCGTCGAAGAACATCAGCTGGTAGCCGTCGGTCATCTTCGTCTTCGAAAGGTCGTTGTCGCCGAACACCACGTGCCCCGGCGAGTAGGTGTCGCCGATCACGTAGTTGCCCAAGGGCGAGTCGATCGGGTCGAAGTCGGGGCCGGTGCCGTAGCGCGCGTGGCCCGAGTAGACGACCAGCTCCGCGTTCGCCATCGAGTCTTGAAACTGCTGCTTGGCCTCGGGGCTGGCGCGATCGATCAGCCGCACCGCCGCGCGCACCTGCTGACCGCCGGCGTCGAAGCTCCGGGTCCAGTACTCACCGTCGCGATCGATCTTCTTGGGGTCGAGGCCGAGCTCCTCCAACTGAGGGTCGTCGAGGTTCTTCACGTCGAGCGGTTGAAAGCCGCGCTGTTGCAGACCGGCGCGCACCTGGGGCGCCTCCGACAGGTCGCTGCTGTCTTCGTCGTAGCCGACCGCAACGGTGGCGTTGAGCACGCCGTCTTGAAACAGCTTGCCGTACTCCGGGTAGCGGGTGGCGGCGGCGCCGCCCTTGGCGTCGAGCGCGCCGAGGGTGGCGGCGTCGAGCACCCCGTCGGCCTCCAGCCCGTTCGCGCGCTGAAACGCCTGGAGCGCGCCGCGGGTCTGCGGGCCGAACACCCCGTCGGCGCCGTAGCCCGGCAGCGGCTGGCCGGCGGCGATCAGCGCGCGCTGGGCGCGCTCCACCGCCTGACCTTTGGCGCCCACGCCGAGCGTGAGCGTGCCTCGAGCGACCTGCTTCAACGTCTCGTCGGTGGAGAGGACGGGACTGCTCAGAGCGACCGGAGGCTCCGGCGCTCGCGGCGGCGCGGGCGACGGCTCGGCCACCGGCACGGCGAGAGAAGAAGACGGCGACGGCTCTTCGATGGACACGGCGTTGATCGACGGTGATCCAGAGACACGACCAGGCATTTGCGCTCCTCGTTGGGTTGAACGGCGCGGGGAGCGATGCAGCCGATGTGCGCGCGCAACCACACGTACCGCCCATCAGCGACCATCTCTGTGCGGAGACCACCTCTCCCCCAATGGACGGTGGGGCAAACGCTTTGTCCTCATAGGAAAACTGTTCTCGTTCGAGTGACTTCGCGTGCACCATCGGAGCAGCAATGAGCCACGGTGCACACCGGCTCTACGTGTGGTCTTCCAACCTGGAAACGCCTGAGTCTGCTGATCCGCTTTTCCCTCTGAGAAAGCGGTTCTTTTCGCGGCAACGCCGGGTGATCCACCACAGGTCAGTGTCAAGACACTGAGCAGATCGAGTCGTGGCATGCGCGTCGCTATTGCGCCTCCCGCACCTTTGTCCTCGGAGACCTCCATGAAGAAGTCGCTGGTACTGGTAGCGGTGATGGCGTCGTTCGCAGCCTGCGGACCCAACGAAGCAACCATCGGCTCAGGTGGGGCAAACTGGGCCGGCAGCAAGGATCCGTCGAAGGCGACTGACGAAGCGCTCACCGCCGAGACCGACCTGGCGAGCTCCGAGTCGGCGCTGACGTTGAGCCCGATGCACGCCCCGCTCTGCAGCGAAGGCACCAGCTGGGCGCGCTGCCACGGCCGCGTTCGTCTCGCCGGCAACGGCACCGTGCAGGCGGCTTCGACTCCGCAGGGCCTCGGCCCGGCCGACATCGCTTCGGCGTACAACCTCTCGGGCGGCAACTCCGGCCTCACCGTCGCGATCGTCGACGCGTACGACGACCCGAACGCCGAGTCTGACCTCGCGGTCTACCGCGCGCAGTACGGCCTGCCGGCGTGCACCACCGCGAACGGCTGCTTCAAGAAGGTGAACCAGAACGGCTCCACCTCCGGTCTGCCGCAGGCCGACCAGGGCTGGGCGGGCGAGATCGCGCTCGACCTCGACATGGTCAGCGCCGCGTGCCCGAACTGCAAGATCCTGCTGGTCGAGGCCAGCCAGCCGTCTGACGCCGACCTCGGCACCGCGGTGAACACCGCCGCGTCGATGGGCGCCTCGGCGATCAGCAACAGCTACGGCGGCAGCGAGAGCTCGTCGGTCACCAGCGAAGACTCGCAGTACTACAACCACCCCGGCATCCTGATCACCGCGTCGAGCGGCGACAACGGCTACGGCGCTTCGTACCCCGCGACCGGCGCGCACGTGCTCGCGGTCGGCGGCACCGCGCTGTCGAAGAGCAGCAACTCGCGCGGCTGGACCGAGACCGCCTGGAGCGGCGCCGGCTCGGGCTGCTCGAAGTACGTCTCGAAGCCCAGCTTCCAGACCGACACCGGCTGCACCAAGCGCATGGAGGCCGACGTCTCGGCCGTCGCCGACCCGAACACCGGCGTCGCGGTCTATGACACCTACGGCGGCAACGGCTGGAACGTGTACGGCGGCACCAGCGCGGCCTCGCCGATCGTCGCGGCGATCTTCACCCGCACCGGCCACGGCAGCGCCACCAACGGCTTCCCCTACGCGAACCCGTCTGACTTCTACGACATCACCTCGGGCTCCAACGGCAGCTGCACCGCGTCGTACCAGTGCAAGGCGGGCGCGGGCTACGACGGCCCCACCGGCCTCGGCACTCCGAACGGCGCGGCGCTCTCGGGCACCTCGGGCACCGGCGGTGGCTCGGGCACCGGCGGCGGCTCGGGCACCGGCGGCGGCTCGGGCACCGGCGGCGGCTCGGCGACGGGCGGCGGCTCGGCGACCGGCGGCGGCTCGGCGACCGGCGGCGGCTCGGCGACCGGCGGCGGCTCGGCGACCGGCGGTGGCTCGGCGACGGGCGGCGGTTCGGCGACCGGCGGCGGCTCGGGTGGTGGCGGCGGCAGCGGCGGCTCCAGCGGTCACGAGAGCGAGCCGAACAACAGCCGCAGCACCGCGAACCTCCTCACCGCGAACGTGACGATGATCGGCTCGGTCAGCACCACCTCCGACGTCGACTACTTCAAGATCTCGGTCAGCCCGGGCAACACCATCGACCTGCTGCTGAACAACCTGAACGCCGACTGCGACCTGCGCATCTACAGCTCGAGCGGCACGCTGCTCGCCATCAGTGACAACGGCGGCACCTCCAGCGAAGAGATCTCCGGCACGGTCAGCAACTCGATCTATTACGCGAAGGTGAACGGCTACAACGGCGCCAAGTGCAGCAACTACCACCTGACGCTGACCGTTCAGTAACCGGCGCTCGACTCTGAAGCAGTGGCCGCGGCCTGGAACCGAAGAAGGTTCCGGGCCGCAGTCATTTGAGGACCCGGCGAAGGCTGACGTCGACCTGGCTCTGGAGCACCCGCACCACGCTGTCGACCTCGAGGCGGTTCAAGTTGGCGCGGGCCGACAGCTCGTCGCGGGTCGCTTCGAGAAACGACTCGCGGGCGTTGGCGATCCACCTCGCCGCGGTGGCGCGGTGCACCTGGTAGGCGCGGGCGATCTCCTCCAGTGGAACGGAGTCGAGGTAGTGCATCGAGATCAGCGCCCGCGACTTCGGGTCGAGCTTCGCCGCCGCCGCCCGCAGCGAGGGGCCGAGCACGCCGTGAAAGCGCGACTTGAGCGCCGCCAGCTCCGGCACCTCCGCCGGCTGCTCGAGATCTTCCAACACCGCGCGCTCGATCTCTTCGTCGGGCAGGCGCGGAGCCGCGGCGGCCGAGCGCGCCAGGCCCGCGCGGGTGACGATCACCTGCAACCAGCCGAGCAGCGGGCCGCGGGCGGCGTAGTCGGCGATGCGCGGCGGCCGGTCTGGAGCGGCGACCGCGATCGACGCCAACACCTCCGACTCGACGTCGGCCCGCAGATGATCCGGCAGGCGGGCACCCAGCGAGGTCACGCCCTGACGCACGCGTTCCTTCAACCACTCGAGCGCCTGGGGCTGGCCGGCTTCGATCGCCGCCGCGAGGTAGACGTCTGCCGCGCGAGACGGTTCCGGCGTGCCGCGCTTGCGCCAGGCCGCTTCGAACGCGGCGAGGCTCAGCTCGACCTGGGGGTGTTCGATGGCGGCGGCGCGGTGGAGCTCGTCGGGGCTCACAGGCGCGACTCGAAGACATCGGGTTTCACCGGCGCGGGCGCGGGCGGCCGCGGCTTCGGAGCCGCCGGCACGGGCACCGCCAGCTCGTCTTCCACCGGAGCCGAGGGCGCCGTCTCGAGCGGCGGAGGCGTCAGGGGTTGCTCCACCACCGGGAGCGAAGCGGCAGCACGGGGATGCACCACGGCGAACGCGAACGCAGCACCCAGAAGCAACGCGCCGCCTGCGATCAACGCCACCGCGAGACCACGGTGGAGACGCGTCTGACGCGGAGGCTCGCCGTCGCCCCACCGCTCGAGGAGCTGATCGGCATCGCTGAGCGGGCTCATCAGAAGCTCCCGCTCACCGAGGCGAACACGCCATCGCGCAGCGGGGCCGCGCCGAAGCTGACCTGCGAAGGGTGCGGGTCGCGGAGCAGCAGAAACACCCCGGTGCCCGCCGCGGCGACACCGACCCCGAGGCCGACCCAGCTCAACGGGTAGAGCGTCTGCGCGGTGCCGTACTCGGAGCGGGTCACCGTGGGGCGATTGAAGTCGGGGCCGCCCGGCTGCTGACGGGCCACTTTGTCGATCACCGACTGGCTGTACCCGAGGCCGATCGCTCCGGCGAGGATCAGCGCGCTGCCGGCGGCGAGGTTCACCACGCCCACCAACGCGGTGCCGTTTCGCGCGGGGGCGGTGACCTGCGGCGGCGGCGCCTCCACCGTGGGAGCGATCAACGAAGGCTCGGGCGGTGGAGCAGCCTCGGGCTCCAGCAGCGGAACGTCGAGCTTCAACATTCCCGGCGTCTGCCCGACGTCGAAGTGCAGCTCACTCGGCTTGCGGTTGGGCGCGGTGACGGTGAGCACGTACGAGCCGGGATCGACCGGCACCGTCTGCGCGGGGCCATCGAGCTTCCAGCTGCGCAGCTCGGGTGCGCCGGGAGGCTGGGCCGGCTTCAGCGAGGCGAGCGCGTTCGGCACCTGCGAGGGCAGCTGCACCGCGAGGAAGGTCACCTTCGCCTTCAGCGCCTGCGCGCGGCCGGCGGCGACCTCTTCACGCTTGGTCTCGTGGTTGCGGCCGGCCCACTCGGCCGCCTCGTTGAACGCGAAGAACGCGCTCGCCGGCTTGCCCGACTTCTCGAGGCAGTCGGCGAGGTTGAGCAAGGTGCCCAGCGCCGGCTCGAGCGCGTGGCTCTTCTGAAAGGCGGCACAGGCGTCGGCGAACTTGCCCTTGGCCATCAGGTCGCGCGCCTGGGTGAAGAGCTTGTCGGCCTCGGAAGGCGGCTTGGCGGGGGCAGCCCCGAGCGCGAGTGAGCTGAGCAATAATGTCGCGAGGATCATGTAGAACCGAGGGCCGCCGCGGCGAAGCATCGCATTTTTTATGCCTCCTACCCCCTGCCCCGATGAAAACGCGCTGTCGGCATGGGCGGTTGGCGCGAGCACCATCGAAGAAGCGAAGGGCATCGCGGAGCACGTCGAGAGCTGCGAGGCCTGCCGCACCACCTTCGCCGCGGTGGTGAACGCGATGCAGCTCGACTCCACCCTGCGCTCGGGGGCGACTCCGGCGGGCGCGTCGCGGCTGCTCACTGAGCCTTCGCCGGTGTCGGAGGGCGAGCTGCTGCTGGGCAAGTACCAGGTGGAGCACACCTTGGGCTCGGGGGGCATGGGCGTGGTGGTGCGCGCCCGGCACGTGCAGCTGAATACCTGGGTGGCGCTGAAGTTCATTCGCGCCGACCTCGCCAAAGACGCCGACGTGGTGTCGCGGTTCGCCCGCGAGGCGCGCGCCGCGGTGCAGCTGAAGACCGAGCGGGTGGCGCGGGTGTTGGACCTGGGCGTGCTGCCCTCGGGCGTGCCGTTCATGGTGATGGAGTACCTCGAGGGCGAGACCCTGGCGGCGCGGCTGCAGCGCAGCGGCACCCTCGGCACCGAAGAAGCGGTGAAGTGGACGCTGGAGGCGCTCCAGGGGCTGATCGAAGCGCACGCGCTCGGCATCGTTCACCGCGACCTGAAGCCGGCGAACCTCTTCATTCAGCGCGTCAACGGCCGGCCCGAGAGCCTGAAGATCCTCGACTTCGGAGTGGCGAAGTCGGTGCACCCCGACATCGAGGCCGGGCTGGAGCAGACCTCGCAGCGCATGCTGGTGGGCTCGCCCGCGTACATGGCGCCGGAGCAGCTGACGCCGGGCTCGAGCGTCGACCCACGCGCCGACCTCTGGGCGGTGGGCTGCACGCTTTGGACGCTGCTCGCCGGCGCGCCTCCCTTCAGCGGCAACGACCTGGTGGAGGTCGCGTACAAGATTCGAAACGCGCCCTTGCCCGCGCCGCCGCCTTCGGTGCCTCCGGCGATCGCCGAGGTGCTGGCGCGGTGCCTCGAGCGCGACCCGGCGAAGCGGGTGTCGAACGCGGCCGAGCTGGCGGCGCTGTTGGAGCGCGCGGTCTCGTACCCCACGCCTGGGCCGGTGAAGAACCGGCGGCCGGTGCTCTGGGCGGCCTCGGTGGCGGCGGCGGTGGCGCTGATCGCGGCGGGCATCGCGTTTCGGCCCGCGTCGGTAAAGCCTCCGGAGCCGGAGCCGGTGGCCCCGCCTGCACGTCCCGTCGCGGCGATGGAGCAGCCGGTTCCACCGCCCGAGCCGCCACTCACCGCTCCGCCTTCGGCGAAAGCCGAGACACCTCCGCTCAAGCCGGCGGTGGTGGTGAACCCTTCTCGGCCGAAGGCGGTGGCCGCCCCCAAGGCCGACGCGGGGCCGGCTCCGGTCGAAGACGTGTTCAAAGACCGCCTGTAGCCGCGGGGTTTGACGCCGGGGCAGAATAATTGCGACGGTTCCCGGCTCGCCCGCACGACCCTTCATGACGCCTTTTTCGACCCGCTTCGCCCTCACCCTCGCCCTCCTTGGGCTGGGTGCGATGGGCTGCCTGGGCAACCCCCAGCACTTCAAGTGCGATCTCCAGACCGGCGCCGACTGCCCGAACGACGGCGGCGGTGGCGGCTTCGCCGGAGGTGGCAGCGCGAGCGGCGGGGGCGCGGCGACAGGCGGTGGCACTTCGGTCGGTGGCGGGTCGGCGGCGGGAGGAGGCGCGGCGACCGGCGGGGGCGCGGCGACAGGTGGGGGCTCGAGCACCGGCGGAGGCTCGGCGACCGGAGGAGGCAGCGGCGATGCGGGCACCGGGGTGAGCTGCGCCGACGCTCAGCCGCTGAGTGCAGGCGTCTACAGCTCGACCACGATCGGCTTCGGCGCCGACGTCTCTCCCACCGCGCAGGCGACTTCGTGCGGCGGAGCGGCGGCCGGGCCCGACCGGGTGTTCGTGATTCACGTGCGCGACAACGAGCGGCTCTACGTCAACGCCGCGCCGGCGACCGCGGCGCCTCCGTACGTGCCGACGCTGTACCTCACCGACGCCAACGGCTGCTCGGCGACCATCTCCAACTGCCTGGCGGCGAACGACCCCTACTCGGTCGACACGCCGTACGCCTTGGGGTGGACCAACCTCACCGGCGCGCTGGCGACGGTCTACCTGGTGGTCGACTCGACCCTCACCCAGCCGACCTCGAGCCAGGCGGCGGCGGGCGCCTTCACCCTCACCGTGCAGCTGCTCGACGGCGACACCTGCGCCACCGCCGAGCCGCTCAACGCGCCGTTCAGCGTCAGCGGCGACAACACGCCCTACGCCGACCAGTACCACCAGCCCGACGGCGGCGGCTTCTACCCGGTGTGCAACAGCAGCACCGCGCCCGATCAGATCTTCAGCATCGACGTGCCGCCCGGCCAGCGGCTCACCGCGCAGCTGCCCTCGCCGCCCAACTTCTACGGCACCCTCACCCTGCTCACCGACCCCTCGCAGTGCACCACCGAGGTCGACGTCTGCGGCGCGAGCTCGGCCTACGACTACGCGGTCAACGGCGACAGCATGCGGTACTTCAACGCCTCCGGCTCGACCGTGCACGCGCTGCTGCTGGTCGACGGCGACGGCCCGTTCACCCTCGCCGGCGGGCTCGACACCCCGGCCGCCGGAGACGTGTGCGGCAACGCGCTGCCGCTCTCGACCGGCAGCAACAGCGGGCTGTCGTTCACCGGCTTCACCGACGACTACAACCACGACTTCAGCTACGACGCCGACCGCGCCTGGTACGTCGACGTGCCCGCCGGCCAGCAGCTGCACGTGGTGGCCACCCCGGTGAGCGGCTTCGACCTTCAGCTCGCCTTCGCCGCCACGCCCGCCGACTGCGACCTCGGCACCTGGCTGGCGACCGCGGAGGACTTCAACACCTCCAAGCCGGTCGACCTGGCGTGGAACAACACCGGCGCGACCACCCGGCGCATCTACGTGATGGTCGACACCGACATGGCCGGAGCCGGCACCGTCACCCTCGACGTCAGCCTCAACGCGCCGCCGCCCGGCGACCTCTGCTCCAACGCGGTGGCGGTGAGCGCGGGCAGCACCGTCAGCGGCTCGATGCTCGGGTACGCGGGCGACTACCGGGTCGACTCTTACCAGCCGCGTTGCAGCTCGACCTACGGCGGGCCCGACGAGGTGTACTCGTTCTCGGTTCCCGCCGGGCAGCGCGCGGTGGTGGTGCCCGATGGCGGCGCCGACGTGTTGTTGATCGCCACCTCGTCCTGCGCGCCGCAGATCACCCAGTGCCTGGCCAACTCGTCGGAGCAGTTCGGCGCCGGCGCGTACGCGAGCTGGGCCAACACCAGCGGCTCCGCGCAAACCATTTACGGCCTGGTGTCTGACTTCGGCTCCGACCCGACGTTCGAGCTGAAGTACACCACGGTGAGCATTCCCGCCGGCGACCTCTGCGAGAGCCCCACCGCGCTCTCGGGTGCGACCAGCTTCTCCGACACCTTCAGCGGCTACTACCTCGACCGGCCGGGCGGAGGCACCGCCGGCTGCCCGTTCAACGACGGGCCCGATCGCTTCTACCGGGTGACGGTGCCGGCCGGGCAGCAGCTCGACGTCACCCTCACCAGCGCCGGCGGCCACACCGCGCTGGTCAGCCTGCTCCCCGACATTCCCGGCAGCTGCTCGGCGCGGCAGCCGCAGTGTCTGGCCGGCGACAGCGCGATCAGCACGGCGACCACGGTGAGCTGGCCGAACCACGGCCCCGACCCGGTCTCGGTGCTGCTCGAGGTGGCGACCTTCTTCGACACTCCGGCGAGCGGGTTCAGCCTGCAGCTCGGCCTCAGCGCCACCACCCAGGCCGCGGCGGGAGACATCTGCGAGACCGCGACCGCGATCGCCGCCCCAGGAACGCTGAGCGGGCAGTCGATCACCGGCATGACCTTCGACTACCCATGGTCGTCGGGCGGCAGCGACCCCAACGAGCACTGCGCCGACGTCTGGTACCCGACGGGGCAGGTCGACCTCGCGTACAGCATCAGCGTGCCCGCGGGCATGACGTTGACCGCGAGCGCGACGGCGAGCTCGGGAGGCACCACCTCGGTGAGCCTGGTGCAGGGCCCGGCGATCGACTGCAACGCGTTCACCAACTGCCTGGGCGCGAGCAACCCCGGCCTGAACGCGAAGTGGAGCAACGGCACCGGCGCCGCTCAGACGGTGTTCATCGTGGTGACCGCGACCGGGCCGTTCGACCTCACCACCGCGCTTCAGTGAGTCACTGCCAGAGGCGCAGGCCGCCTTCGATCGCGTGGAGGTTGTTGCCCAGCTTCACGCCCTCGGGGAGCTCCTTCAGCTCCTTGGTCTGACCGCCGCCGAGCACCACGTACCCGGCCTGCATGCCGTGGGCGAGAATCTTCACCACCTTCTCGACGTGGTGACGCCAGCGCTTCTTGCCGAGGCGCTCGAGGCCGCGAATGCCGAGGTAGTCTTCGTAGGTGAGGCCCTTGCGGTACGGGAGGTGCGCCAGCTCGAGCGGCGCGACGTGGCCGTCGAGCACCATCGCCGAGCCGAGGCCGGTGCCCAGCCCGAGAAACAGCATGTTGCCGCCCTCGTAGCTGCCGAGCGCCTGCATCGCGGCGTCGTTGATCAGCTTCACCGGAGCGCCGAAGCCCTTGGCGAAGTCGGTGGTGGTCCACCCGGTGCCGAGGTTGACCGGCTCTTCGAGGATCTTGTTGCCGCGCACCGGGCCGGGAAAGCCGATCGACACCGCGTCGTATTTCCAACCGCCGAGCGCGGCCTTCACCTCTTTGACCATCTGGGCGGCGGTCATCTTCGGCCCGGAGGGAATGCGGATCAGCTCCGCGCGGCCGGTGCCGCCGACCTTGACCTTGGTGCCCCCGACGTCAATCACCAGAACCGTCTTCTTCGCCATGTGGTGCTCTCCCCGTGGGCGCTTCGTAGCACGTGAGGGGTGGGTTAAAACGTCGGCGTGCGCCTGCTCATCTTCGTGGGGCTTTTGCTCGCTGCGTGTACTCCCGCGCCTCCGTTCGACCCCGCGCTGGTGGAGGGCGACGCCGGCAGTGGCATTCGCCGCGACCTGGTGCACGTGACGGTGCCGCTGCCGGTGCCCGCGCTCGACGGCACCAAGACGCCCGCCAACCTGAACCAGCTGACGGTGGTGCGGTACCGGCTCGACACCGGGAAGAAGGCGCCCAAGCCGGCGAAGGCGATCGTGATTCTGATGCCGGGCTTTCTCGCCGGCGCAGGCAGCTTCGACGGGTTGGCGCGGGCGCTGGTGCGGCGCTCGGCGCCGGGCGAGGTGCTGGAGGCGTGGGCGGTGGAGCGGCGCGCGAACGCGCTCGAAGACCGGCTCGGCGAAGAGGCGGCGATCGACGCCGGCTCGGGTCAGCCGATCGTCGACTACTACTTCGACGGCGGGATGGTGGCGGAGCGGAAGTTCGGCGGGTTCCTCGCGCAGTCCGACGCGGGCTTCATGTCGGAGTGGGGCCTGAAGATGACCGAAGAAGACCTGCGGGCGGTGATCGCGCTGGTGCCCGACGCCGACCGGGTGAAGCGGGTGGTGCTCGCCGGGCACTCGCTGGGCGGGCAGATCGCCGCCCAGTACGCCGCCTGGGACTTCGCGGGAACGCCCGGGTACACCGACCTCGCCGGCCTGGTGATGATCGATGCGGTCACCGGCGGTGAGGGCGGCGTCAGCTACGACGGCGGGGTGGTGATCACCGAGCAGCAGTACGAGGTCGACGGCTTCGACGACCCGACCGGCTTCGGGCACGTCGACTCGCTGGCGAGCATTCGGGCGACCAACCGGTTCTTCGAGCTGCCGATTCTGTCGAGCTCGCTCTACGTGATCGGCTTCGACGCGGCCTTGAGGGCGCGGCTGAACCCCGACGGGTTCGAGGTCGACGCTCCCCGCGGGTACGCGCTGCAGCAGCTGTTCCTGCTCGACCGGCTGCCGGCGATGACCAACCGGGCGGCGTTCGGGTTCGCCTTCGACGTGCACAGCTGCCCGCTGTCGATCGCCGGCGTGAACGCGGGCGAAGCGGTCGGCCCGGAGGAGGAGGTGGCGTCTCCCTTCGGCGGCGGGATGCTGGCGCGCCCTTCGGACCCGACGGTGAAATACACCTGGAAGGACTACGACCAGGTCGACCCGCACGAGTACACCTCGCTGACCGACTTCTCGTTCGCGTGGACGCGCGGCGGAGTCGACTTCGGCGAGTGGTATTTTCCCCAGCGGCTGAACCTCGACACCTTCGCGGCGCAGTCGCTGGTGATGCAGCCGGCCGACTGGGCGTACGCGAACCACGGGCTGCGCGCCCAGCACGGCCGGGAGATCGCGTGCCCGGTGATGGTGGTGGCGGCGGGCCTGGTGCAGACCGCGACCGCGTACGACGCGCTGAAGGCGATTCTGCCTCCGGTGGGCGCGGGGCGGCCCCAGGGCGGAGCCCAGAGAAATACGGTGTCGGGCTACGAAGCGCTCGAGTACCCGATGCTGAGCCACCTCGACCCGCTCTCGGGCGCCGATGTCGCCAACTCACCGGTGCGCGACTGGTACGACCACCTGGCCAGCTTCGCGAAGCGGGTGACGCCTTCGGGCGGCGTCGTCATCCCCTGAAGTCACTCCTGGTAACCGCAGAAGTCGAGGCAGCGGGGCTTGTTGTTCGGGTATTTCGCCTGGCAGTCGTCTTGCGACATCTCCGACCTGCGCTCGAGCGCTGCCTGAATGCACTTCTGCATCTCTCTGCAGTCGGGGCAGTCTTTCTCGAGCTGGGCTTGCTCCTTCGCTGCGCATTCGCGCCCGATCGCCTCGCACTTGATGTCGCGGCACTCGTCGAGGCCTCGCTTGCACTCGTTGCGGCACAGCTGGCGCGCGGTCGCACACTCGAGAATGCAGCCGCCGTCGGCAGAACACTTCGATTTGCAGCCGTCACAGGCCTGCGCGCACTGCTGCTGGCATGAGTTGCACGGCGTGGAGCAGGCGTCCTTGCACTGCTCGAGTGGAGCCGCGCATTCGGAGGGGTCGGGCACGCAGTTCTGTTCGTAGAAGCGCGCCTCGCACTCCGGCTTCTTCTGTTCTCCCGTCGGGCTGTCCACCGTCTGGGTGAACACGAAGTGGCAGTCGTAGACGAAGTGCGGAATCGCCTGGAGGTCGGCCTGGGTGAGCGGCGGGCCGGCGTCACGAGGAGGCGGTGGTGGAGCGGGCGCCACCGGAGCGGGCGCCACCACGACCGGCGCCGGCGGCGGGTCTTTCTTGCACGAAGCGAGCAGCACCAGGGCTCCGGCGAGAACGCAGACTGAGCGCATCGGGGTTCTCCAGCTCATCGTGAACGGGCGCAGCGAAAACCATTGTTGCTGTACGGCGCGTCGGGCTTGGTCTTGCCCCGGCGGTAGACACCGTAGCCGTTGCAGGTGTCGTGGCTGCACCACCACGAGCCGCCACGGGCCACTTTCGCCTCGCCCTCCGCAGGGCCCTTGGGGTCGCGCGCGCCCGCCGCGTCGTGAGAATACGTGTCGGGCGCGTACCAGTCGGCGGTCCACTGCCAGACGTTGCCCACCGGGTCGTAGATGCCGAACGCGTTCGGGGGAAAGGCCTTCACCGGCGACAGGTAGACGAACCCGTCGGCGCGCTCGTTCTTCTCGTGCCCGCCCTGCCAGAAGTTCAGCCCGTAGCCGCCATCGGGCAGCTGCGGCCCGTCACCCCACGGGTAGCGGCTCTGGCTGCCGGCGCGCATCGCGTACTCCCACTCCGCTTCGGTCGGCAGCCGCGCCTTGCGCCACTTGCAGTACGCGTCGGCGTCGAGCCAGCTCACCATCACCACCGGCCAGTCGTCGCTCACCGGCAGGTCCTTCACGTGCTCGGGCCCCCAGGGCTGCCGCCAGGAGGCGCCTTCGACCTTCCGCCACTCCCAGTCCTTCATGCCCTCGAGCGCGGTCATGCCCCAGCCCATCTTCTCGGCCGAGGTGCGGTGACCGGTCGCTTCGACGAAGCGGCGAAAGTCGGCCACCGTCACCAGGGTGGCGTCGATCGAGAACGGGCTGAGCGTCACCTCGTGCGCGGGAGTGATCTCCACGTGCGGGTTGTGGGCGACACCCATGGCGAACCGGCCACCCGGCAGCTGAACCATCGTCTCGCCCGGCGCGGCGGCGAGCAGCAGCAAGAGCAGGCTCACGGTCCCGGATCACACAGCTCGACGCACTTCCGGTCGGCCTTGGGGAACTTCTTCAGACAGCCGTCTTGGGTGGCTTTGTAGTCGGTGACGCCTTTCTCCATCGCCTCCGTCAGACAGGTGCGCAGGCCTTCGCAGTCGGGGCAGTCCTTCTTCAGCTGCGCCTCCGCTTTCTCTTCGCAGGTCTTGGACTCGGCCTCGCAGGTGGTGTCTCGACAGGTGTTGAGGCTCGCCAGACAGGTCGTCCGGCAGGTCAACCGCGCGACGCCGCACCTGGAGATGCAATCGACGTCGCCGGAGCACTTCGCCTTGCAGCCGTCACAGCTGTCGGCGCAGTCGCTCTGGCATTTGCCGCAGGGCTTCGAGCAGGCGTCCTTGCACTTCTGCAGCCCGTCCCAGCAGCCGAACATGTCGGGTGAGCAGTTCTGATCGAAGTCGCGGGCCTCGCACTCCGGCTTCTGTTCGTCGCCCTGCGGGCCATCGACCGTCACGGTGACCACGTGATGGCAGTCGACGATGAAGGCGGCGTTGAGCTCTTTCTGCTCTTTGGAGAGGACCGCCGGCGGAACCTTCGGATCCGCGACTGCCTTCAGGGACTCGAGCGGCGGCGGGTCTTTCTTGCAGGCGGTGAGAACCGCCAGGCTTCCGGCCAACAGGAGGGTCAAGCGCATCGGTCCCGGCAGTGTTGCACGCCTCTCCCGAAGGGGGAGGTGTCTCCTTGGAGCCACGCCGGATTCGGCAAACCGGCGCCACTCCTGGGTGGCTTGTGCCTTGCTGTAGCAGTGGCACCCGATACGTTCTCGCGTGCCCGATGACACACCTCCTCCTGGTCTCGACGGTTCTCTCGGCAGTCAGCGTTCAACCCGCCTCGGTTCCAGCCACCGATGAGCAGACGTCGATCGTCACCCTCGACGCGCCCGCGATGGTGCGGAATCGCGGCCAAGAGCGGCGCCGGCACCGCCTGCACCGTGGTCGACAAGGTGCGTGGCCCGTTCGAGTCGAGCGGCACCGCCGGCCGCACCAACTGCGAGCTCGACCTGCTGCTCGACATCGGCAGCTACAAGCTGCGGCTGAGCTCGCCCCACCGCGGCAAGGGCAACGTCGCGATCACCGCCAAGGCCTTCACCGAGCTCAACCCCAAACCGGTGCGGCTGGAGAAGACCCGCCGGGTGGAGCAGGTGCTCCACTCGGGAGAGCAGGCCTCGTTCTGGCTCTCGCTGTCGAAGCGCGAGGTGCCGTTCCTTCACCTGGTGGGAAAGAACGCCGGCCAGGTGCAGCTCTGGCGCAACGGCGAGTGGCTGGAGCCGATCGAGCTGCGCCACACCACCTTCTCTGCCGGCCTCAACCGCTCGGTGCACGAGTGGACGCTCGACCAGATGGTGGAGCCGGGCGAGTACCTGATCACCGCCTACGGCACCAAGGGCCTCTCGGGCACCTCGGGCGAAGCGTCTGACGCGCTCACCGTCGAGTACGGCTTCGAGCCGATGCCGCCGGAGCGGGTGGCCAGCTTCACCCTCCCCTCCACCGGAACGCTGTCGTGGCTGGCGCCGAAGGGCGCGGGTTCGTTTCTGCTCACCCTCGACGAGGCCCCCAGCGCCACCGTGCAGCTGAGCGCGGGCGAGCTCTTCTCTCCCAGCTACCTGGAGTGGAAGCCGTCGGCCCCGAACGAGACTCCGCCACCGGAGCGCGGCCTCACCGTCAACGCCAGCGCACGCCTGGAGCCGAAGAAGCTGGTGCCCCAAGCAGCGGTCACCGTCGGCCAGAACGAGCCGCACGTGGTGAACATCAAGGGCCCTCCCGGCGCGCGCGGGCTGCTCGAGTGGGCACCCTCCGGCTCGGCGGCGCGGCCTTCGGGCTACTACGGCTACTCGCAGCGCAGCTTCGACTTTCAGGTCTGGGGCGGAGGCGACTACCTGATCGGCCTCGACGACCTGCCCGCCGACACCGACGCCGCGCCGCTGGGTTGCACGCTCCGGCAGGACACCTTGAAGGGCAGAGTGCCGATCGGCCACGACGTGCCGATGATCGCCGACGGGCAGATGCTCGACCGGCAGTTCAACTACGACGGCTCCAACGGCATCGTCTGGTTCGAGGTGAAGAAGAGCGACCGGTACCGCATCTCCACCTCCGGCGAGCGCAAGAGCCGCTGCGAGCTCTGGCGAATGGACGACAAGGGCGCGCTGCAGCGGCTCGGTGAATCGCCCAAGCCCGACGCCAAGGTCTGCAACGTCGCCCAGCCGCTCACCGCCGGCGTCTACCAGGTGTCGCTCTACGACGGCCTGCCGGGCATCGAGCACCTCACCATTCGAGAAGACACCCAGCGCCCGCTGACGCCGATCGCCACCCACGCCGGCTGTCTGATTCAGGCCAAGGGCATCGAGGCCGGCAAGTACGTGCTCGAGGTGAACCGCGGTGGAGACGTCACCGCCCGCGGCCTGGTGGTGGAGCCGCTCCCGCTCCCGCTCGATCAGCCGGTGCACCTGGTGATGGATCCGGGCCGCACACTCAAGCTGCCGGTGTCGGGCTCGGGCGTCGCGCGTTCGGCGGCGAACAAGGCGTTCGGCTGCAACGGCGCCAACGTGGCCGGCCAGTGCCCGGTCAGCGGCACCGAGCTCACCCTCGCCAACGGCAGCGCGGAGGTGATCGCGGTCACCCTGTTTCGCCCCGCACCTCCCCGCGCCTCCGCGCCGCTCCGCGCGTTCGACGCCAAGGCCGCTCCGCTTCCGAAGGCGACGCTCGACTCGCCGGTATACTTCGACTTCGCCACCAACGAGTCGCACTCGCTGGTGTTCGAGGTGAGCGAGGCCGGCCTCTACAACGTCACCACCCAGGGTCTGCTCACCACCGAGTGCCGGCTGCGCACCCCGGTGGTGCCGGCGCTGGCGCGCGACTCCGGCTCCGGGCGCGGCCGCAACTGCCTGGTGTCGGGCTACCTACGGCCCGGGCGCTACATGCTCACCGCCGCCACCACCGGTGCGTCGCGCGGCCGGGGCGCGCTGGTGATGACCCGCCGCAACCCGCACGAGTTCGCGTCGGTGGCGCAAGACGGCGAGGCCTTCTTCCGCGTCGATGCGGGAGACCTGGTGCAGCAGAAGCTCGTGATTCGCACCGGCGGTCAGTACACGCTCTCCACCACGGGGCAGGGCGTCTCGCTGCAGTGCCGGCTCGACGACTCCGACGGCTGGCCGCTGGTCACCGTGCCCACCAGCTGCTCGCAGACCCGCGACTTCGCCGCCGGCACGTATCTCTGGACCCAGCTGCCGCTCACGGTGGAGTCGATGCGCCACACCGCGCTCCCCAAGGTGCGCGAGGCGGTGGTGCTCAAGGGCAACAAGCCGCACCCGGTCGATTTTCACACCTGGTACACCGCGCAGCTCGGCACCCACGGCAAAGACGAGTTCACCTTCAGCCTCGCCGGTGAGCTGACGCTCGACGTGGTGCTCACCAACGGCATGCAGGGCCGCATCTACCTGCTCGAGGCCGACAAGCCGCCCAAGCCGGTGGAAGTGATTCCCGCTCAACAGGTCGCGCAGCAGCCCGAGAACGAAGGCGTCGAAGGCGAAGGCTCGTCGGAAGGCGAGTCGTATCAGCCGCCGCCCGAGGAGGGCTCCTCGGAGGGCATGGAGGGCGGCGAGGGCTCCGAAGGTTCTGAAGGTGACGACAGCCCTCCG
Organism: Myxococcaceae bacterium; assembly: GCA_047602415.1. Classification (GTDB taxonomy): domain Bacteria; phylum Myxococcota; class Myxococcia; order Myxococcales; family Myxococcaceae; genus JASGHH01. Next base: position 7,045,527 of record JASGHH010000001.1, on the reverse strand, counting down.
CCGCCGCGCAAGCAGGTGCAGCTGCTGCAGGCGCGCGCCGCACCCGCCGAGGCGCAGGGCGTGCGAATCACCCTGCCCCGCGGCAACTACAAGCTGGTGGCGGAGCACAGCCGCGGCGACATCGGCGTCGAGTACCAGCTCCACCTGAGCTCCGAGGTGATGCTGCCGCCGATGAGCCGCGACCTGCCGGTGCCGGTGGCGATCAACGTGAAGATGCCGAAAGACGGCGTGCTGCGGCTGAAGACCGAAGGCGAAGCCGACGTGCGCTGCCGGGTGTTCGAGGGGGAGCGGTTGGTGTTCGAGGGAGCCGACAACGGTGCGGACTGGAACTGCGCCGTTGCCGAGCCCCTCACCGCGGGCGACTACCGGTTGATCATCGAGTCGGAGACGCAGAGGGCGGGCAACACGAGGTTGTCGCTCGCGACCGCGCCGGTGGAAGAAGGCGGCCTGGCGAAAGACGGCGCGGGCTTCAAGCTGGCACAGGCGGTGGAGACGATCTCTCTGCCCGCGGCGGAGAAAGACGCGGTGGAGGAGATCTCCTTCCGCTCGAAGACGCCGATCAGCTGCGCGCTGGAAGACGGCGCCGGCCAGGTGGTGCACCGCAAGGCGCGGGTGACCGACTGCTCGATGCTCGTTCGCCCGGGCACCGAGAAGTTCAAGGTGCGGGTGTGGACCACCGACGGCGTCGCCCAGGTGAGCGAGTCGTTCCGGGTGAAGCCGGTGGCGAACGCGCCGAAGGGCAGCGTGAGCGGCACCAACGCGGCGCTGGTGTCGATGCCGCACCCGGGCCGGTACACGACTTCGCCTCAGGTGTTCTGCATCGCCGGCAACCAGCACGGCGTGCTGCGCAACTGCGGCCCCGAAGCGTCGGTCGATGGCGGCCCGCAGGTGTTCGCGGTCTTCGGAGTGAAGGACCAGCCGCTGCCGCTCGAGGAGGTCGTGCTGGCCACCGCCGCGGCCGAGAAGATTTCGCTCACGCTGTCGCGGCAGAACTGGCTGAGCAGCCTCTCGGCGACGAAGCGCTCGGTGTTCCTGGTGTCGGCCGAGGTGCAGCACGGCGAGCGCGTCGCTCCGGCCTGCGTGTTCACCGCCGGCGTGCGCGAGTCGAAGGAGCGCTCCTGCTTCGCGGTCAGCAACGCCGGCACCTCGGCGATCGTCGGAGCCTGGGCGCCCGTGTCTCCCGACGCGCCGCTGCGCGCCACGCTCACCCGCCGGGCGATCACTCTGCCCTCGTCGGCTCCCGCGCTCGCGCCTGGCCGTTCGCGGCTGAAGCTGTCGCCCGAGGGCTCGATGTTCTCGCTGCCGTCGTCGCAGCGCGCGCGCCTCGAGCTGACGTTGCCCGGTGACGCGTGGGCGGTGCTGCTCGACGACGGCGGCACGGCGTTGGACTTCTGCGCTCCGGTCGGCCCGTCGCAGGTGCTGTCGCGCTGCGTGCTCACCGGCAAGGCGGGCAAGCTGCTGGTGGCTTCGTCAGATTCACAGCTCGACGTCACCACCGTGCTGCTCGACGTGCCCGAGAAGAGCGTCGCCTTCAACGCGCTCTACGAGGACGACCCGGTCGCCCCCGGCTACGTGAAGCTGCGCGCCGCCGCGTCAGACTCGGATCGGGTGGCGCTGGTCGAGGGTGACGCGAAGTGCACCTTCGTGTTCACCGACGGCACCCGGGTGAGCGGCTGCAAGGCTTCGGTGCCGAAGAACGTCGGCGTCGAGGTGCAGCTCGAGCACAGCGCCGGGCCGCTGCGGGCGATGATCTCCGCTCCGGGTCGCGACCGTTGGGCGCGGCTGAACATCGAGTTGCCGCCGGTGCCGGGTGCGGGGCTGGCTGCGGCGAACGCGGTGCCGCTGACCGGCTCGCGCATCGATCGCACCCTGGTGCTGCAGAAGGACTCGGTCGTTCGGGTCACCTCTGATTCCGGCGTGTGCGGGTTGTTCAAAGGCAACGACCTGCTGGCGGTCGATGGCCTTGGCACCGGCTGCGAGCTGGTTCGGCTGGTGAGCGCGGGCACCTATCGGGTGCTGGTGCGGCCGTTCGCAGGTCAGACCGTGCCGGGCGCGCTGCGGTGGACCGCGGAGCCGGTGGTCACGCTCGGCGACGGCGTCGGCCCCGAAGACTGGGTCGCTCCGGCGGAGGTTCGGGTGTACCGCTTCAGCACCGGCTCCAAGGGCTGGGTCGGCCTCGGGGTTCAGACCGGCAGCGAGGCGCTCGACTGCTCCATCTACGACGACGGGCACCGGCTGCTCGGCGATGGCTGCCAGCAGTACATGCAGCTCGACAAGGGCAACTACCTGCTCACGGTGCGAATGCCGCCGAAGACCGGCGCCCAGCCGCTGCGCTTCAAGCCGGTGCTGCTCGGCCTGGCCGGAGCGACCACGGGCGTACCTGACGAGTACTTGAAAGAGCTGTTCCGGAGGATCGGGGTGAACCAGTGAACGCCAAGTTGATGTTCGCGGTGTTGTCGATGGCGACCGCCGCGAGCGCGCAGCAGTACACCCCGGCCGACGTCGGTCAGCGCCCCACTGGCGGCGGCGTGAAGGTGCTGCCCGAGACCTTCCTGCGCGGCTACGACCCGGTCACCGCGTACTTCCCCGACGACCAGGTCGCGACCAAGAGCAACGCCGACGACGGCCCGAAGCGCTTGAAGGTGGTGCCCGACTGGCCCGGCCAGTGGGAGTGGGTCGATCGCCGGACGCTGCAGTTTCGCCCGGCTGAGCCGTGGCCCGCGCTGGCGCGCTTTCAGTTCACCGCCGGCGGCGCCACCCGCACCCTGACCACGATGATGTCGGCGCCGCAGCAGATGGTGCCTTCGAGCGGCAGTGAGTCGCTGAAGCCGTTCCGCACCCTGACGCTCACCTTCCCGCAGGCGCTCTCGCTGCCGTCGCTGAAGCGCATGCTCACGCTGGAAATTCGCGACCTGCCCGGGCTCAACGACTCTCCGCGGCGCAAGGTCGACAACTACTCGATCGCGCTGCTGCCCCGCGCCACCCACCGCGACGCCGCCACCTACGCGATCACCCTCGAAGACGACGTACCCGAGGGCAAGCAGCTGGTGGTGAACGTCTCGCTCGCGCTCGGTTCCGAAGGCACCACGCTGTGGACCGGCCGCGCCTCGACCCGCACCGCGTTCAGCCTCGACTCGGTGCGCTGCGGCTCGAACAGCTTCTCACTGCTCGGCGGCGCCTCGACCCCGAAAGACCTCGCGCTCGCGTGCGGCAACCGCGGCGACGCGCCGCAGCTCGTCTTCTCTGCGCCGGTGAAGGACCTGACGCTGACCCAGCTGCGCAAGCTGGTGCGGCTGGAGCCGGCGGTGAACGACCTCCACTTCACCGTCTACGGCACGCAGGTGCAGCTGCAGGGCAAGTTCGTTCCCGACACGCTCTACAAGCTCTCGCTCGGCCCGGCGCCGATCGCCGACGACAGCGGGCGCCCGCTGCGCGACGTGAAGCCGGCGGAGGTCTACTTTCACCTCGGGTGGAAGGCGGCGTTCCTGAAGTGGAACCAGTCGACCGCGATCGTCGAGTCGAAGGGCCCGCGCACGCTCCCGCTCACCGGCTACGGCGACGCGCGCGCCGACGTGCGCATCTACCGCGTCGATCCGCTCCACCAGGGTTTGTGGCCGTTCCCCGCCAGCCCGGTGGTGATCGACGAGCAGAGCGCTCCGCCGTTCCCCGGCGAGGAGCCGTCGACCACCCGGCACCCCTCCGATGGCTACGTCGACCCGTCGACGCTGTCGCAGCACATTCGCCTGCTCGGCTCGCCGCTGGTCTCGAAGGTGGTCGACCTCCCGCTGGCCGACAAGGGCAACACCACCCACTTCGGCCTCGACCTGAAGCCGCTGCTCGACGGCGCGGTGGGCGCGAACAAGCCCGGCACCTACCTGGTCGGCCTGCGCCGGCTCACCGGCCGCCCCGAGCGCGCCTGGGTTCGGGTGCAGGTCACCAACCTCTCGGTCACCTCGGTCGAGGAGCGCGACAAGGCGGTGCTGTTCGTTCGCGCGCTCGACACCGGTGAGCCGGTGCGCGGGGCGGTGATCAAGCTGGAGGGCAAGTTTCGCCCGCTCACGCCCGAGCAGCTGAGCAACCCGAACAACAAGAGCTGGAAGCCGAACACCGAGACCACCTTCACCACCGACGACTCCGGCCGCGCGACGCTCGACCCGCTGTTCAAGTGGGAAGACGTGAGCCGCATCAGCGTCGCCTCCGGTGACGACGTGCTGGTGTTCGACCCGCGCGAGGCGCCGCCGCGCTTCGCCAACAACCACTGGTCGAGCACCGGCTCGTGGCTGTCGTGGCTGGCGACCCAGTCGATCCCCGACCCGGTGAACGAGTCGACGCTCGGGTTCATCTTCACCGAGCGGCCGATCTACAAGCCGGGCGAGACGGTGCACGTGAAGGCGTTCGTGCGCCTGAAGCGGCGCGGCGACCTCAAGATGCCGTCGTCGATGAAGCCGTACGGGCTCAACGTCACCGGCCCCGACGGCCAGGTGTACCCGCTCACGCCGGCGCTGAGCGCGCTGGGTGGCCTCGCCGCCGACCTCACCGACGCGAACCTCCCGACCGGTGACCTGGTGGCGAACCTCTACGAGGGCGACCCGGGCAACGTGATCGCGCGGCGCAGCTTCAAGATCGAGGCGTACCGGATTCCCACCTTCGAGGTGCGGATCACCGGCAAAGACCGGGTGCGGCTCGACGCTCCGTTCAAGGTGAAGGCGCTGGCGCGGTACTACGCGGGCGGCAACGTCGCCAACCAGCCCGTCAGCTGGACGGTGACCCAGACTCCTTATTACTGGGTGCCGAAGGGCCTCCCGGGCTTCTTGTTCGCGTCGTCGACCCAGTTCGCGCGGCCGCAGGCGCAGCACGGGCGCGACACCATCAGCCAGCAGGGCGAGCTCGACGACACCGGCGCGGCGGAGATCACGCTCAACCCGCAGCTCGACCTCGACGGCTCGGCGCGCCTGTACCACTTCGAGGCCACCGTCACCGGCGCCGACGAGCAGCCGGTCACCGCGGTCGACGACGTGAAGGCGCTGCCTCCGTTCGTGCTCGGGCTGAAGGTGCCGCGCTACCTCGAGAGCGCCACCTCGCTCACGCCGCAGGTGGTCGCGGTCGGCGTCGACGAGAAGGCGCTCAAGGGCCAGGAGGTTCGGGTGCGGCTGTTCAAGCGCGTCTGGCACTCCAACCTGCGCGAGACCAGCTTCGCCACCGGCCAGGCCAAGTACGTCACCGAGCAGGAAGACGTGCAGCTGTCGGAGAAGACCGTCACCACCACCGAGAAGCCGCTCGACGTCGGCTTCGAGGTGAAAGACGCCGGCGTCTACGTGGTGGAGCTGTTCGCGCGCGACAAGCTCGGCCGGGTGCAGACGCTCCAGGCCGACCTCTACATCGGTGGGCAGACCCCGCTGGCGTGGAACAAGACCCGCGAAGGCGTCTTCGAGCTCAAGCCCGACAAGAAGAAGTACGCGCCCGGCGACGTGGCGCACGTGGTGGTCGAGAGCCCGTACACCTCGGCGCGAGCGCTGGTGGTGATCGAGGAGCCGGGCGGCAACACGTATTCCTGGAAGGACGTGTCGGGCGGCAAGACCGTCGTCGACGTGAAGATCTCCGAGCTGCACACGCCCAACCTGCCGCTCCACGTGGTGCTGATGCGCGGCCGGCTCGGCGAGGGCAAAGCCGACGACGCGCGCTACAAGCCGGCGAGCGCGGCTTCGTCGATCGACCTCGAGGTCGAGCCGGTGAAGAACACGCTGCTGGTGAACGTGCAGCACCCCGACACCGCGCGGCCCGGAACCAAGCAGGACTTCGTGATCACCCTCGCCGACGATCAGAAGCGCCCGGTCGGAGGCGAGGTGACCTTCTGGCTGGTCGACGAAGCGGTGCTCTCGCTGGCCCGCGAAGGCTCGCTCGACCCGCTCACCGAGATGATTCGCCGCAACGCGCGCGCGTCGACGATTCACGACACACGCAACCTGGTGCTCGGCCGGGTGAGTGAGCAGGAGGAGGAGCCCGGCGGCGACGGCAGCGCCGACGACGAGGACAAGCAGGGCAAGAAGCTCGTTCGAAAGAACTTCAAGACGGTGCCGTTCTACCAGGCGACGGTGGTGGTGCCGGCGAGCGGGAAGCTGGTGCTGCCGATCACGCTCTCCGACGACCTCACCAACTTCAAGGTGCGCGCGGTGGCGGTGTCGGGCGAGCGGCGGTTCGGCTTCAAGCAGTCGACGCTCAAGGTGCGGTTGCCGGTGCTGGTGCAGCCGCAGCTGCCCCGCTTCGTGCGGGTGGGCGACAAGTTCTGGCCCGGCGGCGTGGCGCGCATCGTCGAAGGCCCCGACGGCCCGGCGCAGGTGGAGATCAAGCTCACCGGCGCGGTCGAAGGCAAAGCGTCGAGCTCCGAGAAGCTGTCGCTGAAGTCGACCAAGGCGGAGTCGGTGGTGACGCCGGTGACGGTGAAGGCGGTGCCGACGGTGAACCCCACCACGCTCACCGTGCGCGTCGACGTCACCCGGCTTTCAGACAAGGCCGGTGACGCGTTCGAGGTGAAGCTGCCGCTGCTGCCCGATCGCTCGGTCGAGAAGTTCGCCTGGTTCGAGACGCTCCAGCCGGGGAAGACCCAGCTGAAGCCGTTTCCCGAGGCCGCGCGCCCGGGCACCGCGACCCAGACCTACGTGGTGAGCAACCAGCCGGGCATCCTCGAGCTCGCCTCGGGTCTCGACTACCTCTCGCAGTATCCCCACGGGTGTCTCGAGCAGCGAATGAGCCAGGTGGCGCCCGACCTGTTGCTCTCGGGCTTCCTGAAGAAGATGGAGCTGGAGACGCGCTTCACTCCGGTGATGCAGGCGTCGACCCGGCGCATTCTCGACGAGCTCGCGCAGTACCAGGACGACAGCGGCTTCTTCGCCTACTGGCCGGGCGCCAAAGGCGACATCGCGCTCACCGCCCAGGGCGTGGAGTTCATGACGATGGCGAAGAAGGCCGGCATCAACACCGACGAGAAGGTGCGCGCCCGCGCGATGGAGGGCCTGCGCCGCACCCTGCGGAGCGACTTCAACGGCTTCTACGCCTCGTACCGCTGGAACCAGCAGGCGCTGGCGGTGCGTGCGCTCGCCACCGCGAACGACGTCGACGAGCACTACCTGATCGAGCTGTTCCAGAACCGGAAGAACATGGACGCGACCGCCTCGGCCGACTTGTCGCTCGCGATGGCGCAGAAGCCGGCGGTGTTCAGCTCGAACCTCAGCACCCTGCAGGGTGAGCTGTGGGACGGGGTGGTGTTCAAGCTGGTGAAGGGCGCCAAGGTGTTCGACTCGATTCGCGGCGACCGCCCGGTGTGGGACGGGCACTACCTCGGCAGCTCGACGGCGACGATCGCGGTCACGCTCGAGGCGCTCTCGCGGTTGTCGCCGAGCGATCCCCGGTTGGATCTGCTGCGCGACGCGCTGCTGTCGCGGGCCGGTGGCAATGGGTTCGGCTCGACGCACGACAACCGGCGCGCGATCGCTGCGCTGGCGGCGTACGTCGAGAAGGCCGGCGGCAAGGGCGTGCGCAGCTCGGTCACCTTCCCGGGCGCGCCCTCCGCGGAGCTCGATGACAGCAAGCGCGCGGCGCGGCGCACGGTGAGCAGCGGGGAGGCTCCGCTGGTGACGGTGAGCGGTGGGCCGGTCGGCGTGCGGGTGGCCTACGCGTACCTGCCGGAGACCAGCGGCGACAAGGTGACCGCCAAGAAGGACGGCTTCGTGGTCTCGCGGTCGCTCACCTGGCTGCACCCCGATGGCCAGGCGCCGACGCACCACGACGACGCGCCGGGCGGCCACCTCGACGTCGGCCTCGGCGACGTGCTCGAGATGCACGCCCGGGTGACCAACGACACTGCGCGCAACCACGTCGCGCTGGTGGTGCCGATCGCCGCCGGTCTCGAGCCGTTGAACCCTGCGCTCGCCAACGTCGGATCAGACGCGATTCCGTCGGAGAGCGACTCGCTCGCGCCCACCTACGTGCAGCGGCTCGACCACGAGGTTCGGTACTACTTCTACGAGCTGCCCGCGGGGACGTTCTCGTTCCACTTCAGGGTGCGCGCGTCGAACGAGGGCTCGTTCGTTCATCCCGCTCCGTACGCCGAGATGATGTACCGCGAGAGCGTGCGCGGTCGCGGCGCCGGCATGCGGATCAACGTGAAGGGGGCGCACGAGAAGTGAGGCTTCCGTTTCGAGCACGGCGGGGCTCGGGTGTGACGCCCCTCCCGCCCGCTGGGCACCCTCCCCCGAAACGGAGGAGGGGGTTCCGTTTTCGCGTGCTCGCAACGGTGACTCTGCTCGGCCTGGTTGCCGGGGCGCTGTTCTACCGCTCGCTCGATGCGCGGCTGCTCACGCCTCACGCCTCGCATCTGCTGCTCGATCGGCACGGCCGCTACCTCGGCGAGGTGCCGGGCACCAACGGCGACCTCGGGTACTGGCCGCTGCCTGCCGCGCTGCCGGACAAGATCGTCGTCGCCACGCTGGAGACCGAAGACCGGCACTTCTACGACCACCCCGGCGTGTACTGGCGCTCGATTCTGCGCGCGGTGCTGCAGAACGTTCGCAACCTGCGCGTCATCTCTGGAGGCTCGACGCTGCCGATGCAGGTGGCGCGGCTGCAGCACCCGGCGGAGCGTTCGCTGTGGGCGAAGGCGCGCGAGGCGGCAGAGGCGCTGCTGCTGGTGCGCGAGCACGGTCACGACCAGCTGCTCCGGCAGTACCTGACGCTGGCGCCGTACGGGAACCGCTCGCACGGGGTGGTGCGCGCGTCGCGGCTCTACTTCGACAAGCCGATCGAAGACCTCAGCTGGCTGCAGGCGTCGTTCCTCGCGGCGCTGCCCCAACAGCCCGGGCGAATGAGCCCGTGGACGCCCGACGGCAAGCGGCGCGCGCTCAACCGGGCACACCGTATTCTCTACGCGCTCCGCGGCCGGGGGGTGATCACCGACGACGAGCTGAAGCAGGCGCTCGGCTCGGAGCTCGGGCTGGTGAAGGCGCCGCACCGAGATCCTGCCGCGATGCACGCGGTGCTCGAGCTGTCGCGCCGCGCCCCCAAGAACGAGCTGATCTCGACCGCGACGCTCGATCTCGACATTCAGCGGCTCACCGCCCAGGCGCTCCAGGACAACCTCGCGGGGCTCGCGTGGGCCCAGGCCGGAGACACCGCGGGCGTGGTGGTGGAGCTGTCGAGCGGTGAGGTGCTGGCGTACGTCGGCTCGCAGAACTACTTCGACGCCGAAGCGCGGGGCGCGATCGACTACCTCCAGGTGAAGCGCTCGCCCGGCTCGGCGCTGAAGCCGTTCATCTACGCCCTCGCGCTGCAGCGGCAGGGTCACACCGCGGCGAGCGAGCTGCCCGACGTGCCCACCGAGTTCCCGTCGTTGAACGGCGGCGCGTTCGTGCCCGAGAACATCACCCACACGTTCCTCGGGCCAATGCTGTTCCGCGAGGCGCTGGGCAACTCGCGCAACATCCCCGCGCTGCGGCTGCTCTCGGAGGTCGGCGTCGATCCCGTGCTCGATCTGCTCGAGAAGGGCGGCGTCACCAACATCTCGCACACGCCCGACAGCTACGGCCTCTCGCTCGCCACCGGAGCGCTCGACGTCACCCCGCTCGAGATGGCGACGCTCTACTCCGCGCTCGCCAACCGCGGCGAGACCCGGCCGCTGCGCTACTTCAAGGACGACTCGAAGCCGGGCGGCACGCAGATCCTCGCGCCCGACGCCGCGCAGATGATCACCCAGATCCTCTCCGACAACGACGCGCGGAGGCCCGGTTTCCCCCGCGGCAACCCGCTGGAGTTCGACTACGCGGTGGCGGTGAAGACCGGCACCTCTCAGGGCTACCGCGACGCCTGGTCGGCGGGGTTCTCGGATCGGCTGTTGACGGTGGTGTGGATCGGCAATCACGACACCCGTCGCATGAACCAGGTCGCCGGCGCGCTCGGAGCCGCCCCTGCCCTGCACCGCATTCTCGACAGCGCGATGCCGCTGCGTGAGCCGTGGCGGGTGGCGGCGGTGAGCTTCGCGCCTCCTTCGACCTGGGTGCCGCGCGAGATCTGCCCCATCTCGGGGAAGCTCGCCGGCCCGCGCTGCCCTTCTCACCGCACCGAGTGGTTCTCGCCCGGCACCGAGCCCGCGGAGGAGTGCGGCGCTCACGCGATGGTGGCGATCGACATTCGCAACGGCCTGCGCGCGGGGCCCGGTTGCCCGAAGAACGTCACCGTGACCCGGCCGATGCTGGCGCTGTCTGACGAGTACACCGAGTGGGCGCTCCGCAACCGCATCGACCTGGCGCCGACGCAGGAGTCGCCGCTCTGCCCCACCGGCGAGCCGAAAGACGCGGCGATCGCGATTCGGGAGCCGCGCACCAAGGCGCGCTACCTGTTCGACCCCGACACCCCGCGCGAGTACTCTACCGTGCGGCTGTCGGCGACGGTGACTCCGGCGACCGAAGAGATCGTCTGGCTGGTCGATGGGCTGCCCGCGGCGACGGTGGGCTGGCCGCACGAGGCGCGCATCTCGCTCTCGCCGGGCAAGCACGTCATTCGCGCCGCGTTCGCGCACTCCGCGGTGCAGAGCGCGCCGGTCAGCGTCACGGTCGACGACTGACGTCGTTGGCTCGCGGCTACTTGAAGCAGCCCGGCTTGCCGTCGGGCCCGCACTGCACCTTGCAGTTGCGCGGGAAGGTGTCGGAGCGCCGCACCTTGCAGGTGTCGGTGCCGCAGAGCAGCGTCTGGGTCTCGGCGTCGCAGCTCGACACGCTGCACATCTTCCCCAGGCGGGCGACCGGCTCGCAGACCGTCGACTTGCAGTCCTTCAGCGTCTCGCTGGGAAACGCGAGCTGACCGCCGCTGTGCGGGCCCTTGTCGAGAAAAGCCAACGCCTTCTCGGGCTTCGGGAAGCAGCGCAGGTGGCTGACCGGGTTGGTCTCTTCGACCTTCGCGGTGAAGTCGATGTGGCACTCGGTGCCGAACACGCCTTCGACCACGGTGACCGTCTCGACCTTGTTGGTCTTGCTCACCTTGCGGGTGAGCTTCGCCGGCGCGCAGGTCTTCGCCTCGGCGTCGAAGCACTTCTTGTCTTCACCGCAGTCTTTCGGCGCTGCGCTCAGCGCCAACACCACCACGTACGCGATCATCGCCCCTCCAGGGTCGCAGGTAAGACACCCGGCAGCGGGCGGGTGTGAAACGGTACGATGCGGCGATGGCGGTGAGCTGGGCTGAGCTGGTGGGAGCGATTCGCGAACACCCGGAGGACCCCCAGCGCAGACAGATCGCGATCGATTGGCTGCTCGACCGGGGTGACCCTCGAGGCGAGTTCCTTTCACGGTGGCGGAGCCTCGGCGCCGCGGGAGGTGCCAGCTTCACCGGCGCGCGGGCGTGGGAAGAGCGGGCTCGGGCAATCGGCGTTCTCGACCCGGAGTACCACGACGGCTGGCTCGAGCACGCGGTGCTCGCGGGTGAGCATTGTGCCAACGCCGGCCAGCTGCTCGACCTCGAGCCGGTGCTGCGCCTGACCCTCTCTCAGCCGGCACCCGAGGTCTCGAAGCACACCTCGGCGCTGCGGTCGTTGAGGGGACTGCGCGGTCTGACCCTCGACAGCTCCTGGGCAGAACCGGAGCTCGGCCCGCTGCTGGGGTCGCCCCACCTCGGCGCGCTCGAGACGTTGAAGGTGCGCTCGCTCAGCCGCAGAGACGCCACCGCGCTCGCCACCTCGCCGGCGCGGCCCACCCAGATGCTGCTCCACGTCGGGCCGAGCATCGGCGCCGAGCTGGCGTCCTCCGAGGTGATCAGCCGCGTCACCGACCTGACCCTGCTCGGCTTCGAGTGCGACGTTCCGCTTCAGGAGATGGCCGGAGGACGCCTCGGACCGCTGCGCTCGCTCCACGTGAACCAGATGCTCACCACCTCGCTGGAGAAGCTGGGCGCCCGGCTGGAATCGGTGGAGAGTCTGTGGCTGCGCCGTGCCATCGATCACACCCTTCGCCCGCTGGCGGAGCGCCGCCTCGACAAGCTGACCGACCTGAACCTGGTGCAGCCCGCGTTCACCCACCACGCGTTGGCCCCGTTCGCGCCTGCGCTCGGCGGGCTTCGCACGCTGCGCATCAACCGCCCCGCCTTCGGACAGCCCGAGCTCGCGTTGCTCGCGGAGAGCTTGTCGGAGCGCCTCGAGTCCTTGGCGTGGGCAATCAACCCCGGGCTCGATCTGTCGCCGTTGCTCACAGCGCCGAGGCTGACCGGCCTGCGGCACCTCGCGCTGTTCGGCGTGCGCTTCGACGCTCAGGTGGTCAACGCGATCAACGTGCTGGCAGCGCGTGGGTCGCTGCGCGAGCTGACCCACGACGCCTATCTGGCCGAGGTGCCGGGCTTACGAGCGCCGGGTGTGCAGGTGAATCGGGTCAGCGAACCGCCCGCCCAACCCTGATCAGTGGTGGCACTCGGCAGCCGCATCGGCGCCGCAGCTCAACTTGCAACCGGCCGCTCGCTTGTCGGCGCGCTTCGCCGAGCAGGTCTTCCCCGAGGCGGCGCACTGAATCTTCCACTCGTCTTTCAGGCACTGGGTGAAGACGCAGTCGACGTCGAGCGCCGGAGCCGGCTCACAAGCAGGCGCCTTGCACTCCTTCAGCTTCTCGCTCGGGTAGTGGGAGCGGCCCTTGGTGGCGGCATCCATCTCCCACTGCGGCACGTCGTCGGTGGCGAGCTCGCAGCGAAGATGGGTGAGCGGGTGCGCCGCCGACTGCTCCTTCACCTTCGCCGCGTCGCCGGCGCCCGCATCGGCGCTCTTGAGCTGAACGTCTTCGAGCTTCGCCTCGTACTCGACCACGCAGGCCTTCTTCTGCTTGCCGAACACGGTCGAGGTGTTGACGCCCTTGGCGGTCATCACCGCGTTGTCCTGAGTCGCGTGCTGGGTGAGCTTCACCGGCTTGCAGGTCTTTGCCAGTTGCTCGTAGCAGGCGCGGTCTTCGCCGCAGTCCTTCGGAGCTGCGCTCACCGCCAACGCCAGCAGCAGAGAGATCATCTGGGCTCAGCCGAGGTTGTGAAACACGCGCTGCACGTCGTCGTCCTGCTCGAGCTTGTCGATCATCTCGAGCACTTCTTTCGCCTGGTCGTCGGGCAGGGTGGTCATGTTGGCCGGCACGTACTCCGACTCGGCCGAGACCGGCTGCAGGCCCTTGGCTTCGATCGCGTGCTGCAGCTGGCCGAAGTCGTTGAACGCGCAGCGAATCACCAGCTGCTTCTCGCCCTTCTCGCCGGTGCTCTCGCCCATCTCCTGGAGGCCGTGGTCGATCAGCTCGAGCTCGAGCGCGTCTTGATCGATGCCTTTGGGGTCGAGCCTGAACACACCCATCTTGGTGAACATGAACCCGACCGAGCCGCTGGTGCCCATGTTGCCGCCGTAGTCTTTGAACGCGGAGCGCACGTTGGCGACGGTGCGCACCACGTTGTCGGTGGCGGTCTCGACCATCACCGCGATGCCGTGGGGGCCGTACCCTTCGTAGATGACGACCTCGTACGCCTTGTCGTCTTGCCCGGCCGCGCGCTTGATCGCCGCGTCGACCTTGTCCTTCGGCATGTTGTGGGCTTTGGCGTTCTGGAGCGCGCGGCGCAGCGCCGGGTTGTTCTCGGCCTGCGGCCCGCCCGACTTCACCGCGAGTGCGATGTCTTTGGCGACGCGCGTAAACGCCTTCGCCATCTTGTTCCACCGGGCCATCATGGTGGCCTTGCGGGTTTCGAAGATGCGTCCCATGGCAGGTCGCGATTAGCACGCCGGAGCGGGGGGCGTTAAACACTTCCCCTTCATGAGCAGCGCCATCCTCCGTACCCGAAAGCTGGGCTTCCCCTGGGAGACCCAGGACCCGTTTCTCTTCTGCGTTCACCACGACGACGCCTACCCCAAGGGCAACGAATTCCTCGGTCCTGACGCGTCGTTGAAGGGCCGCAACCTGGGCATGGACTTCGAGGGAATCGACGGCTGGCGCATGTACCACGGCACCACCGTGCCCGGCTTTCCAGGGCACCCCCACCGCGGGTTCGAGACGGTCACCATCGCGCGGCGGGGCTACATCGATCACTCCGACTCCCTCGGCGCCGCGGCGCGGTTCGGCCAGGGCGACGTGCAGTGGCTCACTGCTGGCGAAGGCATCGTGCACTCCGAGATGTTCCCGCTGCTGCAGCGCGATCAACCCAACCCGGTCGAGCTCTTTCAGATCTGGCTGAACCTGCCGGCGGAGGACAAGCTGGTGAAGCCGCACTTCGCGATGCTGTGGGATCGCGACGTGCCACGGGTGCGCGCCGACGGCGTCGAGGTGACGGTGATCGCCGGCTCGCTCGGCGGAGCGAAGCCGCCTCCGCCTCCGCCGAAGTCGTGGGCTGCGCGGGCCGACACCGACGTCGCCATCTGGTGCATCAAGCTGCAGCCGGGAGCGAAGTGGAACCTGCCCCACGCCGCGCCCACCAGCCGGCGCACGCTGTACTTCTTCAAGGGCAGCCAGCTGCGCGTCGATGGCCAGCCGTTCGATGTGAACACCGGGCTCGATCTGCGCCCCGAGGCCGACGTCGCGCTCGAAGCAGGCAGCACCGAAGTCGAAGCGCTGCTGCTCCAGGGCAAACCGATCGCCCAACCGGTCGCCCAGCACGGGCCGTTCGTGATGAACACCCGCGAAGAACTGGTGAAGGCCTTTCAGGACTACCAGCGCACCCAGTTCGGCGGCTGGCCCTGGCCGAAAGATGACCCGAACCATGGCCGCAACACCGGCCGCTTCGCGAGGCACATCGACGGCCGCCTCGAGAGCATCGACCCCAAGCCGGTTTGACTCGAACCGGCTTTGACTCGAACCGGCTTTGACTCCAACCGGCTTTGACTCCAACCGGCTTTGACTCCAACCGGCTTTGACTCCAACTGGCTTTGACTCCAACCGGCTTTGACTCCAACCGAGAAAGAGTCAAAACGGGTTCGCTCGACCCTCCGCCGGAGCGTCGCGGCGCTTAGCCGCTTAGCCGCTTAGCCCCTTAGCCCCTTAGTGGGCTCCTTCGACCCTCCGTCCGCGGGTGCTCAAGGCAATCATTTCGCAGCGTTGTTCCGCGGCTCGCCAGTGAATGTCAGCCCTCGCCGGTATGACGGCGGCATCGACAAACGGCACTCGCCATCGACTCCATTCGGGCTCCAGCGATCCGACGCCACCGGTCTCAGCCGCGACGGCGCCGACTTGAAAACATGATCCGCTGAATGTTACAGCGGGCCCGCGCTGGCCCGACCAAGGGGAGGCCGGCGTGGGTCCTGGAGTCCTCGTGCGCACCAGCCTGCTGATGTGCTTCGTCGCCACCGCGGCCAGCGCGGGGCCCACCGTCGTCGGCGACATCGTGGTGGTCGAAGACACCACCGGCGAGCCGTTCGATCTCACCAAGCACCCGGGCGCGATCGACTTGAGCGTCTGCGCCTTCGGCACCAACGGCCTCTACCAACTCAAACCCGACGTCTACGACGCGGCGGTGGTGTTCACCACCAACCCGATGACCGGCCTGCTGTCGATCTTCGCCACCCCCGCCGGCAACCCCGTGCGCCAGACCGACCAGGGCGTCGCCTACGGCAGCTTCTTCTTCCGCCAGCAGGCGAGCGCGTACGGCAGCGCCGCGCAGCTGAAGCACTGCATCTTCGCCGGCCCGCTCACCCAGTGGCCTTCGAGCCCCGACAGCCCGTTCAGCTCCGGCGGCTACCCCACCGGCGAGACCGGCGTCGCCGTGCTCGGCCACGAGTTCGGCCACCACTGGATGGTCTGGGCCGCCTACGACAAGGGCAACGGCTTGGGCCCGCAGGCGCTCTTCCGCGGCAACACCCGGCAAGACACCGACCCGTCGCACGCCATCTCCAGCTCCAACCTCCACTGGAGCGCGTACGCCGACACCGGCTCGGTGATGTACGGCAACTTCATCACCGACAACCAGGACGGCACCTACACGCTCCGCGGCGGCGACCACAAATACGGCTTCTTCGATCAGTACCTGATGGGCCTTCGCGCCGCCCAGGACGTGCCGCCGATGCTGGTGATCGACGACGGCACCGGCCTCGGCAGCGCCGACTTCCCCGTGCCGCCCGGCCAGTCGCAGACCATCACCGGCCTCGGCACCACCGTCACCGTCGACGATCTGATCCGCGCGATCGGCCCCCGCGTGCCCGCCTACCCGAACGCGCAGAGCTGCTTTCGCTTCGCCTTCGTGCTCGTCACCCAGGCCGGCCACACGCCCACCGCGGGAGAGCTCGCGCAGGTCGAGGCGTACCGCACCCGCTGGGAGACCTGGTACGCGTGGGCCACCGACGGCCGCGGCTCCGTCGACACCCGCCTCGACGCGGTCAACGCCTGCCCTCCGCCCACCACCACGCCCGACGCCGGCATCACCGTCGACGCCGGCCAGCCCGAGCCCGACGCCGGCAGCACCGAGCCCAACGACGGCGGCGGTGAGCTCCAGGGTGCCCCCGACGCGGGCAACGACGCCGGCACCGGCATGCAGCAGATGCACGAGCCGCCCGAGCCGCTGCCGATCAAGAAGCTGAAGCCCGGCTGCGGCTGTGACAGCGCTCCGCTCGGCTCGCTCGCGTTCGCCGCGCTGCTCTGGGTCGCGGTGTTTCGCGGCCTGCGCCGCTGGCTATGATCGGGTGAACTTGAGGTGGGTCACCGCCGGCATCGCCACCGTGCGGGTCAGCTTCAGCCCGTGAAGGTCGGTCTGGCCGTCGAACAGCCGCTCCCCGGAGCCGAGCAGCACCGGCACCAGGTTGATCTCCATCTCGTCGACCAGCCCCGCCGCCAGGTACTGCCGGGCGGTGCTCGCGCCTCCCCCGAGTGAGACGTCTTTGCCGTGCGCGGCGCGAAACGCCTGGTCGAGCGCGGAGTGAATGCCGTCGGTGATGAAGTGAAACACGTTGTTCCCCGCGAGCTGAATCGAGCGCCGCGGGTAGTGGGTGATCACGAACACCGGGTGGTGAAACGGAGGGTTCTCACCCCACCAGCCCATCCACGGCGTCTCGGGGTTCCAGCCGCCGGGGTGCCCGCCGAACATGTTGCGCCCCATCACCGTGGCGCCGATGTTGACCTGCGTCTCCTCCACCACCCGCGAGCTGGCGTTCACCTCGCCGCCCTCCAGCCCCATCGGCGCCCGCCACGCCGCGAGCGGGAACACCCACTCGTGGAGCTTCATGCCGCCTTCTCCGAGCGGGTTCTCCACGCTCTGGTTGGGCCCGGCGACGAAGCCGTCGAGCGACATCGAGATCTTCATCCGCAACTTCGACATGACTGGCTCTTAACCACGCGATCACCACGTGGCCAGCGACGCGAAACGACATAAGGTTCCCGTCATGAAACGCTCGCTCTGCGTGGCCGCGATCGCCGTTTTCCTCTCTGCCTGTCCCAGCTCCGAGAGCAACAATGACGGAGGCGGCACCTGCCCGGCGCCCACCGGCACCGGCGCGCAGCACGGCAGCGACGTCGCCACCGACACCACCTGGACCGCGGCCGACAGCCCCCACCTGATCACCACCTCGATCAAGGTCGCCAGCGCGGCCCGGCTCACCATCGAGCCCTGCGCCACCGTGCAGCTCGCCGCCGGCGCCCACCTCGAGGTCGACGGCAAGCTGGTCGCCGAGGGCACCACCGCCAAGCCGATCACCTTCGACGCCAAAGACAGCACCATGCCCTGGGGCTACCTGGTGGCCTACGCGCCGGGCACGATCAGCCTCGCCAACGCCACGGTGAAGAACGGCGGCGGAGACGACACCAACTCCTACGGCGCGATCGAAGCGCGCGGCGATCAGTCGGCGCCGGTGCAGGAGGTGCTCAAGCTGGTGAACGTCACCGTGGTGAACTCCGCCGCCTACGGCGTCTCGCTCCGGGCCGGCGCGGGCTTCACCGCCGACTCGACCGGGCTGGAGATTCGCGGCTCGCAGAAGGCGGGCATGCGCATCAACCCGCGGCTGGCCTCCAACATCCCCACTGGCAACTACTCCAACAACGGCCAGGGCGTGATCGTGGTCGAGACCGAGGTGGGCGGCGAGGTTCGGCTCGAAGACGTCACCTTTCACGACCGCGGCGTGCCGTACCAGATCGGCGGAGACCAGACCGTCGGCACCTTCGCGGTCGGCGGAGGAAGCGCCGCCACCAAGCACACCCTCACCCTCGAGGCCGGCGTGAAGTTCGCGTTCATCAAGGCCGGCGCGGCTGCGCTCACCGTCGACACCGGCAGCACCTCCGCCGCCGCGAACGGGGTGTTGATCGCCCAGGGCACCGCGGCCAAGCCGGTGGTGTTCACCTCGGCCGCGGCCGTGCCCGCTGCGGGCGACTGGCAGGGCATTCAGTTCGGCAACAAGCCCGACGCGGCCGACAAGCTCGACCACGTCGAGGTGCACTTCGCCGGCGGCCACTCCCAGGCGAACGGCTTTCACTGCCAGCCCAACGGGAGCGTCTCGGCCAACGAAGACGCGGCGATCACCTTCTACGGAGCGCCTCCCGCAGGCGCGGTCAGCAACAGCCTGATCGCCGACAGCGCGGGCTCGGGCATCGACCTCGCCTACAGCGGCGCCTCGGTCGACCTCGCCAGCGGCAACACCTTCATGGCGATCGGCCAGAGCTGCAACGTCACCATCCCCAAAGACGCCAACGGCAACTGCACCGCTGGCGGCACCTGCCAGTAGGCCGCTACTTGCGGTTGGGCGGGAAGAAGTCGGCCGCGGTGGCGGGCTGCACCGAGCCGCGGCCGGCGAGCGACATCGCGTAGTCGTAGAAGCGCGCGAAGGTCCACCCCTGCAGAAAGGGAAAGCCCTTCATCTGCGAGAGCGCGTCGAACATGCCGTAGTGCGCCCACTCCCAGGTGACCGCGGTGAGCATCAGCATGCGGTACTTGAGCGCCTCGCGAACCTGGTCGGCCTCCTTGCGCGGCACCTCGTGCTTCTCGAGCTGCTGGTAGAGCCGCTCGCTGTTGGCGAGGGTCAGCTCGGTGTCGAGAAACGGCTCCAGCAACATGCTCCAGATGTCGGCCCGCCAGACGAAGGGAATCGAGTTCTCGGTGGCGAAGGCGCGCAGCTCGTTGGCGCGGGTGGCGGGCACGAAGACGAACTCACCCTCCTTGGTGAGCACCGCCGGAGGGAACCAGCCGACGCTGACGTCGACCAGCTGCTTCGCCTCCAGCCGGGCCGGGCGGCCAGCGCGCTCGAAGGGGTAGCCCTCCAGCACCAGCGCCTTCGGCTCGAACCGCACCCAGTCGAACGCCTTGGCCATGCGCTAGCGAACGATCTCCGGCACGTCGGAGTGCACCCCGGTCAGCTTGAGCCAGTTCTGCACCAGGTCGTACTGCCGGGTCATCAGCACCTTCACGTTGCCCTCGCCGAAGCGCTTGCGCATGTCGTCGAGCTGCTTCTTGCCGTCGTTGAGCTTCACGATCGGCGGAGGGGCGCGCTCCTTCTCACCGGGAGGAATCACCGCCAGCTCGGCGGCCTGCTTCTCGGCGGCCTCCTGCGAGGGCGTCATCTGAAACACGGTCATCACCGCCAGCGGGCCCATCATCTGATCGAGCCGCTTCACGTCGTCTTCGGTGAGGCCGTTGGTCTTGCGGAGCCACTCGTCGAAGTCGGCGTGGGCCTCGGGGGTGTCTTGAAAGCTCTTCAGCTGGCCGCCGTCGAACGCGTTGGGCTGGGCCAGCCCCATGTGCACCAGGGTGGCCTTCTGGTAGCGGAGGTACCCTTCGACCTTCTCGGGGGTGAGCAGCCAGCCGTCTTCGGCGCCGCCCATCACCACCGCTGCGTCGAGCGGCTCGCCCACCGGGTCTTTCTTCGACGGGCAGGCCAGGAGCAACAACGCAAGCGGAAACAGTCGGCGCACGCGGTCACTCTACATGGATTTCCTGAATGCTTTGACCCCGGGCCGCGCGGCGGGGCATCGTTGAGGGGCTTGAAGGTCTTCCTCGTTCGCCACGCCGACGCCGATGCCGAGATTCCCGAAGGGCTCGCCGACGAGGCCCGCGCGCTGACCACCAAGGCCCGCGCCCACATCAAAGACCACTTCGCCGGCGTGAAAGACCGCATCGGCGCGGCCGATCTCGATCTTCACCAGCCCGCTGGTGCGCTGCGTTCAGACCTCGATGCTGCTCGCCCAGGCGCTCGGCCACGAGGGCCCGATGAAGGCCCACCGCGCGCTGTTGCCCGACATGCCGGTGGGAGCGATCGACGCGCTGCTCACCGAGCAGCCGGCCCAGACGCTGATTCTGGTGGGGCACCAGCCCTCGATGGGCGCGATGGCCTCGTACCTGCTCGGCCAGCAGAACTTTCCCAAGCAGGTGAACCCGGGGTCGGTGATCGGCCTCGACGTCACCCTGGGGGGCGACGGCAGCAAGCAGGTGAAGCTGCTGTTCTTCGCCGCGCCGAACCAGCCGGTGTTAGAGAACCTCTGACATGCTCGACGAGGCGACGTACTCGGGGCTGGTGAGCTCCGTGTTCAAGCGTTTGGTGGCGGCGGCCGATCAGATCGACCCCGACGTGCTCGACTGCGACAGCACCGGCGACATGGTCACCTTCACCTCGCCGGCCGGCGGCAAGGTGGTGGTGAACACCCAGCGCGCGGTGAAGCAGATCTGGGTCGCGGGCAAGAGCCAGGGCATTCACTTCAGCTGGGACGGCAAGAGCTGGCTCGACGACAAGGGCAAGGGCCTCGAGGTGTTCGCCTGGGTGAGCGAGTGCGTCGAGGCGGCCTGCGGCAAGCCGCTGACCTACGAGTAGCTAGCCGATCATGATTCGATCGCGCTTCGGCTTCTCGGGCGCGGGCGCCGCCTTCACCTGACTGCCGCCCGCCTGCTGCGCCTCGGTGAGCGCCACCCGGGCCTCGCGCATCAACCGCCCGAACGAGATGAACCCGCGGTGCGCCAGCTTGGGGTCGAAGCACGCCACCCCGACCGACCCGGTGCCGCCGGGAAACGCCGGCAGCGAACCCAGCCCCGCCTGAATGCGCGCCGCGACGCTCAGCCCGCCCTCGCGGTGGGTGTGCGGCAGCAGCACCACGAACCGGTCTTCGGCGTAGGCGACCGCCAGGTCGATGTCGCGAATCAGCTGGTTGATGGTTCGCATCGCCTCGAAGCGCACCGCCGACTTGAGCTGCTCCGGCGCGGAGGAGTGCGGCAGCCGGTCGGCCAGCCCGTCGAGCGCGCAGAACAGCACCGCCACGGGAAAGTTGTAGCGCCGCGATCGCTTCACCTCGAGCGCGAGGAAGCGCTTGAAGAAGTCGGGGTCGTTGCTGCGCGACGCGTTCGCCTCTTTCAGCTGGTCGCGCATCTGCCCCAGCTGGGCGGTGAGCTCGAGCGCTTCGTTCTCGAGCCGGTCGATCCGCTCCCGCATCGGCGTCTCCCGAGACTTCACCGCCGACAGCTCGTCGTCGAGCACCTTGGAGCGCTCGCCCAGCGCCACCAGCTCCCGCGCCTTCGTCTCGGCCGCCTGCGCCTTCTCTGCGGCTCGCGCGAGCTCGATCGACGACGACGCCTTCTCGGCCTTGAGCACCTCGAGCTGCGCCTTGAGCGACTCCTCGCGGCCCTTCACCTGCTCGAGCGCGGTCTTCAGCTGCTCGGTGGCCGTCTTGTACTGCTCGGCGAGCGCCCGGGCGGGGCCCTCCTGCGACTGCGAGGCGCGCGCCTTGCGAATCAGCCACAGGGTCGCCACCACCGAGGGCCGCTTCAGCGGCAGCACCAGAAAGGTGTCGGCGCCGGCGCGAGACGCGCGCAGCTCCGGGCCTTCGACCTCGGCGGGGTACACCAGCACCACCGGCACGTGGGGAGCGGCGGTCTTCAGCCGCCCGCAGAACGACTCGCCGTCGAACACCGGAGACGCCGCCGCGAACACCAGCTCGGGCTCCCGCTGGCGCAGCACGTTGAACGCCTCTTCGGAGTTGCGCGCCTGCTGCACGTCGACCCCGGCGCTCTGCAGAAAAATCTTCAGCGCCGCGGCGATCGGAGCAGTGGGCTCGGCGACCAGGGCGAAGCTCACACCTCGAGCACTTCCTTTTCTTTCTTCGCCACCGCCTCATCGACCTTGGTGATGCCGGCGTCGGTCTCTTTCTGCACCTTCTCTTGAGTCCGCTTGTTCTCGTCTTCGGTGATCTTCTTGTCCTTCAGAAGACCCTTGAGCTTCTCGTTGGCGTCGCGGCGCTCGTTGCGAATCGAGACCTTGTGGTCTTCGCCCTTCGACTTCACCTGCTTGGCGAGGTCTTTGCGGCGGTCTTCGGTGAGCGCGGGAATCGGAACGCGAATGATCTCTCCGTCGTTCATCGGGTTGAAGCCCAGGTTGGCCTCCCGAATCGCCTTCTCGATCTCTTTCATGATGCCCTTGTCCCAGGGCTTCACGGTGATCATGCGCGGCTCGGGCACGCCGAGGGCGGCGCACTGGTTGAGCGGCGTCGGGGTGCCGTAGAAGTCGACCTTCACCGAGTCGAGCATCGCGGTGTTCGCGCGCCCGGTGCGAATCTTGGCCAGGTTCTGCGCCAGGTCGCCCAGCGTCTTGTCGATGCGGCCCTTCAGGTCTTTCAACACGTCGTCGACGATTGCCATGTGTCGTTCCTTCCTTCGGTACTGCTCAAGCCATCGTGGTCACGCCGTTCTGCACCAGCGTGCCGACCTTCTGCGGGTCTTTCACCGCCCGGAAGATGTTGCCCGCCTTGGTGAGATCGAACACCGCGATCGGGAGCGCGTTCTCTTTGCAGAGCGCGATCGCGGTCGCATCCATCACCTTGAGGTCTTTCTCCAGCACGTCCTGGTAGGTGACCGTCTTGTACCGGCGCGCCTTCGAGTTCTTGCGCGGGTCGGAGTCGTAGACGCCGTCGACCTTGGTCGCCTTCAGAATCACTTCGGCGTTGATCTCGATCGCCCGCAGCGAGGCCGCGGTGTCGGTGGTGAAGTACGGGTTGCCGGTGCCGGCGGCGAAGATCACCACCCGCCCCTTCTCGAGGTGACGCACCGCGCGGCGGCGAATGTACGGCTCGGCGATCTGCTCCATCTTGATCGCCGACTGCACCCGGGTGAACACCCCGCTCTTCTCGAGCGCGTCTTGCAACGCCATCGAGTTGATCACGGTGGCGAGCATGCCCATGTAGTCGGCGCTCGCGCGATCCATGCCCTTGGTGGCGCCCTCGACGCCCCGAAAGATGTTGCCGCCGCCGACCACGATCGCCAGCTGCACCCCCGAGTTCACCACCTCTTTCACCTCGGAGGCGATGCGCTGAAGGGTGTCACCGCTGATGCCGTAGTGGTCGTCGCCCATCAGCGCTTCGCCCGACAGCTTGAGCAGAATGCGCCGGTAGCCCGCAGGCTTGGAAGGAGCCATTGCGACGGCGGGTTGTAGCAGAGCCTTTACGGCTGGGTGACTTCTTCTTCGGCCTCGTTCGCCTCGAGGTGCACCGCCACCTTCATCAGCGTGCCCGCGAGCAGCCGCAGCTCAGAAGACGTCATTCGAATCTGAATGATCCCGCCGGAGGGGTCGAGCACCTCGAGCGCCGCCTGGTTCTTCTTCACCCGCGGCGCCACCCTCACCGCGCCGGTGCCGGTGCGGCTGTTGATCACGATGCCCGGGCCTTTTCCCGCGGTGGAGCTCACGGAGGGATTGTCGGCCTTTCGCATCGGGCAGTTGCGTCGCCTTGATCGGCCGATGATCGCGCCGATGTCCGGGCACGGTGTCATCAAAGCCCCCGTCACCGTACCAGTCGGAAACGCCGCTGTTTCCACCCCCGGATTTCGTGGGGACAACGGGTAACGATTTCGGAGACTTACAGTGTGGCTCCCAAGCTCCTCGCGAGCGTCGGTTGGTACGCAACCTGCCAAGTCCAAAGCCACGATGAGCCCTCAATCGAATGATCCAGTCACCGTGGCTGCACCTCGATACGTCGTCGGCATCGGCGCTTCCGCCGGCGGCCTCGAAGCGCTGGAGCGCTTCTTCGATCACCTCCCGCCCGACACCGGCATGGCCTTCGTGTTGGTGCAGCACCTCTCGCCCGACTTCAAGAGCCTGATGGATGAGCTGCTCGCGCGTCACACCGAGATGCCGATTCACCTGGTCGAAGACGGCATGGCGATCGAGCCCGACCACGTCTACCTGATCCCTCCCAAGAAGGAGATGATCATCTCGGGCGGCCGCCTGCTGCTGTCGGAGCGCGAGCTTCACCAGCAGGAGCTGTCACTGCCGATCGACATCTTCTTCCGCTCGCTGGCGCAAGACTGCGGCGCCCGCGCGGTGGCGATCGTGCTCTCGGGCGGAGGCAGCGACGGCTCGCGCGGCATTCGCGACGTGCACGAGGCGGGCGGCCTGGTGATCGTGCAAGACACCGAGAGCGCCCAGTTCGACGGCATGCCGAAGACCGCCCGCGACGCGGGCGTCGCCGACTGGGTGCTCGCGCCGCACCAGATGCCCCAGGCGCTGGCGGAGCACGCGGCCGCGGTGAAGGAGCAGGCGGCCAACGCGCCCGCGGCCCTGGCGGTGGCGCCCGACGCGCTCGACGACGTCTACCAGATGCTCGAAGAAGAGTTCGGCATCGACTTCAACCACTACAAGCCGAGCACCGTCACCCGGAGGATTCGAGCGGCGCATTCAGCTCGCGCTCGCGGGCAACCTGGGGGAGTACCTCGAGCGGCTGAAGTCGGAGCGCAGCGAGCTCGACCTGCTCTACCGCGACCTGTTGATCGGCGTGACCCGCTTCTTTCGCAACGAGCAGGCGTTCGACGCGCTCGAAGACCGCATTCTGCCCGAGCTGTTCGGCAAGGGGCCCAAAGACGGGCCGCTGCGGGTGTGGGTCGCGGGCTGTGCCACCGGCGAAGAGGCCTACTCGCTGGCGATTCTGCTCCACGAGGCCGCCGCGCGGCACGGCAACCGGGAGGTGAAGATCTTCGCCTCCGACGTGCACAAGGGCTCGCTCGAGATCGCCTCCCGCGGCATCTACGAGGCCGAGTCGGTGGCCGGCGTCAGCCCCGAGCGGCTGACGCGCTACTTCATTCCCCGCGGGAGCCGGTACCAGGTGGTGCCGGAGCTGCGGCAGTCGATCGTGTTCGCGCCCCACAACGTGATTCGCGACGCGCCGTTCACCCGGCTCGACCTGGTGAGCTGCCGCAACCTGCTCATCTACCTCCAGCCGGCCGCGCAGCAGAAGGTGCTCAGCCTGTTTCATTTCGGGTTGAACCGCGGCGGCATCGTGCTCCTCGGCCCCAGCGAGAGCCCGGGCCCGCTGGTGCACGACTTCGAGGTGGTCGACAAGCACTGGCGCATCTACCGCAAGCGCAGCGACGCCCGCACCCCGGTCGACGCCCGGCTCCAGCCGGCCACCTCGCGGCCGGAGCCGCGGTTCGCGTTCGGGAGCGCGCCGTTTCAGCCGGCGCCGGGCCGCCACTCGCTCGCCCACCTGCTGGGCTCCTACGACGCGCTGCTCGACAAGTTCGTGCCGCCCAGCCTGCTGGTGAGCGACCGCGGCGAGCTGCTCCACGCCTTCGCGGGCGCCAGCGAGCTCTTGCGCCACCGCGACGGCCGGCACAGCCCCGAGGTGCTCGACAGCGTCGACGGCGAGCTGAAGATGGTGCTCGCCGGCGCGCTCAAGCGGGCGGCCTCCGAGCCCCAGGCGTTGGTGTTCAAGGGCGTGCGCATCACCACCAACGGCGGCCAGGAGGCGAGCTACCGGGTGACGGTCAGCCAGGTGGCCCCGCGAGGCGGCAACCCGGTCAACCTGCTGGTGTCGTTCGAGAAGACCGACCCGGCGCCGATTCGCACCGCCGCGCAAGAGAAGGAGATCGACGTCGGCGCGGTGCCGCGGGCGCAGATCGCCGCGCTCGAGGCCGAGCTCAACTCCACCCGCGAGAACCTCCAGGCGGCGATCGAAGAGCTCGAGACCTCGAACGAAGAGATGCAGACCACCAACGAGGAGCTCCACGCCTCGAACGAGGAGCTGCAGAGCACCAACGAAGAGCTGCAGAGCGTGAACGAAGAGCTCTACTCGGTGAACGCGGAGTACCAGCGCAAGATCGCCGAGCTGACCGAGCTCACCAACGACATGGACAACCTGCTGTCGAGCACCGACATCGGCACCATCTTCCTCAACCGTGAGCTCAAGGTTCGCAAGTTCACCCCGCAGATCGCGCAGACCTTCAACCTGCTGCCCCAAGACGTCGGCCGGTCGATCGAGACCTTCACCCACAACATCGACCACCCCGAGCTGGTCGACGACCTCCGCCGGGTGCTCTCGTCGGGCGAGCGCATCGAGCGGGAGCTGAAAGACCGCGAGGGCCGCTCGTTCTTTCTGCGGGTGCTCCCCTACCGGGCGAAGGGCGCGATCGACGGCGTGGTGGTGACGCTGATCGACGTCACCGGGCTGAAGTCGGCGGAGGACGCGCTGTTTCACGAGCGCTACCTGCTCAACAGCATGCTCACGGCAGTGCCCGACGCGATCTACTTCAAAGACGCGAAGGGAAAGTTCATTCGCGCCAACCAGGCGGTGGCGGCGCAGTTCGGGCTCACCCACCCCGCGCAGCTGGAGGGCAAGTCGCCCTTCGAGCTCACCGAGCACGAGAAGGCGCTCGCGATGCACCAGGACGACGAGCGGGTGCTGCGCTCCGGCGAGGCCCAGCCCTACCGGCTGGAGCGGCGGCTCAACGCCAACGGCAACGGCACCGGCGGCGAGCAGTGGGTGATGACCACCCGCCACCCGCTGTTCGACCGCTCGCAGCACCCGGTCGGGGTGATCACCGTGCTGCGCGACGTCACCAAGCACAAGCGCGCCGAGGAGCGCATTCAGGAGGCGGTGCGCCGGCGAGATCAGTTCCTCGCGATGCTGTCGCACGAGCTGCGCAACCCGCTCGGCGCGGTGGTCACCGCCACCGCGCTGGCCCGGGCCCACGAGCAGGCCACGCCGGGGCTGCCCAAGCTGCTCGAGATCATCGACCGCCAGTCGCACCAGATGGCGCGGCTGCTCGACGACCTGCTCGAGGCCAGCCGGGTCACCCAGAACCGGATCGAGCTGCGCAAGCAGGTGATCGACCTGGCGCCCACCGTGCGCGAAGCGGCCGACGCGGTACGCAACGCGATGCAGGCGCGCGGGCTGGAGTTCAAGATCGAGGTCGAGCCGGGGCTGTTCGTCGACGGCGACCCGGCGCGGCTCCAGCAGCTGCAGGTGAACCTGCTCAACAACGCGCTCAAGTACACCCCCAAGGGC
The DNA here is from genome assembly GCA_047602415.1 of Myxococcaceae bacterium. GTDB lineage: Bacteria > Myxococcota > Myxococcia > Myxococcales > Myxococcaceae > JASGHH01. Next base: position 7,018,321 of record JASGHH010000001.1, on the reverse strand, counting down.
GGCCACGTGTCGCTCTCGGCCACCGCGGAGGACGACGCGGTGGTGCTCAAGGTGCGCGACGACGGGGTCGGCATTCCGCCTCCGATGTTGGAGGAGGTGTTCGAGCTGTTCGTTCAGTTGGAGCGCACCTTGGACCGCGCCGACGGTGGCCTGGGCGTGGGCCTCACCCTGGTGCGCTCGCTAGTGGCGATGCACGGCGGCACCGTCACCGCCCACAGCGACGGCGAGGGCAAGGGCACCGAGTTCGTGGTGCGGCTGCCGAAGGCGCTCACCCTCCCCGAGGTGGCGCCGGCGCATCGCGCGTACACCCGGCCGATCATGGGCGCCAACGTGCTGGTGGTGGAAGACAACGTCGACAGCCGCGAGATGCTCTGCGAGCTGCTGCTGGCGTGCGGGTGCGAGGCCCGGGCGGCCGACTCCGGCCCCCGCGCGCTCGAGCTGTTGCAGCAGCGCACGCCCGACGTGGCGATTCTCGACCTCGGGCTGCCGGGCATGACCGGCTACGAGCTGGCGCAGGCGATTCGCGCCAACCCGAAGTACGCCCACGTCTACCTGATCGCGCTCACCGGCTACGGGCAGGCGACCGACCGGGCCCGGGCGCTCCAGGCGGGCTTCGACGAGCACGTGGTGAAGCCGATCGGCCCCGAGACGCTCACCCGGCTGCTGTCTTCGGTGGAGGGCCACGACGGCGCCGCCGGGCCCCAGCTGTTGCCCGCCAAGGGCCGGCCGGTGGGCACCGACTTCAGCTGAGAACCTTTACGCACTTGGGCGGGGTGCGGTGTCACCCCTTCATGCTGATCGCTGCCGCCGTCATCGTCGGGCTGATCGTGGTGCTGGGTGTGATTGGAGCCATCGCGGGCAAGGGCGAGCGCAAGCGCGCGCCCCAGAAGCTCGCCGAGGCCAAGGCGCTCTGGGCGGGCAAGCAGCGCAAGCAGGCGTTGGAGGCGCTGCGAGAGGCCTTCTTCGACGCGGGCGGCGAGTACTCGCCCGAGGAGCTGAAGCTGACGCTCGAGGCCACCGACCTGCTCGAGGCGGTGCTGAAAGAGCAGTCGATCAACCCCGCCCCGCTGACCCAGGAGGCCCGCGCATCGCTCGCGGCCGGCAAGGCGCCCAACCACAAGGCGTTGGAGCGCATTCAGAAGCTGCTCAAGCGCGCGGCCGACAAGCCCGAGAAGCTCTGGAGCGAGGTGCTCACGCTCGACACCCCGGTGTTCTCGGCCGACCTGGAGGACGCGGGGCCGCCATCGTCGGGCACGATGCTCGACCCTGAGGTGGAGATCATCAACCAGGTGGGCAAGTCGCTGGTGTTCGGCGGCACCGCCAAGGCGCTGGGCATCATCAACACCTACCTGGCGACGGCCACCGGCGCGTTCAGGGCGGCCCTGTTGTCACAGCGCGGCGGCTGCCACTCGATGGACGACAAGCACGCCGAGGCCGCGGCCGACTACGCGGCCTGCATCGAGCTCGAGCCCGAGCAGATCGTTCACCGCACCAACCTCGCCGAGGCGCTGCTGGCGCAGGGCCAGGTGCAGCAGGCGCGCGAGCAGGTCAGCGCCGCGGTTCAGCACACGCGGACCAAGAAGCAGCGCGAGACCGTCGACAACATGCTGCGCTGGTTCTGACTGAGATGGATGGCCCGTCAAGCAGGCAGAGGGGTTGATTGTTCATTCGACTCAAGCGCTCGAGTGGTCGGGAGAGGTTTGCCGACGATGGACCAGACTGAGATGCGCGGGTTGGGTACCGCATGACCTGATGCCGTCGGGGCTTCCCTCTGTCTACTTGTCGAGCGTGGGCTCCTTTCGGGGCGTGCTCATAGTCAGCAGGCGAGGATTTCCCTTTCGCGGATCTCCCGACCGCTCGAGCGCTTGAGTTCGATTCATGCCGAAGCCAGCGCCTCCTTTCCGGCGGCCCAGACGAAGCCCGCGAGTTCGCGCGCTACGGCCACGATTGCCTTGGGCCTGGCGACGCCGCGGCCCAGCAGCTTGTTGAGTTTCCGGTGGAGCCGGTCATCAGCCTTCGCCGCGATTCGTTGCAGCTCTGGAGGCGCCGCTTCTCGGCGTCTTCGGATGGCTTTCGAGGGACCGTTGCGCCGGTAATTCCACGCGGCCTCGACGAGCAAGCGCCGGACATGACTGTTGCCTGTTTTGGTGATGCGGCCGCGTCGCTGACTGTCGCCGGAGGAGAATTCCCCCGGCACCAGTCCCAGGTACGACATGAATTGCGGCGCACTGGCGAAGCGTTGGAAGTCTCCGACCTCGGTGACGAGGCCCACTGCTGTCACGAGCTGCACTCCACGCAGAGCCTGCATCGCGGTGACGGCGGGGCCTCGCGACCAGCGCTCGACGAGCTCGGCGATGTCACGCGTCAGCCGTTCGATGCGCTCAACGCCTTCTTCTGTCGCGCGGATGTAGTCTGCGACCACGCGTCGTTGTGCTTCGAATCGAAACTCCTGGGTCTTCGCCCAGGTCAGGAATGCAACCGCGTTCGTCCTCTTGCCTTCGTAGCGCCGACCGTGGCGCACGAGAAAACGCGACAACTGCTGCCGAGCGCGTAACTGAGCCTGCACTGCGTCGAGCCGGGCGCGGGAAAGATCCCTCATCGCTTCTGTCTCTTCGTCCGGGACGTGGATGGCGACGAGGTCTCCTGAGCGAAGAAACCGAGCGAGGCGCACAGCGTCGCGCTTGTCCGTCTTCACTCGCTCGCCACTCTGCTTCGTAGGCACCAACGAAGGCGCGACGATGATGCAGGTGATTCCTTCTTTGGTGAGCGCACGTTCCAGTACGAAACCGCCGGCACCCGCTTCGTAGCAACACCGCAAGTTGCTCGCAGGCCCGAGCTTCTTCAGCTGCTTCACCAGCCGAGGAATGTCCGAGCTGAAAGTGCCGACGACCGACGGCGCAGTGCCGTCGGCGTCAGCTACCGCCATTGTGATCGTGTCTTGATGGACGTCGAGTCCGACGAAACGTACCTTGTGCATGGACCAGCCTCTCGTTTGTGGCTCTGCGCCGCGAGGCGTAACCCACGTTCAGAACGTGAGCGCTGGTCCATCCATAGGTCTACTGAATCAGCGACCTGGCGAAGTCCAAGAAGACCTCGTCGAGGATTCGGAAGGCACCTTCGACGTCATACGGTGTGACGGTAAATCCCGGAGCGACCGCTTCGATCTCAGCGAACCGCTTGCGCGCGAGGTTCAACATCTCGTCGACCGCCGCCTGATCGAAGGGGCCCTCTTCGGCGTAGGGCCGCACCGGAACGCGCGCAGCCGCCACTGTGTTCCACTCCTCCTCGGAGGGCTTCAACGCCGGAAAATCGTTCGCTGCTCGGTTGATGATGGTGATGCACTCTCCCATCAAATTGGCGCAGGCTCGTCGATACCGGACAAAATAGGGCTCGACGCACGACTTCTTCACCATGTGAACGGAATCGCCGAGCAGCACCATGCACTCGATGCCGAGGTCGCGCGCGGCTCGTGCCTGGTCTTCAGTGTCGGTGCGTTTCATCTCTCAAAAGCAGAACGGCAGTGCGATTCCACTCGCACCGCCGTTCGAGACTCTAACCTCACCCCGGAGCGCTTCGCGCTCTCGGCCCTCTCCTGTCAGGAGAGGGTTTGATCAGGCCTGGCCGAGCGTCTTGGCCACTTCGGCCGCGAGATCGTCCTTCTTCTTCTCGATGCCCTCGCCGACCTCGAAGCGAACGAAGCGCTTCACCGTCAGCGCACCGCCGGCGGCCTTCGAGGCCTCGGCGATCACCTGGTTGATCTTCTTCTTGTCGTCTTTCACCCAGATCTGATCGACCAGGCAGACGCTCTCGTAGAAGCGCTCCACCTTGCCCACCAGAATCTTGTCCCACATGTTCTCGGGCGGCGTGGTGACCTTCACGTCTTTGATGTACTTCTTCACCAGCTTCTCCAGCCGGCCGTTGACCTCGAGGTTGAGCTCGGTCTCGGTCTCGCTGCGGAGCACGCCCTTGTAGGTGGTGCCGTCTTCGGTCTTCACCGCGCGCTGGAGCTTCAGCTCGTCCTTGTAGGTCTCGGTCTCTTTCGCCAACACGTCGGCGGGAATCTGCTCGCGCGAGACGTACTGGGGCTTCGAAGCGACCGCCTGCATCGCCAGCTCCTTCGCCAGCGTAATCGCCTCCGGGTGACGGGCCGCCGACTCCGAGGCGCCGGCCAGCTCCACCAGCGCCGCCTTGCGGTTGTCGCCGTGGAGGTAACCACCCAGCGCGCCCTTCGAGTCGGGCGCGAAGCGGGCGAAGCGGCGCACGGTGATGTTCTCACCGATCTTCGCCACCGCCGCCGCCAACACCCCTTGCACCGTCATCGAGGTGTCCTTCACCCACGACTGGCTGAACAACGCCGGCAGGTCGCCCGGGTTGTGCTTGCCGACGTGCTCCACCGTGTCGGCCACCAGCGCGAGGAAGTCGGGGTTGCGCGCGACGAAGTCGGTCTCGCAGTTCACCTCGGCCAGCACGCCCAGCTCGGGCGTGCAGAGGTAGCCCAAGAGGCCTTCCGCGGCGACGCGGGTGCCCTTCGAGGCCGCCTTGGAGATGCCCTTCTTACGGAGCCACTCCTCGGCCTTCGCGAAGTCGCCGCCCGACTCGGTCAGCGCCTTCTTGCAATCCATCATGCCCGCGCCGGTCTTCTCGCGCAGGTCACGCACCATTCCAGCAGTGATTTCCATTTGTCGGTCCTTCGAAAGGCTCAGCTCTCGGGCTGCGCCTTGGTCTCGCCCTCGGCCGCGGCCGCCTGCTCGCCCTCAGAGGCGATCACTTCGGCGCCGACCGACTGCTTGATCTCGACCACCGGGGCCTTGCCGGTCTGCTCCCGGCGGAACGCACCGCGGCGGCCACGCGCTTCGCCGCCCTCGCTCTTCTTCGCCGCCTCGGCCGCGTCACGCTCGGCCGCGCCCGACGCCTTGTAGCGGGCGCCACCCTCGATGCACGCCTCGGCGATCTTCGAGGTGAACAGCTTGATCGAGCGAATCGCGTCGTCGTTGCCGGGGATCACGAAGTCGATGCCGTCGGGATCACAGTTGGTGTCGACCAGGCCGATCACCGGGATGCCCAGGCGCGAGGCCTCGTGCACCGCGATCTGCTCCTTCTTGGGGTCGATCACGAACACGCAGCCGGGGAGCCGGGTCAGGTCTTTCACGCCACCGAGGTTCTTCTCGAGCTTCTGGCGCTCGCGCTCCAGCTGCGCGACTTCCTTCTTCGGCAGGCGATCGAAGGTGCCGTCTTCGGCCATCTTCTCGATCGACTTCAGGCGATCGATGCCCTGCTTGATGGTGCGAAAGTTGGTCAGCATGCCGCCCAGCCAACGGTGGGTGACGAAGAACTGACCGGCGCGCCGCGCCTCTTCCTGAACCACGTCTTGCGCCTGCTTCTTGGTGCCCACCAGGAGCACCGCGCCGCCGCGCGAGGTGGTGTCGGCCACGAAGCGAAACGCCGCCCGCGCCATCGCCACCGTCTTCTGCAGGTCGATGATGTAGATGCCATTGCGCGCGCCGAAGATGTACGGCTTCATCTTCGGGTTCCAGCGCTTGGTCTGATGGCCGAAGTGAACGCCGGCCTCGAGGAGCTGCCGCATCGTGATGCCCGAGGCACCACCCATCGCGGCTGCCTGCTGATTCGTCTCTTCCATGATCGCTTCTCTTCCTAGGTTGTGTCCGCCACGGCCGCTTGCCTCAAAAGAGGCACCGATGGCACTGCGGAAGAACCATTCCTCCGCCACCATTCCACCGGCACGAACCGTGTGTGAATTTGACTGCTTGCCCGGAACTTCAGGGGCTGACGGCTAGTAACAGAAGGGGAACCCTCGTTCAACTGTGTAGCCGCCACGGCTCCGGTGTCAGTTGCAGGTCAAAACCGACTCGTAGCTACCGTTCGGAGTGCCCCCGTCGGCCGAGTAGTAGATTCGCTGCCAATACGCGGAGTTGGTCAAGCCCACCTTATTTCCCGGGCGGCACTGCGCGGGCTGACCCGAGCACGAGCCCATGGTGGCCGAGAACTCCTGCGAGGTGTCGCCGTCGTCGGGCTCTTTGCCGCCGTCGAACGCCACCCGCCGCGACATCATCTGCTCTTTGAAGCCCGAGGAGTCGCCGATGTAGCGCTCCGCCGTCATCAAGAAGTCGACCCCGTTGGTGGTGGTGCGCGGCCGAAAGATGCTCGCCGCGCCGTTGTCGGTCGCGTAGTCGAAGTAGGCGTAGTGCCAGCTGGGGGCGCCGGTCATCCAGTAGTCGAGGTCGCTCTCGGGCGTGGTGCTGCCGACGTAATTGGTCACCCAGGCCACGTGGTACTGGTCGCCGCCCGACGAGTAGAAGGCCACCTCGGGCTCGGTGATGGTGGTGGGTGAGGCCTCGGTGTCGACGATGGTCGCCGCGGTCTTCGAGGTGCCGTCTTCGTTGGCGGTGATGAAGTTCAGCTGCTGCGCCGAGGTCAGGTACGAGACGCCGATCTTGCGCAGGCCCGAGGTGCAGGTGAGCGAGCTGCCCCAGTCGGGCACGTTGGAGTCGGCGCCGATGCCCGGCACCACCGTGGTGCTCGCCACCAGGGTGGTCGAGCTCACCGCGGTACACCCGGCGGAGTCGATCACCCAGGCGCCCGAGACGAAGCACGGCTCGATGCGGGCCAGCTTCACGCCCACCCCCGCCTCGCGCCAGAGGATCACCACCCGCTTGCCGTTGCCGCGGATCACCCGCAGCGAGTCCAGGGTGTTGCCGGTGTAGAAGAGGAACTCGTTCTTGGCGCGAAAGGTGCCCGACGAGTCGACGTAGTAGAGGTCGAGCTCGATGCCCGGGTTGCCCCAGACGCCGGCCAGAATGTAGCCGTCGCCCGCCTGCGCCACCGCGATGTCCTGGTAGGTGTACGGCGAGGGAGACGAGGTGGTGCCGGTCGGCGCGCCCACCGTGGTCAGCTTCTGGAACTGAATGCCGGAGTTGACCCCGCCCATCGCCATCGCGCCGCCCGCCAGCGCGTCGGTGCCGGTGCCATTCACCCCGCCCGCGCAGCTGCCGGAGCTGAAGTAGTACGGCGCCACCTCGACGTCGTTGAAGTACGCCGAGCTGACGTTGTCGGTGCTGGTAATCACCGGCTCGTCGGTGATGCCGTCGCAGTCGTTGTCGAGCCCGTCACAGGCCGCCGCGGTCGGGTTGCCCGGGTTGGCGCTGCAGGCGATGTTCAGCTGATCGGCGGTGCAGACGAAGCCGCCGTCGCGCATGCACACGCCCATGCCGGCGGTGCACGGCTGGCCCTTGGTCGGCCAGGTCTCGTCGGTTTGACCGTTGCAGTCGTTGTCGAGGTTGTCGCACTTCTCGGTCGAGGGGGCGACGTTGCGCACGCAGCTGATGGTGCCGCTGCCGCAGGTGAGCGTGCCCGCCGCGCAGACTCCGCTCTGCCCGGTGGAGCAGGCGCCGCCGCCGCCCGGGTTGCCCTCGTCGGTGCTGCCGTTGCAGTTGTCGTCTACCTGGTTGCAGATCTCGGCCGCGAAAGGGTGAATCGCGCCGTTTGTGTCGTTGCAGTCGGTGTGGTTGGTGACCTTGCCGCTCACCGCCGAGCACGAATTCTGCGCGGTGGCGCCGCTGGCGCCGTACCCGTCGTTGTCGGCGTCGGTGTAGTAGCTCTGGGTCGGCAGCCCCTCGTCGATGCCGCCCACGCAGTTGTCGTCGAGGCCGTTGCAGACCTCGGTGGCGCCCGGGTGAATCGCGCCGTTGCTGTCGTTGCAGTCGGTGTTGGAGGTGACCTTGCCGCTCACCGGCGAGCAGGCGCTCTGGGCGGTCGCGGTCGAGCTGCCGTACCCGTCGACGTCGACGTCGGGGTAGTAGTTGATGAAGGTCAGCCCCTCGTCGGCGCTGCCGTTGCAGTTGTCGTCGGCCCCGTTGCAGGTCTCGGCCGCGCCCGGGTGAATCGCCGCGTTGGCGTCGTTGCAGTCGGTGTTGTTGGGCACCCGGCCGGTGATCGGGTTGCACGAGGCGATCGCCGTGCCGCTGGAGGCGCCGAAGCCGTCGCCGTCGCCGTCGGGGTAGTAGTTCTGGGTGGTGGTCCCGTTGTCGACCATGCCGTCGCAGTTGTCGTCGATGCTGTTGCAGACCTCGGCCGCGCCCGGGTGCACGTTCGGGTTCGAGTCGTTGCAGTCGGTGTGGTCGGTGACCTTGCCGCTCACCGGCGCGCAGGCGCTCTGGGCCGAGGCGCTCGAGCTGCCGTAGGAGTCGCCGTCGACGTCGGGGTAGTAGTTGGTGAAGGTCAGCCCCTCGTCGACTCCGCCGGCGCAGTTGTCGTCGAGGCCGTTGCAGATCTCGGTCGCGCCCGGGTGCACGTTGAAGCGGGTGTCGTCGCAGTCGGTGTGGTCGGTGACCCGGCCGGTGATTGGAGTGCAGCTCGAGGTGCCGCCGGTGGTGGCGCCGTAGGAGTCGCCGTCGACGTCGGGGTAGTAGGTGACGAAGGTGAGCCCGTCGTCGGCCGAGCCGTTGCAGTTGTCGTCGATGCCGTTGCAGGTCTCGGTCGCGCCCGGGTGCACCGCCGCCGCCGCGTCGTTGCAGTCGGTGTTGTTGGTCACCTTGCCGGGAACAGCGACGCAGGAGCTGGTCGCGCTGCCCGAGCCGTAACCGTCTCCGTCGGAGTCGGTGTAGTAGTTGGTGAAGGTGAGCCCGTTGTCGACCTGGCCGTCGCAGTTGTCGTCGACCGCGTTGCACATCTCGCCCGCGCCCGGGTGCACCGCCGCGTTGTTGTCGTTGCAGTCGGCGTCGTTGGTCACCGCGCCCGCCACCGACACGCACGAGCTCACCCCCATCGCCATCGCGTCGCCGTACCCGTCGGCGTCTTTGTCGATGTAGTAGGTGGCGAACACCAGGCCCTCGTCGAGCTGGGTGTTGCAGTTGTCGTCGATGCCGTTGCACACCTCGGGCGCGCCCGGGTGCACCGCGCCGTTGTTGTCGTCGCAGTCGGAGTTGTTGGTCACCTTGCCGGGGATCGCCGCGCACGAGCTCTCGGCCTGGGCGGTCGCCGAGCCGTACCCGTCGCCGTCGACGTCGGGGTAGTAGCTGCCGAAGGTGAGCCCGTTGTCGACCTGGCCGTCGCAGTTGTCGTCGACCCGGTTGCACTGCTCGGTCGCGCCCGGGTGAACGGTGGCGTTGGCGTCGTCGCAGTCGGTGTCGTTGGCGACGTGGCCGGTCACCGTCGACTGGCAGGAGTGTTCGGGCGTGCTCATCGGGTCGCCATACCCGTCGCCGTCGGCGTCGAGGTAGAAGTCCTGAAACGGGAGCCCGTTGTCGCTCTGGCCGTCGCAGTTGTCGTCGATGCCGTTGCAGATCTCGGCCGCGTTCGGGTGAACCTTGGGGTCGGTGTCGTCGCAGTCGCCCGACTGGGTCGCGGTGCCGGCCGGCGCGTCGGCGCAGCCCATGCCCACCTGGTCGGCGCCGAAGCCGTCGCCGTCTTGATCCTTGTAATAGGTGAGCTGGGTCAGCCCGTCGTCGACCTTGGCGTTGCAGTCGTTGTCGATGCCGTCGCAGAGCTCTTTCGCGCCCGGGTAGATCATCGGGTCGGTGTCGTCGCAGTCCACTCCGGTCACGCCCGAGCAGTCGCCCGTGCCCGGGTACGAGTCGCCGTCGTTGTCGATGCACTTGGCCATCGGCAACGGCGGGTTGCCCGAGTCGACCGGCATCAGGTGGGTCGGGTGATCACCACAGCCGGCGAGCGCCAGCAGCGTCGACACTGCCAGAAAGACCTGCTGCTTCTTCAACTTGTGCTCCGAGGGGTACCCTTGGCTGCGGCGCAGGGCTTCTACGCGATCGTGGGAAGCGCGCGCAAATCGCCGAAAAGACCGTGTCACCCGGCGGCGGCTTCAGCGCGGCCCGAAGCTGCTGAGCGCGAAAAAAGCCCTGATCTTGTCGTTGGTTTCGCGCAGCCGGGCGCTCAGGGTGCGCACGAAGGTCCAGAGGAGCACGTAGGCCAGCTCCTTGTCGGTGAACATCACCTGGTCGAGCTTCTCGCGCTCCAGCTGGTAGAGCTTGCAGCCGATGTGGGCGATCGCGTCGGCGGAGCGGGGGCCGTCTTCGATCAGCGACATCTCTCCGAAGTACTGGCCGGGCTCCAGAATCGCGAGCGCCTCCTCGCCGATGCCGGGCACCATCTTGGAGATGCGAACCTTGCCCTCCTTGATGATGTACATCGAGGTGCCGGCGTCGCCTTCCTTGAAGATGTGCTCCGAGCCCTTGTGCTCCACCAGGTGTACCGCCGCGGCCAGCTTGCGCAGCTGAGCGGTGGTCAGCCCTTCGAACAGCGCGACCTTGCGTAGGAGCTCGACGTCCACGAAAGCAGTCGTAGCACGCGGCGGGCCGCTCGTTTACTTTCCAGCCCCATGAGCGACATCCACAAAGTGGTGATCATCGGTTCTGGTCCGGCCGGCTACACCGCGGCGGTGTACGCCGCGCGCGCGGGGCTCAAGCCCGTCGTCTTCGCAGGCGGTCCCTCCGAGGCCGACCCGGCGCGGGTGCCCGGCGGCCAGCTGATGATCACCACCGACGTCGAGAACTACCCCGGCTTTCCCGAAGCGGTCACCGGCCCCGAGCTGATGGAGCGCTTTCAGAAGCAGGCCGAGCGCTTCGGCACCGTGATTCACATGGAGAACGTCGCCAAGGTCGACTTCTCGAAGCGGCCGTTCACCGTGGTCGGTGAGTCGGGCCTCACGCTCCAGGCGCAGACGGTGATCGTCTCGACCGGCGCGTCGGCCAAGTGGCTGGGGGTGAAGGGCGAGAACACCTTCAAGAACAAGGGCGTCTCGGCCTGCGCCACCTGCGACGGCTTCTTCTTCAAGCAGCAGCACGTGGCGGTGGTGGGCGGCGGCGACACCGCGATGGAAGAAGCGACCTACCTGTCGAAGCTGTGCGCCTCGGTCACCCTGATTCACCGGCGCGACAGCTTTCGCGCCTCGAAGATCATGCTCGAGCGGGCGAAGACCAACCCCAAGATCCGCTTCGTGCTCGACTCGGCGATCGACGAGATCGTCGGCGACGGCAAGGGCGTCAACGGGGTGTTGGTGAAGAACCTCAAGACCGGTGAGAAGAACAAGCTCGACGTCACCGGGGTGTTCGTGGCGATTGGCCACCAGCCCACCACCGAGCTGTTCAAAGGGGTGCTGGAGCTGCAAGACAACGGGTACTTGAAGACCAAACCCGGCAGCACCCGCACCAGCATCGACGGCGTCTTCGCCTGCGGCGACGTGGCCGACCACTACTACCGCCAGGCGGTCACCGCCGCCGGCACCGGCTGCATGGCGGCGATCGACGCCGACCGGTGGATGACGGAGCACGGGCTGGCGTGAGCGAAGTCGCATTCCCCGCGGAGCTGCTCGGCCGGGCGCTCCTCCGTGCAGCCACCGACGCCAACCTGGGGATCGTGATCTCCGAGGTGGTGAACGGCACGATGAAGGCCGCCTACAACTCGCCGGAGATCCTCCGGCTGTTGGGGCGCACCCAGGCCGAGCTCGACGCCGAGCCCAACACCGTCAAGTTCATCGCGCCCGAAGAGATGGCCAAGGTGGCGGCGATGCAGAAAGACCGCATTCGCGGCGAGGGCCGATACCAGCCGTTCATCGAGACGGTGCTGATGAAGCCCGACGGCACCCGGGTGCCGGTGTCGATCGCCAACCAGCGCCTCGACCTCGACGGCCGGCTGTTCACCGTCTCGTTCGTGTTCGACAACACCGCCGCCAAGCGCACCGAAGAGAAGCTCCGCGCCGAGCAGGAGCGGATGCGCCGGCTGATCGAGGCCGCCCCCGACGGGATCGTGATCTCCCGCCGCGGCGGCGACGCCATTCTCTACGCCAACCGCGCCGCCGCCCGGCTGCTCGGCTACGACTCCGGCGGCGAGCTGGCCAACCACTCGCTGGGCGAGTTTCTGCCCGCCGACGAGGTCGCCCGCATGCGGGAGACGATGATCAAGGTCGCCACCCGCGGCGAGCCGTCGGAGCCGACCGAGTACCGCGCCACCGCCAAAGACGGCACCCAGGTGATCGCCGAGATCTCCTCGTCTCCGTTCGAGCACGAAGGGCAGCCGGCGATCGTCGGGTTCGCCCGCGACGTGTCTGACCGGGCCCGGCTCCGCGAGCAGCTGATGCGGGCCGACCGCCTCGCCGCGCTCGGCACCCTCGCCGCCGGGGTGGCCCACGAGATCAACAACCCGCTCACCGCCGCCGGGCTCAACCTCGAGCTGCTCGAGCGCAAGCTGGGCAAGCTCCAGGGCACCACCGACGAGCTCGCCCAGGTGAGCCAGCTCACCAAAGAGCTGCGCGCCGCCAACGACCGGGTGGCGGCGATCGTGCGCGACCTGCGTGCGTTCTCGCGCGCCGACGACGCCGGCACCCAGGCGGTCGACCTCGGCCGGGTGATGCTCGCCGCCGAGCGCATGGCCGCCCACGCCACCCGCCACCTGGCGAAGATCGTCAGCGAGCTGCCCGACCTGCCGTGGGTGGTGGGTACGCCCGGCCGGCTGGAGCAGGTGCTGGTCAACCTGCTGGTGAACGCCGCCCAGGCGTTCGAGTCGCACCGGCCCGAGAACCAGATCAAGGTGGCCGGCCGCACCGAGGGCGACGACCACGTGGTGCTCGAGGTGACCGACAATGGGCGGGGCATCGCTCCCGAGCACCTGCCGCACATCTTCGACCCGTTCTTCACCACCAAGCCGGTCGGGGTCGGCACCGGGCTGGGGCTGGCGATCTGCCAGAGCATCATCAGCGGCTACGGCGGCGAGCTCAGCGCCGACAGCACGTTGGGCCGCGGCACCACGATGCGGCTCAAGCTCGAGCGCGCGCGGCTGGTGACCCCGTCGAAGGGGCGGCCGGCGATCGGCGCTCCGCCGCTGCGGGCGAAGCTGCTGCTGATCGACGACGAGGCGGCGCTGGCGCGGAGCCTGGCGCTGCTGCTCAACGAGCACCACGACGTGCTGGCGATGAGCGAGCCCACCCAGGCGCTCCAGCTGCTGCTCGACGGCGCCGCGTTCGACCTGGTGCTCTGCGATCTGATGATGCCGCAGCTGTCGGGCATGGAGCTCTACGCCCGCGCCAAGGCCGCCCGGCCCGGCGTCGAAAAGCGCTTCATCTTCATGACCGGCGGGGTGTTCGGCCCCGAGGCCGAGACGTTTCTCGAGAAGGTTCCCAACCCGCGACTGGCCAAGCCGTTCCCGGTGGAGCAGCTGGAGACGATGATTCAGCGGGTGCTGGGCAGCTTCTGAGCGGTCACCGTGACCTCGTCACGGTCGTGGTACAGCTGGCGCACCTTCAGGTTCTTCCACCCCGCGTCGAGGAGGATCGCCTTGCACTGGGCGATCATCGGCAGCTTGTCTTTCATCGGGAGCTTGAGGTTCGCCACCAGCATCGACGCCCAGCCGCGGCGCGCCCACTTGCCGAGCAGCTGAGCCACCTCGAGCGGCCGCCAGGCCATGTCGCAGAACAGCCAGTCGGCCGGCTCTGAAGGCTCGAAGGCGAAGGCGCTCGCCTTGAAGTGCTTCACCTTCGGGTGCCCCATCAGGTCGGGCGACAGATCGCCGGGGTCGATCGCGTGCACCCGGGCCCCGCGCTGAATCAACCGCTGGGTCCAGCCGCCCGGGGCGGCGCCGAGGTCGACGCAGAGCTCGCCTTTGCCCGGCTGAAGGCTGAGCTGACTGAGCGCCTCTTCGAGCTTCATCGCCGCCCGGGAGGGCCCGTCGCCCCGGGGCATGCGATGGCGGCCGCCGGGCGAGAGCGAGATCGCGTCGCGGCTGTTCACCTTGCCGACCACGAAGCGGCTGTCGTCGAGCGGGCACAATTGCCAGAGGTCGCGGCCGTCGCGCTGCGCGGTCCACGCGTCGGGGAGCGCCAGGCCGCGCCGGTTGAGCTCGGCGTGGAGCGCGTCGTGCAGCGCCTGGGAGCGCTGGCTGAGGCGGTTGCCCGGGTCGGTGTCTGCGGTCCACGCTTGAAGATGGAGCGGCTCCTCGCCGTCGAACAGCGACAGCGCATGGGCCGCCTCGGTGAACACCCCCAGCACCTCGAAGGCCATGCGGGCGAACGCGGGCGGCGGCTCGGTCTTGGCCCCTTCGACCCAACCTGCCCCGAGGAGCTTCGGCTCGGCTTTGGCCCAGGCGAGCTCTTCGTAGAGGTGCGGCTCGAAGCCGGCGCGGCAGGTGTACAAATGTTTTTTCGGGGCCGGCGCTTCGACGGCCGCCGGAGTCCGTGGAATTGCGACCCTTTTTGGCGCGACGAACGGCGGCGGCCCACCGCGCATCGGTCGTTTGGTCGGGGACGACTTGTGACGGTGAAATCGCGTCTTACCTTGCACGCTCAACCTCTGGCCGGTATGGGCAATACGACATGATCGAGTGGACGCTGAAGAAAATCATCGGCACCAAGAACGATCGCGAGCTGAAGCGCGCGTGGCCGAAGGTCGCTCGGATCAATGAGCTGGAGCCCAAGTACAAGGGCATGACCGACGAGCAGTTGCCGCAAGAGACCGCGAAGCTCAAGGAGCAGGTTCGCAACGGCAAGCCGCTCGACGACGTGCTGTTCGACGCGTTCGCGCTGGTTCGCGAAGGCGCCCGGCGGGCGATCGGTCAGCGGCACTTCGACGTTCAGTTGATCGGCGGCATGTTCCTCCACCAGGGCTGCATCGCCGAAATGAAGACCGGCGAAGGCAAGACCCTGACCGGCACCGCGCCGGTGTTCCTCAACGCGCTCACCGGGCGGGGCGTGCACCTGGTGACGGTGAACGACTACCTCGCCAAGCGCGACGCGGAGTGGATGGGCCGCATCTACACCAAGCTGGGCATGACCACCGGCTGCATCCTCCACGATCTGTCAGACCGTGAGCGGCAAGACGCCTACCGGTCAGACATCACCTACGGGCAGAACAACGAGTTCGGGTTCGACTACCTGCGCGACAACATGAAGTTCCGCCTGCAAGACTACGTGCAGCGCGAGCTCAACTACGCGATCGTCGACGAGGTCGACTCGATTCTGATCGACGAGGCGCGCACCCCGCTGATCATCTCGGGCCCCACCGAAGACAACACCGACCTCTACTACCGGGTCGACCAGGTGGTGCCCGGCACGGTGCCCGACCAGGACTACGTGCTCGACGAGAAGAACCGCTCGGTGACGTTGACCGACGAGGGCATCGAGAAGCTGCAGAAGCGGCTCAACGTCTCGAACCTCTACGCGCCCGACGAGATCGAGGTGCTCCACCACGTCGAGCAGGCGCTGCGCGCGCACACCCTCTACAAGCGCGACCGCGACTACGTGGTGAAAGACGGCGAGGTGCTGATCGTCGACGAGCACACGGGCCGCTTGATGCCGGGCCGCCGCTGGTCAGACGGTCTGCACCAGGCGATCGAAGCCAAAGAAGGCGTGAAGATCGAGAACGAGAACCAGACGCTGGCGACGATCTCGTTCCAGAACTACTTCCGCATGTACTCCAAGCTCTCGGGCATGACCGGCACCGCCGACACCGAGGCCGAGGAGTTCGCGAAGATCTACAACCTCGACGTGCGGGTGGTGCCCACCAACCGCAAGATGGTGCGGCAAGACGTCGAAGACGTCGTCTACAAGACCGAGCGCGAGAAGTTCGAGGCGGCGGCGGCGGAGCTGAAGGAGCTCCACGAGAAGGGCCAGCCGGTGCTGGTCGGCACGGTGTCGATCGCCAAGAGCGAGGTGTTCTCGAAGTTCCTCAAGCAGAAGGGCGTGCCGCACCAGGTGCTGAACGCCAAGCAGCACGAGCGCGAGGCCGACATCGTGGCGCAGGCGGGCCGCAAGGGCTCGGTCACCATCTCGACCAACATGGCCGGCCGCGGCACCGACATTCTGCTCGGCGGCAACGCCGAGGTGTTGGCCAGGCGCGAGGTCGGCCCCGAGCCGTTGCCGCCTCCTCCCGCCAAAGAGGGCGAGACGGTCGACCCGGCGGAGCACGAGCGGGCGCTCTCGGAGTGGAAGCAGAAGTACGAGGCGACGCTGGCCAAGCTGAAGGAGCAGTTCTCGAAGGAGCGCGAGGAGGTGCTGGCGCTCGGGGGCCTGTTCATTCTCGGCACCGAGCGGCACGAGTCGCGCCGCATCGACAACCAGCTGCGTGGCCGTGCCGGCCGCCAGGGCGACCCGGGCGTGTCGAAGTTCTACCTCTCGCTCGAAGACGATCTGATGCGCATCTTCGGCTCCGAGCGGCTGCAGGGGCTGATGGAGCGCCTCGGCATGGAAGAGGGCGAGGTGATCGAGCACCGCTGGCTCTCGAAGGCGATCGAGAACGCGCAGAAGCGGGTCGAGGCGCAGAACTTCGACATTCGCAAGAACCTGCTCGAGTACGACGACGTGATGAACCAGCAGCGCAAGACGATCTACAGCTTGCGCCGGCAGGTGCTCGCTGCGGGCGCGGGCGTGCCGCTGGTGGAGTTCGAGGAAGACAAGAAGACCAAGGCGAAGATCCGCTCCGAGCGGGAGATCTCGCTGAAGGACTTCAAAGAGATGGTCCTCGACGCGTTGGAGGACGTGATCGTCAACCTCACCGACACCTTCGCCTCGAAGGCGAACCAGGCCACCTGGGACCTCGAGGGGCTGTCGCGCGGGGTGAAGGAGTCGTTCAACGTCGAGATGACGTTCCAGCCGACCGGCACGATTCCCCAACTGCAGGAGCAGATCTTCTCGCGGGTCGACAAGCTCTACCAGGATCGCGAGAAAGATTACGGCGACGACTGGCACCGGTTCTGCCAGGTGCGTTACCTCGCGACCATCGACCAGATGTGGAAGGACCACCTGCTGGCGATGGATCACCTGCGCCAGGGCATCGGTCTGCGCGGTTACGGCCAGAAAGACCCGAAGCTCGAGTACAAGCGCGAGGGCTACGAGGGGTTCATTCAGATGCTGGGCGCGATCAAGGTCCAGTTCATCTCGCAGATCATGCGGGCGCAGCCGCGCAACGCCTCCGACGCCGAAGAAGAGACGGCGCGGCTGCAGCGCAAGATGGAGCAGCAGCGGCGCGCGGCGGTCGAGGGCCGGGCCGGAGAAGACGGCAAGGTCGAGGCGCCGGTGCAGAAGCAGGTGGTGCGCGAGGGCCCGAAGGTGGGCCGCAACGACCCCTGCCCGTGTGGCAGTGGCAAGAAGTACAAGAAGTGCCACGGCGCCAACGCGACCGTCTAAATCGCGGTCTCACCTCGTTCGCGTAAGATGCCTCTTCGGGAGGCATCGATGCGCGCGACCGTGTTGCTGGTGTGTGGGCTGTTGCTCTCGTTCGGCTCGAAGGCGTGGGCAGCAGCGCCGAGCGCGGCGGGTGACGTTCCCCGTGCGGCGTTGGGTGCGGCGCCCTCGAGTCTGCACCTGTTGCCGGGTGCGGCGGAGGGCGAGGTGCCGGTGCCGACGGGAGACCCGGTGCGTGACAGCAAGGGCGCGCTCTTCCTGGCGGGCCTCGGCCTCACGGCGGCGGGGTTGATCTTGGGAGGCGCGGGCTTCGCGGTGCTGTGGTTCTGCGGCGAAGGTTCGTCGTGCCACTCCGAGAACACCACGATCATCGGCTGGGCGCTCGCCGCTCCAGGAATTCTCCCGCTCGTAGCGGGCATCATCATTCTCTACATCACGCTCGACGGCGGCCGCCGCGGTGGCCGCCTCGCCGAGCTGTTGCCCGGCGGCGACGACTGGGCCATCACGATGGCGCCGATGCCCGGCGGTGGCGCCGCCGCCATGGGCCTGTGGCGATTCTGAGCCGGCGAAGGCCTCGAGCTTTGAGTCCAACCGGCTTTGAGTCCAACCGGCTTTGACTCCAACCGGCTTTGAGTCCAACCGGCTTTGAGTCCAACCGGCTTTGAGTCCAACCGGCTTTGACTCCAACCGGCTTTGACTCCAACCGGCTTTGAGTCCAACCGGCTTTGAGTCCAACCGGCTTTGAGTCCAACCGGCTTTGACTCCAACCGGCTTTGACTCCAACCGGCTTTGACTCCAACCGGCTTTGAGTCCAACCGGCTTTGAGTCCAACCGGCTTTGAGTCCAACCGGCTTTGACTCCAACCGGCTTTGACTCCAACCGGCTGGGGTCACTGAGGAGGTATGGACTCAGCCCGCGACTGACTCGTCGTTGATTTCCCCTTCGAGCCGATCTCCTGTGGCCGACCAACCGAGCTTTCGTAGTTCGGCGATGCAAGCGAGCTCGCGTTGCCACAAAGCAGCTTCCAGGATTTCTCCGGCACGCTTGCCGTCTCGCGCGTACAAGGCGTTCAACATCGCTCGATATGCCTCAGGCGGAACGATCGTTTCCTGCCCTTTCACCAACACATCTGAGGCGTAGAGGTCGAACAACGGATTGATCGTCATCGTGCAACAGATGTTGCCGCCCCCGGCCGCGAGCACCCGGGCGAGCTCGTATTCGGTCGTGCCGATGTCTTCGCGGGTTGCCTTGCGATTTACGCGGTCTTCGAGCGCGAGCGTGTAGTGGGTGATCCACTGGAGATGATCCGGCGTACCCTTGAGCGCTGACCGCTCCGCCCAATCGACGAGGAGCGGCCGTATGAAGTCGTAGAACTGACAGAGCAACATCCACCTGCGCCAGCCTTCATCGCAGTAGGTGATCATCGCGTGCAGCATGTCGAGACCGACACACTCGATGATCGACTGCACGAAGACCCCTTCGCCGGGCACGAACGAGACCAGCCGTCTGGTCTTCAATCGCCCCAACGCTTTGCTCAGCGTGGGGAAGGAAACCCCCAGCTCTTCTGCCAGGACAGGCAGCGCAGGCAGCTTGTCACCTGCCCGGTACTTCCCGATCAGGATCCACTTTGCGATCTCGCGCTCGGCCTGATCGGCCGCGTAATCTGAAACCAGTCTCGTCCCCATCGCCATCCTCACTTTCTGTTGAGCACCGGATCGGTGATCTTTCGTTGATTGGGATCGACGTAGTGATGAACGCCTTTCCCGAGATGCTCGCGGCGGTCCAGCCGGCGGCAGCCGATCGCGAAGTCGACGTCGTCGTCGTGAATCACTGAATGGTCTTCGAGGTCCGCCTTGGTGAGCGCCAATTTGAGAATGCGATCGTGCGCGCGCGCGGTGAGGCCATGCTTCTCGACCGCGCGTTCAAGCTCGTGCCGCCCTCCGGGTTTCAGCTTGCAGAGTTCGCGCAGCAACCGTGGGCCCATCTGCGCGTTGCAGAAGACCTCCGGGGTGTCCTTGAAGCGACGGCGCTGCCGGTCTCTCGCTGCCTCGACGCGGGCACGGTAGTGCGAGCTCGGCAGTTCGCTCCGCTCGGCGTCGACCAGGGATCGCAGGTCGACTGGCTTCGTCTCGAGCGTGATGTCGATGCGGTCCAACATCGGGCCGCTGATTCGGGTGCGATAGTCCTGAACCTTCGTCGGGCTGCAAATGCACGTTCGATGCTCGACTCCGAAGTACCCGCACGGGCAGGGGTTCATCGCCGCCACCAACATCACCGACGCCGGGTAGCAGATGTTCTGATTCGCGCGCGCCAGCCGCACCACGCCCTCCTCGAGCGGCTGCCGCATCACCTCCAGCACGTTGCGGCGAAATTCGGGCAGCTCGTCGAGAAAGAGCACGCCCCGGTGCGCCATCGACAGCTCACCCGGCCGCGCCAGCATGCCGCCCCCAACCAGGCCGGCGTCGGAGATGGTGTGGTGCGGCGAGCGAAACGGCCGCTCCTTCACCAACGACTGCTCCCCCAGCAACCCGAGCACCGAGTAGAGCTTGGTGACCTCGAGCGCCTCGGCGAACGACATCGTCGGCATGATCGACGGCAGCCGCCGCGCCAACATCGTCTTCCCCGAGCCAGGAGGGCCGCACATCAACACGTTGTGCCCGCCCGCCGCCGCCACCTCGAGACGCTCTTTGACGTCGGCCTGGCCCCGCACCTCGCTCATGTCGACCGCCGCGCCGTGCCCCGCCAACGCCCGCGCCGCTTCGTCGGCCCGCGAGTACGGTGCGATCGGCTTCTCACCCAGCAGGTGCGCGATCGCGTCGCGCAGGTGGGTCACCGGGTAGACCTCCACCCGATCCACCAACGCCGCCTCCGCCGCGTTCATCTGCGGCACCATCACCCCCTTGAAGCCGTGGTCGCGCGCCGCCAACGCCAACGGCAACGCCCCTCGAATCGGCTTCACCGCACCGTCGAGCGAGAGCTCGCCTCCGAACAGGTAGCCGTCGAGCACCCCCGGAGGCAGCAGCTGCCCCGCCACCAACATGCCCAGACAGAGCGGCAACTCGAAGACCGTTCCGTCTTTGCGAATGTCCGCCGGCGCGAGATTGATCGTGGTGCGCTTCGACGGCAGCTCGTAGCCGCAGTTGCGCAGCGCCGCCATCACGCGTTGCTTGCTCTCCTGCGCCGCGCCCTCCGCCAACCCCACAACGTTGGTGAACGGAAGCCCCAAGGCCATGTCCACCTCCACGTCGACCACCACCGCGTCGATGCCCACCACCGCCCCCGACCTCACCGTCGCCAACATTCGTGCGCTCCCTCCGACTCCGTTCTTTTGCGGAAGCCGGCAGGAGCAACACGCGTGCCTTCCCCGCTCACAGGGGCGCGGACGCACTCCATCTCGACGAAGAGACGTACCCGGTGCGCCTCGGGACTCCACCCCGCCCGCGCACCCTTTACGTTTTCAGTGCTGCGCCGCGGCCGAAGTCAGGCCGAACTCGGTCCACAGCATCATGTCGCCGGCCTTCACCGGCACCAGCAGCTTGTGGTTCACGATCCGAATAACGTCATCGGGCTTCACCACCGACGCGGTCACGAACTGCTCCGGTACCGAGCGCTGGGTGATCAGAATCGAAGGTGACCACCGTGTTCTCGGAGATGTCGGCCGACGCCACCACCACCGGCACCAGGTTCCACCCGCGCCGCACGTCGGCTTCTCTCTTCCTCAGCGACGACCACCCGAGAATCGCGCCGAACAGACAGAAGAAGCCGAACAGCGCGCCCGAGGCGAGCACTCCGAACATGAAGCTGCGCATCGTGTTGCCCGACTTCGGAGGCGCGGGTGGAGGAGGCACCGAGGGCGTCATCGGCCGCGTTGTACTGAATCGGGCCGTCGAGGCACACTGGCCACCGTGCGTTCGAGGCTCCTCGCCGCGGTCGTGTGCGTCTCGGCCTGTACGCCCCGGCCGACGCCTTCGGGTGCGCCATCGCTGCCCCCCGACGAGTGCCCGCCGCGAACGCTGGCGTTGGGAGCGTTCGGGCCGGTTCAGGGCCTGGTGGGAGAACCCGCGCGGGTCGACTTCGGGCTCGAGCTCTTCGACTGCCACCTCGCCGTACCCACCTTGATGCCCCAGGCGACGTCGGCCGTGCTCGACCCCGAAAACCAGCCGGTCGCGTCGACGGTGACGGTGAGCCCCGGCGACCCCGACGCCCACCCCTGGGAGTCGCTCCCGCGCCCGGCCGAATCAGGCTTCGCCGAGATGATCAGCGCGACGCTGACCTTCACCCCCACCCGGTACGGCTCCTATCACCTCGCGGTGCGATTCGAGCCCGACTACGGCACCGCCCAGGCAGACCTCGCGGTTCTCACCGACCACCGGCCGGCACCCTTTCAGTCGACCCCGATGCCCTACACCTGCAATCGCTTCGAGGTCGCAGGCGAAGTGACCCTCTGCCTCGACTACGACCAGCGGCTGCTCCACGTCTTCTTTCACGGCACCGAGACGGCGACTCTCTCGGCGTTGTCGTTCGCAGTGGAGGACGGCCGCCTGTGGTGGGTCGAGGTCGGTTTCCTCGACGTCGTTCACCTCGCCGACCTGAGCGCCACCGGCCAACTCACCGAGCTCGCCTCGCTGAACCTCGAAGGGCAGCCGATCGCCCGCGGGTTCATCGGCGTGCTGGCCAACCTGTCGGCCACCGGCGATCACCTGATGCTCTCGAGCGCAGGCTTGCTGCAGGAGCTGGTCTACCGCGACGGCGGGTTGGTCACCGGCCCGTTGATCACCCCTCCGGGAGAAGGCTTCACCGCGATCGTCTACCGCCCAGATGCGGGCGTGCTGTTCACCCTCGTCCAGCACGACGCCGGCGTCGTCTCTCAGAGCGTGTGCCAGCTCACCGACACCGCGGGTGGCGCGCGGTGTCAGGCCGCGACGCCGATCGCCTGCGACGGGCACGTGCTTTGGAGCCAGGACCACGGGACCCTCACCGCCTGGACCGTGGCGCCCGACGGTGGCGTGACCTCGAGGTCGAGCTTCATCGGAGACGTCGAGCTGATTCGGGGAGACGTGCCGTTCCGCCGCGACCCGGGCTCGGTCGGCGTCGAGCTGGTCGACCTCGACCCGCTGCCTCAGCTCGCGGTCTACGGACTGCCCGGCGATGCGCTCACCGATGGAGGCGGTGCGCTCTACGTCGGGTGCACCTCTCGCATCTACTGGGAGCGCAACGGCGATCAGATCGACTACCTGCTCCGCTGACCGCGCTACGCCTGGGCGCGCCGCTGCAACGGCGCGACCGCGGTCTCACCCGGGTCGGTGGTGTTGCGCGGGAGCGTGATCGTGAACGACGCCCCGCCACCCTGCGCCGGCGCGAAGTCGATCGTGCCGCCGTGCTGCTGGGCGAGCTGGGCGACGATCCACAACCCGAGGCCGAAGCCCTTGCCCGCCGCCGGCTTGCCGGTGCCGACCGAGAAGCGCTGAAACAGCCGGGGCACGGTGTCTTCGGGCACGCCCTTGCCGTGGTCGCGCACGGTCAGCGTCGCCACCGACTCGTCTCCCACAAGCTCGATCTCCATCGGCGCGCCCGGCGCGTAGCGGCAGACGTTCTCGACCAGGTTGGTGATCATCTGCTCCAGGCGCGCGCGATCCCACCAGCCCATCAGCGGGCCCTTGCGCTTCACCTCGGCGGTCACCTTCGCCCACTCCAGCGCGGGCTTCAGCCGCTCGAGCACGTCTTCCACCATCTCGCCGAGGTCGAACGCGGCCCGCTGGAGCTTGAGCCGCTCCGCGGTGAGCCGGGTGACGTCGAGCAGAAACTCAGACAGCCGCACCAGCCGCTCCACGCTCTGGTCGATGTCTTTCAGGTACGAGACCGCCGACTGCACCGGAGTGTTCGCCAGCCCCGGCTTGGTCCACGCCCTCAAGGCGTTGCGTACCTGAAACTTCAGCGCGGTGAGCGGCGTGCGCAGCTCGTGCGAGCCGACCGCGATGAAGTCTTCGCGCGACTGAATCATCTCTCTCAGCGCCCGCTCCGAGCGCTTCAGCTGGCTGACGTCGAGCAGGGTGAGCACCACCGTCTCGGCCTGGCCATAGAGCGCGCCCAGCCGCTCCGAGAAGGCGAGCACCGTCACCTCGTCGTCGCCGGTGCGCAGGGTGTACATCTCGCCCTCCAGCCGGGCGCCTCCCGCCGCACGCGCTTGCGGCCACTGCTCGGCCGACAGCACCTGGCCGTCTTCGTCGCGCAGCTCCACCGCCTCGAACGGCTCGGTCGGCCGCGAGAACGCGCCGCGGCCGATCATCGTCGCCGCGCGGTTCGCCATCAGCGGCTGCTGCGGCCGCCCCGGCTCGAGCAACAGCAGCGGTATCGGAGTGACATCGAGCACCGACTCCAGCCAGCGCAGCTGGTTCACCGCCGCCTGGGCGGCCAGCACCTTGCGCTCGCTCTCGCGCTCCTGCTGCGCCGCGCGCCGCACCTGGGCGGTCATCTGTGCCAGCTCGACGAACACGGCCACCTTGGAGCGCAGAATCACCGGCTCGAACGGCTTCACCAGGTAGTCGACCGCGCCCAGCTCGTACGCCTCCAGCACCCGGTGCTTCGCCCGGTCGTAGTCGACGCCGGTGAGAAAGATGATCGGCGTCTTCGAAGAGCGGGGCCGGGCCCGCAGGGTGCGCGCCAGCTCGAGCCCGTCGACCCCGGGCATCACCACGTCGAGCAGCACCACCGCGAAGTCGCGCTCCAGCATCAGCCGGAGCGCTTCTTCACCCGACTGGGCGCGGAAGATCGGCTGCTTCAGGCTCTCCAGCGTGGCCTCGAGCGCGACCAGATTGGGCTGATGGTCGTCGACCATCAGAATGTTCACTTTGTCGTCCACGGCTGATCCTCCAGACACCGATCAGCTCGGGTTGGGATCGGGCTTCTGCTCTGCCGATGCCGGGTTGCTGCAGGCCTCCAGCTCGGCCTCGGTGACGCCGTAGATGCGCAGCTTTTCCCACAGGCTCTTGCGCGAGATGCCGAGCATCGCCGCCGCCGCGCCGCGCTTGCCGCGCACCTCGGTGAGCGCGCGCTTCAAGTACTCGCGCTCGAACGAGCGCACCGCCTCGGGCAACGGCCGGAGCGCGCGGTCGGCCACCTTCGACTCCAGCTCCTGCTCGCCCGCGATCTCCCGCGGCAGGTGGCCGATGTCGATGTCGCCGCCGCCCGAGAGCACCCGGGCGTACTCGAGCGCGTGCTGCAGCTCGCGCACGTTGCCGGGGAACTTGTAGCCGCAGAGCGCCGCCAGCGCCCGCCCGGTCAGGCGGGGAGAAGGCTGCCCCGCCGAAAGCTTGGCGAGAATGTGCGCCACCAGCATCACCAGGTCGCCGGGGCGATCGCGCAGCGGCGGCACGCCGATCTCGAGGATCTTCAGACGGTAGAAGAGGTCTTCTCGAAACAGCTTCTTCTCGACCATCATCTTCAGGTCGCGGTTGGTGGCCGAGATCACCCGCGCCTTGGAGTGCTCGGTGCGGTTGGTGCCCAGCGGCTCGAAGGTGCCCTCCTGCAGCACCCGCAACAGCTTCGCCTGCGCCGGGAGCGGCAGCTCACCGACCTCGTCGAGCATCAGGGTGCCGTTGCCGGCGCCCTTGAACCGGCCCTCGCGCCGCTTCACCGCGCCGGTGAATGCGCCGCGCTCGTGGCCGAACAGCTCGGCCTCGATCAGGGTGTCGGGCAGCGACGCGCAGTTGACCGCCATGAACGGCTCGGCCGCCCGCGGGCTCGCCGCGTGGAGCGCGCGCGCCACCACCTCTTTGCCGCTCCCGCTCTCGCCGGTGATCAGCACCGGAGCGTCAGACTGGGCGAACCGCTCGACGTGCTCGCGCAGCCGGCGCATCACGTGCGAGTCGCCCACCAGGCCGCTGGCGGGGCCGGTCTTGGTGGCGTCGGCCAGCTGCTTCGACAGCTGCAGCTCCTGCTCGATGCGCTGGAGCGTGCGCATCAGCTCGTCGAGGTCGAACGGCTTGGCGAGGTAGTCGACCGCGCCGTGCTTCACCGCGCCCACCGCGTCGGTGACGGTCGCGTAGGCGGTCATCATGATGCACGCGGTCTCGGGCGCCGCGGCCCGCACCTGGTTGAACAAGGTGTGCCCGTCGACGTTCGGCAACCGCACGTCGCAGATCACCACGTCGAAGGTGCGGCCCTCGAGAATGCGCTGCGCGTCGAGCCCGTCGGCGGCGCAGGTCACCCGGTGGCCCTCGGTCTTCAGCGCCTCTTCGACTGCCTTGAGGATCGCCGGTTCGTCGTCACACAAGAAGATCTGCAGCATCTGGTACCCCCGATCGGGATGGCGCTTCGTTGAGGTGAAGTGTCCGCGCCTGAACGCGGGGAAACAACCTCAACTTCCGCGGGGTCACTCGGGGGTAACCGACCCACCGCTACCGAACGGTGACGGTTGTTTTGCCGACCAAAAGCGTCACCGATGCAGACGTTTGGCGAACATTGGCGCGCTTCAGCGCACCGGCGCGAGCTTCTTCACCGGCTCTTTCTGAGAGACGATCGCTTCCTTCTTCACCGCAGGCACGATCGCGATTCGCAGATCGGCATCGGGGTCGGGCGCCGAGGGCAGATCGATCAACTTCACCGGCGTACGAGGCGGCGGCGCGTCGGCGATCAGCGGCTCGGGCCGGGGCCAGAGCATCGGGGTGAGCAGACCGGCGAGGCAGAGCATCAGCACCACCGCCAGACCGCGGGGCAGCGAGCTGGGCAGCGTCGCGGGGTCGGGCTCGCTCGGCCGGGGCTCGGGCTCGGGCTCGTAGAAGTCGTCGTCGAGGTCGAGCGCGGCGCGGGTGATCGCCTCCGGCCGCTTCGCCGGGCCACCGCTCGCGAGGCCGGGCGCGCTGAGCGCAAGCACCTTCGCCTCCGCGCGCGCGGTCTCCATCGCCGTGCTCACCGAGCGCAGCAGCACCCGGGCGGCGGCGCCGTCTTTCGGCCGCAGCCCGGCCTGCTTGCTCATCAGGTGATGAACGAAGGCGTCGAGCGCGTCGGGCACGTCGACGAACGCCGAGACGTGCGGGGTGGGCTCGGTGACGTGCTTCAGCATCACCTCCAGCCGCGAGGCGCCGCGGTACGGCCGCTCGCCGGTGAGCCACTCGAACGCCAGGCAGCCGAGCGAGTAGAGGTCGGCGCTCGGCCCGACCGGGAGCCCCTGAGCCTGCTCAGGCGCGAGCCCGTCGGGGCAGGTGGTGAGCAGCGACGACGAGAGGTCGTCGGCCTGCAACCAGCTCTCGGGAGCGAGCCCGAAGTCGAGGATCTTCAGCTGGGGCGTCGCGCCGTCGCGATCGCAGAGAAAGACGTTCGAGGCGCGCAGGTCGAGGTGGGCGACGCCCTGGGCGTGCGCGGCGGCGAGCGCGTCGAGCAGCTGCTCGAGGTACTCCACCACGGTGGTTGCATCGAGCGGCGGCTGGTCTTGGGTGAGCCGCGCCATCGAGCGGCCCTTGAGCAGCTCGCGCACCCGGCAGGTGAAGCCGTCTTCGGTCTTCTGGTCGTAGACCTGCTCCAGACCCGGGTGATCGAAGCGGGGCAGCGGCCGTCCGGAGACCCGCTGAGCGACCTTGGGCCAGAGCGCCTTCACCGCCACCGCGCGGCCGTCGGGCGTCTTGCCCTCCAGCACCACCCCGGTGCTCCCGGCGCCGAGCAGCGCGCCCAACTTGTAGCCGGCCCACTGGGTGGGGAGCGACGCGATGAACGCGGCGGCGCGGGCGTCGAGCGCGACCACCGGAGGAGCGCGGCGGCTCATGACGCCCCCCTGCCCTTCACCACCACACCGAATGTCTTCAGCACCAGGCCGAAGTCTTCACGCAGGCTCCAGTGATCGATGTAGTGCATGTCCATCTTCATCCACTCTTCGAAGCCGATGCTGTTGCGGCCCGAGACCTGCCAGACGCAGGTGAGGCCGGGGCGAACCGAGAGGCGGCGCAGCTGCCAGGTGCGGTACTGCTCGACCTCTTTCGGCAGCGGCGGGCGGGGGCCGACCACGCTCATCTCGCCCCTGATGATGTTGAACAGCTGGGGGAGCTCGTCGATCGAGTACTTGCGAATGAAGCGGCCGATCGCGGTCACCCGGGGGTCGTGCGCCATCTTGAACACCGGGCCCGACTGCTCGTTCTGAGCCTCGAGCTTCGCCCGCAGCGCCTCGGCGTTGACCACCATCGAGCGGAACTTGAGCATCGCGAACGGCCGGCCGTGCAGGCCCAGCCGGGTCTGCTTGAAGAAGATCGGCCCGCGCGAGGTGAGCTTGATCGCCGCCGCCACCAGCAACAGCAGCGGCGACAGCACCAGCAGGCCCATCGAGGCGGCGAACACGTCGAACAGCCGCTTCATCGCCACCTGGTGCGGCTCGCTCTTCACCTCGAGGAAGTGGAGGTAGCCGTCGGCCCAGAGCTGGCCGTGGGCGAGGCGGGCGCGGGCCAGCTTCATCTCGTGGGCGGGGAGCGCGAACGGCACTCCCAACTGCTCACAGGTGCGGGTGACCACCTCGGTCTCCAGCCGGTGCTCGGCGGGGTCGGCGGCGACGTACACCTCGCTCACCGGGCGCTCGCGGAGCACCTCCTTGAGCCGGGAGGACCCGCCGAGCGACGCCCAGTCAGACGGCTGGTCGTCGAAGCGGAGCCAACCCACCGGCCGGCGCTTGCCCTCTTTGGCCAGCCGCTCCTTCAGCTTGAGCGAGCGCTCGGCGGTGCCGACGATCAGCACCTCGTCGAGCGGGCCCTCGCGCTCGTACTGGGAGCGCACCAGGGTGAGGCGAATCATCCCGGAGGCGAGCGCCAGGGTGAGGCCGAATACACCGGCATGCACCACCGTGACCGCGTCGCGTTCGATCAGCCCCGAGAGGCCGAGGGCGGTGGCGGTCGACAGCGCCAACAGCGCGATCGCCTTCACCTCCCCGACCGGGTCGGCGCGGGTGGAGGCCGAGATCGTAGTGGCGAATCAAGCTCGCCACGCCCACCCACGTGGCGAGCGCGGCGGCGAGCGACGCCCAGGCGAGCGTCTCGACGTTCAGGCCTGAGAAGCGGAGCGCGAGAAGAATGAGAATGAAATCGAGGAGCAGATTCAGCTTGGCAGCCGTTCCGGGAACCAGGCGATCGAGTAGCGCGGGCATGAGATGCACAACCTCCGCAGCGGGACCAATCAACCTTCGTGCCGAAGGGTTTCGTTTCGACTCGAGAACGTTCGATTGGGGAGCCCCAGTGACACCCGGGGTTCGCCGGTCACCGAACCGCACCAGAGCGCGCAGAGAAATACCCTGGCGAATAGACATTTGCTCGTCGTGGAGAGTGTCGGTCGAGAGTCCTCTGTGGTCGAAGTCGAGCTGCCTGACCTGGCCGGCAAGACCGTGGGCGAATACCTCCTGGTGAGGCGAATCGGCCGGGGCGGCATGGGATTGGTGTACGAGGGCGTACAGCCGGTGATCGGCAAGAAGGTGGCGGTGAAGTTTCTGCTGCCCGAGCTGTCGGCCGACGAGCGGCTGGTTCGACAGTTCGTGACCGAGGCGCGGCTGGTGAACGCGATCGCCCACCGCGGCATCGTCGACATCTTCAGCTTCGGCCACTTCGAAGGCATGCAGTACTTCGTGATGGAGTACCTCGAGGGCCGCGCGTTCGACGCGCTGGTCTGCGACGAGGCGCCGCTGTCGGAGTCGCTCACCGTTCAATACCTCGCCCAGATGATCGACGCGCTCGGCGCCGCCCACCGCGCGGGGGTGATTCACCGCGACGTGAAGTCTTCGAACGTCTTTCTGGTCGAGCATGCGGGCGAGCGGCCGTACGTGAAGCTGCTCGACTTCGGGATCGCCAAGAGCGGAGCCGACGCCACCGCTCCGGTCGAGGTGCCGCTGATCTCCCGGCAGTCGCTGGTGGTGGGCACCCCCGAGTACATCGCGCCCGAGCAGGCGCAAGGCCTCGCGCTCGGCCCGTGGAC
Source organism: Myxococcaceae bacterium (assembly GCA_047602415.1). GTDB lineage: Bacteria > Myxococcota > Myxococcia > Myxococcales > Myxococcaceae > JASGHH01. The sequence continues at coordinate 6,989,247 of JASGHH010000001.1, read as the reverse complement.
CGACCTGTACTCCGCCGGCTGCGTGGCGTTCGAGCTGCTCACCGGCCGGCTGCCCCACCAGGGCAAGAACCCGTTCGAGACGATGTTCAAGCACGTCACCGACCCGACGCCGCGGGTGAGCCAGTTTCGCCCGGTGACCGAAGACCTCGACGACTTCATCTACGCGCTGATGGCGAAGAACCCGGCCGAGCGGCCGGCGTCGGCGGCGGAGGCGCTGGAGCGGCTCGCCAAGACCACGGTGGCGCTGGAGGCGGCCGCGGTGCACGCCACCGTCGAGCTGCCGGCGGTGACCGGAGCCATCACCGTGGCGGCGAACCTCTCGCCCACCTGGCCGAAGCTGCTGATGCGGCCTCCGCCGCCGCGGGCGCCGCGCAGCCGGCTGGCGATGGGCCTGGCGCTGGTGGCCGGGCTGCTCGCGGGGCTCTACCTGTTCGCCCCGGCGAAGCCGCAGAGCGAGGCTGCTCCACCCCCGCCGGCACCGGAGCCGAAAGAAGAACCGGCGGCGCCCTCGTCGTCTTCGTTCGACGACCCGGTGTTCCCCGACGAGCCGAGCGACCCCGAGCTGGCGAGCAACAGCGCGGCGCGGCTGGCGCGCAAGGCGGTGGCCGAGAAGATCTCGGTCGAGCTGCCGCGCGATCGCGTGCTCGCCAACCCCTCGGAGCAGGCGCTCGACACCCACCTGGCCGCGATTCACCTCAAGCTGGCGCGCAAAGAGACCTCGCGCGGTGAGCGGCTCGACGTGGTGCGCATGCTGCTCGAGACCGCGGAGCGGCGGCGGGTGGCGGCCACCACCGGGGCCCAGCGCAGAGAAATCGGCGCCACCCTCGACGACATCGATCGGCTCCTCGCCCGGTAACCGCGCCGCGGTCACTCGCGCGTAACGGGAATAAAAGACCGGTTGCCGGGCGAGCGCGGCGCCAGCAGCTACTGTGATGATGCTGATCCTCATGCTCGTTGCGCTGGAGTCCGCGGCGCCAGTGGTCGTGCCCGCCCATCGGGAAGCAGCGCCGCAGCGTGAAGTGGCGGTGGTCTCGGTGAGCCGGCGAGGGAGCGGCGCGGCAGGCTTCGTCACGTCGCAGGTGGTGAAATCGCTCCGCACCCGGGGCCTCAAGGTGCTCGAGGCGCGCGACGCCCAGCTGCGGATCATGGAGAAGAGCGGCGTCGACCCGGCCAGCTGCGACGGCACCAAGGTCTGCGTGCGCCACCTCGCCCAGCTGCTCGGGCCGAAGGCGGTGGTGGTGGGAGTCGACGTGGCGAAGGCCGGCAACGTCTACGCCACCCACCTGGAGGCGCTGGCGGCCGACGACGGCAACCCGCTCGCCTCGTTCGACTTCAACGCCGACGCCCGCACCTTTCAGGGCCGCTTCCCGCTCGCGGCGACGCGCTTCGGCGCCGACGTGGCGGCGGCGGTGAACCGGCTCGACGTGCCGGGGCCCGATCGGGTGATCGCGCTCTCGCGGCCCGCGGCGCCGGTCACCGTGCCGGCCGAGCCGGAGCCGTTGGAGCCGGCGAAGCCGGTGGTGCTCAAGGCCTCCGCGGTGGAGCCGCTGCCCGCTCCGCCTCCGCCGCCTGCGCCCGCGCCCGCCGCGCCGCCTCCTCCGGTGGCGCCCGCCCCGGCCGCGCCGCCGGCCGAGACCGCGGAGGCGAAGGAGGCGCTCAACGCCCGCATCTTCGAGGCCTGGCCCGGCACCGCGGTCGACCCCGAGCCGCCGCTGACCGAAGCGCCGCCGACCTTGAGCGCTCACACCGGCCGCAAGGTGGCGAAGTGGTCGCTGTTGGGCGCGACGGTGGTGACCTCGGTGACCGCGGTGGCGTTCTGCATCGCCGGGCTCCAGCAGCGCGACACCTACAACGGCATGCTGAAGGACTACGGCGGCGGCCGCCTCAACGCGTCTGACGCCCCCCGCTCGGTGCTGGAGCAGCACGCCTCCGCCGCCAACACCGACTTCATCGCCGCGCTGATCGCGTTGGTGGCCACGGTGCCGCTGGCGATCGGCACCGGCTGGTTGTTCGCCACGGAGCCCAAATGAGAGCCGCGACTTTTGCCATCAGCCTGGTGGCGCTGTGCGGGTGCCTCGATGCGCGCTCGGTGAAGTACGTCGGCTGCACCGACGCCGGCGCCTGCGAAGACGCCGCGCTGTTCTGCTGCGACGGCTACTGCATGTCGCTGGTCGACTGCGTGAACCAGAAGAACCCCGACGCCGGGCTGCCCACCGGCACCGGTGGCGGCGGCGGCGGCTTCACCGCCTCGGTCGGCGGCGGAGGCGGGATCACCGAAGCGGCGACCGGCGGAGGCGCAGAGAGCGCCACCGGCGGCGGAGGGATGACCGGCCTCGGCGGCGGCTCGACTGGAATGGGCGGTGGAACGACCGGCACCGGAGGAGGCGAGGCGACCGGCGGCGGCTCGGCGACCGGCGGAGGCTCCGCGGCCGGCGGCGGCTCGGCCACCGGCGGCGGTACCGCCACCGGCTGCAACGCCACCTGCGCCGGCTGCTGCGACGGCAACACCTGCATCGACCTGGGCCACGAAGACCACGGCCACTGCGGCCTGGGCGGTCAGGCCTGCGTCGGCTGCGACCCGATGTCGGCCGACAGCTGCACCCTCGGCATCTGCCTGTGCGGCGCGCTCCCGGCGTGCTCCGCCCCCGACAAGTGCATGGGCGGCTTCTGCCAGGTGCCGTGCAACGCCAGCACCTGCCCCGACGGCTGCTGTCAGGGCGGCGTCTGCATGGGCCAGCCGAACGACGCCGCCTGCGGCGACAACGGCAAGGCGTGCAAGACCTGCATGGGCAACAAGCACTGCTCGCAAGAGCAGAACGACAGCGACGGCAACAGCGACTACAACTGCCGGTGAGCCGCGCGCGCGATCGGGATCACCTGGGCGCTCTTCGCGTCGAGCACCTCGCGCACCTTCTTCAGCAGCGTCTGGGGCACGAACGGCTTGTTGAGGAAGGCGACCTCCTCGCGCATCACTCCGTGGCGCACCACCGCGTCGTCGGTGTAGCCGCTCACGAACAGCACCTTGAGCCCCGGCCGGACCGCCTGCGCCGCCTCCGACAGCTGCCGGCCGCTCAGCCCGGGCATCACCACGTCGGTGACGATCAGGTCGACGCGGGTCGCAGTCTGGCGAATCAGCTGGAGCGCCTCCTCGCCGTCGGTCGCCTCGTGCACCACGAAGCCCGCGGTCCTGAGCGTGCGGCTGCTCAGCCGGCGCACCGCCGCGTCGTCCTCCACCAGCAACACCGCCTCGCCGCCGCGCACCAGCCTCGGGGCCTCTTCCTCCTGGTCGGGCGCGGCTTCGGTGGTCGCCGGGAGGTAGACGTGAAACGTCGCTCCCGCGCCCCGGGCGCTCACCACCTCGACATGACCGCCCGCCTGCTGCACCGCGCCGAACACCACGGCCAGCCCCAGGCCGGTGCCCTTGCCGGCCGGCTTGGTGGTGAAGAACGGCTCGAAGATGCGCGCCTGAACCTCTTGCGACATGCCCTCACCGGTGTCGGTCACCGAGACCCGCACGTGGTGGCCGGCGTGCGCTCCAAGGTGGGCGCGGGCGTGGGCCGGGTCGAGCTCGACCGCGCAGGTCTCGATCACCAGCCGGCCTCCGGTGGGCATCGCGTCGCGCGCGTTGACGCAGAGGTTCATCATCACCTGGGTGAGCTGACCGGGGTCGACCTTCACGTTGGGCAGGCCGCCCTGCAGCCGGGTGATCAGCTCGACGTCTTCGCCGATCAGCCGCCGGAGCATCTTCTCGGCCTCGCCGAGCACCTTGTTGACGTCGAGCACCTTGGGCTCCACCACCTGCTGGCGGCTGAAGGCGAGCAACTGCCGGGTGAGCGCGGTGCCGCGTTCGATCGCGTGGCGCACCTCGCGGCCGAGCCCGGCGTACTCGGGGTCGCGGTCGCCCAGCTCTTCGAGCAGAAAGTTGGTGCTGGCCGAGATCACCGTGAGCAGGTTGTTGAAGTCGTGCGCCACCCCGCCGGCGAGCCGGCCCACCGACTCCAGCTTCTGGGCCTGGTGAAACCTCTGCTCCAGCTCGCGCCGCTCGGTGATGTCTTCGGCGACGCCGCCGATCGCGGTCGGCTCGCCGGCGGGGTTGCGCACCACGAACGACCGGTCGTGCACCCAGCGCAGCGAGCCGTCGGGCCGAACCACCCGGTACTGCACGTCGTAGCCCTGGGTGAGAATGACGGCGTTGGCGGCGCGCACCCGGGCCTGATCTTCGGGGTGAATCGCCTCCACCCACTGGGTGGAGTCTTTGAGCAGGCTCTCGCAGCTGCGGCCCCAGATCTTCTCGTAGGCCGGGCTGACGTAGAGCATCTGGTGAGCGTCGAGCGCGGTCATCCAGAAGACTTCTTTGATCGAGCCGGCGATCTCGCTGAAGCGGCGCTCGACCTCGCGGGCGGCCTCCGTGGCGGCGCGCTCGGCGGTGATGTCGAGCGCCATGAACAGCACGTGCATCGCGCCGCGAAACGGCAACATCTGCCACGAAGCGGCGAGCTCGATTCGGCTGCCGTCTTTCTTCTTCATCAGGTGGCGCGGAGCGGTGAGGTGGCCGGCGGCGCGCAGCTTCTCGAAAAGGTCCTCCGACTCGGCGGGGTCCCACCGCAGCTCCCGCACCGCCCGGCCGATCAGCTCGTCGCGCTGGTACCCGAGGCGGTCGGCGAACGCCTGGTTGACGTGCACCACCTTGCCTTCCATCGAGCCGATCGCCATCACCGCGGGCCCGGAGTCGAACGCCTGGTGGAGCAGCTCGTTCTCGCGGAGCCGCTCTTCCAGGTCGGCCCACAGCTGTTCGCGAGCGTCGAGCGGCCGAAGCACCGCCACCCAGACCTCCTGCGCCCCCTCGCAGGGTGAGAGCGAAATCTCCACTCCGGCCCCGGTGCCGTCGCGGTGAAGCGCGCGGGCGCGATGGCGGCGGGGGTGCTGCAGCTCCACCGGCAAGGCGTCGATGAACCGCGAGGCCGGCGCTCCCACCACCTCTTCTGCCGGCAGGCCGAACAGCGTCGCGGCGGCGCGGTTGCAGAACTGCACCACTCGGGAGCCGTCGAAACAGACGATCGCGTCGAGCGCGGAGTCGGCGATCTGCGCCAGCCAGGCCCGTGAGGGCATACGACGGTTCGTGCAGAATTCGTGCACAGGGTCTGGCTGCAGGGTTTGCGCCTCAGCGAGCGCACGGCCGAGCGATCTGGCGGGGCTACGAATTGCGCAGGGTCACCGAGGGCTGCAAAGCCTGCGCGGGCCTCACCGCCAACTGACCCGGTAGGTCGCAGAATGCCCATCGTAGGCGGCGACCTCGACCTTCACGTCGCGCGCACCGCTGGCCCGGGTGACCGCGCTGAGGGTACCGGCGGTAAATGCCGGGTACGGCCCGACCTCGTTCATCCACAGCTCGTTGGAGGTGGGGGTGAGGTCGGTGAGCCTGGTCTCGGTGAAGTTGTTGCCGGCGCGAAAGTTGGCGGTCGAGCGCTGGAGCGCGCGGCGGGGCCCGAGCACCTTGATCATCTCCAGCAGCGCACGGCCGAGCTGGGTGTGCTGGTAGCCGTCGATGAACAGCTCGCCGAGCTTGAACATCGCCTTGTCGGTGGGCTCGCCGTGAAACACCTCGGCGGCGGCGAGCTCGAGCGCCTTCATCCAGGTGTGAAAGGGGTACGCGGGCAGCAGCTTGTGCGACAGGTCGATGCCGAGCGCCTTCAGCCGCTGGTGAACACCGGGAGTGAGCTTGCCCGCCAGGCCGCGAACGAACAGACCTTCGATGGTCTGCTCGAAGACGACGAACGAATCGGTCACGGAGTCGGCGGCGGCGCCGGCGTGTCGGGCGGAGCGGGCGTCTCGCCGCCCGGAGCGCCGCCGGGCATCTGCTCGGCGCCGACCTTCTCGGTCATCATGCCGAGAATCTCGGCTCCGGCCTGCTTCGCGCCGTCGAGCGTGAACACCAGCTTGGCGTAGGAGGCCTTGTCGTCGGCCATGAAGAACACCAGCCGCTCGCCGCGCGCCTTCGCCGCCACCACCTTCTTCATCTTCTCGACGTAGTCGGCTTCGGAGATCTCGTCGGCGTTGATGCGAATCTTGTTGTCCTTGTCGACCGAGACCACCAGCTGATCGGGCGGCACGTCGGAGAGGTCTTCGGCCTGCTCGGTGTCGGGCACCCGAACCTCGATGTCCTTCTCGAGCAGGGGGGTGACGACCATGAAGATGATCAGCAGCACCAGCACCACGTCGACCAGCGGGGTGACGTTGATCTCGGAGTTCGGCGTCGACGCCGGCTTGATCTTGAACTTCTTGCGACGGTGGTGCGCCATATTATTCGGTCGCTCCCATCACTGCTTCTCCTGCTCGACGCCGAGCGAGATGCCCTTGGCGCCGGCCTTGCGCGCGTTGTCCATCACCTTGCGCACGTCTTCGACGGTCAGCGAGCCGTCGCCCTTGATCAGAATGCGCTTGCCGGGCTCGGCGGTGAGCTTGGCGCGCAGCGAGGTCTCGAGGTCGTCGATCTTCACCTCGTCGCGCTCGATGAAGGTGCGGCGATCGGCGGTGATCGACAGAATCAGCGGGTCGGCGGCGCCCTTGCGCTCGTTCTCGACCTTCACCGCCTTGGGCAGCTTCACGTCTTTGCCGCGCTGGAGCATCGGGGTGATCACCATGAAGATGATCAAAAGCACCAGCACCACGTCGACCAGCGGGGTGACGTTGATGTCGCTCTTGACGCCCCGGTTGGGGCCTACGCCCATCGCCATGGCTGTGTTCCCTCAGGGGCCCTGCGTTACTGCGGGAAGCTCTTCGCCACCACGTCGAGGAACTCGTTCGACGACTCCGAGATGTCGACCGACCGATCGTCGACCCAGCCCTGGAGGAAGTTGAACGCCATCACCGCGGGGATCGCGACCAGCAGACCGAAGGCGGTGGTGACGAGCGCTTCGGCGATACCGGCCGACACCGTACCGAGGCCGCCGGAGCCCGTCTGCGCCATCGACTGGAACGAGTTCACGATGCCCATCACGGTGCCGAGCAGACCGACGAACGGAGCGGTCGAGCCGACGGTGGCGAGCAGGCCGAGGCCGCGCTTGAGGCTCTGCACCTCGCGCTGCGCCTGACGCTCGAGCGCGCGGCCGACCGACTCGACCGCCGCGTCGCGGTTCTTCGGGGCCACCCGAAACGCCGACAGCCCGGCGTTGATCACCCGGCCGAGGTGGCCGACGTCTTTACCGAGGTTGGCGTTCGCCGCCGACGCCACGTCGCCGGCCGAGAGCAGCTTGGCCATCTTCTCGGCGAAGGAGCGCGACTGGCTGCGCGAGCGGTTGAACACCACCAGCCGCTCGAACATCACCACCAGCGACGACAGCGACATGCCGGCCATCACGATCACGATGGTGCGGGCGAAGACGCCCATTCGCTCCCACAGCTTGTCGAGCGAGAAGTCCATTTCGTTGCCCGTGGGGGCCGCCGAGGTGATCACGTCGATGATGTGGGGGAGGTGAAGGTGCATATGGTGCCGCTCCTTAGCGTCGAGCCCGTGTCGCATGCAACGACTTCGCACCGACCACCGTTTCGAACTGGAAACGGTCGTGGCCGGCGCGAAGATGCTTTGAGCTCAAACTAAAAACTATTTCGGGAGAACCAGCCGAACGGGGATCACGTACTTCACCGTGATCGGGTGGCCCTGGAAGGTGACCGGCGTGAACTTCCACGACGAGAGCGCGGTCAGCACCGCCTGCTCCATGTGCGGCAGCGGCTTGATGATCTTGCAGTCGCGCAGGCTGCCGTCGGTGGTGATGATGCACTGAACCAGCATCATGCCCTCGACGTGGGCCTCGAGCGCCTCGCGGGTGTACTGCGGCCAGTGAGACGAGTTGCCGGGGTCGGGCACCGGGCGGGTCATGCCCTCGCCGAACGAGAGCACCTCACCGCCGAGCTGACCGCCGATCTGCCCGCCCACCACTCCGCCGACGACGCCGCCGACCACGCCGCCCTCCTGGCCACCCTCGACGCCCTCGGGCTCCGACGACGGCTCCTCTTTCTCGGGCTCGGCCTCGGGCGGCTTCTCTTGGGGAATCTCTTTCGGCTGAATGATCTTGTCGGGCTGTTTGATCTTCTTCGTCTCGTGGTGCTCCTGCTTGTGAGCAGCCGGAGGAGGCGGAGGCGGCGGAGGCGGCGGCGGGGGAGCCGCGAAGAACTTCACCTCGGTCTCCTCCTTCTTCTCTTCGGCTTTGTGCTGAGAGAGGAAGACGACCGCCGCCAGGAGCCCGGCATAGACCAGCACCGAGATCACGGTCGAGGTACCCCAACGGGACTTCGCGACGTTGCCACCAGTGAGAACGGAGTCGAACATTTAGACCCTATAGGTAACGGCCAAACGCGTACTTAGCAGATGCCGGTTGACAGAAGCGAAACAGAGAGTAGGTTGCCCGCGTTTTTAGGCCGTTTCTTTACTACTTCGCTGGAGGGGATTCTCCGTGCGTGCTCCGAAGAGCGCTGTTCGAGTCAGTTTTCTACTGGGCGCATTGGTGGCTTCTGCCGCTTTTGCCCAGACGGGTGTGGCTGTTCTCACGGGTACCGTGACGGACGCCGCGAGTAACAAGCCGGTTCCCGACGTCGTCGTGACCGCGACCTCGCCTGCTCTGCAGGGTGAAGAGATCGTCGTCTCGGACGCGGCGGGTACGTACCGCATTCCGAACCTCCCGCCCGGGACGTACACCCTCCGCCTCGAGAAGGAGTCGTACCGCCCCTACTCGCGCGCCGACGTGGCGCTGCGCATCGACCGCACCGTGCGGTTGAACATTCAGCTCCAGCCCGAGGCCCTGAAGGCCGAAGAAGTCGTCGTCGTCGGCCGCCCGCCGACCATCGACGTCGGCTCGACCACCACCGGCATGAACGTCGGTCAGGACTTCGTGAACAACGTGGCCCTGATTCGGCCGGGCGCCGGCGGCACCGGCACCCGCTCGTTCGAGTCGCTCGCCCAGGTCGCCCCTGGCGTGAACGGTGACTCGTACGGCTTCTCGGTGAGCGGCACCACGTCTCCTGAGAACCAGTTCGTGATCGACGGCCTCTCGGTGAACAACCCCGCGTACGGCGTGCTCGGCACCCCGCTCTCGATCGAGTTCATTCAGGACGTGAACGTGATCACCGGCGGCTACATGCCGGAGTACGGCCGCGCCACCGGCGGCATCATGAACGCCGTCACCAAGTCTGGCTCGAACGAGTTCCACGGGTCGGTGTTCGGCACCTGGAGCCCGGGCGCGCTCGACGGCCCGGCGAAGACCGTCGCGTCCTCCGCTTCGTCGATCAGCCACAAGGTCCACAGCTGGAACGTGGGCGACTTCGGCGTCACCATCGGCGGCCCGATCTTGAAGGACAAGTTGTGGTTCTTCGCCGGCTTCAACCCGTCGTTCGACCGGGTGGCCGAAGACCGCACCTACAACCAGTTCACCGACTGCAACGGCGACTCGAAGATCGACGCGAACGACGTCGACGCGAAGACCGGCTTCCGCTGCTCGAACGCGATCACCGGCACCAAGCGCACCTTCTTCGCCGACCAGCGCAGCTACCAGTACATCGCGAAGTTGACCTACCTGATCAACTCCGACAACAACGTCACCCTGTCGCTGTACGGCGCCCCCACCGTGGCGGGCGGCGGTCACAGCCTCGGCATCTCTCCGGCCACCGCCGGTCAGGGCGTCGCGGGCGGCATCGACAACCTGTCGGCCGGTGACTTCAACGCGATCGCGCAGACCTACCGCTCGAGCGCCTACGACGGGTCGTTGAAGTACAGCTCGTCGTTCCTCGACAAGCGCCTGCTCTTCGACGTCACCCTCGGTTGGCACCACGAGGACAACGGCACCTCGCCCTCTGACGGCACCGGCATGGGCTCGACCACCGGCCTCGCCGCGACCCCTGAGATCATCTGGCGCCGCACCAAGGGCGGCCCGCACTCGCTCTCCGACTTCGTCTCTGACCCCAACGTGCAGGCGGCCTGTGTGACCGCGGGCAGCTGCCCGGTCAACACCTACGCCACCGGCGGCACCGGCTTCATGGATGCCTCGCAGCTCGATCGCTACGAAGGCCGCCTGGTCGGCACGATGCTGCTCACCGCGCTCGGTCACCACGTGATCAAGCTCGGCGTCGACATCGAGCTGATGAACTACGTGCACGCCAAGACCTACACCGGCGGCGTGGCGCTCCGCGAGAGCACCAGCGGCGGCTCGTTCACCGACTACCGCCAGTACGGCTACTACGCGGGCCCGGACAACTTCGTGCTGTCGAACGACGTGGCCGGCTCGCCGGGCAGCTACAAGGCCGAGGTGAAGAGCACCACCGTCGGCGGCTTCGTGCAGGACAGCTGGGCGATCGCCGACCTGGTCACCCTGAACGCCGGTCTGCGCTACGACCAGCAGGCGATCTACTCGGCCGATGGCACCATCGGCATGTTCCTCAACAACGAGTGGTCGCCCCGCCTGGGCCTGGTGTACGACTTCACCCAGCAGGGCCGCTCCAAGGTGTTCGCGAACTACGCGCGCTACTACGAGAGCGTTCCCCTCGACCTCGCCGACCGCTCGTTCCCCGGTGAGCGCCAGGGTGGTTTCATTCACTCCCGCACGCTGCCGAACGCGGCGGTGGGCTGCAACCCGCTGTCGGGCAGCTACACCAACTGCCTGACCCAGTCGGGCAAGGTGCCGGCCAACGCGATCGGCGCGGGCACCTCGGTCGACCCGACGCAGTACGGGTTCCAGACCGGCGGTCCCGAGACCGTCGACCCGAACCTGACCCCGCAGGGCTCCGAAGAAGAAGTCGTCGGCGGCGAGTACGAAGTAATCCCCGACGGCCGCGTGGGCGCGACCTACACCCACCGCCAGATGACCAACGTCATCGAGGACATGTCGCGCGACGAGGCGAACACCTACTTCATCGGTAACCCGGGCTCTGGCCTGGCGAAGGACTTCCCGAAGGCGACCCGCAACTACGACGCGGTCACCGTCTACTTCAACAAGTCCTTCTCGGACCTCTGGCTGGCGCAGGTCAGCTACACCTGGTCGCAGTTGTACGGTAACTACGCCGGTCTGTTCCGGCCGGAGACCGGTCAGCTCGACCCGAACATCAACTCCGACTTCGACCTCATCTCGCTGCTGCCGAACCGCACCGGTGCACTGCCGGGCGATCGCACCCACGTGATCAAGGTCTTCGGCGCGAAGGAGTTCGTGCTCACCGGTTCGATGAGCATCAACCTCGGCGCGACCTGGCGGTCGGCCTCGGGTACTCCGATCAGCTACCTCGGCTCGCACTCGCTCTACGGCTCGGGCGAAGTGTTCATCCTCCCCCGTGGTACCGCGGGTCGCACCCCGTGGACCCACGGCCTCGACGGCCGCCTGGCGTTCACCTACCGCTTCACCAAGGACAACGCGGTGCAGCTGTCGGTCGACGTGTTCAACATCTTCAACTTCAGCGAAGCGGTGCTGGTTGACGAGAACTACACCTTCGCCGACGTCGCGCCGGTGTCGGTGGCGCCCGGTCAGAACCCGCAGCAGGCGATCTGCGTCGCGGGCAACGACAAGAACTGTGTCAGCCAGCTGCACGCTCCGGGCGGTACGGCGGGCGACGGCAGCGTGACCGCCAACGACATCAACTCCAACTTCAAGAAGCCCACCCTCTACCAGTCGCCGCGTTCGGTTCGGTTCGGCCTGCGCGTGACCTTCTAAGAGAACGGCAAGGGACCTACTCAAATGAAACTCAAGACCCTGATCATCGGAAGCGCAGCCCTGGCGATGGCGGCCTGGTTGGGCGCCTGCGGTTCTCCGCAGCCGCACTGCCTGGTCGTCGGCAGCCCCTCGGGCAGCGGTTACCCCTACTGGATGAAGTACCTCGATGCCGACCCGACGGCGACGGACTGCAAGTCCCTCACCGGCGACAACATCGGCTTCCAGGTCTACAACAAGCCCCGCACGAACGACTTCTCGCTGGGCTGGCGGGCGCAGGCGATTGGCGGAGAGATCTATCTGGTCGGTAACACCTCGACCGAGATCGACGCCGCCAACTGCATGGGCCTGAGCGGGTGCAACTCGCAGGAGAACCCGAAGTCGAACGGCTCGGCGGCGATGCCGTCGTTCCCCACGAACAACGTTTGCGAGATGAGCGCGTTCGTGGCGACCGAGCAGCACTTCGACGAGATTCCGGCGACCACCGACGACGACGGCGGCATCGTGGATCCGGCGATTCCTCCGACCACGATCACGATGAACTTTACCAAGCTGCGCTTCGCCAACTCGACCAACGCGCCGGGTACGGTGTTCGACGGTGAGCTCGACTACACCCAGGACAGCTGCACCTTCCACACCAAGGTGTTCGGCATGTGGCCGGCGATCGGCTGCTTCGTGGACGCCGACTGCAACCCGGTCGCGGACCCCGACGCGGGCTACGTCAACGGCTCGGGCCTCAACCCGACGTTCGTCGACAGCGCGCACCCGGTGAAGTGCAACACCACGGTGCCGTACAACGACCCCTTCGGCGACGACCCGTTCGACGGGATCTGCGAGATCTCGTACACCAGCGTCGACGACATCAACGCGATCAAGTCCAACTAAGTCTTCTTCGCGGTCTGAAATTCAACGGCCCTGCTCAGCTCGAGCAGGGCCGTTTTGTTTTCCCCCGCGGTGCGTGTAAGGGATGCCGGGTGGGCCGTCACCAGCTGACCCAAGCCGCCCAGGCGCGGCTTTCGCGAGAGACCGGCACCTGCTTCAAGCAGGCGCCGTTGTCGGTCGCGCTCTGCTACCCGTCGCCGTACCACGTGGCGATGAGCTCGCTTGGGTACCAGCAGATCTACCGCCAGGTGAACGCCCACCCCGACGCCTGCGCCGAGCGGGCGGTGCTGCCCGACGACCTCGAGGCCCACCGCGGGGTGCCGCTGTTCACCCTCGAGACCCAGCGCGACGTCTCGTCGTTCGAGCTGCTCGCCTTCTCGGTCGCCTACGAGCTCGAGCTGTTGGGCCTGTTCTCGATGCTCGAGCTGGCCGGGCTGAGCGTGTTTCGCGAGCAGCGCCCGGCCACCGCGCCGCTGGTGGTCGCCGGCGGCCCCCTCACCTTCTCGAACCCCGACCCGCTGGAGCCCTTCGTCGACGTGCTGGTGCAGGGCGAGGCCGACGAGCTGATTCACCAGCTGCTCGACGAGGCGAGCGCGGGAGGCGGCAAGGCAGCCGTGCTGGAGCGGCTGGCGAAGCGGCCCGGCTTTCGGGTGCCCGGCGTCTCGGCCGAAAGCACCCGCTACTTCGTGGCCAAGGCGAGCGACGCGGCGCTCCCGGCGCACTCGGTGGTGGTGACCCCCGACACCGAGCTGTCGAACATGTTTCTGGTCGAGCCCGAGCGGGGCTGCTCGCGCGGCTGCCACTACTGCGTGATGCGGCGCACCACCAACGGCGGCATGCGCAAGCTGCCCTACGAGAAGGTGCTCTCGCTGGTGCCGGAGCACGCGCCGCGAGTGGGCCTGGTGGGCGCGGCGGTGACCGACCACCCCGAGATCTGCGAGCTGCTGGAGGCGCTGGTCGCCCGCGGCAAGCAGGTGGGCGTGTCGTCGCTGCGGGCCGACCGGCTGACCGCCCGGCTGGTGAACGCGCTCAAGTCGGGCGGCGCCCGGCACCTCACCGTGGCCTCCGACGGCGCCTCGCAGCGGCTGCGCGACCTGGTCGACCGCAAGCACTCGGAGGAGCAGCTGATACGCGCGGCGAAGCTCGCATCTGATGCCGGGCTGGAGCGGTTGAAGGTGTACAACATCGTCGGTTTGCCGACCGAGACCGACGCCGACATCGACGAGCTGGTGCGCTTCACCCTCGAGCTGTCGAAGGTGATTCCGGTCGCGCTGGGAGTGGCTCCGTTCGCCGCCAAGCGCAACACCCCGATGGATGGCGCGCCCTTCGCCGGCATCGAGGTGGTGGAGGGCCGGCTGGAGCGCATTCGCAAGGGCTTGAACCGCCGGGCCGAGCTGCGCCCGGTGAGCGCGCGCTGGGCCTGGGTGGAGCACATGATGGCCCAGTGCGGCCCCGAGGGCGGGCTGGCGGCGCACGACGCTCATTTGAAGGGCGGCGGGTTTGGGGCGTTCAAGAAGGCGTTCAAGGAGCGGGCGTGTGAGCCGTATTTGGCTCGGCGGGTGGCCGATGGGCGGCGGGTGCCGGTCGAGTGGCCGGTGAGTGCTTCTGCCGTCGGCAGGGAGGTCGCGGGACAGACCTCTCCCGGCGCTTCGCGCCACCCTCTCCCGACGAGCGGGAGAGGGACTGCGTAGGGGGACCAGGTGGAGCAGGTCGAGACGTTGATTGTCGGCGGTGGAATCTCGGGGCTGGCGACGGCGGCGGCGCTGGGGCCGAACGCGAACGTGCGGGTGCTGGAGGCCGACTCGGAGATCGGCGGCTACTGCAAGACGGTGAAGCAGAACGGCTTCGTCTGGGACTACTCGGGGCACTTCTTTCACTTCAAACACCCCGAGATCGAAGCCTGGCTGCGGGCGCGAATGGCGAAGCAGAAGGTGCTCACCGTCGCCCGCAAGAGCTTCATTCATATCGACGGCCGGCAGATCGACTTCCCCTTTCAGAAGAACATTCACCAGTTGCCGCAGGCCGACTTCATCGACTGCCTCTACGGCCTCTGGGCGGCCACCAAAGAGGGCGCGAAGCACGACGAGAGCTCGTTCAAGAAGATGCTCTTCGCCCGCTACGGCGCGGGGATCAGCCAGCGCTTCCTGATTCCCTACAACGAGAAGCTCTACGCCACCGACTTGGACACCCTCGACCGCGACGCGATGGGCCGCTTCTTCCCCCACGCCAGGCTCGACGACGTCATTCGCAACATGAAGGAGCCCGACAACGCGGGCTACAACGCCAGCTTCACCTACCCCGAGGGCGGCGCGATCGAGTACGTGAAGGCGCTCGCCTCTGCCACCGACCCGTCGAAGGTGTCGCTCTCGGAGCCGGTGACCCGCATCGACCTCGCCCAGCGCGTCGCCCACACCCCGAAGCGCACCTTCAAGTTCGAGCGGCTGGTCAGCTCGGCGCCGTTCAACGTGCTGCTGAAGCTGTGCGCCCTGCCCCACGACGACGCCGCGTTCAGCTGGAACCAGGTGCTGGTGTTCAACCTCGGCTTCGACCGCAAGGGCCCCACCGAGCCGCACTGGGTCTACTTTCCCTCGAAGAAGACGCCGTTCTACCGGGTCGGCTTCTACGACAACATCTTCGGCTCCGACCGCATGAGCCTCTACGTCGAGCTCGGCTACGGCAAGGACGCGAAGATCGACGTCGACGACGCCCGCGCCGCGGTGCTCGAAGGGCTGAAGGCCGAGGGCCTGGTGAAGGACCACGAGCTGATCGCCGAGCACCACGTGGTGATGAACCCCGCCTACGTGCACATCACCCAGGCGTCGATGAAGGCGGTCGCCGAGGCGAAGGCGTCGCTGGCGAAGAACGGCGTTCACTCGATCGGCCGCTATGGCGGGTGGACCTACTGCTCGATCGAAGACAACATGATCGAGGCCCGCGAGCTGGTGAAGTCGTGGACCGGGCGCGACACGCCGTTACACAAGAGCCTCTCCTGAAAGGAGAGGCCGACTGCGGCGCGAAGCGACGCAGCGGGTGAGGTTATCGACCGGTGGCGCTCAACCCCCTGCCCGCGGCCCTTCAAGCCATCTGCACGCCTCGCCACTTCGCCGCGGGCGACTGGTTGCTGCGCGCGGGCGAAAAAGCCGAGTGGAGCTTCATCATCACCGAAGGGTTGGTGCGCGAGCTGTACGTGAGCGACTCCGGCGAAGAGCACACCCGCAGCTTTCTCGGCGCCGGCCAGGCGACCGGCTCGATGCTCGACCTGCTCTCGGGCGAGCCGGCGGTCACCTGGATTCAGGCGCTCGAGCCGACCCAGACGATCGCCTTTCGCTACGCCGAGTTCGACGCGTTGAGCCGCAAGCACCCCGAGCTCGCCGCGCTCGCCCGCCAGAACGCCGAGCAGCTGGCGGTGCGCAAGACCCGCCGCGAGTACGAGATGCTCGCGCTCACCGCCGCCCAGCGCTACCACCGCTGGCTGGAGCAGAACGCCGCGCTCGACGCGCGCATCAGCCGGCGGTTGCTGGCGTCGTACCTCGGAGTGACGCCGGAGCACCTGAGCCGGCTGTCTCGCTCTTCCTCGAAGTCAGCACCGCGAGCAGCAAGAACCCGGCGAAGAGGTTGAGCGCGCGCAGCAGCGCCAGCCACTTCAGGTCGCCGTAGACCACGCCCGCCACCCCGAGCGGCAGCTGCACGAACACCAGCATCGACCGAAACGCGCGCGCGAGCAGGTCTTTGCCCGGCACGAAGAAGGCGAAGAAGAAGAACCCGATGTGCCCCACCGCCCACTTCACCGACGAGAAGTCCATTCGGCGCACCAGCTCGGCCGCGCTGGGCTCGAGGCCGGCGCGCGCGGCGTCCATCAGCGCGAGCAGGTGGTGGTTCTCTTCGAGGTCGAGCAGCCCTGCCGCGCCCACCAACGCCACCGCGACGTAGCTGGCCGCCCGCCGCGGAAACGACAGCGCCGTGAACAGGGTGGCGCTCACGTAGCAGGCGATGAACACGTCATCGATCGCGAAGATGATCTTCAGCCACGCCGAGCGCTCGAGCAGCAGGCGCGCGAAGTCGGCCGGCGGGTGCACCAGCTCGAAGAAGTGCTGCGACGCGCCGGTGGTGAGCTGCAGCACCACCAGCAACGCGAACAAGACGGCAGAAGCGACGGACAACCTGGACGCGACGATTTGGTTTTCATTCATGCGCTCACAGTGCTCCCGCGAGCGCGGTTGCCGCATTGATGTTTGTTAAGCCCTCGCGGCTGACAAAGTGTCGAGCGCAGCACGCCCGGCAACGCTCGTTTCCGGAGGTTGCGGTTGGCGGCGCCGTTGCACTGCAGCCGCCGATGCGAAAAATCACATTGGCTGTGTCGCTGTTCGCGGTGACCGCGTGGGCGCAGGACGCGCAGGTGAAGGCGGAGGCCGAGCCCGAGACGCCTCGCCACGCGCTCTGGTTGCACACCGGCGCCGAGAGCCCGCTCACCGGCGCTGCGCTGGCGTACGAGCACTGGTTCAACCGCTCGGTGTCGGTGCAGCTCGGGCTGGGCGCCTCTTACAGTCACCAGGTCCCGCAGGTCGCGGCGCTGGTCGGCGGAGTCACCCTGCTCGGAGGCCTTTCGGGCTCGGTGAACGACACCTGGGCGATGAACACCGAGGTGCAGCTGCGCTGGCATCTCCCGCTGGGCGTCTTCTTCGCCGAGTCGGTGGGGCTTCAGTTTCAGCGCTCGGTGACCGTCTTCGACAGCCCGGAGCTCACCGGGAGGAGCAGCTTGGATTCGGCGCGGGGCATCGAGTCGGTATTGGCCGGCTGGGGCCATCGCTTCGACAGCGGGCTGGCGGTGGAGC
Source organism: Myxococcaceae bacterium (assembly GCA_047602415.1). Lineage (GTDB taxonomy): Bacteria > Myxococcota > Myxococcia > Myxococcales > Myxococcaceae > JASGHH01. The sequence goes on along the minus strand of JASGHH010000001.1, from coordinate 6,971,849 downwards.
TCTTCGCGGGCCCCTCGGCGTCGCTCGGCTTCAGCGGTGGCTCCGCGTTCACGATGTCGGCCAACAACCTGACCTTCGCGTTTCGCTACGGGCTGGGGCTCGGCTACGCCTTCTAGTCACCAGAGCGCGAACAACACGTTCACCAGCACCTCGGCGCCGAAGGCGATCAGGTCGCCGCCGTTGGTGCGAAACCCGCTCGAGTAGCGGCTGGGCAGGCTCTCGGCGTCGATGGTGCGGTAGGCGCTCTGGGCCTGCAGCTGCGCCTGCACGATGCGCGCAGCGGCGTCGGGGGCCACGGTGGTGCGCTTCTCTTCGCGCTTCTGCAGGTCGGTGAGGGTCTGCTTGATGTTCTCCTCCGACAAGATGCTCACCGGCGCGGAGCAGTGGCCGCACGAGGTGTGGGTCGCCAGCTCGATCGGCGCTCCGCAGTTGGAGCACTTCACCGTCTTCACCTGCTCGCGCAGCTGCTGCAGCTCCTTCGGGTTCGGCTGCCGCACCAGGTTCTTTTCGCGGAGGAACTGGAAGAAGGTGATGAACCGGCCGTGCTCCTGGCAGCGGAAGTAGCTGAACCGGGTGCCGCGCTGCATGTCGTTGGTCTCTTTGAGCGCCACCTCGCAGCGGGGGCAGGGCTTGTTCTGCTGCAGCGGCGCCTTCGCCTGGTCGGTGCGCGCGTAGAGCACCCGGAACAAATTGAGCGTCGCGCCGGGTGACATCTGGAGGCTCTCGCGGCCGTCGAACCAGATGCCGTTGCAGTGCGCGCAGACGTCGATCTCCACCTCACCGCCGTAGTTGGCGGGAAAGCGCTGCACGTCCATCTCGTGCTCGCAGCCGGGGCAGTTCATCGCTCGAGCATACCTACGCTCGAGTCATTTCCGCATTTCGGCCAGCTCGCCCTTCACTCCGGGCAGCGACCCTTCGGGCATCCGCCCGATGATGAATTGCACCGTGTCATGAAGGGTTTCGTAGACGTCACGGGCCTTGAAGCCCAGCTCCGCCTCCGCCTTCGCCGAGTCGAGCCAGAACCAGTGCTCGCCCACCTCGACCTCCTGGGGGTCGAGCTTCACGTCGGCGCCGCGCCACTTGTTGAAGCGCTCCAGCGCGTAGGCGCCGAGAATGTTCGCCTGCTTCGGCAGCTTCAGCTTCGGCGCCGAGACGCCGGTGAGCCGCTCGAGGCGCTTGAAGAAGTCGTCCATCGAGAGGTTCACGCCCATCAGGTGGCGGCCGTACAGCTCGCCTTTGGTGAGCGCGTTGACCGCCGCGTCGGCGACGTCGCGCGCGTCGGCCAGGCACATGCCTCCGCCCGGCATCGCGGGAATGTCCTTCTGAAGAAACTTCGCCACCGTCCAGGTGCTGGAGAGCCGCTCGTCGCCCGGGCCCATCAACAGGCTGGGGTTGAGCACCACCAGGGGAATCGAGTGACGCTTGCAGAAGTCGAGCGCGAGCTTCTCTTCGTAGATCTTCGACAGGTAGTACGGCCAACGCCCGACCGTCTCGATCGGGTAGTCGTCGGCCTCGGTGCCGACCCGCTCGGTCTTCGAGACCGCGATCGTGCCCGAGGTGGAGGCGAGAATGATGCGGGGCCTCTTCGGCAGCGCGAGCACGTCTTTGAGCAGCTCGCGGGTGCAGTCGACGTGCAGCCCGTACATCTTGCGGCCGTCGTTGGGCCGAAAGCTGACCAGCCCGGCGAGGTGGTAGACCGCGTCGACGTCGTCGAGCGCCGCGCGCACCGTCTCGCGGTCGTTCAGGTCGCCCTGAATCAGCTTCGGCTGCGCAGGCGCGGCGGTGGTGGCGAAGCCGGCCTTCGGCGCGACGGTGCCGAAGTGGCTGGCGCTGACCTTGGTGCGCGCGAGCACCCGCACCTCGTGGCCGGCCGCGAGCAGCCGGGGAACCAGGTGGGTGCCGAGAAAGCCGGTGCCGCCGGTGACGAGAATCTTGCCCATTACTCGTTGCCCTTCGCGCGCAGCCTGGGCGGCGTCTTCTTGCCCGGCTTCACTTTCGGCTCGTCGTCTTCATCAGAAGAGTCGCGCGGCGGCGGAGGCGGCTTGGCCGACTGCGCCTCGACGATCTCCGGCTCGAGCTTGGGCGGCACGTAGACCTTGCCCTGCTGAAGCGCGCGCACCGACTCTTCGGCGATCTTGGTGATCACCCGGTAGCTCTCGCTGCGCGCCAGCCCGGTGACCCGGCCCTTCATGTCGTCGATCAACAGCGGCGGGCCGAAGCGCACCTCGAGGTTGGTGTTCTTCGGCAAGATGCCGCCCTTCGGCAGCGCGTCGTAGGTGCCGTGCAGGTACACCGGCAGCACGTCGACCTCGCAGGTGAGCGCGAGGTAGCCGAGCGTCGGGTAGAACTCGGCGATCTCTCCGGTCACCGAGCGGGTGCCCTCGGGGAAGATGAGCAGGTTGTAGCCCTGCTTGAGCGACTCGGCCGCCATTCGCAGCGACTCGCGCAGGCTGCCCTTGCGCTCCATCGGGATCAGGTTGGTGAAGTTCTCGAAGTAGGCGCGCTTGAGCGGGGTGTTGAAGAAGTAGTCCTTCGCGGCGAGCGCCACCAGCCGCTCACCCTGCTCGCCCATCACCACCTTCACCAGGCCCATGTCGAGGTGGCTGGCGTGGTTGGAGACGACCAGGAAGTTGCGGTTCTTGGGGATGAAGGCCTCGCCGGTGGTCTTCACGTCGAAGACGCCCTTGTAGATGGCCTGCTGGCCCCACCCGAGCAGCAGGTTGCCCAGCTTCGCCAGCGGCGCGGGGAGGTCGATCTCGAGCGACTCGTTCTTCTCGGCGGCCTCTTTGGTGATCTCTTTGGCCTTCACCTCGCCCGCGGGGCGGCGGCCGGTGGCGGCGACCGCGCGGCGCAGCTCGTCGACCGTCTGCAGCCGGGTGAGATCGCCGAGCGCGTTCACCGCCACGCCGGCGTTGTCGAGCGCCACCTGCAGCTCGGTGAGCATCAGCGAGTCGAAGCCGAGGTCGCCGGTGAAGCGCGACTCGCCGCGAACGTCGCCCACGTTCTTCTGCGCCACCTCGGCGATCAGCGCGAACAGCCAGTCGGTGTTCGAGTCCTTCGACGCCTTGGCCTTGTCTCCCGCGGCGGCGACGCGCTCGAGGCGCTTCAGCTCTTCGACCACCAGCTTGCGCTTCACCTTGCGGGTGGAGGTGCGGGGCAGCTCACCATCCCAGAACCGCAGCACCTTGATGCGCCGCCAGAACGGCTGGTCGGAGGAGACGTTCTTGAAGTGCTCCTCGAGCTCTTTGCGAACGACGTCGCGCGGCCGGTCTTTGTAGTCGGGCACCGCGAGGCAGGCGACCCGCTCGCCGTTCTCGTCGGGCAGGCCGACCACCGACAGCTCCTTCAGGTGCTCGTGGGTGCCGTAGAGCTCTTCGAGCTCGTCGGGGTACACGTTCTTCCCGTTGGCGTCGATGATGACGTCTTTCTGCCGGCCGACCAGGAACAGCCGCCCGTCGGCGTCGATGCGCCCCAGGTCACCGGTGTAGAGCCAGCCGCCCTTCAGCATCGCGTCGGTGGCGTCGCGATCTTCGAAGTAGCCCGCCATCACGTTGGGGCCCTTGGCCAGCACCTCGCCGATGCCGTCGTTGTCGGGCTCGTGAATCTTCAGCTCGATGCCCGGGAGCGCCTTGCCGACCGTGCCCGCCTGCCGCTTGTTGCCGGGGCTGGTGACGGTGAGCACCGGGGCCGCCTCGGTGAGGCCGTAGCCTTCGGTGAGGTCGAAGCCGAGCGCGTGAAACGCCTTGTGCACCTCGTCGGGCAGCGCCGAGCCGCCCGAGACCATGAACTTGATCTGCCCGCCGAACTTGCGGTGCACCGGCCAGAACAGCAGCTTGCCGAGGTTCACGCCGGCGCGGTTGCGCAGCTCGGCGTTCACCGCCATCAGCCCCTTCATCGTCTCTTCGACGAACTTCGGGCGGGCGGCCATCTCCTGGGTCACCTTGCGGTGGAACAGCTGCCAGAGCGCGGGCACGCCGATCATGCCGGTGATGTTGCCGGTCTCGAGCACGTCGCCGATGCGGTCGGAGGTGAGCTCGTCGATGTAGCTGATCTCGGCGCCGCGGCTGAACGGGGTGAGGAAGCCGGCCGAGAACTCGAAGGTGTGGTGGAGCGGCAGCACCGACAAGATGCCGTGGCCGACGCCGATCTCGAAGGTGCCCGCGAGCTTCGCCACCAGCGAGGCGAAGTTGCGGTGGGTGAGCATCACGCCCTTGGGGTTGCCGGTGGTGCCGGAGGTGAAGATCAGCGACGCGACGTCGTCGGGGCTGGCCGACTTCTTGACCGCTCCGATGCCGTCGGGCTTGGAGCGGTCGCCCGCCATCGCCTCGGCGAGGGTGACGATCTTGGTGTCGAGGCCGGCGCCCTTGAGCGCGTCTTCCAGGCCCTCGTTGTCTTCGAGCACCTTCTCGCTCACCAGAATCACCGACGCGCGCGAGCGCTTGGCGATGTTGAGAATCTCGACCTGGGAGAGCTCTTTGTCGACCGGCACCGAGGTGCAGCCGGCGCGCAGAATGCCGAAGAACGCGACGCCCCACTCGGGCCGGTTCTCGGAGACCAGCAGCACCCGGTCTTGCGGCTTGAGGCCTTTGGCGAGCAGGTACGAGCCCACCCGCGCGGCGTAGCGGTGCACCTCGCCGTAGGTGAGGCGCGACTGCTTCTCACCCTCCCAGTAGCGGAACGAGATGCGGTGGCGCCAGGCGTGAACCGAGGCGTCGAGCATCTCGAGCAGATCGCGGTACGCGGGAATGACCCGGCGGCGCTCGGTCGCTTCGTCGAGGCCGGGGAACACCCACTTCTCGAGCCCCGGCATATGAATGTCGAGGAAGTAGGTGCGCCAGTCGACTTCCTTGGGGTTCCAGGGAATCAGCGCTTTGTCGTGCTCCGCCATGTCGGCGTAGAGCGAGCGGGTGTTGTCGCAGCGGAAGATGAAGCGGTTCTCCCAGATGAACGGGAGGAACAGCTCGACGATCATGCTGATGCCGTCGAACTGCTCTTTCAGCTCGGCCAGCTTTTCCTTGGTCTGATCGAGCAGCGCGTTGAACTTGGGCGCGCCCCACTTCGGGCGGTAGTCGTCGATCAGATCGCTCAGGCCTTGAGCGGCCTTCGACATCAGCGGCGCGGAGCGGAAGTTGAAGCTGTTCTTGGTGACCGCGGCCGGCTCGATCTTCGAGAGAAACTCGTTCATCACCGCGTTGCCGGTCTTCTTCTCGCGGAAGTAGCGGCGGCGGTAGAGACCGGCGAGCTCGACCGAGCGGCTGGCCTGGAACGGGTTCTCGTCGCCCGACGCCTGCTGGTAGACGCGGCGCTCCGAGACCACCAGCTGCCGCGCGATCACCGCGATCAGCGAGCCGGCGACCTGGTCGACGGGGATCATGTCGAGCACCGCCTTGTCGTTGGCGGGGATCGACCGGTGCGACTTCATGATCGCGTAGAGCAGCGGCGCGGAGGTGGTGAAGCCCTCGTTCCACCCGGGGAACGGGTAGTGCACCGAGGTCTCGACCACCGTCGGGCGCACCAGCGCGTAGCGAAGGCCCGGAGTGGAGGCGATCACCTGCTCGCCGAGCGACTTGGTGTACGTGTACGTGTTGGGCCAGCCCCAGTGCTGGGCGCGCTTCATGCCGGCGTCGACCAGCTGGTTCGACAGCCAGAGCTTGCGCTCGCGGCCCATCGCCAGGCGGAGCGCCTTCTCGTCTTTCGCGTCGCGGCCTTCTTCGTCGAGCCGCTTGATCGCCTTGGTGCGGAAGTCGGCGGCCAGCTGCTTGTCGTCGGCTTGCTCGCGCAGGGTGCGAACGATGCGCTCGCAGTCCTTCAGCTCCTGCTCGAGCGAGAAGTCGCGGCCGTCGAGCTCGCCCCGCTTGGGGAAGTAGCCGGTGACGTCTTCGTCTTCGAAGATCAGCCCGGAGCGGTTGCCCGCCACGAACGAGGTCGACATGTGCACCAGCGGCACGTCGAGGTAGAGGCAGAGGTCGCAGAGGTGCCGCACCCCGTGGGTGTTGACGTTCAGACCCACTTCCAACGACGGGTTGAACGACACCAGGCCGGCGCAGTTCACCAGCACGTCGATCTCGCCCTTGAGCGACTTGGCGTGGGCTTCCTCCATGCCCGCCCAGGGGTCGGTGACGTCGCCGTCGTGCACGACCAGCTTCGACTTCAGCCAGTCCATGTACCGGTCGCCGTACTTGTCGCGGAGCGGCTCGAACGGCTCGCTGGTGGCGACCTTGTCGAAGAAGCGAATCTCCGCCGAGAGGCTGGAGCCTTTGCGCACCAGGACGTGGACCTTGGCCAGGGTCTCGCCGTAGCGGTGGAGCAGCATCGAAAGCGCGACTTTGCCGACGAAGCCGGTCACTCCGGCCATCAGCACCCGCTTCCCGGTCAGGGTCTTGGTGACGTCGAACACTTGGTCAGGCTCTAGCCTCGAAAGGCTTGGAAATCAAAGGAGGATGGGGACCTGATCGGTCACCTTTTCGCACGGTTACGAACGTATTGGCCGAGGGCATCGCCCGCATGTACGGCCGCGTCGTTGATCATGATTTGCATCCCCCGCATCGCCTTGCCCTTGCCGGTGGCCTGGGCCTCGTCGACCACGGTGCCGGTGGGGTCGAGCAGCTGCAGACGCACGGTCAATTCGAGCGGCTTCAGGCCTCCGGTCTTGACCTCGTGAACCACGCACTTGGCGGTGAAGCCCTGTGGTGAGAGCGTCGGCACCGGCCTGATTTGGGCGGGAATCGCGGAGTCGGTGAAGGCGCGGGCGAACAGCTGCGCCGAGCTCTCTTTCATGCCCGGCCACTCGCGGCGGGTGTCGGGGTCGTAGCGCTCCCAGACCGACTCGACGTCGCCGTCGATGATCACCCCGTTCCACTCGATCGGCAGCAGGCCGAAGCTCTGCTCGCCGGCGAACGGGTTGGGCTCGGCCTGCTTCAACACCGAGTACGGCGCGCAGCTGGCCAGCAACGCGAAGACCACCAGGCTCGAACGACGCATCGGGTGGTGAGGTTAACACCGGTTGGTCGCCGGGCTCCTTCGAAGCATGGACGAGAACACGGGGTGGTCGCCGGAGCTGGGCGTGCTTCGAATCGCGGCTCCCTGCCGGGCGCGCTGGGAGGAGATGAAGGGCGATGGGCAGGTGCGCTTCTGCGCGGCGTGCAAGCTGAACGTCTACGACCTCTCGGCGATGCGAAGCGACGAGGCGCGGGCGCTGCTGCTCGAGCGCGAGGGACGGCTGTGCGTGCGCTTCTTTCGGCGCCCCGATGGGCGGGTGCTCACCCAGGACTGTCCCAAGGGGCTCGGGGCGCGGCTGGCTCGAAAGTGGGCGGCGGCGATCGCAGCGGTGGGCGGGCTGTTCGCGCTGATGGGGTTGGGCGCGCTCCAGACCGAGAGCCGGGTGGGCGGCGTTGCGTCGTCGTCGCCGCCTCCGCCGATCCCGATTCCCCACGCCGCGCAGAAACCCGCCGCTCAGCCGCCCGACGAGAAGTGGATGCAGCAGCGCCGCGAGCGCACCGGAGACCGCGTGCAGATGGAGCGCTACCCGATCATGGGGGTGATCCGGCACCAGATCGTGCAGATCAAAGGCGGCGACGGAAAAAAGATCTGAGCGAGCGGCGGGCAGCTCCGCGAGACGACTGGGTTCTCATTTCACGAGAATTTTGCAGAGCGACTGCAGGTTCACAGCGATGTCATTTGCGTGTCAGAATCACTGCACGGGAGGACGTCGAAATGAGCATCAAAGTTCAGTCAGGCGACACGCTGGCGCAGATCGCGCAGGCCAACAACGTCTCGGTCGCGGACCTGGTGAAGGCCAACCCGCAGATCAAAGCGGATCAGAAGCTCCAGCCGGGCTGGACCTTGAAGCTGCCGGGCGCCGACGTGGTGGCGAAGAAGGGCGACGGGTTTCAGGCGGCGGCGCCGAAGGCGGCTCCGAAGATGAACCTGAGCGGCAACACCGACAAGGCGCCGGCGTTCACTCCGGGGCTCAACGGGCCGAGCTGGAACGGCCAGAGCGGCGACGCGGCGAAGACGTTCACCACTCCGCCCGGCGGCAAGTCGCAGTGGGGCAACTACCAGATTCCGTCGTGCACCTTTCCCAGCTTCGCCAACCTGACCAAGACACAGCAGGCGATGCTGGGTGAGAACGGCGCGGCGAAGTACGAGAAGCTCGACCCCGAGCAGCGCGCCTGTTTCCTCAACATCACCTCCGCGCTGGCGAAGCAGGGCATCGACACCTCGATGCTGCGGGTGAAGGACTTCAACTCCGACCGCATCTTCTTGGAGCCGCAGGGGCTCGATCAGCTGAAGGCCCAGCTGCAGAAGAACCCCACCGAGTTCCCGTTCGACGCTCCGGAGGCGAAGTTCCACCCGGGGATGACCGACTGGGGCGCGCGCCAGAGCACCGGTCACAACTCGGTGCAGGTCGGCATGGGCCCGGCCGGCGGCTTCATCGACATCGATCGCGGCAACCCGAAGGGCGACGTGGTCGGGTTGTTCACCCACATCGGTGAGGTGCTGACGCCCGGCAAGACCAACCCGTTCGCGATCGGCAAAGAGTTCGGCGAGGGCCAGACCAGCTACAAGGTGCACTGAGCCGGCCGCGCGAAACAGCATCGATGGGGTGAGAGGCTCGAATCAACAGCCGTGCCTGGTCCAGCTCCGCGCTCGATTTCGGGGCCAGCCGTGCAACGCGGGTGTGCAGCTCGAGCGTCCTCCCGTCGCCGCGTCACCTTGCGGGCGCCTATCAAGATGTCGGACATTGGTCGGGCGCCGCTCTTCCCATCATCCGACGCTTTGATAGCGCGATCAGAACGACCTCGGCGGCGGCCCCCGGCGCATGCCCGAGGAGACAATCGAAGGACACAGCCGTCGCACGAGATCGGTTCTCAATCGCGGGCGGACGACGGGCGTGCACTCGCACGACCTGCGCCCAGCACCCACCCCAAAGGACAGCAAAACCTCGCGGGCGGCCAGTGCCTTTCCGACCATTCCACGGAGCGGTACTAGAACGTCCGATTCGCAAGCTCACGCGTCACCGACCAGCCACCGTCGAGCCTCGACAGCGCGACAACGTCCTCGCCCAGCAACAACGGTTTCGATGCGACGGTTCCACACCCAGGAAGCAGTTGCTCCCCAACCAGGAGCACGCCGGCATCGAGCGTTCGTGCATCCAACAGCTCCTCGGTTGTTCCGGCCAGTGCACACTTCGGTACTTGCGTTGCCTGCACCAACACTGCCGAACCGTCCGCGCAATCGACCCTGTATTGCATCGACTGTTCACCAACCTTCAGCCAGACGCCGCTCTCAGGCATGCGTTTCCCGCATCGCCAGGACGCGACCGCCCCCGCAATTTCTTGCGAGGACGCGACAGGGGCATGCACGGCAGATGTGCATGCAATCGCTGAGATCACCAGATACGCCGCTCGGTTCATTGGGCCGCGGACGCTGGACGTGTGTCTTCGACTCGCTACAGCGACACGCCGACGAGCAGCGGCACTTCGATCTCCGCCTCGTCGTCGCCGTCGAACGGCGGAAACACCATGCGCTTCGCGCGCTCGGCGAGGCAGGTGCCCCAGTCAGACGTCTCGTGCACCTTGGGCGCGATGCCGGTGCCCTTCACCGCCCCCGACTTGCCGATGCTGATCTTGAGGATCACCTTGCCGACCTTGAGCTGGGGATTGCGGCGGAGCGCGTTCTCGATGCACGACTGAAACGCCGGCTGCGACAGCGCGACCACCTTCGCCGCCGCGGTGTCGTCGAGGCCGCCGGCGTGCGCCATCGCCGGAGCGCTGTCGTCTCCTCCGCGAATCTTCGGGCCGACGTCTTTCTTGCCGACGTCGCCGGCGTAGAAACCCGCCAGGCCGTCGCCCTTCAAGTCGCCCGAGGCCACCGCGCCGGTGTTCGCTCCGCGCGGCCCGTCGTCGAGCCCGCCCGAGTGGTGGTGCGTCTGCTGCTCCGCGTGAGCCTTGGCGGCAGCCGCCGCCTTCACCTGGGCCGCCTTCTCACGGCGCTCCGACTCGGCGCCCGAGAGCAGGTCCTTCAACCCGGTCACGCCCTGCGCCGAGAAGAACGGCTGCTCCACCGTCTCGCCCTGCTCGTTGGTCACCTTCACCGTCGCCACGCCCATCGACGATGCGCCCCAGAGCGCCAGGGTCGGCAGCCCGATGAAGCCCGCGACGAAGAGCGCGATCTTCCACGGCGGGTTGCGCTTGTTGGCGCCCGACTGCGCGATGAACGCGCGGGTGATTTCTCCCGGCGGTGCATTCGGGTCGGAGGGAACGTTCGGGCTGACCGGCACCTCGGCGAGCGGCTCGGGCGGCGGCGCCTCGGGGGCGGGGGGCGGCGCGGTCTGCACCAACTGCTGGGTGACGGTGAAGACGTTCGCGCACTGCTTACACTTGATGCGGACCTGGACGCCCGGCTGCAGCGCTCCGTCGGGCAGCAGGTAGGCCTTCCCGCACTTGTCGCAGGCGACGTTCATGAGGGGAGGCGTGAGTTTGACCGCTCGGAGCGTTGCCGTCGAGTGGTATATCGGCTCCAAGGTGAGCGAGCCGCACCCCCTCGATCAGACCGCGCCGTCGTTCCAGTTCACCGAGCTGGAGCGCTTCGGCAACTACCGGTTGATCGGTCCGCTCGCGCGCGGCGGCATGGCCGAGCTCTCGCTGGCGCTGCAGACCGGCCTCGAGGGCTTCTCGCGGGTGGTGGCGCTGAAGCGCGTCATTCCCGCGATGGCGATCTCCGACGCCTTCGTGCAGATGTTCCTCGACGAGGCCCGGCTCGCCGCCCGGCTCGACCACCCGTACATCGTTCGCATCTACGAGCTCGGCCAGGAGCAAGACCGCTTCTTCATGGCGATGGAGTACCTGCCCGGCGAAGACCTGCTCCAGATCGGCGCCTTCGCGCTCGCCGCCAACGTTCACACCGACCCCGACATCGCCGCGACGGTGATTGAAAAAGCCGCCGAGGCGCTCCACTTCGCCCACCAGCTCACCGACTCGGCCGGCAAGCCGCTGTCGCTGGTGCACCGCGACGTCACCCCCTCGAACATCATCGTCACCTACCTGGGCCACGTGAAGGTGGTCGACTTCGGGATCGCGCGCGCCAACAACAACGCCTTCGAGACCGAGCCGGGCATGCTGAAGGGCAAGTTCGGCTACCTCGCGCCCGAGATGTTCACCGCCAACGCGGAGCTCGATCGCCGCGCCGACATCTACTGCCTCGGGATCGTGCTCTGGGAGCTGCTCTCGGGCGAGAAGCTGTTTCAGCGCGACACCCAGGCGGCGACGCTGGCGGCCGCGCACGAGCACACCATTCCTCCGCTGGCGAACTACCGCGCCGACGTCGACCGGGAGCTCGAAGCGATCTGCCACAAGGCGCTGGCGAAGAACCCGGCCGAGCGGTTTCAGACCGGCGCCGAGATGCAGGACGCGATCGAGCAGTACATGCGCGGCCGCAAGAACCGCCCGAGCGAGCGCGACCTCGCCCGCTGGCTCACCTTTCTCGGCGGCGAGAAGCGGGCGGAGCTGAAGCTGTCGATCGCCCGCGGCTCCAACGTGATGATGTCGTTCGCCGAGCTGCGCAAGCTCGCGCCGGGCAGCGCGCCGGGCGTGCGCTCCTCCGAGTCTCCCCTCCCCGCGCCTCCGCGGCCCTGGTGGCAGGTGGTGCTGTTCGCCCTGCTGGCGCTGGGCGTGGTCGGCGGAGCCGCGTGGTTCGCGACCCGGCCCGCGGCGACCACCGCCGTCGAGCAGACCCGCTCCAGCGCGCTGATCACCTCCGAGCCGGAGGGCGCCTTCGTCTTCGTCGACGGCGAACCGACCGGGCGGGTGACGCCCACCACCCTCTCTGGTCTCGACGCCACCAAGCCGCTCAAGGTCAGGGTCGAGAAGGTCGGCTACAAACCGAGTGAAGACACCGTGGCGTTGGAGCCGGGGAAACAGGTAAGCAAGGCCTTCCAGCTTCAGGCGAACTGACGAACAGACCAAATGAGCGGCACAGTGCTTCGCACCGGCTCGGTGCAGAAAAGACGGTCGAGGCTTCCGGCGATCGCGGCGGTGGTGGGGTTGTTGGCCGCGGCGGGCTGGGTGATGGCGATGCGCCAGGCGCGTCAGCAGCAACAGCGCGCCCAGCAGTCGGAGGCGATGGAGCGCGCCGGGGTGCTGGTGGAGCTGCTCCGCGAGTCGACCCAGAAGCGGGTGGCGGCCGACGCGCAGATGCTCGCCCAGGACCCGCGGCTGCAGTCGACGCTGGCGGTGTCGAACGTCGACGACGCCACCATTCTCGACATCCTCCAGGACCTGCAGAAGCTGAACGGCGAGGCGCTGTTCGCGGTGCTGACGCCGACCGGCACGGTGCGGGTGGTGCTCGGCGCGCCCAAGATCAAGGGCCTCGACCTCTCGACCTCGTCGGTGGTGAAGCGCGCGCTCGCGCAAGACACCGCGGCGCTCGGCACCTGGCTGGTCGACGACCGGGTCGAAGAGGTCGCGGTGATGGCGGTGCGCGCCGGAGATCGCCCGGTCGCCCTGCTCGCAATCGGCGCACGGCTCGACGACCAGCAGCTGTCGAAGCTCGCCAAGGGCGCCGGCGTTCACCTCGCGCTGATGGTCGAAGACAAGCCGGTGTGGAGCGACGCGACGATGCCCGGCGCGTGGACCGGCCCCAACACCGCCCGCTTCGAGGTCAACGGCTCGATTCCCCCGGCGCAGTTCATCGCCGCGCCGCTGCCGCCCGCGCCCGACAACAGCGACGCGCTGATCTGGATGGTGCCCGGTCTGGCGGTGGTGTTCGCGGTGCTCGCGTTCTGGCGCGGGGGCGCGAGTTGAAGCGCATCAGCCTGCTGGTGCTCGCCATGCTCTTCTCGTGCGGCGAAGCAGACCGCACGCTCTGCGCAGAAGAGACGTGCACCTTCACCGCCGACGAGTGGACCCAGCTCAAGTCGCTCGCCAACCTGCCCGAGGCGCCGCCGGCCGACCCCTCGAACAAGTACGCCACCCTGCCCGCCGCCCAGGCGCTCGGCCAGAAGCTGTACTTCGACCCCCGCTTCTCGGGAAACGCGACCCAGGTCGACTCGCTCCGCCGCCCGGTGCCGTACGCGCGCGCGGCGAAGGGCCAGCCGACCAACATCTCGTGCTCCACTTGCCACGACCCGGCGCGCGCGGGAGCCGACTTCACCTCCGACCCCAACTACGTGTCGATCGGCGCCGGCTGGTACGACGTGAACAGCCAGCAGACGGTGAACGCGGCCTACTACGGCATCGTCTACTGGAACGGCCGCAACGACTCGCTCTGGGCGCAGATCGTCGCGGTGGCCGAGAGCTTCGTCTCGATGGGCTCCAACCGGCTGAAGATCGCCTGGCTGCTGAAAGACAAGTACCAGGCCGAGTACGAAGCGGTGTTCACCGAGCACCCGCTGCCGTTCACCACCGCGTCGTCGGTGGTCGCGGCCGAGGTCGAGGCGAACACCAACCCCGACGGCTCGCGCAATCCCCTCGGCGGTCAGTGCAAGCTGGTGGCGGGCGCGTGCCCTGCCGACTGCCGCTCGGTCACCGGCACCGACATGGCGGTCTCGTGCTGGCCGCGCTTTCCCCTCGAGGGGCGCCCGGGCACGGTCACCGGTTGTCAGGCCGGCTCCGCCACCGAGCCCAACAACGACGCCTTCGACTGCATGGATTCGGCCGATCAGAAGCTGATCACCCGCGCCTACGTGAACTTCGCCAAGGCGGTCGCCGCCTACGAGCAGACGCTGGTCAGCCGCGAGAGCGCCTTCGACAAGTGGATCGCGGCGGGCCCGAAATCTGACCTGATGACCGCGGCGCAGATTCGCGGCGCGAAGGTGTTCGTCGGCAAGGGCTCGTGCATCGACTGCCACAACACCCCGCTGCTGTCCGACTCCCAGTTTCACAACGTGGGCGCGCCGCAGCAGGGCTCGGTGGTGCCGACGGTGGCCGACTGCCGCGCGGGCGGCGTGTGCGACTGCGTGAACAACAAGAACTGTCTGCCCAACGGCGCGCTCGACGGGCTGACCAAGCTGCACTCGAACGGTTTTCGCCGCGACTCGACCTGGAGCGACGACCCGACCGACAAGTCGCACCAGCCGTACCTCGACCTGAACCTCGACGACTCGCTCAAGGGCGCCTGGCGCACCCCGTCGCTGCGTGACGTGGAGCTGACCGCTCCGTACATGCACGACGGCGCCTACAAGACCCTCGAAGAGGTCGTCTGGCGCTACAACCTCGGCGGCTCCACGGCGGAGGTGGTGGGCAACAAGTCGGTGCAGATTCAGCCGCTCGACCTGAGCGACGCCGAGCAGGCCGACCTGGTGGCGTTTCTGCGGTCGCTCACCGGCGCGCCGATGCCCACCGAGAAGGTGACCTCTCCGGTGCTGCCGCCATGAGCGCGCTCGGCCTGCTCACCCTGGCGCTGCTCGCGCAGAACGTTCCCGGCGAGATCGAGACGCCCGACGGCGACATTCTCTACACCGTGCCCGCCACCGACAAAGAGCGGCTGGAGCAGCTCGAGCAGCGGGTGCAGCAGCTGGAGCAACGGCCCGCCGCCCAGGCCGCCGCCGCGCCCGAGCGCAGCTGGGTGACCTGGTTCGGCTACGGCGACTTCGGCTTCTTCTTTCCCGAGGGCAGCGGCGCCGGCTACCTGCAGGACCACGCGAACCACTACTTTCCCCAGTACGCGAACAAGTACGCCTGGGTCTTCTACGGTGACATTCTCGCGCCGGCGGTGAACTCGCGCGGCGAAGTGGCCGACCTCGGCGACGCGCCGGGAGTGAACCGGTTCGACTCGATTCACTCGCGAGGCGCACCCGGCTTCATTCTCAACGTCGCCAACTTCGGCGCCCGGGCGATCTTCACCGACGATCTGATCTTCACCACCAGCGTGAACTTCACGCCTCGCAGCGGGAGCGACTTCTCGCTGGGCGACTTTCTCGACCTCGACCTCGCCCAGCTGGAGTGGATGCCGACCGCCGACCACCGGATCTCGATCTTCGCCGGCAAGATGGAGTCGGTGATGGGCGTGGAGTACCGCCAGCGCCGCGCGCCCGACCGCTTCGGCGTCACCCCGTCGCTGCTGGCGCGCTACACCACCGGCACTCCGCTGGGCGTGAAGGTGCGCGGCAAGTTCTTCAAGGGCGACTTCCTCACCATCGCCGCGGCGCTCACCAACGGCTCGTCGACCACCGAGCAGTTTCATTTCTACGACGAGATCGACTCCAACTCCGGCAAGACCCTCTCGGGGCGCCTGAGCCTGAAGCCGTTCGGCCTGCTCGACAGCACCGTGTTGGGAGACCTCGAGCTCGGCGTCTCGGGCGAGTGGGGCCCGCAGGATCGCGCCTTCGACAACGCCAACGCGATGTGGTTCGTCGGCGTCGACCTGCTCTGGAACAAGGGGCCGGTGGGGCTCGAAGGGCAGTGGCTGCGCGGCATGGCGAAGGGCGAGGCGTCGCAGAACGTCTACGGCCTGCGGTTGAACCAGGGCGCGTACCTGACTTTCACCTGGCGCATCACCCCGCTGTTCGGAATCCTGCTCCGCGGCGAGTACCGCGACGCGCTGGTGTGGCTGGCCGATCAGCGGCTCTACATCACCAAGTCGTACCGGGCGACCTTCGGCGTGCGGCTGACCATCAACGAGCACCTCGCCCTCAAGGCCGAGTACCTGCTCAACGGCGAGTACGGCGGCGTGCCGTACGTGCCGAACGACATTTTCACCAGCTCGCTGGTGGCGACGTTTTAGTGGTTCGGGAGGCTGACGATGAAGCGATCGATCGTGCTGTCGGTGTTGCTGGTGACGGGTGTGGCGCTCGCCCAGGGAAAGCAGAAGTCGGCGCGTGAAGAGATCGCCCGGCTCGAGAAAGAGCTCGCCGATCAGCGCGCGCTGCTGGTGAAGATTCTCGAGCTGCAGGTGGAGCGCGATCAGCAACTGCTCCGCATGGTGCAGACCGGCCAGGTGACCTCGCTCACCCCGCTGCCTGCGCCCACTCCGGTGGCGCCGGTGGCGACCGAGCCTCCGCCCACGCCGCCGCCCGCGGTCGAGGTGAAGGCCACCGGCGGCGGCAACGTGCCCAAGACCAAGGGCCCGACCGCGTCGGTGACCGGCACCCTGAAGGTGAAGAACGCGCAGGGCCCCGCCTACGTCTTCGTCGAAGACGTGCGCGGCCCGATGGCGAGCGGCAGCCTGGAGATCAAGCAGGAGGACAAGCAGTTCTCTCCCCGGGTGGCGGTGGTGCCGCTGGGCACCAAGGTCGACTTCCCCAACCTGGACTCGATCTTCCACAACGTGTTCTCGGTCTCGGTCGGCAACGAGTTCGACCTCGGCACCGCGCGCAAGGGCGATGCGGTGAAGAGCCACGTGATGACCAAGCCGGGCGTGGTGGAGATCTTCTGCAACATGCACTCGCGCATGAGCGCCACGGTGCTGGTGACTCCGAGCAGCCTCTACACGCGTGCGGGCGCCGACGGCAGCTTCAAGCTCGACAACGTGCCGGTGGGCTCGCACCGGATCTCGGCGTGGGCAGGCGGCGCGACGGTGTCGACCCAGACCGTCGACGTCACCGCGTCGGGCGCCAAGGTCGACCTCGAGCTCGACACCCAGTCGCAGGCGGCGCACAAGAACAAGCTCGGCCAGCCCTACGGCTCCTACGGGGACTAGCGCATGTGGCGTGTGCCACTGCTGTCGCTGGCAGTGGTGACCGCGCTCGGGTGCGGCGGCGGCGGCGGGCCGTGCACCACCTTTCCCAGCTTCGCCAGTCCGAAGGATCCCGGCGGAGTCGCAGGCCAGGTGGAGCACGTCGACGTCGGCCTCGGGGTGATGACCGCCAACGGAGACTGCAGCAAGGTGAAGGTGACGTCGGCGAACGCGGCGGTGGCCGACCCCGACAACGCTCCGGTGCAAGCGACGGTCGAGGTGTTCAACGGCGACGACCTGCCGAACGCGTTCGCGCGGGTGACGTTCACGCCGCCGAAGCCGGGCGCCTACCACCTGTCGGTGCGCTTCGAGCCGAACTTCGGCACCCTGCAACGTGAGCTCTTGGTGGGGTTCGACCGCTCCGACGCGAGCGGGCACTCGGCGCCGGCGCTCACCGGTTGCACCCAGTTCGGGGTCTCGAACGGTCAGCCGCTCTGCGGCGGCGAGGGCCAGCTGCACTCGCTTGGCGCCAACGCGCAGCTCGACCAGATCGACGCGGGCCGGTTCACCGTCGACGAGGCGGGCCGGGTGTGGACCACCGACGAAGGCCTCGGCACCTGGACGCTGCGGGCCTGGTCGGTCGACGCCGGCACGTTCGTGCCGCTGGCGAAATGGGCGGGCACCGGCTCCGGGTCGACCCAGGGTCTGCTGGCGCGCGGCGGGCGCGCGGTGGTGATGGCCGACACCCAGATGCGCCTGTTCGTGCTGGAGACCGACGGTGGAATCACCAACATCGAGAGCCACGCCAACCCTCAGCCGATGACGCCGCAGTGGTGCATGCAGTTCGTGCCGCCGGCGCAGCTGGCGCTGAGCGACCCGCTGATGGCGACGATCAGCTGCTTTCTGGTCGCCGACACGTCGATCACCTGCTCGACGCTGCCGTTCTCGGTGTCGGGCCTGTTCATTCCGGCCGGCGCCGACGACCAGGGGCTGTGGTGGTCTGACGGCGCGAAGCTGAACCTGTGGAGCGCGACCTCCGAAGGCGACGGCGGGCAGATCGTCTCGGTGAGCGCGGCGTTCGATCTGAACGCGCCTGACTGCAGCGGCTCGGAGGCGTCTCCGGTGACGGCCGGCCTCGGCCTGGTCCCGCGGCTGACCGACGCTGGAATCGTGTTCGAGAAGTTCCCCACCCCAGCCGGCTCGGTGGTGACCGCGACCTCCCGCTACGTGGTGGCGAACTCCAACGGCCTCTGGCTGTGGTGGGACAGGTGAGGCGGCGCGGGTTTCAGTTCGGGCGCGCGGCTCGCTAAGCTCTTCGGTACTCGTGCGCGTCCCGTTCTTGTTGGCGTTGGTGTCGCTGTCGGCGTGGGCCCAGCCGTCTCCCGAGACGCAGCTGACGATGACGTCGCTGCGCAGCGGCGAGAAGCAGCGGCTGATCGGCGCGCTCGGCCCGGCGGAGGAGATACCGCTCTACCGGGCGCAGCTGGAGATCGACCCGGACAAGCGCACCGTCACCGGCAAGGTCTACGTGACGTTCCCGGTGAAGAAGAAGGCGCTCTCGTCGCTGCTGTTGCGGGTGCCGCCCAACGCGAGCGGCAAGCGCATCACCCTGCGCAACGCGATGGCGTCGGGCGCGCCCACCACCGTCGAGCAGCCCGAGCCGACGCTCTACAAGGTGAAGCTGGAGCCGGCGGTGCCGGTGGGCGGCGCGGCGGAGATCGAGCTGCGGCTCGACGCGGTGATTCCCGCGGCGGGCAAAGACAGCGACAACTTCAACTCCGCGGCGGTGAACGGCGGGAGCAGCTCGGGCGAGAGCGACTACGGTGCCTTCAGCGCCGCGCCAGAGGTGATCTCGCTGGCGGGGCTGTTGCCGGTGGTGCCCCCGACCGGAGCCGATGGGCAGCCGTGGCCGGGGCCGAGCGGCATCGGCGACCTGGCGGAGTTCGACCCGTCGAACTTTCTGGTGAGCGTGACGGTGCCGAGCGCGTACCGGGTGGTGGCTCCGGGAAACCAGCTCGGTGAGGTGCCGCAGCAAGGCGGGAAGACGCAGTTCGCCTACGGCATCTCGGGCGCGCGCGACTTCGCGATGTTCGTCACCAAGGGCTACGAGATGACGTCGAAGAAGTCGGGCGACGTCACCGTCGAGGCGTACTACCTGGCGGCCGATTCGGCGTCGGGGAAGAAGGTGCTGCAGTACGCGGTCGATTCGCTCGCCGAGTACGAGAAGCACTTCTCGCCCTACCCGTGGACGACGTTTCGGGTGGTGGAGGCACGGCTGACCGGCGGTGCGGGCGGCATGGAGTTCCCCGGCATGGTCTCGGTGTCGACCGCGCTCTTCCGCGGCGCGGCGGATCCACTGGCGGCGCTGGGAATGCCGGGCCTGGGGAGCAACCCGGCGATGGGCGACCTGCTCGGCGACTTGAAGCCGCTGCTGGAGAAGACGCTCGAGTTCACGATTGCCCACGAGGTGGCGCACCAGTGGTTCGCGATCATGGTGGGCAACGACCCGATTCGCGAGCCGGTGGTCGACGAGCCGCTCACCCAGCACGCCGCGCTCCTCTACATGGAGTGGAAGCACGGCAAGAAGACCGCCGACGTGATGCGCGACGCGCAGCTGAAGGCCGCGTACCAGGTGATGCGCATGATGGGCGGCGAAGACGCGATCGCCGACCGGCCGACCAACGAGTTCGAGAGCACCAACGAGTACGCGGCGGTGATCTACGGCAAGGCGCCGATGCTGTTCGACGCGTTGAGGAAGCAGACCGGCGACGGGCTGTATTTCGCGGCGCTGAAGTCGTACGTCGATTCGTACCGGTGGAAGAACGCGTCAGACGTCGGGTTCACCACCGAGTTGGCGAAGGCGAGCCCCGGCCAGGGCAAGTCGATCGAGAAGCTGAGGCGGCATTGGTGGCTCGAGAAGCACGGCGATGAAGACATCGGCCAGGGCGATTTGGGTGCGTTGTTCGGCGGTGCGCTGGGCGGGCAGACCGGTCAGGGCGTGCAGGGGCTCGACAAGGAGACCCAGCAGCTGCTCGAAGAGGCGATCAAGGCGCTGGGCGGTGGCACCGGGTTCTAGACCGCGATTTCAGCGATGGATCCCATTCCCGAGCTCACCAAGAATCTCGCACCTGAACTGCGCCTTCGCTTTTACGAGAACCTGGCCTTCGAGCTCACGATTGTTGCTCGCAACATTTGGTCCGATCCAACGCTCGCCGACTCCGACAAGGTGTCGTGCTTGAAGTGGGCGAATGAGATCCAGCACCGCATCACGGCAAAGGCGAAACTGCTTCGTCGCGATCTCAACAAATGGACCGAGGAAGACAGCTGGAGGGACATCCAACGCTGGGTCGCCCAAGACAAACGGATAGGACCATGGGTGGCCTCGGCGATACGTTCTGCCTACGCCCACGTCATCTCGAAGCCCGAGGCGTGACGGCCCTCACGCCCTTCGACGGAGGGGCGTCACTCCTCCGTGCGTGCTTCTGCGACGCCTCGCCGCTATGTAACCGCCACCATGAGTGAGCCTCTGAGCGTCCGCATCTGGTCCGACTACATATGACCGTGGTGTTACATCGGCCTGGTCGAGGTCGAAAAAGCCACCAAGAACTACGAAGTGAAGCTCGAGTGGGAGCCATTCTTCCTGCGCCCCGACGCGCCTGAAGAAGGTTGGGACCTGCCACCGCACATCAAGGCGAAGATGAACCAGCCCGGCAACCCGCTGCAAGCCCGCGCCGCCGCGCTGGGCATCACGCTCAAAGAGCGCGAGCGCGTGCCCAACTCACGCCGCGCGCACGAGGCGACCGAGTTCGCTCGAGACAACGGCAAGCTCGACGCGTTTCACGCCTCGATCCTTCGCCGCTACTGGAGCGAAGGCGCCGACATCTCGAAGATGGAGGTGCTGCGCGAAGCCGCGGTCGAAGCCGGCCTCGACGCCGACGCGATGCAGAGCGCGATCGAGAACAAGCAGTACACCCAGAACGTGAAGGACCGGGTCGAAGAAGCCTACGAATCGGGCATTCACGCCGTGCCGTCGTTCGTGTTCGCCTCGAAGTACCTGGTACAAGGCGCCCAGAGCGCCGAGACGTTTCAGCAGGTGCTCGAGCAGCTCAAAGCCCCCAAGAGGACCGCATGATCTTCGCCGCGCTCGCCGTCGCCGCCACCCTCGCCGTCGCTCCGGGTGAGGCCGCTCCCGACTTCAAGCTCAAGGACCTCGACGGCAAGACCGTCTCGCTCGCCGACTTCAAGGGCAAGACCGTGGTGCTCGAGTGGTTCAACCCCGAGTGCCCGTTCGTGCGCGCCTCGCACACCCGCGGCTCGCTGGTCGGCCTCGCCAAGAAGTACACCGACAAGGGCATCGTCTGGCTGGCGATCAACTCGGCCGCCAACGGCAAGCAGGGCTTCGGCCCCGAGAAGTCGAAGAAGGGCGCCAAGGAGTTCGGCATGGAGCACCCGGTGCTGCTCGACGAGACCGGCGCCACCGGCCACGCCTACGGCGCGACCAACACCCCGCACATGTTCGTGATCAACAAAGACGGCAAGCTCGTCTACGCGGGCGCGATCGACAACTCACCCGACGGCGAGAAGGGCTCTCCGCAGGGCGGCACCCTGGTGAACTACGTCGAGCAGGCGCTCGATGCGGTCGCCGCGGGCAAGCCGGTGCCGACTTCGACGTCGAAGGCTTATGGCTGTGGCGTGAAGTACGGGAGCTGACCATGGGACCGTTGCTCGCGATGCTGTTGGCCGGTGCGCCTCCACCGGAGCTGCGCGCGCCGAATCCACACCTGGAAGGTCCGTCGTGGACGATGGATGCCAGCGTCGAGGGCAAGGTGAAGCGGGATCAGCCGGCCACGTTGGTGATCAAGGCGAGCGCTCGCGCTGGGTTTCACGTCAATGAGGACTATCCGACCAAGTTCACCGCTGACACCGGCGGCGACTTCGACCGGGTGAAGTCGGAGCCCGGCAATGGCATCACCCTCGACAAGTGTGACGGTGATTCGTCGAAGAAGTGCACCGCCACGGTGCGGGTCCGGTTTACGCCTCGCGGCGATGGGTCGATGCTCTTGGGTGGCGTGTTGGCGCTCGGGACTTGCGACAAGGACCGGTGCTTGATCGACAAGATCCCGGTCTTGATTCAGGTCGACGTCACGCCCTGAAGCGGCTCCCGGCGTTCGGTTACCCCTCACCCGGCCTTCGGCCACCCTCTCCCGTGGGAGAGGGTACACTCGACGCGTGCGCGTGATGGTCTACGACCGCAACCCGTCGGCGGGTTGGTTTCTGGTGCTGTCGTGGAGGGTCGGCGCCTGGCTCTACGCGCTGCTCGGCCGAATCGACGAGTGGTACGGCGCCACCAGCTGGGAAGACGCGCTGTCGTGGCTCGGCACCGTGCGCCCCAACGAGTCGCTCGACGAAGTTCAGTTCTGGGGCCACGGCAAGTTCGGCAACGCCCGCATCGGCACTTCGCTGCTCGACGCCCGTTCGGTCGACAAAGGCAGCGAGCTCTACGAGCCGTTGGTCGCGGTGCGAATGCGAATGCCTTCACTCAGCCTGTGGTGGTTTCGCACCTGCTCGACCTACGGCACTCCGGTGGGCATGCAGTTCGCGCGCGCGTTCACCGACTTCATCGGCTGCAAGACCGCCGGCCACACGTACATCATCGGGCCCTTCCAGTCGGGGCTGCACAGCCTGCGGCCCGGCGAAGAGCCGTCGTGGGCTTCGAATGAAGGCGTCGATGGCGACCGCCCGCTCTGGTCGAAGCCGCACCTGCCGTACACCATCACCTGCTTCGGCGGGCGGGTACCCAAGGGCTACTGACGCAGCTCGCCCGGCGAGTGCCCGGTCCACCGCCGGAACGCGCGGAAGAACGCGCGCGGCTGCGCATAGCCGAGGCGATAGGAGATCTCGGCGAGCTCGAGCTTGCCGTGGCGCACCCACTCCACCGCGTGCTCGTGGCGGTACTGATCGAGCAGGTCGTCGAAGCGCACGCCCTCGGCGTCGAGCCGGCGCTGGAGCGTGCGGCCTCCCATGCGAAACCGCGCCGACACCCGCTCCAGCAGCGCGCCGGTGTTCTTCGCCAGCACCTCGTCGAACGCCGCCCGCACCCGGCTCGAGAGATCGAAACGCCCCGGCCGTTCGAGCGCCGCGCGTTCGGCCAGCCGCCGGAGCACGTTGAACAGCGCCGGGTCGCTCTCCTTCGGCACCCGCTTCAGCCAAGAGGACCCGAACACCAGCAGGTTCGCGCCGCGCCCCTGCTCCACCGGGCAGCCGAGAAACTCGACCAGCGCTTTGGGGACGTCGCCGCGATGAGCGAACACCGCCCGCTCGGGCTTGAAGCGCTCGCCCACCAGCTGCCGGGTCAGCGCGACGACCACCGCCAGGTAGAACTCGTTGCAGTGACGCCCGGTCGCCGACGGCACGCCCGGCACCGAGTGACGGAGCATGAACTCGCCCGACTCGAGCGGAATCCACTCCTGCAGAATCTGATCGTTCAGCAGCGGTGAGAAGGCGATGAAGCTCTCCAGCGCGGCCTGCAGCGTGGGCGCCGAGCGCGCGGTGAACTCGAGCAGGCCGTACGCTCCCCGCGGCAGCAGGGTGGCGAGGTGAAACGCCAGCAGCGGGTCTTTGGCCGCCTTCGCGCACGACTCGCAGTACGCATCGAGCTTCGCCAACGGCACCGCCACCTCGACCGCGCCCTCGGGGATCTCCACCCCCGAGAGGCTGAACTTGCCCTGGGTGGCCCGCTGCGCCTGCTGCACGAGGAGTGGCAGCACCTGCGACGTCATCATTCTTTCGGATCGTGACATGAAAGGTCCCCATTTACGTCGTCACATGATCCGGGGGGAAGCAGAGAATTCACCCATGAACACGCGCATCGATTCGAACGCTACCCCGATGAAGAACTACACCAACCCGCTCCAGGCGTTCTTCAAGTTGAAAACCGACTTTCCGCAGTGGTTCCACTCGTCGAGCAAGACCGAGGCGAACAGCCGCCCGTGGCCCGCCGGTCTGGAGCCCGCCAAGGCCTCGGTGTTCGCGCACAACGAGACCTTCATTCCGCTGCCGCCCGACCAGGTGTTCGCCTCGCTCACCGACGCGACGAAGTGGCCGACGTACTACCCGAACGCGAGCGACGTGAAGCTGCCCGACGGGAAGACCAGGCTCGAGCCCGGCATGCAGTTCACCTGGTCGACCTTCGGCGCCAAGCAGAACACCACCGTGAAGGAGTTCGAGCCCGGCAAGGCGCTGGCGTGGGAGGCCGACAGCCCCGGCACCAAGGCCTACCACCGGTGGATTCTCGAGGCGGCGCCCGGCGGCACCAGGCTGATCACCGAAGAGGTGCAGAAGGGCCCGACCGCGATGCTCGACCAGTTGGTGATGAACCCCGGCCTCCACGCGGCGCACCAGCTCTGGCTCGAGCGGTTGAAGCAGACCCTGGCGCCGAACGCCGCCGCCGGCTGGGTCAGTCGCTGAGGAACAACCAGATCGCCAGGCCGGCGCAGACCGCGGCCACCACCAGCGAGCCAATCGCCAGGTTCTGCATCAGCTGACCGTCGTCGTGGAGCTTCTGCGCCTGCATCTGGGTCACCGCGCACGGCTGGCCCACGTCGCAGCGCAGAAACGAATCGTACTGACCGGCGGAGATGAACAGGCCCGAGGCGAGGCCGATGAAGCCGAGCGCGCCTCCGGTGGCGACGAAGCCCCAGGGCCCGCGATGCGACTGCGGCGGCGCTGCGACGGCGGCGACCTCGGGCGCGTCGCGATGAAGCGCGGAGTAGATCTGCGGCCCCAGTGTGCGCGCGGCCTCGGCGAGCGAATCGGGAATCCGCTTCTGCCCTTCGACCGTTCCCGTCCAGCTGGCGAACGGCTGCGCGCTGCTCGGCGAGACGACGTTGATCAACACCCGAAACCGGTCGGGGCTGAGCATGCTGACCGTGCCGGTGATCACCCCGTCGGCGCCCAGCGCGTTCGCGAGCTCGGCGATGCAGCTGCCGTCGGAGCACCCGAGCAGCTCCTTCTGACGCTCGAACCCGAGGATCAACTCGATGTCTTTCGAGGTCACCACCTCGAGGCCCTGCTCGCGCAGCCGGGCGGCGAGCTCGCCGTTCACCAGCAGCAGCAGCTGGTTCTTCACGTTGACCGATTGAAGGCCGGGCATCGCCAGCTTCACCGGCGCGGCCGAGAGCGTGGTTGCGAGCAGCACCGCGGTCAGCATTCAGACCTCATCTTTCAGGGCTCCGCGCAGAGCAGACGTGCAAGGCCGCAGGACTTGGCGGAGTTGGGATCGGCGAACCACTCCACACCCAGCGCGTTCTCGTTGCCCGCGATGAGCTGCACCATGAAGGTGCCGCCGGAGTCGGTGTAGTCGGAGCAGGTGGTCATCAGAGTGCCGGTGGTGGTGGGGGCGGGCGCACCCGTCGCGTACCCGTGATTGAGCGAAGTGAAAGAGAAGATCAGCACCGGCGCTGCGAGACGGCCGCTCCGCAGGTCGCCGACGAAGACCCCGTCGGGCCGTACCCAGCCACCGTCGTAGCTGGGGTCGAAGCGGCTCGCGGCGGTGCTCGACCCGGTCGAGAGCACGGCGATGAACGGTTGCCCGCCATCGAACAACCTGAGCGCATCGTTCGCGCAATGGTCGTCGGCGCCCGCGAGTCCTCCGTCGAAGATCCAGTCGCTCGAGATGAACACCCGCTTGCCCGCCGCGGGCGTCAACGTCACCTGCGCGTTCTGGTCGATGCCGAAGCAATAGACGTGAACCGGCTGCCCACAGGGCGCGAGCTTGGCCTGGGCCCAACCGATGCCCGACCAGGAGGTGCTGGTGGAGTCGAAGGTGCCATTCGCGACGCTCCAGTCGGAGCAGTTGTTGACGGCATCGCCTGAAATGTTCGCTCCGCTCAAGACGTTCACCGTGCCGACGTCGACGCCGTGCTCGTCGAGCGTCAGCGGGTAGAGCGTCCTGCCGAGAATCAGATCGGGGAGGGTGTCGGCAAATGGCCTGCCGTCTGGGCGAACCCAACCGCGCACCCGGGGCATGCTGTTGCGGTCGTAGGCGTTCACGCTCGAAAGACCGATCCACGCGCCGAAGACACCTGGCAGACCAGCGTCGCTCGCGCACGCCGCACAGACCGCGTCGGCAGAGCCCGCCGTCACCGAAGAGGGCATCACGGTGAGCGAGCTTACGAAGGCAAAGTTGTACGAGCCGTCGGGCGCGAACACCCAGCCCGCGTCGACGCCGGCGTCGTCGCCCGCGTCGATGCCCGAATCCAACCCGGCGTCGAAACCCGCGTCGGAGCCAGCGTCTGTTCCCGCGTCTGTTCCCGCGTCAGCGCCCGCGTCGAGGCCGGCGTCGGGAGCGCCCGCGTCGTTGCCCTTCCAGCGGTTCAGGTCGGAGTCGAAGTCGCAGCCAAGGAGCGACGCGCATGCGCCGAGCAGCACGCACCACCTGGCATTCGCCGGCATCCGCCCCTCATGGTTGCACGCAATAGACGGGGTGCGGGCCGCAATCGCCCTGACCTCCGTAGCTGTACCAGGAGAAACGAATCAGCGGCGACCCGATGACCAGCGACGAAAACGCGCCGGCGTCGAGACCGAACCAGTCGTTGCAGCTCATCGACGGGTCGCCGGTCGCGTTGGGGTCGGAGTTGCCGGTGAAGACGACGGTGGTCTCGCTCACCATTCCTCCGTCGAGAAAGATCTCGAACGGCGACAGCAAGGTGCCCAGGCGCAGGTCGCCGACCTCGACGCCGTCGACGCGCATCCACCCGCCGTCGGAGACCAGCCGCGACGAGGCCGGCACCGCCGAGGTCGCCAGAAACGCGATGAAGGTGCCGGCGTCGAGCGATGCGCCTTCGGCGTTGCACCAGGCGTCGGCCGACGCGATGCCTCCTCCCGGAGTCCACGGAGTGGAGACGAACACCAGCCGGCCGTTGCGCGGCAACGGGTCGATCGCCCGCGCTTGATCGACACCCATGCAGGCCAGCCGCGCGGGCACCGGGCAGGGGTTGTCGATGCAGTCGGTCCAGCGCTGACCTGCGGTTCCCACGCAGCCGGTGAGGAACTGGTTCTGGCCGGTGAAGTCGCTGCAGTTCCACCCCTGGCTCCCGTCGAGGTAGGTGCCGGTCAGCACCACGTCGAAGCCGATGTCGTGGCCGTGCTCGTCGACGGTGAGCGGGTAGAGCAGATGGCCGATCGCGAGGTCGGCCGGAGTGTCTGCGAACGGCTTGCCGTCGGGCCGCAGCCAGCCGCGGGCGCGGTAGACGCCGGTGCGATCGAAGGTGTTCTGAAACTGGTCGGTGATCCACGCGGCGTAGCGGCCCGGCAGACCCGCCTGGGCGGCGAAGGCTCCGCAGAGCGCGTCGGCACTCGCCGCGTTGCCGAACTGGTTGGCGACCACCTGCACCGAGGTGACGAAGGCGAAGTTGTACGAGCCGTCGGGCGCGAACTCCCAGCCACCGTCTGAGCCGGCATCGGTGCCCGCGTCGAGGCCCCCATCGAAGCCCGCGTCGGTGCCGGCGTCGGCGCCCGCATCGAGCCCCGCGTCGAACACACCCGCGTCCTCGCTCCGCCAATTCTTCAGATCGCGATCGAAGTCACAGCCGCACAGCGACGCGCACGCGCCGAGCAGCAGGACCCGGCGCAGCATCAGTCGAACAGCGCTTCCACGAACTCGCCGGGCGCGAACGGCCGCAGGTCGCTGATCTTCTCGCCCACGCCCGCCCACGCCACCGGCACCTTCAGCTCGTCGCAGATGCCGATGATCACCCCGCCCTTGGCGGTGCCGTCGAGCTTGGTGAGCGCGATCGAGGTGACCCCGACCGCCTCGTTGAACTGCTTCGCCTGGGCGATCGCGTTCTGGCCCATCGTGGCGTCGAGCACCAACAGCACCTCGTGCGGCGCGCCCGGCTGGGCCTTCTCGAGCACCCGCTTCACCTTCTTCAGCTCCTCCATCAGCGGAGCCTTGGTGTGCAGGCGGCCGGCGGTGTCGGCGAGCACCAGGTCGGCGTTCAGCTCCTTCGCCTTCTTCACCGCCTCGAACACCACCGAGGCCGGGTCGGCTTCGTCTTTGCCCTTCACCAGCTCGGCCTTGGCGCGCTCCGCCCAGACGTCGAGCTGCTCCGCCGCCGCGGCGCGGAAGGTGTCACCCGCCGCCATCACCACCTTGCGGCCCGAGGCGGTCGCCTTCGCCGCGAGCTTGCCGATGGTGGTCGTCTTGCCCGCGCCGTTCACGCCCACCACCATCACCACGTGCGGAGGGCCTCCGCCCTTCATCTCGTGGGTCGCCTTGAGGTCGACGATGCGCGCCACCTCTTTGCGGATCACGTCTTTCAGCTTGTCGGCCGACTGGAGCTCGTTCTTCTTCGCCTTGTCGCGCGCCAGCTCGACCAGGTTCTGCGCGGTCTTCACTCCGATGTCGGCGGTGAACAGCACCTCTTCGAGGTCGCCCAGCACCTTCTCGTCGATCGCCTTCGGCGCCCCACCGAACAGCCCGTTCAGCTTCGAGATGAAGCCTTCGCTCTTGGTCTTCGCCAGGCCCGCGGCCAGGGTGCGGCCCGACTGCGCCTCGATGCGCTTCTTCTCTTCTTCGAGCAGCAGCTGCTTCTGGCGCTCGGCTTCTTCGGCCTGGCGCTTCGCTTCTTCGGCCGCCAGCCGCTCGGCTTCTTCACGCTCGCGCTTGTGGCGCTCTTTTTCCTCCGCCTCGGCCGCCTTCTGGGCGCGGTAGGCGGCGCGCTTGGCTTCTTCTTCGGCTTCCTTGGCGGCCTTGGCCTGCTCCTCGAGCCTGGCGCGCTCCGCCGAGTCGGCAGACTCCTTCGCCTTTCGGGCCGCCTCTTCGCGCTCGAGCCGGGCGGCTTCGGCGGCGGCGCGGGCGGCCTCGACCTCGGCCAGCTTCTTCGCCTCCAGCTCCGAAGGCGGGAGCACCACCTTGGGCGGCTCGATCTTCTGCTGGAGCGTCTGCTCCTGCAGCTTCTCGGGCGGCTTCTTCTGATCGAGCGCGGGCGCGGGCTTGGGCCGCAGCGCGCGTACGACGACCACCAACAGCACCAGCAGCAGCACACCGAGGCCCGCGGCGATCGCGATCGTCGTGGGGTCGTTGAAGTCGATCTGAGACATCGTGGCGCGGGCTGTAACAGGGCTCTAAGGGCTTGTGAACGCCCGAACGGGTGTGTAAGCGAACCCCAAGATGAGAAGCGCCTTCGCCATCGTGGGGCTGTTGCTGACCGGTTGCATCGTGCCCGCGCCGAGCAACGAGTCTGCTCCGCAGAAGACCGCTCCGGCGGCGCCACCCGCGCAGGTGAACGTGGGCGCGAACCTGGGCGACAAGATCGAGATCGCCTCGCTGATCATCAACCCCAGCCGCGGTCAGGCCGGCCAGCCGATCGCGGTGAGCGCGTTCTACAAGGTGCTCGACGACGTGCCGGCCGACTACATGGTCTTCGTGCACGTCGAAGACGTCGACGGCCGCAACGACCGCCTCAACGTCGACCACGCCCCCGCCGGCGGTCAGAACCCGACTTCGAAGTGGAAGAAGGGCGACACCATTCGCGACGACTTTCAGATCTACGTGCCGCCCAACATGCAGGTGCGCGGGCTGAACGTGCTGATGGGCTTCTGGGACCCGAAGACCGACGCGCGGTTGCCGCTCAAGAACACCGACGCGGTTCGCAGCGACAACAACAACCGCATTCTCGTCGCGCAGATACCAATCGGCCCCGCTGGCCAATAGCCACACCCCTTGTCAGCGCTCTTTGCGTTGGCGAGATCAGGCTCCGATCTGACGGGGAGTTGCCGCTCCACCTGGGTCGGAACCGTAACGTAACCATCGGATCATTCGGCCTCTGGCAGGGTGGCACGCGCCGCGCAAAACAGCGCTGCGTTCCGCGCCGTATCTGAGCCGAGGGTTTACGTTTGAGACGACTGGGGATCATCGCCGCGTTGCTGCTGCTGACCTTCCTGATGGTGAGCGCACGGGAAGGTGCGTTCACGCCCGCGCCCGTGCTGGTGGCGCCGGTCGCGCCGGTGCAGGTCGCTCAGACCGCGCCGGGTCGCGGAGATCACCACGAGGTTCGCGCCGCGCGCGCGATCGCGCCGGAGCAGCGCCGCGCCGACGCGATGGCCGGCCGCTAGCGCTTCATCACCGCGATTCACACTTCTTCAAACGCTCTCGTGCGAGTCTTCGGGCCATGAGCGACGAGTGCAAACCGAGCGCGCAGCTGCGGCCGGTGATCAACCGCAACAAGTGCGAGGGCAAGTCCGACTGCGTGCGGGTGTGCCCGAAGAACGTGTTCGAGGTGCGGGTGATCGACCCGGCCGACCGCGCGAAGCTGTCGTTCATCGGCAAGCTGAAGAACTCGGCCCACGGAGGCAAGACCGCCTACACCCCGCGCGCCGACGACTGCGAATCGTGCGGGCTGTGCGTGACCGCGTGCCCCGAGAAGGCGATCACGCTCTCGCGCGTCGCGGGCGCTGGTTCTTCGAGATCGACTTGATCACGATCTTCCCCTTGCCCTGGGAGGGGATCGCCGGCTCGGTGCGCGCCACCGCCTGAAAGAAGAGCGCCTTCACGTCTTTGCCGTCGAGCAGCGAGACCGGCTCGAGCACGATGTGGCGCACGGTGGAGCCTTCGCCCTTCAGCAGCTGCTTGGGGTCGTCGAGGTGCGGGCCGTGCATCAAGAACAGGCTCACCCAGCGCGGGTAGACCGCGATCGAGAGCGCGATCTGAGACGACTTCTCGCCTCCTGCGAAGCCGATCGCGAGCGCGTTGTAGTTGTCGTAGACGAGCTGGTTCGCGCCGGGCAGCAGCTTGCGCACCTTGGCCAGCGCGGCCTGGGCCTTCTTGGCGACCTCCGGGCTGAACTTCGCGATCAAGCGATCGAGCTCTTGCCGCGGAGTCATCGCTGAAGCTTACTGCGCGCCGATGAGCGACCCGGTCCTTTATCAACTGCCTCCGGCGTGCGGTCTGCTGTCGTTCTCGCCCTACTGCGTGAAGGTTCAGCTGGCGCTGAAGCTGAAGAAGATTCCCTTCACCACGGTGAACACGTTGTTCCCGCGCGAGAACCCACGCAACAAGGTGCCGTACCTGGTCTGGGGCGAGAAGCGGTTGGAGGACTCGACCGCGATCGTCGCCGCGATCGACGAGGCGGGCTTTGGGCCGAAGCTGATTCCCTCCGACCCGAAGCTGCGCGCCGACGCGCACATTCTCGAAGACTGGGCCGACGAGTCGCTCTACTGGCAGGGCGTGCGAATCAAGTTCGGCGACGACGAGGTGTGGAAGCGCATCGAGCCCGAGTTTCGCCAGGGCTTCCCCGCGTGGATGCGGCCGATGGGCACCCTGGTGGCGCGCCGGCAGACGCTCGCGAAGCTCGACGCCCAGGGCCTGTCGCGGCGGGCCCAGCAGCTGGCCGACCTCGAGCTCGAGCAGCACCTCGACGCGTTGGAGACCCGGCTCGCCGGCCGCGCGTGGCTGGTGGGCGACGCGCCGAGCATCGCCGACCTGGCGGTGACCGCGATGCTCAGCCAGCTCAACGAGCAGGTGTCGCCGAAGCACGCCGCGGCGATCGCGAAGCGGCCGGCGCTGGCGAAGATGATGAACGAGGTGCACGCGCTCGCGCGCGGTTAGAGTCCCGGTTCGATGGCCGACGCAGCGAGCAGCGACGAGCAGCGCTTCAAGAAGATCGCCGGCGCGTTCGTGCTGATGATGGGCACCGTCTCGCTGTTCGGCGACATGACCTACGAGGGCGCGCGCTCGCTCACCGGCCCGTACTTCCAGCTGCTCGGCGCCTCGGCGGCCGCGGTCGGCTTCGCCGCGGGCCTGGGTGAGTTCGTCGGCTACGCGCTCCGGCTGGTGAGCGGGTGGATCGGCGAGAAGACCAAGGCGTACTGGGCGCTGGTGGTGACCGGTTATGCGATCAACCTGATCGCGGTGCCCGGCCTGGCGTACGCGGGCGACTGGCAGGTCGCGGTCGGGCTGCTGGTGCTGGAGCGCCTCGGCAAGGCGATTCGCAGCCCGGCGCGGAGCACCTTGGTGTCGTACGCCGCCAACCGCGCCGGCGCCGGCAAGATGTTCGGCCTCGAAGAGGCGATGGATCAGATCGGCGCGGTGGCCGGCCCGCTGCTGTGCACCGCGGCGATCGCGCTCGGCCCTGCTGAAGAGCCGGCGCTGGAGCACTACCAGCAGGCGTTCAAGTGGCTCGCGGGCCCGGCGCTGGCGACGCTCGCGTTGGTGTTGCTGGCGCGCAACAAGTTCCCCAAGCCCGAGTCGCTGGAGCAGAACCGCCCGCAGCTGCAGTCGTTCGGGAAGTTGTTCGGCCTCTACGCGGTGGCCGCGGCGCTGCTCGGCTTCGGGTTCGCCGACTGGGCGCTGGTGGCGTTTCACGGCGCGAAGACCGGGGTGTTCGACGTGAAGTGGCTGCCGGCGCTCTACTCGGCGGCGATGGGCGTCGACGCGGTGGCGGCGCTCACCTTCGGCCGGCTGTTCGACAAGTACGGCATCGGCACGCTGGCGCTCGCGGCGGTGATCTCGGCCGGGTTTGCTCCGCTGGTGTTTCTCGCGCCGGCCGCCTACGGGCTGCTGCTCGGCGGCGTGCTGTGGGCGGTGAGCATGGGCGCCCAGGAGTCGATCTTCAAAGCGGCGATCGCCACCCTGGTGCCGAAGGAGCAGCGGTCGCGCGCGTACGGGTTGTTCTTCGCGCTCTTCGGTTTGACCTGGTGGCTGGGGAGCACGCTGTTGGGTTGGCTCTACGAGCGGTCGATTCCCACCATGGTGGCGGTGTCGGTGGTCGCGCAGCTGCTCGCCGCACCGCTGTTTCTGGTGGTCGCGTCGCGAGCCCGCGCGGCCGCGGCACGTTAGAGTACGCCGATGGACTGGAAAGGCGAGCTGGCCGAGCTGCGTGCGGAGAAGGACGAGTGGTTCAAGAGCCACGAGTCACCGCTGACAGATGACCTGCGAAAGGGCTTCACCGGCCTGAAGTACTGGCCGGTGAGCGACAAGTTCAGGGTGAAGGCGAAGGTCGAGCGCCTTCAGGACGCCGAGGTGATCACGATGGAGGTCTCCCGCGGCCAGCAGCGCAAGATGGTGAAGGCCGCGCGGCTGTCGTTCGAGGTCGACGGCAAGACCCACTCGCTGATCGGCTACACCCAGGCGCGCTCGCACGGCTTCGCGGTGCACGAGAAGTTGTTCGTGCCGTTTCGCGACGGGACCTCGGCGCACGGCTCGTACGGCGCCGGGAGGTACATCGACCTGGAAGACCCGGGCGGCGCCGAGCTGACCCTCGACTTCAACGACTGCTACTCGCCGTACTGCGCGTACTCAGACGACTACTCGTGCCCGCTGCCCCCGCGCGAGAACTGGTTGGAGCTGCGGGTCGAAGCCGGCGAAGCCGATCTCGGCCGTCACTAGCGCCGCGGGCCGGGCAACCGGAACGACGTGCCGATGCCGTCGTTGATCAGCGAGAAGCCGAACTTGAACCTGATGTAGCCGTCTTCGACCAGCCCGGGCGGAGGGTTGGTGAACGGCTGGGCGCGCTCGAACGCGTTGACCGCCTCCTGGTCGAGCCAGTCGACGCCGCAGGTCTGCTGCACGTAGATGTCGGCGATGGTGCCGTCGGGCCGGAGCGTCACCCCGAGCACGGTCACCTTGTCGCCGAAGCTGGTGCGCCGCCCGCTGGGGTCTTTCGCGCGCACCTTGCCGTTCGGGTCCCACCGCGCCGAGACGGCCTGCTTCACCCGGTTGAAGAACGCGGCGTACTTCCACTCGCGGGTGTTGAGGTAGGTGCCATCGCCCGGGTCGACGTTGCGGAGGTCGTCGTTCGGCGCTCCGCCGCCCTCGGCGCCGCTGCGCTCCTCGCCGTTCTCGGCCTGGCCCTGGCTGACCAGGTGCCCGTGCTCGTCGTTGCTCTCGACGTTGGAGTCGGTGTTGCCCTTGGCCTCGAAGTTCTTCAGCACGTCGCTCGCCCGCGGCAGCAGGCCGTTCAGCGCGGCGAAGCGCTCGGTCTGGCTGGCGAGCGACACCGGCTCCGGCGCGCGGCCACCGGCCCTGCCCTTCGCCGCCGGCATCTGCATCGGGTCGGGCGCGTTCTTCGGCTGGGCGACCGAGTACTTGTTGGTCTGCTCGCGCGCGTGGGTCTCGTGCTTCACCTTGTTGTCGCTCTCGGCGAGGAACTTGGCGTCGACCGGGCGCTGGTGATTGCCCTCGGCGACGTCGACCACCTGCCCCTTGGGGTGCAGCGGGGCAGCCACGTCGGGCGGAGCGGCGGCGCCACGGTTCGCCGCCCAGCTCTTGGAGTCGATGTTGCGCAGCGCGATCGGCTGAGGCTTCGCCTTGTGCGCCGGCTTGGGCCAGAAGTACGTGGTCAGCAGCAGCAGGCCGATCGCGAGCACGTGGCCGACCAGCGCCAGCACCAACGCGTAGATCGCCCTGCGAGCGTCGCTCACGGCCGCACGCTTACTGGCCGGCCGGGCCGGCGTCAAAGTGAGCGCGCAACCACGGGCCTTTCGCTACAACTCGGCGCCGATGAAGAGCGCGCTCCTCTACGCCTGCACCCTGGTGAACCTCTACGTGCTGCTGGGGTCGCTCTACCTGGCGCTGGTGGTCTACCCGCGCTTCGCCACCGTGCCATCGGCCGACTGGAGCGCGAGCTACCACGCGTTCACCCAGCGCAACGGCATCGTCTTCGTGCCCTGGGAGCTGCTCGCGTTCGTGCTCACCGTGGCGCTCTACTTCGCCCGGCCCGAGAGCGTGCCCAGCTGGGTGGTGCACCTGGCGACCGGGTGCGGCGTCATCTACTTCGCGATCACCTTCGGCTGGCACCTGCCGGTTCATCGCGACATCGAGACCAATGGCAACGACGCCGCCCGGGTCGCGCCGTTGCTGACCTCACACTGGCTGCGCACCGCCGTCGAGCTGCCGCGGGTCGGCGCCCTGCTCTGGGCCGCGGTCACCGCCTGGCGCGGCTAGCGCTTCCACTGCAGCGTCAGCCCCGCGGTGGTGAGGGTGAACACGCCGCCGTCGTGCACCAGCTCGCCCTCGAGCTCCTGCTGCGCCGCGGCCTGGCCGGAGGGAAACAGCCCCACCTCGAGCTCGTGCGCAGCGGGCAGATCGGGCGACGACTCGAGCTGCACCCACGCCAAGAGCTTCGTCGGGTGCCCGCCGCTGGCGAACACGTTGGGGTGCGGTTGGGCGGCTTCGTAGAAGTCCCGCTCGGCGGTGGGGAGCGCGATCACCAGCCGGCTCTTCGCTCCGCCGGCACAGCTCGCCTCGAGGTGCAGCTTGCCCGCGCCGGGCTTCGACGGGTCCCAGAAGATCGGCTCGTCATCGACCGTCCACTGGCAGCGTGACGGAGACCCATGCTGGGGCGCGACCAGCGTCGCCGGCGCGCGATGGAACCGGTAGTCGGCCCACCAGCCGGGCAGGTCTTCGTGAAAGCGCGGCGCCGGAGAGGTGTCGCCGTTCTCGAGCTGCTCGATGCGCTTCTGGTAGGCGGAGCGCCGCGCCGAGATCACCGACTCCGCGCGCAGCAGGTCGCGCCGCTGGTACACGTCGAGCAGGCCCTTCAGCTTCTGGCTGCGCTCGAGCAGCGGCGGCAGCTGGGTGGTGAGCACCTGCGCGTAGTACGAGGCCTCTTCGTTGCTCACGTTGCGAAACGGCATCGCGGGGAGAATCACCTTGATCAGGTCGGGCCCCGACGCCGCATGGAGCACGCCCATCACCGCCGCCGACAGCCAGGCCGGCGTCTTCTCGTCCTGCGTGTCGAGCTCGCTGGCGGCGCGCTCCAGCTCCGGCTTCAGCTTCGCGTTCACCGCCAGCCGGTTCTTCAGCAGCGGCAGGTCGGCCTTGGTGAGCTCGCCCAACGGTTTGCCCACCTGAACCTCGGGTGAGCGCGCCCGCTGGTAGAAGCGCCCGCGCTCGAGCGTCTCGCGCCGCGCCACCGCCACCGAGGCAAAGCCGGCGCCCCTGCGGGTCAGCTCGAACGAGAGCGGGTCGCCCTGCCCTTTCTTCGACTCCACCCGCAGGTAGTTCTCACTGCCCTGGGCGAAGAAGGCGAACGCCTTCAGCTGATACGGAGCGAGCGCCGCCAGCGCCGCCTTCAGCCCCGGCTGGGTGACCTTCGCATCGGCCGGGAGCTCGAGCGTGGCCTGAAACTCCTTCGGGGTGCCGTCGTGCCCGGGGTCGAGCCGCCGCAGGTGGTACCAGTTCTCGACCGTGTGCAGGGTGAGCTCGACGGCTTCACCACCGGCTTCGAGGCGCACCTTGGCGGGCGTGCACTCGAGGTTGAAGTCGCTCACCGCCACCTTCACCGGGAGCGCCTTCGACTGCGACACCAGCTCGCCCTCGTAGGCGAGCGCCTGCACCGGGGCACGGCGCGGAGGCTTGTGGCGCTCCAGCCAGTCGGGGATCGGCACCGGCTGACGGCTGACCACCCGCTCGTAGTCGGGGTCGGTGTCGTTGGGGTCGAGCAGGTGCTCCGGCTTCGGTTCGGCGTCGGGCGCGGGGTGAAAGGTCCACCCGCCGGGGTCGAGCCGCTCGGCCGAGCCGTCTTTCTGCTCGAAGATCTTCTTCGCCCAGTAGCCCGGCACCCGGTCGCGGTCGTAGCCGCCGACCCGCAGCTCGCGATCGCGGTTGTGCATGCCGGTGACGGCGATCGCCGTTTCGGTGGAGATCTGCGCCCGGCCGCTCAGCGGCACCGGCTTGTGCTCGAACCAATCTTCCGACGGCACCGCGATCGCTTCCTTGCGCTGGTCGCCGCGGTCGTAGGCGTAGGTGAAGAACATCGTGTCGGAGCCGTTGGTGTCGAAGTCGACGGTGCGGGTGCGCAGCTCGCCGTAGGCGTTGATCAGCAGCAGCGTGTCGCCTCCGACCTGAAGCGACTCGGCGATGAACGCGCCGCGCTCCGGGCCGCAGACGGTGTGGCTGAAGTCGAACGGGAGGCCCGAGTCGGTGAAGTCGATCTGGGTGCCTCCCTTGTCGAGGAAGTAATAGGTCGAGAGCCCGCCGCCGCCGTCGAAGGTGCGCCCGAGCGCGTCTTCGAAGAGCAGAAATTTGCGGGTGCGGCGGCCCATCGCCCAGCCGCGGTTGTGATCGACGCGCGCGTCCCACACCAGCGGGCCGGCGAGCGGCCAGCCGTGGAGGTCGCTCCAGATGCCCGGCGGAGTGTCTTCTTTGAACACCGGGTTCTCGAACCAACGCACGCTGTAGTGACGGTGCGCAGACGACACCACCATCAGCTCGTCTTGATCGGCGTTGATCGACTCCAGACTTTGCGCGGGAACGAATTCTTTGCGCCGCTCGTCCTGCGGCAGGCCGGTGCCGCCGACCAGCTGCCAGTCGGGCGCGAGCGCGGCGGTCTCTTTCACTTCTGCAATCGACTTACGCCAGACGCGGCCCTGCTCGTCGAGCGCGTAATAGAAGAACCGGTCGAAGCTCCGCTTCGCCGTCTTCACGTGCACCTCTTTGGGAAAAGCCTCAGCTCCCGCGGGATTCGCCGTGTCTGGCCGCCGAGGTTGAGTCGCGCAGGCGCTGATCAGAGCGAGTCCCCACACCAAGCCCTTCGATCGCATTGGCCCTGATCCGTATCTTCAGCGCCGGGTCGTGCAAACCTGAAAGTCGACCGGTCCCCCTGGACCCGGGAGTCGCGTGAGCAATTCTCACACCTTGGCGATGGCTCGGATCGTGCTGAACCTCTGGTCATGCAGCCCAAGTCCGCAATCCCGACCATCCTCATCTGTGACGACGAACCCCTGGTGGTGACCGCCCTCGCGAGGGCCTTTCGCCGCGCCGGAGTCGACTCGATACCGGTGACCGCCTCTGAAGACCTTTTGCCCGCCGCGCTGCGCTGCAAACCCGACCTCGTGTTGCTCGACTTGAAGCAACGCGGCGCGGATGGGCGAACCCTGTTGGCCCGCATGCGCAACGACCCGCGCCTGCGCGACACCAAAGTGGTGATCATCACCGGCATCGCCGACGAGCGCGTTCAGCACCTCTGCATCGCGCTCGGCGCCGATGGCTACGAAGTGAAGCCGTTCGACGACGAGTTCATTCGCCGGGCAGTGAAGCTCGCGCAGGACGAGGTCATTCACCGCGCGGCGTGACCAGCGAGTGGCTCTCGCTGATCCACTTCTTCAAGGTCGCGATCGCGGGTGCCTCTGTTTCGACGAAGCTCAGCTTGGTCCAGCCTCCGGCGCCCACGCTGCACAGCTTCGGTTTCGCTTTCTGCAGCTTCCTCGCTTCGGCCTGCGAGCCGTCGAGCTTGAAGCGCAGCTCGACCGCATCGCCGACCCGACGCACGAACAGGTAGACCTTCTTCTTCACTCCGAAGGTGGCCGATTCGAGCTTGGTGCCTTCACAGGCCACTCCGAGCTCG
Organism: Myxococcaceae bacterium; assembly: GCA_047602415.1. Lineage (GTDB taxonomy): Bacteria > Myxococcota > Myxococcia > Myxococcales > Myxococcaceae > JASGHH01. The sequence goes on along the minus strand of JASGHH010000001.1, from coordinate 6,933,888 downwards.
GTACCTGGCAGCCCCGCGGCCAGCTTTCTCAACGCGGCTTCGGTCTTCATCAGCGGCGACTTTATGTATCTTGCGCCGCATGAACACCATCGACCTGCGTTCCGACACCGTCACCCGGCCCTCCGCGGCGATGCGCCAGGCGATCGCCAGCGCCGAAGTGGGCGACGATCAGTATGGCGACGACCCGACGGTGAACCTGTTGCAGGAGCGCTGCGCGAAGCTGTTCGGCAAGGAAGCGGCGCTGTTTCTGCCCACCGGCACGATGTGCAACCAGGTGGCGCTGCGCACGCTCACCCGGCCGGGCGACGACGTGGTGGTGAGCCACGAGAGCCACGCGGTGTGGCACGAAGCGGGCGCGTCGGGCGCGAACGCAGGCGTGCAGTTCACCGCCATCGGCAGCAAGGGCATGTTCACGCTCGAGGAGCTGCTCGCGGCGCTGAAGCCGTTGGGGCACATGCTCTACCCGCCGACCTCGCTGATCGAGATCGAGAACACCCACAACCGCGCCGGCGGCGTGGTGCTGCCGCAGGCGGAGATCGTGAAGATCTGCGGCGCGGCGCGTGAGCGCGGCGTGGCGACCTACCTCGACGGAGCGCGGGTGTGGAACGCGGCGGTGGCGAGCGGGAAGCCGGTCGGCGACCTCGCGGCCCCGTTCGACCTGGTGGGCGCGTGCTTCTCGAAGGGCCTCGGAGCGCCGGTGGGTTCGATTCTGGCGGGCACCAGGGCGACCATCGATCGCGCGAACCGGTACCGGCGCATGTTCGGCGGCGCGATGCGGCAGTCGGGCCTGCTCGCGGCGGCCTGTCTGTACGCGCTCGATCACAACCTGCCGAAGCTCGAGGTGGACCACGCGAACGCGAAGAAGATCGCCCAGCGGCTGGCGAAGAGCCCGCGGCTGAAGATCGACCTCTCCACCGTACAGACCAACATCGTGGTGTTCGACGTGGCCGACGGCGGGCCCGACTCGGCGGCGGTGGTCGCCGAAGCGAAGCGCCGCGGGCTGCTGCTCAACCCGGTGGGTCCGCGAAAGCTCCGCGTCGTCACCCACCTCGACGTGTCGGCCGACGCGTGCGCGCAGGCCGCCGACATGCTGGCCGCGATCGCGGAAGGCTGAACCTAGTTGGGCGTGAACCCGAGCCCGCTGCTGGCGAGGCTGGCGACGCCGTACACGGCCGTCACCAGGCCAGCGGTCACCACCGCGGCGGCGAGCACGATCAGCGCGACTCTGCCGCCGAACGAGCCGTCGCGCGCCTTCTCGCCGAGAAAGTACCCGCCGAATCCACCCGCTGCGGCACCGACGAAAGTACTGCCGGTGAGCACTGCGGCGTACCCGCCATCGGCTCTCCATTTCACCGCGGCTCCGGCGATCACGAACGCGAGGGTGCCGACGTAGAGCACGCCATCGGTGACTCCGAGCACGGTCCACCAGACCGAGCCTCGCTCAAGTGCCGGCTGCTCCGCCGCCGGGTCAGCGAGCGTGAAGGCCTGATCGACCAGGTGAACGTGCGACGGCTGCAGAGGACTCTGGGTCAACACGACGCAAAGCGCGGCGCCGATGAGCATGACCGCACTCTGGCACACGCGGAGTGGCTGACGCCTGAGCGGCAACCCACCGAGGCCCCTTGGCCCCTTGGCCGCTTAGCCGCTTAGCCCGCGCTCGACCTCGGCCTTGAAGTACCGGAGCGCCCGCGGCAGCCCCCAGCCGAGCGCCGCCACCGTGATCGGCGCCATCAACGGGATGCGCGCCGTGAGCTCGACCTCCCACTCGATCGTCGAGCCGGCGCCGCGCGGCACCACCTTGACCTCGCCACGGTGCCTCACCGGAAGTCCTTTTATGATTTTGTACACGTACGCACGCGGCGGGTCGTACTCGGTGACCTCCTCCTCGAGCGTCATGCCCATCGCAGTCACCCGCCGCACCGCTCCGACGCCGTTCTTCGGCGAACCCTGGCGCACCAGGATGCACCGGCTGATGCCCGGCCAACGCGCCATCGCCTCGTGATCGACCAACCGCTCGAACACCTTCTCAGGAGGAGCGTCGATGTCGATGGTGTGCCGGGTGGTGCTCATTCGCGGGCGTATATCGAATAGTGTCGGCGCATGTTCTTCCTCGTCGCCCTGCTCGCCGCGGCGCCGCTGCAGTGCCCCAAGGGCACCACCCACCAGCAGACCGACGGAGAAGAGTCGTGCCTCGACGGCGACGGCAAGCTGCACGGCCCGCAGGAGTTTCACGACGAGAAGGGCGTGCTGCTCCACCGGGCGAACTACGCCCACGGCGTCGCGCTCTCGCAGGTGACCTTCTTCGCCGACGGCTCGAAGCAGATGACGCGCAGCTGGTCTGACGGAAAGCGCGACGGAGTCTGGGAGCTCAACGACGCCCGCGGCAATTCGATCTGGCGCCGCGAGTACACCAACGGAAAGCTGGTGAAAGAGACCGGCCCCGGCGACGCGGCGATCGCTGACCTCGACGGCCCGCTGATCAAGCAGGTGGTCGGCGCGCACAAGGGCGAGGTGAGCTTCTGCTACGAGAAGCAGCTGCGGGAGAAGCCGAAGCTCGCGGGCCGCGTGTCGCTCACCTTCACCATCGGCCCCACCGGCGAAGTCACCGAGGTGCACTTCAGCGAGAACACCGTCGCCGACGCCGAGGTCGGCAAGTGCATCACCGAGCGGGTGAAGAAGTGGGAGTTCCCCCGGCCACCCGACGGCGAGAGCATCGAGATCAGCTTCCCGTGGATCTTTCAGCCCTCGAAGCAGAAGGACTGACATCCGCCCGGCCGCCGCGGCCGTATACTCCTCGGCTCAGGCATGCGTCTCGTCGCGGCGTTGGTGGTCACCTGCACTCTGCTCGGCTGCAAGGTCGAGCCCTACGACCCCAGCGGCAAGCCGTGCGACGCGACCCACCCCTGCCCTTCGAACCTCGCCTGCGTGGTGGGGGTGTGCGGGAAGACCTGCCCGAAGCCGGTCGAGTCGTGCGCCGGTACGCCTTGCGTCTCGAGCCTCGCCGGCAAGCGCACGCCCGGCCTCGTCGATGGACCACCCGCCGAGGCGCGGTTCCGCAACCCGACCCACCTGCTCGCGCTGCCCGAAGGCGTGCTGCTGGTGGCCGACACCGGCAACCACGCCGTGCGCGCAGTGCCGCTCGACGGAGGCGCGGTCACCACCGTCGCCGGCAACGGCCGCTGCGACCCCAACGACACCCGCTCGCTGTGCGGGCCGCAGGGAATGGCGCGGGGGCCGAACGGCGAGCTGTATGTGGTGAGCAACGAGTCCGATTCGGTGCACGTGATCGCTCCGAACGGGCAGGTGACGCGCTTCGCCGGTGATGGCTTCCCCACTGAGTTCACCCGGCCTCACGGGATCGTGGTGGCGAACAACGTGGTGATCACCTCCGACGCGGCCCACTGCCTGATCAAGTTCTTCGAGCTCGACGGAGGCCAGGCGGCGAACGACCTGAGCCCCTGCACCAACATCGACGGCCACCAGGTGCTCTCGACCGACACCTTCGCGCTTTCGCCCGATCAGCACACGCTCTACTTCACCGACGGAGAGCAGCAGTTGTTCACCGTGCCCCTCGACGGAGGGCACCCGTCTGGCCCACCGCACGCGCTCGCCGGCCAGTACTACGGCTTTCAGGACGGAGCGCTCTCCAGCGCGAGCTTCTTCTGGCCGACCGCGATCGCGGCTGACGCGCAGGCGGTGTACGTCGCCGACCAGGGCAACCACCGCGTGCGGCGGGTCGAGCCGGGAGGAGCGGTGTCGACCCTCGCCGGCACCGGAGTTCAGGGCCTCGACGATGGGCCGGCCGCCACCGCGCTGCTCTCGTATCCCGCCGGCGTCGCAGTGCTCGGCGATGCGGTCTTCTTCACCTCGCCCGCCGATGGGCGCATTCGGAAGATCGAAAACGGACAGGTCAGCACAGTCGCAGGTGGGCCGGCTCCGGCGCTCGCCGATGGATGCGGGCTCGAGGTCGATCTCGCCGCGCCGCAGGGCATCGAGCTCGACCCGGCGACGGGGAACCTCTTCTTCTCCGACACGCTTCACCACGCGGTGCGGGTGCTCGGAGCCGATGGCACCGTGGTCACCCTCGCGGGCGGGAGCCCTGGCTCGCTCGACGGTGACTTCGTCCACGCGCGGTTCAACGCGCCCCGCGGGTTGCGGTTGCTGCCCGGCGGAAAGCTGCTCGTCGCCGACACCGGCAACGGGACGATCCGGCAGATGGATCTGAATGCTCGCAAGGTGTCGACCGTGATCGGCACTGCCCACGGAGCCACCTTCACGCTGCCCGACTGTGATCCGTCGCTCGACAATCCTCCGACCACCGCCACGCTCTGCGCGCCGAAGTCGATCGTCGTCGACGCCGACGGAGCCCTCTACTTCTCGGACTCCGCCGAGCCCGGCCAGGGCGTGATCGGGAAGCTGTCGACCAGCGGGCAGCTGTCGCAGGTGTACACCGACTGGTTCTTCCCCCGCGGGCTGGCGTTCGCTCCCGGCAGCGTGCTCACCGTCGCCGATGCCGCGTCGGAGCAGATTCAGCGCTACTCGACCTCGGGCACCAAGCTCGCCCCCGTGCTCACCATCGACGAGTGCGGCAAGGGTCCGCATTGGGAGTACTACTGCGAGCCCAATGACGTCGGCTTCAGCGGCGGTGATTTCTACGCGCTGTACGGCGACGCCGAGACGCTACGGCGCCGGCCGGCAGACGGTGGCGTACAGGAAATCGTGGCGGGCGCGCCGTTCACCAGCGGACTCGTCGATGGGACCACCGGCACACTGTTCGATCAGCCGCACGCAATGGTGATTGCGCCCGATGGCACTGTGTTCGTCGCCGACACGGGGAACGGACGCATTCGTCGGGTTCGCCCGTGACGTGAGCAATCCCCCTCCCCCACCAAGGGGGAGGGTGCCCGAAGGGCGGGAGGGGCGTCACGCCTCCGACTTCGTGCTCGAGCGGCGTGGACTCGCGCCCTCACCTGTAACTCGCGTGCAACAGATCGGGCCCGCTAACCGCTCCCCGCGGACGCTGATGCGTCCGTCGGCCCTCCCCTGTCAGGAGAGGGTCACAGGTGGCAGTCGGCAGAAGGGTCCGCATAGCCGAACGTCACGTAGAACAGCGGGTGCGACTGGGTCATCGCGCTGGCCGGCAGCAGGTCCCACTTCAGGCCGTCGGTGCTGCGCGCGAACTGCTGATTCCCGTAGCCGTCCCAGAAGGTGCCGGCGCTGACCAGCGTGCCGCCGGGCGACCGCGCGATTGGCCCCAGCCGCATCGGAGTGGTCATCGGCGTCTTCGTCCACGTCGCGCCATCAGCGCTGCGCAGCAGGTCCTTGTCGTCGCCCCAGAACCAGAACTCGCTGCCGGTCCACACGCCGTGGGAGAGCACCTGCGTCGCGCCGGTCGCGGTGACCGTCCAGGTATCGCCGCCGTCGAGCGAGCGGCACGCGTTGCCAGCTTCGTCGACGATCACGATCACGCCACCGCCGGTGACGAAGCCGCCGTACTCACTGCCGATGTTCGCGCACGACGACGGCAGGCTCGACGGCCGCACCCAGGTCTGCCCGAGGTCGCGGGTCAGCATCACGTCGCGGTTGGTGTTGCCGCTCGCCACCGCGATGAAGACCCCACTGCCGACGTCGGCGAAGTGAAAGCGCCGCACGCTCCACATCTGCGAGCCGTCGTCGTTGCGGAAGTCGGCTTCGCTGGCGGCGCTCCAGCTGAGGCCATCCGCCGAGCTGAACGGCGAGCGCGACGCGACCAGAAAGCGCCCGGCCCCGTAGGCCACTCCGCCGAAGCTGTCGTTCGGGTGCGTGGTCGTCCAGTCGACGCCGTTGGTGCTGGTGCGCACCGCGCCCGGCTGGCCCCAACCCCAGGTCGCGACGAACTTTCCGTCTCCGTAGATCACGCCCTTCGGGACATCGGGCGTGTCGTTGCAGCAGTTCGCCAGCACGCAGGCGTTGTTCTCTTCGTAGGAGCAGTCGTCGGCGTAGCACTGCTTGGTCTGGGTGATGCCGCACATCAGCGGATCGGCGTCTTTGTCCCAGGAGCGATCGCCGACCCAGCTCTTGCCGTCGTCGCACGACATGATCGTTCGCCCTTCGGCGCCCTGCGCGATGAACACCGGGATCTTGCCGCTGCCTGCGTCGGTCACGCCCGAGTCCATCGGTCCCGCGTCGGCCATTCCCGCGTCGGGCACGCCGGAGTCGACCACGCCGCTGTCCATCACCGGCGTGCCTGAATCGACGGCCGGTTGGCCCGAGTCCACCTCGGGTTGTCCTGAGTCGATCGGCTGCCCGGAGTCGTGAGCCGGCATCGGGCCCACTTCTCCGAAACAGCCGGCGAGGAGCAGCAACAACGGCAGCCATCGGCGAACGGTCATGCCGCAGCCCTTCGCAAGAGCGATGCCAGCGGGCCGCGGCGATTGGCACGGTGTGCGCTAGTCTCGGCACGTGAGCGCATTTCGGCTCGGGCGCTACGAGCTCCAATCGAAGATCGCCGTGGGTGGCATGGCGGAGATCTGGCTCGCGCGCCAGGCGGGTCCGGCCGGCTTCACCAAGCAGCTGGTGATCAAGAAGATCCTCCCGCACCTCGCGGTCGACAAGACGTTCGTCGACATGTTCCTCAACGAGGGCCGGCTCGCCGCGCTGATCAACCACCCCAACGTGGTGCAGGTGTTCGAGCTCGGTGAAGAAGCCGGCAACTACTACCTGGTGATGGAGCACGTGCCCGGCTGGAGCCTCCGCGCGATCCTTCGCCGCTCGCACGAGCTGCAGGAGCCGATTCCACACGCGGTGACCGCCTACCTGGTGATCGGTCTGTGCCTCGGGGTGCACGCCGCGCACGAGCTCCACGACGCGAACGGGCAGGCGCTGAAGCTCGTGCACCGCGATGTGTCGCCCGAGAACGTGCTGGTCAGCCGCAGTGGCAGCGCGAAGGTCACCGATTTCGGGATCGCCAAGGCCACCGCCGCCGCCAGCGGCACCCGCCCCGGCGAGACCAAGGGCAAGCTGGCGTACATGCCGCCCGAGCAGCTGCTGGGAAAGCCGCTCGATCGCCGGGCGGACCTCTACGCGGTCGGGGCGGTGCTGCACGAGTTGATCACCGGCCAGCGCGCGTTCGATGTGCCGGCCGATGCGGCGTTGTCGCTGTCGATTCTGAAGGAGAAGCCGCCGCCGTTGCGGCTGTTGAGACCCGATGCTCCCGCTGCGCTGCAGGCGATCGTCGACCGCGCGCTCGAGAAGGAAGCCGAGAAGCGCTACCCCGACGCGCTCGCGCTCGCGAAGGACCTCGAGGCGTTTGCTGGCAGCACCGGTGAGCCGCCCAGCGTGGTCGCCAGCTGGCTCGAGCGCATGTTCCCGCCGGCGCAGATTCAGGCGCTCGCGACTCCGGTGGCGCCGACCGCGCAGCTGCAGCGTGCGCATGACGCAGTGCCCACGCAGCAGGAGGGTCGCGCGACTCCGGCGCGCAGGCGGAGCTCGCGGATGTGGATCGCGCCGGTGGCGGGCGTTGCCGTGCTCGCCGTGGGCGCGGCGGTGTTCGCGTTCACTCGACCGCCGCCGCCGTCGCCGCCGGAGGCGACACAGGAGCCTGTCGTCGTGAAGTCGCCAGAACTTCCGCCTGCGCCTGCTCAGGAGCCGCCGAAGATCGTCGAGCCGGTGAAGCCTCCGCCTGAGCCGGTGAAGGTGAAGCCGCGCGGTAAGGGGAAGCTGCTGGTGCGGGTGAATCCTTGGGCCGACGTGCTGGTCGATGGCGAGATGGTCGGCGCTACGCCGCTGTCTGCGCTCGAGGTCTCCGCGGGCAGACACAGCGTGACGGTGACGAACTCCGAGCTCGGCAAGACGAAGACCGTCGCGGTGGAAGTGCGACCGGGCCGGCAGGAATTGGTGGAGATCAACCTCAAGAAGTGACCCCTCTCCCTCCAGGAGAGGGGTTCAGAAGACGAACGCGCCGACGATGCCGAACGCCGCGAGCACGCCCGCGACCACGTAGAGCACGTTCGCTGTCAGCGCCTGGCTCTGCGCCTGCTGGGTGAGCCGAAATCCATCGCCGGCGAACATCGCCATGTCTGCTGACTTGCGCGTCTGCACCGCCTGGCTTCCGAAATACACGCCGACCCCGGCCGACGCGATCGCCGCGCCACCGGCGAGCAGCGACGGCCACCACCGATGCGTCTTCTCTGGCTGAGCGACGACCACCGGCGCAGTCACCGCTGGAGCGACCACCGGAGCAGGCTCGACCGGTGCAGGCTTCGACGGCTCCTCGACGACCACCGGCTTCGCCGGCTCGGGCGGAGGCTGCTCGGCAGCGATCTCTGCCTTCACCCGCTCGAACGCCCGCCGAGCCTTCGGGCTCACCTGCGGCAGCTCGAGCTTCGCGTCGATGGTGAGCGCTTCTTTGAACGCCTTCAGCGCACCCTTCTCGTCGCCGCTCTGGTGCCGGCACAGCCCGGTGTACAGGTAGATCTGCGCGCGATCCTCCGGCGTCAGCCCGGGCGAGGTGATCGCCTTGGCGAGCGCCTTCTGCGCCTGCTCGTAGTGCATCGACTGGTACAGCTCCTTGGCGCGCGTGAGCTCGGGCGCCTCGTCGGGAGCCACCGCCAGCGCGATCAGCACCACCGCGAGCACGCGAACAACTTACTCCACCGCGTGCTTCTTCAGCAGCCGATGCAGATGCACCCGATCGATGCCCGCCTCGCGCGCCGCCCGCGACACGTTGTCGTTGCAGCGCCGCATCAGGTCCTTCAGGTAGTCGCGCTCGAACGCGGCGAGCAGCTTGTCCTTCGCGTCTTTGAAGCTCAGCGGCCCCTTCGCCTCTTCGCCGACGTCGCCCAGCCCCACCGCGCGCTCGACCACGTTGCGAAGCTCGCGCACGTTGCCCGGCCACGCCTGGGCCAGCAGCAGCGTGCGCGTCTCGGGCGACAGCTGGCTCTTCGGCTTGCCCAGCTTCGCCAGCAGCTCATCTACCAGCTGTGGAATGTCTTCTCGCCGATCGCGCAGCGGAGGCAGCGTCACCGTGTTCGCGGCGATCCGGTAGTACAGGTCTTCGCGAAAGCGCCCCGCCTTCACCTCCGACGGCAGGTCCTTGTGCGTCGCCGCCACCACCCGAATGTCGACCGGCCGGTAGTCGTTCTCACCCACCCGCCGCACCTCGCGCCGCTCGAGCACCCGCAGCAGGCTCGGCTGCAGCTCGAGCGAGAAGTCGCCCAGCTCGTCGAGGAACAGCGTGCCGCCGTGCGCCTTCTCGACCAGGCCCGCGCGATCCTTCAGCGCTCCGGTGTAGGCGCCCTTCGCATGGCCGAACAGCTCGGCGGCGGCGAGCGTCGGCGCCACCGCGGCGAGATCGCAGATCACGAACGGGCCCTTCGCCCGCGCGCTGTGCGCGTGAATCGCCCGCGCGCAGAGCTCTTTGCCGCAGCCGGTCTCGCCCTGAATCAGCACATCGCCGCCCGCCGGCGCCAGCCGCTCGAGCACCGCGAACACCCGCCGCATCTCCAGGCTCGAGCCGATCAGCTCGCCGAAGCGCTCCTTGTCAGACGGCGCCGGCCCGGTGACCCGCTCCCCGCGCGGCAGCAGCTGCAGCTCGGTGCGCCCCAGCTTGATCCGCGACGGAGGCCGCGCCACCACCGAGCTGAACTGCACCCCGTCGATGAAGCTGCCGTTGGTCGAGCCCTGATCCGACAGCTTGGCACCGGCCGCCGTCACCTCGATCACCAGATGGGTGCGCGACACCGCCGAGTCGGTCAGCGCCAGCTCGCACGCCGGGTCCTTGCCGACGCGATAGCTGCCCGCGTCGAGCAGCAGCTCCTTCTTGAAGTCGGGGCCCGAGACCACCACCACCTTGAGCGCCAACGGCGCCAGCTCGGCCGGCGTCATCGCGTCGGTCGGGATGTTCGGGGAGTCCACCAAGGCCGCGCCAATGTACTCGGCTTCTGAGGAATGGCGTCCTCACGTGTTGCACCGGTGCATCACCGAGGCCGGTAACCCCGCGCCCCGACTGGCCCAATTTGTGGCCCTGGCATTGCTCTTGCGCCTCCCCATGGAGCGCGCACCCCGAATTCTCCTTTTTGCAGTGATCACCCTCGCCGGCTGCACCGGCCGGATCTCGGAGTGGATGAACCCGGGCGGAGCCGGCGGCGGTGGCTCGGCCGCGGGCTCCGGAGCGGGCGGCTCCAACGGCGCGGGCGGCGGCGCGGCGACCGCCTACGACCCCAGCTTCGCCTGCGACCCGAACGGCACGGCGATCAGCGCCACTCCGATTCGGCGGCTCTCGAAAGCGCAGTGGGCCGCGTCGCTGAACGCGTTCTTCAGCCCGCTCACCTCGGCCCAGCGCGCGTCGATCTTCGCCGCGGTGCAGCCGCAGCTCGACCTGGTGCCCGCCGACAGCAACGCCTTCTCGGCCCGGAGCGACACCCTGGTCACCCAGGCCCACGTCGACGCCACCTTCGAGGTCGCGGTGGCGCTCGCCCAGGCGGTCAACGCCGACGACGCGATGGTGGCGAAGATGGTGAAGGTCTGCGGCAGCGGCTCGACCCGCGCCTCGCTCTCCGACTCCACCTGCCTCACCCAGGTGGTCGATTACTTTGGACACAAAGCATTTCGGCGGCCGCTCACCTCCGCCGAAGAGGCCGACTTCGTCTCGTTCTATGGCTCGCTCGGCGCCGACGGCTTCACCGGGTTGATCGCCCGGCTGCTGCTCCACCCCGACTTCTATTACGAGCTCGACTTCGACGGCGCGCTCGTCTCGGGCACCGAGGGCGTCGACGCCACCTACCAGCTGAGCGACGAAGAGCGGCTCAACAAGCTCACCTTCCTCTTCTGGGAGGCGCCGGCCGACGACGCCACGCTCGCTGCGGCGAACGGCAAAGACCTCGAGGCGGTGCTCGACCTGGTGCTCGACGACCCGCGCGCGCAGACCGGGCTCGCCACCTTCTACAAGACCTGGCTCCAGCTCGATCAGATGCCCGGCATTCCCAGCATGGAGACGCCCGCGTTCGACGCGTTCGCCACCGGCCTGAACATCGGCGTCAGCGGCCACGATCTGCGCGCCGACATGATTCAGGAGGTGGTCGACCTCGGCCTCTTCTACACGCTGACCACCGGCGGCCGTTACGAGGACCTGCTCGAGAGCAACTACTCCTTCGCGCGCAGCAGCGACCTCGCTGGCATCTACGGCGTCGCTCCCTGGGACGGCACCGCGCAGAACCTGGTGCCCTTCATGCCGGGCGAGCGCTCGGGGCTGCTCTCGCGCGGCGCGATGCTGGTCTCGGGCAGCGAGATCACCCGGCCGATCATCAAGGGCAAGAAGGTGCGCATGCAGGTGCTCTGCGACGAGCTCTCGCCTCCGCCGGCGTCGCTGATGATCAAGCCGCTCACCCCCGACCCGTCGAAGACCCAGCGGCAGATCGTCGAGACCGCCACCGCGTCGTCGACCTGCCAGGCCTGCCACGGCCAGATGAACCCGATCGGCTTCGCCTCCGAGGGGTTCGACGCGCTCGGGCGCAAGCGCACCCTCGAGCTCAAGCTCGACGCGCAGGGCAACGTGGTGAACCAGCTCGCGGTGAGCACCGCGTCGGCCCCGGTGATCACCGGCGCCCTCGACCCCACGATGACCAAGGACATCGTCGAGCTCGCCCAGAAGATCGACCAGTCGGGCAAGGGCCAGCGCTGCTTCGTGCAGCAGACCTTCCGCTTCACCTACGGCCGCAAGGAAGCCGGCGCCGACGCGTGCGACCTCGAGTCGATGCGCCAGAAGCTCACCGCGCAGGGAGGCAGCTTGAAGGAGATGTTCAAGGAGCTCGTTCGCCGCGACTCGTTCCTCGAGAGGAAGATCCAGTGAGATTCGACCGACTGAACCGCCGCCACTTTCTTCAGGGCCTCGGCGCCAGCCTCGCGCTCCCGCTGCTCCCGTCGCTGTTTCGCAACGAGGCGCTCGCGCAGACGATGCCGGTGCAGAAGACCTTCGTCGGCATCCTCGCCCAGAACGGGCTCTACAGAATGTACGGGCCGCAATCGCTGCTGATGCCCCAGCTGCCCTTCGACTACCCGACCTACAAGACCAAGGGCCTCACCACCATCGCCGTACCCGGCCGCCACGACGTGCACGCAGGCGACCTGAGCGCCATGGCGAGCGCGAACGGCGGAGCGATCTCGCACATCATCGACGCCGACTTCACGCCGCTGCTGTCGAAGATGATGATGCTCCAGGGGATGGATTACCTGTCGCTGGCGTACTGCCATCACCACGCGCAGTTCGGCAACGCCGACGATCAGAACTCCAACGCCACCAGCGGCAACCCTCCGATGGCGTCGATCGACCGGGTGCTCGGCTACTCCAGCTCGTTCTACAAGAACCCGATGCAGGTGGGCCGCGCGGTCTGCTTCACCGCCAACCAGAGCGAAGGCAGCTCCGGCTACCAGGGCAGCTCGACCTGGCAAGACCCGACCCAACCGAACAGCAGCCCGATCGTGTTCACCAACCCGGTGTACGCGAACCCGGCGACGCTGTTCGACGCGTTCTTCATGACCAACACCCAGTCGCAGGCGCCGCTGCGCAAGACGTTGGTCGACCAGGTGTTCGCCGACTACAAGGCGCTGCGCGGCAACAACTCGCGGCTGGGCGCGGCCGACAAGCAGAAGCTCGACCTCCACCTGCAGTTCATTCAGCAGACCCAGCAGAAGGTGTCGGCGCTCGCTCCGGTGTGCAGCCAGATGCGGCCGGCCTCGAACCTCACCGACCGGGCGATCATTCTCACCACCATGAACGACGTGATCGCGTCGCTGGCGGCCTGCGGGTTGTGCAATTCGTTTCTCGGCTGGGCCCAGAGCCTCGTGTCGAGCGACCCCGAGGACTACCACAAGTGGTCTCACCAGGGTTACGACAACGACAACGACGCGATCGCTGATCAGACCGCGTACGACAACCTGGTCGAGAACAACCGCGGCATCATGAAAGACATCGCGCTCGACCTGGCGAAGAAGCTCGACGCCAACCACCTGCTCGACGACTCGTTCGTGGTGGTGGCCAACGAGCACAACAAGCGCGGCCACGAGTCGTGGAACACGCCGGTGATCACCTTCGGCTCCGCGGGCGGCACCTTCAAGACCGGCCAGTACCTCGACTACCGCAACATGGATGACCGCGACGACCTCGTGTACAGCCGCTTCGGTTTTCCGATGAACCAGTTCCTCGCCAACACCCTGCGCGCGATGGACCTGCCGGTGGCGGAGTTCGAGGCGCTCAACCTGGGCAGCGGCGGGCCGTTCAAGGCGAACAGCGGCTACGGCGTCAGCCACCTGAACCCACAAGACGGCGGCGTGTTCGAGCAGCACTACGATTCACGCTGGAACAACGTGGACTTGTCGGACTGGCTGCCGGGCATCAAGGCGTAGCGCAGCGCGGCACACGAAAGTTGGAACTCGGCTCGCCGATGCCGGGTTGAACTTTTGATGCGTCCATCCACCGTGGTGCTCCTCGGTTGCTGTCTCGCAGTGCCCGCCTTCGCCGCTCAACACGAAGATCCGCTGTTGGAAGAGACGTTGATCGCCGGTGGCGCGAAAGACGAGGCGCAGCTGCGGCAGCTCGAAGCCGAGTTCCACTACCGCGTCGATCCGATCGTGCGCGAGATTCGCCGCGAGCCCGAGGCGATCGCCGCTCAGTTGCTGCTGCGCCACCTCCACCAGGACTACGTGGCGACCCAAGCGCCGCTGAAGCAGTACGAGATCGACGCCTTCTCGCTCAACCGGGTGCTCGAAGACGGGCACTACAACTGTCTGTCGGCCACCACCCTCTTCGTGCTCGCCGCGCGGCAGGCGGGCCTGAACGTGAAGCCGGAGTTCTACGACGACCACGCGCGCGCGGTGCTGCTCACCCGCGAGGGCAAGGAGTTCCAGGTCGAGACCACCCAGGTCTCCGGCTTCGACCTCGACAAGTGGGTGCTCCACGCCGAAGGGCTGCTGCGCGACGGCGCGATCACCTTCGAGTTTCCCCGCGATGTGAGCACGGGTGAGTTGGTGGCGCAGATCGCCACCGAGTCACGCTTCTACGGTTCCGGCGACGGTGGGGCGGCCATGCTCGCTTCGCGCTTCACCGCTTCGTTGCGCTGAGGGGCTGTTATCCTGCCATTGGGATGACGATCGAAAAGTACGCGCCCGACCCGAACAAGCCTCTGGGCGGCAAGGCGCGCGGCTTCACCGTCACCAACCTGATCACCTACCTGAAGGAAAAGTACGGCGAGGCGGCCTACGAAGAGTTCGTCACCACGCTCCCGAAGTCGATGGCGGAGCCGGTCGCCAACCGCCAGGTGCTCGCGGTCTCGTGGGTGCCGATCGAGATGTACTACGCGGGCATTCAGTTCATGGTGCGCCGCTTTCACGGCAACCACCCGTTCGCCGCGCGGCAGATCGGTCACGACCTCGCCTCGAAGGACATCGGAGTGATCTACCGCGCCGCGCTCTCGTTCATGACCCCGGCGATGATCATCGGGCTCTCCGGCCGCTTCTGGTCGAACTACTTCGATCGCGGGGCGCTCAAGATTCACAAGACCGAGCCGGGCCGGGTGTCGGGCGCGCTCGAGGGCTGGCCCTACACCGACGACGTCACCGCCAACGAGATCGGCGGCTCGCTGCTCGCCTGGCTGGAGCACTGCCGCGCGAAGAACGTCGCCCTGGTGGAGATGCAGGTGATGGCCAAAGACACGATCAGCTTCAACATCGCGTACCAGTGATACGAGCGGGCGATGAGCTCGAACCGCCCGCCGTTCATCGTCTCTGCCAAAGACGTACCCGAAACCGTTCACCGCTACCCCAACAGCGACGAGGGCATGGGCCCGTCTCGAGCGATCGCGCGCGCCGCGGGCATGCTCAAGGTCGGCCTCCACCTCCAACGGCTCCCGCCGGGCACCCGCAGCAGCTGGCCGCACGCCGAGTCGTCGGAGGAGGAGTTCGCCTACGTGATCGAGGGCGAGGTCGACGCCTGGGTCGACGGCACGCTTCACCGCCTGAAGGCGGGCGATCTGATCGCGTTCCCCTCCGGCACCGGCATCTGCCACGCGCTGATCAACAACGGCACCCAGGAGGCGACGATTCTCGGCGGCGGCGAGGCGAACATAGGCGAGAACCGCATCGTCTACCCGTTTCACCCGCAGCGCCGCGGTGACATGCCGTGGAGCCATTGGTGGGACGACGCGCCGAAGCGGGCGATGGGGCCGCACGACGGAATGCCGGACGCGCTCCGAAAGAAGTAAGAAGTCGTCTCGGGGAAAGACCACACGATGAAGACGACGTTCTTGGCGGCGATGTGCGTGTCGTTGGTGGCGTTCGCGGGAGGCTACAAAGCCGGCGACCAGGTGATCGTCGAGCAGGGAGGCGCGCTCTACGAGGCGAAGATCGTCTCGGCCGAGAAGGGCAGCTTCAAGGTCTCCTACAAGGGCTACGACGAAGACGAGACGGTCGACGCCTCGCGAATCAAGGCGAGCGTGAAGGCCGGCGGCCCGTGGAAGGTGAACGACAAGGTGCTCGTCGAGCAGGACAAGAAGATCTACGCGGCGAAGATCCTCTCGGTCGAGGGCGACAAGTTCAAGGTCGACTACGATGGCTACAACGAGCAGGAGACCGTGGCGGCCGATCGCATTCGCGCTCCGCTCCCGAAGGGCGGGATCAAGATCGCAGGCGGTGGCGGCGCAGCGGCGTCGTCGAGCGGCAGCGGGGGCGACGCGCCCTGCCCCGGCCCCGGCATCACCCGGCGCTGCAACGGCGTCTGCGTGAACATTCAGGAAGACAGCAACAACTGCGGCGGCTGTGGAACGAAGTGCCGCGACGGCTACCACTGCGACGGCCACTTGTTCTGCCGCAACGCCGCCGGCGACCTCCAGTAACGGCGTTACCGGTTTCGGACCGACGACACCTGACTACGTTGAGGCCTCGGTGAACGAGGCTTAGGCTGCGCCCTCGCAAAACGGGAGGTGAGATGGCGTTTTCGATCGCGACCAACAAACGGCGTTTCCCCCGCGCGCCCATCGAGGCCAGCGCGGAGCTGACCCACCAGGGCCAGCAGCTGGCGGCGACGGTGCGGCAGATCGGCGAAGGCGGCCTCTGCTTCGTCAGCACCCAGGAGCTGAAAGGCAGCGTCTCGGTGTCGTTCGAGCTGCCCGGCTTCGGCAAGCAGCAGGTGTTCTCGGAGATTCGCTGGTGCGTGACGCCGGGCGAGTCGCGCCGCGCGGCCGGCGGCTACGCGGTGGGCTGCCGCTTCACCCGCATCGATCAGATGTCGCAAGCGCAGATCGCCCGCTACGTGAGCAAGATGAAGATGGGCTACAGCCAGCTGCAGTTCGCGCTCGCGCTGGGAAAGCCGCGCGCCGAGCTGTTGCCGCTGCTGCGTGAGCTGAAGCTGACCCACATCGTCGATCGCGGCGAGCTCAAGCAGCTGGTGGGCGAGGTGATCTCTCAGCTGCAGCCGGTCGTGCCGCACTGAACCGGGCCGTACAGTACGCGCGCGTACATGGCGCAGCGGCCGCGCGTGTGAAGCGCGGTCGATTGGCGCTCGCACGCGCCAGCCCACATGGAGCGCCTCGAGCCGGTGTGAACTGCGGTGAACACCCGCCGCGCTGATCATCCGCGCACTTGAGCCGGTGGCACGCACCGCGCATTGGGCCCCGCTCATGCGAAAGCTCGGACTCCTTGCTGGCCTCTGTCTGATCACGATGTTCGCCTGCGACAACTCTCAGCCGCAGTCGGAGGAAGAACAGTTCCTCGCCACCCATCAAGACGCGCTCGGCGTCTTCACCACCACCACCGGCATTCTCACCCTGCCGGGCGGTCAGCTGCCCGCCAACCTCTCGTTCGAGAAGGTGCGCGCGTTCTACCCGGTGGTCTGCCTCGATCTCGACAGCGACCACGACGGCATTCCCGACAGCTTCGATCTCCACTTCGACGGGAGCCCGAAGAGCATCAACCCCTCCGCGCTCCCGCACCCGTGCAAGCGCTGCAACCGCGGGCCGGGGGTGAACGGCGACTTCCGCCTCCATGTGATGGGCACCAACGTCGACCTCCAGCGCGGCCGCGTCTCGACCATGGGCACCAACGTGCTGAGCATTCCTTCGCCTGACGGGCCGATCACGGTGACCTGGACCTCGGCGACCGAGATCAAAGACGGGCCGGTCGGGCCCGGCGCCGAGGTGCGGGTGCGTGGCACGATGACGGCGAACAACACCATCGCGGCAGATTCTGATCTGGGTGCTCTGCCCCGGCGCGTCGATGAGCTCGGGCGCGGGCGGCGGAGACGGCAACAGCGCGGGCGGTGGTACCGCGAGCGGCGATGGCGCGGGCGGCGGCTTCATCGAAGGCTCTCCCGGCGGTGGAACGGCGAACGGCGCGGGCGGCGGCACTGCGAACGGCGCGGGCGGCGGCACTGTGAACGGCGCCGGCGGCGGCACCGCGAACGGCACCGGCGGTGGCACTGCGAACGGCACCGGCGGCGGCACTGCGAACGGCACCGGCGGCGGCTTCATCGAAGGCTCGGGCCCGAGTGACGGCTCCGGCGCGCCGGCCCAGTGGACGCCGGTGATCACCCCGAGCGGCCAGCTCGACCCGATTGGAGTTCCCGCTGCATTGCGGCCGATGCCGGCGATCGATGGGCCGGGCAGCGCTCCGCTGCTGTGACGGCATCGGCTGTGAAAACGCGGCGCCGCTTCCGGGCAAAAGCGTGCGCCGCGACCGACGTAGAGCAGTGAGATGAGACACACGCGCGTTGTCGTCGTCCTGGAGCGCGCGTGTGTCTCCGTCGGGTTTACTTGGGAGCGTGCTCGCCGAAGTAGTCGCCCTTGTTCCACGCCGGCCGGGCCGGGTCTTGCGCGACGTGGTACCCGAGCAGAAAGTGGAACTGGCCGTACTCGACCGCCGCGTCCCACGCCAACGGCTGCTTCAGGTCGTCTGACGGCGCGTGGTACCGGGTCGACACCCACTGCTCGGCGAACTTGCGCGCGTCGAACGCCTTGTCTTTGGCCTTGAAGCCTTCGCTGGTGAACACCGCCGGCACGCCCGCCAGCACGAACGGAAACTGATCGGAGCGCACGAAGTACGCCTGGTCGGGCTGCGGGTCGGGGCTCACCGTCAGCCCCAGCTCGGCCGCCGCCTTCGCCACCTGCGCGTGCAGCGTGGAGTGCGTCTCGCCCAACGCCACCACGTCGTCGAACGGGTAGAAGAGCGACGCGCCGTCCATGTTGATGTTCGCCACCATCGACTTCACCGGCACCGTCGGGTGCTCCGCGAACGCGTCGGCCCCGAGCAGGCCCTTCTCTTCGGCGGTGGTGAACACGAACAACAGCGAGCGCTTCGGCTTCTTCGGCATCGCGGCGAACGTCTGCGCCAGGCTCACCAGCACCGCGCTGCCCGACGCGTTGTCGACCACGCCGTTGTAGATCGAGTCGCCGTCGACCGGCTGGCCGATGCCGAGGTGGTCGAGGTGCGAGCTGTAGACGACGTACTCGTCCTTCAACTTCGGGTCGGAGCCGCGCAGCACCCCCACCACGTTGGGGCTGGTGAGGTCGCGGTGCTTGGCCACGCTCTTCACCGACAGCTTCACCGGCAGCTCGAACGGGTGCGGCTGCTTGTCCTTCAAGCCCTCCAGCGCCTGCTCGAAGCTCTTGGGCGCCTTCTCGAAGAGGCGCGCCGACAGCTGGGGCGAGAGCAGCCCGCCCACCTTCAGCTCGGGAAACGACTTCGCGATCGAGCCATCGGCCTTGAACCAGATCATCGCCGGGAACACCGCGTTGGCGACGATGCGCTTCCAGGGGAGCATCTTCTCCAGCGCCGGAGTGCCGAGGTGCAACACGCCGATCGCGCCGTGGGCCGCGGCGTTGCGGTCGACCTCCTCCGACGAGGTGCGCGAGGCCGCTTCTTCAGAAGCGAACTGGGTGGGCACGTCGTAGACCACCGCCACCAGCTTCCCCTTCACGTCGACGCCGGCGTAGTCGTCCCAGCCGCGGTCGGGCGCGGTGAGCCCGAAGCCGACGAACACCACCGGCGCCTCGACCTCCGAGGTCTCCACCGCCGGCCGGCCGCGCACGATGAAGTCGTCTCCCCAGACCAGCGGCGTGCGC
The DNA here is from genome assembly GCA_047602415.1 of Myxococcaceae bacterium. Taxonomy (GTDB): domain Bacteria; phylum Myxococcota; class Myxococcia; order Myxococcales; family Myxococcaceae; genus JASGHH01. The sequence goes on along the minus strand of JASGHH010000001.1, from coordinate 6,914,803 downwards.
TTGCCGTCGCGCACCAGCGTCATCGCGCAGGCCTTCGGGTCGGCCGCCGTCTCGCGCAGCTTCACCGGCTGAAACCAACCCTCGCTGCCGGCGGGCTCCAGACCGGCGGCCTCCAGCTGCGAGGCGACGTACTTCGCGGCGAGCTCGTGCCCGCGGGTGCCGGTGCCCCGGCCCTCCAACAGATCGTCGCCGAGAAAGGTGAGGTGCGCCTTCACCTTGGCGACGGTGAGCGCCTCCATCGCGGTCTTCGCATCGGCGGGGATCGCGGGGCGCGGCGCGGCGGCAACCAACAGCAGCAGAAGTGGGCTCATGAGCGGCGTAACGTAACCCCGCAGGCCCCCGATTGTTCACGCCCGTCGCATGCCCGCGGCGTCGAACGCGGCCGCGGCCCAGTCGAGCACCGCCTTCACCCGCGGGTTGCGCATGCTGTCGGCGTGCACCACGCCCCACACGTCGCTGCCGGGCACCGCCTCGCGCGGCAGCACCTCGACCACGCCCGGCAAGCCTCGCATCGACTGCGGCATCGCGATCGTGATCCCCTGCCCCGCGACGCAGGCGGCGACCATCGCCGCGGTGCTGCTGCAGCGCACGCGAATCGGCTTCTTGGCGCGATCCAACAGCCAGGTCATGAAGGGCTGCTTGTCGACCGCCGGCTCGTAGGCGATCAGCTGGTGGCCGGCGAGCTCGGCCACCGAGGCGGGCCGGCCGTGGCGATCGAGGTACGACTCGCTGGCGAACAGCTTCAGCTCGACGCTCCCGAGACGGCGCGCCACCAGCGACGCTTCCTTCGGCCGCACCAGCCGCAGCACCACGTCGGCCTCGCCGCGCGCCAGGTCGAGCCGGCGGTAGTCGTCGCGCAGCTCCAGCCGCAGCCCCGGGTGGCGGGTGAGCAGCTGCCCCAGCGCCGGCGCCAGCACGTAGGTGAGAATGCCGTCGCCCGCGGTCACCCGCACCAGGCCCTGCAAAGCGCCCCCACCGGTGCCCGCCTCGCGCTCCGCCGCCAGCACCTCGGCTTCGATCGCCTGCGCCCGCACCGCCAGCCGGTTGCCCTCTTCGGTCGGCACCAGACCTGCGCGGGTGCGGCGAAACAACGGCGCCCCCAGCGCGGACTCGAGCGCGCTCAGCCGCCGGCCCACCGTGGTGGCGTCGACCCCCAGCGCCCGAGAAGCGCCGGCGTGGCTGCCCTTGCGGTGCACCGCCAGAAACACCCTCAGGTCGTCCCACTGGGTCACACCCTGCATTATTGCAGGCTCGAACTGCAGGTGAGGCACTTTCGCAGCGCACGCCGCGGGCGCATCTTCGGCCCATGACCGCTCGACCCTCGCCGTACCCGTCGTTGACCGACTTCTCCGCCGAGGCCTTCAACCGGTTCGGAGCCACCACCCTCCCCGGCTACACCGGCATCGAGATCGTCTCCGCCGAGCCACGCAAGGTGGTCGCGCGCATGGCGGTGCGCCCCGAGATTCTCTCGCCCAACGGGTACCTGCACGGCGCCACCCCGGTGATCCTCGCCGACACCCTCTGCGGCTACGGCTGCATCATGAACCTGCCCGAGGGCTCGGCCGGCTTCACCACCGTCGAGCTGAAGGCCAACCTGATCTCCACCGCGCGGAGCGGCTTCATTCGCGGCGAGGCGACCCCGGTGCACTGCGGCCGCACCACCCAGGTGTGGGACGCGGTGGTCACCGACGAGCGCGACGGCAAGCTGCTGGCGACGTTTCGCTGCACCCAGCTGGTGCTGCGAAAGTGATCAGTCGACCTCGACCAGCAGGTTCTTGATCGCGCCGTCGGCCTTGTCGACGTGGAGCTCGGTGTAGAGCCCGTTGAAGCGGCCGGTGAACTGCCAGCCGGTGGCGTCGGCCTCGGCGGTGTCGAGCGCCGAGTTGCCCTGCGGTGAAGCCCCGCGGCCCAGGTAGGCGGGCAGCTCGGCGAGGAACTTCTGCTCGATGCCGGCCTTCTCGGCGTCGGTCTTCCCGTCGAGGATCTCGTGGCGGTAGCTGTCGCCCCGTGGGTCGGTGCCGTCGCCGAACAGCACGTTCTTCACGTAGTCGGTGAGCGCGGTGGCGGCGCGATCCTTCGCCTCGTCGAGCGTGGTGACCGGGCCGGTGTCGCTCACCTCGTAGAGCGCCTTGGCGCGGTCGACCAGGGTCTTCACCGTCTTCTCGTCGGGCGCGCGGTAGTTGAGCTCTTTGTGCGTCGAGACGTACTTCTCGAGCGTCTGGGTGAGCTTCTTCGGGTCGCGGTGGGCGAGCTCCTTGGCGCTGTTGACGCCCGCGTTCTCGAACAGGTCGGCCTTCGCGGGGCCCATGCCCTTCACCTGCACCAGGTCGGCGCGGTTCACCGCTTCGCGCATCCGGTCGAGCGAGAGGCCGGCCTTCTTCGCCAGCTCCTGCTCCTTCTGGGTGGTGGGCGCCGCCTTCAGCAGCTCGGAGGTGGTGTGGAGCCCGAGCTTCGACAGCTTGGTCACTTCGGTGGCGGTGAGCCCGCGCAGCTGAGACAGAGAGACGCTCGACATGGTCATTTCCCCACGGGTGAGAACGAGAGACAGATCTGCTCGACCAGCTTCGCGGTGGCAAGGGGCACCGGTTTGTCTGTCGCACAATCGAGACCAGGCTCGACCGACCAGTTGGCGCCCATCATCACCACCCCGTCTTTGCGCTCGACCGCGAGGAAGTAGCCGGTCGCGTGATGGGAGTTGATCACCAGCGGCCCCTGCTTGGTGAGGTAGTCCTCCAGCTTCTTGGTCTTCTTCGCGATCCCCGAGTGGCGCTCCATCAGCAGCAGCTTCACCCCGTCGGGCAGGTCGATGGTGGCGAGCGTCTCGGGCACCTGATCTCCCACCGGCGCCGACTCGCGGCTGGTGACCGACTTCGCTTTCGGCGGCAGCTTGATCGTGCCCTCGATGCCGAACGGGGTCTCGCCCAGAGAAGACAGCTTTCGGGTCTCGTAACCCTTGAGTGGATCAGCGCCGAGCAACAGGAGAGTCACGAGAGCCAAGGTCATCACCAAACCGTAGATCAGCGGTAGTCGTACCGGCGAGCGCTTATCGTGGTACGCAGTAGGGGCCGTTTCTCCGGGGGGGCAGACAATTGAACAGCGCGCCTGCGGTCCGTCACGCCACGAAACCGAAGGTCCTGCTGATCAACCCGCTCAACGAGTTGGTGGCGATCACCGACACCACCAACAACTACTTCAACCGCTTTCGCATCTGGAAGCCGCTGGCGCTGATGGTGCTCGCCGGGCACACGCCCCCCGATTGGGACGTGCAGCTGATCGACGAGAACCTCGGTAAGCCCGACTACGACAAGCTGCCCAACCCCGACCTGGTCGGTGTCTCGGCGTTCACCTCCCAGGCGAAGTCGGCCTACGAGGTCGCCGACTACTGGCGCGCGCGCGGCGTCAAAGTGGTGATGGGCGGAGTGCACGCCACCTACCGCACTGAAGAAGCGCTCCAGCGGGTCGACAGCGTGGTGACCGGCGAGGCCGACGAGCTGTGGCCCAAGCTGCTCGACGACGCCAAGAACGGCAAGCTGCAGCGCACCTACGCCGGCGGGTTCGCCGACATGGCCAAGGTGCCTCCGGCGCGCCACGACCTGCTCCCCGACAAGTACTTCTTCGGCTCGATTCAGGTCTCCCGGGGCTGCCCGATCGGCTGCAGCTTCTGCAGCGTCACCGTGTTCAACGGCGCCAAGCTGCGGAGCCGGCAGATCGACGAAGCGGTCGAAGAGCTGAAGAACGTTCCCGAGAGCTTCGTGCTGATCGTCGACGACAACCTGATCGGCACCAGCAAGAAGCAGATCGCCTACGCGAAAGATCTCTTCCGCGCGATGATCAAGGCGAAGCACGGCAAACGGTGGATGGGCCAGGTCACCATCAACTTCGGCGACGACGAAGAGCTGCTCCAGCTCGCGCGCGAGGCCGGCTGCTTCGGGGTGCTGATCGGCTTCGAGTCACCCACCAACGAAGGCCTCGCCGAGGTTCGCAAGACCTTCAACACCAAGAAGAACCGCGACCTCCAGGCGTCGGTGAAGCGCATTCACGAGCATGGCATTCAGATCGCCGGCTCGTTCGCGCTCGGCCTCGACGTCGACCAGACCGGCATCGGCCAGAAGATCGCCGAGGCCGCCGCCCACTACGGCGTCGACGTGGTGAACACGCTCTTCCTCACCCCGCTGCCCGGCACCCGGCTGTTCGAGAAGATGAAGGCCGAGGGGCGAATCATCGCCGACGACTACCCCAACGACTGGAAGTACTACACGCTCACCTACCCGGTGGTTCGCTACAAGAACCTCACCTGGGCGCAGGCGGTGAACGAGATGAACGACGTCAACCGGCACTTCTACACCTTGCCGAAGATCGCCAAGCGGGTGGCGAACGCACTCTGGCTCACCAAGCGGCCGCTCTCGGTGCTCGCCGGCCTGATGACCAACCTCTCGTACCGCTACAACCGGCACAAAGAGAACCAGATCTCCTCGCTGATGGACTTGAGCCGCGAGAAGCCGCCGGTTCCCTCCGAAGTGCACCAGCAGCCGATCCAGCAGATCGGCTGATCAGCGCGGGCAGCTCAGCTGCCGATGCGGGCGAGCACGCCCTCGATGCGCTTCTTCTGCACCGGGTCTTTCGCCAGCGCGAGCGCCTTCTTGTAGGAGGCCGCCGCGCCCGCCTTGTCGCCCTTGGTGAGCAGCGCTTCGCCGAGGCTGTCGTGCGCGTTCCACGAGTCGGGGTACTTCTCGACCACCGCCTGGAACATCTTGATCGCCTCGTCGATCTTCTTGTCGGCCATCAGGCCGTAGGCGGCGTTGTTGAGCTCGTTCTCGGTGGCGATCGCCTTCGCCTTGGTGCGCAGCTCCTCGGCGTCTTTCGCCTTGCCCTGCTTCTCGAGGAAGCCGGCCTTGATCATCAGGTTGGCGTAGCTGGGGCGGCGCGCGATCGCCTTCTCGACCATCTTCAGGCCCTCGTCGGGCGCCCCGCCGTTCTTCAGCCAGTAGTCGGCCGCCGCGGTCTGCGCGCGATCGTCGTAGTTGAGAATGCCGCGCAGCTCGGTGCGCACCGAGGCCATCGTCACCTTCGGGGTCTCGACCGAGATCGCCATCGGCACCGCCAGCTTTTCCCAGCTCATCACCAGGGTGACGGTGGTGTCGGTCGGGTTGTCGAAGCGGTACGAGAGCCGCTCCTCGACGGTATCGATCGGGTGCGGCTTCACGGTGACCCGCAGCGCGTCTTCCTTCTGGTCGTAGGTGAAGCTGCCCCAGGCCGACGAGACGTTGCTGAACGCGACCGTCCAGTCCTTGCCCTTCACCGGGATCATGTGGAGGCCGTAGGTGCCGGCCTTGATCGCCTTGCCCTCGACCTTCGCGTCGGAGCTGAAGGTGATGGTGGTGTTCTCGTTCGCGCCGGCGCGCCAGGTGTCGCCGTAGGGGACGAGCTCGCCCCAGATCGCGCGGCCTCCGACGCCGGGCCGGTGGTAACTCACGGTGATGTCGGTCAGACCGACCTGCTGAGAGACCGTGGCCGCCGGGCTCTGCTGCGGCAACTTCAGTCCCTGCGCCTGCGCCAGACTGCCCACGAGCAACGCGACTGCCAGAAAGGTTCGCATGAGGGCGCCATAACACCGGGGCCGTATTTTTGTTCATATGGCGGCGTGGAAGACGCTCACCCAATCGTGACAGCGCTGGCGGCCGCTCCGGCGGGGCGCTTCGGGGAGCGGGCGGCGACGCTCGACCGGCTCGAGGTGCACGTCTTCGATCGCTTCGGCGACCCGCCCGAGTCGGCGGTGGCGCTGCGTGACCGGTTGGTGGCCGAAAATGACCGGGTGGTGCGGGAGCTGCGCGACTCGATTCGCGCCGGCCGCTTCGAGCTCGACGCCTTTCTTCGGGAGGCCGGCCCGCCTGGCCGGGGCTACGACGCGCTCGATCTGCTGGTGCAGGGCGTGATGGATGCCGGGCCGCTCTCACCCGAGCAGCGCGAACGGGAGCCCGAGATGGTGTCGTATCAACCGACGCCGGCGCGGGCGGTGATTGAGTTGGCCCGCGCGCTCGGGCCCGACGACGTGCTCTGCGATCTCGGCGCCGGCCTCGGGCGGGTGGTGATTCTCTCTGCGCTGCTCACCAAAGCCCGCGCGATCGGCGTCGAAGTCGAGCCCAGCTACTGCGAGTACGCGCGCCGCTGCGTGCGGGAGCTGAACCTGGCCCGGGTGGAGATGATCTGCGCCGACGCCCGCGAGGCGCCGCTGGGTGAAGCGAACGTGTTCTTCATGTTCACCCCGTTTCGGGGAGCGATTCTGCGGCGGGTGCTCGACCGGCTGGCGGGCGAAGCGCGCGCGCGGCCGATCAGCGTCTGCACCTTCGGAGGCGTCGCGGCCGAGGTGGGCCGGGAGCCGTGGCTGAAGGCCGAGCGCAACGACCCCGAGGGGATCGCGGTGTTCCGCTCGGCCCGCTAGTCGGCGATCGACAGCTCTTTGTCCCAGGGCTCGATGTCGCCGTCGATGATCCAATAGACCTGCTGAATCGGAGTCACCGCGGCGAGCTTGGGCATCACGTCTTCGACGATGCTCTTGAACGCGAGGTGGAGCTCTCGGTTGGTGAAGAACGTGTCAGAAGAGCCGCGGCCGCTCACCGTCTCGGTCGTCTTGAGCGGCTCCGTCATCAGCTCCAGGCGCTCCACCATCCACTCCACCGACTTCAGCCGGGTCCAGGTCTTCACCGCGTCGACCACGTCGGCTTTGTTGCCCTTGAACGGCCCGTCGAAGTCGATTCGCACGATCAGCGTCGAGCGCCTCCGGTTCTCGGAGATCGCGTCGCGGTACTTGAGCGCATCGAGCCAATCGAGCGGCGCCACGAACGCCTCGAACCGGCGCTTCGCCAGCAGCCCCTGAACGCGATCGGCCACCGCGAAGTAGATGCCGATGCCGAGCAGCCCCGCGACGCCCATCGCGGCATCGTCGGCGATGCCCGAGAGCGGGTGAACCTGGCTCAGCGCGAGGTAGCCGGCGACCGGAATGACGAACGCGACGAACACCAGCGCGATCTGAACGTTGGTGCCTCCGCCCACGCTGTGACGAAACACCCGCTCGCGTTGCTCCAGCTGCGCCCGCGCCAACCGCACCGGCCGGGCCTCGTCGATCAGCTGCTGCTTCCTGCGCGCGGCCTCGTCGGCGGCCCGCTTCTGCTTCGCGGCTTCTTCGATCTCCCTCACGATTACGGGAGCTTAGCGTGCCCAGCCGCAACCCGGAGGCATGCCGGGCGATAATCTTTTCAGAGCGTGCGCGACCAGGCCGCCGCGCCGCTTCGGGAGTTTTCGCGTGGTTCCCATCGTCGCTTTCTTCGCCCACAACATTCTTCAGAAGGTCGGCGCCAGGCTCGCCGCGCGCAAGTTCGGCTCGCAGGTGAAGCAGCCGCCGGCGCCGCTGCCGAAGATCGAGCTCGAGCGGGTCGAGCCCAACCTGGCGCAGCAGCGCCGCGCCCCCGCTCAGGATCTGCTCAAGCGCATTCAGCAGTCGTTCGCCGAGGGCGATCGCGCGCTCGCGCAGTGGGTGCAGTCGAAGTCGGCGAGCGCCGCCCGGCCCGAAGAGCTGCACGCGCTTCACCAACAGGTCGCGCGGCTCAACGACGAGGTCGAGCGCCTGTCGCAGACGGTGGAGCGCTCGATGAAGTCACTGTCGGTGCACGCGCCGCCCAGTTCGATCGGCTAGAGCGACATCGGCTCGAAGTACACCCGCTGCCCGACCTCGAGCACGCCGGGGCGCAGCACGCTGCAGTACACGCCGGCGTAGTTGTCGTTGAGGCGCACCGCGGCCTTCATCATCTCGGGCGACAGCCGCGCGGTGTCGGGGTCGATGTTCAGCATCGCGCAGCGCACGTCGGGCGTGTTCACCGCGACCACCGCCTCACCGATGCGCAGCCGGCCGCCGACCCAGCGGTCCTCCTGAAACGCGACCGGCGCCTCGAGCTTCACCACCACGTTCGGGCGAAACCGGCGCACGTCTTCGGCGCAGCCGGCGGCCCGGCAGATCTCGCTCACCGTGGTGGTGGCGATGATCGACAGCAGCGCGTCGTCGAAGATGCCGCGATCGAAATGCATCATCTGCACCGAGGTGCCGTGGCGCTTCTTCACCTCCGCCGGCAACCCGTCGTCGAAGATCGCGAACCGCTCTCCCTCGGGCGTTCTCACGTGCGACGGCAGCGGCTCACCGGCCGAGGTCTCGGGCACGAAGCGCACCAGCTCGGGCATCTTTCCCGCGGTCAGAAACGGAAAGCCGCCGCGGTCGTCGACCTTGCGCAGCGCCAGCCGCCGGTCTCCCGCCAGCCCGTGCCAACCCAGCTCCGCGCGCTGCAGCGGCTCTCCGGCCATCGACTTCACCGGGTAGCGGTAGAGCGCCTCGATGGTGGCAATCGGGTCGGACACGGGCGAAGCCTAGGCGCAGAGGTAACCCGATGGCATCTCGGCCGTACCCAGGTCGCCGTCACATCGAGGAGCACACGTGATCGTCACCGTCTTTCGTTCTCGCGCCCGCCCGTCGCTGTCGCCCGAGGTGCTCGCCCGGCTCGGCGAGATCGGCGCCCGCATGGCGGAGCTCGCGCCGAAGCAGCCCGGGTTCATCTCCTACAAAGACTTCGAGTCGGCCGACGGCGAGGCGGTCACCGTGGTCGAGTTCGACACCGTCGAGCACGTGATCGCCTGGCGCGAACAGCCCGAGCACAAAGCCGCGCAGCAGTGGGCGCGCGCCCAGGTGTTCGCCAGCTACACCATTCACGTGTGCGAGGTGCTTCGCACCAGCCGGTTCGAGATGCCAGACTGAGACCGGTGGAACGGCTGGTGTATTCGAATTCGTTCGAGGCGCTGCAGCGCGCACTCGGCTCGACGCTGACCGAGCGCACGCGCCAGCGCTACCGCGAGCTGGGCGTCGACTTCACCCGCCTCGACACCGCATACCCGCTCACCACCTGGGTGCAGTCGCTCACCATCGCCGCCGAGCTGCTCGGCCCCGGCCGCCCGCCCGAAGAGGCGACCTACATCGTCGGCACCCGGGTGCTGACCTCGTACGCCGAGACCAACGTCGGCAAGGCGCTGATGGCGCTGCTTCGGGTGATCGGCCCGCGCCGCGGCATGGGCCGAATCACCAAGTCGCTCAACACCGCCGGCAACTACCTCGAGACCCGGGTGAAGGAGCTGTCGCCGACCCGCTTCGAGCTGTGGGTCAGCCACGTCAACTTCCCCCACTATTACCGGGGGCTGTTCATGGCCGGCCTCGAGATCAGCGGCGGCAAGAAGCCCGAGGTCGAGATCGTCTCGCACCAGCCGGCCGGAGAAGCGGTGTTCATTCTCAGCTGGCAGGACTGAGCCGCGACTTCAGCACCGCCCGCGCGATCGCCGCCTCGTCGACGAAGCCGATCACCTTCTGGCCGGCGTCGAGCACCGGCAGCTCGCGCACCCCCGCGGAGTTCATTCGTTCGAGCGCCACCGTGGCCCGCTCGCTCAGCAGCACCGAAGCCGGCCTCCGCATCAGGTCGGCGGCGTTGACCAGCGACTCCAGGTCGGGCGAGGCGGCCAGGGTGGTGAGGTCTTCGAGGGTGATGATGCCCGCCAGGCGATCGGCGGAGTCGAGCACCGGAAAGACCTCCTGGCGCCCGGCCTCCGCGAACGCCTGGAGCAGCTCGCGCGAGCTCTGGCTGAGCTTGAAGGTGACCCACGGCCGCTCGTCGAGCGACAGCTGCCCCACCGTGGCGCCCTCGAGCACATCGGCCGGCTTCTCGTCGAGGCTGATGCCGTCTTGCAGCAGCAGCGCGTCGTAGATCTGCACCGGCCGCAGCCGGCGCGCGATCGCGTAGGCGCTCATGTTGGCGATCATCAGCGGCAGGATCAGCGAGTAGCCGTTGGTCATCTCGATGATGATCAGCACCGAGGTGATCGGCGCTCGCACCACCCCGGCGAACAACGCGCCCATGCCCACCAGCGCGAACGAGCCCAGCTCGGCACTGGAGTGGTCGAACAGCTGCACGTCGAGCGAGCCGAACGCGCCGCCCAGCATCCCGCCGATGAACAGGGTGGGCGCGAAGATGCCGCCCGCTCCGCCGCTGGCGTAGGTGGTGGTGGTGGCGAACAGCTTCAGCGCGCACAGCCCGAGCATCACCGTCACCGGGAGCGCGCCGGTGAGCGCCCGCGAGAGCGTGGTGTACCCGCCGCCGGTCACCCCTTCGGCGCCGAGCAGCCACAGCCCGACCACCGCCAGCGCTCCGGTGCTGAGCGAGCCCAGCGCCGGCTTCAGCCACCCCGGCCCCGCCGCCTCCCGAAAGCGTTTGCGCTGACCGAGCAGCAGGTCGTTGAACAGCAGCGACAGCATGCCCGCCGCCACCCCCAGCCCGGCGTAGAGCGGCAGTGAGACCGGCGACTCCAGGCTGAGGCCGGCCGGCGCCTCGAAGATCGGGTGGGTGCCGAGCACGCTCCGCTCCACCACCGCGGCCAGCGCAGCGGCGACGATCACCCCCGAGAGCAGCGTCTGGTCGAGCGTGCCGACGATCTCTTCGATGGTGAAGGTGACCGCGGCGATCGGCGCGTTGAACGCCGCCGCGATGCCCGCCGCCGCGCCCACCGGCATCAGCCGCCGCACGTTCTGGGGCGACAGCCCGGCGAGCCGCGCCATGCCCGAGGCGACCCCGGAGCAGATCTGCACCGTGGGGCCTTCGCGGCCGAGCGAGCTACCGGTGCCGATCTGCACCGTGCCGATGAAGAACTTCGCCACCGCGTCGCGAAACCGCACCACCCCGCGCTTGCGGTACGCCACCTTCACCTGGGGAATGCCGCTCCCCCGCGCCAGCGGCGCCGACTGCAGCAGCGACCCGGCCAGCGCCGCGCCGATGAACGGCACCAGCACCGTGAGCGGCACCCACTTCCACCCCGAGGCGTGCTCCGCCTTCTCGATGGTGAGCGCCGCCAGCAGCTTGATCGACTGGTGAAAGGCGACCGCCGCCAGCCCGCACACCCCACCGATCAGAATGGTGAGCCCGAACAGCCGCTGCCGCTCGGTGGGAGCCAACCGCTCGCGATACCACTGCTGCACCTTCAACCGCAGACCCTGCGACGAATCCGACATCGACGGTGACGGTAGCGGAAATTCGTTGGAGCTCCAACGGTTGTGGCGCCACCGGGGCAGCAGCGAACGCCGAAACCCCAGCCCCCGCGTGGGAGCTGGAGCTCAGCCGTCACCGCCAGCGACCACTCACTTCTTCGCGGTCACGCCCTTCGGCATCGTGAGCGCCTTCACCATCTTGTCGACGTCCTTGCGGAAGGTGGCCTCGTCGACCAGCAGGCCGTCGGTCAGGGTCGCCCAGTGTCGGGTGAGCGAGCCCATCGCCACCGCCTCGGCGATCTCGGCGTCGGTCGCGCCGTCGACCTTGGCGAACTCGCTGTCGGCGATCATGCAGTACTTGCACGGAATCTGCGCCGCCACCGCGAGGCTGATCAGGTTCTTGTACTTGCCCGGCACCGCGGTCTCACCGAGCTCCACGTCGCGCAGCTCGCGGTAGGCGCCGGCGAACGAGGCGGCGGGGAAGCGCTTCGCCCACTCCGGCGCGAACCCGAACGACTGCTCCATGTCTTTCAGCGCGCTCGCCTGGTCGGAGAGCGTCATCGGAGCAGGCGGCTGCATGCCCGAGGCGATCGCCTTCTTGATGTTGTCGGTCACCGTCTTGATCTCGGAGCGGAACTTCGACTCGTCGAGCTGCATGCCGTTGAAGAAGGTGCTCCAGTGACGGGTGCTCGCCGCCATCATGATCGCGTCGTTCACTTCGGCGTCGGTCGCCCCGCTCTGCTTCGCGATCTTGCTGTGGAGGTAGACGAACGAGCGGCTCGGCACCTGCGCTGCCACCGCCAGGCCGATCAGCTCCTTGTACTTGCAGGGAATCGCGGTCTTGTCGGTCGCCTCGAGCGTCTTCACCTCTTCCCAGGCGCCGGGCAGCGCGGTGTCGGGCACCGCCTTGAAGTACTCGGGCACGAAGCCCAGCATCTGCTGAATCTCGGCTCGCGCTTTGGCCGCGTCTTCCTTCTGGCCGGCCATCGCCGTGCCCGCCGCCAACATCGCCACCGCCACCATCATTCGCTTGGTCATCTCGTTCTCCGGTTCGAAAAACCGCCGAGAAATTCGGCGTCGCAAACCAGAGGCGTGACGGCGGAGGGAACAGTGTTACTTCGAGCGGTAACAACAATAAGTGCCCGTCTTCACGGCCCATTCGAGGTGCCGGCCGAGCGCTTCGTCGTGCTCCGAAATGCGGGTGACCGCGTCTTTCAGGCGGCGCTGCACCGCCACCCGGGCGCGCTCGGTTGCCGAGGCTGCCTTGCGGCTCTTCCCGCCCAGCCCCAGCCCGCGTGAGAGCTCGGAGGCGATGAACTCCAGCTCGGCGCGCGCCTTCTGGGCCCGGGCGCGATCGCCGAACGACTCCGCTTCGGCCAACGTCTCTCGCAGGTCTTCCACCCGGCGCTGGTACTGGCGGCGCGCGCTGTCGTCGAGCCACTCGCCCGCGTCGCCGCGATCGCCGGCCTCCGACGGGTCGGCACCCGGCGCGTCGCTGGCGAGCTCGAGGCAGTGCACATCTTGATCGGGCCGCTCGACCAGACGCGCGAGCAGCTGCAGCCCCCGGCTGTCTTTGAGACGAAAGCTCGAAGCCTCACCTCGAATCTCCCAGTACTCGCCTTCGAGCCGGAGCGAGAACGGATCGGCGCGCCTGGCGCTGGGCGGCACAGTCTTCGGCGCGGCCGGAGCGTTGGCCGGCAGCCGGGTCTTGAACAGCGCGAGCAGGGCGTGCTGACCGAGGCGCTGAGCGAGGTGCTCGGCCTCGGCGACGTAGCCAGCGGCCGTCGCGGCATCGCCGGGACCGTTGCGCTTCACCAACAGCTCGGCCGCCTCCAACCAGGTGCGGGCGAGCGGGCCCTCGCCTCCGCGGCGCACCAGATCGTCGATCGCCGCCTGGTAGTGAGAGATCGCGGTGTCGATGCGCCCGAGCGCGCCCGCGAACACGCCGAGCATGCGATCGACCGGACCGTCCCAGGTCATGCCGATGCCGCCGGTGCTGGTCTGAAGACCCTGGTACCGCAGCACCGATTGGTAGGCGCGCTCGAGATCCTTCGGAGGCAACAGGCAGAACGCTTCGCCACCCCACGCCAAGGTGGGCCCGTCGGCGTGGAGAGTGGGATCGCGGTCGTCGTGCGCGAACACCGCGAGCGCGCGAAGCGCCTGGTCGAGCAACGCGCGGGCGCGGTCGAGCTGGCCGCTCCGCCAGCAGATCGACGCGCTGCTCAACAGGCCGATCCACCCGCCGAGCTCACCCTCCCCGGTGAACAGGTTGCCGACCTCGTCGTGAATGGTGACGCCCTCGGAGTGCCGCTCCGCGATTCGCAGCAGCGCGCTCCGCTGGCACCAGCGGCGCACCGGGCCGAGCATCCCCGGGTCGGCCACCGCGTGACTCTCTTCGAGGTGCCGCTCGGCGTCGGCGAACCGGCCCTCGTACAGTGCCCGCATCGCGCGCCAGCCCGGGAGCAGCCAGCGAAACCGCGCCGGCTTCAGCTGAGCGGCGAGATCGTCGAATGCGATCGCCCGCGCCTCCGCCAACCTCGCGTCGCCCTCGCCCTGGTAGTCGAACACCAGCCGCATCAACGCCCGCAGCTCCCGCGGCCGATCGTGAAAGCGCCGCGCCAACGCCTCCTGCTCGAGGTTGAGCGGCAGCCGTTCGGCCGGAGAGCGGTAGTCCATCATCGCGGCGAGCGCGCCGTGCAGCACCTCCAGCAGGGTGCGGTCGTCGGCCGTCTCTCGCGCGAGCGCGATCGCCTGGTCGGCCATCGCCAGCGGCTCCTCGGGCTGAGGCGAAGGCTGCATCGCCCCCGCGAGCCGCGCCAGCACCCGGGCCTTGAGCGCCTTGCGATCGTCACCCAGCTTCGCGTTCGCGGTGGTGAGCCAGCGCACCAGGTCGGCGTCGACCACTCCGGGCTGAATCTCCGCGCCCCAGACGAGCGCGGCCTCGGCGAGCAGCTCCACGTCGTCGAGCTCGAGCGCCAGCTCCGCCGCCTTGCCGCACGCCTGCTTCGCCTCCGCCAATCGCCCTGCCGTCTGCAGCGCCTGACCGCGCGCGCACCACAACTGGCCGAGCACCCGGCGCTCGACCGCTCCATCGACCGCCACCGCCTGCGCGCGATCGAGCAGCGAGAGCGCGTCTTCGTACGCCAGCAGCTCGAGCGCGCGCCGGGCCGCCCCCACCGCCGCGGCGATCGCCTCGGTGCGGCCGAGCTCGGCGGCCTCCAGCAGGTGACGGGCGATCGCCGATGCGGTCTCGGCGCCGGTGCGGCCCAGCTCGCGCAACCCCACCGCCAGCCGGTGATGCAGCTGGCTGCGCCGCTCGGGGGCCAGGCCCCGGTAGATCACCTCGCGCACCAGGTCGTGCGAGAACGCCAGCGCCCCACCCTCGCGGCGCGACGCCATTCCCGCCTCGAGCGCCCGCTCCAGCACCTGCTGCACCCGGGCCTGCGGCTGCTCCAGCGCCTGAGCGATCAACGCCACGTCGAGCTCGCGGCCCGCGCACGCCGCGGCCTCGAACACCACCGACGCCTCCTGCGGCAGCAGCGCCACCCGCTGGCGAATGCTCTCTTTCACGCCCAGCGGCAGCTCGCCCAACGCGCCGCGAGAGGCGACCAGCCGGCTCATCTCGGTGAGGAACAGGGGGTTGCCGCCGCTCGCCGCCGCCACCGCGCCCGCCTGCTGACCGTCGAGGCCCCCAGCGCGCGCCAGCTCCACCGCCGCGGAGGACTCGAGCGCCACCAGGTGCAGCGTCGACGCCTCGCGCGAGAGCACACCCAGCTTCTCGGTCAGCATCGGCGACAACCGCGCTTCGGCCTCGCGAAAGGTCCCCAGCAACAGCAGCGGAGCGCTCTTCACGCTGCGGGCGATCGTCACCAGACAGTCGAGCGTCGAGGCGTCGAAGGTGTGGAGGTCGTCGAGCACGATCAGCCTCGGCTGCACCGCCGCCGCGCGCCGCAAGGTGGCGCCGATCGCCTGGGCGAGCCGAAAGCGGCCCTCGCTCGCCTCGGGGAGCGAAGCGGCCTCGAGGTGCGTCATTCGCAGCCGCAGCCGGGGCAACAGCCGCACCAGCTCGGGCGCATCTTCACCCAACAGCGCCGCCAGCCGCGCGTCGTCGAGCCCTTCGAGCAGCGAGCCGAGCGCTTCGATCCACGGCCAGTACGCCGGCGCGCCGCCGCCTTCCCAACCCCGGCCGACGTGCACGCCGGCTCCGCGGACGGCCGCCTCATTCGCGATCGCCTCCGAGAGGCGGGTCTTGCCGATGCCCGGCTCACCGGCCAGCAGCAGCACCGAGGCGCGGCCCGACAGCGCACGCTCCAGCGCGGCGCGAGCCTCGGCCAGCTCCCGGTCCCTCCCGAACAGCGTCACAGGTCGAAGGTATGGCAATCCCCAGGCCTTTCTCTACGGGAAGGGTGGCGTGACGGGGCATGGAACAATGTTCCGCCGCAGGTCACGCCTCACTTGCATGAGCATCGACGAGGCGGTGTTGGACCAGAAGTTGTCGGAGCTGGAAGGGGTGCAGACCTGGAGCCCGCGGCTGATCGCCCGGCTGGAGGCGCTGCTGCGCACCGACGACGAGAGAAAGCTGGTGCACATCAACCCGCTCGCCTTCGCCAAGGAGCACCGGATCGCCGAGTCCGAAGCGATCGACCTCTTTCTCCACGCCGCCAAACGGCAACTGCTCGAGATGGAGTGGCGGGTGATCTGCCCGATCTGTGCGCTCGCGCTGCAGAGCTTCGGCGCGCTCAAGCACGTCGACCACCGCCTCTACTGCGAGATTTGCCACGCCGCGGTGGAGGTCAGCCTCGACGACTACATTCAGGTCGCCTTCACGCTCTCACCCAAGGTGCGGCGGCTGAAGTGGCACCAGGAGAACCGGCTGACCGCGCGGGAGCAGCTGTTCTCGTATCGCTTCTGCGCCGAGGCGCGCCTCGACGGCGGCGGGCTGCTGCGCGACATGTTCGCCGCCACCACCCGGGTCTGCGAGACGCTCGAGCCCGGCGCGGCGGTTCGCTGCGAGCTGGAGCTGGTCGATGGCGTGCTCAGCGGCGCCGACCCGGTGTCCCACGCCGACTTCGTGGTCTCGGTGTCGGGTGCGCGCGCCGAAACCCCACAGCAGGTCAGCGTCACCCTCGAGCACGGCCGCTACCGCCTCGACGTTCACGCGCTGAGGCCGGGGCCTGCGCGCTTCACCTTGCGCAACGAGACCTCGCAGCCGGGCCTGTTGCTGCTGGGCGCGGTGCCGGGTGAGCACACCGGGCTGCCACCGGTGAAGTTCGATCGGTTCCTCACCGGCGGCCGGGTGCTCGCCTGCCAGACGTTTCGCCGGCTGTTCCGCTCGGAGGTGATTCACGCCTCCGAAGGCATCGGCGTTCGCGAGGTGACGATGCTGTTCACCGACCTCAAGGGCTCGACCGCGCTCTACGAGAAGATCGGCGACCTCCGCGCGTTCGGCCTGGTACGCCAGCACTTCGAGCGGCTCGCCGAGGTGGTGCAGGCCTACGAAGGCGCGGTGGTGAAGACGATCGGCGACGCGGTGATGGCGGTGTTCCACGACCCGGCGCGCGCGTTCGCCGCCGCCTCGAAGATGTTGGAGGCGATCGACTCCTTCAACCGCGAAGACGGCACCGACGCGCTGGTGCTGAAGATCGGCCTTCACCGCGGCTCGACCATCGCGGTCACCTTGAACGAAACGGTCGACTACTTCGGCCAGACGGTGAACGTGGCGGCGCGGGTGCAGGGCCTCGCCGAGGGCCAGGAGATTCTGCTTCACCGGCGCAATCGAATCGGCCACCGGGGTCGCCGAGCTGCTCCGCGGCTTCGAGGTGCGCTCACGCGAAGAGAAGCTCAAGGGCGTCGAGCGGGAGCTGCGCGTCTACGGCGCCACCCGGCGCAGCGCCTCCGCTTCAGCAGCCTAGGCGAGCCGGGCCAGCAGATGGTGGCGCTGCCGGTCGACCAGCGACACTCCGGGCTCGGAGACGAAGGCGCGCTCCCGCTCACGCACCGAGCGCACGTTCACGTAGAGCAGGTGCACCGGCCTCGGCTCCTGCCTCACCGACGCGCGCAGCTTCGAGATCACCTCGCGGGTGGTGGCGTCGTCGAACGGGTTGAAGAAGAAGCACAGCAGCGGCCCCTTGGGCGGCTCGAAGGCGGTCGCGTCTCCACACACCGCGGTGAGATCGCGGCACTGCTGCTCGCTCGAGCTGAAGCGCTTCAGGTTCTCCACCGCCACGTCGTGGAGCGGCCGCGAGTACTCCACCCCGACGATGCGCTGAAACGGGTGGTGCGAGGCGAGCATCATCGCCTTGCCCTTGCCCGAGCCGTAGTCGACGAAGGTGTACGGGCGAACATCGAAGCTGACCGCCGACATCGCCGATCGGAACATCTCGGGCCAGATGCCGCGGTAGATGCCGTTGCCGCGGTCGACCGCGCCGGGAGTGATGCCCACCTCGGCCAGCGGCACGTCGCGCGCGGTCTCGACGTTGTGGCGGCGATCGAACTCGTCGGCCAGCTGCTGCTCCCGCTCGAGCGCCTGCGCGAACCGGCGCCGCGGAGGGTAGAGCTTCCACGACGCCGACACCGCCACCCGTTTCAATGCGCCGATGGGGCCCTGCGACTGCCAGTCGTCGGCGAAGCGCTGCACCAGCTTCGAGATCGGTTGCACGGCGTTCAGATAACGACCCATTGCGCGGGCGCTATCTGGAACGAGCCGGTGTTACTCCACGGTGCCGAACGCTCACACCAGGCCGGTGAGGCCCTTGTTCCAGTCGGTCATGTCGGTGGCGAACCAGCCGCTCGCCGCGTCGACGCCTTCGATGCCGAGGGTGGAGCGATCGCTGGCGTCCAACCCGAACGCGTCGAGCAGCGTGTAGAGCGCGCGCGAGTACGCCAGCCCGTGGTGCCGCCCCTGCGAGTCGCTGGTGGTGCCCATCGCCGCGCGCGAGTAGTCGTACAGCTTGCCGCCCTGAAAGGTGCCGAAGCCGCCGGCCATGATCACCGGCACCGAGAAGCGCAGGTGGCCGTTGGGCTCTCCGTCGTGCTCGAAGGTGATGTAGACGAGCGTGTTGTCGAGGTAGGTCGCCCCGGTCGCCGGGTCCTCCACTTGATCGAGATCGGCGAGGAAGTCGGCGATTCCATCCATCAAGAACTGCTGCACCTGACGGCACATGTCGATGATCGCGGTCGACGGGTTCGCGAGGTGGCCGGCGTTGAGGTGGTACGCCTGACTGCCCGAGAGCGACAGCCCGTCGCTCAGCCACTCGTTCTCCTGGTAGGCGTTGATGGTGATCGCCTGCGCGAGGTTCATCTTCAGCGCGGTCGAGGCGTTCTTCAGCTGCGCCTTGAACAGGGTGCCGTGGTTGGCGGCGAACACCGCCGAGTCGGTGACGTTGGCGATCGTCGGCCGCGGCGGAGGCATCACCGTGGTCACCGGCGTAGGCTGGGTGATGGTGCCGAGCGCGGTCACCTGATCGGTCAACATCTGGGAGTGCGCCGCCAGCTTCTGAGCGTCGAACTGCGAGAGCCGCTGGTCGTTCTGCAGCTGGGTGATCGCGCTCACCGTGCGCTGCAGCAGCGCGCGCCGCCGGTCCTTCGGGTCGCGCGCGGTCGGCGGAGGCGGCGTGGTGCTGATGTTGCCGAACAGCTTGTCCCAGGTGCGGGCAGGGTCGCGCAGCGCGGGCACCGCCGCGAGCGTGCCGGCGGTGTTGGCGATGCTGGGCGACATGAAGTCGTCTTCGAGAGACTTCATGTCGTCGATGTAGTCGGGCGTCTTCAGCACCAGCGGCAGCTGCCCGTTGAGCTTGCGCGCGATCGCCACGTCGACGCTCTCGCCGAGCAGCGCCGAGCCCACCGCGTTGTAGCCACCCAGCCAAGCGGTCGAAGTGTGGCCCTGAATCACCGAGTTCTGCACCCCCAGGCTGCGCACGAACGCGGTCTTCGATTTGAACGACTGCCACTTCGACGAAAAGATCGGGCTCAGCGCCTGGGTGTACGAAGCGAGGTCGATCACCGCCGCGTCGCCGCGGGTGGTGAACGGCACCTTCTGCATGAAGTCGCTCGGCTTGGTGAGCAGGTTGCCGGGGCTGCTGGTCGAGGCGCTGAGGTTGTTGGGAATGAACGGCAGCAGGTGCTGGGCGAAGATGCCGTGGGTGATGGTGATCGCCACGAAGCGCTTGCGCGGCGCCTGAGCGGTCTGGGCCCACGCTCCCAGCGACGGCAGCAACGGCAACGCGCCGGCGGTGAGACCGAATCGTTTGAGCAGCTCCCGGCGGCTGATGCCTTTGGACATGGTCGGTCTCTATTCGTGCCAGGTGGCGAAGTCGGGAGAGGCGAAGGCGGCCTGCATCGCGTCGAGGATCGAGCCGTGCGCGTCGATCGCTTTCTGGGCCGCCACCGCGACGCAGCCGTCGGCGCTCTCGAGGCGGCCGAGCGACTTGGCGACGAAGCGGTTGGCGAAGCAGGCGCCGAACTGGTTCGACTCCGCCACCGCGTTCGAGAGCGCGACGCCGCCGTTCACCATCACCCCGGTGCCCAGGTCGCTCGACACGTCGACCTGCGCGTTCACCGGCACCTGAAAGTCGAACATCCCGCCGGCGTAGTGGACCTCGGTGGAGATCTTGCGGCCGACCGCATCGAAGTCGGACTGCGCCGCGCCGAGCGGGTTGATCCGGTGGTGGCAGGTCTGGCACCCGGCCGGAGCGGTGATGCTGTCGAAGCGATCGCGAAACGAGACCTTCAGCATCGCGGCCTGCGCGGCGGCGGCGCCGACGTCGACGTTGGCGGGCGGCTGCAACGGCTGGCAGAGCACGTTGCGCAGCAGCGGCACCCCGCGCCCGACGATCGACCAGTTGTCGCTGCCCGACGAGAGCATGCCGGCGCGGGTGAGAAAGCCGGCGCGATCGGCGTTCACCGACTGCGCTCCCGGAGCGGTGCCGTAGATCGCCGAGAGCGCCGCGGGCACCGGCGGCAGAAAGGTCGAGGTGAGCAGATCGTTCGGCGCCGCGTGCCGGTCGAAGGTGAGCCCGACCATGAACGTGTCGAGCTCGTCGAGCGCCGCGTCGTGGTAGCCGGTGAGATCGAGGCCGCCGAGAAACGCCGCGCTGTACGCGGGCTGCGGCAACAGGTCGTAGCCCAACCACTGCCGGTAGAAGTGCGCCGCTTCGGCCCGCGCCTCCTGGGTGGCGAGCAGCCGCGCGACCTGCGCCTTCATCACCTCCGGGTCGGCCAGCGTGCCGTCGGCCGCCGCGGCGTAGAGCGCATCGTCGGGGCCCTTGCCGAGCAGCGCGAACGAGACCCGCGAAGCGAGCGCGTAGGTGTCGATGGTGCTCGAGGTCTTCGAGGTGGTGCGATCGCGCAGGTAGAGAAAGTCGGGGTGCACCAACAGGCTGGCGAGGCCCTGACGAAACCCTTCCTGCGAGCTGGTGCCGTCGCCGGCGGCGACCTCGGTGCGGAAGAACGCGAGCGTGTCGTCGACCTCGGCGCTGCTGAGCGGCCGGCGAAGCAGCCGCGTGCCGGTGGTGTTCAGAAAATTCGTGAAGCAGGTCTCGGCGGCGCTGCCGGTCAGCGTGCGCGCGTTGCAGCCGAACACGCTCGAGGCGTTGGCGTCGGTCGACAGCGCCCAGACAGCGACCGCATCGGCGGCGTCGGCGAGCGTGGAGACCGCGTCGGGCGTCAGCAGCGAGCCGGCGGCGTCGAAGCGAAACGTCTTGTTGGTGGGCACCGAGAGCCCGACCTTGGCGGAGGCGGCCGCGGCGGCTCCGGGCCCCAACCGCGCGCTCAGTTCGGCGAGATACGCGTCTTGCCAGAGCAGCCGCATGCGCGCCGGCGTGCCCGAGCCCTCGGAGGCACACGTATTAATGGTGGGGAGCGTGACGACCGGAACGGTCGGGTCGGTGGGCTTTACCGTGGCCGACGGCGCCGTTTTCGGCAGTTCGATCAAGCCCTTGCAAGCGGTCAGACCCAACACCAGCAAGAGCGTGCGCTTGCCCATGCAGCAGTAGATGCGCGGGGGCCCGAAGAAAGCTCGCTATGCTCGGGCGATGAAACTGTTGGTCGCGTTGATGCTGCTCTGCGGGCCATCGGAGCCCAAGCCGTTCGTCGCCAAGGGCAACACCAAGCGGCACTTCGAGCTGCAGGTCGAGGAGCTCAAGGTGCAGCTCTCCGACAACAACGGCGTGGTGTGGAGCAACAACTCGAGGGCGTTTCAGGTGCTGTTCGCGCGCGACGATTCGTGGGTGGCGATGAAGGGCCCCGACGCGACCGGCGACATCGAGATCGCTCCGACCACCATCGACGCCGCGGTGTTCACCGTCTCTCCGCTCGAGCACCTCAACGAGAAAGAGAAGTCCCGGGTGCCGAAGGGCAACTGCGGCGACGCGTGGTTCGTCGACTGGGCGAGCTCACCGAAGGGCCTCAAGCTCACCGTCGCCCAGACCGAAGGCGCGAAGGTGATCCTCTACGTGTCTGCCGACGGTACCGTCTCGCGCTGAGCCGGCAGCTGTGAACGTCGCGTTCACAGAGTTTGTCGTCCTCCCGTTCACAACAGGCCCGGTGCGGGCAGCGATTTCGCGGCGTTGAGCGTGGGCATTGCGCTTGAAGTGTCTGCTGCCCATGACTCCTCGAATCGGACTTGGACTGGTCGCTGCGCTGGCGCTGTGTGCTTGTAACGGTGGTGGCGGCGGCAGCGGCGGCGGAAGTGCGACGGGCGGCGGCAGCGCGACCGGCGGTGGCAGCGCCACGGGTGGCGGCTCTGCATCGGGCGGCGGCAGCGCGACAGGCGGCGGCGGTCAAGGCGTCGGCGGCGGCTTCGGCGGCGCGACCGGCGGCGGCACCGGCACGCCCAACCCGTTGCCTCCCGGCTTCAACGGCGAAGGCTCGGTGGTGTTGGTGGCGGGCTCGGGCGAGGTGACGGTGGCCGGCCTGGTGTCGCAATCGGGCTCGAGCACCGCAACCGACATGATGGCGGCGCGGTTCGACGGCGCGCTGGCGCTCGACATCAACTTCGGAAACACCGGCGTGGCGGCGGTCGACTACGACGGCGACGGCACCGGGGTGATCAACTACGACAACGACTTCGCCTACGGCGCGACGTTCGACGGCGACAAGATCGTGATGGTGGGCGCGGCGCGCGGGCCCGACCTGGGTGGCACCGACGCCGCACTCGCGAAGCTGACCGCGACCGGCGCGCTCGACACCACGTTCGGCGGAGGCACCGGCAAGGTGGTGCTGGGTCACAACGCGACGTTCGACACCGAATTCCGCAACGTCGCGGTGGTGGCGGGCGGCAAGTACCTGGCGTGCGGCAGCAATGGCGGCTCGTTCTTCGCGATGCGCTTCAACTCCGACGGCACCGCTGACAGCTCGTTCGGCGACGGCGTCTCGGCGCAGGGCACGGTATTGAGCGGCGAAGGCGCGTGTACGTCGATGGTGATGCAGGGCGACAACGTGCTGATCGGCGGCGAGAACACCAAGGTTGCGCGGTTGACCTCGACCGGCGCCCACGACATGGGCTTCGGCACGGCGAACGGCTACTACTCCGATGACTCGACCCTCGGCGGCATCTTCATTCGCGGCGACGGCAAGCTGTGGCTGATCGGCGTGCGCACCGACGGCTCGAACGTGACCTACCTGCACACGGTGCTGTTGTCGGCCGATGGCGTGCCCGACACTTCGTACGGCACCAACGGCGTGCAGGAGGTGCAGATCGATCTGCCCACCGTGCTGCTCGGCGCGGCGATGCAGGGCGACAAGTTGGTGGCCTTCGCGGGCGCGCAGCTCAACGCGGTGCTGATGCGGGTGAACACCGACGGCACGCTCGACACCACCTTCGGCACCGCGGGCACCTTCGCCCTGCCCTTCGTGGGCACCGGTGGCCACAGCCTGGTCGGCTCGCGTCAGCACCTGACGGTGGTGAACAACGTCGCGTACATCGGCTACGTGCAGCCGATCAGCGCCGACCCGTTCACGCAGTTCGTGGTCTACAAGCACGCCCTGCCCTGACCGCGGGGTGAGGTTAGCGAACCGCCTGTCTTTCGGCGGCGCGAGCGAGCTGCTCGAGAATGTCCGCCACCTCCGCATCGGAGGTGGCGTGCTCGACACCGGGATACTCGTGCAGCTCGGCGGAGAACCCAGCGCGGCGCAGCTCAGCGATCGAGTTGCGCGCGCTCTGGGTGGGAACCGCGAGATCAGCGGCTCCATGAAAAGCGACGACCGGCGGCAGCTTCGAGGAATCGAGCGCAGTCGACGGATACAGGGTCGTCGGCAGCAATCCGCTGATCGGAAACGCGGCGGCGATCGCATCGGGGTGAGTGACGGCGAGGGCGAAGGTCATGTACCCGCCCTGCGAGAACCCGGTGACGATCGGCTTACCGGAGGTGGGTCGCGCAGCGGCGAGCGCAGTGATGGCGGCGGCGAGGCGATCGGTCTCGCGAGTCACGACCGCGGCGGCGACGTCTTCGCGAGTCGAGCCGTACCACTGGTACATGCCTCCGCTCGGGTGCCCGTAGGGAACAACGAGACGCGCTCGGCCCCGGTATCCCTGGAGCATCTCGAGCATGGCCTCGGGGTCACCGTCCATCGGGTGGAGCGCGACGATCATCGGCACGCGTTCGTCGGAGCGAACTCCGCCGGTCATGCGCTCGAGATAGTGGACCCCTGCGATGTCGCCCAAAGTGATCACGCTCGCTGCCGGCTGAGGAGGAGGCGGCGGCGGCGGCGCAGCAGGCTTGCGGCTGCACCCGAGCGCCGCGACCACCACACAGATCACCAGGAGCGCGCGCAAGCGATGGCCTAGAGATCGACGACGACCTTGCCCTTCACGTGGCGAGCCGACTGCAGCTCGACGGCTTTGCGAATCTGTTCGACTGGAAAGTGCGCGGCGATCGGCACGCGGACCTTGCGGGTCGCCACCAGGTCAGCGAGTTTTTCCAGTGAGCCGGGCGCGGCAGCGGCGCCGTTGGCTGAGGTGATGCCCGGGAGCTGAGTGGCGATGATGGTGATGCGTTTGTCGGGAACGCCGAGCGCGCGTGCGGCGAGCGCAGTCTCGGTCCCGTAGAGATCGATCGCCGCGGTGACGCCGCCTGGAGCCATCGCACGGACGCGCTCGACCAGACCATCGCCGTAGGTGGTCGGCTCAGCGCCGAGATCGCGCAGGAAATCGGCCGACGCCGCAGAGGCAGTGCCGATCACGCGCGCGCCGGTCATCCGAGCGAGCTGCACGGTGAACACGCCGACTCCGCCCGCGGCGCCACCGACTAGCACGGTGTCTTTCGGCCCGAGCCCGACCACGGCGAGAACGGCGTAGGCGGTACGTCCCGCGATGGTGAGCGCAGCAGCGGTGCGATCGTCGACACCATCGGGGGTGTGATGCACCTCGTTGGCCGCGACGTCACCGTTGGCGCTGACCACCACGAAGTCGGCGACCGCGCGCGAGAGTGCGCCTCCGAACACTCGATCGCCCGCTTTGAAGCCGGTCGCGCCATCGCCGACCTGCTCGACGACTCCGGCGTAATCGGTGCCGAACCCGCACGGCAGCTTCATCCCGAACCGCGCACCGGATGCCGCATCGGCGGTCATGAACCAATCCATCGGGTTCAACCCGGCGGCGGCGACGCGCACCCGAAGCTGCCCCTTGCCGGGCTGTGGCACGGGCACCTCGCGAACGTTCAGAACCTCGGGGCCGCCGAACGAATCCATCTGCACGGCGCGGCTCTGCGACCGGTTGAAGCTCATGAAACGGACTATGCTCCGCTTGAATGACCGCTGCAACGCAAACGGAGCATGTTCCGCTTTGACGAAGCCCCGCGCACCACGCACTGATGCGACCCGCAACCGCGAGCAGCTGCTCCAGGTCGCGAGCCGGGTATTCGCGGCAGCCGGTGCCGAGCCCTCGATGCGGGAAATCGCCCGCAAGAGCGGAGTCGGCATTGCGACGCTCTACCGGCACTTCCCCACCCGCAACGCGCTGGTCGACGCGGTCTACCGGAGCCAGGTGGTGCGTCTGACGACCGGCGCGCAGAAACTGCTCGACCAACAGCGGCCGGGGGTAGCGATGCGGCGCTGGATGGACCTGTTCGGCGAGTGGATCGCGACCAAAAACGGCATGCTCGACACCCTGGTGGCGATGATCGAGTCGGGAGAGATCGCTCACGACCGCACCCGGAGCGAGCTGCTCGAGGCGATCGACACGCTGCTCGCGGCGGGCCGCAAGGCGGGTGAGCTGCGCCGAGACGTGAACGCCGAAGACATCGCAGCGAGCCTGATCGGCATCTTCACGGTGGCGCCGAGACCGCGCCGCGCGAAGCGGCTCCTCGACCTCCTGATGGATGGGCTCCGGCCTCGTCGGTAGACCGGCGGTCAGCGCGCGCGGAGCATCGCGTGCGGAACGAGCACCCACACGGCGCCGCTCGGGTCGATTGCAATCTGGGAAGGCCGGTCAGTGACGCGACCGATGGTCCGAACCGTGCCGCTCGAGTCGATGGTTCGGATCGCGAAGTTGAGGTTGTCGGCGACGTAAAGCACGCCATTGGCCTCCGCCAGACCGAGGGGTTGAGCGAAACGCGCCGTCGCGGCAGGCCCGTCGACGAACCCCTGCTCCCCGGAGCCGGCGATCGTGGTCACCACTCCAGCGGAGAGCTCTCGAATCGCGTTGCCGTCGATGAAGGCGACATTGCCGTTCGCGCGCAGCAACGGAGCGTGGGGCGCGGCGAAACCCGCATCGCCCAACGGACCATCGCGAATGCCGGCGTCGGAGGTGGTCGCGAAGTCGACCTCGAGCGACTGGGTGAGGTGAACGACGCCAGGGACGGCTGGGCTGAACAGCCACATCTCGCGATCGGGCATCACGACGGCCTGGTGATGATTCAGCCCGTGACTGACTCCGCCATCGTCAGGGAGCAGATCGAAACGATCTGGGTTGCCGTCGTTGTCGAGATGGGCGCGGCCGACCGACGACTGGCTGAGCCACTCCCAGTAGCCGCCATCGGGATCGACCTGGAGCGAGTTGGAGATCCCGCCCGAGCTCGGCAGCGTGATCGCCTGAACGCCGGCAGAGTCTTCGAAGGAGGCCCGCAACAGTTGGCCGTAGTAGTCGGACCAGATCACGCCGCCATCGAGTCGCGGCGCGAGTTGATCGTATTCGAGACTGGGAGGCAGCAGCAGCGCTTTGACGGTCAGGCCGGCGTCCGCTCCGTAGCCATCGTCGTAGCCCGGCCGTGCACGTACTCCCGCGAGCGTCTCGAAACCGGCGTCGGGGCCGATGCGACCGAACCGGCCCTGGTATTCGTGAACGTACACACCGCCGTCGCGCGAACGGGTCGCCAACCAGCGGGCGCCGATCTCCTGTGAGCTGACGTCCTTCAACGAGTCGCACGATCCCACCAGCGACGGAAAGATCACCCGGCTCGAACCATCTGGCTCCTCCTCGACGAGGTCACAAGTGCCGCCGGGCGTCGAAGGAAGCGAGTAGAGCAGCTCGCCTGCGGGGCCAACGCTCCAATAGGTCGCGTCGTCGTGACGGGTTACGAATGGGCGTACCGTCTCGACTCCACCGTCGGCCACGAGCTTCACCAGGTCGAAACCGTGAGTGCCCGCGTCGGGGGCAGCATCTCGTGCGAACAGGAGCTCGCCGGTGGCAGTCTCATCGAGCAGATCGGACACGTTGCCGGTCGCACCGGCCGCGACATGCTCCCAACCCCCATCGAGCACCTTCACGCCCCCGTCGGAGACCGTCCACACACGGCCATCGCGGGTCGCGAACACGGGCTCATCGTGAGCGACGTACCCGAAGGGATCAGGCAGACAGGTCCCCACCGTTGCGATCACCACTCCAAACGGGTTCACCTCGATGAAGCAGGCGCGTCCCACCACGAATACGTTGCCATAGGTGTCGACGGAGCTGACGAAGAGCCATTGGCCAGGCGGCTCGAGATCGGCGGCGAGGGTCGCCACTTCTCCCCCGGGAGTGATCCTCCGCAGCGAGCCGTGGTCGAGCACGTAGGCGTTGTCGAAGCGATCGACCGCCAGCGCACGCACGGCGAAGAAGCGCGCTTGATCGCCCCGGCCGTCGCGATAACCAGACCCGCCCGGCACGCCCAGCACCGGCACGAAGCACAGCTCTCCGGGTTGAAGCGGGCGCTGCACGCAACTCCCGGACAGACACACGCGCGAGCTGTTGGTCTGACAGTCGTCGGGCCCGCAGAAGACGCCGTCGGGCACGGGGGCCAGGCCGCAGCCGAGCGCCGGGTCGCAGTAGGCCGCGTTGCATTCGTCGGGTGGCAACGAGCAGGCCTCGTCGTCGTGAACGCACCCCACCTGCTCCGAGCAGCTGTCCAGCGTGCACGCATTGCCGTCATCGCAGCCGCCAAAGGTGCCCCGGCAAATGCCCTGCATGCATTGACCGCCGGAGACGCAGCGGGAGTTGCACGAATCACCGTCGGTGGCGGTGACATCGCGACAGACGCCCGCGTCGGCATCGAAGCTGACCAGGTGGCATGGCTGAGCGTCGGGGCAGTCGAGCGGAGCCAGGCCCACTCCCGCCAGCGCGACGTCGGTTTGATCGACTCGCAAGAGAGCGTCGAAGGCGCCGGGAGCGAGCGGCGTGAACCCGATCGACACGTCGAGCGATTCACCGGGGCCCACCACCACCATCGGGACGGCGGAGAATGGCGAGCCGGCGTCGAGTGACAGTGAACGTGACTGCAACCCTGGGTTGACGACGTGCACGGAGGCGTGCGCGCTCGCACCGATGTAGACGCTGCCGAAGTCGATCGACGAGGGTGAGACGCGGAGCGCCTCATTCGGAGTCGAGTGGACCTTCGGCCGCGAGCAGGCCGCGACCATCAAGAAGCACCCGAACGCAGCACATCGGCGCAGCACGCCGGGCAGATTAGGAAAACCCGGGCTGCTGGGTAATGTCAGAACTGCCAGCCGACGCCGACCACCGGAAGGAAGCCGAAGTTGCCCTTGCCGTAGACCGACATCGTCAGATCGGCGCGAAGAGCGAGGCCGAAGTCGAAGGTGTAGCGCACGCCCGCGCGAGCACGGCCGGCGAGGTAGATGCCGTCGACCTGTTCTCCGGAACCGAGCGCGGCGAAGCGGCCGACCGCGAGACCGACGCCGACCGACGGGGTGAAGCCGTGCTTGCCGAAGAAATCGATCGAGAACATGTACCGGGCGGCGATCGTCTCGGCCGACGCGATGTGCGGAGCGAGATCGGCGAGCCGCGCCCATTCGAGCGCGATCTCGTGGTTGAAGCGCTCGCCGAGCTGAACGCCGATGCTGGTCGAGAGCCCGCTGAAGGTCCGGTAGTCGGTGGTCGACGTGGAGTCGGGCTCGTGACCCGCGATCATTCCTCCGGCTTCGACCACCGGGCCCCACGCCGAGGCCGTCGCCGCCCACAACCCGATGCACAACGCCCCACCACGCCACGCTCTGGTCATGCCCAGCTTTGATGCGCGGGCGCGGCGTGTTGATCAAACGCCGTTAGACTGAGCAGATGAGACGAGCGGCCGTGTTTCTGGCGAGGCTGTTCATCGCATTCTGCGGCGTCTGGCCCCTCGGTGGAGCGCTCGTCTGGCTGCTGGCCAATGGGTTGTGCCTGGGCGTGCTGCAGTTTCTGGCCTTGGCGCTCGCCTGCTTCGTCGTGGCGTTGCCGCTGCCCGCGTGGGTTCGAAGCCTGCGCTGGCAACTGGCGCTGGCACTCGTCTGCTTCGAGATGTTGGTGCCAGCAGTGCGGTGGTCCCGCGCGTCTGCACCTGAGCTGCGTCACTGCTTCAATTGGGAGTGCGGCACGACGGGGCCTCCATGGGCGTTCCTCGCTCCGGAGGATGAGACGGCGTTCGCGGGCATGCTGCTGTCGCGCTGGACCGGCGTGGTGTCGGCTGCCGAGGCGAGCTCGTACGGGCCGACGATGCGCGCGGGCTATGCGTCGACGCACCGCCTCGCGAATCCGCAATTGCTGATGTCGTTCCCGGGGTCGGTGCATTGGTACTACCGCGCGCCGCCACATGCGGAGGGGACGAAGGTGCCGTGCATCGTATTTCTGCACGGCTTCGGAGGGCTGCTGACGCCATATCTCGACGCGATGGCGCAATCGCCGCTCGGCGAACGTTACGCGCTGGCGGCTCCGGTGCTCGACGACGTCGCCCCGTGGTGGACCGAGCGCGGAGGCACGGTGATCGAAGAGACCATCGCCAACCTTCCGCCCGAGGTGGACCGTCACGCGCTGTTCATGATCGGCCTGTCGAACGGATCGATCGGCGGCGCGCAATACACCGGGTGGTTTCGTGCCGCGGTCCTGCTGTCGGGCGTCGGCGACGTGCCACGCAACGCGCACGTATTGGTGATCTCAGGAACGCGCGACGCGCGGATCAGCCCCGAGTGGGTGAAGACGTCGGTCGAGCATCAACGCGAAGAGCACGCCGACATCGCGGTCGAATGGCTCGACGGCGACCACTTCCTCATCCTCAGCCGGGCGAAGGAATGGACCAAACTCGCCGCCGAGTTCTTCGACCGACAGCACGAGTGACCGGCTCAGGGCACGTGGGTGTAGACGAAGTCGTGTGAGTCGGTGGTGGTGTGAGCCGCGTCAGAGCCGGCGGCGGAGTGGCAGCCGGTGCAGATCATGTCGGTCGGTCCACCCGAGATGCCCTCGTTGGGACCGACGCCATCGGCGACCAGGCCCGCCTCACCGTTTTTCGCCGGTGCGCCCACGGCAGGGTTCTTCTCGTACCAGTACCAGTTCGAGGTGTTCTTGCCCGCGCTGACGTGAACCTCGACCGCGTAGCCGATGATCTCGGTGCCTCCGTCGGCGGTGTAGAGCTCTTTCACTGCTGCTGCGCCGACCGGGTATTCGCCCGGGCCCGCGGGCTGCGCGGTGAGCTTCGCGTTGTTGCAGATTCGGTTCACGCCGTGCGGCGACGGAGCTCGCGCCGCGTGTTTGTCGGTCTCGCAGTGCCACGCTTTGTAGTGACCGTCGGCGAGCCAGGCCTCGACCGCCGCGGCGCCGGTCGTCGGAGGCAACTGTGTGACGTCATCTCCGGCGTCGGTGCCCGAAGACGAACCACAAGCGACCAGCACGAAGGAGGACAGCAAGGGAAGCAGACGGCGCATGAGTGACCTTTCGGGGTGCGGCTCCGCCCGCGCAGCCGGCCACCGCGTGAGGTCAGAGCGAGCTGTGAGCGATTCCTGAAGCGCTCTACGCGCCGCGCGAAATGCGGTTACTCGGATAAGGGCGACGTCGCTCGGCCGACACGCTCACTGAGGCACGACCGCTTCGACGTCCATCTGGACGAACTGGCCGTTGTACGGGTTCGGGTCGGGAGGCACTCCGGGCACAACCTGCGCGCTGCCGCTCGAGTCGCGGTTCTGAGTCTCAATCGACTCCACCGAGTTCGCGGTCAAGACCACCGTCGCTCCCGAGTTGGCCAACACCGTGACGCGATAGTCGATGGGCCACGTCTGGTCGATGCCGTCGGAGCCCGAGTTCAAATAGTACGTCTGCGCCGGGTCGCTGATGCTCAGCGAGTAGATGTTCCAGGTGCCGCCGCCCGTCGAGCCTCCCGAGATGAACAGTTGCGGGTTGAACCCGCCATCGCCGGCGGCCGTCGCTCCGCCATCGCTGTAGCCGGAGTACGTCTTCTGCTCGACCTCTCCGCGAAAACGCAGCGTCAGCGCGTACGTCTTGCCCGTGGTGCCGAGCACCGTCGCCGTCTGCGTCTGCGTCGCCGCGCACGCACAGTTCACCGAGCCCGAGCCGGGACCTGTGCACGGTAGCTCCCAGCGCAACCCACTCAGCGAGCCCGCCACGCTGGTGCATGCCGACGTCTCGCACGAATCGCCCGCGTCGCAGATGTGACCGCACATGCCGCAGTTGCTCGGATCGCTCGTCGTGTCTCCGCAACCGGCGTCGACTCCCGCGTCCATGCCGGCATCGGTGCCCGCGTCATTGCCGCCATCGGTACCCGCGTCCGTCACTCCCGCGTCGGTGCCGGCGTCATTGCCCGCGTCGACCCCGCCGCCGCCTGTTCCTCCGCCCGTCGCGGAACCACCACCGCCCGTCGCGGAACCGCCACCACCGGTGGCAGCACCGCCGCCCGTCGCTGAGCCGCCGCCTGTCGAAATCCCGCCGCCGGTCGCCGAGCCGCCACCCACCGATGCGCCGCCCCCCACCGCCGAGCCGCCTCCTGAGCCACCCGTGCCGCCGTCGCGTCCGGAGTCACCGCAGTTGCACCCGGCTACGAACAACAAGACGACACACGCGAAGAACGAGCGATTGAGCACGTAGCGATCTTTCCACAGCTGCCATGCCCGGGGACCGACAAACCGTGGGGCAACGTACGAGAAAAAACCGGAGCAGCCCTGTAAGCCGAGTTCTGTCCTCACCAGTTTCCCAGTGAGCGGCGCACATTCGTCTAGGGCCCAGATTGCTCTGGGACCTCATCAGCGAGCGACCCGGGAGCTTCGGGCGGGCGACCCTTGCCTCCTTTCGGAGGCGCTCCCCTATTGGCTCTTGCTCCAGGTGGGGTTTGCCGTGCCGTTTGATTCACACCAAACGCGGTGCGCTTTTACCGCACCGTTTCACCCTTACCGGTTTCCCGGCGGTTTGTTTTCTGTGGCACTTTCCTGCGAATTGCTTCGACTGGCCGTTAGCCAGCACCCTGCCCTGTGGAGCTCGGACTTTCCTCCCGCCACCCCATTCTGCGGTGACCGGCGTACACCCGGGCTGCTCCGGCGGTTTTCCACCTAACACACGCCTCCGAGCCTGCGCACCTGACGTTCACTTCGGCAGGCCACTGCGCTATTCGTCGCCGCTGGGCCGGGCCCGAGGTGCACGTGTCTCGCACGCTGCTGTTGCTGTTGTTCCTCGCCGGCTGCTCCCGTGACCACGTGATGGCCACCGAGGGCGAGCTTCACCTCGCACCCGCGACGATCGACTTCGGCCAAACCTGGGTCGGCGCCCCCGCCACCGCGCACGCTACCGTCACCTTCGCTTCCACCGCCGCCTGTGACGTCACCCTTCAGATGTCGGCGCCGTTCACGGTGAGCACGACCACGCTCCACCTCCAGGGCGGCGCGCCCGTCGACCTCACGCTCGGCTTCACCGCCACCGCGCCTGGCGCCAGCTCGAGCACGCTCACGGTGACCGGCTGCGGCAAGCACGCGTCGGCTCCCGTCACCGCCAACGCCGCGACACCGCCGCAGTGCCCGGCGCCCGCGGCCTGCGCGACGTTCGTCTTCTCTCCCGACGCCGGCTTCTGCGTCAGCACCGCCGTTCCCGATGGCACCGCGTGCAGCGAAGCCTGCCTCGTCGACGCCGCCTGTCACGGAGGCGAGTGCACCGGCACCGCGCTCAACTGCGACGACGGAGACTCGTGCACCCTCGACACCTGCTCGGTGAGCACCGGCTGTCAGCACCTCCCAGCCGACGCGATCTGCCCGCCGCTGCCCGGGTGCGCGGTCAACTGCGATGGCGGTGACTGCGGCACGCTCCGCGAGGTGTGGAGCGTCGCGGCCGAGCCCGGCTGGCTGATTCAACCGACGGTCGCCGACGACTCCGGCAACCTCTACTGGCTCGAGCGCGGCGGCGAGGCCGAAGGCTCGCTCGTCTCCTACGATCGCAACGGAGCGCTGCGCTACCGCGTGCCGGTCAACCTGGTGAACACCGACCCGCGGCCGATGATCGCCGGCGACGCCTTCGTCTTCACCGGAGACCTCGGCGACCAGGTGAGCGCCTACCGCACCCGCGACGGCGCGCTGCTTTGGACGGTTCATCTGAGAGACGCGCTGCTCGCCAAAGGCTACGGGCAGGTCGCAGGTCAATTCTCGTACACCGACCACGGCACCATCGGCGCCACCGGCGAGCTGGTCTTCCCGATCGGCTTCACCGATCTCGACGAGCACTACTTCGTCGCGCTCGACCCCCAGACCGGAGCCACCCGATGGATCGCCTGGCTGGGCTGGCACTTCTGGGACATTCAGAGCGACGAGCAAGGCCAGCTCTACGTGCAGATCGCGTACGGCAATGGCACCGAGGTCGCCGCCTTCCACCCGAACGGGATGACCGCGTGGACCAGCAGCGAGTTCGTCGGCCCCACGCTGGGCGGCAAGGTCTTCGGGCGCGGCGCCGTGCTCGGCTCCACCACCGGAGCGGTCGATTACTCCTTCAGCTCGAACATGGCGTACCCGCCCGACGTGGTGCTGCCTCACCTCGGCGCGCGGCGCGACTACCAGCTCGGCGGCCTGCAGACCTTCGACCCCAGCGACGGCACCGTGCTCGGGCAATGGCTCGCCCCCACCGTGATGTCGTGGCAGATGTTCGCCTCCGCCGACGACGAGCTGATGGCGCTCGACGGTCCCTCCGCCTCGCTGATCGCCGTCGGCCCCGACGCGCAGCCGACCTTCACCTGCCACGTGCCCGCGGTCGCATCGCAACTGCAGGCGGCCGGAGACCCCACGCTCATTCCCGGTCTCTTGCTGCTCTGGACCACCGTCGCCAGCGAAGACCTGCCGGCGGTCAGCACCCTGCACGCGTACGCGCTGCCAGGTCGCACCGGCGCCACCGCGGGCTGGAGCGCCGACCACGGCTCGATGTCGCGTGCCAACAAGCCGCGGTGACCGGCTGGATCGTTCGCGCCGGTTCGAGCAACCTATCTTCGTGCGTTGGGCTTCGTGGGTCGCCGTCGGGCTTTCGCTCTCGGGCTGCTTCCTGCGCCATGGCCGCGACGAAGACCCCTGCCAGGTGCCTCCCGCCGGCCAGTGCCGCGGCGCGATCAACGGCGTCGACGTCAGCGGCCCTCTCGACCCCGTCAGCGGTTGGATTCCCCTCGACGCGCAGGCGGCGCCGAGCTGCGGGGAAGACCCGCACGTGCTCCTGCTCTCGTGCCGCGGGCAGCAGCTGAAGGTGCGCGCCGTCTACCCCGACGCCGAAGGAGACACGCCCGCCTGCGGTTGGTCGACCGACGCGCCTCAGCCCGCCCCCGCGATGGTGAGCGCGCCGCTCCACCAGGAGGCCGAGACCGAGTGGCGCACCCACGGCACCGTCGACGCCACCTTCGCCGATGGCTCGCGCGTCACCATCACCTATGACCTCGTCGATGACGCCGTGTGCGTGCCGGTCGCCGAGCCCGAGAAGCACAACGCGCTGATCGCGGGCCTCGCCTTCGCCGCTTCAGTGCCGCTGCGGGTGCTCGCCACTCCCGGCCACACGCCTCATGCCGGTCATCACCACCATCACCATCATCACCACCACTGAACGCGATACGCTCCAGCCATGACCGCGCGACGCAAGAAGCTGATTCCCGCCGTGCTGTTGATCGCCGGAGCGACCTCGGGCTGCGATGGCCCGAAGAAGTGCGACCCGGCCAAAGATGGCGCCTGCAAACCCGACGGTGGCTTCATCTGCGAAAGTGACGACTGCTTCCCCGCAATCGGTGACGACGGCGGCGTGGAGTACGACGCCACCGGCCAGCCCGTCTGCCTCTGCTGATGAGCGGTGCCGCGCCGGTCGGCGCGCCTAGAACAAATAGCCGCCGGTGAGGCCGTAGACGACGTCTGTTCGCGGCCGGCCGCTGACGAATGGTGCGCCGTCGAGCATGAACGACGCGCCGGGGCCGATCTCGAGGGTGAGCTCGATGCGCTCGAAGAACACCAGCCGGTAGCCCAGCCGCAGGCTCAGCTGCGCCACCGCTTCGTCGAGCTTGTGCGAATCGCCGATGCGCCAGACCTCGACCCAGTTCACGTCGAAGCGCAGCGTCGCCACCGGCCCGCCCACGCCGCGCATCGAGTCGAGCACCCAGCGGCCCAGCCAGTAGCGCACGCCCACCCCGGCGGCGAAACCGGCGGAGCGAAAGTCGCCTCCCAAGGTGGTGCGGGTGCCCGCGGCGAGCAGCGCGCTGAAGTGCGGGTCGAAGCGGCGCTCGGCGTTCATCTCGAAGGCACCCGAGAACATGCCGGGAATCTCGAGCGAGATCGCGTCGTCGTGCACCACCGGCTCGGCCGAGAGCACCGCGAGCAACACCAGCGCGGTCATCGCGGCGCTCCCACGGTGCGGCCGAGAAAGTCGCGCATCACCGCCCACGCCTCGGGAGAGTCGACGGTGTACTGCACGTTGTCGTTGTCGCCGAGGTCGGCGCTCGGGTTCACCGTGTGTGCGTCGCCGTCGATGATCAACAGCTCCGCGTCGGCGCCCACCCCCTTCAGCGCGTCGCGCAGCTCATACGACTGGCTGACGTCGACGTAGAGGTCGGTGTTGCCGTGAATGAGCAGAAACGGAGGCGCTCCGCTGCGCACCTGCTTCAACGGCGACGACGCGTCGTAGGTCGCGGGGATCTGCTCCGGCGTGCCGCCGAGGTAGTCGGAGATCTCCTTCGCGCCGAGCCCGGGCAGCGTGCGCATGTCGGCCGGCCCGTCGCCGCTGATCACCGCCTGCACCGGAGACGTCTGCCCGTTGGGGCAATCGCCCGCCTGCGCCGCGCCGAGGCCGACCAGGTCGCCCAGGTTCGCGCCGGCGGAGTAGCCGAACACCGCCACCTTCTCGCTCGACAGCTTCAGCTCCGCGGCGTGCGCACGCATCCACGCCAGCGCGCACCAGGCGTCTTGCACTGCACCGGGGAACTGCGTGTCAGGCGACAAGCGGTAGTTCGCGTTCGCCACCACGTAGCCTTCGGCGGCGAGCATCTGCGCCTGCTGGTCGAGATCTCCCTTGCTCCCGCGGGTCCAGCTCCCGCCGTGGAGCACCAACACGCCCGGCGCCGGCTTCGCCACGTTCTTCGGCGAGAACACATCCATTTTTCCCAGCTCGCCGTGACGGTCGTCAAAGCTGACAGTCCGCTGCTCGTAGGCCACACCGCAGGCCGAGCACGCCAACAACAGCACCGCCCCCGCCATCGTTCGCATTCGGCGGCAAGCTAATCGCTCGTCGATTACCGTGCCACGCCGTGGGGAACGAGATTCCAGAGACGATGAAGGCACTGCGCGCGCACGGCTACATTCGCTCCGCCGAAGAGGCGGTGCGCGCATTGAAGGTCGAGACGGTGCCGGTGCCGAAGCCGGCCAAAGGCCAGGTGCTGGTGAAGATGAAGTTCGCGCCCTGCAACCCGGCCGAGATTCTCTACATCACCGGCACCTACGGCATCGATCGCCCGCTGCCCGCCACCCCCGGCTTCGAGGGCATGGGCACGGTGATCGCGCACGGCGGCGGTTTCATCCCCCGCTTCATGATGGGCAAGCGCGTCGCCACCGGAGGCCACGAGTGCAGCGGCACCTGGGCCGAGTACTGCCTCTCCGACGCCACCGCCTGTCTTCCGCTGAGCGGCAAGCTCACCGACGAGCAGGGCGGCACCGCGCTCGCGAACCCGATCACCGCGCAGGCGCTGGTCGCGCTCGCCAAGGGCAAGAAGGGCCTGGTGAACACGGCGGCAGCCGGTCAGCTGGGCAAGATGGTGAGCACCCTCGCCCGCAAGAAGGGCCTCACTGTGCTCGACGTGGTGCGCCGGCCGGAGCAGGCCGAGGCGTTGCGAAAGAACGGCGCCGAGGTGTTGGTGAGCGACGAGCCCGGCTTCGAAGAGCGGCTGGCGAAGCGCTGCCACGAAGCCGGCGTGACGCTGGCGCTCGACGCGGTCGCCGGGCCGACCACCGGCCTGCTGCTCAACGCACTCCCGAAAGAGAGCGAGGTGGTCGTCTACGGCAACCTCAGCGCCGCGCTCAGCGGTGGCGTGGAGCCGATGCAGCTCGCCTTCGGCCACAAGAAGGTGCGTGGCTTCGAGATCGCCGCGCACCTGAAGAAGGTCGGCGTGTTCGGCGCGATGCGCATGGGCAACAACGCGCAGGCGATGGTCGCGCGCGGAGAAGTGCAGACCGACATTCGCCGCAAGGTCCCGCTCGAGGAAGCGCCGGGCGCGCTGGCCGAGTACGTGAAAGAGATGTCGAAGGGCAAGATGCTCTTCACGCTCTAAGCTGCGCGAATGCTCGCTGCCCTCGCGCTGCTCGCGCTCACCGCCGACGCACGGCCCTGGCTCCCGAAGAACGCCGGCTGCTCCGATGACCCGAAGGCGCTCCACGACACCCTCGACGTGCCGGAGGAGTTCGTGCTCGGCGAGCTCCACCACGCGCCGATGATCGACACCGCAGAGCAGGCAGAGAAGCTCTGCCGTCTCACCGCCAGGGCGTACGACAAGAAGGCCCGGCTCTGGGTGGGGGCGGTGGAGACCGCGGTGCTCACCCCGAGCGGCGCGGGCGGCTACGTGGTCGGGCCCCGCACGGTGGTGCTCGGGTTGTTCAAGTTCGGAGACGAAGCGCTGGTCACCGTCGCCAAGACCGAGACGCCGGTCACCCTGGCGCAAGACGAAGCGTTCACCGGGTTCGACCTGGCGGCGTTCAAGCTCGACGAGAAGAAGAAGGCGTTCGGCTTTCGGTCGCGGCGTAACGTGGCCTACGCCGGCGGAGGCGGCACCAACGAGAAGCTCTGGCTGTTTCGCGATACCGACGCGGCCGAAGGGTTGGCGCTGGTGTTCGAGGCGCTGATGGCGAGCCACTCCACCACCGCCGGCGACTGGCACCCCGACCACACCCGCGATCACCAGGAGAACGACGGTGGCTCAGCGGTGATTCAGGTCGCGAAGACGAAGACCGGCGGCGTGTTCGATTGGGACAAGGTGGTGCTGGCGACCAGGAAGAAGGCCACCTACCGCTGGACCGGCAAGCGCTTCGAGACGAAAGACGCCGACCCGGTCGAAGACCAGAACGGCGAGTGAGGGGTCCCAGGACTTCGCACCCCTCACCCGCGTTCCAGCCTCACTTCAGCGAAGACGGAGGAAGTTCGCCGCCGCGCGCAGCTGCACGTCGATCGCGACCCGCTCGGCCGGCGTCTTCGCGCGCCAGGCCTTCTGGCCGGTCGCCTCGTCCATCGCCACTTCGATGTCCGCCGGCAGACCCTCGGCCTCGTAGCTCTTGTTGTCGGGCGACTTGAAGAGCGCGACCGTGTAACGCATCACGAAGTGGTTCGGCAGCTCCTTGAGCGCTTGCACGCTCCACTTGCCCGCGGTCTTGGCGCCGATCAGCGGCGCGCGCAGACCCTCGCGCAGGGCCGCCGCCACCAGCTCGGCCGACGACCGGGTGTCCTTGTCGATCAGCACCACTGTCGGCAGCGCCTGCATCATCGGGTCACCGGTCTGCTCCCGCACCTCTTCCTTGCCGCCCCGGTGCGCCAGCCGCGCGATCACCTTGCCCTTGGGGAGCATCAGCTTCGCGGTGTCCATCGCCTTCTCGAGCAGGCCGCCTTCGTTGCCGCGCAGGTCGACGATCAGCCCCTTCGCCTTCGACGCCTGCAGCTTGGAGATCGCCGCCCGAACCTGGTCGGGAGTGCCCTCGCCGAAGGAGTGAATCGCGATCACGCCCACGTCGTTCGGCAGCAGCTCGAAGGTGACCAGCTCGTAGCTCACCCGCTGGCGCTCGAGCGTCTTGGTGATCACCTGGTTGTCGCGCAGCACCGACAGCGTCACCTTCTCGCCGATCTTGCCGCGCACCGCGCCGACCAGGTCGTGAACGGTCTTGCCCTTGAAGCTCTGGCCGTCGACGGTGAGCACGATGTCGCCGTCGCGCAGGTCGGCCTTCTCGGCCGGGCCGCCCTTCATCACGCCCATCACCTCGGCGCGGCCGGTCGGCTCGTCGAACTTCAGCTGCACGCCCACGCCCACCACCTCGCCCTTCATGTCCTGCAAGAGCTCGGCGTTCTGCTTCGGCGAGAGCAGCTTGTTGTACGGGCGCATCGAGGGGTCGATCTGCGCCAGCATGCCCTCGGCGGCCGCGCGGTAGAGATCGTCTTCGTCGAGGCCGTTCTTCACGTACTCGTCGAGCAGCTCACGCTTCACCGCGTCGAAGGCGCGCGCGCCACCCTCGAACTTGTCGTGCGGGCGCGCCGCCCAGTCTTCCAGCACCGTCTCCTTGCCCTCGCCGCCCGCGAATGCGGTGAGCGAAACGAGCGCGATCAACAACGTCGGTTTGAACATGGTGTGTCCTTTCGATTCAGAAGACGTCCAGGGCCGGAGGTGAGGAGTCGACCAGGCCTTGCTCCGCCTGGGGCGCACGCAGCTCGGGCGGCGCATTCGACAATTTCGTACCGAAGAAGAACCAGAGCAGCGCCGCGGCGGCCGCCAGCCCCACCACCAGGGTGAACCGGGCCCGCTTCGAGCGCGGCCGCATGCCGTGAGCGATCGCCAACGCCCGCACCCGCTCGCGCGTCATCGGAGACGGCCGCTCCTCGAACGCCGCCGCCGACTCGCAACCCCGCTTGGTCGAGAAGAACCGCTCCAGACACCCCTTGCACTCCACGAGGTGATCCTCGAGCAGATCTGAAGTCGGCGCCTCGCAGGCGCCCAGGTGAAAGGGCAACAACAGTGGCTGGGCTTCTACGCAACGCATGACTTACACCTCTCCTCGCAATTGGTTCGTCAGGGAGTTCATTCGGCTCTTCACCGTGCCGAGCGGCACCTCGAGCACGGCGGCGATCTCTTCGTACGAAAGGCCGCTGCAGCGAAGGTGAAAAACGTCGGCCAGGGCCGAGGGCAGCTTCTTCACCGCGGTCGAGAGACGAAACGAGCGCTCTTCTTCGAGCAGCCGATCGAGCGGGGTGGCAGAGATGCCGTCGATCGCGGCCTCCTTCGCCAGCGCGCCCTCGCTGCGGGAGCGGCTGCGGTGCCGGTTCGAAGCGGCGTTTCGGGCGATGCGAAACAGCCAGGCCGAGAAGCGGGCCTCTTCGAAGCGCACGTGTTTCGACTGGAGGACCGAGACGAAGACGTCGTGAAACACCTCTTCGGCCTCGGCGCGGTCGCCCAACAGGCGGAGCAGAAAGCCGAACAATCTCCGCTCGTAACGCGCGTACAGCCGTTCGAAGGCGGTGAGGTCCCCGCCCATCGCCGCCAAGAAGAGTGCTTCGTCGGTCTCCACGTGAGGCTGCGAACGGGCGAACACCGTAGCGGCGAAAAGGTTCGCAAGTGCCAAAAACATGGTGCTTTTGGCCAGGGGGCTGTGTTGACTCCCGCCCGAAGTTCACCACAACTGGAGGAACTGACATGGCGAAGGCGAAGGAGCAGGAGCCGTTGGTGATTGCGAGCAAGGCGAAGGCGATTCTGAAGAAGGCCGGCTGCAACACCTCGGGCGACGCGCTGAACGGCCTCAACGGCTGGGTGTACTGGCACCTGGAGCAGGCGGCGAAGCGGGCGGCGGCGAACGGCCGCAAGACCGTGCGCGCGCACGACTTCATCATCATGTGATTTCGCTTCCCGATTTTTCCGGGGAGTGTCGAGGGGACTCGACGGCTGAGAGGCCGTGGGTCCCCTCGATGTTTATCCCCATAGGGTATGAATGAGAAATATACCCTATGGGGTATCGTTTCGTGATATACCCTGTGGGGTATGGTCGCTCCCAACAACGGTCAGGCCGCAAGCACCCCCGAGCAGCTCGCCCAGCTGTTGCGCGGCTTCAGAGCCAGCGCCGGCTTGACCCAGGCCGCCGCAGCGACAGCGGGAGGGATGCTACCGAAGACGGTGTCGTCGCTGGAGTCGGACCCGGGGCGGGCGAGCGTCGAGAGCCTCTACCGGCTGTTGAGTGCGCTCGACGTCGAGCTGGTGCTCCGGCCCAAGCGGCCGGCGTCTCGTGGCGGGACCTGGTGACCGATGGCCCGGCGCAGCACCCACAACGCGCTCGACCTCTGGATGAACGGAGAGCGGGTCGGCAGCTGGGAGACCGGGCCGCGGGCGCACCATCAGCTGAGCTACGGCCGAGCCTGGCAGGAGTCGGCTCGTGGCCGGCCGCTGTCGCTCTCGTTGAAGTTCCCACCCGGCGGCGAGCCGTTGGGTGGGCCCGCGGTGAAGGCGTGGTTCGACAACCTCCTTCCCGACAACGATCAGATTCTCGAGCGGGTTCAGCAGCGCTACGGGGCGCCATCGACCGCCGCGTTCGATCTGTTGCTGGAGATCGGCCGCGACTGCGTGGGCGCCATTCAGCTGCTCCCCAAAGGCGCCGCGCCGCCAGACGCGAAGCACTTCAAGGGCCGCGAGCTCGACGCCGGCGCGATCGAGAGCCTGCTCGCCGCGGTTCCCCTGCCGGGGCGTCTTCGCGGCGGCGACGACTTTCGAATCAGCCTCGCCGGAGCTCAGGAGAAGACCGCCCTCACCCGCCGCAACGGCAAGTGGTACGAGCCTCACGGGTCGACGCCGACCACCCACATCTTCAAGCTGCCGCTCGGGGTGGTCGGAGCCGGAGTCGACCCGTCGACCTCGCTCGAGAACGAGTGGCTGTGCTCCCGGCTCTTGAGCGCGCTCGGCTTCGACGTCGCCGACTGCGAGGTGCAACGCTTCGGCAAGCAGCGGGCGCTGGTGGTCACCCGCTTCGATCGCCAGCTGGCGGACGACGGCAAGTGGATCGTGCGGCTGCCGCAGGAAGACTGCTGCCAGGCGACCGGCACTCCACCGGCGCAGAAGTACGAGGAGCACGGCGGCCCTGGAATCAGGGCGTTGATGAACCTGCTGCGCGGGTCAGACCGTGCAGCGGCCGATCGAGCCGACTTCTTTCGCCGGCAGATCGCCTTCTTTCTGCTCGGAGCGACCGACGGTCACGCGAAGAACTTCTCGGTCTTCCTGGGCCCCCAGGGCAGCTACCACCTGACGCCTTGTTACGACGTGATCTCCGCCTACCCGGTGGTCGGCCATGGCGCCGGGCTGATTCACGAGCGCAAGCTGAAGCTGGCGATGGCGGTCTGGGGAAAGAACCGCCACTACCACTGGCGTGAGATCAAGCGCGCGCACTACCTAAAGACGGCCCACGAGTGCGGGCTGTCGGGCGCCGGCGCGCTGATCGACGGCCTGCTCGAGCGGGTCGGCGACGCGATCGACGAAGTAAAGAAGCAGCTCCACCCGAGCTTCCCCACCCAGGTCTCGAAGCCGATCTTCAACGGCCTCAAAGACGCGGCGAAGCGGCTGTCGGCCTAGCGGCCTTTGAGCTCTGCCAGACCCTGCTCCCGCGTCACCTGGGCGGTGTAGCCGAGCTCGCGGCGGGCGCGGGCGTCGCTCACCGTGACCTCCTGGCCGATCAGAATCACCGAGGTGCGCTGCAGCGGTGGGTGTGACTTCAACCCGAACAGTCGCCAGACCGCCTCCACCAGGGTGGCGAAGAACAGCGCCAGCCCGAACGGCACCGACTTGCCCGAAGGGGTCACGCCCTGGGTCCCGAGGAGCGCAGTGAGAAAGTCCCTCACCTTCACCTCGTTGCCATCGGTGAGGAAGTAGATGGCGCCCGGTTGGCCTTTGTGGGCCGCCAGCCAGATGCCCTCGCAGACGTTGTCGACGTGGCAGGTCGACGTCAGCGCCTCGCCGTGGCTGATCCACGCGAACTGCCCGCGCTTCACCATCTCGACCAGCTTGGGCAGAAGAGTCGTGTCGCCCTTGCCCCAGATGAAGCGCGGGCGCACCACCACCACCTCGATGCCGGGCGCGGCGAGCGCTTCTCTTTCGGCGAGGTTCTTCGTCTCCGCGTACGGGCCCATCGCCTTCGCGGGCAGCGGGCGGGTCTCGTCGACCTTCACCAGCGGCGAGCCGTCGAGCAGCACCGCCTCGGTGCTGACGTGCACGAAGCGCTTCACCCCGGCGGCCTTCGCGGCGGCGAGCACGTTCTGGGTGCCGGTGACGTTCGACTCGTAGAACTCGGAGTACGGGCCCCACTCCGCGGTGGAGGCGGCGGCGTGCACCACCACCTCGCAGCCGCGCATGCCCTCGGTCAGCTTCGCCACGTCGTTGAGATCGCCGAACGCGGCCTCGGCGCCGAGCGCCCTCACCTGCTCCGCCGATTTTTCGGAGCGGGCGAGCGCGCGCACCTTCTCTCCGTGCGAGGTCAGAAACGGTAACAGGTGCCGCCCGAGGAACCCCGAGCCACCGGTGACGAAGATGGTCGACACCCGCGCAGCATGGCAGAACGCTCGTCATGGCCACGATTCTTCTCTTTGGTGCGACGGGAAATGTGACGGGTGCGACGATTCGCGCGCTGCAGGGCTCGGGTCACAAGCTGGTGGGCCTGGTGCGCGACGCGGCGAAGGCGAAGCCGCTCGAGGCGCTGGGCGTCGAGCTGAAGGTCGGCGACCTCGAGAAGCTGCGCACGGTGGAGAACGCCTTCGAGGGCATCGACACCGCGTTCTTGTGCACCAACCCCGGCTTTCACGCGCCGGTGCTGCAGTCGAACGCGCTCTGGGCGGCCCGGCGCGGCGGCGCGAAGCACATCGTGCGGCTGTCGGCGGTGGGCGCGGCGCACGACGCTCCGAGCTTGAACAGCCGGCTCCACGCGCTCTCCGACTCCGAGACGATCGGCTCGGGCCTGAAGTGGACCATCCTCAAGCCGCACTTCTTCATGCAGAACCTGATGATGTCGGTGCGCGGGGTGAAGGACTCCGGCACCTTCGTCTCGGCGCTCGGCGACGCGA
Source organism: Myxococcaceae bacterium (assembly GCA_047602415.1). GTDB lineage: Bacteria > Myxococcota > Myxococcia > Myxococcales > Myxococcaceae > JASGHH01. The sequence continues at coordinate 6,871,283 of JASGHH010000001.1, read as the reverse complement.
AGGTGCCGATGATCGACGTGCGCGACATCGGCCTGGCGGCGGCGAAGGTGCTCTCGAACCCGGCGCCGCACGCGGGCAAGACGTACACCCTCACCGGCGCGCCGGTCTCGATGCAAGACGTGGCGAAGGCGCTCGGCGAGGTCGCGGGCAAGCCGGTGAAGTACATGCCGATCCCCGTGGCGGCGATGATCGACAACATGGCGAAGATGGGCGCCGACGAGTACGGGCAGGTGTCGCTCCGCGACTACTTCACCAACTACTCGCAGGGCTGGCAGTCGACGCCGACCGGCACGTTCAAGGAGCTCACCGGTCAAGAGCCGCGCACCATCGCCGGCTTCGCGAACGAGCTGAGCGGGATGCTGAAGTGAGTGGGGTGTCGGTGGTGAAGGTGGAGCCGCGGTTGATCGCGGCGGTGCGGCGCAAGGTGCGCATCGGCGAGGTGGGCGCGGCGTGGAAGCCGGCGCTCGATCTGGTCTGGGCGTTCCTACGCAAGCACCCCGAGCTGAAGCCGGGGCACAACCTCTTTCTCTACCGTCACCCGGCGACGCGCTCCGACCCGATGGAGGTCGACTTCGGCGTCGAGGTGCCCGCCGACTTCGCGCCGGAGGGTGAGGTGCGGCCGGTGATGACGCCCGGCGGTGAGGCGGCGCTCGCGGTTCACCGTGGGCCCTACGACGGCATGAAGGCGACCCACGAAGCGATTCACGCCTGGGCGCCGAAGAACGGGCGAGAGATCGGCGGCGCGTCGTGGGAGCGCTACGGCGACTGGGTACAAGACGCTTCGAAGCTCGAGACCGAGATCTTCTACCTGCTCAGGTAGGAACAAACGTGTGACCGCTTGCGTGTGGTGACACCGGCCCTTAAGTGCCGATTCATGTCGCGCATGCCGGTCGCATTTCTTCCCCACGGCGGAGGCCCCTGGCCCTGGGTGAACCTCGGAATTCCCAAGGCGGAGTACGACGGGCTGGCCGAGTACCTGCGCCACGTCGGCACGCTCACGCCCGAAAAGCCGAAGGCGCTGTTGGTGGTCTCGGCGCACTGGGAAGAAAACGTGCCCACGGTGATGACCGCGAAGGCGCCGCCGATGTTCTACGACTATTACGGCTTCCCGCAGGAGTCGTACCGGATCGAGTGGCCCGCGCCCGGTGAGCCGGCGTTGGCAGAAAAGGTGCGCGGCCTGCTCTCGAACGCCGGCTTCGAGACCGCCGAAGACGCGCACCGCGGCTACGACCACGGCACCTTCGTGCCGCTGAAGCTCTCGTACCCGGAGGCCGACGTGCCGGTGGTGCAGCTGTCGCTGATGCACGACCTCGACGCCGCAGAGCACCTGAAGCTCGGCCGGGCGCTGGCGCCGCTGCGCGACGAGGGCGTGTTCATTCTCGGCAGCGGCAACACCTTCCACAACATGCGCGGCTTCGGGAACCCGGCGGCGCGCGAGGGTGCCGCCCAATTCGACGAGTGGCTGCGCCGCGCCGTGAGCGGCACCGATGCCGCAACCCGAGACGAGGCGCTCGCCCACTGGGAAAAAGCGCCGTTCGCGCGCTTCTGCCACCCGCGCGAAGAGCACCTGCTCCCGCTGATGGTGGCAGCGGGCGCGGCCGGCGAAGACCGGGCGGTGACGTCGTGGAACGGCACCTTCATGGGCATCGTGGCCTCGGGCTTTCACTTCGGCTGAGCGTTCGCGAAGGCGACGTTATCGTTCCCCCGAGGTACGACGTATGGCTCCCATCTTGTTGCTGCTGTTTCTGGTCGCCCTCGCGGTGATCGTGGTGCTGGCGCTGATCGCCCAGAAGGCGTCACGAAAGCTGCCGAAGAACGAAGACGACACCTCGAATTCGACCACCGCGCCGCACGGCTGACGCCGGTGCGCTACATGCGCTCGTCGATCGCCCGGTTCGACATCTCGTCGGCCTGCTTGTTCATCTCGCGCGGCACGTGCACCAGCTTGGTGCGCGAGAAGCCCTCGAGCAGCTTGAGCGCCTCGTCGTAGAGCGGGCGGAGCGCCGGGCTCTTCACCTGGTAGCGGCCACCCAGCTGGCGAATCATCAGCTCCGAGTCGGCGAACACTTCGATCTCTTTCGCGCCCAGCTCGCGCGCTCGCCGCAGGCCGATCAGCAGCCCCATGTACTCGGCGTAGTTGTTGGTCTGAATGCCGAGAAACTTGCCCAGCTTGTCGATCACCTGGCCCGAGGGCTCGACCAACACCGCGCCGGCGCCCGACAACCCCGGGTTCCCCCGCGCGGCGCCGTCGGAGTAGACCGACAGCTTGTCGAAGTTCGGCGCCATCGCCTCGGTCAGCTTCGCCGCGGCCTTGTCGAGCTCGCGCTTCAGCTGATCCTGGGTGAGGCCGAACTCCGCCTCGGTGCTCGCCAACCGTTCATTGCGCGCGATGAACCGCAACAGCTCGGCAAAACCGGGCTGGTTCTTCGGCGCCATCTCGAGGGCCTACTTCTTTTCGTTCGCGCCCGGAGCTTCGAGCGCTTCGGCGGCGTAGATCACCCGCTGGCACGACGGGCAGATGTCGTAACCGAGCGAGGTGCGCAGGGTGTTGTAGAGCTGCGGCGGCACGTTCATGCGGCAGCCGGTGCAGGTGCCCGGAGCGACCACCGCGGCCATGCCGGGGGTGCGCTTCTTCTTCACGTGGTCGTACTGCTTGAGCAGCGTCTTATCGACTCCGGCGGCGGCGTCGTTGCGCTTGCCCTCGAGGCCCTTCACGCCCGCCTCGGCCTCGGTCAGCTTGGCGCGCAGGTCGCTCATCTTCGCGCCCAGGTCCTTCGAGCGGGTGTTGAAGTCGGTCTCTTTGGCGAGGGCGGCGGTGCGCTGGGTGGCGACGGCCTTCCCGAGCTCGACCAGCTCCTCACCCATCGAGAGGTTCGACTTCTTCGCGATGTCGATCTCCCGCGCCAGGGCGGAGTACTCGCGGGTGGAGCGCTGCTCGGTGAGCCGGCCCTCCCACTTCTTCACCTTGTCTTTTTCCTCGGAGATCGTCGCTTCGAGGTTCATGCGCTGACGATCGAGGTCGTTCAGCTTCGCCTTCTCGGCGTCCATCGCGCTGCGGGCTGCCCCCAGTTCCTTCTCCAGCTCGGCGATCTGCTTCGGAAAACCATCCGCCGATTTCCGCAGGCCCGCGATCTCCAGATCGACTTTCTGGAGCGCAACAAGGGCCAACAGTTTCTCCCGCAAAGCTCCTCCGTACGACTAAACCGCGCGTCATGCGCGTGATGAAAAGCTCCTACCTGTTCGCCGCATTGATCGCAACGGTGCTGAGCGCTTGCAAGGAGAAGGCGGCCCCACTTCCTCCGACAACCACCACACCTCATGAAGCGTCGGCTGGCGACTCCGGTCAGCCCTCACCCGCCCTTCGGGCACCCTCTCCGAATGGAGAGGGCACTCTTCAGGGCACGATCAAAATATCGGGAGCCATCACCCCGACGCCGCCGCACCCGGTCGCCGCGGGAATGCAGAAGGTGTGTGGTGAATCGGTGCCAGACCTGTCGCTTTCGGTGCACGACGGCCTGCTCGAAGGAGCGGTGATCAGCATCGACGACCTGCCCCCGGCGCCGATGCCGGCCAACCCGCACGTCGATCTCGATCAGCAGCACTGCGCCTACCGCCCGTCGATCGCCGCCGGGCGCGCGGGCGGCACCCTGAACGTGAAGAACTCCGATGCGCTGCTCCACAACGTGCGCGCCCAGGGCCAGGGCGGCACGATGTTCAATCTGATGATGCCGCTCGAGAACACCACCCTGACCCAGAAGCTGCCGGCTTCGGGAGTGGTCGACCTCCACTGCGACGTGCACCCGTGGATGCGGGCCTGGGTGGCGGTGTTCGACCACGACGGTTTTGCCCAGAGCGGCGCCGACGGCCGTTACACGATCGCCAACATTCCGGCGGGGCAGCACAAGGTTCGCGCCTGGCACCCGCGGCTGGGTGCGAAAGAAATGACGGTCGAAATACCCGCCAAGGGCGCGGCCACCCTCGACGTGGTGTGGGACAGCGGCGCCATTCAGCCCTGAAGACCGCCAATCGCGTCAGCGGTGTGCAGAAGTCGAACAGTTGCGCGTCACACCCGGCCCGCTCGCTCGTCTCTCAAGCGGTGGAAATCCTTTCCCGCGCTCGGTGTTTGAACGCTGGCAAGGGTGTTGCTCACTGAATGAAGACGAGAGCCTTTCGTCGAAAGCTGGGGGTCGTCAGATGTTCGAGTACGCGAAGCCGAAGAAAGTGTCTGTTCGCAAACCGTCGCGCCCGAAGGGGATGCAGACGATGAGCCCTGCCGTCTGGGCGGCCATTCGCGCCGCGGTCGGCGCGATCAAGCACTGACGAAGCTGAACTGAATCAGCCTTCGTCGTCGTCGGCCGCTGCCGCCGGCTCTTCGTCGTCGTCGAACTCTTCGGCCTCTTCGTCGTCGCTCGCCGCGGCGGCCGGCTCGGGCGTCTCCACCGGCTCCACCACCTTGGGAACGGCGGCGAAGCGACCCCGGCGCGTCTCGGCCGGCTTGCTGGCAGCCGCCTCACGCTGGTCGGCGCCGCACTTCGGGCAGACCGGCTCGGGCTTCTTCATGTCGTAAAACTTCGTTCCACACTTGAAACAGACGAATTTGTTACCCAGGTCCTTGGCAGCCATGTCAGGTCCTCGTGCTGTTGGGCGCGCACCTTGTGGGCAGCGGGCCGCCGCTCTTAGGCTTCGGTTGGTTCCAAGTCAACGCCGCTCGCGCTAACGTCGACAACAGGTTAAGCGGGCCGGTACTGACGTGAACGTCACCTGTGACAAGTGCAACAAGCGGTACTCGATTGCCGACGACAAGGTTCGCGGCAAGTCGGTCAAGATCCGCTGCAAGCAGTGCCAGAACCTGATTTCGGTTCAGGGCCCTGCTGTCGCAGCGGGTGCGACCGCCACCGCTCCCGTGACTCTCACCGCCGCCGCGCCGAGCGCGGTCGCGATCTCCGGCAGCCCCGGAGCCGCCGACCCGTGGGGTGAAGAGCGCACCCGGGCGATGCCCGCGATGGACCTCAACGTCCAGTGGTTCGCGATGGTGAAGGGCAAGCAGATTGGCCCGCTCGACCTCAAGGGCATGGAGGCCAAGGTGAAGGCGGGCGAGGTCAGCCTGCGCACCTACCTCTGGCGCCAGGGCATGGCCGACTGGAAGCGCGCCGCCGACGTGCCCGAGGTGAGCTCGGTGTTCGCAGGCGTCTCGGTCGCTCCGGCGCAGCCGCCGCCTCCTCCCCCGCTCTCGAAGAAGCCGCTCGCCGGCCGCGACGTCGCGCTCGCCAACGAGATGCCGGTTCCGGAGATCACCTCCCGCAAGAACGGCAATGGCAACGGGAACGGCCACCACGACGCGGCCACCGTCTCGGAGCCGGCGCTCTCGGTGCCGGCGCCTTCGGGCACCACCAGCCGGGTGCAGGTGAAGTCTTCGGGCGGCCTGCCCGCGGTGGCGAAGTCGCAGACGGGAACCCAGCCGGCGGTGAAGCCTCAGACCGCCACCCAGCCCGCGGTGAAGCCACAGACTGCGACCCAGCCGGCCGCGCGTACCCTGGGCGTGACCGCGCCGGCCCCCGCGCAGGCGGTGGTGACCGAGCCGCAGCCGATCACCTCCGGTGAAGGCGCGACCAGCGAAGCGAAGGGCCTGTCTGATCTCTTCACCGACGTGCCCCAGCCGTCGGAGCCGCACCTGCCCGCGGTGGAAGACGGCCCGTCGTCTGAGCCAGACGAGAGCACCCAGACCAAGACCCAGCTCGACGAGGGCAAGCAGGAGCAGCCCGACGACGGCGGCTCCGGCAGCGCCGAGAACCCGCAGAGCGACTCGGCCCCGGTCGACCCGTTTGCGGCGCTCGGCCCGGCCGACCCGTCGCAGGCGCCTCCGCCCGGCGAGTCGACCAACTTCTTCATCGCCCAGGCGGGCGTGAACAAGCGCAACCCGCCGTGGAAGATCGCGCTCTTCGTCGGCATCCCCCTGGTGCTGGTGGTGGGCGGCGTCTACGTGCTGCAGATGACCCACCTGGTGCCGATGGAGGTCACCCGCACCAACGAGAACGGCGAAGAGGTGAAGGAGAGCTTCTTCTCTGCCGGTGGCGTGTCGGCGCTGAAAGACATTCTCTCGGGCAAGGCGAAGTCGGAGCGCGAGGCGGCCGAGAAGAAGAAGGCCGAGGCGAGCGAGCGGCGCAAGAAGCAGGCGGTCGCCGAGCGCGAGAAGAAAGAAGAAGAGAAGCTCGACGACGCGCCCAAGTCGAACAAGCCGCCCGACGCCGCGCTCCAGGCGCTCTACGGCAACGCCGACAAGAACGACGTCGGCCCGCGGGTGAAGAAGAACAACACCGAGAACGACGCCAAGGCCCCGGTGGCGGCCAGCGGCAAGTGGGCCGAGTCGGCCAACAAGGTGGTCAACGATCACCTCAAGTCGTTCCAGCTCTGCGTCGAAGAGGCGCTCCACCGCAACCCGAACATCAAGGTCGGCAAGGTCACCCTGACGCTGACCATCGGCACCTCGGGCGCGGTGAAAGACGTGAAGCTCGACAAGTTCCAGGGCTCCGACCTGGGCGCCTGCATTCAGTCCCGGGCCAAGGGCCTGGTGTTCCCCGGCCCCGAAGAGCCGCTCGACCTGGAAGTCCCGCTCACGCTGGGCGTGACGCAGGGCGGCTGATTTGTTTTAAGCCCCCAGCATGTACCTGGGCCGCGTCATCGGCACTGTCGTCGCCACCCGCAAGTACGCGGGCCTCGAGGGCAAGTCGTTCAAGGTCGTGCAGCCGGTCGACCACAACGGCAAAGACGTCGGCTCGCCCGAGGTGGCGGTCGACACCGTGGCGGCGAGCCTTTCGACGCTCGTCTACCTGGTGGGCAGCCGCGAGGCGGCGCTGGCGTTGGACCCGTGGTTCGTGCCCGTCGACTCGGCGATCGTCGGCATCGTCGACCAGGTGAACCTGTGATCCTCTGCCGGGTGCTGGGCAACGTGGTCGCCACCGAGAAGCACCCGGCGTTTCACGCGCTGAAGCTGATGATCGTTCAGCCGCTCGACGAGAAGAAGAAGGACAACGGCACCTCGTTTCTCGCGGTCGACAACTCGTCGCTCGCCGGCAAGGGCGACCTGGTGCTGGTGCTGCGCGAGGGCAACGGGGTGCGGCAGATTCTGAACGACAAGACGCTCCCGATTCGCTCGATCATCGTCGGGGTGGTCGATCAGCTCGACGTCGCCGCTGGAGCCAGTAAGACGTGAGCGTTGCGCCGCTGCCGAAATGGCGCGCGGAGCTGGCGAAGGTCTCGCGCCGCCTGCACGCCAACGGGTGGATCGCCAACCACGACGGCAACGTCTCGCTGAAGCTCAACGGCAACCGGCTGCTGATCACCCCCACCGCGGTCTCGAAGGCCGACGTCGACGAGTCGATGCTGTTGATCGTCGACTTGCAGGGCAAGGTGCTCGAGGGCCGCCGCAAGCCGTTCTCGGAGCTCGAGCTGCACCTGCAGGCCTACCGCGCCCGGCCCGAGGTGGAGTGTGTGATCCACGCGCACCCGCCCCACGCCACCGCCTTCGGGCTCACCGGGCAGTCGCTCTCGCCGGTGGCGATGCCCGAGATCGTGGTCTCGCTGGGCGCCGAGATCCCCACCCTCCCCCGCGGGATGCCGAAGGACAAAGCGGCCCTCGACCGGGTGTTCGCCGCCTGCAAGGAAGTCGACGCGATGCTGCTGGCCGGCAACGGGGCGCTGACCCTGGGTGACGGGCTCGAGCAGGCGCTGCTGCGCATGGAGCTGATCGAGCACTACGCCAAGATTCTGTTCATCGCCCGATCGCTGGGCCAGGTGACGCCTCTGGATCAGGCCGACACCGCCAAGCTCTTGGAAGCCCGCAAAAAAGCTGGGTTAGGGCCTCGTAAATAGTTCCGCAATTGCATTTGGGGTCCCCCGTATCTCTCGACAGGAAGCGCAGAGTCGAAAGGACGGCGGATTCAAATGTTTGCAGCGACGGTGAATCAGAAGCAGGGGCTGGGGCTGATCGGGTTCTGCGCGGTGTTGGCCGTGTGGTTGGCGACGGCGGGCGTGATGTTCAAGGCCTACAAAGACGGCGGGCTGAGCCTGCCGCAATGCCAGGTCGTCTGCGCCGAGCACACCTCGCCGGCGCACGGCTGAGCCGGCTACTTCGACAGATACTCCCCCACCACATTCAGCAGGTCGTTCAGCGCCACCGGCTTCGCGAGATAGTCGGTGGCGCCCGCTTCTTCAGCCACCTGGTGCAGCCGCTCCGGGGTGAGGGCAGAGACGAACACCACCGGGGTGTCGGCCAGCTCGATGTCGCTGCGCATCGCCTTGCAGACGTCGACCCCGTCGATGCCCGGCATCAAGATGTCGCAGACCAACAGCTTCGGCTTCAGCTCCCGCACCATCGCCAGCGCCTGCTCACCGGTGCGCGCCTGGTGCACCTCGTAGCCGTACTTCGAGAGCGCGCGGTTGAGAAAGTCGAGGATGCCCGGCTCGTCGTCTGCCACCAGCACCGTGGGCTTGCCCGGCCAGGGCTTGGCGGCGAGCGCGTCGAGCTGGTTGCGCAGCGCCTCGGCCAGCGCCGGGGTGAGGTCGACGAAGTTGAGCCCCGCCAGGCCACCGTCGAGCGCGTCGCGGGTGACCTCGGCCGAAAGCTGCTGCCAGCCGGAGGTCTCGAACCGAACTTCGATCTTCACCCGCTCGCTCGCGCGCAGCGGCGCCAGCGTCTCCAGCAGCAGGCCGAGCTCGGAGAGGTTGCGGGCGGTGCCGGGCTGGGCGTGCTTCGGCTCCAGGAAGCGCACCTCGAGCTCGCAGGGCAGCCGCCGCGCCCGCCGCCCCTGCTTCGGCTTCTCGTCGGTCGACAGTCCGAGAAAACGGCGCACCTTGTCGATCTCTTCGGGGGTGACCTTGAGCCACATGCCGACCGGGAAGTGCTTGCTCTTGCCGCGAATGCCCACCACCTGCGCGCTCACGGTGACGGTGACGCCCCCCACCACGAGGTGCAGCTCGGTCTGCTCGTAGAGCCGTAGACGCTCGGTGGTGCCGACGAACAGCCGCTCGGTGTCGGCCTTCAGAAGGCGCGACCACACGTCGTATTTGTCGGAGAACTCCAGCCGCAACGCCATTGGGCGCATCGCGCTTAGCGCAACAGTGCCGTTGGAGTCGAGCCGGCACCGTCGCGCGGATCAGTAACGAGACGCGTTTTTTCTCACCCGTCGAGACGGCTGATCACTTCCTGGGTGACCTGCGAGGTAGAGAGCGACCCGCCCAGGTCTTTGGTCGTCTTGCCCGCCTGCACCGCGCCCTCGACCGCCTTCTCGACCGAGCGCGCCGCCTCGGCGAAGCCCAGCTCGTGGAACATCAGCGCGGTGGTGAGGAACATCGCCACCGGGTTCACCAGGCCCTTGCCGGCGATGTCGGGGGCCGAGCCGTGCACCGGCTCGAACAGCGGGGTGGAGTCGGGGTTCAAGCTGGCGCTCGGCGCGACGCCCATGCCGCCGGTGAGGCCGGCCCCGAGGTCGGTGAGAATGTCGCCGAACAGGTTGGTGGTGACGATCACGTCGAAGTCTTCGGGCTTCACCACCATCTGCATCGCCAGCGCGTCGATGTACATGTGCTTGGCGGTGATGCCGGGGTACTGCGGCGCGAGCTCTTTGAAGGTGCGAATCCACAGCTCGTGGGCGGGAATCGCGTTCGACTTGTCGGCCATGTGAACGCGCTTCTTGCCGTTGGCCTTCGCCCACTCGAACGCGGCGCGAATGATCCGCTCCACGCCCTTGCGGGTGTTCACCTCTTCGGCGAGCGCGACCTCGTCGGGAGTGCCCTTTTTGAAGACCCCGCCGATCGCGTTGTACATGCCCTCGGTGTTCTCGCGAAACACCACGAAGTCGAGCTCCTTGCGGCCCTTGCCCTTGAGCGGGCTGAGCCGGTCGTCGAGCAGCCGGCAGGGGCGAAAGTTCACGAACAGGTCGAGCCCGAAGCGCAGGTTGAGCAGAATCTCGCGGGCGTGCACGCCTGACGGCACCCGCGGGTCGCCCACCGCGCCGAACAGAATCGCGTCGTAGTCTTTGCGAAAGATGTCGAGCTGCCCGGGCGGGAGCGTGGTGCCGTCTTTGAGGTAGCGCTCGGCGCCGAAGTCGAAGTGGTCGAGCTCGACGGTGAGCTTGTGCTTGCCGCGGAGGTGCTCGATCAGCTTCACCGCTTCGTGGGCGACCTCGATGCCCGCGCCGTCTCCTGGAATGACCGCGATCTTCGCCATGGTGTGGTCCCTTCAGCTGTGCGCCGTCATCGGCGGCAGCTCTTCTCCGGTGTGTTTTCGCAGCGCGAGGTACTCGTCGTACCGGCACTGAATCGTGATCCGGTCGCCCTTTTCCAGCTTCAGGTCGCCGTTGGGGTGGAAGCGCTCGTCTTCCTTGCCGCGCTTCAGGCAGATGGTCAGCCCGCCGTGACGGTCGCGCAGCTCTTTGATCTCGAGGCCGATCAGCCGGTCGTTGACGTCGAACGACGAGACCACCATCTGGTGATCGCCGATCAGAAAGCTGTGGGTGATGCGCGGGTCGAGCGCCGAGAGCGCCAGGGTGTGGCCGGCGAGCGCCGAGGTGGAGTGCGCCTCGGCCTGAAAGTTCTCGCGCACCCGCTCCGAGAGGTCTTCGTCGAACAGCCGGAGCACCACCCGCAGCGTCGGGTTGATCTTGCGCGCGTCGAGGCCGATGTTGATGTTGGCGAGATCGTCGTCGGTGACGCACGCGATCGCGGAGGCGGCGGCGACGTTGATCCGCTCCAGGCACTTCGGGTTGCGGGCGTCGTCGATCAGCACCGGAATGCCGGTGTCGCGCATCTGGGCGACGAAGGCCGCCGTCTCACGCCGCTCGACCACCAGCACCTCTTTGCCCATCTCGAGCAGCTGGGTGGCGACCCGGAAGCCGACGCGGCCGGCGCCGATCACCACCACATGACCGCGCATCGTGTCGGCTTCCACTTCGATCCACTCCTTGTCGGCTTTGTGCTTGGCGAAGAAGAGGTATGCGAACCGCACCACGCCGTCCACCACCGCGAGCAGGCCGAAGGGGGGATCGCGAGGTTGAGAATCTCGATGTACCAGCTGTCGACGAAGTCGAGCGACGGCTGCCCGAAGAGCAGGAAGTAGACGTGGTGCAGCGCGCGCAGAAAGTCGATCCGCGCTCCGCCCGCCAGCGGGTAGAGCACCACGTAGAGCCAGGGGAGCGCGATGAAGAAGATCGCCGCCAGGATCAGCGTGGGGCGAAACCTCCGCGCCACCGCCACCACGTAGCGCATGCGTCGCGAGAGGCTCTTCTGGGGAGGAGCGGCCAACGCGGCGGACCTTATCCTCCCAGGTTTCGACGCGCAGCCGCGCCGTAGCGCTGGTGGAAAAAGTCGCTCAGGAAGACGCGGTCTTTGTTTCTCAAGCCCTCGAGGAACCTGGCGCGGCCGGCGGCGTACAGCTCGGGCGGGATCACCGCGCAGTACTCGTCACGCACCTGCTGCTCGTAGAGGGCGAAGCGCTCCGGAGAGCTGCCGAGAATCGCCATGTCGCAGTCGAGAAACAGCGCGGCCTCGGGGTCGACCTGGCCCGGCCCCAACTTCCCGTGCTGGGCGGTCAGCAGAATCAGCTCGGCCACCCGCGCGGTGTCGACGCCCTTCAGGTGGGTCTTCGCCAGGTCGGCGCTGCGCTCCTCGTTGTCGTGTTGGCCCACCTCGTAGACCGCGTCGTGAAACAGCACCGCGGCGAACACCTCGCGGCCGCGCTGCCACGTGGGCACTTCGCCGTAGTGGCCGGCCACTTCGAGAACGTGATCGAGGGTGTGGTAGTGCCGTTTGCCGGTGGCGTAAGACCGCTCGAGCAGCTGCCAGACGCTGGAATCGAGCGGCAGCGGTGAGCGTTGGACCAGCTGTTCGAGCAGGGAGGGCACTTTCGATGAACCGTAGAGGAATCGTCGCCTCGTTGGCCATCGCGCTGCTTGGCACCGCCTGCGGCGACCCCGAGCTCAAGGCCCGCCTCGACGACGCCTCGGGCATCTCGGAGGGCGCGCCGGTGTTCGCCAACGGCGTGCAGGTCGGCAAGGTGAAGTCGATCGCGGTGCAGGGCGACGCGGTGGAGGTCGCCTTCACCGTCGAGAAGAAGCATCACCTGATGCTGCACGCCGACGCCTGCGCGCTCGCGTTGCCGGTGCGGGAGCAGGGCTCGCTCTACGTGCGGCTGGGCAGCCAGGGTGAGCTCGAGAAGGGCAAGCCGCTGCCGCAGTGCCACCTGGTGGGCGACGCGATCCGCTCCGCGGTGAAGGAGATCGGCGGAGCGATGAACGACGCGCTCGACGCGTTCATCTCCAAGGTGTCGCCGCCGCAGGGCTCGAAGACCGCGCCCTGCCCGCTCGTCTCGGCGCGGCTGCTCAGCGTGCACGAGGCCGACGGCGACAAGAACGCCACCCGCGTTCAGGTCGAGGTGATCAACGACTCCGACACCAAGGTGACCCTGCCCGCGGTGCACAACGCCGCGTTCCTCGACGAGAAATGGGCGCAGATTCCGGTCGCCGACGGCGTCGGGGGCTCGCTCTGGTTCATGTCGTTCGGGGTGCAGCCGCACGCCAAGAGCGCCGCCGGAGTGGTGCTGGGCCAGAAAGACGCCAAGCCGAAGTGGCTCGAGGCCGACCTCGGCTACGGGTTTCTCGACAGCTGCAAGGTCTCGCTCGAGCTGAAGGGGCCGTGATGCTGACCGTTCGCGAGATGTCGGCGGTGGATCTGCCGAAGGTGGCCGAGCTGTCGAAGCAGCTGGGCTACCCGGTCACCGCCGAGGCGCTGCAAAAGCGGTTCGACGCGCTGCGGTTCTCGAAGACCCACGTGCTGTTCGTCGCCGGTGACCCGGTGGGCGGGTGGATTCAGGTCGAAGAGCGGCAGTCGCTCGAGAGCGGCGAGAACGCCGAGATCGTCGGGCTGGTGGTCGACTCCGCGCGCCGGCGCGAGGGCCTCGGGCGGGCGCTGGTGGCGCGGGCCGAGCAGTGGGCGAAAGAGCGTGGCCTGCCCAAGCTGCGGGTCAGGTCGAACGTGACGCGCGAAGAGTCACACCGGTTCTACCCGGCGTTGGGCTTCAAGACGTCGAAGACCCAGCACGTGTACGAAAAACCCCTCCCCTGACAGGGGAGGGCGTCACTTCACGGCGCGAACAGGCCGCGCAGCTCTTCGGTGGTGGAGATCGGGTTGCTGTTGTTGCCGTAGGCGGTCGCGCGCCACTGGTAGACCTGACCGGTGGTGAGCGCCGGCCCGTTGTACTGCACGGTGGTGCCGCTGACCGACTGCTGCTCCCAGACCTTGGTGCCAGTCGAGTTGTAGACCTGCACCGCGTAGGTCGACGCGCTCGGGTACGCGTGCCAGCCGAAGGTCACCGTGGAGCTCACCGGCTCGACCGAACCATCCGCGCCTGGCCCGTTCATCAGAATCGCGCCGGTCACCTTGATGCTGATGCCGGTCGGCGTCACCGCGCCGTTTGTCACCGTGAGGTGGGGAATCTGAGTGCCGCCGATGTTCGGGTCGGGGTCGCGCACGTTGTCGTCGTTCTCGAACGCCGCCAGCAGCACGTACTTTCCATCGGGCACGCCGTGGAGGGTGAAGTCGCCGGTGATGTCGGGCGCGATGCCGAAGTCGGGTGTGCGCAGCCCGGGCGGCACTTCACCGCGGCCGAGCGCCGAGACGAAGGTGCTCTCCACCGCCAGCACCACCGAGGTGCCCGCGTTGTTCGCGCCCGCCACCAGCTGCACCTTGCCGGGCACCTGGGTGCTCGCGGTGCCCGCTTGCGCGATCGACACGCCGGTCACGTCAGACGAGACGACGTCGACCGTGGCGGCGGTGAAGTTGAAACCCTTGGTGTACGCCTGCACCGAGTAATGGCCCGGCGCGACGTTGAAGAGGTGAAAGTCGCCGCTCTGATCGGCCAGGGCGGTGAAGGTCTCGACGCCCTCCGCCACCACCAGCGCGGTGGTGTTCGCCGGCAGGGCCACCGACCCGATGATGCCCGGCCGGCCCTTCTTGATGTCGGCCACCGGCACCAGCGCGATGTCGGTGAGCGGGCTCTGCACCAGCCACGGCCCGTCGCTGGGGTTGTGGGTGGCCTTGCTGGTGTCGATCGGCAGCGACACCCGCACCGAGCCGGGGAAGGCCTCGAAGTCCTGCGCCGACGCGCGCAGCAACACCTTGCGGCCCGCCACGGTGCCCTTCTCGTCGGAGCGGGTGCTGGGAATCGGCAGCACGTAGGTGCCGTCGCTGGCGCTGGTGGCCTTGGTGCCGGCCGGAGTGCCGAGCTCGTCGGTGGCGATCACCTCTGCGCCGCTCACCGGCTTGCCGTCGGCCTGCGACGTCACGGTGCCCTTCACCTGCACCGGCTTGAAGCAGAGCGGCTTGGCGCGGCCGGTCACCGCCTCGCACACCTGCCCGGTGGAGCAGGACTTCGGGTCGTCGAGCTTGCACTCCGAGGGACCACCGCAGGCGCAGAGCAGCGCCGCGAACAACGCCAACGCGATTCGCATGGAAGGCGTTCTACTTCGAGACGGGCGTGATCGCAGATTCCTTCGCGCGGCGTTTTTCCACCAACCACACGAGTAGGACGCCGAGCTCGTAGCAGAGCAGCATCGGGCCGGCCATCAGCGACAGGTTCACCGCGTCGCCGGTGGGGGTGATGATCGCGGCGGCGATCAGACAGACCACGAACGCGTGCCGCTGGTACTTGAAGAGGAACTTCGAGCTCACCAGCCCGACCATGCCGAGCACCATCATCACCAACGGCAGCTCGAAGATCAGGCCGAACGCCAGCTCGAGCACCAGCACCAGGGTGAGCTGCTCGGTCATCGACAGCATCGGCCGGGTCCAGTTGCTCGCCTCGTAGCTGGCCTGGCCCGACGACAGGTTCTTGAACACCCGCCACAGCTGGCTGAAGTCTTCGGCGTGCTCGGAGTCGAGCCGCGCGAACATCGCCGCGCCCTCGTCGCACTGCTTGATGGTGTCGCTGAAGTTGCGCTTGCCGAACGACTCCACCGCCGCTTCGCGCTTGGTCAGCACGTCGTTGAGCACCGGCTTCGAGCTCTCGCCCAGGCCGTCCCGCACCGCGTCGGTCAGCTTGCCCAGGCTCTCGAGGTTCGCAAACGCCTCCACCGAGACCTTGGGGTTCAGCCGAACGCCGAAGTCGCCCTCCGCCTTCGCCTGGCCGTCGCCCGACGCTTCGAGCTCCTGGTTGGCCTGCTTGGCGAGCTCGCCGGCGCGCGCCAGCTCACCCAGGCGGAGGAAGCGCACCGCGTCTTCGGAGCGGAGCTTGCCGGTGTTGAGCCGCTGTTCCAGCGCCACGGAATTTTCCTCGCGGAGGAGGAAGCCGAACATCTGCGGCAGCAGCAGCTCGTAACAGAACACGGCGCCGCCGATGAACGACAGGGTGCCGAAGAGAATGAACGGCCAGATGAAGCGGCGCTCTTTCGGGTACAGCCCGGGCGCGACGAAGCCCCAGATCTGCCAGAGGATCACCGGGGTGGTGAAGAAGATGCCGGCGTAGAGGCCGACCTTCATGTACACGTTGATCTCTTCGATCGCCGACGTGTAGACGAGCGTCGAGGCCTCCGGAGGCAGATTGGTGAGCACCGGCTGCATCAAGAAGCCGTAGATCTGCTTCGCGAACGCGAGCGACACGCCGCCCAGAACCACCACCGAGAGCGTCACCTTGACGAGCCGCGACCTCAGCTCGGTGAGGTGCTCCGCCAGGCTCATCTTGAACTCGTCGGGGCTTTCGGCTGGCGGCGCAGCGGTCGGGTTGACGGCCATGTTCTCGGGGCCTGTTCAGGAGCCAGTGGGCTTGGGGTCGGGAGCGATGGGGGTGACCGCCTCGTCCTTACCGTAATCGGGGTGAGCCGGGTCGGAATGATCGAGCGCGGCAGACATCTGCGACTTCACGTCGTCGATCGGCGCGACGTGGTCGGCCGGGTCGGTGGCGGGCTTCACGGCCGGAGCCGGAGCGGCGGGCGCGCCCGGAGCAGGCGGAGCCGTGGCGATCGGAGGAACCGCGGGAGGCTGCTTGAGGGTGCCGTCGGGGTTGTGGAGGTCGTCGCCGCCGGGCGAGGTCTGAGCGGCGTGAATCATCGGAGCAGGCAGCACCTTGGGCGGCTTCTGGTCGGGCTCGTCCATCCGGTAGAACTCGCGCTCCACCACGTTGCGCACTTCGTCGGTCTGCCGGCGAAACTCGCGCATGAACTTGCCGATGCCACGCGCCAGCTCCGGCAGCCGCTTCGGACCGAGGATCAGCAGCGCGGCAACCGCGATCAGGATCAGCTCGCCGCTGCCGATGTTGAACACGCGATCCTTATAGCGCACGAATCCAGGTTTCGCTGGGTTGCGCGGCGTGAATGTGCCCGCGTACGTTCTCGCCCCATGCGAAAGCTGCTGGTGGTGCCCAAGGCGCTCGCGGTCACGCTGTTTGCCTGCGGTAGCCCTCACTCGATCGATGCGGGGACCGACGCTGGAACCGACGGCGGCACGATGGACGCCGGTTCAGACGCCGGCTTCGATGGCGGCACCGACGGTGGCGCCGACGCCGGCTGCGATTGCATGGGCATGTGCCCGCAGGTCGACTGCTTCCCGTTCCAGGACCAGGACGGGGGCATGATCTGCGAATGCGCGATTTGATGAGCGCCTGAGCGGCCGGTCGGCCGCCGAGATCACTTCAGCGGGAACGCGGTGCCCTTGCCGCAGTAGACGAAGGTGCCGTCGGGGCTCTTGCCCGCGCGGCGCAGGCCCGAGAACGCCAGCTTGGCGCCGCCGACCGCCGGCCCGAGCGTGGGGTCTTCGATGCGGAGCACCACCGGCGTTCCCGCCGCGAACCCGTCGTATGGCTGGAGCAGATCGCCGAACACGTAGACCCGGCCCGCGCTGCAGCCGTTCGACTGAATGCCGTAGTACGGGAAGCGCTGGTCGACCGACTTCACCTTCACCCGCGCCTCTTCGGTCACCGCGCCCGCCACGAACCGGGGATCAGACTTCGCCTCGTCGGGGGTCTTCGCCGGGGTGACGCTGCTCGACGGCTTGCCCGCGGGCTGCGCGCTGGCGACGGTGTTGTTCTGACCGGGCGGAGGCGCCTGACCGGGCTTGAGCGCGGTGCGCTTCTGCTCCGCTTCGAGCTTCTTCGCGTCGGCCTCGAGCTTCTTCGCGTCGGCGGCCTGCTGCGCCTTCTGATCGGCCTCGGCCTTCTTGCGCGCCTTCTCGTCGTCGGCCTGCCGCTTCTTCTCGTCGGCCTCGGCCTTGCGCTTGTCTTCGGCAGCCTTGCGCTCGTCTTCCTTCTTCTGGCGGGCCTCGTCGGCGAGGCGCTTCTTCTCGTCGGCTTCGGCCTTGCGCTTGTCCTCGGCGGCCTTGCGCTCTTCGGCGGCCTTGGCCTGCGCCTCTTCCTGGGCCTTCTTGCGCGCCTCCGCGTCGGCCTGGCGCTTCTCTTCGGCGGCCTTGCGGTCTTCTTCCATCTTCGCGCGCGCTTCGTCCTGGGCCTTCTTCTTCGCCTCGAGCTCCTCGCGCTGCTTCTGGAGCTGCGCCTCGCGGGCGTCGTTGGCGGCCTTCTGCTTCGCCAGGTCGTCTTCGCGCTTCTTCTCGGCGGCGGCCTTGCGCTCGTCTTCGGCCTTCTGCTTCGCCTCTTCGGCGGCGCGCTTCTTCTCTTCGGCCTCGAGCTTCTTCTTTTCTTCGGCGAGGCGCTTCTCTTCGGCGACGCGCTTCTTCTCTTCTTCGGCGAGGCGCTTGGCTTCTTCGGCCTGCTGGCGCGCCTTCTCCTTCGCGTCGGCCTCGGCCTTCACCTTGGCGGCGGCATCGTCGGCCTTCTTCTTCGCGGCGGCGGCCTCTTCTTCGGCCTTCTTCTTCGCCTCGGCGTCGGCCTTCTTCTTGGCCGCTTCGTCTTCGGCCTTCTTGCGCGCAGCCTCGGCCTCGGCGGCCTTGCGGGCGGCTTCGTCTTCGGCGGCCTTCTTCGCCGCTTCTTCGGCCAGCCGCTTCTGCTCGGCCTCTTCGGCCTTCTTGCGATCTTCTTCGGCTTTGAGCGCGGCCTTGCGATCGTCGTTGTTGATCGCGTGGCGGGTGTTGGTCTTCGTCGGGTCGGGGAGCTCCGAACCCTTGGGGATCACCGCCTCGGGAACTTCTTCCTGAGCGCGGACGGAGAGCGAAAACGAGAGGGCGAGAACGAGGCCGAAGCGGAGCTTCATTGGTGCGAACCGCTTACCGCGACGCCTCCCACACGATCAACTGGAGGCGACTTCAAGTACGCCTCCACCCGCCACATCAGCAGGGGGATCAGCAGGGTCAGGCTGAGGGAAACCACCGCCAGAATCGGCATTCCTTCCAGCCGTTTGCCCGCCGGGGTCTCGTGCACCGACAGCAACAGGGGCCCCGCCGCACCCGCCATCGCGGTGGCCGCGTGCTGCACCGACGACTGGAGCGACTGGAACCGCCCCCGCTCGTTGGCCGCCGGCACCTTGGTGGCCAGGGTGGAGTGGGCCACGTTGCGAATGCCCATGCCCACCATGAAGCAGGTGAAGAGCACGAACGGCTGCGGCCAGAGCGAGCCCAGGTAGAAGACCTGAAAGGTGACCGCCATCACGATCGCCGCGCCCACCACCGCCACCCGCATCGAGCCCCAGCGATCGACGGCCTGGCCCGCGGCGTTGGCGGCCAGGTAGTTGCCGATGCCGCCGAACAGGTAGAGGTACTTGAGGTCGGTGACGCCGATGCCGAAGTCGAGGGTGAGGTAGTTGCTGATGTTGGGAATGACGATGAAGCCGGCCAGCATCACCGTGGCGGTCATCGCGTAGCTCCAGCGCACCTGCGGCTTGGCGAGCAGCTCCTGGGTGCTGACGTGGTGCTTCTCGAGCAGCAGGTGACCGGTCATCGACGGCAGCGCGCGCAGGGCGCCGAGGGCCACGCCCAGGCCCATCGCGCAGATGACCAGAAACGGCTCCCGCCAGGTGGTGTTCTCGGCGAGCAGCAGCCCGAGGGGAATGCCGCCGACCGAAGCGATCGAGAACGCCGACAGCACCCGGCCCATCGCCCGGCCGCGCAGCTCGTTGGGAATGCGGTCGGCGATGATCGCCATCGAGAGCGCGGTGGCCGGCCCGCCGAACGCGCCCGCGAGCGCCCGCGCGGCCATCAAGGTGGGCAGGCTGACCGCCAGCGCGCACGACGCGGTGCCGCTCACCAGCCCGACCAGGCAGAACACGAGCGCCTTCTTGCGGTCGAAGCGGTCGAGGATCGGCGCGCCGATCAACCCCGAGATGCAGGCGGCCCCGGTGTACGCCATGCCGAGAAAGCCCATCTGCGACTCGCCGACGCCGATCTGCCGGAAGTACGGCCCCAGCGGCATCACGATCACGAACTCGAGAATGTTG
Source organism: Myxococcaceae bacterium (assembly GCA_047602415.1). Taxonomy (GTDB): domain Bacteria; phylum Myxococcota; class Myxococcia; order Myxococcales; family Myxococcaceae; genus JASGHH01. Next base: position 6,851,919 of record JASGHH010000001.1, on the reverse strand, counting down.
ATGAACTGAACGCCGGCGATCACCGCGGTGAGAAAAGACTGCTCGCGGCTGAGCTTCCCCGGTGCCGGCACTTCTCCCGTTTAACGTGACCCCCGCGGTGCCGCCACGTACAACCGGGCGGTGGCGCGCGTTCGGGTGATTCAGCACGTGGCGGTGGAGGGCCCCGGCCTGGTGGGCGAGGCGCTGCTGGAGGCCGGCATCGACGTGGTGTTCACCCGCATCGATCGCGGTGACCCGGTGCCTCCGACGCTGTTCGAGGAAGACGCGCTGGTGGTGATGGGCGGGCCGATGGCGGTCTACCAGGCCGACGAGCTGCGCCACCTGCGCAAGGAGATGGCGCTGATCGAGCTGGCGCTGATGGCCGACAAGCCGGTGCTCGGCATCTGCCTCGGCAGCCAGCTGCTCGCCACCGTGATCGGCGCCGAGGTGCGCAAGGGCGAGAAGCCCGAGATCGGCTACCACGAGGTCACCCTCGACGCGCCCGGCGACCTGCTGCTGGGCGCGCTGCCCTCCAAGATCACCCCGCTCCACTGGCACGGCGACGTGTTCGACCTGCCGTTCGGCGCGACCGCGCTGGCGTCTTCGGCGCAGACGCCCGTGCAGGCGTACCGCAAGGGCTCGGCCTGGGGGCTGCTGTTTCACCTCGAGCCCAGCGCGGAGCAGGTCGAAGCGATGGCGAAAGACTTCGCCCACGAGCTCACCGGGGCGTCGATCGATCCCGAGGCGCTGGCGCGGCAGGCGCGCGAGTCGGCGGCGTCGCTGCGGCCGTTGGCGCGCCAGGTGTTCGGTGCATTCGCCCAGGCGGTGCTGCGGGTTGCGGGCGGCGACACCGCGGTGACCGAGCCGGGAGACGAGGAGCCGTCATGATCGAGCTGCTGTTGGGAGCAGGCGTCGGCTGGGTGGTGGCGAAGGCGCTCAGCCGCGAGCAGGACCGGCGCGAGAACTTTCCGATGGTGCCGGGCGATTGGTGGACGCCGCGCGACAAGCTGTTCCGGGTGAAGGAGGAGGCGTTCATTCGCCTCAAGCAGACCGAGCGGCTCAACGAGCTGTACCGGGAGTACGCGCTCGCCCACCCCGACCACCCGCTCGGCATGCTGCTGCTCTCGATCGCCGCGGCCAGCGAAGGCCGCTGGAAAGAATCGCTCGAGCACGCGCACGAGCTGGTCGAGGCGGAGCCGAAGCTCTCGGTCGGGTACTGGCGGGTCGCGCTCGCCGCCGCCCAGCTCGGCGACGATGCCCAGTTGGCGAAGGCGCTGGAGAAGTTCGTCAAGCTCGAGCCCGACTCCAAGCTGGTGCCCTACGCACAGACCCAGCTCACCAAGCTGGTGAACCAGGGCCTGGAGAAGTCGTCGGCGAAGAAGAAGTCGAAGAAGCCGGCCGAGAAGGCCGAGCCCGAAGACGACAAGAAAGCGCGAATGGAAGCGCTGAAGGCGCGGGCGCGCAAAGTGAAGAGCGACCTCTAGGGGCCGCCGTCGCAGGCGTTGCCGCCGTCGCAGACGATGCCCCCGTCGGGGAAGCCGCCGTCGTCGACGGTGACCGGCTCGACCGGCGTGTAGGGCGGAGGATCGAACGCTCCCGTCCGTGTGCCGCTGTACCCGGTCTGCAGGTAGAGCGTCGCGCCCACCAGGAACGGGCCGAACGCGCAGCCACCCGCCCAGGCGAAGCCGACCTTCCCTTCCTTGATGCCCGCCACCGCGGCGCCGCTCGGAATCACCAACTGGTCCACCATCACCGGCCCGCACCCGCCCGCGTCGCTCGCGCCTGCGTCGGAGCTGCCTGCGTCGGTGCCGCCGTCGGGATCGCACGAAGCGCCGTTGGCGTACCGGTACACCGTCACCTGCTTCGTCGACTCCCCCGCGCGCGAGAAGCGGCCGGAGGCGAACGAGACGTCGAACGCCGCGCACGCGCCCGACTGACCCGCGCCGCCGCCGAGACCGACGACGAACCGGTCGTCGTCGTCGTGGTTCACCAGGCCGCCCACCACCTTGGCGTGCACGCCGGCGTCGAGCATGGTGTCTTCGTCGTCGATCACCTGAATGCCCTGGAGCACCAGGCGGTTCTTCTTCAGGTCGGGCATGTCGATGCTCACCTTCGACCAGTACGCCTCGGAGGGGCACTGCACGTCGGGCCTGGCGCAGAACTGGGCGAGGTCGAGCTTCACCGGTTGGCCCTGCCAGGTGCCGAAGTCGGCGACGCCGCCGTAGCCGTTCGCGGTCACCTCGCGCACCGCGCCTCCCAGGTTGAGCTGGAGCAGCAGCTTGTCGTCGTAGGTGAGCGCGTAGTTGCCGCGCACGTCACGCGGGTCGCCTCCGTCTCCACCCTCACCGGGCGGCAGACAGGCAGACAGCGACAGCGCGAAAAGCAGCGGGGAAATTCGCATTTTTGGGAGGCTCCTCCGGCCTGCTGAAACGGACACCGCGCGTCGGAAAAACAGAAAAACGCAGCGCCGAAAGAGTCTGCCTGAGTGTCCCCGGGAGGCGAGTTCCCGTTCAGGGCGTCTTCACCTGCAGTGTTGGCGCGGCCTTGGAGGCGTCTCCCAGCATGATCACCTTGGAGTTGGGCGACGCGCTCAGCTCGGCCATCGCCTTGATCTGCTGCCACTGGAGCAGCTGCGGGGTGAGGCTCTTGCCGACCGTCTCTTCGTATTCGGCGGTCGCCTGGGCGTCGATGCGCTTCTTCTGCGCTTCGGCCTCGGCCTCGATTCGCTCGCGCTCGGCGACCTGGCGGGCGGTGTCGATCACGTACTTCTGCTTCAGCGCCTGCTGCTCGGCCTGGAGCTTGTCGTTGATCGCGCGCTGAATCTCCTCCGGCAGCGCGACCCCGCGAATCAGCACCGCCTCCAGCACCACGTGGCGGCCCTTGAGTGAGCCGTCGACGCCTTCGCGGATCTCCTTTTCGATCGCCTCGCGCTGCGACGAGTAGATCTCCTCCGGCTGGTAGCGGCCCACCACCTTGCGCGCCTGCGAGCGGAGCAGCGGCCCCAGCAGAATGTCGTAGTAGTTCTCGCCCAGCTCCTGATCGAGCTTCACCGCCTCGTCGCCGATGATGTGAAAACGAATCGAGGCGTCGAACACGATGCGCAGCCCGTTGGCGGCGAGCACCTCGAGCCGCTCCTCGTGCTCCTGCGAGCGGGCGTCGAAGACGATCGCGCGGTCGTCGCCGCCGAGCGGCCAGGCGCCCTCGTGCAGCACCCGGTCGCTCATGCCGTTCGGAGTCCAGGTCACCGCCACGTGGCCGGGCGGGACTTCGACGGTGGCACAACCTGCGGCGAGCAACAGCGCGGAGACGGCGAGCGTGCGTGGGTTCATCTGCTGACGACACCCGGCCGCGGAATCGGTTGGAGATTGGGAAATTCTCCCAACCCGCTACTTCACCGGCTTCGCCAGCCCGCACTCATGTGGCCGCTCCCACTGGAGCAGCGCACCCGAGGGGCGCGCGCTGGCGCCGAACGTCTTCTTCCAGAGCGCGTCGCGCTTCAGCTTCACCGAGCAGGTGACCAGGCCGCGGCCGGTCTTGTCGCCGAACGGCACGGTGAACACCTGGGCGCCACGCGCCACCACCATCGGCAGCGCGGGAGCGGTGGCGTGCTCTCCGGTCTCGCTCAGCGCCACCTCGAAGCCGTCGCCCACGGTGACGGTGGTGTCGGCGCGGGTGACGATCGAGAGCTCGGCGGCGCGAACGGGGTAGCGCACCGCCTGCGCCGCCATGAAGCGCGGCAGGGTCTCGTCGATGTCGCACGCCACCGCCAGCCAGGCGTCGGAGCCCTGGTGCTTCACCTTCACCCGCCAGAGCGCCTCTTTGTAGTCGACGCCGGGCAGGCCCCAGAGGCGGAGGCCCTTCATCTCGAACACCATCAGCGAGGCGTAGGCGCGGCCGTTCTCGTCGACCACGGGGTCGAGCGGCGCCGAGCGGGCGGCCGCGTCGTACGCCGAGAGGGTGGCGAAGATCTCGAGGCTCACCGCCTCGAGGCCGTTCATTGCGTAGCTCACTTCTTCTTGCGCGAGAGCTGACCGCTGACGGACGGCTGAAAGTCGGAGCCCGCGTGGCCGATGTCGAGCTTCATCTCGATGTGGTCGTCGTCGAGGGAGCGGTACGTCACCCGGTACTGGGTGCCGTCACCCTGCGGGTTGCTCTCGAACACCACCTGCTTGGCCTGAGGCTGGGGGAACACCTGGTACCGAACGGTGTGACCTTCGTTGTCCCAGTAGTCGGCACGGAGGTCGTTGCCCTGAATGTAGATCACGGTCAGGTCTTCGTGGACCTGGGTGCCGTTGGTGATGTTGAACCCGCGGCGGGTGAGCACGTGGGTCTGGAGGTCGGGCCCGAGGGTGAAGGTGCCGGTGGAGGGGCCGGCGCCGCCCGAAGACTGCCCGTCCCAGTCTCCGACCATGAAGGAGAGCGGCGCGAACTTCTGGGCCTCGGGCGACTCCCCGAGAATCGGCTTCTTGGTCGCGCACGCACACAGCGCCAGAGCCACCACGCAAACGGTCGTTCTCATGCTGCTCCAGGGTTTCAACGTCAGACGCGGAACCGCCGCACTTCGCCACGCAATACTTCGGCCTGCTGCCGCAACGTCTCGATCGCTTCTTCGAGCGATTTGACCGAGCGGTTCTGCTGCTCGGCGACCGACTTGATCTGCTCGACCGCCTTCAGCACCTGCTCCGAGCCGCGGGTCTGTTCTTTCTGGGCGCGGTTCAGGTGGGTGACCATCTCGTTGATGCTCTCGATCGACTTGGTGATCTGCTTGGAGCCGTGCGCCTGCTCCTGCACCGAGCGCTGAGCGTGCTGGGTGAGCATCTTCATCTTCTCGGCCGACTTCATGATCTGCTCCGAGCCGCGCGCCTGCTCGTTGGTGGCCTTGTTGATCTGCTGCACCGCCTCCGCGATCTTCTCGACCGAGGCGGTGACCTCTTTGCTGCCGCGGGCCTGCTCGACGGTGGCGCGGGCGATCGCCTTCACCATCTGGGTGGAGCGGCCGGCCGACTCTTGAATCTTCTTCAGCGCGCCCTCGGTCTCGAAGCCGAGCTGAACGCCCTCTTCGACCGAGCGCACGCCCTGGTTCATCGCCGCGACCGCGTTGCGCGACTCGTCCTGCACCGAGCGGATCAGATCGCCGATCTCTTTGGTGCTGGCGCCGGTGCGCTCGGCGAGGTCTTTGATCTCTTCGGCGACCACCGCGAAGCCCTTGCCGTGCTCGCCGGCCTGGGCGGCGATGATCGCGGCGTTGAGCGCGAGCAGGTTGGTCTGCTCGGCGACGTCGTCGATCACGTCGACGATGTTGCCGATCTCGCCGATGCGTTTGCCGAGCTGCTCCATCACCTTCGAGGCCTCGGCGGAGCTGTCCTTGATCTTGTGAATGCCCTGCATCGTCTTCGAGAGCGACTCGGCGCCGGTCTCGGCGTCGCGCGACACCTGCTCCGAGAGGCGGGCGGTCTCGTAGGCGTTGGTCTCGACCTGGCTGATCGCGACGTCCATCTCGCGAATCGCGGTGCTGGTGCCCTCGGTGGAGGTCATCAGGTCTTCGATCGCCTTGGCGACCTCTTTGATCGAGTACGTCATCTGCTCGATCGCGGAGGTGGTCTCTTCGACGCTGGCGGCCATCGCGGTGACGTTCTCGGCCACCTCTTCGTTGGTGGCGGCCATCTCCATGATCGACGAGCTCGACTCTTCGGCGCTCTGGTAGAGCACCTCGACGTTCTCGGCGATGCCGCGGAGCGAGGCGAGCATCTGCACCATCGAGCTCGACGTCTCTTCGACCCGGGTCAGCACGGTGACCGAGCCGCCGGAGGTGAGCGAGGCGGTGCGGGAGATCTGATCGATGACCTGGGCCACCGACTCGGCGACGCCGCGAACCCGGCCGAGGGTGTCGCGGAGCGACTGGCCGATCTGGTTGAGGGCCTGCGAGAGCTGATCGAGCTCGTGGGTTCCCGCTCCTTCGACCCGGCCGCTGAGATCGGCCTCGGAGAGGCGCGACGCCATCTGGAGCATCGAGTTGATCGGGCGAACGATCAGCAGGCGGCTGATCAAGAAGACGAGCAGCAGAAAGATCGCGAAGCCCATCGCGAGCGCGATCAGCAGGGTGCGGCGGAGCTGATCGACGGCGTGAACGATGCGCTCTTCTTTGATCGCGATCAGCGAGTAGCCGACCAGGTTGGGAGTGCCGGGAGAGCGCACGTCGTCGGCGACCAGCATCTCGCCGGAGGGGAGCTCGACGCGGCGGGCGCGGCCGGAGGTGTTGAACTCGTTGAGGGCGACGGTGAACGCGTGGGGGTCGAGGCCGGGCTTCTTGGCGACCAGGTCGCGCTCGGTGCAGGTGTCGGAGCAGATCACCACCCAGGCGCCGGAGATCTCGTCTTCGCCGCGCACGATGGTGTCGATTTGAACGCTCGCCGCTTCGTCGAACTCGCGGCTGCTCGAGGCGACCCGGGCCAGAAGGTCGATGCGCCGCTCGATTTCGCGGGCGACGCCGCGGCCGCGCTCCCAGGTCGAGGTGGTCAGCGAGTCGGCCGCCTGCCGGGGGACCACCACGTAGAGGCCGAGGAGGAGGAGGACCAGGCCGAAGGCGAAGCCACCGAAGATGGCCCAGGTCAGGCCGATTCTTTGTGCGGGCGACGCCACGTCGGATGGAGATTAGGGGCGGACTGCGCGACGGGCGAGAACAATGAGTGTTCGTAGGAGGCTTGGTGGAACTGCCGGGACCGGGACCGGGACCGGGTTCGCATTCGGGCACGGGGGCGGGTTCGGGAGCCGGGACTCGGGAGCCGGGTTCGTGTTCGGGTCAGATCTTGCGTGGCGGGCCGCACATGCGACTCAGCATCAGCGAGATTCGAAGCAGGAGTTGCCGACCTTCTTGGTACTGCTTGAGCGTGATGAGACCGCGAATCTGCATCAGATCGAGCTGAGTGGCCGCCTCGGTCGTACTTCCTCGAGCAATTTCATACGACCGTTGTTTGTCACTCCTCGCTGTCTTCCCTGCGCCTTCGCCGATGTTGAAAAGAATGCTGGTCGACGCTCGATCGAACTGATCACGAAGGTCACGCGGCAATTTCCGCGACAACATCCCCGTCGCCAAGATGACGAAGTCGCGCGCCACCACGTACACCTCGAGCTTCTCGTGGTCGAAGAGTCGCCCCGACACCGAACCCGCAGATCCGAACCCCGTCGCCGAACCCGCCCCCGCCCCCGAATCCGCACCCGGTCCCGGTCCCGGGCCCGGTAGTTCCTCATTTTCCATCTGGTCCTTTTACTACCCACCCCTGACATCTCCGGCCCACTGCGCTACTCCTTCCCCGTGGCCGCGACTCTGATCTTCACCGACCCCCGCTACCAACATCACAACCCGGGCGAAGGCCACCCCGAGCGCCCCGCCCGCCTCGCCGCAATCGAAACCCAACTCACCTCCTCCCCCCTCCCAGTAACCCGCGTTCAACCGCGCGCGGCGACCCGCGCAGAGCTGGCCCTGGTTCACGACTCCGCCCTGCTCGACCGCATCGACAGCATCAAAGGCCTGACCGCCGACCTCGACGCCGACACGCACACCAGCCCCGGCTCCTACGAAGCGGCGCTGCTGGCAGCGGGCGCCAGCATCGACGCGGTGACCGAGGTGATGCAGGGCCGCGCGAGCAACGCCTTCGCGCTGGTTCGCCCTCCGGGGCACCACGCGACGCCGAGCACGGCGATGGGCTTCTGCCTCTTCAACAACGTCGCGATCGCGGCCGAGTCGGCCCTGAAAGCCGGCGCGAAGAAAGTCGCGATCCTCGACTGGGATGTTCACCACGGCAACGGCACCCAAGACGCGTTCTGGTCTCGCCGCGAGGTGCTCTACCTCTCGTCACACCAGTTCCCGTTCTACCCGGGCACCGGAGCTCCCCAAGAGCTCGGGGAAGGTGAAGGCAAAGGCTTCACCGTGAACGTGGCGCTGCCCGGCGGTCAAAGCGACGCCGACTACGGCGCCGCGTTCGAGTCGGTCTTTCTGCCGGTGCTCGAGCAGTACCAACCCGACCTGCTGCTGGTGTCGGCCGGCTTCGACCCCCACGAGGCCGACCCGCTCGGCGGCATGGGCGTCACCGAGCGCGGCTTCGCGGCGATGTGCAGCGCGCTCAAAGCGTTCACCGAGCGCACCTGCAACGGCCGCATCGTGCTGCTGCTCGAAGGCGGTTACGACCTGGGAGGCCTGTCGCGCTCGGTTCACGCCTGCTTGGAAGTGCTCACCGGCCGCACCGACTCGTTCCCAACCGGCGCTCGCCCGTTCGCCACCGCCGCGATAGAGCGTACGATCGAAGCTCACCGGGGTCTGTGGAAGCTCTGACCGTACGATGAACCCAATCGTGGTGATGGAGGGCGTCGGGCGTTCGTTCGGCCGCAAGGCGGTGCTCTCGGGCGTCGACCTCACCGTCGGCGAAGGCGAGCTGGTCGGCGTCGCCGGCCCCAACGGCGGAGGCAAGAGCACCCTGCTCTTCTTGATGGCCGGTCTGCTCCGCGCCTCCGCGGGCCGGGTTCGCGTCTGCGGCGTCGACGCTCACGCGCTCTCGCTCCAGACCGCGGGGCGCGTCGGCCTCGTCACCGCCCGGCCGGGCCTCTACCCGCTGCTGACCGGCCGCGAGAACCTCCACCACTTCGGAGGTCTGTTCGGCCTGAGCGAAGCCCAGGTCGACGAGAAGGCGAAGCCGCTCGCGCAGACGCTCGGCCTGAATCAGCTCGACGATCGCGTCGCGACGCTGTCCACCGGCATGCAGCAGAAGCTGTCGCTCGTTCGGGCGCTGCTGCTGTCGCCGAAGTTGCTCCTGCTCGACGAGCCGACCGCCAACCTCGACCCGGTCTCGGCGCAGGCGCTCTACGTCGAGGTGCGCAAGCGCGTCGATGCCGGGTTGGCCTGCGTGCTGGTGACCCATGAGCTTTCGGCCGCCGAAGCCGTGTGCGATCGGGTGCTGCTGGTCGATGGCGGCATCAAGCGCGAGCTGAAGTTCACCGAGCGGCGACCGCCGCTGACGGGGCCGACGCTGGCCGCGTGGCACGAAGCGATCGGTGGGCGATGAAGCGGTTCATTCGTATCGCGCGCACCGAGCTGCTCGAGCACCGGCGCCAGCCCTGGATGATCGCGATCTGGGCGATCAACTACGCGCTGTGGTGCGCCTTGTTCGTGGTCGGCTTCGTGATGATCGACATGGTCGCTCAGTCGCCGGTCACCGCTGACTCGATGCGCCAGCAGATGCAAGCGCTCGGCGTTCAGTTCGACACCTTCATCGGGCTGGCGAGCTCGACCTTCGGCTCGGTCACCTTCACCAACCTCGCGCTGTTCGTCGCGATCACCTCCGGCACTTCGGTACTCCACGATCGTGAGTCGGGAACGATGCCATTCCTGATGCTGGCGCCCGTCACCCGCTTTCAACTGCTGACCGGAAAGCTCCTGGGAGCGATGGCGATTCCCCTGGTGATGCACGTGGTCTTCGTCGGGCTCAGCAACGCAATTCTGGTGCGCCTCGACACGCTCGCTCCGGTGGCCGCCAAGTTTGGCGCGTCGCCCTCATGGTGGGTCGCGTTTCTGATCGGCGCGCCCGCCTCTGGCCTGTTCGTCGGCTCTCTCGGCACCGTGATCTCCGCGCTGTCACGCGATGTGCGCACCTCGATGCAGTACACATCGTTCTTCATCACCATTCTCGGGCTGGTGTTCGGCGCAGTGCTCGTCGACGGAATCAGCAAAGGGCTGATGCTGCAGTTGGCTTTCTCCGCCGCGAGCGTGCTGGGCGCGATTGCGATCCTCTTCATCGGCGCCAAGCTGATCAGCACCGACGCCACCTCATGACCTCCGACGGCTACGTCCACGGTTCTTCCGATGAGCGCGAGGTGGCCCGCCTCGAGAAGCAGGCGCGCTTCTGCGCGGGCTGGCTCTTCCCCGACTTCGACATTCCCGACGGCGCGAGGGTGCTCGACCTCGCCACCGGGGTCGGAGCGATGGCCGGTCTGCTGAGAACGCGTTGGCCCACGGCCCGCCTGACCGGCGTCGATCTCTCACCCGCCCAGCTCGCCTGGGCCCGCAAGAACCACCGCGACGTTCCGATCAGCCGCGCCGACGCCGCCCGCCTGCCCTTCGCCGCGAACACCTTCGATCGGGTGCACTGCACCTGGCTGCTCGAGCACGTGCCCCAGCCGGTGCCGATTCTGCGCGACGTGCTGCGGGTGCTGAAGCCGGGCGGCTACGCCATCTTCACCGAGGTCGACAACGCCACCTTCGAGACCGACCCGCCGAGCGAGGCCGTCACCCGGGCGATGAACGGCCTCAACGAAGCGCAGGTTCGAGCGCACGGCGATCCGTTCGTCGGCCGGCGCCTCGAGCAGCTCTTCCGCGACGCGGGCTTCCCGAAGATCGAGCGGGTGCCCAAGCTGCTCCACGGGCACAACGGCGCGCCCGAGCTGTTCGCCACCTTCGTCGACGAGTTCGCCGAGATCTTCGAGGGCCTCGACGAGGCGCTCCCCCACGAAAAGGCGACCCACGCCGCCGCCGCCGCCCACCTGCGCAGCCTGCCCCAGCGCAACGGCCAGATGCGCTATCGCCCTGTGGTGGTGAAGGGCTTCAAGTAGAGTGCTGCCGATGCTGCGCCGGGGAACGCCGCTGCTGTTGGCCATCGCGCTCGCCAGCTGCGGCGACGCGCTCACCGTGGTGATGAACGCCCAGAACAACTCCGGCGAGAACGGCTTCGCCACCCTCACCGCCAAAGACGGCAAACACACCCACGTCTACGTGCAGCTCCGCCGCCCGATGACCGGCGAAGAGACCCAGGAGTCGCACGTGCACCCCGGCACCTGCGGAGAGATCGGGCCGATCGCCTACCGGCTCAACCCGCTCCAGCCGCCCAGCGCGCCCGACAACCAGGTCGAGGGCGTGCCCGACGACTTGAAGAAGAACGACGACGGCGGCTACCTCGTCTCGGCGAGCGACATCGAGGCCGGCATCGACGAGCTCACCAAGGGCAGCTGGGTGATCAACGCCCACGACGAGAGCGACTTCGCGCTCTACGTCTCGTGCGGCCAGATTCAAAAGTGAGGAACACCGTGTACTCGAACGCGCTGATCACCGGAGCATCGAGCGGGCTGGGCCGCGGCCTGGCGCTGCACTTCGCCGCCCAGGGCACCAAGGTCTACGCCGCCGCCCGCCGCAAGGCCGAGCTCGACGCGCTCGCCAAAGAGAACCCCAACATCGTGCCGCTGGTGCTCGACGTCGCGAACGGCTCCGCCACCCACGCCGCGGTCGAGAAGGTCGACCAGGAGAGCGGCGGCCTCGACCTGGTGATCGCCAACGCCGGCATCGCCGACCGCACCCCCGGCAAACGAATGGACTGGCCGGTGCTGGAGCGGCTGATCGACATCAACGTGAAGGGCGCCTGCGCCACCCTCGCCGGAGCGATGCCGGGCATGGTCAGCCGCGGCAAGGGTCACCTGGTCGCCACCTCCTCGCTCGCCGCCTACATCGGGCTGCCGCGCATGGCTGGCTACTGCGCGTCGAAGATCTTTCTGGCCACCTTCCTCGACTCGCTCCGCATCGACCTGGAGCCGCTCGGGGTGCAGGTGACCTGTCTGCACCCCGGCTACGTGAAGACCGACCTCACCGCCAAGAACACCGGCCAGATGCCGTTCTTGATGGAGCTCGAGCCGGCGGTGAAGAAGATGGCCAGCGCGATCGAGCGCAGGCTGCCGTCGTACGCATTCCCCTGGCAGCTGGCGACCGCCCTGAAGACGGTGAGCACTTTGCCCCGGGGGCTGACCCAGGCGGCCGCGAAGCGAATGACCTGAGCCCCGGCTGCCTCGAGTTGCGCTAACCTGTCGGTACTTTCGATGTCGGACGACAAGCCGGGGACGGACGATCCAGAGAAGCACCTCGAGACGGTCGCGCGCGCGCCCGGTTCGGCCACGAAAGAACCGTTTCGCATTCAGGTGAACTCGCGCGTCGACCCGGTGATCGGCTCGACGGTGATGGGCTACATCGTGCGCGGGAAGATCGGCTCCGGCGGCATGGGGTTGGTCTACCAGGGCGAGCAGCCGGTGATCGGCAAGAAGGTCGCGATCAAGGTGCTCAAGCCCGAGGTCGCCGAGAAGCCCGAGCAGGTGAAGCGCCTGGTCGCCGAGGCCCGCGCGGTCAACTCGGTGGGCCACCGCGGCATCATCGACATCTTCGGCTACGACGAGCTGCCCGACGGCCGGCAGTGCATCGTGATGGAGCTGCTCGAGGGCGAGGCGCTCTCCGACCTGCTCGCGCGGCAAAAAGAATCGAAAGAAGTGCTCCCGGTGATGGAGACGATGGTCATTCTCGAGGAGGTGCTCAGCGCGCTGAGCGCCGCCCATGGCGCGGGCGTGGTTCACCGCGACATGAAGCCCTCGAACATCTTTCTCTGCCGGCAGCGCGACGGCGCGCGCCACGTGAAGGTGCTCGACTTCGGGATCGCCAAGCTCGACGTCTACGAGTCGAGCCCGTCGACCAACCCGTCGATGACGGTCGGCACCCCTTCGTACATGCCGCCGGAGCAGGCCGCCGGTGGCGCGGTGACGCCGGCGATGGACCTCTACGCGCTCGGGGTGATCGCCTTCGAGATGCTCACCAACCAGCTGCCGTTCACCGGCAACTCGGTGGTCGAAGTGTTGATGAAGCACGCCGAGGAAGCTCCGGTGCGGCCGTCGAGCATCGTGATGAACATTCCCGACGAGGCCGACGAGCTGGTGCTCAAGCTCCTCGAGAAGAAGCCGGAGGACCGGCCCGCGACCGCCGAGTCGGTGCGGGTCGACGTGGTGCGGGTGCGAAAGATCCTCTCCGAGTCGACCGCGCGCGCGGCCGACCCCCCGACGGTGCTGCCCGACCGCAACGTGATGCTCTCCCGTTCGCTGATGGACGAGGAGTTCAACTCCGCCGACACCACCGCGAAGAACGGGTTCAAGCCGGTCGAGGAGTCGCAGGAGATCACCAACCCGCCCAGCGCGCCCTCGGGTCCCGACGACGAGACCTTCGCCCCGCGCGGCCGCACCACAGCCAAGAAAGGCGAGTCGAAGAAGCGCCTCGAGCTGCCGCCCGAGCTCGACCGGAGCAAGAACGACGGGCAAGACGCGACCATGCCGCCACTGCGGCGCGACCTGCCCCGGCCGCCTCCGCCCGCGCCGCCGAAGCCGGCCCGTGGCATCGGCATCTACCTCGGCCTCGCCGGCCTGGTGCTCGGCGCCGCGGCGTTGGTGATCAGCATCACCCAGCGTCAGCACGATGAGCCGCCCCGGGTGGTGGTGGTGCAAGACCTCACGCCGCCGATCAACGACCCGCTGTTGGGTCAGCTCCAGGCGGCCGAAGCGAAGCTGGTGAAGAGCGGAGCTACCGAGGCCGACCAGACGCTGGTGAAGGTGCGCGGGCTGATCAAGAAGCTCAGCGAGGGCTCGCTCGACGCCGCCGGCCGCAAAGACGCCGAGGGCGTGCTGTCGATGCTGAAATGATCACCGCCGTTCTGCTGCTGGCGCTGGCGCAGAACCCGACCCTGCCGCCCGAGCCGCTCGACCCTCCGCAAGACACGCTCTACACCCGAGGCGCGCTGGTTCGCTGGGGCCGGGTGTTGGGCACGATGGGCGCCGCGGTCGGCATCGTCGCGCTCGGAGTCGCCACCGGGCTGCTGGTGAACGCGTCTTCGATCGACCACCAGCGGCACCTGCTCTGCCCCGCCAACCCGTGCACCGAGCCGGCGGCGTACGACCTCTACGCGCGCGCGGGCACCAGCCAGAACTTCGGCGTCGCCTTCCTCGGCATCGGAGGCGGACTGCTCGCCGCGGGCACGCTGCTCTTCGTCTTCAAGGGTGACTTCTGATTCGCCGCGCGCTCGGGCTTTTCCTCTGCGTGATCGCCTGCGTCGGAGCGCCACCGGTGCCGTGCACGCAGTGTGGCGGTCAGTGCGTCGACCTCAACTCCGACCCGGCGAATTGCGGCAACTGCGGCAACGCCTGCAACGCGATGCAGCTGTGCCAGTCGGGGAGCTGCCACTCGGTCGACTGCCCGGCCTCCGAGACGCGCTGCGGAGACCTCTGCGTCGACGTGCTCCAGGATGTGGCGAACTGCGGCGGGTGTGGCGCTCCCTGCGCGACCGGCCAGCTCTGTCAGATGGGCAACTGCGTGTCGTCGTGCGCGACTCCGCTGCTGTCGTGCAGCATGGCGTGCGTCGACCCGGTGAACGACCCGAAGAACTGCGGAGGCTGCGGAGTGCACTGCGCGCCCGACCACGTGGTGGCCGCTGCCTGCGTGAACAAGGGCTGCAGCTACTCGCAGTGTCTCGACGCCTACGCCGATTGCGACGGCACGCCGCAGAACGGCTGCGAGACCGAGGTCGACGTCGACGTGCGCAACTGCGGCGGGTGTGCTCACCGCTGCACTCCGCTTCACGTCGCGGCGATGTTGCCCGACGGCGGGCTCGAGCTCGGCGACGGCGGTCAGCCCTCGCGGGGCGCCACCTGCGGCAGCGGAACCTGCGGCTACCAGCTCTGCGCGCCCGGCTGGCTCGACTGCGATGGTGCCCGTGAGAACGGCTGCGAGACGCCCGACCTCGATGGCGGCTGCTGAGATGAAGACGGTGCTCCTGCTGGTGGTGTCGTTGGCGTTCTCGGCTCGCGCCGAGGAGGGCGCTCAGCAGCTCGCCTCGCTGGGAGACCTGAAGCTCGAGAGCGGCGAGACGCTGAAGGACTGCCGGTTGGGCTACCGGGTGTTCGGGAAGCTCGACGACGCGCGCTCGAACGCGATTCTGTTTCCGACCTGGTTCTCGGGCACCAGCGCCGATCTGATCGACATGGTCGGGTCCGGCAAGCTCGCCGACAGCAGCAAGTACTTCGTGGTGCTGGTCGACGCCCTCGGCAACGGAGTGTCGAGCTCACCGTCGAACAGCGCGCAGCAGCCGCACATGAAGTTCCCCAGGATCTCCGTTCGCGACATGGTGGAGGCGGAGCACCTGCTGCTGACGAGGGTGCTGCACCTCGAGCACCTGCGCGCGGTGATGGGCATCTCGATGGGCGGGATGCAGACGTTTCAGTGGCTGGTCAGCTACCCCACCTTCATGGACGCCGCGGTGCCGATCGTCGGCTCGACCCGCCTGACTTCCTACGACCTGATGCTGTGGATGGCGCAGAACGATGCGATCACCTCCGACCCGGCGTGGAACGGCGGCGAGTACAAGGGCAACCCTGCGCGCGGGCCACGCTTCGAGCTCTACTCGTTGGCGTCATCGAGTCCGCGAAAGTTCAACGCCGACGTTCCGCGCGAGAAAGTAGCGGAGCAGATCGAAGCGGCGAAGAAGGACCCCGACTTCGACGCCAACGACTTCATTCGGCAATGCCAGGCGATGCAGGCGCTCGACGTGTCGAAGGACTTCGGCGGGTCGATGGAGAAGGCGGCCGCGGCGGTGAAGGCTCGGGTGCTGGTGGTGGTCTCGCTCCAGGATCGAATGGTGAATCCGGATCCAGCGGTGGAGTTCGCGCGGCACCTGAAGGCGGACCTGATGGCGCTCGACAGCGAGTGCGGGCATGGCGCATTCGTCTGCGAGCACAAGAAGGTCGTGGCCCGGGTCGCACCGTTCCTCGCGGCGAAGCGGTAGCCGGTGGGCTTTGAGGGGCAGTGGGCTGTGGGTTCGGCGCTCGACTCGTCTCGGTGTCCGCCCGCGATTCAGAACCAGCCGTGCGACGCGGGTGTGCCAGTCGGGCCTCCGCAGTGGTCGCCGGCAGAGACCTCTACAGGCCCCTCGACAAAACGTCGGATGGTAGCGAGCCGGTATCCAACGTTTTGTCGAGCGACCTTCGGGGGTCTCCGGCGCCGCCCGGCAGTGCGGCCGAGAGGCACACCCGCGTCGCACGGCTGGTTCTGAATCGTGGGCGGAGCTCGCCAGGACAACGCGCCCGACCCCAAGCCCCCGCCCCCAATCAAAGCCACTGCACTGCGCCCGAACGCTAGATGCGCTGAATCTCGCGGCGGGTGAGCACCACGAACCTCGTCACCAGCGCGAGCGCCACCACCGTGAGGCCCACCGACAGGCCCCACCAGTACCCGACCAGCCCGAGGCCGCGCACGTTGCCCAACCAGAGCGCGACCGGCAGCCCGACCGCCCAGTGGCCGATCAGATTGGCGATGAACGGCACCCGCGCATCACCGACGCCGCGAAGCGCTCCGGCTCCGACCGCCTGCAGCCCATCGGAGATCTGAAACACCGCCGCCACCCCGAACAGCGCGACGGTCACCGCGATCACCTCGGGCTTGTCGGTCATCACCCGCGCGATCGCATGCGGGAACACCAGAAAGCTGAGCGACGACAAACCCATCCACAGCACGCCCAGCGTCAACCCCGCCAGCCCGCGCCGCCGAGCGCCCTGGTGATCTTTCGCACCGACCGAGTGGCCGACCCGCGCGGCGACCGCTCCGCCGATGCCGACCGCGAGCGAGAAGCTGAAGCTCGCCACGGTGAGCGCGACCACGTGGGCCGCCGACTCGTTCTCGCCCAGCCGCCCGGCGAAGATGCCGACCAGGGTGAACACGCCGTACTCCGCCAGCATCTGCAGCCCGATCGGAGTGCCGAGCTTGAACGCCTTGCCGAGCGCCTCGCGATCGGCCCGCCGCGAATCTTCGTGATGCGCGCCGGTGCGCTTCACGAACCACCACAGCGCGGCCACCTGCAGCCACCCGCTGATCGAGCTCGCGAACCCCGCGCCCGCCGGCCCCATCGAGGGAATCGGCCCTCCGCCGAACACCAGCAGCACGTCGAGGCCCCAGTTGGCGAAGTTCGCGGCCACCATCGCGATGAACAGCGCCCGCGCGGTGCCCTGCGCCTGCAACCACCCCCGGCAGAGGCTGAACAGAAACAGCGCCGGCAGTTGCGGCAACCGCCAGTACAGAAACTCCCGCGCCGCCTCGGCGACGTGCGGCTTCACCCCGAACGACTCGAGCGACAGCACCAGCCCCACGATCAACGGCGCCAACACCGCGGTGCAGATCGCCGAGGCCCACACGCCCTGCCGCAGCATGCGCGACGCGGTGCCCGGCTCCTTCGCGCCGAGCGCCTGCGCGATCAACGGGTCGAACGCGTACATCACGCCCATTCCCACCGTCGCCACCGCGAAGAAGATTCCGTTGCCCAGGCCGACGCCGCCCACCGCCGCCGGGTTCAGCCGCCCGACCACCGCGGTGTCGACCACGCCCAGCATCGCCTGGCCCGCCTGCGCCAACCCGAGCGGCCCCGCCAGGATCGCCAGC
This sequence comes from Myxococcaceae bacterium, assembly GCA_047602415.1. Classification (GTDB taxonomy): domain Bacteria; phylum Myxococcota; class Myxococcia; order Myxococcales; family Myxococcaceae; genus JASGHH01. The sequence goes on along the minus strand of JASGHH010000001.1, from coordinate 6,834,674 downwards.
GCCCGCAGCTCCGCCACGAACGGAGCGCTCGTCGGCTCATCGACACTGACGATGTTCGGGCTACCTGCCGCGCCCAAGGACGCTCCTTCTCAAAAATCGATTGTCAAAAGGGTGCACACCATAACGACTCCACTGACGAATCCCCGCGGCGATTCAGACTGTTGGCCGCACCGTGTCCCGGCCGCCACTGGGCGCCGAATCTGGCCCAAACATTGCTCCCGCTAGGTTTCTTTCCGCGCACTGCCCTTGTGGAGCAAACATGTTTGGCCGAACCCGACTGCTGCTGCTGGTCTGCGCTTTCTCCGCGCTGCCGGCCTGCCAATGCCACGGGGACACGCTGGTTACCAGTAACAGCGAAGACGAGAACCACGACGCCGGCACCCATCAGATGACGCCGGCCGATGCCGGTACAGATGCGGGCACCGACGCCGGCACCGCGGTGGTGCAGCCGCCCAACGGCTGGTGCGCCTCCGACTGCGATTGCCCGGCGGGCTCGGCCTGCGTCGCCTCCACCGGCGAGCTGCAGACCAACTTCTGCCAGACCGGCACCAACACCTGCGTCACCGCCTGCCCGGTGCAGTGCGGCGCCGGCACCCAGTGCATGGGCGGCATCTGCGTGGTCACCCCGTGCGTGGGCAGCAACTGCCCCTCCAGCTTCCCGGTCTCGGTCGCCGGCAACTACGAGACCCACTACACCTTCGACATTCACGACTTCGCCCAGCAGGCCCTCGAGATCAGCCAGCTGCTCGACCTGCTCTCGGCCGCGCTCAACGGCCAGGCCAGCTGCGGCACCCAGACCGACCCGTTCAAGCAGCTGCTCTGCATTGTGGTCTCGCTCGCGGCGCAGAACATTCACGCGCCGCCCTGGGTCTCGTCGCTGATCAACGTGCTCTCGGGCATGTTCAAGTTCGGCACCAACCCGATCACCGCCCACGGGCTGATGCAGCTGGCCGAGGCGCCCGACGGCACCCTGAGCGCGAGCGAGAGCTGGGACTCGATGTTCATGACCTTCAACGGTCAGACGATGAACGTGATGAACAACCCGATGCTCGGCAGCAACGGCAACATCACCGTCACCGTGCACGCGTTCGGCGGCCACCGCGACGCCTACCAGGTGTACCTCGGCCCGCGTGACATCGACTTCGACGTCAACAAGCTGCTGGTCAACCTGCTCAACGTCGCGATCCAGGCGGCGTCGAACAACCAGGCGCAAGACGTCGGCGGCCTGCTCGATCTGATCCTCTGCGACCAGATCCCGATCACCAACAGCAACTACGCCACCTGCCTCGCCGCCGCCCAGCTGATCAGCCAGAACTTCGAGCTCGAGTCGGGCTTCGGAGGCATTCACCTCGATCACCAGGATGGCTTCATCTACGACGACAACGGCGACAACATCGCCGACCACCTGGGCACGATGGCCAACCCCGCCACCCTGTCGGGCAGCATCTCTAACGGCCTGCTCGACGACTCGCTCGGCGCGTCTCCGGCGAGTAACTGGTGGGGCGACCGCAAGTAGCCGCGCTTCGGGTCGCCGACCGGTGGCGCGCGCACACTGGAGCGGCCGCTGTGGCGATCGTGCGCGGGGTCGGCGCGACTCCTTCGTCGGGCTGACCCGGTCGATTCAGCCGGTTCGCGCGGGGTTTGCGTTGGCCCTTTTGATGCTCATCTTCAGAGCATGGTTGGAGTGATCAAAACCCGCGACGTGCTGTGCAACCTCGCGCTGATTCGCCGGGAGTTCGGCGTGAAGTGCGCGGTTCGTGCGGTGTTCGCCTGCGTCACCCACCGGAAGACCACCTTCTTGCAGGTCGTGCTCGGCGACGAGCTCGGCGCTCACCCGAGCCCGGCTGAGAGCAAGTAGGGTTCGCCTCGCCGGTACGGTGACGCTTATGGCGTCATCATGTACTGGCTGGGGTCGACCTGGCCGGGCGCGAGGCCCTTCTCTTTCGGTTCGGTGCCCCGCTTGAACCACATGTCCCAGGCGTTCTTCGCGCCCCAGGGAGCGAGCTTGCCGCTCTTCATGTCGATGTGTTCCTTCACCACGTCGAGCGTCGGCGGAGGCGCGAACTCCGGCTGCGGCTTCCCGTCGAGCGCGCGCTTCATGTAGCCCAGCCAGATCGGCAGCGCCGCGCGGCCACCGGTCTCGTAGATGCCGAGCGGGTGGGGGTTCAGGTCGTAACCCACCCAAGCGGTGGTCACCAGGTCGTGGGTGAAGCCTGTGAACCAGGTGTCGTACGCGTCGTTGGTGGTGCCGGTCTTACCCGCCGCCGGCTTGTGGAGCGCCTGGGCGGGCGCACCGGTGCCCTGCAGCACCACGCCGTGCATCAGGTCGGTGATGATCCACCCGGTCTCTTTCGACATCACCTGGCGGCCCGGCTCGTAGAGGCGCGCGTAACCCGCCGCGACGCGGTCAACGAAGCCGGCCCAGGGGTCATCGTAAGACGTGTGATCTTCGACGGTGCGGCCGTAGCGGTCTTCGACCTTGCGAATGAAGTACGTCGGCTTCTGCAGCCCGAGCCGGTTGAAGGTCGAGTACACCTGCGCCAGCTCGTACGGGTAGACGCAGGAGCTGCCCAAGGCGGAGGAGAAGTCTTCGTTCAGCTTGGTGGTGAGCCCGACGTTCTTCACCCACTCCACCATCGTGGGAATGGTCACCGCGACGAACGTCTTCACCGCGGGAATGTTCATCGAGTTCACCAGCGCGTGGCGAACGGTGACCTCTCCCTGAAACTCTTCGGTGAAGTTCGCCGGCTTCCAGGTGGTCTGGTGCTCGGGGTCGTGCTCCACCACCGGGCTGTCGACGATGATCGTCGCCTCGGTCCACCCCAGCTTCTCGATCGCCGCCGAGTACTCGATCGGCTTGAAGCCCGAGCCCGGCTGCCGGCAGGCCTGAAACGCCCGGTTGAACTCGTTGGCGTCGAAGTCGTAGCCGCCCACCATCGCCACCAGGTACTGCCGGTGCGGGTCGATCGACACCAACGCAGACTGCAGCTCGGGCTCCTGCTCCAGCCGCACCAGGGTGCCCGTTTCGGGTACGTCGTTCGCCGCCGAGGCGCTGTACTGCACGTCGTCGTCGGCGAGGTTCTTCTTCTCGACGACCTTGACCACGATCACGTCGCCGACCTTCAGCGCCTGGCTGACCCGGTCGACCAGAAAGCGGGGGTAGTACTGCGTCGGGTTCACCTTGCGGGCCCAGCGCATGCCCAGAATCGGCAGGTGCGCCTTCTGCCCGCCGATGTTCACCTCGGCCAGCTTGTCGTCGTGCGCGATGCTCTGCACCAGGCCGACGTAATAGTGATTGAGGGTGAGCTTCTCGTCGCCCATCGCCTCTTTGCTCTTCTCGATGAACTTCTTGCGCTCGGCCTCGGTGGCGAGCTGCATCACCGGGCCGCGAAAGCCCTGCCGCTTGTCGTCGAGCAACAGGTTGGTGAGCACCGACTCCTGAGCGGCGCGCTGCTTCTCGGAGTCCATCGTGGTGAACACCTTGAGGCCGTCGTCGAGCAGCGCCTTGTTGCCGTAGCGCTCGACCACGCTGCGGCGCACCTCTTCGGTGAAGTACGGCGCGAACTCGTGAAACACGTCTTCCACCGGGTAGGGCTGAACGTCTTCGGCCACCGCCTGGTCGTGCTCCGCCTGGGTGATCATGCCCTTGGCGAGCATGCGGCCGAGCACGTACTTGCGGCGCTTGATCGCAGACTCGGGGTGCACGAACGGCGAGTACTTCGACGGCGCCTGGGGCAGACCGGCCATCAGCGCCATCTCGCCCAGGGTGAGCGCCTTCACGTCTTTGCGGTAGTAATTCTCGGCCGCCGCCTGCACCCCGTAGCTGTGGTGCCCGAGGTAAACGTTGTTCAGGTAGAGGTAGAGAATCTCTTCCTTGGTGAGCGCCGACTCGAGCCGCCGCGCCAGCAGCGCCTCGCGAATCTTGCGCTTGAGCGACTTCTCGGTGGCGGTCTTGTAGCCCTCGGCTTCGATCAGCAGCGCCTTCGCGGTCTGCTGGGTGAGCGTCGAGCCGCCCTGCACCGAGCCTCGGCCGGTGAGCTTCTTCACCGCGGTCTTGAACGCGGCGCGAACCGTGCCGAGCACGTCGACGCCGTAGTGGTCGAAGAAGTCGGCGTCTTCGGCGGCGATGAACGCCTGCACCAACCGCTTGGGAATGCGGTCGTACGGCACCACTTTGCGCCGCTGGTTGTAGAACTCGCCCGCCAACACCGCGTCTTGGGTGTAGACCTCGGTGAGGGTGCGCGGCCGGTACTCGTCGACCTTGGGAATGTTCGGCAGCCCCTCGGCGAACTTGATGTAGAGGCCGACGTAGCCGAGCAGCGCCGCGGTGATCGCGGTGAGCACGCACCAGCCGAAGAACTTGAACACGCGCTTGTACCAACGCGGCGCGGGCACGTTCACCAGCTTCAACCCAGAAGACTTCGCCTTCGGTTGATGGGCCGGGGCTTCCATGTCCGCCTCGAGGGGCTCGAGCGGATCTTCGTCGGGAGCGGGGCTTCTCACAGCGGGCCGACCTTATCAGTCCTGGGTGGCTCTTCCACCGCGAAGCCCGCCTTCTTCGCCGCCTCGACACCGTTCGACAACCCGGCCGCGGTCAAAATCTGGACGAGGCCAAACGGTAACGGTGCCTCCTGCTTCAGCTTGCGCTGGTCCTGCGGGTGCGGAATCTCCAGCGATGCCGCGTGGAGGAACAACCGGTCGAGCCCCCACTTCGCCTTCAGCTCACGGTTGAGGCCAAAGTCGCCGTGCTTCGCGTCGCCCAGCACCGGGTGGCTGATCGCGGCGAGGTGGCGGCGAATCTGGTGGGTGCGGCCGGTCTCGATCGCGCACTGCAAAAACGCGTACGAGTCGTTCTGGGCCAGCACCGTCCACCTCGTGCGGGCCTCCTGCAGGTTCACCCCGCGCCGGTCTTTCGACGCCTTGGTCTGCTGGTGCTCGGCGAGCGGCAAGTCGATCAGCCCGCTGTTCTGCGGCATGCGCCCGCGCACCATCGTCAGGTAGCGCTTCTTCGCCCGGCCGTGGGTGAAGACCTCGGTGAAGTGCACCATCGCCGGGCGGCGCTTGGCCACCACCAGCACGCCCGAGGTCTCGCGATCGATGCGGTGGGCGGGGCTGGCCGAGAAGTCGTTGCGGGTGGCCTTCGGGCCCAGGTACGCGCGCACCAGGTCGACCACCGTGCCTCCGGTGATGCCGGAGCCGGTGTGCACCGCCACGCCGGAGGGTTTGTCGATCACCATCATCCAGTCGTCTTCCATCAACACGCGGAGCTGGCTCAGGTCGACCTTCGGCGGAGGAGCAGGCTTGCGCTCCTGGTCGCCGATCAAGGCGCGCTCCTCGCCCCGAATCGTCACCACGTCGCCGGGCTGCAACAGCTGTTCCGGCTTGGCGCGGCGGCCGTTCACCCGCACCTTCTTCACCCGGATCATCTTGAACAGGTGTGAGAAGGGCACGTTGCTGAGCTTCTTCTTCAGCAACTTGTCGAGGCGCAGGCCGGCCTGGTCGTCTTCGATGCGATACTCGAGCATGTGTGCCGGTCGTGTCCCACTGGCCAGCTGACCACGGGTTGTGGGCGATAAAGCACACGCGGCTTTTCGGCGCACTGCTTCTGCTTGGAACCTTGAGGCTTGGAAGGTAAAGGGGCGAGCCATGGCTAAGGCGCCCAGCATCGAAACGTTGCTCAAGAACGGCTCCAAGGAGTGGAACAACCTGCGCAAGGCGGGGAAGGTGCCGGTCGACCACACCGGCGCGACCTTCGCGCAGCTGTTCTCGGCCAACGCCGACCTCTCGGGGCTCGCGCTGGTCGGCTCGGAGTGGGAAAAGTGCGACCTCTCGAAGGTCAGCTTTCGCGAGACCGATCTGTCGAACTCGTACTTCCACGGCGGCCGCCTGCAGGACTGCGACTTTCGCGGCGCCAACCTCGAGGGCGCGACCTTCGAGAAGCTGAAGCTGCTGCGCTGCGACTTCACCGGCGCCAAGGGCCTCGAGGCGCTCGATCTCGACGACGTCGACATGGACCGGGTGGTGGGCCTCAACGGCGAAGAAGCGCCGCCGCCGCCTCCTCCTCCCGCGGTCGGCATCACCAGCTTCACCCGTGAGCAGCGCACCGCCGCGCTGGCGATGGCCGCCAACGCCGCCGGTGAGAGCGACCTGCCGCCGTTTCGCCCGGCCGATCCCGCCGGCACCCTGCTGTTCCGCGGGCTGAAGCACTTCACCAACCCGCCGCTCTGGGTGCTCGACGTGCCCGGCCTGCGCCCGCCCCTGCCGCTGCGCTTCGTGCCCGGCACCTCGCTGGAGTCGCTCTACCGCGAGGCGGTGAAGACCCGCTTGGAGAACCGCCGCCCCGTTCCCGACAACCAGCAGGTCGAGAAGGCGCAGGAGATGATCGAGAAGGGCACCCAGGAGGTCGCGCTGGCGGTGATGTACATGCGCGAAGTGGGCACCGAGATTCGGCCCTCCGAGGCGGCGATCGAGACCCTCGGCCAGCAGCTCACCCAGGAGCTCGAGGTGGAAGACGCCACCGGCCAGGTCGACCCGCGGGTGACCGGCGCGCTGCTCGAGCTGAAGGCGGTCAACGTGGCGCAGGAGCACATCGGCGAGCTGCGCGTTCGCCTCGCCGCCTGCTGCCTGTTCCAGTCGCTGCTCGAGGCGGGCTTCCTCCCCGAGAACAACTGGGAAGAGGCGCTCGACTCGCAGGAAGCGGCGCTCGACCTCGCCCACCAGGCGACCGGCGGCAACCGTGAGCAGCTGGCCGACGGCTTCAACGCCTTCTCGGCGCTGCCCGACGAAGTTCGTCTCCGCCGGCTGGCGTACCTGGCCGAGGCCTCGGCGCACCTCGAAGCGCTCCTCGCCACCCCCTAACCCTCTCCATTGGGAGAGGGCGGACGGACGCAACGCGTCCGCCGGGTGAAGGACTGCCCTGCCCGCAGGTGGCACGGCACGAAAGCCAGTCGAAGGGACTAGCCCGCCCTGCGCCGGCTCTTCTTGGCCAGCTCGGCTTCGATCGCCTCAGGCGCGCGCGGAAACATCTCCATCTGCACGGCCTGGGTGGCAGCCCGAGCGAACAAACCCTCTTTGCGCAGGCGCTGAGCGAGCTCTTCTGCCAGCCCGTGGTGAGTCACCACCTCGGTGGCGCGCGAGGCGTGGGCGTACTTGAGGAGCGACTGGTAATCCGCGTGGTCCGACACGGGGAACGCGATGTCGGCGGCGTACCGGCGAGCGCCCCAGGGCTCGAGCGCCCAGCCGGTGAGCACCGCGGTGGCGCGGGGGTGAATCTGTTTCAGCGCCGGCGACTTCCCGAACGGAGGAAACACGCCGACCTCATCGGGCTCGAGCGTGCCGTCGAAGCGGCGCACCTCGATCGGCATTCCGAGCTCGGTGTACAGCTGCGACACCTCGTAGACCTTGGGGTGAGCGCAGACCTTCAGCCCGCGGGAGACGAGCTGCTTGATCGCCTCCTGACCCTTGCCGAGCGAGTAGGCGTAGATGATCGGGTGAATGCCCTTCCCGAGCTTCTCTTTCGCCCACGCCTCGACCTCGTCGAACGCGGCCTGACGTGAAGGGAACTTGAAGCGCGGGTGGCCGAAGGTCGACTCGAGCACCAGGGTGTCGCACTCGAGCAGCTCGGCGTGCTCGCTGGTGAGCCCTTTGTCGAGCGAGAGATCTCCCGTGTAGACGATGCGCTTGCCGTCTTCGCGGGTGACGCGAATCTGGGCTGAGCCGAGCACATGCCCGGCGGGGAACAGCTCGATCCACAGCTTCCCGAGCTCGAAGCCGCGGCGGTACGGCACCGGGAGCGGCGCCTGAATCGGCCCCAGGCGGTGCTCCATCAAGCGCACGGTGGCGGCGGTGGCGATCACCCGCTCGTGGCGGGCGATGTGATCGGTGTGCGCGTGCGAAACGAACGAGAGCTCCGACTTTCTGCGCGCGTCAAACCAGAGGGGCGTGCCCGAGAGCACCATTCCACCTTTGCGCAGCTCGACCGGCATCGGCGCGCGGCTATAACACGGAACGGACGTTCACGTTCCAGCGGGGGCCTGCCGCCGGCCCCACCACGCGCCGCCGACTTCGCCGACCAGCACGCCGACCACGATCAGCGCGCCGCCGGCGCCGAGCGCCTTGGTGTACGGCTCGCGTCCCAACGCCAGCGAGAGCCCGGCAGCGAACACCGGCTCGGTGGCGAAGATCAGCGCCGCCCGAACAGCGGACGTCCGCGACTGGGCCCACATCTGCAGGCCGATCGCGAGCGCGCTGCCCAGCACCCCGAGCGCGAAGATCGCGGCCCAAAGAGAAGGCGTGGAGTGCAGGTGCTTCGGCCCGAACGGGTACGCCAGCGCGCAGAGCACCGCGGTCGGCCACAGCTGCGCGGCGAGCAGCCCGAACGGCCTTCGCCCGGGCGCGAACTTCTCGGTCAGCGCGATGTGAAACGCGTAGGCCACAGCGCAGAGAATCGTCAGCACATCTCCGAGGCCGAAGCCTGAGAACGACGCGCCGGTCATCACGAACAAGCCGAGCGACGCCACCCCGACGCCCGCGAACGCGAACGGCGAGGGCCATTTCTTCACGATGAACGGCGACACGAACGGCACCAGCAGCACCATCAGCCCGGTGAGAAACGCCGACCGCGCGGGCGTGGTGTAGACCTGCCCCCAGGTCTGCAGCTGGTAGCCGAGAAACAGCAGCGTCCCCAGAATCAGGCCGGGCACGAACACGGTGCGGTCGAACGCCTTGCCCTTCGCCATCAGCAGGCCGGCGAGCGCGGCCACTCCGAAGCGCAGCGCCAACAGCGTCACCGGGTCGGCGTCGTCGAGCGCGTCTTTGACCACCACGAAGGTGCCGCCCCACCACGCGGTGAGCGTCAGCAGCACCAGCTCGGCTTTGACGTGCTTCGACTGCTCCACGGCTACGGAATGAAGAAGAAGGCGACCGAGAGAATCGCGTAGACCGCGAGCAGCATCACGCCCTCGAGCCAGTTCGACTCACCGTCGAGGCCGATCAGCGTCGCCGCGCCGGTGCCGACCGCCATGCCCACCACTTCCATGTGGCTGAACTCCAGCGTCAGCCGGTGCCCGAAGGCGATCGACGCCAGCACCAGCACCGGAGCGACGAAGAGCGCGATCTGCTTCGACGACTCGAAGGCGATGTTGAACGCCAGGTCCATCTTGTTCTTCAGCGCCACCATCACCGCGGTGCTGTGCTCGGCCGCGTTGCCGATGATCGCGATCACCACCACGCCGATGAAGGTGTGGGTGAAGCCGAACGACTCGATCGCCGGCTCCAGCGCGTGAACCAGGAACTCGGCGACGATCGCCACGCCGACGGTGGCGAGCAGCAACACGATGCCCGCCTTGCGAATCGACCACGAGGGCAGCTCGTCCTCCGCCTCCGCCTCGCCCTGGTAGAGGTGGGCGTGGGTGCGGAGCGAAAACACCAGCGACGCGGCGTAGACGATCAGCAGCACGATCGCGACCGCCACCGACATCGCCGGGAGCACCGGCACCGCGGCCTCTCCCCGGGTGATGTGAAACAGATCGGGGATCGCCATCGCGGTGACCGCGAGGAACATCATCGACGAGCCCGAGAGCGCGGCGGTGGCGTTGAAGGTCTGCTTCTCGCGGCCGATGCCGCCGGCGAGCACCGCCATGCCGAGCACCAGCAAGAGGTTGCCGAGAATGGCGCCGGTGATCGACGCCTTCACCACCTCGGTCTGGCCTTCGCGCAGGGCGGCGAGCGCGATGATCAGCTCCGCGGCGTTGCCGAAGCTGGCGTTCATCAGCCCGCCCAGCGCTGCGCCGAGCTTGTGCGCGATCACCTCGGTCGCCGCGCCCATCAGCCGCGCCAGCGGAATCAGCGCGATGCAGCAGAGGACGAAGGTCTGGGTGCCGGGGAAGAAGAAGTGCGACGCCACCGCGAGCGGGAAGAACACCGCCAGCACCGCGAGGAATACGTTGTCGGCGGTCAGCCACGAGGTCTTGCCAGGCGCGGGTGCGGGCGCAGGCGGAGCGCTGGGAGCAGCCGCGGGCGGCGAATCGGGCGCAGGAGAGTTCACGCGCGCCGAAGTGTTAGCACGGCGTCAGCGCCGGCCGAGGATCAATGCGCCACGGTCGGTTCGGCCGGTGACCGCCAGCCCCCGGCGTTCGGCGGCCGAGACGATCTCCTGCTCCTCCTCGCCGACCTCGACCCGGTTCACCGAGGGCTGCCAGAGCTCTTCCAGCAGTCGCTCCCCCGCGCCGGCGTTGCGCAGCCAGCTCTTGAGGTGAAGGTGGCGAATCGTTCCGTCGTCGCCGTGCACGCCCACCCCCGCCAACGTGCCGCGGGCCCAGACCCCGGCCGCCGCGCGGTGGTTCACCATCTGCTCCAACTCGCCGGAGTTGAGGGTCTCCCAGCGGCTGAGCGCCACCGCGAACGCCGGCAGCTCGGTCTGCTGCACCCGCCGCACCGTGGGCGAGAGCAGCCGGGCGCGAATCGCACCGCTCGTCTCCGAGCCGAGCCACCGCCGCGAGCTGTCCCACGCCCGGCGAACCAGCGGCGACTGCGCCGCGCGCGAGAGCGAACGCTGGGCGACCCGAATGAACGGCCGCACCCGCTCGAGTGGAATGTCGCGGTCGCCGTGGCGCGCCAGTTCGGCCTTCGCCAGCGGCTTCAGACCCGGCGCGTCGGGAACGCCGAGAAAGCTCTCGGTGCGCAACGGGTCGACCCCCGCGACGATGTGAGCGATCAACTGCCCGTCGTCGCGCACCAGCACCACCACGTCGCCCGGCTTCAAGTCGCTCTCGTTGCAGCGCCGAACCCGCAGCGCCTCACCACCCGAGAGCAGCGGCCACATGCTGCGGCCGCGCACCGAGATCCACATCTGCTTGCCGGGCTGTTGGCCCTCGAGAATCGCAGCAACTTCGTGACCGGCGACCCGCGAAGGCGCCGCCGCCTCGGGGTGAGCGACCCGCGAGCCTGGCGCCGCCCACTTCTGCAGAAACGGCCCCACCGCGGGGTCTTTGCGAAAGGTCAGCCGATGCACGCCCGCCTTGTCGGCGATCTCCATCACCCGCCGCACCGCCTCACCGCGCGGAGCGACTCCGGCCATCGGCGCGTAGAGCTGCGGCAACAGCTCACCGAGCGCATCGGCCGGAGCCACCGGAGTGAGCGCCTCGTGGTCGCCCTTCTCGAGCAACAGCAGGCTCTTCAGCTTCGCGGGGCCGGGCGCGCCGACGTTCTCGACGTTGGAGCGAAACGGCGTGCCCCACACGGTGCCGTCGGGGAACAGCTGCACGATCTCGTCGGTGAGCAGCAGCGCGTGAGCGGGGTGCCCGGCGCTGAGGGTGGCGAGGGTCGACTTGCCCGCGCCGCTGACGCCGATCGCCGCCACGCCCTGCCCGTCCCAGCTGACCGCGCAGCCGTGCATCAGCACGCCACCCAGCCGGTGCGTCACCACCTGCCAGGCGATGCGCAGAATGCTCTCTGCCGCCCAGACGTCGTCGGGAATGTGCGCGAGGAGCAGGTCGCCCTTCAGCCGGTAGAAACCCCACGGCGCGGGCGAGCCGGTGATCGGAGACCAGTCGTAGGAATGGCTGTCGACCCGGCTGACTTCCAGCAGCGCGGGCGGTCTGCCGTTGGCGAACGGTGCGGCATGAACGCGGCCGGTCGCGAGCGTGACGAGAGACTCGTCCGCTCGCAGACCGTGACCCGCGACGTTCAGCAGTGGTGAACGACTGGACACGCGGTGCAGCTGGCGGCACAGGTGTCGGTCGTATTGCAGTGCACCGACGGGGGAGTGCAGATCACCAGCACCGCGGGCGCGATGCCGATCACCTTCGTCGTCAGCACCGGCGCCTTCCACTGCCTGCGCGCCGGCTGCTGCTGAAGCTTCTGCTCTTTCACGGGTGCCATACCGTCACCTTTCCTGGGCTGTTTCCATCGTCTCCGGCCGCGAAGTCAACCTTCCCGTTTCCGTCGAAGTCGCCGACGGCCACCGAGAGGCCGATGGTGTTGCCCGCCATCACAGACTGCCGATAGCCGTTGCCGGCCACGGTGTCGAAGTCATTCGTCGAGCCGCGGTGCAGGAACAGCCAGACGTTGCTGGGAGTCGACTGATCCGCGATCAGCAGGTCGGGCGTGCCGTCGCCGTCGAAGTCGCCGGCGCTCAGCACGCTGCCAAACGCGTTCCCGCCGGTGATGGTGCTGTAGGGAGCGCCAGCCCAACCGGTCGTCGCAGCGTCGGAGTAGATGAACACTTCCTGACCGCTCGCGCAGCCCACCACCAGGTCGGGGCCGGCGCCGTTCACGATGTTGATGCCGCCCTTGATCGCGACACCGAACCCGTTGGGGAAGTTACCGATCAGCGTCGGGCCATTGGTCAGCTGCTTGAGCGACTGATCCGCGGTCGCGCCGTCGCCGGTGGTGATGGTCGCGGAGGAGGCCGCCACCGCCGCACCAGAGAACTGGTACACGCGGTTCACGTTGTCTTTCGGAGCGCTGACGATGAACTCCGGCTTTCCGTCGCCGGTGATGTCACCCACGCCGCCGATGCTGAACGACCCCAGGCCGCCGAAGAAGTTGTTGCCGCCGTTGGCCGGGTTGGGCCCGATGATCTTCCAGTCGGCCGCGGTGAGCGGCACCGTCGCGCCGAGCGCCTGCCACTGCGCCTTGGTGCGGCCCTTGAAGATGTAGACCATGCCCTGCCCGTTCGCCGCGAACGGAGAAGCAATCACCAGCTCGCCGATCGCGTCGCTGTCGATGCTCGGAATCACCTTCACCGAGATGCCGAAGCCGTAGTTCTGGTCGGCGGGGTCACCGTCGATCTCGATCGGCGAAGTGGTCACCAGCGGGTTGGCGCCGCCGAAGTAGATCATCACCCGGCCCTGGCCGGCGTTGAACAGCGGCGCAGAGACGATCAGGTCGGGAGCAGTGGTGTCGCCGACGTTGCCCACCGCCACGTCAGAGCCGAAGTAGTCACCCGCGGTGCCGGTGATGGTCTGGCAGTGGGTGGTCGCGTTGCACGCCGCCGAGGTGCCGAAGCTGGCGTTGCCGAAGTACACGTAGACGGAGTCGGCCGCCGCGGCGCTCACCACCAGGTCGTCGATCGCATCGCCGTCGAGCGAGCCGTTGGCCGCCGTCGCCACGCCGAACAGCTGGCTCGGGGTGCCCGACGGGTTGGTGAGCACGTCCTGAGTGCCCGGGTTGGCCAGCGGCGTCGGGTTGGTGCAGGTCGAGTAGTTGCCGATCGCGTCGTGGGCGCGAACGATGATGTTGTAGGTGTTCATCGGCGGCAGCGGGGTGAGCGCCAGCGAATTGGGGCTCACGTCGCCGTTCTTGTTGAACTTGTTGGTGTCGAAGTACTGGGCGCAGGTGGTGCCGCCCATGATCGAGGTGCTCCAACGGACGTCGTACGAAGCGGCGCCGCTCGAGGAGCTGCTGCCGTCGTCATAGACCACCGGCCACGACAGGTTCGCCGTCGCGGTGCGGGAGTTGGCGATCGCCTGGGTGAGCACGATCGGCGCCGGCGGCACCACGTCGACCTGAATCGTCGAGGTGCTGATGATGCGGGTGTTGCCCGCCTCGTCGCGCAGCTGAATCTGGAACTGCCCGCTGGTCTTCTGCACCAGCGAAGAAGGAATCGTCAGGGTGGCGAGCGAGTTGCCGGACACCGCGGTGCTCTGAACCGTGGCACCACCCACCAGGATGTCGACGAAGCCGAGGTCGGCGCCGGTCAGGTTGGTGAGCACCACGTCGAAGTCGGCCGGAGTGCCCGGCGCCTTGTCGACGATGTACGCCGCGTTCGGCAGGTTGACGTTGCCCGCGGCGACGAAGAACAGGTTCGCGCCGGTGGGAGTGACGCCCGTCGCGTTGGGGGCCTGGGTGTCGACGGCGATGGTGACGTTGACCGAGGTCTTGATGCCGGTGCCGTCGTCGATCTCCACCTTGAAGGTGTAGATGCCGTCGGCCTTGGTGACCGCGATGGTCGCGTCGGAGCCGCCACCGCCAGCGACCGTCGCCGCGGGGCCGAACACCTGGCTGTTGCCGATGTCGGTGACGGTGACGTTCTTGCCCGCGCCACAGCTGGTGTGGGCGATGACGTTGAAGGGGCTGGTCTTGGCGAAGGTGTGGCCCGCCGCGTTCGGCAGCGGAGCGGTGACCGAGATGTCACAGCCGGTGCCGCTCACCGTGTAGTTGGCGACCGAGCAGGTGCCGACGTTGCCCGCGGCGTCGCTCACCGAGGCGTTCACCGTGTCGACGCCGGCCGGGTAGCTCTCGGAGCCGGTCGCGACGCCCGAGCTCACCGTCAGCGGCGTGAGGGTGGTGGTGCCGTTGGTGTTGGTCACCGAGATCGACACCTGGCGCCCTTCGGCGCCGGTGACGTTCAAGGTGGTGGGGTTGACGAAGCTGCTCGTCGAAGTGCCGGTCACCGGAGCGGTGAAGGCACAGGTCGGTGCGTCGAGGTCGACGGTGACGCCGGTGACCGCGGTCGCGTCGGCCGGGTTACCCGCCTCGTCGACGCAGTGGGCGTTGACGGTGAAGGTGCCGACCATGCCGGTGGTGGTGGGAACGGTGAGCTGCGCGGTCCACGCGTTGCTCGACAGAGCGTTCGTCGCCGTCGTCGAAGCCGGAGAAGTGGTCACGGTGACGGTCGCGGCGTCAGCGCTGGTGGTCACCTGCGACGACAGCTGCCAACCGTTGGCCGAGTTGCTGTCAGCGTCCTGCGAGATGTTGAACAGCGCATTGCTCGACGGGCTCGAGATGGAGCAGGTCGGCAGCACGGTGTCGACTAGGGTGGCGGGAATCGACAGCGTCGACGAGTTGCCCGCGGTGTCACGCACGGTGACCGTCCAGTTGAACGTCGCCTCCAACGGAGTGGTGAGCGCATCGAGCACGAACACGGTCGGCACCGCGCCGTAGGCGGTGACACTGTTGTCGTTGGTGCTCGAGCCGGTCTGGTTGATGATCACCGAGGCGACGTTCGCGGCCGGGCCGGTGACGTCGACGCTGATCGACGGGTGGGTCGCGCTGCCCATGCCGGCGGCGTTGAGAATGTTGTTCACCGCGTTGACCACCGTCGCCGAGTTGATCTGCGGCGCGATGGTGTCGACCAGAATACTGATCGGCGCCGAGGTGAGCGGGCTCGAGCCCATCACCAGCACCGCGATGATGTTGTAGGGGACGTCGGGGGTGCTGGGGTCGGGGAAGGTGAAGCCGCTGGTGGTGGTGTTGGTGATGCCGCTGCCGCCGACCAGCACGCTCCAGCCGGGGTTACCCGGGCACGGCGTCGGAGTGGCGCCAACCAGCGCCGGGTCGGTGGAGTCGGTGCAGATGTCGACCGTCGAGCCGCTGGGAATGGTGCCCATCAGCGTCAGCGCGGTCTGATAACCGGCCGCGGCCTGGTCCGCGTCGGTGCCCTTGTTCAGCACCGCGTACGGGGTCTGCTTCGACGGGTTGACGATCACCGGCGCGTCCTTCACCACCGTGAACGGCACCGCGAGGCTGTTGGTGCCGACGGTCGCTTTGATCACGTAGCAGCCGTCGTCGGGCGGGAAAGCCACCGAGCCGGCGCCGTTGGGGTCGAGGGTGCCCGAGAGGCTCTGGGCCTGCCCCGCCGCGGCACACGCGCTGGGGTTCGGGGTGATGTCGACCGTGAACGCCGCGTTGGCGCAGTTCGGCGTCGCGCTCAGCGCCGCGGTGTACTGGCCGGAGCCGTTCAAGTTGCTGGCCTGGATCACCGGGTTCGGCAGATCGAGCGGCGAGCTGGTGAAGATGATCGAGCAACCCGCGGTGGCGTTGACCGTCACCAACTGGGTGGTGGGCGTGCCCTGGTTGCCGGCGGCGTCGATCGCCACCGCGCTCACCGTCTGGGCGCCGCCGAAGAGGTTCTCGGTGGTGCTGGAGTCGATCGAGCTTCCCGCGACCGCGACCGGCACGAAGTTCTTGGTGGTGTTGCCCTGGGTGGTCGAGAAGACGACCTGGCCGCAGTTGGAGTTGGTGTCGTTCACCGTGACCGCGAACGGCACGTTGTAGTTGGTGTACGGGCTGCCGGCTTGGGTCGGCGAGGTCAGGGTGACCGTCGGGGCGTCGTAGTCGACCGAGACGTCGACCGACTTGGTGCAGCTGTTGCCGTTGGCGTCGGTCGAGGTCTCAGTAATGGTGTACGCGGTGGTGCCGGTCGCCGGCAGATCGAAGTTGGTGGCGACCTGGTTGTTGTTCGCGGTCAGCGCGCCGGAGTCGAGCGTCGCTCCGCCGCTGACGGTGATCTTGGTGGTGACCGCCGCGGCGTTCACCGACGCGGAGACCGCCAGCTGGAAGCCTGCCTTGCTGGTGTCGGCGTCGGCCTTGGGGCCGAGCACGGTGACGGTGCCGCAGGCGCCGGTGGCCTTCGCCGGAGTGATGATGCCGCAGCTGGTGGTCGCGGTGCGCTGAACGTTGATCGTGCAGGTCGCGGTCGCGCTCGCGCCGCTCTTCGACGCGGTGAGCGTGTAGCTGTGCATGCCGTCGGTGACCGACGCGGAGGGAATCTGGAGGTCGAAGTTCGGGGTGGTCGGGTTCTGGGTCGCCAGCTGGCTGCTGCCCTCGGTGACGGTGACCGTGCCGCCGTTGATGGTGTTGGTGGTGTTGGCGGTGATCTTCAGGTCAGCGCCCATCGCCAGCTCGCTGCCGTTGATGATGCCGTCGTGGTTCGCGTCTTGCGGGAAGCCGCCGCACGCGACGGTGGGCACCATGTTGGCGCTGCCGTTGACCTTGACCGAGATCTCCTTGGTCGCGATGCACGCGGCCTTGTCGCCGCCCGGGTTGTGGCTCACCGAGATGTGCAGAATGTTGGTGCAGGGCGGCGTGGTGCAGCTGCCCTCGAGGCTGATGCCGCTGAAGGTCGCCTTGTTGCCGGCGTTGGTGCCCATCGTGCCGGTGTCGAAGGTGGCACCGTCGAGCTTGTGGGTCAGCGTCGACGAGTCGATCTTCAGGCCGGCGCCATTCTTGTCGGACATCTCGACCGTGACGTCGATCGGCGAGTCGACGGTCATTCCGTCGGCCGGCGCGTCGAACTTCACGGTGGCTCCCGCGCACGGGTCGCTGCTGCTGCAATCGCAGCCGCTGACCACCATCGCGGTCACCGCCACACCCAACCAGACCTTCGGGCTGTTCTTGTTCATCTTGTGTCTTCCTCGGCAATGCAGAGGCAAGCCTTCAGGCTTTGCCTGAGTACCCATCCCTGCGCCCACGATTCAGGGCGAAAGCACCTGTTTCTCGACCAGCAACTCGACGAAGCGCTCGACCTCGCGCTCGCATTCTTCCGGCTGCACTTCGAACTCCTCGCACAGCGTGTCGACGATCTGCCCCACGGTGCGCCGCCCATCGATCAACGCGATGATCCTGCTCGCGACTTCTGAAACTGCCCCGGCCTCGTCTTCGAAATAGTGGAGCGCATCGTCCGGCGTCGCTGCGACCCACTTCCCACCGACTTTTTGAACGCCGGTCTCCGGATGCACACGCGGTACCCAGTCGCGATTTCTGACGCCCATCGGGCTCGACCCCACGGAAATCAGCACCTTGAAGTCCCACCCCATGCTTCGTTGATGCGGTTTGAGGAGGTCATCGCGACCCCCTGACCCGGTACCGGCCAAGGCGCTGATGTAGCCGGATCCGCCCCGAAAGGACAAGAACGCGATGTGGGTTCCTGGGGCTGCGAAGAAGATTCAGCACAGAAATCGCGCTGCAATTTTCCAGTGAACCAAACGGTGCACGCCGGACCCAGGTGGGTCAGCTCAACTGCGGCAGAGCGCGAGCGCGGCGAACAGGCCGGTCAGGTAGACGAGTGAAGCGAAGAACAGCCGGCGGGCCCACTTCGGCCCCGCATCGGTCCACCAGCCCCACACCGTCATCCCGAAGAACGCGCCGCCGAGCAGCAGTGCCGTCCAAAGGTAACCCTGGTGAGCGACGCCGTAGAGGTAGGGTAACAGCGCGACCACGAACAGCGCGGCGGCGTAGAAGGTCGCGAACGCCCGCGCCGCGCCTTCACCGAGCTCCAGCGGCACCGAGGTGAGACCGGCCTTGCGGTACTCCGGCATGCGAAAGAGCGCGATCGCGATGAAGTGCGGCAGCTGCCAGAAGAACAAGATCAGAAACAGCGCCACCGCCGAGCGGCTCACATCGCCGGTCACCGCGGTCCACCCCATCAGCGGAGGAATCGCGCCCGGCACCGCGCCCACCACCATCGCCCAGTGGGTCTTCGGCTTCAGCGGCGTGTAGATCCACACGTAGAGCAGCAGCGCGGCGCAGCCCAGCAGCGCGGTGAGGCCGTTCGCCAGCAGCGCGAGCGCGGGAATCGAGATCGCCGCCAGCGCCGAGGCGAACACCACCGCGGTCATCGCATCCATCCGCCCGGCGGGGAGCGGCCGGTTGCGGGTGCGGGCCATGAACTTGTCGGTCTCGCGCTCGAGCACGCAGTTGAAGGCGCACGCCGCGCCCACCACCCCGTGAATCGCCAGCAGCACCAGCCAGCTGCGCAGCGAGAGCGGGCCGGTGGCCAGCCACATCGCGCCGCCCGCGGTGAACAACACCTGGGTCGACAGCCGCGGCTTGGTCAACATCGCGAAGTCGCGCACGCTCAGCCGCGCGCTCTTCGGTACGACTGCGACCGCTTCCTCTCTCAAGCAGGAACTCCCGGCACTCCCTCTCCCACGGGAGAGGGCGGCCGAAGGCCGGGTGAGGGCGCCACGTTGCCACCGTGGAGCTTTTCAGGAGCCGACGAAGGCGCCGCGAGCCAGTAGAGCGACACCATCGCCGCCAGCAGCAACATGCCGAGCGAGGAGTGCACCGACATCGTGTACAGCTCGCGCGAGCGCAGCACGGTGAGAATGCCCAACGTCACCTGGAGCACCACCGCCACCGACGCCACCACCGCCAGCGCCTTCATCGCGGTGCGGGCCGGGCTGCGCAGAACCTTCACCGCCAGCCAGAGCACCGCGAGGCCGGCGATCACTCCGAGAAAGCGGTGCACCAGGTGCGCCTGCACCGGCACTCCGCCCTCGGTCGCCCAGAGCGCGCCGTTGCAGTAGGGAATGTCGAAGCCGCAGGCGAGGCCCGCGCGCAGGTGCCGCATCGCTCCGCCCGCCACCACCTGCAGGTAGACCAGGCCGGCGACCGGGAGCACCGCCCGCGACAGCTTCCACTCGTGTTCGGAGCGAACGCGGGGCTCCATGCGCTGCCGGGTGAGGAACGCCAGGCTCACCATCAAGACGAAGAACAGGTTCGCGATCGCCAGGTGGGTGGTCGACACCTGCCAGGGCAGCTTGAGGATCACCGTCAGCGCGCCGAACAGCGCCTGCACGATCACCAGGCCCGAGGCGGCGAAGCCGAGCTTCCACAGCAGCGAGTCCTGCCGGCGGTACTTGAACAGCAGCGCGGCGAGCCCGAACGTCATCACCATCACGAACGAGGCGACCAGCCGGTGGGTGTGCTCGAACTGCTTGCCGTTGATCATCTGGGGGATGAACTTGCCCTCGCAGAGCGGCCAGTCGGGGCACGCCAGGCCCGAGTCGGTCGCCGACACCAGCCCGCCGAAGATGGTCAGGGCGAAGGTGGCGACGGCGCAGGCGACGGCGTACCGGTACAGACGCATGGCCGGGTGCTTTCGCAGATCCCCGCCTGCCCTTCAATGCCCTACGGGTGGTCGGAGAAGCTCAGCTTCGGATCCACCGAAAGCCCGTCTTCTACCGTCACCGTGGCAGAACGCCGCCCGTAACGCTCGTGCCACGCGTTCACGATGTAGCGCCCGGCCGGCAGCGAGAGCTCGAACGCGCCGTCGGCGCCGCTCACCGTCGACGGGCCCGCCGAGAGCAGCAGATAAGACGTCTCCCACGGGTGGAGGTCGCAGCTGAGCTTCAGCACCTCTCCCGTCGTCGCCTTGGTGGCGTGGGTGCCGGGCGGGAGCGCGACGTCGAACACCATGCGCTCCTTGCCGTCGACCTTTGCGGTCGCCTTCACGTTGTGGAGCGCGGCGTCGCCGTTCGACAGCGCGAGCGCGGTGCCCTGCGGCGCGGTCTGCACGTGGGGGGTGAAGGTGCAGCGCTCGAGGCGCTCCGCCACCGGAGCGCCGGCGTCGAACGCGCCCTCGACGAACACCACCACGTTGGCGAGCGCCTTACCGCCGTCGGCGAGCAGCACCGTCTCGTTGGGCACGCCCGCGTCGCGGCAGCTGGGCTCGGTGACCTTCGGCTTCGGCAGCCACGGCCGGCCGCCGGTGTAGGCGACCACTCCGGAGACTTTTCCGTTGGCCAGCGCGAGGAGTGGAACGAGCGCGAACGGCGCCAGCAACCTCACGGCGCCGGAGGAGCCCCGCCGAGCGCCTTCATGTCGTTGGCGCACTCGCCCTTGGGAGCGAGCTTCAGGTAGCCGTCGGCGAGCGTCTTGATCTTCTCTTTGTCCTTCGCGTCGGCGAGCTTGGCGATGAACTTGGTGAAGTCGCACAGCGCCTTGTCGCTCTCGTGGTCGGCGTTCATCGCCTTCTCGAGCGCGTCGCGCGCCTTGCCGTTGTCCTTCATCTCGACGTAGCAGAGGCCTTCGAGGTCGTACGAGGCCGACACCATCGAGGAGTCGCCCACGAACTCGGTGGCCGCCTTCTCGTAGTTCTCGGTGCCGCCCTTGTAGTCCTTCTTGTCGTCGCAGAGGATCTTGCCGAGCGCGAAGTGGGCCTCGGGGTTCTTGCCGCCGCCGCGCACCACGTCGCTGTACGACTTGAGCGCCTCGTCGACCTTCTTCTGCTTGTAGAGCACCTGGCCCAGCTGGGTCATCAGCTTGGGGCTGTTGGGCAGAATGCCGAGCGCCTTGCGCAGCGCGTCCTCCGCCTGCTTGTCGCCTTCGGGCGTGTTCTTCTTCATCAGCGCCTTGGCGAGCTCGTAATAGTAGTAGGCGCGATCGGGTTTCATCTTGATCGCCTCGTTGATCGACTGCGCCGCGGCGTCGAACTGATCTTCGTACAGCAGGCGCTTGCCCTTGATCAGGTAGAGCTCGGCGTTGGTCGAGTCGGTCATGCCCTGCTGCTCTTCCTTCGCGACGTCCTGCTTGGCCTTGGCGGGGTCCTTGTCGACGCCCGACTCCTGCCAGAGCTTGGCCTGCAGATCCTTGCTGTCGTAGAGCGGAATGTCGCGCGACGCGCGCGAGATCAGAAACGCCTTCACCATGTGCGCGGTGGCCAGCTGACGCGGCGACGGCGGCGGCTCCGACTCGAGCAGGCTCTTGATGTACTTCGCCGCGGTGCCGAAGCCGGCGCCCGCGTTGTCCTGATCGAGCACCAGCAGCGCGGTGCCGAGCAGCGCCTCGGGGTGAGAGTTGTGGGTGTACTTGAGCGCGCTGTTGAACAGGCGGAGCGCGTCTTCCTGGTTGCCGCGGCGGCGCGCCAGAATGCCTTCTTCGACGTAGACGCGCGGGTCGTCGGAGGCGAGCTGCTGCGCCTTCTCCATCGCCTCTTTGGCCTTCTCGAGGTCGCCCTGCTGCATCTGCAGAATGCCCTGGGTGAGGAAGAGGGTCGCGCTGTGCTGGCCCTTCGACTCGAGCTCCTCGACCTCGCCGTTCAGCTCCTTGAGCGCCTCGGCGCCCTTGCCGCTGTAGAGGCCGTAGAGCGCCGCGGCTGCCACGGCGTAACCCTGAGCGCCGTTCTTGCCCTTGTGGTTCTTGACGTACTCGAGGTGCTCTTCGGCGCGCGCCTTCTCGTCGACGCCGTGCTCACCCCAGCGAATCACGTAGCAGTAGGCGGCGTAGGAGTGCGCCTCGAGCGAGGAGGGATCGGCGTCGACCGCTTTCTCCGCTTCCTTGGTGCACTTCTCGTAGCCCGAGAAGCTGTCCTGCTTGATGTCGTTGATCGCCTCGCGCAGCGACTTGTTCACCGCCTGCACGATCTTCCCGTGGTACCAGCCGTAGCCGCGGTACCCGGCGAGGATCGCGATCAGGATGCCGCCGGTGATCACCAGGTTGCGAAAACCGTGGGTCGCCGACGGGCGCGCCTTGCGGCGCGGAACCTCCGACAGCTCGGAGACAGAAGAGATCGACTCTTCCTGCTCGTACTTCTTACGGAGCTTGTCGACCTGCGCCTGCTGGGTGGCGCGGCGCTGCACCGAGTTCTCCAGCGCCGGCGAGTGCTGCTGCGGCATCGGAGGCTGTGCTTGCCCGGGCTGCCCGCCGTGAACCGGCTGCAGCTGCGGCGCGCTGTTGGCGACCGGCTGCATGCGCGGCTGCGAGGCCTGCAGCACCGGCGGCGCGGCGTGACCGTTGGTCGGCTGCGGCGGCGGAAGAGGCGCGGCCTTCTGAGGCGCGTCGACCTTGTAGGTCTGCATCGCGTTCAGGGTGTCCTGATCGGCCGGGTCGAGCTCGAACGCCTTGAGCAGGTTCGCCTTGCCGGTCTCGGCCTCGCCCGTCTTCAGCTGCAGCGAGCCGGTCAGCCGGAGCGCGGCCTTGTCGGCCGGGGCGACCTGAAGCGCGCCGGTCAGCTCCTCGAGCGCCTTCTTGTCTTTGCCCTGCTCCGCGTAGACGCGCGCGAGCAGCACTCGCGGATCAGCGCGGTTGGGGTGGGCTTTGACGCCCTTCTTACAGACGACCATCGCCTCCATGAAACGGCCCATGCCGAGATACGCCTCGGCGAGCGGGCGATAGGCTTCGGAGGACGGGTCGGTCGCGAAAGCGTGTTCCAATTTCGCGAGCTCGGCCGGGCTCAGCGTCTTGTTGGCGGTCGGAGGCATTTGAAACGAGGACGCTTTTTAAAACACCCGTCTGGTGACAGGTCAATTGAAGAGGGGTCCCCCATACTACCCCGGAAAATCGCGTCGTTGACACTCAAAGACTCGTCAAGTATCAGCCGCCCCGCTCGTCACTGCTTTTGACGGGGGTGTAGCTCAGTTGGGAGAGCGTCGCGTTCGCAATGCGAAGGTCGTCGGTTCGATCCCGTCCACCTCCACTTGAGAGAACCCCGCGAGGATCAAACCTCGCGGGGTTTTCGCTTTTAGGGGCCAGAAGCCCGACCCTGTAGACCCCCAGGCAACTCTCGATTTCTCGCAGGGCGGGAGTCGCAACGACCGGCCCGTTTCGACGACAATTGCCCGGTTGGACTTCGTCTCCTCGGACGAAGTAGGGAGCCCGCCACTCATGCTGAACCGCAGGTTGTTGGCCGTGTCCGTCGTGGCACTTCTGGCGTCGTGTACCGACTCGCGCACGGCGGAGGTCGCGCTCCAGGGCCCCAAGACCGCCGCGCCCGGCGAGATGATCACCATCAACGTCACCATCAACGACAAGACCGGGCTGCTCTACGACGACTACCTCGGCAAGGTGACCTTCAGCAGCGACGACGACAGCGCCAAGCTCCCCGCGCCCTACTCGTTCAAGAAAGAAGACAAGGGCAAGCACGCCTTCGTCGTCTCGTTCACCAACCTCGGCGCGCACCTGCTCAACGCCAAGAGCGAGACCTCCACCGGCCACATCACCATCACCATCGCCCAGCCGATGCAGCCGAAGGCGATGGGCTTCAAGGTCGTTGGCCTCGCCGACCCGAGCATGGCCGGCCAGGTTCAAGACCTCGACGTCACCGCGGTCGACGCGATGGGCAACCCGGTCGCCGGCTACACCGGCACCGTCGGCTTCGCCTCCACCGACGCCAACGCGCAGCTGCCCGCGCAGTACACCTTCACCGCTTTAGACAGCGGCCACCACCTCTTCTCTCAATCGGTGGCGCTGAAGACCGCCGGCTCGCAGACCGTCACCGTCACTGATCAGGCCGACATGAGCCTCACCGGCGCGCAGACGGTCACCGTCACCGCGGCGCAGGCGGGCTCGATGAGCTTCACCGTGAACGGCTTCCCCACTCCGGCCACCGCCGGCGCACAGGGCATGGTGACCCTGACGGTGAAAGATCAGTTCGGCAACGTCGCCACCAACTACCTGGGCCGCGTTCACCTCAGCTCGTCAGACTCGCAGGCGACGCTGCTGCCCGACTACCCGTTCATCGCCGGCGACCTCGGCGTGCACAGCTTTCCCGCCACCCTGTTCACCGCCGGCAGCCAGACGATCACCATCACCGACGTCGCCGACGCGACGCTCACCGCCACCCAGAACAACATCAACGTGCTCCCCGGCCCGGCGAAGACGCTGCTGGTGGAGAACTACCCTTCGCCGCAGCCCGCGGGAATGATGGGCGGCTTCGACGTCACCGCGCTCGACGCCTACGGCAACGTCGCCACCGGCTACGCGAAGCTGGTGCACTTCACCTCCAGCGACCCGGCGGCCACCCTGCCGACCGACTACATCTTCGCCCCCGCTGATCAGGGCAAGCACAGCTTCACCGCCGCCTTCACCCAGATCGGCGTGCAGTCGCTCACCGTCACCGACGCGGCCGACGCCAGCATCACCGGCACCCAGGCGAACATCAGCGTCACCCCCGCGGGCGTGGCGGCGATCGCGCTCACCGGCTTTCCGTCTCCCTCGGTCGCGGGCGTGCCCGGCAACTTCACCGTCGCGGTCACCGACGCGTTCGGCAACCCGTCGCTCAACTACGCCGGCACCGTTCACTTCACCTCCACCGACCCGCAGGCGGTGCTCCCGGCCGACTACACCTTCACCGCCGCCGACATGGGCGCCCACGTGTTTCAGGGCACCCTCGCCACCGCCGGCACCCAGTCGCTCACCGTGGCCGACACGTTCACCCCCGCGCTCACCGGGAGCCAGACCAACATCCTGATCACTCCGGCCGCGGCCGCGTCGCTCACCGTCGCCGGCTTCCCCTCGCCCACCACCGCGGGCGCCGCGGGCACCTTCACCGTCACCGCGCTCGACGCCTACGGCAACGTGGCGGTCGGCTACCTCGGCAGCATTCACGTCACCACCACCGACCCGTTCGCCACCCCGCCCGCCGACTACACCTTCGTCGCCGCCGACAACGGCGTGCACGCGCTGAGCGCCACCTTCAAGAGCGCGGGCATTCAGACCCTGACCGCCACCGACATGACCACGGGCTTCTCGGCCTCGCAGCCGAACATCGTGGTCACCCCCGGCGCGGCGGCCTCGCTGGTGCTCAACGGCTTTCCCTCGCCCACTGTGGCGGGTCTGGCCGGCAACTTCAGCGTCACCGCCTACGACGCGTACAACAACATCGCCACCGGCTATGCGGGCACGGTTCACTTCACCTCCAGCGACCTCCAGGCGACGTTGCCCGCCAACTACACCTTCGTCGCCGGCGACAGCGGCGCCCACCTCTTCTCGGGCACCCTGAAGACGGTCGGCAGCCAGGCGCTGACCGGCACCGACACCACCACCGCGACCCTCACCGCCACCCAGGGCGGGATCATCGTCAACCCGTCGTCGGGCGTGTCGTTCACCGTCGCCGGCTTTCCCTCGCCGGTCACCGCCGGCACCGCGGGCAACCTGACCCTGACGGTGCGCGACACCTTCGGCAACCTCGCCACCGGCTACACCGGCACCGCGCACTTCAGCTCCACCGACCCCAACGCGCAGCTGCCGGCCGACTACGTGTTCACCGCGGGCGACGCGGGCCAACACGTCTTCTCTGCCACCCTGGTCACCACCGGCACCCAGTCGATCTCCGCCAACGACAGCGGCGGAGCGAGCTCCACCCAGGCCAACATCACCGTCAACCCGGCGGCCGCGGCGGCGATGACGCTGGCCGGCTTTCCCTCGCCCCAGGTGGCTGGCGTGGCGGGCAACTTCACCGTCACCGTGCGCGACGCCTACGGCAACCTCGCCACCGGCTACCGCGGCACGCTCCACTTCGCCTCGACCGACACCGCGTCGACGCTGCCCACCGACTACACCTTCACCGCCGGCGACGCCGCGACCCACACCTTCAGCGCCAACCTGAAGACCGCCGGCGTGCAGACGATCACCGGCACCGACGCCACCGCCGGGCTGGGCGCGTCGCAGAACAACATCACCATCACCCCCGCGGCCGCGTCGACGCTGCAGGTCGCCGGCTTCCCCTCTCCGTCGACCGCCGGAGTCGCCGGCACCGTCAACGTCACCGCGCGCGACGCGTTCGGCAACCTCGCCACGGGCTACCGCGGCACGGTGCACTTCTCGTCGACCGACGCGGCGGCGACCCTGCCCACCGACTACGCGTTCACCGCCGCCGACTCGGGCGTGCACGCCTTCTCGCTCACCCTGCGCACCGCCGGCACCTGGTCGCTCGGCGCGGCCGACACCGTCACCGCGTCGATCGCCGGCTCGCAGACCGGCATCGTGGTGAACGCGGCCGGCGCCACCAACTTCACCGTCAGCGGCTTCCCCAACCCGGTCACCGCCGGCGCGGCGGGCAACTTCACCGTCACCGCGCACGATTCGTTCGGCAACCTCGCCACCGGCTACCGCGGCACCGTGCACCTCACCTCCTCCGACGCGGCGGCGACCCTGGCGGTCGACTATGCCTTCACCGCGGGCGACAACGGGGCACACGTCTTCTCTGCCACGCTCCGCACCGCGGCGACCCAGACGCTGACCGCGACCGACACCGTGCAGCCCGGCATCACCGGCGCGCAGACCGGCATCGTGGTGAACCCGGCCGCGGCCACCTCGCTGGTGGTCGCCGGCTTCCCCAACCCGGTCACCGCCGGAGTGGCGGGCACCCTCACCGTCACCGCGCGCGACAGCTTCGGCAACCTCGCCTTGGGCTACCGCGGCACGGTGCACTTCACCTCCACCGACGGCACCGCGACCCTGGCGGCCGACTACGCCTTCACCGCCGGCGACAACGGCGCCCACGTCTTCTCGGCCACCCTGAAGACCGCGGGCACCCAGTCGATCGCCTCCACTGACACCGCGACCCCGGCGATCACCGGCAGCCAGGCGGGCATCGTGGTGAACCCGGCGGCGGGCGCCTCGATGACGCTGGCCGGCTTCGCTTCGCCTGCGACCGCGGGTGTGGCGGGCAGCTTCACCGTCACCGTGCGCGACGCGTTCGGCAACACCGCCACGGGCTACCGCGGCACGCTGCACTTCACCTCCACCGACGGCGCGGCGTCGCTCCCGGTCGACTACGCGTTCACCGCGGGCGACAACGGCGTGCACGTCTTCTCGGCCACCCTGCGCACGGTCGGCACCCGCGCGCTGACCGGCACCGACACCGCCAACGGCGCGATCACCGCCACCCAGTCGAGCATCACCGTCAACCCGGCGGCCGCCTCGACCTTCACCGTGGCCGGCTTCCCCTCGCCCACCACCGCGGGCGTGGCGGGCAGCGTCACCGTCACCGCGTACGACCCGTTCGGCAACGTCGCCACCGGCTACCGCGGCAGCGCGCACTTCACCTCCACCGACGGCGCGGCGACCCTGCCCGCCGACTACGCCTTCACCGCCGGCGACAACGGCGCCCACACCTTCTCGGCCACCCTGCGCACCGCGGGCACCCGCGCGCTGACCGCCACCGACACCGTCACCGCCGGCATCACCGGCACGCAGAGCGCCATCACCGTGAACCCGGGGGCGGCGGCTTCGCTCACCGCGGCCGGTTTCCCCTCGACCACCGTGGCGGGCGCGAGCGGCAACATCACCGTCACCTTGTTCGACGCGTTCGGCAACGTCGCCACCGGGTACCGCGGCACCGTGCGCTTCAGCTCGAGCGACGCGGCGGCGGTGCTGAGCGCCAACTACGCCTTCACCGCGGCCGACAACGGCGTGCACCTCTTCACCGAGACGCTGCGCACCGTCGGCACCCAGTCGCTCACCGCGACCGACACCGCCAACGCCACCCTCACCGGCACCCAGGCGAACATCACCGTCACTCCGGCGCCGGCGGCGTCGGTGAGCGTGACTGGCTTCCCCTCTCCCACCACCGCGGGCGTCTCGGGCGGCTTCACCGCCACCGTGCGCGACGCGTTCGGCAACGTGGCGACCGGCTTCACCGGCACGCTCCACTTCACCTCCACCGACGGCGCGGCGACCCTGCCCGCCGACTACGCCTTCACCGCCGGCGACAGCGGCGTGCACGCCTTCACCGCCACCCTGCGCACCGTCGGCACCCGGGCGATCACCGCGACGGATACGACCAACGCCACCGTCAATGGAACGCAGAGCGGAATCACGGTGAACCCCGCCGCGGCCGCCTCGTTGGTGGTGAGCGGCTTCCCCGACCCGGTCACCGCCGGAGTCGCGGGCACCGTCACCGTCACCGCGCGCGACGCCTTCGGCAACACCGCGACCGGCTACACCGGCACGGTTCACTTCACCTCCACCGACGCCCAGGCCGGGCTGCCCGCCAACTACGCCTTCGTCGCGGGAGACAGCGGCGCCCACACCTTCGCCGCCACGCTGCGCACCGCGGGCGTGCAGTCGCTCACCGCGACCGACACCGTCACCGCCTCCGTCACCGGCACCCAGGCCAACATCGACGTCAACCCGGCGGCCGCCGCCTCGCTGGTGGTGGCCGGCTACCCGAGCCCGCAGGTCGCGGGTGTCTCGGGCAGCTTCACCGTCACCGCGCGCGACGCGTTCAGCAACCTCGCCACCGGCTACCGCGGCGCGGTGCACTTCACGTCCTCCGATACGGGAGCAACCCTGCCGGCGAACTACACCTTCACCGCCGCCGACAACGCGGTGCACACCTTCAACGCCACCTTCGCCACCGTCGGCACCCAGTCGTTGACCGGCACCGACACGGTCACCGCCAGCGTCACCGGCACCCAGAGCAGCATCTTCGTCAACCCGGCGGGAGCGTCGAGCGTGACCGTGGCCGGCTTCCCCTCGCCCTCGGTCGCCGGAGTCGCGGGCACCTTCACGGTCACCATTCGCGACGCGTTCGGCAACCTCGCCACCGGCTACCGCGGCACGATGCACTTCACCTCCACCGACGGCGCGGCGACGCTGCCGGCC
The DNA here is from genome assembly GCA_047602415.1 of Myxococcaceae bacterium. GTDB lineage: Bacteria > Myxococcota > Myxococcia > Myxococcales > Myxococcaceae > JASGHH01. Next base: position 6,805,841 of record JASGHH010000001.1, on the reverse strand, counting down.
GACTACGCCTTCACCGCCGCCGACAACGGCGCCCACAGCTTCACCGCCACGCTCCGCACCGCGGGCTCGCGCGCGCTCACCGCGACCGACACCGTCACCGCGGCGCTCAACGGCACCCAGTCGGGCATCACCGTCACTCCGGCGGCGGCGAGCACGCTGACGGTGGCCGGCTTCCCCTCGCCTTCCACCGCGGGCGTCGCGGGCACCCTCACGGTCACCGCGCGCGACGCGTTCGGCAACGTCGCCACCGGCTACACCGGCACGGTGCACTTCACCTCCACCGACGGCACCGCGACGCTCCCCGCGAACTACGGCTTCGTCGCCGGTGACGCGGGCGCGCACACCTTCAGCGCCACCCTTCGCACCGCGGGCAGCCAGACGCTGACCGCGACCGACACCGTCAACGCCACCCTCACCGGCGCGCAGACGGTCACCGTCAACCCGGCGGCGGCCTCGACGCTGGTGGTGGCGGGCTTCCCCTCTCCGCAGAACGCGGGCGTGGCGGGCGGCTTCACCGTCACCATGCGCGACGCCTTCGGCAACCTGGCGACCGGCTACCGCGGCGCGGTGCACTTCACGTCCTCCGATACGGGAGCAACCCTGCCGGCGAACTACACCTTCACCGCCGCCGACAACGCGGTGCACTCGTTCACCGCCACCTTCGCCACCGTCGGCACCCAGTCGCTGACCGGCACCGACACGGTCACCGCCAGCATCACCGGCACCCAGTCGCCGATCACCGTCAACCCGGCCTCGGGCACGATCTTCACCGTCGCCGGCTTCCCGTCGCCGCAGGTGGCGGGCGTGGCGGGCACCTTCTCGCTCACGGTGAAAGACTCGTTCGGCAACGTCGCCACCGGCTACCGCGGCACGGTGCACTTCACCTCCACCGACGCCCAGGCGGTGCTCCCGGCCGACTACACCTTCACCGCCGCCGACAGCGGCGTGCACAGCTTCACCGCCACCCTGCGCACCGTCGGCACCCGGGTGATCACCGCCACCGACACCGCGAGCGCGGGCATCACCGGCGCCCAGGGCGGCATCGTGATCACCCCCGCCGCCGCGGCCTCGTTCACCGTCTCGGGCTTCCCCTCGCCGCAGACCGCGGGCGTGGCGGGCAGCTTCGTGGTCACCGCGCTCGACGCCTTCGGCAACACCGCGACCGGCTACACCGGCACGGTCCACTTCACCTCCAACGACGCCCAGGCGGTGCTCCCGGCCAACTACGCCTTCGTCGCGGGTGACGCCGGCTCGCACGGCTTCTCGGCCACCCTGCGCACGGTGGGGGCCCGCACCCTGGTGGCGACCGACACCGGCAACGCCACCCTCACCGGCACCCAGTCGGTCACCGTCAACCCCGCGGCCGCCGCCTCGCTGGTGGTCGCCGGCTTCCCCAACCCGGCCAGCGGCGGAGTGGCGGGCACCTTCACCGTCACCGCGCGCGACGCGTTCGGCAACACCGCCACCGGCTACCGCGGCACCGTGCACGTCACCTCGAGCGACACCGCCGCCACCCTCCCGTCGGACTACGCGTTCACGGCCGGCGACAACGGCGTGCACAGCTTCAGCGCCACCCTGAAGACGGTCGGCACCTGGGCGATCACCACCACCGACACGGTGAGCCCGGGCATCACCGGCAGCCAGACCGGCATCGTGGTGACCCCGGCCACCGCGGCGAGCTTCACCGTCGCCGGCTACCCGTCGCCGCAGACCGCGGGCGTGGCGGGCAGCTTCACCGTCACCGCCAAGGACAGCTTCGGCAACACCGCCACCGGCTACACCGGCACCGTGCGCTTCACCTCGTCGGACCCCTCGGCGACGCTGCCCGCGAACTACACCTTCACCGCGGGCGACAACGGAGTGCACACCTTCTCGAGCGCGGCCACCTTCCGCACCGTGGGCAGCCAGTCGCTGGTCACCACCGACACGGTGAGCTCGGGCATCACCGGCAGCCAGAACGGCATCGTGGTGAACCCGGCGGCCGCCGCTTCGTTCACCGTCGCCGGCTACCCGTCGCCCCAGACCGCGGGCGTGGCGGGCAGCTTCACCGTCACCGCGCGCGACGCCTTCGGCAACGTGGCCACCGGCTACACCGGCACCGTTCGCTTCAGCACCACCGACACCAACGCGACCCTGCCCGGCAACACCAGCTTCCTCGCCTCGGACCTGGGCGTTCGGGTGTTCACCAGCGCGGCGACCTTCCGCACCGCGGGGGCCCAGACGCTGGTCGCCACCGACACCGTCAACGCGACCGTCACCGGCCAGCAGTCGGTCACCATCAACCCGGCGGCGGCGGCCAACCTCTCGGTCGCGGGGTACACCACGCCGCGCACCGCGGGCACCGCCGGCAACTTCACCGTCACCGCGCGCGACGCCTTCGGCAACACCGCCACCGGCTACCGCGGCTCGGTGCACTTCACCTCCACCGACGGCGCCGCCACCCTCCCGTCGGACTACGCGTTCACCGCGGGCGACAGCGGCGTGCACGTCTTCTCTGCCACCCTGAAGAGCGTCGGCACCTGGTCGCTCACCGGCACCGACACCGCCAACGGCACCGTCACCGGCACCCAGGCCAGCATCGTGGTGAACCCGGCGGGCGCGGCCAGCTTCGTGGTCGCGGGCTTCCCCTCCACCGTCACCGCGGGCACCGCCAACACCTTCACCGTCACCGCGCGCGACGCGTTCGGCAACACCGCCACCGGCTACACCGGCACGGTGCACTTCACCTCGTCTGACGGCGCGGCGACGGTGCCGGCGAACTACACCTTCACCGCGGCCGACAACGGCGCCCACAGCTTCAGCGCGACGCTCCGCACCGCGGGCACCGGCCGCAGCCTGACCGCCACCGACACGGTCACCGCCTCGATCACCGGCTCGCAGACCGGCATCACCGTCAACCCGGGCGCGGCGGCGAGCTTCACCGTCGCGGGCTACCCGTCGCCGACGGTGGCCGGCGTTTCGCACACCTTCACCGTCACCGCGCTCGACGCGTTCGGCAACACCGCCACCGGCTACACCGGCTCGGCGCGGTTCAGCTCCACCGACGCGGCGGCGGTGCTCCCGGCGACCTACACCTTCGTGGCGGGAGACGCGGGCGCCCACACCTTCAGCGCCACCCTGCGCACCACCGCCACCCAGTCGCTCACCGCGATCGACACCGTCACCACCAGCATCACCGGCTCGCAGACCGGCATCACCGTCAACGCCGGAGCGGCCGCCTCGTTCGTGGCCGCGGGCCTGCTCACCCCGCGCACGGCGGGAGCCGTTGGCACGCTCAGCGTCACCGCGCGCGACGCGTTCGGCAACACCGCGACCGGGTACCGCGGCACGGTGCACTTCACCTCCACCGACGCGCAGGCGACGCTCCCGGCCGACTACGTCTTCACCGCGGGTGACAACGGCGCTCACAACTTCAGCGTCACCCTGAAGACGGTCGGCACCCACTCGGTCACCGTGACCGACACCGTCACCGTCAGCATCACCGGCAGCCAGACCAACATCGTGGTCACCCCGGCGGGCGCGGCGACGCTGCTGGTCAACGGCATCACCACCCCACGGGTGGCGGGAACCGGAGGCACCGTCACCGTCACCGCGCGTGACGCCTACGGCAACACCGCCACCGGCTACCTGGGCACGGTGCGCTACAGCTCCACCGACGCGCAGGCGTCGCTGCCGGGCAACGGCGTCTACACCTTCGTCGCGGCCGACAACGGCACCAAGTCGCTGCCGCTGACGCTCTACACCGCGGGCACCCAGTCGGTGACCGCGACCGACACCGTCACCGCCTCGATCAACGGCACCCAGTCGGGCATCGTGGTGACCGCGGCGGCGGTGAGCGCGCTGCGGGTGAGCGGCTACCCCAACCCGGCGACCGCGGGCGTGGCCGGCACCTTCTCGACCACCGCGATCGACGCCTACGGCAACACGGTGACCGGCTACACCGGCACGGTTCACTTCAGCTCCACCGATCAGGGCGCGACGCTGCCGGCGAACTACGTGTTCACCGCCGCCGACAACGGCACCCACTCGTTCTCGGCCACCTTCCGCCGCTCGGGCACCCAGCAACTGGGCGCGGCCGACACCAACAACATGGCGCTGGTGGGCAGCCAGCTGTTCACCGTCAACCCGGGCCCGGCGAACAGCTTCACCGTGGCCGGCTTCCCCTCGCCGGTGGCCGCGGGCACCGCCGCCAGCGTCACCGTCACCGCCTACGACGCGTTCTTCAACATCGCGACCGGGTACCGCGGCACCGCGGCCTTCACCTCGAGCGACGGCAGCGCGGTGCTCCCGGCGAACTACGCCTTCACTGCGGCCGACAGCGGCGCCCACGTCTTCACCGCCACCCTGCGCCGCGCGGGCACCCAGTCGATCACCGCGACCGACACGGTCACCGGCACCCTCACCGGCACCCAGAGCGGCATCACCGTCACCCCCGGAGCGCCGTACGCGGCGAAGTCGACCATCAGCTGCACCCCCAACCGGGTGCTGGCCGACAACGCGTCGACCATCTCGTGCAACGTTCACTTCGAAGACCAGTACGCCAACGTGCTCGCAGGCCAGGCGGTCACCTGGAGCCCCAGCTGCTACAGCTACGGCTCGAGCACCTACGTCACCTGCTCGAGTGAGACGTTCACCGGCGGCACCTCGCAGACGCTCGACGCGAACGGCAACCAGACCAACGCGATGCGCTCCTCGCTGGCGCAGCTGAAGTACATCACCGCCACCGTGGCCGGGGTGGCCAAGTCGTCGCTCGCGGTCTACCTCCCGATTCAGCTGCCGCACGCGGTGGTGAGCTTCTACCCGTTCAACACCACCACCGGCTTGAACCAGCTCGGCTACATCACCAGCCTGCCCGACTATGCGCTGGCGCGGGTGAACCTGGCGAACGGCAGCACCTTCGCGCTCAGCTTCGACTACTACGTGTCGACCGGCGCGAACGCGACCGGCCTCGCCTACGGCTACACCTTCGGCGCCTACCAGTGGGCGGTGGCGGCGCGCGGCGCGAACCAGACCGACTGGTGGAACTCGGCGGGCACGATGACCGGCCTCACCGCCGGCACCGCGCCGGTCGACGTGACCTTCGGCGACGTGAACGGCGACGGCAACGCCGACATGGTGACCGCCAACCGCGACTCGAACTCGGTCAGCCTCTACTTCGGCGGCACCCAGGGCGGCAACTTCGGCACTCCGGTGACCTTCTCGGTCGGCACCCGCCCGCGCTCGGTGAGCGTCGGGCACCGCACCGACGGCCGCGGCTACATCGCGGTGGCGAACGAGGGCTCCGACTCGGTGAGCATCGTGCTCCCGCAGATCTTCTGCGGCGGCATCGCCTGCTTCTGGACCAACGCGGGCTTCACCTACAACCTGCCCACCGGCGCGCACCCGATGTCGGTGATGTACCAGACCCAGGGCACCAGCTCGTCGCGGGTGCTGGTGGCGGAGGCCGGCCTCGACCAGGTGGAGGTGCTCGACATCACCACCTCCAACACCGCCTCCACGGTGCAGACGATCGCCACCGGCATCGCGCCCGCATCGCTGACGATGGGCAGCTACTACTCGAACGGGTACCAGCCGCTGCTCGGCATCGGCAACTACATCAACGCCAGCGCGTCGATCCTCACCTGGAACGGCAGCTCGTGGTCGAGCTACGCCACCTACTCGTTCAACACCGAGATGGGCAACGTGCTGTTCGCCGACCCGAACTTCGACTGCGCCGACGAGATCTTCATGCTCGGGCCCGATGGTTGGAGCCAGATGAAGATCGTGAACTTCCTCACCAGCTTCTGCCCGATCACCTGAGCGGCGGTGTGCGGTGGCAGTGCAGTCGCTTTGATTGGGGCGGTGGCGGTGGGTTCGACGCGGTGCCGGTCTCCGCGTCCGCCCGCGATCGTGCGACCAGCGATGCGACGCCGGTGTGCTTCTCGTCGATCGCGGCGTGCGGTGGACGGGGCGTCGACGCGAGCCCTCTCCGCCGAGGTGGGGAACGGGCTGCTATCAAAGTGTCCGGAGTTAGCGCTCCGTGGTGGCTCTGGAGGCCTCGACTGAGCGTCTGAGCGTGACGTTCACCCGGAAATCAGGGCGCCGATGTCCCGGTTTCGGCGCTTTCACCACTGGCCGCGCGCTAACTCCGGACACTTTGATAGCGCGCAAACCCGGTCTCGGCGCCGCCGCGCGATGGTCACCTAACGCACGAGAACGACTCGTCGTACGCCGGCCTCGCATGGCCGCGCCGCCTTCGGAATTTCTGGCCACGCGCTAACTCCGGACACTTTGTTGGAACGGCCTCTACAAAGTGTCCGGAGTTGTCACTTCATCGAGGAGTCTGTGACGACCTGTGCCGCTGAACGGCGCGACGGATCGACCGGCACACCCGCGCGGCACGGCTGGCGCTCAATCGCGGGCGGAGCCGGCCTTGGCAGCGCGTCGAACCCACGGCCCACCGCCCCTCAAAGCCGGCCAGTCGGTCGGCGCGATCACTTGATCAGCAGCAGCAGCAACAGCGCGAGCACCACGGCGCCGAGGCCGACCGCGGCGAAGATCATCGGCTGGGTGAAGCCGGCCTGCTGCAGCCGCTGCATCGGGGTGAGCTGACGGGAGCGGCCGCGGCGCACCGGTACCGCGTCGGCGGTGTCGTCGCGCGGCTTCTGCTCCGGGGTGAGCTCCGACATCACGCTCTCGGCGCTCACGGTGCGCTCGGGCATGTTCTCGCGGCGGGCCACCGCGCGGCGCACCTCGTCGGGGTCGGCGATCAACGTCTGCCCCGAGGGGTCGGGCTCGGCGCTCAACGCCGGGTCGGAGATCGGCGCCGAGTGCGGGCTGGTCACCTCGTGCACCGGCGGCAGGCTGATCGGGTTGGTCTCCCGCACCGGCTGGAGCGTGACCGGGTTGGTCTCCCGCGCTGCGGCGGTCTCGGGCGCCGGCACCCGAATGTTCACCGTGTGCGGGTCGTCGAGCAGGTCGTCGAGGTTGGTGGCGAGCGGGTCGCCCAGCAGCTGCTGAATCTGGTGCTGCCGCTGGGTGAAGTGCTCGGCGATGAACCGCGAGCGGCGCTCCTCGTCCCAGAACTGGGCGGCGGCGGCGTCGAGCAGCGCCTGGCCGAGCTCCTTGGCCGAGGTGTAGCGGTGCTCCCGCTCGCGGGAGAGCGCCTTGAGCACGATCGAGTCGAGCTGCATCGACGCCTTCGGGTTGCGCGCCGACGGCGGAGGAATCGGAGAGGTGAGCAGCGCGTGCACCTCGTCGGCCCGGTTGGCGCGCTTGAACAGCCGCTGGCCGGTGAGGCACTCGTGGAGCACCACCCCGAGCGAGAACACGTCGCTGCGGCCGTCGAGCGGCTCGCCCCGCACCTGCTCCGGGCTCATGTAGCCGGCGGTGCCCTTCACCAGGCCGACCTGGGTGTGCGCGGGCGCCCCTTCTTGCCGGGCGATGCCGAAGTCGAGCAGCTTCGTCTTGCCGTCGAAGCCGACCATGATGTTCTTTTCGGCGACGTCGCGGTGCACCACCATCGAGCGGCGGCCGGTGGTGTCGACGAAGGTGTGCGCGTACTGGAGCGCCTGAGCCGTCTCGTACACCGTCGAGAGCGTCAACCCGATCGGGATCGCGGTGTTCGCCATCGCGCAGGCCTTGGCGACCTCCACCAGGGTGGCGCCGGCGACGAACTCGATCACCATGAACAGCTGACCGTCTTCTTTGGCGAGGTCGTGGAGCGCGGCGATGTTGCCGTGCGAGAGCGAGGAGTGAATCTTCGCCTCCCGCACGAACATGCGCAGAAAGTCTTCCTGGTGGCGAATGCTGTCGAGAATGCGCTTCAGCACCACCGGGCGCCGAAAGCCGCCCACCCCGGTCTGAAAGGCGAGAAACACCTCCGACATGCCGCCTTCGCCCAGCTTGCAGAGCACCTCGAAGCGGCCGTAGCGCTTGCCGGTGTACGAGTCTTTCGCCAGCACCGGAAATGCCGCGCTCACGGCGGGCATCTCACCACACCGGCTGTGACGAGGCGATCGATCGCCTCGCGCGACAAGCCGAGTCGCCCCGAAAGGATCTCCCGGGAGTGTTCTCCCAGCCTCGGCGGAGCGGTGTGGTGGTTCTTCGACTGTGGCAAAGGACTCCCGAGAAACTTCAGCGCACCGGCGCTCGGGTGCTGCACCTCGACCAGACGGCCCCGCGCGCGCAGCTGCGGGTGCGCGACCACCTGGTTCACGTTCAGGATCTCTCCCGCCGGAATCCCCGCTTTCGACAATCGTTCCACCCACGCGCTCGCCGTCGCTTCCTTGAACCTCTGTGCGAGTACGGGCGACAGCTGGTCCCTGTTTCGTACCCGGGCGGGGTTGGTGGCGAAGCGCTCGTCGGTGATCAGCGGTTGGAGCTCCAGCAATTCACAAAGCGCCTTGAACTGCGCGTCGTTGCCGACCGCGACGTTGAAGTACGCGTCGGAGGCCTCGAAGGTCTCGTAGGGCGCGATCGACGCGTGCCGGTTGCCCAGCCGCTTGGGAGTGGTGCCGGCGTTGAGCGCCGAGGAGCTGTGAAAGGTGAGCACCGACGCGGTGGCGTCGAGCATCGAGAGATCAAGGTACGCGCCTTCGCCGGTCTTCTCTCTCGTGTAGAGCGCGGCCAGGATCGCCTGAAAGGCGGCCAGCCCCGAGAGCAGGTCGGAGATGGGGACGCCGATTCGGGTGGGCGGGCCGTCGGGCTGGCCGGTCACGTGCTGCAGACCCGAGAGGCCTTGCACGATCGCGTCGTAGCCGGGCAGCGAGGTGTACGCCGGGTCGCCTTCGGCGCCGAAGCCGGAGATCGAGCAGTAGATCAGGCGGGCGTTGGTGTTGCGCAGCGCTTCGTGACCGAGGCCCAGACGCTTGGCGACTCCGGGACGGAAGTTCTCGACCACCACGTCGGCCTGGGCCGCCAGGCTTTGGACCAGCTGCACGCCGTCTTTTGATTTGAGATCGACCGCCAGGCTCCGCTTGTTGCGGTTGATCGAGAGGAAGTAGGTCGATTCGCCTTCGACAAAGGGAGGCCCGAACGCGCGGGTGTCGTCACCCGTCTTCGGCTCTTCGACCTTGATCACCTCGGCGCCCAGATCGCCCAGGTTCATCGTGCAATACGGACCTGAGAGCACGCGCGACAAATCGAGGACGAAGAGACCGGTGAGAGGGGAATGCACGATGGTGGATCCCTTCGACAGACGGCTCCGCTTGCCACGCGTGGACAGGGCTGTCCCTCACCCGCGAGCGTCTATGACGCTCGTCGGCCTCTCCCAAAGGAGAGGGCAGCGCTACTCGGGCGCGACCGGGGTGAGCGTCGCCTGCACCCGCTCGGAAGGCGGAGTGGGCGCGGGCTCGGGCATCGAGTCGGCCAGCTGCTCGGCCGCCTGCATCGCCTCCACCGACGGCTCGTGCACGTGCTCTTCGACCTTCGACGGCTTCTGCTTCACGCCGCCGGCGCCGGAGCGGCACGCACGGCACCAGGGCTGATTGCGAATCGCGCCGTCGGCCATCTTGCGCAGGCCGAACATGGTGAGCGGCTTCATCGAGCGGCACTTGAGGCACATCATCGTGATGAGCACCTCGTTGCCCTCGGCGTCGTAGACCGCCGACTTGCGCTTCTTGCGCGGCACCTTCGGGGCGTTGGGGTCCTTCGGCGCCTTCTCGGTCTTCTCCGGCTGCGGAGCCAGATTCGGCGTCACCTTGTAGAGCACGTTCCCTCCTCCTCACTGCTCATCAATACCTGGGCGTCTTTCAGAACGAACAACTCCAACCCGAGAAACGGGATTCCGCCCTCACTGCTTCACAGCATAGACCTAAGGGTCTGACATCGGACGCACCGTCGAGGTGCACAACACCCAATCTAACAGATTGTTCAAAGACTTACAGGGGGTCAGCGACCCGGAGCGCCCGAAGGTGCTCCGCCCGGCGCGGTGCACTTGTCCTGGTCGGCGAGGAAGCTCACCCGACCGGACTTGGGGGCCGAAAGAGGGGTCTTCGCCTTCTGCCAGTGGTCGACCAGCGCGTCGCGCAGGTTGAGCTCCCGGCTCTCGCCCAGGTCGACCCGCTCCGGCTCGATGGTCGACAGCACCGGGCCCAGCCCGTCGCCGCCGCGGGCGAGAAAGTCGGGCATCACGATCCGGTACTTCTTGCTGCCTTCGAGCGGCTTGCCGTTGACGAGGGTGATCTGCTTCAGCCGGTCGGGCACCGGGCACTTCGACAGCTTCACCTCGATGCCCGAGACCTGGAACACGCCCTTGCGGCTGCCGTACGCCGCCGAGAGCACCCGCTTCAGCTCGTCGCCGGTCAGCTGCAGGGTGGCGATCGCGTTGTCGAAGGGAATCACCTCGTACACCGCGCCGTAGGTGACCTGCCCCGCCTTCAGGTCGGCGCGCAGGCCGCCCGGGTTGAGCAGCGCCACGTCGGCTTTCTCCATGCTGCGCAGGCTGTCGGCGAGAAAGTCGCCCAGCGGGCTCTCGCCCTCGTAGTCGCGGCCGAGCGTGGCCGGCACCGACAGGCCGAGGTTCTTCGCCTGCAGCTGCTGCACCTGCACCAGCGCCGGCTGCACCGCGGCGACGACCTTCTTGTCGTCCTCCACCGGCTGGCCGTGGAACAGCGCGGGCACCGGGTTGACGTCGGTGCGCCCGGCGAGCTTCTTCGGGTCACACGACTGCGCCTTGCTGTCGACGGAGGAGCAGATCTCCACGTTGGGCGTCAGCTGGGTCTTCTGCTGCAGCACCTGGTGGCTCTTGGGGTCGAGCCAGAGGTCGACCAGCGAGAACGACTTGCCCAGCCCGTAGGTCTCGATCGTCGGAGTGCCGTTGACGTAGTGGGCGACCAGCGCGTGGGTGTGGCCGGCGATCACCACGTCGAGGGTGCCCTGGGGCAGGCCCTGCATCATCTCGAAGATCTCGCCCGAGTTGGTGTCGCAGCTCGAGAGATCGTGGGGGTCGGCCGCGTCGGCGCACTTGCCGCCCGCGTGCACCAGCGCGACCACGATCTCCGCGCCGCGCTCGCGCAGCCGCTTCGCCGCGGTGAGCGCCTCCGCCGAGAGCGAGCCGAAGCGCAGCGACGCCACGTTCACCGGCACGGTGGTGGTCGGGGTCTGCGGGGTGGTGAGACCGACGACGCCGACCTTCACGCCCTTGCGCACGGTGATCATCATCCCGTCGCCGGGGAGCCAGCTCGGCCGCTCGCCGCCCTCTTTCAGGTAGATGTTGGTCGACAGCAGCGGGAAGCGGGCCTGGAGGATGCGGGCCTTGAGCGCGCCGAACGGGTCGACCCCGGGCTGGGTGGCGACCGAGATCGCACCGGTGGGCCCGTAGTCGAACTCGTGGTTGCCGACCGCGGCGGCGTCGTAGCCCAGCGCGTTCATCGCGTCGATCATCACCGCGCCCTCGGTGATGTTGGAGGCGAGCGTGCCCTGGAAGATGTCACCCGCGTCGAACAGCAGCACCCCGTCGGGGTTCTCGCCGCGCAGAATCTTGAGGTACCCGCCGAACGCCGCCAGGCCGCCGCGCTGAAGCTCGGTCGGGCCGTACTTGTCGGCGATGCTCATCACCCAGCCGTGGAGGTCGTTGGTCGCGACCAGGGTGAGGTGAACGGGGTCGTTGGGATTTGCGGCGGGCGTCGCGGGCGTCGCGTCGGAGTCGGCCGGCGCCGGCGCGACGGTGGGCTCGACGGTGACGCACGCAGCCAGCAGCAGCAGCGAGCAGATGAATCTTTTCGTCATGGCGAGAACGGGACCGGCCGCGAAGGCTTAGCTTTTCTTGCGCCTCAACGCCAACCCCAACAGCCAGAGCGCCCCACCGAAGGCCCCGAAGTTGCTGCAGCCGCAGTGGTGGTCCTCGTAGGGCATGCCCGGGTTGGGGCCGATGTGAATGCCTCCGGTGCCGCCCGAGCCGCCTCCGCCGCCCGCGCCGGTGCAGGTGCCGGCGTCGGTGCCACCGTCGCTCCCGCCGTCGGTGGTGGTGCAGCCGGCGTCGACCGGCACCACCTTGTGGTGAGGCAGGGTGCGGGGGTCGAAGGTCGCGGTCGGCAGCGCGTCGGAGAGCGAGGCGATCGCCGACCAGGGCACCAGCTTGGCGTTGGGCCCGCCGTTGTTGTTCACCGAGTCGACCACCGCCAGGGTGCCCAGGTGAAACGGCATCAGCTGCGGGAGCGTGAGCACGTCGATGCCGAGCGGCGCCCGCACGTCGGGGATGGTGCCGTTCTGGCCGATCTTGAACACGTTGTTGAGCTGATCTCCGACGTAGGCGGCGACCTGGTTGTGCGCGTTGTCGGTGACGAGGATCACCCCGCCGTTGCCGCCGTTGACCGGGTAGACGCCGATGCCCGCGGGAGAGATGCCGAGCGAGCCGCCGTCTTCCTTGTCGATCACCTTGAAGCCGGCATCGACGCTCGGGTCCAGCGGCACCTGGCCGAGGCCGCCGCCCGCGATCGACACCAGCAGGCGGTCGTGCAGCTCGTCGCCGGCGAGCGCCTTGATCGCCCGGGTGCTCAGCCGCCGCTCCGACACCTTGGTGAAGGTGACGTTGGCGCCGCTGACGTTCACCTGCCACTGCTGGAGCTCGCCGGTGAAGCTGCCGACGAAGATGAAGAGGTCGTCGTCGCGCCAGGCCAGCGCGCCCGAGGAAGGCTGCAGCTGGGTGCCCATGCTGGCGGCGAGGGTGAGGTGCGAGAGCAGCCCGGCCGGGCCGGCGTTGTAGAGCTGAAAGGTGCCGTCGTTCTGAACCCCGAGCACCACGTCGGTGGTGCCGCCGTCGAAGGGCAGGCCGTAGCGCACGTCGACCGCGACCGCCGGGCCGTCGACGGTGCTGTTGACGAAGGTGCCGTCGGCGAGGTGGTAGGCGTTCACCCCGGCCATCTGGTTCGAGGCGCTGTTGGTGACCAGCACCACCGCGCCGCCGTCGGCGAGCACCCAGAGCGCGGTGTCGTCACCGGTGGTGATCGGACCGCCCGGGAGCGGCTGGGTCTGCACACTGGCGGTCACCTGCGCCAACGCCAGCGTCGGCACCAACGCGAGCAGCGAAAGCTTCATCCAAGCCATTGTTGCACCGTCAACCGGCGGGAGGACAATTTCCCATCGTGCACGCTGCCCCGGTGGAGCAGGTCTGGCCATCGCACGCCGGGTCGGCACAGTCGGTGAGACCGTTGAGGTCGTCGTCGGCGCCGTTCTGGCAGTCGGTCTCGGGCGGGTAGCAGCCGAGCGGGCCGCCGCCTCCATCGAGACCGCCCGCGTCGGGGCCACCGGCGTCGGGAGCGCCTCCGTCGAGGCCTCCATCGGTGTCGCCGGCGTCGGGGTCACCCGCGTCGGAGCCGCCGTCGGCACCCGCGTCGGTACCGCCGTCGAAGCCCGCGTCGGTTCCGCCATCGCTGACGCCGCCGTCGCGCGGCAGCCCGCAGTGCCAGCCGGCGTCGGAGCCGTCGACGAAGCAGAGCTTGCCGGAGCACGCGGGGTCGAGGCAGTCGGCGCCGCCGGCGTCGTCGTTGTCGATGCCGTCGGAGCAGTTGCCCTCGCGGCACTTGCCGCCGATGCACTTCAGGCCGTCGCCGGTGGAGCAGACGTGGCCGCAGCTGCCGCAGTTGTTGTCGTCGGTCTGCTTGTCGAAGCCGTTGTCGACGGTGCCATCGCAGTCGTCGTCCTGGTTGTTGCAGACCTCTCCCATCGAGAAGACCATCTGCACGCAGACCACGCCGCCGTCGACGCACTCGTTGTTGCCGCTGGCGCAGATGCCCTTGCCGCCGGTGACACAGGGGTCGCTCCGCCCGGGGAAGGTCTCGTCGATCACCCCGTCGCAGTTGTCGTCTTTACCGTTGCACTCTTCGTGGTCGAGGCAGGCGCCCTGCTTGAAGCAGAGGGAGCCGCCGCCGTCGGCCTGCACGATGCAGTCGAAGCCTTTGCCGCAGTCGTCGGCGGCCGCGCAGTGAAACGTGTGCTTGTCGGGGTCGATCGACGAGTGACAGGCGGAGAGCTTCAGCACGAAGACCGACAGCATCACCAGCAACAGCCACGAGAACCGGGGAGCGCGCTGCACCTAGAACCTCCCCGTGAGCGCGACGCCGGCGCCGGAGGGTGAAGCGGTGGGCGTGACCTGAACGGCGGCCGCCGACTGCGACTTCACGTCGAACACGATCAGCACCGCGGTCACCACCGCCGCGGCGCCTCCGATGCCCCAGAAGATGTTGGCGAACAGCGCGTCTTGCTGTGCCTGGAGCGCCTGCTTGCGGGTGCCCGCGTAGGTGTCGGCGGTGGAGTTGTAGCCGTCGCGCAGCGCCTTCTCGGTGCTGGTCTCGGTGAGCGCGAAGTAGGTGGCGACGCCGAGCAGCACCACCGCTCCGGCGCCCACGCCCCACACCTGGCCGGAGGGGAAGTAGCCCGAGCTCTCGCCCCCGGCGGAGCCCTGGGCGTTGGCGGCCAGCTTGGGGAGATCGTCTTCGGCCTTCTCGCCGGGCTTCAGGATCAACCGAATCTCGGCGGTGGTGGTCTGGTTGGGCTCGACGCCCTCCAGGCGGGTGGCGGGCAGGTACTTGGGCTGCTCGACCTTCACCTCGTGCTTGCCGGGCTTGATCTGCATCGTCACCGGAGCGACGCCGATGAACTCTCCGTTCACGGTGACCGAGGCGTTCTTGGCGTTGCAGGTCACCACCAGGGTGCCCATCTGCTCGCGCTCGCCGTGGAGAAACGCGGGCACCGCCGACTGCACGTCGTGCTGAAAGCGCCGGGAGGCGATCATGATCGACCGGTTCACCTCGGTGACCACGTCGTTGCTCTTCAAGTCGGTGAGGGTGAGGTGGAGCAGGTACGCCTTCTCGTCGCGGCTCAAGGTGCCGGAGACGACCCGGTTGGCCTCAGGGAAGGCGGCGGTGCCGGCGAGCACGCAGGCGGCCTTGTTCCCGCACTGCACCAGCTCGCGGTAGGCCTTGGGGCCGATCTTCGCCAGCACCTCGTCGGGGCCGATCACCTGGAGCTTCTGGTGCTTGGCCTCTTCGATCACCGCCTGGGTGACCTGGCCGGCGAGGCCGATCATGCCGGGGGCGTCGAGCTCGAGCACCACGAGCTTGCCCGCGGGCGGGGAGGCCGCTGCGAGGAGGGTCAGGGTTGCGAGCGCCGGGACGACCATGGTTTAGGGACGCACCATAGGAATGAGCGAGGACTTCGTCGAGATCCGCTTCACCGTCGAGCCCAACTATGAGGGCTGGCGCCTCGATCGCTACCTGTGCGTGAAGATTCGCCGGCTGTCCCGAACCCGGGTGCAGCGGATCATCGAGAAGTCGGTGTTCCCGATCGAGCCTTCGAAGCCGCTGAAGCCGTCGACGCTGCTCAAGCGGGGCATGACCTTCGTGCTCCGCCGCCCCGCGCACGCCGAGCCCGAGGTGCCTCCGCCGTCGGAGCTCAAAGAGGTGTACCTGGACGACGAGCTGCTGGTGCTCGACAAGCCCGCCGGGCTGCCGATTCACGCCACCGCGCGCTACGCCAAGAACACCCTGGTCGCGCAGGTGGAGGACCGCTACGGCAAGGAGTTCGCGGCGCCGGCGCACCGGCTCGACCGCGAGACGTCTGGGCTCATGGTGTTGGGGCGCGGCGCCGAGGTGTGTGAGCGGCTGATGCGCAGCTTCATCAGCGCGTCGGTGAAGAAGGAGTACCTGGCGCTCTGCGAAGGCCAGCCTCCAGACGAGCTGTTCGAGGTCGACGCGCCGATCGCCGAGGGCACCGACCTGATTCGCATCGCGGTGCGGATCGACGAGTCGGGCAAGCCCGCCCGCACCGAGTTCGCGGTGGAGAAGCGGTTCGAGCGCGACGGCGACAAGTTCGCGCTGCTCCGCTGCTACCCGCGCACCGGGCGGCAGCATCAGATTCGCATTCACCTGAGCCACGCCGGTTTTCCGCTGGTGGGCGACAAGATGTACGGGCCCGACCCCGGCTACTTCGATCGGTTCTCCAAGGGCACCCTGGAGGACGAGGGCTGGGAGCGGCTGCGGTTGGATCGCCATGCGCTGCACGCGGCGAAGCTGTCGTTCCCGCATCCGCGCACCGGTCAGACGATCAGCTTCGACTCGGAGCTGCCGAAGGACCTGCGCGAATTTCTGCAGTGACAGGTTGTCAGCGGCCTGATCGCGCCGGTTTGTCCGCGGCACGCGAGGTGCTCCGTCGCGGCGCATGACCGACAGGGCCGCGCTGTGGATCGTTCGCTTCGGGTTGGCAGTGCTCGCCGTGGGGCTGCTGTGGTGGGGCGCGAATGCGCTCGAGCTCGGCGGCTCGCTGCAAGAGGCGGCCGATGAGCACGCGATCGCGCACCACTCCGGCAGGGGAAACAAGCTCAGCGCCGGCGGTGACGTGCTCTCGGAGGTGTCACACGTGTTCGGAATGGGCGCGGTGGCGCTCGGCGTGGTCGCCGGAATCGCGGCCGTCTTCCCGTACCGGCGCTTCTCGCGAAAGACGCCGACCTGAGCCGTCCGTCCTTCCATTCGCATTCCTTTCACTTTCCTTTCGCCTGTCTCCTCCTCCTCTTACTCCTGTCGCTCTCGCTTGCCTTTCAGCACCCTGACCCCAAGGCACTGCCAGCGCCTTTTGTGAAAGAGCCTCTGTCCCACTGTCTCAGTCGGTCGCGACGCCAGGGCTCAGCGTCAGTGGGCGTGCCCCGATTTTGTGGACACCTTTCGAAGCAATTTAGGGTGAGCCATGGGAAGTGAGCAGAAGCGCGGTGGACGGCGGCAGTTCAGTGCAGATTTCAAGGCGGGCGCGGTAGCGCTGGTGCTCGAAGAGGGCAAAAGCCAGGCGGTGGTCGCGAAGGACCTCGGGATTCCCTCGTCGGCGATCAGCCGCTGGGTGGAGCAGGCTCGAGCCAACAAAGGGCAGAGCACCCGCGGCACGCCGCCGACGTCAGAGCGCGAAGAGCTGACCCGGCTGCGCCGAGAAGTCCGCGAGCTGAAGCTCGAGAGGGAAATCCTAAAAAAAGCGGCGGCCTTCTTCGCGAAACAGAACGGCTGAAGTTCGCCTTCATCTCTGCGGAGAAGGCCGAATTCGGAGTGGCGAGGCTGTGCCGCGCCATGGCGGTTTCGCGCTCGGGGTTTTACGCGTGGATGTGTCGAGCCCAGAGCGAGCACGACGTCGAAGACGCTCGGCTGCGGCACCTCGTCTACGAGGCGCATCTGAAGGGCCGTCGGAAGTACGGAAGCATCAAGGTGCACCAGGCGCTGGCGAAGAAGGGCGAGCGAGTGAGCCGCAAGCGCGTCGTGCGTTTGATGCAGGAGCAGGGCCTCATCGGTCGACGACGAAGGCGCTTCAAACACTCGACCGACAGCGACCACTCGCTGCCGACTCCACCCAACCATTTGAACAGAGACTTCACGGCGAAGAAGCCCAACCAGCGGTGGGCAGGCGACACGACCGAGCTGCTGACGCCTGGAGGGAAGCTCTACCTGGCTGTGCTCATCGACCTTTCTCCCGGTACGTGGTCGGCTGGGCATTAGGGCCCGCCAATGACACCGAGCTGACGCTGCGGGCACTGGGGATGGCGCTCGAGCGGCGCTGCCCCAAGGCAGGGCTACTCCACCACTCGGACCAGGGCTCCAACTACGCGAGCGAGCTGTACCAGCGAGCGCTGACCGAGCGGGGCATCGTCTGCAGCATGAGTCGACCCGGGAACTGCCACGACAACGCCGTCGTGGAGAGCTGGAACAGCACGCTGAAGAGGGAGCTCGGAGAGTGCTTCGAAAGCGCACGTGACGCGCAGACGAAGCTCTTCGACTACATCGAGGTCTTCTACAACCGCGAGCGGATGCACTCGGCCATCGACTTCTGCTCGCCGGCGGAATTCGAGAAGGCCCACAGGCTCTCCACAGCGTTCAAGTCTCCCCCCGGGCCCCCCTCAATCCACAGGCGCACGCACAGGAGACAGCCAACGAGATAGCCTTGCTAACGACGACGACGACGGACGGTGTTTGTTAGTGAACCTGTCCACGAAACCGGATCACGTCCATCAGAGTGCTGAAAGGACAGCGCACGAGACAGGAGTAGGAGGAGGAGGAGACAGGCGAGAGGACAGCGTCCGGAAAGTGAAAGACAGGAGAGGCCTGTTCACCAGGTGCCGGTGAGTCCCGCGACCGCGACGCCTCCGCCGTGAGGGCCGGGGACGAGCGCGATCGACGGAATCACGGTCGGCGCGAACACGGTCGCCGGCGGGCCGACCTCTTCGCTCGGCATCTCGGAGCGGGTGGCGCTGCGGCGCGCGGCGACGGAGAGCACGAGAATGCCTCCGCCCGCGAGCAGGCCGGCGATCACATCGGTCACCACGGTGAAGACCGAAGGCCCGTTGTCTTTGAACACCAGCGCGAACGCCTTCTCGTAGAGCGGCGCGGTGACCATGTCGATGGTGGCGAACCCCACCATGATCCACCCGAGAATGCGCAGCAGCCGGGGCGCGTGGGCGAGGTCATCGGGCACCACCGCAGACCGCCCGGCGAAGGTGGGAATCAGCGCCATCGTCGGCGCCGAGATGCCCGCGCAGACGATCAAGATGTCGGCCAGAGTGAGGTCGTACTGCCCGTTGGTCTTCGACCACTGCGACGCGCCCGAGGCGATCGCCAGGCCGAGCGGCACCACCGAGACGCCGAAGCCGATCGCGCCGCCTTCGCGCGCCCAGCCGGGTGAGTAATGCGGCTTCTCTTCGGCCGGAGGAGTGACCGCCTCAGGCGGCGCCGGGGTTTGAGCGAACGCAGGTGCAGCGACCACGACCGCGAGGAGGAGGAGTCGCACGGGGCTGAGGATCATAACCTCACCCCGGAGCGCTTTGCGCTCTCGGCCCTCTCCTTTCCGGAGAGGGGGCTTACTTGACCGCGGTCAGCGTCGGCCGCTCACCAGGCGCGTTCGCCAGCTGGGTGAGGTACTTGCCCGAGAAGCACGCGTCGCAAAAACCGTCGCCCTTCTCGTCGCCCGCCGCCGCGTGCAGACCCTGCAGGCTCAGGTAGCCCAGGCTGTCGGCGGTCACGTAGCGCGCGATCTCATCGACCGAGTGCGAGGCGGCGATCAGCTCCTGCCGCGAGGGCGTGTCGATGCCGTAGTAGCAAGGCCAGGTGTTGGGCGGGCTCGAGATGCGCAGGTGCACTTCGCGCGCGCCGGCGTCCTTCAGCATCTTCACGATTTTGCGCGAGGTGGTGCCGCGCACGATCGAGTCGTCGACCACCACCACCCGCTTGTCTTTGAGAGTCGAGTGCACCGGCGCCAGCTTCAGCTTCACCCCGAAGTGCCGAATCGACTGCTGCGGCTCGATGAAGGTGCGGCCCATGTAGTGGCTGCGAATCAGCCCCACGTCGTAGGGAATGCCCGAGCCCTGCGCGTAGCCGAGCGCCGCCGAGACGCCCGAGTCGGGCACCGCGATCACCACGTCTGCGTTGGCCGGCTGCTCCTTGGCCAGCTGCATGCCGAGGCGCTTGCGGGTCTCGAACACCGACAAGCCGAACAGATTGGAGTCGGAGCGAGCGAAGTAGACGTGCTCGAAGATGCAGCGCCCTCCCCGCTTCTTCGCGAACGGGAACGACGAGCGCAGCCCAGTGGAGTCGATCACCACCATCTCGCCCGGCTCGATCTCCCGCAGGAACTCGGCCTCGATCAGCCCCAGCGCGGTGGTCTCCGACGCCAGCACGTACGCCTCTTTCAGGCGGCCCAGCACCAGCGGTCTGAACCCGAACGGATCGCGCACCGCCACCAGCTTGTCCTGGGTGAGGAAGAGCAGCGAGTACGCCCCGGTCATCTGCTGGAGCGCCTCGACCACCTTGTTCTCGAACAGCGGCGCCGAAGAGCGGGCGATCAGGTGGATCACCGCTTCGGTGTCGGCATCAGACTGGAAGATGGCGCCGTGCAGCTCGAGCCGTTTTCGGGTGGCTTCGTGATCGACGAAGTTGCCGTTGTGGGCGACCGCGATCTGCCCGCCCGAATACTGAACGCAAAGGGGCTGTGCATTTCTGACGCCAGTGCCCCCGGCGGTCGAATACCGAACGTGGCCAATGGAACTGCGCCCGGGGAGGCTGTCCAGTGTCTCCTCATTGAATACATCGGCAACCAGCCCCGAGGATTTGAAGGTTTTTAGGTGAGCCCCATCGGACGAGACGATCCCGGCGGATTCCTGCCCCCGATGCTGGAGGGCGTGGAGCCCCAGGTACGTCAGGTTCGCGGCCTCGTCGTGTCCAAAAATCCCGAAAACTCCGCACATGGCCTTGAGGATCTACCCCGAAATGAGGCAGTTTGCTTGCCCTCGAGGCGTCCTGCCGCGTCAAAAGCAGGAACGAACGTTTCCGAAGAAAGGTTGCACGTAATTCAGATGGCGGGGGTCGACCGAAACAGACAGGTCAGTGACCTGTACCGTAAATACGGCGCCGTCATCTATTCCCGTTGCCGGCGCCTGCTGAAGGACGACGCCCTCGCAGAGGACGCGACTCAGGAGGTTTTCGTGCGTGTGATGCGACACATCGAATCCGCCCCGGACGACAAGGCCGCCCTGGCGTGGATTTATCGCATCTCGACCAACTACTGCCTGAACATGATCCGTGACCGGAACCGTCAGGCGGAGCCGGTCGACGAGCTTCCCGAGGCGTCGGGTGACCACCCGGAGCCGGAGATGCTGGACCGTGAGCTCGCGATGCAGTTGGTGAATCGGGCCCCCGAGAACCTTCGGGCGCCGGCCGTCCTCTATTACGTCGACGGTCTGGAGCAGGAGCAGGTGGCGAAGACTTTGGGCGTGTCGCGCCGCACCGTGATCAACCGCTTGAACGAGTTCATGACCCGTTCGCGCAAATTCCTCGCCCGCGAGAAGGGGGCCGCATGAACGCGCGCGGGCACCTCAGCTCCGAGACCATCGATCTGTTGATGCTCTCAGGGCTCGACGCTGAGCAGACCAACGTGGCGAAGGCGCACATCGACATGTGCGAGCGCTGCCGCACCCGGTGGCGTGAGCTGAACGAAGACAAGGACCGCTTCGTTCAATTCGTCTATCCCCGTACGGTCGGTGCGATCACCTCCCGCGTCGTCGCCACCTCCTGGCTCGATCGGCTCCGCATCTTCGGGCCGTGGAAGATTCTGGGCCCGGTGGCCGGCCTCGGCGTGGCCGCGCTGGTCGCGGTGCTGGTGGTCGGCAACGGTGGCGGCGGCGGCACCCAGTCTGAAGACGAGGTCTACGTCGGGGTGAAGGGCGGCAAGGCCACCGGCGGCGGAGCGGGCAAGTTGAGCCCCGACTTGGGCCTCAAGGGCGACTCCCGCATCGACTTCGAAGTGGTGGCCCAGCGCAAGGACGAGGGCCAGTTCCCGGTCAAAGACGGCACGGTGCTGAAGCCGGGCGACAAGATTCGCTTCGTGGTCACCGCGGGCGGCGCCAAGTACGTGATGATCGGCTCCAAGGACGGCGCGGGGAACTTCACCGTCTTCCACCCGTACGGTGGCGAGACCTCGGCGACCATCGAGCGCGGCCAGCACGAGCTGCCCGGCTCGATCGAGCTCGACGACGTCGCCGGCAAAGAGAAGCTGTTCGCGGTGTTCTCGGCCGAGCCGCTGAAGGCCGAAGACGTGAAGGCGATGGTCGAGAAGGCCGGGCCGGAGCCGAAGGACTCGAAGGTGATTTCGCTGGAGTACGTGAAGGGAGCGAAGTGAGCAGGTGAGGCTGGCGCACAGCGTGGTGTGCGTTCTGGTCGTCCTCTCCGCTTCGACCGCGGCGGCCGAGTCACGCCGTCTCGCCATCGTCGTCGGCAACAACGCCGGCGAAGGCGCCTACCAGCCGCTGCGCTACGCCGAGAGCGACGCCGGCAAGATGGCCCGGGTGCTGGTCGAGCTGGGCGACGTGCTCGGCGACGACGTGCTGTTGCTCCAGGGCCGGCGGGTCTCCGACCTCGAGCGCGCGATCGGCGATGCCCGTGAGCGGGTGGCGCAGTTCAAGAAGTCGCCCGACACCCGCGCAGTGCTGATCTTCTATTTCTCCGGCCACTCCGACGGTGAGTCGATCGAGATGGGCACCGAGAAGCTGCCCTACGCGCGGCTGAAGGCGATGCTGGCGGGCACCGGCGCCGACCTCCGGGTGGCGATCGTCGACGCCTGCAAGTCGGGCGGCGGCTTCCAGGAAAAAGGCGGCAAGCCCGCCGAGGCGTTCGCGATCAAGCTCACCGACACCCTGGTGGCGTCGGGCGAGGCGTTCATCACCTCCTCCGCCGCCGACGAATCAGCGCTCGAGTCCTCCGAGGTGATGGGCAGCTACTTCACCCACAACTTCATCTCCGGCCTGCGCGGCGCGGCGGACAGCTCGGGCGATCGCCTGGTGACCCTCGCCGAGGCCTACCGCTACGCCTACGACCGCACCGTGCAGGCGACCGCGATGGCGCCGGTGGGCGTGCAGCACCCCAACTACGACTTCCGCTTGTCCGGCCAGGGCGAGCTGGTGCTGAGCTCGCTGGTGAAGCCGTCGGCCTCGTTCCTGCTGCCCGACGGAGCCGACCGCACGATGGTGACCGACCTGGTGCGCGACCAGGTGGTGGTCGAGGTGCCGTCAGGCCCGGCCCGTGAAGTGGCGCTGGCGCCCGGCGAGTATGGCGTGCGCGCGTTCAAAGACGGCAAGAGCTTCGGCGGGCGCTTCAGGCTGAACGAGGGCGTGCACCTCCAGGTTCGCTGGGAGCAGCTGACCCAGGTGAGCTCCGGCGTGGTGGTGGCCGCCAAGGGCGGAGACATCACCACCCGCCTCGACGACGACTTCGGCCCCGACACCAACAAGTGGGCGCTCTCGGTGGGCCTCGGCGCGGTCGAGCCGCTGGTCTACACGCTGGGCGACAGCTCGCTGCACCCCCAGATGCGCATCGGCTTCGAGCCGCGCCTGGGCCCGGGCTTCACCGCTTCGATTCTCGGCTACACCTCGACCGCCACTGCCACCCCCAAGGTCGGCCTCAGCGACGGCACCCGCCCCGAGGCGGGCGTTCAGGCCCGGGCGGGCTTCCGCTGGAGCTGGACCCTGTGGCGCTTCTGGTTCGGCGCCGGCGCTGAAGTGGGCGGTGGGTTGACCTGGCAGACCGACAACCTCGGCGCGGTGAACCTGGCCGGGGTCGGAGCGATCGCCCCCCGCGGCACGGTGCGCTTTCAGGTCTACGGGCCGCTGATGGTCAGCCTCGACGTCGAGGCGGCGGTGATGTTCGCCACCGTCGACACCGTGTTTCAGGCGATCTTCCGCCCGAGCGGCCAGCTCGGCGTGACCCTCACGTTCTGACGGGCGGGATGCCCGAAGCGTGGGAGGGGGCTCACGCCTCCGCCTTCCGTTGATCTAGCGTGCGCGCCTTCGGAGGTACTGATGGCCCGCGCACACGTCGTACTCCTCGCAGCATTGGCGTTCGGTTGCTCTCACCCGTCCAGCGGCGGGGGCGGAGGCGGCTCCTCCGCGACCGGTGGAGGCGGCTCGGCGACCGGCGGTGGCTCGGCAGCGGGCGGCGGTGCCGCGACCGGCGGAGGCGGTGCTGCCACCGGCGGTGGTTCAGCGACCGGCGGCGGCGGAGGCACCTTCACCGGCGACGGCGGCAGCTACAGCTGCGACGTGGAGAGCATCGTTCAGTCGCGCTGCCTCGACTGCCACACCAACCCGCCGCGCTTCGGCGCGCCGATGAGCCTCGAGACCTACGCCGACACCCAGGCCAACAGCGCCCAGTATCCCGGCCAGAAGATCTACCAGCGGATGGCGTTTCGCGTCGCCGACGACGCCTCGCCGATGCCGCAGGTGCCGAACGCGCGGCTGACCGCCGATCAGATCACCACGATGCAGAACTGGGCCGCCTCGGGCGCGAGCCAGGGCTCGTGCAGCTTCGACGCCGGCACCGTCGAGGGCTACGACGGAGGCACCGCCGCCTGCCCGAGCGGCTCGAGCGCGATCGACTTCACCGCGCCGCAGTTCGCGATTCCCCAGGCGACCGACTTCTACCAGTGCTTCGCGTTCACGGTGAACCTGCCCCAGGGCGAAGACCTGATTCAGGTCGACAAGATCATCGACAACGCCCAGGTGCTGCACCACATCGTCGTCTTCCGCGACACCAACAAGTCTTCGCCGATGAGCCAGGGCAGCTGCGGCTTCAAGGCCAGCTGGCAGGTGCTCTACGCGTGGGCGCCCGGCACCGGCCCGTTCACGCCTCCGCAGGACATCGGCATTCCGATCGCCAACGGCGACCAGATCGTCATTCAGTACCACTACAACAACCCGACGATGATCACCGGCAACGACTCCTCGGGCGTGCGGCTGTGCGCGACGCCGACGATGCGGCCGAAGCAGGCCGGGGTGATGGCGATCGGCCCCACCAGCTTCAGCATTCCCCCCAACTGCTCGCAGGCGTCGATCTCGGGCGACTCGCTCAACCCGCAGTTCCTCAACAAGAGCTACGACGTGTTCACCGAGTGGCCGCACATGCACCTGCGCGGGCGCGCTCAGAAGACGGTGCTCCACCACAGCGGCACCGACACCGTGGTCGAAGACCGGCCCAACTACTCCTTCGGAGCGCAGTACCTCGAGCCGGCCAGCTTCACCTTCGCGCCCGGCGACAGCCTCACCCTGACCTGCACCTGGGACACCACCGGCGCGAGCGGGATGGTGAAGTGGGGCGAAGGCACCGGCGACGAGATGTGCTTCAACTTTCTCTACATGACGCCGCCGCCGCCGGTGGCGATCGACCCGTCGACCGGCACCACCACCCCGACCTGCGTGCCCTAAACGACGCCTGAGACGACCGGCACCTGCCAGACGCCGTAGCCGTTCGGGTCGGCGAGCGTCGCCAGCATGTCGGCGAAGTGGGCCTTGGCCTGCGCCTCGCTGATCGAGGTGTTCTCGCCGATCGGCCTGGCGAACCCGTCGCACCAGGCCTGAAAGATGCGGGTGAACGTCGCCGCGGGAACCCTCAGCGGGTCGACCACCACGTAGTCGACGGTGACGTCTTTCAGCCCGAGCTGCTTGAACAGCGACGGCGTGCGCCGGCCGATGAAGTGGTCGATGCCGATCTTCTCGCCGA
Source organism: Myxococcaceae bacterium (assembly GCA_047602415.1). Lineage (GTDB taxonomy): Bacteria > Myxococcota > Myxococcia > Myxococcales > Myxococcaceae > JASGHH01. The sequence continues at coordinate 6,780,852 of JASGHH010000001.1, read as the reverse complement.
ACTCGCGGGTCGCGGTGTACCAGAAGCGATCGGCCGAGAGGCTGCGGTCGGGGAAGTGGATCATCCCGTAGTCCTCCGCGATCACGTGCAGCCGCCCGCCCTTTTTCGTCACCCGCTTCAGCTCGGCGAGCACCTTCTCGGGGTGGGGAATCGAGTGAATCACGTGGCGTGAGACCACCAGGTCGAACGAGGCGTCGGGCAGCTTCAGCTCGAACACGCTCCGGTTCTCGAAGCGCACCCGCTCGCCGAACGCGGCGCACTTCTGCCGCCCGCGCGCGAGGCTGGCGTCGATGATGTCGACCCCGAGCAGCTTCGCCTGCGGGTAGAGCTCGGCGAGCTTGAAGGTGGCCTCACCGGTGCCGCAGCCGGCGTCGAGCACCGAAATGCCGCCTGAAAATCCATACCGCTTCAAAAGGCCGACTTCCTGGGGCCAAATCGCTTCGACCTGGGCCGCCAGGGTGCGCACCATCGACTCGTCGGCCATCTGCTCCAGCTGGGGGTTCATCGCGTCCATATGGCCGCTAGGGTTAAGGAATTTGCCCTCGCCCAGCAACGAATTCTCCCCCTGGGGAATAAATCGGCAGCGGGAGTAGATCGTTTGCGCACATTTCCCCCAGCCTGGGTCTTGGTTGCGAACCCGGCCGAAACGCACTCGGCCAATCGCACTGGAGAACATCAGATGGGCGTTTTGCTGCTTTTGATTGGCCTTGCCGCGCTCGGCTTCGGCTTCTTTCAGCACTTGAAGGGGAAACGCATTCTGGCCGCGCCGTTCAAGAAGACCGGCGACATCGCCAAGAACCCGGTCTCTCCTGATCCGAAGGGCCTGATGAGCACCGAGGGCAAGGTCGTCCCGCCCGCGCAGCAGCTGCTCTCGCCCTGCTCGAAGACCCCGTGCCTCTATTACGAGGTCGACATCAAGCGGAACTACGAGAAGACCGAGCAGACCCAGGACGGCACCAAGACCACCAAGAGCTCCGACAACGTCGAGTCGCTCAAAGAGGGCGCGGTCTTCGGCCTCGATGACGGCACCGGCGCGCTCACCGTCGACGCGGTGAAGGGCGGCGACTTCGACAACATCAAGAAGTCGAACGAGTGGAACGTGAAGATCGGCTCGTTCGTCCCCGGCGAGCTCGAGTTCGGCCAGCTCCGCTTCCGCACCCCCAAGCTCCCCTCCGGTGAGTACACCACCGGCTTCACCGCCACCGAGCGCATCGTGCCGGTCGACGGCAACCTGTTCGCGCTCGGCAAGCTCGAGGGCGGCAAGCTGACCAAGCCGGGTTGGCGCTCGATGATGTTCTCGTCGAAGGGCCGCGACGGTCTGCTCGCCTCGACCGCGAAGAAGAAGAAGGGCGGCTTCATCGGTGGTGGCGTGGCGGCGGTGCTGTCGGTGCCGCTGATGATCTTCGGGCCGTCGGGTGGCTCGTCGACCCACTGCACCTCGGCGATCGCCGGTGGCCAGACCCAGTGCGACGACAACGTCACCTCGAAGTCGGGCAACGACTACGCGTGGACGGTGGAGAAGGCCGGCAACTACGAGCTGGTCGTCACTCCTCCCGCGGGCAAGAAGTTCCCCCTCGACGCGCAGCTGGTGGTGAAGAACGCCGCCGGTGAAGTGGTGAAGGACGAGGTCGGCGAGGCTCCGGGCAAGGCGGTCAGCATCAAGCTCGACGCGCAGCCGGGCACCTACACGGTCACCGTCAAAGACGTCGACGGCACCACCGTCAAGGGCGGCTTCGACTACAAGTTCGCGATCAACGCTCCGGCGGGCGTGGCGAAGGCCGGCGGCGCGGCGGTTGCGGCGGCGGGCGGCGCGGCGGCGGCGGACGGCGAGCTGAAGATGAGCGCCGACGACCTCTACGCCGACTGGTCGGCCAACGAGGACAAGTACACCGGCAAGAGCATCTTCGTTCAGGGCGAGATGTCGATGGCCGGCTACGACAAGGACGAGAACGGCAAGGGCACCCTGTCGCTGAAGACCAAGGACCTCGGCAAGCTGGTGATCCTCAGCTTCTCTGACGCGGCGAACAACGCGAAGGCCGAAGAGGCCGGCAAGAAGATGGGCGGCCAGTTCGCGGCCAAGTGCACCGGCGAGCGGTTCCTGATCGGCGCGATGATGAAGGACTGCACCGTCGAAGCGCTCGACCCGAACATCGTGCCCGCCGGCGAGAAGCTCGCCTCGGGTGACGCCTCGCACAACCTCGACGCAGACGCGTTCGCCTCGCTCTACAAGACGAACCGCAAGGGCACCGACACCGCGTTCCAGAACCAGGTGATCGTGATCACCGGCAAGGTGAACAACGTCGACAAGAACATGGAGGACAAGCAGTACGTCTCGTTCACCTCCAAGCTGCCGTTCGCGGTGCAGGCGCTCTTCCCGGCCCAGACCGAGAAGGACGCGACCAAGCTGAAGCACGGCCAGAAGGTCAGCCTGAAGTGCCGCGTGCGTGCGCTCTCGGCCTTCGACTCCGAGGAAGACAACATCATCCTCGAGGGCTGCTCGGTGCAGGGCCCGGCCGGCAAGAGCGTCGCGGCGGCCTCGCCCGCTCCGGCCAAGGCGCCTGCGAAGAAGAAGGGCGCTCAGCCCCGCAACTCTTCGCACAAGTAATCGGGTTCGTTTTTCCAAAGCCGCTCGGAGCGCTGGTCGCTCCGGGCGGTTTTCTTTGCGGGCTGTGGTTGGCTGCGGCCACGGGTGAGGCGGAGGAGACGACTTCAGGCGATGGGCATGGCGGCGTTGCTCGCGGTCGGGGGGGCGTACGCGATCGCGTCGTTCGACTGGTGTGGCAAGTGGGAGGCCGGGCCGCCGCTGCTGGTCGAGGGCGCGTGGTCGAAGGCGCCGCTCAACGCCGGCAGCGCGCGGGAGGAGATCAGCGTGCCCTGGCCGGTCACCGTCGCGGGCTACGGGCCGCGCGATCGGTCGCAGGCGAGCCGCGCGAACCACCCGGTCGCCGCGCAGGCGCTGGTGCTGGAGGCGGGCGGGCTGACCGTGGCGCTGGTGGGCATCGACCTGCTCGAAGTGCCTCAGGTGATGGTGGAGAAGATTCGCAGCGGCGCCGGGCTCGACCACACATTGGTGTTCGCCACCCACGCGCACTCGTCGCTCGGCGGGTTCGATGAGCGGCCGCTGGCGCAGCTGGCCGGCGTCGGCTCGTACCTGCCCCGCGACGCGAACGCGGTGATCGACGCGGCGGTGAAGGCGGTGAAGAACGCGCGGGCGGCGATGAAGCCGGCGCAGCTGGCGTCGGCGTCGGGCAGCGAGGACTGGTGCTGGGCGCGCAGCGGCACCGGCTGCGACAAGCGGGTCGACCGGCTGGCGGTGACCGCGCTCGACGGGAGCACGATTGGCGAGCTGTGGATGATGGCGGGCCACCCCACCCTGGTGCCTCGGCGGGTCGAGACGTTGGACCCCGACTACCCCGGCATCGCCGCGCTCGACCGGTTGGATGCAGGGGTGACGCTGGTGGCGCAGTCGCTCGGCGGGAATGCGCACGCCGGCACCGAGAACGCCACCCAGTTCGCGAAGAAGGTCGAAGACGTGTTCACCCGGCTGCCCCTGTCAGAGCCGCGCACCGAGGTTTCGCTCGGCCTGGCGCGGGTGAAGGTCCCGCTGCCTCACCCTGATGGCTCGCGGCTGGTGCCGTCGATCAGCCGGGCGATGGCCACCAACTTCGTCTGCGTCTCCGCCGACCGCGAGGCGGAGGTGTGGGCGCTCGCGCTCGGCGACCGCACGCTGCTGTCGGTGCCGGTCGAGCCGTCGTACCCCTCGGGGCTGCAGCTCGAAGAGGCGGCGCAGGCGAACCGGGTGCTGTCGTTAGCGAATGGGTACCTGGGCTACGTCGAGACGAAGGAAGACGCGGAAGGCACCAAAGGTGAGTCGAAGCGGCAGTACTACACGCCGCAGATGTTCGAGCAGCTGAGGCTCGGCGCCGCGCTGGCGGGGACCGCGGTGCGCGCCGGGCATCGTTGAAACGTCGGCGGAGGCGTGACGCCCCTCCCGCCCTTCGGGCACCCTCCCCCTTGGTGGGGGAGGGGAAGCATAGGTGTCACCCCTCCCCTTGAAGAGGGGAGGTGCCCCGAAGGGGCGGAGGGGCGTCACACTCGAGCCCAGTCGTGCTCGGTGCTCAGCTCGCCGGCTTCGGCTGATTCGCGGTGCGGCGGTAATCGAGCTGGTTCGCCACCACCGCCTCGAGCAGCGCGTGCATCTGATCCGGCGGAGTGTGGTCGGTGACGTGCACGAAGCCACCGGTGGTCGCCGGCGTCTTGCCGAAGGTGTTGGCCAGGTTGTACCCGAGGTAGTTGCACAGGTAAGCGCTGCGGTCGGGGGTGTAGTTGGGGTTCGACAGCGAAGTGCCGACCTCGCGCTTGTCGCCGAACGGCTTCAACGCGTTGTCGATCACCTGCACCGGCAGGTCGGTGTGGAGCACCTTGCCCGCGGCCTGCCCCTTCACCACCGGGCCATCTTTCATCGGCTGGTTGTTGCCGTCGGTGCTCGCCGAGACCTTGTTCTCGGGCTGCTCCTCGACCTGCGAATCGGGCGCCACGCCCATCGAGAGAATCACGTCGGGCGGGTTCTTCTTCATCGACTTGATGAAGTCGTCGACCGCGCCCTCGGTCACGTCGAGGCGCTGGTACTGCACCACCCCGCCCTTCACGCCCATCTCCGAGAGCTTCTGGGCCATGTTCGCCGACGGGTTGTCGGTGATGCCCATGAACGCGCCGTAGCCGGTGACGACCACGCGCAGCGGCTTCTCGCCCGGCTTCAGCCCGAGCGCGTCGGGCTTGAACAGGGTGATGTGCGCCGCAGTCTGGCCGGTGGTGGGCGAGATGCCGTTGAACGACTCGGGGTCGAACGGCTTCACGTCGCCGCCGTACACCAGCCCGCTCACGCCCTGCGGCAGCTGCTTCTGCAGGTGGCCGAGAACGGTCGACGCCGACTCGCCCTTCTTCACCGGCACCTGAACGTCTTTGCCTTCGATGTTCAGCTTCAGCGTGCCGTCCTTCAAAGCCTTGCCGGTGAGCGCGAAGGTCGAGTCGAACAGGCCCTCGCGGCCCTTCAGGCCGGGAATGTCGAGCTTGAGGCTGGCGTAGCGGCCCTGAATGTCGGTCACCCGGGTCGAGCCGGCGTCGATGTTCACCCAGGCGTTGGTCTGGCCGAGCGACGAAAGATGGGTGAGCAGCCGCTGCTTGGTGGCGTCGTCGAAGCCATCGGCCGCGCGAACCAGCTCGGCCTTCTCGGTCGGGTCGAGGCCGCCCGCGTCGCGCACCTGCACCATCAGCTTGTCGACATCAGCCGGGGTCTTGATCTGCGGCAGCGCTTTACGGAGCGAATCGACGTTCATTGTGAACAGCCTCCACAGTCATGCTAACCGAAGCCGATATGGCGGATCACGAAGCCCAACGCAAACGGTGGCTGGAGCAGGTTTACGGCAAGGCGAAGGCCAAAGCCCCCGAGCGAAAAACCGCCTTCCGCACTTCCTCAGGAATTGAGAGAGGCCCGGTCGACGGCCCGTCACAACCCCGCGAAGACGGCCTCGGCTTTCCCGGCGAGTTCCCGTTCACCCGCGGCGTGCAGCCGACGATGTACCGCGGCCGGTTGTGGACGATGCGGCAGTACGCCGGCTTCGGCAGCGCGCGCGAATCGAACGAGCGCTACCACTACCTGCTCAAGTCGGGTCAGACCGGGCTCTCGGTGGCGTTCGACCTGCCCACCCAGATGGGCTTCGACTCCGACCACCCGCGCGCGCTGGGCGAGGTCGGCAAGGTCGGCGTCAGCATCACCTCGGTGCGCGACATGGAGGTGCTGCTGAAGGGGCTCCCGCTCGGCGAGATCTCCACCTCGATGACCATCAACGCCACCGCGCCGGTGCTGCTGTGCCTCTACGCGGCGGTGGCCGAGAAGCAGGGCGTGGGGCTCGACGCGCTGCAGGGCACCGTTCAGAACGACATTCTCAAGGAGTACATCGCGCGCGGCACGTACATCTACCCGCCCGGTCCGTCGCTGCGGCTGATCACCAACCTGTTCGCGTTCTGCGCGCAGCGGGTGCCGAAGTGGAACCCGATCTCGATCAGCGGGTACCACATTCGCGAGGCCGGCTCGACCGCGGCCCAGGAGATCGCCTTCACCCTCGCCGACGGCGTCGCCTACGTCGAAGCGGCGCTGAGCGCGAACCTGAAGGTCGACGAGTTCGCGCCGCGGCTCTCGTTCTTCTTCAACGTGCACAACGACTTCATGGAGGAGATCGCCAAGTTCCGCGCGGCGCGCCGCCTCTGGTCGTCGTTGATGAAGGAGCGCTTCGCCGCCAAAGACCCGCGCTCGATGATGCTCCGCTTTCACGCCCAGACCGCGGGCAGCACCCTGACCGCCCAGCAGCCGCTCAACAACGTGGTGCGGGTGTCGCTCCAGGCGATGGCGGCGGTGCTCGGCGGCGCGCAGTCACTCCACACCAACTCGTGGGACGAGGCGCTCGCCCTGCCGTCAGAAGACGCGGCCCGCCTGGCGCTGAGAACGCAGCAGGTGATCGCCTACGAGACCGGCGTCGCCGACATCGCCGACCCGCTGGGCGGCAGCTTTCACCTCGAGCGGCTCACCGACGAGCTGGAAGAGAAGGCCCGCGCGTACCTGAAGCGCATCGACGACCTCGGCGGGATGGTGAAGGCGATCGAGCAAGGCTTCCCCCAGCAGGAGATTCAGTCGGCCGCCTACGCCACCCAGCGCGCGATGGAGGCGGGCGACGAGGTGGTGGTGGGCATGAACAAGTTCACCTCCGAAGAGGCGAAGCCCGAAGGCCTGCTGCGCATCGACGAGCGGGTGCAGAACGAGCAGATCGCCGCGCTGAAGGAGCTGCGCAAGACGCGCGACAACGCCAAGGCCCAGCAGGCCGTCGACGCGATTCGCAAGGCGGCCGAGTCGGCGACCGAGAACCTGGTGCCGCACATTCTCGCCGCGGTGAAGGCCGAAGCCTCACTGGGTGAGATCAGCGACGCGATGCGCGCGGTGTTCGGCGAGCACCACGAAAACCTCGTGCTGTAGTTCTTGGCTCCGCCTCGGACGCGGCTGCGCCGCTTCCAGTGCCGGCCAACGACGGCCGGCACCCCTCGGCTTCGCGTCTAGTTCCCGGTCGGCGGAGGCGCCGGCGGCGTCTCGGGCGGAGGCGGCACGTTCGGGTCACCGCCCGGCTGCACCACCGGCGGAGGCGGCGGCGGAGGCGTCAGCTCGTTGGGATCTTTCTCGGGCTGAGGCGGCGGCTGGTTCTCGGTCGGCCCCACCCGGCCGAACAAGCAGCCGATGGTGAACTGAAACACCGGCAAGAACGGCAGCGTGCCCGAGCCCGAGAGGTGGAGGCTCTTGCTGATCGACTCCACCGAGGCGCCGATCGGCACCGCGAAGGCGATCTCCGGCATCAGGCGAAACGACTCGGTGATCTCTGATCGCGTAGCCTACCGAGAGCCCCGGCCCGACGGTGAAGATGTTGTTGCTGGTCTTCGAGCTCTGGTCGCCCGACACCAGCATCCAGGCCATCGCGCGCGGGCCGAACACCAGCTCCGAGCCGCTCTTCATCTTGATGCCGATCAGCAGCGGCACGTCGAAGCGCAGAATCACCACGCTGCTCATCTCGCTGGCGTAGACCACGCCGCCCACCTGGGGGCCGATCGAGAGCGCGAGGTCGGGGTTCGCCGGGTCGGTGAACTGGTACTTGAACTTCAGGTCGGCGAGCGAGAACCCGGTGCGGGCGCCCAGCTCGATTCGATCGGTGAGGCCGTAGCGAAACGCGACGTCGGCATGCGGGTAGAAGCTCTGGGGAAAGCCGCTCAGGCCGCCGTACTGAACGCCCGGCTCGGCACCGATTTGAAAGTGCCCTTTGCCGATGGTGCTCGCCGTTTCGACCGAGCTGGTGGTCGCGCAGCCCGCCGCCGTCAGCACCGCCACCCCCACTGCCCACCACCTCATCGCTCCCACCCTCCGGCGCCCCGGCCGCATCAAGCTTCAAGTCATATTGCCCGATTCTGAATAAGCTGCCCATTCGCGTCATGGCGGAACCCCTCCAGGTCTGGATTCGTAACGACAAAGGCAAGGTGTGGGGCCCTCTGATGCCGGCCACGCTGGAGCTGTTGTTCGACAACCAGCTCATTCCCGGCAGGGTGCAGGTGAGCACCGACGGCGTCAGCTACGTCTACCCGGCGCGCATGCCCGAGGTGCGCGACCACATTCCGCAGGACCTCTGGGGCGACGCCACCGCGGTGCCGGTGCCGGTGCGCGAGCCGGAGCCCGCCGCGCCTCCCGCGCCCGCCAACCCGATTCCCGGTGGGCCGCCGATGATGCGGCCGGGGCCCGCCGCGCCCGCGCCTCCGCCGCGACGCACCAACACCGCCGAGCGCGCGGTGCCGGTGGCGGCCGCCGGAGCGGGCGGCGACCTGGGAGACCTCCCGCCGCGCGGCGATCTCACCCAGGCCAGCCCGCTGCGGCTCTACTACCTGGCGGCCTCTTCGGAGGCGACCGGCCTGCTCACCCTCGAGCTGGCCGACCGCGCGATTCAGATTCACTTTCGCAAGGGCAACCCGGAGCTGATCGACTCCGACCACGCCGAAGACGCGCTGGGTGCGTTTCTGATCAAGCAGGGCCTGGCGAACCCGGCGCAGCTGAAGCAGGCCGAGACCGAGAAGGCGCGCTTCGGCGGCGAGCTGGTGCCGGCGCTGTTCGGCCTCGGGCTGCTCAACCCGGGCACCGCGTTCCAACACCTGCAGACCCGCGCGTCGTCGATTCTCGGCAAGGCGCTGATGGCCACCAACGGCCGGTTCAGCTTCGCCGCCCAGGAGCTGGCGCCCTCTCGCGCGATGCCGCTCGGCCAGCGCTGGGGGCTCGCCGCGGAGCAGGTGCGGCGCATTCCGGTGCCCGACTTGCGCCGGCGCATCGCCGACGTGTTCGACATGCCGGTGATGAAGTCGGGCGGCAAGGTGCCGATCGGCGAGCTGCGTTTGACGCCGCAAGAGACGCGCGCGGCCGGCTACTTCGACGGCGTACGCTCGCTCGCCCAGCTGATCGCCGACCTGCCGGCCGAGGCCGACACCATCGTTCGGGTCGCGGTGTACCTGAAGGAGGTCGACGCGGTGTCGTTCGCCGGCGTGGTGGTGCCGCCGCGCGAGGGCGGCGCCGAGCCACCGCTGGAGGCGGAGATCGCCGCCGAGCTCGACGACTCCGCCGCGCCCACTCCGCCCGAAGCGCCAGCCGCGCCCGCGCCTGCTCCTCGCGCCGCGGTGCCCCCGCAGGCCGCGCGTCCTCCGCCCACGATTCCCGGTGGGCCGCCGAAGATCTCCGCGCCTGCCGCGGGGCCCGGTGCGCGCAGCTCGTCTCCGCAGATTCCGGGCGGGCCGCCGAAGATGGCCGCTCCCGCAGCGGGTCCCGGAGCGGCGCCCACCGCCGGCCCCGGTGCACGCCCCGCCGCGGGCCCTCCGGGTGGGCCTCCGCGCATGGTGCCGCAGGCCGCGGGCGCGGCTCGGCCTCCGCAGCCCGCGCAGCCGGCGGCCTCGACCACCCGCGCTCCGACCGGTGCCGGTGGCGCGCCGGTGTCGTCGACCAAGATCACCCAGAAGGCGCCGGTGGTTCAGGCGAGCGGCGACAAGCCGGCGGGGCTCGACAACACCAACGACGTGATTCAGCTCCGCGCTTATGCGGAGAAGACCCGCGGCCAGAACCTGGTCGAAGTGCTGGGCGTGCAGAAGAACGTCAATGCCGCCCAGGTGAAGGCCGCCTACTTCAAGCTCGCGAAGTCGTTTCACCCCGACACCGTGCCGCCCGGCACTCCGGAAGAGGTCGGCAAGCTGAAGGCGGAGATCTTCGCCAAGATCGGCGAGGCCAACCGCACCCTGAGCGACGACGCGATGCGCGCCGAGTACATCGCCGAGGTCGAGGCGGGCGGCGTGGGCGAGAAGGTCGACGTGGCGGCGATTCTGGCGGCCGAAGAGATGTTTCAGAAGGGCCAGATTCTGGTGAAGGCCCGCAAGTTCCCCGAAGCGGTGAAGATGCTCGACGACGCGATCAAGGGGAACCCCGACGAGGGCGAGTATTACGGCTGGCGCGGCTACGCGAAGTTCTTCCTCTCTCCCGACAAGAAGGCGGGCCACGCCGAGGCGATGAAAGACATCAACGTCTGCGTGAGAAAGAACCCGCGGGTGGCCGACGTGTTCTATTTCCAGGGCAACATGGCGAAGCTGATGGGTGACCTGGTCACCGCGAAGAAGTTCTTCAAGCAATGCACCGACCTCAACCCGCAACACCTCGAGGCCCAGCGCGAGCTGCGGATGATGAAGTGACCGAACCGAAGGAAGAAGAAGCCGCCCCCGGTGAGCTGAACGGCAAGCAGCGGCGCAAGCTCCGCGCGCTCGGCCACCACCTCTCTCCGGTGGTGCAGGTGGGCGCAGCGGGCGTCACCGACGCGGTGGTGAAGGCCGCGCTCCAGGCGTTGGAAGACCACGAGCTGATCAAGGTGAAGATCCTCGACGGGCCGGCCGACCGGCACGAAGCCTCCGAGTCGCTCGCGGAGCAGACCGGCGCGCACCTGGCGCAGCTGCTCGGCCGCACCGCGCTGCTGTACAAGAAGCGCAAGAAGAACTCGAAGATCAGCGTGTGAGCACCTCGCTGGGCGAGCTGGCGCTGCTGTTCGGCCGGCTCGGGTTCACCGCGTTCGGCGGGCCCGCGGTGCACGTCTCGATGATGCAGGAAGAGGTGGTGCGCCGGCGCGGCTGGCTCACCGACGAGCGCTTTCTCGACTTCGTCGGCGCCACCAACCTGATCCCCGGGCCGAACTCCACCGAGCTCGCGCTCCACATCGGCTGGGAGCGCCGGGGCCTGGCCGGGCTGCTGGTGGCGGGCTTCTGCTTCATCGGCCCCGCGGTGCTGCTCACCGGCGCGCTGGCGTTCATCTACCTGCGCTACGGCGGGCTGCCGGCGGTGGGCTGGCTGCTCGACGGGGTGAAGCCGGCGATGCTGGTGGTGGTGGCGCAGGCGCTGCTCGCGCTCGGCCGCCGGGCGATGAAGACGCCGTTTCTGATTCTGCTCGCGGCGGCGAGCGTCTCGGCGGTGATGCTGGGCGCGGTGGAGTGGATGGTGCTGCTCGGCGCCGGCCTGCTGGCGGTGGCGGTCTCTCGCGCGCGGCTGGGCGAGGTGGCGCCGATGGTGCCACTGGCGGTGGTGGGCGCTCCGGCGGTGACCGCGGGCGCGGTGAGCTCGGCGTCGATCTTCTGGGTGTTCCTCAAGACCGGCTCGATGTTGTTCGGCAGCGGCTACGTGCTGCTGGCGTTCATGCGCACCGAGCTGGTGCAGCAGCGGCACTGGCTCACCGAGGCCCAGCTGCTCGACGCGATCGCCGCCGGTCAGCTCACGCCCGGGCCGGTGTTCTCCACCGCGACCTTCGCCGGCTACCTGCTCTCGGGGCCGGCCGGTGCCGCCGCGGCCACGGTGGGCATCTTTCTGCCCGCCTTCGTGCTGGTGGCGCTCAGCGGCCCGCTGGTGCCGAAGCTGCGCGCGTCGAAGGCGGCGGGAGCGGTGCTCGACGCGGTGAACGCGGCCTCGCTGGCGCTGATGGGCGTGGTGACGCTCGACCTCGGGCGCGCTGCGCTCGGGACTCCGTCGCAGTGGCTGATCTTCGCCGCCTCGGCGGTGCTGGCGCTGCGGTTCGGCTGGGGCTCGACGGTGCTGCTAGCGCTGGGCGCCGTGGGGAGCGTGCTGCTCCACCTCGCCGCGTGACGCCGACGAGTCGAGGCTCCACACGTGCGGAGGCCGAAGCGTGCCCGCGCCCGCGCCGTGGTTGTCGACCTGCAGCACCGCGTCGAGGTGAGGCGCTTTCTCGCCCGGCCCGTGCGCCGAGCAGCGCACCGTCCACATGCCCTCGCCGACGCCGAGGCGCGAGAAGGTGAGCTTGGCGGTGCCTTTGCCGGGAGACGAGCCCGCATCCATCGTGGTGGTGAACATCACCTGGCCGTCGGCCTGAACCAGCTCGACGGTGAAGGCGAGCGCCTCGTTGGGCGGGGTCTCGAAGTCGAGGCAGACGTCGAGCCGGGCGTCGAGGTGGAGCCGCTCCACCTGGCGGCCGGAGACGTCGAGCAGCCGCACCGCCTTCAGCTTCGGCGTGGTCGACGGCGGGGGCGGCGGTGGCAGGGCCGGGAGCGCGATGCCGGGCGCGGTGAGCGCGTCGCTCTGCGAGCTCTCGGCGAGGTTCACCGCGCGGCGGTAGGCGTCGATCACCTGGCCGGGCGGGCCGACCATGCGGGTGACGCCGCCGTCGATCCACGCGGCGAGGTCGCACCAGCGCTGCACGGTGCCGAGGTCGTGGGTGACGAGGATGATCGTCTTCCCGCTCGCCTTGAACTCGGTCATCTTGCCCATCGACTTGCGCTGGAAGTGCTCGTCGCCCACCGCGAGCAGCTCGTCGATGATCAGGATCTCGGGGTCGACGTGGGTCGCCACCGCGAACGCCAGGCGCATGAACATGCCCGACGAGTAGGTGCGCACCGGCTCGTCGATGAAGTCGCCCAGCTCGGCGAACTCGATGATCTCCGGGGTGCGGGCCTTCACCTCGGCGCGGCTCATGCCGAGGATGATGCCGTTGATCAGAATGTTCTCGCGGCCGGTGAAGTCGGGGTGAAAGCCGGCGCCGAGGTCGAGCAGCGCGCTGATGCGCCCGTGCACGTCGATGGTGCCCGAGCTGGGCGCGTAGATGCCGGTGATCAGCTTCAGCAGCGTGCTCTTGCCCGAGCCGTTGCGGCCGACGATGCCGACGGTGGAGCCCTTGGGAATGTTGAGGTCGACGCCCTTGAGCGCCTGAATCAGCATCGAGGGCTCGAGCACCTTGCGCTTGCGGGTGATCATTCTCACCAGCTCGCTCTTGATGGTCGTGTACTCGGAGCGCACCGCGCGCTTCTTGAAGTGCTTGGTCACCTGCTTGAGGACGATCGCGTCAGCCATCAGACCAGCTCCGCGAACTCTTCACGCCGGCGCTCGAACACCAGGGTCGCCACCCACAGCAGCAGCACCGACAACAGCGCCACCGCCAGCAGCGGTTTCGCGGCCGGCAGCTGGTGGGCGTAGAAGATCTGCCGGTAGGCGTTGGTGAGCGCCGCCATCGGGTTGAGCAGCAGCATCGGCTCCCGGAACTCCTGGGGCAGCCGGTCGATCGGCCACACCACCGGGGTGAGGAAGAACAGCATCGTGAGCATGTTGCCGACGATGTGCTGGAGGTCGCGGAACGCCACGTTGAGCGCCGACAGCAGGTAGGTGACCGCGAGAATGAACAGGGTCTGCAGCACCACCACCGGCAGGAACAGCACCACGTGCCAGGTGGGCAGCTCGCCGTAGATCAGCCCCAGGCCCAGCAGCAGCGGCAGCGAGAGCAGGTAGTTGAGCAGGTTGGTGGTGACCACAGTCGCCGGCAGCACCTGGGCGGGGAAGCGCACCTTGGTGAGCAGGTCGCGGCGATCGCTGACCGAGCTGGCTCCGGCGCCGACCGAGCTGGTGAAGTAGATCCACGGGAGCAGCCCGATGAAGAGGAAGTACGGGTACGCGTGGGTGGAGTCTTTCAGCACGTAGCCGAACACCAGCGCGTAGACCGCCATGTTCAGCGTCGGGTTGAGGAAGGTCCACAAGAAGCCGAGGATCGACGCGCGATAGCGGGCGCGCAGCTCGCGCAGGGTGAGCGCCCACAGCAGCGCCCGGTACTGGTACAGCTCTCTCAGATTGCGAACCATGCGTGTCTAGAAGTTGTAGGTGAAGTCGACCCAGGGAATGGGAAACGGCACCGGGTCGAACCCTTTCTTGTTCTCGATCAGCAGAAACCCCAGGTCGGTCGCAAAGTGTTGTCCCATCAAGCGCACTCCGAGGATTTGCGCCAGTACCCAGCGATCAGAAGGTTTCTGGTCGATGGTCGACACCTCGGTGAGGAACCAGTTTTCGCTCATCAGGCCGACCGACTCGGCGACCCGTAGAAACCCCGACACGGTGATGATCGGGTAGATCAGCTGGGGCGGCTTGAGAAAGTACGGCATGCCCGCCGACACCGTGAGGTGGAAGTCGCGGTCTCCGTAGGTGAGCGAGCCGAAGTAGAAGCCGCCCACAGGAATTCCCGAGCTCGAGCTCGAGCCGAAGCCTCCCGGGAGCGCCAGCGCGTGGGTGCCCACCGCGAGCCAGACCCGGTCGGCCACCTGGGCGCCGGCTTTGATCGACAGCAGCACGTTGACTCCGTCGGTGCCGGCGAAGAACGCGGGCAGGCAGGAGGAGATCTCGACGCTCAGGTAGTCGATGATCCCGTAGGCGAACGACGAGATCGCCAGCTCCTTCTGCGAGAAGTGGGCCTCGCCGCGCTTCAGCATCATCGCCGACGGCGAATAGAAGTAGCGGGTGCGGTTCGGGTCTTCGAACCAGACCTTGCCGTCGCCGGTGACGTGGTGAACGGTGTCGGCCTCCACCGACTCGATCGCCGCCGCGTCGAGGCGCAGCACCTGGCCGCTGCCCAGCCGCAGCTCGAGCGCTCCGTCGTGCTGCTCGACGATGGTGCCGGTGAGCTTCTGGCCGTCTTTGAAGGTGATGGTGCTGAACTTCTCGGGGGTGCCCGCGTCGCCGGCGGCCGGTGGCTCGGCGATCGGCTCGCCGGCGTCCACTGGCTCCACCACCGGCCCGGCGTCGGCTTCGAACGGAGGCGGCGCGGGCGGCTCGGTGAGCGTCTGCGCCCACGCGTGCGCCGCGAGGAGCGACGCCAGCACCGCCACCGCTCTCACCGCGACTTCCTCTTCGTCACCGGCTTCGCCTTCGCCCTCGGCTTCGTCACCGGCGCGGCGGGCGGCTCGGCTGGGGCCGCGGCCGGCTTCGCCTGCTCGAGCTCGCTCAGCTTCTCGCGCAGCCGCTGCACCTCGGCCGAGAGCTGCGCATAGCTGTCGCGCACGTGGCCGTTGAACACCGTCTGACGGGCGAGGGTCTCGTTGATCAGCACCTGGCAGCTCTTGCGAAAGGCCCACTTCGCCAGCAGCACCGCGCGGCCGAGCCCGGTGCGGTGGGTCTCGAGCGGCAGGCCCTGCGCGGAGTCGGCGTGCTCGGAGAGCATCTCGACGTTGAACGCGTAGGGGTCGACCCGCGCCTCGACGTCGTGGGCGAGCGGCTGGCCCTCCGGAGCCGTGACCAGCCCCCGCGCCTTCAGCCGCGCCGAGACCTTCGAGATCAACTTCTGGGCGGCGATGTCACGCCCCAACAGCCTCACGTTGCCTGCCTCCGGATTGCGGCCAGCTCTTCGCGGTAGGCGGTTAGCACGTCTTCCCACCGGAAAGCGCGGGCGTAGGCTTTGGCGGCCTTCGAGAGCGCCGGGCGCGACTCGCCGACCTCGCGCACCGCCTCGGCGAAGCTGGCGGCGTCGGAGTAGCCGGCGCCAGCGCCGCTGCGCTCCAGGTGCCCGGCGAGCACATCGGAGCCGAGGTTGGCGATCAGCGGCGTGCCCGACGCGAAGCCCTCGAGCGCCACCAACGACAGGCTCTCCCAGCGCGACGGCACCACGACCGCGAGCGCACCGGCGAGCGCGTCCCACTTGTCGATCTCGTCGATTCGCCCGAGCACCTTCACGCGATCGCCGGTGACTTCGAGATCGCCCGAGCCGGCGAGCACCAACTGCGGCGCGTCGTGAAAGTCGGCCACCAGCGCCTGGTGGTGCTCGAGCAGCTCGTCGATGCCCTTCCCCGCCTCGCGGCGGCCCAGGTAGAGCAGGTACGGCCCGTCGATCGAGTAGCGCTGGGCGAACCGCGAGGGCACGCCCTTCTTCACCTCGATGCCGACCCCGACCACCCGGCTGCGCGCGGCGTTGGGGAAGCGCCGGCGAATCAGCCCGGCCTCTTCTTGGGTGTTGCACATCAGCACCCTCGGGCGCTCGAACGCCTCGGCGAACACGTCGAAGTCGAGCGGCGGCTCGGGGTGGGCGGTGGGCACGATCAGCGAGCGCTCGGCGACCAGCGGCAGGCCGTGGGCGGTGAACGCGTAGAGGTAGGTGAAGAAGACGAACGCGTCGTACCGATCGCCGTGGCGGGCGAGGTGCTCGAACAGCCCCGGGGCGCGCGGGCCCTGCTCCCAGAGCCACTTCTCTTCGGCGCCTTCGTCCTGCGGCACGCCGAACATGCGCTTCGAGAGCACGTTGAAGCCGTCCATCTCGCGGGGCGCCTCGACCTCGAAGCGCAGCACCTCCAGCTTTCCATCGCGCGACTGACCGGGCGGAAAGTGGTTCTTCCAGCTGAGGTGCTCGAGCGCGCAACTGGTGAGCACGGTGACGCTGTGTTCACGGGCGAGCCGGGTGGCCACCTGCCGCGCATGCGCCTCGGCTCCACCGGTGATCTCCTCACCGAAGCGCTGCACCACCACCGCCACCCGCCCCCCTCTCCTGACAGGAGAGGGCCGACGGACGCTCTGCGTCCGCGGGGTGAGGTGAGAAGCCAGCGCTTTCTGCGTCGCGTCGATGGACAGCTCCGCGACCCGCTTCAGCTGACCGGCAACCAGTTTCGCCCGCAGCGCCTGGTCCTCACACAGCTCGGCGGCGAGCTCGGCCAGCGCGGCGAAGTTCTTCTCGTCGAACACGACGCCGCGGCCGCCCATCGTCTCGGCGACCGCGCCTGCGCCGTAGGCGAGCACGGGCACCTCGGCGGCCATCGCCTCGACCAGCGGAACTCCGAAGCCTTCGTGCTCGCTCATCGACACGTACACGTCGGCGGAGCGGTAGGCGGCGACCAACTGCGCGTGCGACACCGAGCCGAGCAGCTCGACGCCGCGCAACTTCTTCGCGCGCTTCAGCAGCGCCCTCACCTGCGCGTTACCACCGGCCGCAGCGCCGACCACGGTCAACCGCGCCTGGGGCCGAATGCGGAGCAGCTCTTCGTGGAGCGCGAGCAGATCCTCGAAGCGCTTGTGCGCCACCACCCGGCTAACCGAGACCAACCGGGGGCCGCCGCGCGACAACCGCTCGAGCGTCGTCTTGTCGGCGCGCTCGGCGGCGAACCGGCGGGGGTCGACGAACAGCGGCACCACCTGCACGTTGCGATGCCCTGCGGCGATCAGCTCGTTCGCGTTGAGCTGCGAGACGCCGATCGACAGCTCGACGTGCGGAGCGAGCGCCGCCAACTGCGCGCGGCCCGCCACCAGCGGCTCGGCCAGCCGGGTGCCGGAGTAGAACCGCGCCGGAGTCACGTTGTGGAACACCACCGCACGCCTGCACTCGAGGTGCATCAGCTGCGAGGCGAGCGGCGAGGCAATCCCGTGGTGGTAGAGCACCCAGTCGTCGGGCCCGGGCTTCAACCACGAGGCCGGCCGAACCCACGAGCGCGAGCCGGCATCGACCTCACCGGCGTACAGCTCGCCCCACATTCCGAGGCGGCGGAGCACGCGGCGAAACGCGACCGCAGCCGCTCCCATCGCATCGCCAGGCCGGTAGTTCGGCAGCAACTGGTGCACCACCATCGGCAGCGGGCCGTAGCACGGAACTTAAGGTATGAGCGCACGCGGTGAGAGTGGCGCTCGATGCGACGCTGTGGGACGAGCCGGCGACCGGCATCAGCGTCTACACCCACGAGCTCGCCCGGGCGTTGGAGGCCGCGGGTCAGCAGGTCGAGCCGTGGGGCGCGCGCCGCACCGGGCGGGTTCGCAAGTCGAAGTCGCGCACCCGGTTCGTGCTCGCCGAGCTTCCCCGCTGGCTGGCTGAAGACCCGCCCGACGTCTTCCACGCGGTGCAGAACTTCAATCTCCCGCTCACCCGCACCGGTAGCGCGAAGCTGGTGCTCACCGTGCACGACCTGATTCCGCTGCTGCTGCCGGAGACGGTGTCGAGCGCGTACCGCTGGCAGTTCAGGCTCTGGCTGAGCCGCAGCGTCGAGCTCGCCGATGCGATCGTGTGCGTGAGCGAGGCGACGCGCGCGGCGTTGGTGGAGCGCTTTCCCCGCGCGGAGGCGAAGGCCACCGTGGTGCACAACGGGGTGGGCCACGTCGATCGGGTGCCGCGGGGCGATGCCACCACCCGCGCGTGGATCGACGCGCTCGGCCTGCCGAAGCGGTGGGTGCTCTACGCCGGCGCGCTCGACGCGCGAAAGAACGTCGAGTTGGTGGCCGACGCGGTGGTGGAGCTGAAGCGGCGGGGAAAGCCGGCGGCGCTGGTGCTCGCAGGGCAGCGGTGGTTCGGAGCCGGTGCGATCGAACGCAAGCTCGACGCCGCACGCGAGCAGGGCGTCGACATTCGGCCGCTCGGGCACCTGGAGAGCTCGGTGTTCTACGAGCTGATGCGGCGCGCGCCGGTGTTCGCGTTTCCGTCGCGCTACGAGGGGTTCGGGTTGCCTCCGCTCGAGGCGATGCGGCTGGGTGTTCCCGCGGTGGTGTCTGATGCGGGCTCGCTGCCGGAGATCGTCGGTGATGCCGCGCAGATCGTCGGAGTGGATGACGCGGGTGGGCTGGCGGACGCGCTGGATTCGGTGCTCTCGGATGAGCGCGTACGCGCGAAGTGGGTCGAGGCGGGTTTGCGACGCGCGGCGCAGTTCACCTGGGCTGCGGCGGCCGAGAAGTTGATCAGGATCTATCGGTCGTCGGAGGCGTGAGCCCCCTCCCGCCCTTCGGGCACCCTCCCCCGAAGGGGAGGGGATCGCGCTTGGCTTCCTCGTCCGAGACGAAAACGAACCCCTTCCCCCTTCGGGGAAGGTGTCCGAAGGGCGGAAGGGGGCTCACGCCGCCGGCCAGCCGTGCTCGAAGATCACCGGCCCAGCGGCAGCGCCAACTGCCTCGGCACGCCATCAGAGCTGAGCACCCACAACACCCGGTCGCGCACGGTCAGCCCGGTGACGTCGCGGGCGCGCAACCTGAGCTCGACGTTCTGCACCGCGCTCGACGCGTTCCACACGAACACCGAGCCCTGATCATTGCCCGCGGCGACCTCGGCATCGGTGACGAACGCCACCGAGCTCAACCGCGCGTGCGGCCCGACGTAGTGGTTGATCGCCTGCTTCTGATCCACTGACCACAGCACCGCGTGCCCATCGGCGCCGCCGGCCAACAACCGCCCGCCATCGGCCGACCAGGCCACGCTCGACACCGGAGCGTCGAACGGCTCGAGCCGCGCGTCTTCCTTGCCGGTCTCGGCGTCGTACAGCCGCACCGTCTTCTCTTCCGTCGCCGCGGCGACCTTGGTGCCCTTGGGGTTGAACGCCAGCGCGTTCACCGGCGCCGCCCGCGAGCGCGCGATCTCCTTGCCGAACTCGAGGCTGAACAGCACCACCGTGCCGTCGTCGAACGAAGCCGCCACCCGCTTGCCATCGGGAGCCACCGCCAGCGCCCGGCCGCGCGACTCGACCTTCAACACCTCGCCACCCTTGTCGCCGTGCCGCAGCAGCCGGCCGTCTTCTCCGAGCGAGAGCAGCACGCCACCACCCGACGCGATCGCCCGCACCGGCCCGGAGTGCTTCTCGGCGAGCGCCTCCTGCCAATTGCGCGCGTTGATCTGATGCCGCACGGTGCCGTCGGAAAACCCCGCCCACGCGCTGTCGGCGTCGACGGTCATCGCGGTCGCCTGAGCCGGCCCTGGCGCCGCACCATCCTGCCGGCGATCGACCGGCCAGCGCAGGTGCACCAGCTCGCGCTCGCGCCCGGCCAGAAACAAGAACGCCTCGCTCTGCGAGTCGTAGCCGGCCATCGACACCACCCGCGGCACGCCGCTCCAGGTCTGCGGCCAACGCTCGACCGGGTTGGCGTGGAGCACGCCGTCGTCTCCCGCAGAGATCGGCCCGAGCGGCTTGCTGAACCAGACCGAGGTCACGTCGTCGAGGTGGGTCGAGAGCTGCTCCGGGCCCTGCTTCACCGACAGCCGCCACAGCCCGCGCTCGATGCCCGCCAGCAGCCCCTGATCGCTGAACGACAGCGCCCACGCCTGCTTGTCGAGCGTCAGCTGCGCCACCAGCTCGCCCTGCGCGCTCACGCCCATCAGCTTCACGCCGTCGCTCGCCGCGCTCGCCACGCCATCGGAAGAAGCGGTCAGGGCCCGCACCGAGCCCGCGTGGGAATAGAGCAGCTTCGACTGCCCGGTCTCGCGCGACCACCAGCGCACCTCGCCGTCGCGGCTGCCGGAGATCACCGCGCCCTCCGGCGTCACCGCCAGCGCTTCGACCGCATCCTTGTGGCCGGTCCACTTCGCCTTCTCGGTCTTCGCCGCGACGTCGAACACGTGGAGTACGCGATCGTCGCCCGCGCTCACCAGCGTGCCCGGGTCGAGGAACACCGCCGCGCGCTGCCAGCCTCCGGTCGGTCCGGTCGAGAGCAACCCCTGGTCTTCTCCCTCTTCGCCGTAGAGCTCGACGCCGTTGAGCGAGGGGCACGCGAGCAGCCCGTTGTCGGCGGCGATCGCTCCGCAGGGCGCGGCGGCCTTCACCTGCCACACCTTCTTCGGCAGCCCCGACAACCGCACCAATGCGCGCACGCCGCGGGCGAGCGGGTCTTCGTTCTTCGCCAGCGCGTCTTGCGACAACCGATCGGCGCCCGCGACATCGCCCACGTCCCACGCCTGCTGGGCACGCTCGGCGAGCGCGCGGGACAGATCGACGTCTTCGGCGCGCTCGGGGCTCAGGCTCGGCGGCGTCTCGGCGGTGTAGCCGGCCATCAGCCCGAGCAGAAACAGCACCGCCCCCAGCGGCAGCCACTTCAGCCACGCGGGCCGCGACGAGGGCAACGCCTCGATCGCCAGCGCCTTCTCGAGCGCCTCCGCGAACTGCACCGCGGAGGGGAACCGCTTCGCGCGATCGGCCTGTACCGAGCGCTCGACCAGCTCGACGAACTTTTTCGGCGCCAGCGGCTCGCGCTCGGTCACCGGCGGGTAGTGGCCCTCCTGCACCTTCCCCATCACCTCGGCCGCGGTGGTGCCGGTGAACGGAATCTCTCCCGAGAGCAGCTCGTACAGCATCACCCCGAGCGCCCAGACGTCGCTGCGCTCGTCGACCGCGGCGATCTCACCGCGCGCCTGCTCGGGCGCCATGTACGCCGGAGTGCCGAGCGCCTGCCCGTGCATCGTGCTGCCCGCGCGCGCGTTCGGATCCGCCACGGCACCACCGGCCACCGCCTCGGCCGCCTTCTCGTCGAGCTCGCGCGCCAGGCCCCAGTCGACCACCTGGGTCTCGCCAAACGGGCCGATCATCACGTTGTCGGGCTTGAGGTCGCGGTGAATCACCCGCTTGGAGTGCGCGTAGGCGATCGTCTGCACCACCGACAGAAAGTGCGGCAGCAGGGTGAGCCGGTCTTCCAGCGTGCCCGCGGTCTCGATCGCGCTCGCCAGGGTGCGGCCCTGAATGCGGCGCATCGAGTAATACAGTGAGCCGTCGTTGCGCTTGCCGAGCTCGTGCACCGGCACGATGCCGGGGTGCTCCAGCCGCGCGGTGATGCGGGCCTCGCGCAGAAACCGGTCGATCAGCGCGTCGCCGGCCGAGCCGCGATTGGCCAGCTCCGGCAGCAGCTCTTTGATCGCGATCTCTCGCTTCAGGTGAACGTCGGTCGCCAGCACCACCCGCCCGAGGCCACCGCGGCCGAGCTCACCGCGCTGCTCGTAGCGGCCCGGAGTCTCGAACGGCAGCTCCTCACCCGCGGGCTCCGAGGCGCTCTTCTTCGCCGACTGACTCGGCAATGTGTCCCGGTCGGAGCCCACAACCCCTTGAAGGTAGACCGCTTTAACCACTCGCCAAAGACATAGATCTTCCGAAAAGCCCGGCCGTTCAACCCACCGCCCTCATGAACCGAACGACCGCATTCCTGATCACCGCTGCCGCCCTGGGGCTCGTCGCCCTGGTGGTGAAGTTTCCCTCCCCCAACGCCCCCAAGCCGCCTGAGCCGGTGAAGGTGGTGATCGAGGCGCCGAAGCCTCCCGAGCCGCCGAAGCCGCCGGAGCCTCCCAAGGGCACCCCGGGCTCGCTGAGCCTGTCGAGCAAGCTGTCGAACCCGTACCTGATGTCGGGCTCGTCTGACGTCTTCCTCACCGCCGACGTCACCGCGGTCGAGGTGCCGGGCGCGAAGCGCTCGCCGGTGAACATCGCGCTGGTGATCGACCGGTCCGGCTCGATGGCGGGCGACAAGATCATTCACGCGCGGCAGGCGGCGCTGGCGCTGCTCGAGAAGCTCGACGAGCACGACCGGCTCACCATCGTGCACTTCGGCTCCGACGTGTCGGTGATGCCGGGCGCGATGGTCACCGAAGACAACCGCCGCCGGTTCAAGAACTTCATCTCTTCGATCATCGACGAGGGCGGCACCAACATCGGCGGAGGCCTCGCCGCCGCCAAGATGCAGCTCGACAAGGGCCGCTCCGACTTCCAGGTGAACCGCATGGTGCTGGTGTCCGACGGGCAGCCGACGGTCGGCATCACCTCCTCCGCCGCGCTCACCCGCATCGCGCAGAGCTACCACTCCAACGGCGTCACCCTGACCTCGATCGGCGTCGGCCTCGACTTCAACGAAGACCTGATGACCCGCCTCGCGGCGCTGGGCGGCGGCAGCTACGCCTACCTGAAGGAGACCTCGCAGCTGGCCACCATCTTCGAGAAGGACCTCAAGCAGGCCGGCACGGTGGTCGCGCGCGACGTGAAGCTGCGGTTCACCCTCCCCGACGGCGTGCGCTTCGACGAGGTGCTGGGCCGCGAGTCGTTCGTGAGCGGCAACGTGGTGACGGTGACGATGCCCGACTTCTCCGCCGGCCAGGTGGAGCGGATGGTGATGCGCGTCACCGCTCAGTCCAAGGTCGCCGAGAACCAGTCGATGGAGATCGCCGCGGTTCGGCTCGACTACCAGGACCTGCTCGCCAATCACCCGGCCGACGCCGATCAGCGCCTCTCTGCGCTGGTGACCCGCGACTCGCAGCTGGCGCTCTCGAAGCGCGACAAGGACGTGGCGGTGGCGGCGGTGCGCGCGCAGGCGGCGGTGAACTACCGCAAGGCCGCCGACGCGATCGCCCAGAACAACCCCTACGAGGCGCAGAAGGCGCTCCACGGCAACGAGATCCTGTTCGACGATCTCACCACCATGGGCCAGGGCGACGCGGTGAAGGAAGAGCGCGCCAACAACAAGCAGTACGAGCAGGCGGCCGCGCCCTCGGCGTCTCCGGCGCAGCGCATGGAAGCGCCCAAGGCGATGAAGCAGCAGTCGCTGCGCAGCTCGGGCTGGGGTCTGTCGGCCTACTGAGCGGTCACGGCCCGGAGCGCCACGGCGCTCCGTTGGTGTTCTGCAGCAGCCAGAGGTCGCACGCGCCGCTGCCCTTCACCACGTTGAGCTCGTCGCCGGTGGTTCCCGAGTAGGTGCCGGCGTCGGACCAGCTGTTGCCGTCGAAGTACGCCAGCTGCCGTTTCGAGCCGCCGACCGCGAACACCTGGTCGGGGCCGATCGCGAGCAGGTCGTTGACGTTGAACGGAGGGCTGATGCCGACCGGGCCCCAGCTGCCGCCGTCCCAACGGTAGAAGTGGTTGCCACCGGCCGCGTATGCGGTGGTCTCGTCGTAGATGCTGAGCGCGTCGAAGGTGAACATCGTGGCGGCGCTGAAGACCTCGGGGCTCCACATTCCGTTCGAGCGGTTGTAGCGGTAGATGGCCGGGCTGCCGTTGTCGTCTCCGGCCACGAACACGACGGTCACGTTCGTGCCCGCGAACACGTCGACGGTGCGCCAGTTGCCGTTGTTGACGTGCGTCTTGGAGATGCCCGCGTCGCCGCGCATCACCCAGAGATCGCCGTTGTCGTCGCCGAAGTAGAGCTCGACGCCGCTGCCTTCTTCGAGCCCGTCCATCCGGCGGATCACGCTGTTGCTCTGAAAGGTGTTCGCCGGCACGAAGCCCTGGCAGTGGTTCACCGGGTCGTAGGTGCGAACGCCGTTGTTCTGCCCGGCGACGAACAACAGGCCATCGCGGGTCGACCAGAGCGAACGGTTGTGGCCGCCGCCGTTGTTGCAGCCCATGGTGACCATGTTGAAGCCGGCGTCGTTCTGCTGACACTCGAGCGAGCCGTCTTCGACGATGCACTGGCCGGCGTTGTTGAAGGCGATGTCGAGCCAGGTGTGGTTCGCCGCCGCGGTGGTCTGAACCAGCGTGCCGCTGCACGCCGCGCCTCCGCCGCCAGTACCGCCGTCACTCGCGGTGCCACCGCCGGTCGCTGCGCCTCCGCCCGTCGCTGCACCGCCACCGCCCGTCGCCGCGCCACCGCCGCCGGTCGCTGCGCCACCTCCGCCCGTCGCTGCGCCACCGCCGCCGGTCGCTGCGCCACCACCGCCCGTCGCCGCGCCACCGCCGCCCGTCGCTGCACCACCACCGCCGGTTGCTGCACCGCCACCGGTCGCTGCACCACCGCCAGCCGCCGCGCCACCACCCGCCGCAGAGCCACCGCCGGCTGCTGAACCACCGCCGCCTCCGGTGCCGCCGTCAGAGGCCGACTGCGTTACCGAGAGGCTGACCTTGGTCACGGTGCCGGGGCCTCCGGCTTTGACGGTCTTCGAGTCGGTGCCGACGACGGCGCTGGTGCACGCGCCCTCGTGCAGCTCGGCGAACACGGTGATGTCGCCAGACCAGTCGGGCTCGGGCTGAATGCCGACGTGGAGCGTGCCGCTCTTCGACGAGGCGTTGATCCCGCGCTCGTCGCTCGCACCGGCAGGGGTCGCCGGCGTCGCGCCCACCACCACGCAGTTGGAGCCCGCGGCGAGGAACGCGTAGTCGACGGTGACTTCGATCGCGCCCGCGCCGGTCTTCGCGCCACACGCCGACATCGCCAGCACCGCGCACAGCGCCAGAAGCGACCGCAGCCCGAAGTTCATCAATGCCTCGATCATCTATTGGAGGAGCACCGGCCGGCAATATGTCCCCATGCCCCCGCCGTCCGACTGACCGATGTCGCAGACCGCGGGTTGGCAGCAGTCGGGGCCCCCGGTCTGGCTGCACATCTCGTCGGTCATCAGGCACGGGCCCGCGTCGGGGATGCCGGCGTCGAGACCACCGTCGGGGTAGTCGACCCGCACGTCGAGCACCCAGAACGCGCGGTGGTTGTTCTCGGTGAGGTCCTGAAACGCGAACCTGAACGCCGGGTAGCTCGGGTCGTAGCCGCCGTCGGGGGCTCCGCCGTCGCGCGAGCGATCGATCGCCGCCACCCAGATCTGCTGCACGCCGCCGTTGGGAATCACCACGCCGTAGGGCCGCGCGGTGTTGAACGCCACCCAGTCGAGATCGCCCTGCGGCGCCCAGGTCGGCTGGTTGTTCTCGAACTGGCCGTTGGTGAGCTGCTGATTCACGCGGCGGTTGGCGTTGATCAGCTCCACCTTCTTCGAGCCGTCGGAGTCGATCAGCCACAGCTGCATCGTCTTGTCGCCGTGGCCGCCCTTGCCGTGGCCGTACGCGATCGCCTTGCCGTCGGGAGAGAACGAGGGGAACAGGTTGGTGTCCATCATGCCCGCCGAGGGCACCAGCGTGCTCACCGCGCCCCACCCCGCGTCGCCCTGGTAGGGAATGAACTGGAGCGACGCGCCGCCCGGCGAGTCACCGCCCTTGTTCGAGAACACCACCCCGCTGTAGTCGGGCGACCAGTCGGGGTTGGTGCCGGCCGCGATGCCCGGCAGATCCACCACCTTCACGCCGGTGTCGGCCACGAACATGCCCAGCTTGTTCATCGCCTCGCCCGAGACCACGTACTGATCGTCGGGCGAGAAGGTGGCGAAGCCCTTGGCGGTGCTGATCTGGGTGGTGACCAGCACGTTCGGCGGCGACGCGGGCGTGACCTCGTAGATGTACTCGCCGGTGCCACCCGGGTTCGACGAGGTGAACGCGGCCATTCGCTTGCCGCTGCGCGAGACGGTGTGACACGCGACGCACTGAACCGTGCCGCCCGGAGAAGGCAGCACCGTCGCCACCGGCTTCGCCACCACGTAGCCGTCGGGGAGGTTGTTCGACACGGTGGCGCGCCGCACGCCCGCCGCGGTGGTCGACCAGTAGAAGATCGCGCCCTTCACGTCGCGCTTCGAGAAGCCGATCGTGATCGGCGCGCTCCGGTAGACGTTGGCGTCACCCATCTTCACCCCGTCGACCACCACCTGCACCGTCTGGCCCGCGTTGCTGCCGGCGATCGCGTTCCACACCTGGTCGTCAGACTCGAAGCAGCCCGCGGGCGGCGTGGCGGCGGCGCACTCCGCATCGACGCCGTCGGAGTAGACGACGGTGGTGGAGAACGGCCCGGTGAAGGTGAGCCGGAAGAAGTCGTTGCCGGCGGTGCGCCACTGAAACTTCACCTTGTAGATGTTGCGGGGGAAGCGGGTGTCGTCGTTCGGGTAGACCATCGCCGGCGAGTGCATCGCGTCTTGCGTCACCACCGTGCCGTTGAAGCGCGCGGTGGTCGTCATTCCGGGGTCGTTGAAGGTGAAGCTCACGCCCTGCACCGTCACCGTGGCGCTGCCGCTGAGGCAGCCACCGTCACCGTGCCGCCCGCGCCAGGGGTGAAGTTGCCCGAGGCGTCGATGGAGCCCGGCGGCGTGTCGTCGGAGCGGGTCGCGGTCCACGTCACCTGCGCGCTCACGTCGACCATCTGCCCGTTCACCGTCGCGGTGGCGGTCAGCTTCACCGGCTGGGTGCTGCTCACCGTGCTCGAAGGCGGCGTGACGGTGATCGCGGTCGCTCCGGCGATGCAGCCGGCGCTTCCACCGCCCGCGCCGCCGCCCGTCGCGCTGCCACCGCCTGCGCCGCCGCCCGTCGCGCTCCCGCCGCCCCCTCCGCCGCCGCCGCCCGAGCCGTTGCCTTTGCCGCAGTCACAACCGGCCAAGAGCAACGCTGAGATGATCGAGAAGATCAGCCGCATCACCAGCTCCACTTGTGGAAGGAATCGAGGCGTGAGGGGGCGCCTCGAGCACGAAGTTTTGCATGCGCGTGGTGAACTCGCGCAAGGTATCGGTGTGCGACGTCGCGCTTTCGTAACGCGTACCGGTCGGTACACGGCTCTGGGTCTGCTGCTCTGCGGCTTTGGCGCAGCGGCGGCGGAGCCGGTCGCGGTCTACGCGCGCGCGCCCGGAAAAATCGCCGCGCTGATGGTGAAGGTCGGAGATCGGGTGAGTGCGGGGCAAATCGTCGCCACGCTCGACGAGGCGCTGCTGCTGGAGGCGGTGAAGACGGCCGAAGAGCAGCTCAACCGCGCGAAGGCCGATCACGAAGCCACCACGCGAACGCTGGAGCGCGCGAAAGACCTCTACGACCGGCAGACGATTCCGCGCCGCGAGCTCGACGCCGCCTACGCCAACACCGACCGCGCCGCCCGGGCCCAAGCCGAAGCGCTCGCGCGGCTCCAGCAGGCCCGCCACCAGGTGCCGCTGGCGATGGTGAAGAGCCCCGCGGTGGGCACCGTCACCCGCCTGCTCAAGCAGGTGGGCGACACGGTCGATGGCACCGCCGCCACTGCGCTGCTGGAGCTCACCGCGCCCGCCGGCGCAGGGTCGAAGAAGACCCGCGGCGTGAAGTGAGTTCACCGCAGTGCTGTCGCCTACACACCACTCCAGTGCGGCGCGGTGGCGCATTGCGGTACAATCGCCCCCGTTGTCCGCACTACTCCCTCGTTCCTGCCTCCGGCGCCGTCCCGAAGTGGAGTTGCTCTCTTCGAGCACGGGAGCGGTGTTGGTCGCCGACACGCCGCAGCTGCGCGGGGTGAACGAGACCGCGGCGCGGGTGTGGGAGCTGATCGACGGTCAGCGGCCGGTGAGCTCGATCTGCGAGGCAATCGCCGGCGAGTTCGACGCTCCCCGGGAGCAGATCGATCGCGACGTGGTGGGTTTTCTGGAGCAGCTGCTCAGCTGGGGTTGGGTGGAGGCCGGATGAGAACGTTTGCGTTGCTGCTGTTGTGGTGCTGCGCGTGTGCGCCGTCGTCGGCGCCGAAGCTGGAGCAGCACACCGAAGACGTCACCGTGCGGCCGCCGGTGCTCCAGGGCGTGCCGGTGATGCAGGCGCCTCCGGGGCCCGCCGAGCTGCCGCCGCCTCCGCTGAGCACCTCGTTCACGGTGGCGTTCGACCCCGACCCGATGCAGCCGGTGAGCGAGCTGCGGCAGATCACCGTCACCGTCGACCTGATCGGCGCCAGCTCGAGCGCGATGCGGTTCGAGTTCGTCACTCCTTCGGGCGCGGTGTTCGACGCCCGCACCGCCGCGCTCTCGGGTGACCCGTACCAGCACCAGACGGTCCCCTTCGTGCTGATGGTGGCCGGCACGTTGATCGACTCGTCGGCGATGTCGGGCAGCTGGACCGGGCGGGCGCTGCTCGACGACGGCAACCTCGCCGGGCAGCAGGCGTTCGAGGTGCACCCGTGAGGGCGCTCACCGCAGCGGCGCTGCTGGTCGCGGGCGCGGCGTGGGCCGACGCCAACATCACCGTCGACGGCGCGGTCACCGACTGGGCGAGCGTCACCAGCTGCCTCGCCGACCCCGCCGGCGACGCGCAGAACGGCGTCGACATCACCAAGGTCTGCGTCGAGAACAACAACAACTCCGGCTCGAACGGCTTTCTGTTCACCCTCTACCAGTCGGCCGCCTCGTTCCCGACCAACGTCGAGCACTACGTCGGCTTCTACTTCGACACCAACAACAACGGCGTCTTCGACACCAACGCCGACGACGTCTGGGCGCTCCACTTTCCCGTCAACGCCACCACCCCCGACTCGCTCCAGGTCTTCACCCCCACCACCTACAACCTGAAGCGCAGCTACACCTCGACCACCAACTGCGGCGGCTCCGGCAGCAACAACGGCTGGTCGGGCAAGCAGTCGGGCGCCAACATCGAGATGGCGGTCGCCTACGGCTGCCTGGGCGGCGGGTTCGCTTTCAACGCCGACTACCGCCTGATGGAGCTGGGCGTGTACCCGAACTTCGACCTCACCTCCAACGTCTTCTACGACGGCACCGCCGACGTGCTCGAGCTCGCCGCGCCTCCCAACGACGTGGCGAACCCGGTCGCGGTGGCGGGCAACGCGCGCAACACCCTGGTGTGGACCAACCCGTCGCTCCACCGCGGCGTGCTGGTGCTGCGCGGCACCGCGGTGCCGAACACCGCTCCGGTGAAGGGCACCACCTACACGGCGAACCAGACGCTCGGCAACGCGACGGTGATCTACGCCGACGACAACAAGAGCACGGTGAGCACCTTCGCAGACACCGGGCGCACCAACGGCACCCGGTACTTCTACAAGGTCTACAACCACCATCAGTTTCACACCTACTCGGCGGGCAGCGCGCCGACCTCGAGCGGGCTGTTCTCGGAGCCCACCGCCCAAAGCGGTTCGAGCCCGTTCTGGTGTTACAGCGTCGGCTTCCCCTCGATGCAGCAGCCGACCACCGAGCTCGGCGCGGCGGTGTTCACCGCCTCCAACGGCGGCGCGGTGACCGCCAACCGCACCACCGTGGGCACGCCCTCCACCGACGGCTCGGAGCGCTGGCGCCCGGTGCAGCTGTCGGCGGCGGTGCAGAACCGGCCGACGCTGGTGCCGCTCACCGGGGTGGCGAACAAGGTGCTGATCACCGGCGACCAGGCCGGCCACGGCTACGCGATCGACGACGGCACCGGCCAGGTGTTGTGGACTGCCAACGGCGGCGCCGCGCTCGGCAACGCGGTGCAAGGCCAGCCGGTGGCGCAGCTGTACGCCTACGCCAACGCCGCGTTCCAGACCGCCAACCCGAACCGCGATCTGATCTTCTTCGCCACCCGCAACACCTCGGCCACCAACAACAAGGTCTACGCCGTCTCGGGTCAGACCGGAGCGGTGGTGTGGACCTACGCGCCCAACAACCTCGACATCGTCTCGGGCGGCATGATGGTCGACTACACCAACAACCACCTGTTCGTGGCCGCGCGCAGCAACGGCGGCGCGCAGACCTCGCTGCGGGTGCTCAACAGCCTCACCGGCGCCCAGCTGGCCGCGCTCAACGTGGGCGACGTCGACTTCGGCGTGAACCTCGACTTCTCGAGCAACCAGGCCTACCTGGTGAACAACGCCGGCACCGCCTACGGCATCTCGCTCACCAGCCTTGCGGTGGTGTGGAGCTCGACGGTGGGCGCGACCTCGTCGTGGATCTACCCGACCGGCAACGGCTTCATCGCTTCGCTGAAGTCGGGCGTGGTGCGGCGCTACGGCGTCAGCGGCACCACCGTCACCCAGCTGTGGAGCGCGACCGTGCCCGGGCCCTCCGGCGTGACGCTCGACTACACCTTGCAGAAGGCGTTCGTCGGCGGCTCCGACGGCAAGCTGCGCCAGCTCGACCTCGCGGCGGGCACCATCGACAAGACGCTCACCGTCACCACCGTCGCGCCCACCGACCTCGGCATGCCGACGCTCGACACCACCGCCTCCCGGCTCCACGTCGGCACGATGGACGGCCGCATCTGTGCGTTCCCCGATCCTCTCCCTTGAGCGACTCCACCTCGATGAACGAGCCCACTCCGACCCCTCCCGCGAGGGGCAAGCGCCCCTACCAGCCACCCAAGGTGGTGTGGGAGCGTGAGCTCGCGGCGCTGATGCAGGTCACCCAGCCGAAGTGCATTCCCGGGCAAGATCCACGCTGTACGCCCTAGGCGATCCAAACCGGCACCGAACGGTGTCGTTCACTTCATGCTCCCCGCTCTCCTGCTGTCCCTGGTCGCGTCGAGCGACCCCGGAGTGATTCACCTCGACACCACGCCCCACCGCGCGCGGCTGCTCTACGTCACCCTGATGACCCAGGAGCAGCTCGAGAGCGCGCCGGTGGAGATGCTCTCGATGCCGCAGCTGCAGGCCGAGAACGCGCGGCTGTCGAACCCGCCCTCGCTCGGCCCGCCCGCGGGCATGTTGGGCGGCGGCGTGGCGCTGTTGGTGCTCGGCATTCTCGGCACCTGGGGCTGCATCGAAGGCGCCAACCACGCCCACGGGTGGGACGGTCTGGGCTGGGCATTTCTCGGAGTGATCACCGCCGCGGTCGGAGTGGTGGGAGCGGTGCTGGCGATCGTCGGCTCGGTGCTGCTCGGCACCCGCTCGGGGCAGCGCAGCGACTACGAGGCGCGCCGCATTCAGGTGCAGACGCGCATGCAGCAGATCAGCGCCGGCCAGGTGCAGGAGCCCGCGCCGGCGCCCGGTGAGACCCCGCAGGCCCAGGCCGAGCTGCTCCACGAAGAGGCCGAGAAGCCCGGCTACGGCCTGCCGATCGGCTTGATGATCGGCGGCGGCGTGGTCGGCACCTACGGCATCTTCGCCTTCACCGCGACCTCCTCGACCACCACCACCGGGAGCAGCAGCAGCACGCTGTCGCCCACCGCGCTCGGCATCGGAGCGATCGTGATCGCGCTCGCCCTCGAAGGGGTCGGCATCTGGCAGCTGATCTCCCGCATGAACGAGCGGGCGGAGATCGACGCCAAGGCGAAGCAGCGCTACGCGCCCCAGGCGCCGATCGACGTGCCTCCGCCTCCTCCTCCGCCGAGCGCGCAGCTGCCGGGCGCGCCGGTGTTCGCCGCCTGGGCGTGGAAGTTCTGACCGTCAGTGATGCTCGGGCTCCAGCCAGCGGTAGACGATGCTGGCGGGGGTGATCAGGGTCAGCTCGCGGGTCGGGGTCGGGCCGTAGGCGCGGAGCACCTCGCGGATCAGCTCGGGCGGCCCTTCGACGTGGCAGCTCCAGCCGGGCTCGAGCGCCGCGGTCCACACCAGCAACCGTGAGTCGGACCAGCGGGCGAGTATCTGCGTGCGCAGACCTTCTGCCGACGCACGTCTCACCGATTCGGGCCTCGAGGGAAGCAGCGCAGGGGTCCCCATGACGATTCGATCTCTACCCGAGCAGAACGCCAACTCAACACTCCGCAGACGTGTTTCATCGACTTTTAACCCCCGGCGCCGCCAGCGTTACGCCCCGGAGACACCGGCCGAAACGCCACCGTAACGGTCACTCCAACACCGTAATCGGGGCGATAAGCGAACCCTGATCCCCTCAGGCGCGGTGCAGCTTGCGACGCATTTCCAGTCGTGCTGTGAACGAAAGTTCTATGACCAACGTCAGCACCAACCTCACCACCAACAAGCACCTCCTCGATTGGGTCGGCCAGATGGCCGCCATGTGCACGCCCGACCAGGTGGTGTGGTGCGACGGCAGCGACGCCGAGCGCAAGCGGATCACCGAGTTCTGCGTCTCGAAGGGCATTCTGCTGCCGCTCAACCCGCAGAAGAACCCCAACAGCTACCTCCACCGCTCGAACCCCAACGACGTGGCGCGCGTCGAGCACCTCACCTTCATCTGCACCCGCACCAAAGAGGCCGCCGGCCCCACCAACAACTGGATGGCGCCCGACGAGGCGTACGCCAAGCTGAAGGGGCTGTTCCAAGGCTCGATGAAGGGCCGCACCCTCTACGTGGTGCCGTACGTGATGGGCCCGCTGGGCTCGGAGCACTCCAAGGTCGGCATCGAGATCACCGACAGCCCGTACGTGGTGCTCAACATGGGCATCATGACCCGCATGGGCAAGGCCGCCCTCGACATGCTGGGCGACAAGAACAGCTTCAACCGCGGCCTTCACTGCACCGGCGACATCAACCCCGACCGCCGCTTCATCTGCCACTTCCCCGAAGACAACACGATCTGGTCGTTCGGCTCGGGCTACGGCGGCAACGCGCTGCTGGGCAAGAAGTGCCTCGCGCTCCGCATCGGCAGCTACCTCGGCAAGAGCGAGGGCTGGCTCGCCGAGCACATGCTGATTCTCGGCGTCGAGAACCCCGAAGGCCGCAAGACCTACGTGGCGGCGGCGTTCCCCAGCGCGTGCGGCAAGACCAACTTCGCGATGATGATCCCGCCCAAGCGCTTCAACGGGTGGACCGTGCACACCGTGGGCGACGACATCGCCTGGCTGCGGGTCGGCCCCGACGGCCGGCTGTGGGCGGTGAACCCCGAGAACGGCTACTTCGGCGTCGCGCCGGGCACCAACTCCCAGTCGAACGCCAACGCGATGAAGTCGATCAGCAAGGACACCATCTTCACAAACGTCGCCCTCACCAAGGACAACTCGGTCTGGTGGGAGAGCATGGACGGCGAGGTGCCCGACGAGCTCACCGACTGGAAGGGCAACCCCTGGAAGAAGGGCTCGGCCGAGAAGGCCGCCCACCCGAACAGCCGCTTCACCGCGCCGGCGTCGAACAACCCGATGCTGTCGAAGCACGTCAACGACCCGCAGGGCGTTCCGATCAGCGCGATCATCTTCGGCGGCCGCCGCTCCAACACGGTGCCCCTGGTGATGCAGTCGTTCAACTGGGCCCACGGCGTGTACCTCGGCGCGACGCTGGCGTCGGAGACCACCGCGGCGGCGACCGGCGCGCAGGGCGTGGTGCGCCGCGACCCGATGGCGATGCTCCCCTTCTGCGGCTACAACATGGGCGAGTACTTCGCGCACTGGCTGGCGATGCAGCAGCGCATGCAGTTCCCGCCGAAGATCTTCTGCGTGAACTGGTTCCGCAAAGACAAAGACGGCAAGTTCCTCTGGCCGGGCTACGGCGAGAACATGCGGGTGCTGAAGTGGATCGTCGACAGAGCCCACGGCGAGGTCGGCGCGCAGGAGAGCCGCCTGGGTTGGGTGCCGAAGGAAGGCCACATCGACCTCTCGGGCCTCGACATTCCCGCCGAGCGCGTCGAAGAGGCGCTCCACATCGACGAGAACGAGTGGAAGGCCGAGCTGGAGTCGGTGGAGCCGCACTTCAAGCAGTTCGGCAACACCCTGCCCAAGACGCTCGAGCTGCAGCGCCAGCTGTTGTTGGCCCGGCTCTCACAGTGACCTAAGTTGCCTCCATGGCTGCCGTTCGGCTGGGGGGCATCATCGCGCTGCTGCTGTCGACCCTGGCCTTCGGCACCAGCCCGAAGGTTCAGGCGTTGGTCAAAGAGGGCAACAAGCTCTATCAAGAGAACAAGTACCTCGAGGCGGCCGAGACGCTGAAGCGGGCGCACGCGCTCGAGCCTTCGCCGGTGCTGCTCTACAACATCGCCCGCGCGTACGACCAGGCGGGCGAGGAGCAGAACGCGCTCGACTACTACCGCCAGTACGTCTCGAGCGAGTCGACCGACCCGCAGCTGGTGAAGAAGGCCAACCTCTCGATGGATCGCATTCGCAACGCGATCGCGAAGGACGAGGCCGAGAAGAAGGTGCGCGACGCCGAGAAGCAGCGGCTCGCCGACGAAGCGAAGACCGCCAAAGAGAAGGCCGCCGCCGAGGCCGACGCGGCGAAGAAGCAGCGCGAGCAGTACGAGGCCAAAGACGCCGCCGCCCGCGCCGCCTCACAGAAGAAGAGCGACACCCGGCTCTACGCCACCATCGCCGCCGGAGGCTTCGCGGTGGTCGCGCTCGGCGTGGGCATCGGCTTCGGCATCGCCGCCAACGGCTCGAAGTCGTCGTTCCTCACCGCGATGTCGGTGAACGACAAGCGCGCCTACGAGAACGCCACCCGCTCGCAGGCGGTGATCGCCGACGTCTCGTTCGCGATCTCGCTCGCCGCCGCGATCGCCGCGGTGGTGCTGGTGCCCAAGGGCTCCGACGACCCGCCGAAGAGCGTCAACGTGGCGCTCGCGCCGGTGAACGGCGGCGGTGTTTTCGCGATTGCGGGGCGGTTTTGAGCAGACCTCTCCCGGCGCGTTCGCGCCACCCTCTCCCCCTTCGGGGAGAGGGCTACGGCTGGCTGCTCGCAGCGCTTTTGGCGTGCGGGGGCTGCTCGTTTACGACCGCGACCGGCTTCAACGAGTGCAGCAACGACGAGCAGTGCGGCGCCGACAAGGTCTGCATTCAGCACTTCTGCATTCGGCTGCCGCCCTCGTGCGAGCGCGGGGCGGGCAACTACTCCGACCCCGACCGGGTGGCGTTCGCCGCGCTGCTCCCGCTCACCACCCAGCCCGACGGCGGGAGCATCGACGAGTCGGAGCGCGCCAACTTGAACGCGCTCTCGCTGGCGATCGACGAAGGCAACCAGCGCGACGGCATCAAGGGCCGCCACTTCGCGCTCTTCGTCTGCAACACCGGCGACGACGACGCGACCTTGAAGGCCCAGGCCGGCTTCCTCGCCAACACCCTGGAGTCGCCCGCGGTGGTGGTCTCGGGCTCGGCGGCCACCATCTCGGCGGCGAACATTCTCACCCCCAAGGGCGCGCTGGTGATCTCCGCCGACGCCACCTCGCCCGAGCTTGGCGGCGCCTACACCTCCGACCAGCACCTGGTGTGGCGCACCGCTCCGCCCGACTCGCTCCAGGCGCAGGTGGTGGTCGATCAGCTCAGCCTCTGGCGCGCCACCCAGCCGTCGCTTCAGAAGATCGGCATCGCCTACGTCGACTCCACCTACGGCCAGGGCCTCTCGCATCAGATCGAGACCCGGGCGAGCGCGGCGGGCTTCACCCCCAAGGTGGTGCCTTACGAAGAAGGCGGCGACCCGTCGGCGGCGCTCACCACCCTCTCGAGCTTCACCCCCAACCTCACCGTGCTGGTCGCGTTTCCCCCCGACGTGCTGTCGATCGTCGGCGGCGCACAGAGCCACCCCAACCTCACCCGGCTGGGCGGCAACCAGTGGTTCTTCACCGACGCGGCGAAAGACCCGGCGATCCTCTCGGTGCCCGCGGTGCTGGCCGAGATCGACCAGTCGTACGGCACCTCGCCGGCGCAGGGCGCGGGCATGGAGTTCGCTGCTTTTCGCGATCGCTTCGAGGCCAAGTACACCATGGACCCCGAGAGCTACGGCTTCACCTCGCACAGCTACGACGCGATGTACCTGCTGATGCTCGGCGCCGCCTACGCCGCCTCGGGCAACCAGCCGGTCACCGGGGTGCGCATCGCCGAGGGCTTCACCAAGATGTCCGACCACTCGGGCACCCAGGTGACGCTCACGCCCGACAACTTCACCACCGGCGTCTCCGAGCTCCAGGCCGGCCACTCGATCGACGTGATGGGCAGCTCCTCAGACCTCGACCTCGACTACGACGCCGGCTGCCCGCTGCCCTCGTCGTCGCCCTACGAGCTGTGGCAGGTGCGCGACGCCGGCTTCACCACCACCCAGGTGATCAAACCCACGGGGAGCTGACACCCCCACCCACACCCCGGGCGATCCGTACGCAAAAGGTACCTCGCAGGGTTTTCATAGCTGCCTGAAATTGCAGGGTGGGTCAGAAAAATTCCCCCGGCTTTCAGGTGGTTGTACCGTCGAAACACCGGTCCAGAACGTGCTTCGCACGACCCGCCACTCGTGTGGCCCGGAGGCTCAATGCGCACAAAGTCCCTGCTCCTTGTCGCGGTCCTCATCTCATCGACGGCGCTCGCCGACACGATGACGTTCAGCCCGGGAGCGCTGATCATTCCCGAGCAGTCGAACTTCCAAGACGGCTGTGGCGCGGTCTCCGCGTACGGCCTGGTCTGGCGAATTCTTCAGTCGAACCAGCCGGGGCACTACAACGCCGCCCACCCGGTCACCGTGTACTGGGTGATCAGCAGCACCAAGGCGTCGCCCAACCGCTGCGTGCCGACCAACCTGTCGGTGCCGCCGTCGAACCCGCTCGACTCCCGCTGGAGCGACGGCTGCGACGCCACCATCACCGCGATCCTCTCCCAGCCGGTGACCCTGGTCGACTTCACCAGCAGCTGGCCGGTGAGCGGCATTTTCCCCGACGCCACGGTGCCGATGTACAACCTGAGCAGCGCGCTCCCGGCGTACAGCGCGATCTCCAACCTCAACTTCACCAACAAGCCGCTGTGGACCACCATCAGCTACCAGGGTGGCCCGTTCGTGATCGACGCGGTCGACGCGAAGAACGTCTTCAACTTCCTCAAGACCGGTGACTCCGCGGTCGGCGTGCCGCTCAGCGCGCTCACCCCGTTCACCTCCACCGCCACCTCGTGCCCGGGCGGCGGCGTCGACGCCGACTCCACCGCGCACCACGTGAACATTCACCAGACCAAGGTGCAGTTCTCGGCCGAGGTCGGCAAGCGCATGAACCAGACGCCTCCGAAGCTGGCGCTGCTCGACTCGAACACCGACAACAGCGACACCACCTCCGGCATCCTCGTGCAGTACCTGCAGAACGCCGGTCTCTACATCACCGGCACCGGCGCGCTGCACCAGGACTCGGTGGGTTGCCCGAGCGGCACCCTCAACTCCGGCTGCACCGACAACGGCGGTTTCCCCGGTCTGATCTACGACCGCTTCGACACCCCGCTCGACCTGATGAGCACCTCCGCCAACCCCTACGGCCTGATCAACCACCAGACCGCCGGCAAGCTCGACTACAAGGTCTTCTGGACTCCGCACTGGCTGGCCGACACCTACTCGTGCGGCACCGACGCCGACGCCGGCACCGAAGCGTCGGGCACCACCCACTACGGCTGCTTCTTCTCGGGGGCGACCGCCTGCACCGGCATGAACCGCAGCGGCGGCAGCGCGACCGACAGCAACGGCAACTGCAACACCACCAACGCGGTCTTCAACAACTACCAGTGGGACGGCGTCTCGGGGAACATTCGCGAGAACACGATGCGCAACATCGCGCACTTCGCCGACCAGCGCGGCACCGGCCTGATGGCCGAGTGCGCCAGCCTCGAGACCTACGAGACCTCCTGGGCGACCAACTACTCGGTCCAGTCTCCCAAAGAGGCCGACGGCGGCATCATGTCGGTCTCGCCGCAGTTCATGTTCACCAAGGGCATCTACGAGAACGGCGCCGGCTCGGGCTGGTCGGGCTTCAACTGCTCCGACCCCAACTACGACGGCACCTCGGCCTGCACCATCTACCCGAACGCGAACAACATCTTCTCGCAGGTGGGCGACTTCGCGTACGACCCGACCAGCGGCCACGTCACCGACTTCAAGCCGTTCTATTCGTCGCGCAGCTCCGACTACAAACCGGGCGTGGTGGTGCTCGCCACCTCGTGGAAGCAGAGCTGGAGCAGCAGCCAGTGGCCCCAGGGCGTGGGCGGCGCGTACCCGGTGAACGGCGGCGGCGCCTCGTGTGACCCGAAGAACACCCCGAACGGCTTCGGCTACTGCAAGTCGGGCTTCGACTTCTTCAGCATGGGCTACAAGGACAACAGCGTTCAGAAGGCGACCGTGGTCTACATCGCCGGTCACCAGTACGGCGATCAGGTCGCCGGCGACCGCGTCATCTTGAACACCCTGTTCGCGCTCGGCGCCGACCCGGTGCAAGACGCCCGCTCGGCCTCGGTGCCGGTGCCCTTCGTCAACGAGTTCGGCTCCGACGCCAGCGGCAGCGGCACCCGCCTGCTCGAGTTCACCTCGCTCTACAAATCGGTCAGCGGCTACCCGCCGAACGTGCAGACCTTCAACACCGCGCAGGGCTCGGCCTGGGTGTTCCCCTACGTGCCGGGCAACTCGGTGGCCCACTCGGTCGGCAGCGCGGCCGGAGCGCTCTCCACGGGTGAGAACGACCTCCAGCTGTCGGCCACCGTCGACGGCACGCCCAGCACCTGGGATGCCGAGCTTCAGCTCTCGGCGCCGACCGCGGCCAACCCGATTCAGACCCCGGGTGACCGCAACATCTTCACCTACCTGGGCGGCTTCATCAGCGACGACACCTCGATCCCCGCGGTGAACCGCGCGCCGTCGAAGGTGCTGCAGATCGGGTGGACGCCCGAAGACGTCGACGGCACCAAGATCAACAACAGCTACCTCAGCACGCCGAACCCGAACTGCGTCGACGTGCTCGGCCTGGTGCACCTGCCGATTCACCTGGGCACCGACCCCGACAAGGGCCTGCTGCCGTACATTCCCACGGTGGTCAACAGCGGCCCCGACGGCATCTGCGACCTGCAAGAAGCGGCGGGCCTGCCGGTCGGCCTCAACCCCGACAACGGCGCCGACACCAACAACCGCAACGCGTACACCGCCGACTTCCCCAACACCCAGCAGATCCTCCAGAAGGTGCGCGGCTACTGCTACGCGAACAGCACCCGCACCGACGGTGACCCGGCGGCGGTGCCGGTGCTGCAGCCGACGGTGGCGCAGTGCAACGACCCCAACGCCGACGACAAGGCGCACCTGGGCGGCTTCGTCTACTCCGCGCCGGCGATCATTCCCTACAGCGCGAACGTGAAAGACGTGGGCACCGCCGGCATCAACCAGCACCGGCCCACCATCGGGGTGGCCTCGGGCTACGACGGCATGGTGCACGCGTTCTACGTCGCCGGTGGCGCGGGCTACCAGGGCGCGCAGGGCGCCGGCACCTACGGGGTGCCGAGCACCACGCTCCACTTCCGCAACCAGTCGCCCGCCAACGGCGCGGCGCTGCCGGGCTTCGACGGGGTCGCTCCCGCGGTGCCGGTGAAGTTCAACCACCCCTGGCTCGACTCGAGCACCGAGCCGTCGGCGGTGGCCTTCGTGCCGCCCGCGCCGATGACCGAGCTGTGGGCGTTCATGCCGGCCAGCCAGCTGCCCTCGCTGCGCAACAACAACACCAAGGTCGACTCGTCGATCGTGGTTCAAGATGTGTTCGCCGACTTCGGCTTCACCGGCACCTCCGAGTGGCACACCATCATCTCGGGCTCGACCGGGAGCGCGGTGAACGGCACCTACTCCGAGGTGTTCGCGATCGACGTCACCAACCCGCTGAAGCCGGTGCTGGTCTGGGACATCGTGGGCGCGTGGGACAAGGGCGGCGCTGAGCCGGCCAACTCGTTCCCCGCCTTCCAGCTGGCGAACGACAACCGCAACGCCGGCCAGGCGGTGGGCTTCACCAGCACCTACGGAGTGGGCTCGGTGTTCCGCTGGGACGGCAAGAACGCGGAGTACGAGGACGACCCGCTCAACCTCACCGACCCGGGCCGCAAGTTCTGGTCGGTCTACGACTACCACGAGATGGGCGGTGCCCAGGGCCTCGCGATGTTGACCTTCACTCCGAACCAGGCGGTGCCGCCGCGCACCCAGGGCTCGCAGCTGTCGGCGGTGTTCGTGAGCACCAACGCCGGCCCCAACGACAGCAACAACGACGGCGCCAACGTCTACGCGATGGAGGTGACCTCGGGTCAGCTGGTCTGGGCGTGGAAGATCAAGGAGCACGACGGCGACGACGACTTCTTCCACCACCACGGTCACACCGCGAACTCGGTGCCCCCGGCGGCCTCGCTGTTCTTCGACGACCTCGGCGGCAACTACTCGCTGCTGTTCGGTGACCAGCAGGGCCGGGTGTGGTCGCTCGACCCGGGCACCGGCGAGTCGAACTACGTGATGGCGTCGAGCGTCGACAAGCACGGCCACCACCACGGCTGCGGCTCCCACGGGCCCGGCCACGGCTGTGGCTGCCCGGCGGTGATCGCCGACTCCGACGACAACGACCCGATGCCGATCACCACCCTGGTGGCGGTGGGCCGCATTCCCCAGACCGCGGGCTCGCCGTTCAACGGCCACGGCGGTGAAGAGGTGATCGTGTTCGGCACCGGCGCCGAGCCGTGGGCGTACTCGTCGGTCGGCGCGGGCAACCACGTCAACGGCCGCATCTACGTCTCGTACCTGCGCAACCAGCGAACCTGCGACGACAACGCCCGCAGCGTCACCGGCGTGCTCAACAACGCGAGCGGCTTCCCCTACAAGTTCCCCAACGACATCTCGGTGAACGGCGACATCACCATCTCGGGTCAGCTGGCGTGGTTCGGCACCACCACCGGCGCGCTCTCCGACCTGTTCGCACCGGTGGTGAACATCTCGGGCGGCTTCTACGCGGTCGACCTGGGCGGCGGCTGCGACAACACGATTCTGACCTGCAACGTGCCCGGTCAGCCGATCGGTCAGTGGGGCGTGTTCAACCGCGGTACCTTCGGCGGCGGTCCCACCGTGCTGCACGACACCACCAGCAACAAGGACTTCGTGGTCGGCACCCAGACCACCCGCATCGACACCATCGCGATCAACAACGCGGGGGTGACGCCGGGTAAGGCGACCGCGCAGACCGCGCTGTCGGTCGGCGGCGCGGGCACGGGCAAGAACGGCGCGAAGGGTCTCACCGAGTGGGTGAAGCGGCGCCTGCGCTAGCGAAGCCTCTGGCAAGCGAAAGAACACGAACGAGAACGAACGTGACGATGAAGACGACACAAAGGCGAGCGGGGGGCTTCACGCTGATCGAGGCGATGATCGCCATGGTCGTCCTGCTGGTGGCGCTGGTGGGAGCTCTTGCGGGGTTGATCTCGGCCTCGCAAGAGTTCCGCGCCGGGCAGATTCGCCAGGGGGAAATGCAGCTGATCGAGGCGAAGTCGCAGCGCATGATGCTGATGGACCACACCACCGGCCCCGCGGGCTGGCCGAGCACGCTCCAGTGGACCTCGGCACCCCAGACCAGCACCTGGCCGGGTGGCGCGGGCGGAATCGAGACGATGATGCCCGGCACCGGCGCCTGGGTGGTCGACCCTGATCCTCCCGTGTGCCCGGGCTGCAGCGCGGCGGGAGGCACCGACGGCGTGCTCGACCTCTCGGTGGGCGCGTACTTCAAGAATCATTCCCGACGGCACCATCGTGCCCGACCTCACCGTCACTCCGGGCGTACCGTGCAACGACTCGTCGATTCCGAAGACCACGTTCTGCCGTGAAATGGTGGTGGGCAACGGCTTCGAGCCCAGCTTCAACCTCTACGCGACCCAATCGAACGGGCTGCCGAGCACCCACACCGTCTACACAATCTGGATTCGGGTGACGCGCAACGGAGCGCAGCTGCCGGGCGGCGACACCTTCTACACCGACGCAAACGGCGTGGTCGGCTCGGTGGGCACGGTGGTGCACCACGACATGTGGGTGAACTGATGAAGCGCGCGGCTTCTCGAAGCAACCGTGGCATCACGCTGATCGAGCTGGTGGTGGCGATGGCGGTGATGTTGGTGGCGGTGGCGGCGGCGACCACGCTGATGGTGGCGGCGGTGCGCATGGCGCGCGATCGCACCGGCAACGTCGAGGCGGCGGAGCGCTCCCGTCTGGCGAGCGCCGAGATGCTCGAGAACCTCGAGCGTGCGGGCCTCGGCGCCTCGACCTCGATCACGGTCAACATCGGCACTCCCACCCAAATCAACCCCATCTACGTGGTCGACAACTCGGCGGGCCTCAACCCCGGCGGCAACGGCCCCAACCCGGTGGTCGGCACCGACGAGATCTGGATGGTCTCGCCCGCCCGGCTCGCGCTCGGTGAAGCCTGCTGGGACACCGGCGCCAAGACGCCGATCGTCAACATGGGCACCCCGATTCAGGTCGCGTGTGGCGCGGGGTTCAGCAGCTACCAGGGCCTGGGCCGCTTCTTGATGATGATCTCCAGCCAGGGCACCGGCAAGGCGGCGCTGCTCTCCAACCCGACGGTGACCGGCAACAACGTCACCAGCGCCGACATCGGCGCGGCGGCCGGCGTGATCAACTCCGGCGACTCGATGGTCGGGGTGCAGGTGCTGCACTACTACATCGGGCTCAACCCGAACGACAAAGACCCCGACGGCACGATGCACCCGGCGCTGTTTCGCGCCTACGGCTCGCTCAGCGGCGGCACCGCCGCGGCGCCCTTCAGCAACTCGGCGACCCCGGGCGTGGTGCCCGAGATTCCCGACGTCGAAGACCTGCAGATCGTCACCTTGATCGACCCCA
Organism: Myxococcaceae bacterium; assembly: GCA_047602415.1. Taxonomy (GTDB): domain Bacteria; phylum Myxococcota; class Myxococcia; order Myxococcales; family Myxococcaceae; genus JASGHH01. Next base: position 6,738,248 of record JASGHH010000001.1, on the reverse strand, counting down.
CCGGCGCGAAGAACCCGAACCTCTACGACCCCGACGCGGGTCTGCCGCCCACCCCGCTGGTCGCGAGCCCGAAGCAGGTGAAGGCGATGCGGGTGACCCTGGTGGCGCGCGCCCACAACCGCAGCCTCACCGGCGACGGCAACCAGGTGAACCAGCTGTTCGCACCGCTCACGGTCGAGAACCACAGCCCGGTCGCGACGCCCGACGGCTATCAGCGGGTGACCTTCGGCCGCCGGGTCGAGCTGCCGAACATGGCGATGACCGCGTTCTAGAGGAGAGCCGATGAAACGAAACGCACGAGGCAGCGCGCTCCTCACCAGCATCATCTTCGTCACCATCATTCTGTTGGTGACCTCGGGCATTCTCTTCTACGCGAGCTACTCGCACCGGCGGGCCTCGTACGTCTCGCGCGGCGCGACCGAGCTGTCGTGCGCGGAGGCGGGCCTGCAGATCTCCCGCGGCTACTTCGCCGACCCGGCGCAACAGCCGGTGTGGAACACGTTTCTCAACGACCCGTCGAACTACAACCCGATTCCTTCGACCTGGAACAGCGCTCCGGCGATCACCTCCGACGGCGGCTACTGGTCGGCGCTCAATGCCCACCGCGAGCTCTTCTACGACCTCGACGGCGACGCGAAGGAAGACGTGATGATTTACATTCGCGACAACGCCGATGAGGCCGCCGGCGGCACCGATGGCGGCCAGAACTACCGGCAAGACATCGACACCGCGGTGTACGTGGGCGCCGTCTGCGTCTCTCAGACGATGAGCCCGCGGCGCCTCGCCGATGGCCAGTCGATGGGGCTCGCCGGGCCGCTGATCGCCGAAGGCCTGCTGTCGTTGCAGAAGTCGAAGTGCAACTACGGCTCGCAGCACGGCGGCTGCCTGGGCAACGGGAATCAGAATTAGCCTTTAAGGGCGGCGCTGTAGCGACGGCCCCTTTAAGGGGCGGCCCCTCGTTCGGGCACGTGGATGGGGCTGTCCCTCACCCGCGAGGCCCTATGGGCCTCGTCGGCCTCTCCCAAAGGAGAGGGTCAGTGGTAGGGGTTTTGCGGGAGGGCGAGGCCCAACCACTTGCCGTCGAGGTGGACCGCGAAGTCGTGCGCGGCGAACTCGGCCAATTGCGCGTCGAGCCACTTCGAGTCGCCGTCGAACTCGGCGACCAGGTCTTCGTGGCGGCGGGCGTCGGCGAGCGCGTCGAGCAGCTTCGCGCCCCGGTCGTCGAAGCGCGCCTGCTTCGGAGTGTCGCCGCGGCGGTCGTGCACGGTGACGGTGTCGTAGCCCTTCAAATAGGTGAGCGTGCGGCGGTGCGGTGAGGTCCAGGTCGCGCGCCAGTGGTCGACCAGGCCGAGACACTCCTCGTAGACCTCCTTGTCGGGCACGCCCACCCGCTCGTCTTCGAAGTAGTAAGAGATTTTCTGGAGGTCGAACGGCTTGGGGAACAAGAACGGGTAGCAGGGCGCCGGGGTCATCTTCACGATGCCGTGCTCGGCGCGCTGCTCGTACATCGGTGAGCCGCGGTCGGGCCGCGCCAGCGCCATCGTGTACGGCGCGTGGAAGTGGGGAATCTTGCGAATGGTGGCCGCCTGGTCGACGTAGTCCTGCGGCACCTCGCCGTGGAAGCCGTAGAGAATGTTGTAGAGGTTGTCGATGCCGTAATACGTGGTCCACTTGATCAGCTCGAGGTTCTTCACCCCGGTGGTGAACTTCTTCATCAGCGTCAGCACGTGGGTCGAGAAGCTCTCCACGCCCGGCTGCACCGAGAAGAGCCCGCCCTCCTTCATCAGCTTCAGCTTCTCGTGGTTGACGGTGGGCCGAATCTCGTAGTGCAGCTTGAGGTCGGTGTGCTCGGCCTTCAGCTGGCCGAACAGCTTCTCGACGTATTCAGGCGCGAGGATGTTGTCGATCGCGTTGAAGTGGGTGGTGCCGTAGCGGCGCGAGAGGCTCTTCAACATCTCCAGCACCTGCGCGGCGGGCTTGTGGCGAAACTCCATGCCCTGGCGGTTGAGCCCGCAGAAGGTGCAGTGGTTCTTCATGCCGTACCAGCAGCCGCGCGCGGTCTCGATCGGCAGCATGATCTCGGGCGCGTTGTCCCACTCGTCGAGCCCGAGCTCGGAGATGAGCTGGTAGTAGTCGTCGTAGTCGGGGAACGGCGTCTTCTCGAGCTGCATCAGGTTGGGGGCGCGGCCGGCGTACTTGACCACCCCGTCTTCCTTGAACATCACGCCCTTCAGCCCCTCGAGGCTCTGGCCCGCTTCGAGGCGCCGCGCCAGCTCGGGCAGGGTCTCGTCGGCGTCGCCGCAGTGCACCGCGTCGACGAAGTCGCAGTGCTTCAGCACCTGCTCGGCGATGTCGTCTTCGAAGGTGGCGCCGCCGAAGACGATCGGCACCTTGGGGTTCTTCTTCTTGATCGCCTTGGCGAGCGCGAGCGAGGCGATCAGCTGCTGAAACACCACCGTGAAGCCGACGAAGGAGTACTTGCTCCAGTCGCCCTGCTCCGCCGCCCAGTCGATGAACATCGGGCAGTCGCGGTTCTTCAGCTGCTTCAGCCGCGCGGGCTTGAAGCCGCCGGCCTTCGCCATCAGCGCCTTCACCTCGGGCGCGAACTTCTTCAGGTAGGCCGCGTCGTCGGCGAAGTTGCCGAAGGCCGCCTTGGTCCAGATCCACTCCCCCGCCATCGCGGTGTCGACGTATGAGAGCTCGAACGCCAGCTCCCAGCCGATCATCTTCGCGAAGTGCAGGAAGAACGAGAACGGCTCGGCGGTGATGCCGGCGCGCTCCAGCGTCGGCTTGAGAATGCCGAGGGTGAACGAGGGAATGTGGGGGCTCAGGGTGGGCATGCTGACGAGAGCGACGGGTTTCATCGGTTCACCTTCCCAAACACGCCATGGCTGAAGACGTGCAGCGCACTGAGCGCGTGTTGAACGAAATCGAGACGAACTTCATCAGAGCCCGGGTGCGAGCGCAGCCCGCCTTCGGCCCAGGCGAAGTTGGGTACGAACGGCCGGTCGTGCGCCGTCACCACCAACGACGACAAGAAGCGCAGCCCGCGCTCGAACGACGCCTGGCAGCGGCGCTCGAACCCCTTGTCGCCCAGCGCGCGGGCCGCGTGCAGCCCCGCCGCCACCGCCTCCAGGTAGACCGCGGTCATCGCCGACGGCGTCTCGGCCTCGAGCGGGGTGAAGAAGCAGCCCTCGCGCTCCGACTGCGAGTCGAGGCCGTGGAGCACCACCTCGCGAGCGAGCTCGAGGAACGCGTCGTCGCGCACCGCCAGGCCCCAGGCGGTGAAGGCCTGCGCCGCCCAGGCGTAGGAGCCCCAGGCGTGGTTGCCCCGCCACCGCCTTCGGTAGTGCGCGAACGCGCGGTCGAGCGTCTCGGAGCGCGGGAGCACCTTGCGCTTCACCGCGGAGGCGAACGCCAGCAGCGCCTGGTAGGGGTAGAAGTCCTGCTCGTCGCCCTCGGGCCCTGCGAGGCAGCCGGTGGCGTCGACCGCGTTGAGCAGCCGCTGCAGCAGCGGGAGCGCCTTCTTCGGCTGACCGAGCTCCAGCCAGGCGAGCGCGTTGAAGGCGTACTCGGCCACTCCGCACGGCTCGCGGCCGAGCGCGAGGGTGAGCCCGCGTACCCGAAAGCGGCCCAGGTCTTCGCGCGCCTGCTTCTCCAACCCGAGCCGGTTCTTCACCCAGGCCCGGTGCGCCAGCCAGTGCCCGGCCCAGTCGGTCTTCAGCACGTCCTGGTAGACGAGGTAGCGCACGTAAGGCTCGCCGCTCTTCGAGTGGGCCCGCTCGAGAAAACGGCGCAGCGCCGCCGAGAGGTCACCCGCGGCGAGCGGCGAATGCTCGCTCACCGCGCCGCGCATCTTCACCACTCCAGCCGGCGAGACGCCCCAGCTGATCACGTCGGAGAGCGCGAAGTGGTACGGCGGCGCTCGGAGCTGAGCCTTGGCAATCACCGCCTCGGCGAAGGCCTGCCGCTCGTAGCCCTGGTAGCTGACCACCGCGGGCAACAGCAGCGCCGAGCGGTCCTCCTGAGCCACTTCGATCGCCTGCTCGCCGTAGCGGGTGACCCGCGCCATCCACTCCGGGTCGGAGTCGCCCACCACCTGGCGGTTGCGCAGAAAGCTGAGCACCACCGCCGCGTCTCCGTCGCCGCGCTCGAAGCGCCGGTCGCTCACCACCGCCCGGGCGAGGTCACGCAGGGTGGCCGCTTCTTCGCCCGCCTGCGTTCCCATGCAGCCCTGCAGCCGGCCGCCGCGAAAGAAGCTCAGGTACAGCTGCTCCACGCCCAGGGGCCACGCGGGCTCGTCGCCCTCCGGCTTGTCGCCGCCGAGAAAGCCGTTCACCTCGGCGAGCGCGCGGCGCAGCAGCGGCTCGACCGCGCGCCGGTGCTCCTCGGGCAAGGCGCCTTCGACCAGCGGCACGCCGGTGGGCTGCCATTGGGCGCCCTGCTCCACCCGCTTGAACACCTGGTGGCGAAAAATCTCGAACCGCTCGGTGGGCAGCAGCTGGGCGTTGCGAAAGGCGGCGTGCGCGAACAGCTCCCACGGGTTGCGCAGGCCGGGCATGCGCGGCAGCCCGCCGCCCATCACCCACGGCCGCTCGAGGCTGCGCACCACGATGCCGTGCTCGCGGTCGTCGACCTTCGAGAGCGGCACCGGCTCGAGCTCGGAAAAAGTGGTCACCGCCACGCCGCACTGGTCGAGCAGCGCGCGGGCGCGGGGCGACTTCTTCAACTCTTCGGCGGTCTGCACCGCGGCCCAGACCAGGTCTTCGGCTTGCGAGCGCGGGCGCTCCCCCGGCAGGTGCCAGAAGCCGCTCCGCGCCGGCCTCTGGTGAACGTCTCGATGGTGGCGGAGGCTGACGAAGGTGCCGCCCTGGTGCGGAGCGACGGCGTCGAGGCGCTTCGGCGGCAGCAGCGCCTGGCCAGCCGACAGCCAGTGCTCGATCACCCGGCGCGCCGCGGTGCACGGGTCCAACCCGTCGGGCAGGCGCTGCTTCGACCACGGCAGCGTCTCCAACGTCTTCAGCCCGTTGAGCGCGTACGGCGTCTCGCCGGGAATGCCGGAGTAGAAGTCGCGCTCGACGTCGAACAGCACCTTCATCGGCACGCCCAGCTCGGCCTGCAGGCGCGACACGCCCTCGAAGCCGAACCGGGTGAGGAACACGCCGCCCTCCACCTCGAGCCCGGCCTCGCGCAGGTACTGGGCGCAGAGCGACATCGAGTTGCCGGAGGTGATCGAGTCGTCGATCAACACCACCGGCTGGTGAGGGTCGAGCTTGCCCTCCACCCGCTTGCGCGCACCGTACGCCTTCACTTCTTTGCGAACGATCAGCCCGCGGTACTTGCCCTTGGAGCGGAGCACCACCGCCTGCATCAACGGCAGCCCGATGGTGCCGTAGGTGGCGAGCTGCCGGCCCTCGAACTGCTCGAGCAGCCCGAGCAGCGAGTCGGCGGCCAATGCCGAGCCGTTGGAGGTGAGCGAGAAAGACAGCGAGTCGATCATCCATCGCGCCGACTCACCGTCGGTGGAGACGATCGGACCCTGCGGCCCGTGGCGCAGCACTCCCTCCGACAGGTAGAGGGAGCGCAGGCGCTCTTTCAGATCGCGGTTCGGCCCAGCATCGCGGTCGAGCCGCATCAGTTGCCTACTTCTTCGGCGGCTGAGGAGCGAGCTCGACGATCACCGTCGGCTTGCGCGAGGTCAGCGGGCCGACCTCAGGCATCGGCGGCTTGCGGCTGGTCAGCGGCCCCAGCTCGGGCGTCGGCTTGCGGCCACCGTCCATCACCGGCTTGCGCGAGGTGAGCGGACCGACCTCAGGCATCGGCGGCTTGCGGCTGGTCAGCGGCCCCAGCTCGGGCGTCGGCTTGCGCGAAGTCAGCGGCCCCAGCTCGGGCATCGGCGGCTTGCGGCTGGTCAGCGGCCCCAGCTCAGGGGTCGGCTTGCGCGAAGTCAGCGGGCCCAGCTCGGGCATCGGCGGCTTGCGGCTGGTCAGCGGCCCCAGCTCAGGCGTCGGCTTGCGCGACGACAACGGGCCCACCTCGGGCATCGGCGGCTTGCGGCTGGTCAAAGGCCCCAGCTCGGGCGTCGGCTTGCGACCACCGTCCATCACCGGCTTCTTGCTGGTGAGCGGACCGACCTCCGGCATCGGCGGCTTGCGGCTGGTCAGCGGCCCCAGCTCGGGCGTCGGCTTGCGGCCGCCGTCCATCACCGGCTTGCGGCTGGTCAACGGCCCGAGCTCGGGGGTCGGCTTGCGGCCCTTGGTCTCGCCCGTCCAACCGGACTTCTTGGTCGACTCCTTCTCGACCTTCGGCTGCTTCGCCTTCTCCGACTTGTCGGACTTCTCTGCCTTGCCCGTCGAACGCGGCGCCTCGGGAGGCTTACGAGTGACTTTCATGTTTTTAGATTTCCCCTCTTTTGGGTTCTGCCCCGGACGACACCGGAATGCATAGCCAAGCGCAAGAGCGGCCGTCAAAAGATCACCTGGGAAAAACGTCTCCTCGGGGTTTCTCAGCCGCTGAGAATTACTCTTCGTCGAGGGTCTGGAGATCGAAGTCGGGGATCTCCTTGCGCATGTACTCCTTCATGCGGACCATCAAGGCGGCTTCGATCTGCCGGGCGCGCTCTCTCGACACCCCGTAGTGGGCGCCGATGTCCTGCAGCGTGATTGGCGCATCGGAGGTGAGCCGCTTCTCGAAGATGTAGCGCTCTTTCTCGTTCAGGGTCTTGGCGAAGGTGTCGAGCTTGTCTTTGAAGACCTGCTTCAGCTGCTCGTCGCCCAGCCTCACGTCGGCGCCGACCTCTTTCGACGGCATGGTGCGATCGACCCGGGAGGTCTGATCATCGTCGTTGGGGTTGAGCGGCGCGTCGAGCGAGAGCTCGTCGTGGCCGAGGCGCTGATCCATCTCCACCACGTCTTGCTCCGAGACGTTGAGGCGCTCGGCGAGCAGCTTGGGAGTGGCCTCGAAGCCCTGCGCCACCAGCCGGTCCTGCTCCTGGCGCAGCTTGAAGAACAACTTTCGCTGGGCCTCGGTGGTGCCGAGCTTCACCAGCTTCCAGTTGTCCATGATGTAGCGAAGGATGTACGCGCGAATCCACCAGGCGGCGTAGGAGGCCAGCTTCACCCCGCGACCCGGGTCGAACTTCTTCACCGCCTGCATCAGCCCGATGTTGCCCTCTTGAATCAGGTCGAGCAGCGAGAGCGGGTTGCGGTGGTACTCGTGGGCCAGCTTCACCACCAGCCGCAGGTTCGAGGCCACCAGCTTGGCCGCCGCCCGCACGTCGCCGCTGTCGCGGTAGCGAATGGCGAGCGCCTGCTCTTCTTCGCGCGACAGCAACGGGTGCCGCTGCACCTCGGCCATGTACGCGGCCAGCGGGTCGCGGGAGCGAATCGACTTGTCGTCGGCCTTCGCCAGCGCGGTGGTGTCTTCGTCGACCTCGACCTCTTCGAGCTCGGCCTCTTTCGGCTCGGCGGGCTCGGCAGGCTCGGCGGCGTCCTGGGAGGCGGTGACCTGCCCCTCCACCACCTCTTCCTTGGCCGGCTTGGCTTTTTTAGTGCGGGCGCGCGGCATGCAACACACTCTTAAGGTCAGCTTGTCCCCACCGCAAGGCATGGTACAGGGGTCGCTACGATGAGCACACCCGAAGTGGTTCCACTGCCCGAAGCCCCCGAGCACCGGCCGCAGGAGTACGTCGCCGACGTGGGCTTCTCGGATCTCGGTCTTTCTCCCGAGCTCCTGCGCGCGGTGGCCGAGCGCGGTTACAGCAACCCGACCCCGGTGCAGGCGAAGGCCTACGGCCCGGTGGTGGCGGGCAAAGACCTGATCGTCCGCTCCAAGACCGGCACCGGCAAGACCGCCGCCTTCGGAATGCCGATTCTCGACAAGCTCCCCAAGGGCGCCCGCGGCGTGCGGGCGCTGATGCTCTGCCCGACCCGTGAGCTGGCGCTCCAGGTGGCGGCCGAGCTGACCGAGCTGGCCAAGTACCGCGACATCGAAGTGGTCGCGATCTACGGCGGCGCGTCGATGAAGCAGCAGGAAGACGCGCTCGAGCGCGGCGCGGCGATCGTCGTCGGCACCCCGGGCCGGGTGTTCGACCACATTCGGCGCAAGAACCTCGACCTCTCGAAGTGCGACCACGCGGTGCTCGACGAAGCCGACGAGATGCTGAACCAGGGCTTCTACGAGGAGGTCACCCGGATCCTCGACTACCTCCCGAAGCAGCGCCAGGTGCTGCTCTTCTCGGCCACCGTGCCGGAGGACATTCAGCGGCTGATCGCCAAGTACACCAACGAGCCCGAGACGCTGCTGCTGTCGGGCGACGTGTTCACCGTCGAGCACATTCAGCACATCAGGTACGAGCTGTCTGACGCGTACCCGAAGCCGCGCAACCTGATCTACGTGCTCGAGATGGAAGAGCCCGAGAACGCGATCGTGTTCTGCAACACCCGCGACGACACCGAGCTGGTGACCGCGGTGCTCAACCGCAACGGGTTCGACGCCGAGCTGCTCAACGGCGACCTGCCGCAGAAGGAGCGCGAGCGGGTGATGGCGAAGGTGAAGCGCGGCGAGGTCGCCTTCATGGTCGCCACCGACATCGCGGCGCGCGGCATCGACATCTCCGATCTGAAGTGCGTGGTGAACTACTCGCTGCCCGAAGACCCGGCGGTGTACCTCCACCGCGCCGGCCGCACCGGCCGCATCGGCAAGAAGGGCGTGGCGCTCAACCTCACCTCCGGGCGCGAGCTGGCGACCCTGACAGCGCTCGAGAAGAAATACGGCATCAACTTCGAGCGGCGGCAGATGCCGTCGCCGGAGCAGGCGCTCCAGATGTGGACCGACCGTCACGTCAGCGAGCTGAAAGAGGCGGCGCTGGGCGCGGTGACCGAGAGCTTTCTCGAGCTGGCGTCGAACCTGAAGAAGCGGCCTGACGCCGACGAGCTGATCGCGTTCATGCTGAAGTTCTTCTTCGCGGCGCGGCGCAAGGAGCGCGCGAGCCACGGCCCGGGCGAGGAACGCGAGCGTGAGCCCAAGCGCGAGAGCAGCCGCAGCTTCGGCGGCCGTGAAGAGCGCGGCGGCCGCGGTGGCCGCGACGAGCACCGCCGGGGTGGCCGCGAAGACCGTGAGCGCGGTGGCCGGCGTGAGCGCGAAGAGCGGCCCCGCCGTCACGAAGACCGCCCGTCGACCGCGGTGACCCAGCCCAACATTCCGGCGGTCACCATCGACGCCGCCACGCCGAAGGAAGGCAGCGAAGCGCCGGTCGAGGTCGCGGCGACGCGGCCTCCGGCGGCGCCCGCGAACAGCGATCGCCCGAAGAAGATGTCTGACCGGGAGCTGTTCGAGGCGCTCCAGTCGGGCAAGCCGCTGCCGCCGATGGGCGACCCCACCGCCAGTTCCGGCGCGAGCTCGAGCGAGGGCGAAGTGCGGGCCGAGCGGCCCCGGCGCGAGCGCGGCGAGCGCTCCGAACGCGGAGAGAAGCGCGAGCGCGGTGAACGGCGCGAGCGCACCGGCGACGGCGAGCGCGGGCCCGGTGAGCCGCGCAAGCGCGGGGTGAGCAAGGTCATTCCTCCGGCGGAGGGCGAGGCCCGGGTGTGGATCAACCTGGGCACGCTCGACGGCTTCGACTCGGCCACCATGGGCGCCGCGCTCGAAGGGCTGGGCGCTCCCGCCGGCAAGCTACACCGCGCCGAAGTGCTCCGCGCGTTCAGCTACCTGTTCGTGGCCGACGAAGACGTGGTCGGCTTCGAGCAGCTCACCGGCAAGAAGCACGGCGAGAAGGCGATTCGGGCCGAGCGCGCGCGCAAGTGACGCGCAAAAACTGCGTCGTTTAGCCACACCTGCAAAAAGTCGGCGCCGGGCTCGACTCCGGCCCGAAATCGCCCCTACTTTGTTTCTCGTCAGTGGGGGTTCACAACACAGCACTGGTCGAGGCGCTCGCCGAAGCGTTCGGCGACGCCGTCATTTGGCTCGACGCCTTCGGGAAGATCTGCGCGCTGAACTCGGCGGCGGAGCGCACCTACGGGTGGAAGCGCGACGAGCTCACCGGCGCGGAGTTCGTGACGCTGCTGCCTTCGGTGCGCCACGACTTCTTTCGCTCGCGGCTGGAGCTGTTGCGCAGCGGCAATGCAGTGCCCCCCTACGAAGGTCAGCACCTCCACCGCTCAGGCAAGGTGTTCGGCGTGCACGTCGCGCTCTCGGCGGCGCGCAGCCCGGAGCTGGCGGGAGTGTTCGCGGTGGTGCGCTCGCTCCGCGAAGAGGTGACCACGACCCGGTTCAGCGAGTCGTTTCCCCGGCTGGGAGCGTTCGAGGCGCGAAACGAAAGCGGCGCGGTGACGGTGCAGTGGACCCCCGAGCTCTACGACATGTACGGGTTGCCCCGCGGCACCGTGATCACCGCCGAGACGATCGCCAGGCTGATTTACCCCGAGGATCTGGCGGCGGTGCGTGACAGCCGGGCGAAGGCGCTGCAGGGCGGTCTCAACGTCTACGAGGAGGAGTTTCGCATCGTGCGCCCGAACGACGGCGCGATCAGGTGGATTCGCGCCTCCACCCGCATGCACCGCGACGGCGCGGCGGTGATCTCCGAAGGGGTGATGCGCGACATCACCGAGACCAAGGTGGCCACCGCCCAGCTGGCGGCGAGCGAGGAGCGGCTGCGGCAAATCTTCGAGAGCACCTCCGACGGAATGTTGATTCGCGACCTCACCGGGGTGATCAACTTCACCAACCTCAGGCTCGATCAGATGTTCGGCTACGAGCGCGGCGAGCTCCTGGGCCAGAACGTCAGCCGGCTCGCCCTGCCCGACCCGCAGGGGCTGGCGCGGGAGCTGACCGGCCGCGCCCGCGGCGATGCCCACCTGTCGCGCACCGAGTTCCTCCGCAAAGACGGCACCACCTTCTATGCCGAGGTGCGCGGAGAGCCGCTGCGCGACGGCGCCGGCAAGGTGGTGGGCGGGCTGGGCACCTTCAGCGACCTGAGCGAGCGGCTGGCGCAAGAGAGCGAGCTTGCGAAGATGCGCTCCCAGCTCCAGGCGGCGCAGAAGCTGGAGGCGATCGGCAGCCTCGCCGGCGGCATCGCCCACGACTTCAACAACATTCTCACCGTGATCATCACCACCGCGCTGGTGGCCCGCGAAGACCTGCCCGAGGGCTCGCCGATGCGCGAAGAGATGAAAGAGATTCTCGACGCCTCCGACCGCGCCGCGCGGCTGGTGCGCCAGCTGCTCGCCTTCAGCCGCAAGCAGCTGCTGCGGCCGCGCCCGCTGGAGCTGCTCACGCTGCTCGAGCAGCTGCAGCCGATGCTCGCCCGCCTGCTCGGCGAAGACATCGAGCTCACCGTGCTCGCGCCCCAGGGGGTGCCCCGCGTGCTCGCCGACCCGGCGCAGATGGAGCAGGTGGTGATCAACCTCTGCGTCAACGCGCGAGACGCGATGCCGATGGGCGGCAAGCTCACCATCAATCTGTCGGCGGTGGAGCTCGACGAGACGTTCTGCCAGACCCACCTCGGCGCCTCGCCGGGCCGCTATGTGATGCTGGCGGTGAGCGACACCGGCCTGGGCATGACCCAGGAGGTGCGCGACCGCATCTTCGAGCCGTTCTTCTCGACCAAGGGCGACAAGGGCACCGGGCTGGGGCTGTCGACGGTGTTCGGAATCGTGAAGCAGTCGGGTGGCACCGTCTGGGTCTACAGCGAGCCCGGCAAGGGCAGCACCTTCAAGGTCTACCTGCCCCGCACCGACGCCGAGGCCCCGGCCGACGCGGTTCAGCAGGTGGCGGCGGCCGGAGGCACCGAGACGGTGCTGCTGGTCGAAGACGAGGCCCAGGTGCGCTCGCTGGTGCGCGAGGTGCTTCGCCAGCGCGGCTACACCGTGCTCGAAGCCGCCAGCCCGGGCGACGCGCTGCTGATCAGCGAGCAGCACGCCAACGAGGTGCAGCTGCTGCTCACCGACGTGGTGATGCCGCGCATGAACGGCCGCGAGCTCGCCCAGCGGGTGAAAGACAAGTGGCCCGGCATCAGGGTGCTGTTCATGTCGGGCTACACAGACGACGCGATCGTGCAGCACGGGGTGCTCGACGGCGGGGTCGACTTCATCGAGAAGCCACTCACCCCAGACGCGCTGCTGCGCAAACTGCGCAACGTGCTCGATCGCTGACATACGTCACAGACGAGACGCCCCGGCCGCCGATTGTGACTCGACTTCCAGTCGAGGGCGCGTCTACCGTTTCATTGGTGGGGGATGCCGCCAGAGTCTTTGAAACGCTCGCCGGGGCGATCGGCGACGGTGTGCTCTGGCTCACTCCGGAGGGCACGATCTCGGCCGCGAACGAGGGCGCCGAGCGCCTCTACGGCTGGAATCAGACCGAGCTGATCGGTCAGCCGATGACCCAGCTGATGCCCGACTGGCGGCACGGCTTCTTCCAGTCGAGGGTCGAGGTGCTCCGCGGCGGGGCCGAGGTGTCGCCGTACGAAGGAGAGCACCGCCACCGCTCGGGTGAGGTGTTCCCCGTTCAGGTCGTGCTGCGTGCGCTGCGCGGCGCCGGGGGTCTGGAGGCGATCTTCGCGGTGATTCACCGGCCCGGCGCAACCGAGCTCGACCCCGGGCGCCACGACCGGGTGGTGCAGGCGCTGGCCCAGTCGCTGGTGAGCCTGGGCAGCTTCGAGACCCTGTTCGAGGGCGGCAAACCAACCACCCGCTGGAGCCCGGAGCTCTACGACCTGTTTGGAGTTGCTCGGGGCGAGGTGTTGACGCCTTCGCGGGTCGACTCGTTCATCATCGTTGAAGACCGGGAGCGCGTTCAGACCTCCCGGCAAGCTGCGTTGATCGGCTCCTCTTTCTACGAAGACGATTTTCGAATTCGGCGCGAGAGTGACGGCGCCACCCGGTGGATCAGAATGTCGGCCCGCATCAACCGCAGCGCGGGGGTGGTGTCTCGCGTCGACGGGGTGATGCGCGACATCACCGAGAAGAAAGAGGCCCAGCTCGCGCTCGCGGCCAGCGAGTACCGGCTCCGGCGGTTGTTCGAGAGCACCTCCGACGGGGTGCTGATGCGAGACCCCGCGGGCACCATCACCTTCGCCAACGGGCGCCTGGCGCAGATGTTCGGGTATGGGCCGCGCGAGCTAATCGGCAAAGACGTGGGTGCCCTCGGCCCTCCCAACGCCGCACACCGAGACGCGCAGCTCGCCGCCCGGGCCCGCGGAGAGTCGCACCGCGCCGAGACCGAGCTGCTTCACAAGAACGGCTCCACCTTCTTCGCCGAGGTGCGGGCGGAGCCGCTCCGCGACTCCTACGGCAAGGTCATCGGAGGGATGGTCAGGTTCACCGACCTCACCGAGCACCGAAAACGCGAGGCGGAGCTGGCGAAGATGCGCGAGCAGCTCCACGCGGCCCAGAAGCTGGAGGCGATCGGCAGCCTGGCCGGTGGCATCGCCCACGACTTCAACAACATCCTCACCGTGATCATCTCCACCGCGCTGTTCGCCCGGGAAGAGCTGGGGGCAACCTCTCCGCTGCGGGAAGAGATGAAGCAGATTCTCGACGCCAGCGACCGCGCCGCGCGCCTGGTGCGCCAGCTGCTCGCCTTCAGCCGCAAGCAGATGCTCCGGCCTCAGCCGATTCAGCTCGCCGAGCTGTTGGGCCAGCTGCAGCCGATGCTCGCCCGGCTGCTGGGTGAGCAGGTGCAGCTGACCCTGCTCGCGCCCCGGGAGCTGCCGATGGTGCTCGCCGACCCCGCGCAGATGGAGCAGGTGGTGATCAACCTCTGCGTGAACGCGCGCGACGCGATGCCCAAGGGCGGCAAGCTCACCCTCGACTTGTCGGAGGCCGAGCTCGACGAGGCGTTCTGTCAGACCCACCACGAGGCGAAGCCCGGCCGCTACGTGATGCTGGCGGTGAGCGACACCGGCGCGGGAATGACGAAAGAGGTACAGGAGCGAATCTTCGAGCCGTTCTTCTCGACCAAGGGCGAGAAGGGCACCGGTCTGGGCCTTTCGACCGTCTTCGGGATCGTGAAACAGAGCGGCGGCACGGTCTGGGTCTACAGCGAGCCTGGCCAGGGTACGACCTTCAAGGTCTACCTCCCTCGTACCGACGCCGAGGCGAGGGTGGAGCCGGAAGTTCAGGTGACGACCGCCGGCGGCAGCGAGTCGGTGCTGCTGGTCGAAGACGAGCCCGCGGTGCGCCACCTGGTGCGCGACATTCTTCGCCAGCGCGGCTACGCGGTGCTCGAAGCGGGCAGCCCCGGCGACGCGCTGCTGGTCTCTGATCAGTTCGCCGGCACCATTCAGCTGCTGCTCACCGACGTGGTGATGCCGCACATGAACGGCCGCGAGCTCGCGGAGCGGATCAAGGCCAAACGGCCCGGCATTAGGGTGCTGTTCATGTCGGGCTACACCGACGACGCGATCGTTCAGCACGGGGTGCTCGACGGCGGGGTCGACTTCATCGAGAAGCCGCTCACCCCCGACGCGTTGCTGCGCAAACTACGCACGGTGCTCGATCGCTGACCACGCTTGGCGCTAGGGTGGCGCTGCAAGTGGGGGCTGAACCAGACGATGGCTTGGAGCGGGGGACCGCACGCGATCAGCGCGTCGAGGCCTTCGTTCAGCGCGCCCTCAAGATGGGCACCTTCGAGAGCGAGTTCAGCCCCACTCAGATGGTGCGCCGCTGGAGCCCCGAGCTCTACGACCTGATGGGCTTCGCGCGCGGCGAGGCGCTCGACGAACAGAAGATCGCCGCCCTGGTGCACCCCGACGACCGCGAGCGGCTGGCGAAGGCGCGCACGCCCCGCTCCGGCACCGCCCACGCCACCGAGCAGACCTACCGGATCATTCGGCCCAACGACGGGGCGACCCGGTGGATTCGGGTGGTGGCGCGGGTCACCGTCAACCCCGACGGCACGAGCGGCCGCAGCGACGGGGTGATGATCGACGTCACCGCCGAGCGCGAAGCGCAAGAACGGCTCGCCGCCAACGAGGAGCTGTTTCGGCAGGTGCTCGAAGGGAGCTCCGACGGGGTGCTGGTGCGCAACCTCGAGGGCACCATCTTCTACGCCAATCACCGGCTGGAGCAGATGTTCGGCCTCGAGAAAGGCGCGCTGGCCGGCCACTCAATCGAAATGCTCGCGCCCACCGGCCAGGAGGCCTGGGCGCGCGAGGAGGCCGCGGCGCGGTCCAGGGGCGAGTCGACCCACTCGGAGCAGCTGTTCACCCGCAGAAACGGGAGCACCTTCACCGCGCGGGTGAGCGGCCAGCCGCTGCGTGACGCCTCCGGGAAAATCACCGGAGGGGTGGCGATCTTCACCGACCTGTCGAGTGAGCAGCGGGCGCAGGGCGCCGAATCGCTGCTGGAGGCGATCGTCGAGTCGTCGCACGACGCGATCTACAGCCGCAACCTCGAGGGCCGGATCATCAGCTTCAACCGCGCCGCCGAAGAGCTGTTCGGCTGGCGCCGCGCGGAGATCATCGGCCAGCACGTGCTCACCTTGAGCCCGATGCCCGAGGAGCACCGCCGCTCGATGGTGCGGCCCGGCCACGCCCCCTCCTCGCAAGAGACCAGGGCGAAGCGCAAAGACGGCAGCGTGTTCGACGTGCAGATCAGCATGTTTCCCCTGCTCGACGGCAAGGGCGGGCTGATCGGCGCCGGCGGGCTGGTGCGCGACCTCACCGAGCGCAAGGAGCACGAGAAGCGGCTGCAGAAGATGCAGGAGCAGCTCCACGCGGCGCAGAAGCTGGAGGCGATCGGCAGCCTCGCCGGCGGCATCGCCCACGACTTCAACAACATCTTGAGCGTGATTCTCTCCTGCGCCGAGCTGGCCGCGCAGCACGTGCCCAAGGGCTCGCCCACCGGCATGGACCTGGTGGAGATACAGACTGCCGCCGAGCGCGCGGCGACGCTGGTGCGCCAGCTGCTCGCGTTCAGCCGCCGGCAGATGCTGCGGCCGAAGGCGGTCGACCTCGCCGCCCAGCTCGCCCAGCTGGAGCCGATGCTCGACCGTTTGCTGGGCGAGCAGGTCGAGCTCCACGTGCAGAGCGAAAAAGACCTGCCCAAGGTGATGGCCGACCCGGCGCAGCTCGAGCAGGTGGTGCTCAACCTCAGCGTCAACGCGCGCGACGCGATGCCCTCGGGCGGCAAGCTCTCGCTCGAGCTGTCGAAGGTGACGCTCGACGAGTGGTTCTGCTCCACCCACGAGGGCGCCACCGTGGGCGAGCACGTGATGCTGGCGGTGACCGACACCGGCCAGGGCATGACCAAGGAAGTGCAGGATCGGATCTTCGAGCCATTCTTCTCGACCAAGGGCGAGCAGGGCACCGGGCTCGGCCTCTCCACCGTGTTCGGCATCGTGCGCCAGAGCGGCGGCACCATCTGGGTCTACAGCGAGCCCTCCAAGGGAACGACCTTCAAGGTCTACCTCCCGGTGGCGAAGGGGGCCGACAAGGCCGCCGCCCCCGAGCCTCCCAAGGCGCCCGAGAAGGTGCGCGGGGGCACCGAGACGGTGCTGCTGGTCGAAGACGAAGACCACGTGCGCGCGCTGATGCGCAACGTGCTCCGCGGCGCGGGCTACGCGGTGCTGGAGGCCGCCGGACCGGGCGACGCGCTGCTGGTGTCGGAGCAGTTTCCCGCCACCGTGCACCTGCTGCTGACCGACGTGGTGATGCCGCGAATGAACGGCCGGCAGCTGGCGGAGCGGCTGGTGGTGCAGCGCCCGGCGATGAAGGTGCTCTACACCTCGGGCTACACCGACGACGCGATCGTGCAGCACGGCGTGCTCGACGGCGGGCTGCAGTACCTGGAGAAGCCGATCACACCCGACAAGCTGCTGCTGAAGGTCAGAGCGGTTTTGGATCGGTGATTCAACACACGGCGTGGTTCGAGACGCGTGGGCAGGGCTGTCCCTCACCCGCGAGCGTCTATGACGCTCGTCGGCCTCTCCCAAAGGAGTGGGTCAGCTCAGACGGTCTCGGGCGCGCCGACGCTGGAGACGCGGGCCTTCGGCGCGGTGAACGCCTGGAGCAGGCTGGAGATGCCGACGTAGAGGAAGCCGACCTGGAACAGCACCAGGAACGGCAGCGAGGTGTAGACCTCTTTGTCCCACGCGAACCAGACCGCCCAGCTGAAGTAGAGGCCGAAGGCGAGCTCGACGAACGGCATCCACGAGGCCTTGCCGCGGTAGCTCTTCTTCACCTTCTGCACTGACTTTCCGGCTGCCCCCGTCTTCGGGGTGCGGGTGAAGCCCGACTCCATGTTGAGCAGCGCTTCGACCACCGCCTTGGCGTTGTTGATCGCCAGGCCGATGCCGAGGCTCATGATGAACGGGAGGTACTTGATGCGGCCCCACCAGCCGCGGCCGAGCTCACGCTGGGTGGCGACGTAGAAGAAGCACACCGACAAGGTGGCGGCGATGCAGAACGGCAGGTCGAGGAACAGCGTGCCGTAGAGCCCGTGCTGAAAGCGCACCACCATCGACAGCGGCATCAGCAGCGACAGCAGCACCATCAGCAGGTACGCCATGTTGTTGCTGAGGTGGAAGAACGCCTCGCGCTTCACCTCGAACGGCAGGTCGCTCTTGAAGATCTTCGGGAGCAGCTTCTTGGCGGTCTGAATCGAGCCCTTCGCCCAGCGGTGCTGCTGCGACTTGAAGGCGTTCATGTCGACCGGAACTTCGGCCGGCGAGATCACCTCGGGCAGAAACACGAACTGCCAGTGCTTCATCTGCGCCCGGTACGACAGGTCGAGGTCTTCGGTCAGGGTGTCGTGCTGCCAGCCACCGGCGTCTTCGATGGTGGCGCGCCGCCAGATGCCGGCGGTGCCGTTGAAGTTGAAGAAGCAGCCCGAGCGGTTGCGGGCGGTGTGCTCGATGATGAAGTGCCCGTCGAGGAAGATGCTCTGCGCCTGGGTCAGAATCGAGAAGTCGCGGTTGAGGTGGCCCCAGCGCACCTGCACCATGCCGACCTTGTCGTCGGAGAAGAACGGCACCGTGCGCTCGAGGAAGTCGGGGCTGGGCACGAAGTCGGCGTCGAACACCGCCACGAACTCGCCCTTCGCCTGCTTGAGCCCGTTCTCCAGCGCGCCCGCCTTGAAGCCGGTGCGGTCGTCGCGGTGAATGTAGACGATGTCGACGCCCTGCTGACGCCACCGCTCGACGCAGGCGCGGGCGATGCCCACCGTCTCGTCGGTGGAGTCGTCGAGCACCTGAACTTCGAGCAGGTTCTTCGGGTAGCGAATCGCGCAGACCGAGTCGATCAACCGCTCCACCACGTAGAGCTCGTTGTAGACCGGCAGCTGAATGGTCACCGCGGGGAGCTTCTCGAGCGGGGCCTTGGGGGTCGGGAGCTTGAACTTGTGGCGGTAGTACAAATACGCCATCCGGTACCGGTGCGAGCCGTAAATGGCCAGCACGGCGAGCACGCCGAAGTAGACCAGCAGAAAGACGACCTCAGAGGTGGTCATCGCGACGCGCTCTCAATGCCCCAAGCCTCGGAAAGATAAGGCAAAACTTCCCCTCCCCGCGGACGGTGGAAAACCGAGTGTTCCTTAGGGGATCAGGCGCGCTGTGTCAAAAGAAAGTGGCAGACCGGCCCCGCAAGGGCCCGATTTACCGCTTCCAAATGGAAACCGGGTCAACGGCCCGAAGTGGCCCGGTCGTAGATGGAGTCGGCGATGAGCTTGGCCTTTTGAGACTCCATCGAGTCGGCCACCGAGCCTTCGAGCAGAATGCGGTCGCCGACGCAGGTGGCGAACGCGGTCTTCAAGCCTTCGCGGTGCAGCGCCTGGGTGATCATCTCGGCCACCACCGGGAGCACCCGCGGGTTCAGGTGGGCCATCACCGTCACCGTCGGGTCGTTGCCGACCAGCGAACGCAGCCGGTTGTAGTCGTCGACGCTGTCGAGCACCCCGTCGATCACGATCTTGTCCTGAAACTGCTCCACCGTGAGCGAGGGCGACACCAGGTCGTGAATCATCTTCGCCAGGTCGGACCCGTGGCCGTCGTCGACCACCACCGCGCGGGTGTTCATCTTGCTGCCCACCCACCAGGTGATGGTGGTGCGCCCGCGCTGCTTGCCGAGCACCATCACCTCGCCGGCGGAGATCACCCTCACGTCGGCCACGTCGCCGCTGATCGCCACCCGGGTGACTCCCGGGAGCTTGAGCACCTCCTGCCCCCCGGGCGTGAGGCGGAGCGGCTCGGCGGCGAGGGTGGCGAACAACAACGCGGCGGTGAGCATGGGGCCGAGCGTATCGGACAACTGGACGCGGCCTCAAACCGGCCGAGATCTTCTAGGCGGTACGCCGGTTTTCCTGCTCGAAGACCTGGGCCGCCTCGCCCGCATCGGCCTCGTCGAGCGCCGCCTGGTCGAGAATGCGCTCCACCAGCTGCTCGAAGCTGACCCCGGCGTGGCGGGCGATCTTCGGCAGCAGGCTCATCGGCGTCATCCCCGGGAGCGTGTTCACCTCGAGCAGGGTGTCGTTGGCGGCGTCGGAGCAGATGAAGTCGACCCGCGCGTAACCGCGGCAGCCGAGCGCGTCGTAGGCGGCCTTCGCCATCTGCTCCACGTTCTTCACCCGGGTGGCCGAGAGGCGCGGCGGCAGGTGGTAGCTGGCGCCGGTCTGGTACTTGGCGGAGTAGTCGAAGGTGTCTTGCCCGTGGGCGACCTCGAGGCTGCCGAGCACCTCGCCGCCGAGAATGCCGACGGTGACCTCGCGGCCTTTGACGAAGCGCTCCACCATCGCCTCACCGCCGAAGCGGCAGGCGTTCGCCATCGCGGCTGCGAGCTCGCTCTCGGTGCGCACCACCGACAGGCCCACCGACGAGCCGCCGAGCGCGGGCTTCACCACGCAGGGAAAGCCGAGGTCGGCGTGCAGCTCGCGGGGGTCGACCTGGGTGAGCAGCGCGCGGCTGATCTGGTAACCGACCGCGGTGGCGAGGTTGTGCTGGCGAAACACCTTCTTCGCCATCGGCTTGTTCATCGCCAGCGCCGAGGCCATCACGCCCGAGCCGGTGTACGGCACGCCGAGCACCTCGAGCAGGCCCTGAACGCGGCCGTCTTCACCCATGCGCCCGTGGAGCGCGAGGAACGCGACGTCGATCTGCGCCGCGCGCACCGCCTGGTCGAGCCCTTTGCCGGCGATGATGCGGGTGACGCTGTGGCCGCTCTTCTCGAGCGCGGTGGCGATCGCCTCGCCGGTGCGCACCGAGATCTCGCGCTCTTCACCCCAGCCTCCGCAGAGGACTCCGACCCGTTTCATGGTGTTCCTTTCGCCGCGGCTGATGTGCCACGTCACTCGTTGAAGAGCAGGCAGCGTGCCTTCGACGTCAGACGCTACAGGCCTGTCGCGGCGCGTCCAGTTTTCAACGGGTTGGTTCAAGCCCTCTCCTGAGAGGAGAGGGCCGAGAGCGCGAAGCGCTCCGGGGTGAGGTTACTGAACCACGAGCCTCACTGGTTCTTCAAATCCTCGTCGTCCTGCTGCTGCTTCTTGCGCGCGTCTTCCTTCTTCTTCTTCTCGGCTTCCTGCTGTTTGCGGAGCTCTTCGGCTTTGCGCGCGGAGTCGCTCTGCTCGTCGGCCTTCTTCTGATCTTCGGCCTTCTTCGCGTCGGCCGCCTTCTTGGCGTCTTCGTCGGCCTTCTTCTGCGCCTCGGCGGCCTTGGCGTCGTCGGCTTTCTTCTGCTCGTCGGCCTTCTTGGCGTCGTCGGCCTTCTTCGCGTCGTCGTCGGTCTTCTTCTTGTCGGCCGCCTTCTTCGCGTCTTCGTCGGCTTTCTTCTGCGCCTCCGCGTCGGCCTTCTTCTGCGCCTCGGCGGCCTTGGCGTCGTCTTTCTTCTTCTGCTCTTCGGCCTTCTTCGCCTCGGCGTCGGCCTTCTTCTGCTCCTCGGCCTTGCGCTTCTCTTCCTTCGCTTCTTCCTTCTTGCGGCGCTCTTCCTCGCGCTTGTCTTCTTCGGCCTTCTTCTTCTCCTCGGCGAGGCGCTTCTTCTCGTCGGCCTTCTTCTGCTTCTCGGTGCGGGTGTCTTTCTTCTCTTCTTCGACCGGCTGCTTCTTCGGCTCCTCAGCGGGCTTCTTGGCGTCGTCGGGTTTCTTCGCCTCGTCTGGCTTCTTCTGCTCCTCGGGCTTCTTCTGATCGGGCGGAGGCTTGGCGGTCTCGACCGGCTTGTCCTGCGGCGCGGCCTTCTTCTCGGCGGGCGGCTCAGTCGACGCGCTCGAAGAAGACGACGATGACGACGAGGACTTTCGGGTGAGGAAGAAGAAGGTGCCGGCGGCGATCGCGAGCACCGCCACCGCGTAGCTGATGTCGGCGATCAGCGCGTAGGTCTTGCCCTCGCTCGCCAGGTTCGCCGAGGCGATCGTCTGCACCTGGAGCGTCTTCTTGTACTGGGCGGCGCGATCGTTGGCCTCGACGCCGGCGAAGATGCCGGTGCCGAGCCCGACCGCTCCCAGGCCCCAGAACGAGAAAGCGAGAATGGTGCGGGTGGAGCTGCCCTTCCCTCCTCCGGAGCCGAAGTGGGTGACGATGTTGCTGCCGCTGCGCGGCTCGTCGTTGAGCAGCACCGAGCCGATGAAGCCCTGAATCGGGTCGGGCGCGGGCTCCACCGGCGCGCTGCGAAAGCCGTAGTTGTGGCCGTCTTTGACGTCGATGCGCTCGGCGATCAGGTCGAGCTTGCCGGGCGAGAGGCTGGCGCGCGCCACCAGCAGCAGCACCTGGTCGGCGGAGAGCAGCCGGCCGAAGTCGCGGGCGGCGGCGTCACGGCCGGGGCCGTCGGGCTCTTTCTTCACCTTGTCGCGGGCGAGCGCGAGCCGGGAGTTCGCCTCCGCGGGCTTCAGCCGCACCGTCTGATCGTCGACCGGAATCTCGCCGGCGATCGTCTGGTAGCCGCCGAGCTGGGCCACGGTGAGGTGCTGGCCGGGCGCGAAGCCGGTCGCGCTCACCGGCGCGTAGCCGCGAAAGATGCCGTCGATGGTGACCTTGGCGCCCGGCGGCTCCGAGCGCACGATGATGGTGCCGGTCGCCTTCTGCACCACCTTGCGCTGCGCCTCGGCGTACTTGATCAGCTCGGGCGGGAAGTGGGTGTCGGGGAACTGGGCCTTGGGCGCGAAGGAGAGAATCTTGGCGATCTCGGCCTTGGCGGCGTCGTTGTCTCCGTTGGCCACCATCGCCGCCGCCCGCATGATCTGAGCGAGCACGTAGGTCTCGAAGCCGCGCTTGGTGGCGGGCTCGCCGGCCTTGGAGTCGGCCACCGCGTCGTCGAACAGCTTGAGCGCCTTCAGCGCGTCGAGGTCGTCGAGCGCCTTCTGCCCGTCGCGCAATGCCTGGTCTGCCTTGGCCTGCGCCTGCTGCCGGCCCTTGGTGACGTCGGGGTCGAGCGCGAACGAGAGCGGAGAGAGGTCGTAGCGGCCGGCGGCGTCGAGCGCGTGCTCGCCGAGCCCCTCGAGCAGGCCGAGGCGCTTGTCGGCCTCCTTGTCGAGAGCGACCGCGAGCACCACGACCTTGGGGCCGGTGGCGCGGGCGAGCTCGGAGCTGACATCGGGGAAGAGCGGAGACTCGGCGCGGGCGGCGCGCAGCGGGCCCAGGGCGACGAGAAACGCGAGCAGTACGGCGATGCCACGCGTGGGGTATCCGGCCCGCATCGGCCTCGCAATGTACCCGAGGCGGGGGCCGGGCGTTACGGCGAATTCGCGGAGGCGCCCGAGGCGGAGGTGTTGGCCTTGGCGGCGGTGGCCTTCACCTGGCCGGCGCTGTTCAGGTAGTTGAGCGCGACCTTCAGCTGGTAGTCGGTCAGCTTGTCGGTCAGCTCCCACGACTTCACGTTCTCGGGGAGGTTGGGCTTGAGCTTCTCGGTCTCGACCAGCTCGCCGTCACCGCGGAAGTGGCGCTTCAGGTCTTTCTCGCGAATCTGGTCGGAGCGCACGGTGACCAGGCCCTCCTGCTCGCCGACGATGAAGTCGGGGAGAATGCCGCGCTCCTGAATGCTGCGGCCGCGCGGGGTGTAGTAGCGCGCGATGGTGAGCTTGAGGCCGGAGCCGTCTTCCATCTCGATCACCGTCTGCACGCTCGCCTTGCCGAAGGTCGGCGTGCCGAGGATCGCCGCGCGCTGGTGGTCTTGCAGACAGCCGGCGACGATCTCGGAGGCGCTCGCGCTGCCGCCGTTGACCAGCACCACGATCGGGTACGGCTTCTCGGTGTCGCGGTCTTTCGAGCGCTCCTCGGTGACGTGGCCGCCGCGGCCGCGGGTGGAGACGATCACCAGGTTGCCGGGCAGGAAGCGGTCGGAGATCGCCACCGCCTGGTCGAGCAGGCCGCCGGGGTTGTTGCGCAGGTCGAGCACCAGGCCGCGGAGCTCTTTGCCGCCGTTGAGCGCGCGGAGCCGCTCGAGCTCCTTGAAGAGCGCGGCGTCGGTGCGCTCCTGAAAGTTCTTCACCTTGATGTGGGCGATGCCGCCGTAGAGCTGGCCTTCGACCGAGGCGATGCGAATGTGATCGCGAATGATCGCGAACTCACGCGGCGCGGCGAAGCCCTCGCGCATGATGGTGAGCATCACCTTCTTGCCGGCGGGGCCGCGCATCTTCTGAATCGCGCGGGCGACCTCCATGCCCTTGGTGGGCTCGCCTTCGATCGCGAGCAGCTGGTCGCCGGGTTTGATGCCGGCGCGCTGAGCGGGCGTGTCGTCGATCGGCGCGACCACCACGATGTTGTCGCCCTTGCGCGCGATCTCGATGCCCAGGCCGCCGAACTCGCCCGAGGTGTCGATCTTCATCTCCTTGAAGACGTCGGGAGGCATGAAGACCGTGTGCGGATCGAGCGTGTCGAGCATGCCCTTGATCGCGCCGTAGATCAGTTGCTGCTCGTCGACCGGCTCGACGTAGTTGTTCTGCACGTACGAGAGCACCCGCGCGAACAGCTCGAGCTGTTTGTAGGTAGCGTCGGGCTTCGGTGCCGGCGGTGGGTTCGCCGCGAATGCGGTGAAGGTGAGGAGAAGTGCGAGCGGGAGCGAGTGCTTGAGGCGAACCGACATACTGGGGTGAAGCTTAGCGCGGGGAGTGGGGCTGCGCGCCAGTAGGTGATCAGTCGCGGGGCCGACGGCACCCTTTCAGATCAGCCGTGTGCACCCACCAGTACCAGCCGTCGTTCAGCCGGAACGGTATGGGGTCGAAGGGTGACACCTGGGTCCAGCCGGAGAATTCGTCGACCTTGATGATCGCGGTGTCTGCGTCGATGGCGCCCACGAGCTCTCGGCGGGTTCTCGCGTCTCCAACGTAGAGGTCGATCGCGGTCGGGCATTGAACCCAATCTTCGCGGAGCTCGAAGTGGTGACCGCACGGCAACTCGAGGACGGTCTCCTCCGAAGGAAGCTCCACCGGCGGCATCAGCGTCAGCTCACGGCACTGAGCGGCGGAAAATTCCACGTTGCGATTCGGAATCGGGAACCCACTCTTCGGGAAGAGCAGGCGAGGGGTGAACACCGAGCTGACCGCAAAGCCGCAAGATTCGAAGGTGGCCCGGGCGGAACCGCCGCGATCGATGGTGGCCGAAGTGGTCACTTCAGTCGGGTCCGAGAAGCAGGCTTTCGGTGCCAGCACGCCGAACTTGGTCCCGTCTGGAAGGCTCAGCGGCTGGCGCATCGTGACATGGGTGGTTCGCTTCGGGAGCTCGCACTCCGGGAGCTGTCCAAGCAGAACGAGGACCAGGAGCGCCATGCCGCCTTGGTTGCCATTCGCGGGTGCGTCGATCAGTTCGAGAACGGTCGAGCATAGAGAGGGCGCTGATGCCGGTCTTGCCCTGCGGCATACGAACTCCGCCCGCGATCGCGTGACCAGCCGTTCCACGCGGGTGTTCCCAGCGACGAGCTCATCCTGCGACGACTCCAGCTCCGGCTATCGCCTCAGGCCCGCACGGCAAACGATCGCTGAAGAGATCGTCGCACAAATACCGGTGACGCGATCGAAGCGAGCCGCGCAGTCGCGGGCGGAGTTTGCTCGTGCCGCAGGCGAGAACTTCGAACAGCACCCCAATCAATGCAGTTGCGGCTACGCGATCAGCTTCTGCCGCCGTGCGAACCCGAGCAGAAGCTCGAGCAGCTGCTTGGGCCGCTCCATCTGCGGCACGTGGCCGAAGCCCTCGACTTCGTGAATCTCGGTGCCCTGGGGCAGGTGCTTGCGGAAGTACTCGATGCTCTCGTACGGGAGCAGCTTCTCGCTCTTGCCCCACACCAGCATCGTGGGCACCTTGAGCCCCGCCAGCATCTCCTCGGCGACCGAGTCTTCCGGCTTCACTTCTTTCAGCGCGGCCTGCACCGCGGCGCTGCCGTAGATCGACTTGAAGATCTTCGGCGCCAGCATCACCACCGCCCACGGCGGCCGGTCGTACAAACGCCGCGCGATCGCCCGCGCATCACCGGGCGTCTTCAAGTCGAACGAGCGCACCATCTGTTGAAACCGCTCGGGTGAAAGCTTCGCCCCCGCGGGAGCGATCACCGTCAACGCCACCAGGTGCTCCGGCGCGTGCGACGCCAGGTAGAAGCTCATCGCTCCGCCCAGCGAGGTGCCCACCAGCCACACCCTCTGTTTGATCTTCTGCTCGATCAGCGCGACCACCACCCGCACGTGCTCTTCGAGCGTCGGCGCTCCGGCGTGCGGCAGCGGGCTGAAGCCGTTGCCCGGCAGGTCGGGCACCCACAGCTCGCTGAAGTGCTCCGCCAACGGAAAGAACAGCCGGAAGAACGCGTGCGCGTTGCTCCCCAGCCCGTGCAGCAGCAGCACCGGTGGGCCAGAGCCCTTGCCCCGCACCCGGTAGTAGTGGAGCGGCACTCCGTTGATCGGCTCGACGTGACTCTCGACGCCGCGGGCGATCAGCATCCGCTGCAGCGCGACGTTCCCAAGCTGAAGCAAATCCACCCCACGACCTTAACCAACATGGCCCACGAGTTGCTCACTGTCGCGCCGATGAGGCCTTTCACGGTGCTGATCGCGACGCTGCTGTCTCTGAACGCGTGGAGCGCCGATGTCGCAGCCGCTCCCGCGCCCGCTCCTTCGGGCGGCTGGTCGCTCGGTGTCAGCGTCTCCCCGATGTTCGAGCCGGGCGATCAGAGCGACACCCGAATGGCCGCTTCGTTCTGGGGCTCGGTGCAGCTCGGCTACACCTTCGGCCACCGCCTCTTCCACGGCCCGGAGCTGGAGGCCGGCTGGTGGCAGCTCAAGATCACCAACGTCGAACACACCCAGCCCCTGCAGCGGTCGACCAACCTGCACTTCGGCGCCGGCTACCGGTTCGGCGTCGACGTGATGACCTGGAACACCACCGCGCTGTTCATCGCGCTGCGCACCTCCGCCGGGATGATCAAGCAAGACGCTCCGCTCGGCCCCACCTGGTACGTGCAGGCGGAGGTCGCCTGGGGCCTGCGCCTCGCGCTCGGGCCGGTTCGGCTGCGCTTCACCCTCGGCCCCGCGGCCGGGCTCTACGACATCTGGGGGCTGCTCCAGGTTCAGGCCGGCGTCGCAGTCGAGCTGTGACGAGGTTAGATTGGCGCTCGTGCGACGAGCCTGGCTGATCATCTTCTGCCTCACCGCGTGCTCGTCGCCGCCCGCCCCGCCCCCTCCACCTCCGCCGGTGGCACCCAGTGACGCCGATCTGCTCGCGCGCCGCCCCTACAAAGAATACGTGCCCGCCTCGCTGCCCGACGCCGGCGTCTCGCTGGTGGTGGTCCTCGCCGGCTATGGAGGCAGCGGCGAGAACGCCGCCGATCGCCTGCTGATTCGCCCGGTCGCCGACGCGAACGGCGCGGTGGTGGCGATGCCCAACGGCACCCGCGACTCGCAGGGGTACGCCGCCTGGCACGTCGGCACCGACCACTACCCCTTCTGGGACGTCGAGTATCTGCGCGCGGTGATTCGCGACATGGAGGCGAAGCACAACGTCGACCCCAAGCGCGTCTACGTCGCCGGCCACTCGCAGGGGGCTCACATGGCCTACCGCCTGGCCTGCGACGACAGCGCCGACGTGCCCGCGATCATGGTGCTCGCCGGCCAGTCGCCCACCGCGCGCACCGGGTGCGCGGCCACCTTGCCCGTCTCGGTGCTCCACGTACACGGCACCGCCGACGACGACATCGGCTACTACGGCGACGTGCAGAAGATGCCGCCCGACCCGCACATTCCCAGCGCGCACGACAGCGTCGCCGCGTGGGCCAGCTTCGACGGCTGCACCGGCGGGCTCACCGACGGCGGAGTGATCGCCGACTTCGACACCTCGCTGCCCGGGCCCGACACCATCTCCGAGTCGTACTCCGGCTGCGCCCAGGGCACCGCGGTCGAGCTGTGGACCATCGTCGGAGGCAGCCACGACCCCGCGATCAACGACACCTTCCCGCAGCAGGTGTTCGCCTGGTGGCGGGCGCACGCCCGGCAGTAGCCGTCACTCCGAGGCAAGCCACGGCACCGGGTCGATCGCGATCCCTCCGCGGCGAATCTCGAAGTAGAGGTACGAGCCCTTGAGCGAGCCGGTGTCGCCGACGACGCCGATCTCCTCGCCCTCCTCCACCTCGTTGCCGACCTCCACCTCGCTGTGCGCCAGGTGCGCGTAGAGGCTGTGGTAGCCGCCGCCGTGCTCGACGATCACCAGGTTGCCGTAGCCCTTCAGCCAGTTGCTGTAGACGATGGTGCCCTGCGCCACCGAGAGCACCGGCGCGCCGAGCTTCGCCCGAATGTCGACGCCCTTCTGCACCGTCACCGTGTTGAAGCGCGGGTTCACCACCTTGCCGAAGCCCACCTCGAGCAGGCCTCCGCTGGCGGGAAACGGCAGACGCCCCTTGCGGCTGCGAAAGCCCGAGTCGGCCGCGTTGCGCATCTCGCCCACGTAGCTGTCGAGCTGCTTCTCTTCGCGCTGGAGCTCCGCCACCAGCCGGCTCGCCTGCCGCTGCTGCGCGCTGACCGAGGCGAGCACTTCTTCCAGGCGGGCGCGGCGCTCCTTCGCCAGCGCGCGCTCGGTGTCGACCTCCTGCGCGAGCTCGTTCACCGCCGCCTCCATCACCTGAAGCCGGTTGGCGCTGATGCGCTGCCAGCGCGCCAGCACGTCGAGCCGGGCGAGCGCGTCGAGGTCGCTCTTCACCAGCGAGGTCACCGCGCGCTCCTGCCGCACCAGCGAGGCGAAGCCCTTCGCGGAGGCGTAGCGGGCGATCTTGTCCTGGCGTGAGAGGCGGTAGAGCGTCGACAGCTGCGGCTCCAGCGCGAGCTGCTCCTGGTCGATGCGCTTCTGGGTCTCGTCTTGCTGCGCTTCGAGCGTCGCTTTGCGCTGCGCCACCGAGTGGGCGACCTCCGCCAGTGACGTCGCCCGCTCCTGCGACGAGCGGTAGCGCTGCGCCAGCTTGTCGAGCACCGACATCACGTCGGTCTTGTCGCTCTTGAGCGACTCCAGCAGCGCCTGCTCGTTCGAGAGCTTCTCTTCCAGCTCCGCGCGCTCGTCGCTGAGGCGCTCGTCCCTCGTCTGGCCGGCCAGCAGCAGGAGCAACAGCAGCCGGCTCATACCCGGAGGAACCTCCGCACCGCGACCACCGAGCCCGCCAGGCCCAGCCCGCCGCCGAGCGCGAACAGCTCGCCGAACAGCCGCGGGTGGAGCAGCCCGGTGAAGCTCACTGTGTCTGCGAAGCCGAGCGCGACCGCGATCTTGGGAACGCCGAAGCGCACGAACAACCAGACGGCGAGCGAGGCCACCGCCGCTCCGGTGGAGCCCTGGAGCAACCCCTCGATCAGAAACGGCGCCCGCACGAAGCGGTCGGTGCCGCCCACCAGCTTCTGAATCTCGATCTCCTCGCGCCGGGCGTAGATCGCCAGCTGGAGCGTCGCCGAGACGACCACCACGGTGGTGAGAAAGACGATCGCGAACGCGACCAGAGTGGCGAGCTTGAGCCCGCGCGCGATCGCGGTGAGACGCTCCAGGGCTTGCTCGCCGAAGTCGACCTGTTCGACGAAGTCGAGCTTCTGGGCGCGGTCGGCCAATGACCGCAGCGTCGCGAGGTCGCGCCCCCCGGGAGGCAGCGCCACCTCCACGCTCCACGGCAGCGGGTTGCGGGGCAGCGACGAGAGCCCTTTGCCCTGATCGCCCAGCTGCGCTTCGAGCCGCTCGAGCGCTTCTTGCGGCGAGACCGTCTTCGCCACGCCCGCGGTGTGGTTGGCGAGCGCGATGCGCAGCTGCTCGGCCTGTTCCTGGGTGGAGCCCTCTTTCAGGTAGACGGTGAGCTCCACCTCGCCGCTCATGGTGTCGACCAGCGCGTCGACTTCGCCGGAGGCCAGCCGCGCCAGCGCGAACCCCACCAGGGTGATGGCGAGCGACGCGATCGCGACCACGTGCACGAACGGCGAGCGCCACATGCCCCCCAGGGCGGCGCGGCCGA
This sequence comes from Myxococcaceae bacterium, assembly GCA_047602415.1. Classification (GTDB taxonomy): domain Bacteria; phylum Myxococcota; class Myxococcia; order Myxococcales; family Myxococcaceae; genus JASGHH01. The sequence continues at coordinate 6,708,884 of JASGHH010000001.1, read as the reverse complement.
AGTAGCTCGCCTTCGCGGGCAGGCTCACGGGTGGTCAGGCCTCCCGCATCAGCTCGGCGGCGCGGCGGCCGCGCTCCTCGGCGACCAGCTGGCCGCGCTCGAGGCGAAGGGTGCGCTTCTGGTACCGCTCGATCAACGACGCGTCGTGGGTGGCGACGATGATGGTGGTGCCTCGCGCGTTCACGTCGCAGAGCAGATCCATGATCTCGACCGTGAGCGCCGGGTCGAGGTTGCCGGTCGGCTCGTCGGCCAACAGCAGCGCCGGGTCGTTCACCAGCGCACGGGCGATCGAGACGCGCTGCTGCTCGCCGCCCGAGAGCTTCGGCGGGAGCACGTCGGCTTTGTGGCCCAGACCAACCCGCTTCAGCATCTGGAGCGCCTTCTCGCGCACCACGTCTTTTGGAGTGCCCACCACGTCGAGCGCGAAGCCGACGTTGTCGGCCACCGTGCGGTGCGGCAGCAGCTTGAAGTCTTGAAACACGCAGCCGATGTTGCGCCGGAGGTAGGGAATGCCCGACTCGCGGAGGCGCGCGACGTTGCGGCCCGCGATCAGGATCTGGCCGGTGGTGGGGCGCTCCGCGAGGAGGATCAGCTTCAGCAGCGTCGACTTGCCCGCGCCCGAGGGGCCGGTGAGAAAGATGAACTCGCCTTTCTGCACGTCGAGGCTCACGTCGACCAGGATCGGCGCGTCGTGGCCGAAGGCTTTGGTGACGTGGAACATCTGGATCATCGAGGGGTGAAGGCTACTAGAGTCGATCGCCGATGTACCCATCGCGATTTCAGCTGCACGAGCTCACCGCCCACGTGTTGGGCCTGCTCGAACGCCGCCGCGAAGCCTTCAAGACCTGGGACGCCGACGCCGAGCAGAAGCTGATCGCCACCGCGCGTGAGGCGCTCGCCGAGGCGGGCAAGCAGTTCGCGGAGCTGGCCGACGACAAGCCCTACTGGGCGAAGATCGAGAAGGCGGTGCTCGAGGTCGCGGTGCCGAGGTACTTCAAGATCGCGCGCGAGCAGCTGGCGCTCGAGGCGCAGAAGTACGGCGTCTGGCGCGGTGGCGACCTGGTCTCGCGCATCGTGATCGGCGCCGCGGGCGCCGTGGTCGGGCTGGTGATGGCGAGGACCATGCTGCCCAAGGCGTTCGAGCTGCTGCCGCTGTTCGCGGTGGTGTTCGGCCCGCTGGTGCCTGACGTGCAGTTCTGGGCCGCGCGGCGCAGGTGGTCGAAGCAGCTCCAGCGGCTGTGCGCCGAGATGGGCGACGAGCAGCTGCAGCAGGAGCGGTATCGCCCACTGGAGGAGATCGCTGGCTCGACTGGTGAGGCTCAGCCGCCGCACAAGGAGCGCGACCGTGCGTAGTTGGATGGTGGTGCTGCTGTTGGGCTGCGCGTGCTCGAAGCAGCAGGCCGAGGAGGAGAAGCGAGCCGCGGCGGAGAGCGTGCGCGTGCAGCTGCCCAAAGCGCGCGCCAGCGGCGACGTCGTGGCGGCGGTTCAGGTGCACCTCGAGGCCGGTGGCGCGGTGTGGCTCGATGGCGCGCAGGTGAAGGCCGATGAGCTCAGCTCGAAGCTGCGCGCGATGCGTGCGGAGACGCCGTCGCTCGAGGTTCATCTCGATGCAGCGCCTGATATGCCCTACGCGAAGGTGATCGAGGCGCTCGATGCCGCTCACCAGGCGGGCATCATGGACATCTCGTTCGATGCGCCACCCAAGCAGCCTGTCGAAGCGCCGTCGAAACAGCCTTGATGGGGGTAGTGGTTGTTGGTCGTCGACGGCTGCGGCGAACGGTCGGGTCCGCCCGCGACTCAGGGCGTTTCACGCGTCGTGCAGTGCGGCGTGGGTTGCGTGACCGGTGGTGCAGGCGGGAAAAACAGCATCGATAGGGGCGGTGCGCTTTCGTCGGCAGTGGCACTGCCGAGCGGCGAGGTCCGCCCGCGATTTTTCGGCGTTCACGCGTCATGCAGTGCGACGTGGGTTGCGTGACCCACGTTTCCCGCACGGCAAAGTAGGCACAACGCCCCCCTCTCGTTGTGGGCGGCCAAGAGATATTCATGACTTGCAGCGGTGATTTTCACAATCAGGGGGGCGTTGTGCCTAGTTTGCCGTGCGGGCTCGAACATCGATCGCTGAAAGGTCGTCGCACGCACAGCCGGCGACGAGATCGAGGTGAGCTGCAGAGTCGCGGGCGGAGTCGGCATGCGGCACGAGTGAACCCCTCGACCAGCACCCCCAATCAAAGCCGCTTTTGCCTCGCACTCCTCTCCGGCATCGCGTCGACCTCGGGGTCTCGCAGGTAGTCATCGCGATACACCCCATCGCCCCGATGTCCCGCGAGCGCGCGACGAAGCATCTGCGCAAGGCGTACCTGTCGCTTGGTGACGTCGCTCATCGAACACTGAATCACCCGCCAGCCAATCTCGTTGAGCTCGCTTGCCTGCTGCATGTCGCGCAGCCACTGCTCGGTGTTCCCGTGGTACCGCTGTCCATGCGCTTGCAACACGACCGGTGGCTCGTTGTCCGGCCATGCGAAGTCGAAGCGACCGATGAGCGCATTCCCGTCGAACACTCGCTTCTGCAACTCAGGCTCAGGCAACTTCGAACGCCGCAAGAAGCGCAGGACCACTGCCTCCAACGCCGATTCGAGTGCCTTGTCGCGCTTCTGGAGCAGCGGTCGCAAATTCTTCAGCCGCACGAGCGCATTCGCCGGCAGCGTCGCCAGCACCTCGTCGACCTGCTCATACAGCTTCGGCTCCAATCTCACCGCAGATGCCACCGCGATCTCGAGAGCCTTGCCGCTGACTATTTGGCTCAGATCCACCACGGTGCGCGCGAGATTCGTGCACGGCACGCCATTGCGCTTGCAGCGGTGCGCCTTCACGAAGCTGCGGCTCCGATGCACCTTCGCGCCCTTCGCGGTCCTCTTGTTCTCGAACGGCACGATGAGGTCGAGCTTCCACGGGAGCTCGTCGAACCCGTCGAGCCCCCACAACCACGCGGCGGTTCGATGCGAAGCCACGCCGTGGGTGACGAGACACGCCGACCAAAGCCGGGACTCGTGCGTCGAGGGCGCCGCGGCTCCGCGGTACAACCCCCGCGACAGCCGCTTGTAGCCACCGGTGCCCACCAGCCGCTCGAACTGATCGCGCGACAACCCCAGCGAACCCGCTTGCCAGGCCGCCACCACGCCCGACTGCTTCTCCGCCAGATCCGACAGCGCCTTCAACTGCTCGCGTTCGCTCGCCACCCGCCACATCGTAGTGGACCAAACCGCGCGCCCGTGACCGAATCCCCCTCGGGGAGAACGACCGATGCGACCACGAACACCGGGCCTACCCGAAGCGCTGCGCCGTCGCGGCCGGCTGCTCTGGCCGATCGTCGCGCTGCTCGCGATCGCGCTGTTCGGCTACGGCAGCTGCACCGTCTACGTGCACCCCGGCGAGCTGGGCGTGAAGCAGGTGATCGTCGGCTCCGGCCAGGGCGTGAACAAAGACATCTACCAGCCTGGGCTGCACTGGCTCACCCCCGGCACCGAGCGAATGCACCTCTTCCCCACCGACCTCCAGGTGCTCGAGATGGCCGAGGCGCCACTCAAGGGCGACGAAGAGCTCAAGAACATGCGGCAGGTCTCGCCGATCAAGATTCAGACCTCCGAGGGCTACACCGTCTCGGTCGACGTCACCGTGCTCTACCGGATCGAAGACCCGTACAAGGTGATGACCCAGGTCGGCCCCGGGCGAATGTTCGAAGACCAGGTGGTGATTCCCCGCGCGGAGCAGCAGCTGCGCCGCATTCTCGGAGAGCTCGACGCCGAGCAGTTCTACTCCGGCGACACCCGCGAGAAGGCCGCCGCTCAGACCCAGCAGCTGCTCACCGATGAGCTCGCGCTGAAGGGCATCAAGGTGACCCACGTGCTGGTGCGGCAGTACCGCTACGACCAGCGCTACCAACAGGCGATCGAGCAGCGAAAGATTCAGGACCAGACCGTCTTCAAGAACCAGGCAGAAGCCGCGGCAGCGACCGAGCAGGCGAAGCGCGACCGGATCGTCGCCGAGGGCCGCGCCGCGGTCGACGTCGAGCTCGCGCGCGGAGAAGCCGAGACGCTCAAGCTCGACTCCGAGGCCAACCTCTACCGCCGCACCCAGGATGCTCAGGGCAAGCTGAAGGTCGAGCTCGCCAAGGCGCAGGGCACCGACCTCGAGAACAAGGCGCTCAAGGGCGCAGGCAGCGAGAACATGGTCGGCCTCAAGATGGCGGAGGCGCTCCAGGGCGTCGACGTGATCGTTCTGCCGAGCGACGGCGAGGGCGGCACCAACCCGCTCGATCTCAACGCGATGCTCAAGCGCTTCGACGTGAGGGAATGAACATGAACCGCCTCTACGTCTTCACGCTCGTCGCGTCGCTCTCGGGCTGCACCTGCCACTCCACCGGCGCCAACGAGGTCGGCGTGCTCACGCGCAAGGTCGCTCCGTTCGGCACCAAGGGCGTACAGCCCGAGTCGTACCCGCCCGGCGGCACCTACTTCTTCGCGCCGTTCACCACCGACTGGAACACTTTCGGCACCGGCCTGCAGAACCTCCGCATGGTTCGCATCAAGGGCCAGGCCACCTCCGACGACGACATCGAGTTCAAGACCGTCGACGGCAACGACATCTCGATCGACGTCACCGTCGCCTGGCGCGTCGACCAGTCGAAGGTGGCCTACCTGGTCACCAAGGTCGGGGAGTCGACCCGTGACATCGAGCTGCGCCTGGTTCGGCCGGCCGCACGCGCGCTGGTGCGCGACGCGCTCAACCGGCTCCGCTCGGAGGACTTCTACCAGGCCGACAAGCGCTTCGCGGCGGCGGAGGCGGCTCGCACGCTCCTCTCGGGCGCGCTCAACCCCGAGGGCGTGATCGTCGAGCAGGTGCTGCTGGGCGAGCACCACTTCAACCCCGAGTACGAGGAAGTGATTCGCCAGAAGAAGCTCGCCGAGCAGAACGCCGAGAAGATGAAGTCGGAGGCGCTCGCCGCGGGCGAGGAGTCGAAGCGAAACCTCGAGACCGCCAAGGGCCAGGTGGCGCAGAAGATCGCCACCGCGCAGGGTCACCTGCAGCAGGCCAAGCTCGCTGCCGACGCCGCGCTGGTTCAGGCCGACAACGAGGCGCAGGCGATCGTGGCGGAGGCGAAGGCCAACGCCCAGGCGATCGAGAAGCGCAACGCCGCCCTCGCGGGCGCCGGCGGCAAGACGATGGTGAAGCTGAAGATCGCCGAGGCGCTGGCGGGCAAGAGCATCGTGCTCGTGCCCACCGGGAAGAGCGGCGCCGCGGTGCAGACGCTCGACGTGAATCAGCTGGTGAAGACCTACGCGGCGCAGAAGGCGCTGCCGTCGGGCTCCAGCACGCCGTAGCGGTTACTTCGCAGGAGCCGGCGCGGGCGCGTCGGCCTTCGCAGGCGCGTCGGTCTTGGCCGGGGCATCCGCCTTCGCGGCGTCGGCCTTCGGCTCGGCCGCGTCTTTCACCCACTTGCCCTTGGCGGCGCCACACTCTTTCTTCGTCTTCGCCATGTCCATCTGGCCGTCCGGCATCTGGCAGTGGTGGTTCTGCTTGGGCGGCTCACCGGCAGAGGCGACGAAGGAGAAGGCGACCGCGGCGACGAAGAGAGCGTTCTTGATGGAGGTCATGGGCGCGCAAACAAGCAGCCGTGGATGAGGGCCGCAATACGAGACGAAGTGCTGGGGCAACGTGTCGCTCTTAGGGACGGCGCCTCGTGCGACGCGTAGACAGGGCTGTCCCTCACCCGCGAGCGCCGAATCCTCTACTGCCTTCCTGCGCTCGTCGGCCTCTCCCAAAGGAGAGGGTGGTTGGATCGCCCAACCAAGAGGGTCGCTTCGGTGCACTCGGTGGGCAGCGTGAAGATGAACGGCGGGCCGCCCGAGCAGCAGTGCACCTACTCGCAAGACACGATGCGCACGTCGAGCTGAACGAGGTGACCTACGGCTACCGGAGCGGCGGCGCCGATCACCCTTCAGCGGCGCAGGTGGTCATCGACCGGCTGCAGATTCCCTGAAGCGGATCAGCTCGCCCGGCTCGCGCTCGATGCGGCCCTGGTCTTCCATCACCTCGAGGTTGCCGAGCACTTCGGACAACATCAGGTAGATGCGCGGCAGCTCGACCCGCAGGAAAAGCACGTGCATCAGCTCGAACGGCGTCTGCGGCTTGGCGCGAATCGAGGCGAGCAGCTTGTCTTGCCGCTTGGCGTAGAAGCCGAACAGCCCGTCGAGCAGCGGCTTGTGGTTCTTGAAGCAGGGGCCGTGGCCTGGCACCACCACGTCGATGTCGAGCTCACGCACCTGCCTGGCGGTGCGCAGATAAGACGAGAGCGCGCGGAACTTGGTGGCGCCGCTGCCCAGGGTGAGGTCGAGCAGCGGGTTGGGTGAGACCCGCGCGAGCACGTGGTCGTCGGCGAAGAGCAGCTTGTGCTTCGCGCTCCAGAGGCAGACCAGACCCGGAGTATGGCCGGGCATGTGGAGCACTTCGAGCTCGAGGTGCTTGAACGCGAAGCGCTGGCCGGGCGCGAGGTGATCGATGCGATCGTCTTCGACCTGCTGCGCGTAGGGGCGGTTGCGCGAGGCGAGCTCGAGCATCGCGTTCAAGGTGTCGCGCGGCACTCCGAGCGAGAGGTAGTAGTCGAAGGACCGCTCGAGCTGTTTGTTCCACCGCCCGTCGCCGGAGATTTTCTCCCGGTCGTGCGGGTGCACGTTCACCCGCGCACCGGAGCGCTCGGCGAGGAACTGGGCGTTGCCGTAGTGGTCGATGTGGCCGTGGCTGACGATGATGCGCTTCAGGTCTTCGATGCGCAGCCGGTTGTCGTCGAGCCCTTTGAGCAGCGCCGCGCGGCCCTCTTCGGTCGAGATGCCGGTGTCGAACAGGGTGTAGCCGCCACCCTCGTGGTCGATCGCGAGCGCGTTGACCGGGCCGCCGGCTTCGACGAAGGGTACCGGAATCACGATCCGGTGAATGCCCAACGAGGTGAGCAGCGAGTCGTCGACGTCGAGCGCGGCGTCGGGCGTGGCGTAGAGAATGCTCATCGTCCCGGCATGTCGGTTTCGGGACAGCCCTCACCCGGCCGCTCGGCTTCGCCGCGGCCACCCTCTCCCGACAAGCGGGAGAGGGCTGGGCCTGGTGTCGAGCACGTCACTTCGACGCTTTGATCGCGTCGCGCAGCTCGGGCAGCGCCTTGAAGAGGTCGGCGACCAGGCCGTAGTCGGCCACCTGGAAGATCGGCGCGTCGGGGTCTTTGTTGATCGCGACGATCGTCTTCGAGCCCTTCATACCGGCGATGTGCTGAATCGCGCCCGAGATGCCGGCCGCGATGTACAGCTGCGGCGCGACCACCTTGCCGGTCTGACCGACCTGGAGGTCGTTCGGCTGCCAGCCGGCGTCGCACACCGCGCGCGAAGCACCGACCGCGGCGCCGATCGAGTCGGCGAGCGACTCGACGTCTTTGAAGTCGCCCTTGGTGCCGCGGCCGCCGGAGACGATGATCTTCGCCTCGGTCAGGTTCGGGCGGGCGCTCTTCACTTCCTTCAGCTCGACGAACTTCGTCTGGGTGCCGCCGGCCGCCGGAGTGAACGCCTTCACCTCGCCTGCGGCGCCCTTCTCGGCGGGCGCGAACTCGGTGGTGCGCACGGTGAAGCACTTCACCGCAGAGGTCATCTTCACCTCGGCCACCACCGCGCCGGCCCACATCGGGCGGGTGACGGTGACGCCGTCGCCAGAGCCGTTGAAGCCCATCACGTCGGAGGCCATCGCGGCGTTGAGGCGCGCGGCCACCCGGGGCATCACGTCGCGGCCCACCGCGGTCGCGGCAGAGCCGACCCACGAGGCGCCGGTGCTCTTCGCCAGCTCGGCGAGCGCGGGAGCGACGGCCTCGGCCACCAGGTGCTCGAACTGCGCGCCGGTGCCGGCGTGAACGACCTTCGCGCCGAACTCCTTCACCTGGTCGGCGAGCTTCGCGCCGTCTTTCGCCAACACCGCGGCGTGGAGATCGGCACCAACGGCCTTCGCCAGCGCAGCGCCGGCGGTCAGCGCGTTGAGGCTGGCCTTGCGGAGGTTTCCATCGGGGAGCTGCTCACAAAAGATCAGAACGGTCGCCATGGTGTCTCCTCAGATGACCTTCGCTTCGGACTTGAGCTTCTGAACCAGGGTGGCCACGTCGGGCACCTTGATGCCGGCCTTGCGCGCGGGCGGCGCCGACAGCTTCACCACCGAGAGCTTCGGAGTCACGTCGACGCCGAGGCCTGCGGGGGTGAGCTCTTCGATCGGCTTCGACTTCGCCTTCATGATGCCGGGGAGCGAGGCGTAGCGCGGCTGGTTCAACCGCAGATCGGTGGTGACGATGCAGGGCATCGAGCAGTCGAGCACCGAGAGGCCGCCGTCGACCTCGCGCACCACCCGCAGGGTCTTGCCGTCGCCCTGGAGCGCGAGCGCGGGCTGCTTGCTCTTCTCGGCGTCAGACTCGAACGACTCGACCTTCGAGGCGAACGTCGCCTGCGACCAGTTGAGCCACTCGGCGAGGTACTGGCCGACCTGGTTCTGATCGTCGTCGATGCTCTGCTTGCCGAGGATCGCGAGGTCGGGCTTCTCTTTCTCGATCACCTTCTTGAGCAGGCCGGCGATGCCGAGCTGATCCAACGGGCCGGCGTGGTTGACCCACACCGCGCGGTTGGCGCCCATCGCGAGCGCGTGGCGCAGCTGCTCCTGCACGTCTTTGCTGCCGACGGAGACGACCACCACCTCGCCCTGGTGCTTGGCGACCAGGCGGAGCGCCTCCTCGACGGCGATCTCGTCGAACGGGTTGATCTTGTACTTCAGCCCCTCGAGAACGATGCCGGCGCCGTCGGGTTTGACCTTGATCTTCGACTCCGGGTCTTCGACGCGCTTCGCGGTGACGAGAATCTTCATGCTTCGCTCCCGATGGGGTTGTGACGCAGTGCGTCCGTGCGCGTTGACATACAAATCAGTCTGGGCGGCCGCAAGCCCTTTGTCTCAATGGCATGGGCGATGCTGATGGGGCAAATCATGAGGACGCTGATCAAGGCGGCCGGCAGCCTGCTGGCGGGCCTGCTGCTGCTGGGGGCGATCGCGATTTTCGCGATGTCCCGGCCGCGCGACCTCACCTCGTACCAGGCCTACCGCGAGCCACAGCTGGTGAACCTGCCTGCACAACAGGTGCTCGTTTTGGAACGCTCCGGTGACCCGAACCAGATCATCCCCGAGCTGTTGTCGATCTACTACCAGCTGCCGGAGGTCGAGCACGGAGCGCCTCCGCCGCCGCGGTCGAGGCCCGGGCTCTACGCGCTGCCGGTGTCGCCCTCGGTGACGAGCGCGCCCGCGCCTGCGCGGCTGGAGACGTGGACCTACGGCGACGTGGCCCAGCTGCTCTACGAGGGCCCGCGGGCGCGGCAGCAGCAGGCGATCGACACCCTGGAGGCGTTCATCGGCTCGAAGGGCTACCGGGCGTCGGGGCCGCGCGAAGACGAGTACCTCCGCGGGGCGGGGCTGTTCGGCTCCGGCGACTCGGAGCATGCGCTGACGCTGATTCGCTACCCGGTGGAGAAGAAGGAAGCGAAGCCTTCGGCGTCGCAGATGTAGAGGCGCGGGTCAGCCCTTGAGCAGCTCGCGGGCGATCACCAGCCGCTGAACCTGCGAGGTGCCCTCGTAGATTTGAATCAGCTTGGCGTCGCGCATCAGCTTCTCGACCGGGTACTCGCGCGAGTAGCCGTAGCCGCCGAACACCTGCACCGCGTCGGTGGTGACCTTCATCGCGGAGTCGGCGGCGAAGCACTTGCCGTAAGACGAGACGAGGGTGTTCTTCTGGCCGGCGTCGAGCATCCACGCGCTCTGCATCGCCAAGAGCCGGGCGGCGTGGGTGTCTTTCGCCATGTCGGCGAGCATGAACTGCACCGCCTGGAAGTCGGCGATCACCTTGCCGAACTGCTTGCGGGTCTTGGCGTACTCGACCGCGTGCTCGGTGGCCGCGCGGGCGACGCCGATCGCCACCATCGCGGTGAGCGGGCGGGAGTTGTCGAGGGTCTCCATCGCGATGCGCCAGCCTTCGCCCTCGTTGCCGATGCGGTTGCCGACCGGCACCCGCACGTCTTCGAAGGTGAGCGTGGTGGTGTTCGACGCGCGCTGACCCATCTTGTTCTCGTGCTTGCCGGCGGTGAGGCCCTTGGGGCGGCCTTCGACGACCAGGCACATCAGGCCGCCGTGCTTCTTCGCCTTGTCGGTGGTGCAGAAGACGGTGAACTGCTCGGCGAAGCCGCCGTTGGTGATCCACTGCTTCTGGCCGTTGAGCACGTAGTGGTCGCCGTCGCGGGTGGCGGTGGTGGCGAGGCCGGCCACGTCGCTGCCGGCGCCGGGCTCGGTGAGGCCGAACGAGGTGAGCTTGAACTTCTCGGTGAACGGCCGAACGAAGCGCTCCTTCTGCTCCTTGGAGCCGCCGATCAGAATCGGGAGCAGCGCGAGGTCGTTGGCGATCATCGAGGTGCACATGCCGGCGCAGCCCCAGGCGAGCTCTTCGACGATCAGCGCCTGGCCGACGTGGCTGATGCCGGTGCCGCCGAAGTCGGTGGGAATGGTCATGTTGAGCAGCCCGAGCTCCCAGGCCTGCTTCACGATCTCGAGCGGCAGCTCGGAGATCTCGTCGTAGTGCGCCGCCTTGGGCCGCATCACGTCGCGGGCGAACTTCTTGGCGGTGTCCTGGAGGGCCAACTCGTCGGAGCTGAGGTCGAAATTCATGGTGCGCGCATAGTGCCGCTCTCGACAACTTCGCAAGGCTTAGGTTGGAGGTTGACGGGTTTCGGCGCGATACTGGGGCGGCGTGCAAAGGGGACAACTCGTGAAAAAAGGCGTGAGCGCGGTTGCGCTGGTGGGGCTTGTGTTGAGCTGCGGCAGCCCGAAGACTCCAGCCGAGCTGTCGCTGTCGACCAACCCGAAGACGATCGACGGTCTGGGTCAGGCGAGCACCATCGGCGTCACCGCGTTCGACGAGAGCGGCATGCCGGGCACCGGCTCGGTCGCGCTGAGCTCGATGGCGGGCACGTTGAAGACGCCGGCGATGGTGAGCCTCGACGTGAACGGCTACGGCGAAGTGGTGTTCGACTGCGTCACCGCCGACGACGCGATGTGCACCGGCAACGTGCAGGTGAGGGCCGACTGGACGCGCAAGGGCAAAGACACGATCACCGCCTACGGCGATCTGATCGTCGGCTCGGGAGCAGGCGGTGGCGCGGGCGGAGGCATCAGCGGCGGCGGAGCGGGAGGCGGCGGCGGTGGCGGCCCCGGCTCACACCGGCCCTGCAACACCGGCGAAGTGCCGGGGTTGAGCGTGCAGTGCTGTCAGAACCCGCCGATTGCTGGGCCGCCCTGCGGCATGACCTGGAGCAAGATGGGCAACGGCAACAACATGGTGATGATGGAGTTCGCCGGGCCGAACGGCAACGTGATGCTCCCGGTGGTGTTCACGGTGGGCACCCACTACGCAGACGCGAACGCGTGCGGCAGCTTTCAGAGTGGGTTCCAGGTCGATGCCAGCAGCCTGGGCGACAACCACCTCTACTCGCTCGCGGCGATCAACGACGAGGGCTTCATTCATGCCGACGGAACCTGGGAAGTGACCTACCCCGGGATGGCGGGGCAGTCGTTCGGGGCACAAGACCTCAGTGTCTGCGCGGGCGAGTTTCCGTCGTCGGGAGCGCAGGGAATCGGCGATTTTCGAGTGACGCAGCCCCAGCCTCCACCGAACGGGTTTCAGCTTCAGAACGGTGACAACTACGGGCTGACCTCCGCTTCGGGCGGGTCGGGCTTTTATTACGTCAACGTGAGGTAGTCTTTCTTGCCCCCGTGGCCGGCTAAGCGATTCTCAGCCATTCCAGACGTCGTCTCACCAGAGAGCCCCTCTATGTCCAAACTCCGAATTGTTGCCGCTGTGATGGTGGTCGCCGGCTTTTTGCTCGGCTGCCCCTCGGGAGATTCGATCCCCACTTTGTCGATGACCGCGAAGCCCACCGCGATCGACGACAAGGGCGGCGAGAGCACGATCACCATCAGCGCCACCGACGAGACGGGCAAGGCGGGCACCGGCACGGTCGCGCTCACCACCGCCGCGGGCTCGCTCGATACGATGATGGTGACGCTCGCCAACGGCACCGGCACCGCGAAGTTCACCTGCGCGATCGCGAGTGACCCCGGCTGCAAGGGCAGCGTGCACATCAGCGGCACCTGGACCACCGCGAAGAAGGTGGCGGTCACCGGCTTCACCAACATTCAGGTCGGCACCAACGGCGGCGGCGCCGGAGGCGGCGGCGGCACGGACGGCGGCACCGATGGCGGCTCGACCGGCGGCGGCGCGGGCGGTGGTGGCGGCAACGGCGGCGGCGGTGGTACCGGAGGTGGCGGCACCAGCGCGGGCGACGGCGGGCTGACGCTCACTGCCGCGAGAACCCAGCTGTACCTTGGCGTCGGAGACTCGACGATCGTCACCGCGACCACGACTGCGGGTGGTGCTCCGGCGGCGGGGCAGACGGTCAATCTCACCGTCGACATCGGCGCCCTCTCCGACCCCGACGGCGGCACTCCTGGCCCCACGTTCAGCGGCGTGACGAGCTCGACGGGTGAGCTGAAGGTGAAGTTCAGCGACACCGGCACCGCGGGAACGGGCAGCATCACCGCAACCAACCCGGGCAATGGCGACACCGCCACGCTGCCGGTGAAGATCGCCACCGTTCAGTCGATCACTTACGTGGACACGACGTGCGCAGGCACTCCCTGCACGGTGATGGGCATCAAGAACTCCGGCTACAACGAGAGCGCGCAGGTCATCTTCAAGGCCGTCGACTCGCTGGGTACGCCGGTGGTCGGTTTGAACGTGACGTTCACGTTGAACACCCCGCCGTCGATGACGACCGTCAGCCCGAGCACGACGACCGACTCCAACGGCCTCGCGATCGCCAACGTTTCATCGGGGCCGGTGATTGGCAGCTTCAGCGTCACCGCAACGGTCGCTCCCGGCATTTCGGCAACCTCCGACACCATCGGCGTGCGGGCTGCGCGGCCTGCGAACCAGGGCTTCACGGTCCAGTGCAACCGGTTGAACATCGCGGCATTCGCATCTGCCAACCCGCCGCTCTCGATCACCGTGCCCTGCACGATCACGCTCGTCGATCGCAACAACAACCACATCGGCACGGGCACCGCGGTCAACCTCCTGACCGAAGCGGGACGCGTGCCGGCTCAAGTGCCGACCCAGATCTTCACGCCCAACGGCGCCAATGAAGGCATCGGCACCTTCGACTTCGACACTGTCGGCGCGTACCCGCCAATCGACGTGGTTCCGCTGGCGGCCAACGCTGGAATCGGCCTCTCTGCCGAGCCTTCGTGGGTTGAAAACAAGGGCCTGCTGGCAGACGGTGGCGCGAATCTCGTCACTCACAACCCGCGCGACGGCCTGGTGACGATCATCGCGTACCTTCAGGGCGAGGAATGGTTCTCTGACTCCAACAACAACGGCGTCTACGATCTTGGAGAGACCTTCCTCGACCAGGGCGAGCCGCTGGTGGACTCGAACGACAACGGCGTCTGGGATCAGGGCGAAAACTTCGTCGACAGCATTCCGAACGGCGTTTGGGACGGTCCCAACGGACAGTGGGACGGGTCATCGACGATCTGGACCGAAGTGGAGATCCTCTACACCGACCTGGTGTCTCCGGCCCTCAGCGTGTTCGTGCCGAGCAGCTACGGTTCTTGCGCCGGAGGCAACGGGATCGACAAGGGAACCTCGCAGGGATTCAGCATTTACGCCCCCGACGAGAACTACAATCAGCTCGAGTCGAGCACGAACTTCGCGATCGCCCACAGCGCCACCAAGGGCACCATCCAGTGGTTCAACAACACGGCTCCCGTGTTCGTCGACAACTACGGCTTCCCGATGTCGCGCGACAAGATCGACCCGTCGAGCGGCGCGGCCTGTGCGTCGACCTCCAACTCGTGCATCTGGCAGCGACACTTCTCGACCTGGACCAAGGGTCTGCTGCCCAACGGTGCGGTGATCAACGGAGCCGACGTCAACGACATGACCGCGTGTCAGAACGACGCGATGACCGTCACCATCACCAACCGGCAGGTCACCAGCGCGATCGGGATTACCGGCGCGATCAAGTAGGCATTCGCCACCGAACGTCTGATAAAGCCCCGCGCGTGGCGAGCCGTCGCGCGCGGGAAACACTCAAGTGGGCCAAGAAGGTGCTGCGCACCGAGGCGAAGGCGATCGCTTCGCTCGAGTCGCGGCTGAACGGCGCCTTCGTCGACGCAGTGGAGCTGATGCGCGGCTGCAAAGGCCGCGTGGTGGTGACCGCGATCGGCAAGCCCGGCTTCATCGCCCAGAAGATGTCGGCGACGCTGGCCTCGGTCGGCGTGCCGTCGCTCTACCTGCACCCGGCTGAGGCGGTGCACGGCGACCTCGGGCGGCTCACTCGAGACGACGTGGTGGTGGCGCTGTCGAACTCCGGAGCGACCGCCGAAGTGCTCGCGCTGATGGGCCCGATGAAGCACCTCGGTGTTCCGGTGGTGGCGGTGACCGGCGATCGCAAGAGCCCGCTCGCCTCTCACGCCGACGTGGTGATCGACATCGGCTGGCTCGACGAGGCGTCTCCGCTCGGCCTGGTACCGACCACCAGCTCGGCCGCGCTGCACGCGATCACCGACGCGCTCGCGGTGAGCGTGGCCCACGAACGGGAGCTCACCCCCGAGGCGTACGGCCGGCGGCACCCGGGCGGAAAGCTCGGGCGCTCGGTGCTCCGGGTGGCCGACGTGATGCGCACCGGCCCCGCACTGCCGCTGGCGAAGGCCACCGACCCGGTCTCGAAGGTGGTGGTGTTGATGACCAACACCGCCGGCCGGCCTGGCGCGGCGCTGATCATCGACGCCAAACGCAAGCTGCTCGGCATCTTCACCGACGGAGACCTCCGCCGGCTGCTCGAGCGCGGTCAGCTCGACTTCAGCGCCAAGGTGTCGACCGTGATGGGCAAGCACCCGCGCTGCGTCGGCCCCACCGAGCTGGTACTCGAGGCCGCGGCGGTGATGCGCGACACGCAGGTCGATCAGCTCCCGGTGGTCGACGCGACCGGCCGGGTGGTGGGGCTGCTCGACGTGCAAGACGTGCTGGCGTCTCGCGTCGGCTAACCGAGCCCGCGCTTCATCAGGTAGAGGCCAGCCGCCACGCTCGCGAAGGTCAACACCGACAGAATCGCGAGCACGATCTTCGGCACCAGCTCGTCGGGGTGCCGCAGCGTGCGCACTGCGCTCCAGAGCAGGCCGGCGAGCGGCACCGCGATGAACAGGCCCTCGCCCGGCCCGGTGTAGAAGACGAGCGCGATGCCGGCGAACCCGGCGAGCGCTCCCGCCACCGCGAGCACGCGCCAGAACCAGGTCATCGGCTACAGCTTGCCGTTCAGCTTCGAGGCGTAGCTGGGCACCGTCTGCGCGAGCCGCTGCCACACGCCCTTCGCTCCCGCCGCGTCGCCCTTCGACTTCAGCGAGTCGCCGAGCGCGTCGATCGCCGCCGGGTCCTGCGCGGCCACGTTCCACACGTTGTCGGCCATCGGCTGCTTGTTCAGCCGCACCATGCTCCACGCCATGCCCGCCTTGGCGCGGCCGTTCTCGGGCTGAAAGGGCACCACCCGCTTGTACTTGTCGAGCGCATCCTGAAACTGGCCCTTGGCGAGGTCGTCCTCCGCCTGCTCCACCAGCTTGGCGAAGGCGTCGTTCATCTCGGGCGTGCGCGGCGTGTTCTGCACCGCGTCGATCATCTCCTTCGTCAACGCAGGCGGCTGACCCGAGCCGCTGCCCTGCTGCGCGAACGGAGCGTTCTCGAGGCCCTTGTGCGGGTCTTCTTTGATCGGCGTGGTCTTCGGCTTCGCCTTCGAGATGCCGCCGGCCGCGATCGCGTCGTTGGTGCGCGACAGAAACTGCTTCGCCTGCGCCGCCCGCGGGTGGGTCGGGTAGTCCTTCAAGAACAGCTCGAGATCGGCCTTCACCGCCTGGAGCGACTTCACGTCGTCGCCCTTGGTGTCGAGCAATACCGCCGCGCGGCCGTAGCGGGCGTCGGCGTCGAAGTCGAACAGCTCGAGCTCCGAGTCGTAGACCTTCAGCGCGCCGGCCGGGTCATGGGAGAGAAACTTCGCGTTGGCGAGCTCTTCGTTCACTTCCATCAGCGGCTGCAGCGCCGCCTTCGCGCAGCTCGCGGCCGCCGCGGGGTCTTTCTGCGCCTGCGCCTTCGCCAGCTGCGCTTCCAGCTCGCCGTTCGCCTCAGGAGCACAGCCCACCGTCGACGCCGGAGGGATCGGCTTCTTCCCCGCCGCCTTCAGCTGCTGAATGTAGAAGTCCTTCGTCGGCTGCGCCTTGTTGAGCGCCTCCTCGAGGTAGCGAATCGCGTCGGGGTAGCGGCCGTTGATGAAATACAGCCGGCCGAGCGACGCGGCGACGCTGAACGGCTTCGGGCGGTTCTTCAGATCGTCACCCATCGCGTCGAGCTTCTTGATCAGCTCGTCGGCGGTGGGCGCCTGGGCGCCGGCCGCCACCGGTGGGTGATTCGCCGGCAGGTTGGCGGCAGGCGGAGCGTCGTCGAGCTTCGGGTGGCCCGGTGGGAGAGGCTGGGTCTGAGTCACGGCGACTGCGAGCAACAATCCGAACATGAATGACCTCACCCCGGAGAGCTCCGCGCTCGCGGCCCTCTCTTGTCAGGAGAGGGTGTCTAGCATCTGGCGCACAGTTTGGTGGAGAACGGGATGCTCGAGCTGAGGCGACAGTTCCACCAACGGCTCGAGCACGAACCGGCGCTTGTGCAGCTGCGGGTGGGGCACCTGAAAGCCCTCCGCGTCGATCACCTGGTCGCCGTAGAAGAGCACGTCGATGTCGATCACCCGCGGCGCCCAGCGGGTCGCGTCGGCCCGGCCCAGCTCGCGCTCGAGCCGCTTCACCGCCCGCAGCAGCTCCGCGGGAGCGAGCGTGGTGTCGAGCTCCACCGCGCCGTTCAGGTAGTCGGGCTGAGGGCGCGGGTCTTCGGGAGGCGTCAGCGCGGGCGTGACGATGAAGCGCGACACCTTCAGCACCACGACCCCCTCGAGCGCGCGCAGACGTTCGACCGCCTGCTCGAGGTGGCGCTGCTTGTCTCCCAGGTTCGAGCCGAGGGCGAGGTACGCCCGTACGGTCACGTCAGGCTCCGCACCGGGTTCTTCAGCACGCCGACGTTCTGAATCTCGATCTCCACCGTCTGGCCGTCGCGAATCGTGCCCACGCCCGCGGGAGTGCCGGTGGAGATGATGTCGCCCGGGAGCAGCGTCATCACCTTCGACATGAACGACACCAGATGCGCAGGCGAGAACACCATGTTCGACGTGCGGCCACGCTGGCGCACTTCGCCGTCGACCCGGGCGATGATCTCGAGATCGGTGAAGTCGACGCCGCTCACCATGTACGGCCCGCAGCAGGCGAAGGTGTCGTAGCCCTTGCCACGGGTGTGCTGAATCTCCCGCTTCTGAATGTCGCGCGCGGTGACGTCGTTGAAGCAGGCCACCGCGAAGATCGCCCGCTTCGCTTCGTCGAGATCGGCGCGGTGAATGCGCTGGCCGATCACCAGGCCCAGCTCGGCCTCGTGCTGCACGTCGTTGCTCTCGGGCGGGAGGATGATCGGGCTCTCGTGGCCGTTCAGCGCCGTCGACGGCTTGAGGAAGATCCGCGGCTCCTCGGGGATCTCCTTGCCCATCTCTTTCGCGTGGTCGCGGTAGTTCTGGCCGACCGCCACCACCTTCGAGGCGTCGGAGGGAGCGAGCCACTTCACTCCGGTCAGCGGCCGCTTCTCTTCGGTGCGGCGCGAGCCCGACCACCACGGCGCGCCGTCGAGAATCCACAGCCAGTCGCCGTCGAGCTCGCAGTACTTCGGGCCGGCCAACGTTTCGATGCGGGCGTAGCGCTTCATCGGGGCACCTTCAGAACATCGCTCATCGAGTACAGGCCGGGCGCGCGGCCGGCCACCCACTTGGCGGCGCGCAGCGCACCCTTCGCGAACTGATCACGGCTGGAGGCGCGGTGGGTGAGCTCGAGCCGCTCGCCGTCGCCGAAATAGAAGACGGTGTGCTCGCCCACCACGTCGCCGCCGCGCAACGTTTGAATGCCGATCTCTTTGCGCGGGCGCTGGCCGATCAGCCCGCTGCGGGTCTCGCGAAAGTCGGCCTTGGTGCGGCCGGTCGCCTTCGCGATCTCGTCGGCCAGCCGCAGCGCGGTGCCCGAGGGCGCGTCTTTCTTGTCGCGATGGTGCGACTCGAGAATGTCGACCTCGAAGCTCTCGCCCAGCCGCTGGGCCAGCTGCGCCGCGACCTCGATCATCAGGTTCACCCCGATGCTCATGTTGGGCGAGAAGACGATCGCGATGCTCTTGCCCAGCTCGGTGAGCTCGGCGCGCTGGGCGTCGGTGAGCCCGGTGGTGCCGATCACGATCGGGACCTTGGCTTTCGCGCAGGCCCGGGCGTGCTCCAGGCTCGCCTCGGCGGAGGAGAAGTCGATCACCACCTCGGCGCCTTTGACGGCTTCTTCGAGGCTGGCGTGAACTCTTGCGCCCGGAGCGAGCTCGGTGTTGATGAGCGTGGTTCCGGTGCGTTCGGTTCCCGCGTGAACGGTGAACGCGGCGTCGGATTTGAGCGCACGCAGGACCGCCTGGCCCATTCTTCCGCCTGCGCCTGTGACGACCGTTTTCATGGCCTCTAACCTCACCCGGCGGACGCTTTTTGCGTCCGTCCGCCCTCTCCTGTCAGGAGAGGGTTCCCAGGGCGCGCAACGCTTCTTTCAACTTCGCTGCATTCGTTTCGGTCATCTCCACCAGCGGCAGGCGGAGCTCCTTCGAGAACTTGCCCATCAGGTGGAGCGCCATCTTCACCGGAATCGGGTTCGATTCGATGAACAGCAGGCGGTGCAGCGGCTGGAGCTTCAGCTGAATCTCGAGCGCGCGCCGGGTGTCGCCCTTGAGTCCCGCGGCGACGAGCTCGCTCATCTGCTTCGGCACCACGTTCGCCGAGACCGAGATCACGCCCTTGCCGCCGCAGGCGATGAACGGCGCGACGATGAAGTCGTCACCCGAGAGCAGCGTCAGCCGGTCGCCGCAGCGCTCGCGAACGTCGAGGCAGCGCAGAATCTGGCCGGTCGCTTCTTTCAGCGCCACCACCTCGTCGATCGCGCAGAGCTTCTCGGCGGTCTCGGGCAGCAGGTCGACGCCGGTGCGGGTCGGCACGTTGTAGGCGATCAGCGGGTAGCCGGCGTTCGCCTTCGCCACCGCCTTGAAGTGCTCCACCAGCCCCTGCTGGGTCGGCCGGTTGTAGTAGGGCGTCACCAGCATCGCGCCGTCGCAGCCCAGCTCGCGCGCCTGTTTGGTGTTCTCGACGCTGTCCTGGGTGCTGTTGGAGCCGGTGCCGGCGAACACCATCGCCCTGCCCTTGTTCTGCTCCACGCAGATCTTGATCGCCCGGGTGCGCTCCGCGGCGGTCATCGTCGCCGGCTCACCGGTGGTGCCCATCGGGATCAGCACCGCGGTGCCGTTCTCGATCTGAAAGTCGATCAGCGAGCGATACGCCGCCTCGTCGAGCGCGCCGTCCTTGAACGGGGTCGCCAATGCGGTCATCGAGCCCTCGAGGGGCCGTCGGGTCTTGATCACGTGCTCTCTCCTCTCATCAAGTCGTCGAGCTTCTCGCGCTTGCGTACCACGCGGAAGCGCGCGCCCTCCACCAGCACCTCCGCCGGCCGCGGGCGCGAGTTGTAGTTCGATGCCATCGTCATGCCATACGCGCCGGCCGACATCACCGCCAGCAGGTCACCCTGCTCCAGCGGCGCCAGCGGTCGTTGATGGGCGAGAATGTCAGACGACTCGCAGACCGGCCCCACCACGTCGGCCTTCTCGCGTTTGCCGGAGCGCGGCTTCACCGGGCGAACCTCGTGGTGCGCGCCGTACAGCGCGGGGCGAATCAGATCGTTCATCGCCATGTCGACCACCACGAAGCGGCGCGAGGTGCGCTTGCGGTAGAGGACCTTGGTGAGCAGCACGCCGGCGTTGCCGACCAACACGCGGCCCGGCTCCAGCAGAAGCGTGGCGCCGAGACCGCGCAGCGGCTTGAGAACCGCGCGGGCGTAGTCGTCGACCGTGGGCGGCCGCTCGTCGGAGTAGGTGATGCCGAGGCCGCCTCCGACGTCGAGGTGGGTGAGCGCGAGGCCCTCGGCGCGAAGCTGCTCGAAC
Organism: Myxococcaceae bacterium; assembly: GCA_047602415.1. GTDB lineage: Bacteria > Myxococcota > Myxococcia > Myxococcales > Myxococcaceae > JASGHH01. The sequence goes on along the minus strand of JASGHH010000001.1, from coordinate 6,688,576 downwards.
AGCGAAGCGACCTTGGTGACCGCCTTGTTCACCGGCCGCGCGTCGGTGAGCTGCGAGCCGATGTGGCAGTCGAGCCCGCGCGGGAGCAGCCCCTTGAGCTTCTTCGAGCGGCGGTAGAGCGCGAGCGCGTCGTCGAAAGGCACTCCGAACTTCGAGCTCTTCAACCCGGTGGCGATGTACTTGTGCGTCTTGGCGTCGATCTCCGGGTTCACCCGAATCGCGAACGGAGCGATGCGCCCCTGCTCACGCGCCACCTGGTCGAGCAGCTCGAGCTCTTCGGCGCCCTCGACGTTGAACTGGAGGATCCCCTCTTTGAGGGCAAAGCCGAGCTCGTCTTTCGTCTTCCCGACGCCCGAGAAGACGACCCGGTCGGCGCGGCCGCGCGCGCTCAGCACCCGCAGAAGCTCTCCGCCCGAGACGATGTCGAAGCCCGAACCCCACCTCGCCAGCAGCCGCAGCAGCGCGAGGTTGGAGTTCGCCTTCATCGCGTAGCAGAGCAGGTGCGGCACGCCTTCGAAGGCGTCGTCGAGCACGTGAAAGTGCCGCTCCAGCGTCGCGCGCGAGTAGACGTAGGTGGGCGTACCCACCGCGGCGGCGATCTTCGAGAGCGGCACGTCTTCGCAGTAGAGCGCGCCCTTGCGGTACTCGAAGTGGTTCACCGGCAGCACCCTGCGTCGGCCGGAGGAGGAGGCTCCGCCTCTGGCCGGGGAATGCCCTTGATGCCGCAGGCGCTCAGCGCGAGCCACAACAGCAGCGCGCACAAGCGCATGACTAGAAGCGAATGCCGAGCATGCCGCGCAGACCCATCGCGGGCTCGGTGGTGGTCGGCACGTTGAGCGTGTTCACCGTCGGCGCGCCGAAGCCGCCCAGCGGGAACACCACGCCGTACTCCAGGCGGGCGAAGAAGCCGTCTTCGGTCTCGTAGCGCGCGCCGGCGTTGATCTCGACGCCCAGGTTCGGGTCGCCCTGCACCTTGCCGTTCGCGTCGACGAACGCCGACGGGGTCGACTCGGCGTAGATCGCGCGGGAGTAGATCACCGCGGCGTAGATGTGGAAGCCGTCGGCGATGCGGTACTTCACGCTGGGCTTCACGTAGAGGGTGTCGGTGATGCCGCCCAGAATCTCGCGAAACAGCAGCATGTCGACGCGGTAGTCCTGGTTGAAGCGGAAGTTGCGGATCGTCGGGTCGGTGCAGCCGCCGGTCGCCTGGCAGGAGTACTGCGGGCCGTCGATGTTGCCCGGCACGGTGTCGCCATTCGGAGTCTTGCTGTCGCGGTTCGGGTAGTTGCCGAAGCCGGGCGCCTTGTCGCCAGAAGCGAAGCCGACTTCGACGCCGATCGACAGCGCGTTGCCCTCGAGCAGCCGGTACTCGCCCTGCAGCACCGCGCCCCACTGCGCCACGCCGAGGCCCTGGTTCTGACCGGGGGTGTTCGCCAGCGATGCCACGGTCGCGCGGTTGCCGATGCTGCCGAGAATCGCGGCCGCCTCGAGCTCGATGCGCAGCGAAGAGCGCTCCACCTTGACCCAGATGTCGGGAATGAAGAGCTGCGCGTTGCGGGGCACGAACCCGATCATCGACGTGTTGGTCTGACCGAGGAGCGAGCCCTCGTTCGTCGGGTTGTAGAAGTCGACCGGGTCGTTGCGCTGGGTGCGGTAGGTGAAGTGAATGCCGTAGTTGAACACCGTGCCGCCGGCGTCCATCTTGGCGCGGGCCTGGCTGTCGGTGTCGCGGCGAGCGAGCGCGAGGATCAGGCTGTTCGAGTTGTCAGACTGGCTGGTGTCGATCTGCCGGCCGTTGTTGGTCGCCTGCGCGAGCACGCCCGCCAGGTTGAAGTCGAACATCGGCGTCACGTAGTAGCCGGCGATCGGCTCGGCGACGAACTGAATGCGGTCGACGTTGTCGCCGTGGTCGCAGTCGAGGCAGCTGCCGTCGTTGTAGAGCATGCCGAGGCCCCACTGAGAGCCCATGCGGCCGAAGCGCAGAATGCCGACCGGGGTCGACACTTCACCGTACAACCGCTTCAGCGCGATCGAAGAGGTGAGCGCGTTGAGGCCCTGCTGCGGAGTCACCTGCGACTGCGAGAAGATCGAGTAGCCCTGCTGCGACAGCTGCGGGGTGCTGCCCATCACCATGTTGTCGAACGCGTCGACCTGGGCCCGAATGCGCACTTCTTCGGAGACGTTGATGGTCGGCTCGAACCGGAACCGCATGTCGGCCATCGTCTCGGTGCGATCGCGGTTGGAGTACGGCGAGCCGTAGGTGCCACCGGGCGGCCACAGGGTGTAGCCGGAGGGATCTTTGCGAACGTTGAGCGGGTTCGCCGCCCAGCCGAGATCCATCTTGTTGTAGAGCTCGGGGCGCACGCGGAAGTAGCCGTTCGGCACGAACAGCTCGAGCTTGCGCTTCTCTTCGACGAAGTCCTCCGACCAGCCCTGAGCGACCGACTGGGTGGCGAGCTGCGCGCGCACTTCTTCGCGCATCTCCTTCATTTCCTTCTTGGTCGCCTCGAGCTCGCGGCGCATCGCCTCGACATCGGCGCTGTTCTGCGCCTCGGGCAACGGAGTGGCAGCGGGCGCCTGATCAGCGACGCCACCGTCGGTCTGCGCCAGAGCGCTGGTCGCGATGAGAACGAAGGGGAGAAAGCGCATGTTCTTTGTGAAGCCTTCGATTCGAGTGAGGCGGCGAGCTATTGCACCGTTCGCAGCCAAAGCAAGCGGATTTCTTGGTCGTTACGGCTTTGTGCCCTGCCTGAGCTCGGTGAGCACGCCGTGGGCTCCCTTGGGGTGAACGAAGGCGATCTTCGCCCCGCCCGCTCCGATCTTCGGCTTCTCGTCGATCAGCTGCGCGCCCTGCGCCTTCAAGGTGGCGAGCGCGGCCTCGATGTCTTCGACCTCGATGCAGATGTGGTGGAGCCCCTCGCCGCGCTTCTCGAGGAACTTGGCCACCCCGGTGCCCTCTTCGGTGGGGCAGATCAGCTCGATGCGGCCCAGGCCGTGCCCGTAGATCGCGGTGCGCACCTTCTGGTCTTCCACCGTCTCGATCTCGTCGGCCTCGAGACCGAACGCGGTCTTGTAGAACGCCATCACCTCTTCGAGGTTCTTCACCGCGATCGCGACGTGATCGAGCCCCTTCGCCTTCATCGTGCACCCCTACGCTTGGCGCGCTTCTTCGCTTGCTTCGGTTTCGGCGATTTTTTCGCCGGCTGGCACCCGGGGCAAAAATACGTGCTGCGGCCGCCCTGGGTGAATTGCTTGATGATGCTCCCGCACTCTTTGCACGGCTCGCCGCCGTGACCGTAGACGAGGAACGGGTTGTCGGCCGGGTCGTTCGACTCCTCGACGTAGCGGGGCTCGTCCGACTCCTGCTCCGAGAGCGCAAAGGCGATGGTGGCCTTCACCGCCTCGGCCAATCGCGCCCACTCGCCGTCGGTGAGTGAGGGCGGCTTGCGGCCGGGGTGCAGCTTGGCGCGGTAGAGCGCTTCGGCGGCGTGAATGTTGCCCATGCCGGCCATGCGCCCCTGATCCATCAGCGCCACCTTGAGGTCCTGCTTCGACTTGCCGAGCGCCTCTTTCAGCTTCGGGCCGTCGACGCCCTCGGTGAACGGGTCGAAGCCCAGCTGTGCGATCGCCTTCAGCGTCGGCAGCGCGTCGGCCTTGGCGGGCTCGATGCGGCCGAACATGCGCGCGTCTTTGAAGTGAATCACCTGGCCGTCGTCGAGCAGCAGCTTGGCGCGCGAGAACGGCTCGTCGCCGTCGTGCGGGCGGCGCACGAACTTGCCGGTCATGCCGAGGTGGGCGAGCACGCCGTGGTCTCCGAAGCGGAGCATCAGGTACTTGCCCTTGCGCGCGGCTTCGGTGAGCGGGCCCTTGAGCTTCTCGAAGTCGCTCACCTTGGCGCCGCGAAAGATGCGGGTCTTGGTGCCGACGGCTTTCGAGAGCGAGTGGCCTTTGAACCAACGCTCCAGGTTGCGGCGGGCGATCTCGACTTCGGGCAACTCAGGCATGCGCGGGTGCGTAGCATCAGCGGCAGCCTTTTTGGAGCGCCGCGGCTCTTGTCCACAGGCCGGCCCGGAGTTGGACCGACATGCGCTCACCCCACCTCGTACTCGTTCTCCTCCTGATGGCTTGCGGTGAAGGCGGCCGCTTCGGCGGCGGCGTTCAGACCGTGCCGGCGAGCACCTGCGTCTCGGGCATGCAGTGGCAGGGAGGCTCCGAAGGCAGCTCGTCGATGAAGCCGGGCGGAGACTGCATCGGCTGCCACTCGCAGGGCGAAGGGGCCGAGCTACACCGCGGCGGGAACGGTCTTCAAAGACGCCAACGAGGCCGACGACTGCACCGGCGTCTCGGGCATCACGGTGGAGATCACCGGCGCCGACGGCGGCGTCACCACCCTCACCACCAACTCGGTGGGCAACTTCTACACCCGGGCGCCGATCGTGATGCCGTACGCGGTGAAGCTGATCAACGGGAGCGCGAGCCGAATCATGGCCGGGCACCAGACCACCGGCGCGTGCAACTCCTGTCACACCCAGACGGGAACGATGTCGGCGCCGGGCCGAATCATGGCGCCCTAGAGCGCGCGCTTCACCTGCTCGGCGGCCACGCACGAGAAGCCCATGATGGTGAGGCTGGGGTCGACGCTCGGCGCGGTGGGAAAGACCGACGGGTCGGCGATGTAGAGGTTGTCGGTGCCGTGAACGCGGTGGTCCATGCCCACCACCGAGGTCTTCGGGTCTTTGCCCATGCGCGCGCCGCCGGCGGGGTGTGGCGCGGCGAGCACCAGGCGGCCGGCGGTGATGTCGAGCGAGGCCACCGCGGCGTCGAGCTGATCGGCGCGGGTGATCACCGTGTCTTTGGTGTCGCCGAAGTAGATCTCCCTGGCGCCGACGGCGAGCAGCAGCGTGGCCTGCTTCTTCAGCGCGTCGCGAACCCGATCGCCGTTGCCCCCGCCGAGCGGGGTGTGGCGGCTGAGCGCGCCGTCTTTGAGCGACACGGTGCCTTCTTCGACGTCGTCGATCCAGCAGATGGTGCCGCCCAGCTTGCGCAGCCCGAGCATTCGCTTGCGGTGCTGGTCTCCGGTGCCGGGCATCGCCGCCGCCAGCGTCGCCGGCTGGAGCTGGTTGGCCATGAACAGGTAGCCGCCCTCGCGGTAGCGGCCGCCGTCGAACGACGCGAGCCGGAACTGGTCGATGCTGTAGGCCGCGGGAATGTTGCGAAAGAGAATGATCTCTTCGTCGAACAGCGCGTGCACCATCGGGCACGGGTTGCAGTAGGTGTGCTCGCCCACCGCGGGCAGCCGCTGCTTGAAGCCCATGCGCAGCAGCAGCCCCGGAGTGCCGTAGCCGCCGGCGGCGATCACGAACACCTTCGCCTTCACCGTCACCGTGCGCGCGGTCGGCAGCTGGGTGGCGCGATCGAGCACCCGCGCGGTGAGCGAGGTCACCTTGCCCTGGGTGGCGTCGAGCGCGGTGGCCTCGCAGTCGGCGTAGATCTTCGCTCCGGCGGCGAGCGCGCGGGGCAGGTGGGTCACCAGCTGGCTCTGCTTCGCGTCGTAGGAGCAGCCCTGCATGCAGAAGCCGCTCATCACGCAGCCCTTGCGCGCTTGCGGCACCGGAGCGCCCGACCAGCCGAGCTTCTTCGCGCCCTCGCGAACGAGCTGGTTCATGCGGTTGTAGTAGGCCTCTTCGGGGAGGTGAACGTTGAGGTCCTTCTCGATCACGTCCCAGTGCGGTGAGAGCTCGGCCTCGCCGTGCCCTTCGAGGCCGTATTCTTCGGCCCACTTCTTCAGCCGGTCGGGAGGCGTGCGGTAGGAGTCGGCCCAGTAGTGCACGCTCGCGCCGCCGACGTTGTTGCCGTAGGTGAGCGCGACCGCGCCGTCGTCGCTGGTCTCCATGCCGCCGCCACCGTCGATCTTCCCCAGCATGTCGACCTCGCGCTGGTCGAAGTCGTCCTTGGTGTAGGCGCCGCCGCGCTCGAGAAAGACGACGCTCTTGCCGGCCTCGGCCAGCCGCACGCCCAAGGTGGCGCCGCCGCAGCCGGTGCCGACGATGCAGACGTCGCACTCTTCGCTGACGTCCTGGCTGAGCTCGTGGCCGCTCTTGATCACGCCGGGCCCTTCAGCTGCTGCTGGTAGCGGAGGCGCGAGGCGGGCGGCGAGACGTTGGCCACCAGCGGGCCGTCGTAGCCGATCGCCTTCCACACCTTGGGGTCGGAGTAGTAGCGGAGGTGGATCATCTCCTTCAGCCCGAAGGCGACCTGGCGCAGCGCTTCGTTCGGGCCGTGCATCAGCGCGTCGAGGTAGGCACCGCGCTCGGGCAGGCTGAGCGAGGTGAAGCGGGAGCGGTAGCCGTTCATCAGGGTGGCGTGCTCGAGCAGCTGGAGGCCGTTCTTGAAGTCGGCTTTGAGCGCGAGCGGAGCCATGAACAGCTGCTCGTCGATCTGCTGGGGAATGCCGAGCTCGGTGCCGGCGGGGAGGCCGTCGGCGGCGGGGAGCATCGCCTCGACCGCGGCCTTGGCGATCGCGAACTCTTTCAAGTCGAAGGCGAGCGGTTTTTCTCCCGGGGCCAGCGACGAGCCGTAGCCGGAGCGGAACCAGCGCAACGCCGCGCCGGAAGCCGCCACCAGGGCGCCGCCGAACACCCCCAACTTCAACAACCTGCGCCGGCTCGTTGCCACCACGGGGTCCAAACTGACCCCGAAACCCCGTCTTCGGCAACAGTTCGACCGAGTGCTGAATCTGCAGTCAAAGTGCTATATCGGCACCAGAAGGTGCCAGGCACTTTTCACCCTCTGCACGCCCATGCCCAACCCGCGCATCACCGGCTCGTCGCGAAACATTCAGGAGATGCTGTCGATTCTCGCCCGGGTCTCGCGGTTCAAGACCAACGTGCTGCTGCTGGGTGAGAGCGGGGTCGGCAAGGAGCTGGTCGCCCGCGCGCTCCACGACACCGGCCCCCGGTCGAAGCGCGACTTCGTGCCGCTCAACTGCGCCGCGCTCAACCGCGAGTTGCTCGAGAACGAGCTGTTCGGCCATGAGAAGGGCGCCTTCACCGGCGCCACCGAGCGCAAGAAGGGCCTCTTCGAGCACGCCGACGGCGGCACCCTCTTCCTCGACGAGATCGGAGAGATGGACCCCGCAACCCAGGCCAAGCTGCTCCGGGTGCTCGAGCGCGGAGAGTTTCGCCGGGTGGGCGGCATCGACAAGGTGCGCGCCGACGTCTCGGTGATCGCCGCCACCAACCACGACCTCACCCAGGCGATCGCCACCGGCCGCTTTCGCCGCGACCTCTACTACCGGCTCAAGGTGGTCACGCTCCATGTGAGCCCGCTGCGCGCGCGCAAGGGCGACATTCCCGAGCTGGTCGAGTCGTTCGTCGATGAGTTCAACGCCCGTAACGGCACCGACATCACCGGGGTCAGCCCGAAGGCGCTCAAGTTGCTCACCGAGCACGACTGGCCCGGCAACGTGCGCGAGCTGCGCAACGCGGTCGAGAGCGCCGCCATCCTCTCCACCGGCCCGGTGCTCGGCCCCGAGCTGTTCGCGCTCGAGCGGGTGCCAGCCGCCACCGCCTTGGCTCCGCGGCAGCAGACGCTGGCCCAGGCACAACGCGAGCTGATCGAAGCCACCGTCGCCCGCACCGCCACCCGCGAAGAGGCCGCCGGCGCGCTCGGCATCGGCCTGCGCACCCTGTACGCCAAGCTCCGCCAATACGAGAAGACTGCAAAATCTGCATGAGCCGACGCTCCCGCGCATCGTTCGCGCGGCAGCTCCCCTCTGAGCAAGGCGCGGCTCGGAAATTGCTGCGTCAGGGGAACGATGAAACGGCGGTATCAGGCGGCGCTGAAGTCGCTGCCGAAGTTGCAGTTTCGCCCGGCGACCGCGCTGCGCGAGGTGCTGAAAGAGGGCTACCGGCGCCGCGACTTCGTGCGCGACCTTCAGGCCGGCGTGGTGGTGGGCATCGTCGCGCTGCCGCTGGCGATGGCGCTGGCGATCGGCGCGGGAGTGCCTCCGCAGCACGGCCTCTACACCGCGATCGTCGCGGGCGCGGCGATCGCCCTGCTCGGCGGCTCGCGCACCCAGGTGTCGGGCCCGACCGCGGCGTTCATCGCGATTCTGGCGCCGATCTCCGCGAAGTACGGCATCGGCGGGCTGCTGCTGTCGACCGCGATGGCGGGCGCGATTCTGATCGCGATGGGAGCGATGCGGCTGGGGCGCCTGATTCAGTTCATTCCCCACCCGGTCACCACCGGCTTCACCACCGGCATCGCGGTGGTGATCGCCACCGGCCAGGTCGACAAGCTGCTCGGGCTGTCGGGCAAGTTCTCCGACGAGTGGACCGAGCGGGTCTGGCAGCTGATCGAGCGCTCACCGGGCATTCGCTGGGCCGACCTGGCGATGGGCGCGGCGACGCTGGCGGTGCTGATCTTCTTTCCCCGGGTGACCAGGCGGGTGCCGGCGCCGCTGGTGGCGATGGTGCTGGCGGGAATCGCGGCCGCGGTGCTGGAGCGCTTCGGCATCACCGTCACCACCCTGGCCTCGAAATTCGACTGGCACCTTTCAGGGCAGTCGGGGCACGGCATTCCACCCTTCCCTCCGCTGCCGAGCTGGCCGTGGAACCACCCGGGCGCCGACGGTCAGCCGCTGACGCTCTCGGCGGCGACGCTGGGCACCCTCGCCTCCTCCGCCTTCGCGATCGCGATGCTGGGCGCGATCGAGTCGCTGCTGTCGGCGGTGGTCTCCGACGGCATGGCCGGCACCAAGCACGACCCCGACGCCGAGCTGCTCGCCCAGGGCGTGGGCAACCTGTTGGCGCCGTTCTTCGGCGGCATCGCCGCCACCGGAGCGATCGCCCGCACCGCCACCAACATCCGCTCCGGCGCAAAGAGCCCGGTGGCCGCCACGGTGCACTCGGTGTTCGTGCTGCTGGCGGTGTTGGTGCTCGCGCCGCTGCTCGGCTACCTGCCGATGCCGTCGATGGCGGCGCTGCTGCTTTTGGTCGCCTGGAACATGGCCGAGGTGAAGCACTTCAGGCACATCCTCCAGGTGGCGCCGAACAGCGACGTGCTGGTGCTGCTGATCTGCTTCGGGCTGACGGTGATGGCCGACATGGTGAAGTCGGTCTCGGTGGGCGTAATGCTGGCGGCGCTGCTGTTCATGCGGCGCATGGCCGACCTCACCCAAGCCCGCATGCTCGAAGGCGAGCACCACCGCCGGCCCAAGGGGCTGCCCAAGGCGGTGCTGTTCTACGAGATCGCCGGGCCGCTCTTCTTCGGCGCTGCCCAAAAGGCGATCGCGACCCTGAGCTCGGTGGCCAAGGAGAGCCAGGTGGTGCTGCTCGACCTCTCGGCGGTGCCGGCGATGGACATGACCGGCCTGGTGGCGCTCGAGACCTCGCTCGCCACCCTGCGCAAAGCGGCGGGAACCAAGGTGGTGTTCGCCGGCGTTCAACCGCAGCCGCTCGAAGTGCTCGAGCGCGCGGGCCTGGTGAACGACGAGAAGTCGCTCTTCGTTCGCAAGAGCTTCGACGAAGCGGTGAAGCTGGCCTGCGAGCTGGCCGGGCCCGGCCCGGTGATGACTCCACCGGGTGACGCGACCCCGGTGGCAGAGCAGCCCAAGCCCGCCACCGCCCACTGACGCGGCGCTCGCTTTGGCGGTACGCTGCTGCTCGTGCGTCTGTTGCCGCTCGTCTTTCTGTCGTCGTTGCTATGCGGGTTCGTCGCGCGCGCGGCCGACATCTCCGACTGCGACGACGACTACTCCGAGTGCCGCGAAGACTGCACGATGCAGTACGGCTCGAAGTCGGCCACCAAGAAGAAGTTCGGCAAGTGCGCGGTGAAGTGCGAAAAAAAGCTGAACGACTGCCGCGAGCGCCACCTCGAGACCAAGCGCAACAACCTCGACGAGGGCTCGATCGCCAAGTCGCCCTCCAGCCGCCAGAGCGACGAAGAAGACCTCCGCCACGCCGACTCGGCCCCTGCCAAGCAGGCCGCCGATGACGACGACGAGAAGCCGAAGAAGAACAAGAAGTCGTCGGGCGACGACGCGCCCCCGCCGAAGACCAACGACGACGAGGTGGTGAAGAGCAACCGCACCCGCGTCTCCGACCCGCCTCCGCCGAAGGAAGACCCGGCTCCGGCCAAGAAGAAGACCGACGACTCGAAGGCGCAATCGAAGAGCGACGACCCGCCGCCCTCGAAGAAGAAAGACGACCCGCCGCCCGCGAAGAGCGACCCGCCGCCCCGGGCGGAGGAGCCGAAGAGCAAGAGCGGCCTCGACTCCGACGTGCGGAGCGAAGACGAGAAGCCGAAGAAGAAGTCTGACGACAAGCCGAAGGACGACGGCAAGAAGCGCAAGGCGCTCGACGAGTGGGACCCCGAGGCGTTGTAGATGACCGCGACCGCGCTCGACCCGAAGACCGCGCTGGTGGTGATCGATCTCCAGAAGGGGCTCGCCGGCCGGCAGATGCTCCACCCGTTCGCAGGCGTGGTGGCGAACACCGCGCGGCTGGCGAACGCGTTTCGGCGCGCCAGGCTGCCGGTGGTCTGGGTGACGGTGGCGTTCTCGCCCGACGGAGGTGACCGGCTCCAGGGCCGCACCGACGGCCCGCCGCTGCAGATTCCCGCCACCCCGGAGTTCTCGGAGCTGGTGCCGGAGCTCGGCGCCCAACCGGAGGACCTGCGAGTCACCAAGCGGCAGCCGAGCGCGTTCCACGGCACCGAGCTCGAGCTGCAGCTGCGGCGGCGCGGCATCACCGGCATCGTGCTCACCGGAGTCTCGGCCAGCATCGGAGTCGACGGCACCGCGCGCGCGGCGCAGGAGCGCGGCTTCAACATCACCTTCGCGCTCGACGCGATCACCGACCCCGACCAGCAGTCGTGGGACTTCGTGACCCGAAAGATGTACCCGCGCCTCGGCCAGAGCGACACCACCGACGCGGTGCTCGCGCTGCTGCCGAAGTAGCCACCTCAGGCGGTGGCGAGCGCGTCGCGCATCTCTTCGGTCGGGTCGAGCTCGACCGCCTTCGCCTCCAGCTGGAGCGCTTCGTCGAGCCGGCCCGCCGCCCTCAGCCCCTTGTGCATCGCGCGCACGTGGTCGCGGAGCATGTTCGCCAACATCGAGCGCATCTGTTCGACCTGCTCCTGCGGCGCGTCGGGAGGCGCGACCTCACCGGTGAAGCGGGTGTGCAGCTCGACCAGCTCCGCCACCGGGCCTTCGATCAGCTGGCCGTAGTCTTCCCAGCGGTGGTTCAGCTTCAGCACCTGAATCAGCGCGTGGTGCCGCTTCAGCTTCGGCGGCAGCGCGGCCTTCGAGCGGTCGAACCACTCGAGCACCCGGGCGGCTTCGCCGAGCACGTCGTTGAGCGTCACCCAGTCTTGAAACGAGTCGGGGTCGGGCAGGCCGCGCTCGGCGTCGTCGCGCCAACCGGCGATCTTCGCCTTCGTGCCGGGCGAGACCTGGGCGCTCCGCTTCAGCTCCTGGGCGAGAAACGAGTGACGTACGCCGACCCAATCGGGGAGCAGCTTCGCGCCGTCGCGCCAGCAGCGCTCGAACTGCTCCAGCGCTTCTTCGTGGCGGCCCCGGTGTGCGAGCAGGCGGCCGAAGTGAAACCAGGCGCTCGGGTCGGAGTCGGAGAGCGACGCGCGGGTGGTGTCGATCTCGGTGCGGCCCTCCTTGGCGTTCTTCAGCCACTCGAGCAGCTTGATCGCGTTGCGCCCGCCGGTGGTGCGGTCGAGCTCGGCGCCGTCGCGCATCAGCACCATCGTCGGCATCGCCTGCACCCCGAACGGCTTCGACTCGTCTTTCTGTTTGTCGACGTCGACCTGCACCGCGATCGCGTGCTCGTTCACCCACGCCACCACGGGCTCGGCCAGCCAGGTGGTCTTGTCCATCGTCTTGCAGGGCGGGCACCAGTCGGCGGTGAAGTCGATCAGCAGCAGCTTGCCCTCGGCCTTGGCCGCGTCGAGCGCCTGCTGCACATTCAACGGCTTGAAGAGGGGCGGCGACATTCCCCCACTCTAACGGGCTATCGCTGCGCCAGCCGCACTCCCGCCATCACCAGCACGCCACCGGCGATCACCTCCCAGCCGATCGGCTCGCCCAGCAGCGCCCAGCCCGCCAGCGCGGTCGCCACCGGCTGCAGGTTGGAGAACACCGCGACCTTGGCGGCCGAAGCGCGCTCGAGCGCGTAGCTCCAGAGCAGGTAGGCGGCCACCGACGACATCAGCACCAGAAAGACGAACGCGCCCTGCGCGACGTGCGACGCGGCGGCGAGCTCACCCGGGCGGTAGAGAAACGGAAACAGCGGGAGCATCCAGAGGCCGCCGAAGGCCATCGACCAGCCGCTGGCGCGCAGCGCGCCGACCTCGCGCGAGAAGGTGCGGGAGATGCGGGTGTAGGCGACCCAGGCGATCACGCCGCCGAGAATGAAGGCGTCTCCCTTGAGCGGGCCGAACGCACCGGCGAGGCCGCGCCCGAGCAGCAGCAAAGCCACTCCCGCGAAGGCGAGCGCGATGCCGCCGAGCTGCCGGGGCTTGAAGCGCTCGAGGCCGGCGGCGACGTCCCAGAGGTACACGCCGATCGGCGTGAGCGCGTAGAGCAGCGCGCCGTGCGCCGCGGTCGAGCTCGCCAGGCCGTAGAAAAACAGCCCCTGGTTGAGCGGCCCGGCAATCAACCCGAGCAGCGCGGAGGTGCCAATCGCTTTTCCGGTGGGCACCCGGCGCGACGGCATCAACGCGAACACCAGCGCGAACACCGCGCCGGCGCCGATCACCCGCAGCGAGACCAGGCTGAGCGGAGTGGCCTCCTGCATCGCGCGCTTGGCGGCGAGATAGGTGCCGGCGGCGATCATCACCTGGGTGAGCACCGCGGCGAGCACGTCGGCGCTCAGGCCGTCGCGTCGGGTGGAGGCGTCACTTCCGTCCAACGGAGTCCTCGTCGAGGCGGCCGAGCGCCCATCGTGCGGCTTCGCGTACACGGGCGCTCGCGTCGTGCAGCAACCGTTCCAGCACCGCGCGGGCGTTCGCGTCGCGCGCGGCGCCGAGCACGTAGGCGGCGTTTCGTCTCAGCCCATCGAAGCCCGCACCGAGCGAGCGGAGTCCCCGGCACGTGCTGTTGGTAACCCTCGACGGTCAGCTCCGCGAGCTGGAGTGCGGACAGCTTCGCCACCGGGCGTGGCTGAAAGCGCTCGCCCGCCAGCACCGGAGCGTCGTTGAGCGGACACGCGGTCTGGCAGAGGTCGCAGCCGAAAGCGAAGCCCTCCACCTGGGCGCGAACGCCGTCGGGGAAGTCGCCCTCGTTCTCGATGGTCTGAAACGAGATGCAGCGGTTCGCGTCGACCACCTTGCGCGAGACGATCGCGTCGGTCGGGCAGGCGGTGATGCAGAGGTTGCACTTGCCGCAGCGGTCGTCGGTGGGGCCGTTGCCGTAGGCGTCAAGCTCGACGTCGAGCGCCATCGCGGCGAGCACCACCCAGCTGCCGAAGCGCTCGGTGATGAAGCAGCCGTTGGTGCCGACGTAGCCGAGCCCCGCGCGCGCGGCCCACACCTTCTCCATCACCGGGTTGGCGTCGACCGAGCCGTAGTCGTTCACGGTGGGCGCGTGCTCGCGCAGCTTGCGCCGCAGGGTGCGGAGCCGGTCGCGCATCGTCGCGTGGTAGTCGCGGCCGCGGGCGTAGCGCGCAATCGGAGACGGCTCGTCTTCGCGCCAGTAGTTGCACGCCAGCGCCACCACCGTCTTCGCGCCAGGGAGCAGCCGGGTGATGTCGAGGCGCTCGTCGGCGCGTTCGCGCATCCACTCGAGGCCGGCGTGGTGGCCTTCGGCGAGCCAGCGCTCGAGGTGCTCGGGAGGAATCGGCTCCACCCGCGCGAAGCCGCAGAGGTCGAAGCCCGCCTCCGCCGCCCACTGCGCGATTTGGCGAGAGCTCAGCCCTGGTTCGGCCGCCACGGCACGTCCTTCACTCCCGCCCGGTGATTGGCCACCCTCGCCATCGTGAAGAGGAGATCGGACAGCCGGTTCAAGTCGACGATCACGTCGTTGCTCACCTTGCCGGCCCGGAGCAACGGCACCACCCGGCGCTCGGCGCGGCGGCACACCGTGCGCGCCACGTGCAGCGCCGCGGCGGCCTGGGTGCCCGCGGGGAGGATGAAGGTGCTCAGCGGGGGAATCTCTTTGTCGTAGGCGTCGATCGCTTTTTCCATCTCGACCGCCCACTCGGGCTTCACCGGAGGCAGGTTCGCGGCGGCCTTGGTGCCCGCAGGCGTGGCCAGCACCGCGCCGATGTTGAACAGCTGGTCTTGAATTCGGCCGGCCAGCGCATCCATCTCGCCGATGCCGATCGCGCGCGCGAAGCCCACCGCCGCGTTGAGCTCGTCGACCTGGCCGTAGGCGTCGACGCGCACGTCTTCTTTGCCGACCCGCCCTCCGCCGAAGAGTGAGGTGTCTCCGCCGTCGCCGGTCTTCGTGTAGATGCTGGTCATCGCGGCGGCAATGTACCCGTTCGAGGGACGGAGCGCTGTACGGCTTTGATTGGGGGTGGGCGGGTTGGTGTCGGCCGCGCGGAACAACGAGCGAGCGGCACGGTCGACCCGAACGACACCCGGGAGCCTACGGCTTCTTCATCGGCGACGGCGACTTCGCGCGCCCGAGCAGAAACGCGGCGCCGAGCCAGCCCACCGCCATCACCGCTCCGGCGAACACCCAGTTGTAGTCGTCGCCGTACGCGAGCGGGAACGTGTGCGGGGCGATCATGAACAGCACCACCGGCACCGAGAGAAACAGGTTGTGCTTCGAGCGCTCGGCGGCGAGCTCGGCGGCCTCGGGCCCGGGCTTGGGGTCGATCTCTTTCAACCCGCGGATGATCTTCTTCTGCGCCGGCCAGATGCGCATCCACACGTTCATCATCATCACCGTGCCGAGAATCGCGCCCAGGTGAATGAACAGCGCGCGGCCCGACAGCAGCCGCGAGAGCCCGAACGCCAGCCCGACGAAGAGCGCCAGCCCGACCACCGCGCCAGCGGGCGACTTGCGCAGCGGCGTCTTGAACAGCAGGTCGTAGGGAAAGAACCCGAGCCAGATCGCCGCCTGGCTGAGCGAGAACGCGAGCGCCTTCTGGGTCGGCCCGGCGTCGGCGGGAACCATCAGCCCACCCAGGTGGTAGACGAGCCCGATCAGCAGCAGCCCGGTGGCCCAGGTGAACAGCGCTCCGAAGCGAAAGAAGTAGAGCGCGCGCGGCAACAGCTCGGGCACCACCTTGCGCTTGGTCTCACCGTCGAGCGCCGCCATCGCGGGCGCATTGACGAAGTTGAAGAAGAACAGCTGCCCCACCCACAGCACGCCCGCGACCACGTGGATCCACCGCGTGAAGATGTCGGCGTACTGGCTCCACGACGCGGCGAACGGAAGGTCCATATCGATTGTTCGTCTCCGCCTGCGCGAACTGCGTTCGCTTCGGACGCCGTCTCCGCTGATCGCGTCGAACGGCTCGTCAGCTCACCTAAGGCTTTTTCGCCGCTTCAACTTTCGCGCCAGCAGGGCTGCCGGTCTCGACCGTCTTCGCCAGGCGCTCGAGCTGCTCCGCCAGCACCTGGTCGACCTTGGCGGAGATCTGATCCAACCCGCCCTCCATGTGGCCGCCGACGTCGTAGACCCAGCTGATCTCGGTCTTGCCGTCTTTCTCGGTGAGCGACCAGGTCATCGCCCCGTTCACGCCCGACTGCTGCAGCGGCCCGAGCCCGCCGTTCATCACCAGCATTCGGTTGGGGAGCGCGGCGACCACCGCGAGGTGCTGCACGCCTCCACCCGAGACCTTCTCGCAGAAGCAGCCGCCGGTCTTGGCGTCGATGAACAGGTTCTTGGTGTCGCCGGTGATGGTGTGCTCGACGCTCCACCAGCTCGAAGGCTTGAGCATCGTCTGCCACACCTTGAGCGGCGGAGCGGCCACGGTGCGCTTCAGTTTGACCACGAAGGCCGAGGGCCCCGACTCCTTCACGTCGGCGAACGCCACCGTCGCCCACAGCACGCACGGCCACACCAGTCGCTTCACTTGGGTCGCTCCTGTTCAGATCAGCCGGGAAAACTGCTCGAGCGCGAGGTTCCACACCGGCACGCCACAGAAGCGGCTGCCCTCGGGACAGAACGGAGTGATCCCCGCGTCTTTGCGCAGCTTGCAGGGCGCGTGAATGTGCGCCGCCAGCTGGGGGTGAACCTTCGCCACCTGCATCGTCTCTTCCCTCGACGCCTGCCAGATCTCTTCCTGCGCGGTGTAGCAGAGCCGGTGCACCCACTTGTGATGCAGGTGCAGCAGGTCGCCCGACTCGAGAAACCGAATCGGGAACGCGTTCGGCAGCAGGTAGAGCGCCATCTCTTCGTTCACGCCGGCGTCGAGCAGCGCGCTGATGGTGCTCCAGGTCTTCTTCACCGTCGCCTGGTACAGCTCGAGCGCCTCGGGCACCGCGGCGATCAGCTCCGGGGTGATCACGTCGGGCTCGCCGGGAATGAAGTGCGCCTGCAGCACCGGCCGGGAGCCGGGCGTCATTCGGTGGCGCTGATCTTGACTGTCGGCGGTGTGCGAGAGCTTCTTCTGAAAGGTGTAGTGCGCGTGACCGAGCGCGCGGGTGAGCTTCGACAGCGTGGTGAGCACCAGCGCTTCGCCGAACAGCGGGTTCTGCGCCGGGTCGAGCACCTTCTCGAGCGCCACCGCGTCGCTCATCTGCGCCTTCGTCACCCCGAGCACGTCGCGCACGCCCTGCGCCACCGACGCCACCGCGTTCACCTTGTAGTCGGTCAGCTTCGAGCAGAGCGGCCCCAGCTGGGCGTCGAACTCGCGCACGTATTCTTTCGCCGAGTGCGACGCCTTCACCCGCCCGAGCTCGCTGAGCGCCTTGAACTCGACCGTCTGCTCCAACGGCAGCGGGTCTTCGATGCGCGCGAAGAACTGCGGGTCGGCGCCGTTCACCGCGTCGACCATCGACTGCACCATCAACGTCACCTCCGACGGCGCGTCGAGCTGGCGGCACAGCCGGTGGTAGCGGTGCAGCGTGAGCCCCGACACCGTGTGGTACATGTGCGCGAAGGTCCCGACCGGCAGCACGTAGCGGGCGACCTCCTGCGCCTTCTTCTTGATCCCCAGCACCCACTTGTCGGGCGCGCGCTTTCGCGCCGGGAAGATGCGGAAGTACTCGTCTGAGACGCGAGGGGTGAGCAGCTGAATCAGCCGCTGGTACGCCGCCATCGCGTCTTCCACCGCCGACCGGTACAGCTGCCCCAAAGGGTCGGGCAGCTTCGGCTGAACCACGTTGCCGGGCTTCACCTCGACGTAGCGCTGGCTGACCTGCTCCGAGTTGTAGAACGGGTGGCTGTGGAGGAACGACCAGATCGCCTGGCGTGAGACGTTCTCGAGCGCGAACTGAAACGTCGCGTGCTGCAGGGTGGTGTGGTGCCCCGCCTCGTAGGTCTCGCGGGCGATTCGATCGCGCAGCGCCCGGCTCCGCTCGTCTTTCGAGACGTCGGCGGCGGTGATGATCTTGCTCGAGTAGCAGGTGCGCGCGGTGGCGATCGCGTTGTCGAACGCGTCGGAGCCGAACCCTTTGACCAGGGTCACCTTGGGAGGAGCGGAGCTGAACGGTTCGAGGGTCACGGGAAAAACCCGATTGTGGACGGGCGGATCGGACACCGCAACGGGCCTGTAGCGGGGCTTCGACCGCTCATCCCAACTGCAAATGATTCTTATTATCAATATTGACGGGCCGCCCGGGGCGCAGGCATCTTGGCCACATGCAGCCTGCCGTACTCCTCGTCGCGCTCACGCTCAGCGCCGCTCCGCAGCCCGGCTTTCACCGGGTGATGGGGCTGCTCAGCTACTTGAGCTCCGACTACCCGGCGGCGGTGGCGAGCAAAGACGCGACCGAGCTGGAGGAGCAGCGGGCGCTCACCGCGGAGATGGTCTCGTCGCTGGAGCAGCTGGGCCCCGACGGCGCGCCGTACCTCGAGGCGGCCAAGGCTTTGCAGCAGCAGGTGACCTCGCTGGCGAGCGGCGACGAGGTGGCGAAGAGCTGCCACGCGCTGGCCGCGCAGATTCAGGCGACCCAGAAGCTGCAGCTGTGGCCCTCGCGCGCGCCCGACCTCGGCGAAGGGCAGAAGCTGTACACCGCCAACTGCGCTTCGTGTCACGGCGAGAAGGGCGACGGCCAGACGCCGGTGGGCGCGGCCTTGAAACCACCGCCGGCGAACTTTCACGACCCGGAGCGGATGGCGGGCATGACGCCCTACCGCGCCTACAACGCGCTCTCGTTCGGCATCGACAAGACCGCGATGGTGTCGTTCACCGCGCTGAGCGACGACCAGCGCTGGGCGCTCGCCTTCTTCGTCTTCACCCACCGCCAGCCGGAGTGCAGCCACGCGCCGCCGAAGGTGTCGCTGGAAGACCTGGCCACTTCGACCGACGGCCAGCTCACCGAGAAGTACGGCGCGGCCGAGGTGGCGTGTCTGCGCCGGGTGCTGCCGCGCGAAGACACCGCGAGCGCGTTGGCCGAGGCGCGGCACAAGGTGGAGGAGGCGGCGAAGCTCGGCCGCGCGGGCGACGTGGCGGGCGCACGGCGCGGGCTGACCGACGCGTACCTCTCGGGCGTCGAGCCGGTGGAGCCGATGCTGAAGATTCACGACCCGGCGCTGATCGGGAAGATCGAGGCCGGCTTCTCACGCTCCCGCGAGTCGGCGGGTACGCCGCAGTTCGAGGCGGAGATTCGCTCTCTCGATGCGCTGCTGTTGCAGGCGGCCCAGCCCCGCACCGCGGCCGACTTCTGGTCGGTGCTGGTGGCGGCACTGCTGATTCTGCTCCGCGAAGGCTTCGAGGCGATGGTGGTGGTGGGCGCGCTGCTGGCGGTGCTGAAGAAGATGACCCGCGACGGCCACGCCGAGGCCGCCAAGGGCCTGAACGCGGTGCACCTGGGGTGGATTCTGGCGCTGCTGCTCGGCGCGCTTGGGTTCGTGCTCGGGCACCAGGCATTGGCCGCGGCGAACCGGGAGTGGATGGAGACGGTGGTCTCGTTCATCGCCGTCGGGCTGCTGATCTACGCCGCGCTCTGGCTGAACGCGCGCAGCAACATGAGCCGCTTCATGGGCGAGCTGCGCGGCAAGATGCAGAACGCGTTCTCGAGCGGGAGCGTGGTGGGTCTGTTCACCATCAGCTTCACCGCGGTGGGGCGCGAGTCGTTCGAGACCGCGGTGTTTCTGCAGGGGCTGGCGGCAGACTCGGTGGGCGGTGTCATCTGGGGCGCGTCGCTCGGCCTGGTGGTGATGCTGGTGTTCGTGGTGGTGGTGCGCCGGGTCGGCTTCGTGTTGCCGATGAAGACGCTCTTCAACGCCTCGACGGTGCTGCTGGTGGCGACCGCGCTGATGCTGGTCGGCAAGGGCATGCACGGCCTGCAGGAGCTCGGGGTGCTGAACCAGAAGCCGCTCCCGTTCTTCTCGGTCGAGGCGCTCGGAGTGTTCGCCGACATCTGGACCCTGGTGCCGCAGCTGCTGCTGCTCGGCGGCGCGCTCGCGCTCTGGCGGCTGCAGCCACGCCGAACCGCGGCGAACTGACCGAGGCGAAGCCCTCTCCTTTGGGGGAGGCCGACGAGCGCCATAGGCGCTCGCGGGTGAGGGACAGCCCTGCCCACGCGCCCGCACGAGGGGCCGTGTCGTACGAGCGGTCTCCCGAAGGAATCTACACCCCAGCGTTGAACAACCGCCCGACCAGCGCGGTGAGCAGCATCGCCAGGCCGCCGCCGGCGCAGACCCGGAGCGCGGCGCGAAACCGGTTGGCGCCGCCGAGGTAACCGCCGAGGGCGCCGAGGGTGGCGAGGCTGAACAGCGACGCGCCGGCGATCACCGGCACCCGGAGCGCGTCGGGCGACAACAGGTGCGCCACGATCGGCACCAGCGCGAACAACCCGAAGCTCACCGCCGAGATCCACGCCGCCTGAAACGGCTTCGACAGCTCCTTCGGGTCGACGCCGAGCTCGTCGCGCAGGTGCGCCGCCAGCGGGTCCTTCGCGGTGAGCTGCTTGGCGACCTCCATCGCCAGCGTCTTGTCCAACCCGCGCGCCTCGTAGATGCCCGCCAGCTCCTGCAGCTCTGCGCCTGGCTCGTCTTTCAGCTCCTGCTTCTCGACCTCGATGTCGGCCTGCTCGGCGTCGCGCTGCGAGCTGACCGACACGTATTCTCCCGCTGCCATCGACATCGCGCCGGCCACCAGCCCCGCCACCCCGGCCACCAGGGTCGCCTCACGGCTGGCCGACGACGACGCCACGCCGATCATCAGCGACGCGGTGGAGACGATCGCGTCGTCTGACCCGAGCACCGCGGCGCGCAGCCAGGAGCCACGGTTGCCCCGGTGCATCTCGACGTGACTGCGGCGGCGGGCGTGGCGTTGAGCGGGCATCCCGCCCCTTTAACGCTCACTTCGACGCTTTGCGCGGCTTCAACACGCCCGGTTCGGCCCGCTTGCGGCACACCTCGCAGTAGTCGCCGTCTGACGCGTCGGCCGACTGCATCGGCCTGCCCTTCGCGTCGGCCATCACGCAGCCGTCGCTCTCACAGTGCGGCATGCCCAGCGTGTGCCCGAGCTCGTGCACCACGTTGTCGGCGAACCGGCGCTCCAGCACCGCACGGGTCTTCGAGAACTTCCGGTAGAGCAACGCCGAGCCGACGCACGCAGGACCGTTGATGTCGCCCAGGCCGGCGATGCCCCAGTCGTAGACGTCGCCCTTGGTGGTGGAGATCTCCGCCTCGGTGAGCCCGACGATCTTCCACGCGTCCTTGGGTGGATCCGCCTTCAGCGCTTCGATCAGCTTCTCGGCCCGCCAGCGCTTTCGCGGCGCGTACCAGGCCTCCTTCGGCAGCTCGCGCTTGGGGTCGACCCGAACTTCGGCGTTCACCCGGGCTTCGATCGCCTCCTTGGCGACCTTCACCAGGCCCTCGTCGACGTTACCCAGCGGCACGATCACCACCACGCGATCGGCAGCCAAGGCGGGTGCCGCGCACAGCAATACGAGTAGGATGGCTCGGCTCACCCCTGGCACGACACACCATGGCCGCCCCAAGTTCCAGCGACCCGCGCGCACTCGTTCTCTCGCACACCGTTCGCTCGGCGGCGCCGCTCTGCCCGGAGCTGCCGCTGCGCTTGATGACCGATCAGGTCGAGCTCTACCGGGGCGACGAGAGCGCGGCGAAGAGCGCCGGCGTCGCCCTGCCCTTCTGGTCGATCGCCTGGCCCGGCGGTCAGGCGATCGCGCGCTTCATTCTCGACAACCCGCACGCGGTTCGCGGCCGCTCGGTGGTCGACTTCGGCTGCGGCGGCGCGATCGCGGCGATCGCGGCCGCGAAGTGTGGCGCCTCGAAGGTGATCGCCAACGACATCGACCCGATCGCGCTCGCCTGCGCGCAGATCAACGCCGAGATGAACGGTGTCACCCTCGAGACCGACATCACCGACCTGCTCGGCCGCGAGGTGGAGACCGACGTGCTGCTGGCGGGAGACGTCTGCTACGACCCCGCGCTCACCGCCCGCATCGTCGCCTGGCTCCGCACCCTCGCCGCCAAGGGCACCACGGTGTTGATGGCCGACCCCGGCCGCGGCCACCTCGATCGCCAGCTGCTGTCGCCGATCGCCGAGTACCCGGTGGCATTCGAAGGCGACGCGACCGGTCAGCTCCGCCGCCCGACCTGGGTGGGCAGGCTCACCGCTTCCTGAGCGAAGGCGAACGCGGCCTGCGCCACCATGCCGGTGCGCCAGGAGCGGAAGACGTCGAACGCGTGAATCGCGCCGGGCAGCTCGACGTGCACCACCTTCGACTGCACCCCGCGCATCGCCTCCGCGAACGACTGCGACTGCTCCGCCGGCACCATCAAGTCGTGGGTGCCGTGCACCACCAGAAACGGCGGCGCGCCCTTCTGCACCCGCTTCATCGGGCTGGCGTGCTCGAACGCCTTCAACCGGTCGGCGTCGGCCTCGAAGCGGCCGAAGATCAGCCGCACCAGCCGGCGGCCGATCAGCCCGCCGTGCACGGTGAACAGGTGGGTGAGATCGAACGGCGCGTAGAACGCCAGGCAGGCGCGCAGCGAGGTGTCGCCCTGCTCGAAGCCCGGCTGGAGCTCCGGCTGGTTCTGGCTGAGCGCGAGCGTGGCCGCCAGCTGGGCGCCCGCGCTCCCACCGGCGGCGACGATCCTCGAAGGGTCGCCTCCGTGCTCGGCGATGTGCGCGTGCACCCAGGCGAGCGCGCGCTTGCAGTCGTAGAGGTGCTCCGGCCAGCGCACACCCGGGCTCAACCGGTAGTTGATCGACACGCATACCCAACCGTGGCGCACGAAGTACTCCAGCATGTGCCGCCCCTGCTGCCGCTTGCCGCCCATCACCCAGCCGCCGCCGTGCACGAAGAACAGCACCGGCGCGTTCGGCTGCGCGCCGCGGGGCCGGTAGACGTCGAGCGTGTTGCGCCGCGCCGGCCCGTACGAGAACACCTGGCGCTCCCACGGCCCGTGCACCAACGCCAGCGGCTGCAGCCGCGAGAACACCGGCAACGGCGAGAGCTCGAAGTGGAGCGGCTCACCGAACGCCTGGGTGATGATCTTCGCGGTCGACAGTCTCGCGCGGCGCTCCACCGCGGCGAAGAAGGCGATCGCGCTGAGGTCGAACGCGAGCCCCACCCAACCCGGCCAGTGGTCGAGCGCGCCGAAGTAGACGAACAGCGCCATCAACAGCGGGTTCAAGGTGAGCTGCAACGGCACCGTCTCGGAGGCGTAGAGCTGGAGCAGGTAGCTGGGCGCGAGCAGCCGGCGCCAGGCGCGCTCGACCGGCACGTAGGCGTTGATCGCGGAGATCAACCCGAAGGCACCCAGCGCCAGCAACGCCCAGCTCACGGGGTTTTGTGTAACACGAAGAGCAGAATTCGCTCTTTCGAGCGGGCCTCGAACAGCAGATCTTCTTCGTCGCGCGATTTCGGGTGCTGAGGCGCGGTCTCACGCAACTGCTCCACCGTCAGCCCGGCGTGGGCGATGCGCTCTTCCAGCCAGCCCTTGGGGCGCAGGCCGATCAGCTCGGCGAGGTCGGAGATCAGCAGCACCCCGCGGCCACCGGGCTCGAGGTGTAAAGGCAGCTCGGAGAGGAAGCGCTCCACCCACTTGCCGCCTTCGTCGTACACCGCGCGATCGAGCCGGCTCTTCGGCGCCTCTGGAATCCACGGCGGGTTGCACACCACCAGGTCGGCCCGGCCGTCGGGAAAGCCGTCGCGCTCGACCGCGGTGAAGCGATCGGCGAACCCCAGGCGGGCGGCGTTGGCCGTCGCACAGCTGACCGCGGCCGGCTCGACGTCGGTGCCGATCGCCGACTTCGCGCCCCGCTGGAGCAGAACGAAGCTCAGCACCCCGGTGCCGGCGCCGAGGTCGAACACCCGCTTGTCCTTCGCCTCGAGGCCGTCGAGCAGCGCGAGGTACTCGAAGCGGGTGGGGGTGTAGACGCCGTAGTGCGGCTCGAGGGTGCCTTCGAGGCCCGGCACCTTCAGGCCCTTGGTTCGCCACTGCGCCGCGCCGAGCACACCGAGCAGCGTCTTCAGCGGCGTCAGGGTGCGGCCTTTGGCGGGGCCCCACGCCCACTCGCACGCCTGCTTCACCTCGGGCGCCCGCGGGAGCGCGAGCCGGTACGCGGCGTCGAGCTCGACCAACAGGTGCCCCTGGGTCCTCGCCTGCTCTCCGCGGAGCCGGCGCTCGCTCTTCCACGCTTCGAGCAGCGACGCCGGCTTCGGCCCGGGGTTGAGCCGCCGCCCCATCGCCGAGAGCAGCTGCTTGGCGTTGTGAAAGTCGCCCCGGTAGAGCAGCCACTCGCCTTTGCGCACCCGCTTGAGGGCGTCGTCGGCGCTGATCCGGTCGTCGACCTCCGCCGGGGTACCGGGCGGGGCGTCGATGCCATCGGAACGAAAGGTGAAGTCCACGGGCAGACCGCAGCCTGCCACGAAAAATGGGCTAACCTTCGAGTCGCTTTCATGTCTGACGGCGACGAATTTCCGACCGAGCGCTCTTCTCCGGTGAAGAGCCTGGTGGGGATGACCCTGGGCGACTACCGCGTCACCGGCCGGCTCGGCGAGGGCGCGATGGGGGAGGTGTTCTCGGGCGAGCAGCCGCTGATCGGCAAGAAGGTCGCGATCAAAGTGCTCAAGCCCGAGGTGGCGGCCGACCCCTCCAACGTGCAGCGCATGCTCGACGAGGCGCGCACGGTGAACGCGATTCACCACCCCAACATCGTCGACATCTTCACCTTCGGCACCCTGCCCGACGGCCGGCCCTACCTGGTGATGGACTGGATGGAGGGCGAGCCGCTCGACAAGCTGCTCGACAAGCGCGGCGCGCTCGGCACCCTCGACACCATCGAGATCATGAGCGGGGTCTGCTTCGGCCTCGCCGCCGCGCACGCCCACCACATCGTTCACCGCGACCTCAAGCCGGCCAACGTCTTCGTCTCGCGCGACCCCAGCACCCGCGCCTGGTCGGTGAAGCTGCTCGACTTCGGCATGGCGAAGAACGTCACCGCCAACAACTCGCGCACCCAGAGCAACGCGGTGGTCGGCACCCCCGACTACATCGCCCCCGAGCAGGCGCGCAGCACCGGGGTGAGCGCGAAGACCGACCTCTACGCGCTGGGCGTGATGGGCTTCGAGATGGCGACCGGGCAGCTGCCGTTCACCGCGCCCTCGCTGATCGAGCTGATGATGATGCACGTGCAGAAGCCGGCGCCGCGCGTCTCGTCGAAGCTCGACGACGTCAACCCGGCGTTCGACGAGCTGGTCGCGCAGCTGCTGCAGAAGAACCCCGCCGATCGCCCGCGCTCCGCCGACGAGGTGCGCTCGCTGCTGGAGCAGATCAGAACCGAGCTGCGCGAGAGCGAGACCAACGTCGGAGTGGTGCGCCGCGCCGCCGCCGAGACGGTGCCGGTGTTCGGAGCCCCGCGACCGTCGCCGCGCGCCCGGGCGGCGCAGGTCACCGTGCCGGTGGAGACCGAGCCCAACCCGCCGATTCAGCGCACCGCGACCGGCGAGAACACGGTGCCGCTCGCGGCGCCACGCTCGAGCCGCCGCCCGCTGCTGGTGGCGATACCGGTGTTGCTGGCCGCCGCTGGCGCCGCGCTCTGGGCGTTCACCCGTGAGCCCGCGCTTGAGCCCAACCCCGCGCCGGTGGTGTCTGCGCCTGTGCGCGACACCGCAGACGACATTTCACCACCGGCAGAGAAGGCCGCCGCGCCAGCCGATGAGCTCGCCATCCCGGTGCGCACCGAAGGGGTCCGCCGGGACCCACTGCCATCGCGGCGCACGGCGCGCGTTAATCAACTGCGCGCCCGGCTGAAGCAGGAGATCGCAGACGCCAAGCGGCGGGCGAACAGCGATGCCGTCACTCCGCTCCTCGACAAGAAGCAGCACGATCTCGAGCTGCGCCTCGGGCGCGCCCAGACCGAAGGCGAGCTCGAGGGCCTCGCCAGCGACATCGACGGCATCGCGCGGGCCTACCGCTAACGCTCAGTTCGACTCGAAGACCAGCACCGCGGTGGCGGCGAGCGCGAGCGCCACCGCCGACGAGGCGACGCCGACCGCCAGCCCGGTGTCGGCCCGGCTCTGCACCGCGCTCACCTGGCTCTGCGGCACGCAGACGGTCGGTTGCCCGTTGAGCGCCGGGCCGTTGAGACACGAATGCGCCGAGAGCGCCGAGGCGAGGAAGCCCGCGCCGACGCCCGCGGCCACCAGCGCGCCTCCTCCGAGCGCGAGCGGAGCGGCGACCGGCCGTGAGCGCGGCGCGACCAGCACCACCGGCGGTGCCGCGACCGGCTTCGGCACCAGCTGGGCGGCGACCGGCGCGTCGGGCTTTCGCTGCGTCTTCGGCATCGCGGCCGACATCGCGTCGCCCAGCGCCACGAGCGCCTGCGGCAGCTCGGTGCGGGCGTTCTTCACCTTCACCACCGGGCTGCCGGCGAACAGCGGCACGCCGTCGGCGGTGCGTGCGTCGAGCGCCACCGAGAGATCTTCGTCGAGCGTCGCGCCGGCGATTCGCACCACCGCCCAGGCACCGGCGATCTTTCCCAGCGCCGACAGGCACGGGCGGTTGTTCTCACAGCTCTCGGGCGAGAAGCCGCCGAGGCGCTCTTTCAGCTTCGCGGGCGCGATCACCTCGAGGTGCCGCTCGATCAGCGCCTGCCGCACCATCGCCTCGACGTCTTCGGCGAGCGTGGGGCGGATCAGCTCCTTGCGCATCACCGGCAGAATCGCGACCACCGGCGCGTCGTTGGTGGCCGGGGCCTGCGACACCATCACTGCACACCAAAGCGCGAGCATGGGTCTACTTTGGCAGGTACTCCGTGTGGGCCGGAAGTCGCCGGGCCGTTGGCAGATGGAGACGGAATGAGCCGCACACCGGTGTTGGTGTTGTCCGCTTTGTTGGCGGGTTGCCATTTTTCCGACGTGCCCAAGAACGCGCTCTTTCAGTGCGATCAGGGCGCCTGCCCCGCCGGGTTCAGCTGTCAGGCCGGGTTCTGCGTGGCCACTGACGCGGGAGGCGGCGGCACCGAGAACGACGGTGGCTGCGTGCCGCTCGCGGCGCAGATCGTGTGCGGCACCCAACCGAATTGCGGGGTGATGTCGCACTCCGACGGCTGCGGAGGCGAGCGCTACTACCAGTGCGGCGCCTGCGCCGGCGGCACCTGCGTGAACAACCTCTGCTGCCCCGATCTCCCCGCAGGCAACAGCGACGCCGACGAGTGCGCCAACGCCGGCTTCGACTGCGGCGTGCTCACCCGCGATCACTGCGGCCGTTCGGTGGCAATCACCTGCAACAGCTGCGGGAGCGGCTTCGACTGCGTGGCGAGCGACCTCGGCATGAGCTGCATCGCCTGTCAGAACGAGAGCGACGAGCAGTTCTGCTACCGGCTCGGCGCCACCTGCGGCTCGGTGAGCGCGAACGACAACTGCGGCAAGCCCCGAACGGTGAAGTGCGGCCTGTCGTGTGACGACCCGTCGTGCGACGGCGGCCAGCCGAGCGTGAACACCTGCCAGTGCGTCGACAAGCTCGCCTCGTGCAGCAGCTCGCAGCAGTGCTGCAGCTGGCAGCGCCTCGACGGCGGCGCCGGAGAGCCGATGACCTGCCAGAACGCGCTCTGCTGCGTGCCGATGGGCGGCGACTGCTTCGACGACTCCGACTGCTGCAACGGCGTCTGCGTGCAGGGTCAGTGCCCGCTCGCGTCGGTGAAGCCCTGATCAGTCGTGGTGCTTGCTGAGCTCGACGAAGGTCGAGGGCGGCACCGGAGTCGAGCTCGTCGCCTGCAGCACGGTGGCGCCCGAGGTGACGTTGACGCAGGTGCCCGCGTCGGTGCGCTCGTACTGATTCGAGGTGGTGGTGGTGACGCCCGACACCTGCGCGTAGCCGCCGTCGTTCAGCCGGGCGTACTTGAACAGCGCCCCGAAGCCGCCGTCGAGGAGCACCGCGTAATCGTCTGCCACGAACGCGCCGGCCACCGCGTCGCTGCTCGAGCCGTAGCTGCCGAGCGACATGCTGTACCCGCAGCCGGTCTGGCACGCCGGGTCGCAGAACAGGTCGGGCCCCTGCTCCTGCAGCAGGTAGAGCGGCAGGCAGCGGGGATTTCCCGGGGCGATGCCGGTGAGGTACCAGTACGAGGTCGGGTAGCCAGGCGCGCAGAGCAGCTGCAGCTGCGAGTCGTAGAAGTAGTTCACGCTCGCCAGGTCGCTCCCGTCATCGCCGGTGAGGTGGAGCGCCTTCAACCGGGTCCCGCTCACCACCTCCTGGTGGGTGACGCCGATGCCGCCGCCCGCGCTCGAGCCTCCGCCGCTGCTCGAGAACCCGCCGCCCGCCCCCACTCCGCCACCGGAGCCGAAGCCACCGCCCGCGCCGTTGCCACCGCCCACGCCGCCGAAGCACTCACAGGCTCCGAACGTTCCGTCGGTCTGGCACTGCTGGGTGCCGGTGCCAATCGCGCAGGGGCAGCTCTCCACCTTGCCGGCGACGCACTTGTTCGAAGACTCGGGGCACGCGGCCAGCAGCAGCGCAGACAGCACGATGGGACGAGGGCTCATTTTCGCCGTCAGACACGCGGCGGCGAAAAAGCACGCAATTAGGTGCGGGTGAACGTCTCGCCCGCTCTGCGCACCCGGCCCTCGGCGAGCAGCTTGTCGAGAATCGCCACCGTGTTGCGCTCGGCGATCGGCCAGACGAACGCCTGCACGTCGTCGTAGGCCTTCTCGACCAGCTGCTCCACGGTGGGCGAGCCGAGCGTCTCCAGCGCGGCCAGCACCTTCTCTTCGCGCCAGCGCCGGTGGAGCAGGTACTCCTCCAGCTTCGCGGGACCGTCGGCGATCACCGGCCCGTGCGAGGGGTAGAGCGTGGTCACCGGCAGCGACTTCAGCCGCTCCAGCTGCGCGAGGTAGTCGGCCATCACGCCCTCGGGCGGGTCGATCACGATCGTGCCCACGCCCGCCACCATGTCGCCCACCACCGCCGCCTTCGACGCCTCGTCGTACAGACAGACGTGGCCGCGCGCGTGACCGGGGGTGTGGAGCACCCGCCACCGCATCGGCCGCGGGCCTTCGAGCGCCAGCACCTCTCCGTCTTTCAGCAGCCGCGCGACCTTCACCGGCAACCGGTCGGCGGTGCGCTCGTGGGCCCACACCGGCAGCGAGAGCAGCTGCGCCAGCCGTTCAACCCCGCCGATGTGGTCGGAGTGGTGGTGGGTGGCGACGATCGCGAGCGCCTTCTGCCCGTCGGTCTCGAGCTGCTTCACCAGCGAGACGAGCACCTGCAGCTCCTTCTCGTCGTCGGTGCCGGGGTCGACCACCAGCAGCTGATGGGTGCCGAGCACGTACGCGTTGGTGTGGGTCGCCGGCGGGAGCGTGGCGGTCTTCAGCGGCACCAACCGCACCCCGCGCTGGAACTCGAGCCGCTCGGCGACGAAGTCGACCACGTGCGGCGGCTTCGCGAAGCGCGCCCGCACCGCCTCGGGCTCGTCGAACGCCTCCAGCGTCTCGAGCGCGTAGTGGGTCGGCGGGTGGAGCAGCGCGGTGCCGTCTTCCCAGCGGGTGAGCGCGTCGGCCGGCCGAATCCACTCGCCCTCCGAGAGCTCGCCGGGCCAGACCTCGGCGTGCTGCTTGGGCGGCGCCTCCACCAGGTAGAAATACGTGTCGAAGCGCCCGGGCATGAACGGCGGCGTGATCCACCGGCCCGCGGCGGGAAAATCGGCCGCCCGCATCTTGCCGCCCAGCGCGCCGAGCACCTCGGCGAACGAGCGCTTGCCGTCGAGCAGCGCGCGGCGGTGCTCGTCCAACCCGGTGGCCAGAGGGTTCGGCACGAACAACCCGGTCTCTTCGAACAGCTCGCGCGCCGCGCACACCCGCAGCGCCGCCTCGTCACCGCTCGCGCCTTCGACGGCGATCTTCTTGTCGGCTTCGTCGAGCCGGCCGCCGGGGAAGGCGTAGAAGCCGCCGGCGAACCGCAGCTTCGCTTCACGCTTCAGCCAGAAGGTCTCCACCCCGCCGGCCGCGCGGCGCCACACCACCACCACCGAGGCGAACCGCGGCGGCTTGGGGGTGAACTCGAGGGCGGGAACGCCCGGCATGGCTTCGCTCATATCGATGACTCAAGCGTGGGTGAGCCGGGCGACGATCGGCGCGGCCTGAATCGACTGATCAGGCCGCACGTACACCCGGGAGAGACGAACCGCGGAGGCGTAACGTTGAAACAGCGGCGTGTACTCGGCGACGTCGGTGAGCCGGCCGGTCGACTTGTCCGACACGTAGAGGGGAATGCGCTCGCCCTCCTCGAAGTACTTCGAGAGCACCCCGCGCGATTCGACCGAGAAGTGCTCGATGCCCGCCTGCGCGAGCGCGCCGTGGAGCTCGGCGAGGTCGTAGCCCTTGTCGCGCTCGGTGAACTCGGCCACCCGCTTGAAGCCGCGCCGGGCGACGATCCGCTCCGCCCAGCGGTTCTTCGAGCTGCGCAGCACCGACAGCAGCTGCACGTCGTCGCAGAACAAGAACCGCTCGGGGTCGGAGGGCACCTCGAACTCGCCGGGCGACTCTTCGTAGTAGCGCCGCAGCATGTGGTCGAAGCTGACCGAGGTGTGGTGGAAGTACACCGACAGAAACATGTGAAAGCGGCTGAGCAGAAAGTCTTCGAACGCGAACGCCGCCGTCTTCGCCAGCGCGAGGTAGACCTCGCCGTCTTTCTCGGCGGCGACCAGGTTCTGCGCGATCCAGTCGAGGTCGTACCGGCCGTATTGAACGCCCGTATAGAACGAGTCGCGCAGCAGGTAGTCCATCCGGTCGGCGTCGAGCTCTCCCGACACGATGCTGCGCAAGAGCGGAGTCCAGTCGCGGCCGTTCTCGACGTACGCGCTGCCGCCGGGCGGCTCCTTGCCCACCACCAGCGACGCCACCTGCCGAGGGTCCAACCCGGAGGTCTCGAGCGCCTTCGCCAGCTCCTGGGTGAGCGAGCTGTCGAGCAGCACCTTGGCGGTGAAGTCTTCGTGCGAGGCCTGCTCGTCGCCGCCGGCGTCGACCCACTGGGGGAGCTTCAGGGTGGCGCGTTTGGGAGCGATCGACTCCGAGGCGTGCGAGAGCGGCATGTGGCCGACGTCGTGGCAGAGCACCGCCATGCGCACTCCGGCCTTGAAGCGGGAGGCGTACGGCTCGGCGAGCCCGGAGCGCGCGGAGACCGCCTCGAACAGCTTCGAGGCCACGTGCATCGCGCCGAGCGAGTGCGCGTGACGGGTGTGGGTGGCGCCGGGAAAAGCGAGCTCGCCGAAGCCGAGCTGCCGCACGTGACGCAGCCGTTGAAAGAAGCGCGAGTCGATCACCGCCTTCTCGGCGTCACTGACCATGAGCGTGCCGTGAATCGGGTCGCGAATTCTCACGGCCGCGACTTCTAGCATGTGCTACTCACTGAAGTGCCTGATGCGCATTGCGATCCTCCACAACCGCGACTCCGATCTCCTCGAGGACGATCCGGGCCGGGAGGCGCGCCAGGAGGTCGAGCAGGTCGCGCATCACCTCTCGGTCGAGCTCTCGTCTCCTGAGCGCGAAGTGTCGCTGGTGCCGGTCGACGGCGACGTGTTCGCGTTCGGCCCGCAGCTGAACGCGGTGCGCCCCGACGTGGTGGTGAACCTCTGCGAGTCGCTGGTCGCCGACGCGCGCGGAGAGATGGTGATTCCCGCGCTGCTCGAGCTGCTCGGCGCTCCGTACACCGGCTCGCCCGCGCTCGCGCTGGGCCTCGCGCTCCACAAAGACCAGGCCAAGCAGCTGCTCAAAGCGGCCGGCGTGCCGACGCCCGACTTCTGCGTGGTGAGCTCGGTCGCCGAGGTCTCGCAGGTGAAGCTCCCCTACCCGCTGATCGTGAAGCCGGCGCGCGAAGACGCCTCGGTCGCGATCGACTTCGACTCGGTGGTGCACGACCGCGCCGCGCTCGGTCGGGCGGTGGGAAAAGTGTTGAGACGGCTGCGTCAGCCCGCGCTGGTGGAGCGCTACATCGAAGGCCACGAGGTGTACGTGCCGCTGCTGGGCAACCACCCGCGCCGCGCGCTCCCGCTCACCGAGATCGCCTACGGCAAGAGCTTCGACAACAAGCCCAAGGTGCTCACCTACCGCGCCAAGTGGGACGAGACCTCGAACGAGTGCATCGACAGCCCTTCGAAGCCGTGCACCCTCGACGAAAAGCTGCAGCAGAAGTGCATCGAGAGCGCGTTCAAGGCCTTCGACGCGCTCGGCTGCCGTGACTATGGCCGCGTCGACTTGAGGGTGTCGCCCGAAGGCGAGTGTTACGTCATCGATATCAACCCCAACTGCGATCTGCACCCCAACTCCGGTTTCGCCAAGGCCGCCAACGAGGCGGGCATTGCGTACGGCGACCTGGCGTTACACTTGCTCGAGCTCGCGCTGGAACGTTCTCATGGAAATCAGGCCCCTCGCCGCACCCGACAGACCGCAGCTCGCCGCGCTGCTGTCGCGCATCGAGACCTTCTCTCAGGACGAAGCGCGCGTCGCGCTCGAGCTGATCGACCTCACGCTCACGCCAAACAACCGTGACTACAAAGTGCTGGTCGCCGCGCGCGACGGCAAGGTCGTCGGCTACGTCTGTTACGGCCCGACGCCGATGACCGAAGGTTGTTACGACCTCTACTGGATCGCGTCTGACCCGCTGGTGCGCGGCCAGGGCGTGGGCGCGGCGCTGGTCTCGGCGATGGAAGGCGACATTCGCCGCACCCAGGGCCGGCTGATTCGGGTCGAGACCTCGGCGATGGAGGCCTACGGGCCGACCCGCGGCTTCTACCAGGCGATGCAGTACAAAGAGGAGTCGCGTTTTCGCGACTTCTACAAGGTCGGCGAAGACCTGATCATACTGGCCAAGCGGCTGTAGAATCCGTCTCCGAAATGGATTTCGCCGGCATCACTCAATTGTCGATGCGGTCGAAGCGCTGGCCGCTGCGGCATGGCTTCGTGTTCGAGCCGCACCGCCTGGCCCTGCCTTCATGGGCGCTGGCGCTCAAAGACCTCGAGCCCGGCCCGCCCGCGGTGCTGGTGACGCTGGATCGTCACTTCGACCTGGTGCCTCCGCGCGAGCCGCCGCCGCCGGGCGCCGCCACCACCGAGCTCGACGAGTGGGCGCGCAAGAAGTCAGACGTTCGCAACGTCGACCAGGTGCTGGCCGCCTGTCACGCCGGGCTGATCACCGACGTGATCGCGTTCGGCCGCGGCAAGCCGTCGGGCGCGCTCGACGCCGAGAGCTGGTCTTCTCCGAACGGCCAGCACCGCATCATTCGCGCCTCCCGGGTGGGCAACATCTCCTCCGACTACGGGCAGACCTCGGCGCCGCCCCTGGTGCACTCGGCCCAGACGGTGCTGTCGCGGGCAGCTCGCACCATTCTCGACATCGACCTGGACTGCTTCACCACTCCCAACGACGCCGACCCGACCTCGGTGGTGCCGTGGGCGAAGGAGCAGATTCGCGAGTTTCTGCTGCCTCGCGGCTCGAGCGCGTTCTGGAACGCGGCGTTGTCGCGCTGCGTGGCGGTGACCCTGGCGCGTGAGCCGGCCCACTGCGGCGGGTTGATGGCCGAGGCGTCGCTGTTCATGACGGTGGCTCCGGTGTTGTTCGAGGAGCTACTGAGCGCCGACCCGCCCTAGGCCAACTGGCCGCGAATACATCGGCGCATCATGCGTTCCAAACGGGTGACTGCTATGACGGCTGCCATGCACTTGTTCCGCCGCGCGCTGATCTCCGCGCTGATTCTGGCATCTTCGGCTGCATTCGCCGCCGCTCCGCTCTCCGACGCGCTGACCGCCAAGCGGCCGATCGACGGCGAGTACATGGGCCTGTACCTGATGGGCAAGAAGGTCGGGTACATCTTCACCAACCTGAAGTTCGCAGCCGGCACCAAAGACCGCGCGGAGTCGGTCAACGAGTTCGTGTTCAAGGCCGCGCTCGGCAGCAAAGACAAGATCGCCCAGCGCTACCTGAAAGAGACCCGCATCTACGAGGCGAAGCCGGGCGGCAAGCTGCTCTCGTTCACCGTCGAGCAGCGCGGCGACGGCGGCGATCAGACGCTGGAGGCGACCGCGACCCCCAAGGGGCTGCAGGTGATTCGCAAGCGCCCGGGGATGCCGAACGAAGTGCTGAAGACGCTGCCCTCGTCGAAAGAGACGATCGAAGACGCCGACCAGGCGCGGGTGGCGGTCAAGCGCAACACCAACGTCGAAGGGTGGACCACCGACGGCACCGACCTCGACACCTACAAGGTCACCACCACGCTCGGCGCGCAGTCGTCGCGCACCTTCGGCGGAGTGACGGTGAAGGTGCGGCAGGTGACGATCCTCTCCGACAAAGAGAAGGTGCCGGCCGACGCGTGGATCGACGAGCAGGGCCGCATGGTGGAGATGAGCTTCGGCTCCAACATGAAGGCGGTGCTCGAGCCGGAGGACAAGGCGAAGAAGATCGAAGCCGACCAGCAGGTCGAGGTGTTCGGGCTGACCCGCATCGTGCTCCCGAAAGACCCGTCGCCGGTGGCGCAGGCGTTGCCGGGCGAGATGCGAATGACGATGGCCGGCTTTCCCGACAAGTTCCGCAAGGACAGCTACCGCCAGAAGTACAGCTCGCTGCCGAACGACCAGGTCGAGGTGGTGATCACCGCGCTGCCGGTGAAGACCGCCAACAAGGTGCGGCCGCTGGCCGACCCCAACGGCGGGGCGAACCTGAAGTCGAACCTCACCGTCGAGAGCGACAACCCGCAGATCAAGGAGCAGGCCCAGAAGATCGCCGGCTCCGAGAAGAACGCCTACGAGGCGGCGAAGAAGATCTCCGACTGGGTGCACCGCTCGATGCAGAACGACTACGGCTCGTCGTCTGACCGGGCGACCGACGTGCTGCGAACGATGAAGGGCGACTGCACCGAGCACGCGCTGCTCACGGTGGCGCTGCTGCGCGCGGCCGGCATTCCCGCCAAGCGCATCGACGGCGTGGTCTACCTGAAGCAGGAAGACGGCGTGCCCGCGCTGTACTGGCACGAGTGGGTCGAGGCCTACGTCGGAGAGTGGACCCAGCTGGACCCCACCTTCGGGCAAGAAGTGGCCGACGCGACCCACTTCGCGGTCGGTGAAGAGGGCAACGCGGAGATCACTCCGCTGATCGGGCAGATCAAGGTCCTCAAGGTTCAGTGAAGCTGGGAAAGTACGAGCTGGTGAAGAAGCTCGCCTCGGGCGGCATGGGCGAAGTGTGGCTGACGCCGGGCCAGGGAAAATGGTTGGTGCTCAAACGAATGCACCGGCACTTCCTCGGGGCGCCCGAGTACGAGCGCATGTTTCTCGACGAGGCGAAGTTCGCCGCCCGCATCGTGCACCCCAACATCACCCGCACCGTCGACTTCGGGATCGCCGGCGAGCAGCTCTACGTGGTGATGGAGCACGTCGACGGGCGCGACCTGAAGTCGATGTTCGAGGCGGCGAAGAAGTCGAAGCAGCGCTTCGAAGTGCAGGCGGCGGTGGCGATCGCCTCGCAGGTGGCGGCCGGGCTGCACCACGCGCACACCGCGAAGGGACCCGCCGGCGAGCCGCTGAACGTGGTGCACCGCGACGTGGCGCCGGCCAACGTGATGGTGGGCTTCGACGGTTCGGTGAAGCTGCTCGACTTCGGAGTGGCGCGGGCGTTGGCCGGCTCGAAGCACCCCGAAGCAGAGAGCAACCGCGACGAGACCTTCGTCGGGCACTTTCCCTACCTCTCGCCGGAGATCTGCCGGGGGCTGCAGATCGACCACCGCACCGACCAGTTCAGCCTCGCGGTGGTGCTGTGGGAGGCGCTCACCGGCAAGACGCTGTTCGCCGCGGAGTCGGACTTTCAGGTGCTGGAGAAGGTGCGCGAGGCGAAGGTGGCGCCGCCGTCGTCGGTCGCGGCCGACGTGCCGCCCGAGCTCGACGAGGTGCTGTTGCGGGCGCTGTCGCGCGACCGGGAGCTTCGCTACCCGCACGCCGCCGCGTTCAAGCTGGCGCTCGACGAGTGGCTGGCAGGAGCGCAGCCCGACCTGGCGGCGTTGATGCGGCAGCTGTTCGCCCAGCGCGACGCCCTGCCCCCGCTGCCCGGCACCCCGGCGCGAAAAGAAGTCACCACCAACCCTCACGCCGCGGTGGAGCAGCTGGCGGTGCACGAGCTCGCCGCGCTCTCGCAGCTGGCGGTGTTTCGCGGCGGGTTCTTCGTCGAAGGCGCCGAGGCGGTGGTGGAGCTCTCGGGGTTTCCCGGGGCGGGGTTCGCGCTCGACGTGCTCGAGAAGCTGCGCTCTGCCGGGGCGGTGCGGGCCGATCAGCCGCCGGGCCTCGATGGGGCGCTGCGGTTCTCGGTGGCGGCGGCGATGAGCGAAGACGTGGCCGCGCAGCCGAGGTTCGTGGCGCACTTCGCCGACCTCGCGAAGCAGTGGGTGCAGGCCGGTGGTGACGAGGTCGGCCTGCGGCGCATGCGAATGGACAAGGACAACCTCGAGCGGGCGATGCAGCTGGCGCAAGACGACGCCGACCGAGAGGTGCTGCGCGAGACGCTGGCCCGGTTGTGACGTGCTCGGAGGCGTGAGCCTCCGACTCGCTTCAAATCCTCGCGTCGTCGAGCACCACGGTCAGCTCCGCCGCGGTCGACACCGGCAGCTGGCAGGCGAACCGCTGACACAGGTACGCGGCAGGCCCCTTCGCGGTGGCGCGGGTCTGCAGCTGCTCGGCGAGCACCGCCGGCGCGGGCCCGGTCTGATGAACACAGACGTGTAACGTGGGCGCGAACCGCTTTCGCACCACGTCGAGAAACGCCGGGCGCTCCGACTCGGAGGCGATCAAGGTCAGCTCCGCCGCGCCATCGAGCGCGTCGTCCATCGCCAGCAGCAGGTGCCCGAAGCCGAACGGGTTCTCCACCGCCTCGGTGCACATCGCCTCGAGGTACGCGGTGGCGTGATCGAGGTGCATCGAGCGGCCAGTGAGCGCGGCGAGGCCAATCTGCGCCTCGGTGAGCATCGACGCGCCCGACGGCACCGCGTTGTCGTGCACCGCCCAGGGCGTCACCACCAGGTCGGGCTGGCCGCGGGGCGCCGAGAGGTACGCCTTGCGCTCGTTGTCCCAGAACAGCTCGCGGGCGATCTTCGAGAGCGACTCGGCGGCCTCGAGGTACTTCGGCTCGAAGGTCGCCTGGTAGAGCGCGACCAGGCCGCACGCGAGCCCGCCGTAGTCTTCGATCATTCCGTCGTGGCGCGCCTCGCCGCGGCTGAACGAGCGGAACAGCCGGCCATCGGGCCGCACCAGCTTCGAGAGCGCGAAGTCGGCCGCCTTCTTCGCCATCGCCGCCCACTTCGGCTCGGCGAACACCCGGGAGGCGAACGCGAGCCCGCGAATCATCAGCCCGTTCCACCCGGTGAGCGCCTTGTCGTCGAGGCCGGGGGCGATGCGCTTGCGCCGCACCTCGAGCAGCTTCGCGCGGGCGGCGTCGAGCTTCGCCTCGGCGGCGGGGTCGACCAGCTGCTTGGTCACCTCGAGAATCGTCTTGCCGTGCTCGAAGTTGCCGATCGTCTTCACCGCGAAGACGTCTTTCACCAGCTCGGCCTCGTCTTTGGGCAGCACCGCGTCGATCTCGCTCGGGTGCCAGACGAAGAACTTGCCCTCTTCGCCCTCGGAGTCGGCGTCTTGCGCGGCGTAGAACAGGCCCTCGGGCGAGGTCATCTCGCGCGCCACGTAGTCGGCGGTCTCGAGCACCACCTTGGCGAACAGCGGCCGGGTCTCCAGCTGAAACGCCTCGGAGTAGAGGTGGAGCAGCTGGGCGTTGTCGTAGAGCATCTTCTCGAAGTGGGGCACCAGCCAGTGCTCGTCGGTGGCGTAGCGGTGAAAGCCTCCGCCGAGCTGGTCGTAGATGCCGCCGAGCGCCATCTTCTCGAGGGTGAGCATCGCCGGCTGCAGCAGCTCGTGCTTCTTCGAGCGCCGCCAGCCGCGCAGCAGCAGCGCGAGGTTCATCGGGTTGGGGAACTTGGGGCCGCGGGTGCCGAAGCCACCGTGCTTGGGGTCGACGCCCTGGGCGAGCGTCGACGCCGCTTCGACCACATCGGCGACCTTGGGCTGAGCGGTCTTGCCGTCGAGGCCGATCGAGACGTAGTGCGCGAGCCCCCTCTCGAAGCTGAGCGCCTGCTCCTCGACGTCGCTGCGCTTGTTGTTCCACGCGTCGGAGAGGCTGGTGAGCAGCCGGGTGAACGACGGCATCCCGTAGCGCTCGACGTTGGGGAAGTAGGTGCCGCCGTAGAACGGCTTCAGCTGCGGAGTGAGGAAGACGGTGAGCGGCCAGCCTCCGCCGCGGCCCATCAGCTGCACCACGCCCTGGTAGAGCTGATCGACGTCGGGCCGCTCTTCGCGATCGACCTTCACGTTGACGTACAGCTGGTTCATCAGCGCGGCGGTCTTCTCGTCTTCGAACGACTCGTGCGCCATCACGTGGCACCAGTGGCAGGCCGAGTAACCGATCGAGAGGAGGATCGGCCTGTTCGTCTCGCGCGCCTTCGCGATCGCCTCCGCGCCCCAGGGGTACCAATCGACCGGGTTGTCGCGGTGCTGCTGGAGGTAGGGCGAGGTTTCCTGGGCGAGCCGGTTGGGCATGCGGCTGTGTAACGCCGCCGACTAGGCTTTGTCGCGTTGCTCGATTCGGCGCCACGCTGTTCACGTCACCCCGCCGCGCCCGCGACCGTGACCTGTACCCGCTGCGGTTCGTTCGCATGCGCGCTGTGCGCCGACCCGCGCGGGCTGTGCATGGTATGCGCGGCGCGTCCCGAAGCGGGGCAGCTGCTCGCCTCGCCCCGAGCCTGGAGCGCTTGGGTCTGCACGATGGCCGGGTTGTTCGGCGTGCTCCCTGCTGCGCTGGTGGCGTTGGTGCTCCTGCGGCAGGAGAAGCGCGACATCGACTCCGGGATCGCGCCGCGCGGGAGCAAGACGCTGATCGGTGGACTGCTGCCGATCGCCGCGCTCTCCGTCGCGATCTGGGGAGTGCTCTACGCGCTCGCGCTCTGGCCGCGAACCTAGATGTGTTAACCCGGCCGCGTGCTCGCCTGCCCCAACCCGCAGTGCTCGTTCGCGCTGAAGCACGGTCACCCGGCGGAGTACCGCGAGACGTTCACCACCTGCTCCGACTGCGGCACCGCGCTGGTGAAGGCGGTGGCTGCTACGGCACCACCGAAGCCGCCCGCGGTGGGCGCGCCGCTGGGGCCGGTGCTGGTCACCGTGGCGGTGGCGGCGGTGATCGTCGCGCTCTCGTTCATTCGCATCGTGAACCAGGAGGGCGGTGAGGGCTTCATCGCCGCGTTCAACCAGCCCACCTGGATGGCTCCGACGACGATGGGCCTGGCGCCGTTTCTGAGCGCCTTCATCGTGGTCGAGCTGATCGCGCTGATTCCCGCGCTCAACCGACGGCGGGTGGGCACCTTCGCCCAGCGACGGCCGCTGAAGCTCGCCGCGTGGATCACCGGCGCCGTGTTCCTGATCATTCAGAGCGTCTCGTTGCTGATGTGGCTGCGGGCGGCGCGCTCGATGATTCCGATTCTCGGGCTGCCGGCGGCCGCGGCGATCGGGTTGATCGCGCTCACCACGTTGCTGATGTTCGGCGCCACCGAGCTGATCGAGCGACGTGGCGTCGGCAACGGCTTCGCGGTGGTGTTGGCCGCCGGGAGCGCGGGCGAGCTCTACACCGTCGCCGCCAACCTCTACCGCGGGCTGATCACCGAGACGCTCACCCTGGTCGGCCTGCTGATCGTGCTCGGCCTGCTCACCGCGATCGGGTTCGCGACGGTGAAGCTCACTGCGCTGCCCCGCGGCAACGCCGGAAAACCGGGCTGGGTGCCGGTGCCGGCGTCGACCGTTCAACCGGTCAGCGTCGCGCCCGCACTCTTGTCGCTGCCGGCCACGCTCGGGCTGGGGTTCGCGTTCGAGCTGCAGCGCTCGGCGCTGCTCTACAACGGCATCACCGCGGGGGTCGCTGCGGCGCTGGCGTTGCTGTTGGGCTACCTGTTCTTTCGCCCCGCGCAGGTGGGCGCGATGTGGAAGGTGTGGCAGCCCGATGGAGACGCCGCGCCGAAGCAGGAGTGGGCGAGCCGGCAGCTCCCGAGGGCCTTGGCGCTGGGCGCGCTCAGCTGCGTCGCGCTCGCGATCGGGCCGGCGTTGATCAGCAGCCTGCTCAACACTCCGGTCAGCGGCGCGCTCTCGGTCACGGTGCTCTCGGCGATCGTCGCCGACGTGGTGGAGGAAGCTCGCGCGCGTCACCAACTCGGGCCGCTCACTGCCATTCGCCCGCTGTCGCGGCTCACCGAGCTCGAGCCCGCGCTGTCGGCGCTGACCGCCGCGAACATCCCCGCGTTTCCCCGCGCGGGTCACTACCGGGTGCTGCTCGGCTTCTTCGCACCGTACGCACCGGTGACGTTGCTCGTTCCCGCTTCGCGCGCCGAAGAGGCCCGCGCGATCCTCGACCGCTGATTACACTTTCAGCGTGGTCGACGGAGCGACGTGCGCGATTCACCAGGCAGCCGCGGCAGCGATGGTCTGCAACCGCTGCGGGCGGTTCACCTGCGTGGGCTGTACGTCCTCCGACGGGCTGCAGTGCGCCGAGTGCTTCGTATGGAGCGAGCGGCAAATCTCGAAGCGCGCCTACGCCACCGTCGCCCTCGGCCTGATCGGGCTGTTCGGGGTGCTCCCGGCCACCGCCGCGGTTCCCTGGCTCGCCCGGCGTGAGCGGCGTGCGATCGCCGACGGCCGATCGCCCCGCGGAGGGGCCGACGTGATCACCTCCGCCCAGTGGATGGCGTGGATCACCGTGGTGGCTTGGGGCGTCCCAGCGGTCATTTATTCGCTCTGGTGGCTGCTCGCCCCTGCCTGAATCGGCAGTACTGACAGCCACTTAGGCCCTCTCAACTTCCTTTGCGACTGGCGCCGGGTCCCGGTGTCAACCAATGCGAAAATGGGAAACGTCACGCAGTCGAGCTCGATGCGGTTTGGTTCCAGGAGCCCCTTGCGCAATCACGGGGTTGGCGCGCTGTTCGAGGCGCAGGATTCTTCCGGAACGGGCCGGGTCGCCCTCCGCGAGATTCCGCTCGAAGCGATGGGCGAGATGGCGGTCAACGCCCTCGGCCGGCTGCCGCACCACCCGGTGCTCCCGAACGTGATCGGCTCCGGCCGCGACGGTGACAATGCCTGGGTGGCGCTCGAGTTCCCCGCCGGCAAGCTGCTGTCGTCGGTCGGCCGCGCGCTCGACCCGCTGAGCTGGGCGCGGGTCGGCTCGGCGGTGGCTTCGGCGCTCGCCGCGGCGCACGAGAGCGAAGTGGTGCACGGCGAGCTGTCGAACGACTCGGTGCTGATCGCCGGCGAGCGCGTGCTGCTCTACGACCTGCCGCTGGTGGTGGCGAACCGGCTCACCGATCGCCGCTCCGAAGCCCGCCTGCTGGCGCTGCTGCCGCAGCTGATCAGCTACCTCTCGCCCGAGCGCATTCGCGGCGACGAGCCTTCGCCGGCCTCCGACGTGTACTCGCTCGGCGTGCTGCTCTGCATCGCCGCCGGCAGCGAGCAGGCTCCGGGCGCGACCGCGCTGGAGCGCATTCACCGGGTGAGCACGCTCGCCTGGCGCCCTGCCCTCCCGCCGCACCTGGTGCCGCAGCACGCACTGCTCAACCGCATGCTCGCGGCTGACCCGGCGAAGCGCCCGGCGATGAGCGAAGTGGCGGCCGAGCTGAACAAGCTGCTCGCGCAGATGACCGCGCCGGTGCCTCGCCACGCGATCACCGAGCCCAACCGCGCCGCGGACCCGTTCGAGGCGTTGATCGCCAACGGCGTGAGCGTGAACGCGCCCGACCCGCACGCGATCCCCACCCGCCAGGGCGTGCCCGGTCAGGGTGAGCTCGTCAGCACCCCGGCCCCCGGCACTCCGGCGCCCACCGCTCCGGCCCGGGGCCAGGCGCTCGCCGCGGTCGAAGCCGAGCGCGCCGCGCGCGTCTCGCCGCCGCAGGCCGCTCGCAAGTCGCCGCCGAAGATCACCCCGCAGATCAAGACCCCCGCGCCGACGCAGATGGCCGCGCCCGCGGTGCCGGCGCCCCTGCCGCTGCCGACCGAGCCGGGCCGCGCCGCGGCTCCGACGCCGAACACCCGCCGCCGCACTCCGGTGCCTCCGATGGTCGACGCGCTCAACGACACCGGCAAGCAGTGGGTGCTCGAGCCGCCTCAGCAGCAGCAGGTGCAGCGCCCCGCGGTGCAGCGCACGCCGTCGCCGGTGGCGGTGCCCCCGCAGCCCGCCCCGGTGGCCGCCGCTCCCGCCGCCGCGCCGCTGCTGATTCCCGCGCCGCTCACGGTGAACCTCTCGCCCCAGACCACGATGCCGTTCGGCTACAGCGAGATCACCTACAAGCAGGGCGTGATCATCGACACCGTCGGCCACCAGGCCCTCGAGCAGCTGCCGATGGTCAGCGGAGAGCTGGTCGAGCTGGCGCCGATGAACGAGGCGCAGCAGCTGACCAACGCCCTCGCCGCGCCCGAGGTGCAGGCGAAGCCGGTCGAGGCGTACATCAACCCCGAGTCGTTCGACGAGACCGATGAGGTCAAGCCGAGCGAGGTGGTGGAGAGCGACGATGAGCTCGCCGCGAAGCTGAAGCCTTCGTGGAAGCGCGCCTCGGTGATCATCCCGCTCGCCGCGGTGCTGGTGATGGGGATCGCGGGCGTGGCGGTGTGGCAGTTCGCGCCCGACATCGTGCCCTCGTTCGAGCTGCCCAAGGTGGCGTCGCTGATGCCGGCTTCTTCGGGCGGTTCGGCTGAAGACGCGACCGATGAGGCGCCGCGCCGCCGTCGCACTGCGCGGCCGACGTCGATGCCCACCGCGCCCGCCGTTCCGGCCGAAGTCGCGGAAGCCAAGGCCGAGGAGCCGAAGGCCGAAGAGCCTGCCGCGGTCGAAGCCAAGGAAGAGCCGAAGGCCGAGCCGCAGATCGTCGCCGAAGCGAAGCCCGAGCCGGTGAAGGCCGAAGTGGTGAAGGCCGAGCCCGCGCCGGAACCGGTGAAGGCCGAGGAGCCCGCGAAGGTCGCTCCGCCGCCCGCGAAGCAGCAGCCGGTCGCGAAGGCCCGTCCGGCTCCCGCGCCGGCGCCCGCCCCCGCGCAGAAGAAGGTCGCCGCTTCGTCGAAGACCGATGACACGCCGGCGATTGACGCGAAGCCGAAGGGCGCGCCGTCGAAGCTCGGCGACGACGATCCGTAGTCCGCGGAGATTCGGCGTCGGCGGAGACTGACGCCCCTCCCGGCCTTCGGCCACCCTCCCCCGAAGGGGGAGGGGGTATTCCTTGGCTCCCCCCGTAGAGACAAGCACGGACGCCCTCCCCCTTCGGGGGAGGTGCCGCGGAGCGGCGGAGGGGCGTCACACCTCCACCATCCCGTCCTAGACTCCACGCCGTGGAGCACTTCGAGCACCTGATTCGCTTACTCGAGCTGGAGCGCCTCGAAGAGCGGCGCCGGCTCGCGGAGCAGAAGGCGTCGCTGCCGCTCGGCGAACAGGAGTCGCTCGGGCTGGTGCTGCTCGACGTCGTCTCGGGCGACTGGAAGGTCGGGCTCGGCGGCCGCACGCTGATCTCCTTCACCCGCGACGACCACCACCGCCTGCCTTCGCGCTGGGGCCCTGGCGCCTGGGTCACCGTCTCGCCGCGCAAGGCCGAGCTCGAATCGCCGCCGAGCGGGATCGTGGTGCGCGCCACCTCGAAAGAGCTGGAGCTCGCGTTCGATCGTCACCCACCCGAGTTCATTCAAGAAGGCCGGCTGCGGATCGACCTGCTCTCCGATGAGGTCACCTTCGAGCGCACGCGCAACGCGATTCGAACCGTCGAGGGCTACGACAAAGGCGCGCTGCGCCGCCGCCGCGAGGTGCTGCTCGGCAAAGAACCGCCGCGTTTCGACGCGAGCCCGAAGTTCGAGCCGTCGCGCGTTCTCAACCCGGAGCAGAAAGACGCAGTCGAGCTCGCCCTCTCTGCCGATGACTTCGCGCTCATCCACGGCCCGCCCGGCACCGGCAAGAGCCACGTGCTCGCCGAGATCGCGGTGCAGTCGGTGCGGCGCGGCCTCAAGGTCCTCTGCACCGCGGCCAGCAACGCGGCGGTCGATCACCTGCTCGAGCTCTGCCTCGACTCGGGCCTCGACGGCCTCCGCATCGGTCACCCCGCGCGGGTCTCGCCGCACTTGAGCGAGCACGTGCTCGACGTGAAGGCCGAGAACCACCCCGACCGCAAAGCCGCGCGCGAGATGTTCGAAGAGGCGTTCGACCTGCTCGGCTACGCGCGCAAGCAACGCGAGCGCGGCCGCAGCCGGGAACGTTTCTCGAATGCGCGAGAAGCACAGCACGAGGCGCGCCGCTTGATGGACGA
This sequence comes from Myxococcaceae bacterium, assembly GCA_047602415.1. Taxonomy (GTDB): domain Bacteria; phylum Myxococcota; class Myxococcia; order Myxococcales; family Myxococcaceae; genus JASGHH01. The sequence goes on along the minus strand of JASGHH010000001.1, from coordinate 6,644,633 downwards.
CGCGCGGGTGCTCGAGCGCCGCGCGATCGAGTCGATCGTCACCAGCGCCCAGGTCATCTGCGCCACCCTGGCCAGCCTCGACTCCCATCACCTCGGCGGCCGCACCTACGACGTCGCACTGTTCGACGAAGCGACCCAGGCCACCGAGCCGATCTCACTGGCCGCGTGGGTGAAGTCGCCCAAGGTGGTGCTCGCCGGAGACCCGAAGCAGCTCCCGCCGACCGTGCTCTCGCAGGAGGCGTCGAAGGCCGGCCTGAGCGTGAGCCTGTTCGAGCGGCTGGTGAAAGACTTCGGCGACGCTCCGAAGCGAATGCTGAAAGAGCAGCACCGAATGTCGTCGGCGCTGATGGAGCTGCCCTCGAAGCTGATGTACGGCGGCCAGCTTCGCGCCCACCCCGACGCCGCCGGCCGCACCCTCTCGCAGGTGGCGAAGAGCGACGCGCCGCCCTTCATCTTCCTCGACACCGCCGGCAAGGGCTTCGACGAGGCCACCGCGCCGGGCACCCAGTCGCTGCTCAACGAAGGCGAAGCCGGGCTGATTCTCGGTCACGCGAAGACGCTGCTCGAAGCGGGGCTCCACCCACGTGAGCTGGCGATCATCAGCCCTTACCGCGCCCAGGCGGCGCTGCTCGCCGAGCGGCTCGACAACCCCGACGTCGAGGTCGACACCGTCGACGCGTTTCAGGGGCGCGAGAAAGACGCGGTGCTGGTCTCGCTGGTGCGCTCCAACGCCGAGCAGCAGCTGGGCTTCCTGGAAGACCTGCGCCGCATCAACGTCGCGATCACCCGCGCGCGGCGGCACCTCTTCGTGGTCGGCGACTCCGCCACGCTCTCGTCGAACGACTTCTACGCGCAGTTGGTCGAGCACGCCCAGAAGACCGGCGGCTACCGCTCAGCGTGGGAGTGGCCGTCCTAGTCGGCTTCGCGGCCTAATCCGCGGTGGCGTCGGCGGTCGCGGCCTTGGGGAACACCACGTAGCGCAGCAGCACCAGCTGGCCGAAGGTGAACACCACCAGGTCGGCGCCGATCTTCGCCGGCACGTACGGCACGCCCCACCAGTCGCGGAGCATCACCACCAGCTGCCCGTGCACGAGGGTGGAGAGCCCGGCGACGATCACGAACTTCAGCGCCGGAGAAGCGAGCTTGGGGTTCTTTTCTTTGAACGCGAAGTAGCGGTTCGCGAAGAACGTGAACACGCCGCCCGCGGTGGTGCCGACCATCGCCGCCACCCGGGTGGGCGAGTGCAGCCAGAGCAGCACCGCACCGAACGAGAGGTCGACCATCGTGGCGAGCGAGCCCATCGCCAGGCTCCGCGTGGCCCATGATTGCCACGCCCACTTCAGCAGTCCTTTGAGGCCGCGCTGTCGCGGCTCCTCGGTCGCCATCGGCGCAGAGGAGATATCAGGTTGCACACCGGTTGCACGAGCAAGCTCCGCACCGGGCTCCAACCCCTTCATGCGACTGGAGTCCTCCGGTGTCGTTTGCGCAACAGCACGCCCAACAGACCCACCCCGATGAGCGCCAACGCGTCACCCGAGGAGCAGCCGCAGGCGCCCTTCACCGGCGAGGTGCGGTCTCCGATGGTCAAGCTGGCAGTGGCGCTCGCCATCTCCACCGGCGCCGCCTGGCCGGTCTGCATCCAGATGTCGTGGAGCGCCTGACCGTTGCTGTCGGAGAGGTTCGAGTCGGTGAGGAAGCCGACGTACTCCGGCGTGGTCGACTGGTAGAGCAGCCGCGCCTTCACGTTCACCACCTGGCCCTTGGCCGCCGTCTTCGGCACCGGCACGGTGAAGGTGGCGAGGTCGAAGTCGTTCACTCCGCCGTTGGTGTCGAACCAGGTCACGCCCACCGGCCTGGTGGTCTCGGTCAGCTTCATGCCGCGCGGAGGAATGCGCGAGTCCTTCACGATCAGGTCGTGAAAGGCCAGGTGGTCTTCGGCGCCGAACGCCGCGCGCCCGTGAATCGCCTGGTAGACCCGCAGCTGGGCGTCGTCGATCAGCGCGCCGCCGTCGAAGCCTCCGCTGACGATGGTGCCGTCGGTCGACAGCTCGATCACCATTCGCCGGCCGTCGGCGTAGCCGGTGGGCAGCTTGTGGCCGGTGAGGTTGCGCACCTTCACCGTCACCGTCGCGGTGTAGTCGGTGATCGCCGCCGTCGGCGCGGTGAGGGTGAGCTCCGCGGCGTGCTGGAGGTTCTCGACCACGAAGCCTTCGGTCTGCGCGAAGTCGTCGGCGTACTGGGTGGCGAGCTGCGGGTTCGCCGCCTGCACCGCCTTCAAGCCCCAGAGGTTGCCGCCGACCAGCAGGTGGCGCCGCACGCCCGGCCGCGCGGTGCCGAACTTCGCGCTCAGGTAGGTGGTGCCGCCGTCGGGCGCGGTGAACGGAGGCAGGTGGCAATCGGCGCACGACGCGAAGCCGCCATCTTGCGGGTCGCTCGCGTAGGCCGACTGCTTCCACTCGTCGTAGGTCGTATCGAGCGGGAAGTTGGGGCCCTTCACGTTGCCGGCCGAGTCGCGCCACGGCACCAGCGGGTTCATCACCTGGTGGCACTGGCCGCACAGCTCGGAGCTGCCGGTGAAGGTGGTCTGCTGCGCGTTGTGGCCCGGGCTCGAAGCCATGTCGCGCGGGCCGAACTCGGTCTCGTCACGGTTCCAGTAGATCTGCGCGTTGGAGATCAGCACGCCGCCGTCGCCGTCGGGCCCGTTGAGCGAGCGGTGGCAGACGTCGCAGGTGACGCCTTCCATGTCGACCGCGTCGAACGCCATACCGTTGGGAGGCGTCGTGTCGCCCTTCACCCACGCCTGGTTCGAGTGGCAGCGCAGGCACCACGAGCCGATGCCGGGCGCGTCTTGGTTGGCGACCGAGAGCGCGGCGTGGAAGAGCGGGTCGCGCGCGGCGTTGCCCATCATCGAAGACACCCAGCCGTCGAACGGCATGTAGAGCGTCTTCTCGGGCGTGCCGCTCCGGTCGTGACACGACTTGCAGCGGTTGAAGGCGCTGTTCGGCGGAGTGCCTCCGTCGAGATCGCCCGGGTGGCTGCCGCCCGCATCGGGGATGGTCACCGGAGGACCTGCGTCGTACGGCATTCCACCGCCGCCAGTGCCGGTGCCTCCGCCCGTGCCGCCTCCGGTACCGCCGCCCGTGGCGCTGCCGCCGCCGGTCGCCGCGCCGCCGCCCGTTCCACCGTCGGAGCCGCCGCCACCGCCTGTGCCTCCTCCGGTGCCGCCGCCCGTACCGCCACCGCCGCCCGCTCCACCGCCGGTGCCGCCGCCGTCGACGCCTGCGTCGGGGCACATCACCGGCGTCACCGGAGAGATGACGAGGATCTCGCGCGTTCACCAGGTCGGCGACGTAGAGGTTGCCGTCGAGGCCCATGTGAAAAGCGACTGGCACCGCGACGTTGCCGAAGATCGTCGCCGCGTTGGTGTTGCCCTGGAAGCCGGGGGTCGCCACGCCGGTGCGGGTGGCGTTCACCGGGATCATCCACAGCGCACCCTGGGCGTTGTCGCCGAAGAAGTAGTTGCCGCGCACCTGCGCCGGCCAACTGCAGGTGTCGATGATCAACCCGCCGGTGATCGACTGGCAGCCGGTCATCGAGTGATCGCAGTCCCACTCCGGAGGCACGCAGGGGCCCGAGCCGGGGGTGTAGTAGTCGCAGGTGCCCGCGTCGGCCCAGCAGGTGTCGCCCTCGGCGTTCGACGACGCGTTGCTGCAGATGTTGGTGCCCTCCTGCCACGGGTAGCCGTGGTGGTGGCCCATCTGCGCGATCGTCACTTCTTCACGAATCGTCTCGCCGACGTCGCCCACCCAGATCAGCCCGGTCTTCGGGTCGGCCCAGATGCGAAACGGGTTGCGAAAGCCCCACGCCCAGATCTCGGAGCGCGCCGGAGCGGTCACCGCCGGATCGATCGCGCTGGTGCAGGTGGAGCCGCACGCGGTCACCATCTTCGGCATCCCGAGCGCGTCGACCAGCGGGTTGTCGGAGGGGATCGAGCCGTCGAGGTTGATGCGCAGAATCTTCCCGTTGCCGACGGTGAGGCACGACGCGAACACGTTGTTCGCCGGGCAGCAGGTGGCGTTGCAGCCGGTGTCGCCGACGCCGATGTAGAGCTTGCCGTCGGGGCCGATCGCCAACGAGCCGCCGTCGTGGTTCGCCGGGCCACGGAGGTTGCGCACCAGGATCTTCTCGCTCGCAGGGTCGAGGGTGCCGTTCGCCTGCAGGGTGAACGAGACCACGCGATGGCGGTCGGTGTTGGTGCCGCCGTCGCCCGGACAGTTCGAGTAGTAGAAGAACAGCCGCTGGGTGTTGTTGAAGTCGGGGTCGACCTCCACCCCCAGCAGGCCCTGCTCGGAGGTGGTGGCGACGCAGAACCGCCACGCCACCGACAGCTGGCCGGCGGTGTCGCGCAGGAAGACGCGGGCGGTGGTGCTCCCGGTGTTGTCGACCAGGCCCTTCTCGGTGATGACCATTCGCCCGTCGGGCAGGAACCGGAAATCGGTCAGGTTGCTGATGCCCGGCTCCCCGTTGGGCAGGGTCATCGGCAGTTGGGCAATTTGCAGCCCGGTCGCCGGGTCGACGCTCTGAGCGAGGGCGGTCGACACCCACAGTAAGGCCACCACCTGAAGCGTGCGCATCGTGCCTCCCCGGCAACTTCCTAGCGGCCAAAGCCTACGGCGGTGGCATGATATGCGATCGAGCGGCGTGACTCAGACCTACGGGCGCTATCAGCTGGTTCGAAAGCTCGCCGTGGGGGGCATGGGCGAGGTCTGGCTTGCGCGCCAAAAGGGTCCCGTCGGGTTCGAGAAGCTCGTGGTGGTGAAGCGCCTGTTGCCGCACCTTTCGGCGGAGCAGGAGTTCATCAACATGTTCTTCGACGAGGCCCGCATCGCCGCGGTGCTCAACCACCCGAACATCGCCCAGATCTACGACCTCGGCGAAGTGAACGGCGAGTACTACATCGCGATGGAGTACGTGCACGGCCAGAACCTGCGGGTGGTCGCGCAGCAGGCGCTCGACGTGAAGGGCGGCACTCCGATGGCGCTGAAGTGCCGGGTGCTGGCCGACGCGGCCGCGGCGCTCGACTTCGCCCACCGCGCCAAGAGCCCCTCGGGCCAAGCGCTCAACCTGATTCACCGCGACATCAGCCCGCAGAACATCATCATCGGGTTCTCGGGAGCGGTGAAGCTGATCGACTTCGGCGTCGCCAAGGCCGCCGGCAAGCTGGCGAAGACCGCCACCGGAGTCATCAAGGGCAAGTACGCGTACATGAGCCCCGAGCAGGCGAAGGGCGAAGAGCTCGACCTGCGGAGCGACATCTTCGGGCTCGGCATCGTCTTCTACGAGATCCTCGCCTCGCAGCGGCTGTTCAAGCGCGACAACGACACCGACACGCTGAAGGCGGTCGTCTACGAGAAGATTCCGCCTCCGTCGGCCCACGCGAAGGGCATTCCCAAGGCGGTCGACGCGATCGTGATGAAGGCGCTCGAGCGCAAGCGCGACGACCGCTACCAGACCGCGGGCGAGATGCAACTGGCGCTGGAGGAGTTTCTGGTTCGGCAGCGGCTGCCGGCGACGCCCGCGCACCTGGCGGCGTTCATGCGCGAGCTGTTCCCCGACGAGGCCGCGCAGGGCGGCGCCGACGAGCCCACCCAATCGACCTCTGACTCGGGCAGCCCGCTCTCCGCGCCGTCGATGCCGGTGCACGACAAGAAGGAGCCGCCGCCCAAGCCCGCGCCCTCGAAGCCGCCGGCGGGAATTCCCAAGGGCTCGCAGCCCGGGCGCAAGGGCGTCACCATTCGGGCGAACCCGCAGGAGCTGGAGGCGCGCATCAACTCGTGCGGCCCGGCCGACCAGGTGAACGGGTTCTTCTTCAACGCGCTGTTCGGCTTGTGCATGCGGCTGGTGGGCCCGAGCGCCGACCACGACCTGCGCACCGCGCTGCAGCAGCCGCGCTCGTTCGTCGACGCCCTCGCCTACCCCACGCCCGAGCTGCTGCGGTTGATGTGGAAAGCGGTGGAGCTGACCGCGCCGGTGGCGGGCTCGGTCGAGACCGCGTTCGAAGACATGGGCGTCTGGGTGATGGACGGGTTTCTGCGCAACCCGCTCGGGCGGCCGGTGGAGCAGCTCAAGGGCAAGACCCCGACCGAAGTGTTGAAGGCGCTGATGGTGACCCTGAAGCAGATGATGACGCCAGGCGAGCGCATCGTCAGCCCCAACGCCAAGGGCGTGACCTTGATTCTCAAGGGCGAGGTGCTGCCAGTGCAGTTTCACCTCGGCCTGGTGAGCGCGGCGCTCGACCGGCTGTGCGGCCTGAAGACCAAGGCGAGCTGGGACAAGACCGCCGCCGACCGAATCGAGATTCAGCTCAGCTGGTAGGAAAGATTCGCGGGCCTCGTTCGTGGTGCGGGCATGAGGCTCGTGGCTCTTCTGCTGCTCGCGGGGTGCGTGGGCGGTTCGCACTTCGGTGTTCCGAACTCGGTCAGCGTCGCGGTGGCGATTCGCGTGCAGTCGTGTGACCCGGCGCTCGATCCGTTCACCGGAGTGAAGTTTCTCGGCGCACGGGTCAGCGGTCAGACCGAGACGCTGACCGCGGTGACCGGGCCGGTGCAGTCGGTGACGGTGATCGCGCCGATCGCCACCGGGCTCACCGTCGAGGTGCGGGGCTACGACGGCGACCCTGCGGCCGGCGGGAAGATGCTGTCGCGCGGCGTGTCCGCTCCGTTCGACACCGGAGTGACCGATGCGGGCGCCGTCGCTCCGCCGGTGCAGGTGTTCTTGCGCAAGGCGGGCGTGTTCACGCCGGTGTTCTCGGTGTCGAACGGCGGCGGGTGCCATCAGGCGCTCCTCGGCGCGCGCGCGGCGCACACCGCGACGCTGCTGAAAGACGGCACCGTGCTGTTGGCGGGCGGCTTCGACTTTCTCGGCGGAGGCGACCGCGACGCGCTCTACACCGACGAAGCGTTCGATCCACGAATCGACGCGTTCGTCGGCCGGCATGAGCTGTCGATCGCCAATGGCCTCCAACGCCTGCCGCGCGCGCACATGTCCGAGAGCGAGCTCCCGTCGGGCCAGCTGTTGCTCTGGGGCGGTGAGAGCTACAGCGCCAGCGCGCCTCCAGCGGTCAGCGCGATCGTGCTGGTGTACGACGGCGACTCCGACAACTTCGGCCCGCTCCCCACCCGCGCGAATCCCCCGTCGATTCTCCGCTCCCGGCATCACTCCGCGGTGGCGGCGAATGGCCTGGTCGTGATCGCCGGAGGCGTGACCCGTGATGTGAACGGCAACACCGTCCCGGCCCAGGAGGTCGAGTGGTTCGACCCCAGCAACAACACCACCGCCGTCGCCAATGGCGTCGCGTTGCCGCGCGATGGCTCCGCGGTGGTCGCGCTGCAAGGCGGCGATGTGATCGCGGTGGCGGGAGGCTCCGACGGCGGAGCGGTGGTCGATTCGGTCACCCCGCTCCGGTGGACCGGCGCGTCGTTCGCGCAGGCGACTCCGATTCAGATTTCTGCGCGGCGCGACGCCGCCGCGGCCACCTTGCAGGGCAAGACGCTCTTGCTGCTCGCCGGCGGGTTCTCGGATCCCGCCGCGACCCAGGCGATCGGAACCACCGAGCTCGTCGACCCGGCGTCGGGTGTGAGCTCCGCCGGCCCGGTCATCGCGGCGCGCGGTGAAGCGTGCGCGGTCACCGTGGGACCGAACGACGTGCTCATCGCCGGAGGGCGTGATGCCTCAGGCGCCAGCGGCGCCGCCGAGCTCGTTCACCTCGAGCTCGACGGAGGGATGAGCGTGACCGCGCTCGCGCCGCTGACGGTTCCCCGCTACCAGCACACCTGCACGTTGATGAGCGACGGCACCGTGCTGATCGCCGGCGGGCTCAACGGTGCGACCGCGCTGCAGGACGCGTACGTGTTTCAGCCGGGGCTCTAACCTCAGTTGCACTCGCCGGTCGACGCGCAGGTCTGACCCATCGCGCACGCCGCGAGGTTGCCGTTGTTGCAGTCGGCGCGGCAGTAGCCCGAGCCACCGTCGGTGCTCGGCTGGCACACCCAGCCGGTGCGGCAGGTGCCGGAGCCCGCGCAGTCCTGCAGGCAGACGTTCTGGGTGCCGAACTGGGTGTCCTGCGCGACGCACTGCGAACCCGTCGGGCAGTTGCCGCCGCCCATGCCGCCACCGCCACACTGGGTGGTGCACAGACCGCCGGTGAGACCGCTCGGCTGACCGAAGGTGTTCTCGGGAATGCAGAAGTTGCCGTTGGTGCAGTCTTGCTGGCCCATGCAGCCCGCGCCGACGTAGCCGCCGTCGAACGCCGCGCACGCGCCCATCTGGCACTGCGCGCCGGTGCCGCAGGTCGCGCACTGGCCGCCGCCCATGCCGCAGTTGTTGTTCGAGCCGCCCTGGTGGCACATGCCCGCGGTGTCGCAGCAGCCCTGGCAGGTGGTCGGGCTGCACGGAGGCGGCGCGCCGCAGGTGCCGCTGTTGCAGGTCTGACCCATCATGCACTGGGTGCACGACGCGCCCGCGGTGCCGCAGGCGAACCGGTTCTCCTGGCTCGGAGTGACGCAGAAGTCGTTCGGGCCGCAGCAGCCGGTGCAGGTGGTCGCGCTGCACGGCGCCGTCACGCAGCCGCCGTTCACGCACTGCTGCCCCATGCCGCACATCGTGCACATGCCGCCGTCGGTGCCGCACGCGAGCGGAGAGTCGCCCGGCTGACAACCCGCGAAGCCGCCCATGCAGCCGCAGGTCATGCCGCCGCCGCCCGCGCCACCACCGGTCGCCGCGCCGCCGCCCGCCGCCGCGCCGCCACCCGTCGCCGCACCACCGCCGGTCGCCGCACCGCCGCCCGTCGCCGCGCCACCGCCGGTCGCCGCGCCACCGCCCGTGGCTGCTCCGCCACCGGTCGCGCTGCCACCGCCCGTGGCGCTACCTCCGCCGGTGCCGCCATCGCCCTCGGCGACGGAGTGGTAACAGGCCGAAAGACAGCAAGCCAAAGTCGCCGCGAAGAGAAGTCGCATCGGAACACCCACGCAAGAAGGAACCGGCCCGGCTACGAAACGCGCGGATGCAACACCCGTTCGGGTGCGAGAAGCAAGCGCAACGCTACAAGCTGGCCAAAGCGACCCGGTAGAGCGCCCGGTAGCCCATGCGCGGCGCGGCGTCGAAGCGCTCGGCGCGGAAGATGTCTTTCAGAATCGCGGCGCCCTCGGAGCTGTCGTGCAGCTTGAGCAACGTCCGCTCCAGCTGCTCCACCGTGGGCAGCGGGGTGTTCATCGACACCGCCACGCCGTCGTTGGGCGACTCTTCGGTGAAGGCGATCACCTCGAAGTCGTTCTGCTTGTCGGGCAGCACCTCGTGGAGGCCGATCGCGTCGTTGGCGCGCGCGAACACCGAGGTCACGTCGGCGAAGCCCTGCAGCACGCCCTCCAGCGCCGCGCGGTAGCTGCCGGCGAAGCCCTGGTGCGCGAACAGCTTGTTGGGGTCGAGCCCCTTCGCCTTCAGAAACGCCAGCGGCAGCAGGTAGCCGCCCACCGAGTCGCGATCGGCCCAGAGCGCCTTCTTGCCGAACAGCTGCTCCGGCTTCAGGTTGGCGCCCTTCTTCGCCACCAGCGCCGCCCGGTAGCTCGCGGCGCCCGACCGCACCCCGCGCACCAGCACCCGAACGCCCATCGCTTCGATGCGCGCGCACACGAACGGAGGCGCCCACGCGGCTTCGACCCGGCCGCCGAGCAGGTCTTTCGCCAACGCTTCGTACGAGCCCGGCACCACCACTTCGACGGGCTGACCGAGCGCGGCCGAGAAATACGACTGCAGCCGCTGGGCCCGCTCCGACGCAGCCTTCTCGCCCACCGAGGGCGGGAGCGCGAAACGCAAGGTGGCGCCCGGAGTGCTCATCTCACGCCGACAGATGCGCCTTCGCGACTTCGTCGTCTGCCAGACCGAACGTCGCCTGGAGCAGCTCGAGCACGTGACGGGTGCGCTTCGACGGCAGGTCGCCGCTCGCGTCGGCCACCCGCGCGGCCAGGCTGAACGCCTTCAGGCGCTGCTTGTGGGTGGTGAGGCCCGCGGCGAGCACCGACAGCCGGCCCGACAGACCTTCCAACAGCAGGTTCTTGTACGCGTCGCGCAGGTACGCCTGGGCGGTGTGCGCGTCGACCTCGCCGAACACCGGGTCGCCGGCGAGCGTCTCGACCATCGCGTCGGAGCCCGCCTGCTCCAGCCTGCCGTCGGCGGTGGAGGCCAGCACCATCACCTCGGCGTAGAGGCGCTCCTTCGGCTCGCCCAGCGCTTCGGCGAGCGAGTGGCCCTCTTCGATCGTCTCGAACACCTTGGCGACCTCTTCTTCGGAGATGCCGAGGCCGAGCTGAAGCCGCTTGAGCAGGCCGAGCTCTTCGCGCGAGGCGCTCTGATCAGCCAACGCGATCGCCGCGGCGAGCCCGAACGCGACCAGCCGCTCCCGGTGCTCCGGCAGGCGGCGGCGCAACGACTCCAGCACGGCTTCCATCTGACGGGTGTGCGAGAGGCGGTAGATGCTCGACTCGATCAGCGCGGTGAGGTCGTCGCCGCGCATGCCCTCGAACTCGGGGCGCTCGATCACCCGGGCGAACAGCGCCTGCTTCTCGAGCTCGGAGACCTCGCCGTCGGCCACCGCCGCCAGCACCATCGCGTCGAAGAACGCGCCGTTGCGCTCGCTGCGAACCTTCTGGAGCACGTCGAGGCGCGGCGGCTCCCACTGGGCCAGCGCGGCGGTGATGCCCGACGGCCGCGGCTGCGGCGGCTTGCTCGCCTTGGGCTTCGCGGGCGCTGCCGGCTTCTTCTTGGGCGGCCGCGGCGGCGGCTTGGCTTTGACGGCGCGGGCCTTCAGCGCGGGCTTTTTCGCCTTCGGCGCGGGGCGCTTGGTTTTCTTCGGTGCGGTCTTCTTGCTGCTAGGCATGGTTCTCCCCCGGCACCTTCAACTGAAGAAGCTCCGGCCGGGCCTTATGCCCGTCTGACGCCTCGTTCGCCAGCGTGAAGAAGTGCTTGTCGAGCAGGTGTGAGGTGTGGAGGTTACCCATCGCGGAGAGCATCGAGCTCTTCAGGTTGGGGATCTCCTCACTGAGCTGCTCGACCAGGTTCTTCACCCGCTTGCGCTTCAGGTTTTCCTGCGAGCCGCAGAGGTCGCAGGGAATGATCGGAAACTTCATCAGCTCCGCGAAGCGCGCGATCTGATCCTCCGGCGCGTAGCAGAGCGGGCGAATCACGATGTTGCGGCCATCGTTGCTCTGCAGCTTCGGCGGCATCGTACCCATCGCGCCGGCGTAGAAGAGGTTGAGCAACAGGGTGTGAATCAAATCGTCGCGGTGGTGGCCCAACGCGATGCGGTTGCAGCCCAGCTCGACCGCGGCGTTGTAGAGCACTCCGCGGCGCAGGCGGCTGCAGAGGCTGCACTGGGTCTGCCCCGGCTTCAGCTTCTCCATCACGATGCTGTAGGTGTCCTCCTTCAGCATCCGGTACTCGTAGCCTTCGGCCTTCAGCCAGCCTTCCAGCTTGTCGGCGGGGAAGCCGGGGTGGCCCTGGTCGAGGTTCACCGCCACCAGCTCGAACTTCACCGGCGCCCGGCGCTGCAGCTGCCGCAGCAGGTGGAGCATGGTGTACGAGTCTTTGCCGCCGGAGATGGCGACCATCACCCGGTCGCCCTCGCCGATCATCTCCCACTCCTGCACGGCACGGCCGGTGTGGGCCAACAGCTGTTTTTCGAGGACGAAGAGCTCGCTCACGGCGGTGGGCGGCCTAACCCGGATGCCTGTGAGGAGTAAAGTCACGGGTAGGTCGAAAGCGCGGGATTAGCCGGGCGGTTAGCATCGTTGGGAGAGAGGGAGTTTCTTCGGGTGAATGCGCTCAATCAGCAGCCTTTTCGGGTTGCTCCTGAGTCGGCGCCGAGCCGTCTCGAGCGCTTGCGCATGTACGCCGAGACCCTGCGCACCGACGGCCTCGACTCCGGGCAGTTTCACACCTTCTACGAGCTGGCCAAGGCGGAGGCGAAAGACGCGCCGGGCCCCGAGCTGGCCGAGCTGCTCGACGGGCTGCTGACCGACCCGCGGCTGGTGGGGAGGGTGATCGCCGGTCACCTGGTGGTGCGGCCGAAGCTGCTCGAGCTGCAGCAGGCGCTGGGGTTTCCCTGGGCGCTGCAGATCGACCCCGAAGATCTCGCGCTGCTCCACCCGCCCGACCCGCAGACCGGTCTGCGAGCGGCGGCGATGCTGATGTCGCTGGTGAGCACGCTGTTCAACGGCGGTTTCGCCGCGATGACCTGGCGCGAGCCGCCGATCGCGCTGTTCTTCGCGGTCGGGCTGGGGCACGCGCTGACGGTGTTGGTCTCTGCCGCCACCCATCGCACCCGCAAGCGGCTGCGCGTTCTCGGTTGGATGTGGCTGTTGGGGCCGCTGTTTACCCTCGGCACGATGGTGGTCGCCGGCCGTCACGAGTGGCAGTCGGTCGCCGGGCTTGGCCTCACCTTCGCGTTACCGGCGATGGCGACCGCCTGGCTCGCGCTCGGATTGTCCCGCAAAGCGCCGGAGTAACGTGTTACTTGCCGTCTTCGCTTGGGAATCCCTCAACGCACCACCGATGTGAATTCTGCCGACGCAGTGGCGGCGGTGGTGCGCGCGCTGGAGCCGATCAAAGAGCTCGCGGTCGACGTCGAGGCCGACGCGATGCACGCGTTCCGGGCGCGGCTTTGCTACGTGCAGCTGGGCACCGACGAAGACGTCTGGCTGCTCGACACCCTCGCTGAGGGCGTGAAGGCGGCGCCGCTGGCGGCGTTCTTCGGCGACCCCTCGCGCACCAAGTTCTTTCACGCCGCGGGCGGAGACCTGCAGTACCTCGCCGAGGCGGGCGTTCGGGTGAAGGGCCTGTTCGACACCCACCGCGCGGCGACCCTGCTGGGCTGGCCGAAGGTGGGCCTGGCCGACCTGGTGCTCGAGAAGCTGGGCGTGAAGCTGACCAAGGAGCACCAGCAGTCCGACTTCTCGCTCCGGCCGCCGCCGCCGGGCATGCGCGACTACATCGCCGACGACGTGCGCTACCTCTGCGACGTGGGGCGAATCGTGCGCGAGGCGTGCAAGGCCGCCGGGCTCGACGAAGAGATCGAGCTCGACTGCCAGCGGCTGGCCGACGAAGCAGCAGAGCGGCCCGACCCACTGAACGACTTCAAGCCGAAGGTGAACCGCTCGGGCATGGCGCCTGCGACGGTGGCGGTGGCCGAGAAGGTGGCGCGCGAGCTCCACGCGCTGCGGCTGAAGTGGGCCGAGGCGCAAGACGTGCCGTTCGGCCGGGTGCTGTCGAACGCGGCGGTGACCGCGGTGTCGTCGAAGCAGCCCGACAACCTGAAAGACCTGGCCCGCTGCGAAGGCGTGCACGGGCGGCTGGTGCGCGAGCACGGCGACGAAATTCTGGCGCTGATCGCCGGGTGGAAGAAGAAGTCGGCCGAAGGTCAGCTGCCTCCGGCCGAGGCGAAGCCGCCGGTCGATCGCGATCGCAAGAAGCGCGAAGACCAGCTGATCGACTGGCGCAAGGCGCGCGCGGCGGAGCGGAAGATCACTCCCAGCGCGGTGCTGCCCAACCCGCTGGTCGACGAGCTGGCGACCAGGCCGCCGAAGTCGCTCGAAGAGCTGAAGCTGGTGAAGTACTTCGGCGAGAAGCGCGTCGGCCTCTACGGCAAGCAGCTGCTGGACCTTCTGGCCGGCCGTTAGCCCCGCTCCTCCCCGACGGGGGAGGAGCTGTCGCGAAGCGACTGAGGAGGTCTGTGCGAACCGGTCAGCCGATTCGTCACTTCTTCCGCGCCAGCATCATTCCGTCGCGCACCGGCACCAGCACCCGCTCGACCCGCTTGTCCTCGAGCACGTGGCTGTTGAAGGTCACGATCGCCACGTCAGACTCTTTCTTCGGCTCGAGCACCTTGCCGCTCCAGAGCGTGTTGTCGGCGATCAGCAACCCGCCGGGCCGTAGCATCGGCAGCGCCAGCGCGTAGTACTGGAGGTAGCTCTCTTTGTCGGCGTCGAGGAACACCACGTCGAACTGGCCGGTGAGGCCCTTCAACGTCTGCTTCGCGTCGCCCATCATCACCTTGATCTTCTTGCCGTGCGGTGAGCGCTCGAAGAACGACTTCGCGATCGCCTCCGCCTTCGGGTCGACGTCGCAGGTGATCAGCTCGCCGTCGTCGGGCAGCGCCTCGGCCATGCAGAGCGCCGAGTAGCCGGTGAACATGCCGACCTCGAGAATGCGCTTCGCGCCGGCCAGCTTCGCCAGCATCTTGAGGAACGCGCCCTCGAGCGGGCCGACCTGCATGCCGTAGTCGGTCATCTTCTGCTTGGTCACCGTGGCCAGCTCCTCCATCAGCGCGTTCGGCGGGTCGGAGTGGCGGCGGCAGTAGTCCTCGAGGCGCGGTTCGGTGATGTCCATGGGCCTCAGATAGCGCGCGGAATCGGGCAGTGCTATGTCCCGAAAAATCGTGACTGCCCGGTTACAACTTGCCGCGGTGCTCGCCGTAGCTCTCTGCGCCTGCGGAGAGAAGAAGCCCGACCCCGTCACCTTTCACAAAGACATCGAGCCGCTGTTGAAGGACCGCTGCGGCGACTGTCACGTGGAAGGCGGCATCGGCCCGTTCCCGCTCCAGACCTACGCCGACTTCATGGCGCAGAAAGAGGCGGTGCTGGGCGCGATGCAGATGCGGATCATGCCGCCCTGGCCGGCGCGCCGCGACTGCCACGACTACGCGCCCGACGGCACCTTGAGCGACGAGCAGATCGCGCTGGTGAAGAACTGGGCGGCGGCGGGAGCGCTCGAGGGCGACCCGAAGCAGTTCGTGGCGTCGACCGAGGCCAAGCCGTCGCTGTCGCGGGTCGACTTCTCGGTGTCGATGCCCCAGCCGTTCACGCCGACCGGCAACCCCGACGAGTACCGCTGCTTCATTCTCGACTGGCCGAGCACCGAGACGGCGGTGAAGTACATCACCGGCTTCGCGTTCAAGCCCGGGGTGCCCTCGATGGTGCACCACGCCGATCTTTTCTACATCAACCCCGAGTACGTCTCGAAGTTCCAGCAGAAGGACGACGCGGATCCCGGTCAGGGCTACCAGTGCTACTCGTTTCCCAACCCGGTCGATGAAGGCGCGTGGATCGGAACGTTCGTGCCCGGCAGCCGCGGAATGGATTTTCCCGAGGGCACCGGGCTGGGGCTGAAGCCGGGGAGCAAGTTCCTGATTCAGATGCACTACAACACCCAGTTCTCGAACGGCGCGAAGCCCGACGTGTCGACGCTCCAGCTGTCGCTCGCCACCCACATTCGCCACATCAGCTCGGTGCAGGCGTTCGCCGACCTCAACTGGATCACCAACGGCACGATGGACATTCCCGCCGGCAACCCCGACGTAATGCACCGCTACCAGCTCGACCCGACGCCGTATCTCTCGCTCGCCAACGACGGGTTCACCGACGGCCAGCCGGTGAAGCTGTACGCGGCGACGCTGCACATGCACCAGCTCGGCAAGAGCGCGAAGGTGGAGATCGTTCGCGCCGACGGCGGCGTCGACTGCCTCGCCGACGTTCCCAAGTGGGACTTCCACTGGCAGCTGCCGTACACGCTCGCCGCGCCGGTGGTGGTGAACCCGGGAGACCAGGTCGCGGTCGAGTGCCACTGGGACAACAGCTCCGGCAATCAGCCGATCAGCAACGGCGTGCAGCAGCCTCCGCGCGACGTGAACTGGGGCCCGAACACCACCGATGAGATGTGCGTGGCGGGGATCTACATTTCGCAGTGATGAGACGGGGGGTCGCGGCGCTCGCCGCAGTGTTGGTGGCCGGTGGTGCGGCGTGGGCGCTGCTGCATCGCGCGGCGGCGCCGAAGTCCCGGGTGACTCCGCGCGCGGTGGCGCTGGAGGTGCCTGCGCCGGTGAAGCAGACGCACGACCGGGGCGACAACGCGCTCTGGCTGTCGCGGCACTGGCTCTACGAGGCACCGGGCGACGCCGAGCTCGACGAGTTGGTGCGCGCGTGCGAGCGGCTCGGCATCACCCGGCTCTACTTCTTCTTCGGGCCGGCCGACGAGCACGGCGTTCCCGGCTGGCGTGGAGGAGGCGAGCATCACCCGTACGAGCTCGCGCAGGCGAAGCGGTTGTTCACCGAGGTGAAGCGGCGCGCTCCGAAGCTGAAGCTGTTTCCCTGGACCGGCGGAATTCTCAGCCGCGACGTGGTGTGGACCGACCGCGCGCGGCTCACCGGCTGGCTCGAAGAGTTGGCGAAGCTGATCGACGCCGGCGCCGACGGGGTGCACTTCAACATCGAGCCGGTGCCCGACGGCGACCCGGGGTTGATCGCGTTTCTCGAGCAAGCGCGGCAACGGCTCGGAGCACACGCGCATCTGTCGGTCGCGGTGCCGCTGTTTCGAACCGACGGCTACCAGCTTCCGCAGAAGCAACGGCTGTGGTCGTTCGAGTCGGTGGCCGAGGTCTGCCGCCACGCCGACGATCTCTCGGTGATGGCCTACGACACGTATCAAACCGACGCGGCAGACTACCGGCGCACGATGGCGGAGTGGACCGACGGGCTCACCCGGCTGCGCGGCTGCGAAGTGCTGATCGGGGTGCCGTCGTACGAAGACGACGCCGCTCACCACCGCCCCGACGTGGAGCGGATCGACGTCGCGCTGCAGGGAATCAACGGCGGCCGCGAGCCGTGGCCGGAGAACCTGCGCGGCGTGGCGGTGTACGGCAGCTGGACCACCGACTCGAACGAGTGGGACGTGTTCGACGCGCTCTGGCGTGGCCATGCGCCGGGTTCGAACGACGTGCCCGAGCGCTAGATCGGGTCGTCGAAGAAGTCGGGCTGAATCTGGCTGACCTGCCCGAAGCTGGAGTTGAAACGGTCGGGGCTCAGGCCCGCGGTGGCGCTCCGGTCGCCCACCACGAAGCCGAGGTCGATGCGAATCACGTCGCGGTTGAGCTGCGGCAGCAAGATGCGCAGCCCGAGGCCGACGGTGTGCACGAAGGCGGGCTTCACGTCGTACGCCGCGCCCGCGTCGTAGAAGAGAACGAAGCCGACGTAGACGGTCTGAATCTCGAACGGCTTGGTGCGGTACTCGATGTTCGCCAGCAGCTCGTTGCGGCCGGCGAGCAGCTCTGGAGCGGCGCCTGAGAGGCCAGAGCCTCCGCCGAGCAGCACCTGGTGGTTGTCGAGGTCGCGCACCCGGTAGTCGGCGAGCAGACGCACGACGAAGCGGCCCCCCTCGATGCGCGGCGAGTAGTCGATCACCTGGGCGAGGAAGTGTTCGTTCACCGGCGGGCCGTCGGGCACGAAGCGCGCGAAGGCGCCGAGGTACACCGCGAGCAGGTTGTCGTAGGCGTAGACCCGGTAGCGGAACGAGCCCGCCACTTCGCCGAAGTTCGACTTTGCGAAGGTGGGGATCGCCCACTTGAAGCCGGTGATCAGCCGTGGGCCGATCTGAAAGTCCTCCGAGAGCGCGAACTCGTCGATGTCGCGCAGCACCCGGTAGTCGGCCTTGAACAGCGTCAGCAGGCCATAGAGATACGTCGCGTCTTCGCTGCGCGGGAGCCAGTTGTTCTTGAACCAGGTCTTCACCGTGGGATCGAGCGGCGTCTCCTTCGGGGGCTCGTAAGAGCGGGTGTAGCCGCCGACGCCGCCGGTGACGTCGATCTTCCACGCGCGGCCGAAGCTGCGGGTCACCAGCGCATCGACCTCGATGTTCCGCGAGTCGTAGACGTACGGCACGGAGCTGGTGGGCGAAGTCTCGTTCGGGTAGCCGAGCTGCCAGATCTGCGCGCCGCGAAAGACGCGGGTTCGCCGCACGTCCCAGGTGGCGAAGGTGTTGAAGCTCCACTCCTGGTCGAGCGACCAGAGCGGGCGGAGCACCTGCACGATGCCCGAGGTGCCCTCCGGCTTGCCGGTCTGCCGGTTGAGCACGATCGCCGCCGACTCGTTGAGCGACACTTTGCTGCCGAGAAGCCGCGGCTCGTAGAACTGCTCGCCGAGCTGAAAGGTGTCGAGCTTGAGCAGCGGGTCGATGGTGAGCGTCTGCCCGCGGCCGAGAAAGTTGATCTCGGTCAGCGGCACGTGGAGGTACTCGAGCACATTGCCGACGATCAGGTAGTCCCAGTTCAGGCGGAGCGACCACCGGTCTTTCGCCACCACCAGCATCACCAGCTTGCCGTCTTTGTCTTTCCCGGCGACCACCTTGGCGACGCCGAGAATCACCAGCCGCCGCAGGTTGCGCTCGGTCTCTTCGACCTTCGCCTGGGTCCAGGTGTCTCCGGGCGCCAGGAGCAGCTCGCGGCGAATCACCGCCTCCTTGGTCTGCCAGTGGAAGATGTTGAGGAACTCGGGCCACGGGTCAGACGGAGAGAAGACGTTCTCGGCAGCGACTTCGATGCGATCGACCTTCTTGCCCTCGGGCTGGGGCTCGCGCGTGAGCCCGTACTGGCCGAGGCCCCAATCGATCAGGCGATCTTCGTAGCCCTCGGCAGGTTCACCGGTGGCGGCCAGAGTCGCGAGCGCAACGAGCGCGAGCACGGCGCCACTCTAGCGTGCTGGCGCGTCGCGCCCGGAAATTGTCGCCCGCTGCCGTCGACGGTGCGGCGCGCGGCCCGCTAAGGCTGTCTCGACTCAAGGGGATTGGCGGTTCTGATGTCGCGCGCCACACCGTTCATCGCGTTGCTGTGCTGTGCCTGCGTCGGCGACATCACCGAGCTGGTGCCGAAGCACCCGGGCACCCCGCCCTCCTTCACGTCCGCCTCGCCGCGCGGTCCCGGAGCGGTCTCGGCGTTTCCCGCCGCGTCGCCCGACGCTGGCCCCGTCATCGATGCCGGCACCACGCTCAACGACGACGCAACCATCGTCGCCAGCACCTTCCCTTCCACGCTCAACTGCAATCAGTCGGTGATGGTGACGGTGACCGTGCACAACAGCGGCACCAGCACCTGGACCAAGGCGCTCGGCTACTCGCTCGGCGCGGTGGACGACTCCGACCCGTATTCGCCGTCGACCCGCGCCACGCTCGACGACAACGACTCGGTGCCGCCCGGCGGGGAGCACAGCTTCACCGTCACCTTGAACGCCGGAGCGACCGCCGGCAGCGCAGTGAGCGACTGGCAGATGCTGCGCGACGGCGTGCACTGGTTCGGCGGCATCTCGTCGGCGTCGATCTCGGTGGCGTGCGCGATGGCGCCTCCCTTCGACTTGAACCAGGTCACCATCGAAGGCAGCCCCGACGTGCGTGGCTTCGCGGTGACCAGCGAGCTCACCTCGCTCGAGTTCTCACCGGGCGACATTCACATCGACCACACCAAGCGCGGGCAGTGGCCCGGAGTGGTGATCGACCCGACCGACGGCACCACCCAGGAAGCGACCATCTGGGTGTTCTTCAACATCGGCGGCACCTGGTACGGCACGGGTGGAGAGCGGCTGCGCCCCAATCAGACCGACAAGCAGCTCGACGAGCCGTCGAGCATCGGCCCCGGCTGGCTCTACGACTCGAACCGCTGGGGGCCGATGACCAACTACGTGCCGCAGCCCGGTGAGCTGGTCGGGTTCATGGTGGTGGCGGGCTCCACGCGCTCGGACAACAACGTCATCGTCCAGGAGCGCTCGAAGGTGGTGCTGGTGCAGTTCCCCTCCGATGGAGTCACCACCACGTTCCCGCCGTTCTACTGGACCGAGCCGTAGCGGCTCCGCCAATCAACTCGCCAAATTCCGACTTCTCCCAGTGATGGCACGCGTGTAGCGGCGGGTCGACCCAACCCCGCAACAGTCTTTGAGTGTTGGAGTCTTTGAGTGTTGGAGTCCAACCCGCTGGAGGGCTCGCTCCTCGGAGGCTGAGACCTAGCGGGAGGACATGACAGCCCGGAGCGCCTTCATCGCGGGTACCGTCGGAGCACCGCGCCGCAACGCCTTCAGCTTTTCCCAGGCGGTCATCCTCCCGGCGTAGAAGTGCGCGATCGCTGCCTCATCGAGCCGGTAGAACGAGCTGAAGACGTTCACCCGCTCGGCCGGTTCGGCGCCGAGGAACAGCATTCGGTTGAGGGTGCGAAAGAAGCTCTGCGAGCGCCAGTGCTCCTGCGCGGCGCGCGCGAGCTCGGTGGTCAGCGCGGCGGCGTTGAAGTCATGCCGTGCGGCCACACGCTCGGCCAGCGCGGCAGCGAATGGAAGTGAGTACCCGGTAGTCGCGTGAAAGAAACCGCCGCTCACGCCGAGCGTCGGGCGTTCGAACACCGGCGCGTCGCCGCTGAGCGGAATCGGCAGCGCGGCGCTCTCTTCGCGGAGCACGCTCGCCACCCGCCAGCCACGCGCAGCCACCACCGCGTCGATGCGCCTTCCCAGCTCCAGCAGGTCGACCGCCGCCGTGTCTGAGTAATACGTGTCTTCCACCAGCACCCGCCGCTCGTCCCACGGAAGAAAGTAGACGAAGCGAAAGCCGTCGAGCTGCTCCACCGTGGCGTCCATCAACAACGGACGGGTGAGGCCGTGCGGCGCATCGAGCTCCAACTCCCGGCCGAGGAACTTCTGGTACCCACACGGTCCGGTGCCGAACTTGCCGAGCGCGTCGATCACCGCGGTCGCGTCGAGGCGCTCACCGGTGCTCAGCGTCACCGAGGTCGAGGTGAGCGATTCGATTCGGGTCGAGAGCCTCACCCGGTTTCCGAGCACCGCGCGGAGCCGCTGATCGAAGTCGTGTGAGACGATCGAGTGGTAGGTGCCGCCGAGAGTGCGCTCGGTACCCGGCAGCTTCACGTCGTGGCCTTCCCACGTACGCGTGCAGAGCGATTTCAACCACTCGAGCTGCGCCAGGCTCACGTCGGAGCCGTGAAAGCTCCAGGTGTGATTGCCGCCGAGCGTCGGCCCGCCCTCGAGCACGAGGAAGCTGACGTCGGGCCGGGTCGCGGCGAGGCGTGCGGCGAGCAGCCCGTTGGCGAGACCGCCTCCGGCGAGGATCAGCTCGGGCACCTATTCCGCCTTTCGCGCCACCAACGCTCGGCGCGCAGCGGTTTGCGGCACCCCGGCGAGCACGCCCTTGAGCGGTATCGATTCGATCGGCTCTTCGCGGAGCCCATCGAGCGCGAGCACCCGGTTCGCTGCCACCAGGCCGCTCGAGAACGCGCCCTCCATCAACATCGCGGGGAAATCGAGCGCCACCCAATCGCCGGCGCAGTACAGGCCCTGCACTCCGGAGTCGATGCCGGGCCGGCCGGCGCGCATGCCGACGTGGTACGCGCTGAAGTCGGCATTGAGCTGAAAGTGTTCGTGCTTCACCTGCGCGCCCTTCAGCTCCGGCAAGAACGACTCCATGTCTTCCACCAACTGCTGACGCACCTCTTCCTTCGAGAGCGCGTCGGGCACCGCGTAGCAGTGCAGCTCCACCACCGAGCCGCCGAAGTCGCGCACCCACTGCGCCGACTCGTCTTCATTGCGGTCATAGAAGGTGATCGAGTCGAGAATGCGGTACCGCTCGGTGGCGACGAACACCGGGAGCTTCTCGCCGGTGCGCTTGTCGAGCCACAGCCGTAGCACCGCGTAGCGCTGGCCCGAGGTGAGCTGCTTCAACCGCGGGTCGGCGCCGGGCAGCTTCGAAGACTCGACGATGGTGCGAACCGCCGAGCTGTGCGCCGCCAGCACGACCTTCGAGAAGCGCTCTCCCCCGATCTCGAAGCCGCCGTCGACCCGATCGATCGCCTTCACCGGCGTCGACAGCCGCAGGTCGACTCCGCGCTGCTGCAGACGCTCTCGAATCGGCCGGAGCAGCGACGCTTCGAAGTCCTTCGACGGGTGGTCGTAGAGAAGCCCTCCGTCGTGGCTCAGGTAATAGGAGTGAAACCCCTTCACCAACTCGGCCATCGACACCTTGTCGGTCTCCGAGAAGAACGCGCGCGAGAAGGTGTTGAAGACCAGCTGCAGCTGCTGCGGGATCTTGCTGCGGCGTGAGAACTCGGCAAACGAGAGCTCATCGAGCTGCGCGTAGGTCGGCGCCTGGTCGTACTCGAGGAAGAAGCTCAAGCCGTCACGCGTGGGCGCCCGGACCGCGTCGCTCATCCGGTAGACGCCGTTTCGCCAGAGCGCGATCAGGTTCACGATCGGCGTGTTCTCGAGCTTTCCGAACGAGACCTGCGCACCGCCGGGCAGCAGCACCCGGTAGTCGGAGATCGGCTTGAAGCTCTTTCGCACACCGAGCGAATCGAGGAACCGGTTGAGGTTGTAGTAGTGCCGGAAGAACGCGTGGAAGCCGTGGCTCACCCACTCGGTGCGGCCGGGCACGAGCTCCACCGGCCACGAGCCGAGCTTGCCGCCGAGATACGGGTGCGCCTCGAACAGCGTCACCTGGTAGCCGCGCGCACCGAGCAAATCGGCGGCTGCGATGCCGGCGAGGCCTCCTCCGACTACGGCCACCTTCTGCGGTGCCGTGAGCTTCTCGGGCAACGCGGCGTCGACGCGGTTCACCACCACCCGGTACGGGCCGAGGCGCCACCGCACCAGCGCGCCGATCCACGCGCGATGCGTCACCACGATGAGGAGCGGGATGACGACGATGGCCGCGGCAGCCCAGACCATGCACCGCGTATAGCGCTACTGGAGCCCGCTGGAGTCGTACTTCGACGGCACGTCGACCTGGAACCGCAGCTCGAGCACCTTCCGCTCCTTCGGCGAGAAGGCGAGCTTCCAATCGAGCCGGCCCTCGCGGTCGTCTTTGGTGAAGCCACCCGTGGTGTGCGAGTCGACGCTCACCTCGACGTCGTCGATCTCGGAGATCGGCAGCTGCTCGGACAGCTCGATGTTCACCGGCTTCGACGCGAACGACGCCAGCTCGAGGCGATACGCGTAGGTGAAGCGCCGCTTCGAGCCGAACAGCCCCGCGCTGCGCTTCTGCTCTTCCAACGTGGTGCGCTTCACCTTCAGCGCTTCGTCGATGCCGAAGTTCAGCTTCAGCTCCGCGTTCTGCGCGGTGGTGTCGAGCCGGCCGGTGCCCAGATACGAGGCGCCGTTGAACAGCTCGACCCGCCCGGCCGGCAACGGATAGCGCGCGCCGTTCGAAAACTTCGCCACCCGGAACACCTGCGGAGACACCCGCGGCACCGTCACCCGCGAGAACGCCGCGCCGAGCGACAGCGACTCGACCGCCACCCGCACCGCCGTGCCATCGGTAGGCACATCGGTCTTTCCCGGCACGCTCAGCCGCACCGACAGGCCCTGGTCTTCGGCCCGCGCCCTCGATGGCGCCACGTTGCCCACCGGCGCCGTCGGAGCACTCACCGTCGACGCCTCTTCCTGCCGCGCCACCAGCACCTTCTCGGGGTTCTCTTCGCCCGCGGTGCCCACCCGCAACGTCTGCAGCTCGGGCGCCTGCGCGTCGCGCCGGCTCATCCCCGTCGAGAGCACGACCTCGATGCCGTGCCAGTCTTCACCGGTGCGCTGCCGCACTTCACCGCCCACGGTGAGCGCGACCTTGCCGTTCGCCTCGTCGGCGCGCGCCTCGTACACCGGAGACCAGCTCGCGTTCGCCACCAGGTACGAGATGTCGATTCGCATCGCGCCCGCGGCATCGCAGTCGACCGCCACTTCGACGTCTTCGACCTTCTCGACCGGGCCCGCGCCCATCGACGCCAGCTTCGAGCGCGCCTCGGCCTCGTTGCGCAGCAGCTCCGCCAGCGCGGCGTCTGACGTGCGCAGCCGCGCGGTGGCGTCGTCGATCAACGCCGACGCCTGATCGAGCCCGCTCTTCCAACCGTTCACGTCGGGCTTCTTCTCACCCGCCGCATCGCGATTGAGAAACGGCTCCATCGCCGCGCGCAACGACTCGCCCTGCGCCCGCTGCGCCTCGGCCCGCTCCCGAGTGCGGCGCTCGGCGCGAAGCTTCGCCCCCAGCTCGTCGAGCTTCGCCTGCAGCTCCTGCGCGCGCCGCTCGTGGCCGGCGGTATCGACCCGCTCGCTCACCGAGACGCCGGTGACCTTGGCGCCCTTCTCGGCCGAAGCCGTCAACGTGGTGGGATCGAAGTCGGGGTTGAGCCCGAGAAACTTCACGCCCGTGCCGCCCGCGCCCGCGCAGTTGAGCGGCTGCGAGCGGGTGAGCTGCGCACGATCGGGAAACAGCACCACCTTGGTCACCGGCGGTGGAGTGGCGAGCGCCGCGAGAAGAATCACGGCGACCATTGCTGCAACCTCTCTCCCTTGGGCCGGGTGACCGAGTAGCTGAACGTGAGTGTGCGCTTCTGATTGGGAGCCAGGGTGGTGTTCCACTCCAGCGAGCCCAGGTCTTTGTCGAGCGACGCCGCCGGCTCGGAGGAGATCAGCTTCACCTCCACCTTCTCCGCGCCCGAGAGCGGAATCTGGTCGAGCACCCGCGCTGCCACCTGCTGCGGCCGCGACGAGAGGATGTCGATTCGAACCTGGTAGGTGCTGACGTCGTCTTTGCTGATCAGCCCCTTGGTCGCAGTCACCAGCTCGACCTTGCGCTCCACCTTCACTGCGTCGTCGATGCCGAGCGGCAGCCGCGTCTTCTCGCCCACCGAGGTGGTGTCGACCAACGCCTGCCCCACCAGGTCGGCGCCCACGTAGAGGTTCGCCGCGCCACGCAACAGCGGCTTGTCAGACTCGTTCACCACCTTCGCCATCAGGTACGCGGTGCTCGACAGGCCCGGCACCAGGGTGAGCTCCGGCTCGGCCGCGAAGGTCTTGCGAAACAACGGCACCCGCCGGGCTTCAGGCGCGCTCTTCAACGCTTCGGGGCGGGCTGCCGAGTAGACGAAGTCGTAGCCGCCCGCGAGCGCGGCCGGGAGGTCGGGGGCGAACGAGGGCAGCTGCCACGCACGCGGAGTGGTGAACGCGACCGGCGCGGGAGGACCGCGGTCGGAGCCGCTGCCTCCGAACGAGAACAGCTCGCTCACCTTGTCGGCCATCGCACCAGGCAGCGACTGCGGAGCGCGCTGCACGCTCAGCACTTCGCTGCCGGTGGCGGTGGCCATCTCGCCGTTCACCACGTCGGCGTCGAACGCGATCTCCTTCGCCTTCTTGCCCGCAATCGCGACCTTGGTGTCCTCCTCGGCCGCGCCGGCAGTGTCGCCCGCCTGCTTCAGCTGCCGGCCGCGCTCGGCGGAGTCGGAGGCGAGGCGCTCCAGGCCGTCGAGCTCGAGCACCTTCTCGCGCAGCGCGTTCATCTTCACCACGTCGCGCTGGCTGCGCGCATCCTGCTCCAGCTGAGCGACGCGGTTCTTGCTGTTGCGAACGTCGTCGACCGTGCCACCGAGCACCGTCTCGTCGAGCAGCTCCAGCTTCGCCTTGGCGCGAAAGAGCTGCTCCTTCAGCCCGGCCACCTCGTGCTCCACCTGCGACATGTCGGGCGGAGGCGCGAGCGCCGCCTGCAGCCGCGCGCGCAGCAGCTGCTCGGGCGCGATCGACGCCACCGCCATCGGGGGCTCGTTCACCGGCCGCGGTTTGGCCACCGAGGTGGGAATGAAGCGATCGCGCTCGCCGATCTTCCACACCGACAGCCGCGGCACGTCGCGCAGCGTCGACGGCACCGCGGTCGAGAGCGTCAGCTGTGAAGCCGGCCAGTCCTCGCCGGTCTGCTGGGAGACGAACGCCGCGAATCCTACTTCGACCTTGGCGTCGCCCGGCCGGTAGCGCACGTCGTACGCCGGCGTCCATCGCGCGCCGCGCACCAGGTAGGTGAGCGAGAGCGTCGCGTTGCCGCCCGCCGAGTCGACCACCGCGTCGACCTGGAGCGGCTGCACTTCGCCGTTCGCGTTGGCGAGCAGCGCCGCCTTCTCGTTCGCCAGCTTCAGCCGCTTGCGCGCGTCGAGGTCCTTGGTCTCCAGGTCGGCCAGCGCCGCGTCGTTCGCTTTCAGCCGGGCGTCGAAGAACGCCATCGCGTCTTTCCACCCGGCCGTCTCGAGCGGCCGGGGCTGACCTTTCGCGTCGACCGACGGCGCGGCGGGGCGCAGACGCAGCAGCAGGGCGCGCTCGCTCTCGCGGTTCACCCGTTGCTCGGTCACCGCGCGAACGGCGGCGCGGGCGTCGTCGAGCTCCTTGAGCGCCTTGTCGACCTCGGATGAAGCCAGCTCACCCAGGTTGCCCCGGTGCACTTCGACCCGATCGACGGTGGCGCCGTTGGCGTCGAGCGCGATCGAGCCCGCTTCTGCCCCGGGCGGCAGCGCCGCAAAGGTCAGCCGGTGCGCGCCTTTGGACAAGGGCAGCTGAATTTGACGGGTCACCTTCGCCCGGTCGGAGAAGACGGTGACGTTGGTGACCGGTGCCGACACCGGCTCCGCAGGCGGCGAGAGCGCCGCGAGGAACAGCGTGAAGACGACTCCCATGATTCACCTCACCCGGGGCCGTCAGACGAAGTGAAAAGGAGGATCGTTCCGGGGTTTCGAACCTACTTTTCGACCCGCGCCAGCGCCCGCTTCACCACCTCGACCACATCTTCCGGGTGGGTGCTCATCATCTGGTGCCCGCAATTCTCGACCTGCACCACCTTGATGCCCTTCACGTGCTCCTGGAGGTACTTCACGTGGCTCTCGCCGACGATCCGGTCTTGACGGCCCCAGACCAGCTCGACGGGAACGTCGACCTGCTCGTACCGCTTCGCCAGATCCGGCAGCTCGGTCTTGATCACGTTCCAATCGCGCGCCGACGCCAGCAGCACCGAGGCCCGCGCGAAGTGCAGCCGGCCCAGCTGAACCACCTCGACGTCCGGCTCCTGGGGGTAGAACGCGTCGACGTAGCCCTGCGCGACGGCATCGGGCGCCAGCAGCGGCCCCGCTCCGTAGGCGATCATCGGCCCCACGCCCGGCAGCACCAGGTTCGCCTGCGCGCCCTTCATCGGGTGACCTTCCACCGGGTCGGCCACCGGAGCGATCAACGCCAACGCCCCCGTCTCGTCGGGGTACTCGAGCGCGTAGGCCAGCGCCACCAACCCGCCGTAGCTGAACCCGGCGATCACCGGCCGCTGGAGCTGCAGCTGCTTCACCGCCGAGTGAATCGCCACCGCCTGCGCGCGCGGGCCCATGTCGGGCTTGGAGCGCTCGCTCCAGCCGTACCCGGGCCGGTCGAACGCGACGCTGGGCGCGATCGGCGAGAGCAGCTTCTGCACCTTCTCGAAGTCGAGCGAGGTGCCGGGGTTGCCGTGCAGAAAGACGACCGTGCGCTCGCCCTGCCCCTTCACCTGAATGCCGTGAATGCGCTCGCCCGGCACGCCCAGCACCTTGCCCGGCGGCGGGTGCTCGTCGATGAAGCCGTTGTCGCGGAAGAAGCCGTTGAGCAGCAGGCCGACCACCGCCGTCACCACCAGCGCGATCACCGTGCGAATGAACCGCTTGATCATTTCGGCTTCGCCTCCAGCCAGTGGAGCTTCTTCACCGTCTGCCTCAACCCCACCAACGTCACCTCGTCTTCTCGACTGAACGGGAGCGACCCCACCAGCCGCGCCTCTTCCGGCGGTTTGCCGCTGTGCGTGTCGGAGGGCAGCTGCGCCACCAGCTGATCGATCGGCCCCGAGCCCTGGAAGTACTTCGGGTCGTGGGTGAGCGGCCAGAGCGTGGTGGTGCCGGTGAGCGCGCGCTCCACCACCGCGGGCGCCAGCGTGCACACCCCGAGCGCGTAGTAGCCGTCGAGCGGGAGCTTGTTGTCGAACACCTTCGCGTCCCACTCCAGCCGCAACAGGCCCATCCACCGCAGCGCCTCGCGCGCCTGCGCTCCGGGGTAGACGTGGGCGACCCGGTGGCCGCACCAGCTCTGATCTGAAGTCACGTCGGCGCGAAACTTCACTCCCCCGTCGCCGGTGCCGGCCAGATCGAGGCTCGGGTAGAACGTCACGAACGCCTCGAAGCCGGGGCCGGCCGCGTGAATCTCGAGCTGCGCGTGCGGTACCGGCAGGTAGACCATGTTGCCGTCGAGCGCGTGCTGCGTCGCCACCCAGAGCGGCGTCGCCACCGGCTTCCCGCGGCGAATCAGGTCTCCGAAGTTCGCGAACAGCCGCTCGTCAGACACCTCCAGCACGATGCCCTTCGCCGCCAGCAGGTCGTAGAGCTGCTCGACGTTAGACGCGCCCACCGCGCCCGCGTCGTCGCCGTCGGTCAGCGTGGCCCCCATCGCCACCGCCTCCAGCTTCGCCGCCAGCCACTCCGATTCGCCGGCGTGCTTCGCCTTCGCCACGTCGAGCGTGTCGCCGTAGAGCAGCTCGAACGGGAGCTGCTGCTGGTAGGGCTCACCGGTGAGCGCCTTCGGCTGCGGGGTGCCGAGCACCTCGGTGTGGCGCTGCGGAGGTGTCGGCAATTTCAGCGCCCGCCGCGCCGCCAGCTGCTCCAGCCCCATGCCCAGCGTCTTCAGGTCGAGCTGCGGCTGCTGGTCGAGCGCCTCCCAGTCGGCGAGCTTGAACGCCTGGCGCATCGCCGTCTTCGCGCTCTCGGGGAGCACGAAGTCTCCGCCGAGCTTGTCGATCACCTCGTCGAACGACTGCTTCTCGGTGGCGAACTCGCGCGCCAGGCTGCCGAGCGTGTACCAGCGCGGATCTGCCTTGGGGTGTTGGTAGCGCAGAATGCGAACCGCGCCACCGATGAGCAGGACCAGCAGCAAGGCGACGCTGCCGGCGAGATTGCGGCCCTTCATTGAGGGCGCGACGTTAACTCAGCGAAAGCTGGCCAGCACCAACGGCTCGCACGCAAAGCCATTGCCGGGCTGCAGGGTCGAGCAGTCGGGGTTCGCCTTGTGCTCCACCGAGGCGAGCTCCTGCGACATCTGCTGGGTGACCTCGCCCGGGCTCTGGGTCGAGCGGTCCTGGAAGCCGACGCCCAGCATCAGCAGCAGCGAGGCGGCGATCGCCAGCGCCGCGGTCGACCACACCCGCCGCTCCGGCTTCGGCTGCGCCTTCACCGGGTACATCGCGCGCACCTGCTGGCGGGTGCGGCGCTGGGTGAAGAGCGCGTCCTCCGTGCGCAGCCAGCGCAGCTCGTGCGCGCAGGTGGGGCAGCGGGTGGCGTGAGCTTCGAGCTCCGCCGACAGTTGGGGGTTGGTCGAAGACAACAACGCTTCGAGCTGTGCCGTTCGGCCGCACTTGCTCATGACGCACTCCGGGTGAGGTGAGGCAACATCTTCTGGCGCAGCGACAACCGTGCGCGGTGAATTTCGTTCTTCACGGTGGGGATCGACCAGCTCAACGCGTCGGCGATCTCATCGTACGACAAGCCGTGGTCCATCAGCATCAGCAGGGCGGCACGGCGCTGCGGCTTCAAGGTCGAGAGCGCCTCGTTGAAGTGCCCTTCCAGCTCCGCGTCCATCAACACGCCGAGCGGGTCGGGCCCGGGAATCACCGCCTCCAACACCTCGTCGTCGACGGTGGCGTCGAGCGTGGGGCCCAGGCGGCGCTGCTCGAAGCAGACGTTGCGCGCGATGCCGAGCAGAAACGCCTTCAACCGCACCGAGTCGCGCAGCCGCGGCAGCAGCGTGTGCGCCCGAAAGAACGTCTCCTGGGTCGCCTCTTCGGCCGACGACGCGTTGCCCAACAGGTCCATCGTGAAGCGGTTCACCGACTGCGCGTGGCGCTCGAAGATCACCCGAAACGCGTCGGGGTCGCTCTGGCGCGCGCGCTCCACCAACGCCTCTTCAGGGGCGTCGGCGGCCAGTGCCTTGGGTTTCGACCAGAGTTTCAGCACGCGCGTAGAGAATGTGTCTTTGGAGGCCACCCGGTTTCAACCCCCATGGATCTCTCAGTATTTCTCGATGGATCCGTTTGAATGCCGGGGGCCTGGGCGGTGACAGTAGGCGCGGGGCTGGGTTATGAGCCTTTCCCAGCGGGCCGAGGGGGCAGTGATCTTGAAATCGATGTGGGGAGTGTTGGCCGCGGCGGCGATGCTTTCGGCCTTCAGCTGCAAGACCAGCGACGGTAAGTGCACCACCAACGACAACTGCACCAAGGGCCAGCTGTGCTGCAGCGGCGTCTGCGCTGATCCGCAGACCGACCGGAGCAACTGCGGCGTCTGCGGCACCGTCTGCGGCACGATGAACGCGGCGTCGGAGTGCGTCGCCGGCCTCTGCCATCTCACCTGCCAGTCGGGCTTCGGCAACTGCAACAACAGCCCGCTCGACGGCTGCGAGACCAAGCTGTCGGACTCGCCGTCGAACTGCGGCATGTGCGGGCACAGCTGCGCGGCGCCTCACAGCCAGGGCGCGTGTCTCAACGGGCAGTGCGCCTCGGGCGCCTGCGACATGGGCTTCAAAGACTGCAACACCAGCCGGCAAGACGGGTGCGAGACGCCGGTGCTCACCTCGACCACCGACTGCGGCGACTGCGGCAAAGTCTGCAACCCGCAGCACACCACCTCGGGCCACTGCTCCAACGGCGGCTGTCAAATCGGCGCCTGCGAGACCGGCTTCGACAACTGCGACGGCGCTCCGGGCAACGGCTGCGAGGTCGACCTCACCCAAGACCCCAACCACTGCGGCGACTGCACCACCGTCTGCGACGCCAACCTGAAGTGCGTCGGAGGCCACTGCACCAGCGGCGGGCTGCTGCTCTACGGCGGGCTGAACGACATCATGAACAACACGCCGGTCGACAGCCTGACCAGCTACGAGCCGGCCACCCACCGCTTTCTCGACCTGGTCACCACCGGCGTCTCACCGGGCGCGCGCTTCGGCCACCTCGCGGTGTGGGACGGCGCGGCCAATCGAATGCTGGTCTGGGGCGGGTTCGACGACGTCGGCGTGAAAGACACCGACATGCACGCGCTCGACTTCAACCAGACCCCGCCGGCGTGGTCGACACTCGCGGTCACCACCGGCACGCCGAGCGGCCGCGGCTTCATGGAGTACGGCTTCGACCAGGCCAACCGGGTGCTCTACATCTTCGGCGGCGGAGACCCGGCGAGCGGCTCGATCAGCGAGACGTGGAAGTTCGACGTCGCCACCCTGGCGTGGACGCCGCTGCCCGCGGGCGGGCTGTCGCGCTCGTTCGGAGTGAACGCGTTCGAGAACGGGCGCTTCGTGGTCGGCCTGGGCATGGACTTCGCCAACGGCAACGCGGTCACCGGCTTCGCCGCCTACGACCCCGACGGCGGCAGCTGGGTGACGCTCACCGAAGAGGGCACCGTGCCCGGCGGGCGGGCGGGAATCCAGACGATGGGCGACGTGTCGCCGCTGGTGATGTTCGGCGGCTTCGACCCGATGGGCTCGATCGGCGACTCCCGCACCTTCATCGCCGACGAGAGCAACGGGATGTTCGTGCTCAGCAGCCCCAGCTGGACCGTGGCGCCTCCCGCGCGGGCGTACGCGGGCACCGCGGCGGCGAACGGCCAGCGCTACCTCTACGGCGGCTACCTCTCGGCGCTGGGCACCGAGACCTTCGACCTCTGGTCGCTCGACCTCGACGGCGGGTGGACTCTGGAGGCCGACGGCGGCGACCTCGGCAGCGGGCCGTACGATCCCGACGCGGGCACTCCGGTGACGCTCCACAAAGGGACGGTGCTGCCTTCGATGGTGGCCCGCTGACGGGCGGTCTCATCTAGAGTTCGCGGTGTGATTGCCCACAAGTTCGGAGGCAGCAGCGTCGCCAACGCCGAGCGCATCGCGCGGGTGGTCGACCTGCTCTGCGCGCGCGACGAGCAGCAGGTGGTGGTGATCTCGGCGATGCAGGGTGTCACCGACGCGCTGATCAACCTGGTGAAGCAGTCGGCCGAGAACGACTCCGGCTGGCCGAAGGCGCACGAGGCGCTCCACCTGAAGCACCGCGAGACGGCGAAGACGCTTTTGGGCGAGAGCGCCGGGCCGATGGAGCAGATGCTCGACCGTGAGTTCGCTTCGCTGCGCGAGGTGCTCAACGCGCAGAGCCGCATGGGCGGGCTGTCGAAAGACCTGCTCGACCTGGTGAGCGGGCTGGGCGAGGTGTGGAGTTCGCAGCTGGTCGACGCGGCGTTCAAGGTGCGGGGCAAGCCGAGCGAGTGGCTCGACGCGCGCGAGGCGCTGCTGGTCGACGTCGGCGAGCTGGGCGCGATGGTGCGCTGGGCCGAGTCGCAGAAGAAGCTGGCGTTGCGCATGCCGTCGTTCGGCCCGCGCACGGTGGTGACCGGGTTCGTCGCCCGCACCGCCGCCGGGCGCATCACCACCCTGGGCCGCAACGGGAGCGACTACTCGGGCGCGATCTTCGCCCGGCTGTTCGGAGCCAAGGAGCTGCACCTCTGGAGCGACGTCGACGGCGTGCTCTCGGCCGACCCGCGGCTGGTGCCCGAGGCGGTGCTGGTCGAGCGGCTCTCGTACTCCGAGGCGTGCGAGCTGGCGTACTTCGGCGCCAAGGTGATTCACCCGCAGACGATGGCGCCGGCGTTCGAGCGCGGCATCCCGATCATCGCCCGGAGCACCTTCAAGCCCGAGCACCCCGGCACCCGCATCAGCAACGAGAGCGACACCGCGCGGCCGGTGAAGGGCGTCACCACCTTCACCGGGCTGGCGACGCTGAACATCGAAGGCGCGGGCATGATCGGCGTGCCCGGCACCGCGGAGCGCGCGTTCGAGGCGCTCAAGCTCGCCGGCGTGTCGGTGGTGATGATCTCTCAGGGCAGCAGCGAGCACTCGATCTGCTGCGTGATTCGTGAGAGCGACGTCGACCAGGCGCAGCGGGCGGTGCGCGGCGCGTTCACCCGCGAGCTCGACGCCAAGCTGCTCAACGACGTCAGCGTGTACCGGGGGCTGGCCGCGGTGGCGGTGGTGGGCGACGGCATGGCCGGTCTGCCCGGCGTGGCGGCGCGGTTGTTCGCGGCGCTCGCCCGCGCGGGCGTCAACGTGCGGGTGATCGCCCAGGGCTCCTCGGAGCGGAACATCTCGGTGGTGGTCGACGCGGCGCACGCGACCAGGGCGCTGCGGGCGGTGCACGCGGCTTTCTACCTCTCGGCGCAGACGCTCTCGATCGGGCTGGTGGGCCCGGGACAGGTCGGCAAGGCGTTCTTGCGGCAGCTGGCGTCGGTGCGGGAGCGGCTGCTGTCGCAGTCGAACCTCGACCTTCGGGTGCGTGCGGTGGCGGCGAGCAGGCAGATGGCGCTCGGCGACCCGATGCTGGCGCTGCCCGAGCCGCACATGACCGAGGCGCTCGACTACCAGCGCTTCACCGACCACGTCGGCGCCGACCACCTGCCGCACGCGGTGATCATCGACTGCAGCGCCTCGAACGACGTCGCCGACCGCTACGCCGGCTGGCTGGAGCGCGGCATTCACGTGCTCACCCCCAACAAGCAGGCCGGCTCGGGGCCGTACGCGCGCTACCAGGCGATCAAGTCGAAGGGCGCGCGGTTCCGCTACGAGCCCACGGTGGGCGCGGGGCTGCCGGTGATCTCCACGCTCCGCGATCTGATCGACACCGGCGACGAGGTGCTGGCGGTCGACGGCATCTTCTCGGGCACGCTGGCGTACCTGTTCAACCGCTTCGACGGCTCGCAGCCGTTCTCGCAGCTGGTGCAGCAGGCCAAAGACCTCGGCTACACCGAGCCTGACCCGCGCGACGACCTCTCGGGGCTCGACGTGGCGCGCAAGCTGGTGATCCTCGCGCGCGAGAACGGCTGGCCCACCACGCTGGAGCAGGTCGAGCTGGAGTCGCTCGTTCCCGCGGAGCTGTCGAAGGTGCCGCTGCCGGAGTTCCTCGCGCGGCTGGGCGAGCTCGACGCGGGCATGTCGTCGCGGCTGGAGGCGGCGAAGCGCGACGGCAAGGTGCTGCGCTACGTGGCGCGGCTCGACCGCACCGGAGCGGCGAAGGTCGGCCTGGTGGCGCTGGAGAAAGACCACGCGTTCGCGCACCTGCGGCTCACCGACAACGTGGTGCAGTTCACCACCCGCCGCTACCGCGACAACCCGCTGGTGGTTCAAGGCCCGGGAGCGGGACCCGAAGTGACCGCGGCCGGGGTGTTCGCCGATCTGCTGCGGGTGGCGGCGGCGCTGGGAGCGAAGGTTTGAAGCGCGCGACCGCATTTGCGCCGGCGTCGCTGGGCAACGCGGCGGTGGGCTTCGACGTGCTCGGGCACTCGCTCGAGGGGCCGGGCGATCGAGCGACCGTCACCCGCAACGACACCGGCGTGGTGCGGATGACCGCGATTCGCGGCGTGGTGACCGAGCTGCCCACCGAGCCCGGGCGCAACACCGCCGGGCGCGCGCTGCTGGCGCTGCAGACCTTCGCCAAGGGGCGGGTCGGCTTCGACGTCGAGCTCGACAAGGGCATTCCACTCGGCTCGGGCATGGGTGGGTCGGCGGCCTCCGCGGTGGCTGCGGTCGTCGCGGCCGCGTCGCTGCTCGAGCAGCCGTTGTCGAGCGAGCAGCTGTACGCCGCGGCGGTCGACGGTGAAGCGGCGGCGAGCGGGGCTCCGCACGGCGACAACGTGGGGCCGATGCTGCTGGGAGGCCTGGTGCTGGCGCCCTCGCACGGCGCGCCGGTTCGCTTGCCCGCGCCCGACTGGCTGTACGCGGCGGTGGTGCACCCGCACTTCGTGCTCGAGACGCGGGTGGCGCGCGAGGCGCTGAAGGGCTCGTACGAGCTGCACGCGTTCGTCGAGCAGAGCGAATGTCTGGCGCTGGTGTTGGCGGGGTGTGCCGCGGGCGACGCGTCGTTGATCAAGCGCGGCCTGCGCGACGTGCTGGTCGAGCCGAGGCGCGCGCCGTTGATTCCCGGGTTCGCGAACGTGAAGCAGGCCGCGCTCGACTGCGGCGCACTCGGCGCGAGCATCGCCGGCGCTGGACCGTCGGTGTTCGGCTGGTTCGAGTCGAAGGCGCAGGCGCAGGTGGCAGGCGCCGCGATGGCGGCGGCGTTCAAGTCGGCCGGCCTCGAGAGCGACGTGCTGGTGTCGAAGGTCAACGGGCCGAAGGCGCAGCTCGTGAGTTCGTCGGAGGCGTGAGCCCCCGCTTACGGCTAGTCTGCCCCCATGCAGTGCGTGAGCACCCGTGGGGGGTCCACCGCCACACTGACCGAAGCGATGACGCGCGGGCTGGCGCCCGACGGCGGGCTCTACGTGGTCGACCCGCTGCCACGCACCGCGAACTTCCCGCCCACCGGCACCCTGCACCAACGCTCGGTCGATCTGCTGCGCCCGTTCTTCTACGGCGAAGCGCTCGGGGGACAGCTCGACCCGATCGTGAAAGCCGCGTTCGACTTCGACGCGCCGACCCGCTGGCTCGACGATCGCACCGGGTTGCTCGAGTTGTTCCACGGCCCGACCGCGGCCTTCAAAGACTTCGGCGCCCGCTTTCTCGCCGAGTGCCTCACCCGCATCAGCAGCCGGGCGATGACGGTGCTGGTCGCCACCTCCGGCGACACCGGAGCCGCGGTCGCCTCCGCCTTCCACCGCCGCGACGGGGTGAAGGTGGTGGTGCTCTACCCCGACGGCCGCGTCTCGCAACGCCAGGCGCACACCCTCGGGTCCTTCGGCGAGAACGTCACCGCCTACAAAGTGCGTGGCACCTTCGACGACTGCCAGCGCATGGTGAAGGCCGCGTTCGCCAGCATCGCGCTGCGCAACCTCGGGCTCACCTCGGCCAACAGCATCAGCCTCGGCCGGTTGCTCCCGCAGGTCTGCTACTACGCGCACGCTTCGCTCGCCGCGCAGGCGGCGCTCAAGCAGCCGGTGAACTTCATCGTGCCCACCGGCAACCTCGGCAACGGGTTCGCCTGCCTGCTGGCGCGCAAGCTCGGGCTGCCGATCGGCGAGGTGGTGCTCGCCACCAACGCCAACCGGGTGCTGCCCGACTACCTGACCTCCGGCGACTACCGGCCGCGCGAGTCGATCGCCACGCTCGCCAACGCGATGGACGTCGGAGCGCCGAGCAACCTGGAGCGTCTGCGCCACCTCTTCACCGAGCCGGCGCACGAGGTGCGCTCGCAGTGGGTCGACGACGAGGCGATCAAGCGCACCATCGGTTCGGTCTACCAGAGCGAAGGCGTCGCGCTCTGCCCCCACACCGCCTGCGGCTACGAGGTGCTGAACCGCTTGCGCGCCGCGGGCGACACCCGACGGTGGATCGTGGTCGCCACCGCCCACCCGGCGAAGTTCGAAGAAGTGGTCGAGCCGGTGATCGGCCGCAAGCTCGAGGTGCCCGCGCCGCTCCAGGCGTTGCTCGACCGGCCCTCCGAGGCGCTGCCGCTCGAACCGGAGCCCGGCGCGCTGGTGGCGGCGCTCAGTCGAGGTCCCGGCGCCCCTCGTTCTTGAACGCCCGCGGGAAGAACACCCGCTGCGCTCCGGCGAGAAACAACGGCAGGCCGATCAGCAGCGCGCAGCCGAGCACCCGCCAGGAGCCGAGCTGCACCACCGCCGCGATGCAGCCGGTGAGAATCAGCCCACCGGGAACCATCAGCGCCCAGCCCACGGTCCGGGTGGCCTTGCTGTCGAGCGCGGCGGTTTCGGCGTCGGTCAGGCGTTTCGGCACTTGGACACCGTACTTCTTGCCTTCGAAGCCGGTCCAGGGTGTCACACGATCGTGCGCACGCTCCGGGTCGCCCTGCACCTCGCGGTCATCACCAGCTTCTACCTGTTCGCGATCGCGCTCGCGCTGGGCACCGAGGCCGCCGGCGTCTGGCTGTTCGGGTACTCGCGCCACCTGCCGGGCCGCGCCGCGCTGGCGGGTTTTCTCGCCGGCTTCATCGTGATGGCCGTCGGCTGGGTGCTGATCTACTCGCTCTGGCCGCGCAGCGTTCGCTTCAAGGCGCCCGGCCCCGAGCTGTACGCCTCCCAGCACAAGCAGCTGTTTCGCGAGCTCTCGCGAATCGCCGCGTTCGCGGGGGTGAAGGAGGTCGACCACGTCTACCTGCTGCCGGCGGCGGACCTCTGGGTGAGAGAGACGAGCGGCTTTCTCGGCATCGGCCGCAAGCGGGTGATGGGCATCGGCCTGCTGGTGCTCAACGTGCTCACGGTGAGCGAGCTGCGCGCGGTGCTCGCCCACGAGATGGGCCACTTCCTCGCCGGCGACTCCCGGCTCGGGCTCTGGCTGTTTCGCGCGCGGGGAGCGGCCGAGCAAACGCTCACCAAGCTGGTCGAAGCGGGCGAGCTGATCGACAACGCCTTCGCGGAGTGGCTGATCTTTCTGGTCTCGCGGCCGTTCGTCTGGTTCCTGCCGTTCTACCTGAAGCTCAGCCGCTCACAGATGCGCCACCAGGAGCTCAACGCCGACCAGCTCGCGGTGCGGCTCGAGGGCACCGAGCCGTTCTGCTCCGGGCTGTCACAGGTGATTCGCGCCCACTGCGTCTTCCCCACCTACGTCGCGGAGACGCTCGCCCCGGCGCTCGCGACAGGGCACCTGCCTCCGCTCGGCCAGAGCTTCCGCGCGTTCTTCACCTCTCCCGAGGGTCAGGCGCTCGCCTCGTTGGGGCTCACCGCGGAGCGGCTCAGCGTCGCCCACCCGCTCGACACCCACCCGCCTTTCTCCGAGCGCTTCACCCACGCGCGCAAGCTGTCGATTCCCGCGCGCTCGAAAGACGACCGCCTCTCGATCGAGCTGCTCGCCGACGTCGGCACGATGGAGAAGGTGCTCGCCAAAGATTGGCCGCGCGCGAAGCCGGCGAAGGCCGCCGCCTGAAGGCGCTTCAGCCCTGGTTGTAGGCGCGCAGGTGCAGCACCTCGCCGGTCCACGCCACCACCGACCATGAGTTCACGCCGCTGATCGAGTCGAACCAGGTCTCCTGCGCGGCGGTGATGCCGTGCTCGGCGAGAAACGCGGCCAACGCCTGGTCGGGGCCGGGGTGGTCTTCGACGTCGAGCCACCAGCGAACCTCCTCATCGGCCTGCGCTTCGCTCCAGCTGATCAACTTCAGCGCCTTCACCACCCGGTCGAACAACGCGCGATCGGCGTTCAGCGTCACCGAGAGGTTGTCGATCACTCCGATGCCGCCGCTGAAGAACGAGAGCCGATAGCTCAGCGCGCTCGGGCTCGGCGGCAGCTGGCCTCCGAGCAGACCGTTCACCAACCCCAGGCCGGGGCCCTGATCAGGGTCTTCGTGGGTGAAGACGCGGGTGACGCCGTCGTAGGGGTGGAGGTCCAGGCGACGCGCAGTCTACGCGTGAAAAAGCGGCTCAAGAAAACGCGCTGGCGCACGCGTGCAACGGCGAACGTTTTCATGACGCCACCGGCGATTTGCATCGCTCGTTACCCCCGGGTGTAAGCCGAAGGAGGGGTGCACATGAACGCAACTGCGCTTGAGCTCGAAGACACCATCCCGCCGCCGCAGCCGGCTCCACGGCAGTCCACCGCGCTCTGGCCGCTGCGCGCGTTCGAGCCTCAGTCGCCGCACGAGCTGACGGTCGCCGAAGTCGAAGGCAGGCTCCCCGAAGCGCTCGCGGGCACCTTCTACCGCGTCGGCCCGAGCACGCTGGCCGCGGGCAACGCCGAGCCCAACCGCCACTGGTTCGACGGCGACGGCATGGTGTGCGCGTTCAACTTCGCGGGTGGCAAGGTTCACTTCCGCAACCGATACGTCGAGACGCCCTGGTACCAGCGCGAGCAGCGTGAAGGGCGGCGGCTGTACTCCGGCTTCGCCACCGTGGGCCCGGGGCTGCTCGGGCACCTGCGCCGCCCGAAGAACCCCGCCAACACCAACGTGCTGCGCTTCGAAGATCGCGTGCTCGCGCTCTACGAGGCGTGCCGGCCGTTCTCGATCGACCCGGTGACGCTCGCGCCGGTGGGAGAGGAAACCTTCGGCGGCACCCTGCCTCCGTGGGCGGCGTTCTCGGCCCACCCGCACCACGACGCCAAGAACGGCTCGCTGGTGAGCTTCGGCCTCGGGCTGCGCTTCGATCGCAAAGGCCCCTACCCGGTCGCCGAGTCGTGGGAGGTCGACCGCACCGGCGCGAAGCGCGGCAAGGCGATCCGGCTCCGTCACGCCGACGTGATTCACAGCTTCGGCCTCACCCGCGACTACGCGATCATCGTCGCCGGCCCCTACGGCCTCGACGTGAAGCGGGTGCCCGAGCTGCTGATCGGCCGCCGCGGCATCTTCGACTGTGTGCGCTGGCGCCCGGCAGATCCCACCGTGGTGTACGTGGCCCGGCGCGACGGGAGCGTGGTGCGCGAGTACGAGCTGCCCACCGGCTTCATGATTCACGCGGTGAACGCCTGGCAGGAAGGCGAGACGGTGGCGGTCGACGTGGTGCTCCACTCGGGGCCCGGGCTGATCGAGTCGATTCGGCTGCCGTTCGGTGCTCCGCCCGAGGGCGGAGGCAAGCTGTGCCGCCTGCGCTTCGAGCCCAACGGGCGGGTCGCGCGGGAGCTGCTCTGCGAGACCGGCATCGAGTTCCCCACCATTCGGCCCGAGCTCGACGGCGTGCCCCACCGCTACGTCTACGCCGATCAACTTCAGCGCACCGGAGACGTCTTCGAAGCGAGCCGCCTGATCAAGGTCGACACCGTCGAGCGTCAGACCCGGGAGCTGAACCTGGGCGAAGGCTTCGTCGCCGGCGAGCCGGTGTTCGTCGCGCGACAGGGCGGCTCGGGAGAAGACGACGGTTGGGTGTTGTCGCTCTGCTACGACGGGCCGGCGCACCGCTCGTTCCTCACCGTGCTCGACGCGAAGAGCTGGACCGAGACCGCGCGGGTGAAGCTGCCGTTCCACGTGCCGATGGGTCTGCACGCGAGCTTCTTTCCCGCGGGCTGAGAAAAGAAATCCCCGCAGACAGTTGCGCGCCGACGGCACAAAGGTGTCTTAGGGGTCGTCCGTCTCTTCGGGGGAAACATGCTGATCCATGCGCTGGCGTTGTCTCTGGTTCTCACTGGCACCAACGACACCTTCGACGTGTTCACCGACAAGGGCGACCTGTTCGTCCGCGCGGGCAAGAACAAGGGCCTCAAGATGGGCTCCGAGGTGAAGCTGCTCGGCGACAAGATCGGCGACACCGACGAGCGCCGGGTGGTCGGCAAGGCGAACGTGATCGAGATCTTCGACACCATCGCGCGGGTGGTTCCCGACGACGAGGGCAAGAAGGCGAAGCCGGTCGCGGCACGCATGGGCGAAGACGCTCCGGCGGCGGCTCCCGCGGCGGCGGCGGCGAACAAGCCCGCGGGCTGCAGCGACGCGAAGCCGAACGCTCCGCAGATTTCGCAGCACTGGGGCATGACCAACGACCACTTCCTCGGCAAGTGCTGCGGCGCGAAGGTCGAGGTGGTCACCCACGGCACCGCGATGGGCGCGTCGCTGAAGCTGATCGTCGACGGCAAGACCACCGAAGAGCAGGAGCCCTTCTCGGGCAACACCGTCACCCTGCACGGCACCTCGTCGAACGGCTCCAAGGTCGCGGTCGAGATCGTGGTCGGCGCGTACGGCGGCGACTACCGGCTGCGGGTGAATGGCCAGGGCTGCGAGCTGGTTCACGACTGAGCTGCAGTAATAGGGAGTAGGTGGCGCCCGTCGCCGCGCTGCGTTACCCTCTAACGCAGTGCATCAACGCTCCCTCTACGACCCGGCGACCGAACGTGACAGCTGCGGCGTCGGCTTCGTCGCCCACATCAAGGGCGAGAAGTCGCGGAGCATCGTCGAGCAGGGCCTGCAGGTGCTCGAGCGAATGAAGCACCGGGCCGCGGTCGGCGCCGAT
This sequence comes from Myxococcaceae bacterium, assembly GCA_047602415.1. Lineage (GTDB taxonomy): Bacteria > Myxococcota > Myxococcia > Myxococcales > Myxococcaceae > JASGHH01. Next base: position 6,604,063 of record JASGHH010000001.1, on the reverse strand, counting down.
GCGCTCACCGGCGACGGAGCGGGCATCATGCTCCAGGTCCCGCACCGCTTCTTCAAGCGCGAGGGCGAGCGGCTCGGCTTTCAGATGCCAGGGCGGCAGCTCTACGGCGTGGGCCAGGTGTTTCTGCCCACCGAGCGTTACGCGCGCGAAGAGTGCGAGCGCATCTTCGCCGACGTCATCTATCAAGAAGACCAGCACCTGCTCGGCTGGCGCGACGTGCCGGTCGACACCTCGAAGCTGGGCCGGGTCGCGCGCGGCGTGCTCCCGGTGATGCGCCAGGTGCTGATCGCGCGCCGCCGCTGCGTGCCGAGCGCCTTCGAGCGAAAGCTGTTCATCATTCGCAAGCTGGTCGAGAACCGCATTCGCGCCAGCGGCGTCGACCCCGAGGGCCGCTTTCACGTCGCGTCGCTCTCGGCAGAGACGATCGTCTACAAGGGCCTGCTGCTGCCCGATCGCCTCGGCCCCTTCTACGGCGACCTCGGCGACCCCGACTTCGTCTCGGCGATCGCGCTGGTGCACTCGCGCTTTTCGACCAACACCTCACCGACGTGGGATCTCGCCCAGCCGTTTCGCTTCATCGCCCACAACGGTGAGATCAACACCGTGCAGGGCAACCGCAACTGGGTGCAGTCGCGGCGCAGCCTGCTCACCTCGGCGCGCTTCGGAGGCTCGCTCGATCGGCTCCACCCGATCATCGTTCCCGGAAAGTCAGACTCGGCGCAGTTCGACAACATGCTCGAGCTGCTCGCGCTCGGCGGCCGCTCGCTGCCGCACGCGATGATGATGATGATTCCCGAGGCGCACGGCGGTCAGCCCGACATGGACGACGCGCGCAAGGCCTTCTACGAGTTCTCGAGCTCGTTGATGGAGCCGTGGGACGGCCCGGCCGCGATCGCGTTCACCGATGGCCACCTGATCGGCGCCACCCTCGACCGCAACGGCCTGCGCCCCGCGCGCTACCTGGTCACCCGCGACGACCGCGTCATCCTCGCCAGCGAAGCGGGGGTGATCGACGTGCCCGACGAGCAGGTGCTGCGCAAGGGCCGCCTCCAGCCGGGCCGCATGTTCCTGGTCGACACCGACGAGGGCCGGCTGCTCGAAGACTCGGCGGTGAAGCAGGAGATCGCCGGGCGCTGGCCGTACCGCAAGTGGCTCGAGCGCAACACCTTCACCTTCGACGAGCTCCCCGAGGCGAAGTCGCCGGCGGCGCTCGAAGGCGAGGCGCTCGCGAAGTCTCAGCGCGCGTTCGGCTACACCGACGAAGACCTCCGGCTGCTGCTCACCCCGATGGCCGAGACCGGCAAAGAGGCCACCGGCTCGATGGGCCAGGACGCTCCGCTGGCGGTGCTCTCGCGGCGGTCGCCTCCGCTGTACGACTACTTTCACCAGCTGTTCGCCCAGGTCACCAACCCGCCGATCGACCCGATTCGCGAAGCGCTGGTGATGTCGCTGTCGACCAGCATCGGCCCCGACGGCAACACCTTCGACGAGACGCCCGAGCAGTGCCACCGCCTCTCGCTCCCGGGGCCGATTCTCACCAACTCGGAGGTCGCGCGGCTGAAGTCGATGCACGACCTCGGCGTGTTCGAGCCTCGGGTGCTGCCCACGCTCTACTCCGGCGACTCGCTGGAGCGCGCGGTGGCCCGGCTGTGCGACGACGCGGTCGAGGCGGTGTCCTCCGGCGCCGACGTGCTGATCTTGTCGGACCGCGGCGTCGACGAGACCCGCCGGCCGATCCCCGCGCTGCTCGCCGCCTCCGCGGTGCACCAGCGGCTGGTCAAAGACGGCATTCGCCGCCACACCGGCCTGCTGGTCGAGACCGGCGAGGCCCGCGAGGTGCACCACTTCGCGCTGTTGATCGGCTACGGCGTGGCGGCGGTGAACCCGTGGCTGGCGCTCGACTCGCTGCCCGGCCTCGGGCTCAGCGCCAACGCCGAGACGCTCGAGAAGAACTTCATTCACGCGATCAACGAAGGGCTGCTCAAGGTGATGTCGAAGATGGGCATCTCGACGGTGCAGTCGTACCGCGGGGCGCAGATCTTCGAAGCGGTGGGCCTCGACAAGGCGCTGGTCGATCTCTACTTCGGCGGCACCCCGTCGCGGCTGTCGGGCATCGGCCTGGAGGAGCTCGACCTCGAGGTGCGCGATCGCCACCAGCGCGGCTTCGGCTCCGTCACCGACACCGTGCCCTTCACCGGTGGCAACTACCAGTGGCGCCGCCGCGGCGAGCAGCACGAGTGGAACCCCACCACCCTCGCGAAGCTGCAGCACGCGACGAAGAGCAACGACCCGAAGCTGTTCGAGGCCTACGAGCAGAGCGTCGACGAGCACGAGGCGCCCACCACCCTGCGCGCGCTGCTGGAGATCGACGAGAGCAACTGCACTGCGGTTCCGCTCGAGCAGGTCGAGAGCGCGTTCTCGTTGGCGAAGCGCTTCGTCACCGGAGCGATGTCGTTCGGCTCCATCTCGGCCGAGGCGCACGAGACGCTGGCGATCGCGATGAACCGGCTGGGCGGCCGCTCCAACTCCGGCGAGGGCGGCGAAGAGGCGCGGCGCTACCTGCGCGACGCAAACGGCGACTACCGCCGCAGCGCGATCAAGCAGGTGGCGAGCGCGCGCTTCGGAGTCACCACCGAGTACCTGGTCGAAGCCGACGAGCTGCAGATCAAGGTCGCGCAGGGAGCGAAGCCGGGCGAAGGCGGCCAGCTGCCCGGCCACAAGGTCGACGCGCGCATCGCGAAGGTGCGCTGGTCGACTCCGGGCGTGACGTTGATCAGCCCGCCGCCGCACCACGACATCTACTCGATCGAAGATCTCGCTCAGCTCATCTACGACCTCCAGTCGGTGAACCCGGCCGCGCGGGTGAGCGTGAAGCTGGTGAGCGAGGTCGGCGTCGGCACCATCGCCGCGGGCGTGGCGAAGGCGGGCGCGGGTGGAATCACCATCTCCGGCTACGAAGGCGGCACCGGCGCGTCGCCGCTGTCGTCGATCAAGCACGCCGGCCTGCCCTGGGAGCTCGGGCTGGCCGAAGCGCAGCAGGTGCTGGTGATGAACGGCCTGCGCGATCGGGTGCGGCTGCAGGTCGACGGAGGGCTGCGCACCAGCCGTGACATCGTGGTGGCCGCGCTGCTCGGCGCAGAAGAGTTCGGCCTGGCGACCGCCGCGTTGGTGGTCGAGGGCTGCGTGATGTTGCGCAAGTGCCACCTCAACACCTGCTCGGTCGGCATCGCCACCCAGGACCCGAAGCTGCGCGAGCACTTCCAGGGCCGCGCCGACGACGTGGTGAACTTCTTCCTGCTGCTGTCGGAGCGCATTCGCGTTCGGCTGGCCCGGCTCGGCGCGCGCACGCTCGACGAGGTGATCGGCCGGGTCGAGCTGCTCAAGCAGAAGCCCACCGCTTCGTTGAAGGCGCAGCGGCTCGACTTGTCCGCGCTGCTCGCTCCGCCCGCGCAAGGGCCGCGCTTCTGCTCGCGGGCGCAGAAGAAAGACGTGTCGGAGCACTTCGACCACCAGCTCTTGAGCGCACCTCGCGACCCGGCGGCGCAGCTCCCGGTGACCAACGCCCACCGCGCGGTCGGCGCGATGCTCTCGGGCGAGCTGGTGCGCCGGCACCGGGGCCTCGCCGACGAGGCGATGCACGTGAAGCTGAAGGGCTCGGCCGGCCAGAGCTTCGGGGCGTTCCTCTGCCGTGGAGTGACGCTCGAGCTCGAGGGCGAAGCGAACGACTACGTCGGCAAGGGGCTGAGCGGTGGCCGGGTGATCGTCTACCCGCCGCGTGGCGCGACCTTCGCCGCCGACGAGAACGTGCTGATCGGCAACACCGTGCTCTACGGCGCGACCCAGGGCGAGGCGTACTTCGCGGGCGTGGCGGGCGAGCGCTTCGCGGTGCGCAACTCGGGCGCCCACGCGGTGGTGGAGGGCGTGGGCGATCACGGCTGCGAGTACATGACCGGTGGCGTGGTGGTGGTGCTCGGTGCCACCGGCCGCAACTTCGCCGCGGGCATGAGCGGCGGCACCGCCTACGTGTTCGACCGCGCGCGCCAGTTCCGCACCCGCTGCAACCTCGAGATGGTCGAGCTCGAGCCGCTGGTCGACGAAGACGAGGTCTGGCTGGTGCGCGGAATGATCGAGCGCCACCAGGAGCTCACCCAGAGTGTGCTCGCGAAGCGAATCCTCACCAACTGGGAGAACCTGCTCACGCAGTTCGTGAAGGTGATGCCGAGCGACTTCAAGAAAGCAAAACCCTCTCCTGACAGGAGAGGGCCGACGGAGGCGCAGCCTCCGCGGGGAGAGGTCAGTGGCCCACCGGCCCCCCAGAAGGAGGTCGCGTAAATGGGCAAACCGACCGGCTTCATCGAGTACGGTCGCGAGGGCCCGCACCGCCGCCCGGTGCTCGAGCGCACGCGCGACTTCAAAGAAGTCACCCTGCCCTTCAGCGCCGACGAATCGAAACGCCAGGCGGCGCGCTGCATGGACTGCGGCGTTCCGTTCTGCCACCAGGGCTGTCCGCTGGGGAACGTGATCCCCGACTTCAACGAGCACGTGTACAAGGGCCGCTGGCGCGAGGCGTACGACGTGCTCGCGAGCACCAACGACTTTCCCGAGTTCACCGGCCGGCTGTGTCCCGCTCCGTGTGAAGGCGCGTGCGTGCTGGCGATCGATCAAGACGCGGTCACCATCGAAGAGCTGGAGAAAGAGATCATCGAGCGCGCCTGGCACGAGGGCTGGGTCCAACCGCGGGTGCCGACGTTCCGCACCGGGCGGCGGGTCGCGGTGGTCGGCTCGGGCCCAGCGGGTCTGGCCGCCGCCTCTCAGCTCAACCGCGCGGGTCACTTCGTCACCGTCTTCGAGCGCGACCCGAAGCCGGGCGGGCTGCTCCGCTACGGCATTCCCGACTTCAAGATGGAGAAGTGGGTCATCGCCCGCCGCCTGAAGATTCTCGAGGCCGAAGGCGTGCACTTCAGCTGCGGAGTGAACGTCGGCCGCGAGCCCACCTGGTCTGCGCTGCGCGAGCAGTTCGACGCGGTGGCGATCACCATCGGCGCTCGCAAGGCGCGCGCGCTCGAGCTCGAAGGCGCGCAGCTCTCAGGCGTGCTCCAGGCGATGGACTACCTCGACGCCCAGAACCGGGCGATCGCGGCCGGCACCGACTCTCCACTCTCGGCGCGGGGAAAGCGGGTGGTGATTCTCGGCGGAGGCGACACCGGCAGCGATTGCGTCGGCACCGCCCACCGCCAGGGCGCGGCGTGCGTGACCCAGGTCGAGCTGATGCCGATGCCGCCGAGTGCGCGGGCGAAGAACAACCCCTGGCCCAGCTGGCCGGTCGTCTTCCGCACCTCGTCGAGCCAGGAAGAAGGCGGCGCGCGCCTCTACGGCCGGCGCACGTTGAAGCTCGAAGGTGAATCGGGCCAGCTCCGCGCGATGCATTGGATCGGCGTCGAGTTGAAAGACGGCAAGCTCACCGACGTGCCCGGCACCGAGGAGCGCTTCGAGACCGATCTGCTGGTGCAGGCGATGGGCTTCACCGGCCCCGAGACGGCCCAGCTGACGCAACAATTGCGCGTGAAGCTCGACCCTCGCGGCAACCTGCTGATCGACGGCTCGTTTCAGACCAGCGTGCCGGGCGTGTTCGCCGCCGGCGACGCCTCGCGCGGCGCCAGCCTGATCGTCTGGGCGATCGCCGACGGCCGCGAGCTCGCCCGTTCGGTGGATGCACGGCTGGCCCAGCGTTAAACGTCGGGCATGACAACTCTGCTCGCCGTGGTAATCGCTTCGGCTCTCTCGCAGGCGCCGAAGGAGCAACCCGTGGAACGCATCGATCCCAAAGCCGCAGCCGCGCTGGTGGAAAAGAACCAGGCGACGCTGGTCGACGTGCGCGAGCAAGACGAGGTCAACGCCGGCATGGCGAAGCCCGCGCAGTGGTTCCCGATGTCGAAGATGAAAGACCCCGCGGCGCTGAAGGACTTTCTCGCCAAGCTCCCCAAGGGCAAGGTCATCTTCTACTGCGCCGTCGGTGGCCGAGCGGGCCGTGTCGCCGACGAGGCGAAGAAGCTCGGCTACGACACCGCCAACATGGGCGGCTTTCGCGACTGGCAGGCGGCCGGTCTGGCGACGAAGGGCAAGCCGTGACGGTTCAGCGGCTGACCTTCAGGTCGAGCAGCGCCAGGTAGATCGTCACCGTCTCATTGATCTGTGAGCGGTACCAGCCCGGCGCGCCGATCAGGTGCACCGCGACCGCGAACAGCTCGAACGCCTCCTGTTCGGTGCACGCGACGCGATCAGAGGTCAGCTTGGCGAAGTGATGCTCCCTGCCGTAGGCGCGCACTTTTTCGAGCTCGACGCGCCGCACCTCGTCGATCGACGGGTTGCCCCAGGCCCAGAGCCACGAGCCTGACCTCGTCGAGTAGGTGCCGGTCGCCTGAAAGCGCGCGTGCACCGTCTGGGCGCCCTTCGCGTTCGTCATCACGAAGGTCCCGTCGTCCTGGCTGGCGTGGAAGCTGCCGTTCGGATCAGCGGGAGGGAGCGCCGACTCCTTGTCGTGAAGCTCTTTCATCGAGAGCTTCACCAGCTCCTCCCAGCTCGGGTCTTTGGCGGCCGGGCCGGCGAGCAACAGCGCCATCACGCTCAACGAGATCATCTCGGGTCTCCTCGCAAAAAAAGACGGGCTCCAGAATTCTGGAGCCCGCCTCGAAATTCAACCGTGAACCTTGCTTACTGCTGCGCGGTCGCGGTGGCCGCCATCGCGCCGAAGCGGCCGGTGACGTACACGTGGTCGGCGTCGAGCGCGAACCCGTTGTACATCTGATTGAAGCCGAAGCCGCCGATCTGGCTCGAGACGTCGGTCCAGGTGTGGCCGCTGTCGGTGGTCTTCAGCATCAGCGGCAGGGTGTCGTTGTTGCCGATCGCCCAGCCGTGGGTCTTGTCGGGAGCGAAGAACACCGAGTTGACGTTCATCGTCGTCGAGGTCGCGAAGGCCGCCGGCATCGTCGCCGCCGTCCAGGTCGACGTCTTGCCCATCGACGCGTTCGACGAGTAGTAGATGTAGCCGTTGTCGTCTCCGACCGACGCGTTGTACGCGTAGCAGTGGTCGTTGTCGGTGCAGGTGACGCCGCTCGGGCCCGGGTAGGTCGCGGTCGTCGACAGACCGGTGAAGGGCACGTTGTAGAAGTGCAGGCCCTTGTCGGTCGACAGGCAGACGCCAGGCGACGCGGTGCCATCCTCGTTCAGACCGCCGGCCACGGTGACGATCACACCGAGGTCCTGCGCCACGTGAGCAGGCTGAGCCGCCGGAGGCAGACCACCCGCGGTCACGTCGGAGTCACACAGGGTCGAATCGGCGGCGAGCTGGGTCGCGAAGTCGGCCGGGATCGACGGAACCGCGGTGGGGCTCCAGACCTTCGTCCACACGTTGGTCGCAGAAGGCGCGGTGGTCGAGTTGTAGACGTAGCCGCGCTTGTTGATGAAGACCCAGTTGTTGTTGGCGTCGACTTCGAGGCCCATCATCGCGTTGAGGGGCATCGTGTCGCCGTCGGAGTGGCCCATGTTCACGTAGGTCCAGCTGGCCGCCTGGGTGAAGTCGCCGGTGGCGCTCACGTAGACGCTCGAGGTCTCGACCTTCGCCACCAACCCGTTGCGGGTCTGAATGAAGCCCTGGAAGTCGATGTCACCGAGCTCGCTCGAGGCCATCGAGACCGCGCTGTCGGGGTAGTGACCGTCGAACAGCTTGGCGCCGATCGCGCTGCTGGTCGCCGTGAAGACGGCGCCCGGGTCACCCGTGCCGGCGCGGGTCGAGACCACGCACTTGTCGGCCGCGCTGCAGAACACGCCGGTGAAGTCGTTCGACTCCTGGCCGAGGGGCGGGTCGAGCTTGTGCCAGCCCTGCGTCGAGCCGCCGCCGGTCGCCGAGCCGCCGCCCGTCGCCGAGCCGCCGCCCGTCGCCGAGCCACCGCCCGTCGCCGCGCCGCCACCCGTCGCCGCACCGCCGCCGGTCGCCGCGCCACCACCGGTCGCCGCGCCACCGCCGGTCGCTGCGCCGCCGCCCGTCGCGCTGCCGCCGCCACCACCACTGCCACCACTACCGCTGCATGCGAGCAGCACCATCGAGACTGCAGCAACGAACAGCGAAACCTGAGAACGCCTCACGTGTGTACCTCCCTTTGATTGTTTGGGGACTGGGGAGACCGCGACAGTGCAACCGATGGGCCCGCCACAAGTCGTCGAGATCCCGTCGCGCACGCTGCCGCGACGCTCCGATTGTCCCAGGACAAACGGCGATGTCATGGGACATCAGTCGCAGTCGATGTCGCGTGTACGAAAACGTTCAGCGCGCGCCCGAGCTGGAACGCGCAGCCGAACCCGAACTGCGGATCAGAGATCGACCTGCATCCCGAGCTCGACCACCCGGTTCGGCGGTAGGCCGAAGTAGTTGGTCGCCGAGAGCGCGTTGCGCGAGACGAACGAGAAGATCGCCTTGCGCCACTTCGGCATTCCCGAGGTGCCACCGGTCAGTAACGTCTCGCGGCCGAGGTAGAAGCTGGTGGTCGAAGGCTCACACACCAGCCCCAGCGAGCGCGCCTGCAGCAGCAGCTCGGGCACGTTGGGCGTCTCCATGAATCCCGACCGCACCAACAGGCGGAAAAAGCCGTTGCCCAACGATTTGACCTCCAACCGTTCGGCCTTCGGCACCACCGGCTGATCGGCAGAGACGATCGACATCAACACCACCTGCCGGTGCAGCACCTGGTTGTGCTTCAGGTGGTGCAGCAACACCGGCGGCGTACCTTCGGTGTTGGCGGCCATGAACACCGCGGTGCCGCGCACCCGGTGCGGAGGGTTCACCTCGAGATCAGACAGCAGGTTGTCGACCGGAATCACCGTCTGCTTGAAGCGCTCGGCGAGGATCATTCGCCCCCGCTTCCAGGTGGTCATCAGCACGAAGATGCCGGCCGCCACCGCGATCGGGAACCAGCCTCCGTCTTTGAACTTGAGCAGGTTGGCGCCGAAGAAGGCGATGTCGAAGGTCATGAACAGCGCCACCAGCGCCAGCGCGCGCGGCACCGGCCACTTCCACCGGTGGGTGATCACGTAGAAGTACACCACCGAGGTGATGCCCATCGTGCCGGTGACCGCGATGCCGTAGGCCGCCGCCAGCGCGCCCGACTCCTTGAACGCCAGCACCAGCAGCACGCACGCCACCGCCAGCGCCTGGTTCACCTCGGGCACGTAGATCTGCCCGAAGTCGCGCGCCGAGGTGTGCACCACCGTCACGCGGGGGAAGTAGCCCATCTGCACCGCTTGCCGGGTGAGCGAGAACGCGCCCGAGATCAGCGCCTGCGAGGCGATCACCGTCGCCGCCGTCGCCAGCGCCACCATCGGGTAGAGCAGCTGGTGCGGCACCAGCGCGTAGAACGGGTTGTCGGTCCACCCGCGCTGGAGCAGGTACGCGCCCTGGCCGAAGTAGTTGAGCAGCAGCGCCGGGAAGACGAGGAAGAACCAGGCGCGGCGAATCGCGCTCGGCCCGAAGTGACCCATGTCGGCGTACAGCGCCTCACCACCGGTGATGCACAGCACCACGCTGCCGAGCACCACGAAGCCGTGGAACTGGTGCTGGGCGAAGAACGCCACCGCGAACAGCGGGTTGAGCGCCTTCAGCACGTCGGGGTTCTGAACGATCCAATAGCCGCCCAACGAGGCGATCGCGATGAACCAGACGATCATCACCGGGCCGAACACCTTGCCGATGCCTCCGGTGCCCCGCCGCTGCACCAGAAACAGCAGCAGCAGCACGATCAGCGTCAGCGGCACCACGAACGGGTCGGCCGCCGAGGTCGCCACCTTGAGCCCTTCGATCGCCGAGAGCACCGAGATCGCCGGAGTGATCACCCCGTCGCCGTAGAGCAGCGCGGCGCCGAACAGCGCGGCCATCGTCACCGCGATGCGGGTGCGCCTGGAGATGTCGTGCGGCACCAGCGCGAGCAAGGCGAAGATGCCGCCCTCGCCCTTGTTGTCGGCGCGCATGATGAAGCCGATGTACTTCACCGCCACCACCACGGTGAGGCTCCAGAAGACGAGCGAGAGCACGCCCAGCACGGTGTCGCCCGCCACCGGCACCGCGTGCGGCTCGACCTTGCCGTCCTTCATCGCGAAGCAGGTCTGCACCGCGTACAGCGGGCTGGTGCCGATGTCTCCGAACACCACCCCCAGCGCGCCGAGGGTCAGCGTCATCAGGCTCGACTTGGTGTGGCTGTGCGACACACTCGTCTCACCGGGCCCCGCAGCCGGAGGCACCGCCGACGAGCCGCCCGAGGGCGTGGCCTGAGCCGGCACCCCGGGAACGCTGTGCGCGCTCGCGCTTGCTGCCGGTTCGGGGGCACTCATCCGCTCCGTGTTTATCAACCCTGCCGCAAAGGTGTGCTTTTCCATCGGGGTGCCCTCGCCGTCACCAGACGGGAGCATGAGCGGTGCCACGGCAACGGCGCTGAATGTGGCCTGCCGGGTTCTCGAAAACGTGATTTAAATCGTGCTTCTGCCGAATCCATTCAGGCAGCGTAACTTTTGTTCCCGCCCCGGGTTCCTCACTCCGTGCGCTTGATGCTCCCCGCAGTGCTCCTGGCCGCCTGTGCGACCCACGCGCCTGCACCGACTGCGGCCGCACCGGCGATCACCCTGCCCACCACCGCACTCACCGCCGACCAGCAGGTTCAACACCTGCTCTCGCGCGCGGCGTTCGGCCCTTCTGCCGCCGACGTGGCGCGGGTGAAGCAGCTCGGGGTCGCCTCGTGGCTCGACCAACAGCTCGCACCGGGCCGCGACGAAGCGGTGGAGACCCGCCTCTCGGGCTTTCCCACCCTGAAGCTCACCGTGGCCCAGGCCTACCGCGCCTACCCGCCGCTGCAACAGCGCGCCAAGGAAGCGGGCATCGACAAGAAGGCCGACCCCGAAGAAGCGAAGGTGAAGCTGGCGATGCTGGCGGCAGAGAACCCGCAGGCGTTGCCGCGCGAGCTGCTGATCGAAGCGACCCAGGCGAAGTTCCTCCGCGCCGCCGACTCGCAACGCCAGCTCGAAGAGGTGCTGGTCGACTTCTGGTTCAACCACTTCAACGTCTCGGCCGAGAAGGGCCAGGTCAGGTGGATGGTGACCGCCTACGAGCGCGACGCGATTCGCCCGCACGTCTACGGCCGCTTTCGCGATCTGCTCGAGGCCACCGCCACCCACCCGGCGATGTTGTTCTACCTGGACCAGTGGCTCTCGACGAAAGACGGCTTCGACCCGCGGGTGCTGAGGCGCGGCGACAAGCTGCCCAACAAGGGCGGCAAGCTCGGCCTCAACGAGAACTACGCCCGCGAGCTGCTCGAGCTGCACACGCTCGGCGTCGACGCCGGTTACTCGCAAGACGACGTTCGCGAGGCGGCGCGCGCGCTCACCGGCTGGAGCATCGAGCCGCGCCAGCAGCACGACCAGTTCGGCGCCTTCGTCTTTCGCCCGCTCGCCCACGACGATGGCGAGAAGCACGTCTTCGGGCTGACGCTCCCGGCCGGCGGCGGCAAGAGCGACGGCGAGAAGCTGCTCGACTACCTCTCGCGCCACCCGAAGACCGCTCATCACGTGGCGTTGAAGCTCTGCCAGCGGTTCGTCTCAGACGAGCCGCCGCCCGAGCTGGTGGACCGGGTGGCGAAGAAGTTTCTCGACACCGACGGCGACCTCCGCGCCACCTACGCCGAGGTGTTCACCGCACCCGAGTTCTGGAGCCCGGCGGCCTACCGCTCGAAAGTGAAGACGCCGTTCGAGTTCGTGGTCTCCGCGGTGCGCGCGATGGGCAGCCTCGAGTCGGCGGAGCTCCCGCTCGGCCGCGCGATGGACTCGCTCGGCATGCCGCTCTACCGGTGCCAGCCGCCGACCGGCTACGGCAACGACGAGAAGAAGTGGGTGAACGCCGGCGGCCTGGTGGCGCGCATCAACTTCGGCCTCTCGCTCGCCCACGGCCGGGTGCGCGGCGCGCGGGTCGAGCTGAGCGGTGCGCCGATGACGCTCGATCAAGAAGTCGAGGCGCTCGGGCGGCGATTGCTCGGCGAGCCCGCCTCGGCCGCCACCCAGCAGGTGGTGAAGAGCGCCGTGCAGCCCGACGACGACCGCGCGGTCAGCGACGGCGAGATGCACCCGGTGAACCGCGCGATGGTGGCGGGGCTGCTGTTGGGCTCCCCGGAGTTTCAAAAGCGATGAGCACCCGGCGAGCTCTGCTCCGCAACGCGGGTCTGCTGTTCGGCGCATTCGGCGTCGACACGCTCGGCCTCAGCCGCGCGCTCGCTCAAACCACCGGCGGCAAACCGAAGACGCTGGTGACGCTGTTCATGCGCGGCGGCGTCGACGGCCTCTCGATGGTGCCGCCGGTCGGCGACCCTGCCTACGCCGCGCTCCGCCCCACCCTGCGGCTGCTCGCGCCCGGCTCCGGAGGCGATGACGCGGCGCTGAAGCTCGACTCCACCTTCGCCCTCCACCCCGCGCTCGACGCGCTGCTGCCGCTCTACACCTCGGGCAAGCTGCTCGCGGTGCACGCGGTCGGCCAGGCGAGCCCGTCGCGCAGCCACTTCGACGCTCAAGACTTTCTCGAGTCGGGCACGCCCGGCCGCCGCGCCAACAGCGGCTGGCTCAACCGCGCGCTGTCGACGTTGCCTCCGGGCGATGCGAGCGCGCTGCGTGCGGTGGCGATTCAGAACGGGCTGCCGCTCGCGCTCCAGGGCGACGCCGAAGCGGTCGCGTTCGCCTCGCTGAAAGACTTCAAGGTCGCCAACGCCGGCGGCGGCGCGCCTTCGTTCGAGGCGCTCTACGCCAACGCGGTCGACGACGCGCTCAAGGGCGCCGCGCAAGACGCGTTCAAGACGCTCGATCAGCTCCAGGGCCAGGGCATCGCCAACGCGCCTCCGAAGAACGGCGCCAAATATCCACCCGGCGCGCTCGGCAAGCGGCTGCAAGACCTCGCGCGCCTGATTCACGCCGGCATGGGGCTTCAGCTCGCCGCCACCGAAGCGGGCGGCTTCGACACCCACCTCGGCCAGGGCGCGGGCAAAGGCCAGCTGTCGACCCGCTTGAAGGAGCTCGGCCAGGCGCTCGCCGCGTTCGCCACCGACCTCGGCGACAAGCTCGACGACGTCTGCGTGGTGACGATGACCGAGTTCGGCCGCACCGCCCGCGAGAACGGCACCCGGGGCACCGACCACGGCACCGCGTCTGCGCTGTTCGTGCTCGGGGGAAAGACGAAGGGCGGCCGGGTGGTGAGCGACTGGCCAGGCCTCGCGCCGGCGCAGCTGTTCGAAGGCCGCGACCTCAAGCCCACCACCGACGTGCGCGCGGTGCTCGCCTCCGCGCTCCAGCAGCACCTCGGCGTCGCCGACGTCTCACAGGTCTTCCCCGGCGACACGCCGCCGGCGCTCGACCTGATCGGCTGAACGAAACCGTTCACCTACAAGCTCCGACAGAAGACGACTGGGGCGTGGTTCCCCCGCGTGCATTTGCGCAGCCCGTTCGGCATCGCAACGCTCATCGATTCTCTGAGCGCTGGGCGGCCGGCTCAGATCCACTTCTCCGGGGAGCTCCGATGCGTAGAGCGACGTTGCTGGTGACCTGTCTGATTTGGGCAGGGTTTAGCTGCAATCACTCGGTCAACACCGACGGAGGCAACGGCGGCGGTTCAGCGACCGGCGGCGGCGCTGCGGCCGGCGGCGGCGCTGCAACCGGAGGCGGCGGTGCGGCGACCGGCGGTGGCGCAGCGACGGGCGGCGGCGGAGCGGCGACGGGCGGCGGAGGCGCAGCGACCGGCGGTGGCGGAGCGGCGACCGGCGGCGGAGCGGCGACCGGAGGCGGCGCGGCGACCGGCGGTGGAGCGGCGACCGGCGGCGGCACCGCGGGCTGCACCAGCAACGCCAGCTGCAGCGGCGCCACCCCCACCTGCGACCTGAGCACCGGCACCTGCGTCGAGTGCGTGATGCCGTCTGACTGCACGGTGGCCGGCTCGACCTGCGACGCGAACCACCTCTGCCACGCCTCGTGCAGCAGCGGCGTCTGCCCGGTGGGACAGATCTGCGACGCCGACGGAGGCCTCTGCTACCAGTGCTTGTCAGATGCGAACTGCCCGATTCAGCGGCCGGTCTGCGCGCCCAACAACACCTGCGTGCGCTGTCTGGCGAACACCGACTGCGGCGGCGCCAACCCGATCTGCAACACCACCACCGACACCTGCGTGCAGTGCCTGAGCGGCAACGACTGCCCCACCAACGCTCCGGTCTGTGACGCCACCAACCGCTGCGTGCAGTGCGTGAGCGACAACAACTGCTCCGGCACCACGCCCGCCTGCGACCTCGGCACCAACCGCTGCGTGCAGTGCAACTCGAACACCCAGTGCTCGGGCGCGACGCCGGTCTGCGACGTGGTCAGCCACACCTGCCAGGCGCCTTGCACCGGCAACGCGATGTGCATGTTCCCCAACAACCTCTGCGACGTCGACGCCGGCACCTGCGTGCAGTGCCTCACCAACGCGAACTGCGGCAACCCAAACCGCCCGGTCTGCAACACCGCCGACGGCTTCTGCGTCGGCTGCCTCGCCAGCACCGACTGCATGAACGCCACCCGGCCGGTCTGCGACACCACCACCGACACCTGCGTGCAGTGCCAGACCAACGCCCAGTGCCCGACCGCCGACCCCAAGTGTCTGCTCCCGAACGAGACCTGCGTGCAGTGCCTGTCGAACGCCGATTGCTCCGGCAGCACTCCGGCGTGCAACACCACCACCCACAGCTGCGTGGCCTGCGTGGCGAACACCGACTGCAGCGGCGCCACGCCGTACTGCGTGTTCGGCACCTGCGGCGCGTGCAGCTCGAACGCCTCGTGCATGGCCTCCACCCCCGACTGCGTGCAGGGCCCGCCTTCGGCCTGCGTCGCCTGCACCTCCGACCAGCAGTGCTCGGGCGCCACGCCTGCGTGCGACGCCGACGCGGGCAGCTGCATCGGCTGCAACACCGACAACGACTGCCAGGTCGGCAACCTCAACCGCTGCGACACCGCCAACCACACCTGCGTGCAGTGCACCGGTTCCAACCAGTGCAACAACGGCGGCACGTGCAACACGGCCACCGGCCGCTGCCAGCGCACCTGCGCGACCAACAACGACTGCGGCGGCGGAGGCTTCAACCTCACCTGCGACACCGACGCCGGGGTGTGCGTGCAGTGCAGCTCCAACGCCCAGTGCGGCCAGAACGCGCCGATCTGCAACCCCGCCACCGGCACCTGCATTCAGTGCCAGAGCAACGTCGACTGCCCCGGCAACCGCCCGTACTGCGGCCCGAATGGGGTCTGCGACCAGTGCCTCACCGACGTGCAGTGCCCAGCGGGCCTCAACTGCCAGCCCGGCGGAGGCAACGGCGCGGTGCTCATCTGTAATTGAGCGGCCAAAACGGCCCCGTTCATTAGGCGGGGCCGTTCTTGCGTGCTAAACCCTTCTGATCAGGGCGAAGGGCCTGTTCGAAGCATGGCCGAGACTGCGGCAGCCGATCCGCTCGTTGGCCAGGTGCTCAACGGGCGGTTCCGAATCATCGAACCGCTTGGGGTGGGCGGAATGGGACGGGTGTACAAAGCGGTCCAGTCGCCGCTCGACCGTGTCATCGCCCTCAAGGTGCTGAACCCGCGCTACGCGGCCAGCAAAGACCCCGGCTTCGAGCGCCGCTTCTTCCTCGAGGCGGCGATGACCGCCAAGCTGAAGCACGCCAACACCATCACGGTGCACGACTACGGCCGCACCGACGACGGCATCTTCTTCATCGCGATGGAGTACGTCGAAGGCGAGACGATGCAGCGGGTGCTGCAGCGCGAGCACCTGCTCACCTGGCCGCGCGCGCTCCACATCGCCGGGCAGATCTGCCGCTCGCTGCGTGAAGCGCACAAGCTCGGCCTGGTGCACCGCGACCTGAAGCCCGCCAACGTGATGCTGCTGCGGGAAGAGACCGACTCCGACATGGTGAAGGTGCTCGACTTCGGCCTGGTGAAGAGCTTCATGCCCGACGGGCCGGCGGCTCCGACCGAGACCGAGCTCACCCAGGCCGGCGTGCTGTTGGGCAGCCCGCTCTACATGGCGCCGGAGCAGGCGAAGAACGAGACTGACCCGCGCAGCGACATCTATTCGTTGGGCGTGCTGCTCTACCAGTGCATCGCCGGCAAGCCGCCGTTCCAGGGCTCCGACAGCATCGACATCATCGTGAAGCACATTCGCGAGAAGCCGGTGCCGCTGCGCAACCACGTCACCGACCTCCCGCTGGAGGTGAACGCGCTGGTGATGAAGTGCCTCGAGAAAGAGCCGGCCAACCGCTTTCAGTCGATGGATGAGGTGCTGGAGGCGATGAAGGCCGCCGGCTCCACCGCCGGGCTCTCGGGCGCCTTCTCTGACCCGCGCAGCTTCGCGTTTCGGCCGCCCTCGTCGCAGGCGATTCCGGTGCAGAAGGGGCCGACCTCTTCGAAGAACGTGCCGGCGGTGGTGCGCACCCGCTCCACCAAGTCGGGAGAGCTCTCGAAGCAAGAGGTGGCGACGCCGAACCACACCTCTTCGGAGTCGGTGTCGATGGAGCTGTCGATCACCGACGAGTCGGAGCGCACCGGCAAGCCGGTGACGTTGATCGCGCTCGCCGCCGCCGGTGGCCTGCTGGTGGTCTCGATGGCGGTCTGGCTGATCACCCGCAAGCCGGCCGAGACGGTGCCGCCTCCGGGTCACGAGGTGGTGGTGCGGCCGGAGCACCCGGTGAAGCCGCCGCCCGAGCAGCCGAAGGAAAACAGCACCGTGAAGCCGCCGCCCGCTCCCGCCGAGGTCGTCTTTCACGTGGTCTCGACGCCTCCGGGCGCGGGCGTGGCGATGGATGGCAAGCCGGTCGGAGTGACTCCGCTCGAGGTCAGCGTCGCGGCCGACACCGACGGGCAGGCCTCGGCCGAGCTCACCTTGAGCCTCGACGGGTACCAGCCGCTCACCTTCACCGCGGTCGGCTCCGAGGCCCGGGTGGAGGTGAAGCAGTCGCTGAAGAAGCAGAAAGCCGGCGGCACCGCGCCGCACAAGGTGCCCGGCAAGAAAGACCCCGGGTACAAGGACGACCCGTACCAGTAGTTTTTATTTTCGGATCCGCCGGGGCTGGCCCATGCTGCAGGCCGTGGCGGGGACACGTACTCGTATTGCTCTGGTGGTGGCGCTGCTGCTGCCCTCGCTCGCGCTCGCCGACGCGCGCCTGGAGGCGAGAAAGCGCTTCAAGATCGGCATGAGCCTGATCGCCGACGGCCGCTACGAAGAGGGCATCGATCAGCTGCTCGAGGCGTACAGCATCAAGCCGCACCCCAACGTGCTCTACAACGTCGCCCGCGCCTACGAGGCGATGTCGCGCCCGGCCGACGCGCTCCAGTACTACCGCCGCTACTTGGACTCCGAGCCGCCCGACGCCCAGCAGGTGGTCGCCACCATCAACAAGCTCGAGGCGCTGGTCCCCAAGAAAGAAGAGGAGCGGCCCAAGGAGCGCGAGAAGGAACCGCCCCCGCGTGAACGGGAGGTCGTCACCAAGGAGACCAAGGTGGTCGACGAGGCGGTGGTGGCCCGGCTGAACGCGCTCGCCGATCGCCTGGAGCGCGCGGCGCAGAAAGCCGAAGACGCGGCGAAAGACGCCGAGGCCGCGAAGGCCGAAGCGGCGAAGGCCGCCGACAAGGGCGATCTGCCCGCCGGCGCCGCCGCCGAAGAAGAGCTCACCGAGGTGCCGTACGAAGAGACGGTCGTCACCGCGTCACGGCGCGCCCAGTCGACGCTGGAGGCGCCGAACGCCACCACCGTCATCTCCGCCGACGAGATTCGCATGTCGGGCGCCACCACCCTGCCCGAGCTGCTGCGCCGGGTGCCCGGCTGCGAAGTGATGGCGATGGGCGTGAGCTCGTACAACGTCAGCTTTCGCGGCTTCAATCAGCGGGTCGCCAACAAGGTGCTGGTGCTGGTCGACGGCCGCACCGAGTACCAGGACTTCTTGGGCCTCACGATGTGGCCGGCGATTCCGATCGGCCTCGAAGAGATCGAGCGCATCGAGATCATTCGCGGCCCCGGCAGCGCGCTCTACGGCGCCAACGCGATGCTGGGCGTGATCAACATCATCACCCGGCCGCCCGGCACCGGTAAGGCCGCCGAGCTCAACGGCTACGCCGGCAACGGCAACCAGGCGGGCGGCAGCTTCATCGCCTCGGGCGGAGAGAAGCTGAAGTACCGCGCCTCGGTCGGCTACGCGCAGGCGAACAAGTACAGCCGCGACTACGCCGACGACCGCATCGACGTCGCGTCGCAGAGCTCCGACCCCGACCTGGCGCTGCGGAGCGCGCGGGCCAACCTGGTCACCCACTACAGCTTCACCAAAGACATCTCGGTCTCGGTGGCCGGCGGCATCAACCGGCTCTACACCGAGTTCTACGCGCTCGGCATTCTGCGCAACTTCTACATCGACGGCGACGGCGCCTACGTGAAGGCCGACGCCTCGCTGGGCCCGGTGAAGATTCGCTTCTTCTGGAACCACCTCGACGCCAACGCCGGCCCCGAATACGCGCCGATCGGCACCCGCTCGCTCGCCACCCAGCTGGAGTCGAACGTGTTCGACGGCGAGGCGACCTTCCAGAAAGAGTTCAAGCTCGCCGGCATTCACCGCCTCGGCGTCGGCTTGTCGGTGCGCGGCAAGCGCCTGTCGTGGACGTACATCGGCCGGCTGAAGCAGGAGCTCCACGCCGGCGCGTTCATTCAAGACGAGTGGCGCATCGTCGACCCGGTGAGCATCGTCGCCAGCTACCGCATCGACCGGCACCCGCTGCTCGACAACGGCAACCCCGGCTACGCCCAGTCGCCCCGCATCTCCGCGGTGTGGACTCCGGCCGAGGGCCAGGCGCTGCACGCGTCGTTCTCGACCGCGTTTCGCGAGCCGACCTTCCTCGAGAGCTACATGGACCTGCGCACCCCGCTGCCCGGCGTCAACGGCGGCTCGGTGCTCACCCAGGGCAACACCGCGCTCAAGCCGGAGCAGCTGATCAGCTTCGAGCTCGGCTGGCGCGGTGAGCTCGCCAAGCTCGGCCTCGAGTACGACCTCGCCGGCTACTACAACGTGGTGAGCAACCTGATCACCCTGTCGGCGGTGCAGCCGCTGCCTGCGGGCGAGCTCTACGACTCGCGATCGAGCTCGTTCTTGCTCGGGCGCTCGCTGTTCATCAACGACCCTCAGACGTACACCGCGGTGGGCGGCGAGCTCGGCGCGACCTGGAGTGTGCTGTCGGGCCTCGACATTCGCGCCTCGGCCTCGCTCCAGTCGGTGAGCGCGTCGGACAAGACCGGCCCGTGCGGCCCCTGCACCCAGGCGCCGGCGTTCAAGCTGTACGCGGGCGCGCAGTACCGGACTCCGGTGGGGTTGGATCTCGGCGTCGACGTCGCCTACACCTCGAGCACCGTCTGGGTGGAGCGCGAGCCCGACACCGCCGACCCGACCAAGATCTCCAACACCAGCTACCCGCTGGCCGACTACACCGTGCTCAACGCGCGGGTGGCCTACCGGCTGTTCAAAGACCGGGTCACCATCGGAGTGGTGGGTACCCAGCTCGCGGCCCAGCACGCCGAGCACCCATTCGGGAACCAGATCGATCGCCGCGTGTTCGCGACGCTGAAGGTGGTGCCATGAGAAAGCTTCTGGCGCTGGTGGCGTTGGCTCTGGCGGCGGGGTGCGACCGGCCTCCGGTGGATTCGACGGAGGACCCCCGGCAGCAGGCCAACCTCTCGCACATCTCCGGCAACCTGGTGGTGCAGTCGAAGGCGCGCGGCAACGTGGTGGTGCTGCTGTTCGACGCCGCGCACCCGCCTCCGCCGCAGGGCACCGGGCGCCCGCAGTCGTTCACCGTGATTCCCAGAGAGACGGTGTTCGCGCACGCGGCCGATGGAGACTCGGGGCCGTTCACCGCGCCGTACTCGTTCAGCCTGGTCGCGCCGGGTGAGTACATCTTGAAGGGCTTCATCGACACCAACGCCGACTTCATTCCCTGGTACTTCTGCACCGGCGACGTCGATCTCGGAGACGTCGGTGGCGCCGCGGTCGACCCGATCACCTTTCAGCCGCGGGTGATCACCGTCGACGCCGAGACCCCTGCCGACGACGTGCCGGTCAGCTTCTCGGACACCGCCAAGGTGCCGGTCGATCGCCCGGTGTTCAGCCCGGGGCCGTCGATGACGATTCCCGTGCAGACGATGACGCCCACCGCGATCACCCTGACGGTGGAGCCGGTCAACCAGGGCGTGATGCAGCAGAAGCAGCCGATCTTTCTCGCGCGCTTCATCGACGACAACGGCGACGGTCAACCCGACGACAAGAACGGCGACGGCGTGCCCGACATGTGGCCCCGCGTGATCGTTCGCAAGGTGAGCTCCGACAACCCCCTGCTCGACGAGAACGACCTCGACAAGAACGGCATCATCGACCCGATGGGCGCCGACTACGACCACGTGAACCCGATGAACGGGCAGCCGATCCCCGCCGATGGGAAGCCTGATGCGGTGGTGCTCGCCGCCGGCATCGACCCGACGACGTTGGCGCCGATGCTGCTCGACAACATGGGCCACGTGAAGCCGCAGCCCACCCCGCTCACCCAGCTGCCGGTGGTGATCAGGTACCTCGCGCTCGACGCGTCTGATCCCACCAAGCCGGCTCCGCTCGCCAAGGTGCCCGGCGGCAAGTGGGCGATCTACGTGATTCAGGAGACCGGTCAGACCTGGCGCGTGCCCAATGAGCTGATGCCCGGCGTCGCCCTGCCGCTCGGGTTGCCGGAGATCGGCGACCAGCAGGACATGCTGACCACGCCCGCACCGCCGTAGCGTGCCGGCATCGATGGGGGTGCGGAGGGCGGTTTTACCCGCGCCCCGCGCGACCTCCGCCCGCGATTTGGGGCCAGCCGTGCGACGCGGGTGTGCGGCTCGCTCGTTCTCACGCACGTTGATGAGGCTGATGCCCGAAAAGAACAGTGGTTGGTCTTTTCGGGCATTGGCTTGTTTGGAGGTGTCGCGATTCGGCACCGCGCGCTGACGAAATTCGTCGCTCTTGCTCGAACGCTCTCCTGTTGACGCGACGTTGAGCGTTGGCGTTCGCGTTGCACATGCGCGCGTCGATGCGTTGGCGCGAGCGACTCGTCGTCTATCTGCTGAAGCTGCTCGCGGTGATCGAGGTGCTCAACATCGCATCGGGGCCGTTCATACGATTTCACGGTCACTCACCCGAGTCGGAGTGCATGACGAACCTGAAGGCTTGGTTCATCGCCGAGAGCTCCTGGTACGGCGAACGTCGCGAGTACCTCACCAACTTCGCGACCATCGGCTTCGCCCCTGAAGGGCGCCACAACCGCTATCTCTACACCGACGACCCACTCGGGTCGTTCGGCAGTGCATGGTCACCGGACCCTCACACCGGAATCCTTCCGTCTTCCGACTGGCCGTATCCGCTGCGCTATGCCGACATTCCGGCCCGCGTCGCAGGCGGAGAGATCGTCGGCGTGACCGGCACCTGCCCCGACTGCCGTGCGAGCGCGGTCTGCGTCGCCCAGCTCGACAACGACGATGAGGTCGACGTGTGGTCGATCTCGACGGTCGACCGCATCGATGAGGTGACCGGCGCCATCGTCGTCGCGGGGGTTCCGTTTCACGAGCGCACCGACCGCCACCGGCAGCGCTCACTGCCCGAACGGTGGCTGCGCCTGTGACGCGCGACTCACACATATTGGGGAAGAATACCCGTGGTTGCGTCAACGGGTCATCGCAACAGCTCGACGACGTCTGTTAGCAGGCCGGAGCGTTGCGCGTCGACCCGCGCCGAAGCGCCGGCATCATCGGCGCGGAGGCGCGGCCCTTATGTGGTGCTCGATTTGTGAGTTGTTTCTGAGCGCTGCTGACAGCTACGCCGCTTTGTCGAGCAGCTCTTGCAGCTTCTCAGCCGGCGTTCGCCAGCCGAGCGTTTCACGCGGGCGTCCGTTGAGCTTCCGCGCCACGCGGTCGAGTTCTGCCTCGGTGTGCTTGCTGAGGTCGGTCCCCTTCGGGAAGTACTGGCGCAGCAGGCCGTTCGTGTTTTCGTTGCTGCCGCGCTGCCACGGACTGCGCGGGTCACAGAAAAACACCTGCACCCCGGTCTCGATGGTGAATTTCGCGTGTTCGGCGAGCTCGCTTCCCTGATCCCATGTCAGGGAGCGCCACAGCTCTCGCGGCAGCTCTCGAATCTTCTTCGTCAGCGCCTCGCGGACGTGTTCGGCCGTCTTCCCGTTCTTGAGGTGAAGCAACATCACGTAGCGGGTCGACCGTTCCACCAGCGTGCCGATCGCCGACTGGCTCTTGGGGCCAACAATGAGGTCGCCCTCCCAGTGGCCAGGAACAGCTCGGTCGGCCGCTTCCGCCGGTCTCTCCGAGATATTCAGCATGTCGGGAATTTTGCCCGCCAGCTGCTTGCGCGCCCTCGGACGTCGGTGCGGCCGAGCCTGGCGGAGGTGCTTCGCAAGCTCCTTGCGGAGCGTGCCGCGTCCCTGGATGTAGAGCGCCTTGTAGATGGTCTCGTGAGACACGCGCATCGCTGGGTTGTCGGGATAGTCGACTCGCAGGCGCCTCTCTATCTCCTTCGGCGACCATTCGTTCAGTAGCCCCTTCTCGACCTCCTTCACGAGGTCAGGCGATGCGGCCAACTTGCCCGGCCTGTTTCGAGCCATGAGCCGTTCCGCGCGCTCGTCACCCCGCCAGGCGCGGTAGCGGTCGGCTCCTTGGGCCTTCACCTCGCGAGAGATCGTGGACGGGGCTCGCTTCAGCCGCTCAGCGATGCTGCGAAGAGACTCGCCCGCCTTCAGACCGAGCGAGATCTCTTCACGTTCCGCCGGCGACAGACGCAGTGGGTTGCGCCTGCGCGGCGGCCACGGACTGGCTTGCAACCACTTACAGACGGCCGTGGGCCAGCAACCAAGGATCGCGCCAATCCGCGGCATGCTCATCCCGGCCCAATACAGCTCTTTGGCTTTCCTTCGCTTCTCGATGCTCATCCGCAACGGCATTCAGCGCTCCTCGAGCTGAATGTCCGAGTGCGCCGGCACCCGGTGCGATGACCGTTAGAAACCACCCGGTGCCGGCGACCCCTATTCTTCCCCAACACAGAGGCAACTCAGCTGGCACGTCGACGGGGTCACGGTGCGGCGACTGGCGACCCCGGAGGATCAGCGGTTCATGCGCCGTTGGAAGATCGCGGTCGCATCGCTGCCGTTCATCTTGCTCGTCGGCTGGTTCGTCGCGATCGAGCTCAATACGTGGCGGGCGTGCGATCGGCTGATCGACCAGCTCAACTCCCGCGCGAAACATTGGTCAGGCGACGGCGATGGCTTCGAAGCCTGCGTCGCACGGCTGCCCGAAGCGCCTGGCTGGAATGAACGCACGAAGCGCGTGATCGACGTGCCTGCCGCAGAAGCATGGACGACTCAGGTCCTCCGTTGTGCGTGGCCGCTTCCCCCACAGCCCGCAACTCCTGCGACCTCCGCATTCGGTGAGCGGGGGCGTCGCTGGTGGACCATGGTACGGGTCCTCGCCGGAGGGCTCGACGCACGCCTTGCCCGGCTACAAAAGGAAGGCCGAACCGAAGACGCAGCCCTCACCTGCGCGCAGCTGATCGCGATGCGTACGCGTTTCAATCGAGCGATCGGTTTCGCTGACTACCTCACCCCGGCGATGGACCAGTGCGAGACGCTGGCAGCTGCGCCCGAGGCAGAGGCCGAACGCACGGCCGCTCGCGAGGCGCTCGTTGCCGCCCCTTCTGAGGCGGAGCTGATCACCGATTGGGCCGAAATCCGGTTCGTCTACGAGTTCGGGTATCACTTCAGCGACGAGCAATCGAAGCGGCTTGCAGTTCCCCTCGACTGGAACGACGGAGCCCACCCTGGTGGTACCTGCTCGAAGAGGCAGAGATGCTGGCTCGCGTGGAGCCGGTCTTGATCGATTTTCTCTCCTCCGACCTCGAGAACCCGGTTGAGCGCGAGCGTGCGATCAAGACCGCAGCTGCCGCGTTGTTCAGCTCGTACAACCCGCTGATGCGTGAGCTCGCTGCGTTCTTCCAGGTGTCTGTCGGAAGCCGGCTTGGCAATTGGCACCGCCGAATCGACCAGCTCCGAGCGATCGCAGAGACCGACCCGAACGCCCCGAGCTGTCGTGTCGCAGACGCGCCGTAGCCCGAGCACGGCAGGGCTGAAGTGTGACGCCCCTCCGCCCCTTCGGGGCACCTCCCCCCGTCAGGGGGAGGCGGCTTTCGGCGGCAGCGGGTTCAAAGGCTCGACCCGCGACGGGTTGCCCACCACCCGCACCTTCGGCGGTACGCGCTTGCTCACCACCGCGCGCGCCGCGATCACCGAGCCCGCGCCGATGTGCGCGCCGGGGAGCAGAATCGCCGAAGGCTCGACCACCACGCCCTCTTCGATCACGACTTCTCCCGGCGGTGGGCGCTCGTGCCGGTTGCCGGTCAGCTTGTGAAAGTGGTTGTCGATGATCTTGGCGAACGCCTTCACGGTGACGTTGCGGCCGACGAAGGTCGAGCCCTCCGCCTCGAACGAGACGCCGCCCTCGACCCGAACGTGGTCGCCGAGCACCAGGCGCCCGCCCTTGGCGGTGCGAATCTCGATCGGCGCCACCGTGCCGTCGAGCACCACGTCGTGCCCCACCACCACCTCGCCGTCGCCGTGCACCCAGACGTAACCCTTCACGGTGAGGCCGACCCCACGCGCGCCGCGCCGCCACAGCTGCACCCGCGATCGCAGTTCCCTCAACATTCGATTCCGCGCGTCTACTACGCTTTGCCCACCGTGCGCCGCTTCATCCCGCTCGCCGTGCTCGCCGTCGCCTGCGTCAAAGCTCCCCCGGCTGATCAGCTCCCCGCCAACCAGCCGCGCGCGGTGATGCTGATTCAAGACACCGCCGAGCGCGAGACCACCCAGTGGCCCTCGGTGCGCGAAGACGTCACCATCGACACCACCACCTACGACCGCACTCCCCACGTGGTCGCGTTCGGTGAGACGCCGATTCTGCAGAGCGAAGGCGCCGAGGTTCGCCTCTACGGCGACAAAGACGGCAACCAGGGCTGGTCGGTCGACAACGTGCTGCTGCTCGAGCTGTTCGACGCCTCCGGCGCAATCAAAGACCGCACCGCGGTCGGCTTCACCGACGGCCTCCTGATCGGCAAGGAGCACGTCGATCTCCTCGGCCGGCAGTCGTTTCGCTTCGACCCGGGCGAGGTCGACCTCTCGCGCTTCGTGCCCGAGCACGGCGCGTGGAAGCTGAGGGCCACCGTGCTCGACTACTACGGCGTCGGCCACGCCTCCGACATCTGGCTGCGCATCGAAGACCGCAAGTCGGCCCCGGCGTTCGAAAAGATCGACTGAGCCGTTACCGCGGCCCGATCGGCAACGGGAGCAACCCCGAGCACGCGAACCCGATGCAGGCGTCGCACTTGCCGCCGCAGATCGCCTTCTCGTCGAGCGACTTCGACTGATTCGCCTGGTTGACGCCGACGCCCACCCCGACCCCGACCGCGACCACCACGGCCACCGCGCCGGCCCAGAAGTACCACTTGCTGGTGATCGGCTCGGGCTTCACCGTCGAGGTCGAGACGTTGGTCGCCTCGTCGGGCGCGCTCGCCGGAGTGAGGTTGGTCGCCTCGGGGCGATCGCCGTTCTGCGCCACGATGGTGGTGGTGGTCGTCTTCGGCTCCTCCGCCACCAGCTTCACCGTCACCGACGCCTCGCGGCCCTTCACGATCGACGCGGTGGTGGTGCCGTCTTTGTAGCCCTGCTTCTTCACCAGCACCTCGGCCGAGCCTGCGGGCACCTCCGCGTCTTCCACCGGAGTGCTGCCCACCGACTTGCCGTTCACGAACACGTCGGCGCCCACCACGTCGGAGGCGACGCTGAGCAGACCACCGGTCGCTTCCAGCGACGCCACCTCGGAGATCGTCTTGCCCGCGGCGACGGTGACCTTCTTGGTCCAGTTGGCGTGGGCGGGCGCCTTCACCACCAGGGTGTGCGCGCCCGGGGTCACGTCTTGCGGCTCCAGCGGGAGCGCGCCCACGTCTTTGTCGTCGATGAAGAGGTGCGCCTTCTTCGCTTCCTTCGCCAGCTTCACCACCACTTCGGTTTTGACCTCGCCCTTCTTCGCGGGCGGAGGCGGCGTGGGAGAGGTTGGCGCTGCGAGCAGGTCGTCGTCGTTGTTGACCGGAGCCTTCTTGGCGGGCGCCTTCTTCGCCGGTGCGGCCTTGGCGGGGGCCTTCGCCGGCGGCGCCTTCTTCTTCGTCACCGGCGCGGCCAACAAGTCGTCGTCGTCGGCGCGCGCAACGGTCGAGACCAGCATCGCCATCACCACGGCCCAGCTCACGGATCGCGTCATGAGGGTCATGAACGCTAGCACGCTCGCAGAAGGTTCCGTACTCTCTGTGCCGTGGCTCGCCGTCTGATCTTCCTCGCGATTTTCACCGCCGGCTGCGCGGTGAAGCAGCTGCCGGCAGAGGCGCTGCCGCCCGCCAAGCCGCTCGGCATCTCGGTGCCCAAAGGCTGCGAGGCCGACCTCTCGGGGCTCTACCTCTACG
Organism: Myxococcaceae bacterium; assembly: GCA_047602415.1. Classification (GTDB taxonomy): domain Bacteria; phylum Myxococcota; class Myxococcia; order Myxococcales; family Myxococcaceae; genus JASGHH01. The sequence continues at coordinate 6,577,403 of JASGHH010000001.1, read as the reverse complement.
GCGCCGCCGCCGACGCGGGCGCCAACCCCTACGGCGCCTGGCACTACTTCGCCGACGACGACGCCGGGGTGCTCACCCTGTACGCCTACCGCGCCGAGACCGACGCCGGGCCCCCCGCGGCCACGGTGGTGCTGCGCCGCGGCAACAGCGGCTTTTCGGGCGAGGTGGTGGGCAAGACCGTGCTCCCCTCGGGGGAGCAGTGCGAGATCAAGCTCCCGGCCGAGGTTCGGGCCTGCGATCCTCAAGGGTTGCTGTTGGCGTCCGCGGCCTCGACGGCGGTGGGTGAGGGCTGTCAGACTCCTCCCCAGCCGCGCCCCCCTCCCCTGGTCGAGCATCGCCTGACCCGGTCCGATGCGGGCGTGCGTTGAGGGCCGGTTTTTGGGTATACGGCGAGGACCTATGACTTTGAATCCGCGCACTCCACTCGCCCTGGGCGGAATGCTGTTGGTGTTCGCTGTTTCGGCCTGCGACTGCAAGGGCCCCAAGGTCGTGCCCGTCGGTCAGTGCAAGGGCGTGGCGAACCTGGAAGACGGCAAAGAGAACGCCTGCACCGCCAACACCGACTGCGGCGATCACTTCAGCTGCACCACCCCGAAGGGCGGCTCGGTCGCCTGCTGCATCTTCTCGGACCGCGCGTGCAACACCGAAGCAGACTGCTGCCCCGGCCAGACCTGCCCGTCGGATCGCAAGAAGTGCTTCGACAAGGTCGTCAACTGCACCACCGACGCCGACTGCCCGACCACCGACCTGTTCTGCACCGCGTACAGCGACCACTACGGCATGTCGAACCGCTGCGAGTTCAAGAAGTGCGGCTCGCTCGGCGAGTGCCAGGACGGCACCTCCTGCTTCCAGGGCGTCTGCATGAGCAGCCTCCCCTGCGACGGCACCTGCGACAACGGCAAGGGCTGCGTGCCCAACATCAACCGCTGCCAGGACTACTCGAACCCCACCGGCCGCCCGATGGCCGCCTGCCCGATGACCTGCATGCCGGGCTTCATCGGCACCTTCAAAGACGACTCCAACATCTGGGACAGCTGCAACCTCCCCGCGGTCGCCTGCGTCTGCGCCGAGCTGCCCTCGCTGCAGTCGAACGACCTCGGCCGCTTCTCGTCGATCGCCGCGGTGAGCGGCACCGGCCTGTTCGTCTCGGGCTACGACGGCCAGTACGGCGACCTGGTGGTGCACAAGTTCGACGCCACCGGCAAGAAGACCGGCATCGACTACGTCGACGGCGTGCCCAACGCGACGCCGAAGTACGGCCCCTCGGGCGCGCGCGGCGGCGTGGTCGACCCGGGTGACGACGTCGGCCGCTACACCGACATCGTCGCGGCGGGCAACGGCGTGCTGTTCGTCAGCTACTACGACGTCACCCACGGCGACTTGAGGGTGGCGGTGCGCGGCACCGACAGCAAGTGGACCACTCACAAGGTCGACGGCGACGACTCCGACACCGGCCTCTACACCTCGATCGGCCTCGGCTCCGACGGGCAGCCGGTGGTCTCGTACTTTCAGCGCGGAGGCAGCGCGACCTTCGACGCCAGCAAGTGCCCCGGCGGCGCGCCCTCGGGCCCGAAGGAGTTCATCACCGCGCTCAAGGTGGCGAAGGCGACCAAGACCACTCCGGCGTCCGCCTCCGATTGGACCGTGAGCATCGTCGCCTGCCAGTCGCGGCCGACCCCGCCCTGCTACTCGTGCACCGCGAGCGACACCTGCGCCGACCCGGGCAACGGCCCCAACTGCTACACCCCGGCGGCCGCGGGCGCCTGCACCACCGACGCGGGCAGCTGCGACCCGAACACCGACACCTGCGTGACGGTGAACGGCACCGCCCAGTGCGCGAAGAAGTACAACCCGTCGAACCTCGCCGACATCCCCGAGGGCGTGGGTCTGTTCAGCTCGCTGGTGGTGAAAGACACCGACGTCTACGTCGCGTACATGAAGCGGCAGACGCCCTCGATGGCCACCGTGCCCGACGGCGATCTCTACGCGGTGAAGGTGACGGGCGGGAGCGCGGTCGGCACTCCGGTGCTGCTCGATGGCTCGGGTGACACCGGCTACTTCCCCGACGTGAAGATCGACCCGAGCACCGGCAACGTCGCGGTCGCGTACCACGACTTCACCAGCAAGGCGCTCAAGTTCTATTACGGCGCCGGCCTGTCGAACTCGGTCACTCCCGAGATCATCGACCCCGGCACCGGCATGGCCGGCAGCGGCGTGTCTGACTGGGTGGGCACCGACTCGGCGCTGGTGTTCGGCTCGTCGAACGGGCAGATCTTCGCCGTCTACCAGGACGCGACCGGAGGCGACCTGAAGCTCGCCAAGCGCAACGGCACCTGGACCAACGCCTCGATCGACACCATGGGGGCGGTGGGCTTCTTCGCCGACGCGCTGCTGCTGAACGGCAACCTGTTCGCCTCGCACGCGAAGATTCACGCCAAGCTGGTGGCGGGTGCTCCGACGGTCGACAACTCGCTGATCGTCGAGCAGGTGCCGCAGTAATCAGACGGTCGTGACCGGGGGACGACGATGAAGGCGCCACGCCCCTCTGGGCGACGGCACGCCAGACCACTACACGCAGTGCGACTTTTGGTCGCCTACCCGGCGGAGATCTGGGGCCGCTACTACCCCAACGGGAGGCTGGGCGGCCTGCGGGTCGACGGGCGTCCTCCCGGGCAGCTGGGGCAGCTGGTGGAGCTGTTCATCACCGTCGAGAAGCCGCGGCGGGAGTTCACTCTCCGCGGGCAGCTCGCGTGGGCGCGCTACCAGACCACCGACTCCCAGAGGGAGTCGTACGGGGTCGACCTGCAGGGCGACGAAGAAGCGGTGAACCGGGTGATTCAGTTCGCCAACGCCAGCCTCGACGCCGAGGCGATGCGCGCGGAGCCGCGGCTGTCGGTGGAGCTGCCGGTGCGGTTGGTGTCGAAGGGCGTTCAGCGCAAGGAGATCGCCGCCGACTTGTCGCTCACCGGGGCGTTCGTTCGCTCCGGCCAGCCGCTCGACGTGGGCGACGAGCTTCTGCTGAAGCTGCGCGCGCCGGGCAAGCTGTTGGCGTCGAGCTTCAAGGCGAAGGTGCGCTGGTCGCGGCAGACCGGCGACGCCACCGGCATGGGCCTGGAGTTCACCGACTCCGATGCCCCAGAGCGCATGGCCAAATTGCTGCGCTCGCTGCAGCGGCGCTGATCAGTTGCTAGCGTGGGCCGCGGTGCGGCGGCGGCCTCTCGAGCTCATTGACGTCGCCACTTCGGTGGCCCGTCTCCTCCGGGGTAACCCCGGGGGCGCAGTCGAAGCGAGACGTTTCACCGCTTGGCCTTCAGGTGCGCTCGTCGCGCACGCCCGGCCCGGCAACAGACGACACGTCGGGAAATCACCGCCGCCGCACCTCTAGCCGATGAGCACCCGCCACCTGTTCGCCGCCGGCCTCGCCAACGCGATGCTCGGAGGCCGCTGGGAGACCGCGCCGATGCTGGAGCGCTGCGTGGCGGCCGCCGGCGCGAGCGGGCACTGGCTGCGCAGCCTGGTGGCCGCGGTGTTGAAACAGTTTCCCGAGCCGCCGCACGCCAGCCGCGGGCTGCTCACCGCGTTCGTCGTCGATCGCCGCGAGCTGGTGGTGGTGCGCCGCGCGCGCCAGGGCTTCCCGCGCATTCGCAGCTGGCGAGGCACCGCGCCGAAGATGTCGGAGCACCGCTGGAACGTGCGGCGCCTCGACACGCTCGGCGACGTCGAGCGCTGGCTCTCACTGAGCGGCAGCGACCTCGCCTGGTTCGCCGACCGCAAGGGCCTCGAGCGCACCGCGAAAGACCCCCGGCTGCAGAACTACAACTACCGCTGGCTGGGCACCCGGCTGGTGGAGGCGCCGAAGCAGCGGCTGAAGGAGATTCAGCGCAAGGTGCTGCACGACGTTCTCGACGCGATCGAGCCGCACGACGCGGCGCACGCGTTTCGACGCGGCCGCTCGGTGCTCACCCACGCCCGGCTCCACGCCGCCTGCGAGACGGTGATTCGCTTCGACCTGCGCGCCTTCTTCAACCACGTGCCGACGCCGCGGGCGTTCGGCATCTTCCGCGCCGCCGGCTACCCCGAAGAGGTGGCCCGCACCCTGATCGCGATCTGCACCAACGCCACGCCGTGGAAGGTGGCGGTGCGCGCGCCCTTCGAGCTGCGCGAGCGGCTGCTGGAAGATCACCTCCCGCAAGGCGCTCCGACCTCGCCGGCGTTGGCGAACCTGGTCGCGCGCTCACTCGACGTGCGGCTCGCCGGTCTGGGCCGCACCTTCGGCGCCCAGTACTCGCGCTACGCCGACGACCTCACCTTCTCGGGCGACCGCTCGCTCGCCGCCGGAGCTGACCGGCTCGAACACGCGGTGGCCGAGATCTCCGCCAGCGAAGGCTTCGTGCTCAACCGGGGCAAGACGAGGAAGATGACCTCGAGCCGCAGGCAGTGGGTCACCGGCGCGGTGGTGAACGCCGGGGTGAACGTGCCGCGCGACGAGTACGACCGGCTGAAGGCGACGCTCCACAACTGTCTGCGCCACGGCCTCGAGGCCGAGAGCCGCGGAGTGGAGAATTTTCGCGCTCACCTCGAGGGCAAGGTGGGCTGGGTCGAGAGCTTGAACCCGTCGCGGGGCGCGAAGCTGAGGGCGATGCTGAATGCGCTGAAGTGAGTACCCGACTGACTTCGGTCACCCCTCGCCCGGCGCTGCGCGCCCCCCTCTCCCGTGGGAGAGGGACTACCGCTCGTGGGCGGGCTTCTTGCGCCGGCGATCACGGTGGTAGTGCGGCGCGCACAAGCCGCGCGCGAGCACCGGCCGGCCACAACCTTCGACCGCGCACAGCTGCGGCTTGGGCACCCGCGCGGCCTGCTCGGCGAACGGGAGCCCGAACATCGCGTGGCCCACCGCGATCCACCGGTCGACCTGGGCGCGGGTGAGACCGCCCTTGCGCGCGAAGTCGAGCAGCCGCACGTGTGAAGGGTCGGCCGACTCGGCGCCGTCGCCCTCCTTGAACAGCTCGAACAGCGGCACTTCGAGCGCCTTCGACACGTCGACCAGCGTCTCGTAGCTGGGGCTGCGGGCGCCGCGCTCGAGCAGCGAGGCGAACGAGACGCTGATGCCACACTTCTTCGCCAGCTCCTCCTGCGTCATGCGCAGGCTCTCGCGAAGGGTGCGAATGCGCCGGGCCAGGGTCTCGAGCGCCTGCCGCTGCGCCGCCTCCTGGTGGAGCTGCGCGATGTTAGTGACAGTAGCCATCGGACCCGCAGGTGCTGTTGTCGACCAGGCACGGGTTCGCGCTCAACGACGACCTGCAGCACTTGTAGCTGCTCGAGCCGCAGCAGAAGCCGTTGTCGCACAGCAGCGCGTTGGCGCCGCAGTCGGCGTTCTGGGTGCAGGCGTAGATGCAGCTGGTGGTGCTGGTGTTGCTCGCGATCCAGTTGCGGTCGCAGACGTAGCCCGTGCGGCAGCTGCCCTGCCCGCCGTTGAAGGTGCAGTCGGCGAGGCAGAAGTCGGTGGTGCTCGACAGGTAGGTCGAGCACGAGCTGCCCGAGGGGCACGACGCGCTGGTGCAGTCGAAGCCGCAGTAGCCGCCCGGCCACGAGTTGCCGCTCCCAGCCGGGTAGCAGAGGTTGGTGGTGCAGCTGGAGTTGCCGGTGCACGCGGTGCCGACGCTGCCCGCCGCTCCACCGCCGGTCGCCGCGCCGCCGCCGGTCGCCGCTCCACCGCCGGCCGCCGCACCGCCGCCCGTGCCCGAGCCGCCGCCGGTGCCACCGCCGCCGCAGTAGCCGTTCGAGCAGGTGCCCGAGCTGCAGGTGGTGCCGTCGCAGCAGGCCGAGCCGTTGGTGCCGCAGCAGAAGCCGCGCGAGTCACAGGTGATCACGCCGCCGCAGTCGATGGTGCTGTTGCACGCGGTGAAGCACACCGGAGTGCCGTCGAGCGAGGTGTTGAAGGTGTCGCAGACGTAGCCGGCCCGACACCCGCCCGGGGCCTGGCCCGCGCTCCCGCAGGTCGCCAGACACACCGTCTGGGTGCTGTTGGCCGCGTTGGGCTGGTGCCCGCAGACCGAGCCGCTCGGGCAGTCGCTGTTCGACGCGCAGTTCTTGCTGCAGTAGCCGTTGTTGTAGCCCTGCACCTTGCAGACGCCGCTGGCGCACTGGTTGCCGTTCACGCAGGCGTCGCCGATCGCTCCGGTGCCCGCGCCGCCGCCGGTCGCCGCACCGCCGCCCGCCGCCGCGCCACCGCCCGCCGCCGCGCCACCGCCCACTGCTGATCCACCACCGGCCGCCGCGCCGCCGCCTACTGCGGATCCACCGCCGGCCGCTGATCCGCCACCCGTCGCTGATCCGCCGCCGGTCGCTGAGCCACCGCCGGCCGCCGAACCACCGCCGGCCGCCGCGCCGCCGCCTACTGCGGATCCACCACCTGCCGAGCCGCCGCCCGTCGCGCTGCCGCCGCCCGCCCCGCCGCCGGTCTTGCCCGAGCCGCCGCCCACCGGGAGGCCCGCGTCGGGGTTGTAGACGCAGTGCGCGTTGGAGCACATCTCGTCGGGCAGGCAGGTCTTGCAGGTCATCCCGCCGTTGCCACAGTTGTGAAAGTCCTGCTTCGAGGGGCCGAGGCACTCGCCGGCCTCGCTGCAGCAGCCGGAGCAGTTCGACACCATGCAGGTCGGCGGAGCCGAAGAGCACCCCATCGCCACGCCGATGAAGAACCCGAGACAGATTGCAATGCGCGGAGCCCAGGTGGCTCTGGCCAAGAACATGGACTGCATCCTTTCACGATTCTATGGTTCCCGGTCCAGTCCCCCTCACCTCGAGAAGCGAGGACGCCTTGAACCTCTCCGACGCGACCCACTACTACTTCAAGAAGGCCGCGCGCATCATGGACGTGGGAGAGCGCATCGAGACGCTGCTCGCCACCCCGCTGCGCGAGGTGAAGGTCTCCTTGAGCATCGAAGCCGACAACGGCGAGATTCGCACCTTCACCGGCTACCGGGTGCAGCACGACAACTCCCGCGGCCCGATGAAGGGCGGCCTGCGCTACCACCCCGACGTCAACGGCGAAGAGGTGCTCGGGCTGGCCTCGCTGATGACCTGGAAGACCGCGGTGGTGAACGTGCCGTTCGGCGGCGCCAAGGGCGGCATCGCGCTCGACCCGACCAGCCTCTCGATCAAAGAGCTCGAGCGGCTGACCCGGAAGTTCGTCGACCAGGTGCAAGACGTGCTCGGCCCGACCCGCGACATTCCCGCGCCCGACGTCAACACCAACCCCCAGGTGATGGCGTGGATCATGGATCAGTACTCCAAGTACCACGGGCACTCTCCTGCGGTGGTCACCGGCAAGCCGCTCGAGCTGTACGGCAGCCGCGGGCGTGACTCCGCCACCGGCCGCGGGCTGCTCCAGGTGGCGCGCGAGATTCCTCAAAGACGTCGGCTCCGAGGTGAAGCGCAACCGGTTCGCGGTGCAGGGCTTCGGCAACGTCGGCTCCCACGCGGCGCGGCTGCTCTACGCCGACGGCGGGAAGATCGTCGCAGTGAGTGACGTGCACGGCGGGGTGCACAACCCCGAGGGCCTCGATGTGCCGGCGCTGTTCGACTACGCGCGCAAGATGGGCACGGTGAAGGGCTTCGCCGGGGGCCGGAGCGTCACCAACGAAGAGCTGCTCACCGTCGACTGCGACGTGCTGGTGCCGGCGGCGATGGGCAACGTGCTCACCGAAGAGAACGCGCCCCACGTGCGCGCCCGCATCATCCTCGAGGGCGCCAACGGGCCGTGCACCCCGGCGGCCGACGAGATCTTCGAGAAGAAAGGCGTGCTGGTGGTGCCCGACATTCTCGCCAACGCCGGCGGGGTCACCGTCAGCTACTTCGAGTGGGTGCAGAACCTCCAGCACGTGTCGTGGGAGGAGGAGCGGGTCAACGCCGAGCTCGAGAAGGTGATTCGCGAGGCGTACGAGAAGGTGGCGGCGATCAGCCGCGCCCGCAAGCTGCCGCTGCGAACCAGCGCCTACGTGCTGGCGATCGGCCGGGTGGGCAAGGCCACCGTGCTGCGCGGAATCTGATTTTCAAACCGGAGAAAAACCATGGCCTCCAAGCTCGACAAGCTCGCCATCTGCCAGGGGCTCACCGCCTCTGAGCTCGCACCGCTCGACGCGATCGCGGTGGAGTCACAGCTCAAGAAGGGCACCCGGCTGTTCGGCGAAGGCGAAGCCGGCGACGCGCTCTACGTGGTGCTCTCGGGCGCGGTCGAGATCACCAAGAAAGATCAGCTGCTCGCCACCCTCGAGGCCGGCGCCGCGGTGGGTGAGATGAGCCTGATCGTCGAGGGCGAGACCCGGTCGGCCAACGCCTACGCGCAGTCCGACGTGACGTTGATCAAGCTGCCCGCCGCCTCGTTTCAGAAGCTGCTGGTACAGAACGACACTGGCGCGTTGAAAGTCGTACACAATCTCGCCAAGGTGATGAGCCGCCGTCTGAGCCTGATCAACGACAAGCTGGTCGACTCGCTGGGCAAGAAGAAGAAAGAGGAGCTGGCTGATTTCGGCAAGATCCTCAACAAGTGGTCGTTCTGAGGCGCTGAGCGCCACACTTCGGCCCACCATTAAAATTTGCACACCCGCTATGCCCAGGGGGTTCGATGCAGGTAGGCTGCGCGCCCGCAGTGGGACCTCACAACTCTTAGGGAGAACGAAATGAACGGATCTGGTGGTGGTGGAATCGGCGCAATCATCTTTCTGATTATCGAGCTCGCGATCATGGTCGCGGTCATCGCAGGCATCTGGAAGGTGTTCGTCAAGGCTGGCCAGCCTGGCTGGGCGGCGATCGTGCCCTTCTACAACATCTATGTGATCACCCAGATCGCGGGCCGTCCGGCGTGGTGGATCGTCCTGTTCTTCATTCCCCTGGTGTCGATCGTCGCCGCCATCATTCTGATGATCGACGTCGCCAAGGCTTTCGGCAAAGGCACCGGCTTCGGCATCGGCCTGGCGCTGCTCGGCATCGTCTTCTTCCCCATCTTGGGCTTCGGCGACGCGACGTACCAGGGCGCCCCCAAGGCGGCCTGAGCGTCTGACGCTTAGACTTTTCGCTTAAGGCGCGCGGCAACCTTTCATAGGCTGCCGCGCGCTTTCTTTTTCCGGGGAGGGACCCACACATGCAGCCGCCCAATCAACCGATGCAGCCGCCGCCGCCCGGACAGTTCGCTCCCAGCGGAACCGCTCAAGACGCGCTCAACGTGCCGTCGATTCTGATTCTGGTGATGTGCGGCATCGGGGTGCTCTCGGCACTCTACGGCGTAGTCGCCGGCGGAGGCGTGCCTCCCGAGATGCTGAACAACCCGCAGTTCACCCCCGAGATGAAGAAGATGCTCGCCAACGTGGGCAGCTTCGGCCGGGTCGGCAACGTGTTCGGCCTGGTGCTCAATGGCGTCGCCATCTACGGCGCGCTCCAGATGCGCCAGCTGAAGAACTTCGGCCTCTCCATGGCGGCGGCGATCATCGTGATGATCCCCTGCGCAGGTTGCTGCTGCCTGCTCGGCCTGCCGGTCGGCATCTGGACCTTGATGACGCTGAACAAGCCCGAGATCAAATCGTCGTTCGTCGGCTGATTCAGTGCTTCGGCGCCGCGGCGATCGCCGCGGAGATCAGCGCCGCATAGGCGCCGCCGCAGAGGCACACCAGCACCGCGGTGGGGATCAGCGCTCCGGCCACCGCGCGGCCCCACGACAGGTTGTGCACGTGCTTGTACGCGAACACCCGCATCACCACGCTCCAGATCGGGAACACGTAGATGCCGCACACCGGCACCAGGCCGATCAGCGAAGGGCCCATCGCGATCGAGTAGCCCCGCATCGTCTCGGTCCAGCTGGCGGTGCCGCCCAGCTGCTTCAGCACCAGGTGCTCGAGCGAGCCGGCGATGAGCTGGGTCATCACCCCGATGAACGCCACCATCGCGAGGTAGAAGAAGAACCCCACGAACACCACGCCGACGATCAACGCTCCGCTGGCGCCCTGACCGAGCGAGCCGAAGCCCTTCCTCATCGCCGGGTCATCGGGGGCGATGATCAACATCAGCGAGATCGCCACCGCGTAGAGCAGCAGGGTGGTGGCGAACGAAGCCACCTGGGAGACCGCGGTGAAGGCGAGTGAGCTGCCCAGCGAGCCGTCTTTCGCCATCGTGCCGAAGGTGAGGGTGGGCTTGCTGATCACCGCCACCGAGGTCTGCCAGTACGCGCGCCAGAAGCCGACCTCCGAGCGGCGATCCCAGGGGAGCGCATCTTGCCGGGCGCGGCCCTCGCAGGCGCGGCACACCTGGGCGCCGTCGGGCAGGTAGACCAGGCAGTCGGCGCAGGCGAACGAGCCGCAGCGCGGGCAGGTGTGCACCGCGGGCACCGAAGGGTGAACTGCGCACATCGAGCCGCCGGAGGGTTGTTCGACCATGCTTGTTCAGCGTCGTGACCCAACCCGCTTAGGATGGCAAGCGGCATGATCGCACTCGAAGGCGCGCGCTGCGCGCTCCACTCCAACTCTCCTGCGTCGGGCGTCTGCGACCGCTGCGGCGCGTTCGTCTGCTTCGACTGCGAGACCCTGTTCGAGGGCAAGCGCTACTGCCCGGCCTGCGCGAAGAAGATGGTGCAGCCGCTGGTGCGCGGCTCCAACCAGGCCTACGCGGCGGTGGTGCTGGGCGTGCTCGGCTTGCACTGCATGTTCCCGCTCGGCGTCGTCGGCCTGGTGCTGGGCTTTCTCGAAGAGGGCGCGATCAACCGAGGCGAATCGCCCGAAGCGGGCCGGGGTCTGGTCAAAGCCGCGAAGATCTGCGGCTACATCTGCGGCGTGTTGACGGTGATGTCGGCGATCGGCATCGCCGCCGCCATCATCGCCAGCAACCACTGAGCTATGCTCGAGGCGTGCTCGCCGCGCTGACGTCGCTGTGTCTCGCCGCGGCTCCGCCTCCCGTGTCGAAGGCCGAGTCGCTCGCCAAGGCCAAACAATGGGAGGAGCTGTACCTCGCGTTTGCCGCAGCCGACCCCAAGCCGTACCCAGATTCAGAAAAGGCGACCATCGGCTCCGAGCTCGCCAAGGGCTGCGCGGCGCTGGAGAAGGGCGACCCGGTGATGGCGTACTCGCTCGGTGAGAAGGCCGTGCAGTTCGACGCCTCCGCCGACGCGCTGCTCTGCCTCGGCCGGGCGGGCAGCAAGGCCGACCAGAAGACCGCCGCCGAGCAGGCGCTGAAGAAGGGCGAGGGCGCGTTCCCCACCGACGGGCGCTTCCCGCTCGAGCTGGGCCGGCTGGCGCTCTCCGAGAAAGACGGCCCCTCGGCGATCGCCGCGTTGGCGCGGGTGCCGAAGAAGACCAAGGAGTCGAAGGAGGCCGACGCGCTGATGAAGCAGGCGCGCGCGCTCAAGGCCGACCACGACTCCACCCGCGACGAGGCGGCGCAGCAGGAGCGCGACCTGCGCAAGAAGCAGGATCTGGCAGCCGGCGGCGGCCCCCCCGCGCGCCCGGAGCCGCAGATGGCGGAGGCCGAGCCGAACAACCCCCAGAAGCACCGGGTCACCGCGGGCGACTCGCTCTCATACGAGACCGCCACCGACAGCGAAGGCCGGCGGGTGCGGCAGAACGCGCACTTTCGCTTTCGCTACTTCAACGGCCAGAAAGACTTCGGCCAGCGCGCCGACTACGAGGGCTCGGTCGCCCAGTCGCTGGAGGAGGCGAAGAGCGCCTCGGCGAAGGTGCTGGGCGCGACCCGTGAAGCGGCGTGCGACGTGATCCTCTACTCGAAGGAGGAGTTTCGAATGCACCACGGCGCCTCGTTCGCGCAGCAGATCGCCGGCTTCTACAGCGACAACGCGATCCGCATGAACGACTCCGCCGAGATGAACGACAAGAACCAGGCGGTGCTGGTGCACGAGTACACCCACGCGGTGATCGACGAGCTCGCCGCAAACCACGACGAGCGGGTGCCGATCTGGGTCAACGAAGGGCTCGCGGAGTGGACCGAGTGGCAGTACCAGGGCAACGAGCGCGGGCCCGGCAACACCCGCGGCCAGCTGGCCCAGTACGCGAAGGCGAACAAGATTCCCTCGCTCAAGGGCATGGTTCACGGCGCGCTCGCCCAGGGCCCCAACCCGGCGCTGGCCTACGCGGTCTCGGCCTCGGCGATCGGGCTGTTGGTCTCCCGCGGCGGGGTGAACCAGGTGGTGGAGTACATTCGGGAGGTCGGCCGCGGCGCCGACCCCGACCAGGCGCTGAAAGACCGTTTCGGCAAGAACATGGCCGACCTCGACGACGAGTTGGTTCACGAGCTGGCCAGCCGCTGAAGCAAGCGACTTGACGCAGGTCAGCAATGGGTAACCATCGGATTCTGTAGCCCCGCGAAAGATTTACCCCTCTCTCGAAACGCCCCTAGACTCAACCTCTAGACCGCCGTCATGTCCGACACTCAGGCAGCCATGCGGGAATTCCGCTTTCTCGACGACAAGCGGAAGGCGAGTGGTCTGTCTCAAGTCGAAGAAGAGCACTACCAACTGCTCGCCGCGCAGCTCGGAGTGCAGCCGGTGCCGGGCTACTTCGCCACCGACGGCAACTGGTACCCGTACCCTGATCAGGGCTACGACGGTTACCCGCAGCAGGGCGGCTACTACGACCCGAACGCGATCGACCCCAACACCGGCTACCCCTACCAGCCGCAAGGGCTGCCTCAGGAATACGACCCGAACTACGCGGCCCAGGGCTACTACCCGCCGCAAGGTTACGACCCCAGCCAGGTTCAGTACGACGAGCAGGGCAACCCGATCGCCTCCGCGCCGGCGTACGACCCCAACTACGCGCAGTACGCGCAGCAGCAGCAATGGCAGCAACAGCAGTACGACCCCAACGCCTACGCCCAGCCGCAGGCGTACCCGCAGCCGTCGTACCCGCCGCAGCAGCCGTACTCGCCCTACCCTGCGCCTCCGCCGTCGGGGCCGCAGTGGTCGCCCTCGCCGCACCCGGCGACGCCCGCGCTCTCCGCTCCGCCGCAGCAGCCGACCTCGCCGTACGGGCAGCCGAAGCCGATGCCCACCTTCAAGGCGCCCGCCCCTTCGCCCGAGGGCCCGGCGGAGATCGGCGACGACGAGGTGATGGAGGTCAGCGACGACGACGTGCAGCTGCTCGACACCTCGGCGCCGATGGGCAGCGAGAAGCTCAACACCCGGGTCGCCACTCCGCGCGCCAGCAGCCCGACCGGCCTGTTCGGGCCCGGCTCCCGCGCGATTCTCGGCGCACCGGTGAAGCCGCTCCCCCGCGCCCCTGCTCCGGCCGCGCCCGCCGGGCCGATCTTCGGAGGCACCGCGGCGAAGGTGTCGCCGTTCGCCGCCCCCAAGGTGCCCTCCGCGCCGGTCAGCCCGTTCGCTGCGCCGGCGGCGGCGAAGCCGTCGGTCTCTCCGCTGCTGCAGGCGAAGGACGACGGCGGAGACCTGCTCGGCGACCTCAAGTCGGCGCTCGACTTCGACATGCCGTCGAAGCCGGAGCCGGTGAAGCCCGCCTCGTCGCTGCTCAGCGCTTCGCCGCTCACCGCCACCACCCTGCCGCCCGGCTCGCCGGAAGACTCGATTCCGATGCTCGACCTCGAGCCGGAGAAGTCGCTGCGCATCCCCTCTCCTAAAGGAGAGGGTGGCCGAAGGCCGGGTGAGGTCTGGTCTCAGTCTCCCAGCCCGTCTCCCAGCCCGTCTCCCAGCCCGAGCGACCTGACCGCGACGATGTTGCCGCCGGGCTCGCCGGAAGACTCGATCCCGATGATGGATCTCGAGCCCGAGGCGTCGCTCCGCCGCCCCGCGCCGCCGCCGCCCGCTCCCGAGCCGCCGCCTCCCGCGCCCGCACCGGTGGTGGCCGAGGCGCAGACCGAAGAGATCTCCCTCGACGAGGAGCCGGAGAAGACCGAGCCGCTCGCGCACCCGGTTCCGCCGCCTGCGCCCGCTCCCGAGCCGATCGCAGTGGCCCCCGAGCCCGAGCCGATCGCAGCCGCGCCCGAGCCGCCTCCTCCGCCCTCGCCCGCGCCCGAGCCGGTGGCCGCCGCGAGCGAGCCGCACCCGCCGTTGGCCGAAGCGGTGAACGTGGCGATCACCGAGACGCTCCCGGAGATCCCCGAGACGGCGAAGACCCAGCCCAGCCTGCCGGCGGTGAAGAGCGAAGAAGAGCTCGCCGCCGAGCGCGAGGCGACGCTCCCGAAGTTCAAGGTGCCGCCGGAGCTGCTCGACCAGCCGCTGCCGAACCAGGAGCCGCCGCAGCCGATCACCGAGCAGGTCGCGCTCGACGACGAGCCGTCGGTCGAAGTCTCGGCCGAGATGACCTCGCTCCCGCCGGAGGAGAAGACGCCGCTGCCCCGGCCGGTGGTCGCCGCCGCCTTCGCGCCGCCCCCGGGCACGCCGGAGGAGGATCTCGAGATCACCCCCGCGGAGTGGGAGCGCTCCAGCGCGCCGCCGCCGCCGGTCGAGCCGTCGAGCGTGATGGTCTCGGCCGACCTCTACCCGGCGCGGCCGCCTCCGCCTCCCGAGCCGGCCGAGCCGAGCGTGATGGTGTCGCCCGAGCTGTTCACTCCGCCCGAGACGCCTGCGGTGAAGCCGCCCGCGCCCCTCGGCGAGCAGGTCGACCCCCACCCGCCGAGGCCGCCTCCGCCTCCGGCGCCGTCGGAGCCGAGCATCTTCGTCGCGCCCGAGCTGATGAACGAGCGGGAAGACGAGATCCCCGCGCCGCGCCCCTCGATCCCGCTCGACATCAGCGTCACCGAGCCGGAGGAGCTGGGGGAAGCGAAGCCGGAGCCCGGGCTGTTCGGCGCCCAGCCGGTCGACCTCGCCGAGCCCGAGACGATTCAGCAGCGCGAAGCCGGCGCCGACCTGTTCGGCCCGCCGCTCGCCCAGGCCGAAGAGGCGCGGGCCGCAGCGGAGACCCCGGCCGCGTCGCCGCTGCCCAAGCTCGGCTTCGTCGCCGACGCCACCGACGTGCCGATCGCGCCGGTGTCTCCGCCACAGCCCGTACCGCCGGTGCACAGCTTCACCCCGTCGCTGCAAGACCTGCCGCCGCCCGAGGCCCGCGACTTTCACGTGCACCTCGACGACAAGCCGCTCCCGGTCGAGGAGCCGGTCGACCTGGCCGGCTCGGCCGACGACAAGCTCGAGCTGGCGGGCACCGCCGACTTCATTCAGTACCAGCAGGCGCCGAGCGACTCGCCGTCGCTGGAGAACCCGGTCGAGGTCGAAGCGTTCGAGGTGGAGACCGGCAGCCTGGCCGAGGTGGCGAACAAGCAGAGCCTGCGCCCGATCTCGGAGCCCGCCCCGCAGGACCTCGCGCCCGACATGGTGCCGCTGGCGAGCAACGCCGACTTCCTCGGCAGCAGCGAGCTCACCGGCACCGGCGAAGCGTGGAAGAACACCAACACCGCGATGGAGCTCGACGCGCTCACCTCGCCGCAGCTTTCGGTCGAGCCGGCGCGGGTGATGCCGCCGCCTCCGCCGCCGATGTCGCCCCAGCCGCCGCCCGAGCCGGTGGAGGCGATCGAGCCCGAAGGCGAAGTGATTCAGGGCGACATCATTCAGGGTGAGATCATTCAGGGCGAGGCGCTCGACGACGAAGAGGCGCTCCCGCTCGAGGCCGAGGTGGTCGAGACCGAGCTCGCGCCGCCCGCCTCCGCGCCCGCGCCGATTCCGCTCCTCGCCCAGGCCGCGCCCGCGCCGCGCGCGTCGGCGCCGTTCTCGGCGGTGGCGATTCCTCCGCCCGAGCCCACCCTGGCGCCGGCGCCTCCCCGGCCGATCGCGGCGCCGAAGCCGGTGGTGCCCGCGGGCCCGCCGCAGCTGGCGCCCACCGCGGCGGTTGCCGCCGCGCCTCCGCCCGCGCAGCCGTTCGCGCAGGTGCTCCCGAACTTTCTGCAGTCGCAGGCGCCTGCTGCACCCGCGCCGGTCGCGCCCCCGCCGCCCGCCGCGCCGCACCTCGCCGGCCCGGTGACGGGCAACAATGCCCGCGCGGCGAGCGAGCTGTTCGATCGCAGCGGCGCCAGCTTCGGCGATACCGCGGCGATCAAGATCGGCGGCGAGCACCGGGTCATCCTCCACACGCTCGAGGGCCAGGTGAAGCGCGGGGTGCTGCGCGACGCGGATCTCTCGGCCGAGCTGATCGCGCTCGAGCTGTCTCCCGGCTCGGTCGAGAAGCTGTCGCGCAGCCGGGTGAAGGCGCTCTTCTTCATGCTCGCGCCGGGCGAAAAGCCGAAGCAGGGCCAGGGCGACAAGCTGCGGGTCACCTTCAAAGACGGGCGCCAGGTGTCGGGCTTCTCCACCGACTACAAGGGCTCCAGCGTCGGCTTCTTCGTGGTGCCCGCCGACAGCCGCACCAATACCGCGCGCATCTTCATCTTCCGCAGCGCGGTCGACGTGGTCGCGCTCGACTGACGCGCCGCGTCTTCTTACTCAATGAGAATCAGCGGTTAGGCCCGGTCGGTGGGTTGACAAGAGGTGTGCATTTGAACCACCTTCGCGCCTCCCCTCGTACCGGCCGGAGTCCAGCTTTGATCATCCAGGAGAAGCGCGTCTTCCCACGAATTCCGGTGGAGCTGACCGCGCACTGCCGCATCGGCAATCGCTTCATTCGCGACACGGTGGGCGATCTCTCCGAGGGTGGGCTGTACCTGAAGACGAAGGAGCCGGCGCGCGAGGGCACTCCGGTGCGCGCGGTGCTGGCGCTGCCGGCCGACAAGGGCGCGCGCATCTGCACCCTGGTGGGCAACGTGGCCCGCATCGATCGCGACCCGAAGGGTCACCTCCGCGGGCTGGGGGTGAGCTTCTCTGAGGATCAGATCGCGTCGCTCGATCGGCGCAGCCTCACCGATTACCTCTCGCAGCACGCCGCCTGAAAATTCAGTGGAGGTACTTGTCGGAGTCGGTGGGCATGTTGCGCTCGCCGCCTGAGACGACCTTCAGCTGCGAGGTGCGGCGAGACAGCTGCTTGCGCAGCCGCCAGGAGCCGAACCGCTCGATCAACCGGGCGGGGAAACCCCACTGCACGTAGGCGAAGGCGAAGGCGAGCGCGATCACCGCCGGCAGCTCCTTCAGCCAGCCGTTGAACGCGCCGTCGAGGAAGATGAAGCCCACGCCGATCAGCGCCAGCATGTTGCCGGTCACCGGCATGCCCCAGAAGTTCGTCTGCCCGCGCCCCACCCGCAGGCCGTAGGCGACCCAGAGCGAGCTGGTCATCGCGGTGCCGCCGGCGAACGCCATCTCCTCCACTCGAGGCAGAAACGGGGCCATCGCCAGCACCACCAGGGCCGCCGCGGCGGGAGTCGCGACCGCGAAGGTGAACAGCCGCCTGCGCCCCCAGTCGCTCTCCAGCGCGCCGCCGATCGACCAGAGAATGATCGCGCCGAAGATCACGCCGGTGGGCGAGGTCTCGATGAAGCCGTAGGTGAGCGGCTGCCAGACGAAGTACTTCTCGAACACGTACGCCGGCACCAGCAACGTGAACGGTGCGACCACGCTCTTGCCGAGCACGGTGATCACCGAGACGATCAAGAAGGCGACCGCCAGCTGCGCGCCGGCGCCGTGAATCGGAGGAAGTGCGAGCCGAAAGTTGCGGGCCACGCTCAGCTCACTTGGGGCGGTAGAAGATCGTGATCGACAGGCAGTGGAACTCCTTGTCGGAGCTCTGGGTCACCACCTTGTCGACGATCTCGATGTTCGCGTTGTCCTTCAGCCACTTGGTGATGTTCTCGCCCATCTGCTCGCGGTCGCGCGCCAGCGTGGTCGAGAACACCTTGATACCGGTGAAGTTGGTTGCTCCAGACATGGCCACCTGCCTTTTTCGCCGCCCAACCCCGCTGCGAGAGCGGAGCCCCTTCCATTTAACACGCTACCGCCGCGCGCGCCGCTTGGCCCGCCCTGCCGCACCCTTGCGTTTGGTAACAGCCTTGGCCTTCTTTGATTTCGCAGGCCGAACGATCGCCATCACCTCGGCCTCGGTGAGGGTCCAGGCGACCGACTTGGCCTTGGCGAGAATGCGCTGGCAGAGCTCGTCGGTGGCGGGGAGCTTTCGCTGCGCCAGCCAGAAGCGCACGTTGCTCATGCCGCTCATGTGGCCGATCTCGATCAACTGCTCGCGGCCGAACTCGCCCGCCGGCACGCCCGAGTAGATGCGGTCGGCCAGCCAGTCGTCGCCCTTGTTCTTTGCCTTGATGATCGCCGCCGCGTGCACGCCGGTCGCGGTGCGAAACGCGTCGTAGCCCGAGAGCGGGTAGTTCACCGGCACCGAGACCTTGGTGGAGCGGCTCACCTTCTCGACGTACTCGACCAGCTTGTGGAGGTCGTAGTCGATCCACCCCATCAGCTTCAGGTTCAGCAGCAGCTGATCCATCGAGGTGTTGCCGACCCGCTCGCCCACTCCGAGACCGCACGCGTGCAGCCGCTGCGCGCCGGCCTCCAGCGCCGCGATCGCGTTCTGCACCGCCATGCCGCGGTCGTTGTGCCCGTGCCAATCGATCGCCACCTTGGCGCCCGAGGCCTGAATCAGCCCCTTGGTCCACTCCACCAGCGCCTTGGCGCCCTCGGGAGTGGCGTGACCGACGGTGTCGCAGAGCACCAGCCGGCTGGCGCCCTGGTCGATCGCGTTGCGGAACAGCACGTCGAGGTTCTGGGGCGAGCTGCGGGTGGTGTCTTCGGTGACGTAGGCGCACTCGAGCCCCTCGCGCACCGCGAAGGAGATCGCCTCCTCCGACGTCTTGCGAATGAACTCCAGGTCCCAGTTCTCGGCCCACTGCCGAATCGGGCTCGAGCCGATGAAGGTGTAGACGACGATCTTCTGGCCCGACTTCTGCGCGGCCTCCACCACCGGCCTGATGTCGGCGAGCACGGTGCGGGCGGCGCAGTTGGGCTCCAGCGAAAGCTTCTGGTCGGAGATGTACTTCGCCTGGCGAACGACGTCGTCGAACGCGCGCTTGCCGGCGCCGGGGAGCCCGATGTCGACCGCGCGAATGCCGAGGTCGTTCATCAGCGACAACAGCTCGAGCTTGTCTTCGACGCCGGGGTCGACCACCGACGGAGACTGCACGCCGTCGCGCAGCGTCTCGTCGTTCAGGTCGAACGCATGCTGGGGCTTCGGCCGGGGGCCGATCTCGTTCCAGTCGAAGATGATCTCATCGCGCGAGAGCGTCTTCGCAGCTGCGCTTTCCAAAGGAACCTACCTCTTGGGGCCAGCGCGGTAGTGCTCGCACAGCCCCGGCTCTTTGCAGGTCGGGCCAATGCCGTCGGGGTGCGCGAAGAAAGGAGTCTTGTCGGACTCCTCCGTCCCGCACAGCGCGCACTTGCGCTTCCGATTCTTGCGCTCGGCCCGGCGCGCTTCGGCGATTTTCTTCGCCTCTTCCCTCGTCTGCTTCGGATCGGGGATCTCGGTCATGACGGTCACCGTCTTTAGGCCGACTCGACGAGCACCGCAATGCCCTGTCCACCGCCGATGCACGCCGACCCCACGCCGTACTTGACGCCGCGCCGTTTCATCTCGTGCAGGAGGTGAATGGTAATGCGCGCGCCGGAGGCCGCGAGCGGGTGGCCGAGCGCGAGCGCTCCGCCGTTGACGTTGGTCTTCTCGCGCGGCAGGCCGAGCTCCTTCTCGACCGCGAGGTACTGGGGCGCGAACGCCTCGTTCACCTCGAACAGATCGACGTCGCCCAGCTTCATCTCGGCGCGCTCGAGCAGCTTGCGAATCGCGCCCGCGGGACCGATGCCCATGATCTTCGGGTCGCAGCCGGTCGACGCCCAGTTGATCAGCTTGCCCAGCGGCTTGAGGCCCTTCTTCTCGGCCCAGGAGCGGGTCGCCATCACCGCCGACGCGGAGCCGTCGCAGATGCCGGAGCCGGCGCCGGCGTGAATCACGCCGTCTTTCTTGAACGCGCGGCCGAGCTTCTTGAAGCCCTCGACGGTGGAGTCGGGGCGCGGGTGCTCGTCGACCATGAAGCTGGTGATGCCCTTCTTGCTCTTCAGCTCGACCGGGGTGATCTCAGCCGCGAACCGGCCGCCCTCGTGCGCCGCCGCCCAGCGCTTCTGCGACAGCACCGAGAACTCGTCGACCTGCTCCTGGCTGATCTTGTACTGCTCGGCGAGGTTCTCGGCGGTCATTCCCATCGGGATGCCGGCGTAGGTGTCGAACAGACCCGCGAACAGGTAGTCCTCCAGCTGGCCCTTGCCGAGGCCCAGCCCGGTGCGCAGCCCGCGAATGATGTGCGGCGCCTGCGACATCGACTCGGTGCCACCGGCGAGAACGACCTGCGCCTGGTCGGTGAGCATCAGCTCGGCGGCGGTGACGAACGCCTGAAAGCCGGAGCCGCAGAGGCGGTTCACGCCCAGCGCGGGCACCGGCACGGGAATGCCGGTCTTCAGCCCGATGTGGCGGGGGAGGTAGATGGCGTCGGCCGACGTCTGCATCACGTTGCCGTAGACGACGTGGTTCACGTCTTCGGGGCTGACCTTCGCCGCCTCGAGCGCCGACTTGGCGGAGACGACGCCGAGGTCGGTGGCCGACATGTCTTTCAGCGAGGTGTTGAACTCACCGAACGCGGTGCGCTTGCCCGACAGGAACCAGATCTCTTCGTTCTTCGAAACGCTCTTCATTGTTTGACTCTCCCAAAGATGGCGGCCGCCACCATGCCAACAGTCCCCACCGTCCACAACAGTCCGAGCAAGTTCTGTTGACGGGTCTCCGAAGCCCCAGGGCCCGACAACCAGGCTCGCCCGGCGTCGACCCGCCCTTCCAACGTGCAGGTGCCGGTCGCATTTCCCAGCTCGGCGAGGCGGCGCTGGTGGGCTTTGAACAGGCGCTCCACCGAGACGCCTTCGAGCGAGCCGCTCAAGTAGCGGCCCTTCTCTTCGTGCGCGGGGCGGCGGTAGTCGGCGGTGAGCACGAACGCTTCGCCCGCGCGTGAGAACAGGTACAGCCGCGGGTTGTCGTTCGACGCGGTGAGGGTGGCGAAGGCGAGCTCTTTCGGGTGGCCGTAGTCGAACGAGAGCAGCTGCCCGCCGAGCGGCGCGCGCTCCAGGTGGGTGCCGAGCGGCACGAAGCCGAGCGCGAGCAGGTCGGTCTGCCGCTTCTCGAGCATCGCGGGCAGCTTCATCTGATCAGCGGGCGCGTCGGCTTCGAGCTCGAGCGCGGTCGGCTTCACGAAGAGCAGGAAGCGCCAGAGGTTGCGGCGGAGCATGTAGACCACCAGGGCCGCGCCGAGGGCGTAGACGGCGTACTGGCGTACTTCGGGACTCACGGCTCGGTGCGTATCAGAGCTTCTTCAGCGCGTCGCTCACCGCGGCTTCGAGGCGGTACGAGTCGCCCGGCGCTTCGGTGGCGCCCTTGCCGAGGCCCTCGAGCAGATCGTGAATCGCGCCCGGCGCCATCTTCTGCACCAGCGCGGTGATCTTCGGGCCGACCACTTCCTGGTGGCGGGTGAGAATGTCGTGGTTGCCGATGCGGTCGGCGCCTTCGACGTGCTGCACCGGCTTGCCGTTCGCGTCCATCAGCGGGGCGTTCCACTTCGGGCTCAGAGCGAGCGCTTCGGTGACCACCACGCCGAGCGCCTTGCCGAGGCCTTCGCCGAACTTCTCGAGCAGTGGGTGCTGCGGGTTGCCGGAGCTGATCGCCTTCATCGCCGCGTCGGTGGCGTGGGAGATCAGGGTGCGCTTGGCGTCGCCGGTCTTCGGGCCCCAGCCGGTGGGCGCGGCGGAGCTGGTGCTCGCGGCCGGTTTCGCGGCGGCGGGCTGCGAGGCGTTCGGGGTCGGAGTGGTGACCGGGGCGGTAGGCGATTTGATCTTCACGCCCCGAGGTGTAGCACGAGGGCATGAGCGCCCGCTCGATCGGTTTCAGCGTCGCGGTGAGCGTGTGGTTGCTGATCATACGGGTGGTGGTGGGGCTCAGCTGCTCGGTCGACGGAGCGCTCGCGCTCGGGGTGCTGCCGTGGACTCCCGCCAACGACTCCCGGCTGATGGTGTCTCCGCTCGAGCCGGTCTCGGCGGTGATCGGACTGTTCGTGGGGCTGCTGATCACGGTGGGCATCAGCACCCGCTTCTTCGTCGCGGTGATCGCGGCTCAGGTCGCGATCGGCGTTGGCTTGCTCTGGTTGCAGACCCGGGCCTCACCGCTGGCGCAGCCGAACCTCGGGTGGTTGGCGTTCTGTCTGGCGGTGACCGGCATCTTCGGCCCCGGGCTGTTCAGCGTCGACGCGTGGAAGCCGCGGCTGTTGCCGAAGTTGCTGCTCAGGCTTCGATCACCAGATCCGTGAGCAGAGCGCGCAGCTCGGCGAACACGGCCGGCTGGTCCCGCGGTCTCCACAAGGTGTCGATGAACCGCATCGCGTCGACCAGCCGGGAGCTGCGCCACCAGTCGTCAGCGAGCGCACCGCCAGCGTCGCGGTACGCCCGCTCGAAGGCGGAGATGAAGCGGGGCGGGAACCGGTTTCGATAGCGGAAGAGCTGACCGACGTCCCACAACGGCGTGGCGTCGAAGGGCTCGTCCCAATCGATCAGCGCGGCGATCTCCCAGGTGCCCGCGTGTGGACGCAGCAGAACGTTGCGGAGGCTGAGATCGCCGTGACACAGCCGCTTCGCTCCCAAACTGCGAAGCCCGGCTGCCCCCTGGTAGGTGCGGATCAACTGATCGCACAACGAAGCGCCGGCCCGCTCGCGCACCGCCTCCGACCCAAGGCGCTCCACCGTCAGGGCGATCGGATCGTCTGCGTATTTGACCCGTGCCTCAGGAAGCGGAGGCCCGGCGACGACCGGGGCAGCGGCGACGGAGACGAGCAGCCGCGCGAGAGGTCCAGCAAGGTCCTCGACCTGGTCCGGATGTTCCTTTCGAATCTTCCAGAACGGCTCGGCCTCGACGAAACCGAGCACCAACACCGGGTGCTCGACCACGCCCGACCAGCGGAGCTTCGGCACAGGAAGATGCGGCGCGAGCTCGAGCAACAGCCGGCGCTCGCGCTCGAAGCGCTCGACGCTGCCCGCGCAGAAGCGGAACACGCTGCGGGAGCCGTCGGTGGTGGTGACATCGAAGAGGGTGTGGCTGAGGCCACCGCGCAACGGCTCGACGCGGGCGACGGGTGCTCCGAGCGCTCGCGCGGCGACGGCGTCAATCGCGGCGCGGCTGACGTCGAGCAGCGGGTGAACGCGGTCGTCCTCGGGCACGACGCGAGGCTATCGGCTTTGATGGGGAGGTGAGCGCTGGATGAGCGCACTGCCGCTGCGTGGCTCCGCCTGCGACTGAGCGGCCAGCCATGCGGCGCGGGTGTTCTCTTCACAGGCTCTGCACGCCAGACGCGCGAGTCGTCTTCGGCAACCCGCACGGGCGACGGTATCGCCGAGTGCTAACTCCGGACGGTTTGTTGGAGGTCGCTCAACAAAGTGTCCGGAGTTAGCGCGTGGCCACATTTTTTCGCGTCAGCGACTCAGCGGTTTCGAGACCCGACTCGAGTTGTTCCCGCGAGTTAGGCCACCTTCGCTGGGTGACGTGGAGACGCCGTTTGCGCGCTATCAAAGTGTCCGGAGTTAGCGCGTGGCCAGCCGCCGGCGGCGCGAATCCGCGACACCAGCGCCCCGATTTCCTCGTGCGGGCGTCGCAGGAGTGAAGAATTCAGCTCCTCCACGCGCTAACTCCGGACACTTTGATAGCAGCGCGTGAACCCCTTCGGCTGGGAGACCTCGCGCCAGTCCGCCCCCGCTGCACTTCCCCCGCGTCGAGAAGCACACCCGCGTCGCACGGCTGGCCGCTCAATCGCGGGCGGAGCGCTCAGCGGCAGTGCCGAAAAACACCACCCCACCCCCATCAATGCAGTGGTCCGAACGTCACCGGCAATACTGCGCCGCGAGCCCGGTGATCAGCTTCTCGGTCAGCACGTCACCGCCGCCCTTCTTCGGAGCGTCGGTCTTCACCGTCACGCTGCCGCAGGTGAGCGACGCATCGTAGAGCGACCCCCGCAGCTTCAGCTCGAGCGTGCACGAGCCGCCTGGCCCGCGGCCGCGGGTCGAATTCCCCCACCGGTCCTGGAGCGCGGTCGAGAGCGTGGAGTTGGGGCTCACCGCCAGCGACAACGGCAGCGCGTCGCACTTCTTCGCCTTCACCGCGGCAGTCGCAAGCTTCTCGCCCTTGAAGGGATCGCCCACCACCCGGCCCGACAGCTCGGTCACCACCACCCGCGCCTGCCGCTGCAGCTGCGCCGGCTTCTTCAGCTCACCGAGCGCTTCTTCCAGCCGGGCGCCGACGTCCTTCGAATCGCCCTCGAGGCGAATGAAGTGCTCGACCTCTTCGGAGGGTTCGAAGGTGCTCGCGATCAGCAGCTTGGGGTCTGCCTTGATGAAGATGACCCGCTCGGCCTTCACCCGCTCGAAGTACTTCTGCCAGAGATACGAGGTGATCTGCTCCGAGCAGCTCGACGCCACCGTCAGCGCCTGGGCGCCCTTCCACGGCGGAGGCCCGGCCTCGTCGCGGCAGTGCTTCATCGCGTCGTTCCACACCGCGGTCAGCTCTTTCGGCCACGCAGCGGGCGCCGCGGCGGTGAAGCCGCTGAAGTCTTGAAACTGCGACTTCGCCCCGTTGAACACCTCGTACAGCGGCGAGGCGTCGATCAGCGTCACGTCGGGGTCGTATTTCTTCAGCAGCTGATCAGGCGAAGTGGCAGGCGCCGCGCCGTGGAAGGCCCAGACATGCACCGGAGCTGCGTTGAGCACCAACAGCAACGGTGTGAGGGCGTGAACCATCACCCGAAGCGTAACGCCGCTTCGGCCAGCCGCACCACGACCGTGACCGTTACGCCGACAGCGCCTCGAACACCTGCTGACCGTGGCGTTT
Source organism: Myxococcaceae bacterium (assembly GCA_047602415.1). Taxonomy (GTDB): domain Bacteria; phylum Myxococcota; class Myxococcia; order Myxococcales; family Myxococcaceae; genus JASGHH01. The sequence goes on along the minus strand of JASGHH010000001.1, from coordinate 6,552,579 downwards.
GATCGCGCTCACCAGACCGCCCTCGCGCTGGAGCGCCTGAACGATCTGCGACGGGTCTTCAGCTGCGAAGCTCTTGCCCGAGGCCACGTGGAGCACCTTGCCGGTCGCGAGGTCGATCTCCAGCTCTGAGTCTTCCTGCGCCAGCTTGTAGAAGGCGTCGTCGCGCACCACCAGGTACGGCACCGCCTCGTTCACCAGATTGCGCTTGTGAATGAACGCGTAGCTCTTCGCGATCACCGCCTGAATGCCGACGCCCTGGAGCGCCCACACGGCTTGTTCTCGAGAGGACCCGGAGCCCCAACCCTCTTCGGCGACGATGATGTTGCGGCCTTCCTTCGCGCGCGACGGGAACTCCGGCCGCACGAAGTGAAACGCCTTCTCGCCGAGCTCTTCCAACTTCACCAGGTGGCAGAACTGCCCGGGGATGATCGCGTCGGTGTCGACCGAGTCGCCGAACCGCTGCACCTTGCCCTTGAGCACCGGCTTCTTCGCCGCGCCAGCCGCGCCGGCCGCACCCGCGCCGGTGCTGGTCTCGATGTTCGGCTCGGCCGAGCGCACCTCGGGCATCGGCTTGCCGCTGTCGCGGTGGAGCAGCTTGTTGAACCGGTCTTGATCGATCTTCGCCAGCCACGGCCGCGGGTCCGAAATCTTCATCCCCACCGCCGACGCCGCCACGGTGGCCGCCGACGACAGCCAGGCGAACGAACCCTGACCCATGCGGTTCTCGAAGTTGCGGTTCTGCGACGAAATCCACGTCTCGCCCGGCATCGCCTTCTCGCTCGCCACGCCCAGGCACATCGAACAGCCCGGAGGCCCGATGCGGAAGCCCGCCTTCTCGTAGTGCCGCCAGAGGTCGCCCTCCTTCAGCCGCGCCTGAATCGAGAGGTCGCCCGGCACCACCAGCTGCTTCGCCGAGGCCGCGCGCGCCGGCTGATCCTTGAACGCCTGCTCCAGCACCAGCGCCGCCAGCACCAGCTCTTCTTCGGTGGTGGTGCACGCGCCGATGAAGCAACCCTGCACCGCGGTGCCGGCCGCCTCGTCGACGGTCATCACGTTGTCGGGCGACGGGTGCTTCGCCACCAGCGGAGCCAGCTTGTTCAGCTCGATCGGGTAGCGCGCCTTGTACGGCGCGTCGGGGTCGGCGCGGAAGTAGAGCGGCTCGGCGTTGTCGCTCTTGCGACCCGACAGCCACTGCGCCACCACCTCGTCGGCCTCGAAGATGCCGTTCAGGCCGCCGAACTCCGCGGTCATGTTGGCGATCGTGAACCGCATGTCGGTGGAGAACTTCTTCACCGCCGCGCCGCGGTACTCGACCGTGCGCTCCATCGCGACCGTGTTGCGCTTGAGGTCGCCCAGCGTCTTCAGGATCACGTCTTTGCCGCCGATGCCGAACGGCAGCTCCCCCGAGTACTCGACCGCGATCGCCTCGGGCACTTCGATCCACGACTGGCCGAGCACCATCGCCGCGGTGATGTCGGCTCCGCCCAGGCCGATCGAGAACGCGCCCAGGCCGCCGTGCGAGCTGGTGTGCGAGTCGGCGCCCAGCACGACCTGACCGGGCTGCACCAGGTCACGGTAGAACTTGGTGTGGAGGATGGTGACGTTCGAGTCGTAGAAGTGACGAACCTTCGCCTCCTGGGCGAAGTCGCGCGACAGCTTGGCCAGCTTCTGCGCCCGCGGGTCGTTCGCCAGCGTCACCGGGTCGACGGTGTGGTCGACCGCGAGGAAGAAGCGCGCCGGGTCTGAAATCTTCGGCCGGCCGAGCAGAGAATACGTGCGGTCCATGCCGTTCCACGCCAGCTCCGAGGCGATGGTCCAATCGACGCGAATCTGCAGAATGTCGCCCGCCTCCACCCACGGCCGTTTCAGACCACGCGCGTGGTGGGCGAGAATCTTCTGCGTCAGCGTCATCGGCTTACGGGCGGAGGGACTCATGCGGCGGGTTGTATAACCCACCTACGCTGGCGGCGCCTCCACCCTCACCCATCGGCCCGGTATGCCCTCCCACCCCCGGTCGGTCGCCAGAAACACGTGCAGGTCCCCCCGCTTGGACCGCACCGCCCCCACCCACGACAAGGAGCGGATCAGTGACCGCTCGGTCTTGAACCAGAACCGCCCGCCCAGCCGCACCTCGATGCTGATCTGATCGAAGTAGTCGTCGGCGAGCGGGTCGGAGCTGAGCTCGAGCAGCGACGGCTTGCGGTTCGGGTCGGAGCTGAACCCCGAGTGCCGCGCCGCCACCTTCGCCGTCTCGAGCAGCTCGCGCATCGCGTCGCCCTTCTGCTGCCAGGCGGCGGCGATCGAGGCCCGCTCGGGGTCGTCGGTGCCGAAGCTCACCTGCTCCACCGGCAGCTCGCCGCGCGGGTCGATCAGTTGCACCACATACGAATAGTCGACGCCTTCGTTGGCCCAGCCCCGCTCGATCGCCAGCGCCACCCGCCCGTCGAGGGCGGTGCCCAGCACCGCCACCGAGGTCCACGACTGATCATCTCCCGCGTGCCAGGTGGGCGCCGCGCGTTCGGCCGACCACACCGGAGCGGCGGCGAGCAGACAGCTGGCGAGCGCGGCGAACACGCCTACGCGGTGGAGCACGCCACGTGCCGCGCTACTTCATCTGCAGAACCCGTGGATCCCGCTCCGGCACGCCCTCCCAGTCGACCGAGGTGTGCACGTGGTACCGCAGCAGCTCGGTCAGGCCCGTGGGCAGAAAGGCGCGCCCGGGGTCGCCGATCAGCACCGTGGCTCCGCGGGCGGCGAGCTTCGCCAGCCACGTGGCGATCGCGCCCGAGGGCGCCCGCTCGTAGAAGACGTCTCCGGCGAGCACCAGGTCCCACCCTTCGTCAGCCCCGACCACGTTCGCCACCTTCGCCTCGAGGTGAACCTGGTTGAGCGCCGCGTTGAGCTTCGTCGCCGCCGCCGCGAGCGGGTCGAGCTCGACCGCCGTCACCTGGGCGCCGCTCTTCACCGCTCCGATGCCGCACAGCCCGCTGCCCGAGCCGAAGTCGAGCACCCGCTTGCCACGCACCAGCTCGGGCCGATCGATGAGGTAGCGCGCCAACGCCTGCCCGCCCGGCCAGCCGAACGCCCAGAACGGCGGCTCCACCTGCTTGCCCACCGCCGCCTCGACCTTCGACCAGACGTCGAACACGCTCTCGGCCTGGAGCAGCGTCAGCTCCGGGCACAAGGGCACCGGCGACGGTTTCGTCAAGGACTGAACGAGCTGTTCCCAGTCGGCCACCGGTTCAGGAACTGTCGCATCGCTGCGCTCCGCGCGATAGTTCGCGCTCGTTGTTCGGGAGAGCTCTCAGCAGATGATCGAACGTCGTGCACACGAGCGGCACCGCGTCTTCCGTCTCGGGGTGAAAGTGGCGACCCGTGACGCGTTTCGGGCCAGCTACCTGCGTGATTTGTCGGAGGGCGGGCTGTTCGTTCGCAGCCAGCACCCGCTGCCGCTCGGCTCGCAGGTGGCGATCGAGCTCGCTCCGCCCAACCACCCGGTGCTCTCGCTGTTGGGCAAGGTGGTGCGGCGCGAAGACACCGGCTTCGGGGTGCAGTTCGGCGACCTCGACCCGGCGGTGAAGGCCGCGATCGACGCCCTGCTCGCCGAGTACCAGGAGGCGCCGTCGCCCACCGAGGCCGACTCCACCGCGCTGATCGCCGAGATCGCCGACCTCAAGGGCAGCGTCGAGGCCTACGAAGAAGAGCTGGCGCGGCTGCGGGAATCCGAGACCGCGCTGCTCGAGAAGCTGGAGCTCTCGGAGGCCGAGAAGAAGGTGCTCGAAGACGTGGTCACCGGGCTGCAGAGCAAGGCCGAGGAGCTCGAGTACGAGCGCGCCAAGATGACCGCGCTGCTGAGCGAAGCGGCCGACCAGGTGACCCGGCTCCAGGCCGAGGCGGTCACCGAGGGTCAGCGCGCCAACGACCTCGCCAACGAGATGGCGGCGTCGAAGGAGATGTTCCAGGAGCTGAAGGCCGAGCACGCCAAAGACGTGAAGCGCCAGCTGGAGGAGCTGCGGGTGCGCAGCAAGAAGGAGCTCGACGCCGCCACCACCCAGCGGGCCGCGCTGATGGCCGAGCTGCGAACGATGCAGCAACAGCTCCAGGACGGCGCCTTCACCAAGCTGCGCGACGAGCTGCGCGACGTCTCTTCACAGCTCGACGAAGAGAAGATGAAGACGATGGCGCTTCAGAAGGCGCTGGAGCGGTTCGTCGCGATGGGCGGCGGCAAGTAGCGCGCCCTCGGGCGAATGGTGGTTCCCGCTCCGCGCTGCTCGAGCACGTGGGCCACCCAACCGGCGGTGCGAGCGAGCGCGAACAGCACCGAGGGGCTGCCGGTGGGCAGGCCGAGCGCCCACGACACCGAGACCAGCCCGAAGTCGACCGCGGCGTGCGCGCCGGTGTCTTCCCGCACCACCCTCCTCAGCTCGTCGAGCGTCTTCAGCCGCGCGTCTTTCGGGGCCAGCTCCAGGGCCGCCTCCATCAGCGGCGAGGTGCGCGGGTCGCCCAGCGGGTAGGCGCCGGCGTCGAAGCCCGGGAGCGAGTCTTTGAAGGCCAGCCGCTCCTGCACCACCGCGCGGGCGCCGCGGGTGAGCGCCTGCTCCGCCATCGCCTCCGCCCGGTCGGCCGCGCCGCCGTGGCGAATGCCCGAGAGCGTGGAGAGCGCGGCGGTGACGCACGCGTGCAGCCCCGCCCCGACGCCGGCGGCGACCCGGGCGGCGAAGGTGGAGGCGTTCAGCTCGTGGTCGGCGAGCACCACCAGCGCGCGCTCCAGCGCCTTCGACTGCAGCTCGATCGGGGCCTGGCCCTTGAGCGCGAAGAACACGGTGGAGGAGATCGACTCCTGCTTCGCCGCTTGTGAGGCGCGGTCTGCGCCGTGGGCGAGCCCGACGCAGGCGGCGAGCTGGCGAATCAGCACCCGCGCCCGGCTGAGCTCGACCTCCGGCTGGAGCGAGATGCGGCCGCCCTCCTCCAGGCCGATCCACGACGAGGCGGCGATCACCGTCGGCAGCGGCGCCCCGCGCTTCGCCAGCGGCGAAAGGCCGTCGAGCCGGGTGAGCGGCGCCCGCCAGCCGGAGCCGGCCTCGAACGAGTCGCGCCAGAGCAGCTCGGCGACCTCCTCGAAGCGGCGGCCGTCGCGCGCCAGCTGGGTGGCGAGGTGGCCCCGGTAGCGCGGGCCCTCCGGAGTCAGCTGGGTGATCGAGGTGTCGAGCACCGGCTCGCCCCACTGGAGCGCCCCTCCGGCGACCGCGGCGTGCCCCGACCGCGCGTCGGCCCGCGTCTTCAGCCGCAGCACCGAGGCCTTGGGGTAGCGCGCCTGGTGCCCCGGGCCGCGGTTGGCGCCGGCGCCGAGCAGCCCCCGCGCGGCGTAGGAGTAGAGGGTGGTGAGCTTCACTCCCAGCAGCCGGGCGGCCTCCCGGGCGGTCAACCACTCGTCCTCGCTGGCGTCCTCAGATGGATTGTTCAATCGACGTTGATTCACGTTGACTGAACGTTATCCACTTCGAAGCACAACCACAAACGAGGCGCACATGAACAGCTCGGGGCTCGAAGGAGTGGTCGCCGCGGAGACGCGGCTGTCGGACGTGAACGGAGACGAGGGCCGGCTGGTGATCGCCGGCGCCCAGGTGGAGGACCTCGCCGGGCTCCCCTACGAGACGGTGCTGGAGCGGCTGCTCGGCGAGCCGGTGACCGGCCTCGGCGCGGCGCGGGTGAAGGCGTTCGCCCTGCTGCCCACCCTCGGCAAGGCGCTCGACGCCGCCGATGGAATGGACGCGCTGCGCGGCTCGGTCGGCCAGCTCGACGGCGCTTCGAGCCCGCTCGAGGTGGTGGCCGCCACCGCGGTGTTCGCCGCGGCGTGGTCGCGCAAGCGCGCGGGTCTGCCGCCGGTGGCGCCCGATGCGTCGCTGCCGCACGCCACCGACTACCTGCGCATGTTGCTCGGCTCCGCGCCCTCCGCCGCCGCCGCGCGCGCGATCAACGCCTACCTGGTGACGGTGATCGACCACGGGATGAACGCGTCGACCTTCACCGCCCGGGTGATCGCCTCCACCCGCTCCGACCTGGTGTCGGCGGTCACCGGCGCGCTCGGGGCGCTCAAGGGCCCGCTGCACGGCGGCGCGCCCGGCCCGGTGCTCGACATGCTCGACGCGGTCGGCTCGCCGGAGCACGCCGAGGCCTGGCTCACCAAGGAGCTCGATGCCGGCCGGCGCATCATGGGCATGGGCCACCGCGTCTACCGGGTGCGCGACCCGCGGGCGGCGGTGCTGGAGCGCGCGCTGGAGCAGCTGGCCAACGCCGCCGGAGATCAGGCGCTCTCGAAGCGGCTGCCGTTGGCGCGCGGCGTCGAGAAGGCCGCCACCACGCTGCTCAAGAACCGGTACCCTGACCGTGAGCTGAAGGCGAACGTCGAGTTCTACACCGCCACCCTGCTCGACGCGCTCGGAGTGGACCGCGCGGCGTTCACGCCCACCTTCGCGGTCGGCCGCGCCGGAGGGTGGGTCGCCCACGCCCTCGAGCAGCGCGCGACCGGCCGGCTGATCCGCCCGTCGTCGACCTACGTCGGCGCGCTGCCGTCATGACAGGGCGATGACCTCGTCGGCTGGCGTGGCCAAAGGGTTACCTGCTAACAATGAGGGCGATGGATGAAGCCCAACTCCGAACCGAGCTGAAGCAGCTGATCGTCGAGACCCTCCGCCTGGAGGACGTGAAGCCCGAGACGATCAAAGACGATGAACCGCTGTTCTCTCCCACCGAGGGCCTCGGGCTCGACTCCTTGTCGGCGCTCGAGCTGCTCTCGGCGATGGAATACAAGTTCAACGTTCGCTTCGAGAGCGACGGCAGCGCGAAGCAGCACTTCAAGAGCGTGAGCACGCTCGCGCAGTACCTGCTGCCGAAGCTGAAGAATTAGCCCCCGACGAACTTCAGGGCCGCGTTCAACGTGCCGCGTGCATCGCGCACGAACGGGTTCTGCTCGTCGAGCACGTAGCCGCCGAGCACCGAGGTGATCGCGCGCTTGATCTTGTCGGCCTTGTTCGGCGCCAGCAGCAGCCGCTGCAGCTCTTCGGTGTACCAGGTCTCGACGAACACCCTGAATACGCCGACCGCCTTGTCCATCGGCTTGGTGTAGTCGCCGTCCCAATCGACGCGCTCACCCTTGAGCTGCTTGATCGCCAGCTTCGCCGCGCGGTGCGACGACTCCAGCGCCAACGTCACGCCCGAGCTGAACACCGGGTCCAAGAACTCGCTCGCGTTGCCGCAGAGCACCCAGCCCGGGCCCCAGAACTGCTTCACCGCCGACGACCAGCCCTCGAGCTTGGTGGTCTTCATCACCTGGGTGACGTTCTTCAGCCGCTTGCCCGCGTTGGGGTCGGTGTTGATGAAGTGCATCATCCGCTCGCGGTCGTCTTTGCCGGCCGCGCTCATCATCTCCCGCTCCGCCACCACGCCCACCGAGGTGCGGCCGTTGGAGAAGGGGATGATCCGAGATCCACGGGCCCTTGGGGTGCACGCACACCCAGATGTCGCCCGCCTCGTCTCCCTTGGGCCGATCGTCGCCTTCGAAGTGCGCGAACAACGCCATGCGGGGAACGATCTTCGACGGCGCCTCGAGCTTGAGCAGCTTCGGCAGCACCCGGCCGTAGCCCGAGCAGTCGAGCACGATCTTCGCTTCGACCTCGTACTCGCCGCCGGTCTCGACGTCTTTGACCTGGGTGGTCGACACGCCGTTGGCGTCGAACGAGATGCCGGTCACCTGCTGCTGAAAGCGAATGTCGGCGCCGTACTCGCGCGCCTTGGTCGCCAGCGCCTGGTCGAAGTCGGCCCGCACCACCTGGAGCGCCTGCGGGCTCTGGCCGGGGAACATCTCGGCGAAGCAGAACCGGTCGGTGCGATCGCCCTTCAAGAACAGCGCGCCCGGCTTGGGCATGAACTTCTTGGCGACGATCGTCTCGTACAGACCGGCCTCCGCCAACACGTCGTTGACGCGGGGGAGCATCGACTCCCCGATTTGAAAGCGGGGGAACGTTCCCGCTTCGAGGACCAGGGGCTTGATGCCGGCCCGGGCAAACATCGCGGAGGCGACGCTGCCCGCAGGGCCGGCACCGATGACGAGGGCTTCAGTCTGAATTTTCACTGCCCACCACGTTTAGAACGCGAAGCCGATGCCCACCATGAACATCGGGTAGCCCGCTTCGGCCCGGAGGTAGAAGGAGCTGCCCAACTTGTACCGAATGCCGACCGCACCGGCAAACAGCGAGCCCGCGTAGAAGCCGGTGTCGTGCCCGAAGTACAGCGTGGGGCAGATGCCGAGCTTCACGTAGGCGTCGAACTGCGGCGTCACGTGCACGTCGAGCAGCACCTGCACCGGGATGTCGACGAAGAAGTAGCTGTAGGTGCCGAACGAGGGCGAGAGGTCGGCGCCGAACTCGAGGCCGAACTCGTCGTTGATCTGCGGGATGAAGCCGTCGCCGACCAGCGGCAGGTAGAAGCGGGCGCCGATGCCGAAGCCGAAGCCGTAGCTGTAGTAGCCATAGGGCAGACCGGCGAACACCGACAACAGGGTGTCGCGCTTCTTGCCGGCGGCGGTGTCGAACAGGCCGCCCGGCTGGCGGGTGAGCGAGGTGCCGCTCGCCGACGGGCTCTCACCCGACTCCGCGGGCGGGGGCGGCGGAGGCGGCGGATCATCAGCCCACGCAGAACCTGCGACGAGCATCGTGGAGGCAACGAGGACGGCGGCCAACGTCTTGCGCATTTTAATACCCCTCCGAAACGAGATGAGTCGCTGGAATTAGCCCGCTTCACCCGGTGGGGACCACTCAAAAGCGCAGGGTAAAGCGCGCTGCCACCGCGTGTACCGGGTGGAGCATCCCTGCCCGTCCGCACGCGGAGACTTCTCGCCCCGCGCAGGTGGGTCCTCCTCGGGTGACGCGCGGCACGAGCGTTGCTCGTGGGGCGGCCCAGCACGGAATTCCCCGTGCAACCGTTCAAACACATGAGGGGCAATTCGATGAGCAAGGTTTCGGAGAAGTTGAAGGCGGTGGCGGCGGCGGTCCAGGCCATCGAGAAGCAGTTCGGCAAGGGCGCGGTGATGCAGCTGGGCGCGATGGAGGAGGAGGCCCAGAAGATCTCGGTGATTCCCTCCGGCTCGGTGGGGCTCGACCGCGCGTTCGGCGTGGGCGGGTTTCCCAAGGGCCGGGTGGTGGAGATCTTCGGCAACGAGTCGTCGGGCAAGACCACGCTCACCCTTCACGCGATCGCGCAGTGCCAGGCGCAGGGCGGCGTGGCGGCGTTCATCGACGCGGAGCACGCGCTCGACCTCTCGTACGCGCGCAAGCTCGGCGTTCGGGTGGAGGAGCTGTTGGTCTCGCAGCCCGACACCGGCGAGCAGGCGCTCGAGATCACCGAGCACCTGGTGCGCTCGGGCGCGGTCGACCTGATCGTGGTCGACTCGGTGGCGGCGCTGGTGCCGCGCGCTGAAATCGAAGGCGAGATGGGCGACGCGCACATGGGCGTGCAGGCGCGTCTGATGAGCCAGGCGATGCGCAAGCTGACCGGCGCGGTGAGCCGCTCGGGCACCTGCATCATCTTCATCAACCAGATTCGAATGAAGATCGGCGTGGTGTTCGGCAACCCCGAGACCACCACCGGCGGCAACGCGCTGAAGTTCTACTCCTCGGTGCGGTGCGAGATTCGCCGCGCCGGCACGCTCAAGGAGGCCGACACCGTGGTGGGCAGCCACACCCGGGTGAAGGTGGTGAAGAACAAGTGCGCGCCTCCGTTTCAGGAGGCGGAGTTCGACATCATGTACGACCGCGGCATCAACCGCGAAGGCGAGGTGCTCGACCTCGGCTGCACCCTGGGGCTGATCGAGAAGTCGGGCAGCCACTACATCTTCGAGGGCGAGCGCATCGGCCAGGGCCGGGAGCGCGCGTGCGAGTGGCTGCGCGAGCGGCCGCAGGTGCGGGAGGCGCTGGCGGCGAAGATTCAGGTGGCTCCGCGGGGCACCTCGGCGCCGAAGTTGGAGGCGGCGTGAGGCTGTTGGCGTTCGCGGGAGCGTTCATCGGTTTGTTGGGGCTGCAGCTGTGGTGGCAGCCGGGGCGGGAGGGCGGGTTGGCGCGGTGCCGGGGTTGCGCGGCGGAGCGGCAGGCTCCGGTGTCGCGGCCGAAGGTGGCGCACGGGCGGGTGCGGGGAGGCGAGGCGAAGGTGTGCTGGCTGCCGGCGGCGCAGGAGGCGCGCCGGTAGTCAACAGAGGGCGGCGAGGGCGGGTACGTCGACGGCGGCGCTTCCAACCTGGAGGCGCACGCCGCCGGCGGCGGGGGTCAGTCTCTCCCCGAGGGCGAACTGGGCGTCGCGCGAGAAGCGGGCCTTGGCGCGGCCGTTCTTCACTTTGGCGGTGACGACTCCGTCGGAGTCGAGCTGCAAGGAGGAGGGGATCGAGCGGCTCAGCGGTGCGGTCAGACAGGCGCAGCCAGAGCTTGCCGTTTTCTTCGTCGAGCACCGAGACCGAGTAGGCGGCGTCTTCGACGGTGACGAAGCACCAGTCGTTGCCGACGGTGAGCTTGAACTTGCCGTCGTCGGTGGGGGCGAGGCCCTTGTTGAACAGCTCGACGATCTTCGGGTGTTCGATCGGCTCGTCGTCGTGCCACCAGCGCAGCTGGCGGTCGAGGCGAATGCCGGAGTCTTCTCGCGTGTGCCACCGCGGCGCCATGGGTGATGCGTAACAGCGGCGCGGCGCGGTTTCTACAGGGCGAGCTTCAGTTTGGTCATGCCCTCGTCGCACTTCACCTGAATCGAATCGAGCGGCTTGTCCGACGAGCTGAACAGTCCATCGCCGCCCTCGAAGCGAAACAGCATCACGTGCTCGGAGTCGTGGTGGGCCAGGTCACCCAGCTCGTAGCGGCGGCGGTCGGGGAGCCGGAGCTTGCAGTGGTGCCAGTCGGTCTTGGAGGCGTTCTCGATGGTGATGCGTTTGCCCTGCCAGAAGCCGACCGCCGAGGCGTGGCCGCGCAGCTCGCCCGGAGCGACCGGTTTGTTGTCGTCTTCTTCTTCGGACTCGGCAGCATCGTCATCGTCCTTGAGCTGGGCGGCGGCGGCAGCCTGCGGCGCGGCAGACTCCTGCTCGGCTTCGACGGGCTCGGCCTTGCCGAGGAGCACGCGCTTTGCGCCATGGAACTTCTGGGCCGACTCGTCGAGGTGCACCCGCGCGAGGGCGTCCCAGACTTCGAGGGTCACCGCAGAACCGACGGCCTTGCCGTCTTTGGAGGTGACGTTGAGAGACTGACCGACCTGGAGGCCCTGTGTCGCGCCGGCACGAACGTACGTCTCGTCGCGGTCGGAGAAGACTTCGACGTTGCCTGCCTGCGCCAAAACCAGCGAAACCACTAGGAGCGTCATACCGGGTGAGTTGCCGGCGGTGGCCGGGACGATCCAGGAGGCTTTGACTCCAACCGGCTTTGACTCAAAGCCCGGCCGGCTACCAGCCGCGCATGCCCTCGGTGAAACCTCGGAAGCCGATCGCTCCCCAGAAGGCGAAGATGCCACCGACGATGGCGACCGCGGCGGGCAGCAACTTGAGCGGGCGCCACCCCATCGCCACCACCAGCAGCAGAATGTACGGCGTGTAGTCGAGGCTGAACCGGAAGCCGAACTGGGCGTAGCCGGTGTTCTGGTAGAACAAACCGGGCAGCGCGCAGGCGCCGAGCGCGAGCAGCAGCGGCAGCTTGATCCGCTCCGGCTTCTCTTCGTTCGACGAGAAGTAGAGCCACACCGCTCCGGTGGCGAGCAACGCCAGCCAGCAGATCGCCGAACGCTCACCCAGGCCGCCGCTCTGGGGGAACAGCAACGAGAAGACCAGCGTCACCGCCATCGCCGCCACGCTCACCAGCCCAGCCCGCGCGCGCGACGCTGGCGCGAACGCCAATCCCAACAGCGGCAGGGTGAGAAACAGCGACATGCCCCACGGCGAGTAGCCCACGAACCCGCCGTGCGAGCCGCCGATCGGCAGCTGCAGGAACGCCGCGTCGAGGTTGCGCGCCAGGTAGTGCGGGTTGAACAACCCCCAGGTGTCGATGTCCTGGTTCACCCGGTTGTTGAAGAAGTACCGGTGGCCGAACTCGGTGATGCTCCCGAAGCGCACCTGATTGAACCACGCCCCCGCCAGCCCCAGCGGCGCCGCACCTGCCGCGAACCAGCCGAGCTTGCGCAGCCCCGGCTTGTAGTCCTTCAAGAACGCCTGCAGCTCCTCGCGGCGCTTCCCCACCGTCGGCAGCAGCGCCTCCGCGACGAAGAAGATGCCGGTGAAGAACAGCGGCGTGCGCGTCAGCACCGCCATCGACCAGAACAGGCCCGCCAACACCGGCCGCCGCGCCTTCAGCGCGTTGCGCGCGTAGAGACAGGTGAACAACACGCCCATCACCTCGGCCGAGAACCACACCTCGCCGCGAATCGCGCAGTAGGTGAAGAGCGTGCCGAACCCGAGCACCAGCGACATCACCACGTTCTCGCGCACCGTTCGCCCGAGACCTTCTTGCTCGTTGATCAGCCGCAGCAGCGAATAGAAGAACGCGATCGCCAGTGCGCCGATGAACACCCCGAAGCTGGTGTCGTTGAACTGGTACCCGTTCACGATCACGAACGGCAGCATCACCACCGCGGGAAACGCGGGGAAGCTCGAGTACCACTTGTCGGTCGGCAGCGGCTGGCCCGCGCAGCGCTCTCGCACGCCATTCACGTCGCGAACGCAGGCCCAGTCTTCGATGTTCGGAGGATCGACGTCGAGCCGGCCGTCGAGCCACCCCTTCGCCTGGTAGACGAAGTGGGGCGCCTCGCTCTGCCGCAAGAAGCGGAACGACGAGAACGCCGCCAACACCACGAAGCTGAACACGAACAGCTGGAGCTCCACCCGGTACGCCTGGGTGAACATCTTCGCCGCGGTCGCCCAGGGGTGAGGCTGCTCAGGGGTCGCCGCCGCCACGGGAGTCGGGTCGCTCACGGGGCGACTCCTTGCAACGTTCGGCGCAACATGTCGAGCGCTGCGTAGGTCGCGAACAGCTGCACCCGCTCGCGCTGATCGAACGGGAGCACCCGCCGCTCCACCCGCTCGACGTTCGGCCCGCTCAGCCCGAGGTAAACCGTGCCCACCGGGTTCTTCGCATCGCCGCCGCCCGGCCCCGCATAGCCAGTGGCCGAAATGCCCCAGGTCGCGCCGAGCGACTCGCGCACCCCGCGGGCCATCTGCGCCGCGACGACCTCCGAGACCGCGCCGTGCTCTTCGAGCGCCTTCGCCTCGACCCCGAGCCACTTCTGCTTCGCCGCCTCGGCGTAGGTGACCGCGCCGCCGCGAAACCAATCGCTCGCGCCGGCTTCGGCGGTGATCAGCGCGCTGATGCGCCCGCCGGTGCAGCTCTCGGCCGCGGCCAGCGTCGCGCCCGACGCGCGCAGCAGTTGGCCGACCACCCCCGCCAACGTCTCGTCGTCGGCGCCGAAGATGAATGCGCCCACCGCCGCGCGCGAATCGACCTCCGCGGCCGCGAGCGCCGCCTGCGCTTCTTCGACCGTCGCGCCGGTGGCGAGCAGCTTGAGGTGGTTCTCGGGCGCGTGGGTGCGAAAGCCGAACACCACCTTCGGGTGCCTGGCGTGCAGCGGGAGCACCTTCTGGTCGAGGTGCGACTCCGGCAGCCCCACCGTCTTCAACAGCTTGAGCACGCGAACGTCGCGGGTACCGGCCAGCGCTGCGATGCGGGGAATCACCTCGTTCTCGGCGAGCCAGCGGTACTCCGAAGGCACGCCGGGCACGTAGAAGTAGGTACAGGCACCGACCTTCTGCACCACCATCGGCGCCGAGCCGGCCTGGTTGATCACCGCCGTCGCGCCGACGGGGATCAGCGCCTGCCGGAGGTTGTTCGGGCTGAGCACGAAGCCGCGCTGCTTGAAGCGCGCCTCGAGGTGGGCACGGGTGGCGGCGTCTTCGTACATGCCCACGCCGGCCAACCGCGCCGCGCACTCCATCGTCAGGTCGTCGGTGGTGGGGCCCATGCCGCCGGAGACGAGCACCGCGTCGCTCCGCGCGCCGGCCTCTTTGAGCGCCGAGATGATGTCTTCGTGAATGTCGCCCACCACCGCGGAGCGCATCACCTGCAACCCCAGCCGCTCGAGCAGCCGCCGCTGAAAGTAGGTGCTGTTGGTATCCGCGGTGAGCCCGGTCAGCAGCTCGTCACCCGTACAGACGGTCTCGACTCGCACGACGCGCGTCTTAGCGCGGAAACAGCATGCAGGTGGTGGTGCCGTGAGCCAGCACACGCCCCTTGTCGTCGGTGAGACGGCCTTCGGCGGTGACCAGCTGCTTGCCCCGGTGCACCACCTTGCCCTCGGCGATCACCTTGCCGGTGGCGGGGAGAATCGCGCGGGTGAGGTGCAGCTGCAGCTGGGCGGTGGTGTACGCGGTGTTCGCGTCGCAGATCGACATCACCGACGAGCCCATCGCGGAGTCGAGCAGCGTCGCGGCCCACCCGCCGTGCACGCTCCCCATCGGGTTGAAGAGCGACTCGTTGGGAACGCCTTCGAACTTCGCGATCCCGTCGCCGGTCTCGATCAGCTTGAAGTCGAGGGTGGCGCTGATCGGCGCCTGGGGCAGCGCGCCCGAGATGATCAGCTCGAGAAACTCGCGGCCGGTCTTCCCCTTCACCGCCTCGGGGAACACCGACGGGTCGGCCCACTGCACCGTCTTGGTGCGGGAGGTCACAACACCTCGTCGTCTTCGATGTCGGTGGTGTCGCTCTCGTCTTCGTCTTCGTCGACCGCGTCGAGCAACGCGGCGGCCGTGGCGGCACGGCGATTCACCACGTAACGGCGGAGAATCAGCACCGACTCGACCAGGCCGAACAACAGGTAGGCCGAGAAGTACGCCACCAACACGAACGCCGGGTGGAACTGGGTGGCGATCACCACTCCGAGCGCCAGCACCGCCACGAACACGCCGGCCGACTTGCGCGACAGCTTGAGGTCTTTGAAGGTGCGGTAGCGCACCGTCGACACCATCAGCGCCGACAAGAAGACCACCACCGCCGCGATCGGCACCCGGGCGGCTTCCGGCAGGTCGCCTCCACGCGCGTGGTGGGCGATCACCATCGAGAGCACCACGCCGGCCGCGAGCGGGATCGGGAGGCCGACGAAGAACGCCGAGGCGCCGCCGTGCGGGCTGCGCTGCGCGAGCACGTTGAACCGCGCCAGCCGGAGCGCGCCGCAGGCCGCGAACATGAAGCTGATGAAGATGCCGATGAAGCCGAGCGGCTGGAGCGCCCACTTGTAGACCAGCATCGCCGGAGCGACTCCGAAGCTGATCACGTCGGCGAGGGAGTCGAGCTCCATGCCGAACTGGCTCTGGGTCTTGGTGAGGCGGGCGACCCGGCCGTCGAAGCCGTCGAACAGCACGCCGAAGAAGATCGCCAGCGCCGCCTGGTACATCTGCGCCGGGCCGGCTTCTCCCGCGCAGAGGGTCAGCGCATAGAACCCGCAAAAGATCGACGAGACCGTGAAGAGGTTGGGCAGCACGAACATCAACTGGCGGAGCTTCATCGGTGTCTCGAAACCACCATAACAGGCAACGCCCGGATCAGATCGCGTGGAATCGTGGTGCACGATTCGTTGAACCGTACGCAGCCGCGTGAATTTCCGATTTCGAGCGTGCGCAAAATCCTTCTCAGCGGGGTGTGAACCCTCAGCCGGTTGCGTTGTGCAACTTCTTCACTCGCAGACGTAGACCGTGGTGCCCATGTACGGCTCCGCGGTGCAGGTGAAGTTGCTCGGGCAGCGCGCGGCTTCTTCCACCAGCTGATCGTTCATGCAGAACGCGGTGCAGAAGCCGGTGTTGCCCGACGCGATCGCGCAGGTCTTCGAGTAGCAGTCGTTGGTGGTGCCGTTGTCGGTGCAGGTTTCGCCGACCGGCTGGCACACGCTCACCGAGCTCATGCCGTCGTCGTCGAGGCCGCACGCCCAGCCGCCGTCGCTGGGGCAGTCGGAAGACGTCGCGCAGTTGCCGGTGCAGACCCCGTCGGTGGGCGTGGTCTGTTGGGTGATGCAGAAGCGCGAGACGCACTCGGTCGACTGACCTTGCGAGGTGCACGGGGTGCCGACCCGGGTGCAGACCGCGGCGACCTGCGAGCCGATCTGGGTGAGCGAGCACGAGAAGCCGTTCGGGCACGAGTGCACCGAGTCGCACGGCGTGGCGCACTCCGATTGGGTCACGTCGGCCGGGTGCACCAGGCAGATGCCGGCGAAGCAGTTGCTGCCGGTGCCGCTCGGGCACTTCTGGCCGGAGTCGGAGGGCACGCACACCTTGGTGCCACCGCCGACGTCGTAGCAGCCGTGGTGGAGCTTGCAGACCGACTCGTTGGTGCAGGTGATGGTGCACATGCCGGTCGTTCCACCGGTGAGGCCGATGCAGAGGCCCGAGGCGCAGTCGCTCGCGCCGTGACAGACGTCGCCGTATTGGCCGGGCATGCCGGAGTCGGCCGCGCCACCGCCGGTCGCGGCTCCACCGCCTCCGGTCGCAGCACCACCTCCGCCCGTCGCAGCACCACCGCCACCCGTGGCAGCGCCACCGCCGCCCGTCGCAGCACCGCCTCCGCCGGTCGCCGCACCGCCGCCGCCCGTCGCAGCACCGCCACCGCCGGTTGCCGCACCGCCACCGCCGGTCGCCGCACCACCACCGCCGGTCGCCGCGCCACCGCCACCGGTCGCGGCGCCACCGCCCGTGCCTCCGTCGGCCGGAGAACCGCCTCCGGTCGCAGATCCACCGCCAGCGGCGAAGCCTCCGCCGGTTCCGCCATCGGCGGGCGAGCCGCCACCGGTCGCAGCGCCGCCACCCGTCGCCACTCCGCCGCCGGTCGCAGCGCCTCCACCTGCTCCGGCGACGACGCAATCGGCTTCGACGCACCGCTGGCCCGCCGGGCAGTCGCGATCGACGCGGCAGACGATGGTGCAGTGACCGTTCACGCAGCGCTCGGTCTCGGGGCAATCGCTCTGCAACTTGCACGAGTTGTCCGAACAGGCACAGCCCGCGAGGAACGACGCCGCGATGAGGGCGAGGGCCCGGCGCTGGAGCACGCGAAGAGCCTGCGGCCGCGCGGTGGTGGTGTCAATTCCGGGGCACGGCCGACCCGGCTACTTCTTCACCAGCACGCAGGGAGAGCTCGGCTGCGCCTGGCCCTCCACCCCGCTCACCTTGGCGATCGCGCCGTTGCCGCACTCCGCCCAGACCGGCACCTCGGCGCCATGGCTCGACAACCCGGCGAGCTCGAGCTGCCCGTGGTCGATCACCGACACCGCCGGCCCGTGCGCGCCGTCGACGGTCACCCTCGAAGCCTGAATGCGCGACGCGAGCTCGACCAGCATCGCGCCCAGCCCGCACCGCCGGCAGCTCAGCCCGTCGACCTGCATCGCCGCGGCGGCCGAGAACCACGCACCCACGCCCTCCGCGTCTTCGATCTCCACCCGCTTCACCGTGCCGGTGCAACCGCGGAGCATCAGCGCGTCGCCGCCGGTGTCTCGGGTGCCCGCCGCGTTCGCCTCCGCGCGCACGCCGTGCACCTTCACCCCGTCGATGGCCACCTCGCCCTGGCGCACCATGATGCCCGCGGCGTCGGCGTCGCGAATCTCGACCTCGCCGATGGTCAGCTTCGACGAGAGCACCTGAATCGCGGCGAAGTTGCCGGGCCGCTCCAGCCGCAGCTTCTTCAAGCTGCCGGTGCACTGCACCGCGGCCACCGACGCGTGCTCGGAGCCCACCGCGTGCACGCCCTCCACCGCCAGCTCCGACGCGCGCGCTTGAAACGCGTACTCATGGCCGAGCACCTCCAAGCCGTTCACCGACACCTTCGAGTCGGCGGCGAACACCGCCGGCCCCCGCCCGGCCTTCAACGACACCGAGCGCAGCACCGCCACGCTGTCGCGCACCCGAATCGGAGTCGCCACCCCGTCGAGCTCGGAGTCGGAGAGCTCGAGCGACGCGCCCCGCACGTCGAGCGCGTGCTTCAGCCCTCCGCGAAAATCGGCGCCGCGCAGGGTGACGCTGAGCGCCGCCTTCACTCCGTCGAGCGCGCGCCGCGGCCCGGGAGGCTCGGTGCCGTTCTCTTCGGGCGCCGGCGTCTCGGGGGTTGCGTCGAGCACGAAACCGGCAGAGTCGGGCACGCTCGCCTCCACCTCGACGTTGTTCGCGCTCAGCACCCCGGAGCCCATCGCCAGCGCGGCGAAGCGGTGCCCCGAGAAGTGCACCTGCTCGAGCGCGACCGTCTTCGCGCCCACCACCCCAGTGCGCCCGCCCTGAACGGAGAGCCGTGTCAGCGCTCCACCTTCGGGCATCGACACCACCGCGCCCTCGGCGCCCTCGACGTAGAGCACCGCCTGCCCTTCTCCGATCAGCTGCACGTCTTTCGGGAGCGTGAACGGCCCGCGGTACAGCCCCGACTTCAGGTGAACGCGTTGGTTGGGGGCCAGCACCGCGCTCAAATCCTTCGCGGGATGTTGGGCACTTCCATCGCCTCCCGCGAGCGCCATCACGTCGACCCACAGCTCGCGCGGCCCCGGCGGCGGAACCGGCGGAGGGGTTCGATCCACCTCAGGGTGCGCGCAGCCGATCAGAACCGCGGCCAGCGCCACCGCGACGACGCCCCAAACCCGATCGGGAATTCCCGGTTTCCGATCAGAGGAGCGCGGCAAACCGCCGGAACCGCCACGAAAAACCGGGGGCGTCTGATCGCGATTTGCGACTGTCTGATCAGACGTTCGGGCCGTTTCAGACCATGTATGTCTTACATTGACGAAGAAGATCCGCGAATGGTACCTAGCCGGCGCTCGTTGCGAATCGAGTGGGCGTAAACGGGCGAAAACACCGTGGTTGGGAGAGGGACCCAAGAAATGACCAAGGCAGAGCTCGTCGAGGCGGTGTCGCTGCAGACCAAGCTGACCAAGAAGGCGACCGCTGAGATGATCGACGTTGTGTTCGACAACATCGTGAAAGCGGTGAAGTCGTCTGAGCGGTTCAGCTACCCCGGCTTCGGGACCTGGTCGATGCGCAACCGCAAGGCGCGCAAGATCCGCAACCCGCAGACGAACGAGATGATGAAGCTCAAGGCCTCGCGGACGATCGGTTTCCGTCCCGCGAAGGAGCTGAAGGCGTCGTTGTAAGCACTGCCGCGGTTCAGATTCGCAGCACCCGCGCGGGCTCCGGAACGAAACTCCGGGGCCCGTAGCGTTTTCAGCGGTCATCTGCCCGCCACGAGCCGCGGCGGCCTGGGCGCCTGGTTCGGCGGCAACAGCTCGAACTCGGGATCGAGCGGCACCCCGTCGCGGCGCACCTCGAAGTGCACGTGCACGCCGGTGGAGATGCCGGTGCTCCCCGCCAGGCCGATCACCTGGCCCTCCTTCACGTGGGTGCCGGGGTCGACCAGCCAGGTCTGCAGGTGCCCGTAGCGGGTCGAGACGTGCTCGTCGTGCTGGAGCTCGATCTGTTTTCCGTAGCCGCCCTGCCAGCCCGAGAACACCACCACCCCGTCGTAGGCGGCGAACACCGGCTGGGCCGCCTCGGCGAGCAGGTCGGTGCCGGCGTGAAACTGGGTCGAGCCGCTCATCGGGTGCACCCGGGTGCCGAACGAAGAGGTCACCACCACCGGCATCACCGGCCAGAGAAACCGCCTCGGCAGCACCTTCGAGCGCTGGGCGGCGATCGCCACCCGCTTCGAGAGCGCCTCGAGCTCGCCAGAGACGCGCTCGGCGAGCGAGGCGTTCACGTCGCCGTAGGTCTGCCCGTCTTGGGTGAGCTCCGACTGCAGCACCAGCCGGGCCCGCGCCGCGTCGAACGGCGTGCCCTGCTTCACCGGCCGGGCGAGAAACGCGTCGACGCCCGAGAGCAGCTGCTCCCACTGCTGCACCGCCTCGGCCGGCATCGCGCTGCCCTTCCTGGCGGTGGCCCGGCGCGCCTCGGCGGCGTCGGTGAAGGCGAACAGCTGCGCGTGCAGCTCGGCGTCGTGCACCCCGGAGTCAGAGCGCGGCACCGTCTGCACCGGAGCGCGCATCGCCTCGCCGAAGCTGATCCGCTCCTGTGGCGTGGTCGCGCAGGCAGTGCAGATCAGTGCGGGAACCCACCAGCGTCGGTGCAACACGGCACCGTGAACGTTACCATGCGCCGCTCGATGGCGAAGAAGACCCCGACCCGAGAGCGTAAACCGCCCCCCTTCGAGCGGCTCCCCCGCTTCAAAGAGACCCTGCCTCAGATGTCGGCGCGCGCGGTGAAGGTGTTCGACGCGCTCGGCGCCGCGATGCCGCAGGCGAAGATCGAGCTCGACTTCACCAAGCCGCTCGAGCTGCTGGTCTCGGTGGTGCTCTCGGCCCAGACCACCGACAAGCGGGTGAACATGGTCAGCCCGGCGCTGTTCAAGGCCTACCCGACCGCGCAGCACTACGCCGACTCGACCTGGACCGAGATCTCCAGGTACCTCACCACGCTGGGGCTGTTTCGCGCCAAGTCGAAGAACCTGGTGAAGCTCGGGCAGGCGCTGGTGCGCGACCACGGCGGCGAGGTGCCGACCACCCGCGACGCGCTCAAGCTGCTCCCCGGCGTCGGCAACAAGACCGCGGGCGTGGTGACGATTCACCTCGGCACCGAGCACGCGTTCCCGGTCGACACCCACGTCTTTCGGCTCTCGCGGCGGCTGGGCTTCTCGCGCGGCACCGACCCCGACGAGGTGGAGGCCGACATGCGCAAGCTGCTCCCGCCCGAGCGGTGGGGCCTCGCGCACCAGCTGTTGGTGTGGCACGGGCGGCGCGTCTGCGCGGCGCGCTCACCCGACTGTCATCGCTGCGTGGTCGGCCCGCTCTGCCCGGCGATGCCGTACTTCCTCAAGAAGAGGAAGGCGCGGCCGAACGTGCGCAAGAGCTAGAGCGCCGCTTCGGTCTGCTCTTCCTTCTCGTGCTCGCGCTCGACCTTGAGCTTCTTCATTCGCTTGCGAATCATCTCGCGCTTCAGCATCGAGATGTGGTCGACGAACACCGTACCCGAGAGGTGATCGGTCTCGTGCTGCACCGCGATCGCCAACAGGCCGTCGCACTCGAGGATCTGCTGGTTGCCCTGCTCGTCGAGGTACTTCACCTTGCAGCGCGCCGAGCGATCGACCTCTTCGGCCTCGCCGGGGATCGAGAGGCACCCCTCGTTGTAGAGAATGTGCTCTTCCGACAGCTCGAGGATCTCGGGGTTGATCATCGCCAGCGGCTTCGACTCCGGCTGACGCGGGCGGGTGTCGAGAACGATCACCGTCTTCAGCACGCCGATCTGCGGAGCCGCGAGGCCGACGCCGTCGGCGGCGTACATCGAATCAAACAGGTCCTGAACCAACGCACGAATCGAGTCGTCCACCTTGTCGACCTTGGTGGCCTTCTTCTTCAGCGTCGGATCCGGCCAGATCAGAATTTCGCGAACCATGCGGCATTTTTAACCGCCCGGAACCCTTGAGACAACTCAGTCAACGAGGTGCCGGGCGTACTCCTCACGGCGGCGGTCATCGCGCAGGGCCCGGCCGGCCTCTTCGATCAGCCCGTGAACCACCGTCGCCCGCTGCTGAACCGAGGCGTCGGGGTGGCCAGAATACCGAATCGGATCAAACTCTTCCGACAGCCGGAGCCAGGCCCGCTCGACCTCTTCGGCCCCCGCATCGCGCGGCAGCCCGAGAATCGAGAAGTAGTCGGCGTCTTGAACCTGGTCGTACTTGGCCTCCAGGCGCTGGAGGTCGAGCTCGGGGCCGGTCGACACCGACGGGCGATCAGGCAGCTTGAGGTCGAGCAGCCCGAGCAGCTTGGCCACCATCAGCGCGCGGTAGGCCGACTCCGGCTTGAGGCCCGAGGCGAGCGCGAGGTCCTCCACGTTCGCTTCTCCGTCGAGGTACGACAGCATTCGCCGCTCTTTGTCGGAGAAGCCCAGCGCGCGCGGGTCGAGCACCGAGTCGGTGGTGAACGGCACCGCCTCCGAGCCACCCAGCGACTCCAGCAGCCGGTCGGCGGGCAGCGAGCGGCGGAGCGCCTCGGCCAGCATCGGCAGCAGCGTCTTCAGCGGCGCCGCCTCCATCGCCCCACCGGTGATCGCGTCTTCCGAGAGCCGGTAGTCGCAGCCGGGCTCCGAGAGCGCCTCGAGCACCACCTGCTCGACGTAGCGCTGGGCCATCGGCACCGTCTCTTCGTCGCGAATCCACCCGCGCGACTTGAGCACCGCGAGGGTCTCGCGCGGGGTGGCGTTGCGCAGCAGCTTGAGCTCCTTTTCCTGGCGGGCGTCGATCAACCCGTCGCGGCGGGCGCGATCGAGCATCGACTCGTGCTGGAAGGTGGTCTCGGCCGCGATCACCTCGCCGCCCTTCAGCCAGAGCGTGCGCCGGCCCCCCGGCACCGCCAGCTCGGCCTTCAGCTCCACCTTCGCCTCGCACAGCTGCACCATCAGCCGCGCCAGCTCGCCCAGCTTCACCGGCCCCGCGCGCGCCACCGACAGCCTGGGCCGATCGGGAATCTTCAACGGCAGCCGCTGGGCGTCTTCGAGCTGCTGGGTCTTCGCGGTCAGCTCGTCGACCCGCTGCTGGGTCTTCGACAGCTGCGCTTCGACCTTGCCGCGCTCGTCGTCGGCGGAGGCCACCTTCTGGGCCAGCGCGTCACGCTCGGTGCGGCTCTCTTCGAGCTGGGCCTGAAAGCGGGTGACCGCCTGGGCGCCCGCGGTCTCGGCTTCTTTCGCGCGCGCGGTCGTCGAGTTGAGCGACTGGGTCAGCTCGTCGACCCGCACCTTGAGCTCCTGCGCCTCGGAGCGCGCCGCCGCCAGCTCCTGCACGCTGTTCTCGAGCTGCTCGCCGCCGGTCTTCACCAGCTCGCGGGCCTCGGCGATCTGCTGGGTCGAGAGCGCGGTGAGCGCCTCGTGCTGCTTCTGCAGCTCCTCCAGCTCGGAGCGCACCAGCTGCAGCCGCTCCTCGGTGTGCTCCGACTCTTCGGTGGCTTCGCGCGCCGCGGTCTCGCTCTTGCCGACCTCTTCTTCGAGGCGCGCGCGCTCCGCCCGAACGTCGCCCAGCGCGCCGGCCAGCGTCGCCGCCTCGTTCTGAACCTGAGCCTTCTCTTTGCGCTCGGCGTCGCGCTCCAGCTCGGCGTTCGCCAGCGCACCGCGCGCGCTCGCCAGCTCGTTGTCTTTCTCGAGCAGCTGATCGCGGAGCGAAGACAGCTCGGCCTCGGCGTTGGTGAGCTTGTCGTTCTGCTGGTTGAGCTCGCCCTGAAGGTCGGACGCGGCGCGCTCCGCCCGCTCGCGCTCCTTGGTCTCGCCCTCCGACACCTGGGCCAGCTTCGCCTTCAGCTCCTCGAGCTCGGTCTCCAGCTTCTCGCGCACCGACCGCTCGTGGCGCACCAGGTCTTCGGCGGCGACCGCCGCGCGCTGGGCCTCGTCGAGCTCGGAGGCGCGCACCCGCTCCTGCTGGGCCTCGGCCTTCTGGCGCTTCTCGAGCGACTTGCGCGCCTCCGCGGCGGCGGCCTCGGCGCGGGCGATGCTCGCCTTGCCGGCCTCCATCTGCGCGCGCACCCTCGCCTCTTCGTCGTCTTCGTCGGCCGACGGCACCGCGTCGAGCGCGGCGAACGCGGCCTCGGTGCTCGCCCCGTCGTCTGCGACCACCGTCTCGGGCGGAGTCGGCTCGGGCGGCGGCGCGGGCGACGGCGGCTTGGGCAGCGCGCGCGCCTGGCGGCGGCGGGCGGCCTCGGCGCGCACCTCGTCTTCGAGCTTCTGCAGCTCGGAGTCGACCGGCATCTTCGCCAGGTTCGACTCCACCTGAGCGGTCATCTCGGCGGCGACCTGGGCGCCGAGCTGCTCTTCGAGGTCGCCGAACAGCCGGGCCTCCAGCTCCTGCTGGCCGGGGCTGGCGTCGGGCAGCGGCGAGCTCGAGTGCGGCGGAGGCGTGGCGGTCGGCGTGGTCGGCCGGGGCTCGGGCGCGGCGGAGTGAATGTCGGCGTGGCTCTCGAGCGAGAACTGGGCCGACTGAATGTCTTCGGCGACCGCCTCGGCGCTGGCGGGCGAGACCTCGCCCAACCGCGCGGCGTCGGAGCCGGGCGCGGGCGAGCGGCGGGTGGCGCGCCACGCCTCGGGCTCGGGCACCGGCTGCACCGCGGGCACTTCGTCGGTGCGGGTGGCGGGGTTCTCGAACACCTGCCAGCCCTGGGTGGCGTCGGTGCCGCCGATCAGCTCGTGCACCAGCTGCAAGAACGGCTCGGCTTCGATCGGCAGCGGGGTCACCGCGTGCGGGTAGCCGGGCAACGTCGAGCCGAGCAGCAACACCTTGAGCAGCTGGCCGTCGGGGTGGCCCTTCAGCTCCTCGAGCACGACCTCGGCACGGCCGCCCTCGACGTTGGGCGAGAGAACCATCAGCGCCGGCAGGTGGTGGCCGAAGGCGATCACCGCGTCGGCGGCCGAAGTGGCGAGCACCACCTCGAAGCCGTCGCGGGTGAGCGCGCGCTTCACGGCGGCAATGGTGCCCAGGTCGTCGTCGACCAGAAGAATCGGAGCCGGCATCGGATCAGGACCGAGTTTGGCTACAGGTGTGTTGCGAGGTCAAAAAACCATCACATCAACGCGGAGGGGTCGACGTCGATCGCCACCTTCACCGCCTGGGGCAGCTCCTCCATCACCGCCTCCGCCGCATCCAACGCCGGGCCCATCGCGGCGTGGGTCGGCCCCTTCACCACCAGCTGCCAGCGGGTCTTGCCCTTGATCTTCATGATCGGCGCGGGGGCCGGCCCCAACAGGCGAACACCCGAGGCGCCGGTCATTCTCGACGCCATCGCCCGAGCGATGCGCTTGGCGGTGTCGGCCGCGAGCTGAGCGTCTTCGCTCTCGATTCGAACCGCGGCCACCCGCGAGAACGGAGGCCACGCCAGCGCCTTGCGCCGCTCCAGCTCTTCCTGGGCGAAGCCTTCGAAGTCGTGGCCGAGCACGCGCGCCACCGGCGCCGACAGCGGGTTGTAGGTCTGCACCAGCACCCGGCCGGCGTCGGCTCCGCGCCCTGCCCGCCCGGCGACCTGGGTGAGCAGGTGAAAGGTGCGCTCGGCGGCGCGAAAGTCGGGCAGCGAGAGCGCGGTGTCGGCCATCACCACGCACACCAGCGTCACCCCGGGAAAGTCGTGGCCCTTGGCGACCATCTGGGTGCCGATCAGAATGTCGCTCTCCCGGCGCGCGAACGCCGCCAGCAGCTCGGTCAGCTTCTCGTTCGAGCTGACCGCGTCGCGATCCAACCGCGCCAGCCGCGCGCCCGAGAACGCCTCGCCGGCCTCCTCCTCGACCTTCTCGGTGCCGATGCCGAGCATCAACAACGGCCCGGTGCAGCTGGGGCACGCTGAAGGCACCGGTTGAATCTTCCCGCAGTAGTGGCACATCAGCCCGCGCGCCCCGCGATGGTGCGTCAGACAGACGTCGCAGTCGGAGCACTTGAGCGACTGCCCGCACACCTCGCAGAGCACCAGCGTCGAGTGCCCGCGCCGGTTGAGAAACAGAATCACCTGCTGGCCCTTGGCGAGGGTCTCGCCGATCGCGTTGCGCAGCGAGGGCGAGAGAATCGGCGGCTCGGTGTCGCGCGTCTCGGGCGTCTTCGGCCGCTCCACCCGCAGGTCGACCAGCGACACCTCGGGCATCGGCCGGTCGTCGACCCGCTTGTCGATGCGCACCAGGCCGTAGCGGCCATCGCGCGCGTGCTGGAGCGTCTCGAGCGAGGGCGTGGCGCTGCCCAACACCACCAGCGCGCCCGCCTGCCGCGCCCGCACCACCGCGAGGTCGCGCGCCTGATAGCGGAGCTTGTCGTCTTGCTTGAACGAGGGGTCGTGCTCCTCGTCGACCACGATCACCTTCAGGTCCTTCACCGGCGCCCAGACCGCGCTCCGCACGCCGACCGCGATCGGCACCTCGCCCTTGCGCAGCTGCTGCCAGTACCTGAGCCGCTCGCGGTCTTTCAGCGCCGAGTGGAGCAGCGCCACCTTGGGCCCGAACCGGCTGCGAAACCGGCCGACCAGCTGCGGGGTGAGCGCGATCTCCGGCACCAGCACCAGCGCCCCTCCGCCCTGGGCGAGCGCGCGCTCCACCAGCCGCAGGTAGACCTCGGTCTTGCCGCTGCCGGTGACGCCGTGGAGCAGGAACGGCGCGTAGCCGCCCTTGTCGAGCGCCGCCGAGAGCGTGTCGACCGCGACCTGCTGGCCGGGAGTGAGCTGCGCCGGCCGGCCCGACTCGAGGCCCGCGCGCACCCCGGTGACGATCTCCTTCTCTTCGATGTGAACGAGGTTCTTCTGCGCCAGCGTCTTCAGGCTGGCCGGCGCACCGGGGATCGCGTGGCTCACCTCTTCGACGGTGGCGCGGCCTCCGACGGCGAGGAGATACGAGAGCACCGCGTGCTGCGCCGGAGCGCGCTTCAGCACCGCCGGGTCGGCGCCCGGCTCGGCCACCGCCCACTTCACCACGTCGGCCTTGGCGACCTTCTCTTCCACCGCGGCGGCGAGCCCGGGCGGCAGCGCCGCGCGCATCGCCTCGCCGAGCGGGTAGCGGTAGTGACGGGCGGCGAACCTCAACAGCTCGACCACGTCGGGGGTGAGCGCCGGCTCGTGGTCGAGCGCGCTCTCGATGCTCTTCAGCGGCCCTTTGACGTTGGGCGGCGGCCCGTCTGCGCCCGCGAGGAAGAAGCCGAGCGCCTGGCCGCGGCCGAACGGCACCCGCACCCGCAGCCCCGGCTTGAGCGAGCCCTTGAGCGCCTCGGGCACCTGGTAGGTGAACTCGCCGCGCACGGGACGACCGACGGCGACCAGGGCAAAACGCGGCTCCACGCGAACACCTTACTCGCGAGCGGTCAGAACAGCTCGTCGGCCAGCTTCGGCTTCACGTCGGCGGTGAGCGCGGTGAGCTTCAGCTGCGGCTCGCCGCCCTTCGACACCTCGATCGCCCGTGGAAACCAGTCTGAGCCCACCGCCGAGCCCCAGTCGTACATCTGCACGTCCCACTTGTTCGACTTGTCGTCGGTGAACCGCATGCGCGCGGGGTAGATCGGCGGCGTGTTGTTGGGGTCGTTGAGGAGCGGCTTGTAGACCCACAGCTGCGACGACGCCTCGCCGGGCTCACCCACCACCCAGGCGAGCGCGCCGTGAAAGCGGCCCAGCGACACCTGCCGGGTGTTCACCTTCAGCGACTGGAGGTGCTTGTTCACCTCTTCGCGCGCCTCGTCTTTGCCGCGCACCACCAGCAGCGCGCAGATCTCGTCGGTCACCACCTGGAGCGCCGGCAGATCGAGCCCTTCGTTGCGCTTCTTGCCGTTGGAGCTCACCGCCACCACCTTCTTGGTGGTGTTGGGCGAGCTCAGCTCCACGTGGCACCGGCCGGGAAACTTCATCGACGCCGAGAAGCTCACGTACAGCTCGCCCGAGACCCAGTCGACGTTGAGCGCCTGGGCGACGTCTTTCGCCAGCGTCGGGCCGACGGTGGCCGCGCCGTCGACCTTCAAGGTGGTGAGGCCGATGTTGTCGCGGCTCTCACACATCTTCTTCACGATCGCGTACGACGGCAGGACGTAGGCGAGGATCAGCGCCGACAGGCCGATGGTCTTCATTTGCCCTCGTTTGCGACGACTTCCTTCATGTACGCGAGCAGGCCGGGCTTCAAGTCGGGCCGCTTGAGCGCGAAGGCGATGTTGGCGCGCAGGTAGCCGAGCTTGTCGCCGGCGTCGTGGCGAATGCCCTCGAAGCGGTAGCCGAGCAGGCCTTCGTTCTTCATCAGCATCGCCAGCGCGTCGGTGAGCTGAATCTCTCCGCCCACGCCGCGCTCGGTCTTCTCGAGGTAGCCGAAGATGGAGGGCGGCAGCACGTAGCGGCCGATCACCGCCTGGCGCGAAGGCGCGTTGGTCTTCGGCTTCTCGACGATGTTGGTGATCTTCATCGTGCGGTCGTCGAGCTGCTCGCCGGCGGCGATCCCGTACATGTGCGTCTCGTTCGCCGGCACTTCCATCAGCGCGATCACCCCTTTGCCGTGCTTTTTGTACGCATTCCAGAGCTGCTGAATTCCCGGAACCTCGGAGTCGATCATGTCGTCGCCGAGCATCACCCCGAATGGCTCGTTGCCCACGAGGCTCTTCGCACACAGCACCGCGTGACCCAGCCCGAGCGGGTACTTCTGGCGAACCGAGTTCACGTTCACCATCGTGGCGATCTTCTTCAGCATCTCCACGTCGGCGGTCTTCTTGCGCTCGGCGAGCGTGGTCTCGAGCTCGAAGCCGACGTCGAAGTGGTCTTCGATCGCGCCCTTGCCGCGCCCGTTGATCAGGATCAGGTCTTTCACCCCTGCCTGCACCGCCTCTTCGACGATGTACTGGAGCGTCGGCTTGTCGACGATCGGCAGCATCTCTTTGGGCACCGCCTTGGTCGCGGGCAAGAAACGGGTGCCGAGGCCGGCGGCCGGCACCACCACCTTCTTCAGGGTGTCGCTCATGAGGCGATTCAAACAACCAACCGCTCAGAAGCTCCAGCCCAAAGAAGCGCTCGCACCGCCCTTGATGGGCATCAGTGCTACCTGCGGGTGATTCTCGTTCCACGCGCGCCAGTGAGACAGCTCGCCCATCAGCGCCGCGCCGAGGCCGGCGAGCAGGGCCGCCGCGGTGCCGATGCCGATGGTGGTGGGCGTGTCGGTGCTGAAGCGAAAGCCGGTGGTGAACGCCCAGATGCCGAGGCCGAGCACGGCGCCGATCGCCAGCCCTCCGACGTGCGACCAGAGGCTGCCTTGCCCATCGAGCTTGCGATGCACTCCGGTGGCCGAGGCGCCCGCGGCCATCAAGGTCATCGGCACCGCGAGAATGGTGAGCGCCGGAGCGGCGCCGCTGCTGCCGCTGATCTGATTCGAGAGCCACACGGTGACGCCGAAGGTAATCGCCGAGCTCGCGGCCGCGGTGAGCGCGGTGGCGAACATGCGGGCGCCCACGTTGCCGTAGCCCTGAGCGCCGTCGGCAGACAGCTCAGGCTGCCCGGCGGGAACGCGCGCGGCCTCGGGAGGCGCGTCGGGCGCGGCGCTGGGCAGCTCCACCAGCGGCGGAGGGGTCAGCTCCACCGGAACCGCCACCAGTAATAAGGAGAGCGCCAGGGCGGTCACGAGGAGGCCCCGATGTGCAGCGTTCGTGCCCCGTGCTCCCGCGCGAAATCACGGGAATGGTGCATCGCGGCGTGCGCGCGCGGCTGCTCAGGTCTGACGGCGATGTCGTAACTAGAAGGTGAAACGCAGGCTCGCGGCGGCGCCCCCGCGCACCGGCGCCAGCGAGAGCTGCGGCTTGCTCTCGTCGATCGCGTTCTGGTTCGAGCGCTCGATCGCCCACGCCGCCCCCGCGCCCACGCCACCCGCGATCAGCACGCCCGCCCCCACCCAGGTGCCGGCGGAGTGCGCGTCAGACTGGGAGACAATCGCGTAGGCCAACGCTCCCGAGACCACCGCGCCGAGCAGCGCGCCGCCCATCGCCGAGAGCAGGCTGCCCTGCCCGTGCTGCACCTTGTGAGCGACCATCGCCGAGAGCGCGCCGGTGGCGACCGCGAGCGGCAGGCCGAACACCAGCACCGCTTCGTCGCCGCTCTTGGTGTGGTCGAGCGCGACGTAGCCCACTGAGGCGCCGAGCACGGTGGCGAAGGTCGACGCGGCCACGCAAGCGGTGACGAAGCTCCGAATCGCCGGGTTGCCTTGCTCGACCAGAAGCTCGGGCGCCTTCTCGGCCAGCTGGGTGGCGCTCGGAGCAGCGGCCGGCATCGGCGCGGAGACCAGCGGCGGCGCGGCGGGAGGGTCGACCTCGATCTCCTCCGGCGGCGTCTGTGCGACCAAGATCGAGAGCGCGAGAATGAGCATGGCCCCGCCGCGGTTGCAGTGACCGTGCCCCACGCAACCCACCGGCCGGCCGTGCTCCGGCAGACCGATGCGCAGCCTGCCGCGCAGGCGGCCCGCTTTTCGCCCCGGCTCCAAACCCGTAGTAGATGTTGCGACATGTCGCGCTCGCTGGTGCTCGCCCTGCTTCTCCCGCTGGCCGCGGTGGCGCAGACCAAGGTGGCGCAGCCTCCCAACCTGCTCGATGCGATGAGCGCGCAGGCCTACGGCATGGGCGGCGCGTACTCGGGCTTGGGCTACAACGCCGACAGCATCACCGGCAACCCGGCGGCGATGTCGCTCTACAAGCGCTACCTGCTCCAGGCGAGCGGCGGCTACGACTTCACCAACCAGTACGGCTTCGGCGCGGTCGGCCTCCAAGACTCGACCACCGAGTGGGCGGCGGGGCTCTCGTACCAGTTCGTCGCCTACGGCCCGCCGGGCGAGCGCCGCACCGCGCACCTCTCGACCGCGGCCACCTCGTTCGCGCTCAACAGCGCGATCGCGCTCGGCATCTCGATTCGGCACCAGGCGATCGTCGGCTACCACGGCGCCAATTCGGTCACGATGGCGGCGGGCATCGTGGTGCGGCCGTTCGACTACATGACCATCGGCGTCTCGGGGAACAACCTGATCGGCGTGTGGAACGACGACGTGCCGCGCTACTTCGTGGTCACCCTGGCCGGCAACCTGCCGTACATGATCACCCCCATCTTCGACCTGCGGGCCGACTTCAACGACCCCAAAGGCGCGCGGTTCTCGTTCAACGGCGGCGTGGAGTGGATCGCGTTCGACGCGTTCCCGCTGCGGGTCGGCTACGACTACGACCAGATCAGCCACACCCAGCACGTGGGCATGGGGCTGGGCTACTTCTCCAACGGCACCGGGGTCGACATCGCCTACCGCCACGAGCTCAACGGCACCAACGGGCACCTGTTGTCGCTCACGGTGAAGGTGCAGTTCGAGTAGCGGCTCCGCTGCTGAACCCGCTCAGGGCAGAAAGCCGTAGCCGGCGTCGAGCGTCGGAGCGACGAAGGTGCCCACCAACGTGCGGCCGGCGCCGATGTCGCCCGAGCCGTCGTCAGAGAACAGAATGCTGAAATTGCCGCGCGAGGTGTCGGGCGCGGTGCAGGGAATGCCGCCGTCAGGCAGGCCAGCGTCGTAGTCGCAGACCGGGCCGATGCCGAGGTGATCGATGTGAAGGTCACCCTTCTTCACGTTGGGGAGAATGCGGTTCGGCTCTCCACCGGGCGCGTGCTCGACCTCGGCGCGCTGGTGGCTGGGCGCGTACTCGCCGGCGAGATCGATCTTCGCGCCGTCTTTCGGGTCGACGCCCTCGAGGTTGACGGTGAGGTCGATCACCACGTCGAGGTAGATGCCGCGGTTCGAGAGGTACTGAACCTTCATCGCCTCCTGGTTGCGGTAGACGATGACCTTGGAGACCTCGAGCGGGAACAGCTCCGAGAGCGAGCCCGAGAGCTCGTTGTCGGGCGCGCAGCCCGCGCACAGCAAGGCGAGCAGCGCGATTCGCTTCATTATTTCTCGACCGCCAGTCGGAGGGTGTCGCCCTGCGGCAACCGGTAGACGACGAAGCGCTTGCCGGTGGAGAAGAAGCCGACCTTGCTGATCACCCGGTTCGGGTTGTCGAGCGCGGCCACGCTGCCGAAAGTGTCGACGGTGATCTGCCGCCAGTTGCCCGAGATACGCTGAATGATGTCGAGCTCGTCGTCCTGGGTGCAGCTGCCCTCGCTCTTACCCGACGCGTCGGAGCAGATGTAGAACGACACCGCCGGCTCGTGGTGCATCGGGTCCATCGCCAGCGAGGGGAACCAGCCGCCGGTGCCGGAGCCGAAGATCGGCGTCGGGGTCTGCCAGGTGTTGTGATCGCCGGTCGCGGAGTGGGTGTAGAACAGCTGCGACTGCGCGCTGTGGTCGACCCACGCGATGCCGTACCCCTCGGTGGAGTCGTACGCGAAGCCCGGGCCGGTCTGCACGTCGGGCGAGGTGGTGATCTGCTGAATGTCGGTCCAGTTGCCGTTCGACTGCAGCCGGGTGAAGAAGATGCTGTTGCCGTCGTTGTCGGGCCCCAACGGCTCGGTGGTGAACGCGATCGCCGGCAGGTCGCCCGCGCCGATCGCCATCTGGTTCTGGCCGCCCCAGCTGCCCTTGTCGTCGCCGCCCGCCTTCACGCACCACTCCGGGCTCGACGGCGGCAGGCCGGTGCCCGACACCACCTTCAGGTCGCTCGCACCCCAGTCCTGCTGGGGGAACTGACCGGAGTGCACGTCGCGAAACGCCCAGTACAGCTTGCCGGTGGAGTCGTAGGCGATCGCCGGCCACAGCCCGAGCACGAAGCCCACGCCGTCGGGGCCGCTGGCGCACATGCCGATCTGATCGAGCGACTGGGTGTCGCCGCCCTGGAGATCGGAGCTCATCTTCGCGTTCGAGACGTACTGGGTCCACGTCGAGCCGCCCGAGCGCACCGAGATCTCCGGATCAGACTGAAACCAGTAGCGCGACATGCCGGTGAGGTCTTGCCCGTCGCCGCCCAGGTACGCGACCACCGGCTCACCGTTCGGCTGAAACGCCACCGAGATGCCGACCGGGCGCTGCACCACCCGCAGGGTCGACTGGCCGCTGATCTGCCCGGCCTTCCACTCCAGGTAGTGAACCTCCCAGTTGTCGGTACCGTCGTGCAGACCGGCGTCGATCTGCACCGCGCTCGGCACCGTCACCTTGGTGTCGACGTAGTAGGCGACGCCGATGCGGTCCTGGCTCAGGTCGGTCGCCACCGCGATGTACTGGGTGTTCACCGCGTGGGTGTCGAGGTCGACGTAGGTGAAGAACTGGCTGCTGCCTCCGCCGGCGCCGCCACCGGTGGTCATTCCACCGTCGTTGGGAGGCGGGAGCGAGGGAGGACAACCACCCAACACTGCCCACACCAACCCCAAGGCCAGAAGGTAAACGATGCGACGCATCTTGGTTCTCCAGTGCCCGGACCGGCCGAAAGCTTCAGAATCGTACACTGCTTGAAAGACGAGCGCGCTAAAGAGAAGGTCTCGATTCGGTCATGAGCGACAAAGAGCCCGCTGAGCCGCTTGACTCCGACGAAACCCTTCACCCGTCGCGCCGGTTGTTCGTGCAGACGCTGACCTTCATGGGCGGCGGCGCGATCTTGATGGGGTGTCACGAGGAGCCGAAGAAAGCCGAGGCCCCGGCGACGGGCCCCACCAAGGTGGCGAAGAAGACGAACACGCCCTTCGCGCCGACCGAGCTGCCGGCAGAGCGCGGCGCGCACAAGACCTTCACCAACGCCGAGTGGGCGGTGATGGTCGCCGCGGTCGATCGCATTCTCCCGAAGGATCAAGACCCCGGCGCGGTCGACGCCAACGTGCCCGAGTACATCGACCGCATTCTTCAGTCGAAAGAGCTCACCCGCATGCGCGAAGACTTCGTCGGCGGGCTGGGCGCGCTCGATCGCCGCGCCGCCAAGCGCTTCGGCACCGACCCCTCGGTGCCGTTCGGCTTCGCCCAGCTCACCGAGGCCCAGAAAGACGAGCTGCTCTCCGACTTCAAGGACTACGAGGGCGATAAGGGCGACTCCAAGTGGTACGAGATTCTGCTCGTGCTGACGATGGAAGGGTTCTTGGGCGACCCCAGCTACGGCGGCAACAAAGACGGCGTGGGGTGGAAGCTGACCGGCTACGACTTCGTGCCGAGAACGGCGGCGCCGCCTCCCAGTGGCTACGACGGCGCCAACAACCTCGCCGAGCACCACTGTCACCCACCGAAGGGCGGCGGCTGATGGACGGCGGAGTCTCTTCGAATTCGGGCAGCACCAAGCACGACGAGGTCGACGTCTGCATCGTCGGCTCGGGGGCAGGTGGCGCTCCGCTCGCGCTCGAGCTCGGGCGCGCCGGCTTCAAGACGGTGGTGCTCGAGAAGGGCCCCCACTACCAGGCGACCGACTTCGTTCACGACGAGATCCTCAACTCGCGGCGCAACTTCTTCATGCCGCTCCCGTGGGACGAGCCGCACCTGTTTCGCTCCACCGCGTCGAAGCCGTACAGCCGCACCAACGACGGGTGGACCGCCAACTGCGTCGGCGGCGGCACGGTGCACATGTCGGGCTTCTTCTACCGGCTGAAGCCGATGGACTTCGAGCTGAAGAAGCTGCTCGGCAACGTGCCCGGCGCCAACGTGGTCGACTGGCCGATCTCCTACGCCGAGTTCTCGCCCTGGTACGACAAGGCCGAAGAAGAGCTGGGCGTCTCGGGCAACGCGGTGCCGCACAAGTTTCTCGAGCCCCGCAAGAAGAACTACCCGCTCCCGCCGCTGGCCACCCACGCCATCGCCGGAGAAGTCGACAAGGCGATCAAGTCGCTCGGGTGGACCTCGCTGCCCACCGCGCGCGGCATCATCAGCCAGCCGTACAAGGGCCGCACCGGCTGCCAGTACTGCGTGCTCTGCGGCAGCTACGGCTGCGAGCACGGCGCCAAGTCGTCGACCGGCGCGTCGCTGATTCCCCAGGCGCTGGAGACCAAGAAGGTCGAAGTTCGCGCCTGCTCGATGGCCTACGAGATCACCGTCGACAAGGCCGGGCTGGCGAAGAGCGTGTTGTACTTCGACTCCGAGGGGCGCACCCACGAGCAGCCGGCGAAGATCATCGTCGCCTCCTGCACCTCGATCGAGAGCGCGCGGCTGCTGCTCAACTCGAAGTCGTCGCGCTTTCCCAACGGGCTGTCGAACGACAACGGCCAGGTGGGCAAGAACCTGGTCTTCTCGAGCTTCGGCCAGTCGCGCGCGACCTTCCGAATCTCGAAGCGCAAGGCGCAGTGGCCCTGGCTCGACGACGTCTCTCCGTTCGT
Organism: Myxococcaceae bacterium; assembly: GCA_047602415.1. Taxonomy (GTDB): domain Bacteria; phylum Myxococcota; class Myxococcia; order Myxococcales; family Myxococcaceae; genus JASGHH01. The sequence continues at coordinate 6,517,797 of JASGHH010000001.1, read as the reverse complement.
CAACCGCTCGCTCCAGGACTTCTACGCGATGCCCGACGACAAGTTCGGCTTCGTCAAAGGCGGCACCCTGGGCTTCATGCTCGCCCACCCCAACGTGATCTACGCGGCGGTGCAGCTGGCGAAGAAGGGCAAAGAGGGCATCTTCGGCAAGGCGCTGAAGGACAAGCTGCGCGAGTACAAGGACAGTCGCATTCTCGAGTTCGAGACCTACGGCGAGTTCCTCGCCACCGACGGCACCTACGTGCAGGCCGACTCCAAGGTGACCGACAAGTACGGCCTGCCAGTGGCGGCGATCACCATCACCCGCCACCCGACCGACCTGAAGATGACCAAGTTTCTGGTCGAGCGCGGTGAAGAGGTGCTCCAGGCGATGAACCCGGAGTCGCTGGAGCGGGTCGGCGTCGCCGGCGAGACCAAGATTCTGCAGGGCGGCACCTGCCGCTTCGGCAAAGACCCGGCGACCTCGGTGCTCGACACCGACTGCCGCTCGCACTCGGTGAAGAACCTCTACGTGGTCGACGGCAGCTTCATGCCCACCAGCGGCGGAGTGCCGATCACCCTCACGATCGCCGCCAACAGCTTCCGCGTCGCCGACAAGCTGGTGAAGCGGCTCAAGACGGGCAAGATTTAGCGCGCGTCACATGCGCCTCCCGCTCGCCATCGCCGTCGCCGTCTGCGCCGCTGCCTGCTCGAGCTGCAAGGACAAGCCGGGCGAGAACCTGCCGCCGCGCGACGGCAAGCTGGGCGCGCGCCGCTGCGCCGCCAGCTCGGGCCCGAAGAACAAGAACCTCCCGGTGCTGCAGCGGCCCTTCGACAAGCAGTTCGCCGCGGTGGCGCTGTTCGACCACCAGACCCCGGGCGACTACAAACCGTTCGACGGCAGCTCGAAGGAGCTGTCGTACTGCGGGCTCGAGACCTACGGCACCCTCGACGGCTCGGAGGGCTACCAGTGGGCGCTCCCCGGGGGCACCCACGTGCTCGCCGCGCAGGAGGGCGAGGTCACCCAGGCCGGCCTGCAGCCCGAGTACTTCTGCCCGCTCACCGGCCGCACGATCGAAAAAGAGCTCTCGGTCACCGTGAAGCACGAGGGCCTGGGCGGCATCGGCTTCACCACCGTCTACCGCAGCCTCCAGTCGGTGAACGTGAAGGTGGGCGACCACGTGCAGGCCGGGCAGTGGCTCGGCGCATCGGGCCGCACCGGCTGCGTGATCGAGCCGGTGCTGGCGTTCGTGGTCTACCGGCTCACCGGCACCAGAACCGGCCAACCCACCGTGGTCGACCCCTACGGCTGGGAAGGCGCGGGCAAGGACCCGTGGGAAAACCACGCCCGCGGCGCCGAGAGCCTCTACCTCTGGATGGACGGCGAAGCGCCCACCCTCAGCGGGCGCTAGTCAGCGAAGCCAAGATTCCGCGAAGCAGATTCCGCGAAGCCGGAGGGTGCCGTCCCTTGGGACGGCACGGGGAGGCGAGCCAAAAACTACGGCGGAGGCGGCGGCGGAGGAGGCGGCGGCACGTCTCCACCCGCGGGCGGAGGCGGCGGCGGCGCGGTCACCGGAGTCTCTTCAGGCGCCGGCTTCGCCTTGCCGAACCGCCCGAAGTGCAGCCCGATGCCGATGTTGAACAGCACTCCGTTGCCGAGCGTGCTCGCCGACTGGGTGTTGCCGTTGGCGGTCGCGCTCGAGACCACCGGGAACACGAAGCCCGCTTCGGGGGTGAGCTCGAAGAAGTCGTTGATGTGAGCAGTGAAGCCGATCGACAGACCCGGGAGCAGCGCGTAGCCGACGCCGCCTCCGTTGCCGTTGGCGAAGACGATCAGGTTCTGCGCGCGCGGGCTGATGGTGAGCTCGTGGGGCCCCAACTTGTAGCCGATGAACAGGGGAATGCCGATGCTCGCCAGGCCGACGGTGGTGCCGCCGCTGCCGACGAAGATGCCGCCCAGGCTCGGCCCGAGCGAGAGCACGAAGTTGCTCGACTTGTCGGTGAGCAGAATCTTGCTGTTCACCTCGAGCAGGGTGCCGCCGATGCGGCCGCCGATGTCGAAATTGTCGCTCACGCCGTAGTGGCCGCCGACGTTCGCGCTCGGCAGGTAGATGTTGCAGTTGTTGGAGCAGTTGTTGGTCACCGCCCCGCCCCACAGCCCGACGTCACCGCCAAAGTCGAAGTTGCCCTTGCCGAGCGTGTCGGCCTTGGTCATCGAGGTGACCGCGAGGCAGCCCTGCAACAAGACGCCGCACGTCAACGCGACCAGTACGCGAACCATGTGTGCCCTCCCGAAAGAGGGGGGAGCTAAGGCCCGTTCGAGTCGCTCTGCAAGCGAACCGGCACCACATCGACCTTGAACAGGTAGGTCGCCCGGGCGTCGGAGGTGAAGTCGATCAGGTGGTCGCCGGTGCCCGAGAGCATCGCGGTGCGTTTCACGGTGCCGGTCTTGTCGGCCTCGGCGAAGAAGTCTTTGCCGGTGATTTCGAGCCGCACCCGGGAGCGGCAGGAGTCCTCCCAGAGGTCGATGTCGGTCTCCACCCCCGCCGACTGGGCCTCCTCGAGCAGGAAGGTGATGGTGATGTTCGACGGCTCGAACACCTGAATGCCGACCTGCTGGGTGCCCGGGAAGCGCCCCGAGATGTAGCTGGTGCCGCCGATCAGACAGCCCACCACAGTGTCGCAGACATTCCAGTCATGGTTGCAGGGGTCTTCTGCCCGCGACCCGATGAACTGTTCCACCTTGCCCGGACAGCCGGTGGTGGCAGCAAGCAAGCAGACGGCTACCGCCAGCTGAGCTATTCTTCGACCGAGAGGGGAACTCATGATCCGCGCACTCACCATTGGCTTCGCCATTGTAGCTCTCCAGTCGTGCTCACAGGGCACGACTCTTCCGCAAAAGCCGCAGCTCAAGCTCGACCGAAGCTCTCTTGGCTTCGGCCAGGAGTTCGGCAGCGGCACCTTCGTCGGCACCGAGCCCACTCAGTCGCTGCAGATTTCGAACGCCGGCCAAGACACGCTCAACATCATGTCGGTCACGCTCGACGGCCCCGACAAGAGCGCCTTCACCCAGATGGGCCCCACCTCGATGACGCTGAAGAGCGGAGACCAGACCTTCGTTCAGCTCATCTTCACCCCGACCGCGGCCAAGCTCTACACCGCCACCCTCACCATCACCTCCAACGCCGACCCCGCGGTGAGCATGACCAACTGCGGCCCCAACTGCGCGGTGGCCGTGAGCGGCAAGGGCATCGACATCGTCTCGCTCGCCATCACCCCCGACATGCCGTCGATTCAGGCGGGCACCTCCACCCAGCTCACCGCCGAGGCGACCTTCTCTGACACCGCCGACGGCGGCAGCGGCACCGTGCAGAGCGTCAACTCGATCACCACCTGGATGACCAGCGACTCCGCGGTCGCCACCGTCGACACGATGGGCAAGCTGACCGGCGTCGCCGGGCTGCCCGACGGCGGTCCCGCCACCGCCGAGATCACCGCCACCGCGCACGGCGTGAGCGGCCACATCACCGTCGGCGTCCACTACTGAGCAGCGCGGTGCCGGGAGCGTTTCGGCGTTCCCGGCGCTGAGCGCCGAACCCGTCGACGAACGCGGCGCTGTCGACGAGCACGCACCCGTCGACGAACGCGAGTCCACCGGCGAACGCGAAGCCGACGTCGACCGCGAGTCCGCCGGCGAACGCGAACCCGACCTCGAACGCGAACCCATCGCCGAGCCCGACCCGGTGCCCGGCCGTTCGGCCCCGGCATCGCCGCGCTCGAGCAACGTTACGGCCCCTGTGAGGTGAAGCCGCAGCCGCCGTCGGCACCCGACGGGCAGCTCACGCTGCCGCCGTCGAGCGTGTAGCTCGCCGGGTAGGCGGTGTAGCCCTGGCGAATGCGGTACCGAATGCGGTCGTTGCTGGTGCGGTTCGCCGCGCCCACGTTCAGGAAGTAGTGACCCTGCTGAACGTACTGGGCCTCGTAGCAGAAGCAGCCGACCGGCAACGCGGTGGTCTCGTTGGTGGTGCCGTTGTCGGTCTGCGAGTACAGCACCTGCCGGTCGGTCAGCGACATGCCGTACCAGGGCTGGAGCGTGTCACCCGAGTACACCAGCAGCGGCGTCGGGCCCGGGCAGCCTCCGTCGGCGTAGTCGGCCGCGTTGCAGAACGTGACCTCGAGCGCGAGGTCGCCCGCAGGGCTGCCCGCGTCGGCGTAGTCGATGTCCCACTGGAGCTCCCAGGTCTGGTCGCCGGTGAGCCCGCCGGGGAAGTTGATCTCGAAGCGGTCGTAGTCTTCGGGCACCGCGTCGTAGTCCTGCACGCCGCGCACGCCCTTGCCCTGCTGGAACCAGTCCATCGTGTCGCCGGTGAGGCGGCCGTAGCCGAAGGTCAGCTCACCGGTGATCTCGCCCGCCGCCGGCGGGTTGGGGAACGCGCCGCCCGACGCCAGGGTGGTCTGCTGGGTGAGCAGCGGCAGCCCGTCGCGCATCGTCTCGTCGGTGTCGCCCTCGTAGTTGACCTGCAGCGTGTAGACGCGATCGTCGGCGTAGTCGGTCTCGTCGTCTTGCGAGACGATCAGGTAGCTCAAGGTCGAGCCCGGGTGCGGCGGCACCGGCACTTCACCCTCGAGGTTGCGGTAGCGCGGCCCGTTCATGTCGAAGTTCGGGTCCTGGTCGCGCTCCGCCCAGAGGCACATCGGAGTGGTGCCGTTGCAGAGGCTGCTCACCAGCCCCATCGCGCCCACCGAGTTCGCCGCGCCGTCGTAGCCCTTGGGACAGAGCGTGTAGTCGCTGATGCAGTTCATCTGCTGCTCGGCCAGCGTGGTGCCCTGGGTGACGATGGTGAGCACCCGCACCTGCCGGTCTTCGGTGTGACCCTGGGTGGTGAGCGGCGCGAAGCGGCCCGGGGTCTGGTCGACGGTGAGCTTGTAGCGAATCACGCCCGCCTGCGACGTCGGCTGGAGGTCGAGCTGGTAGTAGTCGGGGTCGGGCACGTACGACAGCCGGCCCTGCAGACCCTGCTGCGAGTTGATGCCCATCGTCACCACCTTGGGCGTGGTGGGGCTGTCGTTCGCCGGCGTGTCGTTGGTGTCGAGCTCGTCGAGAATCGAGACGGTGAGCGTGTACTGCACGTTCAGGTCGCCCGGCACCGGCGTCATCGACCCGCTCGAGGGCTGGTAGCCGTTGAGCTTGATCTTGTAGATGCCCGCGGTGGCCACTTTGCGCGCGGTCGCGAGGTCGATCTGCAGCAGCTGGTTCGCCATCACGTCGTTGGCGATCGGCGTGCCGCTCGGGTCGTACAGGTGGTACTCGAGCCGGTAGTTGGGGAACGGCGGCACCGCCGGGCCGGTGACGTGGAGGTAGATGATCTTCCCCGCCGCCGCCGAGGCGTCGAACTGGAAGTAGTCGGCGTCGTTCTCGGTCGCCAGGTAGCCCTGCACCGTGCCGGTCGGCCCGTTCGCGCCCGCCGCCAGCGGGATGTTGGTGGCCATCGTGTCGGAGTCGTTCGGCTCGTTGGCGTCGGGGTTCGCCTGCATGCAGAAGGTGAGGTTGTACGGGTTGCGCACGTCGAAGTACGGCATCGGCACCGCCGCCTCGTCGCCCACCAGCAGCATCAGCTTGGCGCCGCTCACGCCCACCAGGTCCGAGAGCTTGGGGTCGGTGAAGGGCACGATGATGTCGACCGGCTTCGGCATCTGGGTGCCGTGGTGGTCGACCTTGCGGGTGACCGCGGTGGTGCCGTCTTCTTTCAGCACCGTGACCGCGAAGTTGAGCGCGGTCTCGGGCGCGCCGATGCCGCCGGTGATGTGGAGCAGCGAGCCCGCGGTCGGCGCCGACGGCAACGGGGCCAGCCAGAAGTCCTGGTCGCCCGAGAAGCTGACGAAGCACCAGCCGCCGCCCTCCTGGCAGCCCATCGGCATGCCCGCGTCGGTGCACGCGGTCAGCTGACACTTCGCGTTGGTCTCGGCGTCGTTCTTGTTGTTGCAGAGGTCTTGCGGCACATCGCCGCCGCCGTCAGACGGGCAGTTGTCGTCGACGTCGGGGTCGCAGGGCTTGGTGCCGCCGCAGGCCGCGAGCAGCGCCGCGACGAGCGTGGGCAGCCACACGCGCTTGTTGAGCTTGGTCATTGTTCCCCTGGCGTACTTCAAGAAGGTCACGGCCCAGTCTGCGTCACTCCGCACTGCTCGACCAGATCGGAGTCGTGCACGGTGACGACCCCGTCAGAAGGCAGCTTGATGCCACCCACCGGGTAGCGCACGGTGTTGATGCGGAACTGCCGAATCAACGTGTGCCCGGTGGCGTCGTCGCCCGGCTTCATCGAGAGCGAGACGTAGACGTCGTTGTAGCCCGCACCGCGTGGCACGAAGAGCGGCGCGCCGCCGTCGGGGTTGCCCGCGTCGCGGGTGTCGGCCCAGGTCGGCTCCAACAGCACGTTGTCGACGCGGAAGTTGAAGCACTGCTGCCCCTGGTCGTTCACCGGGCCGTTCTTGGTCACGTTGTACCGGTAGCCGGTCACCGACAGCTTGGAGGCGTCGGAGTTCTTCAGGTCGGTGTGCATCAACATCTCGTCGGAGTTCTTCAGAGAGTCGGTGTCGGGGTCTTGCGCCAGGTCGTTGCCCGAGGGCTGACCGCCCAGCTTCCACTCCACCGCGTCGGGAATGCCGTCGTCGTCGGTGTCGACCCGCAAGGAGTTGGTGCCGATGATCTGCTCGTCGCAGTCGAGCAGGCCGTCGCAGTCGGAGTCGACGCCGCGCAGCTCGGGCGGGCAGCCGGGGTCGAGGCCACCGCCGTCGGGGAGCATCACGTTGAGCGGGTTGAACGACGCGCCCAGGGTCGAGAAGTGAACCTCCACGCCGTCTGAGAAGCCGTCGCCGTCGGTGTCGACCACCCAGGGAATGGTGCCGGCGTCGAGCTCTTCGCTGTCGAGCAGCCCGTCGGAGTCGGTGTCGCCCGCGTCGGGAGGCGAGTCGGGCGGGGCCGAGAAGTTCGACACCACCAGCTTGTCGAACTCGTAGGTGCGGCGCACCTGGCCGAAGTTGAAGTTGAGGAAGTTGATCGGCTCGTTGTTGCGAAAGTCGCGAAACTGCCCGCCGCCGAGCTCGGCCATTCTTTCGAGGCGGGCGGCGTCTTGGTTCACCTGGAACAGCGGGCACTGGCCCGGCGGCAGGGTCGCGAACGGCCGGCAGTTCATCTGGTTCGCCACCGAGTTGATGGTGCCGCCGTCGAGGTCGCACTTGGTCGAAGCGATCGGCGCGGTCGGCTCGAACACGTGACAGGTGTTGAAGGTCACGTCTTCGGCGAGGTCTTTCAGGTCGCGAATGCGGGTGACCGCGTCGCCGCAGAGCAGCTGGTCGTCCTGGTTCTTGGTCGGCTCACCGTCGGAAAGAAAGATGACCGTGTAGCGCGCCAGCGTCTCGCCGCTCATCCCCGCCATCTGGGCGGCGATGCGGGTGTCGGCGATGTCGCGGGTGATCAGCGCGTAGATGTCGGAGAGCGGCTTCACGAAGTCGGTCGCTTCGTTGTTCTGCATGTTGCCCGGCGCGGTGAAGTTGAGCAGCCGCTGCGTCAGCAGCACCCGGTAGGTGGGAGACAGCATGTCGAGCTCGTCGAAGCGGGCGGTGTTGTCAGAGGTCAGCCAGGCCGAGGTCGAGCCCGCGAACAGCAGCACCGAGAGGTAGATCTCGGGGTCGTCGGGCAGCATGTTCATCAGGTCGATCATCGCCTGCGCCCGGGTGCCGTTGGGGTCGTTGACCGCCATCGAGGTCGAGGCGTCCATCACCAGCAGAATCTTGATCGGCCGCACCACCGCGTTCGACGGCGGGGTGCAGAAGTCGCCCGCCACCGCCATCGTGCGGTCGGCGGGAATCTGATCTTCGATCTTCGGGTCGTACAGGTAGCTGTCGGAGCAGCTCGCCGAGAACAGCACGGCGGCGGCAGCGGCGGCGAGCCAGCGAAACCTTCGCAGAGGGGGTGTCATCGAAAGGCTCGTCAATTACGGGTGCACGCCGGCACAGGCGCCCGTGCCGCCGGGATCGACCAGGTAGTCGTCGGACTTCTGGAACACGTTGGGGTTGAAGAAGTCGCTGTCAGAGACGGTGATCGACGGCCCCGCGGGCACGCGCACCGAGGGCGGGTCGTACTCGGCCCACGCGCAGGCGGTGCGCCAGACGCCGAAGTCGGTCGCCACGCCCGACTCGGGCGCCTGGGCGAACCAGAGCTTGAACAGGTTGTAGCCCTGCCGCAGGCCCGACTGCGCCGGCGGGGTCACCATCTGAATGTTGGAGACCTTGAAGGTGTAGCAGACGCTCTCGTCGGGCTGCTTCTCGCCCACGGTGAGGTACGAGTAGGCCTCGGCGTTGAAGAACTCGACGTCGCGCTTGATCGGGTTGCCGTCGCCGCGCAGCTCCACCCCGTCGGGAATGCCGTCGCCGTCGGTGTCGAGGCCGGCCACCTGCGGGTCGTTGGGGTTGAGGCCGAACTCCACCTCGATGCCGTCGGGCACGCCGTCGCCGTCGGAGTCGGGCAGGGTCGGCTCGGTCTTCAGGTAGGCCTCGGCGAACTGCGAGAGCCCGTCGCCGTCGACGTCGGCGCAGCTGCAGCCGGGGGTGAGCATCGAGGCCGGGTCGCAGCCGCGGAGGTCTTTGACGTCGGGGCGGAAGCCGTCGTCGCGGTGCATCGCCTCGAACCCGTCGGAGAAGCAGTCGCCGTCGGTGTCGGCGAAGAACGGGTTGGTGCCCTGGGGCAGCCCGTTCACCATCGTGAACGAGTTGTCGATCGTGTCGGGCAGGCCGTCGCCGTCGGAGTCGACCACCCGGTGCTTGTCACCGGGGAACGAGCTCATCGAGTGCACCAGCAGCTGCTTGAGCACGTTGGGCGCCGAGAGCGAGGAGTAGTCGAGCGCGCCCAGGCCCATGTTGGCGATGTCGCCGTTCTCGAACGCCTGGTAGACGCCGTTGCCGCGCATCGCGATCTGCTTCAGGGTCCACTCCGCGATCTTCTTCGCCGCCGCCGGGTAGCCCGACGAGAACGGCACCGACGGGTAGACGCCGTAGAGGTCCTGGCAGATCGCGCCGCACTGCTGCACCGCCTGCTCGTTGAACAGCAGGATGGTGTGAATGCGCAGGTCGCCGATGTTGAACTGGTTGCGCAGCTCCATGATCTGATCGACGTAAGAGAAGATCTGGTAGTTCTGGTTGCGGTCGGTGCCGGGCACGTAGCCGTTGATCACCGAGGGCATGCCGTTCGGCGCGGTCGGGTCGAGCAGGTTGCAGAAGTCGACCGCGCTGTTCGAGTCGGCCCAGGTCAGGTCGGGGTGATCGGGGTCGGCGTAGTCTTGCACCGGCAGGCTGTCGTTCGCCGAGCAGCGCGGGTACGGCGTACCGTCGGTGAGAAACACCACCACGTAGCGGGTGCGCGGGAGCAGCTCGGGGCTGTTCATCTGCGTCTTGTTGATGTCGTCGGCGATGATCGCGTAGGTGAGCGCGAACGCGCCCTGGTAGTCGGTGCCCTTGCCGAGCGTCGACTGGAGCGTGCCGACGATGGTGTTGAGCAGGCCGTTGGGCCGGGCGAACGCGCCCATGCCGGCCGGCGGGTAGAGCTGAACGGCGTTGGTCTCGAACGGCACCAGCGCGACCTCGACGTTCGGCTGGTTCTGAAACTGCTGCATCAGGGCGCGAATCGCGCGCACCCGGGCCGGTTCGGTCGGCAGCGCCCCGTAGGTGGCGAGCAGCGCGTCGGCCATTTCGCAGAAGCCCATCTGGCCCTGCGAGCCCGGCGGGTCAGACACGCACATCGAGCCCGACTGGTCGACCACCAGCACCACCTTCACCGGAAAGCCGCTCGGGTCGGGAGGATCGGTGCAGACCTTGCCCTCGAGCGTGAGGCGGTTGTCGACGTTGACGTCTTGAGCCGGCTTCGGCTCGATGAACGCGTCACTGCACGCGGCCAGCGCGACCAACGACACGGCGGCGACTGCAATGCGGGTCGAGCTCATGTTCAAAAGGCCTTTCGTCTTGCTGACACAGCGACTGCCCTTTTGGCGCCCTGCGAGAGAGCGATTGTACCTTCAAAGTGCCCGGGAGCGATCAGAGCTTCACTGTGTTTCTGGCTCGCCTTCCCCCATGCGGCTTGGCGCGCCGCACCGGTCGGCTTCGCTAGGCGGTGCGACAAAAAGCACGACCCCCCGCCGGTGAGTTGGCGGGGGGTCGCACAGGAGAGGTTGACGCTACCGTTGGAACTACCGGCGGCGGCGAATCAGGGACAGCGCAGCCAGGCCGAGGCCGATGACCGAGGCGTCGAGACCGAAGCTGTTGCAGCCGCGAGCGCCGTTGGTGCCACCCGCCGACAGCTTGAGCTGCGAGGTCGAGGTGTTGTTGTCGGGGTACGCGCGGTCGGGGAAGGCCAGGGTGCCCTTCAGCTGCAGGGTGTACTCGCCGTCGGTGTCAGCCTTGAACGAGGGCACGTGACCGTCGGTGTACGCGTACTGCCAGTGGCGGCTCATCACGACCGAGCCTTCCGGGTTGATGACCGGCGCCGAGGACCCCGGCGGGCGGGCAGTGACCGTCCACACGTACTGGATGGCGGTGTTCTGGCGGTTCGCGAACAGCGGGAGGCGGAAGTCTTCGCCGGCCTTCAGGGTGACAGTGCCGCCACCGTTGACCTTGAACGCGCCGTTCGGGTCGAGGCAGTCGTCCGGGTTGGAGGGGTCGATGACCACGCAGTAGTGGCTGTCGCACGCATCGCCGAGGCCGTCGCCGTCGTCATCACGCTGGTCGCGGTTCTGGACGAACATGCAGTTGTCGGCGCCCTTCTTCGCACCCAGCGCGTTCAGCACGCCGTCGTTGTCGATGTCGAGGTCGCACACGTCGCCGATGCCGTCGTTGTCGCCGTCGGTCTGAGCCGGGTTCGCAACACCGGGGCAGTTGTCGAAGCTGTCGGAGACGCTGTCGAGGTCGGTGTCGACGATGCAGGTGACGTTCGCCGGCACGTCGGAGTGGTCAGGGGCCTGGCCGGGGTTCGCGAACAGCGGGCAGTTGTCCTGGCCGTTCGGGATGCCGTCGCCGTCGACGTCGGGGTTGCAGGCGTCGCCCAGGGTCGCACCCTGGATCGTCACGTGCTGGTCAGGGTTGGGAACGCCCTGGCAGTTGTCGACCGTGTTGGCGATACCGTCGCCATCGAGGTCGGAGTCACAGATGTCGCCGTGGCCATCGCCATCGGTGTCGAGCTGGTCGCGGTTCGCGGCCTGCGCGCAGTTGTCGCACGAGTCGCCCACGCCGTCGCCGTCGCCGTCGGTCTGATCGCGGTTCGACACGAACGGGCAGTTGTCGTGATCGTCGCTCTTGCCGTCGCCGTCAGCGTCGTCGGTGTACGCCAGGGTCTTGCCGTCGTCGGTGTAGGAGACCCACACCGAGCAGCCGCAGCCACAGCCACAGCCGCCGCCCTCTTCCTTCGGGGCACCGCACTGACCGACGAGACACTCCGGGTTGGTTTGCGCCATCGCCGGGACCGCGAACAGCGCGGCTCCCAACGCAATCGTCCAGACATTGACCTTCATTGTTTGCCTCTCCTTGTGAGTTGCAGCGATTGTCCCTTAAGCAAAGGGTGATCCAAATCGCTGAAAGCTTCATTCGCCCCAAGAATCAGCGGGTTGGAGAGGTGACCCGCTGATCCAACCTGTGGGGTGTGGAGTCAATCCCACGGCACATCTGGGGGGGCGACTCCACACCGGCCCTGGATCAGGCCCGGCGGTGCCGGCGAACCAGGCCGAGGGCGGCGAGGCCGAGCCCGACCAGCGAAGCGTCGAGACCGAAGCTGCTGCAGCCGCGCGCGCCGTTGGTGCCACCGGCGCTCAGCTTGAGCTGGGCGGTGGAGCTGTTGTTGTCGGGGTAGGCGCGGTCGGGGAAGACCAGGTTGGCCTTCAGCTGCAGCGTGTAGTCACCGTCGACGTCGGCCTTGAACGAGGGCACGTGACCGTCGGTGTACGCGTACTGCCAGTGGCGGCTCATCACCACCGAGCCCTCGGGGTTGATCACCGGCGCCTCCGACCCCGGCGGGCGGGTGGTGACGGTCCACACGTACTGGATGGCGGCGTTCTGCCGGTTGGCGAACAGCGGGAGACGGAAGTTGTCGCCCGCCTTCAAGGTGACGGTGCCGCCGCCGTTGACCTTGAACGCGCCGTTCGGGTCGAGGCAGTCGTCGGGGTTCGACGGGTCGATCACCACGCAGTAGTGCGAGTCGCAGGCGTCGCCGAGGCCGTCGCCGTCGTCGTCGCGCTGGTCGCGGTTCTGCACGAACATGCAGTTGTCGGCGCCCTTCTTCGCGCCGAGCGCGTTGAGCACGCCGTCGTTGTCGATGTCGAGGTCGCAGACGTCGCCGATGCCGTCGTTGTCGCCGTCGGTCTGGGCCGGGTTCGCGACGCCGGGGCAGTTGTCGAAGCTGTCGGAGACGCTGTCGAGGTCGGTGTCGACGATGCAGGTGATGTTCGCCGGCACGTCGGAGTGGTCAGGGGCCTGGCCGGGGTTCGCGAACAGCGGGCAGTTGTCCTGCCCGTTGGGAATGCCGTCGCCGTCGACGTCGGGGTTGCACGCGTCGCCCAGCGGCGCGCCCTGCAGCGTCACGTGCTGGTCGGGGTTGGGCACGCCCTGGCAGTTGTCGGCGGTGTTGGCGATGCCGTCGCCGTCGAGGTCGGAGTCGCAGATGTCTCCGTGGCCGTCGCCGTCGGTGTCGAGCTGGTCGCGGTTGGCGGCCTGCGCGCAGTTGTCGCAGGCGTCGCCCACGCCGTCGCCGTCGCCGTCGGTCTGGTCGCGGTTCGACGCGAACGGGCAGTTGTCGTGGTCGTCGCTCTTGCCGTCGCCGTCGGCGTCGTCGGTGTACGCCAGCGTCTTGCCGTCATCGGTGTACGAGACCCAGACCGAGCAGCCGCAGCCACACCCGCAGCCGCAGCCTCCGCCTTCTTCCTTGGGGGCGCCGCACTGCCCCACCAGGCACTCCGGGTTGGTCTGAGCCAGCACGGTCGAGCCGGCCAGCAGACTGAATACCGCGACGATGCGAAATGCGTGTTTGCCCATGCGAGCCTCCAGTGGAAATTCCGCTGAAAATGGATTGGCTCGGGGACGGAAGAACCTTCCCGAAGGGCTTCGACGAACCGGCTGGACGATTTTGGGGCAGACCTCACCCGGCGCTTCGCGCCACCCTCTCCCTCGTCAGGGAGAGGGGCTGCTAGCTGCCGAGAACGAAGTCGGCCGGGGCGACGTGAATGATGCCCTTCGGCTTCTTCTTGTTCGGCGGGGTGAAGCGAACCTGCTCGATGAACAGGGTACCGATGCCGGTGCCGCGCGGGTCGTTGTCGCGGCCGACCTGGAAGTACAAATAGATGTCGTTGTTGCCCTTCGGCACGTCGGGGTACGGCGGGTTGGGCCGCCGCAGCGTCTGCACCAGGCCGATGTTGTAGGCGTCGAGCGTGTAGCACTGGCGGCCGTCGGGCGTGGTCTCGCTCTCGGCGATCGCGTAGCCGTAGCCGCGGTCTTCTTGAAAGCGAATGTCGGCCGAGCGCGGGTCGCTGTGGAGCAGCACCTCGTCGATGTTGGTCTTGCCGTCGCGGTCGTCGTCTTTGAGGTCTTCGGGGATCAGCGGGTTGGTGCCCGAGAGCAGCTCGACCAGCTCGGGCAGGCCGTCGCCGTCGGTGTCGCTGATGCACGGGTCGGTGCCGAGCACCCGCTCTTCGCAGTCGTTCAGCCGATCGCCGTCGGTGTCGACCAGCGGGTTGCAGCCGTTGATGATGTCGATGTTGCCGGCCTGCGGCTTCATGCCCATCTTCCACTCCACCCCGTCGGAGAGACCGTCGGAGTCGGAGTCGGGGTTGAGCTTGTCGGTGCCGATCGCGTCTTCGTCGACGTCGGGCAGGCCGTCGCCGTCGGAGTCGGTCAACAGCTGGCCGTTGCGGGCGATGGTGTTGCGGTTGAAGGCGATCAGCCGCTTCAGGGTGAGCGAGCGCTGGAGGGTGGCGAAGTTCACCCCGTTCACGGCTGACACGACTCCGTACGGGTCGGTCTCGATCAGGGTGGTGCCGCCGGCGCGGGCGATCGACTGCGCCTGGTAGCGAATCACCGGGTCGGGCGTGGTGCGCACGTAGATCGGCTGCACCGTCACCTCGCCGGCGTTGAACTGCTGGGCGAGCGCCTTCAGCTTGGCGGTGGTGTGGTCGAGCGCGCAGGCGCCGCACTGGGCCGGGTCGGTGAAGTTGGCGCACTCCTGATCGATCGCCGGCAGGTAGACCGGGTTGTTGCAGGTGGTGTCGGCGTCGAGAATGAAGACCACCACCACGTAGCGCGCGCGAGAGACCTTGCCGCGGCAGCCGGTCTGCATGTCGCCCGACATGATGGTGCGGGCGCCCTCGAGACCGGAGTAGATCGAGATCGGCCCGGCCTCCTGGTAGGCGGAGTACTTGGTGATCGCCAGGGTGAGATCGTCGGCGGTGCTGTACTGGCCGAGCACGCCGGTGGCGACGGTGTGGTACTCGACGAAGGCGAACTGCACGTTCGACTGCGACGAGAAGCGGGTCTGAACCCCGTTCATCGCTTCGACCACCTTGCCCACCGTCGTGCGGTCGAGCGAAGCGCCGCCCATCACGTCGAACAGAATCTTCACCGGGAACTCTTCGCCCACCGCCAGCGGCACGCAGGCTTCACCGGTGATCTCTTCGCGGTCAGACGCGCCCGGGCCCGAGCCCTCGAGGGCGTACAGACCGGCGTCGGTGCAGCCGGCGAGCACGAAGAGCACTGTCGCGGCGAGTAGTCGCAGGTTCACGTGAATCACGGCCCTCGATGACTGCGGGGGGTCATTGTACACGAGTGCGCGACGAACCCAGATGCTTCATCGAACCTGACTGCTACAGCGTCATCAGCCAGGCGAGCAGATCATCGACCTCCTGCCCGTTCAGCAGGTCGGCCCGGCCGTGTATCGGCGCGTACTTCGTCACCGCCGCCCGGGCCGGGTACCGGTCATCGACCTGGAGCACCCCGCCGTCGGTCACCGACCACCCTCCCAGGCCGGTGGTCAGCATCGGCCACACATCCCAGCTGCCGGCCAGAGGCGGAGGCGCGAACCCCTTGTAGGTCGGGTTCTGCCACTGGGTGCGCAGGGGGAACAGCTCGGGCGTGCCCGCGTCGAGGTACCAGCCGCGGGTCTTCTGGTCTTGATCGCTGGTGAAGTGAGGCGGCGGGTGACACGTCTTACACTGCGCTTTCTCGAACGCGGCGATGCCGGCCCGCGGGTGCCCCACCTTGCCGTCGGGCAGGGCGAGCTGTTCGGGCGGCGCGCCGTCTTCCTGTACGAACGGGTTCGGCAGCAGCGTGAGGTCGAGCCCGTAGATGGAGAGCGCGTTGATCTCGTCGACGGTCAGCTTCGGGTTCTGAAAGCGGTTGCGGCTGCCCACCACTTCGGCGGTCTCGCCCATCGAGTGGGTCGACGCGGGGGTGAAATACGGCGGGCTGAACCGCGAGCCCCGCACCGTCGGCACCCGGTAGAAGCGCAGCGGGTGCGTCTTCTCGAACATCACGTCGCCCATGTGCCCGTCGGGGTGACAGGCGTCGCAGCTCATCGCGGTGCGCCCGAGGTCGGCGAAGTACAGCACCTCTCCTTTGCGCCGCACCGGCTGGGTGAGCGGCGAGGTGAGCTGCGTCTGCTCCACCCACTGCGCCTTCGACTGTGCCGCCGCCTTCACGTCGAGCCTGGCGACGGTGGCGGTGAACCGGTTCAAAACCCAGAGCGTGTTCTGGTCGGGCGAGAGCGCCAGCGCCCACGGCCCCGAGTGCAGCGACACCCCGGCCCGGTTGTTGACCACGAAGTCGCCCTTCGGCCGGATGAGCGGAAAGTCGTCGGGCGGAGGGAGCGCGAGCTCGGCGAGGAGCGCCTGGCCGGCGGTGCCCGGGCTCGAGAGCTTCTTCAGGTCGAGCACCCGCACCAGGCCGAGCGAGACGTCGGCGGCGTAGAGCACGCCCCGGGCGTCGTCGAGCGCGAGCGCCTCGGTCACGCCGGCGCCGAAGCCCAGGTGGAGCAGATAAGAGGACGAAGGGTCTCTCTTGGCGTTGGCCGGCGGGGCGACCACGCCCACTCCGCCGTTCATCGACACCTCCATCTTCTTCTCGTTGGGGCCGATGTTGGGGCCGATGCTCGCCACGTAGAGCCGGTCGAGCTTCTTCGACCACGCGAAGGCGCGCGGGGCGCTCCCGCCCATGATCTGCGCCGAGAACGCCGCGGTGCCGCCGCCGATGATCGGGGTGCCGGGCACCGGCGTGACCTGCTCCAGCGCGGCGCCGGTCTTGGGGTCGAGCCGCTCGAGCAGCCCGGTCTCCTCCGAGCCGACGTAGAGGCCCTTGGGCGACGGCTGGAGCACCCGCGGGTTCGCCAGCACCGGGGTGCGCCACTTCTCTTTCAGGTCGGAGAGCCCGTACGCCGCCACCGTGTCGCGCGCCTGCTCCGCCACGAACAGGGTGTCGCCGTCGGCTGCCAGCGCCGAGACGTGGTTGAAGACCGGCACCTCTTTTTTCTCGGTGAACGGCGGCTCCTGCGAGACCAGCAGCAGCGACGGGGCGAAGCGGTGGGCGACCACCAGCCAGGGCTTCTTCTGCGCGTCGACGAAGGTGGCGAGCGCGGAGGGGCCGTCGAGCACCTCGATGCGGGTGACCTTCTTGCTCGCCACCTCGAAGGCGTAGAGCGCGTCTTCGGTCTGGGAGGCGGCGAACAGCCACTTGCCGTCGTTGCTCTGCGCCAGCGCCACCAGCTCGGGGAACGACTGATCATTGATCAGCCGCAGCTCGAGCTTGCTCGGAGCGCCGGCGAGGGTGAGCGTGGCGACCGCCTCGGCCATCGCCGCAGGCAGCTTCACCGGGGGCAGCCGCGCATAGAGATGACGGGCGTCGACCTTCACGGTGGGAATCGAGAGGGTGGTGATCGGGCTCTCGTCGGGCCCTTTCACCGTCACCGTGAGCGGCCCGGCCTCGAGCTGCTCGCCGTAGAGCGCGAGCGGCTGCGAGGTCTGGTTGGAGACGAAGCGCGGGCCGACCTCGAGCAGCCGGGGCCCCGCGACGGGCACCGACGCGTCGGGCGCGGCGGTGGCGGCGACGTCTTTCGACGCGGAGCCGGCGGTCTTTTCGGTGCAGGAAGAAAGTGTCGCTACGGCAACGGCGAGAGCGATCGATCGCATCGACGTGCGAGGAGTTAGCATGTCCACGCGTGCGAGGTGTACGCTCACGACATGCGCTCACTGATCCTGCTGTCGGTGCTGGCCGCTTCTACTGCGTTCGCGTTTCGCCCCGGGGCCGGCCGCGCGCCGGTCGCCCCTGCCCCGGCGCCCGCCCAGCCTTCGAAGCTGCAGACCGGGCACCTCGACTTCGAGACGATGAACGTGACCGGCAACACCCTCAAGAACGGCGCGGTGCAGCTGCGCGATCGCAAGCTCTTGCAGAACAAGTCGATGGTGAAGACGCCCGACAATTTTCGCCAGGCGCTCTACGACGAGCGGTGAGGAACGCGGTGATTGCCGCTGGTGTCACGCATCAAAAGGCCAGCGCGAGGTGAGTGATGTCAAGTTGTGGCACGTTGAGCGCACATGTACGGCACCCGCTTTCCTTGACCGATCGGGTCCGCGTTCGATTTAGTACGGGGTCTCGCATGAGCCGATTCGCGCTTGGGGTTTTCGTTGCGTGCCTGCTCGCAAGCTCGACGAGCTTCGCCGGAGGCAAGAAGGGCAAAGCCACGCCCGCGGCTGCAAAGAAACCACCGGCCGGTCAGCCGGTAGGCGCGCCCGACAAGAAGACGCCCACGCCGCCGGCCGGCTCTTCTGATCAGCAGGCCGACGCTTCGGCGACGCCGCCCACTCGCGGCCCGACCCGAATCGACTTCGACGATCGCCTGATCCAGGGCCAGACCAACAAGTCGGGCGCGGTCTACCTCTACGACCGCAAAGAACTGAAGACCAAGTCGATGGTGAAGAAGCGGGACAGCTTCCGCGACGAGATCATCGGCAGCCTCTACGACAGCTGAGCGGAGCGAACGGCTTTTGAGCGCACAACCGGCAGTGCTCCAGGTGGTGATTCTCCGAGACGGCCTGCTGGTCGGCACGGAGATGTTGGTGCCTGGGCAGTACAACATCGGCTCGGGTCTCGACTGCGACGTCAGGCTCGACGACGCGTCGATCTCTCCTTCGCACGCGACGCTCTACTTTCAGAACGGCAAAGCGGCGATTCAGGATCAGCAGAGCGACACCGGCGTGTTCGTCAACGGCCACCGGGTCACCGCCTGCGAAGTGCGCTCGGTCGACGAGGTCGCGGTCGGCCCGTTCAGCCTCAAGGTTCGCGTGGTGCAGCAGAAAGCGCCCGTCAAAGCCGGGCCTCCGCCCGAGGTGGCGGCGATTCTCGGTGGAGCGGCGCCCCCACGCGGAAACCCGCCTTCGAAGCAGAACCTCCCGCCGGTGCAGGCCGCGCCGCCTCCGCCTCCCGCGGTGGCGCCGAACAAGCCTCCGCTCCCCGCGACGGTGGTCTCTGCGCGGCGCATGAACACCGCGCCGGTCGCCTCGGCCGAGCCGGTGGCGCAGAAGCCCAGCCACCTGAAGGCCGTTCCTTCGACCCAGTTCGAAGACGAGACCGCCACCGAGAGCTTCATGCTCGGCGAGGGTGCGCAGCCCACCGCGGAGCTGCCGCAGCAGAAGAAGGCCCCGCCGCCGCCTCCGCCTGCAGCCGCCCAGAGAAAGGCAGCGCCGCCCGCGCAGAAGCCGGTCGCCAAGCAGGCGAAGCGCCCGGTGCCGCCGAAGGCGCCGTACGGCCAGGAGGGCAAGGGCGCTCCCAAGCTCTTCTTCGAGCTCTACTGGGGTGACATTCGCCAGACCGCGCGCTCCTTCGGCACCATCAAGCCGAAGAAGCCCGTGCTCGCCGGCCCGAGCGAAAAAGAGGTGCCCGCCTGGGGCTTCGCCACCGGCTCGCGCTTCGTGCTCGCCGACCAGCGCGGCGGCGGCTACCGCGTCTTCATTCCCCCCGGGGCCGCGGTCGAGAAGCGCGGCGACGACGGCAACTTCTACCCGCTGACGGCCGACCAGCTCGAAGCCGTCGGCCAGCGCCGCTACATCGGGCTCGCCAACGGCCAGGCGATTCGGCTCACCAACGACTCCTCCGAGACGTGGATGGTGGCGTACGTGCAGCCGGCGCTGCCCCGCCCGTTCGTCAACCCGATGAGGCGGTGGCCGTGGCTCAACCTCTTCATCCTCGGCATTCTCTCGGTCGGCGCGGGCGCGTTCATCGCGATGGCGCCGTCTGACGAGCTGCCCGACTTTCAGAACAAGAAGCTGCCGCCGGTGGCGGTGAAGCTGCTCGCGCCCGAGAAGAAGAAGGAGCGCGAGAAGAAGGTCGAGCAGCTGAAGAAGAAGACCGAAGAAAAGAAGAAGCCCGAAGCGAAAAAGGAAGAGGTCAAGAAGCCCGAGCCGAAGCAGGAAGTGAAGCAGACGGTTCAGGCGATCGCGAAGGTCGAAAAAGTTCAGAAGCAGATGAAGGACATGCTGGCCGCGATCGACAAGCTCGGCGCGGGCCCGGGCGCGAAGAACAAGACCGACTACAAGCTGTCGGGGCTGATCGGCAAAGAGCCGATCGCCAACGCCGGCCTCGGTACCTTCGGTCTGGGCGGCGGCGGCGCGGGCGGTCAGGGCTTCAAGGGCATGGAGAACCTGCGCGGCAAGGGCATCGGCGCGCTCGGGGCGGGCAACATCGGTAAGGGGGCCGTCTCGGGCACAGTGAGCCACGCCACCAGCCACAACATCGGCGCGCAGGGCACCATCGACAAGGAAGCCGTGGCCAAGGTGATCAACTCGCACCTCCACGAGGTGTCGGCCTGCTACGAGCGCGCGCTGCTCAAGACACCCGGCCTGGCCGGTAAGATCGTGCTCGAGTGGGGCATCTCCACTTCAGGCACGGTGACCTCGGCGCGCACCAAGTCGTCGACGATGAAGTCGGCGGAGGTCGAGAGCTGCATTCTCAATGCGCTCAAGCTTTGGAAGTTCCCACCCGCGAAGGGTGCGGGCGTCGTGATCAGTTATCCGTTCATGTTCAACTCGGTCGGCTTCTAGACCGGGCTCCCCTCGTGAACATCACGCCGGGTCAGGGGCAACGTGCCTCGTGACGAGCGTGTGTGTGTTCGACGAGGAAAAGCGCCTGAAGCCCGAGAAAAAAACCTCTCGTACCAAAGCGTGCGCCCGTAGAATCCCCGGCGCACCGAACCGTAACCCTACCCGTGTCATGGGGGTACCATTGCGCATCACAATCGCCGTGCTGCTGTTGGCTTCGCTCGAAGCCTTCGCGCAAGAGACCGTGAGCGATCAGCCGGCCTCGATCGAAGCGATTCAGGCCCGCACCTACTCGCTGTCGAACGAGATTCAGCTCTCGGTCGGTGTGCTCCCCGCTGACCCGTTCACCAAGGGCCTGGTCGCGGGCGGCGGCTACACGTTTCACTTCACCGACCACTTCGCGTGGAACGTCGCGCACGGCGGCTACGTGTACAACGTCACCACCAGCCTCCACGACCAGCTGGTGCGCGACTTCGGCGTGCCCACCAGCACCTTCGAGCAGGCCGAGTTCTTCGCCGGCACCGACATCGTGTTCAAGCCGTTCTACGGCAAGAGCTCGCTGGTGAACGCCTACGTGATTCACTTCGACACCCAGATTCTGGTCGGCGCCAACATCTGGAAGTACCAGGTCGGCGGCTTCGCTCCGTCGATCAACTTCGGCGCCGGAGTGCGCGTGTTTCAGAACCACGTGATGTCGTGGCGAATCGACATCACCGACGACATCGTGATCTTCACCAAGAAGGCTCCGCTCAACGTGCCCTTCATCACCTTGTCGCTGTCCTTCAACATCGGAGCGACCGAGTGAACACCAAGAGACTCGTCATCATCGCCGCGCTCGCTCTGCCGTTCGCCGCCCAGGCGCAGCTGGCCGAGCTCGAGTACCCCGGCTCGGTCTCGGCGGTGCAGGAGCGCGAGTACCGCATGGGCCACGAGCTGAACCTGTCGATCGGCTCGATTCCCCTCGACGCGTTCTACAAGGGCTTCTACGGCGAGCTCTCGTACACCTACCACTTCACCGACTTCTTCGCGTGGCGGGTCGGGCGCGGCGCCTACAGCTACAACATCTCCACCGGGCTCGACTCGCAGCTGGAGCACGACTTCGGGGTGAAGCCGACCGCGCTCGAGCAGGCCCAGTACTGGATCGGCTCCGACGTCATCTTCACCCCGTTCTTCGGCAAGACCGCGGTGGTGAACAAGTCGGTGCTGTTCTTCGAGACCAACTTCATCGTCGGTCTGTCGATCTTCAAGTTCACCGTGTCGAACTTCGCGCCCGCCGCCAACCTCGGCGCCGGAGTGCGGTTGTTTCAGAACCACTACGTGTCGTGGCGGTTGGACTTCACCGACAACATCGTGATCTTCACCACCAAGAAGCCGCTCAACGTGCCCACCATCACCCTCACGCTGGCGCTCAACTTCGGAGCGAACCCGTGAAGAAGCTCTCGCTGCTCAGCAGCTGCCTGTTCGCCCTGGTGGCGCTCGCGGCCGACCCGCCGAAGGAGCCGAAAGACCCGGTGACCGGCGACACCGCCGAGAAGAAAGACGCGCCCGCCGCCGACGCCAAACCCGCCGACAAGCCGGCCGACGGCGCCAAGCCCGCCGACAAGAAAGACGACAAGCCCGCCGAGGCTGCCGCCGCTCCGGTGAAGGTGAGCCAGAAGCTGTTCGACGAGGCGTTGAACGACTACTTCACCGGCCACCCGAAAGACTCGGCGCCCAAGCTGTTCAGCTACACCGAGAACGTGCCGTCGACCGACGAGAACTACGCCTGGGCGCAGTTCTTTCTCGCCAAGTCGCTGATCGACCTCGGCATGCGGCACGCCGGCGCCTGGTACCTGGCCCGCATCGCCCGCGAGCGCACCAACCCGCAGGTGCTGCCGAAGGCGCTCGAAGAGCTGCAGGAGCTGACCGACCTGCCGCACGACGAGGTGATGATCGACGAGCAGGTGTTCGGCGCGCTCGACCTGGGCTTCTTGCCCGAAGAGATCGCCGCCTACGCGCACTACCAGCAGGGCCTGGTCGACCTGAAGGTCGGCAACGAGCGCTGGGCGAACACCCACTTCGCCAAGCTGCCCGAGACCTCGGCCGAAGCCTCGCGGGCCAAGTACGCGCTGCTGGTGATGCGGCTGAAGAAAGAGCGCGGCGACGTCGACAAGTCGGTGATCGACTCGTTCCTCGAGCTGTCCAAAGACGAGAAGCTGACCCAGGAGGCGCGCAACGACGCGATCCTCGCGGTGGCCCGCCTTCGCTACGAGCAGAAGGACTACACCGGCGCGCTCGAGGCGTACGACCAGGTGAAGCTGCCCGAGCTCGACCCGGGCCGCGCCACCCTCTACTTGGAAGAGGCGTGGACCCGTTATCAGCTCGGCCAGGTGCACGCGGCGATGGGCATTCTCACCACCCTCGACGCGCCGGCGTTTCGCGACGAGTTCCTGCCCGACAAGTACCTGCTGCGCGCGATGATCTACCGCGACCTGTGCCACTACCTCCCGGCGAAGCGCGCGGCGAAGGAGCTGACCCGCAAGTACGCCGAGTCGCTCGACGCGATTCACGACCGCGACGACCTCACCAAAGACTCGCGGCTGCTGCGGGCGGCCAGCTCGCACGGCCCCACCAAGCGGGCGAAGAAGTTTCTCGACTCGCTGGAGCTCGAAGGTGAGCGGCTGGGCCGCTACGCCGGCAGCTTCGGCGACCGGATGTTCTCTTTCATGACCCGCCTCTACGACCTCGCGCGCGCCGAAGCGCTGCGGGTCTACGACGAGCGGCTGCACCAGGCCTCCCGTGAAGAAGCCGACAAGCTGCTTCGCGCGGCCGAGCAGGTTCGACTGATGGAATACGAAGTGGGCTTGAAGCTGTACGAGCGCATCAAGAAAGGTTCGAAGCTGGTGCCGTTGATCGTTCAAGAGCCGTTGAAGCCGGGCCAGGTCGCCTACGAGTTCAAAGACGAGTACTGGAACGACGAGCTGCGCACCTACCGGTTCTCGCTCAAATCGCGCTGCATCGAGGAGACCGGCCAATGACCGCGCCCCTGATGCTCACCGTGGCGCTCCTGCTCTCGCAGGACAAGACGATCTTCGTGAAGCAGAAGCTCGAGAACCCGGTCCTCTCCAAGCAGAAAGAGAAGCAGGACCTGATCGAGAAGCTGAAGCGCGACATCTTCAAGGTCAACCGCTCGCTGGGTGAGACCGACAAGCTGATCGCCAAGAGCCGCAACGCGCCCTACCTGCCCGACCTGATGTTCCGGCAGGCCGAGCTCTACGTCGAGAAGAGCCGCTACACGTATTACCTGCAGGCCGAGACCCGGCCCGAGGGCGCCAAGGGCGCGATGGTCTCGCCCGAGACCAAGCTGCTCAAGCAGCGCGCGCAGCAGATCTACAACCGCATCTTGCGCGACTTCCCCGAGTTCAAAGACGGCGACAAGGTGACGTTCTACCTGGCGCACGAGCAGCGCGAGCTCGGTGAGTTCGACAACATGCTGAAGACGCTCGGCGACCTGATTCGCAAGTACCCGTCGTCGCCGCTCCGGCTCGACTCCGAGCAGATCATCGGCGACTACTGGTTCGACAAGGCCGACCTGAAGCAGGCCGAGGAGCACTACAAGAACATCCTCGATGCGCCGAACAGCCCGGTGCACGACCTCGCCCGCTACAAGATGGGGTGGATTCGAATCAACGAGTCGAAGCACGGCGACGCGGTCACCTTCTTCGAGGCTGCCGCCGCCTCGGCTCCGATTCCCGGCGTCGACCCGGCCAAGTCGCTCAACGTGAAGCGCGAGGCGCTGCTCGACCTGGTCTACTCGTACACCGAGGCCCGGCCGGCGAAGGGCGCGCTCCAGTACTTCGAGAAGCTGTCTGACTCGCGCGCCACCTACTCGCTCGCGCTCGACAAGCTCGGCAACCGCTACTTCATCAAGCAGCAGTACGAGTACGCGATTCCCGCGCTCCGCAAGCTGATGGAGATTCAGCCCGACCCCGAGCTGGCGACCGAGCGCGCCGAAAAACTCTACGACTCGATCAAGGCCGGCAAGGGCAAGGTGCTGCCGAAGCCCGAAGACGTCTCGTTCCTGGTCGACGCGGCGGTGCAGGCGAAGACCGACCCGTCGAAAGACGAGGCGACCCGCAAGAAGACCCTGGCCGAGCTCGAAGAGATGTCGCGCGACCTCGCCACCACCATTCACGTGGCGGCGCAGAAGCGCGAAGACAAGGCGCTCTACATCGAGGCCGCGCACGCCTACGAGCGGTACCTGGGGCTGTTTCGCCCGAAGCAGTGGGCGACGATGATGATGCAGAACCGCGCCGACGCGCTGTTCGCCGCCAAGCTCTACCCCGAGGCCGCCCGGCAGTTCGAAGAGCTGGCGCTCTACCTCGACGCGGGCCGCAAGCCGGCCGCCGGCGAAGAGAAGAAGAACGCCAACGCGCCCAAGGCCGAAGACCCCGACAAGCTCGACGTGTCGAAGGAAAAGAAGGGCGACGCGGCCGCCGCGGGCGACAAAGACAAGCCGAAGCCGGCCGACAAAGATGCCCCCAAAGACGCCAAGCTGACCGCGATCGCCTCGGTGTCGAAAGACACCGCCCAGCGCACCGTCGGCGAGGTGAAGACCCACGACGAGGCGCTCTACGGCGCGCTGGTGTCGCACTACTCGTCGCTGCAGCAGGGCGAGGTGGAGCGGCTGAACGCGTTCGAGGTCTCCGACGCCCGCCAGGCGATGAAGATTCTCGGCGCCCAGTACATCAACCGGTACCCGAAGTCGGAGCACGCGCTGGAGGTGAAGTTCAACATCGCGCGCGCCTACTACGAAGACGGCGAGTACCAGAAGGCGTCGGAGCTGTTCAAAGAGTTCGCGATCGCCTACCCGCAGCACAAAGACGCCACCAAGGCCGGCAACCTGGCGCTCTCGGCGCTCAACGACCTCGGCGACACCGAGACGATGAAGAAGGTCGGCGCCGAGTTCGCCGCTTCTGCCCTGCCCCAGACGTTCAAGGACGAGGCGGCCAAGCTGGTGCGCGAGGCGGGCACCAACTCGATTCTGATCGACGTGCTCAAGCGGTCTGAAGAGACCGGCGACATCATCGAAGCGCTGCTCAAGGCGGCCGACGACAACAAGGGCAAGGAGCAGGGCGAGAAGGCGCTCTACGGTGCGTTCGCCGCCTGCCGCGACAAACGCGACTTCGCCCGCGAGAAAGAGATCGGCAACCGCTTCATCAACGAGTACCCGAAGTCGGAGTACCTCGCCGACGTCATTCTCACCATGTGCCGCCAGGCGGCCGAAGGCGGCCGCTACGCCGAAGCGGCGAGCTGCTACGAGACCTCGGGTCAGAAGTTCAACGACTCCACCGGCCTCGACGGGTTCATCTCCTCCGCCAAGCTGAAGATGGCGTTGGGCGACTACCCCGGCGCGATCAAGAGCCTGGAGGGCGCGAGCGAGAACGCCGGCCCGCGCAAGCCCGAGGTGCTGGCGCTGATCGCCCAGACCCGCATGAAGATGCACGAGAGCGGCAAGGCGAAGGCGATCGCCGAGCAGGTGCTCAAGCTCGACCGCACCAACGCGGCGGCGGCGGCGATCGTGGCCGAGGTGCAGTTCAAAGAGACGCCCGACGCCAAGCCCGACCAACTGATCGCGCTGCTCACCCAGGTGACCAACAGCCCGTCTGCGGCCGGCGAAGACGCGGCCAAGGCGCTCTGGTACCTGGGCGAGATTCTCTACCGGCAGTTCAAGCAGATTCCCGGCGACAAGATCGAAGACAAGATCGCCGCGCTCCAGCAGCTGCAGGGCATCTACAACCAGGCGGCGTCGATGGGCTCGGCGGAGTGGACGGTGGCGAGCCTCTGGCGCATCGCCTCGGGCCTGCAGCACATCGCCGACGTGGTGGAGTCGACGCCGGTGCCCGCAGGGTTGAAGCCCGCCGAGGTCGAGCAGTTTCGCACCGCGGTGAAGAACCAGGTCGGCCCGCTGAAGGAGCAGGCCAACAACGCGTTCGAGTCGTGCCTCACCAAGGCCGAGCAGCTGGAGGTCTTCTCGGCGGCGGTGGTCGGCTGCCGCAAGAAGGTCGACGAGGCGCAGTCGCCGCTCAAGGGCCCGCCGGCGGAGCGCGCGGTGAACATCGAGGCCTACCAGAAGAAGGCGGAGCAGACCCAGGCCGCGGCCGACTTCGAAGCGCTCGGCATGGCGTACCTCGGCGCCTACCACGTGAAAGACGCGCAGCTGGCGTTCAGCCGCGCGATCGAGCTCGAGAACGCCCGCGCCTCGGCCCACAACGGCCTGGGTTACGCGCTGCTGCTCGAGGGTGAGCCGATGGCGGCCCGGCAGGAGTACGGCCAGGCGCTCGACGCCGACCCGACCTACGAGAAGGCCCGCGTCAACGTGGGCGCGCTCAAGTGCCGGTTCGGAGATCTCGAGGGCGCCAAGCGGGAGCTCTCGGTGATCAAAGACGCCTCGCTCGCCGGGCCCGACGTCGACCCCGACTGGAAGAACTGCAAGTGATCAGGCGCGCGCTCTCCATCGCGGCACTGTTCTTCGCGTGCGGGTGCGGCAACCCCGACGGCGCGAAGAACGTGCTCGAGGGCAGCCTCTCGGTGGTGATGGACCTGGGCTGGGACCGCTGCAACATCGAGATCACCCAGGACGACGTGGCGGTGACGCTGATTCGGGTGAAGGGCCAGCTGCAAGACGTGACCTTGAAGGTCGACTACTCGCTGCTGGGCCAGACCCTGAACACGCCCTCCACCGTCGACCTGGCCGAGATTCGGGCCGACACGATGAAGCCGCGCGGCCAGGTCTCGCGGCAGACCCAGGGAGACCCCCGCACCTCCTTCCCCGACATCGTGATGGGGCAGCTGGTGTTCTTCGACAACATCAAGGCCGGCGCGCACGTGCACGGGCAGTTCAACGCGCGCTTCGCAGACGGTATCGAGTTCGCCAACGGCCGCACGGTGTACGGCCCCTTCGACGCGGTGATGCCTCCATGAAAAGAATCATTCTGTTCCTGGGCTGCGCAGTGGCAGCGGCCGGCTGCATGAAGAAGGTGCCGGCCAACCTGATCGAGAAGCTGCCCTACGAGGCGAAGATCGAGCTGCTCGAGGCCGAGAACGACCTCGCGATCGCGGTCGACCGGCAAGACGAGTCGCGCGCCACCATCAACAAGACCCGCGACCAGATTCGCCGCGCCAAGGACCGCCGCAGCGAGGCGAAGTCGGAGGTCTCCAACGCCAACGACGACAACTCCAAGCAGGTGGCCGAGCTGGCGGTGCAGGAGGCCGACGCCCGGGTGGAGTTCCTCCGCGCGCAGCAGAAGGTGAACGGCAAAGAGGAAGACATCGCCGACCAGAACCTGAAGTGCGCCCTGGCGCGCTACGAGTCGGCGCGGCTGGCGGCGGCGCGCAAAGCGAAGCTGGAGGGCTCCGAGGCGCTCAACCCGGAGGCCTTCGACAAGCAGGTGAAGGACTGCGAGAAGAAGGTCGCCGAGATGAAGGAAGCCGAGAAGGAACAGCTCGGCGCCGCCGACGCCGCCCGGGGAACCTGGGACAAGACCAAGGACTCGCTGGCGAAGAAGACCTTCGACGCCCGCGCCAGCCCGTACGTGGAGTGAAAAAGTTCATGGCGCTTCTCGTTCTCGTCGTCGCGCTGACCGCCGCACCCGCCGCCAAGGCCCCCGCCACGCCCGAAGAGAAGGCGGCGCTCGACCGCCAGGTGCAGGTCGAGACCGCCACGCTCCAGCAGCAGCCCGACGACCCGGAGGCGCTCTACCGGCTCGGCCTGGCGTACCTCGCGCTCGGCGACGCGAAGAAGGCGCTCGCGCCGCTGTCGGCGCTGGTGAAGAAAGAACCCGACTCGGTCGACGGCAAGCTGTTGCTCGCCCGCGCGCACCGCAACCTGGGTGAGCTGCAGCAGGCGAAAGAGATTCTCGACACCGCGTTGGTGTCGCTGCCCGACGACGTCTCGCTCCACGCCGAGCGCGGCCTGCTCGCCCGGGCGATGAACGACCCGGTGGCGGCGGTCGATCAGTTCAAGCGCGCGGTGGAGCTGAACCCCAACGACCCCGGGCTGCGGTTCAACCTCGGCGAGGCGTTCGACAAGAAGGGCTCGCACGAAGAGAGCATCTACTGCTACCGCAAGGCGCTCGAGCTGAAGCCCGACATGACCCAGGCGAAGGTGAACCTCGCCAAGGCGCTCGCCGAGAAGGGCCAGGTCGCGGAGGCGAAGGAGCTGTTGACCTCCGCCACCAAGGACAGCCTGGAAGACGCCGAGGCCCACTACAACCTGGGCGTGCTGCTGATGAAGGAAGACAACGTCGCCGGCGCGATCTCCGAGTTTCAGC
This sequence comes from Myxococcaceae bacterium, assembly GCA_047602415.1. Lineage (GTDB taxonomy): Bacteria > Myxococcota > Myxococcia > Myxococcales > Myxococcaceae > JASGHH01. Next base: position 6,489,401 of record JASGHH010000001.1, on the reverse strand, counting down.
GGGCGATCGCGATCAACCCCGGGCACGCGATGGCGCTCAACAACCTCGGGGTGGCGTTCGACGCCAAGGCCGACCACAAGTCGGCGCTCGACGCGTTCAAGAAGGCCTCGGCGGCCGACCCGACCTACGCCGAGGCGTTCTTCAACATCGGCCTCAGCTACTACAAGCTGAACGACCCGCAGAAGGCGACCAAGGCGTTCGAGCAGGCGCTCAAGCTGGAGCCGCAGTCGAGCGGCCCCTACGTGCAGCTGGGCAACCTCTACCTGTCGCAAGGCAAACGCGACCGCGCGGTCGAGGCGTTCAAGAAGGCGATTGTCGCCGCCGAGCAGACCGAGAAAGAAGGCAGCCGGTTCGCGCTGGTGCGCAAGAAGAACGACGCCCGCCGCACCACCGAGGCCTACCGCGGGCTGGCGATGGCGTACCTCGGCCAGGGCAAGCCGGAAGAAGCGGTCGCCACTCTCAAAAAAGCGGTCGAGATGATGCCCGACGACGTCTCGGCGCACGCCGCGCTGGCCGACGCGTACCTGGCGCAGAACCGCACCGACGAGGCGATCGCCGAGCTGCGCAGCCGGCTGAAGCTCGACCCCTCGACCGAGGGCAAGCTCGACCTCGCGCGGGCGCTGACCAAGAAGGGCGTGGGCAAGGAGGCCGAGCCGCTGCTCAAAGACGTGCTCAAGGCCGACCCCGCAAACCTCGATGCCACCAAGGCGCTGGTCGACCTCTACTTCGCGCAGGGCCGCTACGGCGAAGTGGGCAAGATGCTCGAAGACGGCATGAAGACCTGGCCGCAAGACGCGTCGCTGAAGGCGCGCTACGGCATCATGCACTCCCGCATGGGGCGGCCCGACAAGGCGCTCCCCGCCCTCCAGGAGGCGGTCGAGAAAGACCCGACCCTGCTCGAGGCGCGCGCCGAGTACGGCTACCTGCTGTTCCGCGCGGGCGACAAAGAGAACGCGCTCAAGGTGCTCAACGAAGCGCTCGCGGTCGATCCCCGGCAGGCGCTCGCGGTCTGCTACCGCGGCATCGTGCTCTACGGGCGCGGTGACCCGAAGACGGCCGAAGAGAGCTTCAAGGTCGCCAGCCAGCTCGACCCGACGATGTCGCTGGCGCACTACTCGCTCGGCCAGCTCTACGAAAACGTGGGGAAGAAAGACGATGCACGCCGCGAGTACGAGGCTGCATCGAAGTTGGGGAGCCCCGATGCGTCGGCCGACCTGAAGCGCCTGAACGGCGGAAAATGAGATACTGATCACCTCCTCCGGGGGATCAGATGGCGAATCGAGCAGGTTCGGGCAGCTCCAGCCTCAGCGACACCCGCGCGGCGGCGACCGAGGCGGTGCAGCTGGCGATGCGTGGCCTTCAGGGTCAGGCGGCGCGGCTGGCGTTCGTGTTCGCCTCTTCGAAGCACGACCTCAAGGTGGCGCTCGACACCTGCCGTTCGCTCGCCAAGGGCTGCGAGGCGCTCGGCTGTCAGACCGCGGGCGAGTTCACCGAGCGCGGGCTGACCCGCGGTGGGCTCTCGGTGTTTCTGCTGGCGAGCGACTCGATGGTGTTCGACGTCGCCTTCGCCGGCGGGCTGAAGGCCGAGCACGAGAGCGCGGCGAAGGCGCTCTGCAACCGGTTCGCCGAGGTGACCCGCGAGGCCGGCTCGAAGGGGCTGGGGCTGTCGACCACGGTGCTGCTGGTCGACGGGCTCGCGGGCACCGGCGAAAAAGTGGTGAAAGAGGTGATGCACGGCACCCGCATGTTCCAGCAGGTGGTGGGCGGCGCGGCCGGCGACGACGGCGCCTTCAAGGCGACCCAGGTCGGCGCGCGGGGCAACTCGGCGTCGAACGCGGCGGCGGCGGTGCACGTGTTCGACCGGGTGAACTGGGGCATCGGGGTCGACCACGGGCTGCGCCCGAAGACCTCGCGCATGACGGTGACCAAGGCGAAGCAGAACACGGTGTTCGAGCTCGACGGCAAGCCGGCGTTCGAGGTGTACCGGGAGTACGCGGCGTCGAAGGGCGTGGTGCTGAAGGCCGACACCGCGGGCAACTTTCTGATCGGCAACGAGCTGGGGGTGTTCTTCCTCGACGAGCTGCACCACGCGCGGGCGCCGGTGGGGGTGGGCGCGCACGGCGAGCTCAACCTGGTGGCCGACATCGCCGAGGGCGCGTCGGTGTGCATTCTCGACGGCGAGCCGGAGTCGATGGTGGAGGCCTGCGCGCGCGCCGCCCGCGAAGCGAAGGAGAACCTGCGGGGCGCCGAGTGCGCGGGGGTGCTGGTGTTCGACTGCGTCTGCCGCGGGATGATTCTGGGCGAGAAGTTCCAGCGGGAGATCGAGGCGATTCGCCAGGTGTTCCCCGACGTGCCGGTGGCGGGCTTTCTCACCTACGGAGAGATCGCGCGCTTCCGCGGTCGGCTCGACGGTTGGCACAACGCCACCACGGTGGTCGCCGCGATTCCGGCGTAGCCTCACCGCAATGATCAAGCGCGCGCTGTTGATCGCGGATCTCGAAGGGGTCGCGGGCGTCGACTCCACCCTGGCGCTCGCGTACGGCGGGCCGGGACACGAGCAGGCGCGCGAGTGGCTCACCGAAGAGGTGAACGCCTGCGTCGAGGGGCTGCTGCGGGCCGGCTTCGATCGGGTGCGGGTGAGCGACTCGCACCTCTCGGGCTCCGACGGCACCTCGCTCGTCGAAGCGAAGTTGAATTCGGCGGTGGAGCTGCGGCTGTCGAGCCCCGATCTCTACGGGGGCGCGCTGCTCGACCAGGTGACCGGGGTGGCCTGCGTGGGAATGCACGCCGCGGCCCAGACCCACGGCTTCGCCGCGCACACCATTCTTCCGCACCTGGCGCTCAGCTGGGCCGGCAAGCCGGTGAGCGAGACCGACGTCGCGTTCTTTCTCGCCGGCGAGCGTGGCGTGCCGGCGCTCTACACCGCGGGTGACGACGTCTTGGCGGCGAGCACCACGCTGCCCTGCGTGGTCACCAAGCAGTCGGTGTCTCCTTCGCAGGCCACGTCGTCGCCGAGGGCCGAGGTGTTGGACCGCTTGCGCCGCGCCGCCGGCAGTCCTCCGGTGTACGTCGAGGTGCCGCGGGTGAAGGAGCTGCTGGTGCGCTTCAAGCGCGCGGCCTGGTGCGACGCGGCGGAGAAGCTCGGCGGGAAACGGGTGAGCAAGGTCGAGCTCGCCGTCGCTGGTGATGGGTTCACCCAGGCGTACGAAGAGATGCTGCGGATTGTGGAGGCGGCGGGCGGGGTGCTGGCCGATGAGGTGAAGGCTACGCCGGGGACTGCTGAGTTCGCTGCCGAAGCCGAGAAGCTGCTGCTCGAGCCGTTTGACGCTCCCTAACCTCGCCCCGGAGCCCTTTCGGGCTCTCGGCCCTCTCCTGTCAGGAGAGGGGTCAGCGGGGCTTCGGTCGGGTCGTCGGGCATACGGCGATCGGTGTGCGGCATCGGGCCGGTGATCAGCCGCGCGCCGCGCTGAAAGGTCACGTACGCCCACGCCCACTGCACCATCACCAGCAGCCGGTTGCGGAACTCGATGATGTACAGCAGGTGAACGAACAGCCACGCCAGCCAGCCCAAGAAGCCGCTCAGCCGCAGCGGGCCGCTCTGCGCGATGCCGGCGGCGCGGCCGATGGTGGCCATGATGCCCTTGTCGAAATAATCGAACGGCCGCCGCGGCAGCCCTTCTTCGGTGGCCTGAATCACCCGCGCCACGTGCTTGCCCTGCTGAATCGCCACCGGCGCCAGCCCGGGCAACGAGCCGCCGCCCTCGGTCTCGAACCACGCCATGTCGCCGATCGCGAACACCTCGGGGTGGCCCTCCACCGAGAGGTCGGGCTTCACCTTCACCCGCCCGGAGCGATCGGTCTGCCCGAGCGCGCGCCCGAGCGGTGACGCTTCGACGCCCGCCGCCCACATCACCGTGCGCGCGGCGACGAACTGCTCCTTGCCGCCCTGGGGAACGATGCGCACGCCCGAGGGCGAGACCTCGGTCACCCGGGTCTGCAGCAGCACCTCGACGCCGAGGTCTTCGAGCGCGCCCTTGGCCGACGACGCCAGCCGCTCGTCGAACGCACTCAACATGCGCGGGCCCGCTTCGATCAGAATCACCTTCGACTGGCGCGGGTCGATGCGCCGAAAGTCGCCCGCCACGGTGAAGCGCGAGAGCTCGGCGAGCGCGCCCGCCAGCTCGACGCCGGTCGCTCCACCGCCCACCACCGCGAAGGTGAGCAGCGCCTTCCGCTCCGCCTCGTCGGTCGAGAGCTCGGCGCGCTCGAACGCCAGCAGCACCCGGCGGCGCAGCTCGAGCGCGTCGTCGAGTGACTTGAGCCCCGGCGCGGTCGCCTCCCACTGCGGGTGGCCGAAGTACGAGTGCCGCGCGCCCGCCGCCACCACCAGGTAGTCGTACCCGAGCGGCTGCCGCGCGCCGTTGACGTCGGCGATGAACACCTTGCGGTTGGCGAGGTCGAAGCCGGTCACCTCGGCCAGCTCCACCGCCACGTTGGGGTCGTCGCCCAGCACCTTGCGAATCGGCGAGGCGATGTCGCCCGGCGACAGCCCTGCGGTCGCCACCTGGTAGAGCAGCGGCTGAAACAGGTGGTGGTTCTGGCGGTCGATGACGGTGACCTTGACGCCGCCGGTGTTGGCGATCGCGCGCGCCGCGGTGAGCCCGCCGAAGCCGCCTCCGATGACGATGGCGTGCTTCACCGGTTACTCGACGCGAACCCGAATCTCGCCTTCGGCGACCGCACGGGCGAGGCCCTCGAACAGCGACCCCAGCAGCGCGAAGCCATCTTTGTTCTCGAGGTAGGCGCTCTTCTGGAGCGACTCCAGCGCGTCTTCGGGCACTTCGCCTTCAGCGCCGGTGGCGAGCAGGGTGACCACCGCCTGCTCGTTCTCGTTCATCGCGGTGGTGAACACCCGCAGCACGTTGTCGACCACCGCCTGGCCCTCTTCGACCTCGGTGAGCGCGTCGACCGACAGCCAGGGGTCGATCAGGTCGCTCTTCAGCTCGCCCTTGAAGCCGTCGTCGAGGCCGCGGGTGATCAGGTGGCAGAGCACGAACACTTCCCACGGGCGGCGGCCGCTCACCTGGTTGATCGCGGCGAGCAGCTCGTCGTTCACGGTGACGCCGTGCTCGCGCGCGGGCGTGCGCACCAGGTGCGCGAGCTCTTCGTCGGTGATGTTGGGCACGAAGAAGGTCTGGGTGTGCGGGCGCGCCGAGAGCGACTCGAACAGCTCGTCGGCCTCGCGGTGGCGGTGGCACACCAAGCAGAGCTTCACGTTCTTCGGCGTCTGCAGAAGATCGTCGAGCATCGAGCTCATCGCCGGCTGGCCCAGCGCCTTGAGCGCGATCGCCTCGTCGATGCCGACGAAGATCGGCGCGGCGAGCTCACCCAACGCGAGCAGCGGGTGCTTGGGGTCGGCCTTGAGCGAGCCGGCGCCCACCCGCTCGATGAAGGTGTCGACCTTGGCTTTGAGGCGCGCGAGCACGGAGTCTTGCGTCTTGGGGAGCCCGTCTTCCTGCTCCGGGTCGCGGAGGTCGATGTAGAACGCCGCGCCGCCGGTGCGCTCGCAGGCCTTCTTCAGCGCCGCCTTGCACAGCTCGGTCTTGCCGATGCGCCAGAAGCCGCGAATCAACGCGTGATCGCCACCGGTCAGCGCCTTGGCGACTTCGTCCTCGAGCGCGGTACGAACCCGGAGCGCATCGGGCAGATCATGAACGGCGTTCTGGTAGGCGACGGCGAGGGGATGCACCTCCTCGCTCGTAGCACGGTTGGGTTTGGGTCAGAAGCAGTAGCCGTCGGACGAGCAGACGCCGTTGGTGCAGCCCACCCCGGGGTCGCGGCAGTCGGTCACGCACATGCCCTGACTGCCGAAGCCGCCGTCCTCCAGCCGCGAATCACAGACGTAGCCTTTGCGGCAGTTCGCCTGACCGGTCATCGGCGGGCTGCACGGCTCGTAGCAGTAGTGCCCGACGCAGATGTCGTTGCCGTGGCACGGGAGGAACAAGCACGAGTCCTGGCAGTAGCCGCCCGGCCAGGTGACGCCGGTGTTGCAGCCGCCGATGCCGCCGATGTGGCAGTCGTTGTTGGTGGTGCAGGGGCTGCCCGCGTAGCCGTCGCCGGTGAAGGTGCACGCGCCGCCGTTGCAGTTCTCGCCGTAGCCGCAGCTCTGGCACTGGTTGCCGACCAGGCCGCACGCCGAAGGCTCGGGCGTGGTGCAGGTGTTGCCGGCGCAGCAGCCGGCGCAGTTGCCCGAGTTGCAGGTGGAGGCGACGCAGCCACCGTTCACGCACGCCTGGCTGCCGCTGCAGCTGGTGCACGCGGCGCCGTTCACTCCGCAGGAGACCGACGAGCTGCCGGCCTGGCAGTTGCCCTGCGCGTCGCAGCACCCGCCGCAGTTGCCCGGGCCGCAGGTGGTGGTGGTGACGCACTGGTGGTTGGAGCAGGTCTGGTTGCCGCTGCACGCGGTGCAGGCGTTGCCGTTGGTGCCGCAGGCGCCGCCCTGATCTCCGGGGACGCAGGTGTTGCCCACGCAGCAGCCGCTGCAGTTGCCCGGGCCGCAGGTGGCGACGCACTGGCCGTTCACGCAGGTGGAGCCCGAGCCGCAGGTGCTGCAGCTGTTGCCGCCCGAGCCGCAGAACTGATCAGACGTGCCCGAGGCGCACGAGTTGTTCTGACAGCAGCCGCTGCAGTTGCTCGAGTTGCACGACGGGCTGACGCAGGAGCCGTTGCCGCAGGTGAGCCCGGTACCGCAGGTGATGCAGGCGTTGCCGTTGACGCCGCAGTGGCTGGGGTCGGAGCCGAGCTGACAGACGTTGCCGTCGCAGCAGCCCGAGCAGTTCAAGTCGTTGCACGCGCCCGCGCCGCCGCCGCCGGTCGCCGAGCCTCCGCCGGTCGCCGCACCACCGCCCGCCGCCGCACCGCCGCCGGTCGCGACGCCACCGCCCGCCGCTGCGCCGCCGCCGGTCGCCGCGCCTCCGCCGGTCGCCCCACCACCGCCGCCGGTCGCCGAGCCGCCACCGCCGGTCGCCGCGCCACCGCCGCCCGTCGCCGAGCCGCCGCCGTTGGAGACGCCGCCGCCACCGGCGTTGCCGGCAACACAGGTGCCCAGCTGACAGACGCGGCCCATGCTGCAGCCGACGCACGACTGGCCGCTCATTCCGCACTGGGCGGAGGTCGAGCCGCTTTGACACTGCCCGGTCGCGTCGCAGCACCCCAGACAGCTGGTGGCGCTGCACGCCGGTTTGGCCGGTGAACAGGAAGAGAAGAAGACGCCGATGGAGAACGACAAAACGAAGGCCAGGGCCGATGCGCGAACCATGTAGCCGTTAAACACACCACCCGAATTAAACATGCAAGACCACTCGGTCACTATTTCCTAATCCCGCGTCAATGCAGGATTTTTCCTGTTCGCGAGCGCATGCGAACGATGCCTTCGAACAGCTGGGCCTCGGTGTAGACGCCCCGATATCGCTTTCCCTTGGGGAGCCAGGCGGAGGGCCTTTCGAGCCAATACGAGACCCGAACTTCGCCGTCGTACGCGAGTGGCGCGAGCACCTCGTCGGGGATCAGCTTCAGGTACCGCTTCAGCAGCGGCTCGAACGCGGTCTTGAAGCGCTTGCCCATCTTCGAGTGACGGCGGCGCTCGTCGAGGGTGCCGTCGAACGCCTTCGAGATGTGAAACAGCTCGTGGAGCACGGTGGCGACGCGCTGGTGCGGTGAGCTGTTGCGAAAGAACAGCGGCCGCAGCGTGATGCAGTAGAGCATGCGCTTGCCGTTCAGCTTCACCAGCGGCTTCTTGCGGCCCCAGTCGTCGGTGCGCTTGCCGCCCTCGAAGGCGAGCGGCTTCACCGTGGCGTGCGACGAGCGGCGCGCTTCACCGGCCACCACCATCACCCGCTTCGGCTGCAGGTGCGCGAACTCGGGCATCGCCTTCGCCACGTGCTCGAGCAGGTTGCGCACGGCCTGGTTGAAGTCGGGTCGGCGGGCCACTGCAATGACGACGCTACCAAACACCGGGCGCACGGCGTGGGTTTGTCTCACCCCTGGGCCACGAGCGACACCGGGCCAGGCGGCGACGAGCCGGCCGAAGCCGTTGGATCGAGGCGCCCGTGGAGCGGAACGCCACTTGAAGAGAACACCGGTGTGATGGACCAGGTCGAGATCGAGATCGATGTGGGCGACGGTGATTCGCTGTCGTCCGAAGAAGTCGAGCTGTCGACCCGCGAGGCCGACCTGGTGCGCGAGACCTCACGGCTCTCGGCGCTGGCCGGAGCGCTGTTTCAGCGGGTGGCGACGATTCACGGCGGGCTGGCCGAGACCGAGGCGATGGGCGTCGACGGGCAGCCGCTGCGCGAGCGGCTGAGCCGGCTGCAGATGCCGGAGCCCGACGCGGGCACCTTCGCCGAAGACGCGCAAGAGCTGCGCCGCCGCGCACTCGATGTGCGCGCGTCGAAGGCGCAGGCGCTCGAGCAACAGGTGATGGAGTGGCGGCTGGCGCTGGAGGCGCTCGACGAAGAGCTCGCCTACCAGCTGTCGGAGCTCGAGAAGGCGAAGCTGCGCGCGCGGCCGAGCAGCTCTGCGCGGCGTTTTCCACGGGTGCCGATGAAGGCGGCGGTGGAGTTCCGCTCCGGAGACCGCGCGTACCACGGCACCTCGACCAACGTTTCGTCGGGCGGCATGTTCATCTCCACCTCGACCACGGTCGCGCTCGGCAGCGAGGTCGCGGTGCTGTTCACCGTGCCCGGCGGCGGCCAGGTGTTGGCGAAGGGCGTGACCAGGTGGCGGCGCGAGCCCGACCCCCGCTACCCCGAGGCCGAGACCGGCATCGGCGTGCAGTTCGAGCGGGTCAACGACCTCGGCAAGGTGGCGATCACCCGTTACGTGGCGAAGCGAGTGCCGATACTGCTGCCGGGGTGATTCTGCTAAGTGCCTGAGCCATGCGCTCCTCATGGTTCTGCGCGTGCCTGGCGCTGTCGGCGCTCGCGTGCAGCGGCAGCAACAACAAGCCCGACTCGGGCACTCCCATCGACACCAGCTGTGGCCTCGACTGCGAGCAGCAGAAGCTCTACGGCCTGCTGAAGGACAACTGCTTCGAGTACACCGACAACGGCATCGCCCAGAACCCGGCGGTGCTCGGAGTGCAGGTGCGCGACACCTTCACGCTCGAAGGCAACGTGAAGACGATCGCGGTCGACTACCGCGCCGGCGGCCAGCTGAAGATGACCGACTACTTCGCGTTCCCCGACCGCAAGCTGACCCTGATGCGGCGCGAGTACTCCGGCTCGGTGGCCCAGTCGGTGACCTACAAAGACATGATGAACAACATCATCGGCGCACCGTGGACCGATGATCAGAACCCGGCCGACGGCACCACCACCGACAACACCCGCACCGCGTTTCTGGTCACTTCGGCGTCGATGACCTCGATGGAGTCGACCGACTACCGGGTGACCACCGTGGCGGCCGACAGCACCGACCTCACCGTGCCGGCGCAGACCTACGATGCCGGCTTCGGCCTGGTGTTCAACGAGACGCCCGACCACGGCGTCGACGGCAAGCGGGTGCTGGTGCCGCAGGTCGGCTTCATCAGCTTCTCGACGCCGTTTCAGCTCGCCGGTGGCACCGCCACCACCTACAAGTTGCAGAAGGCGCGCACCATCGACGCGAACTCCGCCGTGTGCGGCTTCGGAGGCCCCTGACCATGAAGCTCCGTTCAATCGTCTTGCTGTGTCTGTTGGCCGGCTGCGCCACCCCCGAAGTGAAGAAGGCGGTGCCGCCTCCCGAGCTGCCCGATCAGGACCTCAAGGTGCTGAGCCAGAGCCTGACCGACTTCACCGTGGCGGTGCAGAGCAAGCTCACCTGCTCCGAGGCGCTGACGTTGAAGAAGGCGACCTACGAGCTGGTGATCGACGGCAAGGTGGTGAACAGCGGTGAGAAGCCGCTCAGCGGCAACTGCTCGCCCGACGCTCCGGGCGCGTTCAGCGTCGACTACAAGGGCAAGTACGTTCAGAACGCCGAAGAGCTGAAGGCGATGGACGGCCGCGGCGGCTCGCTGCTGATCGCGCTCCGCGGCAAGGCGTTCTTCGACGGCCCGTCGGGCCCGGTGAGCATCGACTTCGCCCGCAGCCGCGAGCTGCGCGTTCCCCGGCTGCCGCACCCGCGCTTTCAGGAGGTCGAGGCCGGGCGTTCGGCCGAAGACGAGGCGGTGATCAACTTTCGCATCGGCGTCTACAACCCGAACCCGTTCGAGGTGCTGGTGAGCAGCATCTCCTATGAGGTGCAGATCGCCGGCAAGAAGGTCTCCGACGGAGTGATCGGCAAGGGTGAGCGGGTGAGCGCGGCGTCGACCGGCGTGTTCGACGTCGAGGCGAAGGTGGGCGCCGACACCCACGGCGACAAAGAGGTGCGCGCGCTGATCAAGTCGCGGGTGCTGCCGTACACCATCACCGGCGAGATGAAGGCCGACCTCTTCTCCGAGCCCTACGACTTCAAGGGCAACATCAACCTGCCCGCCTCGAAGTGACCGTTTCGGCGAACCCGCTACCACGTACTCGGGCCCGACCCGTTGGTCTGGCCGAGCGTCGAAGACACCGACGAAGACGGCATTCTCGCCATCGGCGGCGACCTCTCTGTCGAGCGGCTGGTGGCGGCCTACTCGCGCGGCATCTTCCCCTGGTACTCGGAGGGGCTGCCGATTCTGTGGCACTGCCCCGACCCGCGCTTCGTGTTGCTGCCGAGCGCGCTCCACGTGCCGAAGAGCCTCCGCAAGCAGCTGAGGCGCGGCCTCTACGAGCTGAAGTTCGACACCGCGTTCGACCAGGTGATCGACGCCTGCGCGAAGACCCGGCGGCCGGGGCAGCGCGGCACCTGGATCACCCGCGACATGCGGGGCGCGTACGTGAACCTGCACCACCTCGGGCTGGCGCACTCCGCCGAGGCCTGGAAAGACGGCGAGCTGGTGGGCGGGCTGTACGGGGTGAGCCTGGGCGCGGTGTTCTACGGCGAGAGCATGTTCGCCCGCGCACCCGACGCGTCGAAGATGGCGTTCGTGACCCTGGTCGAGCAGCTGCACGAGAACGGCATCGAGCTGATCGACTGCCAGCAGGAGACCGAGCACCTGCGGCGGTTCGGCGCGGTGGCGTGGCCGAAGCAGCGGTTCGTCAAAGCGCTCGAGAAGCTGGTCGGGCGGCCGACGCTCCGCGGGCCGTGGCGGTTCGAGCCTCCGAAGCCCGCGGGCGACGAGCCGGAGTAGGATCGCAAACGTGATGCGCCCCTTCTCGATCGCGTGGACCGTGGTCAGCGTCTTCGTGTTCCTCGGGGTGGAGCTGCTGCTCGGCACCTGGCTGGGCCCGTATGCGATCGGCAAGTACGTCTCGCCGATGTTCCACCTCGAGCTGCAGATGCTGATGCACCTGGTGAGCTTCTACCTGGGCGGGGTGGTGGTCGGCGTGCTCTCACCCGGCGTGCGGCTGAAGGAGCCGGCGGTGGGCGCGTTCGCCTCGGTGATGATCGTCTTCATCACCTCGTTCTTCATGCCCAACTGGATGGTGCGCTTCGAATTCAAGAAGGTGCTGATCGGCGGCGGCATCGCGTTCGTGCTCGCGCTGTTGGGCGCGTGGACGGGCGAGAAGCTGATGGGCAACCTCGACCCGAATCACCCCGATGTGAAGAGCACGCTGCGCGGCAAGCTCAGGGCCAGCCTCTGGTCGAGCCGCTAGCTCAGAAGGGGATGCCGCCGCGCCAGGCAGCGGCGAGCTCGGTCAACGGAGCGTCGACCAGGCCCTTGATGGTGAGGCGATCGCCGCCCACCGTGCCCACCCGCGCGTAGGCCACGCCCTCGGCCTTGCAGAGCGCTTCGACCTTCGCCGCGTCGGCCGCCGCGAACGAGACGATCGCGCGTGAGGCGTCTTCGCCGAACAAGAACGCGTGCGGCTTGATGCTGCCCGGCGAGAGCTCGACCGAAGCGCCGAGCGGGTGCTTCGCGTCGGCGATGCAGCACTCGGCCAATGCGACGGCGAGGCCGCCTTCGGAGCAGTCGTGCGCGCTGTGGCCGAGGCCTTCACGCGCCAGCTTGCGCAGCACCTTCTGCAGGCCCAGCTCGGCCTTGTCGTCGAGGCGTGGAGGCAGCCCCTTGGTGTGGCCCTTCGCGTGGAGCCACTCGCTGCCGCCGAGCACGCCCTTGGTCACGCCGAGCACCGCGATCGCGTCGCCCGCGTGGGTGAAGGTCATGCCGACGCGCTGAGAGGCATCGGGCAGCAGGCCGACCACCGCGACGGTCGGAGTGGGGAAGATGCCCTTGCCCTCGGTCTCGTTGTAGAGGCTGACGTTGCCCGAGACGACCGGCACGCCGAGCTGGCGGCAGGCGTCGGCGAGCCCGCGCACCGCTTCCGCGAACTGCCACATCACCTCGGGCCGCTCGGGGTTGGCGAAGTTGAGGCAGTCGGTGAGGCCCAACGGCTCACCGCCGACGCAGCTGACGTTGCGGGTGCACTCGGCGACGGTGAGCCGCGCGCCTTCGTACGGGTCCAGGAACACCATGCGGCCGTTGCAGTCGGCCTTCATCGCGATGCCCTTCTTGCCGCGCTCGATGCGCACCACCGCCGCGTCGGCCTGGCCGGGCAGCAGCACTCCGCCGAGGCGAACCTGGTGGTCGTACTGGCGGAACACCCACTCCTTGCTCGCGATGGTGGGGCGCTTCAGCAGCATCGCCAGCTCGGCGCCGAGGTCGGCCGGCGCGGGCACGCTGAGCGGGTCGAACTTCTGCAGCTCGTCGAGGTTGGCGGGGCGCTTGCGCGGGCGGTCGTACACCGGGGCGCCGTCGGTGAGGGGCTTCACCGGCAGATCGGCCACCAGCTGGGCGCCGTCTTTGATCACCACGTGGCCGGTGTCGGTCACTTTGCCGATCACCGCGGCGTCGAGATCCCACTTGTGGAAGATCTTCAGCACGTCGTTCTCGCGGCCGGCCTTCGCCACCGCGACCATCCGCTCCTGCGACTCCGAGAGCATGATCTCGTACGGCGTCATCCCCGTCTCACGGCGCGGCACCTTGCCGACGTCGATCTCGATGCCCGAGCCGCCGCGGCCCGCCATCTCGATGCTCGAAGAGGTCAGCCCGGCCGCTCCCATGTCTTGAATGCCGACCAGCGCGTCGGTGGCGAACAGCTCGAGGCAGGCCTCCAGCAGCAGCTTCTCGGTGAACGGGTCGCCCACCTGCACCGTCGGGCGCTTCTCTTCGGACTTCTCGTCGAACTCCGCGCTCGCCATCGTCGCGCCGTGAATGCCGTCGCGGCCGGTCTTCGAGCCGACGTAGATGATCGGGTTGCCCACGCCGGCGGCGGTGCCCTTGAAGATGCGGTCGGCCTTCAGCACGCCCGCGGTGAACGCGTTCACCAGGCAGTTGCCGTCGTAGCTCTCGTCGAAGGCGATCTCTCCGCCCACGGTGGGAACGCCGATGCAGTTGCCGTAGCCGGCGATGCCCGCCACCACGCCGTCGACCAGCCAGCGGGTCTTCGGGTGCTCGGGCCGGCCGAAGCGCAGCGAGTTGAGGTTCGCGATCGGCCGCGCGCCCATCGTGAACACGTCGCGCAGAATGCCGCCCACGCCGGTCGCCGCGCCCTGGTACGGCTCGATGTAGCTGGGGTGGTTGTGCGACTCCATCTTGAAGGCCACCGCGTCGCCGTCGCCGATGCTCACCACGCCCGCGTTCTCGCCCGGGCCTACCAGCACGTTCGGGCCAGTGGTGGGGAACTGCTTCAGGTGAATGCGGGACGATTTGTAGGAGCAGTGCTCGCTCCACAGCACGCTGAAGATGCCGAGCTCGAGCAGGTTCGGGTCGCGGCCGAGCAGCTGCTGAATCTTGGCGTACTCGTCGGGCTTGAGGCCGTGCTGGGCGATGACTTCGGGCGAGTGCATGCGCCGTTCATACGAGAACGGCGTGCGCCGAGCCACCAAACCGTAGGCTGTTACGGAGCAACGAAGTCCGAGCTGTGACGCCCTGGACGCCTTCAGGCACCCTCCCCCGAAGGGGAGGGGTTCACCTCGGTCTGCTTCACTCTTCGTCGCCGGCTTTGGGCGAGACGTCGGCCGGCGGAGCGACCATGATCTCGACCCGCTGGCCGTGGTGCTGCGCATGAGCGCCGGTGACCAGCTCGACGTTCTCGACCGCGACGCCCGACTCGATCAGGAGGTCGCGCACCGTGCGCGCCTGGTCGACGTTCGCCCACGCACCGGGGCTGATGCTCACCCGCGCGTCAGGCGCATGGAGCACCACCGCCTCGGCCGCCTGCTCCAGCCGCGCGCGCGCCGGAGGGGTGAGCTCGCTCTCTCCGGGCAGGAACAGCGCGCCCGGCGCGAACCGCATCGTGAGCGACTGCTGCTCGCGGTGCAGATCGCACAGCCCACCCACCGCGGAGCCGAGCGCCCCCACCCTCATCTCGGCATCCGAGCGGCGGTTGAAGTGACCGGTCGCGTACTGCGGCATCTTCGCGTCGGCCTCCATCACCTTGTTCATCGCCTGATCGAGGCTGCGCATCTGCGCCATCCACTGCCAGCGGTGAATTCGCGTCAGTGCCTCGCGCGAAGCATTCACCGTCTCGGCCGAGCCGGGCGCCTGAGCGAACGACTTGTTCGCCGCGTCCAGGTACAGCCTCGCTTCCTCCAACCCGTTTGGATCATCGTGCACGTAGTCGGACCTCGACGCCGTTTGGTAACGGCTACGCGCTTCTTCCAGCTCCACCGGCGGCCTCACCGTCGTACACGCCGCCACCCACCCCAACGACAACAACCACAGCACCGCACGCATCCCACACCTCCACGCCCGCCGCGCCGCGAACGTGTGCATCGCGCGCGCCGGGGGAATAAATCGGTCAACCGCTCGAATCGCCGAGAACGCGCGCGGCGCGACGTCCCGATGGAGTGACCCGCGTTACTCCGGCGAACAACGGCTAACGTCGGAGCCATGACCACCTCGGAAGACCTCGAGCAGACGGTCTCCGCCCGCGGGCGGCAGGTCGACGTCGACGACGACCGGCTGAAGCTCACCGGCGGAGACGAGCGTTACGAACACCGGCGCACCTTGGGTCAGGGCGGCATGGGCACGGTCGACCTCGTGTTCGACCTCCGCATCGGCCGCGAGCTGGCGGTGAAGAAGATTCGCAAGGAGGCGTTGTCTCACCCCGAGAGCCAGGGGCGGTTTCTGCGTGAGGCGCGGGTGCAGGGCCAGCTCGATCACCCCGCGGTGGTGCCGGTGTTCGACCTCGGCGTCGAAGGCGGCGAGCCGTTCTTCACCATGCGGCGGATCAACGGCGTCACCCTCGAAGAGGCGATCGGCCACTCCAGCGGCACCGACCCCGCTCTGCGCGAGAAGTACGGGCGGCGCCGTCTGCTCACCGCGTTCGTGAGCGCCTGCCTGGCGATCGACTACGCGCACAGCAGGGGGGTGCTCCACCGCGACCTCAAGCCCTCGAACGTGATGCTGGGCGACTTCGGCGAGGTCTACCTGCTCGATTGGGGCATCGCGAAGGTGTCGACCTCGGAGGAGCACGCTTCGCCGGTGCCGCTGGAGACGCCGCTCGAGGCGACCGCGAACGGCGCGGCGCTCGGCACCATCGGCTACATGGCGCCCGAGCAGCTGCGCGGCGACCTCGACGCGGTCGGGCCCTGCAGCGACGTCTACTCGCTGGGCGCGGTGCTGTTCGAGATTCTCGCCCACGAGCCGCTCCACCCGCGCACCACCCGCTACGCGATCGAGCAGAGCACCCTGTCGAAGGTCGACGCGCGGCCCTCGATGCGGTTGGGCGGGCAGAACACGCCGCACGAGCTCGATCTGATCTGCAGCAAGGCGACCCAGCTGTTCCCCGCCGATCGCTACGCCAGCACGCGCGAGCTCGCGACCGCGGTGGAGCGGTACCTCGACGGCGAAGGCGACCTCGAGCGGCGCCGCTCGCTCGCCCGCCAGCACGTCGAGCGGGCCGAGCAGCTCGCCGCGCGGATGCAGGAGGCCGCGCGTACCCCCGGCGACCGGGTCACCGACCGCAAGGCCGCGCTGCGCGAGCTCGGGCAGGCGCTCAGCTTCGACCCGACCTCGCCGGGCGCGATGGGCGCGATGCTGTCGATGCTCAACGAGGCGCCGCGGGAGCTCCCGGCCGATCTGCTCGCCGAGTTCGCCCGCGGCGCGGCGAGAGATCGCCGCTGGCTCTCGTGGGTGGCGGCCCTCACCTTCGGGGTGGGCGGAGCGCTGGCGTCGGTGGTGTTCAGCCGGCTCGGCGTTCGCAGCTTGCCGTGGACGATCGCGTTCTACGCGGTGTGCGGCGTGGCGGCGGTGCTGAGCTGGCTGGGCCGCGACATTCGCAAGGGCGAGGAGCCGCCCCACTACTTCTACTTCCCCGGCCTGGCGGTGGTGTTCACCGTCACCGCGCTGTTCGGCCCGCTGCTGATCGCTCCGATGGTGGCGGGCGGGCAGATCGTCGGCTGGGCGATCGACGCGCGAGGCATGCGCCGGTGGATCGGCGTGGTCGCCACCACCCTCGCCTGGCTGGTGCCCTGGGTGCTGGAGCTGACCGGCGTCTTCCCGCCCAGCTATCGGGTCGCCGACGGGGTGCTCACCATCACCAGCCGTGCGGCGGTGTTCGTGCCCGGGCCCACCGAGCTGCTGATGCTGCTGTTCGGAGTGATGGCGGCGATCACCCTCTCGGCGATGGTGGGCCAGTTTCGAGATCAACGCAGCGAGAACGAGCTGCAGCGCTCGTGGACCGCGTGGCAGCTCCGCCACCTGATGCCCGAGACGTCGCAGAGCGGCGCTCACCGCGCGCTCAACGACTACGCCGCTCAGCGCACCGGCGGCACGTCGAGCGGCTGAACGACGATCTCCACCCGGCCCTCTTCGCCACCGTGGCCGGTCGCGGTGACATTCTGCGCCGGCACCCCGGCCTCGATCAGCACCTCGCGCACCTGGGCGGCCCGCAGCCCCGCCAGCGCGTCGCCCTGGGCGTACTCGGTGCTCGCCACCACCCGCACCCGCGCATCGGGGTAGCGGCGGAGCGCATCGCCGGTGAGCTCCAGCCGCGCCCGCGCCGCCAGCTTGAGGTCGCGCTCGCCGCGGTCGAACAGCGCGCCGTTGGCGAAGCGAACCTTCACCACCCCTGCTTCCTGCCTCACCTCGCCGAAGGTGCCCACCGCGAGGCCGAGCGCGCCGATCCGCTCCTCCGACTCGGTTCGCCGGGGCGCCGCGCGGGTCGCCTGCAGCGGCGGAGTGACGTCGGCCTCGTTGGCCACCCGCTCCATCGTGGAGTCGAGGGTGTCGATCTGCGCCATCCACTCCCAGCGGTGCACGTCGGTGAGCGCCTTGCGCGCGGCGGCCTCCGCGGCCGGGCTGCCGGGCTGGTCGCGGTTGATCTGGTCTGCGCGCTCGAGCGAGCCCTTCACGTTCCACAGCCCCACCGCGTCTCGCTGGGCAGAGTCGCTCTTCACGTCCTGCTCGAAGCGTTCGTGCGCCTCCACCAGGGCCTTCGGCGCAGATGTTGCGCACCCGAACGTGAGCGCCAACGCCATCAGTCCAATGATTCTCGCCATCGCGGCACCTCCTGCGGTCGTCAGGAGGCACAGGTGCATCGAACACGCCGCGGGCTACAGCTGGCGGTCGTCGCCCACGCCGAAGCCGCACCAGGCGTTGCCGTCGCGATCGACCCAGCCGCGCGCCATGCGGGCGGTGTTGAAGCCGTGGCCGAGCTTGGCGTCGGGAGCGACCGCGATCAGCCCGCCCTTGCCGTTGAAGCGGGTCAGCTCTTCGCACAGCTCGGTGGCGAGCGCGGAGATCGGCGTGCCGCCGCGCATCGCGCGCACCATCTGAAACGAGAGCGCCGACTTGATGATCGCCTCACCGAGGCCGGTGCAGCTGACCGCGCCCGCGCCCGCTTCGGCGTAGGTGCCGGCGCCGATCTGCGGCGTGTCGCCGAGCCGCCCGGGGAGCTTCATGAAGGTGCCGCCGGTGCTGGTCGCCGCCGCCACCCTGCCCTGCCCGTCGCACGCCACCGCGCCGACCGTGCCATGGCCGCTCGGCTTCGCGCGCTCGGCGACGGCTTTCTGCCAGCGCTCACGCGCCGCGGGGATCACCATCGCGCCGGGAGGCAGCATCGAAATGCCCTGCTCGGCCGCGAACCGGCGAGCGCCCTCACCCGAGAGCACCACGTGCGGCGTCTTCTCCATCACCAGCCGCGCCACCACGATCGGGTTCTTCACGTCGCGGAGCGCCGCCACCGCGCCCGCGCCGCCTTCGCCGGTCATCACCGACGCGTCGGTCTCGACGTCGCCGTCGGAGTTGAGCGTGCTGCCGGTGCCGGCGTTGAACTGCGGGTCGTCTTCGAGCACCCGCACCGCGGCGATCACCGCGTCGAGTGCAGAGCCGCCCTTCGACAACACCGCGTGACCCGCGCGCGCGGCCGCGAGGCAACCTTCGGCCGGCATCTTCGGGTCGTCGTCGGCGACCCGCTCGCCTGCTCCGCCGTGAACGAGAATCGAGTGGCTCACTTCGCGGTGCCTCCGTCGGGGGGTGCTGAAATCTCCGCCCGGTTGTCGAGCGCGATGCGGCAGGCCGAGTGCTTGAACGACTCCCACAGCGCGCGCTTCAGCTGCGGCAGCTCGGCTTTGCCCTCGAGCACCAGCGTCGCCCCTTCGTAGTGCACCGCGAGCGGGTTCTTCGCCTGGGCGAGCGCGGCTTTGATCTCGGTGAGCTGGGCGGCGAGCACGGTGGCGTCGAACACCAGCGCCACCTCCTTCGCCTCCACCACGTCGCTCTTCAACGCCTCGAGCAGCGGCGCGCGGCACTTCACGTCGGGCACGTCGCCGGTGAGCTTCTCGTACTCGGCCGGTTTGTAGGTGAGCTTGGGGCACGCCTTGAGCGCAGGCTGGAGCGCCGCCTGCGCGGCCTTCGCGTCGCTCTTGCCCACGCGCAGCGAGTAAACGATCGGCTTGCCCTCGGCGTAGACCATCAGCAGCGCGCGGCCGGGCGTCTTGCCGGTGAGCAGCATCTCGTCGCCCGACTCGAGCGCTTCGGCCGCGGCCACCTTCGGGTCGTCGAGGTCGAACCACTCCGCGTTGCCGATGCGAACGATGGTGTCTTTGCCCGGCTCGAGCTCGATCACCTTCTCCACCGGCCAGGCCAGCGCCGCCGTCGACGTGAACAACGCCGCCGCGGCGAGCAGCCTCATGCCAGGAGCGACTGAAAAATCTTCAGCCCATCGGCCGAGCCGAGCGCGATCTCACAGGCGCGCTCGGGGTGCGGCATCATGCCGAGCACGTTGCCCGCTTCGTTGGTGACGCCGGCGATGTCGTTCACCGCGCCGTTCGGGTTCTCGCGGTAGCGAAACGCGACCTGGCCGTTGCCCTCGAGGCGCTTCACCGTCTCTTCGTCGGCGAAGTAGTTGCCCTCGGCGTGGGCGATCGGCATGCGCAGCGTCGAGCCCTTGGTCAGCTTCGAGGTGAACGCGGAGGTGTTCGACACCACCTCGAGCTCGACCTCTTTGCAGATGAACTTGAGCGACTTGTTCCGCATCAGCGTGCCCGGCACCAGGCCCGCCTCGGTCAGAATCTGAAAGCCGTTGCAGATGCCGATCACCTTGCCGCCGCGCTTCGCGTGCGCCGCGACCTCCTCCATGATCGGCGAGAACTTCGCGATCGCGCCGCAGCGCAGGTAGTCGCCGTACGAAAACCCGCCGGGCAGAATCACCACGTCGCAGCCCTTGAGGTCTTTGTCTTTGTGCCAGAGCTGCACGGCGGGCACGTTCAGCAGCGTGCCCACGTGGAGCGCGTCGGCGTCGCAGTTGCTGCCGGGAAAGAGCACCACCCCGAGCTTCACTTCAGACCTCCACCCGGAAGTTTTCGACCACCGTGTTGGCGAGCAGCTTGGCCGCCATCTGCTCGACCTTCGCCTTGGCTTCGGCCGCGCTCTTCGCGTCGACCTCGAGCTCGACGTACTTGCCCAGGCGCACGTTCGACGCCTCGCCAAACCCCATCGCGTGGAGGCCCTTCTCGACCGCCTGGCCCGCGGGGTCCAAAACGCCCGGCTTCAAGGTGACGAAGACTCTGGCTTTCATGGCGTCTCAAATACCACAGGGCCCCTCCGCGGCATCGCTGATCCGGTCGGAGTCAAGGTGATGTGTGTCGTCAACCATCCGTAATCCGGACGATTCCCACATTGTGACCAGCGAACCCCCGTGGTTGTGCATTAAAACTGTTCCTCGATGGCTGCATGGGCACTTTGGGCCGTGTGCCTTGGCCTGCTCTTCTTACGGGGGCTGTTCGGCGCGGCGGAATCGGCGCTCTACGCGACGAGCGACATTCGCGCGCGCGAGCTCTCCAAGGTTCACCCCCGGCGCGGTCAGCGGCTGATGAAGCTGAAGCTGGAGCGCGAGGCCACCGCGGCCTCGGTGCGCTTCGGCATGGTGCTCTCGGGGTTCACCGCGGCGGCGATCGGCGCGATGGTGCCTCCGAAGCTGCTCGACACCTCGCTGGAGGCGATCGGCGCCACCCCGTGGATGCAGCTGCTGTCTCCGCTCGGCTCAGCGCTGTTGGTGGCCTGCGTGGCCGCGATGCTCGACGTCACCTTTCGCGCGGCGGCGGCGCAGCAGCCCGAGGGCTGGGCGCTCTTGCTGTCGGGCTACATTCGCCTCGCGGTGGTGCTGCTGTACCCGGTGATTCGCTCGCTGATCATCCCGATCAACCTGGTGCTGCGGGTGTTCGGCACCAAGGTGTCGTTCGAGGCTCCGCCGCCTCCGCTGGAAGAGCTCGAGAAGCTGCTCGCCGCCCAGGCCGCCAAGCACGAGGTCGACAAAGGCGCGCCGCAGCTGATCCGCTCCATCTTCGAGCTGTCGGACAAGACGGTGCGCGACGTGATGGTGACCCGCACCGAGGTGGTGGCGGTGAGCATCGACACCCCGCCGAAAGAGATTCTCCAGCTGGTGGCGGAGCAGAACCACTCCCGCATTCCCGTCTACAAAGACGACGTCGACCACATCGTCGGCATTCTGCACGTGCGCGACCTGGTGCCGCTGATGCAGGCGCCGGAGCTGATCGTGCTCTCCGACCTGGTGCGGCCCGCGGTCTACGTGCCATGGGTGAAGCCGATCGGCGACCTGTTGCGCGAGCTGCAGCGGCTGCGCATTCACATGGCGGTGGTGGTCGACGAGTACGGCGGCTTCATGGGCATCGTCACGCTGGAAGACATTCTCACCCAGATCGTCGGCCGCATCGGCGACGAGTTCACTGAAGAGGCGAAGCCGTTCGAGAAGCAGCCCGACGGCACCTTCTTGATCGACGCCACCCTGGAGCCGAAAGACTTCGCCAAGGCCTTCGACATGAAGCTGCCCGACGGCGAGTTCGAGACGGTGGGCGGCTTTCTCTCGTCGCTCGCGGGCGCGATTCCCGAGGTGGGCGACAAGTTCTTCGTCAACGGGTGGACCTTCGCGGTGCACTCCAAGCAGGGCCCGAAGCTGGAGCGGATCAAGGTGATGAAGCCGAAGCCGCCGCTGGTGCCCGCGCCCGAGAAGAAAGAAATCACCGGCGAGCTGATCCCCCGCGCGTCGCCCGCGCGTTAGACGCCGAAGCTGAACAGCGCCACCTTGTAGGTGGTGCCGTCGGGCCGCAGCACCCAACGCACCTCGACGGTGGGCATCAACACCGCCGCCAGCACCGTGGTGAGCGCTGCGCCGGCGCCGTCGCCCAGCTGCGAGAGGTCGTCGCCCAGCGTCTGCCTGAACACGCCCGAGAAGAACGTGTCCATCCCCGCGCCGAAGCCGAGGTGGAGCTCGGGCTTGCTGTCGAACCAGAGGTTCTGAAAGCCGGCGGCGCCGAAGAAGTTGAAGAACGGCTGGTAGAGCTCGGCGTCGCCTCCACCGTTGAGCTCGAGCCGGCCTTCGACGCCGAACCCGTGCGCGAGGTTGGTGTAGTCGGCGCCCGCCAGCACCGCGAGGCCGACGTTGAGACGGCCGGGATCCTCCGAGCGATCGAGCAAGGCGAAGCGCATGCCCGCGCGCCCGTGAAAGCCGATCATCTTCTGATGCCGGGTGTCGCTCTCGCCGCCGAGCACCCCGAGGTTGAAGACGACGCCGCTCCGATTGCCGGCCGGCTGTGCGCGCTCGTGGCCACGCAGCTCCTGCTCGTCGTCGAGCGATGGGGTGGTGGCCAGCACCGCCGCGGTGAGCAACGTCAGCATCTAGAGCCCCATCGAGAGCAGCAGCGCGTTGTAGTGGGTGCCGTCGCCGCGCACGACGTAGCGGTACTCCAGGGTGGGCGCGAGCAGGAAGAGCACCGCCGCCGCCAGCGTGCCGTTGCCGCCGCCCAGCGGAAGCCAGACGTGGCCTGCGCCCGAGAACATGCCTGAGAAGAGCAGGTCGAAGCTGATGCCTCCGCCGGCGTGAAACTCGGGCACCTGGCCCACCATCAGGTACTGCGCCCCCGCCGAGACGAAGGCGACGAACACCGGCTCGAGCAGAAACGATTCGCCACCCGCGGTCGCTTCGATGCGCCCCTCGACGCCGAGGCCTCCCCGTCTGCCATCGACGTCGCCTCCGCCCAACAACGCGAACGCGAGGTTGCCGCGGCCGGGCTTCTGCGAGCGATCGAGCAGGGCGTAGCGTGCGCCGATGCGCCCGTGAATCGCGGTGCTGGCCTGGCTGGTGTGGTCGTCGGTGTCGATCGGGAACGACGCGCCGAGCTTCATCGCGAAGCCGAACTGCGACGGAGGCCGGTCGTGCTCGGCGTCGGGGGCCTCTTTCACCGCGCCCGGAGTCGGCGCCGGAGCCCCGGTGTACTCGGTGCCTTCTTTGCGGCAGTGGCGCAGCTCGCCGCCGTTGGGAGCCGGCTCGACCACGCACACTTCGCCGTGCTCGCGAACGACGTACGGCGCCGCGGGAGTCTCGCTCGCCTGAACCAACGGCGGGGAGGTCTGGGCCAGCAGCACCAACACAAGTGAAGTCACGCTGGAGCGCGACAGTTCAAGTTCGATGCCCGCTGCAAGTGCGCGGATCAGCGATGTCGGTGCGCTGCGCCATGCGCCATCGATGTCAGTGCTTACGGCCTTCCTGGAAAGTCACCTCGAGCTGCACCGGCTTGCCGTCGCGGAGCACGGTGGCGCTCACCGTCTCGCCGGGGCGCGAGCTCATCAACACGTACATCAGGTCCTCCACGCTGCGGACCTCGTTCTTGCCCAGCTTGACGATGATGTCGCCGCGCTTCATGCCGCCCTTGTCGGCGCCACCGCCCGGCCGCACGTCGGCGAGGAGCACGCCCGCCTGGCCGTGAGGAGGCCCGCCGTAGTCGGGCACGGTGCCGAGCGAGGCGTTGAAGCTGCGCGCGTCGCCCCGCACCGGCTGAGCGACCTTCTTGTAGGTGAGCGCGAGCTTCTCGGCCGAGGCGAGCTGCGAGACCACGCCGGCCACCACCTGCGCCGCGTGGGCGAGGCCGCCGTAGTTCAGCTTGTCGAAGGTGTCGGAGGGCTTGTGGTAGTCGAAGTGCGCGCCGGTGAAGAAGTGCAGCACCGGCAAGCCCGCCGCGTAGAACGGGGTGTGGTCAGACGGGCCGTAGCCGTCGCCCGAGGCGCTGCAGCTCACCCGGGCGTCGGCGCAGGCCTTGTCGATCAGCGGCGACCAACCTTCGGCCGACTCCGCGCCCAGCACCTGGAGCTTGTTCTCACGCATGCGGCCGACCATGTCGAGGTTGAGCATCGCCACCGCGCCCTTGAAGGTGTCGGCGCGCTCGCGCACGAAGTGACTCGACCCGAGGTCGCCCGCCTCTTCGGCAGAGAACGCCACCACCACGACGTCGCGCTTCAAATCTTCCGGGTGCTGCTTGAGGAGGCGCACCGCTTCGAGCACGCCGGCCACGCCCGAGGCGTTGTCGTCGGCGCCCAGGTGCGGCTCGTGCTTGTCGGGCGCGAGCGAGTCGCGGCCACCGAGGCCGAGGTGGTCGTAGTGCGCGCCCAACACCACCGGGCCTCCGCTCGACGCCGCCGCCTTCAGCCGCCCGACGACGTTGAACGCCTTGCTCTTCACCTGCTCGAGCTCGACCTGAACTTCGGCGTCGACCGGCTGCTTCTTCTCGAGCTTCGGCATCAGCGCCTCGAGCGCGGAGCGGTGCACCAGCATCACCGGCATGCCCGCGTCGCCGAAGCCTTCGGCCGAGAGCGAGGGAAACGCGGCTTCGGGAGGCGCCTTGAAGTCCTTCGCCTCTTTCGCGTCTTTCGGCGCCACCGGCCAGTCGACCACCAGCATGCCCACCGCGCCTTTCGAGCGCGCGACGAACGCCTTCTTGCGGAGGTCACCGGCGTTGCGCTGCGCCTCGGGCGTCTTCAGCTTCTCGTTCTCGGGAACGAAGCGGCGCACCAGCACCACCTTGTTCTTCACGTCGAGCCCCGCGTAGTCGTCGATGCCGAGCTCGGGGTCGACGATGCCGTAGCCGGCGAGCACCAGCTTGCCCTTCGCGGTGCCGTTCTTCGACCAGCCCATCGGCTGCGCCGCCGCGTCTTCGAGCTTCTTCTTGTCGAGCGAGAGGTGGGTGGCGCCCTCCTTCGACTTCACCGCGGTCACCACCTCGAAGTCGTCGCGGTAGCCGGTGCTGCCCGCGGGCTCGAGGCCGAGCTCTTGAAAGCGCTTCTCCAGCCACGCGCCCGCCTGCTCCAGCTCGGGGGTGCCGATGCCGCGGCCGGCGAGCTTCGGGTCGGCGAGCACCTGCACGTCGGGCTTCGCGCGATCGGCTCCGGTCTGCTCGGCCACCACCGGCGGTGCTTCTTTCCACTTCGCGAGGAAGAGGTTGGTGTCGTGCTGACCTTCGGGGGTGGCGCGGTTGGAGGCGAACGCCAGCCACTGCCCATCGGGCGTGAACATCGGGAAGCCGTCGAAGCCCTTGGCGTGGGTGACGCGCTCGAGCTGCGTGCCGTCGGCGTTGATCGCCCAGAGATCGAACTCCCGGCCCTTCGGGTCGCCGTAGTTGGAGGCGAAGATGATTCGCTCCTGGCCGGGGTACCAGAACGGCGCGAAGGACGCGGAGTCGAGGTAGGTCACCTGGTGCGCGTCGGAGCCGTCGGCGTTGGCGACGTAGAGCTCGAGCTTGGTCGGGCGCACCAGGCCCTTGGCGAGCAGCCCCTGAAAGTCGTCGAGCTCTTTGCCCGGCTTCGGCCGCGATGCGCGCCAGACGATCTTGGTGCAGTCGCGGTTGAAGAACGCGCCGCCGTCGTAGCCGGGGGTGAAGGTGAGGCGCTTCACGTTCCCGCCGTCCTTGTCCATCCGGTACAGCTCGATGTCGTTGTCGCGGGTGGAGGTGAAGATGATGCTGCCGTCTTTGCCGCACACGGTCGCTTCGGCGTCGTAGCCCTTCTCGGTGGTGAGCCGGCGCGCGTTCGAGCCGTCGGCGTTCGCCTTGTAGATGTCGTAGGTGTCGTAGAGCGCCCAGACGTAGCCGAGCGACATGTCGGGCCGCGGCGGGCAGTCGGCGCCGCCCAGCTCGGTGGAGGCGAAGAGAATCTCTTTGCCGTCGGGGAAGTAGTGGCTGCAGGTGGTGGCACCCTTGCCGTCGCTGACCTGAACCGGCTCGGTCGCGCTGGGCAGCGCCTGCATGGTGAAGATGCGATCGCACTTCTGGTCGCCCACGTGCCGCTGGAGTGAGAGGCGCGTCCCGTCGAAGCTCCAGTAGGCCTCGGCGTTCTCCCCGCCGAAGGTGAGCTGGCGCAGCTCCTGGTAGTGCACCTCTTCGGGCAGTGGCGGCGGGCCCTTCTGCGCGGGCGCGGCCTCTTTATCGGCGGTCGGAGCGGGAGCAGTGGCGCAAGCGATCAACAGCAGCGGCAGGAGTCGGCGCATGGCCGCCTGTATATGAAGCTTTGGCCGCCCCGGCGCACTTTTGAGCGGGAGCTCTCGATGCGTTGGGCAATCGTCACCGCGGCCGGGTTGTGGCTGTGCGCCTGCAGTGGGCCGGCGAGCAAATTCTGTGGGCCGTCGAACTGCGCCGGGTGCTGCAACGGCGTGGGCGAGTGCCTCGCGGGCACCGAGAACGACAGCTGTGGAAACGACGGTGAGCGCTGCCGCAGCTGCGCGGGCGACTCGGTCTGCCGCGACGCGGTCTGCGCGCCGACGATGGTCCACGCGGGCACCGGAGGGGGCGGCGGGTTCAACAGCGCGGGCGGTGGAACCGGCGGAGGCCTCGCCAACGGCGGTGGCCTCGGAGGGGGCGCCGGTGGCACGGGAGGCGGCGGCGCCGGTGGGGGCGGCGACGGGTCGAACAACGACGCGGGCTTCCCGGCGGCTCACCCGGCGTTTCCGCAGGAGCGCGACCTGGGCGGCCCGGTGCTCGCCAGCCCGCGCTTCGTGTCGATCACCTTCGCCAACGACAACCCGGCGATGGTCACCGTGTTCGACGAGTTCATCTCCACCGTCGGCGCAACGCCCTACTGGAGCGAGGTGACCGGCGAGTACGGCATCGGCCCGGGGTTCGCCGGCCCGCCGGTGCACGTGGCCGAGAACGCGCCCTCGAAGATCACCGGCTCGGAGATCGAGACCTGGCTGCAGCAGCACCTCACCGGTCCGGCTCCGTTGCTGGGCGTGCCCGACCCGAACACCGTCTACGTGCTGGCGTACCCACCGGGAGTGGAGGTCGATGCGCTCGGCACCTCGAGCTGCGTCGGGTTCGGCGGCTACCACGCGATGACCACGGTGAACGGCGCGCCGGTGGTCTACGCGGTGGTCCCGCGCTGCCCGGGCTTCATTCCCTCGGCGCAGAACGACAGTGACAACCTCTCCGGCGTCGCCAGCCACGAGCTGATCGAGGCGGTGACCGACCCGATGGTGTTCGCGGTGCCGGCGTGGGCGCAGGTCGACGACGACCACATGGCGTGGAACATGATCATCGAAGGTGAGCTGGCCGACCTGTGCGCGTGGGACTCCGACGCGTTCTACAGGCCTACCGGCTACAACCACATGGTGCAGCGGAGCTGGTCGAACCAGGCGGCGGCGCAGGGGAGCCACGCCTGCGTGCCGGCGGTGGACTCGTCGTTCGGCGCGGTGGCGGAGCTCGACGACGTGGTCGACTACCGGTGGATCATCTCCGGCGAGACGAAGGGCGTGTCGATACCCATCGGGCAGATGAAGACCATCTACGTCGACCTGTTCAGCGACGCTCCCCAGCCGCTGTTCGTGAGCGCGGTGGCGTTCTCGAGCGGCTACACGCTCGACCTCGACTTCCTCAACGGCGGCGGCCGCGGTTGGAACGGCGACCGCCTCGAGCTCACCATTCGTCACGTCTCCGACGAGCCAGGCTTCGGCGGCGCGCCGTTCGTGCTGATCACCACCGCGATGAACGGCGCCAGCCATTACTCGTTCGGCTACGTCGGAGACTGATCAGCAGTCGTCGTAGAACTCGACCGCCTTGAGCGCGAACTCCTTGTTCACCGGAGGCCGCCCGAGCTGCCCGAGCTTCTTCTTCAGCGCGTTGCCGGCGGCGTCGTGCACGTGCGGCTTCACCTTCTGGTGGAAGAACAGCAGCGTCTCGAACTCGCCGACCCAGTGTGAGCCGAGGGCGTGCTCGAGGTGCTGGGCCGCCTGCGCCGCGAGCGCGAACGAGTGGGCGACCCGCTTGGCGCTCACGCGCTCGGCGTCTCCGAAGGCGAGGTGGAGGCTGGCGCCGGGCGTCGGGTCGGCGCCGATCGAGTGCGCGGCGCGGTTGCGCGTCTTGCGGAGCTGATCGAGCGGGCCGATCAGCGCCTTGAGGCCGGTGGTGCCGAACAGCCGCTCGATCGCCGCCACCCGGGCCGACCAGGGGCCTTCGACGCAGCGTCGCACGTACTCCTCGGTGTCGAGCTTCACGTGGTCTTTGAGCAGCTTCACCCCCTCGACGCTCTTCGGCGCGCCGATCAGCACGCCGGGCCGGGAGCGGATCGCGCGCTC
The DNA here is from genome assembly GCA_047602415.1 of Myxococcaceae bacterium. Classification (GTDB taxonomy): domain Bacteria; phylum Myxococcota; class Myxococcia; order Myxococcales; family Myxococcaceae; genus JASGHH01. Next base: position 6,461,481 of record JASGHH010000001.1, on the reverse strand, counting down.
GATCACCTGGGCGACGTAAGTCTCCAGGTAGCTGGCGATCGCCACCGTGAGCGTCAGCCGCATCCAGTTGTCGGTCTCCTTCGCCTGGGTGCGCGCCTCGGCGGGGTCGCGAAAGAAGTCGGCGCGGCGCTGCAGCGGCTCGAGGTTGTCGACGAAGCGGCGCCACTGCTCGGCCGGGCCCGCGGTGCGATCGACCAGCAGCCAGGCCTGAGCCTTGGAGCAATGCCAAAGGCGGTTCACCCGCGTCTGACTGTCTTCGAATTGCCGGAACGCCCAGGTGCGGCCGTCGTGGAGGCCGAAGCGGTTGAACACGGTTGGGTTCATAGCCCAGTTGCTTCCCCTCGGTCGGCCGGTAGATTCGCCCGATGCTCTCCCTTCTGGCCGTGACCGTACTGACCGTGTCGCCTGCTTCACCGCGCATCACGCACGCGCGGTTGTCGAGCAGTGACGCGCCGATCGTTCTCGTCTCCGACGACGCCCCGCAGTCGGCGGTGGAGACGATGACCCGCGAGCAGCTCGAGCGCGAATACGTTCGCCTGCAGGACACCCGGCCGTCGCTGGTGCTGCCGTTCGTGGTCGGGGGCATCGGGCTGATTCTGCTCACCGGTGGGTTGGAGATTCTGGTGCGTGAGCTCAGCTCGGCGACGCCCTTTCTTCCGGTTGCGATCACCTTCCTGATCGTGGGCGGGATTGGCGTCGCGGTCGGCGTGGTGCTGCTGATCTTGCGGCTGAACGAGCGGCACACCGTCGACGCCCGCATGGACGCGATCAACAAGCGGCTCGACACGATGCAGGGAGGCACGCCGCCTGGAGGCAACGAGCCGCCGCCGCCTCCTCCTCCGCCTTCCGCGCTGAACTACCCGCCGCCGCCGGTCTTCATGGCGCGGGTGGCGACGTTCTAGCCGTCACTGGGCCGCGCATTCACCCGAGTCGAGACAGCGCTCACCCTTGCCGCAGGGCGGGTTGCACGCCGACACGCACGCGCCCTTCACGCACACCGTTCCCGAGCGGCAGGCAGGAGTGCACGCAGCGACGCACGCGCCGGCCTGGCAGGAGTAGCCCGAGCGGCACTTCGGCACGCACTCGGCTGCCGGGCTGAGTGACGGTGGCGGAGGCGGCGGCGGCGGCCCAGCGAGCGGCGCGGCCATCGGGCCGGCGTTCATCGGCTCACAGGTCACGTCGCCCAGCTCGAGCACCTTGCAGTTGAAGAGCTCGCCGCAGGCGTCGATGCGCACCCGGGTGTCGCCCGGCCCGGTCTGGGTCTGCTGCTTCGGCACCACCTGCTCCTTCGGGCATTGGGTGCGGGCGACCACTTCTTTCCACGCACGCTGGTAGGCGGGCTCGGTGGCGGTGCAGCCCCAGGTGCCGCTGACGATGTCGCAGCTCGCCAGCTTGTTGCAGCCCTCGACCATCCACAGCTCGCCGCTCTGGCGCGCCTTCACCCGGTTGTCGGGGCAGCTGAACTTCTCGGAGAAGGTCTCGATCGCATGAGACTCGGGATCGCGGTACTTGCGAAAACACCCCGAGCTCACCGCTCCCAACGACGCGATCACCAGCGCTCCCCAGGCTCGATTCATCGATCAAACCGTATCAGGCGATCTTCAGAAGTCGACCCGCAGAGCGATGGTTGCGGTCGGCAGAACGCCGTACCAGGCCGAGACGAAACCCGGCGAGAGCACGACCGAGAACGCCACCCGGCTCTCGGTGTGCCAGCGGAGCCCACCCATGATCGCGGCGTCGTAGGTGAAGGGGCCGTGGCCGCCGAGCGGGTCGAGCGCCGCGCCGCCGCCGGCCCAGAGGCCGAGGAAGAGCGAGCCGCGCGACCAGAAGTAGACCATGTCGCGCTCGAGCCGAACCCCGAGCAGAATTCGCCAGGCCAGGCCCGGGCCGGTCACCGTCGCTCCGGTCGCGGGGTCGTAATAGGTGTCGGTCACCAGCGCGGTACCGAGGCGCAGCTCGGGCCCGAGACGCCAGCGGTGGTAGTCGCCGAATGCCCAGAGCAGGCCCAGGTGAACGCCGAACTCGTTCCACCCGCCGACCGAGACGGTGTCTCCCGGAGCGACGATGCCCACCGCGTGAGGCGTGAGCCAGGTGTTGAAGGCCACTTCGACTTCGCCACGAACCACGTACGCGTTTGCAGTCGACGAGAACAGGATCGCCACTGCCAGCAGTGTCGGTCGCATGGTGGTGAGCCTAGGCGCATCGGGGCCCGCTGCCGTCGAGAATCAACCGAGGTGGAGTTACCGCGCGGTAATCTCGCCTTCGTGGGTCGCGAGCTCTTCGAAATCTCGGATCTGATCGTCGACTACGACATCTCCACACTCTCGCGCCGGCCGGTGCTGCGCGACGAGGCGGCGAAGCGGTTGGCCGACAATCGCCAGCATTGGGCGGCGCGGTTCGTCTCGCGGTTACCCGTCAACGGACGCGGCGAGCTCGACCCGGAGGTCTGCGACGGCATTCTGATTCGCTCCCACACCGAGCTGCAGCGGCTGTCGGAAGAGTTTCTGCAGGCCGACCGCGCCCGGTCGATTCTGGTGCCGCTGCTCGAGGCCCTGCGCCGGTCGGGTGAGAAGCCGCCCTACCGCATCGTCGACGTCGGTTGCGGGCTCGGTTACGTGGTGCGCGCGCTCGCCGCGCACGGGCGGCTCGGGCGCGACATCGAGCTGTTGGGCTGCGACATGAACCGGGCGCTGGTCGAGCAGGCGCAGCGGCTCACCACCGAAGAGTCGCTCTGGTGCGAGTTCCGGGTCGCCAATGCGTTCACGCTCGCCGAACCGGCGCACATCTTCATCACCACCGGCGTGGTGCACCACTTTCGCGGGCCAGCTCTCGATGCGTTCTTCGAGGGCCAAAAGCACGCCCGCGCGTTCGCGCACTTCGACATGCAGCCGTCGGTGCTTTCGCCGATCGGCTCGTGGATTTTCCACCAGGCGCGAATGAGAGAGCCGCTCGCCCGGCATGACGGTGTGGTCTCCGCCGCGCGGGCGCACACCTCGGCGACGCTGCTCGCGGCGGCGCGCAAGCACACCTCGCTCACGTGCCGGAGCTTCGACGAGTCGAAGAGCCTGATGTCGGTGATGCTCCGGCCGATGCATTCGGTGTTGGGCGTCGCACCCGAGCTGCACGCGGCGTTCGTGGAGCGGCTCGGACCGCTGGCGGCACGGCTGGGGGCGACGTCATGAGCGGTTGGATGCCGTTCTTCCTGCTTTGGACGTTGGCGGTCGTCGACGGCGGCTTCGCCGGGTTTCGGAGCGCGGCGGGCCGCGACGGGCACATCTTCAAGGAGGCGTACTTTCGCTCGGCGATTCGCCGCGGGCTGCGGTACGGCTTTCTGGTCACCGTGCTGGCCGGCTTGCTGATCGGCGTGGCCGCGTTCGCCTCACCCTCGCCTCAAGCGCGCGTCGACGAGCTTCAGCCGGGCGCCCAAGTGATGCTCTGGGTCCTCGGAGGCTACGCGACGCTGGTGCTGCTGGCGCTCGGCATCTGGAGCACCGCCGAGGCCGACCTGCGCACGCTGGCGAGCGTGATCATCCTCGGGCCGTTCACGCTGATTCGCCCGTTGGTGATCGTCGGAGCAGCGGGTTGGGCGGCGTACGTCGCGCCGAACGTGGTCGCCGCGGGCCTGGCAGTGGCGGTGTGCGTGCTGCAGCTGAGCGTCGAGCCGCTGCTCAACCGCGCGACTGCGAAGAAATGAAGATGCCTGCCCGAGTGTCGGGGCCGTCGAATGCACACGTTCGCCACGTGAGCGGGAGTCGAACCCGATCGCCTTTCGGCGACCAACCAGGGCGTGTAGGACCCCGACTGCCGGGCAGGCGACGATTCGACGCGCGGGCGATCGTCACCTGACGGGCGTGAGCTCGCCGGTCCAGCACGGCAGCTCGCACTCCGAGGTGGTGCAGTTGACGATGCGGGTCGGGCCGAGCTCCCACTCCCCTTTGTCTTCGTGAATGTGGCCGAACAGGTGGAGCCGCGGCTTCACCCGGGAGAGCTCGTGGAGCAGATCTTCGCAGCCGACCCGCCGGCCGTCGTAGCACTTGTCGCCGTAATTCGCGGGCGGCCCGTGGGTCACCAGCACGTCGACGCCCTCGGGGATCAGCGCCCACTTCGCGGCGATCTCCGGGCCGCGCTGAAGGTTGAACGCCCAGTCGTAGAACCACGGCTGCCACGGGCTGCCCCAGATGCGCAGGCCAGCGACGGTGGCGAGCTCGTCCTCCAGGTAGATCAGTGGCGGTCCGAACAGCGCCCGGGCTTCTGCGCGCTGCTGCTGGAGCGCGAAGTCGTGGTTGCCGGCGATCACCACCTTGTGCGCGTGCGGCAGCGAGAGCAGCCAGTCGCGAACCTCTTCGAGCTGCTTCAGCTTGCCGCGCTGGGTGAGATCGCCCGCGTGGATCAGCACGTCACCGTCGGGCACCTGAAGCTTGTGGTGATAGCCGTGGGTGTCGGCCATCGCGACGATGCGCACCGGCGTCATCGCTCGCCCAGCGGGATTCCACCGTCGAGCACGATGTGGCGTTTCAGCACCGAGGTGAACGGCGCGCGCCGGGCGATCGCCAGCACCCGCTCGCACTCGGCCCAGGTGAGCACGCAGAGCACCTGCGGGTGCGAAGGCTGGCTGACGGTGAGCTCGAGCAGGCCAGTGGTGAACTCGACCTGCTTGCCCTGCGCGGTGACCCTGGCGAGCGCTTCGCGCGCCTTGTGGCCGAGCGCTTCGTCGACCAACTGATCGGCGGTGGGCGGGAGCAGCGCGGCGAAACCATCGGCGTGGGTGCGAACGATCTTCGCGCGCGGAGCCACCGCCTTCAGCGCCTCGTAGGTCGCGCGCAGCACCTTGTCTCCCTCGGGGAAGCCGTGGTGCATGTTGATCAGGGTCAGCTCGCGAATGTCGGCGACCAACGCTCCCAGCACCCACTCGCCGTGGCCGTGGGTGGAGAGGTCGTAGTCTTCTTTCAGCAGCAGGCCCTCTTTGAGCGAGAGCGCGTGGAAGGCACCCGAGATGCGGTCGGGCTGGCCACGACGGTGCGCTTCGGCGTCGATCATCGCGTCGATCGCCTCCGCGGGCGTGACCATCGGGAACATGGCCTTCAAGAGCGCGTCGTTCACGTCAGGCTGATTAGCCGAGCGCGTCGCACTTGGCGAGGTGCCATGGACCCAGCGCTGCGACAGCTCCGCGAGCAGATCATCGCGTCGCCTGACGACGTGGGGCTGCGGCGTGTCTATGCCGACCGCTTGTCGGAGCGCGGCGACCCCCGCGGCCTCTTCATTCAGGTGCAGTGCGAGCTGGCCGACGCATGGCTCTCTGCCGCGCGCCGCGCCGAGCTGCTCGACCTCGAATCGAAGCTGCTGTTCCGCAACCACGCGAACTGGATTCGCCCTGCGGTGGTGGAGTCGCCCCGTCACGGCCAGTTCGTGCGCGGGTTTCTCGAGCGCTGGGCGTGCCGGGCCAAAGACTTCATCGCCCGGGGCAATCGGGTCGCTCGATCGACCCCGCTGCTGGAGCTGCGGCTGCTGCAGCCACGGGCCAGCCACCTGGAACACGTCTCCCGGCTGAGAGCGTTTCTGAACCTCCGCCGGTTGACGCTGGAAGGGATGACCGACTGGGGCAGCGCGCTGCTCAGCCCCTGCGAGTTCACGCGCCTCGACCACCTCCGGGTGGTGGGCAAGCCACGCCTCGAGGCGGGCTTGTTCGACCTCGCATTCCTGCGCATGTCGGAGACGCGCTGGTTCTCCCGATTGAGCTCGTTCGAGATGGAGATGCCGATGTCGCCCGCCTTCGGCGCCGCGGTCGGCAACTCGCCGGCGATGCGCAGCCTGAAGCGCCTGGTGCTGCTGGGCGGCCTCACCCGCACCCTCTGCCCCGAGGCGCCGGCCCCAGCGCTCGAATCGCTCGAGGTCGAGCTGTTCGATGATCCACTGCCACTCCTCTCGTTGTTCGCGGCGGCGCCGAAGCTTCGGGCGGTCACCGTGCGCGCGGCGATCGCCAGCAACTACCTGCGCGCGAGGCGGGCGACGCCAGCGGCGGTACTGCTGAGAACATTCGAAGGGCTCCCACGAACCACGCAGACCTTCACGCTCTGGAACGCGGCCCTCGACGAAGAGTGCATCGAAGCGCTGATCGCGTCGCCATTTCCCGAGCTGAGGCTGTCGCACTGCCGGCTGACCGAAGACGGGCTCACGCGGCTCGGCCGGCGCTTCCCCGGGCTCGCCCACCGCGGCAACTACCTGGTCGGCATGCTCGACCGCGCGCAGGCCTGGCTCGCAGGCCTCTGAACTACTCGACGGTGACCGACTTCGCGAGGTTGCGCGGCTGGTCGACGTCGTTCCCGCGCAGATCGGCCACATGGTACGCGAGCAGCTGCAGCGGCACCGTGGTCACCACCGGCGCCATCAGCGCCGACGACTTCGGCACGAAGATGACGTGGTTGGCGAGCTTGGAGATGCGGTTCTCGCCCTCTTCGACCACCGCCACCACCTGGCCGCCGCGGGCGCGAACCTCTTCGACGTTGCCGATCATCTTCTCGTGGCAGATCGCCGGCTCGTTCGGAGCGATCACCACCACCGGCAGCTTGTCGTCGATCAGCGCGATCGGGCCGTGCTTCATCTCGCCGCCGGCGTAGCCCTCGGCGTGAATGTAGGTGATCTCCTTCAGCTTCAGCGCGCCCTCGAGCGCCACCGAGTGCATCGGGCCACGCCCGAGGAACAAGAAGCCGCCCGCCTGCTTGAACACTTTGGCGATCTGCTTCACCTGCTCCTCGGTCTGGAGCGCGCCTTCGACGAACTTCGGCAGCTCGGTGAGGTGGGTGAGCTGGTCCTGCGCGTGCTTCACGTCGAGCACGCCGCGCGCACGGCCGAGCTTGATCGCCAGCAGGTAGAGCGCCACCAGCTGGGTGGTGAACGCCTTGGTCGAGGCGACGCCGATCTCCGGGCCGGCGTTGGTCAGCACCGTGAAGCCGGCCTCGCGGGTCATCGCCGAGCCGACCACGTTGCAGATGGTCATCGTCTTCGCACCGCGCGCCTTCGCTTCTTTCAGCGCCGCCAGGGTGTCGAGCGTTTCACCCGACTGGGAGATCGCGATCGCGAGGTGATTCGAGGTGACGATCGGGTCGCGGTAGCGGAACTCGCTCGCCAGCTCCACCTGCACCGGCAGCCGGGCGATCGACTCGATCATCCATTTGCCCGCCAGACCCGAGTGGTAGCTGGTGCCGCAGGCGAGAATGGTGATCTGGGTGAGCGCGCGAACGTCGTCGGGTGACATCGTCCAGCCCTCGAGGTGCACGTCGCCTTCGGAGCGCAGAATGCGCCCGCGCAGCGTGTCAGCCACCGCGCGCGGCTGCTCGTGCATCTCCTTGTGCATGAAGTGCTTGTGGCCGCCCTTCTCGGCTGCCGCCGCGGTCCACTCGACCTTCGACAGCGGGCGCACCGCGGGCTTGCCGTGGCGATCGAACATCTTCACCCCGTCGCGCTTGAGCACCGCGAGGTCGCCGTCCTCCAGGTAGATGACGTCGCGGGTGTGCTCGAGCAGCGCCGGAATGTCGGCGGCGACGAACGACTCGCCGTTGCCGACGCCGAGCACCATCGGCTGCACGTCTTTGGTGGCCACCAGCGTGTCGGGGAACTTCTCGCTCGCCACCACCAGCGCGTAGGTGCCCTTCACCTTGTCGACCGCGCCGCGCACGGCGACGTCGAGGGTGACGCCCTTGCGCAGCTCCCGCGCGATCAGGTGCGCGAACACCTCGGTGTCGGTCTCGGAAGAGAACGTGTGGCCCTGCGCCTTCAGCTCGTCTTTCAGGTCGAGGTGGTTCTCGATGATGCCGTTGTGCACCACCGCCACGCCTTCGTAGGTGTGCGGGTGCGCGTTCTCGTCGCTCGGCCGGCCGTGGGTCGCCCAGCGGGTGTGACCGATGCCGATGGTGCCCTTCAAGGGCTCGTTCACCAGCCGCGCCTCGAGGTTCTTCAGCTTGCCGGTGGCGCGCACCACCTTCAGCGCTCCGCCTTCGAGCACCGCCACGCCCGCCGAGTCGTACCCGCGGTACTCCAGCTTGCGCAGCCCGTGAACGATCAGCGAGCCCGCATCTTTGTCACCGACGTAACCGACGATTCCGCACATGGTTCAACCGTTCCCGTTCGCTTCGGCCCGATTCACTTCTTCCGCTCCGCCAGCAGTTTTTCCCGCTTCGCCACCCAGCCCTCTTTGATCGTCTGAGGAGCCCGGGACAGCGCCAGCGAACCCGCCGGCACGTCGTCGATGATGGTGCTGCCCGCGCCGACGTACGCCTTGTCGCCCACGGTGACCGGCGCCACCAGCTGCGAGTCGGAGCCGATGAACACCCCATCGCCCAGCTTGGTCGGCATCTTGTTCACGCCGTCGTAGTTGCAGGTGATGGTGCCCGCTCCGATGTTGCAGTCGCGGCCGATGGTGGCGTCGCCCAGGTAGGCGAGGTGGTTGGCCTTGGTGCCGCGCCCGAGGTGCGACTTCTTGGTCTCGACGAAGTTGCCGATGTGCACCTTCTCGTCGAGCACCGAGCCGGGGCGCAGCCGCGCGAACGGCCCGATGATGCAGTCGAAGCCCACCCGCGCGTCTTCGAGCACCGAGTACGGCTTGAGCTCGGTGCCGTCGCCGATCGCGGAGTCGTTGATCACGCAGCCCTGGCTGACCCGCACGTTCTTGCCGATCACGCTCTTGCCGCTCACCGACACGTCGGGGCCGAGAATCGAGTCGGGGCCGATCTCGACGCCTTCGTCGATGCACACGGTCTCGGGGCGAACCAGGGTCACGCCCTGCTTCATGTGAAAGCCGTTGATGCGGTTCTGCAAGGTGCGGCTGCGCTCGGCGAGCTCGGCGCGGTCGTTGATGCCCGCGGTCTCGGCGGGGTCGGCGTCGATCACCTGCACCTCGCCCTTATCGGCCGCCCAGGCGACCAGGTCGGTGAGGTAGAGCTCGCCCTGCGCGTTCTTGGGGGTCAGCTTCTCAATCGAGCTGAAGAGGAACTTCGCGTCGACGATGTAGAGGCCGGCGTTGACCTCGGAGATCTCGCGCTCGTCGGGGGTGGCGTCTTTGTGCTCGACGATTCGCTTCACCGAGAGGCCTTCGCGCACCACCCGGCCGTAGCCGGTCGGGTCGGCCGGGCGGCAGCTGATCAGCGCCAGCGGAGCGGTGTTCTTCTCGTAGGCGGTGATCAGCGCGCGCAGGGTCTCGGCGCGAATCAGCGGCACGTCGCCGTAGAGGATCAGCACCGCGCCGTTGAAGTCGGCGAGCGCTTCTTTCGCGCAGCCGACCGCGTGACCGGTGCCGCGCTGCTCGGTCTGGAGTGCGAACTGAACGGTGCGGTCGGGCAGCTCGTCGGCGAGCGCGGTCTGAACCCGGTCGGCCTGGTGACCGACGACGGCGACCACCTGCTCGCAGCCGAGCTCGAACGCGCGCTGTACCGGGTAGAAGGCCATCGGTCTGCCCAACAACGGGTGCAAGACCTTCGCCTTCTCGGAGTTCATGCGGGTGCCCTTGCCGGCACAGAGCACCACCGCAGCGAGCCGCGTCTTCATGGACGCTCGAATAGGCTCAAGGGCCGCGAGCGGTCAATTGAACGCGGCTTTTCGTCCGCGCCTACTTGCGACGCTTGTGCAACAACGCGAGTGCTTTCGCCTCTATTCGGCGGATCCGCGCTCGGAGCTGGCGGCGCTCACGAGCCCACCGGGCTTCGAGCTCGCGAATGCGTTTTTCGATCTCTTTCGACGGTTTGCCTGCGGGGCCTGGCTCCGAAGGTTGCCGAAGAAGCCAGGGGATTTCCTTCGGTTCAGGAAAGGTCCACCTGGGAATCGGCTTGTTGGACTTCGGAGGAGGAGCGATCGACGTCTTTGGACGCTTCGGTCGGCGCGGCACCCTGCTCAGTTAACTGTCAGACCGGGAACCTGCAGTCCCATGCGGTGCTGACGGTCAGTTGGTGCGGATCGGCCGGCTGACCGCCGAGGCCTGAACCTGCACCGAGATACCGGTGGCCGGCTGAGCGCTGATCGCGAACATCGGCCGAAAGAACACCGTCACCACCGGCTGCGACGACGTGGGAGTCGAAAGCTGAGTCATGCTGGCACCGCCGCGAGCCCGCGCCGCTCGACGTAAGAAGAGATGGCCGCCTTCTCGGGCGGCCGCAGATCGACGAACCGAATGCCCATGCCGGGAGGCGTGAACAGCCCGCCCTTGGCCGTGCGAACCACTTTGCCGAGGACGGTGAAGGCGCGCTTGAGGCCGGGCAGCGTGAGCCGCACGGTGATCATCGCTCCCTCACTCATCACCTCGCGGGTACGGAGGAACAGGCCGTTGGCAGAGATCTCAGTGGCCTCCGCCTCGCGAAGCTCGTTCCACTGAAAAAACTTCACCGGAGCCGTCATCGGCGCCCGTGGAAACTCTCGCGCGTCCATCCTCAGTACCCCTTTCTGCACGACCGGCTGCTTCTTTCGAAGGTCTGCGGTCGACTCATTCAGCAAATCCAGGGCCAGGGCAGTAGTGACGCGGTTCACGGTCTAAGTTCCTGTGTTGTCGCCCACTTGGCGATCTGCTCTGGTAGGTGCCTCTGAGACAACCTCTGGCATCCACGCCAGAGTTGCCACATCTGCGGCACTGACCCTCAATCAGCTCCAATATGCGCAAGTTTTCTATCGAGACACTGGGTGGGGCATGAGGTCGCAATTTCTGATCGTCACCTGTCTCGCGGCTGCGACAGCCCACGCCGACCCGTACTTCCCGCGCGGAGCGGTCTCCACCACCCACCCGGTCGCCGCCAAAGCGGGCGAGTCGATGCTCGAGCAAGGCGGCAATGCGGTCGACGCGGCGGTGGCTGCGGCGTTCGCACTCGCGGTGGTGAAGCCGATGAGCTGCGGCCTGGGCGGCGGAGGCTTCGCGCTCACCTACGACGCGAAGACGAAGAAGACGCGCGCCCTCGACTTTCGCGAGACCGCGCCCGCGCACGCCAGCCGCGACATGTTCCTGCGCGACGGCAAGCCGGTCGCCGCGCTCTCGCAAGACGGAGCGCTCTCGGTCGCCACTCCCGGCGCGGTGCTCGGTTACCTCGAGCTGCTCGACAAGCACGGCAAGCTGAAGCGCGAGACGGTGCTGGCTCCGGCGATCAAGGCCGCGCGCGAAGGGTTCGCGGTCAGCCCGCAGTACATCGACGACGTGACCGAGCGGCTGTCGTGCCTTTCGGCGAGCCCCGACGCAGTGAAGATCTTTCTCCGGCCCGACGAGCACGGTGCGCCGCACGCGCCCAAGGCCGGCACCGTGCTGAAGCAGCCCGAGCTCGCCCGCACCCTGGAGCAGCTGGCAAAGGGGGGGCCCAAGCCGTTCTACGAGGGCGCGATCGCGAAGGCGATTGCCTCCACCGTGCACGACGCCGGCGGTGTGCTCGACGAGGCCGACCTCAAGGGGTTCAAGACCCGCGAGCGTGAGCCGCTGTTGGGCAGCTACCGGGGCCATCGAATCGCGACCATGCCGCCGCCTTCGTCAGGAGGCCTGGTGGTGTTGCAGACGCTCGCGCTGCTCGAGTCGTACGGGCCGAAGGGGCTCGCGTCGCACGACGTCGGAGTGGTGCACCGCTACATCGAGGCGCTGCGGCGCTCGTTCGTCGATCGCGCGCGCTACCTCGCCGACCCGGCGTTCGTGAAGGTGCCGATGGAGATGCTGCTCTCGAAGGAGCACCTCGCCGCGATGGAGAAGTCGATCGACCCCAAGCATGCGACGACCTCGGCCTCGCTCACGCCCGAGGAGCTGAAGGCCGCGCGCGCCGGCACCGCACACGATGCGGGGCTCGAGCTGGGCCACACCTCTCACATCTCGGCGATCGACGCGGAGGGCAACGCGGTCGCGCTCACCACCACCGTCAACTACACCTTCGGCAGCTGCCTGGTCGCCAAGGGCACCGGTGTGCTGCTGAACGACGAGATGGACGATTTTTCCGCGCAGCCAGGGGCGCCCAACGTCTACGGGCTGATCTCCACCGAGGTGAACTCGGTCGCGCCGGGCAAGGTGCCGTTGTCTTCGATGTCGCCCACGCTGGTGTTTCAGAAAGATCGACCCGACGAGGTGCTGCTCGCCACCGGAGCACGCGGCGGCTCGACCATTCCGACGTCGGTGATCCAGACGATCTCCAACGTGGTCGACGCGAAGATGACCGCGGTGCGGGCGCTCGGCTATGGCCGCATTCACCACCAGTGGATGCCCGACGAAGTTCGCCTCGACCACTTCACCCTCGACCCGAACACCCGCTCGTCGCTGGAGGCGATGGGGCATCACTTCGTCGAGAGCGACGGCTGGGGTGACGCGGAGCTGGTCGTGGTCGACCCGGTCACCGGTGTACGCAACGCCGCCTCTGATCCGAGAGATGAAGGGGCGCCTTCGGGCCTCTGACGAACTTTCGGGGTAGACTGGGTCTCTGCCCTTCGCGATGAGACTCCCGGTCGGCGTCCTGGTGTTCGGAGCGGTCTGCGTTCTCGGCGCGTGCAGCAATCCCGCGCCGCGCTGCGAGGGCAATGGCGACTGCACCGCACCCGCGGTTTGTGAAGATCACTTCTGCATCGTCAACGATGCCTCGACCGGCGGAGGCGCTGCGACTGGCGGCGGCGGTGCTGCGACCGGCGGAGGAGGCGCTGCGACCGGCGGAGGAGGCGCTGCGACTGGCGGCGGCGGTGCTGCGACTGGCGGCGGAGGCGCTGCGACTGGCGGCGGCGGTGCTGCGACTGGCGGCGGAGGCGCTGCGACTGGCGGTGGCGTTGCGACCGGCGGTGGCGTTGCGACTGGCGGCGGTGCTGCGGCTGGCGGTGGCGCTGCGACCGGCGGTGGCGGCGCTGCGACTGGCGGCGGCAGCACTGCGACTGGCGGCGGAGGCGCCGCGACTGGCGGAGGCGCCGCGACTGGCGGCGGCGCTGCGACCGGCGGCGGCAGCACTGCGACTGGCGGAGGCGCCGCGACCGGCGGAGGCGCCGCGACCGGCGGAGGCGCCGCGACCGGCGGAGGCGCCGCGACCGGCGGCGGATCTGCAACAGGCGGTGGCGGAGCCGTCTGCGGAATCCTGACGTCGTATTCCCTGTCAGCCGGCGGCTCTTCAATCCAGTACGACACCTGCGTGCCGTTCACCGTCGCTGCTCTCGGCAGCATCAACCCGGGTGTGCCGGCGAACCTCACCATCACCCTGTCGACCGACTACCCGGGCGTACAGTTCTATGACGTCGGCAGCTCGGGCTGCAGTGGAACGCCGACCAACGTGCTGCACCTGCCGGCGGGATGCGCGGCCTCGGGCTTTACCTTCTACGCGCGCACCAAAGCCTTCGGCCCGTGGCACCTCGCCGGGATGGCGAGCGACGGCATGGCGGTGTCCCCGATCGACTTCTTCACCCAGGGCATTCTGATCCCCGCGGGGCTCACCGATCAGATGATCACCGGATCTTGCTCACCGGCATTCCGCTTCCGCGTCGTCGACGAGACCACCGGAGTGATTCACGCGCTGATCCCGAACCACCCGTTCAACGTCGGCTGGCAGGTATCGACCACCGGCTCGAAGCTGAAGTTCTACAGCGACCCCGCCTGCTTCACTCCGATCACCAACCCCCACGTGAACTTCCTGGCAGACGGCGGCGTGAGTGAGCCGATCTGGATCTCCGACACCATGCCCGAGACCAGCACGGTCGGGGTCGGCGTCTCGAGCGACTTCACCAGCTCGGTGCAGGTGTCGCCCTTCCAGGTCACCACCAGCAACACCGCTTCGATGACCTGCGGGCTGACCGGCCAGTACTGCGACAACTTCTCGGGCAGCCAGAGCTGCTGTCCCAACACCGCGTGCCAGGTCACCGGCTTGGGTGAGGTGTGGCCGTGTCAGTGATGCTGCCCCTGCTCGCGCTGTTGAGCGCGGCGCCCGCCGAGCACCCGAAGCTCGCGGTGCACCCGCTGATCTGTCGGGCATCGAGACCCGTCACGACCGCGAAGAGCTGGCGACGATGTTCCCGTTGTTGGTGAAGGCCGCCGCGCCCGGCTTCGACGTCGTGGTGCCCTCCCAGACCTGCGCTCCCGACACTCCGTCGTGCCTCGCTTCGATGGCGCAGAGCGCGAACACGCCCTACGCGGTGATGCTGGTGCTCGAACGCGCGCTCAAGCGCGGCGAGTGGCACATCTCCGCGCTGGTGGTGCGGCCCAACGGGGAGGTCGCGGTGCGCCTCGAGGCGGCGTTCACCGACAAGAAGACCGCGCCGTTCTCGGAGCTCGCCGCCAACGAGCTCACCAAGGTGCTCACCGACGTCAGGTTCGAAAACCTCACCCCGCAGAAGGTCGCGCCTGCGCCGGTGGCCGAGACGCCGGTCGCGCCTCCTCCCGCGATTGTAGAGCAGACCCCTGAGCCCACCGGGAGCAGCGGTGGCCTGCGGATGACCTCGTACATCGTCGGCGGGTTGGGCCTCGTCGGTCTGGCGTCGGGGGTGGTGTTCACCGTGCTCGCCAACTCTGACCTCACTGCGATCAAGAGCAGTTTGGTGCAGGCGAACGGAATGGCGATCGGCATTCCGCCTTCGAGCAAACCACTCGCGCAGCGCCTCGACGTCGAGTCGAACGGAGCGCTCGCCTGCTACATCGCCGGCGGCGTGCTGCTGGCCGCGGGCGTGGTGATGTTCGCGCTGTCGGCCGAAGACGCTCCCGCGGTCAGCTGGGTGCCGCTCAGAGGCGGAGGCGCCGCGGTGTTCTCCGGGCGCTTCTAGAAGCGATACGAGAAGCCGGCCATCGCGCCACCACGGCCGAACGAGACGGTGGCGTGCACGTCGGAGTCTGACGGGAAGAGCAGAAACAGCGCCGCGCCGGCGATCGCCACCACCCCGCCACCGATGCACAGCCCGAGCGTGAGGTTGAGGTTGGTGTCGTTGCTCGACAGCAGCTGGAGCGAGCGGTCGTAGCCCATCGTGCCCTTCGCCGGCAGGTTGCCGTTGGAGTCGATCAGCTTCGACAGCTCGGAGCGGTCGGAGCCGCCGGTCGCATAGACCACCAGGCCGGTGATCAGCGCTGCCCCGCCGACGCCGATCAACCCGTAGCTGAGCAGCCGCGCCCCAGGCGTACCGCCCGACGCGGTCACCGTCGCCTCGGGTGGGGCGCTCACCGCGCTCGACGCCGCGGTCGAGCTTGCCGGCGCCGGAGCGGCAGCGGTCTCGATCGGCTTGCTGCCGTCGTACGCGACCACCGGCGGCACGTACTTACCGGTGACGAGAAAGTCGGCGAGCGAGCTCACACCTTGAGGCGTGTGGGCCTGCTGCATCTTCATGCCGCCCACGCGGGAGGTGTTGCCCTTGTTCACCTCCACCACGGTGACGCTGATGAAGCCTGCTTCGCCGCTGGGCGATTCGTTGCGCACCACCATCGCCTGCTCGGCGCCGGCGAGCGCGGCCAGCTTCATGCCTTGATCGATCGCGTTCTTCTGCTCCGCGGTGACACAGAGCGGGCGGCGCGTCTGCACCGCCGACTCGAAGGCGAGATCGATCTGCACCTCGGCCGCCTTCGCCACCTGCACCTCGTGCGAGAACGAACGCAGGTCTCCGTTCGCCAGGGTCACCCAGTACGAGCCCGCCGGCAGCTGCACCTTGAGCGGCGTCTTGCCCATCGGCTTGCCGTCGACCAGCACCTCCGCACCGGGAGTCGGGGAGCGAACCGAGAGCTCCACCCGGGAAATGCGGCCCGCCTCTTTGCGCACCTGATCGAACTGCTTCAGCGTGGTGGGCGGGTAGAGGTCGCGATCGAGCGAGAAGTCCTTGTCGAGCGAGAGCAGCCGCTTCCACACCTCGTCGGAGCCGGCCTTGTCGTTGAGCGCGCGGAGGGTGACGCCCTCCAACGCCCACGAGAGCGCGAGCAGCTTGAAGGTCTCGTTCGAAGGCGGCAGCCGCTCGATCTCCCGCTGTGCGGCCCGGGCGCCTTCGAGCGCGGGCTGAAACTTGCCGTCGAAGAACTGGGTTTGAGCGGTGTCGAGCGCGTGGCGCACGGCCTCCGCGGTCGAGGTCGGCTGCGGGCGGAGCTTCTCCAGCACCAGCTTGGGGTCGAGCGCATCGGGGCCGAGCCGGCTGGAGAGCTCGTTGGTGAGCGAGCCGGTCACGTCGAGCAGATCGAAGTCACGGCAATCGCCGGAGGCGAGCACCAGGGTGCGTCCGGAGGCGACGGCGGGCAGCGAGAGCAGCGCCGTCAGAAACATGACTCGCACGGGCAAAAGCTTAAACGCATTCCAGACCGTGCCGATGCCAAAACGTGGATCTTCTCGAAGAAGCGCTGGTCGCCCGCGTCAAGCAGGGCAAGCTTCCGCTCCCACCTTTCCCTCCCGTCGCGGCCAAGCTGGCCCGGGTGCTCTCCCGCGCCGACTTCGAGCTGGATCAGGTGGTCGCGCTGATGAAGAGCGACGCGGCCTTGGCAGGCGCGGTGTTGAAGGTGGCGAACTCGGTGGCCTACTCCCGGGGCCAGGAGATCGCGACGCTCCCCGGAGCGGTGATGCGCATCGGCGCGCGCGAGCTGTCCCGCCACGTGCTGGCGTCTGGTCTGCAGCAGGCGTTCGGCTCGCCGGGCCCGTTGTCTGGTCTGCGCCGCCGCGTCTGGCGCGAGAGCCTGGCGTCGGCGTTCGTGTGCCAGACCCTGGCGAAGGCCGGCGGTCACGGCTCGGGTGAGCTGGAGTTCACTGCCGGGCTGCTCCACGACGTCGGCAAGGTGGTGGCGCTCTCGTTGCTCGAGGAGCTGTTCAAGGGCAAGCAGGCCGGCCCGCGCGAAGAGAGCGAGTGGTGGGCACTGGTGGAGCGCTTTCACCTCGAGCTGGGAATGGTGCTCGCGGCGCAGTGGCAGCTCCCGAAAGAGATCGAAGCGGTGGTGCTCGGGCACCACGAGGGGCCCACGGGCGAGCTGCTGATGCGCCAGGTGCGGGTGGCCGACGAGGTGGTAGCGCTTTTGGAGTCGAAGCCGTGCGTCACCGAGGCCGACTTGAAAGAGCTCGGCCGGCTCACCTCTGCGGAGTGCGCGGCGCTCGCGCAGGCGCTGCCGCAGCTGCCGGCGCTGATCGAGGCGTTCGCTCCCACGCCCGCGCCAGAGACGAAGTGGGCCTCGGTGGTGGTGCGGCTGTCGCGAATCGCGCGGCTGGCGGGCCCCGGGCGCGAGGTCGCCATCGTCGGCGCAGCGCACGGGCCGGTGAAGGCCGAGCTGTTCGAGGTCGGGCCGCTCGAGTTCAGGGTGCGCGCCGCGGTGGAGGCGAAGGCGAACCTGTTGGTGCAGGTGAAGGTGAGCCCCGAGCTGTCGATGAGCGCGAACGTGGTGGCCAGCGAGCGCGAAGGCAATCGCCACGAGTGGACGCTCAGGCCCTACGCGCTCTCTGAGAGCACCTCGCGGCAGTGGGAGCGCTTTCACCTCGACGTCACGAAAGAAGCCGCGGCGCCGGTGTACGAAGAGAAACAGCTCTTTCTGCGGCGCGTGCTCGTCTGACAGCCGGGTGCAGGCGGTGGTGGTGAACGACTCGGGAGGAACACTGCAGCTGTTCCTGCCGTAGAATCGGAGGGCCCGTGTCCTTCGACGTTCGCCTCCACCCGCAGGGTCTGACCGACAAAGACCTCGAGAGCCTCCGCATCTTCGGGGTGACCCACGTGTTGATCGCGCCCACGCTCGAGCCGGGCGTCGACGCGAAGGGAATTCTCGCGCACTTCGACGAGCTGCTCGGCCCGCAGCTGAAACGGGTGCGCAGCCACGGGCTGACCGCGTTCGTCTCGCTCGGCATCGCCGCGCCCTCGGTGCCGCGGCGCGGGCTGCAGGAGGTGCTCGCCGCGCTCCCCTCCTACCTGGGTCAGGCGCCGGTGAAGGCGCTCGGAGCGTTGGGGCTGGTGAAGAAGGCTCCCAAGGGTGAGCAGCCGGCGGGCGCGACCGACGCCGACGAAGACGCGATGCTGGAGCAGCTCAAGCTCGCCCGGCGGTTCTCGCTCAAGGTGCTCGCCACCGTGCCCGGCGCCGCGAAGGAGACGGTCACCCGGTCGACGCTGTCGGTGTTACGAAAATCGGGCGTCAACCCGGCCCAGGTGCTGGTCGACGGGGTGTCGGAGCGCACCGTACGCGCGGTTCGGGAGTTCGGCTTTTACGCGGGCGTCAACCTCCACCCCGACCACGTTCGGGCGGAGGACGCCGCCAAGTTGGTGCGAACGCTGGGGCCGGAGCGGCTGGTGCTCGCCTCGGCGGCCGGTGAAGGGGCATGTGATCTGCTGAGCCTCCCGCGCGCGGCACACCTGATGGAGAAGGCGGGGCTGTCGACCAAGGTGGTGGAGAAGGTCACCTTAGAGAACGCCTCCAGTTGGCTCGGCATCGGCTAGGCTCTGGCTTTCAGGAGCGCTGGTGGCCCAGGAAAGCGCCAAGCACGAAAATACGGTCGTCTTTCTCGTCGCGCCGGGCGACGTGCTCGACGGCACCTGGCAGATCGAGTCGCGCCTTGGCCAGGGCGCGATGGGATCGGTGTTCAAAGGCGCCGACCTGAAGCAGAACCGGCGACCGGTCGCGATCAAGATTCTCGCGCCCGAGCACTGCCGCAAGCCGAAGGTGCTGGCACGCTTCGAGCGCGAGGCGAAGCTGATGACCACGCTTCGTCACCCCAACATCATTCAGCTGTACGGCGTCGGCCGGCGCGGAGCGCTCCCCTACATCGCGATGCAGTACCTGGAGGGGATGACGCTCTACGACGTGCTCAAGACCAAGGGCGGCAAGCTGACTCCCGGCGAGACGATGCTGATCACCAAGCAGGTGGCGGCGGGCTTGTCGTTCATTCACCACCACGGCCTGGTTCACCGCGACATCAAGCCGCAGAACATCTTCGTCAGCCCGGGCGCGCGGGTGACGATTCTCGACCTCGGGGTGGCGCGCGACAAATCGAACCCCGGGCTGACCAAGCCGGGCGCGATGGTGGGCACGCCGTATTACATGTCGCCGGAGCAGATCGCTGGCACCGAAGAGATCGACAAGCGCACCGACGTCTACGCGCTGGCGGCGATGACCTTCGAGCTGTTGGTGGGGCGCCCTCCGTTTCTCGGAGCGAACAACTTCGAGGTGCTCTACGCGCACAAGAACAACCCGCCGCCCGACGCGTCGTTGATCAACCGCAACCTCACCAAAGAAGTGGGCAAGGTGTTGATGGCGGGTATGGCGAAGAAGCGCGAGGAGCGGCCCGACTCCGCCACCGAGCTCAACGCCGACCTGGAGGCGTTCTTCGGCAGCGAAGAGAAGGTCGACGTGCAGAAGGCGTTCGGCTTTCTGGAGGAAGAAGCGGCGCGCACCCGGGCGAAGGAAGCCGAGAAGGCGGCGAAGAAGCGCACCGGTAACACCGGCACCAACAAGTCGACCCGGGCGGTCACCGCGCCGCAGATGCCCCGCCGCAACACCAACGAGCTGAAAGCGACCACCGCGTCTGACCGCCCGCGCAGCTCCAGCAAGCTCGACCTGCCGGCCGCGGGTGGGGCTCCGGTAGGGCCGTACGACGACTCGCTGGAGTCGACCGAGAAGTCGGCGAAGAAGAACTCGCCGTCAGACACCGAGTCGGGCTCGGAGCCCGGCGCCGACACCGAAGCGCTCGGCGGCCCGGTCGACACCAACACCGACCCGTCGGGCGAGGTGCCGCGCATTCCCGATGGCCGCCGCCAGACGATGGATGGCGCGCCTCCTCCGCCGCCGTCGAACCCCACCGGCGCGACCCCGGTCGGCAAACCCGACGACCCCGAGTCGACCTTCCTCGAGACCGGCGAGCTGCGGGTGGTGACCACGGTGAAGGGGCTCACCTCCGGGTGCAGCCTGTTCATCGACGACAAGCCGATGGGGAATACGCCGCAGTCGCTGAACCTGCCCGAGGGCCGTCACGTGGTGCGAATCGAGCGCCAGGGGTTCAAGCCGGTGGAGC
This sequence comes from Myxococcaceae bacterium, assembly GCA_047602415.1. Taxonomy (GTDB): domain Bacteria; phylum Myxococcota; class Myxococcia; order Myxococcales; family Myxococcaceae; genus JASGHH01. Next base: position 6,441,577 of record JASGHH010000001.1, on the reverse strand, counting down.
GTGAGGTGAAGATCACCGCTTCGCAGGTGACGTTGGTGCGGGTGGAGCTGGCTCCTTCTCTCCAGAAATGATGTCGGCCATCTGCAGGGCGGGCATCATGAAGGGGTGGTCGAGATGCTCGGCCTCAACCGCGTCGAGAAAGCCCCGCGCTCCGCGGTTTCTGTCGACGTCGAGGCGCGCCTTCTGGGCGTAGTAACGCCAACAAAGGTAGCTGCGGGGGAACCGGGCGACGCACCGGTCGATGCACTCCTGTGAAAGCTCGGGCGAGCTCGCGCAACTCCCGACGAACCGCACGGCACCCGGCTGCGAAAAGCCCTCGTAGTGGCCTTCGAGCTCGACCGCGACAGAGGTGGGAGTGGGAGTAGGTTCATTTTGAGCCGCCGGCCAGAGCTCTTCACGGGTGTTGGCGCCTTCGCTGATGGTGACTCTGAAGTGGTCTTGGGGATTCGTGGCGATGAAAGCGAACTGCAACGCGCCGGTGATGCTGGGTGAGGTCTGGCCTGACATCAGCACCATGCGACTCAGCTGGTAGGGCCAGCGAGGGTCTTTCGCTGGCGGCGCCTTCGGCACATACGAAACCGCCACCAGCAACGCACCAAGGGGTGTGCGCGCGTCAGCAGGAGCGACCTCTACGACGAGAACTTTGTCTTCCGGTACGCCGAGCGCTTTCACACCCGGAGACGTGACCTCGAGCCACTCCTGAACCAACGGCAGTACCTTTTGATTCGATGAGCTCAGCGCGATCGAGCGAAAGCCGGGGCGATAGCGCTCCTCGAACGGCTCCCAACTGAAGAATCGCAGCTCGGTCGCGCCGGGAACCCGCCACGGGCGCACCGGTACGGTGCCGTAGCCGACGGTGCGACCCAGGGTCTCGGCGATGAACAACTGTGGTGCGTGACCATCGTTCGGGTCGAGCTCACTGAACCAAAGCTCCTCTCGGAAGCGCACCCCTGGCAGATGCTCCGGCAGGAACAGATGGTCGTCGGCACCGATGACCTCGCCCGACCAGTGGTAGGGCGGCTCTCTGGTGATCAGCTGGGGTTCAACCAGCGGCTTCTTCAAAGGGGCAACCACCACTGCTGGCGGTGCCGGCTCCTCCCGCAAAAGAAGAGCGGTCGCAATCGACAGCGCCACCGCCGCCGCTACCGTACCGATGATGGAGGCCGTCTTGGCGCCAGCGGCCTGGTTCGGCGCGCTCCTCAACCTGGACTCCAAGAGGGCTCTGGGCGCTTCACCGTTCGCGAAGGCGACCAGCGTGCGCCTCGCGTCGGGTGCAACGTTCGGCCAGCGGCTCGCGACGAATGCGGCCCATGATCGACGGAGCTCCGCCGCTGACGTCGGGGCACCAGCCGCTTCACGCACCCGTTCTCTTTCCGCAGGCGCGACCCAGGTGGCAACCAATTCGACCAACGACTCGAGATCGTCGACGGCGCTCGGAGCCGAGCGCCACGGCACGAAGCCTCCGAGCTTCACGCCTCCGTCGCCGTCGACGGTGATGCTCTCGCTCCGAAGCGCGCCATGGGTGATTGGGTCGGGCTTGTTGCTGACGTCGGTGTGAGCGTGTGCATGAGCGAGTGCCTTGGCGACTTCGCTGCCGATCCCGAGCGCGATCGCCGCAGGCATCGAGTCGAGCCCGAGCTCCCTGCACTTGCTCAGGAGCTTCACGACCGTCTCTCCACTGCTCAGTTCGCTGGCGAGAAATGCTCGGCCCTGCTCGTAGCCCACCTCGACGATCTGCAGGAGGTTCCCGTCGACGAGCTCAGCCAGCCGAGCGCCACCGTCGATGAATCGATCGACCGTTTCACGCGGCGCCGTCGCCGTGAGAACGAGCAACTCGACCTCTTTGGAGAAACCCTCCGCTCCCTTGAGCTTGCCGCGAACGGTGGTCGTGTCGGCTCCAGGTGGACGGTCGACCTCGAAGCGGGCGAACTTCATGAGAACGAGCGCTCCGGGCTCATCACCGGTGCGGGGACACGGGTTCGAGCAGCGCCCGATCTTGTTCCTGGGTCACGACCTGCTGGGCACGCTCACACCACGGGTGCTCGCGCTCTCCGCACGCCAGCTTCACGAACATCTTCGCTCCCTGCAGGCGCTTCGCACTCGTATCCCCGTGCTGAGCCTGCAGGCGCCAACAGAAGTAGCTGTCGGCGAAGCGAGCAACGCACTGGTCCCTGCACCGTTGGTCGGGGTTCGCGCAGCTGTTCACGAATTTGACCACCGGCGCGGCCTGGTAGCCGTCGAAGCGACCGAGGAACGCGACCTCCCTGGTGTAGACACGATCGGCCTTCTGCCCACTGGCCGGCCAGAGGTCGCCGGGGTCGTTGGCTCCTTCGCTGACGGTCACGGTGTAGTGGTCAGCAGCGTCAGTCGTGATGAACGCCAGCTCCTGGGCGTCGTCGATCGTCGGGGACGTCTCGCCAGAGTTGAGCACCAGTCTCGTCAGTGCGTAGGGCCACTGACTCCGAGGCCCCGATGGGGCCGATTGACCATACGAGACACCGACCAACACGGGCCCGTGTGGTGGTCCCACGCCCGTGAGCTTCGCGGTCACCACCACGGAGTGATGCGGCGGAATGCCGACGAGGTGAACTCCTTCTGCCTCCACCTCCAACCAGGGTTGCACCAGAGGCAGCGAGCGCTGGTTCCCCGTGCTCAACTTGATTGTCCGCAAACCAGGATGGTACCGAGCCTCGAACGGCTCCCAGCTGAAGAAACGCAGCTCGGTCGCACCCGGCATGTTCCAGGGGGTCTTCGGCACGGTGGCGAAGGTGTGGGAGTCACCATCGAGCTTCACGACGAAGAGCTGCGGCGCACGGCCGTCGGCGGGATCGACCTCATTGAACTCGAGGTAATCACTGAATTTGATCCCTGGCAGGTCATCAGGCAGCGCCAGGTGAGCTTTCGCGCCGTCGACTTCCAGAGTGCGTGAGTACGCCTGCGGAGTCTCGGGCGCTTTGGCTGCTTTCGGTCGAGGGGGCAGTGCGACCTCGGCCGGGCGGGCGGGCTCCTCGGCTGGCCAGAGCAGCGCCACCGCCACCAGCAGCAGCGCCACGCCGCCGACGGCAAGGCCCCATTTGGGAATCGACGCCTTGGGAGGCCTCGCGCCGAGCTTCGACTCGATGCTGGCCTTCGTCGCCTCGCCCTTCGCGAACGCGACCAGCGTGCGCCGCGCATCGGGAGCAAGGCTGGGCCACTGAAGCGCCTGATAGGCAGACCAGGCCTTGCGCAGATCTCCCGCGGAGTGGTGGCTCCCTGCCGACTCGCGCACCAGCTTCTTGTCCTCAGGGGGAACCCACTGGCTCACCAGGTCGACGAGCTTCTCGAGATCGTCGTCGGTGCTGGGCGCAGCACGCCACGGCACGAAGCCGCCCAGCTTCACCGCGCCGTCTTCGCCGATGGTGACCGCCTCGCTCCGCATCGCCCCGTGCGTCACCGGGTCGGCAGTGCCCTTGGAGTCGACGTGGGCGTGCGCGTGAGCGAGCGCCTTCGCCAGCTCTGCGCCGATGCCGAGCGCGATCGGAGCAGGCATCGCCTCCAGACCGCGCTCACGACACTTCTCGAGCAGCTTCGAGAGCGGCTCCCCCGAGCTCGCTTCGGTGGCGAGAAACGCGCGGCCGTCTTCGTAGCCGACTTCGAGCACCTGCAGCAGGTTGCCGTCGGCGAGCTCCGCGAGGCGCGCCCCGCCCTGCAGAAACCGGTCGAGCGCTTCGCGCGGAGCCGAGGCCGAGAGCACCAACAGCTCGACCTGCTTGGCGAAGCCCTGCGCGCCCTTCAGCTTGGCGCGAATCGTGACCGTGTCGGGCCCCGGTGGCCGCTCGACGTCGAAGCGCGCGAACTTCAATAGAGCTGCTCACCTTTCTCGAGAAAACGCCGCGCGCGGGCCGCCTTCGGGTGGTCGGGCGCGAGGTCGACCAGGCGGGTCAGCAGCTGCCGCGCCTCCGGGTCTTTACCGAGCCGCCAGGCCGAGACGCCCGCCACCCACATGCAGTCGAGATCGCTCGAATCGACCCGCACGCAGTCGCTCGCGACCTCGTACGCCCGTTGGTTGTCGCCGACGTCGAGCGAGTGCTGGCTCTGCTCCGCCGGCGTTTGAATGCCGTTGAAGCCCCCCTGCCGGTTTTCGAGCGCGTCGTTGTCGACGATGACCCGATGGTTCTGCGGGTCGGTCGTCACCGCGTTCCCGCCGTAGTTCTGTGCCGGCAGCGTCTTCTCGAACTTCTTCTCCGACTGGGCGCGCAGAATCTGGGGCGGAGGACCCTTCGCCTGCTCGGGCGCCTTCTCGAACACCGCGCCGAGATTTCCCACCAGCGGTATCGCCAGCAGCACCGCCACCAGACCCACCGCGCCGAACACCAGCCACTTCGCCGAGGACTTCGTCTCTGACTCACCCGGCTTGGGCGCCAGGTCGGTCGCCCCCTGCGGCGAGTCGCGCCACGCGGTCAGCCCCACTTCGAGCGAGGTGCGGTTGGGCAGCGGCGTGCCCTCCGCCTCGAGCTCGTCGTAATACAGGTACTGCATCAGCTCCTTCACCTGCTCCTGACCGAAGCCGGGCGCGACGTCGCGGAGGTACGCCTCGAGGTCCTCCCGCATCGCCTGGGCGCTCGCGTACCGCTGGTCGCGGTTCACCGCCAACCCCTTCAGCAGCACCTGCTCCAGCCGGTCGGGCAGCTCGGGGAACACCGTCTTCGGCCGCGGAAAGTCGCCGCGCGCGATCGCCCGCATCGCCTGGTACGGCTGGCCCTCGAACGGGAGCCGGCCGCACAGCATCAGGTACAGAACGATGGTGACCGAGAACACGTCGGAGCGCGGATCCAACGGCTGGGCGGTGGCCTGCTCGGGCGAGACGTACTGGTACTTGCCCTTCACCATGCCGGGCGCGGTCTCGCCGCGGCCCTCCAGCTGGGCCTTGGCGATGCCGAAGTCGATCACCTTCACCTCGCCCTCGAACGACACCAGCACGTTCTCGGGAGAGATGTCGCGGTGCACGATCTTGAGCGGCTTGCCCTTCTCGTCGACCCGGGTGTGCGCGTGGTGCAGCCCCTCCAACATGCGGGCGGCGATGAAGCACGAGAGCGTCGGGGGCAGCCGGTAGAAGCCCACCCGGTCGGCGCGGCTGATGAACTGCTGCAGCGAGCGGCCGTGAATGAACTCCATCGCCAGGAACAGCTGGCCGTCGGCCTCGCCGAAGTCGAACACCTGGGCGACGTTGGGGTGCTGCAGCCGCGAGCAGAGCCGCGCCTCGTCGATGAAGCCGCGCACGCCTTCTTCGTCGAGCGCCGTCTGCGGCAGCAGCTTCTTCACCACCAGCCGCTTGCCACCGCGCTCGGCGAGGTACGTCTCTGCCATGCCGCCCTTGGCGAGCAACGTGAGCAGGGCGTAGTCGCCCAACACCTGGGGCCCACCGGAGCTCATGGCATGCCGATCGGCTTTCCGTGCATCGGCGAGGCGCTGCCGCTCTTCGGGTTGTACGCGCTCGGAGTGGTGCCGTTGGCGATGTCGGCGCTGGAGCACTCGGTGACCCGCTTCCACATCACCCCGCTCGCCCGCTCGTGCCGCGCCTCGGTCGCCTTGCGCCACGCCATCGGGCAGCGGCAGCTGTCGAGGTACTGACGGGTGCACTGGTCGAGCAGCTTCTTGCCTTCTTCGTAGTGGCCCTGGTTGAGCTTCTCCGACGCGCTGTTCACCAGGTCGTCGATCGCCACCTCGGCGTGCTCCTTCGCCTCCTGATCCTGCTGGGCGGCGAGCGCCTTGGGCAGCATCGAGCAGGTGAGCTGACCGAACGAGATCGCGTCGGGGTCGCGCTTGATCGTCTGCAGCTTGTCGCAGGCGCCGCGCGCCACCGGCACGTCGATCGGCCCGCCGGTCTGCCCCATCAACAGCTCCGCGTCACCCTCGTCGGGCGTGCCCTCGACGAAGCCGAACGCGACCGCGGTGGTTCCTTTGAGCTCCAACGAATCGCCTGCGCTGACCACCCGCCGCACCGGCTTGCCGGTGGCGCTCTCTTCCCACACCGCCGCCAGCGAGGGCTTCTTCCCGTCGAGGCCGCGGAGCTTCATCTTGTAGGTCGCCGCCGAGCGCAGCCCGCGCACCACCAAAAGGTCCTGCGACACGCCCTGCGCGAGCGCCGAAGACGCGACGTCGACGAACTGGCCGTTGAAGTCGGCGGGCAGGCTCTGGCCGTGCACCGGGCCGGTGGTGAGGTCGAACAGGCGCACCCGCGCCGGGCCCTTGAGCGAGATGCTGGAGGTGAGCAGCCCGACCGCCGACGCGCCGCCCTTGCCGTCGAGCACCGCGTAGAACGCGCTGTCGGTGCCGCCGTTGCGGAGCTTCAGCTGCCCCAGCTTGCCGGCCTCGAGCTCGAAGGTGGCACCACCGCTCTGGTCGTCGAAGCGAACCTTGTGGTGGGCGCGCTGGAGCCGAAACAGAACGTCGGCGATCTCCGCCTCGCGCGGCACGGTGTCTTTCTTCTCGGCGGTCTTCGGCTTGTCGGGCTGCGCCGCGGAGCCCTTGTCGTCGTTGTCGGGCTGCGAGTCGTCGGGCAGCGGCGCCATCTTCGGCGCCTCGGTGCGGAGGTTGACCGGCTGGGTCGGCCCGGAGCTCTCCTGGTTGCCGGCGACGAGAATGAACGCAGCCACGCCCAGCAGCACCGCGAGCGCGCCGACGCCGGCCGCCACCATCCACGGCTTGGGAGCGATCTTCCCCGCGGACGCGATCGCCGAGGGGGTGCGGTGGTTGGCGGTGTTCTGCTCGGTGCCGCGCCGCATCTCGCCCGAGACCGAGTCGAGCGGCTCCGGGCGGGGCTCGGGCTTCCAGAATCGAAACCTGCTCCTGGAAGTGCGCGCTCGGCTCCTCGGTGAGACCTTCTTTCGCGGCCTCCTCGGGGAACAGCCAACGCATCCACTCGCCGACCTCGCGGGCCGAGAAGCCGGGCACCATCTTGTGAAGAAACCCGGAGACCTCTTCACCGAACTGGCCGGCGCTCTTGAAGCGCTCCTCCCGCTTGGTGCGCAGCGCCTTGTCGACCAGCGTCGCCAAAGGCGGCGGCACCGTCGGGTTGAGCTCCTCCAGCTGCGGGTACTCGCCCTTGAGCAGGTTGCGGAGCACCACGTGGAGCTGGCCCTCGTACGGCGTGCGGCCGCCGAGGCAGCGGTAGAGCACCACGCCCGAGGCGTAGACGTCGCTGCGGGCGTCGAGCTCTTTGGCGGCCGCCTGCTCGGGGCTGAAGTAGCGGTACTTGCCCTTCACCAGGCCGGGCTCGGTCTCCTGGCGGCCGCGCATCTTCGCCTTGGCGACGCCGAAGTCGATCACCTTGACCTCGCCCTCGTAGCTGACGAGCACGTTCTCGGGGCTGACGTCGCGGTGCACCAGGCCGAGCGGCTTGCCGTCGGCGCCGAGCCGGGTGTGCGCGTAGTGGAGGCCCTTCAACATCTCGGCGACCACGAAGCAGGCGATCGGCAGCGGCAGGTGCCAGAAGCCCTTGTCGTTCGCCCGGTCGAGCATCTGCCGGAGCGTGCGGCCGGGCACGTACTCCATCGCCAGGAAGTAGTCGTCGCCGACCTGACCGAAGTCGAACACCTGGGCGATGTTGCCGTGCGACAGCTGAGCCGAGAGCCGGGCTTCTTGAATGAAGCCCTGTACGAAGCTCTCGTCTTCCGCCATGTGGGGAAGCACCTTCTTGATCACCACCGGCTTCACCACGCCGGCGGCGCCGCGCAGCTGCCCACGGTACGTCTCGGCCATGCCGCCCCGCGCCAAACGCGAGAGCAGCTCGTACTTGCCGAACCGGGTGTTGGACTGCGACGGGGGCATTTGCCGGGTGCGAGTCTACTCAACACCGCCCTGTACGTCTTTTGTTCCCCCCGAAAGGACTCACATCTTGGTCTTCGGGAGCGGCGCCGAGACGCCCATCTTCTTCAAGAACTCGGGGTAGGCGGGCGGCAGGTCTGGCGTGCCGGGCGGGGGGCCAGGCGGCGGGTTGATGCGGAGGTTTCTCGCCTGGGCCTCTTCGTCGCAGCGCTGAAACTTGAGCATCATCGGCGCCTTGTTGTCGATCATGCCGACCGGCGCCGCCTGGTGAAACCACGCCTGCGCGCAGCGGCAGCTCTTCGGCAGCTTGGCGTTGCAGTCGGTGAGGAGCTTGAGCGCCTCTTTGATCTTCCCCGCCTGGTTCAGCTCCGAGGCCTGCTGCACGAACGGCTCGCACGCCTCGTCGGCCTTCAAGCGGTCGTCCCACGCCTTCTCTTGCGCGACCAGCTGCGCCTTCAGCGCACAGGTGAGCGCCGCCACCTTGGCCGCCTCGCCGTCGCCCGCGTCTTCGAGCGCCTTCTGCTTCTGGCAGGCGCGGTCGACCGTGTAGCCGTCGATCGGCCCGCTCTTCTGGCCGATCAGCACCTCCATCGGCCCGTCGAGATCGAAGCCGGCGATGAACGCGAACGACAGCCGGTTGATGCCCTTGAGGTCGAAGCTCACGCCCGGCCCGATGATTCGCGGCACCGAGGGCGCGGCGGCGGCGGCGGTGTTCGCGGCATCCATCACCACCTGGGCCTTGCCGCTGCCGCGAAACACCAGGTGGTAGGCGGCGTCGGGCGAGAGCATGCGCACCTCGGCCGGGTCACCCTCGACGCCCTGCACGAAGTACTGCGGGCTGATGTTGAGCGGCTTGCCGTCGACGGTGGTGTTCGACGTGTGAGCCAGCCCGGAGGGATGCCCCGGCAGCTCGAACAGCCGCACCTTGCCCGGGCCCTTGAAGGTGAGCCGGCCCTTCAGCTCGCCCAGCCCCACCGGCGCGAAGTTGGCGTCGCCGAGGAAATAGAGCGAGCGGCTCTGCGGCGAGCTCACCACCACCGACTGCCCCGCCGAGAGGGTGAAGGTGGTGAGGTCGTTGCCTTCGTGCACCACCACCCGGTGCCGGGTGGGCGTCACCTTCACCACCACGTCGCCGAGACCGAACGTCATCGGCGTGTCGTCGCCCGCCGCCGCCGGTGCCGCGGGTGAAGACGCCGCCGAGGTCGCTCCGGGAATCGCGGCGGTGTTCACCACCGGCGTCGCCGCGGCCTGCGCCGGCGCGCGCGGAACCGGCCGGTGGTCGATCGCGGTCGCCGCCGGAGGCTCCGCCGGCCGGGTGTCTTGCCAGACCGAATAGCCGACCAGCCCCGCGGCGCTCAGCCCGAGCGCCGCCACCAAAGGCTTCAGCCAACCCTTACCGGTCTCACCGAACGCGAGAAGAGCGTTGCCGGTCTCCCGCATCACCACCGGAGCGTCGCGGGTCGAGAGCATCGTCGGCCGAGACGACTCGTCTGCCGGAGACAGCTGCGAGGGCACCGGCCCCTGCTTGCCGTCGGGCCGCGGAGGGGGACGCCAGCTGTCGATAAGCTCCGAGAAGCGGGCCGAGGTGTCGGGCGCCAGCCCCTCCCGTTTCGATTCTTCGGGGAACAGAAAGCGGGCGAAGGCGCCGACGTCGCGCGCGGCGAAGCCGGGCAGCTGCTGATGGAGGTACGCCTGCAGATCCTCCGCGAACGCCTGCGCGTTGGGGTAGCGCTCGTCGCGGTTCTGCTTCATTGCCTTCTCGAGCGCGTGGGCGACCGGAGCGGGCAGATCGGGGTTCACCTCCAACAGCGGCGGGTAGCGGCCCCGCACCAACTGGTGGAGCGCGGTGGTCATCCCTCCCTCGAAGGGGTAGCGCCCGGCGAGCATGCGGTAGAGCATCACCCCGGCGGCGAACACGTCGCTGCGGCCGTCGAGCTCGACCTCGGCGGTGGCCTGCTCCGGCGAGAAGTAGAGGTACTTGCCCTTCACGAAGCCGGGCTCGGTCTCACGGCGCCCGGCGAGCTTGGCCTTGGCGACCCCGAAGTCGATCAGCTTCACGTCGCCCTCGAAGCCGACCAGCACGTTGTCGGGGCTGACGTCGCGGTGCACCAGGTTGAGCGGCTGACCGCCGGGCCCGAGCCGGGTGTGCGCGTGGTGCAGGCCCTTCAGCACCTCGATGGTGATCAGCACCGCGATTGGCACCGGCAGATGCCAGAAGCCGGCCGAGACCGCGCGCTCGATCAGCTCCTCGAGGTTGCGGCCCTGCACGAACTCCATCGCCAGGAAGTACTCGCCCTCCTGCTCACCGAAGTCGAACACCTGGGCGATGTTGGCGTGCGACAGCTGCGCGGTGACCTTCGCCTCTTGAATGAACGCGTCGATGAAGGCCTGGTCTTCGGCCACCTGGGGAAGAATGCGTTTGATCACCACCGGCTTCACCACGCCGGCGGCGCCCTTCAGCTGAGCGCGCCAGGTGAGCGCCATGCCGCCCGCACCGAGCTTGGCGAGCAGCTCGTATTTTCCGAACTGCTCAGCCATCGCGACCCCGATTCTATCAAAGCCGGGTGAACAACACCGCCTGGTGCCTCAGGTCGACCCAGTGACGTACGGTGGCGCGGGCCTTCTCGTACTCCGACGCCGGCCAGCGGCCCTGCTTGCGGGTCAAGGTACGGGTGACCACCACCTGCGACGGCTCCACCTTCACCTCGACCCGCGAGGTGAAGCCGGCGCCCGACTCCTCGAAGTCCTTCGGCGCCTCCGCCACCTTCCAGCCGGAGGGGATCGCGATCGTCACCGACTCTTTGTGGGTGTTGTCGCCGGCGATGCGAATGCCCTGGGTGCGCGTCTCGGCGGTGAACGTCTTCTCGTGGTCACTGGAGAGCATCGAGAGCGGCACCGAGAGCTGGTTGCCGGCGGCGATCGCGCCGCCCGGCACGGTGTAGTTCGTCTCCACCACGCAGCGGCCGCCGTTGTCGCGGCTGCACACTGCGGGCTGAAACTCCTGGAGCTTCAGCTGCGGGTAGAGCGCGGCGAGGGCAATCTCGACGTTCGCGCGCTGGGTGGCCGGGGTGAGCCCGCGCACCCGGCGGCGGGTCGAGGCCGAATCGGCGCCGAGCAGCACCAACTCCCGCCGCACCGCCAGCTCACCGGTCTCCCGCACCAACACCTCCGACTTCACCTGGGTCTCGTCGTGGGCGCGGGCGTCGCCCTTCACCGTCACCAGCTCGCCGTGCGGCTCGCACTCGCCCTGCCGCTTCGGCACGCCCCACACCCGCACGCCATTGGCTCCGTCGACGTAGTCGCGCAGCGTGCCGGGCTTGCAGTACTCGCAGGAGGCGTCGACGAACATGCCGTTGGGCAGCCCGTCGTCGGGCCGCACCCAGGCGACGGTGTCGTCGTGCAGCGTGTTGGGAAACTTGGGGTCGAACGGCCGGCCGAACGGGCGGGTGACGAACACGGTGTCGGCCTTCACGCCCGCGGTGCCTAGCAGCTTGCGAAACAGCAGCACCTGCTCGTGCGCGGTCGCGGTCTGCGAAGCGACCACCGCCTTCAGCGGCCGGTTCTGCCAGAACTTACCGGTCTCGGTGGTAGCGGTGAGCTCGTGCACCTGGTTCCAGGCGCGCTCCACCTTGCAGCGCGCGTCGATGCAGCCTTTGACGTCGAGCTTCACGTCGAAGTCCTTCACCCAGTCTTCGTCGACGTCGGCGGCCTTGGCCTCGAACTCGAAGACGTTCCCCCAGTTGTTGGCGAGCGGGTAGTACTTGCCGGTCCAGCCGATCGCGGTGTTGCGGTACAGCCAGCGCGGGCCTTCCCAGTCGACGTAGTCGCCCTCGGTGGGAGGCTCGAGGTGCTCGGTCACCCAGCGCACGTGGCGAAACGCGGCCTCGTCGTTGACGTCGAAGTCGCGGGCGGTGTGGTACGCGCGGAGCGAGTAGTCGAGCCGGGTCGACTTCTGCACCTCCACCTCGTAGTGCGTCAGCGGCACCTTGAGGTCGAGGTCGCGGTTGGCCTCGATGATGATGCCGGGCCAGCGAATCACGTAGTTGAACTCGACCAGGCTGCCGGTCTGCACGTTGGGCAGCTGAAACGCGAGCTGGGCCCGGCCGCTGTCGCCCTTCGCTTCGGTCCAGAACACCTGAGAGCGCTCGAGCGGGGTCACCTTGCCGTCGGGCTGAATCACCTGGCCGGCGATCGCGGCGAGCTCGGCGGTCTTGTGCCAGTTCGACTTCTGCGCGCCCTCCCCGCGGCCGGAGTCGGAGAGCACCCGAATCACCCGGTGTACCTGGTGCTCGCTGAAGCGCTGATCCGACTCCGCGTAGAAGAGCCACTGGTCGGAGTCGAACAGCACCTCGTGGTCGTACTTCGACGCGTCGGCGGGAATCGCCTGCGCGTAATAGTTGGGCGGCAGCAGCGTCGCCTTGAGGTGCGGAGGGCAAGCGCACAACGCCAGCGCTGCCACCGCGAACACCACCCGCATCAGTGCGCTCCCTTCGGCTTCACCACCGCCACCTTCGCCTCGGCTTCGCGCAGCTGCTCGTCGAACGCGACCACGTCGGCGTAGCGCTCTGGCGGGAGCACGTGTGCCTTCAGCTCGACCACCCGCTTCATCACCAGCTGATCGCCTTGGGTGGTCCATGTCAGCTCGTAGCTGGCGAAGTCGCGCTCCAGCTTCGACGGCGGCGGCACGATCGCCTCCTCGGAGGGCGAGAGCTGCACGTTCACCGTCTGCACCCAACGGCCGGCCGCCCGCAACAACACCGGCTGGGTGCGCTGCGACAGGTGCGGGGCGTCGTAGCCCCAGTCGCCCAGGCGGTGCGCGCGGAGCGTCCACCACGACCCGCTGCGCTCCACCGCGCGCTCGAGCACCACCTCGCCGGTCACCTCCAGGCGCTGGGCGCCCTTCTGCAGCCCCTTCGCCTCCAGGCGAGACAGCTCACAACCCTCGCCGAACAGCCGGCACCACTCCTTGGCGTGCTTCGAGCTCGCTTGGCGCGACAACCGCGAGCGCCACTCGTTGCCGGGAGCGCCCTCGAGCTCGAGCTTCACCTTGCCTTCCAACCCGCCCGCGCCCAGGTGGAGCGTGAGGACGCTCGACAGCTCGTCGACCGGCCCTCCGTTCGGCGGCGAGCGCTCCAGCGGGGCCCCCTCCGGGGACAACGGCAGGACGTCGGCTTCGAGGTCTCCGCGCGGGAGCTCGCCGAACGGCACGTACTCGGCGGTGGGGTCGGTGAGCAGACTGCGGTTGGGGAGATCGACCTTGAGGATGGCGTGGTTGAAGTTGTCGGACAGAATCGGCAACCCGAACGGGAGCGGCAAACCCTGGTGCGAGTAGATGAGCGTGGGCTCCGAGGCGATGCCGAGCTTCTGCAACAGCACGTGGAGCAGCATCGCCTTGTCTTTGCAGTCGCCGTAACCGAGCCGCTGCACGTCGGCGGCGGGGTGCGGCACCCAACCGCCGAGGCCGATCTCGATCGCGCAGTACTGAATCTTCTCGCACACCCACTGGTGGGCGGCGCGGGCGCGCGCTTCGGGGTCTTCGCCCACCTCGCGTTTGATCCGCTCCGCTTCGGCGTCGATCTCGGCGTTGGAGCCCTCGGAGGCCCGCATCAACTCCCAGACGCCCTTCGACATCTCCTTCGGAGTCGCCCACGCGGCCACCGGTTGGCCATCTTGGGTCCACGCCTTCAGCCGCACCAGCAGTGAGGCCACCGAGGGGCCCGACATCGGCTCGTTGCGGTGGGCGGGCACGTCTTTCAGCTCCAGGGTGTAACGCATGGTGCCGTCGGGCAGCTCCAGCTGCTCGAAGCTCTTCGGCGGCCCGAAGCGAAAGGCGCGCTCGATCTCCCAGCCCTTGGGCGCGGTGATCACCACCCGCTCGAGCAAGATGGGATCGCCGCTCTCGAGCTTGGTGGAGAACCCGAGCAGCTTCGGGTCGAGCTCCTTGCGAACCGTCTCGACTTCCCACACCTCGCCGACCGAGGGCGTGGCGGTGGGGAGCACCACCACCCGCGAGTCGCTGTAGAGCTCGAAGCTCTCCATCGCGGGCAGCTCGCTGGTCTTCGACTCGTCGGCCTCTTCGGTGCTGCCGTCGAGGTGCACCACCCGGGCGTGGAGCGAGATCAGCTCGGAGTAGGCGCGGTTGTACCAGGCGTGCGCGGAGTCGGGCCGCTCGGCCTCGGGGGTGAGAATCTTCACCCGGTAGCGCGAATGCTCGTAACCGACCACCTTGCCGCCCTCCGGCTTGAAGTCGATGTTCAGCTCGTCGAGCAGCACCACCCGGTGCGCGCGCGGGTAGTCGGCCGGGCCGGGGGTGCTCGCGAGCTCGACCTTTTCCCAGCGGCCGTGGGCGCAGGCCGTCAACAGCAGACATACCCCCCAGGCATGACGCATCGGGTGAGAGTATGCCGTCAGTCTTTGGCGAGCACGATGCTCTGATCGCGGAGGTCGGCAAACTTCCGCACCACCTCGCGCGCCTTCGGGTAGGTGGTCTCGGGCCAGCGCCCGGGCACGATGGTCAGCGTGCGGCTGAGCAGCCAAGTCTGCCCCACCTGCCCGCTCTCGATGTGGGTGGTGAAACCCGCGCCCGATTCGTCGTACGCGCCTGGGCCTTCGGTCGCTTTCCAGCCCGCGGGAACGCGAAGCTTCACCATGCTGGTGCGCTTGTCGTGGTGGTCGATGGTCAGCGGCATCACCCGCTCGGGCTGCAAGAAGACTTCGCTCATCACTGTCGACATCATCTTGAGAGGCACGAGCAGATGGCCATCGACGAGATTGGCGCCGCCCGGGACGACGTACTTGAAGCCCTCCGAGCAGGTGTGCCGTTCCTTGTCGCAGGTGAAGCGCTCGAAGGCCACCAGCTTGGCTTGGGGGTATCGATGTCGAATCGCCTTCTCGGCCGCGTCGCCACTGAAGCCCCCCTTCCTGGTGTTCGCCCTTCGAGCCTCCGCCGCGATGCTGCCGATCGTAAAAGCTCTTTCGACGACGGTGAGGTCACCGTTCTCTTCGACCGTGACATCGCAGAGGTCGTCGCTCTCAGAGGACGGCACGCTCTCTCCGGCGACGGTGGTCAGAACGCCAAACGACTCGACGTGATCGGCGTCGTGCGCGACGACCCAGGCGCGCACGCCCTCGGCAGCTTGCGCCGTGTCCCGCACCACGCCGGGCTCGCAGACTTCACACGAAGCATCGACGAACAAGCCCGTCGGCAGATCGCCGGCGGGCCGAACCCAGGTGACGACGTCGTCGTGCAGCCCTGATGGAAAGTTGCGATCGAAGCCGTGCTGCGACGGCATGCCGATGAACACCAGGTCGGCCTCGAGGCCCACCGACCGCGCCAACGCCTGAAACAGCAGCGCCTGTTCGTGCCGGGTGGCGGTGTGTGAAGCGAGCACTGCCGCGAGAGGCCGGGCGTTGTTGAGGCTGCCCACCTCGGTGGTGTCGGTCAGTTGGTGCACTTCGGCCCACGCGGCGCGCACCCGGCACGAGACCCGATCGCGGCAAGAGCTGAGGTCGAGCTTCGGAGGAACGAAGCCCTGGGTGTAGTCGGGGAGCGCGAGGCGAGTGAGCGCTTCCTTGTAGACGTCTTCCCAACCGTGGATCAGCGTCACGTGCACCGGCCCGGAGCGGTAGTCGGTGTTGCGGTAGACCCAGCGCGGGTCGGGCGACCAGGCGTATTGCTCCTCGGGCGCCGGCATCAGGTGATCGAGGTTCCACGTCAGGTGGTGGTAGGCGATCGAGTTGCTCTCACCGACGGGCTGATGACTGAAGTAGGTGCGAAACGCGTAGTCGAGGGTGGTGTGAACGTCGAGCTGAAGCTTGTAGTGCTCCACCGGCACCGGCGCCGCGACCTCGCGAGCGATCGTTGGAATCAGTCGCGGAGTGCTGATCACGAAGCTCCACTCGACCAGGCTGCCGACCTGAACGTTGGGCAGTTGAAACGAGAGCCGCGCGCGGCCGTGCTGGTTCGGGTCGCCCGTGAAGAACACCTGGGAGCGGTCGAGCGGCGTCACTGCGCCGGTGGGCGAGAGCACCCTCCCTGCAATCGACAGCAGCTCGGCCTCTGCGTCCCAGGAGCTGGTCTGGCTGGCAATCTTGCGGCCGTTCTCGGTGAGCACCCGCACCACCACGTGCTCTGATTGATCGGTGAACCGCGGGTCGCCACGAAAGGTGACCCGGTCACTCTGGAGCAGAATCTGAACGTCGTACCGCGACGCATCAGCGGGGGGATCTTCGGGAGCTCGGAGTCGGGCAACAGCTCGGCGCTGATGTGCGCGGTGCACCCGGCGAGCAGAACCAGCAAGGGCAGCGCCCGCATCACTTGCCCTTGCGTGGCCGGGGGATCGCGAGCGCGTCGAGCTTGTTGAGCATGGTGCGGCGCGAAATGCCGAGCGCCTTCGCCGCCAGCGTCTGATTGCCGCCGTTCGACTCCAGCGCGGCGATGATTCGCGCCCGCTCCGACTCGGGCTCGCCGCTGGGAGCACTGCCGGGGCCCTGGGCGCCGCGCGAGAGCACGGTGGCGGTGAGCTTCTCCACCGGCAGCTCGTGCACGTCGATGGTGCGCTCGCTCAGCAGCACCGCGCGCTCCATCACGTTGCGCAGCTCGCGGAGGTTGCCCGGCCAGGCGTAGCTCTTGAGCAGGTCCAACGCGCCCGGGGTGAGCGTCGGCTCGGGGCGGCCGAACTGCTTCGAGGCGCGGGTGATGAAGTGCCGGGCGAGGCTCTCCAGCTCGCCGGGCCGCTCGCGCAACGGAGGGATCACCAGCGAGATGCCGTTGAGCCGGTAGTAGAGGTCTTGCCGAAACGAGCCCATCTCGACCTTCGCCTCGAGGTCGCGGTGGGTGGCGGCGATGAAGCGCACGTCGATCGGCCGGGTCTTCACGTCGCCGACCCGCATCACTTCTTTCACTTCGAGAACGCGGAGCAGCTTCGCCTGGGTCGACTGCGGCATCTCGCCGACCTCGTCGAGCAGCACGGTGCCGCCCGAGGCGCTCTCGAGCAGACCGATCTTGGTGCGCACCGCGCCGGTGAAGGCGCCCTTCTCGTGGCCGAACAGCTCGCTCTCGAGCAGCGTCTCGGTGAAGGCGGCGCAGTTGAGCCGCAAGAACGGCCCGTTGCGGCGCGGCGACTGCCGGTGAATCGCCTCCGCGAACACTTCCTTGCCGACGCCGGTCTCGCCCAGCAGCAGCACCGCGATGTCGCCTTGCGCCACCCGCTTCACCAGCGCGTGGAGCGCCTCCATCTGCGGGTCGCGAACGATCACCCCCGGCGTCTCTTCGCGCGGCGGCGGGTCGACCTTCAGGTTCGCCGCCTCGAGCAGCGCGTCGGGGTCTTTGCCGTCGCGGCCCCACACCGCCACGCCGGTGCGAACCGGTGCGCCGGCCTTCGACAGCTCGTCTTTCATCTGCCGGGCGAGCGCGTCGTGCCGGCCCGAGAAGATCAACGCCTCGTACTCACCCGGGCCGTAAGAGGCGACCAGGTCGGTGGGCGAGCTCAGCCGGGCGAGCGCGTCTTGCACCAGCGAGGGCGAAGCGGCGCCCTCGAGCTTCAACCGCAGCAGCGCGAACGGCTGGCCGGAGATCTCGGCGCGGCCGCACTCCTCTTCGAGGCGGCCTTCGAAGTAGGCGTGGGTCCACAGCCGGCGCTGGCGCTGGTTGGGCTCGGAGTGCTGGGGCCGCTGCACCACGATGGTGAGCGGGCCGACCTCGATCGCGTCGCCCGAGCGCAGCGGCGAGGCCTTGTTGGGCGGGAGCTTCTCGCCGCGCAGCCGGGTGCCGTTCACCGAGCCGAGGTCTTCGACGGTGAGCGGCGGGCCGACCTTGATCAGCGCGTGGCGCCGCGAGAGCGCGGGCAGGTCGAACTGAATCTCGCAGTCGTCGGCGCGGCCGATCACCATCTCGCCGCCGTCGGCGAGGTCATAGGTGGTGAGCCCTTCCTCCGAGAACACCAGCAGCCGATGGCCCGAGCGCGACGCGCCCGGGTCGGTGTCCATCGAGTCGTCGAGCAGCGTGGCCTTCGGCTCAGCCATTCAGTGACAGCTGCCTCTCTCGGAGCACTGCATCTTGGTGGTGTCGCAGCTGGCGGGAAACGCGCAGGTGCCCACGCCTCCACCGCCGCAGCTTTGCTGGCACTTGAACTCGCAGGTCGAGTTGTCGTTGCAGGTCCACTCTCCGGTAGCGCACGAGAGCGGCTTGTCGGTGGTCGCGCAGTCGCAAGCGGTGGTGCAGTGACCACCGAGCGTCGAGGCTGATCCGCAGCCCAGCATCAACAGCAGTCCAATCGAGAAGAAGAGGCGCACGGAGGGCTTTTTAGCCAAAGCCGCCTGCGCCGTCGCGGGGTGATCACTCCAGTTCACACGACACGCAGGCGCACTCCAAATCCAGCGCCCTGCCCTCCCGCGCGCCTGCCAGGTGCCCGCAAACAGGCGCGAATGCAAAGGGCGCGAGGGTTGCACAGTGGGGCAAGAGCCCTCGAAAGGACCTATGCGCGCCCTTGCACTGATGTGTTTCGCCGTCTTCGCCGCCGGCTGCGGAGGATGCGGGACTTCGGGCACCCCCTGCCACGTCAACGGCGAGTGCAACACCAGCGACGTCTGCCTGGCCTCCCACACCTGCGCCCCGAAGTGCGACGCGACGATGACCTGCGGAGGCGGAGACAAGTGCTCCACCTCGGGCGGCTGCGTGCCGATGAACGGCTGCGGCGCCGACACCGAGTGCGGCAGCGGCGACGTCTGTGAGGGCGTGATGTGCCAGCCGAGCTGCCTCACCGGCGGCTGCTCCAACGGCGGCAGCTGCCAGGTCGACGGCCACTGCAGCGCGCCGGGCGTCGACGCGGGCAACACCTGCGGCGGCGAGCTCTTTCAGTCGACGATGGTGCAGGCGAACTTTTTGATCGTGCTCGACCACTCCGGCTCGATGAAAGAGACGCTGCCCAACTCGAACGGCCAGTCGAAGTGGCAGCTGGCGACCACCGCGGTGAAGAACATCACCATGCAGTACGACTCCTCGATTCGGTTCGGGCTGTCGATGTTCTCGACCACCACCCACTGCGACCCGGGCGCCAACGCGGTGCCGGTGGGCGACAACACCGCCTCGGCGATCGCGACCGCGCTGCCGAACAGCGCCAACGGAGACGGCACCCCGATCGGCGGCGCGCTCGACCTCGCGCTCCACGAGCCCTCGCTGAAAGACCCCACCCGCGCCAACTTCGTGCTGCTCGCCACCGACGGCGAAGAGAACTGCGGCGGCGACCCGGTGAGCGAGGTGACCCAGCTCGCCGCGGCGGGAGTGAAGACCTACGTGGTCGGCTTCGGCGGCCAGGTCGACAAGAACATGCTCAACGCGATGGCCACCGCCGGCGGCACCGCGCGCCCGGGCATGACCCAGTACTACCAGGCCGACGACCCGACCACGCTCTCGACGGCGTTCATGCAGATCGCCCAGGGCGCGGTGGGCTGCGACTTCAAGCTCGGCAGCACTCCGCCCGACCCGTCGAAGATCAACGTGGTGATCGGCTCGACCCTGATCCCCAAAGACCCGAGCAACCAGTCGGGCTGGGACTACAACTCGACCACCAACCGAATCACGCTCTACGGGCCGGCCTGCAACCTGGTGCAGCAGACCCCGGGCATCAAGGTGAGCATCATCTACGGCTGCCCCGACCCGACCATCGTCGAGACCGGCGGCGGAGGAGACGGCGGCTTCACCCAGTACGACGGCGGCATTCCCGGGTTGAACTGATCACTTCAGGGCGCGGCGGAACACGAAGAGCAACACCGTCGCGCCCACGAAGCTGACCCACAGGCTGTGCAGGTTGAAGCCCGTGATGCCCCAGCCGCCGAAGAAGTTGAACAGCACGCCGCCGACCACCGAGCCCAAGATGCCGACCACGATGTTCGAGAACAGGCCCATCTTGGCGTTGGTGCCCGCCACGATTGAGCCCAGCCAACCAGCGATACCGCCGAGAACGACGAACGCGAGAGGTCCCATCACAGCCTCCTTGACGTGATCATACGCCGGGCGGCCAGAACGATTGCTTCAGCGATGTAGGGAACTTTAGTCTTTGTCTTCGGCCGCCGAGCGCACCTTCATCGTGCCCAGCACCCGGTCGATCCACCGGTGCGAGATGCCGTAGTTCATCGTCGCGTCGGCGAAGTGATGCGCCATGTGGTGGCTGCGCAGCTTCTTGCCCCACGAGGTCAGCGGCTTACGAAAGTGCTGCGACCAGTGCATGAAGTCGTACCACATGTAGCCGCACACCAACCCGACCCAGTAGGGCACGGTGGCCGACGGCACGTGGGGAACCCACAGCAGGCCGGCGATCACCGCCGCCAGCGGAATCGAGGCGCCCAGCGGCATCACCAGCCGGCCGTCATCGTCGGGGTACTTGTGATGGTAGGTGTGGGTGTCGCGAATCTGCGCCACGCCGGGGAACCTGCCCTCGTAGTGAAAGACGCCCTTGTGAATGAAGTACTCCATCAGCTGCCAGGTGAGCCACCCGAGCGGGAAGAAGAGCACCGACATCACCCAGGTGGTGATGCTGTTGCTCAGCGCGTAGAACATCACCGCGCTGCAGAGCGGTATGTAGAAGACGAACGGCGTCGCCGGGTGGACCTTCGAGAAGGTCTCCAGCAACGGGTTGTCGAACATGCGCCCGCGGGTGTGACGGATGTATTCCTTCATCGGGGAGCACCTTTAGCGAAAGGGTGGGCGCCAGTTCAAGTGACCGGGCGGTAGACCCCGTACGGCCTCAGAAAGCCGTGATCTGGATCAAGCCGCTACTTGAAGCGCGCCAGCACCGCGTCGAACAGCGCCACCTCGAGGATCTCGGCGTTGGCGTCGCTGATGGTCTCGATCTCGAAGTTGGTGCGAAACGCGCCCTGCGCCTTCACCGCGCCGATCACCTTGGCGATGCCGGTGACCGGGTCTTTGCCGCGGGTGACGGTGAGCTGAAACGGCACCGACTCGCCGCCTTTGAGCTCGCCGCCGACCATCGCCGAGAAGCCGGAGATCGACAGCTCGCGGGTCACCGTCTTGTACAGGTTCTTCACCTCGACCTGAAACAGCTGGGCGACCCGAAAGTGCCGCCGCGCGTTCTGGCCCTCGGGCACCGAGAGCGACTGGGCGTTCACCAGCGAGCGCGCCAGCTCCTCGCGCATGCCGAGGTACTGCTTGCGCTCGAGCTCATTGAGGCCGCCCGACTTCGACTTCTCGTGGGTGATGCGAAACCGCGCGATCCACTCCGACGGATCCAATTGAGACCCCTCCAAAGGTGAGGTGACGAGCTTACCCGGCCACCGCAGGCTTCGGAATGCCACCCAGCACCCGCTCCGCTTCGGCGCCGATCGGCCCCTGCGGGTCGAGCTTCTGCGCGCGCTCCAACGAAGCCCGCGCCGCCAACAGCTCGCCCTTCAGCTTCAGCGCCACGCCCAGGTTCAGGTGCACGTTGGCGTTGTCGATGTCCATGTCGCGGGCGTCTTTGAAGATCGCGATCGCCTTGTCGAGCTCACCGGCCAGCAGCTGCTCTTTGCCCAGCGCGACCTTCTTCTCGGAGTCGTTCACCAGCTCCATGCTGAGCACGGTGCCGCCGGCCATCGAGAACACCAGCGTGCGCAAGAGCCCCGCCCACCAGAAGGTCAGCCCCTGGGCGGCGGCGACCGCGGCGAGCGGCATGTCGGGGAGCACCTGCTTGCCGCGAAACTTGAAGCGGACCTTGGTGTAGCGGCCCTTCTTTGCCCAATAGACGATCTGGTCCTTCATCTTCGCGAGCGACTCCTCGATTCGACCGGCTTCGATCTCGAACGGGAGCGTGTTCGCGGGGGTGGTGTCTCTGGGTTTCGAACCGGCCTTTTTCTTCTTTTTCTTCGGCTTCGAAGCGTCGCCCATGGACCTCGAACCTAGCGCGCTTTGGGGGCATTCCGGGCTAGCATTCGAATCATGGCTGGTCAGCAGTCGATGTACACCGAGTCGCTCCGGGCCTTCTTGAAGCCGGTGCTTCAGTACCTGGACGACGACTCGGTGTCGGAAATCATGATCAACGGCCCGACCGACATCTGGATCGAGCGCAAGGGCAAGGTCACCAAGACCGACGCCAAGTTCTCCGAGGAAGGTCTGCTCGGCGCGGCGCGCAACATGGCCCAGTTCGTCGGCCGCCTGATGAACGACGAGCGGCCGCGCCTCGACGCCCGCCTGCCCGACGGCAGCCGCATTCACGTGGTGCTGCCGCCGATCGCGCGGGCCGGCACCACGATCTCGATCCGCAAGTTCTTCAAAGAGAAGCTGAACACCGACGCGCTGGTGCGCTTCGGCTCGATCGCGCCGCCGATGGTTCGGCTGATCGAGGCCGCGGTCATGATCAAGCTGAACATGATCGTCTCGGGCGGCACCGGCTCGGGCAAGACCACCCTGCTCAACATTCTCTCCAACCTGATCCCCAACGAAGAGCGCATCCTCACCATCGAAGACTCCGCCGAGCTCCAGCTGGTGCAGGACCACCTGGTGCCGTTCGAGTCGCGCCCGGCCGACAAGTTCGGCAAGGGCGAGGTGAACATGGGTCACCTGCTCCACTCGGCGCTGCGTCTGCGCCCCGACCGGATCATCGTCGGCGAGGTGCGCGGCGGTGAAGCGTTCGACCTGATGCAGGCGATGAACACCGGCCACGGCGGCTCGATGGCCACCGTGCACGCCAACACCCCGACCGACACCCTGCGCCGGTTGGAGTCGCTCTGTCTGATGAGCAGCATCGACATGCCGCTGGTCGCGGTGCGCGCCCAGGTGGCCTCGGCGATCAACTTCATCGTCTGCTGCGAGCGCCTGCAAGACGGCTCGCGCAAGACGCACGCGATTCCCGAGGTGCTCCCGCTCGACGCCAAGGGCGAGTACCGCACCCAGGACCTCTGGCTGTTCGTGCCGGTGACCAAAGACGAAGACGGCAACTACCTCGGCTACCACGCGCCGACCGGCATCCTCCCCCACTTCCTCGCCAAGGCCCGCGCGTTCGGCTTCACCGACCTCACCGAAGAGTTCTTCGACCCGGCGACCTACGGCATTCCTCCGCCGCCGCTGATCCACGGCCTCGGCGAGCACTCCGCCCACACCTACTGGGCGCCGTCGCTGAAGCACCGCGAAGAGGGCGCGCCCGACCCCGCGCAGTACAAAGAAGAGTGGCGCGAGTTCGAAGAGAAGCTGAAGCGCGACGCCAAAGAGAAGAAGGCCAACGGAGGCGGCGCGCCCGCGAAGCCGAAGGTGTCGGCGGCGCCGGCGCAGAACCCCAACCCGCCGCGGCCGAACTCGAAGGTGTCGGCCGCTCCGGTCGCCCGCCCGCCCGCGGGAGGCCACGACGACCGCACCCCGCCGCCGAGCCGCAACCCGCTGCTGGCGCGCAAGCCCACCGCCGAGAGCACCGGCGACGTCGACGCCACCGGCGAGCGCGAGGCGCTGCGCGCGCCCGAGCCGCAAGAAGAAGAGCCGCTGGTGCAGGTGTCGGAGTCGCTGTTGGGTGACGAAGGTGCCGGGGGTGACGACGACGGCACCAACGTGCGCTCCTACCCGCAGCGGCCACAGCAGGCCGGGCGCCCGGCGCCGCAACGCCCGCAGCAGGGCGGCGTGGCGAACAACCGCACCCTGCCGCCGACGCGCAACCTTCCGCCCAAGCGCTGATCCACCCACTTCGAAATTTGAATCAAACCGCGCCGGGCCCCGTCTGGGTGCTCGATGCGTGGCCTGTTTCTGGTGATGACCGCGGTGGTGCTGGCCCGCGGGCGGCCTCCGGGCCCCACCGCCGCCCCCTCGCTGTCGACGCCCGAGTTCTCGGCCGAGGGCCACCTCGCCTCCGAGCCGATCACCGACCACAGCACGGTGGTGCAGTTCACCCTCACCGCTCAGCCGGGGCACTCGCTCGACAGCGCCAGCTTCGACGTCGGCGGCGGCTGCTGCTTCGAGCAGACCCACTACGATCGCCCGGCGCGGGAGGCGTGCCGTGAGGACGCCGCGAAGACCTGCCGGGTGGTGTTCGAGGTGCCGTACCGGTTGAGCGGCTCGGGCCAGGTCAGCGGAAGCATCGCGTTCAACGTCTGTGACGCGTACGCCTGCTCGCCGCGCAAGGTGGCGGTGCTGGTGCCGTACAAGACCCGCGACTAGTTCGGCCGCTTACAGGCCAGCTCTTGATCCTTGGCGAGCCGCGACTCGTTGTCGGGGATCAGCGAGAACGCCTTCAACCGGTCGAGCACGCCGTCGCGCGCCTGGCGAATCTGAACCGAGTTCTTGCACTGCTTGATCTGTTCGAACGCGGAGTTGGGTGGAATCGCCAGCGCCAGCTCCGCCAGCTCGGCCAGCGAAAGCTCGAGCAACGGCTTGTGAAACAGGGTGTCGGCCGCGGCCTCGACGCCCACCACGCCGACCTCGAGCTTGAGCGAGTGGAGGTCGTAGGCGACCAGCGCGTCTTTCTTGAGGAAGCGGTGAATCTTGTGGGTCGCCACCACGGTCTGCATCGTGCCCTTGGCGCCGATGCGGGTGGCGAGGTTGGAGGCGAACACCTGCTCGCACCAGCCGTCGCCGGGCGGCTCGATGTTGACCAGGCCGAGCATCAACCGCTTCGCCCAGGCCCAGCCGTCTTCGCGCGGAGTCTGAAAGTAGGTCGGGCAGCCGCGCTCCGAGATGTAGGCGGCGACCAGGTTCTTCGGCAGGCGCGCGAAGTCGGGCCGCTTCCACTCGATCGGGTCTTTCTTCGGGTCGTACTTGCCCATCTGCTGGCTGCGGCGCTCCGACTCGATCGAGTTGCGCAGCGCGCGCTCGAGGTCGAATTCAGATTCCAAAGCGGGCAATTTCTGCGACTCGTACAGGTAGATCATGGGCGCGATCAGCACCACCGCCACGGCCGCCAGCACGGCCATCCAGACCCCGGCCTTCAGAGTCTTCAAAGCTCTCAGCGCCACGGCGGCCGATGCTAGCCTCGAGTGCGGCTCCCCGCCATGAACCAACCGCCGACCCCGCATCTGGCGAGCGTCGCCGGCGTCGAACCGGTGAGCGACGACCTCTTTCAGCTCACGCTCGAGGTCGCGCCTTTGGTGGCGAAGAGCTTCACCATCGCCGGCCAGTTTCACCAGCTCCGGGTGGGCGAGCTCGAGGCGCGGCCGTTCGCGATCGCCTCCGCGCCGGGGAGCGAGAAGTTCGAGTACCTGGTGCGCAAGGGCTTCCCCCTCGCCAACGCGCTCAGCCTGGGCGACACGCCGATCACCACCGGGCTGGCCGAAGGGCCGGGCTTTCCCCTCGAGGCCTCGCGGGGCCGCGACCTGTTGATGATCACCACCGGCACCGGGCTGGCGCCGATGCGCTCGGTGATCGACGTGGTGCGCCACCGCCGGCTCGAGTGGGGCCGGGTCACTCTGTTGCTCGGCGGCCGGCGCCCGACCGACTTCGGCTGGCGCAACGAGTGGAAGCATTGGGAGCGCTCGGGCATCACCGTGGTGCCGACCGTGCTCCACCCCGAGCCCGGGTGGACCGGAGAGCACGCGCACCTGGTCACCCTGGTGCCCTCCTCGGGGCTCGAGAAGACGTCGGTGTTTCTGGTGGGGAGCGACGAGCTGGTGGCCGAGGTGCGCAAGACGCTCGACGAGCGCGGAGTCGCTTCGCACCACCTGCACCTGAATGTGTAGAATGGCGCCGTGCGGCCGTTGACCCTCCTGGTGGTTGCGCTGCTTCCGCTCGCCGCCTTCGGCTCGAGCGCCGATCTCGAGAAGGCGCGCCGCTCGATGCTCGAGAAGAAACCCGGCGACGCCGCCAAGGCGGTCGAGGCGGCGCTGAAGACGCCGGGCAACTCGCGTGAGACGCTGATCGAGCTCTACGAGCTCAAAGGGCTCTCTCAGGCCGAGATGGGCCAGGCCCCGAAGGCGATCGAAGCGTTCTTGGATCTGCTCGAGCTCGACCCGGTGCACGAGCTGGCCGGCAAGCACTCGGCGAAGGTCACCACCGCGTTCAAGCAGGCCCGCAAGCAGCAGGGCGAGGGGCTGGAGATCAAGCAGGCCAAGGCCGGCCTCGACGGCAAGGGCCGGGTGATTCGAATCGCGCTCAAGGTGAAGAACGACGAGCGCCACCTGGTCGAGAAGGTCGTCTTTCACTACCGCGCCGACAGCGGCCAGTGGACCGACGGCGACGGCGAGCTCTCGGGCATGTACGCCGCGTTCAGCCTCGACGCCGCCTCGGTGGAGTGGTGGGCGGAGGTGAAGGGCCTCAACGACGCCGCGCTCGCGAAGGTGGGCTCGCAGGATCAGCCGGTGCTCGAGGGCCAGGGCGCACCCGGCTTCGAGAAGACCGCGGCCAAGACCGACGCCAAGCCGGCCGGCGACGCGAAGACAGCCGAGACCAAGACCGCCGACGCGAAGACCACCGACCCCAAACCGGCAGAGACCAAGCCAGTGGCCGACTCGAGCGCCACCCTGCCGTCGATCAGCGGCGACGAGTCGGGCTCGGCGCTGCGCCCGGTGGGCTACGTCGCGGCCGGCCTGGGCGTGGTGGCGATCGGCGTGGGCGCGTACTTCGGAGTCACCAGCAACAACGACCGGGCGAAGATTGCGGGGCTGAAGCCCGACTCGGGCGGCCTGGTCACCTCGCTCACCCAGAAGCAGGCCTACGCTTTAGATGCCGAGGCCCGCAGCGACGCGCTGATCGCCAACGTGCTGATGGGCGCCGGCGCCGGCGTGTTCGCGGTGGGCGTGCTGTTCTGGTTCCTCGGCGCGCCCTCGTCTGACTCGGTCTCGCTGCTCCCGACCTTCAACGGGTTCGCGGTCGCCGGGCACTTCTAACGGGCAGCGGGCTCTTTCGCGGGCATCACGAACGCCGACGGCGACGCGCTCTCGGCCTTGCGCGGAGTCCACGCCGCCACCGAGAGCCAGTTGCCGTCTTTCGAGAAGCGCACCTTGCGAATCAGCGCGCCCAGCTCCACCGAAGCGCCGCTGGCGTGAAACACCAGCTTGTGGTCCCACCCGCCGCTCACCACCCGGCTGCCGTCGGGGCTGAGCGCCGCGGTGGAGACCACTCCGCGGTGGCCGTGAAAGGTCTGCAGCACCTTGCCGGTGGCGGTGTCGGCGATCACCGCCGCGTCCCACTCCCGCTCGGGCTCGACCTCGCCCCGCTTCTCGCGCTGGTAGACCTGCATGTTGCGCTGCGCCTTCGACTCGCTCAGCGCGAGCGCCATCTTCGCGCCGGTGCGATCGAGGCTGAGGTCGTTGACGTAGCCCTTCAGCTCGAACTTCGAGAGCTCCTCCAGCTGGAGCAGCTCGCGCTCGGGAGCGGCGGCGGCCTTCAGCGTCAGCACCGCCTCGTGGGTCACTTCGTCGAAGGCGACCTCCACCGCCTCGGTGAAGCCGTCGCCCAGCGCTCCCTCGGCGCCCTCCGGCACGCAGGCGTCGCACACCACCGCGTCGACGTGCTCCAGGGTGAGCGCCTTGAACGACAGCGTCACGTCGTGCGCCACCCGCCCCACCGTGGTGCCGAGCGCGGTCGGCAGGTTGACGGTGTCTTTGAGCGCGAGCACCTCGATGCCCACGCTCTGGGCGACCCCCGGCTTGAGCACCAGGGTGGCGTGCACCCGGCCGTCGAGCGCGAGCGGCAGCGACGCCTTGCCCTGCACCACCGCGCGAATGCTCGCGGTGCCTCCCGAGCGCTCGGCGTGAACGCGGGCGGTGCCGGGCTTCACCGTGCTCAGACCCGAGGCGAGCACGTGCACCGTCTTGTCCCACCCGGCGGTGAACAGCCGGCCGTCGTCGCTGAACGCCAGCGCGCGCACCTCGTCGCCGTGGAGCCGCTTCTCGTCGGCGAAGTGCAGCCCGGTGCCGTCGAGCGAGAGCAGCGTCACCAGCCCGTGCTCGCTGCCGATCGCGATCGCGTGGCCGCTGGGGTGCACCGCCACCGCGGTCAGCTTCTCCTCCGAGAGCCAGGCGGCCTTGGCGGCTCCGGCGGCGTCGAACAGCCGCGCCACCCCGTCGCGCGACGCGGTCGCCACCCAGCTGGCGTCGGGCGCCCAGGCGAGCGACTCGACGTCGAACTCGTAGCCGTTGACGGTCACCTCGGGCGCGCAGGTC
Source organism: Myxococcaceae bacterium (assembly GCA_047602415.1). GTDB lineage: Bacteria > Myxococcota > Myxococcia > Myxococcales > Myxococcaceae > JASGHH01. Next base: position 6,413,701 of record JASGHH010000001.1, on the reverse strand, counting down.
TTCGCCTCGCGCGAGCAGAGCGTGAGCGAGTAGTTCTTCTGCCCCAGGCTGGTGAAGGCGAACCGCTGCGCGTCGGCCGAGAGCTGCGCGTCGTAGACGTAGTCGTCGTGGTCGAACGAGATGCGGTCGTTGAAGTTCGCGGGGACGGTGCGGCAGGCGGCGAGCACGAACAGCAGCGCCGCGCTCCGGCGGCTCACGTGCCCTTCTTCGGCGCCGGCATGTCGAGCTCTTTGACGCCCTTGCGCGGGTCGATCTCGAGCATGAACAGCGGCTTGCGCGCCTCGCGCGCGTCGTCGAACCGGGTGGTGCCGGTGGCGCCGTCGTAGTCTTTCAGCTGGCTCAGCCGGTCGCGCAGCTCCCCGCGGCTCTTCGGTGAAGACTTGTCGATCACCTGCTTCAGCATGCCGGCGGTGTCGTAGCCGAGCGCGTCGAGCAGCAGCGGGGTCTGGTCTTTGTACTGATCGTGAAAGTTGTCGACGAAGGTCTTGGTGGCGGGGCGCTTGCTGCCCTCCCAGAAGCCGTCGACGTAGACGCCGCACTCGACGAACTTCTGGCCGCGCTCGACCAGCTCGTACTCGTGGGTGGTGGCGTTCTTCGGGCTCGACCAGGTCGACGGGCCGAGCAGGAGCACCGTCTTCACCTTGGTCTTGCCGGTGGTCTTCTGAATCTTCTCCATGTCGTGGTGGTTGCAGCCGTTGGTGATGATGTCTTCCACCGCCAACGCCGGCGCCACCAGCGACACCCGCTGCCACGAGTCGGGGAGCAGCAGCGCGTCGAAGTCGATCACCGGCTCGAGCTCCTTGAGCAGCTTCTCGCGCGCCTTCTTCTTGTGAAAGTCGTCCATCCCCTTGGTGTCTTCGTTGTACTGGTGCGCCAGCTCGACGAACTCCGCGCGGTCGTTCTTGTAGAGCCGGCCCACCAGCCCCTGCGCCTCGGAGGTGAAGGTGGTCTGGTCGTGCGAGTAGGTCTCGGCGGCGGTGATCTTCGCGCCCCGCTTCTCGAGCTCGTCCCAGAACTCGTTGGTCATCTCGGTGCCGAAGGGAATGTTCGGGTAGAGCACGCCGAAGCTCTTGTAGCCGAGGGTGCCCACCGCGTAGTCGGCCAGCGCCTCGGCCTGCTGCGAGTTGGTGAGCATGTTGCGAAACACGTAGCTGCCGATGTTGGTGATGCCGTCGGCGCGCGACAGGGTCACGATCGGCACCTGGAGCTCCTCGGCCACCAGCGCCGCGCGCCGCGAGTCGTCGGACAGCAGCGGGCCGATGATCGCGATCGCCCCGTCGTCGAAGGCGAGCTCTTCGACCATCTTGCCCGCCTCGTTCACGTCGCCCTTGGAGTCCTTCACCACCAGCTCGATGTCGGTTCCTTTGAGCTCCAACTGAATGCCGCGGAGCACCGCCTCGCCGAGCGCCTTGTACTTGCCGCTCATCGGGAGCACCGCGCCCACCACCTTCGGCTTCACCTGGCCGCGACGCGCCACCCGGTCGAGCAGCGCCTTGGCGTCGGCGGCGTACGGGCTGTTGGGCGCCTCGTGGAGCAGCGACTTCAGGGTCTCGTCGAGCCGGGGCCAGTCGCGCAGGTGGTAGTAGATGCGGCCCAGCTTGAAGGTGAGCGCCGGCCACGCGGGGTGCGAGGGCGACATCTCGTGCTGCACCTCGGTGATCGCGATGAAGCTCACCTGGGTCTCGACGGTTTTTTCGAGCTGGGCGAGCGCCGCCTTCTTCTGGTCGTCGGTGCCGCTCTGGGCGTCTTCGACCGCCTTCACCGCCAGCTTGAGCGCGTCGCCGTACTGCTGGGTGGCGGCGGCCGACTTCGCCAGCGCATCTTCGGCGCGCTTCTTGTCGTCGCCTTCGAGCTTGTCGACCAGGGTCGAGAGCGCCTGGTACGCGTCGCGGTACTGCTTCAGCTCGTAGGCGGCGAGGCCGGCCTTCAGCCGCGCCTCGGTGGCCTGCGGGTAGAGCGGGTTCTCGAACACCAGCTCGTTGAGCGCGCGGCGGGCGCTCAGGTAGTCGCCCTCTTCGTAGGCGAGCACGCCGGCGCGGTAGAGCGCGTCTTGCCCGGCGGTGGTCTCGGGGTACGCCTTGCGAACCGCCAGGTAGGTCTCGACGGCCTCTTTGCGGGTCTGCTTCGGCTCCTTCGCCTTGGCGTCGGCGAGCGCGGCGTCGGCGCGGGCGTCGGGCTTCACCTCGACGTGCGGCTTGCCGTCCCCGGTGTTGGGGTTGTGGGGACACGCAGTGAGGGCGAGCAGCCACGCGGCCGCGAGGTAAGACGTCGTTCGCATCGGCTAGACGGATATCAATTCAAGCGCCGGGCCGAAACGCATTCGTCAGCAGCGCCACACCTCTTCACGCAGCGAGCGAATGAACGCCTGCGCCACCTCGGCGCTGGGAACACCGGCGGCCTGCTCGCACTCGGCGGCGGCCGGGGTGGCGGCCTCGCACTGAAGCTGCGCCACCGCGCTCACCATCGCCGCGCGGAGCTGCTCGCGCTCCGCCGCGCTCAGCTGGGTGTCGAACCACGCCTTCAGATCCCAGCTCAGCTCGGCGTGGTTGGTCTCGTCGTGGGCGATCGCCTTCAGCGCGCCCTTGAGCGCGCGGTCCTTCGCCGACTTCGCCTGCCACTGCGCCACCAGGGCGCCGTAAGTCTCGCGCACGCAACCTTCCACCGCGTTCTCGAGCGCCAGCTGGAGCAGCGGGCGGCGGTGCTGGGCCGGCGCGGCGACCGAGGCCGAGAGTGGCTGGGTGCCGTGGCGCCGGGCATGATGACGCATCGCGCGCGCGTGGCGAACCTCGTCGGCGGCGGCGCCCCGGGCGCGGGCCACCAGCCGGTCGGGCGCTCCGTGCGCGCGCAGCTCGACCGCGGTGCGGGCGAAGGCGTGCACCGCGGCGGCCTCCAACCTCGCGCACTCCGCCAGCCACGAGCCCACCGGGCTCGAACCGCTCGCCGCCACCGACGCCAGCAGCCCCTCGGGGCGGCGGCCGGTGTGACACAGCGTCGTGTACGTGCACTGCACTCCCACTCCACCGTCGGTGCCGGTGACCTGGCTGCACGAGTCGGTCGGGCCGCGGCCGCTCACCGCCTGACAGGCCGCGTGGCAGTCGAAGCTGCCGCCGTCGGTGAACACCGCCGGGGTGTTGACGTCGAAGTTGAACGGCTCCTCCGGGCAGGGGCCGCAGCCGGCGGGGTTGCTGCAGGGGCTGCACCCCGACTGGAGGATCAGCGGAGCGGCGAGGAGGAGCTTCTTCAGCTGCTTTCGGAGACGTCGGCTGGCCATGCGCCAAAAGGACAGCACGGCCAGTGCCAGCGCCAAGCCCGGAGAGAGTCAGCAGGTGGGCGCTGCACCTTCACGACAAAAGGCGGCGCGGGCGACGAATTTTCAAGGGCTACCCGAAGAGCTGCTTCACCTTCTCGAAGAAGGTCTTGCTCTGCGGGTGGGTGAGCTCGGTCGACGCCTCGGCGAACTTCTCGAGCAGCTCGCGCTGCTTGGCGGTGAGGTCGGTGGGGGTCTCGATGGTGACCTGCACGTGCTGATCGCCGCGGCCGCCGCCGTGGAGGTGCGGCACGCCCTTGCCCTTGAGGCGAAACACCTTGCCGGTCTGGGTGCCGGAGGGAATCTTCAGCTTCATCTTGCCGTCGAGCGTGGGCACGTCGATCTGCGCGCCGAGCGCCGCCTGGGCGAACGAGATCGGCACCACGCAGAGCACCTCGTACTCTTCGCGCACGAAGATCGGGTGCTCCCTCACATGCACCACCACGTAGAGGTCGCCCGACGGGCCGCCGTGGTCGCCCGGCTCGCCCTCGCCGGCCAGCCGCACCCGGGTGCCGTTGTCGACCCCAGGGGGAATCTTCACCGTCAGCGACGACTCGCCCGCGATGTGGCCCGAGCCCTTGCAGCTCTTGCACGGGTCGGTGACCACCTGGCCCGAGCCACCGCACTGGGTGCAGGCGCGGGAGACCGCGAAGAAGCCCTGGGTGAAGCGCACTTCGCCGGCGCCGCCGCAGGTCGGGCACTGCCGGGTCTGTTTGGTCTTCGAGCCGGTGCCGTCGCAGACGTCGCAGCGCTTCGGGCGGGGAATCTTCACCTGCACTTCGGCGCCGAACGCGGCCTCCTCGAAGCTGATCTCCAGGTTGTAGCGGAGGTCGGCGCCACGGTTGCGCTGCTGGCGGCGGCCCCGGCCACCTCCGAAGATGTCGCCGAAGATCTCTCCGAAGATGTCGTTGATGTTCACGCCACCGAAGCCCTGGCCGCCGCCGAAACCCTCGACGCCCTGGTGCCCGAAGCGGTCGTAGCGCGCTCGCCGGTCGGCGTCGGAGAGCACCTCGTACGCCTCGGAAACCTCTTTGAATTTCTCTTCGGCGTCTTTGTCGTCGGGGTTGCGGTCGGGGTGAAACTGCATCGCCAGCTTGCGAAACGCAGACTTCAGCGCGGCCTCGTCGGCGCTTTTGTCTACTCCCAACACTTCGTAATAGTCGCGCTTGCCGGCGGAGGCCATGAGGGTGGGGCTGCATATAACGCAGGGTTGGCCCCGGGCAATCCACCCAAACGGGCGAGACGACGGGTGAAGTTCAACCCTGCCGGTGCCAGCGGCAGGCGCTGAAATCGCCCCGCGCCGCGAAGGGGCAGTCGTCGGGCTGGGCCTGGGGCTCCAGCTGTGCACCCTGCTCGGCGTTCATCTGAGCCCGGAGCGCCGGATCACGCTCTTTCAAGCTGCAGACGCTGCGCAGCAGCTTGAACTGCGTCTGCACCGAGTGACCGCCCACCAGCGCCACGTTGACCAGATGAGTGCAGCTGCTCACGTCGCCAAACACCCCAACCCGGGGCGAACTGCCCCGAACACGACAGGGATAGGCCCTCAATGCTTTGTAGTCAAACGAATATCGTTGCACCTCAAACTATCGTCGATCTATCCAGCGCCCGGGCGCAATCACGCGCCCGACACCCTCGGGGAAAGACCCAGATGAAGAAGCTGCTCGTTGCCGCGCTGTTCGCGTTCGCCGTTCCCGCCTTTGCCGCCGCGCCGGCCGCTGCTCCGGCGAAGACCGCCGACGCGAAAGACGCGAAGGACACCAAGGACACCGCCAAGAAGGACGAGAAGAAAGACGACAAGGCCGCCGCCGCCGCGAAGAAGGACGACAAGGCGCCCGCGAAGAAGGACGCCGCGAAGCCGGCTCCTGCCGCGAAGTGATCAATCGGGGTGCGCAGCTCTAAGAGGACCCCGGATGCGCACTCCGCTCGCAGGCCTGCTGGCCGTGCTCGTACCGTGATTGTCGAGCCCGGCCAGCACGGCCGCGAAGTCGTGCTTCAGTAGTTGGTGACCCGCGCCTTGTAGTCGTCGGTGAACGTGCCCGCCTTCTGCCGGGCGATCAGGTCCGCCGCCATCTCGTCGAACTGCTTCTTGCCCGCGGTCTTCTCGTTGATCATCGGCGGGTCGCCGTTCGGGTTGTAGATGAACCGGGTGCCGTCGTCGTTCTTGCCGAACAGCACCGCGTGGTTGATGCCGCGTTCCTTGCTGTCGGCCCGGTAGATGTACTCGCGGTTGGTGACGGTGTCGGGCTTGTCACCGGGAATGTAGAAGAGCTCGCCGCGGTCAGACTTCTGAATCTTCTCGCCGTTGGGGCCGGCCTGCTTCGCCAGCGCTTCACCGTAGAGGTTCACGCCCACGTGCGCGCTGCCGCCGTTGGGGATCGACTCGAACACCTTGTTGGCGACCTCGGTGTTGTTGTCGGTCCACAGCTGCGCGGGGTTGTACCACTTGTACTCCCCCACATCGTGCGCCTCACCGCCGCCGAGGCCGAGCTTCTTCTCCATCTCGGAGATCTGCTTCTCGCCGATGCCATCTGCCGTCGGCTCGCCCTTGTCGTTGTAGACCGAGGGCTGCGCCATGGTGTGGAAGAGCGCGTCGGCCGCCTTGTCGAGCTGCTCGCGGGTGGGCGAGCCCGACTTCAGGCCTCCCAGCGCCTCGTCGTACTCCTTGATCGCGTTCTGGAGCGCGATCTTCTTGCCGCCGGTGGCGTCTTTGAGCTGCAGCTCCGCGTCGCCCTTGGCCTTCTCGAGGCCCTTCTGCAGCTCCGGCACGCCGCCCTTGAGCAACAGGCCCGCCACCATCACGTTCGACTGGCAGCGCGCGCCGTCGGAGTTGGTGGAGTCGGTCTTGTCGCGCTGGCCGTAGCTGTTGAGGAAGTCTTTGATCTTGTCGGGGCTGCCCAAGTCGACCTTCTCGTTCGGGTCGCCGCCGTTCGGCTTCGAGGTCACCCCGCCCTCGCCCTGAACGCTGGGCGCGTCGTTGCTCTTGCCCTCGAGCTTCTCGAGCAGCTTCTTGCCCGCGGTGAGCGGGTTGCCGAGCGGAATGCTCTTCGCGGTGTCGTAGACCTTCGCGGCCGCGTTCTCGATCTTCTGGCCGGTCGCCTTGGCGTAGTCGGTCGCCTGCTTGAACTCGCTCTTCGCGAAGTCGACCGCTTTGTTCTCCACTTTCGACGCCGTCTGCTCCACCGAGTCGACCGCGCTCGACACCTTGTTCTCGACCGTATCGACCGCGCTCGACACCTTGTTCTCGACGCTGTCGACGGTGCTGGAGACGGTGTTCGAGACCGACTGGTAGCCGCTCTTGATGCTGTCGAGTAAGCCCATCACTGCCCCCTTAGAAGTGGTGCGCGAAGCGAAGGACTACAGATTGTCGCCGATCTCGCGCCCGGTGTTGTGCCTACTTGTGGCGGGCTTGTCCTACAGGTTGGTGCCGACGTCGCCGATGGTCAGCGCCGGGCCGAACACGAAGCCCCACGGGCTGCCGTGCTGACCGCCGAACGCGCGCGACACCTCGTACTCCACCCAGCCGTGCAGTGAGATCGAGGTCTGGGTGGCGTGGCCCTGGTTGGCGATCGGCACCGAGACGCCCACGCCCAACACCACCGCGATCTGCCCGTGCGCCGAGGTCTGCGGCTCGGTGTCGCCCGCGATGCCGACCCACATCAGGCCGGCCTCGGCGCCGAGCGGGCTCTCGTGCCCTTCTTTCGACAGCCACACCAGCCGGGCGATCGCGCCCGCGTTCAAGGTGAGAATGCCGGAGTGGCCCGCGTCGGCCACCCGGAACAGGCCGGAGGGAAACGAGGTGGTGGCGAACAGCCGCAGCCGGCTCAGCCCGAACACCACGCTCCACTGCAGCTGGCCGACCGCGTTGGCGTCGAACAGCTTCTCGCCGTCGTCGGCGCGCGAGACCCGCACCGTGAGCCGGTCGAACGCCGACTGCACCCCCGAGAGGAAGCTCTCGCTCGAGGTCGCGCCCGGCCCGAGCGTCACCGTCTGCCGCAGCTGCGCGTCGGCGCGCGCCGAGCCGTCCTCGGCCACCACCCGCACGTCGACCGAGAGCTTCTGCGGCCCGTCTTCGGTCTTCAGCCGCTCGCGGTGAAACACCAGCCGGCAGGTGTCGCGCGCTTCGAACGGCACGTAGGCAGTCACGCCTGGCTCCACCGCCGCCGGGTGTCCCAAGCCGTCGCCGCAGCGGAGCTCGACCAGGCCGGCGTCGTGCTGGGCGGCGAGCGGCACCGCGAGCGAGGCGATCGCGATTCGCCTGGTGGTCGGCTCCTGGGTCTCGAACAGGTCGAGCTGCGCCAGACCGTCGGGCAACGACGGGTCGCGGAGCGCGAGCTTGAGCGCCACCTGCCCGCCGGCGCCGCGGGTGCCCGAGAGCCAGAAGTCGCCGTGCTCGTCTTGCCGCACCTGGTAGGCGCCTTCGACCGGGAGCAGCGCCAGCGCGCCGCCGCCGCTCATCACCGGCAGCCGCGCCAGCGCCTCGCGGTTGGTGGGCACGAAGTCGATCGCTCCCGCCTGGGGCAGCTCCAGGGTCACCGTCTGCGCCGGCAGGGTGCGGGTGGCCGCGCGGGCGACGCCGACGATCTTGCCGCCCTGGAGCACCGTCACCGTCACCTCGTCTGCGGTGTGGAGCAGCGAGCCGGCCAGCCACTGCGCGCCGGGCGTCGACGCGCGCTTGAGCACGTTGAGCGCCTGGCCCGCCACCCGCAGCGACAACGACGCGCTGGTGGCGCACTTGCCGGCCACCTTCACCACCAGCACCTGTTCGTGCGAGCTGCGAAACGGCGGCGACACGATGCTCGCCGGGCAGCGCGACAGCGGCAGTGAGAGCGACGGAGCGGGATCGGCCGCGCCGCCGTGCGCATAGTAGATGTGTGGGCGGAGCTTCACCTTGAGGTCGAGCAGCTCGTCGTTGCCCTGCTCGCGGCGCACCACCACGTCGTCGCCGTCGAGCTCGCAGTCGGCGTCGGTGCAGTCGACGCTCGCCACCGCCTCGGCGTGCTTCAGCCGCACCCGCGACGACTCCGCCTCGAGGTCGACCACCGCGTCGGGCGCCACCAGCTGCTCCACCCAGACCTTGGCGGGGTGAAAGCCGTCGGAGGCGGCGTGCTCGACTGCGCCGGGGGCGAGCACCCAGAGCGTGAGCGCGTCGGGGTCGGCAGAGAGCCCCTTGGGCACCGCGAAGACGCAGACCTCGCCGGTGCCCCTGGGTTGGGGAGCGTCGCAGACGTCTTGCCCGGCCTGGCCCGCGCTCTGCCAGGAGAGGGTGGCGCCGGTCAGCCGCTTGCCTTCGACGGTGACCTGGCCGGCCTCGGGCTGAAACACCACCGACTTGCGATCGACCGCGGGAGGCGCGGCGGGAGGCACTCCGCCGTCAGGGACCTGCGCCTGGGAGAGGATCAACGGCAACAGCCAGAGCACGCCCGATAGTTTGAGCACCAACGTTTGGAGCAGCAACCCATTTCGAACGGCCGAGGCAGATCAACTCGGCGAGCAGCTCGTCGACCTCGCGGCGGCCCTTGAGGTACCAGCCGGCGGCGGTGCCGTGCTTTTCGCCGACCCGCACCGACATCACCTTCACCTTCGGCAGCTTGAAGGCGTCTTCGTCGGTGAGGTCGTCGCCGACGAAGAGCGCGCGGCTGCGCTTCGAGCGGCCGAGCAGGCGGCTGAGCGCCCTGCCCTTGTCGCCGCCGATCGGAATCAGGTTGAGCACCTTCTTGCCCTCCACCTGCCGCAGCCCGGGCGCCCAGCGGTGGGCGAGCTGAATCAGCACCCGCCGGGTCTTCGCGGTCTGGGGCGCGCGCCGGTAGTGGAGGCTCAGGGTGTAGCGCTTGTTCTCCAGCTCCACGCCGGGCAGCGCCTCGACGTCGGGCGCGAGCAGCTGGCTGGCCAGCGACACCTGCCGGGCAGCGCGGGCCAGCCGTGGGCCCGGCTCGAGCCCGTGGTTGCCCACCAGGTAGTCGGGCCGCAGGTCACCCAGAATCTCGACCAGGTTCTTCACCGAGCGGCCAGAGATGATCGCCACCGGGAAGAGCGCGCAGACCTGCTGGAGCAGCGCGTGGGTGTGGCCGGTGAGCACCGCCGCCTGCGGGGTGCGCCGAATCGGGCAGAGGGTGCCGTCGTAGTCGAGCGCCACCAGCGGGCCGCTCTTCACCAGCGCATGCAGCTGTCGCTGCCCGTTCTTTCCGAGCGCCCACCGCCTGCGCCAGCTCGCCTGCTCCATTCACACGCCTGCGACAGAGTGATGCCACGTCCTCAGCCGGCCCGACATGCGCTCGCGGCGCCGCAGCTCGGCGGCGTCGACCAGCATCCGGCCGGCCCACTGGTACACGTTGAACTCCGCCAGCAGCCGCCGCATCGAGCGCATGCGCTCGCGCTGCTCGCCCGCCGGCATCGAGAGCGCGGCGGCGAGCGCGTCGGAGGCCTGGGAGAGGTCGTAGGGGTTCACCACCAGCGCCTCCGAGAGGTCGCGGGCGGCGCCGGTGAACTCGCTCAGCACCAGCACCCCGCGCTCGTCGTCCCGGGCGGCGACGAACTCCTTCGCCACCAGGTTCATGCCGTCGTGGAGGCTGGAGACGTAACAGAGGTCGGCGGCCCGGTAGAACTTGAACACGGTGGGCGGCTCGTGGTGCGAGCGCAGCAGCACGATCGGCGGGCACTTTCCCGGCTGGCCCCAGCGGGTGTTGATCTGCTCGGCGACCTTCTCCACCCGCTCGCCGAGCTCGCGGTAGCGCTCGATCTTGGTGCGGCTCGGCGCCGCCAGCTGCACGAAGGTGAACCGCCCGCGAAACGCCGGGTAGCGGCTGAACAGCTGATCGACCGCCCACAGCCGCTCTTCGATGCCCTTGGTGTAGTCGAGCCGGTCGACCCCCACGCCGAGCAGCGCGTCGGCCGGCAGCCCGAGCTCGGCGCGCACCTGCTCGCGGCAGTCGGGCACCTTGGGCACCTTGTCGAGCCACTTCACCGGCCACTCGATCGAGATCGGGTACGGGCGCACCAGGGTGCGATGCGGGCCCTGCACCACCGCGTGGGTCTCGCGGTCGATGCGGCTCTCGACGTACGCGTCGACCGAGTCGATGAAGTTGTTGCAGTGCTGCTGGGTGTGAAAGCCGAGAATCGAAGAGCCGAGCAGGCCGGCGATCAGCTCTTCGCGCCACGGGCAGATGCCGACCTGCTCCGCGTTGGGCCAGGGAATGTGCCAGAAGGTGATGATCGTCGCCTTCGGGAGCCGCTCGCGAATCAGCTTCGGCGCGAGCGCGAAGTGGTAGTCCTGCACCAGGATGATCGGGTCGTCGGCGTCGACCTCCTCGACCACCGCCTCGGCGAAGCGGGTGTTCACTTTCACGTACTGGGCGAAGTCTTCGGCGCGAAAGACCGGCCGGGCGTGGGCGAGGTGGCAGAGCGGCCACAGCCCTTCGTTGGAGAAGCCCTCGTAGTAGCCGTGCTCCTCTTCGTCGGTGAGCCAGACCCGGCGCAGCAGATAGGTGCCGTCTTCGCTGCCGCGCAGGCCGGCGGGCGGCACCATCACGTGGCCCTTGGCGTCGGTCATCTGCTTGTCGGCAGTGCCCGAGCCGTGCGCCACCCAGACGCCGGAGCAGGCGCGCATCACCGGCTCGAGCGCGGTCACCAGGCCCGACGCCGGGTGCATCACCTTCACGCCGTCGGCGGTGAGCTCGTGAATGTACGGCTCGCGGTTGGCGAGCAGCACCACCCGCTCGCCCTTCAGGTGCCGGGTGAGCGCCGAGCGCAGCCGCGCCGGGTTCCACGGCCCGAAGCCGCCCTCGCGCCCGCGCTCCGTCGACAGGCTCTCGACCAGCTTGCGCACGTCGCGCACCAACGGCTGAAACTGGGGCGTCGCCTTGCCGCGCAGCCCGCGCATCAGGTCGTGCGCCCAGCCGCGCCACGCCAACCGCGCCGCCAGCAAGGTCACCGCGCTGGCGCAGATCGCGAGCACGAAGAACGCCGCCAACAGCAGGTTGCGGGTGGTCTCTTCACGGCCCGAGAGAAAGCGGAGGTCGTGCACCATCAGCACCACGCCGGCGGGCTTGTCTTCGGAGCCTCCCGCGGGCACCGAGCTCAGGTAGAGGCGGCCCGAGGGCAGCTCTTCGCTCTCGCCCCACGGCTTCGACAGCGCGCCGTCTTTTTGAAGCTGGGGGATCACGTCGGCGCAGTCGAACCCACTCGGGTACCCCTGCGTTTGCGCCACAGTGTGGCCGTCTTGCGCGCAGGCGGCCGAGCCGATCACGTGCTCGCCCTTGATCAGATCGGCCAGAATCGCCCGCAGCTGCTCGGGGTCGTCGCTCCAACTCTCCGACAATCCTTCGTGAACGGCGGCGACCGCGGCCTTCGACCGCATCATCATGTCGTCTTCGAACCAGACCCGGGTGGTGCGAACGAGCCCGACGTAACCAAACGACGCCAGCACGCCGAGGCCGACCACCAGGAGCAGCACGAATCGAGCGGCCCGCTTCACCTTCGACGATTAACAGTTGGGAAATTTCGTCTCCAACCGAAGGTGAAGGAGGGCGGCGGTGCTCGACGAGCTGGGGCTGATCGGTAACTGTCAGTGTTCGGCATTGGTGCATCGGTCGGGAGAGATCGTCTGGGCGTGCATGCCGCGCTTCGACTCTCCTCCGGTGTTCGGCCGGTTGCTCGACCCCGCAGGCGGCGGCTTCGCGATCACGCCCGCCGGCGGTGAGAACGGCACCCTGCGCTACCTGCCCAACACCAACGTGCTGGAGACGCGCTTCGAAACCAAGGACGGCGCGTTTCGGATTCTCGACTTCGCGCCCCGCTTCATTCAGTGGGACCGGAGCTATCGCCCGACGATGCTGGTGCGGGTGGTGGAGCCGCTCTCGGGCGCGCCGCGGGTGAAGGTGAGCTGCAAGCCGGTGCTCGGGTGGAGCAAGCGTCAGCCCGAGCGCCAGTGGGGCAGCCACCACATCGCCTTCACCGGTTACCCGTCGCACGTGCGGCTGACCACCGACGCGCCGCTCGAGTACATCGACGGTGAGCCGTTCGCGCTCGGCCAGCGCCGCTGCTTCGTTCTCAGCTGGGGCCCGCCGGTGGAGGAGCCGCTGGAGGACCTCTGCGATCGCTACCTGCGGCAGACGGTTCGCTACTGGGAGACCTGGGTGAAGCACTGCGACGTGCCGCCGATCTACCAGGAAGAGGTGATCCGCTCCGCGCTCGCGCTCAAGCTCCACTGTTACGAAGACACCGGCGCGATCGTCGCCGCCCTCACCACCTCGCTGCCCGAGGCGCCGGGCACGGGCAGAACGTGGGACTACCGCTATTGCTGGCTGCGCGACGCCTACTACACGCTGGGCGCGTTCCGCCTGCTCGGGCACTTCGACGAGCGGGAGCAGTTCAGCCAGTACCTGCTCAACGTCGCGTCGTCGGCGAAAGACTTCGAGCTCGCCCCGCTCTACCGGGTCGACGGCAAGGGCGACCTCACCGAGCACGTGCTCACCAACTGGGAGGGCTACCAGGGCAACGGCCCGGTGCGGGTGGGCAACCAGGCGGCGGAGCACCGGCAGAACGACGTCTTCGGCGAGATGGTGCTCGCGCTCTCACCCATCTTCCTCGACGCGCGGTTTCGCGACTCGGTGTCGCAGCCGGTGCTCGACCTGATGTCGGCGCTGGCGAAGAAGGCCGAGAAGGTGGCCGGTGAGCCCGACGCCGGCATCTGGGAGTACCGCGAGCAGTGGCGGCCCCAGACCTTCACCACCCTGATGTGCTGGGCCGCCGCCGACCGCATGGCCCGCGTCGCCGCCCGGCACCGGCCTCAAGACGCCGCCGGCCACCTCGCCGCCGCCAACCGGGTGCGCGAGCTCTTGCTGGCGAAGGCGGTGCACCCGACCCGCAACTGCCTGGTGGCCGACTTCGGGGGCACCGAGGTCGACGCGGCGCTGCTCCAGGCGGTGACCCTGCGCCTGCTCGAGCCGTCTGACCCGCGCATGAAGGCCACCGTCGACGCGGTGCAGGCCGACCTCGGCCTCTCGGGCTGGCTGCGGCGCTACCGGGTGGCGGACGACTTCGGCGTGCCCACCGCCGCGTTCATGATCTGCAACTTCTGGCTGGTGGAGGCGCTGGTGCTCACCGGCCGGGTCGACGAGGGCCGGGCGCTGATGCGCGCGGTGCAGTCGGTGAGGGCGCCGCTCGGCCTGCTCTCTGAAGACGTCGACCCCAAGTCGGGGGTGATGTGGGGAAACTTCCCGCAGGCGTACTCCCACGGCGGAGTGATTCACGCCGCCTTCGCCGCCGCCCCGCGGTGGACCGACGTGGCATAACGCCCGGCCGAACCGTTTGAGTTGCAACGAATTGGTTTGTGTTCAAACCTTCGTCGGGTGAACGCCCGCATCAAGAAGCTCGCCCAGTTCGGCCTCGCCGGGTGGATCGGCCTGTTCCGGCGAATCGCGCCCTGGGGCCTGCTGATCTTCGCGCTGTTCCAGATGAAGCGGCTGTCGGACAAGGTGAAGCAGGTCGAAGAGACCGAGTTCTCGCAGGTGCAGACCCAGGTGGAGCAGCTGCGCAGCGAGCTCACCAGGCTGTCCGACTCCGCCCGCGACACCGAGAAGGAGCTGTACCAGACCCGGCAGACGCTCAAGGGCGTCAACCAGTCGCTCGAGCAGGCGAAGAAGAAGGCGCCCGAGCTGACCAAGGCGATCGACGACGCGCGCGACCAGTCGGTGGCGGTGAAGAGCGGCTTGCCGCCGGCCACCGAGGCCGAGCAGCTGAACGCAACGCTGACCAGCGCCGGTGCCCAGATGAACGAGGTGGCGCACGCGCTGCCCGACGCCAAGGCCGCCCAGGCGCTCAACACCGGAGTGCAGAACGCCAGCCAGGCGGTGGTGGCGTTGCCCGACGTCGCCTCGGCGCAGGCGCTCGCCGCGGTGCTCGCCGACGAGAAGAAGCAGCTCGACGCGGTCGCCGCCGCGCTCCCCAAGCCGGAGCAGGCCCAGGCGCTCGCCAAGGCGCTGGAGGCCGACGCCGCCACGCTCGCCGCGCTGAAAGAGAAGGCGCCCAACCCGGAGCAGCTGCAGGCGCTCCAGAAAGACCTCGCCCACGCGCACGAGGTGCTGGCCAACATCTCGCCTCCGGTGAAGCCGGTGGCGAACTGACTTTTACGAAGTGGAGCCGTCGATGCGTCAGCTGCTGTTCGCCGTGCTGTGTGGTGGTGGCCTGCTGTTCACCGGTTGTCAGAGCGCCGACGCGGCCCCTCCCCTGCCGGCGCTGGCGAAACCTTCCAACGGCCCGTTCTGCGAGGGTGAGTACGCGGAGGACTTCAACGCGATGTCGCCCGTCGCGCGCGCGTTCGAGTCGTCTCCGCAGCAGAAGTTCACCTATTGCGTGCGCTCGTCGGCGGTCTACGAGTGCCCTTCGTACGCGGCCGACGGCTCGCTCCGAAAGACGCAGAAGAAGACCCGCGCCCACGGCACCGCGTTCGCCTACCAGCAGGCCAACGGCGAGACGCTGCTGCTCACCAACCAGCACGTGGCGGAGTGGCCCGCGGTGACCGACGCCGACCACCCGGTCGACGAGGTGCCGAGCGGCTGCAAGCGGGTGTCCGACCGGCTGCGCATCGTCGACGGCGAGAGCGACGAGTACGAGCGCGACGACGTGGCGCTCAGCAAGGTGGTGGGCGACCCGCAGCTCGACATCGCGGTGCTGAAGGCGAAGGCGACCCTGCCGGTGATGCCGTGGAAGATCGGCCGCTCCTCGGCGCTGAAGGAGCGCGACGTGGTCGACGTGCGCGGCTTTCCACTGGGCGCGTTCAAGGCCAACAACGTGGGCAAGGTGGTCTCGGCCTACGACCACGACGACGACAAAGATTGGGACCACGACGACTTCGTGATCGACGCGCTGCTGTCGCCCGGCAACTCCGGCTCACCGGTGATGGCGCTCTCGTGCAAGACCGGCGAGCTCGAGCTCGTCGGCGTCTACCACGCGGGCTACACCCGGGGCTCCGCGCTCAACGTGGTGGTGGGCATCGATCAGGTGCGCGACCTGATGACCACGCTGAAGCGCAGCCCTCACCCACAGCACGACCCCGACGCGCTCGACCTGCCCGCGCGCAGCTCGCTGATCAGCTCGGCCAACGGGGTGGTGGAGCCGTTCTTTCCCTTCGGCCCGCTCACCGCCGCGGTGCGCCCGCGCAGCGACGGTGCGTTGGTGTTCGAGGTGTTCACCCGGGACTTTCCGTTTCAGCCGACGCCGGCGCTGGTGCTCGAAGATCTGCCGGGCCAGAGCGGCTTCGGCGAGCTGGGCCGGGTGTTCTTCGGCAACGCGCGCGGGCTGAAGCCGTTCGCGAAGAGCGACCTCGACGCCGATACCCAGGGCCAGCTGCTGAAGGTGCTCGACGCGCTGAGAAACGACGCGCTGGCGGCGTTCGCCTACCGCGCCTCCGCCGGCTCGGCCAACGCGTCGCGCGAGCGGTTCGACCAGATGTCGAAGGCAGAGCGCAGCCTGAAGCGGCTGATCGGCACCCAGCAAGACGTCGCCCAGTCGGGCCTGGAGCTCGCGGAGCGGCTGGCGCCCGGCGTCGCCGAGCAGGGCGTCTCGCTGGCGGTGGCGCTCCAGCCTCCGCCGCCTTCCACCACCGTTCAGCCGGCGCAGCTGGCCGGCGGCGCGCACTGAATCACCCACCCAGGAGGACGTTCATGAAGTGGCTCATTGTGTTGGCGTCGATGGCGTTGTTGGCGAGCTGCAAGAGCGAGCCGAAGGCGAGCGCCCCCGCGCCGAAGCCGGTGGCGGTGACGGTGACACCGAAGGCCGAGCCGGCGCCTGCGCCCGCACCGCCCGTGAAGGTCGAGCCGTTCGCCTGCCCGGGGCCGATCTCCACCTGCTCCGAGGTGCTCCACGCGTCGGCTCCCGCTCCGACGGCGAAGGGCCCGGCGCCGGCGAAAGCGCCGTCGAAGGCCGGGGCGAAGCCGACCCACGGCTGAGGCGAAACCCCGCGGTAGACGGGTTTGCTTGACGCCGCCCCCGGGCGCGGACACTGTGTGGCTCGCATGCGACCGGGGAACCACCATCGCTGGGCTGCGTCGGCGCTCGTTGCGCTGTTCGTGCTCGGTCAGGGTGCGCTCTTCGTGCACCAGCTGTTGGTGCCGCACCAGGAGTGCGCGGAGCACGGCGGCGAGCTGATCCACGTCAGCTCCGCCGGGGCCGCTCGGGTGTTCGACGCCGCGGCCTGGCTGGCCGCACCCGCTCCCGCCGCGCTCCACGGCCACGACCACTGCCTCGCCTTCACCAGCCGCCGCCACGACGCAGGACCGGCGCTCGAGCCGTCGAACGTCGAGCTGCGGGTCGAACACGCCGCGGTGACGGTGCCAGAAACACGGGTGGCGGTGACGAACCGCGACACCCTGCTGCGCCTGGCTCCCAAGAGCTCGCCTCCCGTTTGACGCGCTGAAGAAGCGCGCAGGTCGAGGCGTCTCACCCTCCGCTCGAAGCGGAGCATTTTCACCATTCGACTTTCATCTCGAGGCTTTCCGTGGAGCTGATCAAGCTCTCTCAGGTTTCCATTGGCTACGCCAAAGGCCGGCCGTTGCTGCCGCCGATCTCGTTCACCCTCGGCGCGGGTGACCTGGTCGGCGTGCTCGGGCCCAACGGCGCGGGCAAGAGCACCTTTCTCAAGACCCTGCTCGGGCTGTTGCCGCCGCTGTCGGGCACCGTCAGCCACCCCGGTGGGCGCAAACCGCGCCTGGGTTACGTGCCGCAGAACGCGCGGCCCGACATGGCGTACCCGCTCTCGACGCTCCAGGTGGTGTTGATGGGGCGCTCGCAGCAGTTGGGGCTGATCAAGCGGCCGGGCGAAAAAGACCGTGAGCTGGCGCGCGCGGCCTTGAAAGAGGTGTCGCTCGAGCACGTGGCGCAGCAGCCGTTTCGCAGCCTCTCGGGTGGGCAGCAGCAGCGGGTGCTGGTGGCCCGGGCGCTGGTGGCGGAGCCGGAGCTGCTGGTGCTCGACGAGCCGACCTCGGAGATGGATCCCGCGGCGGAGCACGGGCTGCTCTCGCTGGTGAGCGAGCTGTCGATGAACCGGAAGATCGGCGTCATCTTCGTCACCCACGAGATCTCCTCGGCGGCGGGGTTCGGCAAGCAGGTGGTGTTGATCGACGCCAACGCCCAGCGCTTCGAGAGCGGCACCGCGGAGCAGATGGTCACCTCGGAGCAGATGACCAAGCTCTACGGCCGGCCGGTGGAGATTCGCCGCGAGAACGGCCGGGTGTTGGTGTGGGTCGCCGCGCGCAACGCCGAAGGAGCGCACCCATGAGCTTCTGGGAAGCGCGCTTTCTCTGGCAGGACCCGATGCTGGCGGCGCTGATCGCCGGCGCGCTGCTCGGGTACCTCGGCTTCTTCGTGGTGCTGCGGCGCATCGCCTTCATGAGCGCGGCGCTCAGCCAGGTGTCGGGCCTGGGAGTGGCGGTGGCGTTCTGGGTGGGCAGCTTCGCCGGCATCGCACCGCACGAAGCGACTCCGTTCTGGGCGGCGCCGACCACCTACGCGTTCGTGTTCGCGGGGGTGGGAGCGGTCTTCATGTCGCTGCCGGGCAAGTCGAAGCGGGTCACGCCCGAGAGCGTGGTGGCGTTGGCGTACCTGGCGGCGAGCGCTCTGGTGATCGTGGTGCTCTCACGGCCGGAGATCGCCCAGGAGGCCCACGAGATCGGCGACCTGCTGTTCGGCAACGCGGTGGTGGTGCAGCGCGAAGACCTGGTGCGGCTGGCGATCGCGGCGGCGATCACCTTCGTGCTCCACACGCTGTTCTTCAAGGAGTTCCTGTTCAGCTCGTTCGACGCCGACACCGCGCGCGTCTCGGGCGTGCCGGTGCGCGCGATGGACCTCACCCTGCACCTGTCGCTCGCCCTGTGCGTGGCGATGGCGACCCGGGCGATCGGCGCGCTGCCGGTGTTCTCGTTTCTGGTGCTGCCGGCCAGCGCCGCGCTGCTCTTCTCGGAGCGGCTGAAGGTGGTGCTGATCGCGTCGTTTGCGATCGCCATCTTCTGCGCCTGCTTCGGTTACTACTTGTCGTTCACCCTCGCGCTCCCCACCGGCTCGGTGATGGTGGCGCTGGCCGTGGCGGTGTGGCTGATTGCCGCGCTCAAGCGTGCCGTGGAGAGGTTTCGATGAACACCTCGGTGGCGTTTGCGTCAGTGGTGGTGATGGCGGCGTTGCCCGCATTTGCGCAGGAGGCCGACGCCGGCGAGGCCGACGCGGGCGTTCAGGCCAGCGCGGGCTCGAGCATGCTCGACGAGATCGACGCCGCGGCGGGGTCTCCGGTGAAAGCGCAAAGCCAGGCGCCGCAGCCGGTGTCGTCGGTGCCGCAGGCGGTGGCCCGGGCGTTTCAGAGCCTCAACCCCGACATCTCGGCGATCATCGACGCGTCGGGCGGCGGGTTCGTGCACGACCCGTACAGCCTGGCGGGCGACGACCCCGAGCTGCGGGGCGGCAACAGCGAGCACCCGGCGGGCTTCGCGGTTCAGGAGGTCGAGCTGGCGCTCTCGGCGGTGGTCGACCCGTACCTGCGCGCCGACGTCTACCTCACCATTCCGAACCTGAGCGGGCTCGAGGTGGAAGAAGCGTTCGCCACCAGCACCAGCCTGCCGGGCGGGTTGCAGGTGAAGGCGGGCATCTTTCGCTCCGCGTTCGGGCGGCAGAACGGGCAGCACCTCCACCTGCAGGACTTCACCCGGCGCCCCTTGATCAACGAGGCGTTCCTCGGCGCCGACGGGCTTCGGTCTCCGGGCTTGCAGGTGTCGTGGCTGTTGCCGGTGTCGTTCTACCTGCAGTGGACGTTGGAGGCCTTCAGCGTGGCGCCGCCAGAAGACCCGACCCATCTGTCGAGCTTCGGCGGAGGGCAGCGCACCGACCTCACCTACACCACCGAGCTGAAGACGTTCATTCCCGCGAGCGAGTCGGTGAGCATCTACGGCGGGCTGAACGGTGCGACCGGCCTGAGCGGCTCGAACAACGGCTTCGCGACGCCGATCCCGCGGCGGAGCGTGGTCGAGGGGCTGGACCTGTACGTGAAGTACAAGCCGCCCAACCAGGCCGACGGCTACTTCAGCCTGGCGTGGACCACCGAGGTCTTCATGCGCCAGCTGCCCGAGCTGGGGGAGAACGACGGCGGCTTCTACACCCAGCTGGTGTTGCAGCTGGCGCGGCGGTGGTTCGTCGGGGTGCGGGAGGAGATGCTGGGCACTCCGTCGACCGAGAACCAGAGCAAGGTGCAGCGCACGTCGTTGATGACCACCTTCGTGATGAGCGAGTTCGCGCGGCTGCGGCTGTACGGCGAGCGGGAGACCCGGCCGGCGGCAGGCACCAGCATCTTCGGTGGTCCCGACAACTACGGCGTGCTGTTGCAGCTCGAGGTTGCGATCGGCGCGCACGGAGCACACCCCTTCTGACGAGGAGTCGAACGATGAAACGAATCGCACTCGCGCTGATCTTCTTCGCCACCGCGGCCTTCGCCGAGCCGCTCAAGGTGGTTTCGAGCATCGAGACCCTGGGGGACCTGGCGAAGCAGGTCGGCGGCGACAAGGTGAAGGTCGAGTCGCTCTCGCACGGCTACCAGGACCCGCACTTCGTCGAAGCGAAGCCGAACCTGATGGTGACGCTGCACCAGGCTGATCTGCTGGTGCGGGTGGGGCTCGACCTGGAGATCGGCTGGCTGCCGCCGTTGGTGTTGGGCTCGCGCAACGACAAGATTCAGTCGGGCCAGAGCGGCGATCTCGACTGCTCGACCTTCATCGACCCGCTCGACCTGCCGGCGACCAAGGTCGACCGCAGTCAGGGCGACATTCACCCGATGGGCAACCCGCATTATTGGATTCCACCGGCGAACGCGGTGCGAATCGCGAAGGGCATCGCCGAGCGGCTGGGCAAGCTGCAGCCCGAGAACAAGGCGTACTTCGACGCCCAGTTTCAGAAGTTCGTCGAGGCGGTGAAGGCGAAAGCGCCGGCGTGGGAGGCGGCGGCGAAACCGCTCGCGGGCCTGAAGGTGATCACCTACCACAAGAGCTGGAGCTACGTTTCGAAGTGGCTGAAGCTCGACGAGCGCGGGTACGTGGAGAACCGGCCGGGCATTCCTCCTTCGCCGGATCACCTCGCGTCGCTGATCGTGATGATGAAGAACGAGAAGGTCTCCGAGATCATCGTGGAGGACTTCTACAACCGATCGATCGCGCAGGAGGTGGCGCAGCAGGCGGGCGCGTCGCTGGCGCTCACTCCGTCTGACGTCGGCGCGCGCAAGGACATCACCGATTACTTCGGGTTGGTCGACGCGGTGCTGAAGACCCTGTCGCAGGGCGTGAAGAAGTAGGCGCGTCTCTGTTCGGGACGCAGAACGGCCTTGATGGGGGTCGGGGGGGCAGTCGAGCCCTGCCCCAGCGCACTCCGCCCGCGATTGAGTGGCCAGCCGTGCGACGCAGGTGTGTGTCTCGCACGGCGCCGCGTTCGGGCACGCATGCGGTTCACGGTCGGTCTCGCTGAGCCGTGATGTCATTTTCCCACGTGGCGTGTGGGTAAATGACATCGCGACTCGTCGGTGGCGCTGAGATGTGAGCGCCGCGTGGCGCGCCGTCTTGCTAGAAGCGACGCGTTGGCCACCCGACCCCGTACCTTCGCGCGGCTGCTCTCGTATTCGACCGGCCGAAAGGGGCTGCTCGCGGCCGCGCTGCTCGCTTCGATGGTGTCGGCGGCGGCGGGCGCTGCGTTTTCGTGGGTGCTGGGGCCGCTGCTCTCGGCGCTGTTGCTGGCGAAGCCGTCGGTGCAGCTGGGGCCGCTGACGCTCGAGCTCGGTCAGTTCGACGCGCGGTTGCCGCTGGCGTTGGTGGCGCTGGCGCTCAGCAAGGCGTTCGCCGGTTGGTTGCACGCCGGGTGGATGGGCCAAGTGGCGCAGACCGGGCTGCTCAAGCTGCGACACGCGCTCTACCAGCGGCTGTTGTGGCTGGAGCCGCGCTGGCTGGAGGACAAGCACTCGGCGGAGCTGCTCTCGCGCTTCACCTCCGACCTCGCGCTGGTGGAGTTCGCGCTCGGTCAGGCGCTCTCGTCGTGGGCGAAAGACGCGTTGCAGGTGGTGGCGTTGTTGGCGGTGTGCGCGCTGGTCGACGTGAAGCTGTTTCTGCTCGCGTTCCTGGTGCTGCCGGCGATGGTGTTGCCGGTCTCGCGGTTCGCTCGCGCGCTGAAGAAGACCGCCGGCTCATCGCAGGCGTCGTTGGGCGCTCTGAGCACTCTCGCGGCCGAGCAGCTGGCGAACCTGCCGGTGGTGCAGGCGTTCGGCGCGCAGCCGCAGATGCTGAAGCGCTTCGACGAGGAGCAGGGCCGGTATCTGAAGGTGATGAAGCGCTCGCTGTTCATTCGCGGGGCGTTCACTCCGACGCTCGAGCTGCTCGGCGTCGCAGGCGTCGCGCTCTGCCTGGTGGTGGGCGCGCAGGCGGTGAAGGCAGATCCGCCCTTCGCGGGCAGGTTGATCTCGTTCCTCGCGGCGGCGCTGCTGATGTACCAGCCGCTGAAGGCGCTCTCGGGCACCTTCGCGCAGGTGGCGCAGGGGATCGGCGCCGCGCAGCGGCTGTTCGAGGTGATCGACGCTCCGCTCGAGGCCGAAGGTGGAGCGGTGGCTCCGCCGCTGCGTTCGGCGTTGGCGCTCGAGGGGGTACGGGTGCGGCACCCCGATGGGCGGCTGGGGCTCGACGGGGTGACGCTGCAGATTCCAGCCGGAAAGTTCTGCGCGGTGGTGGGCCCCTCAGGTGCGGGGAAGTCGACGCTGCTGTCGCTGCTTCTGAGGTTCATTGGGCACGAAGCAGGCGCCGCTCGCTGGGATGGCGCGGCGCTCGAGTCGCTCTCGGTGGCGTCGGTGCGGGCGCAGCTGGCGTGGGTGCCGCAGGAGCCGGTGCTGATGTCGGGCTCGGTTCGATCGAACCTGGTGCTCGGTCTGGAGCAAAAGCCGGGTGACGAGGCCCTCTGGTCGGCGCTTGAGCGCGCGCACGCGTCGGAGTTCGTGAAGGCGCTGCCGAAGCAGCTCGAGGAGGAAGTGGGCGAGCGCGGGTCGCGGTTGTCGGGTGGGCAGCGGCAGCGGCTGGCGATCGCGCGGGCGTTTCTACGGGAGCCTTCGTTGTTGCTGCTCGACGAGCCGACCTCGGCGCTCGACGCGCATGCGGAAGCGGAAGTGCGGGCCGGGCTCGAGGCGCTGGCTCAGGGTCGCACCGCGCTGGTGGTGGCGCATCGGTTGTCGACGGTGCGCCGAGCAGATCAGAATCTTCGTGCTCCGCGAGGGGAAGTGTGTGGAGCAAGGCACGTTCGACGAGCTGCGCGTGCGCGGCGGGTTCTTCACCAAGATGCTCGAGGCACACGAGCTCGGGTAGTCGAGGTCGGGCGTCGAAAAACCCCCATTTTCGACCGATTTTCGACATCGCACGCGCAGCCCAACATCCGACACTTCGATAGGGGCCGCTGAGGTGGCGCGGCGCCGCCGGCCGATTCCGAGCGCGCACGAAGCACACCCGCGCGGCACGGCTGGTTCTGCGATCGCGGGCGGAGGTTGTAAAGGCTCGTGGTGAAACAAACGCCCCACCCCACATCGATGCTGTTTCTCGTCGAGCTCGACGGCGGAGGTGTGAGCCCCCTCCCGTCCTCCGGACACCCTCCCCCGCAGGGGGGAGGGCGGCCACTGCTGCTCACTTGAACTTGTCAGGGAACTGCTTGGCGATCGCATCACCGAGCGCGTCGGCGATCACCACCATGTGGTTCTTCATCGCGTCCCAGGTCTTGGCCTCATCGGCGTACTTCTTCGCCTTGAGCTGCTCGTCCTGCGCGACGTGGTGGGCGCCGTGCGCGAGCAGCAGGGGCTCGACGGTGGCCTTGGGCAGGTTGGGGTTGGCGCCGGCGAGAAACGCGGCCAGCTCCGACAGGTTGGCGTCGATCTTCTTCTGCGCCGCGGCCTGACCCTTGGCGTCGCCCTTGGAGGTGGCAGTGATGTGCTCCTTCACCGCGCCCCAGTGACCGGCGAGCAGGCCGAACAGCTTCTCCGACGCGGGCTTGCCGTAGAACGGCTCGATCGAGCCGGCGATCGCCTTGGCGTTGGCCACCACCTCGGCCTCGGCGGCAGCCGCTTGGTCCTTGTTGTTGGAGGCGATCGTCGCCTCCGCCACGTTGCGCACCCAGAACACGTGACCGACCCAGAGGTCACGCAGGGCCGCCTGGGTCTCGGCCACCTTGTGGTTCGCCGACAGGTCGGCCCACGCGGGCACCGCGAACATCACCGCACTCAACACCAGCATTCGCTTCAGCATCGAATCCCTCCAGAGAACTGCGGGTTGTGCCGCCGATCTAACGAATAAACACATTAAAACAAGTATTATGTGTTTAAACAGGAGCGCGTTATGAATGGGGCCGATGACGTCCCGGCGGGGTGACACCCAGCAGCGCCTGCTCGCCTCGCTCAAGGGCGTGCCCGAGGGCCTCGGGGTCGACGGGCTCGCCGAAGAGCTGGGCATCACGGTGACGGCGGTGCGCCAGCACCTGGTGGCGCTGGAGCGCGACGGGCTGGTCGAGAAGCGCTCGCTGGCGCCGTCGCGCGGCCGCCCGGCCCACGTCTTCTCGCTCACCGCCAAATCGAAAGAGACCTTCCCCCGCCAGTACCCGTGGTTCTCGGATCTGCTCTTGAAGTCGCTCCGCGACGCGCTCGGCGAGACCGGCTTGAAGAAGAAGCTGCGCGCGCTCGGCGCCGAGGCAGCCGGCCCCACCTCCTCCGCCCCGCTGGAACAGCGCGTGCAAGCCCTCGCCGCGAAGATGAGCGAGCTGGGGTACGAGACGTCGGTGAACGGGGAAGACGACCCCACCATCACCGCGCGCAACTGCGTGTTCCATCAGCTCGCCGAGCGGAACCCCGAGGTCTGTTCCTTCGATCTCGGGCTGATCGAGCGCGCGGCCGGCGCCAAGGTGAGCCACGAAGAGTGCATCGTGCGCGGAGGCGGCGTTTGCCGTTTTGCCCTCCGGCACAAGTGAACGACTGACAAAAGGTCAGTCGGGAATTCGGCTCACCCCCAGAAACTCGCGGTAAGAAGCACGGGTACAGCCATGCGTCTTCGCCTCCTCGTTCCGCTGTGCTTCGCCGCCTGGGCTGCCTCGTGCAACCCGGCCTCGACCCCGTGCTCTCGGGTGACCTGCGACACCGGCTACACCTGCAACGAGATCACCGGCATCTGCCAGAAGTCGAGCACCGGCGGCGGCGGTGGCGGTGGGGGCGGCGGCGGTGGTGGCGGCGGGGGAACCACAGACGGCGGCAACGACTGCGACCCGGCGTGCAGCAACGGCACCGTCTGCGACACCGCCAGCAAGACCTGCGTGCAGTGCGTCTCCGACTCCGACTGCAGCTGCCCCACCCCGGTGTGCAGCGCGAACACCTGCATCGCGGGCACGCCCGACGGCGGCGCGACCCAGCAGATCGGCGAGTCGTGCCTTTCGCCCTCGCCGGTGCTGTTCCCCGGCTGCGGCAGCACCGCCTCGTTCCACGTCGATCTCTCGGCGATGAACGACGACGAGACCGGCACCTGCTCGGCGCCGATGTCGCTCGGCAAAGACGCGGTGTTCAGCCTCACCCTCGACCAAAGTCACGACGTGACGGTGACCACCACGCCCGCCTCCGGGGTGCAGCCGCTGGTCTACGTGCGCGCGGGCGCCTGCGAGAGCGGGAGCGAGCTGCTCTGCCGCGACACCTTCGGCGTCAGCAGCACGGTGAAGCTGAAGGCGCTCCCCGCGGGCACCTACTGGCTGATCCTCGACAGCTACGACCCGGCCTCGGCCGGAGGCGTCGACGTGACGGTGCAGCTCGACCCGCCCACCCCTCCGGGCAACGAGACCTGCGGCACCGCGGCGGCGCTCGACACCGACGGCGGCGTGGTCACGGTCGATCTCTCCACCGCCGACGACGACGACCAGGGCAGCTGCAACGCGAACGCGCTCGACGCGCCCGAGGTGGTCTACAGAATCTCGCTCCCCGAGCCGCTCGACCTCCACCTCTCGGCGACCCCGCAAGACGTGCAGAACAACTCGGCGCTGCTCTACGTGCGCCAGTCGCCCTGCCGCACCGGCACCGAGCTGTACTGCGTGAACCCTCCCCAGGGCGCCGAGACGGTGCGGCTGCGCGCGCTCCCCGCGGGCGACTACTACGTCTTCATCGAGGCGCCCGACCGCTCGATCGCCGGCCCGACCGACGTGAGCGCGTGGGTGACGCCGGCCAGCCCGCCTCCGCCCAACGACACCTGCGCGGCGCCGCGGTTGATCGACTTTCCCTCCGGCACCACCCAGCTGAGCTTCCCGGTCGACACCTCGGAGGCGGCCGACGACTACGCGGGCAGCTGCAACGGCCAGCCGCTCAGCCCGGAGGTGGTGTTCCAGCTCCACGTCACCGCCACCGCCAACTACGTGCTCGACGTCACCGCGGCGCAGGGCTCCTCGGCGCTGCCGGTGGTCTACCTGCGCACCAACCCCTGCGACTTCCCCGCGGTGGTGGCGCCGCCCGACTCCGGTGTGATCGTCGACGCAGGCACCGAGCTGGGCTGCAGCACCTCCGAAGTGAGCCGCACCCTCGACCCGGGCGACTACTTCATCTACGTCGAGGGCCAGGGCCTCACCGGTGCGGGGCCCACCACCCTCACCGTCAGCGTGCAGTGACCGCGGCCCCGATCGTTCCCGCGTTCGCGAACGTTTCGATCGGGCCCAACCGCGTCTCGCTGCTGAAAGACGGGTCGCAGGCGTTCCCCGCGATGCTGGCCGCGATCGCCTCCGCGCGCTCCACCCTCTGCCTGGAGACGTACATTCTCGAGAGCGACGAGACCGGCCGCCGCTTCGTGCGGGCGCTGTGCGAGCGCGCCCGGGCCGGCGTCGAGGTGAACCTGCTGTTCGACGACTGGGGCTCGCGGGTCACCGAAGATCTCTACGCGCAGATGTCGGAGGCCGGGGTGCGCTGGGTGCGGTTCATGCCGGTGCGCCTCGGTGGCCGCTGGGCGGGAGCGCTCGCGCGCCTGCGCCGGCGCAACCACCGCAAGGCGCTGGTGGTCGACGGCGAGGTCGGCTTCACCGGCGGGCTGAACATCTCCGACGACTACGCCTCGGCCGACGAGGGCGGGCTGGGCTGGCGCGACACCCACGTGCGCATCGAAGGCCCGGCGGCGCAGGAGCTGGAGCGGTTGTTCCTCGAGACCTGGCGCCGCTCGCGGGGGGCGAAGCTCGACGTCGCCCGCTACCGGCGGCCGCAGGTGACCGGCGACGGCAAGGTGCGAATCATCGGCAACGACTTCGCCAAAGACCACAAAGACATTCGCAAGGCCTACGTCGACGCGATGAACGCCGCGCAGAAGCGCATCTACCTCACCCACGCGTACTTCCTGCCGCCGAACCGGGTGCTGAAGGCGATGATTCGCGCGGCGCGGCGCGGGGTGGAGGTGGCGGTGATTCTCGCCGCGACCACCGACGTCGGCCCGGTGCTGTGGGCGGCGCGCGGCCTCTACCCCCGGCTGCTCAAGGCGGGCGTGAAGGTGTTCGAGTGGGAAGGCCGGGTGCTCCACGCCAAGACCGCGGTGGTCGACGGCAACTGGAGCACGGTGGGCAGCGCCAACCTCGACGCGCTCTCGCTCCGCAGCAACCTCGAGGTGAACGCGGTGATTCGCGACCCGCACTTCTCGCAGGCGGTCGAGCGGATGTTCGTCGACGACCTCCAGCACTGCGTCACCGTCACCCGGCAGATGCTGAAGGAGCGCGGCCTGCTCGAGCGGCTGCTGACCTTCATCGCCTACCGGCTGCGCGCCTGGCTCTGAGGTCTACGGGCCGGTGTGCGAGACGTTGCCGCCGGTGCCGGCGACCCAGACGTCGCAGCCGTTGGCGCGCACCCGGTTGAAGTGCGGCGGGCTGGCGGTGGTGAGGGTGGTGCTCTGCCAGACGCCGCCGTCCCAGACCGCGACGGTGTTCTTGCCGCCGCCGACCGCGTAGACGAGCGAGGGCGAGAGCGCCTTCATTCCCAGAATGGTGAAGCCCGGACCGGCCACCTGCTGCCACTGGCCTCCGTCCCACGCGTAGAAGGCGCCGTTGTCGCCGCCCGCGAAGGCGGTGGTGCCGTCGACCACGCTGACGTCGTGGAAGGTGCCGTTGTCGGCGGTGACGAACACGTCCCAGCCGGGGCCTCCGGCATCCCAGGTGGCGATCGCGCGCTTGCCGTTCACGTCGCCCGAGACCATCACCACGCCCGCGGTGCCGAAGCTGTCGGCGCCGTACCAGTGCGCGGAGGCAATCTGCTGGGTGGGCGCCAGGCTCGCCGGGTCGGTGGCGCTGAACAGCCAGCCCTGGTCGCTGCCGCCGAAGATTTGAGTGGTGGAGCCGTTCACCCCGGTGAGCGCGCTCAAGCTGCCCGCGTTGGTGAAGGTGGTGTCTGCCACCAAACCGGGACAGGTGTCCGCCGACGGGTCATAGAAGTGGATCCCGAAACCGGTGCCCGCGACGTAGAGGCGGCCGTCGCTTCGCGCCCACGAAGACAGCAGCAGGCCGTTACAGAACCCGGCAGGAGTCGCGAAGTTGCCCCCGTCGGAGAATTCCATGTCGTTGCTGTTGTCGGAGACCACGTACGCGCCGCCGCTGAAGAGCGAGAGGTCGTTCCAGGTGCTGCTGTTGGAGACGCCGACCGCCGAGAAGTTGAGGTTGGGCGCGCAGGCGCCCGAGCCGCCGCCGGTCGAGCCACCGCCGCCTCCTCCACCGCCGCCGGTGCCCGAACCGCCACCGGTACCCGAGCCGCCGCCGCTCGAAGAGCCTCCGCCGGTCGCCGACCCGCCACCGGTGCCAGACCCACCGCCGGTCGCCGACCCGCCGCCCACCGCGGAGCCGCCTCCGGTCGATGACCCGCCGCCGGTGGCCGAACCACCGCCGGCCGCTGCGCCACCGCCGGTTGCCGCGCCGCCACCTGCCGCCGAGCCACCCCCGGTCGCGGCGCCGCCGCCGGCGCTCGAGCCACCCCCGCCGCCGGCTCCGCCTCCGCCGCCGTCGGTGGCGAGCTCGGAGACCGAGAGCATCGTGGTCGACACCTTGCCCACCTCGGGAAACGCGAGGTGCTTGCTGTCGGTGGCGAGCGTGGCGCCGGTGCAGCTGCCCTGGTGAAGCTCGGCGAAGACGGTGATGCCGCCGCTCCAGCCGGTGGTGGGCACCACGCCGACCTTCAGCGTGCCGCTCTGATCCGTGGTGCTGATGCCGCGCTCGTTGGTCTGCCCGGTGGGCATGTCGGGCGTCGCGCCGGCGACCACGCAGCCGGGCGCGGCGTGGAGGTAGTGGTAGCTGATCTCCAGCTGCACTCCGCCGTCGCTGGGCTTCTGACCGCAGGCAACCAACAGCGCCGCGAAGGCGGCGAGCGCGAGGGGGGTACGCACGGCGGCGCAGGGTATCAGAGGCTGAGCAACAGTCTCGCCAATGCCGCCGCCCGGGGAACCAGGGTGGGCAGCTCGATGTATTCGTCGGGGGTGTGAAAGCCGGTGCCGCGCGGCCCGAGCGCGTCGATGGAGGGAATGCCCATCGCCGAGGTGGTGCAGGCGTCGGAGCCTCCGCCCACCCGGGGCGCCTCGTCGGCGGCGAGCCCTTCGGCTTTGGCGCAGGCGGCGTACTTCTCGAGCAGCTTCACGCTCTGGTCGGTGCGCTCCATCGGGTAGCGCACCACTCCGCCGTCGAACTTCACGCTCGCGCCCTTCACCGTCGCCGCGGCCTCTTCGGCGAGGCGCTTCAGCTCGGCCTGCACCCACTCGGCGTCTTTCTTGGTCTGAAAGCGAACGTCGAGCTCGACCACGCAGGTGTCGGGCACGGTGTTCTTGCTGGTGCCCCCGGTGATCTTGCCGGCGTTGACGGTGAGGCCGCGCGGGTAGTCGGTGAGCTTCTGCGCCAGCTCGACGTAGCGGCTGCAGGCCCAGATCGCGTTCACCCCGTCGGCGTGGTTGTTGCCCGCGTGCGCCGGCTTACCGGTGAAGGTGACGTCGTAGTAGCCGACGCCCTTGCGCGCGGTGACGATCGCGTCGTTGGTGCGGCCCGACTCGAACACCAGCGCCGCCTGCGCGCCCTTGCACACCCGCTCGATGATCGGCGCGCCCTCGGGAGAGCCGATCTCTTCGTCGGAGACCACCACCACCCGCAGCGGTGGAACCTCGCCCAGCTTCTTCGCCTCCACCAGCGCGCGAATCGCCCAGGCGATGGTGACCAGGCCGCTCTTCATGTCGAGCACGCCGGGGCCGCGGCGCTTGTCGCCGTCTTTGCGATAGCCCTCGAACTTGCCGGGCGGGAACACGGTGTCGAGGTGGCCGATCAACGCCACCGGCGCGCCCTTGCCCTCGGAGCTGAACACCAGGTGGTCGGCGAACTTCTGGCTGGTCACCACCTCGCAGCTCACGCCTGGAATGGTGAAGGTCTGCTTCACCAGCTCCCCGGTCTTGCGCCCGCCCTCCGGGTTGGAGGTAAACGAGTTGATCAAAACCATTGCTTCCAGGGCCGCTTCCATCTGGGGAAGCTGTGTTTTCAGCCACTTAGAGACATCGTCGGGGGAGCTCACGGTGTGGGTTCCTAACACACGAAAGGTGACGCTGCTGAAGGCATGGGCTAGTCAGAAGAGCCGTGCTGCTGGTTCGCGACGTTCAAAAAACCGACCTCAAGGGCCTGAAGCGGCTCGCGGCGGTGCTCAACAGCGTGAACCTCCCCGACAACGAGGAGGTGCTCGAGTCGCTGATCGACACCTCGGTGCGTTCGTTCTCGGCGAAGATCAAAGACCCGTTTCAGCGCGAGTACCTGTTCGTGCTCGAAGACCAGCGCAACGAGCGCATTATCGGCACCTCGATGATCATCGCGCAGCACGGCACCAAAGAAGCGCCGCACATCAGCTTTCAGGTGACCCAGGCCGAGCACTACTCGGCGACCATCGACCGGCACTTCAAGCACAAGGTCTTGTCGATTGGTTACAACTACGACGGCCCGACCGAGATCGGCGGCCTGGTGGTCGACCCTCCGTACCGCTCGGGGCCCGACAAGCCGGGCAAGCAGCTGTCGTACGTGCGCTTCATGTTCATGGCGATGCACCGGCGGCTGTTTCGCTCGCGCATTCTGGCCGAGCTGATGCCGCCGCTCGAGAAAGACGGGCGCAGCGCGCTGTGGGACTCGTGCGGCAAGCGCTTCACCGGGTTGGACTACTGGGAGGCCGACAAGCTCTCGCGGCAGAACAAAGAGTTCATCAAGGAGCTGTTCCCCGCCTCCGACATCTACGTGACGCTCTTCCCTCCGAAAGCGCAGAAGATGATCGGCGAGGTGGGCACCGAGACCAAGGGCGTGCAGCGCATGCTCGAGCGCATCGGCTTCAAGTACGTCGACCGGATCGACCCGTTCGACGGCGGGCCGCACTACGAAGCCGACGTGGCCGAGGTCTCGCTGGTGCGCCGTTACCGCACCGCCACGGTGAAGGACGGCGAGCTCGAGATGGAGGCCGAAGACATGCTGGTCGGCCACGAGAGCCCCTCGGGGAAGAACCGGTTTCGCGCGATCAAGACCGCGGTCCGCTTCGATGATCAGGAGATTCTGCTGCCAGCTGCCTCAAAGGAGTTGCTCGGCGTAGAGTCGGGGGACAAGGTTTCAGTCATCCCCTTCGAGTAACTGATGCGTCTCGTAGTGCTCAGCCTGTTCGCCCTCGC
Source organism: Myxococcaceae bacterium (assembly GCA_047602415.1). Classification (GTDB taxonomy): domain Bacteria; phylum Myxococcota; class Myxococcia; order Myxococcales; family Myxococcaceae; genus JASGHH01. Next base: position 6,382,702 of record JASGHH010000001.1, on the reverse strand, counting down.
CTTCCTCGCAGTCGCGCCCGATCACGAGACCGGCGGCGGAGTGACGACCTGCACCGGCAAGGAGTGCGGCGAGCTGCGCGGCGAAGAGATGATCGAGCTGCCGGAGTCGAAGTCGACCCACGAGGCGATGGAGCGCGGGCGGCGGCTGTCGCAGTCGTTGTTCCACTGCAACTCCAGCTCGCTCTGGCAGCAGGCGGGCCCCGACTTCAAACGCAACTTCGGCACCGAGGCGCAGCTGCTGGCGTTCGCGCGCAAGCTGCGGAGCGACTTCGGCGACGAGGTGCGGATCATCGACGAGACCACCTCGGCCACCGGCGGGGTGCGGCAGTACAAGCGGGCCGGCATCTTCACCCGCTACGCGCGGGGCGTCGAAATCGAGTGGAGCTGGGACTCGAAGGATCAGCTGATCAGCGTGCAGGCGCACCCCGCGACCAAGGAAGCGCCGAGCCCCAACCTCGACTACCAGGTGCACACCCGGCTCAAGCCTCCGTTCGAGGGCTACTGGAACGTGCTCTGGGGCGGGCGCACCATCGACGAGAACGCCCACGCGGCGGTGAGCGACGAGCGGTTCGCGTTGGACCTGCTGATCATGCGCGGCGGCCGCAGCTACGACGGCGACGGGAAGAAGAACGAGCAGTACTACTGCTACGGGAAGAACGTGGTCGCGCCGGCGCCGGGCATCGTGGTCGAGGTGCGCGACGGCATGCTCGACAACCTCCCGGGCAGCGTGAACCCGAGCGAGCTGTACGGCAACCACGTGGTGATCGACCACGGCGGAGGCGAGTTCTCGCTCTTCGGGCACCTTCAGAAGGGCTCGATCGCGGTGAAGAAGGGTCAGCTGGTGCTCGCCGCGCAGGTGATCGCCAAGGCCGGCAACTCCGGCGTCTCGACCGAGCCGCACCTGCACTACCAGCTGATGGACAACGCCGAGTGGGTGAAGGCGCACGGGCTGCCGACGCAGTTCGTGGAGTACCTCGCCGATGGGCGGGCGATTGATCAGGGCGAGCCGAAGCGCGGCCAGGTGATCGGCCGCAAATAGCGCGCTATGACCCCGCACATGGCAACCGGAACGAAGCGACGCAGTGAGCAGTCGCAGTTCGGCGGTGCGAAGCGGGCGAAGCAGCAGGCCAAGATGGTCGAGGAGATCGCCCAACGGGTCGCGGAGCACGAGGTGACGCTGCCGCGCTCTGATTCGGGCGAGTTCGACCTGCGGGAGGTCGTGCGGCGGGCCGCGGTGCCTCGCGCACGACGGGACTGAGGCGTGAGCCCCCTCCCGGCCTACGGGCACCCTCCCCCTTGTTGGGGGGAGGGAGGGCACACGTTGCCGTTGCAGTCGCCCACCGCGCAGGCGCGCGAGGCGAGGTCGGTGTTGCACGCCTCTCCCGGGAGCGCCTGCGAGCGCACGCACTGCTGACCGCCGTCGAGGGTGACGCAGGCGGAGTAGCCGCGACAGCCCGAGCTCGGGCACGCCTCGCCTTCGACCGGGCCGCCGCCGCAGTAGCCGGGGTACGCGCAGTACACCTCGACGGGCGCGCACCTGAGGTCGTGCGCGTCGCAGACGAACTGGTACGGGCAACCGACGAACACGTCGAGGCCGGCCAGCTCGCAGCCGGCATCGGCCCGCAGCCGCTCGACGCACTTCGCGGCCTTGCAGATCAACCCGCCGGCGCACTGCCAGCTCGCGCTGCACGCCGCGCCCGGGGCCACCGACGCCACCGCGACGGCCTCGCAGGTGCCGCTCACACACGCACCGCTGACGCAGGCGTCGTCTTTCTTGCAGCTCGCGGCCATCGCCAGCTTCACCGCGCAGTCGCCGAACTCGTTGCAGTACCACCCGCCGGGGCAGCTCGCGCTCGAGGCGCAGCTGGGAGGAATCGGAGACGAAGCGCAAACGTCGCCCATGCCGGCGGTGAACGCGCAGCGCCCGCTGCGGCACGCCGCCGAGCCGAGGCCGACACAGCTCACGCCCGCATCGAGCTTCGGCGCGCAGCTGGAACCGGCGCAGTAGCCCGCGTCGTCGCACTGCCCTGCCCCACTGCAGGCGCTGCCCAGGCCGAGCGGCGCGGTGCAGGTGCCGCACCCTCCGTCGAGCTGGCAGAAGCCCTGGGCGCAGTCGCTGCCGGCGGAGCACGCGCCGTGGAGCGGCACCTGGGCCGCGTACGCCCGGGGGCACGACGAAGGCAGCGCGCCGCACTTCGCCTCTTCGAGCGCCAACAGGCAGCGCAGCGCTTCGCCGGCGTCGAAGCCCACCCGCCCGGCGTCGAGCCGCGCGTTCACCGAGTCGCAGAAGGTGGCCGCCTGCACCTCGAGGCAGCGCTGCGCCTCGCTCGCCGGCACCTGGCCACAGGCGAGCGCCCACCGGCAGTACGTCTGCGCCCACACTCCGCAGAAGCCGGCGGCGTCGAAGACCGGAATCCCCGAGTCGTAGGGGCCGGCGTCGGCCACCGGCTGCTCGCCTCCGTCGCCGGCGTCGGCGCCACCGTCGGTGCCGGGCGGCTTCGGCCCCGGGCACGCGGCCAGCAGCAGACCAAACGACACCAGGGCGCAACGCGGTAACAAGGAGCGGCGAGTTTAATGCTGCGAGCGAAGAAGCACGCGGCTAGATCGGCCACCATGAAAACACTCGTGCTCGCAGTGCTGTTCGCCACCGCCGCTCACGCCGCCGATGCCGGCACCGCCGCTCCCGCGAAGCCCGCCGAGGCCAAGAAGGGCCCCGCGCCGGTGCTCTCGGTCAAAGAGGGCATTCAGACCCCGGAGTCGGTGCTCTACGACGAGAAGAACGACGAGTACCTGGTCTCCAACATCAACGGCTCGCCGCTCGCGAAGGACAACAACGGCTACATCTCGGTGGTCTCGCCCGAGGGCAAGGTGCTGACCCCGAAGTTCATCGCCGGTGGTGAGAAGGGCGTCACCCTCAACGCGCCCAAGGGCACCGCGATTCTGAGCGACGTGCTCTACGTCGCCGACATCGACACCGTGCGCATGTTCGACCGCAAGAGCGGCAAGCCCAAGGGCGAGATCGCGGTGCCCGGCGGCACCTTCGTCAACGACCTCTACGCGCACGAAGGAAAAGTCTACGTCACCGACACCGGCATGAAGCAGGGCGCGAAAGACTTCGAGCCCTCCGACGCCGACGCCGTCTACGCGATCGAGAAGGGCAAGCTGGTCACCCTGGTGAAGGCGAAAGACCTCGGCCACCCGAACGGCGTGTTCGCCAACAGGGCCGGCGTCTGGGTGGTGAACTTCGGCAACAACGAGCTCTGGCAGGTCGACGTGAAGGGCAAGAAGAAGGGCGCGGTCACCCAGCTGCCCAAGGGCACCCTCGACGGCATCTTCGAGGCCGACGGCGAGCTCTACATCTCCAGCTGGGAGGCCAACGGCATCTTCAAGGGCAAGCCGGGCGCCGAGTTCACCGAGGTGATGGCCGACCAGAAGGCCCCCGCCGACATCGGCTACGACTCCAAGCGCAAGCGCATTCTGATTCCCCACTTCATGGACAACGCCGTCGAGGCCTACGAGCTCGGGAAGCCGTAGTGGCTTTTTGTCCCAGCTGCTGACGTGAAACGTGCCAAGGTGTCGTGAGGGTTGGGATGGAACAACTCCTCGATCGTCTTACACAACTCCCCCCGCTTCCTGACGTCTGCCTCAAGCTCGGGCAGCTGGTGGAAGACCCGCGCTGTACGGCCCAGTCGATGGCGGCGTTGATTGAGAAGGACGCCGCCCTCGCCGCCGACCTGCTGCGCCTGTCGAACTCCGCCTTCTACGCGGTGCCGGGCGGCATCAAGACGGTGCAGCGCGCGGTCACCACCCTCGGCTTCTCGGCGGTGCACCAGTTCGCGCTCTGCACGCTCTCGAACCTGGTGCTGAAGCGCGCCGGCTCGGGCCTCGACCCGGCGATGGCGCAGCACGCCCGGGCGGTCTCGGCGATCGCGGTGAAGCTGGCCGCCGACGCCAAGCTGGTGGGCCGCGACGTCGCGCTCGCCGCCGGCCTGCTCCACGACGTGGGGCGCATGGCGGTGCAGGTGCTCGCGCCCCAGAAGATGCGCGAGTACCAGGAGCGCGCCGCCAAGAGCGGCTACTCGCTCGAGCTCGAGCGCGAGGTCTGGGGCGTCGACCACCTCCAGATCGCCAAGCGGCTCGGCACCAAGTGGCACTACCCGCCGCCGCTGATGAACGCGATCGAGCACCACCACGCCCCACCGCCTCCGCCGGCGCCGCAGAAGGCGACCGTGGCCGACGCGATCTGCGTGGCCGACGAGTGGGCGGCGGCGCTCGGCTGGCCGTCGATGGCGGGTGGCCAGGCGGTCGCCGCCGGTGCCGAGCCGGCCGCGCGCTTGAACGTTCCCCAGCGGCCGCCCGAGACCGAGCGGGCCGCCCTCAGGCTCCTGGTGGAGAATGCAGTCGCCTTCTAACGCGCTCTGGAAGCAGCACGGCGCGCGGTTGATCTCGTTGATGCTCGACGAGTCGGCCCAGCTCCACGCGCTGGTCTCACCCACCGCACCGCACTCGATTCTGTCGGTGCGCGGCCCGGCGGCGGCGGTGCTCGGGCGCGAAACCAACGAGCTCGAAGGCCTCGCGCTCTCGCAGCTGGAGCCGACCGAGTTCTCGCCCAGCACGCTCCCCTTCTCGGTCAGCTTTCTCGAAGAGCCGGGCAGCTTCGCCGAGGTGGCGATTCGCCGGGGCGACGGCTCCAACGGCGTGGTGGCGCTGCGGGTGGCGCTGCTCGACGAAGAAGGCGCGCCGGTGCTGCTGCAGTTCTCGGAGGTCGGCCACTTCGTGCAGATGTCGACCCAGCTGCGGCAGCTGCACCAGCAGCTCTCGGTGGCCCACAACCAGCTGCTCGAACAGGGCAAGAAGCTCGACGAGGCGCGCCGGGCCGCGTCGCTCTCGCTGTTCGCCGCCGGGCTGGCGCACGAGCTCAACAACCCGCTCGCGATTCTGCAGTCGAACTCGCAGACGCTGCCCAGCTACCTCGGCGAGGTGAAGGCCGAGGCGGGCGGCAAGGCGAACCCGGCCTTCGTCGAGATCGAAGAGATGGTCGACGAGATTCTCACCGCCTGCCGCCGGGTGAGCACCACGGTGAGAACGTTCGCCGAGCTGGAGCACCGCCCGGCCGTCACCTCGGTGGAGCTGCTCGCGGTGGTGAAGTCGCTCGCCGCCGAGTTCGCGCCGTTCGAGGTGACCGGTGAGCCGGTGAACCTGAAGACCGACGGCACGCTGGTGCGGCGGCTGCTGCGGCCGGTGCTCGACAACGCGCGCAAGGCGATGGGCGCCGGTGAGCCGGTGCGGGTGCGGGTGTCGGGCGACGAGAAGCAGGCGCGGGTGGAGGTCGACGACACCGGCGACGGCATCGCGGCCGAGCTCGCCGAGCAGGTGTTCGACCCGTTCTTCACCACCCGGCCTCCGGGCGCGGGCCTGGGCCTCGGGCTGTTCATGGCGCGTCGCGCGGCCTCGGGGCTCGGTGGAGAGCTGACCCACGAGGAGAACCCCGCGGGCAAGGGCGCTCGCTTCGTCGCGGTGGTGCCGCGTGTGCTGCCGGAGCAGGCCGACCTGCGGCTCAACTACGAGAGCGTGCGCACCCGCAAGTAGCCGCGCGGCGGAAAATAAAAAGGCCCGCTCCGTTTGAGGGAGCGAGCCTTTTTCAAAGCAGAAAGCGAATCGCTCAGCTCAGGTGCTTGCTGACGAGCTTGGTCATCTCGAACATGTTGACGGACTTCTTGCCGCCGAACACTGCCGCGAGCTTGTCGTCGGCGTTGATCTTCTTGCGGTCCTTCGAGTCCTGCAGGCCGTGCTTCTTGATGTACGCCCACACCTTGCTGGTGACCTCGGTGCGCGGCAGCGGCTTCGCGCCGACGATCTCGGCCAACGACGACGACGGCGTCATCGGCTTCATGAACGCGGCATTGGGCTTACGCTTCGCACCGGTCTTCTTCGCAGTCTTCTTAGCGGCCATCGATTTGCGATCTCCTCCCCGGGTGGGGACGTTAGCGGTCTCAGAGCGAGAACCGGGTCGCGACGAGTAGCACCGCTCTAGAGGGAAAAACAGCCCCAAAATGCATTTTTTCGAGGGAAAGTGCGGCGCGATGCGTTGTCTGGTCACCGGGGCGAACGGTTTTTTGGGAGCAGCACTCGTCAAACGTCTCGCCGCTGACGGCGCGTTTTCCGAGGTGCGCGCGCTGGTGCGCGACGGCTCCGATGCGTCGGCGTTGGGCTCCGCGGGCACGCGGGTGAGCGGCGACGTCACCGATTCCGCCTCGTTGCTGAAGGCGTGCGAGGGCGTCGAGGTGGTGTTTCACCTCGCGGGCGTGCGGCGCGGCGCGTCGCGCGACGACTTCATGCGGGTGAACGCCCACGGCACGCAGCTGGTGGCAGAGGCGATGGTGAAGACCGGAGGGCGGCGCTTCGTGCTCTGCGGCTCGCTCGCCGCGTCGGGCCCATCGTCGGCCGACCGCCCGCGCCGCGAGGAAGACCCGTTCTGTCCCGAGGAGTGGTACGGCGAGAGCAAGGCCGAAGCCGAGCGGCTCGCGTTCACCTTCTCGAAACAGCTCGAGGTCACCAGCTGCCGCCCGTCGCGAATTCTCGGCCCCGGCGACCACGAGAACCTCACCTTCTTCAAGCTGGTGAAGAAGGGCATGGTGATTCGCCTGCTCGGCCCCGAGCGGTTGCTGTCGATGGTCGACGTCAACGACGTGGTCGCGCAGCTGATTCTGCAGGCGACGAAAAAAGAAGCGGTGGGCGAGGCGTTCTTCGCGTCTTCCGACGAGGCGGTGAGCCTGGAGACGCTGCTGCGCATCGTCGCCGGGCAGCTCGAGGTGAAGACCCGCACCGTGCCGGTGCCGGAGCAGCTGCTCAAGTCGCTCGGCTTCAGCGCCGACCTGGTCTCGAAGGCGACCGGCAAGAAGCTGCCGATCAACCGCAAGCTCGCCCGCCAGCTGCTCGCGCCCGGGTGGACCTGCAGCATCGACAAGGCGAAGCGGCTGCTCGGCTATCAGCCGAAAGTGACGATCGCCGAAAGCCTGAAACAAAGCTGCGAGTTCTACGTCTCTCAGGGCTGGCTATGAGAACCGCGCTCGCATCCGTCGCCCTCCTCTGCAGCAGCTGTGTGTTTCTGTCGGCTCCCACGCCGATGACGTTTCGCCCCGACCCGTTGGGTGGCCAGGGTAACGCCGCGGCCGGTGGCACCAAGCCGAAGTGCCTGATCGTCTTTCTGCCCGGCGCCGGCGACAACGGGAGCGCGTACTTCGACCAGGGCTTCGTGAAGATGGTGCGCGACCACCAGCTCTCGGCCGACATCGTCGCCAGCGACGCCACCTTCCGCTACTACTTCAAGGGCAACTTTCTTGAGCGCTTCGAGAAGGACGTGATGGCCCCCAACCTGGCGAAGAACTACGAGCACGTCTGGCTGGTGGGAATCTCGATGGGCGGCTTCGGCAGCTTGTTCTACCCCTCGCAGCGGCCGGGCCAGGTCGACGGCGTGCTGGCGATGGCGCCGTGGCTGGGCGACGACGACTTCACGATGAAGATTCACCAGGCCGGCGGAGTGAAGGCCTGGCAGGCGCCCGAGAAGGCGCCGGTGAACGAAGACAACTACCAGGCGCAGATGTGGCGCTGGCTGAAGGCGGTCAACCTCGGCGAAGAGGCGGGCCCGAAGCTGTGGCTCGGCTGGGGAACGAAAGACCAGGCGATGTCGGGCTCCGACGAGATGCTGGGCGCGATCATGCCGAAGGACCACCTGTTCTCGGCCGAGGGCGGCCACGAGTGGAAGCCGTGGAAGGAGATGTTCGAGCGGTTCCTCACCGTCTCCGACATCGCCACCCAGTGCGCGCCGGGCAGCTGAGGCGCGGTTGGCCCGCGGGCGGCCGCCTGTGTTAGGCGCGGCCCCGTGCGTTTCGCGCTGATCGCCTGCCTGTCGCTGTGTGCCTGCGGAGGCCTCACCTCCCACGGCAACGGCGGAGGCTCTGCCAGCGGCGGTGGAAGCGCAGCCGGTGGCGGCGCGGCCACCGGCGGCGGCAGCGCAAGCGGCGGCGGCAAGGCGAGCGGCGGAGGCTCGGCGAGCGGAGGCGGCTCGGGCACCGGCGGCGGCAGCACCCGCACCGACTGCAACCACGCGCTCGGCGACGGGCACCACGTCACCGCGCCGGCGCAGCACCCGTTCGCCGGCATTCGGGCGATGCAGTTCGACGCGCAGGGCAACCTCTACGTGCTCAACTGGCAGCAGTCGGCGGGCAAGTCGTACCTGTCGATGTTCGCGCCGGCGCCGAACCGCGGCTTCCTCAACGCCACGCCCGACGGCGTGTTGAAGGCGGGCCAGGACTTCGCGTTCGACGGCGCGGGCGACACCTACGTGCTCGACTTCGACCCTTCGGTGGACAGCTCGCCGACGGTGGTGATGCTCGACGCGCTCGGCTCGAAGCTGAAGAGCTTCTCGACCAACACCTCCGACGGCGACGGCATCTTCTACGACACCGACGGCACCCTGCTGGTCTCGGCGGCGTGGCTGGTGCGGCTCGACACCGACGGCGGCCTCGTCGGCGGCCCGTACGGTGGAATGCCGAACTTCACCCCGTTCTTCACCGGCATCGCGCGCGACACCTCGGGGCTGCTGTGGGCCGGCGAGCTCAACGACAACGTGCTGGTGTCGTTCGACGCGTCGATGAACCGGCTGGGGTCGATCGGCGGGCGCGGCAGCGGGCCGGGCCAGTTCGACGGCACCTCGATGTACCACGAGGCTCCCGAGCGCTTCGCGTTCGACGCCCAGGGCAACCTCTACGCCGCCGACCCGGGCAACGGCCGGGTGATGAAGCTGTCGACCACCGGCGACATGCTGGGCAGCTTCGACTTCGGCGGCTCCGACAACATCGGCGCGATCGCGGTCGACCCGCTCACCGGCAACGTGCTCGTCTCGCGCACCAGCGCGATCGACGTCATCTGCGCGCTCTAATGGCGCGCTAGCCGTACCAGCGCAGCAGCCGCTCGCGGTTCTCACCGTCGGCGCCGAGGGTGAGCGCGACGTCTCCATCGACCAGGTGCACCCGGGGCTCGAGCTCGAGGGAGAGCCGCTCTCCGGGCAACCAGGCGCAGCCCTGCACCGCGTTCAGCGCGGGAGCGATCTGCGCGATCACCGTGTCGGGCAGCCGGCCGAGCTCGCGGAGCAGCGCCTCTTCGCCGAGCAGGTGCTCGACGTTGCGGCCGGTGAACGCCTGGGTGGCCTCGGGCGCGCCGCGGTCGCGAATGAACGCCGCGCCGGCCGGGGTGACCAGCGCCCAGCCCTGAAAACCGGGCGTGAGCGCGGCGCTCATCACCGCGCAGTCGCCGTCGACGTCGCGCGGGCGCACCTGCCACGCCTTGGCGCGGTAGAGCTCGATCAGCGCCGCCACCCGCTGCACCGCGGTGGTGGCGAGTGGCACCACCGGAGTGCCGAGGCCGCGCACCGCCGGCGTGCGGTACAGCTGCAGCTCGGAGCGGTTGGTGGCGATGTCGACGTAGGTGAGCGAGCCCAGCGGCACGAACCACGGGTCGGCGCCGGGCGGCTGAATGGTGATCCGGTCGGTCTCCAACATCCACACCGCGGCACCGCGGCGGGCCGCGCGCCAGGTCGCCCCGGCGGCGGTGAGCAGCCCTCCGCCGGCGGCGATCACCGCTGCTCCGACGAGGTTGTGAAGGCCGGTGAGCGGGCTGATCAGCGCGGCGAGGCCGAGCCCGACGGCGATCAGCGGCCCCACGCCGCGGCCCTGGCCCTCGCGGGTGATGCCGTAGGCGAGCGGGTTGCGCTCCAGCAGCGCGCGCAGCTGCTGCGAGAGGTCGACCTGGGCTCCGGCGCCGACCGCGATCAACCGCAGCTGCGCCCGGGAGATCAACGAGGTGCGGGTCTCTTTCAACGAGGAGACCAGCGGCCGGGTGCTGTCGAGGCGGGCGACGTGCTCCATCAGCGCCGGGAGGGTGTTCTCGCGCTCGCGCACCCGGGCCACCAGGTCGAGGCGAAACGGGAGCTGGTCGCACCACTCCGGCGCGGCGAGGCACTGCTCGAGCGCGGCGATGTCGCGCAGGGCCGCCTCGAGCTCCTCGAGCCTGCCCTCGAGGCGAATGCGGTCTTCGTCGCTCGGAGGGGTCACGGCAGCGGTCACGGTCGGCAAGGTTAGCCAACCGCGGGGGGGCGGTGCTAAGGGCCAGCGCGTGCATCACGACACTCCCCAGGGCAACGCCGCCTTCTTCGACGTCGACGGCACGCTGATCACCACCAACGTGGTTCACGCGTACGGCTACTACGCGATGAACGGCGGCACGGTGCGCGGCATCGTCGGCCGCACCGCCTCGACGCTGGCCTCGATTCCGCTCTTCGGCGCGCTCAACCTGATCGACCGCAAGGTCTTCAACGAGTTCTTCTACCGGCGCTACGCCGGCCTCACCCAGGACCGGCTGCTGACCCTGGCGGAGGACATGTTCGAAGACGTGATCAAGCCGGCGATCTTTCCCCGCTCGAAAGACCTGATCGACGAGGCGCGGCGCTCGAAGCTGCGGGTGGTGCTGGTGACCGGCGCGCTCGACTTCACGATGGCGCCGCTCGCGCGCCACCTCGGCGCCGACGACATGATCGCCAACAAGATGCAGTTCGTCGGCGGCATCGCCACCGGCAAGGTGATCCCCCCGATCATCGAGGGCGCGAACAAGGCGAACGTGATTCGCGACTACTGCGACAAGCACAACCTCTCGCTGATCAAGAGCCACGCCTACACCGACTCGGCGAGCGACTACGCGATGCTCACCGTGGTCGGCCGGCCCACCGCGGTGAACCCCGACCTGCGGCTGCGAGCCTTGGCCCGCAGCTACAACTGGCCGGTCCTCGACCTGCGCTAGGTGTGAAATCTCAATAGGTCGTTCCCTATTCGGAGATGTCCATCCGAGGGGCTCTGTGGATTGCTGGCGTTGCGAGACGTCCAACCACCCACCGAGGACCCCCAGATGAACCTGCATAAGAAAGCGCGGACCTGCCCCGAGAGTCGAGCCTTGCTTGTCGATCGCGTCGTGCGACTCGGCTGGAAGGTGACGCGTGCTGCAGATGCCGCAGGCGTCAGCACGCGCACCGCGCACAAATGGCTCAACCGCTATGAGTTCGGCGGCGAGGCCGAGCTGAACGATCGCTCGTCCAGGCCGAAGAGCTCGCCGCTGCAGCTCGGGCCGGCGTGGGTGGAACTCATCCTCATGCTGCGGCGCAGCCGGATGTCGGGGCCGGCGATCGCCACCCGGCTACAGCTGCCAAAGTCGACGGTCGCGCGCATCCTGAAGCGCAACAAGGTTTCTCGGCTGCGCGCTCTCGAGCCGGTACAACCCATCGTCCGCTACGAGTGGCCCAAACCCGGCGACATGCTGCACCTCGACGTGAAGAAGCTGGGCCGCATCAAAGGCCTCGGGCATCGCATCACGGGACTCACAGGCCACAAGAGAAACCGAGGCATCGGCTGGGACTTCGTCCACGTCTGCGTCGATGACGCCTCGCGCGTCGCGTATGTCGAGGTCCTGCCCGACGAGACGGGCGTCACGACAGTGGGCTTCTTGAAGCGTGCCCTGGCGTGGTTTCGGTCGATGGGGGTCCGCGTGCGCAGAATCCTTACCGACAACGGAACGAACTACCGCTCGTTGGTCTTCGCGCACTGCTGCGCCAGGCTGCGCTTGCAGCACCGAAGAACGAAACCCTACACGCCACGCACAAACGGAAAGGCCGAGCGCTTCATCCAAACGCTGCTGCGTGAATGCGCGTACGCCATGCCCTTCATCAGCTCCGCGCAGCGCTCAACTGCGCTGCGCGGGTGGCTACGGCACTACAACGAAGACCGGTTACACGGCACCATCCGCATGACACCATTCGCCCGACTCAAGGCCGCAGCGTGAACAACGTCATGAGAATCCACAGCTAGGCCGCGAAGCCGCGCAGGGTAAGCGAGGCGGCGAACCGGTTACCGGTGCAGTGCCGGCGTCTCGCTGGTGGCGAGCGGCACCGGGCCGGCGACGGCGTAGCGGTCTTTCTTGAAGCCGTTCATCAGCAGCGCGGTGACCAGCTCCTGTGAGGGGACCTTGGTGCTGATCGCGTCGCCGCAGAGGTCCATCACGTCGATCCACCGGCCGGCCACCCCGCCGTCGTCGCGGGCGAAGCGGCGGCACGAGGCGTCGAGCTGTGGCGCATCGATCGGCTTCAGGGTGCGCTCGTAGAAGCCCCACTTCATGAACACGTGGTCGGCGGCGAGCTCGATGTGCACCGGGTGGCTGGGGAAGCCGGTGCCCCACTCGCCGTCGATGGTGCGCACGTCGTTCACCGACTTCACCGTGAACACGCCCTTGTAGGCGCCGAGCTTCACCTCGACGGAGTCGCCCTTGCTCGAGACCAGCTGATCGCCGCCTCGACCCTTCAACGAGCCGTCGCTCTGCTTCTCGAGGCGCGACTCGTGGGCGCTCAGGCCTCCCACGCTCTGCTCGTCGATGTAGATGCGGCCCACCCGGGCCACCACTTTCGGATCACCGGCCCACGCACTGCCGGCGATCGCGAGGAACACCACCGCGATCGAAAAACGTTTCATGGCTTGTCTCTCCTTGCTGCCGCGCGAGACGCACCTCACACGCGTTCGATTCAACACGCGGTGACGGTTTTCATTCGCCCGAGGAGATCTGCCTCAAGACGTCGCCGCAACCGCTCGGGTCGGGGCATTTTCCCGCGGCGATCAGCGTCTGAATCAGCGCGTCGCGCACCAGCGGATCATTCGGACGGCGCTGGTAGCCCCGCGTCGCCGCGTCGAGCGCTCCGGGCAGGTCGCCCTTTCGCAACAACGCGCGAGCGTAATTGCTGAGCACGAAGCCGTCGTTGGGCGTGAGCGTGAGCAGCTTCTGAAACGTCAGCAGGCCGTCGTCGAGCTCGCCGGTCTGGGTCTGCAGCAGCGCGAGCGAGTGGAGCGCCATCGCGTTGTCGGGGTCTCGCTCGAGCGCCTGGTCGAAGATCGACTTCGAGTCGCGCCAGGTGGTCTCTTCGAACAGGTCGCTCGCCACCATCGCGAGCAGCACCGCGGCCATTCCCGCGACCAGCAGCCCCGAGGTGCGGCGGCTCACGCCCGAGGGGAGCGCGAACACCAGGCCACCGGCAAGGCCCATCGCGGCGACGTGGCTGAAGCGATCGGCGGTGAGGGCGCCTCCGAAGGGCACCCAGCCCGCGCTCGGGAGCAGCGCCACCAGGAACCACAGAATGCCGAACGAGATCGACGGCTGCCTGCGACGGAGCACGAACGCGGCGGCGAGCAGCGCGATCAACGCCACCGCCGCGGCAGCGACGGCGAGGCCCGAGGGAGCTCCGCGCGGGTACAGGTACGACAGCTGCGACGGGTAGACGGTGTGGAGCAGGCTCAGCCCGTAGCTCGACAGCACGTTCGAGATTCGCTCGCCAACCGCGAGCGGCGGCAGCGCTTCGGCTTCGAGGTGCGCCTGGTAGGTTCGATAGGCGCACCACACCGAGATCAGCACCCAGGGCGCCTTTTCGATCAGCCGGGCGCGCAGCCCTTCCATCGTCTTCAGCGGCCAGACGTCGGCGAGGAACAGCAGCGCCGGCAACACCACCGCGGTCACCTTCGACAACATCGCCGCCGCCACCGCGACGGTAACCAGAAGCCAGCGGCCGAGCGTGCGCTGCCGCGAGTAGTGCAGGTAGAGCAACAGCGCGACGGCGACGAACAGCCCGGAGAGCACGTCTTTGCGCGCCGCGACCCAGGCGACCGGCTCGACCCGAAGCGGGTGCAGCGCCCAGAGCAACGTCGCCACCGCGCCCGAGACCGGGTCACCGCCCGCCCGTTGCCAGAACGCGCAGAGCAGCGCCGCCGAGAGCGCGAACAACAGCAGCGAGCTCAGGTGATGCCCGGGCGGGTGGAGCCCGAAGATCGACACGTCGACCTGGTGCGAGAGCCAGGTCAGCGGGTGGTAGCTGGCGAAGTACGAGGAGGTGAACGCCCACTTCACGTTCTCCCAGCTGAGCCCGGTGTTCACGTGCGGGTTGCGGAGCACCAGCGCGCCATCGTCGACGTCGAGAAAGCCGCCGTTGGTGACCGGCCAGAACACCAGCGCGCAGACGGCGAAGGTGATCAGCGGCCCGAGGTGGCGCTTCATGGCGTGCCGCACCGATGCTCGACCTTGTGCGCGAACGGCTCCCGGCCCGGGTGCGGCGCGGGGCTGAGGAAATAGTACGAGTCGAGCACGCCCATCATTCCGCGGGCGTCGTCGCAGTTGGCGGTGTCGAGCACCTGGTCGGTGTTCTTCAGCAGCGCCTCGGCGCTCTCGGCCTCGACCCCCGGCTTCGCCAGCAGCGGGGTCATCACCGCGTCGTCGTAGTAGCGGGTGCGCAAGGTGAGCCGCAGCTGCGGGAGCTGGATCACGTTGAACATCGCCAGATTCGGCATGTAGTTCTGCCCGAGCACCAGCTGCACCTTCAGCTGGTTCAGCCGCTCGTTGGAGATCACCGCTTCGTGCCCCGGGCGGCCGCGCTCGTCGCCCACAGGCCGGCGCGCGCTCTCGCGATCGGTGAGGCCGTTCGGCTCCTGGAGGTACGAGAGCCGCGAGTAATACGCGAGCACGCAGAGGCCGCCCTCGAAGACGAAGTGCGCGTCGGGAATGTCGTGAAACAGCTGCTCCAACATCGGGCCCTGCTTCTGCGACAGCTCGATCACCCACGGAGGCAGCTCGCTCCGCTCATCGGCGACGTCTCCGATGCGCAAGGTACCTGCGTGCGGCTGACCGAAGAGCGAGAAGATCGGCACCGGCACCGCCAGCAGCACCACCGCGAGCGCGCCTGCGATCCACACCGGCCTCGTCGCCGCCTCGCGCAGCGGCTGGGTGAAGGCGAGCAGCATCAACGGCAGCGCGGGCACGTAGCGGCGCGCGTGCATGTAGTCGCCGCCGGAGCGGATCACGTAGAGCACGTAGACGAACGCGGCGATCAGCCAGACGTCGCTCGGCAGCAGCCCGCGCCCGCGGTGCCGAAACCGCCACGCCGCGAACACCGCGCCGAGCAGCGCCAGCATCGGGCTCCCCGCGAACAGCAGGCCGAAGTGCGAGGCGCCGTGCGACCAGTACGAGCTGCCTCCGGACTTTGCGTAGAAGGAGTTCGGCAGCAGATCGCCGTAGTAGCCGTAGCGAAACGCGGTGATGGCCCCGATGCCGGCGGCGGCCACCAGCGCGGCGAGCAGAACCTTGCGGCGGTGCTCCCAACCCGCGAGCCCCACCAGCGCTGCGCTGATCAGCACTGCGTCGGGCCGCACCGAGTACATCACCGCCACCAGCGCTCCGGCGGCGATCCACTTCTGCTTTCGCACTGCCAACGCCGAGGCGACCGCGAGCGCGCCGGCGGTCATCGTCTCCAGGCCACCGGTGGTCCACTCGATCAGATCGGGCTGCACCGCGATCGCCCAGGTGCCCCAAGGCAATGCGCCGGGGGCGCCGTCGGTCTCGAGGCGATACGAAAGCCAGAGCAGCGCGGCGAAGCTGAGCACGCCGAGCAGCTCGGCCAGCACGATGGGGTCCCACCCGGGCACGCGAAAGAGCGCGATCAGCACCGTCCACCCGAGGTTGGTGATCGCCTCCACCCGCTCGCCTGCGTTCCACACCAGGCCTTTGCCCGCGAGCAGGTTGTCGGCGTAGCGAAA
Source organism: Myxococcaceae bacterium (assembly GCA_047602415.1). Classification (GTDB taxonomy): domain Bacteria; phylum Myxococcota; class Myxococcia; order Myxococcales; family Myxococcaceae; genus JASGHH01. The sequence goes on along the minus strand of JASGHH010000001.1, from coordinate 6,367,034 downwards.
GCAGATGAACGCGTCGTCGCACACCCAACGCATCGCCAGCGCGCGGCCCAACCCGTAGGCGCAGAGCAGCGCGCTCACCGCCAGGGTCACCGTGCGCCGGTTCATCGCGCTCCCTCGGCGAACGCCGACTCACAGCGGCGAATGTCGTCGTCGGTCAGCGGCGGCTCGCGCGGCACCTCGCGCCACGGGTTGCCGACCATGAAGTTGGGCCTGAAGCATTCGACGTAGCCCGGCGGCGGCATGCGGTCGTGGGCCATCTTGCGCTCATTCTCGTCGACGATCGGCCCGTGGGCGACGACGCGATCGTTGAGGCCCAAAGTGTCGATGATGCCGAGGTTGGGAAAGGTCCACCCCATCACGCCGACCACGCCCCACGCTTGAATCGGCCGGGTGTCCCAGCTGACCTTCGAGCCCTCGCTCCGCGGCGGCAGCTGCGCGGTCAGCTCGAGGCGGATCATCTTGTGCTGTTGGTGGCGCTGGCAGACGAGGTGACGAATCAGCCACTGCTGCTGCGAGTCGAACACGCCGGCGATCGCGCTCAACCCCGGTGGGAACGACGGCGCGACCGGCACCACCAGCGGCATCAGGTCCTCGTGGCGGGTGACGTCTTTCGATTTCAGCCAGTGCACCCAGCCCAGCGGCCACGAGGCGAGCACCACGAAGCCGGCCGCGGCGAGCGAGAAGCGGGTGAACACCTTCGGCGCCAGCCACGCCGCCGCCACGAACTGCAGCGGGATCAGGTGCGCGAAGATGCGGTACTCGAAGTGGTCTCCGCCGATCACCAGTGTGTAATACGCGGCGTGCGCGACGAGGGTGAGCGCCACCACCGCCGGCGCGAAGTGCTGCTGCAGCTCAGACCGCCGGCGCCAGTTCCGCACCAGCCACTCGCCGGCCAGCAGCAGCACCACCCAGCCGCCGTTCTCGAGCAGAAAACAGAACAGGTAGCGGAGCCCCGCCTCGGGCCAGGCGCCGGCGGCCTTGGCGTAGAAGGTGTTCGGCACCCACTCGCCGTAGAAAGAGTGGCGCCAGAGCAGGTGCGCCACCGGCAGCAGCAGCGGTGAGAGGCCCACCACCCCGCGGTTGGTGAGCGCTCCGGTCGAGCGGGCACCGAGCGCGATCGCCACCGTGCCCATCCACAGCAGCCAGCCATCGGGCCGGGTGAGCGTGCACGCTGCCGCGGCCGAGGCGAGCAGCCAGAGCGTGCGCGGTCGCACCACCGCCGCCAGCACCCAGAGCAGCACGGTGAAGTCGAACAGCGACGTCTCGAGGCCCGAGCTCAGCCAGGTGAGCCAGGTGCGGTTGGTCACCATGCCCAGCAGCGCCAGCACCGAGAGCGGCAGCGGCACCTCGAGGCGCAGCAACAGCACCACCACCACCGCCAGGCTGGCCAGCCCGAACAGCAGCGAGAGCACGTTGGCGGCGTCGGGCGGCTCGACCCCGAGCACCTTCCACACCCCGGCGAGCAGCATCACCCACGACCAGCTGGTGTAGCCCTCGACCGGCACGAAGGGCGCCGGGTTCCACACCAGGCCGCGACCGGCGAGCAGGTTCGAGGCGTAGCGAAACTCGATGAAGGCGTCGTCGCAGAGAAACCAGAACAGACGCCACCCGAGGAAGCTGAGCGCGGCGGCCGGCGCGAACAACATCAACCCGCGTTTCACCGCACCCGTCACCTGCAGCGGAGTCTACAACCGGGGCTCACAAAGGCAGCTAAGCTGTCGCTTACGTGAAGCATCTCGAGCGCGCGCTCCCTTTTCTGATGTTCGGCTTCACCGCGCTCGCCTTCTGGCCCGCGTACGACGCCGACTTCGTGTTCGTCGACGACGGCTCGATGATCATCAACAACCCGCACGTCTACGGCGGGCTGACCTGGGAGTCGGTGAAGTGGGCGTTCAGCACCGGGCACTGGGGCATGTGGATGCCCCTCACCTGGATGTCGCACCAGCTCGACATCACCCTGTTCGGCCTCTACCCGGAGGGCCCGCACGCCGAAGGGGTGTTGATCCACTCCGTCTCGGCGGCGCTGGCGTACCTGTTCGTGCGCAAAGCGACCGGCGACACCTGGCGCTCGCTGCTGGTGGCGATGCTGTTCGCGGTTCACCCGATGCGCGCGGAGTCGGTGATCTGGGTCTCGGAGCGCAAAGACGTGCTCTGCATGTTCTTCAGCCTCGCCGCGCTCTGGGGCTACGCCGCGTACCGCAAGTCGCCCGCGCCGTGGCGCTGGGTGGTGGTGACGGTGCTGTACGGCTGCGCGCTGATGTCGAAGGCGCAGGCGATCATGCTCCCGTTCGCGATGCTGCTGCTCGACCACTGGCCGCTCGGCCCGCAGCCCGATCGCAAGGCGTGGGTGCGCCGCGCGCTCGAGAAAGCGCCCTGGGTGGCGATGGCGCTCGCCTCCACCGTGTTCACGCTGCGCTTTCAGACCGAGTACGGCGCGGTGTCCTCCGCCGGCTGGGGCGATCGCCTCCAGCGGGTCATCGGCGCCTACGGGCTCACGCTCTGGCACACCGTCTGGCCGCGCTGGCTCTCGTACTTCTACCCGCGCATCAACCCGCCCTGGTGGTCGACCTCGCTCAGCGTGGCGGTGCTGGTGGCGCTGCTGGCCGCCGCGTTCCAGCTGCGCAAGACGAAGCCGGCGTTCACCGTCGGCATTCTCTGGTTCCTCGGGGTGATGCTGCCCACCACCGGAGTGATTCAGGCCGGCGGCCAGCTGACCGCCGATCGCTACTCGTACCTGCCGCACCTCGGCCTCTTCATGGGGCTGGTGTTCGTGCTCCCGCCGATTCCCGAGCGCCACCGCCGCACCGCGATGCTGGGCGCGTTCGCCTTGGTGTTCGGCTGCGTGAGCGCGCTCTGGGGGCAGGCGGTCACCTGGAACGACTCCGGCCGTCTCTACAAGCAGGCGCTCCAGCGCGACCCCGACAGCCCGCGCACGCTGATGTACATGGGCATGCTCGAGCTCGGGCAGAACCACGCTCCCGAGGCGGTCGAGCTGCTGGAGCGCTCGGCGAAGGAGCAGCCCAACGACGGCTACGTGCGCTCCAACCTCGCGCGCGCCTACGAGGCCGCGGGCCGTCACGACGACGCGCTCGCGATGGCCGAGTCAGCGACCCACATGTACATCGAGGGCGGCAACCACCACGGCTTCGTGCTCCAGGCCTACGGCAAGCTGCTGATGCACGCGGGCCGGCTCGAAGAGGCCGAGACGGTGCTGCGGCAGGCGGTCGTCTACGAGCCCGACATTCCGGTGGAGATCGATCTCGCGCGGCTGTTCGTTCAGGAGCACCGCGACGCCGAAGCGCAGGCGATGCTCGAGGCGGGCCAGAAGCGCTTCCCCCACGAGCGTCGCTTCAAGAAGGAGCTGCAAGCGCTGCGGGAAAAGACTCCCGCCGCGCCTCAGTGACAGACGACGGCGTAGTTGTTCTGCGCGCCGCCGTTGACCGAGCCCGCCACGTCGAGCGCGAGCGCTCCGGTGGAGGTGAAGGTGAGCGCGTTGAGCTGGGTCGCCTCGATGCCCGCGGGCAGCGCGAGGGGGTCGCCCCACCCGTTCTGCGGGTCGTACCAGAGCACCTGGAGCTTGCCGTTGCCCTGGCCCAAGGTGACCTGCACCGCGCGGGTGCCGTCGGTGGCGACCAGCGCCGCGAAGGTGTCGGCGGGGGTGAACGGAATCCACGAGGTGCCGCCGGCGGCGAGCTTGGCGCCCGCGGCCTTGTTCGCACCGTCGAGCCAGGTGGCGAACGCGCTCCCGTCGTCGAGCAGCGCCAGCGACGACAGCGAGCTCGACGCCATCTGGGTGACCTGCTTCGACGCCGCGAGGTTGCCGCCGCGGGTCCACAGAGCGGAGGAGACGGTGGTGTCGCCCTCCTGCACCAATGCCATCGCCTGCGCGTTGTGGTTGGCCGTCGCGATCAGCGCGTAGCCACCGCCCGCGGTGGAGGAGCTCGCCGGGTTACCGGTGGCGGAGAGATCGGAGAGGTTGAGCCGCAGCTGGCCGCTCGAGGTGGGCACGCTCCAGAAGGCGACCGGGCCGGTCTGGTCGGCGGTGGCCGCGGCGAGCGAGACGCCGCCGTCGCCCGGGTCGAGCTGCTGCGGCGACTCCCAGGCGCCCGAGGCGTAGCGCTGCCAGTAGAGGTGCTGGAGGGTGATCACGCCCGCGTCGGTTGAGAGCTGGGTCGCCTCGTTGAAGAGCGCGAACGCGCGGCCGCCGCTGGTGGCCACCGTCGGAGTGACCGGCTGCTGCGCGCGGGAGGTGGCGTTGCCGATGGTCCACTGGCTGCCGTCGAAGCGCGCGTAGTGCATCTCGCCGCCGGTACCGGCGCTCTGAGTCCACACCGCGACCGCGTCGGCGTCGCTCGCCCCCACCGCGTGCTCGAGCGCCGTGCCCGCGTCGGAGATGGAGACCGGCCCGTCGAAGGCGCCGTTGGCGTAGCGAACGATGGTGATGCCGTTGCTCGACAGCGCGGCCCAGAACGCGCCGCTGCCACCCGCCGCCACCTTCACCACCGGGAAGCCGCCGACGTCGACCGCGCCGAGCGAGGTGCTGGTGCAGGTGCCCGCATCGGCGACCCCGGAGTCGCCTCCGCCGGTGCCGCCGCCGCCGGTGCCACCGCCCACGTCGCCTCCGCCGCCGCCCACGTCACCGCCGCCCGCGCCCCCGCCGCCGCCGCCGCTGCCGTCTTTGGGGCAGCCGGTGAGCGCCAGCGCGCTGATCAACGCCGCCACCACCGCCATCGTCCTCGAGCGCGAAAACATGACCCCTCCCCTACGAAAGAGTCCTCAACAGATAGCACGACACCTTGACGGGAGGCGTTTGTAAGGCGAAGAGGTTCGTCGCCATGCGGCCCATGAAGACGTTGCGCAAGCTGTACGACGAGGAGTCCCACATCGTCATCCAGGAGAAGGGATCGCCTCCGCGGTTCCTCTTCTACGGCGAAGACTTCCTGTTGGAAGACCTGCCGGTCGGCACGCGCATCATCTACCCGCGGCCGCCGCTGGAGCCGGTGCCCAACCTGAAGGCGGCGATCCGCTACGCGATCAACCACCCCCAGGGCATGGATCCGCTCCACGCGATGCTCGAGCCGGGCATGAAGGTGACGATCGCGATCGACGACATCTCGCTGCCGCTGCCTCCGATGCGCACCCCCGACGTGCGGCAGAAGGTGCTCGAGATCGTGCTCGAGCTTCTGGCCGACTCCGGCGTCGACGACGTGCACCTGATCATCGCCAACGCGCTGCACCGCCGCATGACCGACGCCGAGATGAAGCGCATGGTCGGCGACAAGATCTTCGGCGAGTACTTCCCCGACCGGTTCTACAACCACGACGCGGAAGACCCGGAGGGGATGACCGAGCTCGAGAAGACCGCCCAAAGCGAGGTGGTGGCGGTGAACCGCCGGGCGGCCGAGTCAGACCTGCTGATCTACGTGAACATCAACCTGGTGCCGATGGACGGCGGCCACAAGTCGGTGGGCACCGGCCTCACCAACTACGCGTCGCTGCGTGCGCACCACAACCCGCAGACGATCCGCGACTCCGACAGCTACATGGAGCCGGGCCGCTCGGCGCTCCACCGCTCGACCGAGCGCATCGGCCGGGTGATCGACAAGAACCTGAAGGTCTTTCACATCGAGACGGTGCTCAACAACCGCACCTTCGACGGCCAGCTCGACTGGCTGATGAAGAAGGAAGAAGACTTCACCGAGACCGACCGGCTGAAGTTTCAGGCGACCAAGTTCGCGCTCAAGCAGATGCCGCGCGCGGCGAAGCGCAAGATGTTCCACTCCATTCCCGCGGCGTACGAGGTGATCGGCGTGTTCGCCGGCGCCACCGAGCCGACCCACGCCAAGACGCTCGACCTGTCGTGGAAGCAGTACTCGGTGCCGGTCGAGGGCCAGAGCGACATCGTCATCTACGGCATGCCGTACATCTCGCCGTACAACGTGAACTCGATTCTCAACCCGCTGCTGGTGCAGGTGATGGCCTGCGGCTACCTGTACAACCTCAACCGCGGCGTGCCGCTGGTGAAGAAGGGCGGCGTGATCATCATCACCCACCCGCTCTACGACGAGTTCGACCCCGACCACCACGCGCCGTACATCGAGTTCTTCAACCGGCTGCTGCCCGAGACGCGCGACGCGATGAAGCTGCACCACAAGTACGAGCGCGAGTTCGCCGAGAACCCCAGCTACGTGCACCTGTACCGCAAAGCGAACGCGTACCACGGCGCCCACCCCTTCTACATGTGGTACTGGGGCGAGAACGGCCGCGCCCACGCGGGCAAGATCATCTGCGCCGGCGCCGAGAACAACCACGTGCCATCGCTGATGGGCTGGGACCGCACCGACACCCTGTCTGAGGCGATCGAAGAGGCCCGCGGCTTCATGGGCCGCAACGCCACCATCAGCGTGGTGAAGGTGCCGCCGATTCTGCAGACCGAAGTGAAGCTGTAAGCGGCTGATCAGCGCGCGCGATTGCGAGCGACAATTCGACGAGCGCGCGCGTCGCGCGATTTCCGTTCACCGGTTTCACCCGCGACGCTGCGAACATGACGGTCGAGCTCGGCCACGAGGTCCCGTTTGGGCCCTGCGCCGCGCGCAGACATCAGCCGAAGCGCATGCTCCGCTTTCGCCAGCGTCGACCGATTCGCCCGGGAGATGAGCTCTCCGAGGTCCGACTGGTCCTTCCGTCGGTTGGCGAGCACTTTCATCGCGATCAGATGCCACGGTTGAGCGACGCGGCAGGTGACCGTGGACACCACGGCTTCGCGGCTCGCGTCAGCCACGATCTCGGCTTCGATTCGGGGATTCGAGAGTAAGAAATCGACGAACACCTCCCGCGCCGCCGGCTGGCGCGTACGCACCGTCGAGATACGGCCCTCGTCTCTCTCGAAGACGCTCTCCACGAGAAAGCCACTGCGCTGGAGCGCCAGCACCTTCAGCTCGGCATCCGCGTCATCGACGACGGGAATCACAAAATCGACGTCGCGAGTCACACGCGGCTCGGTGCGAGCGCCCACCGCAACGCCGCCGACGAGGGCGTGCGGCAAGCCCTCTGCCTCGAGCGCGATCACCGCCTTCGAGAGTGCGACGACGAGCTCTTCTTTGAGCGCGGCCACTTGATGCGTCGCAGCGGGCCTTCTCCTGGGGGAGGCTTGTCGGCGAGCCACGCCTTCAGCTTAGCCACGATTTCGCGTTCCGAGATTCGCGGATTCGCGCGTCGCAGTTGGCTCTCCTTCAACGAAACCCCGACTCTGAACATGTCCAGGGTGAGCTTGAGCCGGGCCGAGGTGCTTTCGCGCCGCACAGTCGGAGTATAGCCGTATGAAGTATTGCAAACACCGTGGTGGAAACCGGTGCGGCCCACATCGAGTGGGCGCTAGCTTCACACTCCATGGACCTCAAAGGAAAAGTCGTGGTGGTGACCGGCGCCACTTCGGGCCTTGGCCAGGCGTTCGCCGTCGACGTGTCGAAGAGCGGCGCAAAGGTCTTCCTGATTGGCCGCGACGAGAAGCGCGCGCAGGAGACGAAGGCGCAGTGTGCTCCCGACGCCGAGGTGATCATCGGCGACGTCTCGACCAGGGCGGGGGTCCACGCGCTGGCCGAGAAGATTCTCGCCAAGACCGACAAGATCGACGTGCTGGTGAACAACGCCGGCGGCCAGTGGAAAGAGCAGTCGAAGACCGCCGACGGCATCGAGACCACCTTCGCGGTGAACACGGTGAGCGCGTTTCTGCTCGAGAAGCAGCTCCACGGCGCGCTCTCGAAGGCGAAGGGCCGGGTGGTGAACCTGGTCACCGGCTTCTTGAACAACTTTCCGGTGGTGCCTGATCAGCTGGTCAGCCCGACGCAGTACAAGAGCCTCGCCATCTACGGCCGCGCCAAGCACGCCGGGGTGATGATGACCGTCGAGCAGGCGAAGCGCTTCGCCACCGACGGGGTCACCGCGCAGGCGCTCCACCCCGGCATCATTCTCGGCACCCGCTTCGGCGGCGGTCAGCCCGCGCTGATGCAGGCGATCGCCGGCCCGATCATGCGCGGCATCGGCATGGCCTGCACCCTCGACGAGGCGGTGCGCCGCTTCAAGGTCGCCGCGTTCGACCCGATTCCCAACGGCTCCTACGTGGTGAACGGCAAGCCCACCAAGCTGCCCAAGCAGAGCGAAGACGCGGCGGTCCGGGCCAAGGTGATGTCGATTCTCGACGGCTTCGCCTCCGCGTAAACGCGCGGTACTTTGAATCTTTTCGGTGACCGTGCGTCATACCGCCTGGGGCCCCTTGCCCCGCGCCCGCGCCTCGCAGTACGGCGTCGGCAAGAGCGGTATGTTCTTCGGTACGAGGTCGCCATGCGCATCGCCCTGATCATCGGTTGCAGCATCTCCCTCTCTGCTTTCGCGGGTGGCCGCGGCGGAGGAGGCGGGTTCCACGGTGGAGGCGGTTTTCACGGCGGAGGCTCGAGCAGCGGCTTCCACGGCGGCGGTCACGCCTACAACGGCGGCGGCCCCAACCACGGAGGGATGCCGACTCCGGTGCCGCACGGCATGGGCTCCAACGGAGGCACGCCGCAGCACTCCGCTTCTCCGGGCCCGCGCCCGGGGCACGGCTTCTCTGACGGCTCGCACGGCGGGCGCTACTACCGCAACGGCAATCGCTGGTACGGCGGAGGGTACGGCGCCGGCTACTACGGGTACGGCGGCGGCTATTACTACTACCCGTCGTACGGCTACGGCGGGGGTTACTACAGCTACCCGAGCGACTACGGCTACGGCACCACCGAGTACTACGACCCGCGTTACGGCGAGGCGCCGCCGAACGGTTACCAGGGCGAAGGCGGCACCTACGTCGACCCCAAGCACCCCGACGATGGCGATTCTGTCGGCGACGCCGAGGAGCCCGATGATCAGGCCGGCCCCGGTCAGGTGATGGAGATTTCGCCCAGCCCCGCGCCCGCCGCCCAGCCCGCGCCGGCCGCTCCGCAGCAGCTGTCGCCCACCCCGCTGCCCCAGGCGCAAAAGGGCCAGACGAAGGCGCAGGCGCCGGCCGCTCCCACCAAGGAGCCCGACGTCTACCACTGGGTCGATGAAGGCGGCGTCGACCACTACTCCACCCAGCTGCCGGCAGAGGCGAAGGGCAAGGCGACCAAGATGGGCTACGACGGTTCGATGCTGTCGTGGACTCCGGTCACCACCGCCGAGGCTGAGGCGGCAGCGAAACAAAAGTAACCGCACGTGACGAACGGCACGCCGCGTGCTGTCGTCTGGCGCGCGATGTTCAGGTCACACGTTCTCTTGGGGCGATTCCTCTGGGTAGGTCTGTGTGCCGCGCTCTGCGGCTGCCCGGTCATCTGGCCGACGCCGAAAGACTTCGACGCCGGCAGTCTGGGCGGCGGCCTGGCGGGCGGCGGCGGTGGCTCGACCGGCGGTGGCAACCCGGTGGGCGGCGGAGGCCCGGGCGGTGGCGGCTCGGTCGGTGGAGGTGGCGGCGCGGGCAACGTGCCTCCGCACTTCGACACCGTGGCCGACGTCACCTTCAACGAAGACCAGCCGATCTCGATGTCGATCACCGGCATCACCGCCGGCACGCCGATCGAAGACCAGAGCCAGACCGTCACCCTCACCGCGGTGAGCGCCAACCCGGCGCTGGTGAACGCCGCAGTGGCCACCGCAGGCGACCCGCGCAGCATGAGCTTCTCGCCGGTGGCCAACGCCAACGGGCAGACCGACATCACCCTCACCGCCGACGACGGCCAGGGCGGCACCTACCAACAGACGTTTCACCTCACCATCACCCCGGTGAACGACCCGCCCACCGTCGACGTCCCGGTGAACGCGCGCGCGACCGCTCCCAACCCGCTGGTGGTGCACCTCACCGGCATCGGCCCCGGCGGCGGCCCCGACGAGGCGAGCCAGCCGCTCACCGTGCAGGTGACCGCCGACAACACCTCGCTGTTCACCAACGTAGCGGCCTCGGCGGTGAGCGGCGGCGGCGCCGACATCAACCTCACGCCGCACGCCACCAACAACGGCGTCACCGCGATCAACGTCACCGTCAGCGACGGCCAGGCGCAGAACGGCAGCACCACGATTCAGTTTCTGGTGATGGTCAATCAGACCCCGCCCACGCTCACCGCGCTCTCGGGCGCGAGCGGCACGGTGAGCGCCTGCGTGCCGCTCGACGTCACCGTGGTCGACCCCCTCGGCCTGCCGGTCGACGTGGTGATCGAGGTCGACCAGGGCTCGGGCTACAAGCCGGGCACGCTGCAGCTGGCGGCCGCGACCGGGCTGACCTCGAGCCCCTCGGGGGTGATGCACACGGTGGTGTGGCGCTCGACCGCCGACGTGATCGGCACCAACGCCTCGAACGTGATGATTCGCGCGTTCGCCTCCCGCCAGGGCTTTCACGGCAACGGCGCGACGCTGGGGCCTCTGACCTTGAGCAACGCGATGAGCTGGCTGCCCCACCAGGACTACGGCGGCGGCGCGGGCACCTTTCAGGCGAAGCCGTTCGACCTCAACCACGACGGCTGGCTCGACATCGTCACCGCCGACAGCTTCGCGTCGGGCTTCTCGGTGGTGCCCGGTTTCGACGACGCGGGCTTCGGCTCTCCGGTGGCCTTCAACACCTGCGACCTGATGTGCGGCGCGTCGCCGTCGAAGCCGTTCTCGGTCGACCTGGGTGACCTCAACAACGACGGCGTGCTCGACGCGATCACGGTGCAGGAAAACTGCGCCACCATCGGAGTGGTGCTGGGCGAGGCCGACGGAGGCTACGGGCCGTTCACCACCGTGGCGGTGCACGAGAACCCGCTGTTCGGCACGATGGCCGACTTCAACCGCGACGGAAGACTCGACTACGCGGTGGTGAACTTTCAGTCGGCCGACGTCTCGGTGCTGTTCGGCGTCGGCGACGGCACCTTTCAGCCGCAGGTCTTGGTGCCGGTGGGGTTGAACCCGAACAAGATCGAGAAGGGCGACTTCAACCTCGACGGCGTGCCCGACATGGTGACGATGAACGCCCTCGACAACTCGGTGAGCATTCTGCTGGCCGACGGCGACGGCGGCTTCTTCCGCCGCGACTTCCCCGCCGGAGACACGCCCCGCAACGGCGCGGTGGGCGACTTCAACGGCGACGGCCTGCCCGACCTGGTCACCGCCAACCCCGGCCCGAACAACGACCAATACCTGGTGGAGGTGCTGCTCCAGACCTCGCCCGGCGTGTTCGGCCCGCCGACCGCGTACATGTCTCAGCAGCACCCGCGCTCCGCCGGAGTGGGCGACTTCAACAACGACGGGCGGCTCGACTTCGCGGTCGGCAACGTGAACTCCGACTCGGTGTCTGTCTTCATCAACCAGGGCAACGGCGTGTTCGCCTCGGCGATCAACCTGCCCACCGGCGGCGGCCCCCACAACGTGATCGGAGTGGATCAGGACCACGACGGGAAGATCGACCTGATCACCGGCGACACCGGGATCAGCTGCTTCAGCGTGCTGACCAACACCTCCCCGGTGTGCGGCCCGTAATCAGAGCGGCTCGATCGACAGATCGTCGAACTCGACCGGCGTGGTCCAATCGCCGAACCCGAAGTACTGGTGCTGCTCGTCGTAGAGCGGCTGGGGATCGTCGAATTCGAGGAACGGCTGGCCATCGACCGCCCAGCTGATCTTGCTGCCGCGGCGCTCGATGCTCCACTGGTACCACTTGCCGGGCTCGACCCTGACGTCGTTGCGCTCGGCGCGGTCGTGGCCGTGCTCGTGCTGTCTGGCGATCGCCGAGATGGTGTTGCTCCAGCCGCCCATCACCAGAATGTAGCCGGTGGCGGTGTAGGCCAGCCGCGGGTCGCCCTGGTAGCCGCTGCGACCGTCGCCGAACAGCTCGACCTTCACGTCGCCCTCGGGGCTGAGCGAGCGCGCCTTCACCCGCACCCGCACGTCGCGCGGCAGCTTGTAATTCACCCACAGCGGGCGGTTCATCAGCCCCTGAATCTGGAGCACGCCGTGGTCGACCCGGTAGCGATCGGGCGCCAGGGTGACGAGATCGAGCTTCTCGCTGCCGTCGAAGCCGAGGTGAAAAGCGGGAGGCGTCGAGTCGCCTACGCGGGTGATCGAGAACAACGCCACTGCCGCCAGCGCCGCCAACACCACCCCGAAGATCGCCTTTCGCTTTTGGTCGGAGCCCACGTTTCCAAGGTATCGCAACCGCCTCGCCTCGCGGTGAAGTACGGTTGGACCATGCGCAGTTGGCTGCTCTCGGCGTTGAAGAAGCGTTTCTTGAACGCGACCTTCGACCAGTTCTCCGCCGAACACGGCCACGACTGGCTGGTGTGGGAGCCCGGCAGCTGGCTGCCTCCGTCGCGGGTGACGATGGCGGGCTCGCTCGACAAGCCGCAGCTGCCGTCGAAGGGCGGCGAAGCGCTCGCGATCGCGCTCGACCAGTCGGCGGGCACGGTGATTCTCGGCCGTGAGGGCTCCGGGCCTTCGAACGACGAGAAGGAGCTGGTGCTCAACGACGGCACGCTCTCGAAGCGCCACCTTCAGCTCGAGTTCGACGGGTACCACTGGCAGGTGGCCGACATGAAGAGCAAGAACGGCACCCAGCTGAACGGGCTCAAGCTCACCGAGCGCCCCGAGAAGCTCAGCAACGGCGCCCAGCTGAAATGCGGCCAGGTGCACCTCACGTTCTACGTGCCGAACGGCATGCTCAACCGGCTGAAGCAGACCCGTTGACGATTCTGTCGCGTGAAGTTGACGCTGGAAGTTGACGATTCGAAGGCGAAGTTGACGATTCAGCAGCCGGTTGACGAATCTGCTCCTTCTCCCGCTCGGTCGGGAGAAGGTGGCCGCGGCGAAGCCATGCGGCCGGATGAGGTCTCGTCGCAAACCCAGCCGGCTGTTGACGATTCTTCCTGTAGCGACTTGTCGTTTTCTTGCCGTCGATCGATCTGCCTTTACGATTCGCGGCATGCGCGGCGTCGCAGTGGCCATCATCGAAGCGCGGCTCGACACGGGCCTTCCCATCTCCACCGCTGAAGTGGCGCAGGCCGCCGGCATCACCCGGCAGGCCGCCCACAAGTGGCTCAAGCTGATGGTCGAGCGCGGGCTGCTCGAGTGCCGCGGTAAAGCGCGCGCGGCCCGCTACCTGCGCGCCCAGCCGAAGCGCACCCTGCTCGCGCTCGCCACCATCGGGAGCAGCTTTCGTCTGCAGGCGCGGCTGCTGCTGAGCGACGTCCCGCCGGGCGGGCTGGTGCTCGACTTCCTCGGCTGCTCCGAGGTGACCGAGGAGTTCCTCGACGAGGTGTTCCTCCGCTGGGCGCCGAATCACCCGCTGGTGAGCCTGGAGATCGAGAACTTCCCGGTGCAGTTCGTCGAGGTGCTCGACCGGGTGTTGGAGCACGCGCCGCGTCTACCGGGCGCGCCGGCGACTCAGGCGAGCACGCCTTTGAGCGCCGACTGGGCCGCCCAGTAGCCGCACATTCCGTGCACCGCGGGCCCGGGCGGCGTCGACTGCCCGCACAGAAACACCTTCGGGTTGGGCGTCGACCACGGGTCGAGCGACGGCCGCGGGCGAAACACCAGCTGCCAGAGATCGATCGCGCCGGCGGAGATGTCGCCGCCGAGGAAGCTCGGGTTGTACGCCTCGTACTCCGCCGGGCTCTTCGAGACGCGCTTCAGCACCAACGACTTGAAGCCGGGCGCGAACCGCTCCAGCTGCGCCTCGATGCGCTCGGTCATGTCGAAGGTGGAGGCGTTCGGCAGGTGTGCGTAGACCCAGAGCGTGTGCTGCCCGGGCGGCGCGCGGGTCGGGTCGAAGAGCGAGTGCTGCGCGACCAGCAGAAACGGGCGCTCCGGGGGGCGGCCGTCGGCGACCGCGGCCTCCGACTCGGCGATCTCCGTGAGCGAAGCACCCACGTGCACGGTGCCGCACTTTCGCAGCAGTGGATCAGACCACGGCACCGGGCCCGAGAGCGCGTAGTCGAGCTTGAACACCGCCGGGCCACGGCGAAAGCGCTTCGCCGAGCGGTGGTATCGGGGCGGGAGCGCGTCGCCGCAGATGTCGCTCACCAGCGCGGGCGGGCAGTCGAACAGCACCGCCTTCGACTCGGGGAGCTCCCGCAGCGAGCGAATGCGGGTGGAGGTGACGACCTCGCCTCCGTGCGACTGCAGGCACTTCACCAGCGCGTCGGTGATCTTCTGGGTGCCGCCCTCGGGCGCCGGCCAGCCGACCGTGTGGGCCTGGAGCGCGAGCGCGAGCCCGAACGAGGTGGTGATCGGGTCGTAGAGGCTGCCGAGGCTATGCGCGGCGCAACCGGCGAACAGCGCGCGCGCCGCCTGGGCCTCGAAGGTCTGCGAGGCGAACATCACCGCCGGCTGAATCGCGTGGAGGCCGAAACGTGCGAACAGCAGCGGGCTCTTCGGGATCTTCGTCATCGGGTCGTAGAGCGCGCCCTTGAAGTCTTCCCAGCCGTCGACGAACGGCTTCATCACGCTGCGCCAGGTGTCGCCGTCTTCTCCCAGGCCCGCGGCGGTCTGCTCGAGCGAGCGGTAGGCGGCACAGGCGCCGTGCTCCAGCGTCTGGCCGAACGGAATCTCCGGGTGGAGCCACTTGAGGCCGAAGCGCTCCAGCTCGAGCGACTTGAAGAACGGAGAGCCGGCGGCCATCGGGTGAATCGCGGAGCAGATGTCGTGCGTGAAGCCTGGGAGGGTGAGCTCGGCGCTGCGCGCGCCTCCGCCGGGCGTCGAGTGGGCTTCGAAGACCTTCACCGAACGTCCGCTGCGGGCGAGGGCGATCGCCGCGGAGAGACCGTTGGGACCGGAGCCGACCACCACCGCGTCGAGGCGCGCGCTCATCGCAGCTCGAAGGTAACCCCTGCGCGGCGCAGTTCCCTGAAGAAAGTGGGGAAGCTCTTCTCGACGCAATCAGCTCCGCTGAGGTGCAGCGGAACGTGCGCCAGGGCCGCGAGGGTGGCGGCGCTCATCGCCAGGCGGTGGTCGTCGCGCGAGTGGAGCTGCAGCGGTTGTACGGCCTTGGGAGGGAGGAGCTGGAGGGTGTCGCCGTGGAGCTCGGTGCGGCCTCCGGCGGCGGTGACCAGCGCGCGCAGAGATTCGACGCGATCGCTCTCTTTGTGCCGGAGGATACCGAGATCGCGGAAGGTCGACGGGCCCGGCAGGACGCAGGCCAGCGCGGCGAGGGTGAGCATCGCGTCGGGCATCGCGTTCGCGGAGACGTCGAGGTGCCCGCTCGGTTTTCCGCTCAGGGTGGCGTTGTCGAGGCGCAGGCCAGCCTGTGCGAACGCGCCGAGGATCGCTCCGTCGGGGTGAAGCGCGGGGTCGCCGACCGAGGCGACCTGATGGCCTGTCGCGTGCGCGATGAGCAAGAGGTACCCCAGTGAGCTCCAGTCTCCTGGAATGGGTCGCGTGGGCGCGTGGGGCGTTACGGCGGTGAGGCGGCTGTTGGTGAAGGTGAAACCTGCGTCTTCGAGCCAGCGGATCGTCAGCGCGAGGTAGCCGGCGCTCGCCACCTGGCCCTCGATGACGACCTCGGCGGTGTTCGCGCGGTCTCGGAGCAGGTGGGCCGCGGAGGCGAGCAACAGCGCGGTGGCGTACTGGCTGCTGTCCGACGCGGTGCAGGTGAAGCGCAGGTCGCGCGGGCGATGTGCGCCGTGGACGATGGGGAAGCCGTTCTCGCCGAGCTCGATGCTGCCGAGCGCGGAGTACAGCGGCGCGTGCGGACGCTGGGCCAGGCGCGGCGTTCCGGTGAAGCGGGTGGTGCCCAGGGTCAGCGCGGCGAGCGCGACCAAAATGCGGAAGGGTGCCCCGGCGTCGTGGCAATCGATGGTGCGGTCAGCGTTGGTTCGCAGCTGCTCGAGGCCGCGCTGGAGCACCACCACATCACGCGGCGGTGAATTGCCGAGGTCAGTGGGCTCGTTGAACAGCCAGCGAAGAACGAGCGCGCGGTGGGCGTCGGACTTCGAGATGGGCGGAGTGAGGCCCATGGCTCAGCGGGCCCCGAAGGGCGGGAGGGGCGGCACGCTGGCGACACCCGAAACCGGATCAGCCACTTCCTGGAACACCGGATCACCGAGGCCGCGCAGCAGAATCATCCTCACAGCCCGTGCGGTGGCCTTCTTGTCGGCTTTGATCAGTTTCTCCAGCTGCGCGCGGCTGGTGCGGCCGAGCCACTTCGCCAACCGTTCGCGAGCACGCGGGCCCTGCACCTGTTCGAGCAGCACCTCGGCCTTGCGCGCGACCTCGAGCGGAGTGACGCCCAGCGAAACGCCGACGTCGAGCGCACAGAGAATGCCGAGCCCCACCGCTTCACCGTGCGGCAGCGCGAAGTCACTCACCGCCTCGAGCGCATGACCAAAGGTGTGCCCGAAGTTGAGCACCGCACGCACACCGTTCGTCTCGTACGGATCCGCCGCGCAGCGGGCCGCCTTCTGCTTTCGCGCACGGCGCACCCAGCTCAGGTCGCTGCGCCACGATGCCGGCCAGGAGGGCCGTGTGCTCGAGCAGAGCTCCAGCTTCAGCGCTTCGAGCGCGCCTTCACGCCAGCGGGAGTCTGGAAGCGTCTCGAACAGCTCCGGGCAGAGCAACGTGCGCTCCGCGTAGTGGAAGACACCGACGCTGTTCTTCACTCCGCCGATGTTGAGCGCGCCCTTCCCTCCCAGGCTGCTGTCTGCTGCTGCGAGCAGTGTGGTCGGCACCTGCCAGAGTCGCAGTCCTCGACGCGCGAGGTGCGCTGCGACCGCGGCCACATCGCCGACCGTACCGCCGCCAACTGCGACCAACAGCGAACCACGCGGGACTGAGGCGAGCTCGGCCAGAACTTCGCCCAGCGAGCTCAGCGACTTGAGCTCTTCTGATGCCGTCACCTGTATGACCGCTCTCGGTTTCGTGGCTGCGATCGCGCGCGTCAGCTTCGGGTGAAGACGCGCGACACGGCGATCGATCAGGAAGACCGCGCCCGCTTCGACGTCTCGCAGGAGCGTCGACGCTTGGCCCCATCGGTCGATCGAGGGCCGGAAACTTCCGGGCGCGGTCGAGATTGAGCCCCCTCCCGCTCTTCGGGCACCCTCCCCCGAAGGGGAGGGGGGCCTCGTCGTTGTGGTGCCTCGGCTCATGCGCGATGCGGCCTCGCGCGTTGGAGGAGCCAGGCATCGGCGAGCACCAGCGCGGTCATCGCCTCGATCACCGGCACCGCGCGCGGAAGGATGCACGGGTCGTGGCGGCCCTTCTTCGCGTGGTCGCCCAAAGTCGCCGGCGGCTTGAACCACACCCGCATCCGGAGCGGCTCACCGTTCGAAAGCCCGCCTTGAATGCCACCGTACACCTCGGCGTGCTGATGGAATTCACGGCCCGGCTTTCGAAGCGCGTCGAGATCGGTCCAGGTGACTCCAGCGACCGCGCCGATGCCCGCGTAGCCGCCTGCGAGCATCGCCTTCAGCTTGCCGAACACCGGCTCGCCGAGCCCGAGCGGGAGCCCGGTCGCGACCACGTCGATCGCGCCGCCCCATGAGTCGCCCGATTCGCGCGCGCGGCTGATCAGCTCTTCCATCTTCGCTGCGGTGTCGGGGTGCGGGCAGCGCGTCGGGTGAGCGTCGACGTCGGCGCGCGAGGGAGCCGCGGCGAGCTCAGGCGCCGCAACTGGTCCGACCAGTGAGGTCCACGCGGTCAGACGCAGCTCGGGCAGATGCTCGGCGAGCATCGCTTCGGCGACGGCGCCACCGATCACCCGGCTGAGCGTCTCGCGCCCACTGGTCCGGCCACCTCCGCGGGGATCGCGATGGCCGAAACGCTCGCGCCACACCTTGTCGGCGTGACCGGGCCGATCTTCAGTGCGCAGCTGCGAATAGTCCGCGGGACGCGCGTCGACGTTGCGCACCACCGCGGCGATCGGCGTGCCCAGCGTGCGGCCTTCGTACACGCCGGAAAGGAGCTCGACCTGATCGGGCTCCGCGCGCGCCGTGGTCAGCTTCGACTGGCCCGGCCGGCGGCGATCGAGCGCCGCCTGAATTCGCTCGAGCGGGAGCGCGATGCCAGAGGGGCAACCGTCTATCACCGCGCCCATCGCTGGGCCGTGGCTCTCGCCGAACGTGGTGAGACGAAAGAGCTCTCCGAAGGTGTTCATGCGGACTCCCAGAGGGCACGTTGAGCACGCGCCTGAGCGATGAACCAGCGACTGCCAAGGAAGATGGGCGTGCCCCCCGACGCGCGGATTCGAGCGGCGATTTGATGGGCGGGCTTGCCGTAGGTGATCACCCCGACCTTCGCGCCTCGCAGATCGAGCGCCGGCGATTCGAGGTGGGCTGGCCAGGTCCAGAGGAAGGCGGAGGCGTGCGCCCCCTCCCGCCGTTCGGGCACCGTCCCGCGCAGGGGGAGAGAATCGCGTTTCGCGAAGTGCAACGTGATCGACAGACTGTGTGCGGCTTCTCGGAGCGCGTCGGCCACCCCGCCCTCACCCAGCACCGTCACCTCGCGAGCGCCCAGCTTCTTCAGTGCCGCGGCGGCGCCGGAGACGTCGGTGTTCGCCGTCTCCCAGCCGTTGCCGCGACGCACCAGCGTGTTCAACGTGGCTCCGGGGAAGATGCGCTTCTTGAACGGGCTGGTGACCGCCAACCCCCGATAGCCCTCGAGCTCGTTCACCAGCGTGGCGACGTCGTGCTCGGCCGGAAGGTCGATGCGATCGAACGGCTGACGGTGAATTCGAGGCGACCGCGCGTGCGAGATCTCGTGCCCGAGGATCGCCAGGCGCCCGTCGGCACGAAGCGGCCCCGCGCGATGCTCGCGAACCACGTCACTCAGCAAGCGCTGACCCTTCGCCGAGGCGCTCCCCGCGTCCAACGCGCAGTATTCGAGTGCGTTGCGAACCGAGAGCCGGGCCCGCACCGGCAACGCCGCATCACCGGTCGCCAACACCGTCACCTGATCGAAGCGCTCTGCCAACCGCCGCTGGAGCTCGAACAGGCGCGCGCCCTCGCGCAGACGCTCGAGCGGCTCGACGTGCTTCACCAGCACTCCCTGCAACTGGTCGGACCAGTTGGCCAACGCATCGCCGATCGCCAGCGGCGTCGAGGCGTGAAGCGAACGGATTTCACCCGCTGAGACCGGGCCGCTCTCGACGTCGATCACGTGCGCGTGCGCCCGCCAAGCGGCAGAGAGCGGCACGCCCCGCTCGGCGACCAGCAACGGCAGCACCTCCGCGAGCCCGCCGAGCCCACCTTCGTAGAGGTCGGTGCGCACCTCGAGCCACTCGGCTCCGGCGGTTCTCGCCCTGCGCGCGAACGGCACCGCATCGACACCTCGCGGGAGGGTCACGATTCGAACCGGCCGGGAGCCAGCCGCGGCACGGTGAAACAGCGCCGGCAACGAGAGCGCACCTTCGAACGCCGCGTGCGCCGCCGAGCGCTCCTTCCACACCCGGGTGAGCTCCTCGTCGAGCGGCAGCTCAGGGTGCAGCCGCGGTCTCGAGGCGTCGGCGCTCAGCCGCTCGCGAAAGGTGGCCTCGGTCACCGGCACCAATGCAGTGATGCACCCGTGCAGCGCCGCGGCGTGGTGCGCGAGGAAGCCGCCTCCGACCGCGACCACCGCGCCGCGCGGCACCTGCTCGAAGCAGCGGCGCTCGAGCTTGCGAAACTCAGGCTGCGCCCGCTCGACCAGCTTGCGCATCGCCGCTTCGCCGCCCACCTCACGGGCAATCACCTGATCGAGATCGATCGCCTCGCGACCGAGCGCCTTCGCCGCCTCCGGGAGCACCCGGCTCTTCCCCGCCGCGCGATGGCCCGCCAGCACCACCGTCACCACCGACGGCAGCGGCTCGGCAGGCCGCTTCTGCAGCGCGCGCACTTCGGCCTCCATCGCCTCGCGCAACCGCGGATCGATGTGGTTCATGAAGTTCACGGCGTTTTGAACTCTATTTACACGGTAGACTGGCCCAGGTGCCACCCAATCGGATCCTGCGGTTGCCTGATCACGGCCGGCTGCTGGTGGGCACCGATCTCCAGGGAAACCTCCGCGACTTCCAGCAGTTGGTGCATCACTTTCGCACCGCCGGCGCCGACGCCTGGCTGGTGCTCACCGGCGACCTGGTGCACGGGCCTGATGAGGCCACCGTCTCCCACTGGCCCGACCACCTGGGCACGCCCTACCGCGACGAGAGCCCGGCGCTGGCCGAGGCCTTTCTCGAAGAGCAGGCGCGCTCACCCGGCCGGGTACATTGCCTGCTCGGCAACCACGACCACGCCCACATCGGCGGTCCGGTGACCTCCAAGTTCCACCCCGACGAAGCGCAGGCGCTCGAGGCTCGGCTCACCGCTCCGCAGCGTGAACGGCTCCACGCGTTGATCGCCTCGTTCCCGCTGGTGGCGCTGGCGAAGTGCGGCGCGGTGATGCTGCACGGTGCTCCCTCGGCTCAACTGGCCGGACCAGTTGATCTCGAGACGGTGCGGGTCGAGGGCTACCGCTCGATGCCCTTTCAGGAGTTCTGGCGGGTGCCCGTGATCGGCCCGTTGCTGTGGTCGCGCATGGCCCGCCCCGAAGAGTCGGCCGCCTTCCTGCGGGCGCTGGGCGGCACGGTGGCGCTCTTCGGGCACGACGTGGTGCGCGAAGGCTACGCGCGCGAAGGCGATGATCAGCTCTGCTTTTCCACCAGCTTCGGGCTGCTCGACGAGCGCAAGGTGTACGTCGAGCTCGACCTCTCGGCCCACTACCCGAGCGTTCACGCGCTGCGCGACGGGGTCGAGATCAAGCCGCTCTGGTAGCGGGAACCATCGCCAGGCCACCGACGTCCCACCGGTGTGCTCCCTGCCTGCGCCCTGATGGTGCTCGCCGTTGCCCCCGTCGACTACCCGAAGCTGAAGGCCCACTTCGCCGAGCTGCGCACCCAGACCCAGGAGCGCTACCGGCAAGCGGCCAACGACGCCGGCCGCGCGCAGGTGTTGTCGCAAGCCCGCGCCGAGCTGATCAGCCGCTTCGAGACCGAGCTGTTCCCCGCCTGGGCCGGCACCGAGTGGGACTTCAACGGCATCACCCAGACCCCGCGCCAGGGGAAGATCGCCTGCGGCTACTACGTGAGCACGCTGCTGCGCGACGCCGGCTTCCAGGTCGAGCGGGTGAAGCTCGCCCAGCAGGCGTCGGCGAAGATCGCCCGCACCGTGGCCGCGGCCGATCGGGTGCACTGGTACCGCGAGACCACCGTCGAGCAGATGCTGCCCAAGCTCCGCGCCGACACCGGTGAAGGGCTCTACGTGGTCGGGCTGCCCAACCACGTGGTGTTCCTGCGGGTGAACAAAGACTCCGCCACAGTCTGCCACGCCAACTACCTCGAAGACGTCGCGGTCACCTGCGAAGACGCCGCCACCGCGCCGGCGTTGAAGGTCGACCTGTTCGTCACCGCGCCGCTGTTCGACGACGCGATGCTGAAGCAGTGGCTCGACGGCGCTGCGATTCCGACCGTGACGCGCTAGACCCGCTTCATGCTCGAACCTCTCGACGGCAGCCTGTTCGGCGACGACCAGCCTTGCTTCGGCTGCGCGGTGAATCACCCGATCGGCTTTCACCTCGAGTTCCAGCGCGACGGCGAAGACGCGGTGGTCACCCGCTTCACTCCCGGCACCCAGTACCAGGGGCCTCCCGGCATCATGCACGGCGGCCTGGTGTTCACCCTCGCCGACGAGGCGGCGGCGTGGGCGGTGCTCGCCAAGCTCGAGACCTTCGGCTTCACCACCTCGATCGAAGGCAAGTTCAAGCGGCCGGTGCGCATCGGCCACGAGGCCGAGGTGCGCGCGACGGTGACCAAGGCCAGCCACCGGGTGGTGCGGTTGCAGTGCGAGGTGAAGCAACAGGGCGAGGTCTGCTTCGAGGCGCAGCTGGTGTTCGCCCTGCTCGATCGCGGCGCGGCCGAGAAGCTGCTCGGCGGGCCGGTGCCCGACGGTTGGGCGCGATTCGCCGCGGCTCGGTGACCTCGCAACGAATGCGATTGAAACGGCGCGCGCTCTCGACTTGCATCGCGCCCTGAGGGGAAACATTCCATGACGAAGGTGCGGTCCCGGCAGATCAAGCAGCCTCGCGCGCAGCGCACGCGCAGCGAGATTCTCAAGGCGGCGATCGAGCTGTTCGCGCGCCGGGGCATTCTCGCCACCACGATGTCGGAGCTCGCCAAGGCGATCGGAATGACGCCCGGCGCGCTCTACTGGCACTTCCCCACCAAGGAAGACCTGCTCCTCGCCGCGGTGGCCGAGCTGCACGCGCACTACGTGTCGGAGTTCGGCCCCGAGCTCGCCGTCAACCGCAAGGGCATGAACGCCACCGAGCAGCTGACCGCGTTTCTGCGGCGCATTCAGCGCTTCCTGGGCTCACGCCCCGAGCACGGCATCTTCTTCGGCCAGCTCGGCTCCGAGGCCGCCGAGGGCAACGAGCGGGTCGCCCAGGCCCTCCGCGAGGCGCTCGACACGTACATCGAGGCGCTCGCCGGCGTGATTCGCTACGGCCAGCGCAAGACGAAGGAGTTTCGCGACGACGTCGACCCCAAGACGCTCGCGTGCAGCATTCTGTTCTCCAACGTCGGCATCGCCGTGCACCAGAACCTGTTCCGCCTCACGCTCTCGTACGACCCGCTGGTGACCACCCTCCATCAGGTCGTCGCCGAAGGCGTTCGCAGGAAGTAGGCCCTCGAAGGCAGGGCTGAACGGTTCGCACAGCCCTCGCACGGCTGTGCTGACCGGTTCGCACAGCCCTCTCCCGGCGTCGCTTCGCGACGTCCCCCTCTCCGAAGGAGAGGGGTGGCTGTGCTCGACTCGAAAGTGCGGGCCTGCGGGCTTACGGCTCCGTCACCGTGGCGTTCTGCGGGTCGCGCAGCCCGCGGATGACGAAGTCTCCCTTCAACATTCCACCGTCCGTCTGGGTGACGTCGGCGTTGTTGTCGGTGTCGAGCCCGTTGCCCGCGGTCATGTCGGTGCCGCCGTCGCTCATGGTGACCGCGGTCGACGCCGGGTTCGCCTTGCGCTCGTACGACGCGCTGCCGTTCGGGAGCGCCGCGATGTGACCGCCGCCCTCGGAGTAGTCGGCGGTGGTGCCGTACCCCAACCGGTCGACCTCGAGCGGGTCGGTCTTCGCGGTCGAGATGCCCGGCAGACCGATGCGCACGTGGCCCGCGGTGCCCGACAGCTGCAGGTCGGTGGTGAGCGGGAGGTCGGGGTGCATGTACGTGCTCGAGTAGCTCTTCGAGGCGATCAGGTAGAAGCTGTGCGCCGCGATCTGCGTCTGACCGGGAATCGCCGCCTTGTTCAGCCAGGTCGTGCCGGCCGCGCTCTTGTACTGGAGCTCCCAGCCGCCGATGTCGACCGCGAGCGCGGTCGGGTTGTAGAGCTCGACGAACTCGTCGTTCGCCGCGGTGCCCGCGTCGGAGTTGAACCCGGCCGGCGCCACCTCGGAGATCACCACGTGGTTGGTGGTGGTCGCGACCAGGTTGAGCTGGGCGTTGAACACGTCGGCGTTCAGGGTCGCGGTCACCGTCACGCTCCCCATCGCCATCACGTTGGCGGTGACGGCGAAGCTGGCGCTGATCTGCCCCGCGGGCACGGTCACCGACACCGGCAGGGTGCCGAAGGTCGCGTCGGACATCTGCAGCGCCACCTGGGTGTCGACGGTGGCGGGAATGTCGAAGCCCACCGTCATCGTCACGCTGCCGCCGGGCAGAATCGCCGCGCTCACCGGGTTGAACGAGATCAGCCGCGGCACTTCGCTCGCGCCGACCACGCGCACCGTCGCGTTGCGGGTGGTGAGCAGGGTCGCGCTCACCGCGGTGCCGGCGTCGTTGGCGGTGTTGCCGGTCAGCGGGACCAGCGCGGTCAGCGAGCCGGCGGGCACCACGATCAACCCGCCGTCGGCGATGGTGATCTCTGCGCCGGAGGTGACGGGAATCGCGAGGTCACTCGTCCACACCCGCGACAGCCGCACCTGCAGCGGGCTGGGAATGGTGGTGCCGGTGGTGCCCTGGGCGATGAAGCTGAGCGCAGGCTCGAGCGCCGCCAGCACCGGCGGGCCGAAGGTGTAGTCGGCCACCGCGCGCGGTTCGAGCTTGTTGTTGCCGGTCTTGAACACCGCGAGCCCGGTGATGGTGGGGAAGGTCTCGCCGTTCACCGGCTGCTGGGGCAGGCGGTAGATCAGGTCGTCGACGCGCAACCCACCGGTGACCGCGAACTCGTAGGTGGGCACGGTGTCGCCGGGGCCGGGCGCGGGCGCTTCGTCGGTGACGGTCAACGAGCTCACCGTGACCAGCACGCCCTCGAGCTGCGAGGCGCGGGCGCCGCCGGTGGCGATGTCGGCCGGGTTGACGATCGGCTCGGCGGCCGGCAGCGGGTTGCCGCTGCTCGCCACGGTGACGCCGGTGACGCCGGTGAGCTCGATCTCACCCTGGAAGATGCTCGGCACCGCGTCGGCGATGTTGATCCGGTCTCCCACCGCGACGCCGGTCGCGCCGTAGACGAACAGGCCGGAGTAGTCGCGGCCCATGTAGCCGGCCTCGCTCTCGTGCACCTGCACGTAGCAGCCGATCGGGGTCACCACCGTCACCAGCACGTTGCCGAGCGAGACGTGATCGCCGCGGTACTTGTTCGAGCTGCGCACGTCGTAGATGGTGACCGGGCAGCCGGCTCCCGCGGCGTTGGGCGCCGGGCACCAGTCGCACGCGTCGCCGATGCCGTCGTTGTCGGTGTCGGTCTGGGTGGTGTTCGGGTCTTCTTTGCAGTTGTCGGTGGTGTCGGGCACGCCGTCGCGGTCGAGGTCGGTGGCGCTGAACGCTCCGCACACGGTGGCGTTGGCGTCGAGCGGGCACGGGTCGCAGACGTCGCCCACCCCGTCACCGTCGGCGTCGGCCTGGGTGCCGTGGTGCATCGGGCGCAGCGGGTTGAACATCGCCGGGCAGTTGTCAGACGCGTCGTCGACGCCGTCGCCGTCGGCGTCGTTCATCGAGGCGGGGAACACGCCCGAGCCGTCTTTGATGTCGCGCGCGTAGCGGCGCGGGTCACAGCTCGGCTCCTGGGCCGGCGGGCTGACGCACGAATAGAGCGGGTAGCGGCCGGAGTTGGCCGACTCCAGGCCCGCCAGGGTGCGGGCGGGCGCGGTGGCCGAAGCGTCGGTGGTGTACTCGTCGGCGACGCAGAAGCCCTTGTCGACGCCGCAGACGTTCTCCTGCTCGCAGGTCATCGCGGTGTCGAACGCGGTGACGATCGGCAGGTCGCCGAAGAGAATCTTGCCGCCGCGCATCGTCATCACCACGTCGGCCGGCTCGGCGTTCACCACGCTGCCGTGGGTGGTGCTGCCCTGCTGCCGGTAGATCGCCACGTCGGCGAGGTAGCCGTTCTTCAGCTTGCCGATCTTGTCGCCCGCGCCGTTGGCGTCGGCGGCGTTGGCGGTGACGAAGCGCCAGAGGTCCTGGTCGGTCAGCTGCGAGCTCCAGTGCCCGGTGTTGAGCGAGTTGGCGCACTTCAGCTCGCGCAGCATGTTCATCGAGCCCGAGATGCCCCAGTCGACGCCGAGCGAAATCTTCACTCCCATGCGCTGGTACATCGGCGCCCAGGCGGTGTCGCCGTAGAGGCTGACGTTGGAGCGCGGGCTCCACACCAGCGCGGTGCCGGTGGCAGCCATCAGCCCGACGTCGGCCGGCTTCAAGCCGATGCCGTGCACCACCGCGGTGCGGGGCCCGAGCAGGTTCTGACCGCCCGCCTGCAGGCCGGAGGTGCAGAGGAACTCGTTGTGCGCGCTGTCTTCGATGCCTTCGGAGATGTGCGGCAGGTAGGCGGCGTCGCTGGGGATCACCGAGGGCAGGTCGATGCCCGGGTAGGCGCAGCCGGTGACCAGCTCGACGCCCGCGGTGTCGGAGAGCGGGAAGGTCTCGGAGTTGTCGCCCTTGGTGCCCAGGCCCAGGCCGAGCTGACCGGCGGTGGGCGAGGAGTCGAGGTTGCGGAGCATGCCCTGGTTGCCGTTGGTGCCGTAGGTGGCGCCGACGATCGAGGTCTCACCCGAGATCACCTGGCGCAGCTCGGCCCAGCGGATCATCGCGTTGGTGGCGTTGGAGCCCGAGGAGATCTTGGTGTGGCCGTCGTGGGCCGCGCCGCCGACCCGCCAGTCGTGGCGGTGCTCGTAGCGCTCGGTCGGGTCATGGCCCACCGAGCCGGCGTCGTAGGGCGGGCTCTGGTAGCTGATGTGATCGTGGTTGTTGATCAGACCGGGCGAGACGATGCCCTGGGTGCAGTCGAGCCGGCTGGCGCTGCCGCCGTCGAACACGGCGTCGCAGTTGCAGCCGACGCAGGCGATGGTGCCGTTGCCGTCGATCAGCACCTGGCCGTTGGTGAGCACCCGGTCGGGAGTGAGGATCACGCCGGTGATCAGCTTGCGCGCGTCGCCCGGGGTGACGCTGCAGGTGCCCATCGCGGGCGGAGGCGGCGGAGTGCCGGGGCACGCCAGGGTGCCGCCGTCGGCGGTGAAGGTACAGTTGGGCTCGCAGCCGTCGCCGGTGATCTGGTTGCCGTCGTCGCAGGCCTCGCCCATCTCCACCACGCCGTTGCCGCAGAAGTTCGGAGTGACGGTGCAGTTGTTCTCGCAGCCGTCGTTGGGCGTCTGGTTGCCGTCGTCACAGCCTTCGCCCATGTCCTTGATGTGGTTGCCGCAGAACGGGGTGGTGCAGTCGTGCTCGCAGGTGTCGCCGTCGACGGTGTTGCCGTCGTCGCACTGCTCGTTCATGTCCTGAATGCCGTTGCCGCAGAACGGCGTGGTGCAGTCGTGCTCGCAGGTGTCGCCGTCCATCGTGTTGCCGTCGTCACACTGCTCGGTGCCCTCTTTGACGTTGTTGCCGCAGACCACGCCCGGGGTCGGGGTGCAGTCGTTCTCGCAGCCGTCACCCGCGGTCTGGTTGCCGTCGTCGCAGCCCTCGCCCGGGTCCTTGATGTCGTTGCCGCAGACCGGGTTGGTGCAGTCTTTCTCGCAGGTGTCGCCGTCGGTCTGGTTGCCGTCGTCGCACTGCTCGTTCATGTCCTGAATGTTGTTGCCGCAGGTCGGCAGGGTGCAGTTCTTCTCGCAGGTGTCGCCGTCGACCATGTTGCCGTCGTCGCACTGCTCGGTGCCCTCTTTGGTGCCGTTGCCGCAGTTGGGGCCGCCCACCGTGGTGGTGCAGTCGTTCTCGCAGCCGTCGCCGGCGACGGTGTTGCCGTCGTCACACTGCTCGGTGCCTTCTTTGATCCCGTTGCCGCAGTGCGCGCCGCTCACCGTCTTGGTGCAGTTGCTCTCGCAGCCGTCACCGTTCTTGGTGTTGCCGTCGTCGCATTGCTCCTTGCCTTCGACCTTGCCGTTTCCACACTTCTCAGACGGACCACATGCAGCGGCGAACAGCACCGCTGGAACCAGGACAACCAGGAGCTTTTTCAAAGAAGAGACCTTTCGGGGAGACGGCCAGGCCGGGGCATTTCGCCCAACTGGGGGGTTGAATGCAACTGGGGCAGACGATAGCCACCAAGACGTGACCGACCGCCGTCTGGAGCGACTCTTACCGGTCGAGAAATGGCCTACTTTCGAGGAGGCGGCACGGTCGCGCTGGTTCTCGAAAGTGCGGGTCGGCCCGGTCGACCTGCGGGAGCGAACCTGGATTCCTGCGATGGTGCCGTGGCGGGCCACCGCCGAGGGTGAGGCGACGGCCGGGGTGCTCGACTGGTACGGGCGCTTCGCCAGAGGCGAGCCGGGGGCAATCGTGGTGGAGGCGACCGGCATTCGCGACGTGCCCTCGGGGCCGCTGCTGCGCGCGGGCGACGACCGCTTCATTCCCGGGCTGTCGAAGCTGGTGGAGCGGGTGCGGGAGCAGAGCGGCGGCAAGGCGAAGCTGTTCATTCAGCTGATCGACTTTCTGGCGATCAAGCGGCGCCCGGCGAAGGACACGTACTTCTCGCGCTTCTTGAAGCTGACCTCCGCGCACCGCGCGCGCTTCTCGGGCCTCGACGACGCCGCGATTCGCGCCCGGCTCGCCAGCGCCACCGAAGACGAGCTCGAGCAGGTGCTGACCGCGCGCGAGCTCGAGGCCTACCGGTTCGGCTTTCGCGAGCGCATCACCGACGAAGAGGTGGAGCACATTCGCGCCCTGCCACACGTACTACCCGGGCTGTTCAGCGCGGCGGCCCGGCGGTGCGTGGAGGCCGGCTTCGACGGCGTCGAGCTGCACTACGCGCACGCGTACACGATGGCGAGCTTCCTCTCGCCGCTCAACACCCGCACCGACGGTTACGGGGGCCCGCGCGAAAATCGCGTGCGGCTGCCGCGTGAGGTGTTTCAAGCGGTGCGGGCGGCGGTGCCGAAGGGCTTCGCGGTCGGCTGTCGGTTTCTGACCGACGAGATCTTCGAAGGCGGCGGGCGCCCCGACGACGCGGCGTGGTTCGGCGCCGAGCTGGCCCGCGCGGGCATCGACTTTCTCTCGCTCTCGCGGGGCGGAAAGTTCGAAGACGCGAAGCAGCCGAAGGTGGGCCACGCGGCATACCCGTACACCGGGCGCTCGGGGCTGGAGTGCATGCCCACGCCGATGATCGGCGGCGCCGGCCCGTGGGGCCGCAACGTGGCCGACGTGGCGAAGGTGAAGCGCGCGGTGACCGCGGCGGGCTTCGCGACGCCGGTGGTGGCGTGCGGCGGTATTTCCACCTTCGAGCAGGCGGAGCAGATTCTCGAGCGCGGCGACGCCGACATCGTCGCGGCGGCGCGGCAGTCGCTCGCCGACCCCGACTGGTTCAGAAAAATTCGCGAGGGCCGCGGCGAGGAGATTCGCCGGTGCTTTTTTACCAACTACTGTGAAGGCCTCGACCAATCGCACGAAGTCGTAACGTGCCAGCGCTGGGATCGCGCGAAGGGCCTGTCCGATGATCAGACGGTGTCCCGTACACGGGACGGCCGGCGGATGATTGCCCCATGAGCCGCTGACAGTTTCCTCACGGCGCGCGTCTTCGCTTCGTCACGCTCGAGAACTTTCGCCGGGTTCGCGCGGCCGCGTTTCCACCGCGGCGACGCCGAGTCGCTCTCGCGGAAATGAAAATTCGCTGCGCGTGCGCCCACACAAGCGGGTCGAGGCACACAGGCCACTGCGTGGGGGATTCACACATGAATTGTCGTTCGTTGCTGTTCGCCGTCGTCGTTTGTTGCGCCGCCGGTTGTATGAACAACGAAGCGCGCATCGGTTCGCCCGAAGATCCGCGGCGCGACTCCAGCCAGACCGGGCGCCAGCTGATCTCCGGGCACGAGCCTCCGCCCGCGCAACACCCGCCCGGGCCTCCGCAGCTGTTCGCCGCGGTGAGCGGCAGCTGGACCACCGTGAACACCAGCTTCAACGCCAGTCAGATGATGCTGCTGACCGACGGCCGCATTCTGGTGCAGAACGAGAACGCGACCGACTGGTACTTCCTCACCCCCGACGCCAAGGGCAACTACGCCACCGGCACCTTCACCGCCGCGTCGCCGATGTCGAAGGCGCGTCTGTATTACTGCTCCGCGGTGCTGAAGGACGGGCGGGTGGCGGTGCTGGGCGGCGAGTATACCGGCGCGGCGGGCCAGACCGAAGACGGCACCGCCGAGATCTACGACCCGGTGAGCAACAGCTGGTCGGCGATGACCACCCCGGGCTGGGCGAACATCGGCGACGCGCCGTGCGAGGTGATGCCCGACGGCCGGCTGCTGCTCGGCTCGATCATGGACTCGAAGACCGCGATCTGGGACCCGGTGGCGAACAGCTGGTCCGACTCCGGCAGCAAGCAGAACGCGAGCGACGAAGAGTCGTGGGTGCTCCAGCCGGGCGGTGAAGTGGTCACCGTCGACTGCGCCCGCTCGAAAGAATCTGAAATCTTCGTGCCCGGGCAGGGGTGGCACGAGGGCGGGGCGCTCCCGGTCGAGGTGGTGGAGACCTCCTCGCAGGAGATCGGCCCCGCGTTTTTGCTCGCCGACGGCCGGTCGATCTGGCTCGGCGCCACCGGTCACAGCGTGATCTTCACGCCCACCGGCGCGGGCGCGGGCACCTGGGCCCAGGGCCCCGACTTTCCGCAAGACGGCACCGGGCTGGCGGTCGCGAAAGACGCTCCCGGCGTGATGCTCACCAACGGGCACCTGCTGATCACCGGCTCGTCGCTCGGCTCGAGCGGCTGGGGCGGCCCGACCAAGTTCTACGACTTCGACACCACCACCAACCCGTTCACCGTCACCCAGATCACCGCGCCGAACAACAACGCCCAGGCGCCGTACGAGGGCCGCATGATGGTCGCGCCGAGCGGCGAAATTCTCTACGCCCAGGGCACCACCGCGATCTCGTTCTTGCCCGCGCAGACGGTGACCCTGCCGGCACCCACCATCACCTCGTCGCCCGCGCAGGCGAACGCCGGCACCACCATCGTGCTCTCAGGCACCCTGTTCAACGGCATCTCGCAGGGCGTCGGCTACGGCGATGACGCCTGGGCCGCCACCAACTACCCGCTGGTGCGGCTCACCGCCACCAACGGCAACGTCTACTACGCGCGCACCTTCAATCACTCCACCATGGCGGTGGCCACCGGCAGCCAGGTCGTCTCCACCAACGCGGCGATTCCCTCCAGCGTGCCGAACGGCTCGTACCAGCTGCGGGTGATCGCCAACGGCGTGCCCTCGGCGCCGGTGAGCATCACCATCGGCTCGGTGAGCTGCATGGGCTGCGTCGACGCCAACGGCGCCTGCGCCGCCGGCAACACCCAGAGCGCGTGCGGCGCGGGCGGCAATGTCTGCGCGGCCTGCGGCGCGAACCAGAGCTGCACCAACGGCGCCTGCGTCACCAACGCCTGCAACGGCTGCGTCGACTCCAACGGCAGCTGCCAGAGCGGCACCGCGAACATCGCCTGCGGCAACGGCGGCAACGCCTGCGTGGCCTGCGGCGCCAACCAGACCTGCACCAACGGCAGCTGCGTCACCAACACCTGCAACGGCTGCGTGAACGCGAACGGGAGCTGCCAGAGCGGCACCTCGAACAGCGCCTGCGGCAACGGCGGCAATGCCTGCGTGGCCTGCGGCGCCAACCAGACCTGCACCAACGGCAGCTGCGTCACCAACGCGTGCAACGGCTGTGTCGACGCCAACGGCAGCTGCCAGAGCGGCAGCGCCAACACCGCCTGTGGCAACAGCGGCAACGCCTGCGTGGCCTGCGGCGCCAACCAGACCTGCACCAACGGCAGCTGCGTCACCAACGTCTGCAACGGCTGCGTCGACGCGAACGGCACCTGCGTGGGCGGCACCGCGAACAACGCCTGCGGCGCGGGCGGCTCGGTGTGCACCAGCTGCGGCACCAACCAGAGCTGCGTCAACCACGCCTGCCAGAACAACGCGACCTGCGCCCACGGCCTGTGCAGCACCGGCACCAAGCTGACCAGCACCTGCGACAGCTGCGCGGCGAGCATCTGCGCGGCCGACTCGTACTGCTGCAACACCAGCTGGGACTCGATCTGCGTCGGCGAGGTCTCGTCGGTGTGTCACCTCAACACCTGCCAGGCGAGCTGCACCGGCTGCGTCGGCTCGAACGGCAGCTGCCAGGCGGGCACCACCACCACCGCGTGCGGCACCGGCGGCAACGCCTGCGTCGCCTGCGGGTCCGGTCAGACCTGCCAGGCGGGGGTGTGCAAGACGGCCACCAGCACCTGCGCGCACTCCGAGTGCACCACCGGCGCCAAGCTGTCGAAGACCTGCGACCCGTGCGTGACCCAGATCTGCGCGGTCGACTCCTACTGCTGCAGCACCAGCTGGGATTCGATCTGCAAGGGCGAGGTGAAGTCGGTCTGCAACCAGACCTGCAACTAGTGCGTGGCTCTAGACCCGGGCGAGCTCATTCGCCCGGGCCCCGAGCAGCGCCAGGCAGCGGGCGGTGAAGTCGTTCATGCGGGAGCTGACGGTGCGCCGCGAGACGCCGACCCGGCGGGCGACCTCGTCCTGGTTGATGCCGTGCAGGTAGTAAAGCGTGGCCGACTCGCGGGCGGGGGCCGGCGCGCGCTCGAACAGCTGCTGGGCGAAGCGACGCTGGTCGAGCTCGGCCTCCAGGTCTCCGGTGGCGAGCTCGGGCAGGTGGTCGGTGGGGATCGCCTGGCGCCCGCGGTTGCGGAGCTGATTGAAGCAGTGGTTTCGGGTGACCGACTGAATCCACAAGGTGGCGGCGCGGTCGTCGGGCAGCTGAGGGCAGCCCAGCAGCCGGAGGAAGATGTCTTGGGTCGCGTCTTGCGCCAGCGCGTCGTCGTGCAGCAGCGCGCGGCAGCGGGCGTAGATCAGCGGCCCGAACTTCCGGTACCACGCTTCGATCTGTTCTTTCCGTGCGCTCATCGCGCATCGGAGTAGTTGACCGAAAAATCGATTGCGACGTCAGCAGGCGCCAAAAAAGCGGCCCGGCCCGCCAGCCGATTTTCTCGGCAGGTGAAAAAGATCAGACCTGCGCGAGCTCGTCGCGCCGCGCGGTCAGCAGCGAGCGGCAGCTGGCGCCGAACAGGTTCATCCGGCTGCTGATGGTGCGCAGCGAGACTCCGAGCTTGCGGGCCACTTCTTCCTGGGTGTCGCCGTCGACGAACCGCATCACCGCCGGCGCCCGCACCGCGTGCGGCACCTTGCCGAACAGCTGGGTGGCGAAGCGGCGATCGTCGAGCTCGGCCTCGGGGTCGCCGCCGCCGTACTCGGGCAGCTCGGCGCAGGGCACCGCGTGAATGCCGCGCATGCGCAGCGCGTTGAGGCAGTAGTTGCGGGTGACCATCGCGATCCACCGGGTGGCGATCTGATCATCGGGCAGCTCGCCGCAGCGCATGAACCGGAGGAAGATCTCCTGGGTCGCGTCTTCGGCCTGCGCGTCGTCGCGCAGCGTGCGGCGGCAGCGCGCGTAGATCACCGGGCCCCACCGGCGGTACCACTGCTCCAAGCGTTCGGTTCGTGCCGTGTTCATGCGCTCCGAGTAGTCGAAGCGCGCCAGTGCTGACGATGCCCGGGCGTGCCACGCGTGTTGACCTCGCGCGCCACCGAAAAAAATCAGATCAAATGGGACCGCCGGGCCCGAACAGAAAAAAGCCCGCGGCCGCGAACACCGCAACCAGGGCAAATGTGCAGAGTGTGTTCGCCAAAGACGCTTCGACGCGCTGACGGCCGGCGACCCCGAACGCGTCGCGCTGGCTCATCGAGGTGATGGTGCCCACCGGCAGCGCGTTCACCGTCGCGCGGTCCTGCTCCGCGAAGTAGCCGCTCACGCCGCCGCCGATGCCGAACGCCGCCGCGAGGCCGAGGCTCACCACGGTGGCAGTCAGACGCCAGGTCTTCTTCGGCTGCGGCTGGGTCTGAATCAGCGGAGGGCCGGCGACCGTCTTCACTTCTTCTTTCTTCGGCTTCTCGGGCTCGCCTTCGGGCGACAGCGGCGCGGTGGGCGAGCCCAGGGTGAGCACGGTGCCGCCTTCGCCGAGAATCTCGGCCCACCAGCCGAGCACCCCGGGCGGGCCGCTGACGGTGGCGCGCTCGCCCAAGAGCGGCGCTTCGGCGTCGAACCAGCCCCCACTGCGGCGGAGGTGAAAGCGCACCGAGCGCGCCAGCCCGAGGGGATCAGACCTTCGCTCCACCGAGGCCCCGGTGGCGTCGGCTGAAGGCGAGAGCGGGAGCGCCCGAAACTCGAGCGGCTCCTTCTTGCTCGCGTCGCGCGCGGCGAACCACGCGGTCCAACCTTCTTCGCAGGCGGCGGGCGCGGGGAGCGAGGGGTCCATCGCGAACGCTTTTCGGTAGGCGAGCTGCGCGTGCTCCGAGTCGCCGAGGCGGGCAGAGGCGCACGCTTCGATGCCCAACAGCGCCAGCACCGCCTCGCGCGCGAGCGAGCCGTTGCGCGCCTGGGTCACCGCCTGGAGCGCCTCCGCGTCGCGGCCCTGCTCGAGCAACGCCCTCGCCTGAGCGTCGGGAGCGGGCTTCGGCGCGTCGGGCGCGGTGACCAGCGGCGGCGCCGGCGGCGCAGGAGGAGGCTCCTTGCCCTTGGCGAAGCGGAGCGGCTTGGCGCGGCTGCCGAGGCCGGCGAGCACGGTTCCTTTGCTGTCCATCGCCAGCACCCAGGCCAGCTCGGTGCGGGCGCCGAGGCTGAGCTCCATCGCCGGCTTCACCTCCAGCGACTTCACCTTGTCCTTCTCGTTGGAGACCTCGTGGAGCTCGAGCTTCGACACCGCGCTCCAGGGGTCGAACAGCTGCAGCCTGAGCCGGCTCGCGGGCCCGGCGACCCGGGTCAGCCGCACCGTGCCGGGGGGAAACAGCGCGGTCTTCGCCGAGGTGTAGGCGGCGCGAATCTTCGGGGCGGCTTCTGCGGGCGGCGGCGCGAGCGGGTCTTTGGCGAGCAGCTGGGCGTAGGTCGCTTCGGCCTGTTTGGTGTCGCCGAGCGCGGCCCAGGTGCGGGCGAGCAGGTCGTAGGCTTCGCGCCGCTCTGCGGTGCTGTCGGCGCCTTCGGCGGCGGCCTTCAGCTTCACCAGCGCCTGCTCGTAGTTGAGCTGCTGATACAGCGCGCGCCCCTCGTCGAGCGCCGGATTGGCGGTGACGAGGAGCGCGAGCAGCAGTCCCTCTCCCATTGGGAGTCAGTATGTCAGTTGAGGTTCGGCACGTCGCCCACAACTCCCGCGTCGGCGTCGCAGCCGGCGTCGTGGCCGGCCCCGGTGCCGGTGCCGGTGGTGCCGGTGCCCGTGCCGTCGGGGATGGTGCCGTCGGGGTTGCACACGTCGGCGCCTGGCATCGCCACGCCGCTGTACTCGATGGTGACCAGGCCGACGCCCGACAGACCGTCGGCGAAGATGCCCCCGCGAATGGTGGTGTCGCCGACCACGTTGAGGGTCGCCTTGGGGGCGTAGATCAGCGCGTTCATCTCGGAGGAGCCGACGTGGAGATCGACGTTGCCGCCCTTGGCCAGGTACAGCCGCACCGCGCCGGGGTGGTTGACGTCGGAGAGCATCGAGTCGCCCACGCTGGAGAGCTGCCCACCGACGTAGAGGTCCAAGGTGGCGCCGTCGGCGAGGGTGAAGTTCTCGTCGCCCACCGCCTCGAGGTCGCCGTCGACGTAGAGCGCGACCGCGCCGTCGATGAAGAACTTCGCGGTGCCCACGGTCGACACCGAGCTCAGGTAGTAGCTGCCGGTGGGGAAGTGGAGCTCGGAGTCGCCCACCGAGTCGATCTTGGTGGGCAGGCCGGAGGCGGCGTTGTCGTTGGTGGCCTTGGCGGTGGCGATCGCCGCGGCGACGTCGGGGAGCGCGGGGTTGTTGCAGTCGCAGGGCGGCGCGCCGGGGTCGACGTAGGCGCCGAGCTGGGCGACGTGCTGCTCGCCGACCGACTGCGCGTCGCCGCGCACGTTGAGTGAGCCATCGACGGTGAGCTCGCCGACGCTCTGGAGGTTGCCGCCCACCGAGAGGTCGTGGGTGACGTGCGCGCGGCCGACGCCGTCGACGTCGCCCTGGCAGATCGCGTCGCCGTTGACGGTGAGCTCGCCGGTGCCCTCGATGCTCTTGCCGACCGAGAGCTTGCCGTCGACCTGGTGCTGGCCGACCACCTCCATCTTGCCGTTGATGTCGACCTCGGCGGCGCCGCCTTGCCCGGCCTTGGCGAGGAAGCCATGACCGACCAGCTGGAGGTCGTGGCAGAGGCAGACCGCCTGGCCGAAGGTCTGCGGCGCCGGCGTCTTCGGGCAGGTGATCGCCGAGCGCTTCACGCCCGACTTGCCGCCGTTGCCGTTCGGGAGGTCGAGGCCGAGACCACATGCGGCGAGCACCAGCGGCGCGAGGAAGACGACTTTGCGGTTCATTCGGAGCTCCTGTGGAGGGTTCGGTTTCTCGTTCTGCAAGAGGGCAGCCACGAGAAACCCGCCGGGTGATGCGGAGTTGCGCGGGTGGATCAGCGCGATGCTCCAGCGGGCGCGCGCTCCAGGTGTCCCAAGCGAAGGACACCTCTTCTCTTCAGGAGAGGGCGTGCTTTTCGAGCAGCCGGTAGAACGCGCTGCGGGCGAGGCCGGCTTCACGCGCCGCCGCCGACATGTTCTTCGGGTGCCGGGCGATCAGCGACTTCAGGTAGTCGCGCTCGAACGCCGCCAGCACCTTCTCGCGCGCCTTCAGGAAGCTCGGGTTCGGATCTTCGGGCTCGCTCTCGCCGCCCCAGCCGCCGAGCGCGAACGCCCGCTCCACCGCGTTGCGCAGCTCGCGCGCGTTGCCGCGCCACGCCTCGTTCACCAGCGACGCCAAGGTGGCCGGCGAGAGCGGCACCGCGAACCCGCGCGCGTTGGCGAAGTGCTGCGCCAGCACCGCGATGTCGTCACGCCGCTCCCGCAGCGGAGGCACCTGCACCACCGACACCGCCAGCCGGTAATAGAGGTCTTCGCGAAAGCTGCCGTCCTTCACCAGCTTCGCCAGGTCGCGCTGACTCGACGCCACCACCCGCACGTCGCTCTTGCGCGGCCGGGTGCCGCCGACCGGCCGGTACTCCTTCGCCTCCAGCAGACGCAGCAGGCGCGGCTGCAACGCGAGCGGCAGCATCGCCACCTCGTCGAGCATCAGGGTGCCGCCCTTCGCCTCGTCGACCAGGCCGAGGCGATCGCGGTCAGCGCCGGTGAACGCGCCCTTCACGTGACCGAACAGCTGGCTCTCGAGCAGCTCGGCGCTGGCAGCGGCGCACTCGAACACCACGAACGGCTTCTCCGCCCGCGACGACAGCCGGTGAATCGCGCGCGCCACGCTCTCTTTGCCGACCCCACTCTCGCCGAGCACCAACACCGTCGAGTCGGCCGGGCCCAGCTTCTCCACCATCGCGAAGATGCGCTTCATCGGCAGCGAGCGGCCAACCAGCCCCGCCAGCTCGTCGCGCTCGCTGGGCGCGATCGCCTCTCCGTCTTTCGCGCGCACACGCACCGTGGAGCGGCCGAGCGTCACCGTGGCCCCGACCGGCACGAACGCCTCCGCCACCTTGGCGCCGAGGTAGAGCGTGCCGTTGCGGCTCTTCAGGTCGCGCAGCCGCACCCGGCCCGAGAGCAGCTCGAAGCTGGCGTGCTTTCGCGACACCGCGCGGTCTTCGATGGTGAGGTCGACGCCCGAGCCGCTGCCGACGAACACGGTGCCGCTCTCGAGCAGCACCTTGGCGCCCTTCGACGGCCCGTCGATCACCTCCAGCCACACCGGCACCAGCCCGCCTTCGTCGGCGTCGATGCCCTCGGTGCTGCCGTGACTCGTCGTTTTTATGGCTCGCCTCCGACGCGGCTGCGCCGCTTCCAGTTCGGGCCAACGACGGCCCTCACCCGTCGGCTTCGCGGAGTGTTCACCGCAGCACCTCTTTGACGAAGCTCTTCTGCCCCGCGGTGATGGTGACGTGCACGCGCTTCGACTTGCCGGTCTCGGGGTTCTTCAGCTCGACGTCGACGTCGCCCGCCTTCAGCGGCACCGACGACAGCGGCGTCTCGCCGACCTGAGCTCCGGAGATCCACACCGTGGCCCAGGGCTCGGCGTCGACGGTGAGGTAGCCCAGGCCGGCCACGGCCGCGGTGTTCGTCTCTGCCACCGGAGCGGCCGGCGCGGCGCCGAAGTGCTTCACCGCGGCGAACACTCCGCCCACCAGGGTGAGCACCGCCACCAGCGCGGCGGCGTAGAGGGCCGGTGAGCGGTTCGGCAGCACCAAGGTGTGGCGCGAGGCCTGGGGCCCGGTCGGCCCGGCGTCGTGCGGGGTGGCGACGCCGTCGCTCGAGGTCGAGCGGTTGAGCGCGAGCGCGTGGTTGGTCTTCGCCTCCAGCACCTCGAGGTCCTGGTTGCAGTGGGCGCGCACCAGGCCCGCGAGCAGCCGCGAGGCGTCGAGCATCGGAGTCGGGATCGCGTCGGCGAACGCGCGGGCGTTGTCGAACCGCTGATCAGGCTTGCGGTTGAACGCCTTTGCCAGCGCCTCGGTGAGCGCGATCGGCAGGTCGCGCCGCGTCTTCTGCACGTCGGGCGGGTCTTGCTCGAGAATCGCCTCCAGCGTCTCCTCGGTGCTCTCCTTGCGGTACGGCTGGCTCAGAGTGGCGAAGTTGTAGATGGTGAGCGCGGCGGCGTAGAGGTCGGCGCGGCGATCCACCGTCTCTCCGCGGAGCTGCTCGGGCGCGAAGTACGCCAGCTTGCCCATCAGCGCGTGCTTGTTCTCTTCGGTCAGCGTGCCCTGCGCCTGGGCGATGCCGAAGTCGGCCAGCTTCACCACTCCGTCGACCGAGACCAGCACGTTGTGCGGCGTGACGTCGCGGTGGATCAGCCCCAGCAACTGCCCGTCGGAGCCGCGCTGCTCGTGCGCGTGGTGCAACGCCTCGAGCAGGGAGCGTGCGACGAACAGCACCAGCTGGGTCGCGGGCAGCTGGTTCTGCTTCAGCATCGCGCTGCACAGCTTCGAGAGCGACACGCCCTTCACCAGCTCCATCGCGATGAAGTAGCGGCCCTCGACCACTCCGACGTCGAAGATCTGGGTGATGTTGGGGTGGTTCATGCGCGCCGCCAGCCGCGCCTCGTCGAGAAACATGCGCACCGCGCGCTCTTTTTCGGAGAGGTGCGGGAGCAGCAGCTTGAGCGCCATCGGCTTCTCGAAGCTGCCGATGCCGGTCTGGAGCGCGAGGTAGACCTCGCCCATTCCACCTTTGCCCAGGCGCTCGCCGAGCAGGTACCGCCCGAAAGACGCGCCGGAGTCCGCCACCGGGCGGGCAATCTATCAGTAGCGGCAGGCGTGAATGGTGCCCGCAGGCATCTCGCAGCTCGCGCCCGGCCCGCAGCTGCCGGCGGCGTTGCAGACGCACTCGCCGTTGTTCATGTCGCAGACCTGATCGATCAGCAGGCCGGCGTCGCCTCCCGCGGTCGGGCATTGGCTCGGGGTGTTGCAGGTGCAGACGCCGCTGTAGAAGCCGTTGAACACCGCGTTGTCGCAGTTGCCCGAGGGGCAGACGATGCCGCAGCCGCCGCAGTTGTCGGGGCTCTGCAGGTCGACGCAGCCGGTGGCCGCGTTCAGCGCGCAGCAGATGTGGTCGGGCAGCACGTTGGAGCAGACCTTGTGCATGCACTTCGGGTCGGCGCAGTCGGCGAGGTTGTCGTTGTCGTCGTCGACGCCGTTGGTGCAATTCTCGGAGCCGCCAGTGCCGCCGCCCGCTCCCGAGTTGTCGCAGTGGCCCGCGTCGCAGGTGTAGCCCTCGGCGCAGGGGTGGTTCGTGTCGCAGGCGAAGTCGTGCTCCTTGGGGTCGTCGACGCAGGTGCACGCGGTGGCGAACAGAGCAGCGGCGGCGAAGAAGGCGCGCATCGTGGGCCGCCTGTCTACCGCAGGTATCCACTTTCGCGTAGGGTCCGCCGCGAATGCAGTGTGTCGTGCTGGCAGGCGGGCTCGCCACCCGCATGAGGCCGTTGACCGAGAAGGTGCCCAAGGTGCTGCTCGAGGTGGGCGGCCAGCCTTTCTTGCGTCGCGCGCTCACCTGGTGGGCCGAGCAGGGTGTCACCGAGGTGGTGCTCTCGGTCGGTCACCTGTCGGAGCTGATCGACGCCGAGCTCGCCCGCGCTCCTTCGCCGGTGCCGGTGAAGGTGGTGCGGGAGCCGGAGCCGCTCGGCACCGCAGGCGCGCTGCGGTACTGCCTGAAGAGCGGCGCGCTGGCGGAGAAGTTTCTGCTCACCTGGGGCGATTCGTTTCTGCCGATCGATTTTCGCGCGGTGTTCGACGACTACGCGGGCTCGAATGCTTCGGCCGCGATGACCGTGCTCGAGAACCGCGGCCGTTGGGACAAGAGCAACGTGATGATCGACCAGGGCAAGCTCGCGCTCTACGACAAGGCCGGCGTCGGAGACGGCTTCACCCACATCGACTACGGGCTGATGGCGCTCTCGAGCGTGCTGGTCGATTGGCACGTGCCCGAGAAGGGCGACCTGGCGGGGTTCTTCAACGAGCTGTCGCGGGTCGGTGAGCTGCGCGGCTTCGAGGTGCGCCGGCGCTTCTATGAGATCGGCTCGCCCGCGGGTCTGGCGGATCTCGAGAAGTTCGTAAAGGCCCGCACCCTGGTGGTGCTCGATCGCGACGGCGTGCTGAACAAGATGATTCCCCGCGAGGGCGAGCCCCGGCCGGATTCGCCGATGGGCCCGGAGGAGGTCGAGCTGCTGCCCGGTGTTCCCGAGGCGGTGGCGTCGTTGACCCAGCTGGGCGCCACGGTGGTGATCGCTTCGAATCAGCCTGCCGCCGCGAAGGGGAAGACCACTCGCGAGAAGCTCGAGGCCGCGCACGCGAAGGTGGTGCAGCTGTGCGAGGCCAAGGGCGGGATGATCGCCAGCTCGCACCTTTGCTTTCACCGCGCGGAGGATGAGTGCAGTTGCCGCAAGCCCAAGCCCGGGTTGCTGCTGGAGGCGCTCGCGGCGTATCCGGATCATGCGGCGGAGAACGCGTTCATGGTCGGCGATCGGGAGATCGATGCGCAGGCGGGTAGAGCCGCGGGGATGAGTACCGTGTTGGTCGCCGGTGCCGAGGGCGCGGCGGATTTTCGGCGCGCGGATCTGACTGAGTTCGTGAAGCTGCTGCGAGCGCTCAAAGGGCTTTGATGGGGGTGGGGGCGTTGGGTTGAGCGCCGTGCTTCTGCTCGCTCCGCCTGCGACTCCGATGCCGCTTCGTGCGACGGCTCTGTTCTTCGAGTCCCGCACGGCAATGTGCGTACACCTGTGGCTCGCTCGAGCGTTCTCCCTCTCGTCGTTGTCGAACAATCGCGGTGTGCCTACTCTGCCGTGCGGGTAGTGTTGACGCCGATGCTCAAGCGCACGCTTCTTCCTCTGCTCCTCGCAGCGTGCACCTCGAGCGTCGCACCTGACGGAGGCTCTGGCGGTGGCGGTGGTGGTGGCGCCGCAACGGGCGGTGGCTCAGCAGCTGGCGGCGGTTCCGCGACGGGTGGCGGCTCAGCGACCGGTGGCGGAGGCATGGTGCCGGTGCTCGATGCAGGCGCACAGCACTGCGGGCCCAACTCGATCGGCAAGACCGGCACCTGCCACGGCATGACGCGCAGTGTGATGGGCCGCGACTACTGCGTGCAGCTCCCGGCCGGTTACTCGAGCGCGACTCCCACGCCCGCGGTGATGTTGCTGCACGGTCTCGGCGCCGCGGGGCAGCCGATGAGCGACTACCTCGGGCTCGACGCGCTCAGCGATCTGTATGGCGTCATATTGATCAAGCCCGATGGAACCGCGGGGCCGACCGGCGATCGCTACTGGAACGCGGGGCCGGAGTGCTGCGTGCCTCCGTTCACCTCGAACGCTCCCGACGACAGCGCGTACCTCGCAGCGGTGGTCGACGACGTGAAGGGCGCGTTCAACGTCGACTCGAAGCGGGTCTACCTGATGGGCCACTCCAACGGCGCGTTCATGTCGCAGCGGCTGGCGTGCGATCACACCAGCACCTTCGCGGCAGTGGTGAGCCTCGCTGGCGGTGTCGACCCGATCGCCTGCCACCCAGCGCGCCGATCAGCTTTCTCGAAGTGCACGGCACCGCGGACTTCGTGATCGTCTACGGCGGCGGCACCGCAATCGGCGAGAGCCAGGCGTATCCAGGCGCGGAAGACACGGTGAAGTTCTGGCGGCTGGCGAACGGCTGCGGCGCGCTCGCGAGCGGTGGCAGCCGCGACTTCACCTGCGACATCGGCGGCGAAGAGACCGATGTCAGCGCCACGAGCTGTGACGGTGGCGTCGACGTCGCGCTGTGGAAGATGAACCTCGTCGGCCACGTGCCGACATTCAACGAGCCGACCTGGCCGCAAGCGGCGCTGACGTTCTTACTGTCGCACCACCGCTGATTCTGGGCCGGGTTTCCACGCCCCACGAATGGAGACGGCGTGGAAAGTCGGCCCAGTATCGCGAACGCTCGGGAGGACACCGCAGGTAGACCGGTGTCGAGCCGAGGTGAGCCCCTCGATCGCGGGCGGAGGTCGATCGAGGCACAGCCGAGAAACACCAACAGCACCCCAATCAAAGCCCTCGAGCATCCTTGACGCCTGGCGCGTCGAAGTGTGCTGATGCGCGCGATGCGAGTGCTGACTCCGAACGTGCGTCTCACCCGCCGTGACGACGGCTTCATCCTCGACAGCCTCACGCCACTGCCTCCCCCGGCACGCTGCGTGGGCGAGTGGCTGATCCGCTGGGCGAAACAAACCCCGAGCGAGACCTTCCTGGCTGAGCGTGACGAGCGCGGCGCGTGGCGGCGGCTGACTTACGCCGAGGCGCTGACGCGCACCGAATCGCTGGCCTCACTGCTGCTCGAGAAGGGCGCCACACCCGACCGTCCAGTGATGCTGCTGAACGACAACGGCATCGATCACGCGCTCGTCTCGCTCGCCGCGATGCACATCGGGGTCCCGATCGCGCCGGTCTCGCCTGCGTACTCGCTGATGTCGAAGAGCTTCGGCCGGCTGAAGTACATCGCGAACCTGATCCACCCGCGCTTCGTCTTCACCGGCGATCCGCAGCCGTTCGCCGCCGCGCTCAGCGCCATCGGCGATGCCGAGCTGCTCGACGCCAGCACCACCCACCCGCGCAGCCACAAGCTCGACGCCGCCTTCAACGCTGTCACGCCAAACACAGGGGCGAAGGTGCTCTTCACCTCCGGGTCCACCGGAGAGCCCAAAGGCGTGGTCACCACCCAGCGCATGCTCACCTCCAACCAGGAGAGCCTGGCCGCGATCTGGCCGTTCCTCTCCGAGCGTGCACCGGTGGTGGTCGACTGGCTCCCGTGGAGCCACACCTTCGGCGCCAACCACAACTTCTTCCTCGTGCTGCGCTCGGGCGGCTCGCTCTACATCGACCGGGGACGTCCAGCGCCGGGCGCGATCGACACTACGGTGAAGAACATGGCCGAGGTGCGGCCCACGCTCTGGTTCAACGTGCCGCGCGGCTTCGACCAGGCGCTCACCGTGCTCGAGAAAGACGACGCCGCGGCGAAGCAGGTCTTCTCGCGCCTCGAGCTGCTCTTCTACGCCGCCGCCGCGCTCGCGCCCTCCACCCGCGAGCGCCTCGAGAAGCTCGCCAAGAGGCACGGCAACGAAGACCTCTTCTTCACCTCCTCCTGGGGCTCGACCGAGACCGCGCCGCTGTCGACCTCGGCGCACTTCCCCACCCGCACCACCGGAATCCTCGGAGTGCCGGTGCCGGGCGTCAGCCTCAAGCTCGAACGCAACCAGGACAAGCTGGAGCTGAAGGTCAAAGGCCCCAACGTCACCCCCGGCTACTGGCAGCGCGGAGGCGGCGTCACCCCCGCGCCGCTCGACGCCGAAGGCTACCTCCCGACCGGAGACGCGGGCCGCCTCGCCGACGAAGCCCACCCCGAGCAGGGCGTCGTCTTCGTCGGCCGGCTGAGCGAGAACTTCAAGGTCTCTTCCGGCACCTGGGTGAACGTCGCCGCGGTTCGGCTCGCGGTGGTCGAGGCCTGCGCGCCCTTCGTGCTCGACGCGGTGATCGCCGGCGACAACCGCGACCAACTGGGCGCCCTGCTCTTCCCGTCGCCCGCGGCGCAGAACGTCAGCCCCGAGGAGCTCACCGCCCGGCTCGAGAAGCACAACCAGGCCCACCCGGGCGGCTCCGAGCGCATCGGCGCGGCCCTGCTGATGACGCAGCCGCTCTCGCTCGACGCGGGGGAAACGACCGACAAGGGCTATACGAATCAGCGGAGGGTGCTCCAGACCCGCGCGGCCGAGGCCGACCGGCTGTTCACGACCGACCCGGCAGTGCTCCGCCCGCGTTGACGCCCTCGGGACGCCTCCGCTAGAGGGTCACCCGTGGCAATCAAAGTCTTCTGTGACGCGGCAGACCTCGCGTCGATGCTCCAGCTCGCGAAGAACCCGCGGATCAGCGGCTACACCACCAACCCCACCTTGATGCGTAAGGCGGGCGTCACCGACTACCGCGCGTTCGCCAAGGCGGCGCTCGAAGCCGTCACCGACAAGCCGATCAGCTTCGAGGTGCTCGCCGACGACTTCGCCGGGATGGAGAAGCAGGCGCTCGAGATCAGCACCTGGGCAAAGAACGTCTACGTGAAGATCCCCGTCACCAACACCAGGCGCGAGAGCGCCGCCGGTCTGGTGAAGCGCCTCGCTCAAGCCGGTGTGAAGGTGAACGTCACCGCCTGCTTCACCGCCGAGCAGGTCAAGGCGGTCGCCCAGGCGCTCGCCGGCGGCCCTCCGTCGGTGGTGAGCGTGTTCGCCGGCCGCATCGCCGACTCCGGCCGCGACCCCAAGCCGCACATGGCCGAGGCGCTGAAGATCTGCCGCGCCGCCGACAAGAACATCGAGCTGCTCTGGGCCAGCCCCCGCGAAGTGCTCAACGTGGTCGAGGCCGAACAGGTCGGCTGCGACATCATCACCGCCACCCCTGACTTGCTCTCGAAGCTCTCGCTGCTCGGCAAGAGCCTCGACGACTTCAGCCAGGAGACGGTGGAGATGTTCTTCCGCGACGCGACCGGCGCCGGGTACAAGCTGTGAGCGTCGACTTCGTTCGCGGGTTCCTCACCGAGTCGAAGGCCGCCATCGATCAG
This sequence comes from Myxococcaceae bacterium, assembly GCA_047602415.1. GTDB lineage: Bacteria > Myxococcota > Myxococcia > Myxococcales > Myxococcaceae > JASGHH01. Next base: position 6,322,505 of record JASGHH010000001.1, on the reverse strand, counting down.
CTCGACGCCGCGGCGATCGACGCGGTCGCGCGGGGTCTCGGCTCGGCGCGCGACGGCGGAGGCCGGCTGTTCATTCTCGGCGTCGGCGGCTCGGCCGGCCACGCGTCGCACGCGGTGAACGACTTTCGCAAGCTGTGCGGCTTCGAGGCCTACGCGCCCACCGACAACGTGAGCGAGCTCACCGCCCGGGTGAACGACGAGGGCTGGGACACGTCTTTCTCTGCCTGGCTCGAAGTGTCGCGGCTCAGCTCCAAAGACGCGGTGCTGGTGTTCAGCGTCGGCGGCGGCAACCGCGAGAAGAACGTGTCGATGAACCTGGTGCTCGCGCTCGAGCTCGCCAAGCAGCGCGGCGCGAAGATCTTCGGCGTGGTCTCCCGCGACGGCGGCGCCACCGGCAAGCTGTCTGACGCGTGGGTGAAGATCCCGATGGTGAACCCCGACCGGGTCACCCCGCACACCGAAGGCCTCGCCGCGGTGGTGTGGCACCTGCTGGTCACCCACCCCGCGCTGAAGACGAAGCCCACCAAGTGGGAGTCGACCAAGTAGCTGCGTGCCGCTCGACTGGAACCAGACGCTCGTTCCCGGCGACGGCTTCACGCTCGGCCACGGTGAGGTGCGCGCCGGCGCGCTGGTGAAGGTCGACTGCCCTCCCGGCGAGCGCCACCCCGCGGTGCAGCTGCTCGACTCCAAGCTGCAGCTGCGGCGAATTCTCTGCCCTCACCAGGGCGACTCGGTCGGCGTCGACGTGATCGCCGCGCACGGCGGTGCGGTGTTCTTCGCCGATCAACAGGGCCTCAAGCGGGTGAGCGTCGACGGCGGTGAGCCCGAGCTGCTGCTCCCCACGCCACAGCTCGAGGTCCCGCACGCGCCCGCGTCGCTGAAGATGGCCTGGTTCTGGCTGCTGACGGTGAGCGGCGATGGCGAGCGCCTCGCCGGCCTGTGCGGCAAAGGCATCGGCCCGATGCACCTGCTCGAGGTCGAGGTGCGCGAGCGCCGGTTGCTCCGCGACACCGCGCTGACGATGCGCTGCGACGGCATCGCCGCCGACTTCGAGCGCCGCCGGGTGGTGCTGCCTGGCGCGCCGGCGGTGGTGTCCTTCGAAGGCGTGTCGACGCCGCTGCCGCAGAAGTTTCGCCGGGCGGCGGTGCGCGCGCGCGACGGAGCGGTGGCGCTGACCGATGGCTCGGCGCTCCACCTCTGGGACGGCGCGACGCTCGGCTGGCTCACGATGGGTGACGCCCCCTGCTGGTCGGCCGGCGGTGAGACGCTCTACTTCATGCGCGGGCCCGCCGAGCTGTGGGCGCGCAGCGGCTCCACCGACCGGCTGATCTGCCGCGCGACGGGCCACGACCCTTCATTGGAGCAGGACAACTCGGGCGTCACCCGGCCGCGAATCTCACCTGACGGGCGCTTCCTGCTCGCGGGCCTGGCGGTGCGGCGCGAGCCAGCCGAAGAGCAGGCCGGCGTGGTGATCGACCTCGAGGCGAAGACGCTCTGGCCGGTGCCGGGCTTCTCCGCGCACTGCCTCACCTGGCTGTAGCCGGCGAGTGGTCAACCGGCCCTCGAACGGCTAAAGGGTCGCGGGTTTCCCAGATGCACGACTTGAGCGGAAAGAAGATTCTGATCGCGGGCGGCGCCGGCTTCATCGGCAGCCACTTCACCGACGCGCTGCTGGCAAAGCCCGGCGTCGCGGGGGTGACGCTCTACGACAACTTCACCTCCGGCCAGCAGTGGCACTACGCGCACCACGCGAAGGACAAGCGGCTGAACGTGGTGCGGCGCAACGTCGAAGACACCGAGGCGCTCACCCAGGCGATGCGCGGCCACGAGGTGGTGATTCACCTCGCCTCCAACCCCGACATCGCCAAGGCGATGACCGACCCCACGGTCGACTTTCACCAGGGCACCGCGCTCACCCACTCGGTGGTCGAGGCGATGCGGCGCAGCGGCGCTCAGCGGCTGCTCTACGCCTCGGGCAGCGGCGTCTACGGCGACCTCGGCACCGTGGAGGCGCAGGAAGACCACGGCCCGATGCTGCCGGTCTCGACCTACGGCGCGTCGAAGCTCGCCGGCGAGGCGCTGATCAGCTCGTACTGCTTCATGTTCGGGCTCACCGCCTGTGCCTTTCGCTTCGGCAACGTGGTCGGCCCGCGGCAGACCCACGGCGTCGGCTTCGACTTCGTGCGCCGGTTGCGCGCAGACCCGACCAGGCTGCGCATTCTCGGCGACGGCTCGCAGAGCAAGTCGTACATCCTGGTGACCGACGTGGTGGCCGCGGTGCTGATGGCCTTCGAAAAAGAGACCACGCCGTTCCGCGTGTTCAACGTCGCGACCGGCGACTACATCACCGTGAAGGAGATCGCCGAGCTGGCAGTCGAGTGCGCGGAGCGGAAGCCCGGCTCGGTGCACTTCGAGTTCACCGGCGGCGATCGCGGGTGGAAGGGCGACGTGCCGGTGGTGCGGCTGTCGACCGCGCGCATTCAGTCGTTGGGCTGGCGCTGCGGCCACACTTCGCGCGAGGCGCTCAAGCGCTCGATGCTGGCGATGATCGAAGGGCTGAAGGCAGGCCAGGGGTGAGCGCGTTGCCTCCCGATCCCGAGCTGCAGCTGCTGGTGCCGGAGCACGACGAGCCGGAGCCCGAGCTGTCGATCGTGATTCCCGCGCTCAACGAGCAGATCACGATCAAAGAGTTCGTGCAGTGGTGCCACCAGGGCCTCGAGAAGGCCGGGGTGAAGGGCGAGATTCTGATCGTCGACAGCTCCACCGACGACACGCCCAAGCTGGCGGTCGAAGCGGGCGCCCGGGTGCTGCGCACGCCCAAGCGGGGCCTGGGCCGCGCCTACCTCGACGCGATTCCGTACATTCGCGGCAAGTACGTGGTGATGGGTGACTGCGACTGCACCTACGACTTTCGCGAGCTGAAGCCGTTCGTCGAGAAGTTTCGCGAGGGCAACGAGTTCATCATGGGCAGCCGCTTCAAGGGCTACATCGAGCCCGAGGCGATGCCGCCGCTGCACCGCTACTTCGGCACTCCGGCGACCACGATGATCCTCAACGTGATGTTCGCCAGCCACTTCAGCGACATTCACTGCGGCATGCGCGGGCTGACCAAAGACGCGCTGATGCGAATGGATCTCCGCTCCCAGGGCTGGGAGTACGCCAGCGAGATGGTGCTCAAGTCGGTGCACATGGGGCTGAAGACGGCCGAGGTGCCGATTCGGTTCTTGAAAGACCGCGGCGGGCGCATGTCGCACCACAAGCGCATGGGCTGGCTGTCTCCGTGGATCGCCGGCTGGGACAACCTGCGCGCGATGTTCGTCTACGGGGCGAGCTTCTTTCTCTACCGGCCGGGTTGGCTGATGTTGCTGCTCGGGCTCACCCTCAGCGTGCCCCAGGCGCTCGGGCCGGTGAAGGTCGGGAGCATCACCTTCTCGCTCCACTGGATGCTGCTCGGCGTGTCGCTCGCGATCCTCGGGCTGCTCTCGATCTTCCTCGGCATTCTGATGCAGCTGCTGTTCGACTACTCGGGCGCGCGCACCGCGAAGTGGCTGGGCCGCTTCAAGTACAACCGGGCGGTGCCGCTCAGCCTGTTCGGGTTCGTCATCGGGCTGGGCCTCGCGGTGCCGGTCGCCTATCAGTACCGCGCGCTCGGCTACCTGCTGCCCGAGCTCGGCTGGCAGAGCCACCTGGCGGTGCTGGGGCTGCTGGTCACCATCGCCTCGTTCATGTCGTTCACCTTCACGCTGGTGCTCCACGCGACCCAGTTCGCGGTGCGCCGCCCCAACCCGTGAACGAAGACCCGTTCAAGACCCGGCTGCCGTGGCTCGGGTGGTTCGACTTCGGCGCGCTGGCGCTGATCTGTGCCTACGCGCTGATTCGCCTCGCGCCCGGCCTCGGCCACGCCGCGATCTGGAACTGGGACGAGGCCTTTCACCAGGTGGTCACCCACAGCGTTCTGCAGCACCCGTTCAGGCCGACCCTCTACGACGACCCGCTCCACCCGCTGGTCGATCTGCGCTTGTGGTGGGGCTTCAACGTCTGGCTCCACAAGCCGCCGGCGCCGTTCTGGTTCGGCGCGCTGATGATGCGCTTCACCGGAGTCACCCCGCTCGCGCTCCGGTTGGGCTCGCTGCTCGGCGAGACTGCGATGGCTTGCTGCATCTACTACCTCGGGTTCGCGCTCAGCCGGCGCTGGGCGGCGTTCGCGGCGGCGATCGCGTTTCTCTCGCTCCCGTTCGGCTGGATCATGACCCAGGGCCGGTACATCGGCGACGTCACCGACATCACCCTGGCCGCCTTCATCTGCCTGTCAGTGGTGGCGCTGGTGCGCTCGGTCGAGAACGACTCCTGGAAGTGGGCGCTGTTCTCGGGCGCGGCGACCGGCGTGGCGTACCTCTGCAAGACGTTCCTCTCGCTCACCCCGCTCGGCATCGCCGGAGTGATGTTCGGCCTCTCGCTGCTCGGCTTCTGCCGCGGCCCCCGCTTGAAGTCGCTGCTGGCGATGGGCGCGGGCACGCTGGCGGTGGCCGGCCCGTGGAACCTCTACGCGTACCTGACCTGGCCCGACCTCTACAAACGGGTGCTGGTGAACACGCTGGGGTTCGTCAACGACCCGTTGAAGGAAGACCTCGCGAACAGCATTCGGCCGATCGACGCGATCTTCAACGAGATCAACCCCCACAACTACGAGCCGATGAGCGGCGCGCTGATCGCGCTGGCCGGCGTGTGGCTGCTCTACAAGTCGATTCGCGACCGGAGCCCGCTGGCGATCGCGGTCTCGATCTGGCTCTGGTCGACGTGGATCGGCCACTCGCTGATGGCGGTGAAGGGCCACGGCCACCTGTGGAACTCGCTGGTGCCGGGGTTCATCGCGGTGGCGATGGTGCTCGCCGACGCGTTTCGCTCGTTCCCCCTCGCGCTCGCCACCGCGGCCGCGGTGTTCTCGCCGCAGCTGATGAAGTGGCTGCCGTTCGTCTCGTCGCTGCGGCACCTGTTGCCCGAAAAGCTCGACGAGAGCCGGCGCATTCCCGGCCTGGTCGAGGGCCTGGCGTTCATCGCCGTCGCCACGGTCGTCGGCCTGGTGGTGTCGAAGCTCGACAAGAAGAACCGCCCGCTGCCGCACCTTCTGGTGGGTGGCGCGGCGAGCCTGGCGCTGCTCTGGCTGGTGGTGCCGCAGGCGGTGGCGCTCCAGAGCACCACCCGCGACAAGGCGTTCGAAGAAGACAACATCGCCTACTCGCGCGAGGCCGGCCGGGCGCTCGACGAGCGCGCGCCCGCGAAGAGCCTGGTGCTGGTCGACATCGACGCCGACCCGAAGGATCAGTTCGAGAACCTGAACATGATGTTCTGGTCGGGCCGCCTGTCTCAGCGCGGCCGCGACCCGAAGGACTACGCGCAGAACGGCTACCAGGTGTACCTGGCCTCGGCGCAGGCCGAGCCGTACGCGGAGCTCGACGGCGTTCCCGCCCACTCCTGGCTGCGGGCGTACGACTTGAGCCAGCCGCTGGGCTCGTCTCCTCCGCTGCCGGCGGGAGTGACTCCGCTGGAGATCGGCGTCGGCGCGGCGCGGGTGCTCGGGTACGCGGCGGGCGACAACGACAGCGAGCACGGCCGGTACGCGTTCTTCGTGCAGCCCAACGGCGCTCCGCCGACGCTGGTGGTCACCTTTCAGACCCGCCAGGGCCCGGTGGTGAAGACGATCGTCCCCGAGGCGAGCCTGCTCCAGCGCGGCCGGCTCGCGAACGCCGCCTGGTACATCGCGCCCACCTTGGGCCCTCCGCGCGACCAGGTCGAAGAGATCGGCTTCGGGCCCGGCCCGCAGGTTCGGGTCGCGTTCCACGGAGGCAGCTGATGGCTTCAGAGTTCGACGCCTACGCCGGCAACTACCGCGACATCATCAACAAGAACGCCGCCATCACCGGCGAGACGTTCGAGTACTTCATCGGCCTGCGGCTGGGCCTGGTGCAGGAGGCGCTGCGAGCCGCCGGCGCGGCCAGCCCGCAGCGCATTCTCGACTTCGGCTGCGGCGTCGGCGCCACTGAGACCCAGCTGCGCGAGCGTTTTCCCGAGGCGAAGCTGGAGGGCGTCGACGACTCGAAGGAGAGCCTGCGCGCCGCCGAAGCGCTCGCGATCGACCGGGCGAGCTTTCACCTCTGGGACAACGCGCGCCTGCCGTTCGAGGACGGCAGCATCGACCTCGTCTACTCGAACGGCACCTTCCACCACGTTCCGCACGAGCGGCACCCGCTGGTGTTCTCGGAGCTGAAGCGGGTGCTCAAGCCGGGCGGCCGCGCGTTCATCTTCGAGAACAACCCGCTCAACCCGCTGATGGTGCGGGGCATGCGCAACAACCCCTTCGACGCCGACGCGAAGATGCTGTTCCCCTGGTACCTGCGCCGGTCGATGAGCCGCTCGGGGCTGAAGACCGAGTCGCCGTACTTCTACGTCTTCTTCCCCAAGCAGCTGAAGGCGCTCCGCTTCACCGAGCCCCGGCTGCGGCGGCTGCCCATCGGCGCCCAGTACTTCGTTCAGGGCCTGCGCCAGACGTAAGCGCTGACCTGCTGGTAGCCGTGGCTGGTGAGAAACGGGAACAGCATCAGCTGGTAGTGCTTGCGCTTGCGATCGCCGTGCTCGGGGTCGAGCACCACCAGCTTCGGCGGGTGCTGCTCGAGCTGCTCACCGATGGTGCGGAGCTTCTCTTCGTCGGTGTTGCCCGGGTAGTACTCGATCAGCTCGTCGATGATCGAGCTCTGGCGCACCGAGCTGATCCGGTCGGCGAGCACGTAGAGCAACGGAGTGCCGGTGGTGAAGATGCGATCGTCGGGCGCGCTGTTCTGCTTCACGAACTCCACGATGCCGGGAATCGGCTCGATCGTCGGCTGGTAGACGTAGGTCTTGCCGGCTTCTTCGGAGAGGCGGGGCCAGAGACCGATCAGCACCGCCACCGCCAGCGGGGCCAGCACCACCGCGCGCAGCAGCTTCGAGACGGCTTCCAGCTCGGCGGTGAGCGCCTGCCCGCCGAGCGCGAGAAAGCAGAGCGCTCCGCTCACCGGCATCACGTAGTAGTGGCGAAACTGGCAGTTGGTCGCGGTGACCGCGTAGAGGCCGCAGAGCACCGTCACCACGCCCGCCGCGAGCAGCAGCCGCGACTTCTTCGCCACCGCAATGGTGACCGCGACGAAGAGGGGAATCAGGTAGCCCAGCTGGGCGAGGTTGAGCAGGTCGCGTCTGACGTAGGCGACCTGGTTCTGCAGATCTTCCCAGGGCGTGCCGGGGTGCCAGAAGCCGAGCACCACGCAGTACGCCTTCTTCGGGTCGCGGAACATCGCGCCGTAGCCTTCGAGCGTCTTCAGGTACGCCAGGAACGCGCCGGTGGGCAGCATGTAGAGCAGCATCAGCCCCACCACGATGCCGACGCCGAGGAAGGTGCGCTTCGCGTACGCCTTGGCGTTCTTCTTCAGGTCGGTGGTGCCGTCGACGAACAGAAACACCGTCGCCCAGGAGGCGATCACGCAGAGCGCGTAGGGCTCCTTCGAGAGCACGCAGCAGGCGAGGAACGCCGCACCGACGACCTCGGTGATTCTTCGCCAGGGTGACTGGACCAGCAGGAACGCCAGTCCGAGCGAGTAATAGACGAGGCCGACCGACTCGGCGTCGTCGAGGTGGGTGTCGTGCCGCACCAGGCTGACGAAGAAGCCCACCACGCCGACGAAGATGGTCATCAACAGTACGCGGTTGATGCGGCGGCTCAGCAGCGACACCTGGAGCGCGAGGAGGGCGCCCAGGTTGAGGAAGGTGAAGAAGAGCCTGAAGCCCGGCCCGCTGATGCCCATCGTGCCCACCGCGAGCGCATGGGTGATGAACAGCATCGGCGGCTTGTACTCGAGGAAGTCGCGGTACGGCGCCAGGCCCTTGGTGATCGACCAGCCACACCAGATGAAGAACTGCTCGTCGTAGTTGTGTGGGCTGCCGATCGGCCGGTGGCCCATCTCGCCGTTGAAGATCCAGAAGACGACCGCGGTCACCACCAGCGTCGGCGCCGCGCCGACCCACCAGCGGGTGGTGGCGGGCAGCTGTTCCCACCGCGCCCAGAGAGCGCGAGCACGAGCGGTGAGCGAGGTCTCGGGAGGCAAAGCGCGCGCAACCTAACACCGCTTCAGCGGCAGGGAGTGGGATCGTTCGCGCCCGGCTCGAGCCAGAGCAGCGTGGCGAAGAACACCTTCGCGTGCGCGAGGAACGCATCGCTCACGGTGTGATCGCCGCTCTCCTGCTTGCGAATGTCACGCACGCGGCCGCAGAGCTGGTTCACCTTGTCGCGCGCGGCTTTGATCGCGAGCGGGTCGCCCACGCCGGCGGCGCGCAGCTCGGCGGTCTGCTGCTCGTTGTCGCGCGCGATCGTGTTCTGCAGGTGCTCCCAGCCGCGCGCCCACACCAACGCGCGGTAGCGCTGCTCGGGCGGGTCTTTCTCGGTCGCGGTGACCTTCGGCCCCGGCGAGCCGGGCGTGCCGTAGCCGTAGCCGCGGGGATGCGGGCACGCGGGAAAGCTGCGCTCGGGCGGAGGCCCCTGCCACTGGCCCCACTCGCACTGGTACTCGGCCTTCGAGTCGAGCGCGCGCGCCACTTCTCCGAACGAGATCGCGAACGCGAGGCCGAAGTTGCGGGCCTTGCGCGCGTCGTTGTTGATCCACCCCTCGAGCTTCTCGACCTCGGCGGTGACGTGGAGCCGCCGCGCGTCGGCGAGGTTGGCGGCGGTCGAGTCGTCGGGCAGGCCCATCGCCTTGATCTGCCAGCACTCCCAACGCCCGTTGTCTTCGAGGATCTGGTCGCGGCGTTCCTGCGGACAGTCCTTCAGCCGCTTGGCGACGAACGCGCGCCACGACGCGAGGAACTCGAGGTTCTGATCGACCTCGGTGCCCATCCCTCCGTCGGGCAGCTGCCGCTTGTCGGGCAGGTAGCCGGGAATGCCGGGCGCGCCGAGGGTGCAGCCGCACGGCTCGGTGCCGATGTCGGGGCCCGACGGTTTGGCGGCGCGCGGAGGTGGAGGTGTGGAGGAGCCCGCGTCGGGTTGGGGGAGCTTGTGTCTGGGCGGCGCGCCGCCGTCGGGGGCACTGAGCGGCGCGAACTCGGTCGGCGCCGCGGCAAGCGACACCAGCAGTGCGACGGCGAGCATGCGCGCACCACAGCACAAATGCTAAGGCGCTCGCATGATCATCGGCCGAAGCCCGCTGCGCATCTCGATCGGAGGCGGCGGCACCGACCTGCCGTCGTACTACCGCGAGCACGGCGGCTTCTGTATCTCGGCGGCGATCAACAAGTACGTCTACGTCTCGATGCACCAGACCACGGTGAACGAGATGCTGCTGCGCTACTCGCAGATCGAGCGGGTGAAGTCGGTGAGCGAGATTCACCACCCGATCATTCGCGAGGCGCTCACCGTGGCCGGCATCAAGGGCCCGAACATCGAGATCACCTCGATGGCCGATGTGCCCGCGGGCACCGGGCTGGGCTCTTCGGGCAGCTTCACCACCTGCCTGTTGCGGGTGCTCTACCAGTTCAAGCGGCAGCTGATTCACCCGCAGCAGCTCGCCGAGCTCGCGTGTCACATCGAGCTCGAGCGGCTGAAGGACCCGATCGGCAAGCAGGACCAGTACATCGCGGCGTTCGGTGGCGTGACGGTGTTCGACTTCAACAAAGACGGCACGGTGAAGGCGCGGTCCCTCGGCGCCAGCGACGAGGTGCTCCAGTTGTTGGAGGACAACCTGCTGCTGTTCTCGACCAACTACTACCGGGCGGCGGGCAGCATTCTCAAAGAGCAGGACGACAAGTCGAAGACGCAGGACCCGGCGATGGTCGCGAACCTCGACTACGTCAAAGAGCTCGGCCACCGGATCCTCGAGGCGATCGAAGGCGGCAACCTGGCGAAGTTCGGCGAGCTGATGCACGAGCACTGGCTGCACAAGAAAAAGCGCTCGGGCTCGATGAGCAACGCCGACATCGACAAGTGGTACCAGCTCGGCATCGACAACGGCGCGCTCGGCGGCAAGCTGATCGGCGCCGGCGGCGGCGGGTTCTTGATGTTCTACACCGAGCAGAAGGGCCGGCTGCGCCGCGCGATGGCCGAAGCGGGCCTGCACGAGCTGCCATTCGCGTTCGACTACGAAGGCACCAAGCTGGTGGTGTGAGGGATCCTCCCCTCGCAGAGGGGAGGTGTCGCGAAGCGACGGAGGGGCGTCACACCCAAGTCCCACCGTGCTCGCGCCGGTTTGAACCCACCGCGAAGCTCAGGCTAGACGCGAGCAGGTGAGTCCCTTGCTCCTGATGCTGCTGAGTGCCGCGCCCGACGTGGCGGTGCTGTCGACGCGCCCCGGAGACGGCTTCACCGAGCTGCGTTTTCAGCGCATCGGAGCCACCGAGCTCAGCTCACCGGTGGCGCGCTTCGACCACCTCGACGACGCCACCGCGCTGGGCGCGCTGATCCCCGGCACGCGCAAGGTGCTCGCCACCGCCACAGTGCTGCGCGGAGACACCTCGTTCGCCTCGGCGCTGGTGCTGCTCGAAGCGAACCAGCCCAACCGGGTGCTCGCCGATCAATGCGCGGTCGCCAACCGCCCGCTGGTCACTCCGAACGGGCGAATCTTCATTCAACGTGGCGTCCCTGGTCCCGAGAGAGTCGACACGCTGCGCATCGACGAGATCCGCCTCGACAAGGAACCGCGCACCGTCTTCACCACCGACGGCTTCACCGCCTTCATCGCGGGTTTCGCCGGCAACGAGCTGCTGATCTACCGGGTGTCCCGCGAAGGCGCCGAGCTGCTGGCAGTGAACATCGACACCCTGGCGGAGCGCACGCTGACCCGCATCGAGCCGCTGGCGCGCGACTTCGTGGTCGACGAACGCCGCATCGTCTTCACCCTCGGCAACTCGCAGACCCGCAGCTGGCACGTGGTGAGCGTCGACCTGCGCACCGGAGAGCTCACCACCATGGCCAACAGCCGGCTGCCAGCGCTGCTCCCGTTCGTGCTCGACGGCAAAGTGGTGTTCAACGCCGGCGAAGGCCCGACCTTCCAGCACCACCGCTTCGTCACCCGCGACGGCATTCGCCTCGGGCTCACCGAAACGCCCTCCGACTTCTCCACGCCGTTCGCGCTCGACGCCAAGGGCAAGCGCCTCGACTTCGTCACCGTGCCGGGCGCGCGCCTCGACCTCGCGGGAGTCGCCCCGTGATCGGCGCGGTGCTGAGCGCGGCGCTCGCCGCTTGTCCCTGCTACTCGCTCAGCTCGAGCTCCAACTCGTACAACTGCGGAGTCGAAGCGCAGAACGGCACCAACCCGACGGCGGCGCAGTGGCAGCCGATCTTCGCGCTGGTCGCACAAGGCCCGAGCGTGTGGGGCACCCAGGGCCCGAGCGTGGCCGACATCGGTCAGGGCTGCGGCAAGCCTCAGGCGACGCACTCGGTGCCGGCGCGCTTTCCGTGCGAGCTGCTGAAAGCGATCGCGATGATCGAGTCGAGCTGGACCCAGTTCTGCGTGCCCACCAGCCCAGCCGACGAAGCGGGCGGTCCCTCGCGCACCATCATCAGCTTCGACTGCGGCTACGGCGTGGGCCAGGTCACCTCCGGCATGCACGTGGGAGAGACGCCGTCGTTCGATCGCATCAAGGTCGCCTCCGACCCGACCTACAACCTCGCCACCGGCACCCAGATTCTCGCGGGCAAGTGGCGCGCGACCAACTGCGTGGGCGACAACCAACCGTCGATCATCGAGGACTGGTACACCTCGACCTGGGCGTACAACGGGCTCGCGTACAGCAACAACCCGTCGAACCCGGCGTACTCCTCGACCCGCGGCGTGTGGAACCCGAGCGTGGGCGGCTCCGCGCCGTACCAGGAGAAGGTCTTTGGCCGCGTCGAGTACCCGCCCTCGGCGAGCTACTGGACCTCGGTGAAGCTCGCCTACCCTGATCCCGCGACGGTCGGAGGCACCGGCAGCCCACCCGACCTCGACGAGCCCGCCTGCGCTTCACCGACCAACTGCGCCGCCTCGCGCTCGACCCACGTGTCGGGCTGCTTCACCACCGACGCCGGCACGCCCGACGCGGGGCCGCCACAAGACGCGGGCATGCCCGATGCCGGCCCACCGCACGACGCCGGCATTCCCGACGCCGGTCAGCCCAACGACGCGGGCATTCCCGACGCCGGCGGGAGCGACGCCGGAACGCAGCCGGTCATCGACGCAGGAACGCCCGACGCAGGCATGACCGCAGGCAACGTTCACGGCGGCTGCGGGTGCAACGCCTCCTCCGGCCCGCTCTGGCTGGTGCTGCTGTTGGTGGCGAGACGTCTGCGCAGGGGATGTCTCATGCAACGCGGCTGAGTTGTCTGCTACACGGACCACCGCCAATGCGCCTCACTCCCCTGCTCGCCCTGGGTCTGTTCGCTGCCGGCTGCCACCAGGCTCCCGCCACCAACCTGCTGTCGAACAAGGTGCCCGCAGTGACCGGGGTGCAGCGCGCGGCGACGCTGAACGACGCCATCGCGGTGCCCGACGGCGACACCTGGAGCTCGGTGCGCACCGCGCAGTTCGACTGCAAGCACGGCAAGGCGGTGTTCGACCTCGGCGAGTCGAAGCACATCAAGGCCGGCTGGCTGCAGGGCGACAACAACGACATCTACGAGGTCTCGGTCTCGCAAGACGGCCAGAACTTTCTGCCGCTCTGGTCGGCGCCGCAGGTCGGTGGCACCGGCATGCAGCCGCGCTCGAGCGACACCCTCGACGGCACCGGCCGCTACGTGCAGGTTCGCGCCGGCCAGGGCGACAACTCCTGCGCGCTCTCGGAGGTGATGCTGTGGGAAGAGAAGCCCTCCAGCTTCCCGCCCGACCTGCCGCGCCGGCTCGGCTTCAAGACCGGTGAGCAGACCCGCACCGCGCTGCTGCTGTTCGGTCTCGCCCTCTGCGCGTTCGTGCTGCTGTCGTTCCAGCGCGGGCCGAAGTGGCTGCTGGCGTCGGCGGCGCTGCCGGTGTGGACCGGCCTCAACCTCTGGAACGCGATTCAAGACAGCTGGCCGCCCGAGATGCGCGAGGTGGCGATGGGCCGTGGCCTGGTGGGCATGACCGCGCTGTTGATCGTGGTCTGGGAGGTGATGGCACCGCGAGGCATCGCTCCCCGTCGCGGCGCGGTGATCGGCTCACTGATCATCTGCGGAGCCGCCGGCGTCGCCTGCTTCTACAACTTCGTGCACGGCCAGTTCTGGGACGCGGAGCACAACGAGTCGACCTTCGTTCACCAGCTCGACCTGCGGCAGTACTACACGACCGCCAAGTTCTTCCCCGAGATCAACTACTGGCGCATGTACCAGGCCGACATCGCCGCCTACTCGGAGGACACCGGCCGCTCGCTCGACTCGCTCGCCACCACTCCGGTGCGCGACCTGTTCACCAACCGGCCGTCGACGGTGGCCGGGCAGCGGGCGGAGATTCAGGCGATCAAGGCGCGCTTCAGCCCTGCGCGGTGGGAAGCGTACAAAGCCGACATTCGCTACCAGCGCTTGAAGATGAGCGACGGCGGTTGGTTCAACACCATCAACGACCTCGGCGCCAACGCCACCCCGGTGTGGATCACGATGGGCTACGTGCTGTTCAACGTGATGCCCACGTCTGACTCGTGGCTGCGCGTGCTGGCGCTGATCGACCCGATTCTGATTCTGCTGATGTTCATCGCTATCGGCTGGGCGTTCGGCCCGCGCACGATGGCGGTGGTGATGGTGGTGTTCGGCGCCAACGACTTCGTGATGTACGGCTCGAACTGGGCCGGCGCGGTGCTCCGCCACGACTGGCTGGTGTACCTCGGGCTCTACGCGGCGTTTCTGCGCCAGCGCAAATGGGTCTGGGCGGGCGTGTTCGTCGCGCTCTCGACCTCGATTCGCGCCTTCCCCGCGTTCACCGCGATCAGCCTCACCTTCCCCGCGCTGTGGTGGCTGGCCGAGAAGATTCGCGCCGACCGGCGAATGCCGAAGTGGAAGGAGATTCTCGAGGCGCAGCGCCCGCTGATCACGGTGGCGGTGGCGGCGACGGCGACTCTGGTGGGCCTGGTGGTGGTGACCTCGGCGATTCTCGGCCCCAGCTCGTGGCTGGAGTGGTCGCACAAGGTCAGCCTGATCAACTCCGAGATCCACATCAACCCCGTGTGTCTGAAGACGGTGGTGGCGGGCAACGACGAGTCGCGCTGGCGGCTGCTCGACGCGCGCATGCCGCTCTACGTCACGCTCACGATCGGGATCATCGCGATGGTGCTGGTGGCGGCGCGGGCGAAGCGGCTCGAGCAGGCGGCGATGCTGGGGCTGATCTTCCTGCCGGTGCTGATGATGCCGGCGAACTACTACGAGCACGTGGTCTGCCTGTACCCGCTGATCGCCACCGACCGGGCGGCCGCGGTCTACCGCCGTCTGGGCGGCGACCAGGTGGGCCCGAACGAGCCTCCGCTCGACCTCACCGACCTGGTGATCTGGGGCAGCATTCTCGCCGTCTGCGCGGTGCAGTACCTGACCACGATGGTCGAGCCGATGCCGCTGCACTTCTGGTTCGCGAGCGTGCTGCTGCTCACGTCGATCGCGGTCTATCTGTTCGCGATGGTGCGCCGCGACGGCCCGGCAATGATCGCCGCCTGGACCGCTCCGCGAGCCGTGCCAGCCCCTCTCCTGACAGGAGAGGGCCGAGAGCGCGAAAGCGCTCCGGGGTGAGGTTAGCGAACCTGAGCGCGCTGTTTCGCGAGGTGCTGTTTCGCGACCGCCAGAAACCGCGCGCGTGACTCCGCGTGGTCGACGATCGGCTTCTCGACCGGCCGCGGCACCCAGCGCTTCACATAACTTCCATCAGGGTCGAACCGCTCCGCCTGCGCGGTGGGGTTGAACACCCGAAAATAGGGCTGCGCATCACACCCGCACCCGGCCGACCACTGCCAGCCCAGATCATTCTGCGCCCAGTCACCGTCGACGAGGTGCTTCATGTAGTGCTTCTCGCCGAGTCTCCAATCGAGCATCAGATGCTTGGCGAGAAAGCTGGCGGCGACCATTCGGGCCCGGTTGTGCACGAAGCCCTCAGCGAGCAGCTGCCGCGCGGCGGCGTCGACCACGGGATACCCGGTGGTCCCCTCGGTCCAGGCACGGAACAACTTCTCGTCCTCCCGCCAGGGGAACTTCTGAAACGCGGGCTGAAACGGCTCCTGCAGCACATCAGGCCGGTGCCACAGCACGTGGTGGCTGAACTCGCGCCAGCGCAGCTCCGACAAGAACTTCTCCGCCTGCGGCTGCTCGGCGCATGCGTGCCACACGGTGCGAATCGACAGCGTCCCGAACTTCAAATCCACCGACAGCCGCGAGGTGGTGTCGAGGTCCATCCGGTCGCGCTCGGTGAGGTACCGCTCGAGGTTGTCGCGCACGAACACCCGAAGCCGGTGCTTCGCCGCGCCCTCACCAGGCTCGGGCAGCCGGGGCGCAAGCTTCAGCCCGAGCGACTGCGCGGTGGGAATCTTCGCTTCCTTCCAGGTCACGTCCTTGGGCAGCGGAGGCAGCCGCTTCGGCGCTCCCATCGGCCGCGTCGGCGTGTGCTCCCGCTCATGGGCGCGGGCGAACGCAGTGAACACCCGAAACGGCCGCAGCGCGCCGGGCGGCAGCAGCGTCTCGCCCTCGTAGAGCGTGAACGGCACCTTGAGCGCCTTGGCGACCCGCGCGTCGCGCTCGCGGCCGAACGGCTCCACCCAGCGGTGCGCGAACACCTGGTCGACCTTCCACTGCGCGGCGAGCTTGGGCACCAGGTCGACGCTGCGGCCTTCGACCACCACCAGCCGGCTGCCGAGCGTCTCGAGCCGGTCGGCGACCTCCGAGAGCGACCCCAGCAGGAACGCGATTCGATTGGGCAGCTCGGCCGCGCGCTCCTTCGCGAAGAAGTACGGGTCCAGCACGAAGAGGGGAATGACGTCGCCCGCCGCCGCCGCGTCGAGCAGCGGCTGGTGGTCATCGATGCGCAGATCTTTGCCGCGGAACCAGACCAGAGTGCGTTTCACGCCGCGGGGTACGGATGACGGCATGAATTGTTACTAACGACGTCATTGCACCGAGCGCGACTTCCTATCGAGAGCGTCGAGCTCCGCCTGAGTCAGCTTCAAATTCAGTGCCGCCACGTTGTCCTCCAGCTGGCGGGTCTTGGTCGCCCCGGGGATCGCGACCACGGTGTCGCCGTGAAACTGTGTCACCCATGCCAGGGAAACCTGCGCCGGCGTAGCGCCGTGCGCTTTCGCCACAGCTTTGACCTCGTCGATCAGCGGCCGCAGCTTCTCCAGCCCGCGCATCGAGTAGATGCGCCGCGCCCGGGTGACCGACTGAAGAGAAGACGGATCGTCGTGGAATCGGCCAGTGAGCACGCCTTGCCCAAGCGGTGAGAAGGCGATGACGGTGATGCCCAGCTCCTTGGCGGCGGAGATGACGCCCTCGTCTTCGATGCCCCGGTCGACCAGCGAGTAGCGCACCTGGTTCGAGGCCAGCACCAGCCCGTGCTTCTGCAGCTCGGCGTGAGCGCGGCGCATGCGCTGCTGGTTGAAGTTGCTCACCCCGACGGTGCGAATCTTCTTCGCCTGCACCAGCGCGGTCATCTGCCGCATCTCTTCTTCCACCGTCGAGAGCGAGATCGGCTGGTGCACCTGGTAGAGGTCGATGGGAAACGGCGAGAGCATCTGCACCCGCGCGTCGATGCTCTTGGGAATGTCGCCGGCGGTGCGCATCACCGGCAGCCACTTGGTGGCCACCAGCACCTCGCCCGGTTTCTTCCCTGCCGCGAGCAGCGCCTTCGAGAGCGCCTGCTCGCTCTTGCCAGCGCCGTACGCCTCGGCGGTGTCGAACCAGTTGATGCCGCCCTTGAGCGCGCCGGCGACGATCTCGTTCACCACCGGCTGATCGACGCTCGACCAGTAGCCCTTCACCGGCCCAAAGCCGGAGCTGAACTGCCAGCAGCCCAGGCCGAGCGCGGTCACCTCGAGATCGGTCTTTCCCAGCCGGCGGAGCGCCATTTTCTAAGCGCATACCAAAGGTGCGACTACGCTTCGACAGCAGATGGGAGCGCTGCTGTGCCTCGTGCTGTCGGTGGCCGACGCCTCCCAGGTGATGGCGCAGTACGGCGATCGCGTCGCCGAGGTGCAGGTGCTCGGCACCCAAGACGCCAACGTCGACGCGCGCACGGTGATCGGCTCCGGCTTCTGGGCCGACGGCTCGCTGCTGGTGACCAACTTTCACGTCGTCTCGCAGCTGGTGTGGTGGCCGAACAGCCATCGCTTGCAGGTGGTGCGCGGGAGCCAGCGCTTCAAGGGCACCCTGAAAGAGATCGACCCGCCGCACGACCTGGCGGTGATCGAAGTCGAAGGCGAAGCGCCCGGGCACTTCGAGCTCTCGGCGAAGGAGCCGGCGCGCGGGGCGACGCTGTTCGCGATCGGCCACCCGCACGACATCGGGCTGTCGATCGTCGACGGCACCTTCAACGGCCTGGCAGAAGGCGAGCTCGAGGAGCTGCTCCACTTCTCGGGCGCGCTCAACCCGGGCATGAGCGGCGGGCCGTGCATCGACGAGAGCGGCGCGGTGGTCGGCGTGAATGTGGCGACCCGCGGCAACCAGGTCAGCTTTCTGGTGCCGGCGCAGCGGGTGAAGGCGCTGGTCGAACGCGCGAAGGCGCAGACGTCGCCGCCCGACTTTCTGAAGCGGGTCGAAGAGACGGTGAAAGACTCGCAGCAGACGCTCTCGCAGGAGCTCCTCTCGCAGCCGATGACCCGCACCACGCTCGGCTCCTGGGAGCTGCCCGCGGGTTGGCCGGCGAAAGACCTGCGCGCGTGGGGCGGCCCGCTGAACGAGAGCGACCCCGACGACCTGTTCTCGGTCGAGGGCTACCAGGTCTACGGCCAGGCGATGACGGTGCTGCGGCCGGGCGTCGAGTACACCGGGCAGGTGGTGCTGAAGCACCGGCTCTACTCGTCGAAGCAGGTCGGCTCGCTGCAGCTCTACCGCCGCGCCGGAGAAGGCTTCACCCGCGACGAGCACGACTCCCCGGGAGACGAAGAGGAGTTTCACACCCGCTGGAGCTGCGACATGCGGGTGTTCACCCAGGGCGGCGCGCGGCTGAAGAGCCACCTCTGCATGCGCGGGTACAAGAAGATCTCCGGCGTCTACGACTACGTGCTGCGCGCGATGACCTTCGACGAGCCGAACGCGACGGTGGTGCTCGAGCTGCAGCTCTACGGCTTCTCGGGCCCGAACGCCGAGCAGCTGTTTCAACGCTTCCTGGAGGGCGTCTCGTGGAAGCGGTGATGGTCGAGGTGCTGAGCCGCTTCGGGCAGGTGCGCTCGCGCCAGCGGCTGACGGCGTTTCCCGCGACCCTGGGCCGCGCCTACAACTGCGACGTCATCCTCGACGAGGCCGACGTGTCGGCGGTGCACGCGCGGCTGACCCAGAACGCCGACGGCTCGCTCACGCTCGAAGACGCGGGGTCCACCAACGGGCTTCGCCACAAGCGGAAGAAGATCGCCTCGCTGCCGGTGACCTCGGGCGTCGAAGTGCGCATCGGCAGCGCGCAGGTGCGCTTCGTCTCGCTCGACGAGAAGGTGCCGAAGACGCAGCTGTTCAGGCTGAGCCGGCTCGACCGGTGGACCGCGGTGGGCGTGGGCTTTCTGCTCTTCATGGTGACCGAGCTCTTCACCGACTGGTACCTGAAGGCGACCCGGGTTCACTTCTCGGAGGTGGTGGAGGCGATTTTGGGCCTCTCGATTCTCTTCGTCGGAGGCTGGGCGTTCATCTGGTCGCTCGCCTCGCGGGTGGCGCACGGGCGCTCCAAGGTGGTCGGTCACCTGGCGGCCGGCTTCTTCGCCTTCGCGGGGCTGAACCTGTGCGCGGTGCTGCCTCCGTACCTGTCGTCGGTGCTCCGGCTGAGCCCGCTGCTGTCGGGCGGAGCGATCGCGGTGAGCATCGCGACGGTGGTCTCGTGGATGCTGTTCCAGAACCTGTCGCGGGTGGTGTCGTGGCCGCGGCGGCGCATCGGGATCACCGTCGGAGTGCTGGCGGTGGTGGCGCTCGCCTTCGGAGTGGTCGCGTTCGTCGCCGCCGGCTCGCGCTACGACTCGACGCTGCCGATCAACGACGTGCAGGGCCCGCCCGCGCTCTTGATTGGTCCCGCACCCAACGACGCCGCGTTGCCGTCACGGCTGGCCGCGCTCCAGGCCGAGGTCGATGCCGAGCGCATCAGTCGGTGACGTCGAAGGTGCGGGTGACGAAGAGCGAGAAGCAGCCCGGCAGGCCACCGCGCGCGTTGATCAGGTTGTCGAGCGAGCCGAACTGAAACAGCCGGTCGTAGGCAAAGCCGAGGTCGAGCGGCCCCAGGTGAATCGACATGCGCACGCCCACCGGGAGCGTGGGCTGTGGCTTCAGCCCGGCGGGAAAGCCCATGCCGAAGCCGATGGTGGCGAGAATCGTGAGCCGCCACAGCTCGGCGCCCAGGCCGCTGATGCCGAACACGGTGTTGCGCGAATCATAAAATGAATGCCCGCCGCGAACGGCGAGCAGCACCACCGGCCGGCCGCCTCCGTCGACGATGCGCGGGCGCCAGATGCGAAGGCCGAGCTCGGCGTCGAGCGTGAGCGGAGGACCGGGTTTGGAGCTCGAGGTGGCGCCCATCAACAGCCCGTTGGCGACCGAGAGCTCGAGCTGAACCGATGATCTCGGGCCGTACACCCTGACTGCTTCTGCATCCGGTTCGACCGTTAGAAGAAGCGCGACCAGGGCGAGCACGGTGTCCGAAGACGGGGCAATTGGCCCCCCTCTTCAATTGATCCCGATCAATTCCAAGCTGCTGAAATCAGCAGTTTCCTTCGGGCACTTCATCGTGTCCCGCCAGGAAACGTGACAGCGCGATCCGTTTCTTTACACCCAACTGACCTGCATTGGGTCAGTCGGGGATCCTACATTGTACGTGCATGCCGCAGATCTCCTCTCAGCGGCTCCATCTTTCAAAACGTTGCTACAGGCACGAAAAGTGCTCAGGGGGCGCGGCGCATTTGCGCTCGGAGGTCACAAATTTGAAACGCGCACTTATCTCGGCAGTCGTCTTCTCCTCGCTGGTCTTTGGCTGCGGGGAGCAGCGGACTATGGCAATTCGCCCCGCCTCAGAGCGACTGCATCGGGCCGGCACCACCACCCAGGCCATTCAGGGCGGCACGCCCGACATGAACGACTCGAACGTGGTCGCCATTCTCGGGTTCAGCGGAGGCCTCTACATCTGCTCCGGCTCGCTGATCGGCCCGAACCTGGTGCTCTCGGCGCATCACTGCGTCGCTGACCCGCCGACGACCTCGCAGTGCGGCAACAACGGCTTCGGGTCGACGTACGCGTCGAACACCTTCTACGTGACCACCAGCTACATCGCGGCCAAGAACATCTGGACCTCGTCGAACCCCCAGCCGCCGACGGTCGACAACGTCACCTGGTTCGCGGTCAACAACGTGTGGACCCCGAGCGGCGGCAACATCTGCGGCGGCGACATGAGCTTGCTCCAGCTGAGCGCCAACGTCAGCGGCGTGTGCCCGCTGATGCCGCGCGTCGACTCCGCGATCGCCAACAACGACACGTACACCGCGATCGGCTTCGGCATCACCTCGCCGAACGGCAGCACGGCGGGCGAGCGCTACATTCTCCCGGGCGGCGACGTTGCGAACGCGACGTGCGGCTCCAGCACCTGCGGCGGCGGCACCAGCTCGGGTGAGTGGGAAGGCGTCTACAACGGCAGCAAGGGCACCTGCGAAGGTGACTCCGGTGGCCCGGCGCTCGACTCAAGCAACCGGGTCATCGGCACCGTCTCGCGTGGTCCGGCGAACGCGTGCAACGACACCATCTACGAGGCGGTCTACAGCCAGGCGACGTGGATCAAGACCCAGGCGGCCACCGCGGCGACCAACGGCGGTTACGCCGCGGCGGGCTGGGTGAACGGCGGCGCGACGACTGACCCCACCCAGAATTACCCCTGCAACACCGGCGGCGGTGCGGGCGGCGGAGGCGGTACTGGTGGTGGCGTTGCGACAGGTGGTGGCTCGGCAACCGGCGGTGGTGCGGGCGGTGGCAGCACCGGTACCTGCAGCGACTCGAGCTACACTTGCATGGACGGAGACGGCCTCGGCGACTTCGCCTGCTTCGCTCCCACGGCAAGCGGTCTGCCGACCGGCACGACCGGCCAGAACTGCCAGCAGGACACGGACTGCCAGACTGGCTACAGCTGCTGGTTCAACTCGTCTGGCACCCGTAGCGCGTGCCTCGAAAACTGCGGCACCAGCGCGACCGGTGGCGGCGCGGGCGGTGGCGGTGCTGCGACGGGTGGCGGCGCGGCGACGGGCGGCGGCACTGGCGGCGCGGGGGGCGGCTCGAGCACGACTTGCCCCACCGGCCAGAGCTGTGAGGACGCGAGCGGCCAGGGCAACTACGAGTGCATCGATCCGACGAGCTCGAACGGCGTCCCGGCGAATGCGCCGATCTGCACCTCGTCGATGGCGTGCCCCAGCGGCTTCACCTGCTTCGCGACCAGCGCAATGGCGACTCAAGGCGTCTGCTTGCAGGACTGCGTCGCGACCGGCACCGGCGGTGGCGCGGGCGGCGGCGGAGCGACGGGCGGCGGCACCGGAGGGGCCGCGGGCGGCGGGAGCGCGACGGGCGGCGGCGCGGCAACTGGCGGCGGTAGCGCGGCGGGCGGCGGCAGCGCGGCGGGCGGCGGTAGCGCGGCGGGCGGCGGCATCGCGAGCACCGGTGGTGGCAGTGGCGGCGGCGGTGCGGCGGCCGGTGGTGGCTCTGCGGTCGGCGGCGGCAGCGCGACCGGCGGAGGCGCGGCGACGGGCGGCGGCACCAGCGGCACCGGCGGCGGCGCGAGCGGCACCGGCGGCGGCACTTCCTCGGCGGTCGGCGGCGGAACGGCAATCGGCGGCGGCGGAGGCAGCAGCGTCAGCTCGCACTCAGGCTGTGGCTGCAGCAGCGGCAGCGACGCGGCGATGTGGCTCGGCTTGGTCGCGCTGATCGGATTGGTGCGCCGCAAGCGCACTATCTAATCGGACCCTAGAAACTGAAGTCGAAGCGCCCTGCGAGAAAATCGCGGGGCGTTTTCGTATTCGACAAAGCAACGCCATCTGCGCCGACTCCTCGCGAGCGTTTCTGCGCGCGAGTGGATGCCACTGCCCAGGCCCAAAACGCCGAGGGGCACAGCGGTTATGCACCCAAAAACCGACACTGACCTACGCGCGTGCTGCGACTGTAATTTTCCATTAAACAAGACATTGCTCGTTACCGAAAAGTGGCTAGGGCAACGCTTGACCGATGACGCCAGAGCGCGCACCCTTCGCGCTCTTCGCGGAGGAGGGATCAATGCGAGCTTTTGCCCTTTCGATGGCTGGCCTGCTGCTGGCCGCGTGCACGCAGGACTCTTCTCAGGAGAGTCCCCCGCCGCTTCTGGGCATGCGCCAATCAGTGCGGATTGGCGCCCCTACGAAGCGAGCGGGACAAGCATGCCATCATACGGGCGACCTCTCGGGCGGACCGGAAAACGACTGCGCTTCAGACCTCTGCTTGCACACAGGATCTGCAGATCCAAACGACGGATGGTTTTGCAGTCGGGCGTGCAAAACCGACGAGTCCTGCCCTTCGGGCTTCAGTTGCCTTCCGTATGCACCCGAACACTTTGCGTGCGTGCCTCCAGCCGAATGGCGTGACGCGATCGCCGCTGAAAGGTCGGGCGCGCGATGACCACCTTCCTCGCAATCGTCATGTTGGCGTCGCCTTGGGCCGCACCACGCCACTTGGTTTTCGGAGACGGCAACAAGCTGGTCCTCTGGGATGTTCAGAAACAATCCGCATCGACACTTCCGTCGCTCAGTTCGGTTTTCGTACGACAGGCAGTCGCCACTGCCGATGGGACTCAGGTCTTTCTCATCGGGGAATCGCCTGTCGACCACGCTTCGTCTCTATATCGCTGGGACGGGACAGCAGAGCACCAGCCAACGCGCTTGGGCGATTCGCATGGGTACCACGGGCAACTGAGTCTCTCGCCGGATGAAAAGTGGATCTACTTCACGTTTCACGAGCACGGTGGGCCTCTCGGCAATCACGCCGAAGGGGCATATCAACAGCTGTACCGAATCAAGGTTGATGGCCAAGGCATCGAGCGGTTGACCAACGGCGAAGGTTGCCGCCTAGGGAGTTGTCCCCTTCGCGGGTCCCACAGCGCCCTTGTGCTTCATGCCAACTGCAATGGTGCATCTGCGTTGGAAACGATCGACCTCGCAACCAAAGAAGTCAAAGCAGCGGCGAGGGAAACAGGCCGCTTCTATGCGGTCGATGCGGCTCCCGATGGCAAGTCGGCCTTGATACTCACCTCAAGCGTATCCGGGGCCTCGGTCCTCGAGTGGAATTCCTCAGACGGACAACTTAGCCCCCGCGCCGAGCTTGGCTTCGGCGCCTCAGCGCAACCCCGGTACGGCCGAACTCGCTCAGAGGTCCTCTACTGGGACGGCCAACAAGTCAAAGTCGCAACGTTCAGCACCTCACTGAAAGAGGTCCGACGATGAAGAAGCTTACGCTTGGGGCGGCAGCGTCGCTGGTGTTGGTCGTGGCACTCGTGGCGTCAATCGGCTGGGGCTACAACACACCTTGCCCACAGGGCCCCCAGCATCCGTGCGACAAATGCCCCACTTGTGGAAAAGGCTGCGGAAATCCACCGCCGGACGGCCCGCCGAAGGGCGGCGACAATAAACCAAACAAGCCGAACAATCCGCCGCCTTTCCCGAACAATAGGAAGGGACCACCTCCGCCTTGGAAAGGCGATCCGGTGTCATTGACGGGCCCAGACATCTACCAATTCAGCCACGACTTCGACTTCCCGCTCGTCGGGCGCTCGTTGAATCTCATGCGGACGACGATTCTGATTCCGGGCTATTGGGAGAAGATAAACGCCCGAAGCTCATACGTCCTCGGCGGAGCAAACGCATCGCTCAATTTCGGCGTCAATCAGTACATTTCTGATTTCGTTCCAAAGCCGTTCGGCAGCTGGCATAACGACCCCGGTTCCGGTGCACGATTTGACGCAGTACCGAACGCACTGGCATGGCACAATCTCATGTCGCTGGTGTATCTGTACTCCGAGCCAGGGGACCCCGCCAAAGACGACTTCCACTACTCCACATATGTGTTCGACACGAACAGCTACCAGAGCTTGTGGCTTCCTCCGGACGCCGGGCTCACTCAGGCTCAGTACTTGATGAAACATGTCGTGGGCGGATCCGAAGTGGACAACAACTACCCTGGAGCATTGTGGTTCTCAGGCTTTGTCAGCGCGGGAACTAAGCCCGACGGAGGGCCGGCGTTCGCGCTCAACCCTGACGGGGGCACGAAGTTCGTCCTCATGCGAGAGCATGATGGCCGGTACACGTACGGAGCTGCATACGGAACGCCGTACGAAGCGTTCTACAATCTGGCCCCTCGCCGTTTCTATCTGACGCGATTTGAGCCAATTGAATATGGCGGGGCCGGGTATCGGATCAGTTACGCCCAACCGACCAACGTCACTTGCCCTCAAGGGACCGACGCCGGCACGCCGGGAGCGCCGTACATCAACGAACTGAGTGACGACGATGGAGGGTCGCGCGCTCGGTTCGTCTGGAAGTTGGTTCCGACTGTTTCGCACCAAGCAGACGCCGGCGTTCCCGACAATGAATGCGTGATCGACCATATCGACGTGTGGGATGTATCCAACAGTACGTGGGTGCCCCAGGTGCAGTACGGATACGACGCCGGCGCAGGCGACGTCGGAGGCTGGGTTAGCTCAGCGCAAAAGGTAAATCAGTCCACTGAGACCTATTCGTGGACAAGCCATTCAAACTACACACGCGCAATGGATGGCCTCAGCTGGATCTACTCTCTAAATGGCTCGGATCTCGTGACGCAGGCGCAGACGCCGTATGAAAACTTCTTGGTATCGAGCTCTTCCTCGAGCGCAAGCGTCTCTTGGACCACGGGATCTGGTGGAATTGACGGGGGCGCAATCTCCGGCGTGAACGAAGTGATCGGCCTGCTTCAAATGAACAACGGCTGGCACGGCATGTTGCCTGGCGCGCAGGACGCAGGATGTCCGGGCAGCCCCTACTCCTGCTCTGCTGGGGCAATAACGAACGTGCTTGGGACCAGAACTGCCGGCTACGGCTCCTACGCCAGCGCCACCTCAGCGAAGAACGGCTTCTTCCACACGTTCATTGAAGCCGGTGGACAGGCGACAGGCCTCGGCTTTGACACCGCATCCGAGCTCCGACAGGAAACCTGGGGCGGCACAAATTCCGCGGGAACGGGTGCCCTCGAGGTTCAAAACTACACCTACGCGTACGGCGGGACTGGTCAGTCACCTCGATTCTACGAGCAGCTCGCGAACACCTCTTCGCGCACTTCAAATTCAGGCAGTGGGAGCGCGACTAGAACGTGGGTCTATGAAGACGGTGGAACGTTCACGAACAGGTTGAAAGCCGACATTCAAACAGGGTCAGTGCTTGCAAGTGACGGGGGTTGGACGACGACCAGCATCGCGACTTTCTATTTCACTCGTCATTCAGCCTGCGACTCCACCGCCGACGATCCCTACGGCCGCACGTTGGAGGTTCATGGTCCCTGTACCATCGGCTCCGGGGCGACGGACTGCTCGGGAACATACCCTGTGACCACGTATGCGTACTATGGCGGTAACGGCGCAGTTTCCGGCAACAAGGCAAATCGACTCGCCACGGTCACTCGTTACGCAACTGGAAATGGGTGCAGCGGGGCACTTACAACCACGTACAACGACTACGATGCACTCGGCCACGCAATCAGCATCACCGATGCAAACAGCTCTACGACGACTTTCGACTACTCCGTGGCAGGCGCAGTTACGCCGCTGCTCAGATCAATGACCGTAGACTTCGGCGGCCTCAACCTCACTACCGCCTTCAGCTACGACAACGGCAAGCTTTGGAAGGTCACGTACCCAAAAGGAAATGCCGACGTATTCTGCTATCGAAAAGAAGCGGTGCCCTCAAACGTCGAGTGCCTCCCTAATTCCGGGCCCTTGACCGACACGCCAGTCTATTCGGCCAAGACTGATGGGTCTGGGGCTTGGTCGGAATTGGTCAAATACACCTACGAACCGAACACGGGAACCCTGGCCGAAGCAGACTTTTGGGGTTGCGCCAACGGCCAGAGTTGCGGAAGTTGGCCCGACAGTTCGTCAACGTACGAACTCCGCCGCATCGAAAAATACGCATTTGACGCGCATCGCCGACCCACCTGGCAGGGCTGGGGCACAGGGAGCGGAAGTTTCGATGTGAAGAGATTTTTCGATCGCGAAAGCAATTTGGCTGGCGTGAGCCTGCCCAGCATCGGCGCCGCACCGGCGTTTTGCAGTGGGCCGTCGAGCCTGGACCCGGATCTGCCCTCGAGCAAGCTCTGTGCAAGCCTTAAGAATGACGCCGCGGATCGGCTCATTGCGCTCACGGTCTATGCCGACGGGACAACCCCAACGACAACGTGTTTTGCGCACGATGACGCGCAGGGGAACGTAACGGCGGTGCTGCCTGGCCAAGGCAACACATGTCCCGGCTCAATGGGAACGAACAATGCGGGCACCGCTTACACATATGACGACTTCGGTCGACTGGCGCGAGTGACCGCGAGCTGGGCCTACACGGGAAGCGCACCGGGATCCGGCCGCGGCAGCTACGTCTATATCTATGATGCCCTCGGCGACGTCGTCCAAGCGTTTACACCGGCCCTCACGGCCTTGAACTCAACCTACTATCGCGGCTACTCGTACGATCAACTTGGTCGACTGTTGAGCGCTACGGTCTCTCAGGCGAGCACTGCCACGCTGTACAGTCTCCAGTATGACACTGCCCCGGCACCGGGAGTTTGCCTGTCAGGTTGGGCAGCGGTTAATGCAAATGGAAGACTCGCAATGCGCGAAGATCCAACGGGTCAAGATGTGTACTATCAGTATGACGGCGCGGGCCGGATAATAGCTGAAAGCCGCCCGGTAGGGTGCTTTTCTTCAAGTGTGCGGCACCAGGTTGCGACATTCTACAACTACGACAAGAATGGCAATACAACACAGATTACTTATCCCCTCGGTCAATCTTCCGCATCCCCGCCAACGCAGGTCAGTCGTTCCGTTACGTACAACTACGGCAGCGACGCTTCCCAAGACCGGGTCGATTCGGTTTCAGCCACACGACGTGAGGCTGGCGCGTGGGTCACATATACTGTTGCCGATCGCGTGCGGTGGGAACCTTTCGGAGGATTGCGAAGCTATCGCGCTACGCCTCCAGGAGGATCGCACTTTGTCGTTGAGAATCTACTCGGCGACGACGGCACGACGCTCCCCAGTTCTGGTTCCTGCCAAAGCCTGCCAAGCGCGGCAAGCAGCGACCACACCGGCCGACTTCGCGCAGTTTGGGTTTCTGCTGGCGACGATGGCGGAGTCGGAGACATCTACAACCGAGGCTTCGCTTGGAATGGGGATCAGCCAACACAGGTCACCACTTGCCTCCTCGGCTCTAACTCGAACCTTACTAAACAGGTCTATGGCTACGACAATGCTGGACAATTGATCTCAGTCGACGGCGGGTATCCCAAGACCGGCACCGCCGGCTACAGTTACGCTCTCGACGCGCGGGGGAATCGCACCTCTTGGAGTGAATCCGGCGGAGCGAACTCACTGACCACAACGTACAATTACGGAGTCAGCGGATACGTGCCCGACATGCTCGTCAAGTACGGGCGCCAGGAAACCCTCATTGATGGCGGAATTGCTTCTTCCGGGCGTAACTTCCAATGGGACCAGGAAGGCCGAATCATCGCAGAGACGTTCGACGCTGGATCGGTTGTGAAGAGTGCCTACAACTACAGCTATCTCCAAGGCGTTGGCACCACGTTCTATGGCTATCAAGTTGGCGGGTCCTGGTACTACGCAAACGTCGATGTTTTCAGTCGCCGAGTCATGAAGACTTACCCAAGCGGCTACTTTGATCAGTACGAATACGACTTGGGCCACCAAATGCTGGAAGATCGCGGTCTCAACACGATAGCAGGCACGCCGGCAAACTATGTGATGGACGACTACATTTGGCTTGGGGGTCGACCAATCATAGTTGTTCGCGGCAAACTTACGACAACTCTGGTTTGGCAGGACGACACGTCGACTGGTTGTGGCCGCAACGACGATCCAGCGCCTCCCAACTGCGGCTTCTACTACATCGTAACAGACCACTTGGGAGCTCCGGTCGCGATGTTGGATTCCCAAGCCCGCCTCACAGCGACCAACGACTATGATGCCTTCGGATATGTGAACCGAGGCGGGTTAGCCGGGCAAGCCACTGTCACTGGCACCGTCGCCTACAAATTCGCCTCGTACAAGGTGCCGCATCTGGGCAGTTTCACGACCGACACCCGCGTGAAATTCGCTGGCTTTGCCAACAGCTCCGGGGCGGCCAAACTTGAAGTCAGCCCTCCACTCAACACCGTCATCTCAACGCTGTCCGCGAATTCAACGTACCCGACGTGGACCCCTTGGGGCAACGTACCGGGGAGTGTTGCAAACCCCGCGACTGTGGATGTCTGGTTCGCGCCTGTCAAAGGCACCGTGGGTGCAGTACTGGAGGCTTACGAGTTCAGGCGATATCAAAGCGGCGCAAACTACTTCACTGTTCCATTGCGGTTTGCTGGTCAATATTTCGATGTCGAAACCGATCATGTCGAGAACTGGAATCGCAGCTACGATCCGCAGTCAGGTCGCTATTTCGCTGGAGAGCCGCTACTGGAGACCGCCGAGTTTGGAGTCAGCTTGGCCGCACAAGCCGTGAGCCCTCCGACATATTCCTATGCCGCAAACCGACCCACGTCATTTGCTGACTCGAACGGTCAGGACTTCTTTAGCTTCTTAGCTCCGAACGGTCTGACTGCAGCCACGTTCTTGAGTTGGTTTGCTTGGCTAAAGTTTCATCCGCCCGGCGACCCTCTTGGCACGGGAAGCGACAAGTTTGCTCACTGCATGGCGCATTGCGACGCCGCGAAAAATGGCGACTACGTCGGTGCCTTTCAGATGGGCGTCTATCGCGAGATGACGGACCTCATCAGGCACAGTTGCGGCGATCCGACAAAGAAAGACGAAGGGCTCGCTGAGAGCATCCGAGACCTTTCCGCGAACATCCGGGGGTTGGAGGGAGCAGCTGGGGCATTCAAGGGTGTCGCTGGACACGGGACTTGTCTTGACGCATGCGCAAGCGCATATCAGGCAAAGTAGTTATCTTGAGCAGCGCGGTGGTTCTGTTTGGCCTTGCTCTAGCTGGCATGCTCTGGAATTTCGCACCCGGAGCAGATTGCAATGACTCTGGTGGTTACTGGTCTGAGGAGCATCACGAGTGCATTGATCCGCCTTGGTGTGCCGCGGCAGGCGGAGCGTGGAGCCGATCAGGTCGACATTGTCTCGGCGCGCCGTGCATTGCGGACGCCTGTCAGGAAAATGGGTTGACCTGCATTGCCGCGATTGACGGCGATGGGGGGATTTCACAGTCGTGTCAGCTCGTATGCAGCCCAAAGGGGTATTGGCTTGGTCGCTGCCCAACAGATTCGGTATGCATCTATCTCAACTCGACGGCTGGACAGGTGCCGATTTGTGCGCTGCGTCGGCTGCAGACAGCGGGAACGTCGCCGCCCAAGAGTGAGCCTTCCATGGAACGCCCGTAATGCACGACGGCGCCAACGCAGAGTTCATGAAACCATGAGCCGGGACCAACTAGACAGAGGAGGCCGCAACTTTACTTCCGTCGTGCCTGACGCGGGCTCTTCCCGGTCCACCGGTGAAACGCCCTTCGAAACGCCGACGGATCCGCGAACCCCAATTTGTACCCGACCTCCGACAGCGTGAGCCGGCCGGAGTCGACCCACTCGAGCGCCAACCGCTTGCGCACGCCATCGATGACCGCGGCGAACGATGTGCCCTCTTCCTTCAACCGGCGTTGGAGCGTGCGCGCCGACAGCCCGAGCTGCTTCCCAATCTGCGACAGCGAAGGGCTCCCCTTGGGCAGCGCGCGCTCCACCGCCTGAGCGGTCTGCTCCGCGACCCCGACGGGAATCTGCACCACCTTCAGCTTCTGGTTGGCGAGGCCCTCGAGGTAGCGCTCGACCTGCTTGTCCTGCACCAGGAGCGGAGTGGCGAGCGCTGCGGCGCTCAAGTCGAACGCATTGACCTCCGCGCCGAACACGACCGGGCAGCGCAGAATGCGCTCGTGCTCCTTGGTATCGGCGGGCCGGGGGTGAGTGAAGCGCACCTCGACGGGGTCGATCGGCTTGCCGGTCGCCCGCCGCGCCATCATCGCCATCGCGGTCACCGCCGCCTCGGTCGCGTGACGCAGCGAGCCGTGCACGGTGCTGGTCATCTCGATGCTGAAGGTCGCGCCGTTGGCGTCGCGGTCGAAGCGCGACTTCGCCATGCCCAAAAGCGGGTGGTAGCGCTGGGTCAGCACCAGCGCGTCGCCCAGGGTCTCGGCGGCGCGGGTGAGGTAGCCGATCACTCCGAACGGGCGGGCCGAGCGCAGCGACTCGCCGTAGTGCAGCCCCAGGTTGGGATCCTTCAGCTGGGCATCGACGGCGGCCCAGACCGCGTCGCTCTGAGCCTGGGTGATGCGCGCGTCGGGATCGGCGAGGAGGTCGTCGTCGAGCTGGGCCGCTTCGAGCAGCGCCGAACGACTCGCCCCCCGGTGCTCCGCGTAGCCGACCAGCGCGGCCACCCAGGCCGCCACCACCGAGCTCATAGGTCCTAACCTAGCTTGACTAACTCAGGCTGGGGGCTAGTTTGCGCGCTCCCGTCGGGAGGGAGCCTAGGAAATGAAGCTCACGTGGAGCGCCGTTGCGATCGGCCTGTTCGCCCTCAGCGCGAACGCTGAACAGTCGACCTTCAACATTCACGTCGAGCCGGGCGCCGGCCCCACTCTCAACACCAAGGACTGGGCGTCGGGCGTTCTGCTGAACTTCGACACCACCTTCTTCGACCTCGGGCCGGTCGCGCCGGAGATCAACCTCTACGGGTTCTCCGCCGCCAACAGCGCCACCTTCAACCAGGGCGCGGCGTTCGGCGCCGGCATCGGCGCGCGCGTTCGGCTGCTCAACGACGAGAAGGGCTACCTGTTCAACCCCGGCGGCCCCAACGGCAACGCGCTCGGCAACCTCTGGGCCGACGCTCACCTCAACTACACCCACGGCGCGCTCGGCATCGGCTTCGACGTCGGCCTCGGCTACGAGTTTTCGATCATCGACGGCCTCCAGGTCGGCCCGTTCGCGCGGCTCAACTGGCTCGGTCGCGATCAGCTGCTCACCTTCGGCCTCACCTTCAGCGTCGGCTTCCCGTCGAACGTGCCGCCCGAGGCCGACCCCGACGGCGACGGCATCAAGGGCGCGGCCGACAAGTGCCCCACTGAAGCGGGCACCAAAGAGAACGACGGCTGCCCCGACAAGGACAAGGACGGCGACGGCCTCGTCGATCGCCTCGACAAGTGCCCCGACCAGGCGGGCCCGAAAGAGAACAACGGCTGCCCCGACACCGACTCCGACCACGACGGCATCGTCGACCGGCTCGACAAGTGCCCCGACAAGCCGGAGGACAAAGACGGCTACCAGGACGACGACGGCTGCCCCGACCCCGACAACGATCAGGACGGCGTGCCCGACGGCGAAGACAAGTGCCGCGACGTGAAGGGCCTGAAAGAGAACAACGGCTGCCCCGACACCGACAAGGACGGCGACGGCATCGTCGATCGTCTCGACAAGTGCCCCGACGAGCCCGAGACGTACAACGGCGTCGACGACGAAGACGGCTGCCCCGAGAAGGAAGCGCCGGTGGTGGTGACCCACGAGCAGATCGTGATCAAGGACACCATTCAGTTCGCCTTCAACGACTCGAAGATCCTGCCCAAGTCTGATCCGCTCCTCGACAAGATCGCCGAGGTGCTGAAGAAGTTCCCCAACGTGAAGAAGGTGTCGGTCGAGGGCCACACCGACGAGCGCGGCGACGACAAGTTCAACCAGACGCTGTCGGAGAAGCGCGCCGCCGCCGTGGTCGAGGCGCTCACCAAGCGCGGCATCGAGGCCGGCCGGCTGACGTCGAAGGGCTTCGGCAAGTCGAAGCCGATCGTGAACCCGGCGAAGGCCGAGGCCGACCACGAGAAGAACCGCCGGGTCGAGTTCATCATCGTCGAGCAGGGATGAAGCGCTTCGCCGCGCCGCTGCTGCTGGTCGCGGTGGCGTGCGCGACGATTCCCGACAAGCCGGAGCACGAGGGTGCTCCGCTGCTGATGTCGCTCGAGCGCACCGGCTGCCCGCTCGGCGGCTGCCCCTCGTATCTGCTCGAGCTGCGCACCGATGGCTGGCTGCGCTACCAGGGGCGCAAAGACGTCACCGTGCTCGGGTGGAAGAACGCGCAGCTGTCAGCGGCCGAGGTTCAGTCGGTGAAGGAGGCGTTCGCCGCGGCCGGGTTCTACGAGCTCGAAGACACGTTTCAGTGCATCGAGAAGACCGACGCTCCCACGGTGACGCTGAGCTACCACCTCGACGAGCGGCACAAGACGCTGGTGCATTTTCATGGGTGCACTTCTGCGCCGCTGGTCGAGAAGGTGACCCTGCTGGAGGATGAGATCGACAAGCTCGTCGGCAGCAGTCAGTGGGTGAAGTAGGGCACGAGGAACTACCGGGCCCGGGACCGGGACCGGGTTCGGCCCCGGGAACGGTGAGGGGTTCGGTTCTCGGTTAACGGCTCACGGGTTCGGGTTCGTTGCGCGATCCCGTTGCACGAACCCGTTACGCGAACCCGTCCCCGCCCCCGAATGCGCACCCGGTCCCGGTCCCGGGCCCGGCAGTTCATCAATCACTTCGCGATCGATTTCCTCAACGCCGCCTTCGGCGCGTCATCATCGAACACGATCTCCTCGCCCGCCTCGCGCACGCCGAGCTTCTTCCACAGCGCGTCCAAATCCGTCCGCACCGGCCGCCCTCCCATCTGCCCATGAAGGTCGCGCAGCACCGTGGTCCCGGTCGCCTTGTCCCCCACCTCGATCACCTTCTCGAGGCTCCAGTGCTCCTGGCCAGTGCCGCCCTCGGCAACCAGCGCCCGAATCGCATCGTCGAGGCTCTTCGTATTGTGCGTCTTCTCGCGAATCTCGAGATCCGCCAGAAGCCAGAACCGGCAGCCGCCCCAGTACGTGTTCCCCCAATTGTGAGTGACGTCGAGCCCGCGATCGCCCGGCCGCGGCATGCCCTTCGGCAAGCCATCGACATACGAGCGCCAGGTCTCGCTCGCCGGCAGCAGCCCCGCCCGGGTTCGCGCGATCGGCTCGAGGTACGTCGACAGCCCTTCCTCGAGGTACAGATAGTCGTCGTCGAGGTCGGGGAAGCCGAGGTGAAAGAACTCGTGCACCAGCACCCAATCGTCGGCGAGCTCCTGCACTGAAGTCTCGCGGCCGATGTCGATGCGAATGCGCCGGCCTTGGTACGTGACTCCGCTGCCGACCCCGCCGCCGGAGTCGCGCTCGATGCGCAGCACCAGGTCGGGCACCGGGAACTTGCCGTAGTAGACCGCGACCGCCTTCGCCCGCGTCGCGACCCACTCGATCAGCTGATCGTCGGAGACCTTGGGCGCCTTGTCCTTCTCGAGCAGCACCCGAACCGCGACCCCGTCGATGTCGAGCGAGGTCGTCTTCCACTCGCCCGGCTCGCCGCGCGCCCAGCCCTCTTCCATCAGCTCGTGGCTGGGCGCCGACCAGGCGTGCTTCGCAACCGGAGCAGCAGTCAGCAGCAGGGCCAGCGCCGCGAGCATCGTGCAAGCCTAACGCGGATACCCCTCACCCGCCCTTCGGGCACGTCTGCCCGTTCCACGAAGGATGCTCGCTTCGCTCCGCCGTGGGAGAGGGGATCACCAGACCCGA
Source organism: Myxococcaceae bacterium (assembly GCA_047602415.1). Classification (GTDB taxonomy): domain Bacteria; phylum Myxococcota; class Myxococcia; order Myxococcales; family Myxococcaceae; genus JASGHH01. The sequence continues at coordinate 6,288,461 of JASGHH010000001.1, read as the reverse complement.
ACGCGGTCCTTCGGAGCGAGGAACAGCTTCTGCCCCGCCTTCACCTTGAACGCGGGGTACCAGGCGTCGAGGTTGCGCACCGTCTGCACCCGCCACATCGCCGGCGAGTGGCCGTCGGTGGCGATCTCCGCCCGCAGCGCCTCGTCGCGCATCTTCTCGCGCCAGCTCTGGCCGTAGGCGATGAAGAACTGCTGGTCGCCCGAGAAGCCCTGCACCACCTTCGCCGGCTTGCCCTTGAGCGAGAGCTGAAACGCGTCGTACGCGGCGGCGAGCCCGGCGACGTCGGCGATGTTCTCACCCAGCGTCTGGTGGCCGTTGAGCGACAGGTCGGGGAACGCCTTGTACCCGTCGTACTGCTTCGCCAGCGCCTCCGACGACTCGTGGAAGTGCTCGAGGTCTTCCTTGGTCCACCAGTTGACCATCTTGCCCTGGGCGTCGAACTGCGAGCCCGAGTCGTCGAAGCTGTGCGACACCTCGTGGCCGATCACCGCGCCGATCGAGCCGTAGTTGGTCGCCGCGTCGGCGTTCAGGTCGAAGAACGGCGGCTGCAGAATCGCGGCGGGAAAGTTGAGCGCGTTCTGAAGCGGCAGGTTCACCGCGTTCACCGTCTGCGGCGTCATCCACCACTCGCCGCGGTCGACCGGCTTTCCCAGCTTCGCCAGCTGGTGCTCGTACTCGAACTGCGAGGCCCGCTGCGCGTTGCCGAGCGCGTCGCCCCGCACCGCCTTGAGGCCCGAGTAGTCGCGCCAGGTGTCGGGGTAACCGACGCCGACCTTCAACGTCGAGAGCTTCTCCTTCGCCTTCGCCTTGGTGGCCGGCGTCATCCACTTCAGCGCGTCGATGCGCTTGCCGAACGCGGCCCGCAGGTCCTCCACCAGCGCCTGAACCTTCGCCTTCGCCTCGGGCGGGAAGTACTTCGCCACGTAGAGCTTGCCGATCGCCTCGCCGTACGCGTCGGAGGTGATGTCGACGCCGCGCTTCCAACGGGGGCGTTGCTCGGGAGTGCCGCTGAGCGCCTTGCCGTAGAACGCGAACCGCTCGTCGACGTAGGCCTTCGGCAGGAAGGTGGCCCACTCGTCGAGCGTGTGCACCAGCAGCCAGTCTTTCCACGCGTCGAGCGGCTCGCTCGCCACCAGCGCGGAGATGCCGGTGATCGCCTTCGGGTGCCAGGCGATGAAGGTGTCGGAGCCCGACAGCTTGGCGGCCTTGAGGAACGGGTCCCACGCGAGGCCGGGGGCGATCTTCGGCAGCTCGGCCGCCTTCCACACCACCGCCGCCTTCACGTCCTCCGACTCGGTGCGGGTGGCGTGGGCGTTGGCGATCTTGGTCTCCAGCGCGAACACCCGCCCGGCGCGCCCGGCCGGGTCGGAGTAGCCCGCCAGCTTGAACATCGCCGCCAGGTGGCCCTGGTACGCCTTGCGAATCTCCTCCATCTTCGGAGACTTCGAGACGTAGTAGTCGCGATCGGGCATCAGCACGCCGCCCTGCATCAGGTAGGGCACGTTGGTGGCGGGGTCGAACAGCGTCTGCACCACCCAGATGCCGAACAGGTGCGGGGTGTGAAACTCGGTGGCGTTGAGCGCGTCGGTGTCGGCGCGAACGGTGCCGCCCAGCACCGTGGCGAGCATGTTCTTGTCGGTGATCGCCGCGATCTGCTCCAGCTGAGGCTTGAGCGGGGTCAGGCCCTTCGCCTCGATGCCGGCCTCGTCCATGTAGCTGGCGTAGAAGTCGCCGATCTTCTTCGCGTCGGAGCCGTCGGCCGCCTTCGAGTCGGCCGCCTCCTGAATCAGCGCCACGGTGCGCTTCTGCGCCTCGTCGACCACCATCCAGCCGACGCCGTAGCTCGGCTTGTCGGAGGGAATTTCGGTCGTCTTCGCCCAGGTGCCGTTGCAGTAGACGTTGAAGTCGTCGCCCGGCGGGGTTGCCTTGTCGATTCCCTTCACGTCGATGCCGGCGACCAGCGGCGCCTCCGACGGAGCGGTGGCGGCGGGTTGAGCCGCGGGAGCTGCAGCGAAGACCAGACTGGAAAAGAGAGCGGTTCCGAGCGCGATTCGCATGGCGGCGGCTTAACACCGCAGGCGGCCGCAGGTTCAGATCATCTTTTCGGGCCGCACCCACTCGTCGAACTGGGCCTCGGTCAGCCACCCCAGCTCCAGCGCCGCCGCCTTCAAGGTCTTGTTCTCGTGGTGCGCCTTGTGCGCGATTTTGGCGGCTTTGTCGTAGCCGAGGTGCGGCGCCAGCGCGGTCACCAGCATCAGGCTCTTCGCCGTCAGCTCGCTCAGCCGCGCCTCGTCGGCCTGCATGCCCTTCACCAGGTGCTCGCGAAACGAGTCCATCGCGTCGGCGAGCAGCCGGCACGACTGCAGAAACGCGTTCGCCAGCACCGGCTTGAACACGTTGAGCTCGAAGTTGCCCGACGCGCCCGCGAACCCGATGGTGGCGTCGTTGCCCATCACCTGCACGCAGACCATGGTGAGCGCCTCGCACTGTGTGGGGTTCACCTTGCCGGGCATGATGCTGCTGCCGGGCTCGTTCTCGGGCAGCTTCAGCTCCGCCAGCCCCGCGCGGGGCCCGGAGCCGAGCCAGCGCACGTCGTTGGCGATCTTGAACAGCGACGCGGCGAGGCCTTTGAGCGCTCCGTGCGCCTGCACCAGCGCGTCGTGGGCGGCGAGCGCCTCGAACTTGTTCGGCGCGGTGACGAACGGGAGGCCGATCAGCGCCGAGAGTTCCTGCGCGGCGCGCTCACCGAAGCCCTTGGGCGCGTTGACGCCGGTGCCGACCGCGGTGCCTCCCAGCGCCAGCTCGCGCAGGTGCGGCAGTGTGGCGTTGAGGTGCGCGGAGGCGTGCGACAGCTGCGCGACGTAGCCGGAGAATTCCTGGCCGAGGGTGAGCGGCGTCGCATCCATCAGGTGGGTGCGGCCGATCTTGATCAGCTTCTCGAACGCCTTCGCCTTCTCGTCGAGCGCCTGGGTGAGCCGCTGCAGCGACGGCAGCACCTGCCGCTCCACCATGCCCGCGGCGGCGACCGAGATCGCGGTGGGGAAGACGTCGTTCGAAGATTGGCTCCGGTTCACGTCGTCGTTGGGGTGCACCTTGCGGCCCTCGCCGCGCGGCCCGCCCAACAGCTCGGAGGCGCGGTTGGCGAGCACCTCGTTGACGTTCATGTTGGTCTGGGTGCCGCTGCCGGTCTGCCAGACCGAGAGCGGAAACTCGTCGGGCCACTTGCCGGCCAGCACCTCGTCGGCCGCCTGCTCGATCGCGAGCGCGATGCGCCCATCCAACGCCTGGAGCCCGGTGTTGGCGCGCGCCGCCGCCTTCTTCACCAGCACCAGCGCCTCCAGCAGCTCCTTGGGCATCTTCTCGGTGCCGATGCGAAAGTGGATCAGGCTGCGCGCGGTCTGAGCGCCGTAGAGCCGCTCCGAAGGGACCTCGATGGGGCCGAAAGTGTCTTTCTCGGTGCGGGTCATGCGTCCTCCGTCATCGGGAGGATGTCCCCCGGCGGGCCGTACCGCTACCGTTTGTTGCGATGGAGCACGTCGCCACCCTCCCCCTGCGCATTTCGACCGAGCCCACCGGCCCCGACGCGCTCGACCAGCTGCTGCTCCGGGCTCCTGAGGGCGACTCGCACCTCGCCGATTCGATCAACCGCGCGCTGAGCGACCAACCCGGCCCGCGGCTGCTGGGCCTGCTCGATGGCGGCCGGCTGTTCGGGCTGACCGGCACCGACGGCGCGAGTTGCGAAGCGATCGCGGCGAAGCGGCTGCTCGAGCTCGGTTACCCGTGGGCGCTCCACCTCTCGCCGCAGCAGCTCGAGTCGGTGCGCGCGCTGCCGAAGACGCCACGGGCGCGGCCCCGACGGGTCGCCTTTCTCGCCTCCGCGACCGCGATGGGGCTGGGCGCGATTCCCGCGTTCATCGGCCTGCTGGAGCTGATCAGCGAAGGCACGATGCGCGGCTCCGGCCTCTACTCGCTGCTCTCGCTGTCGCTGGTGGTGGTGAACGCGCTCTTCGCGGCGGGCGTGCTGCGCCAGACCAAGGGCACGCTGATCTCCATCTGCGCGATCGGCCTCACCTACTTCGGCGGGCAGCTCAACACCTTCACCAGCGCGGGCTCCGACATGTTCTGGAACTGGCTGGGGGCCTCGTGGCTGGTGACGCTCGCGGCGGTGCAGCTGGCGCGCGAAAACCCGCAGCGCTAGACGCGCTCCAGCACCTCGGCCAGCCGCTCGATGCGATCGGGCGCGCCACCCAGGCGCAGGCCACAGAAGCGCACCTTCGCCGCGGCCGCCGCTTCGCGATCGAAGCGCGAATCGCCGACGAACAGCGCGCGTGAAGCGTCGACCTTCAGCTCGTGGAGCGCCAGCAGCGGCAGGTCGGGCGCCGGCTTCGAGCTGGGCACCCGGTCGGCGGTGGCGAGCGAGTCGAACAGCTCGAACACGCCGGCGTGGCGAAGAGTGGCGTGCGCGACCACCGCCACCGAGTTGGTCACCACCGCCAGCTTCAGGCCGCGCTGCCTCAGCTCGCCGAGCACCTTCTTCGCGGAGGCGTCGACGTGCACCGCGGCGAGGTTGCGCACGAACGCCTCTTCGTAGAAGCGATCGAGTTGGGCGGTGGTGCACCTGAACCCGAAGAGCGGAATGTCGGCCTCGGTGCCCTGGCCGAAGGTGGGGTCGAACTCGGCGCGGGTCACCGGCCGCCCGCGAAAGCGCTGCCCGGCTTCGGCGACCGCGAGGAACCAGGCTTCTTTGCTGTCGACCAGCACGCCATCGAGGTCGAACAGCACCGCTTCGAGCATTGGCCTCAACGTAATCAGGCTGTGCTTAGCTTTCCACGCTCATGATTCCGCTCGCGCTCGCGCTGGCCGTCAGTTGCGCGCAGGCCGCTCCGGCGCCGCGCACCATCGCCGCGCCGTCGTGGAGCACCATCGAGGTCAAGCCGGAGCTGGCGTCGTTCTACTCCGACCACCTCGCGGTCACCCTGCGCGAAGACGGCTTCAAGGTCATCACCCAGTCGGAGATCGCCGCGATCATCGGCACCGAGCGGCAGGCCGAGCTGCTCGGCTGCACCGAGGCGGCGAAGTCGTGCATGGCGGAGCTCGCCAACGCGCTCGGCGCCGACCTGACGTTGATCGGCAGCATCGCCAAGCTCGAAGACACCTACCGGCTGCACCTGAAGCTGATCAAAGCGCAGGCCGGTTCGGTGCTCTCGGAGGTCGAGGTCGAGGCCAAGGGCGAGAAGGCGGTGCTCGACGAGCTCATTCGCGCCGGCCACCGGTTGACCGAGCCGCTCCGGCCCGCGGCACCTGGGCCGAACTTGCGCTCCCGCTCGTGGATCGCGTTCGGCGGCGCGGCGGTGTGCGTGGTCGCGGGCGCCTTCTTCCTCGCCGGAGCGGCCGACCGGTACGACACCGTGAAGTACGAGCTCACCAGCCCGATGGAAGCCCACAGTCAGCAGGTCAAAGACGACGTCTCCGCCGGCAAGAACTGGCAGCTGGCCGGGTGGATCACCATCGGCGTCGGCATCGCCGCCGCGGTCGCCGGGGTGGGCATGGTCATCTTCGGCGCACCGGCGGAGCCGGCGGCCCCGGTGGTGCGGCTGGCGCCTTCGCTCAACGGCTTCGTGCTCTCGGGGAGCTTCTGGTGAGGCGGGCCGCCCTGGTGGTGCTGGTGAGCGGCGCGTTCGCCGGCTGCCTCGACTTCGACGGGTTGGTGAAGCACTGCGCCGACGATGGCGTCTGCCCCGGTGCAGATGCCGGCGCGACCGGTGGCGGCTCGGCGACCGGCGGAGGTTCGGCGACCGGTGGTGGAGGCGTGGCGACCGGTGGTGGCGGCGCGGCGACGGGAGGCGGCTCTGCGACCGGCGGAGGCTCGGCCACCGGCGGCGGTGGGGCCTCCGGCATCTGCGGCCTGGCGCCGAGCGGAGCGCCGGTCAGCGCGTCACAGGGCTACTGCTTTCGCGGCTTTTGTTGGGAGAACCCGCTCCCGCTCGGCAACCGGCTGCAGGCGGTGTGGGGTTGCTCACCCGACGACGTGTGGATCGGCGGCGACTCGAACCTGCTGATGCACTACTTCAACGGCGGCTGGTACGTGCCCGACTACGAGCCCGACGTCGGCGCCAGCGGAGGCATCTCGGCGCTGGCCGGTAACGGCACGGTGCTCTACGCCACCCGCTATGCCGAAAAGCCGCTCGTCTACGACGGCACCTGGGGCCCGGTGCCCGGGGCTCCCGCGCCGGCGGGCGGCGTCGCGCTCGCGGTGGCCGATACTCCGAATGGAACCGCGGTCTGGGTCGCCGATACCGGCGGGGTGCTCTGGCAACTCGACTCCAACTCGGCGTGGAACAGCCGCAGTGCCACCGGCGGTACGGTGACTTCGATCGCCATCGACGGTGCCGGCGGCGTGTGGACTGCGAGCAACCTGGTACCCACCCCGCCGCCCAACTTCGTGAGGCTGGTCCACTACGACGTCGCGATCGGAGGGAACACCGACTCGTATGACTACGGCGACGTCGAGCCGTTGGTGGGAATGACGCTGCTCGCAGACGGAGGGCTGCTGGCCGTCGACGACGCCTACCAACTGCTGCACCTCGAAGCCGACGGCGGCCCGACCAGCGTGCTGCCGGCGCTCGGGCAGGGTGGGTACGCGGCGAACTTTCGCGCCGACGGCACCGGCTGGGTGGTCGGCGCCACCTCGAACGCGGTGCCCTACGCGCCCGGTGTTCCCCGGCAGGCGGTGCCGGTGTTCAGAGACGCGGGGCTCGGCGTGTATGCGCCCACCTGGCTCGCGGTGTGGGCAGCGCCGGGCCTCGAGGGCAGCTGGGCGGTCGGTGAGTCTGGCGCGATCGCCACCTACCGCGACGGCGGCCTCGACTTCCTTACCCACGGCGACACCGGCAACCTCTTCGCGATCGCCGCCAACGGCATCATTCAGGTCGCGGGCGGAGACGACGGTCTGCTCTGGCGCAGCGGAGCCTGGGCCCCGAAGAGCTTCAGCATCGGCGGCGCGGTCACCTCTGCGGCAGCCGAGTACGGCACCGACCGCGTCTGCGCCGGCGGCAACGGCGGCCTCACCTGCTACGACCACCTCGGCTCGGCCACCTACAGCAACCTCAACGCCGCGGTGACCGGGATCGCGTTCTTCGACGGCGGCATCGCGGTGGTGACCGACCTCGGCGGCGTGGCGTCGTCGAGCGCCGGAACCTGGGACCTGCTGCTCGACGCGGGGGTGAAGCTCAACGCCGCCGCCGGCAATGCCGCTGGAGACCTCTGGGTCGGCGGCGCGTACGGCTTTCTCAGCCACCGTTCGCCGGGCGGCAGCTGGCAGAACATCGAGCTGGTGGCCGACGCCGGCGCCGAGGTGGAAATCGAAACGCTTTGGGTCGACCCGGCCACCCAGCTCCCGTGGGCCGCGGGCACGTACGGCACCAACCCGTTCGTGGTGAAGCTCGACAACGTCGGCGGGTGGACCAGCGACGAGCCTCCCAGCGCCGGCATCAGCAACACCATTCACGCGCTCACCGGGAGCTCCGAAGGCGATCTCTGGGCGGTCACCGACAACGGCGGCCTCTACCACCACACCGCGCCCAACACCTGGGACACCCAGGAGATCGGGAACCGGGTGAACCTGCGCGCCGCCTCGACGTCGCGCGACGGCGGCAGCCACCTGTGGTTGGCGGGAGACAACGGGCTGATCATTCACTACGCGTACTGAATGCACCTGATTCTGCTGTTGCTGTGCGCTTCACCCGCCGAAGAGCTCTACCCGCAGCTGTCTCCGGTCTACCAGCAGCTGCACGCGCACCCTGAGCTGTCGGGCAAAGAGGTGAAGACGTCGGCGCTGCTGGCCGAGAAGGTGAAGAAGCTCGGCTACGAGGTCAGCCCGCGGTTCGGCGGCCAGGGCTTCTTCGCGGTGAAGAAGCACGGCGAGGGGCCGACGTTGTTGATTCGCACCGAGATGGACGCGCTGCCGGTGGAAGAGAAGACGGGTCTCCCGTTCGCGAGCACGGTGAAGGTCGACGAGGGCGGTCAGAGCGTCGGGGTGATGCACGCGTGCGGGCACGACCTCCACATGTCGGCGTGGCTGGGCGCGGCGACCGCGCTGGCGAAAGACACCACCTGGAAGGGCACGCTGATTCTGCTCGCGCAGCCGGCGGAGGAGATGGGCGACGGCGCGGTGGCGATGATCAAAGACGGCGTGCTGCAGAAGATGCCCAAGCCCGACTTCGCGATCGCGTTTCACAACCACGGCAACCTGCCGGCGGGGAAGGTCGGCCTGGTGAAAGGCTACGCGCTCGCGGCGGTCGACACCGTCGACGTCACCTTCTACGGCAAGGGCGGCCACGGCGCGTACCCGCACACCACCGTCGACCCGATCGCGATCGCGGCGAAGGCGGTGCTGTCGTGGCAGACGCTGATCAGCCGCGAGAACAACCCGCTCGACCCCGCGGTGCTCACCGTCGGCTCGTTTCACGCCGGCACCCGCGCCAACATCATTCCCGACGAGGCGAAGCTGTCGCTCACCGTGCGCTCCTACCGGCCCGAGGTGCGGCAGAAGCTGCGCGACGGCATCATTCGCATCGCCAACGCCGAGGCCGAGGCCGCGGGCGCGCCGAAGCCGCCCAAGGTGGAGATCAGCGCCGGGCCGCAGGCGGTGTTCAACGACGTCGAGCTGGCCAATCGCCTCGAGCAGACGTTGAAGAGCCAGCTCGGCGCCGACCGGGTGGTGGAGACCGAGAAGGTGATGGGCGCGGAGGACTTCGGCGAATTCGGCGTCGCGGGAAAATTTCCCTCGGTGATGCTGTGGTTGGGGAGCGTCGAGCCGAAAAAATACGACGAGCTGAAGGCGAAGGGTCAGCTACCGCCGTCGCTCCACTCGGCGACCTATGCGCCCGACTTCGAGCGCGGGTTCAAGACCGCGGTCGAGTCGTACGTCGTGATGGTGCACGAGCTGATGCGCTGAGGGTCCAGGGTCTGGGAAGCGCCACCCTTCGGCAGGTCGGGCTGTTGTCAGTTCGGAACCGGCGAGGGTTGCGAACTGACAACAGTTCGGAACCGGCGGGGGTTGCGAACTGACAACAGTTCGGAACCGGCGGGGGTTGCGAACTGACAACAGTTCGACCTCGGGGACCCTGACGGGGAGGCGTCACCGGTGTCGGAACACGGCAGTGCGATGCGGCCAATCGGTGACACCGAAAACGCGCACCGATCTGGGCTCGTTGTTCTAGTTTCGGCGCGTGCCCACCTCGGTCCTCGTCTCAGGCTTCGACGTGCGCGAGCTGCAGCTGCCGCGCGGAGCCGAGGTGCTGCTGCCGCCCCTACCCCTCCCACCGCTCGAAGACTTCGCTGACTCGGTTCAGCGCGCGCTGGAGGAGCCGGTCGATGGGCTGCCGCTCGCTCGCCGGGTTCGCCCCACCTCCCGGGTGACCGTCGTCCTCGACGATCCGTCGCTCCCGGTTCCCCTCGCCAGCCGCGACGCCCGCGCCGAGATGCTCGAGGCGGTGCTCGACGCGCTCGCCGCGGTCGGCGTGAAGCTGCCCCGCGTCGCCTGCCTGGTCGCCAACGGCCTCAACCGCCAGTGGCGCCCCGCCGAGCTCTCGGAGTGGCTGGGCGTGCGCAGCACCTCGCTGGTCGCGGTGCGCTGCCACGACGCCGAAGCGCTCGACGGGCTGGTGCGCATCGCCGACGAGCCCGAGGGCCCGGTCGAGCTGGCGCGGCAGGTGGTCGAGTGCGACCTGCTGATTCACCTCAACGTCGTCTCGATGCCGATCTCCGCCGGGAGCTTCGGCCTGGTGCAGGGCACCGCCGGCTACCGCACTGCGCGCATGCTGAACGCGCCCCACCACTTCATGCCCGACGAGTCGCCGCTGCTCACCGGCTCGAGCTGGCACCGCGCCCACACCCGCATCGGGGCGCTGTTGGGCTCGAAGGTGCCGGTGATGCAGGTCTCGGCGGTGCTCAACAACGAGCTCTGGTCGCCGGGCATGGCGGCGCTGCTCCAGACCGACGAAGAGGGCCGCCTCAACCGGCCGCTCTCGATGTGGAATGCGCTGCCCTCCGCCGTTCGACACCGCGCCGCGCGCGCGATGCGGGCCCAGTATCGGCCGTACGCGGTGCTCGCCGGCCCGCCAGACGCGGTGGCGCCGCGCGCGCTCGAGCTCTACCTGCGCCAGCACGAGGTGAACGCGCAGGGCGAAGCCGACATTCTCGTCTACGGCCTCCCCGACATCGGCCCCTACGCGGTGCGCACGATGCAGAACCCGGTGCTGGTCGCCAACCTCGGCCTCGGCCTGGTCTCCAACCTCTACACCGGCAAGCCGCTGCTCCGAGACGGCGGAGCGATCGTGGTCGCCAACCCGCTCACGCCGAGCTTCGACCCCAAGGTGCACCGCGCCCACGCCGAGCTCTACGAGCGGGTGCTCCGCCTGGAGCGCGAGCCCGAGGCGATTCACGAGCGCTACGAGGCGTACCTCGCGAGCCGGCCGGAGTTCGTCGCCGACTACCAGCAGCGCTACGCGTTTCACGGCGCCCACGCGCTGCTCAGCTGGTACCAGTGCACCGCCGCACGCCGCCGTGCCAGCCGCATCATCTTCGCCTACGGAGACCCGCGAGCGTGCGCACGCCTCGGCTTCATGCCCGCCACCGGGCTGGAAGACGCGCTTCGAAAAGCGGGCGAAGCGGTGGCCGACGCCGAGGCGCGGGTACGCGTGCTCGAGCTGCCGCCTCCGTTCGTGACCAAGGTGAGCTAGCTGAAAAGGGAGACCGATGCGCAGCCTGGCCGTGGGTGTGCTGTTGAGTGCCGCCGTCGCGTTCGCTCAAGAGGGCGGGAGCATCAACCTCACCGTCGGCGCGCAGAAGGTGATCAAGGTGACCGGCCTGCAGCGGGTGGCGATCGCCGACAGCAGCATCGCCGACGTGAAGACGATCGGCGGAGACCAGCTGCTCGTCGTCGGTAACGGCGCCGGCAAGACCACCGTGCTCGTCTGGCAGCTGTCGGGCAAAAAGCTCAGCTACCAGGTGACGGTGAAGCGCAAGCCCCCGCCCGCGCCACCCGATGCCGGCGCATCTACCGACGCGGGCAGCGCCTCAGACGCGGGAGCAGCTTCCGATGCCGGCGCGCGCTCCGACGGAGGCGCCTCCAAGCCATGAGCGACTTTCAGTTCTGCCCGCGCGACGGGACCGCGCTGGTCGAAGGCGACCACGGCGGCAAGAAGCGGCCCGGCTGCCCGAAGTGCGGCTTCGTGCACTGGGGCAACCCCACCCCGGTGGTGGGCGCGATCTGCGAGCACGAGGGGCAGATCATTCTGGTGCGCAACAAGGGCTGGCCGGCCAAGCTCTACGGCCTGGTCACCGGCTTTCTGGAGGCGAACGAGACGCCCGAGGCCGGCTGCCTGCGCGAGGTGAAAGAAGAGCTCGATCTCGACGGAGAGATCGTCTCGCTGGTCGGCGCCTACGCGTTCGAGATGCGCAACGAGCTGATCGTCGCGTACCACGTGCGCGCCAAGGGCACGGTGAAGATCTCCGACGAGCTCGAAGACTTCAAACGGGTCGACCCGAACAAGCTGCGCGCCTGGGAGTTCGGCACCGGGCTGGCGGTGAAAGACTGGCTCGCCCGCCGCGGAGGCGCCTGATGCTCGACTGCTCCGAGCTGCCCGAGGTGCGGCTGCTGTTTCCCCAGCTGAAGTCGCGCGACGAGCAGCTGTTCGTCGCTCACATGCTCGCCCGCGAGAAGGCGCTCACCACCGTGTTCGGCGACAGCGACCCGCTCGAGGCCACGCCACCCAAGAACGCCGAGCTGGCCGCCGCGTGGACCGGCGGTGGCGTGAAGCGCTTCCCTCCGCGCGGTGAGCGCAAGCACTGGTGCTTCACCACCTCCGGGCTCTCGCAGCCGTTCCCCGGAGAGCTCACCCAGCTGAAGAGCGCGAGCGACGAGCAGGCGCTGTCGGGCTTCGGTGTCGAGTACGTGCTCAGCACCACCGCCGACGCGCCGTGGGCCAACGACCTGCTCTTCTCGATGGCGCACCGGGTGCTGCTCGACGAGAAGGCGCCGCTGTTTCTGCCTGGCCATCGCACCGCGAGCGGCGCGTTCCTGTCGTTGATCAGCGGCGCCACGCTCGGCGGCCTGGTGGCGACGCTCGGCGACTACGAGACCGAGCTCCGCTTGCCCGGCGGAGGCTGCACGCTGGTGCACCTGGTCGGAGTCACCGCCGACGAGCTCGCGAAAGCGAAGAGCCTGGGGCCGAGCGCGCGCGGCACCGGCGTGCTGCTCCACGCGCTCGAGTTGCTCGGCATCGGCGCCGTCACCGACCCCAAGCGGGCGAGCGCCACTCAACACCCCGATTTCGCGAACGCTTGGGCCGAAGCCGAGCGCGCGATTCCCGCCGGCTGAGGGCACACATCAGCGCTGATTCGCGCCTCATGTGCGGTAAAATCCTACGTCATTTCAAGTACTTGCTGCACAAGGACTCGGGTGGTGGTGTTATCCGCGTGGACCTCGGGCTTCTCCGCACACCGGTCCACACGGGAGGATGTCATGAAGAAGGCGCTTTTCTTGGCGGTCGTGTCCGTCGTTGGCTGTGCTCCGTCGCAGTCGCAGTCTGAGGGCCCGGAGTCTTTCGAGAGCCCCGAAGCAATCGAGCTTCCCTTCGAGTACGCGACGCACTGTGCGACGCCCGAGGTGAGCCTCGAAGAGCAGGCGTACATCGATCAGATCACCCAGGAGCTGGTTCAGAAGCGCCTCGGTACCAGCGGCGTCGCACAGCAGGAGCTCACCTCGTCGCACGTGATTCCGGTCTACGTGCACCGCATTCACGACGCGTCGGGCAACGGCGGCAGCGTCACCAACACCCAGATCAACGACCAGATCAACGTGCTCAACGCGGCCTACGCGGCGTCGAGCTTCTCGTTCACCTTGAGCGGCACCACCGACTCGAACAACAGCAGCTGGTACACCTGCACCGGCGGCAGCTGCGAGTCGCAGATGAAGTCGGCGCTGCGCCAGGGCGGCTCGAACGCGCTCAACCTCTACACCAACAACATGGGCGGAGGCCTGCTCGGCTGGGCGACCTTCCCGTCTGACTACGCCGCCCACAAGTCGCTCGACGGCGTGGTGGTGTTGTTCTCGTCGCTGCCCGGCGGCACCGCGGCGCCCTACAACCTGGGCGACACCGCGACCCACGAGATCGGCCACTGGATGGGCCTGTACCACACGTTTCAGGGCGGCTGTAACGGCCAGGGCGACAGCGTGAGCGACACCGCGGCGGAGAAGTCGGCGGCGTTCGGCTGCCCGACCGGCCGCGACACCTGCAAGAGCAAGGCGGGCGTCGACCCGATCACCAACTTCATGGACTACAGCGACGACAGCTGCATGAACAACTTCACCGCGGGTCAGAACACCCGCATGAACAACAGCTGGGTCGCGTACCGCTGAGCGGGTGGCTCAGACGTCCTTCGGGTTCTTGAAGAACGTCTGCTGGTAGTAGGCGAGCTCGCCGATCGAAGCGCGAAGGTCGGCGAGCACCGTGTGGTTGGCATCGACCTTCGAGCGGCCGGGCGCCTTCGGGTACCACGCTTTGGTCAACACCTTCAGCGACGACACATCGAGCTGCCGGTAGTGCAGGTAGCGGTCGACGCCGGGCATGTACCGGGTGATGAAGCTGCGGTCGGTGTGAATCGAGTTGCCGGCGAGAATGCCCTCGCCGAAGTCGAGGTGGCGGCTGATCAGGCTGATCGCCTCCTTCTCGGCCCCGCGCACCGAGACCTCGGCCTTGCGCACGCGCTCGAGCAGGCCGTTCTTGGTGTGCATCTCTTTGACGATCGGCTCCATGCGGGCGAGCGCCTCTTCGGGCTGCCAGATGGCGCGCTCCCACTCGGCGATCGGCTTCAAGTCGGGCCCGGTGATGATGATGCCCATCTCGATGATCGCGTTGTAATCGGGGTCGAGCCCCGTCATCTCCAGGTCGCACCAGACGAAACGCGTCTCATCGCTCATGGCCGCATGGGTTAGTGCAGAAGCGGGCGCCCAGTCGAGCTAAAGAGCGCTCCTGATGGACGAAAAGACGTTACTCGAGCGGCTCAAGCGCGACGGCGACGGCTCACCGCTCGCCAGGCTCTCCACGCTCACGCTCGACCTGCTGCTCGACTCGAAGGTGGCGAAGCTGCTGCCGCCCGAGCGCGCGGCCGAGACGGTGCGCCAGGGCATCGAGGGCTGGCTGCGCTCGCCCCAGGCGGTGCCGGCGCTGGAGCGGCTGGTCGAGCAGGCCTCGCAGGACCTCTCGAAAGACTCGCGAAGGCTGAAGGACCTGGTGCCTTCGGAGCTGAAGGCGGTGCTGCTCGAGCTCGCGGGGCGCCCCTACTCTCCCGACCGGCGGCTGGTGCTGACGCTGCTCGACCGGCCGCAGATGCGGGAGCTGATTCGCGGGCTGCTCTACAACACGGTGCTCGACTTCGCGCGCCGCGCCTCGGCTCCCGTTGCCGGCGTGGCCAAGGGCCTGGGCGGGCTGATGAAGATCGCCGCCGAGACCGCCAAGTCGCGCACCGGCTCGCTGGGTGCGCTGGTGGGCGCCGCGGGTGAGGTGGTGGAAAAGCAGCTCGAGAAGCGCACCTCCGACTTCGTCGACTCGGCGCTGGGCGGGGTGTTCGGTGAGCTCGCCGACGCGGTGAGCGACCCGAAGCGCGCGGCCGAGGCGGCCGAGCTGCGCACCGAGGCGCTCGAGGGCGCGCTCGACCTCACGTTGCCGCAGCTGTCGCGCGAGCTGATCAACCTCGACGTGCCGGGCGGAGCCAAGACGCTGCGCGACGGCCTCGAGCGGTGGGTTTCGGGCGACGAGGCGATGAAGACGATTCGCGCCGCCTGCGACCGCATCGCCGAGCGCGAGGGCGGGCGAACGCTGCGCGAGGTGCTCGAAGAGGCGGGCCAGCTGCAGGTGGCGCGCACGCTCGGTCGCCAGGCGCTGGAAGAGCGCATGCGCGAGGTCGTCTCTTCCGACGCGTTCGCAGACTGGCTGCGCGACACGCTCTCCTGACAGGAGAGGGCCGTCAGAACGGCAGCGCCGTCACGGTGGCGACGGCCGGCCCCGCGCCGACGTCGAGCTTCTCGCCCTCGGCGAGCGCATCACGGTGCACGTAGCCGAGCGCGACCACCTGCTGCTTCTTCGGCGACCGGGCGACCGAGGTCAGCCAGCCGACCTTCTTCCCGGCCTTGAACAGCTCCGCCTTCGCCTCGACGTCGCTCTCACCGAGCAACAGACCGGTCAGCTTGCGGTTCATGTGACCGCGATGGGTCGCCCGGGCGATCACCTCCTGCCCGATGTAGCAACCCTTCTGGTAGTGGATCGCGCGGTCGAGGTTGGCCTCGAGGGGAATCGTGGTCTCCACCAGGTCGGCGAAGTACCGGGGCACCCCGGCCTCAACCCGCAGCACCTCATAGGTCGCCGCCGAGATCTTCGAGCCGGCCCCGAGCGTGGCCTCCACCTCGGCCCAGCTGTCCCGCCGCACCAACACGTCGAGCGAGTCTTTCCCGACCATCCCCGGCATCGACGAGAGCGCCAGGTCATCGAGCTTGTCGAGCAGCTCCGACGCCTTGGGCCCGAGCAGCGACACCATCGCCCGCTCGGAGCTCAGCACAATCTCGGCTTCCTCGCTGATCAGGTACTTGTTGAGAAACTCGAGCGCCTTCGCCCCCAGGCCCGGCTCGAGGTCGAGCCATAGGACATCTGGCCGTTTGAGCACCCGAACGTCGGCCACCATCGCGCCCTTGGGGGTGAGCATCGCCGCGTAGAGGCTCTGCCCCTCGGGCAGCTTCTCGACGTCGTTGGTGACCATTCCCTGCAGGAAGGAAACCCGGTCGGGACCTGTTACGTCGAGATGCTCGCGCCCGGAAAGGTCCACCCAGGCCGCACCTGTCGTGGCCGCCTGGTATTCCCCGTCGCTGGTGATTGCCGTCACCATTCGCGCATGTATAAGGGCGCGCCGTGAGCACCACAACCGCTCCTGCCGCTCCCGCCGAGCCGGCCAAGCCCGCCGTCGCCACTTCACTGCTGGCGACCATGCTCGGCACTTCTGCCGCCGTGGTGCTGCTCGCCGTCTACCAGTGGATGGAGCTGATCGCCCTGAACAAGGGCATCGCCCCCACCTGCAACATCAACGAGACCCTCAACTGCGGCGCGGTCTGGAACTCGGCCTTCGCCCACACCGTGCACGACCACCTCGGCATTCCGGTGGCCGGCCTGGGCATCGTCTGGGGCGTCACCGGCTTCGGCTTGTCGATGCGGGCGATGATGCGGCAGATGAAGGGCGTGGCCCTCGGCCCGGCGCTCGCTCCCTTGCGGGTGTGGGGGCTGTTGGGCGCGTTCTCGTGCGTGACCTTCGCGGTCGCCAGCTACCAGGCGCACGCGCTCTGCATCACCTGCCTCGGCACCTACGTGCTCACCCTCGCCTTCTTCGCCGCCACCGCGATGATTCCCGGCGAGAAGGTGCCCTCGTTCAGCGAGCTGATGCCCGGGCTGCCGGTGCTGCTCGTGCTCTTGGGAGCCAGCTACGGCGCGGTGCTCTACCCGGGCATCCACACCCCGAAGCCGGCCGAGCCGACCGCGCTGGCGCCGGGCGACGAGCAGCTCCAGAAGTACTTCGACACCATTCCCGAGCAGGAGAAACTGGCCACCTCCTACGCGCGCGCGCAGTACCTCCAGGCGGAGCCGGTGCGGCTCCACCCCGCGCACTTCATCGAGGGCAACCCCGACGCTCCGGTGAAGATCATCGAGTGGACCGACATCAAGTGTCCCCACTGCGCGAAGCTGCTCCACGACCTCGACGACATCTCGCGGGCGCCGGGCGCCTCGTTCTCGCTCGAGCCGCGCTACTTCCCGCTCGACGGAGAGTGCAACCCCGGCATGCAGAACACCGCCGGTGACGGGGTGCGCTGCCTGGGCGCGAAGATCGAGATCTGCCTCGAGAACCGGCCGGGCTTCAAACAGGCGCAGTTGGCGCTGTTCGACAACCAGGCCAGCCTCACCCCGGCGCTGATGATGCAGATCGCCGAGCGCGCGATGCCGAAGTCCGAGCTGGAGCAGTGCATCGCCGCGCCCGCCACCGCCCAGCGCCTCCAGGAAGACCTGGTCTACGCGATGGAGACCCACCCCGACGGCACGCCGATCGTGCTCCTCAACGGCAAGCCGACGCTGGCGGTGCGTTCGTTCATCTACGGCATGGTGATGAGCAAGGGCGACCCGAACGCGAAGCTGTTCTCGTCGCTGCCGCCTCCGCCGACGCCCCAGTGAGCGACAAGCCCTTCAACAACCCCTTCGGTGGCCTCGCCGGCCTGAAGGACTCGCTGCCCGAGGGGAAGAAGCCGCTCGCCAAAGACCCCAAGCGCCCCGCGAAGGCGGTGCTCCGGCTGGAGCGCGCCGGCCGCGGCGGCAAAGAGGTCACCGTGGTGACGAACCTCGAGCTGCCGGTGGAGCAGCGCGAGAAGTGGCTCAAAGAGATGAAGTCGGGGCTGGGCTGCGGCGGCCACATCGAAGGCGAAGCGCTGGTGCTCAACGGAGATCAGCGCGAGCGCGGCGCGAAGTGGCTGGAGACCCGGGTGACGAAGGTCGTGGTCGGCAACTGAGCGTTTGGCTATGTCGGCCGCATGCTCAACGTCGGTGACCGCGCCCCTGCCTTCGACTTGCCGGATCAGACCGGGAACAAGATCTCGCTCGCTTCTTTGAAGGGCAAGCAGGTCGTCCTCTATTTCTACCCGAAAGACGACACCCCGGGCTGCACCGTCGAGGCCTGCAGCTTTCGCGACGAGTACGCCGCGCTGAAGAAGAAAGACGCGGTGGTGCTGGGCGTGAGCCCGCAGGGCTCCGAGAGCCACAAGAAGTTCGCCGACAAGTACTCGCTGCCGTTCCCGCTGCTGGCCGACGTCGACCACGGCCTGGCCGAGAAGTTCGGCGCCTGGGGCGAGAAGGAAAACTACGGCCGCAAGTACATGGGCATTCTGCGCTCCACCTTCATCATCGGCGCCGACGGCAAGATTTCGCACGTGTGGCCGAAGGTGAAGACCAAGGGCCACGGCACCGACGTGCTCGCCGCGCTCAACGGTGAAGCGCCTGCCGAGAAGCCGGCTCCGGCGGCGAAGAAGAAGAAGGCCGCGCCGAAGAAGGCGAAGAAGTAGTCAGCGCTTGCGGTGCTTCTTCGCCCGCGCCGGCGACTTCACCGGAGGCGGAGGAGCGGGCGCAGACGGCTCCACGGCCGGCTCGGGCGGAGGCGGCTCGGGCACCACCGCCGCGGGCGCGGGATCTGGCACAGGCTCGGACGGAGGCGTGACGGCCTCGACCGGCGCTGCCACCGGCGCGGCAACCGGAGCTGCGGGCGGAGGCCGGCGCAGCCACCAGACCACTCCGCTCCCCACCAGCAACAGCGCCACCAGCGCGGCGATCCACTTCACCGGTGCCGAGCCCGGCCGCAGCCCGACCAGGTTGTGACCGGTGATGTCTTCGGTGGCGATCACCATCGGCGCGCGCGGCGCCAGGTGCTTCGGCACTTCGGGCGCGAGCTGCTTCACCAGCGCCACCCGCTCGGTGAGCGCCTCGTCCATCTGCGCTTCAGACAGGTGCACCGCGAGCGCCTTCTCGACGAAGCGAATCGCCGAAGGCCGCATCTTCGGGTCGGGGTCGAGGCACGACTGCGCGAGCTGGGTCAGCTCCTCGGGAACGTCGACGTTGGTCGACATCTCGTCGGGGTGCAGCTCGACCTGACCGGTGAGCAGCTGGGTCATCAGCACGCCGGCGGCGTAGACGTCGGAGGCGACGGTGGGCTGCGCCGACGCCGAAGCGAGCTCGGGCGCGAGCCGCTCGCCGCCGGCCACCAGGCAGATCGCTCCGTTCTCCATCAGTGCGATTCGCGAGGCGTCGAGCGCGCCCACCACCCGGCTCGAGTTGTGCTCGGCCCGAATCAGCCGCACCACCGAGAGTGCGAGATCGAGCGCCACCGGGAGCGGCAGCCGCCGGCCATCGAGCTTCGAGAGCAGGGTGCGAATCGAGATGCCGCGGGTGGCGAAACCCACCGCGGGCAGCAAGTCTTCCGTCGATGTGCGTACCGAATTCACCACGGGAGCAACCGCGCGCATCTTACGCCGGAGAGAGCGGAGCGCGACCCGCGAGGCTGCGACAAAGGCCTAGCCGATGCGCTCGAGCACCAACGGGCGGGCCGCCGGCGCGCGCTCGTCGACCCCGTACGCCTTGAGCAGCCTCGCCTTCACGTCGTCGAGCGCCGCCCCGCGCCGGTGGTGAATGGTGACCAGCGGCTCACCGGCCTCGACCTTCTCGCCCACCTTCTTCTCGAGCACGAAGCCGACCGCGGGGTCGATCTTCGAGTCGGTGCGCTCGCGGCCCGCGCCCAGCGCCACCGCCGCCAGGCCCACGCCCTCGGTGTCGATGCGCGCCACGAAGCCCGCCCGGGGAGACGGAACCGGGGTGGTGGTCTCGGCGCGCGGCAGCTTCTTCAGGTCGGTGATCGCCGACGGGTCTCCGCCCTGCGCCTTCACCAGCTCGCACAGCTTCTTCTCGGCCGAGCCGTCTTTCACGGTGGCGAGCACCCGCGCCCGCGCTTCGGCCTCGGTCTTCGCCTCACCCGCCAAGAGCACCATCTGCGCGGTGAGCGCCACGGTGAGCTCGGTGTAGTCGGCCGGTGCCTGGCCGCGGAGCATCTCCACCGCCTCCACCACCTCGAGCGCGTTGCCGACCGTCTTGCCCAGCGGCTGATCCATGTCGGTGAGCAGGGCGACGATCTTCTTACCCATCGACTCGCCGATGCTGATCATGGTGCGGGCGAGCACCCGGGCGTCCTCCACCTTCTTCATGAACGCGCCCGAGCCCACCTTCACGTCGAGCACCAGCGCGTCGATGCCCTCGGCGAGCTTCTTCGACATGATCGACGAGGCGATCAGCGGAATGCAGTCGACCGTCGCGGTGACGTCGCGCAGCGCGTAGAGCTTCTTGTCGGCGGGAGCGAGCGTCGCGGTCTGGCCGATCAGACACGCGCCCACCTCGCGCACCAGCCTCCGGTAATTCGCCACGTCGAGGTCGACCCGAAAGCCGGGAATCGACTCCAGCTTGTCGAGCGTGCCGCCGGTGTGCCCCAGCCCGCGGCCGGAGATCATCGGCACCTTCACTCCGCACGCGGCCGCCAGCGGAGCGAGCGAGAGGCTCACCTTGTCGCCCACGCCGCCGGTGGAGTGCTTGTCGACCTTCACTCCCGGCACCTCGGAGAGATCGAGCACCTCGCCCGAGTGGAGCATCGCGCCGGCCCACGCCGACAGCTCGGGCGTCGACAGCCCGCGAAAGTAGATCGCCATCAACATCGCCGACATCTGGTAGTCGGGCACCTCGCCGCGGGTGTAGGCGGCGATGAACGCTTCGATGTCGGCGGGCGGCAGAGCCTGCCCGTCGCGCTTGGCCTTGATCAGCTCGTACGGTCTCAAAACGCGGTCGACGCTAGCAGCGCCTCACTGAATGTCGAACGTCGTGACGGTGGCGCCCGAGCCCTGGCCGCCGGAGTCGTCGGTGCCCGGCTGGAACTGGCTGCACCAGAACCGGCTCTGACCAAGCGCGCGCACCTCGACCTCGTACTGCACCGGCGAAATCGCCGAGCAGTCCTCGTAGTAGTCGACCCGCACCGTATAGGTGCCGGTGTGGATCGGCGTACCGGGGGAGTAGATGACGTTCTCGATGTCGACGTTGTCGATGTTGCACGCCGGGTTGGAGTCGAGGTCGAGCCAGCCGTACGCGCCGCAGGCGAACGGGTTGGGGAACCCGGCGTCGACGTTGGTGTTGCCGTAATAAATCTCGCAGTCGGCGCCGTTGCCGACCGGCTCGATCACGTGGAGGTCGACGTCTTCGGGCTCGTTGGGGAAGCGCAGCGTCACCTGAATCGGCCCGGCCGAGCCGTTCAAGATGCACTGGCCGTTCACGCAGGTGAAGCCGCGGCCGCACTCGCTGGTGCAGGTGTTGGTGCCGCCGTCGAACGGGAGGCAGTGGGTGGTGCCGCCGCCGTTCCAGGTGACGGTGTTGGTGGTGCCTCCGCCGGCGCCACCGCCCGCTCCGCCACCGGTGCTCGAGCCGCCTCCGCCGCCGGTGCCCATGTACATCTGGCAGGTGTGGGTGATCTGATCGCAGTACTGGTTCACGCCGGTGCAGTCGGCCTGGCCGCGGCACCCGACGCACTCGCCGTGGAGCACCGAGGTGTCGCAGTACGGCGTCGAGCCGTAGCAGCCCGTCTGCGCGTTGCAGGTGACGCACATGTTGCTCTGCGGGTCGCACACCGGCGTGTTGCCGCTGCACATCGGGTTGCAGTTGCCCATCGCCGCGCCGCCACCGGCCGCGCTGCCGCCGCCTGCCGCCGCGCCTCCGCCGGTCGCCGAGCCGCCTCCGGTCGCCGCGCCACCGCCGGTGCCGCCGTCGTTCGCCGAGCCGCCGCCCACCGCGCTGCCTCCGCCCGCCGCCGCGCCGCCGCCCGCGCTGGAGAAGCCGCCGCCGCTGCCGGCGATCACCACGCACTTGCCGGTCGACTCGTCACAGCGGGTGCCGGGCGTGCAGACCGCGTCGCACGCGTTGACGGTGTTGCCGCACTGACAGGCCGACCAGGCCAACGTCGAGAACGCCCCCGCGACCCAGAGCAGTTTCTTCATTGCCGCGGGGCATACCACGCGGCCACGCCATGCTAAACCCGCCTCCCAAGGATGCGACGCGTCTTGTCCCTCGGGGTGTGCGTGCTCGCCCTCGGCGCCTGCAAGAAGACCGCGCCCGACGCTCCCGCCACCGCCGACGCGAAGAAGACGGTCGGGCTGGTGACCGACGTCGGAGGCCGTGGAGATCAGTCGTTCAACGACTCCGCGCTGCGCGGCCTCGAGGTGTGGGCTGCGGGCGCGCGCTTCAAGAGCGGCGTCGACGAGCCGGTGCCGCCCAAGGAGCGCGACGACACGATTCCCCCCGAGCTTCGCGAGCTCGTGCAGCTGCTGCCGGTGAAGGCGCTGGTGGTCGAGAGCAAGGCGCAGGAGGACTACGAGCCGAACCTCCAGCTGCTCAACGACTCGGGCGCCGACCTGGTGATCGGCACCGGCTTCATGCTCGAGAACGCGGTCGAGGCGGCCGCGAAGGAAAACCCGAAGTCGCACTTCCTGCTGATCGACTCGCCGATCCTCGACTCGAAGGGCCAGCCGTACCACCTGCCCAACGTGCGCACGGTGGTGTTCCGCGAAGAAGAAGGCAGCTTTCTGGTGGGGGCGATCGCCGCGCAGGTCGCCACCGGTTGCATCGGCTTCGTCGGCGGCATGGAGATACCGCTGATCAAGAAGTTCGAGGCGGGCTTCAAGGCGGGCGTGCGCGCGGTGAAGCCCGACGCCCGGGTGCTGGCGGCGTACACCGGCAGCTTCGACAACGTCTCGGCCGGCAAGCAGGTGGGGCAAGACCTGTTGGCGAAGGGCTGCGACGTGGTCTTCCAGGCGGCGGGGAGCGACGGCCTGGGCGTGATTCAGGCGGTGAAGGAGACCCGCGCGGCGGGAAAGAACGTGTACGCGGTGGGCGTCGACTCCGACCAGTGGCCGGTGGCGCCGGGTGCGGTGCTCACCTCGATGCTGAAGCGGGTCGACCTCGCGGTGTACGAGGCGTCGAAAGACGTGGCCGACGGCAAGTTCACCGCCGGCGACTTCGCGATGGGCCTCAAAGAGAGCGGCGTGTCGTACGCGCCGATTCGAATCGACCTGAAGAACAAGGAAGAGATCGTGAAGCGCGTCGAAGAGCTGCGCGCGAAAGTCGTCTCGGGGGAGCTCAAAGTGCCGTCGACCATCGCGGAGCTGGACGCCCGACCTTGAGCCTCTCGCTCGAGCAGATCAGCAAGCGGTTCGGTACCACCCTGGCGCTCGACGGCGTCTCGCTGACGCTCGACCCCGGTGAGCGCCTCGGCCTGGTGGGCGAGAACGGCGCGGGAAAATCGTCGCTGATGAACGTGCTCTACGGGCTCTACCAGCCCGACTCGGGCGTGGTGCGGTTCGACGGCCAGCCGGTGGTGCTGAAGAGCCCGCGCGAGGCGATCGCCCGGGGCATCGGCATGGTGCACCAGCACTTCACTTTGGTGCCGACGCTGACGGTGGCCGAGAACGTGGTGCTGGGGCACGAGCCGAAAAAAGGCCTGCTGTTCGACGTCGAGCGCGCGCAGGTCGAGGTGGCGGCGACGGCGCAGCGGTTGGGTTTCACGCTCGACCCCAAGGCGCGGGTGTCGCAGCTCACCGTCGGCAGCCAGCAGAAGGTGGAGATCGTGAAGGCGCTCCACCGCGGGGCGAAGACGCTGATTCTCGACGAGCCGACCGCGGTGCTGACGCCGCAAGAAGCCGACGAGCTGTTCGCGATCACCCGCAAGCTGTCGGCCGAGGGCACCACGGTGGTGCTGATCAGCCACAAGCTGAAAGACGTGCTCGCGTTCTCGACCCGCATCGCGGTGATGCGCCTCGGGAAGATGGTCGACGCCCAGGTCGACCCGAAGACCGCCACGCCGGAGCAGCTGGCCGAGAAGATGATCGGCACGCGCGAAGGTGGCCCCCCTCCCCCAACGAGGGGGAGGGTGCCCGAAGGGCGGGAGGGGCGTCACGCCACAGACCCCCGAGTCGAGCTGAAGAACCTCAGCTGCGCCGGAGTCAAAGACCTCACCCTGACGTTGCACGCCGGCGAAATTCTCGGCGTGGCCGGCGTCGACGGCAACGGTCAGCGCGAGCTGGCCGAAGTGCTGACCGGGCTGCGCGCCCGCACCCGCGGCGAGCTGCTCATCGACGGCAAGCCCCAGCACCACTGGAACCCGCGGCTCGCGCGCGCGGCAGGCATCGCGCACATTCCCGAAGACCGGCTGCACCGCGCGATCGTCCCCGACGCCACGGTCGAAGAGAACGTGTCGCTCGGCCGGCAGCACCTCCCGCCGTTCGCGCGCGGAGCGCTGATCGACTTCAAGGGCCGGCGGGAGCGAACGGCGAAGCTGCTCGAAGCGCACGACGTTCGCCCGCGCGAGCCGGAGCGCCGCATCGGTGATCTCTCCGGCGGCAACCAGCAGAAGCTGGTGGTGGGCCGCGAGCTCGACGCTCAGCCGAAGGTGCTGGTGGTGGTGCAGCCGACGCGCGGGCTCGACATCGCCGCGGTCGAAGCGGTGCGCGGTCACCTTCAAGCGGTGGCCTCGTCAGGCGCCGCGGTGCTGCTCGTCTCGCTCGACCTGGACGAAGTGCTTCAGCTGTCCGACCGGGTGGTGGTGATGTTCGAGGGGCGCATCAACGCGGAGCTCCAGCGGCCGGCGAACGGCGCCTGGGACGAGCGGGCGATCGGCCGGCAGATGCTGGGCGCGAAGGAGAGCGCATGAAGCGCGCCCTGCCCTCGCTGCTCTCGGTGCTCGCCTCGCTGCTGATCTGCTTCGTGGCGATCGCGATCGCGCGCGGCAACCTGAGCGTGGCGGGCAACTCGTTCCTGGCGATGACCTGGGGCGCCTTCGGCGACTGGCCGCGCATGTTCCGCACCGGCGAGGGCATCTGGGTGCTCCGCCCCCTCGGTGAGGCCGGCATCAAGGCGGCGCTGCTCTGCTTCACCGGGCTCTCGGTCGCCGCGGCCTTCCGCGTGGGCCTGTTCAACATCGGCGCGCAGGGCCAGCTGATCGTCGGAGCGATCTCCGCCGCGGTGATCGGAGCCATTCCACTCGGCCCTGCTCCGGTGCACATCACCCTCGCGCTGCTGGCGGCCGCGGTGACGGGTGCGCTGTGGGCGCTCCCGGCGGCGGTGCTCAAGCTGTGGCGGGGCGTGCACGAGGTGATCTCCACCATCATGCTCAACTGGATCGCGGTCTCGCTGGTCGAGAGCTGGCTGGTGACCGGCCCGTTGCGCGCCACCGCGAGCGGCGTGAACTCGATCTCCGGCACCGCCGAGATCGCTCCCACCGCGATGCTGCCGCGGCTGTTGAGCGAGGGCTCGCGACTCAACCTCGGCTTCCTGCTGGCGGTGATCGCGGCGCTGCTGATGGCGGCGTTTCTCTCCCGCACCCGGGCCGGCTTCGAGTGGAAGGTGGTCGGCCTCTCGCCTCCGGCAGCCGAGAGCTCGGGTGTGGCGGTGCGCAACCGCGTGCTCCAGGCGATGGCGGTGTCGGGCGGGCTCGCGGGCCTGGCGGGCGCGGTGCTGGTGCTCGGCACCGAGTTCAAATACCCGGCGACGCTCGGCGGGCAGTACGGCTTCGACGGCATCGCGGTGGCGTTGATCGGCGGGAGCCACCCGATCGGCGTGTTGGTGAGCGCGCTCTTCTTCGGCGGCCTGCGCGCGGGCGGCACCCGCATGCAACTGTTCGGCGTGCACAAGAGCTTCCCCGAGCTGATTCAGGGGCTGGCGCTGCTGTTCGTCGCCGGCAAGCGAATCTGGCAGGTGGTGCTGGAAAGGAAGCGGCGCTGATGTTGGTCCTGCTCGAAGCGCTGTTGTCGTCGACGCTGGAGGCCGCTCCCGCGCTGGTGTTCGCCGCGCTGGGTGCCACGCTCTCGGAGCGGAGCGGCGTGGTGAACGTCGGCGTCGAAGGAATGATGCGCGCGGGCGCGTTCGTCGCCGCGGTCTCGGCGCTGGTGCTGCCGACGCCGCTGGCGGTGCTGGTGGGAATGGTCGCCGGCGGCTCGCTCGGGCTGCTGCACGGCTGGCTGTGCGTGCGCTGGCGGGCCGATCAGGTCGTGTCGGGAATGGCGCTCAACCTGGTGATGCTCGCGTTCGGCACCTTCCTGCTCGAGGCGCTCTTCAACTCGCCGTCGAACACGCCGTCGATCACCCAGCTGCCGCGCTGGTCGCTCGGTCTGGCCGAGGTGCCGGTGCTGCGAGCGCTCTCGGGTCACACCGTGCTCACCTGGTTGGCGCTGTTGCTGCCGTTCGCGGTGCACGGGCTGATCTATCGAACCGCGTGGGGGCTGCGCATTCGCGCGGCGGGGGAGAAGCCGCAGGCGGTGGCGGTGATGGGCGTGAGCGTGGCGCGGCTGCGAATGACGGCGGTGGTGCTGTCGGGCGCGCTCGCGGGTCTGGGCGGAGCGGCGCTCTCGACCGCGACGCTCGATCGCTTCGAGCACCACATGCCCGCGGGCCTTGGCTTCATGGCGGTGGCGGCGATGGTGTTCGGCCGGTGGACTCCGCGAGGTGCAGCGGCAGCGGCGACCTTCTTCGCGTTCGGCAACGCGCTCCGCATCGGGCTCTCGTCTTCTCTGCCCGAGCTGTCGAAGGTGGTGCCGCAAGGCGCGATGCTGGCGCTGCCCTACGCGCTCACGCTGTTGGTGCTCGCAGTTCAGAAGAAGAGCGACGGAGCGGCGCCCGCGGCGTTGGGCACCCCGTACGATCCCGAGCTGCGCTGACACCTCCCGCGTCGGATCCGTGGAGCCCGACGAGAAGAGCGGCACCTGCCGTGTGTCGATGAGGACGTCATACCGCCGAGGGCTGACATCTCACCGACGCAGACTGCGAAACCCCGCGGATCCACTACGTGAGCTGGGCAGCTTTGACTCCAACCGGCTTTGACTCCAACCGGCTTTGACTCAAACACGGTGGGGTAGCCCCTAGGCGGCACCGAGCTCGAGATAGGTGCCCTGTCTCGCCGAGATCGCCGCGGTGAGCCTGGTCTGCGCGACCCTCACGTCGCCCTTGGCCACCGACTCGAGCAGGCCCTTGAACGTCGGAGTCGCTCCGCGCCACCCCATGCGGTCGGCCTTGCGCGCCGCGCTCTGCAGCACCCGGCCGAACGTGTGGCACATGAAACCCAACGGCAGCGACCCGGTCGCGTCGGCCATCGCGCAGAGCAGCGCCTCTTCGAGCTGGAGCACCTCACGCAGCGCGTGCCGCCTCGGCGACAGCTGCTCGAGCTCGTTCAACCGATCGTGACAGGCGTGAAGCTGCGCCTTGCGCCGCGCGACCTCACTGACCGCGTGTTCGAGCGCCATCTTTCGCAGCGAGAGCACCTCTTCCATCAGCGCCTTCGCCTTCTGTCCTCCGCGCGCCTCGAGCAGCGGCACCAGCAACTCCATCGAGCCGCTCTCCCACCACTTGCGCACCCGGGTGCCGGAGCCCTGCTTCACCTCCAGCATTCCCTCGGCGACCAGCATCGCGACGCCGCCGCGAACGGTCGGCACCGACACCTGCAGCTCCTGTGCGAGCTCGGGCTCAGTGGGAATGCGCGCTCCGACCGGCCAGCGCCCGGCGAGCACTTCGTGGCGCAAACGTTGCGCGACGCGTGCGTGTGCAGGATGCCCTGATCGGCCCGGCGACAAAGAACGTCCCTCCCCGACTCCGATTTCTAGAGGGGCGACGGGTAGGAAGCCAAGGCCCGGTGTGTAACTTCTCGCAGCTTTTCGCGCGTGACCGCCCTCTAACTTTTGCCGGAGGTCAAGCGTGAGACTCCTTCTTCTTTGCTCGGTGGTGTGGCTCGTCGGTTGCGGTGGCGGAGTCGTCAGCGGCGGCGGCGGTGGAAATTCCAATGGCGGCGGCGCTGCAGGCGGTGGCTCGGTGGGCGGCGGTGGCGGCAGCGGAGGAGGAGTCGGTGGCGGTGGCGGCGGTGGTGGTGTCGCCGGCGACCTCCCCTGTGACGTGGCCACGGTGGTCGCCACCTGGTGTCAATCGTGTCACGGAGCGACGCCGAGCGGAGGCGCGCCGATGCGGCTGATGTCGCCCGGCGACTTCACGGCGATGTCGGCGCAGTACCCGGGCCAGACCGTGGGCCAGCGCTGCATCACTCGCATGACGCAGCAGATCGCTCCGATGCCTCCGGGTGGCGCGCCGACGGTTCCCTCGGCCGACGTCACCACGATGCAGAACTGGCTCAACGCCGGAGCGCCCGCGGGAAATTGCAGCAACCCCGATGCTGGCCCGGTGCCGACCACCTGCGCGAGCGGCTCGTATTACCAGCCGCCACCCGGCGGAGACGGCTCGCCTGACATGAACCCGGGCCAGGCCTGCGTGAGCTGCCACAGCACCCAGGAGCCGTTTCGCGCGTACTACTTCATGGGCACCGTGTTCCCCGGGTACCACGAGGCCGACATGTGCTTCGCGCCGCCGGTGAGCGGAGGCAAGGTGGAGATCCTCGATGCGAGCGGCACGGTGGTCTACACGCTCACGCCCAACTCGGCGGGCAACTTCTACACCACGTCGCGAACGGCGGGCCTGACGCTGCCGTACACCGCGCGGGTGACCTCCAACGGCCGCACCAACACGATGACCACGCCGCAGATGAGCGGCGACTGCAACACCTGTCACACCGAGCAGGGCGCAAGCGGAGCGCCGGGCCGAATCGTCTGGCCGTGACTTACTGACAGGCACCGGTCACGAACGCGGGGTCGTCGAGAATCGTCGGCCACCACTCCCGCGGTGCCGAACTGTTTGCCCGGCTCCCACGGGTTGAAGTGCATCAGCGACGATTCGGTCCAGCCGTTGGCGCTGGTGATGAAGCCCGCGTCGGTGAGGTCTTCGACCAGGTGCGCGGCCGGTTCGCCGACGTTGACGATCGGAAGGCCCTGCACGTCGTTGAAGCTGCAGCTGTCGAGGCAGGTCGTGAGCGGGTTGCAGGTGGAGAGCCGGGCGTAGCTGCCGTGCTTGTCCTTCGAGGCGTAGAGCACCGGGCGGGTGCCGCCGTCGGGTGAAGCGTCGCAGACGTTGAGGTTGTTGCAGGTGCCGCAGTCGGTGTCCTTCTCGCAGGCGGTACCCTGGTGCGAGATCGCCTTCATCGCGGTGATGCCCGCGGGCGCGGGCTTCGAGGGGTTGACGGTGATCGCGAACGCCTCGTCGTCGCCGACGTGACCGCTGAGCCCGCAGTCCTTCTGGTAGAGGTGGTCGTAGAGAACGTGGATCAGCGCCGGGTCGCTCGGGTGCGGGCGCACGCGCACGATGAAGCCGCCGAGCGGGCAACCATCGTTCGGGTCGACCGCGATCACCGGGAGGTAGTCTTCGGCCAGCTGCTGCTCGTAGGCGTCGTCGAGGCCGTCGTTGTCGTTGTCGGTGATCGCGGTGCCGCCACCGCCGGTCGCTGCTCCGCCGCCGGTCGCTGAGCCGCCGCCAGTCGCTGCTCCGCCGCCGGTCGCCGATCCGCCGCCGGTCGCTGATCCGCCGCCCGCGGCAGAGCCGCCACCCACAGCTGCACCACCGCCCGCTGACGCACCACCGCCCGTCGCGGATCCTCCACCTGTCGGAGATCCGCCTCCGGTGGCTGCTCCTCCGCCCGCGCCGCCATCGGTGGCGACTCCGCCGCCCACCGCGGATCCGCCGCCATCGGACGCGCCGCCTCCTCCGCCAGCGGCGGGATGCGAGCCGCAGGCGGTGAGCACGCCCATCGAGAACGCCAGCAGGGCCAGAGTGTTCTTGCCGACCGAATGCAACATTTGTGTGACGTGATAGCCGAGCCGTCTGCCGGGTTCAAACCGCGGACTGGCGCCAACGCGCCAAGATGTAACGGCCTTGATTGGGGAGGCGACGGTTGGGCCGGCGCCCTGCCCCCGCCGGCTCCGCCCGCGATCTCGCGGCCAGCCGTGCGATGCGCGTGTGCGCGTCGGTCGACGGAGCGGCGCGCACCGCAAAGTAGGCACAACGCCCCCCTCTCGCGGCTGACGGCATCGTGATGTCGATGAGTTGGCGGCCCGTTTCGGCGCGCGAGGCACCCGTTGTGCCTACTTTGCCGTGGATCGCGGGCGGAGCACGTTCGAGCGGCTCGTGAAACCATCGAGCAGCACCCCCATCAATGCCGAGTCGCTTCAGCCGGCTTTCTTCGCTGCGTCGTCTGCAGGCTCGTCGTCGTCGTCGGCCTCGGCCTTGTCGTCCCACGCCGAAGGCAGCATGTTGAACGGCAGCACCTTGGCGAGCGCGATCAGCAGCAACACGCCGCCGGGCGCAGCGAAGATCGCGAGCGCGGGGATCACCTTCGCCACGTCGATCAACTGCCGCCGCATCGCCTGACGCTCGTCGCGGGTCAGCTTCTCTCCACGCGCCGCGCGCGCGAGCAACACCGACAGCTCGCCGGTCTCCTTCACTTCCTTCAGCAGCCGCTTGAAGTTCTTCTCCACCGAGCGCTGCATCGAGTCGACCAGCTCTTCACCCATCACGTCGGCGCCCGCGGAGACGGTGAACACGTCGACCACCTGCCGGTTGTTCCGGTAGAACTCGGCCATCTCGACTTCGATCGCCTTCACCTCGTCGGGCTTCAGCGCCAGCGCATCACCGAGCTCGTGCATCCACTTCACTTCGCGCTGGGAGCGCCGGCCATCGACCAGCGAGGCCAGCGTCACCTGCTCGAGCAGAAACCGCTTCGAGTCGTGGCTGCGAACGCCCTTCACCACCTTCTTCATCGAAGGCGGGCGCTCGAACGCCTGCTGGGCGAACTCGCGGAGCCGGCTGGTCTGCTCCGAGGGCAGATGCAAATCGTCGATCTGCCGCAGAATCGCCCGCCGCGCGCGAAACGCCGGCTTGCGCTCCGCCGACACCAGGCCGATCAGCACCTCGACCAGCACCGACTTCTGCTCCGCCGCGAAGCGCCGCCGCCGCGCCGCCGCCTCGGTGGGGAACGACGCCCGGCTGAAGTACGCCAGCGCCAGCCGGCCGAACAGCTGCACCTCGGAGTAGAGGGCGCCGTTGTGGAGCACCAGGCCGAAGTACGGGTCGCCGGTGACCGCGGTCGCCTGGCCCTCGAGCTGCTCTTCGACCCGCCGCCAGATGCCTGAAGGCAGCGGCCACGACTTCGAGGCCTGCTCGATGCGCCGGTGAATGTTCGCCGCGTCTTCGAGCTCGCCGAAGGTCGCCGCGAACAACAGCAGCAGCTGCTCGCGCCGGGGCGCCGGAGCCGACTCCAGCAACACCGCGAGGTCGAGCGCCAGCGTGGCCAGCGTCTTCACCACCGCCGAGAACAGCGCCGCGTCGGCGTCCTTCGCCTCCGCCACGCCCTTGGGAGTGCCGTAGAGCAACCCGCTCTGGCGCAACGCGAGCTTGAGGTAGCGGCGCGCACGCGCACGCGGGCTGGCCAGCTGCTTCGCCTCTTCGAAGGCGCGCGAGGTGGTGTCGGGGGTGAACGCGCCCACCGCCTCGGTCAAATTCTGCTGCAGCCAACCGCGTTCGAGCTTCACTTCGGGTCCCCGGTGCGTACCGAATAACGCGTCGGGCGCCCGGGGGCCAGCCCACCTGATTACAGATGCGCGGTGAACTTGGGCGGCGTCTGCCAGGCGTTGTCGCGCCCGTTGAAGTACTGAATCGGCATCGCCGCCATCTCGTCCTGCCCGATGTCGTCGAGGCAGTTCACCGCCACGGTGACGTAGGCGCCGCCGATCACCTCCAGGTACCCGCGCTCGAACGCCCGCACCCCGCAGTGCTTGCAGAACAGATGCTCACCCTGGGCGTTGTTCGCGCCCTTGTAGGTGGTGAGCGCGTCGGCGCCCGAGAGCAGCTTGAACGCGTCGGGCTTGACGATCTGCCCCCAGAGCCGCGCCTTCAGGCAGAAAGTGCAGTTGCAGCGGCCGGCGCCCTTGGCGAGGTCGAGCTGCGCTTCGAACTTCACCGCTCCACAGTGACAGCTGCCGTGATGGGTCCTGAGGCTCATCGTTCGTCTCCTTCGTTGGGGTGAAGCTCGAGCGCCTGGTGGAGCGCGGCGAGACCGTCTTCCAGCGCGCTCAGCCCCTTCGAGCCGAGCCGCGCCGCCGCCTTGTTCGCCCACGCCACCTGCCGCTTCTGAATCTGTTGGAGCGCCACGCGCCCCGCCGCCGTCAGCTCGAGGCGAGGCGCCCGCTTGTCGGCCGGGTTCGGCTTCGCCACCAGCGCGCCGTTCTCTTTCAGGTCGTCGACCACCCGCTGCACGCTCTGCCGCGCCTGGCCGAGCGCCTGGGCGATCGCCGACGCGGTCTGCACGCCCGCCTCGATCGCCGCCAGCACCCTCCAGCGCGCGCTCGAGTGCCCGCTCGCTCCCGCCAGCGCGTCACCCGACTCCATCAGCCGGCCGTTCACCACGAACAGCTGCACGATCGCCTTCGAGAGCCGGTCGCCGAGGGGGGTTCGGGAATCCATATCGACAGCATACTGTCATTATCGACAGCGTGCTGTCAAATACACTCTCGGCCTGCTGATCGTGAAATTTCACGCAGTTGAGTGCGCTCGAAGAAATTCGCGGACCGAAAAATTGATCAGCTGCATTCGTGTGGCACCCTGTTTCACGTCCTACAGACGTCGTCAGGAGCAACCAAACATGATCAAGACGATGATTCCGCTTTTCGCGGTGGTGGTCCTTTTCACTCCGGCGTGCGCTGCGAAGCGCATCGTCACCTCGCAAGACGAGCTGACCAAGGTCACCGTCTCTCGCAGCGATGACCCGCTGCCCGACCTGCTCAAGGAGACGGTGCTGCACTTCGACTACGACGAGTCGACCCTCAGCGGGCCCGACATGATGCGGCTGCAGAAGATCGCGAAGATCCTCCGCGAGCAGCCGTGGTCGTCGATTCGCATCAGCGGCCACGCCGACGAGCGCGGCACCGAGGAGTACAACCTCGCGCTCGGCCAACGCCGCGCCGACGCCGCTCGCGCCTACCTGGTGCACCTGGGCGTGCGCGACGATCAGGTCGACACCCTGTCGTTCGGCGAAGAGGTCCCGCTGATCCCCTCGACCACCGAAGAGGCCTACGCGGAGAACCGCCGCGACGAGTTCGGCCCCCAGCCGCTCGAGGTCCTCGGCATGGCCACGGAGCTGAAGTGATCAGCCCCGACCGCCGCGAAGACGATCGCCGCCGCCACGACGCGCTCGGCGAGCCGTTGGAGCGCAAGAAGGAGCGGCGTGAAGGCGACCGCCGCGAGGCTCCGCGCGCTCAGCGCCGGGTCTGGCTGGTCGACCCCGCCGAGCCCGGCATTCCCCAGGCGTTCGAGGGTGAGGTGTCGTTGCAGGGCGCGTCTTACGACACGCTCTACCCGCCGCTGTCGACCGAGGTCGAGCTGTGCTTCCGCCTCGGGGCAGACGAAGTGCACCTGCCCGCGATCGTGGAGCGCATTCACGACACCCGGGTGATGCTCAAGTTTCGGCACTCCATCGAGGATGAGCTAAAGCTCGCCCGGTGGATCGAATCGCAGGCCTGACGTTCGCCGCACTCGTCCTCGCCGCCTGTGGCTGCGGCGAGAAGACGAAGACGCAGCTGAGCGGCACCCAGTGGTCGCAGGCCGACGTCGTCTTCCACCTCGATCAGAAGTGGCTCGGCTCCGACGGCGCCTGGTCGATTCCGCTCAGCGGCGACCGGGTGCTCTGGCTGTTCGGTGACACCTTCGTCGCCACCTCCGACAAGCACCTGCGCTCCGAGTCGAAGATGGTGCGCAACACGGTCGCGATTCAGCAGGGCCTCGATCCGCTCACCGCGGATTTTTCGTTCTGGTGGAAGGGCACCAGCGACGCGCCCGCCTCGTTCTTCCCCGAAGACGGCGACGAGTGGTTCTGGCCCGCGCACGGCGTCTCGCTCGGCGACGCGGTGGTGATCTTTCTGCAGCGCGAGAAGGCCAGCAGCGATGGCCTGGGCTTTCAGCCGGCCGGGTGGCGGGCGGTGATCGTCGGCGACGACACCAACGTGCCCACCAAGTGGAACCTGCTCAACGCCGACCCTTCGGCGCCGCGCCCGGGGCTGGCGATCGGAGCGGTGTTCACCGACGCAGATCACGTGATCGCGCTGGCCGAGCGCGAGAGCCCCAACGACCACGCGGGAATGCTGGCGCGCTGGCTGAAGAGCGATCTCCTCGCCGGCAGCGTCGATGCGACCGAGTGGTGG
Source organism: Myxococcaceae bacterium (assembly GCA_047602415.1). Classification (GTDB taxonomy): domain Bacteria; phylum Myxococcota; class Myxococcia; order Myxococcales; family Myxococcaceae; genus JASGHH01. The sequence continues at coordinate 6,254,683 of JASGHH010000001.1, read as the reverse complement.
ACGGCCGATGGATGGTCGGCGAGCGGTGACCCGGTGGTGGTGATGAAGAACGCCGGGCCGGAGATGTCGCTCCACTTCGACGCGACGCTGAAGAAGTGGGTTCACGTGCGCAGCGACGGGTTCGGCGCCACCACCATCGTGGCCTCCTACGCCGATCAGCCGCAGGGCCCGTGGTCAGACCCGAAGGTGGTGTTCCGCCCGCCGGAGTCGGATCGGCCGAACATTCTGGTCTACGCGGCGAAGGCCCACCCCGAGCTCAACGCCGGTGGGCAGCTGGCGGTGACCTACGCGACGAATACGACCGCGGGCATCGGCGAGCTGGTGAAGGACACGTCTCTCTACTTCCCGCGCTTCATGCGGTTCACGCCGTAGCGAATCGACGTCGGAGGCGTGACGCCCCTCCCGCCCTTCGGGCACCCTCCCCCTTGATGGGGGAGGTGTCCGGAGGACGGAGGGGGCGTCACGCTACCGACCGCCGTGCTCGCCCCGCGCTACTTCGCCAGGTTGACCAGCACCCGTTGCCCCGCGCGCTTGGTGACCAGGTGCATCACCTTCTGCGTCTTGTACCCGGGCTTGGAAACGGTGAGCTCGAACTGAATGCCGATCTTCAGCCGCAGAGGAATCGGCGTCTTCCCGAACACCCGCTTGTCGATCGCCACGTCGGCGCCCTTCGGCTCGGAGTCGATGGTGACCGAGATCATCGTCTCGTCGGCGGTGGGAGGCGCGGCCGGCGGAGGCTTCACCACCGGCACCGGCGCAGGCGCAGCCTTCACCGGAACAGGAGCGGGAGCCGGAGCCGGCACCTCGGGCACCGCGGCATCGACCGCTTCAGGCTCCACCACTGCGGCATCCGCGACTTCGACGGCGGCGTCAGCAGGCTCCTCGACCGCGGCATCAGCGGCCTCGGGCACCGCGGCATCGACCACCAGCCGCATCTCGGGCACCGCGATCACCTTCACGGTCAGGCCGGCATCGGGCCGCGCATCCACCGAAGGCAGCGTCGCCACCGGCTGCTCCTTCGGGCGCAGCAGGTACCAGGCGCCCGCGCTCACCAGGCCCAGAGAGATGACGCCGATCAGAATGCGGCCGCCCGCGCCTTCGGCAGGTCCGGCGGGCGGCACCACCATGCGCGCGGGCAAGCCCTCCGCCGGCTGGGTGGTGACCGCGACGAAGTCAGACTCGTCGATCAGCTCGATCGGCTGCGAGTCCTCCTCCTGCAGCTTCATCGGAGGCAGGGTGGCGTCGGTGTGGCTGATCGGCTTCTGGTTGTCCTTCTTCGCCAGCTCCGAGAGCCACGCCTTGAGCTCGGTCTGCCCGGCGGGCGTGAGCACCTTGCGCTGAATGCTCTCCAGCTCGGCGAGCATCTCCTCGGCGTTCTGAAAGCGCTTCTTCACGTCGCGCTCGAGCGCCTTGGTGATCAACTTCAGCAGCGGCTTCTGCAGGTCGGGCTTCTTCTTCTCGGGCGGCGTGAACTGCCCGCGCGCCACCTTCGCCAGCGACTCCAAATCGGTCGCGCCGAGGAACGGCAGCTCGCCCACCAGCAGCCAGTACAACATCACGCCCACCGCGAAGAGGTCGGAGCGCCCGTCGAGCTCGAGGCCGGTCGCCTGCTCCGGCGACATGAACGCCGGCTTCCCCTTCACCTGGCCGATCTGCGAGACGGTGAGCCGGCTGGCGGCCTTGGCGATCCCGAAGTCGGAGAGCTTCACCTCGCCCTGCTCGCTCAACAGCACGTTCTGCGGCGTGACGTCGCGGTGGACGATGCCCATCGGCTCGCCCTTCTGCGTCTTGCCGTGGGCGTACGCGAGCGCGCGGCAGGTCTCGGCCATCACGTGGAGCGCGAGGTTCTGCGGAATCTCCATGCCCGCTTTGCGCGCGCGGGTGACGATCTGCGACAACGTCCACCCGTCGACCAGCTCGAAGGCGAGGAAGTAGCGGCCGCCGGCGACGCCGAGGTCGAGCACCTGCACGATGTTCGAGTGGTGAAGCGCCATCGAGATGTGCGCTTCGTCGATCAACATCTCGCGGAACTTCTGGTCGGCCCAGAGGTTGGGCTTCACCCGCTTCAGCACCACCATCCGCTTGAAGCCGGCGGAGCCCTCCATGTTCGCGAGGAACACCTCGCCCGTACCGCCGTCGGCGATCTTGCGCAGCAGGCTGTAACGCCCGTGCTGAGCCATGAACCCTCGAAGCTAGCCCTCAGCCCGCGAGCGGTTGAAGTTGCTTTTCTAAGGACAGGCGTTCTGGCCGCCGGCGGTCTTGTAGGCACCCAAGCGTGACACCAGGTGCCCCATGTCGGTCGACGGGTCGGTCTGATCAGGCGCGCCCGAGCCGTAGGCGACTCCGAAGCCGTGGGCGGCCGCCACCTGATCCATGTGGTCGAAGAAGTAGTCGAGCCGATTGTCGCGGTAGTGGTTCACCGAGTTGTCGAGCGACTCGTTGCCCACCGGCATCTGCCACCACAGCAGCGGGCGGCCGACCTTCTCGGAGAGCGCCTTCGCCCAGGTGAAGTGCTGGGTGAAGTTCGGGAGCGTGGCGTTCGTCTTGTCCCACCAGCGGTTCTCGCCGCGCACGATCTGGTAATAGGCCGCGTCGCGGTCGGAGGTCTCCACCACCAGCATGTCGGCGTCGGAGCCACCGCAGGCGGCGAGAAAGTCGCCCACCTTGTTGGCCTCCGCGACCACGTCGAAGCTGGCGTCGGTGTTGAGGCTGACGTCGATGCCGGTCGCCCAGGCCGAGGCGTGCAGGCCGACCTTCGCGTTGGGGGCGTACTTGTGAACCATCGCCACCATGCACTTTCCGAAGCCGGCGAGCGAGTTCTCCTGGGTGGAGCAGTCGGTCGGGTTCGCAGTCTGCACCGAGGCCGGGCTCTGGTGCGGGTTGGCGTTCTTCATCATCCCGTAGCCCCAGAGGTCGGGCTCGATGTGGAGCAGCGCCTTCTCCTGGCCGACCTGCTGCAACAGGAAGCGCCAGTCGGCGAAGTATTTGCCGAGGAAGGTGGCGTCGGTGAGCTTGTCGATCTCCGCGGTGCCCTCGTTCACCATCGAGGCCTGGAGCAGCTCGTAATAGGTGAACATCGGGATCTCGCCCTTCGCCTTCGCCGCGCTGACGAAGTCGCGCACGTACTCTCCGGGCGGGTTCTGGTCGAACTGGTAGCAGCCCCACCAGGCGCAGCCGCCTCCGGCGTTGTTGCAGCTGTGCGCGTTCGAGGTGCACGAGTTGGCGCAGCTGGCGCACGGGCCCGTGCCGTCGAACAGGCCGCCCGAGATGTAGAGGTAGCGCAGGTCCCACTGGGCCATCGAGTCGACCGAGTCGGGGTACGTGCCGCCGATCATCAGCTTCGGCTTGCCGAGCGCGTTGAGCATGTCGCCGTTGGGGCAGGCGCTGGTGCCGCCGCCACCGCCGGTCGCGCTGCCGCCACCTGTCGCGCTGCCGCCACCGGTCGCCGCGCCGCCGCCGGTCGCCGCGCCACCACCGGTCGCGGAGCCGCCGCCGGTCGCCGCACCGCCGCCGCCGCCCGAGCTGCTCGTGCCAGAACATGCCGTGAGCGCGAGCGCGACCACGATCCCCGGAACCGAAACTTTGACCATTGCCACACTGTACCCTCTCCTGAGAGGAGAGGGCCGAGAGCGCGAAGCGCTCCGGGGTGAGGTTATTGAACCGTCGCATCGCCACCATCGCCGGCCTCACTGTCCTCGGCGCGATCGGGCTGATGATGGCGTTTTACCCCACCGTTCTGTCCGGCTTCGCGCAGGTGCAGCAAGACCCGCACGACACGCGTCACCTGAACTTCGTGCTCGAGAACGGCTGGCTCTGGCTCACCGGCCACGCCGAGCTGTTCAGCCCGAACATGTTCTACCCGCTGAAGGGTGTCGCCGCGTACACCGAGGTGCTGCTGGGGGTTCTCCCCTTCTACGTGCCGTACCGGCTGGTGGGCCTGGCGCCCGACACGTCTTTTCAGTGCTGGGTGCTGACGGTCGCGACGCTGAACTACCTCACCGCGCTGTTCGTGTTTCGGCGCGGCTTCCACTTCGGCTGGGCGGGCACCGCGGCGGGCGCGTTTCTCTTCTCGTTCGGGAGCCCGCGGCTGACCCAGGTCGGTCACCAGCACCTGATCCCTCAGTTCTACACGCTGCTCGCGCTGTACGGCCTGGCGCGGCTGTTCAGGGCAGAGCGCTGGGGCGTCGCGATCTTCTGCGCCGGGGTGGTGCTCCAGGCGTACGCGGGCATCTACTTCGCCTGGTTCCTCGGCTTCAGCCTCGGAGTGGCGCTGATCGCGGCGCTGGCGATGAAGTCGTCGCGCGCGACGGTGCTCGACATCATCAAGGTGAACCGGGTCGCGCTCGCGGCCGGCGCGGCGCTGAGTCTGGTGGCGGTGATTCCCCTCGCGTTGCCGTACCTGCACGCGGCGCGCGAGGTCGGCTACCGCTCGTTCGGCGACGCGGCGCCGATGCTCCCGCGCATTCAGTCATGGTTCTACCAGGGCGATCGCAGCTGGCTGTACCGGCCGCTGGCGTACACCGCGCTCTACGGGAAGCTGCCGATGTGGTGGGAGCACTCGATCGGCGTCGGCTTCGTCACCCTCGGGCTCTGCGTCTGGTCGTTCTGGCGCGAGCGCAGTCGGCCGCTGTTCCGGGTGGCGGCGGTCACCCTGCTGTCGATCGCGGTGCTGACGATGTACTTCCGCGGAGGCTGGTCGCCGTGGTGGCTGGTGTTCAAGACCGTGCCCGGCGCCGCCGCCCTGCGCGCCGTCTCGCGAATCGGAATTCTGATGCTGGTGCCGTGGTCGCTCGCGCTGGCGCAGTGGTTCGACCGCACCCGGCCCGGAATTCGCGGCGCGGCCGTGGCCGCTGCGGTCGCGATGTTCTGCATCGTCGAGCAGGGGCAGGTCGAGCCGTCGTACGACAAGCAGCAGCTGCGCGACGAAGTCGGAGCCCTGGTGACGAAGCTGCCGGCCAGCTGCGACTCGTTCTTCTACAGCCCGCAGTCCACTCAGCCGTACGAGCGCATTCAGGTCGATGCGATGTGGGCGGGGCTGCTCAGTGGCAAGAAGACCGCCAACGGGTACTCGAGCAACTTCCCTCCGGGGTTCGACACGCTGATCCACGCCGAGTGGACCACCGACGCCCACCGCGACGAGGTCGAAGCCGGCCTCCACGAGTGGGAGCGCTCACACGGGCTGGCTCCCGGTTCGATCTGCGTCGTGCGCTGAGCGAGAATGCGGCCGTGAACGCCGCGCTCCGCATCGCGTTCGTGGTCGCGCTGACGCCGGCCTGCGCGCCGTCGGTGAAGGTGCCGGCCGCCGCGCACCTCAGCAAGGGCGACGGCGACCTTCAAACGGGTCTGGCCGGCCAGGCGCTCGCGATCGGCCCCTCGGTGTTGCTGACCGGCCCCGACGGGAAGCCGGTCGCGGGCGTGCCGGTCGGCTGTCAGGTCATCAGCAAGAAGGGCGGCTCGGTGGGCCTCGAGGAGACCCAGAGCGGCCCCGATGGCGTCGCCACCTGCGGGGCGTGGACCTTGGGCAACAAGGTCGGCCTCCACCAGCTGCAGGTGTACGCGAACGGCGTCGACCCGGTGGTGTTCTCGGCCGCGGCGCTCGACACCGTCTCGACCTTCGAGCTCACCATTCAGACCCCGGAGACGAGCTTCAACGGCACCAACCTCGAGGTGGTGGTGAAGACGGTCGACAACCACCGGGTGAGCTCGGTGGCGGCCACCTTCGCGGACCAGACCGCTCAGCTCGAAGGCTTCGGCGGCAACCAGGAGTCGACGTTCTCGGGGGCGATCGACGTCAGCTCGCTGCAAATCGGCAGCGTCGGTGCGTTGATTGTGCGCGCGAGCGACGACCACTTCGGGATCGCCGAGGCGGCGTTGCTGCTCACCTTCGACCTCGCGCCCCAGCTGGTGGTCGCCAACCCCGCCCTGCCGCTCTCGTTCTCGCCGCCGGTGCTCCAGCTGAGCGCCACCGCCTCGAGCGACAGCCCGGTGACGATCTCCGCCAACGCCAACGGCACCATGCTCGCGCAGGGCACCGACATTCTTCTCGCCACCGTCGACCTCTCGGCGTTCGAAGGCCAGATCGTGCCGATCGTGTTCACCGCCACCGATGCCCTGGGCAGCACCGCCACGGTCACGCGCTCCATCTGGGTGAGCACCAACCCCCACCTGCAGCCGACGGCGACCGTGTCAGGGCAGCTGATCGACTTCGATGGGAAGCGCGCGCTGCACGCCGCGGGCGGCGACCTGTTGATCGCCGACTTCACGCTCGGCACCGACGTCGACGTCAGCGCCGGCACGCCGCCCGCCGCTCTCAGCCCCCAGGGAGCGGTGGCCTGTGATTTTGAAGACAGCGGGGGCACGAACCTCTTGATCGAAGACCTGCTGACGCTGCTGCCCAGGGGCTGCGAGAAATTCGACGTCGAAGGGCCTTGGGTTTTCTACACCAGCATCAACGACCAGCCCTTCATCGCCGACCTCGAGCACGGCCAGGTGGTGCAGGTCTCGACCAACGGCGCGCTCTCGTTCTCGCTCGCGCCCACCGGCGACGCGGTGTTCAGCGACATCACCGGCCACATCAACCACGCCACCTTCGACGGCGGCACCTACCCGCTCCAGGTCGACGTCAGCGACGGCAGCCGCCGCCAGGCGCCCAGCACCGACGGCCACCTGATCGCCTACTTGATCTGCTTCAACAGCGGCTGCCCCTCGTTGGGAGTCTGGGACGGCCAGGAGACCCGCATCACGCCCGCGCTGCCGCCCACCGCGGTGTGGGTGAACGACGGCTGGCTGCTGTGGACGAATCAGAGCCAGGAGCTGTGGGAGCAGCAGGTGCACGGAGCACCGCAACAGCTCGACGCGACGCTCCCGATCGCGTTGTTGCCGGCGGGCACGGTGGTCGCCGCGAACGACACCCAGGTCTTGCGAATTCCCCCCGGCGGGCCCGCCGAGCCCATTCTCGTGCTGCCGGTCGACCAGCCGTTTCCCAAGGTGGTGCAGCGCGACGGTCGCGCCTGGTTCCTCCTCGAGGGCCTGGCGGTGGAAGTGCTGCCGTAGCGCTGGTCCCGCTCCTGCAACACCTCGCGACAGATGCGTCAGCAGAGCCTCACGCTCCCGGTTTCCTGCGCCCCCCGTGCACCTTCGACCGCGCTGCTCAGTGTCTTCTGGGCCGCGCTCGCCCTGCTGGCGGCCTGGGGCGTCGTTCAGGCCAAGCACGGTCACGACCTCACTCCGGCGCTCGGCCTGACGGTGCTCGGCCCCAGCGAGACCTTCGACGCGCAGTACCAGCACACCAACGCCGACGGAGTGAAGGTGCAGTTCGGCGCCGCCCACCCGGAGGACGACTCGGTCTCCCACCGCGGCGCGGTGAAGGTCGGCGACCACTTTCTCGACCTGCCCGGCGACTTCGAGGGCGGCGACTTCGTCGAGCTGCTGGTGTCGCCCGACGAGCGGCATTGGCTGGCGGTGGAGGCCTTCGACACCGAAGCGATGGGCGACCTCCAGCTGGTGGCCTCCGACGATGGCGGCCGCACCTTCGTGCACCGCGGCACGCTCGACTGGCCCACCTACGTCGCCTCGCTCGACTCGGTGCGACTCGACGGCGACACCGTCACCGTGGAGCTGAGCCTCGACGAAGAGTCGCAGCTGTCGGAGCCGTGGTGGCACCCGTGGGATGGCATGTGGGCCCGCTTCTTCGGCCGCTACCCGACCCTGAAGCCCGGTCACTACGTGGTGCGCTCCACCAACGGCGGCCGCAGCTTCGGCCGGCTGCGCAGCCTCTAGAGCGCCGAGCGGAGCTCGCCGGCGCGCCCCGGCAGCTGCTCGCCCTTCGCCACCGCGGCGAGAATGCGCTCCAGCTGGGCCACGCCGTCGGTGAGCGCCGCCGGGCCGGGCTGCAAGATGAACGCGCTCTTCACCTCGTAGAGCTGGTCGGCCTTCACCGCCGCGACCTCGCTCCACCCGGGGCGGGCGACGATCTTCTCCCGCTTCGCCTTGCGGCCGCACCAGCTGGCGATCACCACGTCGGGGTTTCGCCGCGCGATCTCCAAAGGCTCGTAGATGCGGCCCTTGGCGCCCTGGTGCTGCCGGGTCTCGACGCAGATGTCGTAGCCACCGGCCAGCTCGGCCAGCTCGCTCACCCAGCGAATGCCGGCGATCAACGGCTCGTGCCACTCCTCGAAGAAGAATCGCGGCCTGCGGGGCAGCGACGCGGCCCGCTCGGCGACCCGGTCGAGCCCGGCCGAGAGCTCGTCGGCCAGCTTCTCACCGGCCTCGAAGCGCCCCACCAGCGCGCAGGTGAGCCGAACGCTCTGCAGCACCTCCGCGATGCTGCGCTGGTTGAAGAGGTGAACGGGGACCCCGCGGCGGGCGAGCTCTGCGCCCAGCTCCGCCTGGAGGTCGGAGAAGCCCAACACCAGGTCGGGCTTCAGCTCGAGGATCTTCTCGAAGTCGGCGTCGAGAAAGCTCGACACCTTCGGCTTCTTGCGCGCCTCGGGCGGGCGCACGGTGAAACCCGAGACGCCCACCACGAGATCCTGGGCGCCGATCCGGTACAGCGTCTCGGTGGTCTCCTCGGTGAGGCAGACCACCCGAGTGGGGTACCTGGAGGTCACTTCCCCTTGAAGCCGCGGATGATCTTGCGCAGCTCCTTCACCGTCTCCGGCTTCGCCGCCAGGTCGGGGTTGGGAACCATCAGCGGCGAGAGGCCGACCGAGGCGCCACCCTGAACGATCGTCTTCTCGATGTGCTCGTCGGTGACCGAGTCCTGCCACTTCGCGTCGGTGTAGTTGCGCGGCTTCGGGTTGAGCGCCGCCGAAGCGGGGCCGTCGCCCTTGCCCTCGAGGCCGTGGCAGGTCGAGCAGCGCACCTTGAAGATGTCGGCCGCGTCGGCCTTCGCGTCGACGGTGGGCGCCGCGGGAGCCGCCGGAGCAGCCGCCGCCGCCGGAGCCGCGCCACTGTCGGCCGCCGCTTCAGCCGCCGCGGGAGCCGCTGCCGCCGGAGCCGGAGCCGCGGGAGCCGCCTGGGGAGTCGGCGTCGGAGCCGGAGCCTGCGCCGCCGGCGGAGGAGTCGCCTTCTTTTCCTCGGGACAGCCGGTGAGCGCCAACACGACCGCCACGCACGGAACGATTCGTTTCATCATGTCGAGAGTGCCTCCAAGAGTTGGCGGCACCCTCCCTCAAATCGCCACCGGGGTCAGGCTGAAACGACCGCCGCCCAAGCCCCAGTTACCACCTGGGCTTATGGGGCCTAACCCGCACATGTCAGGGGTGTGGCGTATATATGTACCCCGTGGTACTAAACACGAGTTCAGTACGGGGAAGTTCAGGTCGGGCGCCGGTGTGGCGCTCTCATCCAACGCAGTCCTGAGGGGACAAGACAGAACATGGCTACTGGCACTACTGGCAACGGCACGGGAAACAGCGAGAAGGAAAAGGCGATCGAGCTGGCGATGGCGGCGGTCGAGCGGCAGTTCGGCAAAGGCTCGATCATGCGGTTGGGAGTCGATGAGCCGCTGGTGCGCGACATCTCGGCGATCCCCACCGGGAGCATCAGCCTCGACCTGGCCTTGGGCGTCGGCGGCGTGCCGCGCGGCCGCATCATCGAGATCTACGGCCCGGAGTCTTCGGGCAAGACCACCCTCTGTCTCCACATCGCGGCCGAGGCCCAGAAGAAGGGCGGCGTCTGCGGCTACATCGACGCCGAGCACGCGATGGACGTCGGCTACGCCCGCAAGCTGGGCGTGCGCACCGACGACCTGTTGCTCTCGCAGCCCGACACCGGCGAGCAGGGCCTGGAGATCGCCGAGATGCTGGTGCGCTCCGGCGCGATCGACGTGCTGGTGATCGACTCGGTGGCCGCGCTGGTTCCCAAGGCCGAGCTCGAAGGTGAAATGGGCGACGCGCACATGGGCGTGCAGGCGCGACTGATGAGCCAGGCGCTCCGCAAGCTCACCGGCACCATCTCGAAGAGCAACACCTGCGTGATCTTCATCAACCAGATTCGCATGAAGATCGGCGTGATGTTCGGCAACCCCGAGACCACCACCGGCGGCAACGCGCTGAAGTTCTACGCCACCCAGCGGCTCGACATTCGCCGCATCGGCGCGATCAAGAACGGCGAGCAGGTGGTCGGCTCGCGCACCCGCGTGAAGGTGGTGAAGAACAAGGTGGCGCCTCCGTTCAAGGAGGTCGAGTTCGACATCATGTACGGCACCGGCATCTCGAAGGAGGGCGACCTGGTCGACCTCGCGAGCGAGAACGGCATCGTCGAGAAGTCGGGCTCCTGGTTCGCCTTCAACGGCGAGCGCATCGGCCAGGGCCGCGAGAACGCGAAGGACTACCTCAAGGAGCACCCGGAGATCGCGAAGGCGATCGAGACCAAGGTGTTCGAGAAGTTCGGCGTCAAGGCGCCCTCGCCGGTCTCCGCCGTTCCCGACGCTCCGAAGGACGAGCAGGACGAGCCCGAGGAGAAGCGCCCGAAGGTGAAGGCAGTAAAGTAACGAGCGAGACCCTCTCCGTTGGGAGAGGCCGACGAGGGCCATAGGCCCTCGCGGGTGAGGGACAGCCCTGCCCACGGTGCGAACCGAAGTGCCGTGGGCCCGAAGCGCCGACTCCTTCGAAGCCGCGCGAAGCGCGGAGTCAGTACCAAAAAACCAAACAACCAAACGACCAAACCACCAGTCACCGGCTACTTCTTGCGCGGCCACCACCCGGCGATCGCGGCGCCAATCGCCGGCACCAGGAAGATCGAGTGCATGTAGGTCAGCCCACTCGACAAGCCGTCGGCGATCGCCGCCGCGGCGAGCGCGATCGACGAGCCGCACATCAGCCAGCGCCCCCACTTGTTGGGGGTGCTGTTCTCGGGCGCAGCCAGCAACGGAGCGGTGCCTCCGATCGCCAGAAACAGCCCGGCCAGGGTCGCCACGTCGATCGGGTCTCTCAGCCGGTCGGCGAGCCAGACGCCGAACGACGGCCCGTGGGCCAGTGAGGCCGCCAAAGTCATCAGCGACGAACCGCCCGCCAGCGCCGCCCCCACCTTCACCAGCGGCGCCCGCTTCTCGAACGGGCGCTTCTGGGTGCGGAAGAAGTCCATGTCGTCGGGCTCGAGCTGCAGCGCCCACGGGTACCCCACCCGCAGCACCGCCTCGATCGCCGCCGCCCGGCAGGTGACTCCGCCTTCACCCACCAGCCCGTCGAGCTTCTGGTTGTCGAGCAGCTCCAGCACCAACGCCACCTGGCGGTCGCGCTCGGGTTGTTCGATCAGCGGCAGCCGCTCCAGCGTCGCCAGCAGCAACGTCGACAGCTGCTTGCGCTCGTCGTCGAGCGCCTCATGCGCCCGCTTCACCAGCTCCGAGAGCGTCACCTGCTCCGCGGCGACGGGTTGCTCGTCGCTCACTGCCACCGCGGGGACCGAACGCTCACCTACTGCCATTTGGACCCCATGCTAGCCAGCTTGTGCTCCAAGGATCCACGGGCTGGGCGGGGCGCTACGAACAGGTGCCACACAGCCCTTCAAGGTTGGCCCGACTAGGGGCATTCTTGGGCCTGCCGCTCGTCATGACCGAAGCCGCCGCTCTCGTACCGCACGCCGTCGTCGACGCCATCGCGCGCTGCGCGCAGGTGCTCGACGAACCGGACCGCCTCAAGGCGGAGGTACAGACGCTGCGCGAGTTCGACGGCGACGCCGCCACCTTCGCGGTCGCGCTGTTCGAGCTGGAGCGCGCCCGCCGCGGCGACCCCGAGGCCCGGCAGGCGATCGGCGCGGTCGCCCAGTCGCTGCTCGCCTTCTGGCAGGACAAGCGCGGCGACGAGATCGCCACCAGCCACCCCGCGCTCGAGACCCTCTGGGCCGACGCCTCGGCGCTGATGGTGTCGTTCGAGGTGAAGCGCTTCGACCAGGTGCTCAAGACCTGCTGGGAAGTGCGCGCCGAAGCCGAGCCGCTCTCGGAGGCGATCGAGCAGCTCAAGCCCGACGGCAACCGCCGGGTCGAGTTCGCCAAGTGCCTCTACCACCTCGAGCTCGCCCGCCTCGGCCGCACCGCCTCCCGCGGCGAGTTCGCCCGGCGCGCGGGGCTGCTCCAGGAGGCCTACCCCGAGCCCAAGGTGGCCCAGGAGCTGATCGGCGACGACGACGGCCTCGCCCACCTCTGGAAAGAGCTGGTCCCCTACCTCGACGAGTTCTTCGAGATGCTGGAGGAGCAGCAGGCGAAGGTTGCCGCAGCCGCCGCCGCGCAGGCCCGCGGGCCGGAGCCGGTGTCGACGCCCGGCGCGCCGATGCCCGAGAGCACCGCGCCGGCGCCGCCTCCTCCCGCGCGCCAGGAGCTCTCGACCGAGCCGGTGCGGGTGCCCGACGCCGACGCCACTCCCCCGCCTGCGCCGTCGCCCGACAAGGCGCTCCGCATCGACGAGAGCCAGGAGTCGGTCGCGGTCCACCGCGCGCCGGTGCCAGACACCACTGTCGTCGAGCCCGCCCCGCCCGCCGCCAAGACGGCAGAGGCAGAAAAGGCAGACGCTCCCGCCGACGCCGCCGAAGACGTCGAGGTGTTCGACCCGTCGGCGCCGACGCCGCCGCCTCCTCCGCCCCGGCCGAGCAAGGCCGACGAGCTGCTCAAGGCGCACCTCGAGTCGACCGACGACCAGTACCAGACGTTTCAAGAGAGCACCGACGACCAGTGGACGGTGCGCAACGCGCGCTCGGTGGTGATGCCCCCGTCGCCGGCAGAAGACGAGCGGATCACCGAGAAGCCGCTCCCCGCGGTGAAGGTGCCGCCCAACCGCGACAACACCGCCACCGACCAGGTGCCGGCGCACCAACCGGCCGCCGCCACCCTGCCCGAAGAGGGGCTCAACGACACCCTCCCGCCCCAGCGGCAGATGGGCAACGTCTCGGGCGTATTCGACCTCTGGCTCACCACCCAGGCCGAGAGCGCCGACGTGGAGATCATCGAGCCCGGCCCGTCGGTGCCGCCGCCTCCGCCCGAGCAGCCCGAAGCGCTCGAGATGGCGGATGTGATCGAGACGATTCCCCCGCCGCCGCCCGACACCACCCCGGTGCCGAAGCCGCGCGGCAAGCTCTCGAGCTCGGGGATCATCGACCTCCAGCAGGCGGTGCGCGACTCGAAGGCCCAGGCGCTGGGCGACGACGTCGACACCGGGCCCGAGCCGCTCTACTCGCCCGACGAGGCGTCGCTGGCGTTCTGGCGCTTCAGCGAGAAGGCGCTCGAGCTGCTCCCGCCCGGCGACGGGCCACGGGCGGAGGCGCGGGTGCTCTCGGGTGAAGGCCGCGCCGAGCGAAAGAAGCTGAACGGCTACGCCGACGAGGTGCTGCGGCGGTTCGAGTCGGTGCCCGAGGCGCGCAGCTTCGCCTGCCTGCTCAAGCTCTACATGGCGGCGCAGATGAAAGAGAAGTCGCTCTTCGGCGGCGCGAACGTGAAGCGCAAAGAGGCGTTTCGCGCCGCGCTCCAGCTGCTGTCGCCCAGCCCGCTCGCGGCCGGCCACTGCGCGGTGTGGTTCGAGCTCGACGGCAAGCAGACCGTCGACCTCCTCCAGGTCGGGCTGGAGCAGGTCTCCGACTTCTTGCAGTTCTGCGCCCGCTCCGGGCTTGATCCGCTCGACCCGACTTCGGCCGAGCAGTTCTTGCCTTAGCCGCAACCCCCGCTAAAACCTCACGAATTCTGGGCCCGCAACCGAGCGGGAACAGACGTGTTCAACCCATGGAAAGGACATGAGCGACGAGGATGACGACGCGCGGCTCATGCAAGCCGTGGCCAGCGGTGACAAGGCGGCGTTCGCCACGCTGTTCGACCGTCATCAGCAGGCGGTGGTGCGCTTCGCCTACCGCTTCGTCGGCAGCACCGCGCGCGCCGAAGAGCTCGCGCAAGACATCTTCGTCAAGCTGTACCGGAACGCGTCGGGCTACCGGCCGACCGCGAAGTTCAAGACCTTCCTCTTTCGGGTGGCGACCAACCACTGCCTCAACGAGCTGAGGCGCGGAGACTACCGCTTGGAGACGAGCGAGCCCGAGAACTCGCAGGGCGAGGCCGACGCGCGCGACGGCGGCGCGGTCACGCCTGATCAGTCGCTCGAGGGCAAAGAGCTCGAGAAGGCCGTCGGCGCGGCGATGGCGAAGATGAGTGACCGTGAACGGCTGGCCTTCTCGATGTGCCGCTTCGAGGGGCTCGCCTACAAAGAAATCGCCGACGCGCTGCAGGCGTCGGAGGCCGCGGTGAAGAGCCTGATTCACCGCGCGACGTTGCAGGTGATGAAGCAAGTGGAGGCCCTGAGAGCGGGCCTGTTAGCAACCGGGAGCCACCCATGAGCCGGGACTGGACGAAAGCCGAGAACGACGAAGACCTCACCGCGTACATCGACGGTGAGCTGTCGGAGCTCGAGAAGAAGCGCTTCGAGGAGCGGCTGAAGAACGAGCCGGAGCTCGCCGCGCTGGAGCAGCTGCTGCGCACCACGATGAAGAAGGTGTCGGCGCTGCCGATGCCTCAGGCCTCGCAGCAGCTGCGCCGCAACGTGCTGAACGAAATCGACCGGCCGGCCGGCGCCGGCGACAGGCTGAAGGCGTGGTTCAGCGGCTGGCGGCTGGTGCCCGCGTTCGGCATGGCGGCGGCCGCGGCGGTGGCGGTGGTGTTCGCGGTTCGCCCGCACCACTCGCACGGCGAGGTGTTGATGGCCGAGAACCTCGAGGTGGCGCAGAACATCGAGCTGCTCGAAGACATGGACGTGGTCGGGCTCGACAACCCCGACGACCTGGAAGTGGTGGCTCGCCTCGACGAGCTGGAGGTGAAGCCGTGAAGACCTTTCTCGCACCCGCGCTGATGCTGGCGCTCTCGCTGAACGCGACCCAGGCCTGGGCCCAGACCGAAGCCGCGCAGACCCCCGAGGAGCGCTTCAACGCGCTGCCCGAGGAGAAGAAGGCGGAGCTGCGCGAGAAGCTGGCCCGGCTGAAGTCGCTCCCACCCGAGGAGCAGGAGCGGCTGAAGGAGAACCTGAAGCGGTTTCAGGCGCTGCCGCCGGAGGAGCGCGAGCGCATTCGCGACAACGCGCGCAACTTCTCGAAGCTGTCGACCGAGGACAAGACCGAGCTGCGCGAGCACTTCAAGGAGTTCCGCCAGCTCGACCCCGAGAAGCGCCAGGAGCTTCGCCAGACGATGCGCGCCTACCTCCGCTCGCACCCCGAAGAGCGCGAGCGCATGCGCGAGAACCTCCGCCGGTGGCGCAACCTCTCGCAGGAGCAGCGCCAGGAGCTTCGCCAGCGGATGCGCGAGAGGCAGCGTCGGTGACCACACTGCTGGTGTGGCTGTGCCTGTTCGCAGGAGACGGTGGAACGCGTGACAGTGGGGTGGTCTCGCCGCCTCCGTCGCGGCCGACGTCTTCACTCAAGCCCGAGGACCAGGAAGTGGTGAAGAACCTCGAGCTGCTCGAGCACCTCGACGAGACCGCGGATTTGGATTTGCTGCAGGAGCTGTCGGCCGAGCGGTAACGCCGGCTACTTCAGCGACCGCTCGAGCTCCCAGCCGGCCACCTTGTAGCCGGCGCCCTTGAACAGGCCCGACTCTTCGGCGCCCGCGTCTGCCGGCAGCCGGGTGATCAGCGTCTCGCAGCCGCGCGCCTTCAGGTACGCCTCGGCCTCGCGCACCAGCCGCGCGTCGATGCCCTGGTTGCGCCAGCCGGGCGAGACGGTGAGCGCCTGCAGCTCGCCGAACTTCACCCCCGAGTACGGGTGCTCGCCGAGCGTCTTCACCACCGCCGCGCCGATCACCCGCCCGTCGTACTCCGCGACCAGCACGCCCTCGGGCTCTTCGCTGGTGGCGACCTCCATCAACTTCCGAAAGTGCTCCAGCCAGCCGGGCCGCGTCGGGTGCCGCCGCGACGACTCCTGCTCGAGCGTCTCGATCACCGGCAGGTCCATCACCTTCAACCGTCGAACGATCAGCGGCACGTCAATCTCCGTTCACGTGCCGGCCGGGCCGAAACTCCACCAACTTCAGCACCCACTCGTCGCCGTCGCCCTTCACGCCCACCTTGCCGACGTTGGGCGCATAGAAGTGCGTCAGCGGAGCCCCGCCCGCCACCGGCGTCTCCAGCACCGCCAGGCAGTGGTCATAGGTCTGGTCGCCCTCCACCTGGGCGTCGATCGCCAGCACCTCGTAGGCCGAGTCGTCCTTCGCGTTGCGCTCCACGCTCGAGGGGCCCTTCCACCGGGTGCCGACCTGCAGCTGCGCCGGCATGAACACGATCTCGGTGCCCGGGTGCGAGCCCGACCGCTCCAGCCAGGCGCCGTCTTTCACCCGCCACGCGGCGCTGGTCGAGCGCTTGCCCCAGCTGATCGACACGTGCGCGGTCCAGTTCTCGATGCTGTTCACCGAGACCGTCACCCGCTCCTTGCCGGAGGCGTACTTCCAGGTGCTGCCGGCGCGAATCGCGTAGTACTCGCCCGCCGCGTGCACGCCCTCGGGCAACGGCTTGGCGTAGGTGCGCTCGGTCGCGGCAGGCGCGGCAGGCTGCGCGGAGGGCGCGGCGGACAACGTCAGACTGAAAACGAGAAGCGCAACCGACACGGGGTGCGCGGCGTCATAGCAGAACGCCCGACTCAGGGAAGACGCAGCCGCACACCACCGGCAAAGATGAACCGGTTGTCGGCGTTGGAGTCGGGGTTGACGAAGTAGTGCCGGCCGCCAATCTGCACGAACACCCCGGCCCACTTCGAAAACAGAAACTCCCCGCCCACCACACCGCCCAGGCCCACCGCCGCCGAAGACCTGAACAAGAACGGCACCTCGAGCTCGAGGTACGCGTTCAGCCGCTCGATGATCGGCACCACCAGGCCGGCGCGAATGGTGAAGCCGAACTGGGGCCACAGCCGGGCCGAGACGCCCACCCGGGTGTAGGGGAACTCGACGCCGCCGCCCAATTCGAGCCCGCCTTCGTCACCGCCGGCCTCGTAGACGCCGCGAAAATCGCCGAACGGCCGAATCTTCGAGGGCGCCTCGGGGGTGGTCACCGGGGGGCCGAGGCCTCCGGGCGACTGGGCGAACACCACCTGGGTCGGCCGGTGCACGTACACCACCGCCTCCGCGCCCGAGGTCTGGTCGCCAATCTTCGCCTCGACCTTGTGCCGCCCAATCGGCGCCGGGCCGCTCACCGGAGTGGCGCCGAGCGCCTTGCCGTCGACGTAGATCTCGGCCTTCGGGTTCGAGGTCACCACCAGCTCGCCGGTGAGCCGCGCCCGCAACGAGTCGAGCACCTTCACCACCGACGGGTCGACCCGCGCCGGGTCGAGCGACGCCTCGGGGTTGGCCTCCAGCGCCAGGGTGAACGCGTCTTCGGCCTTGGAGAAGTTCTGCTGGGCGGCGAAGCACTGCGCGCGCAACAGCTGCACCCGCTCCAGCGTCTGGGAGTCGGTCGCGTCTTGCATCGGGTCGAGCAGCTTCAGCGCGCCGTCGTAGTCACCCGAGACGAATGCCTTCTGCGCCTGGTCGAGCCGGGTGCCCTTGGCGGGGCCTGCCATCACCAGCAGCAGCAGAAGCGGAGCGAGCATCGATTGGGAGCATGAGCCCCCTCGTGGCTCACTGTTCGAGGTCGATTCGGACCATAGACTGCCGCC
This sequence comes from Myxococcaceae bacterium, assembly GCA_047602415.1. Taxonomy (GTDB): domain Bacteria; phylum Myxococcota; class Myxococcia; order Myxococcales; family Myxococcaceae; genus JASGHH01. Next base: position 6,237,073 of record JASGHH010000001.1, on the reverse strand, counting down.
CCGAAGCAACCCTTATTTCACGGGTCTCGGTTCTGAAGCCGGTTCGCTCCACCCGCACCGAGTATTTGCCTGGGGCCAAATCGAGCAGCAGTGGCGTTCTGCCCTTCGGCTTGCCGTCGATCGACACCTGCGCCCAGTACGGCTCGCCGCCGCGGGTGGTGACCACGTTCAGCTTGCCGCGCTCGTCTTTGGGGTGCTGCTTGACGTGAATCGCGACCTTCGCGCCGCCGTCGACCGGCTCGTCTTCGGCGGTCTCGCCAGCGCCGGCGTCGGCGTCGTTCGCCGCCACTTCTTCGCCCGCGTCGGGCAGCTCACCGAGCACCAGCGGCGCGGGCCCGGCGTCGGGCACCACCGCGAGCTGACCGGTGCCGCCGCCACCGCCGGGGTCCTTGCCCTCGGCGGAGTTCTCCCACGGCTTGGCGTAGAAGAGACCGACGGCCGCGACGACCACCAGCGCGCCCACCAGGTAGGGCAGCCGCGAGGGGCGCACCGCTTTCTGAAAGTCGTCGGTGTCGGGCACCTGCACCGGCTGCGGAGGCTGCGGCGACGGCTGCACGCCGCTCGTTCCCGGCGGCCCCAGCGGCGGCACGCCCGGCCCCGGCGGAGGCGACACCGGCTGCACGTCGCCCGAGCGGTTGCGCCACGAGGGCGCGGTCGACGAGCCGATCGCCGGCGACACCTGGTGCGGCGGCTTGGAGTCGGCCGCGTCGGTGCGCGCGTAGGCGTCTTTCATCGCCTTGTAGAAGTCGGCGCCGGAGTTGAAGCGGTCGTCGGCGCGCTTGGCGAGCGCCCGCTTCATCACCTCCGCCACCGGCTTGGGAATCCACGGGGCGCGCTCGAGCAGGTCGGGCGGCGGCTGGTGCGCCTGCATTTGAATCAGCCGCAGCTCCGAGTCGGCCTCGAACGGGAGCGTGCCCGAGAGCGCTTCGAACGCGACCACCGCCAGCGCGTAGAGGTCGACCCGGTGGTCGACGTCTTTGGAGCCGAGCGCCTGCTCCGGCGCCATGTAGTGCGGGGTGCCCATCACCATGCCGGTGCGGGTGAGGTTGTCGCCTCCCGACTTGGGGCGAAGAATGCCGAAGTCGAGAATGGTCGCCTGGCCGTCGGGCCCGACGAAGATGTTGCCCGCCTTGATGTCGCGGTGAATGAAGCCCTTGGAGTGAATGTGGTCGAGGCCCTGGGCGACCTGGTCGATCAGCTTCAGCGTCTCTTCGGCCTTCAGCCCGCCCTTGGTGCGCAGCACGCCCGCGAGGGTGTCGCCCTCGAGCTTCTTCATCACGATGTACGGGCGGCCGTTGTGGCGGCCGACGTCGTAGATGGGCACCACGTTGGGGTGGTCGAGCTTGGCGGTGAGCCGGGCCTCGCGCTCGAAGCGCTCGACGACCTCTTTGTCGTCGACCAGGTTCTTGGCGAGCAGCTTCACCGCCACCTGCCGGTCGAGCTCGTTGTCGCGGGCGAGGTAGACGGTGCCCATGCCGCCCTCGCCGATCTTCTGCTCCAGGCGGTAACGGCCCGAGAGCACGTCGTTGAGCTTCACGCCCTTGACGGTCTTCTCGTCGCCGTCGCGCAACGGGGTCGTGGTGAGCCCGCACTTGGGGCACACCGTTTCGCCGTCAGGAAGGGGGGATGAGCAGTGCGCGCAGTTCACGGAACGCGAGGGGCCTTAGAATCGAAGCAGGACACGACTCTACTACTGTCCTAACCTCAAGCCTCACAGCCGTCGCCAAAGCTTCATGACCACGGAGAGTTCCAAGCCGATCGAGGTGCCTTCCCGGCGCTTCGGCAAGTATCTGATCCGCTCCCGTCTCGGCATGGGTGGGATGGCGGAGGTGTTCCTCGCGGACGCCGACGACAAGGGCGAGGAGCTGAAGGTCGCGCTCAAGCTGATGCGCAAGGGCATGAGCGAGGAGGCCTTCGCCGACGAGGCCGACCTGATGGGGCTCTTGGAGCACCCCAACCTGGTGCGCCGGCTCGAGGTGGGTGAGGCATTTGGCCGCCCCTACATCGCGATGGAGTTTTTGATCGGCGGCGACCTCCGCTCGGTGATGAACGCCCACCGCACCCAGATGAAGGGCTTTCCCACCGCGATGGGGGTGCACGTCACCCTCGAGACGCTCAAGGGCCTGGCCTACTTTCACACCGCGCGCACCCGCACCGGCACCCCGCTCAACCTGATTCACTCCGACGTCAACCCGGCGAACGTCTTCTTCTCGGGGCCGGGCGAGGTGAAGCTGGGCGACTTCGGGGTCGCCACCTCGAGCCACGCCAACATCGGGCCGGGCGAAGGCATCGCGGCGGGCAAGCTGTCGTACCTGTCGCCCGAGCAGACCCGCGGCGAGAGCCTCACCCCGGGCTCAGACCTCTGGTCGGTGGGGGTGATGCTCCACGAGTTGGTGGTGGGGTGGCACCCGTTTCAGAAAGACGGCGCGAGCGAGCAGCAGGTGATGGCCTCGATTCGCTCCGGCAAGCTGCAGCTGCCCGACTACGTCGACAAGCCGCTGGTGGCGATCATTCAGAAGGCGCTCCAGCCCGACCTGAAGCTGCGGTGGCGCACCGCGGGTGAGATGGCGGGGCCGCTGTTGACCTACGCGCTCGACAACGGCATCTCGCAGACGCCGCACCAGGTGCAGGAGTGGCTCGAGAGCGTGTTGGGCCTGCTCACCTGAGCTCGGCGAGCGCCTCGGAGCCGCTCTCGGCAAACAGCGTTCGCTCGGCCTTCTGGAGCAACGCCTCGATGCCCGTCTTCTGCGCGGCCGAAATGGCGACCCCACCGCGCACCCGCACCAGGGCCTTGAGCTCGATCTCCGAGCACCGGTCGGCCTTGTTCCAGACGAGCAGGCGCGGGCGGGTGTCGAGCTCGAGCTCGTGGAGAATGCGCTCCACCGCCTGAACCTGCTGGTCGCGATGCGGATCTGCCGCGTCGATCACGTGGAGCAGCAGCGACGCGTCGTCGAGCTCTTCCAGGGTGGCGCGAAACGCGTTCACCAGGTCTTCCGGCAGGTCGCGAATGAAGCCCACGGTGTCGGTGATGATCACCTCGTGCTCTTCGGGGAACCGCAGCCGCCGGCTGGTGGGGTCGAGGGTGGCGAACAGCTTGTTCTCCGCCAGCACCTCCGAGTTCGTCAGCGCGTTGAGCAGGGTCGACTTGCCGGCGTTGGTGTAGCCGACGATCGAGATCACCGGCAGCCCGGCGCGATTTCTCGCCTGGCGGCGCACCTTGCGGTCCTTCGAGAGCTGATCAATGCGCTTCTCGAGGCTGGAGATGCGGTCGCGCACCCGACGGCGATCGATCTCGAGCTTGGTCTCACCAGGGCCGCGGCCGCCGATGCCACCGGCGAGGCGCGAGAGCGAGCTGTCGGCGTGCACCAGCCGCGGCAGCAGGTACTTCAGCTGCGCCAGCTCGACCTGCAGCTTGCCGTCGGCGCTCTGGGCGCGCTGGGCGAAGATGTCGAGAATCAGCTGGGTGCGATCGAGCACCTTCAAGCTGGTGGCCTCGCCGATGTGCCGCGCCTGCGAGGGCGAGAGCGCGCGGTCGAAGATCAGCAGCTCGGCGCCCATCTGCATCGCCTTCAGGTTCAGCTCGTCGAGCTTGCCGTGGCCGATCAGGTAGCGCGGGTCGGCCTCGCGGCGCATCTGCAGCACGGTGTCTGAGACCTCGACGCCGGCGGTGCGGGCGAGCTCCTTCAGCTCCTCGAGCGAGGTCTCGGCGTTTTCACGGCCGTTCAGGCCGACGCCCACCAGCACCGCGCGCTCGAGCCCGTCGACCTTGCGCGCCTGCACCTGCTGGGCGAGCTCGTCTTCGAGGGCCTCGAGCGTCTCCTGCAGGTCGGGCTGATCTTCGTGAACGTTGGGCAACGTCTCGGTGCGCCAGAGCGCGCCTTCGCGGTTCTGCGGGAGCAGGTGCGCCCAGTGGAGCACGCCGGGGAGGCCGTCATCGCCGACGCCGATCGCCGCCACCAGGTCGAGCCTCAGCAGCGCGAGGTCGGTGAGGTCGTCTTTGGTGAGCGCCTCGCTCTGAAGATGCGTGTGCACCAGGCGCAGGCCGCGCAGACGCAGCTGACCGGCGCGGGCGCGGCCGACGTCGGGCAGCTCGAGCTTGTGGGCGTCGCCGACCACCACCTGCTCGACCTCGCCCTTGCGGGTGAGCAGCACGCCGACCTGGCGGTTGGTCTGGTGCGAGAACTCGCAGAGGTGGCGGGCCAGCTCGGGGCTCACGATCTCGGAGCTCCCGACGCGGCGGCGAAAGGTGTTCCTCAGGTGCTTCAGCTCGGAGGGCTTGAGGCCCAGGGTGTTGCCAAACGGCTCGTTCATTCGTTGCCCAGGCTTCTAACCAAACCCTCCGTCGATCGCGAGCCAGTCATCCTGACCGCAGCCTCCTCGATTCGTTCGCCCATCGACCGCAAGACTCCCCGAACGTCCAGGGCCTTCAGGGTCGAGCGGTGATCCGCCAGCACGGTCAGGGCGGCGGCCCAGCCCAACGGCCTCCAGGCGGCGCGCAGCAGCCACCCGCCGAAGCCCGGCTGCTGGGCGAAGAAATGGCAGTGAAACTCGAGGTGCACCTCTTCGTCGGCGCACAGCTGCTCGAGCGCCTTCGCCCAGGTGCCAGGCACTTTTCGGGCGAGCGCTCCGTAGAACGCGATCCCGATCACCTCGGCCGCCAGCAGCACCAGCAGCTTGAAGCGAATGCCGACCATGCGGCGCGCGCGCACGAACAGCCGCTCGGTCCACTGCTTCTCGAGCAGCCGGCCACCGAGGGCGTTCACGATCAGCGCCAGCACCCGGCCATGGCGGCCCTCCTCGCGAACGAACAGCTTCAGCGCGGCGCGGTAGTCGTCGTCGATCGCGGGCAGCTGCGCGGTGTCGATCTGATGGGCGATTCTGCCCTCGCCCGCTTCGCCGAGCTGAAACCGCGCCAGCGACCGGGCCAGCGCGCGGGCCTTCACCGGCTCGAGCGACTCGGGCCGCACCTCGGGCAACGGCCGCCGGGCGTTCTGTTCGAAGTGCCGCAGGTAATCGGACCAGATCATTCGATGTCTCCGGTGAGTGACGTCACCGAAGAAACACCGCAGCAATGTTGCGAACCGCCGCGACCGTGTTCAGCGGTCGAACGCGTCACCCGAGTGGTCGCGGAACGACACCGGGTCTGAAATGCAAGCGAGCCTCCGCGCGAACGAAGGAATCGACCACGTCAAGGCGGTGTGGTCCTTGTTTCCCCAGCGCAGAAGGAATTTCATTTCTCCATCAGCAGCGCGGGAGGGCCGTGAATGCGCGCCGTGGAAACTGCGGAGACCGGATTCGAAGAAGCGGGGACCGTGCTCCTCGGCTTTGCCTTGGATCCGAGAAATTGGCGGAGCAACGGCGACCACCGGGTGCACTCACAGCACCTCAAGGTGGTGAACGGCGTGCAGATCTGCGTCGCGGTCGACGTGGTGAACGGGCTCGAGACCTGGCTGCGCGTCTCGTTCCGCGCGACCGACCTGTCACCGATGCGCGCCGCTGATCTCCTCGAAGCGCTGGTGAGCTCGCGGCTGCCGTTCACGCCCAACACCGAGTGGGAGGTCGAGATCGACCGCCGCCGGTGGATTCACTTTTCGCGGCGCTACACCCCCGCGGCGCTCCAGGGTTAGAGCGACAGCAGCTTGTAGTGCCGCAGCGGGTGGGCGACGTTCTTCACCGGGGTCTCGGTGAGCGGCCCGTACTTCAGCGCCTTGATGTCGGCCTCATTGGAGGCATCGAGCGAGACCTTCACCGAGTCCATCACCAGCGTCTCGCGGAACGAGCCGAGCGATTGCAGCCGGGCCGTCTGGTTCATGCCGGTGGAGAAGCCGGTGTACTGCCGGTTGGGCCCGAACAGGCCGCAGAAGGTGGGCGCGATGTTGACGCCGATCGCCACCCCGAGGCCGGGCACCTTGAGCAGCTCCGACAGCCGGGAGATCTCGGGGTGGGCGCTCATCTTCTCGCGGGTGAACTCCTGAATCTCGATCGCCGAGCGCATCGCCTCGACTGCGCGCTGCTCGCGCGACGAGCGGAAGAACGGAGGCCCGAACAGGCCGATCACGCAGTCGCCGACCATCTTGTCGAACACGCCGTGGTGCTTGTGAAGAATGCGCACCGCTTCTTCCGACCAGTCGTCGACGAACTTGCCGATTCGCTCCGGGCGCTCCAGCACCTGCTCGCAGATCTTGGTGAACCCGTTGATGTCGGCGAACAGAATGCCGACCTCTTCGGCGCGCGGAGTGAGGAACCGCCGCTCGTAGTCGGGGTCTTTCAGCAGATCGTCGATCACCTTCGGCGCGAAGAACTGCGAGAGGTGAATGCGCTCGCGGTTGTAGTCGATCAGCCGCTGCGACAGCGTCGACGACAGCAGGTGCAAAAGGTCCATCGCGTAGGCCGAGAAGCCGTCGCTCGAAGACCAGACCAGAATCTTGCCCAGCGCGGCCTCCTGGCCGAACCCGCTGATCAGCACCGACTCGACGGCGCGCCGCGGGCCGACCACGTCGCGCAGCCGGCGGTCGTTCGGCGCCACCAGCTCGGCCCCGTGGGCGAGGATCGCCGCGTCGAGCGCCTGGTGCCGGGTGCCGTTGGAGGCGAACTCCAGCTGGCCGTACTTGTAGCCGCGGTAGTGCAGCGCGCCCGACTCGACCGCGTCGCGGTACACCAGCATGAAGCCGGGCAGCTTGATCCGCTCCGAGAGCGCTCGCACCGCCTGATCCATGCCCACTTCGAAGACCCGGTTGGCGAGGCAGCCGTTGATCGCCACCAGCAGTTGCTGCTTCTCCGACTGGGTCTGAATGCTGGCCAGCACGGTGTCGAGCTCTTCGGCCACCGTCTCGAGCTCACGCGCGAGCTTGCCGGCGGTCTCGACCTGGGTGTGGTCGCCCTCGAAGTAGAGGCCCATCGCGCCGATCTTGGTGCCGACCACGTCGAGCACCTGCGCCACCAGGGTGCCGGTGCCGATCATGCGCACGCCCCAGCGGTTCTCGGTCAGCAGCGTGCCCGGGAAGGTGCCGCCGAAGTCACCGAGGTGCCAGGTCTGCAGGGTGAGCTCTTCGTCGAGCGCCTGCACCGCCACGCCCTTCGCGCCGGTGAACTTCAGCAGCGCGGGGAACAAACGATGAAACGTCTGCTCCAGGTTCTCGCGGTTCTTGAGCGATTCCTCCAGCAGGTCGTCGACCATGCGGTTGAGGTCTCGCAGGTGCTTCAGCTCACTCTGGCTCAGCTCCCCATCCATCGCTACGAGGTTGTAGCAGAGCCGGGAGCATCACGCGTGCTGCAACTTTGATGGCGCTTTTGGTCGGGGTTAGACTGATCCCCATGTTGATCGCCGCTCTCGCGACCACGGTTCTTTTGTCCACCTCGCAGGGCGTGAAGCCCGATCACTACTCGGAGCGTTGGCTCTGCGACCTCTGGGCTGGCGCTCAGTGTCACGCCAACTCGTGCAAGAAAGACGGCAAGGAGCGCTGCGAGGCGGTCTCCAAGGCCTGCAAGGACACTTCGAAGAAGGCGCTCGTGCCTGAAGATCGCGCCTCGAAGCAGTCGGCCTGTGCTCGCGCGCTGCTGAAGAATGCGTGCGGCGCGGCGAAGCCGACCGAGTGCGAAGGCTTGATGTAGCGGCCGTCACCCGCCCGGGGTGTGAACCTCGGCGCCTGCGATCACCCCATCTTTCACATCGAGCAGCCAGTAGCCCTGGCGGCCCTCCTGCGTCGAGCTGCCGGCGCCGAACACGTGCGGCCGAGTCGGGTTCGCCGGGTGGTGGTAGCGCCGGTGAATGTGCCCGTGGAGCACCGCGTACCGCGGGCCCGGCAGCCGTGAGAACAGCGGCTCAGCGTCGACCAGCCCATGGAGCGGCTTGTCGGGCTTGCCGTGTTGGTTGAGCGGCGCGTGGTGCACCACCACCAGCACCGCCCGGCCGTCGAGGCGCCGGTCGCCCAGCACCGCGTCGAGGCCCTCGAGTTGGCGCTTGCCGATCACCCCGAACGAGAAGCCGGGCACCAGCGGCACCCGCGCCGAGAGCAGCCCCACCACCGCCGCTTCTTCCCCCAGCAGCCGCACGAAGGGGAACGGGCCCTCCCGGGTGTGATCAGGCAGGTCGCTCTCGAGCAGGTGGCCGAAGCGCCGCTCGAACCGCCGCTCCCGCACCGCGCCGGGGGTGTAGGTGTCGTGGTTGCCGGGGATCACCGTGCACCGCTTCGGGTCATCGACCCACGGCTGGAGCGCGGCCTTGGCGCCGTCGAACTCCTCCTCCAGCGCGTAGGCGGTGACGTCGCCCGAGACGATCAGGTGATCCGCCCGGTGGCGCTCGGCGTCGCGGGCGATCTGCTGCACCGTCTCGCCGGCGTGCTTGAAGTGCCTCGCCCGCCCCTTGATGAACAGCTCGCCCAACGCCGGAACGCGCCTCCAACCGAGTGAGAGCCCCTTCGAGACGTACTCGCCGGTGATGTGGATGTCGGAGCAGTGCAGGAAACGCATGTCCAAGGAACTTGCCGCCTTACGCGGGCGTCGTCTATGTGCCCGATCATGATTCGCGTCGCCATCGCCGCCACCGTCGCCCTGTTCGCCACCTCCGCGTGGTCCGCCGAGGGTGAAGCGCCCTCCGGCCCGCCGCCCAAGCTGCAGGTGATGACCTTCTGTGCGCTCGCCGGAGACGTGCCCCAGCGCGCGGGCGTGAAGGCCGCCGGCATGCTCGCCCAGGAGTTCAAGAGCGCCGACTCGATGCAGCTGGTCGACGCCAAGAAGGGCATCGCCGACAAGAACGAGCCCAACGCCGAGGCGCTCGCCGCCGCGCGCAAGGCGATCAAGGAGGCGCAGGACCTCCGCAGCAAGCGCAAGTTCCGCCTCGCCGCCGAGGGCCTCGAGAAGGCGCTCGCCGACTACAAGGCGAACGCCGGCGCGGTGACCGACATCGGCGAGGTGGTCGACGGCTACGCCCTGCTCTCCGCGGTTCAGTACAACACCGGCCGCGACGAAGAGGGCCTCAAGTCGCTCAACACCGCGCTCGGCCTCGCGCCCGACCGCGACCTGCCGCTGGCGCAGACCTCGGCGTTGTTCAGCCACCTGGTCGCTGATCAGCGCAAGCTGATCAAGACCGCGCCCAAGGGCACCCTGATGTTCGAGTCGACCCCGTCGGGCGGCGCGGTGAGCGTCGACGGCGTCGGCCTCGGTAACACCCCGCTGTCGATCACCGACGTTCCCCCCGGCCTCCACTACTTCAAGGTACTGCTGGCGAACGGTGAGACGGTGGGCGGCACCGCCGACGTGTCGGCGGGCAAGCAGGCGAAGGTGACCGCGACCTCGTCGAGCAAAGACCCGGAGTCGCGCATTCTCGCCGCGCTGGCGCAGAACAAGATCGACCAGGATCTGCTCAACGCCGCGAAGGAGCAGGCGGCGCTGGCGCAGGCCGACTTCCTCGTCTTCGGCGCGCTCTCGAAAGAAGGCCGCGGGCTGACCCTCGACTCGTTCCTCTTCGCCGCGGCGGGCAACGAGATTCGCCGACTGCCCCGCACCCAGTTCGACACCGAGCTGCTCTCGGCGGGCGTGGAGTTCTACAACCTCGCCGGCGCGCTGGCGAAGACCGGCGCCAAGACCGGCGACTCGGTGAAGGTGCCGTCGCCGGTGTCGCAGAGCGGCGCGGGCCCGGTGAAGGTCGCCGACGCGAAGTACGGCATTCCCCCGGGCAAGGACATCTCGCTCGACGCGGTCGACACCGGAGCCGAGGGCTCGGGCGCCGGCGCGGCCGAGAAGCGCACTCCGCTCGGTGGCAAGCGCGCTCCGCTGAAGAAGAAGTAAGACGGCAGGGGTGTTCTCCGGCCGGTTCGCTCCCAGTCCCACCGGGCTGCTCCACCTCGGCAACGCGCGCACCGCGCTGCTCGGCTGGCTGCACGCGCGCTCGGCGGGCGGCCGGTTCCTGCTCCGCATCGAAGACCTCGACCCCGACCGCTGCAAGCCGGAGCACGAGCGCACGATGCACGAAGACCTCGCCTGGCTCGGGCTCGACTTCGACGGGGAGGTCTGGCGCCAGTCGGAGCGCACCGCCGTCTACGAGGCGGCCCTCGACCAGCTGCGCGCCCAGAACCGGGTCTACCCGTGCTGGTGCAGCCGGGCCGAAGTCGCCGCCGCCGCGTCGGCGCCGCACGCCGGTGAAGACGGGCCGGTCTACCCCGGCACCTGTGCCCGGCTGCCTCCCGGCTCGCCGCCCCCCGCGGGCAAAGAAGGCCGCAAGCCCGCCTGGCGGTTTCGGGTCGAGCCGGGCGTGGAGCGCTTCGTCGACGAGGTGCACGGCGAGAAGTCGCAAGACGTCGCGGCGGCGGTGGGCGACTTCGTGGTGCGCCGGGCCGACGGAGTGGCGGCCTACCAATTGGCGGTGGTGGTCGACGACGCGCTCTCGGGGGTGGACCACGTGCTGCGCGCCGACGACCTGATCGGGTCGACCTTTCGCCAGCTGCAGCTCTACCGGGCGCTGGGCCACCCTCCGCCCGAGTACGCCCACGTGCCGTTGATGATGGACGAGAGCGGCAAGCGCATGGCGAAGCGCTCCGGGGCGCTGACGGTGCGGGCGTTTCGCGAATCGGGCCAGACGGCCGAAGAGGTGGTGGGCTTTCTGGCGAAGGGCGTCGGCCTGGGCGAGGGGCGACCCACCCCGGCGCGGGCGTTGATCGACGGGTTTTCGCTCTCGAAGCTTTCGCAGTCGTTGTAGCGTTTTGGCTGCCCACCGATGCCCGCCGCCGCCATCGAGCCGCTCGGCCCGCAACATCTCGACGAGCTGAAGTCGCTGCTGGGGCGCGAGCCGGTGCACAACCTCTATCTGCTCGGGCTCCTCGAGGAGTTCGGCATCGTGCCGCGCCCGGGCCGCGCCTCGTTCGCGCTGCATGGGCGGTTCATCGACGGGGCGCTCACCGCGGCGGTGTTCGTCGGCGGCGAGGGCGGCATGCTGGTGCCGTCGGCGTCTGCGCCGTTGGGCATCAGCGACATCGCGAAGTCGCTCAAAGAGAAGGTGAAGCCCGGCGCGCTGCTGGGCGAGAAGGGCTGCATCGACGCGATGGTGACCCAGCTGGCGCCGAAGGCGACCCCGAGGCTGTCGCGAACCCAGCGGCTGTTCTCGGTGAGCGCCGACGACCTCGGGCCGTTCACCAACCCCACCCTGCGGCTGGCGGCCGAGGCCGACCTCAATCAGCTGGTCGAGATGTCGTCGGGTTCGGTGAAGGAGATGCTCGACCGCGACCCGCTCGAGGAAGACCCCGAAGGTTTCGTCGCCCGGGTGAAGCAGCGGATCAAGGGCAAGCGCACCTACGTGCTCGAGGCCGGCGGCCGGTTGGTGCTGAAGATCGACGTCGGGTCGCGGTCGCCGTTCGGCGCCGAGCTCGAGGGCATCTACACCATTCCCGACGAGCGGCGGCGAGGGCACGCCACGCTCAGCCTCGGGCAGATTTCACGGCACCTTTTGTCGTCGCTGCCCCGGCTGACGTTGAGGGTCGATGATCTCGATCCCGGGTTGGCGGGCGTTGCGCGCAAGGTGGGGTACGTCGCGGGGAGAGCGCAGCGGCTGGTGTTGATGCACTGAGCTGAACTGCCGGGGTCGGGACAGCCCAGTTACTGCAGCGACCCGGTCAGATACAAAAACGACAAGCACATCTCATCAGCGGTGTTCTCGCCCCACGTCACCATCCCATCGGTGTTGTTGTCCCACGTGCACGAGATGTTGAGCTGATCATCGCCCTTGAGCGGAATGCCGGCGTGCGCCGAGAAGAAGTACAGCTGCTGCCACTGGAAGTTCCATTTCGGAATGTCGATCAGGCAGCTCTTCGAGCCATCACCGTGGGTGACGTCGACGCGAATCTCGACGCCCTTGGTGTGCATGTGCGGAGCGACGCCCCACAGGTTGGCGGGAATTCCCAGCGCGGGCAGGCTCATCTTCGACTGAAAGCCGACCGTGCGCGGCGGAATCTCGAAGTCGTGGTTCGGCATCGGGAACATCTGCGCGTGCCACATCACCGGCACCTCGGCGAACTCCAGCTCGACCTTGGTGGTGTCGGGCGTCGGCGCGCCGTTGGCGAGGTTGTAGTGAATCTGCATCACCAACACGTCGCCGGCGTTCATCGTGATGCCGGTCTGGTTCGGGTACTTGATCGCCGGCATGCCCGGCGCCCACGCGCCCACCAGCGAGGTCTGGTTCGAGCCGGGGCCGCCGAAGCAGGTCCACCCCGGGCCGGTCTCGCCGTCGTCGAGCGCCTGCGCGGTCGTCGCGCTCATCGTGTACACCAGCACGTGGTGCACCTCGTGGAGCTCGCCGGGCACCACCCGGTAGCCGATCAGATCTTTCGGGCCGGTGAGGTTCGGCTTCACGATGAAGCAGCGGTAGTCGTCGGAGCGGTTCTGATTGGTGGCGAGGCTGTTCGGCGTGTACGCCACCTCGGGCTGCAGCGTGAGGTCGACCCGGTCGAGCCCCGGCAGCGTCACGTCGAGGTGCTGCTCGTCTTTCTTGTCGCCCAGCAACAACCCGTCGTCGATGAAGCCGGTGAGGGTGTCGATCTGCGCCTGGGTGAGCGAGCGATCGCCCTGGTAGGTGTTGCAGTCGCTCGACGGCATCCACGGCGGCATGATCCGCGCCTGCACCGCGGCGCGAATCTCGGCCGAGTGCGCCTTGAAGTCGTCGTAGCTGGTGAGGGTGAACGGCGTCACCCCGCCCGCGCTGTGGCAGGTCTGGCAGTGCTGCGCCACCAGCGGCTGCGCGTCGCGGTACCAGTTCGGCCGCGGGTCGGGCGGCGTTTCTTTGGGACCGCAGGCGACGAAGAAGAGACACGAGAGCGCAGCCGGGAGAACCCGGAGCGAGGGTGCGCGGAACATGCGCATGACATAGGTCAAAAGTTGCACTGCAAACAACTCAGTGTGTGTGTGCAGGTGACGCAGCGGTCACGGTTTTGGGCGCGCGAATGAAATCGAGCGGCGCTTTGAGGAACCGGCGGCCCACCGCGCTCGCCAGCCGCATGTGCCCGAGCGCTCCCACTTCGCGCGCGCGGAGGGCGACGAACATCGCCAGCGAGAAGCTGACCGCGAAGTTCATCGTGCCCACCAGGATGATCGAGCTCACCCCCGCGGCGAACTGGGGGGTGAAGCAGCCGAACGGCCCCAGCGCCATTCCCGCGAACGCCAGCTGGCCGGTGACGAAGGTGAAGTGGCGCACCTCCAGCGGCAGGCCGATCAGCGAGGCGAGAAAAGGCATCATTCCCAGCGTCATGCCGAAGAAGAAGTTACCGGCGAGGCCCGAGACGTTGTCGAGGAACCAGGCCGAGAACGAGGCCGCCCGCTTGGCGCCGAACACGCTGCGCAACAACCGGTTCGAGGCGATCGCCTCGGGCAGCTGGCGCACCACCACCCAGTTCTCGACCGTGCCCGCCACCACCGACGCCGACCAGAGAAACACCCCGGTGCAGGCGGCGTAGATCAGCGTCGGAGACAGGAACGGGTGGTGCTTGGCGACGATCGCGTTCGCCTGGTTGACGTTGAAGAAGTGGTGACCGGTGATCAACCGCACCAACAGGTCGATCCCAATCACCACCGGAATGCAGAGCCCGAAGTTGCCGAGAAACGCGGCCAGCTGGCTGCGAATGGTGCGGGCCACCATCTCGGCCAGCGGCTCCAGGTCGGGCTCTTCGCTGTTGGCGTTCTCGTGAATCACCCCCGCGAGCGCGGCGGCGGTCATCGCCGGCTGCTTGGTGCCGAGGGTCGAATGGGTGAGCTGCATCGCGATGAACGCCGACGCGTAGTTGAGGCCGATCGCCAAACCGTCGATCAGAGGCGGCAGCCCGGCCGCCATCAGCACGAACTTGAGCAGCACCGACAACCCGGTGATCGCCCCGCCGCCGCCGGCCGAGTCGACCATCTCGTGCTGCTCGGCCCGGGTGCTGGTGATGTAGTGCTCGCCGCCGTGCCCGACGCGCTCGATCACCCGGCGCGCGAGCAGCTTGGAGTTGGTGCGCCACAGCTCCTTCAAGCTCCGGTCGCGCACCCCGCCCCGCACCAGCGCGTGCAGGAGGCGCAGCTCCGAGCCCTGGGGCCGCTGGGGCGACGACACCGTCACCAGCTTGTAGAGCCGGTCGATCATCCGGCTGATCGACTCGAGCTGGTACACGAGGTCGAGGCTGATGCCGGTCTGGTTGAAGCTCTCGTGTACCTGCTGCACCGCTTTGCGGCAGGCGGCGAGCGCTTCCTTCACCGCGAGGTCGGTCTCCGCGGTCTGGTTGTCGACCCACTTCTGCACCGCGCGGGGCAGCCCGAGAAAAGGCGAGGCCGACAGCGAAGGCACCGGGAGCCGCTCCCGCAGCTCGTCGTGAAGGCCGGCGGCAGAGACCCGGGTCGACAACAGCACGCTCGCCTCGCGCATCGAGCGCCGGAGCGGTTCGAGCGCGTCGCCGGTGGGCACCGCCAGCACCCCGAACAGGCGCCGGAGCATCGGCTCGGGCAGCTGCTCGAACCAGGTCGCCGAGCGGGCGGTGGGAAACAGGCGGTGGAGCAGCCGCGACAGCTCCTTCATCACCGGCGCCTCGGGCAACAGCGCCAGCGACATCCGCTTGCTCATCTCAGAGAAGAAGCCCGCCTCGGAGGGAAGCCCGGTGTCGGCGAAGAGCTGAATCGCGTCGCCCTCGGCGAAGCAGCGGGCCACCATCAGCTGGAGCGAGCGGCGCTGCTCGGGCAGGTCGTCGAGCGCATCGAGAAACATCTTCAGCCGCACCGTCGCCGGGTCTTCAGCGGTGGGCGAAGGCAGCCGCCCGCCGTCGTGAATCCACACCGCGACGTCTTCCAGCCACTCGCTCACCGCCGACAGCGGCGTCGCCGGGTCGGCCGAGGTGAGCAGCGCGTGCAGCTTGCGAACGCAGGCGTTGTCGGGCTGTGCGCCGGCGAACCGGGTGACGAAGTTCGCCCGGTCGATCAGCGTCGCTTCAGCTCCGATGGGCCCGAGCGCGGCGTCCGACATTCCTGAGACTCTGCCTTCCCCACGCGGCGATTGGAAGTGCGCGGAACCTGTTCGCTACCCGCGGTGTAGGGTGCTGGTAACAGTGCTCCGCGCCGCCGGAATCGCCGTTTTTCTGCTCTTCGCCGCCTGCCGGGTGGGCGCCTGCGCTCCGCCTCCGCCCGAGCACCCCCGCTTCTGGCTCGCCGGAGACTTGAACCTCGGCCCCAACGGGGGCCCGGAGCGGATCAGCGCGGTCAGCTCCCAGCTGCACGGCGCCGGCATCGTCAACCTCGAGGGCCCGGTGGGCGACCCCGCGCGCGGCTCCTCCAAAGAGCGGCTGATCAACGGGCCGAACGCGTGCGCGGCGCTGTTCGACGCCGGGGTTCGGGTGGCGCAGGTGGTGAACAACCACGCGATGGATCTGCAGAGCCCCGGCGTGGAGCAGACCCTGCTGGAGCTGAAGAGCGCGGGCCTGCTGGCCTCGAGCGAGACGCCGGTGTTCTACGACGCCGGCACCTTCACCCTCGCGGTGCAGTCGTTCGACCTCACCAGCGGAGTGCCCTACGATTTTCTGAAGCGGCTCTCGCCGGTGCGCCCGCTGTTCCTCACCCTCCACGTCACCGCCGAGCCGCTGCTGTTGCCCGAGCCCGAGCTCGAAGCGACCACCGAGCTGGCGCTCGACGCCGGCGTCACCCTGATCGCCGCCCAGGGCACCCACTCGCTCGCGCCGCTGAAGTGGCGCGGCGGCGCGCTGGTCGCCTACGGGCTGGGCAACCTCGCCTTCGACTGCGACTGCACCGACGAAGAAGACGGGCTCGCGCTCGAGGTGCAGCTTACGCCCGACGGCGGCCTCGAAGACGCCTGGGCGGTGCCGGTGAAGGCCGGCTTGAAGGGCCAACCGGCCGCGCTCGCCGCCGACCCGGCGTTCACCTGGCAGGTGCTGCAGAACATCGGCTCGAGCCGTCTCGAACCGAACGGTACGCGCGCCCGGGTGATCCGTTAGAGCCCGCATCTGCGGGTATCCACTTGCATTTCGGGCCCGGCTGCCGCCTGCTGACAACCGCAGCCTTTCCAGCCATGGGTGTCTCTAATCCTGTCGAGGAGTGTGCGTGGGGAGTGAACCCACGGATGCGGAGCTGGTGACCCGGGTCCGCTCCGGCGATGACCGCGCTTTCGGGGCGCTGTTCGACCGGCACTCCGGGCGGGTGTGGCACGTGTTGCGCGCGGTTTCGCGCTTCACGAAAGAGGAGACGGAAGACTTGCTGCAAGAGACCTTCATTCGCGCCCACCAGCACCTCGCTTCGCTGGAGAAGCCGGAGCTGTTCGGGGCCTGGGTCTCGATGATCGCCCGGCGCGAAGGCATGGCCGCGGCGATGGGCATGCGCCGCCGCCAGGTCACCGACGAGGCGCTCGCCCGCGAGGTCGACGTGCACTTTCGCTGGTCGGAGCCGCACACCCCCGCCGCGGTCGCGGTGGTGCGCGAGCTGGTCAACGCGCTCGCCGAAGGCCCGGAGCGCCAGACCATCGAGCGCTTCTACCTCGACGGCGACTGCACGGTGACCGAGCTGGCGGTCGAGCTCGGGGTCGCCAAGGGCACCATCACCGCGCGGCTGACGCGCTTTCGCGCGCGGGTGAAGCGCCGGCTCACCGCGCTCCTCGTCGCCGCGGGAGACGAGGCCACACCGCACGGTTTCACCAAAGGAGGTGGCTGACATGCACCTCGACGCCACGCTGTACCAGAAGCTGAAGTCGAACCAGCTCTCGGTCGAGGAGCGCACCGAGCTGTCGCGCCACCTGCTCACCGAGTGCGAGCAGTGCGAGCAGTTCCTCGACGCGCAGCCGCAAGACGCGCTCGATCTGTTCACCGACGTCGCGCTGGCCGACAACGCGAAGTCGTGGCCGCCGCACTTTCAGTCGCGCGCCAAGGTGATCGAAGCCACCTCGCCGCACCTCACCATTCGCCGCCGCACCCGGTGGACCCAGCTGCTGGGCAGCTTCGCGCTCGGCGCCGCCGCCGCCACCGCGATCGCGTTCACGGTGCCCTCGGCTCGCTCCACTTACAGCCAGGAGAAAGGCACCGGCGCTCCGCAGGTCGAGCTGGGCGGGCTGGTCTCCACCCCGTCGGCGGCCGGCGCGCGCGCGCTCACCCCGCTGCAGCCCGGCTCGAAGTACTCCAGCGCCTCCGAGCTGTACCTCACCTGGGAGCTGGCCCGCCCCGCCTACGTCTACGTCGGCCGGGTGAGCGGCGAAGAGGTCGAGCCGTTCTTCCCTCCCGGCGCGCCCGAGAAGGAAGACCCGGGAATGCACTCGATGACGGTGCAGGGCGTGGTGCACTCGTATTCTCTCGACGGCCTGAAGGGTAAGCAGCGCTTCGTGTTGATCGCCTCCGACGCCCAGCTGTCGCCCGACGAGCTCAAGGAGGCGCTCAAGAAAGAGAAGCTCGAGCGCGGCGCCGTCACCGGCTTCGGGGTGTCGGTCGAGGAGCCGGCGAAGCCGTGAAGAGAGTCGCACTGCTGCTCCTCGTCTCGTGCGCCACCGGCACGGGCGAGAAGGGCGGGCTGGTCGCGCACCCCGAGGTGTCGGGCGAGCGGCTGGCGGCGGTGAGTGGCAAGCGGCTGGCCCTGCTGGTGGGCGTGAACACCGCCGCCGACGAGTCGTGGCCGCCGCTGCGCTACGCCGCCTCTGACGCGCTGGAGTTCGCGCAGGTGTTGGTCGACCCCGCGGGCGGCCGCTTCGAAGCCGAGACGCTCACCACGCCGGCCACCACCACCCGCGCCTCGCTGCTGCAGGCGATGGAGCGGCTCAAGCAACGCAACACCAGCCCCAACGACGTGGTGGTGGTCTACTTCTCGGGCCACGGCACGCTCGACAAGAACGGCCGGGGTGAGCTCGAGCGCTACCTGGTGGCCGAAGACACCCGCCGCGATCAGGTGCGCGCCACCGGGCTCTCGGTCGACGACCTCCGCGAGCTGTTCGAGAAGCTGCCCTCGAGGCGAAAGGCGCTCATCCTCGCGTCGTGCCACTCGGGCACCGGCAAGTCGGTACTCCCTCCCGAGATCGAAAAAGAGATGGAGGGCCTGAAGGGGCCGCCGCCCCGCCCGCTCGATCAGGTCTCGAAGGCGGTGATGACGCTCTCGGCCGCGGCGTGGGGCCAGCCGGCGCGCGAAGACGAGCGGCTGCAACACGACATCTACACCCACTTTCTGCTCGAGGCGCTGCGAGGCAAGAAAGACCGCAACGGCGACGGCGCGGTCTCGGCCGAAGAGGCCCACGACTACGCGCGCACCCGCACCTACTACTTCACCGGCGGCAAGCAGACGCCGACCGCCGAGGCCACCGTAGTGGGCATCGACCCGGTGGTGCTGGTGGGCGACATCTCGGCGTTGGGCATGCCCGAGCTCGGCAGCTACGACGACGGGTGGGAAGGCGCCGAGGTGAAGGTCGACGGCAACAAGGCGCTCTCGCTCCCGGGCGCGGCGGCGGTGCCGAAGGGCAAGCACCGGGTGCAGGTGCTGAAGGGCGACGTGCAGCTCGCCGACGCCACGGTGACGCTCGACGACGGCGACTACCTCGACCTGAAGAAGCTCGAGCACCACGACAGCGGCATCAGCGTCTCGGGCGGCGTCGGCGCGCACATGTTCCTCACCCCCGAGCTGCAGAACCAGGTCGGCGGCCCGATGCCGGTCGCCTCGCTTTCGGTGCGCTGGCCCTCGCCGTTCTCGAAGCGGCTGCGGTTTCTCGCCGAGCTGCAGGGCGGCACCTTCGCCAACCACATCAGCCCCGACGGCATCTCGGTGCCGGTGACCCTGAACCTGTTCGAAGGCGGCCTCGGCGCGCACTGGGCGTTCGAGCTGGGCCGCTTCACCTTCGCCACCGGCCCGCACCTGTCGTTCGCGTACTTCTCGCGCAGCTACTCGCTCGCCGGCAACCCGGGCACCGACACCGCGTTTCTCACCGTGCCCGGCTGGACCGCGGAGGGCCACTACCCCGTCTGGGGTCAGGTGGAGGTGCTCGCTTCGGTGCGGGTGACCTACGCGATGCTCCAGCTCGACGGAAAGAACACCAACTTGGGTGCCCTGGTCGGCTGGTTGGGCCTGGGATGGAGGTTCGAGCAATGAAGAGACGGCTGCTCGTACTGACGATGTTGCTCGCCGCGTGCGGGGGCGGTTTTCACACCCCCGGCCAACAGATCGCGATCGGGCTGAGCGCGCGCGCCGAGCCGCGCAGCGACAACAACTCGGTGCTCACCGTGAGCCGCATGCGGTTGGTGATCGGCTCGATTCAGCTCAGCCAGGCAGGGGGCGTCACCGAGCAGCTCGACGGCCCGTTCCTGGTCGACCCGAAGCTCGACGGCACCTTCACCCAAATCGTGAAGCAGGCGATCGACCACGGCAGCTACGGGAACATGTCGCTCTCGCTGCGGCCGCTGTCGGCCAACGACCCCGCCGAGGTGAGCCTGGCCCACGCGAACGGCTTCGACGACCTGCTCCAGGCGAACGCGACGCTGGCGTTCGAGGGCACCTACGGCCCGGAGGGAACCGCGGGAGACCCCTACCAGCTGCTCTGGTCGACCACCGGAGAGCAGACGGTTCGCATCGACGACGGCCTGCAGGTGAAGGTCGGCGCCGCTTCGAACGTGACGCTCGCGACCGACCTGAAAGAATGGTTCGCGCGCGACGCGCTCGGCCACCCCACCGACCCGCGCAACAGCGACGCCGACGACGCGTTTCAGGCGTTCAGCAACACCCTGCACGCGGCCGGCGAAGACGACGACCACCACTGATTTTTCGGCTCGCCCGCCCGGGGCGAAGTGCGGGCTATCAAGCCCGCCCGTACCAACGTTCTTTGGTCTCGTCGGGCACGGTGGTGCCGCCGAGCTTCTTCTCGAGCCCGAGAATCAAGGCGACGTTCTTCTTGTCGGCGTTGGTGAGCCGCGAGTCGGCGTAGGCGGGGTCGGCCTTGTACCAGGCGACGGTGGCGAAGTGCGCCTTCAGCATCGGAGTGACGAAGGCGCGGCCGCGGCGGGCGAAGATGGTGTTGCGCAGCAGCTTCAGGTCGCGCGGTGAGAAGTCGTCGAGCTGCTCCAGGGTGAGCAGCGAGTCGAGCTTGGCGGGGTCTTCGAGCGGGCTCAGGTCTTTCGGCTTCTCGCCCTCGCCCGCCCACTCGCCCAGGCGCTCCGAGAGCAGCCGCAGCTCGAGGTCTCGCTCTTTGCTGGCCGGCGCCTTGCGGGCCCGGTCGCGGAGCGCCAGCAGCTGCTCGCGGGTGAGCGCAGCCTCGTAGGCGGCGATCTTCTCGGCGTTGGAGGGGCCGGGCTCGTCGAGCAGGCCCTCGTCGAGGCCTTCGGGGCTGAAGCCCTGATCAGCGAAGTACTTGCGCAGCCAGCTCTTGCGAAACACGTTGTGGGCGCGCGCGAACGGGTAGTTGCGCATCAGCGCCAGCTCGTAGAGCGACCGGCCCTGAAGGTCGGTGTCAGTCACTTTTCTCTGAAACTCCAACGGCCGCGCCGAGTTACCGGCGTCGGGAGCGGAGGTCAGGAGGAAACCCACCAGGACGAGCGCGTGCATGGTGCGAACTTAGCCGTACCGCGCTTGAATAAGCAGCGCTCTACGGCGTCTTGCCCTCGACGTTCTGCCTGGAGGACGTGATGACCCCACTCTCGATTCTGACGCTGGCGATGCTGGGCCAGGCCGACGCGTTCACCCTCCACTTCGAGGGCTTCGTCTCCACCCGCGAGATGAACCAGCAGCAGCTGACCAAGATGTTCAGGGGCGCGTTCGAAGCGGTGAGCGACGAGCCGGAGTCGCTGTTCGCGGTGAGCGACTCGCCGAACGCCGACGTGCTCGCCTCCGCCTCGCAGACGCTCGACGAAGAGGGCCTGCTGTTTCACTGGTCGCTCAGCACCACCCGCTGCCCGATTCGCCACCTCGAGTTCGATCAGCGCCGCCCGAAGCACGCGCTCACCTTCGACGAGACCAAGGTGATGGTGCGCGAGGTGGCGCACAAGGCACACGAGCTGCTCCACGGTCACGCGGGCGAGGCCGGCCTGGCATGCCTCGAAGAAGGCCAGTCGATGGGCGGCACCGTCACCCTGGCGAGCGAGAGCGACGGCCTGCCGATGAGCGACACCGCGTACCCGGGCGTCGGCTACTCGAGCTTCGGCTTCGGCTACCGCAACGGCTCGTTCATCACCACCACCCGCGCCTCCACCTCGACCAACGGCTCGACCGGCACCAGCGTGCACGCCGGCAACAGCACCGGCTTCCCCGGCACCACCACCAGCTTCGGCACCAGCCACGGTTACATGCCGGGCGGCCCGGCGATTCCCTCCGGCGGCGGCGTGCACTCCACCACCCCGACCGGGTCGGCGTCGGGCCCGAAGCCGGTGAGCGGCAGCATCGCCCCGACCGGCGCGTCGCTCCCGCGCGGCGGAGCGGTCGGCGGCACCACGGCTCACACGCACCACTAGTTCAGCAGGTGGAGCAGCATCGGCATCACCTTGCCTGAGGTGACGATGCCGAAGTGATCGAAGCGCTCGGAGTAGAAGTAGAGCACCTTCGCGCGCAGCTTCTCGGGCGGGAGCTTGTCGTAGAGAAACGGCACCCCGTCGAGCTTCACCGCCTCGGGGTGTTTGCGCAGCCACCACTCGGAGTGCTGCGAGGTGTCGAAGCCGACCAACACCAGCTGGTGCAGGCCGTTGTCGGTGAGCTCGAGAAACTCCTTCAGCTCCTTGTCGGCGCCGTAGTGCCCGTCGAGCAGCATCACCGTGGCGAGCTTCGGGGTCTTCACCCACTCCGCCACGCTGCGGTAGGCGCCGCTGTGGCCGACCACCATCAGGTCGCCGTCGGGGCGCTTCACCTTCGGCACCCGGCGAAACACGGTGTCGAGCAGGTCGCCCAGGTCTTTCCACACCGCGCCGTCGGTGCGCCACGAGGGCGCTTCGGGCACCACGAACACCGAGTTGCGGTTGCTGTCGCGAAACTGACTCGAGAGGTGGTGGTGCTCGAACGCTCCGTCGGCGTCGGTGTAGTAGCCGTGGAGGTAGACGACCACGGTCGCGCCCTGCGGCCGGTAATACGACGGCCACCAGACGTGCACCGCGCCCTTGTCGCGGGTGCCGAAGCGCACGTGCTTGCCGTCGTCGAGCAGCTCTTCGACGTACTCGGTCTCGGTGGTGTTTCGAATCGCCAGCACCGTCGGGGTCGGCGGCTCGGCGGGAACGCCGCCGTCGGGCACCGGAGCGGGCGGCGGCGCCTGCCACTTCAGCGCCTCGAGGTTCGGCTCCTGGGCGAGCGCAGCGGTCGCACCGAAGAAGAAGAGCGTCGCGAAGAGCCGGCCCACCTGCCAACGATACAACCAATCACTTCTTTGCAAAGCCGTAGGCGCGCTCCACCTTGCACACCCGCACTTCGTACTCGCGGTACCACTGCTCTTTGCCGAGCCGCTGGGCCTCGCGGTGCTCCATCACCTGCTTCCACGCCAACAGGTCTTGCTCCGAGCGCCAGTAGCTGACGGTGATGCTGCCCTCGGCGCCGCCGGCGTGCTCGATGCCGAGGTAGCCGGGCTGCTGGGCGGCGAGCGCCTCCATCTTGGCGGCCATCTCGGAGTAGCCGGCGTCGACGGAAGAACGGCGAGAGGTGAAGATCACCGCCCAGTAGGGAGGCGTCACAGCATCAACCGCCAGAGCATGCCCACGGTGGTCGTGTAGCCGACCGCGGTGTGCTTCACGTTCCCCTTCTCGTCGAGGAAGTAGAAGGTGGGAAACGCCTGTACGGTGTACTCGTCGGCGATCTGCCCGTGGTCGAGCAGCACCCGGTACGGCACTTCGTGCTTGGCGACGTAGGCCTTCACCTCGTTGTCGTCGTCGAAGCGGGTGGCGATCGACACCACGTTCGCGCGATCTCCCATCCACCGCATCACCCGGGAGACGTTATCGCTGTTCTCGCGGCACACACCGCACCAGGGCGCCCAGAACGCGAGCAGCACAGGCTTGCCGGCGTACGACTCGAGGGTGAACTGTTTGCCGTCGAGGCCGGGGAGCGCGAACCGCGGCGCGGGGCCGTGAACGAGGTTGCGCGACTGGTAGAGACCGACGCCGGCGACGACGACCAGCAGCAGCGCGAGGTCGACCGCCCAGCGGAACCAACGCTTCGTCTTGTAGCGGTCCTTGAGACGGCTCAGCACGGCGATCTGATTAACGCCGTGCCGGGCTCCGACGCAACCGGCCTACTTCCCCGCGTCTTTCGGAGCGGGAGGAGGCGTGGGCGTCTTCGCGGGCGGCGCACCGGCGTCGGCGGCCGCGGGCGGCTCGGGCTGCTTCTGCCCCGACTTGTAGGTGACCATCATGTGCACCTGGAGCTTGGGCGCGGCGTCGAGGTAGCCGTAGCGAAACGGCAGCGGCTTGGCCTTCTTCCAGAGCGCCCTGAACTCCTTGTTGAACTCGGCGCTGTTGGGCAGGAACGACTCGTCGAAGTGGCCGTAGAAGTCCTGCTCGAAGCCGGCCTTCACCGCGATGCTGTGCGGCACGCCGGTGGAGTCGGAGATCATCCACACCATGTGGTCGAGCAGCATCTGGCGAATCTTGGAGAACTTCTCCAGCCAGAGCAGGTAGCTGGCCGCCTTGGTCATCGCGCAGAACGAGCCCTTGTTCTCGAAGTACTTCTGGAGCGGGGCGTCGGTGCCGTACGACTTCGCGTTCGGGTCCTTGCTGAGCGACTTGTCGGGGTAGTCGGCGCCGTCTTCGGCGAAGTGACGGTGCACCTTCTGCTCGCCGCCGCCCTTCTTCTGGAACACCAGCTCGAGGTTGTCGAAGGCGGGCGAGAAGTCGGGGTTCACCCACTCCTTGCGGAACAGGGTGGCGGTCTCTTTGTCGCGCTCGCGAATCTCACCCCAGGTGTACGGCACCGGCTTGCCGTCTTTGTCGACGTGAATGTAGTGGAGCGCCACCGGCTCGTAGCCGTGCACCGCGAGGCCGATCAGGAAGAACGAGAGCTGCCCGGGCAGGTCGCCGCGCTGGGTCTTCTGGAGGTTCTCGGTCTTGGAGTCGTTCGCCACCAGCAGGCCCGAGGTGGCGAAGCGGATCAGCGAGAGGCTGGCCTTCAGCTTCGCCGAGTCGACGTTGTGAATGCGGCGCGGGTCGCCGGCGTGCTCGAGCGAGAGCGTGGTGTAGTCGTTCGCCTCGGGGTAGGTGGTGAGCGCGCTGATCAGGTCGCCGCCGCCGAACGGGTAGACGACGGTCTTCGGCAGGCCGGCCGGCTTGAGCGCCTGAATGAAGGGCTCGGCCACGTCGACCCAGGTCTTCTTGTACATCCCCGAGCGCCGCTTGATCTCCTTGCAGTGCTCGGCGAGCACCTTCTGGTCGATGTTGGGCGGCAGCGGGTAATCGCCCTCGCAGGCGACCACGCGGTAGAGCAGCTTCACCTCGGGGGTGAAGTCGGCGATCTCGCTGTCGGGGTGCGCAGCGGTGTCGTCGGCCGGAGCCGCGGCCTTCGCGTCTTTCGCGGGAGCGGCCTTCTCGGCCTTTTCGGCCTTCTCGGTCTTGGGACCGGCGTCGGCGGTTTTGTCAGCGGGCTTCGGGTCAGCGGCGAGCGCCACGAGGGCGACGGCAAGCGTGAACATTTGGGTCTCGGGACTTTGCCTCAACGAAGGTCGACGGCAAAGCTTTGGACGAATTCAATCGCCCGCTACTGCGCGTGCGCCGAGCAGGCGCCGCCGAGACAGAACGGCACCTGCGAAGTACACGGCGCGCAGTCGACCGGCGGGGTGTTCTTCGGGCAGCCGCCCTTTCGCGCGTCGGCGTCGGCGGTGTACCTGGGCAGCGCCGAGGTCGCGATGCCCGAGTTGGGGCACTGGCAGTACGCGCAGAGGTCTCCCGAGTAGACGAGCGCGCAGTCGCCGTCGTTGGCGCAGGTGCGCGGGTAGTCGTGGGAGTCGATGCTGGTGCCCGCGCAACCAATGAGCAGCACCGTGACGATGAGGGCCCGCGCGAACAAGACGTCCTACCCTATTCAGGTAGAGTGCCCGCGTGCCAGGAAAGCATCTGGGTCAGTGGTCCGGGGTCGGCCTCGTCATCGCCAACATGGTGGGCGCGGGGGTCTTCATCTCCGCCGGGTTCAGCGCGCAGTCGATGCGCCCCGGGCACATCTTGCTCGCCTGGCTCGCCGGAGCGGTGCTCGCGCTCTGCGGCAGCAAGGCCTACGCCGAGGTGGCCCGCCTGGTGCCCCGCAGCGGCGGCGAGTACCGCTACCTCTCGACGCTGCTCCACCCTTCGCTGGGCTACCTCGCCGGCTGGGCGTCGTTTCTGGTCGGCTTCTCGGCGCCGATCGCGATCGACGCGCTCGCCGCCGGTGAGTTCGCCCGTCAGCTGTTCGGAGTGCCCGCGCTGGGCACCGCGGTGCTGCTGATCGCCGGGCTGGGCGCGCTCCACGCGTCGGGCCTGGAGCAGAGCGCGAAGGGCCAGAACGTGCTGATCGCGATCAAGGTGCTGCTGCTGTTGTTCTTCACCGGCACCGGGCTGCTGCTGGGCTCGCACAGCTGGCCGACCTGGACTCCGCCGCACGTGTCCGAAGGGTTCCCCACCGGCTCGTTCGTGAACAGCCTGTTCTACATCGCGTTCGCCTTCTCGGGCTGGAACGCGGCGATCTACGCCTCGGAGGAGTTCGACGAGCCGACCAAGACGGTGCCGCGGGCGATGATCATCGGCTGCGCGTTGGTGGCGGTGCTCTACCTGCTGCTCAACTTCGTCTTCGTCGCCAACCTCGACCCCAAGACCGCCGAGGTGGTGTTCGCGTTCGACGCGCCCAACTCCGCCAAGGTGACGCTCGGCCACGAGGTGATGAAGAAGCTGCTCGGCGCCGGCGCGGCGAACGTGATGTCGGGCATCATCTTGCTGGCGTTCATCTCGGCGATGTCGGCGATGACGCTGGTCGGCCCCCGCGTCTACGCGGCGATGGCGAACGACGGCTTTCTGCCCAAGGCGCTCGGTACCGTCGACGGGCACCCGCCGCGCTTCTCGGTGCTGCTCCAGAGCGCGCTGGCGATCCTCCTGGTGTTCATCACCAACCTCCAGCAGGTGCTGAAAGACGTGGGCGCGATTCTGAGCTTCTTCGCCGCGCTCACCATGTGCGGCCTGTTCCGCGCCGCGCTCTCGAACGTGACCCCCGAGAAGCCGCGGCCGCTCGCGCTGCTCGCCGCGTTCGTCTACGCCGGCTCGACGGTGTTCATGCTCTACACCTCGATCGACGGCTGGCTGCACCCGCAGTTCGGCGAGGCCCACCCGTACTACCTGATCTACATCGCGGTGGTGGCGGTGGTGGCCCTGGTCGCCTGGGGCGTGACGAAGATGATGAACGCCCCGAAGGGAGCGCCCGGTAAGTGACCGGCCTCACCCCTCCCGCCGTGCCGGCTGAGCCCCGCAAGCTCGGCCGCTACCAGCTGGTCGAGCTGCTCGGCCAGGGCGGAATGGGAGAGGTGTGGATCGCCAAGCTCTATGGCGAGCGGGGGTTCGAGAAGCCCTGCCTGGTGAAGACGGTGCTGCCGCAGCTGGCGAAAGACCGCACCTTCGTGCAGCGCTTCGAGCACGAGGCGAAGGTGCTCACCCTGCTCCAGCACTCCAACATCGCGCAGGTCTACGACATGGGCGAGGCGGAGGGCCGCCTCTACATGGCGCTGGAGTACATCACCGGCGTCGAGGTCGGGCAGCTGGAGGACTCGGCGAAGGCGCAGGGCATGCTGCTGCCGGTGCCGGTGGCGCTCTTCATCGGCTGGCAGGCGGCGGAGGGCCTCGGCTACGCGCACCGCAAGACCTCGCTCGACGGCAAGCCGCTCGACGTGGTGCACCGCGACGTGACGCCGCAGAACGTGATGGTGAGCTTCGAGGGCGAGGTGAAGCTGATCGACTTCGGCATCGCGCGCTCCACCCAGCGCGACCTCTCGACCCAGACCTCCACCGTGATGGGCAAGCTCGGCTACATGTCGCCCGAGCAGGCGCTGGCGCTGGAGATCGACAGCCGCACCGACCAGTACGCGCTCGCGGTGTTGGTGTGGGAGCTGCTCTCGGGCGAGCCGTACATCGGCGAAGGCCCGACCGCCGAGGTGATGCAGACGATGGCGTACCCGACCCGGCGCACCCTGGTCGGCAAGCGGAGCGACGTCGACGGGCCGCTCGACGAAGCGCTGCAGAAGGCGCTCTCGCCGCGCGCCGCCGACCGCTACCCCACCACCGACGACTTCGCCCGCGCGCTCTTGCAGCAACTGACCCGCCTCGGAGGCCCTCCGTCGAAGGCGCAGGTCGGGCAGTTCGTGCAGCAGCACTGCAAAGCGCAGCTCGCGACCAGCCAGCGGTTGTTGTCGAAGGTCTCGACCTTCACCGCCCCCACCGTGCCCGCGATCAACGCGGTACCGCCGGCGGCCTCCCCCGCGCCAGACCTGCAGCGCACCATCCTCGCGCTGCCCGACCTCGACGCCCCGGCCGGGCCGCCGGCGATGTCGCCGCCGGTGCCGGTGAAGCAGCTGCAGGGCGCCACCTCGCCGATCAACACCCTGCAGCAGTTCGCCCCCCCGAGTGCGCCCACCCGGCCGGAGCGGAGCAAGCCGGTCGAGCCCGAGGAAAAGAAGTCGATCATCGAGGAGTGGGCGATGATCGAGCCCGAGAAGCGCTCGGTGGTGACCGAGCCCAAACGGCCAGAGCCGAAGCAGCCTGAGCCGAAGCGGCCTGAGACGACCCAGCCGGTCGAGCGAGACACGCAGCGCATCACGAAGCCGGAACCGAGACGCCCGGCTCAGCCCGCGGTGTCGGGGCCGCTGCCGACGGCGGCGGTGCAGAAGTCGAAGGGGCCGCTGATCGTGGTCGGCCTCGGCGCGCTCGCGCTGCTCGCAGGCGGCGGCTACCTGTTCTGGCAATCGCAGCAGCCGAAAACGAACGAGACTCCGGCGTCGAAGCCGGCGGAGCTCGCCGAGACGAAGCCCGCCCTCGAACAGGACGCGGGGGCCACAGCGGGGGTGACCGCGCAACCGGAGCACCCCGCGGGAAAGCTCGACGACGCGAAGGACGACCCGTCGCTTTTGATGGAGGTGAAGAAGACCGCCGAGCTGTATTCGGAGGGCGGCGACACCTTCGTGAAGGTCGGCAACGGCGCGGGGCTGAAGCCGGGGCAGAGCGTGGCGGTGCTCGGGCCCTCGCGGCAGAAAGACATCTACCCCTTGCTGGGGCAAGCGGTAGTGAAGCAGGTGTTCTCGAAGCTGACCCTGCTCGCGCTCGACGGGGCAGCCACCTCGGCGCCCGGCCCGAAGTGGATTGCGCTCACCCCGGTGAAGCCCTGGTCTGCGGTGGCCGCCGCGAACGGCGAGCCAGCGAAGACCGAGACTCCCGCGGCACGAACGCTCGCAGGCACCGCGTTCCTGTTGTCGTCGAACCCCAAGGGCCCGTCGGTGAAGGTCTCCAACGACGGCGCGGGCGGCTGGTCGAAGTGCGTGGTGACGGTGCCGGGCCAGCTGAGCTGCGCGCTCGGGTCGCTCGCGCCGCGCTTCACCCGTGAGCTCTTGCTCTCGCAGTGCAAACCCGACCGCGCCGCGCCGAAGCTGAACAACCAGGTGCAGGTGCGGTGCGCCGAGGGGACCGCGCGGTTCAACGCCGAATGAAGTGGGCCGTTCTCGCGCTGCTGTGTTGCGGGTGCTTCACCACCGGCTACCTCACCCAGGCCGCGGCCGGGCAGTACGACCTGCTCCACCGGGCCCGGCCGATCTCCAAGGTGCTGGCCGACCCGAACGTGAGCGACGAGGTGAAGGAGCGCCTCGCCGAGGTCGACGCGGTGAAAGACTTCGGGCGCTCGCACGGGCTCACTCCAACCAACAACTACCAGCGTTACTCCGACCTGAAGCGCGACGCGGCGGTCTACGTGGTGCAGGCCTGCGCGCCGCTGTCGTTCGACGTGAAGCGGTGGAGCTTTCCCATCGTCGGCTCGGTGCCCTACCTGGGCTTCTTCGCACCCGCGCCGGCGAAGGCGCTCGCCCAACGGTTGGAGCAGGAGGAGCGCCTCGACGTCTCGGTGCGCACCGCGAGCGCCTACTCGACGCTCGGCTGGTTTCGCGACCCGGTGCTGTCGACGATGATCCCCGCCTCCGACGACGCGGCCGGCTCGCTCGCCAACACCATTCTCCACGAGTCGGTGCACGCCACGGTGTACCTGAAGTCGCAGTCGAGCTTCGACGAGTCGCTCGCCAGTTTCGTCGCCGACCAGCTCACCCCCGGCTACCTCGCGCACCGCTACGGCTTCTTCTCGCCGCCAGTGCGCGCCTGGTTCGACGGCGAGCGGCGCTCCGAGCGCTACCTGAAGCGAATGCACGAGGCCTACGTCGCGCTCGACGCGCTCTACAAGTCGAGCCGGGGGAACGAAGAGAAGCTCACCGAGAAGAAGCGCATTCTCGAACAGCTTCGCCAGGAGCTCGGCCTCAAGCGCACGCTCAACAACGCGGCGCTGGCCGGCTTTCAGACCTACGCCGCCAGCCCCGAGGGGTTTCAGCGCCTGCTCGACGCGTGCGGCTCGGTGCCGAAGCTGATGCAGGCGGTGGCGACGCTCACCGACGGCGACTTCGAGAAGCCTCAGCAGAGCGAGTTCGACGGCGTGCTCGACGCGCTGGCGGCGCGCCGCTGCCGCTGAGTCAATTGCGCACCGGGTAGCGAAGGTGCGTCACGCCGTTGCCGGCGACTACGGTGGGGTTGCCCAGCTTCGACGGCGTGCCCTTCAGGTGGTCGAAGAAGCGAACCCCGGAGCCGAGCAGCACCGCGGCGACGTCGACGTTGAGCTCGTCGAGCAGACCGGCGTTGAGCAGCTGCTGAATGGTGTCCGCCCCGTGCACTGCGACATCCTTCGCCCCCGCCGCGGCCTTCGCCTGCCTCACCGCGCTCCCGAGGCCGTCGGTGACGAAGTGCACGGTCGAGTTGGGTCGCGGCCAACCGTTTGGCACCTGGTGGCAGAGCACGAAGGCCGGCCCCCACGCGTGGTTGCCGCCCCAGCCCTGGGCGACCTCGAAGGTCCGCTTACCGGTCAGCACCGCGCCCAGGCTGCCGAACAGCCCCCGCAGGTGCTCCGCGCTCGGAGGCGACACCTTGAAGGTCATCGGGTCACCTCCGCCGGTCTGGTACTCGGCTTTCCCGGAGTTGAAGTACCAGTCGAATACCTCGCCCACCCCGTCGCCGGGCGTGGCGACGAAACCATCGAGCGACATCGACATGATCGCGATCAGCTTGGACATGCTCCCATGGTAGCGACCGAACAAATTCACCGCTCCGGTGATCCGCCGGCCGGGGAATAAGCGGTAACGCTCGCGTTTTTCCTCGACCTCGAAGCGCCTCCGCGCTTCAAAGCCACGCTTATGAACGCACTCCTGCTCGCCGCCACGCTGGCTGCCGCGAATCTCCAGCAGCCGCCCAAGCCGTTCACCTTCGACACCGCGGTCGAAGGCGTCTACCAGTACTCCCTGCCCAACGGGCTGAAGGTGGTGCTGGTGCCCGACGAGTCGTCGCAGAAGACGACCGTCAACATGACCATCTTCGTCGGCAGCCGAAACGAGGGCTACGGCGAGAAGGGCATGGCCCACCTGCTCGAGCACATGCTGTTCAAGGGCACCGCGTCACACCCCGACCCGAAGAAGGAGCTCACGCTCCACGCCGAAGACGCCAACGGCACCACCTGGTTCGACCGCACCAACTATTACGAGACGGTGAAGGCCACCGACAAAGACGTCGAGTGGGCGATTCGCTTCGAGGCCGACCGGTTGATCAACTCCAAGGTCGACAAGAAGGACCTCGACTCCGAGATGACCGTGGTGCGCAACGAGTGGGAGATCGGCGAGAACAACCCGGTCAGCGTGCTCTCCGACCGGGTGATGGCGACCGCGTACACCTGGCACAACTACGCCAACACCACCATCGGCGACCGCAGCGACGTCGAGAAGGTGCCGATCGACAACCTCAAGGCCTTCTACAAGAAGTACTACCGCCCCGATAACACCATGCTCGTCGTCGCCGGCAAGCTCGACGCCGACAAGACGTTCAAGTGGATCGCCGATTCGTTCGGCAAGCTCACCAACCCGAAGGTCATTCTCGCCGGCACCTGGACCGAAGAGCCAGTGCAAGACGGCGAGAAGTCGGTCACCGTGCGCCGCGTCGGTGGCGTGCCGGTGATGCAGGTCGGCTACCACGTGCCCGCCGGCGCCGACCCCGACTTCCCCGCGGTCGACGTGCTCACCAACGTGCTGGGCGACTCGCCGGCCGGCCGCCTCTACCAGGCGCTGGTGGCGACCAAGAAGGCCGCCGGCATCAACTGCTCCGACTACCAGCTGAAGGAGCCCGGCTTCTTCTGGTGCACCGTCGAGCTGCACCCCACCGACAAAATGGAGAACGTGCGGCAGCTCGCGGTCGACACCATCGAAGGCCTGATGAAGAAGCCGGTCACCGCCGCCGAGGTCGAGCGCGCCAAGACCGCCGAGCTGAAGCAGATCGAGCTCATTCTCAACGACTCCAGCCGCATCGGCCTCACCCTGACCGAGTGCGCCGCGATGGGCGACTGGCGGCTGCTCTACTTCATGCGCGACCGCTTGAAGGGCGTCACCGCCGACGACGTGAACCGGGTCGCCGCGAAGTACTTCAAGCAGTCGAACCGCACCACCGGCGAGTACGTGCCCACCGAGCACCCCGACCGCTCCGAAGTGCCGGCGGCGCCGAACGTGGCCGCGGTGCTGAAGGACTTTCACGGCAGCCAGAAGCTCGCCGAGGGCGAGGCGTTTCAGGCGACCCCCGACAACATCGAGGCGAAGGTGCAGCGCACCCAGCTGTCGAACGGCATGAAGCTGGCGCTGATGCCGAAGAAGAACCGCGGCGAGCGGCTCAACCTGATGATGGCGATGCGGTTCGGCTCGGCCAAGGCGCTCGACGGCAAGCGCGGCGCCTCCGACATGCTGGCGCGCATGCTGATCCGCGGCACCACCAAGCACGACCGCATTCAGTTCGAAGACGAGCTCAACAAGCTGAACGCGCAGCTCCACTTCACCCCGATTCCGCAGGGCATCGCCGTCACCCTCGAGGTGCGCAAGCCGCAGCTCTCGGCCGCGCTCGACCTGATGGCCGAGGCGCTCACCTCGCCCGCGCTCGACCCGAAGGAGTTCGAGACCTTCAAGCGTGAGGTGCTCACCGGCGTGGAGCAGCAGAAGAACGACCCCACCGCGGTCGGCTTCAACGCGCTCCAGAAGGCGGTGGCGCCGTACCCCAAGGGCCACCCGTTCTACGTCGAGAACTTCGACGAGATCATCGACGACGTGAACAAGACCACCCTGCCCCAGCTGAAGGACTTTCACACCCAGTTCTACGGCACCGACCACACCCAGCTGGCGATCGTGGGCGACATCGACGTCTCGGAGGTGAAGGGCAAGCTGGAGTCGCTGTTCGGCAAGTGGAATTCGAAGACCCCGTTCGAGCGCGTGCACCAGGACTTCCAGAAGGTCGGCGCCGACTCCAAGACGGTGCAGATGAACGACAAGGCGAACGCGTTCTTCGGCGCCGGGCTCACCCTGCCGATGAAGGAAGGCGACGCCGACTACCCGGCGATGGTGGCGGCCAACTTCATGCTGGGCGGCGGCTTCCTCACCGGCCGGGTCACCCAGCGGCTGCGCGAGAAAGAAGGCCTCTCGTACGGCGCCGGCACGGTGTTCCGCGCGCCCGCGCTCGACGACGGCGCGGTGCTGCTCGGCTACGCGATGTACAAGCCCGAGAACGCCTCCAAGGTCGAGGCGGGCTTCAATGAGGAAATGGCCCGCGCGGTCAAAGACGGCTTCGTCGACAAGGAAGTGAAGGAGGCGATGCCGGGCCTGATTCAGGAGCGCGAGTCGACCCGCGCCAACGACAACGAGCTCGCCCAGCTGCTGGTGCGCTACCTGTACATCGACCGCACCCTGAAGTTCGACAAGCAGCTCGACGAAGAGCTCGGCAAGCTCGACGGCAAGAAGGTCTCCGCCGCGCTCAAGGCCCACGTCGACCCGAAGGCGTTCTGGGAGATCAAGGCGGGCGACTTCAAGACGGTGCAGATGCCGAAGTGATCATCGCGCTCGTCGACGCCACCAGCCCTCGCTGGCTGCCGAACGCCCTCGCGAACTTCGGCGAGGTGCTGGTGGATCACGCGCACTGCGAGAAGAAGGCGGCCGCCAACGCGCTGTCGATGCTCCAGGCCTACCCGGAGATCGACGGGCTGCCGGCGCAGATGGCCCGGCTGGCGCGCGAAGAGAGCGCCCACCTCGCCAAGGTGCTGGCGCTGATGGAGGACCGGGGCCTGAAGCTGTCGCGCGACGGCGGCGACCCCTACGCCAAGGGCCTGCAGCAGCTGATCCGCACCGGGGCCAAGGAGCGCTGCCTCGACCGGCTGCTGGTGGCGGCGATCATCGAGGCCCGCAGCCACGAGCGGCTGGCGCTGCTCGCCGAGGCGCTCGAAGACGCGAAGCTGAAGCGGCTCTACCAGGAGCTGGCGAAGTCGGAGGACGGCCACCAGAAGCTGTTCGTTCGTCTCGCGCTCCAGGTCGCCGAGCGTGAGGTGGTCGAGCCGCGGCTCACCGAATTGCTACAGGCCGAGGGCGCGCTGGTGAAGAAGCTGCCCGTTCGCGCGGCGATTCACTGACATTCGCGCCAGTGTCTGCGCAACCCGCCCGAGCGTTGACGCGGTGATGCGCGCGGCATGCTGACTGCACTGCCCACGCGCCGATGATTCGACTCTGTGCGCTGCTGTCGGTGGGGCTGTTGGGGTGTGGAATCTCGGCGTCGACCCGGTCTGCGATTCGGGAGCCGGGAAAGTTGTCGGCGGTGCTGCCGGCCGAGGCCCAGCTGGTGGTGAAGGCGGGCGCAGGCGAGGTCATCGGAGCCGGCTCGGCCGCGGGCGAGTCGGCGGCGAGCGCGGGCCCGAACGGCCTGCTCTTCTCTCCCATCGCCTTCGGCATCGGCGCGGCGCTGGAGTCGCAGCGGGAGATTGCCCGCGTCGACGCGACCACCAAGCTCGGCATCGCCGACCCCGCCCAGGGCCTCTCGAAGGAGATCTGGTCGGGGCTGCAGAAGCTCGGCTACCCGCAGCCGGCTCTGGTGAACGGCGTACGGGTGCGGCTCACCAACGCCGACTCCGAGATGCCGAAGTTCGTGCTCGAGAAGACCGACACGCCCTACGTGCTCTACGTGCAGGTCGACCAGGTGCACGGCGACGAGGGCGGCCCGACCGGGCTCGACGCCACCCTGTCGCTCTACCACCACGATGGCTTGCTCGCGTTTCGCCGCAGCTGCTCGGTGTCGCCCAACGACGAAGACTCGAAGCAGGCGGTCTACGACCAGTGGGCGGCGCTCGAGCACCGCTGCGCGACCCGGCTGCTCGAGGGCTTCTAGCTACTGGCAGTTCTGGTTCGAGCCGAAGCGCGGCGGCGACATCATGTGGGTCGCGTAGGTCACCACCACCGGGAACACGTACTCCTGCGCGTTGTAGCGGGCGAGCAGCTCACCGGCGACGCTCGACGGCGGAGGCGACTCGGCGACCCAGTTGGCGTCTTTCTTCGCCGGCATCAGCGGGTCGACGCCGTGGTACGCGTCGAGCCCCCACGAAGCGAGCGCCATGCGGGCGAACACCCAGTTGGCGAACGGAATCTTCAGCGGCGCCCAGAAGGTCATTCGAATCTCGAGGGTGCGGTCGGGCCCCTGGGGCGCGGGCAGGTCCCAGATTTCTTCTTCGGTGGCGGCGTTCACCGAGCCGCGCAGCGGGCGCACCCGGTCGATCCAGATGATCGGCCCGGTGCGGTTGCCGTCGGCGGCGCCTCGGTAGCGGTTGTTGAGGTGGTTGAGCACCGCGGTGGCGTAGGCGCCGCCGTTGTTGTTGCCGCCCCGCGCCCAGCTGGAGTCGATCGCCGGCATCACGATCGCGATCGCCGACTTCACCATCGCGAAGCAGTTGGCGCTGTTCACCGCGCCCATGTGCGCGGCGCGGCCGGCCGCGTACTGCGCCATGATTCGCGCCTGCATCAGCATGAACAGCTGGAGCGCGCCCAGCACCAGGAACACCGTCAGCGGCAGGGTGAGCGCCGCCTCCACCGCGGCCTGCCCCGACTGGCGCGACTTCACTTCGACCCCACCCGGCGCGACACCAGCGAGACGGTGAGCGCCCCGCCCGGCTTGCCCCGCTGGCTCACCGTCACCAACTGGCCGGCCTTGAGCCAGCCGCCGCTCTGCTCGTCGCGCTTCCACCCGGCGTCGGAGAACACCTGCGCGTAGAACGAGTCGAGCTCTTCGGGCTTCGCGGTCACCTGGTACGAGAGCACCGTGCCCTGCTCGGTCTGGCTCTCCACCGCGCCCGACGCGCCGGGAAACACCGGCAGCGAGTGCCCTCCGGTGGCCCACTTGTAGTTGGCGAGGTCGGCGGTGCCGGCGATCAGCGTGGTGGTGCCGTCGTGGTTGTCTTCGAAGATCGCGGTGTAGCTGCGCTGGTTCGGCCCGTCGTAGCCGGTGATCTGCGGCATGCCCGAGATCTCGAACTGCTTGTCCGGCGGGGGCACGTAGAGGTCGAGCCGGCGAAACGAGTCGACCACCCACTCCATCGCCTCGCGGGGCTTCAACTTCACCCGGTAGGCCTTCGCCTTCACCTCGGTGCCGCCCAGCGACTTCAGCTCGCCCGCGACCGGCGCCTGAGAGAGCACGTTCGGCAGACCCGCGAACGGGTCGAGCACCACGGGTGGCGCGGCGCTCGTAGCGAGTGCGAGCAGGAGCGCGATCAAGCTTCAGTTGCCCGGGTTCGCGCAGCCGTAGAGACCGAGGTGACAGCGCGGCACGCCGTTGATCGCGCCGGTGCTGTCGTCCCAGCCGACGTAGCTGCTGTGCAGGTTGGCGCCGCTGGTCTGGTAGACGATGCGCGCGGTGGTGGGCGTGCTCAGCTGGTGCGGAGGAATCATCGGCTGCGCCCCGCCCTCGTCGCCGAGAAAGCTCATCGAGAACCGGGTCTCTTCTTCGTACTCCGGGTCGCTCGGGGTGACGCCGCCGGCGATGCGCATCATCGTGGTCGCCGGGGTGCTGGGGTTGTTCGCGAGCACCCCGCCGTTGAGCTCGAAGATCTTCTCCACGAAGTTCTTGTAGGCGGCGTTGTTCACCCGCGACTGCTCGGTGGCGGGCACGTCGTCGCCGGTGCTCGCCTGCGTTCCATCCATCGCCCAGTCGCCGGTGAGAATCTCGAGGTCGCCCGGGCAATTGCCGTTCTTCGCGAAGCCCGCCCCACAGACGGGAATGCTGATCAGCTCGCGGTGCGCCGCCTGGAACAGCCCGTTGCCGCCCGCGGCGAACCCGGTGGGAATTCGAAACGCGTTCACCTTCGCCTCGGAGCGGCACGACGCGCCGCCCTCGTTGCGGTAGCGGTTGCGCAGCCAGCCGAGCGCGGTGAGCAGCTCGGAGCGCTGGTTGCCGCCGACGAAGTTCACCCTGAACTTGAGCGTCTGGTCGGTGCGGCAGCTGAGGGTGAAGCTCTCGACCCGGGTGAGCGCCTGGGTCCAGCCGGTGCCCGAGCGGTCAGACATGCCGTCGAGGTCGCGGTAGCGCGTTCGGGCCGAGTTGCCGATCGGCGGTGGGTCGAAGCTGTTGAAGGTCTGCCCGCTGGCGATCTCCGCGTTGTCGAAGTTGTCGGTGCGGTGCGCGGCGACGTCGAAGGCGGCGAAGTGCGCCGACTCCTTCACCTTGAGCATCGCCACCGCCAGCTCGCCGAAGTGCACCCCGAACAGCAGCAGGGTGACGAACACCAGCGAGCCCAGCGCCAGCTCGACCGTGCTTTGCCCTCTGAGAGTCCGCCGCATCTAGGGCTCCCTCTGCGGCACCTTGCGCATGCCGTCGATCTGGTTGCGGAGCGCCTGGTAGGCGGTGCGCGCCTGGGGCCCATCTTGGTACCCGGTGAGCTCGTTGTTGATCACCTGATCCATGCGGCTGTTGCCGGTCTGCGACGCCTGGGTCGGGTCGTAGCGGCTGCCCGGCACCCGCCGCT
This sequence comes from Myxococcaceae bacterium, assembly GCA_047602415.1. GTDB lineage: Bacteria > Myxococcota > Myxococcia > Myxococcales > Myxococcaceae > JASGHH01. Next base: position 6,200,095 of record JASGHH010000001.1, on the reverse strand, counting down.
CGTCGATCTCGGTCGGCACCAGCGTCGCGCGCCAGTAGGGGTTGAGCATGTTGGCCGGCTCTCCCTGGTGATCGCGCCGGTGGTAGTAGGCGATGCCGGTCGAGAACGACGGCATCTCGTCGACCGGCTTCTGCATGTCGAACCGGGTGCCGCCCGCGCCGCGCTCGAAGTGGAACTTGAACTTCAGGTTCCACGGGTCCTTCGCGGGGTTGAGCTGCCGCGAGAGCACCATCGGCAGCACCGGCTGGCCCCAAACGCCGTGGGCGCCGTCTTCGCTCATGTCGGGGTCGGGCAGCACGAAGCCGAGCATCTCCATCGGGAGCAGGTCTTCGTTGAGCTGGTGGGCCGCGTTCACGTCGGACCAGCCGTAGTGCTGGTGGGCGCCGTGGCAGCCGCCGCCGATCAGCTCCCAGTGCGCGCCGTCGCCGTAGTCAGACTCGTAGTCGGTGTGCACGCCCTCGCCCTGAAAGCTGCGCACGTCGACCCCGAACGGGAGCGCCTGGTAGGTCACCCCGGGCAGCACGCCGTCGGGCACGATGCGGTCTTTGTCGGTGGGCGGGTTGGAGACGATGGTGCGCCAGGCGCCCGCGCAGGCGTCGAGGTACTTGGTGGTCACCCGGCCGTACTGCACCCGGCCGAAGGCGTAGTGGAGGTACGGCAGCACCATGTCGGTGCTCGAGGCGGCGTTCACCGACATCGGGTCGGTCACCCGCGGCCGCTCGATCATCAGCTTGTCGTAGTCGTTCTGAAACGCGTAGTCGGAGCTGGTGTCGCCGGGATCGAACGTCACCCGGAACGGCTGGCCCGGGTAGGCGGCGAAGGCGGCGTCGGTCTGCGCTTTGAACTGGCGCGCCAGCGGCGGCAGGTTCTCCACCGGGAGCGTGTCGGGCAGCTCGAGCACCTTCTCGTGGCGGGTGCCCATGATCGCGTCGGCCACCGCGCGGTGAAACGACGACTTGTAGAGGCTGCCCCACTCGCCCGGCACCGAGGCGGTCGCGGCGTGGAGCTCACCGGTCGCGTCTTGCTTGCCGTGCACCACCAGGTTGCTGCCGATGCCCGCGGCGTTGCCGACCTGGGTGCCGAACTGGCCGCCCGAAATCTCGTCGTAGAGCTCGGTGTAGGTGTCGCGCTCGACGTACGAGAGGTCGTGAATCGCGGCGTGAACGTCGCGCACCTCGCGGCCCGCCTCGAGCTCGAGCTGGCCGAGCGACTGCGAGATCCAGTCGCGGTACATCGAGCAGTTGCCCGCCTGGCAGTAGCCGTTCACCTCGTCGGGCGCGCTGCCCCGCGCCATCCACGCCAGCGCCGCGTGCCACATCTCGTAGCTGGCGTCGCGAACCTCGGTGGTGCGCTGGCCGCACGCCGGCTGCGAGGTGTTGGTGGTGGGGTCGATGAAGGTGGCGCCCGAGGTGATCGGGTACGGCGGCCCCATGTCCATCATTCGAAACTGGTTGGCCGCGAGGTTGAAGTAGTTGTGACCCGACGAGACGTAGGCGATCTGCGCCTGCACGCCCGAGATGGTGACGTAGTGGGCGATGATCGCGCGGTTGAGCAGCGAGGCGGTGTTGAAGGTGCGCGCGGTGGCGACCGCCTGGCTGTAGGCGGCGGCGTCGGCGGCGTTGTTCAAGTCGGCGCGGCGCGCAGCCGTGACGCCGATCGAGATCGTCATCAGCACCATCAGCGTGACCAGCAACATGGTCAGCGCCAGCAGCACCAGTGATTGGCCTCTGCGCACGTGTCTCATTTTCCCCCTCGCGCATTTTGGGTCTGCATCGGGCGATCGGCCCGGGCGTCCAGTTGGTGGACGCCGTGGCGGGTGTCGCCGTCTTGGGTGATGTCGATGTCGAGAATCTCGCCGGTCTTGCCGCGCTTCTCCTGGGTCACCGGGTAGTGAACCGTGACCGGAGGGCCGTCACCGGTGAGCACTTCGAACACATGGGTGCCCGGCTTGAGGGTCAGCTCCTTGGGCGTCATTCCCACCGGCATGTGGTCGACCGAGAGCGGCGCGGCCACCTGGTTGCCCTGCACGGTGCTGATCACCCGCAGCACGCCCTTCGCCGGCGGCTTCTTGCTCGGGGCCACGCCGCGCTTCGCCACGTCGGTGGGGTGCTCCGGGTAGAACGCCTCTTTGCGCTCGAGCGGGTCGCCGTAGGTGGGCGCCGGGTGGTTGCTCACCACCGCGGGAGGGTCGGTCGACTCGGCCGCCTTCGCCGGCGCGGGCTCGGTCTTCACCTCCACCGGCGCGGGCACTTCGATCACCTGCGGCGCCGGCGCGTCGGTGGGCATGAACGCCAGCACCAACGCGAGCACCAGCGCGGCCATCGCCGAGGTGCCGAGCAGCACCATCGCCCAGGGCGGCTTGGGCGGCGCGGCGCTCACCTCGGGCAGCTTGACGTAGGTGGCGTTCGAGTCGGCGACCGGTGAGAGCTTCAGGTGGGTCGCTTCGTTGGTCACCGCCACCGGGGGCAACATCGCCGAGGTGGGCTGCACCGGGTCGGCGAGGCGTTCTCCGAGCGGAGTGGTCGGCTCTGCCAGTGGCGCCGCGGCGGGAGCGCTCTTCGTCACCACCGCGGGAATCGCCTCCAGGCTGGGGTGCGTCTGATCTGTCGACGGGGGCTCGAGCGCGACCCGGTCGTTGCGCGTCTGCGAGCCGACCTCGGGCGGAGCTTCGAGCAGCGGCGAAGGCGACGCCACCGGCGGCACGTAGGCCGGCGAGACGTCGGTGCTCACCTGCGGCGCCTCGGGAGGCACCGGGGTGAAGCCGGCCGGCTGGGTGGTGAGCGCCGCGGTGCGCGGCGCGGAGGAACGCGCCGTGGGAGGCTCGCGACCGTCGGGCGGCTCGCGAACGGTGGGCGGCTCACGAACGGTGGGCGGCTCGCGCGGCGACGAAGCGCGGGGCGGCTTCGGCGCCGACGGCCGGGTCAGCGGCTGACCGAGCGGTGAGGTGACCTCGAGCTCCTGCCCGCACGCTCCGCACACCGCGGCCCCCGGCTCAACGGCTTCGGCGCAGCGTGGACACGATGGCTGGGCGGGAGACGGCCCCATCGAGAGGAGATGAAAGCACAGCGCGCGCTGTCCACCTCTCCGCCCATCGGACTGTCACCTCGATGCGACTCCACACCTGCGCACTTTGTAGGTCTAGAATCACAGCCCGTGAACAAGACCACTCGGCTGCTGCTCGGCATCGGTGCTGTGCTGCTGTTGGTGGTGGTCGGCGCGTACGCGGCGCGCACGGTGCTCTACCCGCATGAGCTGGAGCGCAACCCGCCCAAGCTCGACGGGGTGAAGCGCGCGATCATGGATGAGATTCACCTCGAGCCGAACGTCACCACCGACGCCGACCTGGGCAGCGAAGACGAAGCGCGCAAGGTGAAGGTGACCTTCGTGTTCGTCCCGCCCGGGCTCGACAAGAACGAAGCCGAGAAGAAGGTGCGCGACCTGGTGAAGGCCTACCTGCCGAAGGCGCACGAGGTCGACGTGCAGTTCGGCGACAACCTGCGCACCAAGGCGATCGACGTCGAGCAGCGCACCGCGGGACCGCAGGGCGAAGGCGGCGGAATGCGGAAGATGCGGCCCGACCGGTAGTCAGCCGGTCAGTGCTTCACGCCGAGGTGCTGGAGGTTGTCCATCTCGGTCTTCTGGGCGGTGACCTGGTCTTTCACCTTCAGGTCCTTCACCTGGAGCAGGTGCTCGAGCACCTGATCGTCGACCTTCTCGTCGCGCATCTCGTCGTCCTGGTTGCGCTCATACTGCTGCGAGGTGCTCGTGTAGAACGCGGTGCTGGTGAACTTCACGAACGAGTTGATCAGGTCGGCCAGCGAGTTGCCTTCCTTCGCCGCGTTCGGGTCGATGGTGGCCTCCGCGTGCGCCATGTGATCTTCCTCGAGGCCGGCGGCCTTGATCACGTCGTTCGCGTCGGAGAGATCGTTGCTGACTGCGTCTTTGGCCTGCGAGATCTGATGCGCCAGCGCGGTGCGCTGCTCGGGGGTGCCGCTCTCACCGAGCGACTTCGCCTGCGCCTGCAGCCGGTCGAGCCGGGCCTGGTCGCGATCGGTCTTCCACAGCTTGCTCTCGATCTTCGCGCGGGTGTCGGGATCGAGCTTCTTGCTGTCGTGAACGTAGCTCCAGAGCTCGTTGGTCTTGGTGGTGTTGCGGGTGTAGCGCCACTTGTGCTCGAGCTGACCGACGCGATCGTCGATCTTCTGCTGCATCTGCGCGCGGCGGGCCTTGAACGCTTCGAGCTGCTCGGGGGTGAGCTGTTCGCCGTTCGGGCCGCGCGGGCCATGGCCTCCGTGGCCGCCGTGCACGTGACCCTCGCCCCAGAGGCTGTTCGGGTTGGCGGAGGTGGGCACCGGAGCGCCGGTCTGGGCGTCGGCGAAGCGCCGGGTGGGCGCAGAGGCATCGAAGGTGGCGGCCGGCTTGGGAGCCGACGCCGCGGGTGCGGGGGTCGCGGCAGGCGCGGGGGCCGCCGCAGCCGGAGCCGCGGTGGGGGTGGTGCTGGTGGGCACCTGAACGCGTGGTGCAAAACCGTCGACTTTTCCGCTCATGAGGGTTGCTCCCGTACCTACATTTTCGCCCTCAGCATAGGGCGAGTTGCCCCATTTCGTTAACCCGTCACCCTGGTATGACGGAGCCGATGGTTATCGCAGTGATTCCCGCGCGGTACGGTGCCTCCCGGTTCCCCGGCAAGCCCCTGGCGGCCCTCCTGGGCAAGCCGATGGTGCAGCACGTGGTGGAGCGGTGCGGCGAGGCGGGGTGCTTCGATCAGGTTCTGGTGGCCACCGACGACGAGCGCATCGTGGCGGCGGTGAAGCCGTTCGGAGAAGCGGTGATGACCGCTCCGAGCCACCCCTCCGGGACCGATCGGCTGGCCGAGGTGGCGCGGGCCCGGCCGGCCGACCTCTACGTCAACGTTCAGGGTGACGAGCCGGCGGTGAACCCGGCGTCGCTGCGGGCGCTGGTGGCATTGTTCGCTGATCCAGCGGTGCAGATGGCGACCCTGGTGCGGCCGTTGGAAGAGCACGAGCGGGCCAACCCGAACGTGGTGAAGGCGGTGTTGGCCGAGAACGGCGACGCGCTCTACTTCTCGCGGCACGACCTGCCGTTCGCACGCGACCCGAGCGCGGCGGTGAAGCGGTGGGCGCACCTCGGGCTCTACGCGTACCGCCGCGAGACGCTGCTTCGGCTGGCGACGTTGGCGCCGACCGCGCTGGAAAAGAGCGAAGCGCTCGAGCAGCTGCGCGCGCTGGGCAACGGGATCAGGATTCGCTGCGCGGTGACGGAGCATTCGACGCAGGCGGTGGATGTGCCGGCAGACGTGCCGAAGGCGGAAGAGGCGCTGCGGCGGCTGCTGGCGTCGCGCTGAGCTGCAACCCTTCGCGCCGCGACTTAAGGTGGCGGCATGAAACCGTCTCAGCGATTCGTGGCGCACCCGTGGCACGGCGTTTCCCCCGGCGAGAAGGCTCCGTTGGTGGTCACCTGCTACGTCGAGATCGTCCCCACCGACGCGGTGAAGTACGAGCTCGACAAAGAGACCGGGTTGCTGCGCGTGGACCGGCCGCAGAAGTTCTCCAGCGTGCCGCCGACACTCTACGGCTTCATTCCCCGCACCTACTGCGCCGAGCAGGTGGCGGCCCGGGCGGCCGAGCGGGCGAAGCGGAGCGCGATGCGCGGCGACGGCGACCCGCTCGACGTCTGCATCCTCACCGAGAAGCCGTTCACCCACGGCGACATTCTGGTGCCGGCGCTGCCGGTGGGCGGGCTGCGCATGCTCGACGGCGACGAGGCCGACGACAAGATCATCGCGGTGATGCGGGGCGACAGCGTCTACGGCTCACTCGACGACATCGGCAAGCTGCCGAAGGCGCTGGTCGACCGGCTGCGCCACTACTTCCTCACCTACAAGCAGTCGCCCGACTCCGAGAAGCCCACGGTGGAGATCGCCGAGGTCTACGATCGGGCCGAGGCGTTCGAGGTGATCAACCGCAGCTTCGCCGACTACAAGGTTCACTACGGCGACTAGCTACTCGGGGCGGGGCGGCGGCCGCAGCATCGGAGCGCGCAGCAGCGGCTGAGCCATGCCGGCTTCGAACTCGTCGACGTCGTCGTGGTAGCGGCGGGCGAGCGCCTTGAGAAACGGCACCGAGTAGACCTCGCGGCGCGGCGCTTCGATCACTCCGGCGATGGTGTCGGCGATCTCGTCGGCGCTCTGGAGGTTGACGCCCGGGTAGAGCGGGAGCTTGTCGCTGCCCGAGTCGGCGATCGGCCCCGGGAGCACCAGCGAGATTTCGATCTGCGGGTGCGCCTGGGTGATCTCCATGCGCAGGTCGGCGGTGAGCACGTCGAGCGCGGCCTTCGACGCGTTGTAGGCGACGCGAGCGGGCCCGAGCGGTACGCGGCCGAAGAAGCAGCCGACGTTGATCAGGTGGCCGGAGCCCCGCTGAATGAAGTGCGGGATCACCGCTTGCGCGCCGAACACCGCGCCCTTGAAGTTCACGCCGAAGACCCGATCGATCTCCGACTCCTCGAGGTCGGCCACCCGCTTGCCGGAGGTGACCGAGGCGTTGTTCACCCAGACGTCGACGCGGCCGTGCTTCTCGAGCGCGGCCTTCATCAGGCTCTCGACGTCGTGCTTTCGGGTCACGTCGGCCGGCACCGCGATCGCCTTGCCACCGCACGCCGCCGCGACAGCCTCGAGCTCGGTCGAGCGGCGGGCGCCGAGCACCAGCTGATGACCTTCGTTGGAGAGCTGCTTCGCGAGGGACGCGCCGACGCCGGAGCTCGCTCCGGTGATCACCACCACCTTGGTTTCCACGCGCGAGAGCATAGCCCTTGTGGCCGCCCCGGCCAGCGGGGTTTGCTGCCCCGATGCGACGCTTCGCAGTGCTGTGGATGCTGTGCGGGGTGTGGTGCGCGTGCCCGGGAACCGTATCGGGCAACGACGGCGGCTCCGGCGGAGGCTCGGCCACGGGCGGCGGCTCGGCGAGCGGTGGTGGCGCTGCGACCGGCGGTGGTGCGGCGACCGGTGGCGGCTCGGCAACCGGTGGCGGCTCGGCGACCGGCGGTGGCGCGGCAACGGGTGGCGGCGCAGCGACCGGTGGCGGCGCAGCGACGGGTGGAGGCGCGGCGACCGGCGGCGGCTCGGCGACGGGCGGTGGAAGCGCGAGCAGCTGCACGGCGCTCCCGGCTCCGACCGGCAACGTGGTCGACGTGACCGACGTGACCTCGCTGCTGGCGGCGGTGAACAACGCGGCGGCGAACGACACCATTCGGCTGGCCGACGGCACCTACGCGCTCAACGGCTCCTACGTGTACATCACCAAGCCGGGCGTCACCCTGCGGTCGAAGAGCGGCAACCGCGAAGCGGTGATCATCGACGGCAACTACTACGTCGATCCGGGCGGCCAGGGCATCGGGCAGATTCTGGTCACCATCGCGGCGAATGACGTCACCGTCGCCGACCTCACCGTCAGCCGCGCCTACGACCACCCGATTCACGTCGACGCCAGCGGAGGCGATGTCACCGGCGCGAAGATCTACAACGTGCACGTGATCGACCCCGGCCAGCAGGGCATCAAGGTCAACGGCGACGAGCCGTCGTTCACCCACTTCGCCGACAACGGCACCATCGCCTGCTCCCGCATCGAGCTCACCGACACCGGCCGGCCGAGCATTCGCGACAACTGCTACACCGGCGGCGTCGACGTGCACGCCGCGCGCGGGTGGACGGTGCGCGACAACCAGATCGAAGGCTTCTGGTGCACCACCGGCCTCTCGGAGCACGGCATTCACTTCTGGAAAGGCGTGCGCGACGTGGTGGTCGAGCGCAACCAGGTGAAGGACTGCGCGCGCGGCATCGGCTTCGGGCTCGGCAACGGAACCGCGGGCCGGGCGTACTCCGACAACCCGTGCAACGGCCTGCAGAACGCGGGCGCCTACGACGGCGTGATTCGCAACAACTTCGTCTCCGCTTCCTCCGCGGGGCTGTTCTCTTCGCCCGACGGGTTCGACTCCGGCATCGGGCTGGAGCTCGCCTGCGGCACCACCGTCGCCCACAACTCGGTGGCCTCGACGATGGCGCCCGGCTCGAGCGCGATCGAATGGCGGTGGACCGGCGGCGACATCACCCTCACCAACAACCTCGCCACCGCGCAGCTGAAGCCGCGCGACGGAGCGAACGCGGTCAGCGCCGGCAACCAGTCGGGCGCGACCTTGAGCGACTTCGCCGACGTGGCGGGAGGCGACCTCCACCTGGCCGCCAGCGCGGCCGCTCCGAAGAACGCCGGAGTCGCGGCCACCTCGGCGGCCTCCGACGACATCGACGGCGAGGCGCGCTCGACCACCACGCCCGACGTCGGAGCCGACGAGGTGCCGTGAGCGAGATCGAAGCGCTGATCACTCCGGGCCGGCCGTTCCTGCTGCGACCGAACGCGGGGCCGGGCGTCTCGGTCACCCGGGCCGCCGCCGAGGCGTTCTTCTTCGAGCGCGTCTGGACCTTCGACCTCGACATCGAAAAGGGAGAGCGCTTCACCGAGCTGGCGAAAGTCGGCTCCCGCATCGAGCCCAGGTCGCTGCTGATCGGCCGGGTCGACGCCGAGGGCTGCGACTCGTCACGCATCGCCTCGCTGTGGACCCGCGGGGTGGTGACCGAAGCGGCGATCGACGGCGACCGCGCCGAGGTGAAGGTGATGGCGGCCCGGCCGCTCGCGCTGGGAGATCAGCTCCGCCTCGACGACGGCTCGGTGGCCAACGTGTCGGAGTTCGTCGAAGCGCTCGGAGACGCCGACCTGGCGTGGCCCTTTCGCACCGGCAACTTCCTCGTCTCGCGGCTCACCTGCGCGGCCGACCAGCTGGAGGCGCGATCGATCGGCCCCTACTCGATCGTCACCCAGCAGCCCCTGGGTGGCCGGGCAGAGATCGGCGGCCAAAAGGTCGGCCCGGCCGAGCTCACCGCCCTGCTCTCTCACGGCGCGCGCGCCACCGTCGACGAGCTGCTCACGCTGAAGTGCGACGACGTCGCCGGGCGGGTGGCGCTCTACGAGGCGCTGGTGCGCGGCACCGACCACCCCAAGGGCAGCCTGCCGCGCTCGGCAAAGGTGCTCGAGCTGGAGCTCCGCGCGCTCGGCTTCGACGTCGACTTCACCGCGCCGGCGCTTCACATTCACCTCTTCGGCGACGAGCGGGTGCGCACCCAGATGCCGGGCGTGGTGCGAAAGCCCGAGACCCTCAACTACCGCACCCTGCTGCCCGAGAAGGGCGGGCTGTTCTGCGAAGAGGTGTTCGGCGCCTTGAAGAGCACCGACCGCGCCCAGCGAATGGCGCACCTCGAGTTTCCGGTGCCGGTGGTTCACCCCTGGGCGCGCGAAGCGGTGGGCACCCTGCTGAACCTGTCGGAGCAGCAGCTCGACCAGGTGCTCCAGTCGGAGCGCGCGCTCGACGGCGCCGACCCGCAGGTCAGCGACGAGACCGGCAGCCGCGCGGTGCACGCCGCGCTCGAGAAGCTCGACCTCGACGCGCTCGCCGAAGGAGACGACGACCGCGCCCGGCTCGCGCGCCAGCTGAAGCAGTCGGAGACCCGGCCGGTGGCGCTCTGCCCGACGCGCTGGCCGGTGCTGCCGCCCGACCTGCGGCCGCTGGTGCCGCTGCGCGGAGGCCGCTTCGCCACCAGCGACCTCAACGACCTCTACCGACGGGTGATCAACCGCTCCAACCGCATGCGCCGCCTGCTGGAGCTGAACGCGCCGGAGGTGATCCTCCGCAACGAGTCGTGGCAGCTGCAGACCGCGGTCGACGCGCTGGTCGAGAACGGCGCTCACGGCCGGGTCGTCACCGGCCCCAACCAGCGCCCCCTCAAGTCGCTCGCCGACGTGATCGGCCCTCCCACGGGCCGGCTCGCGACCGAGCTGCCGGCGAAGCGCGTCGACTACAGCGGCGCCGCGCCGGCGGTTCCGGTCGCTCAGCTCGGCCGCTGGGAGGTGCGGCTGCCGAGGGACCTCGCGCTGGAGATCACCCGGCCGCTCCTCTACTCGGCGCTCGAGCAGGGCGGCCAGGTGCGAACGATCAAGGAGGCGAAGAAGCTCGCCGATCAGCGCACGCCCGAGGTCCTCGACGCGCTGGAGAAGCTGATTCCCTACCAGCCGGTGGTGCTGTTCGCGTTCGAAGCGGCGACCCCGAGCACCGGGGGCTTCGACGCCTCCCTGTGGGACGAAGCGGCGATCGGTCTCTCACCCGCGACGCTGGAGCAGCTCGGAGTGCCCGAAGGCGGCAGCGTGGTGGTGCACTTCCCCCTCGGCGACCGCGCGCGTGCCGAGGCGACTGGCCCGCTCCGCGGGGCGGCCACCGGTTGGAGCCCGGGGGTGAAGAACGGCTGGCTGAGCCGCGCGCTCGGCGCCCGCGAGCTGGGCCCACTGCTGATCAACGCCGCGCTCGCCGGTGAGCTCGACCCGCTCCAAGACGAGCGGGTGCGAATGCTGCTCGGTCAGCCGTTGATGCTGACGCCCGAGTAGAGCGACATGAACTTGTCGAGCGGCAGCTTGAAGATGCCGTCGTCTTTGCCGTTGCCCTCGGGCTCGCTCTCACCCCACGGGTTGCGGAGGTGCACGTACTTGGTGCCGTTCTCCACCGAGGTGCCCCAGACCGAGTAGGTGTGGTCGGAGTAGATGTTGGTGCCGGTGTACTTCTTCTCTGACGCGTCGGAGAGGGTCGCCGCGGTGATCGGCTTGCCCGCCTTCACCGCCGCCGCCAGCTGGTCGAACACCTTGTTCGGGTCGGTGTGCGCCGCGCGCAGATCGATGTCGTTCGACGGCTTGCCGGTGATCGCCGCCATCGCGTCACCCGGCACGCCGGCTTCGATCTTCCCGTAGCTGCCCGCCCGCTGCGCGAACGCCTTCTCGAGCAGCGAGGGCCAGAGCTCGTGCGAGTCGCGCGCGGTGGCGTAGACCCGGCCGTTCCAGTCGTTCATCGGGAGGTCGGCGTCGATCTCCACCTTGTGCGGAGTGAGCTTGCTGCCCTTCTGGTCGTAGAGCGTGACCTCGTACTTGCCGTTGCCGAGGTCTTTGAACGCGTTCTTGATCAGGTCGGGGTTGGCCTTCGCCACCGAGCTCATCGCCGCCATCAGGTAGCAGTCGCCGATGTAGTTCTGCATCGGGTCGTCGCCGTTGATGCCGTCGACGGAGAGCTTGCCGCCCTTCACCACCTGCTGCTCGAGCTTGTCCTTGTCGGCCTTCAGCACCGCGGGGTCGTGAACGCCGAGCGGGTCGGGCCGCTTGGTGGCGACGATGTCGAGCACCTCGATCTTCTTCATCTTGTTGTCGATGAAGTCTTTGAAGGTCGCCGCCGCCTCGGGAGACAGCTTGTCCTTGTAGCGCTCGACCTCGGCCTTGAGCTCGTTCGCTTCAGACTCGGTCAGCTTGCCGGTCTTGGCGCGGGTGATCAGGCCGGTCGCTTCGGCTCCGGTGATTTTCCCCCCGGTCGCCATCTTCGCGAAGTCGTTCTGAAGACGCTTGATGTCGTTTCCCATCGAACCAGAATACCCGATCATCTCGTCCGTATCTTCTCTCGGGATTTGAGAAAGCGTACGGTGTGACCACGATGTTGCTGACCGCCTCTTTGCTGCTCTGGACCGTGGCGAATCAAGCCCCTGCGTCCGATTCTGATCTCACCCCGCCTCCGCCGCCGCCGAGCGTCGGTGAGATGCCGCCGCCTCCGCCCCAGCAGCAGCCGAACGGTCAACAGCCGTATCAGCAGCAGCCCTATCAACAGCCCTACCAGCAGCCAGCTCCGCAGCAGCAGCAGCCCCAATACACGCCGCAGCCGCAACGCCCCTATCAGCAGCAGCCGTATCAACAGCAGCCCTACCAACAGCAGCAGCCGTACCCGCAGCAACAGCCCTACCAACAGCAGCAGCCGTACCCGCAGCAACAGCCCTACCCGCAGCAGCCGTATCAACAGCAGCAGCCCTACCCGCAGCAGCAGCCGCAGTATCAGCCGTCGCCTCCGGTGAACGCGGCCGACGCGAACCGGCGCGCGACCTTGCTCGACGAGCGCGAGCGCCTCGAAGAAGAGCGCCCCTCGATCGGAGTGCCGATCGCGCTGATGGTGGTCGGAGCGGCGGTGGCGATCGGCGGTCTGGCGCAGCTGGCGACCGGCGACCCCTCGTGCATCGGCTTCAGCGGCTGCCAGGGCAGCAGCGACTACACGGTGTACGGCACCGCCACCATCATCGGCGGAGCGATCGTCGCGTCGATCGGCATCGTCCTCTTACTGGTGCGGTGGCACGCGCGCTCGGCGACCAGTGAGCGGCTCGATCAGATCGACACCGAGCTCGAGCAGCTCCAGCACAAGATGGCGCCGCAGCCGGGCCAGTACTCACCTCAGCCGATGCCGCAGCAGCAACGCCAGGAGCCGCCGCCTCCGCCGGCTCCGATGGCGTACCTGCTGCTGCCGGCGGTTCACTTCTAGAGAGCGTTACTTCAGCGCCTGGGTCGGCGAGTCCTGCGGGAGCAGCTCCTTCGCCAGCGTGAGCAGCTGCTTGTGCGAAGGCTTGAAGTCGACCGAGGTGCCGGGCACCGAGCGGCCGCCGGGCTTGGTGGTGAAGAACATCAGCGTGTTGCACTTGAAGCTGACCAGAATCTGCAGCGAGTCGATGCCCGACTGCGCGTCGAACGCCACGTCGGGGCTGAAGTTGCAGTTGTTCTGCACCGTGGTGAGCCGGAAGCTCTTCTCGTCGTAGAGCACCTGGCGCAGCCGCTTGAGGTCGTCGGCGCTGAAGTCCTTGCCCTTGGCGTCGCGCTGAAAGTCGGAGCCGATCGCCTTCGACGGGTCGGGCCGCTGGCCCGGGTCAGACACCCGCCACGCGGTCGCCGTCTCCATGCCCTTGAGCAGCGCGACCACCTTGTCGCCGAACGCTTCGGTCACTTTGTCCTGCGGCTCCTTCAGCTCGGGAGGCGGCGGAGGAGCGGCGGGCGCGGTCTTGACCGGCGGCTGCTTCTTCTTGCCGGCGTAAGCGACGGTGGAGACGCAGAGGAGAAGGACGAGGGCGAAGCGCATGCGCCGGGCATACTACCGTTGACTGAGCCCCGGTGCTTGGTGGATACCCAGTCATGCGCTCCAAGAAGACCAAGTTCATCTTCGTGACCGGCGGTGTGGTGAGCTCGCTGGGCAAGGGCATGGCCTCCGCATCGATGGCAGCGCTGCTCGAAGCGCGCGGCCTCGACGTCACCAACGTCAAGCTCGACCCGTACATCAACGTCGACCCGGGCACGATGAGCCCGTTTCAGCACGGCGAGGTCTACGTCACCGAAGACGGCGCCGAAGCCGACCTCGACCTCGGCCACTACGAGCGGTTCACCACCGCGAAGATGACCCGCGCCAACAACTTCACCACCGGCCGCGTCTACAACGCGGTGATTCAGAAAGAGCGCAAGGGCGAGTACCTCGGCAAGACGGTGCAGGTGATTCCGCACATCACCGACGAGATCAAAGCCAACATCAAGGCCGCCGCCGAGTCGCACGAGGTGGTGCTGGTCGAGGTCGGCGGCACCGTGGGCGACATCGAGTCGCTCCCGTTTCTCGAGGCGATTCGCCAGATGCGCTACGACGTCGGCGCCGGCAACACCGCCTACGTGCACCTCACCCTGCTGCCGTACATCGGCGCGGCGGGCGAGCTGAAGACCAAGCCCACCCAGCACTCGGTGATGAAGCTGCGCGAGATCGGCATTCAGCCCGACGTGCTGATCTGCCGCACCGACCGCCAGATCGACACCGAGCTGAAAGACAAGATCGCGATGTTCTGCAACGTCGAGCCGGGCAACGTGTTCGCCTCGCCCGACGTCGCCAGCATCTACGAGCTGCCGCTGGAGCTGCACCGCCAGGGCCTCGACGAGCGCACCTGCGAGATTCTCAACATCTGGTCGCGCGGCGCCCGGCTGGAGAAGTGGGAGAGCCTGGTCGAGAAGGTGCGCCGGCCCAACCGCGGCGAGGTGAAGATCGCGGTGGTCGGCAAGTACGTCGACCTGAAGGACACCTACAAGTCGCTCAACGAGGCGCTGATTCACGGCGCGATCGCCAACGACTGCAAGCTGTCGCTCAAGTACGTCGACTCGCAGGAGCTGGAGGCGAACGGCCCGCAGCAGCTTTTGTCTGACTGCAGCGGCGTGCTGGTGCCCGGCGGCTTCGGCGTGCGCGGCACCGAGGGCAAGATCGCGGCGGTGAAGTGGGCGCGCGAGCGCAAGGTGCCGTTCTTCGGCATCTGCCTCGGCCTGCAGATGGCGGTGATCGAGTACTCCCGAAGCGTGCTCGGCCTCGCCGGCGCCAACTCGCTCGAGTTCGACGAGAAGACCCCGCACCCGGTGGTCTCGCTGATGGAGTCGCAGGCGAACGTGACCGACAAGGGCGGCACGATGCGGCTGGGCAGCTACCGCTGCGCGCTGAAGCCGTCGTCGTTGGCGCACCGGCTCTACGCGCGCGACGAGATCTCCGAGCGGCACCGCCACCGGTTCGAGGTGAACAACCAGTACCGCCAGCGGCTGTCGGAGGCGGGCATGGTGTTCTCGGGCCTGAACCCCGAGCTCGACCTGGTGGAGATGATCGAGCTCGAAGGCCACCCGCACTTCGTGGGCTGCCAGTTCCACCCCGAGTTCCAGTCGAAGCCGTTCGCGCCCCACCCGCTCTTCTCGGGCTTCGTGCGCGCTTCGATGCAGCAGCGCGACTCGCGCGTCGCCTGAAGCGGCACGGCCTGTGTCGACACACCCGCCGACACAACCGAGCCGTCACACGTACATCCGCGCAGTTACCCGCTGATCCAAGGTCGGCACGGCCCCTGCTCTAGGGCCGCGCGCTGTCACACAAACCTTGGAGGGAAAACATGAAGCGGATCATCTGCTCGTTGGCGGTGGTGTTCGGTGCGTGCGCGGTTCCTGCCCAGTCCCCTGCGTCGCAAGCTCCGGTGGCGAGCACCGAGCAGGGGCTCTCGAAGTCTGACTGCCCGTCGAATGTGCCGGCGGCGCTGGTGCCGGCGGCCGACCAGGCGCTCTACAAAGTCTTCGCGGCGGAGGGCGTGCAGATCTACCGCTGCACCGCCAACGCCACCGGCGCCGCCTGGGTGTTCGACTCGCCCGACGCGCTGCTGCTGAAGAACGACGAGTGCGACGACGACGGCGACATGAAGATCGTCGGCCATCACTTCGCCGGCCCGACCTGGGAGTACAAAGACCGGAGCCAGGTGGTGGGCGCCAAGGTCGCCGGCGCGACCGTCGATGCCACCGCGATTCCCTGGCTGCTGCTCAACGCGGTCTCGCACACCGGCGCGGGCGCGTTCGCGCAGGTGACCTCGATTCAGCGGCTGAACACCGTGGGCGGCAACGCTCCTTCGACCGGCTGCGACGCGACCACCGTCGGAGCGGTCGCCCGCGTGCCGTACACCGCGACCTACTTCATGTACCGCACCCGCTCGGGCGACAACTCGAACCGGCAGTGCAACTGAAGCCCGCTGGGCCTCAGTGGCCCATGCGTTCCCACATGTCGGCGACCAGGCTGTTGGTCTGCTTGAACAGCTCGAGGTCGCGCATGTGCTCGTTGTAGCGGCGGTCGGAGGGCGCCTTGGCAGTGGCCTTGGCGCACTTCTGCTCCGCCTCGTAGGCGAGCCGCTCGTACTTCTTGTACATGTCGGCCAGGCCCCCGACGCGATCCAGCACCTGCGGATCATCGGTGACGAACTTCTCGATCTGCTCGCGGTGGGAGTTCCAGCTGGTGTACTTGCCGTCGCCGCCGCTGTCCTTCGCGGGCGGCGGGCTCTCCTTGGCGGCGACCTTCTCGTCTTTCTTGGAGGGCGGAGGAGGCGCTTCCTTCACTTCCTTCGCGGGAGGCGGCTTGGTCGCTTCCTTCGCGTCTTCCTTCGCCTCGTCGATCGCGGCCTTCGCGTCGGCCGTCGCGCCCTTGGCATCCTTCATCGCCTTGTCGATCTGCGCCTGGGCGTCTTTGCGAGCGGCCTCGCCGTTCTTCTGGGCCTCCTCAGCGTCCTTCATCGCCTGCTCGCCCTGCGCCTTCAGCTTCGCCATCTCGGCTTCCATGTCACCGGAGCCCGAGCCGACCGCCACCGCGCCCACCGAGCCGCCGCCGCGAATCGCCGCCGGCAGACCCGCCAGGGTGGAGAGCGCGGTCAGACCGCCGATGGCGAGAATGACGTACTGAAACCACTTCACCACGTTGAAGTGAACGAACCAGGTGTACGCGACGAACAGCGTGATGATCGAGCAGGCGAAGCCGACGATCAGCGGCACGATGCCGATCAGCGGCAGGTGAATCATCAGCATGATCGGCGCGAGGAACGAAGGCACCTGCACCAGCACCGTCGCGGTCTGCATCTGAATGAAATAGTTGGTGCGCGACTTCGGGTCGGAGGTGCCCTTGAGGAACTTCACGATCCAGTTGAGCACCGGGTGGAAGACGAAGCCGGTGATCACCGCCACCACCACCGCGACGATCGGGCCGACGATCAGCGAGCCCAGCAGCGAGCCGATCGACAGACCGCCGTGGTAGAAAATCATGCCCACCAGCTGGGCGACCACGTTGCCGAGGAAACCGAGCACTGCGCCGATCAGGCCCGGCACCAGCGCGTAGGGGATCAGCCCCATCGGGCCCATCGCCTCGAACTTCTGCTTCTTCGGCCCGTTGCGAATGGTGCCGACCGGGTTGAACAGCATCACCGGCACCGCGCCCAGGTAGTAGGCGATCGCCTTCGGCACCGAGACCATGAAGTAGCCGATGCCGGCCGACTTCAGCTGCTCGGCGGCGGCGGCTCCATCGGCGGCGCCGGTGTCGTCGGGCATGTTGTCGTCTGGCGGAGCGTCGTCGCCGCCTTCGTCGCGCGCGGCCGGCTCGGGCTCCTCGGGGAGATCATCGGGCGCGGGGCGGAGCATCGCCGGCGGCGGCTTCTTGCCACCACCCGCGGGCACCTTGTTGGCGGCCGAACGGGGCTCGGGCGAGCCGCGGCCCGGCGGCGCCTTGGGAGGCGGCTGGGGCTTCGGCGTGGGCTCGTTCTGCTGCTCTTCTTCTTCGCCGCCCTGCGCCGGCATGTCGCCGTAGGTCTCGGCGCCCGCGCTGGTGGGCATCACCACCTGCATCACCTGCAGCTGCTGCTTGTTGAGAATGAAGATGTCGCCCGGGCTGAGCTTCACCGCGTCGCCGATGCGCTGGCCCTTCATCCAGGTGCCGTTGGACGAGCCGAGGTCCTGCAGCATCCAGTTGTTGCCCTGCTGGAAGACGCGGGCGTGCCGCTTGGAAATGCCGGCGTCGCGGAAGGTCACGTCGGCGTCACCGCCTTCACGGCCGAACACCAGGCCGTCGGGAGGCACCAACATCGTTTGAGACGTCTTCAGGTCACGGAGCTCGAGAGAGGCGTTGGCCATTTGTAGGGCGGGACTCTAGGTAAGAGGGTGCGGGAACGCACGGCTTCGTGCGCGTTTTCCGAGTATACCCATCTCCGTTCATGACCCCTACTGTGGCGATTTCGCTCTGCGGCCGGAAAGTAGGCTCAGGCCAGCCCCTCTTCGTGCTCGCCGGCCCCGACGTGGTCGAGTCGGAGGAGATGGTGCTCCGCCATGCCCGGCGCGTAAAAGAGGTGTGCGACCGCCTGGGCGTGCCGTTCGCCTTCAAGTGCAGCTACGACAAGGCCAACCGCACTTCGATCAAGTCGTTTCGCGGCCCGGGGTTGAAAGAGGGCCTGCGCATTCTGGCCCGCGCCAAGAAAGAGGTCGGGGTCCCGATTCTGACCGACGTGCACGACGTGTCGCAGGTGGGTCCCGCGGCGGAGGTCGCCGACATCATTCAGGTGCCCGCGTTTCTCTGCCGCCAGACCGATCTGGTGGTCGAGGTCGCTCGCTCGGGAAGAGCGGTGAACCTGAAGAAGGGCCAGTTCGTCGCCCCGATGGACATCGTGCACTCGGCGCGCAAGGCGTTCGAGTCGGGCAACACCAACGTGCTGGTGACCGAGCGCGGCGCTTCGTTCGGCTACCGCAACCTGGTGGTCGACATGCGCAGCTTCGCGATGATCCGCGAGGCGGGGCTGGCGAGCTGCTTCGACGCCACCCACTCGGTGCAGTTGCCGAGCGCGGGCGACGGAGAGACCGCCGGTGAGCGGCAGTACGTCAGCCTGCTGGCGCGCGCCGCCGCGGGTGCCGGCATCGACGCGCTGTTCTCGGAGGTGCACGAAGACCCCGACAAGGCGCTGTGCGACGGGCCGTGCAGCCTCACCTTCGACGGCTTCGAGCAGATGTTGAAGGACGTGCTGGCGATTCGCCGGGCGCTCGGGCACCAGCCGTGACCCCCGCCGAGCTGGCGGAGCGCGCGCGGAAGGTGAAGCTGTTGGTGTTCGACGTCGACGGCGTGCTCACCGACGGCGGGCTCTATTACGGACCCACGGGCGAGATGATGAAGCGGTTCGACGTGCACGACGGCCACGGAATCGTGATGGCGCGCATCGTCGGGTTGCCGGCCGCGGTGCTCACCGCGCGCAAGAGCGAGATGGTCGAGGTGCGCGGCAAGGAGCTCAAGCTCGCCGCGGTGTTTCAGGGCCGCAAAGAGAAGGGCCCGGCTCTGGAGGAGCTGGCGCAGTCGCTCGGTCTCGCTGCTGCCGATTGCTCGTACATGGGCGACGACACCAACGACCTGCCGTGCTTTCGGCGTGCGGGCCTCGCCGCGTGCCCTGCCGATGCGATGCCCGAGGCGCGCGAGGCGGCGCACTTCGTCGCTTCGCGCGCGGGTGGGCACGGCGCGGCGCGCGAGCTGGTCGAGCTGGTGCTGCGCGCGCAGGGCAAGTGGGATGAAGCGCTGCGGCTGATGGGTCCGTGACGTTCGAGCTCGGCGATTCGGCGCGCTGAAGGCTTTGGTGGGGGTGCTGGGTCAGGGTCGGGGCGACGGGCGTGTTGCACTCCGCCCGCGATCGCGTGACGACCTCGTGCAATGGCAGCGTTCTTCGAGAACCGACTTTCCGGTGCCGGCGCCGCGTCACTTCGATCGCCCCTATCAAAGTGTCGGATGTCAGGCATGCAGCCGAGCCCAATGTCCGACACTTTGATAGGGGCCTGAACAGGTCTCCGCCGGCGACCGGCTCGGGGTGAGCGCGGCACACCGGCGTCGAACAGCTGGTTCTCAATCGCGGGCGGATGTCGTGGCGGCACTGACGAGATCCACGACGCCCCACCCCTCCAAGCCGACGGCAGAGCGCTTCGCACCGGCACCCGCCTGCTGCTAGACGGAGCGCGTGCGGGGGATTCTGCTCGTCGGGTTGTTGCTGACCGCTTGCGGGGGGCTCGACCCGCACGCGCCGGCGTGGACCGAGCTCGACACCTCGGGCGTGCCCGGCCGCTGGGGCCACATCGCTCCGGTCGACACGCTTCGCAACCGCATGCTCGTCTTCGGCGGCGACAGCCCCGCGGGCCAGCACAACGACCTCTGTGCGTTCGACCTCGCCACCGACAAGTGGTCGCAGGTGGAGCAGCACGGCACGCCGGGCCCTCGCACCGACCTCGCCGGCTTCTACGACGCGCCCCGCGACCGGCTGGTGATCATCGGCGGCCGCATCGGCTTCGCCAGCTCGACCGACGAGGTCTGGGCGCTCGACTTCGCCAGCGCCACCTGGAAGCAGCTGCCCTCCATCGGCGTGGCGCGGCACGACATTCCGGTGGCGACCGACGGCGTGCACGCCTGGGTGTTCGGCGGCGCCGGCGTGCTCTTCCAGTCGCTCGACGACCTCTGGGAGCTCGACCTCGCCACCGACACCTGGAAGCAGCTGACCGAAGACGGAGACAAACCTGCCGCGCGCACCTCGGGCGCGTTCGTCTACTTCCAGGGCGCGCTGTGGCTGAGCGGCGGCCACGACGTCTCTCGGGTGACCCGCGACTCCTGGCGCTACGACCTCGGCACCGCCACCTGGAGCAAGCTCGACGTCGAAGGCGGATCCGCCGCGGGCGCGCACTTCGGGATCGCCTTCGACGAACGCTGCGGAGAGGTGGTTCTCTCGGGCGGCGACAACCTCGACAACGCCGACACCGCCTTCACCGACGCGCTCGAGCTGCAGCAGAAGAAGTTTCACCGGGTGAAGACGTCGAACCTGCCTCCGCCGCGCGACCACGCCTCGCTCGCGGTCGACCCGGTGAAGCAGCGGCTGATCCTCTACGGCGGTGGGCAGCTGGGCGACGGCCTGGCGATTCACACCGACGCGTGGGCGCTCCCGGCGGAGAAGTGCCCGTGAGGCTCGCGCTCGCGACGCTGCTGCTCTGCTCGGGCTGCTACTCGTTCAGCACCCTCGGCCGCGCCCGGGTTTTGGAGCCCGGCAAGGTCGAGGTGATGGCCGCTCCCGAAGGTTTGGCGATCACCAACGGCAAGGAGCTGGCGATCCGCCCGGTGGGCGACCTCGGGGTGCGCTACGGCCTGAGCGAGCGCGTCGAGCTCGACGCCAAGCTCACCACCCTGGGTCTCACCCTCGGCCCGAAGGTGCAGCTCTCGCGCTCGCCGTCGTGCGACTGCGGCGTCGACATCGCGCTCGCTCCCGCGGTCGCCTACACCGTGCAGGACAAGCTCACCCTCGAGCTGCCGGTGATGTTCGGCATCAACTTCACCGGAGGCCACCAGCTGGTGCTCGCCCCGCGCATCGCCTGGCAGGTTCGCGTCGACGTGCCGGGAGCGGATCACCCGGTGAGCGACCTGCTCGCGGGCGCCTCGGTGGGCTTCGTCTGGCAGTTCAGCAAGCACGTCGCGCTGATGCCCGAGGTCGCGGTGCTGGCGCAGCCCTGGGCCGAGACCGGCTACAACAGCAACGTCGGCGGAGGCCTCGGAATCCAGGCCGCTTTGGGGCTGCTGATCGATCCTTGAGGTAGACTCCAAGGGCCTTGAACCTCCCCCGCACCGAAGAGCACGTCGCGCAGCTGTTGGTGAAGGCCAAGGTGCTCGACGAGATGCAGATCAAAGCCGCGTCTTCGAAGATCGGCCTCTGGGGCAAGCACCTGCCCAAGGTGGTGGCCGAGCTCGGGTTCGTCGAAGAAGACGTGATGACCGAGACGATCGCGAAGGCGCTCAACCTGCCGATCACCCGCCTGGGCCAGCACCGCGGCAACCGCGAGGCACAGTCGAAGCTCGACGTGGAGTTCTGCCAGCTCCACTCGGTGTTCCCGTACGCGATTCACGGGCGCACGCTCGAGGTGGTGATGGTCGACCCGACCGACATCTACAGCGTCGACCAGGTGAAGATTCGCGCCGGGATGCGGGTGCAGGGCCTGCTCGGGTCCGAGACCGAGATCGTGAACGCGATTCTGCGCCACTACCTCGGGCAGGAGCCGAAGGCGCCGCAGCGCGGGCGAAACGCCGGCCGCAAGCTCACCGACGAAGCGCCGCTCGAGCTCGACATGGCGAAGCCGCTCGACCCGAAGGGCTCTTCGTCTGACGCCAAGCCGGGAATGTCGTTCAACAAGGAAGACACCGCGCGGCTCGAGGCGGCGTGGGCGAACCAGCAGAAGGCGGCGACGATTCTGCGCGCGGTGCGCGAGCTGCTCACCGAAAAGGGTTACCTGAAGCGCTGAGGTCCGGCTCCCGCCCGGGGAGCCAAGGGGTCATCAACCCCAGCCCATGAAGCGTGGCTTGGGGAGGTCGGCCAGCAGCTCGCTCGGCTCGGGCTGGTGAATCGTCTTCAGCACCGAGGAGATCAGCTTGATGTTGGTCTGATCGAGCCGGGTCAGCTTCGGGTCTTTCTTCGCGTGGTACCAGGCCACGGTCGAGAAGTGACCTTCCAGGTCGGGGTCGGTGTCGAACGCGAAGCCGCGCCGCGCCTTCACCGTCTCGCGCAACAGCCTCAAGTCGCGTGGCGAGAGGTCGGCGAGCTGCTGAAGCGAGAGCAACCGGTCGAGCTGATCAGGGTCTTCGAGTGGCGAGAGGTCGTCGGGCTTACCGAGTGGGAGAGGCCAACCGCCCAGGCGCGCCGCGATCAACCGCAGCTCGATCTCCTGCTCCGGCGTGCGCGGGCCGTAGACGAGCCGGTCGGCGTTCTGCTGAAGGGTCTCGCGACTCAGCGACGCTTCCCGGTCGGCGATGCGCTTCGCATGGCGAATCTGCAGCGCGCTGAGGCTGGAGACCTCCAGCTGGGCGTGCGGCTGATACCAATCGAACTGGCGGAACCAGGTGTCGAGCCAGCGCTTGCGAAACGGGTTGTGGGCGCGGGCGTAGATGTCGTTGCGCAACAGGGTGAGCTCGCGCAGCGAGGTGATTTCACTCACCTTCGGGCCCTGCCCCTTCCACTCGTAGGGGTCGGCGGGAGCGGTAGAGAGCACGGCGGCGAGCAGCAGCGTCCCCATGACGCTCCGACACCGCGGCCGCAGGCACAGTTCCCTACTGCCGCAGCCGCTCGGAGATCTCCGCCACTGCCCGGTCGGCCTCCCGCCGGCTCAAGTAGCCGGTGACCAGCTTGCGCTCGGAAGCGTCTTTCAAGGTGAGGCGGATCAGCACGTGCGACTGGCCTTCGTCGTCTTTCTCTTCTGACGCGGTGACCTGGTCGAGCGCGTCGTACGCCAGCCCCGGCCAGACCGCCCTGCCCTCGAAGGCGCTGAGCGTCTTCTTGACGTCGTCGAGCTCCAGGCCGGCTTTGCCGAACGAGACGATGAAGGCGAGCGCGATCAGGGTGAACAGCATCACCGCTCCGCCGACCATCAAGGTGGTGGGGAAGAACACGTCGAGGTCGAGGTCTTCGGGCGCTCCCGGGCGGGTGAGCTGGGCGAGGCGCTGGGCGGTTTCTTGCCGGGTGTCGACATCGACGTTCGAGGCGTACCCGAGCCGCACCCGGCCCTGCGCCGAGTCGACGTAGATCGCCGAGGTGCGAACGCCGTCGCCGTCGGCCTTGCCGGTCTCGACCTTCACCGCGGTGATGCCGGTGAGGTTTTGATCGCTGCCGAGCAGACCGAACAGGGTGCCCTGATGAACGCGGCACGAGAGGTCGGCGCCGCGGTGGCAGCGAATGATGATCCGCTCCGAGCAGAAGAACAGGGTGATCAGCGCCACCAACCCGGCGAACCAGGGCGCGATGCGGTTGCGCATCGGGAAGAACGTGATGCGGGTGACCGGGCCCTGCCGTTGGACCGAAATGCCCATCGGAGGAGTCAGCCACAGCGCGAACAGCGAGTCACGCAGCGGGAGCGAACACGTCTGGCCCGGCGACCTCGGGGTTCGAGGCGATGATCGCCGCTCCGCGAGCGACCGCGGTCTGCGGGTCTTTCTCGAGCAGCACCTTGCCGGCGAACATGCCGTTCACGGCGGTGCGCACCTGGTGCACGAAGGTGGTGCCGCCGATCAGCAGGGCTCCGGCGAGGGCGGCGCGATCCAACCCCGACTTCTTCACCGTGGCGTCGGTGGCGTCGAGCGAGCGCTGCACCAGCTCGGCCCAGCTGGGGGCGACCTGATCGCGGTTGATCACGATGTCGAGGTCGGGCTGGAGGTCGGTGAACGCGTCTTTGAGCTGGTAGCGCACTTGCGGCGCGTTGGAGAGCGCCCGCTTCACCTGCTCGCACTGACGCACGATGCGGGTCCACAGCACCGCGTCTTTCTGCGCCTCGAGCCGGCGGATCTTCCACAGGCCGTTGGCGATGTAGCGGCTGAACGCGAGGTCGAGGTCGTCGCCGCCGAGGCAGTCGTCGCCGCCGGAGGCGAGCAGCTCGAGGCCGGCTCCGGTGCCGCGCACCACCGCGGCGTCGAAGGTACCGCCGCCGAAGTCGTAGACGATGAACGGAGGCGCCTTGGCGTTGGCGCCGTGGGCGACCGCACCGGCCACCGGCTCCTGCACCAGACGAAGCACTTCGAGACCGGCGCGCTGGGCCGCCTTCACCATCGCCGCGCGGGTGGCGGAGCTGGAGTTCGCGGGCACGGTCAGCACCGTCTTCGAGATCTCACGGTTGAAGCGCTGGGTGGCGCGCTCTTTCAGGTGGCGCAGCACGATCGCCGCCAGCTCGGTCGCGCTCACCGCCGCGGCGCGCGCCTTCACCGCGACCTCCTGGGTGGGCTTGAGCACCAGCTTGAAGGGCGCCGAGGCGTCGAGCACCTTGGTGGCGGGCGACTCCGAGGTGCGGCCGATCACCCGCTTGAAGCCGAAGAAGGTGTTCGCCGGGTCGACTTCGCGCTGGCGATCGGCCTCGTGCCCCACCAGCGGCGCGCCCACCTTGGGAAAATGGACCACCGTGGGGAAGCAGGCCTCCCCCCGCGAATCGAGGGCGAAGTGCAGCTTGCCGTCAATCACCGCCGCGGCCGTGGAGAAGCTGGTTCCCAGATCGATGCCGAGAATGACTTCTGAACGTCCCACGCCGTCCCTTTCGGCACCCGGGGTGAGCCACTTAAGGCGTCAGGCTTTTGACGGATGGCGGGGGGGCGCCGCGTGCGCTCTGGTGTGGGCATGCGCCGGATCTTGTCGCTGAGTGTGTGGCTGCTCGCTTGTCAGCCGGTGGCGCCCACCACGAACGCGGTGGCGTCGCAGGGGCCGAACACCGTGCTCGCGACGGTGGGCCGGGCCGAGGTCTGGGGCGGCAGCCCGTGGTATCGCGCGACCGTCTTCAACAGCGGCAACGTGACCTGGGAAGGCAGCTCGGCGATGGACAGCATTCCCCGCACGCCGATGTTGAGTGCAGCGCAGCTCGCTCAGGTTCGGCAGGCGTTCGAAGACGCGGGCTACTTCGAGCTCGGCGGCGACTTCGCGTGCCGTGGGCTGAGCGACCTGGCGGTGGTGACCACCTCGTACTCCGACGGCGTGCGCAGCCAGAGCATCAGACACGATCGCGGCTGCAGGCGGCCGGACGGCGTCGCCACGTTGAACAAGCTCGAGCTCCGGCTGGAAGAGATCCTCGGTGTTCCCGAGAGTCTCGGCGGGTACTGAGCGCTAGGCTCGCCGCCTCGATGCGAACCACGGCGCTGCTCGCTCTGTTGTTGGTTGGCTGTGCTCACTCGACGCCCGCGCCTGCACCGTCGTCGCCTCCTCCCACGCCGTCGTTGCTGGCTTCGCTGGAGCGCACGCCGTGCTTCGGCGTCTGCCCGGTCTACAAAGTGGAGGTCTTCACCGACGGCCGCGTGCACTGGCAGGGCTTCAGAAACGTCGGCCAGCAAGGCGCCGCCGAGGCCCAGCTCACCGACGCGCAGCTCGCACAGGTGCGAGACGCGTTCGCGGGGGCGAAGTACTTCGAGCTGGAGGGCAACTTCGCGTGCCGCGAGACGACCGACATGCCGAGCGCGAAGACGTTCTATTCCGACGGCACCCGCTCGAAGAGCATCGACCACTACTACGGGTGCGAGTCTCCGCCCGGCGTCGCCGCGTTGAAGACTCTGGAAGACCGGCTGGACGAGGTTCTGCAGACCGACAGCCGGTGGATTCACCCGGCGCAGTGACGCTTTGATTGGGGTGCTGTTCGAAGGGCGCGGGCACGGCGTTCGCGCGACCTCCGCCCGCTACCTTCGAGGCAGACCTCGATCAGCCACGCTCTTTCCGGCCGAGTGTTCTCCCATTCTGGGCCTACTTTGGTCGCGCGTAGACGACTGGCCGCCGGCCAAACTCGGCCCAGAATCGATCGCTCGAGCAGCCGTCGCACGAAGACCGGCATCGAGCCGAGGCGAGCACGACTGATCCGGAACCAGGCCGCCCGTTCCGGTGTCTCGCGGCCATGCCAATCGCCCTCCTCGTCTGCGCAGCGCTCTTGTCGGCCGACGCTCCGAAGAAGCCGGCCCCGCTGGCGTCACTCGACCGCACGATGTGCTTCGGGAGCTGCCCGGCGTACACGGTGACGGTGTTCACCGACGGCACAGTGAAGTGGAGCGGGCGCGACTACGTGAAGGAGAAAGGCGACCGGGTCTCCAAGCTGAGCTCGGAGCAGCTGCAGCAGATCCGCGACGAGTTCACGCAGGCGAACTACTTCGACCTGAAGGGCAAGTTCGACTGCTACGACGCGACCGACAACCCGACCGCGACGACCTCCTTCACCGATGGAAACAGAAGCCGGTCGATCGTTCACTACTACGGTTGCCGGAGGACACCGGGCGTCGAGGTGCTCTCGGCGCTGGAGAAACGTCTCGACGAGATCATCGGCACCGAGAAGTGGATCGGCAAATAGTTACTGCTCGGCGGCGAGCAGCGCCGCGCCGACCACGCCGGCGTCGTCGCCCAGCTGGGCCATGCCGATCTTCAGGCCGCGCCGCGACACCGCCACCGCGCGCGCGCCGATCGTCTCCACCACGCGCTGGTACATCCGCGGGCAACGGCTGAGCACGCCACCGCCGAGCACCAGGTAGCCGGGGTTGAGCACGGTCACCATGTTCGCCAACGCCAGCGAGAGGAAGCCGGTGGCGATGGTCCACAGCTCTTTCGCGCGCGCGTGGCCTTCGAACGCGAGCAGCTCGAGCTCGGGCGCCCCGCCGTCGATCTTCTCTTCGCGCATCCACTCCGCGATCTTGTGGCCACCGGCGTACGCCTCCAGGCAGCCATGCTCGCCGCAGCCGCACAGCCGCCCGCCGTCGGGCACCACCTTGATGTGACCGAGCTCGCCGGCGACGCCGTGGCCGCCCCACACCATCTTCCCGCCGGCGATCTGCGCGCTGCCGACGCCGGAGCCGACGAAGCAGGTGAACGAGTCGCTCTCGCCCTTCGCAGCGCCGGCCTTGAACTCACCCCAGGCGGCGACCTTGAGGTCGTTGAGCAACACCACCTTGCGGCCGAGGCGGCCGGCGAGGAGCGCTCCGAACGGCACGTCGCGCCAGCCGAGGTTCGGCGCCACCGCCACCGTCTGCCCGTCGAGCTGCGCGGCGACGCCCACGCCCACCGGAGCGTCTTTCGCGGCGCCCACCTGCTTCGCGCAGGCCTCGATCGCGGCGCCGAGGCCCTCGACGATCGCTTGGGGTGCGTGGTCCTGGTGTTGGTGCTTCGAGGAGTGCAGCAACTTGCCGGTGGCGA
This sequence comes from Myxococcaceae bacterium, assembly GCA_047602415.1. GTDB lineage: Bacteria > Myxococcota > Myxococcia > Myxococcales > Myxococcaceae > JASGHH01. The sequence continues at coordinate 6,173,136 of JASGHH010000001.1, read as the reverse complement.
GCTCGACCGCCGCCACCCGCGCTGAAGTACCGCCCAAATCGACGCCCAACCCGATCACGCCCACCTCACTCGCTACGCGCCGAGCTCCTTCTTCGCCTCGGCAATCGTCCCGTCGATCAGCTTCTGAATCTCCGCCAGCCGCTCCTTGGTGGTCGCCTCGTAGCGAACGACCAGAATCGGAGTGGTGTTCGACGCGCGAATCAGCCCCCAGCCGTCGGCCCAGGTGGCGCGCACGCCGTCGACCTCGTTCAGCTGCAGGCCCTTGGCGCGGAGCTTCTCGGTGCAGGCCTTCACCAGCGCGAACTTCTTCTCTTCGATGGTGTCGAAGCGGAGCTCGGGCGACGAGTAGGTCACCGGCACGTCGGCGAGCAGCTGCGAGAGCGGCTTGTTCTCGTGGGTGAGGATCTCGAGCAGGCGCGCGGTGGTGTAGGGCGCGTCGTCGAAGCCGTAGAAGCGGTGCTTGTAGAAGATGTGGCCCGACATCTCGCCGGCCAGCGCCGCGTGCTCTTCCTTCATCTTCGCTTTGATAAGCGAGTGGCCGGTCTTCCACATGATCGGCTTGCCGCCGTGCTTCGCGATGTCGTCGTAGAGGGTGAAGCTGCACTTCACCTCGCCCACGATCGCCGCGCCGGGCTGCTCTTTCAGCACGTGGCGCGAGAGGAGGATCATCAGCTTGTCGCCCCAGATGATCTCGCCCTGGTCGTCGACCACTCCGATGCGGTCGGCGTCGCCGTCGTAGGCCACTCCGCACTCGGCGCCGTGCTTCTTCACCGCGGCGATCAGGTGCTCGAGGTTCTTCGCCACCGTCGGGTCGGCGTGGTGGTTGGGGAAGCGGCCGTCGGGCTCGCAGAACAGCTCGATCACGTCGTAGCCCATCGCCTTCAGCAGCGGGACCGCGACGATGCCGCCGACTCCGTTGCCGGCGTCGACCACGACTTTGTAGCCCTTGCGGTTGCACTTCACCGTCTGCTTCACGAAGTGCAGGTACGGAGTGATCGCGTCGAACTCGCGCACGGTGCCGATGCGGTCGCTCTTCTCGAGGTCGTTGGTCTCGATCAGCTTGCGGAGCTGCTGAATGGTCTCGCCGTAGAAGGTCGTCTTGCCGACGCCCATCTTGAAGCCGTTGTACTCGGGCGGGTTGTGCGAGCCGGTGATCATCGCCAGGCCGTCGGTGCCGAGCGTGTTGGCCGCGTAATAGACGATCGGAGTCGGCACCACGCCGACGTCGATCACGTGCACGCCGGTGGAGGTGGCGCCCTTGCAGAACGCTTCGCGGAAGCGTGGTGACGAGAGGCGCGCGTCGCGGCCGACGACGATGGTGTCGCCTCCGGAGCGCTTCACCATCGTGGCCAGGCCCTGGCCGAGCTTCATCACCACGTCATCGGTGAGGTCTTTGTCGACCAGACCGCGCACGTCATATTCGCGAAAGATCTGCGGATTCATTGGGTGCGACTGAGATAACCCAACCCGATGCGAATCGCCATCGAGCCCAAGCATGTCTACAAGTTGATCAACCACGGCCCGACGACGCTCATTTCTTCGGCCGCGGCCGGAAAACGTAACGTCATGGCAGCGGCTTGGGTCATGGCCTTGGACATCGTGCCGCCGAAGCTCTGCGCGGTGATCGCCGAGGGCACCTACACCCGGGAGTTGGTCGACGCATCGGGCGAGTTCGTGGCGATGCTGCCGACGAAGGCGATGGTGGATGCGGCCTTCGCGGTCGGCAGCGTCTCAGGGCGCGAAGTCGATAAGTTCGAGAAGTTCGGCTTGAAGACGGCCGCCGCGTCGAAGGTGGCCGCGCCGTTGGTGGAGGGCTGCGCCGCCTGGCTGGAGTGCAAGGTGGTGCGCGAGCCGCATCACGAGAAGGCGTACGACCTGTTCGTGGCCGAGGTGGTGGCCGCGTGGGCCGACGATGCGTCGTGGCGCGGGAACACTTGGACGTTCGCGAGCGATGACGCGCGCACGATTCATCATTTGTCGCGCGGCGATTTTCTGCTCAGCGGTGACCACGTGAAGGCGCAGCCGCTGAAGTAGCTACGGCGCACAGACGTACTCGGCGGAGAACGCGGTGATCGAACAGGCTGGGCACGGTCCGATGGGTTGACCTTCGCCCCAGACCACCATCTGAAGCTTGCCGCCGAGGTTCGTCACTTTGAACTCTGGGACGTACGGATAAGCGTCGAACTCCGCATAGGGCTGTAGGCCGCCATCAACCACTTCACTGAGCGCCAACGCGGGGTACGGATAACCGGAGTCGTAAGTAAGCGCGAGAAGGCGCGACGGCGAGCCGTGCACGTCAGTCAACGGGAAGCCGATGAAGCTTGGTGCGACGTGCCCGCCATCGATGAGGTACCAATCGTTTTGCCCATTCGTGGGGCACACGTACCCGAGCGGGTTGAACGTCGGGGTGCAGTCGCCCGCGGGATTAGAGATCAATGCTTCGACCACCGGAGCATACGGCGGCACGAAGGACTGAACCGGCAAAGGATCGTAGTGCTGGTAAAGACCCACGAATCGCGACGTCGGCTCATCGATGAACACGTAGCAGTTCGACTGACCGGCTCCGCACATCCCTGCGTCATAGGTTCCAAAGATCACGCCGCCATCGAACTGATAGTTGGCCCACGCGATGCTCGGCTGGCTGCTGTTGAACTTGAAAATTCCGGCAGCGGTCACAAAGCCATCTGACGTGGCGAGAGTGTCTTGCGACGTCATCGGAAGCGAAGGCCAACAGGCACCGTAGAGAACGTCGGGCCCTCCGTCGGCGAGATCTGTTCCTCCGTCGTTCAGCATGTGCTGGCCCTGCATGCACATCTCCATGCTGGTGGAGTCGTACCAAGTTTGAAACCGCAGCCAGTCCGAACCGTCGCGGAACATCCGGCTTCGCGCTGCGAAATTCACCGGGGGCGGTCGAGCCACCGAGGTGATGTTGAAGTCCTGATCGAGGTCGATGACGTCGATGAAATAGACGATGCGAAATCCGGTACCGACTGGGATCAGTTGAAACTCTTGTGAGTTGACGCCTGCGGCGGGAAAAGGTCCCGCATCTGCCGAGAAGAGAACGACCTTGCGCGAAGTGTCGATGCGACCATCGCAGTCGTTGTCGAGCCCATCGCAATTGCGCTCGGTGAGCTGGTAGCTCGGACCGTAATCGCACGGCGCCCAATTGCCGGCGTCGCAGACCGAGACCGCGGTCGCGCAGACGCCGAGCGTGAGCGGACACGCCTGCGTGAGCAGCCCACCGTCGGGCGCGTTGTCGATCAGCCCGTCGAAGTTGTTGTCGATGCCGTCGCAGATCTCAGGCGTGCCGCCATCGAGCTCGCCAGCGTCGACTCCGGAATCCGAGCCGCCGTCGGACTCGACAGCGCCACCGCCCGTTCCGCCGCCCACCGCTGGGCTAAGGCCACCTCCGGTCCCGCCTCCCGCACTCGCACCACCGCCCGCAGCAACGCCGCCTCCTGCGCTCGAGCCGCCGCCTGCAGCTGCGCCTCCGCCGATGCTCGAGCCGCCACCCACCGCGGAGCCGCCGCCAGAACCGGCATCGGTGCCGCTGGTTCCACAATCGCAGCCAGCGAACGACAACACGGCAATCACAGTCAGAACGCGGCGCATCGCGCTGAGAATAACCTCACCCGGCGGACGCCGATGCGTCCGTCCGCCCTCCTGTCAGGAGAGGGTCAACTAGGGACAGTTCACGAACTGCGCGTTCGTCGTCTCGATGTGCAGCGTCGACGCCGAGGTGTGCCGCTCGGCGAAGAAGATGTCGAACGAGTAGCCCGCGCCCCGCGACAGATCGAGATCGTCGAGCCGCACCGAGTCGCCTTCTTGCGGGTGCGCGCCGCCCAGGTCGATCACCAACTTCTTGTCGATGAACACGAACAGGTCGTCGTCGCCCTGAAAGTGCAGCTCTTCACCGCCCCGGTAGACCAGGCTGGTGTGCAGCTCGAGCGTGAAGTGAAAGTTGTGCGGGTTGCCCTCGTCGCCGGACAGCTGCCCGTCGATCGGGAAGAAGCTCTGATCGTCGAAGGTGTAGACGAGCGGCGAGCTCGACGTCTTCTTGAGCGTCAACGTCTTTGGCTGGCTCACGTTCACCGACGCGTCGTCGTGGAACCACTGAAAGAACGACGCCGGGCTGGTCACCGTCTGCGTCGCGCCGTCGTGCGCGTAGACCGGCTCGCCGTCGGCGCCCAACGTCGCGGTGATGATCCCGCGATCGTCGCCCACCATGTCCAACGGGCGCTCGAAGTCGGGGTGCGTGGGGTGAAAGTCGCGAATCGTGCCCGCGATCGCGATCTGATCCGCCGGAGGCTTCGGCTGCGGCGCGTCACACGCCTGCCAGAGCTGGTTCTCGCATCGCTCGAAACCGGTCCCACACGCGCTCTTACAGGGGCGAAGTGCCCCAGGCGCGTTGCAGGTGTAGGAGTAGATGTCGGTGCGCGCGCACCCGCCCAGCAGCGTGATTCCCAAAATCAGGGAAAGAGGTTTGTTCGTGCGCTCCACGTAGACACCGACACAGCTGAGGACCCTTTCCACAACTGCGCCCCCAGACCCGTTGGGATCCAAGCCTATAGCCGGTGGCACGGGACCTGTACTCCGCCGAACCGAGCGCAATGACTGCGCTCACTTAATCCTGGGGTCCCACAAATGAAGAAGCTGCTCTGCGCCGTCCTGTTCGCCTTCTCGTTCAACGCCCTTGCCGCCGACCCTGCCCCCGCGGGCGATGCGAAGCCGGCCGACAAGACCGCCAAGAAGGGCGCGAAGAAGGACGAGAAGAAGGACGCGGCCAAGACCGACGACGCGGCGAAGAAGGACGACGCGGCGGCGGCCCCGGCGAAGAAGTAATTCGCCTCCCGCTGTACGAGACGGCCTTCGCTCTTCACGGAGCGGAGGCCGTTTTCGTTGCGGGTTGAAGCTACAGATACTGCGCGAGCTTCTTGTTCGCCTTCAGCGCCTCGACCACCTTGCGCACGTCCTGGCTCTTCTCGCGCGGCAACACCAGGATCGCGTCGCCCGCATCGACCGCGACCACGTCTTTCATTCCCACCACCGCGAGCGGCTTCTTCGACGCCACCACCACGCAGCCCTGCGAGTCGATCACCAGCGCCGGCCCCTCCACCACGTTGCCGCCCGCGTCTTTCGCGCGCACCTCGGGCAACGCCGCGAAGCTGCCCACGTCGCTCCAGCCGAAGTCGCCCGGCACCACCGCGATGTTCTGCGCCTTCTCGGCCACGCCGTAGTCGATCGACTGCGACGGCATCTTCTTCCACGCGCGCTTCAGCACCGCCGCTTCCTTCTTGGTGCCCACCGCGGCCTGAATCTCAGCGGTCGCCGCCGACAGCTCGGGCATGTGCGCTTGGAACGCCTCCAGCATCGTCGAGGCCTTGAAGATGAAGATGCCCGCGTTCCACAGGTACTCGCCGCTCACCATGTACTGCTGCGCCGTCTCCAGGTTCGGCTTCTCGACGAAGGCCGCCACCCGGCAGCCGCCCGAAGGCAACGGCTCGCCCACCCGGATGTAGCCGTAGCCGGTCTCGGGCCGCGAAGGCTTGATGCCCAACGTCACGATGTAGCCCTGCTCCGCCACCGCCGCCGCCAGCTCGACCGCCTTCTGAAAACCGGGAACGTCGGACACGTGCTGATCCGACGGGAGCACCGCCACCAGGCCGTTCGGGTCGCGCGCCGCCACGTGCGCCGCCGCCAAAGCGATCGCCGGAGCCGTGTTGCGCGCCTCGGGCTCCACCAACACGTTCTTCGCCGGCAGCTTCTTCAGCAGCTTCTTCACCGGGTTCGCGTGCAGCGCTCCACACACCACGAAGCAGTCCTTCGGGTTCGAGAGGCCGTTCAGCCGCGCAAGCGTCTCTTCGATCATCGTGCGCTTGGTCGCCAGGGCCAGGAACTGCTTGGGGCGCGCCTTGCGCGACAGCGGCCAGAAGCGAGTCCCGGAGCCGCCTGCCATGATCACGCCGTAGAGCTTGGAGTTCATGCCGCGCGATATAGCAGCAGGTTTGAAGGAGCCGCGTGGTGTTCGACGCTTCCTTCGACGGGACGGCTCCTTGACGGAACGGCTCCGCGTGCGACGCGCAGACAGGGCTGTCCCTCACCCGCGAGCGCCTATGGCGCTCGTCGGCCTCTCCCAAAGGAGAGGGTCCGTCTAGAACGTCAGCCCCAGGGCGATGAAGGGGCCCAGCTGGGCGGTGGAGTTGAAGAGCCGCCCGAGGTCGCCGCCTTCGCTGTCGTCGAACCACTGCCCGCGCACCCCACCCTGGAGCTCGAAGACGCCGCCGGTGAGCGCGAGCGCCGCCCGGGTGTCGAGCCGGCGAAACGGCAACGGCGTCAGCGTGGCGTCGGCTTCGACCGCGATCCACGAGAAGCCGAACCGCCCCGTGAGCCCGAACGACGGGCCCCACTGGGTCGAGCTGCCGAAGCGCACGTCGGGCCCCACCAACGCCCGAATCCAGGCGTGGTTGCTGGCCAGCAGCGCGTAACCCACCAGCACGGTGAGGTCCTGCTGCGGGTCGAGCGTGAGCCCGGTGGTGACCGCGCGGTCGTAGGTGAGCACCGTGCCGATGCGCCAGATGTCGAGCTCGGCGCGCGCGCCCCAGGTGCCGAGGTCGTCGGTGTGGGTGGTGTAGTAGTTCGCGGTGGTCAGCGCGCGCACGCGCCACCACGGGCCCTCGAAGCTGCTCTCTGCTTCGGGCGGCGGAGGCGCTGCTTGCCTCGCCTCGGGCACATCGGTCGCCACCATCGGCGGCGCCGAGAATTCGTTTTCCTGCGGGGACTGAGACACCACCACTGCCAACAACAGTGCAACCATCGCGATCCGGCCGTTTCCCCCGGTCCGACCGCCTCCGTTACTCCCTGGTACCCACCACCGAATCGAACGTTCAGCGTGCTGCTGGTCAGTGTTAACAGGGGCCCCATGCGATGGCTTCCCTCGGCGATTCTGTGTTCCCTTCTCTTCTCATGCGCCAGTGAGCCGCCGCTGCCGACCCACGCGATGCCCGAGATTCAGCGCGACGTGCAGAGCGGGCCGCGGCAGTTCAAGCAGTTCCAGGCCGCGCCGGTGATGGTGTCGGTGCGCTCAGTCGATCTGGGCGCCGACACCGCCGAGCTCGGCAACGCCACCCGCGACTTCATCATCGAGCAGCTCACCCAGTCGGGTGCCAAGGTCGCCGACCAGGCCGATTGGCGCATCGAGCTCGAGATTCAGAAGTTCGGCCACGACTCCGCCAACTTCAACGGCGACAACTGCATCAGCGTGGTCACCCGGGTGATTCGCCCGAACCAGGCGTTCCTCGCGCCCGACATGCACACCGACCGCTGCCACACCAACGGCCAGGGCATGTTCGCCGGCAGCTCCGACCCCGACGCAGCGCCCGCGTTCCCCAACCTTTCGAAGCGGCTCGAGAAGCTGAAGGTGGTGCGCGACGAGGCGCCGCTCGGGCGGCTGTATCAAACGGTGATGATGGACGTGCTCACCAAGCTCGACCGTTAGAGGTCGATCGCGCCGAGGTGCAGAGGCGTCGAGCGCGCGATCAGCCCCGGGTAGCCCGCGTCGGTGATCATGTCGCCCGACGGGTTGTGGTCTCCGATCGTGCCGGTCTCGCCGAAGGTGGTGTCGCTGCCGCCGTACATGCGCAGCACCTGCGCGTAGAGGTCGCCCAGACTGCGGCGATCGCTGACCACGTGCCGGCCCTGGCCCTTGGGGAAGCCGCTCTTCAAGCCCGCCATCACCACCGGAATGTCGTAGTCGACGTGCACCGCGCCGCGGCCCATCTCGCTCACCCAGAGCACCAGCGTGTTGTCGAGCAGCCGGCTGCCGTCGACGTCGGTGATCTGCGAGAGCCGGGTGACGATCTGCGCGTACGCCTTGGCGTAGAAGTGGAAGCTGTTGGTGAGCGCCTGCGCGTCGCTCATGTTCTCCGACGGGCGCGGCACGCCGTGAATGGTGGCGTGCCAGTTGTTCTGTTGAAACGGGCTCGTGCCGGAGAACTCGGTCGGGAAGATCGGGTCGTCGGCGTTCCAGAAGAACAGGCTCGCCACCCGGGTGACGTCGCAGGCGATCGTCTGCACCAGGTTCTCGACGATCACCGGCATCATCGCCGCGTCCTGCTCGCCGCGAAGATAGGCGCCGCCGTTGGGTGCGTCGTTCGACGGCACGCTCGCCTCGGCCGGCCGCTGGCACGACATCGACGGGGTCACCGGGGTCGAGCCGTTGCGCTGCTCCAGGGTGCGAATGAAGTTGGCGTGGGCGTCGAGCTTCGCCTTGTCGGCGGCGCTCACCCGGCCGCGGAGCGCGTTGAAGCTCGAGAGCACTCCGTCGAGCACGCTCTTGCGCGAGCCCTTCATCCGGTCGGCGAGCGTCGGCGGAGGCGGCGTGCCCTGCACCATCGGCGGCCCGAACAGCTCACCGATCGCCGCCGCGGGGTCGAACGAGATCAGCGTCGGAGGAGAGCCGCCCTCGCCGAAGAAGACCTCGGAGTTGCCCGCGCGCCAGGTGTAGTCGGCGGCGGTGCCCGAGAGCACCACCGAGGGCCGCATCGAGGCGTTCGCCGCCAGCCTCGTGCCGAGCAGGTAGTCGAACGAAGGAGCGATCACGTCGCCGCTGGCGTTCGGGGTGCGGCAGGTGAGGCAGGTCTTCTGCGCGGGGAGATGGCCTTCGCCGTCAGACACCGTGTGCCGCACCAGGTTGTCGATGCCGTCGAGGGTGACCAGCTCGTTGCGCACCGAGGCGAGCGGCGACAGCATCGGGCTCATCGACGCGGTGAGCGCGCCAGTGGCCGCGAGCGGAGACCACCAGTCGTTGGCGCGATCGCCGTCGCCGATCAACCGGCCGTCCTGGGTGTGCATCAGGATCAACCGCTTCGGAGCGGCGGCGGCCGACTGGCCGAACGCGGTACGGGGCGCGAGCGACTCCAGCATCGGCAACGCCAGGGTGGCGCCGGAGCCGATCAGAAACCGGCGGCGGTCGATGCGGTTGGGGTTCACGGGTCGGCCCTCCAGGAGAACGCGTCGGTGTGGGTGACGGCGAGCAGCGCGTGGCCGAGATCGCCGCCGCTGTCGTGAAGCGAGGTGCGCACCGAGGCGATCGCGCAGGCGTCGGCGGCGCTCTCCATGCGCGAGAAGGTGAAGCGAAACAGCTGCACCGCCACCGCCTGCTCCAGCTCGGGCGCCGCGGCGAGCTTCTGCGCCAGCTCGACGTTGCCCGCGAAGCCCAGCGCACCGGAGCCGAGCGTCATCGTGCCCGAAGCGTCGATCGCCTTGCCCGAGTCGTAGCTGTCGCGCCACTTGCCGAGGCCGTCGAAGTGCTCGAACGCCAGGCCCGGCGGGTCGATCTGCTGGTGGCAGCCGGCGCAGTTGGCGTTGCTGCGCACCACCGCCGACACGTCTTTCCCGGTCGGGTCGGTGGGGAAGGTGAAGGTCGAGAAGGTCGACTGCGCGTTCGCCGGCGGGTTGGGGAACGCCTCGGCGAGCAGGCGCTTCAGCACCGTGCGGCCGCGAAACACGTACGACGAGGTGCCCGGGTGCGACTGGGTCGCGAGCAGCAGCGGCTGGGTGCACACGCCGGCGTAGCGGTTGCCGTCGACCTGGGCGCGCTCCCAGCCGCCGCCGGTGGGCGCGGGCAGCCCGTACTGCGCGGCGAGGTTGGCGTCGACGAAGGCGACGTTGGCGGTCAGCAGCGAGGTGAGCGTGCCGGTGCGGAGCTGATCGATCGAGAACCGGTCGAACGCGTCGTTCATCGACTTCGCGTAGGCCTGGGTGAAGAACGGGAACACGCTCACGTCTTTGTCGGCGGGCGTCAGCCGGGCGGTCGCGGTCCACTCGCGCAGCAGCCGGGCCAGCGCGGAGTCGGCCTTCGGCGAGGCGAGCATGCGCTGCGCCTGGGCGGCGACGGTGCCCGGGTCTTCCAGCGTGCCGTCGGCGGCGAGCGCGAGCAGCTCGTCGTCGGGCACCGAGTCCCAGAGCAGAAACGAGAGCCGGCTGGCGAGCTCGTAGCCGGTGAGCGCGCGGCCGGCGCCGGCGGAGTCTTCGACCTGGTAGAGAAACTGCGGCGCCTGGAGCAGGTGCGCGCTCATGATCGCCACCGCCTCGGTGAAGGTGGCGCCCGCGGCGGTCGCGTCGCCGAAGGTGGTCATCAGCGCGGCGCGCTCGTCGCTGGTGAGCGGGCGGCGGTAGGCGCGGGTGGCGAAGGTGTCGAGAAAGCTCTTCGCGCAGGCGCTGTCGGCGGTGGTCGCCGAGCACGGGAGCAGCGCGCCCAGCTTCGGGTAGATCGACTGCGCGACCTCTTCGGCGGCGTTCATCACCTGCTCGGTGCTCTGGTCGCCGACCTCGTTGATACCTTCTTCGGTGGAGTAGCCGGTGATGCTCTTGCCGTACGAGCCGGGGTACTGCGCGCTCGCGATCACCGTCGGGCCGAAGATGTCGGCGATCGCGTGCTGGTACTGGCTCACCGTCAGCCGGTGGAGCGACGTCACCGCCGGGTACGGGCCCGCGTTACACACCAGCGCCGGGTCGCTCGAGCCGTCGCCGCCGCCCGCGCCGCTGCCACCGGGAGAGCCTCCGCGCGGGAGGTCGATTCGTCCCACACAGGCGACGCAGGTAGCGAGAAGAAGGAGCGGAAGGTGTGCGCGGCCAAACATGGCGTGGCGCAAATGCAGAGCCGGTGCCGCGAAATGACCCGCGTAACTTCACGGGTACGACATCAGCACCCTGCCAACCAATGGTTTGCACCTGCCACCTACGGGTTGCCACCATCAGGCAGGCAGTACCGGCCGTCGGCGATCGGCGTGGCGCCGCGCTCGAAGGCGCCGATGTCGGCCCGGGTGCCGCCGCCGAGTGGGACCGGCAGCGAGGGATCGCCGCGATCGACCGCTGCATTGCCCGCCGCGGGCACGTAGCCCGAAGGGTCGAACCCCACCGCCGCGAGCTGATCAGTGCCGTTGAGCGCGCCGCCGTCGAAGCTGCCGAACGGCCGCCCCACCGAGGGGTCGAACAGGTTGTAGTCGCCGCCGTCGGCCTCGCTCTCCTTCACCACCCAGCCGGTGATGGAGGCGATGTTGTCGTCGAAGCGGCCGGCGCCGATCACCAGCGGAGCGGTGTCGTTGCCGCTGATTCGCACGAAGGTGTTGTTGGTCACCCGGCCGGCTTTCCAGATCATCGGGCTGTCGAAGATGTCGTCGATGTCGTGGAACACGTTGCGCCGCACCACGCTGTTGGGCGCCTTGGTGAAGTCGAGCAGGCCGCTGTTCTGTTGGGCCGAGAAGTGGCCGCTGAAGTCGTTCGCCTCGACCAGCGCCGGCCCGACGAAGGACAGGCTCGCGCCCTTCATCACCACCGTGTTGCCGTAGAAGCTGAACGCGCTCGGCGTCTGCGCCTCGGAGAGCACGGTGTTGGTGCCGTCGCTCTCGAAGCGGCACTGGCGCACCACGCAGTCCTTGCAGCCGTCTCCGGGCAAGAAGAGGTCGCTCGGGTACTGTCCCGGGGTCGGCATCTGCGCGCGGAAGGTGTCGAACTGGAAGGTGACGTTCTTCGCGCCGCCGGCGTTAATCGCGTCTTCGTCTTTCGGAGTGAAGGTGAGGTGGCGCAGCACCGCGAAGGTCGCGTCGAGGTGGAGCGTGTGCACGAGCACGGTGCCGCCGTCGCTCTCGCCGTCGAACAGCACCGGACACGCAGAGCTGCCCGACATCGCGGCGGTGATCGCGGGGGTGGTGGGCCAGGTTCCGCCGAGCAGATGCACCACGTCGCCCGGGCTCACGGTCACTCCAGTGAGCGTCGCTTTCGCGGTGGTCACAGACTTGCCGTCGGCGGAATCGTTGCCGGCCGGTGAGAGGTACCAGGTGGTGCCGCTGCACGCGCTCGCCGCCGGGTCGAGGTCGAATGGGCAGCCAGCGTCGGTGGAGGTGCCTCCGTCGCCGCCGCCGTTTGATCCGCCACCACACGTCTTGTCTGCGCCGCAGGTGAGACCTACAGGGCACGGGTGGGCGTCGTCGCAAGCGAGGCCGGTGTAGTCGAGTGAGTGGGTGACGCAGGCGGTGGCGAGTAGAAGCAGGGCGACCGAGGTGTGACGCCCCTCCGTCGCTTCGCGACACCTCCCCTCTGCGAGGGGAGGAGCCCCTCCCCCCATCAAGGGGGAGGGTGCCCGAAGGGCGGGAGGGGCGTCACGTCTCCGCTCGCCGTGCTCGAGGCGGCTCATTCGCGGTCCGCCGTGATCAGCAGAATCAGCGCAGTCAGCCCCATCGCCCCACCGACCCCGAACCCGACATCGGCGCCGATCGCCGTCGCATTCGACAGCGCCAACTTCGAATCAGCGTCAGACGCGTAGTGCTGCCGGCCCGCCGAATCGAACAGCTGATTCGACACCACACCGCTCACGGTCGCGGCGACCAGCACCACGGCGGCGGCAACGGCCCACAGCTTCCACGACAGCGCCGCGCTGCGAGTCGAGCGCGCGGTCACTTCGAGCTCGAACGGGAGCGCCGCCAACCTTCCGCCGTACTTGTCGAGCGCGGTCACCTCCAACGACAGCTTCCCGGGTGGCGCAGCGCCGAGCTCGAACCGGGTTGGATCCGCCCGTGCGGCCGCCAGCTGCTTGCCGTCGCGCTTGAGCTGCACCTCGGTCACCGGCTTGCCCGCGCCGTCGTGCACCTCGACGTCGACCGCGAACGGCTTTCCCTCGCGCACCTTGGGCGGCACGGCCGCAGCGTCGAGCTTCAGCGCCTCCGCTCGCCGCGCCTGCTTCGCCTTCTCGAACGGCGCCCTCAGCTTCGGCGACAGCGACGGGTCGAGCTGCACCTGCGGGTCCATCGCCAGCAGGCTGATGAACAGCCCATACGCACGCTCGTCTTCGCCCAGCGCGGCGAGCGAGAGCCCGGCCAACCGATACAGCCCGGGCAGCTCTCCGCGCGGCGCCTCGGAGAGCACCTCGACGCAGACCCGCGCCGCCTCCTTGTAGTTCACCGCGGCGTACGCCTCGCGGCAGTCGTCGGGCGTCGCGGAGAGAACCGAGAGAGCGAGAGCGAAAAGCACCTGCGCGAAACCACATCACAACGACCGCCCGCGTGGTACGGCGGAGCGGTGGAGGAGCCGAAAGAAATCACCGCGTGGCGGCAGCAGGGCCGCGAGCTCAACGTGTTCGGCCGGCGCATCTTCGTCACTGACCAGGGTCAAGGTGCAGGCGACCCGATCCTCTTCCTGCACGGCTTCCCCACCTCGAGCTTCGACTTTCGCCAGGTGATGGCGCAGCTGTCGAAGAACCGCCGCGTCGTCGCCCACGACCACCTCGGTTTCGGCCTCTCCGAGAAGCCCACCGCTTGGTCGTATTCTCTGCTCGAGCAGGCCGACTTCGCGCTCGGTGTCTGGCGCGCGCTCGGCATCACCCGCGGCCACGTGGTCGGCCACGACTACGGCACCACCATCGCCAACGAGCTCTGCACCCGCTCGGTGCGCGGCCTGCTCCCGTTCGAGCTGAGCTCGGTGACCTTCTGCAACGGCTCGATGATGCTCGAGCTGGCCCAGCTGCGGGTGACCCAGAAGTTGATGCGCAGCACGCTCACCGGGCCGCTGTTCGCGAAGCTCGCCAGCTACCGCACGTTTCGCCTTCAGCTGCGCGCCATCTTCGGCCGGCCCGACGCAGTGTCTGACCGCGAGCTGGAGCTGGCGTGGTGGCTGATCAACTCCGACGACGGCCGCGCCCGGCTGCACCCGATCTCGCAGTACATCGGCGAGCGCGCGCGGTTTCGCGAGCGGTGGATCGACTCGCTCCCGAAGCTCGAAGCGCCGATGAACCTGCTCTGGGCGAAGGAAGACCCGATCGCGGTCACCGCGATTCCAGAAGCGCTCGCGCGCGCGTGCCCGAAGGCGAAGACCACCTGGCTCGACGGCCTCGGCCACTACCCGATGCTGGAAGACCCGGCGCGCTGGGCGGCCGCGTTGAGCGCGATGCTCGGTTAGAGCTTGGTGCGCGGCAGCGTCACCACCTGATTGGCGCGAATCACCACGTCGTAGCGGCGATCGATCTGCGCCTGCGGGTTCACCAGCCGCAGCTTCAGGGGACCTGCGGGCAGCTCGACCTCCACCAGCGGCGTGGTGCCGATTTTTCGCGAGCCGAGGAACACGTCGGTCCACGGCACGGTGTCGAAGGTCAGCTTGCCGGTGCCGCTCTCGGCGGGCACTTCCACCTTCGCCGGCTTGCGAGCGGTCTTCACCGGCGCGGCGGGACGCGGAGCAGGCTTCGGCGCGGGCGTGCTCTCCACCAGCGGCGGAGCAGGCGGCGGCTCGGGCGTGGCCACGGGCGGAGGAGGCGGCTCCACCGGCGCGGCGGCCACCGGCTGAGGCGCAGGCGGCGGTGGCTCGACGTGGTTGAGCCGCGACACTCCGAAGCCTCCGAGCGCGAGCGCCACCGTCACGGCTCCTGCGATCAGCGGCCACCGCCGGCGCGGCGCGGTGCGTGTCTCCGGCGCGCCGAGCTGGCGGGTGCCGGGCCGTTGCGGCGCGACCTCCAGCGTCGACGCGCTCAGCTCCTCGTTCACCCGAGGCGGGGCGCTGAAGAGAAAGTCCTCCAGGTCGGGCGCAGCGGCGGTCTTCAGCCGCGCCTGCTCCTCGGCCCGCTCGACCGCGAACACCTTCTGAATGTGCCGGGCGAGCGCCTCCTGCGAGGGCAGCGGCTCGAGCTTTCGAATCGCCTCGGTAAGCCGCTCGGCGAACTGGTCGGCGGTGGGCCGCTCGTTCGCAGAGTGCGCGGTCGCCTGCTCGACCGCTCGCGACAGCGCCGCGGGAATGCCGGAACGCCCAGAGAGCACCGGCCGCTTGCCCTCCACGATCCGCCGCATCGTCTCGATGTCGTTCTCGCCGCGCAGCATCGGCTCGTGCGCCAGCACCTCGTAGAGCACCGCGCCGAGCGAGTAGACGTCGGCGCGCCCATCGACCGGCTGCCCGAGCGCCTGCTCCGGTGCCATGTACGACAGCTTGCCCTTCACCACTCCGGTGCGGGTGCGCTGCTGCCGGTTGGCGGCCTTCGCAATGCCGAAGTCGACCACCTTCACCAGCCCCTCCCAGGTGACCACGATGTTGTCGGGCGACACGTCGCGGTGCACCACGTGCAGCGGGCGGCCGTCGGGCGTGGTGACCTGGTGCGCGTGAGCCAGCCCCTCCGCCGCGCGCGCCACCGCCCACGCCGCGAGTGAAGCGGGCAGCGGCGTCTGATCCTTGAGCGACTTCTTCCACAAGCGCGAGAGCGGCACGCCGGCCAGGTACTCCATCGCGATGAAGTAGCGCCCCGCCTCCTGGCCGAGCTCGAAGGTCTGGCAGATGTTGGGGTGCGAGAGCACCGCGGCGATGCGCGCCTCGTCCTGGAAGCCCTCGACGAAGCCAGGCTCCTCCACCAGCTCGGGCAGGAGCTGTTTGATCGCCACCAACTTCTCGAAGCCGCCCGGTCCTCGTTGAACGGCGAGGAAGACCTCGGCCATTCCTCCCTGCGCAATCTTTGCGAGGAGCTCGTAGCGGCCGAATGGCCTTCCCACGCCGCCGAGACTAGGCGCTAGGTGTGGATTCTCATGACGTTGTTCACGCTGCGGCCTTGAGTCGGGCGAATGGTGTCATGCGGATGGTGCCGTGTAACCGGTCTTCGTTGTAGTGCCGTAGCCACCCGCGCAGCGCAGTTGAGCGCTGCGCGGAGCTGATGAAGGGCATGGCGTACGCGCATTCACGCAGCAGCGTTTGGATGAAGCGCTCGGCCTTTCCGTTTGTGCGTGGCGTGTAGGGTTTCGTTCTTCGGTGCTGCAAGCGCAGCCTGGCGCAGCAGTGCGCGAAGACCAACGAGCGGTAGTTCGTTCCGTTGTCGGTAAGGATTCTGCGCACGCGGACCCCCATCGACCGAAACCACGCCAGGGCACGCTTCAAGAAGCCCACTGTCGTGACGCCCGTCTCGTCGGGCAGGACCTCGACATACGCGACGCGCGAGGCGTCATCGACGCAGACGTGGACGAAGTCCCAGCCGATGCCTCGGTTTCTCTTGTGGCCTGTGAGTCCCGTGATGCGATGCCCGAGGCCTTTGATGCGGCCCAGCTTCTTCACGTCGAGGTGCAGCATGTCGCCGGGTTTGGGCCACTCGTAGCGGACGATGGGTTGTACCGGCTCGAGAGCGCGCAGCCGAGAAACCTTGTTGCGCTTCAGGATGCGCGCGACCGTCGACTTTGGCAGCTGTAGCCGGGTGGCGATCGCCGGCCCCGACATCCGGCTGCGCCGCAGCATGAGGATGAGTTCCACCCACGCCGGCCCGAGCTGCAGCGGCGAGCTCTTCGGCCTGGACGAGCGATCGTTCAGCTCGGCCTCGCCGCCGAACTCATAGCGGTTGAGCCATTTGTGCGCGGTGCGCGTGCTGACGCCTGCGGCATCTGCAGCACGCGTCACCTTCCAGCCGAGTCGCACGACGCGATCGACAAGCAAGGCTCGACTCTCGGGGCAGGTCCGCGCTTTCTTATGCAGGTTCATCTGGGGGTCCTCGGTGGGTGGTTGGACGTCTCGCAACGCCAGCAATCCACAGAGCCCCTCGGATGGACATCTCCGAATAGGGAACGACCTATTGAGATTTCACAGCTAGGCTGGCAAACGTGAAGACGCGGGTGCTGACGGGCGGAGAGAAGGTCGAGCAGCCGCGGGTCGAGATTCACGTTTCGGGCGGAGCGAGCAAGGGCGCGAAGGCGGCGCTCGACGGGCCGGTGGTGGTCGGCTCGGGCGACGGCTGCGACCTGGTGCTCGCCGACGACACCGTCTCGGGCCGTCACTGCGAGCTGTTCTGGCGCGCGGGGCGAATGGTGCTGCGCGACCTCGGCAGCACCAACGGCATCACCGTCGACGGCATCGCGGTGCTGGAGGCGTACCTCTCGCCGGGCGCGAAGGTGAAGCTGGGCCAGTCCACGCTGACGCTGAAGAAGCTCGACCCCGAGCAGGTGACCGTCTCGGCCGCGGCGCACTTCGGGCCGGTGTTCGGCAAGAGCGCGGTGATGCGCACCGTCTTCTCGCAGCTCGAAGCGGTCTCCCAATCTGACGCACCGCTGCTGCTCGAGGGCGAGACCGGCACCGGCAAAGACCTCACCGCCGAAGCGATTCACCGCGCGTCGAAGCGCGCCGACGGGCCGTACCTGGTGTTCGACTGCGGGGCGGCGGCAGGCTCGCTGCTCGAAGGCGAGCTGTTCGGCTACGAGAAGGGCGCCTTCACCGGAGCGGCGAGCGCGCGGGCCGGCCTGGCGGAGGCGGCCAACGGCGGCACCCTGCTGCTCGACGAGATCGGCGAGCTCCCGCTCGAGCTGCAGCCGAAGCTTTTGCGCCTGCTCGAGCGCCGCGAGGTGCGACGGCTGGGCTCGAACAACACCACCACCGTCGATGTGCGGCTGGTTGCGGCGACCCACCGCTCGCTGCGGGCGATGGTGAAGGCGGGCACCTTTCGCGAAGACCTCTACTTCCGGCTCTCGGCGCTGAAGGTGCGGCTGCCGTCGCTGCGGGAGCGGGTCGACGATCTGCCCGGGCTGGTCGACCTGATGCTGCGCGAGCACAACAGCACCCGCACCTTCGCTTCGCTGCCGGCCGACGAGCAGGCGCTGCTGCTCGAGCACCGCTGGCCGGGCAACGTGCGCGAGCTGCGCAACGTGATCGAGCGGCTGCTCGCCTTCCCCACCCTGCCCGCGCTCGGGCTGGTCGACGCCGACGCGCAGACCGACGCCGGCGCAGGGCCCGGCCACGCCGAGCTGCTCCCGCTCTCGGCCGCGCGCGAGCGGAGCACCGACGCGTTCGAGCGCGCCTACCTGAAGCAGGTGCTGGCGAAGAGCGGCGGCAACGTCTCGGAGGCGGCGCGATTGGCGCAGGTGTCGCGTCAGTTTCTGCAGCGGTTGATCGCCAAGCACCAGGGCCGCTGAATCAGCAGCCGCCATCGCCCGCGTCCGCGCCTTTTACGCCGCCGTCGCAGGTACCGCCGTCGCCGCCATCGGTGTTGCCGCCACCGCCACCCACGCCACCGCCCGTGGCGGAGCCGCCACCGGTCGCCGCGCCGCCGCCGCCCACTGCCGAGCCGCCACCGACGGCCGAGCCACCGCCGACTCCGGGAGGCGCGGTCTTGCGGCAGAAGCCGTTCACGCACCAGTAGCCGGCGTCGGAGAGGCACTCCTGGGCCTGATCGAACGCCGAGGTGTCACACGGCTGACCGTCGGGATCGAAGTTGGTGATCAGCGAGCACGCCGACACACACAGCGCCGCGAACACGAACGCTCTCAGCCTCACGTGCGTTTTCCTACCACGACGAGCGTGCACCGGTTGAAGTCAATCACCCGCTTCGCCACCGCCTGCACCTCTTCGACGGTGACCGCGGCGATCTCTTTCGGGTACTCGAGAAAACGGTCGGGCCCCAGGCCGTAGCAGCTGTCGAGCGCGATCAACCCCGCGCGCGCTCCCGACTGCTGGAGCGACACTTCGTGCGCGCCGATCAGGTACTCGCGCGAACGCGAGAGCTCGGCTTCGGTGACCTTCTCGTCGACCACCCGCTTCAGCTCGCGCTCGATGCCGGCGATCGCGGTCGGCACCTTCTCGGGGCTGGTGCCCATGTAGACGGCGAAGTAGCCGGGGTCGACGCCCTCCAGCGCCATCGACGACACGCTGTACGCGAGCGACTGCTTGTCGCGCAGCTCGAGGAACAGCCGGCCGCCCTGCCCCGACATCAAGGTCGAGAGCAGCTCGAGCGCGCGCCGCCATTCGTCGGTCACCCTCGCTCCGGGAAAGCCGAGCACCACGTGCGACTGCGCCTTGTCGAGCTCCTTGGTCGCTTCGCGCCGCCCGGTCCACGGAGGCTCGGGCGCGATGGCGGGAATCGGCGCCGGCGTGCCGCGCGAGACGAACAGCTCTTCGGCCAGCCGCACCACTTCGTCTTCGTCGAAGTCGCCCACCACCGCGAGGTGCATGCGCGAGGGATCCAAGAAGCGCTGGGTGGCCTGATGCAGCTGCTCGGCGGTCAGCTTCGCCACCGACTCCGGCTCGCCCAGCATCGACAGCCGGTACGGGTGCTGCTGGAACATCGTCTTCGCGAACAGCTCGAACGCCAACCCGCTGGGGCGATCGTCGCGCGCCTTGAGGTCGTCGAGCATGCGGTTGCGCTCGCGGGTCACCTCGCCCTCGTGAAAGCCGGGCTGGGTGGCGACCTCGGCGAACAACCGGAACGCGTGCTCCAGCTGCCGCGACAAGAAGCTGCCGCGCAACGAGAACGAGCCGCGCCCACCGGCGGTCGACAGCCCGCCCGCCAGCGCGTCGACCCGCTCGGTGATCTGCTCCGCGCTCTTCGTCTTCGTCCCGCGAACGAGCGTGCGTGCCATCAGCGTGAACAGGCCGTTGTTTTCGACGGTCTCGAGCCGGGTGCCGCCCGGCCAGGTCGCGCGCAGGGCCGTCACCGGCACCCAACCCTCGCGCCGCATCAACAGCGTGCCGCCCGACTTCAGCTTGTGCACCACGGTCGGCTTCTTCAGCGGCCGGGGAGAGAACGCGCGCGCCTTCGACGCCGGCCGCTCCACGCCCTCGCGGGTCACCTGCATCGGAGCGTTCGCCGCATCGAGCGCCGCGCCGAGCAATTCGTCGTCGGTGAACGGCGCGTCTTGCGGCACCAGCCCGGCGAGCACCGCGCGGTCGAAGCGGAGGTACTTCTGCGCCGCCGCCAGCACCTGCTCGCGGGTGGTCGACAGCATCTGCTCGAGGTACTCGGCTTCTTTCTCGAAGCCGCCCGCCGACGACTCGTAGAAGCCGATGCGCCGCGCGACGCCATCACACGACTCGCGGTGCCACACCGTCTCGGCTTCGACGTAGGCCTTGGCGACCGCCAGCTCTCCCTCGGTCATTTTTTCCCGC
This sequence comes from Myxococcaceae bacterium, assembly GCA_047602415.1. Classification (GTDB taxonomy): domain Bacteria; phylum Myxococcota; class Myxococcia; order Myxococcales; family Myxococcaceae; genus JASGHH01. Next base: position 6,153,258 of record JASGHH010000001.1, on the reverse strand, counting down.
GATAGGCCGGCGGAGACCTTCACCGCTTCCTGCAGCGCACGCACCGCGCTCTCTTTCTGGCCGGAGAGCGAGACGGTGAACAGCCCGGGGTCTTGCGGGGTGTGCGCCCAGGCGCCGACCTCGCTGGCGAGCGCCTGCCGACGCTTCACGTGGAGCGACAGTCGTGAGCCCGAGCCCTGACCGAGCACCATCGCCAGCAGATCCAACGCCGGCACGTCGGGGTGGTCGAGCGCGGGCGCCGCCATCGCCAGGTGCAGGTGGCACTCCTTCACCGCCGCACGCTCCAGCGACACCTTCGGAGCGGTGCGCTCGGGCTCCTTCGCACGCGGAGGCGGCGCGTTCGGCTTGCCCCACTCGCCACCGAACAGGTCTTCGGCCCAGCGCGCGAGCTGCTCGTGGTCGAGGTCTCCCGCCGCGGCGAGCACCACGTTCTTGGGCACGTAGTGGCGCTGGTAGAAGCCGAGCACCCGCTCGCGGGTGTGGGCGCGCACGTTCGCCTCGAAGCCGATCACCGGCCGGCCGTACGGGTGCTGCTGGTAGGCGGCGGCGTAGAGCGACTTGTAGGCGCGGCGGCTGGGGGCATCGAGCGAACGCTTGATCTCCTCGCACACCACCTCGATTTCCCGGCCCAGCTCGTCGGCGTCGAACTTGGAGCGGCGAATCGCGTCGGCGAGCACCTCGAGACCCACCCGGGCGTGCCGGCTGGCCATCTGCACGTGGTAGACGGTCTGGTCGGAGGTGGTGAAGGCGTTGATGTCGCCTCCGTGGGCCTCGACGGTACGGGCGATTTCTCCCAGTCCGAACCGCTCGGTACCCTTGAACAACATGTGCTCGTGGAGGTGGGCGAGCCCGATTTCGTTCGGCTCTTCGTCCGCCGCTCCTGCCTTCACCCACACCTGGAACGCGGCCACCGGGGCACCGTCGAGACGCTCGGAAACCACGGTGAGGCCGTTGGCCAGGCGGTGCCGGTTGGGCATGGGCCGACCCTAGCAGTGCTACAGGTCCAGTAGAGATCGGGATCCAAAGCAAAAGTAGGGGTAGGCTTGGGTCACTTAGGCATGGCCGGTAACCCCAACGAGTCCGAGGACCCGCTGCTCGAGCTGCGGGAGAGCCTCGATGATGAGCCGCTGTTCGGCGGCTCGAAGCCCGCCACTCCGGCGAGGGGTGTGGCCAACGCCAACGGCAACGCCAAACAGGCGACGGGAAATTTCCCCGCCGCGAAGCCCTCGGTCCCCTCCGCGCCGCCGCCGCTGCCGCCGCGCAAGTCCGGCGTGTCGCAGACCCAGCCTCCCGTCAGCGCGAAGACCGGCATGTACGGCGCCGCGCAGCCCCAGCCTCCTCCCGCCCAGCCGGCGTCGGGCCAGCGCACCGGCATGTTCCCCGCGGCGCGCCCCATCTCCACGCCGGGTACCGCGATTCCCCTGCCCGCGCAGGTGGTGCGGCCGCAGGGCAACGACCCGTTTCAAGAAGGCCCCGAGCCGCGGCTGCCGTCGGGCGGCGACCCGGAAGAGAAGCTGAAGGTGTTTCGCGCGATGGTGCGTCAGAAAGACGAAGCGCTCTCGCGCGGCCGCTCGCTCTACAAGGCGGTCGACGAAGAGGCGGTGGCGTTGCGCGCGATGGCGACTTCGCTCGCGCAGCAGGTCGAGCTGGCGAAGAACGAGCTGGCGCGGGCGGCGGGCTTTCCCGAGCAGATCAACTCCCTCAAGGAGATGCTCGAGAAAGACACCATTCGCGCCGACGAGGCGGAGCAGCGCATTCAGCAGCTCTCCGCCGAGCTGGCCGAGGCCGACAACGAGCGCAAAGACCTCACCCGCGCGCTGGCCGAGCTCGAGTCGCAGGGCGTGGAGACCAAGGCGCGCCTCGACGACGAGCGGAAGACGCGCGAGGCGCTGGCCGACGAGCTGATCGGCGCCAAAGAGGCGCTCTCGCTGGCGCAAGACCGGGTCACCGAGCTGGGCGCGAAGGCCTCCGAGCTGCAGGGTGAATTGGAAGCGGTCACCGAGCAGCACACCGCCAACTCCCAGGAGCTGGAGCGCGTGCAGCTCGAGCTCGAGAACGCCAGGCAGGAGCTCGGCTCGCACGAATCACAACAAGAAGAGGCCGTCGCGCTCAACGCCCGGCTCAACGCCGAGGTGGAGGCGTTCAAGGCGAAGTCGACCGACCTGGAAGAGAAGTTCGCGGTCGCCAGCACCAAGCTGCAGACGCTGGAGAGCGAACAGGAGTGGTCGAAGAACAGCATCGACCAGGCGCAGTCGCGGGTGACCGAGCTCGAGCAGATGAAGCAGATGCTCGAGCAGGAAAAAGCGCAGCTGGGCGAGGCGCACGTCGAGTCGCAGAAGGCGGCCGACGAAGCGCAGGCCGAGGTCGCCGACCTGAAGAGCACGCTCGCCGAGAAAGAAGGCGAGGCGCAGGCGCGCATCGAGTCGCTCGAAGAGCAGGTGCGCGAGGCCCAGCAGCTCGGCCGCACCCAGGTCGGCAACGTCAGCAAGGAGCTCCAGGCGGCGCAGAACGAGCTCAACAAGCTGCGCGAGCGCGTGGGCCAGCACGAGAGCGAGATGAACAAGGCCCGCCAGGAGGTCGAGACGGCGGCGCTGCGCAAGCTGCGCGGCGAGCTCAACGACGCCAACTCCCGGGCGATGGAGGCGGGCGGCTCGGGCCGGCGCGAGAAGGAAGCGCGCGAGGCGGCCGAGAACCGCATTCGCGACCTCGAGGCGCGGGTCAAGCAGTCCGAGCAGGCGAAGGCCGAGGCGGATCAGCGCGTTCACGCCGCCGAGCTGAAGGCGAAGGAGCTCGAGGGCAAGGCGGCCGCGGCGACCAAGGGCGCGGGTGCGGGCGACGCGCGGGCGAAGGCGCTGGAGCAGAAGATCGCCGCGCTCGAGACCGAGGTGAAGACGCAGCAGACCGCGAAGACGCTGATGGAAAAAGAGCTCCACTCGCTGCGCAACGCGCCCAAGCCGGCGGCGGCGCCCGCGGGTGGCTCCACCTCGAATGAAGAGGTCGAGAAGCTGAAGGCCGACCTGGCGAAGCTGAAGCAGCGCGCCGCGGCGGCAGAGAATGCGATGGAGGCGGCCGCTTCGCTCAAGGCGAAGGTGGCGCGCCTCGAGGCTCAGCTCAAGGCTGGCCCGGCGAAGAAGTGAGCGGCGCCACCAGGCCCGCTCCGAACAAGCGCTCCACCATCTTCTTCACGCCTTCGCGCGAAGCGCCGGTGTCGGCCAGCGACTCGAGCAGCTCCTCCAGCTTGCGCGGCTTCTCGAGCTCGGCGAGCACCAGCCCGTCGTCGGCCTCGACCTTCTGCTGAGACGACCACTGGGTGCGAAAGGCTTCGAAGGCCACCCGGCCCTCTTGTTGGCTGCTCTTGATGCCGTCGTGGTACGCGGTCAGCGCCGTTTGCCCCTGGGCCGTGAGGGTGAACTTCTGCCCGCGTGCCCAGCGGAGTTTGGTTGGTGCCGACTCCTCGCTCATGGTTAGGGTTGGTACACCGTTTGAGCCCGAAGAGATACCCTCCCAGAGCCCCAATCGACGCCGTTACCGGTTTGGAAGCCGCGCGGTTCGGGCTTTACGTGCATTTTCCTTTCTGTCTCTCGAAGTGCCCCTACTGCGACTTCGCGTCGGTGGTGGCGAAAGACGCGCCGCAGGAGCGGTACACGAAGGCGATTCTCGCCGAACTGGCCGCGCGGTCGGCGCAGCTGAAGGGCCGCGAGCTGCACTCGATCTACTTCGGCGGAGGCACGCCTTCGCTCTGGGCGCCGCGGCACGTGGCCACCGTGCTGCGCGCGGTGCACGAGACGTTCGCAGTGGCCGAGGGCGCGGAGGTCACCCTGGAGGCGAACCCCGGCGCGTCAGATTCGGAGCGCTTCTCCGAGTACCGCGAGGCGGGGGTGAACCGGCTGAGCATGGGCGTGCAGTCGCTGAACCCGAAGACGCTCGCCGCGTTGGGGCGGGCGCACTCCCCTGAGGAGGCGCTGGCGGCGGCGAAGCGGGCGCGGGCGGCGGGCTTCGACAACCTCTCGTTCGACTTCATCTACGGCGTGCAGGGGCAGACGGTGGAAGAGGCGCAGCGCGACGCGGAGGCGGCGGCCCAGCTCGACGCGGAGCACCTCTCGGCCTACGCGTTGACGCTGGAGCGTGAGGCGCTGGCGGAGGACGTGCCGCTGGCGAAGCAGCTGGCGCGCGGCGAGGTGGAGCTGCCTCCCGATGAAGAGGTGGTGCAGATGCAGCGCGGCTACCAGGCGGCGTTCGCGCGCGCGGGCCTGCAGCGCTACGAGGTGTCGAACTACGCGCGGGGTGGGTTTCACTCGCGGCACAACGCGCTCTACTGGACCGGCGGGGAGTACCTCGCGCTGGGAGTGGGAGCGACCGGCACCGTCGGGCTTCAGCGGTACTCGAATCAGCGCAGCTGGGAGAAGTACCTCACCGAGGTCGAGGCGGGCCGGGCGCCGAGCGCTTCGGTCGAGGCGCTCGATGCGGGCGTGTTGGCGCGCGAGCGGGTGGCGATGGGGCTGCGGTTGTCGAACGGGGTCGACCTCGCCCAATTCGCCGCCAGTGAGCCGGTGGTGGAGCAGCTGGTGAAGCACCAGCTGGCGGTGCGCGACGGTTGGCGGCTGCGGCTGACCGAGGCCGGGTTCGACGTGCACAGCGCCATCGCCGCCAAGCTGATCTGAGAAATTCTGCCTGCCGGCTGGGGCAACAGGGTTACAAGTGAGGCCGTGTCCAAATGGTTCCTGTGGATCATCCTCAGCTCTCTCACCGGCAGCCCGCTGCTGTCGGCGGTGTTGCTGTTGGCGGGCTACTGGATGGTCGACCGCTACACACTCGGCGTGCTGCCGGATCCGTTTCGGTTCGTTCAGCGCTGGAACCGTGAAGCGCGGCTGAAGCGGCAGGTGTCGTTCGCGCCCCACGACCGGCAGGCCCGGCGCGAGTGGGCCGAGATTCTGGTCGAGCGAAAGCGGTACGCGAAGGCGATCGAAGTGCTCAAGCCCGCGCTCGAGGCCGGCGACGAAGACGCAGTGAGCGTCTTCACCATGGGCGTGGCGTGTCTGGGGGCTGGCCATCACGTGCAGGGCGAGAAGCTGCTCGCGCACGTAGTCGAGCTGAAGCCCGACTTTCGCGTCGGCGAGGTCGACCTCCAGCTGGGCAAGTGGCGCCTGGAGCGCAAGGAGTACGCCGCCGCGAAGGAAGCGCTGGAGCGGCTGATCAAGGTGCGCGCGGGCTCGGTGGAAGGCCGGGTGCTGATGGCGCGGGCGCTCGAAGGCCTGGGTGACGACGGCGCGGCCGCGCTCAAGCTCGACGAAGCGTGGCACGAGTACACCGGCGCGCCGCGGTTTCAGAGGCGCCGCGACCGGCTGTGGGCCTGGCGCGCGAAGCCGTCACGCCCGCTCATCTACCTGTCGCTCGCCCTGGTGGGGATGTTTCTGTTCGGCAAGATGGTGGCGCCGTCGCTCGCCCGCGCGATGAACCACGGCGAGCAGGCCGGCACCGACGGCTACGACGGCCCCTAGACCAGCGGCAGCTCCAACCTGAAAGTCGTGTCTCCCGGCACCGAGCTCAAGGTGAGCGTGCCGCCGTGGGCCTCGGCCAGCTTGCGCGCCAGCGGCAGGCCGAGCCCGGTGCCCTTCTCGCGGGTGGTGAAGAACGGCTCGAACACCCGCGACTGAATCTCCTTCGCGATGCCGGCACCGCAGTCGTGCACTTCGATCGCGTAGCGCCCCTTGGCCGCCTCGCCGCTCACCTTCACCACGCTGCCCTTGGGAGCGGCCTGCACCGCGTTCTTCACCAGGTTCACCAGCGCGGAGGTGAGCAGGCTGACGTCGCCCTCCACCTGGCCGGCCGACGGCTTCGCCTCCAGCGTCACCTCGCGGGCCGACGCTTCGCCCTTGAGGTGCTCCACCGCCGCGAGCACCAGCGCCGCGCCGTCGAACTTCACCTTCGCCAGCTTCTGCTCACGCGCGTAGGCGAGAAAGTCGTCGACGATGCGCTTCAGGTAGTCGAGCTCGCGCTGCACCTTCGCCACGTGAGAGCTGGCGTCCTCCAGCCCCGGCTTGCCGCGCAGCTCTTCGGCGAGCAGCCCCGAGAACAACTCGATGCCGCCGAGCGGGTTCTTCACCTCGTGCGCCACCCCTCCGAGCATCATCTTCAACTGGCGGTCGCGGCTCTCGAGCGAGTCGCGCATCAGCTCCAGCTCGCCGGAGAGGATGCCGATCTCCAGCGTCGGCTCGCGTTTCACGTGCGTCTTCAGGTCGCCGCGGCCGATTCGCAGCGCGCTCGCCACCAGGCGCTCGAGTGGAGCCGAGAGCGCCCGCGCGGTCAGCACCGCGGCGATCGCCAGCGCGAGCAGTGTCAGCACCAGCGCCACCAGCGAGCCGCGCGCCAACGTGGTCATCGGCCCGAAGAACTGCGCGGAGCCCTCGACCGCGACGCCGCCCACCACCTGGTTGTCCTTCAGCAGCGGCGCATAGCCGGTCTTGTAGAGCCGCCCGTCGTTGCCCTCGAAGAGCACCAGGCTGGCGGTGCGCCGGCTCGACCACACGTCTTCCAGCTCGCCTTTGTCGCGGGTGAGCTCGGGCACCTGGGCGAGCAGCGGAAGCCCGCCACCGGCGTCGACCCGGGCGCGGCCGTCGCGATCGAACACCAGCACCCGGCGAACGCCAGCCGCGGTCTTCACCTCGTTGAGCTGGCGCGAGAGCGAGCGGTAGGTGCGCGAGTCCTGATCCTGCTCGGTGAGCGACATCACCCGCTCGGCCGAGAGGTTGGCGGCAGTGGCGGCGGCGAGCGCCGAGAGCGAGTTGCCGAGCTCGTCTTCGAGAATGTGGCGGGCGAAGCGGTAGGCGCCGAAACCGCCCAGACCGAGCAGCAGCGCCGCCGGGAGCAAGAACGCCAGCAGCAGGCGAAAGCGAAGCGTCACGTGTGGTGTCGCTAGTTACGCGTCCGGCTCTCTCGCGCGGCGCAGATCTCGTGGATCAGCGCCATCGACTCCTCGTCGAAGTTGATGAACTCGATGCCCATGCCGGCTTCACCGGGACCGCCGGGCGGATTCGCGCGCACCACGCGGCCCATGCCTTCGATCAGCCGGCTGCCGTCTTTGAGCGAGAACTGGAGGTAGATGATCGAGCCCTCTTCTTTGGGCTCGTCGGTCTTGATGTACATCCCGCCGGGGCTGATGTTGACCGAGTACTCCGCGAGGAAGTCCTCGAAGGTGTTGAAGCGAAACTGCACCAGCAAGCTCAGCGGCGTGCGCGGGTGCTTGCGTTTTTCGTCCCAACCGTCGTCGCTCACGGGCACGCAGGACATTAGCGCCAAAGCGGGGTGTCGGCTCTGTTTTCGCCAGCCGCCGCCCGGGGTAAGCACGGCCCCATGAGCTGGGTCATTTATGGCGCCACCGGGTACACCGGAAAGCTGATCGCCGAGCACGCGGTGAAGCGCGGCTTGAAGCCGCTGCTCGCGGGCCGTTCTGAAGAGAAGCTCGCCCCGCTGGCGAAGGAGCTTGGGCTGGAGCACCGGGCGGTGAGCATCGACGACGCCGCGGGCCTGCGAAAGCTCCTCGAGGGCAAGAAGGTGGTGGTGCACGCCGCCGGGCCGTTCGTGCGCACCGCGAAGCAGATGGCCGAGGCGTGCCTCGACACCCAGACCCACTACGTCGACATCACCGGCGAGGTGAAGGCGATGGAGGCCGTCTACGCGCTCGACGCCCGTGCCAAGGAGCGCGGCGTGGTGCTGGTCACCGCCGGTGGCTTCGACGTGGTGCCGACCGACTGTCTGGCCGCGTACGTCGCGCAGAAGGCTCCCGGCGGCGCTCGGCTGGAGATCGACATCTTCCCCAAGGGTGCTCCGAGCGCGGGCACGATGGCGTCGCTGCTGGGCATGATCGAGAGCGGCGGGCTCACCCGGCGAGGCGGCGAGCTGGTGCACGCTCCGCTGCTGAAGAATCCCGCGCGCGTTCGTTTTCCCCGCGGAGAGATGTGGTCGTTCCCGTCTCCGCTCGGCGACCTGGCCTCGGGCTTTCGCAGCACCGGCATTCCCGAGATCGTCACCCGCATGGCGATGCCCGACCGGCAGGCGACGTTCCTCAAGGCCGCCGGCGCGGTGTCGGGGCTGACCGAGGCGGCGCTCAAGCTCGCCCTCACCACCGGCCCGATTCGCGGCGCGCTGGAGAAGCGGGTGGCGAAGATTCAGGGCGCCAACGAGCAGAAGCGCGGCCGCGGCTACTGCCAGGTGCGGGCGAAGGTGACCGGGCCGAACGGCTCCGCCGAGGCGTGGATGGAGACGCCCGACGGCTACACCTTCACCTACGAGGTGGTGCTGCTCGAGGTCGACCGGCTGCTGAAGACCGACAAGCGCGGCGCGCTCGCTCCGTCGCAGGCGTTCGGAGTCGACTTCGCGCTCGAGGTGCCGGGCACCAAGCGAATCGACACGCTGTGAGAGTGGCGCTCGCGCTGCTGGCGCTGCTCGCGGCTGGGTGCGCGAAGCACCGGCCGACGGTGTGGAACCGCGCCGAGCTCGAGGCGTTGCGATCGCCTGAATGCGCCGATGCCGCGTGTCTGACGACGGGCACCTGCACCCGCGCGCACTACCAGCGGGTGGTTCACACCCTCGAAGGCAAGCCGCTGATCGACGACTACTTTCGGCTGCCGAGCGGCTCCAGTTGCGAGTTCATTCACTACAGCGACCGGAGCGCGGACGACGGCGGCCGATGCGAGGTCACCCAAGAGACGTGCCGCGGGATGACCCCGGGCGAGCACGGCAAGCTCGACGGCCTCGACTGCACGCCGATGACGACCGTCTACACCGCGCCCGACTGCCACTGACCTCAGAGCTGCGCGAAGAGGTCGACCTGGTTGCCGTCGGGGTCCGACACGCAGGCGTAGCGCTGACCCCAGAACGCGTCCCACGGCTCGTGCACGCTCTTGAACCCGGCGGAGACGATCTTCTTGTAGAGCGCGTCGACCGCCTTGGCGTTCGCCTGGCGAAAGCAGAGCACCACGCCCGAGCCCTTCGGCTTCTTGTACTTCTTGTTGAACGACTTGATCAGCGCGACCGAGTCGACCATCAGCCGCACGCCGCTCGGGGTCTGGCCCTCGAGGTGGTCGTCGCCGCCGGCGCCCTTCAGCGCGATGCCCAACAGCCCGTAGAACTTCACCGATTTCTTCAGGTCGCCGCTGATCACGCCGATCGCATCGAGGCTCATGGCCTGGCTTCCTAGCGCCGATTGCGGTGCGCGAGCAGCATGCTTATCTAGGGACCGATGAAACGCCGGGAGCTGCTCCACTATCTCGCTGCCGCGCCGGTGGTCGCCGGCTGCAAGCAAGCCACGCCCGCTCCCGCACCTGAGAGGCCGAAAGTGTCTGCCAACCGAATGCCGGTGGTGTTTCTCGCTCACGGTGCCCCGCCGCTGCTCGACGACGAGGAGTGGGTGAAGCAGCTGGGCGATTGGGCGGCGGCGCTGCCGAAGCCGAAGGCGGTGCTGATGGTGTCGGCGCACTGGGCGACGCTGCCCGCGGCGATCGGCGCCACCACGAAGGTGCCGCTGGTCTACGACTTCTACGGCTTCCCGAAGCGGTACTACGAGATGACCTACGCCTCGCCGGGCGCGCCGGAGCTGGCCCACCGGGTGGAGTCGGCGCTCCAGTCGTCTTCGATGGACTATGCGCACGTCGAAGACCGCGGCCTCGACCACGGCGCGTACGTGCCGATGATGTGCATGTACCCGAAGGCCGACGTGCCGACCCTGCAGGTGTCGCTGCCCGGGCTCGACCCGAAGGCGATCTTCGAGTTCGGCAAGGCGCTGGCGCCACTGCGCGACGAAGGGGTGCTGATCATCGGGAGCGGCTTTCTCACCCACAACCTGCGCGAGGGCTTTGGCGGTGGAACTCCGCAGTGGGCGAAGGACTTCGACGGCTGGGCGCAGGAGCGGCTGGCGGCGCGCGACGTCGACGCGCTGATCGACTTTCGCAACAAGGCGCCAGCGGCGGCGCGAAACCACCCGACCATCGAGCACTACGTACCGGTGCTTCTTGCCCTGGGCGCTTCGCCCCAATCAGAGAAGGTGTCGTTCCCGATCGAAGGCTGGTGGGGCCCGACCTCGTTCACCAAGCGCTCGGTTCAGTTCGGCTGACGCGAGGGGTCTTGAGGGCGACACCGGTGACCCGGTTAGAATCGGGTCGATGTCGACGTGCACGCTGAAGACGCTGCCCGAGGGCCTCGAGCTGGTGAGCCAACGCTCGCTCAAGCTCCTCGCGGTCGTCGCCGTCTACAGCGCCCTCGAAGCGATGAACTTCGTCGCCGCCACCGAAGGTTGGCGCCTGGTGATCGCGCTGATCACCTCGCTGCCGCTGCCGGTGCTGTGGGTGTTCGCGCTGCGCAGCGCCCGCAGCCGCAAGGTGTTGCTGCGCCGCGAGGGTCAGCGGGTCTTCTGCAACGGCGAAGAGCTCGAGGTGGCGCGCATCGAGAACCGGGTCGTCTTCTCGCTGCTCAAAGTGCCGCGCGCCTACGCGCTGTCGTTGTGGGGGCTCACCATCGAAGGCCGCGCGATCGAAGTGGCGTTGGGCGAGCTGCCCGACCTGTTCGCCGCGTCGAAGATGGCGGGCACGGTCGAAGACTTTCTCGCGCAGAGCACCGCCCCCTCCCGCGCCCTCGCCCACCGCCGATAGTCCTCTCCTTTGGGAGAGGGCCGACGGACGCGCAGCGGCCGCGGGGTGAGGGACAGCCCTGCCCGGCACGATGAAACTCGGTGAGTGCCCGCTCCGCCTCACCGCGTCTGCAAGTACGCGACGAGATCGGCGAGCTGCGACGGGGCGACCGCATGCTCCGCACCGCCGAGCGTGGTGAACCGGTCCTCCAGCGTCGCCGCCCTCCCGTCGTGCATGAACGGCGCGCGATACGCGAGCTCGACCAACCGGGGCACCTGAAACACGCCCCCCGAGCCGACATCGACGCTGGCGTTGTTGCTGCCGACCTTGCCCGAGTGGCATGCGGCACAGCCCGCCGAGGCGAACGTCGCAGCTCCGCGCGCGACCGCCGCGGCGTCGAGGTCGCTCGGCGCCGCGCGCACCGGCTGAGCATCGAGCCAGCTGAGCAGCGCGCCGGTGCGCTCCGCCGACTGCGGAGCACCATTCATGCGCGCGACGAAGATGTCCGACAGCAGCACCGGCATGTCGGTCTCTTCGCCGGCCCAGTGAAACGGCTCGGTGCCGCTCAGCCCGCCGCGGAGCGACGGCGTCTTGAAGGTCCCCTCGGGCAGAGCCCAGACGTGGCCATCTTCTCCCGCCTCCGGGTGGCAAGACGCGCAGGCGATCAGGTTCGCGGTCGATTGATGAAACAGCTCGTGCCCGGTGGAGAACGCGCTCCGAGGTGACAGCGAAATCCTCCGGGTGACCACGTTCGACTCGTTGATCACCGTGAACGAGGCCGGCTCGCGCGAGAATACCCACAACTCTCCGTTCGGTTGGAACGCGAGCGACACCGGCTGCTCTGGGAGCGCCAGCGGCGTGAAGCTGCCGTTGGGCCCGGGGAACACCACCTCTTTGGTGCCGGCAGAGACCAGCGCCACCCGCCCGTTCGAGGCAACGGCGATGTCGACCGGCAACACACCGCCGGTGAAGTTGGTTACGGCGCCGGCGCCGTCGAGGGTCGTCACCGCCGAGGTGACGGTGGGAACGCCGCTCCCTCCCAGGCCGTACGAGCCCGAGCACACGCCCGGTGCGGCGACCTGATCTGCCTGCTCGAGCTGGTGCACCATGGTGACGGTGCCGTTCACCAACACCGCGCGCCAGGCGACCTGCGGCTTCAGCTGAACGTTGACGGGAAACTGCGGCGCCGGGCTGGGGAGCGCGGTCGCGCGCAGGGTGAGCGGGTCGATCTCCCACAGCTGGGCGCTGCGAAAGCTGGTCGCCCAGAGCTGCCCGTCCTTCCACATCAGGTCGCGCAGGTCGGGCGCGGGCCGGCTCACGGTGGTGATGTGCTTCGCCGGGCCCAGCCACACTTTGGCGAGCTCGCCGGTCGCGCAGGCGGCGAACAACAGGCTCTGCTTCGGCTCGTACGCCAGGCCGCGAGGCGACGCGCACACCTGTTGGAGCGCGACTTCACCCGACTCGATCTCCACCACCGCCACCTGCGAGTGCGCGCGCAATGCCACGAACACGGTGCCCCTCGGCCCTTCGATCACCCGGCCCGGCTCCGAGCCTTCGGGCAAGGTGATGTGCCAGATGTCGCGGTCGACGCGGTAGAGGTGGAGCTGATCACGATCGCTGTCGGCGGCCACCACGGTGCCGTCGGAGAGGATCGCCATCGTGCCGCCGCTGATCGCCGGAGGCGCCTTGGCGGGAGCGATCACCGCGTCGGTCTGCGGGCCAGAATGGCCCAGGCCTCCGCAACCGTCGCTCTCGAGCGGCCCTCCGCCCCCGCTGCCGCCGATGTCGGTCTTGTGGGTGGTGTGGCCGAGAAACTGCGGCACCAACTCGCAGCCCGCCACCAGAAGGGACACCACCACCAGGAGCAGAACTCTCATTGCAACCTCTCAGCGGCCGGCCGTGCGCGAGAATCATTGAACGAGCGGGCTGCGCGGGACAAGCTCACCCACGCACGTGAGCATCATCGACGAGGTGGGGGAACGGGTCGAACGGCTGGAGCTGGGCTTCAACCCGCTCGGCGTGGATCGCTTCGGGGTGTCGAAGACGCACCTGAAGGTGTTCCTCACCGCGCTGGGCTCGCTCTACCGCTACTACTTTCGGGTGAAGGCACACGGCATCGAGAACGTGCCTCCGCGTGGGCGCGCGATGCTGATCGGCAACCACTCCGGCGGCGTCGCGTTCGACGGCGGCATGGTGATCGCGTCGATGCTGCTCGACATGGATCCACCGCGCCTCGCGCACGCGATGGTGGAGAAGTTTCTCAACGCCACCCCGATCGCCTCGCAGTGGACCGCGCGCACCGGCCAGTTCGTCGGTCTGCCCGAGAACGCGATTCAGCTGCTCGAAGACGAGCGGTTGTTGATGGTGTTCCCCGAGGGCGCCCGCGGCACCGCCAAGCTCTACAAGGAGCGCTTCTCGCTCGTCGACTTCGGCACCGGCTTCATGCGGCTCGCGCTGCAGACCAAGACGCCGATCGTGCCCTTCGGCTTCATCGGCGGAGGCGACGCGCTGCCGACGTTCCACAACTCGCGCACCATCGGGAAGCTGGTGGGCGCGCCCTACGTGCCGTTCACGCCCTGGCTGCTGCCGGTGCCGATCCCCGCCCAGCTGTCGGTGCACTACGGCAAGCCGATGGTGTTCGAGGGCACCGGCAACGAAGAAGACAGCGTGATCTTCGGCTACGTCGAGCAGGTGAAAGAGGCCGTGCGGGCGCAGATGGAAGCCGGCCGGAGCCAGCGATGAAGGTGCTGGTGATGGGCATCGCGGGCGGCATCGCCCGGCAGGTCGCGCTCCGCCTGAAAGAGAACGGCCACCAGGTGTTCGGCATCGATCGCCGGCCGTGGCGCGACGCTCCGAAGGGCATTCAGGTGTTCGAGCTCGACCTGCGCAAGCGCGCGGCGGAAGACGTGTTCCGCCGCCAGCGGCCCGAGGCGGTGGTGCACATGGCGACCGTGACGTCGCTGGTGGTGCCCGGCGAGGAGCGCTACCGGATCAACCTGGGCGGCACCCGCGCGGTGTTCGAGCACTCGAAGCAATACGGCGTGAAGCACGTGGTGTTCGTCGGTCGGCACACCTACTACGGCGCCGGGCCCGACTCGCCGATGTACCACGTGGAAGACGAGGCGCCGCAGGCGCTCGAGCACTTCCCCGAGCTGTCCGACCTGGTCGCCGCCGACTTGTTCGCCTCGACCGCGCTCTGGCGCATGCCCGAGCTGTGCACCACCGTGCTGCGCACCTGCTACACGCTCGGCCCCTCGCGGCAGGGCACGTTGGCCAGCTTTCTGCGCGGCCGCCGGGTGCCGACGGTGCTCGGCTACGACCCGCTCTTTCAGTTCCTCTACGAGGCCGACTTCGCGGAGGCGGTGGTCGCCACCGTCGAGAAGCGCCCCAAGGGCGTGTTCAACGTCGCCGGGCCTCCGCCGCTGCCGCTGTCGTTCATCATTCGGCAGACCGGGCGTACGCCGGTGCCGGTGCCGGAGCAGCTGCTCAAGCGGCTGGTGGGGCGGTTCGGTTTTCCGGCGCTGCCGAAGGGCGCGCTGGAGCACCTCAAGTACCCGGTGGTGGTCGACGACCGCGCGTTCCGCAAGGCGACCGGCTTCAACGCCGAGATCGACGAGCTCGAGACGTTGCGGCGGTACCGGGCGCTCGGCGCCTAGCGGCTGTCACGTTTCGTCGCGCCGTGCCTATAGAGGGTACCGATGCGCCGCCGAGCCCTCCTCGCTGCCTTTGCCGCCCTCGCGCTGGCGTCGTGTCACAAGGGGCCCAAGCCGAAGGACCTCAGCGTGGAGCAGGTGGCCGCGGGCCTCAAGGCGGGCACGCTCTACGCGTTCGACGCCAACACCGACGGCTTTCGAAAGAAGAACGGCTTCGTGCCGGGTGCGAAGCTGCTCGACGACCACGACGGGTACGACTGCGCGAAGACGCTGCCCGAAGACAAGGCCGCGGCGCTCGTCTTCTACTGTTCCGGCAAGCTTTGAATGGCTTCTCACGCCGCCGCTGAGCGTGCGTTGGAGGCCGGGTGGACGAACGTCGCGGTGATGAGCGACGGCCTCAAGGGCTGGAAGTCGGCCGGGCAGCCGGTCGCCCAGCTCCCGCCGTAGCACCCGCTAAGCCACTGACCGGGTAAGCGACCGAGCGGCAATCATTTGCCCCGCTTCACGGTGTCGATGTTCGCGCCCTTGGTGCAGTGCACCGTCTCTCGAAAAGCGAGTGGCACCTGACCCAGGTTCTCGACGAAGTGCTTCTGGCCTCGGTCGTCGGTGAACTCCATCATTCCACCGCAGTTGAGGCCGCCCGGCGCCGTCACCGCCGCGGCCTCCAGAGGAGGCGGAATTCCCGAGCCGTCGAACCTGAAGTGGAACAGATCGCCCGACACCGTCGCGCCGTTGATGCCGTCGTCGCCGTACTTCGGCTCGGTGCCCGGTTGGCCACGGGTGCCCGCCAGCCAGGCGAACCGGTGCCCCACCACGTCGAGCTTCTTGTCGTTGCGCACCAGCGAGCCCGCAGTGGTGAAGGCGGCCAGCTTGCCCGCGTCGTAGAGCCAGACCACCGGCGTCGTGCGCCAGGTGTCCTTCACCTCCGGCATCGGGTCGACGATGAGCAGCTTCTTGCCGTCGTTGGAGAGGAACTGCAGCTGCATCGTGCTCGAGAGACATTGCTCCAGAGTCCACGCGGCGCCCGCTCCGGCCGATTCGAGGTGGCACGAGCCGGCGGCGCGGTAGCTCTGGATCACCGCGCTGCGCCCGTCTTCAGAGTAGACGGTCCAGGTCTGCTTCTTCGCTTCTCCGGTGAGCGGAGCGGAAGCCGCAGCCACCGGTGGAGGCGCTGACTCCTGTTTTCGGCAGGAGGAGAGCGACGCGAATGCGACCAGCAGCAGCGCGCGCGACATGCGCGCAGCTTACGCCTACTTCAGCGCTTCGGCGCCCGACACGATCTCCATCAGCTCCTTGGTGATCAGGGCCTGACGGGTGCGGTTGTAATAGAGCGTGAGCTTGCCGATCATCTCGCCGGCGTTCTTGGTCGCGTTCTCCATCGCGGTCATACGCGCCGCGTGCTCGGAGGCGACCGACTCCAGCATCGCGCGAAACACCTTGATGTTGAGCGCCTGCGGCACCAACGAGTCGAGCACGCCCTGCGGGCCGGGCTCGTACAGGTAGTCGGTCTTCGAGCCACCCTGGGTCGCCTGCGAGGCGTCGAACGGCAACAGCTGGGTGAACACGACCTTCTGCGAGATGGTCGAGATGAACTCGTTGTAGCAGAGCCACACCTGGTCGACTTCGCCGCTGAGGAACCGCGCCGCCAGCTCGCTCGCGATCTCGGAGGCCGCCGCGTAGGTCGGCTTCTGAATCATGCCCGGCCAGTCTTTGCGCGCCGGCAGACCACGGCCGCGGAAGAAGTCTCCGCCCTTGCGGCCGATGGTGGTGAGGAACACCTTCTCGAGCTTGCCCTCGTTGTCGCGCACGAAGCGGTTCACCCGCTTGGTCACGTTGCCGTTGAAGCCGCCGGCCAGACCGCGGTCGGAGGTCACCAGCAGAATCTCGACCTTCTTCACCGGGCGCGGCGTCAGCAGCGGGTGCGACACCGACGAGCCGGCGATGCGGGCCGACACCTCGGCGATCATCTTGTCGAGCGTCGACGCGTAGGGCCGGGCCGAGATGATCCCGTCCTGCGCCTTGCGGAGCTTCGCCGCAGACACCATCTTCATCGCCTTGGTGATCTGGCGGGTGCTCTTGACCGACTTGATGCGCTTACGGATGTCGCGAAGAGAGGCCATTGCGGCGCCCCTCCTAGTGACGCAGCCGGTAACAGTCAACGAATGGATCGCCGACGAATGCCCCGTCACCGAAGGGGCACCTTTCGAAAGCCATCAAGAAAGGCGATAGTCGGTACGGGTGGGCCGCCCTTTTGGTTAAGTCTCGCAAGTCCCCATGCGCTCTAGACTCCTCCCGGTCGCGCTGCTCGCCCTGGCGGCGTGCCCGAGCCCGAAACTGAAGAAGGTGCTCCCGCCCGACGAGCGGGTCGACACCTACGACCAGATCGGCGCCTCGAGCATCGACGTGCTCTGGGTGATCGACAACTCCGGCTCGATGGCCCCCCGCCAGGAGAACCTGGCCAAGAACATCGCCAGCTTCATCGACGTGTTCTCCAAGACCTCGATCGACTACCGGCTGGCGATCACCACCACCGACATCTTCAAGGAAAAGGGCGCCTTCGTCGGCAACCCGCTGATCATCTCGCCCAAGACCCCCTCGCCTTCACAGGCCTTCGCCGCCAACGCCCACGTCGGCACCAACGGCAGCCCCTACGAGGCCGGCCTCGAGGCGGCGAACATGGCGCTGGCGAAGCAGACCGCCGCCAACGCCCCCAAGCTCACCCAGCTGTCGATGTGCGAGTCGACCTGCCGCAACGAGCCGACCTGCATCGCCAACTGCAAGACCACGGTGCCGATCGATTTCTTGCGGCCCGACGCGTACCTCTACTTCGTGTTCGTCTCCGACGAAGACGACGAGTCGTCGCAAGACGTTCGCTACTACTGGCGCTCGTTCGACGACGCCAAGGGCGTGGGCAACGACGGCACCGTCACCACCGCGGCGATCATCGGCGACGTGCCGAGCAACACCTGCGGCGCCGGCCCGGGCACCCGCTACAAGTCGCTCTCCGACCTCACCGGGGGCGAAGTCGGCTCGGTCTGCGACACCTCGTTCGCCGACACGCTGAAGAAGCTCGCCACCGACGCGGTCGGGCTGCACCGCAAGTTCGGGCTGGTGGTGAAGCCGAACGTGATGACGATCGCGGTCGACATTCGCTACCCCTGCAACATCAACTCCGAGCTCACCAAGGCCTGCGCCAGCGTCGACAACACCGGCTGCACCGACATGCCGGCCGACGCCACCGAGCTGGTCTGCACGCCGGTGCAGGGCGGAGCCGATGGCTGGGTGTACGAGCCCGACTCGAACACGATCTATTTCTCAGGTGAGTCGGTGCCGTATCTCGGAGGCACGGTCGAGATCACGTACTACCCCGAGGGGCTGGGGCCGGGATGAGAGCGCTCGTCGGGGGGATGGTGCTGTTGGCGTTGGCGTGCGGCCGGCCCGGAACGCAGCGGGTGAAGCCCGAGCTGTCGCCTCCGCCGCAGATGCTCGACTTCGGCAAGATTCCGGTGCTGAACGTGAAGCAGGCCACCGTGCCGCTGCTCAACGTCGGCCGCGGCACCCTGACGGTGAAGAGCGTCAGCCTCAAGGGCGGCGACCAGGGCTTCGCGGTGGTCTCTTCGCCGATGACCGTGGAGTCGGGCCAGACCAACAACATCAGCCTCAGCTTCGAGCCGATGGCCGAGATGGCCTACACCGACGTGCTCCAGTTCGACACCGACGACGAGACCAACCCGCACTACGAGGTGACGCTCACCGGCACCGGCAGCACCAAGGCCGGCATCTCGGTCGACCCCTCGACGATCGACTTCGGCCGGGTGGGCGAGTGCTCGAGCGCGCTCCAGGCCTTCACCATCACCTCCACCGGCACCGCCGACCTGATCATCAACGACATCTCGTTCGTCGACGGCGGCTCGCCCGAATTCACCTTCGTCGGCAGCACCAAGACGCCGGCCACGGTGAAGGCGATGGATTCGATGGGGAGCCCGGGCGAGATTCAGATCACGGTGAAGTACACCGTGCCGATGGGCGAGACGATGCCCGCGGCGGCGAAGATTCACATCGCCTCCACCGACCCCGACCACCCCGAGATTCTGCTGGACGTGAAGGGCTCGCCCAACCGCGCCCCGGTGCCGGTGATCGCGCCGCTGATGAACGGCTCACCGGGAGCGACGATTCCCCTCGATGGCTCGGGCTCGATGGACCCCGACGGCGACACCCCGATCACCTACCTGTGGACGCTGCGCTCGAAGCCGATCAGCTCCACCGCCACCATCGACCCCGACGACCAGCCGCTCACCTCGGTGCACCTCGACGACAACCTGCCCGGCGCCTACGAGGTGCAGCTCGACGTCACCGACGCGCAGGGAGTGAAGTCGTGCACCCCCGCGCGCGCCACCGTGGTCGCCACCCCGGCCGAGAAGCTGCTGGTGGAGATGTTCTGGGACAACTCGGTCACCGACCTGGACCTCCACGTGCTGCGCACCACCACCTCGCAGATCAGCAAGTCGCCCGACGACTGCTACTACGCCAACAAGACGCCCGACTGGGGCATGCCCGGCCCGATGGATGACCCGGCGCTCGAGCTCGACGCGCTCACCGGCTACGGCCCCGAGGTGTTCGGCTACGTGAACCCGATCGACTCCACCTACCGGGTGGCGGTGGTGTTCGCCAGCGAGCACCTCTCGACCACGCCGGCCAGCACCGCCACGGTGCGGGTGTACCTGTTCGGGGTGTTGAAGGCCGAGTACTCGAAGACGCTGATGCACGCGGGCGAGACGTGGACGGTCGCCGACGTCACCTGGCCGTCGGGAATGATTCAGGGGCTGTGATGCGCGTCGCGGTTGCCATGGCGTTGTTGCTGCTCACCGCCTGCCCGGGCGACAAGAAGCCGATGCCCGACGGCGGGCACGTGGCGATGTGCATGCAGAGCACCGACTGCGACGCGGGCTTCATCTGCGCCTCGGGCGGCTTCTGCGACAATTGCAGCTCGTCGGGCCAGTGCCGCACCCGCGAGACCTGCGACGCCACCGCCAAGCTCTGCCAGCTGCGCATGGGCTGGGGCGACATGTGCAGCACCAACGACCAGTGCCAGGCGGGCGATTGGTGCAAGCAGGGCCTCTGCGCCGACCGCGCCGACGTGCAGCTCTGCCCGTCGGGGCTCGACAGCGAGTGCCCCCAGGGTCAGCGCTGCAACCAGATCAACACCGTCTGCGAAGAAGACCTGGGCTGCACCTCCGACGCCGACTGCGGCGCGCAGGAGGCCTGCAACATCGGCTCTCGCCAGTGCCAGCCGCGCTGCACGATGGAGACCCAGTCGACGGTCTGCCCGGCGGCCACCAAGTGCGTCGGTGAAATCTGCGCCCAGTGCGCCACCAACTCCGACTGCGGCGCGGGGCTGGGCTGCGACCAGGCGGGCAACTGCAGCTCGGGTGCGCGGTGCTACTCCGACCGCGACTGCACCGTGCCGCTGGTGTGCTTCCTCCAGACCGGGAGCTGCCTGCCGGCGTCGCCGCCGTGCATGAACGACGACAACTGCCCGTCTGACAAGCGGTGCGACGTGCCGAGCGGGCAGTGCCTGCCGCGCACCTGCCAGCCCGACCGCTACGAGCCCGACGACGACATGACCCACGCGTACGGCATCACCCAGGGCCGCTACGACGGGCTGACGCTCTGCACCGCCGACCTCGACTGGTACAGCATCAACCTCTCGCGCGGCGACCAGCTGGGCGTGAACATCGACGCCGACCCGTTCAGCGAGAACAACTTCTCGGCGCTGGTGAAAGACCCGTCGGGCCGCACCGTGGCCGCGGGGCACTTTCTGACCAGCTACGTCGCCAGCTCGCCGCAGAAGTACTTCGTGGTGATCTCGACCAACGACAACTACCAGCCGTACGACGTCACCTTTCTGCTCTCGCGCGGCTCACCCTGCGACGACGACTCCAACGAGCCGAACGACTCGCCCGCGCAGGCGACCAGCCTCAACTCTTCGAACCTGGTCGACGGCCAGATTTGCCCCCAGGACGAAGACTGGTTCAAGGTCTCGGTACCGGCCGGAATGGGCGTCAACGCCCAGTTGGTGAACTACGACTCGTCGAAGGGCCTCTTGCGGCTCTGCGCGTTTCCCGAGGGTGACGATGGCGGAATGCCGTTGTCGTGTGATGACTCGACGATGCCGGCCGTCACCTTCGACGGTGGCAACCCCGACGGGGGCGCGTTCAACTTGTACCTGCGCGTCAACGGCGAGACCGACAAGAACGCCAATGGCTACACGCTGAAGGTGGAGCTCTAGATGATCAACACCCGACTCCTACCGGCCTTGTTCGCAGCGGCGGTGCTCGCGCTGTCTCCTTCGTGCTCCTGCGGCCCGTCGAAGCACCCCGACGCGGGCATGGGCGGTGGCACCGGCGGCGGTGGCGGCGACGTCGACGCGGGCGGCGGGGTGGGCGGCGGCGGCGGCGGCGGCATGGACGAGGACGGCGGGCAAGACGCCGGGCCTCCGGTGCTGAAGGTGACCCAGGTGCTGCCTCCGCGCGGAGCGAGCGCCGGCGGCACCACGGTGACGATGCTGGGCTCGGCGTTCATCGCCGGCTTCGCGCACTCCGGCAGCGAGGCGCGCGGGCAGACGCTGATCAAGTTCGGCTCCAACCCGGTGCAGGACTTTCAGATCATCGACGACAACACCATCGAGCTGCGCACGCCGCCGGGCACCGCGGGGCAGACCAACGTCAGCTTCCAGAACCCGAACGGCAACTTCAGCTGCAGCGGCTGCTTCACCTACTTCGACGAGCTGTCGGTCACCTCGATTACGCCCAAAGAAGGGCCGCTCGCGGGAGGCAACACCGTCGACCTCGTCGGCACCGGCTTCACCGCCGACGCCGAGGTGCTGTTCGGCAACAACGCCGCGACGCAGATCACCCTGGTCGACTCGACGCACCTCACCGTCACCGTGCCGCGCGGGCAGGTGGCCGACCTGGTCGACCTCTCGGTCTACAACAAGAACGGCACCGGCAACCTGCGGCGGGTCTACCGCTACGACAACGAGCTGCGGCTCACCGGAGTGAACCCCCTCACCGGCCCGGTCGCGGGCGGCACGGTGGTGACGCTCACCGGCTCGGGCTTCACCGGAGTGACCCAGGTGCTGTTCGGCGCCACCGCGGGCACCGCGCTCACCGTGGTGAACGACTCCCAGCTCACCATCACCTCTCCGATGGCGGCGGCGACCGGCGCGGTCGACCTGAAGCTGACCAACGCTTTCGAGACGTGGACCGCGAAGGGCGCGTTCACCTACTTCGACCCGGCGGGCGCGTTCACCGTCTTCTCCGTCTTCCCGCACGTGGCGCGGCCGGGCGACAGCGTCACCATCACCGGCCAGGCGCTCGACCAGGTGGGCCTCACCGTCACGCTCGGCGGCCAGGGTGCGGTGGTCGGTGCGCAGTCGTTCTCGACCGCGGTGGTGACCGTGCCGGCGCGCGGCGCGGCCGCCCGCAGGTCAGACGTGGTGGCCACCGGGAGCACCAGCGCGACGCTGACCCAAGGCTTCACCTGGGGCCTGACGCTCGCCACCGTGGCGCCCAACACCGGGCCGGCCGCGGGAGGCACCGCGACCACCGTCACTGGCACCGCGCTGAGCTCCGACCTGGAGGTCTTCTTCGGCGCAGGCAAGGGCACCACCAGCAACGTGTCTGGTGAGACGACCGCGACGGTGACCACGCCTCAGGGCAGCGGCGGCACGCCGAGCGACCTGTTCGCGCGCGAAGCGGCCGACCACGAGAACGAGTACGTGCTCCCGGCGGCGTTCACCTTCTTGGAGCCGCTCACCATCGGCGAC
Organism: Myxococcaceae bacterium; assembly: GCA_047602415.1. Taxonomy (GTDB): domain Bacteria; phylum Myxococcota; class Myxococcia; order Myxococcales; family Myxococcaceae; genus JASGHH01. Next base: position 6,131,155 of record JASGHH010000001.1, on the reverse strand, counting down.
GTCGACCCGGGCCGCGGCGCGATCGCCGGCAACACCCTGGTCTCGGTGTTGGGCTCGGGCTTCTCCGACGGCATGACGGTGTCCTTCGACGTCAACAAGGCGAAGGACGTGAAGGTGATCGACGCGCACCACCTCACCTGCCGCACGCCGAAGGGCAACGTGGGCGTGGTCGACGTGGCGGTCGACCGGCCGTCGACCTCGGAGCACGACCTGCTCCCGGGCGGGTACAGCTACTTCGACCCGCGGAGCATCTCGGGCGGGATGTCGGGCGGCGCGCTGGTGGGCACGCTCAACGTGACGGTGCTCGACTCGACCCAAGGCTTCTACGGAGCGCCGGTGCCGCTGGCGACGGTGATGCTGGGCGTCGACCCGGCGACGCCGTTTCAGGGCACCACCGACGACCGCGGGCAGATCACCTTCTCTGACCCGTCGCTGGTGAAGGCGCAGACGGTGACGGTGTTCAAAGACGAGTACGAGTCGTCGACGGTGACCGGGGTCGACACCGAGAACGTGACGGTGTTCATCGCCCGCACCGGCGGCGGCAGCGGCAACCCCGGCAACGGCCCGCCGCCTCCTCCGCCGTCGGTCATCTCGGGCCACGTGACCGGCTTCAAGGCGCCGCGCACGCTCACCAGCTCGGAGCACCTCGAGGCGCGGGTGTTCGTGGCGCAGACGTCGTTGTTCGGAGGGCCTCCGCTCGGCGGCGTGCCTTCGCACCAGGGTCAGAAGTGGCAGGTGACCACCGACGGCGCGGAGTACCTGCTGTTCACCTCCGCCGGCTTGCGCGCGACCTACGCCATCTTCGGCATCGCCAACAACCAGACCGGCTCGTTCGAGCCGTACCTGATGGGCATCAAGAAGGGCATCACCACCTCGAGCGACAACCCGGCGACCAACGAAGACATCATTCTCGACACCCACCTCGACCTCACGGTGCCGATCACGATCGACTCGCCGCTGTCGTTCCCCGACATGATGGGCAACGTGCTGCCGGGCAACAACTCGGTGTACGCGTGGCTCGACCTGGGCGCGGAGGGCTTCGTGCCGAACCCGAACAACTGGAGCACCGGCACCGCCGGCAGCTCCTCGATCTCGAGCGCGGCGTCGATGATGCAGTTCCCCAACTTCCCGCATCTCGACGGGAGCAACTTCGTCTTCTTGAACGAGTCGCAGGGCACGATGGCCTACCCGGCGAGCTTCTACTTCCGCCGGCAGCCGGGTGACATGAGCCAGGGCATCACCATCGGCCCGATGCTGGGCGCGCCCGACATCACCGACCCGCTGACGACCTTCGACGGCACCATCAGCTGGAACCTCGGCACCGGAGCGACGCCCGACATTCACGACGTGCAGATCGTGCTCCCGACGTTGTTCGGGCTGGTGACGCTCTGGGAGGTGGTGCTGCCGGGCAACCAGACCAGCATCACCCTGCCTCCGAACGCGGTGCAGAAGCTGCGCAACGAGCAGGCCGGTCAGTCGCTGTTCGTGCTGATCTACTCGTCGACCTCGCCGAAGTTCGACTACTCGCAGTGGACCTACGACGCGCTGTCTGGAGCGACCTGGTCTGCGTTCACCCTGGCCGAGAGCGCGGGTTTCATGCCGTGAGGTTTTCGTTTTGGGGGCCTGGCGCCCTGGCCTTGGGAATGGTGCTCGGGCTCGGCCTCGCCTCCTGCGGCGGGCCGAAGATCAAGCCGCACGGCTGCCGGCAGGACTCCGACTGCGGCGTGGTGGCGACCGACTGGCGCTGCGAGACGCAGACCGGCGAGTGCTACTGCCGCACCGACAACGCGTGCCCACCGGCGCAGTACTGCAACCCGGAGGGCTTCTGTCAGAACCGCTCCGGCTGCACCACCAACGCCGACTGCTCCGACCCTTCGACGTTCTGCGACACCTCGACCAACCAGTGTCTGGCGAAGGGCCGGTGCAACTCCGACCTCCAGTGCGACCTCGGGCAGGTGTGTGACTTCGCGAAGAGCTCGTGCGTGCCGGGGTGCCGGTTCAACGGCGACTGCCCGGGCAGCTCGTGCCGGTGTGGCGACGTACCCTGCGCGTGCTCGGGCACCACGCCCGACGACCTGGCGAAGTGCACCATCGGGGTGTGCGACCCGTACTTCTGTTCTGACAACACGTTCTGCAAGTTCGGCGAGCAGTGCGGCGTGCCCGACGACGCCGGCACTCCGGGCTCCGACGGTGGCATGGCGCGCAACCGCTGCTACTCCGACTTCGACATCGACCACCGCCCCTACTGCGCGAACTGCTCCTCCGGTGGAGGCATCTCGACCTGCGGCACCGGCGCGAACTACTGCCTGATCGACACCGCCAACCCGGGCAACTTCTACTGCGGCGTCGACTGCAGTGAGGGCCAGGCGTGCCCGCGCGGCTACGGCTGCCAGGACGTGGTGGTGGTGTTCACCCGGTGGCAGTGCAGCGCGGCGAACCCGGCGTGTCCGGCCGACCCGACGTTGCCGTGCACCTCCGACGCCCAGTGCAAGCACGGCGGCAAGTGCGCGAAGACCGGCGGCACCGCCGACGGAGGCGGAGTCGGCTTCTGCGTCGGTCAGTGCAGCGTGGGAGAAGGCGACCCCACCGGGTTCTGCACCTGTCAGCAGGACTCCGACTGCGCGCAAGAGACCTGCACGATGGGCGAGTGCAGCATCAGCCGGCGCAAGTGCGTCAACGACACCGACTGCCGCGCGATTCGCTGCGTCGACTTCGACGGCGTCGGCGGCTGCCTGATCGGCCAGAACTGCGCGCCGGACAACGGGTTGAGCTGTCTGCAGGTGCAGTAGGTTGCGCGCCCTTCGCTACCTGGTTCCGGCGGCGGCGCTGCTGGTGCTGGTGGTCTCACGCCAGGCGCCGGCGGGCCCGCAGCACTCCGAAGCGGAGGGGACCGGGCGCCTCAAGCCGCTGGTCGCCGGCCCGCAGGCGCAGCAGGTGCTGGTCGGGCTGTACCTCCAGAACGTGCCCGACGTGGACATCAAGACCAACTCGTTCGGCGCGGAGTTCTACCTCTGGTTCGTGTGGGGCGGAGACATCGACCCCACCCAGAGCTTCGAGCTCACCAACGTGGTGAGCGTCACCGAGCTGACCAAGGTGCCGGTGTTCACCGACGCGAGCGGCAACCCGGCCCCTGAGACGCTGCCCGACGGGCGAAAGCTTCAGCAGTACCACGTGTGGGGCCGCTTCGGCCGGCCGTTCCCGCTCGCGCGCTACCCGTTCGACGACCACGAGCTGGTCATCTCGCTCGAAGACTCACGGCACTCGACCGACCGGCTGGTGCACCAGGTCGACGCCAAGGGCAGCAAGATGCGCAGCGACCTCGAGATCCCCGGGTGGTTGCTGCACCCGATGACGCCCCGGCAGGGCCAGGTGACCTTCGAGAGCAACTTCGGAGACCCGCGCAGCGGCCGCGACGACGACACCTACTCGCACGTCGACTTCGCGCTGAGAATCGAGCGCCCGTGGGTGGGCATCGTGTCGAAGACGATCATTCCCATCGCGCTGATCATCTTGATCACCTTCGGAGCGTTCTTCCTCCAGGCCTCCGACATCGACGCCCGGTTGAGCCTCACCATCACCGCGCTGATCTCCGCGGTGGCGTTGCAGTTCACCGCCGCCACCGAGCTGCCGCCGACCGGGAGCCTGCTGCTCCTCGATAAAATCTACATCCTCAGCTACCTGGCGATTCTGACGGTGACCTTCTGCAGCATCGCCGCGAACCGGCTGTTTCACGCCGAGAAGCTGAAGGCGGCCGCGCTCACCAACCGGGTCGGCCTGTGGGGCACCGCGACCGCCTACTTCGGGGCGCTCGCCTTCTTCCTGCTGAGCAGCCGATGAGGGTGCTGGCGGTTCTCGTGATCGCGTTGGCCGCCTGCAAAGGCAAAGGCCGCACCACCGACACGTACTCGTCTTCGATTCCCGACGAGAAGACGAGGGTGAAGTTCCTCGACGACTACGCGATGGGGCCGACCACCCCTGAAAAAACCGAGTTCCACGTCGTCTACCACGACAACTCGGGCGGCATGATCCCCGGGTCCGACGACTACGAAATCAGCGCCGCGGTGAAGGTGCCGAAGGACGACGTGTCGAAGTGGGCGGGCGGCTGCGGCGCGGCGCTTGTGCAAGACCTCGACTGGTTGAAAGACCTGAAGTTGGGCGCCGAGTGGAGACCGGCCGCGAAGCCCGACACCTATCGCTGCATGGGCGGTGAAGAGCGGCTGATCTTCGTGAAAGACGGCATCATCTACCGGCACCTGGTCAGCCGATGAAGGTTCACTACTTCACCCCGAAGACGTTTCGCGCCTGGCTTTCGAAGAACCACGCCAAAGCCGGCGAGGTCTGGGTCGGCATTCACAAGGTCCACACCGGCAAAGACAGCATCACCTGGAAGCAGATCGTCGACGTGGTGCTCTGCTTCGGGTGGATCGACGGTGTGCGCTACCCGATCGACTCCGGCAGCTACCGCATTCGCTGCACCCCGCGCCGCGCCACCAGCAAGTGGAGCAAGGTGAACCTCAACCGCGCCGCCGAGCTCGAAACCGCGGGGCTGATGGCGCCCGCGGGCAAGAAGGCGGTCGAAGACGGCAAGCATCGCAAGACCGGCTACGCGTTCGAACAGGAGAAGCCGGTGAAGCTCTCGGCCCCGTTCGCGAAGCGGCTGAAGGCGAACGCGAAGGCGCACGCGTACTTCAGCGGCAAGGCGCCCTGGTACCAGCGCACCGCCAGCTTCTGGGTGATGAGCGCGAAGCAAGACGACACCCGCGAGCGCCGCTTCATGCACCTGCTGGAGCAGTCGGCGAAGGGCGAGCACATCTCGCAGCTCAAGCCGCGCGGGTAGCCGCTAGAGCACGCTGACGTGCACCGCCGGCTGCTTGCGCTCGACGCTGGCTTCCACCACCCGGCCCAGCCGCAACAGCAGGTGCTCCTCCCACGGCCGGCCCATCAGCTGAAGCGACGCCGGCATGCCGTGCTCGGCCTCACCGACCGGCACCGAGAGCGCGGGGAACCCGGTGAGGTTGCCCACGCGCACGAAGCGCATCAGCCCATCGACCACCGGCAGGTTGGAGTCGCCGTCGGGCAGCGAATCTTCGGGAATCGGCGGCGCCACCGTGGCGGTGGTCGGAGTCACCACCACGTCGCAGTCGCGCATCAGCGAAAGGTACTCGAGGGTGAGCTTCTGCCGGTGCCGCATCGCGTGCACGTAGTCGGTCGACTTGAAGTTGCGGGCGATCGCCAGGTTGATCCGCGAGTCCAACGCGAAGCGCGCGCTGCCGCCGTTGACCAGCTCGGGCAGCATCGAGTCGGCCATCTCGGACAGAATGATGATGCTGTGCGACCAGAGAATGGTGTTGAGGTCGGGCGCGGGCAGCTCCACCACCTTCGCTCCCGCCGCCTCGAGCGCCTTCACCGCCGCCTTGCAGCGCGCCACCACCAGCGGGTCGGCGTCTTCGAAGTACGGCCAGCAGATGCCCAACCGCACCCCGCTGGCGTCGAGCTGCTCGAAGCCGCCCAGGTTGACCGGCGGCTGCCGCTGCGAGACGAACTCGTGCTCGTCGGGCCCGGCGATCAGCGCGTAGCAGGTGGCGACGTCTTGCACCGTCAACCCAATCGGCCCGATGTGACCCGGGTTCCAACACAGCGGAGGCACGCCGCGCTCGCTGATGCGCCCGAAGGTGGCCTTCAGGCCGGCGACGCCGCAGAGCGCGGCGGGAATGCGAATCGAGCCGCCGCCGTCGAGGCCGATCGACACCGGCGCGATGCCCGCCGCCACCGTCGCCGCCGAGCCCGAAGAGCTGCCGCCGGTGATGCGGTGCCGGTCGTACGGGTTGCGGCAGACGCCGTGGTGCGGGTTCAAGCCGATCGGGTTGATCCCGATCTCGTTCATGTTGGCCTTGCCCAGAATCACCGCACCGGCCGCCTTCAGCCGCGCCGCCACCGTCGAGTCGGTCGCGCTCACCTGCTTGCGCCACGAGGTGCCCAACGTGGTGGGAAAGCCCGCGAGGTCGATCTCGTCTTTCACCACCACCGGCACGCCGTCCAACGCAGACAGCGGCTCGCCCTTGCGCCAGCGCTCCGCCGAAGCCTCGGCCGCCTTCAGCGCCTCCTCCTTCTTGCGGGCGATGAAGAAGTGCATCGGTTCGTCGCCGCCGTCGAGCTTCTCGATCTGACCCTGGAGCGCCCGCACCACCCGGGTGGGGTCGGTGGCGCCCGACTGGTAGGCCTCGGTGAAGCGCGCCGCGGTCTCGGCGTTGGGCAGCTTCGCGGTGGGCTTCACCGCCTGCGCCTGCTTCGCCAGCTCTTGCGGAGTCACCGGCACCGGCAACGAATCGGGAAACGGCAGCGGCACCTGCAGCGGCGTGGCGCTCCCCGGGTCGGCCGCGCGAAAGCCGTCGATGCCGGAGTCTTTCACCAGCTTGGTGAGCAGCGGAGGCCCCGCGAGCGGTGATTCGGCGGCCGAGATGAAGGCCTTCAGAGCGATGCCCGACAACCTCGGCGCTGCCACCGGCTTGCGTTCGTACTTGGCCATGGGGTGCACCCTAACCCCTTGAAGAATTTGGGGTGAATAAAGGAAAAAAGCCCCGGTCGAATTCTGTGTAGGCCAACAGGAGAAAAACCATGAGCAAGCTGATCAAGGGTCTGACGGTGCTGGCGGTGCTGGTCTCGGGCGCGGCGTTCGCCGGTGAGCGGTGCAACACCAACACGAACACGAACAACGGGTACCACCCGGCGTCGTCGGTCGACACTTACGGCAACGTGTACGGAACCACCGTGGCGGTCGCTCCCCCGCCTCCTCCCGCGGGTCACTACGAGACGCGCCAGGTGCGCACCTTCATCCCCGCGCACTGGACCTTCATCATGCGCGGCCACCACCGGGTTCGGGTGTTCAACCCCAGCCACTACGAGATGGTCGCCCAGCGCGTCTGGGTGAACGGTCCCGCGTACAGCTACAACACCGGCACCTCGTACCAGTACGGCATTCAGGTCGCGCCGCCCCCGCCGGCGTTCCGCGGCTGATTCGAGAAGGTCTTCGGCTCGCGCTCTATTGACCTCTCCCCTTGCTGCGAGCCAGAGCGGCTGCCCACCAGGACTGGGCGGCCGCTCTTTTTTTCGCCGATGCGCTAAAACCAGAAGGTCTTGAGCACCCAACAGGCGAAACCGGTGGTCGTATTGCCGGAATCGAGCCCCCACCGCGCGATGGTGGAGGGGCTTTTGGCGCGCGCCGAGATTCCGGTCGCCGCCCTGCCCGCTCCGGTCGACGCCGAAGCGGCGGTGGTCGACCTCACCACCGAAGCGGGCCAGGCCGCGCTCGAGTCGCTGCTCAAGACCTCCTCCGGCGCGAGGTTGTCGGTGATCGCGCTGGTCGAGCCGACGGTGGAGCAGACCGAGCGCATGGGAGTGGCCGACTTTCTCTCTCCCGCGATGCTCGAAAAAGAGCTGCTGCCCCGGCTCGCCCGCGCCCATGCCCGCTCGCTCACCTACCGCCAGGCGATTCAGCGCGAGCGCGAGACCCAGGTGCTGCTCGAGCTCACCGCCCGCTACGCCGGCAGCTCCGACGTCGAAGAGCTGCTGCACGACGTCACCCGGCGCCTCGCCGAAGAGCTGGAGATCGACCGCGCCGCGCTGGTGGTGCTCGACGAGTCGCGCAACGGCGGCATCATCGTCGCGGCGAGCGACGACCCGGCGCTCAAAGACCTGCGCATCGACCTCGCCCGCTACCCCGAGATTCGCGAGGCGGCCCGCACCGGCAAGCCGGTGATCGTCGAAGACGCTCCGTCGCACCCGCTGCTGGAAGACGTGAAAGAGACGGTGGCGAAGACCGGCATTCGCAACATCGCCGCCTTCCCGCTCACGGTGTCGAAGAAGGTGCTGGGGGTGATTCTGGTGCGGCGCAGCGGCAAGCGCGGCGCCTTCGTCAGCCGGGAGATCGACTTCCTCTCCACCGTCGCCCACGCCACCGCGATCGCGTTGCGCAACGCCCAGCGCATCGCCTCGCTGCGCGGTGAGACCGCCAAAGAGAAAGAAGCCCGCATCGCCGCCGAGAGCCGCGCGCAGCAGCTCCAGCGGTTCGCCTCCTATTTCGACGACCTCTCCGACGGAGTGGCGATTCTCGACGAGAAGGCGTGCGTCATCTCGCTCAACCCCGCGGGGCTGAAGCTGCTCGACCTCACCCCCGGCGACGCCACCGGCCGGCACATCAACGCGCTCTTCAACCCCACCGACGACGCGGTGATGCTCGACATGCTGCTGGCGGTGTCGCGGGGAGAGACCCGCCGCGACGTCGACCTCCCCGCGCGCACCCAGGCGGGCCGGCCGCTCACGGTCGCCATCTCGGCCTCGCCGCTCCGAAGCGAGAACGGGGTCGCGATTCTGGTCTTCCGCGACGTGACCAAGGCGCGCACCCTGGCCGACGAGCTGCAGAAGACCACCGACTTTCTGGAGCGGCTGATCGACTCCTCGGTCGACGCGATCATCGCCGCCGACATGAAGGGCCGAATCATTCTCTTCAACAAGGCGGCCGAGGAGATCTGCGGCTGGCAGGGCGGCCAGGCCAAGCAGCACCTCAACGTGCGCAACCTCTACCCCAACGAAGAGGCGCGCAACGTGATGGCGCGGCTTCGCGAGAAGGGCGGCCGGCTGGCGGCAACCCGGCAAGACATTCTTCACCGCACCGGCGAGCTGATCCCCGTCTCGATGACCGCCAGCATCGTCTACGAGAACGGCCGCGAGACGGCGACGCTGGGCATCTTCACCGACCTGCGCGACCGGCTGAAGCTGGAGCGCAAGCTGTCTGACGTCGAGACCCGCCTCGAGGAGTCCGAAAAAAATGCGGTGTTGGTGGCGCTCGCGGGTACTGCTGCACACGAGCTGAACCAACCGCTGACTTCGGTGATGGGCTACGCGGAGCTGTTGAAGCGGAAGATCAAAGAAGGCGAAGCCGCCCACCAGTACGTCGACATCATTTATCGCGAGGCCGATCGCATCAAAGAGATCGTCAGGAAGATCGGCAAGATCACCAAGTACGAAACGAAGCCCTACGTCGGCAATCAGGAGATCATCGACCTGACCCGCGCGTCCAGCCATGAAGAGTGATTCGTCTCCCAAGCCTTTCGCGCCTCAGAACGTCCCCGCGGCGGACGCATTTCAGGCGTTCTTCGAGATGGTCGAGGCGCCGGCGGCGCTGTGCGATCTCTCGCTCCAGGTTTTGACCGCCAACGCGCCGTTCGAGATTCTCTGCGGCACCAAGGCCGTCACCGGCAAAAAGCTGTCGGAGCTGGTCGACGACGCGCCCCAGGGCGTGCCCAACGAGGGCGAGAGCACCAGCGTCGAGGTGACCTGCAAGACCGGGCAGCACGTGTCGCTCACCTTCAGCCGCCGCGGGCTCACCGTCGCGGTGGTCGCCAAGGGGCTGTCTCCCACCGGCGACTCGCTGGCGGCGGCGGGGCGGGCGCTGATCGAGCAGGCGCGGGTGGAGGCAGCGCTGCTCGAGCTGGGCCGCAACGTGGCCGGCGCGGCGAGCGAAGAAGAGCTGGTCGCCACGGTGGCGCGCGGAGTGAAGGGCCTGTTCCCCGGCCGAACCTTCTGCGTGCGCATCACCGACCCCCGCACCGCGGTGCTCACCTCGCTCTACGCCGAGGGGCGCATGCGCGACGGCGCGCGCGACGTGATCTGGCTGAAGCCGTCGGCGGTGGAGAAGACCCACCTCGACGTGAAGCGGCTGCCGGCCGAGCGGGTGAAGGTGAGCTCGAGCGAGCTGCCGCTGATGTTTCAGGGGAGCGTGCGCGGCCTCTGCGCTCCGCTGGTCGCCTCGGGCCAGCTGTTCGGCGCGATCAACGTCGAGTACCCGGGCGGGCTCTCGGCCGACCTGGTGTCTGACGAGCGGGTGCTGATTCAGCTCGCCAACCAGGTCTCGGTGGCGGTGCGAAACGCGAAGCTGATCGACGAGCTGACCTTCGTGCGCAAGTACCTCGAGGAGCTGCTCGAGCACGCCAACGCGCTGATCATGGTCGCCAACCGCGAGCGGCGGGTGATCGTCTTCAACCGCGCGCTGGTGGAGCTGACCGGCCTGGAGAAGGCCGAGGTGCTGGGGCAAGACCTGCTCGACTTCGCGCCCGAGTCGGAGCGGCTGAAGCTGATGCGGGTGGTGGCCACTTCCCTCAAGGGCGAGTCGGTCTCGGGCCTGGAAGTGCGGCTGAAGGGCAAGGGCAACAAAGAGGTGCGGGTGGCGTTCGCGACCTCCGCGATGATGAACCAGCTGGGCGAGGTCGAAGGGGTGATCGGCATCGGCCAGGACCTGACCCGCATGAAGGAGCTCGAGGGCCGGGTGATTCAGGCCGAGAAGCTCGCGTCGCTGGGCCAGCTGGCCGCCTCGGTGGTGCACGAGATCAACAACCCGATGACGGCGGTGTCGACCTACGCCGACGCGCTCTTGAAGCGCTCGCTCGGGCAGCCGAACGCCGACCCGGCCGATCAAGAGAAGTACCGGCGCATCAACGAAAACTCCGAGCGGGTGCTGCGGTTCACCCGCGACCTGGTGAGCTACGCGCGACCGGCTCAAGACAAGCCCGAAGACATCGACTTCTCGCAGGTGATCAACCGGGCGATCGGCTTCTGCGAGCACGTGCTCCACAAGCACGGGGTGAAGCTCGAGAAAGACCTGACGCCGGTGCCCGCGTTTCTCGGGGTGCGGCAGAACCTGGTGCAGGTGTTCGTGAACCTGATCACCAACGCGTGTCATGCCACCGCCTCCGGCGGCTCGGTGAAGGTGACCACCCGGGTCGAGGGCGCCTACGCGGTGGCCGAGGTGAGCGACACCGGCACCGGCATTCCCGACACCATTCGCGCGCGCATCTTCGAGCCGTTCTTCACCACCAAGCCCGACGGCAAGGGCACCGGCCTGGGCCTCTCGATCGTGCAGGGCATCGTCGAGAACCACGGCGGCACCATCACGGTGAAGAGCGAGCTCGACAAGGGCACCACCTTCCTGGTGCGCCTGCCGATGGTCTCCAGCCGTGAATAAACGCCGCTGATCCGCCGTCCGGAGGCGATGCGGATTCGAGGGCTGGTGGCGGTGCTCGCGGTCGCCGGCTGTGGTTCGCCCCCCTGCTCCACCGAATGCCCCGCGGTCGGCGGCACCTACTCGATGACCTACAGCCGCACCTCGGCCTCGACGGTCAGCTTCTGCCCGGCGCCGCTCACGCTGCCTGCCACGCTCACCTTCACCCAGAGCAAGGCCGACCTCACCACCACGGTGGGCATGGTGTCGCTGCGCGGGCAGGTCTCGGCGAATGGCGACTTCACGCTGTCGGGTGAAGACGACTCGCGCGGCGCCTTCGTGGTGACCTTCTCGGGCAAGCTCACCGGTCCCGGGCTGGTGCACGGGGTGTTGAGCGAGAACATGTCGAGCGACCCTCAGCAGCAATCGAACGGTGGAAGAACCGAGGCGTTCGCGGATTGCTCGGTCGACACCGTGTTCGACGGCGTGCGGCCGCTCTAGGGGCCGCCGTCACAGATCGCACTGCCGTCTCCGCTCCAGCTTTCGGAGTCGACCTGGCAGACGGGGGCGTCGAACGAGCCGGTGATGTGGTCGTTCTGTTGGCCGAACACCAAGTCGAAGGTCCCGGTGACGCGATCCGGTCCCAAGACCGTGACGTTCAACGAGCCGCTCCAGGTCATGAACGGCGTCGAGTCGGTGCCGGCCACCGGTGGTTCGATGCCGCCATGATGAACACGGCCGATCGTTCCGTAGGCTGCCAGGGTGTCATCGGGGAGTGGATCGAAGTCGGACATCGCGGTGTAGGCGCCGGTGCTGATCGCGAGGTCGGTTCCCGCGTGACGCTCGAGCAGATCGATGTCGAGGATGTCGATCGCGTCGACGGTGCAGCCCGACTTCTTCAGTTGGCAGTAGTCGGCCGCGGTGGTGATGCGAACGCTCGCGTGGGTGACGTTGCCGGAGCTGTCTTTTTCGAGCTGCGCCGAGGTGCTCGTCGGAGTGAAGCCGAAGCCCATCGCTTTGCCGTTGATGGTGGCGCTGGAGCCAGCCGAACCACCTCCCGAGCCGCCGGTTCCTCCGCCGCCACCTGACGAATTCGAGCCACTGCACGCGACCAGTGCAATCACCGCTGGGACCCACGCGAGTCGAAGCATGCGAGGCGCTTAGCGTGAGCGTGTCTCTCGCCACAAGGCCGCTCCCCGATTACCGTGGCGCGCGTGCGCACCTTCGCCACGCTCGCGGTTCCCGGCACGTACACCTCGGGCGGAGGCCCGCTGGTCGGCCGCACCGTCGCGAACGCCCAGTTCTTGAAGGCGCTGGTTCGGCACTCGGGCTTCGAAGAGCTGGCGCTGATCACCGGCGAGAACGGAGACATCGAGCCGCTCGACGCGCTCACCAAAGACTGGGGCGCGCCCGAAGGCCGGCTGGCGGTGTACTCGCTCTGGCAGCTGCCCACGCTGCTGCAGCGCGGCGCGCTCGACGTGCTGCACCACCCCTCGCATGTCGACCGCCTTCACGACCTGGTCGCGCTCCGCGATCGCTACGCCTCGAGGACGGTGCCGGTGACCGGGCAGATTCACTCGCTCAGCTACCCGCGCACCCATCAAGAGCTGGCCCGAATGACGTTCATCGAACCCTCGAAGAGCGACGGCATCTTCTGCTCCTCGAGCGCTGGCCGGCTGACGATGGAGCGCGGCTTCGAGCAGGTGGCTCCCGGTAAGCCCCACTTCGAGCTGATGCAGGTGCCGCTCGGTGTCGACGTCGACGCGCTCCAGGGCGGTGACCGCACCGGCACCCGGCACGAGCTCGGCCTCGGCGACGACGAAGTGTTGCTGCTCTGCCTGGCGCGCTTCACCGAGTACGACAAGGCAGACCTGTTCCCGCTGCTGCGGGTGATGGAGCGGCTGGTGCGCGGCGGCACCAAGGTGAAGCTGCTGCTCGCCGGCGCGCGCCAGGGCACCAGGACGCCCGAGATGCTGCAGCTCTGGGCCCGCCACCTCGGCCTCGACGGCACCGTGCAGTTGGAGCTCGACTTCGCGGAGGCGCGCAAGAAGCACCTGCTCGCCGCGGCCGACGTGTTCGTCTCTCCGGTCGACAACATTCAAGAGACCTTCGGCCAGTCGGTGGTGGAGGCGATGGCGGCGGGCCTGCCGGTGGTGGCCTCCGACTTCGACGGCTACCGCGACACGGTGAGCGACGAGGTGGGCATTCGCATTCCCGCTCGGCTCGGCCCCGACTGGAGCGAGCTGTCGGAGCTGGCCCCGCTGCTCTACGAGCGCCCGCTGCACCTGGTGCTCGGGCAGAGCGTGGAGCTCGACCTCGACGCGCTCGAGAAAGCGTTGCGCGAGCTGGCGCAAGACCGTGCCCGCCGCGAGGCGCTCGGCAAGGCGGCGAAGCAGCGCGCGCAGACGCTCTACGCGTGGCCCAAGGTGATCGCCCAGTACGAGGCGCACTGGGAACGGCTGGCGGCGACCGGAGCGAAGCCGAGCGGCAAGCGCCACCCACTGCGGCTCGACTTCGAGCAGTCGTTCGGCCACTTCTTCACCGGCCGGGTCGACGGCGCGCGTGCGCTGAAGCCCAACCCGCTCGCGAAGGACTGGATCGTCTACCCGGAGCTGAAGAACCTGTTCGACGACGAAGACGTGCGGGCGGCGATGCTCTTCGCGGCCAACGGCTGCACCTTCGACGCGCTCGAGGCCCACCTGGCGGCGCGCCTCAAAGACCGCTCGGCGTGGGTTCCGCGCTTGATTGCCACCTGGCTGGTGAAGCAGGGTCTGCTGCAATGAAGAAGGCCCTGCTGCTGCTGTGCTTCGCCGCCTGCACCACCAAAGACGTCGCGCCCGCGCCGGTGGAGTGGGCTCCGGGCATGGCGCTGCGAACCGAAGTGGGTGAGCGGCTGCGCGGCTTTCGCGACGTGCGCGGGCTGATCCACTCCCACTCGTACTTCTCGCACGACGCCTGCGACGGCAAACCCCACGACGACGCCGGGGTCTACGACCAGGTCTGCTACGAAGATTTCCGCCGCGGGGCCTGTCAGGCGAAGCACGACTTCGTCTTCCTCACCGACCACCCCGCGTTGTTCACCGACCACGAGTTCCCCGACACCCTGCTCTACCGGGCCGACCACGGCGACGCGCTGATCGACCACGGCAGTGGGCCGAGCGCCAACCGGCTCGCGTGCCCCGACGGGCCTCCGGTGCTGGTGATGGCCGGCTGCGAGTCGGACTCGATGATGCCGATTGGCCTCGAGCAGCACGCGCCCACCCGCGGCACGCTCTACGGCGGCGATCAGCCGGCAGACTACGAGGGCGTGAAGAGCTTCGGCGCGGTGGCCCTGGTGGCGCACACCGAAGACTGGACCGCGGATCAGCTGAGCACCCTGCCGCTCGACGGCTTCGAGATGTACAACCTCCACGCCAACAGCCTGCTCAACCTCGGCAACGTCGCCGACACGGTGGTGCTGATCGACGAGAAGAAGTTCGACGGCCTGCCCGACCCGAACCTGTTCTTCACCGCGTTCCACCTCGAAGACCCCCGGTACCTCACCACCTGGGGCAGCACGCTCTCGCGCGGCGTCAAACGCGTCACCACCATGGGCACCGACTGCCACCGCAACTCGCTGCCGCAGCTCACCCAGGACGGGGAGCGCATCGACTCCTACCGGCGAATGATGATGGCCTTCTCGAACCACGTGCTGGTGAGGCCGCAGGCCGACGGCCGCTACGACGACCGCGACCTGAAAGACGCGATTCGCGCCGGGCGGCTCTACGGCGTGTTCGAGTTCCTGGGCTACGCGCACGGCTTCGACTTCTTCGCCACCGAAGGCGGAGCGACCAAGGAGATGGGCGAAGAGGCGTCGCTCGCCGAGGGCGTCACGCTCCACGTGAAGACGCCGGCGCTGGTCGCGTTGCCGGCCGACATCACTCCGCCCGCGCTCACCACGGTGCTGTTCGAGGCCCGCGACGGAGGTTGGGACGAGGTCTCGCGCTCCTCGGGCTCCGAGCTGAGCTTCACCGCCACGCAAGCAGGCGCCTACCGCGCCGAGGTACGGGTGACTCCGCGCCACCTGCTGAAGTGGATCAACAAGAAGCAGGGCTGGCTCGCCGAAGAGCGGCCGTGGGTCTACTCGAACGCGATCTACGTGGTGCCTTAGTCCTGGTGCTCGTCGAGCACCTTGTCGGCCTCTTCGAGGGTGTGGACGTTGTAGGCGGTGTAGCCGTTCTCTTTGGCCACCCGTGCGAACTGCGCGTGCGCGGTCGCCGAGATGCCGACGATGCGCGCGGTCGCCTTCATGCCGTGCTGGGCGCAGAAGATGCCCACCCGCTTCACCTCTTCGACCCCGAACTTCGTCATCGGCCGAAACTGGGAGATGTCGGTCAGCACGGTGAAACCGCGCCGCAGCTTTCGCACCTCGGCGATGGTCTCTTCGGCGGCACGGGTCATCTCTTCGTCGGTCATCAGACCGGTGAGCACCAGGTAAATGCGGTTCTTCTTCTCGTCGATGCGCAGGGTGATCGCCATCTGCCCCAAGCACGCCACGTCAGAGGCTGACGCGCAACCGCTCCAGGAAACCTTCCGGCCGGTAGAAGGTCAGCCGCAGCCCGCCGATGCGAATCAGCGCCTGGTCGCGAAGCGCAATCGCCCGCGACGCCTCGACCTCGCCCACGAAGGTGGTCGCCCCCACCGAGCTGAGCGCCGCCCAGTAGCCCTCACAGTGGTGCAGCTCGAACTGCTCCCGCGACACCGTCATGTCGTTGAGAATGATGTCGCACTCCAGCGCCCGGCCGATCTTCAGCCGGTCGTCGTCGCCGTACTCGTTGGCGAGCAGCGCGAAGCAGAGCGCGTCGCCCTCCTCCGGCGCCTCCGGCCGCGCGAGCACCGGGAAACGGGTGATGCCGGTGTTGAGCTCCAGCTCCGAGCGCGGCGACACCCAGTTGCCCGGCTCCCACACCAGCCAGGCGGCGACGTTCGGGTGCAACGCCACGAAGCCTTTGTGCTCGAGCACCACCAGCTGCCGCGCCAGCAGCGAGATCAGAAACGCGGGCACCGGCCGGCGCCGCCGCCGGGGCGGTAACTGCGGAGTACCAACAGGGACCTGAACAGGAACTGGCGGTGACATACGGCGCCTCGCAATCGGCGTCTGAACGACGCCCGAGGCCCGGTGTGCACCGGCTGTGCCGTGACAGCGTGCGTCTAGACCGGCTCGTCGGCCGCCGACTGCACCCGCGCGACGAACGCTTCGGCGGTGTAGAAGGTGAAGCGCACTCCGCCGGCTTTGATCACCGTGTGGTCGCGCAGCACGATCGGCTTGTGCGGCGAGTCGACCGCTCCGACGATCGTCTTCGCGCCCACGGTGTTGACCACCGCCCAGTAGCCCTGGCTGTGGTGGAGCACGAACTGCTCCCGCGACACCGTCATGTCGTTGATCACCAGGTCGCAGTCGGTCGAGCGCCCCACCTTCAGCCGAAGGTCGGAGTCGTCGGGCGCGGCGAGCTCGAAGCAGAGCGGGTCGCCCGCTTCAGGCGCGGGAATCGCCTTGCTGTCGGGAATGCGGGTCGAGCCGGAGCTCGCCTCCGAGGTGGAGCGCGGCACGGTCGCGGTGCCGGCTTCCCACACCAGCCAGGCGAAGCCGTGCTGACTGAGAAAGCCCGATTTCTGCAGCAACATCAGCTGCCGTGACAGCAGCGAGAGCAGGAACGGCCGGGCGATGCGCTTGCCCGCCGCGGGGGTGCCCTTCGAAGGAGTGGGATCGCGAGGCGTCATCGGGCGCGACCACCTTAGCCCGCCCGAGAATTTTTGTTCGGCAGGTGGTGTTGCCGAATCAGGAGCAGTCGTGACGGTGTGGCGTGGGCGAGGAAGGTGGTGGTTGGGCCTGACCGCCTTCGTGGTGGCGGTCGCCGGCGTCGCCGCGCACTCCGACACCCGCGACCCCGCGGCGACGATTCGGTCTGCCTCGTTCAGGAGCTTCGCCGACGCCGCCGACGCCGGTGAAGTGCAGCGCGGTTGGCTCGCGGCCTCGGTGCCGCGCGACGCGGTCGACCTGGTGGAGTGGCACGACCTCGGCACCGCCGAGTGCTACGGCGCGTTCACCCTCGCCCGCGCTGCCGCGCTCGACCCTGCGCCCGCGCCGGCCGGCTTCGCTCACCGCGTCGCCGCCGCCCAGCGCGTTCACCCGGAGGACGCCCGGCTGGCCAGAGTCGCGCGCAGCAGAGACGTGTTCGTCGCCTGCAAAGACAGCGGGAAGTTCGCGTCGATCGTGGCGGTGATCGCCCGCGACGCGGAGGCGGGCGTGTACTGGTGCGAGCCGCGGCTCTGCTCCCAGCGCTGAGCCGCTACTCGTCTTCTTCGAGCTCGCGGTGAAACTCTTCGCGGGTGATCACGCCCTTGCGCGAGAGCACCCGAATCAGCGCCCAGAACTGGCGCTCCAGCTTGTTCGGCTCGTCGTTGGCAGCGGTCGCGCCGCCGAGCAGCTCGTCGAGCTCGTCGCCCAACGACTTGGAGCCGCTCGGCACCTGCACCGCCGGCATCGGCGCGGTCGGCGTGGGAGTCGAGTCGGCCACCCCCACCACCAGCGGGAGGCTCGAGCTGCTCTCCTTCGCCGGCTTGGGAGGCGACGGCACCCGCGGCCCGAGCTCACCGGTGACCTTGTGGTACGCCCGCAGAATCGCCGAGCGCACGCCCGACACCGAGGCGACCACCGGCTGCACCGAGAACCCGGTGGTGAACTCGGCCTCGCCGATCGCCGCGGTGTTGAGCGGGTCGGCCATCGCCAGCAACAGCCGCTTGTTCGCCCGGTCGAGCGAGAAGGGAAAGCAGTCGTGCTGCTCGCAGAAGCGGGGCCGAAACAAGTGCACCGCGGCCCAGTCGGCGGCGGTTTTCAGATCCACCAACGGGAGCGAAAGTGCCTCGGCCAGGGTGTGCGCCAGCTGCTCTTCGCTGATCAAACCCTGCTGCACCAACACCACCCCGAGCTTCTGCCGAGTCTGCTTCTGCCGAAACAACGCCGCCTCGAGCTGCGCCTGGCTGATCGCGCCGCGCTCGAGGAGCACTTCTCCGATTCGACGCCTCGCCACAGCCACTGCCTACATCTGCCTACCACCCGGTGCAAGAATCGAGGCAACAGGCCCCGCGGTTCCTTGACGAAAAGAAACTTCGATCAGTATTGTCCGCCGACATTTTCCCCCTCGGGAAATACGCGCGCCTCACGAAAAGGGCAGGCCGCGACACATGGAGGCAATACCGCAATGAACTTTGGGAGCTTGAGCGTGCTGGCGGCCGAGGCCGCACACAGTGGTAGCGAGGGTGGCGTTTTCGATCTGATCGCGAGCCGGTGGAGCAAGGGCGGCGCGGGCATGTACCCGATCGCCCTCTGCCTGATCGTCGCGCTGGCGATCATGATCGAGCGCGCGATCGTTCTGTACTTCTCCGCCTCCATCAACAAGGACGGCTTTCTCCGCGGTCTGAAGAAGCACATCTACGCGGGCGATCTCGACAAGGCGATCAACTACGTCGCCGGCCAGAAGCCCACCCCGCTCACCAACGTGATCAAGAGCGGCCTGATGAACGTTCCCAAGGGCGAGGAAGAAGTGCAGGCGGCCCTCGACGAGGCGTCGCTTCGCGAGACCCCGCGCCTCGAGGCCCGCACCGGCTACCTCGCGATGCTCGGTAACGCCGCGATGCTCTCCGGCCTGCTCGGCACCGTGAACGGTCTGATCGGCTGCTTCGAAGCGGTGGCGAACGTGAACCCGGCCGACAAGGCCACCATTCTCGCCGCCGGTATTTCTGAGTCGATGAACTGCACCCTCTTCGGTCTGCTCGTCGCGATCCCGTCGCTGGTGATGTTCTCGGTGCTCAACGGCCGCACCCAGGGTCTGATCAACGACGTCAACGAGACGTCGGTGGCGGTGCTCAACCTGATCGTGTCCAACAAGGACAAGTTCAAGAACGTGTCCGTCCCCTCCTCGAGCAACGACGAGTAAGCCCTTCCCGCCGGAACCCGACGCCTCGAGTTGGTGTCGGGTAAAGGTGGGATAAGGAAGGTGAGTCATGGCAGGAGGAATCGATCTAGGTACGTCGGGCAAGGGCAAGAAGAAGGCCCTCGACGCGACCATCAATCTGGTGCCCTTCATCGACCTGATGGCGGTGACGATCAGCTTTCTGATCATGACCGCGGTTTGGACTCAGATCGGCCGGCTCCAGGTCTCCAGCGCCGGCGGGCCCTCGTCAGACGAGCAACAGCAAGAGAACAAGACCGTCCCGGTGGTGCTGTTGATCACCGAGAAGGAGCTCAAGCTGACCGTGGGTGGCTCGGTGTCTGACCCGATTCCCGTCACCCGCGATGGCACCGGCCGGATCGTGCTCGACAAGCTGAAGGACAAGTTCAAGGAGATCCGCACGAACTTGCCCGATCAGCAGCAGATCACGCTCCAGACCGAGGACACCGTGAAATACGAAGACCTGGTGCACATCATCGACGAGGCGATCGGCGACGGTCTCCCGGCGATTCAGGTCTCCCCGGCGATGGGCTAAGGCGAAAACACAATGCCAATCAAAGTTCCAGGCAAGCGGTTCGGCAAACGTCTCGAGCACTCCAAAGTGTTCGGAGAGCACGGCGGCGTGCACAAGGTCGGTCAGTTCGCCGACCTGAACATCACGCCGATGGTCGACATGTTCACCATCATCGTGCTCTTCCTGATCGCGAACTTCTCCGCGACGGGCGACATCCTCAACATCTCCAAAGACATCGTGCTGCCTGACGCGGCGAACGTTCAGGAGCTCCAGCTGGTTCCGGTGGTGATGGTGTCGATGGAAGAAGTGGTGATCGACGGCACGGTGATCGGCCGGGTCGACGATCTCACCCGTGAGGACTACCTCAACATTCCCGCGCTCGAAGAGAAGCTGCGGGACATGAAGAAGAAGTTCGAAGACCTGCACTCGGCGGCTGGTTCGACCGACGCCTTCAAGGGCGACGTGAACATCCAGGCGCACAAGGAAGTGCAGTTCAAGATCATCAAGCGGGTGATGTTCAGCTGCCAGTCGGCTGGCTACAACAACATCAACTTCGCCACCCTGAGCAAAGGCGACAGCAAGCCCAAGGAGCAGGCGAGCAACTAGCTCCCTCGCTTTTCGAATTCGAACGGCGGCGATCGAGAGGTCGCCGCCGTTTTTCTTTTCGGCGCGGTGTTACAGCCGGGCGCGGCGCGGTGTCACGCGGGTCGATGACCCGAGCTCTCCTGGTCGCGGCGCTCGCCCTCGCCGCGTGTGGCGGCACCGCTCCAGCCGGTGGAAACACCGACGGAGGCCCCGGCACCGATGCGGGCACCGCCACCCGCCACCGCTTCCCCGAGGTCACGCGGCAGGCCGACGGCAGCTACCTGCGCGGGATGGTGACGGTGATGCAATCGCTCGCCGACGGCGCGCCGTACAGCGCGCTGGTGGTGCAATTCACCCGCTACGACTCTGACCCCTACGCAGCCTACGACTGCCAGCGCCACCCCATCGCGGGAGCGACGTGTGAGCTGTGCACGATCTCGGGCGATGCGCAGCCGGCCCAACGCGGGCTCGACCCCGGCCTGATCACCGCGAGCAGCGCGGCGGAGGTGTGGAGCGTTCAGACCGACGGCGGGTACGGCATCAACCAGATCAGCGGGCGGTCGCTCTCGGGCGGCGAGATGGTGAACGTGAGCGGCGCGCCCAACGCGCTGGTGCCCGGCTTCAACGCCAGCGCGGTGATGCCCCGGCCGCTGACGGTGGTGAGCCCGGCGGCGACCGCCGGCGCGGTGCTGAGCCTCGGTTCGCCCTTCACCGTCTCGTGGCAAGGAGAGGCCGACGAGGTGCATCTGCAGTTGTTCGGAGG
Organism: Myxococcaceae bacterium; assembly: GCA_047602415.1. GTDB lineage: Bacteria > Myxococcota > Myxococcia > Myxococcales > Myxococcaceae > JASGHH01. The sequence continues at coordinate 6,110,309 of JASGHH010000001.1, read as the reverse complement.
CTTGCGCCTGTTGACCTGCGACGTCGACCCCGGCTCGCAACAGGTCACCCTCCCCGCCACCCTGACCTCGCAGCTGGTGCCCGGCGTGTACGCGCTGAACGTGGTGCCGCAGGGCCGCGTGATCACCCACGCGGGCAACGACTGGCCGGTCAGCGTGATCACCTCCCGCGACGACACCACCCCGTGGACGATCGACCTCACCGTTCGATGACGATCGCTACAGACGAGCGACGAGGCGTGTCGAGCCGTCGATGAAACGAATCTTCCTCACCCTGCTGCTGGCGAGCGCGTGTGGCCCCCGCATCGATGCGAACGCAGATGGCGGCTCGCCCGCGCTCTCGAGCACCGGAGGCGGCGACGAGGGGCGGCCGGTGATCATGCCCGAGGCCGACCGGCAGCCCGATGGCACCTGGCTCTCGGGCACGGTGAGCGTGTCGCAGGTCAGTGCCGACGGAGGCGAGATGGGGTTTGCACTGTTGGGGTTCACCCGGTACCGCTCCGACCCGAACGCCCGCCTGAGCTGTCAGCCGGTGCGATTCACCGGAGCGACCTGCGAGCTGTGCAACGTCGACCACGGCGCCAGCACTCCCGTGGAGGAGCCGGTCGACCCCGGGCCGATCACCATCACCGCCGCCGGCCACGAGTGGCGGTTGATCAGTCACGAGGGCTACGCCAACACCAGCATTACCGCTCCGCAGCTGTTCTCGGGCGGAGAGCCGGTGACGGTGAGAGGCGAGGGGAGCAACGCCATTCCCGCGTTCACCATCGAGACGGTGATGACCGGTGTCACCCACGTGGTCAGCCCGGTGGTGGGCAGGCAGGACAGCATCGCCTTGAGCCGCTCGGCGCCCTACACGTTTCAATGGGAGCACGCGACCGACGACATGCGGCTCGCGCTGCACCTCGAGTCGAACGACCTGACCTGCGTGGCCGACCCGGGCTCGACCCAGCTCACCCTGCCGGCGACGGTCATCTCACAGCTCCCCGCGGGCAGCGGTTGGTTCAGCCTCTGGCCGATGCGGCTGGTGGTTGCCCACGCCGGCGACTGGCCGATCAACATCTCCACCTACCGGGGCGACGGAGAATTCGCCGGAGCTGGAGTCACCGTTCAATGACGATGGCGCGAGAAGCCACTGCTTTGGCGCGGTGCCCTCTCGCTTTTGCAACCCACGTGGTGCTACGCGCGCGACCTCGAATGAAAACGCTCCTCCTGGTGGTGATCTCGTCGTTGGCATTGCTCGCCGCGGGCTGCGGCAACAAGCCTTCGTGCAGTCCCTCCAACTGCCCGGGCTGCTGCAACGCGGCCGGCACCTGCCAGCTCGGCGTGGCGGGCACCGAGTGTGGCGCCAACGGCGCGGCGTGCATGGCATGCGCTCCGGGGCAGCAGTGCTCGGTGGGCCTCTGCCGGTTTCCCCAGTCGAACGTGGGCGGCGGGAGCGGCACCGGCGGCGGCAGCTTCGCCTCGGGCGGCGGCTCGGCCACCGGTGGCGGGAGCTTCGCCGCGGGCGGCGGGTCGGCGAGCGGGGGCGGCAGCTTCGGCGGCGGCAGTGGCGCGGGCGGCGGCTCGTCTTCGCTGAGCGGCTTTCTGCTGGAGGCCGATCGTCAATCGGACGGCACCTGGTTGATGGGCGAGGTGATGCTGGCGCAGGTGCCCACCGATGGCGGCTACCTGACCGAAGGCTTCGTGGAGTTCGTGCGCTACCCCTCCGACCCTTGGGCGGCCTACAACTGCCAGCCCACCAACATCACCGGCGCGAGCTGCCAGCGCTGCACCTACAGCTTCGACGCCGGCTTCCCCACCGCGCAGCCCGAGCAGCCCGGGGAGGTCACCTTCAGCGCGGCAGGACACACCTGGGTGGTGCAGGCCGACGGCGGCTACGGCTATTCGCTGCAGCAGGGCCCGCGGCTGTTCTTCGGGGGCGAGGCCGTGATCGTGAACGGGCTGGCTGGCCCGACCGTGCCGAGCTTCGTCAACACCTCGGTGATGGCGGGCGAGGTCACTGTGACCAGCCCGTTGCCGGTGGGAGACGCAGGCGTGATGATCAACCGCTCCCAGGGGATCAACGTGAGCTGGCAGGGCGCCACCGAAGACGTTCGCTTCGAGCTCTACGATGGCCAGTCGTTGTTGCTGTGCCTGGTCGAAACCGGCTTGACCCAGCTCACCGTGCCGTCGAGCTACACCTCGACGCTCAATGCGGGGACCGGCTTTTTCGAGCTCGTGCCCGAGCGGCTCACCGTCAGTCACGCGGGCGCCTGGCCGGTCAACTTCGTCACCTTCCAGGGCGACTTCACCACCGTCTACGAGAGCATCACCCTGCAGTAGCGGTGGCGCCGCTCGCCGTTCGTTTGGCGCGGGCGGCCATTTCGGCGCGCATCGGCGCGGTGCTACTCGCCGCGGTCGATGAAGACCTTTCTGGCGGCGTTCGCGGTGTCGGTGGTGGTGGTGTTGAGCGCGTGCGGCAGCAAGCCGGCCTGCGGCGCCGGAAACTGCCCGGGCTGCTGTGACGCGACCGGCGTCTGCCAGCTCGGCGTCGCGGGAGTCGCCTGCGGCTCGAACGGCGCGCTGTGCGAGGCGTGCGCGCCGGGCCAGACCTGCTCGGTGGGCCTCTGCCGGTTCCCGCCCTCGGGCAACGGCGGCGGCTCGAGCGCGGGCGGCGGCTTCGGTGGCGCGGGCGGCGGCTCGGCGACGGGCGGTGGTTTCGGCGGATCCGGCGGTGGAACCGGCGGCGGCTCGAGCGGAACCGGCGGCGGCGGTTGCGAATTCAACAACTGCGGCGGGCCGGGTTCGTCGGGCGACCTGCTGTTCGGGCAGTTGGCCCAGCTGGGCGACGGCAGCTACGTGGCGGGCGCGGTGAATATCACCCAGATGAGCTTCTCGGGTTATCAGCAGACCTCGGTCTCGATGTCGTTCGGCAGCACCACCGTCTCGCCCTGGAGCGGCTACCACTGCAATACCCTCGCGGTGACCGGCGGCACCTGCGAGGTGTGCACTGGCAACGCGAGCCCGCCTCCGTTCGTCACCCGCGACCCGGGCACGGTGAACGTGAGCGGAGCGGGGCATCAGTGGCTGCTGAGCGCCAGCAGCTCGACGGGCACGTCGGACTCGATGCTCGACTTCAACGCCGGAGACCTGGTGACCGTCACCACCTCCGGCGGCGCAGACGTGCCAGCGTTCAACTTCTCGCGGTCGTACGACGCGCAGCAGCTGACCTTGCTGAGCCCGGTCTCTCAGAGCGGAACCTCGACGGCGGTGAGCTCGAGCTCCGGTCTCACCGTCAAGTGGCAGGGCGCGTCGACCGGAGTGGTGATCCTGTTCGACGGCAACCCGTACGCCGTCGCCGGCTGCGAGGCCGATGACGCGACCACCCAGCTGGTGGTGCCGCCTTGGGTGCTCCAACCGATGGCAGGTGCCGAATCGAATCTGCTGATCTTCACCCGGCACCAGGAGATCTATTTCTCGGGGCAGTGGCCGGTCACCTTCGCGACCTACTTCTTCGGCGAGAGCTACAGCCAACAGCTGTCGATTCAGTGAACCGGGGCGCGTTACCCTTCGCGGCTTTGGCCTCGGGCGTGGAACGTGCTACGGCCTTGGCCCGTCATGGACAAAGTCGTCGACCTCGTTCACCAGTTCATCGCTTTTCTGCGCGACCCCGGCCCCGTCATCCTCACCGGCGGGTACCCGATCATGGGTCTGATCGTGTTCCTCGAGACCGGCGCGCTGGTCTTCTTTCTGCCCGGTGACTCGCTGCTGGTGACCGCGGGCGTCTACGCCTCGTCGGGACAGATGAACATTCTCTGGCTCAACCTGATCCTGATCCCGCTGGCGATTCTGGGCGACGCGACCAGCTACTTCATCGGGCGCCGCTCGGGTCAGGCGCTGTTCAACAAGCCCGAGTCGCGCTTCTTCAAGCCCCAGCACATGCAGGCGGCGCAGGCGTTCTACGACCGGCACGGCGGCAAGGCGATCATCATCGCCCGCTTCATGCCCATCGTTCGCACCTTCGTGCCGGTGGTCGCCGGCGTCGGCCAGATGCCCTACAAGCGCTTCGCCAGCTTCAACGTGATCGGCGGCGCGGCCTGGGTGTTCTCGATGACGATGCTCGGCTACGTGCTCGGCAACGCCACCGGCGTGCTCGGCTTCGACATCAAGAAGAACATCGAGAAGCTGATCATCATCATCGTCTTCCTCTCGATTCTGCCCGGCATCATCGGCTGGTGGCGCTCGCGCGGTAACAAACCCGCTTCGCCGGCTCCCGGCAGCCAGGCCGAGAAGGCCTGATGTCGAGCGATTCGCCGCTCCAGCGGGTGCGGGGCGCGGCGATGAGGCTCAAGGTGTTTCCCCTGCCGTCGGTGGTGCTGTTCCCCGGCTCGGCCGCGCCGCTCCACATCTTCGAGCCCCGCTACCGGGCGATGGTGAAAGACGCGCTCGACACCGACTCGGTGTTCGCCCTCGCCCAGCTCCAAGACGGTTGGGAGACCAACTACCTCGGCAAGCCTGCGCTGATGCCGATGCTCTGCGCCGGCATCATCACCCAACCGGAGCAGCTGCCCGAGGGCCGCTACAACCTGATGCTCGCCGGCCTCACCCGCGCCCGGGTGATTCGCGAGCTCGAGAGCACCCGCGACTACCGCGAGGTCGAAGCCGAAGTGCTGGAGGACGCGCGCTTCGAGGGCCCCGAAGAGGCGATGGTGCGCCAGGCGCTGGTCGGCCTCACCCAGCGGGTGCCCGAGCAGGTCGCCGCCCGGCTCTCGAAGGTGACCGCCAAGGTGCACGGTGGGCACCTGGCCGACGTGGTGGCGAGCGCGGTGGTGAACGACACCGCCGAGCGCTACGCGCTCCTCTGCGAGCTCGACGTGAAGCGCCGCCTTGAGAAGGTGCTGGAGTCGATCTCCAACCTGGTCGTCCAGTTGTCACCGAAGGGCGATACGCCCGAATATAAGAACTGACGATGCTCGCGTTCGTGCTGCTGGTGCTCGCCCAGGCCCCCGATGCGGGCGTGGAGCAGTGGGAGACCTCGGCCACCGAGCCGTACCTGGTGAAATCGCGCGAGGTGCCGAACAGCGACATTCGCGAGGTGTGGGCCGAGGGCGACCTCGCCGCTCCGGTGAAAGACATCGAAGACGCGCTCTGCGACATGAAGCGCTTCAAGAGCTTCATGCCCTACGTGAAAGACGCGCGGGAGCTGTCGAAAGAACCCGACGGCACCGTGTTCACCTACACCGAGATGGAGCTGCCGGTGATCACCGCCCGCGACTACGCGGTGCACGTCTTCACCGACGAGGTGCCGAAGGCCGACGGGTCGGGCATCTACCGCGCGCACTGGGTCGCCGCGCCCGACGCGGTGCCGCAGCACGAAGACTTCATTCGCCTCACCGTCAACGAGGGCAGCTGGGTGGTGTCGCCGAAGGCGGGCGGCAAGTCGCACGTGGTGTACCGCTTTCGCGCCGACTGCGGAGGCCTGGTGCCGAGCTGGTTGATCAACCTCGGCAACCGCCGCGGAGTGCCGGAAGTACTGGGCGCGATTGAGAAGGAAGCCCAGCGCAGGTACAAAGCCCGCACGAAGTGACCGGTTTTCTCCGGCTCGTTCGTCTGAGGGGGCGATGAAAAAATTCTGCGTGGTGGCGGTGCTGTTCGCAGCCGAAGCCTGGGCACAGGTGTGCTCGTTGCCGTCGGACCTGCCGATGATTCAGTACGTCGACGACGCCGACGGCGACGGCAAGAACGACACCGAAGACAACTGCCCGTTCGCCTCCAACGCGGCGCAGATCGACACCGACGGAGATGGCGTCGGCGACGGGTGCGACAACTGCCAAGGAGCCTCGAACTTTCAGCAGCTCGACACCGACGGCGACGGCACCGGCAACGTCTGCGACTCCGATCTCGACGGCGATGGCGTCGCGAACGCGACCGACAACTGCCCGGCGATTCCGAACGCCGACCAGGCGAACCACGACAGTGATGCCAACGGCGACGCCTGCGACACCGACGACGACGAAGACGGCGTGAACGACGGGCAGGACAACTGCCCGCTGGTCTACAACCCGTCGCAGACCACGGTGAGCGGCACCTGCTCGGTCGACACCGACAGCGACACCGTTCCCGACGACGCCGACAACTGCCCGGGCGTGGCGAACCTCAACCAGCTCGACACCGACGGTGACGGCATCGGCGACGCGTGCGACCTCGACGTCGACGACGACGGCATTCTCGCCGGCGCCGACAACTGCCCCACGGTACAGAACCGCGATCAGCACGACGACGACGGTGATGGGGTGGGCGACGTCTGCGACTCGCACTTCTGCCTGGTGATCGACCCGTCGAACCCTCAGGACTGCCTCGACCCGCTGGTGCCGTTCACGGTGAAGACCGGCGGCGATCTCTCGGTCTCGACCGGGCAGCTCGTCTACCTCCCGATGTTCGCCAACGTGGCCGACGCGGGCGTCGCCTACACGTGGACGATGACCTCCTCGCCGGGCGGCTCGCACGCGACGGTGTTCAACCCCAGCGGCACCGCCAGCCTCAGCCGGAGGTACCAGTACGTCTACGCGCCGAACGCGCCCGCGGAGTTCTTCGCCGACCGTGCCGGCACGTATCAAGTGCAGGTGGCGGCGACCTTCAACGGGCAGAGCTCCACCGACACGCTGCAGGTGTTCGCCACCGGAGCCACCGTCGGAGACCCGTGCGACGCGGGCTACACGTTCGACGCCGGTACGGGCGCGGGCGGCGGCGGCGGTTCGGCCACGGGTGGAGGCTCTGCGAGCGGCGGTGGCTCCGCGGCCGGTGGCGGTGCGGCGACCGGAGGTGGAGCTGCCGGCGGCGGAGGCGGCTCGGCGACAGGCGGCGGCTCGGCGACAGGCGGCGGCTCGGCGACGGGCGGCGGCTCGGCAGCCGGCGGCGGCTCGGCTGTTGGTGGCGGCTCGGCGATCGGTGGCGGCTCGGCGATCGGCGGGGGAGCGGGCGGCGGTGGCGGTTCAGGCGGCTCCGGGTGCGGCTGCTCGGCGCTCGACGGCTCACTGCTGGCGGCGCTCGGTCTTCTGATGGCCCTGCGCAGGCGTCGTTGATCAGGCCTGTAGCAGCGCGAGGAGCACAGCTTTTCACCGGTCCGCGCGAACGGTATTAGCTTTGTGTCATGCGGCTGGTGAAGGTCGGGTTGGGGAACGTGAACCCCACGGTGGGCGCGTTCGGCGCGAACGTCGATCGCGTGCTCTCGCTGGCGGTGGAGATGGCGCGCGACCACGTCACGGTGGCGGTGTTTCCCGAGCAGGTGGTGGGCGGCTACGCGCCGGAGGACCTGGTGCAGTGGCAGGCGTTCGTCGAGCGCCAGTGGGTCGAGCTCTCGCGGTTCGCGTCCGAAACCGCCGGGCTGCCGATGGTGTCGGTGCTCGGCGTGGCGGTGAGTCACCTGGGCCTCCGCTACAACTGCGCGGCGGTGGTGGCGGGCGGCCGGGTGCGCGGGCTGGTGCCGAAGGAAAAGCTGCCCACCTACAACGTCTTCTACGAGGGCCGCACCTTCAGCCGCGGCTACCCGGGCATGGCCGAGAAGTTCAGGCCTCCGTCGGGCGACGAAGTGCCGCTGGGCGACCTGCTGTTCCGCTTCGACTTCGGGCTGCTCGCGGCCGAGGTGTGCGAAGACCTCTGGAGCGCCGACGGCCCGATGCGCCGCCGCACCTATGCGGGCGCCGAGCTGGTGGCGAACGTGTCCGCGTCTCCGTTTCGAATCGGCGTCGAGGGCACCCGCCGCGAGCTGATCGCCACCCGCGCCGGCGATCACCAGTGCACCATCGCCTACGCCAACCTGGTCGGCGCCAACGACGGGCTGATCTTCGACGGCGGCGGCTTCGTGAATCAGAACGGCAAGTGGATGGGCGAGGCGCCGCGGTTCGCGGCCGGCTTCACCTCGTCGGTGGTCGACCTCGAGCGCACCTGGCGGCTCCGCGCCGAGAACACCACCTGGCGCACCGACCGCGAGTCGTACGTCGGCCGCCACCCCGCGATTCCGGTGGTCGACGTGCCCAGCCTCCACACCCGCCGCGAGACGCTGAAGTACCCGGTGCCGAAGCACCAGAGCTTCTTCCTGCCCGCCCCGGTGGAGCGGAAGACCGCCCGCGAGGTGCTCTGCGAAGACATTCTCGACGCGCTCGCGCTCGGCGTGGGCGACTACTTCGAGAAGACCGGCGCGTTCTCGAAGATCGGCATCGCGCTGTCGGGCGGCCGCGACTCGCTGCTGACGCTGTTGATCGCGCACCGCTGGGCGAAGAAGAAGCAGCCGCAGAACCCCGGCGCGTTGATCGAGACCTTCTACATGCCGACCCGCTTCTCGTCGGAGGGCACCAAAGACGCCGCGGAGACGATCGCCCGGGAGCTCGGCGCGCGCTTCACCGTGATCAGCATCGACGAGGCGTTCGAGCGCGAGATGGAGGCGACCAAGACGATGCTCGGCGCGGGCGAGCTCACCCCGATCACCCGGCAGAACGTGCAGGCGCGGCTGCGCGCGCAGCGAATGTGGAACTGGGCGAACACCTCGGGCGGGCTGTTCCTCCAGACCGGGAACATGAGCGAGAAGGCGGTCGGGTACACCACCGTGGGCGGCGACCTGATGGGCGCGCTGGCGGTGATCTCCAACCTGCCGAAGACGGTGGTGATGTACCTGCTCGACTACCTGTTCGAGAAGACGCACTACGAGGGAATCAAGAAGGTGATCGCGCGCCCCGCGGGCCCCGAGCTGGCGCCGAACCAGGTGGGCGAAGACGAGCTGATGCCGTTCCCGGTGCTCGACGCGTGCTTCCACCTGTTCGCCGGCGAGAAGCTGTCACCGCACGACGTGCTCGCCGCGCTGGAGCCGATGTTCCCCGAGCACCCAAAGGACCGGCTCGAAGCGTGGGTGAAGAAGTTCGTGAAGCTGTTCACCCAGAGCATCTACAAGTGGGTGCAGTCGCCGCTGTCGCTCCACGTCGGTAACCTCGATCTCGATCGCGAGCGCGCGCTCCAGCTCCCGGTGGTGACCAAGACCGAGTGGTAACCACGGAATGCCTCGGACTTTCTCGGGGTTGCTTGCACATCACCCCCGAGAGAGCCGAGAGTGAACGGCGACGCTGTGAGGAAACGCGCCCAAGACCGCCGCCACACCCTGGCGGCCCTGCTGCTCTCGCTGGTGTTCCACGCCGGCGGCGCGTTCCTGTTGCTTCGCTATGCGCCCGCGCCGAAGCCGGTGGAGGAGCGCAAGCCGATCGAGGTCGAGTTCAGGATCATTCCGCGTGAGACGCCGGCGCCGGTGCCGCAACAGGCTCCGGTACCGGCACAGCAGGCGGCGAAAACCGCCGCCAAATCGAAGGCGCAGTCGAAGCCGCAGGCCAGCGAGCCCCACCCGGCGGAGGCGACGCCTCCGTCCGCCCTCTCCTTTCAGGAGAGGGGTTCACGGAACGCCGATGAGCCGCGCGCCAACGGCACCGCTTCGCTTCAGCCGCGCATCTCGACCGTGCTGCCGGGCATCGGCAACGGCGAGGGCGACGATGCGCAGGGCCACACCGTGGTGAACGGCCCGGGTGAAGACGGCGACCCCGACGTGATCGCCGAGTACACCCGCGAGAAGGTCGGCCGAAAAGCGCAGAACCTGGTCGACGGCCTGATGGGCGATGCCGCGCGCAACAGCGGCACCCTGCCTCCGTACTTCTCGAAGGTGCAGAGCGGCATGATGGATGGCTTCGGGAAGTTGCTGCCCGACCTCTCGGAGAAGACGAAACAGCAGAAGGCGCACGAAGCGCTCGACCCCTGGCTGGTGCCGGCAGAGAGCTACGGCAAGACCGGCTCACCCTTCGCCAACCCCGACGACGCGCGCGCGGTCACCGACACCGGCCTCGGCCGAATCGCCCAGTCCGGTGGCTTCAACCACGGCGATCCAGGAGAAGCCGCCTACCTGAACGGCAGGATGCAACAGCTCGGCGCAATGCAGGCGATGATGAACGCCTCGCAGCGCGCGCGGCTGAAGACGGTGCTCGAGATTCGCCAGACCTCGTCGGGAGCGCTCGCCGAGACGGTGGTGCTCGAGAAGAGCGGCGACGCGAAGTTCGACGAGTGGGTGATCCACCAGACCCGCAGGCTGATCTCCGATCTCGGCGAGACCGAAGACGGAGACACGCCCTGGCACGACGAGTCGAGCAACGGCTTTCGCTCGGTGTGGCAGTTCACCTGGGAGCCGCCCAAGGTGAAGGTGAAGCTGATTCGGGTGATGCGGACCGAAGGAAAAGTCGAGTAGCGCTACCGCTCGAGCGCCGCCCGCAGCAGCGCCAGAAAGTCCTGCGCGTTGGTGACCACGCCGAACGCCTGGTGGGTGCCGCGGTCCTTCAGCTTGTTCACCACGAACTCGGTCTGGTCGACGCAGATGGTGAGCAGCGGCTCGATGCCCGCGCGCGCGGTGTGAAACGCCGGCAGCTGATTGCCGATCGCGATCGCGTGGAGCGAGGTCGCCACCAGCACCGCTCCGGTCGCCTGGGCGGTGTGCTCGCGCATCGCGTCTTGCGCGGCGAGGTTGTCGGTGAAGACCTCCGGCAGCGGGCCGTCGTCGCGAATGCTGCCCGCGAGCACGTACGGCACCTCCTGGGTCACCAGGGTGTGCATCACGCCCGAGGTCAGCTTGCCGGCGGCGATCGCCTTCTCGATGCCGCCCAGCCGCCGCACCTCGTTGATCGCCCGGAGGTGCATGCCGTGGCCCGACTCGACCGGCTGGCCGGCGGCGTCGACGCCGAGCGCGGTGCCGAACATCGCCGACTCGATGTCGTGCGCGGCGAGCGCGTTGCCCGCCAGCAGCGCGCTGACGTAGCCGTTGCGAATGAACCACTCGATGTCTTCGCGGGCGCGCGCGTGCACCACCGCCGGGCCGAGCGACCAGACCAGGTAGCCGTCGGCGTCGCGCTCGCGCTTCAGCGACTCGGCCAGCTTCTCGTAGCTCACCGGCCGCTCGCGGCTCACCGGCGTCGACATGAAGCGAAACTTCTCGGCCGGCTCGTCTTCGCGAAAACCGTCGTGCACCAGCACCCCTTCGGTGCCGTCTTCCTTCAGCCCGCACGCCACCGGTTCGCCTGCGCGCACCTTGCGGCCTTCGACGACCTGCAGCGCTCCTGAGCGCTCGACCACGCAGCCGTCCATTCGCGGGCGCAACGGCATCTCCCACTTGCCGGAGCGCTTCAGCCAGGTCGGCAGGTTGCTGGTCGAGAAGAAGCCGTCGGGCAGCACGCCGTCGGCCGGCGCCGGGGTGAAGCGGCAATCGGGCGCGGAGGCGAGCGGCGCGGCGTCGAAGCGGGGCATCGAGAACGGCATCGGCGGCAAGCGTGGCTCAGGGAGCGCCTCGCCGCCAGTTCGCAATCTGCCGCGCCAACAGCTCGGGTTGCTGCTCGGGCAGCATGTGGCCGGCGCGCTCGACCGCGATGAACTGCGACTTCGGCAGCCGCTCGTGAATCGCACGCGCGCACGCCAGCGGCACCAGCGCATCTTCGACGCCGTGAATCACCAACGCCGGGCACCGCACCTCGGGCGCCAGGCGGTGGAGCAGCTCCGACGGCGCTCCGCGCGCGAGGTCGACCATGTGGCGCAGGGTCGCCGGCCGCCGGGTGAAGAACGCGAGCTCGTGGGCGGCGCGCGACGGGTCGACCCGCTCGGGCGCGAACACCCGGCGCATGTTGAGCTCGAGCAGCAGCCGCGCGCCGGGCAGACGGAGCGCATGGCCTGCGGCGCTCATCACCGCGTGGGCCAACGGCACGTTCAACAGCCGGTAGGCGAAGTGAGCGGGGAAGCCGAGCGAGGCGACCAGCACCACGCCGCTGAAGCGCTCCGGGGCGAGCGCGGCGGCGACCAGCGCGACCCCGCCTCCGTGCGAGTGGCCGACCAGCACCGGCGACTTCCAGCCGAGGTCTTCGGCCACCGCAATCACCGTCTGCGCGTGCGACTCGACGCTCACCTTCGCGCCACCGGGCGGGTCGGCGCTCTCGCCGAAGCCGGGCAAATCGAGCGCCGCGACTTCTCCCAGCCCGGTCAGCAGCGGAGCCAGCTTCGCGAAGGTCTCCCGCGAGCCGGGGTTGCCGTGCAGCAGCAGAAACTGGCCGGGACTGCTCGATGCGAACGACTCGACCACCGCCCCCGAAATCGTTCGCACCGCCCCCCAACCTAGATGTTCGATGTTCCCATTGCACCCACCGGGCTGCCCTCCGGCGCGGGCCGCGCGACGCCCGACGGCACCGGGCCGCCCTGCTCCACCTCGACGTCGGTACCCGAGCCGGGGAGCAGGAAGATGCCTAGCGCGGTGAGCAGCACGCCGATGCCGGCGGTGATCACTCCGGTCATGAACATGCCGTTGCTGGTGAGGTCGCCGTTCGACGAGTCCATCGTCATCAGGCCCGCGAACAGGCCGCCCGCCGCGACCAGGGAGATGCCGCCGATCAGCGACATGATTCCGCCGAAGCGCCGGCCCGACGAGCCCGCCTTCACCTTCAGGTTCACGCTGTCGCCGTAGTGCGAGAGATCGAGCGTGCCGCTGCCGGGCACCCCGTCGCCGGCGACGTAGAAGTCGGTCACGTCGTTCACCGCCACCACCTCTTTGCAGGGTGCGCGGCAGATGCGCTCGCTGGTGACCACGGTGGCGGAGCGGCCTCCGACGTAGCCGGTGGCGACGCCGGCGATGCGCTGCAGCTCGACCGACGGGTTGTCGGACTCGATGGTGACGTAGACCTCGTGCGTTCTCGAGCCCATCGTCATCGAGAGCAGCTGTTGCTGTTGCATGTGCAGCCCGACCTGAGTGATTCGCGCTTCCCCTTCGTCGGCCCAGGCGGCCAACGCGAACAACGACACGACCAGTGCGGTGAATTTCATGAACGTCCTCCGTTTGCGCACTGAGTGGGAGGACCGCGGATTATTTTTGAAGCGACAGCAAAACGGCGACGCCGCCCGGAATTGGCGCCAATTGCACGTCGATTGGCGCGCGTTGCCGCACTTTTTCCTGGGAGCGGGCGTTGTACTCGTCGATCAGCTGCTGATCTTCGCCGTCGGTGGTCGGGTGCGCCGGCAGCGCGAAGCCCAGCGCCAGAGAGCCGACTCCGAACGCGGCGAGGCCGACGCCGGTCCACAGCGCCCAGTCGGCGCTCTGCACGCAGGTGCCGTGGTTCTGAGGCGTGCCCGAGAAGCGCACGCAGTCGACGTCGAGCCAGTGGGCGACCAGAAAGCCGGCGCCGGCGGTGGCGGCGATGAAGCCGGCGACGCGCGCCAGCACCCGGGTCGCCGAGCGGGTGTAGAGCGCGCCCTCGAGGTCCTTGCGGTGCACCATCTGGTAGAAGGCGCCCTGATCGAGCTGCTGGTAGCCCAGGTACACCTGCCCGTTGACGAGCAGCATCTTGTCGGGCGGCGCGGCCTCCCACGGCATCGGCAGCGGGCGCTGGGGAATCAGCTGACCGGGCGGCGCGGGCGGTGGCGTCGGCCCGGGCGTGGCGACCGGAGGCGGTGACGGCGTCGGTGGCGGAGGCGAGGGCGAAGCGAACGGCGTCAGCGCGGCGGAGGGATCGATCATCACCGCCACCACCAGCACCAGCGAGTCGTCGATGCCGCGGCAGGAGGCGTCGGCGGTGGTGACGTCGCGGCTGCCCTCCACAGTGCCGTGGGCGTCGATCAACGTCAGCCGCGCGCGCCACTTCGCGTTCTTCGGCGTGCCGTCGGCGGAGACCAGGTAGCCGTCGATGCGCAGGTCGGGCTCGGCGCCGAACACCGGCCGGCCGAGGCGGCGCTCCACGCGCTCGGCGAGCTCCGCGGCCTGAATGCAGCCGTCGGCGGCCTTCCAGGTGAGGCCCCAGCGCTGCTCGGCGAAGGCCGCGCTGCTCAGCAGCACGCAGGCGAGCGCGAGGGCGCGGCGGTCACTGGCACTCATAGACGCTGGTGAAGCCGGGCTTGAGCAGGCACGTGAAGCCGGGGCAGCACGGCTCGGAGTACTGGTCGCTGCAGTCGTAGCCCATGCCGCCGCAGAGGTCGCAGCGCTCGCGCGAGCTGTTGCAGTACTGGCCGTACATTCCGCTCGGGGGACAGCAGGGCAGCGAGGCGTTGCACGGGTCGTCGTAGGTGCCGCAGGTGCCGCCGCCTCCGCCGGTGCTCGAGCCACCGCCGCCCGCGCCACCGCCGGTGCTCCCGCCACCGCCTACGCCTCCGCCACCGCCCGTCGACGCTTCGCAGTCGACGCCGCCGGTGTGGCCGACCACGCCTTCGTAGCAGCTGCCGCCCGAGCAACAGCCTGTCGGGCAGCTGGTGTGGTTGCACACGTACGAAGAACACCCGACGAGCAGCAGGGTGAAGGTGGCGACGATGGTTCGCAAACGGCCGTGCCTTACCACCGACGTCACGGCGATCGGTAGCGTGACGCCCCTCCCGCCCGTTGGGCACCCTCCCCTCTGCAAGGGGAGGGAAGCGCGATTGTGAGACCCCTCCCCCCAACCAGGGGGGAGGTGCCCGGAGGGCGGAGGGGGCGTCACGCTACCGATCGCCTTCTCGCTCACTCTTTCAACATCGTGTTGAGCCGCACCAGGTGCGTCGAGGTCGGCCACGCCTTGCGAAACTTCTCCGCGCGGCGTTCGGCGTCGGCCCGGCGCCCCAGCCGCAGCAGCGACTCGATCGCGATCATCTCGCGCTCCTGCGCCAGCGAGCCGTTGGGGAACTTGCGCGCGTGTTGCTCCGCAGCGGCGAGCGCCTCGGCCCACTGCGACTGCTGCGACGCGCCCATCGCGCGGGTGAGCAGCTCGGCCTCCTGCTCGGGGCTGACCGGCTCGGCCGGCTTGGGCTTCACCACCTGCTTCACCGGAGGCAGCACCGCCTCGGGCGTGGGCTCAGGCTCGGGCACGTCGACCTGCGGCGGAGGAGGAGGCGGCGTGGGCGTGCTCACCACCACCGGAGCCTTCGCCACCTGCGCGACCCGCTTTTCCTGCGCGTGGCGCTCGACCACCCGGCCGGCCTGGAAGGCACCGCCACCGACCGCCGCGACAGTGGCCGAGCCGATCAGCAGCATCTTCGCGCCCAGCGCCACCGGCTTGGCGACGCTGACCGCCTTCGCCGCGGCACCGGTCGCCTTGGCAGCCGACGCATGCGACGCCGCGTGAGAAGCCGCCTGATCCGCTCCGTGGGGATGCGCGGCGCCACCACCGCCGTCGCCTCCGTGACCGCCGCCACCACCCCCGCCGCCCGGCGCGAACAGCCCCGCGGCCGCGAGCTTGGCCGACAGCTTCCCGAGGGCAGCGGCCGACGGACCATCGCTGGCCGCGCTCTCGAGCAGCTTCGACACGCCCGACGGCGCGCCTTCCTGCAGCCACGGTTTCAGCTCGTCGCTCACGCGAGGGCCTCCTTCCCGTGGGCGGCGACCGCCGCTTCGACGTGTTTGCGCGCCGCGTACAGCCGCGCGTACGCGGTCTGGAGCGGCACCTCCATCGCCTCGGCGATTTCGGCCATCGGCATCTGCTCCAGCTCGAACATCACGAAGGTGGCGCGCTTGTCGGCGTCGAGCTGGTCGAGCACCTTGTCGAGCAGCGCCCGGGCCTGCTTGCGCGCGACCGCCTCGCCCTGTGGAGCAGCGACCTCGGTGTCGGGCACGTCGTCGGTGATCTCCTCGCGCACCACGTGAGCGCGTTTGCGATGGTCGGCGGCGACGCGCAAGCAGATGCCGAACACCCAGGTCTTCACCGAAGAGCGCCCCTCGAAGTCGGCGAGCTTGCGGTGAATGACCACGAACGTCTCCTGGGTGACGTCTTCGAGGTCGGCCTCGCGCACGCCCAGACGCTTGAGCGACCGCCAGATGAACGCCGCCTGGTCGTTGTAGACCGCCTCGAAAGTGAGGCGCGGGCTGGAGGCCAGCTGCGGCATCGGGCGCACCCTACCCCACACTGAGGTTGGTGCGAGCGGTGCGCGAAGAGCCAGCGAGGACATGGCCATTGAGTGAGTGGGGCGAAGCGGGCCCTTTTTTGAGGTAGAGGTGCCGCCGTGGCGGCGCGCTTCTCGGTGGCGAGAATGGCAATGGTCTTGGCCGGTTCGGCGGCCCTGGCCGTGGTCGCGTTCGCGCTCGGAGCACTGTTCGGAGATCAGCCCCTGTCGTTCAGCGCGGCGCTCACGCCCGGCACCACCGATGCGGCAATCTTCGAGTCGCTCCGGCTGCCGCGGGTGGCCCTGGCCTCGATCGTCGGCGCTTCGCTGGCGGCGTCGGGCTGCGCGCTCCAGGGGCTGATGCGCAACCCGCTGGCCGACCCGTTCGTGCTCGGCGTGTCTGGAGGGTCGGCGCTGGGCGCCACGGTGGCGCTGGCGTTCGGGCTGACCGTCTCGGCGCTGCCCGGACTGTCGGCGGTGTCGGCGCTGGCGCTGCTCGGCGGGCTCGGCGCGACGGTGTTGGTGATGGCGCTCGGCCGCGTCGCCGGCGGAGGGCCGCATGCGACCCTGCTCGCGGGTGTGATCTTCAACGCCTTCGCGCTGGCGGCGATCACCTTCATCAAGGCGCTGGTGGCGCCTGATCAGCTCGGGCAGGTGCTGTTCTGGCTGGCGGGCGCGCTCGGGTACGAGAAGCCGCTCACTTTGGTCGCCACCGGAGCGGTCGAGTTGCTGGTGATCGGCGCGCTGTGGCTGCTGTCGGGCCGGCTGAACCTGATGCTGCTCGGAGACGACGACGCGGCGAGCCTCGGCGTCGACGTGCGGCGCACCCGCCTGGCGCTGCTGATCTGCGCGTCGGTCGCGGTGTCGGCGGCAGTGTCGCTGTCTGGGCTCGTAGGTTTCGTCGGACTGCTGGTGCCGCACCTCGCGCGCTTGGCGCTCGGGCCGGATCAGCGGTTGCTGCTGCCGGCGTCGGCGCTGGGTGGCGCGGCGTTTCTGACTCTGAGCGATCTGCTCGCGCGGTTGGCGTTCAGGTACTTCCACACCGAACCGCCGGTGGGCGTGGTGACGGCGCTGTTGGGCGGGCCGGTGTTTCTGCTGCTGATGGGTGGTAGCCGAGAGCGCACGTGAAGCGCGCGATCCCCGCGGTGGTGGTGCTGCTGCTCGCGCTCGCGATCTGGTTCTTCTGGTTCCGCGGTGCTGCGTCCAGCCCCGAGGGTTCGAGCGGAGGCGAGGTGGCCGGGAGCGATGGCGCGGGTCGCGTCGCTCAGCGTTCAGATGGGGGAGCAAGTCAGGCACCTGAAGCGACGGCACGCTCGAGTTCTTCGACCACGCGGTCGTTGGGAACAACGGACTCTGGGGCAGACACCACAGTGAGCACGCGTGGCGATGCCGGCACCGAACAGTTCCGCCGCGACGTCGAAGCCTGGATGAAGAAGAACGCCGCGGAGGCTGAGAAAGAGATCGATCGCTTCTGTGACGAGAACAAGAAAGTGAAGTCCGCGCACCTCTTCCCCGATGCAGGTGGAACGCGCGACGCGGCGATCTTCATGCTCAACCGGATCGACTGGGAAGACGACGTGCGGCCCAAGGGCACGCTCCACCTGCCCGAGCCGTTGCGAAAACACATTCGCACCGCCGGTGCCGATTGGCCCACTGCACTCAGCGCTGATGACCTCGCGGGGCTCGACTTTTCGTGGCTGCGCGAGCTGCAGCAGTACGACACCTGGTCGGTCGCAAGCTTCGGCCCGCTGCGCGACGACAGACCGCTGGCGTTCGCGAGCTCGCCGATTCCCAACTACGTGTCGCTGATGGAGTGGGCGAAGCTGCGCTTCGTTCGGGCTTTCGTCGACGGTGACCTCGCCTCAGCCGACGCCGAGGTACGCCACCTCGCCGCACTGATCGAATCGCAAGGCATCGTGATCGCCGACGCCATCGCGGTAGCAGTGATGCGCATCGATGCACAGGCGCGGGCTGCCGCAGTCGCGGCTGGCCGCGACTTCGGCTCGTGGGCACAGGTCGATGATGGCGAAGCTGCTTCGTATCGGCGGGTGTCGCTGTCTGGCCCTTACTTCTTCGCGCCTGGAGTCAGCGAGGCGGTGGTGAAGAAGGCGCATGGCTGCCTTGCGAACCCATGTTCAGCGCTCGCCGAGGGCTTGGGAATGCAGCTTTCGTTCGCGCCCTACTCCGATGGCAGCACCCGCGCTCTGGTCGAGGGTTATGCGCAGCAGAGTGGGTGCTCGCAGTCGTTGCTCGATCGCGTGCGTCAGTCACCACCGATGGAAGCGGCAGGCACGTTCGACGTCTCGACATCGGTCGAGTCGTATTTCTCGAAGTGATTCGCAGCGTCGCTGGTCGAAAATGTACCGATTGGGTTCTTTTTCGACCGGCGACCGCGGCTATTCGAGGTCGAACACGACCTGCACCTGGGTGCGCACCGAGATCAGCCCCGGCGCGAAGCCCTGATCGCTCGCGCTGTCGTCGCCACCCGCGCCGCCGATGTTCTGCGACACGTTCTGCGCCATCCCGCCGCCACCGAACCGGCCGCGCCAGCCGTACGAGTAGCCGCCGCCGTACTCGTTGATGCTGCGCACCTTGCCGGCCTTCGCCCCGAGCTCGGCCGCCATCGCGTTCGCCTTCTCGCGCGCCGCCTTGAGCGCCATCGCCCGAGCCGCGTCGCGGTGCTTGCGCAGCTCGCTGGTGCGGAACTCCTGGCCTTCGATCCGGTTGGTGCCCGCGGTCAGCACCGCCTGCACCGTCTCTTCGAAGTGCTTCAGGTCGCGCAGCGTCACCACCACCGACTTGCGCACCGCGTAACCATCCGGCTCGCCGGAGCGCGAGTACGAGCCGTTGTCGTAGCGCGCTTCGACGGTGAGGTAGTCGGTCGCCATGTCTTTGTCGGGCAGGCCGAGCTTCCGCAGCGTCTCGAGCGTCTTCTTCACCCGCTCGTCGTTCGCTGCCTTCGCCTTGGCGATCGACTTGTCCACCGTCTCCACCGCCAGCCACAGCTGCGCCTGGTCGGGCACCACCCTAACCTCGGCATCGCCCGAAACGGTCACCGTGCGATCGACGTGGGTATCTGCTGGAGCGGCCATCATCGTCACCATCAGGAGCAGCGCGTTCACTTCGCCGGAGCCTCGGCCGGCTTCGCCTCGGGCACCGCGTCGGGCGCGGCAGGCTGAGCCGCGGCGGCCGCCGCCTTCGCCGACTCGTCGGCCTTCTTCTTCGCCTCGGCTTCCGCGACCGTCTTCAGCTTGTCGAGCCCGCGCTGAAAGTCGTCGCCCACCATCTTGTCCATGTCCTTGAACACGCCGAACGCCTTGAAGATGAAGTTCGACTTCCCGTTCATCGTCCAGCTGAAGTCGGTGTTCGCTCCGTTCGGAGTGATCGCCCAGACGACCTCGTCGCTGGCCGCGAACGGCTTGATGAACTCCAGCGCCACGGTGACCTTCTGCGGCGTCGAGTCGGTGATCGTCATCTTGCCTTCGCCGACCTTGTCGTTGCCCACCCAAGCGTAGCTGGCGCCCTTGCCCGACTCGGGACCCGCGTAGGTCGTCTTCATCGAAGGATCCATCGACGCCCACGGGCTCCAGTCGCCGAAGTGGTGGAAGTCGTTCACCACGCCGTAGACGACCTCAGGAGGCGCGTTCACCGTCGTCTTGCGCTGCACCGTGAAGGTGTCGGGCCGGCTGGCGACGAAGCCCACGAAACCAACGACGATCACCACCAACGCAATGAGGACCTTTTTCATGCCGCGGTGAATAGCACAGGGCCTCTCACCTCACCTGCTGTCAGGAGAGGAATCGGACGAGCGTTTCGTAGGCGACTGAGAGCGCCGCAACGTTCGACGACTCGAGCCGCTGATGCGCTTGCGCTGCTTCACCGGGCCCGAAGTTCACCGCGTCGATGCCCGCTTCCGACAGCCGCCCGACGTCGGTCCACGCCTGCTTCGCTTCGGCCGGCTTTCCCGAGAGCGACAGCAGCCGCTGGTAGTGCGGGTTCGACGACGCCACCCGGCCCGACGGAGACAGATCGTTGAAGCGAACGTCGGCGCGCTTGGCGACCAGCGCTTCCACGTCGGCCTGCGCCTGGGCCACCGTCTTCCCCGGAGCGAACCGGTAGTTCAGGTTCAGCTCGAACAGGTCGGGCACCACGTTGCGCGCGCGGCCGCCTTGCGCGGTGGTCACGCTCATCACCTCGCGAAACTCCAGCCCGCCAGCGATCACCTTCAGCGGCACCCGCTGCGACAGCTCGTTCAACAACGGCCCGGCGGCGTGAATCGCGTTCTTGCCCTGCCACGGCCGCGCCGAGTGCGCGCTCTGCCCGTGAAACGAGAGCGTCGCGTGCAGCGTGCCCATGCAGCCGGCCTGCACCGCGTTGTCGGTCGGCTCCATCGCGATCCCGAACGCGGCGCGCTTCAGCTGCGGGCACTCCTCCAGCACCGGCCCCAGCCCGTTCTCGAGGTACGGCCCTTCTTCCTTCTCGTAGAAGACGAACACCGGGTTGAGCGGCCCCGCGGGCAGCGTCTCAGCCAGCGCCATCATCACCGCCAGCGCACCCTTCATGTCGGCGCTGCCCAGGCCGTGCAGCCGTCCACCCTCGAGCGCGGCAGGAGGCGACTCACGGTGCGCAGGCACGGTGTCGACGTGGCCCAACAGCACCACCATCGGCTTCGGGTCATCGAGCGCGCCGACCACCAGCGAGTGGCCGACCCGGCGCACCCGGTTGGGCAGCGCGCGAGAGGCCCACCCCTCGAGGTGATCTGCGATCTCTTTTTCCTGACCAATCGGGCTGGCGATGCGCACCAGCTGAAGTGCACGCTCCGCCAGCGCCGCCGCGTCGGTCACACCGGCACCATGAAGTCGCGCAGCGCGGTGTTCAGCGACGTCTTCCGGTCGGTCGACACCGAACGCTCGCCGATGATCAGCGCACAGGGCGTGAGGTACTCGCCCGCGGGGAACTTGCGCGGCCGCATCCCGGGGATCACCACGCTCCGCGGAGGCACCTGGCCCTTGGTCACCACCTCGGTCGAGCCGCGCACGTCGATGATCGGCGTCGAGGCGGTCAGCGTCACCCCCGCGCCCAGCACCGCTTCTTCACCGACCAGCACACCCTCGACCACGATGCAGCGGCTGCCGATGAAGCAGCCGTCTTCGATGATCACCGGCCGCGCTCCGGGTGGCTCGAGCACGCCACCGATGCCGACGCCACCCGACAGGTGCACGTTGCGGCCGATCTGCGCGCAGCTGCCGACGGTGGCCCAGGTGTCGACCATCGTCCCCGAGCCGACCCAGGCGCCGATGTTCACGTAGCCCGGCATCACCACCGTGCCGCGCTCCAGAAACGCGCCGTACCGCACCGTGCCCGGAGGAACGACGCGAACGCCCGCCTCCGCCAGCCCGGTCTTCAGCGGCACCTTGTCGTGAAACTCGAACGGAGCGAGCGGCAGCGTCTTCATCTCCGCCACCGCGAAGAACAGGTTGATCGCCTGCATCACCCAGGCTTCGACCTGCCAGCCCTGGGCGCCCTTCGACGCCACCCTCAAGGCCCCGCGATCGAGCAGCTCGATCGTCTCCTTCACGGCCTTGGCGTACTGGCGCTCTTTCAGCTTCTCGCGATCGCTCCAGGCCTCGCCGACATGGGTCTTGAGCTCGTCCAGGTTCACGCGGGGCAACTTACCCGATGCGGGCCACCGGGTGTTCCCATTGTCCCGGCGCGCACCTATATCTGCCGACGGAGGGCAAATACATGGGCACCAAAATCGACGGCGGCATCACTCCTCAGGTCCTGACCACCACGGCTCCGGCAGCGAAGCCGGCGGCCCCGGCAGCTCCCGCGGCGGCGCCTGCGAGCACCGGTTGGAAGCCGGCCGCGGCGGCGAGCGCGCCCTCGACCGCGTCGGGCTTCGAGGCGGGCAAGCCCAAGCTCGAGGTGCACGGCCCGGTGGCCGATCGCATCGGCAACGGCTGGCCCGACGTGGTGGGCGGAGCGAAGAACATCTTCGGCGCGGCCTGGGGCAACCTCGAGCGCGCGCCCGGCCTGGGTGAAATCTTCAAGACCCACGGCGGCAAGCCCTGGAACCCGGAGCAGGTGCCCGACGCGAAGATCGTGCTCGACCGCGGCCCGCGCATCGACGGCGACGGCCTGAAGGCGGCGAAGGCGGCCGGCTTCAAGGGCGTGGTCAACCTCCGCGCCGAGAGCAACGACGACGAGCTCAACAACAACGCGCTCAAGCTGGGCATGAACCTGCTGCACGAGTCGATCACCGACAACACCACCCCCAGCCGGGATCAGGTGAAGCAGGTGCTCGACTTCATGCACGACCCCAACAACCAGCCCTGTTACGTGCACTGCTCCGCGGGCGTCGGCCGCACCGGCATCATGGTCGCCTGCGCGGAGATCGTCGACGGCGACGGCACCCCCGCCTCGGTGGAGCGCGCGCTCGAAGACGCCCAGAAGCACGGCTGCCAGCTCGACGATCAGCTCGCCTTCATCAAGAGCTTCGGCGAGGACTTCATCAACGGGAAGATCGACGGCTACCCGCCGCCGCAGGCGAACAACTAGGTTCCCTGGTAGGTCAACACGAGGTGGCGCTGCTTGGGCGCCTTGCGGTGCTCGAACAAGTAGAGCCCCTGCCAGGTGCCCAAGGTCATCGCCCCGCCCTTCACCGGAATCTGCAGCGAAGACTGCGTCAGAGCGCTCCGCACGTGGGAGGGCATGTCGTCGGGCCCCTCGGCGGTGTGGAGGAACAGCTTGTCTCCGTCGGGCACCAGCCTCGAGAAGAAGCGCTCCAGGTCGGCCCGCACCTCGGGGTCGCCGTTCTCTTGAACCAGAATCGAGGCGGAGGTGTGCTGAATGAAGACGGTCAACAGCCCGTCCTGGGCGCGCTCCAGCTGTAACCAACGCGCCACTTCCTGGGTGAACAAGTAGAGCCCCTTGCCCTGGGTGGGCACGGTGAGCTCGCCATGGGCCTGCCTCATTACCGCCATGCGACCCTTTTGCCTTTTGACGTAGTAAGTCTCAAGGCCTGTGGGAGTGAGTGACGAGACGATTCGGGAACGGCCCGCGCCGCCCCCGCGAGGACCGAAGGACGATGTGGCCGAAGCGGCCATGGATCACCTCCGCGCGCGTGGGCACACGGGCGGCATCACCTTCGACCCGGTGCGGTTCCGGCTGGTGATCGAAGGCGCGAAGGGCATGACCCACTTCTTCGCGCTGAAACACATCTTCTCCGAGTACACCGACGCCGAGCAGACCGAGCGGCCGCGGGTGCTCCAGAAGCACCTCTGGACGCTGCTCGACGCCGGCTCGGCGCCGGTCGACGAGGTGCTCAAGCAGGTGTTGCCGCGCCTGCGCGAGCCGCTCTACTTCGAGGTGCTCGACCGCCAGCTGCGCGCCCAGACCGACGAAGACGAAGACCGCGAAGGCATGGCGGTGCCGTTCAAGACCCTCAACGAGTCGCTCTGCGCCCACCTGCTGTTCGACCTCCCCACCTCGGTGGTCGACGTGAACGCGGGCCGGCTGAAGGCGTGGGGGCTGAGCTTCGACGACGCGCTGGGCCGCGCGATGAACAACCTCCGGAGCCGCTTCAAAGAGGGGCTGAAAGAGGTCGCGACCGGGCTGTGGGCCTCCAGCTTCACCGAGGGCCACGACGCCGCGCGGCTGCTGCTGGAGGAGCTGTTCGTCGCGCTGAAGCCGAAGGGCGACCTGGTGGCGATGGCGCCGGCCTCCCATCTGTTGCTGGTGGCCGACTCCTCCGAGGAGAGCGCGCTCGGGCTGATGGGCGACCTGGCGAAAGAGGCGCTCACCGACGTGCGGGCGCTCTCGGGCGTGGCGATGAAGCGGGTGAACGGCAAGTGGGCGCCCTGGCTGCCCGACTCCAAGCACCCGGCCTACGAGCGGCTGTTCTTCCTCGCGCTGCAGACCCGGGCCAACCTCTACGCGCAGCAGAAAGAGCTGCTCGACGCCTGGCACGAGTTCATCGGAGACAACACCGCGGTGGCGCGCTTCTCGGCGTTTCGCACCGAGCACGGTGAAATCTTCACCAGCACCCCGTGGACCGAGGGCGCCCCGGCGCTGCTCCCCCACTCCGACCGAATCGACTTCGTGCGCAACCGCGACGGCAACCCCGAGGTGTGGGCCGCGAAGTGGGACGTGGCGCACCAGGTGGTGCCGCACCTGTTCGAGCCGACCAACGAGAAGCCCGAGCGCTGGCGGGTGAGCGGCTTCCCGACGCAGGCCGAGCTCGATCAGCTGGTCGAAAAATCCGGGCTGCCCAGGCCGTAACAGCTACACTTTCAGCCCCCTGGGGAGGGTTCATGCGCTTGCTCGCCGTGTCGATCACGCTCGCCGCGCTGGTGGCATTCGGCCAGGCCCCGCCGCCTCCACCTCCGCCCGATGGTCCTCCGCCCGAGCCGCCGGTGAACACCGCGCCCGCGCCGCAGCCCGCGCCTGTCGCGGCGACCGACGCGCCTCCGCCCGAGGTGAAGGACCGGGTCGCTCCCGGTTGGGCCGGAGTGGGCGCGATCGGCGGCATCGTCGCCGCCGCGGGCGTGATTGGCCTCACCATCGGCGCCGACGCCACCGCCGGCGGCAACGGCCCGACCGAAGCGTTGGTGCTGACCAGCCTGCTGGTGACCGCGGCGGGGGTGCCGTTCGCGTACTTCGGCGGCCGCAGCGCGCGCTCCGCCACCGGCGCCTACGGCATTCCGGCGCTCCACATCATCGGGTGGATCTCCTACGGCGCGGGGCTGTTGATGGGCGTGGTGGCGTGGGCGCTCACCGGCACCGACTACTCGCCCGGCCCGGCCTACCTCTCGATCACCGGCGGCGTTCAGCTGCTCTCGTTGGCCTCGATGGTGATCGACGACTACTTCTCGCGCGAGGAGGCGGCGTTTCTGGGGCCGCTGCCGCCGCAGCAGAACGCGGGCTTCTCGGTGATGCCGGCGCTCACGGTGTTGCACCGGGGTACCTTGCCCTCGGCGCCCGCGGTCGCGCTCACGGGAGCCTTCTAGGTGCTGACCGCGCTCGCGCTGGTGGCGTTGACCGCGCAGCCGGTCACCCTCGCGATGCCGGGGCTGAACGCGGTCAACATCAACGCCAGCGAGGCCGAGTACTACGCCGACACGCTCTCGGAGGACTTGAACGGGCTGAAGCTGAAGGTCAGCTCGGGGCGCGACATCGCCACCGCGCTCGGCGTGCAGCGGCAGAAGGAGCTGTTGGGCTGCACCGAGAGCGGCTGCTTCACCGAGCTGGCCGGAGCGCTGGGCGCCGACGGCATCGTGGTGGGCGACGTCGGCAAAATCGGAGACGAGTACGCGCTCAACGTGAAGGTGCTGAAGCCCGACGGGGCGGTGCTGGCGCTGTTCAACGCGCGCATCGACAAGGCGGAGCACGTGCGCGACACGCTCAATGAGGCGGCGCGCTCGCTGGCCCATCAGCTGGCGCAAGTGCTGAACCACCCCGAGCTGGAGCCGCCGGTGCTTGCACCGGTGGTGGTGGCGAAGCCGAGCCGGCGCATCTGGGCGATCGCTCCCGCGGCGTTGGCGGTGGTGGGCTTCGGCCTCGGCGCCGGCCTGCAGCTGGGGGCGGGCGATCAGTACACCGCGCTGATGAAGGCGACCTTCGACAAGGCGGCGCGCGACGCGCGCGACACCGGCAAGGGCATGGAGCTCGGCGGCAACATCGCGCTCACGATCGGCGCGGTGGCCCTGGTGGCGGCGGTGGTCTGGTTCGTCATCGGCGGAGGCGACCCATGACCCCTCTCCTGACAGGAGAGGGCCGACGGACGCATCGCGTCCGCGGGGTGAGGTTAGCGGCCCTGCTGGCACTCACCCTGGTGGGTTGCCGCGATTGGGACGACGCCTACGCCCGCCGCGTCGACGCAGGCTTCGGCTCGAGCGGAGGCGGAAGCGCGACCGGCGGAGGCAGTGCAACCGGCGGCGGCGGCGCTTCGGGCGGCGGCAGTGCCACGGGTGGCGGAGGCAGCGCCACCGGCGGCGGAGGCAGCGCCACCGGAGGCGGCAGCGCGACCGGAGGCGGGGCAACCAGCTACCTCACTGACGCGGGCACGCTCACCGAGCGCTCGCGTCTCGACGACGGTCAGTACTGCGTGCGGCTGGTCGGCTTCAGCGACGGCGGCGTGGTGGGCGTGTGCGAGAACTTCAACTCCAACTCGAACACCGACCTCGTTCGCGGTGGAAGCACGCTGGCGGCGGCGCAGATCCCCTCCGTGTGTTGCGCGCTGGAGATCAACGGCGTGACCGCTTCCTCACTGAGCGACGTATTCATCGCCGCGCGGCAGGAGCTGGTGCACGTGGTCGGCAACACCGCGACCGAGAGCAGCTGCGGTCAGACGCTGGAGGACTGGCGTGGGCAGAGCACCGCCTCGGCCGACGAGTCGTGGTTCGTCGGTCTCAACGGAGCGGTGTGCCAGTGGGCCGACGGCGGCTTCAACCCCATCTCGCTCGGCGTCGACCCGCAGACGCTCTACACGGTGAAGGCGTTCGCGAACGGAGACCGCTTCTTCGGTGGCGCGAACAGCGAGCTGGTCTGGTGGCCGGCCGGCGGCAACCCGATGCAGCAGGCCGACCCGAACTTCGGCTCACTGGTCGACGCGTTTCTGCAGGGCACCGCGTTCGACGACCTCTGGGCCGGCGCGTCGGGTGGAAACACCGCGCACTGGGACGGCCAGCAGTGGACCGCGATGTCGCCGCTCGGCGGAGGCTCGACCGTTCACGAGATCGCCACGCCCGCGCGCGACGACATCTGGGCGGTGAACGACAACACGCTGTTCCACTTCAACGGCACCGACTGGGACGTGGTGCCGGTGCCGAACCATCGGGCCGACGACGTGTTCCACACCCTGGTCTCGGCAGGCCCGAAGCGGCTGGTCATCGGCGGCTACACCGACGGCGGCACCGGCGGTCAAGACACCGCGGGCTTCATTCAGGTGCTCGACCGCCACTAAAGCAGCTCGTCGGCGGCTTCCTTCACCGGCTTCAGCTTCTCGCGCGCGGCGTCTGCCGTCTCGGCGCGCACGTCGGGCGCCTGCAGCCTGCGGCCATCGGCGAGCGTGACCCGCAGCAGCGCCCAGGCGCCGGTGGAGTCGGCGTTCACCTCCACCTCGAGCGACTTCAGCTGCCGCAGCGGCACCTCGACGGTGCGGTGGTCGAAGTCGGCCTCCAGCACTCCGCGCAGGGTGGCCTTCTTCTTGTCGAGCTCGAGCACCACGCCTTCGCGGCGGCGCTTCAAGGTGCGCGAGATCGACGCCACGCCCGCCACGAACACGCCGAGAAACAGCAGCGCCACCGGCCACGCCACCAGCTTGAGGCCCCAGTCGGCGTTCCAGCTCCAGAGCAACAGCAGCGCGATGAAGACGACCGGCAGCGGCAGCACCATCACCCGGCGCCGCAGCTCGTGCGAGAGACGGTCACCGGTCAGTGACAGCCGCAGCAGCTTGCCGGGCTGATGTGCGTCGATGCGCCACCCCGACGCCAAGGGACCTTCTTCGAGCTTCACCCCTGAAAGTGTTGCTGATTTGGGCTCGCCTGCAATCGTTTGTTCGCCCGCGCATAATGCAGGTCATGACGCTCGCCGATCTGGGAAGGTATTTGCGGGACCCCGGCGTGGGCACAGGGCGCAAGGTGTTGCTCGCGCTGGCAGTGCTGTACGTGATCAGCCCGATCGACGCGATCCCCGACGTGATTCCGGTCATCGGCTGGCTCGACGACATCGGCTTTCTCGGGTTCGCGGCGACGATGCTGATCTCCGACGCGAAGTCGTTCGCGCTGGCGCGAAAGACGGTGCCGGCTCTACCGTAGTTTGGTGCGCTGGCTCTCGGTGTTCACCGCGTTGGGGTTGTCGCTCGCGCTCGTTCCGCGCGACGCCCACGCTTGAGGCATCTCGGCTCCCGTCGGTCCGGCGGGCGTGGTTCAGCGGTGCTCCGGT
Organism: Myxococcaceae bacterium; assembly: GCA_047602415.1. Classification (GTDB taxonomy): domain Bacteria; phylum Myxococcota; class Myxococcia; order Myxococcales; family Myxococcaceae; genus JASGHH01. Next base: position 6,082,489 of record JASGHH010000001.1, on the reverse strand, counting down.
CACGAAGAAGAGGCGCCGAAGTGGCGCGCGGGCCTGGGCTTCGCCGCCGCGCAGACGCACATCGTGTTCGACAAAGCGGTCGAGCTGCGTGAGCTGGCCGCGTCGGCGACCTTCGAACAGCACCTCTCGTCGAAGCTCACCCTCTCGTTCGGCGTGGGCGCGGTCTACGCCGGCACGATGGTGCTGCCCGACCTGATGAAGCGGTTCGACCTCCACGGGCCGACCGCGAGCGTGGGCGTCTCGGGGTTGTTGCTCGAGCAGAAGGGCGCGGTGCCGTTCGTGATGATCGACGGCACGGTGTCGGGCTCGGCGATGTTCACCACGGTCGATCCCATCTACGCGCTCGACCTGCGCGCCGGAGTCGTCGCCGGCTGGTCGTTCTTCGGCTGGCTCACGCCGTACGTGGTGGCGCGGGTGTTCGGCGGGCCGGTGTTCTACGCCTCCTACGTCGGAGGCGACGCGAACCACTGGCAGCTCGGCGCCGGCGCGTCGGTGCGCCTACCGAAGAACTGGGACCTGCTGCTCGAGGTGGTGCCGCTCGGCGAACAGCGCGCGGTGCTCGCCGTGGGCTACTCCTACTGAGGGCAGGTGCTGTCGGGGTACCAGGTGCCGTTGCTCTTCACCGCGCTGCATTCGTCCGTGCAGCTGGCCGAGTTGCAGGGTCGCGAGGTCGCGCCGACCACCACCTGCGGGCACTGCGCCGGCATCACCCAGCACACGCCGCCGACGTCAGACGTGGTGCAGACGCTCATGTCTTCGGAGCCGTAGTTGCACGACGCTCCAGCCGGACACTGGAAGCCTCCGAAGCCGCCGCACACCGGCGACTGGGAACACGCGTTGTTCGACGCCACCGACACGCCGTGCGACTGCGCCACCGACGCGTTCCAGTAGGTCGTGCCGTCGCAGCCGCAGATCAGGCCCTTCGAGGAGCTCTCCTGGGCGATCGGCAGAATGCCCGCGCAGGTGCCGGTGCCGGTGCAGCCGGGAATGTTGCAGTACTCGTTCGCCGCGCACGGCGTGCCGCCATCGGCCGAGCACGGGAGACCGCTGCCGCCACCTGCCCCGCCGCCCGTCGCCGCGCCACCACCGGTCGCTGCACCGCCGCCTGTCGCCGCGCCACCACCCGTCGCAGCGCCGCCGCCGGTCGCAGAACCGCCACCCGTCGCCGCACCGCCGCCCGTCGCCGCACCGCCGCCGCCCGTGGCCGCACCGCCGCCACCTGTCGCCGCGCCGCCTCCGGTCGCGCTGCCGCCACCACCGGTCGCTGAACCGCCGCCGGTCGCAGAGCCGCCGCCGCCCGTCGCCGAGCCGCCGCCGTTGCCGCCGTCACTTCCACCTGGACCGCAATCGCAGCCCACCAGCGTCAGCGACGCCGCCAGCACCACCATCGAAATGGAACGCATCAGACCTCTCCCGTCGGCCCGTTGGGTTGCACCGTAGCAGGGAGCGCGGGCAACGCCATAGGCGACGACAGCCCGCGGTGAATGCCGGCCATGCCCAGCAGCATCTGCCGGCGAAACGGACCGAGCGTGGTGGTGAAGCCGAACAACGCGTCGCGCACCGGACCCAGCCAGGTGAGGTCGCTCTGGAAGAACGGCGTCAGCCAGCGGGTCGCGAATTGGTAGTAGCCGAGGTGGGCGCGGCGCCTTCGGGTGTAGCCGTGGAGCGCGTCGGACAGCACCTCGTGATCCTCGAGGCAGTCGGCGAGCACCGCGGAGTCGATCAGCGCCAGGTTGCAGCCCTGCCCGAGCTGCGGGCTGGTCGCGTGCGCGGCGTCTCCGAGCCAGACCACCCGGTCGCCGTGCCAGCGGCTCATCACCACGTCGTGGTACTCGCTCACCAGCAGGTCGCGCGGGCCGTGCAGCTGCTCCAACACCGGCGCCGCCTCGCTCATGTACGAGAGCACCTCGCGCTTCCACGCTCCGAAGTCGCCGGAGCGGAACGCGTCGACCTCCGCGATTCGAATGCTCCAGAACAGACTCGCCACCGGCTCCGCGCTCCCCGGCGCCTGACCGGTCGGCAGCAGACCGAGCAGCCTCCGCGTGCCGCGCACCACCTGGTAGAGCCGCCGCGAGACGCCGGGCACCCCGCGCGCGACGTACCAGAGCGCGCCCCACGGGTACTTGGTGACGCGGCGCTCGGGCATTCGCACGTCGTAGAGGTGGGAGCGCGCACCGTCGCAGACCACGATCAGATCGAACGGGCCGTGGCGCGCGCCGTCGGCCGCGGCGAGCTCGACCGTGTCTCCGCCGGGGCGCTCGACGCTCCGCACTTCGACGCCGAGCTTCAGGGTAATCGAAGGCGTCGCCTTCACCGCGTTGAACAGCGTCTCGAACAACACGCCCCGGTGGAGGCCGAGGCCGAAGATGCCCGGCGCCAGATCGCGGTAGCGCAGGTGAACCACCCGCCGCCGCGTCGACGTCTCGGCCAACAGCTCGTCGATGCGCGCGCCCTTCGCCAGCACCGGCTCGAGCAGCCCCAGCCGCGCCAGCACCGACATGCCCGAAGGTTGGAGCACGATGCCGGCGCCGACCGGGCCGGGGTTCGGCACCCGCTCGAACAGGGTGACCTGGTGGCCGGCGCGTGAGAGCAGCAGCGCGGTCGTCGGACCCGCGGTGCCACAGCCGACGATGCCGACGCGAAGCCCCCTCACTGTTGGAGGAGCTTAGCCGTTCAAGGGTCGACTTTCGGCCATGCGGTGCTAAGTCGAAGCCATGCTCAGGAACACTTTGAACTCAAAGTATTGCCTCGCAGCACTCCTCGCGGTCGTCGCCTGCAAGACCGACGACGCCGCCACCCGCGCCGAGCCGCCGCCGACGACGCAGAACCAGGCGCCCGCCGACGCCGGCCAGCCCGCGCCGGCTCCCGAGCCGAAGATCGAGCTCGCGGCCGCGCCCGCGCTCCCCGCGAAGCCCGCCGGTCTGCCCGACGCCGAAGACTCGAAGGACAACCCGACCACCGCCGAGAAGGCCGACCTCGGCTACCGGCTGTTCTTCGACAAGCGCCTCTCGAAGGACGACTCGATGGCGTGCGCGCAGTGCCACGACCTCACCAAGGGCTGGACCACCAGCAACGTCACCGACGCGAAGGTGGGCGGCGGAGCGAACAAGCGCAACACGCCTCCGGTGGTGAACTTGGGCTACCACGGCCACGGCTGGTACTGGGACGGCCGGATGCCGACGCTCGAAGCGGTGTGCAACGCGGCGTGGAAGGGCCAGCTCGGCGCCGACCCGGCGGCGGTGGCGAAGAAGCTCGGCGAAGACAAGGTGGTCACCGCGTACTTCAAGCGCGCGTTCAACGCCGGCCCGACGGCCGACAACGTGCCGCAGGCGTTCGCCGCGTTTCTGCGCACCCTGATGAGCGGCAACTCCGCGTTCGACAAGTTCACCGCCGGAGACAAGAAGGCGCTCAGCGCCGACGCGCAGAAGGGCTACACGCTGTTCGCCGCCAAGGGCTGCGTGAACTGCCACGTGCCGCCGATGTTCTCCGACTTCGACTTCCATGCGATCGGCATCGGCTCTGCGAAGCCCGATGATCAGAAGGACCACGGCCGCATGGACGCGACCAAAGACGCCGCGAACGACGGCCAGTTCATGACCCCGTCGCTGCGCAACATCGAGCACACCGGCCCGTATTTCCACGACGGCTCGGTGGCGACGCTCGACGAGGCGATCGCGACGATGGCCGCCGGCGGGCCGAAGGGCGTGAAGGTCGACGAGAAGCTGAAGGCCCAGAAGCTGTCGAAGAAGGAGGCCGAGCAGCTGAAGGCCTTCTTGCTCTCGCTCAGCGGCGAGGCGACCTACAACGCTCCCGCGGGCGCGTTCGAAGCCGCGAAGTGAAGATGAGGCGCGCGGCCTGCCTGGCGTTGCTGCTGGCCGCGTGCCCGAAGGGAACGTCGTCGATGCCGGGACCTGGACTGCCGGTGGTGGTGGTGGCCAAGGGGATCATCACCAATGATCCGGCACGGCCACGCGCGACCGCGCTGATCATCAAGGGCGGCAAGATCATCTACGTCGGCGACGCCGCGGGAGCGAAGAGCGCCGCGGGCCCCGAAGCCACGGTCGACGAGCTCGACGGCTGGGTGGTGCCGGGCCTGGCCGACGCGCACGCGCACCTCACCTCGCTCGGCACCTCGCTGTCGATCGCCAATCTGACCGAGGCGAAAGACGAAGCCGACGCCGTGAAAGCCGTGGTGGCGAAGGTGAACGCCGCCGAAGCGCACCAGGGCGACTGGCTGCTCGGCCGCGGGTGGGATCAGAACGACTGGCCGTCGAAGCAGTTTCCGTCGCGCGCTTCGCTCGACGCGGCGCTGCCGAAGACCAAGGTGTACCTGCGCCGCATCGATGGTCACGCGGCGTGGGCGAGCTCGGAGGCGCTCGCGGCAGTGGGCATCACCCGCGACACCAAGGACCCCGAGGGCGGTCGAATTCTGCGCGACGCCAAGGGCGAGCCGACCGGCATTCTGGTCGACAACGCGATGGACCTCGTCGAGCTGAAGCTCCCTCAGCCGTCGGAGGAGCAGCTGAAGCGCCGGCTGAAGGCGGCGATCGAGAAGTGCGTCTCGGTCGGGCTGACCTCGATTCACGACGCAGGCATGGAGCTGCGTTCGTTCGACCAGCTCCAGGCGTGGGATGCGATCGGCGCGCTCCCGATTCGCGTCTACGCGATGGCCGACGCGCAGGGTCCCGACGCCGAGGCGTACCTCGGGCGCGGCACCTTCGAGGGCAAACACCTGCGAATGAAGGGCGCCAAGCTGCTCGCCGACGGCGCGCTCGGCAGCCGGGGCGCCGCGATGGAGGCGCCCTACAGCGACGAGCCGTCGACCAGCGGCCTGCTGCTGATGAGTGAGCCGGTGCTCGAGCAGAAGGCGACCGCGTTCTCGGAGCGCGGCTTTCAGGTCGCGATTCATGCGATCGGCGATCGCGCGAACCGGATCGTGATCGACCTGCTGAGCAAGCTCGAGAAGAAGCGGCCCGGCTCGCGGCACCGCGTCGAGCACGCGCAGCTGCTGACCGCGCCGTTGGTGGAGAAGCTGAAGACCGCGGGCCTGGTGGCGTCGTTTCAGCCGACCCACGCGACGTCGGACATGCCGTGGGCTCCGGCGCGGGTGGGCGAAGAGCGGCTGAAGTTCGCCTACGCGTGGCGCTCGGTGCTCGACACCGGCGCGCACGTCGCGTTCGGCAGCGACTTCCCGGTGGAGAAGCCCGACGTGCTGCTCGGCCTCTACGCCGCGCGCACCCGCCAGGACCTCGACGGTCTGCCTGCTGGCGGCTGGCACCCCGAGCAGAAGGTCAGCGGAGCGGAGGCGCTCGCCGGCTTCACCTCGGGCGCGGCGTACGCCGAGTTCGCCGAAGACCGCCGGGGAATGATCAAGGCCGGTTACGACGCCGACTTCACTGCGCTCTCCGTTGATCCGGTCGATGGCGATGCTGCCGCGCTCCCGAAGGCCCAGGTGCTGGTGACCGTGGTCGACGGAGTAGACGTGTATCGCCGGTAGCGCGAAGCACCGGCTGGGTTTGCGACGAGCCCTCACCCGCCGCTTCGCGGCACCGTCTCCGAAGGAGAGGAATTTATTGCGCTCAGCCGGGCACTCTGGTGTCACGGGCGCATGAAGCTGCGCGCCCTCCTCTTCCCCGTCGCATTTGCAGTGATCAGCGCCTGTGGCAGCCCCAAGCCGCAGGAGAAGACGTGCATGAGCTCGATCGAGTGTCCGATCGGTCAGAATTGCGTGCTCGGGAAGTGTGAAGGCAGCCAGGCGACCGGCGGCGGCGCGGCGACCGGTGGCGGGGTCTCGACCGGCGGTGGTGTCTCGACCGGTGGCGGTGTGGCGACGGGCGGTGGCGTCGCGACCGGCGGCGGCGTGGCGACGGGCGGTGGCGTCGCGACGGGCGGTGGCGTTGCGACGGGCGGTGGCGTTGCGACCGGCGGTGGCGCGGCGACGGGCGGTGGTGACGGGAGCGGCGGCGGCGGTGCGACCGGCGGCGGAGTCGGCGGCGGCGGCGCTTCGGGCGGCGGAGTCGGCGGCGGCGGCGCTTCGGGCGGCGGAGTCGGCGGCGGCGGCGCTTCGGGCGGCGGAGTCGGCGGTGGCGGCGCTTCGGGCGGCGGCATCGGCGGCGGCGGCGCTTCGGGCGGCGGAGTCGGCGGCGGCGGCGCTTCGGGTGGCGGCGTCGGCGGTGGTGGCGCTTCGGGCGGCGGCATCGGCGGCGGCGGCGCTTCGGGCGGCGGCATCGGCGGCGGTGGCGCTTCGGGTGGCGGCGTCGGCGGTGGTGGCGCTTCGGGCGGCGGCGTCGGCGGCGGCGGCGCTTCGGGCGGCGGCATCGGCGGCGGCGGCGCTTCGGGCGGCGGCGGTGCCGCGGTCTGCGGCAACGGCGTGATCGAGACCGGCGAAGCGTGCGACGACCACAACACCAACGCGAACGACGGCTGCTCCGCGACCTGCACCCTGGAAGGCGGCTTCAACTGCACCGGCCAGCCGAGCGTGTGCGCCGGCATCTGCGGCGACGGCCTCAAGGTTCTCGGCGAGGCGTGTGACGACGGCAACGCCGTCAGCGGCGACTGCTGCTCGAGCACCTGCGGCCTCGAGCCCGGCTGCGAGATCGAGGTCAACGACACCCTGGCGCAGGCGAACGACTACACCGCGATCGCCGGCAGCGCAGACCTGAAGGCGCACATCAACCCGTACGCCGACGTCGACTACTACAAGTTCACCGTGCCCGCGGGCAGCAACTACCTGCTCAACCTCGAGACCCGTGACTTCGGCACCACCACCTGCGCGTCGGATGCGATCGACACCTTCGCCGTGCTGCACGACTCGAACGGCGCCGACATCACCGACAACGACGACACCGCGAACAACTGGTGCTCGGCGATCAACACCGGCCTCCAGCCCGGCACCTACTACGCCGAGATTCGCCACTCGCACTTCGTCGCCACCGGCAATCCGTTCCCCTACACGCTCCACATCGGCCTCACCGCGGTGGCCTGCGGCAACAACGTGATCGACCCCGGTGAGCAGTGCGACGACGGCAACGGGTCCAATGGCGATGGCTGCAACCAGTACTGCCACCTCGAGCCCGCGGGCGAGACCGAGCCCAACAACAGCTGCGCGGCGCCGAACAGCGGAGCGATCGTGGTCAACAGCACCACGCTCCCGGCGCTGATCGCCGGCGTGGCGTCGAGCACCGACGCTGACTTCTACACCCTCACCCTCCCCAACTACGCCGACCTCACGCTGGAGACCTTCGACGGCACCGGCCCCACCAACTGCAACGCGTACATCGACCCGGCGGTGACGCTCTACAACGCGGCCTGCGCCACCCTCGCCTCGAGCGGCGGCAGCCTCGGCGCGTGCGGAGCGATCGGCCCTCCGACCGCGGGCACCACCCACCTCGCGCCGGGCAACTACGTGGTCGGCGTCAGCTCGGCGTCCACCGCGTACCCGTTCCACTACTACGTGCGCGCGTCACTCTCTGCGCTCTGCGGCAACGGCGCCCGCGAAGGCTCGGAGGAGTGCGACGGCGTCGCCGGCTGCGGCACCGACTGCCACTTCCTCGCGATCTGCGGCGACAACCGGGTCGAGACCGGAGAGCAGTGCGACGACGGCAACACCGCCGGCGGCGACGGCTGCAGCTCGAGCTGCCACTGGGAGACCACCGGCGAGATCGAGCCGAACGACACCGTCGCTCAGGCCGGCAGCAACCTGATCAACATCGCCACTTCGGCGCGAATCACCGGCGGCATCTCGGCGTCGACCGACGTCGACCTCTACAAGGTGACCGTGGCCGCGCAGAGCGTGGTGCGCTTCGAGACCTTCGACTCGAGCGGCTCCGACTGCGTTGGCGTGAGCGGGCTGACGCTCGGTCTCACCGACTCGACCGGCGCCACCGCGCTCTGGGCGCAGAGCACCGCCGGAGGCATCGGCAACTGCGCGGCGCTCACCGTCAACCTCGCGCCCGGCACCTACTACGCGAAGCTGACCGGCTCGGCCGCGGTCGCGTACATGCTCGAGGTTCGCTTCGAGACCAGCGACGGCAACGAAATCGAGCCGAACGAGACCCAGGTCAGCGCCACCAACCTCCCGGGCGCCGACGTCTACGTCTTCGGCAGCCACCAGGTGGAGACCGACAACGACTACTTCACCTTCAACGTGCCCGCGGGCCGGTCGATCCGCGCGGAGATCATCGAGGGCGGCGCGGCCACCTGTGAGTCCGACACCGTCGACTCGTCGATCGAAGTCTACGGCCCCACCGGCACGCTGCTCACCAGCGATGACGACTCCGGCCGCGGCTGGTGCAGCGAAGTCGACGGCAGCGGCTCGACGCCGAACGACGCCGCGCTTCACAACCTGCCCGCCGGCACCTACGCGATCCACGTCACCTCCTCGGCCTTCTCGTCGGGGCAGCCGGCGGCGCTGTTCGACTACCGGTTGGTGGTGACGATTCGCTGAGGTTGCGGCGATGATGGGGACTCCGCCCGGAGCCCCCATGACGAGACTCAGTTTCGCCTTCGCCGCCGTCGTCGCCCTCGCGGTCGCGTGCAGTCCGGCGCCGGTGATGTGCATTCGCAACGCAGATTGCCCGAGCAGCCAACACTGCTCGATGAACGTCTGCGTCGCGGGCGCGCCCAGCGCCACTGGTGGAGGTCACGCGGCCACCGGAGGCGGAGGCGCGGCGACCGGTGGCGGTGACGCGACAGGCGGCGGTGTCGCGTCGGGCGGTGGCGTCGCGACCGGCGGCGGCGTCGCAACGGGCGGTGGTGCTGCGGCCGGCGGCGGCGTGGCGGCCGGCGGTGGCGTCGCGACCGGCGGCGGTGCGGCGACCGGCGGTGGCGTCGCGACCGGTGGCGGTGTGGCGACTGGCGGTGGAGCTGCGACCGGTGGCGGTGTGGCGACCGGCGGTGGCGTGGCGACCGGCGGTGGCGTGGCGACCGGCGGCGGCGTGGCGACCGGCGGCGGCGTGGCAACCGGCGGTGGCGTGGCGACCGGCGGTGGCGTGGCGACTGGCGGCGGGGTCGCAACCGGCGGCGGAGCAGCAGCGGGCGGTGGCGCGGCGACCGGCGGCGGCGGAACGTCCGTCAACTGCGGCAACGGTCAGATCGACACCGGCGAGCAGTGCGACGACGGCAACACCAACAACGGCGACTGCTGCTCGAGCAGCTGCCAGCGCGAGTATGGCTGCGAAATCGAAGTGAACGACACCCAGGCGCAAGCGAACGCCTGGTCGACGGTGGTGCCCGACGGCGGAGACGGGCACGGCTACCACCGGCCCGGCACCGACGACGACTGGTTCAAGCTGGTGGTCGACGGCGGCCTCACCTACCTCGACCTCCAGACGAAGGACTTCGGCATCGACCTCTGCGGGTCGAACAACATCGACTCCTACGCGGTGCTGCACGACAGCGCCGGCAACATTCTCGCCGCCAACGACGACACCGCGAACCTCTGCTCGGAGCTGACCGCGGGCCTGGTGCCGGGCACCTACTTCATCGAGATCAACCAGTCGCCGAACATCGCGCCGACGACCTTCGGCTACACGCTCCACCTGGGCATCGCCAAGCCCACCTGCAACAACGGCACGATCGAGCCGGGCGAACAGTGCGAAGACGGCAACCTCGACGGCGGCGACGGCTGCGATCGCTTCTGCCGCTTCGAGACCTCCGCGGAGCACGAGCCGAACAACAGCTGCCCCACCTCGGGCATGGCGTTCCCGCTGGCGGTGGCGAACCGGCCGGTGGTGATCACCGGCACGATGAGCACCTCCGACAACGACTTCCACAAGATCAGCCTCCCGAACTACGCCGACCTCTGGCTCGGCACCTTCGACGGCACCGGCCCCAACAATTGCCAGGGCTACCTCGACCCGCAGCTGACCTTCACCAACAGCTCGTGCGTGGTTCAGACCAGCAGCGTGGCCGGCGCCGGCTGCACTTCGCTCGACCCGGTGGGCAACCTGGTGATGCGCCACCTGCCGCCGGGCACGTACTACGTCGAGACCACCTCGACGAACAACGTGAGCCCGTTCGGCTACTCGGTGGAGGCGAAGATGATCTCGCTCTGCGGAGACCACGTGCTGCAGGGCTTCGAGCAGTGCGACACCACCGCCGCCACCTGCAACGCCGATTGCACGCTGGCGAAGATCTGCGGCAACTCGCACGTCGAGCCGGGTGAGACCTGCGACGACGGAAACATCACCAACGGCGACGGCTGCAACTCCGCCTGCCAATTCGAGACGGTGGCGGAGCTGGAGCCCAACTACGACCAGCCGACCACCGACTCGACCGGCCAGGTGATCAGCGGCAGCACGCGAATCAGCGGCTCGTTCTCGGCCAGCTTCGACCTCGACACCTACAAGATCGTGCTCTCGCAGGCGTCGGTGGTGCGAATGGAGCTGTTCGACGCCACTGGCTCCGACTGCACCGGCGGCGCCACCTCGCACTTCGTGCTGCGCGACGCGAGCTTCAACGTCGTCTACCCGATGCTCGGCACCGGCGGCATCGCGCCCTGCCCCGCGCTCACGATGCCGCTGCCGATCGGCACCTACTACCTGGTGATCGACACCACCGCGGCGTGGAACTACCAGCTGGAGGTGAAGCTGGAGCCGGCCAAGGGCGCCGAGGCCGAGACCAACGACTCGCTCGCGCAGGCCAACAGCCTGGGTGGCAACGACGCCGGCTTCGACGGGTACGTCACCGGCAGCCACCAGCTCACCACCGACTCCGACGTCTTCAAGGTCACCGTCGGGGTGGGCAAGTCGATTCGCGCCGAGGTGGTGGAGGGCGCCACCACCGCCACCGCCACCTGCGACAACCAGGGCATCGACTCGTTCATCGACGTCTACGACCCGGCCGGCAATCACCTCGCCGCGATCGACGACAGCGGCCGCGGCTACTGCTCGAAGGCCGACGGCACCGGAGCGAACCCCGCGGTGCCGACCCTGCACGGGCTGCCGGCGGGCACCTACTTCATCAAGGTGACCTCGGCGGCGAACGCGGCGGGCAGCAGCGGTCAGTTCGATTACCGCCTGGTCGTCACGGTCAGATGATCAGCGCCTATTGCGCGGCGGAAATTCTGTGTCATCATTGAAGCGCGAGAGTTGAACAGCACTCTGTTTCTTCTCGGCGCGTTGTTGGCCGCTGCCGACGGCAATTCCCAGAATCCCGCGCCCGGGGAGTTCAAGTGGGGTGCGGACGCGCAAGGCGGAGCCCCGTACATCTTCCAGGATCCGATGGATCCGAACCGGATCGTCGGCTTCGAGGTCGACCTCGCCGACGCGCTGGCGAAGCGGCAGAACCTCAAGTCGCACCCGGTCTCGGGCGCGTGGGACAAGCTGCTCGAGCTGCTCGCCCGCGGCGACTTCGACTACGCGATCAACGGCGTCGAGGTCGCCGAAGAGAAGAAGCGGGTCGCTCTGCTCTCGCGCCCCTACTACGCGTCGCCGGAGCGGCTGATCATTCGCAAGGGCGACGCCAAGGCGCCGCACTCGCTCGCCGACCTGAAGGGCCGCAAGGCCGGCACCCTCCCCGGCTCACTGGCGGAGCGCATTCTCACCCGCGAGGGCGCCGACGCCCGCACCTACGAAGGTGGGCAAGACGAGATCTTCGACGACCTCAAGCTCGGGCGAACCGACGCGGTGCTGATCGACGCGCCGATCTCGCTCTACTACGGCGAGATCGACGACGCGTTCGAGCTCGTTCCCGGCGACTTCGGCCAGGTCGAGTACGCGGTGGCGGTGCGGCTCGACGATCGCGCCCGCCTCGACCAGGTGAACGCCGCGCTCGAGGCGCTCGAGAAAGACGGCACCCTGCGCACGCTCTACCAGCGCTGGGGGCTGTGGAACGAGCAGACCGCGAAGCTGTTCGGCGACACCGACCTCTCTCAGCCGGCGGCCACCGAGCTGGAGCGCTGGCGGGCGGCGGTCGGCAAGCTGCCTCCGTTTCTCGAGCGCGTTCGCACCCGCTACCCACAGACGATTCCGCTCTTCTTGAAGGGCGCGGCGCTGACGCTGATCACCTCGCTGCTGGCGATGATTCTCGCGGTCGGGCTCGGCATCACCCTGGCGATGACCCGCCGCTACGCGCCGAAGCCGCTCGGCTGGCTGGCGCAGGGCTACATCGAGTTCTTCCGCGGCACCCCGCTGCTGATTCAGCTGACGATGATCTACTTCGGGCTCCCCGAGCTCGGGCTGAAGCTCGACCCGTTTCTCGCCGGCGTGCTCGCGCTCGGCTTCAACTACGCCGCCGCCGAGGCCGAGAACTACCGCGCCGGGCTCGAGAGCGTGCCGGCCGGCCAGCTCGAAGCGTCGACGGTGCTCGGGTTGACGCGCTGGCAGACCTTGCGTCATGTGGTCGGGCCGCAGGCGGTTCGAATCTCGATTCCTCCGATGACGAACGACTTCATCGCGTTGCTGAAAGACAGCTCTCTGGTGTCTCTGGTCACGCTCACCGAGCTGACCAAGACGTACACCAACCTGGCGAACGCGATGCGCGACCACCTCGGCCTGGGCCTGGTGGTGGCGATCTCGTATTTGTTGCTGGGTCTCCCCTTCGCGCAGCTGGCGAAGAAGGCGGAGGCCCACTTCGCGCGGCACCTGCGCAGGAGCACGGCATGAGCCTGAGGGTCGAGAAGCTGATCCGTCATTACCCGGGGAACAAAGAGCCGACGTTGAAGGGGCTGTCGTTCGAGCTCGAGGCCGGCACGCTCACCGCGCTGCTCGGCCGCAGCGGCGCGGGCAAGTCGACGGTGCTCCGCTGCGTGATGGGGCTGGAGCCGTTCGAAGAAGGCACCATCGACATCGACGGCGTGTTGGTGAAGGGCACCCGCCAGTCGACGCCGAAAGAGCGCGCGCTCGCGTTGGCGCAGGCGCGGGCGAAGCTGGGCCTGGTGTTTCAGAGCTACGAGCTGTTCCCTCACCTGTCGGTGCTGGAGAACTGCGTGCTCGCTCCGATGAAGGTGCGCCAGGAGCCGCGCTCGAAGGCAGAGGCGCGGGCGCGCGAGCTGTTGGAGCAGCTCGGCCTCGGCGAGCGAATCAACGCCTGGCCGGAGCAGCTTTCGGGCGGGCAGAAGCAGCGGGTGGCGATCGCGCGGGCGCTCTGCATGGAGCCGCGGGTGCTGCTCTACGACGAGCCGACCTCGGCGCTCGACCCGTCGCTGAAGCAAGAGGTGCTGCACGCGCTCCAGCGGGTCGATCAGACCGGTGTCACCCAGGTGGTGGTGACGCACGACATGCAGCTGGCCAAGGGCGTCGAGCGCGTCTGCGTGTTGGACTCGGGGCTGGTGGTGGAAGAAGGCGCGCCGGCGAAGGTGCTGATGCAGCCCGAGCACGAGTCGACCCGCAAGCTGCTCGCCAGCTGGCTGGAAGAATCGTCGCCGCCGAAAGCCTGAGTGTCCCCGCAGGGACACTCTGTCACCAACCTTTACGCGGTCGGACTGTCCAGGCTTGGACGGGCGAAGTCCTACTGAACACTCCAGGTAACAGGGCGCCGATGTAGGTGAACGCCAACCCGTTGGATCCGCGCGGGTACCGCTGCTGATCCACGCTGGGCCCGCTCGTTGCTCTAGGGCTGGGCATGCCTACTCACTCCGTGACCCTCGAACGTCTGCTGGCCGCGCAGCCCAACCACCGCCTGCCTCTCGAGTCCGCGCTCTACGTCGCCGCCGAAGTGAGCCGCCTGGTCGCGGGCGAGCACGACCTCAATCACGGCGTCGGTCCGGCGCTCCCGGGCATTCAGATCACCGGTGAAGGGGGCGTGGTGCTCGGCTCTCCCCGGCACGGCCTCGACCTCGCGGGCGACGTGCTCTCGGTCGGCAAGCTCGTCTACAAGCTGCTCACCGGCAAAGAGCCCGCCAACGACGTGGTCGCTCCGTCGCACTTCAACCCGGGCGTCGACGAGGAGCTCGACGCGGTGGTGCTCTCGTCGCTGGCGCCGAACCCGAACCGCCGCCCGCAGTCGGTGCGGGTGCTCGAAGGCGCGCTGAGCGCGGTGTTCGAGGAGCTCGAGCTCGAGCCCGACCCCGGCTCATTGGGCAAGCTGGCGAAGGCGATTCCGATGGCGGCGGCTCCCGCGCAGGTGGCGAAGCCGAAGGCCGCGATCACTCCGCAGCCGGTGAAGGTGATGCCGCAGCCTCCCCAGCCGGCGATCGTGAAGGCGCAGCCGCCGAAGTACCGCCCGCCGGTCCGCTTCCAAGACGTCGAAGACGAGGTGCTCTCGGAGGCCGTCTCGATGCCGCAGGAAGTGCCGCTCTGGATTCACATGCAGAACGTCAAGGGCTGGCTGGAGCCGCACCGCAAGGTCGTCGGTGGCGTCGCCGCCGCGCTGGTGGTGCTGCTGATGTTCGTCGCCTGGCCGTCGTCGTCGAAAAAGCACGTGGTCGTCGAAGACGAGGCTCCGGTGGCGGAGACGGTGAAGAAGGCGCCCGCGAAGCAGTACCAGCTGGTGCCGGAGTCGCTGCTGACGACGGTGAGCAACAAGGGCCCCGCGATCAAGAAGACCGTGGTGGCGTCGCGCCGCAAGTAACGACAGCGGGCTGAACGGTTCGCACGCGCCTCACCCGCCCTTCGGGCACCCTCCCCCGCAGGAGAGGGACTATCGTCGGCGAATGCGAACGGATTTGAGATGTCAGGGTGACGTCGAGCTCGAAAAGAAGCTGCTCGCCGAACCGGAGATTCGCCGCACCATCGAAGCCGCCGAGAAGAAGAACGACCTCGGCGCGCGCAAGGCGTTGCTCGCCACCGCGGTGAGGGTCGCGCCCGAGCTGTCGCCGCGGCTCGACGCCATTCTCAAGCACTGCGTCGAAAAGCTCGGCGTCACCAGCCCGATCGAGACCTACGTCTACGCCAGCGCGTCGTTCAACGCCGGCATGCTCCGCCCCGAGAAGGGCCGCGTCTTCCTGCTGATCACCTCGTCGCTGCTCGAGAGCTTCGACGACGAAGAGCTGCGCTTCGCGATCGGCCACGAGCTCGGCCACCACGTGTTCGAGCACCACAAGATTCCGCTCACCCTCGACGCCGCCGAAGCGGTGGGCCCGCTGGCGATGTCGCTGTTCGCCTGGAGCCGCTACGCCGAGATCTCCGCCGACCGCGCCGGCCTGGTCTGCGCCGGCAAGCTCGACCCCGCCGCGCGCACGCTGTTCAAGCTCGCCTCCGGCCTCCACACCGACGTGGTGAAGATGAGCGCCGACGCCCTGCTCTCTCAGGCGATCGACATTCGCGAAGAGATTCGCCGCGCCACCAACGCCAACGCCGCTCCGAGCAACGAGTGGTTCGCCACCCACCCGTTCAGCCCGCTGCGGCTGCGGGCGGTGAAGGCGTTCAGCGACACCAAGGAGCTCGGCGGCGAGCGCCCGCTGCCCGACGTCGAGGTCGAGGTGGCCGAGCTGATGTCGCTGATGGAGCCCACCTACCTGCAAGAGAAGTCGGAGCCCGCCGAGCTGATGCGCCGCCTGCTGCTCGCGGGCGCGGTGGCGGTGGCCAACGTCTCCGGCGGGATCAGCCCCGAGGAGAAGAAGGTGATCGACCGCTTCTTCGGCGCCGGCTCGGCCGACTCGTTCAACGCCAAGGCGCTCACCGCCGATCTCGAGCGCCGCATCAACGACGTGAAGGCGAAGGTGCCGAAGACGAAGCAGATTCAGGTGCTGCGCGATCTCTGCCTGGTGGCGCTGGCCGATGGACACGCCGACGAGGCCGAGCGTTCCCTGCTGGCCACCATCGCCAAGGGGCTCGAAGTCGGCGGCGATGTGGTGGAGCGCACCCTCGCCGCGCCGCCATTGCTCGACTAGAATCCGCCGCGTTTGAGTGACGCCCCTGATCTCTCCGGCCAGAAGGTCGGCGAATACGAAATCACCGCCCGCATCGGCCTGGGCGGCATGGGAGCGGTGTACGAAGGCCGCCAGCCGCTGATCGGCAAGCGGGTGGCGGTGAAGGTGCTGTTGCCGCAGCTGTCGGCCGACAAAGAGCTGGTCGAGCGGTTCCTCTCCGAAGCGCGGGCGGTGAACGAGATTCGCCACCGCGGCATCGTCGACATCTTCAGCTTCGGCGAGCTGCCCACCAAGCAGCACTACTTCGTGATGGAGTACCTGCAGGGCAAGGCGTTCGACAAGCTGATCAAAGAGTCGGCGCCGGTGCCGTTCGCGCAGGCCCTGGCGTGGATCGAGGAGACCTGCGAGGCGCTCCAGGCCGCGCACGAGACCGGCATCATTCACCGCGACATCAAGCCGTCGAACATCTTCCTGGTCGACACCGGCCGGGGCCGCCCGTACGTGAAGCTGCTCGACTTCGGCATCGCCAAGCTCGGCGCCGCGCTCGGGGAGTCGACGCCGCAGACCCGCGCCTCGGTGGTGATCGGCACCCCCGACTACATGTCGCCAGAGCAGGCCCGCGGCAAACCGATCAGCCCCGCCACCGACATCTACGCGCTCGGCTGCGTGCTGTTCGAGCTGGTCACCGGGCGGCGGCCGTTCAAGGGCGAGAACTCGCTCCAGACGATGTTCATGCACGTCGAGGAGCCGGCGCCGCGCGCGTCGAGCTTCAACAAGTCGATCATGCCGGAGCTCGATGATCTCTTGCTCTGGACGATGGCCAAGGAGGGCAAGGACCGCCCCGAGTCGGCCGAGGTGCTGCGCCAGCACTGCGAGCAGCTGCGCAAGATGATGGTCGACTCCACTCCGACCGGGCCGTTTCAGTCGGTGAACACGCCGGGCAGCAAGATGCCGGCGGTGCGCACGCCGATCCCCAAGTCGGGGTCGATGGCGCGACCGGCCACGCCCTCGCCGCGCTCCTCGCGCCAGAACCCGATCTCCTCGCCGCAGCCCAACACCGGCACCAACAGCTGGCGGGTGAGCAACGCCGGCGACCTCGGCGCCGAGACCCGCGAAGAGCAGGCGGTGGCGGGAGGCTACGAGGCGACCAAGCTGAGGCCCGCGCTCGACCCCGACGCCGAACCCGAGCTCGAGGCGCCCACCGCCAAGACGCCGTCGGTGAAGGCCGCCGCGGTGAAGACGCGCGCGCAGGTGCCGGTCGCGAACACCACCGAGTCTCCGCCGATCGACGACGCGCCGCTGGAGGCGCCGAAGAAGAGCAACGCGCCGATCTTCGTGGTGGTGGCGGTGCTGCTCGCCGGCCTGGCCGGCGGCGGCTACGCGCTGTTCGGGCGTGGCTCTCCGCAGCCCACCGGCCCGATCGTGGTCGAAGAGATTCCGCTCAAGCCCGAGCCTCCGAAGCCGGAGCCCAAGCCCAAGCCCGAGCCGATCGCCGAGGTGAAACCGGAGCCGAAGCCCGAGCCCAAGCCGGAGCCGATCGCCGAAGTGAAGCCGGAGCCGAAGCCCGAGCCCAAGCCCGAGGCGAAACCTGATCCCAAACCCGAGGCCAAGCCCGACCCGAAGCCGAAGAGCGCCGGGCTCGCCGAGGTGGTGCAGTCGAAGCTCGGCCGCTTCGAGAAGAAGCTGAAAGCCAAGGAAGCGGCGAGCGGCGACACCATCCCGATGTGGCACAAGTTTCTCGATCGGGAGCGCGAGGCGGCCAAGACCGCCGATACCGACGCGAAACGCCGGGAGATCATCGGCGCGGTGGACGACGCTTCGAGCCAGCTCGACGGCCGTTGAGGTAAGCTCCCGGCCGTGCTCCCGCTCCTGTTGTCGCTCACCCTGAGCGCTAACGCCGCTGGTCCGGTCTCGGTGGTGGTCTCGAGCAAGCGCCCCGGCGCGGCCGACTACGCCAACAAGCTGGCCACCCGCGTGCACCAGGCCCTCGTTCGCGAAGGCTTCAGCGACGCGCTCGACGACGCCGCCACCGCCAAGCTGGTGAAGGGCGCCGGCTTCTCCGACGCGCGCAACTGCCAGGGCGGCCAGAAGTGCCTCCAGAAGCTGGCGGTGCTGATCGGCCCGAAGGCGGTGATCGTCGGCGTCGACGTGGGCAAGGTCGGCAAGGAGCTCGACGTGCACCTGGAGGCGATCAGCGCGGTCGACGCTTCGACGCTGGCGGTCTCCGACTTCACCACCTCGGTCGACAAGTACGGCGACGACTCGGCGGTGCCGGTGACGCTGTTCGTGCGCGCGCTGCAGGCCAAGACCGCGCCGCCGCCGGAGGACACCCCGAAGGTCGAAGACAAGCCCAAGGTGGAGGACAAGCCGAAAGACTTCGTGCCCCCGCCGCCTCCGCCGCCGACGGTGGTCGAGGAGCAGAAGCCGAAGTCGCACCTGCCGGCGTGGATCTTCACCGGCGCGGCGGTGGTCTCCGCGGGCGTGGGCGGCACCTTCGGCGTGCTCGGCCTGGGTGACAAGGGCACCTACGACAAGTCGGTCACCAAGACCTCGGCCGGTCTTTTGACCTCCAACCTTTCCCGCACCGAGCTCGACACCCTCGGCAATCGGGTCAACACCGACTTCACCATCGCGCTGATCTCCGGCATCGCCGCGGCGGTCTTCCTGACGTTGGCGATCTACTTCTGGACGGCCCAATGACGAACCGAACCTGGCTTCGCGCCGCGACGCTCACGCTCGGTCTGTTCGCCGCGCTCAACGGCTGTAAGTGCGTCGACCCCGGGCAGGTGCTCACCGGGTGCGGCAACGGCGAGCAGTGCACCGGCAACACGATGTGCTGCTCCGACGGGCTCTGCCACCCGACCTGCACCTCCGAAGGCGGAGGCACCGGAGGCAACGGCGGTCAGGGCGGCTCCACCGGCGGCGGCCAGGCGACCGGCGGTGGCGCGACCGGAGGCGGCCAGGCGACGGGTGGCGGTCAGGCGACCGGCGGAGGCGTGGCGGTGGGCGGCGGCGCCGGCGGCGGAGCGCCCGTGTGTGGACCTTCGAACTGCGGCGGCTGCTGCGACACCAACGGCTTCTGCCAGCAGGGCCTCAACACCACCGCCTGCGGCTCGGGCGGCGCGCAGTGCCAGACCTGCCCCAACGGGAGCACCTGCGGCGGCGGCACCTGCTCGGGCTGCGACGCGACCAGCTGCCCCAACGGCTGCTGCTTCAACGGCCTCTGCCAGTCGGGGAGCGACGCGAAGTGCGGCAGCGGCGGCTCGGTCTGCAAGGACTGCACGACCAGCGGCATGACCGACCACTGCGAGATGGGCGCCTGCGCGTGCGGCGCGACCAACGCGTGCCCCGCGGGACAAGCGTGCGTCTCGGGTCAGTGCACCTGCAACAGCCAGAGCTGCCCCAACGGGTGCTGCGACGCCACCGGCGCCTGCGTCTCGGGCTCTGCCACGGCGTGCGGCACCGCGGGCGCGACCTGCAGCGCGTGCGACACCAACCTCGCCGACAACTGCAGCGGCGGCGGCTGCCACTGTGGCCAGAACGCGCAGTGTGGCCAGGGGCAGAAGTGCTCCAACGGCGCCTGCGTGTGTGACCCGACCTCGTGCCCGACCGGCTGCTGCATGGGCAACAGCTGCGTCACCGGCACCGACCCGACGGCCTGCGGCAGCGGCGGCAACACCTGCCAGAGCTGCCCCAGCGGCCAGAACTGCACCAACGGGAGCTGCTCCGGCTGCACCCCGAGCAACTGCTCCGGCTGCTGCACCAACGGCGTCTGCAACATGACCCCGACCACCGGCGCCTGCGGCACGGGCGGCAGCGCGTGC
The DNA here is from genome assembly GCA_047602415.1 of Myxococcaceae bacterium. Lineage (GTDB taxonomy): Bacteria > Myxococcota > Myxococcia > Myxococcales > Myxococcaceae > JASGHH01. The sequence continues at coordinate 6,062,914 of JASGHH010000001.1, read as the reverse complement.
AACGCCTGCGGCACCAACGCCGACAACTGCTCGGGCGGCACCTGCAAGTGCGGCGGGAACGCGGCCTGCGCGCCGGGCCAGCGCTGCTCCAACGGCAACTGCGTGTGCGACTCGACCAGCTGCACCTCGGGCTGCTGCAGCGGCAACACCTGCGTCACTCCGCCCACCACCCAGGCGTGCGGAGCGGGCGGCGCGATGTGCAGCGCGTGCACCTCGATGGCCGACACCTGCGCGAGCGGCGCCTGCAAGTGCGGCGCGAACAACACCTGCGCGGCGGGTCAGCGCTGTGTCTCGGGCACCTGCCAGTGCGACAACATCAGCTGCCCGACCGGCTGCTGCTCGGGCGGCGTCTGCGTCACCACGCCCAGCCAGAACCAGTGCGGCGCCGCCGGCAACACCTGCACCGCGTGCGGCGCCAACGCCGACGGCTGCAACGCCAACACCGGTCTGTGCACCTGCGGAGGCATGGCGGCCTGCGGCGTGGGCCAGCGGTGCTCGGGCGGCCAGTGCATCTGCGACTCGACCAGCTGCGCGAGCGGCTGCTGCAACGGCACCACCTGCGTGCCGCTCGGGAGTGAGACGGTCGGCCAGTGCGGCACCGGCGGCAACATGTGCTCGATGTGCGCCAACACCGCCGACCGCTGCCTCAACGGCGCGTGCAGCTGCGGCACCTCTGGCACGCTCTGCGGCACCGGCCAGCGCTGCGTGAACGGCAGCTGCACCTGCGACGCGACCTCGTGCCCGAACGGCTGCTGCGACTCGAACAACCAGTGCCAGGTGGGCACCGCGGCGACCGCGTGCGGCACCGGCGGTGCGTCGTGCGCGGCGTGCATGAGCGGGATGAACTGCGTCAACCAGCACTGCCAGGGCTGCGACTCCATCACCTGCCCGGGCGGCTGCTGCGCGGGCAGTTGCGTGATGCCTCCCACCGCGGCCCAGTGCGGCACCACCGGCAACTCGTGCACCGCGTGCAACCCGCTGGCGGCAGACAACTGCAACGGCGGCTCGTGCAAGTGCGGCATGAACGCGCCCTGCGCCACCGGCCAGCAGTGCGTGAGCGGCAGCTGCCAGTGCAACTCGACCGCCTGCGCGTCGGGCTGCTGCAGCGGCAACTCCTGCGTCACGCCTCCCAACGCGGCGAACTGCGGGTTGAACGGCGGCAGCTGCGCGAACTGCCCCTCGCAGGGCGGTGACACCTGCGGCGTCGACGGGCTGTGCCACTGCGGCACCGGCGGCGTCTGCGCGGCGGGCCAGGCGTGCGTGAACGGCAACTGCGTGTGCAACTCGTCGAGCTGCACCACCGGCTGCTGCTCGGGCAACACCTGCACCGCCACCTCGGCGAGCGCGTGCGGCCCCAACGGCGGCACCTGCATCGCGTGCAGCACCAGCAAGGCGAACGGGTGCACCAACGGCACCTGCACCTGCAACGGAGGCGCGCAGTGCGGCAGCGGCCAGCACTGCACCGCGACCGGCTGTGTGTGCGACTCGACCAGCTGCCCGACCGGCTGCTGCTTCTCGGGCGCCTGCTACATCAACACCTTCAGCCACTGCGGCACGAGCGGCAACACCTGCGTCACCTGCTCCTCGACGCGCGCCGACGCGTGCAACAGCGGCGTCTGCCAGTGCGCGGGCGGCACCCAGTGCCCGATCTCGAAGTTCGTCTGCGACCCGGGCGTCGGCTGCGAGTACCTCGGCGGTACCGGAGGCGGCCTCCCGCCGTAACCGATGTTCGTGGCTCCGCTGTTACTGGTGGTGTTGTCGGTGACCGATGCGAGCCCGGACGCGGGCATCGACACGAGCGACGACGCGCCCGAGCAGCTGAGCGACGGCGGAGTGGAAGCCGACTTCGAGCCCGGCGAAGGAGCTTCCACCGGCGACGGCGGCATCCACTACACGCTCGACCTGAGCGACGCGGAGCTGAAGAAGCGCTGGCTCGACTCCCCGCAGACCTTGGGGAGCGTGGCGTTCGGCCTGGTGGAAGAAGGCCGGCTGCTGAACTCGGTGCGCTTTCCCGACGGCGAGGGCTGGGTGGTGGTGAGCGAGCAGGCCTACGCGACGCAGGAGACGATTGATCAGCTGACCGGCGCCTTTCACGCCTGGCACGGGAAGTACCCGGCGGCGCCGCCGATTCGGGTGAACGCGATCAGCGGCCCCGAGGGCGGCTTCATTCGCCCGCACACGACCCACCAGAACGGCCGCGACGCCGACATCGGGCTGGTCTACCCAACGGGAGAGCAGCCGCGAACGCGTGAGCGCGAGAAGGTGATGGACGTCGAGAAGAACTGGGCGCTGGCGAAGGAGCTGGTGACCCGCTGCGACGTTCAGTTCATCTTGCTCGACTACCGGGTGCAGGCGGTCCTCTACAAGTACGCGCTCGAGCACGGCGAAGACAAAGCGTGGCTCGACTCGCTGTTTCACGCCGGGTTCGCGTCGGTGTTTCAGCATGCGCGGCGGCACCGCGACCACTTTCACGTGCGGCTCTACAACGCGCGGGCGCAGGAGCTGGGGCGGCGGCTGACGCCTCTGCTCGCGCTGCGGCCGGATCAGAACGTGACGTTTCACCGGGTGCAGAAGGGCGACACGCTGGGGCACATCGCGGTGAAGTACGGGAGCAGCGTGCGGGCGCTGCGCAACGCGAACCACATCAAGAACGACATGCTGTCGCTGGGGCACGTACTGCAGGTGCCGATGAGAAAGCCGTGCACGCGGTGTCCAGTGCCGCCCGACGTGGTGGTGCCGACGAGGCACTGGCCTCCGGGGTTCGAGCTGGCGGCCGAGCCGGCGCCGCCGAAGACGAGCAGCGGGGCTCCGGCACAGGCGATCGATTTTCCGGTTCCTGATTGGGACAACGGCTACAGCCGGTCTCCGGGCGCGTTTTAGGCAGAGGAAATTGAGCCCCCCTCCCGGCCTTCGGCCACGGGGGGTCAGTCTCCTCCGCCGACGCTACTGACTGATCACCGGCCCCGTACCGACATCACGCTTCTGCCCATCGGCGCCGAGGCAGTCATAGCCGCGGTCGGAGTTCACGAAGCAGGCGACCGACTGACCGCATGCATGAAGGCTCCACACCAACGGACCCCGTCGGCCTGCAATCGGACGGTGCGAGCAGCCAGGGAAGTGCTTGCCCTGCTCTGCCTCGGACCTACGCATCAGCGACGGCACCAAATGAACGAGCGGGACCAGCTTCTGCCCTTCCACCGGGGAGCAGTAGCCGGAGTCGAAGCACACCGCGGCCACTGAGCACCCCTCGTACTGACGCCAGCCGGCGGTCTCGGTCTGCACGGTGCCGGCGGGAGTAATCAGCGTCACCGGCGCGGTGGCGCCGAAGAGATTGGCGAGCGAGCCCAGCCCGACCATCGCCGAGCCGGCGGCCGCCTCACCGCCTGAGACGATGTGCGGAGCGGGGAGCGCCTGACCCTGGTCATCGGCGGTGAGCGCGATGTCGGGACACTTCGCGCCCGCGGAGATCAGCGCGCGTTCGTGCGCGTGACAGGCGGTGAGACCGAGCAGCAGCAGAAAAATGAAAAAACGCATCCGCGAGGTGTACGGCCGGTTGCGTTCGAGCGCGAGAAATTGGTACCGGTGAAACGTGGCTTTGGTCGATCACATCAGCCGTCGCATCTTCGATTACGCGAGATCGGTCGCCGACGACCTCGCGCAGCTGAAGCTCGACCAGATTCCGCTCGCGGAGGTCGCTCCCGGCTTCGACAAGGGCGCGGTGAGGGCGCTGGAGCGCAGAATCCGCCTCACCCAGCCGCTGAGCGTGGTGCTCCGCGACGAGGCGGCGATCGAATCGCTGGAGATGGGCGTCGGCGCCGACCGGGCGCTGGGCTTCATCGCCCACCTGCGAAAAGAAGCGGGCAAACCGCGCGGCTGGCCCGAGACCCGGCTGGCGCTCGAGGCGTGGGCGCGCAACGCCGGCGTCGAGCACCTGCTGCAGCGCACCGCCAAACCGGTGAACCACTGGGACCACGGCGTTCAACTGTCTGTCGCCGACGTGTTCGACGACGCGATCTGGGAGGTGCCCGCGCACCACAACTACGGCCTCAGCAGCAAGCGAGCCGCTCGCCAGAACGTCTGGGCGATGTTGCTGGAAGAGGCCGGTGCGCTCGACGCCGCCCGCCGCAACGCGGTGCCACCGTGGCCAGCCCCGCCCGGCCAGGCACGGAGAACGATGGAGAAGCTGGAGGCGCTGCGCGCACCTTCGCTGGCGCGCTGGCCACGAAACGGTGAACCGCCCGGTGAGCGCCTCGACGTGCTGGCGCCCGAAGGGATCGCGAGGCTCGAGCTCCCGAACGAGGTGAACCCTCTCACGCGCCGGGCCTTCACGCCGCGGGTGACGATTTCTCTGCGCAGTGACGACGAGCCTTCGTGCAGTTGTGAGCTGACCGGCTGCTGGCACATTCCCGCGGCGCTGGACCGGTTCGCCCGCGAGGTCTCGGTCGACACCTACTACGGCAAGCGGCTCTCGGTGGCCGCGGCGCCCACCTGGGGCCATGTGCTGCTCGAGCTCGAGCAAAAACCAGCGACGGCGCCGGCTGCAAAGTTCGCGGGATTCCGGCTCAAGCTCGACCACCACGTTTGGATCGATCCACTCGAGGTGGGTGAAAACGCGAAGAAGCCCCGCAAAGCGACCGCGCAGAGCTTGCTCGACGACTGCGACACGCTCTCGAAGCAAGAGCGCAGCGTGCTGGAGCTGATCGCCACCCAACAGCGGGGTCGCAGCGAGGGGCTGGAGCTGATGGTCGAGGCGCTGTGGGCGCTCCGCGGACATCCCGCGGTGGTGCTGAAGAGCCAGGAGCTGGGCGAGCAGAAGCGCGAGCAACCGGTGAAGGTGATGGGCTGCGAGCCCGCGATGACCTTCGTCGAAACGCCAGCGGGCCTCGCGCTGCGCTGGAAGGCGGGCGAGCAGCTGTTCGACGAGCTGCCGGTGTTGGGCAACCTCCCCTGCTTCAACGGCGACCGCATCTACCCGGTGCCTCGGCCCGGCGCGCTTTGGCTGCTGCGGCTGAGCGCCGATGCGGCCGCGTTCGAAGAGGCGTGCGAGCGCCACGGGCGCGCGTTCCCTCCGGAGTCGCACCACGACTTGTTGCAGGCGCTGGGTGCGATGCGGCGGGTGTCGACCGAGCTGCCTCCCAAGCTGCGAGGCGAGGAGCTGAAGGCGCCGCTCGCCTTCTGGGTGCGGGCCGTTTTCGGCGCCGGGCCGCAGCTCGACCTCTCGCTCCACCTCAAGCCGCTCGGGCCACCGCTCACTCCCGGTGCGGGTGCGGTCGAGGTGTCGGAGTGGCGCAGCGGCGGCCGCGTCTACTGCCGTCGCGACCTCGACGCCGAGCGCGAGCAGGCCAACACGCTTTCGACCCGGCTCGCCCTCCCCCACGACGAGTCGTTCACCTGGCGGCTGACCGACGTCGACCAGGTGCTCGAGACGGCGGCGCGGCTGGCGGAGGTGGCGAGAGAAGGCGTCACCGTCGAGTTCCCGGCCGAGATGCTCTCGGTCACCCGGCCCGCGAAGACGAAGGACCTGAAGCTGCGGCTGATGGCGAAGGGGGCGTGGTTCAAGCTCGACGGCAAGGCGTCGTTCGATGGCGTCGAGGTGCCGCTGCAGAAGGTGATCGACGCGATTCGCGGCGGCCAGCGCTGGGTGGAGCTCTCGGCGGGCAAGCTGGCGCGGCTGTCGGAGGAGCTGGCGCAGGCGCTGGCTCCGGTGGCGCTGTCGAGCAAGGCCGACGACGAGCTCGAGCTCACCCTGCCCCAGGTGGCGGCGCTGAGCGCGGCGGAGGCGGAGTTCGGCGAGCTGGAAGCGGCGGCGGCGGTGAAGAAGCTGCTCGAGCAGATGCAGGGCGCGAGCGACGAGAAGCCGAAGTTGCCGAAGGGCTTCAAGGCGGAGCTGCGCGAGTACCAGCGCGAAGGCTTCGAGTGGATGAGCCGGTTGGCGCAGTGGGCTCCGGGCGCGGTGCTGGCCGACGACATGGGCCTGGGCAAGACGGTGCAGGCGTTGGCGCTGCTCGCGTCGCGCGCGAAGCGGGGCCCGCAGCTGGTGGTGGCGCCGACGTCGGTGACCCAGAACTGGCTGAACGAGGCGGGCCGCTTTGCTCCCTCGCTGAAGCTCTCGCTGCTGCGCGACGGGGAGCGCTCGACGGCGATCGCCCAGGCGCAGGCCGGTGAGGTGCTGGTGGCGAGCTGGACCTTGATGGCGAAGGAGATCGAAGCGCTCGCCCAGCGCGACTTCGCCACCGTGGTGCTCGACGAGGCGCAGGCGATCAAGAACGCGGGCACCCAGCGGGCGCAGGCCGCGCGGCGCCTGAAGGCCGGCTTCACCCTGGCGCTGACCGGCACTCCGCTGGAGAACCACCTCGGCGAGCTGTGGAGTCTGTTTCGCGCGGTCTCTCCCGGACTGTTCGGCAGCGAGGAGCAGTTCAAGGGGCGCTACTGGGGCCGCATCGAAGGCGAAAACGTGCGGGAGAAGGCGCTCGCATGGACCTCGCTGCGTGCGCTGGTGAAGCCGTTCTTGCTGCGGCGGCGAAAAGACGAAGTGGCGACCGAGCTGCCGAAGAAGACGGAGATCACCCGGCTGGTGGCTTTGACGCCGAAAGAAGCGGGGGTGTACGAGGCGGCGCGGCGGCAGGCGCTGGAGACCCTCGAGCACGCGGTGGATCAGCAAGGCGAAGACGCGCGCTTCCACGTGCTGGCGGCGCTGACGCGGCTGCGGCAGCTGTCGTGTCACGTCGGGCTGGTGGACGAGACCTGGAGCGAAGGCTCGAGCAAATTGAGCGCGCTGGTGGAGCTGCTGACCGAGCTGAAAGAAGAAGGCCACCGGGTGCTGGTGTTCAGCCAGTTCACGACGCTGCTGGCGAAGACGAAGGAAGCGGTGACGGCGGCGGGGCTGAAGTGGTTGCTGCTCCAGGGCGACACGCCGGCGGCGGAGCGGCAGCTGAGGGTCGATGCGTTTCAGCGCGGCGAGGCCGACGTGTTCTTGCTGTCGCTGAAGGCGGGTGGCACCGGGCTGAACCTGACCGCGGCAGACTACGTGGTGCACCTGGACCCGTGGTGGAACCCGGCGGTGGAAGACCAGGCATCAGACCGCGCGCACCGCATCGGGCAGACGCGGCCGGTGACGATTTACCGGTTGGTGTCGCAGGGGACGATCGAAGAGAAGATCCTCTCGCTGCACGGCAAGAAGCGGGAGCTGGTGGAGTCGGTGTTGGAAGGCACGCAGGCGGCGAGCAAGCTGACCGCGAAGGAGCTGGTGGAGCTGCTTTCTCAGGGCTGAGGCTGTAGCCGCGCGGGCAACACCAGTCGGATCAAGTGTCTGCGCCTGGAAACCTACAGGTCTCGTTCGACGAGAATCTGTTGTCGGTCGCACCACAGGGAGAACTGAGCCATGGGCCTGCTGGATCGGATCAAGTCCGGAGTGTCGAATGCTGTCTCGTCGGTGAAGGAGACGGTGTCGGACGCGGTCGAGAAGACCGAGCAGGTGGCGGAGAAGGCGGTCACCGCGGCGAAAGACGACTTCCAGGCGGTGGCGAAGCCGGTGGTCGACCTGGCGACGAACGTGGTGTCGCACGCTCCGGTGGTGCCGACGTCGGGCAACGAGCTGGCGCACGAGCTCGGCGACGCGACGCGGGCGCTCGGCAAGGGCATGCAAGATGCGGGTGGGCTGCTCGAGAAGGGCGGCAAGCTGTTGGCTCCGTTCTCGCCGTTGGGGCCGGCGTTGCAGGAGCTGGGCAAAGACGCGACCGGGTTGGGCAAGGGCGTGTCGGCGGCTCCCGACGTGGCGGCGCGGGCGGCGGGGGAGTTGGCGGACGACGCGAGCAAGCTGGCCGACCGGGCGAGCAATTTGTGGGACCAGGCGAAGAGCGTGTTCCACAGCGGGGTGGAGGGCGCGAAGGAGGCGCTGAAGACGGTCGAAGCGGGCGTCAACGGGGTGATCGACACCGCGAAGAGCTACGTCAACGGGGTCGAAGACGCGGTCGACTACCATAAGAACATCGACGAGCTGGGCCCGGGCGACACGTACAAGCTGGGGATGGGCGGCTATGGGTCGGTGGAGGGCGGCAAGCTCTACGGCGCGGGGAGCATCGCGGTGTCGAAGGGCAGCGACGGCAAGTACACCATCGCGGCCGACGGGGAGCTGGGCGGCGGGTTGTACGGGCAGCTGGGGGCGGCGCTGGGCGGCAAGCTGTCGGCCGACGGCTCGGTGACGTTGGGCGGCGGGGGCAAGGTGGAGTTCAAGTTCGACAACGCGGAGGACGCGAAGAAGGCCGCCGACATCATGATGAAGCAGACGGCGGCGGCGGCGGGGCCGGCGAGGCCGCTGGGGGTGCCGGGGTCTGACCCGGGGCTGGTGAAGGGCCCGTCGCAGGCGGAGCTCTCGTGGCTGCAAATCACATGAGCGCGGTGGAGCTGCGGGGCAACGTGGCGGCGCAGGCGGCGGCGACGTTGGGGGTGAAAGATGTGGCGGGCGGCTTCGTGGGCGCGGGGGTGAAGGAGGAGATGGCGGTGCGGGTGGATCTCTCGCACCCTCCGCAGGTGTCGGTGCGCACCGACATCTCGGGCAACGTCTCGGGCTCGGTGGGTCTGAACGTGACCAACGGCAAGCAGGGCAACGACAACAACACCGGCTCGATGGCGTTCGGCGGCGGCAAGGCGGAGGGCAAGGTGTCGATCGAGCAGCGGTTCACGCTGCCCGAGGGTGAAGGCGCGGAGCTCCTTGCGGACCCGGTTGGGACGTTGAAGGCCGATGCGGGGAAGATTCAGCGCACCGAGCAGGACAAGGTGACGTTCACGTTGGATGCGTCGGGTGGGGCGATGGGTTCGGGCGGAGGGATGTTGACGACGGTGACGATGAACACGTCTCCGGGGGAGATCGCGAAGTCGGGGGCGATGAAAGACGCTGTTCGACAAGGGCGACCTGCCCGGAGCGCTGCGGCAGCTGGGCAATGCGACGAACGTGACGGCGACGGCGGTGCCGTACCAGACGTTCGGGGTGTCGATGTCTCCGTCGATCTCGGTGATGGGCTTCGGGGTGGGGGTGTCGGTGGAGGCGACCCGGCAGCAGATGGCGAGGACTCCGGCCTGGCAGTACCCGGCGCCGGGTGGGAAGGCCACGGCGTCTCAGGCGTACGACGACCTCGAGGCGCTGATGAAGAAGGCGGCGCCGTACGCCAAGCCTCAGCTGCCCCTGGCGCAGATTCGGGCGTAGTCCCCGTCAGTGCCCTGCCCTACCCGGCGTCGCTAGATCGGCCTTGACGCCCCGCTACCCAGGGGTAGAAAGGCCGCGCTTTCCGCCCAGGTAGCTCAGTTGGTAGAGCAGGGGACTGAAAATCCCCGTGTCGCTGGTTCGATTCCGGCCCTGGGCACTCGAAGATCGCGAGACTCCTTTGATTTTTTCGGAGCCCGTTTTTTCGACCTCGTCTCACCCGTCTTTCCGGTAACGGCAGAAGGCTCGGGAATCTCAGGAGTCCCGTTACTCGAGAGCTCGCGTTTGTTACCCGTTTTCGCGGTCGATTCGCTCGGCAGCAACGGCGGCGCGTCCGTGAAGACCTTCGGGAAGATCGCACCCAGTTCGCGGCCGACGATGTCGAGATCGAGCACGCCGTACACGCGCTCCACCATCCGCGCGTCGCGGTGACCGAGCAGCAAGGCGATTCGTGCGGTGTGCATCCCGCCCTGCCAGCACCAGGTTGCGAAGGTGCGCCGCAGGTCATTCGGCGAGGCGTGATCGACCCCCGCAGCGACACACGCGTCGTCGAGGTCGCGCCGAATGTTGCTCCACGGCTCGAGCAGCCGGGTCTCTCCTTCAGGGAGTCGTTCGAGCAGCTGCTTACAGAGCGCGTTGAGCTCGTGGTGGTCGCGCAAAGGAATCACACGGTAGCTGCCCTTCGTCTTCGTCCCCGGGATGGTCAGCGCACCACCGAGATCCACGTGCTGCCGGTGAATCGACTGCCACTCACTGTCGCGGGTGCCCGACAACACGATGAACGTGAACGCGTCGCGGCGCTTTTCGGGAAGGGCCGCCCGCACGAGGTGAAACTGCTTCTGGGTCAAGAAGCGGCGCCGCGGCTCGTACTGAGGAGAATGATCCGTGCGGAGGCGTTCAAGGTCGCCGTGAAAGACGTCGCGGCGCTTTGCGAACTTGAGCGACGCCCGCAACAAGACGAGTTCCTTGTGAATCGAATGGTGCGACGCGCCCTCCCCCAGTCGAACGTTCACGTAGTCGTCTTCGACCAGAGGCTTGAGCTTGTTGACGCTCGTTGTCTCGCCGAGCACGCGAATCAAGTGCCCCGCGTGTTTCATGTACGCGTCGACCGTCATCGGACTACGACCACGCGAGTTGCATCGAGCGATATGGGCGCTCAGAACATGGGTCAGTTGCGCGGTTTCGTCCTCGGGTAGGTGACCTTCAACGAGTGCTTCGCGCTCGATTCGGTTGAGGACGACGAGCGCGTTGGCCTTGTCGAAGGCGTGGGTGCAGACTTGGCGGCGCTTCCCGTCGGGCCCGTAGAACTGGCCATAGAAAACTCCGCCGGGTTGCTTTCTGTAGATTCTGTCCATTTCGGTTTCCGAGTGTTCATCTTCAGGTAATTTTCCAGGGCCTCCTGTGTCACGCGCAGCACCCTCGTCCCGACAAGCAGGTGCGGCATCGACTTCATGATGCGGTACGCGGTAGCGCGAGGAACGTTGAGCGCCGCCATCACCTGCTTGGCGTCCAGGAGCGGCTTCACCGGCGCACCACGGTGAAACTCGAGCAATAGTTTTGGAACACGACAGCACCATCGCGCTCGGCACAGCGCGCCTTCTTCATCTGGTGCCGGTCGGAAAGATCCGCTTCGACAGCGGTCGAGCCAGCTGGTCATCGGCGAGGGCACTCTGAAACGAGTGTGGCTCCCTCGATGCTCCGTACTTCGCCATCGACGCGGCCGAGCCGCGATCTACGAGGTCGAAGGGCTGGTGCGTGCCGCCAGCTTGCTTCAGCCCGAACTCGTCGGGCCCTCGAGTACCACCTAAAGAAGACCGTCTCGTGCCGGTCCTCCACTGCATGGGGAACAGTGCTCGCGCGATCGGCTTTCGTCAAGTCGGGTTGGTGGACCCCGATTTACGCAACGACGAGCGATTTACGGATCCGAGAGTTCGATCGCAGAGCCCGCATGCACACTTGCGCTCGCGGGTCGGCGCCGATAGTATGTGTAGGTCATACACATGGAGATCATCATGACCGATGTCGGCGAGAGGGAAGACCTGATCGCATTCCAAGTTCTCTTGCCGGTGTCGATGCTCAACGAAGCCAGGAACCAGGCGAGGTCCCTCGAACTCAAGGGTGTTGGCGCTTACGTACGCCAGTTGATCCAGGCGGATCTTGCGCGTCAGATGCTCGACGCGTGGGGAACGGATGAGGAGCCAACCGCAGGCCAGCGGAGCACTTGGGAAGGGAACAGATACGGCACAGGCTCCTTCTTGCTCCAAGCTGTCGCGCCGCCCGCGAACAACAGCGTCACGGTTCGGGTTAGATGGCGGCGGAACGGCGGCCGGGGCCACACAAATTTCCTCACGGCCGAGGCCCTTAGATCGGAGTTCAGCGACTTCAAGACGACCGGCTCGACACCCGGCATCCTGTACCTGCGCGGCGGTGTCTATGGGCGGGTTGAATCCGTGATGGGCTATCCCGGTGGGGCTCTTGTCACGCTGAGCCTGCACCGAGAGTACCCAGGCAGGAAGAAGTAGCCCTCATCCTGGCTAACCGATGAACGCTGAAGGCTATACCTTCGAAACGGCGACCCACGCTCTGTTCGAGCTAGAGAGGATGCTCAACGAACGGGGAATCACGATCGCGCCCGGCAGTATGTTCGAAGCTGCTGCGTACTCGACGCTTCGCATCGCGGAGCGCACCGCAGACCCTGCTTTGGACCTGCGCATCCAGACGACGCACATGGTGGGTGTGACTGAACTCGCACACCAATTGCGGCGAAATCAGAATGATCCAAAGCTGGACGCACTTCTTCCCCACCTCGCGCTCTTGGCTGAGGGTGCTGCCGTACAGGTCGGCTCGTCGAGCGTGCTCGACCAAGCGACCAACAAGCTCTTCGAGTTGCTCGTTGCTTGTTGGATATTGCCACTCGCCTCTGAAATCGCGCTCGATGATCCCAAGGCCTCGTCAAACGGGATGAATCCGGACATTCTGGCGACGGTAGCCGGAGTCAAGTGGGGGATCCCATGCAAGGTCCTGCATTCGCGGACCCCTCAGCAGTGGCTCTCGACTGTGAAGAAGGCCGTCGAACAGATCGAGGCCTCAAGCGCAGAGCGGGGAGTAGTGATGCTGAATATGAGGAATCACCTCGATCTCAATGTGTACTGGCCGTTGCTCGATCCAACTTCACGTGAGTCCAACCCCGAGTACGCCGCGTTTGGTGACGAGAGTCGTCCGTTCAAGATCCTTCGCGAACAACTTGCTGGTGTCGCAACATCCGCCAAGGCGGCAGCCGGTCAAGACGCGCTCGAGGCGATTCTACTGAAACCGCGAATTATGCCCGCCGTAGCGATGTGGGGCCACACGCTGAGTCCGGTCGTCTTGAACGGAGCCCCAGTGATCGCAAGCGTCCGCACGTTGGTTGTCACGAACGCATCTGACGACCCGAAGAAGTCGATCACCGCGAGCGATCGCTCCTTCCTGGAGGCAGTGAATCGAAACGCACTGAGCAACCCTCAATAGGTTGTCGCGACAACTGCGGCGGTCTGCTTCAACGCCGCAGGCGAAGCTCGTTCAGTCGCCACGAGACCCCTCAGTACCACGCGCTGAACGCGAAGCCGCGCGTGCCCCAGTACCGGAGCCAGCGCACCGCCGACTCGACGTCACGTACGTCTTCAAGCGCGTCGACGTGCCGACCGCTCTCGTCCACTACCCTACCCGTCTGCCAGTCGGGCCGCCTCACTTTGAACTGCATCACCGCCAGCTCGAGCCGGTCCGCATAGTCGGCCGCTCCGTCACCCGAGTGGTTATCGAACGCCTCCGCCTGCAACGCCCTGTCGATGATGTTGCTCGTCGCGACCGCTTGGCCACGGAAGTCGAGCTGTGAGGCGAAGAAACCGGTGATTGCGGGGATGCCCTCGGCGTCGCGGGCGAGTTCGACGACGTACTTCCCGTGGTGGTGCTTGAGGACCTCCGCGACCGGCCGGTCCCAGAACTGTATGAAGCCGTCACTCAGGGCGTTCGGCTTCTTCTTCTCGGCGACGAGCTGCACCTGCGCGAGCTCGTACACGTGCTTCTTGAACCAGTCGTCGGCTGCGGCGTCGAAGCCGAGCCGCGGCGCTCCCATCGCCTCGTAGGCGGACAGCGCGACCGTCTTCAGCGCTGACTCCAGGTCCTCCGCCAACACGGTGCGCTGCGGCTGCGAGAGACGCTCGTCCTTGGCGAGGTGCTTCAACTTGGCGGTGAGCCGCCGGTACTCCTCTTCGTTGCCAGGCCGCGCGATTTGATGCTCCAAGCACCAGTCGATGCCCATAGGGCCTCCGATTCTTGAAAGTGTGGATGGAAGGCGTGCCCGCCCACCGCTTCACGAGCCAGTGGGCGAGCCGACCAACTTCTTCAGCGACGACGCCGCGGCTCGGACAGCACCAGGTCCGGGTCATCACCCTCGCGCTGAGGGAGCGCCCGGTTGTTGCGGTGCTCCAGCAGCCCAACGGCGGCTGCGCCAACGAGCACCTTCCGCACCAGCCGGAGCCGCTCGACGACGAGAAGCACCGCAGCCGCCAACATCCGAGGCGTCGACTCGACCGCCTCCTCGTAGGGCAGCGAGCGGGTGGATTGCAACTCCGCCAGCAGGCGAACACCTTCGAGCGCTTCGACGAGCTCCGCCAGCTCGGCGGCGAGGCTGACAGTCTTGGGTTTGTCGTCCATGGTCAGTGCTCCTTCGAGCAGCAGGCCTGGTACGGACAGCCGCGGCAGTGCCAGCCGCGCACGGGGAAGCTGATGCCCTTGTCGATGGCCTGCAGCACGCCGACCGCCGTACGAAGGAACACCGCCACGTCGAACTCATCCCTGCGAACGTCTTCGACCTGCACCGCGGGCACCTTCGTCTTGGTGGTGACGCTGAATCGCAGCCCGACGTCACCCCAACCGAGGTGCTCGGCCGCGAAGGCATAGCCCGACAGCTGGGTGTCGAAGACCAGCTGATCGAGCGAGTACTTCCGGGCAGTCGTCTTGTGCTCAACCAGCACCGGGTGGTTGTCCTCTTCCACCACCAGGTCGATGACGCCGGTGAGCTTCTCGTCCAGCACCTCGCCGCTGCCGACGTCGAACAGGTCGACGGTGAACGACTTCTCCACCGCCAGCACCTTGGCTGGACTCGCCGACGGATGCGTCAGCGTGACGTCGAGCATCTGCAGCCCTTTCGCCTGGACCTGCTCGAAGGGCTCGTCCACGTCGAACTTCAGCGGCAGTGGATCCGCCTTCGCTTTGTTCAGCGAATCCACGAACTGCTGCTTCGTCTCGTCCACCGACGACCGCTGGCCCTGCATCAGCCAGCCGTAGTGATGCGCCAACGCAGCGTGGAACGCGATGCCAAAGGCCAGCGGCAGCGGCTGGAACTCCGGCGTCGCCCCGATGATGTACCGGAAGGAGAACTTCCTCGGGCACATCAGCCACTGCTTCATTTGCGAGACGCTGAAGTGCAGTTGGTCGGGCCTGAGCGGCGAGTTCACGCGGCACCGTCGGCCGTCGACTGCTCCTCGGGCTTGGTGCCGCTGCCGTTGGAGTTGAGCCGGGCGTTGAGGGCGCCGATGAGCTCGCTCGCTTGGTTCCGATTGAGGAACTCGAGCTGCGCCCCGAACTTCTGCCGCACCTGCTGGCGGAAGCCGCTCTGCTCGATCCCCAGCTTTCGAGCGATGCTCCAGATGGCGGCGAGCTGCTTGCTTGACAGTCGGTTGCGCTCGGGCTGCTGCTGCACCGGCGAGCCGCTGACCTGCGGCGCCGGAGCGCGGGCCACCTGGACCACGGGTGCAGCGTTGGCCTCGTTGTCCCCCGTCTCAGCCGAGTCCTCGTCGATGCTGCCCTCGTAGGCATGCCTGCCCACGCCGTGGAATGCAGCCGCCCGCTTGAAGGCGTTGGTGAAGCTGCCCTTGCGCGCGTCGGCCTCAGTGCTGGCGATGTGCCCGCCATCGGCGAGCGACTCGGCGTACACGACGAACTGGCCGTTCACCCACTCGCCCAGCTCGAGCGTGAGGTCGCAGATGGCCTCGTACGCAGGACGCCCGCTCGCGCGCTTGGTCTCCTTCACGGTGACGGTGCGGTGAGCCCGGAAGCAACCGAAGCCCAGCACCTCGTTCAGGCGGTTCACGATGTACTGGTACTTGATGCCGGTGGTGCTGTAGCCCTTGCCAGTCTGCTTGGCGTCGCTGCGCTCGATGGCCTCGGCGGGAAACGGCGCGGACAGCTGCTGGTACAACTGCTTCTTCTGTTCGTTGGTCACGGTGACACTCCTCTTCGTTTGGGGTGGGTGAAACGACGAAGCCCCCGCTCCGCGGTGAGGCGGAACGAGAGCTCGGGTTGCTGCTGCAGTGATGCGACTGCGGTTACGGCAGGTGGATCAGCTGTTGCGCCGCTCGACGAAGTCGCCCTCGACCAGCACGTGGCTGCAGTGGGCGCAGCGAAAGCCGACGACGATGAACGTCTCTCCGTACTCCCAGCTGTCGGTGGGGAGGAACTCGGCGACCTCGCCTGGCGCGGGGACGGTGAGCGTCCCGTCGATGAACGCGTCTGTCATATTCGTCTCGTTCACGCGGTCGAGCTTCTCCCCGCACTCGGGGCACTGCTCCGGCAGTTCGATCTCCCGAACGATGGAGATCAGGTCGCAGATGCGAACGAGCATTTGCTCCCTCACCAGAACGGCGGTGGACGCTTCGGCCGCTCGCCGATGACGGAGAGGATTGCCACGATGATTCGGATGA
Source organism: Myxococcaceae bacterium (assembly GCA_047602415.1). Lineage (GTDB taxonomy): Bacteria > Myxococcota > Myxococcia > Myxococcales > Myxococcaceae > JASGHH01. Next base: position 6,046,975 of record JASGHH010000001.1, on the reverse strand, counting down.
TGAGCTTCCACGGCATGGTGGTCGGCTCCTTTCTGGTTTCTAGATGGTGAACATTGCCTCGGCGGTCGCCTCGTCGACCGTGTCGAGGCGGTAGACAGCGTGCACTTCGTCGCACCAGGGCTTGAGCGACTCCGGCGACACGCCGATGCCGAAACCCAGCACGGTCACACCCAACTGGGCTGCCTTCTCACCGACGACGGGCGCACCGCTGGTGTCAGATTCACCGTCGGTGATGAGCACGACGTCGGCTTGCTTCAGCTTGCCGTCGCGCTCCTCGATGATGTTCAGCGCCCTGAAGATGACGCCGGTGATGTTGGTGCCACCGCTGGCCGGAACGAAAAGCGAGTCCTCCGGTAGCGATTCGCCGATGCTTACCTTCGTTTCGTGTTTCACCTCGCCGTCGAAGCACAGCAGCGCGAACGGCCGCTTCTGGCGGTGGGCAATTTCCAGCAGCGCCAGCGCCACCGCGGTCGCCCAGATGTCTTTGGTCCCGTCCATCGAGCCCGACTTGTCGAGGCAAACGACCAGCGGTCCCCGACCCAATGAGTCGGTCCCCTGCAGCCGATATTGAAGCGCCCTTCCCTCCGCGAGGCTGGCGAGGAACTGCCTCTTCAGCAGTGGATATGACAGCCGGGCCAGCTCCGACGGCAACAGCCGGGAGATGTTGCTCCCGAGTTCGACATCGGTGACCTCGTCCGCACCGTGACGAACCTTCGCCTTCTGCTTGGCTGCGGCGATTCGCTTGAACCGACCCGCCAGCAACGCGATGCGGGCGAGCCGATTGTCGTTCCGGAGGCGCTGTGACAACCGGCGCGCTCCCGCTCCGTTGGCACCCTGACCGCCGGGCACGCTCCTCGAGCCGAACCCGACGCTCGACAGCCCGTCCATCGACTCGCGCTGTTGCTCGATGGCCTTCGAAGCTTTCTCGCACGACGAGGCGACTGACCGCCGGAGCTGCGGCGGTTGCACCTTGTCGGGTGGCTGCTGGAGATGCGGTGCGAGCGCCTCCATCAGCTTCTCGACCCCTTCGGCAGACGCGTCGGCATCGCCCACGCACTGTTGGCTTAGCCGGTCGAAGGCCGGGAGCTCGCCGCAGAGCGTGTGAATTCGCTCCGCCCACTCCGACAGCTCGGCCGAGTCGGGCTTGGCCGCCTTCTCGCTCTCGCCTGCGTACAGCCTGTCCCAGATCTCATCCTCGAGCTTCCTGAGGGGTTGATCGTCTCTTTGGACCGACGGCAACCCCCGGGCTTCCCGGTGGAGGTACACGTGCCACCGCGGAACGTCGTTGATCAGGCGGAGCACGGCTATTTCTCCGCCCGACGGAGGCCCAGTCCCGACGAGACAGCGCGGGCGAGGTCTTCGTGCATCGAGGTAATTTCGGCGTGGGCCGAGTCGATGCTGTCCTTGGCCCGTCGCCCGGCCGACCGGGTGAGCCGCTGGAGCTTCGCCACTTGTTGGGTGAACGACTCCAACGCCTGGGCAGCCGAGGCGATGTACTGCTTGCGGTCGCCCGACAACCCGGCGACGTGCTGAGCTGTTTCACGAGCGGCGTCGAGTATCTCGACTGCCTGGGCCGCCACCGGGTCGGCAAGCTTGCCCACCAAGGCGGCGACTTTCGGGCGCTCCTTCGGCTCCCGCCATAGGGCGTCTGCGAGGAGGACGAGGTCCTGCGGGCTGGTCTGCTTCTCGTTCGCCAGCCAGGCCGACGCTTGCACCAGCTTGAGCGACTTCTTCCAGCGGCGGTCGGAGGCGACGATGCCTTCGGCCTTGCACGCCTCGCGAATGCTGATGAGCGCATCGACGGTGTCGTCGGTCACCTTCACCTTGGTGACCTCCGCCTGCGCAGCGCGGAGCGCCTTCATGTCGAGACCGGTGCTGAGCTTCGGCTCGGGGGCCACGAGCACCTCGCGCAGGTGCTGCGGGCGCAGCAGGTAGTTCACTTCAAATCGGAGGGCGAACCGGTCGAACAGCGCCTCCAATTCCTTGCCCTCGGGCAGTTCGTTGCTGGCGCCGAACATCGTCACCAGCGGCACCGGCACCGGCTTGCCGTCGTTGTGGAACAGCCGCTCGTTCACGAGGGTGAGGAGCGAGTTCAGAATCGCGCTGTTGGCCTTGAATACCTCGTCGACGAAAGCGAACTCGGACTCCGGCAACATGCCGGTGATGACGCGGGCGAACTTGTCGGACTCGAGGCCCTTCAAGCTAACGGGACCGAACAGCTCCTCGGGCGTCGAGAACTTGGTGAGCAACCGCTCGAAGTAGCTGCCGCCGAAGGCCTGGGCGAGAACGCGAACGAGCGCGCTCTTGGCGGTGCCCGGCGGGCCGAGCAACAGCACGTGCTCTCCAGCGAGCACAGCCGAGAGCGAGCCGTCGATGACGTGCTGGCGCTCCGGGAACGTTTTCAGCAACTCTGCCCTGAGGGCGGCGAAGAGTTTGTGCATGGGGGGCTCCGTTCACTTCGAGGGATTTGGGGAGGAAACTGCTGTCGATGAAGACGAAGGCAGTGAAGCAGTCGCCCACTTCCGATCACTGTGGACCGGCTTGCGTTGCGTACATTGAGGGCAAGGGCAGATCCGCGCTGCAGCTACGCCTCACTGCCTTCCGACGACTGCGAAAGATGCGATACGGGTTCAGTCCAGCGAGGGTGACGATGGCCCTTCGCCGCATCGAACTCGACTACCAATGGCTTTGGATCAAAGGCGGCACGCTAGGGCGAAGGAGAAGCCTCAGCATTGTCCTGTTCAGCGGGTGGCCGGACGGTACGGGAACCTGCCGTCACTATGTCGTTTGGGAGTTCGGGCGGGGGTGGATGAACCCACTAACGGGCCGGTTCATAGGGACGCTGCCACCAAACGTTGTACCCCGCGCAGTGATCGCCCCGGGTTAGGCGACCTTCTTCTTCGATAGCAGCGACTCGATGCTCACCTCGAGCTGCTTCAGCGTCGAATCGAGGTCCTTCACCGAGACTTGGAGAATGTCGCGATACAAACGTGCCCGCGCACGAAGAGAGTCGAACGCGTCGAACCGCCGGGCCAGCGTCGAGGCGCGCTCCGGTGGCTGCTGAACGAAGCCCTCGACCTCTTTCTTCAGCTCGGAGAGTTCGGCTTCAATCGACTTCGTCGCTGCGTCACCCAGAGTCCGACCAGCATCGGCGGAGTCGTGCACTGGCAACAGGTAGAACCTCGAGCTGCCGATCGCCTCAATGGCTGACTGTAGCTTCCGCAGCGGCTCAGCGTGCGGCGCGGGCACCCACCAAACCCCACCGTTCTCCCGCAGCAGGACGGCAGAGAAGCTCTGCAGTGTTCGAGTGATCGAGCGACGCACGTCGTCAGATGTGTAAGTGTCCTTCAGGTCGGCGAAGCGGGACTGAATCGCCTGCACCAGTTCGTGCGTTGGGGCGTCGGTGCTGACCGTGCCGTGGAGCAGGTGGAGTTCCACCTTCGCCTCTTGCGAGTACGTGAGGACGCCCTCGTCGTGCTTCTGCTCGTGCACGACGGCGAACACGATGCTCGCCTCGTTCTCGGCCGCGGGACGGAGCAGCCGGTCGACCAGGCCGACTTGGGCCGCGCGCACCGCGAGCTTGAACGCCTTGGCCGCCGTCGGCGCCTCGGGAAGAAGCTCCAGGGGCAAGCCGGTCTGCTTCCACTTGGACTCGAGGTTGGGCCGCGAGATGGCGGCGTCGGAGAGGGTCCAGAAGACAAGGTCGCCGAGGTGTGAGCCCCCGGTGGCGAGAACGTCGATGATGCTCTGCAGCTGTGCTGCGGACATGGGGATGCTCCTTGCGTCGTCGCGACGCGGTTGGTCGGTGTGATGTTGGTGGTGCAGGTGGGATCGTCCCGTTTGTCGAGCGACCGAGAGCACGCGACCGCGAACCGGGCAGTCGTGCGGACTCATCTCTTATACCCGCTGGACGCCCGCTATTCTGAATCGCGTCGGACCGCCCCTACTTCCGATCGAAGACGCACAGGTGGATCTTGACCAAAGTCCCATCCACTAGACCGCAGTCGATCGTCTCCGACGCGACCAGCACCCCGTTGCTCACGTTTTTCTGCAGGACACTCACCGCATCGTCGATCGTGCAGCGAAGTCCCTTGTAGTACTTCAGGTGCCGCGACGGGTCTTCGGCCTCGACCAGAAAGAAAAGCCCGGCTCCGCGACCCTGCTCAAGTTTCAGGAGATCGTTGTTCAATTCTCCGCCCAAATACTCCAGCTGGGTTCCCTGCTCGGGTGCGAAGTCGAAGAGCTGCCCTCCCTTCGCCTCGTAGCGCATCTTGATCTGGGCATTCCGGGCATCGAGTCGGCGTTTCGGCGCCGCCGCAAGGCTCGCCTCGAGGATGACGAGATCCATTCGCAATAGTTCGAGGTGGGCAACTCTGCCGCTGCTTCGATTGATCTCGGTAGCGATCGCGGCGAGCGCGAACCGTTCAACCTTCGTATCGAGTGCGATCCAGCCCAGAGCGTTGCTGTCGTTGATGGTGTGAAAAGCATGCAGCAGCGTCCGGTGCCCGGCGGGCGCCGTCGACGGCGTTTCCCAGAGTCGGCTCCGGTACTCGCCTGGGAGATCATGCTCTCTCGCGCCCCGGAGGACGTGACCAAGGTAAGCAGGCGAGGGCTTCAGCTGTTCGTCGATCGCCTCGGACTTAGCGACGTACACCCAGGCAGCGCCTCGTGCTCCGTCGGGCCGTTCAACTTCTCGTTCCAGTCGTTGGTAGTCCCGGCCCTCGAAACTGTCGAGTTGGCGCAAGTCCTCGGTCGACAGCTCGAACAGCACTCCGAACACCGCGTCGTCGGCGTTGTTAGTCGCGAACGCATTCGCCTTCCCGGTGCCGTCGCGACTGCGCTTGTGGAAGCGCAGGCTGTGACCCCGGAGCTGCCCAGCTCCTCTCGATGCCGCCGACGGGCACCGTTCCCGGATTCGGGCCGCGCTCATGTTCGAACCGTAAGCAAAGTAGAGGTCACTCATGGCTGTCGGATTCTACGGGTACCGCCGGTGCGCCGCGCTCCTCGGCGCACGAAGGGCGCGACCTACATTGAGGGTACAGGAGCCGCACAATGAGCCTTGCCCCTCCGCCCGGATACAAAGTGACGATCGACGGCCTTGTGCCGATTGCCCGTTGGCAACGGAGCAGGCGCGCTTGTTACGGCGCCGTCGACGTTCCCGCGCCGAGGGATCAGGTGGAGCATGCCAAGGCCCATCTCGTCGCCAACTGGACCCCGAGCAAGAAAGTGGTGCGCCACTCGTACGGTCTCAAGCACCGCGCGGAGAAGAACGCTCAAGGCGTACACTACTGCTACGTCTCCAACGGAGCGTTGATTCAGGCGGCGCTTGAACTCGGTATCCCCGTCCGGCCCGATGGCTCCCAGATCAACGCGTGGGTCTTCGTGAAGCGCCGCCGGTTGACCAATGCCGCGTGATTTGATCGCCTGCTTCGGCTCCGATAAATTCGGTCTTGGCAGAGCACGCGCCAAGAAATCGGAGAGAGCTGGGGCCGCTGAGCACCCAGCCGCGTTAAGAGCAGGACGAAGCAGACTCGAAAGAGTTGAGGTTGTTCGCACTGGGTTGGCCGCCTAGCAGTCGAGGCGCTCCTGTGTGCACCTCTCGCCGCAGAGGCGCGGCGATTGCTCGTCCGACACCACCAGCATTGACGGCGGAAGCCGTGGCGCGCGCCACTTCGGCCCGCGCTTCAATTCGTTCGTCTCGTCTCACGAGAGATGGAGCAACAAATGAAGGCCAAGAAGAAGCTGAAGAAGTCTCCGGCAAGGAAGTTGATGATCCCCTCGAAGGCGCACGTCACTGATGGCGGTGATCAGAATGCTGACGGGGAAGCGAAGCTGCGTGGCATCGTCGAAGCGATTCGGAAAGAGCAAGCGCGCAGTGACATCGACGCAGCCAAGCGCCAGTATCGGGTTGGGCAGCTGGTCCACGAGGTTCAGGACGACCCCAAGAAATTCGGGCACGACTCCGATGAAACGGCGGTGGTGTTCGTAGCGAAGGAACTGCGCGCAGGCAAAGACAGCCTCTACAACGCCGCCCGGGTAGCTCGGTTCTGGAGCCCTGAGGAGTTCAACCGCTGGCTCAACAGGAAGGGCAAGGACGGCGTGCGACTGTCGTTCGCCCTCTTCGTCGAAGTAGTGAAGCTCGATGATCCCAACGCTCGTGACACGATGCTCGAGCGGGCGCTCGCCGATAAGTTGAGTACGCGGGCGGTGCGGCGCATCGTGGGCGGCGACACTGCAAAGCCGACGCGGTCTCGGGCGTCGATCCTTCGGAAGCTCGTTGCGGCTAGTGAGCGTGTCTACGGGCAGTTGACAACCTTGTCGGCGTGGGTGAGCCGGATACCCGATGCCGGTGGGGCCGCGGAAGCAACGCAACTCGATCGGGTCGCAGAACTCCACCACACGATGAGTGAGCTGCTCAAAGGAAGCTGCGCGGCTCTGCACAAGAAGCGCGAGCAGATCGCGACCAAGACTCCGCCCAAGGTGGAGGTCGTCGTCGAGGTTATTCCGCCGGTCGACCACGTTCTAGGCGCCTCGAATCCCGACCCCGGCCAGAAGCTCCTCATGGCACGGCTGCAGAGCTGACGACCTCGACCAGGAGGCCCCGCCCTCATGCGGCGGGGCTTCGGGTCGGCGGTTGGTTCCCGACGGCCCATTTCCTAGATTGGGGCGTGAGCTTGCTTGCATGCATTCCGACGGTCACCGGTAGGGCCGGGCCGCGCTTGCACTCGGCAAAACCACGTCCACCACAACCCGGAGAAAATCCATGAGGCCACCAGTACGACCGATGTCGACCCGCCTACCCGTCAGCCTTCTTGAGGCTGTCGAACGAATCCGCATCGCTCGCTCGAAGCAAAGCGGGCACCGCGTCAGCCAGCGGGAGCTGCACGAAGAAGCGCTGCGGGCGCTGGTGAACGCTGAGCGCCGCGCCCGGTCGACCACCTAAACGAAAGCCCCGGTGCGCCGCCACAGCGCCCCAGGGCCAGAAGTTCCACCCCAGCACGACCTGAAGGAGAACCTAGATGCAGAGCAAGAATACCATGATTGACCCCGCGAAACTATGCGGGTCGAGCCGCCCTCTTGAGCAGGTCTTCGACGCCAATGAGGAGAGCTTCGAGTTCAACCCCACCGGCCCAGATGTCGCTGAGCTTTTCGAGGGCCAACTGGATTTCCCTCAGCCGAAAGGAAAGCGTGGCCGTGAGTGTCGACCAGCGAGTTTGCTCCAGCTTTCGTTCATGCTCGAAGCAGCTGGTGCCCGTGAGTTTCGCCGGGAACATCGGCAGCGCCAGCGCGATGCTTTCTCCCAGTTTCGCCAGACCCGGCGCACGCCGGGCAAACTGATCGTTCGCTCCTGCGGCCGCGTACCTCGCAGAGCCGCGGCTCGCCACGTTGATGCTGCAGGGGGTGATTCGGATTCCGACCCTGAGCCAGCGTTAGCCGGTAGCGCAGTGGCGGCGGTCGACCTCGGCCAGGAGGTGCGCCATGTCGCATGACCGTTCACCTGATCAGGCGCATGCGGTGGTGGTGGCACCAACTGCTCCAGCGATCGACGTCGGCCTTCCCAAGGTTCCTCCAACAACGAGTGCGCCGAACTCTGACCGCAGCCCTCTTGAGATCGCCCACGCGCTCATCGAACGGGGGTGGTCGCCGATCCCCATCCCGTTCGCGCAGAAAGGGCCGAAGATTTCAGATTGGCCGAATCTGCGAATCACGTCGGCCAACGTGGCCTCATACTTTGGTGATGACCGCGGCAACGTCGGTGTGCTGCTCGGCGCGGCGAGCAACAACCTGGTGGATATCGATCTCGACTGCCCCGAAACGGTGGAGCTGGCGCCCCGGTTCCTGGCGAGCACCGGGACGTTCGGTCGGCCGAGCAAGCTGAAGTCTCACTGGCTCTACCTCGTCAACGGAGTTTCCTCACGGAAGTTCAAGAGCCCCGAGAAGGTCGAACGCGACGGTAAGCCGAAGGTCCTCGTCGAGATCCGCTCCACCGGTGCCCAAACGGTATTTCCAGGATCGACCCACCCGAGTGGCGAGGTGATCACTTGGCACAGCGAGGCTGAGCCGATTGAGCTCGAGCCGGACGACCTCGAACTTCGCGTCGCCAAGCTCGCCACTGCGGCACTACTGGTGCGCGGGGGCTGGGAAAAAGAGGCGGCCTGTCTCGCTGTCGACGACGTCGAGACCCTCAATCAGATCGATGGGGCGTTGGGTACGGCTGCCCGCGAATTCATGGGCATGTCCACGGCTACGGCGACTACTGCCAACTCTCGCCCGCAGGCTACCGCCTCGAGCGAAGTTCACTCCGCGGTCGAGCAATACAACGCTGACCATCCGCGTATGCTCCCGCGATCCGGAGGGTCCTGCCCGAGCTGTGGCCACCATGACTGCTTCGGGCAACTGGCGGACAACCCCGAGCGCTGGGCGTGCTTTTCAGCGTCCCACGGAGCCGAACACGGCGGCCTCGCCGGTGACGGGTGCTGGCACGGCGATGCTCTGGACCTTGACGCGAATGCGGCGGGGTGTAGCCGCGTCGAGCTGCTGCGGCGTGACGGCTATCTTGAGTCAGAGGATGCCGCGATCATCAGCGTCTTCATGGGCGAGATCGAGAGCGACGCTGGCTTAGCCTTTTCGAAGGCTTTGCAATCACCAGCTCGCCTGTGGGCTATCCGCCGCCGGAAGAAGGACGTGGCGGCCTTCGAGCTGATGAAGTTCGAACTGGAGAAAAGCGGACTGAAGCGCGCGCAGGTCGCCGCGCTGCTCAGGGCAGCACAGTCTCTGAAGCGGGCCAAACCGGCGGTCGTGCAACCCGCCGGTGTCGCGACCGTCACCCCGGTTGCGGCGCCCCAATTTGCAGCAACCGGAGGCGCTCCGCCGAGTGTTGTTGTGCCGCAAGCCGCACCCGCCCCTAAGCCAAGGCCCTTGCCGACCATTGAGGTCTACGACCGCGAGTTTCGCGACGTCGAGGCCGACACCGTAGGTGCTCTTCTCGCTGGTAACACGCCCCCGCGGTACTTCCGGCGTGGTGGCGCGGTCGTAAGCGTCGCAATCAGAGGCGGCGTACCGCAACTCGTCGACTACACGCCACACACGATCATCCGCGTTCTGAGCGTCGTTGCGAACTGGCTCGAGAGCAGGCCGCCGAAGCCTGACATGGACCCGATTCCGCATGCCGTTTTTCCCGACAAGACGGTGGCGAAGAGTCTCCTTGGGGCGCCGCCGACGGCCTTGCCGGAAATTGAGAATGTCGCCACCACGCCGTACCTCGGTTCCAACAACGTCATCGTGGCCGCGCCGGGCTACTCGGCCGCTAACAAGGTCTACTTGAGCCTCGACCCGGCTCTCGTTCTTCCGCCGCTGTCGGCCGCTCCGACGGTTGCCGAAGTCACCGCCGCAGTGAAGCTCCTGGTCGATGACGTGTACGGCGATTTCCCCTTCGTTCATCAGGCAGATCGCGCTCATCAAATCGCACTCACGCTGCTCCCGTTCTTGCGGAACATCGACGGGCCGACGCCACTTCATGTTGCAGGTGCCCCTGAGGCCGGAACTGGCAAGGGGTTGCTCTGCGACGTTGTCGCAACAATCGCGACAGGGGCGGCAATGCCGTGGCGAGCACTACCTCCAAAAGAGGAGGAGAGGGTCAAAGCGATCTTCTCTGCGCTGCGGGCGGGAACTCCGTTCATGGCATTCGACAACGCCAAGGGCGAGGTCGAAGGACCGGCTTTGGAGAGCGCCTTGACGAGCCGTTTCTTCGCGAGTCGCGTGCTCGGAAGTCACACTGAGGGCGTCGCCCCCAACCGCGCAGCCTGGGTGATGACCGCGAACAACGCCGAACTCAGCCGGGACCTTGTTCGCCGCTCCATTCGGATCCGCATCGACGCAAAGTCGGAGAAACCGGAGGAAGGTCGCGTTTTCAAACACCCGCACCTCCTCGAGTGGGTCCGTGCCAACCGCGGGCAGATCGTGCACGCGGTGCTGACCATCATCCAGAACTGGGTGGCGCTTGGGTGCCCCGCGTCCAACGTTACCCGTCGGGCGTCTTTCGAGTCCTGGTCCGACGTCGTTGGCGGCATTCTCGCCGCCGCGGGCGTCGCAGGCTTTCTTGATCCAGCTGCAGCAATGGACAGTGCTGACCAGAAGCGCGGGGAGGCGGCTGCCTTCGTCGGTGCCTGGTTCAAACTCGTGGGGCGTGCACCGATGACCGCCAAGGAGCTGCTCGACATGGTCGCAGCCCCGCCGCAATCGATCGGTGGCCAGTTGGTTCCGCCAAAGGAGCCCACCTATCTCTCGTCGGTTCTCGGTGGTGCAAATGTTGGAAGTCGCTCATCGCGGCTGGGGACTTGGTGCCACCGCAACGCGAATCGGATTTTCGGCGCGAACATGATCGTCGAGGACAAGCGCGACGAGCATGCGGGGATCAACCGGTACAAACTGGTGGCGCCTCCACCTCAGCCCCTCGTATCGACGGATACCGCAGCGGCGGTGGATGGAGCGGCCGACAGTAGCGGGGGGCCCGCGGGTGGCGCTCAAGAGCTCTCCGCAGGGAACGTCGCGCGAGAATCCCAGACGTGATGCCGAGTTCGACGGTGGCACGGCTAGCTTGCTGGGTGTGCTGGGGGCAGATGATAGGGGCGATCGTATTGCGGGAGCGTGAAGCGCGAACGCGCCACGCTCTCGCCGCAGTCTTCTCCCCCGCACCTACGGGATCCTCGTGACGCCCCCCGCACCCCCAGCAGCCCCGCGTTTCCCTAGTCGCGTCGGGGCACTTGGGTCGTGTTTCCTGCTGGGGTCGCGATGAACGCCCCGCGAGCCCCCCGCATCTGCGAACCCGGCGGCTCCGCTGCACGTACCAGTACCACGCTGAACGGCGTTCCTCGTTTGTGCGGGTCCGCCTCGCGACCTACCTTCTCGTATGGCCCCAGTGGAACTTGTCCGAAACCCTGAAATCGTCGAGCCCCCAGAAAAAGACGGGCCTCGCGCGCTGGAGCTTCGCGAAGCCCGCCTTGGCCTGACCGCTGTTGAACGGCGAGCTGTCGAGGAACTTCTCAAGGGTGGCACGCCGGGAGTGAATGCCGATTTCGTGGCGGAGCGAGCTGGTGCATTGGCCGCTGACCCCGACGGCGCTGTTCGCCGCCGTTCTCTCGCGAAAATGCTAGCGGTGCAGGAAGCCCTGGGTTCCCAACTCACCTGCCTCCTCGCGGCTGCGGTGGCCCGGCGGGACGACGCGGCCGTGAAACTACTCGACCGCGCAGTCACCGGCGCCGTCTCCCGTTTCAGCAAGCTCACCGAGGAACTCCGAGCTGAAGCCGTCGGGGGGCGGCGTGCCGTTGTTCAGGTGGGCATCGCCCAGAACGTGAACATCACGCCGGAACGGTGAGCCGATGCCTGCGCCCCGCCGCCGCCCTTTCACAGATGAGGTCGCCAGAGTCTCGATAGCCGATTTGCGCAGGATCGTCGGTTCCGCATGGAGAAGCGCAACCTACGTAGTGCTCACGCTTGACCCGTCTGCGCGGTACGTCATTGAGCTGCTCGACGAACCTTGCAACAGCGCACACGGCGGTCACCGGCGTTGGTTCAAGTGCCGCTGCGGTCGGCGAGTAGGCGTGCTCGGTCTGGTGCCCGGCCGCGGCCTTTGCTGCCGCCTGTGTGCCAGATGGAAAGCGCGTGATCGATCTCGCGGAAATACTCGAATCGCCGCACTGTGAACGGCGACCGCACAAGAAGAACGAAACCTATTTACCCTCATACGGCGTGAACAGGGGCGACTCCCTGTGATTGCACGTGAACACGGCAGCCGCTCCGATGAGCTCGATGGCGCGGTCGCTCAGCTCGACCGATACCTTCTTTTCAATGGCGCACTGCTTGATGATCGAGGAGGCCCGAGACCAACCCATGGTCATCGTCGGTTGCGGTGGCCCTCTTTCTTCGCGGTCGAACGCGAGTGTCGTGCATGCGGTAACCAACGCGAGGGTGTCCAAATCCACTCCGGATTCCTTAACAACCGGAGCCAGCCATGGGCCGAGTCCGACGGACATCATTTGTGTCGCGGCGTCGGGAGCGCGCAGCCAGATCTTCGAGCCTGCTCGGAGGTCGGCCACTTGCTCGGGTCGCAAGCCCTCTTTGCACGATGGCACTGACAGCATCATCAGCAGAACGACCGACAACGGTTGCGAGAAACAACGACGCGGTTCGGAGGTGCGGCAACGCATCGGGTGCTCTCCTCGCCCCTGAGCTGAGGGGCTGGAACGATTGAAACCTCACAGGTTCTACAACCCAATAGGTTTCGCTGGAAGCGTGGTCGGTGATGGCGGCCCGCACGAGCTTGGCGCAGCTTCAGTTGGCGTCGAGGCGCGTCCTCGCTGCCAATCTGCGGCTGCAACGCGAGCGCCTCAAGCTGAGCCAAGAGCGCGCCGCCGAGCAGGTGGGTTTCTCGCTTCAGTACGTGCAGCGCATCGAACGGTGCATTGTGAATGTGCCGCTCGACACTTTGGTGAGGTTCGCGCTGGTGTACGGAGTCGAGCCCGCAGAGTTGCTGATGACGCCGCGACGCTGATCCGACGCGGGCCACAGCGCCGTCATTTCATGGTCGCAAGCGCGATTGGCTCCAGAAATGCGCGAGGGTGAACCACCTGACCTGCGTTTGGTCCATTACCGCGGCTGCAACTCGTCGCCTTTCCAAGATCCGGACATAGGCCGCAGCGTCGGTGGGGTCGTAGATTGGCAGCGTGTCGCAGCAGAGCGCGAAGGCCTCGGCCACCTTCAGAACTCCAGCGTTGCCGATCTTTCCTTTGAGTAGCTCGGCGGCTTCGGCCAATTCGTTGGCTAGATGGCCAACGCGCGGATGACCAGGAGCCATCGTCGCGACTCGAGAAACGTCGGCTTCGATTTCACGCATGACCTTGAGGAGTTCGACACGTCCAAGCTCCTCTGGCTTTCGCGGTTTGCCTCCGCCGAGAGTGGGCAGGAAGTGTCGTTCGACTGCGGCGCCGATTGTTGCGCTGACCTGCTCTTGAGCACCTCCGACGGGACCGCCCCCGGACCAGACGTCCACCCGAAGCCGTTTGAGCCAGTCATCGTTGCCCGTCACGTTGAGCGATTCGAGCGCGGCTCGTTGAATTGCCCAAAGCACCAGGTCACAGACCTGGATCCCAGGCTCATCGCCTCCAACAAGGTCGATGGTTATCCTCGGAAAGCGCCGCGGAAGGTTCGGCTGTCGGCTGAAGGAGCCCAAACTCCGGGTGCGACAGTACTGCTCCCAGTCGACGACATCTGATTCGTCGAACGTGCCCTCGCGTTTCGCAACGACCAGATGAACAGCATCGTAGTCGTCTTGAGTCACGGTCAGAGTTGCGAGGAGGTTCATCAACGGGTGCAGCTCGTGCGGCTTGTACGCGTTCGAGTTTGGTCCGGCCAAAATGCTACTGCGAGTCGGTGAAGGTCCCGCCGATCGCTGCCTTTTTGATTGCGTTCGTCAGCGCCGAGTGCGCGTTTGCCGAGTCGATAGACGCGTGGAAGTAGCCCCGCGCCAACGTCGCTTGGTCGTACTTGTTCGATTTCGAGTCTTTGTCTGCTCGAAGAATTGCGAGGCCGTCGCTCGGGACCTGGAGTGGGACGGGGGCCTCCAGGACGAGCGCGCCAACTCGAAATGGCTTCCCAGGATCGACCGCATCGGCAGCAGGCCCCTGCGACTCGTCGATGTAGACCCAGGCTTCGGCCATATCCGTCGATCGACGCCCCAGCCTATTCCGGCTGACGCTTCCGTGCTTGGGCACGAGGCTACTTCTCGTGAGAAGCCGCACCGCCGACTGCGGTCATTCGCGCTGTAAAATTCCAGTGGGTCGTGGCCCGGAGGCCCCCCACGGGCCAATTCTAGGGGCTGGCACGTTGATCGCTGCTGATCATGCCCTCGGAGAGGTAGCTTTGGAGGTGGCACGGGGCCGGAGGTCATCGATCGCATGGATGTTTTCGCGCTGAGAGACAGCGTCATCGGCGAGTACGCGCGTTTCGCGACCTCGTTCACGACCATTCGCGCCGCCGACCTGAGGACCAAGCTCAAGGCCTTCTACGACGCGGGCACCTACTGGCCCGAGCCCCTCATCCAACTGAACCCGCACTACGAGCGTGGTCGGACGCAAGCTGATCTTGTCGAAGGTGGTGTCCTTCACTGGAAGTGCCCCGAACTTTTCCGTCTGGACCCAGGCGCGCCTCTCCCGTTGCACAAGCACCAGGAACTGGCGGCGGTCTTGGCAGCCACGGGGCAGAGCTTCGTCGTCACCACCGGGACCGGCTCCGGCAAGTCGCTGTGCTTCTTTGTTCCGATCATCAGCGCCGTCTTGAAAGAGCGCGACGCCGGTGCGCCGCGGAGAACCCGAGCCATCGTCATCTACCCGATGAACGCCCTAGCGAACTCGCAGCTAGAGGAACTCGAGAAGTACCTGGGCAAGTCCAGTGAGGCCCCCGTCACCTACGCCCGTTACACCGGGACCGAGAAACAGGAAGAGCGTGAAGCAATCGCGGCGAACCCGCCGGACATTCTGCTCACGAACTTCATGATGCTCGAGCTGCTGATGACCCGGCAGGACGCCGTAGATCGGCAGGTCATGTCGAACTGTGAAGGGCTCCGCTTCCTTGTGCTCGACGAGCTCCACACGTACCGCGGTCGACAGGGCGCCGACGTGGCGCTGCTCGTCCGGCGCGTGCGCGAACGCCTCGCACCCGAGAGTCTGCAGTGCATCGGCACCTCGGCCACCATGGCCAGCGGCGATGCGAACCAGCAGGGCAAGAGCACCACCGCGGTGGTGAGCCGGGTTGCGTCTCAGCTTTTCGGTGCACCCGTACCCGAGACCAACGTCATTACCGAGTGGCTTCGGCGGCAGACCACCGGCGGCCATCAGACGAAGGTACTGAAGTCTCCGCTCGCGAAGGCGTTGAAGGAGCCGCTGCCCAAGGGAGTTCAGGACGCCGACCTGACTTCACACCCGCTGGCGGTCTGGGTCGAAACCCGCCTCGGCATCACGGTTAAGCCCGAGGACCAGACTTGGCGGCGCGCGCGGCCCCTATCGGTCAGCGCCGCGGTGAAGCTCCTTGCCGACGAGTCGGGGTGCTCTGAGGACATTTGCCGCGAGCGGCTGCGCGAGTTCCTACTTGCCAGCAGCCAAGCGGAGAAGGACCGCACGGGCGACGCAAAGGCCAACGCCGCCGCCTTCTTCGCGTTCAAGCTACACCAGTTCATTTCAGGGGCGTCGAACGCTTATGCCACCATCGAGCCGCCCGACGTACGCACGGTGACGGTGGAGGCACAGAAGTTCCTGCCGGGATTCGAGGAGAAGCGGCTTTACCCGGTGCACTTCTGCAGGACGTGCGGTCACGAATACCACCCGGTGAAGATGCTGACCGGTGGTGCAGTGCCAGAGTTCCTCGACCGATCGATCGACGACGCTCCGGTCGGGCGTGACGATGACGAGGACGGCGAGGACGACTCGGCCGTTACGACAGATGAAGGCGAGAGATTCGGATTTCTGACCCGCGATGCCACGGAGGACCCCGAGTGGGACTTCGACGGCACCGAGTCGACCTACCCGGAGTCGTGGCTCGACGAGCGAAACAACATCAAGTCCTCGCGCCGCCACCGAAAGCTCGTGCAGTTCAACGTACTGTCATCGGGGAAGGTGGGGGCGGCCGGGCAATCGATGTGGTTTCTCCCAGGCCGCTTCGGATTCTGCGTTGTGTGCAAGGAAGTCCACGGCGGTACTTCGCGCGACCGGACTCGCCTCGCCTCCCTGACGGCCGAGGGGCGGAGCTCCGCTACCACGGTCCTGACGCTGAGCGCCCTGAGGTGGATGCACGGGCCAGATTCGGACCTCAAGGAATTCACGCGAAAGCTGCTTGGATTCTCCGACAACCGACAGGATGCCGCTCTTCAGGCGGGCCACTTCAACGACTTCTTGTTCGTTTGCTTGCTTCGCGCCGGTTTTCTCGGGGCCCTCGAGGCTGCGGCCGACAAAGGGCTCTCCAGCGCGGAGCTCGGTGAGGCACAACAGAAGGCACTTGGCTTCCATCGTCTCGACGACCGGACCCGACGTGGCGAGTGGATGAAGGACCCCGACGCGAAGCCGTTCGCGCGGGTCACTGCCGAGAAGAGCCTGCGTGAGGTGCTGGCCTACCGGACCTGGTACGACCAGCGACGTGGGTGGCGGTACACCAACCCGAACCTCGAGCAGCTGCGGCTCGTCGAGGTCGAGTACGAGCATCTCGACGAGATCGTCAGCGATCAGCCGTCGTTTGCTGAAGCACCGCCGGTGCTCCGCGAAGCCACACCCCTCGTGCGCCGCGGCGTCTACCGCGTTCTTTTCGACCACATGCGCAAGTGGATGGCCGTCGACTCCGCGGTGTTGAACGCCACAGCGGTGGAGCAGCTCCGGTCCAACGCGTTCACGCAGCTGCGCACGCCATGGTCGTTCGGAAGCGACGAGAAGACTCGACCTTCGCGATGGTTGATGATCTCCGCTCCGTCGCGCCGCAGCTACTCGATGCGCGACGAAGACCTGCTGGTACGAGGTGGCAGCCGCAGTGCGCTCGGCAAGGCGCTTCGCTCCAAGGAGCTATGGGGCGATGACGATCGGGCGCGTACGATGAGCGCCGCCGACCTGGAGCTCACGATCAAGACGCTGCTTGAGGCAGCTCGTGGCCTGGTCACCGAAAGCCCAACGCCGTTCGAGGGGCACATGGGCTGGCGTCTCAAGGATGCCCACGTTCGTTTTCGGCTCGGCACGGGGGCGGACCCCGAGCGCCCCGACCGAATCAACCGCTTTTTCCGAGAACTCTACCGCGCGCTGTCGAAGCTACTCGCGGCGCAGACGCACCCACTGTTCGGCTTCGAGGCCCGCGAGCACACAGCGCAGGTCGACGACACTCGCCGCATCATCCGCGAGAAGCGTTTCAGGTACGGCGAGAAGGAGCAGCAGGAACTCAACGCTGACGCTGCGACCTTGGCTCAGCTCGACGAGCCGCGAGAGTTCTTGCCGGTGTTGTTCTGCAGTCCAACGATGGAGCTGGGCGTCGACATCGCTCAGCTGAACACGGTCTACCTGCGCAACGTGCCGCCCACGCCTGCGAACTATGCCCAGCGTAGCGGCCGGGCCGGTCGCAGCGGTCAGGCAGCGTTGGTGCTGACGTACTGCTCTGCTCAGAGCCCCCACGATCAGTACTTCTTCCGCGATCCGCCCGGGATGGTGCACGGCATCGTTCGCCCGCCGATGCTCGAACTCGCGAACCAGGACCTGGTCGAGAGCCACCTTCACGCCATCTGGCTCGCGAACTCTGGGCGACCGTTAGACGCGTCGATTGCCAAACTGGTGAAGCTCGACCAGCGGCCCGAGTGGCCACTGCAGCCCGATCTGGAAGCGGCCCTGTCAGCTCCCGACGTTACCGCCCGCAGCACGAAGGCGATGGAGCGCTTCCTGGCGATGCTGAAAGACGAGCTCACCCCGGCGGCGGCGCCGTGGTTCGACGGAGTCTCGGCGCTGGCCAAGCGCGCGGCGTCGGCAGCCTTCAGCCGGTTCGCAGCAGCCTTTCAGCGGTGGAGAGACCTCTACGAAGCCGCGCATCTTCAAAAGGAAGAATCGCGCCGCATCATCGACGCGCACACGAGTAACGCCACGCAGCGCAGGGCCGCGGAGCGGCGCCACAGTGAGGCAGTGAATCAGATCAACTTGCTCGACCAGGGCACCGAGTCAGCGCGCAGCGACTTCTACACGTACCGTTACTTGGCTACCGAGGGCTTCCTCCCGGGCTACAACTTCCCGCGGCTGCCGCTGATGGCCTACGTCCCCGCCAGCGACGACGGGCACGGCAAGCAGACCTACCTCCAGCGCCCCCGGTTCCTCGCGCTCTCGGAGTTCGGGCCGCGGAGCCTCATCTACCACGAGGGTCGCGCCTACCGAGTGGTACGGGCGCTGCTGTCGCTGGCCAACCCAAGTGGCGGCGTAGACGTCAAGCTCCCCACCCAGTCGGCGCGTCTCTGTCGAAACTGCGGTGCGGGGCACTTCACGGTGGACCCCTCGGTGTGCCACGCATGTCGGCAGCCGCTCGGCGATGCGCTCCACGTGCGCGAGGTATTCCGCATCGACAATGTCGGTACCCGCCGCGCGGAGCGGATCACCGCAAACGACGAAGAGCGCCAGCGCCAGGGCTTCGAGCTGCAGACCACCTTCGAGTGGGCCGAGCGCGACGGAAAGCCCGACGTACGCCAGGGTGTCACCAAGGACGACGGCGGAGACACGCTGCAGCTGACCTACGGGCCCAGCGCCACCATCACGCGGCTGAACTTGGGTTTGCGTCGCCGTGCTCGCCGCAACGAGCATGGATTCATGATCGACCCTGTCAGCGGCGACTGGGCGAAGGGCGTCGACGAGGACCAGCCCGAAGGCAACGACGCGGGCAGCCCTCGCCAACGTATCGTCCCGATGGTGCGCGACAGGAAGAACGCGCTCTTGGTTCGGCCCGCAGGGGCGCTGGAAGAGAAGTCGATGGCGACATTCCAGTACGCGTTGCTACGAGGGCTTCAGGCGCACTTCCAGCTCGAGGAGGCTGAGGTACTTGGCGAGCCGATGCCGACGCGTGACGACCGGAAGGCCATCTTCCTCTACGAGGCCACTGAGGGTGGTGCTGGTGTGCTCACTCAGGTCATGGCTCAGCCCGAGGCGCTGGCGCAGGTGGCTCGCCGGGCGCTCGAGGTCATGCACTTCGACCTCGAGAAGGGGCTGCCCAGCTCAGCCGACCAGCTCAAAGACAAGGAGGGCACGCGGTGCGTGGCGGCCTGCTACCGGTGCCTGATGAGCTACTACAACCAGACCGACCACGAGCACATCGATCGGCGCGACACCCCGACGCGCGAGTTGCTGCTCCGGTTGGTTCACGGCTCCACCGAGAGTCGTGAGTCTGCGGTCGTCAACCCGAACGACCTCGAGACCGGCGGTGCTCGCGTTCGGTTCCTTCACCAGCTCACGAAGAAAGGGCTGCCGCCGCCCGACGCCACAGGCTGGGAGGGCGCCGACTTCGTGTGGAAGCAGGACCGCGTAGTCGTCTGCCTCAGCGTTCCCTCCGACGTGAAGAAGGCTCGCTTCGATGCGCTCTCGATGACGCCGGTCGTTTTTGCGGAGGACGAGCGGAAGTGGAAGGCGTCGTTCGAGGAGCTGGCGAAGGCGCTGGGGAAGGTCTGAATGACCACGGTTACGTGGAGTCCAGGGAGCCTTGTTCGCGCACGCGGCCGTGAGTGGATTGTTCTCAACGGCAGCACCGCAGAGACGCTGCGGGTTCGACCTGTTGCGGGGAGTGAAGACGACGCTCTGCTGATTCACGCACCGCTCGAAGCGGAACCAGTGGTCGACGCCGCCTTCCCCTTGCCGACGTTGGTGCAGCGAGCGAGTCAAGACGGTGCTCAGCTT
The DNA here is from genome assembly GCA_047602415.1 of Myxococcaceae bacterium. Taxonomy (GTDB): domain Bacteria; phylum Myxococcota; class Myxococcia; order Myxococcales; family Myxococcaceae; genus JASGHH01. The sequence continues at coordinate 6,027,533 of JASGHH010000001.1, read as the reverse complement.
CTGCGGGATGCGCTGACGCTGTCGATGCGTCGCGGTGCAGGCCCCTTTCGCGGCTTTGGGCAGATTTCGATTCAGCCCCGCGCTTACCAGCTGGTTCCGCTGATGATGGCGCTGCGGCAGGAGACCATCCGCCTTCTGGTTGCAGACGACGTTGGCGTCGGCAAAACCATCGAGGCAGCGCTAATCGTTCGCGAGTTGCTCGACCGCGGTGACGTGGACCGCTTCAGCGTGCTGTGCCCCCCACACCTGGTCGAGCAGTGGGTCCATGAGCTCGACAGCGGCTTCCACCTTCGCGCCGTCGCCGTCACAGCCGCGACCGCATCCCGTCTCGAGCGGGCGATTCCGCAGACCGCCAGCCTCTTCGAGGTGCACCCTTACACCGTGGTGAGCCTCGACTACATCAAGAGCCAGAACCGCAGAGACGAGTTCCTGCGGAGCTGCCCGAATTTCGTCGTTGTCGATGAGGCGCACACGTGCGCCGCCACCGGCCAGGGGCGTCACCAGCGGTACGAGCTGCTCCGGGCGCTGTCGCAGCGGGCCGACCGGCACATGGTGTTGCTCACCGCAACGCCACACAGCGGCGACGAAGCGGGCTTCTTCCGGTTGCTCGGCCTGCTTCACCCGGATTTCCACCAACTCGAAGGCGCGCAGGGCGACGAGCGCAACGCGCTCCGTGAGAGGCTCGCGAAGCACTTCGTCCAGCGTCGCCGACCCGATCTCGACGAGTGGCGAGAGGGAGAGCTCTTCCCGGACCGGCAGACGAAGGAGCTGACCTACACGCTGACCGGCGCCTGGGAGCGCTTCTTTGATGCCGTGCTCGACTACTGCGCCACGGTCATCGAATCGGCGGGTGGAGACACCCGGCGTCAGCGGCTTAACTTCTGGGGCACGCTGGCGCTCATGCGGTGCGTTGCATCGAGCCCCCGCGCTGCGGTGCAAGCGCTCCGAACCCACGCTGCCCCTGGTGATGACGCCGAGGGAGATCTCGAGGAGCGTCTTTTTGACGGCGGCGATGATGCTCTCCCAGACGACGACGTGGAACCACCGGCGGCGACCGAGGACAAGGCGCTGCAGAAACTCATCGACCAAGCCGAGGACCTCAGCGGTCAGGCTGGCGATCCGAAGCTGAAGTGCCTCGTCGGTCACGTGAAGGAACTCTTGGCCGACGACTTCGCTCCGGTGGTCTTCTGCCGCTACATCGCCACGGCGCACTACCTCGGCGAGCAACTTGCCGATCAGTTCAAAGACGTCACGCTGAAGGTCGTCACCGGCGAACTGACGCAAGAGGAGCGCCGCGAAGCCGTTGCAGCGCTGGGGGCGGTCGAGGGCAAGGTGCTTCTGGTCGCTACCGATTGCCTCTCCGAGGGCGTCAACCTGCAGGAGACCTTCAACGCCGTCGTTCACTACGACCTGTCGTGGAACCCGATGCGCCACGAACAGCGCGAGGGGCGCGTCGACCGCTACGGGCAGACCCGACGCGTCGTGCGCGCGACACTGCTCTACGGAAAGAACAACCCCGTCGACGGCGCCGTGCTCGACGTCATCTTGCGAAAGGCGGAGCGCATCCGCCGTGAGTTGGGTGTGCCGGTTCCACTCCCCGACGAAGGCCACACGCTGACGCAGGCGCTGATGAAGGCCGTGTTGCTCAAGCACAAGAGGGGCGGCAAGCAGGTGGTCATGGACTTCGATGGCGATGCTGCGGCCACCATCGAGGCGACCTGGCAGAGCGCGGCCGAGCGAGCACAGAAGAATCGCACGGTGTTCGCACAGAAGCGGCTCCGCCCTGGCGACGTGCTCCCGGAGTACCAGCGCGTCAAGCACGCCATCGGCGGCCGGGAAGACGTCGAGCGTTTTGTCTCACGCGCGACCGCACGGCTGGGCGCATCGCCCGAGAAGCTAAAGCGCGGGGCGCGCATCCAGTTGGCCTCGCTTCCACCCGAGGTGCGAGAGCGCCTTGAGAACGAAGGTCTCGCGGGTAGTCAGCTCGTCGATTTCAACCCGCCAGGGAGCGAGCACCGGCGCCTCGTTCAACGTGCGCACCCGCTGGTCGCCATCCTCGCGGAGACGCTGCTCGAGCGGAGCTTGGCGCTGCCGGGTGACGACATTTCGACGGACCCGGCAGTCCTTGGACGTGTGGGGTGCTGGGTCTCCCCATCGGTGAATGAGCGAACCACGGTAGTGCTCCTGCGACTTCGCCATCAGCTTTCAACGGCGAAAGGCGGCAAGACAACCACGTTGCTCGTGGAAGAGTCGATGTCGGTTGCCTGGGGACCCAGCGGTCCACCGCGAGAAGGGCCCGAGGCGTCTGCGCTCCTCTCTGTGCCCGCAGGCGGAGATCCACCCGCGCATGTGCGTGACCGCGAGCTCGCAAAGGCGCTCGCTCACGTCGAAGCGACTCGCAAGCAGCTCGATGAGGTTGCAGAGCGTCGAGCGCAGGCATTGCTCGCCGACCACCGGCGTGTTCGCGAAGCCGCCGACGCACGCGGAAGTTACTCGGTGAAGGCTCTGCTCCCAGCTGACGTCATCGGCGCCTACGTCCTCCTCCCGGAGGTGAAGTAATGGCTCGCCGTCTCCGCCGGGAATCGCAGCTGGCGTTTGAGGCCCTCACCATCGAAGGCGGCCTGCTGTCCCCGGAGTGGCTGGCGAAGGTGGCGCAGCTCGAGGCGCCGCAACAAGCGGCAGCCGACTACGGCATCGAGAAGGGCCTTCAGGTCCGTGATGAGATCGGTCGGTACTGGCGAATTGCGGAGCCCAAGTGGCGCGACTTTGCCGCGGCGCGCAGCTCAGGCGCAGATCCTCGTGCCGCCGCCTCTACGTTTGTCTCTGAGCTCCTGACCAAGGTGTTCGGGTTCGACTCGCTGAAGAAGGTCGGCACCGTAACGGCTGGGGAGCGCATGTACCCCCTCGGCTGGTCTGCGCTGGAAGCCAAGGTGCCCGTAGTCATCGCCGGACCTCTCCCGGTCCGTGAGAAGGACAGCGCCCTCGATGAGTTGGCCGAGGAATTCGGTGACGAGACCCGTCGCCGCACACCGTTCGGCCTCTGCCAGGAGTTCCTGAATGCCAGCGATGGCGCAATGTGGGGCATCGTCTCCGACGGCCTGACTCTGCGGGTCCTGCGCGACAACGTCAGCCTCACACGCCCCGCATGGCTCGAGGCCGACCTGCAGGCCATCTTCACGGGCGGGCGGTTTTCTGACTTCGCAGCTCTGTGGCTTCTGCTCCACCAGTCGCGCTTTGGCCGACTCGGTCAGCCCCCGGCCGAGTGCCCCCTCGAGCAGTGGCGAAGTCTCGGCCGCGAAGAGGGAACCCGGGCGCGAGAGCAGCTCCGCGAGGGTGTCGAGGCGGCGCTTCGCGCGCTCGGGCAGGGATTCCTGTCGCACCGCGACAACCAGGCGCTTCGAGTGGCGTTGGAGAAGGGCGAGCTGACGGAGCGCGAGTACTTCCAGCAGCTGCTTCGGCTCGTCTACCGGCTCATCTTCGTGCTGACGGTTGAAGAGCGAGGCCTGTTGCACCCTGACGGCACGCCCGACGCTGCAAAGGCGCTCTACTCCGGCGGCTATGCATTGCGGGGCCTGCGCGAGCGGGTGGTGCGCCGCAGCGCGCATGATCGGAATCACGACGCTTGGGAGGCGGCGAAGGTCGTGTTCCGAGGACTGGCCACTGGGCAACCGGCGTTGGGGCTTCCCGCGCTCGCTGGCATCTTTGCCCCAGTGCAGTGTCGCGATCTCGATGCCGGTCGCATCGAGAACCGATACTTCCTGCAGGCGCTTTACCGACTTTCCTGGCTTCAGGAGGCAGGCGGACTCGCTCGCGTCAACTGGCGCGACATGGGGCCCGAAGAGCTTGGCAGCGTTTACGAGAGCCTTCTCGAGCTGACGCCGCGCCTGACGAAGGAGGGCCGCGAGTTCACCTTCGCCGAGGGAGCGGAGGGAAAGGGGCACGCCAGGAAGACGACCGGCAGCTACTACACGCCCGACAGCCTGGTGCAGGTACTACTCGACTCGGCGCTCAATCCGGTGATGGACCGCGCGGAGGCGAGTCGGCCGAACGCGAAGGCCGAGGCTCTGCTGGAGCTGACCATCGTCGACCCCGCGTGCGGCAGCGGTCACTTCCTTCTCGCTGCGGCCCGTCGCCTTGCAGCGCGGGTGGCGCAGCACGAGGCGAAAGGCACGGCGTCGCCCAAGGAGTACCGGCACGCTCTTCGTCGGGTCGTTGGCCGGTGCATCTTCGGCGTGGACCTGAACCCGCTCGCAGTCGAGCTTTGCAAGGTCGGATTGTGGATGGAGGCGGTGGAGCCTGGTCTTCCTCTGACATTCCTCGATTCGCACGTGCAGTGCGGGAATGCGTTGCTCGGCACGACTCCCGGGGTGATGAACGACGGCATCCCAGATGATGCGTGGGCGCCGATTGGCGAGGACGACAAGAAAGCCGCGAGCGCGCTGAAGAAGCGAAACAAGGTGGCAAAGAACCAGTCGTCGCTGCCGCTAGCCGTCGCCAAGGACGAGTCACGGGTATTGGTGAAGGCGGTGACGGCGCTCGACGCCGCCAAAGACACTGACGTGATGTCTCTCGCCAAGAAGGAGGCGGACTGGTCTGCACTGCAGCACTCCAGAGCTTTCGAACATCAGAAGCTCGTTGCAGACATGTGGAGTTCAGCCTTCGTGTGGCCGAAACCCGCGACGACCGACAAGGTGGTGGAAGTTGCACCGACCGAAGATCTCTGGCGCCAAGTGCGGGACGCCCAGCTGACGCCGCCAAGACTCCTCGTTGACACCGTGGGTTCTCTTGCCACCGAGTATCAGTTCTTCCATTGGCAGCTTGCCTTCCCGCAGGTTTTTGAGCGCGGTGGTTTTGACGTCGTTCTTGGCAACCCTCCCTGGGAAGAGTTGACCCCATCGGCAAAAGAGTTCTTCGGGGTCTACGAGCCGGAAATCTGGTCACAGGACAAGGCTGGCGAGGAGGGGATCACCACGGAGTTGCTGAAACGACCTGAGATCGCTGGTGCGTGGACCGGCCATTGTCGTCGACTCTTCGGCACGATCCATTGGCTTAAGAACTCGGGTCGCCACGTGTTGTTTGCGCCTGGCAACCTCGGCAAGGGCGATTTCAACGTCTATCGGATGTTCGTAGAGACTGCGCTCCGCAGCGTTCGCACTGACGGAATCGCCGCGCAGATTGTCCCCGACACCATGTACTCCGGGGCGAACACCATGGCGATCCGCGAGCAGTTGTTCGCTCGCTTCGAGTGGAGGCTTCTTCTCGGGTTCGACAATGGTGGCGAGGCTTGGTTCGCCGGGGTCCACAAGAGCGCCAAGTTCTGTCTTTACGCTGCCCGGTGCGGCGGTAAGACGGTTGGCGTGCGGGTGGCATTTGGAATTCGTTCCGGCGCTGACCTTGCGCGTGAGTTGGCAGAGCCGAATCCGGTCCGGCTCTCCAGCGAAACCGTGCGGTCGTTCTCGCCCGAGGCGCTTGCAATCATGGAGGTCCGCTCGGCGGAGGACCTTGAGCTGGCAGTGCGGATGCACCGCGCGTGGCCACCTTTCGGGGTGGGCGGTGCTCAGCCCGTGCATCGCCACATGCGCGAACTCGACATGACGAATGACAGCGCTCTGTTTCAAAGCGGTCCGCCGGGCCTTCCGGTCTACGAGGGGCGCATGGTCGGTCCCTACGATCACCGAGCCAAGGGGTACCGGTCCGGCAAGGCACGGAGCGCTGAGTGGGACGATTTCGCTTTCGGGGATAGAGCCAAATCCATTTTGCCGCAGTTCTACGTGCGCGAAGCTGACCTCCCAGAGAAACTCGGGGGGCGCCCGTTCACCTGTCGCGTTGGGTACTGCAACATCGCAAGCCCCCTAAACGAGCGAACGCTTGTGGCGACGCTGATTCCTCCAAACGTGGTTTGCGGGAACAAGGTTCCGACGATCAGCTTTGATGAAGGTTTTGATTGGTACGCGGCCTGCTGGGTTGGCGTCGCGAATTCGTTCGCCGTGGACTTTTTGGCGAGGAAGAAGGTCAGCCTGACGATGACCAACACGATCATCGACAGCCTGCCGATTCCCCGCATCTCCCCCGACGACGCCAGGGCTCGTCGATTAGTGCCGCTTGTCGCCAGGTTGTGCTGTGTCGGCCCCGAGATGCAGTCCTATTGGGATTGTCTTAGGCGGGACGGCTGGGTTGGCACGCTAGACACGAGCGCCGACGGGCTCATCGATCTGAATGAGAGGGCTCGCCTCGAGGCCGAGGTAGACGCGCTGGTGGCCTTGGAGTTCTTTCGACTCTCTCGCTCGGATCTTGAGCGGATTCTGAGCGCCTTTCCAGTCGTCGAGAAGCGCGATCGCAAGGCCTTCGGCGAGTACCGCACCAAGCTGCTGATCCTTGAACGGTATGACGCCCTCGCTGAAGCCAGCGGAACCGGCAAGTACGAGACCCCGCTCAGTCCGACCCCTGCCCACGATTCGTGGCGGCACCCATTGCGCCGCCAATGACGCTTTCCATCGTCCAGCGCTCGTTGCTTGAGAAGCTAGCCCAGGACAATGGGTTCGACGTCGCGGGCGCGACGGACGCCGACTGGGCGATTTTCACGAGCACGCAGGTGCCGCTCAAGCTCTGGCTCGGCGCTGAGGGTGACCGCTGGCGCTGTGCCTTCTCGCAGCCCGCCGTGGCCGAGGAGATTCGCGCGCTGGCACAAGGTGCGTCGGTTCCTCCGCCGCCCACCTCCGCAGCGGCCTTTGAGGTCTCTGACCTGCCGGGGCTCCACAGCGTCGTCCGTCGGGCCTACCAGCTCTCGAACACTCTCCCCGACGAGCTGCTCCACGCGTTCGAGCGCCAGACGAAGGATCTTCCTCAGACGACGGAGATCGAACGCCTCGTCGTGCTGCGCGTTGGGCAGAACATCTTCCGCAATGGTCTCATGAGGTACTGGGAGGGGCGGTGCGCGGTGACGGGGATCACCGAGCCAGAGCTTCTGCGCGCCAGCCACATCAAGCCGTGGGCGAAGTGCGACACCGCGCAGGAGCGGCTGAACGTCTTCAATGGACTCCTGTTGGTGGTGCACCTCGACGCCGCCTTTGACCGCGGCTTCATCACCTTCGATGACGCGGGCAAAATCATCGTCTCGCCGTGCCTCTCCCCCACCGACGCGGCCGGGCTCGGGCTGCGCGCTGATCTCTCGTTGAGGCGCCTCGAAGGCGGGCACCGCACGGCTCTAGTGTGGCATCGGTCGAATCTTTTCCGCACGGCACCATCGTGAAGCTCGTCCCCTTGGTCGTCGCGGTTCAGCAGGAAGCGTGGGTCTCGCCCATGCGTTCGTCGATGCCGGGTGGGTGGTCCCGTCGCTTTGCGTCGGTCCCCACCTCGCCAACACGGACATTCTAGAGATGGTCGCCTTTGTGGACTCGCGATCTGGTCGACTGCCGTACCTCGTCGGGGGCGCCGTTGCAGGCGTGGTTTTGCCCCACGCCGCAATAAACAGATCAGTTGCCCGGTGCATATGTGACCTGAGGCTCGACGTAAGAACGCCGCGAGAGAGGCCTGTCGATGCGGAGGAGAGCTAGGTTTCTATGGCCCCCGCTGAGACAGTCGCGTGGGTGAAGCCGCCGGAGCCGATCCGAGGCCTCGACCATCTCGGCGTGCAAGCGCCCTGTATCGCGCTCTACGGCCAGCTCCTACCGGGTATCACCAACGTCACGGACCGGGCGCGGTACTACTCGTTTCATCCATGGCTGCTCCGGTCATTCGAGCGCCGCTACGCCGATCACTCCGGCGATGAGTTCCGTCGCGTACTGAGACGCGCCGAGTGCTTGTTTGCGCTCATTGCGATCCGCCACGCCCGCGTCGTCGACGACAACGATGATGGGCGCCACGGACGCGCGATGGTCGGCCGGGACAAGTTGCTGCGTATTGAGGAGACCAGCACCTTCGATCTCGATGACTACGCCAGGCTCGAAGGCCCGAACCGCGACTTCAAGAACAAGCTCGGCGGACTCGGCCAGTACTACTTCGGGCCGCTACGAGACCTGCGGGTGCTCGACCATCACCAAGGCGCTGGCTACCCCGGCTACGACAAGGAGCGGGGGCTGAAGCTCGCTGAGGCGTTCGCGAGCGCCGTCCCGGAGGACAAATTCTTCCGTGTGCTCGAGCAGCCGACGACGACCTGGAAGCAGCTGGACGGCCTTGCCACCTTCTGTCCCTGCGGCCTGCATGCGAACAAGGCCGAGCACGAACTGCTAATCGACCTGTTCCTTGCTCGGACCGAGGCCTTTCGGGGGGATGGGGGAGCAATGAGGCGGGCTTCGCTGGGGCTGATGCTCGACCTCTCGAGCCAGACTGCTCGCGACGCCAAGTACGCCTTCGAAGGCCTGCTTCGCGGTGGGGCTTACACCGGCGCACTGGTCGATGGCTCCGCATGGAAGGTTGCTAAGCCGCTCGAGCGTGTTTTGCGAGGTTGGGGCACGTACCAGCGCAACGAGCTTCTCTCGATCGCGGTCCAAGGTCTTTTTGCGGCTGTGCTTCGCGCTATCGAGCGCGACGAGGCGCATAGCATTCGGCAGGCGACCGACGCTTCGGACATCGCCGTCCGACTGCTTTCATCCTTCGGCGCAGACCTGAAGCTCCCGCTCGATGACCTCGTGGCGCGCGTTCGTGGTGAGCTGCCAGCCCTCGTCGATTGGCAGAAGGAAGGCCACGAACTTCAACGGGGGTGGCGGCTCCAGAACCTGCCGCTCAAAGACGACGCCAAGCTCGAAGCCATCGCGCAGGAGAGCATCGCCATCCTGCTGGCGCTGCTCGCACGCGGCGTCGACGAATACCCCTACGGAGACTTCGAACTCGACGCGGAGTATTTCGACCCCCGCGAGGTCCACCTGCTTTCGCTGCGGCACGCGTCGAAGACGGCGTGGGCCGGGTTGACCGTTGAGGCGTGGGTCCGCTGGCTTGCTGTGCAATGGGGTGTAACCCGGCACCTTCGCGTGGCGCTCCGAAAGCTCCGCGGCGAACGGCGCGACACGTTTCGCATTCGACCGCTCGAAGGCGAGCTGCGCGTGGTCGAGGCGCCCGAGCCCGTGTTCACGCAGCCGCGCGTCAGCCGGGCGCAGCAGATTCTCCGCGACCTCGGGTTGGTCGAGTACGACGACGAGGAAGTGATGGTCTTGACCGACCTCGGCCAAACCGAGCTGGAGGCCTGCCGTGTCGGGTGAGCTCGCGTCCACGTCGTTGCTCGAGCACATTGCCGAGAGTGGGTACCGCGCATCGGTGTTCACGACCTACAGCTGCTACTTCCCGTTCTACGAAGAGGTCGTCCTCAGGCGGTTGATGGCCGCAGGGTGCACGCACAATGTGCTGATGGTCGACGCCACACGCTGTGCCGAGGCCTTCGCGGTCGAGGAACTGCGGCCTCGCCGTGCGGGCCGCGACTACACCCTCATCCCGGTGAAGGTCGGCGGCGCCTTCCATCCGAAGTTGTTCCTGCGCCTCGGCAAGTCCAAAGGCTCGCTGCTGGTTGGGAGCCACAACGTGACGCTCTCGGGCTTTGGGCTGAACGACGAGGTCACCAACGTCTTTCGGCTCGAAGGAGCGGCGCTGCGTACTGGCGGCGCCCCCTTCCGACAGGCGTTCGACTACCTCGCCCAATTCGTGCCCACGCAGTTGCCGGAGGTCTCCGAGGCCTTCGAGGGCTTGAAGCTCGGGGTTCCCTGGCTTGATAGCCCTCTGGGAACCGGCCCCCAAGACCGGCAGCTGCTCACGGAGTCGAGCGTGGGCTCCGACCTCTGGTCGCAGGTCGCACCGCGTATCCCGAAGGACGTCGTGACGGCGTTCGTCGGCGGACCGTTCTTCGACCCGGCGCTCGCGATGGTTCGACGCCTCCAACGTGAGGTGCGGCCCAAGCGGCTGGTCATCGGCATCGACCCGGCATCGGTCGAGGTCGACCCCGACGAGGCAAAGAAGCTCGAAGGTGTCGAGTGGGTGAACATCGCCGGCGTGCCCGAAATCCCGCAGCGTCGTGAGGGTGCTTCCCGATGCCTGCACGCGAAGATGTTCTGGTTCACGGGCAAGCAGGGGGAGCTGCTGGTCACGGGCAGCGCGAACCCGAGTGTCGCGGCGTTCTTTGCGGTGTCCGAGAAGCGCAATGCCGAGGCCGTTGTTGCCGACCGCACCAAAGGAGCAGCTGGAAAACTCGGCATCGAGGGGCTTCTCGATGCGCCCGCCATCACCTCCACGGATTGGGAGGTGGTCGTCGATCGGAGAAAGGCGACGCCGCCGACCACCGAGGTGGCTCGGCGGATTCTCGTCGGCACGCCCACGTCGACGGGCTTCGTTACGCACGAGTCGATCGACGTCGGCATGGTGCTCCAGGGCGTCGGCGATTTGGACGCTCCGCTCGGTGAGGCAGTGGCTCGAGATGATTGCATCATCGAGGCGGCGGAGGCCATCCGGGACGGGGCCCGGTACTTGGAGTCCCGCGCCGCGAAGTTGCACACGCTCGTTGTTGTCCACCGCGCCGAGGACATCGCGAAGAACCTCGGTGGCGATACGAGAAAAGCACTGCGTCAGGCGCTCGGCGCGCTCGAAGAAGACCCGACGCAGCTCGATGCGTTACTCAAGCTCACCGAGAAGGTGATTTTCGACTCCGATGACGTCGTACGCACGACGCAGTTGCGCGCGAGCGCCGCTGGGAGCGCAGCCCAAGAGGAGGCGGAAGCCCATGCCTCGCTGGCGCTGGTCGCTGCGGGCCGGAAGAAGTCGTCTCGACGCACGCGGAGTCTTGCAAGTGGCGACATCGTAGTGCTGCTCGACGCGCTCATGCGCAGACTGGGTGAGGGGCTTCCCACCAGCACGGCGGCGAGGCCGCCCAGCGAGGAAGAGGAGATTGGCGCCGATGAGGAAGAGGGCGGCGAATTGGTCCGCGAAGCGCCCGACTTCGAGGTCTTGGCGAAGGCGTGTCGAGGGAAGGTCCGTCGCCTCATCAAGCGTATGGAGGGGCAGTTCGAACTCGCCGCATCACCGGATCGTGCAAGACGCGGCATCGTGCAATTGGCGGCCGTGTTGGGCGTCATCCGAACCTTGCGCTTCGTCGAGCAGCGGCCCGAGTGGAAGCGCGTGCGCCACGAGCTTGTCGACCGCGCCGACGAGTGGGAGCTGCTGCAGTCTGCGGTCTTCGCAGTCTACTGGGGCAAAGATGCCCTCGCGCCCCGCGCGGTTGCCGAGGCTGGCGGCGAGGGCTTCGCCGAGCTGTCGATGGTTGTCGGGCTCCTCGCGTGGCTCGCCTGGGAGGCCGAGACCGACATCACCGTCGCATCGCAGCGCGGTGGCCTGGAGGGGCTCGAGGACCATCGGTGGTACGCGCTCCAGCTCCTCGCGACCCTTGGTCCTTGGCTCATTGATGACGCCGAGGCAGTGGCCAAGCTGGAGGAGAGCGTCATGCGGACGCCGCGCTTCGGTGTCGACGGCGAGCGTTGGCTACGTGTGCACCTTGCAGCCCTCGAGGCGTTCGCGCTTGTAAGCGTAGCGCCGGACGGAGCTGGGAACGCTGGTCGCCGTGTACAACCCGGCGACCTGGTCATCCTCCAGGCCAGCGAGGACCCGCGCGTGCGGGTCGTGCAGGAGGTTCGCCAGGGCCGGGACGGCGGGAAGGTCGTCATTTGCGCGCCGGACGAAGAAGACGGCGAGCGCGCGTTCATCGCGTCGCGGGTTGCGACCCTGGCGTGGGACACGAGCTCGGCCAGCGCTGCGACGACCGGATAGTGACTGCTTCGGCCGATGCTGACCTCCACCCAGTTCACAGGCCCGCCCAGACACATGAGCGTTCAAGTGGGCATCGATGTCGGCTACTCTACTCCACGTCGAGGCCGACATGCGGCATTGCGGTGGTTGCGGAGGCGGGCCCGGCCGCCGAGGCGTTTGCGGGTGGCCTTCGCTGGAGCGCGACCAACGGCACCACGGTCTGGTGCACCACGATGGGGCTCGAGGCCCTGCTGGCGTTCGTGCCAGCGCTAAGCGCCCTGAAAGGGGAGGTCACCGTCGTGGTCGACGGCCCGCTCGGCCCCAATGGCCCACCAACGATTCAGCGGAACATCGATCGTGAGTGTCAGCGCGGCTCATTTCAGCGGAGGGCGGTGCCCGCATCCGTCACGGGCGGTGGTCGTGCCCTGGTCGACGCCACCTACCGAGTCGTCGATGCGCTTGTTGGTGCTCAGACTGGGCCAGCGTTTCGTTTCAGCCGCTGCCGGGCGCCAGGTGGGCCCGCGCTGCAAATCTTCGAGACGATGCCGACTGTCGGTCTCGCCGTGCTGCTCCCGATGGTGAGCGACGTCGCTCACGTTCCGAGTCGCGCTACCCCAATCGACGGCACCACGCAGAAGAGCGATTTCTACTGGTCGCGCGGTGCAGGACGACTCGTCGGCGGAATCCTCAGTTGCCCAGAAGCGGGAGAGGAAACCGACCATGACCTACGCGCCGCGCTCTACTGCGCGAGCGTGGCTGTGCAGATCGTCAAGCCCAGCACGCGCGCACCAGTCTGCATCGGAGCCGCGGCGACAGGCACCTACGTGCTGGCGGGACCTGAAGACCCGACTTGGTCCGCGGAAATCACCAGAGTCGGCCGAGTACCCTGACCTGGGCTTGGTGGCTCAGCGGCTGCCTTCACATGTAGTAGCGGTAGAAGGGCTTCGCGACGATCCCGGCAGGTAGCTCCGACAGAATCAGCCCAACCGTTCGCGAAAACCCCAAGGTGATTGGCTCGGAGCGCCCGAATACGGCGGAGTTCCAGTTCATCTTTGTGAGCGCCAGGACCTCGGCAAGCACCTCGGTTACGGCGCCTGAACCGAGGTGTTGCGCGACGTAGAGCGGGCGGGGAATTCGAAGGCCCGGGTAGACCCTGAGGAACGGGACGTAGCCGCGCGTGTAAAGCAGGTACCGCTGCTTCGCGATCTCGATCAGGGTGCCGCGGAGCGGCGGTTCGGCACCGGCGCGCATGAACCTGATGCTTGTCCTCCCAACCGAGAGGAAATCGTAGAAGGGCGTCGTACTCGGAATCGCCTCCTCGAACCCCGCGACCTCGTCGGCGGAAAGCAACGACGACTTGTGGACGACGACTCGCGTCGGCTGCTGCCGCAAGTGGCTCGAGTAGAGCGCGATGACGTCCGTGAGCAGCTTCCGTGCGCTTTCCTTCGTCAGGCGAGGTGGGCCCTGCTTGCGCGAGTCCCACTTGAACGATTCGCCGAGGAGCACGACGCCCTCCCCGTTGTCGGAGAACGCCTGGGCCATGCTCGTCTGCAGGAAGTCCGGCTGGTCGATCGGCCGGAAGAAGCTGATGCCGACGTAGCAGGTGTTCTTCGCCAGACCAGTGACCCGCCAAGGGATGCCCCGCGCTTTGTAATAGAGCGCGGTGCAGAAGTTCCATGCGCGGGTCGCATCGTCTTCCACACCGTCGCCGCCGTTGAACGTCGTGGGCCAACACATCTGGGTACAGAGCCCGGCCCGCATGCCCTCGGCTTTGAGCGCTCGGTGGAGCGTTCTCGACGGTCCCTCGTCCTCGTGAGTTGGCTCATCGAAGAGCGAAAGTCGCAGCTGCGGGCTCGCCTTCTTCGGGCGGCGCCCGAGCGTTCGTCCGCTGCCCGCAATCTTCCTCATGTCCGCAGTGAGGGCGATCAGCACGACGTCTGGCGGGCTCTCCTTCGCCGCCAGAACCGCGAGGCGCTGACCGACAATCCGCGCAATGATCTCGACCGCGCGGTCGCGAGTGTCTGCGCCCTCGCACAATTTCGTCTCTGCGGGCGTGAGCGTTTCAATCAGGCCCGTGGCGACGCTGAGCGAGCACCCGAATCCTGTCGGCCCCTCCATTCCAGGGAACGCCGGGAAGAGAACTGGGTCGACGTCGTCTCCCACCTGGGGATTGACCTGCCTGCGGCACCGCTCAAGCCACTGCTGGGCGTCGGAAATGGTTTCCCCGGTTCCGATGATCCCGACGCGGAGCTGAGAGAGTGGCACGCCTTCGGCTGTTCCCCAGGGGCCCCAAAGTGCGAGGCCCGTCTTTGGGTCTGGCGAACGTCCGCCTCGTCCGAAAAGCAGATCGGGCTCGGGCAGATGCCAGGACTTGAGCGTCGACTGTTGAGCTTGGAGCCGGGTGGCGAGTTCGAAGGCGTCGCTCCGACCTCTACGCAGCGGCATCTTCATCGTCGTCCTCCCCCTCCGCGCCCGGCTCGTCGATGTAGCCGAACACGATTTCCTCGGGCACCTCGAGCTCCTGCTCAGCGCTGGTGAACTTCAGCAGCGCGTGAATGGTGACCTGGTCATCCGCGATGCCCACGCCCATTCCCACGGTCGCGGGAAGGCGACCGATGACCACCGGTTTGTCGCCTGTCTCGAGATGCCCGGTGCGATGCCCTTTGGTAAGAACGTCCGACCACATGAGCACGTGGCGAACGATCGCTCCGTTGCGCTCTTTGCCTCCCCACTGCATGGCGAGGGGGCCGATGTCCTGCTTTCGGATCGACTTGTAGCCGTCGGTGGTGAACACCCAGCAGGGCTCGACGCTCAGGAAGAGACGGCTCCCGAGGGTCTCGAAGGCGAACTTCGCTCCCTGATGGACCCAGTAGCCGCCTTTCTCTTTGTCGGGGGCGCGAACAACCGTCCGCTTCGTGCCACTGCCCCATTTCAGCTGAACTGACTTGCCGGTCTTGCGTGGCCGGAAGTGGTAGCGCTTCGTCTCCTTGTCGAATGTCACACCCTGCGAGTGAAGGTGCGCCTTCAGCGCGAGGTTCAACAGCTCGATGATCCACCGCCATCGATCCGGGTTGTTGCTCCAGTCAGTGAGCGCCTCGCGCTTCCACTCCGTGCCCGCCAGCCACGGGCGGAATGGAGACGACGCGCTGCTCAGGTCGGCGAAGGTGAAGATTTTCCCCTCTCGAATGATGAACGGAGGAAGGTCGTTACCTGGCGGAAGGTCGCTCTTCGTGCCGAGCGTCGTCTTCGCCGACCAGATCACTCGGGGCATGTCGCAGACCGGCAGGAGGTTGCTGACCAGAGTGTCGTGAACCGAATCCGGGTCCTGCCTCGCCGTGGAGAAGCTCGCCAACATCGGGGGGCCTTCACCGGCGGACGAGGGTTGGGGGCGTTGGCCTCCTAGAAGACGCCCCCGAGGTACGGCTTCACCTTTGATCTTCGCCAGCAGGCGCGCGTACGCGCGGGCGAAGGCCTTCTCGTCGCGAAAATCGAGGTAGTTGAACGGCCGAAGAATCGGCGGGATTTCGATGCGCTGCTTGGTGGTCAGGTCCTGGTCGCGGCGCAGCAGGGGGATCATTCGGCCCTGGCGGTTCACGGGGTCCTGGGCGAGCACCGAGGTAAGTTCGAGCCCGCACCAGTCGGAGCCGAGCATCTCGGGCGACAAGACGACCGCGACGAACCGGCTGACCTTCAACCCATGGTTGAGCTTGAGGAGGATGTTGTCGCCAGGCTCGATGTCCCATTCATCGAAGAAGACAGAGAGCTTTCGGCCCGACCAGTCTTCCTGCTCGAGCC
Organism: Myxococcaceae bacterium; assembly: GCA_047602415.1. GTDB lineage: Bacteria > Myxococcota > Myxococcia > Myxococcales > Myxococcaceae > JASGHH01. The sequence continues at coordinate 6,012,020 of JASGHH010000001.1, read as the reverse complement.
GCTCACCGAGAGCGCGGGTCCAGTCCTTGTCTGCCCGGTTGTGGCAGAGGAAGACGTCTTTGAGTGGTGTCTCCATGGGCTCGCTCCTCGTTGTGGCGGGCACTGCAACGACGTTCAGTATGCCACGTTCGGGGGCGATCTTGATCAGCGCCCCACCGAAACTGGTGCGGTGGTGAAGACGCCTTTCCGGACGAGCTCGGCCAGTGCTCGCATGGCCTTGTCGCAGCTGGCGAGCAGGTCTCGAAAAACCTGTCGCTGGTCACCGGTGATGGGCGACGAGCCCCTATGCGCGACGGACTTGCTCCGAATCCCCTGAACCTCGACGAGCGGGTCGAGGATCAACTTCGACACGGAAGGGTCCACCTTCAGGCTGTCGAGGACCTTGCCGAGTTGCTTCAGGGACCCGAGCTGCTTGTCTTCGCGGCAGCCGAGTTCGTCACCGAGGCGGTTGATCTCGCCGCGGTTGAGACCCTCAACGACAATCTGCACAAGGGCCGCCACTTGGTCGTCGAATTCCTTTCTCGAACTCGTGACGACGTATCCGAGGAAGTTGAGGTCGCGCCCAGGCGGCAGGTGGCCAAGGGCCCAAATGGCCGTCGGGGCGCCGTTGGAATCCGCCGCCGGAAACTCCTGGAGAGCTTGGCGCAGGGAAACGAGCGGGTCGTAGTCGGAGGGCCACTCCGCCATGAAGTCTCGCTCCCACGCCCGCTTTGCGATGCCGCCGTCGGGGGCGACGTTGTGCGCCTTCCACTTCAGCTGTTCTGGGTGAGGGAGAAGTGAGAGGTCGCAGAGATACGCGTGAACCAGCCCCTCTTCGTTGACGTAGTAAGGAATCGACCATGCACCGACGCACTCCACGCGATCAGGGAGAACGTGGAACCGGCTGGGGTCGGTGCGGTACTGCGTGAGCACCTCCGGCTTGAAAAACGCGGGCGAGGTGCCGAACGGCAGTTCCGACTCGACGAAGTAGTTTCCGATCTGCGCTGGTTCGCTGCTCCAGTCGATCGTGCGCTTGTTTCTGAAGTCGTTGATGGTGAATGTCGCGTACTCGCGGGGCTCATGGCCCTGCAGCGCGCGAAGAACCTGGTCGTGTTCGTTGCTGGGAACACGGACCACGTCGAATCCCCGCACGAGCACCAGCTCGCCCTTGACGTAGGTGGTTCGCAGGAAGATCTCGTCGGGCAGGTTCGACCATTCCCTGTTCTCAGGGGCGCGCGCCATGAAGAGCTCCGAGTTGGCCGTGGCGTTGACCACGAAAAGCCGGACCATGCTCATGCCTGCCGCGACCAGGAACCGGTTCAGGGCATCGCGGTCAATGGTGCAGATTGACAGTTCCTCGGTCTCAGCGACTCGAAGGGTGGGAACCAGTTCGCCGAGCTCATTTACCCGGCACCAATCCGTTGCTTCCCCGGCGCGGTGCAGCTCGAGCACGTGGGTGAACCGTTGGTTCGGCTCGATGTAGCTGTCGCGGCCTTCGAAGTGCCGAACGAACAGGGGTGCCATGCCCTGGTCGAGAATCTCAGAGGATGTGTGGTCGAGCGGCTCGGACAAGTACGGCACCTCGCCTACTTCGGACCATCGAAGGCCCCAACCGAAGCCACTGGGGGCGGACGTGTTCCAGGCCGCGATGTCGTCGGCGAAGTTGCCGGTGAGGAGTTCGTTGGGCACGAACAGCGCGAACAGGAAGTAGGGCGGGTTCGACAAGTACAGCGGAACGTCGCCATCGCGGGTTGTCTTGAGCACCTGCGCGACGTCCTCGGGGGTCGGTGGCCGAGTGTTGCTGTTTCCCCAGTCGATCAGTTTCTTCAGCTTCATCGCCACCCTCTCGCAGCTATTGAATTTCGAGCGCCCTCGAGAAAACACCCTGATGTGAGTCGTAGACGAAGAGGGAAACGTCCGCCTTCGGCTGACGCACGCGACCTACTTCGACGGCGACAGCGACCGGCGCCGCGGGAAAGACGTGCAGGTGTTCCGCTTCGCCGATTGTCGCCTTGATCTCATCGTACGTCGCTCGCATCGCCGACCGAAAACTGCGGAGCTGCTCGCGGGACCTCAAGAAATCGTTCGACGGCGCGTCGACTGTGAGTTCCCAGATTCGGCTCGACTTCCCCAACACCGAGGTGACCCTCTCCCGTGCGACCTTGGCGCTCAACGACAACACCAAGGCCGCCGGGCCAGTGCCCTTCTTGTTCGACGCTCGCAGCTTGAATTCAACCGCGCGGTGGTCCTCGAGCCAGCTCCAGGTCTGAGGCTCTCTGTGCAGCTGGAAGACGTCGGTCTCGGGAATGTCGGTGAGCATCGAGCCGACGAGCATGAGGAGGGGCTGCGGCGCGATAGCGAAGAGCGAGATCGGCGAAAGTGACCGGTCGTTCAGGCGAGGGCGCACCAGCTTTTCGAACTGCCGCCGCAGGTTCTCAGCCTCACTGGCCCAGAACGTCGGCTCGCGGTCGCGTGACTCACTCCCGGTCAGCCCGAGGGTGATCGGGAGAGGGCAGGGGTAGCGAAGAGGGAGAACGGCGCCCTTGGCCGCGGTGAGCGTGAGGGGCGATGCGTTCGCGCCGATGTTCGCCCCGTAGAGAAGGAGGGTGGTTCGACGCTGGACCTGAAGGTCAGCCACCAGGTCGATGCGCTCCTCGTGCTCCGCCTTCATCTGCTGCAACAACTCCACAGGGTGCCCGGCGACGTCGCCGATGTCGATCAGCCGGTGGTGCACGTCACACAACAGCATCAGGTTCGAGATCTCCGCCTTCAAAATCTCAGAAAGCTTCGGATCACCGCGGGGACCGTCGGCGCTGTCGGCCACGATATGCGCGACATAAGCGGAGTTGAACTCGGCGCCTGTGACGGCATCACGACCGAGGCGATGATTGCAGCCCCGGTACTCGCAGCGGCCCGCGGCTTTTCCCCAGAGAAGGAGTCTGATGCCAGCTGGAACTGTCGTGACGGACATCAGGTATCTCCTTCGCGGGACAGCGGTAGGCTGCTGTCGTTGATGCTGCGGGAGTGCGAGACGCCGCCCCCGGACCATTTTCCGGTCGCGTGCCACAGCTCGTAGTCGACGAGCCACGATGCCAGCCACGGCAGCACCGTCTGCGACAGCCTCAACGCACTGTTCCAATCGGTTGGTCGAAAGAAAGTGCACGGCCTTTCCTTGCCAATGACCTGCGAGTCGTAGGTGTGAGGAATCTCTTCGTCGGGGGCTTCAGCCCGACGCGTCAACTTCGGCGCCTCGACGAACGTCTTCGGAGCCTCGGAAAGCGTGTACTCGACGCGAACTTCGTAGGTGTGCGAAAGAGAAGAGGGCTTCATCGCCCCGCGGGCGACGATCTTGCTTGGGGTCACGGCGACGGTGAACCCGGGCCAGCCCGCCCGAATCGACTGCGCTTGAATGGCTAGGTTGAGGGGCCGCCCCCAGAAGTTACGACCCATAATAGTGACTCGGCTTCACTCGCTGAAGGCTGGGGGGCGCGATGGCGCCGGTCCCCGTGGCGACGGCAGCGATGCGACCACGCTCGCGCCGCTCCCGATTCCGCTCGGCCAACCGGATCAGCGCTGCGCTGGTGGGCGTCTCGCCGAACACCTGAGCCAGTTCGCGCTTAATCTCTTCGTGTCCCTCAGTGCGGGCCAGACGGGCCATCGACGCTTCGAGGTGTTCGCCGAGCTGCGTGATTCGCTCGACTCGGGCGGGCGTCAGGCCATCGGAGAACTTCTCGGTCGGGTCCGTGGGGTTGACGACCACCGCGCCAGTGCGAATTGCCCGCAACCCGCGGGCGATCTCGAGCACCGCGTGCGGTACGGACAGATGGCCCGTGTAGGCGTACCCTGCAACGGTCGTGATCAGAATCGAACGGGGCGAGTCATCGTGGCCTTCAAAAAGTACGTCGCGCGCGCACTTGACCAGTTGCACCGCGATCGCCAGCGGCAACTTTTCTTCCACCGATTTCAGCCCAGGCAGCGGTTCGATGTTGGCGTCGGCGCGCAGTTCGGTTTTCGCTAGGACCTGCGAGCGCTTCTTGAACCACTCGATGAAGCCCTTCGGGTTGCTCGGCGACCAATCTTGCAGCTTCCGGTCGGGAATCACGATGCCCGTCTCGTGTCGACCGGGGTCGGCCATCGCCGGGATCACGTCTATGTGAAACGCGCCGCTGTAGTTGAGCGACACGCAGCGGTTCTTGAAGGAAAGGATGGGGCGATAGACGAGGTTGCTGTGGAGCCGGTTGTAGACTGCGGCGTACAGCTCTTCGGCCGACAGACCGCAAGGCACCACTTCGCAGACGAAGTCGAGGTCGTATTCGACGCGGTTGCGCGGTCTGTTCGTGGTGTCGAGGGCCATCGAGCCCTGCGGGAAGATCTGTGGCTGCAGGTGCGCAAGCGCACTGCCCTGGGCGCCGAGAAAATCAGCTACGGCCTTGTAGTGCTCCGAGGCTTTCTCGTATTGCGACCGAGTCAGCTGTTGGGCCGCGGCGACCTCTGCAAGCAGGAAAACGAGGTCGGTGTTCATCGGGTACAGCGGCTCGATCGCGGTCATTCTTGTCCTTTGTGAGACGGTGTCGTTGCCCGTACAGGAAACACTAAACGAAATCGCCACTTCTGATCAAGTTCCGCCGGACTGATCAGGATTCTAGAGGAGTCGGCCTGCGACTTCGTCGGCGTCGACCACTAGATGCAATGCTTCTAGGCGATACCGCATCGCTTCGTTCGAAACGTTCGTGAAGCCCCCGTCGGTCATCATCTTCGATGCCGTCTCGCGCCAAGTAAGTGGAATGGTCTTCGACTCACGAGCGGTCGCTAGGCCCTTGACCACTACCGGCTCACCAATAAGGCGCTTGAACGCCTCGCGCATGAGCGCAGTTGGCATCAAGAAGCGAGAGGCGAACTGGTCGGCCTGCCACTCGGCGGGCTCCTTCTTTGCGCCGCTACGACAGACGATGCCCTTGCCTTTTTCGGCGCCGCCAAGAGGGATCAGACCAAGCGTGAGTTTGTCGGCCTCGTACTGCGGTCGATGGAGCCACCAGTGGCCGACTTCGTGCGCCATTGTGAACGATGACCTGCCGATGTCCTCCTCGAGGCTGGAGTCGACGCGGATTCGCGCATGCTCAAACCAGGTCGCGCCCAAAACGTCGCTGGCGCCGAGCAGATTCCGCAGATCGTCGAAGCCGAGGTCGATTTTGAGGTAGCGCTCAATCACCCCTTCGATGGGGATGGGTGGCGCTAGCTTGAAGTCGTCGGCTTTGGCGAACTTCCGCAGGAGCTCGAGACACGCGCTCTCGATCTCACTGTCGGTGAGAAACCGCACCTTGAGCGCCATCTACTTGCGCCCCTTCGTCCCCAGACGCTTCGTAAGCTCTTCCGGGCTCAGATTTAAGTCGCGTGCGGTCCGCAAAAACTGGGGCATACCTGGATCGCTGCTGATGTACTTGGCGACGTCCGTCGGAATGCGTCCAGCCAAGGTCATCAGCTCATCGAAGTTCTCGTCCAAGAGCTTCGCCAGTGCGCGCAGCACGTCTTCTCCAGGGGGCGACTTCTCTTCGTTGGTCTCGATTCTCGAGAGGTACGTCGGCGAGATGTTGAGCTTACCTGCAGCTTCACGGAGGCCGAGCTTCTTGTCGTTCCGCCGACGCCGCAGGCGGTCTCCAAGTTTTTCTGGCATGGGTGCCTCCTGTTTACACCATTCTAAACAGCGGGTCGATCGCCCGCCCGCGAGCCACCCGGACGAATCTGTAGGCAACGCTGGTGTTTCCCTGAAAATCGATGGATACGCGGCCAGAAACGCGCGGTGTCACCCTGTTCCGCTAGACTTGGCAGAGAGAGAAACGTTGGAGCGTTGAGGTCATGGCAACGGCGGAACAATTGAAGGCTCTGCTTCGGAGCTACGCCGAAGGTGACCAGCCTCGCTTTCTCTCCGTGGCTATGCAGATTGCAGCGCTGGAGGCCAAGCAGGGTCACTCGAAGCTTGCCCAGGAACTGCGTGCCGTCATCGACGAGGTGAAGGCGCGAAGTTCGGCTGCTCCACGGACCCCACGCCAACCCGTGCCGTTGGTTCAACCGCGCGGCGAGCTGGCGGGCGTGCTCTCCGTCACTTACCCGCGCACACAGCTTCCAGAGATGGTGCTCGACGACTCGGTTCGCGAGCGCCTGGTGCGGGTCCTCCGAGAGCAGCATCAGCAGAGCAAGCTCAGGGAGCATGGCCTTCGCCCGCGACATCGGGTTCTGCTGGTAGGGCCACCCGGATCGGGCAAGACGATGACCGCGTCGGCGCTTGCCGGTGAGATGTCGCTGCCGCTTTTCTCGATTCAACTCGACGGCCTGCTCACGAAGTTCATGGGCGAGACGGCGGCGAAGCTCCGGCTCGTCTTTGACGCGATCCGGTCAACTCGCGGTGTCTACTTGTTCGACGAGTTCGACTCGATCGGCGGTCACCGCGCCACTGGCAACGACGTAGGCGAGATTCGGCGCGTGCTGAACTCGTTCCTTCAGTTCCTCGAAAACGACGATTCGGACAGTCTGATCGTTGCCGCCACCAACAATCCGCAGCTCCTCGACGCCGCCCTGTTCCGGCGCTTCGACGACGTCATCGAATTTCGCAGCCCGACTCCAGACCTGGCCGAGCAGCTCGTTTCATCGCGGCTTGGGCCATTTCTCGGTGTGGGTCTCGACATCAAGGCGCTCATCGAGGCCGCGTCCGATCTCAGCTACGCCGACCTGGCCCGAGCGTGCGATGACGCGGTGAAGGATGCGATTTTGCGAGACTCGGTGCATGTCGAGAAGCAAGCGCTCCTCGCTGCGTTCGATGATCGCCGGGCAGCGCGCCGCAGCTGAAGGGGGAGCAGATGGCGAAGCCGTACGACCGACCGCACCTTGTTGTGCGCACGTCTCCGTTGACGCAGGGTTTCACGTCGGTCAGCGCAGGCGGGGGCAGAGCCAAGCGTAAGGATCGAGATCCGTCCATCCACGGCAAGAAGCTCGAGAAGCAGTTTGAGCACGCTGTCGGTGACGCTGACGACACCGGACGCCCGGTGAGAGTCGAATTTCAGAGCGAGGCAGGCTTCGACCTGCAGCTGAAGAGCCTCGACTCGTCCAAAGAAAACGGCATCGAGCTGTTAGCCGTGCGCCAGGACGGTGACGTCACCTTCGCGACCGTTCTGATTCCGGCCGATCAGCTCAAGCGGTTCCGCAAGACCTTCGAGCAGTACATCAACGAACAGACGAAAGCGGGGACGCCACGGCATGCTGCGCTGCTCAACAGCGTCGCCGCGATTCGTCGCGCCGCACTCAAGTCGGTGTGGACCGAACTCGAGTGTGGAATCCCTGACGCCGACGAGCATGCGTGGTTCGAAATCTGGCTGCGCAGGCGTGGCACAGACGTTCAGGTGTTCGAGCAGGCTGCGCGTAGTGTCGGGCTCGAGCGCGTCGACTCGAAGCTCACATTTATCGATCGAACCGTCCTGGTCGTCGGCGGCACGGCGAAGCAGCTGGAGGACTTGCTAGAGGAGGACAGCTCGGTCGCTGAAGTGCGGCTGGCGCGAGTCCTCGCATCCGACTTCACTGAGATGACAGGTTACGACCAGGTTCAGTGGGTGAACGAGCTTCTCGAGCGGTTGAAGGTCCCGGATGCCGAAGCACCCGCCGTCTGCCTGCTCGACACCGGGGTGAACCGCGGGCACCAGCTCCTCGGCCCGGCGGTGCGGCCTGAGGATGTTCACGCGTACGACCCGAAGTGGCGCAGCGATGATCATCAGGGGCACGGCACTGAATTGGCCGGTACGGCGCTCTATGGGGATTTGGCGGCGCACCTCGCTGGCAGGCATCACGTGGTGCTGAAGCACAGACTCGAGAGCGTGAAGATTCTTCCGCCGGACGGCGAAAACGATCCGCGCCTTTGGGGTGCAATCACCGACGAGTCAGTGGCTCGGGCCGAGGTCGCTGCGCCGGACCGGGCACGTACGATCTGCTTGGCCGTCACGTCCAAGGCGGCTTCAGACCAAGGTCGCCCGAGTTCGTGGTCCGCGGCGCTCGACAAGCTGGCTGCTGGCTACAACGGCGGAGACCCCAAGGTAGTGTGCGTTTCTGCGGGGAACGTGGATCTCGACGACTTCATCGCGTATCCGTCGAGCAACGAGTCGCAGGGAGTGTTCGACCCGGCACAAGCTTGGAACGTGCTGACAGTTGGCGCGGTCGCGAATCGCACCAGGATCACCGAGAATAATCTGCAGGGATGGAGACCGGTCGCGGACAACGGGGATCTCGGGCCTTCGAGCAGCACGTCGGTGAGTTGGAACGCAAGAGCCAGCTGGCCGCTCAAGCCCGATATTCTGATGGATGGTGGCAACGCCGCGGTCGACCCTGCGGGCAAGGACATCGACACGCCCGACTCGCTCGGGTTGCTCACGACGCACCGCCAAGTCATCGGGCGTCAGCTGTCGGTTACACGCGATACGAGCGCCGCGACTGCCTTGGCAGCCCGACTTGCAGCTCGACTCCAGGCCGAATACCCCACCTATTGGCCGGAGACGATCCGGGCGTTGATCGTCCATTCGGCGGAGTGGACGCCGCAGATGCTCGCTCGGTACCCGGGCACCAAGCGAGCAGAGGTCGAGAGGCGCCTTCGTTGCTGCGGATACGGGGTTCCCAATGAGCCCGCTGCATTCGCCAGCGCGGCGAATGACGCCACGGTAGTCATTCAGCAACAGCTTCAGCCGTTCGGCGAGCGCAAGCAGGACGGGCAGCGCACCATCGTCACGCAAGACCTTCACCTTCACGAACTGCCGTGGCCCAAGGACGCCTTGGCTGCCCTCGGTGGAGCGCCGCTCAAGATGCGGGTCACGCTGTCGTACTTCATCGAGCCGAGCCCCGGTGAGCGTGGGAGCGCGAGCAGCTACCGCTACGGTTCATTCGGCCTGCGCTTCGATCTGAAGACCCCGACCGAAAGTGACCCTGACTTCACGAAGCGGATCAACCGGCAGGCGCGTGAAGAAGACGGCGCATCCACTTCGAAGAGCGACTCCGATCGCTGGGTCCTGGGGCCGGACCTCCGGGCGAAGGGCTCGGTCCACTCCGACACCTGGGAGGGAAGCGCGACCGAGTTGGCTTCGAAGGGGCTGGTCGCAGTCTTCCCGGCGATTGGATGGTGGAAGGAGCGACACCACCTAGGCCGCTGGAGTGAAAAGGCGAGGTATTCGCTGATCATCTCCATACAGGCCCGCGAACTCGACGTGGACGTGTATACGCCCATCAAGAACCTCATTGGCGTACCGATCCCGGTGACAGTGTCACGGTGAGCCTGAGATGTGGCGCTCCAACAAGCTGTCCTGACGAGAAGGCACGCGGTCATGGCGAAGCGGATACCGGACGAAATCCTACTCAAGCAGGATGCTGTCGCGGACGCGCGATCGCATGTCGTTAGACAGGTAGCCACGATCTGTCGACAGGAGGGCCCGCCCTCCAAAGCTCAGAAGGCCGCTCTCCGGAAGACGATGGTGGGCGTCACCCTGCACATCGCCGGAGACGAGATCGATGAGGCGAGATCGAAGATCGTGATGGAAGCGAAGGAATTGGTCGCCAGCTGGCGGCGTAACGCTCCGTTCACGCGGAGAGTACGTGGCCTCCTCGAACACTTGGTAAAGGACTTGGAAATCAAGAAAGCGGCGCGACGAGCTGCGCAAACTCCCGCTGAAATAAGGGCGGAGGCGCGACTGACCGAGCGACTCTTCGACGCCAAGCTACGTGCAGACAGGCGCGAATTCGAAGAGCGACTCACCGGCGGGCCGATCATTCCTGGCTGGGAGCCTGGCGGCGTCAGCTGGCGGGAAGAGCTAGACCGGACTCTCCGTGACCTACGCCGGTACGGAGTAACGCGACAACAACTTGAGAAACGCGTGAAGACGCTCGTCGAAAAGGGTGAAGCTGCGTGGACGGCGTTTACCAAGGCCGCGCGTCTTCAGAACTGGATGGCCGCCGATGAGGCAGAGAGGATCGTGGCGGCCAAGACCAAGAAGGAGGACCGGATTCGAGTGGCGGAGGTCAACCGCCGAATCGAGTCACTTCGAAAACATCAGCCCGCGCTCGCCAAGAAGCCCATCGCGAAGAAGCCGTCCGAATCTCGACCACGGCTTTCGCCCGCTGCGAAGTTGCAGGCTGACCTGGGCGAACTCAACGCCATCCGAAAGGAGAGCGGGTTACGGCCACTGAGCCGCGAGGAGTACCTCGAGCGTCGCAAGGCGTTCGCTGAAGGTAGATTGCCGTAGCAAATGCTCCTCGCGGTTCGGGGCAGCTCCACGCATCAGCTGTTGAATCACCTTCGCCGCATCGCAAGGCCGCCGACTTGCCTGGGGGCACAGCTATTTCGGCTTTCGCTGGTACAAGCACGAGAGAACCGTGCGGCGTCCAATAGTCAGGAGCGGCTGGATCAGCGCGCTTTTTTCATGGAGGCTGAACCGATGAGTGCCCCCGGTAAGCCGTGCTTCAAGCAGGACTTCGAGTTCGAGGTGGATGGAGTCGAGTTCGCGGGTTCCGCCGTTGGCAACGACGGTGGCTGCTCGCTGACCGTGACGCCCCACTCGTCCGGATTCACGCTTCACGTGGAGCTCTCGGCGGAAGGGCTAACGCGTGCGGCTGGAGAAGAGCGCGCTAAGCGGGCCTGCGACCGCTTCCACCTCAGCTTCCTGAAGAAGTTCGCCGGTTCGATTCAGTATTCTCGGCGACCAGTTGCTTGTTCCCCCCAATTCACTCCGGAAGCTGCGGGGGCCCCACTCCAAGCCGCAGTCCACGGTCGTGCGACGGTTACGGGGCTGCTCGGCGCCTTGGCGCAGCCGAACGACCTTGCGCGGCTGCTCGTGGATGCTGCCTCGTCGTCCATCGCTTCAACACCCGCTTTCGCGGGCGCGCTGATTTCCGCACGTGAAATGTTCGCGACCGCATTGGAATCCCGAGATCCAGTCGTTCGGTTTCTCATCCTGTACTCTGCGGTCTCTCTCGCCCGAATCTTCAAGTTCGGCGGCAAGCGGCTGCCTCAGGCGGAGATCGATGCGTGGATGTTGACGTTCGACCCGGCGATTCCGCAGGTTCTGCGACCCCAAGACCTCCAGCCGAAGCCACCGAATCCACCCACCTACGAGACCAGGCCAACGGCGCTTCGAAACGCGTTCGTTCACGCCGAAGAACGCGGTGCGGATCCCGAACGTGCAGCGAAGGAGATGACCACCTACCTGGGCGAGTTTCAGGTTCTAGCCGCGAAGATCTTCGCGAGCCTGTGAGTCGGTCTCGCGAGTCTCGATAGTCTTGCCCGTCTCGTTACCCGATGGACCCTATCTCGGCTTCGTTCTCGGGTAAGTCGGCCGTAGCACGTGCGTTTTCGCCACCGAATTTTCGGCTGAAAATCCCCGTGTCGCTGGTTCGATTCCGGCCCTGGGCACTGGTGGCTCGGCGCATTTTTCTGGCTGGCGCGATGTTGCTCGCGGCCTACCGCAAATCCACTTTCGGAGAGCGCCTGAGACAGCGGAGTTCAGAACCACTGCGAGCGCGTTCGCTGGCGTTGGACTCGCATTTTGGCGCTCTTCGTAGCGTGCCCACGCCCGAGCGGTTTCGGCGAACCGCAAAATTACTTTACTAACCGATCGCGCAAACTATTGTTTGTCCGCTAAATGCGACGCCGCCTCACCGCAGTGGATTTATTTGCTGGTGCTGGCGGCTTGACTGTCGGCCTCAAGAAAGCGGGCTTTAGGGTTGTGGCTGGGATCGAATCAGATCCAATCGCGAGCCAAACCTATCGTGCGAATCACCCCGACGTTCGCCTCATCAGCGAGGATATCCGAGGAGTAGCCGCGCGACCGCTGACCAGGCTCTCGGCGCTCAAGGGACGTCAGCTCGACCTGCTCGCAGGCTGCCCGCCCTGCCAAGGATTCTCGGCGTTGCGGCGCCTCAATGGGGGGCGAAGAGTTCTCGACAAACAAAACGACCTCGTACTCGAGTTCGCCAGATTTGTGCGCGCTCTCCGTCCGCGTGCCGTGATGATCGAAAACGTCCCGAAACTCGCGACTGACCGGCGGCTGTACGAGTTGCGACGGGCCTTGGAAAACCTCGGATACACCTTCAAGATTAATGTTGTTGATGCTGCGGACTTCGGCGTACCGCAGCGGCGGCGACGCACCATCGCCATCGGCATCCGGTCGCGGAAACTCGCGCCGTCGTTTCCGCGGAAGGCCCGCGTACATCCAACAGTTGCCGATGCGTTGAAAGACCTCCCCCGCGTAGGCCGGAGCGGTGACGAACTTCACGACCTAGCGGAACATCGCTCCCCGAAAGTCGAAAAGCTGATCGCGGCCATTCCGAAGAATGGAGGAAGCCGGAGCAGCCTCCCAAAGAACCGCCAACTCAAGTGCCATCGGCGCACGGACGGTTTCTTTGACGTCTACGGGCGAATGTCCTGGGATGACGTCGCGCCAACCATCACTAGTGGATGTACGAACCCTTCAAAAGGCCGCTTCCTTCACCCGAGCGCCAATCGCGCAATTACGCTTCGGGAGGCGGCGCTGCTCCAAACATTTCCCAGACGCTATAGGTTCGATATGAGCAAGGGCAAAGAACGGGCAGCCCTCATGGTCGGCAATGCATTGCCCCCAGAGTTGATCAGACGCGTCGGCCTTGCACTTGCTCGCACTCTCAAGAGGCTTCAGGAGATCGAGTAGCCAGCGTCGCCAAGATCCGCGTACGACAGCCTATCGGGTCTCGCTTGATTTGATGCTGCCAGATTCGTACGACGCGCCACCCCATCCGGTGCAGCTTCCGAAAGTTTCGGCGGTCGCGTATTCGATTTCCTCGAAGTTTCTTGCGCCAGAATGCGGACAGCCCCGACTCCCAGGCCGGAAGCCGGTAGCCGTGCCAAAAGTCGCCGTCAACAAAGACGGCGACGCGCTGCCTTTGCATCACGAAGTCAGGCTTCCCGGGCAGTAGTGAACTTCTCCGGAATCGAATCCCGGCGCTGAGCAGCCAGCTCTGAACGACAAGCTCGATGTCAGTATCTTTAGTTCGAACGGCAGCCATTGCTTTGCTGCGCTGCTTCTTCGTCAGATTATCAGACAAACAAACTACCCCTTCGGCTTTCCCTGCGCATCCTGAAGGGCGGCAAGCATTGTGTCTGTCTTCCGAGCGGCCGCCGCCTCCGATCCGGCCGCCCAGTCCTCGGCCGCGCTGAGAAAATCCTCATCTCCAATCACGCTAGTCTCCAGGTCCTCGTCGTGCTTCACCTGCACAAGCAACGGAAACCTGACAGCCTGACCACTAATGATGCCTTGACCCGGCCCAAATCCCGGCAGCAGGCGACTGTCATCCTTGCTGAGATTCTCCATGACCTTTTCCACGAAGGCTTGGTCGCGCGGATTCACCAATCTAAAGATCAAGAACGTATTGCATTGCGAAAGCGTCGTTTCGTCCAATCGACTGGGTCGCTGGCTAACTAGCAGCAACGCAGCCCCGAACTTACGGCCCTCAGTGATGATCTTACGAATAACTTCGACGGATGGAGTATCCGACTGGCCCTCAGAATGTGAAGGGATAAAATTGTGGGCCTCTTCAACGATCGCCAAGAAAGGTGCAATCTTGCGTGACATTGAAGCGCGATGCTCGAAGAGGGCTCTGAGCACGACGGCGACAATTGTTGACTGTGTCAAATGGTCATAGCCACCCAAGTACAAGATGGTCGCCTGACCCGGCCTAATGAAAGCCGCGGGATTCGAGTCTGGATCTGGCATCGGCTCGAATGGGAACTCCTTCAGCGACTCGCGTGATCGAAGCATCTCATTCGAGCGCTCCATGGCTTCGACATATGCACGCACAAGCCGGAGTTGGCGTTTAACTACATTTACAGATGGTCCTTTCTTTTCTCCACCGTCGAGTTTCTGTGCGACGAGGTCGATGAATTTGGGGATGCTGATTTCCTCGCCTTCCTTGAATGAAATTTTCTCAGATGCATCTTGATAGACGTCACGCTGAGGATCGGTGAAGCCTTGCGTCATTTGTCCAACCAAATATCCAACTCTGTCACGGTTCTTTTCATTGACGGACAGGTTCGGGTAGTAAAGTTTGATCGTGCGGTCTTTGAACTTCTCCCTTTTAGAATGCAGTCCGAGGTAGTCCCCGTGGGGATCAAGGATCAACAGCGGATACCCCCGCTCAAGGAGTTCTCGAATCACCCGCCTGGATGCGACCGTTTTACCTCCGCCCGTCATGGCCAAAATCGCCATGTGTCTGGCAACGATCTGATTGGCCTTCACTTCGACTGGGATGTCCGGCCTTCCAATCAAAGTCCCAAGCCTAAGACGCGGAACATCCTCGTCTCCAGAGAGCACGGCCTGCACTACCGCCGAAGGCGGCAGAACCACGGTTGCGCCCGGATTGACCGGATAATTGAGGGGCCGCATTTTTGTGTATTCGCTACCAGTGGTCATGCCGAGAATCAGAACTCGGCCTTCCACATGGTCACGCGAAAGCGAAAGAACTGTATCTGTGAGCCGAATGCCCTCTTCGGCGAGTTCTTGCCCGGCCTCCGCTGGAAGAAACGGGTTGAACCTTGCCAGCTCCACGATTCGTCCCCACACAAGCACCGTCTCACGCGGCGGCTGCGCTTCTGTGGTCCGAGCCTTTGGCACCTCAGTTTCCACGTAAACTAGGTCGCCAAGTTTTGCGGCGAAGCTCTTGAGGAAAAATCGGTACTCCTGCGGCGACGTGTTTCCAACTACTGTTCCAACGGATAAGCCCGACATGTTGCCTCCACGACGAGAGGGCTAAGGCTGCGGCCGATAGAAAAAGTCACGTGGCCCACGTGCGAGAAACAAGCGAAGTGCTGCGACCTGGCGGGGATCGCCCGTCGCAAGAGCGCGGCGAAGAAGCGTCGCAGCCAGCTCGGCCGAGATTCCTTTGGAAAGCCAATCGGGAATTTTCGCGTACTTGTCGGCAATATCCAAACCAACCGGAAAGGCATACCGAGGCAAGAGCCGAGCGGTATGATACAGCAGCCGCGCGAGCCATGAATGGGCTTGCGTTGCTGACTTGTTCAATTCAACCCGAAACGGAAAGTTCGTCTCTTCGCTTTTCAGCAAGAGCGCATGCGGGTTCGGCATCTGTGCGACCACGGGCCACCAACGTTCTCTCGCTTTTCGCCGGATGTTCTTGACGATTTCGACCGGAGTGACGAACTCCCCCTCTTGAAGCACGCAGCCAAAGAGGAAATCATCCGTTACGTCATACTGATCCAGTATCCGTTCGACAGTGGTCCGATACTCGGTCGTGAAAACATTTTTGGCCTCGAGCTCCCGTAGGATTCCCAACGTCACAGCACGGCCCGTTGGGCGCTCAACAACCCCGACGATCGGGCGCACGTGTTCATCAACTTGCTTCATGACATACGCGTAGACTGCCATGAACTGATTCCAGAGCGGATCACTAGTACTATCCGTCGGGATATTGCTGATGGCGCCGCAGATTTTGTCGCGCGTTATTCCTAGGCGGCCAAGAAACTCTGGCGCCAGAAATGGAATGAAGTTCGGTTCTCCTTCGTCATATTGTGCGAATTGGTTTACGAGGGGACCATGCGTAAACAACGCGACCACGTCCGGGTTTTGCTCGAGATGGAGCAAGCCCGCCAGCGGTTCCATCGTATACCGAGCGGCCTCCTGTAGGCGCCTCGGGTCAGGTGCTTCCCTTGGTCGCCGCTCACGATCCAATGAATCTCCGACCACGAAAGGCCGCATGGAGAACCTCTCGCGATCGGCGTCGCGCTCCCCAGGACGAACCGTGTAGACACCGACGCGAATCGCCATCGGGCTCAGGCCCGGGAGCCCCGCGATGCGCGCAGCTCCACCATCCGCGAACGAGAGCGCTTTGCCTTGAACGTCGGCCCAAGTGTCGACGTGGTTTTTCGTGATCTTGACGATCCGTGGTGGGTCGGTCCGCCGAAGGAGCTCGGCTCTAAGCTGATCTGCGAGAGTCTTGATTACAACTGGGAACCGCATCGCATCAGATGCGCGCACCGACTGCAGGTGCGCAAACAGAGAGGTGATGATGTGCGGTGCGTTGATGAAGCGATCCACATGAATCGAAAACAAGTCTGGCTCGTCCGCACCAGTGATGCGCTGTAGCGCCTGCACTAGTGACTCGGCATCAACGAGGGTGCCGGTCACTGGCGGAAGCGCATACAATGACAGACGTTCGGGACCATCAATTCGCTGAAGCGCATCTCTGGATAGTTTCGAAATGATGCAGCGCGCCTCGTCGCCACTGCCCTCGATAAACACGATCAAAGAATCCGAGGACGTGGAAGCGTTCGGGTCTTCAATGAGAGGCCGTACGTACTGCATAAAAGCCCGGCCTTTGAGAATCAGGGCCTTGCCGCTTCGTTCGATGCGCCCGTCTTCCGTTGCCACTCCGTCTGCCGACCTGAATTTGAGCAGAACGCGACATCCGTTTGGAAATCTGTCGTGAACCCCAAGGAAGCACGCGTTTTTCGAAAGCAGCGCTTCTTTCGCTTTCGGATCAGTGGCCAACCATCGCAAGCTAACGAGGATGAAGAAGGAGAATTCCAAGTTCGATTCCAGCTATCAAAGCCCATCAAAGATGGGTGATACAGGGTAACTAAGCCCGACAATACGGTGCGCGTCCTTCACACGACGAGGATTGATCGAAACGTGCGGCGCACCGTTGCGATTCTTTTCCAGGAGAATACCTTCGCGCACGAGACGACGGGTCACCTCTCGCGCAAGATCCTTTTCATCGTCGGCGAAATGATGGCCCCACGCGTGATCTTCAGAGGTATGGCGCGATCCGATGCGGTGGTCCCGAACGAGTTTGCCAAGTAATCGGCTGGCAATCGCAAGAGGCTGGGGGACAGCAGGAGACGGGGCAACCGGCGGCGATGGACTTGGGATTTCGCGGCGCGCGGAAACCCCGATCCCTAAGAGGGTTCGAACAGATTGCTCAACGCCCGCCTCAAGCAGGTCGTCGGGAAACGGCAGCCGGTTGCCCAACAGACTCGCTACCAAGTCTGGTAACGCCATCCCCAGCCGTCGGGCGACGATAAGAAGGCTTCCACCTAGCTCGCTGTCGTCGCTGCCGGGTTGTTCGTCCTCCTCTATTGGGACGAAAGGTGGCTCTATGCCAGGGACTATCTCTTGATGAAGCGACAGTCCGGCTCCTATCAAAGTCCTCCTTGTCTCCCAAGCCTCGGAGAGCGCCACCTCGACAAAGTGAGCCTCAAGAGCCCACGGCTCAATCACGACAGACAGATTGCCGTGAACATCGCCGAGCGTGACAATAGCGTTGGCATCTTTGGCTCTTTCAGCAGCCTCGACGAGGAACGCACGAATACGCCAGCAGAGATCATCCCCGTCCCGCGCATCAGCCGGAATCGGTGCCACGAGAATCAGTTTGGGTCTTTCGAGCGTTGAAAGAACCACGATCGACAATGGGGTGGCGAAGGTCTCTGTCAGCTTGTCGAGGCGAACCGCGTAATCCGAAAGCTGAATTCGTATCGCGCGCTCAGCAATTTCGTATGCACGTCGCTCAACTGGGTCCTGCGCGGAAAGGATTCGCCGACGCATTTCGTCGTAGTCGCCGACCGCAGACTCGCCCAAACGTTGTACGGTTTCAGCGCGAACTCGTGCCAACGCTTCCCGCTTGTCGGCTCTCTCGACGAGCCAACCCTGAAAGCGCGTTCTTGCTGCGCGCAGATCTTCCTCGAGAAGTACGAGTGACTTTTGCGAAACGGATGGAAGATTGTCTCGACGCGCAATGAGGGCTTCGAGATCCCTTCGACCAGAAACCAGGTCGCCCTCGAGCGCAGTGAGCTGCTTGTCGCGTTCGTGCTGTAGTTCGGCGATGCGGTCGTCGAAGTCCTTACGAATGTCGGGGATCAATACCGCATGTCGCTCGAGGTTCTTCGTCAGCTTGGAAATCTCTTCTTCCAGACGTGCGCGCTCGGACGCGATTCGCAGTCGCTCCGTCTCGACCTTCGCTGCTAGGCCGCTTCCGCCGTTTTGAGAGTGATCCCCGGCCAATGGCGGGATTCTCCTGGTTCGCTGCGTTAGGCGCAACCATCGTCCCTGTGGGCGGCCCAAAAAGCGCGTTCGTCAAGAGACAGAATGCCGCGACACGACTGAACCCGTTGGCTGATTTCTTGAACCACTTGACTCGTTCATCTTCCGCACAGGTTCAGATGGCCTTGAGCCTGGGGGTCTTTGCTTGAATTTGCACGTAGAGCCAAAAGCCCCCTCTGATGTATCCTGCATAACGACAGGGGCGGCCGCCGCATGATGGCGACAGGGACTCATGCGGCGCCAATCGCTCACCCAATGACTGCGCGGAAATCCCTTCCGGACCTTCTGAAAACAATCGGGCAGCTGAGCAAGGGCACCGTGCTCAAGAGGTACATTGCCCATATCCGATTTCCGTTGTTCAAGAACATCGCACCGGGAACGCGGATCGACTTTGACTTCCCGATCACCGCATTCGTCGGCCCGAACGGAAGCGGCAAAACCTCTGCACTACATGCTTTGTACGGGGCACCTGCAGGGCAAACGACCTCCGACTATTGGTTTTCCACCGCGGTTGACCCGATTGCCGAGGGCAGCGGCGGACCCAATCGATTCATCTACGGTCACTGGCATGACGCTGCAAAATGCGTTGTCGAAACTCGCAAAGCAAGAGTGTCGAAGGCTTCAAAACCAGACTACTTCGAACCAACGAAGGCTGTTGCTGGAGACGGAATGGCGCTGGTCGTCCCTCCCTCGACCGGGCTTTTGGCAGGGCAAGACAAGGACAGATGGAATCCCGTAGCTCGTAAAGTGCTGTACCTGAATTTCAGAAGCGAACTGAGTGCTTTCGACAAGTACTTCTTTTTCGGACTGCCCAAGGCGACCACCACCCTCAAGACCCGGCAAGATCGACTTCGGGCCTGGGCACCTCCCCTTAAGCGCGTCTTCGATGCGGGGGATAAGAAAGCAACGTACTACGGCCGTTCATTCGTCGAAGGCAATCGAACTCTGACCGCGGAGGAGCTCGACGACATCTCGTTCATCCTCGGGAAGGATTACAGCTCGGCCCGAGTAGTAGTTCATTCATTGTTCGACCACCTCGACGGGGTAAGCGTTCTGTTCGAGACAAAGAAGAACCAGACCTACTCTGAAGCTTTCGCCGGCAGTGGTGAATTGGCAGTTGCAAGCCTGGTAAAGCAGCTACATGAAGCTGAAAACTTCACGTTAATCTTGCTGGATGAGCCGGAGGTCTCGTTACATCCTGCGGCACAGAAGCGACTCCTCAGTGTTATCGCGAGCCACGTTGTAACAAAGAAACATCAAGTGGTCTTCACGACGCACTCAACCTCCTTGGTTGAGGACCTCCCTGACAATGCCATCAAAGTGTTCCTTGAGAACGCGGGCGGCAAGTTCGAAGTCATCCCGAGTAGCCATCCGTATTCTGCGTTTACGCGCCTGGGTGCCGCGGCACCAGATGTCTTGCGGATCCTTGTGGAAGATGATCTTGCGAAGCTAATCGTCGAGCGTTCGCTGAAGAGTGTTCCGCATCTGGACAACATGTTCACAGTGGAGTTCCTGCCTGGAGGTGCAAGGGCCTACTACGCGTCGAGAATACCGACGCTCATGCATTCGCCACGAGACACCGTTGTTCTGCTGGACGGTGACGTAAAACCGGCCACTGCGTTCGTTGATCCCAGCACAATCGCGTCAGCCCAGGACGACACTCTCGAAAAACTCGTCAAGGATCAAACAGGTGTCGATGTCACTCTGGGGGCTGACGGTGGCAACGACGTCAACGCGACTCAGAAACTCAACGCGCTTCGTCGTCAATATCTCGGCTTCCTGTTTCGCAGCGTTCGGTTTCTTCCTGAGACCTGCCCCGAAGCCATCGTCCTACGTTCCATTGGTGCTGATGTGCCCCCTACCGCCGATGGTGCAAAGGCTGCGCTGGCAACTCGAGTTGAGAAGCTCGGGTTGCCGCTGAACGCCAAGACGATCTCAACAACAGCGCTAGTCTTCTTCACACAAGCGTTAGAGGCAGGTAGCACGTCAGCAACCGCCGCCGTTAAGTCAATCAACGATGCGTTGATCCCATTCTTCGCCCGACTCGGCCGGGAATAGGTCCAATTGGCGGCCCCGTCTATGCGCCGCTTCCTCTCCAAAGCCGGCTCGCGCCTAGTCCTAGGCTTCTTCGCCGTGGCGCTCACGCTCGGCGCAGCGTGGGGAATCACGAAAGGCCTCGGCCTCCCCAACTTCGTGGCAACACTGCTCGGCGCGATCGGCAGCACGGGCGTCTACATCGCGCTAGTGAGGAACCTCGAGAACCGGCAACCCACCGAGCTGGATCCCAAGAAGACGCCCGAGGCCCTCGCGGGCCTCGCACTCGGCGCCCTGCTCTTCTCCGCCACCATCGGAATCCTCTGGCTCCTCGGCTCCTACAAAGTCGAAGGCACCGGCCCAGCCACCGCCCTGCTCGGCACCGCATCAGCCGCGGCGCTGGGGGGCATCGGCGAAGAAATCCTCCTCCGCGGAGTGGTCTACCGAATCACCGAAGAGCTCACCGGCACCTGGGGCTCGCTCGCGATCTCGGCCCTGCTGTTCGGCCTGCTCCACCTCCCGAACCCGAACGCCACGCTCATCGGCGCGATAGCGATCGCCCTCGAAGCTGGAATTCTACTGGCCGCCGCCTACCTGGTGACCCGCAGGC
This sequence comes from Myxococcaceae bacterium, assembly GCA_047602415.1. Lineage (GTDB taxonomy): Bacteria > Myxococcota > Myxococcia > Myxococcales > Myxococcaceae > JASGHH01. Next base: position 5,991,293 of record JASGHH010000001.1, on the reverse strand, counting down.
TCTGGCTCGCGATCGGCCTCCACATCGGCTGGAACTTCACCCAAGGCGGCATCTTCGGCGTCGCCATCTCCGGACACGAAGCGAAGGGGCTGCTCCACGGAGTGCTCACCGGCCCCGACTGGCTCAGCGGAGGCGCCTTCGGCGCAGAAGCCTCACCAATAGCGGTCCTCGTCTGCCTCGCCGCCGCGATCCCGATGTTGGTGCTGGCGAAGAAGCACGGTCAGTTCAAGACGCGCGCGCGCGAGGCGTGATTCCGAAACGCCCAGATGTACACCAGCGTGTCGAGCCCCAGCCCCGCCACGCACAGCAGCGACGCATACATCGGGAAAGCGAACATCAACCCCATCGCCACCAGGTGAATCGCCACCCCGGCCCAGATTTCCCAAATCTCGGTCGCGGCCACCACGGCCATCACCACCGCTCCCGCGAACATCGCGTGGCCCGTCGCTTCTGACGTGTCTCGGCCGAACGCGAGGCTGTACAGGTTCGCCAGCGCCATGCAGCTCAGCCCGACGATGTAATAGAGCGTCACCTTGCTGCTCGCCGGCGTCGAGAAGAACGACTTGCGGCCCAGCAACACCCCCAACACGTACGCAGCCACCGTGCCGGCGTCGAGCGCCACGTTCTCCAGCACCGTGAGGCCCCGGCCCTCCTTCGCCGCCTGAATCGACATCCACCCGCCGATCATGATGCCCGGCCCGCCCACCAAACCGAACAGCTTCAAGAACGGCCCCACCGCCGCCGAGGGATCCGCCGCGCGCTTCGTCTTCAACAGCTCGTCCGCCGCCGAACGCTCCAGCGACGCTTCTTTCTCGAGCGCCTCGACCTTCGCCACCAGCTCCGGAGGCGACGCGCCCAGCTGACCCAACAACGCTCGCGCCGAACGCGGGCTCCGCAGCGCCACCTCGCGCTCCACCAGCTTCACCGTCGCCGAGTCGAGCTCGCGCCGAATCGAGTCGTCCTCCGGCCGCAGCTTCGCCGCCGACGAAAACCCGAACCGCCCCTCGATCAACCCGCGAAACCCGTCGGCCGACGTCGGCCCCTCCACCAACAGCTTTTCTTCCCCCAGCCGCACCGCCGCGCGCGCCTGCTCCGCCACCACCTCCGCGTCGCGCGACACCAGGTAGCGCGCCAGCTCCTCGCGAAACGCCTCCGCGCTGCGCGGCCGCTCCGACTTCTCGAGCGACATCGACTTGCGCACCAGCGACACCAGATCGCCCGGCGCCGACGGAGGCAGCTCAGGCACCTGGCCCGACAACGCCGCCGCCAACGCCTCCACCACCCCCTCCGCCTGATGCGGAGCCCGCCCCGCCAACACCTGAAACAACGTCGCTCCCAACAGGTACACGTCGGTGCGCTCATCGGCCTGCTTCGGGTCTCCCCGCACCATCTCGGGAGCCATGTACCCGGGCGTGCCCGCGATCGCCGGCTGCTCCGTCTCGCGCTCGGTCAGCCGAATCGCCGCGCCCCAGTCGAGCAGGTACACCTCGCCGAAGTTGCCGATCATCACGTTCGCCGGCTTCAGGTCGCGGTGAATCACTCCCCGGTCGTGCGCGAACGCCAGCGCCCGGCTCACCTGAATCAAGACGTCGACGTTCGCCCGCATGCGATCGCCGTGACCCACCAAAAGCGGCGGCCACGCGGGGTGCAGCTCGTCGCGAAGAAGCTCGCTCCACGCCGTGCCTTCGACCCGCTTCATCACCAGCTGCGGAGTGCCGTTCTCGCTCGCCACCAGCGCGTGAATCGGCACCAGGTTCGGGTGCTCCAGCGAGCCCATGATTCGCGCTTCGCGAATCAGCGCCCTGCCCTTCACGTCGTCGCCTTCGTGCGCCGACTTCACCGCCACCTCGCGCGACAACGACTGCTGCTCCGCGCGGTTCACCACCCCCATGCCGCCGCGCCCGAGCTCCTCGAACAGCACCACGTCGGGCCCGTCGGCAGCCGTCAGCGCCGGCAACGACTCGCTCTCGCCCTCCGCCGAAGGACCGGGCCGGACGATCGTCTCGATCACCGTGCCCAACGTGCTCGCGACCTGACCGGTCTGGCCCAGCACTTCGCGAATGGCCGCTTCGGCTTCTTCCAGCGTCACGCTGGCTCGAAGCTACCCGAATCGGCGCGCGCTCAGGAATCCTTGAGGCGGTAACGCACTTCGAGCGCCCGGTGATCCGAGTGCAGCCCGCGAACCACGTGCTGCTTCTCGAGCTTCAACGCCTTGCGCTGGTCCTTCTCGGTGAGCACGTTGTCGATGTGGTTCTTGCCATGCGTGCCCGGCTCGCCCTTCATTCCCAGCTCGGTCCAGTTCGAGACCAGCCCCGCCTGACGCAGCTGCTTCGCCGGCCAGATTTTGCGGCCGGGCTGCGCGTTCAGGTCCCCGCCGATGAGCACCGGACCCTTGGCGTCGAACTTGTCGGCCAGCTGGGTGAGCTCCTTGAACTGCTGCCGCTTGATCGCATCGAACCGCGGCGTCTTCTTCGGCCCCAGGTCGTGCGCGATGGTGTGCACCGAGATGCTGGTGAAGTCGGCGCCCGTCTTCTTGTCCTTCAGCCGCGCCCAGACCGCGTGACGCGCGGGGTAGTGACCACGGCCGGGCAGCTGCACCGGGTCGTTCAGCTTCTTCGCGCCGCTGTCGAGCAGGTCGTAGCGCGACTTGTCGAACAACACCGGCTCGGCGCTCCCTTTGGGAAGAACCACGCCCCAACCTTGCTGGCGAATCCACGGCAGCAGCTGGTGGTGCTTCGCGTCGAACTCCTGGAGGTGAATCACTCCGTTGTCCGCCATCAGCTTCTTCAGGTCGGCCTTGGTCTGCTCCGGGCTCGTCTGGAAGAGCACGTTGTAGGTCGCCAGCTTCAGCGTCGACGTGTTGGGCCGGGCAGCCGCGGTGGCGTGAGAGTCGATGCGCATCTCGCGTTGTCGCACGCTGCAAAATCGTCGCGCCGGGGCGCGCTGTCAGTCGCGTTGACAGATCAGCCGCGCAACGTGCTCAGAAGAGAATCGAGTAGCCGATGCGCCCGAACAGCTCCGGGTAGTGCGCCAGAAAGACGATCGTCCCCAGGTCGAGGAAGATGTGGTGTTGCACCCGCTCTCCGAAGCGGAAACGCGCCGGCGACCCGAGCAGCAGAATCGCCGCGCTGTCGTCGTCCCAGCCGCCGTGCTTCACCTTGTCGAACTTCGCGTAGCCCAGGCCGGTGAGCGCTCCCAACCCGTAGAAGCCGAACCAGACCTCGCCACCCACGCCGGCTAACAGCGCGTTGGTGACGGTCGCGTCGGCCTCCGCGTGGGTGAAGTTCAGCAGCACCAACAGGTCGAACCGCTGGTTGAAGGCGACCATCATGTTGAACTCGGCGCCCACCGCCCAGGTCGCCGTCGGGCTGTCCAACGGAGGCACCACCACTCCGCTCACGCCTCCGCCGAAACGAAATCGCCTCGGAGCCGTGGGCTCGGCCGGCGCTTCGGTCTCGGCTTCCCCTTCAGGAGACGCTGAAGGCGGAGGCGGTGGCGCAGACTCGGCGGCGGGCGTCACCGCGTTCGGCTCTACCGGCCGCGCTGGAGGTGGCGCTGCGAGAAGAACGACGGCGGTCATCGCCCACGCAATCGAGGTCATTTTTGAAACGCGCCTCCCGCGGTTTCGTAGAGGTGAAACTCTACCCCGGAGAACGGGAAGGTCTTCACGTCAACCACCGCCCAGTCGACCGAGCCGACGCGTACCAGGTCGGCCAGCGAGGCTTCACCGTCGAGGCACCCGTCGGTCTCGCTGCCCGCGCAGCGCGTGCCGTCGAGCGTGCACAGCTGCCAGCTCAACGTCTGGTGCTGCGGGTCGGCGGCGCACGGTGAATGCCGCGGCTTCAAGGTCAGCGCCACGCCACCCGCGGTGTAGATGACGCCGTCGGGCCCCGCGCACCACGCCTGCTGCACCGGAAGCTGCTTGCCCACCTCGACGCCGGCCGCGCTCAGCTCGCTGGCGAAGTCGGTCAGCATTCCCTCTTCGACTTTGGAGAGCTCGGCGTCGGTGCCGTGCACGGCGAAGTAGCTCTTCTTCCACACCGGCTTCGTCGCGCCCGCTTCGAACACCCGTGCGCCGCCGACGGTGTCGCCGCTGCCAGGGCCGATGTCGCTCACCGAGAACGCCACCTTCTTGCCGTCCGCCGAACCACCGAGAAACCGGTAGCCCTCGAACTGCGGAGGCCCGCGCCGCGAGATCGCATGTATCGACGGCGTGCACGGGAGTTTGGGTGGTGCGGGCTCGCGCTTGCACGACGCCAGGCACAGCAGCACGGCCAGTGAGGTAACTCGTGAAGTGGACAGGCCGCTAACCTCCCCCCGCGTACGCTGATGCGTCCGTCGGCCCTCTCCTTTCACGAGAGGGGTTGATTACGCTTTGCCGACCACGCGCTTGAGGAAGCCCCAGAACCGGCCGCCGCGCTTCTCGAGCTCTTTCGCGCGCGCGCGTTGGGCCGAGCCCGCCATCGTGGGAATGCCCAACCGGGTGCGAATTTCGTCGGGGCTGTAGCGGGTCGCCATCGTCGCGCGGAACACGGCGCGGGTCTGCAGCTCGCGCGCTTCGACCGAGAGCACGCAGTCGCCGTCGAGCTTCAGCTGCACCGTCACCTGCACCGACGCCTTCGGCCCCTTCGGCAGCCCGGTCACGTTCACCGTGCCAAGGTACTCGTTGCCGTCGACCCGCGAGTCTTCGCCTTGAAACAGGTTGAGCTCGAGGCTGGTCTCACCGTCTTTCGAGGTCGTCAGCGCGAACGACGCGGTCGCGGGCAACGGCGTGTTGCGCTCGATCACCCGCTTGAAGCCGCCTCCGGGCAGACCGATGCCGATCGTCATCGGCACCACGTCGATCAGCACCACGTTCGACACCTTGTCGATGGTGCCTGAGTAGAGCGCCGCGCCCACCGCCACCGCCTCGTCGGCGTTCACGCTCGCCTGCGGCGCCTTGCCGAACAGCCCCTTCAGCCGCTCGCGCACCAGCGGCATCCGGCTCATGCCTCCGACCAGCACGATGTCGTCGAGCTCGGTCAGCTTCAGCTTCGCGTCGAGCAGCACGTCTTTCACCACGTCGATGGTGCGGTCGACCAGGTCGGCGCAGAGGGTGTTCAGCTCGTCGCGGGTGACCTTGGCGGTCAGGTTGAGCGGCTTGCCGTCGGCCGTCATCTGTAGCATCGGCAGGCTCGCTTCGATCTCGTTGCGCTCGGTGAGCGCGATCTTGGTGCGCTCCGCCTCGGCCGCGATGCGTGACAACGCCACCGCGTCGCCGTTGAACGGCTGCCCGTGCTGCTGCTCGAAGCGCCTGAGCAGCTCGTCGACCAGCTGGTTGTCGAAGTCCAACCCGCCGAGAAAGATGTCGCCGCCGGTCGCCAACACCTCGAACGCGTTGCCGTCGATGCGCAAGATGGTCGCGTCGAAGGTGCCGCCGCCGAGGTCGTAGATCAGCACCTTCTTCGCCATCCCGCGGTTGAGGCCGTAGGCCATCGCCGCCGCGGTCGGCTCGTTGAGCATGCGCTCGACCTTCAACCCCGCCATCGCGCCCGCGCGCCGCACCGCTTCACGCTGAGGCTCGGAGTAGTACGCGGGGCAGGTGATCACCGCCCGGCTCACCTTCGACTTCAGCGCGCGCTCGGCGATCTCCCGGCACTCCTGGAGCACCAGCGCCTGCACCTCTTCGAGCGAGACCTGCTGCGGCCCGAGCTTCACCGCTGCCTTGCCGCCGGGGCCGGAGACGATCTCGTAGCGAAAGCGCTCGCGCACCTCGCGCACGGTGTCGCTCTCGTAGTCGCGGCCGACCAGGCGCTTGGCGCCGTAGATCGACTGGGTCGGGTTGAGCATCAGCTGCGACTTCGCCCGGCTGCCCACCAGCAGCTGGTTCTGCCGGCCGATCGCGACGATCGAGGGGATCAACGCGTAGCCGTCGATCGACTTCAGAATCTGCGGCTTGCCGTTCACCAGCAGCGCACAACACGTATTACTGGTGCCCAGGTCGATGCCCAACACCGGCCCGGTGGGGTCGATGCTCGCCGGCGGCTTGAGAAAGAGCGTCTGCGGCGCCGGGGCGGCGGGCGGAGGCGCCGGCGGAGCGGGAATCGGCGCCGGCGCTTCGTCGAAGTCCACGTCGACGTCGAAGCCGGGAACCGCGGTGTCGGGCGAAGGCTCCGGGGTCGCCGCCAGCAGCGAGTCGAGATCGAGATCGACCGCGTTGGCGTCGTTCTCGGGCAGCTCGAACAGCTCCGGGTGGTCGGCCAGGCTGGGCGCTTCTTCCGGCGTCACCGCGGGCGGAGGTGGCGGAGGCGAAGGCTCTTCGACCGGCGCCGCAACCGGCGGAGGCGGCGGCGGCGGCGCGGCGACCGGCTTCACCACCGGTGCGACCGGTTTGATCGCCGGCGCGATCGCGGGCGCAATCGACGGAGCGATGGAAGGCGCGATCGACGGCGCGATGTTCTTCACCGGGATCGCCGGGCCGGGCGCCGAAGCCGAGGGACCGGCGAGAATGCGGCGCACCACCTCGTGGCTGGCGGGATCGAGATCTTGAAACTCGAGGCCCATGCCCGCCGGCCCGTTCGGATCATTCAGCGCCCGCACCCACTTCACCAGCGCGGTGCCCTGGAGCACCCGCTGCCCCTGCGCGATCTCGATCTTGAAACTGACCTTGGTGCCGATCGGCTGCGGCTCCCGCGTTCTGATGAAGAGGCCGCCGACCGAGATGTTCGAAGCGTATTTTTCGACGAACTCGTCGAGGCCCTTGTGCGCGAGCTTGACGGTGAGGCTGACTGCTTTTCGGGTCTGTAGGGGGCGACGGCGGTCTTCCACGGCCCGCTGACTAAAGCGTTCTGAAATCGATCGCGCCACGGACTTCTGCGGGCGCTGTTCGCGTTACGTCGATCGAGGTCGTACACTGCCCTACAAAGTTTTCGAGGTGTTACCGATGCGTGAGATCTCCGGAGTGCGCGACGAAGCGATTCATCCATCGCTCGACGAATGCGCGCGCGAGCAGTTCGACGCTCCGGAGCTGTTTCAGGTCTACGCCGATTGGCTGGAAGAGCGCGGCGACCCGCGCGGCGAGCTGATTCGCATGCAGCTGTTGGCGGAGCGCTTCGAGCAGCGCCAGCCGCTGGGAGAAAACGCCTGGCTGGTCACCCACTCGGATCACCACTTTCTCGCCGAGCAGATCATCCGCGAGCGGTGGAGCGAGTGGTTCGGCGCGCTCCCGCGCAACAGCGTCAAGCTCACCTGGGAGCACGGCTTCGTGCGTCTGCTCGAGGTGCTCGAGAATTGCCCGCTGCAGTCGCTCGCTCCGCTGCTGTCGCTGCCCGCGATGCGGTTCGTTCGCTTCGTTCAGGCGGAGCATGGCTTTCACGGCGATGCCGGAGGTTTGCCGGCGGCCTCGTCGCTCGACTGTCTGCACTGGTCGTTCTCGCGCACCAACGCGCTCTCGCCGCTCGCCCACGCGGAGCTCCCGGCGCTGACGAAGATGTTCGTCACCTTCGAGGTGCGGCCGGCGAAGGCCGACCTCGAAGCGCTCGCCACCCTGCGTGCTCCCGCGCTCGAAAAATTCCAGCTCACCCTGGGGCCGAAGCTCGACGACGCCGCGGCCGCCGCGGTGCTCCACTTCGCGCGCGAGCGGCTCTCACCACTGGGCAAGGCGCTGGTGCTCCGCGGGCCGGCCAAGGTGTTCACCGCTCATCGCGCGGCGCTGCGGGTGGCGTTGCCGCTGGCCAAGCTCACTCCGCTCGACCGAGACCGCGCGATCAACGGGCCCTGGCCGACCGAGCAACCGTCGTACGCTCCGCCTGATTTTCACCTGCTGCGAAGGTGGACCAAGCACCGCGACGGCAAGGCGGGCCCCGGCGAGCGCTTCAGCGGGCAGTACGTGCTGTTTCATTTCTGCGCCCACTGCGCCGGCAGCAACACCCGGCGAATCTTCAAGAGCCGGGAAGAAGACCGCTCTGAATACGTTTGCGTGGAGTGCGGGGGGTTCAGCCACTACAGCACCACCGCGTCACGATGAAGCGATGGAAGAAGGTTTCGATCGGCTTCGGGGCGCTGCTCGCGCTGCTGCTGCTCGTCGCGGTGGTGGTGGTCGAGCGCTGGGCCCACAACAAGCCGCACCCCGAGTTGACCGTTCCGCCGGAGCTGCGCGACCGGGTGAACGCGCGGGTGTCGGCGCTGGGCGTGAAGGTGCCCGACGGCGGCATCGTGCTCGAGCACCCGTTCGATGCGCCGTTCAGCAGCCGCTCGCTGGTGGTGCCGCTGGCGTGGATGGGCCCGCCCGGGAAGTACCTGATCGCGCCTCCGCACCCTCGGGCGAGCGAGGTGCTGAAAGACGTCGAGCTGCTGGAGCAGATCCTGCCGCGGCAGTACGGCGGCTACGAGTGGATCGCCCGGCGCGGCTTCGACTGGGCGCAGTGGTTCAAGGACTGGCGCGCCGACCTGTCCTCCAAGGGCGACGCCGAGCTCAGCCTCGAGGAGGCATTCGCGCCGATGGTGAAGCTGTCGCAGCGGCAGCTCGACAACCACACCCAGATTCCACTCACGTTGGGCGGTTTGCGGTCGCCCTCGCGCAGCTGGCTGCTCGCTCACGAGGGCGCGTCGTGCACGAAGGTTCGCATTCGCGGAGGAGCGGAGCGTGCGCTGGCGCCGGGAGACCTCGGCGAACAGCCCCACCGGGCGCTGGTGCCTTCGGGCGACGCGCTGAAGCCGGCCTGGTACCTGTCGCTGCCCGAGCGCGATGGGGAGCTGGAGTCGATCTCTTGCGGCGCCGAGTGGATCAGCCTCGAGCCGCTGGCGCCGCACAGCCCGTCAGACGCCTCGGCGATCATCGCCGACATGACCGCCAGGCCGGAGGTGAAGCGGCTCGACGAGAGCACCGTCTGGTTCAAGATTCCCTCGATGAACCCGAGCGTGTACGCCGACCTCGAGCAGCGCCGCGCCGGTTGGCCGAAGCCCGACGGCAAGGAGCGCACGCTGATCGTCGACCTGCGCGGCAACGGCGGGGGCTCCGACGAATACGGCTTCGAGGTGCTGAAGGGCTTCGTCGCCGCGCCGCCCGATGGAATGAAGAAGTTTCACCGCACGCTGGTGAAGTCGTGTCTCTACCCGGCGCTGAGGTGGAACTTCGGGCAGATGTTCAACCCCGGGGTGCACGCGCCGCTGGAGCCCGACGAGCTGAAGGAGTGGCAGGAAGACGTCGACGCGCTGTTCGCCGAGTCGCCCGAGGGCTGCCCGCGGGTGAACGAAGAGACGCCGGGTGAGGTGAAGCTCGCCGAGCGCACGCCGAAGCCGGTGAAAGACGGGCCGCTGATCATCGTGTGGATGGATTCGGGCTGCGGCTCCGACTGTGAGGCGCTGGCGACCGAGCTCGCGCCGCTGCCCAACGTCTGGTTCGTCGGCACCAGCTCGGCGGGCGTGGCGCAGTTCATTCAGCCGGGCTACGGCGTGCTGCCTCACACCGGGCTGCCGTTTCGCTTCGCGCTCGGCATGAGCGACGTGTACGGCGACGACCGCGCCTTCGACGGCCACGGTCTGAACGTCGACGTGGTGCTGCCGGCGAGCGGCGACTGGACTCCCGAGAAGGTCGCCAAGCTCGCCCCGCTGATGCGGTAAACGGTCTCATGGCCCGTTGCCCTCCGCAGTTCGCCGACCTGCTGACTCCGCGTGGCCGCGCCGTGCTCGAGGGGCGGGTGCCTGCGTTGAGCGGCATTCTGAAGACCGGCCAGCGGTTCGTCGCCACCCGGGGCCTGCTCGATGCCGCGCGGTGCAAGGCGCTGCTCGGGTTGCTCGAGAGCGAGATCGCTCCGCACCTGACCGCGATGAACACCCCGATTCCACCGGAGACCATCTTCGGCATGCGGCACAACTACGAGGAGCTGTTGCCGAAGACGGTGCGGGTGTCGACGGTGACGATGAGCTCGCGCTCGAAGGGCGCTCGCGCGGTGGAGAAGATCGGCGTGTCGAAGATGCTGCGGTCAGACACCTTCGGGCGCTTCGCGGAGGTGCTCTCGGGACGGCGGGTTCGGCGCGGCTGGGGAACCCAGGTGCTCGCGCACGCGGTCGGCGACTACTCGGGCCCGCACAATGATCACCACCCGGAGGACCGCGAGGCGCGCGACGGCTACACCGACGTGCACCTGACCTTGTGCACGCCCGGGGTGCGGCGGCAGTCGCTGGTCTACGAGCAGCGCGGGTATTTCTCGCAGCTCACCGAGGTCGGCCGCTCGGGCGTGCTCACCGCGTACCGGCTGCCTTTCTGGCACTACACCACTCCGCTCGAGGGCCGGCCGGGGGCGCGGCGGTGGGTGCTGCTGGGCACGTTTCTCGACGCCCCCCAGTCGGGGAGGTGACCGCGGTACCGGAGGCCGTTACGCTCGAGGCGTGCTCCGTTCCACGGTTCAAACTGCAGAGCTGTTGGAGCGTGCTTGGGCACTGCCGGTCGCGGCGAAATATTCGCCCCTGCGCTCTCAAGGCTTTCGCTCCATCTGCGGGCCGACCAGCGTGTCGAACGTGCTGCGCTCGGTGGGCGTCGACGCCGGAGCGAACCCGCTGCGGGGCTTCGGGCTGCGAGCGATGAGCCTCGAGCAGGTGGTGCGTGAAGGTGGCGAGGTGATGCCGGCCGGCTGGGCCGCGACCGTGGTGCGGCCATCGAGCGTCGACGAGCTGCGTGAAGAGCTGCGGTTCGCGAATGATCCCGCGCACCGGTACATCGCCAACTTCTCGCGCGGGCCGCTGTTCGGCCACGGCGGCGGCCACCACTCTCCCATCGGCGGCTACCTCGAAGCCGAAGACCTGGTCTTCGTGCTCGACGTGAACAAGGGCTACGGGCCGTGGCTGGCTCCGGTGGAGCGGATGTTCGCGGCGATGAACACCGTCGACCGGGGAGATGGCCGCACCCGCGGGCTCGCTCGGTTCGAACAGCGCTGAGCGCCACGGCTACATGTCAGACCCAGGTCGTATTCTCGCGTGAATGCGAAGACGCAAACACGACAGGAGTCAGGCGATTCATGCGCGGCTCGAAGCCCAACTGCGCAGCAACCTCGATGATCCGCGCGCGGTGCGGGCGTACGCGGAGTCACTGCATGCGCGCGGCGATCCGCTCGGAGAGCTGATGTTGCTGTCCCTCCGAGCAGAAGAGTTCGCACGACAGCAACGGGCAGCCGGGCGTGACGAGTTGCTGTGGGGCGCGCCATCGTGCGCGGCGAGCGAGCGCGCCGAGCAAATGATCAGCGAGCAGTGGCACGCCTGGTTTGGTGACCTCTCCGCGAAGGACGTCAACCTGAGGTGGCAGCACGGGCTGGTCAGGCGGGCGTCGCTCAGCTGCTACGCGAACGTCGACTCGCTGAATCGGCTTCTGCTGGCGCCGCCGATGCAATTCGTCGAGGCGGTAAACGCCGGAGAGCTGATCGGGCGCCGGGAGTGGCTCGCGGTTCCGACCGGGCTGAAAGAGCTGGTCATTCCCGCGACGTTGGCGCTCGACGTTCCAGGTGAGCTCGCGCGCCTCGGCTCCGGTCTGATCCTGACCGGTTCTCTTCGCGAGCTTCAGACCTGGAGAGATCGTCTGAGAAGCTGCTTTCCGGGCGTGAAGTTGCAACCGCGCCTACCGGTGCCGGCGATCGATGCAGACTTCGTCGGCCCCAGGGCGAACCCTGAGCCACGTTGGGCCGGCCGGGGACCCACCGAATGCGCGCGAACGATGGAAGATCGGAGGCCGTTTCGGTTCTGCGGCGCCTGCGCGAGCGAAGACACGGACCTGCTCGCCGCGCTGCCTGATCCGGTGAGCAACCGAACGAGCGTGACCTACGAATACGTGTGCCGCGAATGCGGTTGGTTCACCTGGTACGCGATCGTCGACGTGGAGCCCTACTTTCCCCGCCCGGCACCGGTGCGAAAAGCGCGCAAACCACGGCCCAGAATCAAGCTCGCGTCGTGAGCTTGGGGCTGGGGCCGTTGAAGATGAAGCGAGCCGCGCTCACCAGCACCTGAACCAGCGCCACCAGAATCGCGAGCAGCATCGCGCCGCGAACCAGCGGGTTCATCCACGGCCCGGCGAAGACGGCGAAGTTGAACGGGAAGACGGCCACGAACGCCAGGGTGGAGATGGCGTTCGCCACCCCGACCATCATCTTGGTGAAGTGAAGCAGCCACTGGGGCCGGGTGAAGGCGAGCCACACGCACTGCAGCAGCTTCACCAGCGCCGCGAGGTTCGCCGCCCAGACCACCTGCTCGTACGCCGGCGTGACGACGCCGAAGGTGAACGGAAGCCACAACGGCCAGCTGTTGATCGCCACCAGCACGGCCAGCTGGAAGAGCGCTCCGAACACGTAGTCGACCGCACGCTTTTCTCGGCGTTTCATCGCGCACCTCCGGCGAAAGGTGCTGCATCGGGCGCGCCTTCGTCGTTGCGGCCGGTTGCGAGCGCGGCAGACGCAACCGTTGCGCGCGACAAACGAACGCGGCGGACCTCGCGAAGAGATCCGCCGCGCGCGCGTTAGCCGCGTGGGTTCAGCGGTGACGGCCGCGCGAAGGAGCTGGCGGCGGCGCGCGGTGCATCGGGGCGGGTGCCGGGTGCGGAGCCATCGCCACCGGCCGCGCAGGCGGCGCGTTGTGCGGCATCATCGGGCGCGGCGGCTCCATCGGCCGTGAGGGCGGCATCGCGTGCGCCATCTGGCGCGGCGCCTCGACCGCTCGGGGCGCGCGGTAGTTGCGGTACTGGCCGGGCGAGTAGCCGTGCAGGCGGCCGGGTACTTCGTGCGCCTCGACCGCGGCCCAGTTGCCGGAGTGGTCGTGCGAGCGGAACCAGTGCCCGTCGCGGCGGTGCCAGTAGAAGCCCTCGGTGAAGAAGACCTCCTCGCCGTACTCGCTCACCACCTGCACGCCGGGCTCGATCTCCACCAGCGGCGGCGGCGCTTCGAAGCGAATCACCGGGAGCGGGATCACCGGCAGCGCGATGACCGGCGCGGGGATGGCGACGCGAATGCGGGGAACCGGAATGCCGACCCGAACGCGAATCTGCGCCTGAGCCGAGAGGGACACGACCAGCACTGCCACTGCGCTGAGGGTTTTCATGGGCGGGCGGTTGAGCAGCGCCCGTGCCCTTCGTATCCACCTGATTCGACTGGGGTTGGGGCGTCTCGCGCCGTCTCAGGTGCCAGACACTTTTCTCCCGCGGTGGCCGCACGGTTTTGCCCCGGCCGGCCGTCTCAGCTCCCGAAGCACTCACCCATTCGAGGAGCGCAACGCCATGGCCAACCCCTTCGTTCACATCGAGCTCAACACCACCAACCTGAAGGGCTCGCAGAAGTTCTATTCGAAGCTGTTCAAGTGGAAGCTGTCGGAGACCCCCGGCATGCCGTACACGATGATCGACACCGGCTCGAAGGCCACCGGCGGCGGCATGCAGGTGAAGCCGATGGCCGAGGCGCCCACCGCGTGGCTGCCCTACGTCGAGGTGAAAGACGTGAAGAAGACCATCACCCAGGCGAAGAAGCTCGGCGCGAAGATCGCGCTCGACTACCAGGAGATCGGCGAGATGGGCGCGATCGGCGTGTTGATCGACCCGTCGGGCGCGGCGCTCGGCGTCTGGGCCCAGGCCCGCAAGTCGCGGCGCTAGGGTCGGCGTCTACGGTGTGGTGTCCAGCGTGCCGGCCAACCAGGCCGGCGTCAGCCGCGCAGTGCGTGAGTTGCCGTCGTCGACGTAGGCGCTCACGGTCCAGCAGATCGACGGACGCGAGGTCTTGCGCTGGTCCCATGCGAGTTGCATCAACGCGGGACCTCCGGAATCGCCCTTGTTCACCATCTCCTCTTGCTTGCCGTTGGCCACCCACCAGACCTCCGGCTCGCTCGGAATCTGCACGGCGAAGTGGCCAAGCAGAAGGCTTTCCGGCAACACGTCGCCGTCATACCCGTAGCCAAGCACCACGATCTGGTTGTCGTCGGGCTGCGCGTCACACACCGCCCACGTTTCACCTGAGATCGGCGCGGGTATGAAGGCGAGGTCGGGGGCTCCATCGTGCTCGATGCAGCGCTGCGCGGTCGAGCCGCGGCGTGCGCACGCCGAGAACGACGAGGTGACGCGCGCGTTCAACAGGTTGAGCGCGGGGCCGTGGTCGACCCGAAGATCCTTCCATCTGGGGCCGAGTGCTCCGGTGCCGGTCTCCTGGTACATGCAATGGGCGGCTGTGAGCACGCCCACCTCGCCTCCGACCACGGCGCGGGTGCCGGTGCAGATCAGGCCAGAACCTCCGGTGCTCGCAGCGACCGTCGCTGAGACCAACTGCACCACGGGGTCGGCCTTCGCTTTTTCGCCATGGTCGAGGTAGGTGCCGTCGTGTTTCGGAAGCCGGAACTCCTCCGCAGGTGGCGGTTGCGGCATCAGCTTGAGCGGATCGAACGTCGGTTCGATGGCGGTCACCTTCCAGGAAAGGCGCAACTCGAACGACGGGCGAGCAGTGAAGGAGCGCGAGCCGGCGTAGATCTCGGCCGGCGCTCTGCCGAGATGAAGTGGCGCACCGGGGGCAGCGCATCGGCGCTCGCCACCCTGCACGGCAATCACCACCACGTTTCGATCGCCAGTGACACTGAGCTGGTTGAAGCCTTCAGTGCCCTTCAACGACACCGTCGGTTGGTGAGGCACGAAGACCGGTTCGTTCTCGAGGCAATTCACTTGAGTGAGCCGGTCACGGCCGCCCGCCGCACCCGATACGACCCGCGGTAACGGGGCAAGCGGCGCTGGCCCCATCAGCAGTGATGCGAAGACGGCGCACGCTGCACCGGCTGAAGTCATCGTCGGCCTACTTGGTCTGCGAGCTCGAGTTGTCGGTCGAGGGCGAATTCATCGCGTCGGTGAGATAGTCGGCGAGCGGAATCTGAAGGCTCAACGTCATGCCAAAGCGATCGTTGCCCGTGTCAGGGTTATGAAGCACGCCGCCCGACAGTGAAACATCGAGCAGGCGATAGAGGTTGAACGACCAACCGAGGAACGCGAACAAGTCGTTTACCGTCTGCTTGTTCAGCTGAAGCTTGTAGAGCAGCCCAGAGACACCGAGGTGAGGACCATGCAGGAGCTGCTTCATCGGCTGCCACCGCCAGCCGAACCCGAGCTCCTCGTGAAGCGACGGCGCATATTTCTGCGAAGACTTGTCTACCGCGAGCAACACGCCGGAGCCCACGGTCGCGCGCAGATAAAAGCCGCGTTTGTGCTCATCGACGTAATTGCTCACCATTTGGGCGGCGAGTGCGGCCGCGTCGAGCTTGATGTCCGAGGGCGGAGCGCTCTTGTCCTGTCTGATCGCAGTGGGGAGGGACACCAGGAAGTCGTCGACGATCTTCTTCGCGTCGTCGGCCTCGTAGTCGACTCCTCCGTCGGTCTCGGTATTCGTACGAGGCCAGGCGTTATCGGTCTCCACACTGACCTCGTTGATCAGTACGACGAGGTCGCCGCGCGCGATGGGCTTCTGATGGGCGAGCGCGAACAAGACGCTCTTCAGCGCTTGGACGACGATTGGAGGCAACGCCTTCGCCCCGGACAAGTCGAGAGGCGCCAGCGCGGAAGTGATGGCGGAGCGGTCTGCAACCGCAACTGCCTGAGTCGACGTCACTCCCTTCAACCGTTCAACCACCGAGACTCTCAACGCCTCACAGGGGCTGTTGACCCCATTTGCATTCTCGAGCTCGCTGACCAGGCTGTTCGTCCCGGCATCGGCCACCGCCAGGGTCGTCACTCCGCTGCCCGGATTGAGACAACTCGATAACGTATCGAGATCCGACTTGAGGGCTGCCGGATCGCCAGCGTTGCCCAATACGTCTGCCCACTTCGTGATCGTCGTCGCCAACGCGTCGCAGCCATCGGGCACCTTTCCCGTTGCCACCGGGAAACCGAGCCCACTCAGCGCCGGCGCGAGAGCAAGGGCCTCGTAGGTGGTGTCGAGGACCGCGTCGAGGCCTTTGCATTTGTCCCCACCCGTGCCGAGGGCGCTGACTCCGGCACCGACGCCGAGCGTGAGGCCATCACGGATGACACCAGTGGTGACGGTCTGAATCTGGGTTTCCTTGTCGCCGACCGATGCAATCAAGCTCGCCATCACGCCGACGAAATCCTCGAGGACCAGGGGAAGGTCACGTCGCTTCGCCGCGGTGCGGAGGAGGTCGAGAATCAGACTTTGAGTGACCTGACTGGCTCGCTGCTTGATGAGCGCTTCGAGCACCGTGGCATTGATGGTCCCGCCCAGCGCGTCAGTGAATTCCGTCCTCGTCGACACGGCCGATCGTGCGGCGTTCGAATCGAGCGGCTTCAGTGCTGTGCAGCCCGACTCGTGGGCATCGCACCGGCAATAGGGTGCTGGCTTGTTGCCGTCCTGCGCAGGACACTTCGACGGAACGACGCCCAACAACGTCGCAATCAGAGCAATGTGCATGTTTCCCCCGAAGAAACGAGGACAACATGCGGCCCGCAGAGTCACCACTCAAATCAAAAACATCGAATGGCCGACAATCGTCAGCCTTGACTCACGGGCCTGACTGCCATCCCGAGTGTCTGTAATTTTCCTGACCGGCTGTAATCAGCCTCGCCAGTTGGCGGCGAACGCCCGCCGAATGTGCTCGATCGCCGTCTTCTCGCGGCGCACGAACTGATCCACGTACGCCTTGCCCTTGTATAAGACGTGCGCGGCGTCGGGCTTGTCTTCGTCGACGGCGATCTCGTTGTGGTGCGGCATCGTCATGCGATTGCCGGGCTTGTCGAGGTAGCTCGGGCTCGGCGTCAGCCGCTCCAGCATGTCGTGCGAGTCGCCGTGCTGGCAGTACCGGCCGCTGATCAGCTGACCGCCCCAGAGGCCGGGCACCGCGTTCTTCTTGCCGGTCCACGCCGAGTTGACGGTGAAGGCGGCGCTGCCGAGGTCGAAGCTGCCTCCGCCGTACGCGGGCTGCGAGTCCATGCACGAGTCGGGGTCGGTGTCGTCGAAGGGAATCAGCCGGTCGCCTTCGCGCCGGGCGAAGTGCCCGTAGGAGCTGTGGGCGTAGAAGTCGGCGATGCCGTGGGCCGCCCAGGCGAAGCCGTCGAGGTTGGCGTGGTTGTCGGCTTTGAACTGCGCCAGCCGCTCGTTCACCCGCTGCCAGCCTTCGTCGATGTACGAGTTGTCGAAGTGATCGATCGAGTCGTACGGGTGCTTGGTGAAGTTGTCGGGCGCGTCGATGGTCTGCCCGAAGATGGAGAAGAAGTGCCGGTTGACGTCGTCGATCACCCACTGCGGCGCGCCGGCCAGGGCGAGCGCGCTGTCGACGATGGTCTGGTGCACGTCGCCGTGAAAGCTGGGGTGCATGCGCTTCCACTTGCGGCGCATCGCGACCTCCTGAAACGGCTTGCGGGTCGACGGGCCGATCTCCCAGAGGTGGGCGTCGTTGAACACGTACCAGGGCACGTAGCGCGTCGAGCGGAGCGCGCGCTTCTTCGGCCGTGCGTCTCGGCGGGCGGCGACCTGCGACGCGTCACGCGCATGCACCGGAGGATCGACGATCGTCCACCGGTTCGCTTCGGTCTTGTAGACGACCCAGGCGTGGTCGTGCTCCTTCGACTTGCCGTCGAAGCTGTCGAGGAACACCTTCCCCAGGCAGACGCGCACGTTGTACGGGCTGATGCCCGAGGCGATCATCAGCGCGGCGAGCAGAATCGCCCGGTCTTCGCAGTCGCCACCTCGCACGTGCAATGTCTCGTCTGGAAACTGCCAGGCGTCGACCGCCTCACCCACCGGCAGGTAGTGAATGTGATTGGACACGTAGGTGCTCACCACCGAGGCGCGGTAGTCGAAGGTGCCCGGGCCGCTCCCCCTGTAGCGCTCGAGGTGCACCTGGCGCAGGTCGCTCAGCATCTGCGGAATCTCGGTGTCGACCGCGCGGCGGAGCATCGCGTTGCGATCTCCGAGCAGAAACTCACGCACGTCGATGTCGTAGAAGGCGCCCCTCCCGGTGTGACCGATCACCGGCCGGGTCTTCGGCACGATGCAGTCGTGCACGATGCGATCGCCGTCCCAGTTCCAGTTGCCGACGTTGACGATGCCGCCGCCTGGCATGCACATGCGTGTGTTCCCCCGGAGAGTGGTTGGTTTGTATCAGCGATCGTCGGGCGTCGCACCGAGCTTGCGCAGCGCCGCGCTCGCTTCGTCGTGACCACACCCGCGCACCAGAAACCCGCCCAACATCGCCTTGCGCGGCGTCTTCAGCAGCTTCTTCAGCGGGTCGATCGCGTCGTTGTCGCCCAGCTCGCCGAGCCGGCGGGCCGCGGTCGACCTGGCGTCGCAGTCGTCGGAGTCGAGCACGTTGATGTAGCCCTTCACCAGGTCGGCGCCCTTCAGCTGCGAGGTGTCGGCCCAACGCAGCGCGCCCCACTGCGCCGCCGACCACTTGCCCGAGGCCCACTCGCGAACGTCTTTCAGCTTCGACTTCGGCAGCTTCTGCAGCGCCGACTTCAGGCCGTCGTCGTCGTCGTTCTTCGGGAAGTCGGTCAGCAGCGCGGCCAGCAGCGCCGGGCGCATCTGCTCGAGCGCGTCGTCGGGTGACTGCGAGAGCAGGTACCACTCGTCGGCGTGCTTGTTCTGCTGGTGCAGCGCTTCGGCGCGCAGCATTCGCAGGGCCCCGTCGTTGCGGTTCTTCGAAGCGTCGATCGCTTCCAGTGCGGCGGCGGGCTTGCCCTGGTCGAGCAGCACGCCTGCTTTTTCGATCGCCGGGTCTGAGAACAGCTTCGGGATGAAGAAGATCGCCAGCGCGAGGGCGATGGCTCCCGGCACGGCGATTCGGAGGAGCGACGTCCCTCCGGTCTTTCGGACAGCCTCTCCAGTCGGAGGAGGGCGCTGCACCGTCGTCGACGCGGAGGGCGCCGGCGTGAGCGCGAGCGGAGTCACCGGAGTGAACTGAGCAGTGAGCTGGGTGAGCAGACCCCGGCCATTCGCGGGCCGGCCCTCGGGTGACTTCACCAGACACGACATCACCAGCTTCGCCAGTGGCTCGGGCAGCGTGGGCGCGAAGGTGGTGATCGGCGGCGGTTCCTTCGAGATGTGCTGGAGCAGAAACTCGCGCGCGCTCGGCCCCTCGAACGGGTGACGGCCGGTGAGCAGCCGGTAGGCGAGAATGCCGAACGCGTAGACGTCGCTGCGCGGGTCGATCTTTCCGCCGGTCGCCTGCTCGGGAGAGATGTACTCCGGCGTGCCGAGCACCAGGCCCGCCTGGGTCACCGAGCCGCCGGGCCCGCCCTCCGACTCCGCCAGCCGCGCGATCCCGAAGTCGAGCAGCCGCGCCCGCTCTCCGTTCGCGCTCTGGGTGAGCAGCACGTTGTCGAGCTTCAAGTCGCGGTGAACGATGCCTTTGGCGTGAATCGCGTCGAGGCCCTCGGCGATGTCGGCCAGCACCCGCACCGCGCGCTCGGGAGTGAACGGCCCTCCGCGCGATGCCATCGCCAGGTTCTCGCCCTCGACGTACTCCATCACCAACACGTAGGTGCTCTCGGCGAGCCCGAAGTCGATCACCCGAACCACCGAGGGGTGGTCGACCTGCGAGAGCAGCAGCGCCTCCCGCTTGAAGCGCTCGGTCATTCCCGGCTGAGTGGAGAGGTCGTTGCGCAGCGTCTTCAGCGCCACCTTGCGGCCGAGCGAAACCTGCTCGCCCAGGTAGACGTCTCCCATGCCGCCGCGGCCGAGCAGCTCGATCACCTTGAAGCGGCCGTTGAGCACCTCGGTGCCGCCCTTGAGCAGACCCGATTCGCTGACGCCGGTCTTGGCGAGCTCTCCGTTCACTTGCTCGCGCTCGCTTTCGGGATCAAATCGCCGACGCAGCCGTGCAGCGCCTCGCGGCGAGAGACCGCGTCGAGCACCGCCGGCACCCGCGCGTCGGTCTGCGCGTAGCCCGACAGCTGCTTCACCACCGGCCGCGCCGCGTCGCAGCGGTCGAGCTCCCACGCGTCGAGCACCAGGAAACCCACCGGGTCAGGGCACGCGCTGCTCTCGGCCTTCAACGCGTCGGCCGCGGCGTGGCGTACCCGGTACTGCCAGTCGGAGCACCCGAGCTCGAGCGCCTGGTGCGCGGCTTTCTTCGGCACCCGGCCGAGCAGAGAAGTGGTGCGGGCCGGCTTGTTCGCGCCGAAGGTCTGCACCGCCGCGTCGGCCGCCCAGCGCTGCGACGCCAGCGAGGTGTCGTTCGCGAACGCTTGCTCCAGCCAGTCGAGCGCGTCGGAGGGCTCGTGGTTGATCAACGCCAGCCGCGCGCGCAGCGCCTGGGCTTTGGCGTCGGCGCGAAGGTGGTCGTACGCGCCCGGCGTCTTGAAGACCGCGTACGCGGAGACGACGTCACCGTTCAGTAGCGATGCGCGGGCGGTGTCTCCTTCGGCGGCGCTCACGCTCTTCGCGAATGCAGCGAGCTCGGCGGCGGGCGTCGCGGCGCTGCTCGGGCGCGCGACGATGATGCCCAGCACCAGGCCGACGAGAAACAGCGCACCGCCGAAGATGCCGAGCTGCCCCGAGAGCGGAAGCTTCTTCCAGTGCGCTTCACCCTTCGACAGCAACACGGCCACGCGCGCGCGCGGCGTCGGGTTGAGCTCGGTGGGGGCGGCCGAGGGCTCCACGCGCGCGAGAGTAACACGCGGGTGCGGAGTGCACGCTGGCTCGTATTCGAGCTCCACGGTGACTCGTTCACCCCTCACCCGGCGCTTCGCGCCACCCTCTCTCGTGGGAGAGCGATAAGGTTCACGCCCATGTGGGAGCCTGGAGCGGTGGTCCTCGATGGCCGGTTTCGAGTGGACTCGGTGCTCGGGTTGTCGAGCGCGACCGAGGCGTACATAGCCGAGCAGGTGTCACTCTCGCGCAAGGTGACGCTGAAGGTCATTCGCACCGACCTCGGGCTGCGCGATCAAGCCGGCGAGCGGTTCGATCGTGAAGTGCGTCGCATGGCCGCGGTGGAGCATGCCGGCGTGGTGCGGGTGATCGACTCGGGACAGGCCGAGAAGGTGCTCTACCTGGTGACCGAGCTGGTCGACGGTCAGCCGCTGTCGAAGGCGCTCGGCTCGGAGCCGATGCTGCCCGAGCGCGCCGCCGAGCTGATCAGCCAGCTGGCCGAGAGCCTCGCCGCGGTGCACGAGAAGGGCCTGATTCACGGCGAGCTGCGCCCCGAGAGCATCACCCTGGTGAAGACCGCCCGCGGCGAGCAGGCGAAGTTGTCGGACTTCGGGATTGCACGGCTGGTCGACGCCGAGTCGCCCGACGAGCGAATGACGGTGGTCGCCCGCGCGCTGGGCCCGGTCGAGTACCTCGCGCCGGAGCAGCTGCGGGGAGCCAACGCCGAAGCGGCGAGCGACGTCTACGCGCTGGGCGTGATCGCCTACCGCATGTTGTCGGGCGCGCTGCCCTTCTCGAGCCCGACCGACAAGAAGCCGCGGCCCCTGCTCGACGCCGCGCCGCACCTGTCCGACGCGGTGAAGCTGTGCGAGGTGGTGATGCAGTGCCTCGCCGATGACCCGAAGGCGCGCCCCGCGGCCGGTACGCTGAAGGCGCTGGTCGCCGCTGCGCCGAAGCCCGCCGAGCCGACGCTGTTCATGGAGTCGATGCAGCGCCCGCCCGAGCTGCCGAAGACGGTGCCGGTGCCGCCTCCCTTGCCGCCGGCGCCACCGCCCGCCGCGCCTGCGCCCGCAAAGCCGCAGGAGCTGATGCCTTCGATCGCGATGCCCGCGGTCACTCCGACGGCGTCGAACATCGACCCGGTGCTGCAGCAGTTGGGCAAACCGCCGGTCGCGCCCGCGCCGGTGCCGGTGAAGAAGGGGAACCGCACGCCGCTGATGGTGGTTGGGGCGGTGCTGGTGGCGCTGATCGCGGTGGTCGCTTGGACGCAGCGCTCCACGCCTGCACGCGACGGGCGCAAGTTGGTCGAGATGCGGCAGCCGGTGCAGGCGCTCGAGGTGCTGAACCGGGCGATCAAGAAAGAGTCGACGTCCGAGTTGGTGATGCTGAAGGCGGCGGCGCTTCACCTGAGCCAGTCGCACAAAGACGAAGAGGCAGCGTTCAAGTCGCTCCCGCCGAAGGCGCCCGAGGCGTTGGACCCGCTGGTGCTCGCGGGGCTGGCGGAGGACTTCGGCCGCGACGAGTCGACTTCTCTTCAGACCGCTCTGAAGGGACTGCCGTCGAAGGAGCTGAACGAGGTGTTCGCGGCGTTCGCGAAAGAGCCGATCTCTTCGAAGCAGTGGGGCGCGCTGCGCTACCTCGATCTCGCCGGCGCGGCGCAGGGGCTAAAGCTGGTCGACCTCTACTCGGTGTCGCTCGAGTCGAACACCTGCGCGGTGCGGAAGAGCGCGGCCCGCCGGTTGGCGCAGCTCGACGACGACTCGGCGGAAGCGGCGCTGCTGCGGCTGCGTGAGCTCCCCCGCGAAGGCCCGGACAAGAACTGTGGACAGGACGAAGCGGGCGCGGCGCTGCAATCGTTGAAGCGCGCTCACTAGCGAAACCCTCTCCTGACAGGAGAGGGCCGAGAGCGCAAAGCGCTCCGGGGTGAGGTTAGTCTCACCGCCGTGCGCTGGTTGCTGTTCATCATGCTGCTCGTCGCCTGCTCGCATCCGCCGTGCAGCGCGACCAACTGCAATGGCTGCTGCGACGACGCAGGCACCTGTCGCGGCGGCACCGAAGCCACCGCTTGCGGCACCGGAACCTGCGACGACTGCCAGGCGCTCTGCGGATCCGCTTCATGCAGCTGCGAGCAACAAGCCTGCGTCTTGCACACCGAGCCGCCGCCGTTCGACGCGGGCACACCGCAGACTCCGCGCTGGGTCGACGACACCGGCATCACCGCCAGCCAGCTGGGAATCCTGGTGAATGACGATGACCCGCAGTCGCGCCTCGTGGCCGGCTACTACGCGAAGGCGCGCGGAATACCCGCTGACAACGTCTTCCACGTGCGGCTCGGCCGCGACTCATCTGCCGCCATCGGCACCTTCAACGAACAGCGCCAGGCCGTGCTCGCGCAGCTCGATGCACGAGACATTCAGGCGCTCGCGATCACCTGGGTCTGGCCGTTTCACGTCAGCTGCATGTCGATCACCTCCGCGTTCGCGCTCGGCTACGACGACGCCTGGTGCCAACCGCGCTGCACCGAGACCCGCAAGGCGCCCCTGTTCGAGAGCCATCACCCGAGCGATGCCGGAGTCCGTCCCGCGATGATGATCGCCGCTGTCGACGTCGGCCGGGCGATCGAGCTGATCGATCGCGGCGTCTCCGCGGATCACACCTTTCCCGGCGGCACCGGCTACCTGGTGCGCAGCGGCGACACCGTGCGGAACATTCGCTGGCCCGACTTCCAGGCGACTGCAGCGTCCTGGCCGATGTCGACGCTCGCGCTGAACTACGTCGATCTCACCGAGGACCCCAGCGGGTCGACGGTGATTCAGCACCAGGACGGCCTGCTCTTCTATTTCACCGGCCTTCGCTTCGTGCCGGAGATCCAGAGCAACACCTGGCGGCCCGGAGCGGTCGCGGATCACCTGACGTCGTACGGAGGCCAGGTGCCGGAGAGCTCCACCCAGATGAGCGCGCTGCGCTGGCTCGAGGCGGGCGCAACGGCCAGCTTCGGGACGGTGGTCGAACCGTGCACCTGGCTCGAGAAGTTTCCCCAGGTGAGCACGCTGATCGACCACTACTACCGCGGCGAGCCGGTGGTGGAGGCATATTGGAGATCAGTGCAGGAACCGGGCGAGGGCCTGTTCATCGGTGAGCCGTTGGCGCGGCCGTTCGGGCTGGTGAGCTCGGTGCTCGATGGCGGCGCGCTGACGATGAGGACCACTGCGCTCGAACCTGGGGTTTCGTATGTGATCCAGGCCGCTGATCAGGAAGAGGGGCCTTGGGTTGATTTGGATGCCGGCGTTTCCGTTTCGAGCCGTGGCGTCAATGCAGTCTCGGTGGTGCCAGACGGCCACGCTCTGTACCGATTGAGGAAACAGGTTCAATAACCTCTCCCCGGAGCCGTTTCCGGCTCTCGGCCCTCCCCTTCCAGGGGAGGGTTTTTGGTGGGCACGCGTTGAAGAGGCATGAAGACGTCACTCCTGCTCTCGCTCGCCGTAGCAATCACCGCACTCGCTCAAGCGCCTCGACGTCCAGCATCGGGACGCGCCGCGCCCGCTCAACAACAACCGCAGCACGCGCAGCAACGCCGCCCAGCACCAGAGCGCGGGCCGGAGCCGGTGCAGCAGGCCCAACCGCAGCGGCCGACCACCGTACCCGCGCAACGCGCACCGGCGAACGCCGCGCCGGCGCCGGCTGCACAGCAGAACGAAGCGCCGCGCTACTTCGGAGAATCGAGCGGCCCCGCTTCGCGCGCCGAGCGCCCGCGGGTCGATGAGCGCGGCAAGTGGATGGGCCACGAGTCGGGCCCGCTCGATCGCCGCTACCGCCAGGTGCACCCGTACCCGGCGGGACGCTTCAGCGGACAGATGGGGCCGAGACACGAGTACCGCCTGCGCGGTTGGGATGCGCCCCGCCACCGCTTCTGGGTCGATGGCTACTCGTGGGGCGTCGCGCCGTGGGACTACGAGTACGTCGACGATTGGGACTGGAGCAACGACGACATCGTCTTCTACGACGATCCCGATCACGAAGGCTGGTACCTGGCGTTCAACACCCGCCTCGGCACCTACGTTCACGTGATGTACGACGGTCAGCCGCCGATGTAGCTCTACAGCAGCTTCTTCATCGCCACCTTCGCCAGTTCGATGAAGGCGCGAATCTTCGGTGGCGCCGGAGAACCCGCGGAGTGCACCGCGAACAGCGTGGTGCGCGGCCAGTCGTTCTCGAGCACCGGCACCAGGTTGCCCGCCTGCACCTCGGAGCGCGCAAACAGCTGAGGCAGCCTCGCGATGCCCACGCCTTCGATCGCGGCCGAGCGCGCCAGCCGGTAGCTGTCGGTGCGAAACCGCCCGCTCACGGGAATCTCCACCTCCGCGGCGCCGGTGCGGAACTGCCAGTGCACCTGCCCGTGGCCGATCACGATGCAGTCGTGCTCGCTCAGCTCGGCGAGCGTCTTCGGCGTGCCGCGCGCCTTGAGGTACTTGCGGCTCACGTAGAGGCCTTTGTTCGAGACGCCGAGGCGGGTGGCGAACAGGTCGCTCGCCTCTTGCACGGTGCCGGCGCGAATCGCGAGGTCGAAGCCGCCGCGGCGCAGGTCGACGTAGTCGACCGACAGCGACACCTCGAGCGACACCCGCGGGTAGCGCCGCAGGTACTCCTCGACCACCTCGGGGAACAGCTCTTCACCCACCACCGGTGACGCCGCCACCTTCAGCAGACCGGTCGGCTCCTTCGCGCTGCGGGCGGCGACCTCGTTGGTGGCCTCGAGCACCTCCTCGAGCTTCGCGCACTGCGCCTGGAGCGCGCGGCCCAGCTCGGTGAGCTCGAACCGCCGGGTGGAGCGGGTGATCAGCTTGCCGCCCAGCGTGCGCTCGAGCTCGGCCAGCTGGCGGCTCACGGTGGAGCGCGGCACGTCGAGCGCGTCGGCTCCGCGGCGGATGCCGCCTTCGCGCACCACCGCGGCGAAGATCAGCATCGCGTCGGGAGAGAGCGTGCCCACTCGGCGGGCTCTGCGGGTGCGTGAGACCTCGGGCAGCTCGAGGGTGGAAATTCTGGGGGTCGCCGTCATGAGACGCTGAGTGTCCCGCTGTTGAGACAATCAGTCCAGCCAGCGCGTCTTGTCGGTGCTGTCGGGGTCCTTATTGATGGCGGTACCCCGCAGTCATGGAGACCACACTGTGAAAACCGCCGCGCTGTCGCTGTTGATGCTGTCCCTCGTGGGCTGTGCAGGACCCGTCGGGCCGACTGGCCCCGCGGGCGCCAAGGGCGATACCGGAGCCCAGGGCCCACAAGGTAACGCGGGCCCCTCGGGACCGCAGGGAGATGCCGGAGCACCCGGGCCTCAGGGCGATGCCGGTGCCACCGGCCCGCAGGGCCCCGCCGACGTCGAGCAGCTCGAGCTGCCGGGCCCGGCGTATTACCCCGAGAACGTCACCGCCTCGGCCGACGGCACCCTCTACGTCGGCAGCGTGGCGACCGGTGAGGTGGCGAAGTTCGCGCCCGGTGAAGCGAAGTCGACTCCGTTCATTCCCGCGGGGGCGTTGAAGGGCGTGGCGGGCGTGCTCGCCGACGACGCCACCGGCTCGCTGTTCGTGGCGGCGATCGACCCGATGTTCGCCTCGGCGCCCTCGGTGCAGCGCTACGACCTCGCCACCGGTGCGCCGAAGGCGACCTTCACCTTCCCCTCGAGTGCGTTCGCGTTCCCCAACGACTTCGCGCTCGACGCCCAGCACCGGCTCTACGTGACCGACTCGTTCGAGGGCGCGGTGTGGAAGATCGACGACACCACCCAGGACGGCCAGCTCACCCAGTGGAAGCAGGACCCGCTGCTCGCCGCGGTGAACATGAACGCGTTCGGCGCCGACGGCATCACCTTCGACGGCAGCTCCAACCTGTTCGTGAACGTGAACGACACCAGCAAGCTGGTGCGCATCGCGATCGCCGCCAACGGCAGCGCCGGAGCGATCGACGAGATCACCGTCACCCCCGCGCTCTCGCACCCCGACGGGCAGCGTCAGCTCTCGGCCGACACCCTGCTGATCGTCGACAACGCGGGCGCGCTCTCGACGGTGAAGGTGACCGGCACCACCGGCGCGCAGACCGTGATCGCCAACCACCTCGACAGCCCCACCGGGGTGGCGATCGCCGGCGGCAATTACTGGGTGAGCGAAGGGCAGCTGGCGACCTCGCTGCTGACCGGCATGCCGCCCAACCTCCCCTTCGTCGTCAAACGCGTCGTCGCTTACTGAACCCACACAAGAAAGAGAGAACGTCATGTCACTCACACTGATCACTGGAGCAACTGGCAACGTCGGCTCGCGGCTGGTGCAGCGCCTCGCCGCCCGCAAGCAACCGGTGCGCGCCTTCATTCGCAAAGGCGAGCAGGCCGCCAAGACGCCGGGAGTGGAGTACTTCGAAGGCGACCTCGGCGACGCGGCGCGGGTGCGCGAGGCGCTCAGAGGGGTCGACAAGGTCTACCTGCTCTCGGCGGGGCCGCTCACCCAGCAGTACGACGCCAACGTGATCGACGCGGCGATCGCCGAGAAGGTCGCGCTGGTGGTGAAGCACTCGGTGTCGGGCGCGCAGTGGGAGTCGGTCATCTTCGGCCGCTGGCACCGCGCCGGTGAGAAGCGGCTGGAGGCGTCGAAGGTGCCGTGGACCTTCATTCGCCCGCAGTCGTTCGCCTCCAACGCGCTGATGTGGACCCACTCGCTGAAGTCGGGCGACGCGGTCTACGGCAACTACGGCGACGTCGCGCTGCCGGTGATTCACCCCGACGACATCGCGGCGGTGGCGGAGGTGACGCTCACCTCGAAGGGCCACGAGGGCAAGGCGTACGAGATCACCGGGCCGCAGTCGCTCAGCACCGCCGAGCAGGTGGCGATTCTCGGCAAGCTGCTCGCCCGCAAGCTCAGCTACGTCGACCTCCCCGACGAGGCGGTGTCGAAGAGCATGCTCTCGATGGGCATGGAGGCGCCGTTCGTGGAGGCGGTGGTCGACCTGGCCAAGGGCCTGCGCCCGCTCGGCAAGGTGCCGCCCAACGACACCGTGCAGCAGCTGACCGGCAAGGCGCCGCGCACGTTCGAGCAGTTCCTCACCGAGAACCTGGCGGTCTTCCGCTGAGCGAAAGGTAACCTCGCAGCCATGGCGTCAGTCGACGAGAGCGTGACGGTGGTGACGACCCGGCGGGTGAAGCCGGGCTGCGAGGCGGCGTTCGAAGAGTGGCTGGAGGGCATCGGCCAGGTGGCGGCCCAGTTCCCCGGGCTGCTGGGCCGGAGGATCACCCGGCCGGCCGAGCACGATCGCCCCGAGTACGTGATCGTCTTCAAGTTCGACAGCTACCCGCACCTGCGCGCGTACACCGAGTCGCCGCAGCGGCTGCAGTGGCTGAAGAAGGTCGAGCCGCTGGTGCTCGAGCCCTTCAAGGAAACGTACCTCAGCGGCCTGGAGACCTGGTTCACCCTGCCGGCGCAGCCGAGCCTGGCGCCGCCTCCGCGCTACAAGATGGCGGCGGTCACCGGGCTGGTGGTGTACCCGCTGTCGATGGGGCTCTCGGCGCTGATGAAGCCGTGGCTCGCCGGCTGGCCACCGCCGCTGGCGTCGCTCTGCGTGACGGTGGCGATGATCGGCCTGATGACCTGGGTGCTGATGCCGCGGGTCACCCGGCTGTTCAAGTTCTGGCTGTACCCCTGATCAGACCACCGGCGCGGGCTGCTGGCCGTTGAAGATCGCCGCCCACCGGTGCGCGAAGTCGTCGAAGCTGATCGGCTTGCGACGCAGCAGCCCCTCGATGTCGTGGTGCACCTTCGCCTCACCGCCTTTGCGGCGCTCGGCGAACAGCTCGTAGAGCGCCTGCGCGCGCGGCTCGGGCATGCCGCCGGCGATCTGCATTTCTTTCATCTTCTGAGCCGGCACGTTCTCGTAGGTGATGTCGCGCCCGGTGGCCTTCGACAGCTTCTTCGCCACCTCGTGCATGGTGAGCGCCTCGAGGCCGGTGAGCCAGTACGCCTTGCCCATGTGACCGGGCTGGGTGAGCGCGAGCTCGGCGACGTCGACCACGTCTGACGCGTCGACCGAAGCGATGCGCGCGTCCTCCATCGGCAGCAGCAGCTTGTTGGCGCGGAGGATGTTCGGCACCTGGCGGAAGTACGACTGCATGAACTCGCCGGCGCGGAGGTGAGTCCACCCCATGCCCGACTGCTCGAGCGCCTTCTCGATGTTGGCGTGCATGCGGGCGAAGATGAAGTCCGAGCTCGGGTCGCACATCACACCCGAGAGCTTCACCACGTGCTCGACGCCGGCCTTCTTCGCGGCCTCGATGAAGTTCACCTGCACGCGCTCCATCTCGGCGTTGGCGGTCGAGATCAGCATCGCGTGCTCGACGCCCTCGAGCGGGCCGGCGAGCGTCTCGGGCTTGGCCATGTCGCCGACCACCACCTCGACGCCGGGGAGGATCGCGAGGTCGGCGGCCTTCTCACGGCTGCGCGCCAGCGCCCGCACCTTCTCGCCGCGCGCCGACAGCCGCGCCACCAGCATCCCGCCGTTCAGCCCCGTCGCACCGGTCACCAGAATCATCCCAAGCCTCCGTCGCCCGGTGAGTCGCCCGAGCGAAGGCAGCGTTACACAAATTCAAATCGCGGAGACCGGTTTGTGCTCGGAGGCGCGCTGCACCACCTCACGCACCATCTCGACCGCGACGTTCTCCTGCTCGCCGGTCGCCATCCACACCGGCACGTCGCCCGCGGGATCGCTGACGCAGGTGTAGCTGACCGACGTGCCGCCGTTCGGGTCGGGAGTGAACACCCACTCGCCGCGCACCACCCGCAGCCGGGTGACGCCGTCTCGCGGCGGCGGGCCCGACTCGTTCTCGAGCCGAAACCAGACGCGGCGAACGCCGGTGCCTTCGTCGGCCAGCGCGCGGTAGCGAATGGTGTAATCGCGGCGGCCGATCACCGGCGGCTTCAAGCGAATGTAGAGCAACCGGTCGCCGCTCTCGTCGAACAGGGTGACGCTCTTCTCGATCATTCGCCCTTCGACGGTGTCGGGGCGCCGATCCCACACCGCCTGTTGCAACCGCTCGGCAGAGGCGTCGGTGTGCATGGTGACCCGCAGCTCGGGGAACGCGGTGTCTTTCACCCCGCGCGAAGTGAGCACCAGACCGTCGGACTCGCGCTTCACCTGCTTCCAGGCATCTTCCGCGTGGGCGACCAACGAGACTGCGACTACCGACACCAGGGCCCAACGCGCGCGCTTCATGCAAACCTCTCCAACGGGGGTACCAACGGCAGCGGGTTCGGCCGGCCAGCGGCCACCCACTGGTAGATGCTCTCGAGCTGACGCACGGTGCGATCGAGCCCGTGACGCGCGGTGCGCTGCAGCGTCTGCTCCCGCGCCGCCTGGAGCAGCTCGTGACGGTCGAGCCAGAAGTCGATTCGCTCGGCGAGCGAGGCGGGGTCGTTGGGCGCGAACATCCACTCCGGGCCGAGCGCGAGCTCGCGGGCCGCGCTCTCGGGCGCGTCGGCGATCAGCGCGGGGCAGCCGCAGCGCTCGGCCTCCAGCACGGTGAGGCCTTCGAGCTCGACCTCGCTGGCGTGAAGGTAGAGATCGGCGCGCTGGTAGAGCGAGAGCAGCGACTCGTCGGAGACGTAGCCGATCGACGCCCTGCCCTCGAGCGCGACCGCCTTCTGCTCGAGCCGTTTCTGGAGCGGACCGCGCCCGGCGACGTGGAGGTGAATCTGCTCGCGGTGTCTCGAGCGCTGCACCGCCTCGAGCACCAGCTCCTGGCGCTTCTCGGTCGCCAGCCGGCCGACGGTCAGCAGGGTGAAGATGCCCTGCGGGAGCGCGCGCGGCGCGGGGCGAAAGCGCTCGGGAATGCCGTTCGAGATCACCACCGCCGGCGCGCGGAGCCCGAAGCGCATCAGCTCGGCGCGGGAAAATTCGGTCGGGCACACCACCACGTCGGCCCGGTCGTAGAACGACCTCACCAGCACCCGGTTGAGCAGCTTCGCGAGCCACCGCCAGCGAATGCCGACGTTGTAGAGCAGGTTCTCGGGCTGCACGTGGTGGCTCACCACCACCGGAATGTGCATCTGCCGGGCGATGGTGAGCGCGCGGTGCCCGAGCCAGAACGGGAGCTGCACGTGGAGCAGGTCGGCGCCTTCGAGCGCGCGGGCGATCACCGCGTCGTCGGGCTGCGCGAAGCTGAACTGGTACTTGGCGATCTGCTTGGAGATGAAGGGGACGTCGACCTCGGGCAGGGAGATCAGCCCGGGCACCTGCGTGCCGGTGCCGAGCAGCACCACGTCGTGCTCGGCGCGCAGGCGCTCGACCACGCGAATTCCCGCCCGCAACCCGCCGGCGCAGTGGTCTCCGACCGCGTCGAGCGCATACACGACCTTGAGGCGCCGGTAAGGCATGCCGCCTCCTTCCGACGAAGTCGTCGTGCAAGGAGCGGCCCAGGTTTCGTCAGCGGATCAGGCGCACCGTGGCGAGAAAGCCAGTCATTCCGATGATCGCGGAGCCGTCGGCCGTGGTGTCGAGCGGTTGGAGATCGCGCTCGTGGGCATCGCAGCGAAATGCCACGCGCACTTTTGCACCAGGGAGGGACAACTTCACCGAGCGCGGCAGCACCTTCTCGGCCGCGAGCCGCACGATGAAGCCCTCACCTGCCTCGGCGCGCTTGAACGCCACCACTTCGACTCCCGCCGTGTCGCAGTGGATCAGCTGGTCGAAGGGCGTGTGCCGGCGGAGCCGCTCTCGGCTCCTGCGGGCGAGTGTTTCGCCGCGTTCACAACCGGTGGTGGCGAGCAGCGCCGCGCGGTGGTGCTGCTGTCCATCGTTGGTGCCACCGATCGGGTGGGCGAGCACCGGGAGCACCTTGAACGCGCGCTCCTTGGGCGCGTTGCGGGCGACGATCCACTCCAGGTGGCCTTCGGAGGTGAACGCGGCGGCGCTCGGCGCGTCGAACAGCGCGTGAAGCACCCGGTTGCGCGCGCGATCGGGAATCGAGAGGCGCGACGGCACGGGCCAGAAGGTCGGCGAGTGAATGCGCTCGCGCTCGCGGGTGATCGCTCCTCCGACGGTGTCCATCTCCAGGTGGCTGGCGTCGAGCGCCGTTTCGAACCGGGCGGTGACGGTGTGACGGCGCCTCGCCCGCCCGGCGATGTCGAGGCGAAGTTGCGGTTCGTTTGCGTCGAGCTCCAGCACCCGGGTGAAGCCGAGGTGCGAGCCGATGGTGAGGGTGAGGCGATCGCGCCGGTGGTCGACGTCGATCTTCGCGGGCTGCCGGGAGGCGCGGTCGTGCTCGATGAAGCCTCCGCCCTTGTACTCGTGGCCGAGGCGCCAGAGCCCTCCTTCGTCGTGGTAGGCGACCAGGTCGAAGCCGAGCCCGTCGAGCAGTTGGTGATGGTGATTGCGCAACGAGGTGAGGCAGCCGCCGCGCGTCTCGTCGAGCGTCAGTTGGTAGTGCGGCGTCTCGATGTGGTGGAGATGGCCTTCACGGTGGTGGGTGATTTTGCGAGCGCGACGGCCGAGGTGTGACGCCCCTCCCGCCCTTCGGGCACCCTCCCCCTCGCTGGGGGAGGGGGTTGCCTGCCGCGCGAACGACTCGGCCGCGTCGAGCCAGGGTTTCTGTTCCGCTTCCCACACCGCGTCGGGCGAAGTGCCGGTGATGTAGTCGTGGTGGTTGCTGAGCACGAGCGTGCTCCAACCCGCGCTGAGCGCCTGCTCGACCGCTTCGTCACGCGGAGCGAGCGCCGCCTTCGCTTCGGCGGCGAGCAACGAGCGCGCGATGCGGGTGGGCCGCTGCTTCACTTCGGGCCGGGTGGCGTAGAAGCCCATCCAGTACGGGTTGGGGTCGACGCTCAGCACCGGCAGCTTCGAGCGTTGCAGCTCGAGCAGCGCGAAGTAGTCGTCGAGGCCCGCGAGGCAGAGCCAGGTGCCGGTCTCGCCGTAGCGCTCGCGGTTGTACTGGCGCAGCAGCGGCCCGAGGTCGGCGATCGGGTCGTTGAAGTCCATCCCGATCGGGCAGAGCAGGTACGGCGTCTTCGACACCGGCGCGAGCTGCTTCACGTAGCCGTCGATGCGCGCGGCGACGTGACGCATCGAGCGCCACGACAGCCCGAACACGTTGCCCGCCCAGCGCACCACGCCCTTGTGCGCGAGCATGTCGCCCTGGAAGTAGGTGAACGCGTTCCAGTGGCAGAGCACCTCGGCGCCCGACTCGTCGCGCCAGACGAAGTCGAGCGAGCGGTGCTGTTTCTGCAGCGCGTGCGCGGTCGAGCCCTGGAGCGGGAACTCCGACTTGCTGCGGTAGTCGGCGGCGATGAAGTACATGCCGTCGATGCGGGTGACGCCGACCGCGTTGACGCCGACCTCTTTCATCAGCGACGGGGTGTGCGGCGAGTGGCCGAAGTTGTCGGGGAAGTACGCGGTCGACGGCGCGCACGGCAGGCCCTGCTCTTCCAGCCAGCGCTGGCCCAGGGTGAAGTCGCGGAGCACCGTCTCGCAGTGCGGCAGCAGCGTGTCGGGGGTGGTGAACGACGAGGCGAGCAGGCGAAGGCGGCGCTGGGTGAACAGCTGACGCAGTTTTTCGCGGTCCTCCGGGTGGCGCTCCCAGTACAGCTTGAGAAAGAAGACGCTCTCGATGCAGTAGACGCGTTGCTCGTCGCGCTCCAGCTCGCGCAGCACCGCGGCGAAGATCGGCTCCAGGCGCGACTTGAAGTAGCCCTCCGAGGTCTGGAGCCAGTTGGTGTCCCAGTGGCTCGACTCGACGAAGAACAAGACCCGCTCGGCGCTGGGCGGAATGCCGAGGCGTTTGCGGAGAATCTGATCAGCGGACAGCGGTGCGTTCACTTCGTCACTTCTTTGCTTTCTGGGCGCGCGAGAGAATGGTCTTGAAGAAGTCGACCGCGGCCGAGCGCTGGCCGCCCTTGGCGAGAAACGCCGGCACACTGCCGCCGGGCTCGCTGAAGAGTTGGTAGGTGATGTTGACCTTGCCGCTCGCGGTCGGGGTGAGCAGCCAGTGCCCGCGCACGTTGGTGAGCCGCACGTGATCGCTGGTCGGCGGGTACGAAGGGTCTTTCGCGGTCTCGAAGGCGATCTCGCAGCGGCCGCTCGACGCCGGCTGCAGCAGGGTGACCTTCATCACGTAGTCGCGGTCGCTCACCAGCGGCGCGCGAATCTGCTCGTAGGTCCACCGCTCGTGATCGTCTTCGCGAATCACCACGCGTTTCTTGAAGTCGCCTTCGGCTTTGTTGCCGACGTCTTTCGCCCAGACCGCGTCGCAGAGCGCGTCGAGCCCGCTGGCGCTGTCGGTGCTGAGCCGCAGCTCGTCGAACGACGAGCCGGCGACCTCACGGGCTTCGATCTTGATCCCGTCTTCGACGGTCGCGGTGTGCCAGGGAGCGTCGGCGGAGGCGGAGAGGGGCGCAGCGAGCAGTAATAAGACGTGTCGGTGGTTCACGAGCGGCGGGCAAGATGCCCGCCCGGGCCCTGGAGGAGCAAGTCACACATCCGCTCCTTCACCGCTTGGTCACGGACAGCCGTGCTGCTGCAGCGAGCCGGTGGCCGCGGGACCGGCTCCGACGTCGACGAACGAGTCGGGGCTGATGTTGAACGCCGTGGTGTTGCGAGAGCCGCAGAGAAACGACGCGCTCGACGACACGGTGCCGAAGGTGTTGCCGGTCACCACCATCGGGCTGGCCTGGGTGCCCGCGCCTTCGCAGTTGATGTCGAACTTGCCGTTGATCGCCGTGTTGCCGGTGACGGTGCCGCCGATGATGTTGCCCGAGAGGTACCAGGGGTGCGGGCCGAGCTCGATCGCGTAGTCGCACTGCGGAGCGCCGCAGACGATGGTGTTGCCCGAGACGGTGGTGCCGGTGAAGTCGCCCGAGGTGCCGCCGTTGAAGTTGTCGAGCATCAGCCCGGCGAACGATGACTGTTTGGCGTGAAAGACGTAGTTGCCGGTCAGCGCCGAGGTGGTGCCGCCGCCGAAGATCAGATCGACGTCGCTGTTGTCGATGAAGGTGGAGCTGGTCACCGAGGCGCCGTTCGACTGCAGCAGGGTGAGCCCGTCGGACCACATGTTCTGGGTGACGTGGTCTCCGTTCTCACGGAAGGTGCTGTGGGTCACCGTCGCCTGGTCGCCGTGCCATTCGAAACCGGTACCGCAGAGCGCACGCGCCGAGCCGCTGCCGATGAACGAGCAGGCGGTGCAGCCGTTGGTCGAGGCGTTGAAGCCCGCGCCGTTGGTGCCCGAGGCGCAGGTCGCCGCCGCGTTGCTGCCGAGCCGGGCGAAGCGATTGCCGTCGAGCACGATGTGGTCGATCGCGATGCCGGTCACGCCGGCCGGTCGCAGGAAGCCGCGCGGTACGTCGAGGTTGTCGTCGGCGCGAAACACCGCGCACGGAGGCCCGTCGGGATCGAGGCAGCCGGCGGTGACGCCCGCGGTGCCCGCGGTGCGGAGGGTGATCGCCTGGTTGAGGTCGAGCTCGGAGGTGATCCGGTAGATGCCGGCGGGGAGATCGAGCGTGCCGCCTGCCGCGGTGGCGTCGATGCACTGTTGAATCTGCGCGGAGGCGCTGGTGCCTCCGCCGTTGTCGGCGGTGACGCCCGGGCAGAGGGTGACGGTGTTCGCGCTCGCTTCGATGTCGATCGAGTGCTGCGGGCTCGACGCGTTCAACCAGCCGATGCCTTCTTGCAGCATCGTCCACTTCCAGCCGGTGGCTCCGGTGAGCGGGCGGGCGCGGGCGCGAATCGGGATGGTGACGGTCGAGCCGGAGGGAACGTCGATGGGGAGACCGATGCGGCTGCTGCCCCAGATGTCGTAGTCGCGCGGGCTGTCGAAGCCGAGCTTGAGGCCGGTGCCGGCGCTCGCGGGCACTGCCGTCCAGGTCGAGCCACTGCAGTTGGCGAACACCACGCTGGCGTTGAAGGAATCCCACGGGGCGACCATCGCCGGCGGTCCGGATTCGGAGACGTAGATCGGCGTCGAGGTGGTGCTGCTGCAGGTGTAGCTGGCGATCGGGTCGACGCAGGTCGCGCCGTCGCAGACCGAGGCGGTGCAGCTGCCGTCGGGACAGCAGGGCATGCCCAAGGTGCAGGTCGGAGTGCCGCCTCCACCGCCCGTTGCTGCGCCTCCGCCGGTCGCTGCGCCTCCGCCCGTTGCTGCGCCTCCGCCCGTCGCTGCGCCTCCGCCGCCCGTCGCCGCGCCGCCGCCGGTCGCTGCTCCTCCGCCGGTTGCCGCGCCACCACCGGTCGCTGCGCCTCCGCCGCCTGTCGCCGCGCCGCCGCCGATCGCTGCGCCTCCGCCGCCCGTTGCCGAGCCGCCACCACCGGTCGCTGATCCGCCGCCACCCGTCGCTGCGCCACCGCCGGCTGCAGAGCCACCGCCCGTCGCTGCTCCGCCGCCACTCGAAGAACCGCCACCGCCGCCGCTGGTGGTGGTCACGCTCGAGCACCCAATCAACAACACCGCGAGCGCGAGAACTACCCCTTCTCCCACGGGAGAAGGTGGCCGAAGGCCGGTTGAGGGGTATGCGCACGCATCTGGTCTCGTCACTGCCGGCATCCGATCACCCCTCACCCGCCGCTTCGCGGCACCCTCTCCCGTGGGAGAGGGAGGACCTCTCATCGCGCACGGTGGGCGAGAGAGCCAGTGCAGAGCGCGCCAAATTAGCGTTCGGCGACGCCGAGCTCGCGCGCCGCCAGCAGCCACTCGCCGACCCAGGCGAACTCACCGTCGAGCCGCTCGGTGCCGCCGAGCGCCGCCAGCACCTGCTTCCCGCGCGCTTCCCGATGCGTGGCGGCCAACAGCCTCGCCGCCGCCACGTTGGGGCCGAAGCCACTGCGGCGGTGAGCGAACACGCCCTGCGCGTCGGGATCAGGCGTCGAGTCGTACAGCGCGCCTTCGCGCGCGAAGAGCTCGAGCATCCGGCTGGCGATCCGGTCGGCCAGCGCCGACCACTTCTTGTCGTGAGTGACTTCACCGAGCCGCGCGAACGCCAGCCCGAGCGAGGCCGCGTCAGACAAGAAGTACGGCCCCTTCGAATCGGCCTCGTGCTTCACCGCGCCGTCGGCCGTCAGATGCGTTCGAGACAGCACCTCCGCAGCCCGCACTGCACGCGTGAGCGAGTCGGCCGAGCCGGTGGAGCGGTGATGCGCGAGCAGCGCCGAGATCAGCATTCCGTTCTCGCGCGCGTAGACGTGGGTATCGACCCAGGGAACACCGAGCGCGCGGCGGTGCGCGTCGTCGAGCCGGTAGTACGTCGCGCCATCGACGAACGGCGCGCCAGGGTTGTGGGCGTTCAAGTCCGCGTCCTGGTTCACGTAGAAGGTGCCGTCGGGCGCGGTGAGAAACCCCGCGATGTACGCGACCAGGTGATCCGCGTCGCGGCGCACCGCCTTGCCTCCCGCCGCGTACGCTTCGAGGTTCTCGGCCTGGTAGGTGGCGAGCTTCTCGAAGTGCGGCCGGCTCCAGTCCTCCGCCTGCGAGTACTGGTAGATGCCACCCCACACCGGGTCGAGGATCGCCTCTTCTTTGCGCAAGGTGAGCAGCGCGCGCCGCTTCGACTCCGCGTCGCCGCGGCCGAGCAGGTAGACCACGTTCATCCCGATCGGCACCTTGCGGCGCAGGCCCCAGCTGCCGTCGCGCTCGTCCCAATAGAAGTCGAGCCGCTCGAGCGCGTGCCTCACCTGCTCGCCCAGCTTCTCCACCGGCACGCCGGGCAGCTCGGCCTCGGGCTTCTCGACCGCCGCGGTGCGCGCGCGCTCCAACACCTCGAGCAGCTGCGCCGGTGGCACGTAGCCGCGCTCCTTGCCGAGCTCCTGCGCGTCGGGCGAGAGCAGAATGGTGGCCGGCCAGCCCCAGTCGCCGTAGCGCTCGGCGAGGTCGGGCCGCTGATCGATGTCGACCCGCACCGCGATGAAGGCGCTGGCGATCAACGCGCCCACCTTGGGGTCGCGATAGGTCGTCTCGTCCATCACGTGGCACCAGTGGCACCACTCGGCGGCGCAGTCGATCAGCAGCGGCTTGTGCTCGCGTTTGGCGCGCTCGAAGGTGGCCTTGCTCCACTCGTTCCACTCGAACGCGCGGGCGGCGCTCTGGGCGCGGGCTTTGACGATGTTCACCGCGTCGGGCGTGCCCTGCTCCACCTGCCCCGAAGGAGCCGCGGCGAGGGCGAGCGTCAGCCAGACCGGGGTCATGCCTGCAGTACGCAGCAGACGGCAAAAAGGTTCAACACAGGCTGCGACCGGTGACGGCGCTCGGAGCCGAACGCATTGTTGGCTCCGTGCTGGCGGGACGTTTGCGCCGCCACCGGTTGCATTTCCGTGAAAGCTACTGGGCCGCGACTCCCGTCGGCGGCTGAATGACGATCTCGACCCGGCGGTTCGCCGCGCGCCCATCGGGCGTGGTGTTGTCGGCGACCGGGTTCTTCTGGCCCATGCCGACCGCGCGCAGGTCGTCGGCGGGAATGCCACGGGTGATCAGGTACTCGCGCACCGAGGTGGCGCGGCGCATCGAGAGGTCGTCGTTGTTGGCGGCGGTGCCGAGCGCGTCGGTGTAGCCCTCGATCACGAAGCCTCCCGACCGCGCCTGCAACAGCGCCCGCGCGACGTCGTTGAGCCGCTCACGGCCCGCGGGCGTCAACCCGGCTTCACCGCTGACGAACAGCGCCGCGCCGGTGAGGGTCACCACGGTGCCGCGCGAATCGCGGGACACCCGGGCCACCTGCTCGAGCGCGTCTTGCTGCGCCTGCCGCTCCGCCTCGTAGCGCTTCTGCTGGCGGTACTTCTCGCGCCCTCGCTCGTCGGCTTCACGCACCGCGACCTCGGGCCTCGGCGGAGGCGGAGTGACCGCGGCCTGACCGGAGGTCGCGTCTTTCCAGGTGTCGAGCTGAGCCTCCGTCTTCCGCATCGCCAGCTCTTTCGACTGCTCCGCCGAGGCCACCTGCGAGTCGATCTCCGCCAGCTGCACCTTGCGGAGCGCGATGTACGAGAGATCGCGGGTGTGAATGTCGGGGCCGCGCTCGTCGAACGAGCGGCTGGCAGAGTCGATCGCCTTCTGCGCCTCGTAGAGGCCGGCGGGGTTGAGCCGGGCGGTCTCGCCGTTGCGCGCCTCTTCGTAGCGGGTGCGGGCGGCGATCAGCTCGTCGGGAGGCCGCGGGGTCGCGCAGGCGGCGACCACCAGGGTGGTGAGAACCAACAGTCGGAGCTTCATGGCGCCTCCGGGTGCTTCAGCTGCATCGCCTGAACCGCTTCTTTCTCGGCGATCGACCGCTTGGTGATCGCCAGGGCAAGCTCGGCGTCGGCGCCCGCGCGCGAGAGCATCGCCCTGGCGCGCTCTTCGTCACCGGCGTTCGACAACCGCCGCGCCCGCTCCACCTCGTCGTGTGAGAACGAGAGGTAGACGGCCGCGTCAGGCACGTTGCCCGCCCCCAACTGCACCGCCGCGCGCGTCGGCCCCTCCACTCCGGCGGGATCAAAACCCACTGCCCGCGGAGTCGCGCACCCCACCACCAACCCACCCAGCGCCACCAGCAACGTGCCTGCTCGGTTGAAACGCTTCATGAGCCACGACCTGTGCATCGGCCTTGCCAGCAGCGGATCAGAGGGAATGAACCGCTCGCCCGGTGGCTTTTTCGTCTCGAACGTGACCCAGCGCCACGCT
This sequence comes from Myxococcaceae bacterium, assembly GCA_047602415.1. GTDB lineage: Bacteria > Myxococcota > Myxococcia > Myxococcales > Myxococcaceae > JASGHH01. The sequence continues at coordinate 5,952,056 of JASGHH010000001.1, read as the reverse complement.
CACCGACGCGGCAGCGGCCTGCCGCGTGCAACCTGATCGAGGCAAACCTCGAAGAGGAGAGACGCGATGACGATGAAACGGATTCTCGCGGCGGTCGACGGAGACGAAGCAGCGGGCCGGGCAGCCCACCTGGCGCACACGATGGCGCACGATCTGGGCGCCACGCTCACCCTGCTCTACGTGGTGCCGCCGGTGGTGGTGACCGGGCCCGAAGTGCCGTACTCGATTCTGCTCGATGCCCAGCGCAAGCGCGGCGACGAGGTGCTCCACCACCTCTTCGACGAGCTGCACGACACCCAGGTGCACACCGCGCGGGTCGACGGCACCGCGGCGGAGGAGATCGTTCGCTACGCCGACGAAGGCGACTTCGATCTGATCGTGGTCGGCAACAACGGCAAGGGCCCGGTCGAGCGGCTGCTGTTGGGCAGCGTCTCGGACCGCACGGTGCACAAGTGTCACCGCCCGGTGCTGGTGGTGCACTGAGCCACCGGCTCGCCTACCCCGGCTAGGCGGATGGCCGGGGGTGCGGCGGCCGGTGGGCCCTGACCTGGCCCTGGCCGCCTCCGCGGGCGCGCAGGCGCTCGACCCACGGCTCGGGCTTCGGCTTCTCGCCCATCAGCTCGCCGACCCAGGCCAGCCGGGTCTGCTCGAGCACCACCTTGCTCATCAGCATCAGGGGAATCGAGATCAGCGCGCCGATCGGCCCCCACAGCCAGCCCCAGAGCAGCAGCCCGAAGACGACGGTGAGCGGTGAGAGCGACAAGGTACGGCTCATCATCAGCGGCTCGACCACGTTGCCGATGATCGCGGTGAGCACCACCAGCACCGCGGTGGCGCCCAGGCCCGCGCCGGCGCCCTTGGAGGCGACGCCGATCGCCATCGTGGCGACCACCACCACCAGCGCGCCGATGTTGGGAATGAAGTGAAACACGAACATCATCACCGTGAAGAGGATCGCCATCGGCAACCCGAAGATCTTGAAGGTGATGAAGGTGCCGATCGCCATCATCGTGCTGGTGAACAGCTTCACCTTCAAATAGGCGCGCACGTCCTTCAGCACCTTCTCGACCGTCTCGGCGTGCTGGAGCACCCCGGGAGTGGAGGTCGCCAGCCGCTGGGTGAACCCGCCGTTGAGCTCGAGCAGGGCGAAGAAGATGATCAGCAGCGCCACGGTGATGAACTCGGCCACCTCGGCGAAGCTGGCGGCGACGCCCGAGAGCGCCTCGGCGCTGGGCTTGAGCGACTCCTTCGGCACCAGCGACTGCGGGAGGTGGGCGGTGAGCCGCTGCGCTTCACGCTGAGCGTTCTCGACGATGTTGGGCAGCTCGCTCTTCAAGTCGGACGACGCGGCGAAGAGAATGCCGCCGAGCAGACCAATCACCGCCATGTCGAGCAGCAGCACCAGAAACGCGGCCAGCCCGACCGGAATCTTGTGGCGCCGCAGCCACTGCACCATCGGCGCAGAGACGGCGGCGACCAGGAGCCCGAAGACGATCGGGCAGAGAAACGGCCCGGCGAGCTTGAGAGCCGCCAGGCCGAGGATGAAAGCGATGAAGCCCGTGAAGCGTCGCACGCGTTACCGCACGTTCTTCGGAGTCACGAGGGCGACCTTGAGGTCCTGCTCCACGTTCTTCACGCCGTTGGTGCTGCGGGCGAGGCGAACCGCGAGCAACCGATCCCAGCCGCTGTCGACGTTGCCGGTGAGGCGAACGACGCCGGCGCGGGTGGTGTGGTGCACGTCTTTCAGCTCGGGGCGATCGCTGAACGCGGTGTCGAGGCTGCGGTCGATGTCGGAGTCCTGCGAGGTGACGCGGCGCTCGTCGTCCTTGGCGACCACCTGGAGCTCGTCTTTCACGCCGGCGACGCCGTTGATCTGCCGAACCGCGCTCACCGCGGCGGTGCGGGCGGCCTGGGTGGGCACCATGCCGAAGAGGGTGACCTCACCGTCGGTGGTGTCGATGTTGATCTTGGTCGAGGGCACGTCGGAGGTGGTGAGCAGCTTCAGCTTCGCGGCCGAGGTGATGCGCATGTCGTCGGCGCTGTTGTGGTCTTTGGCCTTCTCACCGGTCTGGTAGAAGGTGCGGTCGGCGTAGGTGAAGTCGTCGTTGCCGGCGATCTCCGAGGTGACGCGCTTCACGCCCTCGGTGCGGTCGGCGATCTGAATCGCGCGCAGGTGCTCACCCATCGTCTTCGAGTCACCGGCGAGGAGCACCACGCCGTTGTCGACGCTCTTCACCTTGATCTTCGAGTCCTTCATCGCGGGGTCTTTCTTGAAGGCGTTCTCGACCGAGCTCTTCACCGCATCGTCAGACTTGCTGATCTGCTTCTCGACGCTCGAGGGAACCACCTGGAGCAGGTTCTGAACGCCGCGCACGCCGTCGACGTCGCGGGCGACCTTCTCGGCGAGGTTGTGGGCCTCGGCGGTGTTCACCATGCCGTAGAGAATGACGTTGCCGTCGTTGGTATCGACCGAGACGCTGTTGCTGCGAATGCCGGCGGTGGTCCAGAGGTTGAGCTTCACCTTGGTGGTGATCCACCCGTCGGGCGGGCCCTTGTGATCCTTGTTGGCCGCCGGCTTCTCGGCACGGGTGTCGACGGGAGCAGGGGCTTTGTCTGCCGCGAGAGCGAGGCCGGCGATGAACGCGAGGGCGCACGCGGCGGCGAAGAACGAGTTACGCATGGTGATTCTCCTTTCGAATCGAAGAAAGTGAGTGACTGACCGCAACGGTTCACGAGGCAATGCACGTGCCATGGCAAAGGTGCCTGTGGCGGCCTCAGAACGTGGCGTCGAGTCGCACCGTGTGGCGTGCGTGCTGTCACGGCCAGGCGATCGGTCGAGCTCGAAGCCGTTGCGCGAACAGATCAGGAACGCGGCGCGCGCGATCGCGAATGAGATCGCGCTGCGCAAATGGCCGATCCAGATCGCCACTCGCGGCACGGTGAGCGTGGCGGCACTGCGGCGAAGGTGACGCGTTCGGGGCGCTTACGGGTGCACCAAAGGTCACGGCACGCCCGATGCTCTGACGGGGAGGAGTCGTTCAACCGTAACCCGGAGTCCGCAATGAGAAGTGCTCGCTTGATCAAAATCACCACCTGCGCGCTGGCCGCGGCGTTCGCGCTCTTCGCGACCTCGACTGCCTTTGCGCAGGAGACCCCTCCGCCGGATCAGCAGCAACCGGCTCCGGTGATCCAACAGAACAACCCTCCGCCGGTGGCGCAGCCCGCGCCCCAGCCGGCCCCGCAGCAGCAGCCGGTCCAACAGCCGGTGCAGCAGAACACCAACGTCTATCCCGCTCAGCCCGCGCCGGCGCCTGCGCCACAGCCGGTCTACCAGGCCCCGCCGCAGCCCGCGCAGGGCAACACGGTGGTCGAAGTGCACACCGGTTGGGACAACGGCTACTACGTGCGTGAGCACGAATACCGGAGCGCCTTCTTGTTCGACCCCGGCGCGCTGATCAGCGGCGTGGTCGACCTCGAGTACGAGGCGGCGCTGGCGCGCTGGCTCGGCCTGGCGCTCGGCGTCTCGGTGAACACCTACAAGGGCGCGTTCGAGCCGAAGACCCAGGGCTCGTTCGTGGCGTTCGGGCCTGAGATCGGCCTGCGTGCCCACTTCATTCAGCCGGCGCCCGCCGGTCTGTGGATCGGCCCCGAGCTGGCGGTGAAGTACGTCGCCTGGCGTGACACCTCGGGCACCTCTGCTCCCAGCGGCGCCACCGGCACCGCGAGCGCCGACTTCGCCTACGAGCTGGGCGCGTCGGTCGGTTACAACTTCACCATCGACCACTTTCTGCTCTCGCTCGGCGCGGGAGGCGGCTTTGCCGACTACGGCTCAGGCGTGAAGTGGTCGCCGCGGTTCCGCCTCGGCGTGGGCGCGGTCTTCTAGGCATCGGCTCGTCACCGAGTTGATACGGCGCTCGGAGTGCATTCACTCCGGGCGTCGTCTTTCACCCAAAGGAGCGTCACGTGAATACACAACGTCTCAAGAACCTCGCTGTGGCAGTCGCGCTGGCCTCTTCGCTCGCCGCGACGGCCGCGCACGGCGACGAGATCGTCTACGAGTACCGCAGCGACGACCTCAACGCGCTGATGTTCGACCCTGGAGAGCTGATCAACGGGGTGGCGAACTTCGAGTACGAGCGCGCGCTGAACGAGCTGGTGGGCATCACCGCCGGCCTCAACATCAACTCCTACCGGAGCGCCTGGTATCCCAACGCGCCCGGCTATGTGGCGCTGGGCCCCGAACTGGGCATCCGGTTCCACTTCATTCGGGCAGCGCCGCGCGGCCTCTGGTTCGGCCCGTACCTCGACCTCGCCTACGTCGCCTCGCGTGACAACGGCAACTCCGCGACGGCGTTCGGTTACGGAGTGGGCGGCGCGGTCGGCTACAACTTCACCTTCTTCCGGCACTTCCTGTTGTCGCTGGGCGTGGGCGGAGGCTTCAGCGACTACGGCTACGGCATTCGAGGCGACCCGCGGTTCCGCCTCGGCATCGGCGCGGTGTTCTGAGATTCAGCAGACGCAGCTGGTTTTGATTGGGGGCGGTGCCGGTGGTCGACGGCGCCGCCCTCGCCATAACGACCTCATCACCCCAATCAAAGCCGTTGCTGCGCTACTGTGCGACTCGATGACCGCGCTGAAGATCCGCCGCTCGACCGTCGCGGTCCTGCTCACCGCCGCCGCCACTCTCGCCGTCGCTGGCGCCGCGATCGCCGTCAGGTGGGGCCCCCACTGGCTGGCGGTCGACGACTGCCTCGACAAAGGCGGCGCTTGGGACAAGCAACTGGATCGCTGCGACGATGGCGAGCCACCCAAGTAGCTCACACCAGCGCGAGCGAGAACTTGAACGTCGCGCCCCTGACGCTGTCTTCGAGCGCCAGGTCTTGCTGGTGCGCCTTCATCACCGCGTGCGAGATGTAGAGGCCCAGCCCGGTGCTGCCTTGCTTCTGCTGCCCCGACCACATGCGCTCGAACAGCCGGGCGCGATGGTCGTGCGGCACTCCGGGGCCGGTGTCGCGCACCCGAATGTTCGCCTGGCCCGGCACGCACTCGACGTCGACGCTCACCTTGCCGTCGCGGGGTGTGAACTTGAGCGCGTTGCCGATCAGGTTCGAGAACACCTGCAGAATGCGCTCGCGATCGGCGAGCACCTGCACGTCGGCCGGCACCGGCGCGAACTGCACCACCCGGCGAGGGTCGACGCCGGCGCGCGCATCGTCGAGCAGCCGCGCCAACGACTGCGGCTCGGGCGAGACCTTCAAGGTGCCGCCGTCGATCTGCGCCGCGTCGAGCAGGTCGTCGAGCATGCGCTGCATTCGGGCCGACGCCCGCAAGAGCAGGTCGGCCAGGCCGCCGGCCCCTGGAAACCCGTGCTTCAGCTCCTCGGCCGCGGCCTGCACCGTCTGCACCGGCGAGCGGAGGTCGTGCGAGACGATCGCCAGCACGTCTTCGCGCAAGCGGGTGGCGCGCTCCGACGAGAGCACCAGCTGGGTGCTGTCGAGCGCGACCGCGACCGCCTGCGCCAGCCACACCACCGCGAGCTGGTCGGTGCCGTCGAACCCGGGCCCGGTGCGCCACACCGTCAGCTGGCCCTCTTCACCGCCGTGCACCCGCGGGAGCGAGGCCTGAATCACCAGGTCGCCGGGCAGCCGCTCGCGCCCGCATCGGTCACCCGAGCTCACGCCCTTGTAGCTCCACACCGTCGACGCACCGTCGGCCTGGAGCACCTTCACCGCCTCCGCCGAGCAGCCCGCCAGGGTCTCTTCGATCGACTTGTACTTGTGAATCGCGACCGACGCCTCGAGCAGCCCCGACAGCTGTTGAATCAGCCGGCCGCGCTCGGCCTTCGCCAGCTCGGCCCGCCGCTCTGCCGCCGACAGCTTCACCGCCGACTGGAGCGCCTGCCTCAGCCGCAACGGCGTGAGCTGGCCCTTGGGCACGAAGTCGACCGCGCCCGCCTTCATCAGCGCTACCGCGAGCGCGGTGTCCTCCACCCGCGAGAGCAGAATCACCGGCACCGTCCACCCCTCGACCCGAACGCCGGCGAGCACGTCGAACGCGTCGCCGCCCGGCAGGTGGTAGTCGAGCAGCACCGCGTCGATGCCACCCTGGCGCAGCATCGCCAGGCCCGCCTCGATGTCGGCCGCTTCGCGCAGCTCGTAGCCCAGGCCGGTGGCGTCGAGCGTGGTGCGAACCTTGGCGCGCTCGCCGGGCTCGTCTTCGATGTGGAGCACCCGCCCGCGTTCGATCATCGGGTCTTTCAGACCAGCTCGACGTGAGACCAGTAGGAGTCGACCGCCCGCATCAGCTCGATCACCGAGTCGAACGACACCGGCTTCAGCATGTAGCCGGCGACGTGCTGGCGGTATGCCTCCGAGACGTCTCGCTCGTCGTTGCTGGTGGTGAAGACCACCACCGGTGTGGCCGACAGCACCGGGTCGGCGCGCAGCTCGCGCAGAAACTCCAGCCCGTTCATGCGCGGCATGTTGATGTCGAGCAGCACCATGCGCCGCTGCTTCGGCACCGAGCCCGAGCGCAACAGCTCGAGCCCCTCGACCCCGTCGGAGGCGACGTAGACGTCGGAGGCGATGTTCGCCTTCTCGAACGCCCGCTTCACGTTCATCACGTCGATCTCGTCGTCGTCGACGATCACGATGTTCAATGAGCGTACGGCAGGGGCGTTCACGTCGCGCTGCTCCTCGCTCTCTTCGGCCAGGTGAAACAAAGCTTCGCTCCCGTGTCCGGCTCTCCTTCGATCCATACTTTTCCGCCCTCGGCTTCGACGAGCTTCTTCACGATCGCCAACCCGATCCCGGCGCCCTCCACGCGATCGCGCGGTGACAACGTCTGGAACAGCGCAAAAGCCCGGTCGTGATACCGGTTCGGAATACCGGGCCCATGGTCCCGAACCGAGAAACACCAGTGTTCGCCGAGGTCGGTGGCGGCGCACTCGACCTTCGACTCCCGCTCTCCCCGCTTGCCATGCTTGAAAGCGTTCGAGAGCAGGTTCATCCACACCTGTTGGAGCGGCGCGCGCGGAGTCCACATCACCGGCATGCGGTCGCTGATCTCCACCTGCGCCGCGCCCTCGCCGAGCGACAACAGATCGACCGTCTCGGTCAGCAGCGCCCGTGTGTCGACCTGCTCGACGATGCGGGGCGCCCGGCCGGCCCGCGCGTAGGCGAGCAGGCTGTTGATCAACGCCTCCATTCGCTCCACCCGACCCTGCAAGAGCTCGAGGTTCTCGGCCACCCCGGTGGGAATGCCGTCTCCCAGGTCTTCGCGAATCCACACCGCCAGATGGGCGATGCCGCGCAGCGGAGCCTTGAGGTCGTGGCTCGCCATGTAGGCGAACTGCTCGAGGTCCTTGTTGCTGCGCTCCATCGCCGCGAGCGCGTCACGGCGCTCGTCGGTGACCTGGTGCAGCCGCTCCTCGGCGTGCGCCTGGCCTTCGCGCGCGGCGACCGCCAGACCGAACGCGGTCGCGCCCGAGAAGGTCGCCAGCCAGAGCGGCCACTTCGCCGCCTTGGGCGAGTCGAGCAGCGCGACGCCCCCGGCGACCACGGCCAACCCAGCCGCCGCGGTCGCCAATCGCCAGGCTTCGCGGGCCTGAAGCTTGGGAGCCATCGCCGCTTTTACGCACGCATGCGACGGTTGCCGACGGACGCCAGCGCCAACAGCACCAGCGCACCCAGTGTCGACCAGATCAGCCCCGCAGGGTGAAAGTCGAGCCAGCTGCCGCCGTAGCTGAAGAAGCTGCCGATCATGCCGCCGACGAACGAGCCGGCGCAGCCCAACGCCATCGTGGCGAGAAGTCCCATCGGCTGCGGACCGGGCATCAACGCTCGTGCGATCAAACCTGCCAACAAACCGATGATCAGAAACGCAATCAGACTCATGTGAACCTCCGTTGGTGACGCAAAGGGGTTCCAAAGCAACCGAAAGGCCAAGCCGCTCTCCCGCGGGTGTGCTCGTTTTGAGCGCCACACGCGTGGCGAATCTCTACGTCGTGGCGTTCATGCGTGACGCAATGGCATCGGCCAAGGTCTGGGCCGTGGTCGGCTTGAGCAGCACCAGCTCGAAGCCCTCCAGGTTCGACGCGCTCGAGCCCGACAGCAGCACCCGCAGACGCGCCGGCACCGCCTTGGCGACCTCCTCGGCGTCGCCGTCGTAGAGGTGGCCGTCGCTGATCAGCACGTCGAAGCGCCCCGCGGCCGCCTTCTCTTTCGCCTCTGCGAGGCTGAACGCCGAGTGCATGTCGAGCCCGAAGCGCTCCAGCTGCTCACAGAGCAACATCGCGAGGTCTTCGTCGTCGTCGACCAGCAACACACGCGTCATTTCGACCTCAAGGCGAAGCGGCAGAGCGCTCCTTTGGGAGTGGGTTCGAGCGACAACGTCAACGAGAGCGCCTGGGCCACCGCGGTGGCCATCGGCAGACCGAGGCCGAGGCCCGCGCGGCGCCCCTGCACCTGGGTGAACAGGGTGGGCACCAGCGGGGCTTCCACCCCTTCGCCGTCGTCTTCGACGGTGAGCTCGGGGCCCTCCAGCTGCACCGTCACCTGGGTGCGGGCGTGCTTGAGCGCGTTCACCAGCAGCTCGCCCAGCAGTGACGCCAACAGCGACCGGTCGGTCTGCCAGGTGGCGGTCCCGTTCACCGCGACCGAAATCTTCGAGCGCGGCTCGGCGTTCTGCAGCTTCTGCCAGACCTCGAGCACCAGCGGCCGCAGCTCCACCTGCGAGAGGTTGGGCGACAGCCCCTGGTCGATGCGGCCGGCCAGACTGAGCCGCTCGGTGAGTCGATGAAGCCGGCTCAGCGCGCGACCCGCCAACGAGAGCACCCGTGCCCGGTCGCCGCCGCCGTCTTCTTCGAGCTCTTTCAGCGCTCCGTCGAGCACGTTCAACGGCGAGCGGAGATCGTGCGACAGCCGCCGCACCAGCTCCGCCCTCGGTTCGTCGAGCATCATGCCAGCGGGTTCCCCGCCGAGGCGCCGTTGGTGGAGCCGCTCGCGCCCTGCTGCTGGTGCTGGGCGTTGGCGGCGCTCTCACGCTCGAGCATGCGGTAGAGGGTGCGGCGATCGATGCCGAGGATCTCGGCGGCGCGGGTCTTGTTGCCCGCCACCAGCGAGAGCACCCGCGACACGTAGCGGCGCTCGAGCTCTTCGAGGTCGATCAGCTCCTCGGTGGTCTCGGCGGCGAGCACCACCTTCTGCGATTGGTGGTTGCGCACCCGCTCCGAGAGGTCGTCGATCGCGATCTCTTCGTAGCGCGCCAGCGCCACCGCGCCCTGCACGCAGTTCTCGAGCTCGCGCACGTTGCCCGGCCACTCGTAGGCCTGAATCTTCTCGGCCGCGCCGGGAGAGAAGCCCTTCACGCCCTTGCCCGAGGCCTCGGCGGCGCGCTGCAGAAACACGTGCGCCAACCGGAGCAGGTCGCCGGCGCGGTCTCTCAGCGGCGGCACGTCGAGCCGCACCACGTTGATGCGGTAGTAGAGGTCTTCGCGAAAGCGCCGCTCGTGAACGTCGGTCTCGAGGTCGCGGTTGGTCGCGGTGACCAGGCGGGCGTTGAAGGGAATTTCGGTGCCTCCGCCGACCGGGCGAACGGTGCGCTCCTGCAGCGCGCGCAGCAGCTTGGCCTGCATCTCGAGCGGCATCTCGCCGATCTCGTCGAGGAACAGGGTGCCGCCGTTGGCGTCGACGAACAGGCCGCGGCGCTCGGTGCGCGCGTCGGTGAACGCGCCCTTGGTGTGGCCGAACAGCTCGCTCTCGAGCAGCGAGGCCGGCACCGCCGCGCAGTTCACCGCCACGAACGGGCCCTTGGCGCGCTGCGGGTTCGAAGCGTGGAGCGAACGTGCCACCAGCTCCTTGCCTGTTCCCGATTCTCCACGAATCAGCACCGCCGCTTCGGTCGGCGCAACACGGGCGATCAGGTCCTTCATCCTCCGCATCGGCGGGCTCTCGCCGAGCAGCTCGCCCACCACCGGCTCGGAGACCAGGCTGCGCAGCCGCCGCACCTCGTCGGTGAGCAGCCGCATCTGCCGCGCGCGCTGCACCGACAACGCGAGCCGCCGGGGCTCGATCGGCTTGAGCAGGTAGTCGTGCGCACCGACGCGCACCGCGGCCACCGCGCTCTCCAGCGCCGAGGAGCCGGTCATCAGAATCACCGGCGTCGCGGGCAGCAGCGAGAGCGCCTTCTCGGCGAGCGCGATGCCGTCGAGACCGCTCATCTTCACGTCGGTCACCACCGCATCGAACTCCACCTGGCCTTCGAGCGCGGTGAGCGCCTCCTCACCGGAGTGGCAAACCTCGGCATCGATGTCGAGCTTGGCCAGCGCGCCCTGCAGGAACTCACAGAGGGTTTCGTCGTCGTCTACGAGCAGAATCTTCATCGGCATTGGCGGCCTCTTTTGTGGGACTGACCGGAATCGGTCATGGGGCACTCGCGGTGGGGCAGGTTTGCACTCGCCGTGCCGTCCGAATCGCCACACCAATGCGTAACAGCCACGTCCATTTTCTGGGGTGAAACGGAAACGTCCCCAGCACGCGCGGCGGAAACCCGGTTGGCACTCGCGTTGAAATGACCTCCATCGTCCGCACGCACTCGCAGCGGGCGTTTAAGCAACGACACGGAAGTGCTGGAGCAACACATGTTCGATTTCGACAGAAATGACGTTTTCAGTGGGCTGAAGGACTTGTTGATGGACACCGCGACCACGGGCATTCGCGCCTATCGCCGCCAAGACCGCTACGACGGGCTGAAGTTGATCGGCGCGGCGATCGGCGGCTGCGCGGTGGGCGTGGCGGTGGGCATGCTGCTCGCGCCGAAGCCGGGCGACGAGCTGCGCGAAGACATCAAGACGCGCGCGAGCATGCTGAAGGACAAGGCGATGGAGAAGGGCACCCAGGTCGGCAATCAGATCGCCGACAAGGTGGCCTCGGCCTCCAGCAACCCGCGTGTTCCCCACTCGTAACAAAAACGGCGGAAGGAGGCCCGCGATGTACCGTTTGCCACTCATCAGCCCCGAAGGATTGCTGCTCTTGAGCGCAGTGGCTCTGGGCAGCTGCACCAAAAGCCGGGCAGACGTGAGCTCGGATCAGGCGCAGAAGCGGGCCGACTACGCGGTGAAGAGCGCGGAGCTGGACCAGCAGGAGGCGGCCCAGCAGGCGGCGGTACACCGCGAGGTCTTCGAGAAGAAGATGGAAGCCTGGCAAGACGTCGCCGAGTCGCAGGTGAAAGCGAACTCGGCGGTGTCGCCGGACTGGCAGAAGAAGGAGTCGCGCGAGCTGGCGAACATTCGCGCCACCAAGCGGCTCGAGCTGCTCGACGCGCGGGTGGCAGAGCTGCGCGCGAAGCTGGGCGGCGTGCCTTCGGGCACCCGCACCGCGCTCGGCCAGGCGCTGGAGGACCTGCGGCCGCTGCGCGCCGACGCGGTGCACGCGCTCACCAACCTCCATGAAGAAGCGCTGCCGCTCGACCAGGCGCAGCGCGAGTCGGATCAACGGCTGGGCGCGCTGGAGTCGGCGGTCGACGCGATCACCCGGCGTGAGCACGCGGCCACCGTGCCCGGCACTTGAAGAGGATGGGACAAATGCGCACGCTCAAAATCGGCCTCACCGAGACAGAACGCACCGGCTCGATCGAAGACCTCAACGTCGCGCTCGCCAACGAGTCGCTGCTGTTGATCAAGACCAAGAAGGTGCTCTGGGACATCGTCGGCCCTCAGTTCCTCACCTTGAAGGAGCTGCTCGCCACTCAAACCCAGAGCTTGAGTGTTGCCATTGACGGCATCGCAGAGCGGGTCAGAACGCTCGGGGGTTACCCAATTGGAACAGCGGCCGGCTTTCTGGCCCTCACCGAATTGAAGGAACACCCCGGGCGTGTGCTCGACGCGACCCATGCGATCGAGATGCTCCTCGACGACCACGAGGCACTGATTCGCCTGCATCGGCGGCTGGTTGACCGCTGCGAGCGAACCCATCACGACCGCGGCACCGCGGAGTTCGCGGTTCGGCTGCTCGAGCAACACGAGCAGATGGCTTGGATATTGCGATCATTCATCGAGGGCGCAGCTGTTCGCCCAGATGGTCAAGTGAAGTTGCCTGCCTCTGCAACACCTTCGATGGCATGAGTTTGTAGCAGGGGAGTTCTGGCAGCTCGCGGCGGCGGCGCTTTCCCCGGAGCGTCGCCGCCGTTTTTTTTTCGCGGCGGTGTACCGAACGGAACAGCTCAGCGCGCGAGCATCAGCGTCAGCCCGCGTGAGCAGAGCGAGTAGGTCTGGCCGGGATCACCGAGCGCGAACTCACCGCCGGGGTTGGCGAACTGATCAGGGCTCTCGAACCCGGAGCAGGTGTCGGTGACCCGAAACCACTTCGTGCCCGGCGGCGCCTTGGGCAGCGTGAAGTTCACCGCCGAGGTCCACCCGTTGTAGGCGACCCACAGCGCCGCCGCCGGGTCGCCGAGCTCGGAGCCGTCGAGCCGCCAACCGAAGGCGTGGTTGTTGGCGTTGTTCAGGTACGCGTCGTCGGCGCCGGCGCCCGAAGGCTGCAGCCACTTCATGCCCTCGATGCCGTCGCCGTCTTGATCGACGATCGGGTACCAGTCGTGCGGGTGGAGCGCGGGGTGGGCCTTGCGAAACGCGAGCAGCCGCTGGGTGAAGGTCTCGAAGCTCTGCTGATCGGTGTCGGGCGCCCAGCCGAGCCAGGTGGCGACCGAGTCGAGGTTGTACGAGTTGTTGTTGCACTTCAGCGTGCGCAGCTGCTCGTCGCCGCCGGTGATCATCGCCGCGCCGGCGGAAAGCAGAGTGAGCGCGAGGCCGGTGCGCGCCGCGCGTCGCTGGGCCACCGCGTCGCCGTTGTGATCCCAGCTGAAGTTGTCGTCGGTGCCGCCGTTGGAGGGACCGTAGGGCCACGCCTGGCCGTTGTTCTTCGTGTTGCAGGAGTAGACGTCTTTCAGCGTGAAGCCGTCGTGGCAGACGAGGAAGTTCACCGACGCGCCCGGCTTGCGGCCGTCGTCGCCGTAGAGATCGAACGAGCCGCTCAGCTTGTGGAGCAGCTGCAGCGGGGTGAGCGAGACCACCCCGAGCTGGTTCTGCGCCTGGCGGAGCTGATCGCGAAACTGGCCGTTCCACTCCGACCAGCCGGAGGGGAAGTTGCCCAGCTGGTAGGTGCCGTTGCCGATCGCCCACGGCTCGGCGATCAAGTCGAGGCCGGCTCCTCCGTTGGCCGGGCGCACGCCGAGCACTTTGACGATTCGGTTGAGCGCGGTCTTGGGGTCGGTCTTCGAGTAGTTGAAGCAGGCGTGCTCGCAGGTGTTGCCGAGCACCGGCGCGAGGTCGAAGCGAAAGCCGTCGGCTCCGAGCACGTCGTGCCAGTAGCGGAGCGAGTCGATGATCAGCGTCTGCGCGATCGGGTTGTAGGTGTTGAAGTTGCCGCTCACGCCGGTGTTGTCGTACGGCTTCGAGCGGTCGGCGCTGAGCGAGTAGTAGCTCGGGTTGTCGAGCCCGCGAAACGTGGTCAGCCCCGGCTCGCCGGTGTGGTTGTAGACGACGTCGACGAACACCTTGAGCCCAGCGTCGTGAAACGCGCGCACCATCGCGCGCAGCTCACGGGTCGGGCCGCCGGGAGAACGGTCGCTGGAGTAGTGCCGGTCGGGCGCGAAGTAGGCGAGCGTGGAGTAGCCCCAGTAGTTGTCTCCGTCGTCGGAGCCGGGGTCGACGTCGTTCTGATCGTTCTGGGTTTCTTGCAGCGGCAGGAACTCGACCGCGGTGACGCCGAGCTGCGCCAGCCACTGCGCCTTCAGCGCCGCGCCGGCGTAGGTGCCCTGCAGGTTCGCCGGCACCGAGGGGTCGTTCTCGGTCAGACCGCGCAGGTGCACCTCGTAGATCGCGTCGTCGGCCAGCGGCTGCATCGGCCGGGTGCCCGCGTCGGGCGCGTCGGCGAACATCACCAGGCCCTTGGCCGCGAACGTCGCGCTGTCGAGCGAGCGGTGAGCGGCGTCGGTCGAGTACACCCGGCCGTCGATGCCCGGCTGATTCGGGTCGTGGCTGAGCTCGAGCGCGTACGGGTCGAACAGCAGCTTGTTGGGGTTGAAGCGGTAGCCGGTGGAGTCGACGTCGCTCACCCAGCCGTCGAGCAGCCCCGGCCGCCAGCTCGACTGGTACGGCCAGTTGGGACCCCAGGCGCGGTAGCCGTAATAAAGAGGAGTGTCGAGCGCGGAGCCCGGTACGTCGCTGAGCGCAACCCGGGTCTCGAACACGCCGTCGGTGCCGCGCTCCAACGTCTGGCTGAGCACCGAGCCGGCGTCGCGCGCGTCGCGAAACAGCTCCAGCTGCACGCGGGTGGCGCCCGCGGAGGCGAGCCGGAAGATCAGGGTGTCGTTCTCGCGCGAGACGCCGAGGTGAGTGGGCGCCGCCGGCACGCCCGCGTCTTGATCGGTTCCCGCGTCGCTGCCTGCATCGGGTGGCGTGCCCGAGTCGGCCGGCTCGCCGGCGTCGGTGCCCGGCTTCGGCGCCGCCGAGCACGCGCAGAAAACCAGCAGACCGATGAGGACGCAGCGCATCGCGCGCGGAACCTAACCGATGTTGACGGGCCCCACGCAAATGGCCTACGCGTGGCGGCGTCGTCAGTGAGGGAACCCGGTGAAAATCCGGGACTGCCCCGCAGCGGTAAGCAGGAACGAAAGCCGTCATATGCACTGGGCGATGTGAGCCTGGGAAGCGACGGCCGGTAGGAGCGTGTCGAGCGCCTGCGAGTCCGAAAACCTGCTGACGGCGTGGTTCCACGCTCCGAGGGGAGCTTGGGGAACGTCGCCGTCACTGCGGGCGCATGGGGCGCGCGCGGCCGGTCCGGTCTCCAATTCGCCTCGTGGCTTTGCGTTCGCGACGGGCGAACACGGAGTGACGGTGAAGACGAAACTGGTTCTGTTGGCGGCGTGCGCGGTGCTGTGCGGCTGCCCGAGTGACTCGAACAACGATGGCGGCATGGGCGGTGGTGCGGCGACCGGTGGCGGTGCGGCGACTGGCGGCGGCGCGGCGACCGGCGGTGGTGCGGCAACCGGCGGTGGCGCGGCGACGGGCGGCGGTGCGGCGACCGGCGGCGGCGCGGCGACGGGTGGCGGTGCGGCGACCGGCGGCGGTGCGGCGACCGGCGGCGGTGCGGCGACCGGCGGTGGCGCGGCGACCGGTGGTGGCGCAGCGACCGGCGGCGGCGGCTCGGCGACAGGCGGCGGCTCGGCGACCGGTGGCGGAGCGGGCGGCGGTGACGCGGGCGTCGACCCGTGCACGACCGCGACCTACGACCCGGTGCTCGGCACGCTGAGCCTCGACGGCGGCGCGAGCGTGAGCGCGCACGGCGACCTGCCGATCAACATCTTCACCGTGGTTCGGCTCGACGGCGGCCTCTACGGCGGGGCGTACGACAACACGATCTTCCCGCTCGGCGATCTGCCCACCCTCTCGGCGACCACTGCCCTGGCGAGCGTCGTTCGCCCGGCGGACAACGACGGCGGCCCGGTGTACCCGGGCGGCTTTCTCGCCACCAACGGCCAGCAGCTGCTCGGCGGCTACACCCTGCCCTCCTTCGAAGGTGCGGTGGCGGTGGTCGATCTCGACGGCGGCGTCACCTTCGTGAACGCGCCCGGCAACTACACCGCGGTGGGCATCACCGGCGGCTTCGTGATCAACGGCACCGGGCTGGGCACCGCCTCGGGCGCGGCGATCTACTGGCTCGGCGACGATGGCGGCACCTCCACGCTCGCCAACTTCTTCGACGGCGGCACGATGGCGGCGAGCGGCTACACCAGCGCGACCAGCAGCCAGGTGCTGCTGCTCGGGTACTTCAGCCTGGTCGACTTCGCCAACCACGTGGTCGCCGCGGCGCCCGCGCTCTACACGCCTGCGATTGCGAACGGCGTGGCGTTCGACCTCGACACCGGCACCGAGATCGCCTCCGGTGGTGATCTCACCGGCCTCGCGGCGGCGGGAGACGACGCGATCGCGATCTACGGCGGCTACACCGCGAGCTTCAGCAGCTACACCAGCCGCGTCGATCGCATTCCGCTCACGGTCAACGGCTCGACGGTGACCGCGGGCACCCCGGTCACGCTGATGAGCAGCGCAGATCAGTGCACCGGCATCGGCTACGCGACCGCCGATGGCGCCCACGTGCTGCTGGTGGTGACCGATCCGAACGGCAGCCGCCTGGTTCAGGTCTCGCCGTGAAGTGGCGCGCGCTGGTGATCATCGCTTCGGCCGCGGCCTGGGCCTGCGGGAGCCCCAGCACGCCTGACGCAGCAACCGACGCCGGCATCGACGCAGGTCTCGATGCCGGCTTCGACGCGGGAACCGATGCCGGCCTCGACGCAGGAACCGATGCCGGTGAAGACGCCGGCGTCGATGCCGGGCCGAACCCGTGGGCCGACCAGGTGGTGAGCTTCACGCCTGGCGCCGGCGCGGGCTTCGGTCAGAGCCACTTTCCGCAGGTGGTGCTCGGGCCGCCGGTGGGCTCCGGCGACAGCTCGGGCTCGACCGACGTGCTCTCGCTCGGCGACCAGGGAGAGATCGTGCTCGCCTTCACCGACGAGATCATCGTCGACGGCGCCGGGCCCGATTTCACCGTGTTCGAGAACGCCTTCACCGGCTTCATCGAGACCGGGGTGGTGGCGGTGAGCGACGACGGCACCACCTGGTTCGAGTTTCCCTGCGCGGCGGTGCTCGATGGCGGCACCGAAGGCTGCGCGGGCGTGAACCCGGTGTACTCCAACCCCACCAACGGCATCAGCGCGACCGACCCCACCGTGTCGGGAGGAGATCCGTTCGACCTCTCGCAGCTCGGCGTGGCGCACGCACGTTTCGTGCGCATTCGCGACAGCGGCAAGAACCACTACGCCCCTCCCAGCGGAGGGTTCGATCTCGACGCGGTCGCGGTGGTGAACGCCGGCCCGCCGTAGCTGGTACAATCGGGGGCGCGCGTGCCCTCGATGCTTCGAAGCTGTGCGCTCTTGCTGGCGTTGTGCGCGCTCGACGCCTGGGCGCAGTGCAGCGCCTCGACCCACTGCCCCGGCAGCGCGAGCGCGGCGTGCGGCACCGCCTGCGACGGCAAGGTCAACCTCACCTTCACGATCAGCTGCGACTCGAGCGGCGCGGCCACCTGCGTGGTGACGGGAACGAACGGCCAGAGCGCGGCGTGCGATTGCTCGACCGGCTCGTGCGGGCAGATCGACTGCCCCTGCCAGAAGCCGTGCGGCGGCGGCTGTCTCGACGACTCCACCGACGAGTGCTGCAACGACGCCCGCATTCCGCAGGGCACCGTCTGCTGCAGCGGCGGCTACTGCCCGAATGGAACCACCTGCGGCGAAGGCAGCTGCGCCGGAGGTTGCCTGCCGTCGGGCGCGGTCTGCTGCGGCAACAACACCGCCTGCGCCGCGGGCAATCAGTGCTGCCACGGCGAGTGCGTGCCCGAGGGCGCGAGCTGCTGCGACGACGGGAGCACCTGCCCGTCGGGCACCAACTGCTCGGGTGGAAAGTGCTGCCCGCAGCCGTTCACCCGGTTCGACGCCGCCAGCGGCTACTGCTGCGGCGCGGGCCCCGAGGCCGGCATCTGCGAGTGCCAGCAGTCGTGCGGAGTGAACTGCTGCCCCTCGAGCACCGTCTGCTGCATGGGCAATTGGTGCGCGCCGAACGCCGCCGCCTGCCCGAGCTGCCCCGCGAGCTACCCGGTGTACTGCTCCGACGGCACCTGCGCGCCGGCGGGTGCGGTGTGCTGCGGCCAGGGCCTCTACTGCCCCAACGGGTTGAGCTGCGCCGACTCGGGTGGCGGACACTTTTCGTGCGGTGGCGGGCTGACCGGGCCGCCGGCGCAGACCACCGCTCCTCCGATGAACGCCGACGCGGGCGCGTCGATGGGCACGCCGCGCGAGATGCCCACCGGCGACTCGATGAAGAACGGCACCACTCCGTCGATCAACACCAGCGGCAAGCAGTCGAAGGGCACCAACGGCATCGGCGTCGGCTACCCGTGCGGCTGCAGCGCCGGTGACGCGGGGCTCGGCGGCCTGGTGCTGTTCGCGCTAGGGCAGTGGCGGCGGAGGAGGCGGTGAGAGCTCGCCGGGCAGCGGCGGCGGAGGCGGCGGGCCCTCGAGCCCCTTCGGCGGCGCAGACGCGAAGCTCATCGTGTCGAGCAGCGCTCTGAGCGCGTCGCGCGCGCGGCCGGTGCTGGGCACGCTCGAGCTCAAGCCGAAGCCGGCCACCGAGTCGCCGAGGTCGACCGCCACCATCTGCCCGAGGTACGGCACGCCGTCGCGGGTGAAGGTGCCCCAGACGCCGTAGGCCTGCAGCCCGCCCGAGGTGCTCATCTGCGCTCCGCCTTCGAGCTTCGCGCCGCTCGGGGCGAGCCATTGCGTCGCCACCTCTTGCAGCGATGCGCCGCTCTTCGGCTGCACCGCGATCAACCGGATCAACCAGCCGTCGCCCTGAACCGCTCCCCCGCCGCGAACCTCGAGCGCGTGGGTGTTGGCGAGCACCGGGCAGCTCACCCGCCGCGTCTCGTCCCAGATGCGGCCGTCGGCGATCAGCGGCGCGCCGGTCTTGCAGCTGCCCACCACCTGCTGCGCCTCTCCAGCGAGCGGCGCCACCGCGGGCCCGAGCAACAGCACGCCCGCCCACAGACCTTCGGTGCGCGAGATGGTGAGCACCGCGGAGACGTCGGGGCTGCCGCGCATCACGCCGGCCGCGAGCTCGCCGTCGAGGTGAACCGCCGCCGCGCCGGCCTTCTCGAGCAGCTGCTGGGCGCGCGCCGCCGGGCCCGCCTCGACCGGCTTCACCGGCAGAAAGATCAGCCGCCTCAGGCCATCGCCACGGGTGAAGGTCCAGCCGTCGACCGCGGTGTAGCCCTCGGGCACGTCGCAGCGCAGGCGCCCCGACGCGTCGGCCCAGCCGCCCAGCGAAGCCGTCAACGCCATCGCGAGCGCGAAAGTCAAAACAGCACCCCCGCGCCACCGGTGGGCACCCAGTGAATCGATCCGCCCGAGACCAGAATGCAGATCGAGATGCGCGCCTCGATGATCAGCGCCGAAGTTCGAATCTGCATTCCGAGAGGGTTGAGCTGCGCGTACGGCAGGAAGCTGCTGGTCGCGCCCGCGTAGAGCACTCCCGCGTCGGCGCTCATCATGAACGCCACCGGCTTGTCGCTGTAGCTCGACAGCCGCACCGCCGCCGAAGCCGCGGTGGTGGTGCCCAACCAGACGCCGAGCGCGCCCCCCAGCCAGAGCGAGCGCCCCACCCTGCCGCCGCCGGCGACGTCGATGCGCGGCCCCGCGGCCTTGTCTCCGACGAGGTAGAAGCCGCTCACTCCGGCGCCGAGGTGGCTCGACAGCGCCGTCGGCGGCGCGCGCGGCGGCTCCGGCTCGGGCGGCGGCTCGACCTCTTTCTTCTCTTCGGTGACCGGTGGTGGCGCAGACGGCGAGGCCGCCACCGCGGCCGGCGCAGGCGGAGGCGCCGCGCCCGAGGTAATGCCGAGCTCGGCGTTGCGCGCCATCTGGGTCAGCCGGGCGTTGATCGCCGCGATCGCCTCGTTGCGCGCTTCGGCGGAGAGCTCGACCAGCGCGCGGCTCACGCCTTCGGGCAGCGCGAGCGATGGGTCGAGGCTGAAGGCGCTGACGAAGTTTCGACGCGCCGCTTCGAGGTCGTTGAGCTGGCCGCGGCAGAGTGCGCCCAGCAGGTAGGCCTGGGCGCGGTCGCCTGGCGCGGCGTCGAGGTTCTGCGCGATGCGGCCGAGTATCGGCAGCGCCTGGGTGGATTGGTTCTCGCGGTAGAGCTTCCAGGCTTCGTCGAGCTCCGGCATCGCGGAGGCCACCGACGCCCACAGCGCGAACACCAGGCTGAGCCCACGCATGCGGTGATTCTAACCTCACCCCGGAGCGCTTCGCGCTCTCGGCCAGGGTTTACGGCTCGACCATCTTCTTCAGCGCTTCCCAGTCGAAGTTCTGCTTCAGCTCGCGCACCAGTCGCAGGTTCGACTCCTTCTTCTCGTCGAACGACCAGTACACGCTCACCGCCTGAATGCCCTCGCGCGGGCCCTGCGGCTCGAACACCTTCTTCTCGATCGTCGCCACGTGCTCTCCACCCTCGGCAGGAGTGGCGAACACCTTCGGAGGCAGCGCGTTGAACTCCTTCACCACCGCAGCCTTGTGCCGCTCTTCTTCGGTGAGCGCCTGGAGCGCCTGCTCGAGCAGCTTGCGGTTGGCGTCGTTCTTCTCGGCTTTGATCCGCGCCTCGAGGTAGGTCGCCCGGCTGATCAGGTGGTACGGCGGGACGCCGCCGCGGGTGAACACCACCGCTTCGGCCGGCTGCCCCGAGACGATGTGCGGTTTGTACACCGGCACCCCGTGCAGCTCCTCGGTGTGCTCGGGCACCTTCAGAATGGTGGCTCCGCCGGCGGTGGGAAAGAACGCCTGGAGCCGCTCGTTCGCCAGCCAGTAGAGCGTGTTGAGCTCGATGTAGACCCAGGTGCCGGTCTCGTCCTCCGCGCTCAGCTTTCCCGCCTTGTCGCAGTAGAGCGAGAAGAACGGCACCTCCAGCCCGTGCGGCACCGGCCCGTCTTTGGCGTGCGGGTAACCCGAGAACTGGCGCGCTGGAGCCGCCGACAGCCCGACCGGGTTGGGGAGCGCCTTCTTCAACATCGCGATCAGCTGATCCGAGTGCGCCAGCAGCACCGGCCACTTCGCCTTCGGAAAACCGGGAGCGATGTTGGCGAGCTCGTCGTGGGGCTTCTGCCAGACACCGGGCGCCTGCTCGGCGGCGCACGGCGCTTGCGACAGCACCGCGGCGGCGAGCAGCGCGATCACTCTTCGTCCGTGTCGAGGTTCACGTTCAGCGCCTTCGTTTCGCCGCCCTTCACCTTCACTTCGATCCGGCGGTGCTCGTTGCTCTCGGTGTTGTTGAGCTCGAGCACGTGGGTGCCCTCGAAGAGCGCGCGCGGCTCGATCGGCGTCTGGCCGAGGTTGCGGCCGTCGAGCTTCACGTAGGCCCAGGGCGTTACTTTGAGCACCAACGTTCCCTTCGCCAGCTCCTTCAGCTCGAACTTCTCGCCCGGCTTGAGCTCGAGGGTGAGCAGCTGATCCACTCCGGCGCCCTTGTTCACCAGGTGGAGCGCGTGCGAGCCCGCCTCGAGGTCGATCTCCAGCGGCGAGATGCCGAGCGTCTTCTTCCCGTCGGTCACCGTCACCGGGGGATCGGTCTTCACGCTCAGGTGCGGCGAGCCCTCGGGGAGCGGGGCCGGCGTGGGCTCGGCCGTCTTCGCCGCCTCGGGCGTCGCCGGCTTCGGCGGCTCGGGCGTTTTCTGCGACGGCTGCGGCAAGATCCAGAACGAGTCGGAGACCCCGGGCAGCCGCTGCTTGGTGTAGCGCCAGTAGAAGACGCCGCCGGCCGCGATCGCCGCGAACAGCAACAGCACCCAGACCTTGCTGCTGCGCGGGCGCTCGTCTTCATCGTCGTCGGGCGGCAGCTGCACCACCGCCGGCTTCGGCCCGCTCGGCCGCGGCTTCGGCGCCAGCCCGGCATCGACGGCGCCCACGTGCTCGGTCGGCGCGGCCGAGACGTCGCCGGCGAGCGGAGCCACCGGAGCGGGCGGCCCGGGGAACGTACCCGGCGGAGCGGGCACCGCCTTGGTGAGCTCGGCCGCGTCGCCGAACTTCGACGGCGTCACCCGCCCGGGAATGTCGTACCCGCCGGAGATGATCGACGCCAACGCCGGGCTGCTGGTCTCCTCCAGCACGCCGCGCGCGAGCCGCTCCATCGCGATTCGCTCTTTGTCGCCCGGGGGCCAGAGCTCGTTGACGTAGTCGCCCACCGTCTCGGGCTCGCAGGGCTTGGTGGCCGCTTCGATCGCCTGGCGCATCGCGCGCGCCGACTCGAAGCGCACCGAGGGGTCCTTCTCGAGCGACATCATCACCACCGCCGCCAGCGCGGGGTTGAGCTCGGGCACGTGCTCGAGTGGGTTCTTCGGCGGGTCGTTGAGCACCGACATCGTGATCGCCGCTTCGTTGGCGCCGGTGAACGGGCGGCGGCCGGTGAGCGCGCGGTAGAGCGACACCCCGAGCGCGAACACGTCGGCGCGGCCGTCGATCTTCTCGCCCCGCAGGTACTCGGGCGCGATGTAGCCGAACTTGCCCTTCACCACCCCGAAGCGGGTGGCCTGCATCATCGAGGGCATCTGCGCCTTCGCCACTCCGAAGTCGACCAGCTTGGTCTGGCCGCTGAACGAGATGATCAGGTTGTCGGGCGAGACGTCGCGGTGCACCAGGTTGACCTTGCGGCCCTCGCGATCGGTGAGCCGGTGCGCGTAGTCGAGGCCGGTCGACGCATCCATGAAGATGCGGCTGATCACCTCCACCGGCACCCGCTTGTTCTGCTCCTTCGCGCGCTGCAGCACCCGCGAGAGCGAGAACCCGTCGATGTACTCCATCGCGATGTAGAGGGTCGGGCCCTCCTGGCCGCAGTCGAAGATCTGAACGCAGTTGGGGTGGTTGAGCATCGCGGCCACCCGCGCTTCCTGAATGAACATCTGCACGAAGGTCTGGTTCTCGGCGAGGTTCTTCAGAATCGTCTTCACCACCACCAACTTCTCGAAGCCGCCGACGCCCACGGAGCGGGCGAGCCAGACTTCGGCCATGCCTCCGGTGGCCAGTCGCCCGAGGACTTGATAGCGGGAGAGTTGGGGAACCACGGCGTTCAGCGAAGTTTAACGTTTTTTTCGCGTAAAGCCGGTTGCCTTTTACCTGTTCGGCGGTCGAACAGCCGCGGCGAATGCACGCTCCACTCTGAGCACGAAAGTGGGCGAATCGCGGCCGTTTCACCCCCTCTAAGCCCCCGATCTCGCTGAGGGCGGGCTCGGGGCTTGGTCGTTGCAGAGTCTGCGGGCGTGAGCTCCCCCTCGGCCGAGACGCGCCTTCCGACGCAGACGTTTCTTTTGCCCGGGCAACAGTTCTGCATCGGCCTGCCCTGGGAGCGCGAAGGTCTGCCGGTTCACGGGCTCCCCGCGGCGCTGCCGAAGCCGCCGCTCGCGGGCGCGCCGCTGACGCTCGACGCGACGAACCTCGACGCTGATCCGTGCGCGGGCATCGAGATCGGCAAGTGCACGGTGATTCGCAGGCTCTCGCAGGGCGACGCGAAGACGCTGCTGGCGGTGCGCGAAGAGGCCGGCAAGTCGGCGCTGGTGCAGATGCGGCGGCTCGATCTCCCCGAGCACCTGCTGCGGGAGATTCGCGCCCACGCGGGCGACGCGAAGAAGTGGCAGCACCCGAACCTGGCGCGGGTGTTCGACGTCGAGACCGGCGACGAAGGCATCTTCTGGATCAGCGAGCTCGCCTCGGGCGCGACCCTGGCGGAGCTGGCGGTGGCGGCGAAGAAGGCCGGCCGTGGCATGCCGCTCGGCCTGGCGCTGGCGGCGGTCTACGAGTCGGCGCTCGCGCTCAACGAGCTCCACAGCCGCAACCAGGCGCACGGGCTGATCTGCGATGCCTCGGTGGCGCTCTCGTTCGACGGCACCACCCGGCTGCTCGACGCGGGGCTGTTCGGCTGCATCGCGCGC
The DNA here is from genome assembly GCA_047602415.1 of Myxococcaceae bacterium. Lineage (GTDB taxonomy): Bacteria > Myxococcota > Myxococcia > Myxococcales > Myxococcaceae > JASGHH01. The sequence continues at coordinate 5,928,480 of JASGHH010000001.1, read as the reverse complement.
AACGCCTCCTGGGGCGAGGTGCTCCAGCCGATGGGCCCGTACTTCGCGCCCGAGCAGGTGCTGCGCGGCTACCCGCCTGATCCGAAGTGCGACGTCTACTCGCTCGGCGTGGTGCTCTACGAGTGTCTCTCGGGCGAGAAGGTGCGCCGCGGCGGCTTCGAGGCGCAGGTGAAGCAGGCCTCTGAAGCGCACTGGGTGCCGCCGTCGAGCTTCTCGGTCTCGCTCGCGCCCCAGCTCACCCAGGTGGTGCTGAAGGCGCTCAGCCCCGACCGGGCGCAGCGCTACCCCGACGCGATCAGCTTCGCGAAGGCGCTCCGCGAAGCGGCGGGCGACTTCGTCTGGCGCACCGCCCAGCGCTCCACCTTCGTCTCGGAGCTGTTCGAGCTGCGCAAGCGCCGCGAGCAGGTGCTGTTGGCCGCGCTCGCCGAGTACAAGAAGAACCCCACCCGCCCGTCGCTGCCGCTGATCAAAGCCGCGAGCGTGGAGATCCCGATCATCGAGGGCGTCGAGCTCGAAGAGCTCCTCCTGCCGGTGCTGCAGCCGGCGGCGCCCGCGCCGAAGCCCCCTGGGGTGGCGAGCTCGCGACGGCTGGCGAAGGTGAAGCGCCGCGGAGGCTCGCTCCCGGCGGTGACCGCGTTCGTGGCGTCGTTCTCGGCGCTGTTCGCGGTCGGCTCTCCGGTGGGAGTGGAGCTGCTCGAGCCGCGCGCCCCCGAGGTGGCGGCGGTGATCCGCTCGCTGCCGCCCACGCCCGCGCAGCTGGCGCAGGTGCCGTACCTCTCGTCGCTCTACGCGGTGCCCGCGCCCGCGCCGGTCGCCGAGGCGGTGGCCGCCGACGAGGGCCCGCTGATGAGCGAAGAGGTGGCGCCGCCTCCCGAGGCGCCCGCTCCGAGCCCGGCCGCGCTGGCACAGTCGACGGTGGGCGTGCTCGCCACCCGTGTCTCCTTCGTCAGCGAATCGCCCCAGCTCACCACCGACGCGGTGCTCGCGGGCGCGGTGCACGCAGTGGGCGCGAAGCCGAAGACGGCCCACAAGAAGCCGAAGACCGACGCGGTGCCCGACGCGCCCTGGCTGCGTCACGGCCGGCGCTGACTACGGCGGCATCGTGCAGCGGTAGAGCTCCGCCGGAGTGGTCGCGTCCGAGGCCCACAGTACACCCAGCTGACCGGTGCCCGAGCTGTAGGCCGGGGTGGCAACGATGTCGTTGCTCGACACCGCGCACTTCACGTCGAACGCGCGCGGGTTGTCGGGCACGTCGGTGTACGCGTGAAGCTCGAGGTTGAAGCCGGTGCCGCTGGTGGCGCGAATGAAGGTCACCGCGTTGCAGTTCGTGCCGCAGGAGCTCAAGCCCGCCGCCGCCGGTTGCTCGGTGAGAATGTTGGGCACCACGGTCGGTGTGCCCGGGTTGGTCACGTTCGCCTTGAACCCCGCCAACCGCAGGTCGATCAGCTGGCCCGAGCTGTCGGAGTTGTAGAGCAGCTCGATCAGCTTCTGTCCGTCGGTGCTCAAGGTGGCCCAGCCGGCGTACTGGTTGTCGCCGGTGGTGAGGTTGTTCGAGGTGGTGCCGGTCTCGTCGTCGATCACGGTGTCGGTCTGCAGCGTCACGCCGTAGAGAAACCCGCCCTGCGGAGAGTGCACCGCGAACGCCGTTCGGGTGACGATGATGCCGAAGTCGGTGGTGCGAATGAGCGAGGTCGGGCACCCGGCGCCAGCGGGCGACTTGCCGAGCCAGACGCCGAAGTTGAAGCCGCTGTCGAACACGGTGGCGATCACCGCCACCCCGCCGCTGGAGCTCGAAGCGACCGACAGCCACGCCGCGCCCGACGAGTTGTTCCCCAGCGGGTAATACGTGGGGACGCTGTTGAGATCGCTGATGCAGCCCACCTCGAGGTCGCCCGACGCATTGCCCACCGGGTAGATCCACGCTGCCGCCCAGTGCCCGCCTTCACCCGCTGCGGCGACGAACGGCACGTCGCCGGCGTCGGGGCTGCCGTAGCGCTGCGCGGTGGCCGCTCCGCCCGTCACCGGCTGAACGGTGACCTCCACCGTCTTGTCGGGCTTGCCGAGCACCGCCACGAAGTCGTTGTCGTTCGCGCCCAGCGCCGCGGCGCCGAGCCCGGTGGTGGAATAGACGGTGCCGCCGTCGAAGCTGAGCAGCAGGCCGCAGGCGAGGTGCGGGTACGGCGAGCCTGAGCAGGGAAAGCCCCCGTCGTAGCCCGCGGATCCGCCGCCGGTCGCCGCGCCGCCACCGGTCGCTGCGCCACCACCGGTCGCTGCTCCTCCGCCGGTCGCCGCGCCTCCGCCGGCTGCCGCTCCACCACCGCCTGTCGCTGCGCCGCCGCCCACAGCCGCGCCTCCGCCCGCCGCTGCGCCGCCTCCGGCCGCCGCACCACCGCCGGTCGCGACGCCTCCGCCGGTCGCTGCGCCACCGCCCGTCGCTGCGCCGCCGCCGGTGCCCGCGTCACGGTTCTTTCGCGCGTCGTCGATTTCTCCACCGACGATCAAGCTGCAGCCCGACAGCAGCAGCACCGCCGCGCACAGCCAGGCCCTCACGGCTCCCCCTTGCTGACCAGCAGCATCACCGCCGCCACCACCGCGGTGACCGCCGCGCCCGCGTAGAGCCCGTCGGCCGCGTACGACTTGGTGAGCGCCTGGTTGGCGAGCGCGTCGTTGTTCGGCTGGGTCTTGAAGCTGTTCGCGTCGGACTGCGCCGCCAGCCCGACCCCCACGCCTCCGAGCGCGAGCACCCCCGCCCCGCCGAGCACGAACCAGCCCGCGCGCGGCGCCTTCGACGGCTTCGAAGGCGGCGGCAGATCGAGCACCACCGCCACCAGCCGGTCACAGGCCTGGCTGACCGAGCTGCCCTCCGGCACCTGCTCGACCTCGCGCTTGAGCACCTTGCCGGTGTCGAAGTCGATCACCTTGATGCCCACCACCAGGTCGCCGCTGAGCTTGCCCAGGGTGGCGACCAGCATCTTCCCGGTGCCGAGCGCAGAGGCGATCTCCTTCAGGCACTCGGTGCGTTCGGTGCAGCCGGCCAGCTCGCGCTGGCGATCGACGGAGATCATCGTCGCCACGTCTGACGAGGTGAGCACGTCGAAGCGATTCACCCGCGCGACATCGGCGGCGATCAGCTCCTCCATCGCCGTGGCCTGCTCTCTCAACTCGGCAGGCGCCTGCACCGGCATCAACGCCAGCTTCTCTTTCGGCGCGGCGAACACCAGCGCCGGCGCCAGCACCCACCACGCCCATGCGGCCCTCTGCATCGAATCGTCCCCCCGGAGGGTCACATGTTAGTCTCTCGCGCGGGAGAATGGACCGCGCAACGGAGCTTCAAGCTTTCGGCGTCGCGGCCACTCAACAGCGCCGCGTTCAACGGGTATTGCTGCTCGCTCCGGAGGGCCTCGGCCGCTCGATGGCGCTGAGCCGGCTGGCCTCGGAGGGCGCCGTCAAATGGGGCAAGGCAGTGGTGACCAGCGCGGTCGGCCCGCGGCTGGGGCGCCGCATCGTCGATTCGCTCGGCAGCTGGTCCGATGATCCACGGGAGGCGGTGAAGCAGCTCGCCGCGCTCCCGCACCTCGCGGAGATGGAGGACGACCGCCGTCAGCTCGCCGCCGAGCTGCTGACCTCGCTGCGCACGCCTCCGCTGCTGGGCACCGCCGCGTCACGGCTCGACGCCGACGCCCGGCAAGACGCCGCCGCCTACGAGCTGATGCGCTGGCTGAAGGCGCTCGCCCGAGACGGCCTGTTGCTGGCGCTCGACGACGTGCACCGCGCCGCGCCGGAGTCGCTCGATCTGATCGACGCGATCGCCGGGCTCGACGGTGAGCAGGCGCTGATGCTGGTGCTCTCGGCCGACAGCCAACCGATCACCCGCCTCCCCGGCGCGAAGGAACGTCTCGAGCAGTGGCAGCACGGCGGCCGGTTTCAGCAGGTCACCCTGCTCCCGCGCGAGCCGGCCGAGCTCTCGGTGCTGCTGAAGCAGGCCGGCTGTGACGAAGCCGACCTGGGGCCGATCGTCGAAGCGAGCCGGGGAAATGCCGGGCTGGCGTTCGCGTTGCTGGAGCAGCTGCGCAAGTGGCCCCAGCTGCGAACGGACCTTCCACAGACGTTGCTCGCGCTGCGGCTGGTGCGGCTGAAAGCGCTCGGCGAGACGGCCTACGACGCGGCGCGGGTGGCGGCGGTGCTGGGCGACACCTTCCCCCAGGAGGTGCTCTACGCCTGCGCCGACCTGCCGCTCGAAGCAGTCGACACCCTGGTGCGCGAGGGCGTGCTGAAAGAGTCGTCGAACGAGCGAATGCCGCTGCTGGAGTTCGTCGACTGGCGCGATCGCGCGGCGCTCTCGGGCAGCACCAGCGTCGACGGGCCGAAGCGGCGGGCGAGCGTGTTCTGCGCGCGAATGCTCGACCTGCTCAACCCGCAGGCGTTCGCCGCGCTCAACGAGCTGATCCTCCCGCTCGCGCTCCCAGCCCTGCCGGCTCCGGCGGCGTCGTTCTGGCGCGAGGCCGAAGCGTCGACCCGCACCAACCGCGCCCAGGCCGAAGCGGCGCTCACCGCGGCGGCCGTCAACGCGGTCGGCATTCGCAAGCTGGTGCTCACCCGCCGGGTGGCCGACCTCCAGCTCTCGGCGGGGCAACCCGACCGCGCGCTGGCGACCTTGAACATGGCGGGGCTGCCCAACACCACGCCGTCGCCGCTGCCGCCCGACGCGGTGGGCGAGATCATCTCTGGTCAGCAGCGCGCGCCCCTCGACTGCTGGGAGTCGCTCAACGGCGCCGAGGCGCAGGCGGCGTTCGCCCTGGTGAAGGCGGAGGCGCTCTCGCAGTTGGTGAAGACCGACGACTGCGTGCGCGCCTTCGACGACGCGCGGCGACGGCTCGAAGTGCTCAAGTCTCCGCTGGCCAGCGCGCTCTGGGTGCGTTGGGCGAAGGGCTGGAGCTGGTTCGCGAGCGAGATTCTCGGCCGGGCCGACGACGCGGTGAAGGCGTGCGACGAGATTCGCAAGCGGGTGGGCGCCGCGGTCGAGACCGACGCCGACGCGCTCGGCTTCCTCCGCGCCGAGCAGGTGGCCCGCACCAGCGCCGGCGACTTCGCCCGCGGCAAAGACCTGGTCGACAAGCAGGTGCGAATGGCGGAGCGGCGCGGCCAGGTGCGCGACCTCTGTCTGGCGTCGAACGCGCGGGCGATTCTGCACTTCGGCGAAGGCGAGCTGCTGCCGGCGCGCGAGGGCTTCATGCGGGCGGTGGAGCTGGCGCGCGCGAGCGGCTGGGCGCGGCGGGAGGCGATCTCGCTCCACAACCTCTCGCTGGTGCTGTGCGAGCACGGCGAGCTCGACGCCGCTCAAGACGCGGAGACCGAGTACGCCCGGCTGTCGGAGAAGATCGGCAACCACGCCGGCCAGGCCGAGGCTCCGCTGGTGCTGGCGTCGGTGGCGATCGCGAAGGAGCGCTACGACCTGGCGAAGCAGCTGATCACCCAGGCCCGCAGCGCCTCGGAGCTGAACGGGTGGCACATGCTGGGCGCGTGGTCGCGGGCGCTGCTCGGCCGCTCGGTGTTGGCGCAGGCGCTGGCGCGCAGAGATCCGCTCGAGCTGGCGAAGGCGCGCAACGAGCTCTCGGCGGCGCTGGAGGCGCTCGAAGACACCAGCACCGCGTGGACCGAAGAGCTCGACCCCGGTGAGGTCTACTCGCTGGCGGCGGTGGCGCAGCTGAAGAGCGGCCACGGCGAGATGGCGCGCCAGGTGCTCGAGCGCGGCGCGAAGAAGGTGGTGCTCCAGAACGTGGTCGCCACCCGCACCCTCGCGCTCGGCCAGGCCGCGGCCACCGGGAAGATCGCCGAAGCGCTGGTCTGGTTCGAAGAGCGCCAGTACGTGCGGCTGGTCCCGCTGTGGAAGAAGATCGCCGCGGCGCTGGCCTGATGCTCACCGTCCTCCTGCTGGCGCTGAGCCTGAGCGGCACTCCCGAGGTGAAGCAGGAGCTGACCGCAAACCTCGAAGGCGAAGAGATGCTGGTGCGCCTGGTGGCCGCCCCCAAGAACCCCGAGCGCGGGGGCGTCTTCATCTACCGAAAGCAAGACGGCCGCTGGGTGCCGCGCTTTCTCGGCTCCGGCTTCTCGACCATCACCATCGAGCGCATCGCGGCGGCCAACCCGGGCCTCACACTGACGGGACATGACGCCGGCGGCCCGGTCACCTTGCACTGCGACTTCCACGGCTTTCCCCTGGAGTGCCGATGACCCCTCTTCTTCTGCTTCTGGCCGCGGCGCCGAGCTTCAAGACCGCGGTCGGCTTCGAGCGTGCGCCCGCGCCCGCACGCGCCGCGCTGGCGAAAGACGGCTTCGCGGTGCTCCAGGGCGAAGAGGCGCACTTCTTCGCGCTCTACGACCGCAACGCCTACGAGAAGGTGCCGTCGTTCATCAGCAGCGACGTGGTGCTCCACGTGTTTCACACCCGCTTCGACGAGCAGCTTTCGGACCTCGAGCTGAAGCAGTCGCTCCTCGCGCTGTTGGCGTTCTCGCGCGGGCAGCTGGCGCGCTGCTTCACCGCCTGGCCGAAGACCGGTGAGCCCCCCGACTGGCTGCGAAAGCTCTGCACCTACCACGCGGTGGCGGTGGCGCTGGCGACCGACGCTCCGCTGGGCGCGGATGCGCGGGTGGAAAAAGACGTGATCGCGATCGCCGAGCTGGTGAAGCGCGCGGGCGGGCCGGCCTCGGTGTCGCCGTGTGGCCAGCCGGTGGAGTTCTCGCTCTTCAAGCCGCGCGGGCACTACGAGCGCTACGCGCTGCAGCCGTTCTTCAAAGCGTCGATGTGGTACTCGCAGTGCGCCTTCGACCTCTCCAAGGATCTCGCGCGCGCGGCGGAGATCGCCCGGTTGATCGACGAGCCGGCGAAGACCGAGCTGGCCAAAATCACCGCGGTGCGCGAGCTCGTCTCCGGCCCGCCCGACGATGCCGGGTTCGAGCAGCTTCGCGCGCTCGGCACGATGGCCGCCTTCCCTGCCCCGCTCGACGTCGAGCCGCTGAAAGCGAAGGTGAAGTCGCTGCCGGCCGCGAAGGTGCCCACGCTCCCCGCCACCACCGCGCCGGTGTTCCGCCTGCTCGGTCAATCGGCGACCACCGACACCGGCACCCTCGACCCGCTGAAGCCGACCACCCTCTCGTTGCTCACCGCGATGGCCTCACCCACGTTCGAGACCGGCCCCGGGCTCACCGGCGCCTGGCTGGGCATCATCGCGACGCTGGTTCGCCCACTGGAGCAGCAGCCGCCGTTCGCCTCCAGCGAGGCATGGCAAAACCACACCCGGGTGACCGCCGCCGGCGCCTGGGCCGAGCTGCGCCACGACACGCTGCTCTACGTGAAGCAGCCGCTGGTGATGGCGGAGGGTGGCGACGAGAAAGAGCTCCCGGCCTCGAAGGTGGGCGGTTACGTCGAGCCGCGCCCCGACGTGTACAAGAAGCTCGGCGAGCTGAGCGACAGGCTGTCGAAGGCCTCCGGCGAGCCGAATGATCCGCTGAAGGAGTTCATCGCCTTTCTGATCTCCACCTCCGAGCTCGAGCTGGCCAACAAGCCGTTCCCGAAGGCGATCGACGAGCGGCTGCGCGTCGTCGGCACCGAGCTCGAAGGGCTTTGCCGTACCCACGGCGACCGCACGCCCTCCGAAGGGTTGATCGCCGACGTGCTCACGGTGCGCGACCCGGAGACCAAGGCCGACTCCATCTTCCACGTCGCGGTCGGTGACGTCGACGAGCTGTGGGTGGTGGTGCCGCGCTCGGGCAAGCAGGTGTTGATGCGCGGCGGGGCGTTCTCTTTCTACGAGCTCTCGCAGCCCACCCGCCTCAGCGACAACGACTGGAACGCGCTGCGTTGGGACAAGGATCCGCCGCGGCCTTCGTGGGCGACGCCCATCAAGATGCCGAAGAAGCCGAAGATGAAGGACTGACAGCCTCGCCGCGAAGATCCCCGCGCGCCGATGCTCCACTCGTCTTCTTCAGAGGGAAAACCGCTGGCGCGCTCCCTGCAATCAGCCGCGTCGCCGTTTTCGCCTGGAGTCCGACAAAGGGGAGCTACGAATGCTTCGCAACCTGCGAAGCCTGGCCGGAGGCTTGTTCTTCGTTTCCACCGCTGCATTTGCCACCACCATCGAGCTGAAGCCGATTCACGCGGTCAACGTCGACGCGAAGGCGCTCGAGGTGTTGCAGCTGCTCGTTCAGTCCAACGTCTCGCGCCACGGCACGTGGTCGACGCCAACGCCGAAGAGTCGCTCGAGGTGTTGGTGATCGGCCTCGGCGAGCAGTGGCACACGCCGTACCTGGTGCACTTCACCCGCAGAAAGGGCGACGGGCAGAACGTCGACGCCCAGCTGACGATGGAGCGGCTGGAAGAAGCGCCCACCCTGGTGCCGCGGCTGGCCGACTCGGTCTACCGCCAGGTGCCGCTCGAAGAGACGCGCGATCGCCACAACGTCAGCCTCGCCGAGTCGCAAGGCGGCGCGCTGCGGGTCGGCAACCAACGCATGTTGGGGGTGAAGCTCTCGTTCGGCGCGCCGGTGAGCGGCAACGCCTCCTTCAACGGCATGGGGTCGATCGGCTTCGACGCCCGCTTCGAGCGCGAGCACTACTTCGTCGAGCTGGGCGCCAACCTGATTCTGCCCGGCCCCGGCACGAACAAGAGCTACGGCGGCGCGGGCGCCGACCTCGGCATCGACTACTTCATCACCAACTCCGACACCGCCTTCTACTTCGGCGGCGGCATCCTCCCGCGGCTGCTGTTCTCCGACGGCATGAACTCGCCGCTCAACGTCGCGCCGTATCTTCAGCTCGGGCTGCTGTTCGACCGGAGCGCGCGCATGCGGCTCTACGCCGATGTCCGGGTCGCGCAGAACCTGCTCCCCGTCAGAGAAGGCTCAGGCACCCCGGTCGACACCTACCCCACCGAATTGACCGTGCAGGTCGGCATCGGCTGGTAGCCGGGTCAGAAGACGTTGCCGATCCCCTGGATGATGCCGAACGTCGCCAGCGTGACGGCGGCACCGCCGACGAGCACGGGGAACGGCGGCTGCCCGGGCTTCTTGCGGGACACGAGCGCGAGACCGAGGCCGACCACTCCGAGGCCGATCACCGCCATTCCGCACTGCTGCCCGCGGTCGCGCAGCGCGTAGCGGGCATCCTCCAGCCGGGTCCTGCTGGCATCGCGCGGCGCGCGCACCCACTCGGACTCTGCCTCACGGTATTCGGGAACCACGACGGCGGAGGCGTACAGACCGGTACACAGCCCGAGGCCGATCACGGCGGCGGCGGCGATTTTTATCATGTGTGCCAAAACCCTCGAGCCTCGGCGGGCACGCAAAAACATGTAGAGTCGGGCCTGCAGTGGAGCAGCTGATCTACGAGAACGCGGTCGAGGGCCTGTTCGTCAGAGGCTTCGGCAAGCGGATCACGCCGAAGCTGAAAGCGGCGATGAGAGAGGCCGGCCTCGACCTCGACGCGCCGCTGAAGACGACCTACCCCGGCCCGGTGATCAACACGTGCTCGAAGCTTCTGCGCGAGCACCTCTACGCGCACGAGAAAGACGACCTCAAGGCGTACACCGACATCGGCAGCACCACCCTCGACGGCTTCTTCGACACCGTGCTCGGCCGCGCGATGGCGAGCGTGCTGCGCATCGTCGGCTACGAGCGAATCATCGACCGGCTGCCGCGGCAGATGGCGAGCGGCAGCAACTACCAGATCGTCACCGTGAAGCGGGTGAAGCCCGGTGAGGCCGAGGTTCACTGCTCCGACTGCGAGCCGCACCCCGGCATCAACGTCGGGGTCTTCACCCGCGCGTTCGGCCACTGGTTCCAGGCGCCGAACTTCGTCTGCGTGATTCTGAAGGTCGACCAGACCGGCTGCACGTATCGCCTGACCTGGACACCCAAGTCCTAGTCGAAGTTCATCGGCACCTGCCAGCCGGTCTGAATCGTCGCCGCCCAGCGCGAAGGCCCGTAAACGCCGACCTCGACCGACGGCGCGATGAACATGTAGTGCGGCAGGTAGAACCGGAACCCGGCGCGCACCGAGAAGGCGAAGGTCCACTCGCCGTAGCTCTTCTGCTGGCCGTCGATGATCAGGTCGCTGTGAATCGACTGCACGTCACCGACCAGGTCGATGAACGGAGTGAGCGCCTTGAAGCGGTGCTCGTAGCCGAGGCCGAAGCGCACGTCCCACATGCTGAGCGAGCGCGGCGTGAGCGTGTGCATCGCGTTGTCGGTGACGTCGACGAACTGCACCGGGTCGTAGGCGATGCCGGCGAACGGCTTCTGCGCGCCGACTGCCATTCGCAGGTCGCTCACCACCATCCGCAGCTCCCAGTCGATGCCCGCCACCGGCAGCTGGTTGTAGGGATCAGTCGTGAGCGGAGCCAACACCCGCTGCGCCGCGCGCGGAGTGAACTGGTAGCTGTTGTGACCGAGATCGCGCTGCCCACCCATGAAGCCGAACGCGGCCTCGAAGTGCTGCGACGCCTGGTACGGAGCAGGCTCCGGCGGAGGCTCGTAAGGCTTCACCGCCTCCTTTGCCTCGTACGCGCGCTTCTCCTCCGGCGTCGCCCACTCGGGCGTCTCGCACCGCGCCGTCTGCGCCAACAGCAGAGTCCAACCCACCGCGAGCAACGACAACCGTCTCACCATGTGTCCTCTCCCGTGAAAGCTGCGGAGGCTCGATTCAGCAAGCGCGGGACCGCGGCCAAGTGCGCGACGCGAGAACAGATGGAACGTGGGTGCTCCGAATGACACGGCGCGCGTGCGGCGGCGTCGCCAGCGAAGCACTCGACGCGGTGAGAAGCGCCCTACGCACTCGCGGTGACAAAGCGATGAAGAACCCGAAATTCTGCTCAGGATCCGCGGCTGGGGTGTGACAGCTTCGCGCGCATGATCCTCGCGCTCCTGCTGCTCGCGGCTCCCCCGGCGCCGGCTGCTCCGAAGAAGCCGGTCACCGACACGTATTTCTCCACCACGGTGAAAGACGACTACCGCTGGTTGGAAGACAGCAAGGCCGAGGAGGTGCAGAAGTGGAGCGAGGCGCAGAACGCCCACGCCCGCGGAGTGCTCGACGCGCTGCCCGGCCGCGAGCTGCTCGAGAAGAGGCTCACCCAGCTGGTCGGCTACGAGTCACCGACGCGCTACCCGGTGATGTTGAAGGGCGGAAAGCTGTTCGCGGTGAAGGTGCAGCCGCCCAAGCCGCACCCGGTGCTGGTGGTGCTCGACGCGATCAACCCCGAGGTGAAGGAGCGCGTCGTCTTCGACCCCGCCGTCTACGACTCCACCGGCGCGACCGCGATGGACTTCTTCGTGCCCAGCCTCGACGGCAAGAAGGTGGTGATCTCGCTCTCGAAGAACGGCTCCGAATCGGGCGATGGGCACCTGTTCGACGTCGACACCGGCAAAGAGACCACCGCCGAGCTGATCAAGAGCGTCAACGGTGGCACCGCGGGCGGCGGCATCGCGTGGACCAAAGACGGCTTCTTCTACACGCGCTACCCGCGCGAAGGAGAGCGCCCGGCCGAAGACCTCGCGTTCTTCCAGCAGATCTACTTCCACGCGCTCGGCACCGACCCCTCGAAAGACACCTACGCGCTGGGCAAGGAGCTCGAGAAGATCTCCGAGAGCTTCCTCTCCTCCTCCGACGACGGCGAGCACGTGGCCGACCTGGTCGAGAAGGGCGACGGCGGCGAGTTCGAGCTGTACCTGAAGACCGCCAAGGGCTGGGTGAAGGTCGCCGGCTACGACGACAAGGTCGTCGCCTACAGCTGGGGCAAAGACGCGCTCTACCTCCGGAGCAAGAAAGACGCGCCCAAGGGCAAGGTGGTGCGGCTGCCGTACGACAAGCCCGAGCTGGCCAGCGCGAAGGTGGTGGTCGCCGAGGGTGCCCCGCTCGAGAACCTGGTGGCGACGGCGACCCGCATCTACACCGTGGAGCAGAAGGGCGGCCCGACGGTGGTGCACGCGTGGGGGCTCGACGGCAAGGACCTCGGCGTGCTGCCGACGGCCGAGGGCACCGCGGCGCAGAAGCTGGTGCGGCTCGACGGCGACGACCTGCTGATCACCGTGACCGGCTGGGTGCTGCCTCCGCAGGTGTTTCGCTACACCGCGAAAGACGGCGTGCTCGCGCCGACGGCACTGAAACGGGAAGTGCCGATCGATCTCTCCGGCTACGAGGTGGTGCGCGACGAGTGCACCTCCAAAGACGGCACCAAGGTGCCGCTCGACATCGTGCGCCGCAAGGGCCTCAAGCTCGACGGCAACCAGGCGGCCTGGCTCACCGGCTACGGCGGCTTCGACATCTCGCTGGTGCCCCACTACGAGCAGGCGCTGCCGGTGTGGCTCGAGCAGGGCGGCGTGTTCGCGGTGGCGCACATTCGCGGCGGCGCGGAGCTCGGCGAGGCCTGGCACCAGGACGGCATGAAGACGAAGAAGCAGAACGTCTTCGACGACTTCATCGGGTGCGCGCAGCGGCTGGTGCAGCTCAAGTACACCTCGAACAAAAAGCTGATCATCGAGGGCGGCAGCAACGGCGGCCTCTTGATGGGCGCGGTGATGACCCAGCAGCCGAAGCTGTTCAAGGCGGTAGTGGCGGAGGTCGGCTACTTCGACATGCTCCGCTACGAGACGGCGCCGAACGGCGTGTTCAACGCCTCCGAGTACGGCTCGGTGAAGAACGAAGAGGAGTACAAGGCGCTCGCCGCGTACTCCCCGCTGCAGCACGTGAAGCCTGGACAGTACCCGTCGGTGCTGTTGATGACCGGAGCGAACGACCCGCGGGTCGAGCCGTTTCACTCTCGCAAGTTCACCGCCGCGCTCCAGGCATCGGGCACCAGGCAGCCGGTGCTGCTGCGCACCAGCGGCTCCACCGGCCACGGCTTCGGCACTCCGCTGAAAGAGATGATCGCGCAGCTGGCCGACAAGTACGCGTTCGCGTTCCACGAACTGGGCATGAAGGTGGTCGAGCCGAAGGCCGCGGTGGTGCCCTCGAAATGATCGCCCTGGTGTTGGCAGCCGCCCTAACGGGAACCCCTCCCCCTTCGGGGGAGGTGTCGCAAAGCGACGGAGGGGGCTCACACCTCAACCCAGCCGTGACGATGCGAACCGAGATGCACGAGTACTTCGACGGCGAATGGACCGAGGCCTACTTCTGGCTGGCCGGTGGCATCCCGGCTCTGGGCACCGGCATCGGCTTTCTCGCCGGCGGCAACCCCACCTTCAAAGGCGCCTCGGCGCCGCTGCTCCTCTTCGGGCTGATCCAAACCGCGGCGGGCATCTTCCTCTTCGGCCGCACCCGAGGTCAGGTGCACGCGCTCGACGCGCTGCTCGACGGCAACCCACGCGCCTACGCCGAGCAGGAATCCGAACGCATGGAGGGCGTAAACCGCGGCTTCAGTTGGTACAAGCCGGTCGAGCTCGCCTTCCTCGGCGCGGGCGCGATTCTCACCGCCAACGGAGTCAACCCGAAGAACGGCCTGCTGCTCGGCATGGGCATCGCGACGATGTTGGAGGCGGTGGTGATGCTGGTGTTCGACGCGTTCGCCGGCTCGCGCGCCGAGGTCTACACCGAGCGCATTCACGCCTTCCTGCGAACGAATCCGTAACGCGACATTTGGGCTCGGGCCGGTGCGTTCTGTTGCGCGGTCGCACTCCCGGTGAAACCATGCGTTCGCGTTCGCGGAGCAACAGGGGACCGCGCGCGTGGAGCGTACGATGCGAACTCTGTTGATTCTGACCACCGCGCTGCTGCTGGGCGCGTGCAAGTGCGGCGACGGCGGCGGAGGCTCGGGCGGTGGAAGCGGCGCGGGCGGCGGCTCCGGCAACACCGGCGGCGGCAGCCCCCAGGGTCTGGTCTCGCTCACCGTCGCTCCGGCGAACGCGACACTGACGGTGCACGGCTCGACCGCGGCCACCCAGCCGTACACCGCGAAGGGCCACTTCATGGACGGCCACGACGCCGACGTCACCGCATCGACCACCTTCACGCTCGCCGACCCGACGCTGGGCACCTTTCACGCCGCCAACTTCACCTCCAGTGTCTCGCGCGGCGGCACCACCCAGGTGCGCGGCACTTCCGGGAGCGTGAGCGGCAGCACCAACGTGACGGTGGTGTTGCAGCAGGTGGTCAAAGACCCGGGCTCGCCGAACCTGCCGATGGACCCGGGCTCGAAGTTCGGCGGCCCCACCACCGGCGCGGCGCCCGATCTCGTCTACCCCTCCGACGGCACGCTCTTCCCGCCGAACCTGGGGCGCCTCGAGGTTCACTTCATGCCCGGCGCGGGCAACACGCTCTTCGAGCTGCACTTTCAGAACACGGTGACCGACGTGGTGGTCTACCTGCAGTGCACCAACATGCTCGCGGGCGGCTGCATCTACACCCCCGACGCCACCGTCTGGAGCTACGTCGCCGAGACCAACCGGGGCGGCGCGGCGGTGCAGTTGACCGTGCGCGGCACCGACGCCAACGGCACCGCGGTCGGCACCTCGACGCCGATCAACCTGCTCTTCTCGCAAGACGACATCAACGGCGGCCTCTACTACTGGACCACCTCCAGCGGCACCGCGATCATGCGCTACGACTTCGCGTCGACCACCCAGACCGCGGCGACGCAGTTCATCGGCACCCAGTTCACCGGAGGCACCTGCGTCGGCTGCCACGCGCTCTCGCCCGACGGCACCAAGCTGGTGGCCGAAGCGGGCGGGCAGAACGACGGCCGGGTGCTGTTGATGGACGTCGGGCACTCGATGCCGCTCACCGCGTTCCCCGCGGCGGGCAAGAGCATCTTCGAGTCGTGGGCGCCCGACGGCTCGAAGTACGTCGGCGTCTACGGAGACAACGGCGCCACCAACTGGAACCTGCTGCTGTTCGACGGCAACACCGGCGCGCCGCTCTCACCGGCCGACATTCCCGGCACCGGCACCCAGCAGCACCCGGCCGATCACCCCTCGTGGTCGAGCGACGGCTTGAAGATCGTCTTCACCCACGTCGGTTCGCCGCAGACGATGCAGCGGCCGTTCAACGGCTCGATTCAGATGGTCACCACCTCCGACGGGACCACCTGGTCGACGCCGGTGGAGCTCGCCGCCGCGGTGGCCGGCAAGAACCGCTACTACCCGGCGTTCGCGCCCGACGACTCGTTCGTGCTCTTCGACGAGTCGACCTGCAACAACCCGGGCACCAACGACAAGAGCTGCGACGCCGACACCGACAACTCCGCGCTGCTGATGGCGGTGAAGACGGCGGCCGGCTCGCCGGTGGTGCCGCTGGCGAAGGCGAACGCGCCCGGCAAGATGGACAACGGCAACACCAACGTGACCGACTCGTTCCCCAAGTGGAGCCCGTTCGTGTTCCAGCGCTCCGCCGAGCTCGGCAGCCGGCTGATGTGGGTGACGTTCTCTTCCACCCGCCGCTATGGCCTGCGCGCGCCGGTGGTCACCAACGGAGACGAGAGCGCCAACGGCACGCTGCTGTGGATGGCGGCGATCGACCCTGACAAAATCGCCTCCGGAGCCGACCCGAGCTTCCCGGCGTTCTGCCTGCCGTTCCAAGACCTCACGACCTCGAACCACATCGCTCAATGGACGAAGGTCGTGGTGCCGCCGATCAACTGAAGCCCGCGCCGCTCGTCGGGCTGGGAGTGCTGCTGGCGCTCGCCGCCGCGCTCCTCTTCAGGTTTCACAGTGCCGAAGGGTTGTTCATCGCGCTCGACCCGGGCAGCGCCGCCGGGCCGTGTCGCGCGCCCGACGGCAGCACGCTCGTCTTCTGCGACTTCGCCAACCACTACTACCCGCAGGGCCAGGTGCTCGGCGAAGTGGCGCAGCCGATCACCGGCTTCTTCTACCCGGCGCCGTTCGCGATCCTGATGCAGGGGTTCGCGCTGTTCAGCTACTCCACCGCGCTCACGCTCTGGGTGGTGCTCGGGGTGCTCTGCGCACTGCTGCTCTACGGCCTCCCGCTGCTGAAACTGTTCGATCGCTCGAAGCCGCTCGCCGCGCTCTACAGCGCGCTGTTCATCACCTCGCTGCCGGTGCTCCACAACTTCGTCTGGGGCCAGGTGAGCGTGCCGTTGCTGGCGCTGGTGCTGGCGGCGCTGGTGCTCTACCCGCGGCGCTCGGCGGCGGCCCTGCTGGCGGTGGCGGCGTCGGTGAAGCTCTACCCAGCGCTCGGCGCGGTTCAGCTGCTGGTGCGCCGTGACTTCAAGTCGCTCGCGCTGTTCGCGGGCGTCGCGTTCACCCTGCTGCTGGCGTTGCCGCTGTCGCTGCTCGGCTTTGAAGAGACGTTCGGCTACTACCGCGCGCTCGAAGAGACGCTGTCTGACCTCGGCAGCGGGCTCGCCAACCCGTACTCGAACTACATCGCCAACTCGGTGACGTACCTGGTCTCTGGCCAGGTGAACCCGGGCTCCGTTCTGTTCACGCTGATGCGGGTGCTCGGCTTCGCGTTGATCGCGCTCAACGCCGCGATCCTCTACCTGCTGCCGAAATGGAAGGTGGAGCACGAGCCGTTCTGGGTGGCCTCGCTGGTCTTCACCATGATCCCGCTCGCGGTCGGCACCTGCTGGATTCACTACTTCGCGTATCTGCCGCTGGTGCAGACGTTCGCGCTGATGCTGGTGCTGCAGCGCCCCTCGAGAGCGCTCGGGCTGACGCTGATCATCCCCTCGATGGTGCTGTCGAACCTGGGCTTCTTTCTCGCGTTCGCCAACCCGGGCGCGTTCTACCTCGGCCACTTCCCGTTCTGGTCGAGCCTGCTGGTGCTGTTGGTGCTCTACCAACAGGCGTATCTGCGTCAGAGCGTCTCGAGCAGCAGCCGGTAGAACTTCACCATTCCCGCCAGCGTCTCGACGCCCATCCGCTCGTTGGCGCCGTGAATGCGGGGCAGGTCGTCGGGCGTCACCGTCGCAGGCACGAAGCGGTAGATGTTCGGCGTCATGCCGCTGAACGCGCGGGCGTCGGTCGCGCCGACCACCAGCGCCGGAGCCACCACCGCCTCGGGGTACGAGCGATGAACCGCGCCGCGCAGCCAGCTCCACGCCTCGCCCTCGGTGGGCGACACCGGAGACGGATCAGACATCAGGTGGTTCGGCGGCACGCTGATCTCCACCCGGTCATCGGCGATCACCTGCTTCACCCGCGCCTGCACGGTGTCGCGCGTCTCTCCGGGGATGATGCGAAAGTTCACCATCGCCGACGCGCGCGCGGGCAGCACGTTGTCCTTCACCGAGCCCTGAAACATCGTGGCCGCGGTGGTGGTGTGGAGCGACGCAGCGCCCGAAGGCTTGGCGCCGACCGCGGCGATCACCGCGCCCGCGAGCAGCCAGCGGTTGGCCATCGCCAGCTTCGCGCCGAAGCCCATGTGCGGGCCGATCGCGTCGAGCATCTGCCCGGTGGGCGTGTCGAGCCGGCTGGGGAACGGCGAGGCCTCGAGCTTCGCGATCGCCGCCGCCACCACTCCGGTCGCGGTCTGCTTGGGAGGCATCGACGCGTGGCCGCCCTCGCCCTTCGCCGCCAGCTCGAGGGTGAGAAAGCCCTTCTCGGCGATGCCGATCATCGCCACCTTCGGCTTCACGCCGTTCACCACGCCGTCGGTGACCACCATGCCTTCGTCGAGCACCGCCCACGGCTTCACTCCGCGGGTGCCGAGCTCCTTCGCGATCGCCGCCGCGCCCGAGCCGCCCGACTCTTCGTCGTGACCCGAGACCAGGAGCACCGTGCGCTTCGGCTTCCAGCCCGCGGCGAGCTGTTCCTCCAGCGCTTCCATCACCCCGACCAGCGAGCCTTTGTCGTCCATCGCGCCGCGGCCCCAGACGCAGCCTTCGGCGATCTCTCCCGAGTACGGCGGGTGCTGCCACACCGACTCGGTGCCCGGCTCGACCGGCACCACGTCGTGATGCGCCATCAGCACCAGCGGCGGCAGCGACGCATCGGAGCCCTCGAGCGTGTAGAGCAGCCCGCCGCCGATGTGCTCCTGCTTCGCCGCTTCGTGGAACTTGGGGAACAGCTCGGGCAGCGCTTTGTAGAGCGCGTCGAACTGATCATCCTCCCGCATGCCGGGAGCCGAGACGGTGCGCAGCTTCACCAGCGTCGAGAGCTTGGCGGCGACCGCGTTGGCGTCGACGGTGTAGCTGGGCAGCGGCGCCGGTGCGGGCTCGGCGGCAGGCGTGAACGCCAGCGTGCGCGCGACCAGCACGCCCACCAGCACCAGTAAGACGACCAGAACTCCGAGCGCGATTCGCTTCATGTGCTCACCCCAGGGGCCACCAGATGCGCAGCAGCGCGCGCGCCGGGCAGTCGTTCACACTCACCGAGTAGACGTGGGCGGTCTCGTCGCGCTCCAGCTTCACCGCGCGCTCGCGGCCGGTGGTGAGGTCGGTCACCGAGGCGAACGGGCGCCGCTCGTCGGGCTGCGCGGCCTTCAGCTTCACGCTCAGTCGCGCCACCTTCGCCCGGTAGCGGTTGAACAGGCCCACCGACTCGAACGCGGTGCCCTCGCCGTACTCCTTCGACGCTTCGGCCATCGTCGCGCACGCACCGCCGAGCAGCCGGTACTCGAGCGTGCCATCGAGCGGCACCTGGAGCTCCGTCGGCACCCGGCCCGCGTCGACGGGAATTCCTTCGGCGCGCGCTTCGACCAGCCGGGCTCCGCTGGGGCCTTCGATGATCTCCCGGTAGGTCTCGAGGTCGCCGTCTTTCACCGACTTCAGCCGGCGCTTCACCTGGAGGTCGTAGCGGTCGAAGAAGTCTTTGCTCTCTTCGACCGCGATCTCCGCCTCGTTGAGCTCGAGCGAAGAGACGAACTCGCGCTTCACCGCGCCGTCGGGGTCGGGCTCGAAGTGCTTGCCGTGGCGTACCGCTTCGACCAACGGGCGGCGATTCACCCGCGGGCGGCCCTTCCACACCTCGGGACCCACCTCGGGGGGAAACGCGACCGACTCCGCGCGCACCCGGTCGCCGTCGAGCTCGATCACGTTGAAGCTCGGCCACAGCTTCGGCGCGTCGGCCTTGGGCGCGGAGTGCCAGGACTCCGAGGTGCCGCAGCTGCCCGCGGCTAGCAGCAGCAGGTCGCCCTCGCCGTGCTGCAGGCCCTTGAGCAGCCGCGCGGTCGGGTAGTGCTTGTGGCCGTGCATCACCATCACCGCGCGCCCGAGGCCGTGGAGCGTCGACAGCGCGGTGCCGGCGCCGAGCGCGGTCATGGTGAGCTCTTCGCGGTCGGCGTTGGAGACCAGCGCGGGCAGCAGGTGGCGCACCACCAGTGAGACGATCGCGCCCTTGCCGCTGGTGTCGATGTCGCCCACGTCGGTCACCGGCGTCGGCACCATGTGGTGGTGCACGAAGAACAGCACCGGCCGGGTGTCTTCGACGTCGAGCATGTGCTCGGCCACCTGGAGCAGGTCTTCCTGCCGCAGCACCCCGCCCGCCGAAATCCACCCGCGCGGGAGGTAGGTCGAGTCGTACGCCACGATGTGCGCGGGAAAGCCCTCGAGCTCGATGTACTCGGCGAGGAACGGGGTGCGGGTGCCGAGCACGCGCACTTGCGGCCGGTGCGCGAGGGCGGCCTTCAGCTCGGCGAACAGGCTCGAGTTGAACGGGTAGAGAATGCCCAGCTCGCGGCGGTCATGGTTGCCGGGGAGAATCAGCGTCGGGGTGCCCGGGCCCACCACCGGCGCGATGCGGTCGAGCAGCTCGATGAACCGCCGCACGGTGTCTTTGGGGTGCAGGGTGCTGGAGTCGAACACGTCGCCGGTGAAGACCAGCAGGTCGGCCGGCATCCCCCGGAGCGCCTGAACCAGGGCGTCGAACAGGCGGTCCTGCCCGGGCTCCTCGGTGCCCAGGTGGAGGTCCGACAGGTGGAGGACGCGCTTCACTTCGGCCCTTCTAGCCGGAAGCACTGCACGCTCCGCTTTTTTCGCCGCCGCAGTCGGGTTACCTTCTGTCCCTGCAATGGGGGACGACGCCGCTCCACCGCAGGTGACCACCGGTATCCCCGGCAAGGTCGTCGTCAACGGCTCCACGTTCGAGCCGTCGTCACTGCGCACGCCCGTGGCTCAGCCGTCTGAGCCGCAGCCTCAGCAACAGCAGGACTGGCAGCCGCAGCCGTATGCCCGGCCTGCGCGCCCGAAGGAACCGACCGGCCCGCTGGCGCCCATCGAGAAGATCGAATCGGTCGAGGCGAGCATCTCCGACGCCGTCGGCAACGTGGTGCTGGTCATCCTCGGCCTCGCCGCGCTGGTGCTTCTGCTCAAATAACCCTCTCCTGACAGGAGAGGGCGGACGGACGCATCAGCGTCCGCCGGGTGAGGTTAGATGTCAGACCCGCTTGGTAGATCTGCACGTATGGCAAACGTGCACTCACTACCGACCGAACTGCTGAACAACGCGCGTCAATTGCGGCGCAAGATCACCGACTGCGAGCGGCTCCTCTGGGAGTTGCTCCGAGGGCGCCGCTTCAACGGCATCAAATTCCGACGGCAACACCCGGTGCCGCCTTACGTGCTCGACTTCTTCGCGCCCGAGTTGAGGCTGGCGATTCGAGCTCGACGGAGGACATCACTCGGGGCAGCTGAATCGCGACCGTGCTCGGGATCTGCATCTGGAAGCACTGGGTATTCGCACTTTTCGGTTCTGGAATTCGTCGGTGAACGACGAGCTCGAAGGCGTGCTCGAGCAGCTGTGGATCGCGACCACGAAGAAGCCGGGCTTGCATTGAATGGGGCGCTAACCTCACCCCGCGGACGCTGATGCGTCCGTCGGCCCTCTCCTGTCAGGAGAGGGTTTCGCGGGCCTTCGCCAGCATCCGTCGAAGCGGCGCTTCATCGGCCAGCTTCAGCGCCTCGTCCCACGTCAGCCACTTCGCGCCGTGCGACTCGTTCGGGTCGTGCGAGAGCTCGCCGCCGGTCTGACGCACCAGGAAGCGCACGTCGAGGTGGGTGTGCTCGGGCTCGTCTTTGCGCGCGGGAATCACGTGAGCGTCGACGTCCAACAACCCGCCCACCAGCTCGACCTGCAGCCCGGTCTCTTCCCGCGCCTCGCGCAGCGCCGACGCCGAGATGTCGCCATCGCCCGGCTCGACGTGCCCGCCCGGCTGCAGCCAGCGGTTCAGCTTCGCGTGCAGCACCAGGCACACCCGCTGGCCATCTGCGCTCACCACCACCGCGCTGGCGGTGAAGTGCTCGGGGAAATCTCGACGCGTGGTGGGCACCGGCGACCGCGCCGCCGCCCGCTTCATTCGCGACAGGTCGGCCGCTTCGCGTTCATCGAAAGGGCGATGGGCTTCGAGCCGTTCGAGCAGCGTTTGCACGCGCGTCGTATACACTGCCTTCATGGCGCGAGTGCTGGTGGTGGACGACAACGACACCATGCGCGAAGGCATGGCGGTGACGCTGCAGAAGAGCGGCCACCAGGTGCTCGCGTTCCGCGCGGGTGCCGAGGCGATCGCCGCCTACGAAAAAGAACCCTCCGACGTGGTGGTCACCGACCTCAAGATGGACAACGTCGATGGCCTCGAGGTCACCCGGCGCATCAAGGCTTTCGACCCCAACGCGGTGATCCTGCTGGTCACCGCCTTCGGCAGCATCGAGGTCGCGGTCGACGCGATGAAGAACGGCGCCAGCGACTTCATCACCAAGCCGTTCACCCCCGACGTGCTCCGGGCCAAGGTCGAGTCGGCGCTCGAGCTGTCGAAGGCCCGCGCCACCATCGTGAAGCTCCAGCGGCACCACGAGGCGCTGAGCGAAGACCAGGCCCGCGCCCTCGGCACCGTGGTCGGCACCAGCGAGCCGATCATCAAGCTGCTCGAGAAGGTGCGCAAAGCCGCCCAGACCGACGCCACCGTGCTGGTGCATGGCGAGTCGGGCACCGGCAAAGAGTTGGTCGCGCGCATGCTGCACGACCTCTCGCCGCGCAAGAACGGCCCCTTCATCGTCACCCACTGCGCGGCGCTCGCCGAGACGCTGCTCGAGAGCGAGCTGTTCGGCCACGAGCGCGGGTCGTTCACCGGCGCGGTGAAGCGCAAGCTCGGCCGCTTCGAGCTCGCCGACGGGGGCACCCTCTTCCTCGACGAGATCGGCGAGATCTCCCCCAACGTGCAGACCAAGCTTCTGCGGGTGCTGCAGCAGAAAGAGATTCAGCGGGTCGGCGGCGAGCAGACCTTGAAGGTCGACGTACGGGTCGTCTCGGCCACCCACCGCGACCTCACCGCCGAGGTGAAGGCCGGCCGTTTTCGCGAAGACCTCTACTACCGCCTGCACATCGTGCCGCTGGTGATACCCCCGCTGCGCGAGCGCCCCGAAGACATCGGCGAGCTGGCCCGCCACTTCATCGCCAAGCACGCGCCGCGCATCGCACCCACGGTGACCGGGCTGACCGCCGCCGCCACCTCCGCGCTCTGCCGCTACGCCTGGCCGGGCAACGTGCGCGAGCTCGAGAACGCGATCGAGCAGTCGCTGGTGTTCGCCGACGGCACCCAGCTCGACGAGAAAGACCTCCCCGCGTTTCTGCAGTCGGCGGCCGCGCGCGCCACCCAGGTCGAAGGCGCGCTCCCGATTCCCCACGGAGACCGGCCGCTGCCCGACATTCTCGAAGACCTCGAGCGGCAGCTGATCGGCCGCGCCTACGAGAAGGCGAAGAACGTGAAGACCGAGACCGCCCGCCTGCTCGGCATCAAAACCTCTGCGCTGTACTACAAGCTCGAGAAGTACGGCTTCATCAGCAAGGGTGAGAAACCACCCGAGGAGTAGGCACAAAAAACTGTCGGATCGCCGGGTTTCTCGCAGCGGTCTGGGGCAACCCTCCCCGCAAACGGGCGAAACCAAGCCCCTTTCTGCTAAGCCTGCTGGCACCCCCGTTGCTCTAAAGACTGCCCGTATGAAGCGCCTCGCCGTCCTCCTCGCCCTGGTGATGTTCGTCTCGCCGGCCTTCGCGGCCAGCCAGCTCGACGCGCTCAAGGCGACCGCGGCTTCGGCGCGCCAGGCGGTGAACGACACCCGCCACGAGCAGATGGCGAAGACCCAGGAGCTCAACCAGCTCTCGGGCCGCATCGAGGCGCTGAAGGCGAACGCCAAGGGCAAGCTGCTCCCCGGCAGCGAGCTCGACTCGGCGCTGAAGCAGTCGCAGGAGTTGTCGGGCGCGCTCACCACCCTGGCCCAGTCGCTCTCTGAAAAAGAGGCCGCGCTGGAGCAGTCGAACGTGGCGCTGCTGACCGCGATGACCGACGAGATGAAGGCGCTCCGCGCGGAGTTCGACCGCCAGACCAGCCATGCTGGCCGCGCCGCCACCATCGCGAAGATGAAGGCGCTGAAGAACGAGCGCGAGCAGGTGCGGGCGGCGATTCCTTCGGCCAAGGTGCCGTCGTTGGCCAACCTCAAAGAGAGCGACAGCGACGACCCGACCGAGCTGCTGGAGCAGGCCGATCAGGTGCGCGACGACGAAGACAAGGTGCGCTCGCAGCTGAAGGCGCTCGAGTCGCGCATCAACGAGGCGAAGGCGGAGCGCGACCTCGACAGCCGCATGCGCCAGTTCTCGGGTGAAGAGAACCTGTTCGACGACCAGGACCGCAGGCTGCGGGTGCGCCGCGAGACGTTCGAGAACGCCGCCGGTGGCACCACCCAGAACCCCACCACCCAGCAGAGCGACAACCAGTTCGGCGGCACTCCGAACGGCCCCGCGCCCTCCGCGCCGCCTCCGCCGAAGACCACCGTGGGTGACACCGCGGGCGCGAGCCGCAACAACGGCCTGGGCGCCTTCGGGGCCGCCTCTCCGGTCTCGTTGGACACCAGCAAGTCGGCGAACCCGCAGGCCGGAGGCGAGTACACCGACGGCCAGGGCGTCACCCACAAGTTCTCTTCCGCGAACGACGCGCGGCCGGTGATTGGCAAGCAGGGCTCCGGCAGCGACGACGACGACGACCTCAACGAGCTCGAGGTGCAGCGCCTGAAGCTGAAGAGCCTCGCTGATCAGCTGAAGTCGCGCGCCGACTCGCTGCAGAAGAAGGCCGCCCAGCTCCGGTAGCTACTTGTTGACCTGAACGTTCAGCTCGATGGTCACGTGCATTCGCGTGTCGCCGGGGGGATACCGCCCGTGACCGCGCATCACGATGCTCGCCGCCGGTGACGCCAGCTGCGACGACAGGTCGACGTCTTGGGTGTCGAGCTTGAGCGAAGGCGTGGGAGCCTTCAAATCCAACCCGGCGATGCCCGACTTCTCGGCGAAGGTCGCGTCGTGGTCGGCCGAGGTGGCCACCAGCTGGAGGTCGTCGAGAAAGCCGTAGTCCTGGGTGCTGGGCGAGACCAGGTCGACCGTCGCGCTCTGCGCCTTCACCGACACCATCTGCGAGCGGGTCGCGTGGTTGCTGATGAAGTCGGCGTTCATGTCGAGGTCGAAGCCCGACAGCTGGGTGATCGGCGCGAACGTGCTCAGCGTGCCGCCATCTGCGGAGCCAGTGACGACCTGCTCGCCCTGGAGCGTCGCGGTGAAAGACGGGTAACCGCAGCCGGCGAACCACGCCATCGCCAGCGCGCCGCCGAGGGAGCGGTGCATGAAAGGCCACTCTACATGCATTGGCCGTCATTGATAGCGAACGACCGCGCGCTAAGGTCCCTGACCCTTGCGCATCTGGGCACACAAGGGCTTGTGGGTCGCGGCGGTGGTCGCCTTGACCGCGGTCTCTGCGCAGGCCCAGACACCGGCCGACGAGCCGAGCGCGGTCGAGCTGCACGGCAGCTGGCGGGTGTGGAGCGGCTTCGGCGTCGACACCAACCCCCAGCGCAACTTCGTCACCCCGGGTGTGTCGGTGCCGACCGACGTGTTCGGCTCGCTGCTGGTGCAGATGAGCGGCGCGTTGGACACCGAGCGGCTGCACCTGGGCGGCACCCTCGACGGCGGCGGGCGAAAGTTCTTCGTCTACTCGGGAGAAGACACCGAGATTCAGTCGGGCAGCGCGTCGCTCTCGTACGACCTGACCCGCTACCTGGCGGTGGGCGTCGACGGGAACGGGCGCGATCGCCGGGGCGCCGACCGCGACTACTCCGACCTGCTGGGGCGCGCGTTCATCGACTTCTTCCCCGACCGCAGGCTCGACGCCCGGCTCCACGTCGGCGCGCACCGCTTCATCTACTGGGACCACTTCGACTACTCGTTTCACGCGCCGCAGTACGGGCTGAGCGCGCGCTACCGCTTCGACAAGCGCCACTCGCTCTCGGTGTACGGCGACTTCGAGCCGCGCATCTTCAACTCCCGGGCGGTGACCGACCCCAACGACACCGACCCGCCGGTGCTGGGCATTCGCAAAGACAGCTTCTTCGGAGTCGGGCTCTCGTACGCCTACCGCGGGCCGTTTCAGCTGAGCGCGGAGTACGGCTTCGCCGACTCGACCTCGAACAGCTTCGGCCAGTCGTACCTTCGGCACCGGCTCGCGATCTCGGGCGGAGTGCGGCTGCCCGCCGGGTTCCTCGCGATGGCGCAGGGCGTGCTCGCGATTTCGCAGTACCCCGACGGCGTCTACCTCTCGCAAGACCTGCTGGTGCTGGAGGACGACGAGAACTCCAGCTCGCTCTCGCTCAAGGTGCTCCACCCGCTCGGCAGGTGGTGGGACATCGAGGCGCGCTACGGGCTGTACTACGCGCGGCTACCGAACAACGGGCTCAGCTACCTGCGCCAGGTGTTCACCATCGGCTTCGCGCTGCACTACTAGCCGCGAAGCCGACCAAGCCGAGCAAGCCTCTTGAGCGAGGCGCCGGGTAGGCGAGCCAATTAACCGGGAATCCAGACGCGCTTGCCGGTGAACGGGTTCACGCCCCACTTGCCCTTGCCCTGCCCCTTCTTGCCGGGAGGCTCGCGCGGCGGAGCGCCGACCAGCTTGTCGACCGCCGCCTGCGCCTGGGCGTCGATGCTCTTGTAGGCCTTGGAGCGCTCGAACGCGTCGCGGTCTTTCTTCGGCATCACCTTCACCGAAGACTTCGCGCGCTCGACCTTCACCTTGTAGGCGAAGTCGGCGGTCACGTAGCCCATCACCACCAGCTCGCCCTTGCCTCCGAAGCCCGAGGCGGAGCGGAACAGCGTCGCCAGCTCGACGCGGGTGTCGAGCAGCGGGTCTTTCGCCATCATCCCGCGCACGGTGAGCTCGCCGTCGGCGAGGCCGAGGTCGAGAAACTCGTGCGCCTCGAGGTGAATCTGCTTCAGCTCTTCGAGCAGCACCTCGACCGGGCGCGCGCTGAAGCTGGCGTTGAAGAAGTCGGGCCAGCCGTCGAAGTCATCGGGTGACGCTTCGGCGGAGAGCCAGCTCTCCAGGTTCTTCGAAGGCACGCTCAAGGTGCCGTAGACGAGTCCGTCCCAACCCATGGGAAAATTGTATTTCGGCCGCGCGCAAAAGGAATCTTTAGTAGGGGGCGGCGATGCTCACCTTGGCTCTCGCGGTGGCTTTGAACGCGTCCCCGGTGCTGGTGCCCGCGCTCGACGAGACGGAGCGCTACGGCGACCTCGCCTCGCCGCAGCTGATCGAGAAGCGGCGGCTGCTGTTGGAGGAGCGCCCGAGCTTCGGGGTGCCGATCACGCTCGCGGTGCTGGGGCTCTTGCCGATCGCCGGAGGCGGCACGGTCGCCGGGTTGGCGGTGGCCGAAAAGTTCGGCAACGCGCAGAGCTCGATGATCGCCGGCGCCACCGTGGGCGGGGTGCTGATTCTGGTCGGCGCGGCGATGATCGTCGTCGGGGTGAAGTGGCTCCTCGACCGGATGGACCTCCGCAACAAGATCAACCTGCGGGTCGACGAGATCGACCAGCTGCTCGAGCTGAAGAACCACGCCGGGCTGCCCTCGAGCGTGGGGCCGCTGGCGATTCGATTCTGACGTTTTCGGCAGGCCGGCTCAAAAGAACGGGTCCGAGGCTCCACTGACGGGGTCATGAAACGGACTCTTCTGGCCTCCCTGGCAGTCGCCAGCGTGGCGCTGTCGTGCGGCCCGGCGAAGCAGTCGTGCAGCCCCGCCAATTGCATCGGGTGTTGTGACGCCGAAGGCAGCTGCATGCCGGGCAGCGCGGTGTTCGCCTGCGGCTCCGGCGCTCAAATGTGCGAGGCGTGCTCGGCCGGGCAGACCTGCACCTTGGGGCACTGCGGGTTCAGCTCCGCGGGCGGCGGTGGCGGCGGTGGTGGCAGCTCGGCGGTGGGCGGAGGCGCAGCTGCAGGTGGCGGCTCGGCGACCGGCGGCGGGGGCAGCAGCCCGAAGGACGGCGGCTCGACCGGCGGAGGCAGCAGCAGCAACGGGGGCGGCAGCGCCGGCGGCGGAGGCACCGGCGGTGGAACCACCTGCGCCGACAACGACAAGGACGGCGCGCTCTCGTGCGGCGGCGACTGCAACGACAACGACCCCAACGTGGGCCCGAGCGCGTTCGAGGTGCCCGGCAACGGCATCGACGACAACTGCGACGGGCAGGTCGACGAAGCGGCGGTGGCGTGCGACTCGGCGGTGAGCACCACCAGCGCGCTCGACCTGGCGAAGGCGATCGACGCCTGCGGCTTCACCACCAACGCCACCGTCACCGGCAACGCCTCGGGCCGCGCGGTGGTCTCGAAGTTCGGCGACAGTTTCGACCTGCGCCAGGGTGCGCGCATGGTGCTGCTCTCGACCGGCAAGGCCACCGACCAATACGCCGACACCGCCTACGAGCCGCAAGACGGCACCGACTTCATGATGCAGGCGCAGTACCCGTTCTACGTGGCGCCGAAGTGCGGAGCGGCCGGCAACCCGAGCGCGGCGAACGACCTCCAGGAGCTCGACCTCACCGTGAAGGTGCCGCAGAACGCGCACGCCTTCACCGTCGACTTCGCGTTCTTCAGCGCCGAGTACCCGGAGTGGACCTGCAGCCAGTTCAACGACCGCTTCTTGCTGCTCTCGGGCTCGCAGGCGAACAGCGCGATCGCCTTCCCCAACGGCATGTGCATCAACGGGCAGTGCGACGTCGCGTACGACCTCATCGCGACAGACACGATGTCGGCCTCGAATCAGCTGCTCGACATCTGCGACGCACCGCCGGCCTCGCTGGGCCTGGCGAACCACTGCAGCCGCCCGGTCAGCCTGCTCTCCCACACCGGCTACAGCGACCTGCGCCCGAGCCAGAGCATGACCGGCGCCGCGCTGGGCAACATCGCCGCGGGCGGGAGCACCGGGTGGCGACGCATCACCGCTCCGGCGAAGCCCGGCGAGACCCTGGTGCTGAAGTTCATCGTGCTCGACGAAGCCGACGGCATTCTCGACACCTCGGTGCTGCTCGACAACTTCGGGTGGTCCACCACGCCGGTCGGTTCGGCGGTGACGACGGACCTGATGGCTCCTTAGAGATGTCAGTAAACGTGATGGTCGAACGTTGACTTGGTGAAGGCCGCAGAACCAGTCTGGCGGCACACACCACTGGGGGCACACGTGTCGGACGGCTCGAACTTGAAGAACAGCTACCTCGATCAGGTGGTTGCACAGCAGGCGCAGCTCGAGAGCGACCTCAAGGTACAGAAGCGGCAACGGGCGATGCCCGCACAGATGCTGGCGCCCGGTGGTGGCCGCGCGCAGATGGCCCACGTGGCCGCGGCGCCTCCGCCGAACGCGGTCGAGGTGCGGGTGACCGGGTTCTGGCGGTGGAAGACGGTGGTGGTGCCTCCGAACGCGTTCGTGGTGCACACCCGAAAGGGCAAGGCCGACCCGCTGCACATCGGGCTGGGGGTGTCGTTCAGCTTCAACCCCGCGACCGACAGCTACCTGGTGGTGCCCGGCGCGATGCAGACGATTCTGATCAACGCCTACTGCATCTGCAAAGAGCTGCAGGGGCTGTTGGTGCAGGGCTACGTGCAGTGGATCATTCAAGACTTCGGCACCGCCTACAAAAAGCTCGACTTCGGCGACGCCGACGACCCGATGCGGCTGGTGAACCTGCAGCTGCGCGAGCAGGCCGAGGCGGCGATCAAAGACAAGGTCGCGACGATGAGCATTCGCGACGTGCTCTCCGACAAGCAGCCGGTGATGGAGGAGCTGACCTCGCGGCTGCGCGCGCTCACCGAAGGCTCGGGCGGCAACGACAAGGGCCTGGGGCTGCGCATCGTCGGGGTGCAGGTGAAGGAGGCGGTCGTCTCCAGCTCGCGGCTCTGGGAGAACCTGCAGAAGCCGTATCGGAGCGAGCAGGCGCGCATCGCGCGGCTGGCCGAGCTGGAGGCCGAGGAGCAGATCTCCGAGCGCGAGCAGACCACCGCCAAGCGCAGTGAGGAGTCGCGGCTCGAGAACGAGCGCAACCTGGCGGTGGTGCGGGCGCGCAACGACGCCGAGACGTTCGACCGCGACTCGAAGGAGAAGCTGCGCCGGGCCAAGCTCGACCACGACGCCCAGCTCGAGCGCGCGGTGCTGGAGA
Source organism: Myxococcaceae bacterium (assembly GCA_047602415.1). Classification (GTDB taxonomy): domain Bacteria; phylum Myxococcota; class Myxococcia; order Myxococcales; family Myxococcaceae; genus JASGHH01. The sequence continues at coordinate 5,899,090 of JASGHH010000001.1, read as the reverse complement.
AGACCCGCGCCGCCGCCGAAGCCGACGCCGAGCGCGCCAAGGTGAAGGAGCAGCTCACGGTGACCAAGCTGAAGCGCGAGGGTGAGCTGGCCGACCTCGAAGAGCGCAAGGGCGTGGCGATGGCGATCGCCAAGCGGCAGCTCGAGCTCGACGGCCAGAAGCAGGAGATCGACAACTCGACCTCCGCCGCGTCGATTCAGGCGCGCCTGGTGGCCACGCTGCCGGCCGTGATCGAGAAGCTGCCCAAGCCGAACGAGCTGCACTCGGTGAACATCGGCGGCGGCGGTGAGCTGGCGTCGATCGCCGGCGTGGTGGCCCAGCTGCAGGCGCTCCTCGGAGCTCTACAGCCGAGGGACGCGCCGAAGAACGGCAAGAGCTGAAACCGAAGCGGCGGAGGGGGCTCAATCGGCACCCACCGCCGTGCTCGAAGCCGCTCAGCTCTGCGGAGGCTCGCCGCCGCCTTCAGGCGCAGGAGGCGCCGGCGGAGCACCCTCGACCGGAGGCGTGGTCTCGCCGCCGTCGTCTTCCTCGGCCTCGCCTTCGATCTTCGGCAGGCGGGACACTGCGACCACCTTCTCTTCGGGGTTCTCGAGCGAGATCAGCCGCACGCCCTGGGTGTTGCGGCCGATCACCGAGACCTCCTTCACCTTCATGCGGATCAGCATTCCGCCGTTGGTGACCAGCATCACCTCGTCGCTGTCGCGCACCTGCACCGCGCCGACGACCCGGCCGTTACGCTCGGTGGTCTTGATGTCGATGATGCCCTTGCCGCCGCGGCCCTGGGTCCGGTACTCGGACTCCTCGGTGCGCTTGCCGTAGCCGTTCTCGGTCACGGTGAAGATCGTCGGGTGCGTGCCATCGGCCGGAGCCGGCGAGCCCTCGGGCAGCGCCTTCTCGACCGCCTCCGCGCTCACCACCTCGTCGCCTTCTTCGAGGGTGATGCCCTTCACGCCGTAGGCCGCGCGGCCCATCGAGCGCACTTCCTCTTCGGGGAAGCGAATGCTCATGCCCTGCGCGGTCGAAATCAGCACGTCCTTGGTGCCGTCGGTGATCTGCACCGCCATCAGCACGTCGCCGTCGTCGATGCCGAGCGCATTGATGCCGTTCGCGCGCACGTTCGAGAACGCCGAGAGGTCGGTGCGCTTCACCACGCCCCGCCGGGTGACGAACAAGACGAACTTGTTCTCGGGGAAGTCGCGGGTGACGAGAAGGTTGGTCATCTTCTCGTTCTCGGCGAACTGCACCAGGTTGACGATCGGCTTGCCGCGCGCGGTGCGCGACGCCGCGGGAATCTCGTGCACCTTCAGCCAGTACAACCGGCCGCGGGTGGTGAGCGGCATCAGGTAGCTGTGCGTCGAGGCGACGAACAGGTCCGACACGAAATCGTCTTCCTTGGTGGTCGCGCCGGTCTTGCCGCGGCCGCCGCGCTTCTGGGAGCGGTACTCCGAGAGCGGGTTGCGCTTCACGTAGCCGGCGTGGCTCACCGTCACCACCATCGCCTCGTCGGCGATCAGGTCTTCGGTGGAGAACTCGCTCAGGTCGCCGGTGATCTCGGTGCGCCGGTCGTCGCCGAACTTCTCGCGCACTTCCTTCAGCTCGGCCTTGATCACCGTCAGCAGCGTCGACTCGTTCTGAAGAATGTCTTCCAGGCGAATCACGTCGCGCAGCAGGTCGATCATCTCCTTGAACAGCTCTTCGCGCTGCAGGCCGGTCAGCTTCGACAGGCGCATGTCGAGAATGTTCTGCGCCTGGGTCTCCGAGAAGCCACCCGCGGCGTAGTCGTGCGACAACTTCTCGAACGAGCTGACCTGGCCCTTCACCCGCGCCACCAGCGCGTCCATCTGCTTCTTGGCGGTGGCGGCGTCGATCTTCGGGAGGTTGGTGAACTCCGGGTGCTGGTAGAGCGCCGGCGAGAGCACGTTCATCAGCGCCCACCGCGCCACGTCGACGTCAGACGACTTGCGGATGATGGTGATCACCTGGTCGATGATGTCTTGCGCGACCAGCAAGCCCTCGACGATGTGGAGCCGGTCTTTCGCCTTCTTCAGCTCGAAGCGGCTGCGGCGGGTCACCACCTCGCGGCGGTGCAGCACGAAGCGCTCCAGCACTTCCTTCAGGTTCAGCACCCGCGGGCGGCCGTCGACGATGGCCAGCAGCACCATCGAGTAGCTCACCTGCATCGCGGTGTTGGCGAACAGGTTGTTGAGCACCAGGTTCGACATCGCGTCGCGCTTCAGCTCCAGCACCACCCGAATGCCTTCGCGGGAGCTCTCGTCGCGAATGTCGGAGATGCCCTCGAGCTTCTTCTCGTTCACCAGCTCGCCGATGCGCTCGACCAGGCGGGCCTTGTTCACCTGAAACGGCACCTCGGTGATGATGATGCTCTCGCGATCGCCCTTCTTCGAGGTCTCGATCTCAGTGCGCGCGCGAATGGTGAACTGCCCGCGGCCGGTGGCGTAGGCCTTGGCGATGCCGTCGCGGCCACTGATGAAGCCGCGGGTGGGGAAGTCGGGGCCCTGAACGAACTTCATCAGGTCGAGAATCTGCGCGCCCGGGTTGTCGACCAGGTGAATGGTGGCGTCGATCACCTCGCGCATGTTGTGCGGAGGAATCTTGGTCGCCATGCCGACCGCGATGCCGTCGGAGCCATTCACCAACAGGTTGGGGAACCGGGTGGGCATCACCACCGGCTCTTTTTCGACCCCGTCGTAGTTGGGGATGAAGTCGACCGTCTGCTTGTCGATGTCGGCGAGCATCTCGTCGGTGAGACGCTCCATGCGCACTTCGGTGTAACGCATGGCTGCCGGTGAATCGCCGTCGATGGAGCCGAAGTTGCCCTGGCCGTCGACCAGCGGGTACCGCATCGACCAGTCCTGCGCGAGGCGAACGATGGTGTCGTAGACGGCCTGGTCGCCGTGCGGGTGGTACTTACCGATCACGTCGCCGACGATGCGGGCCGACTTCTTGTACGGGCGCGCCGAGGTGTTCGACTGCTCGTGCATCGCCCACAGCACCCGGCGGTGCACCGGCTTCAGACCGTCGCGAACGTCGGGGAGCGCGCGCCCGACGATCACGCTCATCGAGTAGTCGAGATACGACGCCTGCATCTCGTGCTTCAGGTCGATCGGAATCAGGTTTCCGATGTTCGACGGGGGCGGGGCAGGCGCCGGAGGCGCAGGCGGATTCTGATTCTCGTCGCTCATTTCGCGACCAGACTCGTACCTGCGATCGGGTTGTGAATCAACGAGTTAGATCGACCAACGAGTGGTCTTAACTAAACGCAACTTCTAGCTTTTTCAGCACCTCGGCCTCCTCTTTGGAGACCCTGGGAGGCAGGCCGAGAATTCCGCCAGAAGCCTCGGCGACGTCGCGCGCTTTGCCGAGAATCGACTTCTTCAGCGCGTCTTTGTCGTGCGCGCTCATCGTGCCCACCAGCGCCTTCACGTAGGAGGCCCAGGCGGTGTGGAGCGTCGCGGGCGGCCGCTGCTCCAGCCACGACTCGATCAGCTTGTTGGCCTCGGTGCCCTCGGCGATGCCGAGCTTGTGCGACGCTTCGAGCACGGCCTTCTTCTCTTTGTTGTCGGCCACGCCGTCGGCCCACGCCACCTCGACCAGCGGGTAGAGCATGAACGCGGCGAGCGTCTCGGCGTTCAGCTTGAGCGCGACCAGCTTGTCGAGCACCGCCTCGTCGGTGATGCCGCTCATCGCGCCAATCGCCGCCTTGGTGAGCGACTGCTTCTTCAGCTCCTTGAGGTGGTTGAGGAGCTTCTGGTTGTGCTGCGCGAAGAAGGCCTCTTCGAGCTCTTTGCGCCGGTTCTCGAAAGCGTCGGACATGCGCTCATCTTGCTCAGCCGCCGCGCGGTTGCAAGGGCGTTAGCGGCCCTTCTTGGTCTTCTTGCGCCGGCTGCTGATCGAGTCCTTCACCGTGGGGGAGGCGAGATCGACGGTGCTCTTCGAGAGCGCGAACAGCAGGTCCTCCCGAATCAGCCCGCGGGAGGCCACCGCCGCCGGCGACGCGCCGATGCCGAACACGAACTTGGGGCGCTCCTCGCGCTCGCGAAGCAGCCGGGTGAGCTCGCGCTGCGCCGCCCACGACAGCTGCGCGGCGTCGGGCACGTAGACGACTCCGGCCCGCAGCGAGAACGCCTGGTTGAGCTTGTTGGCGTCGGCCGCCTCGTAGAGCGCGCCGTCGTCGGCGAATTGGTCTGCCGCTTCGGCCGCCCACGCTTTGCGGTCGGCTTCAGTGCCGCCACAGAGCAGCACGGAGACACGATTGGTGATCAGTTGCGCTTCCGCGTACCCGCCCAAAAATGACCCCCCGGCCGGCCCACGCAGCAACCGGCACCCCTATAGTTTCGCCTGCTCTTTGGTCTGCGCCAAGTCGGGCGTTGCCGATGGTGTCAAACGGTACAGGGCGACCGGCTTCGCCTTGCCCTTCAGCTTCGCAGGTGGGAGCGCCTCACACGCGACACCGGAGCCGACGCCGCCCGCGACGGTGGGCTCTCCGGCCAGAACCTCCATGGGTCCCGCCAGACCGCACAGTCGTGACGCCACGTTCACCGCGTCGCCGATGCAGGTGTACTCGGTGCGCTTGGTGGAGCCGAGCGAGCCGACGATGACGCTCCCCGTATTGACTCCGACGCCGAGCTCGACCGCGGGAAATTGGCCGGTGGCGTTCAGCTGGCGCACCGACTCGACCATCTGCAGCCCGGCCTGCACCGCGCGGAGCGGGTGGTCGGGCTGGTGCACCGGCGCGCCGAACACCGCCATCAGCCCGTCGCCGAGGAACTTGTCGAGGGTGCCTCCGTAGACCAGCACCACGTCGGCGAGCCGGCCGAGCACCGCGTTGAGCAGCGTCATCACCTCTTCGGCGGGGAGCTCCTCGGCCATCGAGGTGAAGTGGCGGAGGTCGGCGAACAGCACCGAGACGTCGCGCTTCTCTCCGGTGAGGACGATCTCTTTCTGGCGCAGCAGCTCGTCGACGATCGCGTCGGAGGTGTAGCGGCCGAACAGCTTGCGAACGTGCTCGGTCTCCTGGGTGCGGCGAAGAATGCTCTCCATGCGGGCCGAGAGCTCCTCCATCGAGCAGCCCTTGTTGACGTAGTCGTCGGCGCCGGCGCGGAGCAGCCCGACCCGCTGGGTCTCGGCGTCGTTGGCGGTGAGAATGATCACCGGCAAACTTCTCGAGGGGCCTTCTTTCAGGCGGCGGCAGAGCTCGGCGCCGTCGATGCCGGGCATCTCGAGGTCGGTGAGCACGATGTTGGGCTTCACCAGGTGCACGTTCTCGAGCGCCTCGAACGGGCTGGTGTAGGTGGTCACCGCGTAGCCGAGCGCGCGCAGGCCGTTTTCGACCAGGTTGACCGCGAGCGGGCTGTCGTCGACCACCAACACCTTCACGCCGTTGGCGTTGACCAGCTCGGTGGCGTCGTCGCGGGTCAGCGCCTGGCTCGACATGCGCTCTTGGAGGCTGAGCGCCTCGGCGAGCTGCTCGTGGGTGATCGCCTTCTGGTCGAGCAGCACCTCACCGAGGCGGCGGCCGGCGCGGCGCTGGAGCTCGAGCGCGCTCTCGAGCTGATCGGCGTCGAGGTAGCGCAGCCCGAGCAGAATCTCGCCCAGCGGTGGCCGATCGAGGGGAACGCGGGCGCCGCCGGCGAGCGCTTCGCTGAGCGCGCGCTGAAGCTGAGGGCGGGTGAGGTAGCCGAGCGAGAGGAGCGCTTCGCCGAGGCGGTTGCCGGTGAGCTGCTGGAGCGCCAACGCCTCCTGGACCTGGGTTTCGTTGACCAGGCCCATCGCGATCAGCAGATCCCCGAACCGCTGCGACAAGCTCACTTGCGGGCAGTCTAGCGTGGTTAATTGCCCGGCGTGACCCGATTGCCGAGTCTACAGAAGCGTCGTGAGCCGTCGCAGCTTCGGAGCAAGGCGCGCGTCGAGCGGATCATCGCCGCGGCAGCACGGTTGATCGAGCGCGGAGGGTTGGATCAGGTCACCACCAACGCGATCGCCCGCGAGGCCCGGCTGCCGGTGGGAACGCTGTACCAGTTCTTTCCCAACCGGGAGGCGGTGCTCCAGGCGCTGATCGAGTCGCAGCTGTCGGCGCTCGACGAGCCGCTGCGGCCGCTGTTGTCTCCCGGCACGCTCGGGCTGGCGGAGCGGGTGGAGCAAATCGTCGACGTGCTGTTCGAGACCTACCGCCGGCTGCCGGCGCTCGCTCAGCTGATGCACGCGTCGCGGGGGGATCCCCGGGTCTCGCCGCTGGCGAAGAAGAACAACGCGCTGGTCAGTGGGTGGGTGGTGCCGCTGGTGCAGTCGGAGGTGCCCGCGGCCGCCGGACGCGCGGCGGCGATCGCGGTGGTGACGGTGGAGGCGGCCGACGCGGTGCTGATGGCGGCGCTGCGCGAGCCTCAGCTGAAGAAGGCGAAGGCGTTGTTGTTCGAGCTGAAGGCGATGCTGCGCGCCTACGTCACTTCAGCTCAGCGAGCCGCGCCCTGATCAGCTTCTTCACCAGCGTCGCCGGCAACGGCCTGGTCGCCAGAAAGTGCAGCGAGCCCGGCGTCTGGCTGTAAGCCTTCAGGTCCTTCGCCAGCGTGTGCAGGGTGGTGCCGCTGAACGGGTAGTACGAGCAGCCCTTCGAGGTGGCGAGAAAGCCGGCCACCACCCGGTCTCCCACTCTGAACGCCGGCATGTTGTAGCTGATGCACTCCTCGGCACCCGGCGCGGCGGCGTGAATCTTCGCCCGCAGGTCTTCGAGCGCTTCGCGGCGATCCTCGGGAACCGTGCGGAGGTAGCCGTCGATCGATTTCGGCTTCTTGGGCATCGCCATTCGGCGGGTCTACCCGGCTTGATCTGAAGTGACAACATGAGCTATCGCTCACGTTCATGTTCGATCTCGCGCTGAACGGCGGCACCTTCTTCGACGGCACCGGCAGCCCCGCCCGGGCGGCGAGCCTGGCGATCAAAGACGGCGTGGTGGCCGCCGTTCGCCCCGAGCCGTTCACCGAGGCGACGCAGGTGATCGACTGCGCCGGCAAGTGGCTGACGCCGGGCTTCATCGACGTGCACACCCACTACGACGCCGAGGTGGAGGCGAACCCGGCGCTGAACGAGTCGTTGATCCACGGCGTCAGCACCATCGTGATGGGCAGCTGCTCGCTCGGAACCGTCTTCAGCTCGCCGCTCGACATCGCCGATCTCTTCACCCGGGTGGAGGGCATTCCCCGCCCGCAGGTGCTGAGCCTGTTCGAGCGGCTGAAGACCTGGTCGACCCCGGCGGAGTACCGCCGTCACCTCGAGTCGCTCCCGCTCGGCCCGAACGTGGCGTGCTTTCTCGGCCACAGCGACCTGCGCTGCGCGGTGATGGGCCTCGAGCGCTCGGTCACCACCGGCGAAGCGCCGACCTGCTTCGAGCTCGAGAAGATGCAGCAGCACCTCACTGACGCGCTCGACGCCGGCTTCCTCGGCCTGTCGGTGAACACCAACCGCTGGGACAAGCTGGGCGGTCAGCGCTTTCGCAGCCGTCCCCTCCCCTCGACCTACGCCAGCTGGGAGGAGCTCCGCGCTTTGACTCCGCTGGTGCGCGAGCGCGGCGCGGTGCTGCAGGGCATTCCCAACATCAGCGCGAAGTACGACGTGTTCCTCTTCTTCCTCGAGAGCCTCGGACTATTCCGCAAGGCGCTGAAGACCAGCATCGTCTCGATGGCCGACGTGCGCTCGAACCGGCTGATCTACCGGGTGCTCGGCGCGCTGACCCGGGTGGTGAACCGCGTGCTCGGCGGCGACGTGCGCTTCCAGGCGCTGCCGGTACCGTTCGAGCTGTTCGTCGACGGCCTCGACGCTCCGGTGTTCGAAGAGCTCGGCGCCGGCACTGCCGCGCTCCACCTCGAAGCCGAGGCCGAGCGGCGCGCGCTGCTGAAAGACCCGGAGTACCGCGGCTGGTTTCGCCGGCAGTGGACCTCAGCGCTGGCGCCTCGCGTGTTCCACCGCGACTTTCGTCAGTCGCAGATCGTCGGCTGCCCCGACCCGTCGCTGGTGGGCCGGTCGATCGCCGAGGTGGCGAAGCAGCGCGGCACCAACGAGGTCGAAGCGTTTCTGGACCTGGTCGCCGAGCATGGGGAGAAGCTGCGCTGGCGCACCACCATCGCCAACGACCGCCCGGAGCACCTGCGCAACATTCTCTCGCATCCCGACATCACCATCGGCTTCAGCGACGCGGGCGCCCACTTGCGGAACATGGCGTTCTACAACTTCCCGCTCTTCATGCTCCGCATGGCGCGCGACGCCGAGCGCGACGGCGTGCCGTTCATGAGCGTCGAGCGCGCGGTGCACCGGCTCACCGGGGAGATCGGCCGCTGGCTCGGCATCGACGCGGGTGTGCTCGAGCTGGGCTCACGCGCCGACGTGGTGGTGATCGACCCCTCGCAGCTCGACGAGAGCATCGCCGGCTACCACGAAGAACCGATGACCGGCTTCGGCGGCTTCACCCGTCTCGTTCGCCGCAACCCCGGCGCGGTGCCACACGTCTTGATCAGCGGCCGCATCGCCGCCGAGCGCGGCCAGCTCCGCGACCCCGGCCACGGCCGCTTCCTCGGCGCGGGTGAAGCGAACCGGGGCACGAGCAACCGCCACCTGGCGCGGGCAGCGTAGAGAAAACCCCTCCCCTTTCGGGGGAGGTGTCGCGCAGCGACGGAGGGGGCTCACGCCTCCAACCTTCGTTCAGTGCGGCCCGACCGGGCCGCGAGACTTCATCAACAGTAACAAACAGGCGTGCCGCTGTCGGGGTAGTACACCCGCCCGCCGTCGGCACCGCGCGGGTTCAAGCAGCAGATCGGGCAGGGGTTGCCGATGTCGCTGTCGCAGCACTCGAGCCACCCGATGCCACCGTCGGAGTAGTAGGCGACCTCGCAGGTGCAGCGCACGGTGCCCGCATCGCCGGTGTCGGGGTGGGGGCACACGCCGCCATCGGTGCCGGCATCCATTCCCGCGTCGAAGCCGGCGTCGGTGCCCGCATCGAAGCCGGCGTCGAACCCCGCGTCGGTGCCGCCGTCGTGACCTGCGTCGACACCGGAGTCGGTTCCCGAGTCGGTGCCGCCATCCTGCGGAGACGGCGAGCCACAAGCGACGACCGCGAGCGCGGTGGGCAACAACCGGCGGCGGGTGAACCTCGAGCCGAAGCGCATTCGCAGCTTCTTAGCCGAAAGCTCAGTGCGGCACGAACGGCAGCAGCGCCACCAGCACCTCGATCACGATCAGCACCACCACCGCGATCTCCAGCGTGAGCGTGCGGTCGGTGTCGACCTCGCCCTTGAGCAGCTCGTAGGTGTGGTTGAGCACGCTCTGCTTGCGGCTGACGTTGGCCTGCCACTGCTTCACCCGCAGCTGCTGCAGCGCGCCCTCGTAGACCTTGGCGAGGTACGTGTCGCCGACGATGCGCAGCGTGTTCTCGACGCGCTCGATGAACTCCGAGAGCTCGATCAGCGTCAGCGCCAGGTCGCGGAGCAGCTGCTTGTAGGGGCTGTTGAACAACCCCGGCCGCCGGTGCGAGCCGATCACGTCGTAGACGCGGTTGAGCTCTTTATCGAGCGCGTCGTCGTAGTAGCGAAACTCGCACAGCTGCGCGTTGGCGATCTCCAGCAGGTCGAGCGTGTCGGTGCCCGGCTCGTCGGGCTCGTAGACGAACGCCGCGTTCCAATCGACCAGCGTGAGGTCTTGGGTCGAGTAGCTGAAGCCGTGGGAGACGACGTCTTGCCGCTCGGTCTCCGACAGCTCGAGCTTCTTGGTCTCGCCGAGCAGCAGCCGCGGCAGCGCCGGGTCGGCCTTCAGCTCCGAGGCGGTGGGCTTGCCCTCGATCTGCCGGGCGTGAATGACGGTGTACTCCTCGTTCTTGTCCCAGAGGTGGGGCTCTTCGATCGACGGCTCGATCACCCGCTTCACCTCGGTCATCACCTTGAGCGCGACCTGCTCGATCACGTCGGAGTCGTAGAGCTCGTCGGCGAACGGCACCAGCTCCTCCAGCGTGGTGCCGGGCGTCACCGCGACCTCGAAGCGCACCGTCATCGCGCCGTGGTCGTACAGGCGCACCACCGTCTTCACGTCGCGCGAGCCGGCCGCCAGCGGAAGGCTGCGGGTGCCGTAGTCGATCGACAGCGGCGGGTTGGCGAGCTGAATGTACTCGGAGCCCTGGCGGGTCAGCTTCAGCCGCGCGCTCTGGGTCGAGAGCAGCGCCTTGGCGCGATCGAGCTGCATCGCCTCTCCGATGTCGAAGATGCGCAGGCAGTAGATCTCTGCTTGCTGCAGCCGCATGTCCTATTTCTAACGCTTCTTCTTCTTGCTGCCTTTTTTCGGCGGCGGGCCCTTCTTCGGAGGCGGGGGCGGCGGGGCCTGCGCCACCTGGGTGCCCTTGGCGAGCTTGTCCTCCGCGGCTTTCAGCTTCTCGGCGAGTGCGTCGCGGTCGGAGGTGAGCTGCTTCACCTGGTCTTCGGCCTTCTGCACCCGCGCGTTGGCGTCGGCGATCTCGGCCTCGCGCTTGCCGAGCTTGATCTTCACGTCGGTGGTGTCGGAGATCGCCTGGTTCAGCTTGGTCGACGCGTCGGAGTAGCGCCGCGCCAGCACCACCGAGGTGACCGCGAGCACGGTGGCGGTGAGCCCGAACAGCACCCACGCGACCACGCTGGCCCGGCCGACCGCGCGCCGCGCGTGCGAGGCGGTGACGTCGGTGCTCCCGCCGAGGTAGTCGCCGTCGTCGTCGTCCCGCACGGCCCACAGGCTAGCAATGGTTCGGCAGGTGCGCCTGTTTGACGTCTCCGAGCTACGTGGCTGTAGCGGAACGTTTCAGGTCCCACACGCCGCGCGCCTTGAACACCCGCTCGACGAACAGCTGGTGCAGCGCGTGGAGCGGCGCGGCGGTGGCGGCGCCTTCGATCAGCTCCAGCGCGTCGGCGAGCGCTTCGATGGTCGAGCGGCCCTCGGGCGTGGGCGACTCGCGCAGGCGCAGCGGAGCCTCGGGTTTCGGCGGCAGCGCCAGTCGCGGCAAGCTCGCGAGCGAGGTCAGCTTTCTCGCCATCTTCCGGGTCTGACGCCAGGTGCCGTCGAGCACCACCAGCTGCCGAACCTCGGCCGGCGTGGCGGACTCGCCTTCGGTGGGGAACAGCAGCGCCGCGCCGCTGAGCAGCGGAGCGAGCGCCTGATCCGCAAGCGTCGGATCATCGTTGAACTCGATCAGCTTCAGGTTGGGCAGCGCCAGCTGAGCGATGCGCGCGGTGCTGGTCGACTTCTCTGCCTCGCGCACGTGGCGAACGATGATCAGCTCGGTGCGGGTCGCCACGCTCGGCACTTGTGCGCAGAGGCAGTGCTCGGTGCGAATCCAGCAGCGCGGGCAGCGGCCGGGCAAGGTGTCGAGGGTGCGGGAGCGCACGATCCATACCCTCTCCCACGGCGCAGCTACGCGAGCAATCCCTCGTGGAACGGGCGAAACGGTGCCCGCAAGGGCGGTGAGGGGTAACCGAACGCATCCGGCAATCGTGACCGGGATTCTGCGTAACTGCACGGTGGCCCCGTTCACCCCTCACCCGCCCCTTCGGGGCACCCTCTCCCGTGGGAGAGGGTACAGTCCCGCGCGCTCATGACCCGATCCTTCTGCGTTCTGCTGCTCGCCGCTGCTTGTGCCACCACCGAGACGCCGGCCCCGGCTCCGGCGCCTGCCGCTGCGGCTGAGCCCGCGAAGCCGCCTCCGCCTCCCGCCGAGCCGCCGCCCGCGCTTCAGCTGCCCTCGCACACCCGGCCGGTGTCGTACGCGCTCGAGCTCACCCTGCTCACCACCAAAGAGCGCTTCAGCGGCAGAGAAGACATTCAGCTCGAGCTGAGCGAGCCGCGCCGGGTGCTCTGGCTGCACGGCCGCAACCTCGAGGTCACCGCCGCCACCGCCAACGGTCAGAGCGGCAAGTGGGAGCAGGTCAACTCCGAGGGCCTCGCCAAGCTCACGTTCGACACCGAGCTGCCCAAGGGCCACGCCACCCTGCACCTCGAGTGGAGCGCCGCCTACGACCCCGCGCTCACCGGCATCTACCTCTCGAAAGAAGCGGGCGAGACCTACGTCGGCAGCCAGTTCGAGACCCACTTCGCGCGCCGCGGGTTCCCCTGCTTCGACGACCCGCAGTTCAAGACCCCGTGGGACATCTCGGTGATCATCGACGCCAAGCACCAGTACTCGATGAACACCAACCCGGTGGAGACCAAGCCGCTCGAGGGCGGGTTGCAGCGGGTCACCTTCGGCCGCACCCAGCCGCTGCCGTCGTACCTGCTCAACTTCGCGGTCGGCCCGTTCGACGTGGTGACGCCGGCGCCGCTGCCACCCAACGACGTGCGCAAGCACCCGCTCCAGGTGCGCGGCTTCGCGCCCAAGGGCCGCGGGCCCGAGCTGGCGTACGCGCTCTCGGCCGGCAACGAGCTTCTGGTCGAGCTGGAGCACTACTTCGGCGTGCCGTTCCCCTACGAGAAGCTCGACCACATCGCGTTGCCCGACAACTTCGGCGGCGCGATGGAGAACGCCGGCGCGATCACCTACACCGACAACGCGCTGCTCTTCAAAGAGGGCGTCTCGTCGGAGGACACCCGGCTCAGCATCTCCACCACGATGGCGCACGAGATGGCGCACCAGTGGTTCGGCGACCTGGTGACGATGCGCTGGTGGACCGACATCTGGCTCAACGAGTCGTTCGCGGAGTGGCTCGGGGTGCGCACCGTCGATCAGTGGAAGCCGGCGATGCAGGCGCGCATTCACGAGCTCGACGAGATTCAGCGCGCGATGGACGACGACTCGCTGGTCAGCTCGCGCACCATTCGCCACCCGCTCGAGAAGATGGAGGAGGTGCAGGACCAGTTCGACAACCTCACCTACCAGAAGGGCGGCGCGGTGCTGGCGATGTTCGAGTCGTGGCTCGGCGCGGAGCGCTTTCGCCAGGGCGTGCACGACTACCTCGTGGCCCACGCGCACCAGTCGGGCAGCACCGCCGAGCTGCTGCAGTCGTTCTCGGCGGCGGCGAAGGTCGACATCACCCCCGCGTTCACCACCTTCCTCGAGCAGAACGGGGTGCCGTTGGTGAAGGTGAAGGTGGTGTGCGAGCCGAAGAAGGCGCGGCTCGAGCTGTCGCAGTCGCGCTGGCTGCCGGTGGGAACCCAGGCGCAGGCCGAGCGCACCTGGAAGCTCCCGTTCTGCGCGAAGTGGGGCGAGGGCAAGTCGGCGCAGTCGAAGTGCATGCTGCTCGAGACCGCGACCGGCACCCTGCCGATTCCCTCCGGCGCGTGCCCTGATTGGGTGAACCCGAACCCCGACGCGGCGGGCTACTACCACTGGGCGCTCGAGGCGCCGGAGCTGGCCAAGCTGAAGGCCAAGGGCAAGCTGTCGCCGGCCGAGAAGCTGTCGCTGGCGAACAACCTCAACGCGGCGGTGAAGAGCGGCACCCTGCTGTTCGCCGACGCGATGCCGACGCTGGAGTGGCTGCTCCAGGACGACAACGGCGAGCCCGCGATGCAGGCGGTGGGGCTGATGGACTTCGCGTATCTGCACGGCGCTCCCAGCGAGCTGCAGCCGAAGGTGGGCACCTACGTGGCGAAGCTGTTGCGCGCGCGGCTGGCGAAGCTGGGCTGGAAGCCGGCGCCGAAAGAGACGCCCGACCGGCTGCGGCTGCGCACCCGGCTGGTGGGTGTGCTGGCGCTGGAGATGAAAGACCCGCAGACGTTGGACCAGGCCTCGAAGCTCGGTCACGCGTACGTGGGCACCGACGGCAAGTTCCACCCCGAGGTGGTGTCGCCCGACCTCGCCGGCGCGGTGATGGCGGCTGCGGTGAAGGCCGACCCGAAGGTGTACGCGACGCTGATCGACCGCATGGGCACGCTGGAGGACGGCGAGATGCGCTTTCGCATTCTCGCGGCGATCGGCGCCGCCGAAGACCCGGCGGTGAGCGACCAGGTGATCGCGCTCTGGAAGGACCCGAAGCTGCGCACCAGCGAGCTCGCCTACCCCTATTACATTCACATGCAGGAGCCGCGCATGCGCGACCGGGTGTGGAAGGCGTTTCAGAACGACTTCGAGGGGCTGATGCCGAAGCTCGAGCCGATGTTCCGCGGCAACATTCCGATCATCGCCGCCGGGTTCTGCGACGAAGAGCACGCGAAAGACGTCGAGCAGTTCTTCAAGTCACACCTCGACAAGTTCCCCGAGATCAAGCGGCCGATGGACCACACGCTGGAGCAGATTCAGAACTGCATCGCGCTCAAGCAGACCCAGCAGGCGAGCATCACCGCGTTCTTCTCTAAGAAGTAGGCAGCTCGCCCTTCAGCGCCTTCTCGAGCATCGGCTTGAACACCTTGATCATCACCAGGCCGAACGCGTCGATCGCGACGTGAGCGAACAGCGCGGGCCACAAGCTCCCGCGCCATAGGGTGATCAGCCCGAGCACCACGCCGACCAACGAGGTCTGCGCGAGGCCGAACGGGCCCTGGTAGCCGTGCCCGAAGCCGAAGATCAGGCTGGTGATCAACACCGCCGAGAGGTCGCGCCGCAACGGCTCTTCGACCGAGAACGCGGCGCGCAGCCGGCCGAGAATGAAGCCGCGAAACACCAGCTCCTCCCAGAACCCGGCGAGCGCGGCGAGCAGCAACATCGCGGGAAGAGGAATGTCTGCCAGCTGCGTGGTCCACTGCGCCTTCGATTGCGCCAGCGCGTTCACGTCGCCACCGCTCAGCTTGGTGAGCACGTAGTACGCGACGCCGAGCACGATGTTGACGCCGTAGGTGGCGAAGAACGCGACCACCCCGAACCCGAGCCACTCCTGCCAGCCGCGCTTCTCCACCGAGAGCGACTGCTTCCACTGCGGGTCGCGGTACGAAAACAGCGTCACCAGCAGCACCATCAAGGTGAGGCTGGTCGCCACTGAGAGCAGCGGGTGCTCGAAGCGCTTCTCGGTGCCGCCCGCGAGCGCCGCACCACCGTAGATGAGCGCATACAGCGTTCCCGCGACCGCCAGCACCTCGAGCACGGCCCTGCCCCGCGCGATCGCCGGCGGAGGCAGCTTGGCGACGGCCCATGGCGGCAGGTCAGGCAGCGAGCGCTCCGGTCTCGAGGCGCCCGTCGTGAATGTGGAGCGCGCGGCGGGCATGTTTCACCACCCGCGGGTCGTGGGTCGAGAAGAGAAACGTGACGCCCTGGTTGCGGTTGAGCTCGAGCATCAGGTCGATGATCTGATCCGAGGTGGCGGAGTCGAGGTTCGCGGTCGGCTCGTCGGCCAGCACCAGCCGCGGCTGGGTGATCAGCGCCCGGGCGATCGCCACCCGCTGCCGCTGGCCACCCGAGAGCTCGTCGGGCTTGTGGTGCAGAAACGGCGTCAGCCCCACCGCCTCGGCGAGCTTCTCCACCCGGCCGCGCAGCTGCAGCGCCGGCTCGGCGTTGGCGCCGGTGCGCACCGCGCAGGGGAACTCGATGTTCTCGGCGACGTTGAGCACCGGGATCAGGTTGAAGCTCTGGAAGATGAAGCCGATCTTCTGGTTTCGCACCTCGGCCAGCTCGTCGAAGTCGCGCTTCGCCACTTCTTCGCCGTCGAGCAGGTAGCTGCCGGCGCTGGCGCGATCGAGACAGCCGATGATGTTGAGCAGGGTGGTCTTGCCGCTCCCCGAGGGGCCGGTGACCACGGTGAACTCGCCCTTGTCGATGGTGAGGTCGATGCCCTTCAACGCCGGCACCTGGGTCTTGCCCAGCTCGTAGACCTTGGTGATGCCCTTCAGCTCGATCAGGTGCATGGGTTGCTCCTTCAGTAGAACAGGCGAAGCTCGAGAAAGAATCGGTAATCGAGCGGGAGCAGCGTGTACTCGCTGACGTACTTCCCGTTCGACACGCGCTTGGCGGCCAGGCCGTCGGGGCCGGGCGCGGGAATGAAGCCGAGCGCGGTGATCGTCAACCACTCGGTGGCGCTCCACGACAGCGACGGGTTCCAGATCGTCGAGAGGTCGGAGAGGTCGGCGATGGTGACCAGCTGGGCGGTGAAGTCGTCTTTGATGCGCGGCTTGTTGAAGGTGATGAACGCGTAGTGCTGCCGGAGCGGATCGAAGCTGAACCGCTGCGGCACGCCGTCGCCCGCCGTCGCCGGCTGCCCGAAGTTGCTCGCGCCGGGAATGCCGCCGAGGGGAATGCCCGCGGCGCGCGCCTGGTGCAGCAGGTCGGCGGCGTTCACGTAGTCCTGGAACTGCTGCTTGGTGAACCCGTCAGATTGGTAGAGGTACTCGACCGAGAGAAACGAGTCGTCGTCGAACTGCCGGCGGGTGCCGATCAGAATGCGGGCGTTGAGCGTCGGGTCGTCGAGCCTGGTCGCGCCGAGCGGTGAGGTCTTGTTCGCCGCGCAGGTGAACGCCGCCATCACCGAGGTGACGCAGGCGCCGTTGACGTAGCTGCGGGCGCTCCCCGAGCCGACGATGAACTCGGTGTGCAGCTCGTAGTCTTTGAAGAAGTAGCGGCTGAAGCTGCCGCCGACGCGCAGGTGGTTGGTGAAGTCGTCGTTGTACTTGTTGCCGTAGAACGCCATCACGTTGACGTCGGCGTCGCCGATCAACGCGTACGCGCGCAGCGCCGCCATGTAGTGCAGCTGGTCGTCTTTCTTGTCCCAGCTCGGGTAGCTGACGAATTGGTAGGGAATGCCCTGCGCCGACTCGAGCACCGACGGCGAGAAGAGCGCGGTGAAGGTGAGCTTCTCGAGCGGCACCTCCACCCTCGCCATCCACACGCCGGTGCGTAGGAAGGTCGGGTCGGTCGGGTCTTTGCGAAGGTTGAGCAGGTCGGTCGGGTTGAACGCCTGCCCCGAGCCCCAGACGACGCGCTTCTTGCCGACCAGCACGTTCAGCTCGGGGAAGAACTCGTGCAGCACGTAGAGCTCGTTGATCGAGCTGATCGGCTGGGTGCTGGGGTTGCTCGCCGAGGCGACGCTCACCTCGTTGCCCGCCTTGTCTTCGCCCCGGTAGATCCACCCGGCCTGCGGCAGCAGCGAGACGTCGGCGTAGACGAACCGCTTCGGTGAGTAGGTGACCTTCAGCTGGCCGTTCAGCTCGCCCAGCAGACCGACCTCGGGTTGGGTGTCGGTGGGGATGAGGGCGTGCGGTTTGCTGCGGGTGAAGGTGCCGCGCAGATCGATGTAGCCGTTGATCTCGACGATGCGGTGGAAGTCTTCTTTCGGCGGCTCGACGTACGGCGCCACGTCGCTCGGCCCCGCATCGGGAGGCTCGGTGCTGCCGGCGTCTTCGGGTTCCGGCTGGCCGGCGTCGAAGTTGGGGTCTCCAACCGGTCCCGCGTCGATGTTCTCCAGCGGAGCCGCACCCACTGCGAGCGCGAACTTGTGGGCGCCGTGGTTCTTCAAAAGCTCGATCACCTGAATCACCCGCGCGTGAGTGACGTCTTTGTCCGCGGCGATCACCACCCGCTTCTCGGGATCCATCAGGAAGGCGATGTCGGCTTTTCGCGCGAGCTCTTCTTCGGTCACGTCGGCGCCGCCGATGTTCAGCGAGCCGTCGAACAGAATCGCGACGGTGAACGCGCCGCCTTGAACGTCGGCCGGAAGCAGCAGCGTGTCTTGCGCCTGCGCTCTTTGGGTCGTGCCCGGCGCGGGTCGCGGGTTCGATTCGCGGAGGAACTTCTCGACGTCTTGCTTTACCCGGTCGCGCTCGCTCGGGTCGTCGATGTGCAGGTCGGTCTGGGCGAAGACCCCGGTTGAGCTGAGGGCGAGCACGACGGCGAGGAGGCGTGACGCCCCTCCCGCCCTTCGGGCACCCTCCCCCTCTTGGGGGGAGGGCGACTCCTCCCCTTGAAGAGGGGAGGTGCCCCGAAGGGGCGGAGGGGCGTCACACCCCAGCCCAGCCGTGCTCGACACGTTCACTTGCCCAGGTCCGACTGGGTGAACCGCTGCGGAGGCGCGTCGACGTTCAGCTTCAACGACTTGGTGGTCATCTCTGACCGGCGGGCCTTCACCAGCTCGTTGTGCATCACCACCTTGCCCGGCCGCACGTAGCCCTTGTCGAGCTCCTTGTAGTCGCTGAACTCGGCCGACCTGATCATCTGGCCGCTGGTGCCGTAGTACTCGCCCTTCACCGGCTGAAAATCCTTCTTCCGCACCCAGAGCTTGATGCTGTCGTAGGCGGTGTCGGCGCTCTTCGCCTTCAGCTCGAGGCACCAGCTGTCGGCCACGTCGGTGGGAATCACCTTGCCGGTGTAGTCGGCCTGGTAGTTCACCCTCAGCACGTCGGCGTTGTTGAAGTCGCCGCCCTGAAAGCTCTCGCGGTTGGCGATGCGGGTCGCCCGCTTCAGGTTGGGAATGTAGACCCACATGTTCTCGCCGGTGCGGAGCATCTCTTGCCCCTTCACCGCGCTCGGCGCGTCGAACCAGAGGCGAAACTTGTCGGTGTCCCGCTTGATCATCCTCATCTCGTAGGTGCGCGAGCTGCCGTCTTCGCGCACCGCGGTCATCGTCATGCTGGCCTCGAACACGCTCGGGCCCATGATCTCGTCGTAATGCTTCAGAATGTCGTCCGCGGTGGGATCCGCCGCGAGCGCGGGCACCGCCAACAACAGCGACAACAGAGCCGTCTTCATCGCCATCCTCCTCATGCGTTCCTCAGAGCATCGACCGGGTTGAGCCGCGACGCGCGCCACGCCGGCACCGCCGAAGCCAGCACCGAGCCCACCGTCGCCGCGATCATCGTCAGCACGATGAACCTCGGCGTCACCATCGGCCGGAGCATCGCCATGCCCGACGTGCCGGGCAGCTGCAGTGGAATTCCCACCGACGAGATGATGCCCAGCACGATGCGCCCCGCCACCGCGCCCGACGCCGCGCCGAGCACCCCCAGCGTGGCCGCCTCGAGCATGAACAGCGTCAGCACCTGGCGCCGACGCAGGCCGACCGCGAGCAGGGTGCCGATCTCGCGCACCCGCTCGAACACGCTCATCAGCATCGTGTTGGCGATCACGGTGAAGGCGATCACGAAGAACACCAGCGAGATGAGGCCCATCACGATGTTCTGGCGGTTGATCACGTCGCGCACGAACGCCTGCAGCTCTTTCCACGTGTGCACCTCGTATTCGGGGCCGAGCGTGTTCTTCAGCCGGTCGCGAATGACGTCGATCTGCTCGAGGTCGTCGACCGCCAGCGCCAGCTCGGTCACCCGGCCCGGCATGCCCAGCAGGTCTTGCGCGGTGGCGAGCGGCACGGTGGCCACCCGCTTGTTCTCGAAGGGGAAGCTGCTGGTCGAAAACCCGCGCACCGTGAGGTCCATCGCGTTGGCGCGGCCGCCGGGGCTGGTGGTCTGCAGGTTGGCGTGCTCGCCCACCTTCAAGCCGAAGCTCTCGCCCAGCTCGTAGCCGACCATCACGTCGAGCTTGTCGCCCTCGCCCAGCGCGCGGCCGCTCTTCACCACGCTGTCGGCGCGGGAGCAGGCGTCTTTCTCGTGCGTGAGGTCGATGCCGCGGCCGATGAACATCGTCTGGGTCTGCCCGTTGCCGATCAGCCCCGAGAACGCGATCCGGCCGGTGACGCCGGTCACGCCCTTCACCGTCTTCACCTTGGCGATCAGCGCCGGGTCGTAGGGGAGGTTGAGCGAGGTCGGCACCGCCTCGATGCTGTCGACGTAGCCGGCCTTGTGAATCTGAATCGCGCCCGAGCGGCCGTCGACCACGTCAGACACCATCAACGCCGAAGCGCCGTCGACCACGCCGCGCAGCGCCATCACCATCATCACGCAGACGAACAACGCGACCAGGGTGATCGCCGAGCGGCGGCGGTTGCGGCCGACGTTGCGAATCGCCAGTGCGGGTAGGCGGCTTCTCATACGCTCTGCAGCGCCTCCACCGGGCGGAGCCGAGACGCTCTCCAGGCCGGCCACAGGCACGCGATCGAAGCTCCGAGCGGAGCACCGACCGCGACGCCGATCATGAACGACAGCGGCACGAACGGCCGCAGAATCGCCGACACCTGCGCGCCCGGCGCCGGGAGGTTGATGCCCACCCTGCCCATCACGTGCACCAGCAGTGCGCCGAGCAGCATGCCCGCCACTCCACCCACCACGCCCTGCACCGCGCCCTCGAGCAGAAACATCGACACCACCTGGCGCCGCTTCATGCCCACCGCGAGCATGGTGCCGATCTCACGGGTGCGCTCGAGCACGGTCATCAACATCGCGTTCACGATGCCGAGCAACACCACCGACAGAATCACCCCGAAGAGAATCGAGAAGATGAAGTCCTGGGTCGACATCATCGACTTCAGAAACGGGAAGATCTCCGACCAGGTGAGCACCTCGTAGTCGGGCCCGAGCGTGGCCTGGAGCTGATCGCGAATCGGCTCCAGGTGATCGAGCCCGTCGACCGCCACCGCGTAGGTGGTCACCCGGCCTTCCATTCGCAGCATGCGCTGGGCGAGCCAGAGCGGCACCATGCCCACGCCCTTCGGCCCCGGCTGAAAGGAAGGGAAGGTGCCGCCCAG
This sequence comes from Myxococcaceae bacterium, assembly GCA_047602415.1. Taxonomy (GTDB): domain Bacteria; phylum Myxococcota; class Myxococcia; order Myxococcales; family Myxococcaceae; genus JASGHH01. The sequence continues at coordinate 5,878,583 of JASGHH010000001.1, read as the reverse complement.
CACCACGTTCTCGCCGTTGAGCGCGCCGTCGCGATCGGGGCCCATCAGCGCCGCCATCTGCTCCACCGGAGGCAGCGGCGACGAGGCGTCGTGCACCTTCGCCTCCATGCCCTTGGCGAAGTCGGCGTTGAGCACGATCTCCGCCGCGTCGGTGGGCGGGAAGGTGCGGCCCTTGTCGATGAAGCTGAACCGCCGCGGAGTGACCTTCATCTCCTCCGCCGGCTCCACCCCGGTCATCGCCAGAAAGGAGACCTTGCCGATGTCCGACTCCGGCTGAGGCGAGCCGTCGTCTGGAGGCGGCTTCTTGTCGGGCATCGACAGCATCGAGCCGAAGTCGATGCGCGCGGCCACCGCCTTCACGTGCGGTACCGCCAGCATCTTCTGCCGCAGCTCGGGCGAGTCGGCCATGTCGAGCGTGAGCGGGCTGGTGAGCACGTTCGCCTGGTAGCCCTTCTTGTGCACCTGCAGCGGCCCGAGCGCGCCGTAGACCACGTTCTCCATCAGCATCTTCTGCATGCCGTTGATGAAGCCGCGCACCCCGACCATCGCCATCACGCCGAACACCAGCGCGCCGAGGGTGAGCGCGGTGCGGCGCCGGTTGCGACGGAGGTTTCGAACCGCCAGCTTGGTGAGCGCCATCGTCAGCTCGCCTTTCTACGGACTGCCGAAACAGAACGACCGTTAAGTTTTGTTGCGCCGTCCCAGAAGTAGTCGACGTGGGCGAGCGCGAGGGTCTTCACCTTCTTGAGGTCGGGCTTGCCACCCTTGGCCATCGCCATCACCCGAACCCTCAAGGCGATCAGCGGCCCCATGAAGGCCAGCGCCTGCACCTCGGGCTCCGCCTTGCGGGTGTAGCCGAGGCGGTTGAGCTCGGCGAACACCCGGCTGATGCGCTTCAGCGCCTGACCGATGAGCGCGTCGTGGTCGATCACCCCGGTCTCCGACAGCCGCGGGCCCTCCGACATCATCAGGCGGAAGATCCGCATCTCCTGGGGCGTCGCCCACAGCTCGACCACCATCTGCACCAGCTGGCGCAGCAGCTCCTTGCCGCCCAGGTCGCGCGCCAGGGTCTCGATGTCGAGCTCGCCCAACATCGCCGCCCGGCCCGGCCCGAGGTCGCGCAGCAGCTCGTGGAGGATCGCCTGCTTGTTCTCGAAGTGGTGGTAGACCGCGCTCTCACGCACCCCGGCGGCGCTGGCGATCGCCCGCACCCCGGTGCCGAAGTAGCCCTGCCGCCCGAACAGCTCCAGCGACGCGTCGAGGATCGCCTGCCGCGTGTCGCGAGCGTCGATCTTGCGCGGCCGGGCCATTGCCGGCGTTGATAATAGAACGACTGTTACATTTCAAGCAGACCGCTCGCCGAGGAGCTCGGAGGCCCGCTTCACCGTCTTCGCGTCGGCCTTGGGCAGGGCGATGATTCGCTGCAACGCCGCCTCGAGGCGGGCAGCCCCGTCGGGCGGTATCGCCGCCCACTGAACCACCTGCAGGCTCCACTGGAGCAGCGGCAGCTTCGGCCCGGGGTAGAGGCCCGTGGGTGGCCCCGCGCTCCCGTCGAAGCGCTCCAGCAGCGCAAGCAGCGCCTCGAGCTTCGCGGCGCGGAGCGTCGCCCGGTGGGGCTCCTCCAGGTCGTGGTCTCGAAACGGCTGCCACTGACCCAGCGAGCCGATCTCCTCGGGGTGTGCGCGCAGCCGGGCGATCAGCAACGGCAGTGCCCGCACCGCGTCGATGCGCCACATCGCCCTCAGCGCCTGAAAGCTCACCCGGGGCGAAGCCTCCGCCTGGCTCAGCACCGCGGCAGCCGCCTCGAACTGCTCCACCGGAATCTCTCTGAAGTTCTGATACCCGAACACCGGCCCCAGCTTCGCCAGCCAGGCCGCCTCTTCGGCCGAGAAGGAACCTGCGGGCAGCTCGACCCGCGCCTGATGAAACGGAGCCTTGGCGGCGAAACGTTTGATCGCACGGTCGCCGCCCTTTCGCTCCACCACGGCGGCGTACGCGCTCAGCAGGCGGTGAAGAATCACCGGCCGGGTGCCGGTCACGCTCAGGCTGTCGGCGAACACCGCCAGGCTGCGAGCCGCGGCGCCGCTCTCGGAGTCGGCGGAGCCGTCCCACCCGGCGAGGGTGTCGACGATGCTGTCGGCGAACGCGGCCGCGGCGGCGTCGGTCGCGAGCGCTCCTTCGGCCCACTGCAGGCCGCGCCGAAAGATCAGCGACCCCATCGAGCCGGGGAATTCTTTTCGAACCAGCTCGGCCGCGCGTGTGGCGTCGAGCTCCGCGAGCTTCACCCACGACGGCTCGTCGCGCGCCGTTCGAAACTCCGCTTCCCGCTCTGTCCAGTCGTTCGTGCCCATGCGCGCCTCAGAAGGTGAAGCCGCAGCCGGTCTTCAGCGACGCCTTCTGCTGAGTGCCGGTCTGCTGGCAGAGGTCGGAGCTGGTGTTGAACGAGGTGCCGGTGGCGGCGCCGTCGCGCTGGCAGTCGCACGAGGTGGCCGACGCGCAGTGGGCGCCGTAGGTGTGCCCGTCGCTGCACGGGCCGTTGTCACCCCCGAGCGTGTAGGTGCACCCCGAGGAGCCCGAGCTCACGTCTGACGAGTCGCACACCACCGCGCCCGGGCAGATCTTCGCCGGGGCGCAGGAAGGCGGCAGCTGGCCGGTGCCCGCGGCGCTGCACGACTCTCTCTTCACGTCGTCGACGCAGGCGTTCACCGCCGAGTCGTCGTAGGTGCAGCTGGCCATCGCGTTCTTGCAGTCGGCCTGCATCTGCTGCTTCACCTCGCAGTCCGACTCGCTCGAGAACAGCGTCATCGCCGCGGCTTTGTCGCAGTCGAACAGCTTGCTGCAGGTGGCGGAGACGAACTTCTTGCACTCCTCTTCTGGCGTGGGCTTGCCGCACGCGAGCAGCACCAGCGCAATCACAAAGCCGCAACGAACCATTCTGCCTCCCCGGTGTTGCCGGCGCACGAGCGCCGAAGGTCGACACTCTAGGGACTTTTGGGCTAACGCACTGCGCATGTTGCTCCTCCCGATCCTCTCCTTGTCGTTGTCTGCCGCAACCGTCGCTCACGACGCGGTGCCCCGCCTCGAGTTCAACCGCCGCGCGGTGGAGCGTCACCTGCCGCTGTTCTGGCGCGCCGACGCCAACCACGACAACACCCTCACCCCCGACGAGCTGGTGGTGCTGTGGACCGACGTGCCCGCGCGGCAGAGCGAGTACGTCGACGCCAAGGGCAACTTCACCCCGAAGTTCGATGCCGCCTACGCGCAGCTGTCGAAGCCGTACGAGTGCGCGGGCAAAGACAAAGCGCACTGCGAGCTGCTGCAGCAGGAGCTCTCGCAGGGCCGCCCGACGCTGGTCGAGAACGACTTCTCGAAGTCGCCCGCGGAGCAGAAGCTCGCCGCTCACATGGTGAAGGTGGCCGGGCTGATCGAGAAGCTGTTCCAGCGGCAGAACGGCGTCTTCGGCTGGGAGTCGAAGCTGCCCAAGGGCGACACCCTCGCCGCCGCGGTGTTCCTCCGCAACCAGTCGCCCTGGTGCGTGGCGCCGCTGACCGAGAAGAACGAGGCCTGCACCGCGATCGTGCCGCGCCCGAAGCAGATCTCCGGGCTCTACCCGGCCGAGCTGCAGGCGAACAAAGACTTCTGCGCCCAGCTGAACGCCGCCTCCAACGCCGCCGATCTCACCGACCACTTCACCGTGGTCACCGGCAACAAAGACGCGCTCAGCGCGGTGCCCTACCCGAAGGCGTGGGCCGAGATGGCGCAGGTGGCGAAGGAGCTCGAGGCGGCCGCGGCCGACCTGCCCGCCGACGAAGCGGCGCTCAAGGCCTACCTGCTCGCCGACGCGAAGGCGTTTCGCACCAACGAGTGGACTCCGGCCGACGAGGCCTGGGTGGCGATGGGCATCGACAACTCGAAGTACTACCTGCGGGTCGCGCCCGACGAGGTCTACTTCGAGCCCTGCGCGCTCAAGGCCGGCTTCGCGCTCCAGTTCGCGCGCATCAACAAGGACAGCATCGAGTGGCAGAAGAAGCTCGACCCGGTGAAGGGCGAGATGGAGAAGACGATCGCCGCGCTCGCCGGCTCGCCGTACGTGGCGCGCGACGTGAAGTTCAAGCTCCCCGACTTCATCGAGGTGGTGCTCAACGCCGCTGATCAGCGCAACCCGCACGGCGCCACCATCGGTCAGAGCCTGCCCAACTGGGGCCCGGTGGCGAAGAGCGGCGGGCGCACCTCGGCGATGGTGAACCTCTACACCGACGAAGACTCGCTCAATCAGATGGTGGAGCAGACCTCTTCAGTGTTCTGCAAGGCGACCGAGGCGAAGGTGGCGAAGGACCCGAAGGCCGGGCTGATGAGCGTGGTGCTGCACGAGGCGGCGCACAACCTCGGCCCCGCGCAGAGCTACCAGGTGAACGGCCGCGGCGAAGAAGAGATCTTCGGTGGCCCGCTGGCGTCGACGCTGGAGGAGCTGAAGGCGCAGACCTCGGCGCTGTTCTTCGCCGACTGGCTGGCCGACAAGAAGGTGATCAGCGCCGACGAGGCGCTCAAGTCGCACGTGTTCGATCTCACCTGGGCGCTCGGCCACATCTCGCGAGGCATGTACGACTCCGAGGGCAAGCCGAAGAACTACTCGCAGCTGGCGTCGATTCAGATGGGCTTCTTTCGCAAGACCGGAGCGCTCACCTGGAAGCCCGACGAGCTGGCCGCCAACGGCAAAGACAAGGGCTGCCTCGAGGCCGACCTGGTGAAGCTGAAGTCGAGCGTCGCCGAGCTCGAGAAGACGGTGGTCTCGGTGAAGGGCAAAGGCGACAAGGCCGGCGCCGAGAAGCTGAAGGCCGACTTCGTCGACGCCAACGACGACTGGGCGAAGCTGCGGGCGCTGGTTACCGAACGGTGGCTCCGCGCGCCGAAGGCCAGCTTCGTCTACTCGGTGAAGTACTGATCTCCTGAATTTCGAGAATTCGCCCGCGTCGGTCAGCAGCGGTAAGGTGCCCACATGCTGACGACGATCCTGTTGGTGACGAAGCTCTCTCTGGCGGCGGGGCCGACGCAGCTCTCGATTCAGATCAAGCCCGCCGGCTCCGAGGTGCTCCTCGACGGCAAGAAGATCGGCAAGTCGGGCGACAAGCCCATCGTCCGCACCGTCACCCCCGGCAAGCACGAGGTGAAGGCCGTCTACAAAGGCGACTCCAACACCGAGGAAGTGCCGGTGAAGGCGGGTGAGAAGAAGTCGTACACCTTCGAGTTCGAAGGCGTCGACTCACCCGAGCCCGCCAAGGGCGGCGGTGGTACCGAAGAGAAGACCGAGTAGCCGGCTTCGACGGAGCCGCTCCGCCTGCGGGGCTGCGGGCAGGGCTGTCCCTCACCCGAGCGCCTATCGCGCTCGTCGGCCTCTCCCAACGGAGAGGGCTATTTCGAGCAGCCCACCCGCGTGCCGGAAGTGGCGACCGCGTCGATCCAGAAGTCGTAGCCGTTGGCGGTGTTGTCCGACTGGAACAGCTCGGGCCCGATGCTGAGCGTGGAGTAGGTCGGCGCAGTCCACGGCGGGTTCTCGGTGCCGTCGATCGCGATGCCGGTGGCCTCGGTGCCGTCGAGGTACGTGTGCACCGCGTTCATCGAGCCGTTGTATTCGATCTCGATGCAGGTCCAGGTGCCGGTGGGCAGCGCCGGGTGCACCAGGCTGTTGAACACGCCGTACTCGTTCGGCGGGCTCATGTAGTTGGGCTCGATCACGCCCATGTGGTCGAGGCCGACGCGCACCGCGGTGTTGCCGCCCGAGCTCTCGAACATCGCGCAGTGCACCTGCGGCACCGGCGCGGTGGCGAACACGAACGCGCGCACCCAGAAGTGGTTCATCGGAGCGGGGAAGCTCTTGGTCTCGTTCAGAATCGCGCGGTCGCCGCCGCCGTTGGCGATGTGAATCTTCAGCGAGCTGTTGCCGCGCGCCGCCTTGGTGTTGTCGATGGTGGCGGTGCCGTTGCTGGTGTCGAGGGTCCACGTCGCGGTGTCGACCGCCGCCGCCTCGAAGTCGTCGCAGAGGCTGAAGCCGGCGCAGTCGCACTTGCTCTCGCCGAAGAAGCCGCCGTCACCCTGGCAGTGCGCGCTCACCCCGCCGCCGCCGCCGCCCGTCGCCGAGCCGCCTCCGGTCGCGCTGCCTCCACCCGCCGCCGCGCCGCCACCGGTGGCGCTGCCGCCGCCGGTCGCCGAGCCGCCACCCATGCCGCCGTCGTTGTTGTTCGAGCTGCTGCAGGCCAAGAGGCACAGCGACACCACCGCCGCGGAGAGAAGTCTCATCCCGCGACGTGTATCAAGTCTTGGGCGCGGCGGCGTCGAGCTTCTTGGCGATCAGGTGGTCGACCGAGATCGGCCCCGGCCCGAGCAGGGCGATGGCGACGAAGATGATGAAGTAGACGAACTCTTCTTTGCCGAAGACGTCGATCTTGTCGTCGAGCTTCGGCCACACCGCGGTGATCGTCGCCACCACCATCGTGATCGACATCGGGATCGCCGCCAGCCGCGCGCCGAGGCCGAGAATCAGCGCCGCGCCGCCGAAGAACTCGGTGCAGGCGACCAGCACCGCGTTGGCGTGCGGCATCGGGATGCCGAGGTTGGTGAAGAACTCGGTCACGTTGTCGAGCGAGTGGAGCTTGCCCCAGCCGGTCTGGATGAAGATCAACCCGATGGTGAGCCGCAGCAGCAGGGGCGCGATGCCCTCCAGCTTCTTGACCACCGCCATCACCTTCGCACGCAGCGCAGCGACCTTTTCCATGGCTCTCCCTCCCCAGCGAATACGGCGAAGCGCACCCCAGGTTACACCCGGTATTCTCAAAACCCTCGGCCTCGATTACACCCCGCGCGTGATGGCGCACCGAATGGGACAGTTGGCAGTCGTCGTCTTTCTCAGCTCCTTCAGCGCGTGGGCGCAGGCCCCGGCAGACAGCGCTGCTCCGCCTCCGGCAGAACAGCCGGCCGATGCACCGAAGGCCGAACCGGCCCCGGCGGCTGCACCCGCGCCCGCCCCCGCGCCGACGGTGACGCCTGCCGCGCCGGCCGAAGAGCACAAGGTGTCGCTGGCCGATCGCCCGATGCCGTCGATCTGGATTCAAGGAGGCGCCGGCGCGGTGGCCGCGCTGATCAGCGTGCCGGTCGCGCTCTACGTCGGCGGCTGGGTGGGCAACCTCTCGAACAACGTCTACGTCGGCCTGGTCTCGTGGCTGACGGTGGTGTCGCTGCTGCCGTCGCTGGCGGTGACCGCGGCGGTGGTCGGCATCGGCAACTACTACCTGCCCGGAGCGTTCCCGTTCTGGCGGGTGTGGGGGCTCACCACCGTCGCCAACATGCTCGCCACCGCGGTCGCCTGGGCGGTGGGCGTGAACGTCGGCATGTTGGGCTCGATCATTCTGTTCGCGATCTGCGACGCGATCGTGCTGCCCGCGGTGGCGGTGACGAGCTCGCGGTGGATGGCGAAGGCCGATGGCGCCGCGAAGGCCGCACCGCTGGCGAGCCTCGAGCCGTGGAACCCCGGTGCTGCCACCCGCTGGTTCATCCCCGCGGCGGAGGTGAGCTTCTGATGCGCTCCTTCATCTTCCTCTCGTTGCTCCCTTCGTTCGCGCTGGCTCAGACCTGCCCCGCGGGCGGCGTGTGGCCCGACCCCGACTGGGACGACTCGCAGGTCGCCACCGTGGCGCAGAACAAGGCCGCGGAGATCAAAGCGCTCGAAGACGCGGTGTTCACCCTCACCGGCAAAGACTCCGACCGCGACGGCATTCGCACCGACGGCCTGTTGATCATCAAAGACGGCAAGCTGATCTACGAGAAGTACGCGCGCGGCTTCACCCGCACCAACAAGCACCTCTCGTGGAGCGTGGCCAAGTCGTACACCTCGGCGATGGTCGGCGCCGCGGTGCAGCAGGGCAAGCTGCGCATCGACCAGAGCATTTGCGACTTCCTGCCCAACATCAAAAAGGCCGACTGCAAGATCTCGGTGAAAGACGTGCTCGAGTTCGGCACCGGCTGGGACTGGCAGGAGGAATACGAGCACGCGAGCTACCAGACCTCGTCGGTGCTCGCGTTCCTCTTCGGTGAAGGCCACAAGGACATGCTGAAGTTCGTCACCGACCACCCGTTCTACGCCACCCCCGGCACCGCCTGGCGCTACTCCACCGGCGACGCGATGGTGCTCTCGGCGGTGGTGAAGAGCGCGGTCGGCTCGAACAAGGGTTGGGCGCAGGACCTGCTGTTCAAGCCGCTGGGGATGACCGGCGCGGTGCTGGAGGAAGACCTGAAGGGCACGCCGCAAGGGGGCAGCAGCGTGTTCGCCACCCCGCGCGACTTCGCCCGCCTCGGCTACCTCTACCTGCACAACGGCTGCTGGAAAGACCAACGGCTGTTGCCGGCCGACTGGGTGGCGAGCAGCACCACCGCCTCGCAGGTGTACCGCTCGAACTCGCCGAAAGAAGAAGACGAGCCCAACGGGTGGATGTGGTGGCTGAACCAGGCGATCCCCGAGAAGAACCAGCCGAAGCCGTGGAAAGACGCGCCCGACGACGCGTACGAAGCCGACGGCCACTGGGGCCAGTACATCGTGGTGGTGCCGAGCGCGAACGTGGTGATCATGCGCACCGGCGACGACCGCAACGAATCGCTCGATCAGTCGACGTTGATCTCGCTCTCGCTGAAGGTGGCCGAATGAAAAAGCTCGCGCTCTTCTCGGTGTTGTTCTTCGGCGCCTGCGCCAACGACGGCCCTCCGCGCACCTACCAGGCCAACGACGCCCAGCTCGCGGTGGGCAACTCGGCGCGCATGGGCTGCAGCTGCATCTTCGTGATGGAGATGAGCGAGGAGTACTGCCGCGCCTGGGTGAAGGCCACGCCCGACATCGCCAGCTTCTCGGTCGACCGCGGCAACAAGTCGGTCTCGTCGTCGGCGTTCATCTCCTGGTCGGCGAAGGCGCACTACGTCGACGAAAACGTCGGGTGCGTGCTCGAGTAGATGGCGGCTTCTGACCCGTACGAGATCGAGATCGTCAACGCGCCGCCCGCGCGCTGGGTCGATCTCTACCACCAGCTGCTCCGGGCCCCGTGGTGGGTCGACTTCTCGTTGATCGCGGCGGTGTTCGTGGTCTCGAACGCGCTCTTCGCGCTCGCCTACTGGACGATCGGCGGAGTCGCCAACGTCACCGCGCCGCAGCAGTACCTGTACTTCAGCGTGCAGACGATGGGCACCATCGGCTACGGCGTGATGTACCCGCAGACCGACGCCGCCAACGTGCTGGTGATGTTGGAGTCGATCTTCGGGCTGATCCTCACCGCGGTGTTCACCGGCCTGGTGTTCGCGAAGTTCTCGCTGGTGCGCGCGCGGGTGCGGTTCGCGGGGAAGGTCGCGTTCTCACCGCTCGACGGCAAGCCGACGCTCCAGATTCGGGCGGGCAACCTGCGGTCGAACAACCTGGTCGAAGCGCGCGCCCACGTCGGCCTGGTGCGCACCGAGACCACCCAGGAAGGCGTCACCGTCTACCGCATGTACGACCTCAAGCTGCAGCGGGAGATGACCCAGCAGTTCTCGCGCGCGTGGACGCTCACCCACGTGGTCGACGACTCGAGCCCGCTGAGAGGCGCGACGCCCGAGTCGCTGGTGAAAGAAGAAGTGGAGATGATCATCACCCTGGTCGGCACCGACGACGCCAGCGGCCAGTCGGTGCACGCGCGCGCCCGCTACTTCGCCACCGACGTGGTGTTCGGGCACCGCCACGCCGACATGCTCTCCGACGTGAGCCCGACCAAGATGCGGCTCGACCTGAAGTACTTCGACGAGCTGGTGCCCACCCAACCGATCGACGGCTTCCCCTACCCCGCTAAGGGCAACGGCTGAGCAGAACCACCAGCTGATGCTCGGCGAGTTGGTTGCTCTGGGCGAAGGCGAGATCGTCGCGCCCGTCGGAGTCGAAGCGGCCTGAGGTGATGTACGCGCCGAACATCAGGCCGGGCACGTTGACCCCACGCGACGTACAGGCCCCACTGGAGCTCACTCCGGTGATCCAGAGCTGCTCGTCGAGCGGGCTGGCCAGCTCGTCGTGGTGGTCGCCGTCGGGATCGATCACGGCCATGAAGTACTGCTCGACGCCGCTGGGCCAGGCGCACTTCTTCTCTGACTGGAGCGTGCCGTCGCCGTTGCCGAGAAAGACGCTGATGTACTGCGCGTACTCGTTGCCGAGCACCACGTCGCGCTTGCCGTCTCCGTCGAGGTCGGCGGTGTAGCTCGCCAAGGGGCTGTCGCCACCGTCGGCCTCCGACGGCGCCGCGAGCCCGGTGGAGGTGCCGCGCATCACCCAGGAGGTGGCGGCGACCGCGTCGTTGCTGGCCACCACGTCGGAGTGACCATCGCCGTCGAGGTCGCTCATCGTCACCGCGTAGAGCAGGCCGCCGAGCGAGGGCCCCGGCACCGAGGTGAAGCCGCCGCCCGGCTGGCTCAGCAGGGTGGTGAGCACGGAGCTCGACTCGAACAGCGCCACGTCGGGGCGCGCGTCACCGTTGATGTCACCGAGCGCGAAATTTCCACCGATGGAAGCGCCGGGCATCTGCGGAGCCGCCAGGCCTCCGTCGCTCAGCTGCAACCAGACCGCGAGCTGCCGCTGACCCGACATGCCCGTCGCGCCCACCAGGTCGGGGCGGCCATCGAGGTCGATGTCGGCGGCGTGCGCGATCGACCCGCCAATCGGGTAGGCCGGCCCGAGCGAGAAACCTCCGTCGCCGTCGCCGAAGTAGATGACCACCTGGTCCATGCTGGTGACCAGCAGGTCGTCGTGGCCATCGCCGTTCCATTCCACCGTCTCGAGCGCGTACGGCGCGACGCTGAGTGGAAGAAAGATCGGAGCCGCGAAGGAGCACGCAGCACTCCCTCCGCCGGTCGCCGCCCCGCCACCCACGGCGCTCCCGCCACCCGCGGCGCTTCCACCGCCGGCAGACGTGCCACCTCCGCTCGCGCTTCCCCCGCCGCTCGCGCTGCCTCCGCCCGCCGCGCTGCCACCGCCGCTCGCGCTGCCTCCGCCCACAGAAGCGCTCAGGCAGACGCCGAGGCTGCACATCTGGCTCGAGGCGGCACAGTCGCGGCACATTCCCCCCGCTGAGCCGCAAGCGCCGCTCTGGGTGCCGGCTTCGCACTGACCATCGGCGGTGCAGCAGCCGTTGCAGTTCTTGGCGCTGCAGTTACCGCCGGCGTGAACGGTGAGGTCGCACGCGAGCAGCGCGCACGAGAACAGCAGCGTGGTGAGCAGGCGCTTCATGGTCTCTCCGGTGCGTCACTGGATCTGCAGGCTGAACTTGCCCGCGGGACTTCGCTCCACGACGAACACGTAGACGCCCGCCTGCAGCGCAACTGTTTCATCGAGCACGCCGTTCGACTGCCAGGCGCAGCGCAGGCTGGTGCCGGTGCAGTTCACGTCGTGCAGCTCGAAGCCCACGCCCTGGCCCGACGAGTCCGAGCCGGTCACGTGCACGGAGGCCGCCGCGTTGAGGCTCAGCCGGTAGACCGCCTCTGGCAGGCCGGTCATTCCACAGGAGAGCGCGGTGAGGTCGAGGTCGCTCGCGGTGCTCGCGTCGGCCGGGCTCGAGAACGGGAGCGTGACGTCGATCGGCGCCATGCAGCTGCTCGTGCTGGTGCCTCCGTCGAAGGGGGGGCTCAGGTGCAGCTGCAGCTGAAACGAGCCCGAGGTGCCGTTGACGCCGTCGATCACCAGGTACTGCGTTCCGGTCTCGAAGATGTCGAAGCCGTTCAGCGTCGCCTGAGAGCTGCTGGTGCCGGTGGCGCAGTGGTCGTCGAGGTCGAGGCAGCCGTGGGTCGCCCCGCGAAACTTCACGATCGGAGTCAGCGGCGAGCCCGCCTGGTCGACCTTGATGTCGACCGCGTCGCCCGCGTTCGCGAAGAAGCTGTAGAAGATGTCGGGCGCGCCGTTGCCGCCACAGGTGGAGAGGAAGTTGCCGTCGTCGTCGGTGTAGCCCACCGTGGTCGCGGTGACGTTCGCCTGAAGCCCGCTGCCGACCGGCGTCAGCGTGAGGGGAATCGCGTTGGCGCAGGTGTCGCCTGGAAGACCGCCCCCGGCGCCGCCGCCACTCGCGCTGCCACCGCCACTCGCCGAACCGCCACCGGCCGCTGAACCACCACCTGTCGCCGCCCCTCCGCCGGTGGCAGCTCCGCCGCCGTTTCCACCATCCATGCCGCCGGCGTGAACCGTGAGGTCACAGCCCGCCAACAACGCCGCCATCACCAGAAGTCGTCGCGTCACGAGCGGCTTATTGCACCAGCCGCCGGGAATTCTCAAAACCGGTCAACGCCAGCAGAAGTGCCCTGAAGCATTCCCACTTCCGGCGAAGTCGATCTCCGGCGGGTCGTGGGGCGCGAGGCAGGTGTCGTTGGAGTCAGAGCAGGTGCCTCCGTCTGAAGCGCAGCCCGGGGCGCAGAAGCCGGCGTCGAGCGAGAGGAAGAAGTTGTACAGCTTGGAGTCGATCGCCACCGGAGAGAACACGCACACCGCGCCGCTCGGGCACTCGCCGTCGTTCATGCACAGCTGGGTGCAGTTCGATTTGCCCTGGTGGTGAAAGTCGTTCACGCACAGCCCGGTGTCGCAGTTGTTGCCCACCGCGCAGTCGGTCGCCCAGAAGCCTCCGTTGGCCCGGCAGTCGCCGCTCGCCACGTCGCAGTGGCCATCGGGGCAGTCGGCGTCGGAGCTGCACTTCACCGAGCAGTACGCCTGGTTCTCGGCCGGGAAGAAGTTGCAGGTGTTGCTCGACGCGAGCTGACAGTCGGAGTCTTGCGAGCATCCGCGCAGCTCGACGCTCGCGACGCCGCCGTCGGAGAGCGTGGCGTAGTCGCTGATGCACGGCTCGCCGGTGAGGCTGTTCGCGTCGCACCAGCGGGTGCAGTACCGGTTCGACGGGTTGCGGGTGTCGGTGAGGCAGGTGCCGGTGGGCCCGAGCGTGCGGCAGTCGGCGTCGCTCTGGCACTGCGCGCCGAGGTATGCGTTCGGGTCGACGCAGGTCGAGGTGAGCGGGTTGCACATCAGCCCGTTGCAGTCGGCGTCGGTCGAGCAGCTCGGGTAGCAGCCGCGCTCGCCGAGCGGAAACCCGGGCTCGAAGGTGTAGTACGGGCCGGAGCAGGTGGTGAGCGCGCCGTGCCCGCTGCAGTCGGCCGAGCTCGCGCACTCCGGCAGGCAGAGGCCAATCGTGTCGCCGCTGTTGTCGGTGTAGATGCCGCGCAAGCAGCCGAAGCCCGCGTCGCAGAGATCGCTCTCGCCCGGGCAGGTGGTGGTGCAGAAGCCTCCGTCGCCGTTGGTGAAGCAGCCCGCGCCCGCGCCGAGCGCAGCGCAGTCGTCGCCGGTGATGCACGGTGCGCCGATGCTGGTGGCCGGGCCGGTGCCGGCGTCGGCGGTGAGCAGGGTGTAGCTGGTCGCCGGGTTGAAGGTGCCCGAGTCTTGCGGGCCGGTGAAGATGAAGCCGGTGGTGCCGCCGTCTTGGGCAGTGCCGCCTCCACCGCCGCCGGTCGCGCTACCGCCACCGGTCGCGCTGCCGCCTCCGCCGCCGCCTGTCGCTGCACCGCCGCCGCCCGTCGCCGCACCGCCTCCGCCTGTCGCCGCTCCGCCGCCGGTGGCTGAGCCGCCGCCCACTCCACCGTCGTTCGACTTCGTTTCGGGGCACGCTGCCAGCGCGAGCGCCAGTATCGAGAGGTGAGAAATTCGCACGGGCGAGAACATCAGCAATTGCGGAGCCAGCGCGCTGATCCGCGGAGTTGCGCGGCTGTGGATTGCTCTGAGTCTGGCACGGACGTCGGTGGTGTTACGCCCCTCCCGCCCTTCGGGCACCCTCCCCCTTGTTGGGGGAGGGCGTTGCGCATGTCCCTCCCCTTGAAGAGGGGAGGTGCCCCGAAGGGGCGGAGGGGCATCACACCTCCGCCGTGGCCTAGCGGACGGCCGCTTCGACCGCGTCTTCGAACACGCTGCCGGGGTACCTCGCGGTGAACCGCTTCGCCGCGGCCTTCGCGTCATCGCCCCGCCCCGCCATCGCCAACGCCTGCACCTCGAGCGCGTCGCGCTCTTCCGCGAACTGGCCCTTGGGGAACCGCTTGCGGTGCTTCGCCACCGCATCGAGCGCGGCGGCAGCGTCCTTCTTCAGCAGCGCGATTCTGATCACCTCGACCGCCTCGCGCTCGCCGACCCACTGCGGCTCGGCCGGCTTCGGCTTCACCACCACCGGCGGAGCAACGGGCGGCGGCTCGACCGGCGGAGGAGCCACCACCGGCTCGGGCGCCTTCACCGGCGCCGGCGCGGGCACTTCGACGTACCGCACCTCGACCACCGGCTTTCGCACCGCGCGATCGATCGCCACCCCACCCGCCGCGCCGGCGATCAGCGCACCAATCACCGCGGGAATCACCGTCTTCGCCGCCAGGCCAGACGCCACCACCTGCGCCGCCACCGGGCCGGCACCCGCCGCCGACGCAGCGACGCGCGTCCACACCTTCGCGTGCAGCTCCGCCGGCACCGGCGCCTTCGGCAGCGCTCCGAGCAGCGAGGCGATCTTCGGGTCCAGCGGCTCGAGCTCGTCGCTCATCGCGCGCCTCCTTCCAGCCGCTTCACCGCGTCGGCGAACGCCACCCGCGCCAACCGCAGCCGCGAATAGGTCGTCTTCACCGGAGTGCCCATCGACTCCGCGATCTCGTTCGCGCTCACACCCTGCAGGTCGTAGAGCGCGAACACCGTCGCCTGCTCCTCCGGCAGCTCGAGCAGCGCCTTCTGCACCAACGCCTGCGCCCGCCGCGACTCCAGCGCCGCGTGGGGGTCCTGCGCCGGGTCGGCCACCTCGGGCACCTCCGCGCTCACCTCACGCGCGCCGCGCACCCGCGCCACGCCCATTCGAAAGGCGATGCCGAGCAGCCACGGCTTCAGCGGCCTCCGCTCGTCGTAGGTCCCCGCCCGGCTGAGCGCGGTGACGAAGGTGTCGTGCACGGCGTCCTCCAGGTCGGCCCCGCGCAGGCCAAAACGGCCGAGAAACGAGAAGACCCCGCTGGCCTCCGACTCATAGACCGCGCGCAGGTCGAGCTTCACTGCGATGGGCTTATTGCAGGAAGGCCGGTGGAATTCTCAAAACACCGTGACCAGGCCGGCGCCGCCGCGCAGCGCCACCGGAGCCGTCACCCACACCGGCCCCATGTAGTCGTCGACGGTGGTGCGGGTGAGCACCCCATCGACGTCGGCAAACACCCGCAACCCCAGCCAGGAGACGAACATCCACTCGTACATCACCCGCCCGCCGGCGAGCACCAACGGGCTGGTCGCGCGGTTGCCGCCCGGCAGCTGACCGGTGACCTGGAGCGCGCCTCCGCTGCCCGACAGACACACCCCGAGCCCGTGAAAATGGCCGCACACCAACAGCGTGCCCATCAGCGTGTTGCTGGTGACGTTGCCGCCGTTCACGTTCGCGCTCTGCGGAATTTCGGCGCGGCCTTCGAGCGCGACGCCGAACCAACCCACCCGCACCCCGAAGCCGAGCGCGCCACCTCCGGTCGGGTACGGCGACAACCCGAAGCTGCCGAAGCCGGTGAGCGAGCCGGCGAAGAACACCGGCGTGCGCGGCTTCTCGGTCTTGGGCGCCTCCACCAACACCACCGCGGGCGGCGGCACCGGAGCAGGTGCAGGCTCGGGCTTCGGCGCCTCGGGCGCGGGCGCGGGCCGGCTGAGCAGCTGGGGATCGACCGCCAGCGACAGCGCGAGCGCGAGCGACTCCGCCAGCTCGCGGCACTGCTTCGGCCCGGCGGTGAGCGTGCGCTGCCTCGGTGCGCCGCCGTTCTTCGACAGCTCCAGCGTGCCGGTGCACTCCTTCGGGTTGCACTCCAGCCGGGTCGACGCCTTCAGCGGCGCGTCTGCCACGAACGGCGCGTAGCCGAGCCGCGCCGTGACATTGCTCTCGAGCCACTGCTGATCAGGACAGCCTTCTGCCTGCGAATGGTGGAGCGTCACCCGCGCGGGATCGGCCGAGAGCAGCGCGACCACCGCAGCAGCGAACGGGCTCACTTCCACTCGATCACGAAGGTGCACCCGGCGCCGTCGTTCTTCGAGAGCGTCGCATGAGGCTCGCGGGCGCCGGCGTGGCGCATGCCCGACTCCAGCATGCCGATGTAGAAGCCGGGCACGCCGGACACGTCGTTGAACCAGATTTCGTAGCGGTGCGGGCCCAGCTGGGTGGCGCGGGTGTCGACGTAGTTCGACCCGGTGCGAAAGTTTCGGGTCATTCGCCCGATGGTGCGGTCGGGCCCCGCCAGCCGGAGCACCGCGAACAGCGCGCTGCCCACCAGGCCCTCGACGTAGGCGTCGACGGTGCGGGCGCCGATCTGCCGCAGCGCCTCGGGCTCGCCCACGCCGGGGTGAATCTCGGAGGCGAGCAGCTTCACGAACGACGCCCACTTCTGCGCCGGGTAACCCGGGTCGAGCTTGCGGTCGACGTCGAGCCCGAGCGCGCGCAGCTTGTCCTTGATGCTGGGGGTCAGCCGGTCGCGCACGCTTTTCAACAACGCCTCGATGGTGTTGTTGAAGATCAGCTGATCGCTCAATCGAGCCCCCCGCCCTCGCCCGGAATGTCCCAGTGCCCGCCCAACAGCGCGCGCGCCGCCTGCAAGCCGGAGATGAACGAGGCCTCCATCGAGCCCGCGTTGATACCGCAAGAGGTGTAGTCGCCGACGGGAAAGAAGTTCTTGAAGCCCGTTTGGTCACACCGCACCCGGTATTTCGTGGTGCCGGTCACCGAGAGCACGTAGCGCTCCGAGGGGTCGATGTTGGCGCGCCAGAATTGGGCGTCGAAGCGCGCCTGGCCGATGCCGTTGTCGGCGTCGGCGAGCATCTCCCACTTGAAGTTGCGCGGCACCGAGCCGGGAGGCACTCCGCTCCCCACCGCCGGCGCGGTGAACGCGTTGGGCCAGAGCGCCCACAGCCGCGAGAAGATGAAGTCGAGCGCGTCGGCCTTCGCCTGCGAGTCCTGCACCGCGGGAAAGCCGTGGTCGCCCTTCGGCGGGATCGCGTCGGAGCCCTCGGTCATCGCGCCGCAGAAGTAGCCGACGCTCCGCGGGTCTTGCCCGGCCGGCCATTTTTCGGTCGGCAAGGTGCAGGTGAGGTCGGCCCAGGTGTCGAGCGGCTCGCCGAAGGTCGACATCAGGCACGAGCCGAGCGACCAGCCGAGCTGCCGCAGCTCGGGCAACATCCACAGCTGAAATGCCTGGGTGCGGGTGGTCTTCAAGTGGCGCACCATCTTGTCGAGCTTGTCGTCGCGCGCCATCAGCTGCTGCGCCACCAGCTTGAGCGGCTCCAGCGACAGCCCGCAGATCGACGTCGTCGAAGTCGACGCCCTTCTTCAGCGTCACCTGGCCCACCGGCGCCCACGGAGTCCAGTGCGACTCGAGGTCGATGTTCTGGCTTTGGAGCTGCGCGCCCTGCACCAGCTGGTCGTAGAGCGGGTGGCTGGGCCAGCACGGCAGACCTTTGACGTCGATCAGCGGCTGGTACTCGGCGCCGGCCTTCACCTCGCACTGCTTCGCCAGCTGAACCTCGGTGACCTCCATCGGCCCCACCGACGGCGACACCAGCTTGGTCACCTCGTGGAAGAACTCGAACTTCACTCCGCGCTTCTTCAGCAGCTCGTAGAGCGGCGCGAACACCGTGTCTCCGCAGCCGGCGGCGAAGCGGTAGACGATCGACCCCTTGAACATCAGGAACATTCGAATCGCGCCGCGCAGCACCGTGCCCGCCTCGAAGTCGGGGTTGTCGGCCCGGCGAAAGAACGCGAACGACGAGTCGTAGGCCGACTGAATCAGGCACGAGTCGAGCGTGAGCTGCGAGGCGCCGTGCTTCTTCACCCAGTCGTTGAAGTTGAGGTCGTTGATGTGATCGAAGCCCTTCTCGAGCACCTTGTCCTCGAGCACGCCGATCATGATCGTCGCCATCGCGTCGCAGACGATCCACACCCGGTAGGCGAGCAGGTCGACGCCCACCTCGTTCTCGAGGTGCCGCCAGATCAGCTCCCGCGCGGCGCGAATCAACCGCACCAGCAGCGCGTCGCCCACCGCGCCCGCCAGCGGCGCCACGGTGTCGCGGAGCTTCAGCACCCGCTTGGCGAACGAGAGCAGCGCGTGCGCCCCCTCGGTGTTGAGCGGGCCGAACAGCTTGTCGAGGTCGAGCTGCCCGAGCGCGGTCAGGGTGTTGGTCACCGCGTCGACCAGCACGTTCAGCTTCGAGGCCTCGTGCGGGTGCCAGTCGCTCCAGATTCGGTAGAGCACCTCGAGCGCGTCTTCGAACAGCTCCCAGGGCGTGGGGTACGGCGAGCCGTCGCCGGGCGTGCCGCTGTTGTTCGGCAACAGCAGGTTCCACGGGTGCCAGTCGCCGTTGAAGAAGTTCTCCATCGCGAACTGGTTGTGGGGAAGCATCGACTGCTCCCAGGTGCGAATCGGGCACGACGCGGGGCGATCGAGCTCGTTCAGCACCGAGCGGAGCATCGCGTGCGCGTTGTCGTAGAAGCCGAACCACAGGTGCAGCCCGTGCTCCTGAATGCGGTAGCCCTGGGTCTCGTCGCGGCCGGTGGCGCCCTTGCCTCCGAGCCGAAAGCCGAGCTGGTAGACGGTGATGTCGTAGTCGTTCTTCCAACCCGGGTTCTCGGTGAGCTTCCAGACCGCGGCGAGCGACGACGCTCCTCCGCCGAGCACGGCAATCTTGCGAGGCACGGGTGGGGCTCCCTCCGGAGCCGCAATGTTAGCCAAAACAACCTGCCGAATCGCTACACTCGCCGCCTGGGAGGACTACAACTTTGATTCGTCTGGTTTTCGCGGCCTTCGCGCTCGCGTCGTTGTGCTCGTGTGGCGTGGGCGCTTCGGCGCACTGTGACTTCACGATGTCGACCACCCCCGAGGCGCGCTGCCAGGAGCGGCTCGACACCATCGACGCGGCGGTCTTCAAGCAGGCCTGCACGGCATCGAAGGGCACTGCCGGCGACGGCGCGTGCCCGACCGCGAGCCGGGTGGGCGGCTGCTTTCTCGGCAAGCAGGGCGACGGCAGCTCGGTCAACGACTGGTACTACCCGCCGAAGACCAAAGACGATGCGATGCACGACTGCAGCGGCACGTTCCTCAATCCGTAGGGTGCTATAGCCAGCGCAGATGCGGTCGAGCACCCTTCTGCTGTTGCTCTGCGGCTGCGCGGGCTTCTTCGAGGCGAAGGTGTCGCCGAAGGAGCGACAGCCCTCGGCCTCGCGCGGCCGTGAGCTGTTGCTCAACCGCAGCTACCTCAAGGTGGGCGTGCCGGTCGGGCTGGTCGACGCGCTCCACAAGCCAGAGCTCTACACCGCCGACGAGCTCGCGCCGGTGGAGGGCCGCAGCTTCTTCAACGGGCAGATCCCGCTCGGCTACTCGGGGAAGATGCTGGGCGAGGTGCCGGTGGTGGCCGAGAACTGTCTGCTCTGTCACGCCGGGCCGCTGAACGGCCGCTGGGTGCTCGGGCTGGGCAACACCGTGCTCGACGCCACCCTGCCCGCCGAGGTGCCGCTGGTCGACCACCAGAAGGCGCGCGACCTCGGCGCCACCGAAGAAGAGCTGCGCACGCTCGACGACTGGGCGCGCTACCAGCGCGACCTCGCGCCCTACGACCGCTCACCGGTGACCGGCTTGGTGCCGGCGCTCTACTTCACCGGCTACTTCTTCTCGCACCGCAAGCCGGAGGACTTCTCGTGGGTGAGCACCTCCTACTACCCGATGCTGGCGACCCCTCCCCCACCGACCGACATTCCCGCCTGGTGGCTTTTGAAGAAGAAGAAGCGTCTGTATTACGGAGGCGAGCTCACCGGCGAGCACACCCGCGCGCTGATGCAGTTCATGTCTCCGCCCGGCAACACGGGTGAAGACGTGAAGGCGGCCGAGAGCGACTTCGAAGACATTCTCGCGTTCCTGGTCTCGCTCCAGCCGCCGAAGTTTCCCGGGCAGATCGACGCCGCGCTCGCGCTTCGAGGAAAAACGGCGTTCGAGCGGGTGTGCGCCGATTGCCACGGCACGCCCGACGCGTACCCGTCGAAGGTGGTCTCGCTGGAGGAAGTCGGCACCGACCCCGCGCGCAACCAGTTCATGCACCAGCTCGGGTTCGCGGCGCACTACGACAAGACCTGGTTCGCCGAGCGCTCGCACATGGAAGAGACGAGCGGCTACGTCGCGCCTCCGCTCGACGGGGTGTGGGCGACCGCTCCGTACCTGCACAACGGGAGCGTGCCGACGCTCGACGCGCTGCTCAACCCGTCGAAGCGGCCGAAGTACTTTCGCCGCACCCGCGACAGCCGCGACTACGACCTCGAGCGGGTCGGCTGGAAGTACTCGGTGGTGAGCTCGCCCTACGAGAACCCCGCGCACGACGTCTACGACACCACCCGGTTCGGCTGCGGCAACGGCGGCCACGAGTTCGGGCTCGAGCTCTCCGACGAGGAGCGCCCCGCGGTGCTCGAGTACCTGAAGACGCTCTGACTACCAGCCCTTCGGCGGCGGGGTCTTGAGCATGTCGGCGACCGGGCCCTTGCCGAGCAGCCAGGCGTTGTCGGCGCTGCTCATCGTCTCGAGGGTGGTGCGAATCTGGCGCTGCGTCGACGGAGGCTGCGAGTTGTAGAACTTCATCAGCTCGTCCTGCGCGCGCTTCGCCACCGCCGGGTCGGGGTTGCTGGGGAGCACCAGCAGGTCGCTGCCGATGGTCGCTCTCACGTCGCCACCCGGCTGCGGAGACCACTTGTTGTAGCTGGCGATGAACGACTCGACGTGCGCGAGCGCCTCGGTGTCTTTGGTGCTGCCGGTGGAGAGGTCTTTCATCAGCTGCTTCTCGGCCGGGTCGAGCTTCTGCTTGTCGATCCAATCGGAGAACGACTTGCCCTTGGGGCCCTTCGACGACGGGTCGCCTTTGTACTGGTCCCACAGCTGCGCGAACCGCTTGTCGTGCTCGACGTGCGTGCCCTCGTGAAAGAGCACCTTCTGCGGCTGCGCGGGGTCGGCACCGAACGCCTTGGCCTCGAGCAGCAGCGACGGCATTCGGGGCTTCCCATCGACGATGGTCGGCCCGCGCGCGTCGCCCACCGGCCCGGTCAGCCCGCTGTCGTCGAAGTTCATCTTCTTGCCGATGTAGACGTTGATCATCGGCGGAGCGGCGGTGGGGAGCTTGCCGCCCGCCTTCTCGACGTCGACGTCGCTGATCACGTTGATCTTGTCCTTCGGCACCCCGAGCGCTTGCGAGGCCAGGGTCGCCCATTCGTCGGGCGAGCCGCCGTTGCGTGAGAGCTTCTTCTGCAGCTCGGAGTAGTTGCCGTAGTCGCCACCGGTCGACATCACCTTCGGTGCGTCTTTCCCGGGCACCGCGAGCTTCGACCCCGGCACGTTGGTCTCGACCGCGAAGTAGTGGCCGTTCTTCTCCACCACCGAGGTGTTGCTGCTGCCCCACATGCGCGCGGCGCCCGCGGCCTGGGCGAAGTTGTCGAACCCGCCCTTGGGGCTGTAGTCGTGGGTCACCATCACCGCGTCGCCGTTGGCGGTGCTGCCGAGCGAGCCGGTGACCTGGGGCTTGTCGAGCGACTTCACGCCGAGCGACTTCGCCAGCGCCTGCATATCGACCTTGGAGTCGAACGAGTCGCGCGAGAACTCGTCGAGCAGCATCTTCTTGTCTTCGGGCGTCTTCGCCTGGCTCACCAGGTCGTCGACGGTGGCCTGATCGACCTTGCCGTTGTTGTTCGCGATCGCGGTCTGCACCGAGTTGCGGATGTTCCGAACGTCCATTTGTGGTGGCCTCCCGTTTGCTGCCCAGCCCTCAGGATAGCAGCCGCTGTGCCGAGGCCGTTACCCGTGCCGTCGCACACTTGCGAAGCCGGAAACCCCGGCTGTCGCAGGACATGTCACGTGACCACTAGGAGATCTGCGTCTCTTGCGCGTCGCCGTGGAGCTCGGCGGCGGGCTCGGCAGACGGCTTCGGCGCGGGCGGCGGAGGCGGCTCGCTCGGCGGAGGCGGGGGCGCGACGGCGGTGCGGTTGCGCGCCATCTCCTTCGAGTTCTGGAGCGCCTTCTCGGCGTTCTTGATCAGCTCTTTCACCACCAACGGGTCGCCGGGGCCGGCCGAGACGATGCCGGCCGAGAAGCTGATCTTGATCTGATCGTCGCCCACCGCCATCGGCTTGGAGAGGAACCGCTGCCGCAGCCGCTCCAGCAACCCGAGCGCGGAGTTGCCCTCGCACTCGTCGAGCACCAGCAGGAACTCGTCGCCGCCCATGCGGCCGATGAAGTCGGAGGCGCGGATCTCGGCCTTGATGCCCGAGACCAGCATCTCGAGCGCTTCGTCGCCCGCCGCGCGGCCGTAGGTGTCGTTGATCACCTTGAACCGGTCGACGTCGAACATCACCAGCGAGATCGCGCCCAGGCTGCGGCTGCGCTGCGCACAGAGCGCGGTCAATCGCTCCTCGAGGTACGGCCGCGACAGCGCCGAAGACAGCCAGTCGAGCTGCGAGTGCTCGGCCGCCTTCACCCGCCAGCCGTCGATCACCGACGCGGCGGCGAGCGCGCAGCCCACCGCCACCACCAGCATGATGCTCATCGCGCGGCCCTCGGGCGTCACCTCGATGCCGGTGAGCGCCAGCGTCAGCGCCGCGTGCACCACCAGGCCGCCGATCAACGGCGCCGCCGCTTTCGGAGCGCCGCCGGGCATGGTGAGCGGCCAGATCAGCACCACCGGCACCAGGCCGAAGCTCAACGGGCCGTTGAAGCCGCCGCCCGCCGCCGAGGCGAGCGCGCCACCAGCGCACATCGCCAGCGAGAGCAAGGTGCCGAGCAGCATCGGCCGCTGCAGCTCCGAGCGCCGCGCGAACGCCATGCCGAAGAAGGTGAGCGAGACCACCGCGCTCAGCCCGAGCGCCGCGCGCGGCAACCAGCCCGGCAGCGCGATGCCCTCCGGCCGGCCTTCGCGAAAGAGAATGGCGTCGAGCGCGAGCTCCATCAGCGCGCCGACCAGACAGGCCAGCGCCAGCCGTCGAACCCCGGCGGCGGCCAGCTTGTGCTGTTCCCACTCCGAATAGACCCGGCCGTCGTGAATCGCGAACGCGTGCGGTGGAAAGGCCATGCTCCTCGAGAGTTAGCACACCCCGGTGCTGATCCACGAACTCAGGCCTGTAGCGCCTGTCGCATCGCGGGGTGTTTCTTCACCAGCGCGAGCGCCTTCTTCAGCAGCGTCTTGCCGGGCTCGATCTTGTGCCAGCTCGACAGCCCCGAGGGGTGGGGAATGCAGATCACGTCGGCCTGGTGCCCGAAGTAGGTCGCCCGCATCACCTTGCCGACCACCTCGGTGAGCGGCCGGGCCTCGCCCAGCACCTGCTCGATCGCCAGGGTGCCGACCGGGAGCAGCAGCTTCGGCTTCAGAATGCCCACCTCGGCCTTCAGCCAGCGGCCGCAGTTCGAAATCTCGGTCGCGTCGGGCTTGCGGTCGCCGCCGCTCTTCATCTTTCCCGGGAAGCAGCGGCCCACCGCCGAGATGTAGAGGCTCCGGCGCATCGTCTCTTCGCTGGCGCCGAGCGTCTCTTCGAACCAGCGAAACAAGGTGCGGCCGGCGGTCCACGCGAACGGGCGGTTGAAGTTGCCCTCGCGCGGCCCCGGCGCCTGGCCGATCAGCATCACCGGAGAGTCGACGGGAGGCCCGTGCACCACCGGGCCAATCACCTTCGGGCACAGCTTGCAGCCGTCGAGCTGGCGGTGCAGCGCCTTCAGCAGCCTGACGTTTTCCACCCGCTACGAATAAGAAAATGCAGCCGTGCACGCGAGGGGATTCTCGAATGCACGGCCGCGACCAGGCTTGGATGGGTCAAGCCTGGACTTGGAGAATACGAATTCAGGGAAAATCGATTGCGGCGACGCAGAAACGTTTTGGTTACGGGAAGTCGTGCGACTCAATCGTCTTGGAGTCGCCGTTCTTGATCACCCGCACCTCGTGGTGGCGAAAGCCCGGGCCGGCGCTGATGTCCATCATCGGAAGCTCGGCCTGAACCTTCTCCCAGAGGTCGGGGCCCAGCTGCTTGCGAATCTTCAGCATCAGCCCGACCCGGTTCTTCTTCACCTGCAGCTCGGCCTTCGAGACCTGCTCCAGCTTCAGCATCACCTGCGACTCGTCGGGGTTGGTGCCGGCCAGCGTGCGCTCCAGGTCGAGCTGGGCGCGCTTCAGGTCGGCCTCGAGGTTGATCAGCTGATCCTGCGAGTCGAACCCGAGCTGCTGCACCTTCTTCACCGTCTCCTGGGGAATGCCGAGCTTCTGCGCCACCTGGGGCGGAATGCCCGGCGCGCCGTGGAAGAACGCCGGCGGAGGCGGTGGCATCGGCGCGTCAGGAGCCGGCGGCGGCTGCGGGGGCTGCGGCGCGTGCTGCGCCAACGCGGGAAGGGCGAACATCGACACGGCGAGCAACAGGGTCTTCATTGTCATTCCTCCAAAGTGGAAGTCAGCAGATAGGACGTCGCGAGCGAGCGGTCGGCATACGCCAGCTCGACGCTGGGGTTTCTGCGGGTCGTATTCTGAGTGAACGTGTGCAGCTCGCCGAGCGCGGCCCAACCTTCGTCGGAGAACCGGAGCGCTCCGAAATCCACCTCTGGCGCCGCCGTGAGCACCCCCTCTCCTGGAGGGAGAGGGCGGACGAGCGCGATGCGCTCGCCGGGTGAGGTGAGCGCCTCGGGCTTTTTCACCCACGCGACGACGACCCCAATCAGCAACGCCACCGCGACGCCGAGCCGGCCCACGACCGCGCGCTTCGACACCCGCCGCGCCCTCGGCACCACCGCGCCGCGCAGCGCCAGCGCCGCCTGATGCGCCTCGACCAGCGCGCGGCACTTCGAACACGAGGCGAGGTGCTCTTCGAACCCGGCGGGCCTGACCGCCTTCTCGTCGAGCACCGCTTCTTTGAACGCGTCACACCTGTCCATCGTCTGCCTCCTGCAAAGCCCCGCGGGCGCGCAGCTTCTCCACCGCGCGCTGCACGTGAACCCGCACCGTGCCGCGGTTCATCTTCATCGCCTCCGCCACCTCGTCGAGGCTCAAGCCCTCGAGGTACCTGAGCGAAAACGCGGTGCGCTGCTTCGGCGACAACCGCTCCAGCTCTTCACCCAGCGCCGCCAGGTGCCGCGAGCGCGCCAGCTCTTCGTCGGGCGCCTCGGCCACCTTCTCGGGCTCGACGAACACCACCGCCGCCAGGGTGCGCCACAGCCTCCGCCGCCTCAGCACCGAGATCGCCCGGTGGGTGACGATGCTCCGCAGCCAACCGGCCACCGCCTGGGGATCCGTCAGCTGATCCCACTTACCGAAGGCGTCGAACAGTGCCTGCTGAACGACGTCTTGCGCTTCGGCGCCGTCCCACAGCAGCCGTCGCGCCAACCGTTCCAGTCCCGGCCGCTCCGATTCGGCGACGCGAGCGAAGTCAAGCCCTGCCCTCGTCGAAGGAGTCATTGGTCGCTGCTGTAGGGTCGACGGAGCCGCCATTCTTCGCTTAGTTCAAGACGCCCGGCGCATAGTCCCGGCATACTTCGTTCCGCGACGATGCCCCAAGTAGAGGCCACCTCCATCAGCCGCCCCCGCGCGCCCGACTCCGTCCCCGGGTACCGGCTCGACCACATGGTCGGCAAAGGCGGCATGGGCGAAGTCTTCCAGGCGGTGCAGCTGTCGCTCAACCGCAAGGTTGCGCTGAAGCTTTTGTCGCAGGAGCTGGCGAAAGACGACGCCTTCGTCGCCCGCTTCGAGAAGGAGGGCGCCGCCCTGGCCGCGCTCTCCCACCCCAACATCGTCTCGATCGTCGACAAGGGGAAGACCGACACCACCTACTTCATCGTGATGGAGTTCGTGGACGGGCCGAGCTTGCGCGAGGTGATGCGCAGCCCGCTGTACACCACCGCCCAGGCGCTCCACATGTTCGCGCAGATCTGCCGCGCGATCGATTACGCCCACCAGCGCGGCATCATTCACCGCGACTTGAAGCCCGAGAACATTCTCTTCGACGAGCAGGCGGGCGGCATCGCCAAGGTCACCGACTTCGGCCTCGCCGGCTTCGAAGACAAGAACGAGAAGTACAACCTCACCCAGACCCACGTCGCGATGGGCACCGCCTCGTACATGGCGCCCGAGCAGATGATCGACGCGCGCAAGGCCGACGCCCGCGCCGACATCTATTCGCTCGGCGTGGTGCTCTACGAGCTGCTCGCGGGCGAGGTGCCGAAGGGCGCGTTCGACCCCGTCTCGAGCAAGCGCGCCGACATCGACAAGCGCCTCGACGGCATCGTCGCCCGCTGCCTCAAGCAGCAGCCGGGTGATCGCTACCAGTCCGTCGGCGACCTGATGCGCGACCTGGAGCCGCTGGTCCCGCTCAGCCAGATGAGCTTCACCGCCAAGAGCTCGCCCGCTCAGCGGCTGATGCGCAAGGCGCAGGAGATCGGCCGCAAGACCGCGCGCGGCGCCGAGGCGATGGTGGTGCTGTTCGCGCTCGCGGTCGTCACCGTGGCGCTCACCCGCGACAAGGCGAAGCACAACGAGGTGCCGGCGGGCATCGAGCTGTCGACCGACAACGGCGGCAAGTGGCCGGTCACCACCACCGGCCGCGTCGACCGCAGCACCCAGACGCTCACCCTGGGCGACGGGCCCGACACGATCCCGATTCAGGCGATCGGCCGCAAGGCGCAGGTCGAGAAGGGCGCGGTGGTGTTCCCCGCTCCGACCGACAACCGCTCGGGCCGCGCGGTGCTCGACGTCGAGCTGATGGGCGACGGGCTGATCTTCACCGCCGACGCACAGACGCAGGAGACCAGGCGCTCCTGGTTCGACCCCATTCGCGCCATCTTCATGGGGCCGCGCCCGAACGCGCGCTCGGCGCTGATGCTGGTGGGTGAGCCGGGCCGGTTCGTCGCGCTGGTGATGCCGGGCGACGGTCAGCCTCCGACGCTGGAGTGGGCGC
Organism: Myxococcaceae bacterium; assembly: GCA_047602415.1. Taxonomy (GTDB): domain Bacteria; phylum Myxococcota; class Myxococcia; order Myxococcales; family Myxococcaceae; genus JASGHH01. The sequence continues at coordinate 5,851,575 of JASGHH010000001.1, read as the reverse complement.
TCGGCGATCGCCGCGGCACGATGAGCTCGCCGTTGGTGATCAGCAACACCGGCGGCGAGATTCAGCTCGAGCTCAAGATCGACCCCGCCACCGGAGAGCTCGCCGCGCTGGTCGGCAAGGGCCGCGACCAGCGGGTGATCGGCGATTCGGTGACGCTCGGCCGCGGCTGGCGCTCGCTGTTCGGCGAGACGCCGCGCGCCGCCTTCGGCTGCCTCGAGGGCGTGTGCCGCTTCAACAACATCGAAGAGAAGACGCTCTCGCTGCCGGCGCCGCCCAAGCCGGCCGAGGTCTCGGTGGTGCCCACCGAAGACCCGGTGCAGGAGCACCACACCCAGGTCGCCCAGGCCCACAACCCGCCGCCTCCGGTGCACGCGCCGCCGCCCAAGCAGCAGCAGATTCACGGGCCGCCGCCGAAGAAGGAGCCGGTGCGCCCGGTGCCCGGTAAGCGGCACTAAAAAGAGCCCGGTCGGCCGTAGCACGCTAAGAAGCGAAGAGGGGCATGGCTCAAGCGGGCGTTCCATCCACCGAGCAATTGCTCGACCTGTTGCGGCGCGCGGCCGATGAGCTGAAGACCGCCCGCGAGGAGGCCGCTCGCGCCAGGCAGGAGACCGCCGACGCCCAGGGCGAGGTGGCGAAGCTGCAGCAGCAGCTGGCCCAGCAGCAGACCCAGTTCGGGCAGGAAAAACAGCAGCTGGTCGACGCCCAGCAAAGGCTCCAGACCGAGCTGCAGATCGAGCGGGCGGCCGGTCAAGACCTCGCGGCGCAGGTCGACGGCGACCGCACGATGCTGATTCCCCCCAAGGGGAAGAAGAACAAGAAGAAGGGCGGCCAGCAGCCGCTCGAGATCGAGCCGGTGAAAGAGACCACCTCGACCGGCGCCGACCTCGACGCGCTCAAGGCCGAGCTGGCGGTGGCCCGCAAGTCGCTCGAGCAGGAGCAGGAGGCCCACGTCGCCACCCGCCAGCAGCTCGACATCGACCGGCAGCAGGCGCTCGAGGCGGTGGAGCGAAACCTGGTGGCCTCGCGGCAGGAGGTCGCCGACCTCCGCGAGCAGCTGAAGATCGAGACCGGCCGCAACACCGAGATGGCCGAGCAGGTGGCCCAGGCGCACGCGGAGCAGGAGACGCTGCGCGCCCGGCTGGAGGCGGCCGAAGCCGGCGGCCAGGTGTTCGAGCAGCAGCGCCAGCAGCTGGAAGAAGCGCAGAAGGCGGCGATCGCCGAGGCGCAGCAGCAGGTGCAGCAGGTCGAGACGCTGCTCTCGCAGGAAAAAGAGAAGCACCAGGCCACCGCGCAGAAGTGGGTCACCGAGCGCGAGCGCGGCCGCGAGATGGAGCGGGTCGACGAGGAGCTGAAGAAGCGGCTCGCCCAGCTCGAGACCGACTCCAGGTCGGCGGCGGAGTCGGGCGCGCGTCAGCTCGCCGATCGCGACGCCCAGCTGCAGGCGCAAGAAACGGCCCACCAGAAGAACGTCGAGAGCCTGCAGCGGTCGTTCGTGGAGCAGTCGGCCACCCGCGAGTCGCAGCTGCAGCAGGTGAGCGGGCAGCTCGAGGCCACCACCCAGGAGCGGATGTTCGTGGAGCGGAAGTTCGAGGAGCTCCACCGCGAGCTGTTGGTGGTGCTCGAGCAGCGCGACGACGCCCGCCGGCAGCTCGAGGCGGTGCAGGCCGAGCGCCAGCGGCTGGAGCGCGCGCTCACCCAGCGCCAGTAGGCCCGCACGTGGCAGACTCCGAATCGCGCCTGATCAACGCCTTCGTCTCCGGGCTCCCGCACCTGGAGCCCCCCGAAGGGCCGGGCGACGACTGCGCCTGGCTGCCCGCCAAGCACGGCGGCTTCTGGGTGAAGACCGACGCCGTGTTCGACAAGGTGCACTTCACCTGCCCGCCGTTCTCGCTCGAAGACGTCGGCCACAAGGCGCTGGCGGTGAACCTGTCTGACCTCGCCGCCGCCGGGGCGACTCCCCGCTTCTGGCTCTGCGCGCTCGGCATACCGATCGGCTTCACCGTCGCCAACGCGCGCGCGCTGGCGAGGGGCATGAGGCCGCTCGCCGAGCAGCACGGCTTGATGCTCACCGGCGGCAACGTCTCGCGCGCGTCGGAGCTGTCGATCACCCTTCAGCTGCTCGGCGATGGCGGAGGGCTGACCCGGCACGGCGCGAAGCCGGGCGACGCGCTGCTGGTCAGCGGCACCCTCGGTGCGGCGGCGGCGGGGCTGCTCTACTGGCAGAGCCTGCTCGACCGCTCGCGGCTGACCCGGCAGCTTCGGCCCGAGCCGCGGCTCGAGCTCGGCCGGTTGGCGCTCGGCAAGGCGCACGCCGCGATGGACGTCTCCGACGGCCTGCTGCTCGACACCAGCCGCATGTGCGAAGCCTCGAAGTGCGGCGCCGACATCGAGTCGGCCGCGGTGCCGTTGGCCGAAGAGCTCCAGGGCTTGAGCGAGCGCGAGGCGCTGGCGACCGCGATGACCGGCGGCGAAGACTACGAGCTGCTGTTGGCGGTGCCCGAGAAGCACGTCGACGCGCTGGCGAAGAAGTCGCCGGTGCCGCTCACCCGCATCGGCACCTTCAGCCGGCGCAAAGGGGTGCGGGTCGACGGGAAGACGGTGCGCGGAGCGGGCGGGTATACACACCTGTAGCGCGCTCGCGACTTTTGACGAAGGCCTCTGCCGGGCCCAGACTGCACCCGTGGCATCGACTGATCAGCCGCTCGCCCGCCGCGAGCCCGTGGAGCGCCTGGTACGCGCCGCCGACCAACGCCGCGCGCAGATCTCTCTGCACATGAAGATTCTCACCGGGTACGTGGTGCTCGGTGGCTCGCTGGTCGGCTTCTTCTACCTCGCGCAGTCTCAAGACTGGCCGTGGTCGATTCGCGTCTCGGCGGCGCTGGGCCTCACCCTGCTGCTGGCGATCATCCTCCCCGGGTGGCTGCTCAACGTCTCGCGCGTGAAGCACCTCGCCGCCGCCGCGCTCGACGTGTCGCGGGGCGATCTCTCCCGGCGAATGCCCGGCGAGGCCTCGGGCCTGCGCGACGACATCGACGAGCTCACCGTCGCCCTGCAGGACATGCAGGAGAACCTCCGCGAGCTGGTCGGCCACGTTCAGCGCACCGCCGAGTCGGTCGCCGACTCCGCCACCGAGTTGTCGCGCTCGACCGAAGCGGTGCACGCCCAGTCGGCCGAGGTCGGCGACTCGGTGAAGAGCATCGCCAAGGGCGCCGAGCTGCAGAGCGACATCGTCACCAAGACCAGCACCGCGATCGGCGGCATCGCCTCGGCGATCGAGCGCACCGCCGGCTCGGCCGAAGAGTCTGCCCGGGCCGCCGCCGCCACCCGCGCCGCCGCCGAAGAGGGCTCGCACGCCGCGCGGCTGGCGGGCGAAAAAGTGAAGAAGGTGTTCAGCCGGATCGAGACGTCTTCTCAGGAGCTGTTCGCGTTCGGCGAAAAGACCCAGGAGATTTCGAAGATCGTCGAGGTGATCACCAACGTCGCCCAGCAGACCAACCTGCTCGCGCTCAACGCCACCATCGAAGCGGCGCGCGCCGGCGAGTACGGCCGTGGGTTCGCGGTGGTCGCCGACGAGGTGCGCAAGCTGGCCGAGAGCGCCGGCAAGTCGGCCGAGCAGATCTCCAAGCTCTCGCGCGACATCAGCACCCAGGCCGGCTCGGTCACCACCGCGATGAAAGAGGCGATCAGCGAGCTCGCCGAAGGCCGCGACGACCTCAACACCATCGTGCGCAGCATCACCTCGATCACCGACACCGCCCGGGCGGGCGCCGAGAAGGTGACGATGATCTCCGAGGCCGCCAAGGAGCAGCAGAAGGGCCGCGAGGCGATGGTGGGCGCGATCGGCGAGATCTCCCGGGTCACCCAGGACAACGCCAAGGCCACCACCGCCGCCGCCAAGGTGATCGACGAACAGAGCCAGCAGGTGGCGCGCCTCAACGCCGCCGCCCAGGAGCTGAACAACCTCTCCGAGGAGCTCCAGTCGGTGGTGAAGCGGTTCAGGTTGGGGGGCTAGTCGTGCGGCACGTCGTCTTCAGGGTCGAGAAGGCGCTCTACGCGGTGCCGCTGTCGTCGGTGCGCGAGGTTTTTCCCGCGCCCGGCCATTACACCCGGGTGCCGAAGGCGCCCCGCTTCGTGCGCGGGGTGCTGAACCTGCGCGGCCGGGTGGTGCCGGTGGTCGAGCTGTGGTCGCTGCTCGACCTGCCGCCGGGAGAGACCAAGGCCGCCAAGGTGGTGCTGCTCGACTTCTCGCGGCGTGAGCTGGGCCTGTTGGTGACCGAAGTCGAGGGCATCGAGAACCTCGAGAAGCTGTCTCCCCCCGCCGCGCGCACGCCCGCCGTCAAGGGTGTTGGTCGTCTGGGGGCTCGGCCGGTAACCGTTCTCGATCCAGAAGGAACTGACGCGGCGGTAGCGGCGGCGTTCACAAGCGGCTAGTGTCGCGAGGGTCGCGAAGGCAATCGAGGAGGCGGCGGAAACTCCATGGCGAAGCGTGTTCTGGTGGTCGATGACGCGATTTTCATGCGGAACATCATCAAGGACATCTTCGCGTCTGGCGGCTTCGACGTCGTCGGCGAAGCGGCCAACGGGCTCGAGGCGATCGAGAAGTACAAAGAGCTCAAGCCCGATCTGACCACGATGGACCTGGTGATGCCGTTCAAGAACGGCATCGAGGCCACCCGCGAGATTCTGAAGAACGACGCCAAGGCGGTGGTGGTGATGTGCTCCGCCCTGGGCCAGGAGGCGATGGTGATGGAAGCCATCGAAGCCGGCGCGGTCGACTTCATCGTCAAACCCCCCCGCGCCGAAGACGTGCTCGCGGTGGTCAAGAAGGTGCTCGGCGAGGCCTAGCCGTTCGGCAGGCCCGGCCGGCCGCCATTTTGCCCCCCAGCCAAACCGAGGGACACTGAGGCGGCATGACCGTCGACATGTCCCGCTATCTGGCGCTGTTCCTGGCCGAGTCGACGGAGCACCTCGAGGCGCTCAGCAAAGACCTGGCGGCGCTCGAGACCCAGCCGAAAGAGAACCTCAAAGAGTTCATCAACTCGCTGTTCCGCCACGCGCACTCGCTCAAGGGCATGGCGGCGTCGATGGGCTACGAGTCGACCGCCACCATCGCCCACCGCCTGGAGGACCTGCTCTCGGCGCTGCGCGACGACCTCACCCGCATCGACCGCTCCACCGTCGACCTGATGTTGCAGGCGGTCGACGCTGCGTCGGCACACGTGAAGGCGGCCGCCGAGTCGCGCTCGTTCCCCGACGCCCGGCTGACGCTCGGCCAGATGGCGACCAAGCTGGCGCAGCTCACCGGCCAGGCGCCGGAGCCCACCCGGGTCGCCCAGTGGGCGCAGGCCGAGCAGCGCAAAGCCCAGGAGGCCGTGCTCGGGCCGCGGCTCAAGGTCGAGGCCCGCATCTCTCCGCGGTGCCCGACGCCGGGCGTGCGCGGCTTTCTCATCTACAAGCGCATGTCGACGCTGGGGAACGTGTTCAACCTCACCCCGGCGCTCGACCAGGTGAAGGCGGGCAAGATTCCCGACGGGCAGGTGAGCCTCGAGCTCGAGACCCAGTCGTCGAAAGAGAACGTCTCGCAGGTGCTGTCCACCATCGCCGACGTCGAAGTGGTCTCGGTGCGCTCGCTCAACTCCGACGCCGCGCCCGCGCCCGAGCCCGAGGCGCCCAAGCCGGTCGGTCAGGAGCCGCTGCGCACGGTGCGCGTGAAGACCGAGCTGCTCGATCAGTTCATGGACCTCGCGGGCGAGCTGCTGCTGGCCACCGCCCGGGCCCGTGAATCGGCGCGCACGATGCCGGCGGCGCAGCGCGCGGGGCTGCTCGAGTCGGTCGACCAGGTGCACTCGCTGTCGCGGTCGCTCCACGAGAAGGTGATGAAGGCGCGCATGACACCGCTCGCCACCATCACCGACCGGCTGCCGCGCGCCAGTCGCGACATCTCGCGCCGCCGCGGCCGGGAAATCGAGCTGGTCATCACCGGCGCCGAGATCGAGCTCGACCGCGCCACCGTCGACGAGCTGAACGAGCCGCTGTTGCACCTGCTGCGCAACGCGATCGACCACGGCATCGAGGCGCCCGACGACCGCATTCGCGCCCGCAAGCCGGTGAAGGGCAAGGTGCAGGTGACGGTGCGCCGCGAGCGCGACCGGGTGGTGCTCGAGGTGGTCGACGACGGCCGCGGGATGGACGTCGACAAGCTGAAGGCGCTGGCGGTGGAGCGCGGGCTGCTCACCCTCGAGCAGGCCGAGTCGCTCTCGCGCCACGACGCGCTGCTGCTGTGCTGTCTGCCGGGCATCTCCACCGCGAGCGACGTGACCGAGGTCTCGGGGCGCGGCGTCGGCATGGACGCGGTGAAGCGCGCGGTCGAAGCGGCCGGCGGTCAGCTCGAAATCATCAGCAAGCCCGGCGAAGGCACCACCATTCGGGCGCTGCTGCCGCTGACCTTGGCGGTGGTGACGCTGCTGCTGGTCGGGGTGGGCGACGAGGTGCTGGGGCTGCCGATCACCAAGGTGCTGGCGGTGGTCGAGGAGCGGCCCGACCGGCTCTCGTCGACGCACTCCGAGGCGCTGCTGCTGGTGGCGGGCAGCTGGGTGCCGGTGCGCGGCCTGGCGGAGCTGCTCGCCCTACCGGCCTCCCCACCGCAGAGCTTGCGTCCCTACGTGGTGGTGGAGTCGGATGGTGGGAACGTGGCGTTGGAGATCGACCGGCTGTTGGGACAGGAAGAAGTCGTGCTCAAGGCGTTGCAGCGGCCGCTCGACCTGGTGAACGGGTTGGCGGGCGTGAGCATTCTCGGCAGCGGGCGGCCGGTGTTCGTGTTGGACGTGCCCAAGCTGGCAGGAGACGCCCAGTAAGTGAGCGCCGTGCAACCCACCCACGCCCAGCAAGACGCTCTGCGCGAAGCGGCGAACATCGGAGGTGGCCACGCCGCCTCGATGCTCGCGCGCCTGGTCGGTGGGTTGGGCGTGATGGTCGACGTGCCGCGCATCGCTCCCGCCGCCGGGCCGCAGTTGGTGGCGCTGTGCGGAGGCGCGGGCACCCGCGTGCTCGGCGTCGAGTTCACCATCGAGGGCGGGCTGGACGGGAAGCTGTTCTGGGTGCTGCCGAAAGACGACGCGCGCCGGTTGGGTGGGCGACTGCTGCGGCGGCCGACCTCCATCGGTCACCTCTCGGCCGACGAGCACCTCGCGTTGGCGGAGGCGGCCAACATCGTCGCCTCGGCGTGCCTGTCGGTGCTGGGCGGGCTGACGCGGTTGAAGCTGGCGCCCTCGCCTCCCGACCTGGCCGACGGTGACATCGCGACCTTGTTGCGCGGCGACGACCGCAAGGGCTGGGCGTTGGAGACGCGCTTTCAGTCGACCGACTCGCCGACCTTCGGAGGGCAGCTGGTGATGCTGCTCAGCTTCGACGGCGTGGATACGTTGCTCGCTCGTATGGGGCTTTGAGCTTCGGCTTCTCGAGGTCGAACAGCGTCACCGTGAAGTCTTTCGCCGTGAGCTCGAGCCAGCCGGCGACCCGCGGCAGCTTGAAGCGCTTCGGGCCGGCCGAGCCGGGGTTGACGTAGACGACGCCGTCTTTCTCGGCGAAGCGCGGCTGATGGCTGTGGCCGCTGAGCACCAGATCGGGCTGTTCTGCGGCGAGCAGAAATTGCACCTGGGCGGTGGGCTTCTCGACGGTGCCGAGCTCGTGGATCATCAGCACCCGGAGGCCGTCGACGACCTCGACGCGCGCGCCGGGCAGGTCGAGCTCCCAGGCACCGGTGTCGTTGTTGCCCTTGACCGCGCGGAGGTCATAGCGCTCGTCGAGCCAGGCGTAGGCCTTGGGGCCGATGTCGCCGCCATGGAGCACGAGGTCAGTACCGCTGAACAGCTCGATGAGTTTTTCGTCGATGCGATCGTGGGTGTCGGAGATCAGCCCCACCCGTTGCGCTTTCTTCGACGGCATGGGCGCGATACTACGGCGCCGCCGTGGCCGAAGGTCGATCGTTCAAGTCACTGTGGTGGCTCGCCGTGCTGCTGTTCTTGTCGCCGATCGTCGCGGCGGTGATCGCGCGGGTGCTCACCGGGCCGATGCCGCCGAGCCAGCATCGAGGCTGGGGCAAGCGTGCGCCGGCAGCCGAAGTCGTCGACGGCGGCGCGCACTAACCCCCGGCGACCCCCTCCCCCACCAAGGGGAGGGGGATCCACCGCGCGTCAGTTCTGAACGAGGTAGATGATCACCGCGGCGGCGAGCGCCGTGAGCGCCACGCCGAACATCACGTTCGCGCCGGTGGCATTCGAGCGCGCCGAATCGCCGAGCGAGTGCACATCGGCCTCGAACATCGCGGCGTTCGCCTGACCCTCGAGCGTCTTCGCCTGCACTCCGAGCACGGTCGCGATCACGGTCGACACCACCGCCACGCCGCCGAGCGACAGCGGCAACACCAGATGCTTGCGCCCCATCTGCCCGCTCACCGAGGGAGGCTCGACCACCGCGGCGACCGGAGCCGAAGCCACGACCGGCTCGAGCACCACCGCCTCTTCGGGGTGCGCCTTCACCCGCTCGAAGAACGACACCACTCGCGAATCCAGCCCCGCGGGCAGCTGCACCGACGGATCCAACTTCAGCGCCGCGGCAAACTGCTCGCGCGCATCCTGCTCCTGACCGAGCCCGAGGCGGCAGACGCCGCGCAGCAGCTCGACGCCGGCCTGATCTTCGGCCGACCGCTCCACCGCGACGTCGAGTCGGTCGAGGCACTGCTCCCACTGCCGGTGGTCGACGAACACCTTCGCCTGAACCAGGTACGGATTCGCCGCCAACAGCGTCGCCAGCACCGCGAAGGTCATCGCCAGATCCTCCGCACGGTGAACACGTCACCGACGTACAGCCCGCCGCCCACCGCCTGCAGCCCGCCGAAGCGCAACCCCTGCCCGTGAGTGGCGTCACCGTCGTGCCAGCCGGGAACGAAGCCGGTGTTGGCGCCGGGCCCGAACAGCGGCGTGAGCACGTTCGGGGTGCCGACGTCGAACGACGACACGTTTCGCGCGTAGGCGATGAACATCGTCGACCCCTGCCGCGCGATCCCGAGAATGTTCGCCGGCAGCACCGAGGGCGTGCTCAGCACTCCGTTCGAGTCTGCATGCCGCAGCTGATTCGCGTCGGCGAAGAACACCCCACCCAGCCCGTCGTCGGCCATCACCGTGGTGCCCAACGTCAGGGTGCCGGTCCCGAGCGCGCCGCTCTGCCCCACCGCGGTCGACACGCCCGGCGTGCCGGCGAAGTTGGTCACCGTGTTCGCCGCGTAATCGAGCAGGCGAATCACGCCGTTGTCGCGGTCGTTGATGAACAGCACCTCGGCGCCGTTGCGCTTGCCCGAGGCGACCGACCGCACCGCGCCAAAGGTCGAGGTCGCGATGTTGGCGTTGATGAAGCCCGCGGCGCCGCCGCACGAGCCGGTGAGGGTGCCCACCTGGCTCGCCTGAAAATCCACCGTGCGCACGCAGCGGTTGAGCGAGTCGGCGACCAGCAGCCGCCCCAGCGAATCGAGCGTCAGGTCGCGCGGTGCGTTGAACATCGCCACCGACAGCACGCCGTTCACGAACCCGGCGTCTTGCGGCTGATTCACCGACGCGAATGCGCCCGCCGGGGTCAGCAACCGAACCTGGTTGGTGTCGCCCTGAACGAACGCGATCGTGCCGTCACCGAGCACCTGCAACGACTGAATCGAGCGCGCGGTGCCTGCATCGCCATCGAGGCTCGCCTGCGACGGCAGCAGGCCCACCGGAGTGCTCAAGGTGCTGGCGCCCAGGTCGATCACCCGAAACGCGGACTGATCCGTCATCACCAACTGACCCGCGCCGGCCGCCGCCAACCCCACCGGGTGATCCGCGCGCGCGAGCGAGAACGGCCCGTCGCGAAAACCGATCGCGGTGTCGAAGCCGCTGGTGAGCCAGAGCGACTGGGTCACCCCGCCGTCGAGCGGCACCACCCGCACCGACTCGTTGTTCTGATCGGCGACGTAGACCACGCCCGCGGCCTCATCGAGCGCCAGCTGCTGCGGTTGATTGAACTGCGCGAAGGCGCCGGTGCCGTTGTTCGCGCCAGGAGCCCCAGAGCCGGCGAGCGTCGAGCTGCTCCCGGTCACCGGCACGCGCCGCACCAGGTGGTTCTCGCTCAGGTACCAGGTGCCGTCGCTCGCCACCGCGAGGCTGCGGGGAAAGTTGAAGCGCATCGTCGCGCGCGGGCCTTCGAAGCCGCCGTCGCCGCCACCGGCCTCGGTGGTCACCACTCCGCCCGGAGTGACCCGCCGCACCCGCTGGTTGTTGGTGTCGGCGACCAGCAGATCTCCGTTCGCCAGCAGCGCCAGGCCCTGCGGCAGATTGAAGCGCGCCGAAGCACCGGTCGCGTCGGTGAGCCCCGAGGCAGCAGCGCCCGCGAGCGTGGTCACGCCCGCGTCCGCCGACCAGGCGCGAACCCGATTCGCGTCGGTGAAGTACACCGTGCCGTCGAGCGCCACCGTCACGCCGCGTGGGAAGCAGAGCGACGCGTCGGGCCCATCGGCGTCGCCGCAGAAGCCGCTGCCGGCGATGGTGCTGACGTTGCCGAGCCCATCGACGGTGCGGAGCAGGTGGTTGTCGGTGTCGGCCACGTACACCACTCCGCCCGCACCCACCGCGACCTGGCCAGGAGAAGCGAACCGGGCGCCGCTCGTTCCATCTGCCGCGCGGTACGGCCCCGACTGCCCGTTCAAGGTGACGATGCAGCCGCTCACCGAGTCGACGACGCCGTCGCAGTCGTTGTCAAAGCCGTCGGCGCAGGTGAGCTCGACCGCCTCGTAGTGCGGGCCGTAATCGCAGCCACTGCCACAGTCGAAGGCTCCCGCGCACACGCCCTTGAAGAGCGGGCACTCGGTGCAGCCGGCGTCGTTGCCACCGTCGGTACCGCCATCGTCGCCCCCACCGCCACCTCCTCCTCCGACACCGCCACCCACCGCGCCGCCGCCCACGCCACCGCCGACCGAGCCGCCTCCACCGCCGACGGAGCCACCACCGCCGCCGACCGAACCGCCACCGCCGGTGCCGCCGCCGATGTGTCCGCCGCCGCCGCCCACCGCGACGCCTCCACCGAAACTGCCACCGCCGCCGATGCCGCCTCCGGCCGAGCCGCCACCACCACCACCGGTGCCTCCGCCGCCTCCGCTCGGATCGACGCAGTGCCCGGCGCGGCAGACCCGCCCATCGAGACACGCGTGGTCGGTGTCGCAGCGGCCGAAGCGGTAGTCCTTCACGTCGACCGTGCAGGCGACCAGCGCCAGAGGCGCGATGAAGAGCCACTGCTTCACGGCCGACAGGTTAATCACGGCGTGCGCGCGCTTGGCTCGGCTAAACTGATCCGCCCATGGGCTTCCAGCTGGCGTTGTCGGGGGCGCTGCCGGCGCTCTTTTTCATGTGGTACGTGGACAAGGTCGACGCCAAGCGGCCCGAGCCCCGCCAGGTTCTTCGCAAGGTCGCGCTGTTCGGTGGGCTCTCGACGATTCCCTGCATCATCATCGAGCTGGTGCTCGACAAGGGCTTCGGGATCAACCCGAAGACCGTGCCCGGCGCGCTCGAGACGAGCTTCTTCTCGGCCGCGCTGGTGGAAGAGAGCGCCAAGGCGGCCTGCCTCTACCTCGCGGTGTGGCGGCACCCGGCGTTCGACGAGCGGCTCGACGGCATCGTCTACGCGACCCGCGCCGGCCTCGGCTTCGCGCTGGTCGAGAACATCGGCTACCTGCTCGACGCGAACACCGCCGGCGGATTCATCGGCATCTACATGGCTCGCGCGTTTCTCGCGGTGCCGGGCCACGCCATCTGGGCCGGCTTCATGGGCTACTACGCGGCGCGAAAGCGCTTCGACAACCTCGGCCCGGGGCTGTTCGGAGGCCTGCTGCTCGGCATCTTGATGCACGGCAGCTACGACGCTTCGCTGTTCACGCTCGGCGCGCTGCCCGACAGCGAGAAGTGGATGGCGATCTTCCTGCTGCCGATTCCGCTGATCGTGGTGGTCGGAGGCTACTTCTGGCTCCGGGCGCTCGGGCGGCAGGCGCTCGCGGCCGACGACGCGGCGGAGGCGAAGGCGGTCGCGGCGGCACAGCAGGCGGCGGCGGTGCGCCAGGTGCCGCGTGGGTTCGGGTTCGTGCTCCGGTGAAGCGCGAGGTCGTCATCGCGGTGGCCGTGACGTTGTTGGTGGTCGGCGTCGGCCTCGGTTGGGGCCTGTACAACGACGCGCAGCTGAAGCCGTTTCTCGCCGACGAGTGGGTGAAGAAGTCGTACGAGACCGCGCGCGAGCAGCACCCCGACGCGAAGGCGATCGAGATCACCGCCGAGGCGATCACGCCCGATGGCCGGGTGCACATGGAGCAGCAGGGCCGGCTGGTGGTGCGGTTTCGTCGGGCGCCCACCGCGGCCGATGCCAAGCCCGCGCCTGCTCAGATTCCCGGGGCGCGCACGCCGCTCGGCATGCTCGGCGGGCCGATCGCGGCGGGCGGCTGCACCGGTGGCCTGGTGCGCACCCACTCGTGGAGCGGCGTGAAGGGCAGGCACTTCGAGCACGTCTGGCAGGAAGAGAATCAGAAGTGCATCACCGAGCTCGATGGGCTGCCGAAGTGCTCGTTCGAGCAGGTCTGGCAGAAGGCGAAAGCCAAGGGCGCTCCGGATCCGGCGTTCGCCGACATCGACCTGGTTCAGGAAGTCGGCGGCGGCGGGTCAGAGAAGCGCTGGCGGTTCGAGATTACGAATCACCCGGACCTCGGGCCTCCGCAGACCGTGTTCCACGCCGAATTTCCGGACGACTGCTGAGTGGAACCTCTCCTGAAGGGAGAGGTCGACTGCGGCGCGAAGCGACGCAGCGGGTGAGGTTAGAGGTCCGCGGTTCCTAACCTCACCCCGCGGACGCTTGTCGCGTCCGTCGGCCCTCTCCTGAAAGGAGAGGGTTCAACTGAGGGTCAGCTTGAAGCCGACACCGCGCACGGTCTTCAGCTCGAAGCCATCGCCCTTGAGCTTCTTCTTCAAGCTGGAGACGAAGTTGTCGACCGTATGCACGTCGACCACCACGTCGGCGCCCCAGACCTTGTCGAGAATGTCGTCGCGAGAGAGCACCTCGCCTTTGCGCTCGAGCAGCATCAGCAGCAGGTCGAACTCCTTGCGCGTCAGCGGCACCGGGCCTTTCGGCCCTTCCACCGAGCGCGCCGCCTCGTCCAACGCGTACGGACCGAAACGATGCGTCGAGCGCTTCACCTCACCCCGCCGGAGCAGCGCCGCGATTCGCGCCAGCAGCTCGCGCAACCGGTACGGCTTCGAGAGGTAGTCGTCGGCGCCGGCGTCGAAGCCACGCACCAGGTCTTCTTCGAGACTGCGCGCGGTGAGCATCAACACCCGCACCGGCAACCGCTCGGAGCGAATCTGCCGGCACAGCTGATACCCGTCTCCATCGGGCAGCATCAGGTCGAGCACCACCAGGTCGACCTTGTTCTTCTTCAACGCCTCCTGCGCCGACTTGAACGTCGCGCACGAAGTGACCAGGTAGCCCTGCTCTTCCAGGTTGTCGGCGAGGGTGACCCGCAGGTTCTCGTCGTCTTCCACCAGCAATATCGCGCTCACTTCGCCAACCTCAGCTCGAACACCGTGCCCGACGGCGACGACTCGCGAACGCGCAGAGAACCCTCGTGCATCTGTGCAATCTTCCGGCAGAGCGCCAGCCCGAGGCCAGCACCTCCGCCGCCGCGCCCGCGCTCGCCCTGCAGCCGGTGGAACTCGACGAACACCGCCTCCCACTCGCTCTGGGGAATGCCGACGCCGTTGTCCGTCACCGTCACCTCCACCAGGTCGGGCTCTTCTCGCGCACGCCACGTCAGCTTCACCGGGTCGTTGCGGTTGTACTTGCACGCGTTGCGCAGCAGGTTGAGGAACAGCAGCTTCATCAGGTCTGGATCCGCCGCGAGCCGGATCGGGTCGAAGCCTTCGAACGTCTGCTCCACCTTCGCGTGGAGGTAGTTCTCGCCGTCTTCCTGCAGCCACTTCGGCACCAGCCCGAGCGCGAACGGCTGGCGGTGCGCCACCCAGCGCCCCTTGTCGAGGCGGTTGAAGCTGAGAATGTTCTCCACCAGAAAGCCGAGCGCGTCGCTCTGCTCGACGATGCGCTTCGGGTAGTCCTTCGCCTCCGCCACGCCATCGAGCCGGTTCTGCAGCGTCTCGGCCATCACCCGCAGCGAAGCGAGCGGCGTGCGCAGTTCGTGAGAGACCGTGGAGACGAAGTCGCTCTTCAGCTCGACGAAGCGGAGCTTGCGCCGTTGCGCCACCACCGCCACCGCGCACAACGACAGGGTCAGCAGCAGCATCACCAACAGCACTGCCAGCTTCAGCGTGTAGCGGGTGAAGGCATCGGCGCGCTCGTTGTTCAACGCGATCGATTGCCAGCTCACCGTGACGTCGGCCGCGCTCTGCCAGGTCACCGGAGGCGTCACGAACAGACCGTCGTCGCTGCTGATCAGCCCGCGGGCGGTCAGCGCACTCGCCAGCTCGCGCAGCAGCGAGGCCTGGTCGACGCGAACGCCGCGCACTTCGCCGTGCTCCGACTCGAGGTACCACTGGCTCTCTCCGGCAGAGACCAGCCAGTGACCATCGTCTGTCGGAACCGTGGGCAGCAGCGACGGCGTTTCGTGGCAGCGCGCGTCGAAGTCGGCCACCGCGACTTGATGCCGCTGGGCCACCGCCGAGATCTGCGCGCAGAGCAGCGCGAAGTCGGCTTTGGCGAGCCGGCCGCGGCGAGAGACCACTGCGCGCTCGAGCCCTTCGAAGGAGCCGTCTTTGGTCTGCATGCCGTCGCGCAGCACGATGCGCACGAGCTGCGGGGAGACACCGGGGCCGGCTTCGAGCTTGTCGAGGGCGGCGAGGAAGAGCGGTCCGTCTTCGTACAGAGGAAGCGGCTCGTGCGCGCGGGCAGCGAGCAGTTGGTGCACCGAGGATTCGATGCCCGCGTTGTCGTGGGCGTCGATGGCGACGCCGAGCTTTTCGTAGAGAAGCAGTCGCGAGCTCCACGGGGCTTCCGGGGCGCCCTCACCCGCCCTTCGGGCACCCTCTCCCGTGGGAGAGGGGTCACGCATCGAGCTCTCCACTTCGGCCACGTGCGCAGGAACGTCTTGTTCTTCGTCGGGAATCGGAACGGCCTGGCGCCCTCCGACCGACAGGAACAGCCCCTGCGCGTCGGCCAATGGATCTTTCCGGGCGGCGGCGATCGCCTCGCTCGCCGACGCCAGCCGCTGCCCCCACTCGCGGCGCAGCTCGACCGCGGCGTACTGCTCGACCGCGCGGCGCCGCTTGTCGACCGCCGCGCGCGCGTCGTCGTGCTCCTGGGTGAAGATGCGCGCCAGCATCGCGATGAACGACATCACCGCGAGCGCGAGCAGAAAGAGGCCCGCCAACGTCGGCCCCATCCCGCTCGACACCCGCGGCGTGCGCTCAGCCATGCGCGCTCAAGGCAACACCGGCACCCGATCGAAGTCCATCGAGGCCACCGGCGTCGCCGCCTCGAACCGATCTGGCCGGTGGTCGAGGCGCTTCGCCTTCTCGATCAACACCCGCAGCTCCGCGGGGCGCGGCTGCTGCTTCACCGCAACCGGCAGCTCGTCGAACGCCGCCTCCAGCTCCGCGTACGAGAGGTTGCGCGCCCAGTAGCTGCCGCGGAGCTTCTCGGCGAAACCGGCCGCCACCAGCGACAGCCGCGCAGGGCCCGACGCCTTGCTCATCGAGTCGCGAACGATCTCCATCGGGAGCTGCTTCTCCACCAGCGCCGACTTGTAGCCCTCCGGCTCCTTGAAGCGGGCGCGAAACGTCGCCAGCACGCCCTTCTTCGAGTCGTTCTTCAGCTTCACTTCGTAGATCGCGGTCACCGCGTGACCCGCGCCGAGCTCACCGGCGTCGACCTTGTCGTTGGCGAAGTCTTTCGCGTCGAGAATGCGGTTCTCGAAGCCGAGCAGCCGGTAGCGCTCCACGTTCTCGGGGTTGAACTCCACCTGCAGCTTCACGTCCTTCGCCACCACCTGGAGCGTGCCGGTGAGCTGCTCGACGAACACCCGCTTCGCTTCTTCCAGCTTGTCGACGTACGCGTAGTGGCCGTCGCCCATGTCGGCCAGCCGCTCCATCAGCACGTCGTTGTAGTTGCCCATCCCGAAGCCGACGGTGGTGAGCGTGATGCCCTCCGAGGCCTTGCCCTTCACCTTGGCGAAGATGCCGTCGGCCTGGGTGATGCCGTTGTTCGCCACTCCGTCGCTGCAGAGAATGACCCGGTTGATGCCGCCCGGCACGAACGCCTTCAGCGCGGTCGCGTAGCCGAGCTCGAGGCCCGCCTGCACGTTGGTGCTGCCCTCCGGCTGCATCCGCGAGATGCCTTCGATGATCTTCTCGCGCTGGGTCGCCGGCGTCGGCGGCAACACCACCCGCGCGTCGTCGCCGTAGACCACCAAGGCCACCGTGTCGCCTTCCTTCAGCTGATCCACCAGCATCGTCAGCGCGCGCTTCGCCAGCGCCAGCCGGTTCTCCATGCCCATCGAGCCCGAGACGTCGAGCGTGAACACCAGGTTCGCCTTCTTGCGCTGCTCGACCGAGATCTCCTTCGCTTTCACGCCCAGGTGGAGCACGTGGTAGCCCTTGCGGTTCGGAGAGGGGAACGCTTCGACCTGCACCGCGAACGCTTCCTTCTGCGGCGCGCGGTAGCCGTAGTCGAACGCGTTCACGAACTCCTCCACCCGCACCGCCGCGTCGTCGGGCAGCACCCCGCGCTCGAGGTACGCGCGAGAGAGCGTGTAGCTGCCGGTGTCGACGTCGGCCGCGAAGGTCGACATCGGCTCGTCCTTGGTATCGACCGTGGGGTTGGTGCCGTAGTGCTGCAGGTACATGCCCGCGACCTTGCCGGGGCCTTCGGTGGTGCCGCCCACCGGCGCTTCGTCCATCGGAGGCGTGCGCGGCGGCTTGCTGCCGTCGGGCTTCACCGGAGTGGTCACCACCGCGTTGGGATCAGCCACGGGTGGCGTGACGGGGCGCGCCGGCTTACTCACCGGAATTCCCAACGGAGGCGCTTCCT
This sequence comes from Myxococcaceae bacterium, assembly GCA_047602415.1. Classification (GTDB taxonomy): domain Bacteria; phylum Myxococcota; class Myxococcia; order Myxococcales; family Myxococcaceae; genus JASGHH01. The sequence goes on along the minus strand of JASGHH010000001.1, from coordinate 5,834,481 downwards.
CGTGCGCCGCCGGCGCCTGCAGTGCACAGCCGGCGACCACCACCATCGCGGCCACCAGCACCAACCACGGCATCACTCGCATCGGACGCTTCATTCGATTGCCTCCTTCAGGGTGAGGCAATGGTCTCCCGTTCGATGGAGGAGTGTTTCACCCCCACCGCACCGATTCTTCACGGTTTCTTCACGGCAGGATTTACGGCGTGACCGCGAGGTACCAGTGGTCGCGCTGCGCGCCGACGCCGTACACGACGCCGGCCGCCATCACCTTGCCCGCGGGCAGATACGCCGGCCCGAAGCTGACGTTGATGCCCGGCTCCTCGTAGCTGATGGTGCGGGTGCCGTCGTAGGTGCGCAGCACCGACGAGCTCACCAGCGACAGCCGGTAGCGATCGACCGAGAAAGGAACGATCCCATAGCCGTTGGCGATCGTCTCGCCGTTCTCCATCTTGGCCATGCCCAGCACGCCGTCGAGCACGTAGTGGTTCGACTCGTCGGAGATCACCGCGTACTTGTTCAGCCCGGAGCCCTGCGGGTCTTTGTACGAGCCGTAGCCCACCACCGACGGGCCACTGAGCGGCGCCGCCAGCCCGGTGAGCGGGAAGTCGTTGCCCTGGTCGTAGACGGTGGCCAGCCACGCCTCGGTCGTCTTCTTCACCCAGCTCGCTCCCGGCGGGAACAGCTGCGGCGAATAGGCGTAGTCGACGTCGCCATCGGTGCTCGCGGTGCCGGTGCGAATGTCGGCGCGCTTCGACACGCCAGTCACGAACACCATGAAGCGGGTCGGCGAGAGGTACGCGCCGTAGGGCGGGCCGCCGAAAGGTCCAGTGCCGGTGATCGCCACCGCCGCGTTGGCGTTGGGCGGCACCGAGTCTTCGCGCACCTCGTTGGCCGCCGTGTAGAACGCGACCCGGGTCTGGTCTTCGTTGAAGTGCAGCTCGGTGGTGGTCGCGGGCAGCGCGGTGGCCGAGCCGTCGGCGGTCTTCACCAGCGCGCGGCCACCGGTGTACCCGAAGCCGAGCCAGTCGACGGTGCTCCCCGTCAGGTCGTAAGGGAAGCCGACGATCGTCTGGCCGCTGACGGTGACCGCGGCCGAGCTTTTGGCGGTGTAGACCTGAATGGTGCAGTTGGTCATGCACACCTGCGAAGCCCAGATCACCGGGTAAGCGTAGACGCCACCGGCGATGGTCGAGCCGAGGCCCAGCGAGAGGTTGGTCTGCTGCTGGAGCACGGTGGTGGGCTGACCGGTGGAGCCGATCTGCAAGACGTCGAACGGGGTGGTGCCGACCGAGAGGTAGAGAAACCGGTCGGTCGACATGAAGAAGCCACCCGCGGTGCTGGTGCTGAACACCGTCACGTTGCCGGTGTTGAGATCCATTCGGTAGAGCTTGTCGGTGGTCGACGCCATCATCGCCGCGTCGTCGGAGGTGATCACCGGGCCCATGTCGATCGACGGCACTGCCATCGCGAACATCTTCCCGGTGGCCACGTTGTAGGCGATCAGCGAATCGCCGAAGACCGCGCCGTCGCGAAAGCTCAGCCATTTGCCGCTCGACGAGAAGGCATGCAGGCTGGTGGAGCCCGCCGCGATCAACCGGGTGCTGAAGGTGTGGAGGTCGACCAGCACCAGCTCCTGGGCGAACTGCGACTGGTTGTTCACCACCACCGCCGCGAACGAGTCGTTCCACGCCACCGCGTTGGCGCTGTTGACGCCCGAGGCGTCGGGAATCACGTGGTAGATGCTCATCAGGTGGTTGGGCACCGTGGTCACCTCGCCCGAGCGCACGTCGAAGCGGCCGAGCGATTGATCCGGGTAGACGCCTCCGCCCGCGACCACCTCGTAGTTGCCCGGCGGGAGCGAGAGCGACCACGCTCCGGTGGGGTCGGTGTTGACGCTGATGCCGCCGGCGATCGCGTGCAGCCCGTTGCCGTTGCCGCCCGGCACGAAGGTGCTCATCGAGCCCTTGAGGGTGCCGTAGGCGTTGGTGTCGTCGGCCAACATCAGGGTGGGGCCCATGTTGTCGCCGCGCTTGATGGTCACCATCGCGTTCGCCAGCTGCGGCGGCGAGACCTGCCGCGCCGAGAGCCCGTAGTCGCCCGACGGCACGTCGATGAACGCGTAGTTGCCCTGGTCGTCGGTGAGGGTACCGCGGTCGCTCCCGGTCAGAAACACCGAGACGTTCGCCGCCGCGTTGCCGCTGGAGTCGACCACGTTGCCCTTGAGCGACCCGACGGTGCCGAAGGTCAGCACCGGCGCGTCGGTCTTGCCCTTCACCTCGATCGCCGCCGAGAGGTGGCCTTCTTTGGTGTTCGCCGCGTCGACGCTCACCAGGTAGATGCCGGGCACCAGCTTGTCGAAGTTGTAGCTGCCTCCGCCGGCGGTGGTGGCCTGCTTCGCCGCCGGGCCGACCAGCGACACGGTGAGCCCCGCGGCGTCGGAGCCGTCAGCGAACGCCACCTTCCCCGACAGCGACGCGTTGGCCGACGGGCCACAAGCGGTGGCGAACAGTGCAGCGATGAACAGGAGCGTGAGTGCGCGCAACGGTCCCTCCCCTTTTGACGGTGGAAGCGAGGGCGCGAGTGTACTGCACAAAATCAAACGACCCCCGCGATTTGCGCGCGGAGGTCGTCTGGTGCTGCGAACGCTTCGAAGAAATTACTTCTTCGCGGGCGCGGCGGCCTTGTCGTCGGCCTTCGCGGCGTCCTTCTTCTCGTCCTTCTTCGCGTCCGCCTTCTTCTCGTCCTTCTTCTCGTCCTTCTTCGCGGCGGCGGCCTTGTCGTCAGCCTTCGCGGGGGCGGGGTCGGCGGCAAACGCGTTGAACGAGAAGGCGAACAGGGCGGCAACGAGCAGCTTCTTCATGGTTTAACCTTTGGTGAGAGCCGCTTGATTGCGGCCAGCGGTGGGCCTTTCTTCAGGCCATGTGCCAGGAACAACGCCCTTTGGTTTCAGGCGCTTACGCTCATGGTTGGGGATGAGGTCCCCAAGCCGTTTCGGCGACTGTCCCCCGCTTCCCCAGCGGGTGAATTTCTCAGGGTTTGGTGTGGTAATTCGACTTCGACGTGGCCCTGATCAGCGAGACTGAACCACCGCCGTCGAAGTCGCAGAGCGTGTTCGGCCTGCGCTGGCTGCGGATCGGCTTTTTGCTGGTGGTGGCGATGCTCACCAGCACCGCCGGCTTTCTGATGTGGAGCAACGCGCGCACCTCCGGCCGGGTCGACCGGCTGGTCGCCGCCTCGCTCGAGCGCGAGCGGTTGATCGGGCTGATCCGCCTCGACGCGGCGCTGTTGGCCCAGGCGGCCGACGACCACATCGGCGCCGCCGACGACGAGGAGCGCAAGAGCGCCGACCAGGCGATGCAGGTCATCCTCCGCGAGATTCAGGCGGCGATTGATCAGGGCACCGCCGAGACCCCGCGCGACGAGGCGCTCACCTGGCTGCAGCTGAAAGAGACCGCCGCCAACCTGGTGAAAACGGTCGCGGTGACGGTGAAGTACTCCAACCGCCGCGAGGCGGAGCGCGCCAAGAAGCACCTCGAAGAAGAGGTGAAGCCGATCAACTTCGAGCTCGACGAGCTTGCCGACCGGTTGGCGCGCGAGAACACCGAAGAGACGCGGCTGCTGCTCCACAGCCTGCAGGACATTCGAAAGAACGCCATCTTCCTCGGCGCGCTGGTGCTCTCGCTGGCGGCGCTGTTCTCACTGTTGGTGGCGTTTCAGGTCTCGGGGCTGCTCAAGCGCCAGGAGACCACCATCGTCGACCAGATGGGCGAGCTCGGCCGGCGCAACCAGGAGCTCGACGCGTTCGCCTCCCGGGTGGCGCACGACCTGATCAGCCCGCTCTCTCCGTTGAAGGGCTACCTCACGCTGGCGCGGCGCGGCTCGACCGACACCGAGATTCAGGAGCTGCTCGCGCAGGCCGAGTCTTCCACCACCCGCATGAGCGAGCTGGTCGACGCGCTGTTGCGCTTCTGCCGCGCGGGCAAGCCGACCGACCGCGCCTTCGGCGAGCTCGACACCGCGGTCTCCACCATTCTGCTCGAGCAGTCGCAGGCCGCCGACGCGGCGAAGGTGAAGCTCGAGCGTCAGCTGGAGCGCGACGTCACCGTGCGCTGCGCGCCGGGCCTGCTGCAGTCGATCTCGGGCAACCTGCTCACCAACGCGGTGAAGTACACCGCCGGCTCGGCCGACGCGGCGGTGGCGGTGCGCGTGTTCAGAGACCGCGGCCAGGCGGTGCTCGAGGTGAAAGACAACGGCCCGGGCATGAGCGACCAGTCGCGCAAGCTGCTCTTCACTCCGTTCTTTCGGGCGCCCGAAGCGCGCGGCCTGCCGGGCTACGGCCTCGGCCTCGCCACCACCAAGCGTCTGGTCGAAGGCCACGGCGGCACCATCGGCGTCGCCACCGCGCTCGGTAAGGGCACCACCGTCACCGTGAGGCTGCCGCTGGGCGACCGGTCGGCGATTGCGGCCACTGTTTCGGGCGAAATTCCCGCGCTCGGGAAATAACCGCTGTCGTTACGGCTGGTTTGGTGAATGTGCCGCAATGTAGGCAACTGTCGGCATGCGCCTTCGATAATGAGTGCATCTGCAGCGCACTGAACTAAAGCGAACTTAAACTAATCGGAGAATCACAATGACCACCGTCAAGGCCGCCGCCGCCACCAAGCCCGTCGCGAACATCTTCATGCCGACCCACGACCAGCTCGTGAAGACCTACGGCTCGATCGCGATGAACGCGATGAAGAACAAGACCGCCAAGCCGATGAAGCACGCGCCGGCGAACTTCGCGAAGTACCCCTCGTACGACATCTCGAAGGGCAAGCTCGGCGTCGGTCAGCAGGTGTACGCGATCAAGGGCGAGCTCTACCTGAAGACCCAGGTCGTCGCGCCCGGCGCGAAGGCCAAGTGGTTCAACGTCGGCCCCGCGCCGATGTTCTGAAAAGTTTCGGCCAGAAGTCGCTTCATCAGCAGAAGCGAACGCGGCGGAGAATCCGGCAACGGGTTCTCCGCTTCGTCTTTTGGTGGCCTCTACGGCTTCGCGAGCGTCACCTTCACGTTCATCAAGCCGCCGCAGGGCGACCCGTCGCGCTTCCACGTTCCACTCCCGCTCGCCTGCACCCAGCTCGAGCTCGGGGTCGCCGCCACGCCTTCGCCGTCGTCGACTGTGCCGCCGTCGACGCCGCCGTCGGTGCTGCCGGCGTCGGGCACCGGCGCGAACGAGGTCTCCTGGTAGAACGAGCGATCGGTGCGCTTGGAGCAGAGCGACGCCGCGTCCCACGAGGTGGGCATCGGCTCGACCCAGACCTTCACCGACTCCGTCGTCCCCTCCTTCGTCTTCGAGAGGCAGCCGAAGCCGAGGTCCTGCTCCAACGTGAGCTGGGTCTGGGTGGTCTGCCCGCACAGCAAAGTGAACGAGTGCCCGGCGTCGGCGCCGAGGTCCGTCACCACCACTCCGGGAGCGGTCGCGCTGAAGGTGCTCGCGATGTCCGAAGGCACGGTCACCTCCACCTGGCGCGCCGTACCCGACTCACAACCCGCCATCACCACCACCACCGCCGCCAAAAGCCATTTGTGCATGCGCCGCCGGATTGCAACCGCTGCGCCCACCGCGGATCTCCCCGACGCGAGGGCGTTGGTGCACCGATGCTCCAGGACACGTCTGTCAGGAAAAGGCGTGTTATGAGCGGCGTCGAATGAAGGCCCGCATTCTCGTCGTCGACGATGATCCGCACGCGCGCGACCTGTTGATGCGCCTGCTGTCGGCGATGGGCACGGTCGACGAAGCCACCGGCCCGACCCAGGCCTCCGAGAAGCTCGGCGCGGGCCGCTACGACCTGGTGCTCACCGACATGGCGATGCCGGATCCCGGCGACGGCCTGAAGGTGCTCACCCGGGCGAAGGAGTCGCAGGCCGACACGCCGGTGATCGTGATCACCGCCTACGGCAACATAGAAGGCGCGCTCGACACCATTCAGCAGGGCGCCTTCGACTACCTGGCGAAGCCGTTCGACGTCGACGCGATCGTTCGCATCGTCAAGCGCGCGCTCGAGCAGAAGCGGCTGATCGAAGAGAACCGCAACCTGCGCGAGAAGGTGGCGCCCACCCAGCTGGTCGGCCGCTCACCCGCGCTGCTCGAGGTCTACAAGCAGGTCGCGCGCGCGGCGGCGTCGAACGTGCCGGTGCTGATCACCGGCGAGACCGGCACCGGCAAAGAGATGGTGGCGCGCATTCTTCACCAGCGCTCGGTGCGCAACACCGGCCCGTTCATTCCGGTCGACTGCGGCGCGATCGCCGAGACGCTGATGGAGTCGGAGCTGTTCGGCCACGCCAAGGGCTCCTTCACCGGCGCGTCGGGTGCGCGGCGCGGCCTGTTCGAAGAGGCGTCGGGCGGCACCTTGTTTCTCGACGAGGTCGGCGACGTCGGCCCGAAGATTCAGTCACAGCTTTTGCGCGCGCTGCAGGAAGGCGAGATTCGCCGGGTCGGTGAGTCGACGCCGGTGAAGGTCGACGTGCGGGTGGTCGCCGCCACCAACAAAGACCTCGCCCAGCTGGTGAAGGAAGGGAAGTTTCGCGAAGACCTGCTCTACCGGCTCGACGTGGTGCCGTTGAAGCTGCCGCCGCTGCGCGAGCGCAAAGAAGACATTCCACTGCTGGTCGAGCACTTCGCGGCGCAGCACGCGCGCGGAGGAGCCCGGCCGGTGGTGACGCCCGAGGCGATCGAGCGGCTGATGGCGTACGACTGGCCGGGCAACGTGCGGCAGCTCGAGAACGTGGTCGCCCGCGCGCTGGCGCTGAACTCGACTGGTGTGCTCGGGCCCGGCGATTTTCCCGCGCCGATCGGCGACGAGGCTCCGAAGTCGGGCCAGGGCATCACCGCCGACGTGCCGACGCTGGCCGAGCTGTCGCGGCGCTACGCGGCGACCGTGCTGCAGCAGGTGGGCGGCAACAAGTCGGAGGCCGCGCGGCTGCTCGGCGTCGATCGCAAGACGCTCTACAAGCTGCTCTCTCCCGGCAAGGAAGAGCCTGAAGAGTGAACCTGGGGCATCACACCGAGCTCATTCTCGCTTCGACGTCGTCTGCGCGACGCGAGCTGCTCACCACGCTGGGCATTCCGTTTCGCGCGGAGGCCCCGAACGTCGACGAGGTCTACGCGAGCGGAACGACGCCGAAAGACGCGGCGGTCCGCCTCGCCGAGCGTAAAGCCCGCGCCGTCGCACTTCGCTTCCCCACCGCGCTGGTGATCGGCTCGGATCAGATTGTCGACCTCGACGGCGAAGCGCTCGGCAAGCCCGAGAACCTCGACGCCGCGCGCAGCCAGCTGTCGCGCATGTTGGGCCGCAAGCACCAGCTGGCCACCGGCCTGTGCGTGATGGGCCCTGGCTTCTTCGCCAGTGAGCTCGAGGTTGCTGAGCTGGAGCTGTTTTCGCTCTCGCCGGCCGAGCTCGACGCGTACCTCGCCACCAACGAGTGGCAGGGCTGCGCCGGCTCGTACCGCATCGAGGGCCGCGGTCAGGGTCTGTTCAAAGACGTGCGCGGTGACCGCACCGGCATCCAAGGTCTACCGATGGCGCGCGTCGTCCGGCTGCTGCACGAGGCCGGCGTGCAGTTCTTCTGACCGTCAGGGCTTGGCGTTCAGCGCCGCATCCATCGCCTTCTCGTCGGGCAGCGGCACACCGTTGGCCTTCGCGTCGGCCTTGAGGAAGTAATACATCTCGGGCGCTTCTTCGCGGAGCTTGGCCTGCATCGCAGGGTCGCCTCCGTGAAACACCGCGAACGCCTCGCCGAAGAACTCCTGGGCGTTCTTGAGCGCGTAGTAGTTGTTCTGGGTCGGCGAGTGGAACTGGTCCTGGTGGAGGATTCCCTTCGCGCGCTCTTTGTACGCTTCGTACATCGCGTGCACCGTCATCTTGGTGGGCTGGAGCTTGCCTTTGTCGTCGGGCGCCTGAGTCGCGTAGGTGGTCTTGTTCGCGCTGAGGCTGGCGTAAGCGCCACGCTCGTCGAGAATCTTCACCTGCTCGGCCGGGTCGGTCACTTTCGCCAGCACCGTCGCCACCGGCTTCAAGTTGGCGGGCTCGCCCAGCGTGTCGTCCCGGTAGTGACCGAGCTCGTGGGTCAGCTGGGTGGCGTCGGCCGAGCTCTTGAACTGCAGCACCCGCATGCCCGACGCGTAGTGCGCCGGCTCGCTGAGGTGGGGAATCGCGATGCCCACCGGGAGCTTGGCGAACTCCGGCGGAGCGGTGTCGTCGCGCATCAGCCGCAAGCCGCTGCTGTCTGCGTGCTTGAGCTGATCCATCGACAGCGAGCGCGACGCGACCAGGAACGTCTTTCGCTCGTCAGGCGACAGCGGAGGGTTGTTGCCACGGCCCATGTGGTCGATCAGCGCCAACCGCGCCTTGTCGTCGGCCGAGAGCGCGGGCGCCTGTACCTGCTGCACGCCGGTCGAGCCCTGCGTGCCGGTCGAACCCGTCGCTTTGTCTGCCTTGACCTCGTCTTTGCCGCCCTTGCCGTCATCGGCGAAGCCGAGGCGATTGCCGTAGTCGCGGCGCGCGCCGTCGAATGCGTCGGCGCCGATGCCGACGGCGTTCGGCGACCCCTCGACGGAGTCTGCCTTCGGTGCGTCGACAGGCTTCAGATCAGCCGACGACACCGAGGGAAAACCCGCACCGCCGCCGACTCTCGAGATGGTCATGATCACCCCATTGTCGGGCCGAAGCAGCGCAAGTTGCTCCCGAAATCCGCGGATTTGCGGCTACGTTCCCCCCCGCCATGGGCCGCCTTCGCTCTGTCTGCATCGTCACCCTGCTCGCCACCGCCTGTCTCCCCCGCGCGTCACGCGTCGACCTGATGGAAGAGGCGCGCGGCGCCGCCGACGCTCCCAACGCATCGGGCCACGTGATCGCGCTCGCCGGCTGGCGCACCTGGCTCTACGACGGCAACGTCGAGCAGGCCTCGAAGTACTTCGACCGGGCCCTGGTCGCGGCCCCGAACGAGCCGTACGCGCTCTACGCCAAGATTCAGCTCGCGATTCGCGACGGCGACCCGCGCGGGGCGCTCGACTCTGCGCTGCTGCTGCTCGAGCGCGCGCCCACCCACCCGCTCGCCTCGGCCGCCGGCCGGGTGGTGTTCGAGCTCACCGGTAACTCCACCTCCGGCGACGCGCTGATCCTCGAGAAGGGCGCCAAGCTGCTGCCCGACGCCGGAGGCCAGCTGCGCGGAGACGCCGCGGTGATGCTCCGCAGCGCGCTCGCCAACATCCACTCCTCGCGCGCCGACGCCGACGAGGCGAAGACGCTCGCCGCGATGGGCGCTCCGACCTTCGGCACCCTCGCCGGCCCGATGTCGGCGTTTCACAACCTCGGCCTCGCCGATGCGTTCAGCCCCGAGAAGACCGGCACCCTCGATGGCCTCGAGCAGGGCCCGTACGGCGCGTTCGCCAAGGCCCGCGCGATTCACTTCGCCGACGGCAAGCTCAGCCTCGCGCCCGAGCCGCTGCTGGGAGACGTCTACTACTACGCCGCCGACTTCGACCTCCCCGAGAAGGGCGAGTACGTGGTGCGCACCGTCACCCAGATGGACCACGTGCTCTACCTCGACGGCACCGAGCTGGTCGCGCGCCACTCCTGGCTGCGGCCCGCCTCGACGCTGCAGGAGACCGCGGTGCGGCTGCTCCCCGGCCCGCACCGGCTGGTGGTGAAAATGGCCCGCGAGCTCCAGCAGGGTCACCTCTCGCTTCAGATTGCGCGCCTCGACGGCAAGCCCGCGCCGTTCGCGTTCAAGCCCGCGGCCGGCGCGCCCGCCAACTGGTCGGCCTCGGCGATCAAGGTGCTCGCCAACGAGCCCGGCCTCTACCCCGAGGCGAAGCTGCTCGCCGACGCGCTCGCCGAAGACTGCGGCCCGGTGCTCTCCGCCTTCATCGCCGCGCGCGACTCGCTCGCCCGCGACCGCGACGGCGCCAAGCGGTTGATCGCCGGCTTCCCCGCCAAGCTCGACTCTCCCGAGGTGCGGGTGCTGCGCGCCGACGAGGCGCTCACCGACCGCACGCTCCCGCAGAAGGTCGCGCGCGGGCAGGCGACGCGAGATCTCGAAGCCGCCCTCGCGAAAGATCCGGCGCAAGTTCACGCCTGGCTGATCACCGCCCAGCTGGCGCTCGACGACACCCGCAACCCCGAGGCGCTGGAGGCGCTCCACCGCGCCGAGGCCGCGCACTCGCCCGCGTCGGTGGGCGTGCTCGAGCTGCGCGCCCGGGTGGAGCTCGCGCTCGGCGTCGACGCGGTGGCCGACGCGACCGCGAAAGAAGCGCTCACCCGCGCGCCCGGCAACTGCGAGGCGCTCCAGCTGCGCTACGACCTGGCGCGGCGCCGCGACGCCTACGCCGACTCCGACGCGGCGCTGAAAGACGCGCACCTCTGCCCCGGCTTCACCGCGCGCGAAGCGGAGCACTACCGCAACCGCGGCCAGCTCGCCGAGGCCGCCAAACTCTGGGAGACCGCCCTGTCGCGCGACGAGAACCAGACCACCGTCGGCACCACGCTGGCCGGCCTCTACACCTCGCTCGCTCGCTACGACGACGCCAAGCAGCTGCTGCTCAAGCAGGCGCAGATGTGGCCGCGCAACGCCAACCTCTACCGGCAGCTGGGCGACCTCTACGAGTTCACGGGTGACGCCAAGGCCGCGCTCGACGCCCGCGAGCACGCGCTGTTGCTCGACGGCTCCGACCTCACGCTGCGTCGAATGGTGGCGCGCGCGAAGACCGGCAAGGACCTGCTCGCCGACCGCGCGATCACCGCCGAAGACGCGCTCAAGGCGTACGAGGCGGCGCCGGGTGACGAGTCGGCTCCGGCGGCGTTCATTCTCGACGCCGCGGCGGTGGAGGCCTACCCCGATGGCACCGTGGTCGATCGCATTCACGTGATTCAGAAGGCGATCGATCAAGGGGGTGTGCAGCAGGTGGCGGAGGTGCAGATACCCGGCGGCGCCCAGGTGCTGACGCTGCGCACGCTGAAGGCCGACGGCCGCCAGCTCGAGCCCGAGGCGATCGAGAACAAAGAGGGCATCAGCCTCCCCGGCGTGCAGGTGGGCGACTTCGTCGAGTACGAGTACCTGCTGGCGCAGCCGCCGCGCGGCATGTCGCAGCCCGGCTTCACCGCCGCGGCGTTCTACTACCGGGTCGCGGGCCAGCCGAACAACTGGAGCACATACGTGGTGCTGGCGCCGAAGGGCTCCGGCATGAAGGTCGACGGCCACAACCTCGAGGAGCCCGCCGCGCCGCCCAAGGTGCAGGGCGACAAGGAGGTGTTCTTTCACGAGGAGCGCCGGGTGACGCCGTACATTCCCGAGCCGAACGGGCCGCCGAGCGGCAACGAGTTCCTGCCGTTCGTGGTGGTGGGCGCGGGCATCTCCGGCAACGACGGGCTGATCAACGCCTACTCCGACGCGTTCATCGACAAGGGGCAGATCACCTTCGACGTCGAACAGTTCGCGCAGAAGGCGGTCGAGGGAAAGACCGGCCGCGCGGCGGTGGAGGCGATCTACTCCGCGGTGATGCACCAGCTGTCGGGCCGCGACGCGGGGCTCACCGTGTCGGCGGCGGCCTCGGCGGCGCAGGACCGTGGCTCGCGGGTGTGGTTGATGCGGTCGGCGCTGCGCGCGGCGGGCTTCGACGTGCGGCTGGCGGCGGTGAACACCTTCAACACCGACCCGGCGAAGTACCTGTTCCCGAACGAGAACCTGCTGCCCTACGTCTGTCTGCGGGTGAAGTGGACCGAGAACGAGAAGCCGCAGGAAGTGTGGCTCGACCCGGTCTACCGCTTCGGCCCGTTCGGCGATTTGCCGGAGTCGGCGACCTCGCGCGACGCGGTGCTGTTCCCCGAGCCGGGCGTGCCGCTGGAGAAGGTGAAGACGCCGAAGAAGGTGCCGCGCCCGCAGAAGGAGGTCGCGCTGACCTTGAAGCTCAACGAAGACGGCGTGCTGGAGGGCGAAGGCACCGAGACGTACCAGGGCGAAGAGGCCGCGCAGCTGTCCGAAGCGCTCGAGCAGGTGCCGAATGATCAGCGCGAGCAGGCGCTGCAAACCGCGCTCTCGCGCTACTTCGGCGGCGCTGACCTGTCGTCGCTCAAGCTCGACATGAAGCGCGAGGTCGGCGCGACGGTGGTGGTGGGCTACGGCTTCAAGGCGCCGCGGTTCGGCCGCAAAGACGGAGACAAGCGGCTGGTGCTGTCGAGCCCGGTCACCTTCCCGGTGATGTTGGGGAAGCGGTTTCTGCAGCTGGGCCTGCGGCGCACGCCGCTGTTCATCGGCGACTCCGAGTCGAGCCACACGCTGGTGAAGCTGACCCTGCCGCACGGCTGGGTGCTGCGCGATCCGCTCAAGGAGGCCAAGGGCGATTCAGCCTGGGGCCACTTCGTGCGCCGCGAGACGCAGGACGGCGACGTGCTCACCGTCGACGAAGACTACCGGCTCGACATGGCCCGCATTCCGCCGAAGGACTACGAGGAGTTCGGCAACTGGTGCGGGTCGGTCGATGTGACGCAGGGCCGCGATCTGATCGTCGAGAAGAAGTAGCGGCTGCGCCCACGTCACAACGGCCAGCGCTTCAGGTTCTGGTGGTGCTTGTCGACCACCACCTTCACGTCACTGGTATCGACCGCCTTCAGCCGAATCACCTCGTGGCCGCCGACCTCGATGTGGCTGCCGCCGCGCGCCTTCGCCTTGTAGAGCGCACGGTCCGCCGCGGCGAACAGCGCCGACGGCCGCGACACCGCCGGGCGATCGGGATCAGCCAGCGCGATGCCGCCCGACACCGAGAGCACCATCGCCCCTTCCGATGCTTCCCGCACCGCGATGCACAGGCGCCCGCCCAACAGCCGCGCCTCGTGCTCATTCGCCACCTGCGCCACCACCGCGAACTCGTCGCCGCCCCAGCGCGCGATCAGATCATCGGCCCGGCAGCAGCGCCGAAACGCGTGCGCCACCGCCTTCAACGCCTGGTCACCCGCCGCGTGGCCCAGCCGGTCGTTGATCTGCTTCAGCTTGTCGAGGTCGAACATCAACAGCGCCACCGGCTGGTGGGTGCGCCGCATGTGGGCCAGCTCGCGCTCGAGCGCCTCCTGAAACTGGCGGCGGTTCATCAGCCCGGTCGCCACGTCGGTGCTGCTCATCGACCAGAGCGCCTGCTCCCGCAGCGCCAGCAGCCGGCCGATCGCCGCCGCGCTCACCACTCCAACCCCCAACCAGAGCGGAAACAGCGCCGGCCGTATCACCTGCACCGCCAGCAGACAGCCGACCAGACCGGCCGCGGCGACGGGGTAGAACCACTTCGGGGGGAGCCAACTCCGGGGCGCCTGCTGAGAGGCCGGCCCGCGGACGAGCACAGGAGTCATGGTGCCAGACGTTTTTCAACCTCTGTGCCAGTGCAGAATCTCGCGAATGTCCCAGATGGGGCGTGATCGCCGGTTACGACGCGGCCACAGACGCCCTCGGCGCGTTTCCGCCGGGCCACCAAACGCGTTTCGAAACCCGAAATGATTCCTTCATGAATGATCAGCGCAACGCTTCAGCCAGCGCCGCCACCCACGCGGTCGCCAGCTGCCGCTGACCGTTCGCGTTCAGGTGCCCGCCGTCGTCGGTGATCTCGTCGCGCAGGCACGGCCAGGTCTGCCCGTCGCGCTCGAAGGTGCAGGCCGCCGTGCCCGAGCCCGACTCCAGCGCCGCCAGGTCGAAGAACGGCTCCTTGCCCTGGTACTCCTTGCGGATCAGCTCGTTGAACTGGTGGCGCTTCACGTTCTCGCGCTCGCCGTACGCGCCGCCGCCCAGCTTGTTCTTCAGCGCCGCCTTCAGCCCCCGCTGCACCGTGGTCAACGGAGTGGTGATCACCATCACCTTCAGCCCCGGGTGCTTCTGCTTCACCTCGTCGTGCGCCGCCTTGAACTTCGCGAACAGCGCGGCCGCGTCGGTGTCGGGCGTGAAGTCGACGTAACAGAGCTTCATCGCCGCCAGGTCGGCGCCCTCCGTCTGCGACAGCAGCTCGCCGAAGCCCTTCAGCTTGGTCTCGGGCTGGCCGTTGACGCCGTTCTGCGCGTGCACCAGCCCCGGCTCGCTCAGCGCACCCGGCTTGTACGGCACCACCCGCAGCATCACGTGCTCGTCGAAGGCCAGCTTGGTCACCCCGTCGACCAGGTTCTGGCCGACCGACTGGTGGGCGAAGAAGACCTTCTTCTTGGAGATCAGCTCCAGCTGGTCGTGGGTCGAGGCAGCCATGGCAGTGAGCAGGACGAAGACCTGAATCACGGCGCGACACCATCGCACATATGCGGCGCGCGGCCCTTGTAATCGGGCCGCCGATTGAGCACGTTGCGTCGCTGTCGTCGGGAGGGGCCGCCCCGCATTTCCACTTGTCGAGGTCGTCGATGAGCCGCCGTCTGTCTTTGTCCTTATTACTGGTGGCGCTGGGCGCCTCCGACACCGTCGAACACCTGAACGCGCGGCGCGACGCGATGAAGCAGTTGATGCGCGCCAACCCCGCCGAGGCGCTGAAGCGGGCCGCCCAAAGAAACGGCCTCGACGCCGACGGCGCGCACTGGCTGGCGGAGCCGCTGAAAGGCAACGGCACCGTGCAGGTGCTGGGCTTCGTCAACCCCGACAAGCGCACCGGCCTCGAGTACCGGCTGGTGCTCGGCAAGCGCACCTTCCGCTTCACCCCGCTCGAGAAGGGCCTCACCACCGGCCCGGCCGCCATCGACGGCTACGCGATCGACGGCGTCGCCGCGGTGCACGTGAAGCAGAGCCCCAGGCCCGGCCCGCAGGCCTCGGGGTGGACCGTCGGCTCGAAGAAGATGCTGCTGATGCGGGTCGACTTCGCCGACGCGCCCGGTGCCCCGCTCTCCGACCCCGACGCTCAGGCGCTGCTCAACACCGAGAACACCTTCTGGAAGGCGAACAGCTTCAACAAGCTGAACATCAACAGCGCCGCCTTCACCACCGTGCTGCGAATGCCGCGCAACAAGTCTGACTACGCCGCCAACAACGACGACCAGGCGCTGCTCGACGACGCGCGCCAGGCCGCCCACGGCGCCGGCTACAACGGCTACGACTTCGAGGTGGTCTGCTTCAGCTCGATCGGCGCCTGGGGTTGGGCCGGCCTGGGCTTCGTCGGCGCGTCGGGCGCCTGGCTCAACGGCTACTTCGACCCCTCGGTGCTCGAGCACGAGACCGGCCACAACCTCGGCTTCGAGCACGCCAACTTCTGGCAGGCCGACCAGGACACGGTCATCGGCAACGGCTCCTCGCAGGAGTACGGCAACGTGTTCGAGGTGATGGGCTCGGGCGGCGGCCACTACAACGCCTGGTACAAAGACCTCGCCGACTGGTTCGGCAACGGCGAGGTGCAGATCATCGCCGGCCCCAACGACTCCGGCAGCTACCGGCTGCAAGACCTCGAGTCGTCGGTGCTGGGCGGCGTGCACGCGATTCGAATCCCCCTCTCCACCTCGCTCGACTACTGGGTGGAGTACCGGCCGCAGGGCGGCGGCGCTCAGGTGACCGGCGCGATCGTCAACTGGGGCTACGGCTTCGACACCCAGGCCAACCTGCTCGACATGACCCCGTGGACCGCCGATGCCAGCGACGCCGAGCTGCAGCTGGGCCACACCTTCGTCGACACCTCGGCCGGCGTCTTCATCACCCCGACCCAGTCGAACTCCGGCACCTCGCCCGCCAGCCTCGACGTGGTGGTGAACCGCGGGCTGTACCCCTCCAACCACGCGCCCACGCTCACGCTCAACGCCAGCGCCACCAGCCTCACCTCCGGGCAGTCGGTGACCCTGACCGCCAACGCCACCGACGCCGACGGCGACACCCTGGCCTACTGGTGGAACCTGGGCGACGGAGTGAGCTACCCGAACGCGTCGTCGATCTCGACCAGCTTCGGGTTCGCGCAAGAGGTCACCGCGAGCGTGATCGTCTCCGACATGAAGGGCGGCTTCGGCAGCGCCTACGTCGTTCTCAAGGTCGGCAGCCCCGGCACCTACCGCGTCTCGGGAGCGGTGAAAGAGAACGGCGCCGGCGTGGTGGGCGTGCGCGTCTACTCCGGCTCGCACATGACCTTCACCGACTCGTCGGGCAACTACACCCTCACCGGCCTGGTGGGCGGCTCGACCAGCGTGCAGGCGGTGAAGCCCGGCTACACGATTACGCCGTCGTTCAACAACCCGCTCAGCATCAGCAGCAACCTCACCAACATCGACTTCGGCGCCTCGCGCGCGACCTACACGCTGTCGGGCAACGTCACCTCGGTGGGCATGGGCGTCAGCGGCGCCACGGTGAGCGCGGGCCAGTACACCACCCTCACCAACAGCTCCGGCCACTACGACCTCAACGGAGTTCCGAACGGCGCCTACAACCTCACCGTGTCGCTCGCGGGCGCGGCGCAGTTCGTGCCCAGCGGCTTCAACAACCCGGTGGTGGTGGCGAGCTCGGGCCAGTCGAACCTCAACTTCGTCGAGAACGTGTTCCCGATCTCGGGCGAGGTCACCGGCGTCGCCGGCCCGCACACCGTCACCGACGGCACCCACACGGTGCAGACCGCCAACGCCGGCGGCCACTGGAACTACACCCTGCCCAAGGTCTCGCCGGGCAAGTGGAACCTGGTCGCCACCGCGAGCGGGCAGATCATCACCCCAAACTTCACCAACCCGGTGACGGTGTCGAACGCCGCGCTCACCGGCCAGGACTTCACCTCGGTCGCCGGCAACGCGTCGCTGGTCTCGGGCCACATCGACGAGGCGGGCTCGCCGCTGCTCGGCGCCACCGTGTCTGACGGCACCCGGGTGAGCGGCACCGACACCAACGGCAACTACGTGCTCGTCGGCGTACCCGACGGCATCTACACGCTCACTCCGGCGAAGGCGGGCTACCAGTTCACGCCCGCGACGCTCTCGGTGACCGTGGCCGGCGCCGACTCCACCGGCAACGACTTCGGCGTGTTCGGCGCCAACGCGCCGCCGACGATCGCGATTCCTCCGCACGCCAACCCGTCGCTGGTGAAGGGCACCACCTCGATGTTGACGGTGCTCGGCGCCGACCCGGTCGAGGGCGAGGCCGCGCTCACCTACACCTGGAGCCTGAACTTCGGGCCCCAGCCGGTGACCTTCGCGCCCAACGGCACCAACGCCGCCAAGGGCTGCACCGCGACCTTCACCGCGCCCGGCGCGTACATCATCGACCTGGTGGTGACCGACGGCGGCGGCAAGACCGCGAGCGCGCAGATCACCGTGGTGGTGGTGCAGGACGACGCGATGGTCTCGGTGGTGCCCAACGCGCCGATGGTGCAGGTGGGCGACACCAAGCAGTTCGTCGCCCAGGTGACCGACCAGTTCGGCGGCATGGTCGACTTCGGCGGCGAAGCGCACTGGGACCTCTCGGGCGGCGGCACCATCTCGGCGTCGGGCAAGCTCACCGCGATGAGCGCGGGCGACTTCACCGTCACCGCCACTGTCAACGGAGTGATGGGCACCACCCCGGTGCACATCGTGGTCGGCCCGGTGCCGCACCTCACCATGGGCCCCACCGCCACCCCGAACCCGGTCACTGGCGGCACCACCGCGCTCTCTGTGCTCGCCGACGACGACATGGGCGAAGCACAGCTGTCGTACCACTGGAGCGCGGTCGCTCCGGTCGCGGCGGTCGCGTTCTCGGCCAACGACACCAACGCGGCGAAGAACACCGTCGCCACCTTCACCAAGACCGGCGCGTACAACCTCCAGGTCGACGTCACCGACATGAACGGGCTGTCGGCGAGCGGCTTCGTCACCGTGATGGTGACCGGCGGCGGGCTGGCGACCGCGACCATCGCCCCTTCGGGCGCCACCATCGGCGTCGGGCACACCCAGCAGTTCGCGGTGCAGGGCAAAGACCTCACCGGAGCGACGGTGGCTCCGGGCGCCTGCACCTGGACGGTGAGCGGCGGCGGCACCATCGACGGCAACGGCTTGTTCACCGCCAACGCAACGGGAGACTTCATGGTCAGCGCAGACTGCGGCGGAGTGGCGGCGAGCGCGCCGTTCCACGTCAACAACGGCGGCTCCGGCGGCGGCGCGGGCGGCGGTGGCGGAGGCAAGGGCGGCTGCGGCTGCGGAGATCAGAGCGGCGCGAGCTGGGTGGTCGTGCTCCTGCTCGGCCTGTTCTTCATCCCGAAGAGCAGAAAGCAGAACCCCTCCCCGTTCGGGGGAGGTGTCGCGCAGCGACGGAGGGGGCTCACGGCAACCGCAGCCGTGCTCGCAATGCTGTTCGCCGCCTGCGCCAACGAGCCCTCCGGCTCCGAGCGCTACTCCCCGGTTCCCGTCCACGTCTCGACCTCCCAAGCGCTGGGCGAGCCGGTCGGCGGCTACCCCTCCGACCAGGAGCGCATTCTGCACGTGCTGGTGAACCAGGCGCGCCAGAGCGGTCTCACTCCGAACATGAACGAGTGCGGCGACTTCACCGCCGAGGTGAACGGCCCGAAGATTCCGCTCGTCTACAACTACGACGCCAACCTCGGCGCGCGCTTCACCTCCCGCCACATGTCGGAGCTCGGCTGCTACCAGCACGACAACTGCTGCGTGCTGGGCGACGCGGGCGCGGGCACCATCGGCTGTCTGGCGCCGGGCGCGTGCTCGGGCGGCGGCTGCAACAAGACCTGCGACGCGGGCGTGGGCCAGAACTCCCAGCAGCGCTACGGCCTGTTCGGCTTCAACTCGCTCATCTCCGAGGGCATCGGCACCAACGTCGCCTCCGGCTACGGCTTCTGGTGCGGCCTGGTGCAGAGCGACTCCAACCGCGCGGCGATGCGCGACGACGCGGGCACCCAGTTCGGCGCCGGCTACTACAACGCGCAGAACCAGACCTGCACCGGCACCTACTGGACGGTGGCCTACGGCAACGCCCAGGTGCAGGTGCCGGCGATTCCCGCGGGCGCCGCCATCTACGAGCCGCCCAACCCGATCACCACCGCCAGCCTGGCGTTCGCCGCGAACTACTACGACCCGGCCGGTCCTCCGCTGCGCAGCGAGGTGGTGGTGAACGGCCACTGCTTCGACCTCGACCTCCGCTACGGCTCCGACAGCAACGGCACCTACTGGGCGAGCTTCAACGACCCCGACGTGCTCCCGCAGGGCTGCCACCCGTACTACTTCCTCTTCACCCAGGCCGACGGCGGCGACACCACCTACCCGACCTCGGGGCAGTTCCAGGTTCCGCTCGGCGATCAGGTCACCTGCCCGCTCGCGTTCGACCCGTCGCCGCAGCTGCCCGCCGACTGCGAGACCGGCATGCAGCAGTGCCCGCAGGGCGGCCAGCAGGCCTGCTACACCGCCGACAACAGCACGCTCGGCAAGGGCGAGTGCCGCCAGGGCTACCAGGTGTGCCGCAACAACTTCTGGTCGGCCTGCAAAGACATGATCGGGCCCTTCCCCGAGACCTGTGACGGGCTCGACAACGACTGCAACGGCATCGTCGACGACGGCGACCCCGGCGCCGGCGCGCCCTGCCAGGTGTTCATGGAGCGCGGCATCTGCGGCACCGGCGTGAAGCACTGCGTGTCGGGCCGGCTCACCTGCGTCTCCACCGAGACGCCGCAGACCGAGGTCTGCAACGGCCTCGACGACGACTGCGACGGCGTGGTCGACGACGGCTTCTCGATCACCACGTGCGGCACCGGCGCGTGCTTCCGCGTCGCCAACGAGTGCAACGGCCAGGCGACCGGCGTGTGCGTGCCCGGCGACCCGCAGCCCGAGAGCGCCAACCTGCTCGACGACGACTGCGACGGCGTGGTCGACAACGGCTTCGACTGCCGCTTCCCCGACGGCGGTGGCGTGGGCCGCTTCACCAACTCGCCCACCCCCAACATTCTCTGGGTCGACGGCGGCGCGTACTCGTACACCCTGCCCTGCACCGCCGGCACCCTGCGCTGCCAGGCCGACGGCGGGTGGCAGGTGCTCACCCCCGACGTGCTCCCCTCGAAAGAGAAGTGCGACGGCGTCGACAACGACTGCAACGGCAAGTCCGACGTGCAGGACATCAACGACATCGGCTGGGAGCGCTGCGGCGAAGGCGCGTGCGTCACCTTCACCGCCAGCTGCAAGGCGGGCAGCCCGTTCGCCTGCACCGCGGGCAGCTCGAGCGCCGAGGTTTGCAACGGCCTCGACGACAACTGCGACGGCACCATCGACGAAGGCTGCGGCTGCCGCGGCGGAGACACCCGCGCCTGCTACACCGGCCCGTCGATCACCCGTAACGTCGGCGTCTGCAAGGCCGGCGAGCGCGACTGCATCGACGGCGGCTACTCCAAGTGCGTCAACGAGGTGGTGCCGACCCAGGAGTACTGCAACACGCTCGACGACGACTGCAACGGCCGGGTCGACGACGTCTGCCTCGCCGACGCGGGCACCGGCGGCGGCGCGGGCGGCGGCGGTGGCTCCTCCGACGGTGGTGGAGGCGCGGGTGGCGGCGGAGGCTCCGGTGGCAACGCCGGCGGCGGCTCGGGCGGCGGCGGCGACGCGAAGAAGGGCTGCGGCTGCTCGAGCGGCTTCGACCCGATGATGTTGCTGGCGCTGTTGGCGCTCACCCGAAGGAAAAAATGATCGAGAACCCGCCGCCTCCTCCCGCAGCACCTTCCGCGCCGGCTCCGGTGTGGAAGCCCAACTGGCTGTGGGCGGTGCTGGCGGCGATCTGCCCGCTCGCGGCGTGCCCGGTGACTCCGGTGGTGGCGATCGCCAGCCGCGGCGTTCGCGATGAGCCGACCCGGCTGTTCTACGAGGGCGGCTCCTTCGCCTACCTGACGCTCGGGGTGTTCAGCCTGAGCGCGGTGGCGATCACCGTGCTGGTGGTGCTGATGGCGCGGGGCGTGAAAATCCCCGCCACGCTGGTGATGGGCATGAGCGTGCTGCCGTGGCTCACCGGCGTCGCCGGTATGAGGCTGGGCCTCAACGGGGTGTTGAGCGCGATCACCAACGTGAACCCGGCCGACAAGGCCACCATCATGGCGGCGGGCATCGCGGAGGCCTCCGCCTGCCGGCTGCTCGGCACCTACCTCGCCTCGGGCCTGTTCGCGGCGAGCGGGCTCGCGCTCGGCCTGGCGGCGCTGGCGAACGCGAAGAAGCTCGCGCCGGTGGGGCTGCTCGCGGCGGGCGCGGCGGTGCCGGTGCTGGCCGCCTGCTTCCTGGTGCCCAACTTCAGAGAAGTGGGGCCATCCATGTTTCTGGTGCTGCTGCCAGCGACCGCGTTTCTGATCGCCGCCGCCCTCGGCGGTCTCGGCGGTGCGAGCGGTGAGCCGCGCTCGGCGCTGCTGCTGGCGGTGCTCGGTGTTCCCGCGGCGCTGGCAGTGACGGCGCTCGCCCGCGGCGTCGGCGTGGCGGGAATGATCAACGTCTTCCAGGCAGTGGCCAACGTCTCGCCCGACGACAAGGCGACCCTGCTGGCGGCGGGCGCGGCGGAGCTGACCTCGGCCGACACCCTCGGCACCGTGGTGTTGGGGCTGGGCGCGCTCGGTGCGCTCGGGCTGTTCGCCTTCGGCGCGGTGAAGACCGCCAACAAGACGCCGCTGATCATCGAGGTCGCGCTCAGCGCCGCGCTGGGGCTGCTGGCGGTGGGCGCCGACGCTTCGGCGTTGTCGGCCGCGGCGAAGGCCACCGCCGGGCTCGACGTGGCGCCTTGGGAAAAGGTGAGCACCTTTCAACCGCTCAACGCCGCCGGTGAGCACCCGTCTGAAGACGCGTGGCTGCTCGAGCCCGACAAGCTCACCGCGCCCGACGGCACGGTGATCGCCGCGCCGTTCTCCTCCGAAGGTCAGGGCAAGCTGGGTGAGAAGCTCGACCGGCCGGCCGACGACCCGCGCGGGCTCGCCCGGGGCTCGTTCTCGAGCTGGACGGTGGCGGTCGATCGCCGGGTGAGCTCGGCCGACTTCGCCAAGCTGGTGGAGGTCGCGCGTGCGGCCCAGGTGAAACAGGTCAGCGTGGTGGGCAAGCGCGAGCACCCGCTGCCCGGCAACCCGTCGGCGTGGTGGGTGGGCCTGGTGGGCAACACCACCACCGAGAACTTCGACCTCGCGCCCGCCACCGGCGGCTACGAAGAGCCGAAGCCGTACAAGCTGATCAAGGCCGACGAGGCCGCGCTCGACACGTACGACAGCCGGTTCGCTCCCGCCCTCTCGATGGAGGGCGTGGAGCTGCAGAAGCTGCTCGACTTCGCCGGCAAGCTGCGGTCCGAGCGGCGCGGCACGCCGCTGTTGGTCGGGCCCGATGGCCTCGACGCGCTCGAAGAGCAGGCCGAGCCCGACGAGCGTGAAGAAGAGGGCTCCGAAGGCGGAGCCGACGAGCTCGACCCCGAGGTGCGCAAGAAGCTCGAGGAGCTGTTCGGCAAGAAGATGGCCGAGGGCAAAGAGGTCACCGACGAAGACATCGAGAAGGCGATCGCGATGTTTCAGAAGCCCGACACGATGGGCGACTTCAAAGAGACGATCGCCGACGGGGTGCGCCAGCACGTGCACGACTTCAAGGCCTGCTACGAGTCACAGCTGCGCAAGAAGCCGAGCCTCGAAGGCAAGGTGGTGTTGAAGTTCACCATCGGCACCGCCGGCACGGTGACCGCGGCCACCGTCGCGTCGACCACGATGAACGACGCCACCGTCGAGAGCTGCCTGGTGACCCAGATGAAGAAGGTGAAGTTCGCGGTGCACCCGAAGACGGTGACCGAAGTGAACTACCCGTTCGTCTTCTCTCCGGCGAAGTGACCGCCGTACGCTGAGCGCAGCTGCTCCTCGCGGCGCTTCCACTTCTCGCGGGCCTTTTCCTTCTCGCCGTCGCGGGTGCGCGGCTCGCCGTGCTTGTGGAGCTTCTTGAGCAGCTTCTGGGTGGCCTCGGTCACCTCACGCACCGCGAGGTCGAACGCCTCGAGGTCGTCTTGCGGCACCTTCTGGTAGCCCGAGACCTTGCGCACGTACTGGAGCGCGGCGGCCGCCATCTCGTCTTTGCTGGTGGGCGGCTTGAAGTTGTGGAGGACGCGAATGTTGCGGCACATGCCTTACTCATAACAGCTGGAGCACCGGCTTGGATCCCGGCTCGAAGCCGAAGTCCTGCAGCTTGCCGGCGGCCTCTTTGACGCGCGCCCGCAGCTTCTCTTCGTCGAGCGGCTGACCGTCGGGCGTGGCGAGGGTGCCGCCGAGGCGCTTCTGGGCGTACTTCGCTCCGCGCAGCATCGCTTCCAGTACCGCCAACGGGTCGTGGGTGCGCGGCACGTAGAAGCCGAAGCCGAGGTCTTCGAGCTTCAGCTCGCCCTTCGCCACCACCTCGGGCAGCAGGTAGCCGGGCGGCGTGCTGGTGGAGACCGAGAACAGGCTCTCATCGCCAGCGGCGCTGTTGGGGTTGTTCCAGTGGAAGGAGTCGCCGTCGCCCCACTCCAGCCCGAGACAGCTGAGCACGTCCCACGCGATGCGGGCGTCGAAGGGCTGTGCCTCGGGAGCGAGCAGCAGGAGGTCGATCTCCGCCTCTTGGAGGTCTTTGCGGAGCGCTTCGAGCTGCTCGGCGCGTTTCGCCGCCGCAGTGGGTTCGAGCGAGAAACGCACCGCCACCGTGGAGACCTTCTTGCGCTGCAGCTCGAGCGCCTGCTGAAGCGCCTTCGCTCGCCGAGCATCGAAAGCCTTGCCGCCGTCGAAGTCGATCAGCCTCCAGGCGAGCTGCAGCTGGGTGAAGGCAGCCTCGGAGTCGGCCGCTCCGACGTAGGTCCAACGGTGGTTGGCCGCCGCGAGCCCGTGGATGATCGGGTTGCCGTTCGCCGCCATCCAATCAGGGCTGAACACCCGCTGGAGCTGCGCGGTGGTGACCGACCCGCCTGGCTCGAGGTCGAGCTCGGCGACCCACTCCACCTGGCGCTCGGGGAGGTAGTCCTGCTCCTCGCTCCCGGCATCAGGCGGAGCCGGAACCGGCGGCGCACCCAACACCGCCTGCGCGTCTTCGCTCGGGCCGTTTGGCAGCACCAACGCCGCGCGCTTCGCCGACTCGCTCGCCGGCGCCACCACCACCTTCAACGCTTCACCCGCGTCGGGCGGCTCAGCCTTCGCGGTGACGGCGGGCGGAGGAGGAGCCGAATGCATCGACCAGTACGCCGCGGCCGCGCCGATGGCCAGCAGCAGCGCGACGATGGCGAAGGTCGCGTTACGCATCGCGTGCTCCGAGCGGAAACCGGGCGCGCTCGAGGTAGCGGCCTCCGGAGGTTTGGTAGAGAGCCGCGCTGTCGACCGCGAACGGGCCGAGCCGGGTCGCCTTCAGCGGCTGGGCAAGCTCGTCGAGCGCACGGTCGCCGTGGTCTCTCTTCGAGCGGCCCAGCGTCAGGTGGGGCGAGTAGTCGGGGTGCTCGTCTTTCACTTCGAGCCCGGCGAACAGCTCGGCCCGCAGCGCGCGGAGCTTGTCGAGCTCGCCGCCGATGCCGAGCCAGAGCACCCGCGGAGGATGCCCGAAGGTCCCTGCGCCTTCGACGGTGAGCTTCAGGGGCCGATGGCGAGCGGCGACCTCGGCGCAGAGCTGCTTCACCTGGGGCTCGCGGTCGTCGCTCACGTCTCCGAGGAAGACGAGCGTGAGGTGAAGCTTGTCGCGCGCCGACCAACGCACCCGCGCATCGTCTCCGGCGGGAATCGCCGCCCGGGTCGGCTGATCGAGATCGACCGCGACGAACAGCCTCATCGCTTCGCCGCCGGTTGGTAGGCGGGGCACTGGAGCACCGGCTGGCGCGGGTACTTGTCGGGGAGCGCGGTGCACATCAAGAAGACCGACGTCTTGGTCTTCACCTGCTTCACGTGCTGGCAGCGGTGGCAGAGGCTGTTGGGGAACGGCGTTTCGTCCACGTGGCCGAGTCTACGGCACGGCCGATGCTGTGCGCGGACGAATGCCCACTCGACGACTCCTGTTGGACACGTTTTCGCGCTGGTTGATGTTGAACGCGTTGTTGCCCGGCGACGTGCTCGCGGGTGCGGTGCGGTCGAAGGCCCGCGACTGGTTGATCAAGGTGCGCGAGCGCGCCGCCGACCTGCGGGCGAGCACGCTCAGTGCGGTGGCGTGGCAGGAAGAGATGGAGCGCCTCGCCGGCGACGTCTCGCCCGAAGACGTCTGCGCGGCGATCGACCTCGACGCATTGGCGAAGAAGCTGTCGCTGCCGGAAGACCGGGCCAGCACGATCGACCCGGTGGTGCCCGGCTTCGAGGGCGCAATGCCGTATCAGCTTCGGATGTTCGGGCTGCGCCAGGGCACCGCGATCGTCCCCCACGGACACCGGAAGATGGCGTCGATGCACCTGGTGCTGCGGGGCGAGTTTCGGGTGCGGCACTACCAGCGGCTGGGCGACGACGACGCCCACATCACCCTGGTGCCGGCGTTCGACCGGGTCGAGACGCCCGGCGGCCGCTCGTCGATCTCTGATCAGCGCGACAACGTTCACTGGCTGATCGCCACCCGGGGGCCGGCGTACACGCTCGACGTCATCGTGCGGAACCTCGAAGGCAGTACCGCGCTCGAGTACCTCGACATCGATGGCGCGCACGCGGGGCCGAACGGCTCGCTGATCGCCCCGCGCATCACCTCCGAGCAGGCGTTCCGGAAATACGGCCGAGCCTGAGCCTCACTGAAAATAGACCGGGAACACCATCGACTCGCCGGTCCAGCTGAGCCCACCTTGCGCCATGCCGGCCTGGCTGCTGCCCCAGAAGTAGCGCTCACCGGGGTTGGGTGAAGCCTCGAGCGCCTTGTTGGTGTTGAAGCCGCCGTCGAAGCTGCTCACCCCGCCGTCGGTGGGAGCGCCGTTGAACCACGGGTCGCCGATGTTGTTCGCGCCGCCGTCGTTGCTCCCGTAGAGCTGGAGCCGCGCGGCCTTCGCCCACGACGCACGGGTGAAGGTGAAGCCGGCCGGCAGCGTCACCGCTCCACCGTCGTTGGGAATCATCAGGTCGTACTCGTGGAAGCCCATCTCGGGCGAGGGAACGGTCACGTCGGCCACCAGGTTGATCCGGTCGAGGATGGTGCGGCGCATCGCCTGCAGGTTGAGCGGGTTGCGCTGCGCGTCGGTCTTGGTCAGCAGGTTCGGGTACCAGACCTGCAGCCGCCAGGAGCCGCTGGCCGCGTGGAGCACGAAGCCGCCGTCGCCGTCGCTGGTCGCGCGGTCGGCGAAGAAGTGGTGCGAGGGCGCCATCTCGTCGCGTTCGAGCACCACCAGGTAATCGGCCACGCCGGCGCCGTCGTAGAGCACGTTGCCGGAGATCGCGTAGGCGGTGGTGGCCGCGGTCTGCGGCACGGTGAGCTGCGCGCAGGGGTTCTCGTTGTTCGCGTTGTAGCTGGGCGCGCCGGCCGGGCACGCCACGAAGTCGGAGTTCAGCGGATCAATCGCGTAGCGTTTGTAGTTGCCGTTCGCGTGGTCGTCGCCGAACACCTGAAACAGGTACGGGTACTGCCCGTCGGCGAGCTGCGCGGTGCCGGTGAAGTTGCCGGTGCCGTCGTCGGCCAGCGTCACCAGCGGGTTGGTCCAGTCGTCGGCGAGCCCGAAGCCGCCCAGCACGCTGACCTGGGTGACGCCGCCCCAGCTCGGCCGGTAGTTGAAGGTCACGCTCGAGAGGCCACCGTCGGAGCTGCCTCCGCCGGCGCCGCCGCCCGTCGCTGCGCCACCACCCGTCGCCGCTCCGCCGCCCGTCGCCGCGCCACCACCGGTCGCCGCGCCACCACCGGTCGCCGCACCGCCGCCGCCCGTCGCTGAGCCGCCACCGGTCGCCGCTCCACCGCCCGCCGCTGATCCGCCGCCGGTCGCCGCACCACCGCCCGTCGCTGCTCCACCGCCGGTCGCCGAGCCACCGCCCATGCCACCGTCTTCGGTGCTGCCCGAGCCACATGCCGCCAAGACCAACGCCAACGCCGCCACTGCCAGAGTTCTCATGGCCGCGTACTTCGCAAGCGCGAGGCCAACGCCAAGGGCGCGAAACGGCGCCGCGGATCAGCGCGCCGCCCGCAAACTGGACCATCGAAGCGTCGTCACCTGTCCTCCGGCGGAGGACGAGGACTTTCGCCCCTCAGTAGATCTTCGAGGTACGCGCCGCGCCGGTGTAATCGAAGAACACCGTCTTCAGCTGGGTGAAGAACTCGGCGCCCTCCTCGGCCATCTCGCGCTCGCCGACGCCGGTCGACTTCCACCCGCCGAACGGGAGCTGCGCTTCGCCGCCGACGGTCGGGTTGTTCACGTGCACCATGCCGACCTCGGAGCGCTCCACGAACTTCATCGCGGTGTTCGCGTCGCGCGTGTAGATGCTCGCCGAGAGGCCGAACTGCACCGCGTTCGCCGCGTAGAGCGCCTCTTCGAAGTCGCCCACCTCGACCACCGCCACCACCGGGCCGAACACCTCTTCCTGGTGCAGCCGCGAGCCGACCTTCACTCCGGTGAACACCGTCGGCTCCACGTAGAAGCCCTTGGCGTAGGCGCCGTCTTTGAGGTGGTTGCCGCCGGTGCGCAGCGTGGCGCCCTCGCCCTTCGCGATCTCGATGTACTCGAGGTCGGTCTTCAGCTGGCCCTGATCCACCGCCGGGCCCATGTCGATGCCGGACTCCAGGCCGTTGCCGACCTTGAGCTTCTTCGCGCCGGCGACGATCCGCTCCACCAACTGCGCGGCGACGCCCTTCTGCACCACCACCCGCGAGGTCGCGGTGCAGCGCTGGCCGGTCGAGCCGTACGCGCCCCCGAGAATGCCGCTCGCCGCGAGGTCGAGGTCGGCGTCGTCGAGCACCACCACCGGGTTCTTGCCGCCCATCTCCGCGGTGACCTTGATGCCGCGCTTGGCCGCGCGCACGTTGAGCGCCATGCCGATCTCGTTCGAGCCGGTGAAGCTCACCGCCTGCACGTCGGTGTGGTCGACCAGGGTGTTGCCCACCGCGCCGCCGGGGCCGGTGACCAGGTTGAACACGCCCTTCGGCAGGCCGGCATCCATCAGCACCTGGGCGAACATCGTCGCCGTGCCCGGGGTATTCGAGGCCGGC
This sequence comes from Myxococcaceae bacterium, assembly GCA_047602415.1. Classification (GTDB taxonomy): domain Bacteria; phylum Myxococcota; class Myxococcia; order Myxococcales; family Myxococcaceae; genus JASGHH01. The sequence goes on along the minus strand of JASGHH010000001.1, from coordinate 5,806,459 downwards.
TTCATCACCACCGTGTTGCCGGTCACCAGCGCGGGCGCAGTCTTCCAGGCGGGAATCGCGAACGGGAAGTTCCAGGGAGTGATCAGCGCCACCACGCCCAGCGGCTGCCGCAGGGTGAAGGTGAGGGTCTGCTTCATCTCCGACGGCAGGGTCTTGCCGTGCATCCGAAAGCCTTCGCCGGCGTAGAACTCGAACAGGTTGATGCCCTTGTTCACCTCGCCCTTCGACTCGGCGAACGTCTTGCCCTCTTCACGGCACAGGCAGCGGGCGAAGTCGTCGATGCGGGCGCGAAACAGATCGACCGCCTTCCACAAGATGCGGCCGCGCGCGGGGCCGGGCATCGAAGACCACTCCTTGAACGCGCCCTTGGCCGCCGAGACCGCGCCCTCGGCGTCTTTCGCGCCCGAGACCGGGAACTGACCGAGCACGTCGTCGGTGTTCGCGGGGTTGCGGTTGGGGGCGTAGTTGCCGGTCGTCGGCGCGACCCACTCGCCGTTGATCAGGTTCTGGAACTTCGCGTTCGCGTCGAAGGCAGGAATCATGATCCGTGCGCTTACCAAAAGAGCCAAAAATTCGACAGGTCGCTACAGGTCTGTACGCTCCAGGGTGTTCGGCCGGGCGCTGAGGTTCTCGCGCCACTTCACCGGAGAGCAGATGGACAGCCTAGCGACGCACGTTTTCCCGATTGAAGAATCGGGCGGGTGGGGAGTGCGGGTGAAAACGGGAGAGGGACTCGCGGTCGAGTACCACTACTCCACCGAGAGCCAGGCCCGGTTCATGGCCGCGGTGCTCAAGCTGCAGCCGTCGAAGCTGCCTCCGGCGGCGAAGATCGTCACCCAGCTGAAGAAGCGCAAGGCGTCTCCCAAGCGGGCGGCCCAGCTCGACGGCATCACCGCCGAAGAGATCGACGGCGCGCTCGGCATGCTGGCGGAGCCGGATCAGCACTTCGACTTCGAAGACGACGGGGTCGGAATTCAGATCGACGTCGAAGAGACCGAAGAAGTCGCCGTCTCGATCTGAGCTACTTCACCATCGAGCGAAGCTGCATCGCCTGCGGTGAGCCGGGGAAGGTGTTCGCTGCTTCCTCCGCCGCCTTCACCCGCGCTTCGTCACGGCCCGCGGTCTCCAGCTGCTGCGAGAGGTCCATCGCCGAGGCGAGCCCGTTGTCTTCGTTGGTGATGAACGCCACCCGGTACTCCGCGCCCGGCTGGCAGTCTTCGCCGCCCTGAATGCGCACCATGCGGTGGCCGCCGGCGGGAGACAGCCGCACCACCTTCGGCGCGCCCTCCACCACCGTCACGTGCGGGAGCGGAGCGCCGTGCGCCACCGGCGAGGTCGCCGCGTTGTGCTTCTGCTGCCAGGTCTCCAGCGCTACCCCGTCGACCACCAGCAGCTTGCCCTTCGGCGGAGGCACCACCAGCACTCCGACCTGCACCACCTCGTCGCTCACCTCGACCTTGAAGTAGTCGACCGTCGAGAGCGGGAACTGCGGCCGCATCGCCGAGGCCTTGTCGGGGAAGTCGGCGCGCGCGCCGGTGTACGCGATGAAGCTCTTGGTGAGCTGACATGACTGGGCGGTCGAGAGGCTGTCGTTCGGCTCGTGCTCGAACGGCCCTCCGCCCATCGCCTCGACCCGCAGGGTGTACGGCACCAGCGCCTTCTCGCGCGGCGACCGCGGCGACTCGTCGAAGAACGCCGACTCCTCCACCTTCAGGTAGAGCGGCCCGTCGTGCACCTGGAGCGCGTCGACCCGCTCTTCTCCCGAGACGCCGTTGTCGTCGAGGAACAGCAGCGGCGACAGGTGGGTGCCGCCCGACAGCTGCGCCATCTCGAGGGTGAGGTTGAGGTCGGAGACGCCCGAGAGGGTAATGCGCACCGGGCCTTCGGGCACCCGCACCAGGTAGAAGTCGCGGTCGTTCTTGCCTTCGGGAGACGTGGCGCCGATCGAGCCCTTCACGTCGGTGTTGAGCGCGATCGCGGTCGCCTGCCGGGGCTCGTCGTTCGGCTCGACCTCGGAGGCGCGCAGGCCGTCGTCGGTGGAGTGGGTCGCCGCCCAGCGCCAGCCGCCCAGCCCGAGCGCGGCGATCACCAGCAGGGTGGCCACCGGAGCGAGCGCGCGCGAGGTGCGCAGGCTGCTCTCGAACTTGTCGAAGTCGGCCCGGTTGGCCATCTTCTCGGCCAGCTCGTCGGGCAGCGGAGTGAAGTCGTTGGGCAACGCGCCCATCTCGCGCCGCACCCGCTCCAGCGCGCTCCGCATCGTCTCGGCGTTCGAGAAGCGCTTGGTGGGGTCCTTGTCGAGCACCTGCTTCAGCACCGCCTCGAACGCGGTGGAGCAGTTGCGGTCGGGCGCCACCTCGTGAACCCTCGGCGGCGGGGTGGTCATGTGCTGGGTGACCACCGACATCGGCGTGGGGCCGATGAACACCTGCCGGCCGGTGATCAGCTCGAACAGCACCGCGCCCAGCGAGTAGAGGTCGCTTCGGGGGTCGAGGCCCTCGCCCTTGCCCTGCTCCGGGCTCATGTACGCGGGGGTGCCGATGAACTCGGTGGTGCCGGTGATGGTCTTGCGGCCCTCGGCCTCCTGGAGCTTGGCGATGCCGAAGTCGAGCAGCTTCACCTGGTCTTCGCCGCCCTTGCGGCGCACCAGCATGATGTTGGCGGGCTTGATGTCGCGGTGAACGATGCCGAGGCTGTGGGCCTCTTCGAGCGACGAGAGCACCTGAATGCCGACCTGCACCGCCTTCTCTTCGGTCATCGGCCCGCGGGCGCGCAGGTGCCACGAGAGGTCGCGGCCGGGCAGGTACTCCATCGCGATGAACAGGCCGCCGTCTTTGAGCTCGCCGGAGTCGAACACCTGCACGGTGTTGGGGTGCGAGAGCTTGGCGACGACCCGGGCTTCCTGAATGAAGCGGCTCTTCAGCTGCTTGTCGAGGGCGGAGTCGGGCCGGAGGACCTTGAGCGCGAGAATCTTGCCCATGCGCACGTGCTCGACCTTGTAGACGGAGCCCATGCCGCCTTCGCCGAGCTTCTCGAGCACCTTGTAGCGGCCGTCGATCAGCGTGCCGGTGAGGTGGCCGCTCAGGGTCTGCGCGGTGGGGGTGAGCCCGCGGAGATCGCTGCCGCACGCGGGGCAGAAGTTCGGCTCCGCGTCGAGGACCTTCGCGCATTGAGGGCAGAGAAGCGCGTCGCTCACGACGGAGGGACACGCTAGCCCAGGGTGTTACGCAACACGAATCAAGAGAACCCGGTGCTACAGACCGGTGTTGTGCTTGCGGAGCAGGTCGACCTGCTGCCAGTCCTGCGTCTGGAGCACGAAGCGCTTCATCTCGGCGTTGTCGAACGACGAGGCCGAGCCTTCGGCGATGATTCGGCACTGGCCGCGGCTGCCCTTGGCGATCAACACCAGCTTGGTGTCTCCGCCGAAGAGCGGAATGTCGGCGACCTGCACCTTGTCGACCTCGATGCCGTTGCCGCACTTCGCGACCACGATCGGGTTGGCCTGGGCCTTCTGGAGGGTGGCGACGTAGAAGTTCGAGGAGCCGACCGCGAGCCGCTGAATCAGCATCACCACCAGCAGCAGCACGCCGATCGCGACCGGCACTGCGCCGGCGGCGACGTACCAGTGCTGCCACCAGGCGGGCTTCTCGACTTCGTGGCGAACGCGGCCAGCGGCGGCACGAGGTGGGGCGCGGCGAGGCGGAGGCATCGGCCGGCCATTGAAATCGAGGGCCGCATCAGCGGCAAGCATTCCTTGAAAGCATCTGCTAAGCGCGGCGCCGCGATGTCGACCTACGCCCTCACCACGCCATTGCCACCCGACGCGGTCGTGTCGCTGGTGATGCCGGTCTACAACGAGATGCGCACGCTGGAGGAGATCATCCGCCGGGTGGTGGCGGTCGACTTCCCCAAGCAGCTGGTGCTGATCGACGACGGCAGCAAAGACGGCTCCCGGGAGCTGCTCGAGCGGTTGTCGCGCGAGGGCCTGAAGGCGATCGAGGGCGCGAAGCCGAAGAACAAGAACGAGTTTCTGGTGCTGTTGCAGCCGAAGAACGCGGGCAAGGGCGCGGCGCTCCACCGGGGCTTCGCCGAGGCGACCGGCGAGATCATCATCGTGCAGGACGCCGACCTCGAGTACGACCCGAACGACATTCCCAAGGTGGTCGCGCCGATCAAAGAGGGCCTGGCCGACGTCGTCTACGGCAGCCGGTTCATCGGCGAGCGGCGGCGGGCGCTCTACTTCTGGCACTCGGTGCTCAACTACGGGCTCACGTTGCTGTCGAACATGACCTCGGGGCTGAACCTGACCGACATGGAGACCTGCTACAAGGCGTTCCGCCGAGAGGTGCTCCAGGGTTTCAAGTTGGAAGAGAAGCGCTTCGGCATCGAGCCCGAGTTGACCGCGAACGTCGGGCGAGCGGGGCTGCGGGTGTACGAAGTGCCGATCAACTACTTCGGCCGCACCTACGAAGAGGGAAAGAAGATCGGCTGGAAAGACGGCGTGCGGGCGCTGTACGCGATCGGCAAGTACGGCGTCTGGCGCCGGGCGGTGAAGTAGCGGTCAGTACGGCAGCGCGTACTTGTCGCTGGCGACGTACACCCCGAGGCGCATCTTGCCGTCGCGGGTGGTGATCATCACCTCCGACGAGCCCTTGTGCTGACCGGTGATGGTGAGCCTTCGGCCGTTGAACTCGACCTCGGCGACCGAGGGGTCCGACAGGGTGACCTTCGAGACCGAGGCGGGGAGCTCGACGGTGGTCGACGAACCGACGGGAACGTTCACCTGCTTGAGCGACTCGGCGGGGACATTGCGGCCGCGGGCGAAAGCGGGAACAGACAGCAGCATCAACGAGACGGCGAGGGTGAGGGAACGCATGATGAAGTTCCCCCTGATCAAGTCCCGCGCCAGATCAAAAAGCTGAGCTGATTCAGCAACCTGCGCTCTCGGAGGCGGTGTCCTGAACAGGACATGGACAGTCCACTGGAGCACCTGTGCACCAGAGTTATCACCCCGGCTTTGAGTCCAACCGGCTTTGACTCCAACAGGCTTTGACTCCAACCCTGAAAGAGTCAAAACGGGTGGGGCTGACCCGTCACTCCCCGAGGTAGGCCTTCCGCACGTCTTCGCTCTCGAGGAGCTTGGCGCCGGTCCCCTCCATCACCACGTCGCCGGTCTCGAGCACGTACGCCCAGTGCGCCAGGGTGAGCGCGAGCGACGCGTTCTGCTCCACCAGCAGAATGCTCACGCCCTGCTGATTCACCTCGCGGAGGATGCGGAAGATGGTCTGGGTCACCTGCGGCGCCAGGCCGAGCGAGGGCTCGTCGAGCAACAGCAGCTTCGGCCGCGACATCAGCGCCCGCGAGATCGCCAGCATCTGCTGCTCGCCGCCCGACAGCGTGCCGGCCAGCTGGGTGCGCCGCTCCTTCAGCACCGGGAAGAACCCGAACGACTTCTCGGCGTCGGCCTTGATGCCTTCGACGTCGCGACGCAGATAGGCGCCGAGGTCGAGGTTCTCCTGCACCGTCAGGTTGGGGAAGATGCCGCGCCCTTCGGGAGCGTGCGCCATGCCCTTCGGCACCAGCGTGTTCGCCGCGTGCCCGGTGATGTTCTCGCTGCCCAGGGTGATGGTGCCGGCCGCCGGCTTCAACATGCCGCTCACCGCACGCAGGGTGCTGGTCTTGCCCGCGCCGTTGGCGCCGATCAGCGCGACCACCTCGCCCTTGTTCACCTTCAGCGCGACACCCTTGAGCGCTTCGATCGCGCCGTACTTCACCTTCAGGCCTGACACGTCGAGCAGCGCCGGGCTGTCGGCGCGTGTACCGAGCACCTGAACGGGGGCCTCGCTCATCGCGGCCTACCCTACCGCAGCTTCTTGGCGCGGCTGATGTGAATCTGGGTCACCAGCGAACGTGATGACAGCCGTGAACGTCGAGGCCGATGCTCGGACAATGAAAGTCGAACTCGACGTCGCCGCCGTACGGCAGGCTCGTGAGGAACGTCGAATAGACGAAGGTGCCCGTGCCATCACCGGTGGGGCAACTCAGCTGCGGCCCTGAGTTGAAGCTGATCCTGTAGTTCACCAGCGGGGTGGTCTTCATCGGCATGTCGATGTTGTCACCGGAGTACAGCTGACCGACGACGATCGGCTGGTTCGACCCGCTCCACGCCCAGAGCCCGGAGTCGAAGATGTCGGCGGGAACACCGCTGAAGGAAAATTGCGCGTTGGTAAACGCCTGCAGGCCAGAGAGTTGCGAGGCGCCGGCAGAGTAGCCCTCCAGGAAGTAGTCGATCGTTCCCAGCGAGGTCGAAGTCCCATGCACGAGAACGGCGTCGCCGTAGCCAGCATCGAGGTGAAACTCGCAGCCGCCGTCGGCGTCGAAGGTGATCGCCTGCGTCGTGCCGCCTCCGCCTCCGGCGCTGCTGCCGCCCCCGGCCGCAACACCGCCGCCAGCCGCCACGCCGCCACCAACTGCACTTCCGCCACCCACCGCGCTTCCGCCTCCAGCCGCAACGCCGCCTCCAACCGCAACGCCGCCTCCAGCCGCAACGCCGCCGCCAGCTGCAACGCCGCCGCCAACCGCGGCTCCGCCTCCAGCCGCAACGCCGCCACCAACTGCACTTCCGCCACCGGCCGCGGCTCCGCCGCCAGCCGCAACGCCACCGCCAGAGGCGGCACCGCCGCCGGTCGCTTCGCCACCGCCCGAAGCTCCGCCGCCGTTACCCCCATCGGGGCACTCGCCTTGCTCGCAGTCGTCGACCGCCCGGAAGCAAACGCAAGACGAGGCGCTGAACACCGCAACCGCGACAACGAAACGAAGCCGCATCAGCAAGAGACTACGCTGCCGCAGCTCAGCCGGTCGCCGCCTGCTTCGCGGCCTCGCCCAAATACGCCTCAATCACCTTCGCGTCGGCCCGAACCTCCGCCGGAGTGCCGACCGCGATCGTCTCTCCGTGGTCGAGCACGGTGATCTGATCGCAGATGCCCATCACCAGCTTCATGTCGTGCTCGATCAGCAGAATGCCGAGCTCGAACTTACCCAGCAGCTCGCGAATCAGCACCATCAGGTCGGCCTTCTCGCGGGTGTTCATGCCCGCCGCCGGCTCATCGAGCAGCAACACCTTCGCGTGAGTGCCGAGCGCGCGAGCGATCTCCAACCGCCGCTGCTCTCCGTACGGGAGGTTGCGCGCCTCTTCCTCGGCCCGGTGCGACAGGCCCATCACCGTGAGCAGCTCTTTGGCGCGAACGGTGAGCGCTTCTTCTTCGGCGAGGAACCCCGGCGTGCGGAACAGCGCCCGCCACCAGTCGTAGTAGTTGTTGCCCGCCGCCATGCCCTTCGCGATCCACGCCGAGGGCGGCCCCGCGCGCCGCAGCTTGTCGATGGTGGCGGCGCTGAAGACCGGCTTGGTCTCCGCGAGAATCGCCACCTTCACGTTGTCGAGCGCCGACAGGTCCTTGAACAGCCGGATGTTCTGAAACGTGCGCGCCAGACCGAGCCGGTTGATCTCGAACGGCCGCCGCCCGTTCACCCGCTCGCCCGCGACCTTCACTTCGCCGGTGGTGGGAGCGTAAACGCCGGTGAGCGCGTTGAAGGCGGTGGTCTTGCCGGCGCCGTTGGGACCGATCAACCCCTTGAGGTCGCCCTTGCCGATGACGAGGCTGAAGTCGCTCAGCGCCTTCAGACCTCCGAAGCGCATCGAGACCTTGTCTGCCTGAAGGAGCGGCTCGCCCATGAGAATCGGGCGCACCCTATACCAGCTAGCGGAACCAGATCGCCGTCTGATTCTCCGACGACTGCCAGACGATGCGGTCGTCGTCGGTGATCTGCCCGGCATCGGCGAGGTACATCGCTCCGCCGTCGGGCAGCCGCACGCCGTGCGCGGTCTGCGCCAGGGACCGGCGCGGCAAACGCCAGCTCGACGACTCGAGGTGGAACAACCGCGGCGAGAAGTACGGGTCGCAGCCGGCACTCTCCATCAGGCCGCCGGCGCCGTCAGACACCAGGCAGTGCATCGAGCCGCCGTTGATGGTGTTGAGGCCGATCCAGGTGACGACCCGGTCTGCTCCCGCCGAGTAGACCAGCCCCTCCGGAGAGTCGAACACGTTGACCTGAAACACGTGCGGCACGTCGTCGGCGAACACGTTCACGAAGCCGGCGTCGAGGCTGCCCACGGCCGTGAGCGAGCCACCATCGCGGGTGAAGAGCGCGCCGCCGGCGGAGTTGCCGATCGCCAACACCCGGGCGCTCGCGCTGAACGACTCGGGCAGTGGCGACGAAACCGCCGCACCGAAAGTGGTCCCCGCGTCGTCGAGCGCCGCGTACGAGAGGCCTCCGTCGACCCAGGCCAGCAGGTCCTCGCCCGCCGCCAGCCAGAGGCCTCCGGGCAGAGAAGCCACCGCACCCCCGTCGAGCGCGAACAACGCCTCGTCACAGCCGAGCACGCCGTTCGCCCACACCACCGAGCCGCAGGCGCGCGGCAGCACCAGGTCTGGAGCGTCGACCGGGTACACCGCGACGTCGTTCTGAAACACCGGGCCACCGTCGATCGCCATCACCACGTGGTGCACGCCCAGCTTCGACGGCACGAACGACACGTCGACCACCGCGCTCTGCCGGGTGATGGCGCTCTGAACCGGCTGGCCATCGGGATCGCTGATGGTGACGTCGATGCACGCCGTCGGCGCCGGCATCGCGGTGTTGTAGTCGAGCGTCGCCCACTGCTGAACGTGCGAGGCGAAGCCCAGCACGCCGTCGGTGCTCGCCGATGGCGCCCGGTAACCGTCGCCGCTCCCGTCGGTCCACACGCCGCGTGCGCAGACGCCCGCATCCATCCCCGCGTCGTTGCCCGCATCTGTGCCGGCGTCGGTGCCCGAGTCGGTGCCGCCATCGGTGGAGCTGCCGTTGTTGCAGCCCAGGGCAAACACCGTCAGCGCAAGGATTGCGTGTCGCAAGGTCATTTGACGGTTCGACACTGCATCGGTCGAGCCTGGGACATCAACTCGACGCGCGTTTGCGCTTCACCAGCTCCCACGCCTCGTGGGTGCCGAAGATACCCTGCGGCCGGGTGAGCATAATCACCACCAGGAGCAGCCCGTAGATGGGCATGCGCACCTGGTCGACCCGCTGGGCGATGGTCTGGTCGCCGCCGCCGATCTGCAGGAACAGCGTGCGGAGCGCCTCGGGCAGCAAGGTGAGGCCGACCGCCGCCACCACCGAGCCGGTGGTCGAGCCGAGCCCGCCGGCCACCACCATCACCACCACCTCCATCGACTTCACGAAGGTGAAGCTGCCCGGGTTGATCACCGGAACGAAGTGGGCGAACAGCGCGCCCGCCACCCCGGCGAAGAAGCTCGAGACCACGAACGCCCGCACCTTGTAGCCGGTGGTGTCGACGCCCATCGCCTCCGCGGCGACCTCGTCTTCACGAATCGCCCACAGCGACCGCCCGTGCGACGACGCCGCCAGGCGCTTGGCCACCAGAATGGTGATGAACACGAAGAACCACACCGCGCCGAACGACGCCGTTTGCGGAATGCCCGAGAGCCCGAGCGACTTGCCCAGCGTCTCGGTGTTCTGAACGACCACCCGAATGATCTCGCCGAACCCGAGGGTGACGATCGCCAGGTAGTCGCCCTTCAGCCGCAGCGACGGAAGGCCGACCACGAAGCCGAACACCGCCGCGGCGGCGCCTCCACCCGCGAGCGCGAGCAGCAGGAACAGCTGCTCCGACACCACCTCGGGCAGCCCGTGAATCGACAGCGACGAGGTGCGCAGCGAAATCAGCCCGCCCAGGTACGCGCCCACCGCCATGAACCCGGCGTGACCGATGGAGAACTGCCCGGTCATCCCGTTCACGATGTTGAGCGACACCGCCAGAATCACGTTCACGCCCACCAGACAGGCCAGGTACGAGAAGAAGGCGAACTTCCCCAGCAGCAGCTGCAGCACTCCGAACGCGGCGAGTGCGATCACGATCGGCACGAACGCGGGGAGCCAGCTCTGACGCTGCGCCTGCGCTGGCATTATCTGGTCGCTCCCGCCTGCGCGTGCTGCGCACGCTCCGGTCGCTGCGCTCGCCTGCGGCTCGCTTCGCTCGTCCGCTCCATCTAGACCTTCTCCGCCACCGCGCGGCCGAACAGGCCCTGCGGTCGAACGAGGAGCACCAGAATCAGAAACGCGAACGCCACCGCGTCGCGCCACGACGAGCTCGAGTAGGCGACCACGAACTCCTCGCACAGGCCCAGCGCCAGCGCTCCCGCCAGCGCGCCCTTCACGTCGCCGATGCCGCCGATCACCGCGGCGACGAAGGCCTTCAGGCCGACCATCACGCCCATCAGCGGCTCGATCTTGGTGTCTTTGATCGCGTAGAGAATGCCGGCGCTCGCCGCCAGCGCGCTCCCGAGCATGAAGGTGCCGCCGATGACGCGGTCGACGGGAATGCCCAGCAGCGCCGCGGTGCGGTGGTCGTGGCTGACCGCGCGCATCGCCCGGCCGAAGCGGGTCTGAAACACCAGCACCTGCAGGCCGATCATCAGCCCGACCGCGATCAGCAGCGAGATCACCTGCCAGTTCCAGATGATCACCGAGTCGCCGTCGGGGTCGCCCAGGGTGAACCACTGCACGTGCCGAATCACCTCGGGGAACGCGCGGGCGGTGGCGCCGGGCAGAATCTGCCAGTGGCGGCCGGCCGAATCGAACCCGACGTCGAGCTGAAACCCGTACGAGAGCGCGAACGAGACGCCGATCGCGGTGATCAGCGAGGTGAGCCGCGGCTTCTCGCGCAGCGGCCGGTAGGCGAAGCGCTCGATCAGAAAGCCCAGCCCCGCGCAAAACGCCATCGAGGCGCCGAACACCAGCGCGACTCCGGCGGCGCTCCCCATGAACTGCTGGCCCAACAGAAACGCGACCGCGTAGCCGACGTAGACGCCGACCATCATCACGTCGCCGTGCGCGAAGTTGATCAGCTTCAGCACGCCGTAGACCATCGTGTAGCCGAGCGCGACCAGGGCGTAGATGGTGCCCACCGCCAGCCCGTTGATGAGGTGCTGCAGGAGCCCGTACATCGGTCGCGCTTTTACTCGGGCTTCACCGTCGAGACGTACGCGAACTTGCCGTCTTTGATGGTCAACACCACCGCCGGCTTCACCGCGTCGCGCTTCTCGTTCATCGTGATCGTGCCCGCCACTCCGGGGAAGTCCTTGGTCTTGGCGATCTCGTCACGCAGCGCCGGGCCCTTGAGGTCGGGGGCGCGCTTCATCGCCTCGATCGCCACCCGGGCCGCGTCGTAGCCGAGCGCCGCCATCGAGTCGGGCACGATCTGGTACTTCGCCTTGTAGCGGGTGATGAAGTTCTGCACCGTCGGCGACGGGTCTTCGGGCGAGTAGTGGTCGGAGAAGTACGCCCCGTCGACCGCCGAGCCGCCGAGCTCGAACACCTTGTCGGAGTCCCAGCCGTCGCCGCCCATCATCACCGACTTGAGGCCGAGCTCCTTGGCCTGGCGGGCGATCACGCCGACGTCGTTGTAGTACGCGGGCACGTAGAGGCCGTCGGGCTTCAGCTTCTTCAGCGCGGTCAGCTGGGCGCGAAAGTCGGAGTCGCCCTGCGCGAACGCCTCGGTGCCGACGATCTTGCCGCCCAGCTCGGTGAACTTGCGGCTGAACACGTCGGCCAGGCCCTCGGAGTACGCGCTCTTCACGTCTTTCAGAATCGCGACGTTCGACAGCTTGAGGTCTTCCTTGGCGTACTTCGCCATCACGTAGCCCTGGAACGGGTCGATGAAGCAGACGCGGAAGATGTAGTCGCCGATCTCGGTCACCTTGGGGTTGGTCGACGAGGGCGTAATCATCGGCACCTGCGCGCCCTGGGCGAGCGGCGCCATCGCCAGCGAGTTCGACGAAGCGACCTCGCCGATGATCACCGCCACGTGGTCCTGGTTGATCAACCGGGTGGTCGCGCCGGCGGCCTCCTCCGGCTTCGACTGGTCGTCGTAGAGGCGAACCGCGAGCTTCTTGCCCTTCACGCCGCCCGCGCCGTTGGCCTCCTCGACCGCCAGCTCGACGCCGTTGCGGGTGGAGATGCCGAACGCCGCCTGGGGACCGGTCACCGAGCCGACCTCACCGATGAGAATGACGTCGTCGGCAGGCTTGGTCTCGTTGGCCTTCACCTCGGCGGGCTTGGTGCCCTCCGGCTTCGGCGTGTCCTTCTTCTTCTCGTCACACGCAGCCAGGGCCAGCACGGCGAACGCCGCGATCAGAAACGCGCGCATAGTCCTCCCAAGAGTCGGTTCCACCCGGGGCAGCCTTCTAGGGGCTGCTCCCACAGGGGTCAACTCACGAACGCAATCAGCGGTACCGCGGCCAGCGTGGCCACCCAGCGGGCCACCTCGAGCTTGGAGGCGAACGGCCGGTTCTCGATCAGCGCCGCCACCGACCACAGCCCCAGGTAGAACAGGCCCACCAGCACCGCCAGCTGCGGCACCGAGAAGTAGACCTGCCCCCACATCAGCACGCTGAAGGTGGCGACGATCAGCACCACGAACTGCCAGAACGCCCAGCGGCGCAGCGTGGGCGAGGTCTGAGGCTCGTATTTTCGTTGGTCGGCTCGCGCGTTGAGCGAGGGGAACACCGGGCCCTGGTACCAGGCCGGCTTCCACGCCGGGCTCTTGAACCAGACCTTCAGCTTCTCGAGCAGGTTGGGGGCCTGGGCGGTCATCTTCACCAGGTTCCAGTAGTGGTCGAACTGGGCCCAGACCGAGTTGAACGACGAGAGCGGCTGGGTGATGCCGTAGACGCACTCTTCTTCTTCGGGCTGCCAGGTGCCGAACAGCCGGTCCCAGATGATCAGCGTCGCGCCGTGGTTGCGGTCGAGGTACTTCGGGTTGATCGCGTGGTGAACCCGGTGGAGCGACGGGGTGTTGATCAGCTTCTCGAGCGGGCCCAGCGGCTTCACCAGCTCGGTGTGAATCCAGAACTGGTAGAGCGTGCTCAGCGACGCCGCCACCGCCATCGGGATCAGCGGCACTCCGGCGATCGCCAGCACCGCCTGAAACGGGAAGTAGGTGACCGAGGTGGTGATCGACTGCCGCAGCGCCACCGCGAGGTTGTAGTCCTCGCTCTGGTGGTGAACCACGTGGGCGGCCCACATGAAGTTCACCTCGTGCGAGAGCCGGTGCCACCAGTAGTAGACGAAGTCGATGCCGACGAAGGCGACCACCCAGCCCGCCCAGCCCGGCAGCGTCACCAGCCGCGCGTGCTCGTAGAGCCAGCCGTAGGCCACCACCAGGAACGGCACGTAGAGCATGGTGGTGACCTGCTGAAGAATGCCGCAGCCCATGTCGGCCATCGCGTCGCCCAGCCGATAGACGTTCACCCCGCGCCGCTTGGCGACCCACAGCTCGATGCCGATCCCGATGAAGAAGAGCGGTATCGCCAGTGCGATCAGGTTCACCATCGACGGCCACCCTACACAAACAATGACCAAACGGTCAAATCAAGCACCCAGAAGGTGTCACACGCTTTTCTACGGCTCCGCCGGGGAGGCGAGGTTCTGCGGGTCGCGGTTGGGGCGAACCACGAAGTCGTTCGCGTTGTTGTTGGAGTCGTAGTTGTTGCCGGCGGTGACGTCGGCGCCACCGGTCACCATCGAGGTGGCGGTGGAGCTCGCCTTGGCCTTGCGCTCGATCGACTGCCCGCCCGAGAAGTTCGCGGTGGTCGCCGCCATCCCCTCCGGGCCGGCCGCCGCGGTGCCGTAACCGACGGTGTCGGCCACCAGCGCGTCGACTCCGCCGTCGGGAAGGTTGGGGGTGGCGCTCGCTCCAGGCAGGCCGAGGCGCACGTGCCCCGCGGTCGCCGCCAGGCCGATCGAGGTCGGGTTGCCGCCCTGGGTCTTGGCGATCTGATCGGGAGTGACGGTGCCGGCGTAGCCCGACGCTCCGCCCGAGCCCATCAGGTAGTAGTGGTGCGACGGCAGCGAGACCCCGACGGGAATGGTGTCGATCAACGAGTAGGTCGCGCCGGTCGACGAGCGGTACATCAGCTTCCACCCCGAGAGGTCCACCGCGGCTGGCCCGCCGTTGTAGAGCTCGATGAACTCGTCGCTCGCGCCCGCCGCTCCCGCCGCCGCCAGCTCGGAGATGACCACGTCGCAGACGTCTCCGCGGCCATCGCTGTCGAAGTCGGCCTGGTTGGTGTTCGAAACCGAGGGGCAGTTGTCGCAGGCGTCGCCCAGCCGGTCGCCATCGGTGTCGGTCTGCGAGGCGTTCGCCACCGCGCTGCAGTTGTCGCACGCGTCTCCGCGGCCATCGCCATCCATGTCGGCCTGGCCGGGGTCGCCCACGCTCGGGCAGTCGTCGCACATGTCACCCAGCCCGTCGGAGTCGGTGTCGAGCTGGTTGGGGTTCGCCGTGGTGAGGCAGTTGTCGCAGGCGTCGCCGACGCCGTCGTGGTCGCCGTCGGCCTGGCCGGCGTTCGACTTCATCGGGCAGTTGTCGATGCCGTTCACCACTCCGTCGCCGTCGTCGTCGGCGTTGCAGGCGGTGGTCTTGTCTCCGCTACAGGCCGCGACCGGCCCGCCGTCGCTCGGGCACTCGTACAAGCCCATGCAGCCGGTGACCGCGCCGGTGCAGTTGCCGCCCAGCCCGGTGATGTCGGCCATGTTGCACTCGCCGCAGTTGTTGGCGGAGCCCGACGGGCAGGTGAGCGAGTCGGCCGAGTTGCAGACCCAGTTGCCGCAGGTGGAGCACGGCTCGCCCGGCTGATGGTCGAGAATGGTGCAGCCCCCGCAGGCGTTGGTGACGTTCTCGTCGGCGGTGCCGCTGCAGTCGTTGTCGAGGCCGTCGCAGACCTCGGGCTTGGGCAGCTCGGCGCCTTTGCACTCGCCCGGCTCACCCTTCGCGTCGCAGAGGTAGCTGCCGCCGTGACAGACGCCGATGTTCACCGTGTTCGGCGGGCCCGGGTAGCAGGAGTAGACCTGTCCTGGCGTGCAGGGACCTTTCGGCCCAGGGCACGCGCAGAAGCAGAGAAGCGAGCCCAGGACGGCCGCTCCGCGGAGGAGGGAAACCAAACGATCCAAGGCTCGCCCAGCCGACAGGCGCGTGCAAGTTGCTATGGTGCGCGCGCTCATGAAGCGAATCGCATTCGTCACATTGTTGTTGGCCGGTTGCGCGGTGGTGAAGCGCTCGTTCGTCCGCGAGGACTACGATGCCGAAGACAAGCACAAGGTGAAGCGGGTGCTGGTGCTGGTCGAGCCGCTGCCGGAGGGCAAGCAGAAGGTCGGCGACGCCTGGGCCCGGCTGGCCCGGCGCTACGTGAATCAGAAGCGCGACTTCATCGCCCAGGCCGACGAGGCGCGGGCCACCGCTCCGACGCTGGGCGAGCTGTGCACCGGCAACCTCGAGGGCGTCATCTGGCTCAAGCCCGACGCGAAGGCGAAGGGAGACGGCGTGGAGGCCTCGGTCGATGCGACGCTGCTGCGCTGCCGCGATGGGCAAGAGGTGTGGTCGGCGTGGGCCGGCGGCTCGTTCAAGTCGAACGACTCGCTGCTGGTGGAGACCGCGGCCAACTACGGGCGCGAATACGGCGAAGAGGTGGTGCCGTACATCGCTCCGGCGATGAACCTGCTGCGGCCGGCGTTGGACACCCTGCCGAAACCGGAGATCTCCACCGAAGAGCAGGACGAGAAGATCGCCGCCGATGAGTGAGCTGAAGCGCCGGGTGGAGCAGCTCTGCTCGCCCGAGGCACGCGGCCGCAAGGCGGGCTCCCTGCAAGGGCGTCACGTGCGGCTCTGGCTGCAGAACGAGCTGAAGACGCTCGGGCTCGAGAGCGAAGTGCAGGGGGTGCCGAAGGCGTCGGGCACCAACGTGTTCGCGCGGGTGATGTCGTCGACCCCGAGCGACCGCTGGGTGCTGGTGGGCGCGCACTACGACCACCTCGGCGGGCACGGCGACGAAATCTTCTGGGGCGCCGACGACAACGCCGCCGCGGTGGCGATCACCCTCCAGCTGGCGGAGGCGCTGAAGCGCGAGCCTCCCCGCGGGCGAAACGTGCTGCTGACGTTCTGGGACGCGGAGGAGCCGCCGCACTTCGCCGAGCAGTCGATGGGCTCGATGACCTTCGTGGCCGAGCCGCTGGTGCCGCTGGCGAACATCGACCTGATGGTGTGCATGGACCTGGTGGGCCACGCGGTGGGGCCGTCGCTGGTGCCGCGCGAGGTACGCGAGTCGATGTTCGTGCTCGGCGCCGAGCGCAGCGAGGGCACCGCGGCGCTGGTCGATGCTCTGCCCGCGGTGCCGGGAGTGGTGCCGCGCCGGGCCGACGGCGAAGTGATTCCTCCGCTGTCGGACCACTACGCGTTCTGGCAGCGGAAGGTGCCGTTCGTTTTTCTGACCTGCGGCCGCTGGGAGCACTACCACCGCCCGTCTGACACGCCCGACAAGCTCGACTACCCGAAGATGGATGCGATCGCGCGCTGGCTCGAGGCGCTGACCCGGGCGGCCTGCTCGCGGCCCGAGTCGCAGGTGCGCTTCGTCGACCGGCGGGACGATCGGTCGACGCTGAACAGCCTCGATTCGATGTTGAAGGCGCTCGCGACGGTGTCTCCGTTGGCGGGCCTCGCGCGCGAGCAGGTGGCGTCGCTGATGGAAGATTGTGACGCCAGCGGCGCGGTGTCTGAGGAACGCGCCGCTGAGATTCGCGCGCTGGCGGATCAGATCGAGAACTCGCTGTCCGCCACGTAGGGCGGAGGAGATTGAGCCTCCGGTTGCCGTGGCGATCCGAAACTGTTCTCTTCCACCGCGAGTGGCGAAATCGAAAACGAAGCAGCACTGGGTCGAGCGCCGCCTGAAGCTCGGCTCGCACCTGAGCGTGAGCCCGATCTGCCTGGGCATCGTTCACCACCCGTCGATGGTGACGCGCGCCTTCGACGCGGGCATCAACTTCTTCTTCCTCACCGCCGACATGCACTGGCCCTACTACGAGGCCACGCGGCAGGGCCTGGCGGACCTGCTGAAGAAGCGCCCCAAAGCCCGCAAAGACCTGGTGGTGGCAGGCGCCGCCTACGTCACCCAACCCGAGTTCTGCTCGATGCCGTTCACCGAGATCATCGAGCACATCCCAGGGCTGGAGCGCCTCGACCTGCTGGTCGCGGGCGGCGCCTACGGCCACAACCTCGGCGGCCGGATGCCGGTCTTCCACCGTCACCGCGAGTCCAACTTCATCGGCTGCACCTCGATCGGCGCCAGCTTTCACGATCGCGA
This sequence comes from Myxococcaceae bacterium, assembly GCA_047602415.1. Taxonomy (GTDB): domain Bacteria; phylum Myxococcota; class Myxococcia; order Myxococcales; family Myxococcaceae; genus JASGHH01. Next base: position 5,789,210 of record JASGHH010000001.1, on the reverse strand, counting down.
AGCGGCGCGCTGGGCGGTGAGCAGCTCCGCGGTCGACATCGCGTTCGTGCGCTTCAACGCCGGCCACCCCGGCGCCGCGTGGGACCTCTTCCCCCACCTGGCGCGCCCGCGAAACGCGCTGGTCTACAACTTCAACACCACCCACGGCTTCGTCTCCCAGGACCAGGCGAAGAAGCTGGCGCCCAAATCGAAGTGGCTGCCGGGCATCACCGACCACTACCGGTTCGCGCTCTCACAATCGGCGATCGACGGCCTGATGGTGGCGCTCGAGGGCGACGACCACCTCGACGAGCTGATCCGCGCGACCGACCTGGGCCCGCTCAGCCTCGACGAGCAGCACTTCCTGGTCGACCTGGCGGCCAAGGCTGATCAAAGTCAGTCCCCGCCCGCTTGAAGGTGCGGCGAATCTCGTCGAGCCAGCGCTCGCGCGGGGCCCGCAGCACCGCACGCGCCACCAGCCGGCAGCGCAGCTCTCCGTAGCTCACGCCCTCGCGTTCCTCCGCCTCGAGCGACTGCCCAATCGACAGGCCGCGGCCGAGCACGGTGGTGAACGGCACCGGCTGCGCGCGCACGTGAGCAGGGTGCGACCGCACGAACCGCTGCAGCGCCCGGGTCATCACCTTCACGTCGCGCGGAGCGCAGTACACCACCGCGGTGTCGCGCCGGCCGTACGCCAGCGGGTGGTTGAACAGCTTGGCGTCGAACCGAACCCGCAGCCGCATCAACTCCCGCACCAACGCGACGGCGCCCGACGGCTTCAGGTTGAGGTACAGCTTCACCGAAGGCCCGAACGGCGCATGCCCGGCGCGAGAGACGAGCACGAAGTACCCGGGCATCGCTCCGGCGCGCGCACAGGGAAACGAGAGCCGCACTGGAGCCCCGACGCGCGGCTTCGCCGGCAGCCAGGCGCCCGGCCGCCGTGGCACCCACAGCCGCACCGCTCCGTTGCTGGCGACCAGACCGGCGGCGTCGAGCCCGAGCACGTGCCACCCGGCCTGAAGACAGCGCGCTCCACCGGCGGCGCGCTCGAGCTCGGCGACGAACCCGGTGTCGCCGAGAAAATGCGGAGGCTGCCAGCGATCCCAATCGAGGTGATGGTGCTCGTAGAGGTACTGCGTCAGCTGGTCCTCGGAGCGGCCGTGCTTCAGCCCGCGCTCGATCTGCTCGAAGAGGGTCACGCGGAGACCCCGGTCAGCCCGGCGAGCCACTCCCGCGGCTGGGCGAGCACCACCAACCCCGCCTCGACCAGGTGCGACGCCTCGCGGGTCATCGCGCCGCGCTCGAGCACCATCACCGACGCGTTTCGAAGCAGCGACACCGCCGCCCAGCCGATGATCGCCAGCGGCAACCGCTCGTCGGGCGCGAAGCACGCCAGGTAGGTGCGCAGCAGCTCGCCGCTGAACGCGCGCAGCTTGGGCAGGGTCAGCCCTCCGCCGGTGGGCACGAAGTACTCGGTGAAGTAGTCGCCCAGCAGGGAGCCGACGTCGCTCGCGGGGTCGCCCCACCCGGCCTGGTCCCAGTCGATCAACACCGGCACGCCACGCCGGGTCACCAGCACGTTCGGCTGCCGGAGATCTCCGTGCAGCGGCCGCGCGAGGTCGGCGAAGTGCGCCCGGCTGCTCAGCCACTCCAGCACTCCGGGTGCCGCGGCGTCCTGCTGCACCCGCGCCAGCAGCTCGAGCGACGCGGGGTTGGAGCGCGCGTATTCGTCGGGCGTCGGCCAGAGCAGGTCGGCGCCGAAGTCGAAGCTCCCCGGCACCCGGGGAATCGGAAGCGCCCCCAAGTGAAGCTCGGCGATCGCCTCACCCAGCCGCCGCGCGAGCGCCTGCGGGTACTTTCGCCGGTGCCGCAGGTTCCACAGCGTGGGCGCGTGGGAAATCCACTCGATGCCGAGCGCGTCACCGCTGGGCGAGCGGTACAGGCAGCGGGGCACCGAAAAGTGTGTGGCACCTTCGCAGGCGTCGAGCGCCTCGGCCTCGGTGCGCAGCGACAGCCCGGGGTCGGCCAGCTTCACCAGCACCGGCCCCTCACGGCCCTCGCAGAGGCGCGCGCGGTTTCGGCCGGGCGTGTGCGGGCGGCGGCTCGGCTTCAACCGCCAGCGCCGGAGCAAGGTGGCGAATTCGTCGGCCAATGGAGCGCACTGAACAACAGCCGCCGCGCAGCCAACAAGTGTTAAACCGCTCTCGTGGCACGGAAGCCCGCGCGAGCGAAGCGGCCGAACGAGGCGCCGATCAAGGTGCTCAGCCCGGCGCTCGACGACGCCTCACTCCAACGCCTGGCCGGCGCCTCGAAGCGCATCGAGCTCTGCATCTGCCTCACCGACGAGGCGGCGCTCAACCAGGCCGCCGGTGCCGAGGTCTCGCTCGGCTTCAGCGGCAGAGAGCTCTACGCGCGCGCGCCCAACCTGAAGTGGGTTCACTTCTTCAGCACCGGGGTCGACGGCAAGCTCGACGGCCTGCCGCGCGGGGTGAAGGTGACCTGCGCGCGCGGCGTCTACGCTCCGCAGCTGGCCGAGCACGCGCTGGCGTTGCTGCTCGCGCTCACCCGGCAGCTGAACGCGAGGGAGATCGACGTCGATCGCCTCACCACCCTGGAGGACAAGCGCATGCTGATCATCGGCATGGGCGGCTCCGGCAAAGCGCTGGCGGCCAAGGCCAAAGCCCTCGGCATGAAGGTCGAGGCGGCGAAGAAGGAGCGCGGACCGTTGCGCGCGCAGCTGGGCAAGGCCGACGTGGTGGTGAGCTGCGTGCCGCTGACGCCGAAGACGCGCGGGCTGCTCGGCGACGCGGAGCTGCTCTCGATGAAGCCGGGCGCGCGGTTGATCAACATCAGCCGCGGTGCGGTGGTCGACACCGAGGCGCTCACCGATGCGCTGAAGTCGGGCCACCTCGCGGGCGCCGGCCTCGACGTCACCGAGCCCGAGCCGCTGCCCGAGGGCCACCCGCTCCGGCAGATGGAGAACGTGGTGCTGACGCCGCACAGCGCGGGCACCTCCGACACCGCCACCGATGCGACGGTCGCGGTCGCGGTGGAGAACCTGCGCCGCTACGCCGCCAAGCGTGTCCTGCTGAACGTGGTCGACGTCTCCCGGGGGTATTGATGGCGGGCAAGGAGCTGCGCGAGCTGTTGGGCCCGGTGACGCCGGCGGAGTTTCTCTCGAAGTACTGGGCGAAGCGCACGCTGCACCTCAAAGGCGAGCGCCGCCGGTTCGCGAAGCTGTTCGACAAGCGCCGCTTCTGGAAGGCGCTCGACACGCTCGACGCCCAGGGCGCCGAAGGCCGCGGAGTGATTCGCGCGCACTGGGGCCGAATGAAGCCCGACGACGGGAGCGCGGGGCCGTTCACTTTCGTCACCGCGAAGCACGCGCGGGTGGCGCTGAAGAAGGGCGCCAGCCTGTGCGTGAACGTGATCTCCGACGGCGACCGCGGGCTGAACGAGCTCTGCGCGGCGGTGAAGCGGCAGCTCGGCTACCCGGGGCTGGTGCGGTTCAACGCGTACTACTCGCCGCACGAGGGCGGGCTCCCGGTGCACTTCGACGCCCGGGTCGCGTGGGTGATGCAGCTGAGCGGCTCGAAGAAGTGGTGGTTCACCGAGAAGCCGGTGGTCGACTGGCCGCGGGTGAACGCCGATCGCAACGACGACGGCTCGGCCGACTACGTCGACGGCGCGCGCCCGGAGGCGTGGGAGCAGGCGCGGCCCAGCGGCACCGGTGACTTCAAGCACGTGGTGTTGGAGCCGGGCGACTGTCTGATCATGCCGGCGGGGGTGTGGCACCTGGCGGAGGCGGAGCACGAATCGCTCGCGCTCACGCTCTGCTTCGACCCGGTGGCGCCGCTGGCGGTGTTGTACGAGCAGCTCGACGCCGAGGTGCGCTCCTCGCCTCAGTGGCGAGCGAGCGAGCCGTCGATGTCGGGTGGAAAAGTGTTGGCGGAGCGAGCGCGCGAGCTGGCGACGCAGTTGGAGCAGCTGGCGAAAGACGAGAAGCGGCTCGAAGCGGTGTGGCGCGCGCTGACCGGCGGTTAGTGCAGGCAGCCGACGACGGCGAACGCGAGGGTGATGAACGCGACGGCGCCGGCGAGGGGAATCTTGAGCCGCGGCCAGATCGGCCGGCGGTGGATGTAGCTGGAGTACCCCTCGGACTCAGCGGTGAACATGTTGGCTCTCAGACCCCGGACCGGGGTCAGGTGTGAAACGTCGGGGAGACGGTTGAACGTGATCGCCATGGCCCCGAGGACACTGAACCCGAATTGTTTGGATCGCCGTAAGCGTTTGTAACTACGGCGAAACATTCGAGGCGGCGAAGGTGCCAGACACTTTTCGGGCGCCCGGCAGACGACCGCCTAGGTAACCGCAACCACTGGAGGATCTGGCGGGCGGGCCATCCAGGCAGCGATGAAGACGTCGATCTCACCCCGCATCACGTCTTTCACCCGGGGGGTGCCTTCGCCGGTGCGTGGATCTTCCACCCGGGGGCTGCGGCCGAGGAAATAACGGCGCGCCTCGTCGCCCTCCCCCGGAGCCTCGAGCAGCATCAGCGCCAGCTGCCGGCACTCGCCCGCATCGGCGGTGCCCCACAGCTTCACCTCGCGGCCCGTCGAGTCGTCCCGCGCGATCGCCTCGCAGCCCAACTTCTCTGCGAACCGGCCCTGGCGGCGCTTCAGGTCGCGCGACTCCACCGGCGCCTCGCGCGCACCACCGAACGCCTCGGGCGCGAACGCCCTCACGTACGCGCTCACCCGCGCCTCGCCGTCGATGCGGCGGTGCAGCCCGCGCTCGCCCGCCAAGAAGCCGAACACGCCCGGCCCGGTCAGGTGCAGCACCACCCTGCCCGGCTCTTCACTCTCGGCCGCGACCCGCGCCTCGTACCGGCGCTTCTCGGCCCAGCCGAGGTAGAGGTTCATCAGCTCCTTCACCCACGCGTCTGACGCCGCGCCACCCGAGCCGGCCACGATGTCGAGCCACGCCTCGTCGACCTGGCCCGCCGAGCCCGACGCCACCCGCGCCTCCGCCAGCTGCACCTCGCGCGCGGCTTCTTCCAAAGCCCGCACCGCCGCGGTCAGCTGCACGTCGTTCTTCGCCTCGCGCGAACGCCGCCGCGCGGTCGCGCAGAGCTCGCGAATGCGATCGAGCTCGCCCAGCCGCGCGTCGAGGTTGCGAAACTCGCGCAACACCGCCGCCGCCTTCTCGCCGTCGTCCCAGAAGCCGGGCGCCTGCGACTCGGTCAACAGCTCGCGCTTGTGCGCCTCCAGCTGGTGCCGCTTCGCCGCCGGGACCAGCGCGTTGGCCCGGGTGAACAGCGCCTCCGCCTCCAGCACCAGCGAGCGCGAGTCGAGCTTGCGGCGAGTGACCGCGCCGCCCACCTCGGGAAGGTCGGCCTGCGCCGCGACTTCCTTCTCGCGGGTCACCTTCGGCTCGGCGATCGCGTGCACCCGGCCCTTGTGGGCCACGACTTTTACAGGCGTACCCGGCGGCAGCGGCTTGCGCGCGATCTCCACCGCCAGCGCCGCGGTGAGCGTCTTCTCGATTTCGCGCTGCAGAAACCGCGCGCCGTGGGTCGGCGAGTAGCCCTTGTCGACCAGCAGGTCGACCACCTCGGGCGAGACCTCCACGTCGAGCATGCGGGCGCGAATGCCGTCGCGCTCCAGCACCCGGCCGACCTCGCGCTGGGCGATGCGCCGAATCTCGACCTTGCCCAGCGGGCGAAAGTGGCAGATCGCGTCGAACCGGTTGAGGAACTCGTGGCGGAAGGTGGCGGCGATGCGCCGGTCGACCTCGGAGATCGCCTCCTGGTCGGTGCGCCGCCCCGCGAAGCCCATCGGCGGGTCGCGCCACACCTCGGCGCCCACGTTCGAAGTGGCGACGATCAGCGTGTTGTTGCACATCACCGTCTCGCCGGCGGCGTTGATGAAGCGGCCTTCGTCGAACAGCTGCAGCAGCCGGTCGTGGCACTTCGCGTGCGCCTTCTCGAACTCGTCGAGCAGCAGCACGCTGAACACCTTGCCGTCCAACAGGCGGGTGATCTCTCCGCGCTTGGCGTCGAGCGTCTGCGCCCAGGCGTTGCCGAACAGCACTGCCTCGGAGCCGTAGTCGGGGTAGTCGGCCATGTTCAGCCGCACCAGGCGGTCGGCGGTGCCGAACAGGTACTCCGCGAGCAGCTTCGCCAGGTGGGTCTTGCCCACGCCGGTCGGGCCGGAGAAGAGGAACACCCCGAGCGGGCGCCGCGGGTCGTTGAGCCCGGCCTTGAGCAGCGCCACGCTTCGCAGCACCGCCGCCACCGCGTCGTTCTGACCGAGCAGCCGGGCGCCGAAGAAGGTATGCACCTCGTCGAGGTCCAACGGCAGCGAGTCGTCGGCCACGAAGCGCGGCAGCCGGGTCGCGGTGCAGAACCGGTTGAGCACGTCTTCGCCGGCGACCTTCTCGCGCGCCGCGCCCGCCGCCTCCACCACCGTCTCCCGCAGCAGCTCGATGGCCTTTCGCGGCAGCCGGCGGGCGAGCAGAAACTTCACCGACAGCCGGAGCGCCATCTCCACCGCCGACGGCTCGACGTGCAGCCCGTGCTCCGACTCCAGCTCCTCCGAGACGCGCTGCAGAATCCACCGGGTGCGCTCGGGGGTCGGCTCGTTCACCAACAGCAGGTGGAGCCGCTCGCCCAGCGCCTCGTCGCCGCGCAACAGCTCGTTGGCGCGCCGCAGCTCGCACTCGAAGATGAAGCGGGGCCGGCCGGCCCGCAGCGCGCGAATCAGCACCGGCGCCAGCGAGCTGCCGTGCACCAGCGGGAGGTCGCGCAGAAAGATGATCGCGTTGGGGCCGAGGTGCTCGAGCAGCTCTTCCAGAAGCTCGGCCGCCGCCTTGGCGTTCGCCGAGCGGGCGAAGATGCCGGCCGCGGTCACCTCGACGATGCGGGCGCTCTCCAGCGGAGGCCCGAGCAGCCCCTGGGCGATGCGGCGCGCCAGCTCGCAGACGATCGCGCTCTTGCCCACGCCCAGCTCGCCCGCCAGCAGCGGCGCCTTGCCGCCCTGGCCGAGCAGCGACGCCACCTCGGCGACCTCTTTGTCGAGGCCGTGGCCGATCGGCAGCTTGCCTTCCTTGGCCAAGGCAGACAGGTCGCGCTCGATCAGCGTCGAGTAGCCCTCTTCGGTCTCGAATGCGCGGCGCTTTTTGGACATGGGCGGGAGTGAAGCTACGCGTTTTCACAGACGTTCGAAACGACGTCCTCTGACTGTCTGGTTCCAACGTGGTGTTGCGTCCTCCTGCTGAGGAGGAGGTGCCCCGATGACGCTCGACATGCCCACGCTCGCCGCGCTCCGCGCGCGCACCGACGACCTCGACGCCTTTCGGGTGCTCGCCGACCGGCTCCAGGCCGAGGGTGACCCGCGCGGCGAGCTGATCAGCCTCCAGCTGCTCGGTCAGCCCAGGCTGGTCGAGCGCCACCTCGCGATGCACGCCCGGGCGCTGCTCGGCCGGCTGTTCACCCACCAGTCGTCGCTCGCCCTGGGCTGGGAGGCGGGCTTCATTCGCCACGCCACCGTCTCTTCGCAGGAGGGCTTCGTTCAGCGGCGTTGGGACGGCCGGCTGGTCGCCGAGCACCGCACCCGCCGCCCGTTCGCGTGGCTCACCGCCGAGCTGCTCCAGCTCGAGTCGGCGGTGCTGCTCGAGACCCTCTCGCTCTCGCTGGTGCGCTCGTCGCGTACCAAGGAGCTGTTCGCAGCGGCGCTCGAGGCGGTGGCCCGGTTCGCACCTCCGACGGTGACCCGGCTGACGGTGCACTGCACCCCGGAGCCGTACGACCGGTACGCCTGGGAGCGGGGCGACGACCCCGACGAGGTGATGCCCTGGTCGGCAATCGAGCGGCAGGTCGCGTTTCACGGCCGCCACCTCACCCTGGTGGCCGACGAGGTCTCGCTCCTCGACCATGCGCACGCGGTGCTGCGTGACGGTGGTTGAAGGCCAGGCGCCGGCTCAGTGGGCGAAGCCGGCGCCTGTGATGAAGCGTGGCCGCGCGGGGTGCTGAGAGGGCTGAGATGAGCTTTAGAACATCGGGCGCTTCAACGGCGCGTCGGCGTCGTCGAGGTCGGGGTCGCGCTCGCCGGTGCCGATCGACGAGTCGATCTGCTTCTCGCCCGTCGCGGGAGCCGCCTTCGCGTCGCCCGAGGGCTTGGCCGCCGCAGGAGCCGCGACCGCCGGCTTGTGCATGCGCTTGGCCCGGGTCGGCGTCGCCAACAGGTCGTCGTCGTCGTCGCCGTCGTCGGCCGCGGGAGCTGCCGCCGCCTTCTGCTCCGGCTCGATCACCGCCGAGCGCTGCTGACGGTGCACCACGGTCACCTTCGGCTCGGCCGCCATGCTGATCGCCACCGCGGCGAGCGCACCGACCACCAGCAGCGAAGCGCCGCCGATGATCCACGGCAGCCGCTGCTTCAGCTTCATCTCGCGCGACTCTTCGTCGGTCAGCGCCTTCGCGCCCTGGTCGACCAGCTCCGGGGTGACCCGAACGTTGTCGCTCAGCGCGATCGAGTTGGGGTCAGACATCGGCTCGACCGAGACCGGCTCCGCCTTCGGAGTCGGCGCCTGGTCGGGCTTCGCCTGAGTCTCGGCCTGGGCCTGCGCCTTCTTCACGTCGATGACCGGCGCGGTGGTGTCGACCACGTCGTCGGCCGAGGCCTCGGGCACTTCCTCGTCAGAGAGGTTCTGCGACTCGACCATCGCCGACGACTCGACCATCGGCGGAGCCGGGCGCGCCGAGCTCTTCGGCGGCGAAGCAGGTACCGGCGCGGTCTGCTCGGGCGCCGCCGCGACGGGGTGCGCGGGCAGCGGAGCCGTCTTCTCGGGAGCCGCGGGCGGCTTGGCCTCACTCGACTTGAGCAGCGCCTCCATCACCGGAGCGGCGGGAGGCGTGGGGGCCGCGTCGGGGGCCACCTGGGCCACCGGCGTCTCGGGCGAGATCGCGACCGCCTTGAGCGACTTGTCGGACTTCGAAGTCGGCGAAGGCGCAGACGGCTTGAACACCGGCGCCGCGGGGGCGGAGGTGATCGCGGGCATCGCGGTCCAGCTCGAGGGGCCCTTCGGCATGCTCGGCCGCGGGTCGCGCGCCGGCACCGGCGAGGTGGTCACCGCTCCGCTCGCGGGCGGCCACGAAATCGCCGGCATCTCGCGCAGGGTGGGCGTGTTCGAAGGCGGCGCGAACACGTCGGCCACCACCTGAGCCGAAGGCCGCGCCTTCGGGTCGGCCGACAACATCCGCTCCAGCATGCCCTTGTGCGGCTCGCTCATCGAGGCCGGCACCTTCGGGCGGAACGTGCCCATCGCCACCTGGTGCACCACGCCGAGCGTGGTCTCCGACTGCGGCTTGGGCGAGCCACCCGCGATGCAGGCGATCGCCGCCAGCGCGTAGACGTCGGAGGCCGAGGTCGGCTTCTCACCGCGCGCGCGCTCCGGCGCCAGGAAGGCCGCGGTGCGCACCAGCTGGTGCATCAACCGCTCTTCGCCACGGCGGTCGGTCAGCCGGTTGGCAATCACCAACGGCATGTCCCAGAGGTAGGCGGTCTCTTCGTTCTCGTTCCCGTTGGAGCCGCTGCGGGAGCCCTTGGCGGGCTTCACCAGCAGAATCGACTCGGCCGACATCTCGCCGTGAAACACGCTCTGCGCGTGCATCGTCGCCAGCGCGTCGGAGATCTGCGCGATGATCCACTTCAGCTGTTCGGCGTTCACCGCCTCGCCTTCCCGCGCGGCGAGCAGCTCGCCCTCGGGGAAGTCCATCGCCACGTAGGCCGAGGCGCCGACCTTGCCGGTCAGCCGAATGCGGGGAAGCGTCGGGTGCTGGGGCAGCTTCTGGCAGGCCGCGACGGCCGACTCGCCGTTCGCCTCCAGGGGCAGCCAGCGAACGGCCAGACGCACCCCAGACTCCGCGTCCTCCGCGCAGTCCAAACGCCCAATGCCGTCGCAACGCAGCGGCGCGCGAATGCGAATTCGCGGGTCCAGCTCGCCCATCTAACTGCCCCCTTAAACTACTGAAATGCTTGGCTGAAATGTCTACTGGCTCTCGACCAGAACTCCGAGAGCGCCGGCGTATACCACCTTTCCGCCGACCTGACCACCCCCCCCCAGGCTGCCTTGCCCAGAGAGAGTGAACCGGGAGGACCAGGACATTCCGTCGTAGTGCGAAATCGTGTTGGTGCCGCTAACCGCGTAGGCGTCGTTGGGGGCGAAGATCGCCAGCGAGTGGAGCTTGGCGGCGCCGGTGAGGGTCTGCCAGCTGGGGTTGGCGGCCGAGGTGTCGATGCTGCCGAAGGCGTTGTCGCCGGCGGCGAACATCACGCTGCCGAGCAGCTTGCAGCTGGCGAGCGACGCCCCGCCGGGAAAGTCGGGCAGCTTGGCCCAGGCGCCGTTCTTCAGCACCAGCGCCGCGCCGCCGTCGCCGCACGCCACGGCTTTTCCAGCGGCCGGGCAGTCGACCGAGCGGAGGTTGGCGTTGGTGCCCGAGGTCATCGCGGTCGCGCTGCTGCCCGAGGTGCTCACCGAGAGCGCCACGCCCGCGGAGCCCACCGCGTACGCCTCGGTCGCGCTCACCCGGCAGACGCCGTTCAGGTCCTGGCTGGTCGGCGTGGTGAGGGTGCTGAAGCCGGTGGAACTGGCGAGCTCGATCTTCCCCGCCTGGCCGACCATCAACACCCCGGTGCCGTTGGCGCCGGTCGCGTCGAGCGGCACCATCACCGGCCCCCGGCGAAAGTGCCAGACGTTCTCGCCCTGGCCGCGGGTGGCGACGTCGCCGAAGCCGCTCACCATCACCAGCGAGGTGCCCACCTGGGTGGCGGTGGCCCAGCTCTCGCCCAGGTCCAGCATCTCGTCGGTGGCGCCGCCGCGGTGGTAGATGTTGTTCACCCCCGAGAGCGAGTCGGTCTCTGCCACCAGCACGCCGGAGCTCTCGTTGCCGCCCATCGACTGGTCGCCGAAGTAGAGGTCGGCCAGCGGCGCGTCGAGGGTGCCGTTGGCGAACCGGTAGACGTGGGCGTCGCTGAGCAGAAACACCGCCCGGGTGGTGGAGGCGCCGAGCGCTCCGCCCGTGATGCCCCAGATGGAGCCGTCGGAGATCACCGGCACCCCGGTGGAGCTGAAGCTGCCCGCGGAGCCGTCGTGCTCGCGAACCACCGACGACACCGAGCCGCCCGCCCAGGCCACGTTGGTCGACAGCGAGGTGGTGGCCGCCGGGCCCACCGCGTTGAAGGCGGTGCTGACGGTGGAGTCGGTGTCGTCGAACCAGTTGAGGGTGGTGACGCTCCGGTACGCCACGCAGGGCACGCCGTCGCAGGCCCCGGCGATGCGCACGTGGCCGCCCGGGTCGAGGTACACGCCGCGCATGTCGTAGGTGTTGGAGTTCGAGAGCTTGCCGCCCAGCCAGCTGAGGCCGTTCCACAGGCCCCACTGCCCGTCGTCGGAGGCGACCGCCACGTTGTTGTCGTCGATGCCGCTCACCGAGATCAGGTTGGCGCTGCCCGAGAACTGGGTGCCGGTGACGCCGCCGAACGCGCCGTTGACGTAGTGGAACAGGGTGCGGTTCGAGCCCACCACCCAGGCGCTGTTGGCGCCCGAGAACCAGACGCCGTTGAGGCTCTCCTGGGTGCTGGTGGTGACCGGCGCGAAGCGGGCGCCGTCCCACTTCAGGGCCTGGCCGTTGGCGCCCACCACCAGCGCGGTGCTGCCGTTGGAGCCGGGCGCCTGGTCGAGCGCGCGAATCGCGAACTTCACCCGCGGCATCGTCTGCGAGAAGGTGAGGTTGGTCTGCACGCAGGCGCCGTTGGAGCAGCCCACCAGGCAGGGCGTGTCGGTGAAGTCGTACTTGCACATGCCGTTGCTGCCGTCGCAGGTGCCGCTGGCCGAGAAGATGCGCGCGCTGTTGCCCATGCAGCTGTTGGCGGGCGGCATGTCGCAGACCTTGCCGGTGCAGAGGTTCTGCCCCACGCACTGGTTGTTCACGCAGCCCGAAGCGCAGGGCACGTCGGTCTCGGCGTAGCTGCAGTTGCCCGCGCTGCAGGTGCCGGGCGAGGCGAACGTCTTCAAGGTGCTGCCGTCTTTGCAGCTCGCCGAAGGAGGCGTGCTGCAGCTGACGCCGTTGCAGGGGTCGCCTGCGCCACCGCCGCCGACGCCCGCGCCGCCGCCCACGCTCGAGCCTCCGCCGGTTCCCACGCCACCGCCGGTGCCTGCTCCGCCCCCGTTGCCGACGTGCGCCCGGCACGCACCGCTGACGCAGTCGAAGCCGGCCGGGCAGCTGTTGTCGGGGTTGCAGGCATAGCCTTCGGGGTTCAGCTGCGCCCCGCACGTGCACGACATCGGCAGCGCCAACAGGCAGCTGATCAGCGCTTTTTTGAACACGTCAGGGGCTCTCTGCTTCGCCCGGGCCGCCGGCAGGCTCACGCGAGACGATCCACATCACAACACCAGAGCCGATCAGAACGCCACCGGCGCCCCAGGCGATGTTCGCTCCCGCCCCTTTGGCGTTGGCCGAATTGGCGAGCGCCTGAGCCTGCGAGACGCGCTGGTTGTGGTTGTTGAGCGCAGAGGCGTCGGAGGCGCTCATCGCGCCCAGCACGCAGCCGGTCGCCACCGCGGCGAGGCCGAGGCCGACCATCGCGTAGGAGGTGACCCGCAAGGGCCGCACCTTGTGGCTGCCCTCGACGTTGAGCGCCTCGTCGGGCGCGCCCTCAGCCGACGACAGCAGCGGCGCCGGCTCGGGCTCGAACACCACCGAGGTGGTCTTGCCGGTGCGAATCTGCACCGAGGTCCTCTTCACTCCGGAGGGGAAGTGGGCGGTGAGCTCGTACTCGCCGGGCGGCAGAAAGATCGCCACCGGGCCTTCGGGGTACCGCTGGTTGTTCAGGGTGAGGTCGGTGGCGCCGAACGAGCTGACCTCGAGAAAACCGCGGCCCTCTTGCTCGTTCTTCGAGAGCGCGTTGCCCACCCGCTCGGCGATGTCGAGCGAGTCGGAGGCGTTGGGCGCCCGCTTCAAATAGAGCCGGTAGTAATACGTGGCGAACGCCCCGCCGCCGATCTTCTCGTAGGCCTTGGCGAGGTCGTAGGCCACCTCGGGGGTGGTGCGAATCTCGTCGGCTCGCAGAAAGTTGTAGATCGCGGCGCCGTACAGCTGGGCGGCCTCTTTGGGGTCGCCGGCGTGAATGCCGTCTTTGTAGAGCTGCTCGCCCTGCTTGAAGAGGGTCTTGAAGCGGTCCTGCTCCGCCTCACCCGGCGTGAACAGCGGAGTCGCCGCGAGGGCGGCGCTGGCAACGAGGGCGAGCATGTGCGCGCGCGTTTACACGAATTATCGCCTCCCTACCAAGCCCGGCGAGCTATGCGTGGGGCGATGAAACCGCACCGTCTGCTCGGTCTCGCCTTGTCGCTCGTCGGCTCGCTCGCAGGCGCGGAGCCGGGCCGGGTCGATCTCCACCTCCACGTGACGATGGATCGCGCGGCGATTCCCGTCTTCAGGGGTGAGCCGGGCAAGCCGGTGCTCGCCGATTCTCCCGGCCAGCGGTTCACCAACCAGATCGACTTCAAGGGGCTGTGGGACAACAAGATCTGGCTCGCCTGGGGCTCGATGTGGATTCCCCTGCCCTACCGCCCCAACCGCGGCGTCACCGGCGAGGCGCTCCACCAGGCGACCGAGCTGAAGCGCTTCGTGCACGAGCAGCCGGGCTTCGGCCTGGCCGAGACGCCGGCCGAAGCGCGCCGGCTGCATCAGGCGGGGCGCATCGCGCTGATGCCGACGCTGGAGGGCGGCGACGGCGTGCTCCAGCTGTCTGACGTCGACCGCATCTTCAAGTCGGGGGTGCGGGCGATGACCATCGTGCACTTCTCTGACAACGAGATCGGCGGAGCGGCGGCGGGCCAGTTCGCCTCCAACGTGCTCGGGCAGTACGAGGTGAAGGCGCGCAACCCGCACGGCCTCTCCGACCTCGGCAAAGAAGTGGTGAAGCGGATGGCGCAGCTGGGCATGGTGGTCGACCTCGCGCACGCGTCTGATCAGACCAGCAAAGACACCCTCGACATTCTCGAGCCGCTCGGCGTGCCGGCGGTGGTGAGCCACGCGTCGTGCCGCGCCTACGCACCGACCGAGCGCGCGATTCCCGACGAGCTGGCGCAGCGGGTGGTGCGCGGCGGCGGCATGGTGGGCGTGCCGCTCTACAACAAGCAGGTGCGCGACGTGCCCAAGGAGCACCAGTTTCCCGGCATGGTGCCCGGCACCTGCGACGACATCATCGCCCACTGGCTCCACTACAAAGAGGTGGTGGGCGCGGCCAACGTCACCCTCGGCAGCGACTTCAACGGCTTCATCATTCGGCCGGCCAAGGGCGGTTCGTGCCCCGAAGGGCTGCGCAGCGTGGAGGACCTGGGCGACTTCTACGCCGGCATTCAGAAGCAGGGCGAGACGCTGGAGGAGCTCGACTCGGCCTACGAGAGCTTCCTCACCTTGTGGCAGAAAGTGGAGACCAAGGCCGACCCGAAAGCGCGCGCCGAGGCGATGAAGGTGGTGGTGCCGGGCGTCGACCTGTTCGACACTCCGTAGCGACTGGAGGTGCTGATGCGTCGGCTCACGTTCGCGTTGGTGTTGATGACCGGTTGCGCGGCGCAGATGCACGCGCTGCCGCGGGGCGGTGACTTTCAGATGGTGTGGGTGGGCGCCGAAGAAGGCGAGCAGTCGGTGATCACCCGCGAGAAGTTCGACGCCGAGATCGCCGAAGGCAGGCACCGGGAGGTGAAGTTCCTCACCGATGCGAAGGCGCCGGTGCTCGCCGACCACCAGGGGCCGATCGAGCTCAAGCTGGGCACCGTCGGCCGCTTTCGGCTCACCGAGGGCAACTCGGTGCAGCTGGGCGGCGACGAAGCGGTGTTCGAGGCCTACTGGTCAGACGCGAAGAAGGTCGACACCTGGGAGGGCGATCAGGCCCGCACCCACATCGAGTCGGAGCTGTTCTTGAAGCCGGTGAAGCCGGGCAAGGGCAAGCTGAAGCTGCAAGACGACGTCTGGGGCAACCACGAGTGGGACGTGGTGGTCAGCCCGGCGGCGGCGCCTGCGAAGAAGTGACCTCTCGCATCGACCGGTCGTGAACCCGCCGCAGGGTGAGCAGGCCCACGGTGGCGCCGATGCCGGCGAACAGCATGTCCCACTGGGCGTCCCAGATGTCGCCCTGGGAGCCGAGGAACTTGTCGCCGCCCTCGGGGTCGAGCAGCAGCGCCGCCCACCACTCGATGAACTCGTAGCCGGCGGCCAGCCCGAGCACCACGCTCACCAGAATGAAGTTGAGCCAGCCTGATTGTTTGAGCTGCAACGACTTGTTGCGCATGAACACTTCGCGAATCACGAACACCGGCACGAAGCCGAACATGAAGTGGCCGATGCGGTCGTAGTGGTTGCGGTGAAGGTGAAAGGCCTCGCGCATCCACTCCCCCAGCGGGGCCTTCGCGTAGGTGTAGTAGCCGCCGTAGACCAGCACCAGCACGTGCACGAACACGCCCACGTACACGAAGCGCGACATCGGGAAGCGGCGATGGAAGCCGGCCAGAAACGCGATGCCCACCAGGCCGGGGCCGACCTCGAGCAGCCAGTTCAGCTTTCCTTCTGGAGTGGTGAAGAAGGTGAGCGCGAACACCGCCAGCAACACCGCGAGGAGAGTGAGAGGCACACGGCTGTTACCGGGCGGAATCACTTCGTGTTTACTTTCGGAGATCGGGTTCACATATAGCAACCCATGCGTCGTCGGGAGGACCGGCGCACCCTGGGCGTTCTGCTCTCGTATGCCGTGGTGGTCGTCACCCTGTGGGTCAGCGCACCCACCGGCGCGGCGCTGTGGCTGGGAGTCGCGCTGGCGTGCGTCTCGTCGTGGCTGTGCGCGGTGGTGGCCCACAACGTGGTTCACGTGCCAGTGTTTCGCTCGCGTGGGTTGAACCGCGCGTTTCAGGTCTGGGTGAGCTTGAGCTACGGCTTCCCGGTGTCGGAGTTCGTGCCCGGTCACAACCTCTCGCACCACCGCTTCACCCAGCAAGCCGAAGACGTGATGCGCACCACCCGCCTGCGGTTCAGGTGGAATCTGCTCAACCTGCTCGGCTTCTTCTTCGTGGTCGCGCCGCGCGTAACCGCGGGCAACTACCGCTACGCGGCGGCGACGAAGGCAAAGAACCCGCAGTGGTGGCGGCAGCTGCAGCTGGAGATCGCGCTGGTGTGGGGCGTGAAGGCGGCGCTGCTGCTGGTCGACTGGAAGAAGTGCCTGCTGTTCGTGGTGGTGCCTCACCTGTTCGCGGTGTGGGGCATCACCACGGTGAACTTTCTCTGGCACGACGGGTGTGACGAAGACCACCCGTACAACCACTCGCGAAACTTCACCGGGCGGCTGTTCAACTGGGTGACCTTGAACAACGGCTTTCACGCGATGCACCACGAGCAGCCGGGCCTGCACTGGGCCGACCTGCCTTCGGCGCACGCGCGGCGGCTTTCGCCGCACCTTCACCCGGCGTTGGAGCAGCGCTCGCTGCCGGTCTACCTGTGGAAGGTGTTCGTCTGGCCCGGGCGGCGGCTGCGCTACGACGGCTCGCCGCTGGAGGTGAGCGACGTGGGCGACCGCGACTGGGTCAGCGCTTCACCGCGACCAGCGACGGCGAGTGCACCATGACCGGCTTGTGGTGGCGGGCGTCGAACAGGCGCTCGGCGGCTTCGGTGAGCGCCTCGGGGTAGAGCACGTTCTTGCGGAGCCGGGCGGGAATCGCCTCGGTGCCCAGCTGCGCGCCTAAAATCGCGCCGCACACCCCGGCGGCGACGTCGACCTCGCCTCCGGCCGAGAGCAGCAGCTCGAGCGCGTGCCGAAAATCGTGTGGCACCTTCAGGGTGGCGTAGAGCGCCGCCAAGAGCACCGGGGTGACGTGGGTGGGCAGACCGGGCTCGGCGTCGAGCTGGGCGACCGGCACTCCGACCCGGCGGAGCGCGGCGAGCGCCGACTCGGGGTCGCGCGAGAGCACCCGCGGCAGGTAGAAGATCTCGTCGGCCAGGTCGGGGTCGGCGGTGGCGGCGGCCTTCGACAGCTTCTCGCACCACTCGTTGGGCGGCAGCACCTCGCCGGCGATGCCGAGCTGAATCGCGCGGGCCACCGCGGCGACCGCTCCGGCGCAGGCGGGGTCTTTGTGGGTCATCACCGTCAGCACCGACGCGTCGTGGGCCAGGCGGTTGGGGTCGTCTTCGCTGAACAGGCCGGCGATCACCGCGCGCGACAGGCACGACGGGTCTTTCACCCCGAGCTCGGCGCCCGCGCTCATCCACGGCACGCCCTTGAGCAGCGCCTCGGCGGCGGCGGTCATCACCTGCGGCGGCTGGAGAATGATGCCCTCCTGCCAGAGCCAGCTGAGGTGCTGCGCCGCCGAGCGGCCGTCGATCTTGCGGTCTTTGGCGACCGCCTCGGCCACCGCGAGCAGCACCTGGGTGTCGTCTGAGAACTGGCCCTTGGCGAAGCGGCCCCGCGGGCGGGCGGCGAAGTCGTCGCTCAGCCCGAGCCGGGTGCGCGCAGGGGGAGGGAGGCCGCGAAAGGGAAAGCCCAACGCGTCGCCGATCGCGAAGCCGAGGACGGTCGCGCGAAATCGATCGAGCTGTTCGGCGAGAAGGAGCGGCAACGCGGAGGTGAAGGTAGCAAAGCCGACGCGGCGATTCGATCCCCTACGTGGCCCGCCCCAAATCGAGCTCGGCCTTCAGCCGTGCGATGCAGGCGTCGGCGCCCTTGTGCAGGGTGACGCCGTCCCACAGGCACGGCACATCGGCCTCACCGGCGCCGTGGCCCGTGAGCGCCGCGAGGGGCTCCGGGTAATACAGGTTGCGAAACATCACTGCGGCCTCGAGCTGATGGTCGACGATCCACTGGCGCACGCGCGAGCACCCGGGGTGCACCAGCACGTGAAACAGCTCGAGCTTGGGTGAGTCGCTCACCGCTTCTGAGCAGCGTCGAGGCGCGCCTTCTCTTTGCGCACCGTCAGCTGCTGAGCGGCGTAGGCGGGCACCGAGGGCGACAGCGCGGCGAGCTTCGACTCGGCGTCGGCGATGCGCTTGCGAGCGCCCTCGAGGTCGATGCCTTCGAGCGCCTCGGCGGTGTCGGCGAGCACCCGAACGTTGTCGTCGGCCACTTCGACGAAGCCACCCGAGACGAAGAACTTCTTCATCGCGGTGCCCTCGCGAACGGTGAGCGGCCCCGGCTGCATCACCGCCAGGTACGGGGTGTGACCCGGCCGCACGCCGAACAGGCCGTCGGCGCCGGGCGCGATCACCTCGTCGGCGTCAGCGGCGAGCACCCGCCGCTCCGGAGTCACCACGTCGAGCTTGAGCCGCGTCGCCATGAATCAGCTCGCCAGCTTCTTCGCGTTCTCGACGGCTTCGTCGATGCCGCCGCACATGTAGAACGCCTGCTCGGGGATGTCGTCGTGCTTGCCGTCGGCGATCTCCTTGAAGCCGCGCACGGTCTCGGCGACCGACACGTACTTGCCGCTGCGGCCGGTGAACACTTCGGCCACGAAGAACGGCTGGGAGAGGAAGCGCTGAATCTTGCGGGCGCGCGACACCAGCAGCTTGTCGTCTTCCGACAGCTCGTCCATGCCGAGAATCGCGATGATGTCCTGCAGCTCCTTGTAGCGCTGCAGAATCGACTGCACCCGGCGCGACACCGCGTAGTGCTCGTTGCCGATCACGGTGGCGTCGAGAATGCGGGAGGTCGAGTCGAGCGGGTCGACGGCGGGGTAGATGCCGAGCTCGGTGAGCGCGCGGTTGAGCACGATCGTACCGTCGAGGTGGGCGAAGGTCGTCGCGGGCGCCGGGTCGGTGAGGTCGTCGGCGGGCACGTACACGGCCTGAACCGAGGTGACCGAGCCCTTGGTGGTCGAGGTGATGCGCTCCTGCATCGCGCCCATCTCGGTCGACAGGGTCGGCTGGTAACCGACCGCGCTCGGGATGCGGCCCAAGAGCGCCGACACTTCGGAGCCGGCCTGGGTGAACCGGAACACGTTGTCGACGAAGAGGAGCACGTCTTTGCCTTCTTCATCGCGGAAGTACTCGGCGACGGAGAGCGCGGACAGACCGACGCGCTGACGGGCGCCGGGCGGCTCGTTCATCTGGCCGTACACCAGCACGCACTGCGAGCCGTCGAGCAGCTGGTACTTGCCCTGCGCGTCGAGGATCGGCTCGTGCTTCTCGTTCATCTTGACCTTGATGACCTTGCCTTCGATGAACTCCTTGTAGAGGTCGTTGCCCTCGCGGGTGCGCTCGCCCACGCCGGCGAACACCGAGAAGCCGCCCTTCTCGATCGCGGCGTTGCGGATCAGCTCCATCAGGAGCACGGTCTTGCCGACCCCGGCGCCGCCGAAGAGGCCGATCTTGCCGCCGCGGGTGAACGGGCAGAGGAGGTCGATGACCTTGATGCCGGTCTCGAACATCTGCACCTTCACGTCCTGGTCGGTGAACTTCGGGGGCGCGCGGTGAATCGGGTAGAACTTGTCGGCCTTCACCGGCCCGAGCTCGTCGACCGGCTCGCCGACGACGTTGAGAATGCGGCCGAGGGTCGACTTGCCGACCGGCACCATGATCGGGTTACCGGAGTTCTTCACCGGCATGCCGCGGGAGAGACCGTCGGTGGTGTCCATCGCGACGCAGCGGGCGGTGTTCTCGCCGAGGTGCTGGGCGACCTCGATGGTGAGGTTGTCGGCGTCGTTGGAGATGCCGGGGTTGGTCACCTTCAGCGCGGTGTAGACCTCCGGGAGGCCTCCGGGCGGAAACTCCACGTCGACGACGGGACCGAGGATCTGAGTAATCTTGCCAGTGGTAGGGACGGAAGCGCTCATCGCGCGCGCGGCTCTAGCAAAACCGGGCCATAAGGGAAGCAGATCCCGTCTCGAAAGCGCGGCCGACGTCGACCTTCGAAGAAGTTCGGGTTATGGGCTTTTCGTGGAGCTTCGGGAGCTCAAGCAGCTGGCGGGGGAACACTGGGCCAAAGGGCAGTTCGCCCAGGCCGAGGTGCTCTACCGGCAGATCCTGATGCAGGCCCCGATGGACCCCCAGCTCTGGGTGCGCCACGCCGAGGCGTTGAAGCGGCTCAACCGCAAGCGCGACGCGGTGTTGTCGTACCAGCGGGCGGCCCACATGCTGGCCGAGCTGGGGCACTTTCAGCGGGCGATCGCGGCGATGCGGCTGGCGCTCGAGCTCGAGCCGAACGACATCGACCTGATCAGCGAGCTGATCCGCATGGAGATGCGGAAGAACAAGAAGGGCACCCGTACGGTCGAGGTGCCGATCGCCGACGTCGCCGCCGCGGTGCCCGAGGCGCAGCGGCTGGCGCTCCCGATGCTGCAGGAAGAGCCGGCGAAGGCGATCACGGTCGAGATTCCGATGCCGGAGTACCCGCTGGTGAAGCGGGTGTCTGACCGGGAGATCGCGATCAAGCCCACCCCCGATGGGAAGTGGATCATCGTCAGCGGTGACGGGTCGCTCAGCCTGCGGTACGCCGACGAAGCGCCGTGAAGTGATCCTTCTCCCACGGGAGAAGGTGCCCCGAAGGGGCGGCTGAGGGCTAACCGAACGCCGGCAGTCCCGAAACCGGATGCGTTCGGTTACCCCTCACCCGGCCTCCGGCCACCCTCTCCCGTGGGAGAGGGGTCGTTAACGCGATCGCCCGTGCTGGAACTCCAACCCTGTGAGCGGCGTTCACTCGCGCGTGCTGACGCGTCGGCAGCTGGGGACGGGAGCAGCGGCTTTGCTCGCGGGCGGCAGCGTTCGGGCAGAGCCCTTCGACGCCGACGCGGTCTCCAACGCTTCGCCGCTGCGGAGCGTGGTCTGGTCTTGGACCACCGCCGAGCAATCCACCGAGCTGCGGCACGGCAGCCCCCTCTTCACCCGGGTGACCAACAAAGACGGAGAGCGCGGCTACCTCCACACCGTGCTGCAGCAGCAGACCGGGCGCGCCGCCGGCCTGTTGATGAGCAAGCGGTTCGACAAGGGCCGCTTCGGTTGGTGGAACCCCTGGGCCACCGCCGACGGCTACCTCGGCGAGCGTTGGGGTGAACGCCTGCTGCGCATTCAGCTCGAGCCGCGGGCGTGGCTGGCGGTGGTGCGGAGCTCGGAGAAGAGCGCGCGGGTGCTCGACTTCGACAACCGCCCGGTGAGCGACGCGCAGCTGAAGGCCGAGCCCGACCGTCTGGCGGGCGCGTTCTTCGTGCACGACCAGCTGAGCGGCTCGGAGCGCACCTGGTGCGACCCTTCGATCGGCGGCTGGGCGGTGGGCTACCGCGAGGTCTACCTCGGCGACGAGGCTCTGGTGCGCTCCTGGTCGCAGGACACCCGGCAAATCAACGACCGGCTGACCACGGCGGCCGGCGCGCTGGAGAAACTCGCCGGCCTCGAGCTGCCGGGAACGAACGAGTGCCAGTGGCGCGCGATGGTGCTCCGGGCGTGGGACCAGCAGCCGAGCACCGCTCCCGAGTACACCTACCGGCGCGGGCTGGCGTTCGCCTCCGAGGAGTACCGCGACACCCCCGACAACCTGCGCCGGCTGGCGAAGCTGCTGCGCGAGCGCACGAGCCCCTGATGCACACCCTCGACCCGCTGGAGACCACCCGACTGGTGCGCGCCTCGCTCGCCACCCTGCCCGCCCACTACCGCGGCTGCGTGATGTGCGCGCTCGCCGGCGGCCACGACGAAAAGCTGCTGGTGAAACGTCTGGCCGGCGCGACGGTGGTGTTGGACCGGTTCGCCGCCCGGCGCGCGCACCTGCTGGTGGTGATCGACCGCCACGCCGAGAAGGTGGGCGAGCTCGACTGGCCGGCGTGGGAGAAGCTGCAGCGCGCGGCGTGGGAAGCGTCGCGGGCGCTGGAGGCGGTGCTAAAGCCGAAGCGCATCTACGTCGCCGCGCTCGGGGCCTCCAAGGCGCTGGAGAAGAGCTGGCCGCACCTCCACCTCCACGTGGTGCCGCTCGACGACGACGGCGAGTCGGCCCGGCCCGCGCGGGTGTTCTCGTGGAGCGAGGCGCTCTACGGCTACGAAGACGGAGAAGCCGAGGCGCTGGCCGAACAGCTGCGCGCCGCCTGGCCGCATTGACGTTGACTGAAGCGCGCTCCCACGCGACAACGTCGCTCCGTGTTCCGGGGTGTTCTCGCGCTGATGCTGCTGTCGACGTCGGCGTTCGGCGGTGACCGGCTGTCGGGCTACACCTACGAGAGCGACCTGCTGGAGGCCGGCAAAGGCGAAGTGGAGGCCGACCTCGCGTACCGTTTTCTCCGCACCACCACCTACGAGCAGGCCGACATGCGCACCGGTTACGCGCGCGGCGTGAACAGCTGGCTCGAGGCGCAGGTGCTGCTCGACTTCAGCATCATCACTCCCGACACCGGCCAGGGCTCGGCGATCGGCCTGGTCACCGGCCTGCTGAAGGCGAAGCTGATGGACGGGCACAAAGACCCGCTCGGCCTCGGCGCGCAGCTCTCGGTCTCGGGCGGCACCTTCGGCCACCTCGAGCTGCGGGCGATTCTCGACAAGTGGTTCGGAAACTTTCTGATCGCGCTCAACGCGCTCTGGAGCGAGACCTTCATCGGCCCCGACGTCGCGCCCACCCGGCTCGAGCAGTCGCTCAACCTCGCCTACCAGCTGCCGAACCGGCTCTCGATCGGCCTCGAGGTGCGCAACCGCAGCGGCTGGAACGACCACGCCGTCTACCTGGGCGACGCGGTCTACATGGGCCCGACGCTGTCGATGCACTTCAAGCGGCTCTGGGTGGCGACCTCGCTGCTGATGCAGGTGGGCGCGTTCAAGGCGAAGGCGCAGCAGGGCAACGGCGAGCCGAACGAAGTGATCGACAACGAGCGCTTCAACCTGCGGCTCGCGCTCGGCGCCGACCTCGACTGATCACCAGTGGCCGTAGAGCGGCCGCCAGCGCGACAGGTCTGAGAAGCGCGCCCGCACGAAGGCGAAGTCGGGCCTGAAGTCGACGCCCGGCAGAAGACGCGGCCGGCTGATCCGATCCATCCGGAACATGCGCGACTCGTTCTTCTCCAGGTCGAGCGCGATCAGGTACCAGACCGGCGCCACCACCAACAGGCCGTGCGGCTCGACCTTGCGCTGGGTGAGCCGGCCTTCGCCGTCGCGGTAGGCGAAGCCGAGGCCTTTGCCGCCCGAGAACGACTCTTCGAACACGTGGAGCAGCTCGTCGGGCGCCTTGCCCGCTTCGGCGCGCATGTTGGCGTTGGCGGTGGGGCCGACGATGACCCGGCGGCAGAGCTCCTTCAGCGCCTTGGCGCGCTCGGGTGGGAGCGCGGCGATCACCTTCGAGAGCGCCCGCGTCGCGGCGTTGCCCCAGGGCAGCTGGGTTCCCTGCTGGCCGAGCGTAGCGCCGAGCCAGAGACCGACCGCTTCGGCGAGCGAGAGGTGCACCGAGAGCAGCCCGCGGTCGCGCTCGAGGCGAACGCCTCCTCCCGGCCCGGCCTCACCGGTGATGGTGAGTCCGCTCTCGCGCAGGGTGGCAAGGTCGCGGAGCACCGTGCGCCGGCTCACCTTCAGCCGCTTCGCCAGCGCCGCCACCGTGGAGGTGTCGGCCTCGCGCAGCAGCTCCGACAGCTCCATCACCCGGGCGACCCGCATCTCTGGTGACAGATTCTGTCACCATTACCGGGATGATGTCCCGCATGACCAAGCCGAATCCCTTTCGAGGTGTCGCGACGTTGAGCTTCTTCGCTGCCGACCACGCGGCGGCGAAGCGCTGGTACTCCGAGCTGCTGGGCCTGGCGCCCTACTTCGAGCGGCCGGGCTACGCCGAGTTTCGCCTCGGCGACGACCAGGTCGAGCTGGGGTTGATCGACAGCGCGTACGTGAAGGCGATCGACCATGCGCACGCGCCCGCGGGCGTCGTCGTCTACTGGCACGTCGACGACCTCGACGGCACCCTCGCCCGGCTGCTGGCGCTGGGCGCGAAGCCGGTGGAGCCGAAGACGGAGCGCGGGCACGGCTTCGTCACCGCCACGGTCGCCGACCCGTTCGGCAACCTCGTGGGGGTGATGACCAACCCTCACTACCTCGAGGTTCGCGGGAGCCGACCGGCTCCCTGAGCGGTCATCAACAGAGACATTCGACGCCGCCGTCGGCCATGTAGAGCAGGCCGCCGTCGGTGTCTTTGCCGGGGTTGCAGGCCCAGCTGAAGCAGCGGGCGTTCGTCTCGTAGTAGCAGAACACCACCGGACCCGGCTGGCAGTAGCAGGTCTCTTCTACGTAGAAGGTGATGCCGCCGTCGGCGCGGTAATCGTCGACCCACTCCTTCGGGTAGTCGGGCGGGAGCGCGCAGGCACCGCCGTCGAGCACGCAGATGTCGGGGCAAGGGCCGGTCCAGCCGCCGTCGACCGTGCCGCCTCCGCCGCCGGTGCCAGAACCTCCGCCCGTCGCGGAGCCGCCGCCCGTCGCTGAGCCGCCACCTGCTGCAGCGCCGCCTCCCGTCGCCGAGCCGCCGCCACCGCCACCGGTTGCGGATCCACCGCCTGCCGCCGAGCCACCTCCGGCCGCGACGCCTCCACCGGTGGCCGAGCCTCCGCCGCCTCCTCCTCCGGTCATCGAGGTGGGTGAACAACCCGCTGCAGCGAACGTGACCGCGGTGAGGACTTTGGGAACGAGCCGGCGCTTCGACATGGGTGACGCTCCGAAACTTCCGGCCCCGGAGCGGACCCTACGCGACCGCGAAGAGTTTTTCGAGCGTGCGCGTCACTTCGGCGATGGTGGTGGTGTCGACCGCCTTCATCGCCGCGCGGCCGCGGGCGAGCAGCGCGCGCACCTCGCCGACCACCGCCTCGGCTTCGGGGCCGGGGTTTTCCTGCGCCGACTTCTCGAGCAGCTGGGCGAGCTTCTCGGCCTTGTCGAGAATGCGGGGGAACGACTGCATCGCCACGTCGCGGTCGCGCGCGCCCTGGGCGTCGGCGTACGCCTTCTGCTCCGCCTGCAGCCGGTCGACTTCCTGCGGGGTCAGCGTGGTGCGGGCGTCGATCCGAAGCGCCTCCGCCATGCCGGTGGTGGTGTCGACCGCGCGCACCGAGAGGGTGCCTTCGGCGGAGAGCTCGAAGGTCACTTCGATGGGAACGTCGGCACGGCGCTCGACCCTGAGCTCACTCAGCACCACCTCGCCGAGGCGGGTGCAGTCGCTGGCGTAGTCGCTCTCGCCCTGGAAGACGGGAATGCGCGCCGCTTCTTGAAACGCGCGGCCGGGGAGGAACTTCTCCATCGCCTGCGCGGGCACCGGAGTGTTCTTGGGGATCAGCCGGCGCACGCCACCGCCGAGCACGCCGACCGAGAGCGAGTGGGTGGCGACGTCGATCAGCAGCGCGGCGCTCTGCTGCTGCCCGAGCTCGGCGGCGTGAATCGCCGCGCCCAGCGCCACCACCTCGTCGGGGTTGAGGCCCGGCACCGGCGCGTGGCCGAACAGGTCGTGCACCAGGCGGCGCACCAGCGGCACCCGGGTCATTCCTCCGACCAGCATCACCGCGTCGATCGACTTCGCTTCGACGTTGGCCGCGGCCATCACCTGGCGGCAGGTCTCCATGCAGCGCTTCGAGAGCGGGCTGCTCATCTGCTCGAAGAAGTCGCGGGTCAGCGCGGTGTCGAGCTGCACCAGGTTCATGCCCGAGCTGCCCTCGCTGTGATCGCCCAGCTCGGTGACGGTGATGCGGGCTTCGCTCTTGTCGGTGAGGGTGCGCTTGGCCTGCTCTGCCGCGTGGCGAAGCCGCTGCATCGAGACCCGGTCGCGCATCACCACGTCGCGATGGGTCATCGGCACCTGGGCGAGCAGCCACTGGGTGATGGTGTTGTCGAAGTCGTCGCCGCCGAGCGAGGAGTCGCCGCCGGTGGCCTTCACCTCGAACACGCCCTTCTCCATCTCCATGATCGAGACGTCGAAGGTGCCCCCGCCGAGGTCGAACACCAGCGCCCGGCCCTGGAACTGGGCGGTGAGGCCGTAGGCGATCGCCGCCGCGGTGGGCTCGTTGACGATGCGCATCACGTCGAGGCCGGCGATGCGGGCGGCCTCACGGGTGGCGAAGCGCTGGCCGTCGTCGAAGTTGGCGGGCACGGTGATGACGCAGCGGCTGACCGGGCGGCCGAAGTGCGCCTCGGCGTCGAGCTTGAGCTCGCCGAGCAGCATCGCCGACACCTGGGTGATGGGGATGGTGCGGCCGGCGACCTTGATGCGCACCTCGCCGTTGGGGCCGGAGATCAACGGGTACGGCACCACCTGCTTCGCCGCGGTGGCGAGCTCCTGGGACCAGCGCTTGCCGATGAAGCGCTTGGTGGCCAGCGCGACCCGGTCGGGCGCGTCGTCGGCGAGCAGCCGGGCGCGCTCACCCGCGACCCGCTCACCGAGCGCGGTGAAGCCGATCATCGAAGGGGTGAGGCGGCCGCCGGAGCGGGTGTGAATCGAGAGCGGGCGGCCGTTCTCGACAGTCGCGACCGCGCTGTAGGTGGTGCCCAGATCGATGCCGATGACCGGTTCCATGAGCGCGAAAGCGCAACTTCATATGGGCATGAGCGGCGTGTCCAGCGGCTTTGACGCGCTCCCGGTTGCACCCGAAGGTCGCTGTGCTATGGGCGGCGTCATGCAGAACGTCTCCATTGCCCGGCGATACGCGCGTGCGCTCCTCGAAGTGGCGGGCGCCAACGCGGATCAGGTGGTCAACCAGCTCGACGCGCTCAACGGCCTGCTCTCTCTCAGCTCCGAGCTGTTCGACGTGGTGAGCAACCCGGCCTACACCCGGGCCGATCGCCTCGCGGTGCTGGAGAAGCTGCTGCCGCTGGTCGGCGCCGGCCCCGAGCTGACCAACACCATTCGCCTGCTCAACGACCGCAACCGCCTCGAGGAGCTGCCGAACCTCGCGCGCGTCTACCGCGACATGGTCGACACCAAGCTGGGCCGCGTTCGCAGCAAGATCACCTCCGCGGTGGCGCTGTCGCCCGAGCAGCAGAAGAAGCTCGCCGACTCGCTCAAGGCGATCACCCAGAAGGAAGTCGTGCTCGAGACCGCGGTCGATGC
Organism: Myxococcaceae bacterium; assembly: GCA_047602415.1. Classification (GTDB taxonomy): domain Bacteria; phylum Myxococcota; class Myxococcia; order Myxococcales; family Myxococcaceae; genus JASGHH01. The sequence goes on along the minus strand of JASGHH010000001.1, from coordinate 5,762,157 downwards.
GTCGCTGATCGGCGGCGCCACGGCGCAGGTCGGCTCGATGCTGTACGACGGCTCGCTGCGCGCGCAGCTGGCTGCACTCGGCTCGACCCTGCGGTAACCCCGAGGGGTTCGCGAACCACCTTGCAGTGACGGTAGAGTTCAGCGCATGCGCTGGCTTCGCCTCGCGTCGTGTCTCGCTCTCGCCGGGTGCGCCCATGGTGGCGCCGGCGCAGATCAAGCGATCGCAGCCGTCTCGGCGATCGCGGTGGCGAGCGCGGCATCGGCGATCTCGGTCGCGAACGGAGGCTGCGCCGCGACCTGCGCCTACGGTACCTTCTGCAACGAGCACGGCTTCTGTGAGCCGCTGCCCTGCCACGGCTCGTGCAACTACAACGAGGCGTGCGAGCTGAAGCCGTTCGAGCACTGCGTGCCGATTCGCCAGGTGCCGCTGCAGCTCAGCGACTTGCCGCCACCTCCGCCGCCCGCGGGCGAGCACCCGTAGCCTTCAGATTTTCGAGGGGCCGTTGGGTTGTCGAGGCTTCGCGCGGCTCAACCACGCGGAACGACGGGTTCCCACTTGGCGCAGCCATTGCCTGATCCGCGCGCGTGCGCGTCGTTCTCGTCATCTCGGTGGTCGCCCTCGCAGCGTGTGGAGGCGGCGACCACCACGGTACCGGCGGAGGCGCAGGCGGAGGCAGCGCCCAGACCTCGCTCGACTTGAACGACGTGTCGTGGCTGTTTCCGCTCCCCGACTGGGACCACCGCGACCAGCTGCTCGGGCTCGACGACTCCGGCGCCCAGGGAGCGCTGCTGCCGCGCGCGCTCTACGACCAGCTGGTGAAGCTGGTGCCCGACCAGGAGCTCTCCGACACCCACGACCGGATCAAGATCGTCTCGGTGCGGGTCGACCCGTGCTTCCCCGCCACCGTGCCTCCCGCGGCGCCGGCGTGTGCGCGGCAGATTCGCTTGGTGGCGCAGCCGGTGATTTCGCACGCGCAGCTCGCCAGCCTCGGCTCCAACCAGCTCTCGACCGACGACGCGACGATTCACCTCTTCTACACGCTCGACGCCGCCACCTTCGGCACCCTGGTCGACGACCTCTACGCGCTGAAGATGAAGGCGGGCGACGACACCCGCGGGCCGCTGGCGGTGCACCCGGTGATGAAGAGCCAGGGGCTCGACGGCGACTACGCCAAGGCGTTGAAGGCGCTGATTCTGAAGTACGCCGGCGACGCCACGCTCACCCGCATCGCGGAGATGAACGTGCAGGCCTTCTCTGATCAGGACAAGCGCACGGGCTTCGTCTGGTCGTTCGTGATGTTCGACCGCTCAGGCAGCGCGCTCACCCACGAAGAGATCGCGCGGGTCGAGGCCGACGCGCAGGGCGTGCAGCAGGCGGGAACCGATGCGTCGCGCGCGGGCTCGCTGAATCCGTCGCCGCCGAACGACGACTTCGAGACGCTGATGACCACCACCGACACCGCGCAGGCCGACGACTACACGCTCGAGTCGGCGTTCAAGTCGGCGCTCACGTTCGAGAACCCGAACCGCTCCAGCCCGCGCGCGGTCGACTGCGGCAGCTGCCACGCAGCGTCTCGCTCGCGCACCGCGGCCGAGCTGCAGCGCAACATGGACACGTCTTCTTACGCAGAGCGCTTCGACGACTCGGCGTTCGATTTGCGGCGGGTGGATCAGACGCCGACCGACCCGCATACCCTGCGCGCGTTCGGGTACTTCTTCGATCAGACCGCGTTCAGCCAACGCACCATCAACGACAGCGCGGTCACCGCGCGAGCGCTGAGCCGGTAGCGCGCCGTTCGAGCAGAAGCCCGGTCGCGGTCAGCGCCATGCCCAGCGCGACGATGACGGAGACGATCGCGAAGAACGGGTCGTGGCTGCGGGTGAAGAGAAACACCATCGTCGACAGCAGCATCACCCGCAGGCCGAGCGTGGTCGGGTGCAGCACCTTCAGGTCGTGGCGAATGATCTGCACCACGATGCCGCCCAGCGCGAGGATCACCGCACCCGCCATGCGGGGGATGATGTCTCCGTAGGCGCCGTTCGAGCTCGACTGCAGCAGCTTGAAGGCGAAGTCGGGCGCCAGCAGCAGCCCCAGGCCTGAGAACAGCAGGTACGACGCCAGGTAGAACATGCTGAGGCGGGTCAGCTTCATGAGGAGTAGTCGTGTACGCCTCGAGATCGTTACTCCCGGCGTTCGAGTACCCCTCACCCGGCCTTCGGCCACTCTCCCGTGGGAGAGGGATCAGTGCACGTCGACCTTGTACTCGGGCACCAGCATCAGCGTTTCGCGCTTCTCGAGAATCGCGTGGGCGATCGCCGACATGCCCGACGCGGGCGCGAGCACCTTGCGCAGGCCCGACTTCTCGGCCGCCACCGACAGCGCGGCGTTGATGGTGTTGTCGTCGTCTTCTTCGTCGGGCTCGAGCAGCTGCTGCATGAACGACTTGCGCTCTTCGTAGTCGAGCACCTTCACCGGCTCGTCTTCCTTGATGCCGGTCTTCTCTTTGCCGACGTTGATCGCAACCTGCAGGCCGCCGAGCTTGTCGATCAGGCCGTTCTTGATCGCGTCGACGCCGAGCCAGGTGCGGCCCTGGGCGATGGTCTCCATCTCGTCGTGGGTCTTGTGACGGCCCTGCGCGGCGAGCTCGACGAAGCGGTTGTACGAAGCGTGGAGCGCGTCATCGAAGCTCTTCGCCTCTTCTTCGTTCAGCGGGCGGCTGCCGTTGATCTCGTCGGCGTGCGAGCCACGGGTGAACACCTCGGCGTTGAGGTCGAGCTTCTCGTAGGTGCCCTTGAGGTTCGGCACCACCGACCAGATGCCGATGCTGCCGGTGTAGGTCGACGGCTCGGCGACGATTGCGCTCGCGTCCATCGACACCCAGTAGCCGCCCGACGCCGCGTAGTCGGCCATCGAGACGATCACCGGCTTCTTCTTCACCGTGCGCTCGATCTCGCGGCGCACCAGGTCGCAGCCGAGGCCGGCGCCACCCGGCGAGTCGACGCGGAAGATGACCGCCTTCACCTCGTCGTCTTCGGTCGCGCGCTTGAGCGCCTTGATGATCGGGGTGGCGCCCTGCGACTCGTCTCCGCTGAACGGGTCGACGCCGCCCTTGCCGGCCACCACCAGGCCCTGCGAGTGGATCAGCGCGAAGGTCGACTTGCCGCGCTTCATGCCGGCGTCGTTGGGCGAGACGTGGCGGTACTTCTTGTCGCTCACCTGCGGGAGCTTGTCGGTGTCTTTCACCTCGAGCCGCTTCTTCAGGTTCGACTCGACCTCGTCCATGTAGGCGAGGCCATCGATCAGCTTGTTGTCCTTCGCCCACTCGGCGCGCATACCGTTCGACTCGATCAGCTTCTTCACTTCGTCTTCGGAGATCTTCCGGTGCTCGGCGACGGCCTTCACGAACAGGTCGTACTCGACGTCGAGGTCGTGGTTGATCATCTCCTTCACCGGCTCGGTGAGCGCCTTCAAGCCGAGCGTCTGGCCCGAGACCGACTTGTATTTGCCGTAGCGGAAGTACTGCACCTGAATGCCGAGCTTCTCGAGCAGGCCGGGGTAGTGCATCACGTCTTGAGCGAGGCCGTTCCACTCGAAGGGCGCGTCGGGCGAGGCGTAGATTTCGTCGGCGGCGAGCGCCACCGAGTACGACTTCTCGTCGTAGAACTCGGCGTAGGCGACCACGAACTTGCCCGACTTCTTGAAGTCGACCAGCGCGTCGCGCAGCTCTTCGGCGTGGGCCCAGCCGTACATCGGAAAATCGAGCCGCAGCAGCACGCCTTTGATGCGCTTGTCCTGCGCGGCCTTGCGGAGGTTGAAGATGTGGTCTTCGAAGCTCATCGGCACCTTGCCGAGCAGCTCGCCGAAGCCGTCTTCGGGCGCGCGGTCTTTCAGCACGCCTTCGATGTTCATCTTCAGCACCGCCTTGTCGGGCACGCTGCCCTTGCGCGCGGCCACCACCAGGCCTCCGAGAATCAGGCACATCGCGGGCAGGCCGAGCAGCACCAGCGGCACCAGCCAGCGCATCGCCGACTTGCCCTTGGGGGGAGGAGCCGGCGGCGGGCTGAACGAAGCGATCGGCTGCGGCGGGGGAGGCGGTGCAGGCGTCATGGTCCCGCTTCTTAAGCAGAGCGGGGGCCGGTCGCCAGCGTCAGCGCAGGCCGTGGCTCATTCGGCCTTGATCACCAGGCAGTCCGGCTGGTCGTGGTAGCGGCGCTTGAACGGCACGTACACCATGCACGCTTCGTCGCCGTCGACCGTCTCGCACACCTTCTGGCAGGTCTCGTAGGTGTCTTTGTGCGCGCGCTTCAGGGCCTCGCCGGTGCGGGTATCGACCACCCGGTTGTAGGCGTGGTCTTTCTGCTCCGAGTCTTCTTCGCCCACCGAGTGCAGTGAGCTGACGATGCACTTCGAGACGCCCTTCAGCCACATGCCGCGCTTGTTCGTCTGGGCGTCCTTCTGCGCTTCGAGCACTGCTGGCGAGGTCTTGGTGCCTTCGACCGCGTACGCCATCCCGTAGCCTTCGTGCACCATGTGCACCGCCAGGTCGGGGCAGTCGATCAGCAGGCGGTGGTAGCCGTCTTCTTTGCCGTCGGTAGTGCACTTCCATTCTTGCGCCGCTGCCGCCGAGGCAGAGTCGCGCGCCACTTCGTACAGCTCCGCCGCCGTCCATTTGCCCCAGGAGTGCACCGGGCCGTAGGCCTCGAGCGTGTTGTAGCCCTGTAGACGCGTGCCCTTGCCGTTGTGCACTCCGTCTTTGATGTTGAAGGAGTCGCCGTCGGTCCAGTGCACCTTCGTGCGCTCACCGTTGAGAGTGATGAAGCCCCAGGCGTCGTGGTGCTCGCGCGGCGGTTTCTTGGATTTGGCCTCAGAGACCGCGGCAAACAGCACGACGCTCAACAGGGTCTTTAACCTCACCCCGGAGCCCTTTCGGGCTCTCGGCCCTCTCCTGTCAGGAGAGGGGTTCATAGGGACACCTGCTGGTACGCGGTTCCAGATTCGCCGATGTGCACACTGCCCTTCTTCGCTCGTAACCCGCTCAGTGCAAGCACGCCTGGATCGGAGGCCGCCGCTTCCGAGAGCACCAACTGACGCGCCTGGGCGCGCTCGAGCAACCGCGACGTCTCGCGCACCGCGCGGCCGAAGTAGTCCATGTGCTCATCCAACGTGACGGCTGCTGCCTGCCCGCGGTGGACCGCCACGCGCAGCGGGACTGGATCGTCTCCGAAGCCCAGCGCCGCACGCACCGCCCCCGCCACGTCGGCGAACACCGCCACCACGCCCTCGCCCGCGATCTTCACCACCGCTCCGCCTTCGGCCGTCGCGCGATCCTGCAGCCGGCGGAACAGCGCGTAGCGCCCGCTGAATGAACCGCTGTCGTTCGGCTCGGAAAAGTCTGGAGCCACCTCGACCATCAACAACGCCACGTTCGATACGTTCACCAACTGCCCCGGCGCCAGCACCTCGTGCGGGAACAGCTTTCTGAACAGCGGCTGCGATGCGACCTTCGCCGCGGTCAGCGCGTCTTCACGCCCCACCGCGCGCTCGACCCGCACCAACTGCTCTCGCTGGGTGTCGTTGTTCAACACCAGCACCTGAGCACCGCTCGCCAGTGCCTTGCGCAGCTCGGGGCCCGGCGCCTTCGACAATGGCAGCTCCCAGCGGGCCGTTCCCGCCGACGGCGCGACGCGAAAATCCAAAGTGAAGGGCAGCTTGCGGCCCGCCAGACGGTACGCGCCGTCGTCGAGCTCCAGCGCGAGCTCGAAGCGCTCACCCGCGGCGACCCGAATCTGCGCCAGCACGTGCGGCACGTGCCCGGGCGAGCCGAGGCAGTACAGCTTGCGCTCCGACTTTCGAATCGCCGGATGCACCGAAAACACCAGCTCCACCGAGGCCGCGAGATCGAGCTCGTAGTCGATGCTGCACACCTCGCAGCGCCCGTGCTCCTTCACCTCGCGCAAGGTGTCTTTGATCTGCGACGCCACCCGGCACGAGGGGCACACCAGGTCCCACGCGAGCTCGAGCGCACCTTCCTTCGCGCCGATCAGAAACGTGTTCACCAGCGCGTTCGGGTCGAGCCCCAGCCGCCGCGCGAGCGCGAGCGGCCGCATTCGCGCCACCTCTTGCGGAGGCGCCAGCCGCAGCAGCTCACCCAGCCGGGTGGTGCACAAAGGATCAGCTCCGTGCGCGACCATCGCCTTTTCGAGCTGCGCCAGCCGTGCGTCTTCGCTCGCCGACAGCTGGTGCGGCTGCTCGAACGCGTCAGACACCACCGCCGGCCCGTCGCGCTTCTCGAGCAGCTCGTCGATGCGCTGGTACACCCGCGCCAGCGCCAGCCGGGTGCGCAGACCGACCTCCAACGACGCGGCGACGCGGCCGACGATGTGCCGCGGCTCCAGCTCGATGGTGTGCACCAGGTGGGTGCCGCCGCCGGCCAACGGCTCCAGGTCGACCGTGTTGCGCAGCCAGTAGAGCGGCCCCTCGGTGAGCTCGCGCAGCACGCCCAACCGCTGAAACTGAACCCACTCGAACGGGTGCTCGCGCCACTCCAGCGCCTGCCCCGCCTGGCTCGACTTGCCGATGCGCGCGATCTCCCCTTCCACGCTGCGAAACGATTCTTCGACGGGACCGAGGCCGATCGCCCGGTTCAACCGGTCGGTGTTGGCGACGTACTTCCACAGCTGCTTCGGGCTGGCCTTCAGGTTCCACTCGAAGCGGTAGCTCATCACCCGCCCCCGCTTCGGCCGCGCCGGGTGCTGAGTGATGTGCTGTGGCGACAGGTGCTGCAGGCGCTCGAGCTCGGCGAGCAGCTGCGTCGCGTCGGGCCGCTTCGCCTTCTCTTTCTCCATGCAGCGCGCGAGCAGCATCGACAGCTCGTTCGACGCCGGCGGCACCACGTCATTCAGCAGCGGAGGCACCTCGAACAGGTGCTTCGAGAACACGCCCTCGGTGGTCTCCGCCACGAACGGAGGCTTGCCCGACATCAGCGTGTAGAGCGTCATCGCCAGCGAGTAGATGTCGCTCTTGCCGTCGAGCTCGTCGCCTCTGCACTGCTCCGGGCTCATGAACACCGGGGTGCCCACCGCCGCACCGAGCTCGGTCACCTGCAGCGACGCGTGCTCCTTCACGTGCCGCGCGACGCCGAAGTCGACCAGCCGCACCGACGGCGCATGGCCCGCGCGCTCCAGCCCCATCACGTTCGCCGGCTTGAGGTCGCGGTGCACGATGCCGCGGGCGTGCACGTCGATCAGCGCCCGGCAGAGGTCGGCGCCAATCGAGAGCACCTCTGCCTCGGTGTAGGTCGCGCCGCTCTTCAGCCGCTGGTTGAGGTCCTGGCCCTCCACCAGCTCCACCGCCATGAAGTAGAGGCCCTGGTCGCGGTTCGCCTCCAGCAGGTTGGCGATGAACGGGTTGTTGATCTCCGAGAGCAGCCGCGCCTCTTTTCGAAAGCGCTTCACCGCCTGGTCGTCGGCGGTGTTCACCGCGTCGAGCACCTTCAGCGCCACCACCCGGCCGTCGGCCAAGTCGACCGCGCGGAACACCCGGCCCATCGCGCCTTTGCCGAGCATGCCCTCCAGCTTGTAGCGGCCGAGCTGCGTGGGCTCCGCCTGAGGGCCCGCGCCGGCAGCGGGCAGGGTCATCGCGTTCAGCCCCGGAGCGTCGCGCACGCCCTGCCGCAGGTGCGCCAACCGCTCGGCCGCCTCCGCCGCAGAAGGCCGCCACGAAGGCTCGGGGTCGAGCAGCTCGCGCAACAGCGGCCGCGCATCGTCGAGCCGCGCGAGGTCGTCCTGGGTGGCGGTCTCGTCGGGCTTCGGAGGAGGCCGGCCGGTGAGCACCACGGTGAGAATGCCGCCCAGCGCGTAGAGGTCGTCGCCCGCGCTCACCGTCTTGTCGGGCCCGCGGCAGGCGCCGTCGAGCTCGGTCGGCAGACCCAACCCGGTTGCGGGTTGAAGAAAGTCGAGCGTCACCCGCCCGTTGAACAGCATCACCTTCGATGGCCCGAGCGAGCCGTGAATCAGCCCGATGCGGTGGGCCGAGGCGAGCACCATCGCGATGCCGTGCACGTAGGTGAACGCGTCGGCGCGGTCGAGCTTGCGCTCCATCGGGCGGGCGCCGTCGTCGCGCGGCATCACCAGAAACGGCTCGCTGCCCGAGAGCTCCGACTCCACGGGGCGCAGAAACCCGTCGCCTTGCGCGAGCGAGAGCAGCTTCAGCCGCTCCGCCATCACACGCAGCCGCTCGCCTTCGAGCCGCAGCCGGTGCAGCACCACCGGCTTACCGGTGGCGACCTCGACCGCGGCGTAGGCCACGCCCTCCAGCCCCGACCCGAGCATCTTCTCGAGTTGGTAGCGCTCGCTGAGCTGGGACAGCGGCGTTGGAGGTTTGTTCATGCGCCACGCAGGTCACGCCTTCGGCAACGTCACGCCCTTCTGGCCTTGATACTTGCCGCCGCGATCGCGGTAGCTGGTCTCGCAGACTTCGTCGGCGCCGAAGAACAGCATCTGCGCCACGCCCTCGTTGGCATAGATGCGCGCCGGGAGCGGAGTGGTGTTGGAGAACTCGAGGGTGACGTGGCCCTCCCACTCCGGCTCGAGCGGAGTCACGTTCACGATGATGCCGCAGCGCGCGTAGGTCGACTTGCCGAGGCACACCACCAGCACGTCACGCGGAATGCGGAAGTACTCGACCGTGCGGGCGAGCGCGAACGAGTTGGGGGGAATGATGCAGACGTCCTGGGTCACGTCGACGAAAGAGCGGGGATCGAACTCTTTTGGATCGACGATGGTGGAGTTGATGTTGGTGAAGACCTTGAACTCGGCCGCGCAGCGCACGTCGTAGCCGTAGCTCGAGGTGCCGAACGAGACCGCCTTCTGGCCCTTGTACTCACGCACCATGCCGGGCTCGAACGGCTCGATCATCTTGTGCTCGAGCGACATCCGGCGAATCCACTTGTCGGGTTTGATGCTCACGCAACCTCCACAAAAGTGAAGCTTGAGCATCGCCCGGCCCAGCCTGCATTGTCACGGTTCATGCGAGCCAGAATCGGCATCCTCACCGCCTCCGACCGCGCCTCCAAAGGCGTGTACGAAGACCTGTCGGGCAAGGCGATCGAAGCGACCTTCAAGGAGTGGCTGTCGAGCGAGTGGGAGCCGGTGTACCGGCTGATTCCCGACGAGCAGGCGGTGATCGAGAAGACGTTGATCGAGCTCTGCGACGCCGAAGGCTGCTGCCTGGTGGTCACCACCGGAGGCACCGGCCCCGCACTGCGCGACGTCACCCCCGAGGCCACCGAAGCGGTGTGCCAGAAGATGATGCCCGGCTTCGGCGAGCAGATGCGCGCGGTGTCGCTCAAGTATGTGCCCACCGCGATTCTCTCGCGGCAGACGGCCGGCATTCGCAACACCTCGCTGATCATCAACCTGCCCGGCAAGCCGAAGTCGATTCGCGAGTGCCTCGAGGCGGTGTTCCCCGCGATTCCGTACTGCGTCGACCTGATCGGTGGCCCGTCGCTGCAAGCGACACCGGTAGCCCCCGCTCCGTTTCGGCCGAAATCCACCTAGGAAATACGCAGCCGCTGTCAGATCAGTTTGCTGAGGTAGGGAAATTCTTACCGTCACCCCGAGGCGACAATCCCCTCATGGGAATCAGCTTCGGCGCAGTGTCCAACTTCGCGAATGACCTGGTGAAAAAGGCCGAGAACAAGGCCTTCGAGGTGCTTCACGAGGTCGAGGGCCACAAGCCGCTCAGCCCTCCGTCGAAGGTGCTGGCGTCTCAGCCGGTGCAGGCCAGCGGCAACGCGAACGTGATGCTGCGGTTTCGCGCCAGCGCGCCGGGCGCCGACTTCTCGAAGGCGGGCAAAGAGCTCGCGCCGGTCAACGTGTTCGTCGACGGCAAGTACTACTCCACCGAGGTCGCCTTCTCGGAGCAGGGCCAGAACGCGCAGTACGCGGTGAACCTCGGCGCGCTGAAGGCCGGCGCGCACACCGTCGAGCTGCGGCCGGCGCGCGAAGGTGGCCCGCAGCCGGTCATCTCCCCCGGCTCGATCTCCACCGTCGAAGCGAGCGGGCTGCAGCAGCAGCTCCAGAAGTTCGCACCGCTGATCGTCGCCCGCAAGCCGGTGGGCCGCGATGATCGCCCGACGATGTTTCACACCGACGTGCCGCTGCAGCTGCGCGCCGACATCACCGGCGACATGAACGGCAAGCACGTCATCACCTACCGGGTGAGCTTCACCGACGAAGACGGAGGCACCTCGCCCACCGGCCGGCTGGCGACCTACGGCCGCACCATCGACGACGAGTGGGCGTACCGGGTGACGGTCGACGGCAACGGCAACCGCCTCGACGCCGGCGAGTTTCAGTACGGCAACGATGATCTCTTCGCCACCCGCCACCAGCCGAAGCCGTTCGATGGGCTGCGCGTCGGCGAGCGGCCGGTGCTGAAGGTGAACTCCGACAACAACAACTTCGATCAGCTCTCCAAGGGCTCCAAGCTGCCCACTTCGTCGGGCTCGCTCTGGTCGCCGGTGGTGGTGCAGTCGAAGCGCGGTGTCGATGGCCGCCAGGTGGTGAAGCAGAACCCGCTGTTCGAGCGCTTGTCGTTGAAGGAGCTCGAGCGCGAGGGCCGCGCCGAGGGGCTGCCCGTCGACTGGCCGTAGCCTTCACTTGGAACGCCGGTCGCGGGTCATACTCTTCCTATGACCGCCGTCGCCCTACCCGCTCCCCGAGCCATACCTTCCGGGGTGTTGCGGCTGCAGGTCGACCTGCGCTGGCGCGACAGCGTGGTCGTCTCGCGCAGCTTCGAGCACGGCATCTGGGCGGGGCCGACCAAGTACCACCCGTTTCCCATCGAGGGGTTCGGCCGCACCGAAGGCTTCGTGCTCGCGCTCCGAGAAGGAGACGTCTACTCCGTGCGGCCGCCGATGGGCGGCGCGCCGGTGCGGCTGGGCGAGGGCATGCGCTGCTCGTTTCGCGACGGCGAGCTGACCCTGAACGCGTGGGTGACCCGCGAGCACCAGGCGGTGAGCCTGGCGTGGATGTGGCTGTACTTCGGCGGGCTCGGGCTGTTGACGTTGTGGGAGCTGATGCGCTGGTTCGGCATCGTGCTCGCGTTCCTGCTCTATCTGCTCCCGCACCAGCTGCCGAAGCCGGTGACGGTGGCGCAGGTGGAGCCGCTGCGCCCGGTGAAGGTGCGGCCGTTCGTGCCCGAGGTGAAGCCGCCGCCGCTGCCCGAGACGCCGAAGGAGCGGCTGAAGATGTTGATGGAGGGCAAGCGCGCGGAGGAGATCTTCAAGGACGCGGGCAAGAAGCAGGCGGCTCGAGAGCGCGACCAGGCCAGCAAGAAGGTGGCGGTCAAACGCGCGGTCGCCGAGTTCGGGATGATTGGGCTGCTCAACGCCAACCCTGACCACGCGTACGCGGTGCTCGGCTCGCTCAACGGCGCCGAGCTCAACAAGCTCGACCGCATCGAAGGCGGCGTGGTGGGAGGCGTGGTCGGCAACTCGATCGGCGAGTCCTTCGGCGCCGGTGGTCTGGGGCTGGCGGTGCGCGGCGGCGGAACCGGCACTGGCCTGGGCTCGCTCAGCGGCGTCGGCACCCTGTCGGCCTCTGACCCCGCTCGAGACCGCGCGCGGGAGCTGGCTCACACCGCCGGCACCAAGTGCTTCGCCGACAAAGAAGGGCGAGCGGTGGTTCGCGTCGAGTACAGCGCGGGCGGCAAGGTGACCGCGGTGAAGTTGCTGTCGCCGAGCGGGCTGCTGCCGGTCGACGACTGCCTGCTCAACACCCTGAGCGGGTGGAAGCTGCCCTCCACTCCCAACGGCGGGAGCGTGCGGCTGGTGTTCCGCGGCGAGCTCTGACTGAGATGGATGGCCCGTCAAGCAGGCAGAGGGGTTGATTGTTCATTCGACTCAAGCGCTCGAGTGGTCGGGAGAGGTTTGCCGACGATGGACCAGACTGAGATGCGCGGGTTGGGTACCGCATGACCTGATGCCGTCGGGGCTTCCCTCTGTCTACTTGTCGAGCGTGGGCTCCTTTCGGGGCGTGCTCATAGTCAGCAGGCGAGGATTTCCCTTTCGCGGATCTCCCGACCGCTCGAGCGCTTGAGTTCGATTCATGCCGAAGCCAGCGCCTCCTTTCCGGCGGCCCAGACGAAGCCCGCGAGTTCGCGCGCTACGGCCACGATTGCCTTGGGCCTGGCGACGCCGCGGCCCAGCAGCTTGTTGAGTTTCCGGTGGAGCCGGTCATCAGCCTTCGCCGCGATTCGTTGCAGCTCTGGAGGCGCCGCTTCTCGGCGTCTTCGGATGGCTTTCGAGGGACCGTTGCGCCGGTAATTCCACGCGGCCTCGACGAGCAAGCGCCGGACATGACTGTTGCCTGTTTTGGTGATGCGGCCGCGTCGCTGACTGTCGCCGGAGGAGAATTCCCCCGGCACCAGTCCCAGGTACGACATGAATTGCGGCGCACTGGCGAAGCGTTGGAAGTCTCCGACCTCGGTGACGAGGCCCACTGCTGTCACGAGCTGCACTCCACGCAGAGCCTGCATCGCGGTGACGGCGGGGCCTCGCGACCAGCGCTCGACGAGCTCGGCGATGTCACGCGTCAGCCGTTCGATGCGCTCAACGCCTTCTTCTGTCGCGCGGATGTAGTCTGCGACCACGCGTCGTTGTGCTTCGAATCGAAACTCCTGGGTCTTCGCCCAGGTCAGGAATGCAACCGCGTTCGTCCTCTTGCCTTCGTAGCGCCGACCGTGGCGCACGAGAAAACGCGACAACTGCTGCCGAGCGCGTAACTGAGCCTGCACTGCGTCGAGCCGGGCGCGGGAAGAATCCTCATCGCTTCTGTCTCTTCGTCCGGGACGTGGATGGCGACGAGGTCTCCTGAGCGAAGAAACCGAGCGAGGCGCACAGCGTCGCGCTTGTCCGTCTTCACTCGCTCGCCACTCTGCTTCGTAGGCACCAACGAAGGCGCGACGATGATGCAGGTGATTCCTTCTTTGGTGAGCGCACGTTCCAGTACGAAACCGCCGGCACCCGCTTCGTAGCAACACCGCAAGTTGCTCGCAGGCCCGAGCTTCTTCAGCTGCTTCACCAGCCGAGGAATGTCCGAGCTGAAAGTGCCGACGACCGACGGCGCAGTGCCGTCGGCGTCAGCTACCGCCATTGTGATCGTGTCTTGATGGACGTCGAGTCCGACGAAACGTACCTTGTGCATGGACCAGCCTCTCGTTTGTGGCTCTGCGCCGCGAGGCGTAACCCACGTTCAGAACGTGAGCGCTGGTCCATCCATAGGTCTACTCCTTGGTCTTCAGCTTCGACGCGTTCTCGGTGAGGAACGCTTTGATCTCGTCGGTCATCGCGAGCAGCTTCTCCCACTGCTCCTTGTAGAGCGTGACCGGGAAGCGGCCGAGGCCGTAGACGCTGACGCCGCCTTTTTCAGAGACCTTCAACGACACGCTGCGGCTGCTGCGCTGCTTGAGCGCCTCGTTCTCAGCCTTCAGCTTCTCCAACTCCGCCTTGAGCTCCGCTTCGGTCGCCATGCTTGGGCGATCTAGCAAAACGGCATCAAGGCGGCTCGTAATACACGCTCAACCCGGCGCTGCCCGGAGGCTGAAACACTTCACGCAGCCGGCCGAAGTTGGAGCTGATGAACGCCGCCGGGTACGAGCCGCTGATGTTGGCGCCGTTGCAGTCGTCGAGGTGGTACTGGTCGTAGTTCGGCGTGTCCTGCACCACGTTGAGGATCGGGCCCGACAAGCCGACGCTGAACCAGGTCTGGTAGTAGCCGCCGCCCGCGGTGCCGAAGCCGTCGCCGGTGTACTCGTTCACCGCCGAATTCCAGTTCGCGCTGTTGGTGCACCCGCCGTTGCTGCGGGTGGTGCACTGCGCCATCAGCACTCCGCCGGTGCCGGGGCTGGTCGGGTTGTAGAACACGCGCGGAAGGTCGTTGTCGTCGTCGACCAGCTCGGGCGCGAAGCCGGCGCTGGCGAGCTCGAAGCTGGTCCACGAGGCGGCGCCGGTCAGGCAGTTGTTGCGGCACTCCAGGTAACGGAGCTTGCCGCCCGGCTGCTCGACGGTGACCTCGCGGCGAATGGTGTTCTGCGGCCGGAGGTCAGCCACACCGAGGCCGCTTCTCCCGCGTACCCGAGCGGCACACTCGTCCAGGTGCCGCCGCTGGCGCAGGAGCCGCCGCACTCGGCGTAGAGGGCGCCGCCGTCGGGCGCGGCCAACACGATGCCGCGGGTGGTGTCGATGTAGTCGAGGCCGATGGTGGCGTTCGCCGGCCCGCTGCCCACCGTCTGCACGGCCCAGTTGCCGAGCTGATCACAGCCGGTGGTGCACTCCGCGTAGGCCGCGCCGTTGCCGGTCGCCCAGGCGCCGAAGAGCACGCCGTTGTTGCCGTCGTATTCGATGATCGGCCGGATGCTGGTGGAGCTGGCGATCGACCCCAGGTGAATCGGCGTCGACCAGGTGGGCGTGGCGGTGTCGCAGTCGGCGACGCACATCGTGAAGTCGGCGGTGCCCTGCGCCGGGTTGTTGAACAGCACCGCGGGCGTTCCCGCGAACTCGGTGATGCCCGCGCGCAGACCGCTGGCGGCGATCGGGGTGACGAACTGCGAGCACATGCAGGTGTAGGGCGCGCCACCGCCGAGGCAGATTTCGTCTTGCGAAGCGGAGTTGGTGTCGCAGTAGCGGCCGAAGCAGTCGGGGTCGTCGCAGTCGACCAGCCCGTCGCAGTCGTTGTCGGTGCCGTCGTAGCAGGTGCCTTCGTTTCCCTCCGGGCTGCTGCCGTTGCCGCCGCAGGTGCACATCGCGGTCTGGCAGATGTTGCCGTAGGCCGCGCAGCTCTTCCCATCGCAGTCGGAGTCGTCGCAGTCAGCGACGCCATCACAGTCGTTGTCGACGCCGTCGGAGCAGGTCGCTTCGGGCAGCTCCGCCGGGCCGCCATCGGGCGTGCACACCGTGCCGCCTCCGCCGCCCGTCGCCGCGCCACCGCCCGTCGCTGCGCCACCACCTGTCGCCACACCACCGCCCGTCGCCGCTCCGCCGCCGGTCGCCGCGCCTCCGCCGCCCGTCGCCGCTCCGCCGCCGGTCGCTGCACCACCACCCGTCGCCACGCCACCGCCGGCCGCCGCGCCACCGCCGGTCGCTGCGCCGCCACCCGTCGCCACGCCACCGCCCGTCGCCGTCCCACCGCCGGCCGCCACACCGCCGCCCGTCGCTGCGCCACCGCCGGTCGCGCTGCCTCCGCCGCCTCCACTCGAGGCGACGCAGACGCCCGCTTCGGAGTCGCACACGAAGCCGCTCGCGCAGTCGCCGTCTTTGCTGCAGGCGAACTTCTGGTCCTTCACGTCGGTGCCGCAGGTGCAGCCGCCGGCCACCCAGGCGGCGACGAAAGCAGCAAAGGGAAGGCTGCGGGCGCGCACGGTCCTAGAAGCTCCCGCTGAGCGCGAAGCCGGCACCGGCCGGAGCGAGGCTCACCTTGGTCTCCGACGGACCGGAGAGGATCACCAGCGTCACGCCCGCCGCCGCCGCCACCCCGCCGCCGATGAGGCAGATGTTGGCGACGGTGGCCGCGGTGCGCTGCTGGGAGTCGAGCTGGTAGGCCTTCGCCTGGGTGAGCGAGGTGACGTTGCCGCTGCCGTCTTTGGTCGCCTTGTTCACCTGATCGCGCAGCGAGCTCGCTTGCAGCCCTTCGACCACGCCGACGCCGACGGCGACCACTCCGGCGGCGCCGACGGCGATGCCCGCCCAGCGTCCCGCGGACCACGGCGCCGATTCCTGGCGGGCCGACTCCACCGGCGGCGGAGGCGGAGGCAGCGCCGCCTCGGCGACCGGCACGGCCTTCGGCGCTTCGCCTTCGGTCACCGGGGTCGCGGCGTCACCGGCCGACGCGAGCACGCCGTCGAACTCGTTCAGCAGCTCCGCCCACCACTCGACCTTCGCTCCGTCGGAAGAAGCGGCGGCGTGCTTCTGGGCGTCGACGGTGCTCACGGTCCACGTGCCGCCGTCGCTGCGCACGTGAAAGCGCACCTTCTTCGCCAGTTTGGTCGGGTCGCTCAGCTCGGCGCCGATTTGAATCACCTTGCCGCCGCTGAGCGCCGGTTTCCCCGGCTTGAAGCTCACCCCACCCTGGTCGCCCACGCGCCCCTTCGCCTCGTAGAAGGGAGTCATCACCCGTGGCGGCCAGTCACCGGCGAGCTTGTGTGCGGGGTCGAGCGCGAGCAGCTGGGCGAAGTACTGGGTCGCCTTGGGCGCCTGGTTGAGCGTCGCCGCCACCACGCCCTGCAGCTCGAGGATCATCAGCACCTGCGAGCGGTCGTTGCCCGCGTGTTTCCACGCGGCGTCGAGCGCGGGCTGCGCCTGCTTGTAGTTGAGCTGGTCGAACAGCGCCTGCGCCTTGTCGAGGTCGCCGTTGGTTTCAGCGAACGCCGGCGCCGCTGCCAGGAGCAGCAGGGCCCCACACAAGGTGCCTCGCATGGGAAAAGAGTCTAGCATCGCCGAGGGCCGATGCCGCCAAACGCCGCTCCGATTCCCACACCGCCGACGCCGTGGTCGGTGGGCGATGTGGTGAGCCGTTACACGCTGCTCGCGAAGATCGCCACCGGAGGGATGGCGGAGATCTGGCTCGCCCGCCAGGCGGGGCCGCGCGGCTTCGAGAAGGTGGTGGTGATCAAGCGCATCATCGACACCTACTCGCACGACCCCGAGTTCGTGGAGATGTTCCTCGACGAGGCGCGCATCGCGGCACAGCTCAACCACCCGAACATCGTTCAGATCTACGACCTCGGGGAGCACGCCGGCGCCTGGTACATCGCGATGGAGTACCTGGGCGGCGAGCACCTCTCGGCCATCGTTCGCGCAGGGCTGAAGGCGAACAAGCAGCTTCCGCTGCCGCTGTGCGTGAAGATGATCTCGCTCGCCGCGGAGGGCCTCGGCCACGCGCACGCGAAGACCGGCGCCAACGGGCAGAAGCTGAACATCGTTCACCGCGACGTCTCGCCGCAGAACGTGGTGCTCACCTACGACGGCCAGCTGAAGGTGGTCGACTTCGGAATCGCGAAGGCGGCGACCCGGGTGAGCCACACCACCTCGGGGCTGGTGAAGGGGAAGATCGGCTACATGGCGCCGGAGCAGGCGCGCGGGCTGCCGATCGATTCGCGGGCCGACCTCTACTCCCTCGGCGTGGTGCTCTACGAGATGTGCACCTCCAGCCGGCTGTTCAACACCAACGACCAGTTGCTGTTGATGCAGCAGGTGGTGAGCCCGGAGCCGGTGCAGCCGGCGCACGAGCGCAACCCCGCGGTGCCGGCCAGCCTCTCGAAGATCATCTCCAAGTCGCTCGAGAAAGCCGCCGACGAGCGCTACCAGGACGCGCGCGCGTTTCAGGCGGCGCTCGACCAGTGGCTTTCGGATCAGGGGCCGCCGCCGGGTGCGGCCCAGTTCTCGGACCTGATGCGCGAGCTGTTCGCGGAGCGGATTCAGTCGCGCGAGAAGCTGCTCGAGAGCGCGAGCACCGGGGAGCTGACCCCGTCGGGCGCGGAGCGGGCGCTGAAGGTCGACACCGAGCGCTCGATGCCGGGGCTCACCGACCCCAAGCTGCGCGCGGCACGAAAGACCAACCGCATTCTGTACGCCGTGCTGGCGGCGGTGCTGGTGGGCGCGGTGGTCACCGCCGGGCTGTACGCGGTCTTCAAACCGGCCGCGGTGGTGGCGCCGGCTCCCAAGGCCCCCGCTCGGCTGCACGTCGAGACCGACCCGGCGGCGGCGGCCATCGAGCTCGACCACAAAGCGGTGGGCAGCTCGCCGCTCGACCTGCTCGACGTGCCGCCCGGCCATCACACCATCGTCGCCACCGCGGCCGGTCATCTGCCCGCGGTGAAAGAGCTCGACCTCGCCGAGGGAGAGAAGACGACGGTGGTGCTGGCGCTGAAGGCGGTGGCGGAGCCGGCTGTCGTGGCGGCGCCCACCGCGGCGCCCGCCGATGCCGGAGTGCCGGCGAACAAGGCGGTGGCGCGCACCGGCAAGCTCACGCTCTCGACCACTCCGTGGACCAAAGTGGTGCTCAACGGGCGGGTGCTGGGCGACACGCCGCTGGTCGAGGTGCCGCTCCCCGCGGGCAAGCACGTGCTGAAGCTGACGAACGACGAGAAGAACATCAGCCGGTCGATCGAAGTGGAGATCAAGCCCGGTCAGACGACGGCCAAGAAGCTCTCGCTGTAGTAAGGCGTTTTGCCCTCAAGCCATGGCGACCCGGTCAAACCGATTCACCTTCGTCGCGCTGTTGGTGGTGCTGCTCGCGGGAGTCGCGGTCTGTGTCGCGCTGGTGAAGTACCTCGGGCCGAAGACGGTCGAGGCCCCGGCCGAGGCTGTTCCCGTGAAGGGCACCGCGAAGCTCCACGTCACCACTCAACCTGACGTCGCGCGCATCGAGCTCGATCGCCAGGTGATGGGCTCTTCGCCGCTCGACTTGGAGGGTCTGACCGCCGGTCATCACAGCGTGGTGGCGACCTCGGCGGGGCACCTGCCGGGCAAGAAAGACGTCGAGCTCAAAGAAGGCGAGTCGGCCAGCCTGACGATGGTGCTGGAGCCGGTGAAGCCTCCGCCCGAGGCGCCGGCGGTGGCCGAGACCGATGCGGGCACCGCACCGGAGTTCGGCCTGCTCGACTTCGACACCACGCCGCACGTATCGGTGTTCATTCGCGGCCGCGCGCTGGGTGAGACGCCGCTGAAGGGCGTGAAGCTGCCGCCGGGCAAATACGTGCTGCGCCTGGTGAGCCCCGAGAAGAAGATCGACCGCGGCGTTCCGGTGGAGATCAAAGCCGGGCAGACCACGGCGAAGAAGCTTTCGCTGTAGTAAGGCCTCACGCCCATGGCCCAAGACCGCCCGTCGTTCTCGGACAAGGTTCGCTACCAGGTCGATCGGTTTCTCTCCTGGAGCCCGTTCGCGCGCTTCGTCGGGCTGTTCGCGTTGTCGTTTCTGCTGGTGGTGATCGGCGCCTCGCTCTCGATGCTGGCGATGCCGAGAGACCCCGAGAAGCCGTTCGACTTCTTCGAGGCGCTCTGGTGGTCGCTCACCCGGGTGATGGACGGCGGCACGATGGGCGGCGACTCGGGCACCCTGGTGCGCGCCACCGCGATTCTCACCACCTTGTTCGGCGTCGGCGTGGTCGCGTTGTTGATCGGTCTGGTGAGCTCCACCATCGGCGACAAGATCGACGATCTGCGCAAGGGCAAGAGCCCGGTGATCGACGAGAACCACACGCTGATCCTCGGCTTCGGCGAGAAGGTGTTCGCGATTCTGCGCGAGCTGCGGGAGGCGAACGCCAACCAGGCGCACGCGTCGATCGTGATTCTGTCGCCCACCGACAAAGAAGAGGTCGAGACCCAGGTGCGCGACCGGTTGGGCAACATGCGAACCACCCGGGTGGTGGTGCGGCAGGGCAGCCCGTACTCGGTGCACGACCTGCGCAAGGTGGGCGCGGGCCGGGCGAAGAGCATCATCGTGCTCGCCTCCGACGTGCAGGAAGAAGGCGAAGCGATCGACCCCGACATGGGCGCGATCAAGACCCTCCTGGCGCTGCGGCGAATTCCCGGCGCGCTGACCGCCAACCACGCGGTGGTGGAGCTGATCGACTCGCGGCGGCGCACGGTGGTGGAGCAGCTCGGCGCCGGCGGCGTCGAGGTGGTGGCGATGGAGGAGACGCTGTCGCGCATGATGGTGCAGACCGCGCGGCAGAACGGCCTGGCGCAGGTGTACCGCGATCTCCTCACCTACGAGGGCAGCGAGCTGTACTTCAAGAAGTTCCCCGAGCTGGCGGGCAAGCCGTTCGGCGACGCGCAGTGGAAGATGAAAGACGCGGTGGTGGTCGGCTACCGGCGGCCCGCGAAGGGCGACGCGCCCGCGGCCACCGTGCTCAACCCGCCCGACGGCGTGTTCCTCGAGGCCGACGACGAGCTGTTGGTGATCGCGGTCGACGACGACACCTTCTCGCTCACCGCCAACCACCAGCCGGCGCTGCCCGACGGCTTCACTGGGGCGCCGCCGATCGCGCGGGCACCGGAGCGGGTGTTGATTTGCGGCAACAGCCCGAAGCTGGCCGACATGCTGAAGGAGTACGACAACTACGTGCAGAACGGCTCCGAGGCGTGGCTGATGCCCGGGGTCGAGCGCGAGGCCTTCACCGAGGCGCTGAAAGAGGTCGGCGCGCTGAAGAACCTGAAGCTGAAGTACGTCGAGGGCGACCCGACTCACCCTTCGGAGATCGCGAAGGTGGCGTCGCCCGACTTCGCCTGCGCGCTGGTGGTGGCCGATACCGCGCAAGACGAAGAAGAGGCCGACGCGCAGACGGTGATCACCGTGCTGCTGCTGCGCGACGCGTTCAAGGGCTTCGGCGAGGCGAAGCCGCGAATCATCTCCGAGATTCTCAACCCGCAGACCAAAGACCTGCTGGAGCAGGACTACGGCGCCGACTTCGTGGTGTCGGCGGAGATGACCTCGATGCTGCTGGCGCAGGTGTCGGAGCGGCGAGAGCTGAACGCGGTGTTCGCCGACCTGTTCGACTCCGACGGCAACGAGATCTACCTCAAGCGGGCGGCCTGCTATGCGCCGCTCGGCGCGACCTCGCCCTGGCTGGCGGTGCAGCTGATGGCGCGCCAGCGCGGTGAAGTGGCGATTGGCTACCTGCGCATGAACGCCACCCCGGTGATCAACCCGCCGCAGAGCGAGTCGTTGCTGCTGAACGACAAGGATCGGATCATCGTGGTCAGCGAAGACGACCGCGAGGAGCTCGACGACGAGCAGGCCGAGATCGCCGAGCCCGCGCCCGAGCTGCCCGCTGCGCCGGTGGTGGTCGCGCCGCAGGCGCCCAAGCCGTCGACGCTGGTGCCGAAGACCGGGCCCGCTGCTCCGGTGGCGAGGGCGGGGGCGGAGGGGCCGAGGGTGATGGGGCCGTCGACGCAGCCCAAGCCGCCGTTGCCGGGGAAACCGAAAGCACCGTGATCGATCGAGTGGAAAAACCGGGCCCGGGCCCGGCAGTTCTGCTGGCACTGCTGCTGTCCTCCACCCTCGCCTGGGCCCAAGACAGCGGCCGCTTCCTCCCCGCCGGCTCCCTGACGACCTCCCGCACCTCCCACACCGCAACTCTCCTCAACGACGGCAGAGTCCTCGTCGTCGGCGGGCGCGGCGTCGACTCCAGCCACGAGCTGGCCTCGTGCGAGCTGTGGGATCCCGCGAAGAAGCGGTTCAAGCCGTGCGCGGTGCTCCACACCGGCCGCGCCGGCCACACCGCGACGCTGCTCGACGATGGCCGGGTTCTGGTCGCCGGCGGCACCAGCGCCGAGGGCGATCGCTACCTCGCGCTCTCGTCGGTCGAGCTCTACGACCCCAAGAAAGACACCTGGACCGAGGCGGCGCCGATGGCGCAGGCGCGCAACTGGCACGCCGCGGCGAAGCTGCCCGACGGCCGGGTGGTGGTCGCCGGCGGCGCGCGCGAGCAGCGTTCTCACCTCGACTCGGTCGAGGCCTACGACCCGAAGACCAACAAGTGGAGCCCGCTGCCTCCGCTGAAGGTGGCGCGCTGCCTTCACTCGCTGCTCCCGTTCAACGGCGGGCTGCTCGCGGCCGGCGGCCGCTCCAACGCCGTCGCCGTGCCGAGCACCGAAGCGCCCGACGGCGGCTCGGCTCAGCGGCCCCACGGCTCGCCTGCCCGCGACAAGGGCTTCGGAGTGCCGATCGCCTCCAGCGAAGTGCTGGCACCGAACGCGACCGCGTGGGCGCTGGCGCCCGACCTGGTGGAGCCGGTTCAACGCCACGCCGCCGCGGTGATGGCCGACGGCCGGGCGGCGGTGCTGGGCGGCACCACCGGCGCGATGCTCACCAACTACCTCGAGCTGCTCAGCCCCGACGCCGGCGCGTGGACGGTGAGCGACACCAACCTCAACACCCAGCTGGCGAGCGAGTCGGTCGACGTGCTCCCCAACGGCGACCTGCTGGTGGTGGGCGGCGAGCCGAACAACGCCGCCGACAGCGCGGTCGCTCAGCGGCTGCAGCTGTCGAACGCGCGCTGGTGCTTCGTCGGCGAGCTGAAGGCCCCGCGCAAGCAGCACACCGCGACGCTGCTCAAAGACGGCAAGGTGCTGGTGGTCGGCGGCGTGTCGGCGGGCCTCCCCGAGGCGAGCGCCGAGCTGTGGGAGCCGCGCGAGGGCGCCTGCGTGCCGCCGCCGGTGCCGTCTCTGGAGTGGTGAAGCCCCTCAGTGGGGAAACAGCCTCGACCACTGCTCCTGCAGGCGCGGCAGCCACCACGGCCAGCTGAGCCAGGCGGAGGCGCCCAGCGCGAGCATGGTGACCGCCAATCGCAGACGCCAACGCCTTCGGCCGGTGGCGTGCTCCTTGGCCGGCGCGTTGATCTTCTGCGCCATCGTCATCTCGGTCTGCGACAGCCGCGCCAGCACCTCGCTCTCGCTCACCTTGTGGCGCTGGTGCAGAAAGCCGACCAGCAGCGCCGGCTCCGAGAGGGTGAGCCGCTTGGCGACGTATTTTTCCAGTGAGCGGCGCATCTCGGCGGCGTCGGCGTAGCGCTTCTTCGCCTCGCGCTGAATCGCCCGGTTGACGATCGCCCTCAGCTCGGCCGGCACGTCGGGTGCGATCTTCTTCAGCGGCGGCGCCCTGCCCTGGGCCACCTTGCCGAAGATTTCGCCCGCGCTGCTCCCGGTGAACGCCCGCTGCCCCGAGAGCATCTCGTAGATCAGCAGCCCCAACGAGTAGATGTCGGTGCGGGCGTCGACCTCGCCGCCGGTGATCTGCTCGGGCGACATGTACGCCGGCGTGCCGACCGCCATTCCCGTCTTGGTGAGCGGGTCGAGCTCCTGGTCTTTGGCGATCCCGAAGTCCATCAGCTTCACTTCGCCGCGCTTCGAGAGCATCACGTTCGAAGGCTTCATGTCGCGGTGAATGATGCGCGCGAAGTGGGCGTGCTCCAGCGCGGCCGCCAGCTGAACGCCGAGCACCGCCGCCACCTCGGTCGGCAGCGGGCCGTCTTTGATCAGCTCGGTGAGGGTGGGGCCGTCGACCAGCTCCATCACCATGTAGAGCGAGTCGTTCTTCTCGACCAGGTCGTAGAGGGTGACGATGTTCTGGTGGCGAAAGCTGGCGAGCGCGATCGCCTCGCGCCGAAACCGTGACAGCGACTCCCTGTTCTTGCCCAGCTCGGCGGGGAGCTCCTTGATCGCCACCTCCCGCTGCAAACCCTCGTGAATGCCGCGGTAGACGACGCCCATGCCGCCCTTGCCGAGCTCGCCGAGAATGCGGCAGTCCCCCACCTTGCGAACCGTCCCCACGGCTCAGGACTCTACGCCTGAAATCCCGTCGCCGGGTGGGTGTTCAATGACTGCACTAAATGATACTGATTTGTTAGACATCGCGTGAATTTCATGAAAAACCTGCTTTGCAGCCACACTGTAATTTGACACTGGAGCTGGAAAACCATGTCCGTCGACAAAGCAATTCGCGAGATGGTGCGTGACGAGGTGCACTCTGCAGTGGCCCCGCTCGTCGATGCAATTCAACGTCTGCAGGCCAACGGAGACGTCGTTGCGCGTCTGTCTGCCGCGCTCGGCGGCGGCGGTGGTGGCGTTCGCTCCGCCAAGCTGCTCCTCGGCGCGGGCCGCGGCGGCAAGGGCCGGCGCACCCGTGGTCCCCGCGGCAGCAACGACCGCGGCTGCGCGCTCCAGGGCTGCAAGCGCCCCGCGCGCTCGAAGGGCTACTGCGCGGCGCACTACCAGAAGTACCGCATGCTCGCCCGCACCCACCGGCTCCCGTCGGACTGGACCGAGCACGCCGCGCCCAGCAGCGTGAAAGACGTCGTGCTGCCCCGCGGCCGCGCCGGCGCCAAGGCGCTCGCGGAAGCGCGCAAGAAGTAGTCTGCCGGCTTCTTTCTGCGACCGGCTGACCGGTTTCTTGCTGCCACCGGCTGACCGGTTCGCGGCAGACCTCACCCGCCGCTACGCGGCACCCTCTCCCGAAGGGAGAGGGGAGGGTTGGCCACGCTCGCGGATCAGGTAGACGAGCGCGCCGAAGATCATCACCAGCGACAACCCGCGCTGGGCGACCCAGACGGTCCAGTGCTCGGCGGCAAAGCTGGCCGCGAGCGCGCCGAAGGGCGTGAAGCCGACGAACACCGTGGTGAATACGCCGAGCAGCCGCCCTCGCAGGTGCGCCGGCGCCCGGGTCTGCACCAACGAGAGAATGCCCGACGACTGGGTGAGCTGCCCCAGGCCGACGAAGAAGGTGCCCAACGCTGCCACCGGCCAGCTCCCGGCGAAGGAGAGAATGCCGATGCCGACGCCCATCGCCGCCGCGCCCGCGCCGATTCTCCAGCGGAGCCCCGACTCGACGAACAGCATCGAGAGCGCGGCCAGCAGCGCGCCCACCCCCGCGCTCCCGAGCAGCCGGCCGAGCAGATCGACGCCGCCTTTGAAGGTCTGGTCGACGTAGCCGGGCATCAGGGTGCCCCACGCCTGTCCAAACAGAGACAACAAGACCAGCAGGCCGAGCATGTCTCGCACGTCGCGCTGGCTCCACGCCCACTTCAGCCCCTCCGAGATCGACGCCTCGTGCGATGCGCGCGGGTGGTGGGTCACCTTCAGCTTCATCACCACGAAGATCACGCCCACGAACGAGGCGGAGTTGAACGCGAAGCACCAGCCTTCGCCCAGGAGCGCGGCGAGCGCGCCGCCGAGCGACGGGCCGAGCACCCGCATCACCGTCACCAGCGTGGAGTTGAGCGCGACCACGTTGGGAGTGGCGTCTCCGGCCAGCTCGGCGAGCAGCGACTGCCGGGAGGGAATCTCGAACGGGTAGGTGAGCCCGAGCAGGGTGCCGAGCGCGACCACCTCCCACGCCTTCGCCCAGCCGCTCAGCGCGAGCACCGCCAGCATCGCCGCCTGAAACGCCGCCACCACCAGCGAGGCGAGCATCAGCCCGCGCTTCGGCAGCCGATCGGCGACCGCGCCCGCCCAGAGACCGAGCAGCAGCGACGGAGACTGGGTGGCGAAGATCAGCCAGGCGACCATCTCGTGCGAGCCGGTGAGCCTCCACACCAGCCACTGTTGCGCCACCGGTTGCACCCAGCTGCCCAGCAGCGAAACCGATTGAGCGATGAAGAAGAGGCGCAGCTCGGGGCGCTCGAGGCTGCGGAGCTGTCGGGGCCACTGCACCACCGGTACGCACTTCTACACAAAGGCACTATGGTCCGCCCATGAATCAGCGCGAGCACGAGGCCGGCATTCACACCGAGCTGAAGTCGTCGGAGACCTACGGCGACTACCTGCGCCTCGACCTGGTGCTCAACGCGCAGAAGCCCCGCTCGGCGCCGGTGGTGCACGACGAGATGCTGTTCATCATTCAGCACCAGACGTCGGAGCTGTGGATGAAGCTGATGCTCCACGAGCTCGACGCGGCGCTCGGCTTCGTGAAGGCAGATCAGCTCGAGAACAGCTTCAAGGTGTTCGCGCGGGTGGGCCACATTCAGCGCATGCTGTTCGAGCAGTGGAGCGTGCTCGAGACGATGACGCCGTCGGAGTACAACGTGTTTCGCGGCGCGCTCGGCCGCTCCTCCGGCTTCCAGTCGTTTCAGTACCGCGGGCTGGAGTTCATGCTCGGCAACAAGGACGCCAAGGCGCTGCTCCCGCACCGGCAGGACAAAGAGATTCACGCCTGGCTTCAGAAGCGGCTCGAGCAGCCGTCGCTGTACGACGAGTTCCTCGCCCACCTCGCGCGCCGCGGCCACAAGGTGCCGAAGGACCGGCTGGAGCGCGACTTCACCCAGCCGTACGTGAAGAGCGACGGGGTGATGCAGGTGTTCAAGAACATCTACCAGCACCCCGACCAGCACTGGGAGGCCTACGACATGGCCGAGAAGCTGGTCGACGTCGAAGAGCGTTTTCAGCTCTGGCGTTTTCGCCACATGAAGACGGTGCACCGGATCATCGGGCACAAGACCGGCACCGGCGGCTCCAGCGGGGTGGGCTTTCTGCAGAAGGCGCTCGAGGTCGCGTTCTTCCCCGAGCTGTGGGACGTGCGCACCGAGCTCTGAGCGCTCAGAGCTCGGCGTACTTCTCGGTGCGGTCGATCTTTTCGCATCACCGCCAGCAGGTCGTCGGGCGGCGGCGAGAGCTTTCTCTTCTCGAGATCCAACCAGCCGCCGAACAAGGTGTGGCGCGCGGCCAGCTCGCCGTCGGCGCGCAGCACCCGGTGCATCAGCTTCCACTTCGAGCCGTTGGCCGACATGCCGAGAGCGCGCACGTCGATCTCCACCGTCTCGCCGAAGCGCACCTCGCGCAGGTAGTCGGTCTCGTCGTGCAGCACCACCGGGCCGATCTTGCGCGCGATCAGCGCCTCGTAGCTGTAGCCGTGCTCGAACAAGAACGCGAACCGCACGTGGGTGCAGAAGTCGGCGTAGGCGCTGCCCCGCAGGTGCCCGTTGGGGTCGCAGTCGCTCCACTTCACCTCGAGCTTCTTCGAGAACGCGCTCACGACGCCGTCGGGTAGCCGCGGAGGAAGAAGAAGATCGCCACCCCGGTCACCGACACGTAGAGCCAGATCGGAATCAGCTTGCGGGTGACCTTCATGTGCTTGTCGAAGCGCTTGGTCGCCGCGAACCAGAGCGCGGTGAGCAGCATCGGCACCACCACCGCCGAGAGCACGATGTGGCTGATCAAGACGGTGAAGTACACCGGCCGAATCGCGCCCACGCCGCCGAACTTCGTGTCGCCGTGCACCGAGTGGTAGACGAGGTAGCAGATCAGAAAGAGCGCCGAGGTCGTGGTCGCCGCGACCATGAAGTAGCGGTGCACGTCGGCGCGCTTGTTCTTCACCGCCACCCAGCCCGAGACCAGCAGCAGGGTGGTGAGCGCGTTCAGCGAGGCGTTCACCGCCGGCATGAACGACAGGTCCACATGTGGGCCTTTGACGCCCCCGTGAATCAGCAGGAGCCAGCCGAGCAACAGCAACGCCCCCACTGAAATCAAGGCGTTGAAGGCGAAGAAGCGGCGATCAGGGGCGAGTTCCAAGGCGGGAACATCTCTAACTCCCCGTTTTGCTTCAGTCGATAGGACCGTTGTTGTTTGCCAAGCAACACCCGGTCTCGGCGTGCGAGAATTTCGTACCCCTCCTTCTCCCGCACCAGGAGCTTCATCAATGCGAGTCAGTGCCCAGAGCGTTCAAGCGCGCGCCCAATTTCTGCAAAACGCCGTTCAGGGTCTGGGCTCGGGGCAGGTCAGCCGCAGCCAGCTGCCGTCGAACGGGCTTTCGCAGGCCGACGTGCAGACGCTGCAGGCGGCGTTCGACTACCTCGCGCGGCGCGGCGTGGTGACTCCGCAGAACATCAGCTCGCTGCTCGGCCAGGCGGCGCAGAACGCGACCCGCGCCGATCGCAACGGCGACGGCTTCATCTCCAACGGCGAGCAGCAGAACGGGCTCGGCTCGGTCTCGCGGCCGCTGGTGCGTGCGGCGGCCGACGGCTTCGACGCCTCCGGCGCGACCTCGGCGACCGGTGCGACCTCGGCGGCGGCGACCGGCGGCAACGCGGGCGCGAACAACATCAACAACGCGCTCAACCGCCTCGACGTCGAGCACAACCGCAAGTACCTGCCCACCGGCACCCGCGGCACCTCGAGCCGGGTCACCCACTGCAACCAGTTCGCTCAGGACGCGCTGCGCGGGATCGGCGTGCCCCGCAACAACATTCCCGGCGGCAACGCGAACAACATGAACCGCTGGCTCAACAACCAGGGTGCGCAGCACGGCTGGCACCAGGTCTCGGCGGCCGAGGCGCAGCGAATGGCGAACTCCGGCCACCCGGTGCTGGCGTCGTACAACAACACCAGCGGCCCGCACGGCCACGTGGCGGTGGTTCGCCCCGGCCACGACGACGGCAAGGTGCACATCGCGCAGGCCGGCGGTCACAACTACAGCGACACCACGGTGAACAAGGGCTTCGGGCGCCACACCCCGCAGTACTTCGTCTACGACGGGCCGGTGAACGGCCAGGCGCAGACCCCGGCGGCGACCCGCGCGGCGCCTTCTTCTTCGGCGGCTCCCACCGGCGCGGCGGCTCCGGGCGCGACTGCGGCTGACGCGGCGGCCACGGCGGCGGCGGCGGGCGCGACCAACGGCGCCAACGCGGGCCGGCCGATCACCGGCCTCAACGCGGCGCACGTGCTCGGCAACCGCCCGCGCGTCTCGCTCGCCGCGGGTGAGGCGGCGGTCGACTTGAACGGCACCAAGTACACCGCGATCGAAGGCCGCGCGGCCGACAACCACATCTCGATCGAGTCGAAGCGCAAGTTCGACCCGCTGACCGAGCCGGGCATCGCGCTCACCACCGCGCAGGCGAAGGCGCTGGGCGTGAAGGTCGGCGACTCGGTGAACATTCGCGACACCAAGACCGGCAAGACGGTGAGCGCGGTGTACTACGACAACGCGGGCACCAAGCCCGACGGCATGAAGCACTTCGAGGTCGACCCCGCGCTGGCTGATCAGCTGGGCATCAACTACCGCAACCGCCGCGGCAACGTGGTCGACGCGGTGACCAACAGCTCGCAGGTCGACAACCGCTTCGTGATCGAGAAGTAGCCGCTTCACTCGTCGCGGTAGGGCAGCCCCAGCTTCTGACCGAGCTCGAACAGCTCGCGCACCAGCATCGCGCCCGCGGGCAGCCCGAACACCCAGGGCAGCCACGGCCAGGCGATGTTTTCCCAGAGGCCGTGCCCGAAGGTGACGCCGAGCGCGAGGCCGCCCCCGGCCGCGGCCACGGTGCCCAGCAGCCGCGCCGACGCCGCGAGCGACGACTTCGACGCCTCGGCCGCGACCCGCTTGGCCTCCAGCGCGGTCAGCCGCGACGCCTCGGTCATCTCGCGCAGCTCGGGCAGCTCGCGCGACAGCTGGCCGGCGCGCGCCTCCAGCCGGGCCCGCTCGTCGCGCAAGGCCTCGGCGGTGCGTTCGGCGTCGGAGGCATCGTCGAGCCGCGCGCGGACCTTCTTCACCGCGGTCTGAGCACGCTCGAGCGCGTCGCGGGTCTCGCGGAGCGGATCACCCACGAAAGAACCCCCAGATCAGCGCCAGCAGGCACCCGACCGCGCTCAACGCCAAGAGAGTGGCGCCGTCGGAGTGCAGCCCCTGGGTGGCGGAGGCGAGCACGAACCCCACCGCTCCCAGCCGCGCGAGCGTCTGCGCGTCGAGCACCGCGGGCGCCGGCCGGTGGAGCCGCTCCAGCTCGCGCTGGTGAAACTCGAGCCGCTTGCTGACCTCGGTGTGCTCGGCCTCGAGCACCGCGACCCGCTGGCGCTGGAGCTCGACCGGTGCGCGCACGGCCTGGTCGCGGCGCTGGAGGCGTTGTTCGAGCAGCTGCAGCTCGCGCTTCGCCGCCTCCAGGGTCTGTTCGAGCTCGGCGCCTTCGGTCACTCCGCCACGTTACGGCAGCATGTGAAGCCGAACCACCGACGGCCCATCGAGCACCGGGCCCGAGGGCAGACACTGCTGAAGCTCTTTCACCTGGTTGAGCATCGCGATGTTGCCGCCGGTGATCGCCATCGACGGGTTGTTGCCGGGGTACCAGTACGCCGACGGAGTGGTGTTCATCGGGCCGTTGCAGACCGGCTGAATCGGCGGCGACTCGGCGGCGACGCCGTTGCCGGTCTCGAGGGTGGCGGGCGCGCTCCAGCTGGGGTTGGTGCTGCAGTTGGCGGTGCAGAGGGTGAGGCCCAGCCCGCCCCCGCCGTGAATCGCGTAGCTGATCGCCGGGGTGTCGGTGGCGTCGATGTCCATGTCGTAGCCGTCTTTGCCGTCTTGAGCGCTCAAGCCCGCGACGGTGAGCGCGACCCAGTTCATGAAGTTGGTGCAGTTGGAGTTGCACCCGCCGTAGAGCATCTGCTCGTCGGTGGAGGTGGCGGTCGGCTCGCCGCTCTGGCCCTGGTACCAGGCCGCGCGCAGCTCACCCGAGGGGCCGAGGCGCATGCGCACCGGGTAGATCGACTGTTGGAAGTAGAGCGCCTGATCGGCCGACCAGTTCGCGAGGTTCTCGCAGGCGCCGGCGCACTCGCGGTAGCTGATCACGTTGTTGTTGGCGCCACCGCCGCTGATCATCATCTTCAAGCCACCCTGCTTGTCGGCGACCAGCGAGATCAGCCGCTGGTTGTTGGGGTCGAACTGCTGCACGGTCCAGCTCGCGGCGCTCGCGGTGCAGTTGGAAGCGCAGGTGACGTAGGTGGTGACGTTGGCGAAGCCCGCGTAGGCGGCGAACATGAAGTGGGCGCGGCCGTTGCTGTCGACCGCGAAGTTGTGATGCGCGGGCGCGTAGCTGTTGCCCGAGAACGTGTAGACCTGAACCAGGCTCCAGTTCGAGGCGCTCTGGGCGCAGCCGTTGTCGCAGCTGCCGTACCAGACGCTGCTCATGTCGGCGCTGCTCCCGTCGTAATAGAGGTAGACGATTCGCGGGTGGCCGTTGGAGTCGAGCGCGAGGTGCACGTCGGACCCGAGCGGGCCGTGGTCGCCGACCGAGACGAACGACCAGCTCGCGGGGTTCTTGCAGTTGCCGGCGCACTCGCCGTAGCGCGCAGGCCAGGGCCCAGTGCCGACGCCGGTGAAGTTGTCGTAGAGCGCGTGGAGCACCCCGGCGCTGTCGACGATGAGCTCCGGGTTCTGGCCGTTGCCGTTGCCCGGGCTGTTGTCGACGAAGAAGTCGTTCGGCATTCCGCTGCCGCCGCCCCCGCCGCCTCCGGCCGAGCCACCACCGGTCGCGACACCGCCGCCGGTCGCCACGCCGCCGCCGGTCGCGACGCCGCCGCCGGTGGCGACACCGCCGCCGGTCGCGACTCCACCGCCGGTCGCCACGCCACCGCCCACGCTGCCACCACCCGCGCCGCCGGGAAGGCAGGCTCCGAGCTGGCAGGTGTAGCCACCCGGGCAAGCGGTGCACATCGCGGCGTTGGTGCCGCAGGCCGCGGTGCTGGTGCCGGTCTGACAGACGCCCGCGGAGGTGCAGCAGCCGCTGCAGGTGGTGCTGTTGCAGGTGTTGCTGGTGGGGCAGCCGGTGAGCAAAGCAGCGGCTACGACGGCCAGGAAAAACGGAATCGCACGCATGTGGAACACTCCGTCTGGTTTGTCCGGCCGACTTCTTAAGGCTGAATGCCGAGTGTACCTAGAATCTGATCGATACCGGAGCCGGCCGCCATCGTCTTGCTGACATCGGTGATGCCGCCGTCGGGGTCGAACCGTAACACCCGCACCGAGTCGAGCTCGGCGATGAACATCCACCCCTCGAGGGCGCCGCGGGTGATCAGGTCGGGGGCTCCGGGCAGCTGCGGCTTGCCAAAGGTGTACGGCAGAGCGGTAGCGGCGACCTGCCAGGAGCCGTTGATGTAGTCGAGCGCGTGAAAGCCGTCGGTGCCGTTGGTGTTCACCACCAGGCCGCGCCGCGCGAAGGGCGAGAAGCCGACGCCGATCGGGCTCGAGGTGGTGAGCAGCTGGCTGTTCGCGTAGGAGCCGCCGTCGCCCACCATGATCGCGAGGCGATCTCCGGCGAGGAAGCCGTCGTCGGGAATGGCGGCGAACGCGTCGTCGGGCGTGAGCGAGACGGTCGGAGGAATGGCGTCGGGATCGGGGAACGGGCGGGTCATGCCGACGACGGTGGGCGCGGCGCCGTTGAAGTCGACCAGGTACGCCTGGCCTCCGTCGACCGGGCCCATGCCGCGCGCGGCGACCAGCGCGACGCCGGGCCGGGTGTTGAGCCAGGTGCCAGCGGTGGGCGCGTCTCCAGAGAGAACCTGGCCGAGCGAGCTGAGGGTGCCGTCGCAGGCGATCGCGACCTGGTAGAGGCCGCCGCCGTTGTTCGGGGTGTCCATGTCGATCACCCAGGCGGTGTTGCCGTTCGGGCTCATCAGAATGTGATTGGCGTAGAAGCCGCCGCTGAAGCCGGCGTTGACCACCGTGGGCGTACCGCCATCGTCGAAGCGAAAGACGCCGAGGGTGCCGTCGTCTTGAACGACCAGGCCGACGACGCCATCGGGCGTGAAGGTGACCAGCGACTCGGCGCTGTTCGCGGTGCCCATGCGGAAGATCAGGCCGGTCGGAGTGACCGCGCCGTTGGTGGCGACGTCGAACACTTCGTAGCGGTTGTCCTTGCTGCCGCCGTCTCCCGGAAAGGGATGCGAGGCGACCAGCTTGCGGGGGCGATCTGCGGGGGCGAGGGGATGGGCGCAGCCGATGCCGCCGCCCGTGGCGGAGCCGCCGCCGGTCGCAGCGCCGCCGCCCGTCGCAGAGCCGCCGCCTGTCGCAGAGCCGCCGCCGGTCGCAGAGCCGCCGCCCGTCGCGGAGCCGCCGCCGGTCGCAGAGCCGCCTCCTGTCGCAGAGCCGCCGCCGGTCGCGGAGCCGCCGCCGGTCGCAGCGCCGCCGCCCGTCGCAGATCCGCCGCCTGCCGCCGCACCACCGCCGGTCGCGACGCCGCCGCCGAGCGCGCTGCCGCCGCCTGACGCGAAGCCGCCGCCGTTGCCGGCATCCACGATGATGGTGCTCGAGCAGTCGCAGCCCGAAGCAAACACGACGGCCGCCGCCAGAAAGACGGAGAGAGAGGTGCGCATTGCGCGCGCGTAGCATGCCTCCTGACGAGGAACGAGAGCATCGTGCTATGCGATCGGCCGTGGGCGCCGTCGTCTACCAACCCGATTTTCTCTACGCGAACGGCCAGCTCACGCGCGGAGCGCTCGCCGTCTCTGACGACGGCAAAGTGCTGGCAGCGCCGCCCCCAGGCGCGACCACCGTAAAGCTGCCCGGCCGCCTGCTGCTGCCCGGCCTGATCAATGCGCACAGTCACGCCTTCCAGCGGGTTCTGCGCGGGCGCACGCACTTCGTCGCCACCGGCCGCGAAGCCGACGACTTCTGGAGCTGGCGGGAGCTGATGTACCGCGCCGCCTCGACCCTCGATCCCGACGGCGTGTACGTCGCCTCGCGCCAGGCGTTCGTCGAGATGGCGCTGGCGGGCATCACCACGGTGGGCGAGTTCCACTACCTCCACAACCAGCCCAACGGCACGCCGTACCCCGACGTGCACGAGCTCGCGCGCCAGGTGATTCGCGCCGCGCGCGACGCCGGCCTGCGGATCGCGCTGCTCCGGGTCGCCTACGCCCGCGCGGGCTTCAACGTCGCGCCGAACCCGCGCCAGGCGCGCTTCATCGAACCCGACGCGGCGACCTTTCTCTCCCGCGCCGACGAGCTCGCCGCGAAGAACAGCGATCCGCTCGTCACCGTCGGCCTCGCGCCTCACTCGGTGCGTGCGGTACCGAAGGCCTGGCTGACTGCGATCGCCGCCGGCAGCAACAACCGCGTCATCCACGCCCACGTCGCGGAGCAGCCCGCGGAGATCACCGCCTGCCTCGCCGAGCACAACCTCCGCCCGGTGCAGCTGCTCGCCAGCACCGGAATTCTCGGCAAGCGCACCACCGGCGTTCACGCGATTCACCTCGACGCCGCCGACATCGACGCGCTCGCGCGCTCGGGAACGAACGTCTGCGCCTGCCCCTCGACCGAGCGCGACCTGGGCGACGGCGTCATCCCCGCCGATCAGCTGCTCCGCGCCGGCGTCAGCCTCTCGCTCGGGTCCGACAGCCAGGCGGTGATCGATCTGCTCGACGACGCGCGGCAGCTCGAGGGCCACCTGCGCCTGGTGCGCCTGAAGCGGGCGGTGCTCGACCCCGGCACCGGCGCGACCGACGGCACCGCCAAACGCCTGCTCGACTGCGCCACCGTCGGCGGCGCCCGCTCGCTCGGGCTCGACACCGGCACGCTCGCTCCGGGCACGCCGGCCGATTTCTGCACCGTCGCGCTGAACACCCCGGCGCTCGCGGGAGTCCCCGAAGACGCGCTGCTCGCCGCCGCCGTGTTCGCCCAATCGAAGATCAGCGACGTCTGCGTGCAGGGCAAGCTGATCGTCCGCGACGGCGTGCACCCGCTCGCCGAGAAGAGCTCGGCCGACTTTTCCGCCCTGATGAAGACCTTGGTGAACGCATGAGCGAAGGCGTCGAACAGCTGCTGGCTCAACTGGTGGGCATCGACACCACCTCCACCAAACCGAACGCGCCGCTGCTCGACGCGCTCGAGCCGCGCCTCACCGCGCTGGGCCTCGAGTGCGAGCGCCACCGCTACAAAGACGACCACGGCCTCGAGAAGGCGAACCTGCTCGCCCGCCTCGGAGACGGAGAGCCCGAGCTCGCCCTGGTCGGCCACACCGACTGCGTGCCCTTCGACGCCGGCTGGACCGACGCGCTGAAGCTCACCGAGCGCGACGGCAACCTCTACGGCCGCGGCAGCTGCGACACCAAGGGCTTCGTCGCCTCTGCGGTCACCGCGTTCGAGCGCACCAAACACCTGCTGAAGAAACCCGCCCTGCTCTGCTTCACCGCCGACGAAGAGGTCGGCTGCCTCGGCGCCAAGCACCTGGTCGACGCGCGGCTGGCGACCTCGAAGCGCTGCCTGGTCGGAGAGCCCACCCAGCTCACCCCGGTGCGCGCCAACAAGGGCTATTGCCTCGCCGAGGTCGAAGTCGACGGCAAAGAGGGCCACTCCGCCTACCCCGAGACCGGCGCCTCGGCGGTGTTTCGCGCCGCGCGGCTGCTGGCCCGGCTCGAGCGCTGGGCGAACGGCCCGCACCGTGAAGAGCTCGATGCCTCGTTCAGCCCGCCGTACGGCACCGTCAACGTCGGCGTCATCAACGGCGGCAAGGCGAAGAACATCATCCCCGGCCAGGTGCGCTTCACCCTCGAGTGGCGCCCGCTGCCCTCGCAGCCGACGAACATGGTGCTCAAACAGGTCGAGGCGTTGATCGACGAGTGCAAGAAAGACGAGCCGGGGTTCTCCGCCCGGGTGACGCCGCTGCGCATGGACAAGGGCTTCGACACCTCGCCCTCCGCCGAGCTGGTGCGCTTCATGGAGACGGTGAGCGGAAAGACCGCCCAGACCGTCTCGTTCGGCACCGAAGGACCGCAGATGCAGCAGCTGGGCAGTGTGCCGGTGGTGTTCGGCCCGGGTGACATTCGCCATGCCCACCAGACCGGGGAGTTCGTGCCCAAAGCCGACCTCCACGGGTGTGTGTCGGCAATCGAGCGGGCGCTTTTGCACTTCTGCGGCTAAAACTGCGGGCAGTGAAGACGTGCCAGCACTGCGGCTTCCTGCACGACGAGCCGAACCTCTCGGAGTGTCCTCGCACCGGCGAGAAGATGAGCGCGCCCGGGCTGATCGGCCGCCGCGTCGATCGCTACCAGGTGCTGAAGCTGCTCGGCGCCGGCGGTTTCGGGGCCGTCTTTCGCGCCAAGCACGCCCGCACCGACGCCGAGGTCGCCCTCAAGGTGCTCAAGCAGGGCCTGGTGAGCGACGAGAAGGCGCTCGATCGCTTCATGCGCGAGGCGAAGGCGGCCGCCGCGGTCGGAGGTGAGCACGTGGTGAGGGTGCTCGACGCGGAGGTGACTCCCGACGGGCTGGCTTTCATCGCGATGGAGCTGCTCGACGGCTCCGACCTGCGCGAGCTCGACGAGCGCGAGGGCCCGCTCTCGCCGACGCGGGCAATCGACATCGTCTGCCAGGTGCTCGACGGGCTGGAGGCCGCGCACCAGAAGGGCGTCGTTCACCGCGACATGAAGCCGGGCAACGTGTTCATCGTGCTCCGCAAGGACGACGACGGGGTGGAGCGCGAGCGCGCCAAGCTGCTCGACTTCGGGATCAGCAAGATGGTCGACCCGACCAACGAGAAGCAGCTCACCGCCACCAACACCGCGATGGGCACGCCCGGGTACATGGCCTACGAGCAGTTCTTCAACGCCCGCGACGTCGATGCGCGCGCCGACGTGTACGCGGTCTCGGCGATGACCTTCGAGCTGCTCTCGGGTCGCAAGCCGTTCGTGGCCGAGAGCTACGCCGAGCTGGTGATGAAGGTGCGCAACGAGACCGCTCCGCCGCTGCGGTCGGTGGCGCCTTCGTTGCCGGCGCCGCTGTGCGCGGTGGTCGACAAGGGTCTGCAGCGCAAGCGCGAGCGAAGGTGGGACTCGGCGGCGCAGATGGCGGCCGCGATGCGCGGGTTGTCGACGCTGTTGGTGGGCACCAGCCCGGCGCGCAGGGCGGTTCAGAGGAAGGCGCTGCATTCGGATCCCGAGGTGCACAAGGACACCCGCGGGAAGCAGCGGCGCGATGAGGATCAGACCGACAAGCTGTCGGGCACGTTCATCAGAAAGAAGTAGCCCTGTCGGGGTTACGCGGTGGCGACGATCTCGGTGATCGCGTCGATGCGGGTGACTTCGACACGCGAGTTGTCTTTGAAGACGGCGACGTCGATGCCGCGTTCGCTCACCACCTCGACCACTTCGTCGATGAACGACAGACCATCGCGGAGCTCGACGCGTACCTGGCGCTGACCGACGCGGCCGCGGCCGAGCAGGTTCTTCAAGCCTTGAATCAACCCCGGGCAGCCCACGTCTTTTTGGCACATCCGCATGGCGAGGAGGTTAACGTGCCCGGGCCGGCATTTCACCTCGCGTCACGGTTCTTCATGAAACGTCTCGCCCTCGCTCTGAGTTTCGTCCTCTTCTCCAGTGGCTGTGCGCTGCTGGAAGACCTCTTTCACGCCGCCTTTCAGGACCCCAAGCTGGAGTTCGAGAACGTGCGGGTGCGTGACGCTTCGCTCTCAGGCATCGGCCTCGACACCCGGTGGAAGCTCACCAACCCCAACAGCGTCGGCATCACCCTCTCGGAGTCGGACTATCAGCTGTCGGTCGAGGGAAAGCAGATCGTCGCCGGCAAGCCGCCCAACGGGCTCACCATTCCCGCGATGGGCAGCTCGGAGGTGCTCTTCCCGGCCGACTTCAAGTTCCAGCAGATCGTCCCCACCGTCAGCCAGCTGATCAACAAGGACTACGCGAACTACACCGTCTCGGGGCACGTGGGAGTGAACACCCCCATCGGCGTGATTCGGCTGCCGTTCTCGAAGTCGGGGCAGTTCGAGGTGCCGAAGGTGCCCAAGGTGGCGCTCGGCAACCCGAAGGTGAGCGGCCTCAACTTCACCGGCGCCACGATCAGCATTCCGCTCACGCTCACCAACAAGAACAGCTTCCCGATTCCGATCACCAACGTCACCGGCACGCTCTACGTCGAGAACCAGGCGGTGGCCGACGTCTCCACCGGCAACCTCGGCGAGCTGCCCGGCCGCGGCACCAAGACGGTCGACCTGCCCGCGACGATCAACTTCATTCGCGCCGGTAATGCGGTGGTGAACGCGCTCAACGGAGGCCGCGCCAACGTGCGCTTCGACGCCCAGGTGCACTCCGGCGAGCACATCGAGAAGCTGGCGGTCGATCAGGCGCTGCAGTTTCTGAAGTGATCAG
This sequence comes from Myxococcaceae bacterium, assembly GCA_047602415.1. Taxonomy (GTDB): domain Bacteria; phylum Myxococcota; class Myxococcia; order Myxococcales; family Myxococcaceae; genus JASGHH01. The sequence continues at coordinate 5,724,742 of JASGHH010000001.1, read as the reverse complement.
ATCGCGCGCTGGTACAGCCGGTAGACCTTCGAGCGGGTCGCGCCAGTCGAGAGAATGGTGCGGTTGATCAGCCGGTCGTCCTCCGCCACCCAGCCGACCTCGCCGGAGCGGTAGCCCAGCCGAATCGCCTCGCGCATCGTCTCGTCGACCAGCAGCGCCTCGAGCCCGCGCCGCCGCCACCCGGCCTTGATGCCGAACAGCAGCACCCGCAGGCGATCGATTTTTCGCGCCGCCCACATCATCTTCGCCAGGCCGATGGGGAGCCCGAACTTCGACAGGTACCCGCCCGCCGCCTTCTGCGCGATGTTGGTGTCGGGGATGGTGATGCTGAACGCCACCGCTTCTCCAGCGGCCTCGGCCATCAGGCACAGCTCGGGGCGCAGGGTGAGAATCGGGCGCAGCCGGGTCACCGCTTCGGAAAATTCGGCGTCTGAGAACGGGTAGCTGCCCCACCCCGGCTGGAGCATCTCTTCGTAGATCGCCTTGATGCGCTTGCCCTCGCCCTCCGGGTCGCGCAGGTCGATGCGGCGCACCCGCACCTGGCCCATCGCGCGGAGCCGCTCGGCGGTGCGCACGAACTTGTCGGGAAGCTTCTGCGACGCCTGCAGCTCGTAGCTCCAGAGGTCGTGCAGCTTGGTGAAGCCGTTCGCCTCCAGCAACCGCGGGTAGTAGCGCGGGTTGTACGGCATGAACATCGAGGGCGGCCGGTCGAAGCCCTCCACCAGCATTCCGCAGTCGTGGTGGAAGGCGAGGTTGACCGGGCCCATCATGATGCGCGGGCCGGTGGCGCGGGCCCAGCGCGAGGCCTCTTCGAGCAGCGCCGAGGCGACCGCGGGGTCGTTGATGCAGTCGAACAGCCCGAAGAACGCCACGTCGGTCTGGTGAAACTGGTTGTAGCGGGCGTCGTTCACCGCGGCGACCCGGCCGACCGCCTTGCCGTCGCGCCGCGCGATGAAGAAGGCGCCGCGGGCGTGGCGGAAGAACGGGTTCTTCGCCGGGTCGATGAAGTCTTTGCGCTCGGCGTAGACCGGAGGCACGAAGTTCGGGTCGCCCCGGTAGATCTCCTCCGGCAGCCGGGCGAACACGTCGCGCTGAGAGGCGGTGGCGACGTCTTCGATCGCCACGTCGGGCGCGCGGGTGAAGAAAGGAGACGCGACCGGCAGCGCTCCGCGGCCTCGCCGGCGCTTCGGCTTGGGCGGTGGCGCAGTCGTTTCCATCAGAGCTAATTCTTGAGCGCGGCGCCTTCGAGCAGCTTCGAATACACGCGGTAGGTCTTGTACTTCTTCGCGCCGAACAGCTCGATCGCGCGGTTGACCATGTCGTTGTCTTCGAGCGTCCAGCCGATCTCACCGCCGTACCAACCGAGCTTGCGGCCGTTGTTGAAGGTGTCGCACATCAGAATCGCGTCGAGCCCGCGCTTCCGGTAGCCGGCCTTGATGCCGAGAATGGCGAGGCGGCCGAAGCGAATCTTCTTCATCGCCAGCAGCATCTTCACCAGCCCGAACGGGAACAGCCGGCCGTTGGCCTTCTTGATCGCCTGGTTGGCGTCGGGGAGCGTGATCGCGAACGCGACCGCCTCGCCCTTCACCTCGGCGATCAGCGTCATCTCGGGAATCAGAATCATCTTCAGATCCTTCGCGAGGTGATCGAACTCTTTGTCGGTCATCGGCACGAAGCCCCAGTTCTTCTCCCAGGCGTCGTTGTAGATGTCCTTGATGCGGCGCACCTCGTTGTCCCAGTCCTTCATGTTGGCCTGGCGCACGGTGATGCCTTCGCGGCCGCGCACCTTCTCGGCGACGCGCGCGATCTTCTCGGGCACCGGCTTGGTGAGGTCGACTTCCCAGGCCCAGAGGTCCTTCGCCTTGCCGTAGCCCGCCTGCTCGATCAGCTTCAGGTAGTACTCGGGGTTGTACGGCATCATCAGCACCGGCTCCTTGTCGAAGCCGTTCACCAGGAAGCCCCACTCGTTGTTCGAGCTGAAGTTCGCCGGCCCGAGAATCTCGTTCAGCCCGCGCGCCTTCACCCACTTCTCGGCCTCGTTGAGCAGCGCCTTCGCGACCTCGGCGTCGTCGATGCACTCGAAGAGGCCGAACCAGCCGTACTTCACGTTGTGGAACTCGTTGTAGCGGGGGTCTTCGAGGGCGGCGATGCGGCCGACCAGCTTGCCGCCGCGGCGGGCGAGAAAGAGCTCGACCTTGCCGAACTCGAACCAGGGGTTCTTCTTCTCGTTGAGAAACGCCTCGCGATCCATCAGCAGCGGAGGCACGAAGTTGGGCTGGTTCCGGTAGACCTCGTACTGGAAGTTGATGAACTCCTTCTTCTCAGCCGCGGTCGAAACCCGCGTCACCATCACCGCTGCCGCCGCCGTCGAGCCCGAGCTGCCCATCGTCTCCGTCTGCATTGTCCCTCGCCGTGATTGGAGCGCGTGCTTGTAGGGGATTGAGCGCTAACGGTCAAATTGGGCAACTTCTGGCGCGATATTTACTGGTGGCGAATCAGCGGGTTGGAGCGGCTGCTGATCGGTGTAGGCGGATCACGCTAAACCGCCGGTTCCGGGCATTTGATTATTGAGCAACTAGTTGCCCGTATCTGGCGCGCACGAGATTTCGCCCTCCAGAAGGTGCCAGACACTTTTCTGGCTAAGTACATGTTCTGACCCGCGAATTCGAGATCGCCTGCCGGCGTGCAGCGGGCTTCACAACCAGGTCACGACCCCTCCGACTTCTTGACCCTCTGGGGATCAGATCGGTATTGGGAAACACCAAAGCCGTCGACGGAGGAGGGACCATGGCCTACCCGAACCACGCAACCCTGATCGCTGCCCTGCAGGCCCACGCCGGAAACAACAAGCGCGGGTTCACCTTCATGGGCAAGGACAACACCGAGGAGTTCTACTCCTTCGACCGCCTGCGGCTCGAGGCGATGCGCCGGGCGGCCCACCTCCGGGCGGCGGGTCTGAAGCAGGGCGACCGGTTGGCGCTGGTGATGCCCGACGGCGAAGACTTCATCCCCACCTTCTTCGGCGCGGTCTGGGCCGGCATCATCCCGGTGCCGCTGTACCCGCCGCTCGCGCTGGGCAAGCTCGACTCGTACATGGACGCGCTGGCGGCGATTCTGAACTCCGCCGAGCCCACCTTCCTGGCCACCAACGCCAAGCTCGAGACCGTACTCTGGAGCGGCGCCGCTCGCGTCCCCTCGCTCAAGGGCGTGCTGGTCGCCGAGCAGCTGCGCAAGGACCCGCCGGCCAACGCCTCGCAGGAGCCGGCCTCGGTGAACGCGGGCGACATCTGCTTCTTGCAGTTCACCTCGGGCAGCACCGCGACCCCGAAGGGCGTGATGGTGACCCACGGATCGCTGCGCGCGAACGCCTGGGCGATCATGCGCGACGGTCTGCAGTCTGACCCCGAGACCGACCGCGGCGTGTCGTGGCTCCCGCTGTACCACGACATGGGTTTGATCGGCTTCGTGCTGGCCCCGACCTTCCACGACGTGTCGGTGACCTTCATCCCCACCCTGTCGTTCATTCGCAACGCGACCATCTGGCTCGACGTGATCAGCCGCCACAAGGGCACGATCAGCTTCGCGCCGAACTTCGCCTACTCGCTGGCGGTGAAGCGCGCCAAACCGGAGCAGATCAAGAAGTGGGACCTCTCGCGGATGAAGGCGTTCGGCTGCGGCGCCGAGCCGATCAACCCGGCGACGATGCGCAAGTTCGTCGAGGCGTTCGCGCCCGCGGGGCTCAAGCCCGAGTCGCTGCTCCCCTGCTACGGCATGGCGGAGGCGACGCTGGCGATCAGCTTCATCACCCTCGACCAGCAGCTGTCGACCGACGTGATCGAGCGTGAGCGCTACCAGGCGGGCAAGCGGGCCGAGCCGGCGCACGTCGATCAGCTCCAGGGTGGCGAGGCGCTCGAGTTCGTGAACTGCGGCAAGTCGTTCACCCACCACGAGGTGGCCGCGTTCGACGACGCCGGCACCAAGTTGAAGGACCGCCAGGTCGGCGAGCTGTGGGTGAAGGGCCCGTCGGTGGCGGCCGGTTATTGGCGCAACGCGGAGGCGACCGAGAAGACCTTCGGCGGCGGCTGGCTGCGCACCGGAGACCTGGGCTACCTCGCGAACGGCAACGTCTACATCACCGGCCGCAAGAAGGACCTGATCATCATCAACGGCCGCAACTACGACCCGCAGCGCATCGAGTGGGTGGCCGACGAGGTGCCCGAGGTTCGCCGCGGCTCCACGGTGGCGTTCAGCGTGCCCGGCAGCTCCAGCGAAGAGATGGTGGTGGTGGTCGAGTCGCGCACCCAGAAGCCCGAAGAGCTGAAGCAGCTGGTGAAGGACAAGGTCAACGAGGCGCTCGGCCTGTTGCCGGCCGACGTGGTGATCGCCGCGCCAGGCAGCCTGCCCAAGACCTCCTCCGGCAAGCTCCAGCGCGCGAAGACCCGCCAGCAGTACCTCGACAAGTCGGTCGGCCAGGACGGCAACCGCTCGCTCGGCGGCGGCGGAGAGACCGCGGTGGTGGCCAAGCACGTGGCGCTCTCGCTGCTCGGCCGCAGCCGGCACCGGGCGCGGGTGGCGGCGAAGCATGCGCTCGAGGTCCGCACTCCGGCCGACGCGCTGGTGAAGCTGAAGCTGGTGTCCGACTACTTCCGTGGCCGGGTCACGCGCCTGTTCGCGTGATTGGCCTTCAACCCTCAACCCCAACAAGAACGAACATGAACAACGTCAAAGTTTCGGAGCTCTTCAAGCAGGCGGCGATGGAAGTGAACGGCAAGAAGCTCGACAACCTCACCTCCGACACCGTGATCAGCAAGCTCGGTCTCGACTCGGTGGCGGTGATGGAGCTGGTCGCCTACTTCGAAGAGAAGCTGGAGATTCGGATGCCCGACGAGGACCTCGCCCGGGTGCAGACGCTGGGTGACCTCACCGCGCTGGTGCAGCGGCTGGTTCCCGAAGGCACCCAGGTGCAGGCCTAAGTGCCGTCTCCTTCCGACATTGCCGTCGTCGGCATGGCGTGCAAGTTCCCTCACGCGAGGGACTTGAACGAGCTGTGGCGCGTGGTGAAGGAAGGCGAAGTGACGTTCGAGGAGATTCCGGCCGAGCGCTGGAACCACGCCTCGTTCTTCGATGCCACCGACGTTCGCGCGGCGGACAAGACGTACGTTCGCAAGGGCGCGTTCATCGAGGGGCACAAGGAGTTCGCCGCGCTCCACTACGGGCTGGCGCCGCGCCGGGTGCAGGTGATGGACCCGCAGCAGCGGTTGCTGATCGAAGCGGTGCGCCAGGCGATGCAGGACGCCGGCTTCGAGTCTCGCGGGTTCGACAAACCGAACGCGGGCGTGTTCTTCGGCATCAGCGCCAACGAGCACCGCGACACGCTCTCGGCGCGGATGCGGGTGCAGGAGCTGATCGACGGTCACTACGGCGACAAGCTCTCGCCAGCCGAAGCCGAAGCCCTCAAGGCGGCGGTGAGCGACGTGGTGCCGATGCGGGCGTTCAGCATCGCCGGCAACCTGCTCAACATGAGCGCGGCGGCGGTCTCGCAGACGTTCGACTTCGGCGGGCCGTCGTTCACCATCGACGCGGCGTGCTCGAGCGCGCTGGTGGCGATTCACGAAGCGGCGGTGAACCTGCGCGCCGGCCAGTGCAACGTGGCGTTCGCCGGTGGCGTGTACCTGAACCTCCACCCCGACAACCTGGTGGGCTTCTCGCGCATCGGCGCGATCTCTCCGACCGGCATCTGCCGCCCGTTCGACGCGCGGGCCGATGGCTTCGTGATGGGCGAGGGCGTGGGCGTGGTGGTGCTGAAGCGCTTCGAAGACGCGAAGCGCGACGGCGATCGCATCTACGCGGTGATCAAGGGCTCGGGCTGCAACAACGACGGGCGTGGTGAAGGCCCGATGACTCCGCGGCCCGAGGGCCAGATGGAGGCGATGTCGCGCGCCCACCGCCAGACCGACTTCCCGGTCGAGAGCATCGGCCTGGTCGAGACCCACGGCACCGCGACGACCGTTGGCGACGTGGTCGAGGTCGGAGCGCTGAAGCGGTTCTTCGAAGAGCGCGCGGGTCACCAGCTGGGCGAGCCGTACTGCTACCTGTCGTCGATCAAAGCGAACGTCGGCCACACGATGTCGGCGGCGGGCGTGGCGGGTTTCATCAAAGCGACCTTGGCGCTGTACCACCGCACGATTCCTCCGCAGCCGTCGTGTGAAGAGCTGAACCCGAAGCTCGAGCTCGAGCACTCGCCGTTCAAGATCGCGCGCGAAGCGACGCCGTGGAATTCGAAGGGCCCGCGCCGGGCAGCGGTTTCCTCATTCGGCTTTGGCGGTACGAATGCCCACGTTCTCCTTGAGGAGGGCGCCCCGGTAAACCCTCTCCTGACAGGAGAGGGCCGAGAGCGCGCAGCGCTCCGGGGTGAGGTTACCCAGCCCGAGCTGTTCCTGCTGAGCGCGCCGAACGCGAACCTGTTGGCGGCCTACGCGAAGTCGGTGGCTGCCGAGGTCGAGCGCACGAAGCCCGCGGTGGCCGACGTGAGCGCCGCCCTGCTGAACCGCGCCGCGTTCGAAGCGCGTCTGGCCTTCACCGCGACGACCCGCGAAGACCTCCTCGCCAAGCTGCGCTCTGCCGCCGACGCGATCCTGGCGGCTCCCGCCGAATCGCGCAGCGGTCCCGAGTTCGCCTTCTCGCCCGCGAGCACCACCGCGCCGAAGCTGGCGTTCCTCTTCCCCGGCCAGGGCGCCCAGCGAGTGGGCCTGCTGCGCGAAGTGGTCGAGCGCATCCCCGGCCTTCGCGAGCGCCTCACCCAGCTCGACGTCGCGGCGAAGACCGAAGCGGGCGCCTCGATCGTCGACGCGCTCTACCCGCGAGCTCCGTACGACACCACGGCAGCCCAAGCTCATCTGACCCGCACCGAAATCTGCCAGCCGGCGATGGCGGCGCTCGGCATCGCGCTGGGCGAGTGGCTGCGCAGCATCGGCCTCGAGCCGCACGCGCTGCTCGGCCACAGCCTCGGCGAGTTCGCCGCTGCCTCCGTCGCCGGAATGCTGACCGGCGAAGAAGCGGTGAAGCTGGTCGCCAAGCGTGGCGCGCTGATGAACGGCCTGAAGCTGGCCGACAACGGCACGATGCTGGCGGTGATGTCCGACCGCGCGACGGTGGAATCGGCGATGGCCGGCATCGACGGCATCGTGGTGGCGAACCTGAACCACCCGACGCAGGTGGTGCTCTCGGGCACGACCCAGGGCATCGAAGCGGCGCAGGACAAGATGTCGGAGCGCGGCCTGAAGTCGACCCGGCTCGACGTCTCGCACGCTTTCCACTCGCCGCTGATGAAGGGCGTCGATGCGGGGCTGAAGAAGGCGCTGACCGCGCTCGAGCTGAAGAACCCGAACGCGCGGGTGATCTCGTGCATCAGCGGCCGCATCTACTCCGACGTCACCGAGGCGAAGGACATCTGGGTTCGCCACGCCACCGCGCCGGTCGACTTCGTGTCGGCGGTGAAGGCGTGCGACGCCGACGTGTTCATCCAGGTGGGCGCCGGCGGCTCGCTGCTGTCGTTCGCGCGCGGCGGAGCGACCGGCACCTTCCACTCGCTCGCGGCCACCGAGGGTGGCGACGAGGCGGCGACGCTGTTCAACACCTTGGGGCAGCTGTTCGTTCGCGGCGCGCCGATGAAGACCGCGCTGCTGGCGGCGAAGAATGCGCGGCCGGTGCCGCTGCCTCCGACGCCGCTCGAGACTCAGACGTACTGGCCGGTGGAGCGCCCGAAGCAGCGCGCGCCACGCAACACGCTTTCATCTTCGATGCAGGTCAACACCCGCCCAGTTGGGGCGGCAGCTTCGGGAGCTGCGATGGACAACCTCGTATCCTTGTTCCGCGAGCAGATGGCGTTGATGCAGAGCCAGGCGGAGATCCTCCGCGCTCAGGCGGCTGCGCTTCAAGCGGCGGTCGGTGGTGATCCGGCGGCGCTGCAGCAGTTGGCGGCCGCTCCGGTCGCCGCGCCCATGCCCGCTCCCGCGCCGGTCGCCGTCGCGAAGCCGCCGAACTTCTCGAACCTGGTCGCGCAGAAGCCGGTGCCCGCCGCGGCGCCTGCTCCGGCCCCGGTGGTCGAAGCGAAGAAAGACGACGGCGAAGTCCGCAAAGGCGTCGAAGCGAAGGTCCTCGCGCACGTCGCCCGCATCAGCGCCTTCCCGCCGGACACCCTGAAGCTGGAGCAGACCCTCGTCGGTGAGCTCGGCTTCGACTCGCTGATGCTGGTCGAGCTGGACCAGGGCGTGGCGAAGGAATGGCCGCAGTTGGGTGGCCTGCCCCGCGAGCTGTTCAACAAGAACACCTCCTGCAACCACCTGATCGACCACATCACCAACGCGCTCACCAAGGGCATCACCGCCCCGGTGACCACCGCGGCTCCCGCAAAGCTCGAAGCGCCGAAGCTGTTCACCCCGGCGGCAGTGAAGACCGAGCTGACTGCTCTGCGTGAAGCCGGCCCGCGACTGACCGGCACCGTGCGCGTGACTCCGGACAGCCACGGTCTCGGCAAGGCGCTCGTCGCTGCGTTCACCGAGCGCGGCGTGAAGGCCGAGCTTGCGACCGCCGACATCCCGGGCGAGTTCGTCGGCGCGGTGCAGCTGGTGACCGGCGAAGGCGATTACCGCAACGCCTCGCGCGAGGCGCTCCACCTGGCGAAGAAGCTGGGCGATTCGCCGGCGCTGTTCGCCACCGTCACCGCGCTCGGCGGCCGCTTCGGCCTCGACGGCGTGTCGGACGAGAAGCTCGGCCAGGCAGGCGCCTCCGCCTTCGCCCGCTCGCTGGCGCAGGAGTGGCCCGAAGCGCAGGTGAAGAGCATCGACGTCGACCTCGCCGTCGGCGCCGAGGCGCTGGCGCAGCAGCTGGCCGACGAGCTCCTCTCCTCCAACCGCGCGCTCGAGGTCGGTCTCACCTCCGCCGGCCGCGTCGAGGCGCAGCTGACCGCGGTCGAGCAGGGCCCGCGCGCTGACGAGTTCACCCAGCTCAACGCCGCCTCCGTCGTCCTCGTGACGGGCGGCGCGAAGGGCGTCGGCCTGCAGCTGGCCACCGCGCTGGCGCGCCGCTACCACTGCACGGTGGTGCTCGGTGGCCGCTCGGCCGAAGGCGCCGAGACCGCCAAGGCGCTCGCCGACCTCAAGGTCGCCGGAGCCAAGGCCGCCGCGTACTTCGCGCTCGATTCCCGCTCGGCGTCGTCGGTGCAGTCGGCCGCCGCCGCGATTCGCAAGGCGTTCGGCACCCTCGACGCGGTGGTGCACGCGGCCGGTGTGCTGGCCGACGCGAAGGTGGGCAACAAAGAGACCGCGCAGCTCGACGCGGTGCTCGAGACCAAGGTCGAAGGCGCGCGCGCGTTGATGGCGCTGCCGAACCTGAAGCTGTTCGTCGGCGTGGGCTCCTGGGCCGGCCGCTTCGGCAACGCGGGCCAGACCGATTACTCCGCCGCGAACGCGATGCTGGCCGCGTCGACCCGCAAGAAGATCGGCCTGCGCGCAGTGACCATCGACTTCCCGCCCTGGGAAGACTCGGCGATGGCGAAGAAGATTCCGTCGTTCCTCAAGCAGGAGATGCTGGCGCGCGGCGTCACCTTCCTCACGCCGGCCGAAGGCACCGCGGTGTTCCTCGAGGCGCTCGAGAGCGGCAGCGGCGAAGTGCTGGTCGCCCGCCGCGTGCCCGATGCGGGCGTCTCGCAGCGCGGCAGCTTCGCGGTCTCGCGGCTCAGCCACGTCTACCTGAACGACCACCAGATGGCCGGTCAGCGGGTGATGCCGCTGGCGGCGGCGCTCGACTACGTGGCGCTGGCAGCCGATGAGAAGGCGCCGTTCACGGTCGAGAACTTCAACCTCGAGCGGCCGGTGATGGTGCCCGACACCACCTGGCTCGACGTCGCGGTCCGCGCGGTCGCGGGCGGCCAGGAAGTGACCCTCTCGCAGGGCGCGGCACTCAGCTACCGCGGCACGGTGAAGGCGGGCGGCGCTCCGGCTCCGCAGTTCAAGCAGCTGGCTCCGACGCCTGCGCTGCCGCTGTCGCTGCGCGAGTTCTACGACGGCTTCACCTTCCACGGCCCGCGGCTGCAGGGCATTCAGAGCATCGAGGCGCTGGCGGAAGACGGCGTGTCGGGCTGGGTGAAGGGCTGCCGGCCGTCGGACTGGATCAAAGACTCGAAGCGCGACGCCTGGTCGGTGGATCCGCTGATCATCGACAGCTCGTTCCAGCTCGCCGGCTACTGGGCGTGGACCAAGCAGCAGCGCGCGGGTTTCCCGCTCGGCTTCGACCGCTTCACCCAGTTCGCGCCGTTCGGCTCGGCGCCGGTGAAGTGCACCGCGACCTTCGGCTCGCAAGACGGCGACGTCTTCAAGGGCACGCTGGTCTGGCAGGACTCGAGCGGCAAGGTGTTGGCGGTGATGGAAGGCGCGCGCGCGGAGTTCAAGAAGCGCGACCCGCAGTTCTCGGCGAAGACCAACGCTCCGGCGGCGAAGGCGATCGACCCGGCCACCTACGACGTCTCCAAGTTCCCCGAGTACGAGGAGCTGAAGGAGCGGATGCAGCTGGCGGAGGCGTTCAACCTCAAGAACCCCTACTTCAGCGTGCAAGAGGGCATCTGCGGCGACACCACGGTGGTGGGTGGGAAGAAGATGAAGAACTTCTCCTCCTACAACTACGTCGGCAACTCGGGCGACCCGAAGGTGTCGAAGGCGGCCAAGGACGCGATCGAGAAGTACGGCACCTCGGTGTCTGCGAGCCGGGTCGCCTCCGGTGAGCGCCCGCTGACCCGTCAGCTCGAGCTGGGCCTGGCGCGCTTCTTCGGCACCGAAGACGCGATCGTGCTGGTCTCGGGCCACGCCACCAACGTCACCGTGATCGGCCACGTGGTCGGCCCGGGCGACCTGATCCTGCACGACGCGCTGGCGCACGACTCGATCATCGGCGGCGCGAAGCTGTCGGGCGCGAAGCGGCGGCCGTTCCCCCACAACGACTTCGAGGCGCTGGAGCGCGCGCTCGAATCGCTCCGGCCGCACTACCGCCGGGTGCTGATCTGCATCGAGGGCACCTACTCGATGGACGGCGACATTCCCGACCTGCCGAAGTTCATCGAGGTGAAGAAGAAGTACGGAGCGATGCTGCTCGTCGACGAGGCGCACTCCGCCGGTGTGATCGGCAAGAACGGTCGCGGCATCGGCGAGTACTTCGACGTGAACCGCGCCGACGTCGACATGTGGATGGGCACGCTCTCGAAGTCGTTCGCCTCGTGCGGCGGCTACATCTGCGGCTCGAAGGAGCTGGTCGAGTACCTCAAGTACACCACGCCCGGCTTCGTCTACTCGGTGGGCATCTCGCCTCCGAACGCGGCCGCGGCGCTGGCGTCGCTCGAGAACCTCGAGGCCGAGCCGTGGCGCCCGCAGAAGGCGCAGGCCAACGCCAAGCTGTTCGTGAAGCTGCTGCGCGAGCGCGGCGTCGACACCGGCATGGCGACCGGCGAGAGCGCGGTGGTGCCGGCGATCGTCGGCAACTCGGTGCTCTGCCTCCAGCTGTCTGACCGGCTGAAGGAGCGCGGCATCAACGTGCAGCCGATTCTCTACCCGGCGGTGGAAGAGCACCTGGCGCGGCTGCGCTTCTTCTTGAGCTCGCTCCACAACGAACAGCAGCTGAAAGAAACCGCGGACACGGTGGCAGAAGAGCTGCACCAGCTCCGCAAGCAGATGGAAGCAGACGCAGTCGCCTGAAAGAAAACCATGACCTCTACCCGTCAAGAAATCGAAGTCGGCTACGACATCTCGAACGAGTTCTTCCGGCTCTGGCTGGACGAGCGCATGCACTACACCTCGGCGGTGTTCGACGAGAACAACACCACCCTGGAGCAGGCGCAGCGCAACAAGAGCCGCATCCTCGCCGACTTCGCCGAAGTCACTCCCGACTCGCTGGTGATGGACATCGGCTGCGGCTGGGGCGCGAACCTCGAGTACCTGGTGCTCGACCGCAAGGTGAAGAACGCCCACGGCGTGACGCTGTCGACCGAGCAGGCGCGTGAGATCAACGAGCGCAAGCTGCCGGGCGTGCAGGTCTGGTGCGAGGACTACAAGGACTTCAAGCCGAAGCAGAAGTACGACGGCCTGATCAGCATCGAGATGATCGACCACCTGGTCTCGCCGGCGCAGCAGAAGGAAGGCCTGGCGGTGCCGATCTACCGCGGCTACTTCGACAAGCTCGCGCAGTGGGTGAAGCCGGGCGGCTTCTTCGGCTTCCAGGCGATTCTGCGCCACCGCGTGCCGCGCACCCGCAAGGACCTCGAGGATCTGAAGTTCACCGCCGACGTCATCTTCCCGGGCGGCCTCAACCCGCGCCTCGAAGAGCTGGTCGCCGCCGCCGGCAACAGCTGGGAGATCTGCCAGCTCCACACCCGCCGGGTCGACTACGGCAAGACCACCGCCGAGTGGCACCGCCGCTTCATGCTCAACGAGAAGAAGATTCGGGCGAAGTGGGGCGAGAAGATCTTCGCCGACTACGACCGGTATCTTTCGACCTGCGTTCGCGCGTTCAAGAACCACTGGTCGAGCGACGTGCAGATGAAGCTGCGCCACATCGACGTGTGAAGACCCTCTCCTGAAAGGAGAGGGCCGAGAGCCCGCAAGGGCTCCGGGGTGAGGTTAGAGCCCAGCGTTGCAATCGAGGCCCCCCTCGGGCGTCATACAGGCTGATGGGGCGCACCATTCATCGCATTGCCGCGGTGTCGTCGGCCGCGCTCTCGATCGTCGCGACGGTGATGATGAGCCGTGCGCTGCTGAGCCACGGCGAGGTCGAGACGGTCTTCCTGCTCCCGAAAGAGAACGGAGGCGTGTTCGTCTCAGTTCTGGCCTGCGTGATGTTCGTACCTCCCCTGCTCGGGCTGGCGATGCTGAGCATGGCGTGGCGCAAGGAGCCCATTCCCGCGCTGTTTCCCGCTTCGATGGCGGTGCTGTCCGCGGCCGGAGCGTGGTTCCTGGGCGAGACGGCTCCGCGCGGGTGGCTGCTCGGCGCGGCGGCGGCATTTGCGATCACCGCGGTCACCGCACCCAAGCTCGTCGACCCGAACGTGGTGGTGGTACGGCGCACCTGGTGGCGCACCGGCCTCGGCCTGGTGAACCTGCCGGCGAGCGTGGCGGTCGCAGGCGCCCGGATGGCACCGTTCTTCAACGGCTCCGACGTGTCCGCCGCGTACGGCAAGCACGACTACGACTCCTTGCTGGGACAGATCTTCTTCGTGCCGACGGTGGCGATCGTCTTTCTGATCGCCGACGGCGTCCGCATCGATCGCTTCGAATCGTCGCTCGGGATCGCGACCGGATGTGCGGCCGCGGCGGCGATGCAGATCTACTGGCTGCGCGCGCCGTTCCCGGCGACGGTGCAACAGGCGGTGGTGAGCGCGGTGCTGTTCGCGGCAGCGGCGCTGGCGACACCAGGGCTGTTCAGTGCTCGCAGGGTAGCGCCAACGCCACCGTGAACGTCTGAGCCGGCTTGAGCGCCTCCGCGAGCGTGCTGTACCTTCGCGCCGTGCACGTCAGGTTGCTGGCAGTCGCCGCGTTCGCCATCAGCGGCTGCACCTGCTCGACACGCCTCGACCCGGTGAGCGCCAAGCTGACTGCCGCGGCACAGCTGCAGCTGCCCGACAGTTGGGTGGGCGGAACCAGCACCGCGATGCTCGAGGTGCGCAACGAAGGCGGCGCTACTACTGAGGCCGACGTCCAGGTCGACGCGCCGTTCAGCGCCGACCCGGCACACCTGGTGGTCGCCGCGCACTCCAGCTCGCAGCTGACGGTTCGCTTCGCGCCCACCGCCGCCGGCCCGGCCAGCGCCACACTGAGCCTCGGCCCGCTGCGAGTCGCGTTGAGTGGCCGCGGCGTCGACCCACCCGACTGCACGCCCACCGCATGCACCTCTTCGCAATTCGACTTTGACGCTGGCAGCTGCGCGGTGACGACCCTGCCCGACGACAGCACCTGTCAGCTGGCCTGCGTCGTCGACGGTCACTGCCGGGGTGGCGTCTGTGTCGGCACCACGGCGCAGTCGTGCAACGACGGCGACGCGTGCTCCGACGACGGCTGCGCGACCGACGGCACCTGCACCCATCAACCGCGAATGTGCCCTGGCGACACCGCGCACTGCCTGGCGCCCACCTGCGACGTCGATGCGGGCTGCGCGATGGTGCCCGCCGAAGATGGAACGCTCTGCGGCGTCGACGACTGCCTCGCCACCACGGTTCAGATTTGCATCGGCGGGCAATGCGTGAGCCGCCCGCGCCCCGCGGGAGGCCGCTGCGCCAACACCTGGGTTCCGGTCGGGTTGCCTCCGCGCGGGCGAACGACACTGGCCTACGATGCGGCACGGCAAAGAGTGGTGCTCTTCGGCGGCATCAGCTTCGGGCTGATCCCCCTCGACGACACCTGGGAGTGGGACGGCCAGCAGTGGGAGCTTCAGACGCCCACCTCGAGACCTCCCGCGCGCTCGGGACACGTGATGGCCTACGACTCGATTCGGCAGCGCGTCGTACTCTTCGGCGGCGGGTTCTTGAGTACCGGCCAGTTCAACGACACCTGGGAGTGGGACGGAACCACCTGGGTGCAACGCAGCGTCACCACCGCCCCGAGCATGCGCACCGGCGCGGTGATGGCGAGCGACACCACCCGGCACCGCCTCGTCCTCTATGGCGGGAACGACCAGGGCACCGCGGCGACCGACACCTGGGAATGGGACGGCTCGACCTGGCAACAGCGGCAGACGAGCGCCCACCCCACCGATCTGCAAGCGATGGCCTTCGACGGTGCACGTGGCCGCATGGTGGCCGTCAGCTCCACCACCGACACGGTCTGGGAGTACGACGGGGCCGATTGGCATGGCGTCAGCCCCGACGGAGGGCCGGGGCCCCGCATCAATGCCGGGCTCGCATACGACTCGACCCGGCACCGCATCGAGCTGGTCGGAGGAGTGACGGCGGATCCGCAGAACAACGGCGTGCAACACAATGACCTCTGGGAATGGAACGGCACCGGCTGGGCTCAGCGGCAGGTGATGGGTGAATTCACCGCCTCGACAGAGACGCTCGCCGTCTACGACGAGGCGCGCCAACGCCTGGTGGTGAAAGCGTCCACGTCGCTGCGCGATGGAATCTGGGAGCTCGGCGCCGCGGGTTGGGTCGACCTGACGATGCCCACGCCCGCTGGCCGCGGCGGTGTCGCTTTGACGTGGGATGAGCAGCGCCAACAAGCTCTGGCGTTCGGAGGCCAAGACGCCATCGCCACCTATGACGACACCTGGACGCTCGACGGCGGCCGATGGCAGCGGCTTTCTCCGGCGCACACCCCTCCTGCCCGCAACGGCGCGATGCTGGTCGGAGGCTCGGCCGTCGGTGGGCCTCTCTTGTATTCCGCCCAGCTCAACTCCAGCTTCCTCAACGACGCCTGGAGTTGGACTGGCAGCGACTGGGTCGACGCCGGTCAGCGCCCGCCGGTCCCGATCGATTCGCACGCTGCCTACGACGAAGCGCGCGGCACGGTGGTCTTGTCAGGCGGGGTCTACACCGGGCCCGACAACGAGACCTGGACCTACGACGGCGCGACCTGGACCCTGGCGAGCACCGCGGGCCCCACCCAGCGCACTTCGCCGTTGGCCTACGACGCCAAACACCAGCAGACGGTGCTGTTCGGCGGTCTGCTCACGCGACCAGACGGCGGCCAGGGCCCCGACGCGCAGACCTGGGCATGGGACGGCGCAGCCTGGACCGAGCTCAACCCGGCGCACGACCCAGGGCCACGCGATCTTCACGGCCTCGTCTACGATCCCGACCGGCAGACGGTGGTGCTGTTCGGCGGAAGCGACGGCCAGGCCTGGGCCAACGACACCTGGGAGTTCGACGGCACCGACTGGTCGCAACGCTTCCCGACTCGCTCGCCCCCGCCGACGGTCGAGCCGTCGATGATGTACGACCGCGCCAGCCACCACCTGTTGATGCTGTCTGAAACGGGAACCTGGGTGCTGCTGCCGTGAGGGGCGTCACTTTTCGTACGGCAGCGCCCACGCAATCGTGAACCCGGTGAACAGCTGCAGCCCGGTTCGGAACCCGTGCTCGGTGTAATAGCCGACGCGCACGAACGGCTCGACGTCGCGCAGCAACCCCTCGCGGCGGAACGGCAGCGAAGCGAACACGCCCACCACGTTACCGACGTAACCCGAGCGCGGAACCCAGGTGAGGTCGTCGGCCGCTCCGACGCGCAGCGTGTACCGCGGCTCGAGCTTCACCGCCGCGCCGAGAAACGCGGTGTCCTTGATGATCCAATCCGACTTCGCCATCACCACGTCGCGGCGCAGGTTCACCCAGTACGGCGCGCTGCCCACTCGCCAGTAGTCGCCCGCGAACGAGTTGGTCAGCTGCAGCGCCACCCGCTCCGACAGCGGCAGCTCTGCCTGGAGGTTCCAGGTCAGCGTCACGTTGATGCCGCCCGAGAACTGGCCATCGCGCGCGGGCATCGTCGCGTCGGAGAAGTTCTTCACGTAGCTGGTCTTCCCGAAGTACCCCGCTCCATCGAGGGGAATCGGCCAGATGCCCACACCTGCGACGTCTGCCCGCAACTGCATGAACGAGAGCGGCGTGACGCTGATGTAGCCGCCGCCCATCGTGTAGACCGGCGAGGTGTAGTTGAAGACGCCGTATTCGATCGCGGCGTAGTCGAACAGCAGCCCCTCGACGCCGGGATAGAGCGGGTGACAGACGTTGGCCCGCAGCTGGTTCTCGGGCCCGAGGGGATTCACCATCCACACCAGGGTTTCGTCGACCAACCACCGCGAGTCGCCGCGACCGAGGCACTGCTCACCCTTCGCCAGGGCGGCCGTCGCGAAGAGCAACGTGGCCACCGCGGCGGCGCGCTTCACCGGGCCACCGCCGGCACCAGCGCGGGCTTCTGCTCACCGCGGCCCTGAAAAAACCGGAGCAGCGCGTAGATGATGTTCAGCAGCACCAGCGCGGTGAGCACGTACGAGACGTAGTTGAACGGCCAGACCATCATCACGTCGGGCACGAACGGCACCGCGACGTCGTTGTGCGGCCCCGAGTACATGTAGTTGGTGTCGAAGCCCCAGTTGATCAGAAACACCACGAACGACCACAGCCCGCCGCCCGCGCACGAGCGCAGGTGCATCGAGAGGTCGTAGCGAAAGTCGCCGGTCAGATAGAGGAACACCGGCATCAGCAGGATGTAGAGGTGGCCGATGACGTAGTGCCAGAAGCCGAAGTTGGCGAAGCTGGCGCCGCCGAGGTTCAGGTTGGCGAACGAGATGAAGCCCGCGCCGATCGCCCAGATGGAGATGTACCGGGCCAGGTCGTAGCGCTCGTAGAGCACGCACAGCGCGAAGGCGATCTTCAGGCTCGCGCAGAGGTGCAGCGGCAAGCGCTCCCAGGCCGGGTGAAACGGGAACACGAACTTGAACGCGTAGGACATCGCCTCGATGCCGAGCACGAAGCCCGCGGTGCCGGCCATGAAGCTGCGGTTGCGGCGCAGCGCGGGCAGCTGGTGCCGAAAGGCGATCATCACTCCGAGCAGCGCGAAGGCGAACGCGAGCAGCGCCAGGTGGCCCGCGCCGCCCATCTCGAACAGGTCGCTGTGAACGGCCACGTTCGGGTCGAAGAAGCTCATCGCGCCGCCTCCGCCTTCCGGGTGAACTTATGGCCATCGTTGTCGTTCTCGAAATACGGCGCTCCAGGCGCGGTGCCGAAGTGGAAATGCACCGTCGGCCCGAACGGCTTGCGAAACCCCGACAGCGTCAGCTTCACGTGGCGGCAGGGGCCGGCGGCGCACGCCTCGACACCTTCGTCGACCGCGACCATCGGGTAGACGTCTCCATCTTCGGAGTCGCTGTCGATGACGTTGAACTCGACCTCCTTGGTCTTCGCCCAGTCGACTCCAGCGAGGCGGGCGTCGAGCGCGTCGGCGTCCCACAGGTTCGACGTCTTGATCAGCTTCGGCTTCGCACCGGCCACCGCGTAGGTCGCCTCGCCGTCGCGATAGTCGATGCGCACCGTGCGCGCGCCGCTCTTCTTCACCGTCGACACGGGCGTGCCGTCGGGCTTCGCGACGTGGTGGAACGACCACTTGGGGTGCGAGGCGTCGACCTCCACCGTCTCGCCCTGCTTCACCGTCCACACCAGCTTCGCGCCGTCGGAGGCGGTGAGCGTGGTGGTGCCGCTCCAGACGTATGCGGGAGCGGTTCCCGCGGCGAGCACCAGGCCCGTGATCAGGTGGTTGAGCATCGTTGGATCTCCCGGAACGTGGCCGGGAAGAGCAGTGGACGTGCCACCGAGATCTGCCCGCGTTGCCGGCACTTGCGGGCTCAGCAGCCGTGCATCGATGCGCAGTGTGCAGCGCACAGCACAGGGAACCGGGGGCTTTCGCGGCGCGTCCGAGCGCCCGTGCGTTGGCTCGGGACACTCCTTTTACTGTGCGGTTGCCTCCACCCCACCCGCCTGCCGCGGGCCGCCGAGCCTGCCGAACCCACGCTGACCGTGCTCACCTACAACGTGAACTATGGGCTCGCGGGCGACCCCGACACCGTCGACGCGATCGCGTCTTCGAAGGCCGACGTCATCTTCCTGCAGGAGGCGAACGCCGAATGGCGAGACGCGGCGGCGAAGACGCTGGCGAAGCGCTGGCCGTATCAACGCTGGCTCGATGCTCCGGCCGCGGGAGGCCAGGCGGTGCTCTCGCGCTGGCCGTTCAGCGAGCCGGAGCTGCTCGATTCACCGACCGGCTGGTTCTTCGGGTTGCGGGTCGAGGCGCGCACTCCGTTGGGCCGGGTTCAGGTGCTGTCGGTGCATCTGCATCCTCCGGTGACCGAGCGGGGCAGTTGGGTGGCCGGGTACTTCAGCACCGGTGGCGTGCGTCGCACCGAAATCGAGACCTTTGCGCAGTCACTGCGCGCGGAGCTGCCGGCGCTGGTGGTGGGCGACTTCAACGAAGGCACCTCGGGAGACGCGGTGTCATGGCTCGAGCGGCACGGGCTGCGCTCGGCGCTCCCGGAGTTCTCACCGAAAGCGAAGACCTGGCGGTGGCGTGAAGGTCCCTTGCGGTTGAGCGCGCAGTTCGACCACCTCGCGTACGACGAGCGCCTCGAGCCGCTGCACGCCGAGGTGCTGCCGCTGGGAAATTCAGATCACCTGCCGGTGCGTGCGGTGTTCACGCTCGCGGCGCCCGAAGGGGTTCGACCGCCCGCACCTCACGGAACATCACTGTCGATCTCGCTCGCGCGTTGAACGTGTACATTGCGCGGCGATGTCGCCGCTTCTGCTCACCGCGTTGCTGCTCACCCAGGTGCCCGACGAATCGGGCCCCGCGCTCGCGCTCGACCTCGACTACGAGACCGCTTACGCGGCCCGGCAGGGTGACGTGGCGGCGGAGCGCGGGGAGACCATCGCCGGCGTCGGCACGGTGTGGCTGGCCTGGAGCGGTTGGCGCATCGGCGCGGAGGCCCGGGTCGCGACGATCGCGAATGATCCAGTTGGTCTGGCGGTCGGCGACGCGCACCCGTTCATCGCCGACTTCATCGCCCTGGTGGACTACCGGTTCTGGATCGATCGGTTCGCGATCGCTCCGCAGCTCGGTGGAGGCACCGAGATCTTCGCCGGTGGCAGAGGCGCCGCCGGCTGGATCGTCGAGCTCGGTGTCGAGGGCACGTTTCGAATCAACGACATCTGGTCGGTGCACGTGCGCTTCGCTTTCAGTCCCACCACTGGAGTTCAGACCCCTTTCGCTCCGCAGGCGTACTGGCGCTTCGTGGGCGGGGTGGAATGGACGAGCCCGATCTAGGCTCGTGACGTGACGCCCGGTACGCCGCTCTCGCACGCCACGCTCGTTCGCGACGAAGGCGCGGCCCTGTTTGCTTTGCGCCGGCAGGCCGGTGAGCCCGAGGTGGTGCTGGGTCCTCGCGAGCGGGCGCTGCTCGCCGAGATGCCGTGGCCGCTACGGCGCGCGGAGTGGCTCTCGGGCCGGTTGGCGGCGAAGGAGCTGCTGCGGCTCGGCTTCGCGCTCGAGCCCTCGCGGGTCGAGGTGCTGCCGGAGGAATCGGGAGCGCCGATGGTGTGGGTCGACGGCGAGCGCTCGAAGCTGCAGCTGAACCTCTCGCACACCCGCACCTGGGCGGTGGCGGCCGCGGCCGACTTCACCGTCGGAGTCGACGTCGCCGACGACAACGACGGGCGGCGGCTGCCTCGCATTGCGCGGCGGGTGATGAGCGGCAAGGAGCCCGAGCAGTGCGGCGCGCACACCAATGAGCGCACCCAGGCGGCGGTGTGGGCGATCAAAGAGGCCGGCTTGAAGTTGCGGGTCGGCGGTGTGTTCTCTCCCGGCGCGCGAAGCGTGCACATTCTGTCGCTCGAGCCTCCGAAGGTCGCGGATCCGACGATGACGTTGGCGTTGTTTCGGCTGCCCGATGCGGCGGTCGCGTTGGCGCGCGAGGCGCCCGGGTCGCCGAGGCCGATGACGCGTGAACAACTCGAGCAGCGCTACGGTGCCTGGTACGCGCAACGCGCGAAGGGCCTCGACCTCGAGCGCATCGCTCCCGACCTGTGGCCACTGCTGCCGTACGCGGAGGCCTGGGCCGATGGTGAGACGCTGCTCGCTTCGGCACCCGACACCGCGCGCGAAGACCTGAAGCGCGTGGTGAGCGCGTTCTCGATACGCCTCGGCTCGTGGTTGAAGACGTGCGGTGCGGGTACGGAACAACAGGCGCTGTCGGCGCTCGCGCTGACGTACGAGCGTTGCCGTGGGTAACTCTGCACCCGAACGCGTCGAAGAGCTCGAACCGCTGTGGAGCGGACTGACCGCTGAGACTCAGGCGGCACTGGCGTACGCATGGTTCGACGCTTCGATTCGCGTCGACCTCGCGGCGATGTGCAAGCGCGGCCAATTCACTACGGCTGAAGCGAACCTCCGCGCACTGCGCAGGATCGACGGACCAGAAACATTCGCCGCCGCGAAGCGATGCCTCGAACAACTGGTGCGCGAATGGCCTGCCAGCGAGGACAACGTCACGTCTTTCACCGCCGCGCTGTCGCTCCTCACTCACCTTGGCGCAACAGAGCCACAGGTAAAGGGCGCTTGTTTCATGCGCACGATGAACTCGAGGCTCGTGTATGGCGACGACCGTTTGGTCGAAACGATGCGGGCTGATCTCTTGGCCGCGTCGGAGGCGTGACGCCCCGTGCGCTACTGCTCGAGCTCGAAGATGCGCACGCCGTCGGCGTCGTAGCGAAGAGCGATGTCGTGCTGCACCGGGCCCTCGGCGAGCTGGTGCGCCATCGAAGCGGCTTCGACCTCGGGCGACGCGCCGAGCAACGGCATGTGCCGGTAGACCAGCAGGTAGCGAATGCCCAACGCCTTCGCCGCGGCGCGCGCGTGCGGCACGTCGGGGTCGGTGAGGATCTTCGTCGCGGTGTCGTTCGCTTCGCGGTGCCACTTCGTCTGGCCGAACGTCGTCGCCACCACCGGGCGCTGGCCCCACAACAAGATGAAGTGCCCCGCGAGGTGGTTCGACAGCACGCCCCACGCGGGTTTGTCCGCGGCGAAGGGACCGGAAGAGGGCAGAGGCGTTTGCGTGTGCAGCCACTCCAGCGCCGGCCGCAGGTGCTTCGCGAGCCCAGGTCCGGGTTCGCCGGCGCTCAGCTGCAACGCCAGTGACGCCAGCGCCAGGCCGACGAACGCCGACGCGAATCGCTTGCGACGCTCGGAGGCGCCCCACGCTTCGAACAACGCCACCAGCCCCGGCCACAACACCAACGCCAGGCAACCCAACGCCGGGTACATCAGCCGCGCCTGCTTTCCCGCCGCGGGAAGAAACAGCGCCAGCGGTACCAGCGCGGCGATCAACCGGCGATCGCGCCGCGCGGCGAACACCGTACCGACCAGCGCGAGCGGGCCCAACAGCAGCAACGCACCGAGCAGCGTGCGCGCCCAGACGGGATCGCTCCAGAGCGGCTTCGACTCCTCCGCCATCTTCAGAATCGGGTCCTCCGCCATCACCTGGCCGAGCCCGCGAAGGTACTGCTGCGCGACTGGAATCAGCGCAAGGCTTCCCACTGCCCCGGCCACCACCAAACGCACGCTGCCTCGCCGCATCACCGACAAAGCGAGCACCGAGAGGGCCGCGACGCCGAGCTCGCTCAACACCGCGAAGCCGCCGATCAGTTCCAGCTCGAGGTTGAAGAGATCGCCGTACACCAACGCCGCCAACGCCGAGACCGTCGCTGCTCCTGCACCCGCCCAGAGCAGATCGACCGCCTTCACCTTGCCGCGGAAGAACGCGTCGGCCGCTCCGGCGCCGAGCACCACGAACGGGTAGATCAGCCCGAGCGGCGACAACAGCCGCATCAACGCTCCCACGGCTCCCGCCGCCCAGGCCCAGCGCGCACCGCCGCGGCCGAGCCACTCCGCGCTGATCAGCATCACCAGCGCCGCGCCGCAGAGCTCGTGCAGGTGGTGATCGGCGCTGCCCAACGGCCCCGACTCCACCGCCATCGGAGTCACCGCCAACACCCAAGTCGCCACCCACGCCGCCCACTTGCCCCACCAGCGCAGCACCAGCAGCCCGAGCAGCAGCAGCCAGCCCAACGAGAGAACGGGATCCACCCAGGCGCCGCCGCGCGACGCTTTTTCGACGTCGTCTTTTCCCCCCGCACCGGCGACGAACAGCTCCACCAGCCGGGTGTGCACCGGAGGCCAGTAGACCAACGCCCCGCCAGGAAAGTTCAGGTACGGATCACGCTGCACCCAGCCGTCGGCGTGGAGCTGCAGCTGCGCCCAGCGCAGGTAGTAATGCGTGTCGGCCGGCACCAGGTCGACGCCGTCGGGGGTGAACACCGCGCGCCACGGCAGCAGCCGGGCTCCGAAGCCGAGCAGCGCGATCGCGACCACCACCGCGATGCTCAGGCCTCGACGCTCCACCCGAGCAGTGTCCCACAGGGTCACCGGCGCGATTAGTTTTCCTCGCCCGCCCGATGGAAGCGGGCGCCCGGCGGCATTACACCGCGCGCATGGACGAGCTGGGCCTCGGTTTCGGCGTCTGGTTGCTGTTCCTGGTGGTGTTCGGTTTCGCCGCGCTGGTGCTTCGACTCGCTTCGACGGTGTGGTGTGCGAAGGCGCTGTACGCGCTCACCCGCGGGCGGCGGCCGCACGTCGCGTTCACGCTCGCCTTCGCGGCCTTCGGCGTCGCCGCGCCGCTGCTCTCGCACGCGTACGGCGTCGGGTTCTTCGCACGGGTACTGAACGATCGCGCGGCGCCGGTGATCGCGGCGGTGAACTTGGGTCAGCTGGTGCTGGGCGCGGCGGCCGCCGGCGGGTTGCTGCTCAGCGAAACTCGACCCGGGTGACGTGCTGGGAGCGGATCCACTCCGCGACCTCGTCGATCTCCGGGTCGGAGGACACCGCGATGCAGCCCAGCGTCCAATCGCTCTCCACGTTCGAGTGCCCGTCGTCTTTGTTCTCGCGCGGAGGCCCGTGAATGCCGATCGCCCAGGCGCTGAAACGCTTCGGGTCGGGGTTCTGGAGCGGAACGAACACGTGGTACTTCGCCGAGGTCACCGGCGCCGCCAGCGTGAACTTCCCCAGCGGCGTCTGCGCCCAGCCGACCCGCTTCCGCGCCGGACCGCCTGAGCCGATCGCGACGTCGTAGCGGTGGGCGCGGGTGCCGTTGAGGCAGAGCTCCATCGCGTGAGTCGACGTGTCGACGACCACGGCAGCGCCGGTCGGAGGACAGGCCGCGAGCAGAAGAGTGAGCAGCACGGCAGGAAGACGCTCGTCGGCAGGTGTCTTGTTCCGTTGCCTCAACACGAACAACGATGGTCGACGCACAACGCCGCCGTCCCACCGTCGGTACAGTTGAGCGCCGCGGGACAATCCGCCGCCGTCGCGCACGACCCGAGCTGCGCGCAGCGCCCATCGCGGCAGTACAGCTGCCCGCTCGGCCCGCACGAAGTGTTCGCGCCGTTCGGCCCACTGCACGCCACCCCTTCACTGCTCCAGCACGCGCCGTAGTGCAGCACCGGCACCCCGAGCGCCATCGCGCGGCACTCGTCGGTGTAGGTCGAGAAGTCCACCCCGCACACGGTGCTGCCATTCGCGCACGAGCTCGCGCACGGCTCGCACTGCTCCGCCCCCGCGCAGCCGTCGGTCCCGAACGGGCCCCAGAAAAGACACTCCCCAGGCGGGCATGAAGTCGGGTGGGTCACCGGAGGACACGCCACGCAGCACCCGTTGTCGCAGACCTGCCCGCCGGCTGAGCACGACCACACATCGGTGCACGACAGGCCGCCGTCGGTCGCGCACACCTGGCACTGCGGATCAGACGAGTCGCGCAGCCCATCGCAGTCGTTGTCGACGCCGTCGCGGCAGACCTCGAGCACGCCCGGGTGCACCAGCGGCTCGGTGTCGTCGCAATCACCGTACTGCTTTCCCGCCGCGCAGCCGCTGCTCGAAGGCACGTAGCCGTCGTGATCCTGATCGCGGCACGGGTCGGGCTCGCACCAACCGGGAGGGCACGGGCACTCCAGACACTGCACGTCGTGCCCGCACACCTGATCCACCTCGCACTGATCATCCGACCGGCAGCCGGGCAGACAGGTCTTCGCCGTGGTCCCCGGGCACCCCTCGCAGACCATCCCCTCCGGGCACTCGAGGTCCACCGAGCAGCCGCCGTCGCCGCCCGAGTACGCCCCCAGGTCGTCTGCCTTCGCGTTCGTCCCACCGGAACAGCCGGCGAAAATCACCGCGAAAATGATCGCGCTCGCTCTCACCGCCGGGCGTCCTTCAGACCCTGTGCCGAGCGGTTTTCTCAACATCTCGCAACCTTGCGCGCCGCCAGTGGCCGTAAATTCTGGGCCTACCTCAGATTTTCGACGCCCCACCGCTTCCTCACAAAACGAGAAACCAAGCGGTCAGATTGTTTGGAACCTCCAAGAAACCCGCGCGGTTGCGCGCCGACAATGGAGCATGGATTCGTCGTCGTCTGGCCCACTCGTTCTCCCGCTCATCACTCCGCCGAAGCCGCGCACGCTCGATCGCCGCGGTCACTCGGAGCGTTCGATGAACGGCCTGATGGAGCGCCTGGCCGCCGGCGAAGGTGAGCGCCGCAGGTTCCGCGAGCGCCGCGCCACCCCGCGCATGTCGGTCGAGCTCGAGGTCGAAGAGCAGCAGGGCGACAGCCGTTACGTTCGGGTGACTCACGACCTGTCGACCTTCGGCATGTCGACCCGTCAGGGCCACACTCCGGCCGCCGGTTCGCGCCTCGCGCTCTCGCTGTTTCTGCCCGACGAGCCGCTGGCCCCGCTGAAGCTCGAAGCCGAAGTGCTCGGCCCCTACGACGACGCCGGCGGCATGCGCCTTCGCTTCAAGCAGCCGTCGCTCGAAGCGGTGCGCCGCATTCACAAGTACCTCAAGCAGGCGGCGTAGCTGGGCTAGAGTCGCCCGCATGGGCGACACCTCGATGGAGCGCCGCCGCTCGGCGCGCGTCAACGTGTCGATCGCGATCGAAATTCGCGACGGGCGCGGGTTCTCCATTCACAGCTCGCGCGACATCTCCGAGGGCGGGGTGTTCTTCGACCGCGCCATTCCCCACCCGGTGGGCGAGCACGTGCAGCTGGTGTTCACCCTGCCCGGAGACGATCGCACCTTGAGCCTCGAGGGCGAGGTGGTGAACGTGCCCGACGCTCAAAGTTACGGAATGGGCATTCGCTTCGTGTCGTTGAAGCCGAACGACCGCGAGCGTCTGCGCAGGTTCACGCAGGAGCAGGAGACCAAATGAGGCCGCTCGCCGTCTTCACCGCGATGTTCGCGCTCACCGCTTGCCTTCACGACAACCGCGACAGCCGCGACCGCGGAGCGATGGGCTGGCAAGAGAACGTGCCCACCATCTCGGCGCCGGCCAAGCCGCGCTGCGCGAAGTACCCGGGCTCGGGCGCGGCGAAGCGCTGCGAAGAGGCGCAGTACCTGGGGCAAATCTACGTGCGCAAGCTGTCGACCGGCGACCAGGTCTGCTTGGAGGGCGGCTTCGGCGACGGCGAGTCACCCTCGGCGGCCTGCACCGCGCGCGCGGCGGTGGTCGACTCGTCGCAGAACCTGGTGCTGCTCGAGGTGCGCGACGCGAAGCCTGATTCTCGCTGGTTCAACAAGCAGCAGAACCAGTTCTGGTTCGAAGAGGGCGCGCTGGTCGACCTCTACCTGGCAGACCACGGATACTAGGGTCATGGGCTTCTTCGATGCGGTCGCGGAGCGGTTGGCGTTCATGAAGTTGATGACGCCGGCCAACATCAAGAAGCTGGGCAGCCGGCGGCTGACCGACCTGATCAGCTCCGAGGCGAAGCGCGCCAAGGTGAAGCTCGAAGACCTGGAGCAGCGCTACCCGTCGGCCGGCCCGCGCGAGCTCGCGCAGCGAATGATCGACGGGAAGAAGAACTTCGCCTCGATGGTGGGCGGGGTGAGCGGCATCTTCGGCGTGGTCACCGTGCCCGCCGACCTGCTGGTGATGGTCTACCTGCAGATCGCGCTGCTGGCCGAGATCGCCACCCTCTACAAGGTGAACCTGAAGGGCGACGCGGCCCAGAAGGAGCTGCTCGACCTGTTCGGCTACGCCAACGGCATCGGCCCGCTCCAGCGCGCGAGCCCGAAGGTGTTGGGCAAGCTGGTCGCGCTGCTGCTCGCCAAGGGCGGCCTCGAAGGCCTGGGCAAGGCGATGCCGCTGGTGGCGGCGCCGATCTCCGCCTACCTCAACAACCAGCACATTCAGGCGGTGGGCGACCACGCGGTGCGCCACTACGACGGCTTCACCCACGCGCACGAGAAGACCCAGAAGGCCTCGGGAGGCTGATGGTGGAGGCGGCGCGTTTTCGCACCGCGCTGGTGGAGGCGTACTCGCGCGCGCACAAGCTCGGCGCGCCGCTCTCGGTGTGGTGGGTCGACGTCGACGACTGCTCGCAGCTGAACGATCGCTACGGCGAGGCGAACGTCGACGAAACCCTGAAGGTGTTCGAGCGCGAGCTGTCGAGCATCGTGGCCGGCTGCGACGGCGCGCTGCTCACCCGGCTGAGCGGGCAGAGCTGGGCGCTGGCGCTGCCCGGCACCAACGCCGCCGACTCGCACGCGCGCGCCGAGAAGCTTCGCAGCGCGTGGGCGGCGATGAAAGAGCTCGCGGTCTCGGTGTCGGTGGGTGTCGCCTGCCGAAAGCCGGGAGAGCCGGCGCTCAACCTGTTGGAGGAGGCCGAGCTCGCGTGTACGCGGGCCAAACAGGCTGGGCGGGGTCAGGTGATCCTGCGCTAGTCTTTGGGTCCATGCCTCGCGACCCGAACTACCCCGACGCCTCTCCGCCCCCGCCCGGTCGCAGCATCACCGGAGAGAACCGATCGGTCACCCAGCCGGTGCCCAAGGTTCGCGTCGGCAACCAGTCGTACAACGTGCCGCGCCTGGCGCCCGCGCCGCCCACCCCGCCTCCTCCCGGCAGCGGCCCCTCGTCGACGCCGCCGGTGCCTCCGCCGAGGCCGCTCGCCAACCCTCCCCAGCGCGAGACGTTTCGGCCGCCCGCGACCGGCTCACGGCCCGCCGCGCGCAACGAGCCGCAGGGTCACCCGCAGGAGTGGGAGACCGGCACCGTCGCTTCTCCGATGAAGGCGCGCGCTCCGGCGGCGCCCTCGCGGCCGATTCCTCCGCGGTTCTTCCCGCCGCAGCCGCGCAACATTCCCGAGACCGGGCTCTCGCAGACGATGGTCGAAGAGCTGGTGATGAAGGCGCTCTTCTTCGCCGGCGAGCTCCGCGGCAGCGAGCTGTCTCAGCGCATCAAGCTGCCCACCATCATCATCGACGAGGTGATCGAAGGGCTGCGCAAGCAGAAGTACATCGACCTGAAGGGCGGCGCCGGCCTCGGCGTCGGCAAGAGCAACCTGATCTTCACCCTCACCACCTTCGCCACCGAGCTGATGCGGCAGATTCTCGACCGCAACCGCTACAACGGCCCCGCGCCGGTGCGGCTCGAAGACTGGAACGAGGCGGTGCGCGCCCAGACGCTCAAGGGCAGCCGCATCACCCGGCCGAAGATGGAGGACAAGTTCGGCGACCTGGTGGTGAAGGACTACATCTACGACGGCCTCGGGCCGGCGATGAACTCCGGGCGCTCGGTGTTCTTCTACGGGCCGCCGGGCAACGGCAAGACCGCGCTCTGCCAGTGTCTGATCCAGTGTTACGAGGGCGACATCTACGTTCCCCACGCGCTGCTGGTCGACGACTTCATCATTCGGGTGTTCGACGCGACGCTGCACATTCCCCAGAAAGAAGAGCCGGGCCGTGAAGCGTCTGACTCGCGCTGGGTGCGCTGCTCGCGCCCGCTGGTGGTGGTCGGCGGCGAGCTCACCTTGGAGACGCTCGACCTGATCTACTCGCCCGACGTGAAGTTCTACGAGGCGCCGTTTCAGCTCAAGGCCACCAACGGCATGCTGCTGATCGACGACTTCGGCCGCCAGAAGGTCTCGCCGAAAGACCTGCTCAACCGGTGGATCGTGCCGCTCGAGAGCGAGGTCGACTACCTCACCCTGCACACCGGCAAGAAGCTCCAGGTGCCGTTCGACGTGTTCACCGCGTTCTCGACCAACCTGGACCCGTCTGATCTCGTCGACGACGCGTTCCTACGGCGCGTTCGCTACAAGCTCGAGGTGCAGCCGCCCGATCTCGATCAGTTTCATCAGATCTTCGAGATCATGTGCCAGAAGCGCGGCGTGCCGTACGAGGCCGAGATGGTCGACTACCTGATCGAAAAGCACTACCGGCCGGTGAAGCGCCAGATGGCGGCCTGCCACCCCCGCGACCTGCTGGAGCAGGTGGTCGACATCTCGCACTACCACGGTGAAGTGCCGGCGCTCCGCCAGGACCTGATCGATCACGCGGCGAAGAACTACTTCGTGAAGTTCAAGCACGAGTCGTCGGCGCGCTAACTCTTCAGACGCTCGAGCACGTCGTCGAGGTGCCGGTACACCTGCACCTCGTGGTGAAACACGTCTTCGACCTTGCCGTCGGCGCCGATGACGAAGGTCGCCCGGCGATCGCGGCGCATCACCGGCCACACCACGCCGTACGCGTCTGAGATCGCCCGCGAGGCGTCGCCGATCAGCGCGAAGTCGATGTTCTCGGAGCGCGCGAACTCGCACTGGCGCTCGGGCTTGTCCAACGACACGCCCACCAGAATCGCGTTCATCGACTCGATCTGCGCCTGGTGGTCGCGAAAGTTGCGCACCTCGATGGTGCAGGCCGGGGTGAACGCCTTGGGAAAGAAGAAGAGCACCACCCGCTTGCCCTTCAGCTCCGACAGCTTCACCGAGCGGCCGAGGCAGTCGGTCGCTTCGAACTCGGGAGCGAGGTCGCCTGCCTTGAGCATCGTGACGTTCTACGTCTGAGACGAGGGCGCGGGCAACGGCTCGGCGGGCTTGTCGTCTTTCGCCGCGGGCACTGCGGGCGCCGAGGTCTCCATCGAGTCGGCCACCAGCTCGGCGATGTCGCGCACCTTCATCGTCTCTTCGCGCCCGGTGTCGGCCACCGCGTCTTTCACCATCGTGTGACAGAACGGGCAGGCGACCGCGACTGTTCCCGAGGCGGGGCCCTTGTAGTCGCCCACCATGCCCGGCTTGTGCCGGTCGGTCGGGTCTGGGTACGGGGTCGACGGGTCTTTCGCGTGCTGGAGCGTGAGCGCCGCCTCGTTCACCCGGTGGTGGTTGATGCGGGTGCCGATGTGCTCCTCCATGAACATGCGCGCTCCGCCGGCGCCGCAGCAGAAGCTCTCGCGCTTGCTGCGCTGCATCTCGATCACCTCGAGCCCGGGAATCGCCTTCAACACCTCGCGGGGCGGCTCGAACACGCCGTTGTGCCGGCCGAGGTAGCAGGGGTCGTGGTAGGTGATCTTCTCGTCCATCACCTTCGAGAGCTTGATGCGCTTGTCGCGGATCAGCTCGTTCATCAGCTCGGTGTGGCTGATCACCCGGTAGTTGCCGCCGAACTCCGGGTACTCGTTCTTGATGGTGTTGAAGCAGTGGGGGCACTGCGTGACCACCGTCTTCACCTTCAGGCCGTTGAGCTTCTCGACGTTGGCCTTCGCCATCGTCTGGTAGAGGTACTCGTTGCCGGCGCGGCGCGCGGGGTCACCGGTGCACGCCTCTTCTTTGCCCAGGGTGGCGAACTTCACCTTGGCCTCGGTGAGCACCTTGGCCACCGCCCGCGAGACCTTCTTCATGCGCTCGTCGTAGCTGCCGGCGCAGCCGACGAAGAACAGGTACTCGTACTCGCCTTCGGGGGTCCACTTCGGGAGCGCGAGGTCGCCTTCCCACTCGTCGCGCTTCTCCTGGCCGATGCCCCACGGGTTGCCCTGGCGCTCGATGCCTTCGAACACCCGCTGCAGCTCGGTGGGGAAGTTCGCTTCGACCTGCACCAGCTGCCGGCGGAGGTTGATCAACCGCGGCACGTTCTCGATGAACACCGGGCAGGCCTGCTCGCACCACCCGCAGGAGGTGCACGCCCAGACCGTCTCGGGGCTCAGAATGCCGCCGACCACCGAGGGCGCCTCGAAGTCTTTCCCGTCGGCCGTCTTGCCCGAGTACAGCTCCTTCTCGTGGTCCCAGAGGTAGTGCTTGATGCTCTGGTTGACCGCCTTGTGGGTCAGCGGCTTGCCGGTGAGGTAGGTCGGGCAGTGGGTCTGGCAGCGGCCGCACTCGGTACAGCTGTTGACGTCGAGCCCTTCTTTCCAGCTGAAGTCTTTGATCGTCTTGTAGCCGAACTCTTCTTTCTCGAGGTTCGGCGTAGGCAGCTTGGCGGAGCCCGAGACGGTCTCGCCGGGCTTCGGCGGCAGCGCCCTCAGGAACACGTTCGGCAGGCCGATGATGACGTGGAAGTGTTTTCCCATCGGCAGGAAGTTGAGGAAGGTGACGATGATGGTGACGTGCACCCAGAAGCCGGCGAGGCCGAGCCAGTGCATCGCCGAGTCGGGAACGCCGGCGAGCAGCTTGCCCCACGCGCTGGTGAACGGCTCGAACCCGGCCCACTCCACGTGCTGGGTGCGGAAGTGACCGGCGCCGAAGGTGACCTCGGAGATCATCAGCATGCCGATGAAGCCGAGAATCAGCATCGCCTCCCAGCTCTTGGTCATCCGGTCGGGCTTCACCACCAGGCGCAGGTAGAAGAAGTACAGAACGCCCACCACCGCGAGCGCGGCGACGATGTCTTTGACGAACAGGTAGCCGGCGTACAGCTGCATCAGCGCCTGCTTGTCGCTCCACCACGGGTCGGAGAGGTTGGTGAGCACCTCGGTGGCCGAGGTCGAGAAGCCCATCACGAACATCATCACCGTGCGGGCGGCGAGCACCATGAAGGCGGCGAAGATGGCGACGTGCATCGCGCCGGGGAGCGCCTCTTCGCGATCGACCATGCGTTTCTGGCCGAGGCCGAACTTGATCAGCGCGGCCAGGCGTTCCATCGGCCGATCGAGCCGGTTGCCGGGCACCTTCTTCAGCGCCGCCAGCGTCCTCAGCCGGCCGTACATCGTCTTCGAAAACACCGCCAGCCCCACCACCAACAGCGCGCTCGTCACCAGGGGACTCATGGCCCAATCTCGTAGCAAAGAAACCGGGCCGCCGGTCGACTAAGCGAACCGCAGCCAGAAGCCGGCGTTGTCGGTTCCAGGCCGCAGGCTCGAAGCGCAGTGGGCAGATCGATGCTCCACTGTGAGAAGCGGCGTGAACACTCCAGTCGCCTCGATGTGACGGTCATTTCGAGCAATTTCGCGCCGATAAGCACGCCAACAGATCTGCCTTTCGAGCGGTACGCGCCTTGAATTGCGGTCCTGAGTGCGTCCCTCGGCCATTCTCACGTTTTGGGTATTCGGCGGGTTACTGCTGCCCCAAGCGGCCTTCGCTCACGCGAACGGCATGTACAATTACTCGGGCAAGAACGGCGGCGCGATCTGCACCGCGTGCCATGGCGGCGGCACCGCGCCGACGGTGGCGGTGACCGGCCCGACCACGCTCGGCCACAGCCAGACCTCGCTCTACACGGTGACTGTGACCGGTGGCGCGGCGGGCTCGGCGGGCATCGATTGTTCGATCGGCGGCACCAACTCGAACGGCATTCAGCTCTCGGTGGCCGACAACACCCAGGTGTTGAACGGCGACATCACCCACTCGCAGGCAGCGCTGTTCGTGAACAACCAGTCGGTGTTCACCTTCAACCTGAAGAGCAGCACCAACGACGGCACCTTCACCATCTTCTGCGCCGGGCTCTCGGCGAACGGCAACGGCTCCGACAGCGGCGACGCGGCGGCGAAGAGCACGCTCGACGTGACGGTGAGCGGCAGCGGCGGCACCGGCGGAGGCGCGGGAGGAGGCGCCGGTGGTGGCGGCGGCTCAGCGACCGGCGGCGGCTCGGCGACCGGAGGCGGTTCGGCGACCGGCGGCGGCTCGGCGGCGGGCGGCGGCGCAGCGACCGGCGGCGGTTCAGCGAGCGGCGGTGGAACGGCCAGCTCGACCGGCGGCGGCGCTGCGACGGGTGGCGGTTCAGCGACCGGCGGCGGCGCGGCCACCGGCGGCGGCGCGGCGATGACTCCGACGCCTCCTCCGGCTCAGCAGAAAGGCGTGCTCTCGGGGGGCGTCGTTGCAGGCGAGATGGGCTGCGACACCACCCGCGGCGCGCCGAGCGAGTTGTTCATCCTGCTGGCACTGCTGGCGCTCATCATGCGCCCGAAACGAGACCTCTCCTTTGGGAGAGGCCGACGAGCGCCATAGGCGCTCGCGGGTGAGGGACAGCCTTCAACCCGCGCGCTGCACGAGGGGCCGCCGCTTCAAATCACCGAAGCGGGTGAGGGTCAGCCTTCAACCCGCGCGTCGCAGGCGAAGCCGTCCCGTCGAAGCCCCGACTTTCATCACTTCTTCTTCAACCGGCGCGGGCGCCGTTCGGAAGCGAGATTATTGAAGAGCGCGCGCAGCGGCTCAGGCATCTCGTCGAAGCGAACGCCGATGCGGCTGTAGACCTGCGCCTGCGGATCACCGGGAACAGCCCAAGCGACGGTGCCGGCGAAGTTGATCTCCTGCTGCTCGAGCAGGAAGAAGCCGTGCACCTTGGAGCCGGGCACGAAGACCTGGGGCAGCTCGGCAGAGAAGCCTCCGCGGGAGACGTCGGCGGTGAGCGCGGGGAGCTTGCGGCCCAATGAGAGCGGCAGGCGGAAGCTGCGGCGCAGCGTGGTTCGTCGGGTGGTCATGTGCTTCACGGTGCCACAGGGCTGTGGCTCGGCAATTTTTTGGCCGAGCGTTGTAGCGTGCGCCCGTGGCGACGCTCACCCACGCGCGCAGGAGGCTCCAGCACCCGCTGGTCACCTTTCTGCTCTCGTTGGTGATCGCCACCGGCCTGGGAGTGATCGTCTATGTGATCACCTCCACCCTGCCCTACTTCTCGGCCTCGCCGACCACTGATCCGAACTTCGGAGTGCTCGACCAGTGCCTGATGCGCGAGCTGCCGAAAGAGCGGCAAGGCTTCGCGGTCGACGCCGACGGCAAGGGCGCAGTGAGCTTCGACGGCGACAAGCTGATCCTCTGCCGCGACAACCCGGCCGACGCGCTCCACCCCAACATCGAGCGCTACACCCTCTCGGGCGTGGTGCACGCCGCGTTCGACTTCAGCGGGCGCCTCTGGCTCTCGAGGCGCTCCTCGCCCGACACCAGCGAGCTGTGGCTGATCGACTCCGGGCACGCGCGGCACGTGGGCGACTCGAAGCCGCTGGCGCTGGTGGGCACGCTGTTCGGAGTGGTGGTGCTCGAGCCGCAGGGGCACGTGGTGGCGCTCTCCGCCGACGAGACGGTGCTCGGCGTCACCAACCTCGAGCACTTTCAGCCTCCGGCCAACCTGAGCGTGAGCGCCGACGGCGAGCGGGTGGCGGTGGCGGCCAACGGCGGCTTCTGGGTGCTCGACTCGCAGCGCCTCACCCGGCTGCGCGCGGAGGCGCCCTGCACGGTCGACGACCTCTGGTGGCGTAAGAGCGGCCACCAGGTGCTGGTGAGCTGCGAGCCCGACTACGCGCTCACGGTCGACGCCGACACGGGGGCGCGCGACGAGGCGCCGAGAATGAAGCGGGTGCCGTCGTTGTTGGTGCCGCGAAGAGGAATCTACGCGCAGGAGTGCGAAGGCCTTCCGTGCACGGCCTCCAGCCCGTAGAACAAAGACGTGGAGTCACCCTACGAACAGGTCGGCGGCGAAGCGAAGGTGCGGGCGCTCGCCGAGCGCTTCTACGAAGAGATGTTTCTGCACGAGAAGGCGCTCACCGCGCTCCACCCGATGGACCCCGACGGGCGGGTGGCGAAGGTGAACCGCGAGCGGTTCGCGCTCTTTCTGATCGGGTGGATGGGCGGCCCCCAGACGTACATGGAGACCCACGGCCACCCGCGGCTGCGCATGCGGCACGCGCGGGTTCGGGTCGACGAGCCGATGCGCGACGCGTGGGTGCGCTCGATGGTTCGCGCGATGGACCATGAAGGCGTCACCGGCGACGCGCGCCGCTACCTCGAACAGCGGTTCGCCGAAGTCGCCACCTTTCTGCGGAACGCCGAGGGCTGATGAAGCCGGGCCGGGTCGCGCTCGGAGTCGCGTTGCTGCTCATCGTGATGCTCGCTGGCGCTTACACCGTGGTCGAAATCCGGGCGCAGCGCACGCTGGATTCGGTCGACGCGTTGGAGCGTGAGCTGCTCGGGCAGGCCCGGCGCGAACCGTTTCCCCCCGCTAAGCCAGGCCAGTTCTATGCGTGTGCTGAAGTGCCGCCGCACCGAAGCAACTACCCACTGGAGACCGACTGCTCCATCTACAGCAAGACCGGCGGCGCCGAGGTTCCTGCGTCCTGCGCCAGGTTGCTGGCCGACGGAGAAGGCTGGGTCGAACAGTGGCTGCGCTGCACGCAGCGGTCCGAGCTCGGTGACTTCCATCGAATGCCGGTGATGGAGCACGTCGGCGACGCCGAACCTGGCAACTGGCTCGCTGTTCGACTGCACACCCTGCCGCCGCAACGGGCGCTCGAGCTTTGCCGGCTGACGATGGCTCACGCCCGCGACTACTCCTGGTCGTATGGCGCAGACGGGTGCGCGCAGGCAGTCGACGAATTGTTGTCGGTGAAGGCACCGTGCGGGGTCGCGCTCGAGAAAGTAGACGCAACCACCCGCTCGGCCTTTCTGGAGGAAGCGCGACTCCGGCGTTCGCAGCTGCCAGACCAGAAATGGTTTCGCCGCTACGAGGAGGTCGAAGCATTTCACGCCTATGCGGTGATGCCGATGAGCAGCTCGACCTACAGTTGGACTCAGCGCTTCAAAGCAAAGTACCGCCTCCCAGAGCTGAAGCGGAGAGCGGATCAGCTGATCGACAGCGAGCCACCCCTCAGCTCGAGGAACATCGAGCTCGAGTTGTTCAAGGGGCTGATAGGAACCGCGTCGCGCCTCGAAGACTGTGAGCAGCTCCCCAAGGGCTACGACCTGCTGATCGAGCTGGCGAGCATCAACCCATGAACCGGCGGCTGCTCTTCATCGTGGTGGTGGTGGCTGTGGTGCTCGGGCTGTCGCGCCTGCTCTTCCACGGCCACCGCACGCTCGCGCTCTCGCACAGCCTGGTGACGGCGATTCAAGACCGCCACGAGAGCGAGCCGCACGCCGGCTTCGACGAGTGGATGAAGGGACAGCCCCTCAACCTGCGCGGCTGCGAGCGAGACCCGAAGGTGTGCAAACGGTTCCACACCCTGATCGCCACCACCGGCAGCCTGGAAGGCCGGCTCCCCAACGGGCTGCAGGTGGGCACCGCCGGGCTCATCGATTGGAAGACGGCCGACAGCTGGCTCAACGCCGCCACGGTGGTGTTCGCCGATCGCTCCCAGGTCGAAGACGTCACCTGCGTCGACGCGCTGCGGTTCTCGGCGTTTCTGGCGCGGCACGGCGGCGCCGACGGCGAGCGGGTGGCCTCGCGGCTGATGTTGATCGCGCTGCCCGAATGCGCCCGGCGCCAACCCGACCCGGCCGCGGTCGCCGCGCTCGCCAAGGAGCGCACCCAGCTGGTCGACCTGCTCGGGCCGATGCTGAACGGGTTCGCGATCGACGGCCAGGTGCGCCGGTTCGGCAGCTGGCTCACCCCCGAAGACCTCGCCGCGCTCGACCCGGGCATGCGCGCGCTCGCCGCCACTGCGCCGCCCCCGCCGTTCAGCCCGCTCGAGCGCAATGCCCGTGGTGCGATGTGGCAGCGCGCCTTCAGCCTGGGCCAGGGGTTCATCACCCTGCCGGTCGACATCAAGCAGGCGATGGCCGAGTGGCCCGAGCGGGTGTCAGACCCCAAGCGCCTGGGCGAGGCCTACGAAGAAGAGAAGATTCGCGAGGCGGCGGTGGAGCTGGTGCTCGACGCCTGGAACATGAAGCAAAACTGCCAGTTGGGCACTGGAGCGACGAGCACGGTCAAAGCCGACGGCGACGACTGCGTGCTCGAGAACCAAAGCCTCCACGTGCAGCTTCCGTCTCGAAAAGAATGAAGCGAAAATCCGGAGCCAGATGCTGACTTCTCTCGCCGTTCTTCTGCTGGTGGCCGACCCGGTCCCCAACGTTCCACTCAACCCGCAGGCGCAGACCGGCCCGGCCGGCCAGGTCACCCACGCCGGAGACACCACCGCCGCCGCCCAGCCGCTGCGCATTCGGGTGCTCGAGAAGGAGCGCGCCGTCGAGGCGGAGATCGCCGGCGACAGCATCAGCTGCGACAACAAGAAGCTGCCCAACAAGACGATTCTGGTGCGCGCCAACGACCGCCGGCTCAAGGCCGGTGATCAGGCCTGCGAGCAGCTCAACGTGCTCGGCGCGGAGATCAAGGTCACCCTCAAAGAAGACCTCAACGGCCCCCGCGACCAGGTGCTGACCCGCACCTACCCGACCCGGCTGTTGGTCGCCAACGAGCAGGAGCTGCTCAAGCTGGTGAACTTCGTCGAGGTGGAGGACTACCTCTCGTCGGTGGTCGAGTCAGAGGCCTCGCCCGCCGCGCCCGCGATGCTCGAGGCGCAGTCGGTGGTCTCGCGCACCTTCGCGCTCGCCAGCCGCGGCCGTCACGGCAGCTCCGGCTACGACCTCTGCGACCTCGCCCACTGCCAGGTGTACCGCGGCAAGGCGAAAGACCCCGCGTCGAAGGCCGCGGTGGCGAAGACCAAGGGCCAGGTGCTGCTGGTGGGCGGCGTGGTGCTGAAGCCGGCGTTCTTTCACTCCAGCTGCGGCGGAGCGACCAGCCGCGCGCTCGACGTGTTCGGCGACGAGGGCGCGGGCGCCGCGATCAACGACACCGGCAAAGAGGGCCCGCTGTGCAAAGGCGCTCCCGACTTCGCCTGGAGCTGGGAGATCGACCGCAGCGAGCTCGCCCGCGGGCTGAACGCGAGGCCCGACGGCGCGGCGGTGGAGGTGCTCCGGCGCGACTCGTCGGGGCGCATCGTGCAGTTGAAGTCGTTCGGGGTTCGCTACTCGGGCAACGAGCTGCTCGCCAAGCTGGGCGCCACCTTCGGCTACGACACCGTTCGCTCGATGAAGATGACGGTCGAGGAGTCGGAGGGCGTGGTGCACTTCAAAGGCACCGGCCTGGGCCACGGCTCGGGGCTC
The DNA here is from genome assembly GCA_047602415.1 of Myxococcaceae bacterium. Taxonomy (GTDB): domain Bacteria; phylum Myxococcota; class Myxococcia; order Myxococcales; family Myxococcaceae; genus JASGHH01. Next base: position 5,687,049 of record JASGHH010000001.1, on the reverse strand, counting down.
TGCCAGGAGGGCGCGAAGGCGATCGCCACCAAGGGCGGCACCGCGCAGCAGATCCTCCAGCGCTACTTTCCCGACTGCCAGGTGCGCGCCTGGTAGGCGCAACCTCTCCTACCGATTGAGAAATGGAGCACCCGTGTTCCCATTGTGAACACGCGAGTGGTCACCGTGCAGCGCGTGAAAGGTTCGTTGACCTCGTGTTGGTGCGGACACGCGCATGCTCGTGAAGTGCACAACTGTCTTGATCCAAGTCAATGAAGGCCCGCGCGGGCGCTAACCGCGCGCAAACGCGTCTCGGCACCACTCTTGAAGTAGCAGCCAGTCGGATCACACCGTCGGAAAGGGGCGCGGTGAGATTCGGACGGGCCGTTTCGTGCGCAACCTGACCTTCGTCGTGACGCTGCTGGCGGTCGCTACCGCCGCCCACGCCCAGACCGCCGAGCAACTGATGAAGCGCGAGCGCTGCGCGGTTCGGCTCTCGGTCGCCATCACCGGCAAGAGCCCCACCTACGACCTGATGAACTCGCCCGACCCGCAGGCGCAGGCCGACGCGCTGCTCTCGACCGTCGACTTCACCGAGCGGTTCAGCCGCTTCATCAACACCCAGTTCAACCGCACCCCGGGCGCGACCGACGAGCAGGACTCGGCCTACTACCTCGCCTACAAGATTCTCAACGAGGGGCGGCAGTGGCGTGACCTCTTCGTCGGCCCGTACACGGTGCAGACCAACGGCGCCGGCGTGGTGACGGTGATCGACGACCCGAACGGGCTCGGCTACTTCCGCTCCCCGGCGTGGATGAAGCGCTACGCGGGCAACGAGATGGCGGGCATCAAGCTCTCGACCGCCTACCGCATCTACAACAACACCATCGGGCTCCACCTGGTGCCGTCGACCAACGCCGCCGGCGCCGACATCTCGGCCAGCGGCCGCCACTCCTCGGGCTGCAGCGGCTGCCACTACGACTCGATGTACGGGCTCGACACCACCGCCAGCATCCTCAGCAAGCGCAACGGCACCGGCGACACGATGACCTTCGACCCGCCGGCCGCTTCGGAGGCGACGATTCTCGGCGGCATCACCGTGCACGACGACAAGGAGCTGGTGACCGCGCTGGTGAACTCCGAGTCGTTCAACTTTCGCACCTGCCGGCTGGCCTTTCAGTTCCTCTACGGGCGCACCGAGAACCGCTGCGAGGGCCCGGTGTTCGACGCCTGCATGAAGGAGTTTCGCTCGCAGGGAACCGTTCAGGCGGCGCTCGCCGCGGTCGTGAAGGACCCGACCTTCTGCCAGTGAGAAAGACCACCATGAAAACGACCCTCTTCTCGATGATGACCGTGGTGGCGCTGGCGGTGATGGGCTGCGACGGCCGCGCGATGGTGCACCTCAAGACCACCGCCGGCGGCACCGACCCCGACGGCAACGGCCCGGGCAGCATTCCGCCTCCGTCGAACCTGCCGCCCGATGTCGACCCCGCCTCGTGCAGCCAGGGCTACACCTACGTCGGCTTCGGCGGCACCGAGCTGGTGGTGGGCCGGAGCGACGAGGACGAAGGCTTCGACCGCGACCGGGTGAAGCCGCTCGACGCGCTCCGCGGTGAGTACGCGCGGGTGCTGGGCTCGACGCCTTCGACCATCAACACCGTGGCCAACACCTTCGGCACCACTCCGCCGCGCTGGTACATGGAGCCGCAGGCCTCGGCGGTCTCGCTGTTCTCGAGCTACCGCATCGCGTTCGCCGGCTGCGTGCCCGCGACCGACAACACCACCTTCGACGCCACTCCGACCGACACCAACCTGCGCACCCAGTGCCAGACCTGGGCGAACCAGTTCTGGAGCCGCAACGCGACCTCCGACGAGCTCGACTCCTGCGTCGACACGGTGATGAACCACACCGACGACGAGTCGAACACCCGGCTCAAGTGGGCTTACGGCTGCGCCACCGTCCTCTCCTCCGCTGGTTTCCTGGCTTACTGAAAGACGACCATGAGCAACTTCTCTCGCCGCTCGCTGTTCAAAGCCACCGCCGGTCTCGCCGGAGCCGCCGCGCTCTCGAAGGTCTCGCCCGCGTTCGCCCAGTCGGCGCCCGACAAGACCACTCTGGTGATGATTCACTTGGATGGCGGGTACAACTCGCTGTTCGGTTCTGCCGACAGCTTCCTCGGCGCGGGCACCTTCGGCACCTCGAGCAACACCGTGCGCATGTTGGGCGGCGGCCTGGCGGTCGACGCGCCCACCTTCGGCACGATGCCGCAGATCGCGCTCGACCACATGGCGTCGGTCGGCGTGAACCACGGCCTGACCGCCCACGAGTCGGCGCAGACGTCGATGTGGACGATGAACAACCGCAGCTACATGTTGCAGCTGGCCAACGCGCTCGGCGGCGACGCGCCGATCAAGGCGGCCAACATCGGCAGCCAGATGGTCTACGGAGACCACCCTGCGGAGGGCTCGGTCTCTCTGCAGGGCATCACCGACATGCGGGCGACCATCGTGGCGCTCGGCGGCGACGTGGGCGACCCGTCGGTGCCGAAGCGCAGCATCGCGACCGCGGGCATGGCGAGCGCCAACCTGATGTCGAACAGCCGGCTGTTGCGCAGCCCGAACAACCTGCGCTCGGTGGGCGACGGCTACGTCACCGGCGTCGACGCGCTGAAGAAGAACGCGCTCACGCTCGACTACAACGAGCTCACCACCGCCTACGGGGTGTCGAACACCACCACCGGCGTCACCAACTTCAAGACCCAGATGGTGGCGGCGGAGCTGATGGTGCTCGCCGGCGCGAACGTGGTGGCGATGCTCGACGGCGGCTGGGACACCCACGGCGACACCGACGGGATGCAGGTGCGCAACCAGATGAACGACCGCATTCTGCCGCCGCTGAACACGTTCTTGAACCGCATGCTCAACCTGCCCGGCCACAACGTGGTGGTGTCGATCATCGGCGACTTCGCGCGCAGCCTCCCGGGCAGCGACCACCAGGGCAACCTGACCGCGACCGTGGTCGGCAAGAACGTGCGCCAGGGCACCACCGGCAGGGTGAACGGCGATGTCGGCCTGCCCGGCGGCTCTCCCGGCATTCAGGAGTACTGGGCGTACCTGGCGGCGGTCTGCGCGTGCCCGAGCCAGCCGTTCGGCGCGAACCCGCACACCTCGCTGATCTAACTGCTATTGGCAGGGCGTGGCCTTCACGCCGACTCGTCCCTTCGTTCCCGCCGCTGGCCTCGACTCGCCCCACGCACAGACGGTGTTCGCGTCGGTCGCGCGCGGCGCGGCGCCGGCGTGGGAGCGGCGGGTGTTGGGCACTCCCGATGGTGACTTCGTCGAGGTCTGGCTCGCGGGCTCGCCGGGCGCGCCGTTGTTGTTCCTCCTGCACGGGCTCGAGGGCTCGGCGAAGTCGGGCTACATCACGCTGATGGCGCAGGGCGCACTGGCCCGCGGATGGAGCGTGGCCGCGCTCGAGTTCCGCTCCTGCGGGCGGAGGACCAACCAGAAGCTGCGCGGGTACCACTCGGGAGAGTGGACGGATCCGGCGTTCGTCATCGAGCGGCTCCGGGCGATGTGGAAGCCGTCGCATGTGTTCGTCACCGGGTTCTCGCTGGGCGGCAGCGTGCTGATCAACCTGCTGGTCGACGGGCCGCGCGGATTGGTCGATGCGGCGTGCGCGATCTCGGTGCCGTTCGACCTGCTCGACTGCGTGCGCTCGGTGGACACCGGCTCGGGGTGGAACGCCGTGTACCGGTTCAACTTCGTGCCCACGATGAAGCAGAAGGCGTTGGCGAAGGCGGCGCGGTTTCCCGAGCAGCTCGACGTCGACGCGATTCGAAACGCCACCACGATTCAGGAGATCGATTGGTACTTCACTGCGCCCGCGTTCGGGTACGAAGACGACGTCGAGTACTACCGCGAGAACTCGACCGCTCCGAAGCTGGCGAGCGTGAAGGTGCCGACGCTGCTGATCAGCGCCGAGGATGATCCGCTCGCTCCGGCGTCACACATTCCGGCGGAGGCGACGCGAAACTCTGCGCTGACCATCGTGCGCACCGAGAAGGGTGGCCACGTCGGGTTCGTCGAGGGGTCGGTGTTCAGGCCCGGTTTCTGGGCGGAGGAGCAGGCGTTGGCGTTCTTCGACGGCGCGTTGCGCTGATCAGAGGTCCTGGAGCCGCTGCTCGAGATCAGACTGCAAGCTCATGTCGCGCTTACCGTGCGGCGTCTCGAGCGCCTTGTTCCACGCCTCGCGCGCCTGATCAGGCACCCCGAGCGCCGCCTGGGCATCGCCCAGCGCCACCCACGCCGCGGCGTAGTTCGGGTCGAGCTTCGCCGCCTGCGCCAGCGCATCGGCCGCCTGCTGGTACGCCTTGGCGTCGAGGTAGTGCCGCCCGAGCGAAAACCACCCCATCGGCGAGTCGGGGAACTCCTTCACCATCTGCTTGAGGTCTTCTTCCGTCATCTTCGCTGGACCTATTAACCCATCGATGAGGTATGAGCCCGCGCAATGGCGCCCAAGAAACCCACCCGAAAGCCCACCCGCAACAAGCGCCCCATGAAGAAGGGCGGCGGGCCCCGTAAACCGAAGCAGCCCAAGCAGCCCCGGCGCTCGGCGTTTCCCGCCCGCGCGGTCCAAGAGAACGCCGCGGCCAAGGCGCTCGCCCACAAGATCGCCGGCGTCGCCTCCGAGATGAAGGGGCAAGACGTGGTGGTGCTCGACGTGCGCGGCAAGGCCTCCTACGCCGACTACGTGGTGGTCGCCTCGGGCGACAACGAGCGCCTGGTCGCCGCGCTCGCCGACGGCATCGACGACAAGCTTCGCCCCGACGGCGTCCGCCCGATGAGCACCGAAGGCTCGGGTCAGGGCAACTGGGTGCTGCTCGACTACGGCGACGTCGTGGTCCACCTGTTCCAGCAAGACGCGCGCGTCTTCTACGACCTCGAGGGGTTGTGGGCCGATGCGCCGCGTGAGCGCGTCGGTTGAAGGTTCGCGTCCTCTCGGTCGGCAAAGACCGCTCTGGCCTGTTCGAGCCCGCCGCGCAGGAGTACTTCGGCCGCCTGAAGCACTACGCCACCTGTGAGCTGGTCGAGCTGCCCGCCTCGAAGCACTCCGGCCCCAAGGCCCAGGCCGACGAAGGCGAGCGGATCATCGGCGCGCTGAAGCCCCGCGAAGCGCTGGTCGCTCTCGACGAGCGCGGCAAGCTGCTCTCCAGCGTCGAGCTCTCGCAGTTCATCGCCCGCCAATCGGGCGACCTGCTCTTCTGCGTCGGAGGCGACGAGGGCCTCGCCGAGCCGGTGCGCCAGAAGGCCGCCCTCACGCTGTCGCTCAGTAAGATGACGCTGCCCCACCGGCTGGCCCGGGTGGTTCTGCTGGAGCAGATCTACCGCGCCTTCACGGTGATGCGCGGCGAGCCGTACCACAAGTAACCACCCTCACCTCCAGTTCCTCGCGGTGGGCCAGCGATCGGCCTAGACTCGACGCGTCCCGGGCCCTCGCTCGCTCTCAATGCCGAAAAAGCTCCTCGCCGTCTCCGCCCTCCTGTTGGGTCTCTCCGCGTGCTCGCGCACCGAGCTGCTGCTCTGCGGCGCCCCGACTGATCCACCCTGCCCCGACGGCTACGCCTGCGTCGCCGGCCGCTGCAAGCCCGGCACCGCCGTCGCCACCACCTGCGACCAGGGCCAGGTGATGTGCAGCGGCGCCTGCGTCGACCTCGCCGTCGACGTCACCAACTGCGGCGGCTGCGGCATCGCCTGCCCCTCCGGCGACGTCTGCAACGGAGGCCAGTGCGCCACCTCCTGCTCCGCCGGCCTCACCAACTGCAACGGCGGCTGCGTCGACACCGGCACCAACGCCAACCACTGCGGCAACTGCTCGTTCGCCTGCGGCGCCGGTCAGGCGTGCAGCGCCGGGCAGTGCAGCTGCAACGTCACCCAGACCCTCTGCGCCGGTAAGTGCAGCGACACCGAGAGCGACCCGAACAACTGCGGCAACTGCGGCAACGTCTGCCCCGACGGCATGCCGCTCTGCCAGGCCGGCAAGTGCGTCAACGGCTGCAACGCGGGCACCACCATCTGCAACGGCGGCTGCGTCGACACCTCTCACGACCCGAACAACTGCGGCGCCTGCAACGAGGTCTGCCCCAACGGCGACAGCTGCACCAACGGCCAGTGCGTGTCGAGCTGCGGCAACGGGCTCACCCAGTGCGGCGCCAACTGCGTCAACACCGGCAACGACCCGTCGAACTGCGGCGGCTGCGGCAAGACCTGCTCTCCCGGCCAGCCGTGCACCAGCGGCCAGTGCGACTGCAACGCGCCCGAGCAGCTCTGCAACGGCGCTTGCGTCAACGTGAAGAACGACCCCAACAACTGCGGAGCGTGCGGCAAGACCTGCGCCGCCAACGCGGTCTGCAGCGCGGGCGCCTGCACCAACACCTGCGGCGCCGGCCTCACCGACTGCAACGGCGCCTGCGCCGACCTCCAGAACGACCCCGCGCACTGCGGCGTTTGCGCCACCACCTGCGCCGCCGGCCAGTCGTGCGTCACCGGCAAGTGCATCTGCCCGACCGGCACGCTGCTCTGCAACGGCGCCTGCGTGCCGCTCGACAAGAACAACTGCGGCTCCTGCGGCAACGCCTGCGGAGCGACCCAGACCTGCAACGGCTCGGCGTGCGTCTGCCCCAGCGGCCTGCAGGCGTGCGGGTCGAGCTGCGTCGACGAGACCAAAGACCCGGCCAACTGCGGCGCCTGCGGCAACGCGTGCGGCCTCGGCGCTTCGTGCGCCAACAGCCAGTGCCAGTGCAACCCGGGCACCACGCTCTGCAACAACAAGTGCGTCAACGAGACCAACGACGACAACAACTGCGGCGCCTGCGGCAAGGTCTGCACCGGCGGCACCCACTGCTCCGGCGGCGCGTGCGTCTGCGGCACCAATCAAATCTCCTGCAACGGCGCTTGCGCTGATCCGCTCACCGACAACAACAACTGCGGCATGTGCGGCCACGTCTGCGGCGGCGGCACCCAGTGCGCGATGGGCCAGTGCATCTGCGCCAACGGGTCGACCACCTGCAACGGCAGCTGCGTCGACACCTCGCACGACCCCAACAACTGCGGCGGCTGCGGCATCACCTGCAGCTCGGGCAACAGCTGCGTCAACGGCATGTGCCAGACCGCCTGCCCCACCGGCTACGTTCGCTGCAACGGCGTCTGCGTGAACACTCAGGCCGACTCGGCCAACTGCGGCGCCTGCGGAGCGACCTGCACCGGCGGCACCTGCGTCAACGGCAGCTGCAACTGCCCCAACAACTACACCAACTGCTCCGGCGTCTGCGCCCGCACCATCACCGACCCGCTGAACTGCGGCTCCTGCGGCGCGGCCTGCGGCTCCAACCAGGTGTGCAACTTCGGCAACTGCGCCAACAACTGCGCTCCGTTCGAGACGCTCTGCGGCGCCACCTGCACCGTCACCAACATCGACCCGCTCAACTGCGGCGCCTGCGGCAACGTCTGCGGCCAGGGCAACCGCTGCAACATGGGCAGCTGCCAGTGCAACACCGCGCTCGGCTACAGCTCGTGCAACGGCGCCTGCGTGCTGGAGGACTCCGACCCCAACAACTGCGGCGCCTGCGGCAACAAGTGCGGCATGGGCCAGTCGTGCGCCTCGGGCCAGTGCGTCACCATGTGCCCGATGGGCGACACCGCCTGCGGGCTGTCGTGCGTCGACGAGATGGACGACAACTTCAACTGCGGCGCCTGCGGCCACTCCTGCCAGACCCAGGAGCTCTGCGTGGGCGGCATCTGCTACTGCACCGCGGGCCGCGGCTACTGCAACGGCGTCTGCCGCGACCTCCAGAGCGATCGCAACAACTGCGGCATGTGCGGCAACCAGTGCGGCGGCAACCACTTCTGCGTCGCCGGCGCCTGCCAGTGCAACGTCGGCCTCACCGACTGCAACGGCTCCTGCCGCGACCTCACCTCCGACCGCAACAACTGCGGCGGCTGCGGCAACGTCTGCCAGGGCGCGCCGGGCACCGTGGGCTGCGTGAACTCGATGTGCACCTGCAACACCGGGCTCACGCTCTGCAGCAACTCGTGCGTGAACACCCAGTTCGACCGCAACAACTGCGGCGGCTGCGGCATCGCCTGCTCCAACACCCAGGTGTGCAACGCCGGCACCTGCGCCGGCCCATGATCGCCTTCGTGGTCATCGCGGTGCTCTCGGGAGCGCCCAAGCTCGAGGTGCTCACCACCGAGCGCTTTCGCGCGGTCACGCTGACGCCCGGAGAGTCGAAGCAGTTCAAGATTCCCGAGGTCGACCGGCTGACCGCGAACTCCGGCAACTGCCTCGAGGAGTCGCTCGACACCGAGGAAGAGCACACCCTGGTGATCACCGCGAAGTGCGGCGGCGTGCGCACCTCGATGGTGTGGCTGAAGAACGGCGAGAAGATTCAGATGCTCGCCTGCGCCGAAGACGACCACAGCACCCCCGCGGCGAAGAAGCTGCGCGCCAAGCTGCAGACCGAGCTCAAGGCGTACAAGTCGGTCACTCCCTGCGCGCGTTACGGAAGGGTGGAGCTTTTGGGGTGGGTCGAGAAACAGACCGACATCGACAAGATTTCAGCGATCGCGATCAAGAACGACGCCGATGACAAGGTGGAGCTGCTCGGGCAAGAGTAGGCGGCATGTACAAGCTCGTGCTGCTTCGCCACGGCGAATCGACCTGGAACAAAGAGAACCGCTTCACCGGCTGGACCGACGTCGACCTGTCTGAGACCGGCGTGCAGGAGGCCATCGCCGCCGGCCAGCTGCTCAAGCGCGAAGGCTGGGACTTCGACGTCTGCTACACCTCAGTGCTGAAGCGCGCGATTCGCACCTTGAACCTGGCGCTGGGCGAGCTCGACCGCCTCTGGCTGCCGGTGAACAAGCACTGGCGGCTCAACGAGCGGCACTACGGCGCGCTCCAGGGCCTCGACAAAGCCGAGATGGCGAAGAAGTTCGGCGAGGAACAGGTGCTGGTCTGGCGCCGCAGCTACGACACTCCGCCGCCCGCGCTGGAGGCGAGCGACGAGCGCTTCCCCGGGCACGACCGGCGCTACGCGTCGCTCACCAAGGAGCAGCTGCCGCTCACCGAGTGCCTGAAGGACACCGTGGCCCGGGTGGTGCCGTACTGGGAGACCGAGCTGGCGCCGGCGATCAAGTCGGGCAAGCGGTTGCTGGTGGCGGCGCACGGCAACTCGATTCGCGCCTTCATCAAGTACCTCGATGGCGTGAGCGACAAAGACATCGTCGGGCTGAACATTCCCACCGCGCGCCCGCTCGTCTACGAGCTCGACGCCAACCTGAAGCCGCTGAAGAACTACTACCTCGGCGACGCGGCGGAGATCGCCAAGGCGCAGGCCGCCGTCGCCGCACAGGGCAAGGCGCGCTGATGGGGCTCTTGGGCGACGTCCTCGACGTCGTCTACCCGCCGCTGTGCCTCTCGTGCGACGCGCCGTTGCCGGGAGCACAGTGGTTCTGCGCCACCTGTGAGCTGTCGGCGCAGCAGTTGCCGGCAGAAGGGTGTGCGGTCTGCAGCGAGCCTGGGCAGCACGTCAGCGGGTGGTGCGAGCGGTGTCGCGGGCGGGCGCGTGCGTTCGAGCGGGCCTACGCGCCGTTCGTGCACGACGGAGCAGTGGCGAAGGCGATTCACCGCTTCAAGTATGAGGACAAGCCCGAGCTGTCGCGGCCGCTGGCGGCGATGCTGCTCGCCAACGCGCGGGCGTTCATCGCCGAGTCGAAGGGGCTGTTGGTGCCGGTGCCGCTGCACCAGAAGCGCTATCGCGAGCGAAAGTACGACCACGCAATGCTGCTCGCGGTGGAGCTGGGCAAGCTTGCGGGACGGCGAGTGCCCGATGCGGCGCTGGTGCGGGTGATCGATACGCCGCGACAGGTCGGGCTCAGTGACGAAGAGCGGGTGAAGAACGTGCGCGGTGCGTTCACCGCGGAGGCTGAGGTCGCCGGGCAGGAAGTGCTGCTGCTCGATGACGTGCTGACCACCGGTGCGACCGCGCACGCCGCGGCGACCGTGCTGCTGGAAGCGGGCGCAGTGAAGGTGCGGGTGCTGTCGTTGGCGCGCGCCGTCTTGCGGAACACGTAGCCCTCTCCTGGAGGGAGAGGGCCGACGGACGCGACAAGCGTCCGCGGGGTGAGGTTAGAGGACCGCGGGTCGATAACCTCTCCCGGGAGCGCTGACCGCGCTCTCCGCCCTCTCCTGTCAGGAGAGGGGTTGCTAGCGCTTCACGCACACCACTGAGAACCGCTCGTTACGGTCCGCGGTCCGCCGCCCGTGCGCCGACACCAGCACGCCGTCGACGTTCACCTTGTGACTCTCGTCGACGTCCTGGCTCCAGAAGAAGCCATCGCGCGCGGGCAGGCCGCCCACCAACGCGTGCTCGAGCTCACCGGCCAACGGCAAACTCCAGCGCCCGCCCAGCTTCCCGGTCTCATCGCCCGAGCTGACCCTGAACGCGCACGTATCGAGCGCCGACTGCTGCGACTGCGCCATCGACAGCAGCACGAACAAGTTGGCGGTCGACTCCTCACGCCACACCTCCTGTCCACCCGGGCCGCGCACCACCAGCGAGAAGCCGTTGCGACGCGACTCGGTCTCTCCCCTACCTCGCGGTGAAGAGAACACCAGCGCGCAGTCCTCCACCCGCTCCTCCACGGTGCCCGACTGTCCGCACACCGCCCGCGCCAGCTGCTCGTGCGGTCGCAGCACCGAAGGCTCACCCAGCCGCAGCTGCCGCACCAGGTCGGGGAACGCCGCGGCGAACGCGTCGCGCTTCACTGTGCCGCCCTCGGTGGCGAGCGCCGACAGCGACGCGAACCGCGAGCCACCGCCGGCCAGCTGCGCCTTCAACTCTTCTGGGTAGAGCCCGAGCTCGGCGGCCGCGCGCTTCAACGACAGCTCTCCTCGATACGCCTCTGCCACCGCGGTCACCGGCTCGACGCCTTCGTCGACGCCGAGCTTCTCGAGCGCCTTCAAGAACGAGACGTTGTCGCGCTCCACCTGCGCCTGCAGCCGCAGCGGCTCGGCGTACAACCGCTCGACCTCGGCGCGCTCGCCCCAGGTGAGCAGCCGCGAGTGAGCCACCGCGGGCCGCACCTGATCAGCCTTGTAGAAGAAGCCGCGCGCGTGACACCCGAGGCACGACTGCCCGTTTTCCACCGCGCCGTCGGGCCGCTTCGGGTCGCGAACGATGGCGGTGGGCGCGCGCTCCAGCCGCCGCCCACGCCCGTCAGAGAGAAAGAACCCGAGCATCCCGTTGGGCAGCGTGAAGATGTACTCGCCGCCCGCGGGCCGAAACGGAGCGCGCGGACAGTCGAAGCCCTCGTCCCCGCATGGCCCGAGCGGGTGCGCGAAGAGGTTCTCGTCGCCGGTGCTCGACTGAAAGTCGTAGCTGCGCCAGTACGCGCCGTGGCGGGAGTCGTGCCGCTCGAGCAGCCGGTTGTTCTGCGACACCCCCGAGCCGTTGAAGCCCGCGCGCAGCACCCGCCCTTCACGCACGTCGTCGGCGACCGAGACCGAGAGCAGCGACTCCAGCGACTGTGCGTTGGCCGGCAGCCGCAGCAGCGCGTGGTAGAGCGCGGGCCGGGTGCCCTCGGCGACCAGAAAGTCGACCCGCAGAATCGGCTGCCGGCTGCGCGTGGCCTCCTGCAGCCGCACCGCGTCGACCGAGTCGCGCCGAACCGCGAACGGGTACGCCTCGAACAGCGTCGACTCCCACGCGTCGCGCTGCCACCCCAGCCGCTCGAGCGACACCCGGTAGAGAACGCCTTCGTCACCGACGGGATGGAGCTCGGCGAGCCACGGTCGCCAGCTCAGCGACGAGAGCGACTTGGCCAGCGCCGCGCGCAACAGCTCGAGCTCTTCGCGGCTGGCGCCGGAGCGAGCAGACTCGGCGAGCGAGAAGTAGCGCGCGTCGGCCCGCTCTTCGTACGGCAGCGCGCGCACGTCATCGAGCGCGAGCTTCTCGACCTCGAGCGGCCCGACCCAACGCACCGGCTTCGCCGCGGCCATCGGCGCGCCCGCTTGAATCCAGGTGCGCAGCAGCCCCGCCAGCCGCGCGCGATACGCTCTGCGCTGCGCCGGCGACCACTTCGGGAACGCTTCGTCGGGCGGCATCTCGTTCTTCTCCACCCGCTCCAGCAGCTGCGATTTCTTCGGCTGCCCGGGCACCAGGTAGTCGCCGCTGATCAGCGCGTCGCGATCGAGCACCTCCGAAAATCCACCCTCGTCGCCGCCCTTCGGGCCCCAGTGACACCGGGCGCAGACCTTCTCGAGCACCTCGGCGCCGTCGCGCGGTTCGGTAACGGGGCGCATCACCCCGGCGGTGATCAGCAGCATCCCGAGTGCGCTCAACACAAACGCGCGTCACTCCACGACTCGTGCCGCGGCTAAAGGTGCACCAAACGGTACACCTGCTGCGCGCGTTCCCGCGCAGTGAGAAAGACGCGACGCACTGACGAATTCGCGTGTCTGCCCCTCGCAAGCGACCCGATGTTTTGAGTACAAACCGCCGTCCCCGAAGTTCTCCGCACCCCTCCGAGGAAAAAACCGATGAAGAAAATTCTGCTGAGCCTCACCGTGTTGCTGTCCGCCTGTGGCATCGAACAGAACGAGACGCCGAACGTCTCGTCGACCGAGCAGGCTGTGCAGGAGCAGCCCGAGCTGAACCCTGATGGCAAGGGCCATCACGTGAAGGAGTTCAACAGCAACGACCACGGCGCGGCGAAGCCCGGTGGCGGCGGCGGTCACAACAGCGGCACCGGCATCAACTACCACGGCGGCCCGGTGATGCTGGGCACGGTGAACGCGTACTACATCTGGTACGGCAACTGGTCGGGCAACACCGCGACCACCATCCTCACCGACTTCGCCTCGAACATCGGCGGCTCGTCGTACGAGGCGATCAACGCCACCTACTTCGACGGCTCGAACAACCACGTCAGCGGCAACGTGCACTACGCCGGCTCGACCACCGACAGCTACTCGCAGGGCACCTCGCTCTCCGACGCGCAGATTCAGACCGTGGTCTCGAGCGCGATCAGCGCCGGCAAGCTCCCGAAGGACACCAACGGCATCTACTTCGTGCTGACCTCGTCTGACGTCACCGCGAGCTCGGGCTTCTGCACCCAGTACTGCGGCTGGCACACCCACGGCACCATCAGCGGCTCCGACATCAAGTACTCCTTCATCGGCAACTCCGACCGCTGCCCGTCGTCGTGCGCCGACCAGACCACCAGTCCCAATGGCAACGCGGGCGCCGACGGCATGGCGAGCATCATCGCGCACGAGATGGAAGAGGCGATCAGCGACCCCGACCTCAACGCCTGGTACGACCGCCAGGGCGCGGAGAACGCCGACAAGTGCGCCTGGACCTTCGGCACCACCTACACGGTGTCGAACGGCTCGAAGGCGAACATTCACCTCGGCTCGCGCGACTACCTGATTCAGCAGAACTGGGTGAACGCGGGCTCGGGCGGCTGCGCGATGCACTACCCCTGATCAGCGCTACAGTCTGATTTCACCGGCCGGCTCACGGGTCTTCCGTGGGCCGGTCGTCTTTTGAGCCGATGGATCCGAACTCGCACGGGTGGCAGCTGTACCAGGTGGCCGGGCGCACCGCGGCTCAGCTGGAAGAGGCGATCACCCTGTTCAAAGAGGCGATGAAGCTTCGGCCTCACGACAACGTGCCGCTGGCGAACTGCTGCGAGGCGTTGGTCGCCGCCGGCCGCGCCGAAGAAGCGGTGGCGCTCGCCGAGCACGAGAGCAAGAGCGCCGAGTACCGCCGCGCCGCCGGAGCCCACAACTGGCTCGGCTGGCACTGGAAGGCGAAGCCGGAGACCAACGACGCCGCGATCGAGCATCTGAAGAAGGCGATCTCGCTCTGGCCGGTGTGGGCGCTGCCGCACGCGAACCTGGGTCACGCGCTCGAAGCCGCGCAGAAGAGCGACGAGGCGTACGAGCAGCACGGCCTGGCGCTCCGAACCCAAGACACCTTCGACCGTGCGTTCAGCTACGAGCGGCGAGGGGCGTTCGAAGCGCGGCAGGGCTGGCTGCGCAACGCGCTGTGTTCCTTTCGCGCCGCGTACGACACCGAGAAGGCGCGCAACGGCGCCCGGCTCTCGACCTACGCAGAGACGCTGGCGTGGGTCTCCAAGGTTCTGGACACCGCGGGCATCTCGGTGCCTCCGCCGGAGTGGGAGGAGCGCGACTCCAGGTGGCAGCGCGACTGCGAGCTCGAGATTCCACCCGGCTTTCAGCAGCGCAACGCCTGGGGTGAGCCGTTGGCGGAGGAGACGATACAAGTCGAGCTGCTGCTTCGCGCGAAGCGTTGGGACGACGCGGTGAAGCAGCTCGAGAAGCTGCGCGCCAACCACTACAACCACTTCTTCGACGCGGTGGGCTTCAGCGAGAAGGGCGCGAAGCTGGCGCGTGACGCGGGCGCGAAGGACGCGGCCAGGAAGCTGCTCGAGCTCACCCTCGAGGCCTACCAGTGGTACGCGGCCGGCGCGACCTCCGGCGGCGAGGGGATGGAGCGGATGATCGACGTCGACCGGCTGCAGGCCGAGCTGAAGAAGGCGTGAGCGCGGCCTGAAGCTGGGCGATCAACTTCCCCAACAGCCCGGAGGAGAGCAGACCCGGGCCGAGCGGGCCCGAACGGTCCGCTCCCACCGGCGGCAATTTCCGCAGCGCGGCCTTCACCGCGGGAGACATTCGCTTCAGCTGCCAACGAAGCTCTCTCGCCGGCGCCTCGGGCTGCAGCGGAGCCGCGAGCGCCACGGCCTTCGCGGCATACCCCGCGGCGCCCAGCGCGTGCGCGCCCATGTGAGCGACGCTCGCCGCCTGGCCCGCGGAGCGTGCCGCCGCGGCCGCGAGCGCGCTCACCCCACGAGCGGCGCCTCCGCCTTCGAAGCGGCGGCGAATCTCTTCCGCGACGCCGAGCTCACCCCGCGCGAACGCCCGGGCGCGGGCAATCGCCTCTCGAGGTCGCGCGTCGTCCTGTGCTTCTGCCTCGAACAGCGGGAGCACCCGCTCGGCACAGTCGGCGGCCCAGGCGGCGACGACGCGCCGCTCGGCTTCGCTCAGCGTCTGCGGAGAGCTCACGTCAGGGAACGCGCGGCCCGACCAGAAACTGCAGCGCGCCCGGCAGCCGTTGCGCCCAGTAAACCTCGTTGTGCTGACCGCCCGCCTGCACCAGGTACTTCAGGGTGGTGCCGTCGGAGTAGCCGAGGTTGCGGTAGACCTGCGCGACGGTGGCGGTCTCGGTGACGTCGTCGTTGCTGGCGCCGGAGTCTCCCGAGTCGACGTAAACGCGAATCGGCCGCGGCGAGGCGGGCGTCGCGGGCAGGAGCGTGGTGGCGAGCACCGCGTTGTCCCACCACGACGAAGGCGACATCGCGCCGATCAGCCCATAGGTGTCGGCGTGGTGAATGCCGGCGTAGGCGCTGATCAGCCCGCCGAGCGAAGAGCCCACCAGCGCGGTGTGCTCGCGATCGGGAATCGTGCGGAGCGTGGCGTCGACCATCGGCTTCAGCTCGGTCACCAGCATGGTGAGGTAGGCGTCGCCATTGCCTCCGCCGTACTGCGGGTCGGCGGTCGGGGTGTACTCGGGAATCCGATCGGCGGTGTTCTCGGGGCCGACGATGATCACCTCTTGAAAGTCGCCGCTCTCGGCCGCGGCGTCGACCGCGTTCTGCGCCCACCACGGGTTGCCACCGAACGCCGCGTTGGGGTCGAACAGGTTCTGCCCGTCGTGCATGTAGACGACGCCGAACCGGCTGCGCGCGTTCTCGACGTAGGTCGGCGGCAGGTACACCCAGACGCCGCGATCGTTGTTGAGCGTGGTCGAGTGAAACGTGGGCCACATGCGCGACCACTGGCCTTGCTGCACCGTGAAGTGGGGGTAGACGTCGATCGCCTGCCCGGGTTCGACCTTGTAGTTGGGGCCGCGGCTCCAGGTGGCGTCGTCGAGCAGCGGCTTGAGCTCGAGCGTCTGGGTGATGCTGGAGTCTGCCCAGGTGAAGGTGTCGTCGGCGCCGGCGGTGAGCACCACGCCGTTGTTCCAGTTGAGTGGAGCCAGCGAGCCCCGAATGGCGAGGGCGTGGCCCTGCGCGGGGTAGTGAAACCGCACCACGGTCATCGTGCCTGCGTCAGCGGTTCCACCGCCGGTTGCGGCTCCACCGCCCGTTGCGCTGCCGCCACCGACCGCCGCCCCGCCGCCAACCGAAGCCCCACCACCGGTTGCGCTTCCACCGCCGACCCCAATGCCGCCGCCCGACGCGCTGCCGCCTCCGCCGCCCGACGACGACGGCGACGAGCAGGCCAGACTGCAGAACGCGAGCAGCCACACGAGTCTCATGCGCGCGTCGCATAGCAGACTCCGCGCGAACGAAAAAACGCCGCCGGCCCCTTGCGAGACCGGCGGCGGGAGCGCTGTAAGTGCGTGGGCTTCAGCGCTCGAGATGCTTGCGGCCTTCGTGGTCACCGTGGTGACCACCCATGCCCATCCCCTTGGCGTGGAACTTGGCGAGGAACATCGCCAGCTGCGCGCGCTTCTGGGGCTGCATGTCCTTCGAAATCGTCTGGAACATCTGCTTGTCGATCGCCGCCATCTGCTGGCGGCCGTCGAAGATCTTCTGGGTGGCGTTGTCGACCTGGCCCAGCGCGGCCTGATCACCGTCGGCGGCCGACTTCAGGGTCTTCATCGCTTCCTTCATCGACTCGCGCACCGGAGCGCGCTGTTCGTCGAACACCTTGATCTTGTCGGCGAGGGCGATCGCCTCACCTTCGTTGAGCGAGAGCGCGTCGGCCAGGCCGACCACCAGCATCATGCGCATGCGGCGCTGCATCTCTTCGCCCCGCTCACCGCCACCGTTCCACTGAGCAGGCGCCTGGGGCTGCGCCTTGCCGACGGGATTGGCTGCGAACGCCACACCCGAAACCAACAAACAACCGATCAACAGCGTCTTCATGGAACATCTCCTTCAGTGGGTGAGGGCCAGGAAACTTCGAGAGAGTCTTCGTCGCTCGCGTCGTCGGCGGTCTGGCCGACGTCGAAGGTGTTGTCGGCGAACGCCACCTGATCGGCGACCACCTGGGTGAGCGGCGCTTCGGGCGCCTTCGACTTCGCCGCGGTGCTGGGCGGAGCCAGCTTGAACACCGCCGAGGTCACCAGCGCACCGACGCCGGCCGCGAGCGCCAACGACACCAGCTGACGGGTCGCGGAGCGGCGGGGCTGATCAGCGCGGTACTGCCGCAGCACCGCATCGGACAAACCGTTGAGCTTCGCGTGCTCGCCCGCCGACATCGCCGGCAACGCCGCGTCAGACAGCAGACCCGGCAGCTCGGCCGCGAACGCCCGGCACGACTCGCACGACTGTTGGTGCTTCACCGCGTCTTCCGGGAGCGCTTCTCCCGAGGTCAGCAGCAGCTCGAACTCTTCGCACTTCATGACTCGCCTCCCGCGGCCGCCCGCACCAGCTCCTTCAGCCGCTTCACTGCATAGTGAAAATGGGTCTTCGCGTTCGCCTCGGTGATGCCGAGCAGCCGCGCCACTTCGGCGAACGGCAGCCCTCCGTCGACCCGCAAGCTCAGCACTTCCCGCTGCCGCTTGGGCAAATCGAGCACCGCCTCACGGGTGCGCTGCTGCACTTCGGCGCGCTCCAGCTTCTCCTGCGGGCTGGGCTCGACCGAGCGCTCGGTCTCGAGCACCTCGACCGGGGCCTTCGCCCAGCGGCCGGCGTCGCGCACGTGGTTCTTGCCCAGGTTCACCGCGATGCGAACCAGCCAGGCCCGAAAGGGAAAGCCCGACTCTCCCATCACCTCGGCCTGGTTGCGGCGCGCCGCCTGAAAGGCCTGCAGAAACGCCCGCTGGGTGAGGTCGAAAGCGTCGTCGGCGTCTTTCGAGTAGCGGCGGCAGAGCTTGTAGACGAGCTCCTGGTGACGCCGCACCAGCACCCCGAACGCGTCGGTGTTGCCCGCGAAGAAGGAACGAAGAAGGTCCGCGTCATCTGACGAGGCCACCCCGCCTTCGACCAAGCGCAATTTGGGAGCGCCCTGCATACTTCCTTTGAAACACCCGACTTTCGAAAAGGTAAAGGGCTGATCACCTTGATGTAGGTGTGAGTCAGGGCGTACAAGGCGTGGATCAAAGGGGTGTCGCATGGTTCCGACTCGATTTGCTGATCCGAAGCCCGCGCTCGAGCCGGAGTCGTCGCCCCCGCGCCCCCTCCTCCCCCCTCCTCCTGGCTACCTGTACGCGGGCACTCCCCGGGCCACGGTTCACTTCTGGGTGCACCCGGGAATGCCGGAGTTGCGGGCGATTGCCGACACCCGCGGTTGGCTGAACCGGGGTTGGTCGGTGCTCTCGGTGCCGTGGATCGAGATGCACTACACCACCGACGGCTGGAAGACGACGCGGGTGCTGAAGTCGACCGACGTGCCCAGCCCGTACATCAACGGCTACTTCTACCTGCCGTTCGTCGAGAAGGGCCAGGAGGTCGAGTTCGCGGTGCACGCCGGCCTCGCCTGCCGCGCGCCGAACGAAGGCCACCAGGAGCGCGAGAGCACCAGCTTCTGGTTCAACAACGCCGGTCAGAACTACCGCCAGTCCGCCCGCTAACCCTCTCCATTGGGAGAGGGCCGACGGATGCGCAGCATCCGCGGGGTGAGGGACTGCCCTGCCCACAGTTTGCAGGTGGAGCGTCCCCGTCGAAGTCCCCGTCGAAGTCCCCGTCGAAGTCCCCGTCGAAGTCCCCGTCGAAGTCCCCGTCGAAGTCGCCGTCGAAGCCCTACCGGTGAATCACCCAGCCGTTGTCGCCGGCGATCCACAAATCGCCCTCACTCGTCCCGTCGATCGCGTTGAACGCAGGCGAGCCGTTCACCGCAGGCGTCGCCACCCGCGTCCACCCGGAGCCATCGAACAGCCAAACGCGGGCCCCCGGCCCGACGCCGTAGACGCGCCCCGGGGAGGCCGCCCACGCCGCATTGAGCGAGCCGCCGTCGAGCGCGCCTGCCACCGTCCACGCGCCGCCCAGGTACATCGCCACTCCGCCACCGCTGCCGACGGCGACCGCGTTGCCGTCATCGAAGCCCTGCACCGCGACCACCCGGGCATCGGGCAACCGACCGGCCAGCCCGAGCGGCTGAAACCCGCCGTCGACCAGCTGCCACACCTCGGGTGAGCCGGACGACAAGCCGGCGACGTACAGCTGCGAGAGGCTCGAGCCGCCCACCGCGCTCAGCTGCGCCATCGAGCCGAGCTGGAGCGGCGCGAACTGCGGCACCCCGTTCCAGATGATCAGCTCGCTGGTGGTGACGCCGCGAATCGGGCCCGAGGTGCCCACCCGGCGGAGCATCTGCACCTGCTCCGAGAACCCGAGCTCGACGCAGCTGGTGCCCGAGGTGGTGGCGCTGGAGAAGTTCGAGTTCCCCACGTTGGAGGTGCCCAGATACAGCGTGCCGCTGGAGTCGGAGGCGCCGGTGGTCCACCGGCCGGGGCACGGGCCCTCGACGAACGAGCCCGAGCTCTTGCGGGCGATCTGCCCGCCGCCGTCGAGCAGCGTGCCGCCCGCGCCCGCCAGCCACGGGTCGCCGGCGCCGGCCATCGCCACCACCTTCCACTCCGCGGTGTCGACCTGCTCGGCGACGAAGCCCGCGTCGCAGCTGGGCGGCGCTCCGCTGCAGTCGTTGTCGAGCCCGTTGCAGACCTGCGGGGCACCGGGGTGGGTCAGCGAATCGAAGTCGTTGCAGTCGCCCGCCACCGGCGCGCGCGGCACGTCGCAGCTCTCGCCGTAGCCGCCGTCTTCGCCATAGCCGTCGCGGTCGAGGTCGAGAAAGCCCGCGTCACAGTGCGTGGGAGGCCCGGCGTCGGGGCACTTGGTGCACACCACCGCGATCGCCGACGGGAGCGAGCCGCGCCGCCCGTGCCCGTCGAGCACCTCGACCGAGTAGCTGCCCGGAGTGAGGCCCGACTGAATGCGCGCCTTGAGGTGCATGTTGTCGACCCACTCGACATCTTGAGCGGTCGCTTCTTCAGGGCCGTGCAGGTTGACCACGAAGTACGGCTCGAGGGTCGCCTTCGAGGGGTGGTCGAGGTCGGTCTTGGCGGAGGGGATGAAGCCGTCGCCGTTGATCTCCACTTCGGTGGCGCGCTCGTACGGCACCACGCTGGGCGTCACCCCCCGCACCGTGGGCGACGGCGGCGCCGGGCTGCAGGCGAGCAGCGCGACCAACCCCAGGAATGGCAGACGGGACGACACGGCCGGGGGATTTTGGAGCTATACGGGCGAAATGGCCACGACCCTGAAAGGCAAAACCCTCTTCATCACCGGCGCCAGCCGCGGCATCGGGCTCGCGATCGGCGTTCGCGCGGCGCGCGACGGCGCCAACGTGGTGATCGCCGCCAAGACCTCCGACCCGCACCCCAAGCTGCCGGGCACCATTCACACCGCGGCGAAGGAGATCGAAGCGGCCGGCGGCAAGGCGCTCCCCCTGGTGTGCGACATTCGCTTCGAGGAGCAGGTGCAGGCCTGTGTCGACCAGGCGGTGAAGACGTTCGGGGGCATCGACATTCTGATCAACAACGCCTCGGCCATCTCGCTCACCGGCACGCTCGAGACGCCGATGAAGAAGTACGACCTGATGAACGGCATCAACGCGCGCGGTACGTACCTCTGCAGCCAGGTCTGCCTGCCGCACCTGCTGAAGGCCGAGAACCCGCACATCCTCAACCTCTCGCCGCCGCTGTCGATGAAGTCGAAGTGGTTCTCCGGTCACGTCGCGTACACGATGGCGAAGTTCGGCATGTCGATGTGCGTGCTCGGCATGGCGGAGGAGTTCCAGGGTCAGGTCGGCGTCAACGCGCTCTGGCCGCGCACGGTGATTGCGACCGCGGCGGTGATGAACCTGCTCGGCGGCGAAGAGGCGGTGGCCCAGGCGCGCAAGCCCGACATCCTCGCCGACGCGGCGTACATGGTCCTCACCAGCCCCAAGACCTTCACCGGCAACTTCCTCATCGACGAAGACTTCATGCGCACACGTGGCGTGACCGACTTCTCCAAGTACCTGGTCACCCCCGGAGTCGAGCCGCTGCCCGACTTCTTCGTGGACTAATGTAGTAATTTCAGACACTTCGCTGACGGGAGGGAATGGATCGACGGGGCAACCTTCGGCAACTGAAGAGTCGTGACCGTCGCCGTACTCACCATGCCAGCAAGCTTCGCCGTTGCTGACCCGCTGCAGCAGCTCGCCTTCTCCGCGCGCGACGGAGAGGTGGCGGCGTTCAACGAGCTCTACGAGCGCACCCGCGAGATGTCGTGGGCGGTGCTCTACAAGGTGGTGGGCCCGAGCCCCGACCTGGAAGACCTGCTCCAGGAGGCGTACCTGCAGCTGATGCGCTCGCTGAAGCGCTACCGGGGCGAGTCGAAGGTCACCACGTTTCTGCACCGCATCTGCGTCAACGTCGGGCTGATGCACCTGCGCGGCCGCCGCCGCCGGCCCGAAGACCTGGTCGACGAGGCGCCCGACGTGAGCGCGGGCCACACCTCGGATCCCGAGCGCGCGGCGCAGGTGCAGCAGGCCTCGCAGCTGGTACAGAAGGCGTTGTCGACGATGAGCGAAGAGAAGGCGACGGTGTTCGCGTACCACGAGCTGCTCGGCATGAAGCCGGAGGAGATCTCCGAGCTGGTCGACGCTCCGGTGAACACCGTGCGCAGCCGCTTGAACCGGGCGCGGGTCGACTTCACCGAGGCGGTCACCGCGCTGACCAAGGGAGGCGTGCAATGAGCCACCTCTCCTCCGAAGTGCTGTGGGACGCGGCGAAGTCGCCCACCCAGGAGCAGGCCGACCACCTCCGCTCGTGCGCGGAGTGCGAGTCGAAGGTGTCGCAGGTGCGGCTGGCGCAGGCGTCGCTGATTCCGACTCCGGTGCCGCCGCTGCCGATGACCTCGGCCCGCCGCATCGGCAAGGCGCTCGAAGAGGCCGCCGAGAAGGAGCTGGCGAAGAAGCCGCTCTTCGCGTGGTGGCCGTTCAGCTTCAGCCCCAACTGGGCGATGGCCGCGGTGGCGGCGGCGCTGCTGGCGGTGCTCGCCGCGCGGCTGATGGCGCCGTCGACCGCGGTGGTGCCGCCCGAGCCGATCGCCCATCACGAGGTGACTCCGCCGGCGCCGGTGGCGCTGCCGGTGCCGCCCGCTCCGGTTCCCTCGCCCGTTCCCGTGCCAGCGCCTGTTCCCCCGAAGCCGCAGCTGGCGGCCGCGGTGATGACCGCCCGCGGCGCGAGCAAGAGCGGCGGCGCGCTCGACAACAAGGCCGAGCTGAAGGCCGGCGACACGGTGGCCACCAGCAAGGGCGGCGAGCTGTGGATGAAGCTGCCCGACGGGTCGCGCGCGGGCCTCACCCCGAGCTCGAAGGTGTCGATCGGCTCGCTCACCGCTGATCAGCTCAACCTGGAGCTCGACGAAGGCAGCGTGGTGGTGGTGGCGCGGCACCTGCCGGAGCGGGAGCTCAAGGTGACCGTGGGCGAGCTCGAGGTGCGCGACGTCGGCACCCGCTTCGTGGTCTCACGCGAGCTCAACCGGGCGATGGTGGCGGTGGTCGAGGGCGTGGTCGAGGTGAAGGCGCCGGGTGAGACGCGGCAGGTGAAGGCCGGCCACATCGTGCGCTGGCAGGAAGGGCAGCTCACCGAGGAGACCTACACCCCGGTGGTGCCGGCGCCGAAGAAGACGGTGAAGCCGGTCGAGGTGGGCGCGAAAGAGATCGACACCCCCGCGATTCCCCTGCCGCCCCAGACCC
This sequence comes from Myxococcaceae bacterium, assembly GCA_047602415.1. GTDB lineage: Bacteria > Myxococcota > Myxococcia > Myxococcales > Myxococcaceae > JASGHH01. The sequence goes on along the minus strand of JASGHH010000001.1, from coordinate 5,664,233 downwards.
AGGTCGAGGTCGAGGCACCGAAGACGGCGCCGGTGGCCACTGCGCCGAGCCCGGTGGCCGAGGCGGCCAAGGAGGCTCCTCCTCCGGGCGCGAAGCTCGACGGCTCGAGCGAAGAAGAGTGGGCGAAGCCTCCGTCGTCCGCGGCGAAGCCCACTCCGGCTCCGGCACAGGGCAAAGAAGTGCCGGCCAACGGCGGGCCGACCGCGCAGAAAGAGCTGCCGATGCCCTGGGAAAAGGGCGGCAGCCAGGGCCCTCCGGCAGACGCGGGCGCAGCCGAAGAAGAAGACGACTCGCCTCCGGGGCCGATCGATCTGATCAAGATGGGCATTCGCGGCGGCGTGAAGCTGGCGAAGAAGCTCACCAACAACAACCCGCGCCAGCGCGAGGTGCGCGAGATTGGCGAGCTCACCGACGGCGGCAACTGCGAGGAGGCGCTCAAGCGCGCCGACGAGTGGCTCGCGGGTGACCCGTCGGAGTCGGCCGAAGAGCCGACCTGGAAGCGCCAGGTGCTGGTGAACAAGATGCGCTGCTACCGGGTGCTGCACCGCGACACCGAAGCCGACGCGATCAAGAAAGAGCTGCAGAAGTAGTACGTTCTCGCAGTGCTCCTCGCGCTCGTGCTGGCGGCCGCTCCCGCGACGACCCAACGCGTCGACTTCATCTTCGGCGGCGACTTCATTCCCCACGACCCGGTGAAGTACGTCGCGGCGCTCAACGCGGCGAAGGGCGACAAAGACGGCCCGCAGGGGTGGGACTTTCTGCTCGCCTCGCTGGAGCCGCACTTTCGCAAGGCCGACTTCGCGGTGGTGAACCTCGAGACCCCGCTCACCAACGACGCCAAGGCGGTCACCGCCGAGATGCTGTTCAACGCGCTGCCGTCGATGGCGCGGGGGCTGAAAGCGCGCGGCGTCTCGGTCGCCACCTTCGCCAACAACCACTGCCTCGACCAGCACGCCGAGGGCATCATCGAGACGCGCAAGTGGCTGGGCGAGGTGGGGCTGCTCACCGCCGGCTGCGACGCCACCGAGGCGCTGTCGTGGGAGCCGTTGATCATCGAGAAGAACGGGCTGCGCATCGGCATTCTCGCGTTCACCCGGTACCTGAACCTGCTCCACGGGCCGAAGGAGGCCGGCCAGCCCCACGTGCCGCTGGTGCACTACGACGACGACCTGCGCTCGGGGGGCATCGACCAGCGCGAGCTGCTGCCGAAGGTGCGGGCCGCCGCGGCGAAATGCGACGCGTTGATCGTGATTCCCCACTGGGGAGACGAGTACGCCACCCAGCCCCGCGCCGATGACCGCCTGCTCGCCGCGCAGCTGGTCGAAGCCGGAGCGGTGGCGGTGATTGGAATGCACCCTCACGTGGTGCAGCCGCTCGAGACGGTCGCCCGGCCCGACGGGAGTGAGGCCTTCGTCGCGTTCTCGATTGGGAACCTGGTCTCGAATCAAGACTGGACCGACGTCGACAGCCTCAAGCGCGACGGGTTGTTGATCAGGCTGTCGGTGGTGCGCGAGGGCAAAGGGCCGGTCACGCTGCGTGACGTCGCCCCGATTCCGATCTGGACCGAAAACGCGATGACGCCGAAGCGGGTGATTCAGCCGGTGCTCGTCGATGAGGAGATTTCGCGGGTGACGGAGGCGATCGCCGCGCTCGATGCCAAGTCGCCGCGGACGATGCGCTCGGCGCTGGTGGAGCGGTTGAAGTTGATGCAGCGGAGGAGAGAGGCGATTTTCGGGCAGGTGCCGCTCGAGCTGGGCCGGTAGTGCACGATGAACGACCGGGCCCGGGACCGCGACCGGGATCGCGCGCGGGCTGCGGGAGCGGCAGCGCATTTTCGGGTTCGTGCAGCGGGTTCGCGACTGACCGAACCCGACCCCGAATTCCGAAAACCGTGACCCGATCCCGTCCCCGTCCCCGAAGCCGCACCCGGTCCCGGTCCCGGCCCCGGCTTTTGCGCACGCACGGCGCGCTCTCACGCAGACCAGCGATCGTGTAGAACGCGATCCGAATGCGCTTCGCAGTCGCCGCCCTCCTCCTGCTGACCGGCTGCCACCTGGGCCCGGTCTGCACGGTCCCCGAGGCCCTGACCCGCCCCGACGGCGGCACCTTCGCCTGCCTCAAGAACGACGACTGCCCCCTCCCGTCGAACACCCTGGTCTGCCAGAGCACCAGCGACTACGTGAGCGACTGCGTTTCGTGCCAGAACACCAGCTGCGTGCGCTTCACCCGGAGCGATTGCCAATGAGGTCGTGGCTGAAACGAAGCCTGCTGGGCGCCGGCGCGCTGCTCGCCGCGAGCACGCTCGCGCTCGCCGGCTGCGACAAGGGCGGAGCCCCCGCCCACCTCGAGAAGGCCCGCGCCGCGCTCTACAACAAGCACCCCCAGGAGGCGCTGAGCGAGTACAAGATGGCGCTCGACGCCCTCGACAAAGACGAGTCGAAAGAGGCGCCGCTCTACCGGGCCCGCGCGCTCCGCGGCGCCGCCGACGTCTACTACCTCGAGCTCCACGACTTTCCCCGCGCGGTCGAGGTCTACCGCGAGCTGATCAAGCTGTGCCCCGAGGCGCCCGAGACCCTCGACGGCCGGCTCAACCTCGCCGACCTGCTGGAGCGCCAGTTCCACGACCTCCGCGGGTCGATCGCCGAGCTCACCGCCGCGCTGGCGCGCAACCCTCCGCAGAGCGCCGAGCTCGCCTACCGGGTGGCGAAGCTCTACTTCGAGCTGGGCGACTACCAGCAGTGCGAGCTGGAGGCGGCCAACCTCGCCAAGCACTACGAGACCTCCACCTACGTCGACGACGCGCTGCTGCTCCGCGGTCAGGCGCTGGCGATGATGGACGACCGCAAGGCCGACGCGATGAAGAGCTTCGAGGAGCTCACCCAGCGCTTCCCCGACTCCGAGCTGCGGCCACACGCGCTGTTCGAAGAGGGCAAGCTGCTCGCCGACACCGGTGAGCCCGAGAAGGCGATCGAGGTCTGGGTCGAGGCGCTGAAGAAGCACCCCGACCCGTCGGTGGTGCAGGCGGTGATTGCCCGGGTGCGCAAGCAGCTGCGGCGCAGCGAGCCGACCGCGGTGGGTGACGCGGCGAAGGCGTTCGACCGCGACGTGCCCGGCGCCAACGTGGGCCCGTTTCTCTCCAAGCCGAAGACCTCGCTCGAGGCGGTCGGCGGCTCGTCGGAAGAGCAGGCCCGCGAAGCGCGGATGGGTTCTGAAGGACCCTCCGGTAACGCCCCTCCGCCGTCGCGTGAATGAAGCAGCAGGGCGGTCGTCTTAGTGCTAACTCACGTGACCATGCGTCGACTCATTCTCGTCGCTGCCGTTGTGCTCGGTGGCAGCGCCTTCGCAGCTGAGCAAGACACCTTCTACGGCTGGTCGAAGGACGGCACCTGGTTCGTCTTTCAGACCGTGAGCGGCCCCAACGACCTCACCGAGCTCTTCTTCTGCATCACCGACGAGACGGTGACGCCCTCCTGGCCCAAAGACCTCAACGACATGGACCGGATGGACCACCCGCACTCGTGCGTGCGCTTTCAGGACCCCAACCGCGCGCCCTACGGCTGGAAGACCAACCTGGTGCTGCCCAAGCCCACCACCGGCGGGCCCAACAACATGAAGGTGCTGAGCGAGCTGTCGCAAGACGGCGAGCGCCCCGGCTTCGTGGTCGAAGACAAGGCCGGCAAGCACACCACCTGCTACGTCTCGGTGAAGGAAGACTCCAAGCTCGGCAACGTCTGGTGGCACCCCAACGGTAAGTGGGTCGCCGCGATGATCGACAAGCACTTCGTGCACTGCGACCAGCCCTTGAAGGGCGGCGCGGCTGATGCGGAGAAGCCCGAGAAGCCGGTGAAAAAGGGCGGCGGCAAGAAGGGCAAAGGCTAACTCGGCTTCGAAGGGGCGGCTCCGACGGTGCGGCCCCTCTTGCGACGCGCGGGTTGAAGGCAGTCCCTCACCCGCGAGGCCCTATGGGCCTCGTCGGCCTCTCCCAACGGGAGAGGGGCGAATTACGCCTTGAGGCCGGGCGTCGGGCGGAACACCTGGTTGAACTCGGCGATCGCCTTGTTCAGCTCGGCATCAGACGCCTTCTTGTTCACCTCGGGCAGCTTCAGCTCGGTGCTGATGCGCTGCTCGATCTGCGGGTACTTCTGGGTGCAGAACTCGATGAACTCCTTCGCCCAGCGGGGAACGTCCTGGGTGGGGATCTCGCGGAGCCAGCCGCGCTTGTTGGCGTCGTCGTTGTTGGTCGCGGCGTAGATCTGCATCACCTGCCGGGCCACCGACATCGGCTCGTACTGCACCTGCTTGAGCAGCTCGGTGAGGCGGGCGCCACGGGCCAGGGTCTCTTGGGTCGCCTTGTCGAGGTCGGAGCCGAACTGGGCGAACGCGGCGAGCTCGCGGTACTGCGCGAGGTCGAGCTTCATCGTGCCGGCGACCTGCTTCATCGCCTTCACCTGCGCCGCCGAGCCCACGCGCGACACGCTGATGCCGACGTTGATCGCGGGCCGAACGCCGGCGAAGAACAAGTCGGTCTCGAGGAAGATCTGCCCGTCGGTGATGCTGATCACGTTGGTGGGGATGTACGCCGACACGTCGCCGGCCTGGGTCTCGATGATCGGCAGCGCGGTGAGCGAGCCGGCACCCTCGGCGTCAGACAGCTTCGCCGCGCGCTCCAGCAGACGGGAGTGGATGTAGAACACGTCGCCCGGGTACGCCTCGCGGCCCGGCGGCCGGCGCAGCAGCAGCGACAGCTGGCGGTAGGCGACCGCCTGCTTCGAGAGGTCGTCGTACACGATCAGCGCGTGCATCTTGTTGTCGCGGAAGTACTCGCCCATCGTCACGCCGGCGTACGGCGCGAAGAACTGCATCGGGGCCGGGTCAGAGGCGTTGGCGGTGACGACGACGGTGTAGTCCATCGCGCCGTGCTGCTTCAGCTTGTCGACCACCTGCGCCACCGTCGACTGCTTCTGACCGATGGCGACGTAGATGCAGTAAACCTCTTTGCCCTTCTGGTTGATGATCGCGTCGAGCGCGACCGCGGTCTTGCCGGTCTGGCGGTCGCCGATGATCAGCTCGCGCTGGCCACGGCCGATCGGCACCAGCGCGTCGAGCGCCTTGAGGCCGGTCTGCATCGGCTCGTGCACGCCCTTGCGCTTCACGATGCCGGGCGCCTTGATCTCCAGGCGGCGCATTTCGGTCGACTGAATCGGGCCCTTGCCGTCGACCGGCTGGCCGAGCGCGTCGACCACTCGGCCGAGCAGGCCCTTGCCGACCGGCACCGACGCGATCTGCTGGGTGCGCTTGCAGGTGTCGCCTTCGCGAATGTGGCGGAAGTCGCCCATGATCGCGACGCCGACGTTGTCCTCCTCGAGGTTGAGCACCAGGCCCTGAACCCCGTTGGAGAACTCGACCAGCTCGCCCGACTGGGCGCCTTCGAGGCCGTAGACGCGGGCGATGCCGTCGCCGACCGCGATGACCGTGCCGGTCTCCGCAACGGTGACCTTGGTCCCGTAGCCCTTGATCTGCTCCTTGATGATGCGGCTGATCTCGTCGGCGCGAATCTGCGTCGTCATGTTGCGTTTCTTCCTCTGAAAAGGGGGTGCTTCAGGCGAGGGCAACTAGCACGGTTACCCCCGCCTCAAAGAGCTTTTTGTGTACTTCCAGAAACCTGCTTTTACGCCCGATTAGCGCCCTTGAAGCGGCGGCTCAGTCGAAGGCGGCCAGCATCGCCAGCGCGATCTGCGGCCAGGGCTGCGGCGCCTTGCCGGCGTCGCCCTTCAGGAGCAGCTCGCCCTTGGGGCCCCAGGTGTTCTCGTCGTGCTTGTGGAAGGTCCACGAGTTGCCCGAGGTGCGAATCTCGACCACGTCGGGGTGGAACTCGAACCGCAAGATGCGGCCCTGGTACTGGCCGACGATGACGGTGTTCTGGTCGTCCTGGCTCTCGAGGGTGAGAACGATGTCGACGCCCGAGATCTTCTTCGGGGTGACGGTGAGGTCCATCGCCTGGGTGATGTTGCCCGGGTCGACGATGGTGCCGCCCCAGCTGCCGTCGACCTTCTTGGTGAAGCTCACCTTCGGGTTGCGCACCCGCACGGCGTCGAACGTCGCGCCACGGTCGGCCAACGCGATTTCGCCGGTCGGGTTGTAGTCACCCTTCGCCTCGGGAACCACCGGAGAGCCCAACAGCGCGGCGCAGCTGCTGCACAACAACAGAGCGAAGCCAAAGATTGCCGTTCTCATGGCGGCGCACCCTACGCTCTCAGCGCCGCTCGGTCCACCCATCCGCGACGGGGTAGGGAACCACCGCCACCGGCAGCGGCCCCTCGTTCGGCTGCGACCAGACGGTGACGTGCAAGGTGGTGCCGTCGGCCAGCGTGTGGTGCTCGACGTCGTCTTGCGCGCGGGGCTGGTTGGGCAACTTCAGCTCCTTGGGGTCGGGCTCGATGATCATCACCAGCCAGCGCAGGCCGCCGCTCTTCGGCACTCCGAGGTAGTTCACGTACAGCCCACCCTCGAGCTTCGACCAGCTGAGCCGATCGCCCGCGAACGCTTCGAGCCCCTCGCCGCTCAACGCCTCGGGCGGCGGCCACTTCTTGCTCGCGGCTCGAAAGCGCTCAGCGGTGGAGAGCGCGCTGCGGAGGCTGAAGTACACCTGCTGCTCCGCCGCCGGCAGCTCGCGGTACGAGCGCTGGTAGGGCAACAGCTCGGCGGCGCGCGCGGCGCTGCCCGCGGGCGGGTTCGGCTTCAAGGTGCGGCCAGCGATGATCAGCGCGGTGAGCGCGACCAGGCCGCCGACGATGGCGAGCGCGCGCTGCTTCACTTACGAAAACAGGCTGGCCGCCGCCGACCACGCCCACCAACAGCCGAGCGCGGTGGTGCCCAACCCGATGCACATCGAGGCGAAGGTCGCGGCACGCTTCGAGCGGCGCAGGCGCTCCAGCGGCCAACCGGCGAGCGCGCTCAAAGCGCCCATGCCCGCGACGCTCCCGAGCCCGAACAACAGAATGTAGCCCAGCCGGGTCCACGGGCCGTGCAGCTCGACCAGCACCATCGCGGTGATCGCGCCCGAGCCGGCCAGCCCGTGCATCGCGCCCACCAACAGCGGCCGGGTGGCCAGGGTCCACTTGCTGACGTGGAAGTGGGCGAGCGGCGCGGTGTGCGCGTGGGCGACGCCGCCGTGCGAGTGAAAATGGGTGCTGCCTTTGCGGCCCTCTTCGAGCGCGCGAAAAATCGCCGCCACTCCGAGGCCGATGATCATCAACCCCACCGCGAGCTCGAGGCCGAGCGAGATGTGGGCCGGCATCTGGGCTTCGAACAGCGCCAGCCCACCGCCCACCAACAGCAGGGTCAGGGTGTGACCGATGCCCCAGCTGGCGCCGAGCCAAAGGCGCGAAGCAAGGTCGCGTTTCTGCTGCGAGAGCGCGGTGACCGCCGCGAGGTGATCAGGCTCGAGCGCATGTCGTGCGCCAAGCACCAGACCCACGAAAGCGGCAGACAGAGAAAGCACGGGCAAATGACCTAACACCTGAGAGGGTGCAACTGCGAGGCCGGACCGCGAAATCGGTCAGCGCAATCTCTGCAGCCGGAGCTTCCAGGCGGCGGCGGTCTTCTCGCCCGCGGAGAGCCCGGTGAGCACCGCTTCGGCGAGGGTGTCGCTCACCCGCAAACCGTAGCCTTCTCCGGCATCACCGCGCTGTAGCCCGTCGGCGCGGGCCAGCCCCGGGCGCAGCGCGCGGGTCAAAAGCGGCGGCACCGAGGCCCTCACCTGGTCGGGGTGTGAGCGGAGGTACTCTTGCAAGATGCCGGTGGCCTCGGCTTCGTCGGTGCGGCCGACGTCGACGGTGACGCAATCGCTGCGCAGAAAGTCGCGCGGATCATTGGTGACCAGCAGGGTGAAGCGGAGCTGCTCTCCGGCGCGGCCCGACAGGTGCCCGACCAGCTGGGCGGCGCCCTCCACGCTGAGCGAGACGTAGAGCTTCACCAGCGGCTCGTTGGCCGCCGCCGCGCCACGCCCGCCCAGGAGGGTGAAGCGGTGCGGGTAGAGGTTCTCGCGCGCGCGGGGAATGCGCACGGTGACGCCGTCGCCTTCGCGGGCGTCGTGGGGCGTGTACTGCCCGGGCTCGTCGAGGAACAGGCAGATGCGCCCGTCGGAGGCGAAGGCCCACGGCCCGCGGGGCCCTTCTTCTTCGCCGTTCTTCGCCACCTTGAGCAGCTTGAAGCCGCCCTCCCAACCGGTGACTCCGTGGGAGATGGAAGACAGGTGCGCCACCCAGCCGGAGTCGCCCGAGGCGCGGCTGGCGCGGGGCTTGGTGCCTTCGCGGTGAATGAAGTGCCGCTCGTGCAGCCAGTCGCGCAGCCGCATGCGCTCTTCGCCCGGCTTGAGCGCGATTCCGCCGAGGGTGATCGCACCCGGCAGCCCGTTCAGCTTGCCCTGAACGTCCTTCAGCGCGTCTTCGAGCGCAGTGGTGCTCACCCGGCCCCCCAGAAGACGTTCGGCCACTCGGCCGGGTTGCCCAGCATGTGCATCGCGCGTTGGGCGAGCGAGCGGGCGCGGGCGTCGAGCTGCTGCTCGTAGTGGGAGATGCCGTAGACGGCGATCAACAGCGCGGCGCCGATCCACCGAACGATGCGGTGTTGAAAGTCGGGGGTGAGCTCGAAGTTGGCGCCGCGCGTCTCGGCGTAGGAGGCGATCAGCGCGCGGCAGAAGCCCGCCAGCTGGGCGCGGGTCATCACCTCGCTCCGGTGCTCGGGCGCGAGGTAGGCGCTGACGTAATCGCTGATCAGCGAGCCCAAGTCGCGGGCCGGGTCGCCCCAGAACGAGAGCTCCCAGTCGATGCAGAACACCGGCGCGTGGCGGTCGCGGCCGACGCGGAGCAGGTTCGCCTGGCGCATGTCGCCGTGGAGCAGACAGGAGTCGGTGTCGCGCGCCTGCTGCTCACTGAGGGCGTGGAGCCCGGTCATCGCGGCGCGGTCGGCCTGAACCTGGGCGAAGAACTCGATGCCCACGCCCGAGAGCCGCGCGTAGAAGTCGGGCCGCATGCGCAAGAAACACTCGAGCAGGTCGGACTCGTCGCGAAACGCATCGGCCATCGCGAACTTCGCGCGCAGCCGCCGCGACATCTCGTGCAGAAAGCCGAGCGCCTTGCCCACCTGGCGGGCCACCAGCCTGGGGTAGTCCTGGGTGCGGCGGTGGTAGTGGTGGAGCGTCTCGGCGCCGTTCAGCCAGTGGAGCGCGAGCAGACCCGAGCGCGGGTCGAAGGCGTAGAGGCCGGGGATGAGCAGCGGCGAGCCGGGCTCCTGGGCGAGCGCGCTGATGCGTTCGAGCACGCTGCCTTCGCGGAGCACACCCACGTTGCCCGGGCCGTCGGCGACCTTGACCAGAATGCGCTTGCGGCCCGCGCGGCAGAGCACGGTGCGGTTCTTCGACGGAGGCGGGGCCGCGATGGAGTCGTCTCGCACCAGCCCTAAGCCGGCGAGTCGTTCATCGAGCTCTGCGTCGTTGAGGGGAGCGCGCATTAAGGCCGCGCGGGATTTATATGCGACCGGTTGAGACTCGCAACGACCTGTTGAGCTTCAGTCGAGCGGGGTGCCCCGCGCCTGAGCGGCGGCGTTCTTCACGTAGAACAGCGCATCGGCAACCGACTGCCCGTGGCGAAGGTTCAGCGTGTAGCCCTGGCCGTCGGCGAGGTTCTTCAGCTCACCGCCGCCGCGCAGGCGCACCACCGTGTCTCCGCGAGGCGTCTTCGGAGCGGAGACGCCGGCGCCCCACTGTGAAGGCTTCAGCAGCGGCTCGTTCCCCTTGATGGCCGTGCGCGCAGGGTCGGAGTCGGCCACCACGCCATCGGCCACCGCCAGCCAGTGCGCGTTCTTGCCCGCGGTCATCACCAGCTCCGCGCCCTGGAAGCGCGCGCCGGCGCTGGCGAGCTGGTTGACCAGAATGCCCATCGCGGGTGCGTTGGTGCCGGTGTCGTCGCCCTTCTGAATGCTCCGGCCCATCGCGTAGGTGAGCTGCTGCAGCAACTGCACGTCCTTCGGCGACATCGAGCCCGAGGCGTACGACTTCAGCGCCGCGTCGACGTCGGCCTGCTTCACCGATTTCGGGAGCTGAACGTCGAGCGACTTGGCGACCGAAGCGAGCGCAGCGGCGTTGGCGGCGCGGTTGTCTGCGGTGTCGCCGGTGAGGATGAGCGCGTTGGTGAGCGCGGCGCCGGCGCAGATGCGGTCGCCGTTCTTCGCCGCGGCGCTGATCGCGTTTCGCTGCGGGCAGGCGTCGATCAACATGCGCCGGTCGACCGCGTCGTCGAGCGAGTACTTCTGGGCGACGGCGCCGCCCGCCGCTGGAGTGGCTCCGGCGAACGGCTCGAGGCCATCGGGCTTTGCGGTGCTCGCGGCGGCCGCGGCCGGTGCGGCTTCGGTGGAACCGGTGGACTCGGTGGGCTCGGTTTCAGGGTTCAGCCACTGCGACGATTCGTTCGAGACGCGGAGGGCCATCGCCCGTGCATGAGCAGTGCGCGGGCCAGCGGCGACGCAGTCGGATCAGTGGGTTCGCCGGCGGGGAAGTCCCAAGAACAGGACGTATAACCGCACCCGCGGACGCTCAGCTCTGCTGGCAGACCTGGCGCAGAATATCGAGCGACTCGAGCGCCTTGCCGGCGCCGATCACCACCGAGCTGAGCGGGTCTTCGGCGAGGAACACCGGCAGGCCGGTCTCTTCGCGCAGCAGGGTGTCGAGGTTCTTCAGCAGCGCGCCGCCACCGGCGAGCACGATGCCGCGGTCGGCGATGTCGCCGGCGAGCTCGGGCGGGGTGCGCTCGAGCGTCATCTTCACCGCTTCGACGATCCCGTTCACCGGCTCGGCCAGCGCGTCGCGGATTTCGTCGGAGGTGACGGAGAGCGTGCGGGGAACGCCAGCGACCAGGTCGCGGCCCTTGATCTCCATCGTCATCACTTCGTCGGTCGGGTACGCGGTGCCGATGCCGATCTTGATCGTCTCTGCGGTGCGCTCGCCGATCAGCAGGTTGTACTTGCGCTTCACGTACTGAATGATCGCCTCGTCGAGCTTGTCGCCGCCGATGCGCACGCTCTTCGAGTACACGATGCCGGCGAGGCTGATCACCGCGACGTCGGAGGTGCCGCCGCCGATGTCGACGATCATGTTGCCCGACGGCTCGGTCACCGGCAGGCCGGCGCCGATCGCCGCCGCCATCGGCTGCTCGATCAGGTAGACCTCGCGCGAGCCGGCCGACTCGGCCGCTTCACGAACCGCGCGGCGCTCGACCTCGGTGATGCCGGAGGGGATGCCGATGATGATGCGCGGCTTCATCTTCAGCTTCTGCTTGTTGGCGACGTTGATGAAGTACTTCAGCATCGCGGCGGTGATCTCGAAGTCGGCGATCACGCCGTCTTTCATCGGGCGAATGGCGACGATGTTGCCCGGAGTACGGCCGAGCATCTCCTTCGCTTCTTTACCGACCGCGAGCACCTTCTTGCCGCCGCGCGCGTCTTGCTGAACCGCGACCACCGAGGGCTCGTTGGTCACGATGCCGACGCCGCGGGTGTAGATCAGCGTGTTCGCGGTGCCGAGATCGATGGCCAGGTCCCGCGAGAAAAACGTGGAGAAGAAATCGAACATGTCGCTGAGTTCCCCGCCTTCGAGGCGAAATTCGCGAAGCGAAAGCTACACCCACGCGACGGTCTTGGCCACTGTGAGAACGCGAGGCGCCGTGGCGTATTTCTCCATCGCTTTTGTGGCGAAATTCACCGAGCCTCGAAAGCGATGCGCGTTCACCTCGTCGACGGAACGTACGAGCTCTTTCGAGCCCACTATTCGAAGCGGCCTTCACACGAGTCGCCCACCGGCAAGCCGATGAAGGCGACGGTCGGGGTGGTGCAGTCGCTGCTCACCCTGCTCGAAGACCGTGACGAGGCCGTGACTCACCTCGCGGTCGCGTTCGACAACCCGATCGAGTCGTTCCGCAACGAGCTGTTCAAGGGCTACAAGACCGGCGAGGGCATGGAGCCGGAGCTCACCGCCCAGATGGACGACGTCGAGAAGGCGGTCGCCGCGCTGGGTGTGGTGGTGTGGTCGATGAAAGACTTCGAGGCCGACGACGCGCTCGCCACCGCCGCCTTCAGGCTGAAGAAGGTGCCCGAGGTGGAGCAAGTACGCATTCTCACTCCCGACAAGGACCTCGGGCAGTGCCTCGAGGGCACCAAGGTCGTGCAGGTGGACCGAATGCGCCAGAAGCTGATCACCGAGGAGTCCCACCGGGCAGAAAAGTGTCTGGCACCTGAATCGGTCCCTGATTTCCTGGCCTTGGTGGGTGACACCGCCGACGGGATTCCCGGGCTCGATGGCTGGGGCGAAAAGGGCGCGGCCGCGGTGCTCAGCGCCTACCCCCACCTCGAGCTGATCCCCGACCAGGTGCACATGTGGAAGGCGAAGCCGCGGGGCTACGAGAAGCTGGCCGCCGAGCTGTTCGCCCATCGCGAAGAGGCGCTGCTCTATCGCAAGCTCGCGACATTACGGACAGATGCGCCGCTTCCCCAGGCGACTTTGAAGGAGCTCCGCTGGGAGGGCGCGCCCCGGGAGCAGTGGTTGGCCTGGTGCAACGAGGTCGGCGCCAACCGCAACCTCGCCGCCCGCCCCGCGAAGTGGAGAGAGTAGGCGCGTTTTTCGGGGTGCCTGTGTCAGCGGTCGAAGGCTTCGACTGCGCACGGGACCTCTGATGAAACGACTCTGGTTTGTGGCGGTGTTCGCTGTCGTCGCTTGCGGCGAGGGTGTGATCAGCGGCGGCGAGGGCGGCGGTTCGGCTCCGGGTGGCGGATCAGCCACGGGAGGCGGCGCGTCCACAGGCGGCGGAGTGGCCTCGGGGGGTGGCGCGGCGATCGGCGGCGGCTCGGCGGCCGGCAGTGGCTCCGCGGCAGGTGGCGGTTCGGCGGCCGGCGGTGGCTCGGCGACCGGTGGCGGTGCGGCGGTGGGCGGCGGCGCGGCGACCGGCGGAGGTGCGTCAGCCGGGGGCGGCTCGGCAGCTGGCGGTGGCGCGGCGACCGGAGGCGGATCAGCCGCGGGCGGAGGAGCGGCCACGGGCGGCGGCGCGGGCACCGGCGGCGGCTTCGCGGTCACCTGCCCCTCCGGTCAGGTCGACGTCTGGGACGGCGGCGACAACGGCCACCCGGGCATGAACCCCGGCATGGCGTGCCGCTCGTGCCACTCCGGTCAGAACTTTCTCAACCAGAACCCGAACGGCCTGGCGGCCGGCAGCCGCGTCTACGACTTCATGGGCACGGTGTTCTCCGACTACCACACCGAAGACAAGTGCCTTCCCAAGCCGCCGGGCACGGTGAAGATCGGAATCATCGACGCCAACGGCGCGGTCGCGGTCACGATGCTCACCAACGTCAGCATCAACGGCTCGGGCAACTTCTACTCGGGCACCAACCTCGGAGTCGCCCTGCCCTACACCGCGCGCGTCACCTACAACGGCCAGGTCAACATGATGACCACGCCGCAGACCGTCGGCGACTGCAACACCTGCCACACCGAGCAGGGCCTCAACAACGCGCCCGGCCGAATCCTGTGGCCGTGATGTCCTGAGACGTTGTCCTACGGACGTCGGGCGTTGGGGCAAGCCAACCCCGCGATCCAAGCGGACCGCCGCGAGGCACGCGGGCTGCTCTACGATGACGCGAAGTGACCGCCGCTCCCGCGACTCCCAGGTACTACGTGCCCAGCAACCGCGTCGGCTCGCGACTGCTGTGGGCGTTTCCGCTCGTCGGCGGCGCGCTCTCGCTCGTGCTCGGGCTCGTCTATGCGCTCCTCAGCGCGCTCTGCACCCAGGTGTTCGAGTCGAGCGTCGGCTTCGTCGTGGTGACCCCGGTCTTCGGCGGCGCTCTGGCGCTGGCGGGCCGCGCGGTCTGCTACCTCGGCCAGGTTCGCCGTGCGTCGCTGCGCCTGCCGGTGATGTTCTCGGTCGGACTGCTCGGCTACTACTTCAGCTGGCAGCTCTACCTGCCGATGGTCGACGACCAGACCGTGTTCAGCCCGCCGCTGACCTGGGTGATGTCGCCGCCGAGGGTGTTTCACGCGCTGATGCAGTACGGGTCGAGCCAGGGCGCGGGCAGCCTCGCCTGGTTGCTCGAGGCGGCGATCATCTTCGGAATGATCGCGTTCCTTCAGAAGAGCGACGACGAGCCCGAGGCTCCGTTCTGCGAGACATGCGGCAAGTGGACCGACGTGGTGTTCAAGCTCGAGCTCGCCGACGCCTCGGCGCTGCCCGCGGCCGAGCACCTCAAGCGCGGTGAAGCGGCGGCGGTGCTCGGGCTGAAGAAGAAGCCCTCCGCAGAAAAAGAGTGGTCGGAGGTTCGAATCTTTCGCTGCCCGTGCGGCGCCAGCCGGTACGTCTGTGTTCACCACGCCAAGCTCGAGCGCGGCCGGAGCGCCGGCATTCGCTACTACCCGACGCTCGCCGGCCAGCCGAAGAGCATGGGCCTCGACCCTGGCACCTTCGACGAGACGCACTACTCACCGGTGCTGGTGAACCTGGTGCTCGACGAGGCTGGTGAGAAGACGCTCGAAGCGTTCAAATCGCACTGACCGTGTCTCGCGTTCTCTTCGCGCTGCTGCTCGCAGGCTGCGGCGCTTCTTCACCTTCGAGCGACGGCGGCGCCGATGCGGGCGTCGATGCGGGTACCTGCCCTTCGCAGCTGTACTGGACCCGAGGCACCGCCGCGGCGGCGGCGATGGAGCCGGGCATGGCGTGCATCGCCTGTCATCAGACCCAGGCGCCCTCGCTCGCATACGACTTCATGGGCACGGTGTTCGCCGAGTACCACAGCGAAGACACCTGCTTCGGTCAGCCTCCGCCCGATGTGACGGTGGAGATTCTCGGCGCCGATGGCGGCGTCGCGGTCACCCTCACGCCCAACAGCGCCGGCAACTTCTTCACCGGGCGCAACAGCGGCGTGCAGACGCCGTACACCGCGCGGGTGCGCTTCGATGGTGGGGTGAATGTGATGCTCACTCCGCAGACCGATGGCGACTGCAATGGGTGTCACACCGCTCAGGGCCTGAACGGGGCGCCCGGGCGTATCACCTGGCTCTAGCTGAAGCGGCGTGCGCAGAAAGCCGATGCCCGAAAAGACCACTGGTTGTTCTTTTCGGGCATCGGCCTCGTGAATGAAGCGCGCCGAAGACGACGGGAACGGCGGAACGCCGAGCAGTGACTCGAAGGACACGGTCGACGCACGAGGCGGTGAAGAGTCGCGGGCGGAGCTGGAGAATGCAGTGCGATCAACCCGCAGCCCCAGCCCCACTCAATGCAGTCGCTCTAACCTCACCCGGCGGACGCTGATGCGTCCGTCCTCCCTCTCCTGTCAGGAGAGGGGTTTCTTCCGGCGGAGCACCGCGCTGATCAACGCCAGCGCCGCGAACGCGAGGCCATCGCCGCTCGAGCAACCGCAGCCGCCCTTCGGGCTGACCGTCACGCTCACCGTCGCGGGATCGGAGTCGAGCTTGCCGTCGTTGGCGATCAGCTGGAACGTCAGCGTGTCTTCCTTCGACACGCTCGGCGCGGTGAAGGTCGGGCCGGCGGAGGTGTCGTCGGAGAGCGCCACCGTCGGGCCCTGCATCTGCGCCCACTTCAGGGTCACCGTGTCGCCGTCGGGGTCGGTGCCCGAGCCCGAGAGGGTGACCTTCTCGCCCGCCTGCACCTTGCCCTTCGCGGTCGCGGTCGCCACCGGCTTGTGGTTCACGTTCTTCACCGTCACCGTCACGTCGTCGCTCGAGCTGGTCGAGTGCAGACCGTCGGCGGCCGTCAGGTGGAACGTCAGCTGGGTGTCTTGAGTCACCTCGGGCGCGGTGAAGCTGGGCATCATCGCGTTGGCGTCGCTCAAGGTCACCATCGGCCCGGAGATCTGGCTCCAGAACTGGCTGAACGGGTCGCCGTCGGGGTCGGTCACCACGCCCTGCAGCTGCGCCACCGCGCCCTCGTCGACGGTGAAGTCGGGGCCGGCGTTCACCCGCGGCGGCCGGTTCACGCACTGCGCGGTGTCTTTCACCCAGGTGCGAAACGGCGGCATCGAGACGCCCGCGACGTTGAAGTCGTCGAACGCCCACTGCTTCGCCGCGCCCGAGATGTCGGTCACCAGCCTGAAGCGGAACTTCACCGTCTCGCCGATGTGGCCCATGCCGAGGTCGACCGTCTCGTTCACCCAACCGGGGTAGCCGGGGCTGTCGCCCACGAAGGCTCCGAAGCCGGCGATCGGGTTGTTGGCGTTGGAGAAGATGACGCCGTTGTACGGGTCAGACAGGCTCGAGCCGGGCACGATCTGCCAGGTGAGCCCGTTGTCGATCGAGATCTCCAGCAGGCCGCCGTCGTAGGCGTTGCCGTTGAACGTCTCCAGGCTCCAGGCGTGCTTGAAGGTGATGATCAGATGCCCGTTCACCTGCAGCGGCGGGCTCTCGATCGACGAGTCGACGCCGAACGCGACGTCGGGGGTGACGAACGCCGGGTCGTAGCTGCCCAGGTCGCGGGGGAACCAGCTGAACTCGATGCCGGCCTCCTGCGAGCTCACCAGGTTGCGCACCCAGTCGCCCGCCGACGCCTCCACCTTCTCGGTGAAGCTCGGCGCGGTGTCGGTGTTGCCCTGGAACGTGAGGGTGCTCTTGGTGTTGCCGCCGTTCTGCGCCGGGTCGGTGGCGGTCACGGTGATCGGGAAGTGCACCACGTCGGTCGCCACCAGCGCGACCTTGGCGGTCACCTTCACCGAGTGGAACGAGCTCAGCGGCGGCACGGTGAGGTGCGCTCCGTCGGGGAAGTTGATGCCCGAGAAGGTCGAGCTCAGGTCGACGGTGGTGGCGTTGAGCAGCTTGGTGCCGGAGTTCAGCAGCGTCACCGTGAGGGTGCCGGTCTCGCCGTTGTCGAGCACGCCGTCGTCGTCGCAGTAGTCGGGCGAGTCGGAGAGCGCGACGTCGATGATGCGAAGGTTGGTGCCGGTCTGGTTCATGTCTTCGGTCACCGGAATGTTGTCGGTGGCGAAGCGATCAGGCGCGCGCGCGCCCAGGCCCATGCCGCGGCCGGCGAACGCGCCCAGCCAGAGGCTGAAGTCGGTCGGGTTGGTGGCCTGCACCACCGCCAGCAGCGCGTCGCGCCCGTCGAGGAAGGTGGGAGTCGACGGCGTCGCCGCCATGCCGGCGATCAGGTACTTCAGCGTCGTCTCGCGCGCCTCGTCGAAGCTGCTGTGCGCGGCGGAGGTGACCATCGCCACCCAGCAGTCCCACAGCGTCGAGGCCCAGACCTCGCCGACCGCGTGAGGCTCCTCGTTGTTGCCGAACGGCGCCGACGGCACCATCGGGAGCGCCTCGTTCGACTGAATGTGGCGGAAGCTGAGGCCGTTCTTGCTCGCGTCGGTGGAGTACGGGAAGCGCCGCACCCCGAGGTAGTAGGCGGTGTTGCCGGTGCCGTTCCACGACACGCCCGAGGCGGCGTACGAGCCGACCGCGTAGGTGCCCTTCCAGTTGCCGTTGGAGGCGACGTTGGCGTCGGCGGCGCGCACCATCGAGAGCAGCGCGAGAAAGTCGCTCCAGCCTTCGCCCATGCCGAGGCCCATGGTGTTGATCAGACCGTTGGAGTCGCCGATCAACCGGCTCGACATCACGTGGCCGTACTCGTGAATCACCAGGCTGGAGTCGAGCGCCGAGTCGCGCTGCGGCAGGTTGAGCCGGCTCATCGTCACCGACGGAGCGGTGCCCGCGTCGAGCTCGAGCTGGAGCAGCGAGCCGGCGTCGTGGGTGAGCAGCTGGGTGGGCGGCACGCCGGTGAAGTCGCCCGGGCCTCCGAGCTGAATCACGATGTCCTGCGAGTAGGTGATCAGCACGCCCGCCGCGCCCGCGTCGGCCGCCTGGAGCGCCGCGCCGTAATAGGTGCAGCTGGCGCGGTCGTAGACGACGATTTTGCCGGCCGCGCCCGCGGGGTCTGCCAGGGGCCAGCAGCCGTTGTAGCCGCCGTCGATGTCGTAGCCGCGCACCGCCGGAGCGCTGACCTGAAAGCTCTGAGGGCCGAACAGCGCCGGGCCCGCCACTTCACCCGCGTCGCCGAGGTAGACGAACGACGGGCCGCCCGCGATGTACGGGTAGAGCTCGAGCTTGGGGCGCTCGCCATCGGCGGGGACGAAGGCGGCGGTGGTGTTGAAGTTCGCCCAGTCGTGCACCTCCACCTTCACCGAGTCGTTCTCGATGCCGCCGCGGCCGAAGTTCATGCCCTGCGCGTTGCCGGCCTTCTCGTCGAAGCCCGCGCCGTAGAGCCAGTCGTGGGCCCAGTTGACGGTGAAGAACGCCTGGGTCGCCGAGGCCTGGTGCTGGGTCGGGCTGGCGTTGGTGTCCTGATTGAAGTCGTAGGTGTAATCGAAGGTGTTGGGGCTCGAGGTGCCGACCTTGAGGTCACCCGCGTCGGCGCCGGGGAACTGGTAGCCGTCGGGCGGCACCACGTCGGCGTAGGCCTCGGCGTTGTTGCCCGACAGCTCGGGGAACCCGGCGATCCACGGGTCAGAGCCGAACGCCTGATCGACCGAGACCAGCGCCGAGCCCACCAGCGCCGCCTGAATTCCGTTCAGCGCTCCGGTGGGGTTGGGAGTGGTGTCGTTGCCCTGGGGGCCGTCGAAGGGCGCGAACGGCGCGCTCGGGTCGGCCCAGACGCGAAACTGATTGGCGCCGGAGCGCATCGACAGCCGGGTGAGCAGCCGGCCGTCTTCGGCGGAGATGACGTGGGTGTTGAGGTCGACCTGCCCGTCGGTGCGCAGCCACTGCCACTCCACCTGCCAGGCGGCGACCAGGCGATCGCTCTGGCCGTAGTACACCCGCCGCGCGCGGGCGCTCTCGATGCGCGGCGAGGTGAGCGACAGCGCGCTCCACCCGCCCGGGCCTGGCGGCAAGAAGGTCGCCTGCGAAGGGTCGATCCACTCGCCGCCGAGGTCTTGCGCGGCGACCGCGAGCGCGGTGGCGGCCGAGAGCGAGAACGGCTCCGACGTCTTGTCGGCGGCGACCGGAGAGGCGTGATGCGGGCTGAGCCAACCCGAGAGCGCGACCAGCCGGTAGTCGTGGGTCATCACCACGTGGAGCGCGTCGCGGTAGACCGGCACGCCGTCGACCACCCGGTGAAAGCTGACGATCACCGCGCCGCTGCCGGTGTCGAAGGTGCGAAACGCTTCGGCCTGCGCGAAGTCAGAAGGCAGCAGGCGATAGAGCTCGCGGTGGTCGAACAGGTGGCGGCGCGCGGCCTGGGCCGCGGTGACGCCGGCCTCACGCCAGTTGAGCGGCGCGTCGGAAAGCTCCTGCCACCAGAAGGCGGGCACGCCGAGGCGGGGCTCGACCGAAGAAGCGAAGCCGATGCCGGCGCGCGCTTTGGCGGCGGCAGACAAGCGCGGCAGATCGCGCTGCGATGAGCTGGAGCCGAACTGGTCGTAGTTGGGCTTCGGTGTGGCGGCGAGCAACACCAACACGAGCGACGTCATGAATCCCTCCCCGGGGCGGGTAGCTTAGCCTGCTCGCCAGAGCACGGCGAAGGTGCTAGCAGCGGGGGCCCAATGATCCGCTCGCTACCTCTATTACTGGTGGTGGCGCTGCTGTCCTGCAGCGAGCCCCCCGGTACGGTGAAGGTGAACCTGAACGTCAAGACGACGCCGGGCACGCCGGTGGTGACCTACGGCGACCAGTCGCTCTCGGTCGAGGAGCTGAACAAGAAGTTCGGCGAGATGAACCCCTACGCCCGCATGCGCTTCCAGACGATGGACGCGAAGAAGGACTACGTCGACCAGGCGGTGCGTTTCGAGCTGATGGCGCGTGAAGCGGCCAAGCGCGGCATGCAGAACAACCCCGCGGTGGTGGAGGCGCTCAAGCAGGTGATGGTTCGCGAGCTGCTGCGCAAGGAGCTCGACGAGACCAAGCCCACCGTGCCCGCGGAGGCGGTGGCCGACTACTACGAGAAGCACCACGGCGATTACGTGAAGCCTTCGATGGTGCGGCTGTCGCACGTGTTCCTCGCCAAGGACCACAAGGCGAAGGCCGACGAGCTGCTGAAGGCGGCGCTGGCGCTGGCGCCGCACGACTACGCCGGGTTCGCCAAGCTGGCGCGCGAGAACAGCGAGAACCCGCAGACCAAGTCGCTCGACGGCGACATGCGGTTTCTGTCGGAGGACGAGCTGTCGAAGACCTACGGCCCCGAGGTGTTCGCCGCCCAGGCCGAGCTCACCCAGGTCGGCCAGGTGCTGCCCAAGCTGGTGGAGACCAAAGAGGGCTTTCACGTGCTCAAGCTGCAGGGCCGCCAGGTGGCGCTCAACCTCACGCTGGAGCAGGTGAAACCGTCGATCGAAGCGACGCTCCAGAACGAGATGCGGCAGAGCCGTTACAAAGACTTCGTGGACAAGCTGAAGAAAGACGCCAACGTGAAGGTCGACGAGGCCGCGCTGGCGACGGTGGTGGTCGACACCAAAGACGCGAAGGCGCCCGCTCCCGGTGGGCCGGCGCAGAATCAGAGGCCGACGCAGTGAGATTTCTGGCCGTCACGCTGCTGCTTCTCGCCACCGGCTGCCCCGAGCAGGCGGCGCCGAAGCAGGACCCGCAGGTGATCGCCACCGTGAACGGCGAGGTGGTCTCGCGGGCCGACTTCGAGAAGGAGCTCTCGCGCGAGCTGCAGGGCCTCGAGGGCCAGCCGTCGCGCACCCCGGAGCAGATCGAGCCCTACAAGCAGGCGCTGCTCGACACGATGGTGACCCGGGCGGTGCTGCTCCAGACCGCGCAGAAGTCGGGCGTGACGGTGTCTCCCGAGGAGATCGACCGCCGGGTGCTGGCGCTGGCGAGCGAGTACCCCGCCGAGAGCTTCGACGCCGCGCTCAACCAGGGCCAGCTGTCGAAAGACGAGCTCCAGCGCAACACCAAGAACCAGCTGATCATCGAGCGGCTGTTTCAGGAGCAGGTCTACACCCGGGTCGGCGTCACCGAAGAGGCGATTCGCCGCTACTACGACGAGCACGCCGACGACTTTCAGGAGCCGGAGCAGGTTCACGCCCAGCAGATCGTGGTGAAGGGCCTCGACGACGCGAAGAAGCTCCAGCAGCAGCTGTGGGCGGGCAAGAAGTTCACCGACCTGGCGCGCCGCTACTCGCTCACCCCCGACGCCAAGGTGGGCGGCGACCTGGGGTTCTTCGCCCGCGGGGTGATGCCGCCGCAATTCGACGAGGTGGTGTTCAAGCTCGCGCCGGGCTCGGTTTCTGAAGTGGTGTCGACCGATTACGGTTTTCACCTCTTCAAGGTCATCGAAAAAAAGCCCCAGCGTAAGAAGGAGCTGGCGGAGGTTCGGGCGGAGATCGAGCAGAAGCTGCTCGCCGAGCTTCGCGAGAAGGGCCAGGCGGAGTACGTGAAGTCGCTGAAAGAAAAGGCCGCGGTGAAGGTGAACGACACGGTGCTGTTGGCCGTGACCGGGCGCCCGACGGCGGTGAAGCAGACGGAGCCGTGACGATGAGAGTGACCTTCTTGGTGGTGGTGATGCTGGCGGGCTCTGCGTACGCGGAGCTGGTCGACCGGATCGCCGCGGTGGTGAACAAAGACATCATCCCTCTGTCCGAGGTGCAGGCGCGGGCGGCTCCGGAGCTGCAGAAGCTCGGCGGGGAGTCTGACCCGGCGAAGCGCGCGGCGGCGAAAGACGCGATTCTGAAGCGGGCGCTCGACACGTTGATCGGCGAGCGGCTGATGGAAGACCAGCTGAAGGAGCTGAACATCGACGTCTCCGACGCGGAGATCGACCTCGCGATCGACGACGTGAAGAAGCAGAACAACATCAAGTCGGATCAGTTCGAGCAGCTGCTCGCGGGCGAAGGCTACTCGATGGCCACCTACCGCTCGTTCATGCGCAAGCACCTCTCGCGGCTGAAGCTGGTGAACCTGAAGGTGCGCTCGAAGGTGAAGGTGAGCGACGAGGACCTGAAGGTCGAGTACCAGAAGATGGTGCGCGACCAGGAGAACGACCCCGAGGTGCACGCGCGCCACATTCTGGTCACCGTGCCGTTGAAGGCGACCGATGATCAGGTCGAGGCGGCCCGTCAGAAGGCGGCGGTGCTGGCGGCCGAAGCGCGCAAGCCGGGCGTCGACTTCGCGGCGCTGGCGAAGGCCAAATCGGAGGGCCCGTCGGCGGCCGAGGGCGGCGACCTCTACTGGTTCAAGCACGGGGTGATGGTGCCGGAGTTCGAGCGGATCGCCTTCAACCTGCCGGTGGGGAGCATCTCCGACCCGGTGCGCACCAAGTTCGGCTGGCACGTGATCAAGATCGAAGAGAAGCGCACCTCGCCGCCGGAGTCGTTCGACGCGGTGAAGGACCGGCTGCGCGAGAACCTGCTCAAGGCCCAGCTCGAGAAGTACACCGACCAGTACATTCAGGAGCTGAAGGCGCAGGCGATGGTGCAGGAGAAGCTCTGAAGCCGGTGGTCGCGATCTCGGCGGGAGACCCGTCGGGCATCGGCCCCGAGGTGACGCTGAAGGCGCTGCGCGATGCCCGGGTTCGCCGGGCGTTGACGCCGCTGGTGTTCGGCGACGCGTCGCTCTCGAAGCACTTCGCGGTCGGGCAGCTGGTGGGCGTGACCGAGCTCGCCGCCGCCGACCGCAAGCCCGGCAAGCCGACCCGCGAAGGCGGCCGCGCCCAGCACGCCTACGTCTGCGCCGCGATCGACGCCGCGCGCGAGGGCCGGGCGCAGGCGATCTGCACCGCGCCGGTGTCGAAAGAGACGATCGTCAACTCCGGGCTGCCGTTCGTCGGTCACACCGAGCTGTTGGCGGAGGCGTTCGGCTGCGAGGTGTTGATGCTGATGGACGGGCCGAAGCTCTCGGTCGCGCTCGCCACCAACCACGTCGCCTTGAAAGACGTGTCGAGCCGGCTGGAGCCCGCCCGGCTGCTGCGGCAGATCACCCTGCTGGCGCGCGAGTGCGGGAAGAAGATCGCGGTGCTGGGGCTCAACCCTCACGCCGGCGAGCACGGCACCTTCGGCGACGAAGAGGCGCGGCTGATCGAGCCGGCGGTTCGCGCGGCGAAGAAGCAGGGCATCGAATGTGACGGGCCGCTCCCAGCAGACGGGCTTTTCGCGCGGCTGTCGCACGGCAAGCTCGGCTACGACGCGGTGCTGGCGATGTTTCACGACCAGGCGCTCCCGGTGGCGAAGGCGCTGGATTTTCGGCGCACGGTGAACGTGACCTTGGGGCTGCCGGTGCCGCGCACCTCGCCTGATCACGGCACCGCCTACGACATCGCGGGCAAGGGCAAGGCAGACCCCGAGCCCATGATTTACGCGCTGTTGAAAGCGGCCGAGCGCTCGAAGCGTCGCGGTCACTGAAACTTCCCGAAGGTTGGGGTCACTTCGGGTTGCGCGCTTTTTTTGATGAGCGCATTGTTCAACCCGAGTCGTTCAACTGAAACGGCTTCCCACGAGGTCCGGAGATTCGAATGAAGAGTCTGATTCTCGCCGCCGTCGTCGCCCTGATTCCCGCCGCCGCGTTCGCCTGTGACGGCGCGAAGGACCTCTCGGCCGACAGCGACCTCCACATGCTGACGGTTCCGCAGGGCAAGCAGCTGGCCGACGCGAAGTCGGCGAAGTTCATCGACGCGAACGACCCCGGCTACCGCGAGAAGAACGGGGTGATTCCCGGCGCGACGCTGCTGACCTCGTTCAGCGAGTACGACGTGAAGGAGCTTCCGAAGGCGAAAGACGCGCAGCTGGTTTTCTACTGCGCCAACGAGATGTGCACCGCGTCGCACATGGCGGCCCGGCGCGCGATGTTGAATGGGTACACCAAGGTGGCAGTGCTCGACTCCGGTCTGTCGGGCTGGAAGAAGGCGGGTCTGAAGACCGCAAACGTCAAACAGCCGAACAGCTGACAGCCGTGCGTTGACGCCGGAGTCGGTTGGTTGCTGCTACCTGTTCGAAGGAACGGCCCGGGGACGAAAGCTCCCGGGCCGTTCTTTTTCTTGGGTGGTGGAGGGGCCGCGGAGCTGGAGGAACTGCCGGGGCCGGGACCGGGACCGGGTGCGCATTCGGGGACGGGCACGGGTTCGCAAAGCGCCGGGTGCGTGCACCGGGTGCGCCGAACTCGAACCCGGACCCCTGAACCGATTTCCCGCAAAACCGAACCCGAACCCGTGCCCGCGAACGAACCCGGTCCCGGTCCCGGGCCCGGTTGTTCGCAGCGCAACGCTCAGGCAGGGCGGAGCGTGATCTCCGTCACTTCACTTCTCGGCCCGACGCGAAACGGCGGCCCCCAATACCCCGTCCCCTTGCTCGTGTACACGAGCACGCCCCAGAGCTCCTTCAACCCGGCGACGACCGGCTGCTGCAGCCTCACGAACGCCATGAACGGAAAAATCTGCCCGCCATGGGTGTGGCCCGACAGCATCAGCTTCACGTCATGCCCCTGCGCATGGCGCGCGAACCGCGGCTGATGCGCGAGCAGAATGCGGGTGGCATCGGCCGGCGCTCCGGCGAACGCCTTCGACGCGTCGGGCTTGTGCGACTCGTGAAAGCGCGCGCCCTCGAGGTCGGGCACGCCCGCGACCACCAGCTTGGCGGCGCCCTTCTCCACCACCCGGTGCTCGTTGTGCAGCACCGTCAGCCCCAGCCTTCGCACCTCGCTGCCCCAGTCGTCGGCGCCCGAGTAGTACTCGTGGTTGCCGGTGACGAAGTAGACCCCGTGCTTGCCCTTCAGCTCGCCCAACGGCGCGACGTCGTGCTGCAGCTTGCGCACGCTGCCGTCGACCAGGTCTCCGGTCACCGCCACCAGGTCGGCGCCGAGCTTGTTCACCTGCTCGACGATGCGCTCCATGAAGCTGCGGCCGACGGTGTCGCCGATGTGAATGTCTGAAATCTGCGCGATCTTGTAGCCGTCGAGCTCGGGGTGAAGCCCGGGCACCTTCACCGTCACCCGCTCGATGCTGGGCGTGCCGCGCGCGACGATGAAACCCCACACCAGCGCCACGCCCGACAGCGACAGCACCGTGAGCGCCTGGATGCGGTACCAGTCGGCCGCCGGAGCGATGAACAGTGAAAGCCCGACGCGGATCAGATCGCTCATCGCGGTGGCTGCCAGCAGCACGCCGAACGAGCCCATCCACAAGTAGCCGAGCCACTGCAGCACCCTCGCCGCCTGCTTCGGCAACATGCGCGACGCGAACGCGACCGGCATCGAGGCAAACAGAGTCCACAAGCCGATCCACGCGAGGTGAGCCGGCACCGCGCCCAGCTGCAGCCCGTCGATCAGCCGGTGCCCGAGGTAGAAGTGGAGCGACGCCATCAGCGTCACCATCACCGTGACCGCGCCCAGCATGCGCAGCACCAAAAGCAGTGGAAACGCTGAAACCCGAGCCCCGTCTTCGCCTGAGTTGCCGTCGGCCATCGAGCGCCGAGTGTAACGGCTCGGGTACGACGGCGCAGCCGGGCTACTGAAAGACCAGGAAGTATTGGTTGGGCAGAAAGTCGGGGTGCGCCACCAAAGTGAAGCCGGCTTGCTTCAGCTCGGCCTCCACCTGCTCCGCCAACAGCCGGTGTTCCTTGGGAGGACCCATCGCCGAGGTCTGGTTGAAGTCGATGATCACCAGCTTGCCGCCGGGCAGCAGCCCACCATTCTTAAGAAGCGTGAAGTACGCCACCCGGTCTTCGAGGTGATGGTACGTGTTCACCACCAGCACGCAGTCGACCGGCTCCGGCAGCGCGGCGTGGTCTTCGGGCGTGGTGATCGCGATCAGGTTGTCCCGCTCTTCGCGCGCCGCCCGGTCTTCCAGGTACTGGGTCATCGCCGGCTCGACGTCGAGGCCGTACACCCAGCCCTGGGGAAACGCGTGCGCCAGCCGCATCGCGAAGTAGCCGGTGCCGGAGCCGAGGTCGACGATGCGCGGCTCGGGGCCGAGCTCGAGCGCCAGCATCACCTCGATCGGCTTCTGCCAGGCGTCGCGCGACGGGTCGTCGAACTCCTTCGCCCACTTCTCTGGCTCGTCGAAGCGGTGGTGCGCGCACCCCGCGACGAGCAAACAAATCAGCGGCAACGTTCGTGTCACGACTGTTGCCTTACGCGAGTTGACCTTCGCGCGTCACGTGCGACAGAACCCGTCGCCAATGCGCACCCGGTTGGTCACGATTTCGTTTTCAGCGCTGGTGCTCGCTTGCGGCAAAGCGCCGGCGCCAGCGGATGCCGGGCCGACGCCGAGCGACGACCCGAAGGACTACGCGGTCGACACCTCGGTCGAGTACGTGGCACAGCTGGGCGACGCGGGCTTCATCATCCCTTCCCACGCCGACCCGGCGCAGACGCTGCCGATTCTTGCGTCGAACAACAACGTCGACATTCACTTCTTCGGCGGCCGCCTCTGGCTCGCGTGGCGGAACGGCCTGACCCACTTCGCGTCGCAGCAGGTGAAGATGAACATCATCAGCTCCGATGATCTCGGTGCGACGTGGCGCTTCGAGACCCAGTTCGACCTCGGCACCGACATGCGCGAGCCGCACTTCCTCGAGGCCAACGACGGGGTGCTCCGGTTCAACTTCTTTCAGGCCGGCACCAACATGCTGTCGTTCGACCCCAAGACCCAGTGGCGCACCTACCTCCAGGCCGACGGCGGGTTCGCTCCGCTCGAGTCGTGGGGGCTGCCCGAGGAGATCACCTGGGACGTGAAGAGGCGCGGCGGCGTGATCTACCGGGGCTCGTACCGGGGGCCGCACTACGACCTCTCGTTGCCGGCCGACGCGGGCATCGAGGTCTACTTCACCCAGAGCACCGACGGGCTCCAGTGGCAGCCCACCGAGCCTGACGCAGGCACGGTCTACGTCGGCGGGGTGAGCGAGTTCGGTTGGGAATTCGACGAGGCCGGCACGCTCTGGGCGGTGCTTCGCAACGAAGACGGAGACACCACCGGCTTCGGCTCCAACGTCTGCACCGCTCAGCCGGGCCACTACGGCACCTGGGAGTGCGCGCCCCACTCCGACCCCAACCGGTACGACTCGCCCCGCATGTTCCGCCACGGCAAAGACCTCTACCTGGTGGCGCGGCGGGACCTCGGCGGGCCGTTCGACGAAGGCTGGGACGGCGGCGACTTCGGGGCTCAGAAACTCAAATACCTGCTCGACTACTCGTCGCGGCCGAAGCGCTCCGCGCTGTATCAGATCGACCAGCAGGCGCGTCAGGTGGTCTGGCTGTTCGACCTGCCCTCGGCCGGAGACACCGCGTTCCCCGGGATTGCACGCCTCGACGCTCATACGTTCTTGATCGCGAACTACACGTCTCCCATCGACATGCCCGACCTCAGCTGGCTGCAGGGTCAGGTCTGCGATTGCGGTACCAAGATCTACCTGACCACCATTCACTTCGCGCCGAAGTGACGCTCACTTCACCGACATCACCGGCACGCCGCCCTCGTCTTTGACCTCGAGGCTGTCGCCGTCTTTGCACGAGCCGGAGATCGACTTCCCGTCTTTGCTCTTGCCGATGATCTTGCCGGCGGCGATCGAGGTGGTGGTGTGGGCGCCGACGCTCTGGTTG
Source organism: Myxococcaceae bacterium (assembly GCA_047602415.1). Classification (GTDB taxonomy): domain Bacteria; phylum Myxococcota; class Myxococcia; order Myxococcales; family Myxococcaceae; genus JASGHH01. Next base: position 5,636,677 of record JASGHH010000001.1, on the reverse strand, counting down.
CTGGTGTTGCCCGACTCGACGGTGAAGTCGTGGCCGGTGTCGTTGTGAATGCGGCAGCTGGCGTACGCGGGAGCCGCGAGCAGGGCCAGGGAGAGAACGAGACGGGTCATGTTGAACCTCCGAAGGGGTACGGCGGTTTGCGCATTCAGAACCCCGAGAGGCGGTGACTGTGCAATTTTCTGACTCGATGAGCCTCGCCCAACGCTGCGCGTCGTTGTTGATGGTCGGTTTTCCCGGGACTGCCCCCGACGACGAGGTGAAACGGCTGATCGACGGCGGGGTGATGGGGGTCATTCTCTTCAAGCGCAACGTCGGGGCGCCGGGCGACACCGCCTCGTTGATTGCGCAGCTGAAGCGGCACGCCGGGCGGCCGTTGTGCGCGGCGGTGGATCAAGAGGGCGGCCGGGTGGCGCGGCTGCGCGGGGCGCCGTTCACCAACCTGCCTCCGATGCGGGAGCTGGGGCACCGGGGCGACGAGGCGCTCTGCGAGCGCACCGGGCAGCTGCTGGCGCACGAGGTGCGGGCGGTGGGGTTCGACTGGGACTTCGCGCCGGTGCTCGACGTCGACACCAACCCAAAGAACCCGGTCATCGGCGACCGGTCGTTTCACCAGACGCCGGAGCGGGTGGCGGCGCTGGGCGTGGCGCTGGCGCGGGGGATGGAAGCGGGCGGAGTCGCGTCGTGCGCGAAGCATTTTCCCGGGCACGGCGACACCGAGAAGGACTCGCACCTTGACCTCCCACGGCTGGCGCACGGGCTCGACCGGCTGCGAAAGGTCGAGCTGGTGCCGTTCGGCGCGTACGCGAAGGCCGGGCTGGCGTCGGTGATGACCGCGCACGTGATCTTCGACGCGCTGGACCCCGGGGTGCCGGCGACGATGAGCGCCCGTTCGCTGGGGCTGCTGCGGGAGGAGCTCGGGTTTCGCGGGGTGCTGGTGAGCGACGACCTGGAGATGAAGGCCATCGCCGAGCACTTCAAGGTCGAGGAAGCGATCGTGCGGTCGCTCCAGGCGGGCTGCGACCTGTTTCTGGTGTGTCACAAGGCCGAGGTGCAGCGGCGGTGCATCGAGGCGCTGGTGAAGGCGGTCGAGAGCGGGCGGGTGAGCGAGCAACGGCTGGAAGAAGCGCGCTCTCGCGTCGCAGCGTTGATGACGAAGTTCGTGCGCGGGCCGGAAGATCGCGTCGGCGAGCTTGCTTCGGCGGCGCACCTCGAGCTCGCGCGCGGGCTCGACGCTCAGTCGGTGGCCGGCCGCGATCCCACGGAATCCCTCTCCTGACAGGAGAGGGCCGAGAGCCCAAAGGGCTCCGGGGAGAGGTTAGAGAACCGCTGGCCGATAACCTCACCCGCGGTCGGCTTTCGCCTCCCGTCGCACTCTCCTTTCAGGAGAGGGTTTCGCACTTTCGGCCCCGGCCGAGCGGGCTGTCGGCCAGGTGATCGCCCAGCCAATCGGCCCAGCGGCTGATGATGCGCACCTCGGAGAGGTCTTCGCCGAACCTGGCGCGGAGCAGCGGGCCGAACACCGTCGCCGGGTCTTCGTCGCGGCCGTACTTGAACTCGAGCTCGAGGTACCTCAGCCGTGGCCACTGCGCGCGAGCGAGCGCGGGCACGGTGTTGGTGTCGAGCCGGGTGGCGATGAACCGCTCGGCGTCCGGCAGCGCGATCTGCCCGAACTGCGCGTCGATGCCGTCGAGCCAGACGCGCCTCAGGCCCGGCACCTTCGGCCAGAGCGGTGAGAGATCTCCGATGGTCACCGGGCCCTCGTGCCACGGGCTGCCGAGGTCGGGTGACTTCACCACGCTGAGCTCCTCGAGCAGCGGCAGGTGGCCGAAGCGGGCCCAGACCTCGGTGAGGTCGCCGACGCCATCGAAGGTACACGAGGCGATGGTCAGCTTCTTCACCAACCGCGTCTCGGGCAGGGTGAACAGCGGATCGATGCGCGGAGCCGGGTGGTCGGTGAGGTCGATTGCCAACTCGTCGATGAAGCCGAGCTTCCACTTCGTCTCGCCGACCAGCGAATGCATCTCAGCGAACGACTTCGGCGCCAGCTCGGCCAGCAGGGCGTGCTCTCGCTCGATCAGCTCGGGTCGATCGTGGGTCTGCCGCTCACACTGCACCGCGATCAGCTCGCCACGCTTGTCGCCACGCTCGAGCAACCGGTCGCCGTACACGCGGCGCAGCTCGAGGTCGTCGGGCCGGTCGGCGAGCTGGCGCAGCAAGTCCTCCACGGCATGAGTGTACTGCTCTGCGCGAATGACAACTGGCCCGCGTGAGACCGCGGAATCGGGCATGCTCGTCGCGCGTTGGAGGGCTCCATGTCGCTGACCATTCGACCGATTCGCGCTGAAGACGACGTTGCCGTGGCGAAGCTGATTCGAACCGTGATGCCGGAGTTCGGCGCGGTGGGCCCCGGCTTCGCGATCATGGACCCCGAGGTCGACCACATGAGCGCGGCGTATCCCGCTCCGAGGGCGGCGTACTTCGTGGTCACCGATGATGCGGGCAAGGTGGTCGGCGGTGGTGGCTTCGCGCCGCTGGAGGGTGGCGATGGCGGGACCTGCGAGCTGCGGAAGATGTACTTCCTGAAAGAGATTCGCGGTCAGGGGATGGGCGAGAAGATGGTGCGCAAGTGCCTCGACGGTGCGCGGGCGGCCGGGTTCGGCCGGTGCTACCTCGAGACGCTGACCGGCATGACCGCGGCGATGAAGCTCTACGAGAAGCTGGGGTTTCAGAAGACCTGCGCCGAGGGAGCGACCGGGCATTCTGGCTGCGATCGCTTTTACGCGTTGAAGCTGTGAGCGCTTTTCAGGCATGAAGGTGCCGTGCGTTGGCTTGCAGCCTCCGGGGCGCTGCTCATCGTCGGTTGTTTTCAGTCTCCCAAGGTGCCGCGGGTACCGTGCATGGGGACTGTCGTCGCGACGTGGACCGCAAAGGAAGTCGACGAGTCGGCGGGCTCTGCCGTCTACGTGTCGGATGGCGGCTCGTTTTTGGTCAGCGTGAAGGACTGCAACGACAACTCGTTGGTCACGCTCAGTGAGATTCCTGCGCCCGTGGCCGTCGGATCGTACGCGCTGAAGTACAAGCCGAACCACAACCTGCCGCTCGATGGAAACGCCGGCGGTCAGTACGACATCATCGGCGACACCAGCTACTTCACCGATGGCAACGGCACCGGGTCGGTGGTGATCACCGAGGTCGACGCGGCGAAGAAGCAGTTCTCGGGCACGTTCTCGTTCAGCGGCACCGATGACACCGGCGGCAAGACCGTTGAGGTCTCGAACGGCGTGCTGACGAAGATCGATTTTCAGTAGCGGTTGTCGGAGGCGTGACGCCCCTTCCGCCCTTCGGGCACCTTCCCCCGTAGGGGGAAGGGTCGCGCGCGGTGTATCCCCTCCCCCAACAAGGGGGAGGGTGGCCGGAGGCCGGGAGGGGCGTCACTCTCCAGTCGGCGCGATCTCGAGATCAGCCTGCTTCGCCGGCTTCGGCACGCCGTCCACGTACGTGACGTAGTGGCCCATGATCGACGCCACCCGAGGTCCGGGCGTCACCACACCGGTGAGGTTCAGCGGGTCGGTGGCGCTGATGCGCACCACCTTCCCGTCCTTCTCACGGCGCCGCGTCTGCCGCGCCATCTCGACCGCGTCGGGCAGCGCGTACTGCTCCCCCGCGAAGCCTGACAAGAACCGGCCGCCGCGAATCTCGCCGCGCGCTTCCATCCGCCGGTAGACATGCAGCAGATCGCGCCACGGGGGAGCGATGCTCTCGCGCATCACCAGGTCGCGGAACACGATGCCGTAGCGGCGGAGGAACAGCTTCGCGGTCTTCTCCAGCAGCTCGTCGGGCTCTGACTGCTCGAGAGGACGCAGCAACGACCACCGGCCGGGACCGCCACGCTGCATCGCGCGCTGACGGCGGCGCAGCTTCGGTGACTGCAGCACCCGCAGGTTCTGCACTGCGTCGGCGGTGACCAGACCGTGTGCCAGGAGCTCCCAGAGCGCGTCTTCCACTTCGGCCGGCAGACGCCGGGTGGCGGACACCAGCTCGGCGAAGAAGCTCGCGCCACGCCGTTCGAGCGCTTCAGCCACCGCCTTCGCTGTCGCGCTCAGGTCAGACGGGAACGGTGCCGGCCCGTCTGACAACCGCTCACCGGGCCGCGCCGCTTCGAGTAGCCACTCGAGGTTGGGCCGGGTGACGAACGACAACGACGCGTTGCGAGTCGGAGTCGCCGCGCGCCGCACTGGCTCGGGAGGGTCGACCGGGGCGACGACGCCACGCCGAGGGCCGAGCACCGGCTTGTTGTCGCGCAACGTGAGCCGGCCCCAGGCTGCCTCGCCATTCCACGAGAGCTGCTCCAACCACTCGCCGACGTATTGCCGCATGCGCGAGGGGAAGAGCTCCTGCTCCCAGGCCGCCGCTGGAGCTTCGTAGCCTTCGAGCAGCGTCAGAACCTTCGAGAGGCCCGCCGTTCCGCGCAGTGCGGTGTCACCGTCGAGGTAGTGCCAGCGGAACAAGAACCGCATCAGGTCCTGCGCCGAGAGCGGCTCGATCTCTTTGCGGAGCCGGCCGACGGTGAGGCGGTGAATGCGCTGAAGCAGGCGGCGATCGCACCACTCGGTTGGAAGTTCGTCGGAGGCGTGAGCCCCCTCCCGCCCTTCGGGCACCCTCCCCCGAAGGGGGAGGGAGTCCCCCGGTGGTGGAGTGACTGGATTGAAGATTCCGCGGAGGACCTGACCGGTGCCTTCGAGACGCGTGAGCGTGATCTCGACGTCGCCGCGCTCGATGCAGAGGCGCTTGGCCACCTGCGCGGTCGTCACCGGACCGGCGAGCTCCATGTAGCCGCGAACCGCTTGCTTCTGAGCCTCTTCGATCGGCACCGGCAGATCGCCCGGCAGCGCCGACAGCTCGAGCGCCGCCTGCGGGAACAGCGACTGCGCCTGCGGTACACGCTCGGCGGGGTACGCGAACTGGCGGCCCTGATGCTCGAGCACCCCTGCCCGCTTGCCGGCCCGCAGCTCTTTCAGCCACTGGAGCCGCTGATCATCCATCGCCTCGACCGGCGCGATGCACAGCTGCAGCAGCAGGTCGTGCAGCTCTTCGGCGTCGCGCACTTCGGGCTGCGCCTCGTCGATCACCTGGGCGATCGCGTCGGCGTCGAGCGTACCGAACGCGGCGGCGTCGGCCTCGGGCAGCGTGCGGCGCACCGAGACCGCGCGGGCCCGGCGCTCCTCGAGCGGCGCGTCGTCGAGATAGGTGTACGGCGCCGAATTCAGCATCGCGTGCGCGAACACGCTGGGCTCGGGCAGATCGACCGCGCGCTTGGTGATGCGCCCGGCTTTCATCTCCTCCAGCACCGCCTTGAGCCCGTCGATGTCCATCGTCTGCCGCAGACAGTCCTTCATCGTCTCGCTGACGATGGGATGGTCCGGCGGCTCGATCTCCATGTTGCCGTGGTTGTCCTGGCAGCCGACCTGCTCGGGGAACACGGCGGCGATCAGGTCCTCGGCGCGCGCGCGCTGAATCGGCGGAGGCAGCCGCTTGCCGTTGTTCATTCGCGACAGCGCCAGCGCACGGCCCGCGGTCCAGCGGAAGCGGGTGCCGAACAAGGGCGCCTGCAGCACCGCCTGGGTGAGCACCTTCTCGGCGCTGTTGGGGTGCACGAAGTCGAGGATCTCGATCAGCGGGAAGCTGTGCTGTTCACCGAGCGACAGCAGAATCGCGTCGTCGGTCGCCGCTGCCTGGAGCTCGAAGTCGAACTGCCGGCAGAAGCTCTTCCGCAGCGCGAGGCCCCAGGCCTTGTTGATCCGCGCGCCGAACGGAGCGTGGATGATCAGCTGCATCCCACCGGCGTCGTCGAAGAAGCGCTCGGCGACGATCTGCGTCTGGGTCGGCACCGCGCCCAGCACCGCCGAGCCCGCCCGCACGTAAGCGACCAGAAACGCCGCCGCCCGCTCGGGAAGGTTCAGCTCCTTCACCAGCCAGGCCTGAGCGTCGTCGCGCTTCACCAGGTCTTCGCGCAGCCGCGACACTTCCACCGACAGCTCGTCGGTGCGGGCCGGCGCTTCACCGTTCCAGAACGGCACCGATGGAGGCTGGCCGAGCGCGTCTTCCACCCGCACCGCTCCGTCGTAGATGCGGCGAATGCGCCACGAGGTCGAGCCGAGCAGGAACACGTCGCCCGGCATCGACTCCACCGCCCAGTCTTCGTCGACGGTGCCGACCCGCTTCTCTTCGGGCTCGGCGATCACCGGGTACTGGAAGGTGTCGGGAATCGCGCCGCCGTTCTGCAGCGCGTAGAGCCGGGCGCCTTTGCGCGCGCGCAGAATTCCGTTCACCCGGTCGCGATGCAGGTGCACCCGCGAGCGGCCGCGGCGGGTCGAGACGCCCTCGCTCGCCATCTCGAGCACCTTCTCGAACTCTTGCCTGGTGAGCGACTCGAAGGGCGACGCCGAGCGGAACAGCTCGTACAGCTCGCCTTCGTTCCATTCGCGCGCGGCGACCTCGGCGACCACCTGCTGGGCGAGAATGTCGAGCGGCTTGTCGGGCATTCGCACCGCGTCGAGGGTGCCCTCGTGAATCGCGCGCACCATCGCGGTGCACTCGACCAGCTCGTCTCGCGTCATCGCGAAGAGGATGCCGCGGGAGATCGCCGACTTGCGGTGACCGGACCGGCCGAGGCGTTGCAGCATCACCGCGATCGACCGGGGCGAGCCGATCTGCACCACCAGGTCGATGCTGCCGATGTCGAGGCCGAGCTCGAGCGACGCGGTGGCCACCATCACCTTCAGCTGGCCGGCCTTGAGGCGCTCTTCGGCCTTCAACCGCGCTTCACGCGCCATCGAGCCGTGGTGGGCGGCGACCTTGTCTTCACCGAGGCGGCTGCCGAGGTCGTGGGCGATGCGCTCCGACAGCCTGCGGGTGTTGGCGAACACCAGCATCGTGCGGTTGCTGTCGGCGAGCGCGGCGAGGCGGTCGTAGATCTGCCCCCACATCTCGTGGGTGGCGACCGCCGAGAGCTCGTCTTCCGGCACCTCGAGCTTGAGCTCCCACGGCCGCAGGTGACCGACGTGGATCACCTCGCACGGCTTCGAGCGGGTGCCGGTGAGAAACTTCGCCAAAAGCTCGAGCGGCTTCTGGGTCGCCGAGAGGCCGACCAGCTGCGGCTCACCGCATACCGATTTCAGCCGCTCCATCGAGAGCGCGAAGTGGGAGCCGCGCTTATCGCGGGCGAGCGCGTGAATCTCGTCGACCACCACCGTCTTCACCGAGGCGAGCGTTTTGCGGCTCTTGTCGGCGGTCAGGTAGAGGAACAGCGACTCCGGAGTCGTGATCAGAATGTGCGGCGGGCGCTTCACCATCGACGCGCGGTCGGCGGCGCTGGTGTCTCCGGTGCGCACCATCACCCGAATGTCGGGCAGCTCGATGCCGGCCTGCTTCGCGCGCTCGCGCAGACGCTCCAGCGGCTGGAGCAGGTTCTTCTGCACGTCGTTGCCGAGCGCCTTCAGCGGCGAGAGGTACAGCACCTGGGTCTCGTCTTTGAGCGTGCCGGCCGCGGCGGCGCGGAAGAGAAGGTCGAGGCAACCCAGAAACGCGGCCAGCGTCTTTCCCGAGCCGGTGGGCGCGGCGACCAGCACCGAGCGCCCCTCGCGAATCGCCGGCCAACCGCGAATCTGCGGCTCGGTCGGGTCGCCGATCTCTTCCTGAAACCACGCGCGAACGACCGGATGGAAGGACTCGAGCGACGGGTGGTGAGGGGAGGCCATGACGATCGAGAACCTGAACAAAAGGATAGCCCTGGATCAAGTGCCCGAACGGGCAGGCCACCGCCTCGGCTGTCAGCAAGTCGCGGCGTCAGGAATAGAGGTCGTGTTGACTCTATTAAATGCCGAAATTAGAGTCATATTGACCCTAACAAGGAGCTGCCCGGTGATCCGATTCTTGAAGGCCCCGCCGACGACGTACGTGATGCAGTTCAAGAACGGGAAGGTGAAGCGCGAAGGCGCGGGGTTGTCGTTCTTCTACTGGGCGCCGACCACCACCCTGGTGATGGTGCCGCTGGCGAGCTCCGACGTGCCGTTCGCGTTTCAGGAGGTCACCAACGACTTTCAGGCGCTCACCGTGCAGGGGCAGCTGACCTACCGGGTGGCAGACCCGAAGAAGCTGGCGTCGCTGCTCGACTTCGAGGCCGACGCCGCGGGCCACCACCTCACCGAGGATCCCGGGAAGGTCGAAGAGCGGCTGGTGCACGCGGCGCAGGTGCTGGCGCGGGCGGCGGTGCAGGCGATGCCGCTCAAGCAGGCGCTGGCACGCTCTGACGCGCTTTCGAGCCAGGTGCTGGCGCAGCTGCGCGGCGCGGAGGCGGTCACCGGCCTGGGCGTCGAGGTGCTGGCGCTCTCGATTCTGTCGCTCAAGCCGGCGCCCGAGATGGGCCGCGCGCTCGAGGCGCACGCGCGCGAGATGCTGCAGCGGGAGGCCGACGAGGCGATCTACGACCGTCGCAACGCCGCGGTCGAGCAGGAGCGGAAGATCAAGGAGTCGGAGCTGGCGACCCAGGTGATGGTCGAAGAGAAGCGCCGCCACATTCGCGAGACCCAGATGGCCGCCGACATCTCGGTCGAAGAGAAGCGCGCGACGCTGATCGATCAGAAGGTGGCCAACGAGAAGAAGTCGGCCGACTCGAAGGCCTACGCGCTCGACGCGACGCTGAAGCCGATCAAGGCGCTGGACTGGAAGACGTTGCAGGCGCTGTCGGCCGGCGGTGGAGACCCGCGCACGATGATCGCGCTCGCCTTCCGCGAGATGGCCGAGAACGCCGACAAGATCGGCGAGCTCAACATGAGCCCCGACCTGCTGCGCACCCTGCTCGGCTCGGGCGAGGACGCACACGAACCCTCTCCTGACAGGAGAGGGCGGACGGGCGCATAGGCGCCCGCCGGGAGAGGTTGGAGAACCATGGATCAATACCCTCACCCCGGAGCGCTTCGCGCTCGCGGCCCTCTCCCTTCAGGAGAGGGATCCGCGTTCGACAAGCTGGTGCTCGTCACCCGCAAGACCCGGCTCACCGAGCTGATCGAGCGGTTCAACACCAAGGCCCAGGCGCGCTTCTACCTCGAGCACGCCGGGCTCGACTTCGACGACTACCAGCTCGAGCACGACGAGTACTGCCGCTCGCTCGACACCCTGGAGCGCACGCTGCAGCTCGGTTTGCCGGTGCAGGTGCTCGACCGCGCGCTGGTGCCCACCTACCTGTTCTCGAAGACCGACCTGGTGGTCGCGCTCGGGCAAGACGGCCTGGTGGCGAACACCGCCAAGTACGTCGGCGCGCAGCCGCTGGTGGGCGTCAACCCCGACCCGGCGCGGTTCGACGGCGTGCTGCTGCCGTTCCTGCCGAAAGACGCGCGGCGCGCAGCGACGGCCGTGCTCGAGGGCCGCAGCCGTTTCCGCGAGGTCACCCTCGCCGAAGCGAAGCTCTCAGATGGTCAGCGCCTGCTCGCGTTCAACGACTTCTACGTCGGCGCGCGCACCCACGTGTCGGCGCGCTACCGCCTCGACGCGGGCAAGGGCTACGAGCGCCAGTCCTCCAGCGGAGTGATCGTCTCCACCGGCGCCGGCTCGACCGGCTGGCTCTCGAGCGTCTGCCAGATGGCGAGCGGGGTCTCGAAGCTGCTCGGCGGCACCGCCGGCCCACCGCTGAAGATGAAGTGGGAGGACCCGCGGCTGGTCTACGTGGTGCGCGAGCCGTTCGTGTCGCGGCACTCCACCGCGCAGCAGACGGCGGGCATGGTCGAGCGCGGCGCGCAGCTGAAGCTCGAGTCGCTGATGCCCTCGGGCGGGGTGCTCTTCTCCGACGGAATGGAAGACGACTTCCTCGCCTTCAACTCCGGGGTGGTGGCCGAGGTGCGCGCGGCGCCGCAGCGGGCGCGGCTGGCCGTCTGATCAGAAGCCCGCCGGCACTCCGTTGATCAGCGTGTAGCCGATGGTGCCGTGGGCGTGCTTCACCGCGCTCCAGAACTTCTGCCACTGCGAGGGCGCGAGCGTCTGACAGCCCTGGCTCCAGGTGCCGGTCGAGCCACCTTCGTGAAAGAGAAAGTTGGACCCGCCGCTCGACAGCCGGTGCTCGTCGAACCGGCCGTCGTGGTTCACGTCGCGCTCGACCTTGAAGTCGCCCTGGGCGGTGCGCAGACACGGCGCTCCGGTGCCGGCGCGGCTGCTCAACGCGAACGAGTGAAACCCGGCGGGAATGCGGCCGAGGTCGCCGCGGCCATCGCCGTTGACGTCTTTCGCAGTGCCGACGAACACCTGCGCAGGGTCGGCGTTGTAGGTGAAGTGCTGCACGTGCGGGTGACCGCTGGCGTCCTTCCACACCATGTACAGCTTGTCGTCGTAGACGCCGCGGCCGCCGTTGGCGAAGGTCGACGTCGGGTGGCGATAGCCGATCAGGTTCATCTGGTTGGGACCGGTCTTGAAGTGCTTGCCCACCAGCTTCTGAAAGTACGCGTACTGCGCGCCGGTGCCCGCCGGCAGCCCGTGGGTAACCGGAGTCGGGTGCTTCACCGTGTGATGTGGCTCGAGCGCGAGCGCGAGCGCGTTGCGGGTGCGCGAGTCGTAGACGCCGGTCGCCGGAAGATGCGCGTGGTGCTGAAACGCCTTCACCGCCGCCTCGGTATGCGGGCCGAAGGTGCCGGGCCCCGTCGCCGCGCTCTGTGCCGAGAGGTACTTCAGCTTCACCAGGTCGTTCTGCAGCTGTTTCACCGCGGCGCCGTGGCTGCCGCGCTTCAGCCCCGCGGGCGGAACCGGAGCGGAGAACGAGTCGACGGTGGTGGTGCTTCCCGTATGAGCGGGAGCGGGAGCGGGAACCGGAGGCCGCACGTGGGGCGCGGCAGGAGCGAGCGGTTGCAGCGTGACGGTCATCGATGCCTCCAGGAACTGAAGGCATTGTCGCGAACGCGGAAACGGGAAATTCGGCCGGCCTGTAAACCGCGCGCGCTTTTCTCAGCGATTTAGAAAGTCCAGGTCGCGCCCAACACGCCGCTGCCCGAGCCGAGGCCGTTGCCCGAAGCGTCGACGTCGCGCTGCCCCTGTCCCAGCACGTACACCTTCCAGTGGCGGGTGATCTTCCACTCCAGCTTCGCGCCCGCGGCGGTGTCGTAGCCCTGCCCCGGCACGTACTGGCCGTATTGCACCCAGAGCTTCAGCGTCACCTTGCCGAAGCGGTGCACGTACGACGGCTTCAGCGTCCACTGAATCGGAGCGATCGCATTCGGGGTGTCGCCGAGGGAGATGCGGCCGAAGGTGGCGACCGAGAAGAAGCCGGTCTCGGTCGGGTCGTGGTCGTAGAGGTAGTACGAGAAGTCGAGCCCGACGTCGTTGTCGCCGAACAGCGTGGCGATGTACGCCAGCTGCAGCCGCGCCTGGAGCAGCGAGGCGTTCTGCGGTTGGGTCAGCACCCGGCACCCCGGGAGCTCGAGGTGATTGGCGCAGAAGCCCTCCACCTCCTTGGCGGTGACCCGATCTTTGAGCGGCAGCCCGCTGAGGTCGGGCGTCAGCTTCTCGGCGACACCAAACCGCATCAGCTGAGTCGAAGCGTTGAGGCTGTGCTCCCACTTGCCGTCGCCGTGGGTGCCGAAGGCCAGCATCAAGATGCCGCCCAGCGAGCTGCTGGTGGTGGAGATCAGGGCGGGCACTGTCTCGGTGCGGCCCAGCCGTGGAATGTCGGCGGTGATGGTGGTGGCCGACTGGCCGGTGCTGGCGGGCGACGCGGTCAGCCCGGCGCTGAGCAGAAAGTGGTCGCTCAGCAGCGCGTCGGCCGCGAGCTGAAACAGCCAGATGTTGCTGCCCTTGGCGTCGACGTCGCCCTTCATCGTGCCGTTGTCGTGGGTGAAGCCCACCGCGCCGTTGAGCCCGAAGGTGTCGTTGATGTCCCAGGCGCCGTTGAGCAGCGCTCCGGCGTAGCCACTGCGCGGGTTGTTCACCGTCGCGCGGGTGCCGCCGGCCGTGAGCTCCGCTCCCACATCGGAGGCCGATGCAGCAAGTGCCCACAGACACATCAACATCGCGGAGAGGCGCACGGCGTCAGTAGAGCGAACACAGGCGGCTTGCGAAAGTTTCGGACCACCGGGATAACGCAGTGAATGCGCGCCTCTCTCGCCCTCGCCGTGGTGCTGCTGACCGCCGTCCCCTCCTTCGCCGGCGTGCCCGAGCTGGAGGACAAGACGTTCGACGCGATCTCGGTCGGCGTGCCCAAGGGCTGGTCGATCAAGACCCAGTCGGGCAACGGCACCCAGATGTTCATGGCGCAGCGGCCCCCCGGCGCCGACGACAGCCCCGCGGTGGTGGTGACGGTGACGCCCGACGGCGCGACCGCGACCGAAGATCAACTCGTCACCGCGATTCTTTCGCAGCTGGGCAAGAGCGCGAAGGTGACCAAGCGGGAGTCGCTGCAAGGCGGCGGCACGCAGGTGATCGCCGACGGCGCGGCGGGCAAGGTGCCGGTGCGGCTGGGCGCGGTGGTGTTGGCGCGCGACGGGCACGCGGTGACCATCTCGCTTATCGCGACCCCGGCCGACTTCGAGTCGCTCGGTGGCATGAAGTTCGTGGTGGCGACGCTGGGGTCGATCAAGCCGGCGAAGACCGCGGCCCCGGCGAACGCCGACCCGAAGCCGGCGAAGACGAAGTAATCACTTCAGCCCGGCGGCTTCGGCGAGGCGGCCCTCGGCGGCGGCGACCTCGACCTTGCGCACCTCCACCTGGGCCTTCGCCTGCGCGGCGGCCGACGCGGCGAGGAAGCGCTTGTTGTCCATGTCGGAGAGCTCGAGCGAAGTGGCGACGCCCGCCTGGTAGGCCGACTCGAGCTGCTTCTGCGCGCGGGTGGCGAGCTGCAGCTGCGACTCGGCGAGGTTCGCCGCCGCCTGTGCCGCCTCGAGGTTGGTCTTCGCGCCCACCCAGGTCGCCTTCGCCTGCCGCCGGGTCGCCTCCAGCTTCGCCAGCTGCTCCGCCGCCTTGGCGTCGTCTTCGTGCATCGCCGAGTAGCGCGCGCCGCGGTCGTAGATGGGGAAGCTGACGATCAGCGACGCGTCCCACCAGGCGTTCTTGCCGGTGAAGCCGGAGTTGGAGTTGTAGAGCCCGCGCGCCTGGGCCGAGAGCGACGGCATCCACAGCAGGCGGTCGTAGGTGTGAAACGCGTCGAGCGCCTCGTAGCCCTTCTGCTGGCTCTTGATCAGGTACTTGTTCTCCCACGGCTGCGCCGTCTCTTGCGCCGGCGAACCGAAGTCCATGCCCGCTCCGTTCTCGTCGGGCCGCACCGCTTCACCGGTGAGCGCTTCGAGCAACGACAGCAGCGCCTCCCGCTGACCTGCCAGCTGCGCCAGCGTCGAGCGCGCCTGAGCGGTGTCGGCCTGCGCCCGCAGCAGTGAGACCTCGACCGCCATGCCGGCGTTGAGCTGGTTGGTGGCGTCTTTCTCGCGCTTCAGCGCCACCACCTCGGCGTCGTGCGCCGCCGCTTCGAGCTGCGAGATGCCCTGGAGCGAGAGGTAGATGCGCGCGGTGTTGAGCAGCACCTGCTCGCGCGCTTCGAGCACGCCCAGCCGCGCCGACTCGACCCCGGTCTTCGCCGCGGGAATGAGCACCATCTGCGGGGTGATCAGCGTCTCGGTCAGGGTGACGTTGCCGTAGAGCGAGTCGGTCGCCTGAATGTTGATCGCGCTCGGAATCACCCCGGGAATCGCCGGCAGCACCGCGGGCGCCGAGGTGTGCACCACCGAGCCGGCGGCGTTGATCTCGGGGAGAATCGCGCCCCACACCCGGTTCGCCTGCGACTCGACCTGGAGCGCCTGCGCCCTCGCGCCCGCCAGCTCGGCGCTGTTCTGCGAGGCCAGCGCGAGCGCTTCCTTCAGCGTCACCACCTTGCGCGACGACGCCAGCATCGGCCCGTCGGTCGGCGGTGCGTCGGGCACCAGAGGGGCTCCCGCCGCGGTGAACGCGAGCAACGACGCGCAGACGGGTGCGAACGTGAAACGGCCCATGTCCCCTCCACACTTCAATGAATCGAAGGCTTCTCTTCGGTCTCTTCGACTTCGGCCGGCGCGTCGACCTGCCGCTTGAACCGCTTCGGCGTCAGCTTCTCGAAGAACGAGAACACCACCGGCACCACCAACAACGTCAGCAGCGTCGAGCTGACCACGCCACCGATGACCGCGATCGCCATCGGCCCGCGGAACTCCGAGCCGAGGCCGCGGCCGAGCGCGGTGGGCAGCATGCCGATCGCCATCGCCGCCGAGGTCATCAGAATCGGGCGCAGCCGCCGCGGGCCCGCCTTGAGCAGCGCGGTGTCGAGGTCGTCACCCGCGCGCAGGTTCTGCAGCGCACCGTCGACGAGCAGAATCGCGTTCTTCGTCACCAGGCCCATCAGCAAGATGATGCCGATCATTCCGCCCAGCGAGAGGTTGTTGTGGGTACCGACCAGCGCCAGCACCGCGCCGATCAGCGCCAGCGGCACCGAGACCATGATGGTGAACGGGTGCTTGAACGACTCGAACTGCGACGCGAGCACCATGTAGATGAAGACGAAGGCGAGGCCGAACGCGAGCATGAAGGCGCGGTTCTGCTCGTCGAAGGTCTGCACCTGGCCGTCGTAGATGACGTTGAAGCCCGCCGGCACCGGCGCCGCCGCCAGCCGCTGACGAAACTCGTTCGCCACCGTGCCGAGCGCGGCGCCGCGGGCGAGGTTGGCGTAGACGGCGACCTGCCGCTCGCGGGAGTGGTGCTCGATCACCGACGGCCCGTCGTGCATCGAGAGCGTGGCGATGTCTTTCACCGGCCGGGCGCCGTCTTTGGTGAACACCAGCAGCCGGCCGATGCTGTCGGGGTTCTGGCGGTCGGCCTCCGAGAGCCGCACCAGAATCGGCGTCTCCTGATCGCCTTCGCGCAGCTTGCCGACCTCGGTGCCGCTCATCGCCAGGCGCAGCTGCATCGCCATCGCCGCCGCGGTCAGCCCGACGTCGGAGGCCTTGGCACGGTCGATGGTGACCTGCAGCTCGGGCTTGGGCGGGTTGGCGTCGACGCGCACGTCGGTGGTGCCGGGAATGTCGCGCAGCATCGTCGCCAGCCGCTCGGTCTGCTCCTTCACCTTGTCGAGGTCGGGGCCGGTGACGCGGATCATCAGCGGGAAGAAGTCGCCGGTGCCTTCGATGATCGGCGGGTCGTTGAGCGCGATCTGCGTCGACTGGAGCGCGGCCTCGAGCTGGGTGCGCGCCTCCGACTTCAGCTCCTGGAGGCCCTTGTCGCGCTTCGACTTCTCTTTGCAGATGACGCGGAGGCGGGTCTTGTTCACGTCGCCGTTGAGGCCGACGATCGAGAACACCTCGGTCACCTCGGGAATCTTCAGCAGCGTCTGCTCGGCGGTGCTGGTGCGCGCGGTGGTCTCGGCGAGCGACGCGCCGTCACCGAGCGTGAGGTCGACCATGAACTGCCCCTGGTCCTGCACCGGCAGGAACTCCAGGCCGAGCTTGCTCCCGCCGAGCACCGAGAGAACGACCACCACCACGGTGATGCCGGAGGTGGCGAGCTTGTGGTGCAGCACCCAGCGGAGCAGCGCGTGGTACCGGTGCTCCATGCCGTCGAAGAAGCCCTTCAGCACCTGGGCGACCCGGTTCAGCTTGCGCTCGCCGTGAGCCCCGCGCGCTTTGACGAATCGCGCCGACAGCATCGGGTCGAGCGTGAAGGAGATGAAGAGCGAGATCAGCACCGCGGCGGTGATGGTGATGCCGAACTGCTTGAAGAACTGGCCGACGATGCCGGGCATGAACGCCACCGGCACGAACACCGCCACCAGCGAGAAGGTGGTCGCCAGCACCGCGAGGAACACGTCTTGGGTGCCCTTCGACGCCGCGCTGTGGGCGTCTTCGCCCTGATCGAGCCGGTGGGTGATCGCCTCCCGCACCACCACCGCGTCGTCGATCAACAGGCCGATCGCGAGCGAGAGGGCGAGCAGGGTCATCTGGTTCAGCGTGAAGCCGAACGCGTTCATCACGAAGAAGGTGCCCACCACCGACGTCGGCAGCGCCAGCGAGCTGATCAGCGTGCCGCGGAGGTCGAGCAGGAACAGCAAGATGATCGCGATCGCCATCAGGCCGCCGAAGATCAGCGCCACCCAGACGTCGTTGGTGCTCTCGCGAATGATCGCCGACTGGTCGACCAGCAGCGACGCCTTGAAGCCGTGCCCGATTTGCGGCTCGAGCGTCTTCAGCTTCGCCTTCACCGCGTCGGCCACCGCGACGGTGTTCGAGCCGGGCTGCTTCACCACGTCGACGATGATGCTCTCGCGGCCGTTCAAGCGGGCGAGCGTGCGCTGCTCCTGCACGCCGTCGGTGACCTTGGCGATCTCGTCGAGCCGCACCTGGGTGCCCGACGGGCCCTTGGTGACCGGCATCGAGCGAATGTCGTCGACGCTGCGAAACTGCCCGAGCGAGCGCACGGTGAGCTCGGTGGGCCCCAGCTCGAGGCGGCCGGCGGGGAGGTCGAGGTTCTCACTGCCGACCTTCTCGGCCACCTGCCCGGGAGCGAGGCCCGCGGCGAGCGCCTGGTCCAGCGACACGTCGACCTGAATCTCGCGCACGTCGCCGCCGGTGATGCGCACCTCGCCCACGCCCTGCAGTTGCGCGAGCTCGGGGGTGAGCTGATCGACCAGCGTGCGGCGGAGCTGCTGCGAGCTCATCTGCGCCGAGGCCGCGTAGGTGAGAATCGGCGTGGTGGAGAGATCGACGCGGCTGACGGTGGGCACCTCCGCCTCTTTCGGCAGCAGCATGCGAACCAGCGCGACCTTGTCGCGCACTTCTTGAACGTCGCGATCGAGGTTGGTGTCGAGGGTGAAGCGCACCACCACCAGCCCGACGTTCTCGCGCGAGTAGGAGTGGATCATGTCGATCCCCGCCAGGCCGGCGATCGCGTCTTCCATCGGCTTGCAGATCTGCTGCTCGATCTCCTGCGGCCCGGCGCCTTTGTAGACGGTGGTCACCAGCACCACCGGGAGCGAGACGTCGGGGAAGAAGTCGGTGCCGAGCTTGGTGAGGCCGATGGTGCCCAACACCACCAGCATCACCGACATCATGGTGGTGAAGACCGGACGACGAATGGCGACGTCAGAGAGCGTCACGTCAACGCACCACCGAGACGCGCGAGCCCTCGACCAGGGCTGAAGACGGGTAGTCGACCACTTCGTCGAGCGGCTCGCCCGAGCTGACGATCACCTCTTTGCTGCCGCGCTCGAGCACATTGACCGGCACCTTGCGCAGCTCGCCGGCGTTGGTGACCACGAAGACGTGATCGCCTCCGGTGGAGCCGAGCGCGCTGGCGGGAATCGAGATCGCCTGGCGGGCATCGCCCAGCGGGAGCACCGCGCGGGCGAGCGTGTTGGCGACGAAGCGGCCGTCGGCGTTGGGCACGTTGATCTCGATCGGCACCCGGTGGGTCGCTGGGTCTGCGCTGGGGATGATCAGCTTCACCGTCGCTTCGGTGGTGAACACCGACGAGCCGATCGCGCTCACCTTCACCTTGGAGCCGACCTTCACCGACTGCCGCGCCGACTCGGGGATGGTTGCTTTGAGCACCAACGGATCGAGCTGCATGATGATGTAGACCGGCGTTCCCGGCCCGACCATGCCGCCGATCTGATCAGGCGCGTCGACCACGGTGCCGGCGAACGGGGCCTTGAGGTCGTGCTTCTTGCGCGCCGCGCGGGCCTGCTGCGCCTGGGCCTTCGCCGCCAAGAGCTGCGCCTGGGCCGCCTTCGCCTGCGCCGCGGCCGACTTCGACTGCACGTCCGACACGCTGCCTTCTCCCTGCAGCTTCTCGTTTCGCGCGGCGACGTCGGTGGCGATGGTGGCCTGCGCTTCGGCGGCGGCGACCGCGGCCTCGGCCTGCGCCACCTGTGCGTCGGCGATCTCGGGGTCGAGCTGACCGAGCACCTGGTCGGCCTTCACCTGCTCGCCCTTCTGCGCGCGCGTCTTCATCAACCGGCCACCGACTTCGAAGCCGAGCGGGCCGAGCTTCGACGGCATCAGCTGACCGGTGACTTCATCGCGCGCGGTCGAGCTCGCGGCGCGCGTCTTCACCAGCTTCAACGGAGCCGGCGCCGACAGCGACCCTTCGCCCGCCCAGGCGGCGGTCGCGAGCAACAGAGAGATGACGAGCGGCTTCACGCACCCTCCACTGACATTTGTTTGTGAGCCTCGCGAGGTGAATTCAAGCCCGAAAACTTGCTGGTTGCAGCAGTGCACCTACGCTTTCCCTACCATGACCCACATCAACCGACAGTTTCTCGCCCTACTCGTCTTACTGAGCGGGGCGTGCGGGCCTGAGGGTGGCGCGAGTGCCGAGCCGAACGAGTGCCTCAATCTCACCCAGCCCGATGGCACCGGCTGGTCGACCTCGCAGCCGGCGAAGGTGACCGCTTCGTTCCGGGTGGAGACGTGCAAGGGGCAGCCGGTTCCGCGGCTGTCGGCCGACGCGTTCACGCTCAGTGAAGACGGGGTGGTGTTGGACCCGAACGAGAGCCGGCACGCGGTCTTGCCGCACGGCGAGTCGTGGCAGGTGCAGTCGCTGCTGCTGCTCGACCTCTCGGGCAGCATCTTGCGGTCGGGCTCGGTGCCGGCGCTGCAGAGCGCGGCGCGCGCCTACCTCGACGCGGTGCTCGAGCAGCAGACCGCGGTCGCGGTGTGGACCTTCGACGGCCGCGCGCAGCCGCAGGTGCTGGCCGACTTCGGGTCGAGCGCTGATCAGCTGCACCAGGCGATCGACTCGCTGAGCGTGGCGCAGTGTCATGCCGACGCCGACTGCGCGGGCGTGCCGGGCGCGGGCACCTGCGCGGCGTTCCGCTGTGTCGACGACTCCACCAACCTCTACGGAGCGGTGAGCGCCGCGCTCGACGGCCTCGACGCGCACCAGAGCGGAGCCGACTTTCACAACTCGGCGCTGGTGGCGTTCACCGACGGCGCCGACGAAGCGGCGCGGGTCTCGTTCGCCTCGGCGCAGCAAAAAGTGTCTGGCACCTCGTCGCACGTGTTCACCGTCGGGCTGGGTCCCTCGGTCGACGAAGACGCGCTGAGGGCGATCGGCAAAGACGGGTTCTTCCGCGCGTCTGATGCGCAAAGCTTGGCGAGCGCGTTCAACTCGGTGGCGCAGCAGGTCGAGTCGTTGGCCGGCCGCGACTACGAGCTTATCTATTGCTCGCCGAAGCGCTCCGGCCGCCACGAGGTCTCGATTCGCGCCAAGTGGCTCAGCCTCGAGGGCCGCCTCGACGGCACCATCGACGCGACCGGCTTCGCGTCGGGCTGTAGTTTCTAGAAGCGCCGAGCACGACCCTCTCCGTTGGGAGAGGCCGACGAGCGCCATAGGCGCTCGCGGGTGAGGGACAGCCTTCAATCCACGTGCCCGCACGAGGGGCCGTGTCGTACGAGGGATCTCCGGAACCAGCTTGTGCAAATGCCCTGAGCTGGGCTCAGGTGCGCGACCCATGCGCCGCCTGCTCGCCCTCGCAGCTGTCACCTCAGTGCTCGCCAGCTGCAATTGCGGGAACAGCCTGAAGAACGCGGGAGCGGAGATCTCGGTCACGCCGCTCTCGATTGATTTTGGAACGATCCTCTCGGGGTCGAACAGCACGCGTACGGTGACGATCACCAGCGCGGGTGCCCACGAGCTCACCATCACCCGGGTGGCGATCGAGAGCGACGCGCGGCACGCGTTCACGGTCGGCATTGCTCCGACCACGATCGCGCCGGGTTCGACGGCGACGTTGTCGGTGACCTATGCAGCGCCGCTGACCGAAGGGCCCGATGGCGCTTCGCTGCTGATCGAGTCAGACGCCTCGGGCGAACCGGAGGTCAGGGTTTCGCTTGCTGGCCGTTCGATCGGAATGTTCATCGAAGGCGGAGACTCGGGGACCGACGCAGGTGAAGACGCGGGAACCGATGCGGGAGCCGACGCCGGCACGGACGCAGGCCTCGATGCAGGAACAGACGCAGGCACTGACGCGGGCGCAGACGCCGGAACCGACGCGGGTGAAGACGCCGGAACAGACGCGGGCACCGACGCGGGCACTCATCCCGACGGCGGAGAAGTGATCATCGACTTCGAGGACTACGGCTCGAACGCCTCGACCTTCATCACGCCGGGCTACCGGAGCCTGACCTGGGACTCCGACTGGTACGTCTTCTACACCATCACCGGCCAGTACCAGGCGCACTCTGGCACCAACTTCATCACCAACGACTTCCAGGCCTCGCCGATCTCCTTCTCGTTCCCCGCGCCGGTGTTCTTCGAGGGCGCGTGGTTCTCGCTCGACCCGACCCGTAACGCGCACGTCTGGTTCGAGGTCTACGACGCCAACAACGTGCTGCTCGCCACCACGCCGCAGCTGCTCCAAGACCTGCCGCCGGCGTTCCTGCCGGTGAACCTGCCGAACGTGACCACGGTTCGGGTGAACTTCGACGTCGACTTCGCGATGGACGACGTCACCTACATTCCCTGAGCGCTACAGCTGCTTGGGGTCCACCGGCCTCCGGTCTTTCGGCTCGCGGTCGACGAACACCGCCGCCACCGTCAGCCCCGAGCCGACCAGGCCCACCAGGCTGAGCACCCCGTAGATGACGCTGAGCTGAGTGGCCGCCATGCCGCGGTCGATCATCAGCTTCGGCACCACCACATAGGCCGCCCGCAGCATCAGCTCGATCACCCCACCCGTCATCACCAGGGCCGAGGCGACCGGTTGGTGCTGCCAGCGCACCACCGCAATCACGATGGCGACAATCCACAGCAGCATCCCCGGGCAGGCCGAAAGCACGACGCTCAGGTTTTCCATGGCCGCGCATGCTAATCAGAGACGCGCTTGAGCGGGGCAGGCCTCGGTCAGGAATGGCTGGTCGATGCGAGCGGCTGCGATGCCGTGGCGCTGAAAGACACGCGCGCGCTGTCGGCCCTGTTCGAAGAGCTGGTGGTCACCTTGAAGCTGCAGGTGCTCGGCTCTCCGCAGTGGCACACCTTCGGCGGCCCCGGCGGCGTCACCGGCCTGGCGATGCTCTCGGAGTCGCACCTCGCGATTCACACCTTCCCCGAGCACCGCTACGCCGCGCTCAGCATCTACTCGTGCTCCAAGCGTGAGGCGTTCGACCTGGAAGGCGTGGTTCGCCGGCACCTGAAGGCCGAGCACCTCACCGTGCGCACGCTCGAGCGGGGGCCGAAGTGAAGGTCGCCAAGTGCCCCTCCTGCGGTGCGCCGGTGGAGTTCGCGCCCGGCTCCGGCCCGGTGAAGGTCTGCGAGCACTGCAGCACCGTGGTCGCGCGCGGCGGAGACAAGCTCACCATTCTCGGCAAGGCCGCCGAGCTGGCCGACACCGAGTCGCCGCTCAAGGTGGGCATCTTCGGCAGCTACCAGGGCGCGTCGTTCCAGGTCGCCGGCCGGGTGCAGAAAGACCGCGGCGACGGCCCGTGGGACGAGTGGTGCCTCACCTTCGAAGACCAGCGCACCGGTTGGCTCGCGGAGTCGGAAGGCCAGTGGAACCTGATGTTCCCGATGCCCGACGCGCCGGTGCCGGAGCTGAACCTGGTGCAGGCGGGCAACCCGATCACGCTCAAGTCGCACGCCTTCGTGGTGGAGGAAAAAGGCAGCGCCCGCACGGTCAGCGCCGAAGGCCAGCTGCCTTCGTTCACGCCCGAGTACGACTACGTCGACGCCACCGGAGCATCGGGCGCGTTCGTGTCGATCGAGTACGACGGCGACGAAGGCGAAGCATACGTCGGCAGCAAGGTGACGCTGGTCGAGCTCGGCTTCTCGAAGTCAGACCTCTCGCCCACGCCGCGCCGCGAAGCGCTCCGCCAGGCCCGCTGCACCCAATGCAACGGTCCGTTGGAGCTCAAAGCACCCGACCGCACCAAGCGGGTGGTGTGCCCGTTCTGCGGCGCGATGCTCGACGTGCTCGGCGGCAAGCTCGAGTTCCTCCAGCTGCTCGAGAAGCCCGAGCGCATTCCGCTGCTCCCGCTCGGCTCGAAGGCGAAGCTGCCCAACCGCTGGGCGCGGCCCGCCGACCGGCAGGCGCCCGGCGAGACCGAGTGGACCGTGCTGGCGATGCTGGAGCGCAGCTGCGAGGTCGAGGGCGAGCGCTACAGCTGGACCGAGTACCTGCTGTTCGAGCGCGCCGAAGGCTTCACCTGGCTGATGGAGGCGAACGGCCACTGGAGCTTCCTCCGCCCGATTCCCGCGGCCGAGGTGCTGGCGGGCGGCAACAAGGCGACCTGGCAGGGGCGCGACTACAAGCTGTTTCAGTCGGTGAACGCGCGCACCGACTACGTGCTCGGCGAGTGCTACTGGGCGGTGCAGCAGGGCGAAGAAGCGCACGCGGTCGAGCTGATCGGCCCGCCCTACTCGCTCAACCTCGATCGCACCGAGAACGAAGTGAGCTGGACCCACGCGGAGATCGTCGATCGCTTCGAGGTTCAGAAGGCGTGGAAGCTCGAGGGCACTCCGTTCCCGATCGGCATCGCGCCCGGCCAGCTCAACCCGTACGCGGCGCAGGTCGCTCCCACCTGGCGGTGGACCGGCCTCTGGATCGCGGGCCTGTTCGCGGTGGTGTGCGCGTTCTTCTCGTTCGAGCCGCACGGGCAGCTGCTGAAGCAAGACGTGGTGGTGCCGATCGGCGCCGCGTCTGGCTCGCCCGAGGCGATGACCTTCTCGCAACCGTTCGTGCTGAAAGAAAAAGGCCCGGTCGAGGTGAGCATCGAGGGCGGCGGGCTGTCGAACAGCTGGGCGGGCCTGCAGACCGACCTGGTGAACCAGGACACGCTCGAGGTGGTGTCGCTGGAGTTCGAGGTCAGCGAGTACCACGGCTACGAAGACGGCGAGTCGTGGAGCGAGACCAACCGCTCGCAGTCGAAGTCGACCGCTCCGCTCGACAAGGGCAACTACGTGGTGCGCTTCACGCCCAGCTTTCAGCCCGGCACGCCGCCGGCGGTGCTCGGAGTCACCGTCGAGGCGGCTTCGGTGGGGTTCTGCTTTCCGTTCTTCCTGCTGCTGTTGATGTTGGGCCCGCCGATCTACCTGTCGGCGCGCTCGAGCAGCTTCGAGACCCGCCGCTGGGCAGACGCAGTGAGACAGACGCCGTATTGGAGGAGCACATGAAATACATCGGAGGCTTCTTGCTGCTCGCCTACGCCGCGATGCACGGCATGGGCTGGGACAACTTCCCCGACGAGGACCGGGGCGAGGTGCCGGAGTCGGTGCGGCACGCTCCGGGTGGCGTCTTGTCGTGGCACGACGGTTTCATGGGAGGCAAGTGATGAACTTCGACTTCATCGGCAAGGCGCTGGTGGCCTCGTTGGTCTTTTCGTTGTTGGGCATGGCGGTGTTCGTGGCCGGCTTCTTCGTGGTGAAGCTGATCCTCCCGTTCGACGTGAACAAGGAGCTGGAGGTCGATCAGAACACCTCGGTCGGCATCGTGATCGGCAGCTTCATCTTGGGGCTCGCCTTCATCGTGGGCATGGCCATTCACGGATGAAGAGCAGTCTCAAACCGTCGCTGCTGTTTCTGACGGTGCTGGTGATCGCCACCTGCGGGCTGATCTACGAGCTGTTGGTCGGCACGCTGGCGTCGTACCTGATCGGCGACTCGGTCACCCAGTTCTCGACGGTGATCGGCGTCTACCTGTTCGCGCTCGGCATCGGCGCCTGGGTGTCGCGCTTCGTCGACAAGGGGCTGGCGCTCCGGTTCGTCGAGGTCGAGCTGATGGTGGCGCTGGCCGGCGGGCTGTCGGGGCCGTTCTTGTTCTTCGTCTTCTCGTCGGGCTCCGCGTTCCGGGTGGCGCTCTACGGCACGGTGGTGGTGGTGGGCACGCTGGTCGGCCTCGAGATCCCGCTGCTGCTGCGCATTTTGAAAGACTCGCTCGACTTCAAGGATCTGGTCTCGCGGGTGCTGACGTTCGATTACCTCGGCGCGCTGGTGGCGTCGTTGCTGTTCCCGATCGTGCTGGTGCCGAAGCTGGGGCTGGTGCGCACCTCGCTGGTGTTCGGCCTGGTGAACGCGCTGGTCGGCCTCTGGAGCACCTGGCTGCTCGAGCCTGAGCTGGTGAAGCCGGTGTGGCTGCGGGTGCGCGCGGTCGTGGTGTGCGCGGTGCTGGTGGCCGGCGTGGCGTCGTCGAACCAGATGACCTCGCTGTTCGAGGAGCAGCAGTTTCTCGATGAAGTCGTGTGGGCGAAGTCGACGCCGTACCAGCGCATCGTGCTCACCCACGGCAAGAGCGGCTTCTCGATGTTCTTGAACGGCAACCTGCAGTTCAGCTCGGTCGACGAGTACCGCTACCACGAGGCGCTGGTGCACCCGGCGTTCATGCAGGCGGCGGAGCGGAAGCACATTCTGGTGCTCGGCGGCGGCGACGGGCTGGCGGCGCGCGAGATTCTCTCGTACCCCGACGTCGAGTCGGTGACGTTGGTCGACCTCGACGCCGAAGTGACCACGCTGGCGAAGAAGTTCGGCGAGCTGTCGGAGCTGAACCACCACTCGCTCGAAGAGTCGCGGCTGCACCTGGTGACCGACGACGCGATGCAGTTCTTGTCGCGCGATGCGACGAAGTACGACGTGGTGGTGGTCGACTTTCCCGACCCGAACAACTTCTCGCTCGGCAAGCTCTACACCACCCGGTTCTACGCGCTGCTGAAGGAGCACCTGAAGCCCGACGGCGCGGCGGTGATTCAGTCGACCTCGCCGTTGTTCGCGCGGCAGAGCTTCTGGTGCGTCGATGCCACGCTGCGGGCCGCCGGCTTTCAGACCCGGCCGTACCACGTCTGGGTGCCCAGCTTCGGGGAGTGGGGTTACGTGCTCGCCAGCGTGGGGCCATTTGTCGAGCGGCACGAGCTGCCTCAGGACCTGAAGTTCCTCACCAAGGACACCCTGCCGGCGCTCTACCTGTTCCCGAAAGACATGGAGCAGGTGCCTGCGGAGGTGAACCGGCTCAACAACCAGGTGCTGGTTCGCTACTACGAAGCCGAGTGGCGCCGGTGGAACTGAGCCGGCGCGAGCTGATCTCCACGTTTCTCGGCGTCGCGGTCGCCAATGCGGCCTGCAAACGCAACAAGCCACGCGCCATCGTCCCCGGGGCGCTGATCGATCGCGTCAGCGAGACCGGCCACCTGCTTCGCGGCGCTCCCCTGCCCCGCGCAGCGGCCGCGAGCCGTACCCTCGACGCGGTGATCGTCGGCGGAGGCGCCGCAGGCCTGAGCGCGGCGTGGCGGCTGCGCGGCGGAGGGCTCGACGACTTCCTGGTGCTCGAGGTCGACGACGCCGCAGGTGGCACTGCGCGCTCGGGCAAGAACGAAGTCTCTGCGTTCCCCTGGGGCGCGCACTATCTGCCGGCGCCACTCACCGACCAGGGCCCGGTGCCGCGGCTGCTGAAACAGATGGGCGCGCTCACCGGAGTCGATGAGCACGGCGCTCCGAAGTTCGCCGAGCAATCGCTGCTGCGCGAGCCCGAAGAGCGGCTGTTCTACAAAGGCGAGTGGTACGAGGGCCTCTACCTGCGCGCCGGCGCGTCGCCCGACGACCTCGCGCAGTGGAAGCGCTTCGAAGCCCAGATGGCGCTGTTCGCGCGCGCGAAAGACGGCAAGGGCCGCAAGGCGTTCGACGTACCGATCGCCCGCGGCAGCGACGACGCCGAGTGGACCCAGCTCGACAAGCTCACGATGGCGCAGTGGCTCGAGACCCAGGGCTACACCTCGCCGCGGCTGAAGTGGCAGGTCGACTACGCCTGCCGCGACGACTACGGCACCACCTCCGACGGGGTGAGCGCGTGGGCGGGCATCTGGTACTTCTGCTCGCGCCAGACCGGCGACGACCGCAGCGACGGCTACCTGTCGTGGCCCGAGGGCAACGGGCGGTTGATCAGCGAGCTTTCGGCGAGCACCGGCGCCGAGCGGCTGAAGACGCAGTGGCTGGTGCACACGCTCGAGCGCGACGACGCCGGGTGGAACGTGCACGTGTTCGACGCCGCGACGAAGCAGCCGGTGTGGCTGAAGGCGCGTCAGGTGGTGCTGGCGTGTCCTCGTTTCGTCGCCGCACGCGTGCTCGCCGACTGGCGCAAGGCGCCGCCCGACTTCGTGAAGGAGTTTCAAATCGGCCCCTGGGCGGTGGCGAACGTCACCCTCGACGCCCACCCGAGGAGCCGCGGCTTCCCCCTCTGCTGGGACAACGTCTTCTACGAGTCGAAGTCGCTCGGGTACGTGGTGGCGACGCATCAGGCGCCTCGCGCCGACGAGCACGGCCCGACGGTGCTCACCTGGTACTACCCGCTCACCGGCGAGCCGGTCGCCGAGCGCACCCGCCTGCTGGGCACGAAGTACGAAGACTGGGAGGCGCTGGTGATGGCCGACCTCTCGCCCGCGCACTACGGCTTCGATGCGATGGTGAAGCGAATCGAAGTGATGCGCTGGGGGCACGCGATGATTCGCCCGCGGCCGGGTTTCCTCTGGGGCGGCGCACGGCAGAAGGCGCAAGAGAGCCTCGAAGGCCTGCACTTCGCGCACACCGAGCTCGGCGGCTTGGCGCTGTTCGAAGAGGCGAATCACTTCGGCGTCAGCGCCGCGGAGAAGGTGCTCGCCGGGCTGGGCCGCACCGCCGGTTCCTGGCTGTGAAGCCTGCTCAGTGGTGCAGCGCGGGCTGCTGAGGCACCGGCAGCAGCTCGGCGTCGAGCACCTGGTCGGTCGACAGCCGCGACAACGTCATCGGCCGCATCGACGCCCACAAGCGCGCGGTGAGGTCTTCGTTCGGCTGATCCACCACGAACGAGCGCATGCCCAGCTCGCTGCCGTCGGCGGGTACGAAGTCGGCTTCCCAGGTGTCGTGCACCGGCAGCAGCCCGAGCAGCTCCATCATCGGCGCCGCGTGCAGCCCGTCTTCGCGCTTCGACAGCACCAGGTCGACGTTGGGCAGCACGATCGGCATGTCGAGCGTCCACACGATGCCGGTGGCCACCTTGCCGGTGGGCAGCGCGAGCAACATCGCGGTCGGCACGAAGCACGGAGGCAGCTCGTCGAGCTTGTCCATCAGGTGCTCGCCCACGCTGTCGTACGCGCGGTTGAACCGCCAGAGGCCCTGGTGCTTCAGCGCCGGCAGGGCGAACACCTGCTGTTCCTTCGCCTCGGGCATGGTGAGGCAGGCCCGGTAGGCGAAGCGGTTGCCGTGGTTCCAACCCGTCAGAAACCCCTCGGGCGTGTAGCGGCCGCGACCCATGCCTTCGCCCTGCGGATCGTCCACCTCGAGCTCGAAGTAGTCGACGAAGTGGGTGAGCTCCGGCTCGGCCTCGAGGCCGAACACGTGCGGGCGGAAGTAGTTGATGTTGAACGCCAGCGGAGCGCGGCCGTCTTCTGCGGCGGAGGTGAAGTCGAAGCCGAAGTACACGCCGGTGCGCTCGTTCTCGTAGTGCGCCCGCTTCTCGCCGAGCGACCAGTTCTTCCGCTTCGAGAAGTACTTTCGAAGCGACGCGACCGAGGGAGCCCCTCCCGCGCGGTGGAAGTAGAGGTCGTAGCTCATGCGATTTGCTGACCCGTCAGTCGCCTGACGTGTGCAACAGATCGCCTCGCATGAAGACCTGATCCGCGAAGCGCGCCCGCGGCTCTCCCGGAGCGGTGAGCGTACGCTTCAGTACGAAGTCGAACTCCAGCGGGTTGAGCCGGTCGAGCTCGTTGAGCGCCGCGCGCTCCCGCGACGAGAGGTAACCGAGGTCTTTGAGCACCCGCGTCTGCACCACCACGTTGATCGCCGGCAACGGGTAGTCGCTCCCGTTGAGCAGCCGCGCGTGCCACTCGCTGCGCCGGAGCACTTCGGTCAACGGCCGCCCGGCGCGGTTCGCCTGCGGCATCGCCGAGACGTCGCCGAACAGCAGCCCTTCCCAGCGCGGCTCTTCCATCAGCCGGGTGAAGAGGACGAAGTTGTCCACCCACGGCTGCTTCGGGTCGTCGAGGTCGGGGTTCTGGCCGAGCGAAGCGCAGTGGGCGATCACCGTCTTCACGCCGTGGTCGAGCGCGCGCCGCAGCTTGAGCGGGTTGCCCAGGCGCTGCGCTTCTCCGGCTTCGACCGCGCGCTCTTCGCCGGCGTGCGAGAGCAGCACCAGGCCCAGCTTCGCCATCGCCTCGTAGAAGCGGTCGCAGTAGGCCGCCGCTGGATCGATGCGCATCGCGTTCGGCAACCACTTCACCGCCACCGCTCCTGCTTCGGCGCAGCGGTGCAGCTCTTCGACCGCGCCGGGCCGCAGCGGGTGCACCGAGGCCGCGGCGACGAACAGCTCGGGGTGCTCGCGGGCGCACTTCAGCGCGTAGTCGTTCGGTGTGTGGAACTCGGAGAGCTCGGGCCGCGGCTTGCCGTACTCGTCGTAGACCTGATCGAACGCCAGCAGCAGCGCGCGCCCGTGGATCAGCTGCGAACGCATTCGGTGGATCAGCACCTCGAGGTACTGGCGGTCGAGGTCGTGCTCGGGGTCGCTCACCCCCGCGGCCTCCCGGTAGATCTCGAACCGCAGCGCTTTGATCGGGTGCGACGCCGCCTGGGTCAGCTCGGGGTTGAGGTAGCAGCCGGTGCCTCCGTCGCCCCGGCCGACCAGGTGCACGTGACAGTCGATCACCTTCGAGGGGTCGAGGCCCGCCCATGCTCTGCGCCAGAGCGTGCGCGCGTCGTCGGACAGCGGCGCTTCGAGCGGTGGCGGACGGGCGAGCCTGGCGCAGGCGGTGGAGGCGAGACCGAGGACCGCGGCGCGGCGCGTGAGCACGATGGGGAGTTGAACACGACTGGCGGAGACGTGACGCCCCTCCCGCCCTCCGGGCACCCTCCCCCTCGGTGGGGGAGGGGTGGCATCAGCGCGATTTGACCGCGAGCGTTCGAACGGGCTAGCCCTGCGGTCCGTCGGGCAAAGGGGAGCCATGAACTTTCGAGGGTGGGCGTTTTTCGCCGTCGCGCTGGCGCTCCCGGCGTCGGCCACTTCGCCCTCGCAGGTCTACCACCCGCCCGAAGGCCACTACGTTCGCGACCTCACCAACGCGATCGACGCCTCCACGGTGGTCGAGCTCGACTCCATCTGCGCCGAGGTCGACGCCTCGGGCGATGGCCAGCTCGGCGTGGCGATCATCAACACCACCTCCGGCATCACGCCGCGCTCGTTCGCCACCGACGTCTTCAACCGCTGGGGCATCGGCCACCGCAACGTCAACGACGGCATCCTGCTGCTGGTGGCGCTCGACGACCACAAGGCGGAGATCATTCTCGGCCGCGGGCTCTCCAGCTGCTGCGGCATCACCGAGGCCGACTCCGACGCGGTGATGCGCGACGACGTGGTCGCCAACTTCAAGGCCCACCGCACCGCCCAGGCGCTGCTCGACGGCGCCAACGCGCTCGCCGCCCTGCTCCACCGCCACTCGCACGGAGCCGCCACCGTGCCCGACGCGCAGCGGGCCGAGGGCTACAGCGAAGAGACGAAGCACGCGGTCGACGCGCTGATGGCAGGCAACATTCCCGACCCGAGCCCGCGCAGCTGGGTGATCGACCTCGGCGGCTACAAGGTGCCCTCGGAGCAGGCGCACGCGCTCGACCTCGCGGCCAACGAGGCCTACGCCGACGGCAAACAAGCGTCGCTGTTCTTCGTCTCGTTCACCGTCGAGCCACAGTGGATCGGCGCCACCTGCGAGGCGGCCCGGCACGCGCTCCACGCGCAGCACCCGAAGGTGGCGGTGATCTGCCGCGAGAGCCGCACCGGAGAGTTCGGCGTCGCGATCGACGGCATCGACTCCAACGGCCGAACCGCGCAGCACCAGCTGGTGGCGATTCGCGACGCGTGGGTGGGCCCGCCGGAGCAGCTGACCCAGGCGGCCCGCTCGGTACTCGCGCTCGAAGAAGGCGGCGCTCCGCTGCGCTCGGCCGAAGACGCCTTCGAGGAGGCGTGGGACGACCACCGCCGGGTGTTCTACGGCGGCTTCGGGCTGATGAGCTTCGTCGGCGTGTTCGGCCTGCGCCGGTGGAACCGCTATCGCTCGCGCAGCTGTGAAGGCTGCGGGCGGGCGCGGCAGCGGCTGGGGGCGCACTCCGAGCTGGAGCACCTCTCGGACTCGCAGAAGCTGGAGCAGAACCTCGGCTCGGTCGACTACGACGTCTGGTGGTGCGGGGTCTGCAACGACGCGTGGATCAACGACAACGTCGCCTGGTTCTCGAGCTACTCGCGCTGCCGCTCGTGCAACACCCGGGCGCGCCAGTCGACCACCACCACGCTGGAGTACGCGACCGAGTGGAGCGGCGGCCTCGTCGAGGTGAAGGAATATTGCGAGAGCTGCAACTACACCAACACGTACACCCGGCGAACCTCGCGGCTGTCGAGCTCGTCGAGCAGTGACAGTTCTTTCACGTCTTCGAGCAGTGGCGGGTCGTCTTTTGGCGGAGGGGATTCAGGAGGCAGCGGGTCGTCTGGTTCGTGGTGACACGTGTAACTGACGTTGACAGCCCACTGGGCAAGGTTCGGGCAGATCGCGCATGAACACACCAACTTCGACGTCGAGCGTCCCTGCAAGCTCACGAAATTGGACCAATCGCGAAGGCGTGGAAGTTGCTCCTGCGCCCGGCGTGCGAACCTCGACGGCCGAGCTGTTTCAGGCGGTGCAGGCACCCGCCGATGCGGTTTCCCTCCAGCGCATGTTGGACTCGCGAAAGGGCGAGGCGCTCACCCTGACGATGGCGCTCGACATGGGCGCGGCGATCGCCGAGCGGGTGGGCGCGATTCACGCCTCCGGCCGGCTGCTGGGTGCGTTCGATGCCGCGCGGGTGGTGTGCACGCGCGACGGCCGGGTGCTGCTCTCGAAAGACGCCGCGCTGCCGTTGGCGCCCGAGCTGCGCCGCGGTGACGCGCCGTCGACCGCCGCCGACGTCTACGCGGTCGGGTTTCTGATCTACCAGCTGCTCACCGGCAAGACGCCCGCCCAGGCCAACG
This sequence comes from Myxococcaceae bacterium, assembly GCA_047602415.1. Lineage (GTDB taxonomy): Bacteria > Myxococcota > Myxococcia > Myxococcales > Myxococcaceae > JASGHH01. Next base: position 5,605,689 of record JASGHH010000001.1, on the reverse strand, counting down.
CCGAAGAAGAAGTCAGCCGGCTGCGCGAGGTGCCTCCGCCCAGCCAGTTCAACCCCAAGGTCGATGGTGAGCTCGACGCGGTGGTGTTGGCCGCGCTGCGGGTCGAGCCGTCGGAGCGGCCCGCGTCGGTGCTGGCGCTGCAAGCCGCGCTCGACGGCATCTCGGAGGAGCTGGAGCTCGCGCCCGAGCCCGAGGCGATCGCGGCGATGGTGGTGAAGCTGCTCGCCGAGCCCAAGGTCGCGCCGGTGCCCGAGCCGAGGCCTTCTCCGGGCGCCGCGGTGGCGACCTCGAAGCTGCAGACCGCGTTCTCGCGGGAGGCGCCGCTGTTTCCCGGCCGCGCGCCCGAGCCGGTGAAGGCGGAGGCGCTCACCACGTCGCCGTTTCACCCGTGGCTGCCGCCCAGCCCGCCCGCGCCTCCGCCCGAGATGGTGCCCGCGGGGAGGACCACCCAGACCGATCCGCTGTTGTCGGTGGCGGCGGTGGTGGCGAATACGCCGATGAGCCGCGAGGAGCTGGCGAAGACCACGCCGGTGATCACCGCGCGGTTCGAGCCTGCAGTCGCCGAGGTACCGCTCAAGACCACGATGCCGATGCGCGCGCCGAGGCCGCGGGCGGTCACGCCTCCGCCGCTGCCTTCGACCTCGCAGGCAATCGCGCTCGCCGAGGCAGTTCAGCTGGTGGAAACGCCGGCCCCGTCGGTGGTGGTGCGGCCGTCGGTCGAGGTGCCCGCTGCTCCGCACGCGCATGAGGAGTCTGCGCGGAAGTGGCTGCAGTCGCCCGGTGAAGAGAGCTTCATCGACGCCGACTACGAGCAGAGCTCGACCCCCGAGCCGCTGATGACTCCGGGGTTGATCGCCGGCGCAAGCGTGGCGGGCGTGGTGATGCTGATCGCGCTGGTGATTGCGCTGCTGGCTCCGTCGGGCGCTGCGCCCCAGGTGCAGCAGGTGCAGGAGCAGCCGGTGCGCACGCGTGCCGTTCGTCCGGTCGTCGAGGCGGCGAAGCCGGCGGCGGTTCCAGTGGTGACGAAGGCGGTCGCGGCTCCGGCGGTGAAGAAGAAGGCGCCGGTGAAGCACGCCGCGCCCTCGCGCCGCATGTCGCCGTAGACAGGACCTCTCCTGAGAGGAGAGGCCGACCGCGGCGCGCAGCGACGCAGCGGGTGAGGTTAGCTGCCCGCTGCTCTCCAACCTCACCCGGGCGGACGCTGATGCGTCCGTCCGCCCTCTCCTGTCAGGAGAGGGGACCGTGCTCGAGCCGTCGCGTATGTTCCCCCCGTGTGGCTCTTCAGCGCGCGCACCGACCTCACCGTCTTCCTCGGCGCGGCGCTGCTCTCGGTGGGCCTCGCGCTCGGCGCACCCGCACTTGGCTTGAGCGGTGACACCCCGCTGCTCGCCTGGCTCGCCCTGGTGGTCTGCATCGACGTGGCGCACGTGTGGGCGACGTTGTTCCGCGTGTACTTCGACCCCGAAGAGCTCGCGCGCCGGCCGATGCTCTACTTCTGCGCCCCGCTGCTCGGTTACGCCGCCGGAGTCGCGCTCCACTCGGTCTCCGGGCCGCTGTTCTGGCGGGTGCTCGCCTACGTCGCCGTGCTCCACTTCATTCGCCAGCAGGCCGGGTGGATGACGCTCTACGGCCGGCGGGCAGGCGACTCCGCCACGCTGCGCCACCTCGACGCCGCCGCCATCTACGCCGCCACCCTGGGGCCGGTGATCTGGTGGCACGCCAACCTGCCGCGCAGCTTCTGGTGGTTCGTCGAGAACGACTTCATCTCCGGCCTCCCGCACTGGCTCGGCACCGCGGCGCTCTACGCCCACGCGTTGGTGCTGCTCGCCTGGCTGGTCGCCCAATTCGCGCTGAGAAAAACCTTTCACCCCGGCAAGGCGGCGCTGCTCTTCTCGACCTGGCTGGTGTGGTTCGTCGGCATCGTGCTCGCGCGCGACGACTTCTCGTTCACCGTCAGCAACGTGGTGCTCCACGGCGTGCCCTACTTCGCCCTGCTCTACCGCTACGCCAAGGGCCGCGCCCAGGAGCCCAACTACGGCTTCGCCGCCACGCTGATCAAAATCGGAGTCCCCGGCTTCATGAGCGTGCTGCTGCTGCTCGCGTTCGCCGAGGAGCTCTTCTGGGACAAGCTGGTCTGGCACGAGCGGCCGGCGCTGTTCGGCGGTGGCCTCTCGCTGCCCGAGGCCGCGCTCACCTGGCTGGTGCCCCTGCTGGCGCTCCCGCAAATCACCCACTACGTGCTCGACGGCTTCGTCTGGCGCAGCCGCGAGAACCCCGCGCTCACCCGCCGTCTCGGCTGGTCGAAGACGTGAGCGACTCGGCGATTCAGTGGTGGCGGCTCGCCTTCGTCGCCGCGCTGATTCTGGTGCTGGCGCTCAGCGGCCTGCTCTGGCTGCGCAACCAGCAGCAGCCGCGCGAGGCACGCCCCACCTGCGCCGCGCCTCCTCCGGTCGAGGCGCTGAAGCTGCCGCCGCCGCGCTTCGAGACCCCGGTGCTGCTCGGCTCATCGCCCGCCATCACCCTCCAGGTCGACGGCGCCAAAGCCGAGGGCCTGGTGGCGCTGGCGCCGGGCAAACACACCTTGCGCGCCGAGGGCCCGGGCGCTCCCCCGCTCAGCGTCGACTTCAAGACCGAGGCCTTCGACCCGGCGGTGTTCGAGGTGGAGCCCAACGGCAGGTTCCTCTCCCTGGTCTACCTGGGCGCGGTCTGCGCGAGCTGCAAGACCAACGACCAGCAGCAGCAGCTCCTCCCGCAGGAGGCCGCCAGCGCGCCGTTCGACGAGCTCGAGACCCGCGCCGCCGAAGCGCTCCAGACGCAGGACTGGGCGAAGGCCGCCGGCTTCTTGAAGCAGGTGCAGCCCCACGAGCGCGAGCAGACCCGCTTCAAGCGGCTGGCGCAGAACGTGTTGCAGTCGAGCGGCGCCCACGCCGAGGCGCGCGCCCAGCTGCTCGGCATCACCGGCTCACCCGCGCTCGACGCGCTGCTCTCGCGCTACGACGAGCTCACCGCCAGCGAGTCGCAGCGCGAGCACGAGCACTGGCTCACCCGGTGGAACGCGCTCACCGACATCTACCAGCGGCTGCTGCGGCTCGAAGACGACGCCCCCCAGGTGCTCGACGGAGCCTCGGCGCGGCTGGCCCAGGCCTCGGCCGCGTTCGCCCGCGCCAACAAGGAGCACAGCGCCGAAGGTGAGCGCGACGCCTGCGAGCAGGGGGAGCAGGTGGTGCTCGACCTCGCGCAGAAGTTGCGCGCCTTTCACCCCACCGACTGCGAGCTGCAGGCGAAGGTGAGCGCTGCGCTTTGAGCGCGGTGGGTTTCGATTACACTCCCCCGCCGTGCGCAAGTGGCTGGCGGTCCTCCGCCTTCGGCTGAAGCGAAACCTGCCCGCGATGTTCGTGATCGCCGCGATCGCGACCGCCTTTTCGGCGGTGTGGTGGCAGTTCGACGTGTTCGACATCTCCTCCGACGAGCTGAACGCCTACGACTCGGGCCTCCAGAAGTTCATTCTCGCCACCAAGTTCCCCTGGAACCTGTCGCCCTGGTCGACGCCCCGGCGCAGCAAAGACATCACCATTCTCGCGATCGACGACGACTCGGTGCGGCTGATTCGCGAGAACCAGGCGTGGTCGAGCCGCTACGGCAACTGGCCCTACGACCGCACGATGTGGGCCGACCTCGCGCCCTGGCTCAAATCGTTGGAGGTCAAAGCATTCGTCGGCGACATCACGATGGATGAGCCGCACAACCCGCCCGACGGCGACAACGCCTTCCACGAGAGCCTGGAGGACACCGGGCTGCGCGCCTACCTCGGCTTCAACGTGCACCCCGAGGCGCTCCAGCCGCCGAAGGTCGACAAGCCGGTCAACCGCCTCGCGCCTGAAGCCCCGCCCGCGCCCGCCGACGCCGGTGAAGCAGGCTCAGACGAGTTCCCCGAAGAGCCCTCGCCCGAGGAGCAGGCCAAGCAGGCCGAGGCCGCCCGCCAGCAGCTGGTGGCGCTGGCCGCCAAGGAGCTCTCGTTCCCGGTGCGCACCGAGGGAGAGGTGACGCTCGCCGCGATTCCCGACACCGAGGGCAAGCCGTCGTACCCGGTGCCGCCGATTCAGCCCGCGCTCGAGGCGGTGAGCGGCTGGGGCGCAGTGATTCAAGAAGGCGACGACGACGGCAAGCTGCGGAGCACGAAGTTCGCGTACACCGACGGCAACAACACCTACGTCACCCTGCCGGTGGCGGTGGCGGCCGACCTCTGGAACGCGAAGGAGATCGTGATCTCCCCCGGCCACCTGAAGATCGGCGACCACGACCTCAAGGTGAACAAAGACGGCTCCGCCGGCATCGACTACGGCGGCACCTTCACCGCGAAGTTCGCCACCGTGAAGTTGGCCCGCGCGCTCCAGTGCTACAACGCCGAGAAGGCGCTCGCGCACCTCGAAGAGGCGAAGCTGACCGACAAGCAGCTCGAGGCGACCAAGGCGCTGATCCCCGGCTGCAGCACCGACGAGTACGAGCTCTTTCGCGGGAAGATCGTGATCCTCGCCGGCCTCGGCACCGGCATGGGCGACTCGAAGGCCACTCCGCTGGAGTCGAACGTGCCCGGGGTGGTGAAGCAGGCGGCGACGCTGCAGAACATTCTCGACGAGAAGTTCGTGATCGACGCCCCGTTCTGGATCTCGCTGTTGTTCGCGTTTCTGGTGGCGTTCTTCTCTTCGATGCTGGTGCTGGTGGTGCGCAACACCGCGATCGACATCATCTGGCCGGTGCTGCTGCTGTGGAGCTTCTTCATCGTCACCGGCGCGTTTCTGCTCGGCACCCGCTTTCACGTGCTCTCGGCGATGCCCGGCCTCTGCGGCACGGTGGCGTCGATCATGTCGACCGCCTGGGAGCGCCTCTACGCGGGGAAGGAACGCGAGCGGCTGAAGGCGATGTTCCAGAACTACATGGAAGCCGACCTGGTGGAGATGATCGTCGAGTACAAGCAGCTGCCCCGCCTCGACGGAACCAACCAGATCGTCACCGCGTTCTTCTCCGACATTCGCGGGTTCTCCACCTTCGCCGAGCGCTTTCGCGACGACCCGCGGGGGCTGATGCGCGTGCTCAACCGCTACTTCTCGACGGTGACGCCGGTGATCACCGAGTTCGGCGCCTGCATCGACAAGTACGTGGGCGACTCGGTGGTGGCGCTGTTCGGCGCCCCGGCCGGCCACACCGACCACGCGGTGCGGGCGTGCAAGGCGGCGCTCGAGGTGCAGGCGGCGATCGAGAAGCTGCGGGTGCAGTTCAAGAACGAGGGGCTTCCCGACATGTACACCCGCATCGGGCTCAACTCCGGCGAGATGTGCGTGGGCAACGTCGGCTCAGACCAGCTGCTCGACTACACCGCGATCGGCGACGACATGAACCTCGCCTCCCGGCTGGAGGGCGTGAACAAGCAGTACGGCACGCTGATCCTGATCGGGCCGAAGACCTACGACTACGCGCGCGAGCACATCGAGGTGCGCGAGGTCGACCAGGTGCGGGTGGCGGGCAAGCACGAAGCCACCGTCATCTACGAGCTGCTGGCGCTGAAGGGTCAGCTTTCGGAAACGAAGGCGAAGCTGATCGCGCTGTACGCGCAGGCGCTCTCGCTCTACCGTCAGCGTGATTTCCAGGGTGCGCGCACCCTGCTGGACCAGGCGCTGTTGCTCGACGGTGAAGACGGACCCACCCAGACCCTCTATCAGCGCTGCACCACCTACCTGACTGCACCGCCGGCACCTGCGTGGGACGGCGTCACTTCGTTGGAAAAATGAACCGGGGAGGAAGCATGAAACGAATCGTGTTGGGCGCGGTGGCGGCAGCCGTTCTCGCCGCCACTCCTGCGTGGGCGGTCGCCAAAGGCGGCTCGCTCTTCATCAAGTGTGCGTCGGCGAAGCTGCTGAAAGACCCCAAGGCGACCGGGGCCAAGGTGGCCGACCTGGCCGACGGCGACGAGGTGATCTGGAACGGCGCGGCGGCGAAGCCGTACCACGACGTCTCGACCAAGAAGGGCTCCAAGAGCGGCTTCGTCGACGCCGCGTGTCTGTCTCCCTCGAAGCCGACCAGCGAGTACTCGACCAGCGGCTCGGCGATCAACTCCGAGGCGTTCAAGAGCTCGGGCGCGGCGACCAAGGGTCTGTCGCAGGGCGCGATCACCTACGCCAACGAGAAGCCGGCCGACGTGAAGAAGAACGCGGCGCAGATCATCTGGGTGGAAGAGAACACCAAGGTGAAGACCGACGCGAATGACAAAGGCTTCCACGAGTGGGCGAAGAAGGCGGGCGTTAACTTCTCTGCGGGTGGAAAGGTGGCCAACAAGTGAAACGGCTCCTTCTGGTGGCGGCGGTAATGGTGCTGTCGAGTGGCTGTGCGGTGTTCAACGCGGCGGCGCGCGGCGACGTGGGCGGTGCGCTCAACGCGGGCCGCGACGTGGCCCACGACAAGGCGGGCGACGCGGCGCGGGCGGCGATGAAGGCGAGCGCTGACGACGACAAGTACTGCGTGCCGCTGAAGACCAAGCCGGTCGGTTACCCGGAGGAGCGGGCGCTCGGCGGCGCAGTGCTGATTCAGCAGCTGAAGACGGGCTTCTTCATCGACAAAGACGACGACCAGAGCCCCGACTCGATGAACAAGAAGGTGAAGGCGGGCACTCACATCGAGCTGCCGGCGAGCGACAAGAACGACCTCACCACCTACGTCGAGCGGGTGGGCATGAACCTGGCGGGCTTCTCGACCCGGCCCAACATTCCCTGGGCGTTCGGGGTGGTCGACAGCCCCGACATCAACGCGTTCTCGGCGCCGGGCGGCTACGTCACCGTCACCACCGGGCTCTTGAAGGCGACCCAGAACGAGGCGCAGCTGGCGGCGGTGTTGGCGCACGAGATCGCGCACGTCACCGGCAAGCACTCGCTCAAGACCTACCAGGAGCAGCGCGCGACGGTGTGCTCGCTGATGGTGAAGGCGAAGGACTACGGCGAGCTGGGCATCAGCGAGCTGCCGGCCGGCGCGTCTGACTGGGCGCAGGTGGCGCTCGACGGCATGACGGTGATCGGCCCCAACGGCATCGACCTCGACAACGGCAAGGGCGGCTTCCTGGTGAAGATCTTCGACTTCATGGCCGACAAGATGGCGAAGTCGAAGGAGCGCGACCAGGAGATGGAGGCCGACCTGGTGGGCATCGAGATGGTGGCGGCGGCGGGCTACGACACCGCGGAGTACGGCGTGCTGCTGAAGAAGCTGCCGAGCAACGGTGGGCTGTTCGCGAACCACCCGCCGACCAACGACCGCATCTCGGCGCTCGACAAGTGGCGGGCGGCGAACGCGTTCAGCGCCGGTAGTGCGAAGCCGCCGCTCGAGGCGACGAAGGCGCTCAAGTAAATGCGCGCGCGCCTGCCCCTGATTGCCGGGTTGATGCTCCTCGCCGCATGCGCGGACGAGAAGCTGGTCGAGAAGCAGCCAGTGGGGAACAAGGCGCAGGCCAACCCCAGCGACGCCGGAGCGGTCGACGCCGGCTCGCTGGACCTGCAGCAAGGCGACGACAAGCCGGTGGAGCTGACCGGGGCGCAGGCGGCCGCGGTGCAGGCGATGCGGGCGCTGTCGGAGTCGTTGGACAAGTGCCGGGCGATGAAAGAGCAGCCGCTGGACATCGCGGAGGAGCAGCGGCGCGGGCACGCGATCATCGGCGCGCTCACGGAGCCCGCACATGATGCGACGGTCGATGCGGGCGTGGTGGTGGTGGGCGCGAGTGGGGTGACCTGGCCGGCGGTGGCCAAGCAGACCGCGATCGACGCGTACTTGAAGAAGGTGGGCGCGCCGTTGGGCAAGCGCACCGACCGGGCGACGGTGCCGTGGGACTTCTCGGTGCATGGAGACCCGCAGCCGGCGTTGGAGTGGTCGATCGGCGGGTACGTGAGCGTGAGCGTGGGCGCGTTCAACGCGGCGGCGAACGAGGCGGAGCTGGCGGCGATGTTGGCGCACGCGCTGGCGCACGCGGCGTCGACCGAGACGATGAGCGACTACCGGGTGTTCGAAGAGAAGCTGTGCCTGGCGCGGGCGCTGGCGAACTCCGAGCGCGACGGCATGCAGTTGGACCTGGGGGGCCTGTCGGTGAACAAGGGTCTGCAGGGCGACCTGTTGAAGCAGTACGCGTGGGCGAAGAACGACGCCGAGGTGATCGCCGGGTTGGACAAGACGTTCCGCCTGAAGAAAACGGTCAGCTTCGCCACCAAAGACGAGATCTCGACCGATGAGGCGGCGGTGCGAATGCTCACCGCCGAGGGTTACGACGCGTCGGTGTACGCCGATGCGATGGAGAAGCTGGCGGCGAACCCGCTCTGGGCGAAGGCGCACCCGATGAACGACGACCGCCGCCACGAGCTCGACCTCGGGCTGTCGGGCTTCAAGCGGGCGCACCCCAAGGTGAAGAAGCCCAACGCGATTCCCAAAGAGCTGCGCAAGTAGCTCGCGGTGGGCGTCACGCCACCCGGTTTGCGACATCGCTCGATGGTCGAAGAAGTACCGATTCGGTTCTTTTCCGACCAACGACCGGGAGAACGCGCGGACGGCACACCCGCGTCGCACGGCTGGTGCGAAGTCGCGGGCGGAGGTCGCGCGGAGCAGAGCGCCAACCGCGCCCCACTCATCCCTCGAAGCTAACAGCCGCCGGCGGACGCTGATGCGTCCGTCCGCGTCAGCAGCGGGTCACGAGCGAGCAGACGCCTTCGAGAGCGCGCGGTGCACCGCCTCGAGGGCCTTGCGCGCTTCCATCAGCTCAGCGCGTTCCTTGGTGAGGTCGGCGACCTGCCGGGCGAAGGTGTCGCGCTCGATGCGCAGCGCATCGGTCGAGCGGCGCAGCGCGGCGGCGGTCTCGTGCGCAGATTCCAGCTCGGCGGCGAGGCGCTCCTCCTCGGCCAGGCTCTCCTCGAGCGCCTTGTCGCGCTGAGAGATGTCACCGCGCAGGGTCTGCTTCTCGGTCTCGCCGAGGTCGAGCGCCTGTCGCGCCTCCTGGAGCGCCACCAGCGAGTCGTTGCGCTCACCTTCGAGCGAGGCCAGCTCGCGCTCGAGATCCGACAGCAGCTTGGCGCGCTGCTCCATCTCGGTCGACAACCGGCGGGCCTCGTCCATCCGCAGGCGGGCCTCCTCGGTGGCGCGCTCGGCCTGACGCCGCGCGGCCTCGAGGTCCTGGCTGAGCGCCAGGTTCACCGTGCGCACCTTCATCAGCTCGGTCTGCAGCCCGGAGATGCGCTCGACCGCCAACACGCCGGCCTCGGCCACCGTCTCGGGCAGCGGCTCGGGCTTGGGGTTCTCGCGCACCGCCTTGAGGCGCTCCTTCAGCTTCTCGCGCCGCTCGGCCGGGTCATTGGCCGGAGCCGCCACCGCGGGCGCCTCGACCGGCTGGCGCACCTCGACCACCTGGGCGGGCGGCTCGATGCCCGCGCGCAGCTTGCGGTTGAACTGGGCCTGGGGGTGCGCGATCTGCGGCGCGGCAACCGGCGCCACGACCTGCGCCTTGGCGACCGGCGCCTCGAACACCGGCGTCTCGAACGCAGGCTCTTCGACCACGGCGGCGGCGGGAGCGACCGGGTGCTGCTCGAGCGCCATCTGCAGCGCGTCGAGCATGGTCGGCTTGGGCTTCGACGACGCCTCGGCGCGGGCGCGCACGGCGTCTTTCAAATCGGGGATCACCGGAGGCGCCGGCACCGAAGGCGTCGGCTTGGTGTGCACGGTGACCGCTTCGGCCGCCACCTTCTGCGCCAGCTGCTCCACCAGCTCGGGAGCAGGCTCGCCGGGGAGCGCGTTCAACCGCAGCCGGGGGCGGGCGCGAGACACGTTGGCGTCGAATGCTTTCTTCATCGTTTCTCCTCGAGAACGAAACTCAGGCGGACTTCGCGGCAGGGACCACGTCTTGGGCGACGCGGCGCAACACTTCGTCGATCAACGACTGCAAATCGTGAGCGCCCTTGCTGTCGCGGTCGGCGAGGAAAATCGGCCGGCCCTCACTCGACGCCTGGGCGAACTTGGTGCACTGGCGAACCAGCTGCGGGAGCAGATACTCGGGGTAGTGCTCGCGGAGCGCGTCGAGCGCCTCCTTGGCGAGCTTGAAGGTCTGGTTGAACGAGTTCACCACGATGAACACGTGGTCGAGCACGTGGCCGAGGTCGTCTTCCAGGCTCTGCACCGTCTCGAACAACAGCTTCAACCCGTGAAACGAGAGGAAGTCGGCGAGCACCGGCACCAACAAATCGTCGGCCGCCATCAGCGCGTTGAGGTTGAGCAGACCGAACGACGGCGGCGCATCGAAGATGATGAAGTCGTAGCGCGCCTCGACCTCTTTGAGCGCGTTGCGGAGCTTGAACTCGCGGCCGGCCATCGGCATCAGCGCCAGGTCGACGGTCGACATCGAGAGGTTGGAGGGAATGAACTCGAGGTTCGGCAGCCGGGTCTTCTGAATCGCGGTGGAGATCGGCGTCTTCTTCACCAGCACGTCGACCAGGGTGCGCTCGAAGTCTTCACCCTCGTAGCCGAGGCACTTGGTGGCGTGGCCCTGCGAGTCGAGGTCGACCAGCAGCACGCCGTAGCCCATCTCGGCCAGCCGCCACGCGTACGAGGTCGAGAGCGACGTCTTCCCGGTGCCGCCCTTGAAGTTGAGGAACAGCTGCTTGCGGGTGCCGACTTCTTTCGGCTCCAGCTTGAGCTTGCCGCGCAGCTCCCAGACGTCTTCGGGCGTGTACTGGTCTTTCTTCAGCGCCCCCTGCAGGGTGCGCACATTGATGCCCAGCAGCTCGGCGGCGACACGCGGTGGGTAGATGAGTGGTTCGATCATGGTCCCCTCACGCGACGAAGAACTTGGCTCCGCGCTGAACGATCTGTCCCTTGGCCATCAGCACCTGACACGCCTCGAGCGCCTGCGGCTGCGGCAGCGACACCGCCTGCGCCAGGTCGTTCAACGGCCGCCCGCGAATCGCGGTGCGCAGCTCGAGCATCAACTTGTCGAGCACCTTGGGGTCGGGCCCCACCGGCGCCTCCAACACCGCCACCCGCTGCTTCTGCGCGGTGGCGCCGCGGGCCGCGTTCAGCACCCGCTCGAAGTCGACCGCCTGCGGAGGCACGAACGACAGCTTGCGAACCTGGCGGCGGCGCTCGGCGTCTTCGAGGTCGACCATGTGACCGACCTCGCGGCCGAGCAGCTTCGACAGGCTCTTCGCGGCGGCGCGGCGCACCTTCGGCTCGGTGTCGCGCATCGCCTCCAGCAGATGCGGCCGGGCGGCTTCGGCGCCACTCGCGCCCAGCACCAGCGCCGCGAGCGCGCGCACTTCGCCGTCGGGGTCGCGTACCGCCTGCCGGCCGAGCTCGAGCGCCTGCTCACCGGTGAGCGAGAGCGCCAGCAGCGCGGCCCGGCGGCGCACCGCCTTGTCGGGGTCTTTCACCGCCGCCGCCAGGTGCGGGCCGGCCTGCGGAGCGTCGAGCTTGAGCAGCGCCTTCAGCGCCGCGACGCGCACCGCGGGGGAATCGGAGGTGAGCAGCGGAGTGACGACCGCAACGCCCTCGGCCTTGGCGAAGAACGCGAAGGTCTCGAGCAGCGCCACCAGCACTTCGGAGTCGCGCTCGGCGTGGAGCGCAGCGGCGATCGCGGGAGCAGCCGCCGGGTGACCCAGCGCCTTCAACCGCTCCGCCGCGCGCATGCGCGAGTGCGGGTCGGGCGCGGTCAGCTCGCGAACCGAGAAGCCGAACAGCGTCTCTTCGGTGTGGCCCTTGAAGGACTGGCCGAAGGCCAACGTCTGAAGATCGGCGACCTGAACCTGAAGGCGGCCTTGAGAGGCGAGCTCGGTCGCGACGGTGACGGGGGTGGAGGTCGAAGTTTCGGCTGGGTTTGCGCGCGAGACCTCTCCCGCCCTTCGGGCACCCTCTCCTGAAGGAGAGGTGGCGCTCGACCCTTCGTCTTCGCGCTTGCTGAGCACTTCACCGCGGAGCTCGGCGATGAAGCGGGCGAGGTCGATCTCCCCCTCGGCCTTCTGGCCGTTGATCCGCGAGGCCTCGAGAATCTTGCCGATCAGCTCGGCGCGCTCGCGGCGCAGCGCATCGGTGACCCGGCCGGCTTCTTCGCGCTCGGAGTGCGCCCGCTGCACGCGCACCTGCAGCTCGGCGACCATTCGCCGGAGCTCGATCTCCCGCTGCGCTGCTTGCGACAGCTCGAGGCGCATCTTGTCGGCCTCGGCACGCAGCGTTTCGTAGTCGTTCTCCAGCTGCGACGATCGCGCTTCGAAGTAGACGATTTTCTCGAGCGCGCTCTTGAGCATCGACTCCGGGGTGAGCACGTCGGTTCTGGTATCGGCCATCAAATCGAAACCTACAGCCCTGTAGTGGCTTGTCTCCTTTTTGACCGGCCGGGACCCTAGCCTCCCAGAGAGACAATGTAAACATGCGTAAAGACTGGAGTTTGTCCGGGCGGACGGGAAACGCTCCCAAGCCTAGAATTCGGCCTCGGCGCGATTGTAGCCTTCACTCTTCGCCGCGCATTTTGGGGAGCCTCGATTGGCTGAAGCTTGGGGTGTGTTCCAACTTCTGGAGCGGGTGTCCGAGTCGGAGGCGACGGAGAACTTTCGCGCGCAGAACGACAAGGGCGAGCTGGTGTGGCTCAAGCGGGCGCGCCGCGAGCTGTTGAAAGACGAGGGCTTCGCGCCGCTGATGCTGGCCGACCTCGCCGCCGCGGCGGAGCTGAAGCACCCGCACGTGCTGCCGCTGCTCACCCACGGGCAGATCGACGGCGTGCCGTACCTGGTGCAGCCGATGGTCGCCGGGTGGACGCTGTCTGACCTGATCAGCAACGCGCGCGGCACGCCGCTGTTGCCGTGTGGTGCGCACCGCGCGGCGGCGATCGTGAGGCCGCTGCTCGAGGCGCTGGCGGCGGCGCACGCGATGAGCCCCGCGCTGCTCCACCGCGATCTCGCGCCCGACAACGTGATGGTGGCCGAAGACGGCCGGGTGCTGCTCGCCAACTTCGGCCTCGCACGGGCCCGGCAGCGCGCCGGCTCCGCCAAGGGCCTCTCGCGCGCCTACGTCTCGGTGGAGCAGGCGCGCGGCCAGCCGGTCGACGTGCGCAGCGAGGTGTTCGCCGCGGGGCTGCTGCTGTTCGAGCTCACCTGCGGCCGGCTGCCGGCGCAGGGCACCGCGGGCGAGGTCATCTCTCACATCGCCTCCTACGAACTCGACGCCGCGGTGGCGGTGCACAAGAACGTCGACCGCAAGGTGGTGGAGCTGCTCGAGAAGGCGCTCGGGCAGGCGCCGGCCGACCGCTTTCAGACCGCGGCCGCGTTCGCCGAGGCGCTCACTCCGCTGGTCCCGGCCGACGCGGAGGCGCTGATCGGTCAGTGGGCCGGCCTGATCGACGACGAGCAGCCGACCCAGACCGCGAAGGTCGCGCCGGCGGGCGAGCAGGTGCGCATTCCCGCCGACGGTCCGGCGCCGGTGGCGGCGACGGCGGCGCTGGTCACGAGCAAGACGGCCGCCACCCCGGGCCGCGCGTTCCAGCCGAGGCTTCTGGCGATGGCGGCGCTCGGCATCGGCGCGGTGATCGCGCTCGCACTGGGGTGGACCACCAAGGGCATCGTGCTCGGGCACCCGGAGTGGCCGGTGACCACCATCTCGACCACGCCGGTCGGCTCGGAGATCTGGCTCGACGGCAAGCAGCTCAAGGAGCACAGCCCCCTCGACCTCCACCTCGAGCCCAACTCGATGCACGAGATTCAGGTGCACCACTCGGGAAATTTCCGCTCCCAGGTGTTCCGCATTCAGAACACCAAGCGGCTCGACATCGACCTGGTGAACAACGAGATGCACGAGGAGCGGTACGTCGAGGGCCCGCCCGCGCGTAAGGGCCCCACGCCGCCGGTGCCGCCCACGCCCCCTGCCCCGCCCGCGCCGCCCACCGAGCTGAAGAGCGGAGAGCCGGAGGTGGCGCACGCGACCTCGACGCTCCCGGCCGAGGTGGTGCTCGACAAGGGCTTCGAGCTGCCGATGGACAACGTCGCCACCATCGCGGTGAAGAAGGGCGACCGCCTCGACCAGGTGGTGCCGATGACGCTCACCCAGTGGCGCACCGGCAACCGCGGCGGGAGCACCGACGACTTCGACGTGTTCGCGATCTGGCACGACGGCGACCACCTGCGAATCGCCAGCCTGAAGGAGCCGCTGTTGGTGGGCGCCGACACCAACCTCTACCTCGCGCCGGTGAGCCGGGAGGGCGGCTTTCACGGCGACGCGATGGTGCGGCACCAGGAGCAGGAGCTGATCGTCAACAACCTGCGGGTGCCGCAGCCGCGCAACCTGTTCACCTTCGAGCAGCTGCAGCTCGAGCAGGCCTACTGCTTCTCGCTGAAGTCGGAGGCGAAGGTGTTTCCCCCGGTGCTGGGCACTTTTCTCGACCGCACCAAGCTGGTGCCGGTGACCGACGAGGGCGAAGAGATTCTCCCCGAGCTCGACGGCAAGGCCGACCCGGGGCCGGTGGTGCTCTCGGCGGGCCACCACACGCTCAAGCACGTGAGCACCGCGTGGTTCACCCTCCCCACGCTCGAGAACGGGCCGGAGCCGAAGGTGACGCTGCGCTTCGAGGTCTGCGCCGAGAAGAAGGCCGCGCCGGTCAAGAAGAAGAAGTGAGCTCGGCGAGGTCGCGGTCGAACTGCTCCACGGTGTTGAACACCCGCCCGTGAATGCCGAGCTCGCGCGCGGCGGTGACGTAGCGCTCGAGGTCGTCGAAGAACGCCGCCTCGCCTGGCTCGACCTGCGCGAGCGCGAGCGCCCGCCGGTAGATTTCGGGCTCGGGTTTGATCAGCCCGGTCTCGCAGGAGGCCACCAGCTTCAGCTCCCCGAGCAGGGGAATCTGCCGTTTCAGGTAGCGCACGTGGAGGTCGTGGGTGTTGGAGACGATCACGATCTCGAAGCGCTCGCGCAGCTGCCGCACCCGCTCGACCATCGGCTGGTAGACCCGAAAGTGGCAGCTCCAGAGCGCTTCGAACTCGTCGGGGGTCAGCTGCCCGCCGAGACGCCCGGTGAGCTCGACCCGCAGCGCATCGCCGGCCAGCGAGCCGCGGTTCACCCGCTCCCACATCTTGGCGTCGACGCGCGCGCGCATCTGCTCGCGGGTGGTGCCGAACGCGGCGGCCATCTTCTCGAACAGCAGCTCGTTGTCGTGAAACGCGAGCACGTTTCCCAGGTCGAGCAGCAGCGCCTTCAGCCCCACTTGCGGCCTCCGCGCGAGAGCCGCCGCGAGCGCCCGAGCTTGATGTCGGAGCCCTTGCGCGCCGGCCCGGGACCGATCGGGTCAGGGCACTGCGAGTACAGCCGGCAGGTGCGGCAGTGGGTGCCGTTCCACACCGGCTCGAACAGCGCCTTGGTCTGATCGATGAGGTCGAAGTCTTCGGTGACGATGCCGAGCTCGAAGTTGCGGCCGTGGTCGCTCTTCGCGCCCAGCCCCGCGCCGGTGAGGTTGGCGCTCCCCAGGTAGAGCCAGGCGCCGTCGACCAGCACCGCCTTGAAGTGCACCCGGGGGCAGATCTTCAGCGTCATGCCCCCGCGCACCAGAATCGAGTGCTTGTCGAACGCGGTGCGAAACGGCCGCGACGGCAGCTCGGCGTGGAGCACCCGCACCTCGACGCCCTTCTTCGCCAGCGCGGCGAACAAGTCGGCGACGGGATGGAACCGGCCGTCGTCGAGCTCGACCATCATCGCCTTCACGTTGGCGGTGGCGAGCCACACCGACTCGCGCGCCTGGGCGATGCGCTGCCGCACCACCACCTGATGGAGCTGCGGGCCCTCGAGAAGGGTGACCTCGGCCTGATGCGGCATCGATTTGCATGGTACAAGAACTGCCGCTTCATGGACGTTCGACTCGATCCGCATCCGCTCCTCGACGCGCGCTGCTTCGTCACCACCTTCGCGCAGCCGCTCGGCTCTTCGCCGACGCCCGAGAGCGTGCTCGCGCTGCTGAAGCCCGACGCCAAAGGTCCGCTGAGCTCCGACGACACCGTGCGCGGCGCGGTGCGAGACCTGTTGCGCCAGGGCGGTTACAAACCGACCGGCCGAGGCAAGCCGGCGAGCGAGTACCTGATTCGCGCGGTGGGCGAAGGCGCGCTCTCGAGCATCAACCTCGCGGTCGACGTCTGCAACGCGGTCTCGTTCCACTCCGGGCTGCCGATCAGCGTGGTCGACCTCGACAAGGCGAAGGAGCCGTTTCACCTCGGGCTCGCCACCGAAGGCACCACCTACGTCTTCAACGCCTCGGGTCAGACGATCGACGTGGCCGGGCTGCTCTGCCTGTTCGACGCCGACGGCGCCTGCGCCAACGCGGTGAAAGACTCGCAGCGCACCAAGACTTCGCCCGCCACCACCCGCACCCTGACCGTCATCTGGGGCACGAATGCGCTCGCCGGCCGCTCGGCGAAGACCTTCGACTGGTACCGCGCACTGCTGCTGGAGACGGGGGCGAAGGTAGATCCATGCTGAGGGCCGCCGCGTACCTGTCGGTGGCGTTCGCCCTGCTGACCGCCTGCGACGAGAAGCGCATGGGCCGCACGCCCGAGACGAAAAAGCCGATCGCGGTGCCGTACGAGTCGCATTACTCCGACGTGCCGAGCGTGCACCTCAAGGTGTTGCGAATGAGCCCGGGAGAGACGCAGACGGTGGCGGTCGACGGCGGCGTGAACATGACGAAGTGGGACGACACCGTGGTCGACGTGAAGAACATCGACGGCGGCGTGAGCGTGCGCGCGGTTCGTCAGGGCTCGGCGTTGATTCAAGGCACCGACGCCACCGGTCTCGAGGTCGACCTGCCGGTTCAGGTTTTTCCACCATTGAAGTGATACAGCCGAGCCACACATGAGCGACAAGGGTGCATTCATCACCCGGTGGGTCACCGCCTACGCGCGGGCGATCACCGGGAACCCCGGTAAGACATTGTTGATTCTGCTGGTGCTGGGCGTGGCTTCGACCTGGCTCACCACCCAGCTCACCCTGGAGTCGGATCAGCTGGCGCTGATCAGCCAGGACCTGCCCGAGGTCAAAGAGGTGAAGCGGGTCATCGACATGGTCGGTGGCGCCGGTTACCTGCAGCTGGCGATTCGCGGCGACGACCCCGACACCTTGAAGAAGGTGGCCGACGACTTGAACGACCGGCTGCTGGCGGCGAAGCAGCCCGACGGCACGCCCTACGTTCGCTTCATCACCTACAAGGTGCCGGTCGAGTTCATTCAAGAGAACATGGTGTTGTTCGTCGACACCGCCGACCTGCAGGAAGGCCGCAAGCGAATCACCGCCTACATCAAGGATCAGATTCGCCGCTCCAGCCCGTTCTACTTCGAGATCAAGAAGACCAAGCCGGTCGAGCTGCACTTGGAAGACCTGATCGCGAAGTACTCCTCGGTCGGCAAGAAGAGCATTCGCGACAGCTATTACATCTCCGACGACCGGAAGATGATGATGATTCTGGTGAAGCCGATGTGGAACTCGACCGAGCTCCAGCGCACCAGCGACTTCATCTCGCTGCTCACCGGCGGCGCGAAGATCGACGAGACCCCGAAGACGGGTCTGTTCGCCGACTACGCCAAGGAGAAGGGCATCAGCCTGGTCGAAGACTACGAGAAGATGGGCGACAAGAAGACGCTCTACTTCGGCTTCACCGGCTCCTACAAAACCAGCGTCGACGACAGCTACGCGATCCAGCAGTCGCTCGACGCGGTGTTCAAGTGGGCGTTCGGGCTGATCTGCTTCATCACCATTCTCTTCTTCCGCAAGTGGGCACCCACGGTGCTGGTGATCACCGGGATGGCGCTGGGCACCATCTTCACGATGGGCTTCGCCAAGCTCACCCTGGGCCAGCTCAACATGGTGACGTCGATCATCGGCGCCATCTTGATGGGCTTCGGCGTCGACTACGGCATTCACTTCATCTACCGAACCCGCATTCAGCTCGGCACCGGTGAGAACTACAAACAGGCGATCTCTTCGGCGCTGATCAACGCGGGCCGCCCGGCCCTCGTCGCAGCCGTGGTGACCGGTGGCAGCTTCATGGTGCTGCTGGTCTCGGGCTTTCGCGGCTTCTCGCAGTTCGGGTTTCTCGCCGGCGTGGGCACGCTGATCATCGGCTTCACCCTCTTCTCGTGGTGCCCGGCGATTCTGACCCTGCTCGGCAACCGCAACCCGGAGTGGGTGCCGAAGCTGATTGGCGTGATGCAGCCTCCGCAGGCAGTCGGCGCGCACGGCGAGAAGCGCATTCCCTCGCCGCGGCTGATGCTGGCGCTCTGCACCGCGGGCGTGGCGGCGATCTGCGCGTTCGCGATTCCCTGGGGCGGCGGGGTCGGGCTGCCGAAAGACCACCGCGCCTCGCTGTTCGAGAAGCTGAAGGCGGGCGTGACCTTCAACTACAACTCCCGCGCGCTGATGCCGGAGCAGCAGCCGAGCGTGAAGCTGCAGGACGAGATCAACCAGCGCTTCAAGATCTCCTCCGACCCTTTGGCGGTGGTGACCCACAGCATCGAGGAGTCGAAAGAAGTCTGGGACGAGGTCACCGGCCACCCCGAGAAGTACCCCGCGGTCGACCAGGTGGTCTCGGTCTACTCGTTCGTGCCGCCGCCGGAGCGCGCCAAGGCCAACGCCAAGGTGCTCGCCGAGTGGGCGGAGGACCTGAAGGACATCGACCTCGCGTCGTTGCCGCCCGAGCTTCAGCCGAAGGCCGAGCTGTTCATGCGCATCCTCCACAAGCAGCCGTACGGAGTCGATGGCGTGCCGGCCGTCTACAGCACGATGTTCCAGAGCCTGCCGACCGCGAAGCCCGAGAACAAAGGCCTGCTCACCTTCCTCTACCCGGGCGTCGACCTCTGGGACGGCAAGAAGCTGCTCGAGCTCGACCAGCAGGTGCGCACCATTCGCACCGCCAACGGCCACGAGTACCACGCGGCGGGCCTGGCGGTGCTCTACGCGACGCTGTCACGCATCGTGCTCGCCGACGGCAAGCTGACCGTGCTGCTCGCCGCGGCGTGGATTCTGCTGATGCACTACCTCGACTTCCGCAGCGTGAAGCTGGCGGCGGCGAGCGTGATTCCACTCGGCGCGGGGTTGTGGATGATGCTCGGCCTGCTCAACCTCACCGACCACGCGACGCTGCCGTTCGTGGGCGACATCGGAGAGCACCGGCTCAACTTCATGAACCTGGTGATTCTGCCGATTCTGCTCGGGTTCGGCGTCAGCCACGGCCTCTACCTGCTGCACCGCTTCCTCGAGGGCACCTCGCCGGTGGTGGCGCTCCGCTCGGTCGGCGCGGCGGTGGCTTCGTCGACCCTGACCGCGATCGCCGGCTTCGGCTCGCTGTTCTTCGCGCAGCACGCCGGCCTGAAGTCGATCGGCTACGTGGCGTGCCTCGGTCTGGCGACCACCCTGGTGGTCTCGTTCACGGTGCTCGCGACGGTGCTGCAGCTGATTCACGACGCGCGGCCGAAGCACCTGCTGGGCGACGAAGAAGCAGCGCCGCCGCCTCAGGCTGCTGCAGCGCCTCCCGAAAACGCCCCGGGGAAGTGACGTGCTGCTCCGGCAGCTGTTCGACGCGGCCTCGAGCACCTTCACCTATCTCCTCGCCGACGAGCGCAGCGGCGAGGCGGTGCTGATCGACCCGGTGTTCGAGCAGCACGCGCGCGACGCGGCGCTGGTGCGCGAGCTGTCGCTGAGGTTGCTGTTCACCGTCGACACCCACGTGCACGCCGACCACGTCACCGGCGCCTGGCTGATGCGCCGCGCGTTCGGCAGCCAGATTGCGCTCGCCGGCGCGTACCAGGCGCAGAACATCGACCGGCCGCTGCTGCACGGCGACAGGGTTCGCTTCGGCGGCTGTTCGCTCGAGGTGCGCTCCACGCCCGGCCACACCGACGGCTGCGTCTCGCTGGTGACGAAAGAGCACGACTTCGCCTTCACCGGCGACTCACTGATGGTGCGCTCCGCGGGCCGCACCGACTTTCAATCGGGCGATGCGCAGCGGCTCTACCGCTCGATTCACGAGCAGCTGTTCAGCCTGCCCGACGACTGCACGCTCTACCCGGGCCACGACTACCTCGGCCGCGAGTCGAGCACCATCGGCGAGGAGCGCCGCTTCAACCCGCGCATCGGCGGCGGCGCCCGCGAGGAAGACTTCGTCGGCTACATGCAGAACCTCGGGCTGCCGCACCCGAAGCAGATGGCGATCGCCGTGCCGGCCAACCTCCGCGCGGGTGAGCCCGAAGGCGGGCAGCTCGCCGCTCAGCCGGAGTGGGGCCCGGTGGTGGTCACCTACGGCGGCACCAAAGAAATTCCGCCCGACTGGGTGGCGGCGCATCGCTCCGATGTTCGGGTGCTCGACGTGCGCACCGCGGCAGAGCTCGACGGTGAGCTCGGCCGGCTCGGAGACTCGCTGCACATTCCGCTCGACGAGCTGCGCGCGCGGAGCGCCGAGGTCCCGAGCGACAAGCCGGTGGTGGTGGTGTGCCAGACCGGTAAACGCTCAGCGATGGGCGCGGCGATTCTCGAGAAGGCCGGCTTCGCGAAGGTGGCCAACATCGCCGGTGGAATGGTGGCGTGGCGCTCGCTCGGGCTGCCCGGCTAGATCCACAGCCCCGGGAGCGGCGCGGTGCCGATGCCGGTCATGCCGAACGTCTCGCCCGGGCCGAGCGCGCCGACCGCCTGAAGCGCGCTGGTCCACACGTCGTTCGGCGTGCGGTTCGACACGCCCTGCACGGTGCTGCACCACGGCGCCTGCGAATAGTCGGGGCTCCAGGTGCACGGGTAGACGAGGTTCTGCCCGGTCACCATCGGGGTCGCGGAGTTCGCTTTACCCGCGACGATGGCCGGCAAGAAGTACGGCTGGTGACCGCCCGCGTCTCCGAACTCACTCGCCGCGACGAACACGCTCGAGTCGAGCAGCGACGGCCCCGACATTCGCGGCGTGCGCAGCTTGTCGAGGTAATAGGCGACCTGCGACATCAGGTACGTCGTCACCTTGTGGTAGTCGGCGCGCCGTCCCGCCTCGTTGCCCGCGTAGGGGTCGAAGGTGCCCGACGGCGGGCTGTGGCAGAGCGTGTGGTAGACGTTGCTCAGGCCGAGGTGCGGATGCTTGTGGTAGTTCTGCGTCGGGCCGAGGCTCAAGAACGTGACCCGAGTGAGGTCGCAGTCGAGCGCGAGCACCAGCAGGTCGATCATCGTCTGGGTGTATTGAACGACGTTGTCGTCGGTCATCATCACCGCGCCGGGCGAGACCGGGTTGGTGCAGGTCGCCGGAGCTGGAGGCGGCGGCACCGCGACCGCCTTCTCGATTTCGCGAATCGAGGTGAGGTGCTCGTCGAGGCGGCGCTTGTCTGACGTTCCCAGCACCGCCTGCAGCTCGGCGATGTCGGCCTTCACCCGGTCGAGAATGCTGCCCGCGCGGCCGTACTCGGGGTTCGTCGGAGTGGTGTTGCCGCCGGGGAAGAGCCGGTTGAACAGCACCAGCGGGTCGGCCTCCATCGGCGCGGCGACGCCGGCGCCGGAGAAGCACCACCAACCTTCGTCGTCGGTGAAAATCTTCGCGCCCACCGAAGAGAAGCGGCTGCTCTGACCGATGGCCTTCGCGGCCACCTGATCCACCGACGGGCCCTGCGAGACGCCGACCTTGCCCGCAGGGTGGGGGAAGCCGGTGAAGAGCGCGATCGCGTGGTCGTGCGACTCCTCTTTCAGCTCCAGCGGGCCGTAGGTGAGCCCGGAGACGAGGTTGAAGTCGTTTCGGTACGGATCCAACGGCATCAGGTTTTCGGTCACGCCCCAGCCGCTGCCCGCCGTCGTCGGAAAGAAGACGCCCTCGGTGCCCGGGCTCCAATCGGAGGAGCCGAAGTCACAGCCCTGCGGCCAGTGGAGAAGAATCAGCCGGGTGGGCTCCATCGTCTGCGCGCTCGCGTTGCGCGGCACCATCGCCTCGAGCAACGGCAGCGCGATGGTCGCGCCGGCGCCTCGGAGCAGCAGTCTGCGGCTCAGTCGCGGTTGCATCAGTCGGCAGGTCTCCGGTACCGGAAAGCGTCGTTGGTGACGAAGGCGAGCACCAGCTCTCTGAAGCTGCCGCCGTGGTCTTGAAAGCGCTGCGCCAGCTGCTCGAGCGCGCACGCGTCGGAGGCGTCGGGCGTGTTCTCCTTGCGCGCCAACGTCCACCGGAACGAGTGCTTCACCGCGCAGGTGACCGAGTCGGGCGCGGTGCGCAGCCGCTCTCCCAGCTCCACTCCGCCGGAGTAGTCGGGGTCGTCGAGCCCTTCGACCCGGCCGGTCTGCGCCACCGGCGTGCCGTCGGGGTAGGTGCTGCGCAGTTGGCCGATCGCGTCGTAACGCTCGAGGCCCTTGCCGACCGGATCGATCAGCTTGTGGCAGCCGGAGCACGCGGGATCAGACGTGTGCCGGTTCTCTGCGGTGGCGAGGTTCTCGCCCGGCATCATGCTCAGCTGCGGCACCCCGCTCGGCGGCAGGTTCGGCTTGTTGCAGAGCACGGTGTCGCGCACGTAGAGGCCGCGCTGAATCGGTGAGGTGAAGTCGTTGCGGGTGGTGACCGCGAGCAGGCCGGCGGTGGTGAACAGGCCTCCGCGGTTGGCGTCACCGGTCCAGTCGAGGGTGTTCCAGCCGCCCGGCTGCGCCAGCGTCTTGCCGTAGAGCGTGGCGAGGCGGTCGTCGGCGAAGCTCTGCCTGGTGTTGTACACGTCGAGCAGGTTCTGCCCGTCTTGCCAGAGGTAGCGGTCGAACAGGCGGTGCACCTCTTCGGCCATCGACGACTTCAGCGCGTCGTCGAAGCTCGGGAACGTCGCGGCGGTGCGGCTCAAGCCGGCGATGCGCTCGAAGCCGAACCACTGATCGACGAAGCGCTGGAACGAGGTGCGCGAGCGCGGGTCATCGAGCATCGCGCGCGCTTTGGCTTCGACGCCGTCGACGGTGTCGAGCTCGCCGTTGGCGGCGGCGTCGAGCAGCGCGTCGTCAGGCGGGCCGCCCCAGAGGAAGAAGCTCAACCGCGACGCCAGCTCCAGGCCGCTGAGCTTGAGGTACGGGTGACCGGCTTCGGTCTGACCGAGCTCCGAGCGCCAGAGAAACTTCGGGGACTGGAGCATCGCGCGCAACGCGAGCGCGGCCCCGTCGAGCGGCTGCGCTTCGGTGGCGGTGAGGGTGAAGAGCGAATCGACCTCTGCGCTGGTGAGCGGGCGGCGGTAGGCGCGGCGACCGAAGGTGGTGATGAAGCTGCGCAGGCAGGTCTCGCGGTTGCTGCCGGAGGGATCGCAGCCCAGCAGCGCCGTGGTCCGCGTGGCGTCGGCGAAGAGCTGATCAGAGAGCGTCTTCGCGGTAAAGAAGTACGCGTTGGCGTGGCTCACCGACACCGTCTGCAGCTCGAACGCGTTGTCGAAGCCGGTGCGCCGCAGGTCGGCGGGGAAGGTCGCGACCAGCGCCGACGCGTCGGTCGAGAGCAGCCAATTCACCGAGCGCAGGTACTCGTCGTTGGTGAGCCGGCGCATCAGCAGCGGGCCGGGGTCGACGCCGTTCACGCACGCGACCGACGCGGGCGGCACCTGCTTCGGCGGAAGCTCGATCTTCGCGGTGCACGCGCTGAGCAGCAACAGCAGCCCCCTCGAGAACGCCGCACGCACGCAGCACCGATTCTACGAGAGACGCACGCAGTGGATCGACCACACCTGAGACGACATTCCGATACAGCTGAGGGGTAAACCCCTCGCCTTGTCCGATTCGAGGACGGTGGATAAGTTGCCGGTGAGCGCGACGCCTTCGCGCAACTCCTGACGGCCGGCCCATGCCCGGTCGCATTCGCGGAGCAAAGGGGAGCCTTCTCCTCGGGCGCAGTGGTGGCTCTCTCCCTCGCGGGCGAGGAGCGCATGGGGCGACTCGCTCTGCTCGAGGTTGGAGATGACGAAGAAGAAGACGCTGAAAGACCGGGTGCGCGCGCGGCAGCAGAAGACCGGCGAGCGTTACACCACTGCGCTGGCGCAGGTCAGAGCGAAGGGCGACGAGCCTCACGACCTCACCGCGCTCGCCCAGCAGCTGGGCTTCACTTGCAACGCGAGCGCTCACCCACGGCTTCCGCACGCGTTGCTGCCGAAGGCGCTCGAGACGTTGAAGTCACTCTTGCTCGCGCTCGGCAGTGACCCGGGCGCGGCGAACATGGCGGCGGTGGTGTTGCACGGCGACCGCGGCGCTCCGGTGAGTGCCAACGGCATCGCCGAGCTGACCGAGGCACGCGGCTTTCTGGGCAGCGGCCGGCGCGGAGTGAGCAGCGACGGGCGGCTCGCGACCTTCAAGGTCGAAGACCGCACCGTGATCGCGACCGTGCTCTGGCACTCGACCCGGCCGGCGTTTCTCTACCTGGCGCCGCTCGAGGCGCGCGCAGAGAGCGGATGGTCGGAGGTGTTTCCGCTCGCTGGGATCGGTGGATAGCGGAGATCGGTAGCGTGACGAATTCAGAAATCGTCGCAGGGCGTGCCGAGCTTCTGCCCCTCGTACGGGCCGAGCTCGTTGTAGATGAGCGAGACGTTCTCTTCGACCGGGACCTCGGTGAGCGGCGTCTCGTTCTTGCCCGAGACCCACTTGAGCACCGGGTCGGCGCCCTCGCCCTTGCCGCGCTTGTTGTCGTTGAGCACCAGCCGCAGCTCACCCGACTTGGTGGCGAAGATGTCGCCCACCGAGTCGGAGACGATGTTGGTCATCTGCTGCTGCTTCATCGCGCCGCGCGGCCCCACCCAGAGGTGGAAGTCGCGCTTCGCGTCGCGCAGGTGATCGACGAAGTAGTACGTGCCCTTCTCGTCGCGCGCGAGCTTGTACGCCATTCGATTCCAGCGGGGCTTGTAGAAGGTCGCGCCGTCGACCACCGCCTTCGCCTCGGCTTCGCTCATCGCGGTCAGCTGCGCGGTGCGCGGAGGACAGTCGATGGTGTAGCTGTCGTCTTTCTTGCGCATGCCGGCGTAGCCGTTGCGGCCGTACTCGATGCGCGGGTCCCACAGCGAGTGCGAGAGCTCCTTGTCGCCCGAGGCGCCGCCGCCCGCGATGCGCAGTTGGTAGAACGTCTTGCCGTCGCCGTAGAACGCGGGGCCGCTGATCGAGCCCTTCACGTCGTACACGTAGTAGTGCTTCTTGCCGTCGGTGAGCACCCGCAGGCTCTCTTTGTTGGCGGCGATGTCGAACTTCTCAGGCTGGTCCTGGGGAACGGCGGGGGCCGCGCCGTGCGTCAGTCCCCATGCGAATGCGAGCCAGAGCATGCTCGCACTATAGTCGCCGGTGCCGATGGCCGAAACACTGCCCACGCCTCAGTCCACCTCGCCGCTCGACGTCGGCGCAAGCGTCGGCGACACCTACGAGCTGGTGCGGGTGATCGGCCGCGGAGGCATGGGCGAGGTCTGGGCCGCACGTCACCGCCGGCTGCCCGGCAAGCTGGTGGCGATCAAAGTGCTCCACACCGGCGGCAAAGACCTGAGCGCCGAACAGATCGCCCGCTTTCGCCGCGAAGCCGAGATCGCCAGCCGCATCGGCCACCCCAACATCGTGCAGGTGATCGACTTCAACACCCTGCCCTCCGGCGAGCCGTACCTGGTGCTCGAGCTGCTCCAGGGCGAGTCGCTGGCGTCGAAGCTGCGGTTCGGTGCGCTCGCCATCGACGAGGCGGTGAGCATCGCGCGGCAGACCGGCTCGGCGCTCAAGGCCGCCCACGCGCAGGGCATCGTTCACCGCGACCTGAAGCCCGACAACATCTTCCTCGTCGCCACCCCGATGGGGACGATGGTGAAGGTGCTCGACTTCGGCATCTCCAAGGTGCGCGACTCGAACACCGTGCAGACGCAGGAAGCCGTGCTGATGGGCACCCCGCAGTACATGTCGCCCGAGCAGGCGATCGGCGCCAACAAAGACGTCGGCCCGCAATCAGACGTGTTCGCGCTCGGAGCGATCACCTACGAGATGCTGTGCGGGCAGCCGCCGTTTCAGGCGGAGTCGGTCGCCAAGGTCGTGTTCGAGATCGCCTACCAGCCGCACACCCCGCTCGCGACCCGGCGTGCCGATTTGCCTCCGCGGGTGGTGCAGGCGGTCGAGAAGGCGCTGCTGAAAGACCGCACCCACCGCTGGAGCGACATCGGAGAGTTCGTCGCCGAGCTGTCGGGCAAGCCGCTCGAGGACTCCGGGATCAGGCCGTTGCCCGAGCCTTCCATCGGCAGCGGCGGGGTCGCGACGCCTTCGATGCAGACGCCGGGCGCGCTCGACGCGACCGCGATGAAGCTGTCGCCTCCGCCCGATGGCGCGGCGCTGGTCGATACCAAGTCGAAGGATTCGTCGAGCTCCAGCTCAGGCTCGAAGTCGGTGGCGTACACGTCGACCAGCTCCACCGCGGGCTCGCGCAAGTGGGTCGCGTACGTGGTGGCCGCGGGGTTGGTGATCGGCTTCGGAGGCACCGCCTTCTACGCGCAGCAGACCACGATGCATTCCGACACGCTCAGCGGCAGCTCTCCGGAGCTGGCACAAGCGCCTGCCGCGCGCAGCGCTGCGAAGACCTTCGGCGACGTTCCACGCGAGTTTCCCGAGGCCGCGCCCGCCGCTCCACCGCCGGCGCCGTCGCTGCCTCAGCTCGCCCAGGCGCGGGAAGCCGAGGAACGGGCGGGCAAAGCGGCCGGGACCGCCGCGAAGCCCGGGCATGCGCCGACGTTGAGCAACGACGACACCGACCCGAACGACCCGTTGAGCGGCTTGGGCGCCTCCGGTCGTGCCGACGACTCGAAGGCCGACCTCGGAGTTCCGGCGAAGACCGCGCCTCCGCCTCGTTCCGAGCTCCCCGCCGACGCGACGGGCAAGGCGTCGAACGTGAAGGCGAAGCAGCGTGGATTTCCGCTGGCGAGCGAGTACGCGGGCGGCAGCGAGCTCGAGGAGTTGGCCCACGACGCCAGCGCCGAGCCGAAGGCGCTGCTCGACCGCGAGCGCCCGCTGATGTTGATGGAGCTGTCTCCGCGCGCGAAGGAATACCTGAGGGCGCTGCTGATCAGGGCCCACTGCCGTCAGAAGGATCAGCAGGACGCGCAGGCGATGTTCCGCGCGTTGAGCGACCAACGGCTGCGCGGCGCGGTGAGCGATTTCTGCGCTGAATACATCGGCCGCGACATGCTGAAGTAGCCGGCATGAGCTTCGACAAGATGCACGTGGTGGTGACCGGAGCGGCCGGTGGTCTCGGCCCTTCGGTGGTGGAAGCGTTCAAGGCCGGCGGGGCGACCGTTTACACGCCCACCCGGGCCGAGCTCGACCTCACCGATGAAGCCGCAGTGACGAAGTACTACGCGTCATTGCCGCCGCTCTGGGCCTCGGTGCACGTCGCCGGTGGCTTCGCGATGGCGCCGTTGCTCGACACCAGGCTGAGCGACCTCGAGGGCCAGTGGAAGCTCAACACCGTGACCGCGTTTCTCTGCTGCCGGGAAGCCGCGCGGAGCATCAAGAAGAGCGGCCAGGGCGGGCGCATCGTCAACGTCGGCTCGCAGGTGGTGTTCGCGCCTCCCGCGGGCAAGGCGGTCTACACCGCGTCGAAGGCGGCGGTGGTGGCGCTGACGAAGTCGATCGCGGCGGAGCTGCGCGCGGAGCGGATTTTTGTGAACTCGGTGCTGCCCGACACGATTGATACCGCCGCGAATCGTGCGGCGATGCCGAAGGCCGATTTTTCGAAGTGGACCACGCCGAAGGCGATTGCCGCCACGATTGCCTGGCTGGCATCGGCGGAAAACACGTCGGTCACCGGTGCCGACGTACCTGTCTGAGGGTCGATAACCTCACCCCGGAGCGCTTCGCGCTCTCGGCCCTCTCCTGTCCCGAGAGGGGTTATTTGATGCCCGACAAGGTTCCGCCGCCGATGTCTTCTTCGATCACCTCGAAGACCGCGGTGCGTACGCGTGAGCCCTGAAGCGGCCGCTCGCCGAGCGGCGTGACGTCGAACCGGGCACCGATCGCCGCCAGCGTCTTGCCGGTCACCAACACCTGGCCGGCGCTCGCGCTCGCGCACAGCCAGGCCGCAATCGAGACCGCCTCGCCGATCGCAGTGTAGTCGACCCGCGCTTCGGAGCCGATGGTGCCCGCGAGCACCTTGCCGGTGTTGAGCCCGACCTTCAGCTGACAGCGCTCGCGCGGAGGACGCCGCGCCATCGCTTTTTCCCACTCGCTCTTGAGCGAGATCGCCGCCCGCACCGCGCGAATCGCGTCGTCGCCCTTCGCGTACGGAGCGCCGAACAGCGCCATCACCCCGTCGCCCATGAACTTGTCGACCGTGCCCTCGAACGAAAAAATGAGCGTGGTCACTTTCTGGTACAGCTCGTTGAGCAGCTCGGTGACCCGGTCGGGCGGGAGCTTCTGCGCAAGCGCCGAGAAGCCGTGAATGTCGGCGAACAGCACCGTCACCTGCTTCTCCTCGAGCTGGGTGAGCTTGCCGCCCTTGGTCTTCAGCTCCTGCACCCGGCGCTCGACGATGTCGGGGCCGTGGTAGCGCTCGAGCGCGCGGCGCAGGTGGTCGTCGGGCACCCGCGAGTGCTCGAACTTCTGCACCCCGGAGTGAATCAGGTGCGCCACCGCGGTGCAGAGGTCGAGCAGCGCGTCGACCGGCTCGTTGTTGGGCCCGGAGCGGTTCAGGTAGAGCACGCCGGTGTACGGCTCGCCCACGCCCACCGGCACGCAGAGCACCTGGTCGACGCCGTAGAGCACCACCGACTCGCGCTCCTTGAAGCGTTCGTCGTCGCGCACGTCGGCCACCGCGAGCGCCGCGCCCTTCGAGAGCGCCGCGTCGACGATCGCGTCGGAGACCGGCACCTCGCCCTTGTCGAGCTTGCCGCTGTGCCGCACCGCCGAGGGCACCATCACGCCCGAGGGGTGGCGCAGCAGCACCACGCCGGTGGTCGCTCCCACCCGCGCCATCGCCAGGTCGGCGACCGACTGGAGAAACTCCTGCAGCGAGGTCGCCTTCGCCAGCTGCTCGGTCACCCGGTAGAGCAGCACCAGCGACTGCCAGGCGATCGGGCTGTGGGCGGCGGGCGCCTCGGGCTGCGCGGTGGTGGGCGCCTCGCTGACCACGTCGGCGTCGGTGGCGAACGGCACCGCCGAGGGCGAGAAGGTGGAGCCGATGTTGTCGAGCACCTTCATCACCACCGAGTCGCGCACGTCTTTGGCGAGAATCACCGCCGAGCCGATGTCGATGCCCCGGCCGAACCGCTTCACCGAGCCGCCGGCGCCCAGGTCGACCATCTCGGTGGCGGCCTGCTCGGCGGTGGTGGGCTGGCGAATCTGGAGTGAGTTCTCGCCGACCTGGAGCGTGTCGCCGGCTTTGACGCCCTTGAGCCCGGCGAGCGGCTCGTTGTTGAGCTTGGAGCCGTTGCGGCTGCCGAGGTCTTCGACGGTGAGGGTGTCGCCCTTGACGGTAATGCGGGCGTGTTTGCGCGACACCAGGTCGCCCGAGAGAACGATGTCGTTCTCGTCGGCGCGGCCCATGTGGGTCACGCCTTCAGGGAGGTCGTACTGGGTGTCGAAGTAGCCGGGCCCGTTGATGATGAGCTGCCACACGCGGGCGACGAGTATCGCACGACCTCTTGGGGCCCGCGATTTGATATCAGCGTCGGCACGATGATCGCGAAACCGGTGCGCCTTGTCGTCACCGACATGGACAACACACTCTACTCGTGGATCGACTTCATCGTTCCCGCGGTGGAGGGGATGGTGACGGCGATCTGCCGGGCCACCAACTTCCCGCGGATCAAGGTGGTCCAGTCGCTCAAGGCCGTCTACGCCAAGTACGAGTCGAACGAGTACCCGTTCGCTCTGCAAGAGAGCACCATCTTCCAGGAGTTCCCCGAGTTCGGGAGCTTCGACAAGCTGGTGATCGAGCCGGCCCGCACCGCGTTCTCCGACGCGCGCAAGAAGTACATGAAGCCGTACAAGACGGTGGAGGAGACGCTCCAGAAGCTGCGCGACCGCAAGCTGCCGGTGGTGGCGCTCACCGACGCGCCGCGAAACCCCGCCGAGTACCGGGTGCGCAAGATGGGGCTCGATAAGCTGCTCACCGCGCTCTACACCCTGCCGGGCTTTCAGTTCCCCGCGTCGGCCGAGGGCGAGACCCTGGTGGCGCAGGACATTCAGCAGAAAGAGACCCGCGGCGAGTACCGCGCGGCCTGCCCGGTGATCGAGCTCAAGAAGGAGCACGAGAAGCCGTCGACCGAAGGGCTGCTGCAGATCTGCCGCACCTACGGGGTCGACCCCACCGAGGTGCTGGTGATTGGCGACTCACTGAAGAAAGACATCGCGCTGGCGAAGAAGGTCGGCGCGCTCGACGCCTGGGCCGAGTACGGCACCTACGTGTCGCTGGAGTACCGCGAGCGGCTCGACACGGTCTCGGCGCCGAACATCACCCGGCGGCACGCGGCGAGCGTGTTCGAGAAGGCCTCTCAGGAGGCGAAGCCGACCTACTCGCTGAGCAGCTTCAAGCAGGTGCTCGACATCATCGACGGGAAGCTGTCGACGCCGTAGCGCGGCCTAGAACCGGTCTTCTTCGGCGCCCGGCATCTGCGGCGGAGGCACCAGCGCCTGCGACACCGCCGGCGCCGCGGGCAGCACCGCGGTGAACCGCGAGCCCTTGTTCATCTCGGAGGTCACCCGCACCGTGCCGCCGTGGCCCTCGACGAAGCTCTTCACGATCGCCAGGCCCAGGCCCGCGCCGCCGAACTCGCGCGTCGAGCTCGAATCCACCTGGTAGAAGCTCTGGAAGATCTTGTCGAACTGGTCTTTGGGAATACCGACGCCCGAGTCCTCGACCATGATCCGGTAGCCCTCGCCGCCCAGCTCGCTCTGATGCGCGACCTCGGTGACGGTCAGCTTCACCACTCCGCCCTTGGGGGTGAACTTCACCGCGTTGGCGAGCAGGTTGACCACGACCTGTCTGAGCCGATCGCGGTCGGCGACCACCGTCTGCGGCTTGTCGGGCACGTGGGTCTCGAGCTGCACGCCCTTCTTCGACGCCTGCGGCTTCACCGACGTCACCGAAGAGGTGATCACCTCCATCACGTCGATCGGCTCGAAGGTCAGCCGCACCTTGCCCGCTTCGATCTGCGAGATGTCGAGAATCGAGCTGATCAGCTTCAAGAGCGTCTCGCCCTTGTCCATGATCGTGCGCACGTAGTCGACCTGCTCCTGGTTCATCGGGCCGGCCAGACCTTCGGCCAGCATCTCGGAGTAACCGATGATCGACGTCAGCGGCGTGCGCAGCTCGTGGCTCACCGTGGCGAGGAACGACGACTTCAGCCGGTCGAGCTCCTTCAGCCGGGCGTTCATCTCCTCGAGCCTGGTGTTGCGCTCCTCGAGCTCGCGGTTGGTGACCAGCGTGGTCTCGATGTGCAGCTGCGAGGTCAGGTAGATGCGCTGACCGGCCGCCACCAGCGACTCGAACACGTGGGCGAACTGGCCCATCACCTTCGCCACCGTGCCCTCGCCGGCCCGGCGCACCTTCTCGACCAGCTGCTGGGCGTTGGCGAGATCGAGCTTGGCGTCGATCTCCTTCAGCGAGTCGGGGAAGTCCTTCATCTCGTCGGGCAGGAACGGCCCGAAGACGATGCGGCCCAGCGCGTCACCCTCCCAGGTGATCGGCAGAATCAGGTAGCGCAGGCCGGTGAAGCAGGGCGCCGCCACCAGGCCCTTCATCGGCTCCTCGAGCACCGGCAGCCGCGCGCCCTGCGAGGGAGCGATCGGCCCGTCTTTCACCCGCGACACCCAGGCGGTGCAGCGCTGCCGCCCGACCGGGAAGCTGAACACGTAGCCGCAGAAGTCGCCGTTGCCGACCTTGATGTCGACCAGCTTGGCGCCCTTCTCGTCGAACACCTTGATCCCGATCCGGTAGAGCTCGACGAAGCCCTTCACCACCTCGGTGAAAGACGCGACGTCGAGCATCTCCGAGAGGGAGAGCCGCCGCTGGAGCACCGATTCACGGTGAGACGCCAATCAGCTCACCTTCCGCGGGGGAAATTCCTTCTCCAGCGAAGTCCCCGAGGTGTCGATGTTGGCGAACACCTGGGTGAGAAACTCGCGCTCCGACAGCTGCACGTTCTTGGCGAGGTTGGCCCGGGAGTCGATCGCCCGGTAGGCCGCCTTCAGCACCTCGTGCAGCGTCTCGAGCACTCCGATGCCGCGAATCGCGACCGCGCCGACCACGGCCTCTTTGCCTTTTTTGCGGGTGTCTTCGATCTCTTCGTCGGTCTTGGTGTCGGGCAGATCGCGCTTGTTGTACTGAATCACCACCGGCACCTGGGCCTGCTCGAGCCCGTTCTGCTTCATGTTCTCGGTCAGGTTCTTCCAGTAGGCGTTGTTGTCCTGAACCGCGGCGCGGCGCGAGTCGGCGATGAACGCCACCGCGTCGGCCCCCTGGAGCACCACCCGGCGGGTCGCGTTGTGAATCACCTGGCCGGGCACGGTGAACAGCTTCACCTTCACCTTGAACCCCGACTGGGTATTGAAGAACACCGGCAACAGGTCGAAGAACAGGGTGCGGTCGTCGTGGGTTTCGACCGTCAAAAGCCTGCCGCGAACGTCAGGTTGGGTGCGCTGGTGAATCCACTGCAGGTTCGTCGTCTTCCCCGACAGGCCGGGGCCGTAATAGACGATCTTGACCGTCAGCTCCCGTTGGGCGTGGTTCAGTTGCACGCACGCACTTTGTGCAAACTTCGTGCGCCGTCAAAAGACCTTTTTGCAGGTGGTAGCGCCTGCACAAAGGTGGGCAACAAATGGGGCCAAAGGGAAGCAAACGTGATGCAAGCGGTTGCTCGAGGTGATTAGGATCAGGAAGTCGGGCCAGTTTTCTTTCACGGAGTGTTCATGACCACGACGAAGCAGGTGGACAGTGCAAAGCCCACCAACCCGCCGCCTGACCTCTTGAGCCTGCCGAACGATTTTCAGAGTCATGTGAAGTACGCGGTCCCGACCGACGACGACATGGGCGTCTTGTCGGCGCTGCGCGCAGCGTCGTCTCCGTGGAAGGAACGGGGCGAGACGCCGGCGGAGTCGCTCGAGGCGCTCACCAAGCTGCGGCCGTTCGTGCAGGTGGCGAAGGTCGACAAGAACCTGATCGGCTACGTGACGATCGAACGCGACGGCCCGGTGCCGGGCGCGGCGTACATGCGCAACATCGTGGTGAAGCCCGAGCTGCGCAAGAAGGGCATCGGCCACCTGCTGCTCAACCGGGCGCTCGAGGTCGCGCGCGACATGAACCGCAAGACGCTCGCGCTGCGGGTCGACCCGGCAAACGCTCCGGCGGTGAACTTCTACCGCAAGGAAGCGTTCACCACCGTCGCCACCGTGGTGTCGAAGAAGAGCGGCAAGCTGCGGCTGCTGATGTCGAAAGAGCTCTAAGCGCTCTTCCACCAGCGCTCGACCGAATCGAAGTCCATGCAGCGCTTCGCCGCGGGCAGCCGCTCGAGGAAGAAGCGGCCGTAGCCTTTGGTGCGCACCCGCGAGTCGAGCAGCGCCATCACCCCGCGGTCGGTGGTGGAGCGGATCAACCGCCCGAAGCCCTGCCGCAGCGCCAGCGCCGCTTGCGGCAGCTGATGCTCGTCGAACGCGTCGCGCCCCTGCTGCTGCAGCGCCTCCACCCGGGCGGCGTTGAGAGGCTCGTCGGGAGGCGCGAACGGCAGCCGGTCGACCACCACCAGCGAGAGCGCCTCACCCACCACGTCGACGCCCTCCCAGAAGCTCTGCGAGGCGAACAGCACCGACGGTTTCGCCACGAACGCGTCGAGCAGCGCCTGCCGCGGGCGCTCGCCCTGCTTCAACACCTGCCAGTGCCGTGACAGCTCGGGCGAGAGCCGCTGGTGAAACGAGTCCATCTTCGCCAGCGATGTGAACAAGATGAACGCCCGGCCCTGGGTGAGCGCGATCAGCTGGCGCAGCTCGTCTTCGGCGCGCTCGCTCCAGTTGGCCGCCGACGGCGGAGGCAGGTTCGGCAGGTAGAGCGCGGCCTGCTTCTCGTACTGAAACGGCGAGTCGACCCGCAGGGTGTCGTACTTGCGGCCCTCGAGGCCGAAGCGCTGCGCGACGAACTCGAACGCGTGGGTGTCGTCGCGGCTCTTCAGCGGCGCGGTCGAGAGGGTGGCCGAGGTGAACACCACCGAGTCGATCTCCTGGTAGAGCGTGCGCTGGAGCGTGTCGCCCACCTCCACCGGAGCGGCCTTCAACATCGTGCCGCGCCCGCGCCTGCGCACCCAGAACACCCAGGGCTCTCCGTGCGCGTCGCCGTCGAACATCGAGAGCGCCATTCGCAGCTCCGACGCGCGCCGCGAGATCGCATCGAGCTCGAACGCGTGGTGGGCCGAGTCGTCGCGCGCGCTCGCCTCCAGCGTCTCCAGCGTGCGCGAGAGCGGCACCGCGGCCTTCACCACCAGGGCGCGCTGCTCGTCGGTGAGCCGCAGGTCGCCTTCTTCGGGAAGCCGGAGCGAGCGGTGGAGCAGGTCGAAGAACGCGCGCGACTCGTCTTTCAGCTTCAGCCCGAGGGCGAACAGCAGCGGGTTGGCGCCGGGAATCTTCGCGCCGGCGTCGTTGCCCAGCCGGCCGAGCGCGCCCGACGCCACCGTGGCGCCGAAGTGCTCGGTGGCCACCTCTTCGAGCGCGTGCGCCTCGTCGAACACCACCGCCTCGTAGCGCGGGAGCACCGACAGCCCGAGCTCGAGCGTGGCGGGCCGGCTGCGCAGCGAGAGGTCGGCGAAGAACAGGGCGTGCGAGACCACCACCACCTTGGCCGCGGCGGCGTTGGCGCGCGCCTTGGTGACGAAGCAGCTCTGGTAGAGCGGGCACTTCTGGCCGCGGCACTCTTCGGAGCGGGTCGACAGCCGCTCCCACGGCGCCCAGTCGTCGGGCAGGTCGCTCTCGGCGCGGTCGCCGCTCACCGTCGACTTGGCCCAGTCGCGCAGGCCGGGCCAGTGGGTCGCTTCTTCGGGCGCGGCGAAAGTGGGGTTGGCCTCGAACCACTCGTAGCGGAGCAGGCAGAGGTAGTTCTGCCGGCCCTTGAGCAGCGCGGCGTCGAGCTCCAGGCCGCTCTTCTCTTGCAGAAGCGGCAGGTCTTTTCGCCAGAGCTGGTCTTGTAGCGTCTTGGTGGCGGTGCTGATCACCACCTGCCGCCGCGAGAGCACCGCGGGAACCAGGTAGGCGAGCGTCTTGCCGGTGCCGGTGCCCGCCTCGACCACCAGGTGGTGGCCGCCCTTGAACGCCGACTCGACCGCGAGCGCCATCTTGCGCTGCTGCGGCCGCGGCTCGAAGGTGCCCTGCCCCGCCTGCTCGAGCTGGTCGAACAGCGCGCCGGCCGAGAGCCACTGAATGCCGTGCAGCGCGCCGTCGTCTTTCGGGCTCACGTCAGGCCTTGAGCAGGTTCCACGCGAACGCCACCAGCACGCCGGCGACGAGCAGGAACACCAGGCCGACCATCACCCATTTCCACTTCGCGTCGCTCTCCTGGGCGGGCTTCTGCGAGGGCGAGAGGTTGAGCGAGGGGAACAGCGCCAGCCGCAGCACCTCGTCGCGGCCGAGCGTCGCGATCGGATCGTTCGGGTTGCGCGCCAGCCGCAGGCGATAGAGGCGGCCGATGGCGGCGAGCTCCTGCTTCTCCACCGCCTGCTTGCGGAGCTTGTCGTGCCGGGCGCCGTCGTCCCACTGCGCGAGCAGCTCGACCCAGGCGGAGCGCAGCCACTCGGGAATCTCGGGGAGCTCGGGCTGGGTGCCGTAGGGGTTTCCACACGAGGGGCACTCGGTCTTGCCGGCGACGACCGCGGTGAGGCACTTCACGCACAACCCGGCGGGCACCTCGAAGGCGGTGGCGACCGACTTGGCGGCGGAGGCGACCGCGTCGGCCTGGGGGCTGCGGAGCGCGACCTCGTTGCTGTGGGCTCCGGTCGGGCGGGTGAGCACCGGGCGAGGCGCGGAGGGCGAAGGGCGCGGCACCGGCACCGCGTCGGGCGCGGGAACGCTGAGCGAAGGCGCGGCGGGCTCGGAGCGGGTCTCGGCGCCGCACTTCGGGCACCGCACCACCAGGGTCGCGCCGTCGAGCCGAAAATCTTCGACCGGAACCAGCCGCTCGCACTGGGCGCAGACATACTTCACGAGGGTCAACGTAGCCCGTATGCTGCGCGCCATGAAGAAACTCCTCGTCGTCGCGGCGTTCGCCGCTGCGCTGTCGGGCTGTTCCTCCGTCGAGACCGCAACCGTGAACGCGTCAGACTTCGTCGCCTCGGGCGGCGAGGCGTGGGGCATCGTTCAGGTCGAGACGATCGGCATCAGCGCCATCTTCCACCTGATCGACATCGTCCCTGCGGACCTCGACATGGTGCAGAAGGACATCGTCAAAGAAGCGAAGAACATGGGCGCCACCAAGGTGCAGCTGCTCTCGGCTTCGACCACTCCGCGCCACGGCATCTTCGCGCTGGCCGGCGGCATCATCGGCTTCCCGACCGCCCAGGCGACCGGCGTCGCCGTTAAGTGACCCTCTCCGTTGGGAGAGGGCCGACGGACGCTTCGCGTCCGCGGGGTGAGGGACTGCCCCGCCTGCACGTCGCACTGCTGATCATCGTCGTCGGAGCCGCATGCACGCGCGGCAACGAAGACCTCCTCCCGCGCCTGAAGTCGGCGCTCGCGGAGCGCGACCGCAAGCTCACCAGCTACCGCTTCTCGGCCGAAGCGCACCAGGGCGACGCGGTGGCCCGCCACGCCTTCGCCTTTCGCTCGCCGAACAAGATGCGCGGCACGCTGATGGAGCCCGACCGTTTCGAGTGGGCGTTCGACGGCACCACGCTCGCGCGCGCGCACTACCGGCAGCACAAGCTCGAGGTCTACGCGCTGAAGCTGCCCCCGGCGAAGGCCTCGGTCTTCCTGCACGACACCTTCTCGCCGTTCGTGTTCGAGGGCTTTCGCGCCCCGCTGCTGCCGCCCACCGGAGCGACCGCGAAGCTCAACGGCGACAAGGTGGAAGTCTCGGCGAAGCTCGCCGACGACCTCGACGCCACCTGGGTGTTCAAGTGGCCCAGTGCCGACTTCGTCAGCAAATCGACCACGGTGAAGGGCGAGCGGAGCGTGATCCAGGTCGACGAAGAGCAGTGCGACGCCAAGCTCGGTCTCTGCGTGCCGAAGAAGGTCAGCCAGCACACCGGCGACACCTTGATCGGCTCGACCACCCTGAATGAAATCAGCCTCAACCCCGAGCTGCCCGAGGGCGAGTTCACCCTCCACGCGGGCGAAGGCTGGACCACCGAGACGCACGAAGTGATCGAGCAGTCCACGCCTTGACCCGCCGAGAGCTTTGACCGTAAGAGCAAGGCGCCTTCGAGGTGCCAAATAGGCACGTCAAGAGGAAGCCGGTGAGAACCCGGCGCGGTCCCGCCACTGTATTCGGGCTGCTTCGTGAGAACGCGAAGCGCGGGCTGCTCCAGAGCGGTCGCCACTCCGTGAAAACGGGGGAAGGCGGGAGCGGCACGAGGTGCTCGAGAGCCAGGACATTCCCCGAGGGTGCGGTGTCGAGCCGCGCAGTGCCTTCTCTCTTCGCGCGAGAGAGCAGAGGGCCCGATGGCGAGTGGTCCGTTCTTCATTTGGGTGGCGTTGACGTTGGCCCAGGCGCCAACCGAGCTCCCGCCCGTCACCGTTCCCGCGCCGCCCGCGCCCCCCACCGCTGCCTCACCGGCGGTCCGCGCGCCGAGCGCCTCGACCACCGAGATTCCCGCCGAGCACGCCGGCGCTGAAGCCCAAGACACCGCGGCGCTGCTGGCTCCGGTGCCGGGCACGGTGGTCCAACAATCGGGCGGCGCCGGCCAGCGTCAGACGCTCTCGGTGCGCGGAGCGGCGGCGAACGGCGTGCTGGTGCTCCTCGACGGCGTGCCGCTGGCAGGCAACGGCGAAGCGTTCGACCTCTCGCGCTTTCCCTCGGCGTTGATCGACAAGCTCGAGCTGATCCGCGGAGGCGGCGCGCGCTACGGCCCCGGCGCCTTGGGCGGCGTGGTCAACATCGTCACCCTTCACCCTGCTGCCGGCCCGCGGCTGTTTGCCGGCTTCACCCAGGGCAGCTTCAACACCTCGATGCTCGACGCGGGCGCCTCGGGCTCGCTGCTCGGCGGCGACGGGCTGATCAGCGTCAGCGGTCTGCGCTCGAACGGCGACTTCGGCTACCGCACCTCCGACACGCCGGAGCTGCCGAACGCGCCGACCTTCTTGCGCACCCGGCTCAACAACGACGTCACCCAGGGCGGCGGGCTGCTGCGCTTTCGGCGGCCGCTCGGTGAGCGTTGGACCTTCGACGCGACCCTCGAGGGCGGAGCGCTCAACCGCGGGCTGGCGGGCACGGTGGCCAACCCGACCCCCGACGCGCGCGAAGACTCCCAGCGCGGCACGCTGGCGGCGCGCGCGACCCGCACCTTCGAGAACGGCGGCGAGCTCCAGGCGCTCGCCTGGGGCCGGCTCGACGACACCACCCTGCGCGGAGGCGTGTTCGGTGCCACTCCGCTCTACCAGCAGTCGGGCGGCGAAGGCGCCGAGCTCTACTTCGACAAGCTGTTCGGGCGTCACGGCGTCTCGGCGTTGATCAGCGGCGCCCATCAGTGGCTGCAGCAGCGCACGAGCTCCCCGAGCTGGGGCATGGCGTCGGCGATGGTGGCCGACGAGCTGCAGCTGTTCGACGGCGACCTGGCGGTGAGTGGATCGGTCCGCGTTGATCAGACCGGTCCGTTCACCGGCGTGTCGCCGCACCTCGGCGTGCTGGCGCTGCTGCCCAAAGGCTTCGAGCTGCGCGCGAACGGAGGGCAGTCGAGCCGGCCTCCGAGCTTCTACGAGCTGTACGTGATGCAGGGCACGCTGGCGCCCAACCCCGCGCTGAAACCGGAGCGCGGCCTCTACGCCGACCTCGCGCTCGGCTACCGCGCCGGCTGGCTCTACGCGCAGGTGGGCGGCTTCGGCTCGCTCTACGAAAACCTGATCAGCTACGAGTACTACCCGCCGGCGCTGGCGCGGCCCTACAACTTCCAGGCGGCGTCGGTGACCGGGCTCGAGGCCGAAGCGGCGGTGACGCCGTGGCCGTGGCTGTCGCTCACCGGCAGCTACACGTACCTCTCGACCCAGAACCTGAAAGACGACCCGCGCTACTACCTGAAGGCGCTGCCCTACCGGCCCGCGCACAAGGCGCACGCGCGGCTCGACCTCGGCCCGCGCTGGCTGCGCGCGCATGGCTCGGTGCTCTACGAGTCGGAGCAGTTCATCAACCGCACCGAGACGGTGTCGCTGCCCGCGCGCGCGTTCGTCGATGCGGGCATCTCGGCGCAGCCGTGGGCGGCTCCGAAAATCGTGCTTTCGGTGGAAGCGAAAAACCTGCTCGACGTACAGGGATTCGACTTCTACGGGTATCCGTTACCGCCCCGGGCGTTCTACCTCACGCTCTCCGCGTCTTGGGACGTGGGCGAGCATCTTTCGTATTGGACCGAAGCCTCTTCAGCTAAGGAGCAGCACCCGTGAAGCGCCTCGCACTGATCGCCCTGCCGTCGCTGTTCTTCTTCACCGCGTGCCCGAGCACCGGCATCGTCTGCATGCCCGGCACCACCCAGTGCGGCCAGGGCTGTGCCGACCTGCACTTCGACAACCGCAACTGCGGCGCGTGCGGAAATGCGTGTGGCACCAACCAGGCGTGCGTGGGCGCACTCTGCACCTGCGTGGTCGGCACCATCGCCTGCGGAGCGCTCTGCGTCACCACCGCGACCGACCCGCAGAACTGCGGCGGGTGCGGCGTAGCGTGTGGCAGCAACGAGGTGTGCGAGTTCGACGTCGCCAGCGACGCGGGCAAGTGCCACGCGAGCTGCTCGTTCGGCACCACCTGCAACGGCGACGGCGGCTGCATGAACGCCGGCAGCACCAACTGCGGCGGCTCCTGCGTCGACACCACCCAAGACCCGATGCACTGCGGCGGCTGCGCCACCGCGTGTGAGCAGGGCCAGGTGTGCCGCAACGGCAGCTGCACCTTCGAGCTCGTCGCCGCCTGCTACAGCTCGGGCGCGGTGGTGGGCATGAACGCCGGTGGCACGCGCGCCGCGAACCCGACGGCGCTCGGCACCGCTCCTCAGTCGCTCGCGGCGCTCGGTGACACGCTGTTGTCGGCAGACGGAACGGACGACCGGATGTACCAGGCGAACGTGCACTCGCTGAACGCGTACACGCGCAGCGACACCACCGGCCACGCGCCGAACCAGGTGGTGGCCGATGATCCGTTCGCTTACGTGGTGAACTCGGCGATCGGTACGCTGCAGGTGCTTCGCGCCGACGGCGGAGTGCAGGCGAACGACGCCGGCGTGGCGTTCAACACCGTGGGCGAGGTGGCCTTCGGCGGCAACACCTACCCTGAGGCAGTGGCGAAGGCGGGCGGCGCACTCTGGGTGCCTTTGTACGGCGGGTACAGCGCGGCGTACGACGCGGGCCAGAAGGTGGCGAAGGTCGACATCTCGAACCCGGCGATGCCGACGGTGACCGGTTTGGTGGATTTGAGCAGCCTCAACCTGCACCCGTTCGACGGTGGCGCTCCGGTGCCTCGCCCGTACGCGATCGCGACCCACCGCGGCGCGCTCTACGTGCCGCTCAACAACCTCAACCCCGACACCTACGTGCCCGAAGGTCCCGGCATCGTGGCGAAGATCGACCCCACCGACGGCGGTCTGTCGGAGATCGTGCTCGACCCGGCGCAGTGTCTGAACCCGGTGTGGGTGACGTCTGACGGCACCCACCTGTTCGTCTCGTGCGCGGGCGCGGCGGTCTACGACGCCGACGCGGGCTACGTGCTGGTGAGCAGCACGGCGGCGGGCGTGGTGATGCTGAACGCCTCCGACGTGCCGGTGTCGTCGTGGGCGGCCAGCTGCGGCGTGACGCTGAACTGTTCGCCGATTCTCCCCAGCCGGATGGCGGTGAAAGACGGGCGGCTGTTCGTCGGCGACAGCAACGGCGGCCGGGTGTTCGCGCTCGACGTGGTCGACGGCGGCCTGGTCGAGAAGTTCGGTTACGTGACCGGCACGGCGCCGATCGCGGCGTGTGCGGTCGACATGACCACCCACATCGCGAACGTCACCGACCTCCTGGTCGTGCCGTGAGTTCTCCCTCTCCCACGGGAGAGGGTGGCGCGAAGCGCCGGGTGAGGGGTACCCAAGCAGCCGGCATTCTCGTCTCCCTCATCGCCCTCACCGCTCACGCAGGCGGAGAAATCTGGCTCGGCCCCAAGCCGCCCGAAAAAATCACCCGCGTGGTGACCGTCGCTCCTTCGCTGACGGAGACGGTGATCGCTCTGGGCGCCACCAACACCCTGGTGGGCGTCTCGCGCTTCGACGAGCGCGCTGAAGTCGCGAAGCTGGAGCGCGTGGGCGGCTTCAACGACCCTTCGGTCGAGACGGTGCTCGCGCTGAAGCCACAGCTGGTGCTGCTCCAGAAGGCGCCGGGCAACCAGAAGCCGGTGCAGAAGCTGGCCGAGCTGGGCATTCCGATTCTCGCGTTGCCGCTCACCGGAGTCGACGACGTGCTCGACTCGATTCGCACCATCGGCCACCTGCTCGGCCACGACGCCGACGCGAAGACGCTGACCACCAGGCTCGAGACCACCCGCGCGTCGATTCGCTCGCGCGCCGCGAAGCTACCGCACCCACGGGTGCTGTTCGTCTACGGCTTCAACCCGCTGGTGGTCGCCGGCCCCGGCAGCTACGCGCACGAGCTGGTGACCGACGCGGGCGGCATCGACGTGGTCGAAGCGGGGCCGAGCGCGTACCCGACGTACTCCGCCGAGCGCGCGGTGGCGCTGAAGCCCGACGTGGTGATCGACAGCGCCAACGTGATGGACGGCCAGGCGACGTTCAAGAACCTGGCAGGGCTGAAAGACGCGCGCTGGGTGAGCACCAACTCGCAAGCGCTGCTCCACCCCGGCCCGGCGCTCGCCGACGGCCTCGAGGAGCTGTTCGCGATGCTCCACCCCGCGAAAGACGCCGGGAAATAATCCCCGCGGTAATTCGCGCCGTTTGTAAGAGCTGATCGCAGCCCGTCCGAAATCCGGACGTCGCCTGGAGGCGACAACCTGTCCGGAGCCCTCGCACATGGGACTGTTCGAAATCATTCGCCAGCTCAACCCTTTGCGCACGGCCGCGACCGCCAAGCTCGCCGACGGAATCGCCGCCGAGCTCGCCAAGGGGCGCGGCACGGTGCCCGCGGCGAAGGTGCCGGCGGCCGAGCTCGCGAGCATCTGCGTGAAGCGCGCGCTGGAGAAGTTCGAGCAGGGCCCGTCGGCCGAGCTGATCATGTTGCTGCTGGAGTCTTCGCGACGCCTCTGGCTGGGCACGGCGCGCACGTTGGCGTCGACCTCGGTGCCGGGCCTCGAGCGCAAAGACGTTCGCCGTTCGGCCACGCTGCTGGTGCGCTTCGCCGACAGCTTCAAGAGCGACCTGATGATCCAGCACGTGACCAACCTGGTGCTCTCCGAGACCGGGCTGGGCAGCGAAGCGATGGTGCTCAAGCCGGCGCAGGTGAACGCCGCCCGGCTGGCCGAGCGCCTCGGTGAGCTGATGCGCATGGCGCTCGCCAGCACCATCAGCGCCGAGCTGGAGCTGATCCCCGTGCCGCCGCCTTCGCCGGGCCGGTTCGCCAGCGCCTGATCACGACACGGTTCTGCCGGGCGTGACGTCGAAGGTCCCCCGAGCTGTCGTCACCGGTGCCGGGCGAGGTACGATTATCGGGACATGACCATCTCCGGACCCAAAGGCCCCTCCAGCCCGAACCCGTTTCAGCGCGTCGGCCAGGCGATCGACAAAGAAGTGCAGAAGGTTCAGGCCGACGTTCAGGGCAAGATCTTCAACGGGTGGATCGGCAAGGCGGTGTCGAAGACTCCGACCAGCGGCCCGGTGGCGGCGGCAATCAAGGACCTCAACCTTTCCGCGTTCAAGCCCGCGGGCCCGCCTCCGGTGTTGAAGCGGCCGGTGGTGATGATCACCGGGCTGACGATGCAGGCGGCCAGCTACGACCCGATGGCGAAGTCGCTGATGGCGAACCCGCAGAACGGCAAGCTGGCGGTCTACACCGCCACCGACGGCCAGTTTCACTCGGGCGGCGCCAACGGGCCGGTGATGAACGCCGACCAGGTGAAGGCGGCGAAGATTTTTCAGGTTCAGTACACCGACGTGCGCGGCGCGCCGACCGAGAAGGCGCCCCAGCTCGAGAAGGCGTTCAACGCGATCGCCAACGCCACCGGGCAGCACGACGTCGACGTGGTGGCGCACTCCGCCGGCTGCACCGACTTCCGGCTGTACCTCGACTCGCGCAACGGCGCTGATCAGTCGAACGTGCACATCAACAAGGCGGTGCTGATCGGCCCCGCGTCGCACGGCACCGCGATGGGCAACGTCGGCAATGCGGTGGGCGGCCCGCTCGGCGTGCAGGAGGCCGGCAAGGAGCTCGCGCTGCACGCCAAGCTGGTCGACGGCCTCAACAACACCTGGGACAAACAGAACTCGCAGGTGAAGAACGGCTTCACCATCGTCGGCATCAGCGGCGCGCCGACTCCCGGTGACGGCGGCATCTCCGACGGCGACGGCTTCATGCAGGTGAAGTCGCTGGGCATGCCTGGCGCTGAGACGGTGGTGCTGAAGGGCGCTGACCCCACTCCGATCGCGCACCTGATGGAGGTCGGCTACTCCGGCGTCATCGACGAGGTTCAGAAGCGCCTGGGGCAGTGAAAAACGCCCCCTGAAAAGTGTCTGGCACCTTTCAAAAACCCTTCGAAATCGCCTTCGAAAACAGGGGCTTTCAGACCGTCTGTTTTGACCCGTTTTTCCCTGTAACAGCAACGGTTTAGAGCCTCAAAATCACTCCCCTTTTCGGCCTCGAAGTTGGTACACAGGGTGGAGTGGAAAAGAACGTCTCGACCCCCACCACACCCGCCGAATATGGCGCTGCT
Source organism: Myxococcaceae bacterium (assembly GCA_047602415.1). Classification (GTDB taxonomy): domain Bacteria; phylum Myxococcota; class Myxococcia; order Myxococcales; family Myxococcaceae; genus JASGHH01. The sequence goes on along the minus strand of JASGHH010000001.1, from coordinate 5,561,681 downwards.
TCGATCACCGTTCTCGAAGGCCTCGAGGCCGTGCGCAAGCGGCCCGGCATGTACATCGGTGACACCAACGTCTACGGCCTCCACCACCTCGTCTACGAAGTGGTCGACAACTCGGTCGACGAAGCGCTGGCCGGTTTCTGCACCGACGTCGAGGTGATCATCCACGTCGACAACAGCATCACCGTGATCGACAACGGCCGCGGCATTCCCGTCGGCCCGCACCCCACCGTGCAGGGCATGGACACGCTCGACGTGGTGATGACCAAGCTGCATGCGGGCGGCAAGTTCGAGAACTCGGCCTACAAGGTCTCGGGCGGTCTCCACGGCGTCGGCGTCTCGTGCGTCAACGCGCTCAGCGAGTGGTGCCACGTCGAGGTGAAGCGCGGCGGCAAGGTCTACCAGCAGAAGTACGCCAAGGGCGTTCCCCAGGGCCGGGTGACCGAGGTCGGCGTCACCGACAAGACCGGCACCAAGGTCTCGTTCAAGCCCGACACCTCGATCTTCGAGGTCACCGAGTACAACGTCGACACCCTCACCACCCGTCTGCGCGAGCTGGCGTTCTTGAACGCCGGCCTGCACATCGTGATCACCGACGAGCGCACCGCGAAGACCGACGACTTTCGGTTCGAGGGCGGCATCGTCTCGTTCGTGGAGTTCCTCAACCACTCCAAGATCCCGCTCCACGACAAGCCGGTGTACTTCAAGGCCGAGAAAGACGGCGTCGCGCTCGAGATCGCGATGCAGTGGAACGACGGCTACGACGAGCGCATCTTCACCTTCGCCAACAACATCAACACCCACGAGGGCGGCAGCCACCTCTCGGGCTTCAAGGCCGCGCTCACCCGCACCATCAACGCCTACGCCGAGAAGTCGGGCGCCTGGAAAGACATCAAAGAGAAAGAGACGCCCTCCGGCGAAGACGCGCGCGAAGGCCTCGCCGCGGTCATCTCGGTGAAGCTCCCCAACCCCCAGTTCGAGGGTCAGACCAAGACCAAGCTCGGCAACTCCGAGATCAAGGGCCTGGTCGAGCAGATGGTGAACGAGCAGCTCGGCATCTGGATGGACGAAAACCCCAACAACGCCAAGAAGGTCGTCGGCAAGATCGGCGACGCGATGCGGGCCCGGCTGGCCGCGCGCAAGGCGCGTGAGACGGTGCGCCGCAAGGGCGTGCTCGACGGCGGCTCACTGCCCGGCAAGCTGGCCGACTGCTCCTCCAAAGACCCCTCCGAGTCGGAGCTGTTCATCGTCGAGGGCGACTCCGCAGGTGGCACCGCCAAGCAGGGCCGCGATCGGCGCACCCAGGCGATCCTCCCGCTCCGCGGCAAGATTCTGAACGTCGAGAAGGCCCGCTTCGAGAAGATGCTGACCTCGCAAGAGGTGGTGACGCTGATCACCGCGCTCGGCACCAGCATCGGCAAAGAGGAGTACAAGCCCGACGAGGTTCGCTACCACCGCATCGTGATCATGACCGACGCAGATGTCGACGGCGCCCACATTCGCACCCTGCTCTTGACGTTCTTCTACCGTCAGATGCCGGAGCTGATTCAGAAGGGCTACATCTACATCGCCCAGCCGCCGCTCTACAAAATCACCCGCTCCAAGCACGACAAGTACCTCAAGGACAACGAAGCCAAAGACGAGTACCTGCTCACCATCGCCGGCGAGAAGACCCGGGTGCTGCTCGAGAAGGGCGAGCTGGCGGGCGCCGAGCTGAAAGAGCTGCTCTCGAAGATCATTCTCTACAACTCGCGGCTCGAGAAGCTGGCCCAGAAGATGGACTGGCGCATCGTCGACGCGCTGGTGCAGGCGGCCGACTTCAAGCCCGAGACGCTCACCAAGGCCGAGAGCATCAACGCCCAGCTGGGCAAGATGGAAGAGTTTCTCGAGGCGCATCACCCCGAGGTGCTCGACCTGCTCGAGGTCGGCCAGGCGAAAGACCCCGAGCACAACGCCTTCAAGGTGGTGGTGAAGAGCGAGATCAACGGCTCGCCGCGCGACACCGTGATCGACCACTCGTTTCTCGACAAGGCCGAGTACCAGGAGCTCCTCGCGCTGCGTGAGGCGCTCCGCGCGTTCGGCGCGCCGGCCTACACGATCAAGATCGGCGACAACCAGCACACCGTTCACACCTGGCAGCAGATTCTGAAGCTGGCCGAAGAAGAGGCGTCGAAGGGCCTCACCATTCAGCGCTACAAGGGTCTGGGCGAGATGAACGACCAGCAGCTGTGGGAGACTACGATGGACCCCGGCAACCGCACCCTGCTGCAGGTCAAGGTCGGCGACGACGTCGGCACCGACAAGATGTTCACCACCCTGATGGGTGAAGAGGTCGAGCCGCGCCGCGACTTCATCGAGAAGAACGCGCTCAGCGCCAACCTCGACATCTGACTCAGTAGACGATGCGCCGCGGCACCGGCTCGCACTTCAGCGGAGTGCGCTCGTGCGGGTCGCTCTCGGCGGTGCTCCGGCAATCTTCGCGCGGGTTCGCCAGCCGCGGGTGGTTCTTCACCGCCCGCTCGAGCGCTTCGATCAGCCGGCCGTGGTGGTGCAGGCGCGCGAAGTCCAACGGGGTGAGGCAGCGGGCATCGACCTGGTTCAGCTCCGCGCCGGCCCGCGAGAGCAGCTCGACGATTTCACAGTCTCCGCTCTCGTCGGCGACCCGGGCCACCGCATGGCCGGTGGCGATCGGCACCCCGAGCTCGACCAGCAGCCGCACCGCCTGCACCGGGTCGCGGCTCTTCAGCGCCACGGTGAGCGCTCCGTCGTCGGGCGCCGCCCACCCCAGCTCATCGGGAAAACCGAGGCTGACGTTCGACTCGGCGAGCGCCTCCAGCGTCTGCAGCCGGTCACGCGAGAGCGCATCCCACGCCATGTACGACAGCTGGCCGGTGCTCGGCCGCGTCAGCCCGTAGAGCGCCCGCAGCATCACCGCCCGCTCGTTGTCGGAGTCGTTCGGCGACAGCAGCCGGAACACCACCTGGTTGCTGGAGCGCGCCCCCGCCGCCGACAGCTGCCCCAGGCTCACCAGGTCGGCGCGCTTGATCGCGGTCTTCACCGCCTCGATGTCGTGGAGGTCGTCGAGCTGCCGAATCAGCTCCGGCCGCGCCCGGTCGAGCTCGCGCCGGCCAATCGACGCGTTGAGCGCGTAGGCCAGCGCCTTCTGGGTCGGGTGGGCGTTGAGCCGGTAGCGCAGCTCGGCGTCGAAGCCGAAGCGGGCGGCGAAAATCAGCTCCGCGTCTTCCAGGCAGGCCGCCAACGGAGCGCGAGTCGACAAGGTCGCCGCCGCCGACGCGTGGCCGCTCATCACCGCCAGGCACCACGCGGTCACCGGCCCCAGCGCGGGGTCGTCGACCCGCACCGAGGTGTCGGCGCCGCGCGCGACCAGCTCTTCGACCGCGCCGCGCTGCCCCGCCTCGGCCGCCACCATCAGAGGCGTGCGCGACGCGCAGCGCCCTTCGGCGCCCGGGAGGTCGAGGGTGTCGGCGCCGAGCCCGGGCACCAGGCCGAGCATTCTGCCCGCGAGCAGCGCCTGAATGCGGGGCACGTCGCCGGTGTAGGCAGCCTCGTGGAGCGGGGTGCACCCACCGCCGGCGCCCAGCTGCGACCACAACACCACCGAAGCGAACGTCACCATCGACGACTCCACCGAGCCTGGCCGTCACTGAGTCTACCCGCCCCGCCCACCGCCGCGGGAGGGGCCCCCGGCACACGCTGGCAGCGGGCCGCGCCCTTCGCATTATGATGACTTGGCGTGCGCCCGCTGATCATCGCCGCGATGCTCTGCACCTGGAGTGCCTGCTCCTGCGGCTCCGACCCGTGCACCCCGACGACGGGTGGCACCGGCTTTGGCGGCGCGGGCGCCGGCGAGGGCGCGGAGCAGATCGGCTTCGTGGGCAAGCCCATCGACGTCACCGTCGACGTGGTGCCGACCTTCACCGGCTGCAGCAACGCCACCGCGCAGCGCATCACCAGCGCGACCGCGGAGGTGCTCGACCCCAGCAACCAGAAGGTCGCCTCCACCGTCACCCCGCCGGTCGACACCAACGGCGACGTGAGCTGCACCGTCACCTTCACTCCCGCGATTCCCGGCCCGTACCACGTGGTGGTGCGGCTCAACCCGAACGCGGGCACGGTGCAGCGCGACGTGGTGGCGGCGGTCGACCGGCGCTCCACCGCGGCGAACACCTTCGCGCTCGGCACCGACCACCCCAACTGCAACCAGATCGACTTCGACGGGCAGACGCTGCTCTGTCTCGACCAGACCCTGACGCTGCGCACGATGCGGCTGAACGGCGGAGTGGGCGTCACCATCAGCGCGGTGCCCGCCTACGCCTTCGCGCTCACCGACGGCCGGGTGTGGGTGTTCGAGCCGCAGCAGGGCATCGTCGTCTACGGGCTGGGCTCCGACGGGTCGCTGGCGTACCGCGCCTCGACGGTGATCGGCAGCCAGGGCGTGCGCACCCGCATTCTGGCGCAGAACGACCAGGCGCTCTTCCTCGACGACTTCGGCTTTCAACAGCTGAGCTTTCTCTCCGATGGCGGCTTCACCTCGAGCGGAGTGACCTCGCTGCTGAACACCAGCGGCGCCCAGTGGCTGCCGGGCGTGGGGACCGCGGTGTTCGTCGAGGGCGACGCGGTCTGCAACTTCAACCTCGCGGGCGGCGTCGCACCCGACCCCGACGCGGGCAGCTGCGAGTCGCTGCCTCCGAGCTCGGTGGTCGGCTACGACGACGACGGCGTCTGGTGGTTCGACCAGAAGCAGTCGGTGCTCACCGGCCAGACCTTGTTCGTCAGCGGCTGGCACAGCGGCCAGAGCCACCCCACCTCGGGCCGAATCAATTTTCTCGCCGCCAACAACCCGTTTCCCCCGCTGTTGCAGCTCCAGCAGGCGTCTCCGCTGCTGTTCGTGATGAGCGCCACTGGCAACACCGTCGACGTGCTGCTCCCGCGGTTCGACGGCAACTTCACCTGGTTCGAGAAGTGGCCGACCTTCGACACCGTCGCCACGGTGAACGCCGACTCGCGCTACGTCTGGTACGTCCAAAACAACGTGCTCACGTATTACCGACGACAATGACGAAGCCGATCCTCGCCGGTGCGTTGCTGACGCTGATGTCGGGAGCTTGCAAGCCTGCGACTCCGTGCAACGACATGATCCCCGACAACTCGGGAGGGCTCGGTGGTGCGGGTGGAATGGCGATCGCGCCCGAGGGTGGCCAGATTTCAGTCGTCGTCTCGATTCACGCCTCCGTCAACGTATGCGGGGGCGACGACGCGACGAACGTGTCTGCTGCCGCCGCGGTCGTCACCGGGCCTGACGGGCAATCCGTTGCTGCGACCGCCACCCCGCCGGGAGCTCTGAACGGTGACCCAAACGGCGAAGTCGCCACCTCGGTCACCTTCACACCGCCCGCTCCCGGCACCTACCGCGTCGACGTTCACTTCACGCCACGCGGCGGCCACCAGAGTGCGACCGTCTTCGTCGTCATCGACAGCAGTGGGCAACAACCACGACAGCTTCGCTTGAGCGACTCCACGGGGGCAGTCGACTGCACGTCGCTCGACCTCCACGAGAACACCGCTCTGTGCTTGGAGAATGGCGGGCCCGTCGCACACCTGGTGACTCTGAGCGACGCCGGTGTCGTGAGCTCGGTCCCGGCGACCACGTTTTCGCTCAGTGAAGGCGTGGTCTGGGTCTTCGACCCAATCTTCGCGGGCGTGAAGGCTTACGACATCGACCTGGCGGGGCAGCTCTTCCTACGCTCGAGCCGGCAACTCGACTCGTTCGGGAACGCGCGCCTCATCGGCGCCGGAAAGCGTGGGTTGTTCGTGCAGGGGAGCGGCTTCGCTCAATTGTCTCTCGAAGACGATGGAGGCATCGACGTCGTTCGGTCTCTGCCCATCACTCCGGACGACGCGTTGGTGCAGTGGCTTCCCGACGTCGGTGTGGTCTCGTTTCTGCCGAATCGGGGTCTGCTCTGCGCCTACTCGCTGGCGGGTGAGCTGGACGGCGGTTGCACCGATGACGCGGGCACCGCCATCGGTTTCGACGAGCAGGGCATCTGGTGGATGGAGCCCCAGAGCGATCTCGCGACCTATCAACTGCACGTCACGGGGTGGCACGCAGGGAATGTGTCTGCGAGCACCAGCGCTCTCACCTTCGTTTCGAGCATGAAGCCGACCGAGGCGACTCGTGAGGCAGTCCCCGAATCGTCGCCGCTTCTCTACACCGGTTTGGAGGGAGAGCGGCCCGCCGACCAACTGTACCTCCCCGACCTCCACTCCGGGGCGGTGTATCTGGTGCGTTACCCGTTCATCGACCCGGCTACCCACCCTCACGCAGACTCAAAGCGACTCTGGTTCGTCAAAGACGGCGTGCTCACCTGGTGGCAGCGCTGACCGTCGCCGCGAGCGGCTCTTGCGGCTTCACGTTGCCCTCACCGTCGAGCGCGACGGGGGGAATCTTGAGCACCTTCTCGACCACCGCGTGTCCGGCGTAGATGGCGGGGGTGAGGCCGATCGCGACCAGCAGCTTCACGCTGTAGCTGGTGAGAATGAGCGCGATGATCTTCGAGGTGGGGAGCGTGCCGGTCCAGGCGACCACGGTGATCACCACGGTGTCGATCGCCTGAGAGACCACGGTGCTGCCGGTGGCGCGAAGCCAGAGCAGCCGGTTGCCGCTCTTCTTCTTGATCAGGTGAAAGATGCCGATGTCGGTGAACTGGGCGATCACGTACGCCACCAGCGAGCCGGCCAGAATGCGTTTGCCGCCGCCGAACACGTTGTTGAAGGCGGCCTGGTTGATGCCCTGCCAGTCGGCACCGTCGGTGAACGACGCGATCGGCAGCGCGACCGCGATGTTCACCAGCACGAAGGTGAAGATGGTCATCGCGAAGCCGACCCAGGTCACCGCGCGCGCCGCCTGCTTGCCGTAGAACTCGTTCAGCAGGTCGGTGAGCAGAAAGGTGACCGGGAAGGGGATCATTCCCACCGAGATGATCACCGCTTCGCCACCGAAGAGGTGAATCGCGCTCCCGTTCCACTGGGGCTCGAGCAGCTTGCCGCCGATCAGGTCGCCGACGATGAGTGAGGCGATGAACACCGCCGACAGCGACAGGAACAGCTTGGCCCGGGCGTCCAGCGTCACAGGGATGCGTTGGTAACGCGGTTCTCGGGCGCGAGCAATCGCCACCGCCGGGCGCTATGGTCCCGATCGTGAACCGGCTCGATCCCGCCGCTGTGCAGCAGTTCATCCGAGAGCACCCGCTGTGGGTCGTCGAGGCGGGCATGCTTCAGCGAACGTACGAGCTGCCCACGTTCGTGAAGGCGATGGAGTTCGTGCAGAAGGTCGGCGCCCGGGCCGAGCAGATGAACCATCACCCCGACATCGACATTCGGTGGAAGAAGGTCACCCTGCGGTTGGTGACCCACGATGCCGGAGGTCTGACGGAGCTGGATACGACGCTCGCGGCGGAGTGCGATTCGTACGCGCGGTAGGTACTGATCGGGTTCGGCTTCGGGGTTCGACAACAGGGCCGTTCAGCTCTTCAGCAGCACGCCCTCGAAGAAAAACGCCAACACCGCCGCGAGAATGAGCCACGTCCACACCGGCACCCGCGACGCCTGCGCCGAGCCCGCCCCCGCCCGCACCGTCTCCTCGCCAAACCACCCCGACAGCGCGTCAGGGTTCAGCCGGGTGAGGTCGCTCTCCGACGGCTCGAGCACCGCGGCGAACGAAGCCGCCGCCTCACGCTGACCGTTGGCCCCGACCGACCAGTACACGCCCGGCTCGGTCACCGGCCCAATCACCCGCGACTCGCCCTGCTTCACCACGGGCAGCTCTTTGCCCTGGGGCGACTTCACCGAGGTGGCGACGGCGTTGGGCGGCACGTTCACCGTCTCACCGACCTTCACCTTCAGCTCCTCGCGCTCGTCGAGGCTGCCGGCCAGCCAACTCCCGGCGCGCTGCATGAACGGCAGAAAGCTGGTGCGAATCGCGAAGTCGCTCCAGTCGCGGTCGACGGTCGAGGTGAACAGCAGCACCCTGCCCTTGCCCCGCCGTGCGGCCGCCAGCGCCGGCGCTCCGTCGTCGAGCGTGGCGAGCACCTCGTCGTCGCCGCCGCCGCCCGGCTCGAGCAGCAGGTAGCGGTAGAAGCGGGCGCTGTAGAGGCCTTCTTTCGCCTGGCCGATGAACGGCTGCAGCACCGGGTGCGTCTGCGACACCTGCGAGAGCTTGGCGGCGCGCGCCGATGCGTCGGGCACCGAGGGCTCGACCGCGGTCTTCACCAGCCGCAGCCGGCGCGGCAACAACGGCCCCACCGCGGCGTTCCATGCATCGGCGTCGACCCGGTCGCCCATCGAGACGAACAGACCGCCGCCGTTCTGCACGAAGGCCGACAGCGAGCGCGCAACCTCGGGAGGAGGCGCGGCGACGTTGAGCAGCATCACCAGGTCGTACTGGGTGAAGTTCTCTTTCCACGCCGCCTCGGTGTCGCGCGTCACCGGGCGCACCGGCGAGTTCGCCGACGAGAGCGCCGCCTCGACGAAGAACGCCTCGTCGCGGTAGCGCTGCGGGCTGGGCGAGCCGTTCACCACCAACGCCTTCAGCTCCTTCGGCACGTCGAGCACCATCGAGCGGTGGTCGTCCTCCACCAGCGCGTCGGGAGCGAGCACGCCCTCCACCGACACCAGCCCGCCCTCTTCGAAGCGGTAGCTGAGCACCTTCTGCGCAGTCGCTCCGGGCCCGAGGTCGACGAAGCCCTTCGACACCACCTTGCCCTCGATTTTCAGCTGCAGCTCGAGGTCCTTCACCGGCTCGTCGGAGCCGTTGCGCACGGTGAAGGTGAACTGCCAGGCGCGAGGCCCCAGCTGCGGCGCGGGCTCGGCGCGCATGTCGACCAGCGCGCGGTTGGGCAGCACCTTGGCGTTGGTGTCGGGCACCACGTCGCGCAGCACCACCTCCGGCTTCACCGGCTCGCCCTTGGGCCCGGTGACGATGGGCGCGGGCGCCTCCAGCCGCAGGTCGGGCACGGTGAAGTCGCTCACCAGCACGATGCGCTTTCCCGGCAGCGGGCTGTCCTCCAGCGAGCGGGCCGCCAGCTCGAGGCAGCGGTTGAGGTCGGAGAGCCCGTAGCTGGCGCGGGCGTCGTCGAGCGCGCTCATCCACCTTCGCTTCTCGAAGCTGGGCGCTCCGGGCGGCAGCGGATGCGGGTCACACACCACCACGTTGAGCGGCTCATCGGCGCCGAGCTCGTTCACCGCCGACTTCGCTTCGGAGACGCCGAGCTCGAACAGCGACTTCGAGCCGGGCTTGAAGCGCATCGACATCGAGGCGTCGAGCACCACCGAGGTCGCCTTCGGGCCCGCACCGCTCTTCGCCGCGCCGGTCTTCGGCTCGTCCCACTGGGGCCGCGCCAACGCGATCGGCAGCGCCAGGAACACGAAGGTGCGCAGCGCGTAGATCAGCAGCCGCTTCAGCTTCAGCCGCGAGGCGGTGCGCTTCTGCGAGCGGAGCACGAACGAGATCGCCCCGAACGGCACCCGCCGCGGCCTTCTGCGGTCGAACAGGTGCACCAGAATCGGGATCGCCGCCGCGAGCGCACCCCACAAGAAGATGGGATGCAGAAAGCTCACTCAGCTCTTCCCCATGCGCCGGGCGAGGAAGCGCGAGAGCACGGTGTCGAGCGGCTGATCCGTTCGCACCAGCTCGTAGTCGACGTCGGCAGCGGTGCACGCCTTCTTGGTCTCGGCCAGAAAGCGCTGCATCTCCTCCAGGTACGACTGCTTGATCTCGCGCGGGTTCACCTCGACGTTGCGCTCGTCTTCCATCGACAGGAACAGCGTCGGGTCGTCGAAGGGAAACTCCAGCTCCGCCGGGTCGAGAATGTGAAACACCGCCACGTCGTGCTTGCGCGAGCGCAGCCCGAGAAAGCGCGGCAGCGCGTCGGCCCGGTCGTCGAACAGGTCTGAGAACAGCACGATCAGCGAGCGTCGCGGCGCGCGCTCGGCGAGGTGCTCCGAAGCGCCGTAGAGGTCGGTCGGCCCTTCGGCGTTGGCCGCCTGCAACGTCTCCAGCAGCGCGTTGATGTGGTTCGCCGAGGTGCGCGGCGGCACCTCCACCAGCTTCGGGTGCAGCACGGTGACCCCGGCCGCGTCTTGCTGGCGAATCAGCAGGTACCCGAGCGCGGCGGCGAGGGTGCGCGCGGCGTCGAGCTTGGTCAGCGGCCCCGAGCCGAAGCCCATCGAGCCCGAGCCGTCGACCACCAGCAGCGAGCGGAGGTTGGTCTCATGCTCGAACCGCTTGATGTAGTACTTGTCGAACTTCGCCAGCGCCTTCCAGTCGAGGTGGCGCAGCTCGTCGCCCGGCGCGTACTCCTTGTGCTCGGCAAACTCGACCGACTGGCCCTGGTGCGGCGACTTGTGCAGACCCGACAGCACCCCGTCGACCACCGCGCGCGCGCGCACCTTCAGCCCTTCGAGGCGCGCCAGCATCTGCGGAGTCAGCGCCATCGGAAGAGGCCTCCTACGGAGTGACCTTGTCGAGCAGCTGCTTCACCAGCTTCACCGAGCTCATGCCTTCGGACTCGGCGGTGAAGTTCGGCAGCACCCGGTGGCGCAGCACCGGCAGCGCGAGCGCCCGCACGTCGTCGACCGACGCGGCGAACCTCCCGCCCAGAATCGCGCGCGCCTTGGCGCCCAGCACCAGGTACTGCGACGCCCGCGGCCCCGCGCCCCACGAGACGTAGTGGTTCACGAAGTCGAGGCTGCCGGTCTCGTTCGGCCGGGTCGCGCGCACCAGCTTCACCGCGTACTGCACCACGTGGTCGGGCACCGGCACCTTACGCACCAGGTCTTGCAGCTGCATGATCTGCTGCGGCGAGAGCACGTGGTTCACCTCGGCGCGCGCGCCGACGGTGGTCTGCTTCACGATTTGAACTTCTTCTTCGGCGTTCGGGTAGCCGACGTCGACGAAGAACATGAAGCGGTCGAGCTGCGCCTCGGGCAGCGGGTAGGTGCCCTCCTGCTCGATCGGGTTCTGGGTGGCGAACACCAGAAACGGCGGCTCCAGCGGCCAGGTGCGGCCCGACGCGGTCACCCGGTACTCCTGCATCGCCTGGAGCAGCGCGGCCTGGGTCTTCGGCGGGGTGCGGTTGATCTCGTCGGCCAGCACCAGCTGCGCGAACAGCGGGCCCTTCAAGAAGCGCAGCTCGCGCTTGCCGGTGGTCTTGTCTTCTTCCAGCACGTCGGTGCCGGTGATGTCCGACGGCATCAGGTCGGGGGTGAACTGAATGCGGTTGAACGAGAGGCTCAAGGCCTCGGCCAGGGTGCTGATCAGCAGCGTCTTCGCCAGGCCGGGCACGCCGACGAACAGGCAGTGGCCCTTCGAGAACAGCGCCACCAGCAGGTGGTCGACCACCTCTTTCTGGCCGACGACGCGCTTCTCGATTTCAGCGAGGACTCGGGCGCGGGCCTGGGCCAACGCCTCCACCGCTTTGAGGTCGTCTCCGGGAGTGTCCATTGCGTGCAAAGCCTTAACCCAAGCAAACGCACGGCGCGCCGAAAAGTTCCCGGCAATCTGCCCCTGTTTCTACGGATCCAGCTCCACCGCGAACACGGTGTAGACGGTGGCGTCGGTCACCAACAACGGCCGGCTCACCCCCACCGAGCTCGAGCTGGCGAAGGTGGGCGTGCCGACCGCCGCCCCGAGCGAATCGGAGGTCATGTAGCCGGTCTCTCCGGCCGACGCGCCGCCCGGCCCATGCCCCGCCATGAACAGCACGGTGCGGGTGGTGTCGACCGCGTTGCCGAGCGCGCCGCTGCCGGTGGTGGAGGTGCCGTTGACGGTGATGGTGACCGGCTGCACCGAGGTGCCGCTGGGGAACAGAATCTCCTCCCAGCTGATCGCCTCCACGTTGTTGTTGGTGCAGTTGCCGCCCACCCCGTTGCCGCGGGTGAAGGTGACGGTGGTGCCGTTGGTGACCACCCCGCGAAAGCGCCGCTTGCACATCGCGTCGGCGCCCGCGCCGTTGTCGTCGGTGCGCGCGCTGAACAGCAGCGCGGTGCGGCCGAGGTCGGGGCTGGCGGCGCTGGCGGTGAAGGTGGCTCCGGTGGTGGTGGAGGGCACCAGCGTGCCGCGGTTCACCGTGGCGCCGTTCATCGTCACCACCTCGTAGGCGAAGGTGCCGGTGTTGACGAAGCTGTTGCCGCCGCCGCCCTGGGTGAGCTGCACGCCCGACGGGCCGAGCTCGGTGGTCATGAAACCGACCGCCCGGTTGGTCGCTCCGCTCTCGCTGATGCCGCTGAGCACGAACGTCTTCGCGGTGTCGACGGTGGAGATGGTGGTGGTGACCGGGTTGGTGGTCGAGTTGTTGGTGAAGGTGCCGTTCACGTGCTGCACGGTGAAGCCGCCCGCCACCGACGCGTCGTGCGCCGACGACACCGTCTGCCAGGTGATGGTCACCGCGGGAGACGCGCCCGCGCCCGGGTTGCCCTGCCGGGTGCAGAGCACCGTCACCGTGCCGCTCGCGCTGGTGAGGTGGCACTCGACATCGTCGCGGTCTTGCCGGGTGCTGATGTCGGAGCCCTGGTAGACGAGGAAGGTGCGGCTGATGTCTCCCGACGGAATCGCGGGGAGCACCGTGCCGGAGCCGGTGTTGGAGTTGTTGGCGAGGGTGACCGTGCCCCGGCGCACCATCTGCAGAACGTCGAAGTCGAGCGAGGCCGCGCTCAGCCCCGGAGCGGTGGCGCCCAGCGAGTAGGTGAGCGCGGTGGTGCCGGTGCCGCCGGTGATGCCCTTCAGGTAGTAGGTGGTGGCCGACTGACCCGAGGCGATGCTCACCGTGCTCGCCGAGGCGGTACAGCCGGAGTCGCTGAAGAAGCTCAAGCCGGTCGCAGGCAGCACCGAGAGCGTCACCGTGGTGGCGTTGTTCGGCGAGGTGGGGTTGCCGTTCTGGTCGCGGCGGGTGACGGTGACCGCGGCGCACGCACCCGCTTCGGCGGGAGACGCGGTGGAGGCGAGCGTGAGCTGCTTGGCCGGCGCCGAGCGCACCGTCTCGTCTTGGGTCACCATCGGCCCCAGCCCGCTCGCCTGCGCGCCGATGGTGAGCGTGCCCGCGCTGGCGCCGAAGAAGTAGAAGCTGGCGGTGTTGCCGGTGATGGGCACGCTGGTGACCGTGGGGCTGCAGCTGGTGGGCGTGGTCGAGAAGGTGCCGGGCGAGGCGGTCCCGCTGGAGGTGAGGCTGACGCTGGTGGCCGACGCGGGGTTCGCCGGGTTGCCGAAGGTGTCTTGCGACTGCACGCTGACCGCCGACACGCTGCACACCAACGCATCGACCGTCTGGGCGGTGGTGGCGAACGCCAGCTTCACCGCCGGGCCCGCGCGAATCACCTCTTGCTGAACCGCGGGCGAGAGCAGGTTGGCCGAGGCGGTGAGGTTGTTGGTCTCCGCGGTGTTCGACGCAAAGTAGAACTGCCCCGACGACTGGTTGGCCTGAATGTCGAACGCGTTGCCGGTGAGCGAGGTGGCGCAGGTCGCGTCGCTGAAGAAGCCCATCGTGCCGGTGCCGCTCCAGCCGAGCCCCACCGTGGTCGCGCTCGCGGGCGACGACGGGTTGCCGTTCATGTCTTGCCGCTGCACCGTCACCACGCCCGAGCAGACGCCCGCATCGACGCTCTGCGCGCCGGTGAGGTAGACGAGCTGAGAGGGCCCGCCGCCGGTGACGCTCTCCATCTGGCTGGTGCTGCCCACGCCCGAGCCGTTGGCGCCGATGCTGAAACCTTCGGCGACCGCGTCTTTGAAGTAGAGGTCGGTGCCGCTGATGCCCGCGCCGAAGTTGGCGAGCCCGCCCGCGCCGGTCATGCAGTTGTTGTCGGTGAACAGCGCCGCGCTGCCGCCGGCGGTGACGTTGAGCGAGAGCGCCGGCCCACCCACGGGATTGCCGGCCGCGTCGCGCCGCTCGATGGTCACCACCGGGCTGCACACCCCGGCCGCGACGCCGAAGCGTGAGGGGGTGATGAACACCAGCTGGGTGGCGGGACCGGCGGCAATCGACGCGGGCTGCGACGCAGGCGTGAGGGTGCCGGAGCTGAAGTTGAGGGTGAACGACTCGGCCTTGCTGCCGATGAAGCTCACCGTGATGCTGGAGGAGCCGGTGCCGATGCTGGCGGTGCCGGTGAGCGGCGAGCCGCCGCAGCTGGCGCCCTGGTAGAAGGTGAGCGGCACGGTGGCGCCCGACGCGAGCGTGACGTCGGTCTGCACCGGCGCGTTGGTGACGTTGCCGAACGCGTCGTGCGGCTCGATGGTGATCGCTCCCGAGCACACCCCCGAGAGCACGTTGTTGTGCTGCGGAGTGGTGATCGCGAGCGCGGTCGGCGCTCCGCCCTGCACGGTGAAGGTCTGATCCGCAGAGCCGAACGGAGCGGTGGCGGTCAGCTGCGGCGCGCCCACCGTGGTGCCGCTGGCGTAGAAGCTCACCACCCCCGCGCTGGCCGGCATCGTCACCGAGGTCGCGGCCGAGCCGGGCGCGCAGCCGGGCGCGTTGAAGAAGCTCACCGTCGCTGGAGTGGAGGCGAGGCTGATGGCCGTCGCGGCGCCGACGGTGGCGGCGTTGCCCTGGCTGTCTTGCGCGGCGAGGTCGAACTGGGTGCACTGACCGGCCGGGCTGGTGCGAGTGGGCGAGGTGAACACCAGCTGCGCGGGCGGCCCGGCGACGATGCTCTCGGTCTGCATGTCTTGCATCAGCGGCGCCGAGGCGGCGGTGACCACCACCGGCCCCACCACCGTGCCCTTGAACCAGAAGCTGGCGGAGCTGGTGCCGACCGGAATCGAGAGCGCGTTGCCGGTGAGCGCGGTGGCGCAGCCGGCGTCGGCGTAGAAGGTGAAGCCGGCGCCCGGCGCGGCCGAGAGGGTGACCGAAATCGAGCTGCCGGTGACGGTGACCGGGTTGCCGGTGGCGTCGCGCACCTGCACCACCACCGGAGCGCCGCTGCAGGTGACCGACGGCGCCGACTGCGGCCCCGAGGTGAACACCAACGACGCCGGCGGGCCGACGCCAATCACCGCGTCTTGAATGATGGCCGCGAACGCGGGCGACGCGTCGGCGGTCATCGTGGCGGTGCCCGCGGTGGAGCCCTGAAAGTAGAAGTGCGCTTGCGCGGTGCCGGCGGTGAACGCGAGCGCGCCGCTGAGCGCGGTGGTGCAGCTGGCGTCGGTGAAGAAGGTGAAGCCGGTGACGCCGGTCTCGCTCATCGCGATCGTCTGGCCGTTGGGCGGGAGCGCGGGGTTGTCGAACGCGTCGCGCGCCTCCATCAGCACCGCGCCGGAGCACTGCGAAGACGCCACGCCCATCGGCTGGGTGACGAACACCAGGTGGGTGGCGGCGTCGGCGGTGACGGTGAGCGCCTGGGTCGCGGGGGTGAGCCCGGTGAAGCTGGCGGTGACCATCGTCGCCAGCGAGGCGGTGGCCCTGGCGTAGAACTTGGCGGCCGAAGTGCCCGCTGCGAACGGCAGCACGTTGCCCGGCAGCGCGGTGGTGCAGGTCGCGTCGGAGTAGAACAGCACCCCGCTCTGCGAGGCGGTGAGCGCCACCTGCATCGCGTTCACCACCGGCACCTTGGCGTCGTTGGCGTCGCGGGTCTCGAGGTCGAGCTCGGCGCTGCAGGCGCCTGCGACCACCGTGCGCGGCGGCGAGCTGAAGGCCAGCTTCGAGGCGCTGGTGGCCGAGAGCGTCTCGGTCTGTTGGGCACCGGTGAGCGCGGGCGCGGCCGCGTTGAGCACGTAGCTGCCGGCGTTCTGCCCGCTGAAGTACACCGTGGCCGCCGACTGGTTGGTGGCGATGGTCTGCGAGATCGCCGGGCTGGTGCAGGCGCTGTCGCTCCAGAACAGAATTCCCGTCGGCTGGGTGGTGAAGGTCACCGTCACCGGCGCGGTCGCGGCCACCGGCATGTTGGCGGCGTTGCGCAGGCCGACGGTGACCGGCCCGGCGCAGGAGCCCGGCGCGGCGGTGACCGGGTTGGTGTTGAAGGCGAGCGCGGTGGCGCCGCTGGCGCAGATGCCCTGCGAGGCGCACGCGGCGTCGAGGCAACCCGCCTGGCCGTTGCAGTCGGTGTCGGCCGAGGAGGTGCAGCTCTGGCTCGCGCCGGGGTGAATGGAGCCGTCGTTGTCGTTGCAGTCGTCGCCGCCCGCGGAGGCCGCCACGTGGGTGTCGCCGTCGGCGTCGAGGTCGGAAGGCGGCGCGGCGGTGATGGTGAGGGTGGCCTGACCGACGCCGCCGGTGGGGAAGGTGCCGTCGACGCTCTTCGAGGCCGACAGCACCAGCCGCGGCTGATCGCAGCCGTTGGCGCCGTGCGAGGCGAACGCGCGCAGCTGCACCGTGCCCGGCAGGTCGCCCTGCTCGATGCCGATCTTCAGCTGCTTCTTCGAGGCGTCGACCGCGAGCGTCTGGGTGAAGCGCACCGAGCCCTTGGCGCTCACCTCGAACACCACGCACGAGGGCGTCAAACCCGAGTCGATGTTCACGGTGGCGAGAATCGCGGAGCTGCCCGGCTTGCCCTTGCAGCCCGCAAGGGTCATCGCGCCGGCAAAGGCCAGCACCACCGCGAGGGTGGAAAATTTGTAGGGGTTCATCGGGAGCGCGAAGCCGATTGTGCTTCAACGCACCTTGGGAGCGTTAGCGGGATTCTTCTGCTGCGGAATTGCAGTGCCCGCGTCGGCTGGAGCGGCGTCGGGCGCGGGGGGTGGGACAGACACCTCCACCGGGTTTTCGCCCAGCATTTGCGCGGCGATCGCTCCGACCTTCTCTTCGGGAATCCCCAGCAGCACCGAGGCGGCGTGCTTGGAGCGATCAGCCTCGGCCTTCACCTTCAGCGCGTCGAACGAGCGGTAGAGCGCGAGGTGAACCTCGGGGTTGAACGGATCGACCGCGAACGCCTCCTGGTACTCGGTCTTCGCGCGCGCCCAGTCTTTCTTCAGCAGCGCGAGCCGGCCCAGGTAGACGTGGGTGGTCGACGAGCCCGGGTGCATGGTGAGGCTGCCCTCGAGCACCTTCTGCGCCTCGTCGAGCCGCTTCAGTTCCATCAGCGCGAGCGCGTACTTGTTGGAGAGCGACTCGTAGCGGTTCTTCACCCGGTCGTAGGCCTTGCCGTACTCCTCCGCCGCCGAGGTCACCCGGCCCCGCTCACGGAGCAGCTCACCCAGGTGGGCCTGCTTGCGCGGCTCCTCCTCGGCGATCTCGCGGAAGTCGCCGAACGAAATCTCGCGCGGCTTCTTCTGCTGCTTGTTCTTGTCGGCGACCTCTTTCTTCTCGTCAGACGACGGCGGCACCAGCTCGGCCGGGTAGGGCTGCTTCTTCAGGTGGCCCATCCACGCCTTCTCGAACGCGGGCCAGGGCTGACCGAACGCGAGCTCCACCGCCTGCTTGTCGGAGCTGCCCTTGCCCATCGCGGTGAGCATGTTGGAGAGCGCTTGGGTGCCCTTGGTCTTCTCGAGCAGGTCGATCGCGAAGAACACCTCGCTGAAGGCGCATGAGGCGTCTTCGGCGGTGGGCAACAGCGCCATCGAGGGGTGCATCTTCTCGAACGGCACCAGCTTGTTCTCGCGCACCCGCTTGCCGAGCAGCGCCAGCATCGACGGGGTCATCGCTCCGCCGGGAGCGCCGCGCCAACGCGACTCGAGGTACTTCGCCAGGCCCTCGTGCATCCAGATCGGCACCGAGTTGCGCGACTTCTTGGCGATCACGAAGTGGGTGTACTCGTGGGCCAGGGTGTCGACCCAGTCGTAGCCGTGCATCAGCGCCTTGGGGCTGGTGACCATCAGCTTGTTGAACTTGCAGATCGCGATCGTGCCGGTGGTCTTGATGCTGTCTTTCGGCAGCGTCGATTCCTTCGAGAGCTCCGAGTAGTTGGAGAGGATCTCGATGCGCACCTTCTCGTTCGAGGCCCAGCCGAGGTCGGCCAGCAGCGCCGCCCGCTGTTTCTCGAGCGCCTCCAGCGCGTAGGGCGCGAGCAGCTCGTCTTTGCCCGGCGGCGAGAGGAACACGAAGTGCTCCGACTCGTGCTTCACGTACCTGGCGGTGATGTCGCGGGAGTCTTTCGCCAGCCGAATGTAGCTGCCGGGTTTGTCTTCGGTGTTGCCCTTCTCGAGCTCGGTGACCGCTTCTTCATAGCGGCCCTCCTCGAAGGCGATGCGGCCCTTGAAGTAGTGCACCGCCTCGAGGTCGATCGGCACCAGGCCCTCGAGCTCTTTCAGCTCGGCCTTGGCGGAGTCGAGGTCCCAGTCGTTGAGGTGCTGCTCGATGTCGGAGACGCGCGCCTTCGCCTCCTGGCGCAGGCCGAGCATGTCGTGCTCGTCGAGGTCTTCTTTGCCGCGCGGGTCGGCGGCGAAGGCCAGCGTCGCGGCCAACAGCGCGAGGAGCGGAGCGCGGGTCACTTCACCAGCTCCTCGTAGTAGCGCTTGTTCTGCTCGCGGTACCGGTCGGGCGCGCCCTGCTTCATCGCGTCCATCAGGTCTTTGCGAATCTCCTTGGTGGGCGCGTTCGGATCTTCGTCGGGGATCTCGACCTTGTCCTTGTTGATGCTCCCGCGGCCGCCCGGGCGACGCTGGCCCATCGGCATCGGCAGCCCGCGCTTGCCCTTGCTGCCCGGCTGTTGCTGTTGCTGCTGCTGCATGCCGCGCTGGAGGCTCTTCAGTGAGTCGAGCGCCGCCTGCTGGTTGCCGTTGGCCTTGCGCACGTCTTTGCCGTCGAGGCCGTCGCGCGCTTCGCCCATCTTCTGCTGGGCCTGCTCCATCTGCTCTTTCTGGTCGGGGCCGAAGATGGGCGCCTGGGCGGCGAGCTGATCCATCTGCTGCTCGAGCTGATCGGCCTTCTGCTGGAGCTGCTTCTGGCGCGCGGCCTGCTCTTTCAGCTTCTGCTGATCTTCCTGCGAGAGCATCTGGTTCGGCGGAGGGAACAGGTTGCGCAGCTCGGAGTCGATGTCTTCTGCAGCCTTCGAACCCTGCCTGAACTTCTGCTCGGTCTCGCGAATGGCGCGCATCGACGGTGCCGGGTTGCCCCACTGTTCGTCGCGACGACGCTGCTCCTCGGCGAGGCCCGCCGCGCGTTCGGCCTCTGCGGTCAGCTGGTCGGCCGCTTCGAGTGCCAGGTCGTAGTCTTTCGCCTTCAGCGCCTGCTCGAGGTGATCGAGCTGCTGCATCGTGGCCGCCTTCGAAACCTCGAGCTGCGTTCCGCCGGTGGTGCCGTCGATCTTCTCGTAGTGCTGCTTGAGGTCTTCGGTCTTCTTGAGCAGGTTCTGGCCGAGCTGCTCGGCCTTCTGCTGCACCCGCTTGCGCACCTCGTCGCGGTAGCGGTCGCGAATGCGCTCGGAGTCGTCGGCCAGCTGGGCCTGCTTCTGCACCGTCTCGTCGAGGTTCTTCTGAAACTCCTCGAACTGACGCTCGAGCTCCGGGTCGGCGTTCTCTTCGGCGTCGTCGGCCGCGTCGTCGAGCTTGCTGACGAGGTCGTCCATCTCCATCGCCAGCTCCTGCATCTTCTTGAGCGCCTCTTCGGTCTTGCCGCTCTTGATCAGCTCCTCGAGCGACTTGAAGTCGTCGGGGATGTTGGCGGAGTCGAGCTGGTTCTGCGCCTCGGCGTTGTAGTGCTCGTCGCGAATGCCCTTCGACAGCTCGCTCATCTTCTGGAGCAGCCGCTCCATGTCGCGCTGCAGCTGCTGCATCTGGTCGAGCAGCGCCTGCTGCTTCTCGGAGTCGGGCGTCTTGGCGTACTCCTCCATCAGCCGTGACAGCTCGCGCCGGTCGCTCTTCAGGTCCTGGGCGGCCTGCCTCAACGCCTCCAGCCGCTGCCGGTCGAGCAGCGCCTCGAGGTAGAGCACGTCTTGCTCGACCGAGCGCACCTCTTCGGTCGCCTTGCGCGCGAGTGAGATCGAGAAGTCGCCGGTGGTGCCGTGGAGCCGCTCCGCCACCCGGCGCGCCATCGTGGTCTGGAGCACCACCTTGTGGAGCGAGCTGCCGATGTTCTCCAGCGCGTCGCCCAGCTCTTCGGGCGCGTCCTTGTCCTTCGCCAGCTCCACCGCGAGGGTGACCGAGTCGTTCGAGAGCGTCTGCCCCGACTCGTCGAGCGCGGCGCCCGCCTTCACCTGGTCGAGGTTGATGTCCTTCTTGCGATCCTGACCTTCCATCCGGTCGGCGAGGTGAACGATCAGCCGGTCCCAGATCTTCTCGGCCTTGGCGAGCGCCTCCTGGCGGTGCTCGGCGGCGGAGTACAGCTTCACCGTCTGGGTGCGCGACACGCCGCGCTTGGGGCCGGCGACCGCGTCGTTGTCTTTCGCTTCGAGGTAGTACCTCACCGACTGGCCGGGCTGGAGCTTGAGCGCGCCCACGTCCCACTCGTAGACCGAGCGGGTCACCCGGCCGTCGTCGTGGGTGAGCCTGGTGCGTTCTTCCTGGCGGCCGGGGCGCTGGGCGACCAGCTCGAGCGAAGACAGGCCGTAGTCGTCGCGCGCCTCGTACTTCAGCAGCACCTTCTGGTGGTCTGCTTCGATCTCCAGCTCGGCGAGCGGCGCGGTCAGCTGCACCTCGGGCGCGGTGTCGGCGTCGATGCGAATCGCGCGGTCGGGCCCCTCGGCGACCACGTCGTCTCCGTCGAGGAACACCACGTGGTACTGGCCCGGCTTGTCGAGCAGCAGGTCGCCCTTCAGCTTGCGGCCGTCCTTCACCAGCGGGAAGCGCTTGCCGTTGACCGAGAGCGCCGCGCCCAGCACGTCGCGATCGGCGCGGGTGTCGATGGTCACCTCGGTGCCCGCGGGCGCCTGGAGATCACCGGTGCCGCCTTCGACCGTGCGCGGCTCCAAGCCGGTGTAGGCCGGGTAGCGGTAGTGCACCGTGAAGTCGCCGGTGATCGGCTCGCGCTTCAGCGCCGCCGCCAGCCTGGGCGCGAACGCCACCGTCAGCCCCGAGCTCACCCGCTCACGGGCGAAGAAGAGCGACGCGAGGCAGACCACGCTCAGCGCCACCGCGCCGCGGATCGCCCACTTCGCCTCCCGGCCTTCGCGGAGGGTGTCGAGCTGCGCCGAGAACGAGCGCTCGTCGACGCTGGCCAGAAACGCCTTCGCCAGCTCGGGCGAGAAGTCGTGCCGCTCGCCGAGCGCCTTCGAGAGCTCGACCGCCGCGAGCAGGTCGAGCTTCAGCTCCGGCATCAGCTCCGACATCAAGCGCGCGGTGCGTTCGTCGTTGCCGATGCGCTTGCGGATCAGCGACCACGCCACGCCCGCGCCGGCCGCCACCCCGATGGGGAGCGCCCACAGCACCAGCGCGTGGCCCAGCCGGGGAAACGAGAGCGACGCCAGCGCGCCGAGGGTGAACAACAGCCCGGTCGCCGACACCCCCGCCGCCAGGCCGAGCAGCACCAGCAGCCGCTTCTGGCGCGCGCGCACCACCTCCAGCAGCCGCTGCCGGGGGGGCGGACCTACGGGTTCAGGCTTTTGCGCCGTGGGAGGGACCGGTTCGAGCACAGACGTATCCACTATAAGAGGCCCAGCGGTAGGATTCTTCCCCGTGACGCGCTCCAGCCTGACCTGGCTTGGACCCCTGGTGGTGATGCTGGGTTCCGCCTGTACTTGTGACCCGACGGGCGCCGACAAGCACCGGTATGCATGCCACACCAACGCCGATTGCGCGTCTGGGTTCACCTGCGAAGGTGCCGCGGGCGTCTGCGTCTCGACCTCGGGCGCCGGAGGCGGCTCGGCCACCGGCGGCGGCCACACCGGAGGCTCGGGCGGCGGTGCGGCGACCGGTGGCGGCGGCATCATCGAGACCGGCGGTGGGGCCGGCGGCGGCGCGGCGACCGGCGGCGGTGGCGCAGCGACGGGCGGCGGCGGGGCGGCGACGGGCGGCGGCGGCGCGGCAACCGGCGGTGGCGGGGCAGCGACGGGTGGCGGTGGTGCGGCGACGGGTGGTGGCGGTGCGGCGACGGGCGGCGGCGGTGCGGCGACGGGTGGTGGCGGGGCGGCGACGGGTGGCGGCGGTGCGGCGACGGGCGGTGGTGGTGCGGCGACGGGCGGCGGCGGTGCGGCGACGGGCGGTGGCGGCGCGGCGACGGGCGGTGGTGCAGCAACCGGCGGTGGCGGCGGACCGATCGACGCAGGCCCCGACGTAATCGTGATCACCTCGGCAGCGCAGACCGCGGCGCCGGTGAACACCTGCTCGACCACTCCGGTGACCTTCGAGCTGCGTCACCCCGACGGCGGCCCGGCGCCGGTGACCGCGACCACCAACATCAGCATCGCGGGCACGCCCTCGACCGGCATCTACTTCTACAACCTGCCCGGCTGCACCTCGGCGATCACCAGCGTGCCGGTCACCAACGGAAATTCGACTGGCACCTTCGACTGGCAGGCCAGCGCCGGCACCTGGACCATCAAGCTCAGCCACCCGCTCTACGTCGCCGACAGCCAGGTAGAGACGGTCGGCTTTGCCGCGCCCGACGCGCTCTCGTTCGTCGGCGTCGGCGGTTCGCTCCCCTACAGCGTGCGCGCGGGCGAGTGCTCGCAGGCGCTCCAGGTGGTGCTGATGTCGGGCGGCGCCGAGGTGCAGGCCAACGCGATCGAGACGGTGACGCTCACCGAGAGCCCGCTCGGCTCGGGAATGCCCGCGGGCGGCCTCAAGCTCTACAGCGACGCCAACTGCACGATGCAAATCACCGGCAACATCTCGATTCCGGTGAACCAGTCGCGCACCCAGGCCTTCTACCTGAAGGCGCTCACCGGTCAGGACTACACCCTCTCGGCCACCGGAGCGCCGGGCGCGCTGATGGGCTCCACTCAACACCTGGTGGCCCCCGCGGTGCGCTGGGTGAGCTGCGGCTTCGACGCCGGTGACACGCTGGCCGACTGCGCGCTGCCGTCGACTCAGCGGTCGCTCTCCAACGCGTTTCTGATCTCCACCAACGCCTCGGCTGAGAGCGGCGGCTCCGGCTCGGCGATGTGCTCGCTCGAGGCCACCGACCACGTGCAGTGCGAGCGCGGCGTGGGCGGCGGGCCGGTGGTGATCTCGGTGCAGACCGCGGAGCTGCCCAAGGCGATCGTCTCCCGCGGCAAGGCGGCCTGCTCCGGTGACGGTGGCGTGGCGGTCTCGGTCTCGGGCTACTCGCTCGCCGAGACACTGGCGCTGATCAGCGCGACGGATCAGACCGCCTCACTCACCTCCGACAGCTTCCACAGCGCGAGCTTGTCGGCGACCGGGCTCTACGTCGCGCTCGGAGAGTGCAGCGCCAACCCGCAGATGGCGTGGCAGGTGGTCGACCTGCCCGGCGTCACCGTCGACCGCGGCAGCCTCCAGCTCGACGCCGGCACCAACACCGCCAGTGCGCCTGCGCCCACCGGCTCGCCGATCAACCTCGCCTCGTTTCGCCCGGTGGGAGGCACCGTCGACGTGTGTTCCACCGGAATGCGCGCCGACAACTTCTCGGGCAACACCAACTACGTACGCGGCTTGAGCTCGAGCAACTGCCGCAACACCACCCTCGCCCTCGACTATCAGCGGCTGTCGAACCAGAGCGGAACGGTGATCGCCCACCTGCAACAGACCAACGTCTCGATGGCCGCGGGTGTCGCCTCGTTCAACGCCTCGCTGCCCGGCTCGTTCGACGCCACCCGCACGCTGATCTTCGTCGGCTCTCAGCTCGCGGGCGGCCAGGGCTCGGGAGAAATCTCGGGCAACACCAACACGCCCTACGGAGATCAGCTGGTGGTGGCGACGCCCGTCATCAGCGGAGTGACCATCACCGGTGTCACCCTGACTCGAAGCTCCGCGGTGCAGGCCGGCAAGTGGACGTTCACCGCAATCGAGCTGGTGCCGTAACAGGAGTAAGGTGCCGGACCGATGGGGGTACGGGCGCGAATTCTCGTGCTGTTGATGCTCGCGGGAGCGTGTACCTGCAACCCCACGCCCGCCCACGGCATTCACTTCGCCTGCTCGACCGCCGCCGACTGCGCTGACGGCAACGACTGCATCGGCGGCGAGTGCCAGCCCGCCGGCAGCGCCACCGGTGGGGGTGATGCGACCGGCGGAGGCGCGGCGACCGGTGGTGGCGGCAGCGCGATCGGTGGAGGGGGCGACGCCACTGGAGGCGGCGGCGGTGGCGGTGGCGGGATGATGGATGGCGGCGGAGGCACCGGCCACCAGCCGGCGACCACCCTCACCCTCTCGGTCAGCTCGCCCGCGGCGGCCGGTCACTGCGTGGCGGTGCAGTTCGGGCTGCTCGACGCCACCGGCACCTCCACGCTGGCCGACGCCGCGGTCACCGTCACCCTCGACGTCTCGTCGTCGATGCTGAACGTGTTCTCCGACTCGCAGTGCACCGCGAGCGCGCAGCAGGTGACCTTCGTGCCGGGAGACAGCGTCGCCGAGCTCTTCGTGCAGACTCCGACCGGCATCGACTACCAACTGTCGGCCTCGGCGATGGGTTTGGCCGACGCGGGCGCGACCCTCTCGGTGACGCCGGTGGTGCGCACGCTGCGCTGCGCGTTCGCCGACAACGACCTCGACGTCGACTGCCCGGTCGACCCGCCGGTGCGCGCGCTCTCCGACAGCTTCCTGGTGATGCAGGCGTTCCCGGTCATCAACATCACCGGAGAGACCGAGGCGCGCTGTGACCTGGTGCAGGTCGACGACGTGAAGTGCAGCCGCGGCGTCTCGGGAGATCCGCTGGTGGTGCTGCTCCAGGTCGCCGAGCTCGACCAGGTGCTGGTGCAGCGGGTACAGAGCCAGTGCGACGGTGGCGTGCTCCAGGCGCTGGCGACCTCGGTCGACCCGGCGGCGACGCTGTTCTTCAGCTCGCAGTCGAACGGCGGCTCGGTGGTCGACACCAACGACTTCGGCACCTCCGACCTCGACGGCGGCGGCGCCTCGGTCAGCTACGACTTCGGTGGCGGCTGCCCGGGCAACGCGCCGTTGATCGAGAACACCCAGGTGGTGACCTTCGGAGCCAACGCCGGGGTGACGATGAGCCACTCGGTGGTGACCCTCGCCGCCAATGACGACGCGCTCACCCGGCCGCTGCTGGCCGATGCGGGCCTCTTGATGTGGCGCGAGCGCATGCGCAGCGGCAACCCGGGCGTCTGTGACCGCGCGGTGCGCGGAGCGATCGACGCCGCCAACGCTCAGCTGGTGTTCTCACGCGGCAACGGCGCCGCGATGGACGACGCCGGCTGCTACGACGTCGCGATCAACCTCCACTACGACCAGGCCAACCTCGGCTCGGCGGCGCAGGTGCAGCAGCTGAAGACCAGCTTCAACGCCGGCGACCCGCGCAACGGAGTGCTGCTCGCCCAGCAGGTCGACACCACCCGCACGCTCGTCTTCTCCGGCGGCGACAGCCCGTACGGTCAGGCGTTCGGCGAGACCGACTTCGACACCGACGCCGGCGTCGACTGCTGGCCCGGAGAGATGGTCGGCGCCTTCGTGCTCGACGCGGGCACGCTGTTCACCCGGCAGGCGATCGTCACCCGTGGCGCCTCAGACGGCGGTGCAACGTTCAGCTTCTTCACCGTCGAGCTGAACCCGTAATTTTTTGGCTCGCCTTCCCCGTGCCGTCCCGAGGGACGGCACCCTCCGGCTTCGCGGTTACTGCGCGGTGAAGCCGTCGCGGCGGTTCTGCGACCACGCCGCCTGGTTGTGCGCGGGGTCGAGCGGCTTCTCTTTGCCGTAGGTGACCGTCTCGAGCCGCGCGGGCGCGACGCCCAGAGTCGAGAGGTACTGGCGGGCGGCGTCGGCGCGCTTCTGGCCGAGCGCGAGGTTGTATTCCTCGGTGCCGGCCTCGTCGCAGTTGCCGTCGATGCGAATGCGCAGGTCGGTGTGCTTCTTCATCACGTCGGCCAACGCGGTCAGCCGATCGCGGCTGCTGTCGGTGAGGTCGGCGCGATCGAAGTCGAAGTGAATCATCGTGCCCGAGAGCAGCTTGTTCACGTCGTCTTGCGCCTGAGTGGGCGCGGGCGCTTCGGGAGCCGGCTGCGGCTTCGGCGCGGCGGCCACCGGCTTCTCTTCGGTGGTGGCCGTCTGCTGCTGCTGGTGCGCACAACCGACGGCGAACGAGGTCACGGCCACTGCGAGTGCGAGCTTCTTCATGGTTCCTCCGGCCCTTTGTAACCGGTGAGTCCTGAAAATAATTCGTTTGAGTTCATAGCATCAAACTCCGTTGGATCTCCAACCGTTTCCCCTTGGATTGCCGTTACTTTTCGCCCCATATTGCCGCCGCAACCAGGAGGCGGTGTGGCGAAGGCGCGGAACGACAAGAAGAAGCTCGACGACGTGGACCTCGGCCAGGTGTTGGGCTTCTTGCAGGTGGTCTGGCGCCTCGACCACGCGCTCCAGTCGAAGAGCAAACGCATGTCTTCGAACCTCGGCATCACCGGCCCCCAGCGGTTCGTGCTGCGGGTGCTCACCCAGCGGCCCGGTCTTTCGGCCGGAGAGCTCGCGCAGCTGCTCCACCTCCACCCGTCGACCCTCACCGGCGTGCTCCGCCGGCTCGAAGAGCGCGGGCTGCTCGCGCGCGAGACCGACAGCGACGACGCGCGGCGCGCGGTTCTCAAGGTGACCAACTCCGGCAAGGCGCTCACCGCCAAGCTCGGCAACTCGGTCGAAGACGTGGTGCGTAAGGTGCTCGCTTCGGCGCCGAAGAGCCAGGCCCAGGGCGCGCGCGCGCTGCTGGGGGCCCTCGCCGACGCGCTCGAGGCGTGACGTGGCCCGCCCGCCTTTCAGACTGCTGATCAAGGGCGGCACCGTGGTCACCCCGCGCGGCGTAGTCACTGCCGACATCGGCGTCGACCGCGAGCAGATCGCCACCCTCGGCGCTCCCGCCGGCGCAGCCGCCGACGAGGTGATCGACGCGACCGGGCTGCATGTGCTCCCCGGCTGCATCGATTCGCAGGTGCACTTTCGCGAGCCGGGCCTGACCCACAAAGAGGACATTCACACCGGCAGCCTCGCGGCGGCCTTCGGAGGGGTGACCACCTTCTTCGAGATGCCGAACACGAATCCCCCCACCACCACGCCCGAGCTCCACGCCGACAAGGTGCGCAGCGCCAAGGCCACCAGCTACACCGACTTCGCGTTCTACCTCGGCGCCAGCAAGGAGAACGCCGCGCGGCTGGGCGAGTGGGAAGACAACGAGGGTGTGTGCGGGGTGAAGTGCTTCTTGGGCAGCTCCACCGGCACGCTGTTGGTCGATGACGAGGCCACCCTGCTCAAGGTGCTGCGCTCGGGGAAGAAGCGCGTCGCCTGCCACAGCGAAGACGAAGCGCGGTTGAAGGAGCGCAAGCCGCTCGCCAAGGGCTCGGTGCATTCGCACCCCGTTTGGCGCGATGAAGAGTGCGCGGTGAAGTCGACCACCATGCTGCTCGGGCTCGCGGAGCAGACCCAGCGCAAGGTGCACGTGCTGCACGTCTCGACCGCCGGTGAGCTGCCGCTCTTGCGCGCGCACAAGAACATCGCCACCTGTGAGGTGACGCCGCAGCACCTCACCCTCGTCGCGCCTGATTGCTACGACCGGTTGGGCACCCTGGCGCAGATGAATCCCCCGATTCGCGACGAGTCGCACCGGGCCGCGCTGTGGGCCGCGGTGAATGACGGTCTGTTCGACGTGATGGGCTCAGACCATGCGCCGCACACGCTCGAGGAGAAGGCCAAGCCCTACCCCGAGAGCCCGTCGGGCATGCCTGGCGTGCAGACGATGCTGATGCTGATGCTCGACCACGTCGCCGCCGGCCGCACGTCGCTCGAGCGGGTGGTCGACCTCCTGGGGCATGGGCCGTCGCGGATTTTCGGGTTGAGGAAGAAGGGCGCGATTGAGGTCGGCCGCGATGCCGACTTCGTGCTGGTCGACTTGAAGGCCCGGCGCGAGGTCACCAAGGACTGGCTGAAGTCGAAGGTCGGCTGGTCGCCTTGGGAGGGTCAGCAGCTCACCGGTTGGCCGGTGATGACCGTGCTCCGCGGCAGCGTGCTGGTGCGCGATGGGCAGCTGGTCGGGAAACCGGCAGGCTTGCCCGTGGTTCTCTCTTAGGTACGGCGCTCCGATTTTGGGCTGAGGGTTGAAGCAGTCCCTCACCCGCGAGCGCCTATGGCGCTCGTCGGCCTCTCCCAAAGGAGAGGGCCCACCTCCCGCGTTGGGAAATGGGCCCCGGGGTACAACCAGGCGTCGACTTACAGCTTCACGCCGTCGGCGATCAGCTCGGCGACGACCTTCTCGATGCCGCGGCGGTTGATGATCCGCAGACCGTGGGTCGAAACCTTGAGCTTCACCCAGCGCTTCATCGACGCGACGTAGAAACGGTGCGTCTGAAGGTTGGGCAGAGACCGGGTCTTGGTCTTGTTGTTCGCGTGGCTGACGTTGTTGCCAACCATCGGCCGCTTACCGGTGACCTGACAGACCTTGCTCATAACTCACCAGCTCGCTTTCACGACGCCCGTCAGCTCGCCCTTGAGCGCCTTCTCACGGAAGGTGATGCGGCAGAGCTGGAAGTAACGGAGGTTACCGCGGGGACGCCCAGTCACCATGCAGCGCTGGACCACGCGAATCGGGTTCGCGTCGCGGGGGAGCTTGGCCAACTTCAGCTGCGCGGCCGCGCGCTCCTCAGGGGTGATGTCTTTCTTCATCACCAGAGCCTTGAGCTCATTGCGCCGGGCGGCGTACTTCGCCACCACCTTCTTGCGCAGCTCGTTCTTGTTGACCTTGCTGGTCTTTGCCATGACAAATCCGCCCCTTTTCGGGGAATCCGATCCGGGGGACCGGGCTCTTACACGTACTTCCGGGGCCGGATCAAGTTCCGACGACGGGTTATTGCGTTTTCGCCGTGGATCAGCGAAATGCCGCCCCTCCATATGGGAACTCTGAAGACTTTCGTCGATTCGAAGGGCATCACCGAAAAGCACGTTCTGGCGGCGTCGAACCGCGTCGAGGCCGGTGGCCAGGAGAGCCGCTCGATGCTGATCGCGCGCGTCGCCAAGCGCCGCATCAAGGACCAGGCCGAGAAGAAGTACGCCGAGCTGAACCTGGCGAAGCCGAAGTCGATGCGTGGCATCTCCGCGCAGCAGTGGCACGCCGCGCTCGCCGACAAGCCGCTGTCGACCCGCGTTCGCGGCAAGATCTTCCGCGCGGTGAACGCCGCGCTGGCGACCAAGAAGCAGCCCGCGGTCGAGATGAAGGCGCTCTTCGAGGGCACCACGGTGCGCGTCGGCAAGAAGCCGAAGGAAGCCACCAAGGACGCCGCGAAGAAGTAAGCCGTCCTCCGGGCTAGACTGGCGCCGCAGTGCCCTTCGAGCCCGGACAGCACGTCGGCCGGTACACCATCGACCGCCTGATCGCACAGGGCGGCATGGCGGAGGTGTACCGCGCCGAGCAGGAGCTGGCCCAGGGCATCACCCGCCGGGTCGCCCTGAAGGTGATTCGGCCCGAGTACTCCGAGTCTCCCGACTTTCGCGAGATGTTCCTCGACGAGGCCCGCACCGCCTCGACGCTCTCGCACCCCAACATCGTTCACATCTACGACGTCGGTGAGGCCGAAGGCCTGGTCTTCATGGCGATGGAGCTGGTGCCGGGCGAGACCCTCGCCACCGTCGCCCGCACCCTGCGCGAGAGCGGCAAGCGCTTCTCTGACGAGGCGCTGTTCGCGATCGGCATCAGCTGCTGCAGCGCGCTCGAGGCGGTGCACGCGCTCTCCGAAGGCGCCGCGCACATCAACCTGGTGCACCGCGACGTCTCTCCCCACAACCTTCTGCTTTCGGCCACCGGCGGCTTGAAGCTGATCGACTTCGGCATCGCCAAGGCCGCCACCAACCGCAACCTCACCAGCCCCGGCGTCACCAAGGGCAAGGCCGGCTACTTCAGCCCCGAGCAGGCGATGGGCAAGCCGCTCGACGGCCGGTCTGACCTCTTCTCGCTCGGCATCACCCTCTACAAGCTGGCCTACGGGAAGACGCCGTTCGACCATCACCAGACCCACGCCGACCGCAACGGAGCGCTGGTGCGCGGCGCCTGGGAGCCGCTCGAGCGCGCCTTCCCCGGGTTGCCCGCGGGCCTCTACGAGGTGGTGGCGCGCGCGACGAAGCTGAAGACCGAAGACCGCTACGTGAGCGCGAAGCAGATGCGTGAAGCGCTCGAGAAGGGCGCGTTCGACGCCGGCTTTCGCATCGGCACCAGCTCGCTGTCGGGCTACGTCAGCGACGACGGCGAGGTGTCAGGGCTGGCTCCCGCGGCGCCCTCGAAGCCGAGCGGCCCCTCGGCGAAGGCGCCCGCGCGGGCGACTCCGGTGCCCCAGCTGGCGATGCGCGGCACCTACACCGAGCCGGTGCCGCACAAGCGCTCGCAGCTGCCGCGCTGGGCCCCGCTGGTCGCGTTCTTCGGCGTGGTGCTCGGTGGCGCGATCGTGGTCGCCGTCTATTTCGCGACCAGTAGTCCCTCTCCTAATGGAGAGGGTGGCCGAAGGCCGGGTGAGGTCTCGTCGAGCAACCCAGCCGTCACGCCGAAGCCACAACCTCCTGCCGACCCAGAACCAGAGATCGCGCTCGCGGTTCCACCGAAAGTGGAACCGAAGCCAGAACCCAAACCGCCGGACCCAAAGCCCGACCCCAAACCGGCGCCGGTCAAAGACCGCCCACGGCCGCGCCCGGTCGCCCAGGCGACGCCCTCACCGAAGCCGGTCGAAGAAGACGAGATTCCCCAAGGCACCGGGCACCTGCGCATCACCGCCAACCCGCAGAGCGCGAACGCGCAGGTGTTGGTCGGCGGAGACGATTGGGGTGTGGCCCCGCAGGACCGCAAGGTGCTGTCGGGCCGCTACTCGGTGTCGCTGAAGTTCCCCGACGGCCGGCGTTCGGCGGTGTGGAAGGGGCCGGTGATGCCCGATCGCGCCACCGCGCTCATCTACGACGTCGAGTCGCAGCGCTGGTCGGCGCGCTAAAGAACTTCGGCAATCCGCCCGAGCAGCCAGGTGGTGCCCTCTTTGCGTCCCGCGGCGCTGGCGGGGTTGCCGTCGTAATAGACGCCCTGCTCGGTGTAGCGCAGCGCAGTTCCCGTACCGGTGGCGGTGAGCTCGAGGGTGCAGAGCGAGGTGCTGATCATCGCTCCGTCGACGTACATGTCGTAGACGCTGACGATGCGCTGGTCGGGGACGATCTCGTAGAGCGTGGAGTCGAACTTCGTCTTTCGCCCATTGCCGTGGGTGCCGGCCTGAATCTCGCGGCCGCGAACCTTGAAGTCGAACACCTGCTCCTCGGGCGTCCACCCGCTCGGCGGGCCGAACCACTTCATCTTCGTCTCCAGGTTCGACCAGGCTTTGAACACCTTGGCGGGCGCGTGTTTGTACTCGCGCTCGACGGTGAACGTGTCGTGCAGCACTTTCATGACTGCTTCCTTTCTTTGGCTTCTTCTTCGTCCAGCACTTCGCCGAGGCGATCGAGCCGCTTCTCCCAGAGCGCCCGGCGCTTCGAGATCCACTGCTCGGCCGAGGCCATCGCGCCCGAGTGGAGCCGGCAGGTGCGCACCCGGCCTTCCTTCTGCGACTGCACCAACCCGCCGTCTTCGAGCACCTTGAGGTGCTGCACCACCGCGGCCAGCGTCATCGCGAACGGCTGCGCCAGCTCACTCACCGTCGCCGGGCCCTTCGACAACCGGTCGACCATCGCGCGGCGGCTCGGGTCGGCGAGCGCGAAGAACACCCGGTCGAGCGCGGCCTGTTGGTTAAGCATGTACTTAAGTTATTCGCGGCCACCGCGACAGTCAAGTGATTGCTTAACTGACGTCGGATAAGCTGGGGCGATGAAGCTGCGGCCGTTCATCGTCACCGTCGCGGTCATCGTCGCCACCCTGGTGCTCGCGCGAGGGCTGCTCTTCGGGCGCAACAGGGTCGACGCCCGAGGCCAGCAGGGCTCGTGGGCGAACGGCAAGTGGCGCACGCCGGCCGCGACCGCCGGCAAGTACTGGACGATGTCGGGCCGGGTGGTGGACCCCGACGGCAAGCCCGCGGCGAACGTCGAGCTCCGCGGAGCGCAGCCGCCGGCCGACCTCCCCTGCTCGAAGCAGAGCTGGCCCGGCTCACTCGACTGCCTGTGCAACAGCACCGTGAAGGCGTTTCTCGACGCGCGGGTGAAGTCTCCCACCGAGAGCGTGTACGGGGTGACCGCGGCCGACGGCACCTTCACCGTGCAGGTGCCTCGAGACGAGCCCCTGCTCCACCTGATGTCGCCGTTGGGGACAGGCGTGCTGAACAGCCGCTCCGCGAGCGGGCTGGAGGTCGAGCTCTCGCCGCTGATTCGACAGGAGTTCACCGCCACCTACCGGGGCATGTCGATGGCGGGCACCGTGGCGGGCTCGATCGACCTCCTCAGCGGCGTGCGCATCGCTCAGCGCACCGACACCGGCTACCTGCTGTCACCTCCCGGGTGGCCGTTCGCCTTCAACCCCAGCTTCCAGCTCTCGGTGGGTGGCATTCAGTCGCCCATCGGCAAGGCGCCCGGCGTCGAGCTGAAATCGGAGGAGCGTCTCAGCGGCGTGGTGATGCGCAGCAAGGACGACCCGGCGTCGGGCGCCGAGCTCACCCTCAGCGGGGAGCGCTGCGCGCAGCACGTGAGCGCCAACGCGAGCGGTGAGTTCAGCTTCAAAGACGAAGGCCCGCTGAGCTTCAAGACGGTGGTGGCGATCGACGGCGACCAGGCGGCCTTCGGCGAGCTGAGCCCGGGAACGACGGCGAAGCTGGAGCTCGAGCCCAACGCCGGCCCGCTCTCGTTCGAGCTGACCACGCCCGAGGGCCCGCTCCAGTTCCACCCGGTCAGCTTCGAGGTGACCAACGCTCACCAGTCGAAGCGGCGCTTCACCGAGCGCACCGACGCCCACGGCCGGTTGACGTTCGCCGCGCTTCCCAGCGGGAGCGGCACGCTCTCGGTCTGGGGGTACGAGGTTCCCGCCGCGCAGAGGGTGGTGAAGTTGTACGAGCAGCCGCCCACCCGGCACTTCGAGGTGCAGCTGACCGAAGCGCGCCCGCTCTACTTGAAGGTGGTCGACTCCCGCGGCATCCAGCGGCGCAAGGTGCGAATCGACAGCATCGCAGGAGCGGCGAGCACCGACGCCAGCGGCTGGGCGGTGCTCCGCGGTCTGCCCGCCGAGGGTGGCGCGGTGACGATTCACGACGACGCCGGCGGCTCGGTCACCGCCCATGTCGACTCTTCCGGCGAGCAGGTGGTGACGCTGGTCATCAGCAACGCGGTCGACGTGTCGGTGAAGCGCGCGGGCCAACCGGTCGCCCATCAGGTGGTGGCCGGGCTCTTTCTCGGCAGCCCGAGCAACCGCGACCCGAACGAGTCCCGCACCTGCGAGACCGGCGCCGACGGCCGCTGCTCGCTGGGCTTCTCTCAGCCCGGCAAGGTGCGGGTCGGCCTCGACGGCGTCAGCTCTGGCAGCAACGACCTCTCGCCGTTGGGCGCCTCCCGCGACCTCGAGGTGGGCGGCGGCGACGCCTCCGTCGAGCTCACCGCGCCTTGACGCACTGCGTCGCGTTGTGAGAGAAGGCGATTGGGGGGCTCGGAGAGGAGCCTGTGGTGCAGCACGAAGGACAACCGCGGCGCACGTTGCCACTGTCGCGCGTTGCAGTTCGGGTTCAGAATGCGCGCGAGAGCCTTCACCACGTGCTGGTCGACCCCACTCCCGAAAAGCCGGTCCCGTTCGGCAAGT
This sequence comes from Myxococcaceae bacterium, assembly GCA_047602415.1. GTDB lineage: Bacteria > Myxococcota > Myxococcia > Myxococcales > Myxococcaceae > JASGHH01. Next base: position 5,527,974 of record JASGHH010000001.1, on the reverse strand, counting down.
ACGAGCTGATCCGTCGCATTGGAGCGGGCGGCATGGGCGAAGTCTTCCTCGCCCGGGAAAACTCCGACCGTCACTCGCCGCGCGCGTGCGTGGTGAAGAAGGTGCTGCCGACGCTGCTCGAGAACCGGGCGTTCGTCGGCCGCTTTCTCGACGAAGCGCGGGTGGTGGTGAAGCTGAAGCACCCGAACATCGCGCGCGTCTACGCGATGGGCGAATCGGCGGGCGAGTACTACCTGACGATGGAGTATGTGCAGGGCAAGACGGTGTCGCGCTTCACCAAGCGCCTGCGCGACCGCAAGACGCCGATGCCGCTGGGGTTGGTGTTGCTGCTGGGCGAGCGCGTCTGCACCGGCCTCACCTACGCGCACGACGCGAAGGACGAGCGCGGCGAGCCGCTGCACCTGGTGCACCGCGACCTCTCTCCCGCGAACGTCTGCATCTCGTACAAGGGCGACGTCAAAATCATCGACTTCGGCGCCGCGCAGTCGACGCTGAAAGAAGAGCAGACCGCTCCCCGGGTGGTGATCGGCAACCTGACGTACATGGCGCCGGAGCAGGCCAAGAAGCAGATGGTCGACCGCCGCGCCGACGTCTACTCGTGCGGCGTGATGCTGTGGGAGCTGCTGGCGTGGTTCGCGCTCCCGCAGAAGGGCGACCCGATCGAGCGCTGGCGCAAGGCGGCCAACCCGGTGTGGGAAGCGCCCTCGAAGAACGCGCCCAACGTGCCGGTCGACGTCGACGAGATCATCCTCCGGGCGCTGAAGAAAGACCCCAAGGAGCGCTACCAGTCGGCGGAGCAGCTCGGCGAGGCGTTGAAGAAGGCGCGCATGCGCCACGCGCCCGACGTGAACGAGCGCGACCTGGGCGACCTGCTCTCGCGCGTCTTCCAGAAAGAAAAAGAGATGGAAGACGAGGTGCTGCGCGAGCTGGTCGGCAGCGCGCCTCCGACCGGTACGCACCGGATCATGCTGGTGCCGCCGACCGCGCTCGCGTTCGAGCACACCGCGGTGCTGGGCAACGCCACGCTGCAAGACTCGACCGACCCGGGTGAAGGTGGCCCGCGGCCCGACCTGTTGCCGAGCGTCGACGTCACCGTCGACACCACCCCGGTCGACTCTGATCCGCGCAAGCGGGCGCTGCAGCTGCTCAAGACCACCGAGCCCGGGCGGCCGGGGCCTCCGCTGCCCGACGAGACGGTGCCGCTGCGAATGACGCGCAACGCGTTCGGCGTCTCGTTTCACGAGCTGAAAGAGCCGCGCAACGCCGAGCCTTCGCTGATTCAGGAGATCGAAGCGATCTCAGGCGAGGAGTACCTCACCACGCCCTACGCCGGCAGCGGGCGGTTCGGCTGGCTGGCGGCGAGCGTGTTTCTCGGCGCGGTGGGTCTGGGCTTCGCGGCGATCTGGCTGTGGAGCCGGTTTCACTGACGTCAGCGCTTGCCCCGGGCCCTGAAGTAGCGGGAGTCGAGGTTCAGCTGCTGCTCCGGCTCTTCCACCGTGACGCTGAGGGCGGTGTCGCCGACCTTGATCGGGCGCCTCGAATCGTAGACCTGAAGCTCGAGCTCACCGGGCTCTGCGTCGAGGGTGCACTCGCCTGCCGCTGAACAGGAGCTGACCTTCTCGTTGCCTCTCCAGATCGCGACGTTGGCGTGGCGAACGGGCTCCTTCGTCTTCGGGTCGATCACCTTCACGGTGATCAGCGTGCGCTTGCCGGCGAGCACGAGCTTGGTGAGACCGCGGGGGTCGTCGACGATGACCGGCCTGAAGCCGAGCTTGCTCGCCCGCAGGGTGCAGTCGTGATCGCGGCGCAGCCGAAGGTGGAACCGGCCATCGGCGCCGGTGGTGGCGCGGTCGTCGTTGGTGCCGAGCTCGACGTCCTGCAGCGGCGCACCCGCGGCATCGACCACCACCGCGTCGACGTCGAAGAAGACCGGAGCCTTGGCGGCGGGTGAGGCGGCAACGGCGAGCGCGACCAGCCAGGTCATGGCGACACTCTACCGCGGGCTGGCGCTCCTCTTGCTGTAGCCCTGGGCATGCCCTTCGGACTCCGCGGATTGACGTTGGTGGTGCTCGCGATCGCGGCCGCCAAGCCGCGCCCGGTGGATGTGGAGCCGCGACTGAAGACCGGCGACATCGTGCTCCAGACCTCGACCTCGAGAATGTCGAAGCCGATTCGCGAGGCGACCCACTCGCCCTACTCGCACGTCGGCCTGGTCGAGGTGGCGCCCGACGGCGTCTACGTCATCGAGGCGATCAACCCGGTGTCGCGCACCCCGTTCAAGCAGTGGAGAGCGCGCGGCGAAGCCGGCAAGGTCACCGTCGAGCGGCTGCCATCGCTGTCGAACGAAGACGCCTCGCGGGTGCTCGACGTGGCGAAGGGCTGGCTCGGCCGGCCGTACGACATCAAGTTCTCGAAGGGCGACGGCGCGCTCTACTGCTCCGAGCTGGTCACCCGGGCCTTCGAAGAAGGCGCGCACGTGACGGTGGGCAAGCGGCAGAAGCTGTCGTCGCTCGATTTGACTCCGGCCGATGTGGCGCGCGCGAATGCGCTGCACGTCAGCCTGGAGCAGGAGGTCATCACTCCGGCCTCGCTGGCCGCCGACGAGAAGCTTCAGCAGGTCGCGAGCGACTTCTGAGCGCGCTGGCGTTGCTGTGGCTGGCCGCGGCGCCGCTCGCGAGCGAACGCTTCGACGCCACGTTTCAGACGTTGGCTCCCAGGGCTGGGGTCGACTGGCGGGTGCTCAAGGCGATCGCGTGGAAGGAGTCGGGGCTCGACCCGCTGTACGTGAACCCGTCGGGCTACGTGGGGCTGTTTCAGACCAAGCCTGCGAACTGCCGCCGCGCGCTGCGGGGTGAGGTGCTCGCGGGCGCTTGCGACGCGCTGATGGACCCGTACGTGTCGACCGCGGTCGGAGCGGCAATGGCGCGGCACGCGGCGGGGGAAATCGAGCGAGCGTGCCCGAAGGCCGGCGTGCGGACCGCGGTGCTGCTCATCTACGTGAACCACAACCTGGGGCCGGAAGCGCTCGCGTTCATGCTGCGCGACGGGTGCTCCGAAGAAGCGCTGCGCGCGGCGGCGATTCGCTACTACCGCGGCCCGGGCGCACGGGTCGCTCACGCGTACGCTGCGAAGTACGCGCGAGATTGCCTGGCCGGTGCCGATGAGGCGACCTGCACTGCGCTGCCGAAGCTCGATTACGCGGCGCTGGTCGCGGCCGATGCGCTCGCGATGGGCGTGCAGGAGTGGCGGTTCATCGCGAAGTCACTGCCCGAACAATGAGAGCAGAAACGGCCGGCGCTTCAGCGCCACTTCGACCACCGTCGGCCCGGGCGCGATCTCAGCGGGCGGCTGCATCAGCTTGCCCACCAGCAACGGCGGCGTTCCGGTCTCCCACTTGAACGCGGCCACCGTGACGCCGGTCACCTTACCGGCCGAGAGCGTGGCGCTGCGCACGTCGGTGCCCGCGGGCAGCGGAGGATCCTTCACCGTCACCCGCAGCTCGCCGGGCGCCACCAGCCGCCCGAACTCGGCGCCCTGCTCCACCTTCGCGCCCAGCGGCGGCAACCCGCGCAGCCGGCCCGCCGACGGCGAGTGCACCTCGATGCCCGGGCTCTCTTTCAGCGACGAGAGCTGCTCCTCCACCTGCACCGCTTCTTCGCGGTTGGCTTTGATCTTCGGCTCCAGCGTCACCGCATCGAGCGCCTTCTGCGCCTGGTCGAATGCGAACTGCTTCTTCGCCACCACGATGCGCTGCACCTTCACCGCTCGGTCGGCCCGCACCTTCATCGCGCCGGGCTTCGCCGCGGCCGCCGCGTCGACCAACTTCTTCAGGTCGCCCTGCGCGAACTCGAGCTCCCGCTGCTTCGGGGCGAGCGCCATCTTCGCCTTCGCCACCAGCAGCGGCTTCACCGCCTGGTTCAACGCGGTGTGCTTCTGGTCGAGCTCGTTCGACTTCGCCTCCAGCTGCTTCCTCTTGCCGTCGAGCTCTTCGGTGCCCACCAGCGCCAGCAGCTGCCCGGCCTCGACCTGCTGACCTTCGCTCACCGACAGCGCGGTCACCTTCCCGGTCGCGGGTGACGTGATGGTGCCGAGCGAGATCGGCGCGATCTCTCCCTGCAGGTACTTGGTCTGCCCGACGGGAAACGCGAGCACCCCCAGCACCAACACGCCTGCGCCGATCGCTCCGAAGCGAATCAGCTTCGGCTTCGGGAGCCCCGCGACCGACGCCTCGGCCGGAGGCGCCACCGGAGCCAGCCGCGCCGACGAGGTCGAGGTCTCCGGGTCGCCGTGGAGCTCTTCGAAGTTCATCTCCATCGGCACGTCGACTGCCGCGGCGAGCTCCTGCGCCCGCGCCGCCATCTCTTTCGCCTCGGCGTTCTCGGGGTCGATTTGCAGCAGCGCCGACAGGTACCCCAAGGCCTCGTTGCCCTTGCCGGTGCGCATCATTCGCAGCGCGCTCTGAAACAGCTCCCGCGCCTCCGGAGTCCACGCCGAGCGGTCGGGCCAGGTCTGGCCGTCTCCCCGCGCCTCGCCGAGAAAGCCGTACGACTTCAGCTGCCGCAGAAACTTCTGCAGGCTGTCGAGCTGCACCGGAATGCCGATCTTGGCCGCCGCTTCGATCAGCTCGCCGGCGGTGCGCTGCCCGTTGAGCATGCGGGCGATCGACACCTCGAAGTCGTAGAGCGTGAAGCTGCGCTCGGCCACCGGGTCGGTCACCTGCATCGTGCCCTTGGAGCCCGGGGTGGCGACGATTTGAAGGTCTTCGCGCAGCGGCGGCGGGTGGTCATCCCACGACAGCGGCGCCACCGGCAGCAGCTGCGACACCTGCGAGGCCGGCTTCTTGTGGGCGAGAAACCCCGCGCTCTTCAACCGCTCCAGCAGCGCGGTGATGGTGGGCGGGTCGATGATCAGCCCCTCCACGCTCGCCTGAAGCGCCAGCTCCTGCGCCGACTGGGTGCCGTCGAACAGCTGGAGCACCCGCGCTTCGGTGCCGGTAAGCTTGAGCGAGCGCTTCGAGGCCGAGTCGGTGATCTCGGCGTTCGCCCAGTCGGTGGTGAGCGCAACGGTCGGCTTGAATCCCCTCAGCAAGGCGGGGTGCAGGTTAGTCCAGCCATCGCCGCCGCCGAAAGAAGACGAGGTGTGGTGCATTGTCGGCTATCTGCACGGGATGCGACTGATCTTCCTTGCGGTGTTCGTTCCCCTGCTGGCGCTCGCCGATGCACCCAAGAAGACGCCCGGCCCCTCGGAGACCGACCCCGACAAGTACCAGGTGATTCTCGACAACGAGAAGGTGCGCGTCTTTCGCTACCACGACGCTCCGGGGGCGAAGACCAGGCTGCACCACCATGATTCGTTCGTGCTCTACGTGCTCGCGCCCTTCAAGCGGCGGCTGACCTTCCCCGACGGCAAGACCAAGGACCGCGAGTTCAAGGCCGGCGACGTCATCTACATGGACGCGCAGGACCACATTGGAGAGAACATCGGCACCACCGACACCGACGCGGTGATCGTCGAGATGAAGCCGGCCCCAGCGCCGAAGAAGTGAGCCGAAATGCCGCTCGACGCGAAGACACTCCAGCAGCTGATCGCCGCCTGGCAGCGAACGCGTCACCCCCGCCTCGCCGAGCTGGCCGAGGTGCTCGACGCGAAGCTGCTGACCGAGGCGGCGCGCGAGCCGCTGAAAGCGAGCAAGAAGAAGGACGACCTCGCCACCTGGGTGAGGCTCGAACAGCAGCACGACCCGCTCGACTTCTCGCGGCTGGCAGCGGCCGCGCGCGGCGGCACCCAGGACGACGTCGCCCGGCAGGTCGCGGTGCTCGCCGCTTGGGACGACCCGCGCATGGGCTCGGCGATGCTCACGCTGCTCGAAGATCCACCTTACGCAGGCGTGCGCTCCCGGGAGCTGCTGCAGTCGATCGTCGGCATTCTCGAAGCGACGCGAGACGTGCGTCTGGCGCCGCGGGCGCGCGACCTGGCAGGCCGCTACCTCGGCATCGTCAACTCCGGCACCGGCGGGTGGATGGTGACGCAGCTGACCCAGCTGGCCGAGCGCCTCGAGAAGCTCGCGCCCAGCGCGCTCGACGCCTCCGCGGAAGCGCTGTGTACGGAGCTCGAGCCTGCGTTGGGTGGTGCGCTGGGCGACCGCCGCCGCGACCGCTCAGACCATCAGGAGGCGGGCCGTTCACTGGAGGCGTTGTTCGCCGCCGTCTACGACGCGCCCGACGACGACGCTCCGAGGTTGGTGCTGGCCGACGCGCTGCTCGCCCAGAACGACCCGCGCGGGGAGCTGATCATCCTCCAGGTGGCGCGCGCCAACGGGCAGCAGACCGCCGAGCAGGCCGCGCGCGAGAAGGAGCTCCTCAGCGATGAAGACCGGCTGGCGGCCTGGGCTCAGCCGCTCTCCAACGGCGGTCGCTGCCGCTTCGGCCGCGGCTTTCCCGAGGCGGTCGAGCTCTACCGGGCTGGCAAGGGCATCATCAAAGAGCGCGCCTGGGTGACGGTGCGCCAGGTGTCGAACCTCGAGCAGCTGGCGCAGAAGACCGCGGCGGAGCTGCTGCTCCAACCGGCTTGTGCCTCGCTGCGCAGCGCTGGGCGGGTCGCGGCGGGAACCCTGAAGCGCCTCACCGGTGAGCGAAGGTGGACCGCGCTGGTCCTCGACGGGCTCGAAGACCTCGAACACGACGACCTCCAGCGCACCCCGCATCTGGAGAGGCTGGAGGCCTCGTTCGGCCCCGGGGTGAAGCCCGGGCTGCTGGCGCCGTTGACCCGTTTGAAGCGCCTCGAGCTCTACGACACGGCCGACGCCACGCCGTTCGCCGGCGCGCTGCTGACCGCGCAGCCGCTCGACCAGCTGCGGCTCGAGCTTCACTTCACGCCCGTCACCGAGCTGCCGCTGCCTCCATCGCTGGAGCGGCTCGAGCTGTTGCTTCGCGAAGGCACCCTGCCTCGCGGCGCCTTGAACCCGCTGACGAAGCTCACCCAACTGCAGCTGACCGTGAAGCGCATCGATCGCGGCGCCCTCGATGGCCTTCGCGCGCTCGAGAGCCTGAAGCTGAGCACCACCACCGTCGAAGCCGGCGCGTTCGAGGCTCTGGGCGGGCTGAAGTCGCTGGAGCTGTCGTTCGACCATGGCGCCACCATCCCCAAACAGCTGCTCGCGCCTCTGCGGTCGCTGCGCACACTCGACGCACAATGGGCCACCGTGCTCTCGGGCGAACAGCTGAGCGGGCTGGAGCGCCTCGAGGTGCTGAAGCGCCGGCGGCTGAAGCTCGACGAGCTCCCCGAGCTGCCTTCCCTGCGCCAGGCCCACCTCACCGCGCCGAAGACCCTGGAGGAGCTGTCTCGCTTCTTCACCCGCTTCGCCCCGCTGCAGGTGCTCGACTTCGAGTCGTACTCGAGCGCCTTCGACCACAGTCCTCTCGCCAAACCGGAGCCGGGGGAGCGCGAACGGGCCTACGAACGGCTGGCGGAGCTGCTGGCCGCTTCGAAGCTGCAACGGTTCAGCTTCGACGACGCGGTGGTGTTCGAGCGAGACGCGAAGGGCGAGTTCTCGAAGTCGACCGCCGGCCGCGCAACCGGCTCGAACGCCGGTGCGATCGCCAACCGGCTCGAGGTCGCGCTGAAGAAGCGGCTCAGGTCGTGACGTTGAAGCGGAAGTGCATGCAGTCGCCGTCTTTGACGGTGTACTCCTTGCCTTCCATTCGCAGCAGGCCCTTCTCGCGCACCGCTGCTTCGGTCTTCAGGTCGATCAGGTCTTTCCAGAAGTAGACCTCGGCCTTGATGAAGCCCTTCTCGAAGTCGGTGTGAATCACTCCGGCGGCGGCAGGCGCCTTCCACCCGGTGTGAATCGTCCACGCGCGGCACTCTTTCGGGCCGACGGTGAAGTAGGTCGACAGGCCGAGCATGCGGTAGCCGGCGCGAACCACCTTGTTCAGGCCCGGCTCGTCGAGACCCGCCGACTGCAGAAACTCGGGGCGCTCGGCGGGCGGCAGCTGCTGAATCTGCGCCTCCAGCTCGGCCGCCAGCACCACCATCTCGCTGTTCTCTTTTTTCGCCAGCGCCGCGACCTGCTGCACGTACTTGTCGTCGGCCGCCTTCGCCAGCTGACCCTCGGCGACGTTGGCGATGTAGAGCACCGGCTTGTTGGTGAGGAACCACAGCTCACGCATCGCCGCCTGATCGTCTTCGGTCAGCCCCTGCGCCCGAACGGGAATGCCCTGGTCGAGGCCGGCCTTCACCTTGTCGAGGATCGCCAGCTCGATCTTCGCGAGCTCGCCTTCCTTGCCCGGCGCCTTGGCGGTGCGCGAGGTCTTCTCGCGGCGCTTCTCGATCGTCTCGAGGTCCTTCAGGCACAGCTCGGTGTCGACCACCTCTTTGTCGCGCAGAGGGTCGATGCTGCCTTCGACGTGGGTGATGTTGTCGTCGACGAAGCAGCGCAGCACGTAGAGCACCGCGTCGACTTCGCGAATGTTGGCGAGGAACTGGTTGCCGAGGCCTTCACCCTTGGAGGCTCCGCGCACCAGGCCGGCGATGTCGACGAACTGGAGCGTGGTGTAGATGGTCTTCTCGGGCTTGATCAGCCCGACGATCGCGTCGAGCCGCTCGTCGGGCACCGGCACCACGCCGATGTTCGGCTCGATGGTGGCGAACGGGTAGTTGGCCGCGAGCGCTCCCGCGTTGGAGAGCGCGTTGAACAGGGTCGACTTGCCGACGTTGGGCAGGCCGACGATGCCGATGGAAAGGCCGCCCACGGATGTCTCTTAAGCGCGCGGCTGCGAGGCCGACGACTTCTGCAGCTCGTTGATGAACTTCTCGGCGAGCGCCTTCTGCTTCGCCTGGTCGAGCTCCTGCTCGAGCAGCTTCTCGGCGATCTGAATCGCGAGGGTGACCGACTGCTGCTTCAGCTCGGCGACCGCGCGCTTCTTCTCTTCTTCGATTGCGACCGCGGCGTCGTTCTTGAGGGTCTCGGCCTCTTTGCGGGCCTTGCCCATCAGCTCGTCGCGAAACTTGTCCATCTCCGACTGGTTCTTCCGCATCATGTCGGCCGCCTCCTGGCGTGCGGCGGCGATCGCGGTCTTCTGCTCGGCGAGCAGCTTCTCGGCCTCGGCGCGCTCACGCTTGGCCGACTCGATGGAGGAGGTGATCGACTTCTCACGCTCGTCGACCGCCTTGATGATCGGGCCCCACGCCACCCGGCGCAGAATGAACGCGACCAACAGGAAGGTGACCAACGTCCAGAACATCAGGCCCGGCTTGACGTCGGTGAAGCCGGCAGCGAGGACGAGCGTGTGGTGCATGGCGAAGCCTCTTACTGGGAAAGGGCAGGTGTCGCCACCCGCCCTCCCCCGGGTTGAATCTTTAGACCTTGGTCCAGAGCAGAATGCAGATAACGAGGGCGAACAGCGCGACGCCTTCGATGAGCGCGGCCGCGATGATCATCGTGGTGCGGAGGTCGCCGGTCGACGACGGCTGGCGGGCAGAGCCCTCCAACGCGGCGGCGCCAGCGCGGCCGATGCCGATGCCACAGCCGATGACGGCGAGGCCGGCGCCAATGCCGGCCGAGAGGTAAGCGAGTGCAGCGGGGGTCATGGTTCGTTCTCTTCTTTGGTTAGGGCCACTTGTCGGGGGGCCTTTGACTGCCCATCGGGTACTACCTCCAGCGACGGCACTCCTTCACCGTCGGGGTCTCGTTGAATTTTTTAGTGGGCGTGCTCGATGTCGTGGTCGTGGCCGTGGCCGGTGTCGTGGTGGCCCATCGCGATGCCCATGCCGATGTAGAGGCTCGACAGCATCGCGAAGATGTACGCCTGCAGAATGCCGACGAAGATCTCGAGCATGTAGACCGCGATCGCCATCGGCACCGCGGCGAAGCCCACGTACATGCTGAGCATGAACATCAGGCCGAGCATGAAGAAGAGCACGATGTGCCCGGCGAGCATGTTGGCGAAGAGACGAATGGTGAGCGCGATCGGCTTGGTGAAGTGCCCCAACAGCTCGACCGGAATCATGATCGGCCAGAGCGCCAGCGGCACGCCCTGCACCATGTGCGCGAAGTAGCCCTTCACGCCCGCCGCGCGGAAAGAGGCGATCTCGGTGAGCACGAAGGTGCAGATCGCGAGCGCCGCGGTGACCGCGAGGTTGCCGGTGGCGGTGGCGAAGCCGGGAATCAGGCCCAGCCAGTTCATGAACAGAATGAAGAAGAACAGGCTCGCCAGGTACGGGGTGTACTTGGGTGCGTCGTGCTTGCCGATGTTCTTCACCGCGAGCTCGTCGCGCACGTAGAGGAAGAGCACCTCGATGATGTTCTGGCCGAGGCCCTGGGGCACCAGCTTGCCGGGGGTGCGGCGGCCGTAGGCGAAGGCGAACACCAGCAGCAGCACCGCGGCGATCCACATCATCAGCACCGACTTGGTCGGGCGAAAGTCGTAGCAGCCGTTCTGGGTGAAGCTCATCAGACCCGAGAAGGCCTGGAGCGACTTGTCGACCGGCTTGGCGCAGGCGCCCGGCTCTTTCTCGAACTGCAGGCCGGCGAAGATCTTGCCGAGGTGAATCTCGATCGGCTCCTTGTCGGGAACCGGGAGCTCGAACTCGTACTCGTAGTCGTCGGAGACGTGCTCGATGATCACGTCGGGGGTCGACTGGTGCTTGCCGTGCTCGTTGTGCTCGACGTTGGCGGTGCCTTCGCCGGCCGGAGCCTCGTTCTGCTCGCCATGGTGTTCCTCGCCCTCGGCGTACGCCAGGGGAGCCACCGCCAACACCGCTGCGAAGAGCCAGCTGAACCGCTTCATCGAGTCCCTCACTGCGCCGAAAGCCGGGGCGGCTGATCGGCTGAAACCAAGTAGCGGACCTCTACCACCTGCAACGTGAAGTACAGAGCAAAGAAACCGATGACGAAGGGCAGCGACGCGTGGGTCAAATACAGGCCGGCTGCGAGCACCAATAAGCGCACCACCAGCGAAGCTCCGACGGCCTTGAGGCCGGCCTGAAGCGACGCCGCGCCGCTGACTTTGAGCGCCCGCCAGCGAACGAAGAGCACGATCGCGCCCGAGAGCGCGGCCAGGCCGACGCCGAGGCCCGAGCCGACCCGCTGAGGCACGCTCAACGGCAACCAGGCCACCACCGCGGCAGCCGCCACCACCATCAGACCCCAGATGTGCCAGTGATACTTCACGACTGAACCCCGTCTCTTCCGCTCATCCGCCCGGCCGCTTGTTGTTCTTCGACAAGCGAGTCACCCGCACCAAAAAGCCCACGAACCCGACCACGATGCCTGCGCACAGCCCGGTGAGCAGACCCCACGGCCCACTCCACTTCGCCCAGTGGTCGACGCCATAACCGACCATCCCGCCCAACAGCGGACCGCCGATGAGGCTCCAAACCGCGGACAGCCACGGACCCGCGTTTTGATAGGCCTTTGCCAGGCCCGAAAGCCCATCGTCCGGCTCGCTCACAACGGCCGAGCGCGTAGCACAGCGCGTTAACCGAGCAAGGAGATCAGTGAATGGCGTCGCCCGGCGTACGGCCCATCAAGTTGTCGGACCCGGCCTGCGGGCGCGAACCGACAGCGGCGGTCTGATCCACAGGCTGAACCACCAGGCACGCCCGATGCTGTCGGCCGCGCATGCTCAGAGCGCTCCCCTGCCTCGCATTGCTCGTCAACGCTTGCGGCCCGGCGGCAGGAACCGAAGAGGAACCCAAGAAGCCCGACCCCTGCACCGAGATGCCCGCGCACGCGCTGGTGAAGGGTCTGCCCAACACCTCGCCCGACGGCATCAACTTCAAGCTCGATTCGGTGATCGGCTTGTTCGACGAGTCGACCTCGAGGGGCTCGTTCGGCGCCACCGAGACCTACGATTCCACCGTCAACTTCTCCCTCTTCTTCGATTCTCCTCCGAGCGCGGGCACCTCCTCGGCGCCGCCTTCGATGGGCTGGCCGTACCTGCACGACATCGAGGTGAAGAGCGAGGTGAACGGGCCGACCTGGGCGATCACCGACCCGGCGGCCACCGACTACGTGCTGCAGGTCGACTCGGTGTGCCCCAGCGTTCGCACCGGCCAGACCCAGAAGTTCATTCTCCACGGCAAAGCCACCGCCACGCTGAAGCCCGAGAACAGCGGCGCGAGCGGAAACCTCGACGCAGTGGTGACGTTTTGATCAGCGCGCGGCACATCTGCCTGCTGTTGGTCGCGACCGCCTGTGGCCGAGACGCGCTCACGCCCGAGCAGGAGCCGCCGGTCGACCCGTGCGCGCCGGTCGCCGGGAAGGTGTACGTGGCCAGCGCGCCCGGAGCGAATTTCCCCAGCAGGGTGTTCGAGGGCCTCTCGCCCGACGGCATGTTCTACGACACCAGCCAGCCGCCGGTCGCCGAGGTGATCATGAGCACCGGGCCCGGGCCCGACCGCAGCGGAGCCGGCGTCGAGCTTCGCTTCGACACCTTGCCCACCACCGGGACCTTCCAGCATCACCCGCAGGTCGCATTTCCGCAGGTGTGGATTCGGGTGCTGACCGACGTCTCTCAGGGCCCCACGTGGGAATACCTCGACGGATCCGGCTACACGCTGAACATCGACGCGGTCTGTCCCGGCAAGACGGAGCCCGGCGCCCAGTGGTTCACCCTTCACGGGCAGTTGCGAGCGACGCTCCAGCCCGACAGCAGCGCCGCGCAGGGCGAGCTGCAGGTGGTGGCCGTCTTTTAGTCGTCGGTTAACGGTGGCGGTGCGCGAGGAACGTCAGTGTGGCCTGGCAGGCAACACTCACCGCATCTCGAACGATAAGAATTGAGAGCCGTACCCCTCAGTACCCCGCGCACCCGAAGGTTCCCCTCATGTCCGCCCCTCGCATCGGCGCCAGCGTTGCTGGCGTGAACGCCACCCGTGTGTCCATCGCTCCGAAGGCCGCGGAAAAGTCGCGGCTCCCCGCGGGCGACGGTTTCTCGCCTGCGAAGCGCGCGCCGGTGCAGCTGTCGGCGCCGATCGACGTGCCCGACATTCAGGCGATCGTCGCCGGTCTGAAGAAGAGCGCCGCGGAGCCGATTCCCGCTCCGGCGAATCCCTGGGTGGCCCCCGCGCCCTCCGAGGTTCCGGCCGGCAGCGGCACCGGCGAGCCGGTCGACGGCGACGATGGCGGAGGCCTCGACGGCTGGCTCTCGCGCAACGTGCCCGGCTACCAGGAGACGAAAGACTTCTTCAACAGCTTCGCCATCTCGCGGCCGATCAGCGAGCTGAAGCCGGGCGAGTCGTTCACGATGGAGCTGTCGGGCAAGGTGAAGGCCGGCAAAGAAGCGAAGGCCGGCGCTGCGTCGAGCGTCGAGGTCACCAAGAACGACGACGGCACCTACACCGTCGCGGTGGAGGTCGAAGCGAGCGCCGACGTCGACGTGGGCAAGAAGGACTCCGGCGCGAGCGTGAGCGCGAAGGGCAAGGTGCGCGTCGAGTACAAGGTGAACAGCCCCGAAGAAGCCGCCGAGCTCGCGCGCGGCCTCGCCGTCGGCGACGTCGCGACCCAGGCGAAGATCGTTCAGCAGTACAAGAAGGACATCAGCGCGGTGGAGGTGAGCGGCACTGCCGGCGCTTCGCTCGCCGCTGATCTCGGCATTCCCGGCGTCGGCGGCAGCGTCGGCGTCGAAGGCACCGCCACCCGCCGCTACGAGTACGAGCAGGGCAAGCTGAAGGCGGTGGTGGTTCGCTACGAGGCGGAGCTGAAGGTCGACGCCGACAGCAAGCTCGGCTTCGACCCCGAGAAGCTCGGCATTCGCCTCGGCGAGGGCGAAGTGACCGCGAAGCAGACCGTCGAAGAGCGCTACCCGGTCGACGACGACGGCAACGTGGCCGACCAGCCGAGCGAGGTCACCAAGACCACCACCCTGGAGCAGAAGCTCGGCGACCAGACCATCGAGGTGAAGGCCGAGGGCGACCCGCCGGAGGTCACGGTCGAGAAGTGGCGCGAAGAAGGGCCCGACATCGACATCGACCTGCTCGGCGGGGAGCTCGAGTACAAGCAGGTGACGAAGAAGCACGACGACCGGCCGCCGCAGTACCCTTCCGCGCCTCCGGGCGACACCTCGGGCTTCGCGCCAGACGCCGTGCCGGCCGATGGAAGTGGAGGCGGAGGCGTCGTCAGCGGCTGGTAACTCAGTGCTTCAGCTGCTGGTGGCCCTGGGTGGCCTCGATGCCGTGTGACATCACGAAGAACGCCACCGGAATCTTGCCCGCGCCTTCGCCGCTGATCAGCTCGAACATCCAGTGGCCGTCTTGCGGGTTCTCGTGGTCGGGCGAGGCCTGAACGAAGAGCACCTGCTGGCGGTTCACCACCACTTCGCCCACCAGGTGCTTGCCGCGAATCATCTGGCAAATCGCCACGTCGTCTTCCTCGAAGAAGTCCCAGTGGAAGTCGTCGTAGTCGAAGAGCGTGAAGTTCGGAGTGCCTGCGCGAACCACGCACGAGCGGTGCTGGTTCAGCCACGCCCAGAAGCGCTCGAAGGTCAGCGGGGCGGCTTGGAGCTCACCGGTCGACATGGGTGAGGCAATAACTTGCTGCCTCGAGCACGGCAAGACTCGGGTGTGACGCCCCTCCCGTCCTTCGGACACCCTCCCCCTGTCGGGAGGAGGGAACTGCCCCTCGTCAGCGGGAGGCCTTGGCCTTCGCGAGCGGGAGCTTCGGCGACGGCGTGGGCGCGAGCACCAGCTCGTCGTCGATCAACCGGGTGATCGCCTCCGACTGGTCGCGGTACTTGCCGTACTCCTTCTCGGAGATGCGCTCGCACTTGAACCGCACCGTCTGGTCGACCGCCAGCGACTTGCCGTCGGCCGAGGGGGTGACCTTGCGCTCGAAAAACAGGCACTGGGTGTCGACGGTGCCGCTCTGGGGTGCCTTCTTCAGCGAGAAACCCTCGGGCAGCGACAACGACGTGTGCAGCAGGTACTCGCTCGGAGTCCCGAACAGCAGCGGGTGCCGCCGGTTCGCCAGCGAGAAGGTCGAGTGCGGCGACCAGTCGTTCGGCAGCTTCAACCGCAGCGTGTCGCCCTCGGTGCGGCCGAGCGTGTTCACCTTCAGCGGCGCCTGGAGCGCGGCGGGCACGTCGAGCTTCTTCACCTCGAGCAGCTCGACGTCTCCGGCGGTCGAGCCGGGCACCAGCGCGGCGGCGATGCGCTGCACGTACTGCGAGGTGTACTCGGCGTTGCGTGCGGTCCTCCGCATGCCCGAGCCGCTGCGGCCACGGCCGGCCATCTTCATCGTGCCGCTCGCGCCACCCTGCGCGTCGAGCTTCAGGTCGAGCCGGTACTCCTCGGAGTTGAGCGCCGGGTCCTGGAACGGAATCTCGCGCCACTTGTGGTCGCCGGTCTTGGGGTCGAACACCAGCGAGCGGGTGCCGACGTCGTCGGGCCGCACCACCTCGAGGTCGAGCGCGTCGGCGGTCGGGTCGTAGAAGCGCGCCACCACGCCCGGCTGCTCCGGCACGTAGACGATCGCGTGGTTGAACTGCTGCATCGGCACGTCAGATTCGACCGGGCCGGCGTCGCGGGTGCGCACCAGCGCGAAGTCGGCGTGCACGCCCAGCTTCTCGGCCAGGGTGATGAACAGCACCGCCTTGTCTTTGCAGTCGCCGTAGCGGCGCTCGAGCGTCATCGGCGCCGGGTGCGGCTTCACTCCGGCGATGAAGGTCTCGTAGTCCTGCTGGTAGCGAATCTCGTCCATCACGTACTGGTGAATGCGGTCGAGCTTCGACTTCGGGTCTTGCGGGCCGTCGGCCAGCTTCTTCGCCACCTCGTCGAGCTCGGGGCTGGAGCGGAACGCGCCGTCGAGCAGCGCGCGCTCCCACGACAGCCACACGCCCCAGTCGGGCACGGTGGAGATTTTGATGTTCGCCGCCAGCTCCTGCACCGTCGGCATCGACGGCTCGGAGACGAGCGGCGGCATTCCAGTGGCGCTCCAGGTGATGCGCAGCTGGTCGCCGCGCTTCTCTTCTCTGCGCTCCACCGCGCCGATGCGCTCCTCGTGCAGCTGGGTGCCGAGCGGCTCCCAGAAGACGAACTGGCTCTTCACCCGCTGGTCGCCGACGCCCTGAAAGCTCCACGACTTGGTGAGGTAGCGCGAGAGGTAGCCCGACGGCGGCGCGTCGAGCCGGTACTGGAGCACGATGGTCGAGTTCGGCTGCAGCCCGCGAAACAGCACCGCGCGGTTGCGCTCGCTCGCCGCCTCGCTGCGCCGGCCCTGCTCGTCGATGCTGTAAGCGGTGACGATGCGCACCCGGCCCGAGCCGGCGAGGCTCTGCCGCAGCAGCCGGTCGCGGCCCTGCGGGTTGAAGGCGTGAATCACCAGCGACACCACGTTCACCGTCGAGCCGTCGGAGTTGAGCTGAGTCACCTCGTGGTCGAGCAGGTAGGCCACGTCGGCGCCGGGCAGCGGCTTCAACTTCGAGCGCAGCTTCACCGCGTCGGCGAGCGCCTCTTCGCTCGGCACGTCGGCCGACCAGGGGCCCTTCTTCTCGGGGGCGACGAAGTCGAGCCGGTTGGCGAGCCGCTCGTCGTCGGGGTTGAGCTCGAGCGCTTCACGCCAGCTCTTCACCGCGGCGTCTTTGTCGCCGGTCTCGTACTGGAGGTTGCCCAACGCCTGGTGCGCGCCCGCGCTGTCGGGTGAGAGCGTCATCGCCGAAGCGAGCTGCTGCTTCGACTCCACCACCCGGTCCTGCTTGCGGAGCACCTCGGCCAGCTCGAACTGGGCGGTGTAGTCGGTGGGCCACGAGCGCAGCCGCTTGCGGAGCGACGCCTCGGCGCGGTCGAAGCGGCCGGCCTCCAGCTCGAGGTCGCTCTCGCGCTTCAGCGCGTCGCCCAGGTAGGGCAGCCGATCGAGCACGTCGTGGAGGGTGGCGATGCCCGCCTCGCGGTGCCCGGAGCGGATCAGCGTGCGCGACTGCTCCAGCATCGACGACGGAGACGCCTCGAACTTCGCGTGCATCGTCTTCAGGGTGCTCAGCTCGTCTTCGCTCCAGCCTTCGTTCTTGTAGTGCTCGGCGAGCAGCTCGTACGCCTCCCGCGGCGCGTTCGGCTTCGACAGCAGCGCCAGCAGCTCGTCGCGCGCCTTGGTGCGCAGGCCCTGCTGCTGGTGAAAGCGCGCCTGGCGCAGACGCACGAAGGCGAGCTGATCACCCAGCTTGGCGTCGAGCGCCGAGAGCAGGTCGGCGGTGCGGCCGCGCTCCTGGTTGAACCAGAGCGCTTCGTTCAAGTCGATCAGCGCCACCACGCTGCCGGAGCACTTCTCGAGGTACTCGTCGGCGGTCTTCACCGCGTGCCGGCCGCCGAGGCCCATGTGCACCCAGTCGGCGCGGTGGGCGAAGTCGGTGCAGGTCGAAGGCTGCCCGGTGCCGCGCACGTCGCGCAGCTCACCTTTGGCCTCGGTGATGCGGGCGAGCAGGTTCCACCCGTCTTCCTGGTGGGCGCTCTTCACCAGCACCTGGTGCGGGCCGGCCTCGAGCGGGAGGTCGACCTGAAACTGATCGAGCACGGTGTGCTCGACCGAAGAGAGCGCGAGCACCTCTTTCTTGTCGACCCACACCTTCACCGGATCAGAGGTGGTGAGCTTGAGGCGAAAGGTGCCGTCCTTCGGCGCGTTGAAGGTCGACTGCGCGAACGCGACCGACCAGCGGGTGGGGTAGACGAGCGCCGCGAAGTCGACGCGGCCGCGCGGGTCGATCGGCACCTCGGTGCGCCACTTCAGCGGGTGACCGCGGCCTTCGTAGGTCTCGTCGAGGCCGCTCTTGGTTTCGGGAGCGAGCTCGGCCTCGTAGCCCTTGCCGGAGTCGTTGTCCCAGGTGCCGACGATGGCGAACTTCAGCTGGCCGTCGATCTCGCTCATCAACCGGGCGCGCTCGTCGAAGCGGCCCTCGACGCCCGAGAGGTACGCGAGGTGCCACTTGGCCAGGTCGCGCACGTCGGAGTCGGGGTGGTGCTGCGCCAGGGTCTCGAGCAGCGCCATCGCGCGGGAGCGCTCGCCCCAGGTCCACTCCATGCGGGTGAGCTGGTTCAAGTGGAGCTGCGCGTTCTCGTCGGTGGGGTCTTGGAGGGCGGCGAAGAGGTGGTTGAAGGCGGAGGCGTCATCGGCCTTCAGCTCGGCGAGCTCGGCGGCGATGCCGTGGTAGGCGGCGCTGTCGGGGCCGGCTTTGCGTGCCTGCTCCACCGCTCCTTCGAGGTCGGCCGGGGTGGTGCCGGCGTAGAAAATCTCCGTGGCGGTCTTCAGCTCGTCGGCGTTCACCGTCTTCGGCGTGCGCAACGAGGCGTCGATGGTGACGCAGCCCGCCAGAAGCAGAACTGAAACCGTAAGCGCTCTGATCATTGGGCAGTGACCTTAAACCAGAACCCCGTATCTAGATTCCCGCCCGTACGGGCCGTCAGAGAAAGCACGAAGCCGCGTCTTCAAGGCGGGGCGTTTCGGCCGCTGAATCCAACGCAGCGGGAGACCCTTCCACGCAGCCTTCTCAAAGCTGAGATTCGCTGGTCGGTCTCTCACGTCACCCGTCCTGCGACGTCGGGAACTCATCGCGACCCGCCCCACCTTTTTACGCAGCAGAAGTACCGAACGAAGGAGGCAGTCATGAATAAAACACTGATCAACGAGGGCTTCGTCGGCCTCCTCTACGAGAATGGCCGGCTCACCAAGACTCTTTCGCCGGGCGAGCACAAGCTCACCAAGGCTTTCGACTCCACCGTTCGGACCGTCACCAAGGTCGACGTGCGGGAGCGGTCGACGACCATCAAGAACCAGGAGATTTTGACCTCCGACAAGGTGTCGGTGCGGTTGTCTCTTCTGGTCTACTTCAAGGTGGTCGACGCGGTGGCGGCCCACACCAAGCTGGCCGACTTCGAGGAGCGGATCTACGAGGACGTGCAGCTGTCTGCGCGGCGGTTCCTCGCGACCCGGTCGCTCGACCAGATTCTGCTCGACCGGAACGAGCTCTCGAACGCGATCAAGTCTGACGTCGCGTCGTCGCTGCTCGCGTACGGTGTCGAGGTGATGCGGGCCGACGTGAAGGACCTCGTCTTCCCGGGCGCGCTGCGGGACGTGATGAACAAGGTGATCGAGACTGCTCGGCAGGCGGAGGCGACTCTGATCTCCGCTCAGTCGCAGCTGAAGGTCGCCGCGCTCCAGGCGAAGTCCCGGGCCGAGGTGGCCGAGCTCGACGCCCAGTCGCGGTCGAACGTGGCCAAGCTCGACGCGGTCACCCGGGCGGAGGCGCTGCAGGTCGAGGCGAAGGCCCAGACCCAGGCGCTCGACGAGAAGCTGAAGTCCGACGCGAAGCTGCTCGAGCTGCTCACCAAGAACCCGCTGTTGGTCAAGGTGAAGGAGCTCGAGATGCTCGAGAAGGTCGGCTCCAAGGGCAACAACCACTTCTACGTGGGCGTCGACCCTCGGCAGCATGACAACTCGCTGAAGCAGTAATTCGAGGGGTGGGGGCACTGGAACGGCTTCGAGCCGCTAGAGTGTCCCCACCTCTTGATGTCTGCGTACGTCTGTAAGACCTGCGGCGCGGAGTACCCGGCGTGGGTGGGGCCCTGTGTCGCCTGCGGCTCCAACGAGCACGTCGAGCTGGTGGGCCCGGAGGACCGCTCGGGGCAGACCATCTCGGGCCGGTACCGGCTGATTCGCCGGCTCGGCGAAGGCGGCATGGGCGCGGTCTACCTGGCGGAGCAGCTGGGCGTGGGCAACCAGCTGGCGCTGAAGTTTCTCAAGCCCGAATTTTCGAAGAACCCCGCGCTGACCAAGCGGTTCCTCAACGAGGCGCGCATCTACATTCGCGTCGCCCACCCGGGCGCGGTGCAGCTCAACGACTACGGCCAGGACGAGACCGGCGCGCTCTACCTGGTGATGGAGCTGGTCGACGGCGTCGACCTGAAGCGCCTGCTCGACCAGCGCCGAAGGCTGGAGCCCAAAGAAGCGGTGCAGATCGTGCTCGCGGTGGCCGACGTGCTCGCGCACGCGCACTCCAAGGGCGTGGTGCACCGCGACCTGAAGCCCGAGAACGTGATGGTGCGGCCGTCGCTGAGCGGCTTTCACGTCAAGGTGCTCGACTTCGGCATCGCGCACCTGGCGTACGAGGGCGCCGAGCGGCTGACCCAGACCGGAGCGATGGCGGGCACGCCGAAGTACATGTCGCCCGAGCAGGTTCGGGGCGAGAGCATCGACGCGCGCACCGACGTCTACGCGCTCGGGCTGGTGTTGTTCGAGCTGCTCACCGGGCGGGCGGCGTTCGAGGGCGCGTCGGTCTCCGAGATTCTGGCCGCGCAGGCGAGTCAGCCGGTGCCGGCGCTGCAGAGCGTCGACGCGCGGCTGGTGCACCCGGGGTTGGACCTGATCGTCTCGAAGGCGACCCAGAAGCGGCCCGGAGATCGCTACCAGACGATGGTGGAGCTGGCGCAGGCGCTGGGCGCGCTCACCGATGATCAGCTGAAGCCTGGAGCGGAGCCTCTGCCGCCTCCGGTGGATCCCGGCACCGGGCCGACGTTGGTCTCCACGCGCCGCGAGCAGGCGACTCCGGCGGCGTCGCTGTCGATGCCCGCGCCGGTGGCGTTGAAGCCGGTTACCGCTCCGCCGGTGCAGCCGGCGTCGTCGAAGCCGCTGGTGATGGCGCTGTTGACGCTGCTCCTGGCCGCGGCAGCCGGGGTGTGGCTGGTGCGCAAGGCGCCGCCTGATCCGATGCCGGCGGCGACCTGCCCGCAGCTGGCGATCTACGACATGAAGTGGCGTTCGCTGAGCGTGGCCGAGTTGGAGCAACAGGTGTTGCACCTGCCCTACCTGCGGCCGAGCGACGCGAAGAAGCAGCTGGCGACCCTGAAGAGCTACTCCGAGGCGTACGCGCCGGAGCAGCGCGAGTGCTTCTACAAGGCGTCGTTGATCGCCAGCGCGTCGAACGTCGACGCGGTATTGAAGTCATCACCGGCGTTGTGGGGTCTGCGGGTCGCATCTGAGACGCTGCGCCAGCAGTTCCTCGAGCTGCCGTTGAAGCAGGAGTGGACGCTCGCCCAGCGCAAAGACGTGCTCGAGCAGATCGACACCAACGTGCTGCCCCACCTCGAGACGCCCAGCCCCGAAGACGGCGAGTACTGGCGGCGCATGTATTACGGCACCGAGCTCACCTGCGAGGCGACCGACGCCGCCCTCGAGCAGCTCCGCGCCCAGCGCCCCACCAACTGTCTCCACTTTCAGCCTCATTGAAGCCGTTCAGCACCGCCCTCTCCCCGACGGGGGAGAGGGTGGCGCGAAGCGCCGGGAGAGGTCTCGTCGCAAACCCAGCCCGCTCGTCCCGGTCTCGTCGCAAACCCAGCCCGCTCGTCACGGTCTCGTCGCAAACCCAGCCCGTTCGTCCCGGTCTCGTCGCAAACCCAGCCCGTTCGTCAGATCACATGTCAGACCCGGCCTGTACCCTGTCGAGATGAACACACTCGATTTGCATGTCTTGTCCCGGGCACGTCGCCTTCGTTCCAACCCAACGCCCGCGGAGAAGCGTCTCTGGTGGGCGCTCCGCGCTCGCAACTTCAGCGGATTGAAGTGGCGCCGCCAATCGCCGTGGGGACCCTACGTGCTCGACTTCTTCTGCAAGGACGCGCGCATCGCCATCGAGGTCGATGGCGATTCGCATGCTGAGCCTGATCAGATGCGGGACGATCAGGCCCGACGGGTCAACCTCGAGCGCGCCGGAATCAAGTTGCTGAGAGTGAGCAATGCCGAAGTGATGGCTGACGTTGGTGCAGTGCTCGAAAGGATCATTCGGGTGGCTGAGCAGCCGGCGCCGTGAAGGACGGGCTGGGTTTGCGACGAGACCTCTCCCGCCCCTTCGGGGCACCCTCTCCCCCGTCGGGGAGAGGGCGACGGGGGTGAGCGCAACAGGGCCTCAGTTGAAGCCGCAGTCGGTGGCGAAGCTCATCGTGAAGGTGCCCTGCGGGAGCTGAGTGAGCACCTCGACGCGCTTCACCTGGGTGAGGTCGGCCGCGCCGGCATCGCTGCCGTTGACGCCGATGATCCACCCGTTGCCGCCGCCGGTGGGAATGTGTCGATCGAACGAGCCGCTCGCGGTCAGCAGCAGCGACGCATCGGTGTAGTAGGTGCCGCCGTCGGCCGAGACGTGCACGTAGCGGTTGAACGAACCGTTCGCGCTGCACAGAAACACGACCGGCAGGCTCGCCTGACCCCAGGGAGGCGCCCCCGGGTTCACCATCGACCAGCTGACGTCGAGGTGCAGCCGGTCGCCCGCGCCGCTCACGTCCCAGGTGCCGGTGGAGTTCTCGAACCACATCACATGGTAGCCGCCACCCGAGCCGGTCCAGTTGCGCGAGCCGAACGTCTCCGCGGTCGCGCCGGCGAAGTCCTTGTGACAGCCCGCGGTCAGCTGCGCCGAGCTGAGCGAACCCAGAAACTGCGCCCCGCCCAACACCGCGGTGCCCGCGTCGAAGAAGCCCGGCGCTCCACCGCAGCCCGGCGGCTCGTCGACCTTGCCGTTGCAATTGTTGTCGAGGCCATCGCACCGCTCGCTGCTCGGCGCCTCGGTCGACACGCAGACCTTCACCCCGCCGGAGCAGCCGAAGGTGCCGGCGGCGCAGACGCCGAAGCCCGCGTCGGAGCACGCGCCGCCGGTATCGGTGAGGTGGTTGTCCTTCACTCCGTCGCAGTCGTCGTCGACGCCGTTGCAGAGCTCGACTCCGCCCGGGTGGGCGTTGACGTCCATCGGCTCGCAGTCGCTGCCGTTGTCGACGAAGCCGGGAGGCGCCGCGCACGCCTGCTCGGTGCTCGCCGGGTCGCCGTAACCGTCACCGTCCTGGTCCCGATAATACGTGTGCATCGCGAAGCCTTCGTCGATCACCCCGTTGCAGTTGTTGTCGAGGCCATCGCACTTCTCGACGCCGTTCGGGTTCGCCTCGGCCGAGGTGTCGTCACAGTCGGTGTGGTCGCTGACGTAGGAGTCGACCAGCGGCTTCGAGCAGAGCGGCTCCGGCGCGTTGAGGTTGCCGAAGCCGTCGTGGTCGACGTCGGCGTAGAACGTGAGCGGCCCCGAGCCGTCGGGACAGACGCCGCCATCGGGCACCCGGGTCGGGCACGCCGGCGCTCCACCGAGCACGCAGCAGAGCCCGTCGTCGCAGATCATTCCGCTCGGGCAGCCCTTGCCGCACGCGTACGGCCCGTTCACCGGCCAGCCGGAGAAACACGCCGCCGCCAGCAGCGCGAGGGTGAGCGGAACCAGCGCGAGAACGGCGAAACGCTTCACCAGGCCTCAGTTCGACGACGAAAACGAAAGGTCCAACACGAACAAGCCGGCGCCCACCACCGCCAGCGCCAGCCCGATGCCCAACAGCACGTTGCCGGTCTGAGCATACGACTGCGCCAGCCGCGAGCGCTCCTCTGCCTGAGTGAAGGTGATGCAGTCGCGGGTGGTCATCGCGCACGGCTTGCTGCCCGAAGCGGTGCCGCGCGAGAGCGCTCCGGCGATGAAGCCAGAGGCGGTCAACAGCGCGCCGCCCATCCACGCGCCGTACGAGGTCAGCCGCAGCGCCGACAACGACTCGCTCGGGGCCACCGCGCGGGTGAGCGAAGCCGCGGGAGGCTGGGGCTCGAGCCGAACCCGCGCACCGGCCGCGACCTCCACCTGCGACAGCTCGGCCTCTCCACTGGCGAACAACACGTCGACCTGGTGGGTGCCGACCGCGACCGGGAGGATCTCGTTGCGCGAAGACTCGAACACCTTGCCGTCGATCTTCACCACCGCGCCCGCGGGAGCGAACACCTGCACTCCGCCGTAGCCCTTGCGCGCCCACTTCGGCAGCGCGCTCTCGAACAGCGTCTTCAGCGAGTCGGCGCCGGCGTCGATCTCGGTCTCGCCCAGCTCGGGGCCGGTGAGCTTCTCTCCGTCGAGAAAGAAGCTCGCCTCCACCACCAGTCCTTTGTGCGACGTGCGCGCCGACACCAACATCGCCGCAGGCACGCCCGCCTTCGCCGCCGCGTCACGCTCGCACGCCACCGCATCGGCGCAGCGCTTCAAAGCGTCGCGCCGGGTCAGCGAGCCTTCGCCCACCTCGAGCGCCGAGATGTCCTTCAGCGCGGCGTCGGCGAGCTTGAGCAGCCGCTTCGCGGTGACGTCGGGTACGCCCTGCGCGTCGTACACGACCACCTTGAGCGCGGGCGCGGCGAACGCGAACGCAGGCAGAAAGGCAATCAAGGCGAGGGGACGCCGCACGCGAGCCCCATCGTAAGCACAGCGGTGACGAACGCCACGTCTTGGTTCATCTTGCGGCGATGGACGCACGGGTACGTGAGCTGTTGAGTGAGTACGAGCGCCGCTCCGCCGAGGAGTGGAAGCTGATGTCGACGCTGTCGAACGCGGAGATCGGCAAGCGAATCGACGAGTTCCTGATCTCGGTCGGTCCCGACACCGGCCAGCTGCTCCACGCGCTGGTGCGCTCGCAGAAGGCGAAGTGCGTGGTCGAGCTGGGCTGCTCCTACGGCTACTCGACGGTGTGGTTGGCCGATGCGGTGCGCGAGACCGGAGGCAAGCTGCACAGCTACGAGCTCTCTGCCGACAAGATCGCCTTCACCCGCGGCAAGCTCGCCACGGTGGGGCTCGATTCGTTCGTCGAGTTCCACCCCGGTGACGCGCTTCAGAACCTGCCGCAGCTCGCCGGGCCGATCGATCTCGCGCTGATCGACTGCTGGAAGGACCTCTACCTGGCGTGCTTCGACCTGGTGCACCCGAAGCTGTCGCCGCAGGGCACGGTGGTGGCCGACAATATGATCTTCCCGCCCGACGCCCGGCCCGAAGCGGCGCGCTACCAGCGGCACGTGCGGGCGACCAAAGGCATCGAGTCGGTCACGCTCCCGATCGGCAGCGGAATCGACGTCAGCCGAAAACAACCCCTCTCCTGACAGGAGAGGGCCGAGAGCGCGAAGCGCTCCGAGGTGAGGTTGGAGCCCTAGTACCCCTGACAGAGGTCCTGTCCCGCGGGCACGGGGAACGGGGTGGTGCTCTGATCAATCGAGAGCAGAAACGCCTTCAGCTGATCCGCTTGCGTCGCAGTGAGCGAGAACGCGCCATTCGCCGCGTTGATGTGCTGGCTGAACTTGTTGAAGTCGAGCGCCTGGTCGAGCGTGCTCGCGGCGCCCGCGTGCATGTACGGCGCAGAGGTCGCCAACGACAACAGCGACGGTGGATTGAACCCGTGCGCGCCCTGCGCCATCGAGCCATCGCCTTTGCGCTCGAGCAGGTCGGCCGCGAGGAAGGTGCCGACGTTGCGAATCGCGCAGGTGACCCGCTCGGGGCCGACGACACCAACGCCTCCGTCTTCCAGCGTGACGCCGAGCTCGGCCTGAACCTTCTTGCTGTCGAGCGGGTTCAACGCGCCGCCGTCGAAGTCCTCGGTACGCAGCCCGGTCGCCGGACACGCGGAGGTGCCACCCGCCCCGCAGCCGGTCGCCAGCGCTCGGGTGCCGTTCTTCTCTGGCGAAGGCGTGTAGCCGCGGCGCGAGACGGTCCACTTCGGGCCGCCGTGGCAATGGTCACACCCTGCCTGCTGAAACAGCACCCGCCCGGCGGCGACGTCGGCGGCATTGAGCGTGGTGGGCGCGCGGTTGGAGCCGATGGTGCGGACGAAGGCGTCGAGCGCCTCCTGGGCCTGGTTCGACGACATCAGCAGCGTCACCTGACGGGTGGAGCCGGCGAGAAAGTCCTGCGCGCCGGGCGGCGAGCCGCCGTCGGGCGAGAGCGCCACCGAGAGATCGATCGGCGAGTCGGTGCCATCGACGATCGCGCCCTTGCCTCCAGAGACGCCGCGGGTGTTGAGCTCGAAGTCGTGCACCTCGTCGAAGTTGGCGGTCCAGTTGAGCAGCCGCTGATCCGACGGATCATTCTTCGCGAAGGTCCCATCGAGCGAGATCGTCTGTCGCGGCCCGGCGCCGAAGATCCAGGTCAGCCCGTCGCTCAGACCATCGGGGTGACAGCTGGCGCAGCTGCTCACCGTGCGCATCGACCACCTGCCGGTGCCGGTGAAGAAGAAGCCCTTGCCCTCCAGCACCAGGGCCTCGGGCGTGCCGGCGTCGGGCTTGGACTCCGACGGAATCACCTTGGTCACGGTGTTCGAGCCGAGGTCGATCACCGAGACCGACCGGTCGACGCCGTTGTTCACATAGGCGTGCGCGTTGGCGATGCCGGTGACGATGCCGCTGGGCGCCCTGATCGACCCCGCGTGGAGGTCGAGCTGCTCGCCCAGCTGCAACCCGCCGTCGGAGTACTGCAGGCCCTGCACGGCGTCGCCGGCCTGAGAGACGAGGTACGCGGCTCCCGGCGCGGCAAAGTCGAGCCCGACGAGAACACCGAGCAGGTTGAAAGGTCCGATCAGCCCCGACAGCGGAGTCGAGCCTCCACTTTGGAGGGTGCCGACGACTTCGACGTTGCCTGCCAGGTCGATCACCGAGACCGCAGGGACCAGGTTGGTGAGAGGCGAGACCGGCCCCGCGGGCGACGCGCACACGCTGGTGACGTACGCGCGCGGGCCGTCGATCGCGATGCCATAGAGCTGGTTTGGCGCGCAGCCCACCCCGAAGCCGGTGGCGATGAACGGCTGGAGCACGATCGCGGGGCCGGCGGTGCGCGTCAGCAGCGACACCGGAATCACCTTCCCCACCCGCCCATTGTCGGTGCCCTCGGAGTCGGCGGTGTTCTGCTGCCCGAAGAACAGCGCCACGTACGCGGTCTCGTCTTCGTCGAGGCCGTCGAGGTCGTTGGTGATCGCCAGCGCGCGCGGGTTCGGCCCCACGGTCACCTTGGTCGCGGTCATCGACGCGGTGTCGACGATCGAGACGGTGTCTTCTCCGAAGTTCGCCACCACCGCGTACTTGCCGGTGGGCGAGAGCGCGACGCCGGTGGGCTCGGCTCCGACCGCCACCGTGCTCGCCACCGTGGGCGGAAACGCGGCGAGGCCGGTGACCTTCGCCAACAACTGCGCCTTGCGGAGCACCACATAGGCGGTGTCGTTGTCGGGCGCGATCGCGACCGCGACCGGCATCTGGCCTGCGGTGAAGCTCACCGAGGTTCTCTTGGTCTCACCCGCGACGGCGAAGATCGAAAGCGAGTCGTTGTCGGGGTTCACCGCGGCGAGCACCTCATCCACCCGGGTGCCTGCGTCGGTGTTGCCAGAACCGATCGCGATGCTCGAGCTGCGCGATGCCTTCAGCAGCACCGGGCACCCGTCGCATGCCATCAGGCCGGCATCGAAGCCGCCACCGCCGCCTCCGGTGCCGACACCACCACCGCCGCCGCCCCCGGATCCGCCGCCGACGTAGCCCCCGCCACCCAGGTTGCCCCCGCCGGTCGCCGAGCCGCCGCCCCCACTGCCCGCGTCTTTGCCGCCGCCTCCGGGGCAACCGCACAACAGACACACCAGCGCGACCAGGAGCCCCTTCTGCATGGCGCGCGGTTTTACCATCGGCGCGGTTCGCGATAATCGTCTGACTCGACGATGAGCACTCTCGCCTCGCTGATCAGCTCCAACGCCGGCGCCGCCGCTCTCGCCGCGCACCTCGACGCCGCCACCACCGAGCAGCGCCTCGAGCAGACGCTCTCACTCTCGTCGCGCCAGCAGGCGAAGCTGTTCGACGTGGTGGACCGCGCGCTCCCGTTCGCGCTCGACGACCTCACCCCGAAGAAGGGCGCCTTCGAGGGCGTGGCGCACGAGGGCCGCAACTCGCTCCCCGCGTTTCGCTACTTCGCCAAGGTCTTCTGCGTGCCCGACGCCGGCCCCGCCGCCGAGCGCTGGGGCTACAACCGCAACCCGCCGTTCATTCAGAGCACGGTGGGGCCGGGTTACTTCGTGGCGGTGCAGCACGGCGCCCACGAGCTGTTGATCGACTACACGCTCACGCCGCCGCGCAAGCCCGAGACCTGGCCGGCGATCGCCCACAAGTACACCAAGCTGTCGCGGTTCGTGTTCTTCGGCACCCAAGACGTGCTGCGCCGCGTCTCGGAGCACGTGTCGATCGGCCGGGCCCGCCGCGGCGGCAAGTGGATGGACAACTGGTTCGTGCTCTGCCGCGCAGCGTAATTTTCTGCGCAGTGTGGCGTTTGCGCTTCAGCTTTTCCGCGGGTGTCGGGAATGGCGAAGGCCTTGCTGTCTGTTCACCCTACTCGCATGAAACGTCCCAAGCGTAAGTTGAGCCGTCGCGGCATGTTGTCGGCGATCGCAGCCTCCGTATTGGCCCCCGCCACCGTCCGCGCCGAGCGTCGCAACCACGCCCGGGAGTACTTCGAGATCACCGAGGTCGAGATCACCGTGCCCGGCCTCGACGACGCGCACGACGGCCTCCGCATCGCGCAGCTGTCCGACCTCCACATCGGCGACTCCACCCCCGACGCGCGAATTCAGGCCGCGGTCTCGACGGTGAACGCGACCCGCCCCGACCTGGTGATGCTCACCGGAGACTTCGTCACCTCCGCCCGCGACCCCTTCGAGCGGGTGCCCGAGCTGCTCAAGCCGCTCTCGGCCCACCCCTGCTACGCGGTGCTCGGCAACCACGACCACTGGTCCGACCCGAAGACGGTGAAGCGGGGCCTGGAGGACATCGGCGTGTCGGTGCTGATGAACCGCCACACCGTCGCCGAGTTCAACGGCGCGCCGTTCACCGTGGTGGGCATCGACGACTCCACCACCCGCAACGACGACGTCGAGAAGGCGCTCGAGGGCACCGGCGGAGGGAGCCGCTTCGTGCTCGCCCACACCCCGACCAGCATCGACAAGCTCCCGGAGTACGAAGGGCTGTTCCAGATTTCGGGCCACACCCACGGCGGGCAGATTCACCTGGGCTCGTTCACCGACAAGATGTTCGCGATCGGCAAGCAGCCGTACCTGCGCGGGCTGTTCCACGTGCGCGGCAACCAGCTCTACGTCAACCGCGGCCTCGGCTTCGGCAAGGGCTCGCGGCTGCCGAGGGTGAACTCCGATCCCGAGCTGACTTTCTTCACCCTGCGCGCGCTGGGCTGAGCTACATCGCGCGCGATGCGCTTCCCGGTGCTGCTCGCTGTCGGCGTCGCCTTGATCGCGGGCGGTATCTCGCTGTCGGAGTACTCGCGGCGGCACCCGGGCGAGAAGAAGAAGACCGACGACAAGACCAAAGACGGCGGCAAGAAGGCCGAGCCCGCGGCCGCGCCGCTGCCGACGCTCGACGAGCTGACCTCGCACCACAACTACGTCTACGAGGCGCCGTCGGCCGACGACGTCAGCACCGCCGGCAAGCACTTCGAAGAGCTGGCCGCCGCCGCCAAGCCGCTCGCGAATTCGACCGCCACCACCGTGCTCGGCGGCGCGCTCAACGCCCGCACCCTGGTGAAGGCGGGAGACGGCGTCGCGCTCTGGGTGGAGCAGTCGGCGCCCACCAAGACCCAGTCGCGCATGTTCAGCCTGGTGTGGCTGGGCTCGAGCTCGAAGGTGCTGGTCACCGGGCGCGCCAACGTCGGGCCGATCGCCTCCGACGGCAAGCGCATCGTCTGGGCCGAGCAGGGCCGCATTCTCTCGGTGACGCTCGACGCGCCGCTGGTGAAGGGCGTGACCGAGTTCGGCAAGGCCAACGTCACCGCGCTCGCGGTCGACGGCGACGACATCATCGCGATGCTCTCGCCGAGCCAGCTCGATCCGTTCTCCACCGAACCCGCCTCCGCGCTGGTGAAGTTCGGCGCCGACCGCAACGTGAAGACGCTCGCCTCGGGCCTGGTGCGCCCGCAAGACGTGGCGCTGTCGTCGATGCGGGCGCTGTTCATCTCTGGCTACCCGTCGTCGCTGCAGGTGGTGAACCTCGACGGCACCGACCTGCACGCGCTCTCCGACCGGGCCGAGCCTCCGCTGCTCACCCACGACGACAAGGCCATCTTCCGCCACGCCAGCGACACCGGCGGAGGCCTGGTGCAGGCGAACATCGGCGGCGGCGAGCCCACCCGGGTGGCCCAGGGCGACATCGAAAAAGCGAGCATCGACGGCGAGCACTTCATCTACGCGCTCGGGGCCGCGGTGCACCTCCAGCAGGGCGCCAAAGACGAGTCGCTGGTCGAGCTGCCGAGCACGGTGCTCGAGGTCGCGGCCGGAGCCGGCAACGCCTGGGCGCTCACCCGCGACGACGGCGGGCAGCTGGTGCTGGTGAAGAAGCCGTTCAAGTGAAGCTGCTGCTCGCCAACGAAGAGCAGAAGCTCGCCCGCGACCGCGTCACCCACGGCGCCTGGGGCACCGGGCTCACCCTCGAGCAGTACCTGGAGCGCGAGCAGCTGCTGCGCGCCCACGCCTGGCCGAAGGCGGCGATGCAGACCTGGCTGCTGGAAGACGGCGGCGAGGTGAAGGCCTCTTGCGAGACCTTTCGAAACGACAGCTTCGTCGACGGCACCCCGGGCAACTCCTGGAGCATCGCCTCGGTGTTCACCGAAGCCCGCCTGCGCGGCAAAGGCCACGCGCTCACCCTGATGAACGAGGTGCGCGACCGGCTGCAGCGCGAGCCCAAAGCGCAGTCGGTGGTGCTGTTCTCGGAGGTCGGCGCCAACCTGTACGAGCGCGCCGGCTACCAGGTGGTGGCTCCCGCCGTCGACCACGTGCTGCCGGCGGTGAGCGGCCCGGCTCCCGCGGGCGTGAAGCCGCTTCGAACCTCCCTCCCCCGCCCCGCGGCGCCCACCGGCCCCGGTCTCTGGCTGTGGCCGAGCGTCGAACAAATCGACTGGCACCTGGCGCGCTCGCACATCTACGCCCGCTTCATGGGTAGGCAGCCGCTGCCGTACGACGCGGCCGAGCTCGACGGCGCCCGGGTCTGGTGGCAGGCGTACTTCAAGACCAACGAGCTGTTGGTGCTCTGGCTGGAGGGCCCGCGGCAGGGCATCGCCGGGCTGTTGGCGGCAGCCCAGAGCCTCGCCCACGCCTCTGGGTTGAAGCAGGTGCGCCTCTGGGCCGACCCGCTGCTGGCGCTCCCCGAGCCGAAGCAGGTGGTGCCCCGCACCGACGAGCTGCCGATGGTGTGTACCTTCGGTAACGCTCACGCCTGGAAGAACGTGCAGCGCGCCCTCTGGGTGTAACCACTTGGGTTCACGAGGGTCGAAACTGCGCTAGCATCGGCAAGTCGTGGCGTCTTCTCCGGTCCCGGCCGAAAAAAAGAAGCTGATCCTGGTCTCCGACAGCGAGAAGACGCTGGTGGAGTCGCTGTTCAAAATCGCCGAGACGCTCGACCTGGTGGTGACCTCCGACGCGCCCGACAAGGTGCTCACCCGGGCCAAGGCCGACAAGCCCGACCTGGTGGTGCTCGACGTGAACCACAAAGACGGCTTGGAGCTGCTCTCGATGTTGAAGAGCGGGCTGTCGACCCGCGAGACGCCGGTGGTGGTGGTGGCGCGCGGCGAGGGCATGGAGCTGCGCGAGATGGCGCTCGAAATCGGCGCCGACGCCTTCGTCACCAAGCCCTTGGGCCCCGACTTTCTGGCCAAGGTGGCGGCGTTTCTGCACGGCCGCAAAGGCTGAGTTAAGAGGCAGGCCATGATCTCGCTCGTGCTTGCGGCCGCGCTGTCGGCCTCGCAGCAGCCCGCGGTACAGCGGCTGCCGTTCATCGAAGACGACTACGTGGCCGCGCTGGCGCTGGCCAAGAAGGGCAAGGTGCCGCTGTTCGTCGACGCCTGGGCGCCCTGGTGCCACTCCTGCGTGTTCATGCGGGAGCACGTCTTCAACCAGCCGGAGCTGCTCAAGTACGGCCAGCGCTACGTCTACCTCTCGCTCGACACCGAGAAGGAAAAGAGCGCCGAGTTTTTGAAGAAGTTTCCGGTCGAGGTGTGGCCGACGCTGATGATCATCGACCCGTCGACCGAGACGGTGGCGCTGAAGTGGTTGGGCAGCCTCAACACCGAGCAGTTCGGCAAGCTGCTCGACGACGGCGACCGCGCGGTGAAGGCGGCCGCGCCCAAAGACCAGACCCCGGAGGCGCTGCTGGCCCAGGCCGACCGGCTGCGCGCGAAGGGCGACTTCGACGCCGCGGTGAAGATGTTTCACACCGCGTTGGACAACGCGCCCGCCGACTGGCCGCGCCGCGCCCGCGCCACCGAGTCGCTGCTCGACACCCTCTATTCGAAGAAAGACTTCGAGAGCTGCGCGAAGACCTCGCTGTCGCTCTCGCCCAAGCTGCCGAAGGGCCCCTCGTACGTGAACGCGATCAACTGGGGCCTGGGCTGCGCTTCGAACGCGAGCGAGAAGGAGCCCTGGCGCAACGACACCCTCGAGCAGCTCTACGCGCTTGCCCAAGATGCGCTCACGGTGCCGAACGTGCTCGCCGACGACCGGAGCGGCCTCTACGAATCGATGGTGGAGTACCTGGCCGACAAGGGCGACAAGAAGGGCTCCGAGGCGCTGGCCGAAAAATGGCTCACCTTCCTTGAGGGTGAAGCGAAGAAGGCGAAGACGCCGGCGGCGCGCGCGGTGTTCGACCCGCACCGGGTGAACGCGGCGCTGGCGATGAACAAGCCCGAGCGCACCCTGCCCGCCCTGATTCAGTCTGAGAAAGACCTGCCCGACGACTACAACCCGCCGGCGCGCGAGGCGCTGCTGTACCAGGCGATGGGTAAGACCGACGACGGGCTGGCGGCGTGCGAGCGGGCGCTCGCCAAGGTCTACGGGCCGCGAAAGCTCCGGGTGCTGGAGCTGAAGGCCTCGCTGCTGGCGAAGAAGGGCGACGCCGCGGGGCAGAAGAAGGTGATGCAGGAGGCGCTCGAGTACGCGAAGGCGCTCCCTCAGGGCCAGCGCAGCGACAAGATGGTGGCGCGGCTCACCGACGCGGTCGCGAAGCTGAAGTAATCAGCGCTGCGGCGGCGGTCCCATCCCCTCCGGGCCGCCGTGCTCGGGAACACACGCCAGCTGTGACTGACCCGGCGGCGCGCGGCAGATGCCGACCAGGTTGTTGCCGTCGAGGGTGAAGCCGCACGCCGCGTCTTGCTGCATGCCCGCGCACGCGCTCACCGCTTCTGCCGGCGGAGCGGGCAGACACGCCAGCTGCCCGTTGGGCGGGGCGTGGCAGGTGCCACTGAGCGTCTTGTCCTTCAGCACCACGCTGCAACTGGCGCCGTCGCTCTTGCCGGCGCACGCGTTGACCGCTTCTTTCGGTGGGCCACGGTGCTGCTGCGGGAGCTGCCCGTAGGCTGCGGCAGAAACGACCGCCCAAGCCAGAATCACCTTCATCGCGTCCTCCACGTCTCGCGGCGAAATTGCCGTTCAACGGGCTGGTGAACGCGAGGCTCGAAAACCGATCAGGCAAAAAGATGCCCGCCAAGGAACCATTCCTTGGCGGGCTTCCTCCCTCGAGGGCCGAACAACGAGGGAGGGAAATACCGTTTGAATGTCTTCAGTCGTGCCGGGCGTTCAGAAAAACTTCACCGCACGACGTACCGGTCGAACCGCGCGGTGGCGATCGGCGCGTTCAGGTTGGCGATGTTGGCGACCCGAATGCCCGCGTCGCTGATGGCGTAGACGAAGTCGTCGGCCATCACCGAGCGCCGCACGTTCGGCATCCAGTAGTAGATCCAGTTGTAGTACTGCTCCGACTGGTACATGTCGTTCATCGACACCGCGCCCATCGGGATGAAGCCGAGGTTGGTGTCGACCTTGAACACCCGCAGGTCCGAGGTGAACGAGCTCCAGTACTGGTCGCCGGAGTAGCCGTAGTTCCAGTCGGCGAAGGGAATCGCGAGCAGGCCCTTGGCGGCGAAGTAGTTGAACGCCTTGTGGTCGAACTCGGCGTCGCTCCAGCTGTACGCGGTGCCGACCAGCTGGCTGAAGGTCTGCTTCGGGCTCGAGAGGTCCGACACGTCGTAGATGGCGAGCTGCAGCCGGCGCGCGCTCCAGTCGACGTTGCCGCTGGAGTCGGGCGGCGGCTGGTAGGTGCCGATGGTCATCACGTGACCGGAGTCGATCGGGTGGATGTACGAGCTCTGCCCGGGAATCTCGAGGGTGCCGACCTTCTTCGGGTTGGTCGGGTCTTTCAGGTCGAAGGTGACGAACGGGTCGATGTTCTGGAAGGTGGTCACGTAGGCGGTGTCACCCAGGAAGCGGCTGGCGGTGATGCGCTCGCCGTCGCTGATGGTGGCCGAGGTGCCGAGCACCTTGAGGTGGCCCGAGTCTTCGGTGAGCACGTTGATGTGGTTGGTGAGCTTCACCGTGCCCCACCAGTTGTCGGGGTTCTGGGTGTCGGGCACGCGCTCGCCGGTGGTGGTCGCCAGCCGGAAGTAGCCGGCCGCGTTTTCGTCCATCGAGAACTGGTCGACGATGTGGCCATCGACCTTGCCCGACGCGAGGTAGACCGCCTTGTCGGGGTTCGAGATGTCGAACTTGTGCACGTAGGTGGTGTCTTTCTGACCGGGAGCCGGCCACCACCACCAGTGCTGGGTGGCGACGTAGAGGTTCTTCTCCGACGCGTAGATTTCACCCGACTCGCCGATGATGCTCTCGCGGTCGAGGGTGCCCGGCTTCTTCAGGTCGAAGGTCGACACGGTGATGGTGCCCAGCCGGACCGGCGCGTTCACCTTCGAGAAGCTGGTGCAGGCCTGCGGGAGCGTGAGGTGCGCGCCGCCCATGTTCAGCGCGGCGGCGGGCAGCCAGTCGGCCAGCTTCTGGTCGCGAATCAGCGACTCGTTCTTGGCGATCAGGTCGTTGAACGCCTTCTTGCGGGCGTTGTCGTCGGTGTTGAAGTCCTGCTTCCACTCCGGCCACCACTGCATCGCGGGCGGGAAGTGGAAGCCGTCGGTGGTGACCATGCGCACCGAGTCGCCGATCTTGCGGCCCGACTGGTAGTTGCCGGGGAGGTAGTACTCCTGGGTGACCCGCAGGTTCGCCAGGCTCGAGACGTCGACCACGGTGACCTTGGTGGAGTTCGACCAGAAGAAGCCGCAGTCGAGGCCCGCGCAGCTGACGTCGCCCTGGAGCGGCAGCTTCTGCCAGACGCTCGAGAAGACGACCACGTTGCCGTCGTTCAAGAACATCTCACGCGGCCAGCCTTCGATCTCCAGCTTGCCCTGCACGCCGAGCTGATCCGCCGGCCACGAGGCCGAGGCGTAGAGCTTGTTGGCGGAGAGCACGAAGATGCGGGTGCCGTCGTTCTTCACGAAGTCGGCCTCGTCGACGCCCATCACCTGGTTGTTGGTGGTGGTGTACTGCGAGGGCGCCGACTTGCTGTCTTGCGCGTTGGTGGGCGCCGCGCCGAAGGCGACGTCGTCGATGCCGCCCGGGCCCCAGCCGCCGAACCACCACCAACCCCACGAGGGCACGTTGTCACGTTCGGCCTGGAGCTGGGTCTTCATCTCCAGCACCGCGGTGTCTTCGATGTACTGCTCGAGGTCGGAGCAGGCGCTCTCGCCCTTGAACGAGAGCAGCGCCGCATGTTCTTGCACCGCCTGCGGGTCGGGCCGGTTGTCGCCGTTGCAGCCCGTCAGCGACAGCGTCGCCGCCGCCACCACTCCCATGCCCAGTCGTTTCAGATCCATATCGAGACCTTTCGAGAACTTCGGCCGCGCCTGACGTTGCTCCCGACGTGCCACCGAAATCAGACGGGGTTTCGTGCGGTTGTGCCGCTGCTGCCCCTCAGTTTTTCGTCGGCTGACCGATCGAGATCCTCGAAATCCAAACTGGCGTTGAAGAAAAGGCGCGGTATGGTGGCGCGCACATGAGTGAGGTCAGCCTGCCTCCACACCTGCTCGAGGTGCTGGAGACCATGTCCGCCGAAATGGGAGTGCCGAGCGACGCGCTGCTTGCGCAAGCGGTGTTCATGCTCGCGCGCCTCAACGGCTACGTGGTCCCTGGGAAAGTGTCGTCTGGCGGTGGTGGAGCCAGTGCCGGTGCCGGTGGAATGACCGGCGCGATGCCGGCGAAGAAGCCGAACAACGCGGTGGCGGCGAAGCGCCGTCCCGAGCCCGAGCCTCCGCCCGAAGAAGAGCCGCCTCCCGAAGAAGAAGAAGGCAACCCGTTCGACCAGCAGGAGGAGGCTCCTCCCGAGGAAGAGCCGCCGCCTGAAGAAGAGCCGCCTCCCGAGGAGGAGCCGGTCGAAGAAGAACCCCCGCCTCCGCGCCGGGGCGCCGCGGGTGGCCCTCAGGTGATGTTGTCGATGGCCGGCCGCGACCCGTTCAAAATGAGCGGCGACGCGGTGCTGATCGGCCGCGGCAAGCACTGCGACTTCGTGATCGAGAGCAATAGGGTCTCACGCGAGCACGCGCGGATCACCAAGAAGGGCGCCGACCTGTTCTTGGAGGACCTTGGCTCGTCGAACGGCACGTTCGTCGGGGCGAGCAAGGAGAAGGTCACTTCGCCGAGGAAGCTGAAGGACGGCGATGATCTGACGTTCGGTACCGAGAAGGTCAAAATCTCGATTCGCCGTTGAGCTGAACGGCCGGGCCCGGGACCGCGACCGGGTTCGAGACAGCACCGAACCCGCGAGCCGAACACGAACGCGACCCCGAGCCCGAATGCGCACCCGGTCCCGGTCCCGGGCCCGGCAGTTCAACCGGTCTACGGATCCCAGCGTTTCTCAGCGCGCGACTGATACTCCCCCGCCATCTCCTTCATCATCGCCTGCGCCGCGAGCTCGTGCTCGGTGATCAACCCGATGCACTCTCCGTTCTGAACCACCGCCACGAACGGAGACAGCGCCGAGTTCATCCGGTCGCGGGCCTCCTCCAGCGACGCATTGGGCGAAACGGTGGGGTACTCGCGCCGCATCACGCCCGCGACGAACGCCGGCTGCCCGGTGCGCATCGCCGCGATCAGCTCTGCACGGGTGGCGACGCCGAGCAGCCGCTCGCCCAGCCTCACCTCGAACGCATTCTGCGGGCTGAACGCCAGCGTCGGCGCGACCAGCTGCACCGGCGTGTCGGGCGACAGCCGCACCACGTGGGGATTCAAGGCGTCGATCACCCTCACGCCCTCGAGCAGCTGCAGCCGCCTCGCCTCGGCGAGCTCGGCGCTGGCGCCGAAGTACACGAACACGCCAACCAGCATCAGGCCCCAGGCGGGAATGAACACCCCCACCCCGATCATCAGCAGCGCCAGCAGCCGGCCGAGCTGAGCGGCCCAGGTGGTGCCCTTCTGGGTCCCCGCTCCCATCGAGAGCGCGGCGCGCAGCACCCGGCCACCGTCCATCGGGAGCGCGGGGATCATGTTGAACACCGCCAACCCGATGTTCACCACCACCAACGTCCACCAGAGGCTCTCGGTGGTCGGCCGGCTGAGCAGCTGCTGCGCAGAATGGTCGGGGCGGTGAAAGCCGAACAGCACCGTGCCGGCGAGGAACAGGCCTCCGGCGATCACCACGTTCGATGCGGGGCCCGCGATTGCGATCAACAGCTCCTGAACCGGCGTGCTGGGCCGCTTGGTGATCTGCGCCACTCCGCCAATCGGGTAGATGGTGATCTGCCGCACCGGAATGCCGAACGCCTGGGCCACCACCGAGTGCGAGAGCTCGTGGATCAGCACGCAGGCGAACATCAGCAGCGTCACCACCACGCCGAACGCGTAGCCGTGAACGTCGTACTGCTGGCCGTAGCTGACCGCGCCCAACAGCAACGCGAGCGCGAAGGTGAAGTGCACCTTCACGTCGATGCCGAAGAAGCGCGCCATCTTCCAGCTGCCCATGACCGGTACAGTAACCACCGGGGCCGGCACTTCAATCCGATCGAAGCGTTACGAAGGCTTCTCGACCTTGAACCGCTGGGTAACCTCCGACAGCGCGACCACCGCCGCCTGGAGGTCATGGGCAATCTTGGTGCTCCGCCCGGTCGCATCGACGCCCTGCTTCACCAGGTCGGCGACGTTGCGCGCGCCCGCCACCGCCTGCTCGGAGGACTGGCGCTGCTGCCGGGTGGCGACCGCGATCTGCTGCGCGGCCTCCTTGGTGCCCTGCGAGAGCTCGACGATCTGCTCGAACACCGCCGAGGCGCGCTCGGCCACCGCCACCCCGCGGTCAGAGGTCTCGACGCCTTCGCGCGCCTTCGACACCGCCTGGTTGCCGGAGTCCTGCACCCGCTCGACCAGCCGGCCGATGTCGCGCGCGCTCACCGCCACCGACTCGGCGAGCTTTCGCATCTCGGCGGCGACCAGCGAGAACCCGCGGCCGACCTCGCCGGCCTTGGTGCCCTCGAGCGCGGCGTTGAGCGCCAGCAGGTCTGACCGGTCGGCCACCTGCTTGATCACCTGGGCGATGCGCGACACCTGCTGGAGGTCGTCGTTCAGCTGGGTGATGGCGTCGGCCACTTCTTTCGACTCGCGGCGAATGCCGGCGATCTCGTTCACCACCTGCGACACCACCGCGCGGCCTTCGTCGACCGCCACCGAGGTGCGCTGGGCGGCCTGCTCGACCACGTCGGTCGACTGGTTGATCCGCTCCGCGGTGCGCGACAGCTCTTCGAAGGTGGCGGCGATTTGCTGGGCGTAGGCCGACTGCTGCGAGGTGACGTGCTCCTGGTCGGCCGAGGCGGTGATCAACCCCTGCGAAGCGCCCGACAGCCGCTGCGTCAGCGACACCATCTGGGTCACCAGGTGCCGCAGGCTCACCAACATCTCGTTCAGGCTGGAGGCCATCGAGCGCACCTCGCCCGAGCCGCCGACGTCGAGCTGGCTGACCGACACGTCGCCGCCGGCGACTTCTTTGGCGACCTTGGTGACCTGCGAAATCGGGCTCGCCAGCGCGCCAGAGAAGATGAACGCCAGCGCGAGGCCGACGCCGAAGGTCACCAGCAGCACCCAGAGGCCGACCAGCTGGTTCTGCTTTCGCGCCTCTTCGAGCGCGTCGAGGGGAAACACCGCCACCAGCAGCCCCTCGTAGTCGCCGTCTTTGGCGGTGCAGCGTACGGAGAGCGAGCCGCCCAGGTCGACCGCGCAGCTACCGGTGGGCGGCAGCTCGAACCGCTGCGGCTTCAAGTCACCGCGCACCAGCGCGTGGTTCTCGGGCGTGGCCTCGAGAAAGCGCTTCTCACCCTCGGTCTTCGCCGTCTGGGGCGTGACCGCGAAGAAGCCCACCCGCTGGGCGTTGGCGGTGTGCACGCCGGTGATGACCGAGTCGAGCTCCTCCGAGCTGGCGAGGCCGTCGCGCACCAGCCGCATCGTCGGAGCGGCGTTGGTGGCGGCCAGCAACCCGACGCTACGGGCCTGCCGCTCGAGGCCTTCTTGCGCCTGCTCGTTGAGCCGCTTGGGAAAGTAGAGCGACGAGAAAATCGCGACCGCGAGGCAGGGCACCACCACCGCGATTGCCGCCTGCAGCCGAAGCGAGAGCTTGCCCCACACGGCGCAGCTTTGTACGGGCCTTTTCGCGTAGAGTCCACCGCCTGCTTCACCGACGGAGGGCACGATGGCCGCGCCGAAAATCGGCGTCATCATGGGCAGCGCGAACGACTTCGAGACGATGCGCCATGCCGCCGAGCTGCTGGAGCGCTTCGGAGTGCCGCACGAGGTGAAGGTCGTCTCTGCCCACCGCACGCCCGAGGCGATGTTCGAGTACGCCCAGACCGCCAAAGACCGCGGGCTGAAGGTGATCATCGCCGGCGCCGGCGGAGCCGCTCACCTGCCCGGCATGGTGTCGTCGCTCACCCCGCTGCCGGTGCTGGGTGTGCCGGTGCAGTCGAAGGCCCTCAACGGCCTCGATTCGCTGCTCTCCATCGTGCAGATGCCCTCGGGCGTGCCCACCGCCACCTTCGCCATCGGCCCCTCGGGCGCGACCAACGCCGCGCTGTTCGCGGTGCGCATGCTCGCCACCCACGACGCCGAGCTGGCGAAGAAGCTCGCCGAGCACCGCCAGGTGGCCTTCGACGGCGCGCTGGCGTCGAACGCGCTGCTGAATCAGTCGCAACCCGCCGCCAGGCCCGCCAAGAAGAAGAAGTGACCAGATGAACGGCGGTAAGCACATCGGCATTCTCGGCGGTGGCCAGCTCGGGCTGATGCTCGCGGAGTCGCTCGCCCGGCTCGACGCCACCGTTACCGTGCTCGACCCGGCAGCCGACGCGCCGGCCCACGGCCGGGTCGACGAGCTGGTGGTGGCCTCGTTCACCGACCAGGCGAAGGTCGATTCGGTGTTCACCCGCTGCGAGAAGGTGACCTTCGACTGGGAGAACATTCCCGCTGCGCCGCTGGAAAAGCACGCCGCCAAGCTGCTGCCCTCGCTTTCGGTGCTCAAGACCGCGCAGGACCGCTCGAAGGAAAAAGGCTTTCTCTCCGCCAACGGTTTTCCCTGCGTGCGGCACCAGGCGCTCGCCCTCGGCGCCGACCCGAGAGAAGCGGCGAAGGCGTTCGGGCTCCCCTGCATCTTGAAGTCGTCGCTGGGCGGCTACGACGGCAAGGGCCAGTGGTCGCTCACCAGCGAGGCCGACCTGGCGCAGCTGCCGGCCAAAGTCGACGCGCCGCACGTGCTCGAAGAACGCATCGCGCTCTCGACCGAGCTGTCGTGCATCGTCGCGCGCGGCGGCGGCCGGGAGGTCTGCTTCCCGGTGTTCGAGAACCTCCACCACGAGCACGTGCTCGACCTCACCCTGGTGCCGGCGCGGGTCGACGCCAAGCTGCTCACCCAGGCGCAGGAGGTGGCGAAGAACATCGCCCGCGCGCTCGACGTGACCGGGCTGATCACCGTCGAGTTCTTCGTCGGCAAGGGCCGCGACACCGGCGGGCGAGATGCGCTCTACGTGAACGAGCTGGCGCCGCGGCCGCACAACTCCGGCCACGTCACCCGCCAGGCGTGCGGCTACTCGCAGTTCGACGCGCTCGCCCGGGTGCTCACCGGCGCGCCGCTGCACGAGGTGAAGCTGCACGAGGGCGCGTTCTGCATGGGCAACCTGCTCGGCGAGGTCTGGCTCGCCCAGGGCCGCGACGGCGGTGCGCTCGACCTCTCGGCGTGGGCCCAGTTTCCCGAGGTGATCGACGTCTTCCTCTATGGAAAGTCGAGCGCCCGGCCGAAGCGCAAGATGGGCCACTACGTGGTGCACGCGGCCGACGCTGCCACCGCGCTCTCCAAGGCCCGCGCATTTCGCGACGCTCTGCGTAAACGCTAAGCGCGACCGAACAGTTCAGTACATGTCCTGACATGTCGCCGTGTCTGTCACGCCACAGTTGCCATCATTGCTGACATGCCGTGGCTGCGTTGCAACGGCAGCGGTACACTGATCCGCGCCCGGCATGACTTCCATCCCGTTTCTGCGGCCGACGAATCCGTTGGATCGTCGATCGCTCGGCAAGTACGAGCTGCTCTGCCGACTCTCCAC
Source organism: Myxococcaceae bacterium (assembly GCA_047602415.1). Taxonomy (GTDB): domain Bacteria; phylum Myxococcota; class Myxococcia; order Myxococcales; family Myxococcaceae; genus JASGHH01. The sequence continues at coordinate 5,486,716 of JASGHH010000001.1, read as the reverse complement.
CGGAGGGATGAGCGAGATCTTCCTCGCGCACCAGAAGGGGCTCGCCGGCTTCAAGAAGGTGGTGGTGCTGAAGTCGATTCTTCCCGACATTCGCGGCGAAGAAGACTTCGTGAAGATGTTCCTCGACGAGGCGCGCATCACCTCGCAGCTCACCCACCCCAACATCGCGCAGGTGTTCGACCTCGACACCGCCGACGGCATGCTGTTTCTCTCGATGGAGTTCGTGCAGGGCTGCACCCTGGTCGAGATGGCGCGCGCCTGCCGCCAGGCGAAAGAGCCGATCCCGATCGGCTTCACGCTGGGCGCCGTGCGCGACACCGCGCTCGCGCTCCACTACGCGCACAACTTCACCGACACCCGCGGCCGCCGAAACGTGGTGATTCACCGCGACGTCGCCGAGAAGAACATCATGGTGACGTACGAGGGCGTCACCAAGCTGCTCGACTTCGGCATCGCCAAGGCGCTCGGCAAGCGCACCCAGGCGATGACCAGCATCGGCATGGTGAAGGGCACCTCGGGCTACATGAGCCCGGAGCAGATTCGCGGCGAGCCGCTCGACCAGCGCAGCGACATCTTCTCGCTTGGCGTGGTGCTCCACGAGTGCCTCACCGGCATGCGGCTGTTTCACGGCAAGAGCCCCGAGGAGGGCATGCTCGCCGCGCTCCGCGAAGACGCGCCCCGGCCCTCGAAGCAGAACCCGCAGGTGTCGTCGGCGATCGACCAGGTCACGCTCAAGGCGCTCGCCCGCGACAAAGACCATCGCTACAAGTCGGCGCTCGACTTCGCCCGCGAGCTCGAGAAGGCCTGCCCGGGCGAAATCTGGTACCCGGAGCAGTCGGGCGAGCTGGTGCAGCGTCACTTCGCCGACCGGCGCACCCAGACCCGCGATCTGATCGAGAGCTCGCAGGAGCCTCACGAGCTCACCGGCGAAGTTCACCTCAACAAGGTGATGGCCGCGGTGCAGGGCCGCGCCGAGCCGGTGGGGCCTCCTAAAATCGACATCGCGGTGGAGATGCAGCCGCGCCGGGGTCCTCCTCCGCCTCCGGTGGAAGAAGAGACGGTGCGCAAGATGATGGGCGGGCCGGTGGTGACGCCGATGCCGCAGCGGCGCGACTCCAAGCCCACCATTCCCGCCGCCGCCGGAGGCCGGGTGGTGACCGAGCCGAACGCCGCGCTGCTGCCCGAGCGCACCAACACCGGCGACACCAACACCGGCGACATCAGCATCAGCCTCACCCCGGCCGAGCCGTACTTCGACGACGACGACGACGGCAAGACGATCCCCGCCGCGGCGCTGCCCGAGGAGCTGCTCAAGCTCCAGCGCTCGAAGGCGCAGACCAAGCCCCAGCCGGCGGCGAAGGTGATCACCCCCGCCGCGGTGCCGCGAATGACCCGGGGCTCGGTGCCGGCGGTGAAGCCGCCTCCGCCGGTGCCGTCGCACCCCAACCCCTCGCGGTCGATCACCGACGAGACCGCGAGCGTGCCGGGCCGAAAGCTCCGCACCGACTTCGTGCCCGACGACGACGAGGCCGAGCCGGGCGTGCGCACCACCCTCTCGCGCCCCTTCGAGGTGCTGAAGGAGCCCCAGCCGCAGAAGGGCCTCACCGCCGACGACCTGTTCGACGACGACGAGACCAGCGAGCCGACCGGCGACGACATTCGCGTCGACGAGCCGCTCGACCGGCCCACCGGCGACATCTCGGGGCTCGAGCAGCTGCCCGACGAAGGCGACGCGGCCAGCACCTTCGACCCTTCGTCGGAGATCGACGCGCCGATCACCTCCTCGCACAAGGTCGGCCGGCCGAAGGCGCTGATCTTCGGAGGCGCCGGCGCGCTGGTGGTGGCGATCGCGGTGGCGGTGTTCGCGCTGAAGCCGTTCTCTCACAAAGACGAAGAGCCGGTCGGCAAGGCGACGCCGCTGTTCAAGAAGGAGCAGGCGCCCGAGCCCGCGAAGAAGGAAGCGCAGAAAGAAGCGCCCAAGAAAGAAGACCCGCCGCCTCCCAAGGAGCAGCAGGTCGCGGCGAAGGACCCCGAGCCTCAGCCGAAGAAGGTCGAAGCCGAGCAGCCTCCTCCGCCGGCCAAGAAAGAAGACTCCGCGCCCAAGGTGGCGAAGGGCCCGCCGCCCGAGAAGGCGCCCAAGGCGCCGCCTCCTCCGAAGCAGACCAAGACCAACGGCAAGAAGCCGAAGGTGAACGAAGAAGGCGACGCGCCTCCGGCGAAGGAGGTCGTGCTCGCCGACGTCTCGCTGGTGGTCGACCCGCCGGTGACGGTGATGTGGAACGGCAAGGCGCTCGGCAAGACGCCGCTCAAGACTCAGCTGCCGGTGGGCAAGCAGTCGCTCAAGCTGATGGCCCCCGACGGACCGGCGAAGAACATCATCGTCGACGTGAAAGAGGCGGGCACCGCGCTCCGCTACGACCTGGAAGACCTCTAGAGGCCGCCGGGCGCGCTGCTCTGGTAGACGACGTTCTCTTCGCCGTCGTGCCCTGCGCCGCCGAAGGTGCCCGGCCACGACACGTTCGACGCCGGTGACAACGTCGGCACGTCGAAGCTGTGAAAGCCCGCCGAGGAGGTGGCGAACGGCGGGTCGCACTTCTCGCAAGTGCCGCCGGCCATCAGCGACATGCCTCCGTCGCCAATCTCGAGCAGCTGCGGAGCGCCGCGCGAGGTGGTGACGATGGGGCACTCGAACGCCTGGGTGCCGTCGGAGATGTCGATCGCGTGCAGCATCGGCGCGCCGCCGTCAGGGGTGCTGGTGAAGGTGACCGCGACCGTCGCCTCGCCATAAAGGCTCTTCCACCGCGCCAGGCGCAGCTGGTCGCCCCAGAACACCCGGCCGCTCGCCAGCGTGTGGGTCCACAGCCCGGTGTTGGTGGCCGGTTGGTACGCGTCGAGCGCGCCGTAGCCGTCGAGCGGGGCGAGCACCAGACGATCGCCGGTGACCGCGGCGCGGCCGAAGTTCTCGGGCAGCTGCGGGAGCGGATTGCCCGAGCCGGTGTCGTAGCCCACCTCGGAGTTCTCGGGGTACAGCGCGCCGTTGGCGACCGCGATCTCACCGCCCACCAGGTCGACGTCGGTGAACTTCCACCGGAAGTTGCCGTCGCGGGTGAAGCTCATGAAGGTGGTGCGCTGCGCCGGGTGGAGCGGCGGGCCGGCGTTGATGTTCGAGGTGGGCGCGAACCCGACGAAGAAGTTGCCGGTGGTGTCAGACGAGAAGCCGTACGGGTGCGGGTGGTCGCAGCTGGTCAGCTCGCTGTCGGTCAGCTGGGTCGAGGTGATCAGCGCGCCCGACGCGTCGAGCACGGTGAGAAAGTAGAGCCGGCAGTTCTCGGTGCTGGTGGTGTTGCTCGCCAGGTAGCCCTCGAAGAGCGCCGCCAGCCGGTCGGCTCCGAGCACCGTCATTCGACCCATGAACAGGTTGGAGGTCATCGCCGCGAAGTCGGGCCGGGCCGCCGCGAGCGAGAACGTCCACTGGGTGACGCCGGTGACCCGGTTGATCACCGTCACCTGGCCGTTCACTCCGCCGGGGTAGTCGGCGCAGACGTACTGGCCGTTCCACAGCAGGCAGCGGCGCGCGGCGCCGTTGGGAGCGTCGAACGAGTCGGGCGTGTTCGCGCGCAGCACCGGCACCGAGAAGAAGCCGGAGAGCGAAATCTCGTTGCTGCCTTCGTCGAGCACGAAGTCCTGGAGCGCCACCGGGTTCGGCACCACGCCCGAGTCGGGGTCGCCGGCGTCTTGGGTGTCGAGGCTGTCGAAGCGCCACTTCTCGACGATGGGGGTGACCGGCCCGACGGAGCAGCTCTGGGCCATGCAGTGACCTTCGCCCTGACACGGCGAGAGCGGCTGGCAGGTGTAGCCATCGGGCGGCACCCGGGTGACGCAGCTGCCGCCGAGGCAGACGTCGGCCGCGGTGCAGGTCTGCAGCTTGCCGCAGGGCGAGCCGTCGTCCATCGCCACCACGCTGCAGCCCGAGGTGGGGTCGCAGACGGCCTTCATGCACGCGGGCGCCGCGGGGCAGGTCACACCGTCGATGTGCTCACAGCCGAAGAACGGGTTGCAGGTGTCGAGCGTGCAGGGGTTGTGGTCGTCGCAGTCGACCGGCTTACCGACGCAACGCCCGCTGCTGCAGGCGCCCGCGGAGGCGCAGAGGTCATGGGTGTCGCAGGAGGTACCGTCGGGGAGCACGGTGTCGAGACAGGCGTTGGCCTGCACGTCGAAGTGGCGGTCGTGACAGACCTCGGGCTGACCGCAGGGCGGCAGGTCAGACCCGGTGCCGCTCATCGACAGCTCGAGCGCCTGGTTGCTGGTCTTGAGCTTCAGCTTGCCGTCGAAGGAGCCGGTCGCCACCGGCCGAAAGCGCAGCCGCAGCACGGTATCGCCGGAGTTGAGGTGCTCGGGCGCGGTCAGCAGCTCGAACGGGGCACCCGGCGTTTCGTAGGACACATCGGCCATCGCAGTGCCGACGTTGTGAACGATGACCGCCCGGTCGATCGCCTGGCGGCCCGCGTAGGCCTCACCGAAGACCAGCGACTGCTCGCTCAACGCCAGCTGGTCGCCGGCGTGCTGCAAGGGCCTCTGGTGGCACGCAGCGAGGCCGAGCAGGGCCACCGCCAGCCACCCTCCCCCCAGCCTGTTCGCGCGCTGCAACACCCGCTGGTGCCCTCCAACCCTGACGGAATTCTGGCGACTCGACTTCAAACGACACCTTCGATGCGAAAAGCGTGCAGCGCAACGGCTTCCCCTACTGAAGAGATGATCAATAGAGGATCAAAGAAGCAGTAGCGGTAGAGCCTGTGGTTTTGTGGAGAGTCTGACACTTCTAGGCGTAGGACGGGGACAGGCAGCTGTGTCCTGGTTGTGGGTTGAGCCTCGAATTTTCCCCAGGCCCCCACACGGGTCGGCCGTGTCGGTGGCTTCTCCACACCAATGGGGCAGTTTTCATGGCTTTTCCCTGAACGATCCACAGGTCCCTGTTGGGCTGAGCTAAGTTGAAGCGATGCCTTCTGCTTCGGCCGGTCTGCCGATGGGCGAAGAGCTCTATCGGGGGTTGAAGGTCGGCAAGTACGAGGTGCTGACTCAGCTTTCCGCCGGGGGCATGGCGGAGCTTTTCCTGTGTTTCACCAAAGGGCCGGGGGGCTTTCGCAAGTACGTGGTCGTGAAGCGGATTCTCCCCGACGCGAAAGAGAACGATCACTTCGTGAAGATGTTCCTGGACGAGGCGCGAATCACCGCCGCGTTCAACCACCCCAACGTCGGCCAGGTTTACGACCTCGACTCCGACGAAGAGGGGCCCTACCTGGCGATGGAGTTCATCGCCGGCCAGAACCTCAACCAGGTCACCTCGGCCTGCGCCCGTAAGCGCGCGGTGCTCCCGATTGGCTTCTCGGCCTCGGTGGCGCACGACATGGCGCTCGCGCTCCACTACGCGCACCACTTTCGAGACCCGGCCGGCAAGGAATACCCGGTCATTCACCGCGACGTGGCCCAGAAGAACATCATGGTCACCTACGACGGGGTGGTGAAGCTGCTCGACTTCGGCATCGCCAAGGCGCGCGGCTCGCTCGGCCGCACCTCGGTGGGCACGGTGAAGGGCACCACCGGCTACATGGCGCCCGAGCAGGTGAAGGGCGACGAGCTCGACGGCCGCACCGACATCTTCTCGTTGGGCGTGGTGCTCTGGGAGATGGTGACCGGCAAGCGGCTGTTCGCCGGCGACACCGAGCTCGACGAGATGAAGATGATTCTCTCGGCGCCGATCATCCCTCCGCACCAGGTGATCGAAGTGGTGCCCGAGCGGCTGTCTGACGTGATCATGCGGGCGCTGGCCCGGGAGCGCGCCGACCGCTTCGGCACCGCCAAGGACATGGCCAAGGCGATGGAGCTGGCCTGCTCCGACCTGATGTTCGACATCGACCAGCGGGCCTCGTTCATGCGCGAGCTGTTCGCGGAAAAGATGAAGGCCACCCACGCGCTGCTGGAGTCGGCCGGCGGAGAGCTCGAGAAGGCCGCGGTGCTCGACGCGGTGAAGCTGATCAGAGAAGACGACGGCAAGGCGTTTCCCGCGCCCAAGCTGTCTCCTCCCGGCGCCCGGCCGAAGAAGAAGCTGGTCACCAAGGCCAAGCCCAGCCCCCAGGAAGACGAAGAGATGGCGGCGCTGCGGATCAAGCAGGAGGCGGAGATCGCCCGGCTGGTGGGCGTGCAGTCGTCTTCGAGCATTCCCGACACCTCGGAGTCGCCCCGCCCGGTGCCGAAGACCAAAGAGCAGGCGCCCGACAGCGGCAGTAACGCCGGCAACCTGGTGCTGGCGGCGCTGATCTTCTTCGCCGCCGCCGGTGGCGTGCTCAGCTACAAGTTCATCTTCAACCCCGACGCCACGCCGCCGCCGTCGATCGGCGAGCCCCAGCCGCCCACCCCGATTCCGGGGGCGCCGAGCGTTCCCGGCAAGGAGGCGCCCAACCCGGTCGCGATTCCCGGCGCTCAGACGCAGCCGACGCCTTCAGGCACCAAGCCGACCGTCACCCACGACCCCAAGCCGGCAGATCCCGCCGCGGTGCCGCACGGTCAGGGCACGCTGACGCTCGCGGTCTTCCCCAAGGCGCACGTGCTGCTGGGCAAACAGGTGCTGGGCGACGCCAGCCCGATGCTCACCGTTCACCTGCCGTCGGGCCAGCACGTGCTCACCCTGGTGGGCGAAGACGGCTCCAAGCACCCGCTGTCGGTGAAAATCGTCGCCGGCAAGTCGACGTCGTTCAAACTGAACCTCGCCGACGTCCAGTAGCCCTCTCCGTTGGGAGAGGCCGACGAGGCCCATAGGGCCTCGCGGGTGAGGGACAGCTTTCAACCCGCGCGTCGCACGCGGAGCCGTTCCTTCGAAACACCGTTTTTCAGGTCAGTTCTCGACGACGCCGAGGCGGGACGTAATTTCGGCCAGCTCGCCCTTCAGCTGATCATCGTGGTTGCGCTGGGCTTCGATCTTGCGAACCGAGCTGATCACCGTCGAGTGGTCTTTGTTGAACTTCTCGCCCATCAGCGGAAACGACAGCGTGGTGAGCGTGCGCACCAGGTACATCGACACCTGGCGGGCGTAAGCGACGTTCTTGGTGCGGCGGTCGCCCTTCAGGTCTTCGACGCTGAGCTTGTAGTAGCGCGCCACTTCTCGGGTGATGGTCTCGGCGTCGAGCTGCTTCTGCGCGGGCAGAATGTCCTTCAGCACCTCGGCGGCGAACTCCTCCGAGATCGGCTGGCCGGAGAGCGAGTGCACCGCGCAGACCTTGATCAGCGCGCCCTCGAGCTCTCGCACGTTGCGCACCACGTGGCGGGCGATGAACTGCGCCACGTTGTCGGGCAGCTCGTAGCCGTCGGTGAACGCCTTCTTGGTGAGAATGGCGACCCGCATCTCGAAGTTCGGCTCCTGCACGTCGGTGATCAGACCCATGGTGAAGCGCGACCGCAGGCGCTCCTCCAGGCCGGGAATCTCCGAGGGCACGGTGTCTGACGTCAGCACGATCGCCTTCGACATCTGGTGGAGCGCGTTGAACGTGTAGAAGAACTCGTTCTGCGTTTCCTGCTTCTTGCCCAGGAACTGAATGTCGTCGATCAACAGCACGTCGCACTCGTCGCGAAACTTCTTCCGGAACTCGGTCATCCGGTGGTCGCGCACCGACTCGATGAACTGGTTGGTGAACTCCTCCGACGACAAGTAGACGATGCGCTTGGTGGGGTCGCGCGAGAGCACCCGGTTGCCCACCGCGTGCAACAGGTGCGTCTTGCCCAGCCCGGTGCCGCCGTAGATGAACAGCGGGTTGTACGCCCGGCCCGGAGCGTCGGCGACCGCGGCGGCCGCTGCGGCCGGCAGCTGGTTGGAGTCGGACACCACGTAGGTGTCGAAGGTGAAGCGCTCGTTCAGCCGCGGCGTCGGGGTGCGCGGCTGCTGGGTCACCGGCGCCATCGGCAGCAGGTCGACCGACTTCGGGCGCTCGATCACTTCGTAGCGCACCGCCACCTTCGCGCCGCGCAGCTTCTCGAGCACGCCTTCGATCAGGCTGCGGTAGTGGTCGTCGACCCAGTCGCGAAAGAAGCGGTCGCCCACGCCCAGGGTCAGCGCCGGCTCGGTGGCGTTGAAGTCCATCGGCTCCAGCTGCATCAGCTGCGAGACCGCGTAGGCGTTGCCGTCGGTCCTCAGCGCGTCGAGCGCCGACTGCCACAGCTGCTGTGCACCCGTCTTCACTTCAGTCGAAGAAGGCAACTGATCGGCCCCGGCAGGTCAGAGTTGATCGAAAAAAGGGCGGCCTCTCTACCTGCCGCGCTCGCTGGCGATCAACCACTTTGTGCAAACAGCGAAAACGCCGCGCTTTTGAAACGCGTTCGAGACCTGTGGACAGTCTCGCGCCGAAAATTCGGCCTTTTGGCGACTCTCCACAAGGCCCTGCTTGACTGAAAGTACGTGCGTGCAAAGTGTCAGCCGTCGTTGCGCACAGGGTCTTCTCCACAGGCTGATACCCCTGCGTCACATGGTTCTCCACAGTCTCCACAACTTTTTCCACAACCGGGCCCGTTACATTCCACAAGACTTCCAGCAAGTCGCTGCGCGGTGGGTCTTGACGAAAATTCTCCCGCTCCAACCAGCGATTGAAACCCCTTCTCCACTCGGGTAAGGGCCTCGCCGCCGCACAAAAACTCGAGCAGGAGCAAGCTTCGTGAAGCGCAAGCCGACGTATCAGCCATCGAAAGTGAAGCGGAACCGGGCGCATGGGTTTCGTAAGCGCATGTCGACCAAGCAGGGCCAGAAGGTGCTCAAGCGCCGCCGCATGAAGGGCCGCAAGCGCCTGGTCGTTCGGGCGTACGACAAGTAGCGAGGAAAATCACGAGCCCGGGCTCACAGCGCTTTCCGAAGAGCGCGCGGTTGCGCAAGCGGCCCGAGTTCGTGAAGGTGCAGGACACCGGGAGCAAGGTCAGCTCCGACTGCTTTCTCGCGCTCTACCTGCCCAACTCGCTCAACCGCACCCGGCTGGGGTTGACGGTGTCGAGCAAGGTGGGCCCCGCGGTGTTACGCAATCGCGTGCGCCGCCGACTGCGCGAGCTGTTTCGCGCTCATTCGAGCGGTCTTCCAAAAGGAATCGACCTGGTGCTGATCGCAAGACCTGCCGCCGCGAAAGCCGACTTCGAGCAGCTCTCGAGGTCGTTCTTCAAGGTGAGCACCGAGCTGAAGAGGCGGCTGCCGTGAGCCTCGTCAACGCGCTCGTCTTGTTCGTTCTCACCACCTTGGTGAAGCTCTACCGGCTGACGTTCTCGAAGGTGATGCCGCCGGTGTGCCGCTTTCACCCGTCGTGCAGCCGCTACGCGCTCGAGGCGCTCGAGGTTCACGGCCCGTGGAAGGGCAGCTTTCTCGCAGTGAAGCGACTTTCTCGATGCCACCCGTTCAACCCGGGCGGTCTCGACCCAGTGCCAGGAGGCCGTAAGTGAGTCAGCAGCAGCGAATGCTCGTCGCCATCGGCCTCGCGTTCGGCCTCACGCTTCTCTACTCGAAGTTCAAGCTCGAGCCCGAGGCGCTGGAGGCGAAGCGAAAGGCCGACGAGGCGGCCGCCCTGCTCGACGCGGGCACCCTCGACGGTGGCGCGCTGGCCGCCGCGGCTCAGCAGTTCGACGCCGACGGGGGCGCGGTGGCGCAGGCGCCGCTCACCGACGGCGGCTCCGAGGTCGCGATCGCGCCCGACATTCCGGCGAAGAACATCGAGGTTCACCGCTCCACCACCGACTTCGTGTTTCAGAACGCCGGTGGCGGCGTCAGCAAGGCGGTGCTGCTCGAGAAGAAGGAGCGCGAGCAGGCCCAGGTGAGCGTGGCCGAGGGCTACAAGCGCCTCACCGGCGACAAGCCAAAGCCTCCGCCCCAGGTCGACCTCGCCCACCCGGTGGCGGGCGCGCCGCTGTCGTTCTCGATCTCGCTCGAAGGCGCCAACCCGATGCCCGCCGACACCCGGTGGGCGATCGCCAGCCAAGACGAAGGTTCGTTGGTGCTCAAAGCAGTTCGCACCCCGTGGGAGGTGACCCGCACCTTCCGCTGGAAGAACGAGGGCTATCAGCTGTCGACCAAGGTCGAGGTGAAGAACACCTCCGCCAACAACCTCGGCGCCGACCTCGGCTTCCACATCTCGCGGGCGATCGAGCCCACCTCGGAGCAGAAGGGCAGCTTCTTCGGGTCGATCGGCAATGAGGCGGGCAGCAGCTGCTACGTCGACACCAAGGTGCAGCGCAAGCCGCCCTCCGACAAGCCGGCCGAGACCTTCAACGGGCCGATTCACTTCTTCGGCATCGACCAGCAGTACTTCCTCTCGGCCGCGTTCCCGATCGACGGCCCGAAGGAAGGGCGCTGCACGCTCAACGCCACCGCGACCGCGCGCACCGCCGACGCGTTCTTCCCGATTCAGGTGCCGGCCGGCCAGACGGTGACGATGGAGTTCGGCGGCTTCATGGGGCCGAAGGACCTCGACCTGCTCAAGTCGGTGAAGGGCGAGCCCAGCACCGGCGCGGCCGTGGGCGCCGCTGACGAGGGCCCGCACCTCGAGAAGGCGGTCGACTTCGGGGTGTTCGAGATTCTCTGCCGGGTGCTGCTGCCGACGCTGAAGTTCTTCCACAACTGGGTGGGCAACTGGGGCCTGGCGATCATTCTGCTCACCGTCTCGGTGAAGCTGATTCTGCTGCCGCTGACCCACCGGGCGATGGTGAGCGCGGAGGCGATGAAGAAGCTGCAGCCGAAGCTCGACGCGATTCGCAAGAAGTACCCCGACGACCGCGAGCGGCAGGGCACCGAGACGATGAAGCTGTACCAGGAGGCGAAGGTGAACCCCCTGGGCGGCTGTCTGCCGATTCTGCTTCAGCTGCCGGTGTGGGGCGCTTTGTTCAACGTGCTCCGAAGCAGCTACGAGCTCTACGGCGAGCCGTTCTTCGGCCCGGTGTGGACCGACCTCACCTACAAAGACCCGACCTACATTCTGCCGCTCGCGCTGGGCGTGACGATGGTGATCACCCAGCGGCTGCAGCCCCAGGCGATGGATGCCACCCAGCAGAAGATCATGACCTGGTTCATGCCGATCTTCTTCACGGTGATCATGCTGAACTACCCGGCGGGTCTGGCGCTCTACATCTTCACCAACAACCTGTTGTCCATCGCTCAGCAGTTCTTGCTGCGGCGCTGGCTGGCCCGCAAGAGCGCGGTGACGACGTGAGCGAAGAACCCGACAAGCGCGCGCAGGTCGAGCGGCTGTTGACCGACATCCTCAACCTGATGGAGGCGCCCGCGCAGCTCGCGTTCAAAGACGCCGACGACGGGACTCTGGCGGTGGCGGTGAAGTTCGCCGGCGAGCCTCCGCAGGGCGTGGTGGCGGGCAAGCGCAACTACCTGGTCGATTCGCTCCAGTTTCTGATCAACAAGTGCATCAACCGGCCGAACCTGCCCAAGCGTTGGGTCTCGCTGGGCGTGGGCGACTTTCCCGAGCCGCGCCAGCCGAAGCCGCCGCAGGCTTCTGCTCCCCCCGCGGCTGCGGCGCCGGCGCACGCTCCGGCGAACGGGGCGCAGCAGCACGGCCGGCCGCAGGAGAAGCGCAACGAGCAGCCCAAGGCGCAGAACAAGCCGCCGCCTCCCGCACGCTCGGCGGAGTCCGACGAGTCGTCGCTCACCCCGGCCGCCGACGCGGCGCTGACCAGGCTGGGCAAGACGTTGGCGGAGCGCTCGAGCGCGCTGGGCCGCACCTACGCGGTGTTGTCGATGAGCGCCGATGACCGGGCGCGGTTGCTCCAGGCGGCGAAGGGTTCGGCCGGAGTGACGGTGCGGGCCGAGGGCGAAGGCATTCACCGCCGGGTGGCGTTCATTCCCGCCAAGCCGGTGGCGATGCCGAAGAAGAGCCAGATGCCGGACTACCCGGACGACGAGGACTGAACGTGGGCAAGCCGAAGTCGCTCAAGGACAAGCTGTGGGGAGCGGCGGTGCTCAAGATGAGCTTCGTGTTGCGGGGCGCCACCGAGACGCCGGCGTTCAAGGGCGTCTACCCGGGCGTGCTCCGTGACCTCGAGCTCGAAGACGCTCAGGTCGACGAGTACATCGAGGCCAACCGCGCCGCGGTCGAGAAGGCAGCGCGCGGCGGCAACGAGCCCGACCCCGACTGACCCTCTCCTTTGGGAGAGGCCGACGAGCGCCATAGGCGCTCGCGGGTGAGGGACAGCTTTCAATCCACGCGTCGCACGAGGGGCCGCCGCTTCAAATCACCGCTCACAGCCGCTCTACCGCCTCGAGCAGCCGTTCCAGCTCTGCCTTGTCGAGCGCCATCAGCTCCTCGGGCGGCTGGTACAGCTCGCGGTTGAGCTGCTGCACGGTCTTCACCCCGAGCTTCGTCAGCGCGACCCTTTTCACCCTTCGGTCCTGAGGGTCATTCAGCCGCTCGGCCAGCCCCGCGCGCTCGAGGCGATCGACGATCCACGTCGCGTTCGACGGGTCGCACACCCACTCCTCGGCGAGCTCGCGCATCGGCCGGCCCTGCTCCCGCAGGGTGAACAGCGCCCGGGAGTCATTGGGAGTGAGGCCGTGCTTCTCGAGCGCGCGGTCGCGGTGCGCGCGGGTGCGAATGATGAAGTCGAACAGCTTGCGCCAGACCTGCTCAGCCAGCGCGGCTTTCTGAGCCATCTGGAGGCGTTACCGGCGAGCCCCGGTCTTTGCAATACTTTAATTGCTTCAACTATCGACCAAATTTAACAATCGGCCCATGAACGGAATCAAAGACGCGGTGGTCTGGGTCACCGGCAGCTCGCGCGGCATCGGGGCAGAGATCGCCCGTTGCTTCGCGCGCGCCGGAGCCCAAGTGGCGGTGCACGGGCGCGACGCGGAGGCAGTCGGCCGGGTGTGCTCCGAGCTCGAAGGGCTGGGCGCGAAAGCGCTGGGCGTGACCGGAGACGTGACCGACTTCGACCAGGTGGAGCAGATGCGCGCGCGCATCGAGGCGGGCCTGGGGCCGATCGAGGTGCTGGTGGCGAACGCGGGCGGGAGCTTCACCCCTCCGGCGGCGCTGGAGGACACGCCGCTCGACGGGTGGAGGCGTTCGGTCGACGGCAACCTCACCGCCACGTTTCTCACCTTGAAGAGCGTGCTGCCGGGGATGAAGCAGCGGCGCAAGGGGAGCATCGTGACGGTGTCATCGACGGCGGGGCGCCGGCCGCACCCGCGCTCACCGATTCCCTATGCGGTGGCGAAGGCGGCGGTGCAGCTGCTGACCCAGGACGTGGCGCTGCAGGCGGGGCCGTTCGGCGTTCGGGCCAACTGTGTCGCGCCCGAGACGATTCTCACCGAAGGCAACCTGGAGCGGATTCCCGAGCAGCAGCGCACGGCGATGGCGGCGGCGCACCCGGTGCCGCGGCTGGGCGCTCCGGCAGACGTGGCGGAGGCGGTGTTGTTCCTGGCGTCGAACCAGGCGGCGTGGATCACCGGCGTCATCCTCGATGTCGCCGGAGGGATGCAGGGATGAGCCTCTACGCGCTGATGATCTTCGTTCACGTGCTCTGCGTGCTGGGCATGTTCGCGGCGCTGGCGCTCGAGGGTTTGTCGTTGCGGCGGGCGGCGCGCGCCACCACCGCGGAGCAAGCCGCGCAGTGGACCGCGGTGTGGAGGCTGCTGATGCCGATGGGCATGCCGTCGTTGCTCGGCGCGCTCGCGAGCGGCATCTACCTGGCGACGGCGATGAACGGCTGGTCGTTCGGGTGGACGAAGCTGGCGGTGCCCGCGCTGGTGCTGGTGGCGCTCGCGGGAGCGGTGGTCGGGCCCCGCCGCAACCGGGTGGTCTCGGCGCTCACGGCGCCAGGCGCGCAGTTGTCGGCCGAGCTGCACGCCGAGTTGGCGGCGCCGCGGTTCGAGGCCTCGTGGCGTTTCCGCGCGGCGGTGCTGGTGGGCGTGGTGTTCGCGATGACGGTGAAGCCGCTCGAGTCGAACGCAGTGATTGTCGTCGCGGTGGTGCTGGCGTGCGCGGCCGGTTGGGCGGGCCTCGCGTTCGCGAAGAAGCCGTCGACGAACAATCGAACGCCGCCGTCACCGTCCAGCGGTTAGTGTCGCCGCGTGAGCACAAGCACCATCGCGGCGATCGCCACTGGCCCCGCGCGGGGAGGCATCGGTGTCATTCGCCTCTCGGGACCGTCGTCACTGCGCGCCGCTCGAAAGCTGGCGGCGGCCCTGCCCTCCGCGCCCGAGCCACGCCATGCGTACCTGGTGCAGCTCGGCGCCGAATCGATGCTCGACGAAGGCCTGGCGCTGTACTTCCCGGCGCCACATTCGGTCACCGGCGAAGACGTGGTCGAGCTGCACGCCCACGGCTCCCCGCGGCTGTTGTCGTTGCTGCTTTCGAAGCTGCTCGAGGGCGGAGAAGTGCGTCTGGCCGAAGCGGGCGAGTTCACCCGTCGCGCGTTTCTCAACGGCCGAATCGATCTCGCCCGGGCCGAAGCGGTGGCCGACCTGGTCGCGGCCGACTCGGAGCGCGCGGTGCGGGCGGCGGCGTCACAGCTCGCCGGCGGCTTGAGCGAACGTGTGAGAGCGGTGCGAGCGCCGCTGCTCGAGCTGCACGCCGACCTCGAGGCGGCGCTCGACTTCCCCGACGAAGCGGAGGAGTCCGAGCTCGACCTCCCGCGCCGGGTGGGTGAGCAGCTGGCTGCCGTCACCTCGCTGGCGGAGGCGACCCGGCGCGGCGCAGTGGTCCGCCGCGGCGCGCGGGTGGTGCTCCACGGCCCCGCCAACGCCGGCAAGTCGACCCTCTTCAACGCGCTGGTCGGAGAGGACCGTGCGCTGGTCGACGCCGAGCCCGGCACCACCCGAGACGCGCTCGAAGCCAAGCTGGAGTGGAACGGCCTGGCGGTCACCCTGGTCGACACCGCCGGTCTGCGCGAGCCCGGCAGCCGGGTCGAGGCGATGGGCATCGAGCGCACCGTCGCGGCGGTGAAGGGTGCCGACCTCGCGGTTCGACTGGTGCTGGCCGGTGAGCCGCTGCCCCAGGTCGACGCCGGAGTGCTGGTGGTGAGCTCGAAGAGCGATCTCTCCCCTGCTCCGGCCGGCGCCCTGGCGGTGAGCGGGCTGACCGGCGCCGGCATCGACGCGCTCCGCTCGGCAATTCTGGAGCGCTTGGCGCTGGCGGCGCTCGACGTGGTGCTGACCTCGGAGCGCCACCTCGATTCGTTCGAGCGTGCTCAGCAGGCGCTGCTTCGCGCCGAGCAGGCGGTGAAGGCCGCGACGTTGGAGGTGGTGGCCGGCGAGGTCGGTCTCGCGGTGGCCGCGCTCGGTGAGGTCACCGGTGAGAACGCCGCGCAGGACCTGATCGACGCCATCTTCCGAAGGTTCTGCATCGGCAAGTAGATGGTGACGGGGCGGCTGGATGTGCGGTGAGACCTCTCCCGCCCCTTCGGGCACCCTCTCCCTCGTCAGGGAGAGGGCAGCGCGGAGTCATTTTATGATTTGGCGGTGCCTGCAAGGGCGGGCGCGATCCGGTAGAAGGCGCTGCGATGGGCTCCTGGGACGTCATCGTCGTCGGTCTCGGCCATGCCGGCTGTGAGGCCGCGCTCGCGTGCGCACGCACCGGGCTGTCGACGCTCGCGGTGACGCTGAAGACCGACCGCTCAGCGGTGATGAGCTGCAACCCGGCCATCGGTGGAACCGCGAAGGGCCACCTGGTGCGCGAGCTCGACGCGCTCGGCGGAGAGATGGCCCGCAACGCCGATCGCGCCGGCACCCACTTCCTCACCTTGAATGGCTCGAAGGGTCCGGCGGTGCGCGCCACCCGCGTGCTCTGTGACCGCGATGCGTACGCGACCGCGATGCAGCAGACGCTCGCAGCCCAGCCGAACCTCTCGTTGCTGGAGGGCGAGGTCGAGGCGCTCACCACCGCCGCCGGCCCGCGCATCAGCGGCGTGCGGCTGAAGGGCGGCGAGGCGCACCAGGCGCGCGCGGTCATCATCACCACCGGCACGTTCCTTCAGGCGCTGATGCACCTGGGCACGCAGCAGGAGGTCGGAGGCCGGCTCGGCGATGCGGCGGCGACGGGGCTGTCTCCTTCGCTCAAGTCGCTCGGCTTCGAGCTCGGGCGTTTCAAGACCGGCACCCCACCCCGCTTGCTCGCGAAGTCGATCGACTACACGCGGTGCCAGCCGCAGCCGGGCGACGAGCACCCGCGGCCGTTCTCAGCGCGCACCTCGTCGCCGTTTCCGGTGCAGCCGCAGCTGCACTGCCACGTCACCCACACCACCGGCGCGACCCATCAGGCGGTGCGGGAGCGGCTCGACCAGTCGCCGCTCTACCAGGGCGTCATCGTCGGCCGCGGGCCGCGCTACTGCCCGAGCCTGGAAGACAAGGTGGTGCGCTTCGCCCACAAGTCGCGGCACACCATCTTCCTCGAGCCCGAGGGTCCGCAGTCGCCGTTGGTGTACCCGGCCGGCCTGTCGACCAGCTTGCCGGCGGAGGCACAGCTGCGGTTCCTCCGCACGATTCCAGGGCTCGAGGCGGTGGAGGTGGCGCGGTACGGGTATGCGGTCGAGTACGACTACGCGCCTCCGACCCAGCTGCACCCGACGCTCGAGACCCGGCGGGTGGAGGGGCTCTACTTCGCGGGCCAGCTCAACGGGACCTCTGGGTACGAGGAGGCCGCGGTGCAGGGGCTGATGGCGGGCCTGAACGCGTCGCTCAAGGTTCGCGGGCTGGAGCCGTTGATCTTGGGGCGCCATGAGGCGCACCTGGCGGTGTTGATCGACGAGCTGGTCACCAAGGGCGTGGACGAGCCCTTCCGCATGCTGACCTCACGAAGTGAGCACCGGCTGAGGCTGCGCGAGGGCAACGCTCAGCGGCGGCTCCGGCCGCACGGGCACCGCGCGGGGCTGGTGAGCGACGCCGAGCTGGAGGCGACCCGGTCGGCGGCGGCGGTGGTGCAGGCGGAGGTCGCCCGGCTGGAGCTGGAGGGGCTCAGCACCCGCCTCCGCCAGCCCGGCACCCGGTACGCCGACCTGGCGCGGGAGGGGCTCGGAAAAGTGTCTGACACCTTCTGGGACGAGGTGGAGACGGAGGTGAAGTACGCCCCCTACCTGGCCCAGCACGACGCCCATTGGCTCCGGCGGACCGAGGACTGGGAGGGGTGGGAGATCCCCTCCGGGCTCGACTTCGGGGCGGTGCGCGGGCTGTCGGCCGAAGCCAAAGACCGGCTGAAGAATGCCCGGCCAGCGACCCTGAAGGCGGCCAAGGCGGTCTCTGGGGTGACCCCGGCGGCTGTCGGGCTCTTGGCCATTCACCTCAAGCGATTGAGCGGGTCAGCCTGACCTTGTTTCACGTGGAACATGGGCCAAACAGGCCTGTGGGAAACGTGTGGTAAACGCGCCCTCGACCCAGTGGAGCAGTCATTTCATGAAGTTTTCCCCGACAGCTGGCCTGGTGCGTTGTGGATAACGCTTTTCACGAGGTGCTGAAGCAGGGGCTCGCCTGGCTGAAGCTGGAGGCTTCGCCGGAGCTGGTTCGCGGGCTCGAGCTGCACGCCGACGAGCTCCTGAAGTGGAATCAGAAGGTGAACCTGACGGCGGTGAGCGACCCGGCCGAGGTGGCTGAGAAGCACCTGGTCGACTCGCTCACGGTGTTGTCTGAGCTGGAGGGTGCAACAACCCTGTTGGACCTCGGGACCGGCGGCGGCTTCCCTGGCATCCCGGTCGCGGTGGCCCGTCCCGACCTTCAGGTCACCCTGGTTGACGCGGTGCAGAAGAAGGTCGCCTTTCTGAAGAACGTGGTGGCCCGGGCCGGGTTGGCCAAACGGGTGGTGGCGGCGCACGTCCACGCCAACGGGAAGCCGGAGGCCGAGAAGCTGCCTGTGGTCGATGCAGTGGTGGCCAGGGCGTTCACGGAGCCCGATGGTCTGTTGAAGCTGGCGGCGCCGTACCTGAAGCCCGGTGGCCGGGTGGTGGCGATGCTGGGCCGCTGGGACCAAGCCGCGCTGGAGAAGGTGGCTGCGGACAATGGGTACCGGCTGGTGGGCGTGAGGGCGTTCACCCTGCCCCGCTCCGGCGATCCCCGCGCCGTGGCCCGCTTCGACCGTTCCACGTGAAACAGATGCTGTGAAAAGTGTCTGGCACCTTCCCCAGGCCGCTGCGGACAATGGGTACCGGCTGGTGGGCGTAAGGGCGTTCACCCCGCCCCGCTCCGGCGATCCCCGCGCCGTGGCCCGCTTCGACCGTTCCACATGAAACAGATGCTGTGAAAAGTGTCTGGCACTTTCCCCAGGCCGGAACTGGCTTCGGCGCTGGAGAAGGTGGTGCGGACAATGGGTACCGGCTCATGGGCGTAAGGGCGTTCACCCTGCCCCGCTCCGGCGATCCCCGCGCCGTGGCACCGCTTCGACCGTTCCGGCGAAAAGTGACTGGCACCTTCCCAGGCCGGTGGCTGAGCCGTAGCCCGCTTCGACCGTTCCACGTGAAACAGGGCTGAAAGTATCTGGCACCTAGTGCCCCGACCGTTCCAAGCGTCGCGCCGCGCCTCGACCGCTCCAGGCGAACGGACGGTCGTGAAAAGTGTCTGGCACCTCCGCAGGACCGACCTGAGTGGCTTCGGATCTGGCCCTCCGGCTCCCGTCCCGGCTGCTTCGACCGTTCCACCTGAAACAGAGCTGAAAAGTGTCTGGCACCTCCAGCGCCGCGTTCGCTCTTCCCATCCCGGCGATCCCGCGCTGCGGTCTGCTTCGAACGTTCCACGTGAAACAGGGCGAAAAGTGTCTCGCACCTTCCAGCCACTCCGATCGAGCCGGCTGAGCGTCGCAGTACCCTTTCTTTCTCTTCTCTTCTCTTCCTTTCCTTCTCCTGCTCCTACTCCTTCTCCTTTCCTTTCCTGGCCTTTTCCGCCAAAACCTCCCGCCTCATGGCGCGCGTCTTGGCCATCTCCAATCAAAAGGGCGGCGTGGGTAAAACCACGACCGCGATCAACCTCGCCGCCTCCCTGGCGGCCGCTGAGCGCAAGACCCTGCTCATCGACATCGACCCCCAGGGCAACGCCTCCTCCGGCCTGGGCCTCGATCGCACCCGCCTCCACGGCAGCGTTCGCGAGGCCCTGCTCGAAGGCCGGCCGATGTCGGAGCTGCTCCACCCGACCGAGCTCAAGTACCTCGACGTAGTGCCTGCCGCCCCCGACCTCACCGGCGCCGAGCTCGAGCTGGTCAGCGTCGACGAGCGCGACACCCGCCTCAAGCGCTCCCTGGAGCCGATCAAGCGCGACTACGACTACGTGCTGATCGACTGCCCACCGTCGCTCGGCCTTTTGGTGGTCAACGCGCTGGCCACCGCCGACGCCGTGCTGATCCCGCTCCAGTGCGAGTACTACGCGATGGAGGGCCTGGCGCAGCTGATGTCGACCGTCGAGCTCGCGCAGCAGGGCATCAACCCCAAGCTCAGCGTCGAAGGCATTCTGCTCACCATGTTCGACCCGCGCGCCAACATCGGCCATCAGGTCGCCGACGAGGTGCGCCGGGTGTTCCCCGATCTCGTCTTCAAGGCGGTGGTGCCGCGCAACGTTCGGCTCGCCGAGAGCCCGAGCTTCGGCAAACCGATTCTGCTCTACGACATCAAGTCGAAGGGCTGTGAGGCGTACCTGAAGCTCGCCCAGGAGCTGATGCGCCGCGAGAAGAACTCCCGCAAGAGGACCAGGGCAGCATGACGACCAAACCCGTCGAGCGCCGTTCGGTCGGCCGCGGCCTCGAAGAGCTGATGCGGCTCACCCGCAACCCGGCGGCCGAGCCTCCGCGGCCCGGCGGCGCCACCAAGATCGCGATCGAGCTGATTCGGCCCGACGGCCGCCAGCCGCGCCAACGCTTCGACGCCGGCGCGCTCGACGCGCTGGCGAAGTCGATCAAGACGCAGGGCGTGCTCCAGCCGGTGCTGGTGCGCCGCGACGGCAAGGGCTACCGCATCATCGCCGGCGAGCGGCGGTGGCGAGCGGCGCAAAAGGCCGGGCTGGGCGAGATTCCCGCGTTGGTGCGCGAGGCCACCGAGGCGGAGGCGTTCGAGCTGGCGCTGATCGAGAACCTCCAGCGCGAAGACCTCTCTCCGTTGGAGGAAGCCGACGGCTACCGCCGCCTGATGGAGGAGCGGAAGTGGACCCAGGAGCAGGTCGCCGAGCGCGTCGCCAAAGACCGCTCCACGGTGGCCAACGCGCTCCGCCTGCTCGCGCTTCCGCCCGAAGTGAAGACGATGCTCAACGAGGGCGCGCTCGAGGCGGGTCACGCGCGCGCGCTGCTCGGCCTGCCGAAGTCGTTCGAGATGGTCGCGCTCGCCAAGCAGGTGCTGGCCGAGAAGCTGTCGGTGCGCGAGACCGAAGCGCGGGTGCGCTCCCAGAAGCCGGCCGGCAAGGGCAAGACGAAGTCCGAGAAGAAGGTGAGCCCCGAAGCAAAGAGGTTGGTGGAAGACCTCCAGAGGCGGCTCGGAACCCGCGTGCAGCTGGTCGAGCGCGGAGGAGGGAAGGGAACGCTGCAGGTCGAATTCTTCAGCTACGAAGATCTCGATCGCATCGTGGGCTTGATTCGACGCTAAAAGGCGCCGCAGGGAATCGAGGGAGAAGCGATGGCTTTGTTCGGCAACGAAAAGAAAGACGAGAAGGGGACGACGGTCTCGTCTCCACGATTGGAGGGCAACGTGTCGGTTCGCGCAGGTGAGGTGCACACGCTGTTGGGTAAGGGCAGCGAGTTCGAGGGAAAGTTGTCGTTCGAAGGCCAGGTGCGCATCGACGGCAAGTACTCCGGTCAAATCTCCACCCGCGACGTGCTGGTGGTGGGTGAGGGTGCCCGCGTCACCGCGGAGATCAACGCCGGTACGGTGATCATCAACGGCTACGTCGAGGGCAACATCAAGGCCTCGGGCCTGGTCGAGCTTCACCCACCGGCCCGGGTGAAGGGCAGCATCGAGACCCCGGCGCTGTCGATCGACAAGGGCGTCATCTTCGAGGGCAGCTGCAAGATGGAGCCGAACAAGGCCGCTCCTCCCGCTCCAGGCGGGCCCGAGAAGAAGTAAGCGGGCAGGGGTCGACGTTCGTGGGGCCGCGGGAGCCGTCGAGCTCGCGGCCCTTCGCTTTTGCGGGGGCAGCGCCACGCCCTTAAATCATTTTATGTTTTAACCCCGGCGCAAACGAAACCGGCCCGCCCTTTCGAGCGAGCCGGTCGGTGAATCGAGAACCTCGCCGGCTTACAGCGTCGACAGGTACGCGACCAGGTCGTCGACCTGGCCATCGTTCAGGTTGGCGACGGTGCCGTGCAGGCTGTTGCCGCTCGCCTTGTCCATCACGATGCGGCCCTTGATGGTGGTCGCGGCGCCGGTGTGGAGGTACGGAGCGCTGCGCGCCAGACCCAGCAGCGAGGGCACGTTGAGGCCAGCCGCAATCAGGTTGGTGTCGTCGTGCTCGATCGAGGTGTCGGTGACGAAGGTGCCGACGTTCTGGAAGGTGTTGTTGGTGAACGCCGGGCCGCTGTGGCAGGTGCCGCAGCCGGCCTGCGCGAACACCAGCTGGCCGCGCGCCTGCGCGTCGGTGAGGGTCGCGCCGCGGTTGCCGTTGTCAGGCGCCGGAATCACGTTCAGGTAGGCCGAGACCTGCGCGGCCATCGTCTCGTTGAAGCCGGTGCCGCCCATGCGCTGCGCGACGGTGTGGGTCATGAAGTCGCCCAGGGTGGGGAACACGCCCGACCAGTGGTACGGCGCGGTCTGCTCGATCATGCGGCCGGCGAGCGACGGGGTCTGACGGGGGCCGTCGGTGAAGTTCCAGACGTGGCCGTCTTCACGCGACTCGACGTGGCAGGTGGCGCAGGCGATGCCGACGCCCGGGTTGTTCATGCGCTTGTCGTTGGCGTTGAAGAAGAAGCCGCGGCCCAAGCGAACGTCGTCGGGCAGCGTGTCCTGGGTGACCTGCACCCACTGGGTGGTGGTCAGCACGCCGTCGTTGTTGCGCGAGATCAGCGCCAGGGTGTGCTCGAACGAGTTGTAGACGAACGCGGTCTTGCCATCCTGGGTGAGGGCGATGCCGGTGGGGCCCGCCGACTGGCCGGGGAACAGGCCGGTGTCGACCAGCGCGCGAACGTTGCTGCCGCCGCCGACGCTGCCGCCGAACTTGTCCTCCGGCAGGCCGCTCGACTGGTCGGCCGACTGACGCTGGGTGGTCGGGACCACCGCCACGTTGTCGGTCTGCTGGTTCACCACGTAGAGGAACGAGCCGGTCGGGTCAGAGACCACCGCCACCGGGCCCTGAATCGGGCGGTCGGGGTTGCCGCTGTTGAGCGCGAGCGCGGGGACCGTCGGGTCGACCGTGCCGCCGCAGTTGGTGACGTTGCTCACCTTCGGCTCGGCCGAGTTGGTGAAGGTCAGCACCGCCGGCGAGGCCACCGCGGTCGCGCCGCAGCTGCCGCCGCCGTAGCCGTCGGTCGAGCCGGAGGGCACGGTCTGAACGTTGGCCGTCGAGTTGCCGTCGCCGACCAGCACCGCGTCGCTGGCGAGCAGCGCCGTCGCGTAGACCTGGTTGCCGTCGGGCGAGACGGCGAGCGAGGTGGCGCCGCGGGTGTGAACGGTGGTGATGCCGGGAAAGCCGTTGCCGTTCGGGCCGGGGGGCAGGGTGTCGCCGCCGCTGGCGTTGCCGAAGTTGGTGCCGCCGTTGAGGCGCGAGTTCACGTCGGTGTTCGGCACGGTGACGGCCTGCTTGTTGAGGTCGACCAGGGCCACGTCGCCTTCCTTGAGCAGCGAGACCATCGCCTTGCCGTTCGAGAGCACCGCCAGGCCGCGGGGCTCCGCGCCGACCGGGACCTCGAACTTCTGCTGGAGGGTGTTGGTGTCGAACGCCATCAGCGAGCCGGTCTCGGCGGTGGTCAGCTGGGTGGCGTTGACGACGTACAGGGTCTTACCGTCGGGGCTGATGCCGAGGCCCACCGGCTCCACGCCGACCTTGAGCTGGGTGGCTTCTTTCCAGTCACCACGGCGGATCACCGAGATGCTCCGGCTCATCCGATTGGTAACGTAGAGGGTGTCGTCGGGCGCGACGAGCAGCTTCTCGGGCTGCGAGCCGACCTGAACGTGTGCCACCTCTTTGAGCGTCTTGGTGTCGATGATGAACACCGTGTTGGTGTCAGAATCGGCCGCGTACACCAGGGCGTCGTCCTTCGAGAGGGCGACGGAGCCGCTCGAATTCACATACCCATCTGAAGTGGAAGAACATGCCGTCAGCGCAAAGGCAGCGGCGATCACGACCACGGTGGCACGAAGTTTCATAGTTCCCTCGAAAAACTGATGACGGCTCCCCGGCAGGCCGACCGGGACGACCACGACGCTGCGAACAGTGTGCCCGATTTCCTTGATCCAAAACAAACCGCAGACAGTAATCAAATCTGATGCGGTAACCATGTAGGAGTAGGACGTTAAGGTGTGGTTTTTGCCGGCTACCAACCACGAAAGTGCCCGGCTGAGTTGCTTGCTTCACGCCTGATTGGTCGCCCCCACGGCCACCAAAGAACCAAGGGCCACGAGACGGCTCACCCGGCTCATTTATTCAGGCTCAGGCGCTGTGGGGGTCGGGCACCCGGTGGCGGGGCCGGTAGGCGAGCAGCGACTCGACCTCTGGATCAGCCAGCAGCCGTACCGCGCGCGGCTCGACGTCGAGCTCGAGGCCGCCGATCGCCTCCCGGTGGAGCGACAGCACCGGCAGCCCCACCGCGCCGAGCATGCGCTTCACCTGGTGAAAGCGGCCTTCGGTGAGGGTGAGCTCGATTTCGCGCTCGGCCCGCCGCCGCGCCTGCGCCGGAGCGGTCGGCCCGTCTTCGAGCGCGATGCCCTGGGCCAGCCGGGCGAGGTGGCCGTCGGTGATTGACGCTCCGACCTTGGCCACGTAGCGCTTGGGCAGCTTGGTGGTGGGAGACGTGGCGTGGGCGACGAAGCGCTCGTCGTTGGTGAACAGCAACAGCCCGGTGGTGTCGCGGTCGAGCCGGCCCACCGCGTGCCAGCCGAAGCCGCGGAGCGACTCCGGGAGCGCCTGCTCGAGCACCTCGAACACGGTGCCGCCTTCTTCGCCGCGCTGGTGCTGATCCTGATCAGCGCAGACCACGCCGGCCGGCTTGTGAAGCACCAGCACCCGGGTGGTGGGGTCGACCTCCAAGGGCTTGCCGTCGAGCTCGACCTTCACGCCCGGGTAGACCGGCGCGAACGGCTGCTTCACCACCTTGCCGTCGAGGCGCACCCGCCCGGCGGCGATCATCGTCTCGGCGTCTTTCAGCGGAGCGGCGCCGGAGCGCGCGAGCGCCCGGGCCAGCCAATCGGGCTTCTGGGGGCCCGCAGCGTCAGCCTGTTTCGCCGCCATCAGCCACCGGGGTTGCTTTGTACGAGCCACTGCAAACGCGCCTTTTTCCACCGGTGGCGGGCTTCAGCAAGAGCCAAGAATTCGGGCTCCAAAGAGGGCAGTTGGCATGCTAGACGCACGCGCATGGAATTCCGCATCGCTGCCGACGAGCTGAAGAAGGCGTTGCACCGGGCGCAGGGAATCGTCGAGCGCAAGTCGACGATGCCGATTCTTTCCAACGTTCTCATCAACGCCACCAAGACCGGCGTGACGGTCACCGCGTTCGACCTCGACATCGGCATCGTCTCGGAGCACCCGGCCGAGGTGTTGAAGCCGGGCGCGGTCACCGTGTCGGCGAAGTACGTGTTCGACATCGTGCAGAACCTGCCCGAGGCGCAGCTGACGCTGAAGAAGCTGCCCAACAACTACGCTGAAATCATCTCGGGCTCGGCGCACTACAAAATCGTCGGCATGGCGCCCGAGGAGTTCCCCAAGCTCCCGAAGGAAGAGAGCTCGCAGCTGGTGAAGCTCTCGGGCACCACCTTGCTCGAGATGATCAAGAAGACCTCGTTCGCGATCTCCACCGACGAGACCCGGTACATCTTGAACGGGGTGTTCTTCGAGCCGCGCGAGGGCGGCAAGGTGCGCATGGTCGCCACCGACGGCCACCGCCTGACGCTGATCGAGCGCGAGCTGACCGGCGACTTCAAGCTCAAGGGCGGAGTGATCATTCCCCGCAAGGGTTTGTTTGAGCTCAAACGATTGCTGGAGGAGGCCCCCGAGGCCGACTGCCAGCTGGGCTTCGCCGACAACTCGGCGCTGTTCAAGAAGCCGGGCCTCTCGATGGTGATGCGGCTGATCGACGGCCAGTTCCCCGAGTACCAGCGGGTGATTCCCAAAGAGGGCGAGAAGCAGCTCAACGTCTCGCGCGCCCGCTTCGCCGACGGCCTGAAGCGCATCAGCCTGCTCTCGGCCGACAAGTCGAACGCGGTGAAGGTCGGCCTGTCTGAGGGGCAGCTGCGCATCACCGCCAACAACCCCGACCTCGGTGAAGCCAAAGACGACGTCGAGGTGAACTACAAGGGCAACGCGCTCACCATCGGCTTCAACGCGCGCTACCTGCTCGACGTGCTCTCGGTGATGGAGAGCGACGAGATCGCCCTCGAGCTGGGCGACGAGCACAGCCCCGGGGTGGTGCACTCGCCCGGCGACAAGAGCTACACCGCGGTGGTGATGCCGATGCGGGTGTGAGTCAGGCCACCCGCGTTCGAATCGCGTCGACCAACTCGGTCAGGCTCGCCGAAGAGTGCTCCTTCGGCGCCTCCAGCCTTCGCCCCGCGCGGTAGAGCGGCGGAGACTCGTCGCGGTCGAGCACCTTCAAGAACAGGTTCAGGTTGTCGCGCAGCGACTGGTAGTCGGCCTCGTCGCGTGGCCCCTGGTCGGCCTGCTGCGCCGCCTGCCGCAGCCGCTGCCAGAGCCGGTCGGCGCCCTGTTGCTTCTTGGGCGGCGTCGCCAGCTCGTGCGCCAGCTCCAGCAGCCCTGCGCGCGACGGCTGCACCGCCGGGTCGTCGAGGGTGGCGGCGGGCTCCTCCTGGCGCAGCAGCTGCCAGCGCACCACCGCGAACAGCTCTTCGTCGCGGCAGCTCAGCGGTGAGAGCCGGGCGGCGGCGACCTCTTTCAGCCGGGCCACCGCCAGCGTCGACCAGAACTCGGCCGCCAGCAGCAGCTCGGGCCCGGAGCTGGCCCGGCGCATCGGCGCACGGCGGGCGCGGCGGCGCAGAAAGCGGGTGAGAGTGCCCGAGGCGTCGAGCATCGCGATTCGCCGCCACACCGCCTGGAGCGCCTGCTCGCCGGGCAGCCAGAGCTCGCGCAGCTCGTCGAACTCGGCGACCGAGAACGGCAGCCGCTGCTGGGGCTGAATCGGCCGCTTGAAGAGATCCTCCAGCACCTCGCCGAAGCGGGCGACCACCCCGAGCTCCGCCAGCGAGCGCGGGAGCAGCTCGTTGGCCACCTGCAGCCGCTGACCGGGCAGAATCAACCGGGGCTGGGTGAGCACCGCGCGCTCCAGCTGCTCGAGCACCTGCTGCATCGGCAGCTCTTCGGCCGCGTCGCCCAGCCGCCGCCGGCCCGAGGCCAGGGTGTCGTCCCACAGCCCGCTCACTTCTTCTCCCAGCTGCACCATCGCGCTCCGCTTGGGCCACTTCTCGCGGGCGGCCTTGGCGAACAGGTGGTCGAGCGCGGCGTCGACCTCGGCGGCGCTGGCGGCGGTCTCGCGCAGCAGCGCGGCGTTGCGGCGGAGCTTGGCGCGCCAGCGAAGGCTGCGAACCATCTGCGCCAGCGCGAGCAGGCGAACCCGCGCCACCTCGAGCAGCTCGGCCCGGCCTTCCAGCCGCACCCGATGCGATTCGTCGCTTTCCGCCACCACGGTTCTCCCTTCAACATAACGCGCTGTCTGCTTTGGAGTAGCGTTCGCCCCGTGCGGAGGGGATTGGCGTTCATCGTCGCGCTGACGTCATTGGGCGCGTTTGCGCAGGCACCTGCTCCCAAACCGGAACGCCCGCGGTTGCTGGTGGTGGAGTTGCGGGCGCAGGAGACGACTAAAGAGCAGGCGTCGGCGTTCACCGACGGCATCGTCTCGGCGCTCAACGCGCGCGGGCTGTTCGAGGTCGTCTCTCCCCGCGACGCCGAGACGCTGCTGGGCGCCGAGCGGCAGCGGCAGTTGATGGGCATCTGCGATCAAGACCCTGCCGCCTGCTCGAGCGACGTGTCTGCTCAGCTCAACACCCGCTTCGTGCTCTCGGGTCAGCTGGCGAAGCTGGGCGGGGTGTTTCAGCTGACCTTGCAGATGGTCGACACCCAGAAGGGCGCCGCGGTCGACCGGAGCAGCCGGGTGGCCGGCTCGCTCGACACCTTGCGTGAGCTGGTGCCGTACGCGGCGGCCGAGGCGACCGGCATGCCGCTGCCTCCGCCGCCGTCGCGGGTGCTGCCGGTGTCGTTGATGGTCGCCGGTGGCGCGGCGGTGGTCGCCGGCGGAGTGGTCGGCCTCCTCGCGCTCTCGGAGCAGCAGCAGCTGAACGACGAGCTGTGCCCGGCCGCGGTGCCCCAGGGCGCCCGCTGCACCGGGGTGAACCTGCGGCCGCGCGACTTCTACGTCTCCAAGCAGGGCGACCTCGCCAACCGGGAGGCGCTCAGCGTCGGGCTGCTCGCCGGTGGCCTGGTGCTCGCCGGGGTGGGCTACTGGCTGTTGCCTCCGCAGCCGAAAGACGGCGTCGCGCTGAAGCTGTCGCCGACCGCGACCGGCTTCGCGCTGGCGGGAGTGTTCCCGTGAGACGGGTTATGCTCGCGCTCTGCGCCGCGGCCGCGGTG
Source organism: Myxococcaceae bacterium (assembly GCA_047602415.1). Classification (GTDB taxonomy): domain Bacteria; phylum Myxococcota; class Myxococcia; order Myxococcales; family Myxococcaceae; genus JASGHH01. The sequence continues at coordinate 5,459,013 of JASGHH010000001.1, read as the reverse complement.
GTCGCCGCGTGCAAGGGGCTCAACGTCGACAAGGGCAACGACTTTCCCTGTGACTTCACCCAGTCGCCCGAGGTGCGCGACGCCGCCTGCGCTCCGGGAGAAGTCTGCGGCGTCAACGGCCACTGCCAGCGCTTCGTCTACGAGGGGCCGCAGTTCGAGGGTGCTCCGCAGTTCCCGCTCACCGACGCCGGCGGCAAGGTGCACCCGCTGCTGCTCGACCAGCCGGTGACCGCGGTGGCGATGAACCCGTACGACCGGAGCAAGACCGCGATCGTCACCCAGAGCAGCGACGGCACCCAACGGCTGTGGTTCGTCGACGCCACCAACGGCTCGTTCGTCAGCGGAGGCGACGCGCTGGAGGGCCTGGGCCAGGTGCTGCAGGTGTCGCTCTCGGACGACGCGGGGGTGATGCTGCTGTTCGAAGACGGCGGCACCAACTACGCCACCTATTGGAACGGGCCGGTGGTGAGCCCGCCTCCGCCCAACCCGCGGCAGCTGCGCGCCGGCAACGGGGTGAACGGGCTGTTGCGGCGGGCGATGAACGGCTTCTCCAGCGGCGGCGAGGCGCTGAGCGACGGCGGCTTCGCGCAGTTCATCATCAAGAACCTCGACGGCGGCCCCGACTACGCGGCCGACGGCGGGCCCTTCGTGCCGGCGGTGCTCGACTTTCACTGGGTCGGCGGAGTGCCGCTCGTCTACACCATCGACGGCTTCTGGAGCCGGCTCGCCCACGACACCACAAACGAGGCCGACTCGGGCTGGGTGAACCTGCTGGCCGCGAACGAGTCGCCCGAAGAGGGTGGGGTGCCGGGCTTCTTTCGCCGCGACGACAACGCCAACACCTGGGCGATCGCCTACAACTTCTTCGACGCCAACGGCAAAGCCACCGGCAACCGGCTCTCGACCTGGCTGTTCGGCAACCAGGTGAACGGCAACGGGCTCCCCGGCTTCGACCGCGCCTGGCCCGACTGCACCCCGTGCCTGCCGGTCACCAACGCCAACGGCGTCGACGTGCCGGGCTCGGTGGCGGCGGTCTCGGCAAAGCACCTCACCGTGCCGACGGTGGAGGTGGTGTGCAGCAACAACGGCCACCTCTCCACCGTGGAGGTGTTCGGCTCCAGCAACGCCGACGTCACCCAGTCGTGCATCACCCAGCCGCTCACGGTGCCGTTCGACTTCGACAAGCTCGCGCTGCGCGACACCGCCAGCCAGCTCGACGTGCCGGTGCAGGACACCACCGGCGGCTTCACGGTGGCCTTCGGCGGCACCCACGGCGAGGTCTGGAACGGGCTCACCTTCGCCAACGCGCTGCCGCTGTTTCTGGAGCGGGTGCCGATCGCCACCGGAAACATGGTGCTCGCCGACGGAGGCGTCGCCACCGCCGCGGTCACCGACCAGTACGTGGCGCTGCAGAGCTCCAACAACGGCTTCAAGACCTTCCGGGTGCTGGAGAACGGCACCGACCTGATTCAGCCGCGCACCGGCATCACCGGCGCCGCGGGCTGGTTCGTCGACGTCTCGGGGCGAACCCTGTCGATTACCCTGCGGCCGCCGCAGTCGCCGCTGCTCCAGTACGGGCCGCCGCTGCTCGACGCGCACGCAGACCCCGCGCGCGAGCCGTTCTTCGGCGAAGCGGTGAACACCGTCGACGGCAAGCTGGCGGGCTTCGTGATGGCCGCCGACGACAGCGTCTACCTGGTGGGCTCCCCGGTGGCGCAGCTCGACCCGGCGCAGACCCAGGGCGTGCTGCCGCAGCTGTCGCCCGAGCCGGGGGTGCCGATTCGCAGCTTCACCCTCGAGCGCACGCCGCTGGGCACGCCGCTCTACGACGACGGCGGAATCGCGGGCGTGCGCGGCTACCTGGTCACCTCGCGCAACGTGTTCGTCTACCAGCTGGCGGGCTCCCCGGCCCGCTGGAGCGCCACCCAGCTGCCGCTCTCGTCGGGAGAGCCGGTGGAGGTGTGGATGGACAACCCGCGCGGAGGCCTGGGCCGGGTCGGCTACCGCGACGGCACCGTGCTCACGCTCCCGGGCGGTTTTCTGCTCGCCCAGTCGAGTCAGCCGATGCAGGTGCTCGACTACGACAACTACGGCGGCTGGCCGGTCGCCTACGCCAGCGACGGCTTGTACTTCGCGGAGTGGGACTACGACGGCACGCTGCTCAACAAGACCGACGCGGGCGTGCCGAGCCTGCCGATGAGCTGGCGGCGGCAGACGTTGCCCGACGGCAGCGAGCCCTGGCTGGCCGACACCGACGCCGGGCGGGTGGCGCGGCCGGCGCGGCTGCAGGTGACCCAGGCGCTCACCTACACGGTCGACGGAGTGGACGTGCCCGAGAGCGCGGTGTGCGACGCGGGAACGTCGGTGCAGTCGTCGCAGGTGTTTCATTTGCTGCTCTACCTCGACGACGCGGTGTACGAAGTGGGCGAGATGAAGCGTCACAACGCTCATACGCCCTCGTGCACCCGGTGAGTCGTGCAGCTGTTGAACGCCCGCTTCGAAAACTTTCGCAACCTCGCGCAGGTCGAGCTGCCGCTCGGCGCGCGCGCGTCGGTGGCGGTGGGTGAGAACGGGCAGGGCAAGACCAACCTGCTCGAAGGTCTCTACCTGCTGGCGACGCTGAAGCCGCTGCGCGCCTCGCGGCTGTCGGAGCTGGTGCAGTGGGGCGCCCAGCACGCCAAGGTGAGCGGGCGGTTCGTGCTCAAGGGCGCCGAGCGGGAGATCGCGGTCGAGCTCTCGATGACCGCCGACGGGCGGGCGCTGCGGCAGGCCTACGTCGACGGCAAGAGCGCCGCCTCGCTCGACGAGTACTTCGGCGGGGTGTCGGTGGTGGCCTTCACGCCCGACGATTTGGCGGTGGTGAAGGGCGGCCCCGACGGGCGGCGCAGTTTTCTCGACCGCTCGGTGTTCAACCGGTTTCCCGCGTACCTGGAGGAGGCGCGGCAGTACCAGCGGGCGCTGAAGAGCCGCAACCGGCTGCTGAAAGACAACGCGCCCGTCTCGCACCTCCAGGCGTGGGACGAGACGTTGTCGAAGCTGGGCGCGAAGCTGTGGGTGCGCCGGCGCGCGTTCGTCGCCGAGCTGTCGCCCAAGGCGAAGGCGGCGTTCGACAGAATTGGCCGGTCTCCGATGGAGGCGAGCTTCGAGTACCTGCCCGAGCACCTCGACGCGGCGACCTTCGCGCGCGGAGAAGAGGAGCTCTCGCAGAAGCTGCGCACGCTGTTGGAGCAGCGGCTGCCGCGCGACCTGGAGCGTGGGTTCACCTCGGCCGGGCCGCACTCCGACGACCTCGAGCTGTCGCTGGGGGGGAAGAGCGCGCGCTCCTTCGCATCGCAGGGGCAGTCGCGGGCGCTGGTGCTGGCGTGGAAGGTGGCGGAGATTGAAAACCTGCTCGCCGCCACCGGGCTGTTGCCGCTGCTGTTGCTCGACGACGTCTCCAGCGAGCTCGACCCGGAGCGAAACGCGTTCTTGATGGGCTACCTGCGCGACTCGGGTGCGCAGACGTTTCTCACCACCACCGACGCGGGCCTGGTGGCCAAGGCGGCCGGCGACGGCGCGAAGTGGTTCGATGTGAAGGGCGGCACGGTGTCGGCGCGTTAAGGTTGGGCCCGTGGCGAACGACTTCTTCCCCTACCACCCGCTGAAGCTCCGCGTGGCGCTGACGGTGGGAGCGTTGTGCGCGCTGACGCTGGGCGCGTGGGCGCTGGCCACCGCGGTGCACTCCGGCGTGGGCATCGAATACGCGCGGGCCGGCATCTGCCTGGGGCTGTTGGGCTCGATGCTCTATGTGCACCTGAAGCTGCGCCCGCGGCCGGGCTGGGGCGTGTCGGTCGAGGCGACCCGGCTGAAGGTGTCGCGGCCGATCGAAGGTGAGATCGAAATTCCCTGGAGCGCGGTCACCCAGGTGAAGCGCAACGGCGCCGAGAAAGAGACGTTGATCGTCTTCGTCGGTGAAGAGAAGCGGGTGCTGGTGTCGCGGCACCTGTTCGCCAGCAAGGGCGAGTACGAGAAGGTGGCGTCGGCGATCGAAGAGAAGATGGTCGCGCCGACCGTGCCCCAGGCCAGCGCGTAGTTTGCTACTTCGCGGTCTTCACCGCGGCGCAGAAATCGAGATACGCCTCGTGGTGTATCCCCGCCATTCTCCGGGCGGCGTTGATCAGCTCGTCGCGCTCGGCCTTCGTCCACGCGCGGCCGGGCCGGGTGGCCAACCTTCGGTGCACCTCGCCGGTGAGCGCTCCCAGCTGCAACGCCACCGCGTCGAGGTCTTTCTCGGGCAGCAACGTGAAGGTCAGCTTGTCTTCACCCGACTCCAGCCGGCGCACCAACACCGGCATCCCTGCCAGCTCGAGCGGCTTCAGCCACAGCGGCGGGCTCGGCAGCCCCTGGTGCATCGCATCGGCGATCTGCTGCGCGCCGTTGGGCGAGGCCTTCACGTCGAGAAACCATGGGTGGTGCCCGCCGCGGGTCATCACCAGCAGTCGCTCCACCCCGAGCGAACCGGTGCCGGCCAGCCGGCGCACCACGTCGACCACCTTCAGCTTGTCGGCGTCGGGCGGCTCGGCGAGCGACGCGGCCCAGCGGAGCACCAGCGCCGGCACCGCGCGGCGCAGCGCCTCGGGCGCCTCGAAGTGCTTCTCGTCGCGCACCAACTTCCCCTTGGCGGTGACGTACTTCTTCACCAGCGGCTCGGGGCCCGACTTCTTCGCCTTGGCGAGCAGCTGCTGCACCGCGGGGCTGGGCGCGACCTTGCCTCCGCGCACCGCCCTCTGGTGCCCTTCGACGATGCGCTCGCACAGCTCCAGCGCGCGCAGGCCAGGCAGCCCGCGCTCCGAGGCGGCGAGCAGCGTCGAGGTCAGCAGCCGGAGCACGTCGCGGTGCCACGGGCCCTCTTTCACCTCGTCGAAGTCGTTGACGTGAAACAGCCAGCCGCGCGGGGTGCGCAGGGTGCCGAAGTTCTCGAGGTGGAGGTCGCCCACCAGCCGGCCTTCTCCGGGCGGGCCCTTCGACAGCTGGGGCTCGCGGGCGAGCGCCTCTTCGAACATGTGCGCCGCGCCGCGCAGAAACCCGAACGGCGAGGCGGTCATTCGCGCCCACTTGCGGGCCAGCCACTCGCCTTTGCGCGCCAGCTGCTCGAGGTCGAGCGCGGCCTGAAAAACACCCAGTGCGTCGTTCGTCGGCTTGGGGCTCAGGCCGCGGGCTCGAGGGCGTTGTCGTTGACCTCTTCGCGAATCGGCAACACGCGCGACCGCAGCAGCGCCTCGACCTGCTCATCGGTCATCTCACGCCCGAGACGAACGAAGCGTTTGGCGAGGAACTTGTACTGCCGGGTCCACAGCAAGACCGAGACGAGAAAGAAGTCGACGCCCTCGAAGACGATGCTGCCTTCCTTCGCCGCGCGCTCCGCGGTGTCGAGAAAGTCTTTCGGCATCTCTGCCCAGTGGCGGTTCATCTTCACGTGGTGGCCGATGTGGTACCCGTCGTTGAAGCACCGCTTGTTGTAGCCGGAGTTGATGCAGGTGATGGAGTTCACCCAGGAGTCACCGGGGCGAGTTGGGTCGATGAACGCGTGCTGGCCCCAGTTGCCGACCATCATCATGAAGCGCACCGTCACCAGCGGGAGCGCGAAGCACACCAGGCCGAAGCGCCAGTTCCAGCACAGCATCACGCCGGCGACGGTGAGGTGGGTGAGCTCGCCGATGATCTCCCGGCGCGCCATGTTGCCGCGCTTGTGCCGCGCCAGGTAGGCGGGCAGCCGCACCTCGTCGAGGAAGAAGAAGCGCAGGAAGTAGAGGAGGAAGTGCAGAAAGTTGTCGCGCTTGTAGTGCCAGGTCGCCGAGAGGTCTTCGGCGACGTTGTTCTCCACGTGGTGCATGCCGACGTGGTGCTCCATGTACCCGGTGGGAATGCCGAACAAGAACGACATCAGGTACGGGTGCACCCGGTCGAGCCAGCGCGGCTTCTTGATGAACGGCCGGTGCATCGTGTTGTGCAGCATCAGAATCACCGGCGGAGCGAACCAGCCCCACGCAACGCCGTAGACGATCGCCAGCGGCCAGCTGAACTTCCACGCCAGCGCCACCTGGAGCGCGGTGAACAGCGCCACCATCTTCAAGGTCAGCCGAACGAAGACCTCGTCGCGCGGGTCGTAGAGCGCCCGCTTGCACCAGCGCGAGAGCGCCGAATCTGCGTAGACGGGCGCGGCAAACGGATCAGTCAGCGCGGGCTGGGACATGGCGCGCCGCTTACAGCACGGAAGGGCGGCCCTGCGCCAGAGCCCAGGTGGGGCTAGCCGGCGCCGGTAACGTCGTCGAGGTGCTTGGCGATCGCCAGCTCGGAGGTGACGTCGAGCTCGGTGAAGCGCACGTGGAAGTCGAGGTCGCTGCCGGCTTCCTTGAGGCGAATGATCTCACCCACCGCTTTGACCTCGCGGGGCACGCCGGGCAGGCGAAACCGCACTTCGACCTGGGTGCCGAACGGGGGCGACTTGCCCTTGAAGAAGATGCCGCCCAGCGAGAGGTCTCCCGAGCGCTCGACGTACTCCGCGCCCGCGGCGACGTCGCGCACCAGAAACGTCATCGGCACCCGGTTGCTGTCGCGCCGGTCGGAGGCCTTGCGCTCGCCGGTGGTCAGTTTGCTGTCTCGCCTCGCCATGAGGGCCGCTCTAGTTCGAGGCGGCGGCGATCGCCACGACGAAGCGCTTCAGCAGCCGGCTGAAGACGCCCTTCACCCGGTCGGCGGTCTCGGAGACCTCGGCGTGCGAGAGCGGCTGCGCTGAAATTCCGGCGGCGAGGTTGGTGATGCAGGAGATGCCCGCCACCTTCACGCCCATGTGCGCGGCGGCCACCACCTCGGGCACGGTCGACATGCCCACCGCGTCGGCGCCGAGGGTACGGAGCATGCGAATCTCAGCCGGGGTCTCGTACGAAGGCCCCGACAGCTGCACGTAGACGCCCTTCTTGAGGCTGATCTTCTCGGCCGCCGCCGCCCCTTCGAGCAGCTCGAGCAGCTGGGGCGAGTAGGCGTGGCTCATGTCGGGGAAGCGAGGCCCGAGCTTGTCTTCGTTGTGGCCGATCAGCGGGTTGAAGCCCGAGAGGTTCAGGTGGTCGGTGATCGCCATCAGGTCGCCGGGCACGAAGCCCGAGTTGATGCCGCCGGCGGCGTTGGTCACCACCAGCGCCTTGGGCCTCAGGCTGCACATCACCCGCGCGGGGAACGCGACCTGCGCCGGCGAGTAGCCCTCGTAGAAGTGCACCCGGCCGCTCATCACCACCAGCGGCTGGCCGTCGAGGGTGCCGAGCACCAGGCGCCCCGCGTGACCGGGCACCGAAGAGCGGGGGAAGTGGGGCAGCTTCTCGTAGGGTATCGAGACCGCGCCCTCGAGCGTGTCGGCGAACCCGCCGAGCCCGGAGCCGAGAATGATCGCTGCCTTGGGCTCGAGGCCCTTGGCGTGCGCGCGAATCGAAGCCACGCACTCCTGAACTTGTTCGTACGCCGTCGACATCGACCCCGACCTTAGCCACCAGTGCGAGGCGCCCGCCAGAAAACGGGCCCCGGGAACCTGGCGACGAGTCCCCGGAGCCCGCGGTGGAGGTACGGCGGGTAAAGCCTCAGCGCGCCGGAGGCGCCGAGCGGCCCTGCGCCTCGGGCGAAGCGCTCACCCGGGCGGCAGCGAGCGTGGTCGGCCCGTTCACCGTCAGGTAGCCCTTCAGCTTCTCGAAGCGCTTCTTGCCGAAGCCCTTCACCTTCATCACCGCGGCGGTGCTCGCGAACGGAGCCGCCTTGCGCGCCTCGACGATCCGGTGTGCCACCTTCGGACCGATGCCGGGCAACAGATCGAGCTGCTTCTCGGTGGCCTGGTTCAGGTTCACCGTTCCCGACAACTGCACCTTCGCCTTCGCGGCGCCCTTCTTCGGCGCAGCCTCAGCCGAAAAAGAAACCGCCGACGCCACCATCGCCACCGCCAGAATTGCTGACTTCATTTTCAGTGTCCTCCCATGGACATGCTCGTGTTCACTTCGTTGTGTTGCTGCTCCTGCTGGTTCAACTCCGTCGGGTTGGGCCGCTCGATTCGCGAATCGCTCGCCGGCGCCGCCTCGCGGATGTGCAGCTTTCCGTCGAGAGGCAACACGTCGAGATAGACGTTGGTCGACCCGTCCTTGTTGGGCCAGGCGATCCCCGCCCGAACCCACACGGTGCTGCGCTCGGTCTTGTGGATCGAGAACACCGTGTACTTCTTTCCTGGCTCCATACTGCTCCTTGGTTCCGCCCGAAGACCGTCTCCGAGCGCGACGCCGTAGAGCGAAGCGCGTGCCAGCACTGATCAGAGGAGCAGGTGCGTCTTCGATGCGAGAATCGTCCGAGAGAGTGGACGGGCGCGGATGCTCCAGTCTTGAAGGCCGCTGTAAGGCGGCTTCGAGATCAGGCGTGGTGTGCGACGTGCGGACCGGGCTGTCCCTCACCCGCGAGCGCCTATGGCGCTCGTCGGCCTCTCCCAAAGGAGAGGGATCGTGAAGGGCACGGCGCTAGCCGTGGTAGACGCGCGAGCTCTTGATGCGGCCTTTGACGACGTCGAAGACCTCGGCGACCGGGTAGCTCGCCTCGCCGTCGACGTGACGCAGGTACTCGAGGAACACCCGCTTGGAGTCGGCGGTCACCGTGAGTGCCTCGTACTGCAACGACGGCAGCCGGCGAATCGCGTCGGCCCACCACTCGGTGAGCGCCGCCTTGCCCAGCAGCTTGCCGCCGGTCTCGGGGTGCAGCGTGCGAATCTTCGGCGAGGTGTGCGCGCAGTCGTCGGCGTAGAGCGCCACCAACTTCGGCACGTCGTGGGCGTTGAACGCCTTCAGCCAGGCGCGGCCCAGACGGGCGTTCGCAGCGGCAGGGTCGGCTTTCTTCTTCATGGGGCCTTCAGGTGCGCGTCGAGCCAGCTGATCACGTCGGCGATCACCTGATCTTTTTCGGGCTCGTGCAGCAGATCGTGCACCAGCCCCTCGTATTTCTTCGCCGTCTTGTCGGTGCACGACGCCTTCGCCACCAGGTCGTCGTCGCCCGAGGGCGGAGTCACCTTGTCGAGGGTGCCGTGCATCGCCAGCACCGGCACCTTCAGCTCCGCCGAGCGCTCGCGAATCTCGCTGATCGCGTTCAGCACCTCACCCGCGGTGCGCGCCGGGCCGCTGCCGTCGTAGATCAGCGGGTCGTGCTTCATCGAGTCGACCACCGCCTTGTCGCGGCTGAAGTCTTCGTCTTTCAGCTCGAACACCGCCAGCGTCGGAGCGATCGTCGAGAACAGGTGCACCGAGCCGCGCAGCCCCGCGCCCGCGTCGGTCTTCAGCGCCGCCGCCGAGAGCACCAGGCCGTTCGCCTTCGGCTGCTTCTGAATCGTGTAGAGCGTCACCACCGCTCCGCCCATCGAGTGCCCGAAGAGGAAGAACGGCTTGCCTGGCTGCTCGCTCTGCACCCGCTCGACGAAGGCGCCGAGGTCGTCGGTGAGGTCAGAGAAATGGCCCACCCACACCCGGTCGCCCGCGGAGTCGCCGTGCCCGCGCTGGTCGTAGGCGTAGACCGCGTAGCCGTGCTGGGTGAGCTGCTGCGCGAAGCCCGAGTAGCGGTCCGAATAGTCCTTCAAGCCGTGCACCAGAATCACCACCGCCTTGGTCTCGCCCGATTTCGGCAGCCACGATTGGGTGAGCAGCATCACTCCGTCTTTGCCGTTGAGCGAAGACTCGTGGTGCGTCACGTCGTCGGGGACCGGCGGTGGAATGCGTTTGCCTGCGACGTAGGCCGGCGCTGCGCACGCCGAAGCGAGTAACGCCGACACCGCCACCACGCTTCGTAGTGTCGTCATGGGTCGGGTGATACAACACGCGCCCGTGCCGAAGGTCCAAGATTCTCTCCTCGAGCTCCGCTTCTCTGACCTGGCTACTTTTCTCGCGGTGCGGCGCCACGGTTCACTGGCCGCCGCCGCGCGCGAGCTGGGTGTCACCACCTCGCAGGTGTCGAAGGCGATCACCCGCCTCGAGCGTCAGCTGAACGTGAAGCTGCTCGCGCGCTCCTCCAAAGGGGCGGTGCTGTCCGACGTCGCGGTGCGAATGGTGCCGCAGCTCGAAGCGGTCACTTCGCAGCTGCGCAACCTGCGCCGTGGCGAGGCCGCGCCCGGCCAGGAGGTCACCCTCGCCGCGCCGTCACACATTCTTCATGCGTTCGCTCCGGCGATCGCGCTCGCGCTCCAGCCGCTGCGGCTGCGCTGCCTGCAGATGGCGATGGCGCAAATCACCGGCCAGGCGACCCAGAACCTGTTCGACCTGGTGCTCGCGCCGACCGAGGGCCGCTACCCGCCGTCGTGGAGCACCGAGCGGCTGGGCACCATTCGCAACGGGCTGTTCACCACTCCCGCGCTGGCGGCGACGTTGAAGCCTTTTCCGGTCACGGTGGAGCGGATCAAGGCCGCGCCCTTCTTGAGCCCGGTGCACCACGTGAATTCGCAGCTGGCGCCGGTCGAAGACGGCTGCCCGCTGCCGTACTCCGAGCGCAAGGTGGGCCACGAGACCCAGACGGTGTTGCTCGGCCTCGAGGTGGCGGCGGCCACCAACCAGCTGATCTTCGCCCCGCGCGCGTCGGCGCGGCGGCACCTCGACATCGGCCTGTTGGTGGAAGTGCCGGTGCAGGGCTGGCAGGTCGAAGACCCGCTCTTCCTGGTGTCGAACGTCGACCGGGTGGTGGCGCCGGTGCGCAAGACGGTGGCCGACACGGTCTCCCGCACGCTCGAGAAGCTCAACACCTTCTAGAGTCAGCCGTGCCGCCAGTCGGGGTTGCGGTCGATCAGCAACCCGTCGCCACGGTCACCCTCGCGGTCAGGGTAGCGGCCGTCGTGGTCATGGTCGTTCTCGAGGTCTCCCGCCCAGGAGCCGGCGCGAGGCGCCCGTGGGCCGTGGGTCTTCTGCTTCGAGCGCGGCGGAGGCCTGGCCTGCTTCGAGCCTGCGCTGGTTCGCCGCGCGCTCACCGCGCTCCGCTCGTTCACGCCGTTCTTCTTCTTCGTTCTGCTGGCCATCGTGCACCTCCGAGCGAAGCACCAAGCATCGGTGGTGCCACCCGCTGAGGCAGATTCGCGCGTGGTTCTGGTCAACGCGTGGCGCGCGCGTTTGTTTCCACAGACTCGAGCGGTAACCGCTGGCGGCCCCCGTTATCGACTTCACAGAGGTGCGAGTTGATCAGGTCTGTCGCTTGCACAACTGAACGTAGAGGATCGACAGATGCCGAACGAAAACGATGAACGAGAAGAGTCGCAGCCGGGCGTCGCCGAGAAGAACGACGACAACGCCAACCCCACCGGCGGCCGCAGAGGCTTCGCCGCGATGGATCCCCGGCGCCAGAAGGAGATCGCCCGCATGGGCGGTGAGGCTCCGCACCGCGGTCCACGCGGGTTCGCCGCGATGGATGAAGAGGAGCGCCGGCAGATTGCGCGGCGCGGAGGTGAGGCGCCGCACAACGGCCCGCGCGGGTTCGCCGCGATGAACGAAGATGCGCAGCGGCAGATTGCCCGCCGGGGTGGCGAGGCGCCTCACCGCGGTCCCCGTGGTTTCGCGGCCCTCGACGAGGCGGAGCGCAAAGAGATCGCACGCCGCGGCGGCGAGGCTCCACACAACGGCCCGCGCGGGTTCGCCGCGATGGACGAACAGGAGCGGCGGGAGATCGCCCGGCGCGGCGGTGAGAGCCGCGGCAGCCGCAGCACCCCACGCGACTGGGAAGACGACAACTACGACGGCCAGCACTGACCGGCGCCAGGTCACTTCTTCAGGTGCTTGCTCTCCCACGCGTCGAGCGTCTGGGAGAGCTCGCGCCGCTGCTCTTCGGTCGAGCCGGCGAGCTTCTTCTGCTCGCGGGCGAGAAACTGCTTCGCCGGGGTACGCGCCTTCGCGGGCAGCTCCTTCACCCTCCGCTCGAGGCCGAGCACGCGCTCCTTCAGCTCCGCCACCGTCGGGGCCGGAGCCGGCTCGGGCGGCTTCACCTCTGCGACCGGAGGCGGCGCGGGCGGCTGCACCTCCACCGTGGCAGGCGGAGGTATCGCCACCACCGGCGGAGGAGGCGGCTCGACCACCGGCTTGGGCGGCTCCTTGCGCTGAGACCAGATGAAGACCGCCAGCGCGGCGAGCACCGCCACCGCTCCACCCACCATCAACGGCAGGCGAGACGAAGGTTTCGGCGCCGCCGGCTTGGGGGGCTCGGCCGCGGGCTCGGGCGTGGCGGTGGCGGCGGGCTTCGCGACCGGCGAGGCGGAGAGGTCGGTGGTGAGGAACGACGGGTCGAGCGGCGCGTGGGGCTCTTGGGAGACCACCCGCGGCAGGTCGCTCGACGACGGAGTGGTGATCAGCGCCATCAACCCTTCGGCGCTGTTCTGGGTCAGTGGCCTGCCGCTCATCGGCGTCTGCGCCGGCGCGTTGGAAAGCGGAGGCGCGGTCTGCACCTGGGTCCACACCCGCGTCTCCACGCCCTCTTCGGTGCGCAGGCTCATGCCGATCAGCTTCAGCTCGGCGCGCACCACCTCGGCGGTGGGCGGCCGCTTCGACGGCTCCTTCTCGAGCAGCTGAAGCACCAGCTGCTCCAGCGCGGGCAGAATCTCGGGCGTGAGCAGGCGCAGCCGGGGCGGCACGTCGTTGACCTGCTTCAGCATCACCTCCATCGGGGTTCTCCCGATGAACGGCAGCCGCCCGGTGAGCAGCTGAAAGGCCATCACTCCCACCGCGTAGAGGTCGGTCAGCGGGCTGATGTCTTTGCCCTGGGCCTGCTCGGGCGCCATGTAGTCGGGGGTGCCAGCCACCTGGTACTGGCTGGTCTGCCGCGCCTTGTTGTCCATCGCGTACGACTGCTTGGCGAGGCCGAAGTCGAGCAGCTTCAAGAAGCGGGTGCCGTCGGGCTGCCTCAGCAGGAACACGTTCGACGGCTTCAGGTCGCGGTGAATGATGCCCTTGGCGTGCGCGGCGGCGAGCGGCCCCAAGATGTCGATCAGCACTTCGATCGCCTCCAGCTGCTGCAGCAGCGGCACCTTCTCGAGGTAGGTGTCGAGCGACTCGCCCTCGAGAAACTCCATCACGATGTACGGGCGGCCGTCGGGCAGGTTGCCCGAGGCGAAGATGTCGATCACATTGCGGTGGCCGATGGTGTTGACCGCCACCGCTTCGGTGAGCAGCCGCGCCACGTGCGACTGGTCGGCCGCCATCTCGGGCTTCAGCACCTTGATCGCGACCTTCTTCGAGATGTTGGGCTGGAACCCGGCATAGACGTCACTCATGCCGCCCTCACCCAGCAGCTCCCTCACCTCGTACTCGCCCAGCTTGAGGCCGGTCAGCGACTCCGCCACGCTCCGTGACTCTACCAAGGTGGCGCGCATGCTGTAGAAAGCCCCTCGCGTGACCGCGTTGCTGCTGGTGCTGCTCACACAGGCGCCCAACCCCTACCTCGACCAGGGCCGTACCCTCGCGCGAGCGCTGCAGTTCGCCGAGGCCATCGAGCAACTGAAGGTCGCCCGGCAGGTGCCCGGTTTGGAACACGGCCAGCGGCTGGAGGTGCTGGAGCTGCTCGCCCGCTGCCAGGTCGCCGAGGGCCACCGCGAAGAGGCCGAAGACGCCTACACCGAGCTGCTCGGCCTGGAGCCCACCTACCAGCTCGACGACAAGGCCAGCCCGAAGATGCAGCAGCTGTTCTCCCAGGTGAAGCACAAGCTCTACCCCGAGCCCTGGCTGAAGCTGCTCCCCCAACCGGCGGGGCCCGGCGAAGCCCTGGTGAAGGTCGTCGACCCCTACCGGCGGTTCGCGGCCCTGGTGTTTCAGGTGCGCCACGACGACGGCCCGTGGGTGAGCCACAACGTCGCGGTGGAGGCGTCGGTCGGCCGGCTGGCGCTCGACGTCGAGCCCGGCCACACCCTCGACTGGTACGCCGAGGTGCACGACGACTCCGGAGCGGCGGTGGCCAGCTGGGGCAGCGCCGCCGAGCCGCAGCACGTGGTGGGCACCGGCAGCGTGGGCCCGGTGTTGGTGGAGACCGGCACCCCCCGGCTGCAGCGCGCCCCGGCGTGGATCGCGGTCGCGGTGGCGGTGGCTGCCGCAGGAGCGGGCGCCGCGTTTCAGGTGGTCTCACGCAACGAAGCCCGCGCAGCCCACGACCGCACCAAACCGCCGGGCAATTTCTCCGACACCGCGCGCGCGGCGGAGGGCCGGGCGTTCACCGACGCGGCGGTGGCCACCGGTTGCTTCATCGGAGCCGGAGTCGCCGCCGGCACCGGGGTGGTGTTGTTCGCATGGTGAGGTGGGCGCCGCTGCTGCTCTTGGCGCTGGCCGGGTGCTTTCCCGACCCGCTCGACGAGACCGGCCTGAGCTGCGACGACACCCGCGCCTGCGGCCCCGGCTACACCTGCTTCGACCTCCACTGCTTCAAGATTGGCGAGGTCGACGCCGGGCCGTCGAATTGGCTGCCCAACCCGGGCTTCGAAGACCTCACCGACGCCGGGCAGATTGCGCTCTGGGCCGGCCGCAACGGCGTGATGACGCCGTACACCACCTTCCCCCGCAGCGGGCTGCGCGCGGCCCGTCTGTACTCGCTGCTCGACGCGGGCGAGACGCCGTCGCTGCAGACCCAGACGGTGCCGGTGCGCGACACGCTGCCCGGTCAGACCTGGTGCGGCCTGGCGTGGGTGCGGGCCGACACGCCGAACGACGCCGGGGTGCAGGTGGTGCTGCTGTTTCGCGAGCGCGACGACGCCGGCACGGTGATTCAGCAGAGCACCCCGATGATGAAGCCGGTGGTGGGCGCGGGGTGGATCAACATTCAGGAGTCGGTGGTCACCCAGGGCGCGTCGCGCTTCGACCTCCGCATCGCGTTCAACTCCAAGGCGCTGCCGGGGCAGTTCATCGAGGTCGACGACGTGGCGCTGAAGCGCTCGGCGACCAACCAGTGCAGCTGGCCTTGATGCCGGAGCCGAGCGGCGAGGCGGGGCCAACGAATCACGTCAGCCGGTCGGGCTCGTAGGCGGAGTGGGTGGTGAGCCAGACCGACGCCAGCGCGTCGATGCGCTCCGACAGGCTCGGCAGCGACAACCGCGCCGGCGCGGTCGCGGTCTCGGGGTTTCTGAACTTCTCCAGCGCCTCGGCGAGCTCCTTCAGCGACGGCCGCTCCTCGGGCTTGCGGCTGAGCGAGCGCTCGAGCACGTCCGACAGCTCCTTCGGCACGTCGTTGCGCACCACCTTCGGCTTGAAGCTGAGCAGCGAGGTGAGCATGTCGTAGACGTTGGTGCCCTTGGCGAGCTCGACCCCGAGCAGCGCGGCGATGCGGGCGGCGACTCGAAACACCGCGGTCGGCGGCTGGGGCGGGCCGGGGTTCGGCCGGGCCAGAATCTCGGGCGGCATCTCGGCGGCGACCGAAGGCGAAGGCAGGCCCATCGCGCTGTGCTGAAAGGCGAAGTGGGGCGCGGCGCGGTGCAGCTGCACCCCGGTGTCTCCCAGGAACAGCGCGCAGTTCTCCACCGACGGGTGCTCCTGCTCCGACAGCCAGCGGGCGAGGGGAGCGAACGCCGCCGCCCACTCCACCGGCGACAGCTCGTTGCGCGGCCCGGGCAGCTCGTCGAGCCGGCAGATTTTCGGCACCGGGTACAGCTGCCACCGCCCGTCGTCGGCGTCGCCTTCGTCGAGCGGCTCGAACAGCGCCGGGTGCGCGCGCACCGGTTGGGGAAACCAGGTGGCCGGGCCCTCGTAGGCGGCGCAGACCTCGTGGGTCTTCACCAAGAGCGCCGGCTCGCCGCTCGAGCGGTGCACCAGGTGGGTGGCGGTCAGCCCCGAGCGCAGCCCGAGCACCGCCAGCGCGGCCCAGGCGCCGGCTTCGTCGGGGAGCGCGCTCCACATCAGCTGCGCGCCCCACGGCGAGCGGAACACCATGCCTCCGTCGGAGAAGTACTGGTGGGGCGGCCACTCGGCGATGCCGTCGGTGAGCACGAAGCGGCCCAGCTGGTGGGCGCGCCCGTTGAGCGGCACCAGGGCGATCGACGGCTCGGTGCCGAGCGGGCCGCCAATCTCGAGCGTCTGCAGCTGGGTGAACAGCGCGCCCGAGAGGCAGGCGTTGAAGTCGACCGAGCGAATGAACGCGTTGTGCAGCCCGAGGTGCTTCAGCTTCGGCGGTTTGGCGGCGGCGATCGCCCGCGCCTCGCTCCGGCTCCACGGGTCGGTCGCGCGCAGGGTCAGCCCCGCGAGCCGCATCGCCGACGGCCGCGAGAAGATGCGCGCCACGTCGATGCTGGCGACGTCGTAGAGCTCGATGCGCTGAATCGGCGCCGGCAGCTCGGGCCCGGTGAGCCAGTCTTCGGCGCGGGCGATCAACCGGGTGGGCAGGCCGCGCGAGAAGTGGAGCGTGTAGCCGTCGCCACCGAAGCGGGAGCAGAACTCCTTGCCGTGCTCGTTCCACAGCTCGGCGAGCCGGCCGCGGGTCTCGTCGTCGACCTCGGAGCTGAGGCGGGCGCGGCGGCACGACAAGCTGATGAACTCACCCAGGGGGTCGCCCCGGGCAAGCAGCTGATCCGCCAGCACCAGGCGTTGCTCATCGTCGTCGGGAGCCATCAACACGCCTTCCCAACCCGAGAGCGCCACGGCTGAAGGTTAGCAGGCTGGTGCTAAGTTGGCCGGGTCGTGAGCTCTGGCCTTCGCGCAGGTCCCTACGAGCTGCTCACCCGGCTCTCCGGGGGTGGCATGGGTGAGGTGTTCGTCGCGCGGCGAACCGGTGCGGGCGACTTCGAGAAGGAGGTCGCGCTCAAGCTGCTGCTGCCGCACCTGGTCGACGACTCCGAGTTCGTGGAGCGCTTCTTCGATGAGGCGCGGCTCGCGGCTCGAATGAACCACCCGAACATCATTCAAATCTTCGACGTCGGTGAGGCCGACGGGCGCCCCTACCTGGCGATGGCGCTGGTGGAGGGCGTCAGCCTCTCGGTGCTGCTGCGCACGCTGAAGAACAAGCGGCTGTTGATGCCGCTGCCCCTGGTGCGGCTGATCGCCACCGGGCTGCTCGAGGCGCTCGGCTACGCGCACGGGCTCAAAGGGCCCGACAAGCAGCCGCTCAACGTGGTGCACCGCGACGTCAGCCCCTCGAACGTGATGATTTCGACCGCGGGCGCGGTGCTGCTCACCGACTTCGGCATCGCCAAGGCGGCGATCAACCTGCACTACACCCGGCCGGGCTCGCTGCGGGGCAAGGCGGCGTACATCGCGCCCGAGCAGTCGGCGACCGGGCCGGTGAGCCCGCGGGCCGACGTCTTCTCGGCGTCGACGTTGCTCTACGAGTCGCTCACCCTGGTCTCGCCGTTCAAGCGCGGCGGAGACCTCGACACCATCGACGCGGTGCGGGACCAGATGCCGACCCCGGCGCAGCTGATCCGCTCCGAGGTGGGGCAGCGCATGAGCGACGCGCTGATGAAGGCGCACGCGAAAGACGCCGCCCAGCGCTTCGCCACCGCGCGCGAATTTCGCGAGGCGTTCGTCGACGGGCCGGTGGCCTCGGCGCCCGAGCTGGCGGAGTTCATCAAGCAGCACTGCGCCGAAGACCTGCGGCAGTCGACGCCCGGCCGCCCCCCGAAGGGCACCGGCTCGTTGATGGTGACGCCGTCGAACCCGACGCCCGGCACCACCTCGCTGCCCGACGTGGGGCCGCCGGTGCCGTCGCCCGAGGCGCTGAAGGTAACCGCGCCTGATCTCGACCCGCTGGCGCTGAAGCACTCGCGCAGCCGGGTGGGCTTCGCCGTCGGAGCGGTGGTGTTGGTGCTCGCGTTGGCGGGCGCCGCGTTCGTGTTCTGGCCCGCGACGCCGCAGGTGGAGGTGGCTCCGCCTCCGCAGATCGCCGAGGTGCCGAAGGTCGAGCCGCCGGTGGAGGTGGAGAAGTCGGCCGAGCCTCCCGCGCCGAAGGTGGACGAGACGAAGCCCGATGAGCCGAAGCGCGCGCCGTTGAAGTACGCGCGCAAGGACGCGAAGAAGCCGCCGCCCGAGGCGCACCTGACGGATCCGGCGCCGCTGAAGGTCGGTTACCTCACCGCCGACGCTGCGCCGTGGGCCCGGGTGCTGCTCGACGGCAAAGAGCTCGACCAGACGCCACTCTCACGATTCCCGGTGCCGATCGGCCGGCACACGGTGTTGTTTCGCACCCAGGACGGCCGGGTCGAAAAACGCCCGGTGGTGGTCGAAGAGGGCAAGGTCGTCACCCTGCAGGTCGACTTCTCGAAGTGACCTGCACCACGAAGCCCCACAACCTTTCGCCACCCCGCGGGTTAAACTCGCGATGGAGATGTCGACCCACGAGCCCGAGACGTCCACCCTCGGCAAAACCGCGACCGTCAGCCGTGTGCAGCCGGTGCGGTTGCTCGTCATCGAAGGGGTCGACGAGGGCAAGCAGGCGATCATCACCGAAGGCACCGCGGTGGTCGGCTCCACTGAAGGCGTGACGCTGCGGCTGAGCGACGACGCGGTCTCCCGCCGGCACCTCGCGGTCGAGCTGCTCGGCACCAAGGTGCGGGTCAAAGACCTGGGCTCGAAGAACGGCACCCGCTACCTCGGCAACCGCATCGAAGCGCTCGAGCTGCCGCTGGGCGCGACCATCGAGCTGGGGAAGACCCGTCTGGCGCTGCTGCCGTCGGTGACCCAGGGCCGCCTGTCGGACAAGGAAGAGCTCGCTGGGCTGCTCGGCCGCTCGGTGGCGATGAAGCGGCTGTTCGCCCAGCTGGAGCAGGTGGCGCCGACCGACGCGGCGGTGCTGATCCACGGCGAGACCGGCGCGGGCAAAGAAGGGGTGGCGCGGGCGATTCACGCCTTGTCTCCGCGCGCGCAGGGCCCGTTCATCGTATTCGACTGCGGAGCGGTGGCGCCCGACCTGATCCAGGCGCAGCTGTTCGGCCACGTGAAGGGCGCATTCACCTCGGCGGTGAAAGACACCGCGGGCGCGCTCGAGCGGGCCGACGGCGGGGTGCTGTTTCTCGACGAGATCGCCGAGCTGCCGCTGACTTTGCAGCCGTCGCTGCTGCGGGCGCTGGAGTCGCGCACCTTCTCGCGGGTGGGCGAGGGCCTGGTGCGCAAGAGCGACTTCCGGGTGCTGGCGGCGACCCACCACGACCTTGCCGCGCGCGCGAAGTCGGGCGCGTTTCGAATGGACCTGTACTTCCGAATCGCGGCGCTGGTGCTCGAGGTGCCTCCGCTCTCGTCGCGGCCCGACGACGTTCCGATGCTGGCCCACGCGTTCGCCGCGAATGCGGGAGCCACCGCTCCATTGGCGGCGTCGACCCTGGCGGCGCTGGCGGCGCGGCAGTGGCCGGGCAACGTTCGCGAGCTGAAGAACGCGGTCGAGCGGGTGCTGGCGCTCGGCGCCTCATCGCTGATGCCCGGCGCCAAGGATGAAGCGCTCGATTTTCACGGCTCGCGCGAGCAGGCGCTGAAGGCGTTCGAGCGCAGCTACCTCGAGGCGCTGCTGGCCCGGCACGACGGCAATGCGTCAGCCGCGGCGCGAGAGGCCGGCATTGCGCGCAGCTACTTGTACAAGATGCTCGAAGCGCACGGCTTGAAGCGCTGATCAGGCGACTCGCTAACCTCACCTCAGTTAGAGCTTCACGCCCTCGAAGTCGATCTTCGCCCGCTGCATTACGTACTCCACCATCATCAGGTGGTAGGCGACGTTGGCCATCTTCTGGGTCAGCTCGCCCTCTTCGCGCAGGCCTTCTTTCACCTGCTGCGCGGTGAGCCCGAACGCCGAGGCCTGCCGGGTGATCAGCGACTCCATCTTCTCGGGCGAGAGCGACAGCTTCTGCGCGTCGCCCACCGCCTTCAGCACCAGCGACACCTTCAGCCGGCGCTCGGCGTCGGCGCGGGTCGGCCCGTCGTTGAGCCAGAGGTTCATCGCCTCGTTCTGCTCGTCGACGTCGAACTTGCGCTCCACCAGCTCCTTGCCCTCGACCTGCGCCCAGTGCCGTTTGATCTCCTGATCGACCAGGTCTTTCGGCACCGTCACCTTCGCCCGCTTCACCAGCTCGTCGAGCACCAGCTGCTCGCCCTCGACCACCATCACCCGTGCCAGGTCGACCTCGATGTCTTCACGCAGGCTGTGCATCAGGTCGTCGACCGACGCGCCACGGCCCGCCTTCGCCAGAAACGACGGGTCATCGGCCGAGAGCGGCTTCACTTCGTTCGCGTCGCGAATGTCGACGATGAACGACGCCAGCTTTCCCCGGAGCGACTCCACCGGGTACGTCTTCGGCAGCATGATGTTGAGCTGCACGCTGTCGCCGACCTTGTTGCCCACCAGCACCTCGGCGAAGCCGGGCAGCTGCACCTGCGGCGCCAGCTCCATCCACAGCCCGAAGCGCGCCGAGAAGGGGATCAGCTTCTTCTCGCAGTAGCCCAGGGTGTCGACCTTGATGTCGTCACCCATCGCCACCACCTCGCCGACCTTGCGGGGCCGGGTGGTGCCGAGCTTGCGCTCCAGCTCGTGGAGCCGGTCGATCAGATCGGCTTCGTTGATGTTCTGGGGCTTGGTGACCTTGACCGCGATGCCCTCGACGTCGGGTGCCTTGACGTCGGGCAGCTTCACCGGAGCCAACGACAGCGCGTCGGTCACCGGCGACATCTTCAACTTCATGTTGAAGGGCAGATTCGGGTTCGCCATGCGGCGCATGGAAACAAACTGCGCCGCCTTTGGCTACCTGCGCGAGCGGTTACTTGAAGAAGCCGCCCACGAAGCTGGAGACGATCGAGACGCCCGCGCCGATCTGGCTGACCACGGGAATGTTGGTCGCCGCCGCGATCGAGCCGACCGCGGTGATGCAGGAGCACACCTTGCTGCCGGTGGAGGCCTTCGGGTCGCGCAGGGTCGCGATCGCGACGCCGGTGTCGATCGCCGCCATCGCCACGTTCACGCCGGGAGCGAACCGCGCCGCACCGCGCGCCAGGGCGCTGCCCGCAGCCTCGGCGCCGGCGTGAACCGCCGCCTCAGCCGCCGCGTGCGAAGCCGCCTCGATGGTGGCCTTGGCGGCAGAGCGACCGCCCGCCTCGCCGACCGCGTGGGCCATGCCCTTGCCCGCAGCCGCGCCGACTTCCTTCGCGGTCTCGGTGGCGACGCCCTTGACGGCCCGGAAGATGTCCTTGCCCTTCTCGGTGCCTTCGAAGACCTGCTTCATCGCCTCCTTGGCCGCCGCCGAACGAACCGCCTTCGACGCCGCCGGAGCCGCCTTCGCGAACGCCTCGGAAGCCGCGTGGTAGGTCTTGTAGAGCTTCTGGCCGGTGGTGGCCGCGTACGAGCCGTAGTCGGCCGCGCCGAGGCCGGTCTCCAGCGCCTCGCCGACCGAGCTCACCGCCTTGTGCACGCTGGTCGCGTCGGGGTTGCGAATCGCGTCGCGCACGTCCTTGATCGCGGTGCCGACCTCGCCCGGGAGCTTGGCGAACCCGGTGACCGCCTTCATCGCGCCGCCGGCGATGCCCAGCTTGCCCATGAACGAGAGCTTGCCGGTCGGGTCTTTGTACCAATTGCCGTATTCCTTCGCGCCCTCGTGCGAGAGCTCCTTCAGGCCCTTGAGCGACTTGAACTTGTCGCCCAGACCCTCTTCCTTCACGAAGTTCTTCATCTCGAAGCCGTCTTCGGCGACTTCTTTCAGCTCACCCAGCGCGCTCTTCGCTTCCTTGAGCGTGTCGATCAGCTCCTCGTGGTTCTCCTTGAACTCCTTGACGGTGTTCAGAAAACCAGTGGGCTTGTTGCCAACGGGACCGGTAGCCATGGTGGGTGCGCCCTCGGGAAGAGAGGTAGTGAAACTAACACTATTATCGGTTGAGAACGGCGGGTGTTGCCGCAGAAGCAACACGACCCACCGTCAGCGGGATTTGTCCTTGAAAAACGCCCAGATCTCTTCACTCGCCGACCAGTCGCGGGTGGTCTTTCCGATCCACCGATCAGAAAGGTACTGCCAGCCGCCTGGCCAGGTGTGACCGCCGCCTTGCACGGTGTAGCGGCGCACTTCGATGCCGGGCGGGCAGGCGGTCCAGAAGTCGACCTCGGTGGTCATCGCGTCGTTGGGGTCGGCGTTGGGCAGCGAGCGGCGCTCGGAGTCACCGCTGCAGCCGTTCGCCTTCGCCAGCCGCTCGCCGCTCTCTTTGGCCGAGTGCACTCCGCCGTTGCTGCCGTTCACCTCGCCGCCTTCGAACGGCATCAGCGGGTCGTCGGTGCCCGACACCAGCGCCACCGAGAGCGGCGCCTTCGGCTTGCACTCCTCGCGGGTGGGCAAAAGCCCCGCCACCGACGCCACCGCCGCGAAGTGCTCGCTCGCGCGGCAGGCGAGGGTGAGCGCCATCATTCCCCCGTTCGACATGCCCGCCAGGTACACCCGCTTGGGGTCGGCGCGGTGCTTGGCCACCAGCTCGTCTTTCAGCGCGAGCAGAAACCCGACGTCGTCGATCTTCGCGTCGGCCGCCGGGCCGTGGTCCCGCGCGTCGTGCCAGCTCTCGGAGTACCCGTCGGGGAAGACCACGATGAAGCCTTCGCGCGCGGCCACCTTCGACAGCCCGGTGAGCTTCTCTTGCGAGCGGCCCTCGCCCCGGCGCCCATGGAGCGCAATCACCAGAGGGTGCAGGCCGTCGTCTTTCGGCTCCAGGTAGAGGTAGTGCCGGTCGCGGCCCCCGTGCGAGAGCGTACCCTCGGTCAACTGGCCGCTGGTGGGGCCCCAATCGGGGGGTGGATCGCCGCGAACGCAGGCCTGTACGCCCACGCCGGCCAGCACGATCAGCAGGAAAAGAACGCCAATCCGCAACACCCACCTCTTCATGGTCCGAGAATCGTCGATCGGATGGCTTAACGGGCTCAAATTCGCTTCAATCGCAAACTCGAAGCTTCTCGATGACGACTCCTTCCACCCAGACGCGGCTGAGGCCCTTCAAGCCCGCGCCCTTCGGCCGCTACACGCTGCTGATGCCGGTGGCCACCGGAGGCATGGGCGAGATCTACCTCGCCCGGCTCGACGGCGCGGAGGGCTTCGAGAAGCTGTGCGTGATCAAGAAAATCCTCCCGCACCTCGCGCAGGACAAGGAGTTCATCGGCCGCTTCGTCAACGAGGCGAAGACGCTCGGCAAGCTGTCGCACGGGGCGATCGCCCAGGTGCTCGACATGGGGCTCACCGACGAGGAGCCCTACCTCGCCCTCGAGTACGTCGACGGCAAAGACCTGCGCCGGGTCGCCGCCCGCATGCGCGAGCGCAACATGCCGCTGCCGCTCACCTTCGCGCTCTACGTCATCTCTCGCGTGCTCGACGCGCTCGCCTACGCGCACCGCAAGCGCGACGACGAAGAGAAGGAGATGATGCTCGTTCACCGCGACGTCTCTCCCCAGAACATTCTGATCAGCTACGAGGGCGAGGTGAAGGTGATCGACTTCGGCCTCGCCAAGTCGACCCTCAACTCGGCGAAGACCAACCCGTCGATCGTGCTCGGCAAGTTCCTCTACATGTCGCCCGAGCAGGCGCGGCACGCGAAGGTCGACCGCCGCAGCGACCTCTACTCGGTCGGCATCTGCCTCTGGGAGCTGGTGGCGGGCAAGAACCCGTTCGACGGCATTCCTCCCGCGGAGCTGATGGGCAAGGTGGCCAACCCGACGCTCGCCAACATTCAGCAGGTGGAGCCGCTCTGCCCGACCACGGTGGCGCAGCTGATCACCAAGGCGCTCTCGACTGATCCGGCGCAGCGCTTTCAGACCGCCGAAGAGTTTCGCGGCAAGGTGCAGTCGGCGCTGCTCGACATCGACCCCTCGGCCGGCCCCGAGAGCGTGAGCCGCTTCATGCGCGAGGCGTTCAGCGCCGAGTTTCAGATGGAGCGCAAGCTGCTCGCCTCGTTTCGCGAGTCGAAGCCGCAGCCGGCGCCTCCGCCGTCGCCGCCCGATGCCGACGCCGCCAAGCGCGAGCCGCCCACCGCGGTGCGCAACCTGGCCGACATCGCGCGCCGCTCGATGGAGATCCCCGACACCGGGGAGCGGCCCGCGCTGCGCCCGCAGCCGTCGCCGATCAACCCGGCGCCGCTCTCGTTCTCGCCCACGCCGCGGCTGAAGCCCGGCTTTCAGATGAGCGAGCCCGACGCCGACCGCGAGACCAAGCCCGGCAAAGACGCTCCGCCCCGGCCGCTCGCCACCAACGCAGGCACCACGCCCGCGCCCAAGGCCCAGCTGGCGACGGATCAGTCGATGCCCCAGCTCGACGAGGCCGACGCGAGCCCGCCGGTGATCACCGGCAAGATGCTGGAGGGCACCCGCAAGCCTTCTCCGTGGGGCGCGGGCGAGGTGACGATGCCCGAGGCTTCGCCACTGCGCGCGCAGGTGGTGACCCACCCCGAGGTGCCCGAAGCGCCGGTGGTGGTCGACCCCTCGCTGATGGACGTGCCGCCCACCGACGTCGAGCCCGCGGCGGGAAAGCCGCTGCCGGTCGGCCAGCGCTCCACCAAGCCCGGGGCGAAGGCGCTCGAAGAGGGCGAGAACAAGGTGCCGGTGGTGGCACCGTTGCCCGCGGCGCTCAAGGGCAGGCCGCCTCCGGTGGAGACGACCGGCGAGACCAGCCGCACCCGCATCAGCGGCTCGACCTTGAAGTGGCTGGTGGTGCCGCTGTTGGTGCTGCTCGGCGTCGCCGGGTGGATCGTCTACGGCATCGTCGAGGAGCAGCAGGAGGCGATGGAGGACAGCCCGCGCTCGCCGTCGTTGCTCCAGCGCAAAGGCGACGGCAAGTCGCGCGAGGTCGCGCCGCCGGTGATTGCGCCTTCGGTGCCCGAGCCCGAGGCCGAAGACCTGGCGGTGCCGACCCCTGCGCCCGCGAAGCCCTCGCCGCCGCCGAAGGCGGAACCTTCGCCGTAGCGAAATGCGTCAGCCCTGTTGAGGTCGATGGGCGGATCGTCGCGCCGATGGGCGCGGCCATGCTAAGGGAAAGACGTGGCAACTCCCGCGGAGAAGAAGCCGGCCGTGGCGCGCGACACCGCGCCCGCGCAGCCCGCGGTGGGAGCCGACGGCAAGCCGAAGGCTCAGGGTGGTGGGCTCAAACTTCTCCTCGGGCTGGGCGGTCTGGTGGTGCTGATCGTCGGCGTCGGCGTGGGGTGGACGGTGTTCACCGCGCGCATGGAAGAGAAGATGAAGGGGCAGGGCGGCGAGGAGCGCATCTACGGCGAGGCGCGCACCGGTCCTCCGGGTCACGAGCGCAAGTCGCGTGAGATCGGCGGCGAGATTCAGCAGATGAACACGGTGCAGGGCGTGAACAACGCCGTCGACCCCGACGAAGAAGACCTCTCTGCGCCCGAGAAGAAGAAGAAGGCCGTGAAGGTGGCGGCGCAGGCGGTGCCTTCGAACCTGCCTCCGGTGGAGCGCACCTGGCGCAACCTGAAGGCCGACTACGAGCGGCTCGAGAGCAACAACGAGACGAACGCCCGCAAGTTCCGGATGCGCTTCAACGTGCTCGAAGACAAGCGCAGCAGTCTGGCCGAAGCGGCGTTCATCAAAGAAGCGAACGCGCTGGATGATCAAATCCGCGCGGAGCTCGCCAAGCCCGAGAACCAGTAATGCTGGCCGCACGCGCCGTGTCCGCGGGGTATCCCGGGCGGCCGGTGCTCCATGGCGTCGACTTGAAGGTCGAGCCCGGGCAGCTGTGGGCGCTGCTCGGCCCCAACGGCGCGGGCAAGAGCACGCTCGCCAAGGTGTGCCTGGGCCTGGTGCCGTCGAGCGCGGGTGAGGTGTTGGTCGGTGGAATGAACGCGATGACCACCTCGCGCGCGCAGCTGGCGAAGGTCGCCGCCTGGGTGCCGCAGGAGAGCGCCGAGGGTCAGGCGCTGCAGTTCACCGGGTTGGAGCTGGCGTTGATGGGGCTCGAGCCGCACCTGGGCGCGTTCGGTTTGCCCTCGGAGTCGGACGCGACGGAGGCGCGCAAGCTGCTCGAGTGGCTCACCGTCGGCGCGCTGGCCGACCGGCGGCTGGGCGAGGCGTCGGGCGGCGAGCGGCGGCTGGTGTGGCTGGCCCGCGCGCTGGTGCAGAAGCCGAAGCTGCTGGTGCTCGACGAGCCCACCGCGTTCCTCGACGTGAAGCACCAGCTGACGGTGATGGCCGAGCTGCGCAAGCGCGTCGGCGAAGGCCTGGCGGTGCTGGCGGTGCTCCACGACGTGAACCAGGCGGTGACCTACGCGACCCACGCGGCGCTCCTGCGCGAGGGCAGGGTGCTGGCGTCGGGGCCGGTCGCCGAGGTGCTCACGCCGCCGCGGCTGGAGGAGCTTTACGGCACCCGGTTCGTCGAGGTGACCGAGCCGCGCCGTTTCTTCCTCACCGAGGCGCGATGAGCCGCAACCTGTTCATCGCCGCGGGCGTGTCGGTGGCGGTGCATGCGGTGCTGATCATTCCGCTGATCAGTCATCGCGTTTCGGCGCCGCTCCATGAGGCAGCTTCTGCCGGTGCAGAGCTGATCCACGTCGATGTGCTGTCGCCACGCGCGGTGACTTCTCCTGCCGTCGAGCCGCCACCCACGAGGCCCCCCTCCCCCATCAAGGGGGAGGGTGCCCGAAGGGCGGGAGGGGCGTCACACCACGAGATTGCCGTGCTCGAAGAAGCCGGACCTGCAGAACCAGAAGCAGAGGCTTCTCCCATCGAGACTGCCGTCGAACCCGTCACGCCCTCACCCGGCGGCTCGGCTTCGCCGCCGCCACCGTCTCCTTCGTTCCACGAAGGATGCTCGGTTCCCTGCGCCGCGGGAGAGGGGATTGAGCACGAGCTCCATCAAAGGCTGCAGTCGAACGCCGCGCGCTGCTACCCCAACGTCTCGCGTCGCTTCCACGAGCAGGGCGTCACCCAGGTGTCCTTCTGTATCAGCGACACCGGGCAATTCGCCGACGGCAAGCTGGCGCGCTCTTCCGGCTCAGACCGGCTCGACCGCGCGGCGCTGGAGTGCGTGATCGGCGGCTCTGATCCATTCCCGGCGGCGCACGGGCGCTGCTTCGCGCTGCCGGTGAAGTTCGGCGACTAACCCGGAGGCCAGCTCAGGTGCCGGCCTGCCAGCAGGTGCAGGTGCACGTGAAACACGGTCTGGCCCGCGTCGCGGTTGGTGTTCATCACCACCCGAAACCCCGAGTCGCTGAAGCCCTTCTCGCGCGCGACCTTGGCGGCGCAAAACATCAAATGACCCAGCAGCTCGCGATCTTCGATCGTCGCGTCGTTCAGGGTGGCCACGTGCCGCTTGGGAACGAACAGCGCGTGGACCGGCGCCTGCGGGTTGATGTCGGAGAACCCGATGCACAGCTCGTCCTGGTGAACGAGCTTGGCGGGGATCTGCCCCTGGATGATCTTGCAGAACAAGCAGTCAGCGGCCATGCGCTTCCCTTACCTCAAGGCAGCCGCCACGAGAACGCCGGATCCGGCTCGCAGGCGTCGGCGATCTTCGCCAGCTCGTACGGCCCGTCGGTGGCGATCGGCACCGGGCCTGGCTGAATCGGCACGATGGCGTAGTTGTAGTGCCGGTACTGCGCCCCATGGTTGAACATGTAGAGCGGCACGTTCTTGTGGAAGTAGCTGTACCCGCCCGCCCACGCCATGTGCACCGGCACGTACATGCCGCACAGGTCAGGGCGCCGCCCGGCGATCTCCAGCAACCGGTTCACCGGCCCGTAGTCGTCCCACGCGCTGGTCGAAGGCCGCTCCGGGTACGCGCCGATGTCTCCCATCGTGAGCGACTTGAGCCGCACCGTCTGCCAACCGGTCGCCAGCACCAGCACCGCCACCGCCACCTGCGTCACCCGGCCCGTGGGGAGCTCCGAGAAGCCGGCGCCCACCAGCACGAACAGCAGCGGCAACATCGGGAGCAGAAACCGCAGCTCCTTGTGCGGCACGAAGCAGTGCGCGACGAAGAACGCCACCGCCGCGCCGAACACCAGCGGCGCCTTTCGCACCGAGAGCAGCGCGCCCAGCGCCAGCACCACGGTGAGCACCGGCATCGAGGTCCACAGCGTGTGGAAGTAGTAGCCGAAGCCGGCGGTGCCCCACGCCGAGCCGCGCCCCTCCACCAGGTTGAACTGGAGGTACTTGAACGCCGAGTGAAACCAGTCGCCCCAGGTGAGCTTGTCGAGCAGGCCGAAGACGAACGCCCAGCCGCACAGCACCGCGAACGCCTCACCCGCCTTGCGCCACTGCCGTCTGATCAGCAGCCAGAGCAGCGCCGCCACGCAGAACAGGCCGCACTGCAGCCGCAGCAACACCGAGAGCCCGAGCAGCGAAGCGCCCACCAGCCGCCGCCAGCGCGCGCCGTCTTCCACCACCAGCCACAGCCCCAACACCACGGTGAGCGCGGAGGCGTTCTCGCTCATCGCACGGTGACCGAAGTAGAGCCCGAGCGGGTAGAGCGCCGCCGCCGCGCCCGCCGCCGCCGCCGGCCACTCGCGCGCGCCGCACGCCTTCGCCAACCGGAACACGCCGTACGCGCAGCCCACCGACGCGGCCGAGAACGCGATGCGGGTCAGCCCCAGGTACTGGCCGGGGTCGGTGAGCCCGAACAGCTTGCAGAAGAAGAACAGCCCCGCCACCAGCCCGGGCAGCGCCCAGTTGCGCGCGCCGTCGATGAACTCCCAGGGCACGTAGCCGTAGCCAAACACCAGCCGGTGCGCGGGCTCGAGCGATTGGTAGACCTCGTCGGGCCAGTAGATGCCCTGGTCCGAGAACGCGAGCTGCAGCCGAACCACCATGCCCAGGGCCAGCGCTCCCCATACGAGATACTCGGGCTTGGCCTTCTCCACGTTGGCCGCGCTTCTAGCCGAGTTAGTGTTACGAAGAGAGCGTCATGACGACGACCACCCCCAGCATCGAGGTCGCGCGGCTTCTCGAAGACTCCGCCTACGACTTGAAGCTGGACCTGCTCGCCGGCGGCGAAGGCCTCTCGCACCGCATCAGCAGCTCGCGCATTCAGAAGCCCGGCCTGGCGCTCACCGGCTTCACCGAGCACCTCCACCCCGAGCGGGCCCAGGTGTTCGGCAACACCGAGATCAGCTACCTCGGCACCCTCACCGAGGCGCAGCAGGAAGAAGTGCTGAAGAAGCTGTTCGAGTCGCCGCTCGCCTGCGTGGTGGTGACCAAGGGCCTCGAGATTCCCAAGCCGCTGCTCGCCGGCTGCAAGAAGAACAAGCTGGCGTTGATGCGCACCACCCTCGCCTCCAGCGCGTTCATCTCCCAGGTGCAGGCGTTTCTGGAGGAGGCGCTCACCGCGACCGGCACCCTCCACGGCGTGCTGCTCGACGTCTACGGCGTGGGCGTGTTGCTGCTCGGCAAGTCGGGCATCGGCAAGTCGGAGATCGCGCTCGACCTGGTGATGCACGGGCACCGCCTGGTCGCCGACGACATCGTCAACCTCACCCGCCGCCCCGAGGGCTCGGTGCAGGGCCACGGCAACGACATCATCCAGCACCACATGGAGATTCGCGGCCTCGGCATCATCAACATCAAAGACCTGTTCGGCGTCGCCTCGGTGCGCGAGCGCAAGAAGATCGAGCTCGTGATCGAGCTGGTGGAGTGGGACGAGCGGCACGAGTACGACCGCCTCGGCCTCGAACAAGACACGATGAACATCGTCGGCGTCGAGGTGCCGCACGCGGTGGTGCCGGTGCGCCCGGGCCGCAACATGACCACCATCGTCGAGGTCGCCGCGCGCAACCACCTGCTCAAGCTGCAGGGCCACCACTCGGCCCAGGAGTTCGCCGAGCGGCTGAAAGACGCGATCGCCAAGGGCCGGCCCGACCGCCCCGACGTCAGCGTCGAGATGTCGGAGGAAGAGGTCGAGTGACCACTCCGGCGGGAAAACAAATCGTGGTCATCACCGGCATGTCGGGCTCCGGCAAGTCGACCGCGGTGCGCGCGCTCGAAGACTCGGGCTACTTCTGCATCGACAACCTGCCCGCGCCCCTGCTGCCCAAGGTGTCGGAGCTGTCGGCCCCCGAGCAGCTCAAGCTGGCATTCGTGATCGACGTGCGCGAGGGCCGCTTTCTGGCCGACACCCCCAAGGTCATCGACGAGGCCCGCCGCGCCGGCCACAGCGTCGAGGTGCTGTTCCTCGACTCCAGCGACGACGCGCTGATCAGGCGGTACTCCGAGACCCGCCGCCGGCACCCGCTCTCGGGCCGCGGCAGCGTCGCCGAGGGCATCGCCCGCGAGCGCGCGCTGCTGAAGGACCTCCGCGAGCACGCCCAGCACCTGCTCGACACCTCGACCCTGTCGGTGCACGAGCTGAAGCGCCAGGTGAACGACCGGTTCAGCAGCGACGTCGCCGGCCGGCTCGCGGTCACGGTGATGTCGTTCGGGTTTCGTTACGGGGTGCCCAGCCAGGCCGACCTGGTGTTCGACGTGCGCTTTCTGCCCAACCCGTTCTTCGTGCCCGAGCTCAAAGCCCTCACCGGCAAAGACGCCACAGTGGCCGCCTACGTGCTCGACAGGCCCGAAACCACGGAGTTCATCGACCGCACTTCTGACCTCCTTCAGTTTTTGCTGCCGAAGTACCAGCGGGAGGGGAAGACCTACCTCACGGTGGCGATTGGCTGCACAGGAGGCAAACACCGCAGTGTGGCGGTGGCGGCGAAGTTGGCCGAGCGGCTGAAGGAACCCTGGGCTCCCCAGCTGTTCGACCGGGACATCGAGAAGGAATAGGCGTTCAGTGGTTTAACTTGCGCCTCGCTGGGGTGTTGCGAATCTCGGACTTCAGCGATACTGGAAGGTAGCGCGGGAGTCTTCGATGATCGGCATCGTGGTCGCCAGTCACGGGAAGTTGGCAGACGAGATGGTGGCGACAGCTGCCCAAATCGTCGGGCCTCTGAGTGCCACCACCACTTGTTCCGTGTTGCCGGGGGTTTCAGCCGAGCATCTGCGGGCAGACCTCAAGACGGCGGTGCACACCGTCGACACCGGCGAGGGCGTGTTGGTGCTCACCGACCTGTTCGGCGGGTCGCCCTGCACCCAGTCGCTCAACCTCTGTGGCAGCTGCCGCATCGAGGTGCTGTCGGGGGTGAACCTCCCGATGCTGCTCAAGGCCAACTCGCTGCGCGCCTCGCTCCCGCTCGAGAAGCTGGCGAAGACGCTCGCCGAGTACGGGCAGCGCAACATCACTGTCGCCTCGGAGCTGCTCAAGCAGGAACCGCGGCCTCTTCACTGACGTCTTTGAAGTAAGGGCCGGTTGTTCGCGTCGTTCTCTCCGTGATCGTTCTCACTCGCGTCGACAACCGGTTGATCCACGGGCAGGTGATCGAAGCCTGGCTGCCGCACTTGTCGATCGAGCGGCTGCTGGTGGTCGACGACGAGGCCGCCCACAACGCGCTGATGCAGGCGGCGATGCGCATGGCGGTGCCGCAGGGCGTGACCGTCGAGATCGTCTCGATGGAAAAAGCCGACTTCGCCGGCGCCTCGCAAGACACGGTGCGCACCCTGGTGCTGTTGCGCGAGGTGTCGTCGGTGGCGCTCGCCCGCGCGAAGGGTCTGCCGCCGGGGCCTCTCAACCTGGGCAACGTGCACGCGTCGGCGGGCCGCAAGGCGATCACCCGGGCGGTGTTCCTCACCGGGCAAGAGGTCGACGAGCTGAAGGTGCTCCAGTCGCAGGGCATGCCGGTGTCGTTTCAGGCGGTGCCGCTGGAGAAGCCGTTGCTGCTCGAAGCGGTGGGCTAAGCGGCGGTTTGGGGTAATACCGTCGATGTGACCTGGGTTCACGCCGGCTACGCAGGCTTGTGGGGCGGGTTGCTCGCCCTCGAGCGCAACGCGTTTCTGCAGGCGATGTTCAGCCGCCCGCTGGTCGCCGCCACCGGAGCCGGGCTGCTGCTCGACGACCTCCACTCCGGGCTCTTCGTCGGGCTGTTCTTCGAGCTGTTCCACCTCGGCGGCGCCTCGCTCGGCGGTGCGCGGCCCGACTACGAGACGCTCCCCGCGGTGACCGCGACCGCTGCCTCGGCGGCGATGGCCAACGCCGCAGGCTCGGCCGGCACCCCCGCGCTGTGGACGCTGGGAATTCTGCTCTTCGCGCCGATGGGGCCGGTGGGCGCCGCGCTGGAGCGCCGCCTCGACCGCCGCGCCGCCCGCTACCAGACCCGGGCGATCAGCTCCGCCTCGTCGGGCCAGCTCGACCGCGCCGCGCGGCAGAACCTGCGCGCGATGTGGCCGCACTTCCTGTTCTTCGGGTTGATCAGCTCCGCTGCCTGGGTGTTCGGCCGGCTGCTGGGGCCGGTCGAGCAGCAGCTCCCGCTCAACGTGGTGCGCGGGCTGGCGTGGGCCTACCCGGCGCTCTGCTCGGTGGCGGCTGCGGTTGCGGTGCGCGGGAGCCGGGCGCGGGCGGCACCTCAGCTGGCGATCGGCGCCGCGGCGCTGGTGACCGTGGCGGCGGCGATGGTCGCGCTCTGGGGAGGCGCCCCGTGACCTACTCCAAGGGCACGCTGGGGAAGGTGTTCGCCCGCTCGCTCTTCATTCAGGCGGGGTTCAACTCCGAGGGCATGCAGTCGCTCGGGCTGGTGTACGCGCTCGCCCCCGCGCTCGAGGAGCTCTACCCGGAGCCGCTCTCGCGCACCAAGGCGTTCCAGCGGCACCTGGCGCCGTTCAACACCCACCCCTACGTGGCGGCGGCGATCATCGGCGGCATTCTGTTTCACGAGGAGCGGATCGCGCTCGGCGACGAGCCCGAAGGCAAGGTGAACGACTTCAAGCGCTCGCTGGCGGGGCCGCTGGCGGCGCTGGGCGACGGCTTCTTCTGGCTCTCGTGGCGGCCGGCGGTGGGCGCGGTCTCGGTCGCCACCGTGCCGCTGCTGGGCGCGTACTCGGCGCTGCTGTTTCTGGTGCTCTACAACCTGGTGCACCTGTCGCTGCGCTGGCGGCTGTTCATCTGGGGCCTGAAGCGCGGCGAAGGAATGTTGGAGCCTTTGGCGAAGTTGAAGGGCCCGTCGTGGGCCGAGCGGCTGCGCCGGGTGGCGGCGGCGTCGGCGGGAGGGCTGGCGGCGTTTCTGGCCCTGCAGTTCGGAGCGCAGCAGCGGGGCGTGGGGGCTCCGTTGCTCGCCGGTGGCTGTCTGCTGTTGGGGTTGGGAAGTTACTTGCTGGTGGCAAATGGTCGCAGCCCCTACTGGGGTCTGTATTTGGCTGCTTTGTTTGCAGGAGCGACCGGGGTCTTGCTCTAGAGTCCGGTATTCGCGGTCACGGTTAGGAGAAAAGTCTGGCTCAGGGGGATTACGAGATCATCAACGCGCTCGGGCTGCACGCCCGGGCAGCGGCGCAATTGGTCAAGGTGGCCAATCGGTACAGCTGCGAGGTGAGTCTCGAGTGCGAGGGCCAGACGGTGAACGGCAAGTCGATCATGGGTGTGTTGATGCTCGCCGCCGCGCAGGGGATGCGGGTGAAGGTGAAGTGCGAGGGTGATGGCGCCCAGCAGTGCCTCGACGAGATCGCGGCGTTGATCGCCAACAAATTCGGCGAGCCGCGATAGAAACAACCACGTGACGGCGACGACCAGCTTCCAAGGCATCGGCGCGAGCCCGGGGGCCGCGGTGGGCCAGGCGTTCGTGCTCGACACCCGCCGGGTGCGCACGCCCAAGGTGAAGCTGCGCGCCGAAGAGATCGAGTCCGAAGCGCTGCGGTTCAAGACCGCGGTGGCGCTGAGCGACCGGCAGTACGCCGAGCTGAAAGACCAGCTCCACGCCGACCAGGGCGACGGCGGCAAAGACCACGCGCTGATCATCGAAGCCCACCGGCTGATGCTGCACGACACGATGTTCACCGGTGAGGCCGCGCGGCTGATCGAAGAAGAGGCGATCAACGCGGAGTGGGCGGTGCGCCGGGTGGCGAAGCGTCTGCGCCACCAGTTCGACAACCTCGAAGACGAGTACTTTCGCGAGCGCCGCAGCGACATCGAGTTCGTCGCCGACCGTCTGGTGCGCAACCTGATGGGCCAGGCGGTCGACGAAGAGATGCAGGTGCCCGAGAACGCGGTGGTGGTGGCGCACGACATCAGCCCCGCCGACGCGGCCCTCCTGGTGAAGTCCGGCCGCATCGCGGCGTTCGTCACCGACCTGGGCGGGCAGACCTCGCACACCGCGATCGTCGCCCGCGCGCGCGAGGTGCCGGCGGTGGTGGGCCTCGGCCGGGCGAGCGAGCACGTGCGTTCGGGCGACACCCTGGCGGTCGACGGTTCGCGCGGCATGGTGTTGGTGAACCCGTCGGATCAGCAGCTCTCGATTTTCCGCGAGACGATGCGGCGCAACCTCGCCACCGAGGCGACCGCGCTGAAGACCGCCGAGCTGCTCGCGATCTCCACCGACGGGGTGCGGGTGCGGCTGAACGGGAACATGGAGTTCCCCGAGGAGATCCCCTCGCTGCTCGCGCACGGCGCCGAGGGCATCGGCCTGTACCGCACCGAGTTCCTGTTCCTGAACCGGAGCACCGCGCCGACCGAAGAAGAGCACTACCAGTGCTACAAAGAAGTGCTCCAGGCGATGGGCATGCGGCCGGTGACCATTCGCACCCTCGACCTGGGCGGCGACAAGGTGCCGGGCAAGAAGCTCGATCGCGAGGTGAACCCGGCGATGGGTTTGCGCGCGATTCGCTACTGCCTGGCGCACCGCGAGCTGTTCCGGGTGCAGCTGCGGGCGCTTTTGCGCGCGTCGGCCCACGGCAACCTTCGCATCATGTTCCCGCTGGTGTCGGGCCTGTCGGAGCTGCGGGAGGCCCGCAGCGAGCTCGAGCACTGCCGCAGTGAGCTCGGCCGCGCCGGGGTGCCGGTGGGCAACCGCCGCATTCAGGTGGGCATCATGGTGGAGACGCCGAGCGCGGCCACCATCGCCGACCGCCTCGCGCTCGAGGCCGACTTCTTCAGCATCGGGACCAACGACCTGATTCAGTACTCGCTGGCGATCGACCGCCAGAACCGCGAGGTCGCGTACCTGTACCGGCCGCTGCACTTGTCGGTGCTGCGCTCGCTGCAGAACATCGTCAATGGCGCGAAGGCGGCGCAGATTCCGGTCTCGATGTGCGGCGAGATGGCGGGCGACCCGGCGTACACGCTGGTGCTGCTCGGCCTCGGGCTGGAAGAGCTGTCGATGACCGCAGGCCAGCTGTCTCCGGTGAAGGGCATCGTGCGGAGGGCCAGCCGCTCCGAGGCGCAGGCCTTGTTGGCTCACGCGATGGAGATGAGCACCGGTGAGGAGATCGAGCGGTTCATTCGCGCCGAGATGGAGAAGCGGTTCGGCGCGGAACAGTCGTCGTAGGTCAGAGCGGCTGCTACGGCGCCGTCCAGATGCCGGTCAGCGTCTGCGCCGAGCCGATGTCGATCGGGAAGAAGAACGGGTGCGCCGCCAGGTCCACATCGGCCGAGGTGCTGGCCTGCACGATGAACAAGTAGTTCTCACCCGACTGCAGCACCCCGGGGGGGATTCGAATCTTCCGCTCCACCGTGTGCA
Source organism: Myxococcaceae bacterium (assembly GCA_047602415.1). Lineage (GTDB taxonomy): Bacteria > Myxococcota > Myxococcia > Myxococcales > Myxococcaceae > JASGHH01. Next base: position 5,423,563 of record JASGHH010000001.1, on the reverse strand, counting down.
GGGTGTGCTCGTAGTTGTGCTGGGTGTTGCCGCCCACCGCGAGCAGGTGCGCCACCGTCACCTCGTACTCCTGCGGCGTGCCCAAGGTCGGGCTGCCCCACGACAGCTGCGGAGTGAGCGTCGACAGCGAGCCCCCGAAGGTGCCGATCTGCCCGTCGACGAACACCAGCACCGGCGGCGAGATGCGCGGCGCGAACACCGCCGGGCTCGCCAGCTCCCGGTAGTCGCTGATGAAGCCGAACACCTGCCCGGTGGTGGTCTGCGGCAACAACGCGTCTTGCGTCACGCCCATCGTCACCCCCATCACCCGCTTCCACGCCGCGGGGAACGGATCGACGTAGCGCGCCGACCACACCAGGTCGCCGCCCGGCACGTCGAGCGCCACCGAGAGCATGTCGCCCAGGTACGACGGAAACGCGTTCGGCAGCCCGCTCGCCCAGGGCGACTCGTCGACGGTGAGGTACATGTACGTCGTCACCGGGTGGGCCGAGACGGCGGTGGCGCGGTTGGCGAACGACGCGCCCTGCACGGTGTAGTCGAGCACGGTGAACGGGCTCTGCTGCAGCGCCGCCGAGACCACGCCGCCGTCGATGCTGAGCGCCAGCCCGCTCACCGCCGCCGAGCGCACCATCCCGAACGCCTGGTAGAAGCCGCCGTCGAGCGGGTGGCCTGCGTCGACCTGCGCCCACTGCACCACGAAGCTCTGATCTCCCGCGGTGCCGTCGGGGTAGCCGCCGGCGGTGAGCACGTAGCCGGCGCCGGCGTCGTGCAGCGAGGTCACCGAGCCGGTGGGCACGTCATCGGGCACCGCGTCGCCGTAGAAGCCGGTGGCGGCGCTGACGATCAGAATCTCGGGCTCGCGGGTCGACTGCATGCCGCTGATGTCGAGCGTCACCGGGTCGCCGTCGAACGCCGGCTCTGCCTCGCGACCGAGAATCGCCACCTGGTCGAGGTCGAGGTCGCGGCTCGAGGTCATGATGTAGGTCGAGTTGGTCGCGAACACCTTCACGTAGACGTCGCCGTCGGGCACCTCGACGCTGAACCCTCCGTCGCCGGTGTCGGTCACCAGCCGCTCTTCGAAGCCGCCGTCGCTCAGCGGCACCAGCACCGAGACGTCGGTGGTGATCTGCGGGTCTCCCGCGATGATCTCGTCGGGCAGCTCCCAGTAGTGCGCCCGCAGGTGCCCGGTGAGCACGCCCGGCTGCGCTCCACCGCCTGCGCCGCCCCCGGTCGCGCTCCCGCCGCCCACCGCCGAGCCGCCCCCTTTGCCGCCGCCCATTCCTCCGTCGGAGCCGCCGTGGCCGCAGTTGCACCCGGCGAGCGCGAGCGCCGCCCCAGCGACCCACGCGAGCTTCACGGCGAGTTCCAGTACCCGGAGTAGACGTCGGCCACCGCCAGGTCGACCGCGGTCGCGAACGCCAGCGGGTGCTTCACCAGGTCGATGCCGGGACAGAGCTCGGCGGTCACCCGAAACACGTACATGCCCTGCGGGCTGACGATGCCGGGAGGAATCTTCACCTGGGTGTTGGTGGTGGCGATGGTGCCGGCCTGAAACCGCCGGGTGGTGTTGCCCGCCCCCACCAGCTTGTACACCGACACCAGGTAGCCGCTCGGAGTGCCCACCGCCGGCGCCGACCAGCTCAAGGTCGGGTTGAGGCTCTGCACGTCGCCTCCCGCGAACGCGTCGGCGCCATCGACCTTCAGCGCGGTCACCGGAGACAGCCGCGGCTTCAGCGTCGCCGGCAGTTGCGACAGCGGCACGGTGTCTCCGACGAAAGCGCTCGAGACGCCGGTGGTCATCGGCAGCGCCACCGGCACGCTGTACACCACGTCGTAGCCCACCATTCGCTGCCAGTCGGCCGGGTAACCGTCGGCGTAGACCAGGCTCAGCGGCTCGGCCGGCACGTTGGTGGAGAAGAAGTCGAGCACGGTGCCCGAGTAGCCGACCCACAGCTTCGGCATGCCCGGCGCGTCGGGCGACGGGTACACGTTGAGCTCGAAGCCCTGCACGGTGGCCATCGGGTTCACGTCGGCCTGGTGCGCCAGGTAGTCGCTCAGCGAGACCTGAACGTTGAGCGTGCTCTCGGGCGGGGCGCTCAGCGTCACCGACACCAGGCCTCCGTCGTCGGTGAGCGAGAGCGCGCTCAGCTGCGCGAACCCGGAGGTGGAGTGGTAGGCGATCAACCCCGCATCGGCGATGCCGGCGTCGTAGGTGCGGGCGATGCGCTGCGCCACGAAGGTCACGTCTCCGGCGGTGCCGTCGGGGAGCGCGCCGAGATCGAAGCTGAACGTGCCCGGCTCGTTGTTGATGCCGGTCACCGGCATCGTCGGCTGGGTCACCGTCTGCGCCTCACCGTAGAAGCCGGTGTTCGCGGTCACCATGCGGAAGTCGGGCGTCGCGCTGGCGGTCATCGCGCCGATGTTGAGCGTCACCGGGGTGTCGTTGAGCGCCGGCGCCAGGCCCGGGCGGCCGAGGTTGTTGTGGTCGTCGAGGTCGAGGTCGCGCTCGCTGGTCGCGATGTAGAAGGCGCCCGGCAGCGCGACGAAGTACTCCACGCCCGGGTCGATCTGCTGCGACAGAAAGCCGCCGTCGTCGTCGATGCCGAGAATCGGCCGGTCGGTGAAGCCGACGCCCGCGGGAATCTGGAGGAAGAACGAGCTCAGGTTGGGGTCGAGCGTCGACACCTCTTTGTCGGCCAGCCGGTAGAAGAGCTTTCGATGGCCGGTGATGGTGTGGGTGTCTCCGCCGCCGCCCCCGGTGCCACCGTCGTTGTTGCCGCCGCCGCAGTTGCAGCCTTCGAGCGCGAACAGCGCCACCAGGGTGACCACGAATCGCGCCATGCCTCGACGGTACTACGTTCGCATCTTCACCCGGTGCTCTTGTACGCCGCTGGAGGGCTTTTCGAGGCCCGCCGCCTGCTTCAGCAGCCGCCAGATTTCGTGGCCGAGCACGTCGAGCTCGGTCGAGGTGTAGCGCTCGCCGCCGAAGTCTCTGATCACCTCGGTCTGGCGCTTCAGAATGCGCTCGTCCTGCCTGAAGATGCGCAGCGCCACCGGCTCCAGAAACGGCCGCAACAGCCAGCCGGGCACCGGCAGCTTGTAGGTGACCACCGCGTGCACCGCGGTCTCGAAGTCGCTCACCGGGGTCAGCGCCGCACACGAGAACAGGTGGCTCGTTTCGCCCAGGTGGTACTCGACCATCGTCACCGACGGCAGCAGGAAGCGGTCGAAGTGCTTCACCACTCCGCCACCGGGCGCGAGCAGCCGGCCCACGATGCCCTTGGGCGCGGGCTCTCCCAGGTACTCCGCTTCGGCGAAGGTGTCGTGGCGACGCACCACCACTTCGATTTCGTTCTTCTTCTCCGCGGTGCGGAACAGGCCGCCGTGCAGAAACGCGGTGTGCGGCACGTCGAGCGCGTTCTCGGCCACCGCGTGGAGCGTGGCGTTGACGCTGAAGCTCTTCTTCACGCTGGTGAAGCCTTCGTCGCCCAGGTGGGGAAACTTGAACGGCGCCGCGTCGGGCTGCGAGCTGGGATCAGCCCAGACCCAGACGAAGCCGTCTTGCTCGACGCACGGGTAGGCCTCGGCCGCCCGCGAACGCAGCTCGGCGTCGGAGCCGCTCACCAGCCCCGGCACCCGCTTGCAGGCGCCGCCGCCGTCGAAGCGCCAGCCGTGGTACGCGCACTCCAGCTGGCCCTCGCAGACCTTGCCGAGCGAGAGCGGCACGTTGCGGTGCGGGCAGCGGTCGAGCAGCGCCGCCGGTTTTCCCTCGGCCGCGCGAAACAGCACCAGCGGCGCGCCCTGCAGCTTGAACGGCTTCGGCTTCGACTTCAGCTCCTCCGAGGCGCAGGCGATGAACCAGGCGCGCTTCAGCTTCACCACTGAAGCGGGGCTCAACCCGGGGCTCGACGGAGCGTTCACGCCTTCACCATAACGGCCTCAGCCGCCCGACGGCAGCAGCTCGGAGGCGGTGACGAAGCCCGCGCACATCTCCTGGTCTTCGGCCCAGTTGAGGTCGTGCGGTTTCTCCAGCTGGCCATTGACGATTTTCTGGTGCCCCGCGGTGTTGTCGAAGGTGCACGAGAGCAGCAGCCGGTCGCCCGGGTAGAGCTTCACGTCCTCCGCCAGCTGGTAGTCGCCCTGGTGCGCGTGGTCCCAGTTGTCGATTTGCAGCAGGCACTCGCGCGAGCCGTCTTTTCGGAGCACCGCCACCTGCCCGGTCTTGCCGCGCTCGTGCATGTGGAGGTTCACCGAGTGCATCACGAAGCCCTTGCCGCCGTTGTACTGGCTGAACTCGTCGGCGTAGCTGACGGTGGTGACCTTGTTGGCGGGAATGAACATGCCGCCCGCCAGCCACGCGGGGTCGAAGATGGAGAGCGTGGTGATCTTCTGGGTCGGCTGGGTCTGAAACCGCAGCATCACCGCCGACTGATCAGGCTGAAAGCCACCGCTCGCCGGCGGCGCGTAGTGCATCGTCAGCACCACCTTGTCGGTGGGGTCGATCTCGTGGCCCAGGCCGTTGGCGAACTGCTCCGCCTCGAAGAAGCTGCCGCCCAGCCCGTCTTTGAACGCGCCGAGCAGACCGCCGGGGCAGCTCCAGCCTTCGCCCTCGTCGGCGTCGTCGAGCTGCTGCAGCCGCTTCACGTCGTCGGCCGACGCGGTGAGCACCAGCGCGTGGTGCATCTGCGGCGCGTAGCCGGGCTTGATGTCGAGGCCGGTGACGTACACGGTCTCTTTCATCGGCCAGTCGAGCAGGAAGCAGCGGGTGTCGTCGGTGTACCCGGCCTTCGGCTTCGGGGTGTACGCGCTGGGCATCGCCAGCTGCACGTCGACCCGGTCGAGCGTGCGCCGCAGCGGCACCACCGGCTGCGCGGGCGGCGTGCCCTCGAGCGCGCCCTGGTCGATCCACCCGGTGACGGTGGCGAGCTCGTCGTCGGTGAGCGCGTCGGAGTTCGCGTAGGCGTGACAGCAGCGCGCCGGCGGCCAGGGCGGCATCACCCGCGCGCTCACGGCTCCCTTCACCGCGTCTTTCTGGGTGAACACCGCGGCGTAGCTGTCGAGCGGGAAAGGCGCCGGGCCGCCCGCGGTGTGGCAGCGCATGCAGCGGCTGGCCAGAATCGGCTCCACGTCGTGGTGGTAGGTGAGCGAGTCGCCTGCGTGGCCGGTGGGCGCGGGCTCGGTGCACATCTGCGCCTGCGGCTGCACGTTGACGACGCACGCGGCGAGCGAGCACACGGCCACCGCGGCGAGCACGAGGCGCATCAGCCTCCCCATATCACGGCCAGGGAGCCCTGCGCCGTGGCCCGGGCGCCGCCGAGCGTGGTGCCCCCGCTGACGTCGGAGCGAATCGCGGTCGAGGTCACCGGCGCCTGAATGCCGATCTCCGGGAGCAGCCAGAGCCGCCAGACGTGAAACGCCACCCCCACCGAGCCGCCGGCCGAGAAGACGTTGATCAGCCCGCCCGCGGTGCCCGCCGAGATGTAGCTGATTGAATCGGCCACCCGCGGAGCGATCACCACCTGGTGCCCCTTCGGCAGGGGAATGCCGATCAAGAGCGGGAGCGCGAAGGTGTAGAAGCGGAGCGCCACGCCGCCGGTGTCGACCACCGACATGCCCGCCGACGGCGCGAGCGAGATCGGGAAGCGCGACCGCGGGTCGTCGAGCATCACCTTCGCCTGCAGCTCGAAGCCGCTCGGGCCGATGCGCCCGCCCATGTCGAACGAGTCGGTCACCCCGTAGCGGCCGGCCAGCCCCACCATCGGGTAGGAGCTCAGGCTGTCTTTGTTGAACAGCGCCTGCTGGGCCACCTCGAGCGCCAACTCGCCGTTGCCCGCGCCGCAGGTGTTGGGCCGCTGGAGCGCCGCCACGTTGGCGCACCCGCACCCCAGCAGCAGCAAGACCCCCAGAAGACGCCTGACCAAGCGGAGGGCGGTTTACTGCATTTGGTGTCTTCCCGTGGTGTTGAGCTACAAAGCGTCTGCCCTCAGATGTCGCGCACCCGGTTTCTGCAGGTCTTTCTCTCGTTGAGCGTGCTGGCCTGGTCCGGCTGCTCGTCGGCTCCGCCGCCGGAGAAGAAGGAGATCTGCGGCAACGGCGTCGACGACAACGGCGACGGCAAGGTCGACTGCGCTGATCCGACCTGCTTCAACGCCGCCATCTGCCAGCGCATTCTCGAGGACTGTCAGAACGGCGTCGACGACAACAACAACGGGCTCACCGACTGCGCCGACCCCGACTGCTCCGGCGCGGTGAACTGCGTGAAGGTCGAGGTCTGCGGCAACGGCCTCGACGACGACAACAACGGCAAGGTCGACTGCGCCGACCCCGCCTGCACCGGCTCGATGGGCACCGGCTGCGGCGACGGAGGCCCCGAGGTGGGCCACTGCGCAGACGGGCTCGACAACGACAACAACGGCTCCACCGACTGCAAAGACACCGTGAACTGCACCGGCCAGTCGTGCGGCATGGGCTGCGTGTGCACCGACGGCGGCATTCAGGCCGAGAGCGACTGCGGCGACGGCGTCGACAACGACAGCAACGGCAAGACCGACTGCATGGACCCCGACTGCGCCTCCCAGGGCTGCGGCATGGGCTGCCAGTGCGCCAACGGGAACAAGACCGAGGCCGACTGCAGCGACATGATGGACAACGACGGCGACGGCAAGCAGGACTGCGCCGACACCGACTGCTCGATGCTCTCGTGCGGCACCGGCTGCAAGTGCGTGGGCGGCTCCGCGGTCGAGCAGGAGTGCCAGGACAACAACGACAACGACCACGACGGCAACGCCGACTGCGCCGACGTCGACTGCGCCTCGCAGACCTGCGGCACCGGGTGCACCTGCCTGCAGCTGAAGAAGACCGAGATCGCCTGCACCGACAACCTCGACAACGACGGCGACAACGACATCGACTGCGCCGACACCGACTGCGCGACCCAGAGCTGCGGGGCAGGCTGCGAGTGCCTCTCGAACAAGAAGACCGAGATCGACTGCAACGACGGCGTCGACAACGACCTCGACGGGTTGAAAGACTGCGCCGACTCCACCGACTGCGTGGCGGCGGCGAACTGCATGTTCCCCGCGGGGCCCGAGGCGGGGCACTGCACCGACGGCATCGACAACGACGACGACAGCTTCACCGACTGCGCCGACCCCGACTGCGTGGGCGGCTCGTGCGGCACCGGCTGTGTGTGCGCGGCGGGCGGCGGCAAGAGCGAGACGCTGTGCTCCGACAACGTCGACAACGACGGCGACGGCTTGAAAGATTGCGCCGACCCCGACTGCCTCAACGTCGGCACCGAGGTGTGCGGCAACGGCGTCGACGACAACTGCAACCACGAGATCGACTGCGCCGACACCGCCTGCATGGGCGACTCGTCGTGCAACAACCTGGCAGACGGCAAGCCCTGCGCGCTGGGCACCCAGTGCACCGGCGGCACCTGCATGACCGAGAGCGGCAACGGCTGGCCCTCGGGCGCGTGCGTGTCGGGCACCAGCTGCTCGTACGACTCGCAGAACGACGTCACCTCCGGCTGCCCCGGCTCCGAGCCCTGCGTGCAAGACACCTTCGGCACCTTCTGCCGCCAGTCGTGCAGCGGCGCCTCCAGCTGCCGGCCGGGGTACTCGTGCATCTCCGACTACCAGGCGAAGAACAGCAACGACCACAAGTGGTGCACGCCGCTGTGCGACTCCGACGCCGACTGCGCCGCGCTGGGGGGCACCTACGGCTGCAACCCGTGGAGCAAGCTGTGCGAGTCGAAGGACAAGTCGAAGTCGAAGTACGGCTCGTCTTGCTCGGGCGACGGCGACTGCGAGTCGAAGCGCTGCCTGAAGACCACCGGCAACGGCGGGTACTGCTACGGCCCGTGCCGCGCGAGCAGCCGTTCGTGCGGTGGCGACGGCACCTGCGGCGTGCAGAGCGGCGACGCCACCGGCTACTGCTGGGACGGCTGCGCGAGCGCGAACGACTGCCGGGGCAACCCGTACCAGTGCAAGACGCCGCCGGGCGGGCAGTCGACCGCGTGTTACTGCGGCCTGTCGGGCGACGGGTGCACCGGCAACGGCGACTGCTGCTCGGGCATCTGCTTCATGAGCATCATCAAGCTCTGCATCTGAAGCGGCGGCTCACGCCAGGGTGGGAAACACCTCGGGCCGCGCGGTGAACACGTCGTCGTCGAACCGGTACTCCTTGCCATCCGCCTTCAGCCGAATCGTGCGCTTCATCACGAAGTCCATCAGCAGCGGATCATGCCGGTCGATCTCGTTGAGCAGCTCGCGCTCCTCGGCAGTGATCAGCCCATGGCTCTCGACCGCCCGGGTCTGCATCAGCACGTTGATCGCCGGCAATGGGTAGTCGCTGCCGTTCACCAGCCGCTTCTGCAGCGCTGAATCCTTCAGCACCCGCTCCAACGGCGCGCCGATGCGGTTGACGATGGTGAGCGCGGAGATGTCGCCGAACAGCTTTCCCTCCCACTGCTTCTCGCCCATCAACCGGAGGAACAGCTCGAAGTTGTCGACCCAGGGCGCGCCACCGTCGGCGCCGCCCGGCAAGTCGAGGTCGGGGTTGTCGCCCAGCGACGCGCAGTGGGCGATCACCACCGTCACTCCGTGCTCGAGCGCGCGCCGCAGGTGCAGCGGGTTGCCCAGCCGCTGGCGCTCCTCGGCGTGAACGGCCTTCTCTTCACCCGCGTGGCTGATCAGCGGAATCTTCAGCCGCGCCATCGCCTCGTAGAACGGGTCGCACTTCGGGCTCGAGGGGTCGATGTTCATCGCGTTGGGCAGCCACTTCACCGCCGACGCGCCCTGCGCCACGCACCGCTCCAGCTCGTTCACCGCGTCGGCCCGGTAGGGGTGCACCGAGGCGGCCGGCACGAACAGCTCCGGGTGCGCCTGGGCGATTTTGAGCACGTAGTCGTTGGGTGTGTAGAACTCCGACTCGCTCTTCACCGGCTTGCCGTCTTCGCCGTGGTACTGGTCGAACGCGAACAGCAGCAGCCGCCCGTGCGGTGACTGCCCCGCCACCAGCCCGGTCAACGTCGCCAGGTACTCCTCGTCGGTGTGCCGGGAGTTCTGCACCCCCGACGCCTCCTCGTAGAGGGTGAACTTCAGGTAGTCCATCGGGTTGGTGAGGCTGGTCATGCGCGGGCCGACGAAGCAGCCCGAGCCCCCGTCGCCGGTGCCGACGATGTGCACGTGGGTGTCGAGCACCTTCTTGGGGTCCAGCCCCTCCCACGCTTTGGCGATCAGCTTCTTCGCCGAATCCGACAGCGGGCCCGAGGCGGGTGCGGCGCGCGCGATGCGGTGGGTGGTGTGCCGCGCGCCGCCGACCACCGCGATCGCTCCAGCGAAGAAGAACACCTGGCGGCGGGTGAAGATGCGGCGGGCCATCGAGCGACGCAGATTACCCAAGCGCGGGGCGGTTCTTTTGGCATTCTTCGCCGCATGGCTTTGACCGTGGCACTGGTGACGATGGATCCGCGGCCGCGCGACCAGGATCATCCCATTCTCGGAGCCGCGCTCGCCCGCCGGCACATCAACACCGTCGACGTCGCCTGGACCGACGAGTTCGACTACGCGCAGGCCGACCTGGCGGTGATTCGCAGCACCTGGGACTACCACCACAAGCACGGCGCCTTCGTCGGTTGGGCGAAGCGGGTGGCGAAGCTGCACAACCCGCCCCAGGTGGTGGAGTGGAACTCCGACAAGCACTACCTCCACGACCTCGAAGCGCGCGGCGTGCCGGTGATACCGACCGCCTATGTGAAGGCCGGCTCGCGCATGCCGCTGATCGAGCTCTGCGACGCGCGGGGGTGGACCGAGGCGGTGGTGAAGCCGACCATCAGCGGCGGAGCCCACCTCACCAGGCGCTTCTCGAAGACGTCGACCTTCGAGGCCGAGCAGACGCTCGATGCCATCCTCAAGACCTGCGACGCGATGGTGCAGCCGTACCTGAAGTCGGTGGAGACCTCGCTCGAGCGCAGCCTGGTCTACATCGACGGGGTGTTCGCCCACGCGGTGCGGCGCGAGCCGGTGCTGATCACCAAGCAGTTCATCGGCACCCTGGCCGCGCCCGCAGAAGACGAGCGCTGGGTCGCCGAGACGGTGCTGCGGGCGGTGCCCGACGCGCCGCTGCTCTACGCCCGGGTCGACCTCGCGCGCGACGACTCGGGCGCGCTCTGCTTGATGGAGCTCGAGCTGATCGAGCCGCACCTCTACATTCACGCCCACCCGCCGACCGCGGAGAAGTTTGCCGAGGCGATCGAGCGCCGGGCGCTGGAGTACCGCTAGTACGTCATCGGGAGGACCCTCCTCCCAATGACCGACGAGCCCCGGGGCGAGCGCATGCGACCTTGATCGCATGAACAAGACCCACCTGCTGATCTCCGCCGCCGCGCTGCTGTCGCTGAGCGCCGCGTTCGTCGGCCCGCCGAAGCCTCCGGCGCCCAAGCCGCTGCTCTCGCCCGGTCAGAAAGACACCGACTCGGTGCGCACCGACGGCAGGGTGAAGCTGCGCGTGCACCTCTCGCACGCGCACCCGCTCGAGGGCAGCTCGGTCTGGGCCCAGGTCGACGTCGAGGCGCTGAAAGACGCCGCCGCGCGCGAGGTGAACGACTCGCAGCTGGTGCTGGTGCTCGACCACTCCGGCTCGATGTCGGGCGAGAAGATGGAGCACGCCAAAGCGGCCGCGGAGCAGCTGATCGACCTGCTTCAGCCCACCGAGTCGCTCGCGGTGGTGGCCTTCGACGCCACCGTCGACAGCACCCCGCTGTTGCTCGGCACGCCCGAGAACAAAGACCGGCTGCGCACCTTCGTGCGCGGCATCTACCCGAACTCCGACACCAACATCTCGCTCGGGCTCGAGACCGCGCGCAACCTGCTCTCGGCCACCGAGGCGCGCGGCACCCGCCGCATCATCCTCGTCTCTGACGGTCAGCCGACCCAGGGCCTGCGCAGCGCCGAAGAGCTCTCCGGCCTCGCCACCCGCCTACGCGGTGAGGTCGGCGCGGTGAGCGCGCTCGGAGTGGGCGTCGACTTCAACGGCCCGCTGATGACCCAGCTGGCCGAGTCGGGCGGCGGCTTCTACGGCTACCTGAAAGACGCCTCGGTGCTCTCGGAGGTGCTGACCAAGGAGCTCGCCCAGGCCCGCCACGAGTCGCTCGCCGGCCTCGAGCTCACCCTCACCACCCAGGGCACCGCGCACGTCGCCGACGTCGCCGGCCGCCACTTCAACCGGGTCGGCAACGCCACCACGCTCTCGCTGCCCAGCCTCGCGCCCGGCCAGAGCGAGAACGTCTATGTGCGGCTCGACACCGACAAGCGCTCCGACGACTTCGACCTCTACGCCAACCTCAAGCTGCGTGAGGGCGACACCGTCACCACCGCGCTCGGCCACGTGCGCGCCACCACCACCGACAACGCCGAGCTCTCGAAAGAGGGCGTCGATCAGCTGCTCGCCGACCAGGGCATTCGGCTGCTCGGTACCCAGCAGATGGTGGAGGCCGCCCGCGCCTACCAGAGCGGCGACCGGGCGAGCGCCTTCGCGCTGCTCGACAACGCGCGCAACCTGTTCGGGATGAGCGCCGACGCGCTCGCGGGCGACATCAACGACCTCGACTCCACCAAGCGGCGTTGGGCGTCGACCACCGACCGCTCGCAGGTGAACCACGAGGCGCTGCAGCTGGAGCAGAAGAAGATGGTCAACTTCGGAGCGAACAATGCGTACTGATGCGCTGGCGGGGCGGCTCTCCCAGGTGCGCGCGCACCTGTTGTTCGACGACCAGAAGACGTTCGAGCGGTCGGTGCTGGCGTTCATCGGCCTCGGCCTCGGCGCGGCGGTGCTCACCAACAGCTTCGGCCGCTCGCCCGGGTACTTCGCCGCGCTGCTGTTGGCGGAGGTGGCGATTCTGTTCGCGCCGCAGGTGCGCGGCTCCGACGCGGTGAGCGTGCTGCCGGTGCGCTTCGTGCTGTCGCTGGTGGGCCCGGCCCTGGCGGCGTTCGGCGACCCGGCGCAGGGCGCGGTGGTCGCCGCCGCGCTGTTCGGCGTCACCCTCACCCGCGACGCCAGCACCCGGCTGAAGCTGCTGGTTCCCCTCGGCACCGGGCTGTCGATGGTGTGGGCGCTCGCGGTGGCCAACCTCTACGACCGCTGGGTGCTCACCGCGGTGACGAACATCGCCCGGGCCGGCTTCATCGGCACCGCGCTCGGCCTGTTGAGCGCGATGGGGGTGTTGATGGCGCACCTGAAGTGGGTCGACCCGGTGGAGGGCAAGCTGTGGTCGGTGCCCGGCGCGCAGAAGTTGAACGGCCTCTACCAACGCTGCCGCAAGGCGCTGGTGCTCAGCCCGGCGCCGGTGGTGGCGCGAATGCTGGAGTCGGTGACGCTCGAGGCCGGTCAGCTCTCGCAGCAGCTGGTCACCGCCGACGCAGCCCTCGCCAAGCTCGATCGCGCCGAAGCCGAGAAGGAGCTCGAGAAGGTGCGGGTGCTGCTCGAGACCGCCGATGGCCGCAGCCGCGAGGGCCTCCGCAGCGCAGAGCTCAGCTGGTCTGACGCGCTCGAGCACATGGACGCGCTGACCACCGCCCGCGCCCGCCTCGAAGCGAACCTGCTCGCCCGCACCGCCTGGCTGGAGCGCGCCGCCCTCGGCCTCGAGACGGTGCACTCGTCCGAGCTGGGCTCATTGGCCGAACGTCTCGCCACCCAACGCCCCGAGTAGCACCCCACACTCCCTCTCCCCGGCGGGGGAGAGGGTGGCCCGAAGGGCCGGGAGAGGTCTCGTCGCAAACCCAGCAGTCACTTTACCAGTCGCTTTCCTGCGGCCCCTCGAGCGCGCGTCGATTCCTCGGCTCGAACCACCGCTGCTGGAGCAGCTCGGCGAGCAACGTCTTCTCCACCGCCCACAGCTGCCACATGTCGTCGAACTCGCCGAGCACCACGCCCGCCTTCACCTCGGGGCGGGCGCGAAACAGGTCATTGAGGTTGTGCACCAGGCCGGGCACGTCCTCCACCGCCCAGCGCTCGACCTTGAGCTCCTCGCCGAGCGGGTACTCGACCTGGAGCTCCATCGGCTCATTCGGCCGCACCCGAACGTCGAGCAGCTTGAGCTTCGCGCCGAGCAGCTTGACCACTCCGCCGAACGCTTCATCGGGGGTGGCGCGCAGTGAAACCGACAGCCCGCCGTCGAGCTGTCCCTTGTGACACCAGCGCAACAAGTCACCTTTTCCCGCTCGCCCGTGCAGGACACCCCTCTTGCGCAGGTATTCGGCTACCGCGTTGGGCACGGTTCGAGCCATAGTCTCGCTCGCGGGCCGAGGTAACGGGGAGAAAGATTGAGATTCCGCTTCGCTGGCGTGGCAGTGGCGGTGCTCTGTTTCGGTGCTTGTTCGTCGGGCGGCAAGCTCGGCGAGGAGTGCACCGTGGGAGCCGATTGTAAGAAGGGCCTCTTTTGCTGCAACGGCTCGTGCGTCGACCCCAACAGCGACGTGCTGAACTGCGGCGCGTGCTCGAACGCGTGCGGGCACGCTCACGCCGCGCCGCACTGCTCGATGGGCGTCTGCTCGCTCACCTGTGCGTCGGGCTACGGCGACTGCGACGGTGATCCGAAGACCGGCTGTGAAGCCGACCTCAAGGCGACCGCCGCGCACTGCGGCTCCTGCGACGTCACCTGCATGGCGCCCAACACTCCGGGTGCGTGCCGCGCCGGCGTCTGCGTCACCGGCCAGTGCAGCACCGGCTTCGGCGACTGCAACAACAACCTCGGCGACGGCTGCGAGGTCAACCTCAAGTCCGACCTCGACCACTGCGGGCGCTGCGACACCCCGTGCGACGTGGCCAACGGCTCCGGCGCGTGCGCGGCGGGCAAGTGCCTGGTGACCGGCTGCGACGCCGGCTTCTCGAACTGCAACAACCTCCCGAAAGACGGCTGCGAAGTGAATCTGATCACCGATGATCAGAACTGCGGCGCCTGCGGCAACGTCTGCCCGGCCGGCCACTGCGTGCGCGGAGGCTGCCGTTCGCCCGACCTGATCGTCTTCGGCGGGCAAGACGGCATGTACACCTACAACTCGGTCACCTCGGTGAGCCGCTACACGCTGGATGGCCACCAGTGGCGCGAGGTCGACGCCGGCGGCACTCCTCCGCCCGCGCGCTACTCGCACGCCGCCGCGTACGACTCGAAGGTCGACCGGATGCTGATCTGGGGCGGTTGGACCATCGATCACAACTTCAACTACGACAACGCGGCGCCCGACCTCTACGCGCTCGACTTCAACGGCGACCCTCCGCAGTGGAAGCTGCTGCCGACCGACGGCGGGCCTCCGCCGGGCCGCGGCCAGTTCTCCTACGCGTGGGATGACCCGAACCGCACCCTCTGGGTGTACGGCGGCGCCGACAACTACACCGGCCAGGTGTTCGGCGACTTCTGGTCGCTCGACGTCAACAGCCTGGTGTGGACGCAGCACGACGACGGCGGCGTGGGTTCGCGCATCGGCAGCGTGATGTTCCTCGACCCGGAGGCGGGCGGCGTGGTGGTCGGTGCGGGCAACAACTACAACGGCCAGGCGTTCACCGATTACTGGCTCTGGGTTCCCGACGCGGGTTGGGTGACGTTGCCGCCCGACGGCACGGTGCCGAGCCAGCGCAGCTCCGCGCTCACGATGGGCAACATTCTCTACGGCGGCCAGAGCTACAACACCGGCCAGCTGTTCACCGACAGCTACCTTTTGCACTTCACCGACGCGGGCATCGCGTTCGACGCGCTCTCGTTCGCCACCCAGGGTCCCCGGCAGCGCTACTACGCGGTGGCGTGCTCATCGCTCGGCGAGGGCTACCTGCTGCTCGGCGCGGTGTACCAGAGCTTCAACTACAACAACTCGTCGGAGGTCTGGCAGCTCGACCTCGACGGCGGCTGGTTTCTGCAGAACGACGGCGACGGTGGCGCGTACTTCCCCGACGGAGATGCGGGCGTCGACGACGACGGCGGCACGCTGCTCCAGGGCCCGCCCGGCGTGATTCAAGCCAGCTGCATCTCCCGCCAGTAGCCCCTCTCCGCTGCGAGAGGCCGACCCTCTCCGTTGGGAGAGGCCGACGAGGCCCATAGGGCCTCGCGGGTGAGGGACAGCCTTCACCCCGCGCGTCGCAAGAGGAGCCGTGCCTTCAAATCACCGAAGCGGTGCGGAGCCGTGCCCTACTGGCACATGCCGTTGGTGCAGACGCCGCTGGTGAAGGTGCTGAGGTCGAAGCACATGTCACCGGCGTTGACGCAGACGAACGAGCCCGTGCCGCTACCGCCGATGTTGCAGCAGCCCGAAGGGCAGGGCATGCCGACGAGCGCGTCGCAGCCGAAGCCGCCGCCGTCGAAGGTGCCGCCACCACCGCCGGTGCCGCCGGTCATGCAGATGCCGAAGCCGCTGCAGGACTCGCCCGCGCTGGTGTTGCAGGCGACGCAGGCCTGGCCCGCGAGGCCGCAGGCGTTCGAGGAGGTGCCGGCGTTGCAGTTGCCGCTGGTGTCGCAGCAGCCGGAGCACGGAGAGCCACCGGTCGTGCACGGCTGACCGAAACCGCCACCTGCGCCGCCGAAGCCGCCGCCGGTCGCAGTGCCGCCACCACCACCGCCGAAGCCGCCGCCTGCCGCCGAGCCACCGCCCGCCGCCGAGCCGCCGCCTGCTGCCGAGCCACCGCCCGCTGCCGAGCCGCCGCCGGCCGCAGAGCCACCGCCAGTCGCCGAGCCGCCGCCAGTCGCCGCGCCGCCACCCGCCGCCGCGCCACCGCCAGTCGCTGCGCCACCGCCAGCCGCCGCGCCACCGCCAGTCGCCGAGCCGCCGCCAGTCGCCGCGCCGCCACCAGTCGCCGCGCCACCGCCAGTCGCCGCGCCGCCGCCTACCGCCGCGCCGCCGCCCGCCGCTGCGCCGCCGCCCACCGCCGAGCCACCGCCGGCACCCGACACGGAGCAACCGCCGAGCTGGCACTTCTGACCGACGCCGCACGCGATGCAGGTCGAGCCGCTCCGGCCGCAGGAGTTGTCGAGATCGCCGGCGAGGCAGTTGCCGTTCACATCGCAGCAACCGAGACACCCGGAGGCGTCACAGGTCTTGTGCACCGAGCCGCACGACGCCGCTCCGAACATCAGCGCCGCCGAGAGCGAGAGCCACGACAGCGCTTTGAGGGCGCGCATGGCTACTGGCACATCCCGCCGGTGCAGGTGCCGGGCATCAGGGTGCTGAAGTCGATGCACGCGTCGCCGGTGTTCACGCAAACGGGGTTGAGGGTCGCGTCGACGGTGCAGCAGCCCGACGGGCAGTTCAACCCGAAGGCCGTGCAGTCGAACCCGATGCTGCCGCCGCCCGCGCCGCCGAAGCCGCCGCCGAGCCCGCCGCCCGCGCCGCCGGTGCCGCCGCCCGCGCCGCCCATGCAGGAGCCGGCGTCGAGGTCGCAGTACGCGCCGGTGCCGCTGCAGGTCTGGCAGGCCGCGCCGCCGAGGCCGCACTGCGCCGCGGTCGGAGGCTTCACGCAGGTGGTGCCGCTGCAGCAGCCGTCGGCGCAGTTCATCGCGTTGCAGCCGCCGGCGCAGAGGCCCGCGGTGCAGCTCTCGCCGCCGCCGATGTTGCACGACTTGCACACCGCGCCGCCCGCGCCGCACGAAGTCGCCGCGGTGCCGAGCTGGCAGTGACCAGAAAGATCGCAGCAGCCCGGGCAGCCGCCGCCGTCAGGACCGCCCGAGGTCGAGCCACAGGTCGCGCTGCCGCCGCCCGTCGCCGAGCCGCCACCCGTCGCCGCTCCACCGCCGGTCGCGCTGCCGCCGCCGGTCGCCGAACCGCCGCCGGTCGCCGCGCCGCCACCGCCGGTCGCCGAGCCGCCGCCGGTCGCCGCACCGCCGCCGGTGCCCACCTGCGTCTTGCACGCGCCGGTGTCGCAGACCTGGCCCGCGTTGCAGACCTGGCAGGTGATGCCGTCGGTGCCGCACGCTTCGGGAGACGAGCCGGTGAAGCACTCACCCGCGTTGTCGCAGCAGCCGCCGCAGTTGTTCTTGTTGCAGTGCGCGACGGGCTTGCTCGAGCCGCACGACGGCGCTACCGCCACCGTGAAACCGAACAGCACACCCACCGCGAGCGCGGAGCGAACGATACGGACGGTCGAGAAAAGTGGACGAGAGTTCATGTTTTCTTTCGCCCGGTGCGTGACGGGCGTGCGGCCCCTTATTGGGCGCGCGGTGTACACGGATCCGTGACTCGCGCACAAGGCCGCGCTCTTCGAAGTGAGGCCCGCGAAGAAATGAACACGACCGCTCGCGTCAGATGTAGGGAAAACACTCCATATCTCCCCGTATTGATCTTGCGGTGGGTCTTGTGCACATTGCGCGCCCCGAAGGCCGCACCTCGCCCTCAGTTCGCGCACAGAAGTTCCCAAGAAGGAGTTTCGTTGATGCTGCTCGCGCCCTCGTCTCGCGTTCGGTTTCTCCTTTCGTTTGCTCTCGTCGCGCTCGCCGTCGACGGCTGCCGCTGCGGCACCAAGGGCACTTCGAACAGCTACGGTGAAGTCGCGATCGTCTGGAAAGACGTCGACGGCTCCACCAAAGAAGACCGCGACGCGACCTACGACTTCGGCACCGCGTACTCGGGCGACAAGATTCCCAAGCAGCTGACGGTGAAGAACCTCGGCTCGGGCCCGCTGACGCTGATGGCGATCAACATCGTCGACGGCGACCCGGTCTCCATCGGCCCCGACTCGTCGATGCAGGCCGGCTTCGAGATCGACTTCAACCCCAACATCACCCTCAACCCGACCGAAGACACGTCGTTCACGATGTTCTTCACGCCGCACTCGGGTCACGCGTACCTCTCGCACGTCACCCTCACCGCGGCCGGCGTCGACCCGACCGAAGGCCCCGCGAAGATCACCCTCAAGGGCAACGGCCAGGGCGGCAGCTGCGACTTCCCCGACGTGATCGACTTCGGCCTGGTGCCGGTGGGCGAGACGTTCCCCGACATCATCACCCTCACCAACCCGGGCGCGATCAACGCCGGCTTCGACCTCGGCGCGCTGATGGGCACCGACGCTCCCGCGTTCGGCGTGATGCCGACCGGCACGGTGGCGATCCCCGCGATGTCGATGGCCAACGTCACCTTCACCTTCACCCCGACCGAGAAGCGCGACTACCTGGCGACGATGCAGGTGCACGGCAGCGGCGATTGCCCCTCGAAGAACGTGACCCTGAAGGGCACCGGCTCCGACGGCGTGCTCTCGTGGTCGCCCACCGACATCGACTTCGGCTACGTCAGCCCGTCGATTCAGGCCGACCGCCAGGTGACGTTCATCAACAAGTCGAACGTGCCGATCGTGCTCACCGAGGTGCAGACCTCGCTGGCCGACTTCTTCACCGCCACCAACCAGTGCCCCGCGGGCTTCACCGGGCCGTGCTTCACCATTCCCGGCGGCAGCGTGCCCACGCCGCTCAACGTCTCGTGCAAGCCGGCCGGCTTCGGCCCCCGCAGCGCGAACCTCACCTTCAAGACCTTCACCAACCCGCCCGCCGGTCTGGTCACCCTGGAGTGCTACGGCGGTGGCCCGCGCATCAAGGTCGACCCGCGGCCCGAGCTCGCCTACGGCATGGTCAGCTACTTCGCGCAGGCGCCGGTGCCGATCACCCGCAAGGTCGAGGTCACCAACGTCGGTACCAAGCCGCCGAACATGGACGTGAACGGCAACCTGTTCCTCGGCTCGCTGATCGGCGGCATGCCCGGCCAGCTGCCGATGATCGAGATCAACCCGCTGAACACCAACACCTCGCTCTCTGAAATTTCGATCACCCTGCCGAGCTCGTACGACTCGTCGAAGGGCCTCGAGGCGACCATCGGTAAGAACGTCGCCGACCTCCAGGTGACGCTCACGCCCGCCACCGTCGGCATGAAGGAGGCGAACCTCGTCATCCACTCCAACGACTCCACCGAGCCGACGGTCACCCTGCACCTCACCGCCGACGCCGAGTCGCTGCCGCCCTGTCAGCTGCAGGTGGCGCCGAGCTCGCTCAACTTCGGCCTGGTGACCCCGCCGTCGTTCAAGGACCTGCCGCTGACGCTGACCAACCTCTCTCAGACCGCGGGCGACATCTGCTACCTCTCGGGCATCGAGATCGCGGCCGGCTCCGACCCGGCGTTCTCGATCGTCGGCGGCTCGATCGGCTCGCTCGAGCTGCAGCCCGGCCAGTCGTCGCAGGTGGTGGTGCGCTCGGCGCCTCCGGGCCCGGTCACCTCCAACCTCACCAACCTCACCGGCGCGCTCACCTTCAACGTCAACTCGCCGTCGACGCCGATGGTGACGGTGCCGCTCGCCGCGGTGGTGGGCCCCAGCTGCATCGTGATCGCGCCCGACGACCTCGACTTCGGCGCGGTGAAGCCCGGCTGCAACAGCCAGACGCACACCTTCAGCGTGTACAACGTGTGCACCTCGAACGTGATCATCACCGGCTTCTCGGTGCAGGCCGGCGCGGGTCAGCCTCCGGGCGGCCCCAACTGCCCGGGCTCGAGCGCGTGCCCGGAGTTCTTCCTCACCCAGACCCCCGCGATTCCGATGGGCGGCCTCACGCTCGCTCCCGGCAGCGCGCCGATCACCTTCCAGGCGAAGTACGCGCCGATCGACATCGGGCCCGACAACGGGAGCATCGCGGTGAACGCGATTCAGTCGGGCCTCAACGTCGCCTACCTGGTGAACCTCGAGGGCCACGGTGACCCGCAGGGTCTGCAGACCGACACCTTCGTGCAGGATCAGCAGCCGAAGGCCGACGTGCTGCTCACCGTCGACGACTCCGGCTCGATGAGCGACAAGCAGCAGAACCTCGGCTCCAACTTCACCGGGTTCATTCAGTACGCGCTGGCCGCGGGCGTCGACTGGCAGATCGGCGTCACCACCACCGACGACGAGGCGCCGTTCTGCCCCGGCCTCGGCATCCCGTGCAGCGGTGGCGAGCAGGGCACGATGGTCGGCGACATGACCAACCCGCGCATCCTCACTCCGTCGACGCCGAACGTGCAGTCGCTCTTCAACTCGAAGATCACGGGTCTGGGCACCAACGGCTCCGGCACCGAGATGGGCTTCGGCGGCTCGCTCGACGCGCTGACGCCTCCCAAGATTACGAACGAGAACGCCGGCTTCCTCCGGTACGACGCGGCGCTGGCGATCGTGGTGGTGTCTGACGCGGGTGATCAGAGCCCGCAGCCGTTCAGCTACTATTACAACCGCTTCCTGAACATCAAAGGCTTCAACCGCGCCTCGATGTTCAGCTTCAACGCGATCACCACCTGCCCGGGCAGCCCGGGGCCGAACTGCATGCCGGCCGGCTCGAGCTGCACCTACGACGGCACCAACGACTCGACCACCTACCAGCAGATGGCGATGCAGACGAACGGCGTGGTGGCGGAGATCTGCTCCACCAACTGGTCGAGCAACCTGCAGCAGCTGGGCAAGACGGCCTTCGGGTTCCGCACCACGTTCTACCTGACCGCGTCGCCCGACCTCAGCGGCGGCAAGACGCTCACGGTGCAGATCGACGGCAACCCGGTGATGCAGCCCGACTGGGGCTACGACTCGGCGGCGAACGCGGTCGTGTTCGACCCCGCGAAGACCCCGGGCCCGGGCCAGACGCTGACCGTGCAGTACTACACGGCCTGTCTGTAAGGCGACCGGCAGCATTGATAGGGGCGGGGGCTTTGGGTCGGGCGCACTGCCGCGTCTGACTCCGCCCGCGATCTCGCTGCCAGCCGTGCGACGGGCGTGTGCCCCACGAACGACGTCGCTGTGCGATCGCAGCGTCCGTCTCAACGCTCTCGTCGAGCAGTCCGCGGGAAAGCGACAGAGAATCGTGCCCGGCGTGCGGGACGGACAGCATTGATTGGGGTGGGCTTTGGGTTGGGCGCACTGCCGCGTCTGACTCCGCCCGCGATCTCGCTGCCAGCCGTGCGACGGGCGTGGTGCCCCAAGAACGACGTCGCTGTGCGATCGCAGCGTTCGTCTCAACGCTCTCGTCGAGGAGTCCGCAGGAAAGCGACAAAATATGTGCCTTTTCCGCGGGACCATCGACGCGGCGTCGAGCTTCGAACGGTTCAGCTGGCGTCGAAGCACACCCGCGTCGAACGGCTGGCCGCTCAATCGCGGGCGGAGCTTCGATTCGCCTCGGCGTCAACCCACAGCCGACCTCACCCAAATGCAAGCCCTGCAGAGCCGCAGCACGCCCGCAACACCCGACGTGCGCACCACTTCGAAGCGGAACCGACGGTCAACGTGCTGCGAGGTGTGATCGCACCCAGAGGCCGAGCTCCGGCAGCGACACCGGAGCCCGCTTCATCCGCAGCTCCGCAATCGCCCGGCGCATCGCCTCGCTCGACTCGAACCGGTCCTCCGGCCGCACGCTGAGCGCCTTCGCGATCACCTCGGCCACGTCGGCAGCGAGCCCATTCAACCGCGGCGGCCCGTCGCGTTGCTCGTCGTCGAAGGGGCGCGCGCCGGTGATCAGCTCGCACAGCGTCACCGCGAGCGCGAACTGATCAGACCGCGCCGTCAGCGGCTGCCCTTTGGCCTGCTCGAACGACATGTACGCGTACTTGCCTTTGCGCACGCCCGACCGGGTCTGCTCGCGGAGCAGCGTCGCCTTGGCGATCCCGAAGTCGGCCAGCTTCACCTCGCCCTCTTTCGACAGCAGTACGTTCGACGGCGAGACGTCGCGGTGAACCAGCCCGAGTGGCCGGCCGGCGTCATCGGTGGCGCGGTGCACGTAGTCGAGCGCGAGCGCCAGCTCCTCGCCGATGAACAGCGCCAGCGGCTCGGGCATCGGAGCGGCCTTCGACAGGGTCGCCAGATCGGCGCCGTCGACCAACTCGAGCCGCACGTAGTACGCGCCGTCGACCACTCCGAGCTCCAGCGCCTGCACCAGGTTGCGGTGGCGCAGCCGCGCGTGGAGCCGCGCTTCCTCGATGAACATCTTCTCGTACTGCGGATCTCCCGCGCGCTCGGGGAGCAGCCGCTTGATCACCGTCCAGGTCTCGAAGCCGCTGGCGCCGAACGCCTTCGCCTTGAACACCTCGGCCATGCCGCCTTCGCCGAGGCGTTCGACCAGCTGGTAGGGACCGAAGGGCCGCGGCTGCATCGGCAGAAGAGGTTACGATGGAACGCGTGGCGGACACCCGGCTCATCACCCGCAGCGAGCTGTTCACCAAGCGCCCGCTGAAGTGCCAACTTGTGGTGGTCGAGGGTCCCGACGCGGGCCGCGCGGTGAGCCTCGACCAGGCACGCGAGGTGGGCACCGCGAACGGCTGCGCGCTCAAGCTCACCGACGAGAGCGTCTCGGCCAAGCACCTCTCGGTGGCGCCGAAGGATGGCGCGTTCGAGGTGACCGACCTGGGGAGCACGAACGGCACGCTGTTCGAGGGCGCGAAGGTGACTCAGGTGCGGGTCGGCCCCGGAGCCAGCTTCAAGCTGGGCCGCACCCTGCTGCGCATTCAAGCAGAGGCGGCGGCGCTGGAAGTGACTCCGAGCCGGGCGCGTCGCTTCGGCGAGCTGGTGGGCGAATCGCTGGCGATGCGCGAGCTGTTCGCGGTGCTCGAGCTGGCAGCGCAGTCGGAGGTCACGGTGCTGGTGCAGGGCGAGACCGGCACCGGCAAGGAGCTGGTCGCCCGCGCGCTGCACGATGCCTCGGCGCGGCGAGGCGGGCCGTTCGTCGCGGTCGACTGCGGAGCGCTGCCCGAGAGCCTGCTCGAGAGCGAGCTGTTCGGTCACGTGAAGGGCGCGTTCACCGGCGCCTCCGAGCGGCGCGCGGGCGCGTTTCTGCGGGCCGACAAGGGCACCTTGTTCCTCGACGAGCTGGGCGGAGTGAGCGCGGCGGTGCAGGCGCGGCTGCTGCGGGTGCTCGAGGAGCGCCGGGTGAAGGCGGTGGGCGCCGACTCCGAGGTGCCGGTGGATGTGCGGGTGGTGGCGGCGTCGCGGGTGAACCTCGAGCAGGCAGTGGCGCAGGGCTCGTTCCGCTCAGACCTGTTCTACCGGCTGTCGGTGTTGAGCGTGGAGCTGCCTCCGCTGCGCAACCGGCGCGAGGACATTCCAGCGCTGGTGAGCGAGCTGTTGCGTCGACGCGGCTTCGAGGCCGGGCCGATTTCAGGTGCGGGTTACGACGCGCTGCGGGCGCATGGTTGGCCGGGGAACGTGCGCGAGCTGCGCAACGTGCTCGAGCGGGCGCTGGCGTTGTCTCCCGCGGCGACGTCATTCGCCCAGCTCAAGGTGTCGCTCGGGCCGGTGGAGACCGGCGGCGGGTTGTCGGTGCGCACCGAGCTGCCGTTCAAGGAAGCGAAGGACGCGGTCGTCGACGCGTTCGAGGCCGAGTACCTGCGCGAGCTGATGAGCCGGCACGGCGGGAACTTGTCGGCCGCCGCGCGTGAAGCGGGCGTCGATCGCAAGCACTGGCGGTCGTTGCTCGAGAAGCACGGCCTGCGAGTGGCGAGCGCAGACTCCGAGGAGTGATGGCTTTTGGGCGACCGGCTGACCGGTTCGCACAGACCTCCTCAGTCGCTCCGCGCCAGCTCCTCCCCCGTCGGGGAGGAGCAACTTCTCGAGCTCGGCAGCGGCAGCCCTCTCCCCGTCGGGGGAGAGGGTGGCTCCGAAGGAGCCGGGAGAGGTCTGTGCGAACCGGTCAGCCGGTCGCCAAGTCACCCCACCCGCAGCACCACCACGCTGATGTTGTCGCTGCCGCCCGCGTCGTAGGCCGCCATCACCAGCCGCTCGGCGATCTGATCCATCGGCAGTGCCATCAACTTCGCGAGCACCTCGGTCTTCACCGGGTCGTACATGCCATCGCTGCAGAGCAGAAACGTGTCGCCGCTCTGCAGCTCGACCGAGCCGACGTCGGGCTTCGCGGCGTTGGTGCCGAGCGCGCGGGTGATCTGATTGCGGTAGGGAAAATCTTCCCGCGAGCGGTGATCGGTCAGCCCATTCGCCTCGAGCTCAGCCCAGAGCGAGTGATCGCGCGTGAGCTGCTCGAGCGCGCCCGCCCGCAGCCGGTACAGCCGCGAGTCGCCGACGTGCGCGAAGTACAGCCGGCCCGCGTCGGCGATCGCCGCCACCACCGTCGAGCCCATCTGCGTGAGCGCGTCGTGGCGCTGCGAGACGATCTGCTGGTGCGCGACCATCACTCCGGCCGCGAGCAGGTTCTCGACGAACGAGCGCTTTTTGTCCTCCTTGCAGGGCCAGGTACCCGACGGGTCGCGCCGGTTGCGAGCGACGAACTCGCTCAGCTCGCCGATGGTCAGCTGGCTGGCCACCTCGCCGCCCTCGTAGCCGCCCATGCCGTCGGCGACCGCGAACAGACCGAGCTCCGGGCGCACGCAGAGGTTGTCTTCGTTGTTCTTCCGGCGGCCGATGTGGGTCAGCGAGACGGCGGTGATTTCAGTGGGGCTCATGCCCACTGGTTGAGCAACCCGGCGGCCAGCGGAACCCCGCGTCGGCGCATGGCAGGGTGGGGAGCGCAGACCTCGGTCGTATTCACTCGCCGGCGACGCCACACCCCGGATGAGGGTGCGACGGGGGAAGCCTCGGGCGTTCACGGTTCCACCCTCACCCGCCGGCCTGGCTTCGCCGCCGGCACCCTCTCCCGGCCTGCGGGAGAGGGAATTCCTAGCGCTTCGTGACGCCGAGGCCCGGCACGTCGGGCAGCGTGTAGCGCGGCCCGTCTTCCCGGTAGCCGCCGGTGAACGGATCCTCCGCGAGCAGCCACGCAGTATCAAGGTCGGGAAACTGCACCCCACCCAACGACGCGCACAGGTGCGCCGCCGCGGTCATCCCCAAGCGCGACTCGACCATCCCGCCGACCATCACCGTCCATCCGCGCGCCTGCGCCGCCATCCCAATCGCGCGGGCAGTGAGCAGACTTCCCGACTTGGCGATCTTCAGATTCACGCCATTGGCCGCCTTCGCCGCCGCGACCGCCTCGAGGTCCTCCGGCGTCTTCACCGACTCGTCGGCCAGCACCGGAACGTCGAGCTTCGCGCACGCCTCGGCCATCTCCTCCAGCGACGCGCACGGCTGCTCGAAGCACTCCACCTTCGCGCCCAGCGCCCGCGCTTCACGCACCCAGCGCACCGCCTCGTCGGGTCGAAGCCCGGCGTTCGCGTCGGGCCGAAACGAGGCACCCGGCACCGCGGCACAGACGGCCTTCAGGGCCACCAGGTCCTGCTCGAAGTGCTTGCCGACCTTGATCTTGAACGACCGAAAACCGCGCGCGTGCCACTGCACCGCCAGCTCCGCCATTCGCGCCGGGGCCAGAATCGGCAAGGTGATGTCGGTTTCGATCTCCACCGCCTCATCGCCGCCGAGCCACTTCCACAGCGGCGCACCGTCGAGCCGTGACCAGGCGTCGAGCATCGCCATCTCGACCGCGCCGCGCGCCACCGGCACCTCAGGCATCGTCTGCGCCAGCGCCGCCCGCAGCTCGTGGGGAGACGAAAACACCCGGTCCCACAACTGCGCCCGTGCCGCCTCCACCGCGGCGAGCGCGTCGGGCTGATCCTCTTTCGTCACCGGAGGCAAACACGCGCCCTCGCCCAGCCCGAGCACCGCCTGGCCCGAGCCGCGCAGCTCCGCCCGCACCAGCACCGAGCGGGTCGAGCGCACCTCGCCGGAGGCGATCACGAACGGGTCCACCGTCTGAATCGACAGCGGCTCCACCGACAACGAGACGACGCGAACCGGGCTCACTTGGGGAGCGCGCGCAGAATCGCCTTGCCGTCTTTGATCACGACCTTGAACTCGACCGACTTGGCGTTGTGCTGCTTCATCAGGTCGGGCACCTGCTTGCGCAGGGTCGACGCCAGCGTATCGAGCGACAGCTTCGAGACGTCTTCGTTGCAGCGCTTCTTCGCCGTCACGTAGGCGTCGTAGATCGCCTTCACCTTCTGATCCGAGAGGTCGCCTTGCGCCGCCACCGGAGCCTTCACCGGCCCGGTCGACTTCGCCGCCATCGGGCCGCTGACCGGCACCCGCACGCCCGGGCCGCTCGCCACTCCACCCGGCGCCGGCACCGAAGGACCCATGCCCGGTTTCGCGGGAGCCGCCGTCCCCGGCTTGCCCGGAGCAGGAACCGCGGGCCCCGGCTTCGCAGCCGCTCCAGGTTTGGCGGCGACTTGAGGAGGCAGCGGCTTCGCACCCGGCTGAACGCCACGCGCGGCCTCGGCATCGGGCGGCGTCGACGGCGGAGCGTCGTCTTCATCGACGTCGAAGTCGTCGAGCGAGACGTCCTCCGACTCGGCGCCCTTCGCGTCGGGCTTCTTGGCCTCCGCCTTCTTGTCGCTCTTGTGGAGCTTGGCCTTGAAGATGTCGCGCCGGTAGGTGCCCTCTTCCATCTCCTTCAGGGTGCGCGCCCACAGCCGCTCGTAGGTGGCGAGCTTCTGGGCGATCTGCTGCACCCTGAACTTCGCCGCCGTCTGACGCACGAAGGTGTTGCGGAGCACGTTCATGCGCTTCTTCAGCGCGTCGTGCTTCAGGTTGGGCGGCTTGCGCTCGACCCCGAGGAAGTACTGCTCGTACGACGCCTTCAGCTCGGCGATCTCCGACTCCATCTGGTCGCAGACCTTGTGGACCTCCGCCGAGTCGCCGAGGGTCTTTCCAGTCGATGGAGCGCCGACTTCAGGCATCGGCCTGACAGCTTAGCCGATCAAACCGCGACGGCGGCCTTGAGATCCAACTCCCGGCCCTTCAGCTCCCGCAGGTTGCGCGCGAGGATGTACGCCCCCAGGCTGAACATGCAGATGGAGATGAACTGCGAGACCGAGATGTTGTACCAGGCGCCGAACGGCACCGCGCTCGCCAGCCCGTCCAGCCCGAAGAACTCCAGCATCGAGTGCAGGGTGCCGCGCTCGAGGTCGCCGCGAAACAGCTCCACCGTCGAGCGGAGCACCGCGTAGCACATCAGCCAGGTGGCGAAGATTTGCCCGTGAAAGCGGCGGTACTGCCGCAGGGTCAACAGCGCGATCAACAGGCAGAGCTGGCCGAGCGACTCGTACAGCTGGGTGGGGTGCACCGGCAAAGTGTGCCCGTGCTGCGAGGCCCACTGCGCGATCTGCACCGAGCCCTCCACCGGGCCGTTGGTCACCAGGCCGGTCGCCTCCACCACGTAGCGGCCACCCTGGTCGGCGGTGGTCTCGACCTGCGACGAGTACGCCAGCGACGGAGTGCCGCCCAACCCGCCGAACAGGTTCATCGCGTTCGGCCCGGGGAAGTTCACCGCGAACGGCGCCTTGGCCTTGGTGGTGACGTCGCCCCAGCAGCAGCCGGCCGAGAAGCAGCCCAGCCGGCCCAACGCCTGGCCGAGCGACACCGTCGGCATCGCGATGTCGGCCAGACGGAGGAACTCGATGCCCTCTTTGTTGGTGTACCAGAGCGCCACCAGCGCCGCGCCGATCAGACCGCCGTAGAACACCAGGCCGCCGCCCAGCATGTCGGGGAGGCTGCCCAGCCCGCCCTTGCCGAGCGAGAACAGCACTCGCCCGCCGAGGAAGGTGACGATGAAAATCATGAACGCGTTCTCGAGCAGCTTGCGCGCGGTGTCTTTGGGGAAGAACCGGTTGCGGCCGACCACGCCGATGATCAGCGCCGCCAGCACCACCAGGTCGAGAATGGTGCCGTACGCCTCGGCCGGGTTGGGGCTGCTCGAGTACTTCTTGTAGTTCACCAGCACGAACAGCTCGCGGCTGCCGACGATGCCGCCGATGAAGACGTAGAACGCCAGGTCGAAGATCTGATCGCGCTTCTTGATGCCCTCGGCGCCCGGCCACTCCCGCACCGCCAGCCACGCCGACAAGGTCACCGCCGAGATGAAGCCGCCGCCCACCAGCACCCCGTAGGTGTGAATGGGGATTCCTTCGCCGCGGCCCTTCATCCCCAGAATCGGGACCTCCGGGAGCGCGTAGTACAGCCCGAGCGCCGCCAGGCCGGTGCCGATGACTCCGAACATCACCGCCCGGCGAATGCGGTCTTCACGGGTCGGGTTGCCCGGCTGGCCGGTCTTGGCGTCGATCGGCCCCAGCGCGTTGCGCCAACCGCTCCACGCCGCGTAGGCGATCAGCCCCAGCGCTACCAGGTACAGCATCATTCGCGAGCCGTCGGTATCGAGCGCGAACTTGTAGAGGACCGGAATCATTCGAATTGCCCCTGACGCAAACCGCTGGAGACCTCAAACCGCTGAGGCGACCTTTTCTTTCGTTTCTTTTCGCACGAACGAGTCGACCACCAGCATCCCCACCCCGATGCAGATGCAGGTGTCGGCGAAGTTGAAGCTCGGCCAGTGCGTGTCGATCACCGGCAAGAACACGTCGATGAAGTCGATCACGAAGCCCCGGCTCAACCGGTCGAGGTAGTTGCCGAGCGCGCCACCCAACACCAAGGGCAGGCCCATCAGCGCCCACTTCTCTTCGCGGGTGCCGGCCAGCTTGCGGAAGTAATAGAGAATCAGCACCACCGCGCCGAGCGAGACGAGGTGAAACAGCGGGCCGCGCATGTTCTCGCTCACCCGGCTGAACAGGCCGAACGCCGCGCCCGGGTTCTCTGCGTACTGGAACTTGAAGCGGCTGCCGAACACCACCGCCGGCTTGGAGCGGTAGTGGAACGCGTCGTAGCCGAGCTGGGGCGCGTCGTGAAAGTAGCGGGCCAGCTTCGCGCCGGTCGTCTGGTCGGTGTCGAGCGCGGTGGTGAGGTCGCTCAGCACCAGGTACTTGGTGATCTGATCGACCACCAGCACGCTCAGGGTGACGCCGATCAGCAGCCAGTATTTGCGGGGCAGCGCGCTCAACGCTTCTTGGCCTTCTTTACGGGCTTCTTGCCAGCGGCCTTCTTCGGGGCCGGCTTCTTGGCCGTCTTTTTCGCAGCGGCAGGCGCGGCCGCCTCGAGCGGATCATGGCAGACCGCTTCGAACGGGTGCCCGTTGAGCGGGCAGATCACGAACGCCCCGTAGTAGTCCTTGTGGTAGTGCTCGCGCGGCCCGGGAGCGCCGTCGTCCTTGAAGCCGAGCGCCATCGCCGTCTGGTAGAAGGCGTCGACCGCGGCCCGGTTCTTCGCCCGAAACGCGATGTGCTGCGGAGTGGTCACCGGCTGCGCCTCTTTGATCCACAGGTACGGCTTTCGCTCGTCGCCGAAGCCCACGAACTTCCACTCCGGGAACTCCCGCTTCACGCTGTAGCCGAGCGGCTTCAGCAGCATCGCGTAGAGGTCGCGGGTCTTGGTCACATCAGAGACGGAGAGCGTGAAGTGATCGATCATCGGTGGCTCCTTTTACTCAGCTGATGTCCGCCGTGCAGCGGTTGCAGATCGGCTGCTGGGGCGGCGCGACCTCCACCCGGTAGAAGCGGCAGCGCGGGCACTCCTGGCCGTCGGCCTGAACCACCTCGGCGACCACGCCTTCACCCGCGGGCATGCCCTTCGCCGGCGTGCCCAGCTCCACCTGGCTCACCTTCAGCAAATCGGCCAGGGTGGTGGCGTGGGCCTTGGCGAACTCCGCCGGCCCGGTGAGCTCCAGCCGCAGCTTCGCCTGCTCCGAGCGGCCGATCAGCTTGTCGCGCCGCGCGGCCTCCAACAGCGGCAGCAGCTTGGCGCGCACTTCCATCAGCCGGTCGTAGAGCGCCACCGAGTCGGGCAGCGCCGCGGCCGACACCTTGGGGAAGTCGGCGAGGAACACCGACTCGGTCTTCTGACCCGGGAGGTAGCTCCACGCCTCGTCGGCGGTGAAGCTGATCAGCGGCGAGAGCGCCACCGTGAGGTCGTGGGCGATGCGCCAGAGCACCGTCTGGGCCGAGCGGCGCTTCGGCGCGTCGGTCTTCGCGGTGTAGAGCACGTCTTTCAGCACGTCGAAGTAGATCGCCGAGAGGTCGCCGGCGAGAAAGT
Source organism: Myxococcaceae bacterium (assembly GCA_047602415.1). Classification (GTDB taxonomy): domain Bacteria; phylum Myxococcota; class Myxococcia; order Myxococcales; family Myxococcaceae; genus JASGHH01. The sequence goes on along the minus strand of JASGHH010000001.1, from coordinate 5,393,665 downwards.
CGACCGACTGGTGGTACACGAGGTGGAACTCGTAGGTCGAGTAGGCCTGATGCAGCTTGCTGATCAGCGCCTCCAGCTTCGAGAGCGCCCAGCGGTCGAGCGGCTCGAGCTTCTCCACCGGCACCGCGTTCTTCACCGGGTCGAAGTCGGCGATGTTGCCGATCGCGTACTTCAGCTTGTTGCGGATCAGCCCGTAACCTTCGGCCAGCTTCTTGAGGATCTCCTTCGAGAGCCGCACGTCGTCGCGGTAGTCGCTCGAGGCCACCCACAAGCGCATCACCTCGGCGCCGAACTCCTTGATGATCTCGTCGGGCCCGACGGTGTTGCCGAGCGACTTCGACATCTTCTGGCCCTTGCCGTCGACCACGAAGCCGTGGGTCAGGCAGGTCTTGTACGGAGCGATGCCGCGGGTGCCCACGCCCACCAGCAGGGCGGAGTGGAACCAGCCGCGGTGCTGATCAGAGCCCTCGAGGTAGAGGTCGACCGGCACCGGCTCGTGCCACTGCTTCTCGAGCACCGCGAAGCTGCAGGCGGAGTCGAACCAGACGTCGAGAATGTCGGTCTCCCGGCGAAACTCGCTCTTGCCGCAGCCTTTGCACTGGGTGCCCGGCGCGAGGAACTCGCTCACCTCGGTGCGGTACCAGACTCCGGCGCCTTCTTTTTCCACCCGGTCGGCGACCCGGTTCATCATCGCCGCATCGACGTGCGCCTCGTTGCACGAGGTGCAGAGCGCGATCGGGATCGGCACGCCCCACGTTCGCTGCCGTGAGATGCACCAGTCGGGGCGCGTCTCGAGCATCCCGCGAATGCGCGAGCTGCCCCACTTCGGCACCCAGTTCACGTGGTGGTCGATCTGATCCAACGACTTCTGCCGCAGCCCGGTCTTGTCGAGCGAGATGAACCACTGGTGGGTGGCGCGAAAGATGATCGGGTTGTGGCAGCGCCAGCAGTGCGGGTAGCTGTGCTTGACGGTGTCGGTCTTCGGGTTGAGCAGCACGCCCAGCTCGGCGAGCCAGTCGACCACCAGCGGGTTCACCGCCGGCACTTTCTGCCCGCGCAGCCGCTCGGCGACGGTGTCGTCGTAGCTGCCGTCGTCTTTCACCGGGTTGTAGACGTCGAGGCCCGCGGCGAGGCCGAGCTCGTAGTCTTCCTGGCCGTGGCCGGGCGCGGTGTGCACCAGGCCGGTGCCCTGCTCGAGCGTGACGTGCTCCGCGCACAGCACCGGCGACTCGCGCGGCATGAACACGTGCTTGTACTTCAGGCCCTGGAGGTCTTCGCCCGACGCGTAGGCGAGGATCTTCTCGGGCGAGACCAGCGAGGTGGTGTCGAAGCTGCCCGGCCCCGCCTTCACCGTCTGCGACTTCAACTGATCAGGCGCGCACGCGGCCAGAAACGGCAGCAGCAGGTCTTTCGCCACCACCGCGACGCGAGCGCCGAGGTCGTAGAACACGTACTCGACCTTCGGGTGCACCGCGATCGCCAGGTTGGCCGCCAGCGTCCAGGGCGTGGTGGTCCAGATCACGAACGCGACCTGCTTGCCCTTCAGCGCGCTCCACTTCGCGGAGAGATCGGAGCTCGCGGGGAACGCGACGTACACGCTGGGCGACGAGTGGTCTTCGTACTCGACCTCGGCCTCGGCCAGCGCGGTGCGGTCGGTGACGCACCAATAGACCGGCTTCTTCTTCCGGTAGAGCACGTCTTGAGCGGCGAACTTCGCCAGCTCGCGAATCTCCTGCGCCTCGTAGTCGAAGGTCAGGGTGGCGTAGGGGTCTTCCCAGCGGCCGAGCACGCCCATGCGCTTGAACTCTTTGCGCTGAACGTCGATGAACTCGTTGGCGTAGGCGCGGCAGCGCTCGAGAAAGTCGTCGCGCGAGAGCGTGCGCCGGTCGATCTTCTGCTCGCGGAGCCGCTTCTCGACCGCCAGCTCGATCGGCAGGCCGTGGCAGTCCCAGCCGGGCACGTAGTCGCACTGCTTGCCGGCCAGGTTCTGAAACTTCACCACCATGTCCTTGAGCACCTTGTTCAAGGCGTGCCCGGCGTGGAGGTGGCCGTTGGCGTAGGGCGGCCCGTCGTGAAACACAAACTTGGGGGCACCCTCGCGGTGCGCGACGATCTTCTCGAACAGGTCCTGCTTCTCCCACTGCTCGAGCATCTTCGGCTCGAGCTGGGCCAGGCCGGCCTTCATCGGGAAGCTCTCGACCGGCAGATGAAGGGTGTGCTTGTACTCCGAGCCCTTCTTCTCTTTTTTGTCCTTCGACTCCGGCGGTTTCGCCGCGCCTTCACTCATCGCATTGCTCCGTCGCGTCCACTTGGCGGACGCCCGAGGCCGTACCACACGCTCCCGTTTCGGTACACTCACTTACCGACGTGCTTCGCCCAGCGCTTCTGACCCTTTTCGCCGTCTGCTTCGCCGTGCCCGCGCTCGCTCAGATGGGGCCGCCGCGGCAGTTCACCGCACCCGAGGTGAAGCTGGTCGACCCCGGCTTGGAGCCTCGCAAGCAGCTCCGCTACGACACCGTGCTCGACGCCGGCCAGAAAGACCTGGAGTCGTTCGAGGTCGAAGCCGGTGGCTGGTGGTACGTCGACGCGATCAGCGGCCAGGCCACCCGGGTGTTCCCGGTGATCAAGACGCCGATCAAGGCCGCCCGCGGCCTCTCGGGCTTCGCGGTCGAGCTCGGCGCCTCCACCACCATCGAGCAGCCCGACGGCGGCTTTCCTGATCAGGGCATGCTCGAGGTGCTCAAGGGTATGGACGGCGTCGCCGGGTGGATCCCCACCGACAACCGCGGCGCGATGCTGGGCCTGATGATCCACCCGGGCACCAAAGACGAGAAGTTCGCCGGCAACCACCGCACGGTCGAGATGCGCTCCGCGATGGGCATGGAGGTCGCGCGCGGCCTGCTCACCCGGCTCACCGTGCCCTTCCCGGTGGAGGCGATCGGCAAGAAGGCGAAGTGGGATGTTCGGCGCTACGTGGTGCGCGGGCAGATTCAGTACGACGAGCTCGCCCACTTCGAGCTGGTCGACTTCTCGAAGGGCGTCGCCACCGTGAAGATCACCTTCGGCGGAGCCCTGCTGGCCGACGGCCCCTACGCCGCGGGCGACCTGGAGCTCAAGGTCGACGGCACCGGCGAGGCGAAGGTCGACCTGAAGCGGCCGCTCCCGCTCTCATGGAACGACAGCGTCGACCTGGACATCCTCCTCAACGTCTCGAAAGCCCGGCAGAAAGGTCACCTCACCACCCACGAGCAACTGCGCTAGAATTCGCTGCCAAGCCCCCCGTCAGTCTCACACCCCCCTTTTTTCAAGGAGTCCGGATGCGCTCACTTTTCCTCGCCCTCACCTTTGCCGCCTCCGCGGCCTTCGCCCAGGCCTCGGGCGGCCCCAGCGGCGCCGGCCCGGGTGGCATGCAGTCGGCGGAGCAGAACTGTCAGATGAAGTGTGCCCAATCGATGCAGAAGTGCATGGAGCCCTGCATGCCGAAGGACCCGGGCGGGGTCGACAAGGCCGGCGGCAAGAACAACATCGCCGCCTGCGCCAAGTCGTGCGCGATGCAGCAGCAGCCGTGCATGGCCAAGTGCAAGAAGGGCGGCGGTAAAGAGAAGGGCAGCGACGGCCCGTGAAGTTCTGGGTGCTCAGCTTCTCGCTGCTGGCCAGCGCTGCGCTCGCGCAGACCAAGTGCCAGTCGCGCTGCCTCGACAACGGCTGCACCGCGTCGTGCCAAGACGACCGGTGCATGCGCCGCTGCAGCGATCGCACCCAGTCGTGCATGGCGGCCTGCGAGAAGACCGAGCCCGCCGCCACCCAGGTGAACAAGGTGAAGATGAACGGCACCTGCCCCGGCCCCAACGGCCGGCTGATGCCCTGCGATCAGATTCCCCAGCAGGCGCCCGACGAGCAGACGCTGAAGAACATGATGGCGCACCCGCCGACCAAGCCGAAGAACCGCGAGAAAGACGAAGGCTCGGTGCCGCACCAGATGCCCACCGCCGAGAACTACCAGCAGCTGATGCAGCAGCACAAAGCGCAGCAGAAGAACAAGTAGCCGGCGCTGCGGCTGTTGAGAGCTACTGAGAGATGGCGCCCGACGAGCGGCTCAGCACCACGTTGAGCACGCCGTCGAAGCGGCGGGCCACCAGCTTCAGCTCCTCGCCGTTCTTGTGAAAGATGTTGTGCCCTGACGCGGTGTACCCGCGAGCCTTCAGTTCCTTCTCGTAGAAGGCGATCACGTCGGCCTCGGCGTCGACGGTGTGAAACACCATCGTCTCGTAGCCCTCGGCCTGGGTGCGGGTGACGCCCTGGGCGTGCGGGTAGAGCGGCGCGAAGTCGACCCCGTCGCCCCGCTTACGAATCTTCAGCCCCTCGGCGATGTTCGCCTCGCCCAGCACCAGGGTGCAGGTGCCGTCTTTGTGGGGCTCGACGAAGGCGGTGTACGAGATGCCGCGCTCGCCATCCAACCCGGTGAGCTGCCACTGCTTGAGCAGCTGCGGCTGCTTCTTCATCTCCTTCACGTACAGGCCCTGGGAGGTGAACTGGTCAGCCAGCTCGCGAAAGACCTCTTCTTCGGTCTGCTTCACCCGCAAGGAGTGCATCTTCACGGGAAAGCCGTTCGACATCACGATGCCGGGTATGTCGATCGACTCGACGATGTTCGAGATGTTCCACACGAACGGCGGGTGGGTCGGCCCCAGCCCGCCGTCGCGAAACTTCGACATCATCTTCTCGTATTCCTGATCGATCGCCTTCTGCTCCACCGCCGACAGCTCCTGCTGCGCGGTGGGAATGCGAATCGCTCCGGCGTCGGGCGCGCCCGCCAACACCAACAACAGCAACGAGGTCACGGGTTGTAGTTTGCCTCGTCGACGCCGCAGTTGCGCCCGAGATAGCACTGGTCGCGCGCGATGTAGGCGATCAGGTGGGTGCCGAAGGGCACCGTGAACGGGGTGGTGTTCCACACCCACGACCAGCCGATGCCGTCAGACGCCCAGATTTCGGTCTGCGCCCAGTCGATGCAGAGAAAGTCGGAGCCTTCCTGGCAGGAGCTGAAGCCGAACGCGGTGGGGCCCAGAAACGGCTCGAACCAGGGCCACCACGGGGTGGTGCCGTAGATGCCCTGCACCATGTTCTTGTCGGCGCCCGACTGCGAGCCGGGAGGCACGAAGGTGTTCACCAGCCACACCGTCATCGCCGCCGAGTAGTAGCCGACGTTGCCCGGGCAGGGCGCGTTGTACGGCATCAGGCTGCAGTTACCGGTCTCACCGCCGGTGGTGTAGCCGAAGTCGTCCATCAGCGAGCCGAAGCCGGCGTTGCGGCAGCCGCCGCCGAACGAAGGCCGGCCCGAGGCGCACATCTGCATGCCGTTGAAGGCGGAGCTGTTCTTGTGCTGCCCCAGGCTCCAGGTGCCGTCGGCGAGGGTAGACGGCACCCGAATCATCTTCGCCTGCGCCTGCGCCTGGCAGGTGGCGCCGTTGTCGCCGTCGGGGAACACCAGCAGCAGGGGGAAGTACCAGACCGCCTGGTAGGCGCCGCCGCCGGTGCCGCACTGCACCGACATGCCGGTCGCCTGGGTGAACGCGCCGGTGAAGGTGCCGCCGTTGGGCGCCACCGAGGGCCACGCCGCCGGGGTGCGGCCGTCGAAGTTCGCGTAGCGCCGCGAGGCGAGCGCGCCGTCGAGGCCGGCCTTGCTGCCGATGTCCTGCGACTTGAGGATGCCGCTGTAGTCGTGAACCTTCTCGGCCGAGATGTCCCAGAGCGCGGCGTTGCCGGCCTCGGAGACCTTCATGTTCATCACCGAGATTTCACCGAAGTAGACCCCGAACATCAGCACGGTGATGAACACCAGCATGCCGAGCGCGGTCTCGACGGTGGCCTGGCCGCGCTGAGCGCGAGCGGTGGTTTTCATTGCCACCCCCGGTAGCCCTTGTTGCAGAGCCAGGTCGCGGCGTCGGTGGTCCACCCGGCGCCCGAGCTGTTGAGCTCGTCGATGATGTCGTTGCTGCCGCAGCCCTGGTTCTGCGGGCTCGCCTTCTGGTCGGCGTCGGAGTGAATCAGGCCGGCCTTCCACCACGGGTTGAACAGGTTGGGCGGCTCTTTGAAGTGGCCTCCGCCGCGGTGGTAGTAGGTGATGCCGGTGGCGAGCGCGGTCTGCTTGCTGATGTCGCAGTTGCCGCCGCACCTCGAGGTGATCGGGTTCAGGTAGATGCCGTTGCCGCCCGACGCTCCGTAGTTTTCCTTCATGTTGAGGTCGGTGGTGCGGCCGCCCCAGTTCAGGTGAAACGCCATGTCCCACGGGTCGAGCCGACCGGGCCGCGCCGCGTAGTTGCGCTGCACGGTGACCGGGGTCTTCGGCTGGCCCCAGTTGTCTTGCCAGCCGCCGCCGATGCCGCCGAAGTTGGGGAGCAGCTTGCGGTCGTCGTAGTCGACGAAGTTCGACCAGGCCGACGGGCAGTTGAGCAGACAGAACGAGGGCACCTGGTGAATGCCCGCGTCGTCCCAGAACCAGGGCCACCAGGGAATCGCGAACCAGAGCACCTCGTCGGGGAAGCCCATGATCATGCCGAAGCCCGACCCCATGTGTACGCCGAAGGTGTCGTTGCCTTCGACGCCCGCCACCGAGATGCCCGGGAGTGGAATGCCGCTGCAGCCCACGCCGGAGTAGGTCTCGATGAAGATCAGGTGGTCGTCAGACACCGCCCAGGTGCTCGCCGCCGGCGCCAGCAGCCAGTTGCCGTGCAGCTTGCCGAACGAGAAGTACGAGGTGCCGTCGCTCATGATGAAGGTGAGGTCACCCGAGGCGACGGTGTTGAAGAAGGTGCTCAAGACCGAGCCCGCGCCCGAGAACGAGAAGCCGTCGAGGTTGAGCCGGCCGGCTGTCCACGGGTGGGTGCGGGAGCCCATCGCGGCGGCGACCGCGTGCTGGTCAGACAGAATCAGGTTGGTGAGGTTGATCGCGCCGGTGAAGGGAATGATGCCCACTTCATCCATCGTGATGCCCGCGCCACCGCCCGGCACCGAGATGTCGGGCTGACCGGCGGCCGCCACGCTCACCGCGTTCTGCGCCGTCTTCTGCGAGGTGAGCCGCTGGGTGTACAGCTGCGCCATCACCAACCCTTGCATGCCCCATTGTAAGAGCGCGTTGGTGGCGGCTGTGTTCGCTTGCGACGCCGCGGCCATGTCGAGCCCGGCGAACATGCCGTAGACGGCCCAACCTCTCATCCAGATTGGCAAGATGCGGCCGAAGATGACTCCGAAGATGCCGAAGCAGCCGCACCACACCCAGGGCGGGTCGCACTGCGGCACCTGGTTGGCGGCCAGCTCGATGAAGTAGTCGATCAGCAGCCAGTCGAGAATGCCGAACACCAGGGTGGTGAACGAGATCGACGCGTCGACGCCGATCTGCACCACGTTGTCGGCGACGATGGTGCGGTTCATGATCGCCAGCTCGTTGAACGCGCGGGCGGTGGCGACCGAGGTGGAGTACGCGGCCTGGTCGGCCATCATCTGAAGCTCCATCTTCTCTTTCGCCTTCTGGCCGAAAGAGAGCGTCATGCAGACGAGGAGCGTCAGCAGCAGCATGTTCAGGCCCATCAACACGAGCGACTGACCACGCGACAGCTTCAAGTTCTTCTTGGCGGCGCGAGCGTTCATATCGAAGGGGGGGTAGGGGCGCAGTTCGGCGCGCCGGGGTTGTAGTTGGCCGTCTTCAGCGGGGTCATCATGCGCATGCCGAAGGTGGCGGTGATCGGGAACACGTACTCGCCGGCGTTCATGCGGTTCGTCATCTCGGCCAGCACCGCGGCCGCCAGGGTGGGCGCGTGGGTCGGGTCTTCCCAGCCCGAGCCGGAGGAGTTGGCGTTCATCGCCTTTCCGGCCTCCATCAGCGGGTTGCGCGCGGTGTAGGCCTGCAGGCCCCAGTAGGCCTGAATCATCTTCGCCATCACCCAGTTGGCGAACGGGATCTTCATCGGCATCCAGAAGATCAGCTCGGTCTCCATGCGCATCGACGAGCTGCCGTTGGCGCCGGGAGGAGCCTGGTCGAACTCGGTGTCTTGCCCGCCGCCCGAAGCGTCGACGACGTTCATGCGGCCGCCGAGGCGCCGGCGAATCCACACGATGGTGCCGGTGGCGGGCGTGCTCCGGCCGCCGTCGTTGATGGTGATCTGCCCGCCGTAGTTGTTGCGGCAGCCGTACGGGTTGCCGCCGCCGCAGAACGACTGCCAGGCGGTGGCGAGCTTCTCGCCGGGGCTGTTCCCCGGGGTGCTGCGGTTCAGGTACGGGTGAATCGCGGGCAACAGCTGGAGCACCGCGGCCTGGGTCATGCGGTTGCAGTTGCCGTGCGACACGCTGCCGGCGCGGGTGGCGCGGTACGCGGCGAGCTGGGTGACGATGCGGCCGTGAAACATCATGAACAGCTGAAGGGTGCCGAGCATCACGAACAGCACCAGCGGCAGCGTCAGCGCCGCTTCCACCGCCGCCTGCCCTGACTGCCGTCTCGAAGGTGCGCTTCCCACGGTACCGATGATGGATGAGACCCCGCGAAACCGCATCGGATCTCTGGACGCAAATGCCCCAAACAGGGTCCGTCAAATGGACGCTGTTTTCCTCTCTAGCGCACACCGTCCGACAGGGACCCTCTCCTTTGGGAGAGGCCGACGAGCGCCCTAGGCGCTCGCGGGTGAGGGACAGCCTTCAACCCGCGCGTCGCAAGTGGAGCCGCCCCTTCAAATCACCCCTTCGAAGCGCCGGTTCAAACTAAGGCTTCACCTTCATCGCGCGGGTATCGAGGGAGTACTTCTTGACCAACCGCTCGATGCTCTTGCGGTGGAGACCGCTCTCGCGGGCAGCGCGGCTGATGTTGCCGTCGCAGCGGCGGAGCACCTGCGAGATGTACTCCCGCTCGAAGCTCTCGAGCAGCTGCTCCTTGGCGTCTTTGAACGAGAGGTGCTCGTTGAACGGGAGCGGCTGCTCCTTCTGCTGGCCCTGAATGCGGGGCGGCAGGTGGTGCACGTCGATTTCTTCCTGCTCGCTGAAGGTGAGCACGTGCGAGAGCACGTTCATCAGCTCTCGAATGTTGCCGGGCCAGGAGTAGGCCATCAGCATCGAGGTGGCGGCCTGGCTGAAGTGCTTGCGGCCGTGCTTGGCGACGATCTCGGGGTCCGACAGCGCCTTGCGCAGAATGTGGGGAATGTCGTCGCGCCGCTGACGCAGCGGAGGCAGCCCGATGTTGATCACCGAGAGGCGAAAGTAGAGATCCTCGCGAAAGTTGCCCGCCTGAATCTCTTTCACCAGGTCGCGGTTGGTGGCGGCGATCACCCGCACGTCGACTTCGATCACGTCGTTGCCGCCGACCCGCCGCACCTCGCGGTTCTCGAGCACCCGCAGCAACTTGGGCTGGAGATCGAGCCGCAGCTCGCCGAGCTCGTCGAGGAAGATGGTGCCGCCGTTGGCCCGCTCGAACGCGCCGGGCCGCGACGCGATCGCTCCGGTGAAGGCGCCCTTCTCGTGGCCGAACAGCTCGCTCTCGATCAGGTTGGGGGGAATCGCGCCGCAGTCGAGCACCACCAGCGGGCCCCGCTTGCGGCCCGAGAGCTCGTGAATCGCGCGCGCCACCAGCTCCTTGCCGGTGCCGGTCTCGCCCTGAATCACCACCGAGACGTCCATCGGCGCGATCTTTTTGATCAGGCCGAAGATCTGCCGCATCTTCACCGACTGCCCGACCATGCTCTGCAGCTGGCCGTCGCGGTCGGGCTCGATGTTCACCTCTTCGTCGATCGGCGCGAACGTCAGCGTCGAAGAGCCGGCCCGAATCTGCGAGCCGGGCGAGAGGTAGGCGCGCTCGATGCGCCGCCCGTCGAGGAAGGTGCCGTTGGTGGAGTTCAGGTCGACCACCAGGTAGCCGCGCTCGGTGTACTGAATCTCGAAGTGGTGGCGGGAGGCGGTTCGGTCTTCGGAGAGGACGAGGTCGTTGGAGCTGTGGGCGCCGATGCGAATGCGCTCCTTGTCGCTGATCAGCTCCTTCGATTGATCAGGCCCCGCGGTCACGGTGAGGCGGCACTTGCGCAGCTTCAGCGTGGTGCGGTTCTCCACCACCAGCGTGTGAGTCGCGGTGATGTGCGCCTCTTCGAACGGGTCGAGGTATTGCGCCTCGCCCGGGCTGGTCATGATTTCGTCGGGGTGGTCCTTAACGGTGTTTGTCATTGAGAGCCAGACGTGGGGCGCACCATAGCGGATTAATCGCGACTGTTGCATCGGACGCTTTTGGGCGCTTTGGTCGCGCGCCCCAAAGCAATGAGCTCCTCTCGCCCGCGCTCGCGCATCGCCGTGCTCTCGCGCAAGCGCTCGCTCTACTCGACCGCGCGGCTGGTGGAGGCGATCAAGAAGCGCGGCCATCACCCCACCGTGCTCGACACGCTGAAGTGCACCATGCTGCTCGGGCCCGACGGCCCGAAGATGCACTACCGGGGCGCCGAGGTGAGCGATCTGCTGGTGGCGATTCCCCGCATCGGCGCGTCGGTCACCGGCTACGGGGTGAAGGTCGCCAACCACTTCATCGCGATGGGCATCCCCGTGCTCAACGACCCGCCGAGCATCACCCGCTCGCGCGACAAGCTGCGGGCGCTCCAGTTGCTCGCCGCGGCCGGCATCGGGGTGCCGCCCACGGTGATGGCCCACGACGGCTCGCACGTGCAGCGGCTGGTGGAGCAGGTCGGCGGGCTGCCGGCGATCGTGAAGCTGCTCCGCGGCACCCAGGGCGTGGGGGTGATGCTCGCCACCACGCTCGACGAGGTGAAGGGCATCGTCGGAACATTTTATGAATTGGGTCAGGAGATTCTGATTCAGCAGTTCATCTCCGAGGCGCGCGGGCGCGACGTGCGCGCGCTGGTGGTCGGCGACCGGGTGGTGGGGGCGATGCGGCGCAAGGCGCGCAAGGGCGAGTTTCGCGCCAACATTCACCGCGGCGGCGAGGGCAAACCGATTCGCTTGTCCGAAGAGTTCTCGCAGGTGGCGGTGCGCGCCGCGCAGGTGGTGGGGCTCGAGGTGGCGGGCGTCGACATGCTCGAAGGCAAAGACGGCCCGCTGGTGATGGAGCTCAACTCCAGCCCCGGCTTCGAAGGGCTCGAGCGCGCCACCGGCAAAGACATCGCCGGAGCGATCATCGACCACGGCATTCGCTACGCGGCTTCGTTTCGCGCCGCGCGCCGGGGCCGCCCCGAGCTCTAGAGGTGGGCGGGAGTGCGCAACTCGCTGATTTTGCGACTTATTCCCGGTTGGGATTGAATTCGGGGCGAGTTGGCCCGTTGATCGGGTCAGCACCCACCAACAAGGGAAGAGCGATGACCACCACCACCCAGCGCAGTGTCCTTCTCGGACTTGCCGCGATGATGTTCGCCAGCGGCTGCGCGGTGCGTACCTACGAGTACCGGCGCCCCGTCGTCTATGAGACGGCGGTCGCCGCGTGCGACCCGATGTACCCGTGCACCAACACCTACTACTGGGACGAGTACCGCGCGGTGTACGTGTTCTACGACGGCTATCGCTACTACGACGCCACCGGCTACGCGGGCGCGTACCCGCTGCCGGGCGCGAACGTGATCATCTACTCGCCGCCGCCGGGCTACGTGCCGCCGTCTTCGTACGTGGCGCCTCCGGGCACCTTCGCGCCGCCGCCGCCTGCGCGGTACCACCAGGCGACGCCGGGCAACGGCTACGCGTACACGCCTCCGGGCGGTCACGGGGCCTCGAGCTACGTGCCTCCTCCGGGCGGCCATGGTTACGGCGCGCCTCCGCCGGGCACCAACGGTGGCGGCAGCTACAGCTCGCCTCCTCCGGGTGGCTCGCCTCCGGGCGGTCACGGCTACGGCAGCCCGCCGGTCGCCGGCTACACCGGTGGCGGAGAGGGCAACTACGCGTCGCCTCCGCAGGTGAACGGCTCGAACCCGCCGCCGGGCCACGGTCCGCCGCCGGGCAATCAGGGCACGGTGGGCGTGGGCTCGAACACCAACGGCAACGGCTACGTCGCGCCGGGCGGCTATGTGCCCCCGAGCGGCGGTCCTCCGCCGGCGCTGGGCAACAGCCAGGGCAATCAGCCTCCGCCGCCGCAGTTTCAGGGCAACCAGGGCAACGGCTACGTCGGCCCGCGGGTGAACGGCAATGAGCCGCCGGGCTACGGCCCGCCGCCGGGTCAGCAGCAGGGCCAGCCGGCGTTCGGCAACGGCCCCGGCAACGTGAACCACGTCGGTCCTCCGTCGACCGTCGGCCAGGGCCAGGTGAACCCCGGCAACGGCGGCAACGTCGGCGCGCAGCCGTACGGCAACAACACCTACGGCAACACCAACATGGGCCACACCGGCGCGGGCGGTCCTCCTCCGGCGTACGGCGGCGGCGGCAACGGCGGCTTCAGCGGCCCGCCGGTCGGCAACCAGGGCCAGTTCGGCTCGGGCCCGACTCCGGTGCGCCAGATGCCGTACCAGGTCGACCTGCCCCCCGTCGGCAACAACCACCTCACCAGCCCGTCGGGTCTGACCAACCCGAACTACGGCCAGCCGCGCCTCGGCGGCGTCGGTGGTCCTCCCTCGGGCCCCGGTGGCCCGGGCGGTCCTCCTCCGGCGCCTCCCGCGCGCAAGCAGCAGCCCCAGGGCCCTGCGCCGGGCGGCTCGGCTCCTCCGCGCGGCAACGTGCGGGTCGCTCCGCCGCACCACTGAACCCGCACGGCAGCGTGCTCGACCGAAGCCACCCGTGGAGACGCGGGTGGCTTCACTCTTTTCAAAGGGTACTGCCCGTGCCCGAGACTTCGGCTATACGGCGCGCTCCGCTCTCCCCGGGGGAATCGTGCGCCTGCTCCTGCTCGTCTCGTCGTTGGTCGCCGCCACGGCGAATGCCTCCGGCTTCTACTTCGGTGAGAACGGCGCCACCGCGCTGATCCAGGGTGGAGCGTTCACCGGCCAGGCCGACGACCTCACCGCGGTGAACCACAACCCGGCCGGCCTCGCTCAGTGGACCGGCTTCAAGTTCCTGGTCGACAACGAGATCATCCACCACGACGCGTCGTTCCTGCGACAGGACTCGTCGGTGCCGGCCGGCCTCACCAACAGCGCCACCAACACCGACGGCGCCTTCTACCTGCCGTTCGTCGCCGCCGGTTACGGCTTCAACCTCGGCAACCGCCGGCTCACCGTCTCGCTCGGCCTCTACGGCCCGCCCTCGGTCGGCCAGTACAGCTACCCGGAGCCCGACTACGAGCGCGACTCGAAGGGCGCCTACGTCAACAACCCGAAGAAGTTCGCGCCGCAGCGCTACGAGCTGGTGAAGAACAACATCATCATTCTCTACCCGTCGTTGTCGGTCGGCTTCGAGGTGCTGCCCAACCGCATCTGGGTCGGCGGCTCGCTCCAGTACGTCTACTCGTCGTTCGAGATCGAGCAGGTGCTCTACAGCGGGCTGACCCCGATGCCGACGCTGAAGACCGAAGACCCGTTCTTCGACTCCACCGTGAAGCTGAAGCTCAACGGCAAGCCGGGCGTGACCGGCATTCTCGGAGTGCTGGCGCGCGCCACCGACTGGCTCCAGGTGGGCGCCTCGGTGCGGCCTCCGCTCCACATCGAGGCCGAAGGCCAGATGGAGCTCGGCCTGGGCGAAGCGGCGACCGCGCTCGGCACCAAGGTCAGCGGCGACAAGGCCGGGCTGGCGATCAACTTTCCCCTCGAGGTGCGGGCCGGCCTCTACGCCCGGCCGCTCAAGCAGCTCGGCATCAACTTCGACTTCGTCTACCAGGGCTGGCAGTCGGTGCATGAAATCGTGCTCAGCCCCGAGAACGTCTCGCTGCAGATCGGCAGCAACGCGCCGCAGACCGTCTCCGCGTTCCACATTCCCAAGAACTGGCACCACACGATCTCGTTTCGCCTCGGCGCTTCGTTCGACCTGCTGAAGTACGTCACGCTCCACGCCGGCGCCTGGTACGAGACCGCCGCCGCCGACGACCAGTACGTCACCGTCGACTTCATGCACTTCGACCGCGTCTTCATCACCGGAGGCGCCACGGTGCACTTCGCGCCGCTCGGCCTCCCGGTCGACCTGGTGCTCGGCATCGCCGGCTCGCCCACCGTCACCAAGAACGTCACCGACAGCAAGGTGCTCGCAGCCAACACCGACCCCACCATCGCCGGCGGCGTGGTCGGCAACGGCCTCTACAACTCCGGCGGCTACGTGCTCACCGGCGGCATTCGCGGCCACTTCGGCGGAGCGCCTCCGCCGCCCGAGCCCGCGCCCGCCGCCGCGCCTGCCTCCAGCGCCGGCCCGCAGACCCAACCCGCTCCCGCCAACTGAGGACCGACATGAAGAAGCTGATTCTCTCGAGCGTGGTGCTCCTCGCGGTGGCGGCCTGCTCCGGCACCTCGAACAACGACGGCGGCATGGGCGGTGGAGCAGGGGGCGGTGGCGCGGGCGGCGGCGGTGGCGTCACCTCGTTCGACGTCTCGGGCCACGCCGTGGTCTACCCGGCGGCGCAGCGCTTCACCTCCGACGGCGGCTTCACCCTGGTCGGCCTCACCGCGCGGGTGGAGGAGCCGTTCAAGGTGGCCACCAACTCCGGCGGCATCTTCTCGGTCACCACGCTGGATTCGACCGCGGCGTTCGGCGCCACCGGGCTCTCGCCCGACGACATCGTGCTGGGCGTGGGCGCGGGCATCTTCGACGACGGCGGCACCCGGGTGATTCGCAGCGCGACCACCATCTACGACGTGGCGCTCAACGACGGGAACAAGCCGGCGGCAAACATCACCAACGCCAAGGGCTACGCGATCCCCACTCCGTTTCACGACGCGCTGGTGGCGGCGATCACCCCCGCCAAGATTCAGATGCTCACCTCCGCCAACGGCTCGGTGTCGACCCTGGTCGAGGCCGGCTGCATGATCGGCCGGGTGATCGACGCCCAGGGCAACCCGCTCTCGGGCGTCACCGTGCAGCCGTCGTCGTACGCGAGCAGCTTCTTCTACCCGACCGACGACCTCGGCAGCACGGGGACCGCCACCGGCGCCGACGGCCTGTTCGTCTACGTGCACAACGGCGGAGCGGTGGCCCAGTTCACCCTCAAGATCGCCGGTCACACCGAGTACAAGACCCGCAACGCCGGGGCGACCGCGGGCGCGTGCCTGGTGCTCGACGTGTTCCCGGGCACCACGCCCCCGTAACCCGAGTCAGTCTTCCGACAGCACCTTCTCGATGCGCTTCAGGTCTTCGGCGCCGACGTCGACGAAGCGCAGACCGACCTCGTACTTCGCCGGCTTGGCGTCGGGGAGCGTGTCGATCCACACGATCAGGGTGTCGAGCGTCACCGTGTTGCCGTCGGGCAGAAACAGCTCGAGCTCGAGGTGCTCACCCTTGGTGTGCTCGTCGTCGGTGTAGACCCGAACGCCGCCCATCGAGATGTCGCCGACCGCGCGCCGGTCCTCCACCAACGCCGCCCCGAGAGGGCGCGAAAGCACCGGGGCCTGCACGCGCTTGAAGCGACGACGCTCGATATCGCTCATGCACCTAAGTCTACCCGGGTGCCGTGCATTGGGTAATGTTCGCCGCCATGCGACCGACCCCGTTCGTCTGCGCAGCGCTCACGTTGGCGCTCACCGGCTGCCCTCAAGACGGCAGCAAGAAGATGGAAGAGAAGCAGCGCGCGCTCGACGAGGCCAAGGCCAAGAAGGCCAAGCTCGACGAGGCCAAGGAGCTCGCTCCGATTCCCGCGGCGGCGCCCAAGCTCGGCGCGCCCTGGGAAGACTCGAGCTACGTGGAGATCAGACCCGACGGCAAGTGCCCCGACGGCATCTGGGCGCTGTTCGCCGGCGACACCCCGGGCGGCGACGCCAAGGAAAAGAAGGAAAACGAGAAGAAGCGGGGCGAGCTGTCGAAGACGGTGAAAGAGGCCACCTACCTGATCAAGCTCTCGGGCCCGGAGCAGGTGACGCTCAAGCCCTACGACGCCCCCAAGGGCGCCTTCCCGGTCGAGGTGCTGGGCACCATCGACTGCACCGACTCGTTCGGCCACGTGGCGATCGCCTGGACCAAGGCGAAGGCCGGTGAGCCGGCCAACTCCGCCGCCAAGCAAGACGCCGAGGTCACCCAGAGCATCTGGAACGCCGAGCCGATGAGCTGGTCGCTCCCGATGAGCGGCGTGTCGGAGTCGAAGACCTTTCAGGCCAAGAACCAGTACCAGCTGTCGGCGCGCATCGTGCTGAAGCTCGGCAAGACCGCGTGGGACCACAAGATGAAGAAGGTCGCCAAGATGGGCGACAAGTCGGCCGGCATCTCCATCGGCGGCGGCACCGAAGACTGGGGCGCCGGCCGCATGGTTCAAGCCGAGCTGGTCGGAGTGCGCGTCGCCACCAACCACGAGAAGGATCAGCTGTTCGAAAAGAAGCCCTGATCATGAAAAAGCTCGACGTCAAAAAGACGCAGAAGCTGCTCGGCAGAATCATGGAGTTCGAGCTCGCCGGCGTGGTGCGCTACACCCACTACTCGCTGATGGTGGCGGGCCCGAACCGCATACCCATCGTGCAGTTCATGAAGGCGCAGGCCTCGGAGTCGCTGCTCCACGCCCAGCAGGCGGGAGAGATTCTCACCGGCCTCGGCGGTCACCCGACCTTGTCGATCGCGCCGATCGAAGAGTCGTTCAAGCACAACATGCAGGCGATTCTCGAAGAGTCGCTCTCGCACGAGCGAAAGGCGTTGGACCTCTACAACAAGCTCCTCGATACGGTGGAGGACCGCAGCGTCTACTTGGAGGAGTTCGCCCGCACTCAAATCGGCCAGGAAGAGCTGCACGGCCTCGAGCTGCGCAAGATGCTCCGCGACATCGGCATCGAGGCGAAGGGCCTGCACGAGTCTCACTAGCTGGCTAAGCTCGACGCATGCTCGAAAACGCTCCGAGCTCGGTCGCCGATTCGGAGGGTCGTCCGAACTTCGGAACATTCTCTGGCGCGCTCGGCCGGGTCGACCTGGGTGAGCTGCGCGGGGAGTTTCAGCTCGCCCGCCCGATGCGCCGGCTGAAGCGCAAGCGCTGGCTCTACTGGTTCGCCGCCACCCACGAGGTCGCGGTGCTCTCGGCCGCGGTCGACGTCGGCTACACCGCCAACGCCTTCGCCACCGCGGTCGACCTGCGTACCGGCGAGGTGCTCCACGACTCCACCGTGCTCGGAGTGCCGCAGTTGGTGACGGTGTCCGACGAGGCGAACGAGGGGCTGAAGGTTCGCTACCGGGACCCGCGGCTGTCCTTCAAGAGCTCGCGCGACGTCGGCGCCCCGCGCTTCGAGGTCGAGCTGCGCGCCGGTCTGCCCGTGCTCGGCAAACGGGTCGACGTCGACCTCGAGCTGCTCGCCGCCGGAGCGCCTCCGCCGCTCAGCGTGGTGGCGCCGGTCACGGGCGGCATCGTCAACGTCACGCAGAAGTGGGCCGGGCTGCTCGCGTTCGGCACCCTCCAGGCCCAGAACAAGAAATACGTGCTCGACGGCGGCGTGGGCGGCATGGACTACACCCACGGCTACCTCGCTCGGCGCACCGCCTGGCGCTGGGGCTTCGCCTGCGGGCGGCTGGAAGACGGCTCACCGGTGGGTATCAACCTGGTCGAGGGCTTCAACGACGGCCAGGCGAGCGTGAACGAGAACGCGCTCTGGGTGCGCGGCCAGCTGATCCCGCTCTCTCGGGCGCGCTTCACCTGGAACCAGAGCGACCCGCTCGACAAGTGGCGCATCACCACCGACGAAGGCGAGCTCGATTTGTCGTTCAAGCCGCTCGCGATGCATCGAGAAGAACGCAACGTGGTGGTGGCAAAGAGTCATTTCGTGCAGCCGGTCGGCTTGTTCGAGGGCACGCTGAAAGTGCGCGGCGAAATTCTGCGTGTGTCGGCGCTCCCCGGCGTCACGGAAGAACAAGACGTCACCTGGTAGGCCTGCTTAAAGTGCGCCTCGCAATGGCGAATCAGTTGCCTCCCGAGAGCATGACCGAAGTGCTTCACACCGAGGTGGCGCGGTTTCCCCGCGCGCGCCTGTCGGTGGTGAAGGGCCCCGACAAAGGCACCGAGGTGGTGCTCGAGGGCCAGACGGTGGTGGTCGGGAGCGACGAGTCTTGCCAGCTGAAGCTCACCGACACCTCGGTCTCGCGGCGGCACTTCGAGCTCTCGGGCGGCCCCGGCGGGTACCGCTTGCGCGACCTGCGCTCCACCAACGGGGTGTTCATCGAAGGGCTGCAGGTGCTCGACGCGAAGTTGAGCGAGAAGACCCGGCTGTCGCTCGGCCGCACCGAGCTGCGCTTCGAGCCGGAGCGCACCGAGATTCAGTGGCCGCTCTCGCCGCACGAGCGGTTCGGCGAGGTGTTGGGCCGTTCGACCGCGATGCGTCGCGCGTTCGCGGTGCTGGAGCGCGCCGCGCCCACCGACTCTTCGATCGTGCTCGAGGGCGAGCCCGGCACCGGCAAAGAAGCGCTCGCCCGCGCCATTCACGAGAAGAGCACCCGCCGCGAGAACCCGTTCGTGGTGGTCGACGTCGCCTCCACCACCGAAGCGCTGATCGAGCCCGACCTGTTCGGCCACGAGATTTCGGCCAGCCGGCCGGTGGCGCGCCCCGGCGCGTTCGAAGAGGCCGACGGGGGCACCGTCTACATCGAAGAGGTCTCGGAGCTGCCGCTCACCGTTCAGGCGCGCTTGCTGCGCACCATCGAGACCAAAGAGATCAACCGCCGCGGCTCCACCACGCCGGTGAAGCTCGACGTTCGCGTCATCGCCAGCTCCCACAAGGACCTCGAGGCGCTGGTGAAGGCGGGCAAGTTTCGCGAGGACCTGTTCTTCAAGCTGGCGGTGTTTCGGGTGAAGGTGCCGCCGCTCCGCGAGCGCTACGAAGACGTGCCGCTGCTGGTGCGTCACTTCGAGGTGAAGGCGAAGACCACCACTCCGCTGCTCGAAGACACCGTCGACATGCTGGCCCGCCACGACTGGCCGGGCAACGTGCGCGAGCTGCGCCAGGTGCTGGAGCGGCTGCAGGCGTTTCCCGACCTCGGCGCCGGCGCGATCGCCAAGGCGATGGGCAAGTCGGTCGACGACGACGAGTCGTCGGGCGCGCGGCTGCAGAAGGAAATGTCGAAGCAGCTGCTTGCGCTCCCGTACCACGACGCGAAAGACCGGGTGCTGGAGAGCTTCGAGAAGACCTACCTGCTCGAGCACCTCCGCGCCGCCAACGGCGTGGTGACCCGGGCCGCCCAGCGGGCAGGGTTGCCAAGACAGTCCGTTCACCGGATGCTGCGCCGCCTCGGCATCAACACCGCCGACGAGTGACCGGGAGGATTTTCATGCAGCGCCTGATGCTCTTGACGGCGGTCGTGTCTGCTCAGCTGGCCTTCGCCGCCGACTGGAAGCCGTTCGACGGCGGCGAGTACACGATCAGCTTTCCCGGCGCGCCGACCACGTCGACCCGCTCCGACGACACCCAGATTGGCCAGGTGAAGTCGAACGTCGCCACCCTCGAGCTCGAGCATCAGTCGTTCACGGTGGCGATCACCGAGTACCCGCTCGACCTGGTGAAGAAGTCGGTGCCGTCGAAGATGCTGGAGGGCGCGCGCGACGGCGCGGTGGCGAACGTCGGCGGCACGCTCGACAAAGACTTCGGCGTCTTCCTCGACTCCGGCGAGCCGAAGAAGAAGTGGCCCGGCCGTGAGTTCACCCTCCACACCGGCAAGGCGGCGATGGCCAGCAGGGTGTTCCTGGTGAACAACAAGCTCTACTCGCTGCTGATGGTGCGCGACGAGACGGTGAAAGACGACGCTGACTTCACGAAGTTTGCCGACAGCTTGAAGCTCAAGGGCCCCGACAAGCCCGAGAAGCCGGCGAAGAAGAAGTAGCAGTACTCTTTCCCTTCCTTTCGCCTTCCTCTCGCTTTCCCTTCCTGTCGCTTTCGCCTTCCAGTCGCTTTCGCCTTCCAGTCGCTTGTCTCCTCCTCCTCCTACTCCTTTCCCTTTCGCGTTCCTTTCAGCACCCTTTCGCTGAACTCCGTTGGCACGACCGACCGTCTGGAGACAGAGCTCTCTGTTTCTCTGTCTCAGCAGAACGCGACGACAGAGTGGGCGTGCCCCGATTTTGTGGACACCTTTCGAAGCAATTTAGGGTGAGCCATGGGAACTGAGCAGAAGCGCGGTGGACGGCGGCAGTTCAGTGCAGATTTCAAGGCGGGCGCGGTAGCGCTGGTGCTCGAAGAGGGCAAAAGCCAGGCGGTGGTCGCGAAGGACCTCGGGATTCCCTCGTCGGCGATCAGCCGCTGGGTGGAGCAGGCTCGAGCCAACAAAGGGCAGAGCACCCGCGGCACGCCGCCGACGTCAGAGCGCGAAGAGCTGACCCGGCTGCGCCGAGAAGTCCGCGAGCTGAAGCTCGAGAGGGAAATCCTAAAAAAAGCGGCGGCCTTCTTCGCGAAACAGAACGGCTGAAGTTCGCCTTCATCTCTGCGGAGAAGGCCGAATTCGGAGTGGCGAGGCTGTGCCGCGCCATGGCGGTTTCGCGCTCGGGGTTTTACGCGTGGATGTGTCGAGCCCAGAGCGAGCACGACGTCGAAGACGCTCGGCTGCGGCACCTCGTCTACGAGGCGCATCTGAAGGGCCGTCGGAAGTACGGAAGCATCAAGGTGCACCAGGCGCTGGCGAAGAAGGGCGAGCGAGTGAGCCGCAAGCGCGTCGTGCGTTTGATGCAGGAGCAGGGCCTCATCGGTCGACGACGAAGGCGCTTCAAACACTCGACCGACAGCGACCACTCGCTGCCGACTCCACCCAACCATTTGAACAGAGACTTCACGGCGAAGAAGCCCAACCAGCGGTGGGCAGGCGACACGACCGAGCTGCTGACGCCTGGAGGGAAGCTCTACCTGGCTGT
Source organism: Myxococcaceae bacterium (assembly GCA_047602415.1). Lineage (GTDB taxonomy): Bacteria > Myxococcota > Myxococcia > Myxococcales > Myxococcaceae > JASGHH01. The sequence continues at coordinate 5,372,775 of JASGHH010000001.1, read as the reverse complement.
GCTCATCGACCTTTTCTCCCGGTACGTGGTCGGCTGGGCATTAGGGCCCGCCAATGACACCGAGCTGACGCTGCGGGCACTGGGGATGGCGCTCGAGCGGCGCTGCCCCAAGGCAGGGCTACTCCACCACTCGGACCAGGGCTCCAACTACGCGAGCGAGCTGTACCAGCGAGCGCTGACCGAGCGGGGCATCGTCTGCAGCATGAGTCGACCCGGGAACTGCCACGACAACGCCGTCGTGGAGAGCTGGAACAGCACGCTGAAGAGGGAGCTCGGAGAGTGCTTCGAAAGCGCACGTGACGCGCAGACGAAGCTCTTCGACTACATCGAGGTCTTCTACAACCGCGAGCGGATGCACTCGGCCATCGACTTCTGCTCGCCGGCGGAATTCGAGAAGGCCCACAGGCTCTCCACAGCGTTCAAGTCTCCCCCCGGGCCCCCCTCAATCCACAGGCGCACGCACAGGAGACAGCCAACGAGATAGCCTTGCTAACGACGACGACGACGGACGGTGTTTGTTAGTGAACCTGTCCACGAAACCGGATCACGTCCAAGAGGGTCAGACACGAGTGCTGAAAGGAACAGAGGAGTGCAAGGAGTAGGAGGAGGAGGAGACAAGTGAAAGGAAAGGAAGGGAAAGGGAAAGCGATAGGAAAGCGAGAGATCGGCGGGCGGTCAGTCGTCGCGCCGCTTCGCGGCTCGCGACTGCGACAGCGCAGCGATGCCACCGAGAATCGGCAGCGCGGCCAGCGCACCCACCACGCCGATGACGTCGGGGTGCCCGAGGGAGAGCACCATCGAGACGCCGCACACGATGCCCGCGGCGCCCTGAACCAGATCGCGCTGCAGCCGGCCGACCCGGCTCGCCATCCACATCGCCCAGCCGGCGGTCGCGGTCGCGGTGGCCGCGGTGATCACCGTCGCCTCCGGGCTGTGGAGCTGCGCCGCCACCACCACCGCGCCCTGGAGCACCGCGGAGGTTCCCGCCAGCGCGGCAGCGGCCTTTCGCGCCCGGTCGAGCCGCTTCAGCCCCTCCGGCGCGACGTTGGCCTTCGCCTCGGCGCGCTCCTTCTCGCGGGCGAACTCCAGGTCCTGCGGGGACACCTCGAGCGCGTAGGGAAAGCCGAGTGTGAGCACGGTCTGCACCGCCTCTGCCCGCGCCGACCGGCCGCTGCGGTCGACCAGCCCGGTGAGTGACTTCAGGTCGAGCTGCCCGAGCACTGCCTTCGCTTCGGCCCGCTCGTTGCCCGGCGCGCGCATCGCCACCAACACGTCGATCAGCTCGCCGACCACCCGGGCGCGGTCATCGTCGGCCGCGCCGCGCGCGTCGGAGACCAGCTTCAAGAACACCTTCGGGTCGCCGCCCGGGTTGGGGCGCTCGCCCTCTTCCTCGGGAATCGGGCCGAGCCGCTCCTGCTCCCGCTCGCTCAATGCGGGCGCTTGAAGCAGACGAACATCGCGCCGCCGCCGACCGAGTTGCCGCCCGACACCACCGGAGGCCGGTGGGTGAGAGCGACCATCTCCCAGCCCTCTTCACCCGCGCGCTTCAGGTCGGGGTTGGTGGGCTTGCCGTCGAAGTCGACACACCAGTGGTCCCACCGCTTCACTTCGACCTCCGCGCGCGCGGGCGGAATCTGCCAGACCGCCTGAGAGACGCAGCCCATCGCGAAGGCGATGAACAGCGCGATGACGAAGGTACGGCGGGGAATGAACTGGGCTCGCATGGCCACTCCTGGTGACGGCTACGGGTAGTACGCGGGGTACTCGCAGTAGTAGTTCATGTCGGAGAACTGCACGCAGCTGCCGCTGCAGCAAGCCGACGGGTTGTTCTGCTGGCAGGGCGCGCCGAACAACAGACAGCTGCTGTTGTCGGGGAAGGTGCAGCTGCCGAACTTGTCTGCGCCCCACTTGCAGCAGCCGGTCTTGCCGTTGCCCGCGGGCAGCGAGGCGCCGAAGCAGAACGTCTTGCCGCAGGTCTCGCTGATCGGGTCGCACCAGTACGAGCCGCCGGTGCCGCCGCAGCTCTGGAAGTAGAGGCAGTGGCTGTAGAGGTCGGGGTCGGGGGTGGTGCTGGGCACGCACTTGTTGCCCTGGCACTTGCTGCCCGCGCAGCAGGTGTTCGACTGGTTCTCGTTGCAGTAGAGCCCGTCGCCGATGCAGCAGTTGTTGTCGCTGCCCTTCTGCAGACCCGAGCAGCACGGCTTCGGCCCACCCTGGTCGGGCGGATTGCCGGGCTCGGTGCACTGGCCATGGGTCGGCAGACAGACGCCCAGAGAACCCGCGGAGCCGCCGTCGAAGTTGCAGTAGGCGACGTCGACCGCGTCGTTGAACGCGTCGTCGTCGTAACACATGTCGGAGGTCAGACAGGCGTTGCCCGCGTCGGGCCGGCTGATCGACACGCAGCGGCCGACGGTGAGGTCGCAGCCGGTGTAGTACTGGTCGTAGCAGCAGTCGTAGACGCTCGAGCAGATGTCGCCGGTGTTGCCACAGGTCGAGCACCGCCCGTTGTTGCAGGTGCCGTTGCAGCACTCGGTGGAGTCGTGGCACCCGTAGCCGCGCGGCATGCACACCCCGCCGTCGGCCGCCGCCTGCGGCGCCAGCTCGCAGATGTTGAGCCCGCTGCAGCCCATCGCGAAGCCGGTGTAGAGGCTGAAGTAGCCGCCGTCGACGGTGGGGCAGCACTGGTCGACGCCGGTGCACGCGGTGCCGAAAGTCAGGCAGCCGCCGTCGAGGCCGCCGCCACCGCCGCCGGTGGCCGAGCCGCCGCCGGTGCTGGAGCCACCGCCGGTGCTGGTGCCGCCACCGGTGCTGGTGCCACCGCCGACGCCGCCGTCGTTGCCACCGCCGCCACCCACGCCGCCGCCGCCGCCCACCCCGCCGTCGCTGCAGCCGACCGCGGAGCAGTAGTGGCGGTACGCGCCGTCGAAGTCCCAACAGCCGGTGAGCACCACCGCGGCCAACACCAGACCCAGTCGCGAGAAGTTCATGGCAGCTCCCAGCGGACCATCGCGCCGCCACCGTTTGGAGTGAGGAAGAAGCTGGTCGACGGGACCACCTCGCCGCCGCCGAAGGGCAGAAACGCCGCCGCCACCGCCAGCCCGACGATGCCGACGCTCATGAACACCCAGCCGATGGTCTGCGCCGAGGCGCCGTCGTTCTTGTACTGAAGGCCCATGCCAGGAGGCACCGTCATCGGGTCGTTGAGCGCGTCGTACTTGTTCTTCGCCTGAGCGAGGAAGATGGCGCCCACCACCGCGCCCGCGACCCCGACCGCGGCCGGAGCCCAGGCCCACTTGCGCAGCGAGAGCTTCTGCTCCACCGGCCCGAGCGGAGGCGGCTGGTTGGTCTTCGACTTCATCTCTTCTTCCTGCCGGCGGTGCTCTTCTTCTTTCTTGCGGGCCTCTTCGGCCTGCGCGCGCTCGAGCTCGGCCTGCTTCTTCGCCTCGTCTTCCTGGCGCTGCTTCTCGATCTGCGGAGCGAGCATCTTCTTCACCTTGTCGCGCGCCTTGTTGGCCACCTTCTCGACCTTGGGCGACACCTCGACCGGGAGCTTCACGTCGGGGTCGAGCGCGAAGCCGGTGCGAAACGCGGTGTCGGCTTTGTCTTCCTTGCCCATCTCCGCGTAGATGATGCCTTCGACCAGGGAGATCGCCGCGTCGTCTTCGGCGCCGCCCGACTTCAGCCGCGCCTTGTCGAGCTGCTTGAGCGCCTTCTCGTACTCGAGGTTCTCGTAGAGCGCGATCGCCGAGCTGACGTACTTCTTCACCTCGGCGGTGCTCGCCCCGAAGGCAAGCGTGGGCAACAGCGCCAACAGCAACAGGTAGGTGCGCATACCGTTCACTCGTTGAGGTTGTACTTGAAGACGTTTTCGTCGTGAGGCTTCACCACGAAGTCGACCGCGATGTCCTTCGAGAGCTTCGCGTTGACGAGGCGAATCTTGTGCTTGCCGGCCGAGAGCTTCACCGGGTCGAACGGCGTCTCGCCGATCTGCTTGCCGTCGACGTAGACGATCGCGAACGGCCGAATGCGAAACTCCACCATCGCGTGCTGCGCGGTCGGAGTGACCACGTGGTGCGGCTCGGCGCTCCCCGCGTCGGCGACCGCCACCGGCACCGCGGCTCCCGCGTCGGCCACCACCGGAGGCTCCACCACCGCCACCGAGGCGTCTTTGATCTCCACCGGAGGCGGCACGTGAATCGCGGCCTGGCCCGCGTCGGGGGCCTCGACCACGTTGATGCCGGGGCCGGTGTCGGCCGGCTTCTTGACCACGAACCACACTCCGACCGCGAGCACCGCCAGGGCAATCGCTCCCGCGAGCGCCATCAGCGCGCCGCGCGAGCCTCCGCCGGCGCCGGTGCGGGCGGCGACCTCGGCCTTGGAGAGGTCGGTCTTCGAGTGACCGGGGCTGGAGGTGTCGCGCTGGAACGTCTTGTCGAACCCCATCTCGCTTTCCCCGGTGTCGCCTGCCGGGGTCGCCTTGTTGCTGGGCGGCGCGGGAATGTCGGTGTCCGAAGGGAACGGGGGGATCAGCTTCGACACCAGCTCCGACAGCTCGCCGGTGGTGATTGGGTGCCCGGAGGTGAGGATGAAGCGCTCGAGATCGACCTGGAGCTCGCGGCAGCTCGCGTAGCGGTAGTCGCGGTTCTTATCGAGGCACTTGTGAATGATGTCGTCGAGCTGACGCGGCACGTCGCCGCGGCGCACCGAGACGCGCTCCAGCGGCGACTCGCTCATCACGGCTTGAATGATCGACACTTCGGAGGTGGCGTCGAACGGCATCGAGCCGGTGACCAGCTCGTAGAGCACCACGCCCAGCGCGTAGACGTCGACCCGCCGGTCGAGGTTCTTGCGGCCCAGCTGCTCGGGCGGCATGTACGCCATCTTCCCCTTCAGCACGCCGGAGCGGGTGAGGTTGGGGCTGGTGTTCGCCTTGGCGATGCCGAAGTCGACGACTTTTACCGTTCCCTGCCGCGAGACCAGAATGTTGTCGGGGCTGATGTCGCGGTGAACCAGGTTGATCGGCCGGCCGGCGCCGTCTTTCAGGTCGTGGGCGTAGTGCAGGCCCTCGGCGGCAGAGGCCACCAGCCGGGCGCAGTACTCGAAGCCGATCGCAGCACCCGCGGCCCGGGCGGCGTTGTTGAGCACGCGCAGGTTGGGGCCGTCGATCAGCTCCATCGCGATGAAGTAGCGGCCGTCGACCTCGCCGAAGTCGAAGATTTGAACCACGTTGGGGTGGTTCAGCTCGGCGGCCAGCTTGGCCTCGCCGAGGAACATCGAAACGAAGCCCGGGTCCTCGCAGTACTGGGGAAGAATGCGCTTCACCACCAGCTTCTTGGCAAAGCCCATCGGCCCCTCGGCGCGCGCGAGGAAGACTTCGGCCATTCCTCCGGTCGCGAGCTTGCGAACGAGCTGGTACTTCCCGAGGCGTTCCATGGAGGCGAAGCCGACAATCCTACATGCCGGGCACGCCTGCTACTTCTTCTTCACCGGCGGAAGACGGCTTTCGGTGTCTTCATAGGTGTGGTGGCGGCGGTGCTGGTCGTCTTTGCGCTGCTCGTCGGCGGCTTTCTGGAGCGCCGCCTCGAACTTGGCCTTGCGCTTGAGGTCGAGCCCTTCGGTCTTGTCGTTCTTTTCGACCCGCTCGACCCGCGCAACACCCGCGATTCGGCGGTTCTCGTCGTACTGACCCATATGGCTGGCTCGCCTCGTTAATTACAATAGCCGGTTCCCGGGTCGCACGCCGTGCCCATGGGGCAGCCCGCGCCCATCGAGTTGCAGCTGGGGGTGCAGTAGCCCGCCGCGGTGCCGGTGGGGTCTTTCTCGCAGACGTAGCCCATGCGGCAGCTGCTCTGGCCCAGCCGCGGCCCGGGGCACTGCTCGAGGCACAGCTGGAGCGAGATGCCGCCGCCGTTGGGGCCGACGAACTCGTGACCGATGCACGAGCTGCCCATCGGGCAGGCGACGTTGGCGCAGAGCGCGCTGCAGTACCCGCCAGGGAAGCCGCTCTGCCCGAACTGGGCCGAGAGCTCGGCGATGCAGATGTTGGTCTGCGGCGGCTGGCAGTCGAGCTGGTTGGTGCACGCGGAGCCCACCGGCAGGCCGGTGCCGGCGTCGACGCTCCCGCCGGTGCAGGCGCCCATCTGGCACTGCTCGCCCATCTGGCACTGCATGCAGGCGTTGCCGCCGAAGCCGCAGCGGTTGTGGGTGACGCCCGCCCGGCAATTGCCGTTCTGGTCGCAGCAGCCCATGCAGTTGCCGGGGCCACAGGTGGTGCCGCCTCCGCCGCCCATGCCGCCGACGCACATGCCGCCCTGGCAGAAGCCGCCGCCCAGCGAGCAGTCGACGCACTGGGCGCCGCCGGAGCCGCACGCCATCGACGAGGTGCCGCCGAGGCAGATGCCCTGCACGCAGCAGCCGGAGCAGTTCACACACTGCGACATCGTGCACTGGCCGTTGAAGCACGCGGTGCCGCCGGCGCACGAGGCGCACGCGCTGCCGTTGATGCCGCACGCGGCGTTGGTCACTCCGGGCTCGCACTGGCCCGCCGAGTCGGTGCAGCCCGGGCAGCCCGGGCCTCCTCCACCCGCGCCGCCGCCCGCCGGGTTGATGCCGCCGCCTCCGCCGCCGGCGGCCGAGCCGCCACCCGCCGCCGCGCCGCCGCCCACCGCCGCGCCGCCACCGGTGGCGACGCCACCGCCTGCCGCCACGCCACCGCCCGCCGCGGTGCCGCCTCCGACCGAGCCGCCGCCGGCCGCGCTGCCTCCGCCGGTGGCCGAGCCTCCACCGGTCGAGCTGCTGCCGCCGCCGGTGTTGCCGGGAGGCGTGCACACGCCCTTCACGCAGAGCCAGCCCGAGCCGCAGGGCCGCGCGGTGTCGCACTCTTGTTCCTGCACCGGTGAGAAGCAGCCCGCACAAGCGAGCGCGAGCGCCAGCGCTGCGAAACGAACGTTCTTCATCGAGTCGACCTCGCGCACCCGCCAGGCCCCTGGGCGCGTCGCGGCGGCACCATAATCAAAGCCCCGACCGGGAGTCACTTCGTCAGCGAAGACACGCCCGGTTCCACCGGAGCGCTGCCGGTCTCCTGGTAGTCGAGGCCGGTGGTGGTGACGCAGAAGTCGTAGGTGCGGGTGCCGGAGGTGCCCGGGTTCACCGTCAGCGTGTTGCCGCTCACCGAGTACGGCGCGTTGCCGCTGGTGGCGTAGTCGTACGAGAAGGTACAGCCGCAGGTCTGGCCCGCGTCGCCGGTGACGATGCAGGTGGCGGTGCCGAAGTACGAGCGGAGCATCTGCTGAATGATCGGGCAGCCGGAGGTGGCGCACCCCTCGGGCACCTCCACGCTCCCGTTGATGTGGGCCGAGAGGCTGCGGGTGACGTCGGTGCCGGTGAAGGTCAGCTGGCCCTGCGCGTGGCCGGTGAGGTCTTGAAACACCAGGCCGCTGCACGCCGCCGACACCTGGGGGAACGGGTGGTTCTGGTCGATGCAGATCGAGCTGTAGGTATAGGTGCCGCTGGGCGAGCCGCCGCAGGCCGAGAACGCCGGGCAGTTGGCCGAGAAGGTGATCGCGAAGCTGCCCGAGCCTCCGCCGCTCGCCGAGCCGCCTCCGCTGGCGGAGCCACCGCCCGCCGCTGATCCACCGCCTGCCGCCGCGCCGCCGCCCACCGCCGCGCCGCCACCCGCGGCTGATCCACCGCCGAGGGCTGATCCGCCTCCGATGCCCAGGCCGCCTCCCTGCCCGCCGTCGGAGTTGCTCTTCGAGCCGCACGCGCACAGCACCAGCACCGCGACCGCTGCGATTGTTCTCACGGTGCTCGCTCTAATCTTTTGGCGCGCTATCGTCGAGGCGCGTGGAACTGCCGGTGGTGTTCTCGCAGACGGTCGACGGCCTGCTGAAGGCGCTCACCCCGATGTCCGCGAGCTCGAAGCAGAAGCTGATCGCGATTGGCGTCGACCCTGATCAGCGCCTCGAGCCGGCCTACCCGCGGGAGAAGTGGCTCGAGCTGATTCACCTCGCCTGCGAGATTCACGCGCCGGGCAGAGACCACGAAGCGGCCAGCTACGAGCTCGGCCGCCGCTTCATGACCAGCTACACCCAGGGGCTGGTGGGCAAGGCGATGATGGCGGCGCTGCGGGTCATCGGGCCCCGGCGCGCCCTGGAGCGGATGAGCCGCAACTTTCGCACCGGCAACAACTTCTCGGAGACGCGGCTGACCGAGCCCACCAAGGGCACCTACGAGCTGTGGTGCAGCCACGCGACGCTGGCCGGGTGGTACCAGGGCATCATCGAGGCGGGGCTCTTGCTGGCGGGCGCGACCGAGGTGAAGGCGACGCTGCTGCGGAGGGAGCAGGGCGGCGCGGTGTTCCAGGTGGAGTGGAGGTAGGGCGGCAGGTGTAGTCAGGAGGCGCCCCTCGGGGCGTCCACAAAACGGGTGTTGCTTCTCCCGAAACCGCCTAACATTCGCAGCCAAGAAATCGTTGCGAACATTGGGGTGTCGTCTAACGGCAGGACATCAGACTTTGGCTCTGATTATCCAGGTTCGAATCCTGGCGCCCCAGCATCGGTTCGCTGGGTCGGTTGGGGGAAGCGTCGATGGGTAAGGACCTGCAGTTGATCACCGTGGGCAACGTACCCGCGGGCCTGCTCAAGGACCTCGAAGAGCCTATTCTCACGCTGCTCGGCGTTCAGTCGTTCACCGGCAAGGTGGCGATGCAGCAGCCGCAGTACGCCTTCAACAAAGACCGCAAGCAGTATCACTCCAACGCGATCATGCGGCGGCTGCTCACCGTGCGTGAGCCGGGCGCGACGCTGGTGCTGGGCGTGGCCGACGTCGACCTGTTCGTGCCCGACTCTCCGTTCGTCTACGGCGAGGCCGACCGCGAGTCGAAGTCGGGGGTGTTCTCGCTGTTTCGGCTCCGGGGCGACGGCGAGCAGCTGAAGCGGCGGGCGCAAATCGAAGCGCTCCACCAGGCGGGCCACCTGGTCGGGCTCTCGTATTGTGAAGACGTGCGGTGCGCGATGTTCTTCGCCACCAGCCTGGCCGACTGCGACCGGCGGGGGTTGCAGCTCTGTAACAACTGTCGCAACGAGCTGAACAAGCTGAAGCGCTGACCGTCTCTCTGTATAGAAGACGACGGGAGGTAACGAACGTGACCCGATTCTGGGCAGGTCTTGGGCTGTTGGTGCTGTGCGGTTGTCCGGTCGATGGCGGTGGTGGCGGGGTCGGGGGTGGAGGAGGTGGCGGCAGCGGCGCCAACTTCAGCAAGGGCTTCGCGTTCGTGCGCAAAGACGACCGCAACCTCTACGTCGCCGACCAGAGCGACTACTCGAACGTGTCTGCGCTCACCACCAGCTCGGGCGTGCACCAGCCTTCGCTGTCGGCCGACGGCAAGAAGGTGGTCTACGTGGTTCAGGGCAGCAACGGCGCGGGAGAGATCGACGTGGTGAGCTCGAGCGGCGGCACGCCCTCGACGGTGCTGTCGACCGCCACCCAGACCGCGATCACCAACCTGCGCGACCCGGTGTTGTCGCCCGACGGCTCGAAGGTGGTGTTCGGCTGTGACCAGGGCGGAGGCTCGGCGCTGGCGGTGGTGAACTCCGACGGCACCATGTTCTCGATTCTGGCCGCCTCGCAGACGTACTCGTCGCCCAGTTTCTACCCCGACGGCAACTCGGTGCTGGCGGCGGCCGGCAGCTCGCTCGGCACGCTGACGTCGATCGAGAAGGTCACCGTCGCCACTGGCGCGACCCAGAGCCTCACCGGCTCGTTGGGCAACGAGGCACAGACGATCGCCAACCGGGTGGTGATCTCGCCCGACGGTACCCACGCGGCGTTCGACGGCCGGCTCGGCTCGGGTGCGACCCGCATCTTCACCATCGACCTGGCGAACCCGAACAGCATCAATCACCTCACCGACTACCCGGCTGATCCGAACGCGAACGACACCTTCCCCTGCTGGCAGGGCAACGGCACCGTCGCGTTCTCGTCGGACACCGGTGGAAATGATCAGGTGTACACGGTGTCGTCGACCGCCTCGCTGTCGACCGGCACCCTGGTGTTGCCCTCGGCGATCGAGCCCTGGTTCGGGCCGAATTGATGAGCACCTCGGCCGCGGTCGAGCAGCGCCATGGAATGAAGGCGGTGGTGCTGAAGGCCTTCGGCGCCGAAGCCGAGGTGCTGCCGGAGCGCGGCGCGTTGGTGTCGCGCTGGGCCGTGGCCGGCGACGAGCTGCTCTACCTCGACGCGGCGACGGTGGTCGATCGCTCGAAGAACGTGCGCGGCGGAGTGCCGGTGCTGTTCCCCGTCGCCGGGCGGGTGAAGGGGCCGCTGTCGTTCGGCGGCAAGCCGGTCGCGCTCGAGCAGCACGGCTTTGCGCGCAAGCGGGCGTTCGAGGTCGCCGAGCTCTCGAGCGACGACGCGACCGCGCGGGTGGCGATGCGGCTGGTCGCTGACGAGCAGACCCGGGCGGTGTTTCCCTTCGAGTTCGACTTCGACGTCATCGTCACCCTCGAGGCGCAGCGGCTGACGGTGGAGCTGGTGGTGAAGAACACCGGCGCGGCGGCGATGCCGGTGCACCTCGGGCTGCATCCCTATTTTCGGGTGCCGGCCGAGCTGAAGGCGAAGGCGTCGGTGAAGGCGACCGCGACCCGCGCGTTCGACCTGGTGAGCGGTGCGGAGGGCCCGTGGGCGGCTCCCAAGCTCGACGGGCCGGAGGTGAACCTGCACCTGCTCGACGCCGAGCCGGCGGCGACGCTCGTTCGCGGCGATGGCAAGCGCGTTCAGGTCGATTCGTCGGCCGAGATGCATGGCCTGGTGTTCTGGACCACGCCCGGCCAGCCGTTCGTGTGCGTCGAGCCCTGGAGCGACCCGGTCGACACCTTCGGGAAGCGAGCCCTCGGCCCAGGTGAGACGGCGGCGTTCGCCAGTGCGTTCACGGTCAGCTGAGGGCTGAGCACCGCTCCCGGTCGCCTGTCTTGCTCTCCCTTTCGCTTGTCTCCTCCTCCTCCTACTCCTTGAACGGTCGCTGTCCTTTCAGCACCCTTGAACTGAACGCGAGTGCCCAGAGCGTTCGGCCTCGAGACAGAGGTCTCTGTCCCGCTCTCTCAGAAGAATGGACGTGCGGAAGAGGGTCGGGGACTGAGTGCTGAAAGGACAGCGACCGTTCAAGGAGCAGGAGGAGGAGGAGACAGGCGAAAGGTCAGCGCCAGGAAAGTGAAAGGAAAGAAGACCACTCACTTCGGCGGCGGCGGCGAGAGCAGATACACCACCACCGCGATCGCCATCAGCGCCGCTCCCGCGACGCCCCAGGTGACCGGGCTCTGGTACCAGGCCCTTCGGCCGACCACCGACAGCTGCAGCGGGGTCGAGGCGGTGCCGGCGGTCGCCAGCGTGCGGGCCGAGTCGTCGAGCGCCTCCACGAAGTACCAGGCGGTGAACGCCTGCACGTCGAGCGGCGGAGGAATCTGCCCCGAGCACTCGTCGCTCGCGCACTCCAGCAGCACCGAGTGAAACGGCCCGTTCGCCGCCGACGCGTGCCGCAGCAGCACCCGCTTCACCTTCCCCTGCGGGTCCTTCAGCTTCGCCCGTACCGTCGCCGGGGGATCATCGCCGCGCGCGGCCTCGGTGGTAAGCTTCGCCCGGGTGCGCGCCGCCGCCTGCAGCGACGCGAGGAACTCGCGTTGCCGCGCCGGAGCGCTCGCCGGCAGCGACAGCTTGGGGTCGAGCTCCAGCGCCTGCTCGCCCCGGGCGTGCGCGTTGGCTTCGTCTCCCAGCACCAGGTGAATGAAGCCCAGCTCGAGCAGCGCCTGGGCCCGCTCCGAGGCCGGCCGGTCTTCGAGGCCCAGGTACCGCTGGTACTCGACCACCGCCTCTTCGTAGCGCAGCTGATCCGCCAGGCGGCGCGCCTCTTCGAGCGGCTTCGGGCCCGGCTCCGCGGCGGCGACCAGCGCGATGGCGAACGCGAAGGCGAGCACGGAGCCGTTCTAGAACAGCTTCACGCAGTTCGAGCTGTTGTCGCAGTACTCGCCCGGGTCGCACTGCTTGTTCATGCCGCACGCGCAGCCCTGGGTCTGGGCGCCGTTCAGCCGGCTGCACTGGTTCGAGCGCAGCGGGTCGCACGCCACGCAGCGGTTGTTGAGCACCGCCATGCAGGTGGGGAACTGCACCTCGAGGCAGTCGTTGCCCGAGCCGCACTTGTCGCTCTGGCACATCGGCACGTTGCACATGCCGTTGGCGCACACGCCGCTGGTGGTGCCGCCGTTGTTGCACGCCGCGCACTGCGAGCCCGCCGCGCCGCAGTGGCTCGCGTCTTCAGACGTCATCGGCACGCAGGTGCTGTTGTTCGCGCAACACCCGTTGCAGCCCGACAGCTCGTCGCAGCGGCAGGCGAAGCTCAAGTTGCCGGCGGTGCCGCTCACCACGCAGCGCTCGCCGTCGTGGCAGGTGAGGTTGGGCCCGCAGGTGCACTTGCCGTTGCCGTTGCAGAACCCCTTCACCGGGTCACAGGCCGCTTCGCAGGTCATTCCCGGCGCGCCGCAGTCGGTCACGGTGAACGAGCCGTTCGGCAGCCGCGAGAGCGGAACCTGCTTCGGCATCGTGCAGCTGGCCGAGCTCGGCTCGCAGCAGCCTCCGTCGCACCCGCAGTTGGCGGTGCCACCTCCGGCCGCGCCGCCGCCCATTCCCACGCCACCGCCGGTGCCCGAGCCGCCGCCTCCTCCGCCGCCGGGCCCGCTGTCGGTCACGCTGGGCGAGAGGTCGACGTCGGCCTCCACCTCGTGCTGCTTCAGCACCGTCACCGTCGCGGTGCCGGCCGCCACCGGGTTGCCCTGGGCGACCCCGAAGACGTCGACCTCGACGTTCTTTCCGTCTTCGGAGTCGGCGAGGAAGATTCGAAACGACTGCGGCCCGTTGAACGGCGAGCCGGCGTCTTCGGGCAGGTAGGTGCGGGGGAACTCGTCGAACCCGTTCACCGTGCCGGTGACGTAGAGCTGGTCGATGTCTTGGGCGGCGATCAGGTGCACCTTCACCAGAATCGTGGTCGGCCCGGGGAGCACCTTGGCCGCGCCGCAGCTCGCGCCCAGCACCAGGCCGACCGACAGTGCTGCCCAGGTGGCGCGCTTCATTCGGGGTTCCCTTCAGCGGGCGTCGATGTTGGGCAGCGTGGTCGTCGAGAGCGGAGGGGGCTGCTGAGGCTGCTGGTTTTTCGACACCAGCACGCCGGCGGTGACACCGCCCGCCACCGCCACCACTCCGACCACCACCAGGGTCCAGAACACACCCGACTTGTAGACCGGCTTTTCCTCCGGCGGAGGAGGCGGCGGGGTGAGGTCGACCGGCGGAGGCGGGGTGAGGTTCACCGCCACCGGCGCGTCTTTCGCCTTCGCCTCTTCCGCGGCTTTGGCATCGGCCACACGCTTCGCCTCGGCGGCTTCGGCATCGGCGGCCGCCTTTTTCTCGGCCTGCTTCTGATCCACCTCGGTCTTGAGCTTGGTGGCGAGCTCGACGTTGGGTGCCTTCGGCTTGGAGACGTCGATGAAGCGGCCGTACATGAACGAGGCGCGCTCGAAGTTGCCCAGCTGCCGGTAGCACTGCGCTTCGTTGAACAGAAAGCCGGGCAGTGGCGAGAGGTCGTAGGCCTGCTGGTACTTCTCGAGCGCCGCCTGAAAGTTGCCGCCGTTGTATTCCTTCTCGCCTTCCTTGAAGAGCGCCTTGGCCTTGGCGTCGTCGGCGGCGCCGGCGTGCGCCGAGAACGGCAGCAGCGCCACGCACACCGCCATCGTCAGCGAGAGCGCACCTTTGAACAGCTCAGTTCTGGAACGGGTCGACCACTCCATCACGGGAGACGGCCTTCTTTCCGGTACCGGTTGGCGAGGGCGAAGGTTTGAGCTTCGCCGGTAATTCTACCGACAGCGAAGTATTGGCGGTGAGAAGAACGTCGCGCTCCACGCTCTGCCGGTCCTTCGCCTCGAAGCGCAGGGTGAGCTTCACGCCCTTGTCGAGAGAGAGCTGCACCGGGGTCACCCCCAGCACCGCGCCGGTGTCGAGCCGGGTCACCTTCGCTCCGGTGGGAATGCTCGCCAGGTCGAGCGACACCCGCTCGAGCTCGATCGGCGCCGCGGGCGCGGGCGCCTCGGGCTTCGCAGGCGGGGCCTCCACCACCGTCACCGCCTTCGCGGGCGCGTCTTTGCTCGACGACAAGAACCAGCCGAGGCCCAGGAGCACCGCCACCGCCGCCACCGCCGCCAGCACCTTGGGCAGCTTGCTGGGAGCGATCGCCTTCGCCGCCTGCTCGTCGTCGAGCGCGGCCAAAGGGTCCATCTTCGAGAGGTCGCCGGTGACGAACGGGTCGAGCGCGTGGGCGAGCTCTTCGGCGCTCCCGTAGCGATGGTCGGGGTTCTTCATCAACAGCTTGTTGACGATGAACGCCAGCCCCTTGGGCACCGCCTCGCCGCCCGGAGTCTGGTCGGGCAGCCTGGGCGGCGACTTGGAGGTGATCTCCACCACCAGCTTGCCGAAGGTGTCGGCGTGAAACGGCTGGCGCCCGGAGATCAGCTCGTACAGCACCAGGCCGACCGCGTAGAGGTCGACCCTGAAGTCGGTGGGCAGCCCGAGCGCCTGCTCCGGCGCCATGTACTCGGGGGTGCCGATGACGATGCCCGCCTGGGTCGACGACACCGGCAGTTGACCGAGCGGCTTGAGCAGCTTGGCGACGCCGAAGTCGAGCACCTTCACGTAGTCGGGGTTGCCCTCGAAGCGGTGGAGGAACACGTTCTCGGGCTTGATGTCGCGGTGAACGACGCCGAGCGCGTGGGCGGCGCCGAGCGCGCGGGTGAGCTGCTGGCCGATGTCGGCGATGCGCTTCACTCCCAAAGGCGCCTTCGCCATCTCGTCGACCAGCGCGATGCCCTCGAGCAGCTCCATCACGCAGTACACCCGCGGGGTGCCGTCGGAGCGGAGCTCTTCGCCGAAGTCGTACACCTCGACGATGTGCTCGTTCTTGATCGCGTTCACCGCGGTCGCTTCTTGAATGAAGCGCTGCACCAGGTCTTTGTGCCGGGCGTGCTCCTGCTTGAGCACCTTGATCGCCGCGGTGCGGCCGATGCGCTGGTGCTTGCCGAGGTAGACCCGGCCCATCGCGCCCTCGCCGATGATCGACTCCAGCTTGTATTGGCCGACCACCGTGCCCGAGAGATCGGGCTCGACTTCTTCGACGGTGGTGGGTGACTCCGAGCCGGGCTGCGACGCCGACACGTTGGTCACGCCCGACCAGGAGTTCTTCAGCCCCTCGAGCGAGTCTTTCAGCTTCTTCGCCGACGGCTGCTCCGCCACCTGGCGCAGCGCGGTCTCGAGGTGCGACTTTTCTCCGCCCGGCGCCGCCAGCGCCTGGAGCACCCGGCTGAACGCGCGCACGTCGCCGTCGGGGGTGCGAGACGACTTGCGCATCAACCCCGCGGCGAGGTCGAGCTTCGGCCCGGTGCCGGTGAGCACCACGTCGCGCGCGGTGAGCGTGCCCATCGCCTGCCCCGCGTCGTGCACCGCCACCAGCGCGTCGCAGACCGGCACCGCCACGTCGACCAGCGAGGGCACCGCGATGATGCCGCGGCTCTGGAGCGACTCACCCTCTTCGAAGTCTGACAAAAGGTAGAAGCGGCCGTCTTTCATTCGCCCGGCGCCGACGATTCTGATCAGCCCGGGGTGACCGACCACCCGCAGCTTCTGGGCGGCGGCGAGAATGCCATCCACGTGCACGTCGTCGGCCTGGAGCTCGGGCTTCAGCACCCGCAGCACCTTGGGCTCGTTCGCGCCCGGCACCTTCGCCAGAAAAGCGTCGGTGGAGCCGTCTCCGTTCAACGGCTTGACCAATTCCACTTGAGGGGCTGACGCAGAAGTCACGGCTGTGGGCGGTACGAGCGCTTTGACCGCGGTGTCTTGCAAGCCTTCGTCCACCTGCTGACCAACACCCTTACCGGCCTCATGGTTGCGGGCTCAACTCTACTGTGCCCGGCAGCGGTTGCGATCATTCCGCCTGCTGCTTCTAGATGAACGGACACCGCGCGCGGCTGCTTCAACAAAGCTTCTGGCCAGGTGTTCCCGTGTGCGTCTCACTCGCCTTCGAGCGCACGGCTGAGCGCGGAGGCGGTGAAGTTCACCAGTGGAATCACTCGTTGGTAGTTCATTCGGGTGGGGCCGATGACCCCGACGGTGCCCAGCACCTGCTCCCCCCGGCTGTAGGGGCTGGCGATGACCGACACCTCGCCCTGTGACGAAAAATCACTCTCGGCGCCGATGAAAATCTGGAGCTCCCGGGCCCGCTGCACCCGGTCGAGCACCTGCAGCAGCTTGTGCTTGTCGTCGAGCGCCTTGAACAGCGCCCGCATGCGCTTCACGTCTTCGGCGAACTCCGGCTGCTCGAGGAAGGTGGAGGCGCCTTCGATCAGCACCTGCTCGGTGGCGCTCACGTCGGTCGCCTTCACGCCCAGCCTGAGCGCCTTCGACACCAGCTGGTCGTACTGGGCGCGCTCGCTCTCGAGCTCACCGAGAATGCGGCCGCGCACGTCTTCCAGCGGCACGCCCGACTTGAACAGCTCGTTGAGGTAGTTCGCCGCCTGCACCAGCTCCGACTGGTCGACCACGAAGTCGACGTCGAACAGCTTGTTCTGCACCTGGCCGCCGGGGCCGACCAGCACCGCCAGCACCCGCGCGTCGCGCAGCCGCACGAACTCGATGCGGTTCACCATCAGCTGCGAGGGCCGGGGAGCGAGCACCACCGCCGCGTGGTGCGACAGCTGGTTGAGCATCTTCGAAGCGATCTCGATTCGGTTCTCGACCGCCTGCGCGTGCGAGAGGCCGGCTTCGATCGCCTTGCGGTCGGCCTCCAGCGGCTGGCGCAGCTGCACCAGGGTGTCGACGAAGAAGCGGTAACCGGCGTCGGTGGGCACCCGGCCCGCCGAGGTGTGCGGCTTCTCGAGGTAGCCGAGCTCTTCCAGGTCGGCGAGCACCGCGCGCATCGTCGCCGGCGACACTTCGAACTCACCGCGTGCGGTGAGCTGTGAAGAACCGACGGGGTCGCCCTTGGAGATGAACTCCTGGACCACCACCTTCAGAACTTCTTTGGCGCGTTCGTCGAGCTCGTCTGCCATCGCTGCCCTTGAGGTTTCATAGCGAATTTAGGCAAGGTGCGCTCGCGGTGAGCAAGTCTGGTGACCAAACGTGGGTGGTTTACGTGCTGGAGTGCTCCGACGGCAGCCTCTACACCGGCATCACCAACCGCCTGGTGTACCGCCTGGCGGCCCACAACTCGGGCAAAGGCGCGCGCTACACCCGCTCGCGCCGGCCGGTGACGTTGCGGCACCAGGAGAAGGCGAAGGACAAGGGCGCCGCGCTCAGGCGGGAGGCGGCTTTGAAGAAACTGAGCCGCCGTCAGAAGCTTTCTTGGCTCGCTGCCGCCGCCAGATTGAAAACGCGACGCCGCCGGCGATCCCCACCACCGCGCCCAGCCCGCCGCCGTTGATCTGCGCGTGAATCAGCGCCGAGGTGGCGCGCTCGACGGTGTCTTTGCAGGGCGAGGCGAGCGCCGCCGAAGCGCCGCCGAAGCCGCACAGCTCGGAGCTCAAATACGAGGGGTAGCCCAGGGTGGCGAACAGAATGCCGAGCAGCGTGCCCACCACCGCGAAGGTCAGCACCAGCCGGAAGATCGTCACCCGGCGGACCTTACCCGCCGTCGCCTTTGAAGTGCTATGAGTCGTTGCGATGCTGCTCTCGGTGCTCGGGGTTTTCTTCACCGTCGTCTGCGCGGTCTGCATGGCGATGGTGCTGCTCCACGCGTTTCACCGCAGCATCGGCACCGGGCTGATGGTGCTGTTCCTCCCGCCTTACCTGGTCATCTACGGCTTCACCCAGTTCGAGCATCGGCTGAAGGGCCTGATCCTCGCGGGTTATGCCTGCGGCGGGGTGCTGGGCATCACCTTCAGGTTGTTGGACCTCAGCCACACGATGCTGAAGGGCTGAGCTGATCCAGGACACCGGTGTAGACCGGAGTCCTCAGTCGATCTGGAGCCCCGGCGCACCACCTCCAGGGCCTTACGTTCATCCTGTTGGAATCATTCGATTTGAAGGCAAGCACCTTTGGATCGACCCGTGCAGACAATGGAGGCATGCGGCCCACATCCTCTCTCGTTGTGTTGATTGGCTCGTTGATGGCGCTCCCGGCGTGGGCGGTGGGGGAGCGGATTACGGTCTCGGGCCCGAATGACACCCAGCTGAAGGAAGTGCTCTGCAACTCGATGGAGTGCGTGTCGTCGGCGCAGGCGCGCTCGAACGGCTACTCCGCGGCGGTGGAGGCGAAGACCGGTAAAGACGGCCGCATCGACATCAAGGTGGTCGGCGCCGACGGTAAGGTGCGCACCACCCAGCACGTTCCGCTGACTGACAGCGGCCGTCTCTCGGAGACCGACCTGGTGTCGGCCACCACCGAGATCATGGCCGCGATTGAAGACCCTGACCACAAGGCGAAGGCCGAGGCGTCGAAAGACTCCGACGAGCCGAAGCCG
Organism: Myxococcaceae bacterium; assembly: GCA_047602415.1. Lineage (GTDB taxonomy): Bacteria > Myxococcota > Myxococcia > Myxococcales > Myxococcaceae > JASGHH01. Next base: position 5,354,230 of record JASGHH010000001.1, on the reverse strand, counting down.
GCGGCGAAGGGCAAGCACGCGAAGGCGAAGAAGACCCCGAAGGCGATTCGGTTCGCCCTCCGCGGTCACGCCTCGCGCGGCTGAGCCGGGAAGATCATTCAGGTCTACCCGGTTCCCCCAACAGCCACGGACTCACGCTTTAGACTACGGGCGGGTGGGCCGCTCGAGCCTTTCCTTGGGCATGGGTCCGTGGTGATTTCTCCCCGTGGCGCCCCCTGCCGGAGCCCGTTGTGCGAAGCACGCGGAGGTCCCGGCGGTCGACGTGTGTCAGCGCTGCGGCAGCTTCGTCTGCTCGGGCTGCATCGAGATTCGCAACGAAGACGTGTACTGCGCCGACTGCGCGAAGGTGCTCGACCGGCCGGCGAGCAAGCTGAGCGCGGTGCTGGTGGGGCTGAGCGGCGCGTGGTTGTCGGTGCTGCTGGCGATGCTGGGCGTGGTCGCGTTCACGCAGGGGCTGATTCCACCGACGTTGATCGGCTTCACGCTGATCGGCACCGCTCCGCTGGCGGCGGTGATGGTGGCGCTGTGGATCATCGAGCGGCTGGCGCAGAAGCGTGAGACGCCGTCGCGGAGCGGTCAGCGCCGGCTCAAGCTCGCCGCGGCGCTGATCGCGATCAACGTGCTGGTCGGCGTGGCGGTGGCGGGCGGCTTCGTGCTCTTCGTGCTCCGCCAGGCCAAGGGCTAGACGCCGCGGGCCTTGGGGTCCCAGAGGTACTTGTGCTGCTGGAGCTGAAACCGCACCGGCAGCTTGTCGGCGATGACCCACTCGGCCAACTCGGTGGGCTTCAGCGCGTCGAACACGGTCGAGAACAGCAACCCGAACGGCTTCTCGGCCAGCCGGTGTTTTCGAATCATCTCCACCGACCAGTCGTAGTCGGCGCGGGAGGCGATCACGAACTTCAGCTCGTCGTTCTCGTTCATCGACGAGAAGTTCTTCAGGTCGTTGCGGTCTGACTCGCCGGAGCCGGGCGGCTTGAGGTCGACGATTTTGTGCACCGCCTTCGGCACCTCGCGCACGTCGATCGCCCCCGAAGTCTCGAGCAACACCTTCAGCCCCTGGGCGAGCAGCTTCTCCATCAGCGGGTAGACGCCAGGCTGCAGCAGCGGCTCTCCGCCGGTGATCTCGACCATCGGCGAGCCCTGCGCCTTCACCTGCGCCACCACCTCGTCGACGCTCATTCGCTTGCCGCCGTGAAAGCTGAACTCGCTGTCGCACCACTTGCAGCGCAGATGGCAGCCGGTGAGCCGCACGAAGGTGCAGAGCAGCCCCTGGTGCGACGACTCACCCTGGAGCGAGAGGTACAGCTCGCTCACCATCAAGGTGGTCGCCCACGGCTTGCGCGCGGGCTCGAGGTGGGGGCGGGCAGACAGCACGGGCTTCCTTTAACTCAGTTGCGCCCCAGTAGCTCAGAGGCCACCTTGGCCGCGCTGGTCTCGGGAAAATTCTCGACCACGTCCGACAGCAGCACCTCCGCTTCGGCGGGCCGGTCGAGCCGCTCGCGGTAGAGCCGTGCGAGCAGCACCTTGGCGCGGGCGCCGAGCTCGAGGTCCTCGGCCTCCATCGCCAGCGAGAGCGCCTCTTCGGCCGTCTCGTGGTGCAGCTTCACCGCCGCCGCCCGGCCGACGTCGAGCAGCAGCGCGGCGTCCATCCCCGGAGGCGGGCGCTCGGGCGAGGCGTTCCAGGCGGCGAGCGCGGCGTCGAGGTCTTGCCGGGCGAGCGCGGCGCGAATCACGTCGCTCACCTCCACCTGGCCCTCTTCGTTTCGGGGCAGCGGCGCGGCGACCCGGCCGAAGGTGCCCCAGAGCGCGGCGGTGGCGAGCGCGACGCCGCTGAACGCGAGCCCGGCGAGCAGCTGGGGAACGAACGGGAGCTCGAGCTTCGCCACCGCTCCCAGCCCGAGCACCGCGCCCGCGCCGAGCAGCTTCGCCACCAGCGTGGTGCCGGTGAGGGTGAGGTACCAGCGCGGCGTGCGCAGCCCGGCGACCGCGGCGGTGAAGCTGCGCCACGGCGTTCCATGCTCGGCCACCGAGGCCCACGCCGCGGGCAGGTAGAGCCAGGTGAAAGCACCCAACACCGCCGCGGCCGGGCGCCACCAGCCGGGCAGCCGCCACACCAGCAGGCCCGCGAGCGCCAACACCGGCGCCGAGGCCACCACCAGGCTGAGCGCCGGAGCCAGCCAGCGCTTCGGCAGCTCGGTCAGCGGCGGAATGCCGAATTCCTCGTCGTCCCTGCTCGCCCTCAACGCTCCGGCGGAGGCGACCCAGAGCAGCGCCGCGGCCGCCAGCTGCCCCGGCGCGTCGAGCAGCGTCGCCAGGCCGGCCAGCAAACCCACCGGCAGCCAGGCTCCCGCGCGCCGCACCGGCGTCGCCAGCGCCCGCGCGATTTCTCCCGCGGTGGGCACCCGGCGCGCGTCGAGCGGCGGCACCTCGGGAAACGTCTGGCGCACGTGGGTCGCTTCGAGCCCGCTCGTCTCGGGCACCACGTGGAGCTCCTCGGGGCTGTGGCCGAGGCGTTTGACGAACGTCTCCACCGAGAGCCCGGGCGCGGTGCGGAGCCAGTGGTCGAGCGCGTCGGCCACCTCGCCGCAGCTGCGGTAGCGGTCCCCCGGTGCGCGCGAGAGCATCTTCATCACGATGCGCTCGAGGTCGCGCGGAGTGTCGTGCGCCACCGACGACGGCGCCGGCCAGTTGCCCGCCTGAAATTTCTTCACCACCGCCATCACGTCGCCCTCGAACAGCCGGCGCGCCGCGAGCAGCTCCCACAACACCACTCCCAAAGAGAACTGATCGCTCTGCGGGGTCAGCCGGCCGCCCTCGAGGTGCTCGGGCGACATGTACGAGAGCGTGCCCTTGAGCACCCCGGTGTTGGTCTGCACCGTGCGGTGGGCCGCGAGCGCGATGCCGAAGTCGAGCAGCTTCACCTGGCCCGCGTCGTCGACCATCACGTTGCCCGGGGTGACGTCGCGGTGAATCACCTCCAGCGGCTCGCCGGTGGGGCCGGTGGCGTGGTGCGCGTAGTCGAGCCCGCGCGCGACCTCTTTGGCGATCAGCGCCGCCACCTTCACCGGTACCGCGATGCCGAGCTTTCGCGCGTCTTGCTGCAGCGCATAGAGGTCGCGGCCCTTGATGTACTCCATCGCGATCAGGTGCATGCCGCCGAGCTGCGCGACCTCGAACACCTTCACCACGTTGGGGTGGTCGAGCAGCTGGCAGAGCCGGGCCTCGTCGTAGAACTGCGAGAGCAGCGCCGGGTCGGAGGCGTACTGCGGCAGCAGCGCCTTGAGGATCAGCAGCCGCCCGCTGGTGTCGCCGCCCTCTCGCGCGAGGAACAACTCTCCCATTCCGCCGACCGCGAGGCGTTGAAGCACCTGGTAGCGGCCGAGGGTTTGTTCCACTGATCAGCGGTTGGTCTTGATTCCCGGGGCTTTGATGCCAGCGACCTTCTTCTTGGTCAGCTGGAGCGAGACCAGGGGGCCGGTGCTCGCGGTGACGGTCATCTCTTTCGGCTCGAAGCCGTCGCGGCTCAGCCGCAGCGTCGCCGGGAGCTGCTTGGCGTCGGTCTCGAACTCCCACGGGGTCTGACCGACGTGGGTGCCGTTGCGCTCCACCTCGGCGCCGGGCGGGTCGCTCTCGACGCGGAACTTCAGCTTCGCTTCTTCGACCGGCTTCACCGGCGGCGGCTTCACCGGCGGCTCCTCGACGGGAATGTGGGGAACCACCACCGTCTTCTCAGGCGGCGGGGCGTTCATCGTCTTGTAGACGGCGAAACCGCCGATGCCCAACACCGCGGCGGCGCCGATGCCGACCCACGCCTTCGAGCCGCCCTTCTTCTGCGACTGCACCGCCTCGGTGACCCGGCCGGGCACGTGCGCCTGGTTCGCGCCGGTGCCGGGGGTGCCCGCCTTCGACCAGTCGAGCTGGCTCTCGGAGGTGAGCTCGTCGAGCGAGTCGGGGCTCTGCTCCTGCGCGATTCGCTCGATGTAGAACGGGCGCAGAAAGCTCACCAGGTGCGCGGGCGAGGCGGCGATGCCCTTCTTGGTGATGAACTCTTCGATCGCCATTCGCATCGCGCCGGCGTCGGGGAAGCGCTCTTCGCGGTTCTTCGCCAGCGACTTGAGCACGATCGCGTCGAGGTCTTGCGGCAGCCCCGCGCCCAGCGTCGACGGCGCGGGCACGTTGCAGGTGCGCACCAGCTTCTGGGTGGCGGTGTCGCTCTCGCCCTTGAACAGGCGGCGGCCGGTGAGCAGCTCCCAGAGCACGATGCCGATCGCGAACAGGTCGCTGCGCGGGTCGAGCTCGTCGCCTTCGGCCTGCTCCGGCGACATGTACGGGAACTTGCCCTTCAAGATGCCGGTGGCGGTGTGCTGCGCGCGGCCCGCGGCCTTGGCGACGCCGAAGTCGATCAGCTTCACCGCGCCGTCGAAGCCGACCAGCACGTTCTGCGGGCTGACGTCGCGGTGAATGATGCCCAAAGGCTGGCCCTTGGAGTCGGTCGCCTTGTGGGCGTAGTCGAGGCCGGCGGTGGCGTCGGCGATGATGCGCAGAATCGCGCCCAGCGGGAGCGTCTGCCCCTGTTGGCCGATGCGCTTCACCATCTTGCGCACGTCTTCGCCGGCGACGTACTCCATCACCAGGAAGTGAATGCCGCGCTCCTGACCGAACTCGAAGATTTGAACGATGTTCGGGTGGTTGAGGCGCATCGACACCTTCGCCTCGTCGCGGAACATCTCGTAGAACTCCTGGTCTTCGACCAGGTGGGGAAGAATCGACTTCAGCACCACCAGCTTCTCGAAGCCCTCCTCACCGGTGCGGGCCAGGAACACCTGACCCATACCGCCGGCAGCCAACTTCTTGAGCAACTGGTAGCGCCCGAACTGAATCGCCATGAGGGAGGCCCGACGTTACTCGATGCGGTGGGGTTCGTCTTGTCAGCTCTTGAGCTTGTAGCCCCGGGCGAGCAGCGAATACGCGAGCGCAGTGCCCACGCCCGCCACCCCGATGAGGATCAGCACGCCCACCACCGGTGAGCCGTCGGAGGTGCCCAGCATGCCCGCTCGCAGCCCGTCGACCATGTACACCACCGGGTTGAACAAGCTCAGGGTGCGAAACGGTTCCGGCAGGCGGTGCACCGAGTAGAAGATGCCGCCCAGAAATGTGAGCGGGAGCATGAAGAAGGTCGGGAAGATGTTCACCTGCTCGAACTTCTCGGCCCACATCGACGCCAGCAGCCCCAGCAGCGCGAACACGTAGCTCGACAGCACCAGGAAAACGACGGTCCAGGCGAGGTTCGCCGGCGCGTGCCGCCAGAAGAAGAAGCCGATCGCCCAGGTGAGCAGCGCGACCAGCAGCCCGCGCACCATCGCTCCGGTGATGAAGCCGAACAGAAGCTCCAGCGGCCCCAGCGGAGCCACCAGCAGGTCGACCACCGTGCCCTGCAGCTTGGCGATGAAGAACGAGCTGGAGGAGTTGGCGAAGGCGTTGTTCGACAGGCCCATGAACACCAGGCCGGGCACGATGAAGCCCATGTAGTCGCTCCCGCCCTCCATGCGGCCGGCGAGCGTGTAGCCGAACACCAAGAAGTAGAGCGTGGTGGAGACCAGCGGAGAGGCGAGCGTCTGCCCGGGCACGCGCAAGAAGCGGCGCACCTCTTTGTTGAGCAGCGACTTCATGCCGATGACGTTCATGAGTGGAGCACCTTCAGCATGATGTCTTCGAGCGAGGCGTCGGCCATCGAGACGTCGGCGATCGGCAGGCCCGCTTTGAAGAGGTCGTTGAGCACCGCGCTCGCCCGCTCGCCTTCGCGCCGCTCGGTGAAGGTGAGCGTCTTGCCGTCGTCTTGCAGCGTCGCGCCGGCTTGCTTCGCCATCGAAGGCAGCTCGCTCACCGGCGCGTTGAAGGCGACCTTCAGCTTGCGCTCACCCAGCCGGCGCATCAGCGCGGTCTTCTCTTCGACCAGCAGCAGCTTGCCCTTGTTGATCACCCCGACCCGGTCGGCGAGCGCTTCGGCCTCTTCGAGATAGTGGGTGGTGAGCACCACGGTGGTGCCTTCTTTCTTCAGCTTCGCCACGTAGCTCCAGAGCTCGCGGCGCAGCTCGACGTCGACGCCCGCGGTCGGCTCGTCCAAGAACACCAGGCCGGGCGCGTGCACCAGCGCCTTGGCGATCAGCAGCCGGCGCTTCATGCCTCCCGAGAGCGCGCGGGTCTGTGCGTCGGCCTTCTCGTGCAGACTGAGCGCCTTCAACACCTCGTCGATGCGGGCGTCGTCTTTCTGTTTGCCGAAGTAGCCCTGCTGAATGCGGAGCGACTCGCGCACGGTGAAGAACGGGTCGAAGTTGATCTCCTGCGGCACCAGGCCGACGCGGTAGCGCGGGCCGATCGGATCTTTGTCGAGGTCGATGCCGAACACCTTGATGGTGCCCGCCGTCTTCTTCACCAGCCCGCACACCGCGCCGATCAGCGTGGTCTTGCCGGCGCCGTTCGGCCCCAGGAGCGCGAAGATTTCGCCCTGCTCGATGGTGAGGTTCACGTCGTCGAGCGCGGTCAGCTTCTCGCCGTAGCGCTTCGACAGCCCCGAGATTTCCAGCACTGCCATGGTCGGCACGCCTTACTATGTCGCGACGGTGCTGGCGCTCTCCTTGATGGTGTGGCTGTCGGCGGCCCCAAAAGCCAACGTCACCGTCACCACAAGCCCTCCTGTGATGGTGCTGCAGACCGCGGCCACGCCCGAGACCGCGCGCCGCGAGCAACGCCTGTTCGAGCAGCTCGGCCTGGTGCTCGACGACTTCTCGGTGCTGATGACGCCTCCGCCGGTGAACGACTTCGTGAAGAAGACCCTGCCGGATCAGATCGCCGCGGTGATCCCCGACGCGTCGAACGAAGGCGCGGTGGCGGTCATCTGGCTCGAGATTCCCGCGCCGGAGCAGATCATGCTCAACCTGGTCGCGATCGGCACCGGGCGAACGTTGGTGCGCACGGTCGAGGTGGCGCGTGGGCCGAACGCCGAGCGCACCTTGGCGATGATGCTGCGCGAGCTGCTCGGCACCGCCTACCTGTTCGAGAAGACCTCGGCGGTGCCACCCGCGATTCAAAAAGTCGTCGATCAGGTGACCCACGACGTCGCCGCCGCGCCAGTCGCGCAGGTGAAGGCAGAGCCCCCCGCGCCCGAGGCGCCGTCGAACAAGGAGCGCTTCTTTCTGTCTGCCTCGCTGCTGGCGTCGAGCGGCATCGCCGGCCAGTTGGGCGACAGCTTTCGGCCCGGGCTCGAGCCTTCGATCGACATCAAGGTGGGCGACTTTCTGCTCGGTGCGCAGGCGATGTTGATGCTCGGCCCGTACTCGGCGGCGCCGGCGCAACTGTCGGGCGTGGAGCTGTCGCTGGGCCTTCACGGCAGCTGGCTGGTGCCGTTTCACTACGCGCTGCTCGGGCCGACGGTCGGCATCGACGCCGACTACCTGCACGCCAACGCCTCGAACGTCTCCACCGACGTCTCGCGCACGGTGCTGAAGGGCGGAGTGACGGCCCGCTTTCTGTTCAGCGAGAAGGTGCAGCTGCTGACCTCGTTGATGCTGCTCGGGTCACCGACGCGGGTGGAATTACGAGCGATTACCGACATGGGCCCACAGGTGATTTACCGCGAGGGCTCGCTGCAAGTGCGCGTCGGGCTTGGACTTACTCTTCCTTTGTAAGAGTCGGGAAGGTTCCGTGGCTCCAGGGACAAATGAGGAGTTGTTAGAGACCGATGACGAGGCATTGATGCAGCAGTTGGCTCGAGGTGGCACCACCGCCTTGGGACCGCTCTACCGGAAGTATCGAAGGTTGGTGCAGAGCTTGGTGCGTCAGAGCCTGGTGAACGTCGGTGAGTCGGAGGCGGAGGACCTCACCCAGGAAGTGTTCATCGCGCTGTCGCAGGCCGCGCGGCGGTATCAGAAGGGCAACAGCGTCAAAGCGTACGTGGCCGGCATCGCGGTGCAGAAGGCGAAGGAGCAGCGGCGCCGCTTCACCCGCCGCGCCTGGCTCTCGAAGCTGTTCGGCAAGACGGAAGAGGAACGGTCGATGGGCGTGGAGGCGAAGCTGCAGGGTGAGGCGCTGCTCTCGGCGTTGCCGGAGCCGATGCGCGAGGTGTTGGTGCTCCACGTGGTGGAAGGTTTGAAGGCCGAAGAGATTGCCGCGGCGTTGAACATCAACGTCGCCACGGTGTGGACGCGGCTGCACCGCGCGCGGGCGAAGTTGGCCGAGCTCGATGGAGGAGAACAGTGAGCCCAGACTGCGCCCCGCGCGACTCGTACCTCGACGGCACGTTGGCCGCTGATGCGCGCGCCTCGTTCGAAGCGCACGCCGCCGGCTGTGCCGAGTGCACCGCCGCGCTCGCCTCGTGGTCGCGCTCCACCGGTACGTTGAATGCGTGGGCGAAGTCGTTCGATCGCGCGCCGACGTCGAACGAAGTGGCGCAGCTGATCGAAAAGGCGGAGGCGCCGAAGGCGTCGTGGATTCCCCGCTCGTTCGCGCTGGTGGCGGTGGGCGCGGCGGCGCTGCTGGCGTTCGTGATTCTGCGGCCTGCGGCGCTGAAGACGGTCGAGCTCTCCGATGCGATGGCGAAGGCGGAGGTCGACGGCGACCGGGTGGCGATCAGCCAGGGCTCGAAGGCGACGGTGCGCGAGCTGGCTCCGGGGCAGACGCGGGTGCGGCTCGAGGCCGGCTCGGTGGTCTCGAAGGTGATGAAGCGCCGCGCGGGTGGCTTCTTCATCGTCGAAGCCGGCGACACCGAAGTGCGGGTGGTCGGCACCTTGTTCGAGGTTCAGCGCGTGGGTGCAGGCGTGGCGGTGCGCGTGCGCGAGGGCAGGGTGGAGGTGTGGCGCGGCACTTCGAAGCTTCAGGTGTTGAGCGCAGGTGAGGCCTGGGCCGATGGCGAGGCGTCTTCTCGTGCGCTCTCGGACGACGAGGCGCGGCCGATGTTGGAGGCGATTGGCGAGCCGTTGCCGGTGGTGGCAGCGGTGGTTGCGCCGAGCCCGAAGGTCGACCTCGAGGCTGTGGTGCGTGACGCCGGCGAGGGAGCGGTCGAGGGCGCGGCGGAAGAGGTGAAGGCGTCGCCCGACAAGAAGACCGGCGAGTGGACCCGGGCATGTGGCACCCGTGGCGCATCGGCTGCCGCGGCCCGTCGCGAGATGGCGGAGTACCTGAAGGGCACACCGTCGGACAGCGAGACCTGGCAGCTGTTGGGCATCTGTCTGTCGCATGCGAACGAGGTGCGCTCTGCGAGCTCGGCGTTCAACAAGGCGATCAGCGCCGGCAACGCCCGGCAGGCCAACGAGGCACGCCTCTCGTTCGCCAACATGCTCGAGAAGGTTCGCAACTACGCGTCGGTGAAGGGCCAGATGCAGGACTACTTGAAGCAGCCCGCGGCGGCGAAGGCGAACGAGCCCGAGGCGTTGATGAAGCTCGGTCGTGCCCAAGCAATGCTCGGTGAGAACGAAGCGGCGAAGTCGACGCTCACCCGGTTGTTGAACGACTTCCCGAAGTCGGTGCAGGTGTCTCAAGCGCGAACGCTGCGCGACTCGCTCTGAACCTGCACGGCATTGATGAGGGTGCTGCTGGCTGTTCGCGGCTCTGCTTCGCGCGACTTCCGCCCGCGATCTCGCGACTCGCTTCGATTTTGAAGCGCTGTTTCCGGCCGCAGGCCCCCCCGAGCGTTTCTGGGCCTACTTTTGGCCGCGTCTCGCGACGACACGCGACCAAACTCGGCCCAGAATCACGATCGCTCGAGCAGACGTCGCAGGTAGACCGGTGTCGAGCCGCGGCGAGTTGCTCAATCGCGGGCGGAGGTCGCTCGAGGCACTGCGAAGAACCTCGAACAGCACCCTCAATCAAAGCCGCGCAGAGCGCCGCTTCATCAACAGCACGAGCGCCAACCACCCGAGCCCACCGCCGGCGCTCGAGCACCCGAACGTCCTGAACTCGTACCGGCCGGGCACGTTCATCATGTTGGTGCTGATGGTCTCGACCACCAGCGTGCCCATGTAGCCCTGCGCCTGCGGCGACTGCGGCTGCGCCTGCTTGTCGCCGGAGCTCGCGCCCTGGCCTGCGAACAGCTCCGCGGTGCACCCGTCGGAGTTCGGCGCTGAGAACCGCACCCGCCCGCCTCCGCCGCCACCGCCCGCAGGCAAGCCACCGTTCCCGCCCTTCACCGAGACGTGACAGGTGGGCGACCGCGCCGAGACGATGTCGATGGAGCCTCCGGCACCACCACCGCCGGGGCTGCCCTGATTCACCGGCGACTCCGGTGGCCCGCTCAGCGCATCGGCGCCGCGCGCCGAGATGATCCCCGAGCCGCTGATGTGCCCGGCGCGAACGATCACGATCCCACCGCCGGCGCCTCCAGAGGTGCCGTCGCCCGAAGAGTCGCGGGTGCCCGCTCCACCACCGCCGCCGAACAGCGGCTTGAAGCCATTGGTGAGCACCGCCGCGCCGCCTTCCCCGCCGACCGGCCGCAGCCCATCGGTCGACGCTCCGCCACTGCCGCCTTTGCCGAAGTTGCCGCCGCCGCCACCGCCCGACGACTGGCACACGCCTCCACCGGCGCCGTTGGCGTTGCGGCCGAACCCGGTGAGCGTGTTCGCCCAGCTCGCCGAGGACAACAACCCTTCGCCCTTCTGCGCGCCGTTGGGAGCCGGTTCGTTGGGGCTCATGCAGCCCATGCCATTGGCGATGCCGGCCGAGCCCGCGACGCCTCCGCGAAAGCCGATGCCGTCGGCGTTGAGGGTGCCGTCGACCTTCAGCTCATCGGTGACGAGAATCGCGACCACGCCACCGACCGCGCCGTTCCAGTTGGGAGCGTAGACACTGCCGGTGCTGGTGATGGTGAGGTTGCGGTACTCGGGCACCGAGATGATCTCGGTGTCGCTGGCCGGCCAATCGCGGTCGAGCGCCGGGCTGATCTCGAAGCCCGCGAGGTTGATGTGGCTGATGCGGGTGAAGAAGTAGTCGCCCGCCGCGCCGGCCTGGGCCGATTCGGTGCCGTCGGCGGAGCCGCCACGAATCCGAATCATCAGCAGCAGCGTAGAGGGGTAGTACGCGAGGGTGGAGCCCACCGGGAGCTCGGTGTCGCCTGCCTTCACGTCTCGGGAGAGCGCGAGATCGTCCCGGTTGAGCACGGTGAGCGGCGTGTCGACAGTGAGGTCACCGAGGTGGCCGTCTCCGAGGTCTTGCGCGAAGGCGGTGGTCGCCCAGATCAACACCACCGCGCCTCGCCCCCAGCCTCGCATGAGGAATGGATACTACTGATTTGCTATGCAGGAGCGATGCAGCGTTGGTGGTTGGCGGCCGTCGCCCTTCTGTTGGCGGCCTGCGGCGGTTCGAAGGGTCTCTGTGGAGGCCAGACGTGTGCCGAAGGTCAGCGCTGCGACAACACCAACGCGGTCTGCGTCTTCAATGAAGCGCCGAAGCTGACGCTGAGCACGCCGGTCGATCAGTCGCAGATCACCGCGAGCCCGCTGGCGTTCGCCGGCACCGCCTGGGACGACGAGGGCGTGCCGAAGGTGGAGTGGTCGATCGACGGCACCACCTGGGGCGAAGTGAACGTCGTCGACCGGAAGTTCTCGGGCGAAGCGCAGCTGCCCCAGCTCGACGGCCGGCCGGTGAGCTTCACCATGCGCGCGACCGACAAGTCGGGGCAGGTGACCACTGTCGTTGCGGGCTTGAGCGTCGATGACGTGTCGCCGCCGTGCGAGCAGCTCTCGCCGATGCCGCTCGAGGTGTTCAAGACCGGCTCGGTCCTCGTGCGCTTCAAGGTGAGCGGCTACACCACCCTCGATCTCACGCTCGATGAGAAGGCGATCACTCCGTCGATGGCGGGCGATGAGCTCTCGTACTCGTGGCCGGTGCCGACCGAAGACTGGGTCACCCACAAGCTGCACCTGATCGCCACCGACGCCGCGGGTAATACGTGTGAGCTGAAGAGCGGCTTCGTGGTCGACAACGTTCCGCCGAAGATCACCCTCGAGCAGCCCACCGATGGCCAGGTGATGGGCCCCGACACTTTTGGGCTCGAGTTCGCGTTCGGGCAGTCGACCGACGGCTCGCTGGTGACCAACACCGTGGTCGACGTCGACGATGGCGTAGGCTTCGTTCAGTCGGGCATCTGGGCAGATCACTGGGTGGTCGGCCGCGACCTGCCGGCGGGCGAAGACTTCGTGCAGCACGCGCTCAAGATCAAAGCGACCGACCTCGCGGGCAACGTCACCGAGCTCGACACCCATTGGGTCGCTGACGTGGTGCCTCCGCGGCTGACGATTGTGACGCCCAGCCCCGGGCAGAAGCTCAACGCTTCGAACATCGACGGCAATGGCGACGTGACGGTTTCGTGGACGGTTGCCGATGGTGACCCGCTGCTCGCGGTGGTGTCGCCGCAGGCGATGGGCCAGACCTTCAGCCCGCCGGTGACGAGCTTCGGGTTGCCGACCGCGTCGACCGACGATGGTGCTTCGTACATGGTGGAGCTCACTGCCGTTACGCGCACTGGTTCGACGACGGGCACGGTGGGCTTCACCGTCGACAGAATTCCGCCATTCATCGTGAACAGCAGCACGCCACCAGGGAGTCGTTCCGCGACGCTTCCGGTGACAGTCCAGTTCAACGAGCCGACCAACAAGTTCCCGATTTCGTATGGCACCTGGAGCCAGGACGGGACGACATTGACGGTCGCTCCACCCAACGTTCGCGATCAGGTCTTCGCGATCTCCGACTACCAGGTCGCCGATCTGAGCGGAAACTACGTTGTCATGCCGCCGGATTTCCACGTGAGGACTGCACCCGCGGTGTGGGATGGCGGCGTGTCAGACGCCGGCCTCGTCGACGTGCCCGGAGCCACGGCTCTGTCCGCAAGTTCCGATTTTGAAAGTGTACTCAGCTTCGCGACCCTGACGGGCAGTGCCGTCACCTGGTACCGCGTGAACACCCACAGCGGAGCGGTGGAGCAACTCGACAGCTTTGCGTATGCGCTGACGCAGGTGGAGTTTCAGACGAACAGCTCTCTTCCGGCCAACGCTTCGGCGACGGAACCACGCCTGATCAGTGGCTCGCGGTCAGGGACCAGCAATCCCTACTACCTGTTCGACGGCCATTCCTTGATTGACGACATGGTTGGCCTGATGCCGGAGTGGCAGATCATCAACCCGCTCGTACCTGGAGAGTGTTGCGTCGAACGAACGGGTCACCTTCTTCATGGGTTCCCTGGAGTCCAACCGACCATCTATGTGCGCGACAGCATCCAATTTGGCCTGCCCTTCTACAAAGTCGGTGCGGTCGGAATCGGGGGTTCGCACTGGGCAGTGATCGAAGCAGGCGCGACTGGCCAGTGGGCGGACTTCGGTTGTGATGCGGGCACCTGCGGGTTCATTCAGGCAGGCCAGTTTGCCGACGCTGTTGGTAGTGGAACGCATTCGGTGGCTTCGACCACGCGGTGCGATCTGCACACGTTTGCTTCCACCACCTTCGACGGCGGCTACGGCCTCGCCACGGTGCCGTGGACGGCGGGATGTCCTGCGGCCGGCTGCACGAACACCGCGGCAGTGGCGGTCACCGGTGACAATGCCGCGCTCGCAGCGGATCCGGTGCACGACTCGGCGTTCGAGCTGCTGACCACCACCGGCTCGACCTTCGCCATCTCCACCGGCACGCTCGACGCGAGCTGCACGCCCACGCTCACTCCGGTGAGCAGCTTCACCGTCCCGCAGGGGCTCATCTCGGCGCAGCCGGTGTGGATGTACGGCAAGCCCTCCGCCCTGTACCTCGACGGTAACGGCACCGTGCGGCTGTACGTCTCTCCGTAGGCGCCCCGAACCGCTTGCCCGGTTGAGCGCCTCACGCTACGCCCCGGCGCATGGCCGAGAACTTCATCTTCAATATGCACGACCTTCGCAAGGTGAAGGGCGGGAAGGAGATCCTCAAAGGCATCTACCTCTCGTTCTTCCCGGGCGCGAAGATCGGCGTCATCGGTCCGAACGGCTCCGGTAAGTCGACCCTGCTGCGCATCATGGCCGGGCAGGACACCGAGTTCTTCGGCACCGCGCGCCGCGACCCCTCGACCCGCGTCGGCTTCCTCGAGCAGGAGCCGAAGCTCGACGAGAAGCTCGACGTGAAGGGCAACGTGGAGCTCGGCGTGAAAGAGGCCGTCGGCCTGCTGAAGCGCTTCAACGAGGTCTCCGAGGCGATGGGTCTGCCCGACGCCGACTTCGACAAGCTCCTCGCCGAACAGGCGAAACTCCAAGACGCGATCGACGCCTCCGGCGGTTGGGAACTGGAGCGCAAGCTCGAGATCGCGATGGACGCGCTGCGCCTGCCCCCCGGCAACGCCGACGTCACCAAGCTCTCGGGCGGTGAGCGCCGCCGCGTCGCGCTCTGCCGCATTCTTCTCGAGAAGCCCGACCTGCTGCTCCTCGACGAGCCCACCAACCACCTCGACGCCGAGTCGGTCGCCTGGCTCGAGCAGCACCTCAAGGAGTACCCGGGCACCGTCGTCTCGGTCACCCACGACCGCTACTTCCTCGACAACGTCGCCGGCTGGATCCTCGAGCTCGATCGCGGCGAAGGCGTGCCCTGGAAGGGCAACTACTCCTCCTGGCTCGATCAGAAGCGCAAGCGCCTGGAGCAGGAAGAAAAGTCGAAGAGCGCCACCCAGAAGTTCCTCTCCCGCGAGCTCGATTGGGTGAACTCGTCGCAGAAGGCACGCCAGGCCAAGGGCAAGGCCCGCCTTACCCGCTACGAAGAGATGCGCGCGGAGGCTGAGGCCGAGGCCAAGCGCGACGCCACCGGCGAAATCTTCATTCCCCCCGGCCCCAAGCTCGGCGGCGCCGTCATCGAGGCCAAGGGCCTGCGCAAGGGCTTCGGCGACAAGCTGCTGATCGACGACCTCAACTTCAAGCTCCCGCCCAACGGCATCGTCGGCATCATCGGCCCCAACGGCGCCGGTAAGACCACGCTGTTCAAGATGTTCATGGGCATCGAGAAGCCCGACGCCGGAGAGCTCAAGCTCGGCGACACCGTGAAGGTCGCCTACGTCGACCAGAGCCGCGACGCGCTCGCCGGCGACAAGTCGGTCTTCGAAGAGGTCTCGGGAGGGCTCGATCACCTCGACCTCGGCGGCCGGGTGGTCGCCTCGCGCGCGTACCTCTCGTGGTTCGCGTTCAAGGGCGCTGATCAGCAGAAGCGGGTGAAAGACCTCTCGGGCGGTGAGCGCAACCGCGTTCACCTCGCCAAGCTGCTCAAGTCAGGCGGCAACGTGCTGCTGCTCGACGAGCCCACCAACGACCTCGACGTCGAGACGATGCGCTCGCTCGAAGAAGGCCTCGAGAACTTCGCCGGCTGCGCGGTGATCATCTCCCACGACCGCTGGTTCCTCGACCGCGTCGCCACCCACATGCTCGCCTTCGAGGGCGACTCCAAGGTGGTGTGGTTCGAAGGCAACTTCCAGGACTACGAAGAGGACAAGAAGAAGCGGCTCGGTCCCGAGGCGCTCCAGCCCAAGCGGATCAAGTACAAGCCGCTCGTTCGCAAGTAGTCTCGAGGCGAAATGAAGATCGTCTGCATCGGTGGCGGCCCGTCGGCGCTGTACTTCAGCCTGTTGATGAAGAAGCAGTTCCCCGCGCTCGACATCACCGTCTTCGAGAAGAACAAGCCCGACGACACCTTCGGGTTCGGCGTCGTCTTCTCGAAAGAGACGCTCGGCAACCTGCTCGAGTCAGACGCGGTCAGCTACCAGCAGATCGAACAGCGCTTCGCCTACTGGGACGACATCGACACCTGGCGCGACGGCAAGGTCCAGAAGTCGACCGGCCACGGCTTCTGCGGCCTGGCGCGCATCGAGCTGCTCCAGATTCTGCAGCGCCGCTGCGAAGCACTCGGAGTGAAGCTCGAGTTCGGCCGCGAGGTCTCGGCCGATGCGCTGCCCGAGGCCGACCTGGTGATCGGCGCCGACGGCGTGCACAGCTTGATTCGCGAGAAGCGCGCCCAGGTCTTCAAGCCCACCGTCGACTGGCGCAAGTGCAAGTTCACCTGGCTCGGCACCGACAAGCCGCTCACCGCCTTCACCTTCTGGTTCAAGCAGACCGAGCACGGGCTGTTTCAGGTGCACGCCTACCCGTTTCGCAAGGAGCCGCCGGCGAAAGGCGCCTGCTCCACCTTCATCGTCGAGTGCCGCGAAGAGACCTGGAAGAACGCCGGCCTCGACAAGATGAGCGAGGAGCAGTCGGTCGCCTACCTCTCGAAGGTGTTCGCCGAAGAGCTCGCCGGCCACCAGCTGATCGCCAACAAGAGCATCTGGCGCACCTTCCCCACCATTCGCTGCGAGAAGTGGACCGACGGCAACCTCGCGCTGATGGGCGACGCGGTGCACACCGCGCACTTCTCGATCGGCTCCGGCACCAAATTGGCGATGGAAGACGCGATCGCGCTCGCCGCCGCGTTCAAGCGTCACGGCGCCACCCGCGAGGCCGTTCCCCGCGCGCTCTCCGACTACGAAGGGGAGCGCAAGCTCGAGCTCGCCCGTCTGCAGCGCGCCGCCCAGACCAGCCTGGAGTGGTTCGAGAACTCCGAGCGCTACATCGGCCAGCCGCTGGAGCAGTTCACCTTCAACCTGATGACCCGCAGCCGGCGCATCACCTGGGACAACCTCCGCACCCGCGACCCCGCGCTGGTGAAGGCGGTCGACGAGGCCCACGCGAAGCGCACCGGGTCGAAGCTGAAATCCAACGGTGCCGCGCCGCCGCCGCTGTTCTCACCGCTGAAGCTGCGCGAGCTGACGCTGACCAACCGGGTGGTGGTGTCGCCGATGTGCCAGTACTCGGCGAAAGACGGCGTGGTCGACGACTGGCACTTCGTTCACCTCGGCAGCCGGGCGATGGGCGGCGCCGGGCTGGTGTTCACCGAGATGACCGACGTCTCCGCCGAGGGCCGCATCACCTACGGCTGCGCCGGCATCTGGAACGAGACCCAGCAGCAGGCGTGGAAGAAGGTGGTCGACTTCATTCACGCGCGCTCGCCGGCGAAGGTGGGCCTCCAGCTCGCGCACGCCGGCCGCAAGGCGAGCTGCCAGCTCCCGTGGGAGGGCGACGGGCCGCTCCAGCCGAACGAAAAGCCGTGGCAGACGCTCGGGCCTTCCGCGATTCCCTTCGACGACGGCTGGCACACCCCGAAGCAGATGGACGAGGCCGACCTCGCCAAGGTGAAGCAGCAGTTCGTCGACGGAGCGAAGCGCGCCGACGCCGCCGGCTTCGACATCATCGAGCTGCACGCCGCGCACGGGTACCTGCTGTCGTCGTTTCTCTCGCCGCTGTCGAACCGCCGCTCCGACGCGTACGGCGGCACGCTCGAGAAGCGCATGCGCTTTCCGCTCGAGGTGTTCGACGCGATTCGCGCGGTGTGGCCGAAGCACAAGCCGCTCGCGGTGCGCATCAGCGCCAGCGACTGGCTCGGCCCCGATGGCATGACGCTCGACGATTCGATCGTGCTCGCCAAGGCGCTCGAGGCCCACGGCTGCGACCTGGTCGACGTGTCGAGCGCCGGCAACGTGCCCGACTCGAAGGTCGAGTACGGCCGCATGTACCAGGTGCCGTTTGCCGATGCGATTCGCCACGCCACCGGGCTGAAGGTGATGGCGGTCGGAGGCATTCAGGGCACCGACCACGTGAACACCATCATCGCCGCCGGCCGCGCCGACCTCTGCGCGCTCGCCCGGGCACACCTGTCTGACCCGTACCTCACCCACCGGCACGCGCAGGACGAAGGTGTTGATCAGGAGTGGTGGCCGGAGCAGTACCTGAACGTCAGACCGCGGGCGAAATAACTATTCGGCGGGCTGGTTCGGGCCGCCCTCGCCGTTCATTCGCTTCTCGACCGTCTCGACGTACTTCTTGTCGTTCTCTTCGATGTTCTTCGCCTTCTCGCGAACGTTGTCGAGGCGCTGCTTCGGAGTCTCCGGGACGCCCTGCGCGTTGCGCACGTACATCGTGTAGTAGGCCATGTAGCCGAGCACACCGAGAGCAATCACCGCGGTCAGGAGCCTTCCCATGCGGCAATCATGCGCTCAAAAAAAACTGGAGGCGAGCCCGCCGCGCACCAGGTCGGGCTCCGCCTCCAGCGGCGGCGCTAACTGCTCGTAGGGGACGCGCCGCACAAGTGATTTGTCGCCCGGCCGGTCCCGCTGTTTTGGCGGGTGGGTGACAACCACGCATACATAACCTGGGTATTTCGAATCGCATTCCCACCGGATTTTCGGGGAAACGGCGTGGTGACGGTGCAAGCGGGCGAGCCGCCTAGACATCTCGCCAGGCAACAGAACCCGGCAACTGTTGGAGGCGGCCTTCGTCGATGCGAAACACCCCGCGAATTCCGTCTTTCGCGGGCTCCAGGCTCTCCAATTCGGCTGCCTCGGCGGTGCCTTCGCGCGCGATCAGCACCAATTCGCGCAGGCCCAGGTACACCCGCCACGGCGGAGGCCCTACGTCGCTGATCAGCTTTCGATGCTGCAGCGGCGACAGCAACCGCGCCGCGTCGTGGCCGTCTCCCTTGGCGAGCGCCCACAACCCCGAAGGCCGCGCCGCCAACCGCAACCCGGCCGGCTCGAGCGCCATCGGTATCGGATCAGCCAAGCGCTCGTCGAGGTTCACCCACGCCGAGTCGTCGAGCTCCTGCATCGTCACCCGTAGCGCCTGGAGCGAGCCCTCCGGCACGTAGCGCACCATCTGAGGGTCGAACGGCGCATAGAAGATGAACAGCCCGCCCGGGCCTTCGCGATGGGTCGCCCCCACCGCGCGGTCGAGAAAGCTGGAGTCGCGCAAGAGCGGCAGCACCGAAGTCAGCAGCGCCTGCCGGCTCTTCGGCTCCAGCGCGCGCTCGGCCAGCTCGGTGGCGATCGCTTCGATCGACGTCTTCAGGTCCTGCTCCGAGTCGAGAAAGCCACGGTAGAGCGAGCGCAGGTCGAGCCGCGCCACGCCGCCTTTGCCGAGCCGCACCAAGAGGTCGTCTTTCTGGAGCAGGTGCGGGGTCGAGCCGCGCTGCAGCCGTTCGATCAACGCCCGGCGAAACTCCGGCAGCAGCACCACCTCTTTGGGCCCGGCGTTGGTGGGAGCGCGCGTCTCGTCGAGCTCGGTGAGCAGCGCCTGCGCCTCGGCGTCGAGCGGGTCGTGCTCGAGCACCTTCTGGGCGAGCGCGCGCGCGTGTTGGCGCTCGCCGCGGCGCATCTTCAGCACCGCCAGCGCCTTCATCGCCTCGAGGTCGTTGGGCTGCAGCTCCAGCGCGCGCTTCAGCGCCGGCTCTGCGTCGGAGTAGCGCTCCATCGCCGCCAACGCCCGGGCGCGGGCGAACGGCACCTGCGGGTCCTTGGGAAAGTCGCGCTCCAGGTTCTCGAGCAGGGTGAGCGCCTCGCGGCAGCTGTCCTGGTTGATCAGCGCGTGGGCGACCAGCAGCCGCGGCTTTACGCCGCCTTCGTCTTTCGCCGCCTGCTCCAGCTCGGTGAGCTCTTCGGCAGTGAGGGTGTCGCCGGCTTCGATCTTCTTCTCCAACCCCGCCAGGCTCCTGCCCATCGCTACATCTTAACGCGGAGCCGCCAGCGCGCTTGAGGTATGCCTTTGTCATGAGCCCTGCGCGCAAGGTCACCTTGATCAACGGAGACGGCATCGGCCCAGAGGTGATGGCCGCCACCTGCCGTATTCTCGAGGCGGCGAAGTGCGGCCTCGAGTGGGAGCACGCCGACGCCGGCACCGACGCGTTCAACCGGCACGGCTCGAACCTGCCCGACGCGACCATCGAGTCGGTGCTCCGCAACAGCGTGGGTTTGAAAGGCCCCACCGCCACCGGCATCGGAGGCGGCCTGGTCTCGGCCAACGTCGGGCTGCGCAAGCGGCTCAACCTGTTCGCCTCCTTGCGGCCGGTGCGCTCAGTGCCGGGCGTGAAGACCCGCTACGAGGGCGTCGATCTGGTGGTGGTGCGCGAGAACACCGAAGACCTCTACGCCGGCATCGAGCACGTGGTGGTGCCGGGCGTGGTCGAGAGCCTCAAGATCATCACCGAGGTGGCGTCGACGCGCATCTGCCGGTTCGCCTTCGAGCACGCCGTCGCCCGCGGCCGCAAGAAGGTCACTGCGGTGCACAAGGCGAACATCATGAAGTTGAGCGACGGGTTGTTCCTCGATTGCTTTCGCAAGGTGGCGCGCGACTTTCCCGCCATCGAGTCGAACGACGTGATCATCGACAACCTCTGCATGCAGCTGGTGAAGAACCCCGAGAAGTTCGACGTGCTGGTGATGGAGAACCTCTACGGCGACATCGTCTCCGACCTCTGCGCGGGGTTGGTCGGCGGTCTCGGCCTGGTGCCGGGCGCGAACATCGGCGCCGGCTGCGCGGTGTTCGAGGCGGTTCACGGCACCGCTCCCGACATCGCGGGCAAAGGCCTGGCGAACCCGACCGCGCTGCTCAAGTCGGCGGTGATGATGCTCGACTGGATGCAGCTCTCGGAGCAGGCGCGCCGGATCGAGAAGGCGATCGACGACGTCTACCTCGAAGGCAAAGTGCGCACCGGAGACCTCGGCGGCAAGGCGTCGATGAACGAGTTCACCCAGGCCGTGATTGGAGCGATGAAATGACAGCGTTGCTGCTCGCAGTCTTGTTGTCGGGCGATCCTGCGTGTCACCTCTACTCGAAGCGGTGCGAGCCGGCGTGTCGCCAGGCGCATCGTGAAGCGACCTCGCCGAAGGGCGCCTGCGCCAAGGAGGTCGAGGCGTTCAACGCCGCGATGGCGAAGAGCAAGGCAGGAGCGGACCTCGGCAAGTGCGTGATGGCGTGCGCTCCGAAGGACGACATGACCTGCGTCGGGCCGCCGAGCCAGCCGGTGTGCGACTGCCAGCGCGAGTGCTTCAAGAAGCACGCGCCCGACGCGATCGACCCGGGCAAGGCGATGGTCGACTGCGCCGACAAGTCGGTCGCCAAAGCCTGTCAGTAGTCAGCGGCCGGCGAACAGCGCGCCTTCGCGTTCGAACATCTCGACCAGCATCTCCACCACCAACCGCACCCGCCGGGTGTGTGAGCGATCGGGCGCGGTCACTGCGAACACGTCGGGCGCTCCAATCACATCGGGGGTCAGCCGCCGCAGCTCGGGCGTAGCGGCGACGATGAAGCAGGGCAGGGCGCAGATGCCGAGGCCTTCGAGCGCCGCGGTCATCACCGTGCGTGGGCTGTTGGCGCGCATCACCACCTTCGCCGCGCGAGCATGCTCGTCGAGCCAGACCGCCCCTGGCACGCCCTTCAGCGTGTCTTCGTAGTGAACGACGTCGTGGCCTTCGAAGTCGCCCAGATGTTTCGGCGTGCCGCGCGCGAGCAGGTATTTTTCCGACGCGTAGAGCGCCCAGCCGATGGTGCCCAGCCGCTTCGCCAGCAGGCCTTCCTGCGACGGGCGGGTGAGCCGCAGCGCGACGTCGGCCTCGCCGCGCGACAAGTCGAGGGGGCGCGGCGAAGCGATCAGCTCCACCTGCAGCTTCGGGTACGGCTCGCGCAGCCTGCCGACCGCGCTGATCAGATACGGCATGAACCCTTCGGGGAAGGTGAGCCGCACCGCGCCTTCGGGCCGCTCGTCTTCGCCCGAGAGCGAGCGCTCGAGCTCAGCGGTGCTCGCCTCCAGCTTCGCGGCGGTGGCGGCAGCGGCCTCGCCCGCTTCGGTGAAGGTCAGCCCATCGGGCGTTCGTCGCAGCAGCTGGGCGCCGAGCGCTTCCTCCAGCGCCGCCAGCCTCCGGCTCACCGTCGACCCGTCGACCTTCAGCTCCCGGGCCGCGCCGGCGAGGCTCCCGGCCCGCTTCAGCGCCAGCAAGTAGCGGAGATCATTCCAGTCCACGCCCCTGCATTCTTGCACAAGCGGCTTGCACACCTTCGGCACATCTGGCGGTCCGAGATGACCCGTAATGGCGGTGTTCTTCGCGAATGAACGCGAAACACCTGGGGGTCGAAATGGCGAACGAGTCGCAGCAGATGTTCAAGATGGTCACCGGTTATTGGGTCAGCCAGATGGTCGGCACCGCGGCGCGAATGTCGATCGCCGACGTGCTCGAGCCCGGCGCCCAGAGCGTCGACGAGCTGGCGAAGCGCCTCGGCGCCGACTCCGCCGCGCTCTACCGGTTGATGCGCGGGCTCGCCTCGGCCGGGGTGTTCTCCGAGCGCGAGGGCCGCACCTTCGCCAACAACACGCTTTCGCAGACGCTGCGCAGCAACGTGCCGGGCTCGATGCGCGACATGGCGATCGCCCAGACCTCCGCCGGCCACTGGCGCCCGTGGGAACGGCTCACCGACGCGGTGAAGACCGGAAGCCGCACCACTCCGGCCGCGTTGGGCTCCGAGATCTTCCAGTGGTACGGCGCGCACCCGGAGGAGGCGATGGCGTTCTCAGGCGCGATGGACAACCTCGCGGCGCTGGTCGCTTCCGAAGTGGTGCGCTGCTGGGACTTCGCGAAGACGAAGACGGTGGTCGACCTCGGCGGCGCCAACGGAACCCTGGTGAAAGCGGTGCTCAACGCGTTTCCCTCCTGCTCCGGCACCCTGTTCGACCTGCCGCACGTCATCGGTACGGCCGCTCAGGGGTTGGAGGCCGCCGGCTTGAAAGCGCGCTGCGAGGCGATCGGCGGCGACTTCTTCCAGCAGGTGCCGCAGGGTGAGGTGTTTCTCCTCAAGCAGATTCTCCACGACTGGAACGACGAGCAGTCGGTGGCGCTGTTGAAGAACGTGGCGAAGTCGATGCGGGGCGACGGCCGGGTCTTGGTGGTGGAGATGATCATCCCCGACGACAACTCGCCCAGCCCCGCTCAGTTGATGGACCTCAACATGCTGGTGATGCTGCCGGGCCGCGAGCGCACCGCGAAAGAGTACGGCGCGCTGTTCGCTCAGGCGGGCCTGACGCTCACCCGCGTGCTGCCCACGCACTCACCGTTCAGCATCGTCGAGGCGAAGCGCGCCTGATCAGTGCGCCTGGAAGAAGTCGAGGATGATGGGGTTCGCCGACCAGTCTTCGGCGGTGAGCCCTACCATCTGCGAGTAGTGGTAGCCGTTCGGCCAGGTGTGACCTCCGTCGGCCACCTGGTACAGCTCGAGCGCCGCGCCGCTGCACGCGTAGACGCGGTGCACGGTGGTGGTGCCGTCGGCCATCGTGTCGGGCAGCGGCGTCTCGGTGAGGCCGCCGTCGCAGCCGTCATTGGCGCTCCAGACCGCGAGCGTGCCGTCGACGGAGATTTTGGCGCCCGGGTTGGTGTCGGCGCAGCTCACCGCGCCACCGTCGTAAGGCCAGCACGGGTCGCCGGTGCCGTGAATCTCGAGCACCGAGGTCACCGAGGTGCAGCTCTGGGTGGTCGAGTACTGATTGCCTCCCGCCACCGGCGCGATCGCCCGCACGTTGGAGGGAAACTGGCAGGCCAGCCGCTCCGACATCGAGGCGCCGTTGGAGATGCCGGTCGAGTAGACGTGCGAAAGATCGACCGGCACCACGCTCGCGAGGTCGGCGAACACATCGGTGAAGTAGCCGAACTCGTCGACGTTCTGGTTGCACGCAGCGCCCGAGACGCACTGCCAGCCGTTGGCGCCTCCGCCGGAGTTCCAGGTGCGAACGTCGGGCGCGAGCGCCGCGCCGGTGCCGTCGGGCATCACCACCACGAAGCCGCGGGTGAGCGCCATCGCGTCGAGACAGTCGGGCGAGCTGACCACACCGCCGGGGCAGGCCAGCCGCTTCGCCGCTGAGCGATTGCCTCCGCCGCCGTGAAGGATGAGCAGCAGCGGGTAGCCCGCGCCGCCGTCGTAGCCGCCGGGCACTTCGAGGTCGTAGCTGCGCTTGGGCCAGTTACCGGGCGTGCGGGTGTAGGTGCCCGCGGGCAGACCGGCGTCGAGGGTCGAACCGCCGCCTCCTCCGGACGCCGAGCCTCCTCCGGTCGCTGCGCCTCCACCGGATGCACCACCGCCAGCCGCTGCACCACCACCAGTCGCTGCGCCTCCACCGGCTGCGCTTCCTCCACCCGTGGCTGCGCCACCGCCGCCGCCGCCGCTCATCGGCGAGCTGGAACACGCTGCCAGGAACACCACCGCGAAGCCGAATGCGCGCACGTCACCTGAACACAGCACGCGCGAAATAGTTTCGCGACGAAGAGGCGTCAGGCCGAGGGCTGCCGCCGGCGCCGCGCCACCGCCAAAGCGAGCAACAGAGCAGGACCCGAAGACGCGTCGCAGCTGCAGCCCGAAGCCGCGGTCGCGCTGGAACCGCCGCCGCCACCCGTCGCCGATCCACCGCCAGCCGCCGCACCACCACCAACGGCAGAGCCGCCGCCAACGGAAGCTCCTCCACCTGCTGCGGCACCGCCGCCGGTCGCAGCGCCACCGCCGGCCGCTGAACCACCGCCGCTCGCGGATCCACCGCCTGCCGCCGAGCCACCGCCCGCTGCCAACCCACCGCCGGTCGCTGCTCCACCGCCTGCCGCCGAGCCTCCGCCGGTGGCAGCACCACCACCCGCGGCCGAGCCGCCGCCCGCCGCTGATCCACCGCCTCCGGTTGCAGCCCCGCCGCCCGCGGCCGAGCCGCCACCACCGCCTGCGCCGCCCCCGGTGCCGGTGTTCAACCCGCACAAAGTCGCGGTCTGCGTCGCCGCCCAGCTCTGGAGCGCGGTGTACGGCTGCAGCGGTGCTCCGGTCGAATCGAGCAGGCCCCAGCCGGAGCCGGGGTCGTACGGGAAGTGGTAGTAGAACGTGCGCGTCCAGTTCGGCCACGGGTCGTTGTTGCTCGCCGCGTAGGTGCCCGCGCAGACGTCTTCTTCATGCTGGTAGAGCGCGACGATGTCGGTCGCCACGTCGGCGAGCGAAGTGCCTCCCTGCGGAGGGTGCTCCCAGCCGGTCTCGGTGAGCCAGAACTCCTTGTTCGCGCCGCCGTGCATCGTCACCACGTTCTTCACCGAGTCCTGGGT
This sequence comes from Myxococcaceae bacterium, assembly GCA_047602415.1. Lineage (GTDB taxonomy): Bacteria > Myxococcota > Myxococcia > Myxococcales > Myxococcaceae > JASGHH01. Next base: position 5,329,263 of record JASGHH010000001.1, on the reverse strand, counting down.
GAGCACGGAGCCGAAGTACGCGCCGTCGAGCAGCGAGGTGACCACCGCGTCGGCGTCGCTCTTGTACATGTGCTGCGTGACGATATCGATGTCGTTGCCGACCTGGTCGAGCACCTGCGCGAGGTCGAGCTCCCAGCCGTTGCGAATGCACTGCCCCGCCACGCAGGTTCCGTTGTGCCCGTTCCACTGCGAGCTGGTGGTGAGCCCCGACAGCTCGGGCCCGCAGATCTTCGCGTTCGGGTCAGCGGCGCGAATCGCGGCGGCGGCCGGCTTGAAGATCTTGTCCACGAAGTCCTGCAGCGAGCCCTGAAAGAAGCCGCCCAGGTTGGGCTCGTTCCAGATGCCCCAGCAGTAGACCTTGCCCTGGTAGTGCGTCACCACCGAGGTCATCGCGTTGGTCCACGCGGTGGTGTCGGGGATCTTGTTCTCGCAGCGCAGGTTCTCGTCGGCCGAGCCTTGAACGCAGGTGCTCACCGTCGACGCCCACTGCGGCGTGTACGCCACCGTCGCGTACACCTTCAGGCCGTTCAGGTTCGCGGCGTCGACCAGCGGGTCGAGGTAGCTGAAGTCGGGAGTGCCGTTGTTCGGCTGAAACTGAAACCAGTTGAAGTCCATTCGCACTGCTTCGCCACCGGCCGCGGCGATCGCCGCGCTGTCGGTCGCCGACTGGTCGTGCCCGTTCATCGCGATCGTCGCGTGAGCCGAGGCGAGGGTGGAAGACAGCGTGAACGCGAGAGCCCAGGTGCGCAAGGCGGGCCTTCTTCATTCCCCTTGAGACGCGTTTCGAATTAGCCGACCGCGGGCACCCGATGCAACACGCCGCCTGCCCTGGCGCGCGAAGAGCGATCACTGGCGTGCACAGTCCTCTCGGCGAATGAGAGCCGCTCAGCTGAAGTGCTGCGGAGGCAGCGTGTCCTCATCGTCGTCGTCATCGACGGCGACCCGCGGCTGCCCGCCTGGAATCAACAGCACGAACATCGTGCCGCGCTCGATCTGCTCCGCTCGCACCTCGCCCTGGTGCGCGTCGACGATGCGCTTCACCACCGCCAGGCCCAAACCGGTGCCGCGCGCCTTGGTGGTGAAGAACGGCTGAAACAACCGGTCGACCGATTCTTTGGGCAGACCGCCGCCTTCGTCGCGCACCTCGATCCGCGCCCACAGCTCTCCGGCGCGGTCGACCTTGGTCGCCTTCACCGCCAGCTTGCCCCCGCGTGGCATCGCCTGAATGCCGTTCAGCACCAGGTTCACCACCGCCTGGCGAAGCAGATGACCGTCGACGAAGAACAGCGGCAACGCATCGGGGTACTCGCTGCCCACCGTCACCTGCGGAGCGTGCGCCGACTGCACCGCCGACTGGAGCGCCGATTCGATCAGCGGCTCCAGCGCGAGCAGCGTTCGCACCGGCTCGTACGGCCGCGCGAAGTCGAGCAGGTCGCCGACAATGCGGTTCAGCCGCTCCGCTTCTTCCTGCACGATGCCGAGCAGCATCGAGATGTCGCCGCTCGGCTTGAGCGTGCGCTTCAGGCTGGTGACCGAGTTGAAGATCACCCCCAGCGGGTTGCGCACCTCGTGGGCCATCACTGCGGCGAGCTCGCCCAGCGCCGCCAGCCGCTCGTGCCGCACCACCTCGGCCTGCGCACGCGCCAGCTCGTCGTAGCTCTTCTTCAGGTCGTCGAAGAGCCGCACGTGCTCGAGAATCACGCCCATGTGCGTGCCGCAGCTCTCGGCCAACCGCATCTCTTCCTTGGTGAACGGCGCGTCTTGCACCCGGCCGAGCGAGAGGGTGCCGACCTCGCGGTTCGAGACCGTCATCGGCACCGCCATCAGGTGGCGAATGCCGAGGCGGGTGGTGTTGTCCCGGGTGCCGGAGGGAAAATTACCCTCCGAGAGTGCGACGGTGGTGCGGCTGAGCGCCGCGCGGCCGACGGTGTTGGTGAGGTCGAGCGGGAGGTACTCCGCGGTCGGCGGCACGTCGGGCAACACCCCCGCCCGCATCTTCCACCCCGCCAACCGCAGCTGTTTGCCCTCGAGAAAGTGGAGCGCCGCGCCGTCGGCGGGAAAGGCCTCCAGCATCTGCATCAGCAGCCGCTCGGTGACCTTGTTGATCTCTCCCGCCATCGCGCCCGCGCTCGACAGCTCGTAGAGGAGCGACAGCTGCTTCACCTGCCGCGCGCCTTCTTCGTGCAGCCGCTCGCGCTCGAGCAGCGCCGCCACCTGGCCGCCGAGAATCTCCGCCGACGAGAGCTCGGCGCGGGTGAACTCGGTGGGCGTACGCCGCGCCAGCGACAGCAGGCCGATCGGTTTGCCCTCGAGAAACAGGCCCACCGTGGCGAGCGACTCGAAGCCTTCACCTTTCACCACCGCCAGACCTTCGGCCAGCTCCGCGCCCGACATGGTGCGGTTCTGGAGAGGACCGGTGGGCGAAAAGCGGCTCCACTTCGCCAGCAGCGGGCCGCTGTAGCCGTGCGCTTCGCCCACCAACACCAGCTCGTTTCGCTCGGCGTCGTAGCGGTGGAGCACCGCGGCGTCGGAGTTGATTGCCTCCGCCACCACCTCGAGCAGACGAATCGGGGCGCGGTTGGCGCCGATGCCGGCGTTGGCGATGGTGTGCACCGCCTCCAGCTCGCGGGTGCGCCGCTGGAGGTCTTCGATCGCCTCCACCATCTCGAGCGCGCTGCGCAGCTGGGCGACGAACAGCGTCAGGGCCGGCAAGTCTTCGGGGGTGAGCCCGTCGCCCGACACCGCCAGCCCGCCCCAGAGCGCTCCGGCCACCCGCAGCGGCGCGAGAATGCCGCGGCCGTAGCCCTTCACCGTGGCCTCGGTCGCCATCCGCGGGTCGAGCGGGAGGCCGAGCTTCTTCGCCGCCGGCACCAACAGCTCGGTGATCTGCTCGTAGAAGACCGGGTCGTCGATGTCGTAGATGGACCGCATCAACGCCGCCATCGGGCCCTTGGTGGGCCGGCGCAGCTGCTCGCCCCAGGCGTCGACCGGCCCGGCCGAGAACCGCATCGTCACCGTGCCGCTGTCGAACTGGAGCACCGACAGCTTCAGCTGCAGTGCATCGAGGCCTCTGCCGGCGGTGGCGAACGCGTCGTTGACGGTGCGCGTGCGGCCCACCTCGACCGCCACCATCGAAAGGCGGCGAAGGAGGTCCTCGCCGTGGAGTTGATCCGCCACGCCTCGGCAATATGCCCGCGCTTCCCCCTTTCGGAAAGTGCCGAGGGAACCCTTGGGGGCTAAGCTGTGTCCTTCGGTGGCGTAAAGGGGAGCACTATGAAGGCCGTTTCGATTCTTCTCATTCTGGTCGGTCTCGCCGCGATGGGCATGGGGCTGGCCTCGGCGCCCTCCAGCGCTTCCAACGCGACCCCGCTGCCCAAGGTGGCGATGCGCGAGCTCGGCGCGGTGCCTGCCGGGTCGGTCGCTCCCGAGAAAGCCGCGCCGCCTCCCGCCGAGAAGCCTGCCCGGGTCGATGCGCCGGTCGCCAACAACAACGGTAACGGCAAGGCGCTCGAGAACGCGCTCGCCAAGGCCGCGGAGAAGCCGAGCGACGAGCTCGCCGCTCCCGAGAAGCCGGCCGCGAAGGCGCCCGCCGCCGAAAAGACCGAGAAGACCGCCGAGAAGGCCGCGCCTCCGCCGCCTGAGAAGGCCGCGCCCGAGAAGGCTCCCGCGCCCGCGCCCGAGAAGGCCGCTGCCGCGCCCCCGCCGCCCGCGCCCGCGAAGGCCCCCGCCAAGGCGCCGGCCGAGAAGGCCGCCGCTGCCCCTGCTCCCGCCGAGGCGGCTGACTCGCCGGCTCCGGCCGCGCTGGGCATCATGAACCTCCGCGCCTCCGACACCGCCGACGTCTACGTCGACGGCAAGAAGGTCGGCGGCTCACCGCTGAAGGGCTTCAAGGTGAAGCCGGGCAAGCACAAGGTTCGCTTCGACTGCTACCAGGCGAGCGGAGAGACCAAGCCCGGCACCACCCAGTCGTACGACGTCGCCGCCGACGCCGAGCGCGACATCGACTACGAGTGCCCGGTCGACTGACGCTCGAGAAACCCGGCGACCAGGGGGAACACCTCTTCTGGCGCGCGCTCGCCGAGCGAGAGGTCGCCGTGCCCGTAGTCTTCGGCCTGGCCGTGCCGCTTGCCGAGCCGCTTCTTTTCCACCGGCCCGGCGACCAGCGTCTGGGCGTGCTCCACCGAGTCGGGCGGCGCGAGCAGGTCTTTCTCGCCTGAGAGCAGCAGCACCGGCACCCGAACGTTCTTCATGCCCTTGCGGTAGTCGAACGCGTCGTTGGCGTCGAAGGTGTCGTGCTCCAGCCAGCGGGTGAACTGGCGCGCCACACCGCCCAGGAGGTCGGAGCTGACGTGTGCGATCGCCTGGTGCACCACCTTGGGGTCCATGTTCTTCGGGTTCACCAGGTAGCGGCCGATCGGATCAGGCGGGAGCCCGAGCGGCACCACCGGCCGGGTCAACAGCCTGAGCGGAATCACCGGCAACCGCATCACCGGCTTCAGCAGCGAGACGAACTGGCGCACGCCGGCGTGAGAGGCGAACGAGACCGGCGAGCCGAGCGCGACGATGGCGCGAATCGGAGCGTCGGGGTGGCGGCCGAGGTGCGCGTAGGCGAGCAGCGCGCCCTTGCTGTGGCCGACCCAGAGCACGCCGTCGGGCTCACTCTGCGCCGAGAGCACCGTCTTCAGTGCGGCCGAGACGTCGTGCTCCGCCTGCTCGTCGAAGCTGGAGTCGAAACCACGGCCGGCCACGCCGCGCCCGCGCAGCTCCAGCACCCAGGTCTCGAAGCCGCGCCGCGCGAGGTACTGCGCCAGCGAGTAGCGCTCGTCGAAGTCGAGGGCGAAGCGGTTGGTGCCCAGGCCGTGCGCGAGCACCACCGGGTGCTTGAACTTTCGCTCGCTGGGGAAATAGCGGCCGAGCGCGATGCGGGCGCCGTCGTCGGTGGGCACCCGGTAGACCTCGCCCGGCTTCCACTCGAGCTTCTTTCCGCCGAGGCGCAGCCAGGGCACGGCTCAACCTTCCAACAGCAGCACCGGCTTGAACCCGGCGGCGTCGCACGAGGCGAGCACGTAGCGGGTGCCGTTGCGCGGCCCGGTGAACCCGGCGGGAATGCCCGGCCCGTGGAGGTGGCCGTAGACGCAGAGCTCCGGCTTGAACGCTTCGATCGGCTTCGAGAACACGGTGTCGGCGTTGTTGCTGTACACCGGAGGGAAGTGCACCGCGATCACCCGCCGGAGCGCTTCGCCCTTCGCCTTCGACTCGTTCTCCTGCTTCACCGCGTCGTCGAGCGAAGCCTGCAGGCGCTTGGTCTCTCGCTCGAGAAAGCCGAGGTTCTGCGACTCGTCGCCCATCTCGCCGCCCGGCATCGACGGCGCTTCGGGCGTGGTCCACAACCGGGTGCCGGCGATGATGTACGGGCCCGCGCGCACCGCCTTCGAGTGGAGCGCGCCGATGAACGAAGAGTAGGGCTCGAGCTGCTTGGCAAGCTTGGGCCCCGAGTCGGCCCACCAGAAGTCGTGGTTGCCCTTCAGCAGCACCTTCTTGCCGGGCCGCTGGTCGAGCCACTTCAAGTCGTCGAGCACCTCGTTGGCCCGGGTAGCCCAGGAGATGTCGCCGGCGATGATGATGTAGTCGTCGGGCGCGACCGTCTCGTCCCACGCCTTCTTCAAGGGCTCGGGGTGGTCGGTCCACCCGAAGCGGTGCATCGTCTTGTTGCGGGTCGACGGCAGGTGCACGTCGCCGATGGCGAAGAGCTTGTTCATGGCGAGCAGGCGATGTGCTCGGGCGACTCGGCGCCCTGGTGAGAGGCGACCTCGTCGAACGCCGCCTTGTTGAAGCCGTTGCCCTCCCAGCCGAAGCCCCACACCATCACCGCCACCACGTCGGTCAGCTCGGGGTCGGGCGTCACCAGCGCGTCGGTGTGGGTGGCCTGGTAGTCCTTCAGCTGCTGCACCAGGGTGTCGCAGCCCGCGCCGGAGCAGTTGTAGGTCATCACCAACGCGCCGTGCTCGAGGTTGTGAATCCAGTTGCACTTGGGCTGCGCGGTATCGAACACCCGGCAGTTGAGCCACACCGGGCAGTGGTCGCCTCCGAGCGGCGGGTTCATTCCGTTGCCGCAGGTGGGGTCGTCGCAGGTGCTGACGTGGTTGTGGCTCAGGTTGGTCTCACGCAGCGTCATTCCGACTCCGCCGTCGCCGAGCGGCTGGCCGCCGTCAGCAGACGGTTTCTTCGCGCCGCACGCGGAGAGCGCGAGCGCGGCGAGCAACAGCGCGTACTTCATGACAGCACCTCGGGGTTGACCACGTGCCTGGGTTTTCTGCCGTCGAGCACGGCGAGCAGATTCTCGGCGGCGAGCACCGCCATTCGGGTGCGCGTCTCGAGCGTCGCCGAGCCGAGGTGTGGCACCACCAACACCTTGGGGTGCTTCAGCACCGGGTCGTCTGGCGGCGGAGGCTCGGGGTCGGTGACGTCGAGCGCGGCGAAGGCCGGGCGGCCGAGGTCGAGCGCGTCGAGGAGCGCCGGCTGATCGACGATCGGCCCGCGGGCGGCGTTGATCAGAATGCTGCCCGGCTTCATCTGCGCGAAGTCGTGGCGGGTGAGCCAGTGACGGGTCTCGATCGACAGCGGCAGATGGAGCGAGACGAAGTCGCTCTGGGCGAGCAGGGTGGGCTTCTCGACCCGAATCGCTCCCTCGAACTTCACCTCGCGTCGCGAGCAGTAGACGATTCGCATGCCGAAGCCTCTGGCGCGGGTGGCGACCGCCTGGCCGATGCCTCCGAAGCCGGCGATGCCGAGGGTGGTGCCTTCGAGCTCACGGCCGAGCAACAACGACGGGTCCCAGGTGCGCCACTCACCGTTGCGCACGTAGCGCTCCGCTTCGGCGATGCGGCGTGCGGCGGCGAGCAGCAGCGCGAAGGTGAGGTCGGCGGTGGCCTGGGTGAGCACGCCGGGGGTGTGACCGACGGGAATCTTGCGCGCGGTGCAGGCGGCGACGTCGATGTTGTCGTAGCCGACCGCCATGTTGCTCACGACCTTCAGCTTCGGAGCGGTGGCGAGCAGCTCGGCGTCGACCTTCTCGGTGAGCAGCGAGAGCAGCGCGTCGCTCTCGTGAGCGGCGGCGAGCAACACGCCTCGCGGCACCGGGCCGGGCCCGGGCCAGACGTCGACCTGGTGGCGCTCCCGCAGCTTCTGCAGCGCGGGCTCGGCGATCGCTCGGGTGACGAAGATGCGGCTCAAAGCGCGCGCTTCTATAGCGCATCGGCGGTGGACGGTCTGATCCAGCCGCGGGGACGCTACGCGCTTGTAAGTGGCTGAAATTCGGGCGCCTGCGGGTGGCATCACCGTCGCTTTGCACCGGGTCCAAACCTTTCCCCCGAGGACCCCATGAACAAGATCGATTCTTCCGGTGCGCAGTTGATGCCCAATGACGACAGCTCCACGCCGCCGTCGACGGGTCCCACGCTCAAAGACGTTCGTGACGTCGGCGATGCCGCGGTGAGCGTGGTCGAAAAGTCGATCGCGTGGATGGTTCCGTTCAACCCTGAAGAGGTTCACGCGACCTTCAGCGATGCGGCGAACTACGTCACCCACAACGACGGAGACATTCAGAAAGCGTTTCAGCAGATGAGGTCGGATCCGAAGAAGGCGTTCAACTCGATGAACCAATCGGAGGCGAGCTGGCTGGTCAGCAGCGGTTTCTCGGATGACCAGCGTAAGTCGGTGGTCAATTCACTCGTGACCTCGGGACTGACGAAGAAGGTCGACGGGCAAGCGGTCCCTGCGGGCGCGCCGAAGCCTCCCGCGTTGTTCGAAGTGAACGACCGTCAACCGCCGTCGATGCAGCAGCTTCTTCACGAAACCAACGTGAAAGCCGCTCGCGACTACGACTCGGCGTACGACGCGTATGCCGGCAAGACCAACAACCCTGCTCCGTACGTGAATCTCGCCGAGCCTGGCAGCGGCGCTTCGCTCGAAGAGGACATGTCGATGCGCCTCGCGGGCAGCGTGGGCGAGTACGCCACCGGGAAGCTCGACGACGCGAAGAACGCACTGTCGGTGTCGAAGCAGGCGCGCAAGCTCTCGCCGGGTGACGAGATGCAGATTCAGTTCGGCTTCGACGGAGTTGCCGCCGGCAAGGGCATCAGCACTGGCGCGACGCTGAAGGTCAAACGCGAGAGCGATGGCTATCGTGTCAGTCCTCAGGGCTCGTTCGGGTTCGGTGGAAAGCTCGACGACGACAACAAGAGCTCAGTAACCGGCAGTTGGGGTGGTGAGTACCACTGCAAGACCCTCAACGACGTCGACCGGCTGTCCGGTCTGATGAAGGACCAGGCCCTCGGACGTCAGCTGTCGCTCGACGATCAGCGCTTTCTGAACGAGCACTGCTCGGGTCTCGATCTGAAGGGCAGCGCCGCGCTCAAGCTGGCGGCGAAGATGAATGACGACCTGAAGCTCGGTGCTGGCCTGAAGTCCGACGCAAGCGTGCACATCGACCTGGAGGCGCGCACCGTCACCGTCTCCGAGAAATTCGCCGCCGATTCGAGCGCTCAGCTGAACTCCAAAGAAGGCAGCATTCCCGGAAAGCCGAATTGGAAGACGACGAGCACTTTCGATGCGGGGCTCTCTGGAGACATGACTGTCAGCGTGAAGTATTCGCTGCCGGCTGACTTCTCGATGAAGTCGCTCGGCACGGATCTCTCGGCGATGCGCCAAACAGGCGAGACCAGCGTGAAGATGCACCTGCAGAACGGCACCAGCAGCGCGAAGGCGGTCGACGTCGAGGCAAAGCCGAAAGACGTGGACCTGAAGGCCGTTCTCGCTTCATGGGCCCAAGGCGACTCGCAGGCTGCTTTCAAGAAGCTCGCGGGCAGCGGCACGCTCACCATCAAGACGGACTCGCTCACCTCCGCGAACCACGATCTCTCACCGAAGATTGGAACCTCCGCAGACTCGATCAGCATCGGGTTCAAGTCGCAGCGAATTCACCACGACCAGAAGGAAGTCCGTTCCTTGAGCGAGGCGCTCGACTTCCTGAAGAGCTGATCAGCGCTTCTTCAGCTGCCGAATCGCCTCGGCCGCTTCATCCTGGCCGCAGTCGACCTTCTGGCCGCTGGTCTCTTCCTTCGGCGTCTCCGACAAATCGCGGAGCGGAGCGATCGCATCATCATCGCCGAGCTCCGCGAGACGGCCGGCGGCCTTCGAGCGCACCGTGCAGTCGGGGTCAGACAGAGACTTCGCGTAGAGCTCCACCCGGTCGAGGTTCTGGCTCAGCGAGGTGACGTCGAGAAACCGCAGCGCGCCCCACTGTTGCTTCGAGCGGCCGGCCTTCGCCATCTTGGTGAACGCCGGCTGCAGCGCTTCGTGCGGCACCAGTGAGATCAGCGCCCGCAGCTCCCGGTCGTCTTCGTCGGCGCCGAAGTCCTGCGCCACCGCCTCCAGCATCAGCGGGTGCGCCGAGTGCAGCGCCTCGTACGGCACGTCGCGCAGCACGCCGCGCTCGTCGGTGTGCTTGCCGAGGGCGTGAAACGCCGCCACCTTCAGCGCGTAGACCTCGGGCGCGTCGGCCGGGTTCGTCTCCAGCCGCTTGTCGAGCACCGGCAGCGCGTCGCCCGCCTTGCCCTTCTCGATCATCGCCGCCGCCCGCTCCAACGGCGACGGAGGCCACATCGCCCACACCGCCGGCGGCACCAGCATGATCAGCACCGCCCAGAGCAGGCTCCGCCGCCAACGGGTGTCGACCCGCGCCGCCAGCGACACGGCCTTCCGGGCGGTCTGCAGCGAGACCGAGGTGAGCGCCGCCGTCTTCTCGGTCACCGTCTTCAGCGGCGCCGGCACCTTCAGCGACGGAGGGCTCGCCTCGGGCGCCTCGATGTCGGCCGGCACCGGCGTCGCCTGCATCGGCATCGAAGGCACCGACGGCACCGCCGAGAGCACCCGCCGCGACGGAGTGGTGACCGACGACTCGTACGGGTTCACCGGCATCATCGGCAGCAGCGCGGTCAACAGCGCCTGCCCGTTCGCCGGCCGGTCGTCGGGCTTCTTCTCGAGACACTGCATCACCAGCCGCACCAGCTCGGGCCGCTCGCGCAGCCCGGGGAACGCGTCGTCGAGCGGCCGCGGCGGCACGGTGAGGTGCTGCTTCAAGAAGTCGTTCGAGCCCGGCCCCACGAAGGGGAACTGGCCCGACAGCGTGCGGTAGGCCAACACCCCGAACGAGTAGACGTCGGTGCGCGCGTCGAGGTCAGAAGCGGTCGCCTGCTCGGGCGCCACGTAGGCCGGCGTGCCCACCACCTGGCCGGGGTGCGAGACGAACGGGCTGCCCACGTGCTCGCCACTGGTCTCTTCGCGCTCGGGAATCTCCATCAGCCGCGCGATGCCGAAGTCGAGCAGCCGCGCCTGCTCGCCGCGGTTGGTCGGCGTGAGCACCACGTTCTGCGGCTTGATGTCGCGGTGAATCACGCCCTTCTCGTGAATCGCGCCCAGCCCTTCGGCGATCTGCGCCAGCACCGGCACCGCGCGCGCGGGAGACAGCGGCCCCTGCTTCAGCACCCGCTCCAGCGTCTCGCCCTCGGCCAGCTCCAGCACCAACACCGTCGCCTCGGGAGACGACTCGAAGTCGATCACCCGCACCACCGCCGGGTGCTCCACCGTCGACAGCAGCATCGCCTCGCGCTTGAAGCGCTCCGCCATCGCCGGCTGCTTGCCCAGGTCGCGCTTCAACACCTTGAGCGCCACCTTGCGGCCGAGCGAGAGCTGCTCCGCGAGATACACCTCGCTCATGCCGCCGCCACCCAGGTGCGACAGCACGCGGAACCGGCCGCCCAGGACCAGCACCTCTTTCTCGCCCGCCTTGGGCATTTCGAGGGTACGCACTTCGCCGCCGAATATGCCTCAAGCGGAGCGCGTGCGCTCGGCTGCGGCTCTCATGAATCGAGAAAGCGACACCTTTCGCGTTACTTGGTGCGCTCCTTCACTTCGGCGGCGAACTTCTTCTCCAGCTGTTTCTTCTTCGCCGCGGTCAACGGAGGCTCCAGCGAGTCGAGCAGCCCCTGGGCGTCGTCGTCGCCTGGATCTTCGAGCACCGCCAGGTAGAGCTCCTCCTGCGCGCGGGCGGTGTCGCCTTTGCGGTGCAACAGCTCGCCCCGCAGCGCGTGCACGCCCTCCATCGAAGGGTCTTGCTGCGCGGCCCGCTCCAGCTCGGTGAGCGCGCCGTCGTCGAAGCCGTGGTTCATCAGCCAGCGCGCGTAGCCGGCCCGGAGCTCGGCGTCGTCGTTGCGGTCGACGAACGCGCTGTAGACGTGCACCGCCTCTTCGTTGCGGCCCGACTCCTCCAGCAGGTCGAGCAGGGTGCCCATCGCCTCCTGATCGGCCGGGTCTTCTTCGATGCGGCGCTTGAGCGAGTCTTCCCGCTCCCGGGCCTTCTTCACCCTCAGGGTGTCGAGCATCGCCGACAGCTCCTGGGTGCGCTGCAGCTCGCCGGCCTCGCGGTTGAGGCGCAACAGCTCGGTCAGCACCCCCTCGTCGTCGGGGCTGGCCTTCAGCTGGGCCTCGAAGTGGTCGCGCTTCAGCCGGTTGGCGTACTGGTCGCGGGTCTCGGTGCGCTGGGTGAGCACCCAGGGCAACGCCAGCGCACCGCCGAACAACACCAACTCGGCGATCACCACGTTGCGCACCCTCGCCGAGTGGTCCTTGCGACGCTGCTGCTTCTCGTCTTCGTCGTCGCCCGCGGGCTGAACCTGCGCCGGCCGCACGAAGCTGCGGGCGATCAGGTCGGCGAGGCTGCGCTTGTCGCTCCGGTTCGCGGCCAGCAGGGTGCCCAGCAGCGAGCCGATGAAGGCGAAGAAGCACACCACCGCGAAGAAGAACGTCATTCCCGTGGGGGCGACGAAGTTCATCAGGTGGAGCACGGTGGCGATGCCCGCCAGCAGCAGGGTGAGCAGGTACGCGAGCGGGAAGTAGCCGCGGCCGATCAGCTCCCGAAACAGCACGTCGCCCGGCGAGACCGCATGGCCGTCTTTGGTCACCAGCTCCAGCCCGAGCAGCTTCATGCCCAGGGTGGCGCGAAACGCCGACAGCGGCACCACCGCGTAGCCGACCACCGCCGCCAGCACGCCCCACATCGGCAGCACCAGCCCGCGGGTCACCAGCGGGAACAGAAACAGAATCAGACAGAGCAGCCCGAGAATGAGCGCGTCGATCGCTCCGGCGATGAAGCGGCGGTTGAGCGGCGCCGCCGGCTGCAGCGGAGCCGGCTCGCTCACGGGCAGGTGCTCGCGCTCACCTGCGCCGGCGCCACCAACGCGCTCGAGCTCAACGAACAGGTCGCGATGCTGCGGAGGAAGATGCGGCCGTAGCCCGCGCCGCCGCCACCCCCGCCCCCGTTCATGCTCTGCGCGTCGTCGCCCGAGGTCGGAGACGTGTCGTTGAGCGAGGAGCCGTCGCCGCCGTTGCCGCCCGGGTTCTGGGTCTGGCCGCCCTGCGACTTGTCGCCGTCGACGTCGTGGCCGTTCTCGCCGTCTTGGGTGCCGTCGCCGCCGTCGTCGGTGCTCCCGCTGCCGCCCGCGCCCGCCTGCGCGGTCAGCTGCGCGGTCGCCGCGATGGTGAGCAGGTTCGCCTCCAGCACGATGTCGCCGCCCGCGCCGCCGCCGCCCCCGCCCGACTTGCTGCCCGCCGCCGGGGCGCGCCCACCGCCGCCGTTCGCCGACACCTTGCCGTTGATGGTCAGGTTGCCCGAGGCCGAGAGCTGAAGGCCTCCGCCGCCCGCGCCGCCCTTGGCCGCCGTCTGAACGCTGCCGAAGAACACCGCGCCGTCGCCGCCGGAGCAGCCGCCGTTCAAGTCGTCGGGGCTCATGCCCCAGCTGGCGCCGCCGTTGCCCGCGGTCGAGCTGCCGTTGCCGTCGCCACCCTTGGCGCCGTTCTTCGCCAGCGCGCCGCCGCCTCCGCCCGCCTGGGTGAAGGCGTGGCCGTCGCCGCCGTTGTGGTTGCCGGCGAAGCATTTCGCCGCCGGTGCGCCCGCGCCCGCGCTCTCGTGGTCGGAGCTCGCGGTCAGCACCCCGTCGATGGTCGCGTCGCCGTAGACCGCGATCGCCACCGGGCGAAGGCCGGTCACCTTCAGCGTGCTGCCGGAGGCGATGTTCAGCCCCTCCATCGCGATCACCGCCAGGTTGTTGTCCATCGCCCGAAACACGTCGTCCATCGGCGGCTTCGGCTGGTTGGCGTGACACCAGTTGGTCCAGGTGCCGAAGGTGGAGTCGAAGGTCGTCACCCCGCAGTCGAGCGTCACCGGCGGCACGATGAACTGGGTCGGCAGGTGCGAGTCGAAGTTCGACGGGGTGTAGCCGAAGCCCACGCTGACGCACTGGCCGCTGTTGCAGCTGCCGCCGTCGCACGGGCCGGCCATCGCGGTGTAGCTGCAGCCGCCGTCGGCGAGGCAGGAGCCGCTGTTGGGCGCCTGGCACTCGTTGGGCTGGGTGCAGGTGAAGGCGGTGCCGCCGCAGCTGGTGCCGTTGCAGACGTCGGTGAGGGTGCAGACGTTGCCGTCGTTGCACGCCCGCGAGGAGCAGGTCGGGTCGTCGCAGTCGGTGTGGCCGTCGTTGTTGTTGTCGACCCCGTCGCTGCAGTCGCTCTCGACGTTGGAGATGACGCAGGTGAAGTTCACGCACGCCTTGTTGGTGCCGCAGAACTTGCCGTCGCAGTCGGGGTCGAAGCAGTCGCGGAGCGCGTCGCCGTCGTTGTCGGCGGTGTCGGCGCAGTTGGTCTCGTGACCGACGCCGCCGTCTTCGCAGTTACAGCCCGCGCCGCAGTTGAGGCAGGTGGTGCCGCCGCCACCGCCCGCGCCGCCGCCCATGCTCCCGCCGCCGCCAACGCCTCCGCCCATCGAACCGCCGCCGCCCCCACCGCCGCCCATGCCGTCCAAAGACAACGTCACGGTGTCGACCTGGCCTTTTTTGAAGGTCTCGTGAAACACCGACGACTGGTCGTTCTTGCCGCCGGTGCAGTCGTCGGCTGCGAAGCCGATCGCCTGAACGTCGACGGTGGAGCCCAGGTCAGGGGTCTCGAGCACGCCGACCAGCAGGTCTTTGCTCCCCTTCACCAGGGGAGAAGACGTCGAAAGCTTGTTGTCCTTGCCGGTGACGTTCAGCTGGGCGCACTTGGAGGGGGTGTTGCCGAAATGAACAGTGACCTTCAACGCCGCGTCGGTCACGGAGGAGGAGCAGCCGGTCAGCAGCAACAGCACGACGGGAATACGGTGCACGCCCACGCAGTCTGCGCAAAAGGCGGTTTTGGAAGCAACATGCGAAGCGGTGACCTAAGGTGACCACCGTGGCCGACGACCTCACGCTCGTCCAGCGCGTTCGCACGGGAGACCAGCGCGCCTTCAAGACTCTGGTGGAGCGCTACCAGAAGAAGGTGTTCTCGGTCGCGTTCGGCATGCTCAAGGACCGGGAAGAAGCACGCGACGTCTCTCAGGAGGCGTTCGTCAAGGTCTACAAGTACCTCGACCACTTCAAGGGCGACGCCAGCTTCTACACCTGGCTGTACCGCATCACCGTCAACATCTGCATCGACGTGATGCGCCGCAAGGGCACCTCGAAGGGCGATCAGGTCGAGTTCGACGAGACGATTCAGCTCGACACCACCGAGGCCAACCTGGGCGCGCTCGGCTCCAAGCTGGGCACCAACCCGCAGAAGGCGGCGCTGCGAAAAGAGCTGGCCGAGAAGATTCAGGCCGCGCTTCAGGAGGTCCCCGAGAAGCACCGGGCGATCCTGCTGCTCCGCGAGCTGGAGGGCATGAGCTATGAGGATCTCGCCCGCACTTTGGACATTCCGAAGGGCACGGTGATGTCGCGCCTGTTCCACGCCCGGCTGAAAGTTCAGAAAGTTCTCAGTGAATACCTGGACTTGGACGAAGCGAAGTCAGGCGTGGGAACCGAATAGATTGCGGAGAATTTCCACAGCGGGGTTTCGTCTGGATTTCGTGAGCATTTGAATCAGGAGTGGCCGATGAACCCTGCGCACAAAGAACTGTTGCCGAAGTTGAGCGCTTTCGTCGACGGAGAGCTCTCCGTCGAAGAGCGCCGTCAGATTGAACAGCTGATCTCCAGCGACAAGGCGATGGCGGGCCTGGTGGCCGACCTGCGCGCCGGTGCGGGCCTCACCCGGCTGACCTACGAGTCGGCCGCCGACGAGATCGACTTCAAAGACTTCTCGAACAACGTGCTGGCGAAGATCGGCGCGAACAAAGATTCGCTCGGCTTCTTCGAGGGCCTGAAGCTGCGCCTGGCAGAGACCTTCACCTACCAGAAGCCGATGCTGGTCACCGCGTTCGCCACCGCGATGGCGCTGATCATCGCGGTGCCGGTGGGCGTGGGCCTGATGCAGGGCCCCGAGGGCTACGGCGCGAAAGACGTCGAGGTCGAGACGGTCTCGGTGTCGTCTGAATCGCGGGTGCGCCCCATCGTCTACGAGAACGACAAGGGCGACGCGATCATCTGGACGGTCGAAGAGCCCGACAAGAACGTTCAGCAACAGCAGAAGACCGATGAGAAGAACGACGAAATCGACGTCGACTCCAACTCCGCGGAGAAAAAAGCCGGAGAGCTGTGACGTCTGCGCGGTAGCGTGGGCTTCGGAGGGCGTATGAGAGCTCACACCACGGTCGCCATCAGCCTGCTGTTCGCCTCGGTTTCGTTCGCCGCCGAGCCCACCAAGATCGACGTGCAGACCGAGGTCGTGCTGGCGCAGGAAAAAGGCGCCGCGCTCGACCCACCCGAGCTGTCGAAGATGCAGCAGGCGCTCAAGCCGAAGAAGCAGTACGGCACCCTGAAGCGGCTGTCGTCGACCCGGCTCACCCTCACCAACAAGCCCATCCCGGTCTCGATGCCCAACGGCACCAACGGCGAGCTCTCGCTCGTCTCGGTGAAAGACGACGTGGCGATGGTGCGGCTGAAGGTGGGCGCGCTCGACTCGACGCTGAAGCTCGGCGGCCAGGGTTCGCTCTACCAGCACGCCGGCACCTACCAGGGCGGCGATCTCTGGGTGGTATTGTCTCGCCCCAAGTAACCGATCTCCTGACGGGAGAGGGCCGAGAGCCCGAAAGGGCTCCGGGGTGAGGTTATCGAACTTGGATCGCCGCGAGCTCATCGGCCGTTGGATGCTCGACCCCGCCGATGAGCGGGGCTTCGACGCGCTCGGTCTGCACGGCTTCGACTTCGGCCGCCACGGCGACGTGGTGATGAGCGCGTTCAAAGACGGCGCGCTCGGCCGGGCGCTGTTCTGCTGGCGGCTCGACAACTACGAGCTGGTGCTGGAGGAGGTCGCCTCCAAGCAACCTCGCCGCTGCGCGGTCACCCTCGACACGCCGGAGGTGCTGTTCCTCGACGGCATTCGCTACCTGCGGCGCGACGCCGAGAAGCCGATGGACCCCGAGAGCAGCCTGTTCTGCATCGGCTCGGCGGGGCTGCGGCACGCGCTGGCGTCGATCGACCGTGAGCCCGAAGCGGGCGTGGAGGCGTTCCCTCCGTTGCTGCTGCTCGACACCGAGGCGGCGCTGGAGTCGAACCGCATTCACGCCAGCTCCGACCCGCTGCGCTCGGCGAAGACCCGCGCCAAAGCCTCCAGCGCGCAGCGTTGCGCCTACGTTCACGACGGCAGCACGCACGGCGAGCGGGCGGTGGTCGCGATCGCCTCCGAGCGAGGCCGGGCGCAGGGGCGCACCCTGTTGCTGCGCTACCGCTTCGAAGGCGGGCAGGTGGTGGCGCTGCCGCCGATCGATTCGTCTGCTTCGGAGAGCTTCTGGTGAGAGCGCTGTGGCTCGCGTTGGCGCTGTGCTCGGCCGCCGCGTGGGCGCAGGCCTTCGAGCCGAACGCGTACCCGACGCCTCAGCCCGCGCCGCAACCGCAGCCTCCGCCGCAGCCGGTGCAACCGGTTCAGCCGCAGCCGCAGCCCGAGCCGGTTCAACCGCCTCCGTCGCAGCTGACCGAAGAGGCGCCGCCTCCCGCGTTCGAGCCCGACGGCGGTCAGCCCGAAGAGCTGATTCCGCAGAACCCGCCCGACTCGCCCCCCGCGGCCGCGCCGACCGGCGGCGATCTCCACGTGCACGGAGCGATCGAAGCGTCGTTCGTCTCGTTTCCCTCCGGCACCAGCGGCGGGCAGAACGACCTCTTCCTCAACCTCCAACCGATCATCGGCCTCGATGCGGGCGACGCGTTCGCGATCGAGGTCGGCCCGCTGCTGCGGCTGCGCCTCTTCGACGAGCCGCCCGACCAGCGCGACCAGGACGTGGGGCACATTCTGCGCGGCAAAGATTGGGACCAGACGAGCGACTGGGGCCAGCTGATCCGCTCGTTCCGCATCGGCAAGCGCGATCAGTTCGTCTGGCTCGAGGCCGGAGCGGTGACCAAGAAGTCGCTCGGCATGGGGCACCTGCTCACCCGCTACTCGAACCAGGACAACCCCGACTACCACCCGGCCTCCGCGACGCTGGGGGTGCAGATTTCGGCGGTGCGCCTCGAGGCGTTCGCCTCCGACATGCTGGGCGCGCGCATCTTCGCCGGCGAGCTCACCGTCGACCTGGGCCGCGCCGCGAGCAACGACCCCAGCTGGTTCGACCGCATTCACGCCGCGGTCTCGGTGGCGACCGACTTCGGCAAGGCCGGCTACAACACCCCGGGCGCGACGTTGGGCGCGATCGACCTGTCGGCGGTGCTCTGGCGCGGCAACAAGGCGCGGGTGTTGGCGCTGCTCGGCGGAGCGGGCCGGGCCGACGAGGTCTCGGGCGGCGCGCTGGCGGGCCTCGCGCTCGACGCCGAGTTCACCCCGGTCGACTTCGGCGGGAAGCTCGAGCTGCGAAAGCAGGGAGGCGCGTTTCGCTTCGGCTACTTCGGCCCCGGCTACGAGCTGTCGCGCTTTTCGGGCATCGGCTTCGGGCTCCCGCCGATTGCCAGCGAGCGCATTCCCGACGGCTGGTCGGTGTACCTCGAGCTGCGCTCCGCGCTCGGCAAGCAGGCGGTGGGTGACGCGGCGTTCGAGCACTACAGCTGGGGGCGCACCGACCTCGACGTCTCGGGCAGCTTTCTGTTCTTCAACGAGCGGCTGGCGGCGACCTCGCGCTTCACCATGGTCGGGGTGGGAGAGACGCCGCGCTATGCGATCAGCGTCGAAGGGCGGTTCCGCATTCTGCCGGCGCTCTACGTGCTGGCGAGCGCGGGCACGGTGATGTTCCCCCAGCCCGACGGCACGCTGGCGCGCGGGTTCTTCATCGGCGGCGGAGCGGGCATCGACTTCGAGAAGTGATCAGCCTTTGCCCCGGCCGAAGTGGGCGTCCTTCAGCTTCGGCAGCGCCTTCGCGGCCGCGTGCAGCGCGTCGAATTCCGCCACCGTGAAGGGGCGGGCGTCGTGCCAGATGAGCAGCCGCTCGAGCGACGGGAGGTGCGTCGACCGCAGGAAAGCGAGCGCCTCGCCGGCGGTGATTTCGGTGTTGCGCAGGCCGAGCTCGACCAGGCCTTCGCCGCGCGGTGAGTCGATCGCCTCGAGGAGCGCTCCGGTGGCGCGGCAGGAGTGCAGCTCGAGCTTCTTCAGCCGGCAGACCGCGTCGGGCCCGAAGAGCGCAGCGATGCCGTCGCCCAGGTCGCGGTGGTACCAGACGCGCACTTCTTCGAGGCTCGTATGCCCGGCCAGACGCGCGAACAACCGGTCGGCCTCGTCGCGGATCGTCTCGTCGACGTCGCAGCTGAGCACCCGCAGCTTCTGAAGCAGTGGGTTGCCGGCGATCGCGGAGTAGATGATGGGGGAGAAGAAGCGGGACTGAAGCCGGAGGACGGTGAGCTGCGGCGCTTGCAGCTCGGTGAAGAACACCCCCCAATCGGCCGCGGACTCACCGGCGAAACGAATCGTCAGCCGCTCGAGGCGCTTCAGACCTCGGGTCTTCGCGAATGGCGCGAGAATGCGCGGGACCATTCCGGGCGGCGAGTAGTCGAAGGCGAGCTCCCGCACGTGCTCGAGCGCGGGAACACGTGCCAGACGCTCCAACTCCGCCTCGCTGAGCGGCTTCTTGAAGCTGAGCGCTCGCGCGGGCGTCTGAGTGAAGAGCCGCTCGCCCAGCTTCTCGAACTTCGGCACCGTCATCGTCAGCTTTTCCGCGAAACCGCGACGAAAGCCGTACTCGCCGGTGAACGGTTCTGCTTCGCCGGCGAACGCCTTCCAGCTGGTGCGCAGCAGTTGGCTCGCGCGGTAGGTGAGCTCCTGTTTGTTCGGCGGCGTCGGCTTCGCCTCGGCCGTCACCTGGAGACGGATCAGGTCGCCATGCGGATCACCGCGCTCGAGCAGCGCGTCGGCGTAGACCAGCCGTGCCGCGTCGTCGTCGGGCCGCTCGACGATGGCGCGCATCAGACCGTCGGTCTGGGCCGCGTCGGCTGGAGCGGGTGGCTGCGGTGTCTGACCCCGGCGCAGCTTCACCCGGTCCTTCGTGCCGCGGGCCCACTGCTTCAGCAGCTCCGGGTTCTTCTTCCAACCCTCGAGCTCGGGCCACACCGCTTCGAGCCGCGTCGACACGCGGGAGCGCCCGTAGCCGAACGTCACCTCTTCGTCGGTGCACACTGCCAGTACGTGGGTCGGCCGGCTCCCGATGCCCCGCCGCTGGTAGGAAAACCCCTTCGGGTCTCGGATGGCGCGGTGGAGCTCGGCGAGCGTCTGCGCCAGCGTCGGCCCCCAGCCGAGGTTGAGGGCCTCTTGGAGCGCGGCCAAATCGCTCGGAGACAGCTTCAGCCCCAGTCGCTCTCCGACCGCTTCCAGCTCTGGACCGCCTTGCTTCAGCCGCTCGGCCAGCGCGTCGTAGTCGAGCTCTCCACTCATCAGCCTTTGCCTTTGCCGAAGTCGACCGTCTTCAGCTTCGGTCGAGTCCGGGCCAGGTCGTAGAGCCTCGCCACCTCGGCCACCTTCCATTGATGGTCGTAGTCGAAGATGCGCAGCCGCTGAAGCGCCTTCAGGTGCTTGGACCCAAGAAAGGCCTCCGCGTCTTTGGCTTTGATCAAGGTCTCACGCAGGTCGAGGTCCACCAGTGACTCTCCGCGCGGCGAGTCGATCGCCTTCAGCAGTGCGCCGGTGACGCCGCTGGAGAGCACGTCGAGCTTCTTCAGCCGGCAGCGCGCCTTGGGGCCGAACAGCGCGGCGAGGCCATCGCCCAGCTTGCGGTGGTGCCAGACCCGCACCTCTTCCAAGCCCGCCACACCCGCCAGGTGCGCGAAAGAGGCATCGGCGCCGGAGCTGGTGGTGCCGTCGGCGTAGACGTCGAGCACGCGCAGCTGGCGCAGGTCTCCGTTGGCGGCGATTCCCGCGTAGATCGCAGGAGAGACGCGGCGCGAACGAATGCGCAGCTCGGTCAGCTTCGGCGCGTAGAGGCCGGTGAAGAACTTCGCCCAGTCGGAGTCGGATGCACCGGCGCCGCGCAGCTCCAACCGCTGCAGGTTGATCAGCCTGCGGCTGCGCGCGAAGGGCGCGATCGTCCGCGGCACCGTGCCGGTGGTCGGGTAGTCGAAGCACAGCTCCTGCACGTGCTCGAGTGCCGGTGCGTCGGCGAGGCGCGCCAGCTCGGCGTCGGTGAGCGGCTTGGCGAAGGCGAGCGCGCGGGCGGGCGTCTGGGTGAACAAGCGCTCGCCGTGCTTCTCGAACGCCGACACCGTCATGGTGAGCTTCTCGGCGAAGCCGCGGCGAAAGCTGTGCTCGTTCGCGTAGGGCGCGGCCTCTCCGGCGAAGGTCTTCCAGCTGGTGCGCAGCAGCTGATTCACCTTGGTGTTCAGCTGGACCACGTTCGGCGGGGTCGGCTTCGCATCGGCCGCGACCTGCAGGCGGATCAGGTCGCCCTGGGCGTCGCCGCGCTCGAGCAGCGCGTCGGCGTAGACCAGCCGCGGCGCATCGTCGCCGGGCCGTTCGAGGATCGCGCGCATCAAGCCGTCGGTCTGCGCGGCATCGACCGAAGGCGCGGGCGGCTGCGGCAGCCGTTTCAGCTTCAGCCGGCCCGCCTTGCCCTCGGCCCACCGCTTCAGCAGCTCGGCGTTCTTTGGCCAGCCCGCGAGCTCGGGCCAGAGCGCCTCGACGCGCGCCGAGTTTCGAACCCGGCCCACCCCGAAGGTGACCTCGCCGTCGGAGCAGACCGCGAGCACGTGGTTGGGCCGCTGCTTGTTGCCCAACCGCTGGTACGAGAAACCCTTCGGGTCGCGGGTGGCGCGGTGAATCTCGGCAAGAGCCTGCGCCAGCGTCGGCTCGAAGTAGCCGAGGTCGCAGACCTTCTTCAGCGCTGCCACGTCCGACGGGAGCAGCTTCAAGCCGAGCAGCTCGCCGGCCTCGGCGACCTGTTGGCCTCCACCCTTCAGCCTGCCGGCCAGCGCGTCGTAGTCGAGCTCCACCATCAGCGTTCGATCGCGAAGGTGTCGCCGAGCACGAACTGATCGAGTTGGAGCACGTGGGGCGCGATCCACCTCGATTGGGGCACCAACATCGAGAATTGATAGACGCCGGGCACGAGCTCGGGCGCTGCTTCTTGATGTTCCAGGTACCCGTGGAGATACATGTGAGACCGCGCGCCATCGCGAAGCACGTCGAAGGTGTCGTGCACCCGGCCGAAGCCGGCCTGGCGCAGCTGGGGCCCAGTTTCGTCGTCGCGGGCTCCCGTGAGTGTGTACCGAGGCAGACTGCCCTGCACCGGGCTTCTCACCAACGAGGCTCCGGCGGGTGGAGTCGCGGAACGATCGATCATCACGACCTGGGTAGACACCGAAGTGCCTTCGACGACGCAAACCACGATGGACGAGAACTTGGGGTTGCCGATCAGCTGCGCTTCTTGGTCGAGCGCGTGGGCTCCGGTGGAGTCGGAGTATTCGATCGCGAATCGCCAGCTCGTCGCAGGGGTACGTCTGATCTCACCGAGGTCGGCAAACGGCTCGTGGAACTCGAAGGTGCCGCGGTAGTGAAAGTCGCCGAGCAGTTCCCCGTCACCCCAGACCCGCATCCGAAGATCGAGGAGATCGACGGGTACATACAGGTCGTCGCCGTCAGGCGACCACCGCGCCACCCGAACCGGCAGCGTCGAAGACGCTTGGGCAGTGTCTTCGGGCATCGGCCCGCACGCCGCCAACAGCGCCACCGCGACCAGGCCGAGCCGCATCACGATGAGAATAGAACGTCTGACAGGCGCCTAAAATGCCACCTGGGGTGACTTGCGCAGCGCGTCGAGGTTATAGAAGCGCCGCCTCTTTCCGCAGGAGCATTCATGACCGCCGCCGTCGCGATTCCCCCGTCGATGCCGTTCCCCCAGCTCGACGCAGTGGTGAACAAGGTTCACTCGAACGCCGCCGCGTTCGCCAAGCTCTCCATCGACGAGAAGATCGCGATGCTCGGTCAGATTCGCCTCGGCTACCACGCGATCGCCGAAGAGAGCGTGAAGCTCGCCTGCCAGGCCAAGGGCATCGACTTCAACAGCCCCACCGCCGGTGAAGAGTGGCTCGCCGGCCCGATGGTCACCATTCGGGTGATCCGCCTCACCGAAGAAGCGCTCCGCGAGGTGAAGACCCACGGCGCTCCCAAGATTCCGCCCTCGGCGATTCGCGACCTGCCCGACGGCCGCATCGCGGTGAAGGTGTTTCCCTCCAACGGCTTCGACTCGATGCTGCTCGCCAAGCACCTCGGCGAGGTCTACCTCGAGAAGGGGATCACCCGGGAGAACCTGAAGGACCACCAGGCGTCGTTCTTCAAGAAGCCGCACAACGGCAAGACCTGCCTGGTGCTCGGCGCCGGTAACGTGAACGCGATTCCCCCCACCGACGTCGTCTACAAGATGTTCGTCGAGGGCACCGTCTGCGTGCTGAAGATGAACCCGGTCAACGCCTACCTCGGGCCGCTGATCGAGAAGGCCTTCGCCCCGCTGGTGGAGCGCGGCTTCTTCGCGGTGGTCTACGGGGCCGCCGACGAGGGCGCGTACCTGGTGCAGCACGCCAGCATCGACGAGATTCACATCACCGGCTCCGACAAGACCCACGACGCGATGGTGTGGGGCGTGGGCCCCGAGGCCGCCACCCGCCGCGCGAAGAACGAGCCGCTGCTGAAGAAAGACATCTCCTCCGAGCTCGGCAACGTCACTCCGGTGATCGTGGTGCCCGGCCCGTGGGGCGACGGTGAGCTCGGCTTCCAGGCCCGCAACATCGCCGGCATGGTCTGCAACAACGCCTCCTTCAACTGCAACTCGGCCAAGCTCTTGGTCACCAGTAAGGGCTGGGAGGGCCGCGGCAAGTTCCTCGACCTGATCAGCGAGAACCTGGCGCGCGGCGGCGTTCGCACCCCGTACTACCCGGGCGCCGAGCAGCGGTGGAAGCAGTTCGTCGACGGCCGCAACAACGTGAAGATCATCGGCGACACCGCGGGCGGCAAGCTGCCCTACGCGCTGATCACCGACGTCGACCACAACAAGACCGACGACCGGGTGTTTCACCAGGAGCCGTGGTGCACCGTGCTCTCGGAGACCAACTTCGAGTCGGCCGACCCGGCGAAGTTCCTGCCCGAGGCGGTGAAGTTCGTGAACGAGAAGGTGTGGGGCACGCTCGCGGTCACCCTGGTGGTGCACCCGAAGACGATGGCCGACCCGGCCGGCCGCGCCGCGGTGGAGCAGGCGATCATCGACCTCAAGTACGGCTCGGTGGTGGTCAACACCTGGGCGGGCGCGGTGTTCGGCCTCGGCACCGCTCCCTGGGGTGGCCACCCGTCGTCGAACCTGCAGGACATTCAGTCGGGCAAGGGCTGGGTGCACAACACCTTCATGCTCGAGGGCATCGAGAAGATGGTGCTCCGCGCGCCCGCGAAGGCCTCGCCGATCTCGCCCTGGTTCCCCGGCCACAAGACGGTCGACAAGCTCGGCCGCCGGCTCACCGACTTCGAGGTGGCGCCCTCGTGGCTGAAGATTCCCGGCATCGCGATGGCGGGTCTCGGTGGCTGAGACGCAATCGAAGTCTCGGTTGTGGGTCATCGTCGCGGTCGGGCTGGCGTTGATCAACGCCGCCCAGTTCGTGTCGTCGATGATGAAGGAGCGCGTGGCCAAAGACGAGCTGGCCGAGGTGCTCTCGCCGCAGGCGACCAAAGACCGCTTTCACCAGCTGTTCTACCGGGACCCGTCGACGCTCTGGAAGAACTCGTGGTTCGGGGTGCTCACCGAGCAGAACCCGAACGACGTCTGGGTGACCCAGGAGATCATGTGGCAGGAGAAGCCCGACTTCGTGGTCGAGTGCGGCGCTTTTCGCGGCGGCAGCGCGCTCCTCTGGGCGGCGATTCTGAAGGAGATCAACCCCGAAGGCCGGGTGATCACCATCGACATCAACGACATCGGCCCCGAGGCGCGGCAGCACCCGCTCTTCAATGAGCGCATCGAGTTTCTGCTCGGCAGCTCGGTCGCGCCCGAGATGGTGGCGAAGGTGCACGAGAAGGTCGGCGGCAAGAAGGCGCTGGTGATTCTCGACTCCGACCACCACAAGGCGCACGTGCTCAAGGAGCTGCAGGCCTACGCCGACCTGGTGCCGGTGGGCGGCTACCTGATCGTTCAAGACAGCAACATCAACGGCCACCCGATGACCGTCGACGAGCACGACTTCTCGAAGGAGTACTCGGGGCAGGAAGGGCCTTACGAGGCGGTCGAGGCGTTCGTCGCCCAGGACAAGCGCTTCGAGGTCGACCTCTCGAAAGAGCGGTTGATGCTGACGATGAACCCGCATGGGTTTCTGCGCCGGGTGAAGTGAGCTAAGTCGTCGCGGTGGCCAACGCTCCCGAGCCGCCGCAGCGACCCCGGCTGTTCGCCAACACCGAGACGCGCATTCGCACCCTGGCGGTGATGGGCGCCACCCCGGCGGGTTTTCGCGACGTCTACCACTACATGTTGCGCAGCAGCTGGACCACCGCGCTGGGCTGGGCGGCGCTCGGGTTTCTGCTGATCAACGCCACCTACGGCACCGCCTACTTTCTCGCCGGCGGCATCAACGGCGCCCACAACTGGTTCGACTGCTTCTTCTTCAGCGTCGAGACCTCCGGCACCATCGGCTACGGCAACATGTTCCCCGACGGGCGCTCCGCGGAGCTGCTGATGACCGCGGAGGCCTTCACCGCCCTGGTCTACTCCGCGATGATCACCGGGCTCTGCTTCGCCAAGTTCGCCCGGCCGACCTCGCGGGTGCTGTGGTCGAAGATCTGCGTGATCTCCGACCGCGACGGAGTGCCGACGCTGATGTTCCGGGTGGCGAACGAGCGCCGCAACCACGTGGTGGAGGCCAACGTTCGGGTGGCGGTGATTCGCATGGAGGTCACCCAGGAGGGCGAGAAGCTCCGCCGGGTGATCGACCTGCCGCTGCTGCGCCAGTCGACCCCGTCGTTCGTGCTCTCGTGGACGGTGATGCACCCGCTCAACGAGCAGTCGCCGCTGTTCGGAATGACCCAAGACGGGCTGCGAAAGATCGACGCCGAGATCGTGGTCACCTTGACCGGCCTCGACGAGACGCTGATGCAGACGATTCACTCCCGCACCTCGTACCTGCCCGAAGAGGTCATCTACGCGGCGCGCTTCGACGACATTCTCTCGTCGCTGCCCGACGGGCGCCGCGCGATCGACTACCGCAAGTTTCACGGCTGGCAGCCGGCCAAGCTCTCGTGGGACCGGCTGGGCGCTCAGCAGCCGATGGAGGCCACCCAGCCTCCCGCGCGGGCATGAGCTAGCCGAGTACGGAAGCCAACGCCGCCTTCGCCTCTTCCAGCCGCCAGGGCTTGGTGAGGGTGCCCTGGGCGCCGACCTTGGTCAGCTCTTCGAGTGACAGCGGGCGGCCGGAGCAGATCACCACCGGCAGCTCAGGCCTCAGCTGGTGCAGCCTTTGGGTGAGCGCCGCGCCGTCGAAGTCGGGCATGGTGAGGTCGGTCAGCACCAGGTCGAAGCCGTAGGGCTGCTGCTCGAAGGCGGTGAGCGCCTCCTGCGCGGCGCCGTAGACGGTGGTGGCGTAGCCGATGTCTTCGAGCAGCCGGGCGCTGGTGCTCGCCACGTTCGGCTCGTCGTCGACCAGCATCAGCCGCGGCCGGGAGGGGCGCTCGAGCGAGAGCAGCGGCAGCAGCACCTCGAAGCGGCTGCCCTTGCCGGGCTCCGAGAACGCCACGATGGTGCCGGCGTGCGCGTGGGCGAGCCCGAGGCTCACCGCCAGCCCGAGGCCAGAGCCCTTGCCGCCCGGCTTGGTGGTGAAGAACGGCTCGAAGATGCGAGACAGCGTGCCGTCGTCCATGCCCGAGCCGGTGTCGGCGATGGTGAGCCGCGCCGCCCGGCCGGCCGAGAGCGGTGGGTGGCTGGCCGCGAACGCGTCGCTCACCGTGGTCATGTCGACCGCGACGGTGAGGGTGCCGGTGGCGCTCATCGCCTGGAGCGCGTTGTTGAGCAGGTTCGACAGAATCTGCTGCAGCTGGCCGGAGCTGGCGCGCACCCGCACTCGCGGGTCGATGCTGCGCACCACTCGAATGCCTGCGGGAATCGAGGGCTGGAGCAGCCGGAGCGCCTCTTCGGCGAGCTCGGCGAGCAGGTGCGGGGTGGGCGGCTCCTGCACCGGGCGGCCGAAGGTGAGCACCTGACGGGTGAGGTCGCGCCCGCGCTGGGTCGCCTTCTCGAGCTCGTCGGCGGCGTCGCGCACGGTCTCGGGCTCGGCCGCTCCGTTGCGCGCCTGCTGCGCCCAGCCGGCGATCGCCGCCAGCAGGTTGTTGAAGTCGTGGGCCACCGCGGTCGCCAGCCGGGCCAGCGCCTCGCTCTTGCGCGCGTCGGCGAGCTGCGCCGCCAGCTGCCGCGCCTCGGTGACGTTGCGGGCGATCGCCGCGATGCGGGTGACCTTGCCGTTCTCGAACAGCGGAATCAGCGAGGTGTTGAACCACACCCGCCCGGTCGGCATCGGCAGCTCGTGCTCGTAGGCGATCGCCTGCCGGCCCCGAATCACGTCGAGGTGGCGGGCGAGCAGCTTGTCGGCCGCTTCGGGCCCCAGCACCTCCGACGGGGTCTTGCCGATGATCTGCGCGCGGGGCCTCGCCACCAGCGCTTCACCCGCCGGGTTGACGTCTTCGACCACCAGCTGGCCGTTCTCGGTCACCCGGTAGAAGACCAGGGTGTCTTTCGAGTTCTCGAACAGCTCGCGAAAGCGGCCCTCGCTCACCTCCGCCCGGCGCTCGGCGTCGGAGCGCTGGTGCGCCTCCAGCGCCAGGCTGACCAGGTCGGCGAGCGCACTGGCGTAGACCTGGTCTCCGGAAGACCAGCTGCGGGGTGAGCCGAGGTGCTCGAGACAGAGCACGCCCTGGGTGGCGCCGCGGAGCACCACTCCGGTGTCGAGCATCGCGCCGATGGTGAGCGGCCGGCAGTACGCCTCCGCCAGCTCGATGGTGCGCGCGTCGCTGTAGACGTTCGACAGGCACAGCTGCCGCTGCTCGGTGAGCGCCTTGAAGTACTTCGGGTAGTCCTTGAAGGAGAGGAAGTGGCCCTTGGTGTGGGTGGCGCTCTGCGCGAGGTAGAGGTCGGCGCAGCGAATGCCGTCGTCTTCGAACAGCCAGAGCGAGACCCGGCCGGTGTGGGTGCCGCGGGCGGCGGCCTCGGTGACCTCTTCGTAGGCGCGCTCCAGCTGGTCGAAGGCGAACGCGGGCGAGTGGGTGAGCTTGAGCAGCGCGCGGGTGGCCTGCTGGAGCCGGGTCTCGCGCTCCTGCCGCTGCGCCACCTGGTCGGCCTCGCGGCGCAGCCGCACCAGCACCGAGGGGAGCGAGGCGAAGCCCGGGCGCCGGAGCACGTCGTAGGCGCCCGACCAGAGCCAGTGGGCGGTCTCTTCTTCGCGCTCGTCGGTGAGCACCACCACCGGAGGCGGAGCGCCGGTGGTCGAGAGCGCCTCCAGCAGCGCGGTGAGTGAGAAGCCGGGTGCGTTGCCGTTGGCGAGCACCAGGTCGTAGCCCGGCACCGGGGTGGAGCTGGGGTCCAAGGCATAGGGGAGCCCACGCGCCGACAGCCGGCTGCGCACCGCTTCGAGATTGCCGGCCACACCGCCGACGAGCAGAACCTTGAGTGTGTTCACCCCGGTGTTGACCCTAGTCCACCTGGGAGCAGTGGATTGTCGCTTTCCCCATCGCTGGCGCTGTACTCCCCCAGTAGCTCCACGACTGCGTGGATTAGGCTCCAGGGCGCTTGATTTAGGCTTGTTAAGGTGAAATTAAGCCTTCGCCCACGCTCCCAATGCCGGGAGCGACACACTCGAGGACGCACATGGAAAACACCGGTCTGAGGGACTTTCTGGAAATTCCGTACGACCAGCTCGAAGAGCTGAACCTCGAGGCGAAGCAGCAGCGCATCGATCACATGCCTGCGGGCAAGGTGTCGGAGCTGCGGCAGAAGTACCTGAAGGACGAGAAGCGAATCAAAGCGGTCACCGTGTGCTTCACCGACCTCGAAGGCCGGATGCACATGCTCGACTACGACAAGAAGTTCCTGCTCAAGAGCGCCGACAACCTCACCTTCGACGGCAGCTCGATTCGCGGCTTCACCGCCCAGCAGGAGTCCGACCTCCGGCTGTCGATCGACTGGTCGGCGTTCTACTGGCTGCCGGCCGACGTGTTCGGCGCGGGCAAGGTGCTGGTGTTCGGCGAGGTGATCGACCGCGACGGCTCGCCGTACCCGGCCGACCTGCGCGGCCAGCTGAAGAAGTACACCGAGCAGATGTGGGAGAAGGACAAGACGGTCTGCTACGCGGCGCACGAGATCGAAGGCTTTCTCTTCAAGGGCCGCGACGCCGAGCGCCACTACCACGAGAACCAGAAGTTCGAGTTCGTCTCCATCGGCGGCTACTACCACTCGCTGCCGGGCGATACGCTGCGCCGCTTCATCGACCGCTCCGCCGAGGCGCAGCGCGCGATGGGCTTCGCGAACGAGAAAGACCACCCCGAGGTGGCGCCGTCGCAGTTCGAGATGAACTTCAGCTACGCCGACGCGGTGATCGCCGCCGACCAGGTGCAGCTCTACAAGCTGCTCGCCCGCCAGGTGGCCGCGCAGCACGACCTCACCGCGTCGTTCCTGCCCAAGCCGGTGACCGGCGTGAACGGCAACGGCATGCACACCAACATGTCGCTGGCGCGCAAGGGCACCAACCTCTTCTACGACAAGAAGGGCAAGGACGGCCTCTCGAAGCAGGGCTGGCAGTTCATTCAGCGCATTCTGTCGAACGCGCCCGACATCTGCCTGGCGCTGAACTCGTCGGTGAACGCGTACCGCCGGTTGGACCCGCACTTCGAGGCGCCGAACCAGATCAAGGCGTCGGCGATCGACCGCGGCTCGATGGTGCGCATTCCGCTCGGCAACGAGCGCTCGGCCCGCATCGAGGTTCGCTCGGTGGCGCCCGACTCCAACCCGTACATGTCGGTCTACACGGTGCTGCGCACCGGCTTCGAGGGGCCGATCGGCGAGGAGGACGACTCCAAGCGCAGCCGCACCCGGTTCCTGCCCGACAACATCTTCGACGCGATCCGCTTGTTCAAGGGCTCCAAGTTCAGCCAGGAGCTGTTCGGTGAAGCGGTGCACAGCAAGTACTGCGAGCTGAAGACCGCCCAGGCCGAGCGGTGCCCGAAGCAGCTGGGCACCAAGGTGAAGGACCTGGAGATCATGTTCCACCACGAGGTCACCAACCAGTACCTGTGGTCGCTGTTCTGATCAGCGGCAGTTGAATTCACAGAGGCGCGTGTCAGCCCCCTTTCACGCGCTCGAGGCCCGTCGCTCTGTTTGCGCCGGGCCTTCTTTTTTTCGTCAGAGCGCGCCGGCGGTGGCGAGCATCCACACCACGGTGGCGGCGAAGAACAGCGCGCCGATGGGGAACAGGGGGCTGACGGTCTTGGTGTTGCTGCTCATGGGGAGCTCCTTCAATAGAGGCTGGAGATCGCGGGCACGCTGACCCGGTAGGGGTTCTTGGGCTGGCTCATCCAAGCCGGGCGCTCCGCGTGCTCGAGCGGCTTCACCTGCTCGGGGCTGTCGTCGATGAAGCGGCTCAGGCTCGGCAGGTTCTGGCTGACGGCGCTGCAGCTGAGGGTGAGCACGATGGTGAGCGACGCGGAGGCGAGCGCGAGGCGGGTCGCCGAGGTCTCGAAGCGGCGGGGCTGGGCGTGGCTGAGCACGAAGCCGGCGAAGCCGAGCGCGATCGCGGCCAGGGCGGGGAACAGGCTGTAGACCGCGACCCGGTGCTCGACGAACGAGGCGCCCTGAACGAAGGTCACCAGGCTCACGGCGCCGAGCACGCAGGCGACGCGGGTAACGGGGTGGCTCTTGGGCTTGCGCATGTGCCCTGGGATTAGCGAGCCACAGGCCAACGCAAGTGCTTGAAACGACGAGGCTGAGCGGGTCGTGATGTCTACGACGCCGGATCAGATGTTTCGGCTACGAAGCGGGTCGCGCCCACCCGTTTTGACTCTTTCAGGGTTGGAGTCGATGCCGGTTGGAGTCAAAGCGTCCCCCTATCGAGGCGGGCAGGCGCGGGCCTTCTCGGGCACCTCGAGGCGCACCCCGTCTTCGAGGGTGAACCAGAGGCCGTGCACGTCGAGCACCGCGAACTCGCCGTCGCCGCCCATCAAGGTGAAGGCGGTGTTCTTCGCGAGCTGCCCGATGGGTTGGCGCACGCCGCTCTTCTCGACGAATAGATCGAGGTTGCTGTCGCAGCGCTGGCCCTTCTGAAGGAACGCAGGTGGGCTGCCGCCGGGTGGCGCCGCGGCGGGCTCGGGCTTCTCTTCCGGAGCCACTTGCAGCTGATCTGTCTTCACCCAGCCGAACCAGTACACGCCCACCCAGTGCGCAGCGACCACCCGCGACCAGCCGTCTTTCTCTTCCAGCACCCGCACGAAGTGCCCCTGCGGATCGGCGCGAATGTTCCCCCGCACCGGTCCACCCGGCGAGGCGTGCAGCTCGACCGCGGCGCCGGGGCTGATCAACGCCTCGCGGAGCACCGGCCCCAACTTCAGCTGCGCGAGCTCCTTCTCGGCCACCTCGGGCCCGCGCTCGTGAAGGTGAAGCACCAGGTCTTCGCACTTCAACCGCGTCGCCGGCAGCGACACCGGCACGAAGTCTTCGGTCGCCCACGACGCGGGCTCGACCGCGGCTTCTCCGGGCTGGCCGCCGACGATCTTCACCGCTGCGCCGGGCATCACCTGGCCGAAGTCGCCCACCGGGAAGCCGGCCTCGGTCGACAGCACCGGCTCGTCGCGGGCGCTGGTCTCGGCCCAGAGCGTGTAGCCGTCGCGCTCCAGCGAGAGCTCGAGCACGGCGTCGAGCGGCTCGCCGCGATGCCCGCTGACCGGCTCGTTGTGGAGGTGCAGCGCCGCGCCCTTCGCCGACGGCGGGTACGAGCCGTTGGTGTTGGCGTGCGCGTAGATGTACGTGCCGCCGGGAACCTCGAGTGGAACGGCGTGCTCCCAGACCGCGGTGCCGAAGGCGCAGATCGGCGGTGAGCGGT
Organism: Myxococcaceae bacterium; assembly: GCA_047602415.1. Taxonomy (GTDB): domain Bacteria; phylum Myxococcota; class Myxococcia; order Myxococcales; family Myxococcaceae; genus JASGHH01. The sequence continues at coordinate 5,297,755 of JASGHH010000001.1, read as the reverse complement.
CGGTGCCTGCGGGCAACGGGTGGGTGGCGCAGGCAACGAGGGCCAGGGCGAACACGACCAACGAACGCATTAGCAGCGAACGTGGCACATCGAACGGGTACAGTCTTGGCCCGCAGATGATCGTCCTCGCCGGCAGCTCCCATCCCAAGCTCGCGCACGCCGTCGCTCAGCAGCTCCAGACCACGCCGTGCGACGTGCAGCTCGAGCGCTTTCCCGACGGGGAGATCGAGATCGAGCTGCGCGCCGAGGTTCGCAACGAGCACGTGTTCATCGTGCAGTCGCTCCACGCGCCGGTGGGCGAGCACCTGCTCGAGCTGACCCTGCTCGCCGACGCCTGTCATCGCAAGGGCGCCAGCCGGGTCACCGCGGTGGTGCCGTACCTGGGTTACGCCCGGCAGGATCGCCGCGAGAAAGGCTCCGAGCCCCTCGGAGCGCGGGTGGTCGCCGAGCTGCTCTCTGCAGGCCGGGTGAACGGGCTGATCTGCCTCGACCTCCACAGCCGCGCGGTCGAGGGCTGCTTTCTGCAACCGGTGGAGCACGTGACCGCGGTGCCGTCGCTCTCCGCCGCGATCGGCCCGGTGACCGGCCCCGCGGTGGTGGTGTCGCCCGACCTGGGAGCGGTGAAGCGCGCCGAGGCCTACGCGAAGGTGCTCAAGCTGCCGGTGGCGGTGGTGCACAAGCAGCGGCTGTCGGGCGCCGACGTGGCCGCCCGCGGCGTGGTGGGCGACGTGAAGGGCAAGAAGGTGGTGGTGGTCGACGACATTCTCTCCACCGGGGGAACGATGTCGGCGGCGATCTCCGCGGTGCTCGATGCCGGCGCGCTGCCGGGAGTGACCGTGGTCGCCACCCATGGGCTGTTCGTCGGCTCCGCGGTGGAGCGGCTGAAGGCGCTGCCGATCGAGCGGGTGGTGGTGAGCGACTCGCTCCCGCACTCGCCGCTGCCGTTGCCGGTGACCGAGGTCTCCGTCGCGCCGCAGCTCGCCGCCGCGATCAAGACGCTGTTCAGCCTCGAGGGAGCCAGTCGATGAAGACCCGCGTGCTGCTCCCGCTCGCCGCCACGCTCGCCCTCGCCGCGGCGGCGTCGTGCTCCTCGAGCACCACCACCTGCAGCTCCAGCACCTGCTCCGACGGGTGCTGCGCCTCCGACGGCACCTGCGTGAAGAACGCCGGGCAGAGCACCTCCGCTTGCGGCACGAGCGGCCAGCAGTGTGTCGCCTGTGGCAACGGCCAGAGCTGCACCCCCGGCGCCGGCTGCGTCAGCCCTTCGATGGGCGGCGGCTCAGCCACCGGAGGCGGAAGCGCGACGGGCGGCGGCAGCGCAGCGGGCGGGGGCAGCGCCACGGGTGGCGGCACCGGCACCGGCGGAGGCTCGGCGTGCGGCAGCGACGGCGGCTTCGACTGCACCACGCCGTGGGCCCAGTGCGACGGCGGCTACGTGGACCTCTCGGGCGGCGAAAGCGACGGCGGCCCTCCTTCGATCAACTGGAGCGCGATCTACTCGGTGAACCCGGGCTGCTTCTCGGTGCACGCCGGCCAGTCGGTGAGCTTCTACAACGTGTCGACCTTCCACCCGTTGGACCTGGCGTGCGGAGCCGAGAACGTCTCCCCGACGGAGGCGACCACCAACCACTCGGTCACCTTCAGCTGCCCGGGGCACTACGGCTTCTACTGCAGCAACCACGGCTCACCCGCCGGCACCGGGATGGTGGTCGAAGTGAACGTGGTGCCGTAGGCGAATCAGGTCTTGTTGAAGTCGAGCTGCGCGATCGCCTCGTCGAAGAGGATGGTGCCCTTCGCGTGGTCGCGCACCAACAGCTCGACGTGCCACTTCTGAGTGCCGGCGTCGGAGTCGGGGAAGAAGCCCTGGGTGAGGTTCCAGTCTTCGCCCTGGTTGAACTGCACGGCCTCCCAGACCTGCTGGTACATGATGTGACCGTCGGCGCCGACCACCCGGAGCACCAGGTCGGTCTTCACGTCGCGGTTCGACATCGAGGTCACGTCGAGGTTCAGGTCGACGCGGGCGCCCACGGTGGGCTGCGCCGGGGTGGTGAGCAGCTGGGCGTCGAAGTCGAAGTGAGCGTCGTCAGCGGGCAGCTTGCTGATGTCGCCTCCGCATGCGGCCAACGCCAACAGCGACAAAGCGATCAGTTTCCCCTTCATGTGGGGGGGTCAGTGCGAATTGTGCGCCAACGCCTGAGAGCCGCCGACACCGGGCTACCGCGCGTTTTTGCGAACAACCTTGGCACTGATGGAGTTGATCAGCGCAGACAGTGTGAACTCGAGTGAACAGTCCACCGTCACATCGCGTGTGCAGTTATCGCGGGTGAAACGCGGGAGTTTCGCTTCGAATTTCGGAGCCAAAAGCGGGATCAGAGCGGCGGCCGGGGGGCCTGCACTTCGATCGTCTTCAGGGGCTCGGCGACCTTGTTGCCGGCCGCGTCGTAGGTCTCGACGTTGAGCTTGTAGGCGCGGCCGTCTTCGAAGTCGAAGCTCCCCGAGCAGGCGTCATGGCCGAGAATTGCCTCGCCGCCGTTGATCGGCACCGGGTACTTCTGAACCAGGGTGCTCCCGCGGGCGCGCTGCATCGAGATGATGAAGTAGGCGGGCGCTTCTTCGGCGAGGGTGACCCGCATCTTCAGGTACCGCACCAGGTTGTCGCCGTCTTTCTTGTAGAAGCCCTCTTCGACCGCCGGCTTCACCTGGTACTTCGGCGCCACCCGGTCGATGCCCTGGTCGCGGTCTTTGTCAGCCTGCGACTGCTTCTCGTCTTTCGCCTCTTTGGAGGAATGCTGAACGCCGCCGGTGGTCCACGAGACGGTGTCTCCGCTGCTCTCGTTGAGAATCGAGTAGCCGTTCAACACCCGGTCGATCAGCAGGGTGTACTGGGTGTTGGGGGTGAGCACGTGGCCCTTGGGCAGGGTGAGCACCACCGCCACCCGCGAAGGCTGGTCTTTGCCGTCGATCATGCGCGACGAGGTCCAGTAGTCGACGCCGCGGCTGCGGCCGACGGTGACGTCGACCTGCTCGGTCTTCGACTTCAGCACCAGGTCGTTGCGGCCGGCGAGCTTCGACACCTTGTCGGCGAACTCCCCCGCGCCTTCGAGGATGAAGGTGGAGTTGGTCGGGATCACCGAGCCGGGAGTCGGGAAGACGTAGATGCCGCCCTTGCAGCGGGCGAGCGCGGGGAGCGGCGCGGCGAGGAGCACCGCGAGGATCAGGCGGGTGAGCACGGGTTTTCAGTGCACCGGGTTGTCGGGGTCGGAGATCTCGATGGTGCCGAAGCGGGTCTCGAACTTCGCCACGTTGTCCTGAATCGCCATCAGGAGGCGCTTCATGTGCTTGGGGTTGGTGATGATGCGGCTGCGCACCTTCGCCCGTGGCTGTTGTGGCTGAACGTAGATGAAGTCCATGGTGAACTCCGTCTCGGTATGGTTCACCAGCGCCATGTTGACGTAGGTGCCGTTGGCGACCTCGTCGTCGAGCTGAATGTTGAGCTGGATCTCGGGGGCCTTGCCGGAGCTGTCTGCCATGGCTGACTCAATAGCATGAGCATCGGCGCTCAAATAGCGACGGAGTCGTTCACCCTCGGGCCGGTTGACGGCGGGCGAGCGGTGTTGTTGCTCCACGGCTTCACCGGGTCTCCCTGGGAGGTGCGGCCCCTGGGTGAGTCGCTCGCCGCGCGCGGTTTTCACGTGCACGCGCCGCGGTTGCCGGGTCATGGGCTGACGCCTGAAGAGATGCTCCACGTCAGTGCCGACGATTGGAAGCAGGCGGCATTCAACGCCTACGACGCGCTCTCCCGCTTTCCGCAGGTCTACGTGGCCGGGCTGTCGATGGGCGGGCTGCTCTCGGTGCTGATCGCCGCCCAGCGCGAGGTGCAGCGGATCGTGCTGATGGCGCCGGTGTTCGGGCTCAGGCAGGTCTCGGGGCGGTTGCTGCGCCGGGCGCAGGGGCTGCCCCGGGGGTTGTTCGCCAACCGCTGGGTGACCAAGACCGGGTCCGACATCGAAGACGCGCAGGCGCAGCGCGAGAACCCGGTGCTCCCGCGCTACCCGATGGTGCGGCTGTTCGACCTGTTCAAGCTGCAAGACGAGGCGCACCAGGCGCTGCCGAAGGTGAAGGCGAAGGTGCTGATCGCCGCGGCGGAGCAGGACCACGTGGTGCAGTTGGAGCGGGTGCGCGCGGCGGCCGACGCGATGAAGGCGCGGCTGCTGCTGCTCAAGCGCGGGTACCACATTCTGCCGCGCGACACCGACCGGGCGCTGCTGGCGACCGAGGTGGCGGAGTTTCTGGAAGCTCCGTCGTTGGACCCAAAGTAAGAAGTTCACGCATATGGCCAAGCGCTACGTCGTCGCGATCGACCAGGGCACCACCGGCACGCACATCTGCGTGGTGGACTCGAACGTCAAAGTCGTCGGCCGCAGCTACACCGAGTTCAAGCAGTTCTTCCCCAAGCCGGGCTGGGTGGAGCACGACTTGAACGAGATTTGGCGCACGGTGGAGACCTGCGTGCCCAAGGCGCTCAAGCAGGCGAAGGTGAAGCCCGAGCAGGTGGCGGCGATCGGCATCACCAACCAGCGCGAGACCTCGGGGCTGTGGACCAAAGACGGCAAGCCGATTCACCGGGCGATCGTCTGGCAGGACCGGCGCACCACCGACTTCTGCGCAGAGCTGAAGGCGCGCGGCGAAGAGAACCGGGTGAAGCAGAGCACCGGCCTGGTGCTCGACCCGTACTTCTCGGGCACCAAGCTGAAGTGGCTGCTCGACCACGTGCCCGACGCGCGGGCGCGGGCGAACAACGGCGAGCTCTGCTTCGGCACCATCGACACCTGGCTGGTCTACAAGCTCACCGGCGGCGCGGCGCACGTCACCGACGTGTCGAACGCCTCGCGCACGCTGTTGATGGGGCTGCAGTCGCTGGCGTGGGAAGACAGCCTGCTCCAGCTGTTCGACGTGCCGCGCCAGGTGCTGCCACGCATCGCCGCCTCGGCCGAGGTCTACGGGCTGACCAGAGGCTGCAAGAGCCTGCCCGATGGAATTCCCGTGGCGGGGATGGCGGGCGACCAGCAGGCGGCGCTGTTCGGCCAGGCGTGCTTCGCGCCCGGCGAGGCCAAGTGCACCTACGGCACCGGCGCGTTCCTGCTGATGAACGTGGGCGACAAGCCGGTGGCTTCGAAGTCGGGGCTGCTGACCACGGTGGCGTGGAAGGTCGGAGGCCAGACCAACTACGCGCTCGAAGGCAGCGCGTTCATCGCCGGGGCGGCGGTGCAGTGGCTGCGCGACGGGCTGGGGCTGATCAAGAACGCGTCGGAGGTGGAGGCGCTGGCGAAGCAGGTGAAGTCGACCGGCGACGTGGTGTTCGTGCCGGCGCTCGCGGGCCTCGGCGCTCCGCACTGGAAGCCGGAGGCGCGCGGGCTGTTCGCCGGCATCGACCGCTCCACCACCAAGGCGCACCTGGCGCGGGCGGTGCTCGAAGGCATGGCGCTCCAGATTTACGAGCTGGCGGAGGCGATGCGGCTCGACTCCGGCCGCGACATTCCCGCCTTCAAGGTCGATGGCGGCGCGGTGAAGAACGGTTTGTTGATGCAGTTTCAGGCCGACGTGCTGGGGACCCCGGTGGTGCGCCCGAAGAACAACGAGACCACCTCGCTCGGCGCGGCGTTCCTCGGCGGGCTGGGCGCGGGCGTGTGGTCGAGCCCCGAAGAGATTCGCCAGTCGTGGAAGGCCGACAAGGTGTTCACGCCGAAGATGGGCGAGGACGAGCGGGCGCGGCACCTCGGCAAGTGGCGCGACGCGGTGAAGCGGGCGTGACCTTCGTGACGGCTGGACGGTTCGCACAGACCTCCCCAGTCGCTTCGCGACAGCCCCTCCCTCGTCAGGGAGGGGCCGCCGTGCTGGCCGCGCTCGTATTGATGTTCGCGACGGCTTGCTCGAAGTGCGGCGCGCCGGCGGTGCACGACGCGGGCACGCCGCTGCGCCGGGCGATCGACCTGCGGAGCGCGATGATCGCCACCCTGCCCGAGTGGCGCTTCATCATGATCGACGCCGGCCAGGCGGTGCTCCACCGCGAGCTCACCGGCGCTTTCGACGCGGCGGCGGTGAAGAAGGGCTTCGAGAAGAACGGCTTCACCCTCGAAGACAGTGACACCGGCGTGAAGGGCAAGCGCGACCGGTTCGTGCTGCTGGCGACTCCGGGAGCGATCGAGTGGCGCATGCAGCTGCAGCCCGACGACCCCGACAAGCTGATCGCCGCTCCGAACGTGATGAGCACCGAGAACATGGCCACCTGGTTTCCGCCGGGGCTCGGTGAAGAGGCGCGGGAGACCTTCACCCTCACGATGGCGTACTCGGCGAAGACCTCGCGGGTGGAGTTTCTCACCCGGCAGCTGTTCGATTCTGTCGACCCACGGCACCTGGAAGGTGTTGGAAGACCCGCACTTCACCGACGCCGGCCAGGACGAGCATTGGAAGTTCGTGCTGGAAGACAAGGCGACCCAGGCGCGGCTCACCTGCGCCCGCGACGGCGACCACGTGACGCTGGAGTATTTGCTGGTGACCTTCGAGCGGCACTGACTCAGCGCAGGTGCGGCCGCAGGCAGCCCAGCGCCCTGATTCTTGAAGAGACCAGCGCGGGCGCGGTGACCCGCTCGAAAGTGGCGGCAGAGAGCCCTTCGAGCACGCGTTCCAGCGCGGCGCGCACCGCCGCCTCGCCTTCGTGGTCGCCCAGGCCCGCTCCTCGGAGCGTCAGCTGGTCGAAGGCTCCTTTGGCTCCTCGGGTCAGCTCGATTTCCCACGCTTCTCGCTCGAGCTTCTGGATCAGCCAGCCCGCGGCGTAGGTCGCCTCCGCCGGGCGCAGCGAGCCGAGGCTGAAGCGGCGCAGACGAGACCGTTCGAGGGTGGGCAGCAGCAGGCCCAGGCGCACCTTGTTCGGCCCGAGCCTGAGCGCGCTCAAGCCGAGCGGCTGATCGAGGAAGGGAGCGAGCTCCTGCGGGCCCAGCTTGAGGTTGGGGCCGCGCAGCACCAGCTGCTCCAGGTGCGGAATGCCGGTCGGGCGTTGCCAGGCGTGGGTGACGAGGTCGAACCGGTGGGGAGAGATCAGCTCGAGCACCCGCAGGTGGGGCCGCTCGGCACCGGAGATCAACCGCACCCCCACGGCTTCACTCACCGCGACCTCGGTCAACAGGGGGCAGGCGTTGACGACCTCCCAGGTTGGGTCGCGCAGCCGCTTCACCGTCGCCCAGTCGCGCTCCAGGTGCGCCTTGAGGTCGGGGGCGCGAATCAGGGCACAGCCGGCGAGGAAGCCGTGCTCGAACACGATGCTGGGCAGATGGAGGTCGCGAAAGAACTTCTCCGAGATCCAGCTCTGCACGTGGGCGTCGAACAGCTCCTTCGCCCGGCTCAGTTGCTCGGGGGTGGGTGAGCCGACGCACTGGAGCGCGATGAACTCGCCCCGGGGGTCGTTGCGCTCCATCAACAGGTCGGCGAGCACCTGGCGGCAGGCGAGGTCTCCCGGGTTGACCGCGACCTCGAGGAAGAGGTCTTCGACGGTGCGCTCGTCGGCCATCGGCTCCGTTGTAACGCCTTCGGTGGGCGTCAGGCGCGGCGTTCTGTTACGTGTGTGGCCCCATCCATGGACGGCTCCGCACAACCTCAACGCCCGGGCGTAGGCACTCTGCTCGGCCTGGCGTGGCCCATCATGGTCTCGCGCTCCACCCAGGTCGTGGTCGGGCTCTCCGACTGCTACCTGGTCACCCGGCTGGGTAAAGACGCGTTCGCCGCCACTTCGACCGGCTCGATCAACGCCTTCGCGGTGATGGTCGGCTTCATGGGCACGGTGTTCATCGTGTCGAGCTTCGCCTCGCAGATGTTCGGGCGGGGAGATCAAGTCGGCGCGCGGCGGTTCGCGTTCTACGGGCTGGCGCTGGCCGGCATCACCGAGCTGGTGTGCCTGCTGGCGCGCCCGGTGGTGCCGTTCATTCTCGCGCACACCGACTACACGCCGCAGGTGCGCGAGCTGATGGATCAGTACCTGGTGGTGCGGCTGTGGTCGGGCGGCGCGGTGATCGGCATGGAGGCGCTCGCCAACTACTACGGCGGCATCGGCCGCACCCGGCTGCCGATGATCGCGAGCGTGATCGCGATGGTGTTGAACGTGTTTCTCAACATCGCGCTGATCAACGGCAAGTGGGGCGCTCCGGCGCTGGGCGTGAAGGGCTCGGCGCTGGCGTCGACGCTGGCGACCACGATCGCGTTCGCGCTGCTGGTGGGCATCTTCGCCTTCGAGGGCCGCAAGTTCCCCTGGCCGGAGCTCCGGTTCGAGGAGTTCAAGCGGGTGCTCCGCTTCGGGCTGCCCTCGGGCGTGAACTGGTTTCTGGAGTTCTTCGCCTACAACTTCTGGGTGAACGTGGTTGTCGGGAGCCTGGGCACCGTCGCGGTCGGCGCGATGATGGCGGTGATTCAGGTGAACTCGTTCTCGTTCATGCCGGCGTTCGGGCTGGCGAGCGGCGGAGCGATTCTGGTCGGCCAGGCGATCGGCGCCGGCAGAAAAGACGACGTGCCCGGCCTGGTGTCGATGACCTTTCGCACCGCCGCGGTCTGGCAGGGCCTGGTCGGCTTCGCGTACCTGTTGTTGCCGACGATGTTGCTCACTCCGTTGGCGCCGAGCGACGCGGTGCACGACTTTCTCGAGGTCGGCGCGCGCATTCTGATGCTCTCGGCGGCGTGGCAGCTGTTCGACGCGGCGGTGAACACCACCGGCGAGGCGCTGAGGGCGGCGGGCGACACGTCTTATCTGCTCAAGGCGCGGTTGACGGTGGCCTGGGCGATCTTCGTGCCCGGTGCCTACGTCTCGGTGAAGTACCTCGGGTGGCGCGAGGTGGGCGCGGCGTTCTGGCTGGTCACCTACCTGGTGGTGCTCGCGGGCGCGTTGTTCCTGCGGTTTCGCAGCGGCAAGTGGCGCGAGCTGCAGCTGATCGACCCGGTGGTGGGTTGAGCGCGCTGCTGAAAGAGGTTCGCGCGGTGCTGGTGGCCGCCGCTGATCCGAAGCGCGCGCCCCAGATGCAGGCGTACATGAAGTCGGTGATGCCGTACCACGGCGTCGCGGCGGGCCCGATGCGCGCGGCGGTGAAGCCGTTGGTGAAGGCGCACCCGGTGGAGGACTTCGAGACCTGGCGCGAAGACGTGCTCGCCCTGTGGAACGGGGCGAAGTTTCGCGAGGAGCGCTACGCCGCGCTGGTGCTGCTCAAGGACAAGCGGGTGAAGAAGTTCACCTCGATGAAGATGCTCCCGCTGTACGAGGAGCTGATCGTCAGCGGCGCCTGGTGGGACTTCGTCGATGAGATCGCCGCGCACTGCGTCGGTGACCTGTTGGCGGCGGAGCCGGCTGCGATGAAGAAGGCGATGCGGCAGTGGAGCGTCGACGAAGACATGTGGAAGCGCCGCACCTCGATCATCTGCCAGCTGCGGTTCAAGGAGCAGATCGACCTGAAGCTGCTCTACGACTGCATCGAGCCGTCGCTCGAAGGCCCCAAGGCGCACCCGCTGGCGAAGCAGTTCTTCATTCGCAAGGCGATCGGTTGGGCGCTGCGGCAGCACGCGTGGACTGATCCGGCTGAGGTGAAGCGGTATGTCGCCGCGCACCAGGGCAGGCTCAGCGGGTTGAGCGTGCGCGAAGCGCTGAAGAACACCTGAGCGGATTGAAGCTGCGGCTTCGACGGGGACTTCGACGGGGACGCTCCACCTGCAAACTGTGGGCAGGGCTGTCCCTTGTATGTCGGAAGTGCGGTACGAGGGAGATGCTGGGCAACGGAGCCGGCAGTCCGCGCGTCCCAAGGTCTCTAGATCGCGGGTGAGCAAGGTCGCCGGTTCCGATGCCTCGGCTAAGAGCCCGAACAGTTGCCAGGACACAGTCCGGATAACGCAAGGCAGGGAGAAGCCGAGGCGACGCTCCAGCGGTAAAGGAGAGTCGATGGAGAACAAGACGCGAGTGGGTGTCGACGTCGCGAGCAGCACGTTGGAGGTCTGCTGGAGCGATGGAAAGACTGAGCAGGTCGTCAACGAGCCGACGGCGGTAAAAGCCTTTTCCCTCAAGGCTGCAGCTGCGGGCGTCGAGCTCGTCGTGATGGAGGCCACGGGCCGCTACCACTTGGAGCTGATGTTGGCTCTCGCAGCGGCGAAGGTGCCGGTCGCGGCGGTCAACCCGAGGCAAGCCAGAGACTTCGCCAAAGCGCGAGGGAAACTGGCGAAGACGGACCGAGTCGACGCGCAGGTGCTGTGTGATTTCGCGATGCGGATGGATCCGCGACTGACGGAACCGCCGAGCGAAGCGCAGCTCGAGCTGGAGGCACTGGTGAGCCGTAGAAGCCAGCTCATCGAGATGAGGACCGCGGAGATGAATCGCCAGCAGCAGACTCGCTCGAAGGCCGTGAAGAAGAACCTTCAGAAGCACATCGCGTGGCTCAACCGACAGCTGAAGAACGTCGAGAAGGACACCGACAACCATCTGCGGGGCCAGTCGCACTGGAACGAGACGGTGAAGCTGCTGGACGAAGTGCCAGGCGTCGGCGCCCAGACAATCGCAACGATGATCGGTCGGTTACCGGAACTCGGGAAGCTGAACCGAAAGGAAATCGGAGCGTTGGTGGGGGTCGCCCCGTTCGACTGGGAGAGCGGCGAGTTTCAGGGCTCGAAGAGGTGCCACGGAGGACGAGCGGACGTCCGTAGGGTGCTTTACATGGCAACGCTCACAGGCATCCGCTGGAACCCTGCGCTCAAACAGGTCTACGAGCACCTGACGGTAGAGCAGAAGAAACAACCGAAGGTCGCACTGATCGCATGTGCGCGGCGCTTACTGACCTGGCTCAACGCGATGGTGCGCGATCGCGCGAACTGGAGCCCGAAGCTGGCGTTGACCGGCGCAGCCTGACCTGGAGACGGGATGAACAACACAGTTGCTCACCCCGCGGATGCTGCGCATCCGTCGGCCCTCTCCCAAAGGAGAGGGTGTCTCATGGATCGGCGGTTGCGGGTCGAAGTCGGTGGCCGGGTTTTTCGAGGGGACGTTCGATGCGCAAGCTGCTGGTTCTGTTCGCGTTGTTGGGGATGGCGTGTGGCTCGTCGATGCAGCCACCCCACGAGCACATGATGAGCGCGGGCGGAGGCCAGGGCGCCGGCGGAGGCTCGGGCCCGGGCGGCGGCTCGGCCACGGGTGGTGGCTTTGCCGAGGGCGGTGGAGGCGCGGCGACCGGCGGCGGCTCGGCCACGGGTGGCGGCAGCGGCACGGGCGGCGGCGCGGCGGGAGGAGGCGGCTTCGCCACGGGCGGTGGCTCTGGCGCCGGCGGCGGCAGCGCGAGCGGCGGAGGCAGCGCGGCCACGGGCGGCGGCTCGGGCGTGATCGAGAGCGACGGCGGCACGCAGCAGCAACAGCCGGGTCAGCTCACCGCGGGCGCGTGGGACGACAACCTCAACTTCGGCTTCTACCAGCTGTTCCTTCCCACCCAGCCGTCGGGCGCTCCGAACATCGATCGCTCGCAGCGCGTGGTGGTGAACGTCACCGACAGCAGCGGCCTGCCACTCGCGGGCGCGACGGTGACGCTGTTCGACGGCGCCCAGGTGCAAATCGACTCCACCGTGACCGGCGCCGATGGCCGTGCGCTCTTCTTCCCCGGCGCGGCGACCTCGATGACCGCCAGCGCCTCCTTGGGCAGCGCAGCGAGTACCCTCGCGGTGTCGGCCTCGAGCGCGACCACGTTCCAACTGGCCGCCATCGGCACGGCGGTGCAGACGATGGACATCGCGTTGGTGCTCGATTGCACCGGCAGCATGGGTGACGAGATCGACTGGCTGAAGAACGAGCTCGGCTCGATCGCCCAGCAGCTCGCCACCGCGCAGCCGGGGGTGACGGTGCGCTGGGCGCTGGTGCAGTACAAAGACGTCGGCGACGAGTACGTCACCAAGGTGACCGACTTCACCGACCTGGCGACGTTCCAGACCGCGCTCTCGGCGGTGCAGGCCGGCGGCGGCGGCGACATTCCCGAGGCGCTCGACCAGGCGGTGGCGGCGCTCCCGCAGCTGTCGTGGAGCTCGACCGCGAAGGTGGTGTTTCACGTCGCCGATGCGCCGCACCACGCGGGCGACGAGCCGAAGATCGTCACCGCGCTCGGCACCCTGCGCCACCAGGGCGTGCACATCTACCCGTTGGCCGCGAGCGGCGCCGACAAGCTGCTGGAGTCGACCTTTCGCACCATGGCCGAGGTCACCGGGGGCCGGTACCTGTTCCTCACCGACGACTCCGGCATCGGCGGGGGCCATGAAGTGCCTTCGATTCCCTGCTTCTACGTCACCTTGCTCGAGAAGCAGCTGGTGCGGGTGCTGCAACTGGAGCTCACCGGCTCGTACGCAGAGCCTGCGCCCTCAGACGTGATCCGCACCGGCGGTGATCCCATCGCTGGCCAGTGCGATCTGGGCAACGGCTCAAATCTCTACGCGTTCTGAAGCCTTCTGACGCGTCGCGAAACCAGGCGGTCTCTCCAGCATCTCTTTTGCTAGAGAGGCACGCCATGAGCGCCAACACCAAAGACCTGACCAAAGACACCTTCGAAGCGGCGATCAAACAAGACGGAATCGTGATGATCGATTTCTGGGCGGACTGGTGCATGCCCTGCCGCATGTTCGCTCCGACCTACGAGAAGGCCGCCGAGAAATACACCGACATCTCGTTCACCAAGGTGAACACCCAGGAGCAGCAGGAGCTCGCGGGCATGTTCGGCATTCAGAGCATTCCCACCCTCGCGGTGTTTCGCGACGGCGTGCTGCTCTACGCCGAGGCGGGCGCGCTGCCTCCGCAGGCGCTGGAGAAGCTGATCGAGACCGTGAAGGGCCTCGACATGGCCGAGGTGAAGAAGCAGATCGCCGAGGCCGAAGCGAAGGCCAAGGCCGGCGGTGACGGCGCCAAAGCGCCCGAGGCGGCCGACGAGGCCGTGAAAGCCGCCGAGCAGAAGAACTAAGCTTCGGCGCGTGCTCCGCGCCTGTTCGCAGTGCCGGCAGTTCTTCAAGCCCGACGAGAAGTCGTGCCCTCACTGTGGGCGCGAGTCGAGCTGGAAGCAGGTGATGGTGGGGGTCGCCGCGGCTGCGATGCTCGGCGGCGCCTGCCAGAAGGCCGATCCTCCCCCGGTCGCCGCTCCGCTCTACGGAGCGCCTCCGCGCGAGGTGCCCAAGCCGGCCTACGGGCTGCCCCCTCGCGAAGCGCCACCGCCGCCGGCGCCGGAGCCTGACGCGGGACCTCCTGCCCCACCGCCCGACGCCGGCGTTCCCGCTCCGGCGCACAAGCCGCCCGGCCATCGCATGCACCCGATGTACGGCGTGCCGATCCGCGACAAAGTGAAGTAGTGCCGTCGCTGGGCGGTGATACACCCGCGCCATGCTCGCGTTGACGCTCGTGGCCGCGCTCTCGATGGGGCGGCTGGACTCGCCGGTGACCGACAGGGTCGAGAAGCTGACCCAGCGGCTCTACCAACAGGCGGGCAGCCCGCGCGCGGCGGCGACGCTGATCAGAATGCACGGGTTCATCGACGAGGTCGACGACCTCAACCTGCTCGCCGGCCCGTACGCGAACCTGCTCTACCGCCAGAACACCAACCCGTACGTTCGCTCGCTGGCGCGGGTGTTCTACGCCGACCTCCAGCGCGCGCGCGGCCGCACCCAGTCTTCGTCGGAGCTGCTGGAGCCGATGGGCTTCGTGCAGGACTACTGGGTGGTCGGCGGGTTCGACAACGAGGGCAAGAGCGGCTGCGACACCGACTTCGGCCCCGAGGCGGGCACCGACCTCAAGGCGACCTACTTCGCCAAGGGTCAGGCCGCGCAGGGCGAGCAGCTCGACGGCGAGGCGAACGCGCTCACCTGGCGCAAGCTCCCGGCGCGGAGCATCAACGGCTACGTCGACCTCTCGTCGGCGGTGCGCCCCGCGTCGCAGGTGGTGGTGTACGCGCTGACGTTCCTGCAGGCGGAGCGCGAGACCACCACCGAGCTCTCGCTGGGCACGCCGGGCGGCTTTCGGCTGTGGATCAACGGGGTGAAGGCGGCGAGTGAAGACAAGTACAACGTGCCGCGGCTCGACCAGGCGCGCTACCTGGTGCACCTGCGCAAGGGCACCAACCGGGTGCTGCTGAAGCTGTGTCAGGACACCGGGCCGCTCGGCTTCTTCCTCCGCGCGGAGCGGGCGCCGGGCGCGAGCGCGGGCGTGAAGGTGGTGTTGCCCGACCAGGTGCCGCCGCTCGAGAAGGGCAGCAACCCGATGCCGGTGGCGCTGCCGACGCTCACCGACGCGTTCTTGAAGCTGGTGAAGGCGGCGCCCAACGACGCCCAGCTGCACTCCGAGTACGCGGTGGTGCTGGGCTGGCAGCGTGGCTACGACGAGAAGGAGCACCTCGCCACGGTGGCGGCGCAGCGCGCGGCCGAGCTCGCGCCGAAAGAAGCCGAGATTCAGCTGATCGCCGCGGAGTTCAGCTCCGACGACCACGACCAGCAGCGGCAGTACCTCGAGGCGGCGCTGAAGGCCGACCCGAAGTACCCGCAGGCGCGGTTGGGCATGGCGGCCTTCGAGCTCACCCGCGAGCACCCCGACCGGGCCGCTCCGATGCTCGAGCAGTTGGTGAAGGAGTACCCGAACTTCGGCGCGGCGCGGGTGGCGTACGCGCGGGCGCTGGAGGCGCTGGGCGAGCGGGTGCACGCGGTGAAGGTGGTGGAAGAGGCCTTCGCGCTGCTCCCGCTGTTGCCGCAGGTGGCGCGTGAAGCGGCGCAGGCCGCGCACCGGCTCGACCGGGTTCAGCAGATGGAGGAGCGCGAGCGGATGATCATCGGCCTGCGCTTCGACGACCTCAACGCGCGGCGCTCGCTCGCCGGGTTGCTGGGCGACGAGGGGCGCATCGCCGACGCGACCGACCAATACCGGCGGCTGCTCGCGTTGGATCCGTTCGATCTCGGCTCCCGGCTGCGGCTGGCGGAGCTGTTGGCGTCGAACGGCAGCGCCGACGCCGCGTCGCAGGTGTTCACCGAGGCGCACGCGTTCGCTCCGCGCGACCCCGACGTCTACGAACGCGAAGGCCGGGCTCAGCTCTACGCCGGCAAGAAGCCAGAGGCGATCGTCTCGCTGAAGAAGGCGCTCGACCTGAAGCCGCAGAACGCGACGCTCAAAGAGGTGCTGCGCACGCTCCAGGGCGAGTCGAACCGCGCCTCCACCCGCTGGGCGTTCGATGCCCGCGCGCTCACCGACGAAGCGGCGAAGACCAAGCTGGGCGACGAAGACGCGGTGTACCTCACCGACACCGTGGCGGTGCGGGTGCAGGCGTCGGGCCTGTCGTCGCGCTTTCAGCAGCAGGTGGTGAAGGTGCTCAACCAGCGGGGCGTGGAGTCGTTTCGCTCGCTGCCGATCACCTACTCGCCCGACCGCCAGGAGGTGCGGGTGGTGAAGGCGCGCATCACCAAGCCCGATGGCTCGGTGGTCGAGAGCTACCAGGACGGCGAGCGCCCGCTCAACGAGCCGTGGACCGGCATGTACTACGACGCGCGTGCGCGCATTCTCTCGTTCCCCGCGCTCGCGCCCGGCGACGTGCTCGAGCTGCAGTGGAGCATCGACGACACCTCATCGGAGAACCTGCTCTCGGACTACTGGGGCGACGTCGACTCGGTGCAGTCGACCTACCCCAAGCTGCATTACCGCTATGCGGTGGAGATGCCGAAGGGCCGGCCGCTCTACTGGAACCAGAAGACGCTGCCCAGCTGGGTGAAGACCGAGCAGAAAGAAGAAGACGGCCGCACCGTCTACCTGTTCGAGGCGGCGAACGTGGCGAAGGTGATTCCAGAGCCGCAGATGCCCGGGTGGGCCGAGGTCTCGACGCTGCTCCACATGTCGACCTACCAGACCTGGGAGCAGGTCGGCCGCTACTGGTGGGGCCTGGTGCGCGACCAGCTGGTGCCGAACGAGGAGCTGAAGAAGACCGTCGACACGGTGCTGAAGGGCGTCGACCGCAAGGACGACCGCAAGGTGATCTCGGCGATCTACGACTTCGTGGTCACCCACACCCGCTACGTGGCGCTGGAGTTCGGCATTCACGGCTTCAAGCCGTACCGGGTCGACCGGGTGCTCGCGCGGCGCTTCGGCGACTGCAAAGACAAGGCGTCGCTGATCTTCGCGATGCTGAAGGTGGCGGGTGTCGACGCGCGGCTGGTGCTGCTGCGGATGCGCAACCTCGGCCAGCTCGACCCACAGCCGGCGTCGCTGGCGGCGTTCAACCACGCGATCGCCTACGTGCCGAAGTACGACCTCTACCTCGACGGCACCGCGGAGTTTCACGGCACCGGCGAGATGCCCGGGCAAGACCGCCAGGCGAACGTGCTGATCGTCGAGCCCGACGGCGCGAGCCGGTTTCTGGTCACGCCCGAGGCGAAGGCCGACCTCAACACCACCGTGGTCGACATGACGGTGAAGCTGTCGTCGAACGGCTCGGCCGACGCGACCGGCTCGATCGAAACGCGTGGAGAAGGGGCTCCCGAGTTCCGCCGGCTGTACCAGGCGGCGGCGACCCGGCGGCAGGCGTTCGAGCAGGCCTGGGCCCAGTCGTTCCCCGCGCTGACGGTGTCGAAGGTCGACGTCACCGACCTCTCGAAGCTGGAAGAGCCGGTGAAGATTTCCTTCGAGATGTCGACCCCGCGCTACGCCGAGTACGGCAACGTGATCGAGCGCTTCTACCCGTTCGGCTCGTCGCGGGCGTACACCCAGGTGTTGGCGCCGCTGGTGGAGCGCAAGTACGACGCGGTGTTCCCCGAGGCGTGGGTGAACGTGTTCAAGACCCGCTACGTGCTGCCGGCGGAGTACTCGCCCGACGCGCTGCCTCCGAAGGAGACGGTGGAGTCTCCGTTCGGCAGCTTCACCCTGGAGTGCAAGAATGACGGCCAGCTGGCGTGCGAAGGGCGCATGGAGCTGGCGGTGGCCCGGGTGAGCGCGAAGGACTACCCGAAGTTCCGCGAGTGGCTGTTGAAGGTCGACCAGCTGTTCTCGCGCAAGCTGATCATCCGCAAGTCGCCGACGGCATCGCATTCGCAGGAACCGACCGCACCTCGCGGAGGTTGAACTGCACGTGCTGACGATCGCTCTCGCGGTGTGGATGTGCGCCGAGCCTGCCGCGGCACCGTGGACGCAGCTCGCGGCCGGAGTGGAGTACCAGGCGCGGCCCTTCGACCACGACAAGCCGAAGGCGACCCTGCACGTGGTGCGGGTGGACCCGAACGTGGCCACGCTCACGCTGGGAATGGCCTCGAAAGACGGCAAGCTGCACACCGCGTCGGGGTGGGCGGATCAGCAGAAGATGGCCGCGGTGATCAACGCCGGCATGTTCAGCACCGACCACAAGTCGAACGTCGGCAAGCTGGTCGACCGCGAGCACGTGAACAACGGCGACTTCAACGCCTACCAGTCGGTGTTGGTGTTCAACCCGAAGAAGGCCGGGCTGCCGAAGGCGCAGCTGCTGGACCTCGATGAGAAGGGCGCCAAGGACGTCGCCGCGCAATATGCGACCGTGGTGCAGAATCTGCGGCTGATCAAAGGGCAGGGCGAGTCGGTGTGGAAGCCGAACGGCCGCGCCTGGAGCGAGTCAGCGGTAGCGCAGGACAAGCAGGGGAGGATTCTCTTTCTGTTCGTGCGCGAGGGGTACCAGATGAGCGACTTCAACCGGCTGCTGCTCGACAGCGGGCTCGACGTGGTGCGGGCGATGCACGTCGAGGGTGGGCCGGAGGCGTCGCTGTCGCTGCGCGGGAAGGCGGTGCACGACTTCTTCGGCAGCTACGAGACCGGCTTCTTCGAGCGCGATTCGAATGACGCACAGTGGGAGCTGCCGAACGTGCTGGGCGCTCGCTGATTCGAGCACGGCTGGTTTGTGGAGATTGAGCCCCCTCCCGGCCTTCGGCCACCCTCCCCCGAAAGGGGAGGGGATCCCTTCCCCCTTCGGGGGAAGGTGCCCGGAGGGCGGAAGGGGCCTCACGCCTCCGACGACCGCAACTGCTTCGCCGCTTCCACCAACGCCTTCAGCTTCGCCTGCGCCACCTCGGGCGGGTTCATCGGCCGGCTGGCGAAGGTGCCGAACCCGCAGTCGGGATTCAGCCAGATCCTCTCGGCCGGCATCAACTTCAGCGCCTCGCGCACCCGCGACACGATCGCTGCGGGCGTCTCCACCTCGGGCGTGCGCGGGTTCACCGCGCCCAGGCCGAGCTCATGCCCCACCGGAGCGACGATCTCACCCGCACGCGGCGTGGCGTACTCGAGCACCAGCTGCTTCACCTTCAACCGCTCCAGCCACGGCAGCAGCGGTTGATACGAGCCCGAGAGCAGCGTCTCTTCCTTCTGGCTCCAGTTGCCGCGGCAGACGTGGAGCCCGGTGTGGAGGTCGTCGAAGCCCTCGAGCACCCGGTTGATCAGCGTCACCGCGAGCTCCAGCTCCTCCGCGGGGTCCTTTCGCGCGGCGAGCGCGGCGCACATGAACGTTCGCGGGCGGCCCTGGGTGAACACCAGCTCGGTCAGCACCGGCTCATCCAACTGCACGAACTCAACGCCCAGCTCGCGCAGCGACGACAGCTCCTCCCGCAGCACTTGCACCACGTCGGCGCCGAGCGATTCCTTATCGGGATACGCGGCTCGCGACACCTCCTTCACCCACATCGCGCGGGTGAGTAGGTACGGCCCAGGGAGCGCCACCTTGATCGGCTTCTTGGTCAGCGCCCGGAGCGCGCGCACTTCTTCGGCGGCGAGCGGCTCCCGGCGTCGAATGCGCCCGACGCAGGTCGGGTTGTGAATCGACCAGGCCGGCACGTCGAGGCTGTCGAGCAGCTGGCGAAAGCTCTCTTTGTCTTCCACCACATCCAACATCTCGGCGAGCGACATCAACTGCACGCCGTCGAGCTTTCCCGACACGAACGAGTAGAAGTTGTCGCGGCGCTGCTCACCATCGGACACCACGTCGATGCCAGCCTCTTCTTGCAGGCGCACCGCCTCGCGTACGGCGGCCTCGGTGATCAGCGCGAGCTCGGCCTCACGAATCTCGCCGCGTTTGGCGCGGGCGAACGCGCGGTTGAGCTCGGGTGGCCGTGGCCAACTCCCCACCACGGTGACGGGAAACAGCGGCAGCATCAGCGGCCCTCGAAGAATCCCTGCTCGCGGCACGCCTCTTCGAGCGTCGCGTACCCGGTGGTGCGGCCGGGCAGCCAGGCCTTCAGCCCCTCGAGGTCCATCATCTCGCGGTGGTCGGGGTTGTCGTAGCTCATCGACATCAGCACCTCGGTCCACGCCTTCTCGCGCGCGGCGTCGAACGACTTCAGCACCGTGAAGTTGCAGTGGTCGAAGCGCGGGGTGGTGGCCAGCACCTCGAACTTCGAGCCGTCGACGGTGCCGTCGGTGCTCCACAGCTGCCAGTTGAGGTCGAGCACGCAGCACGCCTGCGCCTCGCCCTTCTTCACCGACTCCAGCGCGTCGCGCTCACCGCCGACGTGGTCGCCGTGCTTGCCCACCAGCACGTCGAAGCGCTTCAAGGTGAAGTCGCGGCCCGGCTGCAGACCTTCGCGCCGCAGCACCTGGAGCGGAATCAGCGTCGCCTGGGGCGAATCGAGCGCGCCGGTGGCGATGGTCGCCTTGCGCAGGTCGGCGAGCGAGCGGTAGCCCTTCGCCTTCGGCACCACCAGGTGCGAGACGCGGTCGCGGTCGGTGTCGCGCATCGCGATCGCCCGGCAGCCGTCGTGGGTGCGGCGCTGAGCGTCGACCCAGGCGAGCGGCGAATTCCAGGCGATGTCGATGTGCCCGGCGGCCAGCGCGGTCACCATCAGCTCGTAGTTGGTGTAGTAGACGCAGTCGATCGGGCAGCCCTTCGCCGCGAAGTAACGGCCGATGATGTCCCAGATGACGGCGACCTTCGGGTCGTAGATGACGGCTCCCACCAGAATCGGCTTCATCGGTTCGTTCTCCTACGGGCTCTTCTGCAGCGACAGGGAAATGGCCGCGGACTTGCGCAGCGTCTGGTGAAACAGTGAACGCTCGAGCGTCTCGGCCCACGCCTCGTCGAGCACCTCATCGGGCCCATCGGCACCGAGGTAGACGGTGCCGCCCACCGCGCGCAGGCCGGCTTCTCCGTGGGCGCCGACCACGCCGAGCGAGATCAGCGGGTCGTGCAGCTCACCCCACAGGCTCACCTCGCACTCGTGCACGGCGATCCTCCGGCGCTTCGCCTCACGTCGCAGCCCGTGGATCAGCTCGGAGGCGAAGGCGGCAAGCAGCAGCTCCAACCCGCTGGGCGCTTCGTCCTTCTCGTGAAGGCTGGTGGCGGCTCCGGCCTTGATCGCGTGGTTGCGGGCGTAGACGGTGACCTCGTGGGCGGTCGCCCGCGCTCGCACCGTCCACCGTTGCACCGCGTGGCTCATCAGAACAACGGTAGCCCAGTCAGCGCCTTGCCGATGAAGTCCTGGAGGTGGTCGGCGGTGGGCGCCATCACCCAGCCGGCGCGCGCGTCGCGGAACAGGCGCTCGATCGGCAGGTGCTTGCTGAACGCCGCGCCTCCGCAGGCCTTCATCGCCAGGTCGGTGACGTCGACCGCGCACTGGAGCGCCGCGAGCCGCGACTGGAGCACGAACAGCGGCGTCATCTCGTTCGGCTTCTCCATCTCGCCCAGGGTGTAGCCGAGCAGCGCGCGCGACTGCTCGGTGCGCACGCTCATCTCCGCCAGCCGCATGCGCAGGTTGGGCAGGTCGCGGAGCGCCTGGCCGGTGTGCTCCAGCTTCGAGCCCGAGAGGTGGGCCGCGGTGGCGCCGATCGCCGCCCGGCAGAGCCCGTGCGCCATCGCCGCGGTGCCGATGCTGAACCAGGGCAGCACCACCTGGAGCATGGTGTCGGCGCCGGAGCCGTTGGCGCTGATCAGATCGCCCGTCGCCACCTTCACGTCTTCCAAGGTGACCGGGGCCGAGTCGTTGCCGCGCAGCCCGAGGCCGTCGAAGGTGCCGTTCACCCGAACTCCCGCCTGGTCCTTGCGCAGCAGGTAGATGGTCGACTCGAGGGGAGAGGCCGCGTTGGGCTTCTGAGCGCTGGAGACGTAGGAGTCGGCCTCACGCGCGGAGGTGACCCACGACTTCTGCGCCTGGGTGACGAAGCCGCCGTCCTTGTCGGCCAGCTTCGAGGTGGGCGCCCAGAACTGCGAGCGGCTGCCCTTCTCGGAGAAGGCGAGGGTGGTGAGGTGCTTGCCCTGGGCGATGTCTTTGAGCACCGCGTCGCGGCTGACCAGCGACTTCGACGAGGCGATCGCCTGCTGCGCGCTCACGTGCATCACGAACACCATCGCGGTCGAGCCGCAGGCGGTGGCGAGCTCTTCGGCGACGGCGGCGAAGGTGCGGGGACCCTGGCCGAGGCCACCCAGCGCGCTCTCGACGGTGAGGCCGGTGAGGCGGCCCTTCTGCAGCGCGCTCACCCCTTCGGAGGGGAAGCGGGCCTTGGCGTCGACCTCCGACGCATAGCGGGAGAGGATCGCCTTCGCGATTTCCGAGGCGGCGGTGAGGTGTTGCTGCGCGGCGGCGTCGATACCGTAGGTGTGGGCCATGGGCGGCTGCGTAACGCCGGCCCGATGGAGGATCCAGACGGATTAATCGATGCTGTCGATAGTCATCATCGATAATTCTGAAGCAACGCCTGGGCGAAGGCGCGGGCGAGGGCCGACGAAGAGGCGGCGCGCGCCCGCACCAGGTGAAATCGCCTTCGAACCGGGAAGCCGGGGAGCGAGAGCGCCACCATCGCGCCGCTCTTCAGCTCCTGATCGACCGCCCGGCGCGAGAGCAGCGCCAGGCCCGCGCCTTCGAGCACGCATTGCTTGGCGGCGGTGGTACTGCCCACCTCGAGCGGTGGCGGCCCGTCGGCGCCCTGCTGGGCGATGAACGCCTCGGCGGCCTGGCGGGTGCCCGAGCCCTCTTCGCGCACGATCAGCCGGGCCTTGGCGAGCTCGACTTCGCTCGGCCGCTTGTGGGTGAGCGGGTGGATCGCGCGCCCCACCAGCACGATCTCGTCTTCGGCGAAGGCGGTGAAGCGCAGGCGCCGGTCGGCCCGGGTGGCTCCGACGATCGCCAGGTCGGCCTCCTGGGCGAGCAGCCTGTCGAGCGCGCGGCCGGAGTCGGAGACCTCGACCCGCACGCTCACCCGCGGGTGCGACTCGGTGAAGCGCGCCAACACCGGCGGCAGCAGGTAGTCGGCGGGAATGGTGGAGGCGGCGAGGGTGAGCCGGCCGCGCTCGCCCTTCTCTTGCGCCGAGAGGTTCTCGAGCGCCTCGTCGCGCAGCTCGAGAATTCGCCGCGCGTAGCGCTCGAGGGTGATGCCGCTGGCGGTGAGCCGAACCTTGCCGCCCTTGCGGTCGAGCAGCCGGGCTCCGGCAGACGACTCGAGCGCCGCGATGTGAAAGCTGACCGTGGACTGACCGATGCGCAGCGCCTGGCCGGCGCGCGAGAAGCTGCCGTGCTTGAGCACCGAGAGGAAGGTGCGGAGCTGATCGAGATCCATGTTCGGTAACCTCACCCGGCTGACGCTGATGCGTCCGTCCGCCCTCTCCTGTCAGGAGAGGGTTTTGCGAGGCCGTGGCCCCACGGTGTTGAAGAAGCCCTGGTAGCTCACCGGCAGCAGGCGCTGGGCGGTGTCGATCGCCACCGCGTCGATGCCGATCAGAATGCGCGACTTACGCGCTTCGACGCCGTCGGCGATGGTGCGCGCGGCCTCGTCGGGCGTGGTGCGGGCGATGCTGTCGAAGAAGCTCACCGCCTCGTCGTGGTTGATGTCGCCCACGTCGGCGCGAAAGCGCGAGTTGCGCACGATGTTGGTCTTGATGCCGCCCGGGTGCACGCAGGCCGAGAGCACGCCGGTGCCGCGCAGCTCGTAGCGCAGCGACTCGGTGAAGCCGCGCACCGCGAACTTCGAGGCGCAGTAGGTGCCGTGCATCTGGTAGCCGACCAGGCCCATCACCGACGACACGTTCACCACCGCGCCGGAGTTCTGCTTCAAGAGCGTCGGCAGGAACGTCTTGGTGCCGTTCACCACGCCCCAGAAGTTGATCCCCATGATCCACTCGAAGTCGTCGAAGCTGACGTCGTTCAACGACTCGGCGAGATCGACGCCGGCGTTGTTCACCACCCAGTCGGCCCGGCCGAACCGCGCCAGCACCTTGTCGGCGAAGCCCCGCCACGCCTCGCGCTTCGACACGTCGAACGCGTGCGCCTCGACCTCGACGTCGACCGACTTCTTCGTCTCTTCCAGCGCCTCGGCGTTCCAGTCGTTGAGCGCCAGCTTGAAGCCGCGCCCGGCGAGCAGCTGCGCCAGCGCCCGGCCGATGCCCGAGCCCGCTCCGGTGATCACCGCCACTTTGGTTTCGCTCATGGTCTCCTCACGATGACAGGTGATGCTTGGGCTCGAAGCGGCGGGTGCGCCACCAGAACTTGAAGGTGTAGTCGGGCCAGATGACGCCGTTGCGCCCGTGCTCGTCGAGATACCAGCTGCGGCACTCGCCTTTCATCCACACGGTCTCTTTCGAGCGCCGGGCGATCTGCTCGTTGAGCTCACGCTCAGACTCGGTACGCACCTCGACCGTCTTCCATTGCCCCTGCCGCGCGGCGCGAATCGCCGCCATCGCGTAGCGGAGCTGACACTCGATCATGAACACCATCGAGGTGTGGCCGATGCCGGTGTTCGGGCCCGAGAGAATGAACAGGTTGGGAAACCCCGAGACCATCGTGCCCAGGTTCGAGCTCAGCCCGTTCGCCCAGGCCTGCTTGAGGGTGCGGCCGTCGCGGCCCACCACCTCGAGCGGCCCCATCGGGTCGATCACGTTGAAGCCGGTGGCGAGCACCAGGCAGTCGACCGCATGCCGCTCGCCGCTGGCGTCGATCACCTCGTTGCCCTCGAGCCGCGTCACCGCCTTGGGCACCAGCTGCACGTTGGGCTGACTGAACGCCGGGTAGTAGTCGTCGCTGATCAGCACCCGCTTGCAGCCCATCGCGTAGCGGGGCGTCAACGCCTCGCGCAGCGGTCCCGCCGGCACCTGACGGGCGAGGTGGCGCCGTGCCAGCCACTGACCGACTCCACCCAGCGAGGGGTGCAGAAACCCGAGCGCCTTCAGCTCGCTGAACCAGTACTGGCTCCACCGCACCAGCCGCTGCACGCCGGGCACGTTGCGGTACAGCCAGCGCTGCCACCCGGGCACCGGGCCGTCTCCGCGGGGGACGATCCACGGAGGGGTGCGCTGAAACACCAGCAGCTTGCCGACCCGCTTCGCCAGCTCGGGCACGATTTGAATCGCCGAGGCGCCGGTGCCGATCACCGCCACCCGCTTGCCCGCCAGCTGGTAGCCATGGTCCCACTTCTGGGAGTGAAACTGCGCGCCGGTGAACGACGCCAGGCCCTCGACCTTCGGCAGCGCCAGCCGGCTCAGCCCGCCGATGGCGGAGATGACGAAGCGCGCGTCGTGCGACTCCCCGCTCTTCAGTGTCACCCTCCAGCGCTTGGCGGCGTCGTCCCACTCCACCCGCGCGACCTCGGCGGAAAGCTTCACCTTCTCGAATACCCCAAAGCGCTGCGCGCAGGCCTTCAGGTAGGCCTGAATCTCGGGCTGAGGCGCGTACTTGCGCGACCAGTCGGGGTTGAGCGCGAACGAGTACGAGTAGAGCTCGGTCGAGACGTCGCAGGCGCAGCCCGGGTAGGTGTTCTGCAGCCAGGTGCCGCCGACGTCTTTGTCTTTCTCGAGCAGGAGCACGTCGTCGACGCCGAGTTGGTGCAGCCGGATCGCGGCGCCCAGCCCGCCGAAGCCCGCTCCGATGATGATCACCTCGTGCGACGCCACGGGGAGGGTTTTGCCAAAGGGCGGCCGCTTCGCCACTCGCTTTTCGCTATGGTGCCCGCCATGCGCTTCGCGCTCCTCTGCTTCGTCGCTGTGCCGGCGCTCGCCGCGCACCCGGTCGCCCGGCCGATGAAGGGGCCGCTCGAGAAGCTCGACGTGCAGCGCGACTCCACCGGCGTCGTGCTCACATTCGGCGCCGACGCGAAGAAGGAGCAGACCCACCAGCTGCTCGACGCGCTCTCCACCACCCACGGGTTTCAGGCGGGGCAGCTGCAGGCGGCGTTCTTGAAGACGCCGAAGGTGCGGGCGGTGGCGCTGCTGGTGGCGAAGCCGGGCTTCACCATCGGCAAGCTGCTCGAGCTGGCGCGCGACGCGTCGCTCGAGAACAGCGTCACCGGGTCGTGGGCCTTCTTTCACCCTGGCCCGACCGACGAAGACGTCGAGCTGGAGCAGTACTGGCACTACGAGCACGGTGAGCTGGCCGACTCCGCGAAGCAGAACTTTCGCGACTCGGCCGAGTACCTCTCGTGGGTGCGCCGCCGCGGCAGCGAGCAGGCGCTGGAGCGCGCCGAGCAGGAGTGGCCGCTGGCGAAGTTGGCGAAGACGTTGGGTGTGCCCGGCCGCGATGCGTTCGTGCGGCCGTGGGGCTTGATGGACTGGGCGCAGACCGGCTGGCCGAGCGACCTCGGCGACGACCTGGTGCGCATGCCGGTGCAGCTGCCCGACGCGATGAGCATGGAGATTCGCCAGGCCGCGGAGCTCTCGAAGGCGTCGCCGTCGAAGCTGATTCGCGACGCGCTCACCGCCGACTCCACCGCCGGCAAGCTGGGCGAGTCACCCGCGAAAGACACGCTCGCGCCCTACGACGAGGGCGGCACCGACTCGGCCAAGGTGCGCTCCAAAGAGCTGGTGCTCTACGTCGATCGCGACACTTATTGGAACGTGCAGTCTGCCGCAGAGTCGAAGTCGGAGAGCTTCGGGAAGCTGGTTCAATACGCCTGGCGCCGGTTGCATCCCTTCAAGCGCTGAGTGCTATACCGCGTCGACTTTGCGCCTCGCACTCGCACTTCTCGCCGCCGCGCTCCTCGCGGGCTGTGATTGCAACAACGGCAACCACGACGGCGGTGTCGATGCGGGCCACTGCTCCGACGCGGGCGTGCCGTCGGGCGGCTGGTGCTCGCTGCCGCACACGATGGTGAACGTCGCCGGCGACCCGCACAAGGAGCCGAACGGAGACAGCCACCTCAAGTGGCTCAGCGTGCCGCTCGGGTGGTGCGCGCACTCGTTCGCCACCGTCGGTAACGCGCGGGCGATGCGGTTCGCGCCGGGCGGAGAGCTGTTCGTGGCGTCACCCGTCACCGGCACCACCGGCGGCGGGCTCAACGGCAACGCGGGCATCGTGTTTCTGGCCGACGACGACGGCGACGGCACCGCTGATCAGGTGGTGCCGTGGCGCACCGCAGACTTCAACTCCACCCAGGGCATGCTGTTCGCCGACGGGCACCTCTACTTTCAGGACCACACCAAGGTGAAGCGCGACACCTACGAGGCCTGTCAGCGCGCGCCCAAGGGCGACCCGGAGCAGTTGGCCGACATTCAGGTCTACGTCGATCAGCTGCACTGGCCGAAGACGCTCGACCAGGCCGAAGACGGCACCATCTACGTCACCAACGGCGGCAGCCAGAGCGAGACCTGCGACCCGTCGATGCCGTTTCACGGCGGCATTCTCGCGCTCGACTCCACCGCTCCGAACGGGGTGCGGCAGGTGGCGAAGGGCCTGCGCAACCCGATGTACGTGCGCTGCCATCACGACGGGCACAACCGCTGCTTCGCCTCCGAGTTGGCGAAGGACTACAGCGCGTCGGAGGGCGGGCGCGAGAAGCTGCTGCTGGTCGCTGATCAGCAAGACTGGGGCTACCCCTGCTGCGCCTCGCAGAACCTGCCGTACACCGACGTGTGCCTGGCCTGCTCGTCGAGCACCGACACGCTCGCCAACTCGACCTCCACCTGCAAGGCGAACAACCAGTGCTCGCCGAAGTGCTCTTCGGTGAGCGCCGACAGCAACAGCTTCATCATCGGCAACACGCCCTTCGGCCTCGACTTCACCGATGATCAGTTCCCCAACCCCTTCAAGCACCAGGTCATCGTCGCGCTCCACGGCGAGTTCGCTTCGTGGAGAGACGCCAAGGTGGTGTCGATCGCGCTCGACCCGGCGACCGGCCTGACGATGCCGTCGTCGACGGTGAACGGCAACCCGACCGGCGCGCTGCAAGACTTCGCCACCGGCTGGGACGACGGGCAGCTCGACCACGGGCGGCCCTCCGACGTGGCGGTCTCGCCCGACGGCCGGGTGTTCATCTCCAACGACGTGAACGGCGAGATTTTCTGGATGGCCCCGGTGAAGTAACCGGCAGGCCTACTGCTGCTGCACGTTCGGGTTGAGGCGCGGGCGGGCGAACGGGCGCTTGGCGTTGCGCATGTCGAGCATGCGCATCTTGTTCGTCTCCATCACCTTGCGCTGCTGCTCCTGCTGGGCCTGAGCGACCTGATCATCGTCGAGGTCCTGGAGGTCGGCGGGCTGCTGCACCGGCGGCGCGACCGGCACCGGCGGCATCACGTTCGCCGGAGGAGCGGGGGGGGCGGGCGGCGTCTCGACCACGATCTGCGGCGGAGGCGCGACCGGGGTGGGCGCGGGAGGCGGCGGCGCGGCGGCGACCTGGCGGGCCACCACCGGCGCGGCCTGAATCGGCGCCGCGACCTGACGGGGAGCCACCGAGGGCATCTCGGCCAGGCCGGCCATCATCGGCGCGTAGGTGGCCGACGGAGGCGACCACTTGGGGACCTCGGCGTTGTCGCGAAAGGCCATCGCTCCGAAGATGGCGAGCACGCCGAACGCCGTAGCGCCAGCGACCGCGAGGATGCCTGCGAACCGGTTCATGCCGCCTCCGTCCATAGCACGCCTCCCCGCTGCGATGCCTCCAGGGTCCCACAGGCTGCCCCAATCTCCTTACCACCCGAGTAACGGCGGGCAATTGGAGCGTTGAGCACCTGCAGATGGTCGCGAAACGCGCTCAGCTCGGCCTCGTCGGGCGGCTGGTATTTCCCGCTCGGATCAGTGACGTCGATCAGGTCGAGCTTGAGCGGAATGCCCTCGAACGCCTTGGCGAGCGCCTCGGCGTCTTCCTTGCCGGTGTTGAAACCCTTGATCGCCACGTAGGCCAGCATCGCCCGCTCGCGGCGCGCCTCGGAGTAGGAGCGAATCGCGCTGATCAGCTCGGGCAGGGGGTGCGTCTGCTCGACCGGCATCACCGCCAGCCGCTTCTCGGGGATCGCGGAGGTGATGCTGAACGCCAGCCGGTAGGGGAGCGCCTCGCGCACGTAGCGGCGAATGCCCGGCACCCAGCCGGCGGTGGAGAAGGTGATCGACTTGGCGGCAATCGACAGGCCCGCGGGGTGGCTCATCACCCGGGCGGCGCGGGTGGTGTTCTCGAAGTTGAGCAGCGGCTCGCCCATGCCCATGAACACCACGCCACGCACCGGGCGGTCGGCCTCGGCGCGCACCTGGAGCACCTGATCGATGATCTCCCAGCTGGCGAGGTTGCGCTTGAAGCCGAGCTTGCCGGTCGCGCAGAAGGTGCAGCCCAGCGCGCAGCCCACCTGGGAAGAGACGCAGACCACGTACTTGTGATCGAAGATGGGAATGCGCACCGCCTCGAAGCGGCCGCCGCTGGGAGACTCGAACAGGTACTTCACGAAGCCGTCGTCGGCCTTGCGGCGCTCCACCACCGAGAGGCTGGGCAGCTCGCCGTTTTCCTGAACCCAGTCGCGCACCTCGCGGGTCACCTGGGGCACCGCGCGCAGGTCCTCGAGCGACTGGGCGCCATGGGCGTAGACCGCGGCGAACAGCTTGAGCGTGGCGCGCCGGGTGGACTTCAGGGGGGCCAGCGCCTGGGCGAGGCCGTCGAAGTCCAAATCTTTGAGGTTGAGGCTTCTCATCGTCGCGGGGTGGGGGGTTTACGCGAGGGGGCACAATTTGCTCAAGTGCCCCCGCCTAAAGGGGAAGTGAGGGCGAGTCATGAACATCGCCGAAGTGGTGACTCCGCGTACCCAGAGCGGAGAAGTGCCCCTCGTCGAGCTGCTCCACGTTCCCGAGTCGTTGGCGGTGGCGTTTCACGCCGATTGGCGCGAGCGGCACACCCGGGAGCTCGACTCCGCCCATCGCTTCCGCGCGCTCGCCCGGGCGCTGGCCGACGGTGACTCCGAGCTCTCGAGCCGCCTGGCCGCCGCCGCGTACGACGAAGAGCGCCACGCCGCGGTCTGTGTCGAGGTGCTGAGCCGGGCCGGGCTGCCGCCGCCGAAGGTGGTGGAGCCGAAGCTGCGCCGGGAGGACCCGCTGCGGGCGGTGGTCGCCGCGCTGTGCATCGGAGAGACGCTGGCGGTCGGCCCGCTCGAGGCCGCGATGGAGAAAGCGCAGCACCCGTTTCTGCGGGAGTCGCTGGCGGTGCTGATGAAGGGCGAGATTCGTCACGCCCGGGTCGGCTGGGCCTGGGCCGCCGAGTCGGGCGCGGTGGCGCTGGCGCAGATGGAGGCCGAGCTGCCCGCCCTCACCACCCGGGTGATCACCGAGCTGCTCGAGGAGCCTGAGCCGCCCGCGCTGGGGCCGTCGTGGGGGCTGCTCACCCGGCAGCAGAGGGCGCTCGCGCTGAGGACGACGCTGTGCGGGACGTTGATGCCGGCGCTCGCGGCCCGAGGGCTGCCTTATGAGCGGGTGCGGGATGCCGGGCTGAACGTGCTGACGCCGTTCTTGTAGGAAAAGATCGGGTACGGGACAGCCGAGCCCGAACCCGACCCCGGCAGTCCCCGGCCCGGTCGTTCTCAGCTCACCTGATCAACGGATCAGCCGGTCTTGGCCGACGAAATATTCGTCTTCAAGAACGACTTCAGCCGGTCACTGACGGACTCAGGCATCCTCTTCTCGAGTGCCTTTCGACAAAGTCCCACCGTGGCGCGGTACTGAGCGAGAAACTCTTCGCACGGCTGGCAGCCCGAGAAGTGCTCCTCGAGCTTGGCCTTCAGCTCGGGGGTCATCTCCCCGTCGAGGTACTCGAGCAGCACGTCAACAGCCTCTTTGCACGTGTACATTCGACTCTTCGACCCGCCAGTTCGCTCTGAAGAGATGCGCGCCCCGCCGCGCAGTTTCCACCATCATTCCACGTCTTGGTAGAATTGGTCGATGGCGGCGCGCAGCGCAAGGCGTGCGCGGTGCAGCCGGCTCTTGATGGCGGGAACAGATTCTCCAGTGATCTCAGCGATCTCCTCGTAGGAGAGCCCGTCGAGGTCCCTGAGGAGGAAAACGCGCCGGTGCTCCTCCGGGAGCTCGTCGGTGGCCTTCTGAATCGCCGTTCTCAGCTCGTTATCAAGGGTCTGGCCGAGCGCATCGAGGCGCCAGTCGGCCACGTCGTCGACCAGCGAGCCCCGCTCGTTGAAGGTCGGCTCGTCGAGGCTTTGCTCGACCTGGGAGGCCACTTTGCGATGCCTCAGCCGCATCAGCGACTGGTTGGCGGCGATGCGGGTCAGCCATGACCCGAAGGCCTTCAGGTTGTCGCCGTGCAGCTCGCTCAGGTGCTGATAGGCGTTCAAGAAGGTGTCCTGGGTGATCTCCGCGGCGTCGGCTTCGGTGCGGGTCATGCGCAGCGCGAGGCCGTAGACACGGTCACGGTACTTGTCGACCAGGGTCTCGAACGCGGCGACGTCGCCATCGCGGGCGGCTTCGACCAGAGCGACATCGGCTTCGATCGGCGCGTCCACCGAGCGCAAGTTGGTTCGTCGCGACAGTTGCGTCAAGGCTTTGCCGACCTGTGGTTACCGTGCAGATACGAATCTGTTTTCGCGCTCCCAGAGCCGATACGGGCGCGCCGCCCAATGCTTCGCGTAATCGACGCCGATGCGAGGCCCTCTCTGAACGTGTTTCGTCGCCACCTGCGCGCCCTCGACGAGGAAGAGCGTGTCGCCCTGGAGCGAGATCGCGTTGTGCTTCATCGTGATGCCGAGCGCCTTGGTCAGCCGGCCGGGGCCGTCGGTGCGCTCGTCGATGCCGGTCAGCGGCTCGACCGCCCGCACCAGCACCGCCGAGCCGGGCCGGGTGACCACGTTGAAGCAGAGGTGCATGCCGTAGACGAGAAAGACGTAGGCGCGGCCGGCGGGGCCGAACATCACCTCGGTGCGCGCGGTGCGGCCCTTCGACGAGTGCGCCGCGAGGTCGTGCGGCCCCAGGTACGCCTCGACCTCGACGATGCGCGCGCGCCGCTGACGTATCACCGGCTCGGTTCCGCCTGCGCCCGCTTCGCGGTCTACGGTCGCCGTCTCGGCTGGTCGCCTTCGCCGGCTCGTCACCTCGCGGTGAACCAGCACCTGCCCGAGTAACCGCCGCGCAACGTTCAGCGCCGGTGCATCGAAGAAGCTGCTTGGAAGAATCTGATCCACGGCGGCTTTGGTGCTACATCGCTCGTTCCCCTCGATGGAAGCGTCTTCACGCGTCTCAGGTGTGCTGCTGCCGGTGTTCTCCGTGCGGAGCCGCGGCGACTTCGGCGTGGGCGATTTCGGCGGGCTCGAGGGCATCTTCGATTGGCTGCAGATGGCCGGGCAAAAGATGTTCATGACCCTGCCGCTGCTCCCCACGACACTCGACGGCAGCCCGTATTCCACCCGGTCGGCGTTCGGGCTCAACCCGCTGTTCATCGACACCCGCGCGGTGATCGACGAGTACAAGCTGTCGCTCTCGCCCGACGACGAGGCGATGCTCACCCAGGCCCGCGACCAGGCGGCGGTGAAGTACGACCTGGTGTTTCTGCTCAAGCTGAAGGTGCTGAACGACGCGTTCGTCAAATTCAAGGCGGCGCCGAGGCCTCCCGAGTTCACCCGGTTCGTCGAAGAAGAGCGCGAGTGGCTGCCGCAGTGGGCGCTGTTTCAGTCGATCGCCGAGGAGCGCAAGTACCAGCCCTGGTGGGAGTGGCCCCAGCCGCTCGCCCAGCGCGAGCCGAAGGCGATCGAAGAGGCGGAGCGGAGGCTCGCCACCGAGGTGCTCCGCCAGCAGTGGCTGCAGTGGGTCGCTCACCAGCACTGGGCCAAGGTGCGCAAGCAGGCGGCGGCGCGTGGCATTCAGCTCTGCGGCGACGAGCCGTTCATCATCGGCGCCGACAGCTCCGACTGCTGGTGCCACCCGGGGCTGCTGCGGCGCGACGCGCGGCTGGGCGCACCGCCCGACGATTTTTCGAGCGACGGTCAAGACTGGGGTTTGCCCTGGTTCGACTTCGACGCGATCTCCCGCGACGCGTACGCGTGGCTGAAGTTTCGCGCCCGCAAGGCGGCCAGCTACTACGACGTGCGACGCATCGATCACGTGATCGGCTACTTCCGTCAGTGGATTCGCGACGAGAAGACGCCCAAGGGCCGGTTCGTGCCCTCCGACGAAGCTCAGGCGGCGAAGCTCGGTGATACCAACCTGTCGGTGCTGTCGAGCGTCGCTCCGGTGGTGGCCGAAGACCTGGGCGTGATTCCCAAATGGGCGCGCGAAGTGCTGGAGCGGCAGAAGGTCCCCGGTTACCGGGTGATGAGATGGTCGCGCGAGGATGGGGTGTACCAGCACAACCACCAGTACCCGGCGATCTCGCTCGCCACGACCGGCACCCACGACACCGAAACGCTACGCGAGTGGTGGGAAAAAGCGCCTCAGTGGGAGCGCGATGCGTGCGCCCGAACCTGGCCGGAGCTTCAGGGCCTGCCGACCTCGCCCGACTACTCGCCTCAGGTGCACGAGGCGCTGCTGAGGGCGGCGCTGCAGTCGTCGAGCGGGCTGTGCATCATTCAGTGGCAGGATGTGTTCGCCGAGCTGGAGCGGGTGAACTTCCCCGGCACGGTGGCGGCGACCAACTGGAGCTACCGGATGAAGGTGAGCTCCGAAGAGCTGGTGCACCGCGAAGACACCGCCCGGGCGGCGCTGTGGCTGAAGAAGCTGACCGTCGAGGGCAATCGCGCATGAGTCGCGCACGGGCGCTCGCGCTCGTGCTTCTCTGCTCGGGCCTCGGTTGCGAGACCGCGAAGAAGGAGCAGCGCCCCAACGTCGACGACATCGAGATCAAGGGCACCTCTGCGCTCTCGGGCAACGACCTCAAGCGCAAAATCCTCACCAGCGAGCAGGGCATCATTCCCGAGTGGTTTCCCTTCATCGGGGAGCACCACCCGTTCGACGCCTCGGCGTGGGCGGCCGACCTGCGGCGCATCGAGCGCTACTACCAGGCCAACGGCTACTACCAGGCGAAGCTGGTCGACTCGGAGGTCGAAGAGAACAAGCCCGGCCACGTGAAGCTCCACATCGAGCTCGAGGAGGGCAAGCCGGCCCGCATTCTCGACCTCGAGATCACCGGCCTCGACGAGCTCGCGCCCGAGTTCAAGGCGGCGGCGATGAAGGGGCTGCCGCTCTACAAGCTGGCGATCTTTCGCGAGGCGGAGTGGGAGGAGTCGAAGGCGCGGCTGCTCCGCAACCTGCAGGAGAAGGGCTTTGCCGAGGCCACCCTCGAGTCGGAGGCGGTGGTCGACGAGCTGCTCAACATCGTTCGCATTCGCATCGATGTGACGCCGCGCCAGCGCTACAAGTTCGGCAACATTCTGGTCGCCACCGGGCCGAGCCCGCACGTGCCCAGCCAGGTGGTGAAGGACACCGTCGCTTCGCAGGTGAAGACCGGCGACTGGTACGACGAGTCGAAGCTCACCGACGCGCAGGCGGCGATCTTCAGGCTCGGGGTGTTCGCAGCGGTGAAGGTGAACCGCGGCGCGCCGGATCGGGCGAAGGGCGAGGTGCCGATCATCGCCGACGTGCGCGAGGCGCCGTTTCATACCGTGCGCGCCGGTGGCGGGTTCGGGATCGACACCTTGCGCGACGAGGTGCGGGCCACGGGTGAGTACACCGACCGCGATTTCTTCGGAGGGCTGCGGCGCTTCACCGTCAAGGGCAAGGTCGGCTGGGCGTTTCTGCCGAGCGTGATCGACGTGATCGCCAACAACGGCGGCGCGCAGAACGGGCCGATCTTCAAGATCACCACCGAGCTGGAGCAGCCACACTTTCTCGCCAGCACACTGTCGGGCACGGTGTCGGTCGGCCTCGATTCAGATCTCGAGCCCGCGTATCGGTACATCGGCGGCAATCTGAAGGTCGGCGTGCCGTGGAGGCCGACGCCGAGGTGGACGATCTATCCGTCGTACAACCTCGACATCTACTTCCTGAATTCGCAGGTGCCTTTGGGAGCCACCGGCCCAGAGGTCCTGTTCGGCTGCCCCAACACCTGCATCGTCAGCTACCTGGAGCAGCTGATCGAATGGGATCGGCGCGACGACCGCCTCGAGCCACGCAGCGGCACCTATGCCGCCGTCTCGTTTCAAGAGGGTGGCGGACCGCTCGGTGGAGCCTTCAAGTTCCTTCGGATTACTCCCGAGGTGCGCGGCTACATCTCGTTTGGCCTCGAGAAGCGCTTCACGATCGCGGCCAGGGCAAAGCTGGGCGACCTGATCAGCTTCAACAGCGACGGGCAGACGCCGATCATCTCGCGCTTCTTCTCCGGCGGTAACTCGATGCGCGGGTTCGGCACCCGCCGCCTGGCTCCGATGGCGATCGTGGAGCAGCCCGGTGTGACCACCAACAAAGACGGCCTCCCGAGCGTGAACCCGGTTCCGACCGAGGCGGTGCCCATTGGCGGAAAGAGCCTGGTCGAGGCGTCGCTCGAGCTCCGATACAACGTCTGGGGCGATCTGGTGATCGCGCTGTTCGGCGACTCAGGAGCCGTAGCGGCGGACTCGCTCGGGTCCGGTCCCCTCTGGCCGTTCTATTACGTCGCCGTCGGCATCGGAGCCCGGTACCGGACCGCGCTCGGTCCGATTCGCGTCGATTTCGCGGTGCGCATGCCGCTCGGCAGTCCGCAGGTGGTGAACAAGGACCAGCTGCTCCCCCTGCCCACCGGCTACTCGTACAAAGACCCGACCGCGAACGTCTGTTTCCTCGGCAACCCCGCGCCCAACTACGCCGGAAGTCCTGAAGGGGCCTGTGCGTTTCACCTCTCGATTGGAGAGGCGTTTTGAAGAAGCGGCGCTGGCCAAAGCGGCTGTTGTTGGCGGTGCTGCTGCTGGTCGCGGCGTTGTTGGGCGGCGTGGTCTTTCTGCTCCACAGCGCGTTCGTCTCCGAGCAGATCCGCGCGAAGGTGGTGCAGGCGGCGAACGACGCGCTCGCTGGCAAGGTCGAGGTGAAGCAGCTGCAGCTCGACGGCGATCACGTGCTGCTGCGTGGGGTGAAGATCTACGACCCCGAGGGCGAGCTGGTCGCCGAGGTCGACGAGCTCACCGCCACCGTCGACCTGCCCGGGCTGACCTCGGGAAAGATCAACGTTCAACACCTGAAGATCAACGGCGCGTTCGTCGACCTCTCGCACGACGACAAAGGCCTGAAGATCTCCCGAGCGGTCGCGCCGAAGGTGGTGAAGGCCAAGGTCGAGGAGGCGAAGAAGGAATCCAAAATCGACGTGGTGGTCGACGAGTTCGAGCTCAACGGCGTGAAGGTGCGCGCCAACGATCCCTCCCGTGACGATGCGCTGCGGGAGCTGGCGGTCGACGTCGGCGCGAAGGGCTCAGTGCACTACAAAGGCCCGCCCGATCGCCTCGACGGCGCCATCACCCTCGACGGCAACACGCTGAAGCCCGCGACTGATCCGCTCCACATCGAGTTGAAGGCCGACGGCGCCCCCTCGGAGCTGGCGGGCAAGCTGAAGCTCACCCTCGGAGAAGAGGTGATCGACGGCACCTTCGACCTCGGCAAGAAGTCGGCGCAGCTGGCGCAACTGAAGACCGGACCCAAGTGGGGCCGGGTGTTCCTCCCGCAGCTGAAGCTGAAGCGCGGCATCGAGCTGCACGGCTCGCTCTCGCCCGAGCATGTCGTCCTCGACGGTGACGTCGCCGGCCAACTCCACCTCGACGCCACCCTCTCGGGTCTCGGCACCCCGAAGGCACAGGTGCCCAAGCTGCAGCTCACCCTGAGCAAGGTGAAGGTCGACGAGCTGTTGGAAGACATCGGCCCCACCACCATCGACGCGAAGATCGAGGGCAGCCTCAGCGACCCGACTCCGTTGGCGGCGACCGGAGAGCTGACGATGACCGCGCACGTGGCCACCAAACCCGGCGAAGCCGACGTCGCGCTCACCTCGCGCGCGGTGAAGGGCACCTTGAAGGTCGAGCCGCTGAAGGTGAACGTGCCGGGCACGCACCTCGAAATTCGCGGTGATGCCAGCCTCAACCGGCTCGCGCTCGACGGCACCCTGAAGGTCGACGACCTCGCGAAGACCTCGCGCTTCGGCGCCGAGCTCGGAGAGAAGCCGCCGCCCGAGGTCACCGGCAACGGCACGCTCGCAGTCCACGTCGCCGGCTCGCCGAAGCACCCGGCGGTGGCGCTCGACGGCAACTTCCCGCTGCTCACCGCGGGAGAGAACCGGCTCCGCGGCGTGGCGGTGAAGGCGAGCGTGCCCGACACCCGGCTACCGAAGCAGGCGCAGCTCAACCTCGACATCGCGTCGGCCGACTTCGGCTCCAACCACGTCGAGCGCTTCAACGCCGACCTCGCGCTCGCTGACGGCGCCTTCTCGGGCAAGCTCACCGCCGAGGCCGCGGAGCAGGTGGCGGTCTCGTTCGGCGGCGAGCTGGCCAAGACGTGGGATGCGATCGGCCTCAACGAGCTCTCGCTCAGCTACCCCGGCACCGAGTGGAAGCTGGCCGGCCCGAGCCGCATCGACTGGCAGAAAGAGGGCTGGCACGTCGAGCCGCTCACCCTCCAGGCCGGTGGGCAGACGCTGTTCCTCAAGGGCGATCAGCGGGTGAAGAAGCTCGACGCCGAGGTGAAGCTGACCGCCTTTGACCTCGCGCGGCTGCCGAAGGTGCTCCAGCAGAAGGTTCAGCCCGCCGGCACGGTCGACCTCTCGCTGATCGCCAAGGGCGCGGTGAAGGAGCCCGACGTCGACTTCGATCTCGATTGGAAGAACGGCAAGCTCGGTGAGCTCGAGAACCTCGGGCTGAAGAGCAACGGCAAGCTCTCGAAGGGCAGGGTGGTGGCGCAGCTGAACTTCTCCAGCACCGCGGGGAAGATCGACGGCCACGTCGACGCCGCCTTGAAGTTCAGAGACCAGTCGAGCGCGGTGGAGCTGAAGGTCGAAGCGCTCGACCTGGGTGAGATGTGCGACGCGCTCCACAAGCCTCGTCAGCTCGAGGGCAAGGTGCAGGCGGTGGTGAAGTTCGACGGCACGCTCGAAGACCCGAAGGCGACCGTCAGCTTCAGCTCGCCCAGCATCGACGCCTGCGCGCTCCCCGGCTGCATGAGCGACGCGCCCCGGCTCAAGTTCACCGCGATCGGCATTTCGCTCGACGTCGAGCACGCCAAGCCGATCACCCTCCACGCCGGCTTCGCGTTGCTCGACGGCAACCTCCAGCTCACCGCGCAGACGCCCGCGACTCTGGCGCAGCTCGCCGACAACAAGAACGGTGGCGCCAAGGAGGCGCCGCTCGACGCCACGCTGATCATCAACAACCTCGCGCTGGTGAAGCTGGCCGAGCAGGGCATCACCGACTCGGTGATCGACCAGAAGCTCGCGCTCAAGGCGCACCTCACCGGCAACGCGCTCCACCCCGACCTGG
Source organism: Myxococcaceae bacterium (assembly GCA_047602415.1). Taxonomy (GTDB): domain Bacteria; phylum Myxococcota; class Myxococcia; order Myxococcales; family Myxococcaceae; genus JASGHH01. Next base: position 5,260,145 of record JASGHH010000001.1, on the reverse strand, counting down.
AGGCCGACCTCGACACCATCGGCGTGCCGCCCGGCAACACCGAGGTGCCCGCCGCCGGTGGAACGCCGCCCAAAGACGAGGCGCAGCGCACGCCGTTTCTGCTCAGCACCCACCTCGAGGTGCGCACCAACCGGCAGCAGGTCGGCGTCACCGGCTGGGGGAAGTTGGGGGCGATTCGGGCGATCGCGCTCGACGGCAGGCTGGCGTCACCGCTGGAGCGCATCGCCACCGCCACCGGTGCGCCGCTCGAGGTGCGCGCCGACCTCGGGCCGCTCGAGCTCAACACCTTCGTGCCGAAGAGCCGCTTCGGCCGTGAGCCCACCTCGCTGGGCTCGGTCGCCGCGCGGCTGTCGGTGCACGGCACCGCGGATCAGCCGGTGGGCAAGCTGGAGGCGTTCTTGAAGGACCTCCACTTCGAGAAGGTGAACCTCGGCCAGATGAACGTCACCTGGGACTACGCGGAGGCGAAGCACAAGGCGAACATCGACTGGACCTCGCCCGCGGGCGGCGCGCTGCACGCGAAAGCCGGGCTCGACCTCGACATCGGCGTGGCCGAGGTGCGCAAAGGCCTTCAGGTGAGCAAGGCCCCGTTCACCGCCCGGGTCGACGCGGAGCACTTCGACCTCTCGGCCGGCTCCGGCCTGTCGACCACGGTGCGCAAGCTGGGCGGCATTCTCGACGCGAAGATCGAAGGCGGCGGCACCTTCTCCGACCCGCACCTGAACGGGCAGGTGGAGTGGGTGCGCGGCAAGCTCTCGAGCTCGTTCGGCGACTACCGCGAGGTCCGGCTCTCGCTGGAGATGGATGAGAAGCACCTCGAGGTGAAGAAGCTCTACGCCAAGGCGGGGGAGGGTGACGCCGACGTCTCTGCGCTGATCAAACGCAACGGCGACACCATCGACATCTCCGCGCTCGCCAAGCTGAAGGACCTGCCGGTGGTCGCCGATGATCAGCTCTACGCCATCGTCACCGCCGAGACCCAGGTCAACGGCACCCGCTCCGCCGAGACCACCGAGCTGAAGGTGAAGCTGCCCGACACCCACGTGACGCTGCCGTCGGTGAAGCGCAAAGACCTCCAGGACCTGAGCCGCCCGAAGGACATCGTGTTGGTGCGCGGCAGCAAGAAGCTCGAGAAGAAGAAGCCCGACCCGAACGCCCAGGCGGCGCCGCCGAAGCAGAAGGGTGAGCGGCTGGCGATGTTCATCGATGCCCCGCGCAACATCTGGGTGAAGAGCGACGACTTGAACATCGAGCTCGGCCTCTCCGACGGGTTCGAGGTCGACTTGAACAACGGCGCCCAGCTGTTCGGCGAGGCGCGCATCGTTCAGGGCCGGCTCGACGTGCTCTCACGGCGCTTCGACGTGCAGCGCGACTCGATGGTGCGCTTCCAGGGCGCTCCGGTGTCGCCGTACATCAACGTCACCGCCAACTACACCAACGAGTCGGAGGGGGTGGTGGTGACGGTGACCGTGGTCGGCAAGGGCAAGGACCTCTCTCTCAAGACCAGCAGCCAGCCACCGCTCTCCGACAACGAAATCTTCGCCCTGCTCGCCACCGGCCGGCGCACCCTGAAGCGCGGGGGCGGCTCGTCGATTTCGGCCGGTCAGGCCGCCTCGGTGGTGGGCGCGTTCGCCGCCTCGCAGCTGAAGACGATGGTGGCGAAGAAGCTGCCGCTCGACGTGCTGTCGATCGACACCGGCGAAGAGGGTCTGGAGCGCGCCAAGGTCGAGGCGGGCACCTACCTCTCGACCAAGCTCTACCTCGGCTACCAGCTCCAGCTCGGCGCCGACAAGACCAAGGGCGAGAACGAGCACGCGGTGCGGTTGGAGTACCAGCTCACCAAGAACTGGACCGTGGAGGGCAGCGCCGGCGACGCCCCTGCCGCGAGCGGCGACGTGATGTGGAGCCGCGACTATTGAGTCGTATATGGTGCGCCCGCTCGAATGATCCGCGCGCGCCAATGGGGGGTGGTGTTGTTGCTGGGCCTGTCGGCGGCCTGCGGCGGCTCTTCCTCCGATGATGCGGGCACCGACTCGGGCATGACCGCCGACTCCGGTCCGCCTCCTCCCGACTGCACCAACGGCGCCGACTGCACCTCCCAAGGGTGGGACGTCTGCCGTCAGGGCAAGTGCGCGCGTCACGTGGCGTGTGCCGACGACGTCGAGTGCGGCCTCGGAGAGCGCTGCGTCGGCGAGACCTGCCAGTTCACCGGGTGCACCTCCGACGCCGACTGCCCGACCGGGCGCTGCAACACCGCGGTGTTCGAGTGCGCCGAGTGCGGCTCCAACTCCGATTGTCCCGCGACCCGGCCGGTGTGCGACGTGGCCGCGAACGCGTGCGTGCAGTGCAAGAGCGACGACGACTGCCAGCCGCCCGGGCCCGGCTACTGCGACGCCTCGAGCGGGCAGTGCGTGCAGTGCAACACCAGCGAGCAGTGCCCCAACGGGTTCTTCTGCGACGCCGACAAGGCCTGCCACGGGCAGCCGGCGATGAACGCCTGCTCCGCGGGCGTGAGCTGCGACCTCGGGCTCACCTGCGTCACCATCAACGGCTCCAACCAGTGCGCGCGGGGGTGCTCGCTCTACCACCCGACCTGTCTCAACGGAGACATCTGCTACAAGCTGACCTTCACCTCGACCAACTCGCTGGTGTTCGACACCGACGGGCCCGCGGGCGTCTGCTTCGCGAAGGCGAACGGGCTGAAAGACTACAACCAGGCGTGCGCCCGCTCGGGCGCGCAGTCGAACTGCCAGCCGAACCTGGTCTGCATTCCCGATGATCCGAACGTGTCGCTCTGCCGAACGTTCTGCGACCCCAACGACTCGAACGGCTGCCCGGTCGGCACCCAGTGCCACACCTTTCCCGGCGACACCCAGGGCCACCGCTACGGCCTCTGCTACCGCGACAACGGCTGGGGCGACGCGTGCACCACCGACTCCACCTGCAGCGCCGGTCAGTCGTGTCAGCCGTACGATGACCCCTCGGCGATCGGCAGCCTCGCGCCGGTGTGCGAGTACGACTTCGGCGACGCCGGAGCGATGGCGCCTTGCTCCCCTCAGGCGCTGCCCGACGGCGGCGTGAAGCCCGCGAACGCGGTGTGCCAGAGCGGCGCCTGCGTCGGCGACCCGCTCTTCTCGCCCACCGCGAAGTACTACTGCTTCGGCGCCTGCTCGACCGACGCCGACTGCACCGAGAACGGCCACACCGGCAGCTGCGACGGCACCTTCAACTTCCTCACCAGCACCGGCACCACGGGCACCTTGAGCGGCTGCCGGCCGCATTGTGACTCGGCGAGCGACTGCGCCGTCTACGGCGCGGCGAACGCGTGCCGCATCTCGGTGGTGAGCGGCTACTCCGCGAACATCACCGCGGCATGCAACCTGCCCGCGGGCTCGCGCGGCATCGGTGAGCCGTGCAACTCCAACGCGGGCTGCCAGAGCGGCTACTGCCAGATGGTCGACGGCCGCGGCACCAACCGCTTCGGCTACTGCGCCTCGCCCTGCACCACCGCCGCCCAGTGCCAGACCGACGGAGGCGCGCAGCTGCAGGTGTCTCCGCTCGACTGCCTGAGGGTCGATCAGTTCGGCTGGAGCGGCTTCGACGGCGTCAACAGCACCTACGACGACACCCTGCTGGGAATGTCGATCTGCACCGGCGCGGCGTGCGTCACCGACAGCGACTGCGACGCGGGCGTGTGCGCGCCCGACATCGGCGGCGACGGCGGAGCGAGCTCGTTCGCGGTGCTCCACTGCCAGGCGACCACCGGAGCGGGCGGCATCGCGGGCTCGAACTGTTTTCAGAACGGCGACTGCGCCTCGGGCGTGTGCGGGCAGCTGCAGGCCCCCAGCACCGGCTCCGGCTCGCAGTGCTACCAGGCGTGTGATGTGACCACCACCTGCCCCGGCGCGACGCAGTGCCGCGCGAAGGGCATGCGAATTCAGACCGCGTTCGGGTTTTTCGATCTCGACACCTGCGCACCGTAGACCTCATGGCCACCAAGAAGAGAGCGACGAAGCCGAAGAAGACGGCGAAGGCGAAGCGTCAGGCGCGGGCTCCGCGTCCCACCTCGCCGACCGTGAAGCACAAGAACCAACCGGAGTCGCCCGCGGTGCTCGAAGGCATCGACCGCTCCGGCTCGCACACCCTCGCCTCCGAGGTGTCGTGGGCGCAGTTCGACAACGTGGTGCAGCAGCTCGCCCGCGAGATCGCCAAGGCGTTCAAGCCGGAGGCGGTGGTCGGAGTGGCGCACGGCGGGGTCTTCGTCGGCGGCGCGCTGGCCTCGGCGATGAAGTGCGAGTTCTACCCGGTGCGCATCTCGCGCCGCTCGCGTGACCAGGGCCGCTCGGCCGCCCGCGAGCTGTCGGGGGTGATGCCGAAAGAGCTCAAGGGCCGCCGGGTGTTGATCGTCGACGACATCGCGTCGTCGGGCGACACCCTGGAGCTGGCGCTCGCGCTGGCGAAGAGCGCAGGAGCGAAGAAGCTCTCGACCGCCACGCTGGTGTCGCGGCCGAAGGGGTACCAGCCCGATTACTGCTGGGAGCGGAGCGAGTCGTTCTTCGTCTTCCCGTGGGACTACGAGCTGGTGGGCAGCGCCGGCTACATGGAGTGACCTGAAGCCTCTCCTGAAAGGAGAGGCCGACGTGAGGCGAAGCCGAACGCGGGAGAGGTTATCGGCCCGCGGTTCTCCAACCTCTCCCCGGAGCACTGGCGTGCTCTCGGCCCTCTCCTCTCAGGAGAGGGTTTGACTAACCGCACACGCCCGCGTCACACACCTGCGGTGAGGTGCACGCCGGTCCCGCTCCGCAGTGACACGCGCCGCCGCTGCAGGCGTTCGCCGTCGACGCACTGCAGGCCGCGCACGCCGCTCCACCGCCGCCGCACTGGGCGAAGGTCGGAGCCGCCACGCAGGCATTGCCCGCGCAGCAGCCGCTCGGGCACGAAGCCGGGTTGCACACGCACGCGCCGGCCACGCACTGCTGACCCGCGCCGCACGCCGGCCCGGCGCCGCAGCCGCAGCTGCCGTTCACACAGCTGTCGGTCGAGCCCGCGGGGCACGCCGCGCAGGCCGCTCCGTTGGCGCCGCACGACGCCGCGGTCGGAGGCGTGACGCACGAGGTGCCGCTGCAGCAGCCGCTCGCGCAGGAGGCCGCGTTGCAGACGCACGCGCCCGCGACGCACTGCTGGCCCATCGCGCACATTCCGCCCGCGCCGCACCGGCAGGCGCCACCGGCGCAGTTGTCGGCCCGGGTCGCGTCACAGGCCACGCACACCCCGGCGTCGGCGCCGCAGAAGCCGGTGCTCGCCGCGTGACAGGTGCTGCCTGCGCAACAGCCCGAGCAATTCGCCGAGGTGCAGCCCGCCGCCACGCACGCCTGAGCGGTGCACGTTCCGGTGCCGCAATCTCCACAGGCCGCGCCCGCGTTCCCGCACACGTGCTGCGCGGTGCCCGCCTGGCAATGCCCGGTGGCGTCACAGCAGCCGGTGGGACACGAGGCCGCATCGCAGGTGCAGACGCCCGCGACGCACTGTTGGCCCGCGCCACACGCCGGGCCGGTGCCGCAGGCGCAGCCGCCGTTGGTGCAGCGGTCGGCGCTCATCGCCGAGCACGCGCTGCACGCCGCGCCGGCGGTGCCGCACACCGCCGCGGTCTCCGACGAGAACGGCACGCACACCGCGCCCTGACAGCACCCGCCGGGACACGACGTCGCGTTGCACACGCAGGCGCCATTGCTGCACACCTGGCCCGCACCGCAGGCCGCGCCGGTGCCGCAGTGGCAGCTGCCTCCGGTGCAGGCGTTGCCCGAGGTGCCGCAGCTGGCGCAGGTGGCGCCGCCGGTGCCGCACGCGCCCGCGCTCGGGGTGACGCAGGCGCCGGCGCTGCAGCAGCCCGTGGGACACGAAGTCGCGTCGCACACGCAGGTGCCGCCGAGGCATCGCTGGCCGGCCGCGCACGCGGGCGAGCCGCCGCAATGACAGGCGCCGCCCTGACAGTTGTCGGCACCCGCGCCGCACGCGCCACAGGCCGCGCCCGAGCCGCCGCAGAGCGTCGCCGAGGGCACCATGCACTGGTTCCCGTTGCAGCAGCCGGTGGGGCAGGAGGTGCCATCGCAGAGGCAAGCGCCGCTCACGCAGTGCAGCCCGCTGCCGCAGGCGCCGCCCATGCCGCAGCGGCAGCCGCCGAGCGAGCAGTTGTCGGCCGAGGCGGGGTCGCACGCCGCGCAGAGCGCGCCCCCCGCGCCGCAGTTCGCCGCGCCCGGCGCCTGACACGCGCCGTTGAGACAGCAGCCGCCGTCGCAGTTGCTCGCGCCGCAGCCGTTGCAGGCCCGGTTCACGCAGGCCTGGCCGCTCGGGCACTGCTGACAGGCGACGCCGCCGTTGCCACACGCGGTGCCCGCATCTCCGGCGAGGCACTGGTTGCCGCTGCAGCAGCCGGGGCAGTTGGCCGGGTCGCACACGCAGGCGCCCGCGACGCACTTCTGGCCGGTGCCGCACGCGGGGCCGGCGCCGCAGCTGCAGCCTCCGTCGGCGCAGCCGTCGGCGTTCGCTCCGCAGGCGCCGCAGGTCGCGCCGTGACGGCCGCACGCGGCGACGGTGCCGGTGACGCACTGGCCGTTTTCGCAGCAGCCGTTCGGGCACGACGCTGGCGTGCACTGGCAGACGCCCGAGACGCACTGCTGGCCCGCGCCGCAGGCCGCCTTGCCGCCGCAGCCGCAGGCGCCCTGGCTGCAGCTGTCGGTGGAGACGTTGGTGGTGCAGTCGGAGCACACCGAGCCGTCGAGGCCGCAGGAGGTCTCCGCGCTCGGGCGGCAGACGCCGTTGAAGCAGCAGCCGCTGGGGCAGGTGGTCGAGTCACAGCCGCTGCAGGTGATGCCGGTGCAGCTGCTCCCCGAGGGGCACTGCTGACAGGCCGCGCCGCCGGTGCCGCAGGCCCGGGTGTCGCTCCCGTTCCAGCACACGCCGGCGTCGTCGCAGCAGCCGGCGCAGTTCGAAGGGCCGCAGGAGGTGAAGCCGCCTCCGCCGCCGGCCGCTTCGCCGCCGCCTCCTCCGCCCTCGCCACCCGAGCAGTCGGTCTTGCAGAAGCCGTCGGAGCAGCACTGCTGCCCCTGGGGACAGCCGCCGCCGTCGTCACAGCCGAACACCTGCACCTTGTTGGTGTCGATGCAGCCGCACCACGCGCTCACCACCGCCACCGCCGCCGCCGTTTTCAGCCGGTGCATCCGTCACTCCTGGAGAAAAAAGATCAGCGCCGCGCCCACCAGCACCACCGCGGCAATGCCCAGGCCGAGCCCGAGCGTGAGGTCGAAGTTGCTCTTGTTCGCCAACGAGTGCGCCTGATCAGCGGTCAGCCGGCTGGCGGTCAGTCCATCGACGGAGGTGAGCGACGAGTCGTAGTTGCTCTTCGCGTCGACGCCGAGGCCGATGAACACCGCCGAGGCGATCGCCAACGCGCCGGCGCCGGCGGTGAAGCCCCAGCCGGCAGACCGGGCCCACGGCCGCTCGGTGTGCAGCACCATCGGCTCGGGAGGAGGCGGAGGCACCAGCGCGGGTGAGGGCTCGCTCTTCAGCTCGGCCACCGGTGCGGCCGCGGTGGGCGCGGGCTCGAGCGGCGGAGGAGGCGGGGGCGGGGGCGCTCCGGGAAGCTCGGTGGCGGTCACCGGCGCGGCCGAGACCGGCGGCGTGTCGGTGATCCCGGCGGCGACGGTGGCGGCGGAGATGAACCGCGCCGCACGCTCCTTCAGCTCGTCTTCGATGTGCGCCGGGGAGACGCCGAAGCCCTCCTGGGCGACGATCGCGGTGCGCTTGGTCGACACCGCGGTCAACACCAGCGCGACGTTGTCGGGGAACACGGTGACGTCGGCGCGCACCACCACCTCGACGCCCGAGCCCTTGCCGACCTGCGCGATGCACGGCGCCGACAGCGAGCAGCCCTGGAGCGCGCGCTTGTTCGCCGGGCCGAGCGGCTTCACCTTGGCGCCGGCCTGCTCGAGCTGTTGCTTGAGCGCCTGGTCGACCCTGATCAGCGTCGAGGGTTGGGCGGCGCTCTCACGCCGCGGAATCGTCGCCAGCCCCACCGAGGGGGTCGACGCAGAGAACATCGTGGTCAGCAGCAGTGAAGCGATCATGTTGGCGTGTCCCCGACGAGCGGACACGCAACGCTAACGGCGCTCGGTGGGCGCGCCAGCGGCGGGGCGCGGCGGTGACACCCCGAGCGTGGTGGATCAGTGACGCACCGTCGTCTGCTTCAAGTTGACAAAATATGCACCCATTGTCACATTGTCGAAATGTCGCCGATGATGAAGACCGACGAACGAGCCGAGCGCAGGGCGGCGGTGCTGCTCGCGGCGCGCTGGTGCTTCCTCAACTTCGGCTTCGCGAAGACTTCGTTCGAGGACATCGCCAGGCGCGCGAACCTGTCTCGAACCCTGCTGTACCGGCTCTTCGACGACAAAGAAGACATCTACCGGGCGGTGTTCGTCGATTGGCTGGTGTCCCGGCACCCGGCCGCCAGGCAGGCCGCCGCTGCTGCCGGCGCGCCCTACGACCGGCTGTTGCGGGTGAGCCAGCTGATCGCGGTCGAGCCCTGGTCGGAGATGGCCGGCGCGCCGATGGGCGGTGAGTTCCTCGCCGCCTGCGAGCGAATCGACCCCCAGAGCGCGGCGCTGCATCGCAAGGTCGCCCTCGAGTGCGCGGCGGAGATTCTGGGCGACGAGGCGAGCGCCGAGGTCTTCCTGCTCGCGCTCGACGGCCTGCTCGCCGATGACCCGTCGACTCAGGTCCTCGAGCGGCGCGCCGAGCTGCTGGTCTCCCGCTTCACCGCAGCGCCTCGGTCGAAGGGGAAGCGCAAATGAGAGTCATCGTCTTCGGCGCGACCGGCATGGTCGGCGCGAGCGCGCTGCGCGAGGTGCTCGCCGCCGGTGAAGTCGAGGCGGTGTTGAGCATCGGCCGCCGTTCGTGTGGCGTGACGCACCCGAAGCTGAGCGAGTGGCTGCTCGACGACCTGTTCGACCTCACCGGGGCCGAGGCCCGCGCCGCCGGTTACGACGCCTGCATCTGGGCGATCGGTGTCAGCTCGGTGGGGCTGGACGAAGCGGCCTACGCCCGGCTCACCGAAGAGCTGACCCTCAGCTGGGCGCGAGCGCTCCTGCAGATCAACCCGAAGATGTCGTTCTGTTACTGCTCGGCGGGCGGTGCCGGTGGCCCGGGCATGTGGGCTCGCGTGCGGCGCCGCGTCGAAGGAGCGTTGCAGTCGCTGCCCTTCGCGCACGCCGGTGCAGTGCGGCCGGGTTTCATCAGGCCCGGGCCGGGCATTCGCAGCCGCACCCGCGCCTATCAACTGGGCGTGGTGCTGCTGAAGCCTTTGTTTCTCCTCACGCCCCTGTTGATCAGGCTCTTCCCGTTTCTGTTCACCACCTCCGAGGTGCTCGGCAGAGCGATGCTGCGGGTGGTCGAAGGGCGCGCCGATCGCTTCATTCTCGAGTCGGCCGACATCAACCGGGTGGGCGCATGACGCCGCGGGCCGCCCGGTTCACGGTGGTGGGCCTGGTGCTGCTCACCCTCGCGTCTGCGTACCACCTCAAGTTGTTCGCGCAGCTGTCCGAGCCGGCCACCCTGGCGCACACCCTGGTCGAGCTGGGCGCCTGGGGTTACCTCGCCTTCGTCGTCTCCTACACGGTGCTGCAGCCGTTCGGCGTGCCGGGCACCATCTTCGTGGCCGCCGCGCCGCTGATCTGGCCCTGGCCGACCGCGTTCGCCCTCTCGATGGCCGGCACGATGGGCGCGAGCGTGGTCGGCTTCGCGTTCGCACGCTTCGTCGCCCGCGACTGGGTCGCCCAGCGCATTCCCGCCCGCTTCAAAGAATACGACGCCGCCCTGGAGCGAAACGCGCTGCAGACGGTCATCGTGCTGCGGCTGATCTTCTGGATGCCGCAGGTGCTTCACTCGTTCTTCGGCGTCTCGAAGGTCCCCTTCTGGACGCACTTCTGGGGCTCGCTGTTGGGCTACGCGCCGCCGCTGTTCGCGGTCAGCTACCTCGGCTCCCGAATCTTCGACGCCTCGGGGCACCTGCAGCCGGGCGCCTGGCCGATCTTCGGCGCGTTCATCGCGGTGTCGCTCGCGATCGCCGCGCTCACCCGTCTTCACCGCCGCCGTAGTGCAGCGCAACAGAGGAGCACCCCATGACGAACGACCTGAAGGGCAAAGTCATCTTGATCACCGGCGCCACCGACGGCATCGGTAAGGCTGCGGCCACCGAGCTCGCGCGGCGAGGAGCCACCCTCACCCTCGTCGGCCGCAACCCCGAGAAGACCGCGCAGGTGCTGGCCGAGCTGAAGCAGGTGAGCGGCAACCCCAGCCTCGAGTCGCTGGTCTGTGACTTGAGCCGCATGGGCGACATCAGGCGCGCGGCGGAGCACTTCAAGGCGACCCACGACCGCCTCGACGTGCTGGTGAACAACGCCGGCGCCACCTTCAAGGCGCCGCTGATGGGCCCCGACGGCTTCGAGCTCACCTTCGCGCTGAACCACCTGGCGTACTTTCAGCTCACCACCGCGTTGCTCGAGCTGATCCGCAGCACGCCGGGCGCGCGCGTCGTCTCCACCTCGAGCGGAATGCAGGCGCGCGGCGCGCTCGACCTCGAGAAGACGCCCACTTCGCTCGAGGTACCGGGGTGGCGCGCCTACGCGACCTCGAAGCTTTCGAACATTCTCTTCACCAAGGAGCTCCAGCGCCGGCTGGCCGGCACCGGCGCGACCGCCAACTGCTTCGAGCCCGGCTCGGTGCGAACCCGGTTCGGCGGCTTCGGCTCCGACCAGGGCCTGGTGCTGAACCTGATCTACGCGCTGGCGAAGCCGTTCTCGAGCACGCCGGAGCAGGGCGCCGACTCGCTCCTCTGGCTGGCCACCGCACCCGAAGCGGCGTCGGTCAAAGGTGAGTTCGTGTCGAAGCGAAAGCCCCTCACACCTCAGAAGCAGGCGCTCGACGAGAAGCTGGCCGCCGACCTGTGGACCCTCAGCGAGCGCCTGTGTGCTCAGACCCTGGCGCGCGCCGCCTGACTACGTCTTCGGAGCGTCGCTCCAGAAGATCAGGTCGCCCTTCACCAGGTACTCGCCGTCGGTGAACGCGCCGTAGAAGTCGTCGAGCATCGCCTCGAAGTCGGGGTACCGGCTGTCGCGGCGGTCTTGAGTCATCTTGTCGAAGATCGGGTCGAGCTTCGACGGCACCTCGGAGTTCATCTCCGACGGGAGCGGCGAGCGGCGGCCGGGAATCTGGCCGGTCATCATCTCGTACAGCAGCATGCCGAGGCCGTACACGTCAGCGGTGGGGCCGACGTCTTTGTTTCGCGCCAGCAGCTCGGGGCTCATGTAGCCCATGCCGCCGGTGCCGACGAACACCTGGGGCATGCCCTTGGTCTGGTCGACCTCGATCACGCGAGACAGACCGAAGTCGGCCAGCTTCACGTTGCCCCATGCGTCGAAGAGCACGTTCTCGGGCTTGATGTTGTGGTGGGTGAGCCCGGCCTGGTGCGCGGCGCGCAGCGCGTACGACAGCTGGAGGAAGTAGCGAATCGCCAGCGGCACGGGGATGCCCTTGCCGCCCGCGGCGTCGAGCTTCTCGCGCAGGTTGCCCTTGCAGAGCTCCATCACGAAGTACGGCCGGGCGACGTCGGTGTTCTGATCGAGCACGCCGCAGATGCTCGGGTGGCGCACCTGCGCCTGGGCGCAGAGCTCCTTCTTCAGCCGCTTGATCACCTCACCGCGCTGCAAGAACGAGAAGTAGCCGAAGATGTCCTTCAGCTCCTTGATGCAGACGTCGAGGCCGAGCGCGTTGTGCTTGCCCTTGAACACGGTGCCGAGCGGGCCCGAGCCGAGCGGGTCGTACTTCACGTAGCGCAGGTCCATGTCCTGACCCTTGCCGCCAGGCTGGGCGGCAGGAACGGCTTGGGTCAGCTGCATCGGAGCGTTGACGGTGAGGGGCATGGGAGCGGGCGGAGGAGGAGGGGATGAGAAGTTGTTGGGCCGGTTGTCGGCCTGGTGCGGAGTGATCTGGGGAACGAGCGGCTCGTCGGCCATCTGGGCGCCCTTGCGGCCACGGCCAGACTTCTCGGCCGGCGGCGGAGGCGGCGCGGCAGCGGCGTCGATGATCAGGTCGGTCGAAGGCGGAGGCGGAGGCGGCTGATCGACGATCACCGAGGCCTGCTCGCTGATCTGATCAGCGAAGAACTCACCCACCTCGCCCGAGAACTTGTCGAGGTAGTCGCCCTCGACGACCCGCTCGCCGTGGTCGGTGAGCTTCAGCTGCGCTTCGCGATCCATCGCGATGTAGTGGAACTTGCGCAGAAAGAAGAAGTAGCTGTCGAACTCCAACGACACGTTGCGCTCCAGGGTCGACTTCACGTCGGCCAACTTGTTGGAGCGACCCGTGCGCAGGTTGTCCTTGAGGCTCTTCAAGATGAAGAGCGCCTCATTCGAGACCTGCTCGCGGTTCATTTCCTGAGCCATCCCCACCCCTCGATTACTTGATTCGCAGCAACTGCTTCACCGTTTCGAGCACCTCGGCGAACTTCACCGGTTTGCGCAGGTACATGTCCACCCCCAACTGCAGGGCCTTCTCTTGCGCATCTTTGCCGCCCGCCGAGATTGCCACCACCGGAATGTGCTTCAGCGACGCTTCTGACCGAATCGCCTGCACCAGGGCGAACCCGTCCATCACCGGCATGTAGATGTCGGTCATCACCAATTGAAAGGCCGAGCCCTTGAGCTGGGTGAGGGCGGCGTGGCCATCGGCGGCGAAGTGCACCTCGAGCGGCACCTTGCCCTTCAAGTCGCCGGCGGCGAGCTTCTTCAGCACGTAGCTGTACATCTCGATGATGTGCGGGTTGTCTTCGACGATCAGCACGCGGTAGCCCGTGGCGGGGGCCGCCGCGGTCGCTGCCGTCACGCTGGGCTCTACGCTCAACAGCCGCTCCAGTCGCTTGCGGTGCTCAGGTGCCTCGACCGCGAACCCGACTCCTGGCCCGCGGCCGCCGGTCTGCTCGGCCCGCACCCAGGACACTTTCCCCATGATCTCTAGCGGATCCAACAGCCCGGGGAAAGAAAGTGACAGGAGAACTTCCTCACCTATCGGGAACTTCTGGGTGGTCTGAACGAACACCCCTCCGAAGCTGATGTTCTCGGTGGCGTCGGCCAGCGCCTCCTTCGAGACGTATTCGACCTTCAGCACCAGGGCCATCCTCAGGGAAGACCGTTTGTCTTCTGGGCTCGACAATGCAGGCCCATTGTGGGCCTCCGATTCGGGCGGAACAAGCAGGGTTTTCATTGCTTTCCAACCGGTAGCGCCCTACGAAGCGCGCGCCATGTCCGAACCGTTCTTCACCCCGGACGAGCAGAAGAAGTTCGACGCGGGAATCGACAAGCTGCTGTCCCAATATCCGTCCAACCAGAAACGGGCGGCGATGCTGCCTGCCTTGCGGTTGCTCCAGTCGATGAAAGGCTGGCTGCCTCCGGAGGGCATGAAGCTGGTCGCCAGCCGTCTGGAGACGACGGTGGAGCGCGCGTACGAGGTCGCCACCTTCTACGTGATGTTCCACACCGAGAAGCCGGGCAAGTACGTCATCGACGTCTGCACCAACCTCTCGTGTGCGCTCCGTGGCGCAGAGAGCATGCTCAAGTACCTCGAGAACAAGCTCGGTACGAAGTCGGGCACCAACGGCGACCGCTTCTTCCTGCGCGAGACCGAGTGTCTGGCCTCCTGCGGCACTGCGCCGTGCATGCAGATCAACGAAGACCACCACGAGAACCTGACCAAGGCGAAGGTCGACTCGATTCTGGAGAAACTCTCGTGAGCGCTCCGGTCGAGAAGGTCGTCACCCGTCACTGGGGCAAGCCCAACTCGCACACCCTCGCCGGCTACAAGGCGCTGGGTGGCTACGCCCAGCTGAAGAAGGCGCTCGAGCTGGCGCCCGAAGCGGTCACCGCCGAGGTGAAGAAGTCGAACCTGCGCGGCCGCGGCGGCGCCGGTTTCCCCACCGGCATGAAGTGGAGCTTCGTGCCGAAGGACTCGCCGAAGCCGAAGTACCTGGCGATCAACGCCGACGAGTCGGAGCCGGGCACCGCCAAAGACCGCTTCATCATGGAGTACGACCCGCACTCGCTGCTCGAAGGCATCGCGATCGCGTGCTGGGCCCTCAACGCGCACACCTGCTACATCTACGCGCGCGGCGAGTTCAAACACCCGTCTGCGATTCTCGACGCGGCGATCGCCGAGGCCTACGCCGACGGCATCTTCGGCAAGAAGGTGATGGGCAAAGACTTCGAGCTCAACGTCTACCAGGTGCGCGGAGCAGGCGCGTACATCTGCGGCGAAGAGACCGCGCTGTTGGAATCGCTCGAGGGCAAGAAGGGCTGGCCCCGGTTGAAGCCGCCGTTCCCCGCGGTGGTCGGCCTGTTCGGCTGCCCCACGGTGGTGAACAACGTCGAGACGATCGCCACGCTGCCGGCGATCTTCGAGAAGGGCGCCGAGTGGTTCGCCAAGCTGGGCACCGACAAGTCGGGCGGCACCCGGCTGGTCACCCTCTCAGGCCCGGTGATTCGCCCCGGCACCTACGAAGTGGGGATGCACACTTCGATCAAAGACCTCATCTACGCGCAGGAGTACGGCCAGGGCATGCCGGCTGGCCGCACCGTCAAGGCGGTGATTCCCGGTGGCTCGTCGGCGCCGGTGCTCACCGGTGAAGAGATCGGCGTCGCGCTCGAGTTCGAGGCGTTCAAGCCGCTCAACTCGATGGCCGGCTCCGGTGGCGTGATCGTGATGGACGACACCACCTGCATGGTGCGTTCGCTCTGGCGCGTGGCCCGGTTCTACGCCGAAGAGAGCTGCGGCCAGTGCACCCCGTGCCGCGAAGGCCAGCCGTGGATGGCGCGGTTGCTCCGCAAGATCGAAGAAGGCCGCGGCGAGCCGAAAGACCTCGAGACCCTGATGGACGTGGCGAAGGCGATCGCGCCCTGGCCGCCCATCGGTCTGGGCAACACCATCTGCGCGCTGGGCGACGCGGGTGCCCTGCCGGTGCAGAGCTTCGTGCAGAAGTTCAAGGCGGAGTTCGAGCAGCACATCGCCGAGCACCGCTGCCCGTACGGCGAAAAGCCGTGGGGCTCGACGGGAGAGTTCCAGTGATTTTGGACGCAGAGCACATTCTCTTCATGGTGTTCGCGGCCTG
Organism: Myxococcaceae bacterium; assembly: GCA_047602415.1. Taxonomy (GTDB): domain Bacteria; phylum Myxococcota; class Myxococcia; order Myxococcales; family Myxococcaceae; genus JASGHH01. The sequence goes on along the minus strand of JASGHH010000001.1, from coordinate 5,244,934 downwards.
CACCCTGGCCTCGTGCGCGGGCGTGATCGTGCTGCGCAACCCGATCGCCTCGGCGATGAGCCTGGTGGCCTGCTTCTTCTTTCTCGCCGGCATCTACGTGCTGCTCTGGGCGCACACCATCGCGGCGCTCCAGGTGCTGGTCTACGCCGGCGCGATCATGGTGCTGTTTCTGTTCGTGATCATGCTGCTGTCGCTCCAGGACACCGGGCCGGTGGTGAAGATTTCGCTCTCGCGCATCTTGGGCGCGCTCTCGGTGGTCGGCCTGTTCGGCGGGCTCGCCTGGGCGCTCTCGAAGCTGCCCCAGGGCTCCAACCCGCCCGCGTGGACTTCGAATCAGGCCGCGGTGAGCCAGTTCGGCACCATCAGCGCGGTCGGCCAGGTGATGTACACGCAGTGGCTGTTCCCCTTCGAAGTGGTCTCGCTGTTGTTGTTGGTCGCCATTCTCGGCGCGGTGGTGGTCGCCAAGCCCCGCATCTAGCCGTCTTTGGAGCCTTTGATGCCTGCGTTGGTCCCGACCAGCTGGTACCTCACCCTCGCCGCCGCCCTGTTCTGCATGGGCATGTTCGGCGTGTTGATTCGCCGCAATGCGCTGGTGGTGTTCATGTGCATCGAGCTGATGCTGAACGCCGCCAACCTCACCTTCCTCGCGTTCGCGCGGGAGCGGGGTGACTTCACCGGCCACATCAGCGCCTTCTTCATCATCGCGGTCGCCGCGGCGGAGGCAGCCGTCGGGCTCGCCATCGTCATCTCGGTCTTCCGCAGCCGCGGCACCGTCAACATCGACGACGTTCAGACGATGAAGCACTGAGGATTCGATGCTCGAACGATTGCTTCACAACCCGGTCCAGTTCTTCCAGACCGCGCCGATCGCTCCCGAGGCGGCCGCCAACGCGCTCTGGTTGATCATCGCGCTGCCCCTGTTGGGCGCGTTCATCTGCGGCGTGTTCGGCAAGACGCTCGGCCGCGCCAACGTCAACCTGATCGCCTGCTGCACCGTGCTGGGCAGCTTTCTGCTCTCGGTGCTGGTGTTCTGGACCACCGCCGACTTCAGCAGCGTGGCGACCAACCCGTACGCGGGCGGCACCGCCTACGCCGTTCAGCAGGACTACGGGGTGTGGTTCTCGGCCGGCAACTTCACCGTTCACCTCGGGCTGCTGGCCGACCACCTCTCGGGCACGATGCTGCTGGTCATCACCGGCATCGGCTTTCTGATTCACCTCTACTCCACCGAGTACATGTCTCACGACGAGGGGTACTGGCGCTTCTTCGCCTACCTCAACCTCTTCGTGGCGATGATGCTCACGCTGGTGCTGGGCGACTCGCTGGTGCTGCTGTTCGTCGGCTGGGAAGGCGTCGGCATGTGCAGCTACCTGCTGATCGGCTTCTGGTACGACGACGCGCAGAAGGCGTTCGCGGGCCGCAAGGCGTTCATCACCAACCGCATCGGCGACTTCGGCTTTCTGGTCGGCAGCTTCCTGCTGGTGCTGGTGGTGGCCGCGGTGCAGGCGCAGAACAGCTCCGACCCGACCTGGTCGACCGGGGTGCAGCGCTACGGCCCGCTCGGGCTCCAGGGCCTGGAGGCGATGTCGAAGCTGCTGCCGAACATGCTCGGCACGGTCATCGCCGCCGGGCCGTTGGCCGGCTTCACCTTCGGCAAGGTGCTGACCGCGATTCTGCTCTGCTTCCTCCTCGGCGCGGCCGGTAAGTCGGCCCAGCTGCCGCTGTACGTCTGGCTGCCTGACGCGATGGCCGGCCCGACCCCGGTCTCGGCGCTGATTCACGCCGCCACCATGGTCACCGCCGGCGTCTACCTGTTCTGCCGGCTCTCGTATCTTCTGGTGCTCTCGCCGACCGCGATGGCCACCGTGGCGGTGGTCGGCGGGTTGACCGCCTTCCTCGCGGCGTTGATCGCCTTCGCGCAGGAAGACCTGAAGAAGGTGCTGGCGTACTCCACCGTCTCGCAGCTCGGCTTCATGTTCATGGGCGTGGGCGCGGGCATCTTCTGGGCGTCGTTCCTCCACGTCATCACCCACGCGTTCTTCAAGGCCTGCCTGTTCCTCGGCGCGGGCAGCGTGATGCACGGCAACGCCGACGAAGGCGGCATCTGGAAGCTGGGCGGCCTGCGCAAAGAGATGAAGTGGACGACCGCCACCTTCATCATCGCCACCATCGCGATCACCGGCGTGTTCCCGCTCTCGGGCTTCTTCAGCAAAGACGCGATCCTCGACGGGCTGCACCACCACACCTTGGACGGCTACCCCAACGTGCTGCGCAACGTGTGGCTGATCGGCGTGGTCACCGCGCTCTGCACCGCGTTCTACATGTGGCGGCTGTACTTCATCGCCTTCGAGGGCGAGCGCGCCAAAGACGCCCGGGTGCCCCACGCCCACGAGTCGGGCCCGGCGATCAAGTTCGTGCTGGTGGCGCTGGCGCTCGGCTCGGTGCTGACCGCGATTCAGGGCTGGCCGAACGTGCTGCCCGACCCCCACGGCGACTCCGATGTTCCGAAGCAGACGATCATGGAGAACTTCATGACGCCGGTCTTCGCCGCCGCGGAGCACAACATTCACGCGATGCCGAAGCCCTCGGTCGAGATGCCCGAAGAGTCGGGCTACCCGATTCAGGCCTGGGTGACCGCGCTGATCATCGCCTGGCTGGGCATCGCGATCGCCTTCTTCCTCTACCGGCGCTACTTCCCCGAGCGAAAGGGCCAGCCGCTGCCTCCGCTGTGGGCGGCGCTCAAGCGGGCCAGCTTCAACAAGTTCTACGTCGACGAAATCTACAACGCGCTGATCATCACCCCGCTGAAGCGAATCTCGCTCTACGCGTTCAAGATCATCGACTCGGTCTTCATCGACACCATCGGCGTGCGCGGCACGGCCTGGGTCACCGAGCGGGCGGGCAGCGTGCTCCGCTACGTGCAGACCGGTGACGCCCAGAGCTACGCGGCGGTGATGGCACTCGCGCTGGCCGTCGGTATCGGCTGGGCGCTGCTCAAGGTGATGCACTGATGGACTCGGCCTACTCCACGCGGCTTCTCAACGTCGTCATCTTCTCGCCGGCGGTGTTCGCGCTGCTGGTGATGTTCCTGCCCAAGACCGAGAAGGGGCAGATTCGCTTCGTCGCCCTGGCCGGCATGGCCGTCAACATGCTGCTGTGCATCTGGACCTGGGTGCGCTTCGACGTCGGCTCGGCGGAGGAGTTCAAGCTCGAGTACCGGATGCGCTGGGTCGATCAGATCGGCCTCTCGTACCACGTGGGCGTCGACGGCCTGTCGGTGGCGCTGGTGCTGCTCACCGGCATTCTCGGCCCGCTGGTGGTGCTCGCCTCGTGGACCTTCATCAACGAGCGGGTGAAGGAGTTTCACCTCGCGCTGCTGCTGCTCCAGACCGCGATGCTGGGCGCGCTGTGCAGCGTCGACATCCTCCTCTTCTACTTGTTCTTCGAGGCGATGCTGATCCCGATGTACCTGCTGATCGGCGTCTGGGGCTCCGAAGAGCGGCAGATGGCGGCGATGAAGTTCTTCATCTACACCCTGGTCGGCTCGCTGTTGATGCTGGTCGCGCTGTTGAGCGTGTACTTCATCAGCCAGCCGTCGGGCCTGCGCAGCTTCGACTACTCCAACGTCTACAACGGCCTGATGGGCGCGCAGCAACAGCTGCAGGCGTGCATGAACGCCACCGGAGGCTGCCAGGAGTCGGCGCTCACCGGCGCGGCGCTCGCGCTGCTCAAGTGGGGCCCGTGGATGTTCCTCGCCTGCGCCTTCGCGTTCGCGATCAAGGTGCCGATGTTCCCGGTGCACACCTGGTTGCCCGACGCCCACGTTCAGGCGCCCTCGGCAGGCTCGATCATCCTCGCCGGCGTGATGCTGAAGATGGGCACCTACGGCTTCTGGCGCTTCGCGATGCCGCTGTTCCCGGTGGCGGCGCGGCAGTTTCAGGTGCCGCTCGCGGCGCTGGCGGTGATCGGCATCGTCTACGGCGCGCTGATGTCGCTGGCTCAGAAAGACATCAAGAAGCTGATCGCCTACTCGTCGGTCAGCCACCTGGGCTACTGCATGCTCGGCATCGCCACGATGACGCCCGAAGGCGCCACCGGCTCGGCCTACCAGATGCTGAATCACGGCGTGTCGACCGGCGCGCTGTTCCTCCTCTTCGGCCTGCTCTACGAGCGGCGCCACGCGCGGTTGATGAGCGAGTACGGCGGCCTCGCCAAGGTGATGCCGATCTACACCACGTTCTTTCTGATCATCACCTTCAGCTCGGTGGCGGTGCCCGGCACCAACGGCTTCGTCGGCGAGTTCTTGGTGCTGCTCGGCACCTTCAAGTCGAAGCTCCCGATGTGGATGGGCGTGCTCGCCGCCACCGGCGTGATTCTCGGCGCGGCCTACATGCTGTGGATGGTGCAGCGGGTGTTCTTCGGGCAGCTGTCGAACCCCGAGAACCGCAACCTGAAAGACCTGAACCTCCGCGAGATGGCCGCCGCGCTCCCGCTGGTGGTGCTGGTGCTGGTGATGGGCGTGAAGCCGCAGCCGATTCTCGACGTGCTCAACCCGTCTTCCGAGCGGTTCATCTCCCGCTCGCTCTGGGGCGTCGACAAAGACCACCAGGATCGCGAGAAGGTGCTGGTCGACGTGCGCGACGTGCCGGCGCCCGCGCTGGTCGCCGACGCCGCGGTGCCCTCGCTGCCCAAGCTGCCCGCGCTCCAGGCTCCGACGATGGTGCAGCCCGCGCCGCCGCCGCAGGGCCCGCCACCGCACGTGCCGCCGCAGCTGCTCCAGCTGCCGGGTCAGGTGCCCGCGCAGCACGTCCCGCTCCAGAACGTCGTACCGCGGCCGCGTCCCGCCGCTCCGGGAGGCCACTGATGAACACCCCCACCTTCTCGCTCGCCGAGATGGCCGCGGTGCTGCCAGCCGCGATCCTCTCCATCGGTGCGATCGTCCTGATGCTCTCGGAGGTGTTCCTCGCCTCCGCCGCGCGCACCTACCAGGCGCTGGTCGCCCTCTGCACCGCGATCGTCGCCGGCGCGGTGGCGCTCGCGTACGCGGGTGACCCGGCCCGGCTGATTCTGCAGGACTTCGCGGTGCAAGACGGCTTCGAGGGCCTGCTCACCGTGGTGGTGTGCCTGGGCTGCGCGCTGGCGGTGTTGCTGTCGGCCGGCTTCCTCAAGCACCGCAACGCCGAGCGCGGCGAGTTCTACGCGCTGCTGCTGTTCGCGTCGGCCGGCATGTCGCTGCTGGCGCTCTCGGCCGAGTTCATCACCCTGTTCGTGAACCTCGAGGTGCTCTCGGTCGCCACCTACGCGCTCACCGCGTACCTGCGCCGTGGCCCGCGCCCGGCCGAGGCCGGCTTCAAGTACTTCATTCTCGGCGCCTTCGCGGCCGCGCTCACCCTCTACGGCGCGGCGCTGCTCTACGGCGTCACCGGCACCACCAAGCTGTCGGTGATGGGCCCCCGCCTGCAGCAGGCGATTCAGACCAGCCCGGCGATCGTCTACTGCGGGTTCGGCCTCATCCTCGCGGGCCTGGGCTTCAAGGTCGCCGCGGTGCCGTTCCACATGTGGACCCCCGACGTCTACGAAGGCGCTCCGACGCCGGTGACGGCGCTGATGTCGGCCGGAGTGAAGGCCGCCGCGTTCGCCGCGATGGTGCGGGTGTTCGCGGTGCTCGGCCGGGCCGACGCCAACACCGCCTTCATCGCCTTCAGCGCGCTCGCGGCGCTGACGATGGTGCTGGGCAACCTGCTGGCGCTCCCGCAGCGCAACGTGAAGCGCATGCTGGCGTACTCCTCCATCGCCCACGCCGGCTACCTGCTCTTGGGTGTGGCGGCGCTGTTCGCTCCCCAGAACGGGCCGGTTCAGCCGGTCGGCGTGCTGCGCGCCACTCCGCTGCTCGGGCCGACGATGACCCAGAGCGCGATCGCCTCGCAGGTCTACCAGGGCATTCTGTTCTACCTGCTGGCGTACACGGTGACCTCGCTCGGCTCGTTCGGAGTGCTGTCGGCGCTGGAGCGGCGTGAAGACGAGACCCGCTCCAACACCTGGGACCTCGACCGCTTCGGGGGCCTGGCTCAGCGCAAGCCGTGGTGGGCGGCGATGATGGCGGCGTTCATGCTGTCGCTCGGCGGCGTGCCTCCGATGGTCGGCTTCATGGGCAAGCTGCTGTTGTTCCGCGCTGCCGTCGACGCCGGGCTGCTCGGGCTCACCGTGTTGGCGGTGCTCGCGAGCGCGGCGGGCATCTACTACTACCTGCGGGTGGTCGTTTACATGTACATGCGCCCGTCGCCTGACGGCGTGACCGTGCCCGACCGTCAGTGGACCACCGAGCTCGCGCTCGCCGCCTCTGCGATTGGAGTGGTGCTGCTCGGCATCGCCCCCAACCTGCTCGGCGAGTGGCTGTCGAAGACCAACCTGCTCTTCGGCGGGTGATCAGCTGATCATTCAGTCTTGAAAAGCACGTCGGCCGCTCCCTCTTGCGAAGGAGCGGCCGTTGTTCGAGCAAATGAAGAAAGACGGGAGCCCCAAAGATGGGTCGAGCCAAGAAGCAGGCTCCCGCAAAAAGAAGGCGGCCCGGCGTCTTGAAAAGAGCACCGGACCGCGGGTCTTCTTTTCACTGCCACCCGCCAGCCAGTTGAAGAGGTGGGGGGGAACCGCCTCAACCGTCCAATGAACGAGTGCTACCAATCCCGCTAGCGAATGCCGTGCCAGCGCGCGGTTCTCGTGATTGCGGCCGGTTACGTGTCACGATTTCTGCCAGATGAACTGCACTTCTGAAAACGGGTTTCAGAAGTGAAAAAGGAGCCTGGGTTCGGCGTGCTGGGCTGTCTCGGAGCTAGCCGATCGGTTCCTCGCCTGAAGTCTTGAGACCCAGGCGCTTCATCTTTCGCCAGAGAGTGGTGGCAGATACGCCGAGCACATCTGCAACCCTCGGCAGCTCCGAGGGGTAACGCTCCAGGGCGGCGTTGATGGCCGAACGTTCCGCTTCGGAAACAGCGTCGGCCAGGGTGGTGGGTACGCGGGTGATGTCGCTCTGGCGAATGTCGGCCGCGGCGCGCTTCTTCACCGGGAAGTCGCTGGCGGCCAGCTCGTCGTGCTCCGCGAGCGCGGCGGCCTGCTCGACCAGGTTCTCGAGCTCGCGCACGTTGCCGGGGAAGTCGTAGCTCATCAGCCGGTCGACCGCGGAGGGCGTGAGCCGGTGCTTCTTCAAGTTGCGCTCGTTGGCGCGCTGGAGGAAGTGCTCGGCGAGCAGCGGCACGTCTTCCAGGCGATCGCGCAGCGGCGGCACCACCAGGGTGACCACGTTGAGCCGGTAGAACAGGTCTTGCCGAAAGCGCTTCTCGGCGACCTCGGTCTCGATCTCCCGGTTGGTGGCGGCGAGGGTGCGTACGTTCACCTTGATCGCGATGTTCTCGCCGACCCGGCGCACTTCGCCCTCCTGAAGCACGCGGAGCAGCTTGGTCTGGAAGGCGAGCGGAGTCTCGGTCACCTCGTCGATGAACAGGGTCCCGCCGTCGGCCTCCTCGAAGAGGCCGCGCCGCGCTTTGACCGCGCCGGTGAAGGCGCCCTTGGCGTGGCCGAACAGCTCCGACTCGAGCAGGGTCTCGGTGATCGCGGCGCAGTTCACCGGCACGAACGGGGCGCGGGCGCGGCGCGAGAGGGTGTGGAGCGCGCGGGCGACCAGCTCCTTGCCGGTGCCCGACTCGCCCTGAATCAGCACCGTGGCGTCAGACGGCGCGACGCGCGCGATTCGGGAGGTGAGCTCGCGCATCGCCTGGGAGCGGCCGACCAGCGAAGACAGCCCGTGCCGGGTGTTGAACTCCTCGGCGAACAGGTTCACCTGGGTCATCAGGCGGGAGCGCTCGAGCGCCTTCTGCACCCGAATCAGCAGCTCGCCCTCTTTGAACGGCTTGGTGATGTAGTCGTAGGCGCCGCGCCGCATCGCCTCGACGGCCGACTCGATGCTGCCGTAGGCGGTCATCACGATGACCTGGGTGGCGGGAGAGGCCTCGAGGCCCTTCTGGAGCAGCTCGAGACCGTCCATCGGCTCCATCTTGAGGTCGGTGAGCATCAGGTCGGTGGGGCGCGCCGCCAGCTGCTGGAGCGCCTCTTCGCCGCTGGCTGCCTCTTCGACCTGAAAGCCCTCTGCGCGCAGGAGCATCGCGGTGGTCGCGCGCATGTTGCGCTGATCATCGACCACCAGAATCCGGCTGCGCTCTGTCTGGGCCCGCTCCTGCATTGTGCCCCCTAAGGCTCGTTTGCTCTTACTATGAACGGGTCAAAGATGCCGCGCTGCCTGACCTTGCTGTCGCCTCACTCCGCGCGGGTGCACCCGCTTCAGGGCGGCAACCGCATCTTCCTCGAAGGGGTGAAGACGCTGATTCTCGGCTCGGGCGACCGGGTGCACCTGTGCGTGGAGCACGAAGACGTCACCTCGACCCACGCGAAGATCATTCGCAAGGACCGGCAGTGGGCGCTGCTCGACATGCGGTCGAAGTCGGGCACCTACCTCGACGACCTGGCGCTCGAGCGCGCCACCGTGCTCCGCGGCGGCGAGCGCATTCGGCTCGGGCGGGGCGTGGTGTTCGCCTTCGACGAGGCTCCGTTCTGGCCCGACGGCGCGCCGTATCTGCCCGACCGGCTGCCGGCGACCTCGGAGGAGGAGCAGCGGTTCGCGATTCTCTCCGACTGGCTCCAGGAGATTGGGCACCCCTTCGGCGCGTGGATGCAGAGCTGCGAGCGCGCGCAGCCGTGGCGCGAGGGCATGCGCGCCGAGCGCGAGGCGTGGCTGGGGCCGTTGGCGCTGGAGGCGCGGCGCGGGCAGATTCTGGTGAAGTGGCGGTGGGGGTTCTTCGAGTCGGCCGCGGTGTTGGGGCCGCCGGCCGACGGGCACGACTTGTTGGACCAGCTGGGGCCGTTGTTTCAGCTGCCGCAGGGAAGGTTGCTCGAGCGGCTCTACATCGACCGGCGGCAGTTTCGCGGCCCGCTCCAGCCGAAGGAAGACCACGACGCGATGCGGTTGGTGCTGAAGATGACCGAGCACCCGCGGCTGGAGGAGATCGTCGTTCGGGTCAACGAGCGGCGCCTCACGCCGATGCCGATCGGCTGGCTCAAGGAGCGCTACCCGCGTTTGAAATGGCTGCGCTTCACCACCGACGACGAGCGGCAGCAGTTCGTGCCGATGCACGCGGCGCAGAGTGAAGCGGCGTCCTGACGGAAGCGGGCCGCGGCCCAACGGCTGTTCGCTTTGATGGGGTGCTGTCGCCGTTTTTCGTGGGTGCTTCGAGCAGACTCCGCCCGCGATTGAGAACCAGCCGTGCGACGCGGGTGTGCTTCGCGAGGGCACTGCCCGGCGGCGGCGGACACCCCTGAAGGTCGCTCGACAAAACGTCGGATGTTGGCGAACCCGTATCCGACGTTTTGTCGAGGGGCCTGAACAGGTCTCCGCGCGGCGACCGGCATGGAAGTGCGAGATGCACACCGACGTGGCAGGGCTGGTGACGAAATCGCGGGCGGACTCGTCGGAGCCACCGCGGCACAACCTACGGCCCCTCACCCCTCAATGCCTTTGCGGCGTCACGACTTCCGCAAGATGCGCTTCTCGCCCACCCGCAGCGTCACCTTCTCGCGATCGAAGTACTCGGCGAGCGGGATGAGGTACTTCCGGGTGAGGCCGGTCATCTCTTTGAACTGCTGAGTGGTGATCTCTTTGTTGGCCTCTAGAAACGCGACCAGCTTGGCCTTCAGCGCTGCGATGGCGCCGGCGTGAAACCAGAGATCGCCTGCTTTGACCGCGGCACCCTCCGACACCAGCACCTTGAGCAGTTCCTGAAGGCGCGCTTCCCCCAACCGCAGCTGTGTCGCTGCCTCCGCCAGCAGCGGAGGCTGAAGCGCAGCGCTTTCGAGCAGCGCCGCCAGCCGGCCCTTCTCATCGGCACCTTTGGAGTCGAAGCTGCGCCGCCGCCCGGGCAACCGCACCAGCTCGTGGTCGAGCTCGACCTTCTTCGCATCGACCAGCGACTGCACCAGCCGGCCGAACGTCTTCTCGAGCGGAATCGCCAGCCGCTGCCGCAACTCTTCGCGGCCCAGGCCCGCCGCCTCGGGGTTGGAGCCGTGGAACGCATCGAGCAACGCCAGCGCCCGCTGCGAGAGCGCGGCGAACACAGTCGCGTCGAGCAGGCGCCGCGCTTCCTTGTCGACCCAGACGAACCGGCCCTGTGCGCCGCCGTTCTCGAGCGCGCGAGCGAGCTTCTGCGGAGCCATCGCCGACTTCGCGAACAGCTCGGCTTCGGTGAGGCCGCGATAGCCCGCCTCGTGGAGCAGCCACTGCAGCTTCGCCGGCTCGTCGGCCTCGGCGAACACCTTCAACTTCTCGCCCGCGCCGCGCTTGCGCCTCGGCGGATCCAAAGCGAGCACCGTTCCTCCGGCGAGCGTGGCGCCTCGGCCTTCGAGCTTCTGCGAGCCGCGCAGGATGAACCGCTGGCGCGGCAGCGCGGCGACCGGCTCCGACAGCCGCAGCTGCGCGAAGCACTTCTCGCCCGGCCTCAGCTGTTCCACGTCGAGCAGCCGCACCTGGGTCTCGACGTGCGCGGTCGCGATCGACACCAGCTGCGTCGAGCGGCGCGGCAGTGGCTCCGGCACCGAGGGCAGCAGCTGCAGCTCGACGTCGAGCACCCGCGCCGGCCGCAGCTCGCCCGCGCGCGTGACCGCCATTCCACGCGAGACCTGCGGCGCCTCCACCGACGCCAGGTTCAGCGCCACTCGCTCGCCCGCGGCGACCTTCTTCACTGCTTGGCCGTGCACCTGAATCCCTCGAATGCGCCACGGCCCCTCGAGGCCGGGAAGCAGCGCCACGTCCTCCTCGACGGCGAGCTGTCCCGACAGCAGGGTGCCGGTCACCACCGTGCCGAAGCCCTTGAGGCTGAACGCGCGGTCGACCGGCAGAAAGGCGGGCCCGTCAGACGGCCGGGGCGCCAGCGCGTCGGCCTGCTTCGCGATCAGCTTCTTCAGCTCCTCGAGGCCGGCGCCCGACTTCGCGCTCACCGTCACCAGCGGCGCTTCCTCGAGGAAGGTGCCGCTGACCAGCGCGCGGAGGTCGGTCTCGAGCAGCTCCAGCCAACCCTCGCCGAGGCCGGGCAACAGGTCGGCCTTGGTGACCACGATGATGCCGCTCCGCACGCCGAGCAGGCCGCAGATGTCGACGTGCTCGCGGGTCTGCACCGAGACGCCTTCGTCGGCCGCCACCACCAGCAGCGCGAGGTCGACGCCGCCCGCGCCCGCGGCCATCGCCTTCACGAACCGCTCGTGGCCGGGCACGTCGACCACTCCGACGGTGCGGCCGCCGGGCAGCGACAGATGCGCGAAGCCGAGCTCCAGCGTGATGCCGCGCCGCTTCTCTTCGGGCAGCCGGTCGGTGTCGATGCCGGTGAGCGCCCGCACCAGCGTGGTCTTGCCGTGGTCGACGTGCCCCGCGGTGCCGACGATCACGGCACGGCCACCGTGAGCGGGTAGTTCACCCGGCTGCCGTCTTTGCCGAGCACCTGAATCGTCCACAGCGAGCTCGACGGCAGGTCGGTGGGAATGAACCCGCGCCAGGTGTCGGTCATCGGGCTGTAAGCGCCGCCTTCGAGCGCGACGTCGTTCACCACCACGTCGAGCACGTTCGCCAGGTTCTGCCCGGTGATCACCACCGGATCAGAGCGCGTCGCCGGCGAGCTCACGTTCACCGGCACCGGCTTCGCGAGCGACGGGTCGCAGATGAAGAACGGGAACCCGCCGAACACCTGGCCGCCGCGGGTGTCGCGCACCACGGCCCACAGCATCTGCTCCGGGTGGTCGGGGAGGGTGTCGTGTTTGTCGCCCGAGCCCGGCGCGGTGAAGATCGCCTTGATGTCGGTGCGGAGCGCGACCCGGTCTTTGTCGAACCGGCCGCTGGTCGAGTACCACGCCACCACCAGCCCCTCGGTCTTCTGCTCGGTGCCGGTGGGAGTGACCTCGGTGTAGCTCTCGTAGTCGGAGTCCTCCGAGGTGAGGTCGACGTGCGCCTCGAAGTGCGGCAGCACCTGAAAATGCGCGCCCTTCGCCACCACTTCCTCGGCCACCTTCAGCCGCCCGAGCACCGGGTTGTGGTTGAGCTGCGGGTTCTCGCTGATTCGAATGCGGAACAGGGTGATCAGCGAGGCCACCTTCTGGCTCTGAATCTCGTCGAACAGCTTCTTGATGTCGTCCTGCGAGGGGGGAATCGGCACCGTGTCGGCGACGCTGATCAAGATCATCGTGCCCACCGTGCCGGTGGTGCGCACGCCCGCATCGGCCGGCACCGTGTCGAACAGGTGCGGGTCGGTCGGGTACTGCGCGTTGTTGCCCACGCCGATGAAGGTCAGCCCCGGCGGCAACATGTTCACCGACGACAGCTGCGACGGGTCTTCGAGGATCGCCTGCGACGCGCACGGCGACCGGTTCTGGTTGAACGGGTCGGGCGCACACGCCAGCCACATTGTGGTCGCCGGATTGAACTTCGGGTCCAACACCAAGGCCGACATGTTCGCGGTGTCACCGGGGTGAAGCTCCGGCGGGTCGGGAGAGATCGACAACACCCGAAGGTCGTCGACCAGCGTCTCGGGCTTGAAGCCGAAGTCGCACCCGCAGAGCAGCAAGAGCAACCAGGCGCGCTTCACCACTCACCTCGAATGCCGAGCGACGGCAGAATCGGGAGCCCGTAGAGCGCGTGCTGCTGGGTGTAGTTGTAGTTGTAGAGAATCGTCTCGGTGTTGTACCGGTTGGTCACGTTCTGCACGTCGAGGTAGACGGCGAGCATCCACCGCTGGAACACGAAGCGCTTGTCGATGCGAACGTCGAGCTGGAAGAAGTCGGGCAGGCGCTTCGAGAACGGCTGGCCGTAGAGCGGGTAGTAGTAGTTCGCGTTGCCGTCGTAGATCGCGCCGTTCACCGGCGTGTAGAGCCCACCGGTGGTGTAGCGAATGCGCGTTCCCGCGATGAAGTCGTAGGGCAGCTTGTAGCTGAGCACCACGATCAGGTTGTGCGGCTGGTCGAACGGCGCCAGCCCGTACTTCTGCCCGCCGAAGTAGCTGCGCTCCGAGCGCGAGAGCGAATACGCGATCCACCCGAAGAAGTTCTTGGTCAGCTGGTGCCGCAGGAGCACCTCGACGCCGTAGTCCCGCCCGATGCCGTTCGAGGTGTAGTGGAGGTCGGTGCCCATCGAGCTCACGTCGCCGGTCGCCAGCGACAGGGTGGGCCGCGCTTCGTGGAAGATGTCTTTGTAGTAGAGCTGCACGTCGAGGCTGATCGCGTCGGTGAAGTGGTGCTCTCCGCCGATCATGTAGTGCGACGCCGCTTCGGGCAGCAGGTGCGGGTTGCCGAACACCGGGTCGAGCTCGCCCAGCCGGTAGTCGGGCGACTGGTGGTAGAGCCCGACCGCGCCCTTGAACACCGTCGACTCCCACGGGCTGACGAACACCGCCAGGCGCGGGTCGACCCAGCCGCGGTTCATCTGCGACTCGAAGTCGGCGCGCAGCCCGGCGACCACCTTCAGCCACGGCCAGGGCTTGATGATCGCCTCGGCGAACACCGCCGGCTCGAAGGTGTATCGAAACGCCTTCTCGTAGATCAGCTGCCGCGAGATGTACGGGTCGGGAATCGAGTCGAGCTTCGGCGTCGGAGGCCCCTGCACCTCCAGTTGGTACGGCAGCAACGTCATGTCGAGGCCGACGTCGAGAACGGTGTGGAGCGCCGGCAGGTCGATGGTGAAGACGTCGCGGGTGGTGATCGGGTACTGGGTCGCCTTCGCGTAGACGTCGCTGCCCGCCGAGAGGCTGATGGTGTCGAGCCCGATGTTGTTGCGGCTCCTGAAGCGAATCGAGTCGGAGAGCTGGGCGTCGATGCCGACGTTGAGCCGGTCGTAGGCGATCGCGGTGCCGAAGCTGCCGCGGCCTTCGGGGTCGACCGCCGGGTTGGGCAGCACGAACTTCAGCTTGTCGTCGGAGCCGAAGAACTGAACGAAGAAGCGCACCCCGTTCTTCGGCTTGCGCTCCAGCCGCACCTGCCAGTCGTAGTAGCGCGGCGCCACGGTGAAGCTGAGCGCGTCTTTCGCCGACGGCACGAACCAGTCGAACACCAGCGGCAACACCGCGTCGATGTAGCTGCGGCGGCCCGAGACCGCGAAGCTCCAGTCTTCGGTGATCGGCCCCTCGAACAGCGCCGAGGAGTCGATCACGTTCACGTCGACGTAGCCGTGGTAGCTGGTCTGCGAAGGCGGCCGCACGTCGGCGCTGACGATGCCGCCGATGTTGCGCCCGTAGTCGGCGCCGAAGTTGCCGGGCTGAAAGTTCAGCGTCTCGATCAGGCTCGAGTTGAAGGTCGCGTAGAGGCCGCCGAAGTGGAACAGCAGCGGCACGCTCGCGTCGTCGACGTAGGTTCGGGTGTCCCACGGCTTCGAGCCGCGAATGACGAGAAACCCGAGCCCGTAGGGGATTCGCGCGACCCCTGGGAGGTTCTGAATCACCCGGAACGCGTCGCCGTTGGTGCCGGGAATGAGCCGAATCTCCTCCTGCTTCAGAGAGATGGAGGCGACGTCTTTGCGCTCCTTCTTCGCCCGCACCGTGGTCTCGAACGCGCCGTAGACCTTGCGCCGCACGTAGTAGCGAACCTCGGTGCGGCGGTCTTTCAGCACCTCTTCTTCGGTGACGTACTTCTCGTAGTCGGGCGCGGTGACGATCACCTTGTAGACGCCGACCGGCACGCCCTTGAGCTCGAAGTACCCCTCGTCGTCGGAGACGGTCTCGAAGTGGTTCTCGCCTTCGCCCACCACCACCGTCGCGCCCGGGAGCGCCACCCGGGTGCCGCGCTCGACCAGGGTTCCGACCAGGTTCGCCGGCTCCATCCGCACGCCGGCGTCGTCGAAGCCGCCGTCGAACACCTCGACCTGCTCGACCTGCTGCTTGAAGAAGAACGTGTAGCTGTATTGCAGCCGCACCGCCGCCGGCTTGCCGTCGATCTCCGCGGGAGAGAACGCGAATTGCCTGATCGCCTCGAGCGCCGAGCGGTCGAACGCTTCGCCTGCGCTCTTCACCACCTTGGCGTCGGTGACCTTCCCGGTGTCGTCGAGGTCGATCTCCATCACCACCGTGCCGCCGGCGCCCGCATCGAGCATCTCCGGCGGAAAGGTGGCTTCGACCTTCTGCACCAGCGCGGGGGGCTTGGTGAGAACACCGGTGCCCGCGTCGGTCTGTGCGAGGGTCAGCAGGGCGAGCAGGGCCAGCAAGCGCCCCGCTCTTTAATCGGATCCGAGCCCGAACGCCTTTACATCGAGAAGTTGAACTTCGCGGCGCCTTCGGCGCAGGTCACCGAGAGCGAGTCGAGCGGCTTGTCGAACTCGGTGCCGTCCTGGTGGAAGTTCGGGAGGCTGATCGCCTCCTGGTCGCCCGCGTTCAGCTTCGCCAGCTGGTAGCGCTTGTTGTTCGGCAGGCGCAGGTCGCACTTGGTCCAGTTGGTCTTGCTGTCGTTGACCACGGTGATTCGCTTCGCCGGGCCGAAGCCCATGATGGTGGCGTGACCGACCAGGCCCGCGGCGGGCGCGGAGCCGGTGCTGCCGGCGGTGCCACCTGCCGTATGGGCGGGAGCGGCGGCGGCGGCCGACTTGGCGATGCGCGCCTTCTTGATCTCCTTCTGCTTGGCGGCCTCTTCGTCGAGCGAGACGCGGGAGAGGTTCTCGAACACCTCGAGCACGGTGGCCTTGCCGCCGGTGCGGTACTCGCCGGTGTCGCCGATCCGATCGCCGAGAATGACCACCTCGGAGCCGACCTTGAGGCCCGCCTTGGTGCCCGCCTTCACGTAGTACTCGTTCTTGTCTTTGAAAGCGTCGACCACGGTGCCTTCGGCGAAGGCAAGCGCGGGGAGCAACATCAGTCCGGAGATCAGGAGAGCGTTCACTTTCATGGCGTCGCTTTAACCAACGAGCCCAGGGTGTGGTCAATTCAAAGCGCCATGAAAAAACTCGCGGTGTTGACCTCTGGTGGTGACTCGCCGGGAATGAACGCGGCGCTGCGCGCGATCGCCAAGCTGTGCGCCGCCCGCGGGGTGCAGGTGGTGGGCGTGCTCGAGGACTACGAAGGGCTGATGGACGCGCGGTTTCGCGACCTCACCCGGCCGACCGATTCGGGCCTCGGCGCCGACCTCGAGCTCGACCATGCGGGAGGGCAGGGTGGCACGCTGATCGGCTCCGCCCGCTCGATGCGCTTCATGAAGCCCGAGGGCCGCGCCAAGGCCGCCGAGGTGATGAAGGCGCACGGGCTCGAGGGGCTGATCGTGATCGGCGGCAACGGCTCGCTCACCGGAGCGCACGCGCTCGCCACCGAGCATGGGGTGAAGGTGATCGGCATTCCCGCGTCGATCGACAACGACATCGGCTGCTCGGCCACCGCGCTCGGCGTCGACACCGCCCTCAACACCATCATCGAGGCGACCGATCGCATCAGCGACACCGCCCGGGCCCACAAGCGCGCCTTCGTGGTCGAGGTGATGGGCCGCCAGTGCGGCTACCTGGCGATGGGCAGCGCGATCGCCGCGGCGGCCGACGCGGTGCTCTACCGGGAAGCGGGCAAGAGCGAGGCGGAGATCGTTCAGAGCGTGTGCGAGGTGATCAAGAAGGGCTTCGCGCGCGGCAAGCGACGGGTGCTGATCATCAAGGCCGAGGGCGTGCAGGTGTCGACCACCGAGTTGGTGAAGCTGGCGGAACAGAAGCTGGCCGGCGAGCTCGGTTACGGCGCCGAGATTCGCGCGACCGTGTTGGGTCACGTGGTGCGCGGCGGCAACCCGACGTACCAGGACCGGCTGGTGGCCGGCCGGCTCGGGCTGGCGGCGGTGGAGGCGCTGCTCAAGGGCCAGACAGACGAGATGGTCGCCTGGCAGCCTCCGATTTCAGGCGGCACGGTGACGCAGGACTCGTCGGTGCATCGCTTTCCGCTCGAGGTGGTGCTGCGCGAGACCGCGGCGCTGATCGACGGCACCTCACCGGTGACCAAGAAGCGGCTCCAGTTGATGGAGCACGCCGCGGGAGTGCTGCCGCTCTAGGGACCGCAGCAGCGCGCCGAGCCGTTCTGGCCCGAGCCGTCGACCAGGCGCAGGTCGGGCCACTCGAGCGCGGGCCCACAGCCGGAGTCGTGCGAAGCGGTGCGCAGCTCGGCGTCGGGCTTTCCATCGGCGTCGAAGTCGACCCGCATCACGGTGGCTTTGTTGGCCGCTCCCGCGAGCGCCTTGCGTGACGACGAGCCAAGGACCGCCAGCCCGACGATCTTCTCCTGCAGCCGGGGTTTGCCGAGCGGGTGCTTCAGCTGATCAGCGGTGAGCTCCAGCCGCGCGATCGGCCCGTTCCAGTCGCCGCCGTCGTTGGTGCACTGCGGCCGGCTGAGGAACACCGGAGCGGGCCCCGAATAGATGACCCCGGAGTCGTCGGCGAGCACCAGGTCGCCCTTGGGCTGCAGTTTTCCACCGGTCTTGGGGCCATTGCTCGCAGGCCACCACGGCATCAGCTCGACCTGGAGCACCACCTTGGGGCCGGTGCTGACCAGGGTGACGATGCCGAGCGCACCTGGCTCGGGGGCGGCGCCGAGAAGGGTGACCAGCTGGAGGGCTAGATGTGAAATCTCAATAGGTCGTTCCCTATTCGGAGATGTCCATCCGAGGGGCTCTGTGGATTGCTGGCGTTGCGAGACGTCCAACCACCCACCGAGGACCCCCAGATGAACCTGCATAAGAAAGCGCGGACCTGCCCCGAGAGTCGAGCCTTGCTTGTCGATCGCGTCGTGCGACTCGGCTGGAAGGTGACGCGTGCTGCAGATGCCGCAGGCGTCAGCACGCGCACCGCGCACAAATGGCTCAACCGCTATGAGTTCGGCGGCGAGGCCGAGCTGAACGATCGCTCGTCCAGGCCGAAGAGCTCGCCGCTGCAGCTCGGGCCGGCGTGGGTGGAACTCATCCTCATGCTGCGGCGCAGCCGGATGTCGGGGCCGGCGATCGCCACCCGGCTACAGCTGCCAAAGTCGACGGTCGCGCGCATCCTGAAGCGCAACAAGGTTTCTCGGCTGCGCGCTCTCGAGCCGGTACAACCCATCGTCCGCTACGAGTGGCCCAAACCCGGCGACATGCTGCACCTCGACGTGAAGAAGCTGGGCCGCATCAAAGGCCTCGGGCATCGCATCACGGGACTCACAGGCCACAAGAGAAACCGAGGCATCGGCTGGGACTTCGTCCACGTCTGCGTCGATGACGCCTCGCGCGTCGCGTATGTCGAGGTCCTGCCCGACGAGACGGGCGTCACGACAGTGGGCTTCTTGAAGCGTGCCCTGGCGTGGTTTCGGTCGATGGGGGTCCGCGTGCGCAGAATCCTTACCGACAACGGAACGAACTACCGCTCGTTGGTCTTCGCGCACTGCTGCGCCAGGCTGCGCTTGCAGCACCGAAGAACGAAACCCTACACGCCACGCACAAACGGAAAGGCCGAGCGCTTCATCCAAACGCTGCTGCGTGAATGCGCGTACGCCATGCCCTTCATCAGCTCCGCGCAGCGCTCAACTGCGCTGCGCGGGTGGCTACGGCACTACAACGAAGACCGGTTACACGGCACCATCCGCATGACACCATTCGCCCGACTCAAGGCCGCAGCGTGAACAACGTCATGAGAATCCACAGCTAGAGCAGGGCACATGCCGCCAGATTAGTATCTCCCGCGTGCAGCTGAAGATCGCCCAGGTCATCCCCGATACCGAAGCCGAGGGGCCCGGCCGGAGGTTCGCCCTCTGGGTGCAGGGTTGCGCGATTCGCTGCCCCGGCTGCTGCAACCCCGAGATGTTCGGCACCGAAGGCGGCCGCGTCGCCGACAGCGCCGAGCTCGCCGCCCAGGCGCTGGCGGTGAAAGACCTGGAGGGCGTGAGCGTGCTCGGCGGTGAGCCGACCGAACAGCCCGAGGGCGTGGCCGACTTCTGCGAGCGGGTCAAAGCGGGAGGCCTCTCGGTGATGGTGTACTCCGGCTACACGCTGGAAGAGCTGCGCGCGAAGAAGTCGCCGGCGGTCGAGCGCATTCTCGCCGCGGCCGACCTGCTCGCCGACGGCCGCTACGACAACAAGCTGCCCGAGACCAGGCGCCGCTGGCTGGGCTCGTCGAACCAGCGGCTCCACTTCTTCACCAACCGCTACCAGGCCGACGACCCGCGCTTCGCAACCGCCAACACCGTCGAGCTGCGGCTGTCGAAAGACGGCCTGACCGTGAACGGCTGGCCGGGTGGAGCCAAGGGCCTCGAAGGGCTGCGCGCTTTTCGCCGCCGTTAGGTACGCTCACCCGCCGTGGGATTCGTCACGCCACAAGAAGCCGATCTCCTCCGCGTCGCGCGCGCGCTGGTGTCGGGCGAGTACGACGAGATCGAGCGGCTGCTCTGCACCGTGCGCTCGCCGCCCAGCCTGCTCGGCCCGAGCGCGCGGCTGACGCTCGAGGACACGCTGTCCAAGGGCGTGGTGCTCTCGTTCGCGCGGTTGGGTGGTTGGCGCGACGAAGGCGCCGGCCGGCTGTGGGAGCGCGCCGAGCTGCCGCCGCTGCAGTTCACCAGCGCCACCATCGTGCTGTTGCAGTGGCTGCTGCGCGCCAACCTGCTCGAGAAAGAGCCGGCGGTGCTGAAGCTGCCCAAGCTTCGCTTCGGCGACGAGCTGATGCTGGTGCTCACCCTGAAGCTCCTCCAGGGCACGCCGTGCGAGCACGCGGTGGCGATGCAGCAGCCGTTTCGCACCTCGGTGCCGTGCTGGCTGTTCTTCCCCGGCGTGCTGGCGGCGGTCGCTCCGTTGGAGGGCAAGCTGGTGCTCGACCTGGAGCACGACAAGACCTACGCGTTCGCGCTCGACGCCTGGCAGTCGCTGCTCGCCCGGCAGTACGCGCGGCTGGAGCGCGAGAAGGCCACCCTGGTGGTGCCCGAAGAGCTGACCCGCATCGGGCGGGCGCAGGAGCAGGTGCTCGAAGCGATGTTGGGCGCCTTCGCCGCGATCAAACGGCGCGACCTCGCCAGCTTTCTGATCGACGCCGCTCAGCGCTGCCTGTTCGAGTTTCGCAACGGCGAAGACCTGGTGGCTTCACTGTCGGCCACCAGCCCGCTGCGTGAGCGCGGTGAGGCCCGTCGCGCGGCCGGCGGTTTTCTGCGGGCGTTGATGAAGCTGCGCGGGTGGGACCAGGAGCACCGCGCGGTGCGTTTCTTCGACGACGACTACCAGCAGGCGCAGCGGCTGGTGAAGACCTGGGAGCGCTTCGGCGACGCCGGCTTTCGCCAGGCCGAGCGGCTGCTCAGCGAGCTGGAGAACCCGGTTTGAGCTCGGCGCCCGCGTCGAGGCCGTAGCGCTTGAAGCCGTCGATGGTGCCGACCGCGACCAGAATCTCGCCCAGCGCCTCGCGCGCCGGTGGAAACGACACCAGCGCTCGTACGGCCAGCGGGTTCTCGGCCCGGCCTCCGTCGGTGTCGTGGCCGTCGACCACGTAGCGAAAGTAACCGTCGGGCATGCCGTCACGGGTGAGCTGCCAGAGCGCCGTGCGGTCCGAGAGGTCGCACCTGCCGCCGTCGAACTGCGCGTCGAGCCAGCGGTACGCGTCGGGGTACTGCTCGCCCACCAACGGCCGCGACACGATGTAGAGGCTGGTCGCCTCGCGAATGCCTCCACACGCGCCGAGCACGCCCCGGCCGGTGCGAACCTCGCGCTGATCCGCCGGGGTCCACATCTCGGCGAACCCCACCGCCGCCCAGGCCACCCGCTCGAGCGCCGCGGTGGTCTCCTGGTCGTAGCTGCCGGTGAGAGGCAGGTCGTTCTGCTCGAGTGCTTCGCGCTCCAACCTGAACAGCTGCACCGCCATCGCCTCGCCCACCAGCTGATCCGTTCGCCACAGCAGCACCGCGAGTTGATGCACCTGCTTGCAGGCCACCGGGAGCTCCTCGCCGTCGCCGTCTTCCGCGCTGGCGAGCCGCAGCTTCGCCGCCCACTTCAGCTCCCCGAGGTCGGGCTGCGCGGAGTTGAACACCAGGTCGACGTCGGTGCCGTCGGTGGTGGTCCACCCGGTGAGCGGGCTGTTCTGCGCCAGGTTCCAGTGGTCGAACTCACCCAGCCGGCCCATCCACTTCAGGTCGGGCAGCTTCTCGGGCAGATCGACCTCCTGGGCGAGCACCTCGCGCAGGTTCATCGGAATCTTCAGCGTGGGCGGCCCGTGCGCCGCGACGAAGCGGTCGATCGCCGGCTGCAAGCGCGGGTCGCCGCTCCACGGCAACATCGGGTTGAGGAACGCCGACGCATCGGCGCCGCGCCAGGGGTGCGCCAGCTCTTCGAGCTTCGACAAGGTCTTCTGGTCGGCGTCGAACAGCGGCCACGCCTGCTCCACCGTGCGTTGGTGCCGCGCCCGCGCTTCCCGGGAGCGCGCGAGCGTTGCGTCTTTCGCCTTGGAACCCGCGAACGCGCCGAAGACGCCCGAGCAGCAGCTGACGGTCAGCACCAGAATCAGCACCGCGCGCACCCAACGCCGCATCTGGTCTCCTCAGCGTGGCTTCAACTTCACCCGCACGCCGGTGCTCTCCCGCAGCTTCGAGCCGAGCTGTTCGGCGGCGTCGCGGGCGCAGGCCTTCAGGTCGGCCCCACAGACCACCCGCGCCGAGGCGACCAGGGTGTGGTCGGCGGCCTTCGACAGCTGGGCGTCGATGATCTGCTTCTCGGTCTCTTTGCTGATCAGCCCTGAGAGCACGAACTCCGCGCCCTTGTCGTCGACGCGGTAACCCTGCTTCACCAGCGCGTCTTTCACCTCGGCGCTGGCTTCGGAGGCGTCTTTTTCAGTGCCGCCAGACTGTTGAAACGCCTCGGCGCGAATCACCTTCGCCTGGGGCGCCCCCGCCAACACCGTCGCGACGATCCACCACACGGGCGGGGAAACTGCTCCAGATTGCACTCATTCTGCAAGTTGGGTGTAAGCCAGCCATGCGCACCGCAGCCCTCCTGATTTTGGCCCTCGGTCTGGCCGCCTGCTCCCCGGCGAAGAAGACCTGCGGCCCCTCGACCTGCACCGGCTGCTGCACCGCCGATGGGCTGTGTCAGACCGGCACCTCGGTCGCCAACTGCGGCATCAGCGGCGACATCTGCTCTCAGTGCACCCTCGGCCTCACCTGCACCTTGGGCTCCTGCACCCCGTTCAACAACGGCACCGGCGGAGGCGGCGGCTCGGGCGGCGGCTCGGCGACCGGCGGCGGCTCGGCGACCGGCGGCGGCTCGGCGACGGGTGGTGGCTCGGCGACGGGCGGCGGCTCGGCGACGGGTGGTGGAGCGGCGACGGGTGGTGGAGCGGCGACGGGTGGTGGAGCGGCGACCGGCGGCGGCTCGGCGACGGGCGGTGGTTCGGCGACCGGCGGCGGTGCTGCGACGGGCGGCGGCTCGGCGACCGGCGGCGGCTCAGGCACCGGCGGAGGCTCGGCGACCTGCGCGCTCGGCTGCCCGACCGGCACCACCTGCAACAACGGCGTCTGCTCCGGCGCGCTCACCGGCCTGGTGTTCGACATGCCGATGACGCCGCTCACCGTCGGGCTGCAGTCGAACGGCGGCACCGTCTACGACAGCTGCGGGCCGAACGATCAGTACATGACCATCGCGTCGCTGCAGCTGATCAAGCCCGGCAGCACCTCGTACTACGGCGGGTGGACCTGGCAGTGCCCCTCGACCAACAGCTACACCCAGACGCTGTCGCTCTCGACCAACAGCACCTGGGACCTGGTCGCCGGAGGCGGCAGCAAGGCGGCCAACCTCCCGCCGGGCAACCAGGACTTCGGCACCGTCACCCTCAACGCGCCGACCACCCGCACCCTCAACTTCGCCAGCAACTACGTCTACGGCAACGTGAGCGTGAACAACGGCGCGAGCGTCTGCACCAGCTCGTACCAGGTCGGAGAGATGTACTTCGAGTCGTCGGGCGGCCAACTGTATTCGGCAACGCTCACCTGCAACGCGGGCGGCTCGCCGAGCTACGGCCTCTACCTGCCGGCCGACAGCTACACCATCTACGCCGGTGGTTACCCGTACACCGGCATCGCGCTCCCCGAAGCGCCGGCCCTGGTCGGCTCGAACACGTATCTCTCTGGCGGCTCGTACAGCTTCAACGTGAACACCTACACCGCCACCTTCTACGTGCTGCTCAACGGCCAGACGCCGGCCGACGACTGCGCCTCGAACCCGAACGGCTACGCGAAGTTCAACTACTCGCTCGAGTCGGTCACTCCGCACGGCGCGGTGATCGGCGAGACCTCCGACAGCTCCGGCTGCGCGAGCGGCTCGGGCTTCACCTTCACCGCCACCATTGCGACTGGCAACTACAAGGTCTCGCTCAGCTCGGATCGCGGCCTGCTTCCCAACGGCAGCATGCCGGCCGTGTCGGTCAGTGGCGCCGGCCCGTACCCGCTGTCGATCTCCGGCAATGAGATCTTCGGCTCGATCAGCCTCAACGGAGCGGCGATCACCAGCTGCGGCCAGTACGACTCCGTCTACGCGTCGGACATCAACGCGCCGGCGAACTCGTACATCTTCTACGACCTCCCGGTGACCTGCGGCGCGGGTGGAATGAGCTTCCACGGGTGGCTCCCCACCGGCAGCTTCTTGTTGCAGCCGCCGAGCAGCGCGATGCCGTCCGTCGGCAGCTACGCCAGCCTCGGCTACACCACGCTGATCAACGTGACCGGTGGCACCCAGTCGGTCTCGATGCCGATCACCACTTCGTCGCTCACCCTCACCTGGCAGGCGAACGGAGCCACTCCCACTTCGTCGTGCGGCACCGACCCGAACGCGACCAAGGTCGCCGCGGTGTTGGAGCAGAGCACCACCGGGGTCAACGCCGGCCCCTACGCGTACTTGGAGATTCCCTGCAGCGACAGCTCGTTCAGCCACACCTTCACGGTGGTCAACGGGCAGTACTCGAAGGTCTACGCGGGCGGCAGCACCAGCAATTTCCCGCTCCACTTCGACTACGGCTCGCTGACGGTGAACGGCAACGCCAGCTACACCATCAACGCGCCCTCGGTTCAGATCTCCGGCAGGGTGACCGTCAACGGCGGCGACCCGACCGGTTGCACCACCGGCACCCAGGCGGGCTCGATCAGCTTCGACGAGGGCGGCGTGGCGCTGATCTGCGACGCTCAGGGTCACGCCAATTTCAGCGCCTGGGTCACTCCGGGAACCGTCGGCGTGTACGGGGGCGGCTACCCGCCGCTGAACCTCCCGCAGGACTACCCGAAGATCACCGACCAGCTGCTGATTCAGTAGCTCAGAGGCCGTCGAGCAGGCCCTGGCGATCCTTCAGCCGGAGCACCCGCACGCACGCGGCGTCGAGCGTCTGCTTCGCCTGCGGGCTCGACTCGGCCAGCTCGCTCAAGATGCCGACGTAGTCGATGCCTTTGTCCCAGTCGGGCGGAGCGGTGGTGAGCAACAGATCATTGCCGGCGAGGAACGCCTGCTTGAGCACGTCTTCGCTGGTGCCGCCGATCGAGTCGGCCAGCACCTTGATGCTGAGGTCGTCGGTGACCGCCAACCAGTCGTGCTGGTGAACCATCTCCACCATCTTCGACGAGAGGATGGCGGGCTTCGCTTCGACCGAGGGGTAGACGACGTTGGCGAGCATCACGCCGCCGAGCATCCCGCCCGCGCGCGCGAACGCCTGGGTCTCTTTCAGCACCCGCTCACGCGGCCAGTCGCTGGTGACGAGGCGATGGTCGGAGTCCTGATCGATGTCGCCGTAGCCGGGGAAGTGCTTGCCGATGGGCACCACACCTTCTTCGAGCAGCCCGAGCGAGTAGGCGGAGGCTTTCTCGACCACCAGGTCGGCGTCGCCGGCGAAGGAGCGGCCGTTGCGCTCCATGTGGCCCTTGGGCGCGACGTCGAGCACCGGCGCGAGGTTGAGGTTGAGCCCGAGCGACTTCATCGCCAGGCCGACGCGGCGGCCCCACGCTTCGACCTCGCCGTCGTCGAGCTCCGCCATCTGCGCGGCCGAGGGCATCGCCTTGAGCGATTTCACCTTCGAGAGCCGGTTGGAGACGCCGCCCTCCATGTCGACCGCGAACCAGGGCGGAATCGCGGCCCGCGAGCGCGAGTCGTCGATGCGGGTCTTGGTGGTGGTGGGGTTGAGCGACTTGCCGACGAAGAGCACGCCGCCGACGTGAACCGGGCCGGTCTTGTCGACCTGCGGGTAGGCGAGCAGCAGCTGCGCGGCGCGGGCCCGGCTGTCGAGCGAGGTGAGCACCCGCTGCACCCGCGCTTCATCGGCTTTGCGTGAGAGCGGGAGCTTGTTGAGCTTCTGCGGGGGCAGCTTCACCCCCGCGTCGGCGTCGGTTCCAGCATCGGCGCTGAGGAGGGCGAGTACGACGAGGGCGACCACTTGGTGCCAAGTCTACTGCACCACGATCTCTCCGGTCATGCCTTCGTGGCCCGAGCCGCAGAACACCGAGCAGTGAAACTCGAAGCGGCCGGCCTTGGTGGGCGTGAACGGCAGGCGCACCGGCTTGCCCGGCTCGAGATCGGCTTCGAGGTCGAGGTCGGGCACGTCGAAGCCGTGCTCGCGGTCGTCGGCGTAGAGCTCGAGCACCACCGGCTCGTTCAGCTTCAGGGTGATGGTCGCCGGCGTGTAGAGGAAGCGCTTGGCGTGCACTTCGATCACCCGCGGCCCGGGAGCGACGTGGGCGCACGACAGCAGGGTGAGCAGCGCGAGGCGCCTCATACTTCGTCCTCTTTCAGCTCGAACGCTGCGCCCGCACACTTCACCTCGCGCCAGCCCAGGCCTGCGAACGGGTGCTGCTCGTCCCAGGCGACGGGAGCCTTCTTGGGCACCGAGCCGGGCGCGGGGAGCGGGAACACCAACGACTTCGCCGAGTGATGGTCGATGTCGCCGACCTTCTGGTGATGCGCCTGGTGAATGTGCCCGTAGAACACCGTCGCGTGGCGGTAGGGCGCGAGCAGCTCCAGCGCGCGCTTGCCATCGGCGGTCGCCCAGTCCCATGAGGGCATCAGGTCGAACAGTGGGCGATGGGTGAGCACCACCAGCGGCGCGTCTTTGTCGATCTTCGCCAGCTCCGCGCGGAACCAGTCGAGCTGCGCGTCGCCGAGCTTGCCCTTGGGGTCCGACACGTTGTCGAGCGCGATGAAGCGCACGCCCTGGTGGTCGAAGGTGTAGTGCGTCGGGCCGAAGACCTCCTTGAACGCTTCGCCGGCGTCGAGCGAGGCATCGTGCTCTCCCGGCAGCACCCGCAGCGTCTTCACCTCGAGCGCGTCGAGGTGCGCCTTCGCCTCCTTCAGCCGCTTGCGCCGCTCGGCCGGGTCATCGGTGGTGTGGCTGACGTCTCCGGTGACCACCACGAAGTCGGGCTTCAGCTTCGCCTCGTTGATCCGCTTCACCGTGCGCGGCAGCGTCTCGTTCGCGTGCGGGTTCGCCGGGCCCGAGTAACCCCAGTGGGTGTCCGACAGCTGCAGGAAGAGAAAGTCGTGCGCCTTGGGGTCGGCGTGGGCCTCACGAAAGCCGGCCAGGCCGGAGCCCAGCACCCAGCCGCCTACGGTGAGCATCTCGAGGAAGGTTCGTCGGTCGAATGGTGTTGTCATGGTGCGCGCGAGATGGGCGCGCCCCAACGAAAATTCCGTTGGGAATAAGACAGCAGGTCAGGCGATATGCAGCCGCCACGTGTTCGCGCCTTCGGCCGAGGAGTTCGAGCGGATCGCCTTGCCTCACGCGGGAGCGGCACTGGCGCTCGCTCGCGCCTTGTTGGGCAGTGAGAGCGACGCAGACGACGTGGTGCAGGAGGCCTACGTGCGAGCCTTCAGGTATTTCTCCAGCTATCAGGGCGGCGAGGGCCGGGCATGGTTCCTGGCCATCGTGCGCAACGCCGCCTACGCGCACCTTCAGAAGAACGGCCGCTACGCGCCGCTCGACGACCGCGAAGTCGAATCCGGTCCCGATCCGGAAACGTTGGTGCTCCGGGCGGCCGATGCGAGCGCGTTGACGCAGGCGATGGCTCAACTGCCGGCGGAATTTCGCGAGGTGCTCACGCTTCGTGAGTTGGAAGAGCTCTCGTACAAGGAGATCGCCGACGTGGCCGCGATTCCATTGGGCACGGTGATGTCGCGGTTGTCGCGGGCCCGCGCGCTGCTGGCGCTGAAGCTGGGAGGCACGAAATGACCAGCCACCCTGGAGCGTTGTTGCACGCCTACCTCGACCGCGAGCTGTCGGCGGAGCGCTCGCTCGACATCGACGCTCACCTCGCCACCTGCTCGAAGTGCCGCGCCGAGCTCGACGCCGCTCAGCACGTGCGCTCGCTGTTGCGGCAACACCGCACCCCGCAGGTGCCGAGCCCGCAGCTGTTGTCGAAGCTCCACAAGGCGATTCACCCCCGGCGCACCCGGCCGTGGCAGTGGGCGATGGCGGCCGCGGCGGTGGTGGTGAGCGTGGGAGTCGCCTCGCGCGCGCTCGAGACCTTCGACCGGCGCGGGCCCGAGCTGGTGTCGGCGCACCTGCGGTCACTTCAGAACCCGGCGCACCTCACCGACGTGGCCTCGAGCGACCGCCACACGGTGAAGCCGTACTTCCAGGGGCGCATCGCCTACGCGTTTCCGGTGAAGGACTTCGCCTCCGCCGGCTACCCGCTCGAAGGGGGCCGGGTCGACGTGCTCGGAGAAGAGCCGGTGGCGGCGCTGGTCTACAAGTCGAACGCCCACGTCATCAACGCGTTCGTCCACCGCACCGAGACCCCGACGCACGAGCACGGCTGGACCCGAAGCGGCTTCAACCTCTACCGGTTCGACGACAAAGACGGGTTTACGGTCGAGCTGGTGTCCGACGTGTCGCCCGACGCGCTCGCCGGCCTGGCAAGAGTGTGGCGGGAGTGAAACCAATCACCGAGTGGTGACACTGTGTTTGCCCGTTGTTGTCGTAGATTGCCCACCCCATGCCGCGCGCCCGCCACATCGTGTTGCTCGCCGACCCTCCGATGGTGAGGGATGCGCTGGCGTCACTGAAGCTGTCGGGCAGCTGCGCGTCGATCGCGCGCGGGGCCAACGCGCTCGGGCTGTGGGGTGATTTTCCGAAGCCGAAGGAGCCGCGCCTGCCCGGTTGGAGCGCACAGGCCCAGCTCGGCTCGGCGGGTGAAGAGCTGCTCGCGACCGGTGAGTGGGCGCTGGCGGCGAAGCTGTCGCTGACCCTTCAGACGGCGGCGGCGGCGTTCACCACCGTCGATGGGCGCGCCGATGCGGCGGGTGTGTTCGAGGGTGGCGAGCTGGTCGCGTTTCGGTGCGAGGGCTTCGAGCAGAACCGCGAAGGCGGCCTGAGCCCGGCGAGCGGTGACGTCGAGACCGGCGTCGATGGCGTACTGGCCGCGGTGGTCGCCGAAGGCGAGTCGAAGGGGTTGGCGCGGTTGATCGCCACCGAAGACTTCGCGCGCCGCCAGCCGCTGTAGCCGTCACTGCAGTTGCCCGACGAACTGCTGCGCGGCGGGATTCTGCGGGTCGACCTGCAACCAGAGCTGCAGATGCTGCCGTGCGAGGTCTTGTGCGCCCAGCTGCAGCTCCAGCTCGAGCAGGTTTCCCCACGCCGGAGTCCGATGCGGATCCAGCTGCACGGTGTGCTCGAGCGTTCGGAGCGCTTCGGGGTTCTTGCCCTGCTTGCGGTAGAGCAAACCGAGGTTGAAGGCCGCGTCGGCGTCGTTCGGCAGGTGCTGCGCGGCGAGCTCGAGGTACGGGGTGGCTTCTGCGAAGCGGCCCGAGGCCGCGAGGTTCACGCCGAGCCCCAGGCGCGCTTGATCATCCGACGGGTCCAACGCCAGCGCGCGACGGAACTCTTCGCCCGCGGGGCCGAGCTCGCCCTTGCGTTGAAGCATCGCCGCGTATCGCCCGTGCGCGGGGCCGTTTGCCGGGTCGTGCTCCACTGCGCACTGGTAGGCCTTCAGCGCCTCCTCGTTCATCTCCAGCTTCTCGGCCAACTTCCCGTGGGCGAGACAGGTGGTGTGATCCGACGGCTCGGCTTCGCTGGCGGCGCGGTAGTGCATCAACGCGACGAGGTCGCGGTGCTCGTCTTCGTCGAGGCCCGCGAGCACCCGATGCCCGAGCGCGAAGCTGGGGTCCTGCTGCACCGCCCACTCGTACACCGCCCGCGGAGGCCCACCCGGGCCGCCCGGCGACCACAGCCACAGCACCAGCCCCAGCCCGGCGAAGAGCCACAGCTGGTAGTTCGCGTAGCTGATCCACTTCGCCAGCGCGCTCACAGGTTGGCGGTGACCTCCGGCCGCCGCACCCGCCAGAGAAACGAGTCGAAGAAGTAGTGGGTGAGGGCGACTCCGCCGAGCACCGCGTTGAAGGGAACGGTGGTGACCAGCGCCGCGCCGCCGAAGTGGTTGGCGATCAGAAACGCGCCCACGGTCCAGCAGATGACGAAGAGCGCGAACAACGGCACCTGGGTCAGCCGCGAGAACCATGGGGTGAGCTCGCCCTTCTTCGCGGTGGTGGCGCGCCGCGCGGAGTACTGCTGCGAGAGCACCAGGTACTGCACCGAGTGGTAGACCTTCTCGTGCGCCGACAGCAGGAAGATGTTCGAGGTCAGGTTCATCAGCGCATGGCCGCCGAACATCGACCCGAGGAAGACCAGCTTCGGCACGTTCACCGGCTTGCCGTTCTTCGCGCCCCGCCAGAGCTGAACGCCGTACCAGCCCACCGAAAGGGCAGTGGCGATGCCGAACACCGCCCGTAGAGATACGGAGAAGGCGTTGGTCAGCGGCAACGGCACGCCGAGGCCGGCCAACACCCCGAGCGGTTGCGTCACCAGCCCGTAGTTGAAGCTCATCGTCAGCAGTGCACCCGAGAACAGCAGCGCCCTCTCGGCGTTCGGGCTGACCACCGGTTGGCCCTTGTTCGCCCGCGCCTCGTAGAGCCTCAGAAACCCGTAGTTCTGGAGCAGCGCGTGGGCCCGGTCCCAGAAGTAGAGGACGAACGCCAACGCCTGCGGGCTCTTCGCGGTGGCCCAGGCGAACAGGAAAAACGCCGGGGGAAACAGGAGGATCTGCCAGCGGTTCTGTTTGAACACCGCCCGGTCAAGAAACGCCCGCGACCACGTCGGTGCGTAGTGCGCGATGGTGAAGACGATGTTGAACCAGAAGAAAATCGCCGTCGGCTCGACCGAACGGCCGAGCGCGAGGACCAGAACCGCCGAATAAAGCGTGATCGCCGAGTAGGCGAAGAGGTCGAACCGGGCACTGACCAACCACGGTTGTCCCTGCGGCGGCACTGCCTTCACCGTTACACTGTACCCCATCAACTCGCCTGACCTAGGCTTCCAACATGAGCCGCGCCTACCGAATCTCCGTTGCTGAATCGCTCGCCCGCCACATTCAGGTCGACGACGGCGTCTGCTCCAACCTCGAGCTGCTCCCGGTGCTGGAGAAGCGCGAGATGGGCGCGCTGCTCGCCGAAGAGCTCGAGGCGAAGGGCTTCAAGAAAGACGGCAACACGGCCGTTCGCAAAGAGAAAGACGGCACCACCGTGACCGTCGACCTCGAGTCGGGCGACGTCAACGTGAAGGCCGAGGGCTCCACCGACGTGAACCTGGAGACCCGCCGCACCGCGGTGTCGGAGCGCCCGAATGATCCGACGCGCGAGGCGTCGCTGCGCAAGGCCGCCAAGGAGCAGCTGGAGCGCGAGGCCAGCGCCGAAGAAGAGGCGCTGCGCCGGAAAGTGACCGCGCAGCTCGAAGGCAAACTGAAGGATCTCAAAGACGAGCTCGATGGCGTGGTGAATCGTGTCACCGCCAACGCGCTCAAGAAGAAGGCCGCGCAGCTGGGCACCGTCGAAGAGGTTCACGAAGACGGCACCGGCAACGTGACCATCAAAGTGCGGGTCTAATTTTGGCGCTCAAAGTCGATGAATCGCAGCTCCCGGTGGAGCTGACTCCGTTTCAAGCGGTGGAGGCGGCGTACCCAGCGGAGATCTCGCGCACCTGCGAGGCGCTCAGCCGTGGCCTGTCGGTGATGATCGAAGCCGACAAGGAGCTCACCCCGTACCTCTACAAGTGCATCCGCGACCGGCTCAAGAAAGACGGCAAGTCGTTCCTCTACCTCGACGGCCGGCCGATTCAGGACCTGCCTCCGATTCCTCCCGGCCTGGGCCTGGTGGGCGCGATCGTCTTCTTGCTGCGCGAGGCGGTGCGCGGCGCGGTCGCTGATCGCTACCTGGTGCTGCCTCACCTCGACCTGCTCACCACCTCGGTCGGCGGCCTGACGAGCGAGGCGCGCGAGGTCATTCCGCTGCTCTACGAGAACCCGGAGCTGGTGTTCCTCGGCTTCAAAGACTCGACCTTCCCGGTGCCGCGGGTGATCGAGAACCTGTTCCCGCGCAAAGAGTCGCTGATCGGCATTCCCCGCGACCGGCTCGGGCAGCTGGTGACGCAGCGTGAAGCGCGCAAGCTGTCGCCGTCGAAGACCTTTCAGCCGTACTCGCTCTACAAGCACGTCTCGGGCGTGAACGCGGTGCGCTTGCGCCGGCTGCTCACCACGCTCGCGGGCGAGGATTACCCGGCTGATCCGAAGCCGGCGTTCAACGCGCTGCGGGCGGGCACCCTGGTGGGCCAGCTGCAGGTGCCCGACATCGACCTCGACGCCGACATCGGCGGTTACGCGCGGGTGAAGACGCGGATCAAGAAAGAGATCCTCGACGTCTTGCAGCTCAAAGACGGCATGGCCGACGAGGCGCAGGTGAAGCGCGTCGAAGGGCTGATCCCCCGCGGGATGATCTTCTGGGGCCCTCCCGGCACCGGCAAGACGCTGTTCGCCAAGGCGATGGCGACCGCGCTCGGCGCAGCGGTCACCGTGGTCTCCGGCCCGGAGCTGAAGAGCAAGTGGGTCGGCGAGAGCGAAGAGAACCTCCGGCGTGTGTTCATGCAGGCGCGGCAGGCGGCGCCGGCGATCATCGTGTTCGACGAGCTCGACTCGTTCGCGGTGCGGCGCGGCAGCTACGTGGGCTCCGGAGTGGAGCACTCGATGGTGAACCAGCTGCTCACCGAGATGGACGGCTTCAGAAAAGACGAGCTGGTGTTCGTGGTCGGCACCACCAACTTCGTCGAGTCGCTCGACCCGGCGCTGCTGCGGCCCGGCCGCTTCGAGTTCCACCTCCAGATTCCGTTCCCGAACATCGGCGACCGCAAGCAGATCATCGGCATCTACGACAAGAAGCTGGGGCTCAACCTCTCGCAGCGCGCGACCGACTACTTCGCCAAGCGCACCGGCGACATGGTCGAAGGCCAGGCCACCCGCTACTCCGGCGACCACATTCAGGCGGTCTGCCGCGCGCTCGCCCGCATGCGGCTGCGCGACAACAAGCTCAACGCGCCCACCGAGGTCGACGACGTCGAGAAGGCGCTCTCGGAGTTCGTCGAGCGGCCGTCGCTCACCCCCAAGGAGGAGCGGGTGGTGGCGTCGCACGAGGCCGGTCACGCGGTGTGCGCGCTGTTCTGCGCCAACTCTCCGCCCATCGATCGCATCTCGATTCGCGGCGACCTCGCCGGCTCGCTCGGGTTCGTCAGCTACGCCGACCCGCAGCACCGCTACGTCGTCACCCAGAACCAGCTGAAGGATCAGATCTGCACCCTGATGGGTGGCCGAGAGGCGGAGGTGTTGCTCTGCGACGACCTCTCGATCGGCTCCGCCGCCGACCTCGACCGCGCCACCGGCATCGCCCGGGCCCTGGTGGAGGAGTTCGGCATGGGCGGCGAGCAGGTCGGCGTGCGGCGCGTCGACAAGCGCGACCAGCATGACCACGAGCCGTCGGACATTCTGAAGGCGAAGATGGAGACCGAGGCGCTCAAGCTGCTCGAGTACGAGCGGCTGCGCGCGGCCGACATTCTGAAGACCAACCGTCAGTTGGTGGAGACCTTGCGCGACTTGCTGTTGGAGAAGAAAGTGCTCGACCGCGAGTCGTTGGGCTCGTTGTTGCCCAAGGGCCTCAACGACAAGAAAGAACCGAATCCGGAGAACTGAAGATGGCCAAAGTCACGCTGCGGCTGGAAGTGGATCCGGTCACCAAGAAGAAGAACGTCTGGGTGAAGTACGACTCCGACTCCGACGCGCTCCCTCAGGAGCACGAGGAGGCGCACAAGAAGATCGTCGAGGCGCTGCTCGCCAGCGGCACCTTGAAGCCCGATGAGCTCGGCAACCTCAAGGTCGAGCGTGAAGGCTCCTCCGAGGGCGTGAAGGAGTCGCCCCAGGGTGGAGACGCCGGCCGGGAAGCCGTCGCCAACAAGAAGTAGCGGCGTCGAAAAACAGCCTGCTTGGCGCCGAAAGCCACTGGTCAGCGGCCCGACCAGTGGCAAACGGCCGGCATGGAACAGAACGTCCTCACCACCGTGGTGCTGCCGATCGCGCTCGGCGTGATCATGCTCGGGCTCGGGCTCACGCTCGGCCTCGCCGACTTCACCCGGGTGTTCAAGGCGCCGCGCGCGGTGCTGGTGGGCCTGGTCTGCCAGATGCTGATTTTGCCCGCCGCCGCCTACGGGGTGGCCCGCGCGCTCGCGTTGCCGCCGGCGCTCGCGGTCGGTCTGATGCTGCTCGCCGCTTCTCCCGGCGGCGCGAGCGCGAACCTTTTCTCGCACCTCGCCAAGGGCGACGTGGCGCTCAACATCACCCTCACCGCGGTCAACAGCCTGCTCTCGCTGTTCACCCTGCCGCTGCTGGTGAACGCGTCGATCGCCGCCTTCATCAACGACGGCCGGGTGATTGGCCTGCAGACCGGCAAGGTGCTCGAGGTGTTCGCGATCGTGCTGGTGCCGGTCACCCTCGGCATGCTGATTCGCTGGCGCAAGCCGGCCGCGGCCGCCGCGATGGACAAGCCGGTGCGCATCATGTCGGCGGTGTTTCTGCTGCTGGTGGTGGTGGGCGCGATCGCCAAGGAGCGGGCGCACCTCACCGACTACTTCGCCCAGGTCGGCCTCGCCGCGCTGGCGTTCAACCTGATCAGCCTCGGCACCGGCTACCTGGTGCCGCGCCTGGCGAAGGTCGAGGCTCGCCAGTCGGTCGCGGTCGGGATGGAGATCGGCATCCACAACGGCACCCTGGCGATCCTGATCGCCTCCAGCCCGCGGCTGCTCAACGACACCACGATCGCGATCCCTGCGGCGGTCTACAGCGTGATCATGTTCTTCACCGCCGCCGCGTTCGGGATGGCGATGGCGCGCCGCAAGGGAACGGCCGAGCAGCCGCTCCCGCTGCCGAAGATGACGCCCACCGCCGGCTGATCAGCGCTCGAACACCAGCGAAGCGTTGCCCTGCCCGCGGGGAATCGTGCCGACGTAGTGCCAGCCGTCCATCGCCTCGCGGTTGAGGTCTTCTTCGTACCCCGACTCGCTCATGCTCCCGCCCACCACCTTGTAGCGGTGGCCGCTGGGCTGGCCCTGCGCCTCCGCCGGCCGCACCACGTCGCGCACACACGCGCCAATCGCCGCGCCCACTGCCAACGCCATCAGAATCGAAGCTCCACGTTTCATTGCGTTCCCTCCCGTTGTTGCCTGCCAGACAACAGAACGTGACCGCTCGTACGCAGATTCGCAACTGATCAGCGCAGAGGTCGGATAACCACCGCATGCCTCCTCCTCGCGTCGATGGTTCACCGGTCGTCACTGCGCCCAAGCCGCCGCCTCCGCCGCCGCCCGCGCCGGTGGTGGTCGCCGACGCGAAGCCGGCTCCGGTGCGGGCCGATGCGTTCGACGCGCCGAAGGCCGACCCCACCAAGGCGAAGCTCGATCAGGTCGAGAAGGACCTGACGCCGACGTACACGGTGAAGGTCGACGGCAAAGACGTGAGCGCCGACGTGCCGACGCCGTTTCGCATGAACGGCGGCATCAACCAGCCCACGCCCGAAGAAGCCTCGAAGAAGATGACCGACACCCTCCAGAAGGGGAAGGTCTGGCCGAAAGACCCCAAGGCCGCCAAGGAGCTGCAGCAGGCGATTCTGCAGAACGCCTACGGCCGCGCGACTCCGAAGCAGATTCAGCTGGTCACCAACAAGCTGATCGACGCCGGCGCGTTGAAGCCGTACCTCGACAAGGTGAAGGCCGACAACGGCGGCAAGGTCGACGCGCAGGGCCTGAAGACCGCGATTCGGCGAATGCAGTGGGAAAGCGGAGTGGGCTCCGACTGCAACGGCGTCTGCCGCATCGCCTACCAGTCGGTGAACGGCAAGCCCGCGAGCTCGAAGTGGGGAGACGCGCTGATTCCCACCGGCGCCAACGGCAAGAGCCTCAACCCCAACTTCAAGAAGGTCGACGTCACCGCCGCGAAGCCGGGCGACATGATCAAGCTCGACGACGTCACCGGCGACGTGGGCCACAACGTGGTCATCACCGATGCGAAGTCGGTCTCCGCCGCCGACGCGAAGAAGCTGAGCGGGAGCCCGAAGCCCACCGGGCCGCTCAAGCAGGTGACGGTGATGTCGAGCTGGGGCGCGGGCGGAGACGAAGACAACCCGGCCGGTGGGCTCAACAAGCAGACCTGGGTCTACGACGAGGGCTCGAAGAAGTGGGGCGAGCTCAAGGGCAACAACGTCGAGTGGAGCAAGACCGACGGGCCCTATGGGCACAAGTTCGTCGGCGTCTACGCGCCGGTGAAGTGACTCACTTCTTGAAGAGCGCCGCGAGCAGCGCGAACACCATGCAGAGCAGCGGGAGCGCCACCACGGTGGTCACCACGCCGATCAGCACGGGAGGAATCGGCTTCTTCACCGGTGCGGGAGGCGCCGGCGGGCGGGTGAGGCCGCTGCTCTGAGCGGGCGGAGGCGGGGGTGGTGCTTGCTTCGCCGGTGCGGGAGGAGCCGCCGGTGCGTTCGCGGGCGCCATCAGCGGAGGCGGGTTCGCCTCGAGGACCGGCTGGTTGTCCTCTTCGGCGCCGAAGCTGAGCATCCACCGGTGGTGCTCGCGCTCGGGGTGGGTGTCGGTGCGGTGAATCGCTCCGGTGATCAGGTTGACCTTGTTGCCGTCGCCGCCCGAGAGGCCGACGCCGAACCACGGCAGGGGGCCGAAGCCCATCTGGCCCACGTCTTTGTCGAGCCAGCGGCCGGAGGCGAGCTTCTGGCGGCCTGCCGCGAGCACGATCGCCTTGTTGCCCTTCATGCGGGCGGCGACCAGTCGCTTCGAGTCTTCGGTGGCGAGGGCCTCGACCTCTTCGCCGGTGATGGTGACGAAGATTTCAGACCACTTCAGGCTGTCGTCGCCCCGATAGACCTTCGCGCCGCAGGCGGCGAACCAGCAGCCGGGCGCGGTCGCCACCGTGCTGATCGAGACCCCCTGGGGCAGGGTGAGCGAGGTCACCTTGATGCCGTCGTTCTTGTAGAGCGCCAGGGTGCCGGAGCCGTCGCCGACCAGCACGTTGGAGCCGGAGACGTCGAGGGCGGCCGCGGTGGCGTTGGGGTGGTGAAGGCGGCTCTGCTTGCCGTCGCGGTCGAGCACCACCGCCCCACCGTCGACCACGACCGTGGCGCGCGCGTTGCGCACCGGAGAGAGTGAGCGCGCCCCTGAGGGCAGCTCGGCCTGGCCCAGCAGCACGCCTTCGGAGGTGAGCCAGAGCAGCCGGTTCTTTTCGTCGAGCGCCCAGACCACCCCGTTGGCGATCTGGAGCGAGAGCACCTTGGCGTCGTTGACGAAGCGAAAGAGCGGCGCCTCGGTGTCTCCGTGGTAGCCGATGATCTCGGGGCCGTCGCCGCTCACCAGCAGGGTGCCGGCCGGGTCATATGCAAAAGCGGGTGCCATCGGAGCGAAAGACACCCCAGTCGCCAGGAGTGTGAATGAACATGCTCCCCGGGCGTTTGCCTGCTACTTGATGAGATGAATTTTTCGTTGCCGGCGGGCACGGACGATTTGGGCGCGGTTGGTAACCGGCCAGGAGTTGACTCCCCCATGGAACGGGTGGATCTTCGGCCAGAACGTTGGGGAACTCACACATGAACAAGAGATACGCGCTTTTTTCGGCTGCGGTCTTGTTGTGCGCCTGCGGGAGCTCGTTCAAGCCCACCTACACGCCCGCAGCCAAGGGCACGGAGATGGGCACGATGGCGACCCAGATGATCGACGGCACCGGCGGCACGGTGACCTCGAGCGACGGGCGCCTGGAGGTGATCGTGCCTGCCGGCATGTTCACCACCGCCACCCAGGTCGGGATTCAGCCGATCACCAATACCGCGCCGAACGGCGTCGGTGTCGCGTACCGGCTGACGCCTGAAGGCAGCATGTTCAGCCAGGCGGTGACGGTGAAGTTCCACCTCGACCAGACCCAGATGATGGGGCTCGACTCGACGTTCGTGGTCACCCAGCACGCCGATGGGCTTTGGTACTCGCAGCCACACCAGACCCGCGACGCCTCCGGTCAGACGGTGTCGGTGCCCGCCAAACACTTCTCAGACTGGACGATTGCTCAGAAGCTGATCTTGAGCCCCCAGCAGACTCGCGTGAAGGCGACCAACTCGGTGACGTTCACGCCGAGGGTCGAGGTCGACAAGCCCGGCGACGATCTCGCGAATCCCAACGGCGACAACGAGGTCGTGGAACCCGATTCGGTGTCACTCGAAAACGGTCAGCTCGAAGGCAATCGCTTCTGGCAGGTGAACCAAGTCACCGATGGTGACACCACCAACGGCACGATTTCGGGGAGCGACGCCAAAGGCGACTACACCGCACCTCACACGCCGCCGAACCCGTCGCAGGTGATGATCACCATCACGGTGGAGTCGGAGAACATCAAGGTGATCGCGGGCGCATCGGCCACCGTCTACACGACCAACACCTGGACGGGCGAGTCGCACGTCACCGGTCCCGATGGAACGAAGTACGACGCCAACTTCGTGTTCAACGAGATCTCCGATGACCACCACGGCAAGCATCAGTTCAACGTGAAGAGTGGCAACGTGCACGCCACTGTTCCCGCGACGCTGCCCAGTGGGTGCACTCAATCGATTTCCCCGACCGATCAGACGATGGGCGCCGGCGACGGAATGATGACCGTTACCTATGACCCGAGCTTGGGCTCTGAGTCGGACCAGAAGAGCCCGATGGTCGCAGGTATGGGCTTCACCGTTTGGCAGGCGACCTACACCACGGTTTGCCCCAACGGGCCCGGTTCGCAAACGTCGGCCGTTCAGGCGCAATGGTGGCCGCTCACGCTCGGCAGCGCGCCAGTGCCTGCCCAGGCGACCAATGGCCGGCTCGACACGGTGGTCACCGGCGGCGGGTTCAACGGCAATTTGTCGATCTCGCAGGACCTCTAAGCCCGTCCTCCAGAGCACTGCGCGACTCCGACGCCCGGAGTATGTTGCGCATCGATGCAGTCCCTCGTCTTTCCCAGCCAGGAAGCGCTCGAAGTCGCCTTGCGCGGCGGGCTGGTGCCCAAAGACGTGCAGCGCGCCAAGGTACGGGTGGCGCTCCGCCCGGGCGGCAAGCTCGAGCTGATCCCCTCGGTGCCGCTGTCGCCGGCGGCGAAGAAGGCGCTCCACGACACCGGCGTGCTCGAGGCCGAATCGGCCGGTGATCTGACCGAGCTCTCCTGCTGGGCGGCGGCGCTGAAGCCGCGGCCGACCGACGTCTCGTTTCAGGCGCCGGCGCGGGTGCTGTTCACGCTCCCCTCGCAGGAGCTGCTGCTCGACCTCTGCGCCGAGCTGTTTCGGCTCGGCTGCGACCGCCAGGAGTTCCGCCTGGTCGACTCGCGGCACTCCCAAATCTCTGCGCTGGTGCGGGTCAACCAGCCGCCTTGGTACGTGCTCTCGAAAGCGCTCGACCACACCGAGCCGCTGCGCGCGTTTCTGCCCACGCCGCCCGGCCAGGACCAGGTGTGGACCGAGCTCGGCTACACCCACCCGCTGTTGACCGCGCTCGAGCCGATCGAAGGCGCGTCGATGCTGGTCACCCGCGAGGGCGACTGGCTGCGGGTCGAAGACGGCGAGTGGACCGACGTCGACAAGCTGGTCGAGCCCGCGCAGCTGCCCGAGGCGTTCGCGCTCGAGGCCTCCACTCCGCCGCGGCTGAAGGTGCACCTCAAGCTCACCCGCGCCTCCCGCGGCGAGTCACCGACCCTCTGGGTGGTGAAGCAGGGCATGGCGGTGACCGACGCGTTGGTTCGCGCCACTCCCGAGCCCGCACTCGAGGGCCTGCTGTTCGCCGTCTGCGGCGACACCGTGCTGCTGCGCACCCGGCCCGGCCGCGAGAACGCCGCGCCCGCGCTCCCCGGCGATTCCTACAGTCGGCTGTTCGAGCTCCCCAACCTGTTCGCGCCGCTCGGGCTCACCATCGAGCCGCCGCTCCGGCGCGAGCGGCTGCGCCAGTGGCTGGCGAGCGACACCGAGAAGGTCTCCTGGCTGGAGCCGAAGGGCGACGGCGCGTTCGCCAAGCTGACCGTGGCCGAGAGCGCTTTCCGCCCGCTCATCGAGTGGGTCGACTACGTCATCGACGGCGGCGAAGAAGAGCTCACCGGTTGGGTGCGCTCAGCGGCGTTCGACTTCGCCGACTACTCCGCGCGCGAAGACTCCGCCCGGCCGGCCGGCTCCGAGCGTGAAGAGCCCGAAGAGCGCGCCCGCCCCAAGCGCACCAAGGAGCGCACCGACCGCGCCCCCGCCGCGCCCGCCTCGAGCCCGCGCCATCGCGAAGCGTCGCTCCCCGCGTCGGTGCCGCAGGCCGAGGTGGTGCTGCCTCCGTCGGAGCTCGAGGCCGCGCTGGCGCGCGAAGAGGCTGCGTTTCTCGAGCTCGAGGCGCCGGCCGACTCGGTGGAGCGCCGCGACGGGTGGATGCGGTTGGGCGCGCTCTACGCCCAGCTCTCGCGCCACCGCGAAGCCGGCTTGTGCTTCTCGCACGCGGTCTGGGAAGCGGAGGCAGAAGACGCCCGTGCGCTCGCCCAGCGCTGGGCCCAATCGACCCGGCTGGAGCTCGACCAGGTGCTGAAGGCGCCCAACCCGTCGTCTGATCAGACCTCGGTCGCGGTGGCGCTGCTGCTGTCGGGGGCGCTGAACGGCGACGGCCGGCTGCCCTCCCGTCAAACCCAGCTGGTGGCGTGGCTCGACAAGTACGACGAAGACCTCGACGTGCGCTCGCTCTGGCTGGGGCGGCTGGCGGTGTCGACGCTGTCGGGCGGAGACCCGCTCGCGTTGGCGCGGGCGCGCGACCGGGTGCTGGCGAAGCTGACCCGCGGGCTCTCGTTGGAGCGCGACGTGCCGCGGTTGCTCCGGGTGGCCAGCCAGGCGAACGCCGGCGGCGGCACTGAACGCGTCGCCCGAGTGGTGCGCCAGCTGGAGACGATTCTTCGCGCGATGGATGAGACGCCCCGCAAGCGCTCTCCGGTCGAAGCGCCGCTGAACCTCACCCGCGCCTACGTCGGCTTCGAGTTCGCCTGGGCGTTCGCCCGCCTGGGTCAGGCCGAGCGGGCGCGCGCGCTGCGTGACGCGGGCATCAAGGCGCTCCCGCTCAACCACGAAGTGCACGGGCCGGTTCACCGCTTCCTCACCCGGGCGTACTCGGTGCGAATCGATCAGGCGCTCGAGGGCCTCTCGCCCGACACGCCGCTGCCGGCGGAGCTCACCGGGCAGCTGAACGCGCTCGACTCGTTCCCGCGCTACCGCGTCGATCGGCTGCGCCAGTTCTCGAACGTGATCGAGACCCAGGAGCGGCTCGACCCGATCTCCGCCTTCTACAAGGGCAAGGGCGATCCCCGCGGCGAGGAGCTGGCGGCGCTCCGTGGGCTTCGCGACACCAACGAGCTGGTGAAGGCGCTCCACGCGCGCACCTCCACCGCGGCCGACCCGCAGCTGTCGCCCGAGGAGCGCGGCCGCCTGCTCGACGCGCTGCTCGACTTCCTGCCCCAGCTGCCCGAGTCGTCGGCGCTCCCGTTCCTCAACCAGTACGTCGAGCTCGCCGAGACGCTCCCCGCGAAGTTCCGCGTCTGGGTGCTGGAAGACGCGCTCAAGGTCGCCGGTCACTTCGGGCGCACGCCGCTGGTGAAACGCCTGGTGCTGGCGCTCGGTTCGCTGGTGACCGAGCTCGGAGCGGAAGGCGCGGCCGAGGTCGGCCAGGTGCTGGCGGCCGGGCTGCGCAGCCTCCGCCGGGTCGGTCTTCGTCAGGAGGCGGCGGACCTGCTCACCCGGGTGCAGACGATGGTGCGGGGCGACGACACCCGCTCGCTGCAGACCCGGCTCGCGCTCGCGGGTGGTTTTGCGTACCTCGGCTCGAACACCGCGG
Source organism: Myxococcaceae bacterium (assembly GCA_047602415.1). GTDB lineage: Bacteria > Myxococcota > Myxococcia > Myxococcales > Myxococcaceae > JASGHH01. The sequence continues at coordinate 5,203,656 of JASGHH010000001.1, read as the reverse complement.
CCGCCCCCATCTTCGAGGAGGCGCGCAGCCGGCTGTCGCGCGAGAAAGACTCGGTGCCCGACCGGCTGAAGCTGACGCGGGCCGCGGCGCAGGCGCTCAGCCACCTGCCGACGGATCAGGCGCTGCCCTCGCTGATGGATCTCACCCGGCAAATCGTCTGGATCACCGATTCTTTCAACACCAACGATTTGTTCTGCCTGTCGATGATCGACTTCGCCGACTCGATGGTGCTCGGTCACGTCGGCGACGACCTCACGCTCAACGAGGTCACCCGGCGCTTCATCGAAGAAGACGAATATCTGGTGCGACGCCGCGTCCATCGCGACGCCGGAGGGTGACCCTCCCGCCGTTGCACTTCGGGCTGGCCCTTGGTGTCGCGTGTGCCCACGCCAGGTCTGCACCTGATCCGGCTCCCGCGTGTGTATGGGGGCTATGAGGCCAATGATGCGTTCGTTCCGCTTTCTGATGCTCGCCGGTTTCGCGGGCGGGCTCATGCTCGGGCTGATGCCGGCCTGCGGCCCCACGCCGAAGACTTGCAACCTGAGCACCTGCGCGAGCGGCTGCTGTGACGCGATGGGCACCTGCCAGCTCGGCGCTTCGAACGCGGCCTGTGGCACCGCCGGCATCATGTGTGCGGCGTGTCCGCTCGGTCAGGTCTGCTCTCTCGGTATGTGCCGGCTCCCTCAGTCGTCCAGCGGCGGTGGTTCGGCGACGGGCGGCGGAGCGGCGACCGGTGGCGGGGCAGCGACCGGCGGTGGCGCGGCGACGGGCGGCGGAGCAGCGACGGGCGGCGGAGCGGCGACGGGCGGCGGAGCAGCGACCGGCGGCGGCGCGGCGACCGGCGGCGGCGCGGCGACGGGTGGTGGCGCGGCGGCGGGTGGCGGTGCTGCGGCGGGCGGCGGCGCAGCGACGGGCGGTGGTGCAGCGGCCGGCGGTGGCGCGGCGACGGGCGGAGGAGCGGCCGGTGGTGGTGGCGGCTCTTCTGGCTGCAACTCGGCGAACTGCGGCGGCTGCTGCAGCCCGACCGGCATCTGCCAGCCGGGCGTCACGACCTCAGCGTGCGGCGTCGACGGCAACACCTGCGTCACCTGCAACAGCAGCCAGACCTGCAGCGCGGGCTCGTGCGTGCTCGGCACCGGCGGTGGTGCGGGCGGCGGCGGTGCGGCGACCGGCGGTGGCGGCGGCGCGAGCTGCGGCCCCGGCAACTGCGCCGGGTGCTGCCTCTCGAACGGTCAGTGCGTCACCACGACCAACGACAGCCAGTGCGGCATGGGCGGCCAGGCGTGCCAGTCGTGCGGCACCGGCAACACCTGCTCGCAGGGGGCGTGCTGTATGAACTTCAACACCCTGTCGTATGCGGGCTCGGGCGCCGACTACCAGCAGGGCGTCGATGTGTGCGACGACTTCTACGGCGCCGCCTACCCGTACACCGTCATCGAGTACGTGGCGCAGCCCGGCGGAGCCACCTCGGCCTCCTTCAGCAGCGCCACCAGCGGCTCGAATTGCGACCCCTGCGCCTACGTTCGCACCAACTGCACCCAGACCAGCTGTGACCCCGACATCCTCCTGCCCCAGTCGGGCTCGATGTCGGTCACGACCGAAACCTTTGCAGATGCGGGCACTTTCGCTGGCTCGATCAGTGCGATTCGCTTCGTGGAGTTCGATTCGAGCTACACTTCCCCGATTGCGGGTGGCAAGTGTGCGGTGATCACAGGTACACATAGCTTCACCGGGTCTTGGCCGTGAGAGTCGACTAGCAACGCGTGATCTTCAGCAGAGCGGTACCCCTCGTCTTCTTCGCGATCGCAGCGTTGTCGTGCGGCTCTTTGAGGCCGAGCGACGCGCTGTGCGGGCCGAGTACGTGCCCGAGCGGCTGCTGTGACTCGCTCGGGCAGTGCCAGGTCTCCACCACTCAGACCTGCGGCAACCACGGCGACCTCTGCTCGCTGTGCTCGGCAGGGCAGGTGTGCTCGCTGGGAACCTGCATCAACACCAGCAACAACGGCGGTGGTTCGGCGACCGGTGGAGGCGCGGCGACCGGCGGAGGCTCCGCATCGGGTGGCGGCTCCGCGACCGGAGGTGGGTCGGCGGCGGGTGGCGGCAGTGGTGCAGGCGGCGGCGGAGGCGGCGTGGAGTTCGACGGCGGCAACCCGGGTGGCGGAGGCGGCAGCGGCGGTGGAATGGGCATCGGCGGCGGCATCGGCACCACCGGCGGCGGTGGAGGCATGTTCACCGGCGACGCGGGGAGCGGCTGCGACGAGCTGATCATCCCCGGCCCGATGGACCTCACCGGCAAAGGCAGCGACGACTACAACTTCGAAGCCGACGAATCGTGGGGCACGCAGGGCGCGCAGACGTTGCTGCTCACCCAGGCGTGGGGCGTCTACTCCCCCAGCGCGTACACCTTCTCCGGGTCCGACAGATTCAAGACCTGTTACTACTGCGTGGCGGTGTTTCTCGACTGCACCTCGGTGACCGGCCCGTTTGGGCTGACCGCGCCGGCGGCGTGCGGCTCGGGCTACTTCGCGCAGGCGGGCTCGATCACCCTCGACACCACATCCGGCAACACCCAATCGGGCACTTTCGCGGCCACGTTGCAGAGCGTCACGCTGGAGCAGTGGAACTTCACCAACGACACCCCGATTTTCCCCCCAAAGTGCATTACAGTGCCCGCTCATCAGTTCAACCTGAGCTGGCCGTAGCGATGACGAAGCCCCAGACCGAATCTCTCGACGCAATTCAGAACCTCACCCTGGAGCAGCTGCAGGCGGAGTCGCAGCAGCTCCGCGACAAGCTCAACCGCTTCCGGGTGGCGCTGGGCCGTCACTTCGTCGACAAGCAGCGGCTGATCGACCTGATGGTGGTGGCCGCCGCCGCCCAGGAGCCGCTGCTGCTGGTCGGGCCCCCGGGCACCGCCAAGAGCGACCTGGTGCTGAAGTTTCGCGACGCGCTCGAGCTGCAGAACGCCGACTACTTCGAGTACCTGCTCACCCGCTTCACCGAGCCGTCCGAGATTCTGGGGCCGATCGACATCAACGAGCTGCGCGCCGGCCGCTACATGCGCCGTGAGCGCGGCAAGCTGCCGACCGCCCGGCTGGTGTTCCTCGACGAGGTGTTCAAGGCGAGCTCTGCGATCCTCAACGCGCTGCTGACGGTGATCAACGAGCGCAAGTTCTACCAGGACGGCGTGGCGGTGCCGGTGCGGTTGAAGGTGCTGTTCGCCGCCACCAACGAAGTGCCGGAGCACGCCGAGCTCGGCGCCCTGAAAGACCGCTTCTGTCTCAAGGCGGCGTGCCGGTCGGTGCAGGAGTCGCACTTCGTCGAGCTGCTCGACGCCGGCCTCGAGGCGCAGACCTCGCGCGACCTGAACCGCAAGCCGTGGGCCGAAGGCCTGGCCTCGCTCGACGACTTCATGAAGGCGCACCGGTACCTCACGCTCCAGATGTCGAAGAAGGAGCCGAAGGACCGCGACACCTTCTTCCGCGACGAGGTGATGCGCGAGTTTCGCCGGGTGGTGCGCACGCTGGTTCGCGAAGACGAGGTGTTCGTCTCCGACCGCAAGCTGATCAAGCTCTACCGGCTGCTGCGCACCCGGGCGTGGATCGTTCACGGCGGCGCGGTGGAGCGCGAAGACCTCCAGCTGCTGTCGTACCTCGGCGAGACCCGCGAGGAGATCGACCTGCTCGAAGAGAAGGTGCCGCGCCTGCTCGGGCTGTCGGCCTAGGCCCACGTGGCAACCCGTCTCTCCAGCGCCGAGGCAGAGGCGTTTCTGGCGGCGGCCTGCACGCTCGCCCGGCCGGCGGCGCTGGCGGGTGAGCACGGCGAGCTCGGTTGGCAGGCGTTGCAGATGGCGCTCGCGGAGCTGCCGTCGCTCTCGGTGCCGACGCTGGCGTTCGACCTCGCGTACCTGTTGTCGGGAGAGCGGCTGGAGGCGACGGTGCAGGTGCCGGCGCCGCTGCGCGACGCGTTTCGAAGCTACGAAGACAACGTGCTGGCGCGAATGCTCGGCGACCGGCGATGGACCGCGCTCTGCGAGGCGGTGGCGGCCGCGCCGAAGGAGCTGCGCGGCGCGGCGGTCGGCCTGCTGGTGGGCCAGCTGATCAGCCAGCTCCAGGTGCCGGCCGCTTTCGGGGTGAGCCAGGCGGCGGCGCGGCGGTTGTCGCAGCGCACCCACGAAGATCTGATCGCCGCCGGCCGCACTGCCTTCGAAGAGCACCCGGAGCTCCACCAACAGCTCGCGAGCGGCTTCGAAGACCTGGCGAAGGCGGCGCGCAAGGCGAAGGAGCTGATCACCGACGCCGAGGTCTTTCTGCTCGAGAACGTGGCGCAGCTGAAGGGGCTGGGGCCGCGGGTGGCGCTGGCGCAGCTGGCGACGGTGGCGCAGCAGATCGAAGACCGGCTCCCGGTGCGAATGAAGTCGTCGATCTCGGAGGGCGAGTCGCCCACCCAGCTGGAAGAAGAGTCGGCGTTTCCGGTGGGCGGCTTCTCCAGCATCTCCACCACCGGCACGCTCGAGAACCTGGTCACCTCCGAGCTGATCTACATGGACGAGCACGGCGCCGAGCGGCCCGACCTGTTCGACGTGCGCTTCGTCGAAGGCGAGCTGCTCTACTACGCGCGCGACGAGTCGGTGGCGGTGCGGCGCCGGCGAACGGTGGTGCTGGTGTTCGACGCCTCGCTCGACGGCTGCCGGGTGCTCGACTCGGGAGAGCGCTTTCAGCGGTTGTTGTTCGCCCTCGGCACCGGCGCGGCGATGGTGCGGCGGCTGGCGGCGTGGCTCGACTCCGAGGCGGTGCAATTCGACCTGGTGTTCACCGGCGCGCTGCAGGGCCGGGAGTCGCCGCTCCACGAAGAGCTCAACGTGTTGGGGCTGCTGCTGCGCGAGTGGCGCGAGCAGGGGCGGCTGGAGCTGCGTGAAGCGGCCGACGTGAAGGAAGCGCTGATTCAGGCGCAGGAGCGGCACAAGACCCGGCTCCAGACGCTGGTGTTCGCGGGTGAGCCCAGCCCGGCGCCGGCGGCCGGTGAGGGCCCGGTGCCCGACGGGATGATCATCGCCACGCCAGAAGGTCCCGCGTCGAGCTGGCGGGGGTCGCGTATGCCGCCTCTGAAGACCAAGGCGAGCGAGGCGTGGGCCCAGGTGGCGAAGGAGCTGCTCGAGGCGGTGCTCTCGGCGCGCACCACGCTGCGACGGCAAGACGCGGCGTAGCCACGAAGGAAGCTCGCGCGGGGGTGTGAACTCCCGTGATCACGACGAGCGCACGTTCACTCGCTACACTCGCGCGTCAGGGAGAACCGGATGCCGCGTTGCTGACCGCATTCGCCATCGCCGTACTGCTCGCCGAAGCGAACTCCGGCGGTGTGTCCGGCTACAGCGGCGGTCCTCCGAATCACCAGACCTGCAACGACTGTCACTCCGGCGGAGGCGCTCCCACGGTGACGCTCACCGGCCCGGGCACGCTCACCGCTGGCCAGACCGCCAGCTACACCCTCACCATTTCCGGTGGGGCCGGCGCCCGCGCGGGCATGGACATCATGGTCGACGAGCCCCAGGCGAAGCTGAACCCCTCGGGCGGCGGCGTGGGCATCGACTTCGGCGAGCTGCACCAGACCTCCCCGGTCGCCTTCAGCGGCGGCAGCGTCTCGTTCCCGTTCTCGCTCACCGCACCGCCGTTCGCGGCGTCGCTCACCCTCTACGCCACCGGCAATTCGGTGAACGGCGACGGCAGCACCGGAGGCGATCGCGCCGCCGCCACCACGCTCGCGGTCACCGTCACCGGCGGCAGCGGCATGAACCCGCCGGTGATCACCACCGCTCCCGCCGCCGCGCAGAACCCGGTGACCGGCCGCACGGTGGCGCTGACCGTCGCCGCCAACGACGACGGCACCGAGGCCAACCTCTCGTACACCTGGAGCGCGAGCGGTCCCGCTCCGGTCACCTTCGCGCCCAACGGCTCCAACGCGGCGAAGGCGAGCACCGCGTCGTTCGTGCAGCCGGGCGACTACACCCTCACCCTCACCGTGCTCGACGGCACCAACCGCAACGTCACCCAGACGCTCGACGTCACCGTGGTGTCGACCTACACGTTTCTGCGGCTGACCCCGGTCGCGGCGCAGGTCGCTCCCGGCGGGATGCTCCAGTTCGACTGCACCCAGCGCGACCAGTTCGATCAGCCGGTGCCCAACCCGGTCGCGGTCACCTTCGACGTGCCCGCGGGCGGCGGCACCATCAACGCATCCGGGTTGCTCCACGCGCAGAACAACGCCGGCGGGCCGTTCGTGGTCACCGCCACCGCGGGCAGCATCACCACCTCCGCCGCGCTCGGGGTGGGCCAGGCGGCGCCCGCTCCGGCCGATCACAACCCACCCACCGTCGCGCTGGTCGCGCCCACCAGCGCGGGCACGCCGCTGATGAACGGCATTCTCTTCGAGGCGACCGCCAGCGACGACACCGGCGTGGCGGAGGTCTGGTTCGAGGTCGCGCAGGTGAAGGTCGGGGCCAGCGTCACCTCGGCGCCTTTTCAGCTGACCTACGCCGACACCCCGGGGCTCCCCGCGGGCTCCCAGACGCTGGTCGCGGTGGCGAAAGACATCGCCGGCAACATCGCCCGCTCCAACGCGCTGCCGGTGGAGGTGCCGGCCCCTCCCGATGCAGGCCCGATGGGAGGCGGGACCGGTGGTGGCGGAGCAGCCGGCGGCGGCGGCGGTGGTTCCGATGGATCAGGCGGCGGCTCGGCGGTGGTGGCGCCCGACGGCGCGGTCACCGGCAGCTGCGCCACCGTGCCCGGCTCGGCGCCTCTGCTGTCGCTCCTGGCGCTGGCCGTCTGGCTACGCCGCGTCAGGTCATGTTCACGCCAGTGATCAGTGGTACTTGCGCGCGCCTGCTCCACGCGACGTAAAGCGCCCGCATCACCGCGAAACGACTGGCCCAAACTCTGGCCGCCAACGTGCAGTAAGTCTGGGCGTGGGTCGCGAAAGCATCATCAGCGCACTGAACCGCATCGAGCCTCTAGAAGCCGAGGGTTTGCCGCCCCGGCCCCTCTCGCTCTCTGAGCTGGAGGAAGCGGCGGCCGTCTTGGTGCGGCGCTACCGCTGTTCGTGTACCCGCACCTTCGACCTCACCGGTCTTCAACGCGAGCTGCTGGAGGTGCTGTTCGGCGGCCGCCTCACGCCCGCGAGCGCGGCGCTGGTGCTGGCCTATGCGCTCGCTCCGGTGCCGATCGCCGAGCGCGCCGCGCTGGCGCTCTACGTGGTGAACGCGGTGCGCGACGAGAAGCTGGCGCTGCTGTCGCAGGTGTCGCTGGGCGTGCTCCGGCGCGCGGCTTCGCTGGCCGACCCCGACATCGCCAAGCCGGTGCTCTGCCGGCTGGAGCTCGAGCTGTCGAGCCGCTCCGCTTCGTTCGTGCGCCGGGGTGAAGTGCTGCTCGCCGCCGACCGGGTGAGCGACGCGCAGCTCGACGCGCTCTACCAGCGGTTGCTGGTGCGCGAGCGGCCGCTCTCGCAGATCGTGGTGGTGCTGAACGACGAAGAGCGGGTGGTGGGCGAAGACGTGATCCTCGCGCACCTCTCGCTCCAACAGCGGCTGTTCGGCGTGGTGGACCTGATCGAGATCGACGCGCTGGTGCGCGCCAACCTGCTGTGCCTGATCGACGCGGTCAACCTGGTGCCGGCGAGCCGGCCGAGCGCGTCGTCGCAGCTGAAGCAGGCGTTGAAGCGGGCCCGCCGCGCGTTGCTCGACGCGCTCGAGCCCTTTGCCCCGGTGGAGCTGGTGGCCCGAGGAGGTTGACGTGCCCGTGTTGGCCCAGTCGGTCAGTGACCTGAAGCAGCGCGAGCTGAAGGACAAGGCCCACACCCTGATGTCGAAGGGCAAGCTCGCGCCTGCGCTCGTCATCTACGAGACGCTGATTCACGACTACCCGAAAGACGCGGCGATGCGGCTGCACCACGCCGAGCTCTGCCAGAAGCTCTCGCGGCCGCAGGCGGCGGTGACCTCGTACCTCTCCGCGGCGCGGCTGTTCTCGGAGGCCGGCTACGTGGCGCGGGCGAAGGCGGCGGTGGGGTGCGGCCTGCGCATCGCCCCGCACGACGCCGCGCTGATCAAAGAGCTCAAGCTGCTCAACTCCGACCCCGGCTCGAAGGTGAAGACCGACCCGCCGAAGAAGGTCGAGCTGGCGCTGGTGCCGTGGACGCAGCCGATCGACGAGGAGCAGGTTCGCGCAAGAGAAGTCACCGAGAAGAAGCCGGAGCCGAGTCACAAAACTTCCAACCTGAGGCTGGTGCCCGTGGCAGACAACCTGTTCGACGACGAGTGCGTGACCGAGCCGTACTTCCCTCTGCCCGATTGGCTCGACGAGGAGGCCGATGACGAGCCGTTGCAGCAGAAGCCACGCCCGCCGCTCAAGCCGGGCGTCGAGAACCACTGGCCCAAGCGCACCACGGTGAGCCAGCGCGGGCCGGCGCTTCTGGCGCGCAAGAAGTAGCGCCCGCTTCAGATGTTGGAGTCGAACAGCTTCTCTTTGGTGATGTTCTGCTCGACGTAGACGCCCGGCTCGGGCGTGGTCTCGCTCACCCACCAGACGTCGAAGCGCACGATGTTCTTGTTCGCCGGCCAGCCCTTCAGCCGCGGAATGCGAAAGATGTAGTCGCGAAAGTTCTTCCAGTGCTCGGGCCAGCCGCGCATGCGCGCGTTCACCTCGCCCCAGTGCTGGTTGAAACCCCACGGCCCGTGTAGCGGCGCGTCGAGGTCGGGCAGCTCTCCGGTCAGCGGGTCGAGGTGGGTGCCATCGGCGAGGGTGGCGTCGACCACCATGCGTGAGTCGCCGCGCGGCACGTCGGGGGCGAACATGCTCCAGCCCTGGAACACCTGGAGGTAGTCGATTACCGCGGTGAGCGCGACCGGCCGGCTGCTCGGCTTCCACCGCGCGGGCACGCCCCAGCTCTCGACCAGCAGCTGCGAGCAGACCGCCACCAGAAGCCACGCCGGGAGCACCAGCTGCACCGCGAGCCGCACCGTGCGGTGGATCGTGCCCTCGGGCTTCTCTTCCACCTCGCGCACCGGCAGCTCGAGCAGCCAGCTGGTGGTGAACCGGAGCAGGGTGCGCAGCAGGTCGTTGAGCACCGGCACCACGAACACCCAGGCGTAGGCGGGCCCGAGCGGCAGCGCCTTGGTCACCGACGCGAGCGCCGACATGCCCTGCACGGCCTTTTCGCCGGCCTTGGCCACCTCGAATTCGCCGGAGTGCTCTTTGAAGGTGAGGTGGTCGAGCCCGTCGAGCCGCGCCAGCACCCGCGCCGCGAAGGCCTGCCGCGGGTTCTTCGGGTCGTAGCGAACGGTGCGCTCGAGGCTCTTGCGGTGGAGCTTCTTCGCCAGCAGCTCCCAGTCGTCTTTGTGAACGAGCAGCAGCGAGAACGCCATCATCGAGTACGAGAACGGCCCCAGGGTCACCAGCAGCGCGATGGTGCCGTGGAGCGCGAACACGAAGAGGATGCCGACCCGGTGGGCCCACTTCTGAAACACCGGAGTGAGGATCAGCACCGGCAGCGCCCACTCCATCACCAGGGTGCCCCAGGTCGACATCGGGCTGAACCAGAACGGCTCGTGGTTGCGCAGCCAGACCGCCAGCTCGGTGGCGCGCAGGTTGATCCACAGCACGTAGTGCACCGCGTTGCCGCTGTGCCAGGTCGCGCCCTGCTTGTGGTACGCGTTGAAGAAGTAGATCCACGCCCAGTTGAAGCAGAGCCCGAAGAACGCGAGCGAGGTGTTGCTCACCGCGGGCACGCTCCGCCAGCCGCGCTTCTCGAGAGACTTCTCGTCGCTCTGCCGGTGGTTGCGCATCGCGCGGATCACCGCGTCGAGCGAGAGCCGCTCGCCCAGCGGCAAGAACACGGTCCACACCACCAGGATCAGCGTGGTCACCGCGCCGCCGTGCTGGGGAAGAATGAAGCGCCAGTTCACCGACTCCGCGCACACCAGCGCCAGCACCTGCATGGTGCGGGTGAACAGGCCCAACGTGTAGAGCAGGTACACCAGCGCGATGCACGCCACCGCGGCCCGCACCTCGTTCACCGACGAGAAGCCGAACAGCAGGCCCCACATGCCCGGCGCCTGCGGCCGGAAGAGGGCGTAGTGGTTCGGGAGCATCCCCTCGTTGGTGTAGAAGGTGATCAGGTCGAAGCCGCCGCACCGGTCCCACAGGTTCGTCAGCAGCAGCAGACCAAAGCCGATTCGAAACAGCCCGAGCGTCCGGGTGTCGACGGTGAAGTTGCGCTCCTTGAAGAACCCCCAGCTCAGCTTGTTCAAGTAGGGGCCCTATATACGTTTTTGGGCCCCTCGCCTCCCCTTCGATTTCCTGCTCGAATGCATCAGGCGAACGAACGATGGCCGGCCGGAGCCACGGCGTTAGCGTAGGTCCTTCGATGGCGACCGCCTGGCTCAAGCTGCTGTGGGCTCCGCGTGGGGTGAAGGTCACGCCCATCGAGCGCTCGCCGATGTCGCTGGGTGAGTCGCTCGAGCTCGAAGACGGCGGCCGGAGCATGGGCACCGAGGGCGAGCTTCGGGTGACCCGGGCCAACCGCGAGGCCGACCCCGACGCGCCGGTGAAGAAGCTGCACTGCCGCATTCACTTTCGCGACGGCCAGTGGCGCATCTTTCACTACGGCAACTCGTTCACCACCTTCATCAACGGCAACCGCCGCCTCGAGTGGGTGCTGGCGCACAACGACGTGGTCGAGCTCGAGCAGGGGCCGGTGTTTCGCTTTCAGCTCCAGCAAGAGGGGAGCGGTGACCCGGCGCTGGCGGAGCAGCTGGCCGAACAGCCGTCTTCGCCCGAGCGGCTGGCGGTGTGGGCCGACCACCTGCTCGAGCGGGGCTCATCGCTGGGCGAGCGCATTCAGGCCGCGCTCCGCAACGAGCCCTCGCCGCCGGAGGACGCGCGGCGGTGGTTGGGGCCCCTGGCGCGCCTGGAGCAGCAGGCACGGCTCGACCTCAAGTGGCGCTTCGGCATGCTCGAGAGCGCGGCGCTGCGTGACCTGGCGCCCTTCGGCGCCGAGCCTTTGGCGATGATTCCCCTGCTGCTGCAGCTCGACGTCGCGCGCACCCTGGAGTCGCTCTGGCTCGACTGCGCCGGCGTCGCCTCGAATGCCTCGTCGTTCGTCACCGCGGTCGAGCACGCGAAGCACATGCCGTCGCTGCGTCGAATCAGCTTCGGCGACTGCGACCCGCACGCGGTCTGGGCCGCCGACGTCGAGCACGAATACTGGAACCGGCTGAAGGCGGTCGCTCCGAGGCTGGAGCGCGCGCCGCTGTTTCAGCGGTTCGTCGGCGCCAGGCTGAAGGTGCTGACCCCGTTTCCCGGCAGCCCGACCGCTCCCGGTACCGAGATACAAATCGAGTCGCGCACCGAGCTGATCGACGTTCCCGCCTTCGCAGCGGAGCTGGGCGGAATGGTGCGCTCGTTCGACTACTGGCGCTTCAAGCGGGAGCACAGCCGCTTCAGGTTGGATCCCTCGCTCGGCGCACCGACGCTGGTGAACGACAAGCCGGCGCTCCAGGCGGCGCTGCGCGACGGCGATCTGCTGCAGCTGGGGCGTGGGCTCTTCAGGTTCGAGCTGGTGCGTTGAACGCGATTCAGGTGCGGGGGCTGAAGAAGGATTACCGGCGCCTCTTCGGAGCGGCGCAGCCGGCGCTGCGCGGCGTCGACCTCGAGATCCCCACCGGCAGCACCTTCGGGCTGATCGGCCCCAACGGCGCGGGCAAGACCACCTTCATCAAGCTGTTGCTCGGGGTGGCGCGGCCGACCGCGGGCGAAGTGCAGGTGCTGGGCGGCGACCCCGAAGACGCGGGCGTGCGCCGGCGCATCGGCTACCTGCCCGAGCGGCTGCACCTGCCGGAGTCGTTCACCGCGCTGCAGACGCTCCAGTCGGTGGCGGCGCTGAAGGGCTCGTTCGAAGGTGAAGCGGAGCAGAAGACGCTGCTCGCCCGGGTGGGGCTGTCAGACGCAATCAACCGCAAGAGCGGCGCGTTCTCGAAGGGCATGAAGCAGCGGCTCGGGCTGGCGGTGGCGCTGTTGGGCAAGCCGGAGCTGCTGATTCTCGACGAGCCCACCGACGGGGTCGACCCGCTCGGGCGGCGCGACATTCGGGCGCTGCTCGAAGAAGAGAACAAGCGCGGCTGCACCGTGCTGCTGAACTCGCACCTCCTCTCCGAGACCGAGCGGGTCTGCTCGCAGATCGCGATTCTTCACCTCGGCCGGGTGCTCAAGCAGGGCAGCCTGGAGTCGCTCACCGCCGGCGCACATGGTTGGTCGCTCCGCTTCGAGGCGCCCGCGCCCGGCCTCGGCGCCGCCGGCTTCACCGAGGTGAAAGACGACGGCTCGTGTCTGTTCGTCTCTGACGACGCCGACGCGCTCAACGCGGCGCTCGACCGGGCGAGGGCGGCGGGCGCGAAGCTGTTGCGGCTGGAGTCGATGCAGAAAGACCTCGAGGGCGTGCTCACCGAGGCGCTGCAGGAGGCCCGCGCGTGAGGCAGCTGTGGCGGGTGTGCGTCGACCTGCTGCGCGAGGCGCTGGCGCGCAAGTCCATCTTCGGCCCGTTCATCGGGGTCACCCTGGCGCTCTTCATTCTCGGCGGCTTCCTGCGGCTCGAGGTGGTCGACGGAGCGATCGCCGGCAGCCGGCTGTTCGGCGCGCTGCTGTTCGACGACATCATTCAGGCCGACGTCGCGCTGCGGCCGGTGTTCATGGCGGCGGCGTACATCGCCTTCTACGGGGGCAGCGTTTTCCTGGCGGTGGCGTGCAGTGACTTTGCTCCCAACCTGCTCTCGCCCGGGCGCATCGAGCACCTGCTCTCATTGCCGGTGGCGCGCTGGCAGCTGCTGTTCGGCACCTACCTGGGCGTGGTGGCAATGGCGTTGCTCACCGCGGCGTATGGGTCGGTGGGCGTGACGGTGCTGTTCGGCGTCAAGACCGGGGTGTGGACCTGGCGGCTGCTCGCCGGTGGCCTGCTGGGCATGGCGGGCTTCTGCGCGGTGTACGCGGCGCAGCTGTGCCTCTCGCTCTTCGTTCGGAGCGCGGCGGCGGGCGCGGCGCTCGGGGTCTCGATGGTGGGGCTGGGCGTGGTGTCGAGCCAGCGCGAGGCGATCTCCGGGTGGGTCGAGCCTGGCTTCGGGCGCGTCGCCTTCGACTGGCTGATTCGCCCGATTCCACGGCTGGGCGACCTGGCGAGCGCGGGTGCACGGCTGGCGGGACAACAGCCGGTCGATTTTGCCGCCACCGGGAAGATTGCGCTCGGCGCGTTGGTCTTCTCCGCGGCGCTGCTCGCGGTGGCGGCGTTCCGGTTCGAACGGAGGGACTTTTGAAGAAGCGCGCCCGCTGGCCCTGGCTGATCGTCGCCGCGTTGCTGCTGGTGCTCGCCGCCTGGCTGGCGACCGGCAGTGAGCCGAAGCCCGACGACAAGCCCGACCTGGTGAAGCTTCCCCGCCACATGGAGGAGCCCGATTGGCAGCGCGCCCACAAGCGCGACGTGTTGCCGGTGCCCGCGCTCGCCCCGCAGCAGAAAGCGCCCGAGGGCCGCGCGGCGGTGAGAGACCCGCTCCTGCGTGCGCTGCCGTCGAAGGTGGAGCGCGCCGCGGTGGTGGTGGAGGCGAACGCGATTCGCAACTCCGACCTCGGCAACCTGCTGGTGGAGTGCGCCTTCGCCGGTGACGACGCCAAAGGCCTCGACTGGATGCGGGACGCCGGCTTCGACCCCCTGAAAGACCTCGACCGGATCGCCGTGAGCGACGGCACCGTGATGTTGACCGGCAACTTCTCGAACGTCGACTGGAACGGGCTGGGCGTGAAGACGCGCAACCCCTGGGGCGACCAGGGCACGCTGCTCGACGACGGCACCGGCACCACCGACGGCGGCATGTCGGTCGGCCTCTGGAACAACCAGATGGTGGTGATGGGCGACAACGACGAGGCCGTGAAGGCGGCGTTCGACCGCATCGAAGGCCGGAGCAGCGACACCGCGGCGCCGGTGGTCGACCCCTCGCAGAGCTATGGCGAGATGTACGGGGTGCTGATGGCCGAGCCGCTCGCTTCGATGTTCGAGAAAGACAACCCGGCGCTGGCGCAGACGATTCGCGGCGCGGCGAAGCAGGTGCAGCTCCACGCCGACGCGAGCCACGACGTGGGGCTGGTGGCCGACGTGGGCGGTGACGACCCGCAGAAGTCGGAGGACCTCCGCAAGGCGATGGGGTCCGCGCTCTCGCTGCTGCGAATGGAGGCGAAGGCGAAGGGCAGCAAAGACGAAGCCGAGCTGCTCGAGTACGCGCACGTCGGGCCGTCGACCGGCAACAAGGGCTTTCGCCTCGAGTCGGGGTTGCCCTACGACTTCATGAAACGGCAGCTCGAGCAGTGCATCGAGAACAAGAAGCGCCACGCCAAAGAGCGCGCGACGCCGGACGCCGGGAGCTGACCGTGGACCTCGAGCCGTACCTTCGCCGCACCCGCTACCTCGACTTCGACCATCCTCTGGTGGCGGCGTTGGTGTCGTCGGTGCCGCCGGGCGACGACAAGGCACGGGCGATCGCGCTGTTTCTGAAGGTGCGCGACGGCTTTCGCTACGACCCCTACCGGGTGATGCTCCAGCCCGAGTACTTCGCCGCCAGCACCACGGTGGAGCGCGGCCGCGGGTTCTGCGTGGCGAAGGCGATCGTCTACGCCGCCGGGTTGCGCGGCCTCGGCATTCCCTCGCGGCTCGGCTTCTGCGACGTGCGCAACCACATCTCGTCACCGCAGCTGCTCGAGCTGCTCCGCACCGAAGTGTTCGCGTACCACGGCTTCACGGAGGTCTGGCTGAACGGCAGGTGGTTGAAGGTGACCCCGGCGTTCAACGCCTCGCTTTGCGCGAAGTTTGGAGCACCTCCGATCGACTTCGACGGAGAGCACGACGCGGTGCTGCAGCCGATGAACGCCAAGGGTGACCGTTTCATGGAGTACTTGAAGGATCGCGGGGTCTCGAGCGACTTCAATCTCGATGACATGCTCGTCGCCTGGCGCGAGGTCTACCCACACCTGTTCACCGGCATCGAGGGTCCCGAGGGCGACTTCGAAGCCGAGGTCATCGCGCCCCCTCGCTGAAGCGCTGGCGCTGCTGATGGCCGTAGCCCACCGACCTCGACCGCTGAGGTCAGTGTGGGCGAGCGGCGAGCGACCAGTCGAACGGCAGGTAGTCGACCTTGCAGCCGTCGAGGTTGACGCCGCAGGCGCGGTCGAGATCGGCGCGGGTGTCGCAGCCGGGCCGCTCGGTGCAGCTGTCGGGCAGAAACGCCCACACGAACTGGAGCGCGCCGTGAGAGCCCGGCGGGAGCGCGGCGAGAATCTCGCTCTCGTGGCGCTCCACCAGCGGCGAGACGTGCACCGCCTTGCCGTCGATTTTGACGTTGTGTGGGTCGCGCATGAAGCGGCGCACGGCGTCGTTGAGCTGGGCGTCGAGGCTGTCGGGCTGGTAGGGCGCTCCGTCGAGCAGCGCGCAGCTGCGGGCGCCACAAGCCAACGCGAACGGCACCCGCGGGTCGCCCACGTCGCGAAGAAACCGCCGCTCGAGTGCGTAGAGCGACAGTCTTCGGCCGCCGATCGCCCAGGTGCGCATCGCATACGAGAGGCGTGAGATGCGCTCGGTGTCGGGCGCGCCGTCGTCGACCGCCGCCTGGAGCGCGAGCGCATGGTAGGCGTTGAGCCAGAACACCAGCTGATCGGTCGGCTCGGGAAACAGCTCCGGCCGGTTGAGCGGCGACACCGAGGCGAGCGAGTCGACGAACGCGTCGAGCTGGGCGCGGTCTTTCTTCAAGCCGGCGTAGTCGATCAACCCGGTGGGGCTGACGTAGCCGAGCGCCTGCGCCAACGGCCGGTAGTCGAGGTCGGCGTGCCGCTCGGGAATCGAGGCGGGGAAGTGACCGTCCATCCACAGCACGGCCAGCGCGGTGAGCACCGAGAGCGCGCAGAAGGCGATCGCGAGCCGTTTGAACCAGCTGAGACGAGTCGGGCTCACGTGGCGGCAGTCTAGCCCGCGGGTTGATCTCGACAACGGCCGCGGTTGTCGATTTCGTAGGGCCGTGCGCGCCGTTCTGTTGCTGTGCCTGTTCGCTCTGCCGGCGCTCGCCGCGAAAGAGAAGCTGGCGGTGCTCGACCCGAGCGGAGGCGACGCCAAGCTCTCGCACGCGGTGGAGGAGCAGCTGCTCGACGAGCTCCACCGCGCCGGCCGCTACGACGTGGTCGGCGCGTCGGACCTGGCGGTGATGCTCGGCGTCGAGCGGCAGAAGCAGCTGCTGCAGTGTGACGACGCCTCGAACGCCTGCATGGCGGAGATTCTGGGAGCGCTCGGTGCGCCCTGGGTGCTCGCGAGCAGCGTGGTGCACGTGGGCTCGAAGCTGCGGCTCGACCTGAAGCTGATCTCCACCCAGCGCAACGCGGTGCGCGCGCGCAGCGGCCGGGTGGTCGACTCGGAGGACGAGCTGTTCACCGCGGTCACTTCTTCGGTGCGGGACCTGTTCGCCCAGCTCGACGGCGTCGCTCCGACGGGTGGAGGCGGTTGGTTCAAGTGGGCGCTCGGCGGCGCGGGCGTGGTGACGGCGGGCGTCGGCGTGGGGCTGATGGCGGCGGGCAACTCGGGCGCCAAGGGCCTCGAAGAGCAGAAGCCGAACACCGCCTGGGCCACGCTCTCGCGGCAGCTCGACGGTCTGAAGGTGCAGTACTGGACCGGGGTGGGCTTGCTCGGCGCGGGCGTGCTGTTGGCGGCCACCTCGGCGGTGCTCTTTCTCTCCAGCGATTCGCCGGCACAGGTGAGCGGCTGGGTCACTCCGCAGGGCGGCGGGCTGCTGGTGGGGGCGCGCTGGTGAAGCGTTGGGTGCTCTTCCTGCTGGCGCTGACCGCGTGTCCTCCCACGTTGGATCCGCACGGCACCAAGTGCGTCGCCGACGGCGACTGCGCGAGCGGGCTGACCTGCAATGCCGGCCACTGCGGGGATCCGCTCGGGGGCGATGGCGGTGACGCGGGGCTCGACGGGGGCGTCGATGGCGGCGTGGACGGAGGTGTGGTGGACGGAGGGGCGGACGCGGGCACCGACGCCGGCCGCACCCAGGTGGTGCTCAACATCACCGCTCGACCCGGCGACGGCGGTCAGTGCAGCGGTGGAGACGGCACCGAGACGCGCTGGTCTGACGGTACCCGCCTCGGCTGCGCCGACGTGACGTTGTGCGCGGGCGGCGGCGACGGCGGCGCGCTCACGCTCGCGTTTCAGCCGGAGCTCTTGATGGTGGGCCAGCTGGTGGGCGAGCCGCTCCCCGACCTGCTGGTGCTGGAGAACCGCACGCTGCACCTGTTCGAGAACCTGGGCGGCTTCGCCTTCGTCGAGCGCTCGGTGCGGCCGCTCGGCTTCGCGGTCGACCCCACGCGCATCTTCCCCGCCTGCCTCAACCTCGCGACCACCGGCATCACCCGCACCGCGGTGGTGACGGGAACGCAGCTGGGCGCGCCGGGCCCGTTGCTGGTGTGCCCCACCGGCGCCGGCTGCTTCATGGGCCCCAGCTGGACCGGGAACACCGTCGACGCGGTGGGCGGTGTCTTCGGCTCCGACGGGCTGGACAACATCGTGGTGGCGACGCCGTCGAAGATCGGCGTGCTCACCGGCAACCTCACCGACGCGCTGACCGACGTCGGCTACTCCGAGAATGGCTTGAGCCCGGTGCTGCACACGCCCGACGGCACGCCCTTCTACGGTGCCTTCGAGTCGAACGGGCTGTGGCGCCTGATGCACCTTCCCGGCAACGACCAGTGGGATTCGGTGGGGCAGTCGTTCATCGCCGGCATCTCGATGTCGGCGATCGAAGCGCACGGCTACTCGGCGCTGCTGGCGCGCTACCTGCTCAGCGGCGGTGGAGGAGAGATCGAGCTGATCGACGTCTTCGACGGAGGCACGTTCCTGAAGGGCTCCACCGCCTCGACGCTCAGCACCCGGATGATCGGCGCCAACTTCTCCGCGGAGCCCACCCAAGAGCGCGCCTGCGCGGTGGTCTCGGCGCCCAACAGCGTCGACCGCTGGCAGATCGTTCCCAATGGAACGACGCTCGCGTTCAGCACCAGCAAGTCGCTCTACGGCACCAGCGCGACCGACCTCGCCGCCGGAGACCTCGACGGTGACGGCATCGACGACCTGGTGTTCGCGCCCTCGGGCGGCTCGTCGCTGGTGATTCTCAAGGGGCGCTGAGCAGCTCGGCCTCTTTCGCGGCGAAGTCGGCGTCTTCGGTGAAGCCGGCGTCGCGGTAGAGGTCGCGCACCGCCGCCGCGCGCACCTTCGGATCGAAGCCGAAGTAGCGGGCGAGCTTCGCGGTGTCAGCGGGGCAGGGCTCCATCGGCTCGGAGTCGGACTCCTGCTGCGAGTTGCTCCCGTTCATCACGCACTCGTAGGCGACGCAGTGGTGCACCCCGAACATGTGACCGAGCTCGTGCACCGCGATCGCCGACATTCGCCGCGCGGCGGTGGAGAAGTCGGCGTTGGGGTCGCCGTGGCGTGCCATCGACATCACTCCGACTTTCTCGACCCCATGCGCCTGGCCGAAGACGAAGTTCCAGGTCGGGTCGGGGTAGAGGTCGACCGCGGTGATGCCGAGCAGGCCGACCGAGTCTTTCGGCTGCAGCTTCACCAGCTCGTCGTTGATCGCCGGCGCCAGCCACTGCTCACCGTAGGGCTCGTGCGGGCGCGGCGAGACCAGTGGGCGCATCTTCTCGGGGTCGAGCGCCGGCAGGACCTTCACCGGGCGCTGGTAGAAGGCGGTGGTGACCTCCACCGCGCGGTCGAAGACGCGCTGTTGCGCGGGCGTGAAGGTGCCGACCGGAACGAAGTAGATGGTCAGGTCTTTACCGTGGTCCTTCGCGTATTCGCTCGAGTATTCGCCGAGCGACTGCCCGTCTTCGGGGTACTCCTCGAGCCAATCGCCTTCGACCGCTTTGTGTCTGGCTTTGGCGAGACGTTTGAGGGCGTCGAACGGCTCAGGGAGCTTCTCGAGGCGGAGTTGTTCGGGGCGCGCGAGGTCGGGATCGACGGGCGCTGCGTTCGTGGATGACAGCTGCTTCTGCGGCTTCGGTTTGTTGAGGATGACGATGACGGCGACCGACAGCCCGCAGGCGAGACCGAGCACTGCGGCGGTGAGGCGACGCTTCATCGAGGCCCGACAGGTTAGTCGAGCTCGAAGTTGTAGCTGTAGACCATCGTGGTGGAGACCGCTTCGCCGCCCTTCTTCGCCGGCTTGAAGCGGAACTTCTTGATCGCCAGCAGCGCGGCCTCGTTCAACCCGTAGCCCGGGCCAGAGACGATCTTCGCGTCGACCACGTTGCCGTCGATGTCGACCACGATGCGCAGACGAACGGCGCCCGAGATGTCGGCCTTACGGGCCTCCTCGGGGTACGGAATCTTCACTTCGTGCAGCACCGAGGGCTCTTCGTCGGCGGTGCCCGGCGGCACGTACTTCGGCGCCGAGTACGGCTGCACGTTCGCCGGCTCGACCACCTTCTTCTCAGACTTGCCGTAGAGCGAGTTGCCGACCTGCACCGCGACGTCGCCGTTGCCGGTGGTCGACTCCATCGTCACGCCAATCACGATCGGCACCGGCTTGGGCGGCGTCTGCGGAGGCGGCTCCTGGTTGGGCGGCGGGGGCAGCGGCGGCGGAGGCTTGGGCGCGTCGACCTTCACCACCGGCTTCGGCTTCGGCGGCTCGGGCTTGGGCTCAGGCGGCTTCTCCGGCTCCGGTGGCTTGGGAGGCGGAGTGATGATCATGTCCATCTCCACCGGCACGTTCAGCTCGGGTGCCTTCGGTGGGTGGGTGGCGACGTAGCCCAGCAGCGAGCTGTGCAGCAGCAGCGAACCGAAGACGCCGAACACGAAGACGAGGACGGTGCGGTTGTCGTCTCCGCGTCGCATCGTCGCCACTTCGGTCGCCATCTGGAACTCGAACCCCGTCTCGGCCGGCTGTCTACGCTGACGCCAGAATGCCCAAAAAATTCAACGTTCGCCACCCGTTGGCGGTTCCCCACCCGGTGCGGGAGCGGCCTGCGGCGCGGCGTCTTTTTGAATGTTGAGCGCGAACTTGGCGATGCCTTCGCCCTTCACGAAGTCGATCAGGTGCATCACCTTGCCGTAGTTCAGCGTCTGGTCGGCGCTGATCACCGCGCGGGCGTCTTTGTCCTGCTTCACCTGCTCGTTGATCTTCGCCTTCAGCTCCGCCTCCGACATCTCGGTGCCGTCGAGGTAGAGCTTGGCGTCTTTGTCCAACACGATGTTGAGCGGGCCCTTCAGCGTGTCCTGGGTGTGAGCGGCGCGCGGGAGGTCGACCTCGATCGTCTCTTTGACGATGAAGTTCGCCGTCACCATGAAGATGATCAGCAGCACCAGGGTGATGTCGACGAGCGGAGTGACGTTGATGCTGACGATTTCCTCATCGTCATCCGAAGTCTGGGCCGCCATGTTAGTTGGTCGCTCCCGCCTGCGCGTGCTGCGCACGCTCCGGCCGCTTCGTTCGCCGTTGGCTCACTTCGCTCGTGCGCTCCATTACGCCGCCTTCCCCGACTTCAGGTGAGCGACCAGCGCATGCCCGAGGTGGTTGGTGCTCGAGGTCATCGCCTTCAGGCGCCGGGTGAAGATGTTGTAGAAAACGACCGCGGGGATCGCGACGCCGAGGCCGACCGCGGTGGCGATCAACGCCTCCGAGATGCCGGCCATCACCGTCTGCTGCACCGCCTGGCCCTTGGCGCCGGTGACGCCGAGGTCTTTGAACGCCTTGATGATGCCGAGCACGGTGCCGAACAGACCGATGAACGGAGCGTTCGAGCCCAGGGTGCCCAAGAACGGCAGGAAGCGCTCGTAGAGCGGGCGGTCGCGCGCGATGCCGGCGGCGATCACCTCTTCGACGCTCGCGGCGCCCTTGGAGGTCGAGCCGAGCGCCTCGCGGAGCACCGCCGCCTGCATGCCCTTCTTGCCCTCGAGCTGCTTCTTCACCGCGTCGAGCTCGCCCTTCTCGAGCATCGCCGCCAGCTCCTCGGTGTTCGGCAGCGAGCCGTTCGACGAGAAGTAGAGCGCGCGCTCGAGCACGATGCCGATGCTCATCACCGAGAGGGCGAGGAGCAGCCAGAGCACCCACTCGGAGCTGCCGAGCAGGGCGCTCAAGAGCACCTTGGTCAGCCAGCCTTGGTTCGCTTCGACGGGGTTGGGAGCTGCGGCGGGGGTCTGGCCGAGCGCGAGGCTCAGCACGGGCAAGAGGTGGGTCATCGGGGGTGATCCATTGTTGGCCGGCGCTCCAAAGTCAACGGAAACGGCGGGCGAAGGGTTTGCATTTCCTCAAACGCTCCCCCTGACGCCCGATTTCAAGCAATCAACGATTCCGCCACATTTGCCAGATGGGCCGCGGCATCGCGAACCTGGCTCAACCCGGCGGCGTCGAAGCCTGCGTGAGCGCGTTCAGGGTCTCCCAAACCCGCGTCTTTGTGCTTCTGCAGCATCGAGAGCATCAGCTGCCGGAGCTCGTCGGCGTTGGCCAGACCGGCGAGCACCGCGCGGTGGCCTGTGCTCTGGCCCGGCGCTTCGGCCTGGCCCCCCGCGGTGGTGACCACCAGCGACTGAATGCCGAACAGGCGCTCCAGCGGGCCCTGGGTGACCTCGATGTTCTGCACGTTGGCGTAGCTGAGCGTCACCTCTTGCCGGGTGAGCGCGCCGTGGCTCAACCGCAGGCTGCGGTCGCCGACCAGGTAGTGGCGCAGCTCGAAGTCGACCCGCGCGGCGACCAGGTCGAAGCCGATGATGAAGAAGAGGAACACCGCCAGCACACCGCCGCCGACCCCCAGCCAGAAGCCGGGGCGACCGTTGGTGACCACCGACAGACCGATGAGCACGAACACGGCCGGAATCGTGAACACGTGTTTTACGAAGATGCCCAGGTACTTGAGCGACAACCACGCACGCTGGGGCTTCAGCTCGCGCACGAGGCTAACGCCTTCGGGCAGATGCGGAGCTTTGAAGCTCAACTTGAGCAGGGGAACGAAAAGCGGCTTCAGGAGGTTGAGAAGGGGCTCCATGTCAGCTGACCACCTTTTGGGTCTTCAGCTTCTCGAGCGCCTGAGCAGCGCGGTTGAGCGCGTCTCGAATTTCGCCGAGCTCGTTGCCCTGTGCGGGGTGGGCCTCGGCGCCGTGCACGCCGCGCATGCGGGCGTAGAGGTAGTCGCGAATCGCTTCGAAGTCTTTCACGCCGGCGATGGTGAGGTCGCCACCCGAGGCGCCGGCGGTCTGAATCGTCACCGTGCCGATGCCCAGCCACCGCTCGAGAATGTTCTGCGAGAGGTGAATGTCCTGCATGCGCGCGTAGGTGAGCTGCATCTCGCGGCGAAAGAGCACGCCGTACTTCATGAACACGCCGTGCGCGTCGAACCGGTACTGGAGCGTCTCGTACCGGAAGTAGAGCGGGATCATCACCAGTGGCCACATGACCGCGGTGAAGAGCGCGCTGAGCGCGTAGTACAGCAGCAGGGCCTTCTCGGGCCGCGAAATGCCGAACACTTTCTTTTCCAAGACGGTCAAGTCCGCGGGTTGCATGAGCAGCTGTCTTTCATGAAAAGCGAGTACAGTCGACGGCACCCGAAGGGAGACTTTCGTGTCGGCCGGTGAAGAGCGACGCAAGCAGGCCTTCGTGCTCGCGCGCATTCGTCGCGTGCAGCGCCGGCTGAACTCCGAGCTCACGATTCAGGCGCTGGTCGGCCCGGCGTGGGCGTTCGCCGCCGCGAGCGCGCTGTTCCGCTTCGGAGTGCAGCGCGGGGTGTGGATCGCCGTGCCGCTGTTCGCCGCCGGCATGGTGTACGCCACCTGGTGGCTGACGCGGCGCCGGCAGGTGACTGAAGGCCAGGCGGCGGTGATCGCGGATCGCCAGGCCGGCGCGGGCGGGCTGTTGCTCACCCGGCTCGAGACCGGCGTCGGCGAGTGGGAGCTGCCGCTCAACTCCGCGGTGCGCCAGCTGCAGCCGCCGAAGGTCAAGGTCGGGCGGCCCGCCTCGCTGATCAGCCTGGCGCTGATTTTCTGGCTGGTGGCGATGTTGATTCCGCTGCCGCCTCCGCCGGTGCACCACGTCAACGCCGCTGCTGCCTCGCGGGTGGAGGAACTGGCGCAGAAGCTCGACGCGGTCGCGCGTGAAGAGCCGGTCGACGCGAACATGAAGGAGGAGCTCGAGCGGCTCCGTGAAGAGCTCAAAGACGGGAACTTCGACTCGACCGATTGGGAGGCGGCCGACTCGCTCGCCAAGGAGCTCGACCGCAAGGCGGAGGAAGCCGGCGCCGAGCTCGAGAAGGCAGATCAGGCCGCGAGCAAGCTTCAGGACGCGATGGCGAACGCTCAGTCGGGCGAGGCGCTGAGCCGCGAGAAGGAAGAGCTCGAGCAGGCGCTGATGCAGCTGTCCGATGGTCAGGCGCAGAACGCTGATCAGGCGATGAAGCAGGCGATGGGCCAGAACGGCGAAGGCGAGCAGGGCCAGCAGGGACAAGACGGGCAGAAGGGCCAGCAGGGCGAGAATGGCCAGCAGGGTCAGCAGGGTCAGCAGGGCCAGCAAGGCGAGAACGGCCAGCAAGGACAACAGGGCCAGCAGGGCAAACAGGGCGAAAACGGTCAGCAAGGCCAGCAGGGGCAACAAGGTCAGAACGGCCAGCAGGGCCAGCAGGGACAGAACGGCCAGCAGGGCAAGCAAGGCCAGAACGGGTCCGGCTCGGGGCCGAGCAAGTCGCAGCTGAGCGATCTGAAGAAGGCGCTCCAGCAGCGCAAAGACCAGCTCGCCAAGTCGTACAACCAGGGCAACGGGCCGCAGCAGCAGCAGAGCGCGAGCAACGGCTCACAGAGCGGCAACGGCTCAGGCGAGAAGTCGAACGGCCAGGGCCAGCAGGGCAAGGGCGAGGGCAAAGGTGAAGGCAGCGGCGGCCAGGACGGCACCGGCGAAGGCAAAGAGAGCGGCCAGCGCTTCAGCAACGGCGAGCACGCCAGCAAGCAGATGGGCGGCGGCTCCCAGAAGGGTGGCGGCGACGACCCGAGCGAGCTGGTGTTCGCGGGCAAAGCCGAGATGGACCCCGACCGGCTGAAGATCGACGCGCTCCCCAAGGGCCACGGCGGCGAAGGCGAAGAGCTGTGGGGGCTGATCGCGGCGAACCCGAAGACCGGCACCGGTCACGCGATCGGAAGCGGCAGTGGGCAGACCGCGGGGGGCGACCAGACGCCCGCCAATCGCGAGGGCAACTATCTCCCGCGCAACCGGCAGCTGATCCAGAAGTACTTCGACAACAAATAAACGAGGGACACGTGAGCGAGATTCTCAGCCCCACCGAGGTGCAGCACGCCAACGAGCTGATCTCGATGCTCAAGGGCGGCCTCAACCAGGTGCTGCTCGACCAGGGCCAGGTGGTCGACCGGGTCACCACCGCGATCCTCGCGCGCGGCCACGTGCTGCTCGAAGGTCTGCCCGGCCTCGGCAAGACCGAGCTCTGCAAGGGCATCGCCCGGCTGCTGTCGCTCCCGTTCAAGCGCATTCAGTTCACCCCCGACCTGCTGCCGGGCGACATCACCGGCACCTACGTGCTCGAGGGCGATCGCCGCGAGTTGGTGTTCCGCAAGGGGCCACTGTTCGCCAGCATCGTGCTCGCCGACGAGATCAACCGCAGCTCTCCGAAGACCCAGTCGGCGTTGCTGGAGGCGATGCAGGAGCGCAGCGTCACCGTGCTCGGCACCACCCATTCACTGCCGCAGCCGTTCTTCGTGCTCGCCACCCAGAACCCGATCGAGCTCGAGGGCACCTATCCCTTGCCCGAGGCGCAGCTCGACCGCTTCATGTTCCGGGTGCAGGTGCCGCCGATCGGCGCGCGCACGCTGGCGACGCTGCTGACTCAGCGCGTGCGCGGAAATCCGCCGGAGCTGAAGCCGGTGCTCGACGCGGTGCTGCTGGAGCAGCTGTTCGGCATGGTCGACCGGGTGCACCTGCCCGCGCCGGTGGCCGACTTCATCGGCCGGCTGGTGGAGGCGACCCACACGTCTTCTTCTCTCGCCACCGACTCGGTGAAGCGCTTCGTGCGCTACGGCGGCAGCCCCCGCGCTGCGCTCGCGTTCGCGGCGGCGGCCCGGGCGCTCGCGCTCACCCGCGGCAAGCCCAACGTCGGCTTCGACGAGGTGAAGGAGCTCGCCTCGCCGGTGCTCAACCACCGCCTGGTGCTCTCGTACGAAGCGGCGCTGGAGAAGATCGGCCCCGACCGGGTGGTCGGCGAGCTGCTCGAGAAGGTGCCGGAGGTGGCGCGTGCTTGAGCTCGTCGCGCTCGCTGCGCTCGCCGCCACCGACCAGTCGACCGCGGGCACGCTCTCGCTCTCGGGCAACCTCGACACCGCGGTGAACTACTCGTTCGTGCAGCCGAACCGGCAGGCGGTCGGCGGCGGGCTCACCAGCGTCTCGGTCGAGGCCGGCGTGCCGACGCCGCGCAACGGCTACTTCCCGCTGCGGGTCAGCATCGACAACTTCAGCGGGCCCTCCGAGGTGGTGAAGCTGTCGTTCATTCCCACCCAGAACGGCGTGCACGCGATCACCCGAAACGTCGAGGTGAAGGCGGGCGAGCGGCGCCACGTCGACCTGATGGTGCCGTACGCGTACCGCTACGGCCGGCTGATCGCCCGCGCGCCGGGCATCACCAACGGCGGCGAGACGTCTCCGTACTTCAACGCCATCTACGGCGCGCAGCGGCTGGTGCTCTCGCTCGGGCTCGCCGACGAGTTCGAGAAGGCGGCGGGGCAGGCGGCGTCGCACTCCGCGGCCGACCTTCAGGTGTACGCGATTCCGTTCGACGAGGCGCCCGGCGAGCTCGCCGCCTACGCCGGCTACGACGCGGTGGTGATTCCCAAGGCGGGCATCGACGGGCTCTCCGAGGCCGCGCGGCGCGCACTCGAGGCCTACGTGGCCACCGGTGGCGTGCTGCTCGCGCCCAACGCCGGCCGCGGCGCCGACACGTATTTCCCCGTCGCGCGCGGAGGCGAAGGCACCTTCGTCGAGTACGGCCTCGGCTACACCGTGTTTTGCGCGCAGTGCGGCAAGCTCAACCTGCCCCAGGTTCAAGACGCGGCGCTCCACCGCGACCAGGCGATCTTCCCGCTCGGCCAGCAGGCGAACGGCTACGGCGGCTACCGGCCGTACAACACCGTCGGGCCGAACGACGCGCTGCTGCCGCAGGCCACCGCGCCGCTCGGCCGCTTCCTCGCGATCATCGGCGCGTTCACCCTGCTGATCGGCCCCGGCAGCATCTTCGTCGCGCGCCGGCGAGGGCCCGCGGCGTTGCTGGTGACCATTCCCGGCACCGCGTTCATCACCTGCATGGTGATCATCGGCACCTCGCTGATCGAAGACGGCTTCAGCGTGCACGCCAGCTCGCACGGCTTCGTGCAGCTCGACTCCGCGCGGCACCGGGCGATCTCCGCCGGCGTCACCGCCTACTACGCCAACCTCTCGCCCTCGGGCGCGCGCTTCGACCTGCTCACCGCGGTGATGGGGCCGGGCGAGGGCCGCGGCGAGATGTACGGCGCGGGAATGGACTGGGGCGAGAGCGCGGTCGCCGGCTCCGACTTTCTGCCGTCGCGCACCTACCGTGAGTGGGGCTACCTCTCGGTGCTCCCGACCCGCGCCCGGGTGGTGGTGAAGAAGAACGGCAACGCAGTGAAGATTCAGAACGCGCTCGGAGCGACCGCGTCGCGGCTGTACGTCGAGGTCGACGGCCTGGTGTACGAGACCGGTGAGCTGCGCGACGGCGCCGAGGCGACCGGCAAGCTCTCGAGCAGCCACGTGCCCGAGCTGGGCGTGAACGCCTCGAAGCGCTTCGGCCCGCACCTGATGGAGCGGATTCGCGCGCCGCTGTCCGAAGGCGAGTTCCAGGCCGAGCTGGCCGACTCGGAGCTGATGCCCACCGGCGGCCTGAGGTTGAATCACCACGATTCGCTCCAGGTGGTGCGTGGAGGGTTCGAGCAATGAACCTCCTCGAAGTGCGCGGCCTCAGCCGCACGTTCGGAAGCCTGCATGCGGTCGAGAACGTTTCGTTCTCGCTCGAGGCGGGCGCGATTCTCGGCTTCATCGGCCCCAATGGCGCCGGCAAGTCGACCACGATGCGCATCATCGCCACCCTCGACGTGCCGACGGTGGGCGACGTGCTGCTCGAGGGCAAGAGCGTGGTCGACCACCCCGACGCGGCGCGCCCGCTGTTGGGCTACATGCCCGACCGCTACGGCACCTACGAAGACATGACCGTCTTCGAGTTCCTCGACTTCTTCGCGCGCGCCTACAAGCTGCGCGGCAAGGAGCGCGAGGCGCGGGTGCAGTCGGTGATGGACTTCACCGGGCTGCAGCCGCTCAAGCACAAGCTCACCTCCGAGCTGTCGAAGGGCATGAAGCAGCGGGTGGCGCTCGGGCGCACACTGCTCCACGACCCCAAGCTGCTGATCCTCGACGAGCCGGCCGACGGCCTCGACCCGCGCGCTCGCATCGAGCTTCGCGAGCTGCTCAAGGCGCTCGCCGCGCAGGGCAAGGGGGTGCTGATCAGCTCGCACATTCTCACCGAGCTGTCCGAGATTCTGCGATTCGTGCGCGATCATCGAGCAGGGCAAGCTGCTCGCCACCGGGCCGGTCGACGAGATTCTCGCCCGCACCGCGGGGAGCGCGCCCTACAGCGAGCTGGTGCTGGAGTTCTTCGCCCGCGAGGCGCTCGAGCAGTCGATGCAGAAGGCGGAGCGGCTGTTGATGGAGCAGCCGCTGGTGACCAAGGTCACCGCCGAGTCGAGCACCATTCGGGTGCGGGTCGAGCTCGCCGCCGGCACCCCGCCCTCGCCGGGGTGGATCGACGAGTCGGCGGCGCGGCTGATCAAGGTGCTGGTGCAGGCCGAGCTGCCGGTGTGCGGGCTGAAGAAGCACGAGCTCGACCTCGAAGACGCGTTCATGACCGTCACCAAGGGGAAGGTGCAATGAGCGCCGAGCTGAAGCCGCTCCCCGCTCCGGCGCTCACCCCGCCGCCTCCGCCTCCGGGTCAGGCCGCGCCTGCGCACGCGCCCGACGCGCTCGATCGCTTCGGTGAGCGGGTGGGCGAGCGGGTCAACCCGATCATCGTGAAGGAGATTCGCCAGGGCCTGCGCACCCGCGCGTTCTGGATCTTCTTCTCGCTGATGTTGTTCGGCTGCCTGGTGATCTCGCTGGTCGCGGCGGCCACCACCGAGTCGTACTCCAACGACGGCAAGGGCTACTTCATGGCCTACGACGTCTGCCTGGCGTTGGTGCTGTTCTTCGTCATTCCCTACTCGGCGTTTCGCTCGATGGCGCGGGAGCGCGAAGAAGAAACCTGGGTGCTGCTCACCCTCACCGGGCTGGGGCCGAAGGCGATTCTGCGCGGCAAGATGGGCAGCTTCATGCTGCAGGGCGGCCTGTACGCCTGCGCCGCGGCGCCGTTTCTGCTCTTCAGCTACTACCTGAACGGCATCGACCTGCCGACCATCGTGCTCGCGGTCGCGGCGGCGGTGACCTGGCAGCTGTTCCTCACCGCGGTGTGCGTGTCGATGGCGACGCTGGCGGAGTCGAAGCTGGTGCGTGGCGTGCTGCACTTCTTCACCTTGGCGATTCTGCTCCAGGGCACCGGCATGGGCATCGGCGTCACCGCCGGCATGATGGAGGGCTTTCGCGACTTCTGGAGCAAGGACGGCGCGCTCGCGTTCGCCTCGGGCATTCTGTTCGGGCTCGGCAGCTGGGGCGTGCTGCTCTACGAGGCGGCGGCGGCGCGCATGTCGCTGCTCACCGAGAGCTACGCGCGCGGCCCGCGAATCGCGATGGTGGTGCAGCTGCTCGGCATGCTCGGCTTCTTCATCTGGGGCGCGCTGGCGAGCAACGAGGCCGGCGTGAGCGCGGCGGGAGCGGTGGCCTGCTCGGCGCAGCTGATGGTGGTGGGGCTGTTCGTCGCCTCCGACCACGACGGCATGGCGCGCTCGCTGTGGCTGAAGCGGCCGCGCTTCTCGCTCTTCAAGCCGGGCGCGCTGCGCGGGTTTCGCCTGGTGATGCTGATGTTCGCAGCGCTGACCGCGGTGTTCATGGGGCTGATCATCACCGCCAAGGGCAGCGGCAAGGAGTTCGCGCTGGTGATCGCCGCTCCGGCGTACGGGGCGCTCTACATCGCGTTGCCGATGATCCTCGCGCGGCTGGTGAAGGCGGCGCCCGGTCAGCGGCCGGCGCTCACCCGGGTGCTGGCGATCGGTCTGTTCGTGCTCGGTGCGGGCGGGCCTCCGTTGTTCTCGGCGCTGTTCGGCGGCGATGGCGACGCGCCGCTGATCAACATTCTCAACCCGGTGGTCGGGCTGGTGAACCTGGGCGACGAGAAGGGCGACGCGCCGATGCAGTTGGTGGTGCTCTGGGGCATCACCCTGGCGATGGTGTTGCTGGCGCACGAGATGGCGCGCAAGCAGGACAACCCGCCCAAGGCGGTCGAGGTGAAGGGGTGACCTTCGCGGGTCTCGAGGAGCGGCTCGGCGAGCTCGCCGGGCCCATCGTGGTGAAGGAGGTGCGCCAGGGCCTCCGCGCCAAGGTGTTCGGCATCTTCTTCGGCCTGCTCCTGCTCGGGTGCCTGGTGGTGGCGTCGGTGGCGGCGGCGCAGTCGGGCGCGCTCTATGCGCCCGGCGGGCCGGAGTACCTGGGGGTGTTCTTCGCCGCCCAGTCGGTGGTCTGTCTGTTCGTGATTCCCTTCGTCGCGTTTCGCTCGATGATTCGCGAGCGCGAGGAGGAGACCTGGGTGCTGCTGGCGCTCACCGGGCTCCCGGCGCGGGCGATCGTTCGCGGCAAGGTGAGCTCGGCGCTGGCGCAGGCGTCGCTGTTCGGGTCCTGCTGCGCGCCGTTCGTGCTGTTCAGCTACTACCTCAACGGGATCGACCTTCTGACGCTGCTGCTCGGGCTGTGGCTCACCTTCTGCGCCACCGTCTTCGTGGTCTGCGGCGCGGTCGCGCTCGGCACCGAGGGGCAGACGCGAATGGTGCGCAACGCGCTGCAGCTGGTGTCGGTGGTGCTGCTGGGGTTCTTCACCTTCATCGCGATCGTGTTCGGCTTCGCTCTCGCGCACGAGGGCGGCCACTGGATTCACGAAGACGGCTTCGCGATCGGGATGGCGGTGTTGTCGTTCGCGCTGCTCTCGAGCTCGGTGGTGTTGCTCGAGGCGGGCGGCTCGAACCTCGCGCTGCCGACCGAGGCACAGAGCGGCGGGGTGCGAATCGCGATCGCGGTGCAGCACGCGCTGCCGGTGTTGCTGTCGGTGGGGCTCAGCATCGGCAGCACCACGGTGACTCCGGAGGTGCCCGCGGTGGCGAGCATCTTCACCTCGCTGATGTTGGTGGTGACCGGCTTCTTCCTCATCTCCGAGGAGGAGGGCTACCCCGGCAAGGTGAAGAAGGCGCGCTGGACGGCCCCGGGTGCCTTGCGCGGCTTTCGGTTGCTGGTGGTGCTGCTCGCGTTCGACACCGTCGGCTGGTTGGTGCTGGCGGCGGTCATCGATCGCTCGTCGGACCATTGGTTTCAGCCGCTGCTGGCGGCGCCGGCGTTCGTCGGGCTGTACCTCTGCGGCGCGGTGCTGGCAGCGCGGATTCCGTTCTTCGCGCGCGGCGGGCACAAGTCGGCGACCCGGGCGGCGTTCTTCGCGCTGGTGGGCGTGGCGGCGGTGTTGATGCCGGTGGCGGCGGTGATTTGCGGCGAGCGCCCGAACGACACCACCTTCAACACCCTCAACCCCATCTTCGGAATGGTGAACTACGTCGACCGGCCGTGGATGAACCATGGGGCGGGGCAGCTCACCGTGCTCTGGGCGTGCTTCGTGTTCGCCGGGCTGTTTGCGTGGGGGCAGCTGTCGAGCCGTGACCGTTCTCGCGGGCGCATGGCGCTGGAGCGGAGCCGGTGAGCCTGCTCGACGAAGCGCAGGTGGAGCGCGCCGCGGCCGGCCTTCGGTTGCGGTTGCCGCGCGGCCCGCATCGGGGGCGGGTCGGCGAGGTGCGGGCCAACAGCGTCGGCTCGAGCATGGAGCTGCACGACTTTCGCACCTACCACCCGGGCGATGACGTGCGGCACCTCGACTGGAACGCCGTCGCGCGCACCGGTGAGCTGGTGCTGCGGGTGCGCCAGGAAGAGGTGAGCCCGCGCGTCGAGGTGGTGCTCGACGCGTCGAAGTCGATGGGCGTCACCGATGCGAAGGCGGCGCGTGCCCGCGAGCTCGCGCTGTGGACCTGCGTGCTGGCGCAGCGTGCCGGCCTCGAGGTGTCGCTGGTGGTGGCGGGCGAGAGGGGCCACAAGGCCGCCGGGGTAGCTGCGCACGCAGCGATTCGGCAGGTGAAGTTCGATGGCCGGGCGCCGTTCGACGAGGCGGTGCGGCGGGCGCCACCGCTGTTGCCCTGCGGCCTGCGGGTGGTGGTGTCGGACCTGCTGTTCGAAGTGCGGGCCGAGCCGTTCGCCGAGAAGCTGGCGCGCGGCGCGGCGGGGCTGGCGGTGATTCAGGTGCTCGATGAGGAGGATCTGGACCCGTCTGGAGGGATTGGCGCGCGGCTGGTCGACTCGGAGTCGTCGGAGTTTCTCGAGCGCATTTTGACCCCTGCCGTGCTCGACGATTACCGCGAGCGGCTGGAGTCACATCAGAAGATGTGGCGCGAGGCGGCGCAGCGGGTGAGGGCGTCGCTGGTCACGGTGTCGGCCGAGCACGAGGCTTCCGTGTTGGCTCGTGGGCCATTGGCGCCACTGACGGAGGCTGCGTGAGCTCGAGAGCGGAAGGGGCGTCACGCCTCCGATGACCGCTGCCGCCCCACTGGGCTTCCTCGCCCTGACTGCGCTGGTCCCGCTCTTCCTCGCGTACTTCCTGCGCCGCAGGCAAAAGCCGCGCGTGGTCTCGGCGCTGTTCCTCTGGCGCACGCCCAGCCAGCGCGCCCAGGCCGGCCCGCGCTTCGAGCGCTTCTCACGCGAGACGTCCTTCCTGCTCGAGACGGCGATGATCATCACCGCGGCGCTGTTCCTGGCCGACGTACGGTGCGGCAAAGACGCTCCGAAGAAGCACGTGGTGGCGGTGCTCGACGGGAGCCTCTCGATGCGCGCCCGCACCGGGAGCGACACCGCCGCGCAGAAAGCCGTGCGTGCGTTGGCGAAAGCAGCGGGCGACGACGGCGCCGACCTGCTCACGGTGGTCGAGTCAGGCCCGCACCCGCGGGTGATCGCCGGCCCGCAGATGGAGACCTCGCGCGCCATCGGGGTGCTCTCGAGCTGGACGCCCGCCCAACCCGCGCACGACTTCGGCCCGGCGCTGACCCTGGCCCGCGAGCTCTCGTCGGCGAAGAACCAGCGCATCTACCTCTTCACCGACGGCCCAGCGGCCGGTGAGCCGGTCTGGCCTCCGGAGGTCGAGGTGAAGAGCGTGGGCGAGCCGGCCGACAACGTCGCCTTCCTCTCCGCCCAGCGGCGCGACGAGAGCGGGGTGGCGCGGCTGACCTTCCGCATCGGCAACTTCTCCAAGCAGAAGAAGACGGTGGAGCTGCTGGTCTCGGGCGACGGCGTGCAGCAGAAGACCAAGGTCGAGCTGGAGGCGGGCGGCTCGTCGGTGGTGCGGCTCGGGCTCAAGACCTCGGGCTCGCTCACCGCCACGCTCCCTGACGACGCGCTGAAAGACGACAGCTCGCTCACCCTGCCTCCCGCGCCGGTGCAGGAGATCACCGTCGCCGAGCTCGAAGGCCTCGACGCCAACGCCCAGGCCGCGCTCCGCCGTTTCTTCGCCGTCGCCAACCAGGTGAAGCTCGCCACCGACGGCAAGCTCCGCATCGGGCCCCCGGGCACCAACGCCAACATCACCCTCGGCGCCACCGGCAAGCTGCGCAGCTTCGTCGGCCCGTTCTTCGCGGAGAAAGACGACCCGCTGCTCGATGACGTCGAGCTCGCCGGCGTGGTGTGGACCGCAGGAGAGAACCCGCGCGGGCGCCCGCTGATCTCGATGGGCGAAGCGGTGTTGATGTCGGTGGAAGAAGACGGCCGGCTGCACTTCAACCTCGACCTCGCGCGCAGCGACGTGCAGCGCACCGCCGCGTGGCCGATCCTGATGTCGAACGTGCTCCGCGACGCGCGGCTGAAGCTGCCCGGTTTTCCCCGCAAGTTGTTGATGCTCGGCGAGCCAGCGGAGGTCGTCACCGCTGCGGGTGCCCGCTACGCGATGGTCGCCCCGTCGGGCACCAAGAAGCCGCTCTTCGGCGCCGGAGCCGCGCGCATTCCGCTCGCCGAAGCGGGGGAGTGGAAGCTGCTCGCCGACGGTGACGTGGTCGACGCGCTCGCGGTGCTGCCCCTCGACGCCCGCGAATCGGACCTGAGCGCCCGCGGCCCGTACGAGGTGCACGCCACTGCGTTGGCGGGCCTGGTGGAGTTCGGTGCCGAGCGCCCCCGCCCGCGCTGGATGTTGGCGCTGCTGCTGTTGCTGCTGTTGGTGGACTTCTGGGTCACTGCCCGCACGCCGTCCGTCTCTCCCAAAGGAGAGCGCGCGTGACGTTCCTCTATCCCCAGGCGTTGCTGCTGCTGGTGCCGTTCGCGGTGCTGCTCTGGCGCTGGGGCCGGCTGCAGGGCCCGGTGATGATTTTCCGGGTCGCGCTGCTGACGATGCTGACGGTGGCGTTCGCGCAGCCGCACCTCGAGCTCAGCCAGGGCGGCAGCGACGTGGTGGTGGTGGTCGACCGCAGCCGCTCGATGCCCGCGGGCAGTGAGCAGGCCGCGGAGGAGCTGATCAAGCTGCTCCAGCCGCAGCGCCGCCACAACGACCGCCTCGGGGTGATCAGCTTCGGCCGCGAAGCGCGGGTCGACCTGCCGCTCACCAAAGACGGCGCGTTCGGCGGGTTCCAATCGTCGATCGATGGCGAGGCGTCGAACCTCGGGCTCGCGCTCGACGCGGCGTTCGAGCTGATTCCACCCGAGCGGCTGGGCCGGGTGTTGGTGGTCTCTGACGGGCGCTCCACCGGCCCCGATGCGCGCGCCGCCGCCCGCCGCCTGGCCGCGCGCGGCATTCAGGTCGACTACCGCTGGCTCGGCCGCGAAGACACCGGGCTCGACGTCGCCGTCTCGTCGCTCGACGTGCCGCCCGCGGTCGCCGCGAAAGAGCCGTTCCTGCTCACCGCCACGCTGCACTCGTCGGCGCCGGTGACCGCGAAGCTGTTGTTGCTTCGCGAAGGCAAGCCGCTGGTGAAGACCGAGCGCGAGCTCAAGGCCGGCGACAACGTGGTCACCCTGCGCGACCTGGTCGAGGAGCCCGGCTTCGTACGCTACGAGCTGCGGGTGGAGGCGCAGGGCGACGGCGTGCCCGAGAACGACTTCGGCCGCGCGGTGACCAAGGTCGAAGGCCCGCCCAAGGTGCTGGTGATCACCGACAACCCGCAGAAGAGCGCGCTGGTGAAGACGCTCGCCGACGCGAAGATCGACGTGGTCGCCACCGAGCCGTTCGCGGTGAAGATGGGCTCGCTCGAGAACGTCGGCACGGTGGTGCTCGAGAACATCGAGGCCGGCCGGCTCACCGAAGGCGGGTTGCGGGTGCTCGCCCAGTTCGTGAAGGAAGCCGGCGGTGGCCTGGTGATGACCGGCGGGCGCCACAGCTACGGCGAAGGTGGCTACCGCAAGTCGCCGCTCGAAGACGTGCTGCCGGTGTCGCTCGAGGTGCGGCAGGAGCAGCGCAAGGCGGCGGTGGCGATCAGCATCATCATGGACTGCAGCTGCTCGATGGGCGCCACCGTGCCCGACGGGCGCACCAAGATGGAGCTCGCGGCGGAGGGCGTGGTCGGAGCGCTTCAGCTGCTGAACGAGAAGGACGAAGCGGCGGTGTACATGGTCGACACCGCGCCGCACGAAATCTTCGGGCTCAAGCCGGTGAGCGACGGGTTGCCGCTCGACAAGGTGTCGCGCGGGTTCTCCGGCGGCGGCGGCATCTACATCGGCGTCGGCCTGCGCACCGGCAAGAAGAGCATTCTCCAGTCGACCAAGCCGACCCGCCACGTGCTGCTGTTCGCCGACGCCGCCGACTCCGAGAACCCCGACGACTACCAGCGCACCATCGGCGAGCTCACCGGCGAGGGCGTGAGCGTGTCGGTGATCGGCATGGGCTCGCGCAAGGACTCCGACGCCAAGCTGCTGGAGGAGATCGCCGGCCGCGGCAACGGGCGCATCTACTTCGCGGAGGACGTCACCTCGCTGCCCCGCATCTTCTCGCAGGAGACGATCGCGGTGGCGCGCTCCACCTTCGTCGACACCACCGTCGGGCTGACCCTCGGCCCCGACCTGTCGCTGATGGGCAAGATGCCGTCGGGCGACCTGCCCAAGATCGGCGGCTACAACCTCACCTACCTGAAGCCGCAGGCGAGCATCGGGGTGCGGAGCGACGACGAGAACAAGGCGCCGATCGTCTCGTTCTGGCCGCGCGGTGCGGGGCGCTCGGTGGCGTTCTGCGGCGAGGCCGACGGCGACTTCACCGGGCCGCTGCGCTCGTGGGGCGGTGAGCGCGCGCTGTTCGAGAACATGGTGCGCTGGTCGCTGCCGCCGCAGGTGGGCCGGCTCGACGCGGTGCCGCGCACCCGGCTGGTGGGCGATGACCTGCACGTGACGCTCGACTTCGATCCCGAAGCCGCGCCGCCCGCGGGAAATCCCACGCTGGTGGTGCTGTCGGGCGATGGCCACTTCAAGCCGGTCGAGATTCCGATGAGCTGGGAAGACGAAGACCGGGTGGGCGCGCACTTCCAGCTGCTCGGCACCGGCGTCTATCACCCGGTGGTGAAGGTCGGAGACAAGGTGTTTCGCGCGCCGGCGGTGACGCTCGCTTATGCGCCCGAGTTCGAGCCCGGCAGCTCGCGTGAAGGCAAGAACCTGCTCGCCGAGTTGGCGAAGAGCTCCGGCGGCATCGAGCGGCTGGCGATGGCGGGGCTGTTTCTCACTGCGCCCGAGTCCGAAGCGCGGGTGCCGCTCGCGCCCTGGCTGGTCGGGTTCGCGGTGGCGATGCTGCTCGCCGAGGTGTTCGTGCGCCGGTTCCTCTCGGGGCAGGCGCGGCGGCGCAAAGTGAAGCCGAAGACCGCGGTCGTCGCTCCGGCGGCCGTTGCGGTCGGGAAGCCGGCGGTCGAAGTCGCCGCGGCGCCGGTGGTCGCGAAGGTCGAGGCGCCGGCAGAGCCGGTGAAGACGGAAGAGCCCGCGGCGGAGAAGCCGGGCGTGAAGTCTGCGCTCGAGCAGGCGCGCGAGCGCGCCAAACGACGGACCGAGAGGTGATCCCTCTCCCACGGGAGAGGGTGCCGCGAAGCGGCGGGTGAGGGGTTCACGAACGCCGGCACTCCCGAACCCGGATGCGTTCGGTTACCCCTCAACCGGCCTTCGGCCACCTTCTCCCGTGGGAGAAGGAACGTCGCGAGCGCAGCACCAGCAGCACCAGCAGCGCCGCGACCGGAGGCAGGCCCGGGCCACAGCCGACGCAGGTCGCGTTGCGCACGCCGGTGTAGGTGCAGACGTTGTTCACGCAGTCGAAGCCCTGAGCGCAGTCGCCGCCGCGCATGCACGACGAGCCGGCCATGCCGTCTTCGTTCTCTTCGCTGTTCATGTCGGCGCCGCCCATGCCCACCGTGGCATCGGGAATCATCGCGTCGTTGTCGCCGCCGTCATCGCCGCTGTCGGCGGCCTGGGCGTATGCAGCAGGCGCGGCAAGCACAAACGCCGCGGCGATCAGCAGAAGAATCGTCTTCATGGTCACCACCGTCCCTAAAGGATAGTGTCTTGGCTCGCAACATGTCGCAACTGCTGGTCGTCGACGACAACAAGGAGCTCCTCGCGGTGCTCACCACGCTCTTCGAGGAGAGCGGGTACTCCGTGAGCGGTCACGGCAAGGGCCGGTCTGCGCTCGACGCGGCGAAAGCGGCGCGCCCACTGGCGGCGGTGATCGACGTGCTGCTGCCCGACATGATGGGCTACGCGCTCGCTGATCAGATTCACGCGGTGTACCCCGACCTGCCGGTGGTCTTCATGACCGGCGTCTTCAAGGGCGGCAAACACGCTGCGGAGGCGAGAACCAAGCACGGCGTCGCCCACTATTTCGAAAAACCGTTCGATGCCAAGAAGCTGCTGGAGGCGGTGAGGACCCTCGCCCCGCCCCTGTCTGCCCCGCCTCCGCCGCCGCCCGACTCCGCCGAGGAGTTCGACCTCGACCTCGCGATCGACGTCGAAGACGAGCCGCTCGACGCGATGGAGCTGACCGGCAAGATTCGCGTCACCGGCGGCGGCAACATCAGCGCCGAGCTGCGGGGCGCCGACCTCCACGCCGCGCCCGCGACCTCCGCCGGCCCCATCTCCGGCGCGCGGCCGATCCCCGAGCAGGCCACCCCCAAGCCCACCCGCGCCTCGCGCACCGGCATGCTGGGCGACTCGCTCCCCGGGCTGATCAACGCCTTCTGGCTCTCGAAAGAGACCGGCGAGCTCCAGGTGCAGCGGGGCAAGGTCAAGAAGGTCGTCTACTTCGAGTCGGGCTCGCCGGTGTTCGCGCTCTCGAACCTCTCCGCCGATCGCTTCGGCCAGTTCCTGGTGCGGGTGGGGAAGATCAAGCCCGAGCAGCTCCAGGACGTGGCGGTGGTCGCGAAACAGACCAACCGCCGCACCGGCGACGTGCTGGTCGAGCGCGGCCTGCTCAAAGACACCGAGCGGCTCTACTACGTGGGCCAGCAGGTGAAGGCGATCATCTACTCGCTCTTCGCCTGGGACGATGGCCAGTTCGTGGTCAGCTTCAAAGAGAAGGCGCGCCACGAGAACATCAAGCTCGACGTTCACCCCGGCAACCTGATCATTCGCGGGGTGAAGAAGCTCTACAAGCCCGAGCGGGTGAAGCGCCTCGCACCCCTGGAAGACCGCCTCTGGCCCTCGCAGCAGCCGGCGTACGAGCTGCACGAGCTCGAGCTCGAGAAGTGGGAGGCGATGCTGCTCCCGCGCGTCGACGGCACCCGCGCCAACGCCGAGCTGATCGCGATCGCCAACAAGCCGGAGCACCAGGTGCAGGCGTTTCTCGCCGCGATGCTCGGGCTGTCGGTGCTCGAGAGACGCGATTGAAGCGCGCGCTCTGGGTGGCGCTGCTGCTCTGCGCCTGTGACGAGTCACCCAAGAAGGTCGCCCACGCCAAGGCCGCCTACCAGGCGTTGATCGACCAGGGCGCGCTGCCGTCAGACCCGCGCTTCGAGCCGGTGCTGAAAGAGCTCGCCGAGGTGAAGCCGAACGAGTCGGGCTACGCGGCGGCGCAGAAGCTCACCCAGGCGATCGCCCACGCGCGCGGGCCGACGGTGAAGGCGCCGCTGGCGAGCGGAGGCACCACCGGAGACGCCGACCTCGACGCGCTGAAGGCGAAGTGCGCCGCGCTCGCGTCACAGGTGGGGCCGCTGGAGGGCGCGGCGCGCGAGGCGAAGCTGAAAGACGTCGAAGCCTGCAAGCAGGAGCTCACCGCGCTCGACCTGAAGAAGGCGCACGAGCTCGAGCTGTGGGACGCCGGCCAGTAGCTGGCTACCGCTTCTTCTTGCCGCTCCCGGGGTCGGAGCCCTTGCCGTAGCCCATCTGCTTGTCCATCTCGGCCGCTTCGTTGACGCCGCCTTCTTCGGGCGGGAGGCCGTGCTCCACCTGAACTTCCTTCTGGCCGCCCTTGGCCTTGGCGGCGTCTTCGAGCTCTTTCTTCTCGAGGTTCTTGGTGGTGCGCGACGCCTGCTCGCGGTCGTCGCGGTTCATGCGCGTCTGGGCGTGCACGTAGTCCTTCTTGTCGACGCCGTGCTTGTCGAGCACCGCCTGCTCGGCGG
Source organism: Myxococcaceae bacterium (assembly GCA_047602415.1). Classification (GTDB taxonomy): domain Bacteria; phylum Myxococcota; class Myxococcia; order Myxococcales; family Myxococcaceae; genus JASGHH01. The sequence goes on along the minus strand of JASGHH010000001.1, from coordinate 5,164,761 downwards.
CGGCGCGGTCTTTGATCATCTGCTTGCGCTCGTCGCTCGACAGCTCCGAGGGCTTCTTGTTGCCGTACTTCTTCTCCACCTCGGCGGCCGCCTTGTTTTGCTCGTGCTCGATTTGGCCCAGCTTCTCGGGAGACAGCTCGTCGCCGGCGAAGGCCGTGAACGCACTGAGAACAACCGCCACGAAGAGAGTACGCATGGCGTTCATCGTATGACTTTTTCGCTAAGCTGAACCACCGCGTGGAAAACATTTCGCCGCTGGCCCAGGGCCGCGAGCTCCTCTCTGGTGTGCTGGTGGTTCAACTCGGCTTCGCGAGCGCCGAGCAGGTGGTCGCTGCCGCCGCGGAGTGGGCCGCCACCCGAGGGGCGAAGAGCCTGCTCACCATGCTGGTGGAGCGGCGCGCGCTCGGCGCCGAGCAGGCGCAGATGGTGTCGGGCTTGATGGGCAAGGCGCTCGAGCTCCACGGCAACGACGCGGCCAAGGTGTTCGACTCGCTCTCTCCGGCCGGCAAGGCGGTGGCACGCAAGCTCGCCACCAACGAAGGCAAAGACACCCGCACCGCGCCCGACAAGACCTTCCCCTCCGGCGACCACAAAGACCCGGTCGACTCGCTCGAGGGCGTCGAGAACGTCTGCTCCGAGGTCGACGGGCGGTACGACGTCGCGCTCGGGCCCGGCGCGTCGGTGGTGGAGCTCGGCCGCGGCGGCATCGGCCGGGTGGTGGTCGCCTACGACAGCTTCATGGGCCGCGAGGTGGCGCTGAAGGAGCTGCTGCCCACCCACGCGCCCGGCACTCCGGGCACCGCGTCGACCCGCTCGCTGGAGCAGCGCTTTCTGCGCGAGGCGCGGCTCACTGGCCAGCTGGAGCACCCGGCGATCGTGCCGCTGTTCGAGGTCACCCGGCGGCGCGACGGCACGCTCTACTACACGATGCAGCGGGTGCGCGGCCGCACCCTGGCCGATGCGCTCGACTCCGCCGGCTCGCTCTCGAAGCGGCTGGAGTACCTCCCTTCGGTGCTCACCATCTGTCAGGCGGTGGCCTACGCACACAGCCGCGGGGTGGTGCACCGCGACGTGAAGCCGCAGAACGTGATGCTCGGGCCGTACGGCCGCACCTACCTGCTCGACTGGGGCCTGGCGCGGGTGCGCGGCAAGGAAGACCCGCGCGGCGCGGAGCTGAAGATGGCGCCCGACCTCACCGGCTCGCAGGTGGTGCCGGGAGCGATCGGCACTCCGTCGTACATGAGCCCCGAGCAGGCGCAGGGCCACGTCGACGACATCGACGAGCGCAGCGACGTCTGGGGCCTGGGCGCGGTGCTCTATCAGCTGGTGACCGGGCGCCCGCCCTACGATGGCCAACACGCGATGGAGGTGGTGGCGAAGATTCTTCGCGACCCGCTGGTGCCCGCCGACACGCTCGAGCCGAAGGCGCCGAAGGAGCTGTTGGCGATCATCTCCAAGTGCACCCAGAAGGAGCGCGGCCAGCGCTACCCCTCGGCGGCGCAGGTGGCGCAAGACCTGGAGGCCTACCTCACCGGCCGCTACGTCTCGGCGCACGCCTACAGCTCGTGGGAGCTGGTGAAGCGGTTCGTCGAGCGCAAGCGCGCGCCGTTGATGGTGGCGGCGGCGGCGATGGTGATTCTCGGCGGCTTCGGGCTCCACTCGTACCGCACCTTGAAGGTCGAGCGGGACCAGGCGCGCAGCTTCGCCCGGGTCTTCGTGCACGAGGTGGCCGATCACCTCGAGCCGCAGCCCGAGAGCCGCGAGCTGGTGGAGAAGCTGATCAACCGCAGCCTCGAGTACTACCAGCAGTCGGCGTCGGTGGCGCGCAGCCGTGAAGAGCGCCTCGACACCGCCAGCGGCGCCTGGCGTCTGGGCCAGCTCGCCTACCGGGTCGGCCGCACCGAAGAAGCAGAGCGGGTGGAGCTGCTGGGCTTCAACGAGCTGGAGCCGATCTCTCCCGCCGGCTCGCTCGACGCCGAGGTGTTGGGCCTGAAGGCGCAGCTGGCGACCGCGCTCGCCGACGCCGCCGCCGACCGCAGCAAGCCGGAGGAGCAGCAGAAGTGGACCGAGATCGCCCGCGGGGTGATCGACGACGCCCACGCGCACCACCTCGACCACCCCGACCTCTGGGAGGCGGAGTCGCGCATCTTCACCGTCTCGGCGCTCTCGGCGCTCGACCGCGGCGACACCACCCGGGCGAAGACCGACCTCGAGGTGGCGACCGAGTCGGCGACCCGGCTCTACGGCGCGCGGCCGAACGACCAGGTGGCGGTGAGCCTCGCGCGCCTGCTGGCCAGCCGCGGCAGCATCGAGCAGACGCGAGGAGAGCTCGACGCCGCCAAGGTCTCGTTTCAGCGGGTGCTCAGCATGCTCGAGCCGGTGCACGAGCGGTCTCCGGGCAACGGGCGGGTGGCGCTCAACCTCGCCGAGGCGCACTACTTCATCGGCGCGGTCGACCGGGAGATCGGCGTTCCCACCACCCACCTCAAGACCGCGCAGGAGCAGCTCGCAGCGTTCTTGAAGCGCGACCCGGAGGACGCCGACGCGATGAGCATGGCGGCGGCGACCCACTTCGAGCTCGCCGAGTACGCCGCTGGGCTCGAGCTGACGATGAAGCTGAAGGACAAGGGGCTCAACGGCTACCTGGCGCGGCTCTACCCGCTGGCGGAGTTTCTCTCGGGCAACTTCGCGCAGGCGTCGCAGGCGTCGAAGGAGCTCACCGCCGACGGCGAAGGTCAGGGGCTGCTCTTCGGCGCGATGTCGGAGGGGATGCTGAAGCACCACGAAGAAGCGGCCCAGCTGGCGCAGAAGGCGGCCAAGGTGTCGGTGCCGAGCAACCTGATCTGGGTCTACCAGCGCGTCGGCGAGGTGGCCGCGTCGAAGGGCTCGGGCCCCGAAGAAGAAGCGGTCGCAGCGCTCTGTGCCGCCGTCGATGCGGCGACGAAGAAGAACGAGCCGGCCGCGATGCGCAAAGCGCTCGAGGAGTACTCGACCGCGATGTCCGGCATGAAGTGACGATCGAGCCCCTCCCCGTACGGGGGAGGGTGCCCGAAGGGCGGGAGGGGGCTCACGCCTCCGCCCGCGGTGGTCGCCTTACTTCTCGCCCGGGCGCTTCTTCTTCGCCGGCGGCGGAGGAGGCGGCGCGCCGTGCGGCGGCGGAGCTCCGGGACCCGGCCCCATGTGCTGCTGCGGAGGCGGCGGGTTGTTGTGCGGCTGCATCGGCTGCGGCGGCGGAGGGTTGTTGTTCGCCGCGGGCGGAGGCGGCCCGCCGTGCTGCTGCGGAGGCGGCGGGTTGTTGTTCGCGGCGGGCGGAGGCGGCCCACCGTGCGGCTGCATCGGCTGCGGCGGCGGAGGATTGTTGTTGGCGGCGGGCGGAGGCGGCCCGCCGTGCTGCTGCGGAGGCGGCGGGTTGTTGTTCGCGGCCGGAGGAGGCGGCCCACCGTGCTGCTGCGGAGGCGGCGGGTTGTTGTTCGCGGCCGGCGGAGGCGCACCCCCGTGCTGCGGCTGACCCGGCGGCGGGCTGTGGTTCAGCGCCGCTCCACCCGCGGGAGGATTCGCGAGGGTCTGGTGGGTCACCGTCGGAGGCAGCGCCGAGCGCTGACCGGCAGCGGGCGGGTGCGCGGCGACCGGCGAGATGTCCTGCCCGTGGGCCTGCATCGCCGCGGCGGGCGGCTGAGGCGGCGCGACGGCGGCACGGGGAGGAGCCGAGGCGGCGACCGCGGGGCGATTGCTCGCCGGCCGGTTCCACGCCTGGCCACCGCGCGCGACGCCGGCGGGGGCGACCACGTTGTACTGGCCGCTCTGGCCGGGGTGAACCGTCATGCCGACGCGCTCGACCGGCGGAGCACCGGCGACGACCTGCGGCGGCGTGCCGACCGGCGCGGGCACCACGATGCCGTGGCGCGAGCCCGGAGGCGCGGGCACGAAGCAGCCCGACTGACCGGCGATCGGCGTCGCGCCGTGGTAGCCGGCGCGGCCTTCGCTGATCACCCAACGCTCGTCACGCGGCGGCGCCCAGTAGGTGCCTTCGCGGCGCCAGTGACCGGCGACGAAAATCACCAGGCCACCGCGGGTCTCGTAATACGGCGGAGTCCAGTCGTAGCCGTACTCGTGGCGCACCCAGTGACCGGTCATCCACACCCACTCGCCACCCTCCCAGATCCAGTAGCCACCGACCCAGAACATCTCCTCGTACGGCGGAGGAGGCGGGGGCTCGTAGCGCATCGGGGGCGGCACGAAGCGCACCACCACCACCGGCGGCTCCTCGTAGGGCGGCTCGACGTAGACGGCGGTCGCGGGCGGCTCATCGGGCGGCGGCGCTTCGTAGACCGCCTCTTCCGGCACCGGCTCCTGGTACTGCGGCTGCTGCTGGTACACCGGCTGGGGTTGAGGCTGCGGCTGAGGTTGAGGCTGTGGGGGTGGCGGGGGCTGTTGCTGATCGTGCACGTACACCGTGCGCGTCACGCAGCCAGCGAGGAGCAACAGGGGCAGCAGGCGCTTCATGTGACCTCCCGAGATTCCGTAAAAATGGCTCGACTCGCTGCGACGCTTCAGGCTCGCATTTTGTTCACTCGGCATTCCGCCCGCGAGTGAAAAACGCGTTGATTCGCGGCCTTTTAGGGCTGAGAGTTTATCGTCCGATGCGTGCGGCGCGAGCGGGGCTAATCGTTTCGTTCATCTGCGGAGCCGCCTTCGCTCAGGCGGTGCCGTCGATCGAGCTGGAGCACCTCCAGCCTGATCCGGCCGCGTTGGGCTCGCTCTTCTGCGGCAACGGGCAGACCGCCCCGCAGGGCACCTGGCGGCTGGGGCTCGGGCTTCAGTACTCGTACGGCCACCTGCAGACCGTGCCGGGCGGTCCCTCCGAGACGCCGCGAATGCTGGTGCGCGATCGCTACGACGCCACCTTGAGCGGCTCGGTCGGCGTGCTCGACTGGATTCAGCTCGACGCCTGGGTGCCGGTGATCATCGAGCAGAGCGGCGAGGTCAGCACCTTCAAACCCTCGCCTGCCGGCATCGGCACGCCCTTCATCGGCGGGCGCATGAACGTGATCGACGCCCACCACGCGGCGGCGCTCTCGGCCGGTCTGCACTTCGGCATTCCCATCGGCAGCTCGGGCGCGCTCGGCAACGGCGGAGTCGAGCTGATGCCCGACGTCACCCTGGGCCGCAGCTTCTCGAAGGTGCAGCTCGGCGCCTCGGTGCAGTTTCTGATTCGCAGCGCGGTGTCGCTCGCGCCGATCACCGGCAGCGACAAAGACGCGATCGGCTCGCAGATGGCGCTCGCGGTGATGGCGACCGGCATCGGCGACGGCCCGCGCGGCGAGGTGACGGTGCGCGCGTTCGTGCCGCTCACCGGCGGCACCTGGGGCGTCGAAGGCCTGGTCGGGGTGCGCTACCCGGTGCAGCCGCTGGAGTTCTTCTTCGTGATGGGCCCGGGTGTGTTCGGTCAGCCCAACACCCCGTCGATTCGCGCCTGGCTGGGCGCTTCGTTCGGCAACACCCCGCTGCCGCACCCGCGCTGTGAAGAGGGCTCGCCGTACGACCTCGCCGACTGCCCCGAGCTCGACCTCGACGGCGACGGAGTGAAGAACGGCGCCGACAAGTGCCCGAGCGAGGCGGAAGACCGCGACGGCTTCGAAGACGAAGACGGCTGCCCCGACCCCGACAACGACCACGACGGCATCACCGACAAGCTCGATCGCTGCAAGCTGGTGGCGGGCCCGGCCGAGAACCACGGCTGCCCCGACATCGACACCGACGGCGACGGCATCGTCGACCGGCTCGACAAGTGCCCCGAGGAGCCGGAGGACAAAGACGGCTACCAGGACGAAGACGGCTGCCCCGACCTCGACAACGACGGCGACGGCATTCTCGACAGCGTCGACGCCTGTCGCGACCTCGCCGGCATTCCCGAAGAGCACGGCTGCCCGGCGAAAGACACCGACGGCGACGGCGTGCCCGACCACCTCGACAACTGCAAGACCGAGGCGGGCCCGGCGTCGAACGAAGGCTGCCCCGAGCAGGACAAGCAGCTGGTGGTGCTCGAGCGCACCTACATCAAGATTCTCGACAAGGTGTACTTCGACAGCGGCAAGGCGACGGTGCAGAAGCGGAGCAACCTGCTCCTCGACCAGGTCGCGCGGGTGCTCAACGAGCATCCCTACCTGAAGCTGATTCAGATCGAAGGCCACACCGACGACATCGGGGTGCCCGAGGCGAACAAGAAGCTCTCGCAGGAGCGCGCCGACGCGGTGAAGGCGTACCTGGTGAAGAAGAACATCGCGGCCGAGCGCTTGCGCGCGATCGGCTTCGGGTCGGACAAGCCGGTGGTGAACGAGAAGACCAACGCCGCGCGCGAAGCGAACCGTCGCGTCGAGTTCAACATCATCGGCACGGAGTAACTCTCAGGGCAGCGTCTGCAGCAGGCGCGCGCACTCGGCCTGCTTGGGTGCGATCACCAGACAGTCGTGCAACATCGAGCGGGCCTTCGCCCAGTCCTTCGCCGAGATCGCGGTCTTCGCGCCCTCGAGCAGCACCTGGTCCTGCCTGAACGTCTGCTTCTGCTCGACCGGCTGGCGCTGGAGCGGCTGCGGCTTCGGCTTGCGGTCGAGCGCTGCGAACGCCTGCTCGTCGCCCTCGAGCCTGAGCATCAGGTCCTTGCGGCGCTCGGCCTGATAGAGCGTGCGGCCAGACGCCTGCAGCAGCTCGCGCGACTGCTTGAAGTCGCGGGCGCTGATCAGCTTCTCGGCTTGATCCAACAGCGTTCGAATCTGCCGCTCCTGGGTCAGCTGCTCCTTCAGCCAGTCGTTGGAGCAGGGCGCGAGCAGGCAGGGCACGTTGCGCAACACCTCGGCGAAGTTGTTGCCGTCGAGCGCCGCGAGCGCGCTGCCGAGCTTCTCGCTGCTGACGTGGGTGGCGGCGTCGTAACCGCGGGCGATCGCCTGGTACTCGTCGTGAAAGTGCACCGTGTGGCTGGCGCGCTCGAGCAGCAGCCGCAGCTTCGCGTCGTCAGGAGGCGTGTGCTCGTGCGCCGCCGCCTCGAGCACCTTCTGCGCCTGGGTGAGCGCCTCGCCCGCCGGCGTCTCGACGGTGATCTCCTTCGACATCGAGACCGCACGCGGCATCGGCGGGTCGCGCGCCAACAGCGGCTGCAGCTCGCGCTGAGCGGTGACGAAGTCGCGCTGCGCGTACGCCTGGTCGGAGCGGTCGCAGGCAGCGTCGTCGGCATCGGCCTGGGCCCAGCGCTGCCGCACCTCCCAGGCGAGACCGACCAGCAGCGCGGCCACCGCGATCGCGATCACGCGGGTGACCGGCAGCTTCGAGCCGGCGCGCTTGGGGGGAATCGTCTGCTCGTTCTTCGCCGGCGGAGGCGGAGGCGCGGGAGGCCGGTCACGGTCGGTGGCGCGCTCCTGCGGAGGCAGCGTCGCGCCGGGGCTGGTGAACACGGGCGCCTGCGCGTCGGGCAGGGTGTGATGCGCGGCTGCCGTCGACGGATCGGTCGGAGGCAGCTTCACGTCGTCGTCGAGCGTCGGCTTCGCCGCCTGCACGGTGGAGTCTTTGAACGCGGGCTGGGTGCGGGTGGTGGTGAGCCAGCGCTCGGCGGTCTCGGGCAGCGTCGCGTCCAACCCGCGCGCGCGGAGCTCGGCGCCGAACAGCCACGCCATCAGATGGTGCAGGCCACCGGCGGCGTGCGCGCCCGCGCGGGGGTAGGCCCACTGGGTGAGCGCCTCCTGAAACGCGATCGCGTTGTGGTAGCGGCCCGATGCTTTGACGTGGGTGGCGGTGGCGAGAATGTCGCGCAGCTCCGGGCCGGCGAACGCCTCGTCGAGCCGCGGTACCTCGGCGACGCCGGTGGCGATCTGCACCGCGGTCTGCGCGGCGGGGTTGCTGCCGCTCACCATCTCCAGCAGCACCAGCCCGACGGAGTAGATGTCGGCGCGCGCATCGACCGGGTCGGCGCGGAGCTGCTCCGGCGCGCCGTAGCTCATCTTGCCCTTGAAGATGCCCGGCCGCGTCTCCAGCCGCCCGGCGAGCGACGCCTTGGCGATGCCGAAGTCGGTGACCTTCACCTGCCCTTCGTAGCTGACGAGAATGTTCTCGGGGCTGATGTCGCGGTGCACCAGCTTGAGCGGCTGGCCGTCTTCACCGATGCGGGTGTGCGCGTGGTGCAGCCCCTTGAGCACGTCGATCGCGATCAACGCCGCCAGCTCGGGAGGCAGACCGCTCAGGCCCTTGCGGTGCGCCATCTGGAGCAGCTGGTCGAGCGCGACGCCGTCGACCCACTCCATCACCAGAAACAGCTCGCCGTTCACTTCGCCGGCGTCGAACACCTGCACCACGTTGCCGTGGGAGAGGCGGGTGGTGAGCTTCGCCTCCGAGACGAACATCTGCCGAAAGTCATCTTGCCCGGCGAGGTCGGCGAGAATTCGCTTCACCACCACCGTCTTGTTGATGCCCGGCGCGGCCGCGTAGCGCGCCTTGTGCACCTGGGCCATGCCGCCTCTGCCCAGGCGCTCCAGTAGCTCGTAGCGGCCGAACGACTCGCCCATCAAGGGCCGCCGTCGGTCTTCGCCACGCACTGATGCGTCTGGAGGTCGCAGGTCTCACCCTGAACGCAGTCGGAGTCTTTGGTGCACATCAGCGCGACTCCGTAGAGCGGCCGGGCGGTGCCGCAGCCCGAGAGCAGCGCCGCCGCGGTGACCGCCGCCGCCGCCGTCTTCACCGCCCGACCCAAGGGATTCCGAACTTCCGCTCCACAATGCGGGCACGCGGGTTCACCACCGAAGTGAGCGTGGCACTGCTTGCACAGGCGCAGCATTTGCGACTCCGTCTTTCGGCCCTTCGAAACCGTACTACCTGGCTCCGCCTCGGACGCGGCTTCGCCGCTTCCAGTGCCGGCGAACGACCGCCGGCACCCCTCGGCTTCGCTGAATCAGCCGCCGAGCGCCTTCAGCTGCTCGAGGAGCTTCTGCCCCTTCGCTGGGTCGGCCATCGAGATGTACGCGATGGTACCACGCAGCCAGCGGTTGAAGTCAGGCCGCTGCTCGCGGTTCTGTGCCGCCAGCCCGGTCTTCTTCGCCTGGTGAAGAATCGCCCGCACCTTGCGCACCAGCTCGCGCGGCACGCCGAGCTTGTCGTTCACCACCAGGCCGGTGACCTGCTGGCGCCGCGCATCGCCCATGATGCGGCCCTTCTTCGGGTTGAGCGCGAAGCCTTCGTCTTCGGCGGTGTGGCGCACGGCCGCGTGCAACCAGCCGATGTTCTCGCGCTTCAGGCTCTCGCCCGAGAAGGTGAGGTCGTCGGCGTAGCGGGTATACGTCCACCCGCGCTTCGCGGTGCGCGCCTTGATTCGCTTGTCGAACAGCAGCGCCGCCTGATTCGACAATGCCGGAGAAGTCGGAGCGCCCTGCGGCAACGCGCGCTCGCCCGACGCCACCCAGAGCACCCTGCCGTCGTACTCGACCTTGCGGCGCGGAGCCTCGGTGCAGAGCAGCGCGAGGTGGGTCGCGATCGCCGGCGAGTAGCCCAGCTCCTTGAAGATCGACCGCACCCGCTTGAAGCGAATGGTGGGGAAGAAGTCTTTCAGGTCGAAGCTGACCACCAGGTTCCTGCCGAGGTGCGCGCGCGCGTTGGTCGCGGTCGAGCGCCCCGGCACGAAGCCGTGCGCGGCGTCGGTCACCGGCAGCTTCGACAGAATGTTGTCGAGCACCCAGCGCTGCGCCTTCTTCAGCGCCGGCATCGGAGCGGCGAGCAGACGGGTGCCGCCCGAGCGCTTCTTCACCTCGAAGTACTTGTAGTGGGTCTTCTCGGTGGCGTCGGAGTGGAAGCAGAGCCAGCGCAGCCGCGGCACCGGAATGCCCATCGCGTCGGCGAGCTCCTTCGGCGTCGAGAGCACCGGCAGCGAAAGCTTCTGCAGCTTCTCGACGTTGGTGCGGCGGTCGGCCAGCCCCGACGACACGCCCGGCCCGAGGAAGATGACGTCTTCGGCCTTGCGGCGCGCCACCTCTTCGGCGCGAACCCGCTTGCGCTCGGCCGCGGCGGCGCGCTTCGCCTCGCGCTTCTTCAGCGCCTCTTCGCGCTGCTTCTGCACCGCTTCGTCGGCGGTCTTGGCGGCGGTGGCGTGCGCGAGCTGCGCGGCGTCGTGGTAGCGAATCCACAGGTCGCCGGCCTCGTGAATCTCCTTCAGCTGCTGCGCATCGAGAAAGCCCCGCAGCATCAGCCCGCGGTCGATCAGCGCGGTGCGCTCGTCGCTCTGCGGAGGAATGGTGTCGACCCGGCCGATCCACGCGGTGCGGTAGGGGTCGATCTTCAGCGCCCGCTGACGCAGCTCTTCCTTCGAGAGGCCGAGCAGCTCCGCGTTCACCTTGAACGGGTCGACCCGGGTGGGCACCGGCGGCTTCGGCGCGGCGGGCGCCGCGGGCGGAGGCGGTTGCTGCTGCACCGAGCGCAGCTGCGACACATTCGATGCCGGAGGAGGCGCCGCACCGGTGGCGACCTTCAGCCCACGCGCGAGCGCGTCGCGAATCGCGCGCTTGAAGCCGTCGATCGCCTGCTGCTCGGTGGCGAAGCTCGAGGTGGTGCGCTGCGGCGACTGGCCCGGCCGGGTGATGGTGATCGAATACGCGCGGCCTTCGAGCTTCAGGTCCCAGCGGGCGGGGCCGTCTTGCAGCGCGCAGGCCTTCGCCGCCACCGCGGCGTCGAGCGTGCGGGTGACGTCGGGCGAGTCGCCCACCCGCGGCGGAGAGACGCCAATCTGATTCACCACCTGCACCTGGCCGGGCGCGGGCGGCTTCGGCGCCACCGGTGGCGGCGCCTGCTGCTGTTGTTGCTGTTGCTGGGGCGGGTTGAAGCGGAACGACGCGTCGCGGGTGTAACCGAACGGCTCGAGCAGCTTCTGCTCGTGGAGCCGGTCGACCGACAGCGTCACCGCCTTGATGTCGTCGACCGAGCGGTTCGGGTTGTTGCCGGTGACGTCGTTGGCGATGTCGAGCGCGGTGAACGACTCTTTGCGCGCGCACCGGGCGAGCATCGCGTTGCGCACGTCGACGTCGAGCGGGGGCGCGCTCGTGAAGGCCGACTTGAATTTGTCCCAAAACCCCAAAGCCACTCCCCGTCGAAGCGCTGCGGCTGCGAAAGGAAGTTCCTTCTTCCGACTTCAACAGATGACCACGTCCGATCACGAAGGGCAGTGCACGGGTAGCGCGCGTAGACCCTTGGGTCGGCTCAGTTCAGGCGCGCTACCCGTGCACTGCCCAACAAAGAACATCGGGCGTGGGTACGGATATCGCACGAGTTTCCACCACGGCGGAACACCGTGGATTACGGGCTCGGAAGAAGGAACCTCCTCTCGTAGTCGCAGGTGAAATTCATCAGTGCAGCCATCCTCCCGGCGTGGCCGGAGGCTCTGAAGGCGTGGTGGTCGCGTGCAAGCGCAGCGCGAGCAGGTGGCGGCAGGGCCCCTGACGCAGGCGGAACTTGAAGAAGTGGTTGCAGGCGCAGCGCGCGTTCGAGATCGCGCCGTCGAGGTCGAAGATCGCCTCGCACTCGGTGCCGCCGACGTTGGCGGCGAACATTCTGCGCCCGCGGTCGAGCGCCTCGCTGCGCGACACCTTCACCTTGCTCTGCTCGAACAGCTTCTTGCCCTCGGCGATCTCGGGCGCTTCGGGGCCGAGCACCGACTCGCTCAACGCCTGCGGCATCACCTGGCGCCAGCGGTAGCAGCCGGCGGCGAAGTCGTAGAGCACCTGGCCCTGCTTCGAGAGCAGGTGCAGCGACCCGAGCAACGTCGGGCGCGGCACCTCGGCCACCTGCGCCAGCTCCGACAGAGTAGACGTGTGGGTCTTCTGCAGGTGGCGGGTGACCGCGTCGGTCGCGCGGAGGTCGGGCTTCAGGCTCGCCGAGAGCAGGTCGAGCGCGAGGCCGCCGGTCCAGTCGTTGGTGGTCCACCCCGAGAGCGCGAGCACGAAGCGCATCTCGCCCAGGTGCGCGGTCCAGATGCTCGGCAGGCCGGAGCCCAACAGCAGCACCTCGAACTTCTCGGCCATCGGCAGCACCCGCGCCAGCGTGAGCAGCCGGCGGCGGCCCCAGACTTTGATCTCCTCCGGTTTTTCGCCCTGGTACGGCCGGCCGCGGGAGGTGAGCGTCACTCCGAACGGCTCGAGGGTGACCTGCACCGGCTTGCCGGGAATCAGCTTGAACAGCAACGAGCGCGGGCCGGTCTTCTCGCGGTGGCGCTTCAAGAACGCGAGCAGCGAGTAGACGACGTCGGTCGACAGCTCGACCCGGCGCGCGTCGAGGCCCATCGCCGCCGAGAGCTGACCGAAGCCCTTCAGCCAGCTGGGCGGCAGGTCGATCTTCTCTTCGCGGTAGTCGCCGGCGCTCTCGACCTTCACCTCGAAGCCGCGCGGGTCGACGGCCAGCCGGGTGGGGCGGTAGGTGCGCAGGGTCTGGAAGTGCTCGTAGAGCGCGAGCGAGTAGTCGACGTTGGTGGTGCCGAGGCCGGCGTCGGGCTGGCCGCGAAACGCCTCGCGGTCGACGTAGAGGCAGCCGTACGACGATTCGTCTTTCGCGAAGCACTCGAAGAACACCGTGTCGGGCGCGACGGTGACCACCGGGTCGCACGGCACCAGGTGACGGAACAGCTCGGGGTCGTTCTGGCGCAGCTCGTCGGCCCAGCGGCGCCGCTGGGTCCAGTAGAGCGAGTGCATCTTGCGGAACTTCTCTTCCAGCCCCGCCGGAGCGCCGTCGTTGGTGAGCTTGGCGATCTCGTCCTTCTTCGCCTGGTTGTAGACCGCCTGCCGCAGCGCCTGCTCCTGCTGCTGCTGCACCTTCTTCCAGTTCTCGTAGGCGGTCTTGTCCTTGCGCTTGAAGCGGAAGTCGCCGACCACCACGTCGTGGAGCGCGCTGATCGCCTCGCGAAACCGCAGCGGGTCTCTCAGCTCCTGGTCGAAGAAGACCTTCCCGCGCGCCAGGTTGGGCTGAAAGCTCATCGACGCGCCGCCGCCGGGCAGGTCGATCACCGAAGAGCGCCCGTAGTACTTGAGCTCGAGGTTCACGCCGCCACCTCGTCGGAGAGCTTCAGCTCAGGCACCGCCTCTTCGACCGCGGCGCGAAGCTTGGGCTCCGACCAGCAGGCCTTCGAGAGCGCGGTGAGCGCGGCGATCCGCTCCGGGCCGCGAACGCTCCGCAGCACGTGCGACATCAGCTTCAACAGCGAGCGCCGCTCGGCCGGGGCCTGCTGCGCGGTCTCGGGCGCCTGCATCAACGCGGCGAGCCGCTCCGCCACCTGCAGCGCCGCCAGCCGCTTCGCCCGCGAGCCCTTGTGCACCGAGAGCAGGGTGGTGGCCCACAGCCGCTCGAGCGTCTTCGGCCCGTAGATGCCGGCGCGCTTCTCCATCGACTTCAACAGCTGCTCGCGCACGTCGGCGTACGGGCTCTCGCTCATCGCCATCCACAGCTCGGTGGCGTCGGCGTAGCGGGTCACCTTCTCCATCAGGGTGAGCGCCTCGCGCCGCACGTCTTCGTACTTGGAGTCGAGCAGCTCGCGCACCAGCTCGGGCGGCGCCTGGTCTTCGTCGCGCAGGCGACCGGCGAGAAACGCGGCCGACTTCGCACGCACGCTCGGGCACTCGCCCTTCGCCATCGGGAGCAGCTTCTTCACGCCCTCGACGCCCGCGGGCGGCTTCTCCAGCACCCACTTGAAGCCCAGCTCGGCGACCGGAGCCGGCCGCGCCTTCGACAGCTCCACGCACTGCTCGAGGGTGAGCCGGTCGCGGTGCACGTGCTTCGCCACCGCGTCGCACAGCAGCGGCAGCGCCTCGGGGTGGTCGATGCGCAGCAGCTCGAGCCAGTCGGCAATCGGCAGCGACGACAGCCCCTCCGACTTCTGGAGCAGCTTGGCCGAGAACGCCTGCACCTCGGGGTGGGCGCTCTTGAGCAGCGGCTTCAACCGGCTCACCGGCACCTTGGAGAGCTTGAGCGTGCCCGCGGCGTCGAGCTGCTCCATCAGGTTGATCGCGAACAGGCGCGCGGGCCGCGAGGCGGCCTCCTGCACCAACTGCAACAGCTCGTTGGAGCCTTCGTTCCACGCCTCGGCGTTGAGCGGCGCCGGCGTCAGCTCGGCGAGCGACCGGCCCGGCGCCACGGCGATGCCGTACGGCTGGCGCAGCAGCACCGGCGAGCCGTGGTAGCAGAAGTGCACGAAGCTCCAGGCGTCGATCAGCTGGGTCGGAGTCGACAGCTGCTCGTCTTTGTAGAGCGACAGCGCCAGCGCCGCGGCCTTGCGAAAGCGCTCCGGCTCCTTGTGCATTCGGCGGAAGTAGCGGAGCGCGCGGCGCTGGAGGTACCTGCGGGTGGAGCGGGTGAAGCCGTTCCAGCTCCGCAGCACCGACGCGGCCGGGCCCACCTGGCCGCCCTTGGTGGTCGAGAGCTCGCCGTGAAAGCGCCGGGCGATCTGCTTCGGCTCGATCAGCTCCTGCTCGGTGTACGACTGGCGGGTGCTCCAGTCGTAGCGCCAGCGGGTCTTCAGGGTGCGGGGGATCAGCCGGTCGAAGGCGACCGCGAAGTGCGCCACCAGCTCGTCGTCGTGCTTCTGCTCGGCGAGCTTGAACAGGCGCTTCACCGCAGCGCGGTGGGTGGAGCGGGCGCAGCCGTCGTCGACGTAGCCGAGCAGCAGCTTGCGGGCGAACGGCCGGGCGTCGTCGTACAGCTTGAGCAGCACCGAGCCGGCCTTGGCGCCGTCGGTCGAGGTCAACAGCTCCCCGAGCAGGCGGTCATCGCCTGCGCTCAGGTACTCGTCGATCAGCAGCGAAGACCCCGCCATCGCGCGCGCGACGCTACAAAAGAAAACGCGCCGGAGTCCGAAAAATCGGCTCCAGCGCGGGTGAAGATGTTGACGTGGTCAGTTGGCCAGCGCCCGAGCCATCCGCGCCAGACGCTTCATCGAAAGCGACGAACGGCCCGCGGCCTTGATCGACTGCTCGAGAGCGAGCCAGCCGGGCAGGTCACCGCCACCGTGCTTCGAAGAAACGCGCGCGTCGAGGTTCGGTACCAGTCGCTGAGCGGCACGATTGCCCTTGGCGCCCATCAGCGCGAACAGTCCCAACAGCTGAACCAGGTTCGTTCGCACTGCCTTGCGCGCGCTGAGGGGATCATGACCCCCCGAGTTGCGCAGCGCGGCCTTGAGTGCAGCTGCCTTGAGCGCCCGGTAGCGGTTCCAATTTTCGGTCGACATGCTCATCGGTCATCACCCCGCCTTCGAATGGCGCAGACGCGCCCGGAAAAGACGTCTGACGGGAGAGTTGAGCTACGCTCGAAATCGATGCTGTCGACGTTGAGGCGCGACATCGCCGCCGCGCTGAAGAACGACCCCGCCGCCCGCTCGGTCAAAGAGGTGTTGCTCGCCTACCCGGGCGTGCACGCGCTCGCGATTCACCGGGTGGCGCACGGGCTGTGGGAGCGCGGCCACAAGCTGTCGGCCCGGTTGGTCGCCCACCAGGCGCGCTTTCTCACCGGCGTCGAGATTCACCCCGGCGCGCAGATTTCAGGCGGAGTGTTCATCGACCACGGCATGGGGGTGGTGATCGGCGAGACCGCGGTCGTCGAAGAAGGCTGCATCATCTACAAGGGCGTGGTGCTCGGCGGCACCAGCCTGGAGCGCAAGGTTCGCCACCCGCACCTGGCGAAGAACGTGATCATCGGCAGCAACGCCTGCGTGCTGGGCGCGATTCACGTGGGCGAGGGCGCGCGCATCGGCTCCGGCTCGGTGGTGATCGCCGACGTGCCCGCGGGCGCCACCGTGGTCGGCATTCCCGGCCGGGTGGTGCGCGGCGTGACTCCGCACGACGTGCTCGACCACGCCTCGCTGCCCGACCCGGTGATGGAGGTGTTGCGCGGGCTCGCCGCTCAGCAGGAGGCGCTGGTCGAACGGCTCAGCCGCCTCGAAGGCGAGACCCACGCCGAGAAACACGAAGACGACAGCCCGCGCGCGAAGGTCGGGCGAATTTTCTGATCAGTTGATCGGCTTGTGCTGGCGCTTGCCGGTCGCCATGCCCGAGGCGGCGTCGCGCGCGACGGGCTTCTCAACCCTGGCTTCCTTGCCGCCGTACTCGAAGCCCTGCTTGCCACCGTATTCGAAGCCCTGTTTGCCGCCGTACTCGAAGCCGTCTTTGGCGGCAGAGGACTCGACCGCTTTGTAGGCGCGGCGGCCGGTGGCGTTGCCCGAAACGGAATCACGCGGCGCCTTGGCGGAGGCGGTCTCGACCGTGGCGGAGATCGGCTTGTGCATCCGCTTGCCGGTGGGGAGGCCAGACGCTGCATCGCGGGGAGAAGTGATTTTGCCCATGCCCCACGTCTAGCCGGGCTCACGCACCCCACGCAAATGACCGGCGTCAGCCAGGTGGCCGTTCGGGGTGTTGCTCCCCACGCAACAACCGCCTCAGAAGCGCATCAGGAACGCGGGGCCCATCGCCAGCGAGCCGTCGTGGGCGCGCACGGTGTTGAGGGTCGCGTAGACCTCTTCGCCCGGCTTGAAGATCTCCATGAACAGCACCGCGCCGAGCGCCGCGAAGGCGGGGCCGAACGACACCGCCACCAGCCCCGCCGCGCCCTGGTCGTCGGGGAACATCGCGTTGCCGACCAGCAGGCCCGCGCCGACGCCGACCAGCTCGCCGGCGAGCGCTCCCAGCGCGGCCCAGATCGCGCTGCCCAGCACGCTGCGCTGAGAGATGTCGAACAGCCCGGCCAGCCAGCTGAGCGCGGCGCACGCCACCACCGGCACCACCCCGAGGTAGAGCACGTCGTACGCGTCGGGAGGGTTCGAGAGGCCGCCGTGCGGCACGTTGATCGCGATCCCCACCACCAGGCCGAGGTAGCCCGCCACCAGCCCGGCCGCGAGGTCGATGCCGGCGAGAATGAACGAGGTGCTCTTGTGGCGGGTCGGCTCCTGCAGCCGGGCCGAGCGCGAGTCGTTCGACGCCGACGGCGCGACCACCGCCGGCGAATCTTGCGAGGGGTCCTGGGTGCTGAGGTGCTGAACCTGCGCACTGCTGTCAGCGTGCTCGCTTTGCTCCGCCGGCTGAGGAGGCGGGTCAGCCGCCAACAGCGCGGCGCTGAGAACGGCGAACAGCATCAGCTCGCGCGCTGAATCTTGAGCGCCAGACGGCGGAGGTCTTCGTTGACCTTCACGAACTCGGTCTTGCCCTTCTCGTCGGCGAGCTGCTTCTGCACCTCGTCGTTGGCGGCGTGCGCCTTGGTGGCCGCTTCCTTCGAGTCGGAGATCAGCCAGTCGAGCGAGGACATGATGAACGCGCGGGTCTCGAGGTGGGTCTCGCGCAGGTGCTTCAGCAGCGGGTCGACCGCGGCCGCCTTGCCGGAGTGGCCCAGCTCGAGCGCGGCGCGCTGACGCACCATCGGCTCGGTGTCGTCGAGCTTCTTCGCCCAGCAGTCGACGCCGTCGTTGCACTCCTTCGCCGCGGCGAGCGCCTTGAGCGCGGAGTCGATGATCGCGATGTGCTTCTTGGCGAACTCCTCGGGCTTGTCACAGCCGGCCTGCTGCGAGTCTTCCTTGCACTCGTCGGTGGTCAGCTTGGTCTCGTCTTTCGAGAGCTTCTCGAGCGCCGCCGAGCTCTTCTCGTCACCGATCAGCCCGAGCGCGCGCACCGACTGCTCACGCGCATCCCACGGGCCCTTCGACACCGTCTTCTCGATCGACGGGAGCGCGTCTTTGCCGCCGATGCGCACCAGCGCCATCGCGTACTCGTGGCGGGCGTTCGGCTCGACCTCTTCGATCATGCCCGACAGCGGCTTCACCGCGTCTTTGGCGCGAATGCGGCCCAGGGCGTCGGCGGCGCGCATGCGAACGATCAGCTTGATGTCGATCTCTTCGCGCTCGTACTTCAGCATCTCGAGCAGCTTCTTGTTGGCGCGGGTCTCGTGGAGGTCGCCCAGCACCTGCGCTGCCTTGGCCTCCACCGACTCCTTGAAGATGCCGGCGCCCTTCACGTAGTCGTTGAGGTCTTTGTTGCGGCCTTCGATCGCCTCGACCAACGCGTCGGCGGCGGGCTCGCCAATCTGGAACAGGGCGAAGGAAGATTCGGCGTAGAAGCTGACGCCGCGGCGCTCCTTCACCATCATCTTGATCAGCGAGGGCACCGCGCGCTTGTCGCCGATCTCGCCCAGCGCCTGAATCGCCTTCTTGGAGATGAAGGTCTCGCCCGACTCGCTGGTGGCGAACTCGTTGAGCTTGTCGAACGCGTCGGAGGCCTTCAGCTGGCCCAGCCCTTCGATCGCGGCGATCACGGTGTAGTTGTCCTTGGTGTTGAGCGCCTTCATCATCGCGGGGACCGCGCGCTTGTCGCCGATGTTGCCGAGCGCGAGCACGATCTCCTTGTTGGCCGCCTTGTCTTCGCTCTCGCTGGCCGCGAAGTCGATCGCCGCCATCAAGGGCTCCACCGACGACGGGTCTTTCAGCTCGCCCAGCACCCGGGCCAGCGCGCCGCGAACCTCGCCGTGCTTGGCGCCCTCGAGCTCCTTGTTGAGCATCGGAGCGAAGCTGGCGTTGATCGACTTCGACGAGCGCATCTCTTCGATGACGCGGGTCTTGTCTTTGGTCTTGTGGGCGCCGTCGATCGCCTTCTGCCAGTACTCCGGCTTGCTCGGGTCGCCCTTACAGCCGGCGAAGGCAATGAAGCAGATCGCAACGAGTGGGAGGACGCGGAGCATCGTTTTAACCCCCGAAGAAAGCGGTGGAATCCGCGTGGGTGATAGCCCCTAAGCTGTCGCAACACAACGATGCGAATCGTCTTCATGGGAACCCCGGAGTTCGCGGTGGCCTCGCTCCAGGCCTGCTTTCGCCTGGGCGAAGTGGTCGCCGTCGTCACCCAGCCCGACCGGCCCAAGGGCCGGGGTCAGCAGCTGGTCGCGCCCCCGGTGAAGCTGGAGGCGCTGAAGCACGGAGTAGACGTGTGGCAGCCCGAGCGCATCAAGGGCACCGACTTCGACGTGCGCCTGCGCGCGCTGAAGCCCGACGTTGCGGTGGTGACCGCGTACGGCCGCATTCTGCCCAAGGTGGTGCTCGACGCGCCGGTGCACGGCTGCGTCAACGTGCACGCCTCGCTGCTGCCGCGGTTTCGGGGCGCGGCGCCGATTCAGTGGGCGATTGCCTCGGGCGACCAGAAGACGGGCGTGTGCCTGATGAAGATGGACGAGGGCATGGACACCGGCGCGGTGCTGGCCCGCGGCGAGCTGCCGATTGGCCCGTTGGACACCTCGGCCACGATGCACGACAAGCTCTCGGTGCTGGGCGCCCAGGTACTCGAGGCCAACCTCGCCGCCTTCGTCGAAGGCCGCCTGGTGGCGCAGCCGCAGCCGTCGGAGGGCGTGGTGATGGCGCCGATGGTGAAGAAGGAAGACGGCAAGCTCGACTTCGCGCGGCCGGCCGCAGAGCTGGAACGCCGCTCGCGCGCGTTCGACCCCTGGCCCGGCGCGTGGACGACGTTCGGCGGGCAGGTGCTGAAGGTGAAGAAGGTCGCCGTCGGAGCGGGGCAGGGGGAGCCGGGCGCAGTGCTCTCGGCCGGTGTCTCGGGCATCGAGGTGGCGTGTAGCTCGGGGTCGCTGGTGTTGCTGGAGCTGCAGCCGGAGGGAAAAAAACCGATGACGGCTCAGCAGTTTCTGGCCGGCCGCCCGATCGCCGCTGGACAACGGCCGTTCACGTCTTAGTCGTAAGACATGTTCCGCTGCGCGGCGTGTGGTGCGTTCAATCGGGTGAAGGCTGATCAACCGGGGGTGCCGGTGTGCGGGCGCTGCAAGCAGGCGCTCGACGTGTCGGGGGCTCCGCAGAGCGTCGACCCCGAGATGTACGGGCGGGCGGTGGCCAGCTCTCCGGTACCGGTGCTGGTCGACTTCTGGGCGCCGTGGTGTGGGCCGTGCCGGGCGGCGGCGCCGATTCTCGAGAAGCTGGGCCGCAAGCACGCCGGGCAGGTGGTGGTTCTGAAGGTGAACACCCAGGACCATCCTCAAGTGTCGCAGCAGCTGGGCATCAGCGGGATTCCCACCTTCGTGTTGTTCCGCGGCGGCGGTGAGGTGACCCGGCTGCCGGGGCTGTTGCCGGAGCACGCGTTCGACCAGTGGCTGAACGAGCAGCTGGCGAGCCGCGCCGCCTGAGGAACACGCCTTTCCTTGTTTCATCCCCTCGAAGCACGCACGATGGGGTCCGCCCCGCATGCGCATCCTCGTCCTCCACGGCCCCAACCTGAATCTGCTCGAAGGCGATCGCTCTCTCGAAGCGATCGACGCCCGCCTCGAAGCGCGCGCCACCGCGCTCGGCCTCGAGCTGAGCACCTTTCAATCGAACTGGGAGGGCGCGCTCCTCGACAAGCTCGCCGAGCAACGCCACTGGTTCGACGCGCTGATCGTCAACCCCGCCTCGCTCGCGCCCAACGCGGTCGCGCTCGCCGAGGCGATCGCGCTGCTGAAGAAGCCGGCGGTCGAGGTGCTGCTCGACCCCGCCAAGAACGGCCGCTCGGCGCTGAAGAGCGTGGTGAAGCAGCAGATCTACGGCAAGGGCCCGGGCGGTTACCTCGAGGCGCTCGATGCGCTGGCGCCGAAGGGCCCGCGGCCCAAGGTGCCGCCGAACGCGAAGCTGCGCGACACCACCCCGATGCGGCCGGCGATGAAAGAACCCGAGCGCACCGGCAAGACCATCGGCCCGGCCTCGCAGCCGAGAATGCAGCCCAACCGGCCCCAGGCGCAGAAGACGATCGGCCGCGAGCCGGTGGAGCCGAAGCGCGAAGAGACCCGGCCGGGCAAGACCATCGGCCCGCGCAAGATCGCCCAGGGCGCGGCGGTGGAGTCGGGCGCGAAGACGGTCGGCCGCCGCAGCTCCGGCAACCACTCCGGCCTCACCCGCGAAGACGTGCGCAAGCGAATCGCCGAGCGGCTCTCGGGGCGGCTGTCTCCGAGCGGGTTGGCGACCTGGGCGCGCTCGCAGTGGCAGGAGCTTCAGCGCGGCGCGCCGTGCGAGACCGGCCAGCGCGACCGCCTGGAAGACGTGCTCCAGTCGCTGCTGTTGTCGCAGGCGTCGAAGGCGACCGACGAGCAGCTGATCGACCTGATGACGCAGTTGGGGTGACGCGTGGCGCAGAGGCCTCCGAAAAAACCACTCTCCGCCCGGGCGGTGGCGGTGACCGCGCTCTCGCGAGTCGAGCTGCGCGACGCGTACCTGAACCTCACCCTCGACGCGCTGCTCGACGAGAACCCGCTCGACCCGCGCGACGCCGCTTTCGTCACCGAGCTCACCTACGGCGCCACCCGCCGCCGCGGCCAGCTCGACTACGCGATCAAACGCTTCGCTGACCGCGGCCTCGACAAGCTCGAAGACCGGGTGCTCGCGGCCCTGCGGCTCGGCGCCTACCAGCTGTTCTTCATGCGCACCCCGAAGCACGCCGCGGTGGGCGACACCGTCAACGCGCTCAAGGAGCTCGGGCTGATGCGCGCGGTGGGCTTCACCAACGCGATTCTCCGGCGGCTCTCGGAGCTGTCGGCGCCGGTCACCCCTCCGCCAGGAGACGAGATCGCCGTCGCGGCGATCGAGCACTCGCACCCGGAGTGGCTGGTGCGGCGCTGGTTTCAGCAGTTCGGCCCCGAGCGGGCGAAGTCGATGCTCGCCGCCGACAACGAAGCGCCGCCGCTGGTGCTGCGGGCGAACACCTCGAAGAACACCCGCGACGAGCTGCTCGCCGCGCTCCGCGACGCCGGCCTCGAGGTGGAGCCGACCGTGCTGTCGAAGACGGGAATCCGGGTGAAGAGCCCGGGCCGGGTCGAAGACCTGTTCGGTTTTTCAGAAGGCCTCTGGCAGGTGCAAGACGAGGCGGCCCAGCTGGTGGTGCAGTACGCGGCGGCGCCGAAGAACGCGACCGTGCTCGACGTCTGCGCCGCGCCCGGTGGCAAGGCCTGCCAGCTGGCCGAGACCCACAGCGTGGTGGCGCTCGACCTTCACGAGAGCCGGCTGCGAAAGATTCTGCCCGAGGCGAAGCGGCTGGGCCTCGACGCGCGCATCAAGACCCGCAAGGCCGACGCGACCCACCCTTTGCCCGAAGAGCTGGGCGAGTTCGACCTGGTGATCGTCGACGCGCCGTGCTCGGGCCTGGGCACGCTGCGCCGTCACCCCGAGCTGCGCTGGCGGGTCGAAGAGAAGAACCTCACCGAGCTGCGCGCGCTGCAGCGCTCGATTCTCGAGTCGTCGCAGGCGGTGGTGAAGCCCGGCGGGCTGCTGGTCTACGCGGTGTGCTCCACCGACGACACCGAGGGGCCTGATCAGATCGAGCCGTTTCTGCGCAGCCACCCGGAGTTCACCGCCGAGCCTCCGCCGGGGCAGTGGCCGAGCTGGCAGGGCTACCTGCGAACGTTGCCCGGGCCCGAAGGCCTCGACGGCTTCTTCGCCGCGCGCCTCAGGAAGCTGTACTGAACGGCGGGCCGACCACGGCCGCGACCAGGTTTTCGATCTCGCGCATCGACGCGCCCGGCGCCAACGCGCGGGTCCACTTGTCGAGCATCCACGGGGTCATCTCGGCCAGCGCGCGCTTGGGGCCGGGGAAGAAGCGGCCCTTCAGCTCGTAGGTGAGCGAGAGCAGCTCGGTGAGCAGCGCGGCGCGGCGGTAGTTGCCGTAGGCGCCGCCGGTCTTCGCCCGGTCGACCATCTTCCACGCCCAGACGCGCAGGGCCGCCACCTCGCCCTTCATCGGCTTGGGAGGGCCACGCTTGGCGAGCGCGTCGACCCGCCGCAGCAGCTTGCGCGCCTCGCCGCGCTGATCGAGCAGAACCTTGCCGCCCCGCAGCCGCAGCAGGTCGAGCGTCACCGGCAGCTTCAGAATCGTGTCGCTCTCCACGAACACGTCGAGCGCCTGGCCTTCGAAGTCGCGCACGTGCCGCTCGCGGCCGCCGCGGCGAAGCAGGAACAAGTCCCAATCGCTGGAGGCGGTGCCGGCGCCGCGCGAGCGCGAGCCGTAGAGGATGATCGCGTGAGGGCGAAATTTCTTTCGCAGGTACGCGAGCACCTCCGACAGCGGCTCCGGCGATGGTCGCGTTTGATGCACGAAAACGGACTGTCGCCGACATTTCTGCCACACGCCACCGCCGTAACCACGTCGAATCAGTAGGGGCACGACCGATGCACCAGGAGTGAGCACCAAAGGAGAGTCCGCACATGGCTCAACAGAACAAGAACAACCCCAACGAGAAGAAGGGCATCAAGAACCCCGACCACGGTGAACCGGCGAAGAAGGACGCGCCGCGCGACCCGAGCGAGAAGCAGATGAAGGGCGACCGCGAGAACATGCCGCGCAACCCGCCGGGTGATTACCCCGCCGAGCCGTACCGCGACGAAGAGGAGGGTCTCGACGAGGGCATGCAGGCCGACGACGAGGACAAGAACAAGTCGAAGACCGACAAGACGATCGGCAAGAACGCGGGCGCTGAGAGCGCTGACGACACCGACGAAGAAGACACCGACGTCGAGGAGTCGGAGCAGGGCGACGAGCGGCACCCGCAGGAGCCGCAGCCCAGCCACCCGTAACCGCGGGGCGCTGGCCACACCCACTGACGCAACCGGCCGCCACTCCATTCAGGCGCGCCGATTGCTCAGTGGGGCGGCATGCACGTGTTGATGTTGGTGTTGCTGGCGGCGCCAGTGACCCGCCCGCTGACGGTCGACGAGCTGCGCCTCGCTGCCCCCTCGCAGCCCTGTGCGCCCGACCCGAAGCAATCGTTTCACACCACCGCGCTGACGCCGTCGCCGGCCTGGGTGGTGACCGCGAGCTGCCCGTACGGGCTGTCGGTGTCGCTGCTGAAGCCAGGCGGAGAGCACCTCCAATCGTGGACCATCGGGCGCGGGCAGCTCGACGCGATGGCGTTCGACGATCTCGACCACGACGGGAGCGCGGAGCTCATTCTGCTCGGAGACGGCGGGCTGAGCGTGCTCTCGCGTCAGGGAGACGGTTACGCCCACGCGAGGGGAATCGAATCTCGCGCCACCCGGCTGTTGGGCGACCACCCGGCGATCCCGGCGCTGCGCGAGCTGATGCGTCCCGACCCAAGGCCGAAGCCGAAGTTGCCCAAGGGGCTGACGCTCGACTGCGCCGAGGCGCCGCTCCCGTTCGCAGTGAGCGACGACCATCGCTACGGCGCGTGGCTGGGGAGCACGATCGACATTCACGACTTTCAGACCGGCGGCCGGCCTGGGTGGCTCACTCCGCGGCTGCAGGCGGTGCTCGACCAGCGGCTGCAGCCCGGCTGCGAAGAGACCCAGCACGAAGGGCCGCACGGCAGCGGGCTGCGCTGTCTCGAGCCGGTGAGCGAGCTCGACGCGCTGGTGGCGGGTGTGCAGCCGGAGGTGCACTTCGTCGAGGTGGGCACCGCGCTGACCCAAGACGGCGGTCTGCCCGACGGCTCGGTGCGGGTGACCCGCGGAGGCAGGCCTCCGGTGGAGATCGCCGCGCGAGCGCTGGAGTGCGGGGCCGGCGAGTTTCCCCACGTGCTCGGAGTGCTCTACGGCCCGGGCGCGGCGCAGGTGGTGTTCGAAGCGCGCGAATCGGGTGAGCACCCGCTCTACGAGTGCACGCCGGAGGAGCAGGAGACCGAGCAGGAGTGCTTCTACAGCGGCGGCACCTGCATTCACGACGTGCTCTGCGTGCCGGCGCCACAGGCTCCGCCGCAGGTGCGAATGCTCACCGTTCCCCTGCGCTGATGCGCTAAGCGCGGGCGCATGATCCTCGCCCTCGTTCTCTCGTTGTCGCTCGGCGCGAAGCACGCGTACACCGTCGATGATCAGGTGCGGCTGCGCCGCTTGAGCGCGCTCGCCGTTTCTCCCGACGGCTCGAAGCTGGTGCTCACCGTGCGGGCCACCGAGTACGAGAAGAACAAGGGCTCGGTCGATCTGTTCGCGCTCAACGCCGACGGCAGCGGCATGAGGCAGCTCACCAGCCACTCCGCGCCCGAGAGCGACGCGGCGTTTTCGGCCGACGGCAAGAGCATCTACTTCCTCGCTCCGCGCGGCGAGACGCAGCAGCTGTGGCGGTTGTCGCTCGAGGGGGGCGAGGCGGAGGCGGTCACCAAACTGCCGCTCGACGTGAACGCGTACCAGGTGTCGCCCGACGGCAAGACGCTGGTGTTCTCTTCCGAGGTGTTTCTCGACTGCACCGGCGACCTGCTCGACTGCACCGCCAAGCGTCTCGAGAAGCTGAAAGACCCGCACCCCAGCGGCCAGGTCTACGAGCAGCTGATGGTGCGCCACTGGGACACCTGGGGCGACGGGCGCCGGGCGCATCTGTTCTCGATGCCGCTCGCGGGCGGCCCGGTGAAGCACCTGATGGCGAAGATGGACACCGACGTGCCCGGCAAGCCGTTCGGCGGCGCGGAGGACTTCACCTTCTCGCCCGACAGCAAGCAGGTGGTGTTCTCGGCGAAAGACGCGGGCCGTGAAGAGGCGTGGAGCACCAACTTCGATCTCTTCGCGGTGCCGGTCGACGGCTCGAAGCCGCCGGCGAAGCTGACCACCAACCCCGGCGCCGACGCGGTGCCCACGTTCTCTCCCGACGGCAAGACGCTGGTGTGGCTGGCGCAGGCGCGCGCCGGCTACGAGAGCGACAAGTTCACGGTGATGGTGCGCGACTGGCCCAACGGCAAGGACCGCGCGCTCACCGACAAGTGGGACCACAGCGCCGAGCAGCTCGGCTTCTCACCCGACTCGAAGACGCTCTACGTCTCGGCGTGGAACGTGGGGCAGCAGTCGCTGTTCGCGTTGCCGATGGACGGCAGCGAGCCGAAGACGGTGGTCGAGAAGGGCCACGTCGCCACCTTCAAGGTCGCCGCCGACGGCAAGCGGGTGTTCCTCGCGCTCGACTCGCTCGAGTTCCCCGGAGACCTGTTCAGCGTCGAGGCGGGCGGCCAGCCGAAGAAGCTCACCACGCTCAACCCGAACATGGCCGAGATCAAGCTCGGCCAGCCGGAGCAGTTCTCGTTCGAGGGCGCGAACGGCGAGAAGGTGTACGGCTACCTGGTGAAGCCGGTCGATTTCGACCCGAAGAAGAAGTACCCGGTCGCGTTTCTGATTCACGGTGGGCCGCAGGGCAGCATGGCCAACGACTGGCACTACCGCTGGAACCCGCAGGTCTACGCCGGCCACGGCTACGCGGCGGTGATGATCGATTTTCACGGGAGCACCGGGTACGGCCAGGCGTTCACCGACGCGATTCGCGACGACTGGGGCGGCAAGCCGCTGGAGGACCTGAAGAAGGGCCTCGCCTACGCGCTCGGGAAGTACCCGTTTCTCGACGGTGGGCGGGCGTGCGCGCTCGGCGCCAGCTACGGCGGCTACGCGATCAACCTGATCGCCGGGGTGTGGAACCAGCCGTTCAAGTGCCTCGTCTCGCACGACGGCAACCTCGACGAGCGCTTCGCCTACTTCGCCACCGAAGAGCTCTGGTTCCCCGAGTGGGAGCACAAGGGCACGCCGTGGGTGAACCCGGCCGGCTACGCGAAGAACAACCCGCTCGACCACATCGACCAGTGGAAGCTGCCGATGCTGGTGGTGCACGGCGGCAAGGACTACCGGGTGGTCGACACCGAGGGGCTTTCGACGTTCACCGTGCTCCAGCGCAAGGGCATTCCATCGAAGCTGCTCTACTTCCCCGACGAGAACCACTGGGTGCTCAAGCCGCAGAACTCGGTGCAGTGGCACAAGACCGTGCTCGACTGGCTCGATCAGTGGACCAAAAAATAACCCTCTCCGTTGGGAGAGGGCGGACGGACGCAACGCGTCCGCCGGGTGAGGGACTGCCCTGCCCGCACGTCGCACACCACGAAAGTCACTTCGCGTTCTTCGACAGCCAGCTGACGCTGTCGCCGAGGCTGGCCCAGATGGTGGAGAACTCCTGATACCGAAGCCCCCGTTCATCACACAGCCGCTTCACCTCGGGTGACAGCTCGCGCAGCCTCGCCGGCGGCAGGTGCGGCCAGAGGTGGTGCTCGATGTGCCGGTCGAGGCCTCCGCAGATGACCTTCCACCCGCCGTGAAGGCCGAAGTTCTTGCTGGTCTCGACCTGAAAGCGAACCCGTTCGTCTCCGCGCGGGTCATCGGTGCGCAGCGCGTGGCGGCTCGACACTTCACAGCCGACCGAGCTGGCGGTCTGGAGCGCGGTGAACACCAGGTTGCGAATCACCGCCGACGCGATCGCGCCGAGCAGCACCACCCACCAGCGCGGCCCGGCGAGCGCGGGGAAGAGCACGTAGTTGTACGCCACGTGCAGCGCGAGCTTCTTCCACTCGCCGCGATCGGTCTTCGCGCGCACGCCTTGCTGTTTCAAGAACGCGTCGTAGTCGAACGCCCAGTGCTCGAAGGTGAAGAAGGCTCCGATGAAGGCGTTGAAGCGGTGCCACCAGCGCAGCGGCTGGGTGGGGTGCATGCGGAACAGCGGGTGAATCGTGTCGGGGTCGCCCTCGAGCAGCGACGGGTGCTGGTGGTGAATGCGGTGCGCGTCGCCCCAGGTTTTGGAGCGGAACGGCAGCGCCAGGGTTTCGTAGCGGCTGGGAGTGTAGCGCTCGGCGCCGGACACCCCGACGTACGCGCCGTGCATGATGGTGTGGTTGAGCTGCGCCTCGAGCGCGAGGTGGTAGGCGACGCCGATCACTCCGAGCAGCCAGCCCGCGGGCGTGGCGATGAAGTGCATCGAGAGCCGGCCGAGAACTTCGCCGAACCCGCTGGTGGCCTTGAGGAACCGCAGCTGGCGCAGATCGTCGGAGCCGACGCGGGCCCGCGCGTCCTTGCCCATTGCTCTGAGGCGGTCCGCCAGTTGTTGCATCGGGTACGCAGAATTATCACGAGGAACTTGCCCGTGCAGAGGGTGTCGATTGGACCGTGGGTGAACTCGAGATGCTTTGGA
The DNA here is from genome assembly GCA_047602415.1 of Myxococcaceae bacterium. Taxonomy (GTDB): domain Bacteria; phylum Myxococcota; class Myxococcia; order Myxococcales; family Myxococcaceae; genus JASGHH01. The sequence continues at coordinate 5,136,829 of JASGHH010000001.1, read as the reverse complement.
GCAAGGGCGGCCCGCCGATGTATCTGCTGGCAGCGCTCGGCGCGGTGCTGTGGAGCGGGGCGACCGTGGTGCTCATTCAGGCATCCACGCGGCCGAGGACGGCTTCGTGGGCCGGGCCGGCCCTGATGTGCATCGGCGCGTTTGGGTTGGCTGGCCTCGGTTGGGCTTCGGAGGTCGCGCTGTTTCGCTACTACGACGCGAAATACATCGCGACGGCGCCGCGCATCTTCGTCGCGGAGATTCGGGTTTCCGCTCAGGCGGAGGCGATCGTCGACCGGATGTTCGGTGTTTTGTTGGCGACGCCACCGTTCGCTGTGGCGGCATTCGCGGGAGTGCGGCGGGCTTCGACCGGTGCGCTCTCGATCTACGTCAGTCTTCTGGTCGCTGCGACGGTCCTCTTCGGTGGTCTCGCTGCATTCGACGTCATCGCCGACCGCAAGACCCATCTCGAAATCGAAGCAAACAGCCTCTCGCGCCGGTGAGGCCCGCCGGGTGGCACGGGTGGCAACTGGATCTGGCGCGAGGAGACATCGCCACGCAGAGCGGCAACGGGGAAGATGCGACCCATGCTTCGACGCCTGGCGGTTCTCTGCATCGTCATCAGCGGCTGTTCACCCGGTAGCGTCAGCGGTGGCGGTGGAGGCGGCGGGAGCGCCGGTGGCGGTTCGGCGGGCGGTGGAAGCAGCTCCGGCGGAGGTGCCGCGGCGGGAGGCGGAAGCGCTGGAGGCGGCGCAGCGACCGGTGGCGGCGCCGCAGGCGGTGGAGCGGCGACGGGCGGTGGAGCGGCGACGGGTGGAGGCGCGGCGACGGGCGGTGGTGCAGGCGGCGGAGCGACCGGCGGAGGCGGAGGCCTCTCGGGCCCCACGTTTTACGTCGATGCGGCGGCGCCCAACGACAACGGCTCCGGCACCGCGGCGAGCCCGAAGCAGCACATTCCCTCGGCGATCGCACTGCTGCCCGCGAGCGGCGGCGGCACGGTGATCATCAAGGCCGGCACCTACAGCGGCGCGGCGAACGACCTCACCATGCTCTCGCCGGGCACCGCCTCGCAGTGGAACGTGATCAAGGCGGAGGTCGACGGCGCCGTCATCATCACCTCCGACCTCACCTTGGGCGGCGGCGATTGGTACACCCAGTTCGAAGGGCTCCACTGGAGCTCGTCGAACGGCAAGTCGATCACCGGCACGCACCTGAAGTTTCTGCGCTGCGCGTTCGAAGGCGGGCCGGCCACCGGCAACGAGGTCACGCTCGCGATCGGCACCAACGACTTCACCCCGGGCGCCTCCGACATTCTGCTCGAGGACTGCTGGGTGTTCGGCCTGGGCGGCCGGTACAAGGTGCTCGTCTACAACTCGCAGAACGTGATTCTGCGGCGGGTGGTGGCGCGTCACGACGGCGGCTGGAGCACCACCGACGACAACCCAGAGGGCGTGTTCTCGATCTACGAATCGAAGAACGTGCGGGTGCAGAACTGCATCGCGCTCGACCCCGCGAGCGGTCTGATCAACTACGAGGCCGACTACTACGGCCCCGCGAACGAGACGACGACGACGCCCTACGACAACGACAAGTGGCAGGGGTGCATGACGTTCGACGGGCCGAACAACGCCTTCGCGATTGAAGGGCCGAAAGACGTCACCAACTGCAGGGTGGAAGACTTCGTCGCGTTTCAGGCCGCGCAGGGCATCGCCCACAACGGCAGCGGCAACAAGACCGTCACCTACGACCGCATCACCAAGCTCGGCGGCGCCTACGGCTTCGCGATCTGGGGCGGCGGCGGCACGATGTCGGTCACCAACTCGATCATCAAGGACAGCGACACCTCGTTCCAGCAGGGCGCGGGCAACGGCGGCTTCAACGACACCTTCGGCAGCAGCTCCGGAGGCGCGATCACCACCGACCCTCAGATGAACGGTTGGGTGTACCCGCTGCGCATCGAAGCCGGCAGCGCGCTGAAGACCGCCGGGAGCGGCGGCGGCCAGGTCGGGGCGGAGATCAGCAAGCGGGTCGGCGTCAGCGGCACCTTGTTCGGCGAGAACGGCTTCGAGACGCTGACCGGCGAAGACCTGTGGCCGTGGCCGAACCAAGATCGCATTCACACCGAGATGGCGGCGGTGAGCACCCGCGGCTTCTGCGCCCAGGGCCAGACGCTGACCCGGTACTTGTTCGAGCGGCTGGGCGCTCCGAGCCCGTACCCCTGAGCATGCTCGTTCTTCTGCTCCTCGCCGCGGCGCCTGATCATGTCGCGCGCGCGAACGCGTGGCTCGATCACGAGGCAGACCCCTGGGCCTATGAACAGGCCCGCGCTGAGCTCGCGGCAGCGCTGGCCGAGGCGCCTGACGACGACGCGGTGCAGGTGGCGAATGCGCGCTGGCTGCGCCGCACCGGCCAGCTCGACGCGGCCAACGAGGCGCTGAAGGTGGTGCGCGAACGTTCTCCACGCTTCGAGCCCGCGCTGGTCGAGGCCGGTGAGCTCGCCCTGGAGCGCGAGTGCTACTACGGCGGAGCGATCGCCGCGCAGCTGGGGACCGAGGCGCTCAGCCTGGCTGCCGATGATGCGCGTGCGTGGCTGTTGGTCGCCCGCTCCGATCTCTCGCTCGGCGGCACCGGGTTTCAGCGCGTCGCTCATGCCGATGAGCTGCGTCACAGCCCGGATCCCTGGGTGGCGAAACAGGCGCAGTGGTTGCTCGCCGATGCGTACGAGCACGGGACTCAGCCGCTGCCGTTGAGCGAGCGCTGCTACCTGCAGGCGCTGAAGTTCGACCGGGGTCGCGCAGGCACGAACACCCTCTACGCGCGTTGGCTGCTGCACCGTGGCCGGTACGAAGAAGCGGCGAACCAGGCCTCGAAGGCGCTGGCGTTTGGCCTCTTCGTGCCCGCTCAGCAGGTGCTCGCGTTGGCGCTGCTCAAAGAGGCCGAGGCGCTCGAGGCGACCGACCCAGAGGCGGCGAAAGCGACCCGCGAAAGAGCAAACCAGGCCTGCGTGCTGCTCGCCCACATCGGCGGTCACGCGGCGGCCTGCGAGCGCTGAAAAGACTCGCGGGTCCGCGCTCGCAAGGAAGCGCAGACCCGCGTTGCTGCCACTGCGTGCTGCTTACTTCTTCACGCTGACGGGGCGGGTGCTGTTGCTGATCACCCGGCGGCCGGAGCCTTCCTTGGTGGCCTTCTTCTCGGCCTTCACCGGCGCCGCCTTCTTCGAGTTGGTCGGCTTGGCCTCGGTGGTCTTCGCCTCGGTCTTCGCTTCCGTCTTCGCCTCGGTCTTGGTCTCGGTCGTCTTCGCGTCGGTCTTCGCCTCGGCCTTCACGGGCTCGGCTTTCTTCACTTCAGCCTTCGCAGGCTCGGCCTTCTTCGAGTCCGCCGCGGCGGCGCCCTGGGCAAACGCGAACGTAGAAAGGCTCAGCACCGCAATGGTCAGAATGCGCTTCATGATTTTTCTCCAGACGTAGGTTGAGGGCGTTTTGTGCCCTGGGCCGTCATCGGCACCTGCAGTTTGGAGCGGGCGGTGGGGGCGAATATTCAGCCCCCATTTCCAGTGTGAATTGGGGCGTTTCAGGCCACCGACAGCTCGACCTCGATGTTGCCGCGGGTGGCGTTCGAGTACGGGCACACCTGGTGCGCCGCCGCCATCAGCGCCTGCGCTTTCTCGCGATCGAGCTCGGGGAACGCGCCCACCAGCTTCACGCCCAGCTTGTACGCGCCGGTGTCGGTTGCGTAGAGCGAGACCTCGCCGGTGATGTTGAACGGGCCGGGGTTGATGTTCTGTTTGCGAGCGACCAGCCCGAGCGCGCTGCCGAAGCAGGCGGAGTAGCCGGAGGCGAACAGCTGCTCCGGGTTGGTGCCCTTGGCGCCGTCGCCGCCCAACGACTTCGGCATCGTGACGTCGAGGTCGATGATGCCGTCTTCAGACTTCACGTGGCCGTTGCGGCCGCCCTTCGAGGTCGACTTCGCGGTGTAGAGGTTCTTCATGACGCGTGCTCCTGGTGCTTGCTCGACGCGTTCGCCTCGCGCAGCGTGGTGGTGAGCGACTTCAGCTCCTCGCGGAGCCGGGCGAGCTCGGTGATCTTCAGACCCGACAGACAGAGAATCGAATGGGGCACGCTCGCCGCCTTCTTGCGCAGCGCCTTGCCCTGAGCGGTGAGGCGAACCCGAACCACCCGCGCGTCGGCCTCGTCGCGCGCCTTCACCAGCACGCCGGCGGCCTCCAGCTTCTTCAGCAGCGGAGTGAGGGTGCCCGAGTCGAGCTGCAGCTGATCGCCCAGCTCGGTGACCGACTGCCCGTCGCGCTCCCACAGCAGCAGCATCACCAGGTACTGCGGGTAGGTGAGGCCGAGCGGCTCGAGCACCGGGCCGTAGGCCGCGGTCATCGCCCGGGAGGCGGCGTAGAGCGAGAAGCACAGCATCTTGTCGAGGGTGGCATCCATCGCGACAATATATTGTGTACAATTGAATTGTACGCAATTAAATCGCACGGGCGGGTTGCATTTCCCAGCAGAGCCGCGATGTTGCGAGGGTGCTCCTGCCTGAGGCCCAGTCGGTCGACGTCGCCGCCGCGCTGCGCGACTACCAGGCGCAGGGGTTCGCCCGTCTGGGCCGGGTGCTCGACGATGCGGGCCTGGCGCAGCTGCGGGAGCGGGCCGACGACCTGATGCTCGGGCGGGTCGTCTACCCCGGCATGTTCTTTCAACCCGACGCCACCACCGGCAAGTACGAGGACGCTCCCTTGGGGTTGGGCTGGCAGGGGCCGTCGCTCGATTACCGAAAGCTCGAGAAGCTGGAGCTCGACCCGGTGTTTCTCGCCTGGCTGTCGAACCCGCTGTTCGAGCGGCTGGCGCGCTCATGCATCGGCGGGCCGGTGTCGCTGTACCGCGCGATCATCTTCAACAAGGGCCCTGCGGGAGGCAGCGACATTCCCTGGCACCAGGACGGCGGCAAGCTCTGGGGCATCGACAAAGATCCCCAGCTGCAGATCTGGACCGCGCTCGACGACGCGCCGGAAGGGGGAGGGTGCCTCGAGGTGGTGCCCGGCAGCCATCGGTCTGGGCTGGCGACGCCGTTGGGTGGGGTGGTGCCGCGCGAGCTCGCCGTCGGGGTCGATGCGGTCGCGCTGCCTGCGAAGGCGGGGGAGGCCGTGCTGGTTCACCCGATGGTGTGGCATCGGTCGGGGCGCGGTATTTCGGGGGCGAGGCGGCGCGCGTTCTCGGCGTGCTTTCTCGATGGGAAGACGAGGTGCGTGAGGAGGAAGGGCGCGCCGAGGAAGTTCGTCGAGGTGTTCAAGTAGGAACAACCGGTCCCGGACCCGGTAGTTCTACTCGCGCACCGGCACTTCGATCGTCAGCCCGTCGTACGCCACTTCGCACTGGCCCTTGAACTCCTCCCGCGCCTGCTCGAGCAGCGGCTTGGGGTCGGTATCGTGCCGGCTCGACAGATGGTTCAGCACCAACCGCTTCACCGTCGCCTGCCGCGCAACCCGCCCTGCTTCGCGCGCCGTCGAATGCCGGGTCTCGAGCGCGCGCTCCTGCTCGTCGTCGCTGAACGTCGCCTCGTGCACCAACAAATCAGCCCCGACCGACGCCTCGGTCAGCGCAGGGCAGGGCCGGGTATCGCCCGAGAGCACCACCTTGCGGCCGGTGCGCGACGAGCCCATCACCTGCTCGGGCCGCACTTCCTTGCCGTCGGTGCTCTTCACCACTTCTCCACGCTGCAGCCGGCCGAAGTCGGGGCCGGGCGCGACGCCGAGCGCGCGCGCCGCGTCGGGATCGAATCGCCCCGGCCGCTGGTCTTCTTCGACCACGTAGCCGAGCGCGTTCACCCGGTGGTCGACCTTCACCGCCTTCACCGAGTAGCCGTTGCGCTGAATCTTCTCGCCGCCCTTCAGCTCGACGATCTCCACCGGGAACGACAGGCGCTCCACCCCGAGGTGAATCGCAGCGTCGAGCAGCCGCTTCGCCGGCGCCGGCCCGTGCAGCACGACCTTCTCTTCGCGCCCGCCCATGCCGAGCGTGCGCAGAAAGCCGATGATCCCCAGGTAGTGGTCGGCGTGAAAGTGGGTGAAGAACACCGCGTTGACCGCGAAGCCGGTGCCGAACCGAATCATCTGCCGCTGCGAGCCTTCGCCACAGTCGAACAACAACAGGTCGGAGTCGGCCTTCATCGCCAACCCCGAGACGTTGCGGTGCAGCGTCGGCGCCGCGGCGGAGGTGCCGAGGAACGTCAGCCGCAGTATCGACATGCCACTCGAGCTCACGGGCCCTTCCTCAATAACACGCCGAAAATGAAACGCCCCCGCCGAGTGTCGGCGAGGGCGTTCGAAACCAGACCGAAGACGCGGTGCTTAGGCCGCGGCCTTGGTCTCGCTGCTGCTGGTCGCGCCGGCGCCGGCCGACTTCGCGCCGGTCTCGATCCGCATGCCGTAGAAGCTGCGGTAGACGAAGAACGCCGAGACGACGAAGAACGCCGCCGCCAGGCCGAGGGTCGCGGAGGTCGGCACGAACCAGCCGTCCTTCGAGCCGCCGAGCGAGATCGCCACTTCGACCGCGAGCAGACCGAACAGGGTGGTGAACTTGATCACCGGGTTCAGCGCGACCGACGAGGTGTCCTTGAACGGGTCGCCGACGGTGTCGCCGACGACGGTGGCCGCGTGCAGGTCGGTGCCCTTCGCCTTCAGCTCGGTCTCCACCAGCTTCTTGGCGTTGTCCCAGGCGCCGCCGGCGTTGGCCATGAAGACGGCCTGGTACAGACCGAAGAGCGCGATCGAGATCAGGTAGCCGATGAAGAACGCCGGCTCGATGCAGGCGAACGCCAGGGTGCCGAAGAACACCGCGAGGAAGATGTTCCACATGCCGCGCTGCGCGTAGATGGTGCAGATCTCGACGACCCGCTGCGAGTCCTTCACCGAGGCCTTCTCGACGCCCTCGAGCTTGATGTTCTGCTTGATGAACTCCACCGCGCGGTACGCGCCGGTCGAAACCGCCTGCATCGACGCACCGGTGAACCAGTAGATCATCGCGCCGCCGGTCACCAGACCGAGGAGGAACGGAGCGTTCACCAGCGAGAGGTACTGCAGGCCGTTCTTCAGACCGTCGGTGACGTTGAAGAGAATCGAGAAGATCATCGTCGTCGCGCCGACCACCGCGGTGCCGATCAGCACCGGTTTGGCCGTGGCCTTGAAGGTGTTGCCCGCGCCGTCGTTCTCTTCGAGGAACTCCTTGCCCTTCTCGAAGTTCACGTCGAAGCCGAAGTCCTTCTTGATCTCTTCCTTGATGTTGGGGACCTGCTCGATCAGCGACAGCTCGTAGACCGACTGAGCGTTGTCGGTCACCGGGCCGTAGGAGTCGACCGCGATGGTCACCGGGCCCATGCCGAGGAAGCCGAAGGCCACCAGGCCGAACGCGAACACCGGCGAGGGGTCGACGGTGCCGCCGATCGGGAAGAGCGCGTGCATGCCGAGGGTGGAGATGAAGTAGGCGACGCTCATCAGGCCGACGATCGCCATGCCCATCCAGTAGCCAGAGAAGTTACCCGCCACCAGGCCCGAGATGATGTTCAGCGAAGGTCCGCCTTCTTTCGAAGCGGTGACGACCTCGCGCACGTGGCGCGACTCGGTGGAGGTGAACGCCTTCACCAGCTCGGGGATGATCGCGCCGGCCGCGGTGCCGCAGGTGATCACCGCCGACAGCTTCCACCACATCGTCGGGTCGCCCGCGATGTTGGGGATCATCAGGTAGCTGACCAGGAAGGTCATGCCCGCCGAGACGACCGAGGTCAGAATGACCAGGAAGGTGAGCGGGTGCTCGAAGTTCATCTTGTCGGCGGTCTTGTAGCGGCCGCCCTGAATCATCTCGTTGATCAGGTACGAGATGAACGAGGTGACGACCATCATCACGCGCATCGCGAAGATCCACACCAGCAGCTGAATCTGGGTCGACTCGTGGCCCTTGCCGGCCAGCAGAATGAAGGTGATCAGCGCCACGCCGGTCACGCCGTAGGTCTCGAAGCCGTCGGCCGAGGGGCCGACCGAGTCGCCCGCGTTGTCGCCGGTGCAGTCGGCGATCACGCCGGGGTTACGGGCGTCGTCTTCCTTGATCTTGAAGACGATCTTCATCAGGTCGCTTCCGATGTCGGCGATCTTGGTGAAGATGCCGCCGGCGATGCGGAGCGCCGAGGCGCCGAGCGACTCGCCGATCGCGAAGCCGATGAAGCAGGGGCCGGCCATGTAGTACGGCACCAGGGTCAGAATCGCGAGCATGATGATCAGCTCGGTCGAGATCAGCATCATGCCGATGCTCATGCCGGCCTTCAGCGGGATCTGGTAGGTCGGGTACGGCTTGCCGCGCAGCGACGCGAAGGCGGTGCGCGAGTTGGCGAAGGTGTTCACCCGAATGCCGAACGCGGCGACCATGTACGAGCCGCCGACGCCGATCAGCGAGAACACCAGAATCACCAGCACCCGCACCGGGGTGGCGACCTGGGCCGCTTCACCTTCGGCGTGGGCGAGGAAGCCGAAGTACCAGGCGATCACGCCGGCGATCAGCACCCAGAGCATCATGATGAACTTGCCCTGCGTGACCAGGTAGGTCTTGCAGGTCGCGTAGATCAGCTCCGAGACCTCGAGCATCGACTTGTGAACCGGGAGGTTCCTCAGCTGCATGTACTGCACGAGGCCGAACGCCAGGCCGAGGAACGAGACGGCGATGCCGATCATCAGCAGCGTCTTGCCGTCGACGCCCATGAACTTCTCGGTCTCGAGCCGGGGCAGAACGAGGTTGGCCTCGTTCGCAAAGGCGAACGCGGGCGCAAGGAGGGCCGTCAAACCGGCCGCGCGGGAAAGCTTCATGATCGTTGTCTTCCTCTGTTTGGGGACTGCTTTTCGGGGCCGCGCTTAGCAGCAAAACCACCCCAATGGAAACCCTCGTTTGCATCCCTTTGGCGACGCGCCAAATGCCTGACGCGATTGCGTTTTGAGGGGGTCGAACGCCCCCCTTCGGCAGGGCTCGCCGGGTGAAGAAACACTCGGCGAAACCGGCTGACCCGTGGGTGCCGTTCAGTGGTCGGCACAACCTGCCTACCTGTCTCGCTGATCTGCCCTGATGCCGCTGGTATCGCCGCTGCAATTTCGAAGCGGCGGAGCACCATGCGCGAGCCGCTGCGGCATCTCGAAGGCGTCAACCGGCTGACTCTGCCGGTCAGGCCGAGATCTGCCGAGCACCGGGTGGTCGCGCTGTTCGGCACCCTGGCCGCCTCTGCCGCGCCCTGCCTGGCCTGCGATCACCACGGCTACACCTGGAGCCTGTTGATGTTCGCCGCCCCCGCCGCCGCGATCGCGGTGCTCTACCGCCAGGCCGGGTGGATGCTCGCCGCACGGCGGCCGGTGCTGCTCGCGCTGGCGGTGCTGGCGCCGATGGGGGTGGGGCTCAACCTGGTGTTCGCCCACCGGTTCTTCGTCTACCCGAACCGCGACGCGGTGCTCGGGCTCTACCTGCGCGGCATACCGGTGGAGGAGTTCGCCTTCTACACCCTCGGGTTTCTGGCGCTGATGCTCGGCTACCTCTGGGTTCGGCACGAGCTGCTCGGCGCGCACGAGGCGCCCATCTCGGTGGTGCGGGCGCGGCCGGCCAAGGCGCTGCTGTGGAGCGTGGGGTTGCTGCTGCTCGCCTGCGGGCTGAAGCACGGGGTGCCCGGCTACCTCTCGTACCTGTTGCTGGTGCCGCTCCCGGCGCTGTTGACCGGCCTGCCGGTGGTGCGGCCGCGGCTGCACTGGCCTTCGGTGGCGATGGTGCTGATGGCGCTCTTGCTGGTCTCGGTCACCTGGGAGGCCTCGCTGGCGGTGCCCGGCGGTTGGTGGGGCTACCAGCACGAGGCGATGGTGGGGCTGTTCATTCGCCGCTGGAGCGGGCTGCCGCTGGAGGCGGTGCTGGTCTGGTTCGAGAGCGGGCTGACCGCGGTGGTGATGCTCGAGCTTCTTCTCAATCGGCAGTCGAAAACGCGGGGCGGATCAGCTCGAAGAACAGCACCGGCATCAGCGCTCCGGTGAGGTACATCGAGAAGCTCTCCACCGGGAGCACCAGCGCGAACACGCCCAGGGTCTGCTCGGTGTTCCACACCCACCAGCCGCGCCCGCAGGCGAGCAGCTCGACGAAGAACGAGTAGGCGAAGTAGCAGGCGGCGACGAAGCCCAGGCGGCGCATCGCGGTGCGGGCGTGCGCCTTCACCATCAACATCAGCGTGCCCGCCCAGCCGAGCGCCTGCACCAGGGTCCACCCGAGCTGCTTGGGGCCGGCGGTGTAGCGAATCGCGCCCGCGGCGTCGGGAGCGGGCAGGGTGGCGAGGTCGAGCGAGGGGGTGTGCACGGTGAGCGCGCGAAACAGGCAGTAGCCGCCCAGGCCCGCCGCGGCGAGCGCCAACGCCTTCAGGGTGCGCTGGGTTTGGGCGGTGAAGGCGGCCGGCTGCTCCGGGCCGAAGTGGGCGCCGAGCCAGAGGTAGAACAGCACCGGCAGGTTGAGCAGCATCGGGTAGCTGAGAAACTCTTCGATGGGCACCGTGCCCAGCTCGAGGCCCGAAAGCGGGTCGTTGCCGGTGTAGAACCACCAGTAGCGGTTCTGAATCGCGATGATCTCCGCGATCGCGCTCGACGAGATGAAGGTCGCCGAGGTGGCGATGAACGAGAGCTTCGAGCCCTTGGAGAGCTTCGGGTAGACCTCGAACAGCAGCACCGCCATCGGCAGGCCCATCAGCACCACCTCGTGCAGCAGGTACCAGGGCGCGTGAACGTGGAGCCGATCGCAGATCGACCGCGCGAGCAGCATCAGCAGCACCAGACCGGCGAGGCCGGCCAGCCGCGTCAGAAGTTTGACGCCTGGATCAGCCGGAGAAGCTTCGGGCGACGCGTTTGCGGAGGTTTCGAGAGCGGACGAGTGCACGGGCGTTTGCACTGCACACGGCACGCCGCCCTCGGAACAGTTATTCTCCAGGCAGTGAAGGCGACTCTCTGGAAGCGACTCACCGAGCCTTCTCCGGCGGTGTCGTCGCCGCATCACCGGCGTCAGTCGCAGCTGATGTCGTCGGTGATGGTGCTGGTGATCCCGCTCTACGTGGCGATGGCGTTCGTCTCGGGCTTCACCCGCCCGTTGCCGGTGCGCCCGGTGGAGGCCGCGCTCGGCGTCTTCATCTTCGTCTTCGCGGTGCTCGCCTACGTGCTCAACCGCACCGCTCAGTACTGGCGGGGCTCGGTGGTGCTCACCTTCGTCGCCACCTCGGCGTCGCTGGTGATCGGCCTGATGGAGCCGGTGCCCACCCGCGCGGTGGCGACGCTGCTGCTGGGCATGACCGGCGTCGTCTACGCCAGCTTCATGCTCTCGTTTCGCGCCACCGTGCGCGCGTCGCTCGGCTACCTCGCGGCGGTGAGCGTGTGCGCCGCGTTTCACCCGGTGGTGACCCCGGCCGACTGGGTGATCCCCGCGTTCCTGGCGCTCTACATCTGCGGGCTCACCTGCGTCGGCGCCTGGCTGCGCGATCGCCAGGTGGCGGAGATCGAAGCGAAGACCGAGAAGGTGGCGGCCTCCGAGGCGCGGGCGCGGGCGACGCTGGAGTCGGCGCTCGACGCGGTGGTGGTGCTCGATCCTTCAGGCAACGTGGTCGAGTGGGGCCCGCACGCCGAGGTGCTGTTCGGCTTCGACCGCGGCGGGGTCGTCGGCCGCCCGCTGGTGGAGCTGATCGACCCCAAGGGCCAGCAGGCCGAGCTGCGTCACCGGCTGGCGAAGTTCGAGCGCGGGCGCTTCGAGGTGATGGCCAGCAGCTCCGACGGGCACACCTTCGACTGCGAGGTCTCGGTGGCGGCGCTCAGCGGCGGGCGCGGCGCGGCGCTGTTCATGCGCGACGTCACCGAGCGCAAGCGGCTCGAGGGCCAGCTGGTGCTCGCCGACCGCATGGAGTCGATGGGCCGCATGGTGGGCGGCGTGGCGCACGAGATCAACAACCCGCTGGCGTACATCGTCTCGAACCTCGGCTACCTGAAGACCGAGCTGAAGGCGCGCTTCCTTCCCTCTCCCGACACCGAGGAGCTGCTCGAGGTGCTCGGCGAGACGCAAGACGGGGTGAAGCGGGTGCAGCGCATCGTCGCCGACCTCCGCACCTTCTCGTACGGCGGCAACAGCGAAGAGCTGCACCCGGTCGACATCGAGACCACGCTCGAGTCGGCGCTGCAGATCGCGCTCGGCCACATGCGCAGCGAGCACGTGACGCTGACCAAAGACTTCGGCTCCGCGGGCCGGGTGATGGCGCAGGAGAGCCGGCTGGGTCAGGTGTTTCTCAACCTGGTGATGAACGCGGTGCAGGCGCACGCGGTGTCGAGCAGCGACCGCGAGGTGAAGGTGCGCTCGGTGCGCGAGGGCCACAAGGTGCGGGTCAGCGTCACCGACAACGGCCTCGGCATTCAGCCCGAGGTGAAGCGGCGGCTGTTCACGCCGTTCTTCACCACCAAGCCGGTCGGGCAGGGCACCGGCCTGGGCCTGTACATCTCGCACACCATCATCTCGGGCATGAAGGGCGAGATCGCGGTCGACTCCGAGCCGGGCAAGGGCAGCACGTTCACCGTGGTGCTGCCGGCGCTGGATTGACGCGACCGGCTGAACGGTTCGCACAGACCTCCTCAGTCGCTTCGCGACAGCTCCTCCCCCGTCGGGGAGGAGCACCTCCGCGAGCACGACGGCTGCCCTCTCCCCGACGGGGGAGAGGGTGGCGCGAAGCGCCGGGTGAGGTCTGTGCGAACCGGTCAGCCGGTCGAGACGCTCACGCCTCAGGCGCTGGGCGGGCGACGACCTGCACGCCGTACTTCGGCCGCAGGGTGATCAGCGGCTCGGGCACCACCTTCTGCCCGGGCACCAGCTCGATGTGGGTGCGCTGAACGATGGTCGCGAGCAGCAGCACCGCCTCCATCAGCGCGAAGCCGTCGCCGATGCACTTGCGCGGGCCCGACGAGAACGGAATGTACGCGCACTTCGGCCGCTTCACCGACTCGTCGGCCCAGCGCTCGGGCATGAACGCCTCGGGGTCGGTCCAGAACTGCGGCAGCCGGTGGAGCACGTAGGGCGAGAAGAACACCAGCGCGTCTTTCTCGAAGCGGTAGCCCTTCACCGTCTCGTCTTGCACCACCTTGCGGCCGAGCGACCAGACCGGCGGGTACAGCCGCATGCCCTCTTTGATCGCCCAGGTGCACTGCTTCAGCGCGGGAAAGTCGCGGGCCTCGGGCGTGCGGCCGTTCAGCACCGTCTTCAGCTCGGCGCGAATCTTCTTCTCCACGTCGGGGTGCTGGCCGAGCAGCCAGAAGGTCCAGCTGAGCGCGTTGGCGGTGGTCTCGTGCCCGGCGAGCATCAGCGTCATCACCTCGTCGCGGAGCTGATCATCGCTCATCGACTCGCCGGTCTCGGGGTCCTTCGCCTCCATCAGCATCGAGAGCAGGTCGTCGCCGCTGTGGCCCGACGAGCGGCGCGCCGCGATGATGCCCATCACCACCTCGTCGAGCTTCGCCTTGGCGCGAATGAACGCGCGGTTGCGCGGGGTGGGCATCCACTCCGGCAGGCTGAGCGGGTGGAGCGTGCGGTAGATCAGGTGTTCGAGCGCGTCGGTGAGCGCGTGACCGACGTCGCCGCTCTTCGAGGCGGTGTCGCTGCCGAGCAGGGTGTCGCCGACGATGCGCAGCGTGACCTGCATCATCTGCTGGGCGAAGTCGAAGCTCTCGCGGTTGCGCAGCTTCGGCTCCCACGAGTCGATCATCTCGTTGGTGGCCTTGGTCATCACGCTGGCGAACCCGGCGATCTTCTCGCGGTGAAAGGCCGGCTGGGCGATGCGCCGCTGCCGCAGCCAGAACGCGCCGTCAGACGTCACCAGCCCGTTGCCGAGCGCCTTGCGCAGCATCTGGTACCCGCGGGTCTGCTTCACGAAGTTGTGATGATTGGCCATCAAGATGTGCTCGACGATCTCGACGTCGGTCACCACGTACGCGGTGAGCGCCGGCATCGGCATCTTCACCACCGTGCCGTAGCGGCCCGCGTCGTTGAAGATCTGCAGCGGATCAGCCTGAAACTGCGGAATCACCCCGAGCAGCCCCTTGGTGGGGAAGCTCGGAGTGGGGTGCGGCGCGGCGATCTCGGTGCTGGCCAGGGTGGTCATTCACGGCTCCTTTGAGGTATATAAACTGAGCAAAAGCTCACTTTGCCGCAACTCGCTTTTCGAACGGAGACGCCCCGATGGCCCGAAGGAACACCGCTGAAGCCCGAAAAGCCCCTCGACAGGAGCGGGCGAAAGCCACCGTCGACGCGATTCTTCGAGCGGCCGCTCACATTCTGCGTGAAGAGGGCTACGAGGCCTGCTCGACCAACCGGGTGGCGCTGAAGGCCGGCGTGTCGATCGGCTCGCTCTACCAGTACTACCCGTCGAAGGAGGCGCTGGTGATGGCGCTCGCCGAGCGACACAGCGAGCAGGCGTACGGGTTGTTGCTGCGCACCGCCTCCGAGGTGAACGGCGCTCCGCTGAAGGTCGCCGTGAGGAAGTTCATCGAGGCGATGGGCGAGCTCCACAAGATGGACCCCAAGCTCCACCGGGTGCTGACCGAACACACCACCAAGATCGGCGGCTTCGAGGCGGTGAAGCGGCTGACGATGGCGTCGGCGACCTTCGTGCGCGGCTACCTCGAGTCGCTCGGCCCGCAGATTCGCAAGATGGACCTCGACACCGCGACCTTCGTGGTCGTCACCACCGTCGAGGCGCTCACCCACATCGCCGCGATGGAGACCGAGCACGGCCCGACCGACCCCAAGCTGGTCGACGAGCTCACCCACCTGGTGCTGCGCTACCTCGAGCCCGCGTGAGCCGCGGCCTGCTGTGGGTGGGCGCGCTCGCGCTCGCGGCGTGCCCGGCGAAGGAAGCGGCTCCCAAGCCCGCCCCGGTCGCGCACGACGGCGAGCAGTTGGATCCGCCGTCTCCCGCGAAGGTGACCGCACCGGAGTGGCCTTCGACCCAGCCGGTGGCGGTGAAGCCGCTGATCGAGCCGGCCGGCGCGTGCGTGAACCTGCGCGAAGTTCCCAGCGACGGCGAGCTCAACCAGGTGCGCGAGGCGCTCGAGACCGCGGCGGCCGACGACGCGATCGTCACCGTGCTGGCCGACGGCTGCGCGCGGCTGCGGCAGCTGAAGTCGGGCGGCAAGGTGCTGCGCTGGCGGCTCACCCGGCTGGTCGCGGGCAGCTGGGTGACCACCGCCGACTGGGTGTTCGTCGCCGGGCTCGAGCGGCCCACCACCATCGGGCGCTACTCGCTCGCGGCGGCGATCGATCGCCCCAACGAGTGGGTGCGCGAAGAGATCGCCAGCAAGCGCTTCACCCGCTACGGCCTCGACGGCAAGGTGGTCGACGAGACCGAGCTGCTCCGCTACCCGGGAGAGCCGTCGCTGTACCAGGCGGGCTCGCCGGCGAGAAAAATCTCCTCCACCACCCCTTACGTGCACTGCCGCACCGACGGCAGCAACCACTGCGACCGCATGGAGCAGCGCGACCGGTGGGGCATCGAAGGCAACGACGTCTACTGAGCGGTGGGCTTCGCGCGCTCGCCGCGCAACCACCCGAGCAGCGCGTCGCGCTCTTTTCCCCGCAGGCTGCAGGTCGGGCTCGCCGCCTCCCAGTCGTAGCTGAGGCGGTTCTTGCGCGAGTGCTCCTGAAACCACGACGCCAGCTCGCGAACGTCTTTGGGCGGCTCCGGCTTCTTCGGCGAGCATTGCACTTCGTAGCGCTGCCGCTTGTCGGAGATGGAGATCCACACGTGGCCGCTTCGGTCGCCGCGGGCCGAGAGAAAACACCCGCAGCTCGAGCAGCGGGGCGCGCAGGCCGAGCTTCTTCGCGCAGCCCAAGGCGACGCCGCTCTGCTCGCGGCGCTCCAGCTGCTGCGACACCGCCTCGCTGAACGCCTCCCAGTGCGGGTTGTGGGTGGCGTACTTCTCGAGACGGTTGAGCTTGTAGCGGAGCGCCCAGTCGCTTTTCGCGGTGCGCGCGCGCTCGTACTCGGCCATCAACGCGTCGTACGACTCGGGCGAGCCGTCGCGCGCGAGCGCCGCCAGCACCACCAGCGGAGCATCGGCGCACACCGTCGCCGCCTGCAGCGCGGCGAGCCACCGCGGCTGCTGAAACAGCGCCAGGCTCTCGCGAAACGCCTTGTCGCCGACCGAGTACTGGCGGCCGGCCTTGCGCAGCGCCCGAATGCTGCTCGCCCACGCCGCGCTCAGCTCCGCGTCATCGACGTGGGCCATCGCCACCCGAATGAAGACCTCGTCGAACGTCTTCTTCCGCTCGTTGGCGGCGAGCACTCTGCGAATCGTCGCCGGCTCGAGCTTCTCGCGACGCGCCCAGTGCTCGACCTCGGAGCTCAGCGCTTCCCCTTGCGTGGAGCGTTCGGCTTCGGCGCCGGAGCGGGAAAGGTGAACGTCTCGGCCCCGGCGCCCGCCATCGGCTTGCTCGGGCTCAACGTCAGGTGCGCGCCGTCGCTCTCGCCGGTGAGGTCGCCGTCGAGGTCGGTGCGAAACACGCGTGCGCCGTCGGCACCGAGCCGCTCCAGCGCGGCGCGATCGGGCAGGCCCGCGCCATTGCCCGCGCCGACGCTGACCACCACCGCCTCGGGCCGCACCATCTTCACGAAGCCGCCGGCAGACGAGTCGGCGCTGCCGTGCCCGGTCGCCATCAACACCGTGGCCTGGGCGTTGGCGGAGGTCTCCACCTTCGGCTCCAGCTGCGGCGAATCACCCATCACCCAGATCGACGTCTGCCCGTACGAGAGCCGCGCCGCCAACGCGCCGCCGGCGCCGAGCACCTCGACGCTGGAGTCGCCGCCCAGGTCGACCGAGAGCGCCACGTCTTGCGCCTCGGTGACCACGGTGCCTTTTTCCTTCAGGTCAGACGCGAGCTCGGCGAGCCCCTTCGGCCCGTCGCGGGGAATCACCAGCGTCTTCGGCGGCGACTCGCGGAGCAGCGCGCCCAACGCTCCGAAGTGCTCCGGCGCGGCCTGGGTCACCACCACCACTTCGATCGCCCGCGCGCCCTTGTGGCCCTTCGGCACTTTGATCAGCTCGCCCAGCTTCGCGCGCAGGTGCGCCGACGCGTCGGCGGGGCCACCGTCGATCAACGCCAGCCGGCCGGTGGGGCTGACCGCGATCACCGCGTCGCCGTGGCCGACGTCGAGGAGCTGAACGTGAAGCCGGCCGTCTCCGACGTGTTCGGGCGTCGCGAGCAGCACAGTCGACACGAGGGCGGCCAGAACCACGAGCCGGTGAGATAGCGCGAACGGCTCTCTTGAGCTACGACGCACACCATGGCGGACGAAGTCAGTCAGGTGGTGGATCAGGTGGTCGAGCGCGTGCGCGCCCGGCTGCAGGCGTTCAAGGCCGGCACCGAAGAACCGTGTACGGCGGCCCCCGGTAAATCGTCTGGTTCCTCCGACGGCGACTGCGCCGAGGGCGGCTGCAACGCCTGCGCGAACCACAACACCTGCGCCACCGTGGGCGCGATTCGCGAAGGCGCGGCCCGCATCAGCCCCGACAAGGTTCGCACCAGCGCCGACATCGCCCCGTACATCGACCACACCCTGCTCAAGGCCGACGCCACCCGCGAAGAGGTGCTCAAGCTGTGCGACGAGGCGCGCAAGTACGGCTTCGCCACCGTGTGCCTCAACTCGGTGAACATCGGCACCGCGGCGCGCGCGCTTCATGGCAGCAAAGTTCTGCCCATCGCAGTGGTCGGCTTTCCCCTGGGGGCGTCGATGCCGAGCGCGAAGGCGTTCGAGACCCGCGAGGCGGTGCGCTGCGGCGCCCGTGAAATCGACACCGTGATCAACATCGGCGCGCTCAAGACCCGCGACTACGCGCTGGTGCTCGCCGACCTCGAGGCGGTGGTTCAGGCCGCGAAGCCCTGGCCGGTGAAGGTGATTCTCGAGACCTCGCAGCTGTCGAACGAAGAGAAAGTGATCGGCTGCGCGCTCTCGAAGGCGGCGGGCGCGGCGTTCGTGAAGACCTCCACCGGCTTCGGCGGCGGCGGCGCGACCGCTGAAGACGTGGCGCTGATGCGCAAGGTGGTCGGCGACGAGCTCGGGGTGAAGGCCTCGGGCGGCGTGCGCACCACCGAAGACGCGATGAAGATGATCGCCGCGGGCGCGAACCGCATCGGCGCCTCGGCGTCGGTCGCGATCGTTACCGGAACGAAATCGAACTCGAAGTACTGACGAGGGCCGTTGACTGTTGGCGGGAACGGGCCAAGGCTCTGGCCCGCCATGACCTCAGCTCAGCGCCAGCAACTGAAGAAGGCCCTCGAAAAGCTGAAGAAAGACCTCACCACCCGCGCCGCGCGCCGCCCCGAAAAAGCCGAGCACGAAGAGCGCGAGGTCGGCGCCGAAGAAGACATTCAGCCGTTGGAAGAGATGAACGCGGTGATCGCCTCCACCCGCAACAAGACCGACTCGGTGCTGTTCGAGCGGGTCAACGCGGCGCTGAAGCGGCTGAAAGACGACCCCGACGACTTCGGTAACTGTCAGGAGTGCGGCGACGAGATCCCCCTCGCGCGGCTGAAGGCGATGCCGTACGCGGAGTTCTGCGTCGACTGTCAGCAGAAGAAAGACCCGCCGCGGGGTGTTGTCCGCAAGAACCTCACCGATTACGTGGAGTGAGCATGGACCAGCAGACTCTGGAGCGCGTCGCCAAAGAATGGGCGGCGCATGACCCCGATCCATCGACCCGGGCAGCGGGCGAGAAGCTGATCGCCGCCAAAGACGCCGCCGCCCTCGACGACCACTTCGGGCAGGCGCTGGAGTTCGGCACCGCCGGTCTGCGCGGCACCTTGGGCCCCGGCCCCAACCGCATGAACCGCGCGGTGGTTCGCCGCACCACCGCCGGGCTGGCGCGCTACCTGAAAGTGAACGTGCCCGACGCGGTGAAGCGGGGCGTGGTGGTCGGCCGCGACGGCCGCAACGGGAGCGAAGAGTTCTGCCACGACGTGGCGAGCGTGTTCTGCGCCGAGGGCTTCATCACCCACGTGTTCAACCAGGTCGGGCCGACGCCGCTCACCGCCTTCGCGCTGCTCGAGCTCGACGCCGCGGCCGCGGTGATGGTCACCGCCAGCCACAACCCGCCCGAGTACAACGGCTACAAGGTCTACTGGGGCAACGGCGCACAGATCGTTCCCCCGCATGACCACGGCATCGCCGCCAGCATCGCCAAGGTGGAGCCGGCCGATCAGGTGAAGCTGCTCAGCGAGGCCGACGCCCGCTACGAGAAGCTCTGGCGCGACCTCGGCGACGAGATGGCCGACAAGTACCTCAAAGCGATCGCCACCCTCCCGCCTCCGGGAGAGAAGAAGTCGCGCGGCCTGAAGATCGTCTACACCGCGATGCACGGCGTCGGCGGGCGGTTCGCGGTCGAGGCGCTCGCGCGCTCGGGCTTCACTGACGTGTCGCCGGTGGCGGCACAGCACGAGCCCGACCCGACCTTTCGCACCGTGCGGTTCCCCAACCCCGAAGAGAAGGGCGCGCTCGATCTCGCCACCGAGCTGGCGGAGCAGACCAAGGCCGACCTGGTGCTCGCCAACGACCCCGACGCCGACCGTTTGGCGGTGATGGCCCGCGACGCCGAGGGCAAGCTGCGCGCGCTCACCGGCAACGAGCTGGGCGTGCTGCTGGGCGAGTTCGTGCTCACCGAGGGCGTGAAGCGCTCCAACCCGCTGGTGATCACCACCGTCGTTTCCTCGGGTCAGCTCCGCGCGATCGCCGCCCAGCTCAACGCCGGGTACGACGAGACGCTCACCGGCTTCAAGTGGATCGCCAACCGCGCGCTCGAGGCCGACCCCAAGGGCGAGCGGTTCGCCTTCGGCTACGAAGAGGCGCTCGGCTACACGGTGGGCACGGTGGTGCGCGACAAAGACGGCATCGGCGCCGCGCTGGTGGCGACCGAGCTCGCCGCGCGCTGTCAGGCCGCCGGCGGCACGCTGCTCACCCGGTTGGAGCAGCTGCAGCGCAAGTACGGCCTGTTCGTCTCCAGCCTGAAGACGTTCACCCTGCCCGGAGCAGAGGGGCAGGCGAAGATGGCGGCGTTGATGAAGTCGCTGCGCGCGCAGCCGCCGTCGGCGGTGGGGCCGCTGAACGTCGACGTGCTCAACGACTACCAGACCCGCGAGCGCAAGGCGGCCGGCAAGGCGTCGCCGATCGCGCTCCCGGTGGCGAACATGATCGTCTACGAGCTCGCGCAAGACGCGCGCATCACCGTTCGCCCCTCGGGCACCGAGCCGAAGGTGAAGATGTACTTCGAGGTGAAAGAGCCGGTCGGCGCGAGCGAGCCGATGGCGGCGGCGCGGGCGCGCGCGTTGGGAAAACTCGAGCGAATCGGAGAAGACTTCGTCGCGATTGCGCGGCAGCATGGTCTGTCATGACGCGACTCAATCGGTGGGCGTTGGCGGTGGTGTTGGTGTCGTCGCTGGCCTTCGCTCAAGACGCGACCCAGGGCTGGGGCATCATCGGCGGCAAGACCGTCGGTAACCAGCAGACCGCGGTCGAAGCCGGCCTCGGCTACCCGGGGATTCACGCGTCGCTGCTGCGCGGAGTGACGCCCACGCTCGACCTCGGCGCGCGCTTCTCGTTCGACTACGGCCTCGAGGGGCTCACCAACCAGGTGGTGCCGGGCATCAAGCTGCAGGGGCTGCTGCACCTGTCGCTGCTCGAGAGCGGCATCGTCAGCCTGATGGTCACCTTCGAGCCGGGCCCGCTGTTTCACTTCTACGGCGGCCACACCGACACCATCGGCGGCATTCGCTTCACCAGCGACGGCTACACCCTGAGCGGCCTGGCGCTGCCGATTCGGCTGCAGCTCGGCATCGCGGCCTCCAGCGCGCTCAACGTCGGCGTGCACTTCGACCTCCCGATGTGGATCGCGTTCGGCACCAGCAACAACAGCGCGAGCTTTCAGCTGCCGATCCTCGCCGGCGTTGGCGTGGAGTACTTCGTGAAGCACAACATGCTGGTGTACTTCGAGATTCGCATGGGGCCGACCATCTTCACCAACAGCAGCACCGCGACCTTCACGCTGATCTCCAACGTGGGCATCGGCTACAAGTTCTGACCTAAGCTTCGACCGCGCACGATGGCGGACCCCGAAGCGAAGACGGCGGTGCAGCCCACCCCGGCCGATCCCAACCCCGCCAAGCCGGGCGCGTTCACCCCTCCGAGGCACATCGGCCCCTTCGAGCTGCTCAAGCTGTTGGGCCGCGGCGGCATGGCGGCGGTGTTCGAGGCGCGCCACACCAAGACGCAGCAGAAGGTCGCGTTGAAGGTGATGGACCCGAACCTGAAGTCCGACCGCACCTTCGTCGATCGCTTCGCGCTCGAGGTGAAGGCGTGCGCGACGATGGAGCACCCCAACGTGGTGCGCGTGCTCGACCACGGCGAGGCGGAGGGCTGGTACTTCCTCGCCACCGAGCTGATCGACGGCGGCACGGTGGCCGATCTGATCAACCAGATGGGCCAGCTGCCCTCGGCGCTGGCGATGGAGCTGGGCGCGCAGCTGCTCGACGGGCTCTCCTACGCGCACGCGCAGGGCATCGTTCACCGCGACCTGAAGCCCGAGAACCTGCTGCTCACCAAGGGCGGGGTGCTCAAGGTCGCCGACTTCGGCATCGCCCGCACCGCCGACCACACCAAGCTCACCAAGACCGGCATGCTGGTCGGCACCGCCGGCTACATGAGCCCCGAGCAGGCGAAGGGCTCGGCGATCGACGGCCGGAGCGACCTGTTCACCGTCGGCATCATCTTCTACGAGATGCTCACCGGCTCGAACCCGTTCGAGTCGGACAGCCCCGCCGCGTCGATCACCCGCATCATCGAGGTCGACGTGCCGCCGCTGTTCGAGCTGAGGCCGACCGTGCCGTACGAGCTGGAGGCGGTGGTCGACCAGCTGCTCTCGGCCAACCCCGAAGAGCGGTTTTCCTCCGCGGCGGAGGCGGCGGGCGCGCTGCTGCCGGTGCTGGAGCCTCACCGCGCGCGGCACCCCAAGCTGGTGGCGGAGGCGATCGCCAACCCGAAGGTGCAGAAGAAGCGGCTCGACTCCGACCAGGCGGCGGCGCTGTTGTCGGAGGTGAAGGCGTCGCCCCCGTCGAACGCGCTGGAGTCGGCGCGCGCCGCGCTCAAGCTGCACCTGTCGACCCTGCTCGACGTCGACAACCTGGAGGCGAAGCAGCAGCTCGACGAGCTGAGCACCAGGGTGAAGGTGCGCTTCACCCCCTCGGAGAGCGGGAAGATTCGCGAGCTCGAGAGCACGCTCACCTTTTCGCCGAAGAACCCGATGCTGCTCGCCCAGCTGGCGAACCTCTACCGGCTCGAGGGCAACCTGGTGCGCTCGGCGTCGTACCTGAAGCGCTACCTGCGGCTGAAGCCGAACGACGTCTACCTCTCGGGGCAGCTCACCCAGCTCACCGGCGAGCGGCGGGCGCCCGAGCGGGAGAAGACGCAAGAAGCGGCGGTGCCCCAGGTGCGCGAGCCGACCGCGGCGCAGAAGGGCGCGGCGCAGCTCACCCCCGGCGGCACCGCGATTCCCTCGGTGTTGTCGCAGGTGCCCGGCGCGACCCAGAGCGCGTCGGAGGCCGGCATCTTCATTCAGCGGGTCGAAGTCGAGAGCGCGGGGGTGCGCGCGCTGAAGCGGCTCGGGCCCTGGCTGGTGGTGTTGGTGCTGGCGTTGGCGGGGTGGCGCTGGGCGTCGAAGCAGTTCGACCAGGCGGCGCTCGACTCGCACGAGCAGGCCGACCTGGTGCGCCGGCGGCTGGCGCAGCAAGCGGTCGACGCGCAGGCGCTCGCCCACGACTTCGCGGCCGAGGCGAACCACGCCTACGACGTCGCGCTCCGGCTGGAGTACGGCGGGAGCTACGAGAAGGCGCTCGAGGCGTACCAGGCGGTGGCGAGCCAGTACCCCAACCGCATCGAGGCGGAGCGGGCGTCGTTTCGGCGCGCGAAGGTGTTGCTGACGATGAAGCGCACCGCCGAGGCGCGCACTGCGTTCGAGCAGTTTCTCGCGCTCCACCCCGCGTCGCCCGACGCCGCCGAGGCGCTGATGCGGCGGGGAGAGTGCGCCGCGCTGCTCGATGACGCGGTCGCGGCCGAGAAGGACTTCAGTGATTTTCTCGAGCGGCACCCTTCGAGCGCGCTGGTGTGTGAGAACTGGGTGCTTCGTGGCGAGCTGCGGGCGCGGTCGAAGGATGTGCCTGGAGCGAAGGCAGACTTTCGGCAAGTCGTCGATCGGTTGGAGCCCCAGTCGGCGCTGTTCAAGCGCGCGCGGGCCGGGCTCGACGCGCTGAAGTAGCGCCGGCAGTTACTCCAGCGAAGACGCCTGGGTGCTCAATCGCCGCGAGACTTCCTTGATCACCTTCTTGATCTTCTCGGCGTCGGCTTCCTTCGCGGCGGCATCGAGCTCATCTGACAGCTTCTTCAATCCATCGGCGAGCGCCTTCAGCTTCGCACCTGCCGCCGAGGCCTTCTCTTCGAGCGCGAGGTTCTCGGCGACCAGCTTGCCGTTGGCGACGTTGAGCTCGCGGGTCGCCTCGTCGATCTTCACGTCCATCACCGACTGAAACAGCTCGAGCTCGGTGCGGTGCTCGAACACCGCCCGCTCCTTCTGCTTCAGCTGCTTGTCGACCGACTTCAGCGCTTCCACCAGCGCGGCCCGCTCGAACGCGACCCGCTGGTGCTCCATCGCCGCCTCGAGCCGCTTCAGCATCAGCCCGACGTCTTGAAACGGCTTCTCGAGGTAGTCCTGCGCGCCGAGCCGCAGCGCCTCCACCACCGACTCCAGGGTGGGGTAGCCGGTCATCATCAAGCAGGCGCAGTACGGGTTCTTCGCGCGCGCTTCCTTGATCACCTCGAGCCCGTTCTTGCCGGGCAGATTCTTGTCGGCGAGCACCGCTCCGAAGGGCCGCTTCGACAGCGCCTCGATCGCCGCCTCGCCGGAGGTGACTCCGACCATCTCGAGCTTGGCGCGCTTCAGCGCGACCTTGATCACGTCGAGAATGACCTGCTCGTCATCGACCACGAGCACGGTGCGAGGAAACGAGTCACCCACTGAGGCGTGAGTGTCGCATCAGGCCTTGAGGCCGTCGAGGATCAGGGTGACCAGGTGGGGTGGAATCTCGAGCGGGTTGCCGAGCGGCTCCTCCTGGAGCACCCCCAACAGCAGCCGTTCGATCGCGCCCACCACCGCCAACGCCGAGATCACCGGCGGAATCGGCTTCAAGATGCCGTGCTGCTGGGCGCGCTCGGTGATCTGCACGGCATAGCGGCCGACCGTCTTCGACAGCTCCACCAGCGGCGCCCGCGCACCCACACCCGGCGAGCGGCTCTCTTGCAGGTAGAGCCGGGCGACGCCGGCGTGCTCGAGCAGGAAGGTGCCGAGCACCTCGCCCATGGTGTTGTAGACGTTGGCCTGCAGCTCTTTGGTGTCGGCGGTGCCGATCGCCTTCAGCGCCCGGTTGAACACCGCCACCGCGGCCTCTTCGGTGGGGCGAACCAGCTCGCGCACCAGCGCCGTCTGGTCGTCGAAGTAGCGGTAGAAGCTGCCCTTCGCCATCTTCGCCGAGGAGGTGATGTCGTCGACCGACACGCCCTCGATGCCGCGCTCGAGGAACAACAGCAGCGCCGCGTCGAGCAGCTGACGGGTGCGCTGCTTGCGGTTGGTGTCGCGGACTCCGCCCGGCTGCCCGGGGCGCTTGTCCTTGCTGCGCGCGCTGGAGGTCTTGGCTGCGGCCACGGCCCCAAACTCCCACGAGCAACGGCTAAAAATCACGCAAGAAAGACATGCGGTAAGGTCGAAACCCATGTGGATGCTGGTGGCGTTGGCGTTGGCTCAGGCGGGCTCCTCGCCGCTTTCACCTCCTCCGCTGGTCCCGAGCGAGCCGCAGTCGCCGTCGGCGGCGCCCCCTCCGCCCGAGTCTCCGCCGCTGGTTTCGCCCTCGACTCCTCCCGCGGTGCTCGAAAAAGACGTCTACGACGTCGCCCGCGCGGGCATCGTCGCCGTCTCCACCGCGGGCGTGGTGGCCCTCGGCCTCACCGGAATGATCGTCGGCATCAACGCCTGCACCTCGAGAGACGGCACCTGTGAGGCGGCGATCGGCGTCGGCGGAGTGCCGATCGTCTACCTCGCCGCGGGGCTCGCCGGTTACTTCGTGCACCGGGCGCTCGATGGCCAGGGCAGCTACGCGTCGTCGGTCGGCGGAGCGTCGATCGGCGCGGGCGTGTCGATCTTCGCCTGGGTGGTCGCGGCGTCGATCGGCCACGGCATCGACACCACCGGAGACATCGCGCTCACCGCGGGCACCGCGTTGCTGGTCGGCGCGGGCGCGGGGTTGATGATCGAGTGGTCGCACCTGCGCACCCTGCAGGAACGGCGCGAGCGGCAGATCTCGTTCGCGATGGCGCCGGTGAAGGGCGGGGCGACCGTCTCGCTGGTGGGCAGCTGGTAGCTACCGCCGCTTCTTGTCGTTCTCTTCGGCGCGATCGACCCGCTCGATCCGCTCCTGCAAGCGCTCGTGGCCGACGAACTTCGCCGCGCGCGCGCCCAGCCGCGCCACCCGCTGGGTGAACTTGCTCGCCACCTTCTCGCGCGGAGGCCCGTGGGTCTTCCCCGAGGCGCGCAGAAACGCCGACGCCATCTGCCGCTCCTCCTCATCGGAGTGCTGGAACAGCAGCTCGCAGCAATCGTGGTGTCCGTTCGCCGCGGCCTTGAGCAGCGCGGTCTCCTGCTCGTCGTCTTTGATGAAGGCGACCGCGCCGGCCTCGAGCAGCAGCTCCACCACGTCGGCGTGACCCAGCCGGGCGGCTTCGATCAACGGCGTGCGGCCGCCGTCGCCCGAAGCGTTGACGTCATCGCCCGCCTCGAGCGCTTCGACCACCGCCTCCGCGTCGCCCGCCGCTACCGCCTCGAACAGTGAAGCCATGAAGGTCAGCTTACCAGCGGCGCCACCGCGCGCTCGAAAGCGGCGTGCCGGCGGCGCGGGTCGGGCAGGTGCGCGACCGGGCCGAGCACCTTCACGCCCATCTTTCGAATCCACCGCGGGTTGTCCGTCTCCGAAGGGTCGCTGGCCTGCGCCGAGCGCGAGAGCACCACCGCTGCCACCTTCAACCGCCGCGCGCGCAGCGCCTCGAGCGAGAGCCCGACGTGGTTGAGCGTGCCCAGCCCGGCGCGCGCCACCAACACCACCGGCAGCTTCAGCTCCTCGGCGAGGTCCACCACCAGGTGCGTGCCGTCGAGCGGCACCAGCAGACCGCCTGCGCCTTCCACCACCCCTGAACCCTCGAAGCGCCGAAACTGTTCCAGCGTCTGGCGCCACGCGCCCGGCCTCGGCGACCGCTCGGCGGCGACCCCCGGAGCGAGCGGCGGCACGAACCGGTGCAGACACACCGTCGCGAGCGGCTGCCAGTCTCCCGCGCACCGTCGCAGGTGGGTCGCGTCTTCCGGTACGCCGCCGCGGGGAATTCCCGTCTCGTACGGCTTGAACGCGAACGGCCGCCCACCCTTGCGCGCGAGCAGCGAGAGCAGCGCTCCCGCGGTCTGCGACTTGCCGACGCCGGTGTCGGTGCCGGTGACGAAGAAGCGCTTCACTGCGCCTCACCGGTGACCTGCTTCAGGTTGCCCGAGAGGCTGACCATCAACACCGCCCACCGGGTCCACGGGTGGTTCTTCGGCCGGTACGGCGTCACCACCACCCAGACGTCGAGCGGCTGTTCGGTGAGCAGCTCCTTGGGAAAATGAAACCCGCTCAGGTCTTCACGCGCCAGCTGCCAGCCGTGCGCCTCGACCTTGAGCTGCTTGTGCGCGATCTGCAGCATCTCGTCGAGCGCCGCGTTGGGGTCGCCGTTGCCCTTGGCGAGCTTCTCGAGCTGGTCCTCGCTCACCTGGGCCTGCGGCACCACCCAGTTCACCGGGTGCACCGAGCGCTTCACCCGGCCGGCGTCGAGCTCGGTGATCACCTTGCGCACCCGCTCGTTGGCGGTCAGCGCAGGCACGGTGACGAACGCACCCAGCAGCGCGTCGGCGCCATTCACCGCCGCGGAGACGAGGGTGACGGAGGGATCGAGCAGCGCCGCGCGGTCGCGGGGCCGGTCGAGCAGCTCCGCCATCACCGGGCCGGCTTCGGCGCGCTCGGCGCTCGCCTCGCAGAACGCGCCGTGGGCGATCGGCTGACCGGCGCCCCAGCCGCCCATCACTCCGAGCGCGATTTCGTGCTGGAGCGCGGTGTCGCCTCCGCGCAGGGCGGCGAAGTAGTGCGGCGCGAGCGCATCGAGCCGGGTCGACTCGGCCTCCGCCAGGGTGGCGGGTGGGGCGCCCACCTTCGCGCGGGCGACGTTCAGCTGCTGCAGCAGGGTGGCCGGCGTGAGCAGCGTCGCGCCTCCGCTGTCCCGCGCGCGCCACTCCAGGCTCTTGCCCCCGCGCGGCATCGCCAGCACCCGCGCTTCTTCGGAGCCGGTGAGCGCGCCGGTCTCGCGCACGTCGACGGAGATCCACTCGTGCTCGTCGCGGCCGTCGGTGGGGCAGTCGAGCGCGAACTTCGGCGGCGCCACCGAGGGGTCCACCTCGCAGCGGGCGACCGCGTACTCGCCCTGGTTGATCAGCCCGCTCACCTCGAGGGTCTCGTTCTGCGCCTTGACCTCGACGCGCACCTTGCCGTCCTTCGGGGCGAGCGCGACGTCGGCGAGCTCGAGCGACTCCTTCGACCAGGCCACCGCCCACACCGCCTCGTCGCCTTCGCGGTGAAACCCGGAGCCCGCCACGCCGCCGCGCCGCAGGGTCGTCAGCAGGTTGTCGATTCGCGGCGCCCAGGCGGCGGCGAGCGCGTCGTCGCTCCCGTCGCTCTTGCCGGAGATCCAGGTGGTCTCGACCCGGGCGGCGGTGGCGCCACAGCGGCCGGCGATGAACCGCTCCAGCGCCTGCGGAGGCCGGGCCTTCTTCGCCGCCACGAAGCGCGCCGTCTCGCGGGCCACGCACGCCATGTCGGCGGAGGTCGCGATCTGCCCCTGGGTCACGGTGAGCACGTGCGCGTCGAACGCCGAGCCATTGGGGTGCGGCTCGTGCGAGGCGACCTCGGGAAACGGGCCGCCGAGGGTCCACTCGGTCACGGTCGCCACGGTGTCGGGAGTGGGGGCGGCAGGTACCGGCGCGGCCCGAATCTTCTCCAGCTGCGCGACGGTGGTGAACTCGGAGGGCCCGTCGACGCCCGGGGCCATCGCGGTCGGCGTGGCACAGGCGGCGAAGAGGAGCGCGAACAGCGCGAACCGGCTCATGAATCGAAGGTTTGGATCGGGAGGGAGCGCTCCGGCAACAGAAGAATATGGTGTCTGCCTGGGTGCGCAGGCTGGCGGTGGTCGCCGCGCTGGTCGCGGCCGCGCCCGCCTGGGCCGACGACAACATGTACCAGTGGGCCTGCCTCGAGTGGTCGGACGCCGGGGTCAGCGCTTCGGCGGTCAGCGACCGCGACGCCGGCGTGTTCTCACCCGACGCCGGAGTCGAGGCGCGGTGCGTGAAGTACGAGACGCCCTACGGGTGCTCGAGCGTGGGCGGCGGCGCGTTGGGAGCGCTCGGGTTGCTGGCGCTGCTCAGAGGCCGTCGAGGCTCTGCTCGACCGACCGCACCATCAGCTCCGCTTCGTTCACGCTGAGCGACAACGGCGGCATCATCACCACCACGTTGCCGAGCGGCCGGAGCAGCACGCCGTGCTTGCGCGCGCGCTGGCAGACCTTGAAGCCGACCCGGTCGCCGTAGTCGAACTCTTCGCCGGTGGCCTTGTTCTTCACCAGCTCGATGCCCACCATCATGCCGCGGCGGCGCACTTCGCCGACGTTGGGGTGCTTCAGCAGCTGCTCGAGGCCGCGCCCGAGCGCCTGCATCGCCGGCCGCATCTTCACCAGCGTCTGCTCCTTCTCGAACAGCTCGAGGTTGGCCAGCGCCGCCGCGCACGCGAGGGGGTTTCCCGTGTAGGTGTGCCCGTGGAAGAACGTCTTCCCGTCTTTCGCGGTGCCCAAGAACGCGCTGAACACCCGCTCGTTCGACATCGTCACCGCCAGCGGCAGGTAGCCACCGGTGATGCCCTTCGCGAGGCAGAGGAAGTCGGGGGTGACGCCCTCCTGCTCGACCGCGAACATGGTGCCGGTGCGGCCGAAGCCGGTCGCGACCTCGTCGCACACCAACAGCACGTCGTACTTCTTGCAGAGCTCGGCCAGCTCGCGCACGTAGCCGTTGGGCTGCATCCACATGCCGGCGGCGCCCTGAACCAGCGGCTCCACCACCAGCGCGGCGAGCTCGTGCGCCTTCGACTTCAGCAGCCGCTCGGCCGCCTCCAGGCCCTTCGCCAGCGCCGCCGCCTCGCCCTCTTTGCGAAACCGGTGCGGCGACGGCAGCCGCTCGACGTCGAACAGCAGGTCTTCGAAGCGCTGGTGAAACATCTCGATGCCGCCGACCGAGACCGAGCCCAGGGTGTCGCCGTGGTACGCCTCTTCGAGCGCGGCGAAGCGACGCTTCTCGGGGCGACCGGTCTGGCGCCAGTACTGGTACGCCATCTTCAGCGCCACCTCGACCGAGGTCGAGCCGTTGTCGGAGTAGAAGACCTTCGACAGGCCCTTGGGCGCGAGCGCGGCCAGCTTCGCGGCCAGCTCGATGCTCGGCACCGAGGCCTGGCCGAGCAGCGTGCAGTGGGCGACCTTGTCGAGCTGCGCCTTCACCGCGTCGTCGAGCTCCTTGCGGTGATGGCCGTGCACGGTGACCCAGAGCGACGAGATGCCGTCGAGCCAGCGGCGGCCGAGGGTGTCGATCAGCCAGTTGCCTTCGGAGCGCTCGATGATCAGCGGCTCGTCGTGCGGCCAGAGCTGCATCTGGGTGAACGGGTGCCAGACGTGTTTCTGGTCGAGCATCCACAGCCGCTCGTGACGGGCCAGCGCTTCGGGAGTGGGCACGAAAGTCATCGGTTCAGTTCCTTGAGGTCGTGCAGCGCGTTGAGCGCGCGGTCGAGGTGTTCGAGAGAGTGGGCGGCCGAGAGCGCGAACCGCAGCCGCGAGGTGCCGGCGGGAACGGTGGGCGGGCGAATCGCCTTCACCAGCAGGCCCGCGGCGCGCAGCTGCTTCGAGGCGGCGACGGCCTTCTCGGGCGCACCGAGCACCACCGAGAAGATCGCCGAGTCGCGGTGCGCCGGGAGCCCCAGGCGCTCGAGGCCGCTGGCGAAATGCCCGATGTTCGCCCACAGCCGCTCGCGCAGCGCGCTGTCTCTCTGAACGCGGCCCAACGCGTAGGCCGCCGCCGCGCACAGCCCGGGAGGCAGCGCGGTGGAGAAGACGAGCGAGCGGGCGCGGTTGAAGAGCAGCTCCCGCACCGGCGCCGACGAAGCGACGTACGCGCCGACGCAGCCGACCGCCTTCGACAGCGTCGCCATTCGAAGGTCGGCCTGCACGCCTTCGCGCTCGCACAAGCCCGCGCCGGTGGCGCCGAGCACGCCGGTGGCGTGGGCCTCGTCGACCATCAGCGCCGCTTGGGCCGTTTCGCACACCTGGCTCAGCTGCTTCAGCGGAGCGAGGTCGCCGTCCATCGAGAACACGGTATCGGTCACCACCAGCTGGCGCCGGCCGGGGGTCGACGCCAGCAGCGCCTCGAGCGCGCCCGCGTCGCGGTGCGGGTAGACGACCACCTTCGCCTTCGAGAGCCGGCAACCGTCGACGATGCTGGCGTGGTTGAGCGCGTCGCTGAAGACCGTGTCTCCTTCGCCCACCAGCGCCGACAGGGTGCCGACGTTCGCGGCGTAGCCGGAGTTGAACACCAGCGCCGCCTCGGTGCCCTCGAAGCGGGCGGCTGTCTTCTCGAGCGAGCGGTGGGCCGGCGAGTCACCGGTGATCAGCCGCGAGGCGCCGGCGCCGGCGAGGTGCTCTTCGAACGCGGCTTTGAGCTGCGCCACCAGCTGCGGGTCGGTGGAGAGCCCGAGGTAGTCGTTGGAGCTGAAGTTGATCAGCCGCTCCTCGCCGTTGACCACCACCTCGGCGCCGGTGCGCGAGGTGAGCGGCTCGAGCGAGCGCAGGAGCCCACGCGACTCGAGCGCGGCGAGGTCTTCGCGCGCCCAGCTGGTGACGCGATCGCTCACAGCGCGTTCGGCTCGAGCGGCGCGATGCCGGCCTTCTTCAGCAGCGCCATGTCGGCGTCGTACTCGGGGTTGCCGGTGGTGAGCAGCTTGTCGCCGAAGAAGATGCTGTTCGCGCCGGCGGCCATGCAGAGCAGCTGGGCTTCGGCAGAGAGCGACTTGCGGCCGGCCGACAGCCGCACCATCGCGGCGGGCATCATGATGCGCGCGGTGGCGATCATGCGAACCATCTCGGTGAAGTCGACCGGGGTCTGCTTCTCGAGCGGAGTGCCTTCGATCGCGACCAGCGAGTTGATCGGCACCGACTCCGGGTGCTCGGGCTGGTTGGCGAGCTGAACGAGCAGCTTGCAGCGGTCGTCGACCGACTCGCCCATGCCGATGATGCCGCCGGAGCAGACCGAGATGCCGGCGTCGCGCACCGCGGCGAGGGTCTTCAGCCGGTCCTGGTAGACGCGGGTGGAGATGATGTTGCCGTAGTGCTCCGGCGAGGTATCGAGGTTGTGGTTGTAGGCGGTGAGGCCGGCGTCTTTCAGGCGCTTCGCCTGCGACTCGCTGAGCATGCCGAGGGTGCAGCACGCTTCCATCCCCAGCGCGCGCACGCCCTTCACCATCTCGAGCACCGAGTCGAACTGAGCGCCGTCGCGAACCTCGCGCCAGGCCGCGCCCATGCAGAACCGGGTGGCGCCGGCGTCACGCGCCTGCTTCGCCGAGTCGAGCACCTCGGTGACCGGCATCAGCTTCTCGGCCTTCACCCCGGTGTCGTAGTGCGCCGACTGCGGGCAGTAGCTGCAGTTCTCGGGGCAGCCGCCGGTCTTGATGCTGAGCAGGCTGCACAGCTGCACCTTGTTCTCGACGAACACCGCGCGGTGAATCGTCTGCGCCCGGTACATCAGGTCGAGCAGCGGCAGGTCGTAGAGCGCGCGAACCTCGGCGACGGTCCAGTCGTGGCGGAGGGCCACTTCTTTCGGCAGGGCGGAGTGGTGGTGCGAGGCGTGGGCGGTGAACTCGGCGGTGGGCATGGGTGCCCGAGAAATCACGCGGCGAGGGGGGCATTGTCAACCGTGAAGCGCCAAGTGGTTGACGACCAAAAACCTGAGGAAATACCGGGCCCGGGACCGGGACCGGGTGCGCGCCCGGGGGCGGGGAGGGGTGCGTGTTCGGAGAATCCGGGATCGGCCGACCCCGAACCCGAGCCCGGCAAACGGGACCCGAACCCGCCCCCGAGCCCGAATGCGAACCCGGTCGCGGTCCCGGGCCCGGTAGTTCCTACTTCACCTTCTGCTCTTCAAACCCCTTCGGCTCCTTGGGATGCGTCGAAGGATCGACCTCTCCACCCTTCAACGAGAACGGCGACGCCTCCTTCACCTTCGCGTCCTTCCCCGCGAGCTCAGCCGGCGTCAGCAGCGCGAGCACGTCCTTCGTCTCAGGCGTCGCGACCGGCTTCAGCCCTTCACTCACCGCCTCACGCGCGAGCTTCTGCGCCTCGTCCTTCTTGCCCTTCTTCAGCGCGATCGCCGCGAGGTTGAGCTTCGCCCGGCCGCGGGTCCTCCACTCACCCGGCGCCTTCGCCAGCGTGTACGCCCGCTCGAGCGTCTTCTGCGCGGCGTCGACGTCGCCCTTCACCAGCTGCGCGTAACCCAACCGCAGCACCACGTCGGGGGTGGGGGTCGCCTTGTCGATCGGCTCCAGCACCGCGATCGCCTTGTCGGGCTGCCCCGCATCGAGCCAGCGGCTGGCGAGCTCGAGGTTGAGCTCCGGGCTCTGCGGGTCGAACGCGAGCGCCTTCTGAGCGAACTTCGCCGCGTCGTCCGTCTTGCCGAGGCGCGCCAGCGTGTAGCCCAGCCGCGAGATGATGAACGGCCCGTTGGGCGTGATCGCGATGTAGTCCTGCCAGACCTTCGCGGCGTCGGCGTGCTTGCCGGTCACGTTGTAGAGCTCGGCGAGGTAACCGCGCGCGAGCAGAAAGCCGGGCTCCTTCGCGAGCGCTTCCTTCAGCACCGTCTCGCCCGCCTCCGCCGACTGGTAGCGGGTCACCAACCAGAAGTGCGCCAGCACCAGGTTGGGCAGATGGTACGGCGCCGGCTGCCAGAGCCCGGTGGCGGTGTTGAGCGCGGTGAGCGCGCGGTCGTCGCTGCCGGCGATCGCGTTGGCGAGCGCGAGCGTGGCCCAGGCGTCGGCGAACTTGGGCGACTCCTTGGTGGCCGAGGAGCACAGCCCCTGCGCGCGGGTGAGCTGAACCGGGTCGAGCACCGTCGGGTTCTCCACTCCGATCGGCTGGGCGTCGACCAGCTGGGCGCAGGCCGCGTAGTCGCGCATCGCCGCGTCGCTCGCGGGCCCGGGAATCGCGGTCAGCTCCAGCTTCACGCCATCGGCGGCGGCGATCGCGACCGCGATCTCCTGGCCGGCCTTCGCCACCGCCTCGGCCTCGTGCGGAGGCAGCTTGATCTCCTTGCTGGTCACTCCCGGGTCGCCGACGTGCGAGACGTTGAGCTTCAGGGTCCACGCGTCTTTCGCCACCGACAGGGTGCCGAAGAAGAACGCGTTCACGCCCAGCCGCTGGGCCGCGGCCCGTGCGTCGTTGGGGTCGTTGAGCGTCGACAGCTTCATGCCCTGGTGGAGCGTCATCGAGAGCACCGCCCGGCCGTGCATTACCGCCCACTTTCCGGAGGAGAGCAGGTGGGCGTTGGCGCGCTCCTGAATCGCGAGCGGAATGCCCTCGGGCACTTTGCCGTCGGCCACCGGAGGCAACACCGCCACCGGCTTCAGCTCCGCGGCGAACGCAGACGACAACCACAGCGACCCGGCCAGCAGCAGTGCGCGTTTCATGAACAGATTCTCAGCACGTGAGAGCGCGGCTGTCACCCGGGAGCGACGCCGCCAGATGACCGAGGTGGATCATCTCGCGCGGCTTCCTAGCGTGGCGCCATGAGAACCCTCGCGCTGATCTGGCTCGTCGCGCACGCCTCGAGCCCCGAAGACAAGCTCCCCGGGCCCGCTTGGGATGGAAAGTCGTACCGCGTGTACGCCGACGCCGCGTCGGGGCTCTCGCTCGAGGCGCCGCTCACCGAGGAGCGAATCGAGTTCCGCCACTTCGACCCCAAAGGCCCCGTCGGCGAGGCGAAGCACATCGTCACTCTTCACGGCCCCAACGGCGCGGAGGTCACCGTCGACGTCTGGGACACCGGCGTTCCCATCGAGGCCGGGCACTTCTTCGAGACGTATCTTCCGTTTCTGCGTGCGCCGAACGTCGGCATCGCCACCGTTCTGGTGCCGGGGCCGAACGTGGCCGGGCTGCTGTTCACCCAACCGCGGGGTCAGGCGTTCGCGCGGCGCACGGTGGTGTTCGCGCAGGGCAACCGGGTGGTGCGGCTCACCTGCTTGAACGACGAAGACGAGCGCACCCGGCTGGTGTTCGAGCGCGCGCTCGCCACCGTGAAGCTGGGAGGTGCCCCGTGAGAGCGCTCGCGTTGTCGGCGCTGCTGCTCTCGGCCGAGGCGGGCGCGGTGTACCAGTGCGGCGACGTGCAAGACACCTGTCAGTGCGGCGCGAACAACCCGTACCCGTGCTGCGACAACGGAGGCAACTGCACCTGGTACGCGTGGGAAGCCGCGTGCTGCCACTGGGCGGTCGCGCTGCCGGGCTGGGGCAACGCCAACCAGTGGGCGGGCAACGCGCAGGCGAACGGCAACTACGCGGTGCTCTCGTACCCGGTCACCAACGCGGTCTCGTGCCGCACGCTCGGCACTTACGGACACGTGGCCTACGTGAGCGCGATGTCGGGCGGCAACGTCACCGTGCAGGAGGAGAACTGCTTCGGCAACTACGGGCACGACCAGGCGACCTACTCGTCGAGCTTCTTTCAGGCGTACATCACGCCCGCGGGGCAGACCGAGTGCCGGCCGGGCGACTCGCAGACCCAGGCCTGCGGCAACTGTGGCACCCAGTCGCGCGGCTGCGGCAACGACGGCAAGTGGAACGGGTGGGGCGCGTGCGGCTCCGAGGGCGAGTGCGCGCCCGGCGATTCGCAGAGCGAGGCGTGCGGCGAGTGCGGCAGCCGTTCACGCTCGTGCGGCGGTTCGTGCACCTGGGGTTCGTTCCCGAGCGAGTGCACCGCCGGCGCTGATCCCGACGCGGGCACGCTCGAGTGCGACACCGGCAGCCCCGGCGCCTGCGCCGATGGAAGGCTGCGCTGCGGTGACGGCGGAGTGGTGAGCTGCGTCGGCGTGGTCGAGCCTGCGGCTGAGACCTGCGACGGCGTCGACAACGACTGCAACGGCTCGGTCGATGACGGGCTGATGTGCCACGCGGGTGAGCTCGGCGGCGCGGGCGGCGGCGGCTCGACACCTGGTCCCGCTGGGAAGACCGTCACCAAGCCGGCGGCGGTGCACGGCGGGTGCTCCACGGCCGACGGCCTCTCGCTGCTGGCGCTCGCGCTCGGGTGCCTTCGCCTCTCCCGGCGCGAGCGGGCGGTCGTGCAGCCTTTTTGAGCGGTAGGGGCTCCTCCACTTCGGCCGGGTTTTCGCCCTGCGTGGAGGCCTCTTGCACACCCGATTTCTCACCCTCGCCCTGATGGGCGCGCTGCAGCTTTGTCTTCTCGGTTGCGGGCAGACGGCGGCAGCGACCCAATGTCCCGGGCCGAACTGCCCGTGCACCGGCAGCTCCTGCACCTGCAGCTCGGGCAGCTGCACCTGGACCGGCAGCACCGCGACCGGCTGCAGCAGCAATGGCTCGAGCTGCTCGCTCAGCTGTACCGGAGGCAGCACCTGCACCGGCTCGTGCATGGGCTCCTGCAGCGCCGACTGCAAAGCGAACAGCAGCTGCACCTTGTCGACCGGCGAGAGCGGCTCGGTGAGCTGCGAGAGCAGCGAGTGCAGCGTCACCGTCGGCAAGAGCGGCAGCGTCTCGTGCGGCTCGTCGTCGACCTGTCACGTGACCTGCACAGGAAGTTGCTCGGTGAGCTGCTCCGGTTCGACCTGTGACTTGAAGTGCTCCGGCGACACGTCGGCGAAGTCGATCTCCGGGAGCGGCAGCTGCCCTTGATCGGGTGATCAGCCGCCGGTGCCCGGGCGCGACACCTGGGTGTTCCACTTGAAGTTGTCGAACAGCACGGTGCTGTCGAGGTTGTCGTCGCCGACGTCCCAGATCGCGAACCGGAGCTCGACGATGCCGCCCGGCATCACGTTGCCGTTGGTGAGCAGCCAGTCGGTGCCGCCGCCGGTGGTGCAGTTGCTGAACACGCCGCCCGCCTCGAAGCCGGTGAGCGCCAGGCCCGACGAGCCTTCACCGCACGAGAGCGAAGAGACCGTCGAGTACCAGCACGACGGGTTCACCGCCTGCGAGTCACACACCCGGAACAGGCCGGTGCCGCCCGCGAGGTTGATGCCGATCGGCCAGAGCGCGCCCGCGCTCGAGTAGGTGAGCAGGTTCTTGTCGACCGGGTTGGGCCGCAGCGGCACCTGGTTGAAGGTGTCGACCAGCAGCACCACCTGGTCGTTGTACTGGGTGCAGACGAACTCCGGGTACTCGGCCGAGAGGAAATACGAGTTCACCGAGAACGAGTTCACGTTGGTCGGCACCCGCATCCGCACCAGCAGCATCACCGAGTCGTGCGCCTCGTTGTTGCCGAAGCCTCCGCCGCCGCAGTTGGGCGCCTCGGGCAGGTCGTTGGCCGGCTTCAGCGGCAGGTTCGGCGTCTGGAACCAGTCGATGATGCAGTGGGGCTGGGTGCAGGTGGAGATGTCGACGATCGAGAGGTTGTCGTTGGTCGGGTCGCTCATCGGCCCGCCGTTGGGGCCCGGGTCGGTCTGCACTTCGTCGGCCGCCACGCCCGACGAGAACACCGCCAGCATCGAGCCCTCGCGCGGCTTCAGGTTGCCGAAGCTCGAGCGAATCGACTTCGACTGCGGGGTGGTCAGCGCGGTGCCGTCGGCGTGCAGCAGCTGCACGTCGATGATTCCCCACGTCTTGTCCTTCACCTGCGCCGGGTTCTCCACCGTGGTGCGGCACAGCCCCATCGCCGCCACGTAGTCCATCGGAGTGCCGGAGTCGGGAGACAGCGCCGAGTCGCACGCGCCCAGGTCGAGCGTGTCGTTGTAGTCGAGCAGCCCGTTGCAGTTGTCGTCGACGCCGTTGAACGGCAGCTCGATCGCGCCCGGGTTCACCTTCGCCGGCGACAGGCAGCCGCCCGCGCTGTCGCAGCAGTCGCCGTCAGAGACGAGGTAGCCGTCGTGGTCGCAGTCGGTGGTCGAGCTGCTGCAGGTGACGCACGAGCCGTTGGTGCAGGTCTGCCCGAAGCCGCAGCG
Organism: Myxococcaceae bacterium; assembly: GCA_047602415.1. GTDB lineage: Bacteria > Myxococcota > Myxococcia > Myxococcales > Myxococcaceae > JASGHH01. The sequence goes on along the minus strand of JASGHH010000001.1, from coordinate 5,099,364 downwards.
CACCCCGCAGCCTCCGCAGTTCACCACGTCGTTGCTGAGGTCGATGCAGCCCGAGGGGCACACCGACAGCCCGCCGGGGCAGAAGCTCTGGCACTGGCCCATCGAGCACGACTCGCCGGCCGGGCAGACCACGCCGCAGCCGCCGCAGTTGAAGTCGTCTGACTGAAGGTCGGTGCAGCTGTTGAAGCACACCGTGGTGCCCTGCGGGCAGGCGCAGGTGCCGGCGGTGCAGGCCGCTCCGCCCGGGCAGACGTGGCGGCACTGGCCGCAGTTCTCGATGTCGATGGTGACGTCGGTGCAGGTGCTCCCGCAGTAGCGTTGGTTGGTGAGGCACGCAGGCAGGCACTTGCCCGCCGCGCACGACTCGGTCGCCCCGCAGTGCACCCCACACCCGCCGCAGTTGGTGGCGTCGTTCTCTTCGTCGACGCAGGTGCCGCTGCAGTCGCTCTGACCAATCGGGCACACGCAGCTCGAGCCGGCGCACACTTTGTTGCCGCTGCAGGCCGTCATGCAGTCGCCGCAGTGGGTGGCGTCGTTCTTCAGGTCGACGCAGGTCTCGGAGCAGTTGGTCTGCCCCGGCTCGCACACCTTGGTGCACTCGCTGGCGACGCACGCCTGGTCGGAGTGGCACACGTTCACGCAGGTGCCGCAGTGCCGCCCGTCGGTGCTGGTGTCGACGCAGGTGCCGTCGCAGACCGACATGCCTCCGTCGCAGGAGAGGGGCTGACCGCCGCCGCCGCCGGTCGCCGAGCCTCCGCCCGTGGCCGAACCACCACCGGTGACCGCACCGCCGCCTCCGGTCGCGGAGCCTCCGCCCGTCGCGCTCGAGCCGCCGCCACCGCTGTCGGAGTGATGACCGCAGGCGGCCCAGAGGAACGCCAGGGGCAAGATCAGAAAAGACGAACGCCGCACGGGAACTGCCCCCTCTTTCAACGGATCAACGCGGCCCTGGAAGCGGGCGGCAGCTTACCTATATTGCGCCACCGAATGCGCGTTCGTGCTGCCATCGGTGCTCTCTCCGCGGTCTTTTGGCTCACTGCATGCCCTGGTCCGGGTCCGAGTGGGGGCGGGGGTGGAGGCTCGGGCGGAGGCGGGGGTGGCACCGGCGGTGGCGGTGGCGGCGGCATGGTCGACGCGGGCCCGCTGCTGCCGTGCGGCGTCGCGCATCTGATCGGCGAGCACTGCCTCACCTGCCACGGGCCTCAGCTGGCGGGAGGCGCTCCGTTTCGGCTCGACAGCTCCAGCGCGCTCACCACCCCGTCGGACATCTCGGGGCTCAACCGCGCCGAAGCGGCCCTGGCGCGGCTGCACAACCCCGGCTCACCGATGCCGCCGGCGCCCGACTCCGCTCCGCCCGCCGACGAAGTGCAGGCGCTCGACGATTGGATCGACGCCGGCTACCCCGCGGGCACCTGCTCGGTCGACGCGGGAGCGATCTGCGCCAGCGGCCGCCACTACCCGCAGGGACTGCAGACCGACGCCGGCATGTTCCCCGGGCAGACCTGCGTCGGCTGCCACTTGATCAACTCGCCGCCCAACGCGTACTACTTCGCCGGCACGGTGTTCCCCGGGTTCGTCACCGTCGACGGCTGCGAAGAGACGCTGCCCTCCGGAGTGGTGGTGGAGATTTACGACTCCAACAACCAGCTCGCGCTCACCCTGCCGGTGCTCGAGAACGGCAACTTCGTCTCACCGTCGCCCGACGCGGGCGTGAAGATGCCCTACAAGGCGCGGGTGGTGTCGAACGGCCAGGTGCGGGCGATGACGCTTCCGCAGGTGAGCGGCGACTGCAACAGCTGCCACACCCAGACCGGAGCCAGCGGCGCGCCGGGAAGAATTCGCCTGCCCTAAAGAAAGAACCGCCTCCAGACATCGGAGGCGGTCCCGTTTTCTAGAGCGTCACAACCGCGGTTCAAATCAACACCGCGGAAGTGGTCGCCGTTTGTTCGTGTTTCAAGGCACCACCTCCTTTCGGCTCCCGAAGGAGCGAAGCTCATCTTGACCCAGGAAACCCGAGCCGACAACTCCCCGGACGGGCAGCGACAGGCTAAGTTGACCTTCGGTCCGGGGCCGCAAAGGGGAGGCAAACCATGATTCGAGGAGCACACGCGTTCGCCGCGTTCGCGCTGGCGTTTGCGCTGTTGGCGTCGGGCTGTAACTGCGGCGGCAACAAGTGCAGTCCCAGCAACTGTCCGGGGTGCTGCGACTCGAGCGGTACCTGCCAGGGCGGCTTTCTCGCCAACCACTGCGGCACCGCGGGCGCGGCGTGCGTCGAGTGCCCGCTCGGCCAGTCGTGCGCCGCCGGTCACTGCGGCATCGTCTCTGCCGGCGGCGGCGCGGGCGGTGGCGGGGTCGGCGTCGGCGGCGGTTCGAGCAGCGGCGGTGGCACCTTCGGCGGTGGAGGCGGTGCGGGCGGCGGCAGCGGCAGCACGTTCTGCCAGAGCTTCGCCGGCTCGCTCTGTGACTACCTGGTTCGCTGTGGCGAGGTCGACTCTCCGGCGCACGGCGAATGCGTCACCTACGTCGAGTCGTTCTACTGCGGAGGGTTGGCGTCGATCACCAAGGGGTATCAGTCCCTCGACACCGCCCAGGCCAACGCGTGCTTGAGCTTCATTCAGAACGCGGCCTGCGACAACAGCCCGCTCAGCGGCAGCTCGGGCCCGTGCAGCACCATCTCCACCCCCGCCTCCGGTGAAGGCCAGGGCTGCTTCAACAGCTACGACTGCACCAAGGCTGGCGACGGTTGCGGAGGCACCAACTCGTGCGCGATGGTCTGTGAACCCGCGGGTCCACTCGGCTCGCCGTGCCCGTGCAACGACGGGCTGCGGTGCGATCAGTCGACCGGCCTCTGCTCCAACCCACACAACGTCGGCGAAGCCTGCCAGCAGTTCAACAGCAACGAGTGTGTCGCGGTGGCCACCTGTGACGGTACCAGCGGGACCTGCGTCTCACTGCCAGGGCCCGGAGCGCCTTGCTACAACGGCTACTCCTGCGCGCCGAGCGCGTACTGCGACACCTCGTCGACGAATCACATGTGCGTCGCGCGCGTCGGCCAGAACCAGCCGTGCAGCTTCGACACCTGCACCGACGGGCTGTACTGCAACTACAACCTGTCGACTCCCACCTGCCAGCCGCTCAAGGGCCAGGGCGCCGCCTGCAGCCCGTTCGACGGCACCTGCCAGAGCTCGCTCACCTGTCTCAACGGTCAGTGCTCGCCGCGCCTGGGGCTGGGCGCCGTATGCCAGAGCTACGACAACTGCACCTTCGGCTTGTCGTGCGACTCCATTCTGCTCACCTGCCAACAGCCCACGTACCAGCTCCAGCAGGGAGCGGCGTGCACCGACAGCACTCTGGGGTGCCGTTCTCCCTATTATTGCCGCGGCGCGCAGCAAAACCCCGACGGAGGCGTCGGCACCGAAGGCACCTGCGGCCAGCCGGCGCTCGGCGACTCCTGCACGCAGCTCTACGACCCGTGCCCAGACCAGGCGTATTGCAACCTGGTCGACGCGGGCGTCGGAACTTGTGCCAGCTCGAACCACGGCTCACCCTGCGGTCGAAACAGCAACTGCCTCCCGGGCGACTACTGCAACCCGAGTGGCATCTGCGTGCCCGAAGGCGGTGCCGGCGCGCCGTGCGACAGCAGCAGCGGCGAGTGTCAGTCGCCGCTCCAGTGCGTGAGCCAGGCGGGCGACGGGGGCTCGGTCTGCGGCACGCTCGGTGGCCTCAACGCCGCGTGCGCCGGGTCGAACAGCTGCATATTCCCGTACACCTGCATCAACGGGTTCTGCAGCTCGAGCGCGCACGCCAACGAGCCCTGTCTGGCCGGCTACCTCTGTTTCAACGGGGCCTGCCAGCAAGACGCCGGCAGCACCGGCTACGGGCTCTGCACCGGCAACAAGCTCGCCGACGGAGAGCCGTGCTTCATCGGGACCGATTGTCAGTCGGGCTACTGCAAGAACTTCAGCGTCTGCGCTCCGGCTTGCCCGTAGCGTCAGCGGCTGGCCAACTGCCCAGCGAGCGCCTTCGCTTGCTGAAGCAGCATCACGAACTCCTGCCGCTCTTTGGAGCCGGCAGGCGTGGCGCCCTGGGCGATCGACATCACCTTCTCGTAGCTCCAGTCGCCGGCGGAGCGGCTGCGGCGGAAGATCTCGGCCGCGGCCATCACCGAGGTGGCGAAGCGGAAGTCTTCGCTCGCCGCGTCGAACGACAGCCGGCGGTGTGACTCGTCGAGCGCGAACACCGTCTCGGCGGCCTCGGTGCCGCGCGGCTTCTTCGCCCGCAGGTGCACCTTCGCCCAATCGGTGCCCGCCCCGGGGAGCAGCTCGACCTCGTACATCGCGGTGACCTGGTGGCCGGAGCCGATCTCGCCTCCGTCGACCTTGTCGTTGCGGAAGTCTTTGTCGGCCACGTCGCGGTTCTCGTAGCCGACCAGCCGGTAGCGCCGCACCTGCTTGGAGTCGAAGTCGACCTGGAACTTCACGTCTTGAGCGATGACCTCGAGGGTGGCGCCGAGCTGCTCGACGAAGATGCGCTTCGCCTCGAACAGCGAGTCACAGTAGTAGTGGTTGCCGTTTCCCTTGTCGGCGAACTGCTCCATCAAGGTGTCCTTGTAGTTGCCCATGCCGAAGCCGACGGTGGTGACGGTGACGCCTTCTTTCACGTGGCCGGCGATCAGCTTGAGGATCTCCTCGTGCGAGGCGGAGCCGACGTTGGCGTCTCCGTCGGAGAGGATGATCACCCGGCTGAACGACTGCGAGTCGAGCGTCTTCACCGCCTGCTGGTAGGCAAGCTCGATGCCGCCCTCCATCGCGGTCGAGCCGCCGGCGTGGAGGTCTTCGATCGCGGCGTGAATCTTCGCCTTCTGATCCAACGGGGTCGGCGTCAGCACCAGCTTCACCCCCGACGCGTAGGTGACCATCGAGACGGTGTCGCCGTCGCGGAGGTTGTCGACCAGCATGCGCAGCGCGCGCTTCGCCAGCGGGAGCTTGTCGGGCGACTGCATCGAGCCCGAGACGTCGACCAGGAAGACGAGGTGCGCGGTCTTGCGGTCGCTCACCGCCAGCTGTTTGCCCTGCACGCCCACCCGCAGCAGCGTCTTGCCGTCGGCGAACGGGGACGGCGCGGCCTCGAGCGAGACGCCCAGCGTGCCGGTGGTAGGCTGCGGGTAGTGGTAGCGAAAGTAGTTGAGCCACTCTTCGACCCGCACCGAGTCGGGCGGAGGCAGCGAGCCCTCGAGCAGCTTGCGCCGCGCCACCGTGTAGCTCGCGGTGTCGACATCGGCGGCGAAGGTCGAGAGGTGATCCTGGGTCGCGTCGGTCCACTGGTTGGCGTCGTAGTGCTTGTAGTCTTCGGAGTTGGTGACCACGTCGCCCGAGCGAATGGCGACGCCGAAGCCGCGGCCGGCGACGGTGGGTGCGCTGACGACGACGGTGGGCGCCGAGGTTTTCCGCGCGCCGAGCCCTCCGTGGCCAGTGCCGTAGCCGATCGAGCCGGCGGAGCCGATGCCGCCGATGCCCACCATCACTCCGGTACCGCCACCGCCTGAGCCCGCGCCCTTCAGGCCGAGCCCACCCATGCCCTTCGCTTCGCCTCGGGTGACGAAGTCGCCTCCCGTCGCGCCGCCGAGCTTGCCCATCTTGCCCTCGAGCGTCTGGCCGTTCCCGTTGAGGCTCTTGAGCGCGGCCTGAAGGTTCGGCGCTTTCGCCACCGGAGCGACGGACGGCGCGCTGGTCTTCATCTCCACCGGCTGGCTGACGACCGGCGGTGCCGACTCCAACTTCTTCGCCATCGGCGGAAGGGGCTTCTGTTCGGCGACGTAGTCAGCAGCAGACTTCTTTTCACACGCAGCGCACACGATCAGCGTGGCGGCGCAGAGGGCTCGCTTCATGACGGCTCCTGTTTTTTCGGTTCAACCCACTGACAGCACGCCGCCGGAGTTGTTCCCTCTCCTGAAAGGAGAGGGCGGACGGAGGCATCAGCCTCCGCCGGGTGAGGTTATTGATGCACGGTTCTCGAACCTCACCCGCGAGATCGCTTCGCGCTCTCGTCGGCCTCTCCTGTCAGGAGAGGCTTTTCCTGCGACGCAGGAGGATAGACACCGCGAGCGCGAAAACGGGCAACGCGCCGCCGGAGGAGCAGTTGCATCCGCTGGAGCTCATCGAGCCGCCCCCGCCGCCAGATCCGCCGCCCAAGGCAGAACCGCCGCCGTTGTTCGCACCGCCACCACCACCACCAACTCCACCACCACCGCCACCGCCGGTGCCGCCGGCATCGGGCGCGCTCTCGTCTTCGAAGTACACGCCGCACGCGGGATCTTCGGCCGCCGCGCGCTGCTGAAGCGCGAGCACGTACGCGCCGGCGCCGAACCCGACCATCGGCGCGTTGAACTTCCACGCTCCGCTGACCGGGTCGTACGTCTCGGGAATCAGGTTGGCGTTCTGCTTCGCCTGCTGGGTGGTCCAATCGAGCAGCGCATCGGCCCGCGCGGTCCTTCCCGCGAGCCGCATCGCCACCGAGCCGCGCAAGTCGGTGAACACCCACTCCGCGCTGTCGTAGTCGCTGCCCCACGGAGAGAGATCGTTGCCGCCCGCATGATCAGTGAGGTCGTCGTTGCGCGACCAGCCGGGCCCGGCGTCGACCCGCAGCTTGGAGTCGAGCGCGTCGAGCGTGCCCAGCGCGATGCCACCGTCGGGCTTGAACAAACCCATCGCGATCGCCTCCAGCACCGCCGCGTCGTAGTACCCGTCGCCCGACGCGAGCTCTTCCGCGTTCGACGCCAGCGCATGCGACGCATCGGTGAGGTGCGCGGCGATCGCCCGCCGCAGCGCCACCGCCGCGGTGCGGTACTTCTGCGCCCGCGCCGAGTCGTTCATCCGCTCCGCCATCGCCGCCGCGTCACACAGCCCGCGCGCCGCGGTGAGGTTCGAGTACGTCCACGTTCGCTGGCGGCCGTTCCAGTGCGACTCCCAGATCGACGAGTCGGGCCGCAGCAGCCCGGTCGACAGGTCCACCAGCCCCGCGAGCGGATCAGCGATCGAGGTGGCGATGTCGTTCCACCGGGTGTCGAGCAGCGTCGAGTCCTGGGTCGCGTCGCCGTACGCGCGCAGCGCCCACAACGTCAGCCCGAAGCCATCGAACTCGAAGTTTGGCCCGAACGCGTTCTGGTCGGTCTCTTCCACTCCGAAGCCGAGGTAGCGCACCAGGCTCACCCGGTACGGCAGCAGCCCGTAGCCCATCAGCTCGTTCCAGCTCTGAAAGCGCCCGCCCTCGGCGTCGAGCAGAAACTCCAGCTCGTCGCGCGACTGCTGCTGCAGCCCGAGCCGCGCCAACGCCACCGCGCTGTACGCTCCGTCACGCACCCACGCGTAGGTCCACTCGCCCGGAGGCAGGCTCGCCACCACCGCTCCGTGGCCTCTGTGGTTCACCCGCGCGGGGAGGCTGAACGGAGTCCCCGCGTCTGGGCCGAAGCGGGTGTAGCGCGGCTCGCCGTCCATGCTCAGCCACTCGCGCAGGTAGTCGGAGGAGTCGCGCACCTGCGCCATCTCGAGCACCGCCGCCGACTGTGCCACCACCGCCTCTTCGTCGGCCGTGCCCGCCGGCAACACCACCGGGTTCTGCAGCCCCGACCAGCTCGCCAGCTCGAGGTCGAGCAGCGCCTTGGCGTCGTTGGTGCTCACGTAGGTGTCGAGCAGGGTGTCGACGTTGGCGAACGGGTCCGCATCGTGCACCGAGACGGTGCCGACGCACTGCTGCTGCTGCGGAGCGATGTCGGCCAACCCGAACTCGAACCCGCTCGCCCAGTCGTCGTGGGTGCCCAGGGTGCCGAGCATCGACGGGAAGTCGCCCGCGCCGCTCTGCACGATGTCGAAGCCGTTCTGCGCGGTGGGCGTCGCTGAATTCCACGCCGTCGCGTAGCCGTTGCCGAGCGGCCGGGTCACCACCAGCCCGGCGAACCCCTGCTCGTGCACGTCTTCGTTGTTCGCAATCGTCACCGTCTCGCCGTTGGGCTGCAGCGGCGTCATCACCCCCGGCCGCCCGTAGCCGAGGTGAAAGTTCTCCAGGCTGAACACCTTCACTCCGGTCAGCGGCGCGTTCCCCGGGTTCGCCACGCAGAGCACCTTCACGAAGCCCGATGCCGGCAGCGACCGCGGCGCGAACACCCAGGTGATCAGCACCGCGCCCTGGTACGTCTGGCTGAAGGTCACCACGCCGCTGCCCGCGCCGCCGTAACCGCTCGCCGTGGGTGGCGCGGTGGTGAGCCACGCCTGCTGCCCGTTCACCCGGGCTCCGAAGTAGTCGTCGAACAGCAGGTCGCGCGAGGTGATGACCTGCAGCTGGTTGCCCACCCACACCTCGTTGCCGTTGGCGTCGAGCTGCGGCTCCTCGGTGGCGGCGAGCCGCTCGCGCCAGTGGGTGAGCTTGCCGGTCTGCGCGTCGACCATCACCGCGCCGTGCCCATTGCTGGAGGGGAGGGTGAAGAACGAGCGCGCCGGCACCTGGGCAAAGGCCGAGAAACCCACGAAGAACCCGAGCAAACCCGCGCGCATCATTCGGCTGCTCTAGCGCAGATCGTTTTTCCAAGTCGCCCGTTCAAGGTGGCATGAAAAAACTCTTCCGCTCCCTCGCCCTGCTGTCGATGTTGTCGGCCCCCGCGTTCGCCGCCGACAAAACCCCCGCCAACCCCGACCAGAAGTTGCAGGTGAAGCAGGAGCGCCCGGTGCTCGACGTGGTGTTCGTGCTCGACACCACCAGCTCGATGGGCGGCCTGATCGACGGCGCGAAGCAGAAGATCTGGTCGATCGCCTCGCGCATGGCGACCGGCACTCCGACGCCCGAGGTGCGAGTGGGTCTGGTGGCCTACCGCGACCAGGGCGACGCCTACGTCACCAAGGTGGTGCCGCTCACCAAGGACTTGGACTCGATCTACTCCCAGCTGATGGGCTTTCGCGCCGAGGGCGGCGGCGACGGCCCCGAGGCGGTGCAAGACGGGCTCTCCGACGCGGTGAACAAGATGCAGTGGAGCGACAGCAAGAAGGTCGCGAAGATGATCTTCCTCGTCGGCGACGCGCCGGCGCACGACCAGGACAAGGCGAAGCTGTTCGACGCCGCGCAGAAGGCGATCAAGGCCGGCATCGTGGTGAACACGGTGCGCTGCGGAGCCGACGACACCACCAAGGGGCAGTTCGTGCAGGTGGCGAAGCTGGCCGACGGTCACTTCGATTCGATCGCCGAGAGCGGCGGCGTGGTGGCGATGGCGACGCCGTACGACGCCGACCTGGCGAAGCTGAACGGTGAGCTGATGGACACCGCGCTGTACGCGGGCGCGGCGCCGGCGCAGAAGAAGGCCGAGCTGCGGCGCTCCGACGCCAAGGCGCTCGAGGCTCCGGCGGCGGCCGACCGCATCAGTTTCATGTCGAAGTCGGGTGGCGGTCGCGCGGCGTCGGGCGCCGAAGCGGTGGGCGCGATCGACCTCGCCGACGAGCCCGAGAAGGCCGCCAAGATGAAGAAGGAAGAGCTGCCCACGGCGATGCAGGGGATGGACGAGGGCCAGCGGGTGAAGTTCGCGCAGGACCAGCAGGTGAAGCGCCAGGGCATCGAGAAGAAGATCACCGAGCTGTCGAAGAAGCGCGACGACTTCGTGGCCAAGCAGGCGAAGGAGACGAAGGACTCGTTCGACGAGCGCGTGTTCGAGTCGGTGAAGACCGAAGCGGCGCCCGCGGGCGTCGCGTACCACTAAGGGCTTCGAGCGGCGGGAGGGGCTTCACTCCTCCCGCTCTGCATGTGCTTCACCCCGTAAATCACCGCGGCGCCGATCAGCCCCAACACCAACAGCGCGCCGCAGCCGATCAACAGCAGCGTTCGCTTCCACGGGGTCGACACCTGCAGCGGCTGATAGTCCGTCATTCGATGCGAAGCCCGGGTCAGGGGTGGAGGTGGAGAATCCACTTCATCAGCGGCCGAATGAACATGAACAACGACATCAGCACCGCGATGTCGGCGCCCAGCACCCAGATGACGGCCTTCGCCACCAACGGCTCCCGCCGTGCTCCCCGCTTGCGCAGCACGTTTCGCCCGGTCCACGAGAGCGCGAGAATCAGCGCCAGCTCCAGCACCAGCCCCGAGGTGAACATTCCGGCACCCTGCGCGCGCCGGCTGAAGAGAAACAGCAGCACCAGGGCGTTGAACGGCACCACCCCCACCGCGAGCGCCAGCGCGAGGTAGAGCCGCAGCGGCGTGGGCACCTCCTGCTTGCCCTCGCAGTCGAAGCAGAACCGGCCGGCGGAGCAGTAGGGGCAGACGAAGTTTCCGCAGCGCTCGCAGGTGCCGGTGGAGACGTTCTCGGGGTGCTTCGCGCAGCGGGCGCCTTCGGTCGCTTCGGGCGCCGGCGGTTGCCACTCCACCGGCCGCACTCCGACCACCGGGTGGGTCTGCGCCTTCGGGTAATACGAGACCAGCACCGGCACCCAGCCGCCGGGCCGCTCGAACTTCTGTACCGCCCAGGCCTCGAGCAGGGTGTCGCCGCGCACGCCGCTCTTGGGGTCGTGAAAGGTGCCGGCCCGCAGCAGCGGGCTGAGCGCGTGGGGGCCACCGAAGCGGGCGATCGCTTCGATCAACCGGCCCTGGCGCGAGGCGCTCACCACGCTGCGGAGCATGAACAGGTAGGTGCCGAGCAGCGCGAGCCCCACGAAGGTCGCGGTGCGGTCGGGGGTCAGCGTGCCGTACGCGAGGCAGAGCACGGCGGTGAGCCAGAACAGCCACGGCTTCCACGACGAGACGTCGCGGGCGAGCTGGGCGCCGTACCCGAAGCCGGTTGCCTTTCGATAGAGCTCGAACTGCTCCCGGTCGTCGGTGATCCACCCGTCGATCTCGAAGAGCTCGCGCTCGGTCGTCACTTCGCGAAGTTACGCCACCAGGAACAGGAAATCCGAGTTCGGTGTCTAACGCTTCCATGCTTGCCCCGCTCCTCGCCGTGGCAGTGCTGGCCCAGGAAGTTCCCACCTCCGCCGACACCGTTCGCCGTACCCCGCTTCACCCGCTGCCGGCTGCGAAGTCGCAAGGCAACACGGTGGCGCACGACCCGCTCGTGCGCGGCACCTGGGTGATCGACGCCGACGCGAACAAGGTCGAGCTGATCAGGCCGGGCATGGAGCCGATCAGCATCGCGGTCGGGCGCTGGCCGGAGCAGCTGGTGGTCGACTCCAAGGGCGTCGTCTACGTCAGCTGCCGGCAGGACAACCGCATCGTGCGCATCGACACCGACTTCAAGGTGACCTCGATTCCCACCGGAGCCGAGCCGAGCGGTCTGTTCCTCGACGAGGCGGCGGGCAAGCTGTGGGTCGGCCTGGTGACCGAGCGCGCGCTCACGCTGATCGACACCGCGACGTTGAAGGTCGCCAAGCAGCGGCCGGTCGGGTTCGAGCCGGGGCCGATGCAGCTCACGAAAGACGGTCTGGCGGTGCTCTCGCGGCAGGGTGGCGAGCTGTTGTTCAGCGCGCCGACGCTCGAAGAGAGCGAAGACTGGGTGGTGCAGCTGCCCGAGAACGGCCTTCGCCGCGCGTGGCGGGGGCAAGCGCTCGCGCAGGTGCAGAACGACCTGGTGGTGGTGCACACCGAGATCGACCCCGGGCTCAACCGGCCGGCCACCGGAGGTGGTTACGGTGGCGGCGGCTCGTTCAGCACTCCGATCGCGACCACGATGACGGTGGTGCGCGACGGCAAGGTGGCGCAGCGGCTGGCGCTGCCTTCGCTCTCCGACGTGACGTCGATCGCGGTGTCGAAGAACCGGTTGGCGATCGCCTCCCGAGGCAACGCGATGGTGGTGGTCACCGACTACGTGCCGGCGCTGCAGCGATTCGCCCAGACGGTGACGCTGTTCGCAGGAGAAGGCCTTTCGGGGGTGGCATTCGACGCCGAGCAGCGCATTCTCGCGCTCGCCAGCTTCGACCGCAGTCTGTTGACGCTGGAGCCGGCTCTGCGGCCGCTCCAGGGAGATCGCCCCACCTGGGCGGAGGGTCAGCTGATCGCCAACACCAGCGCGGTCAGACCTTCGATGCCGGTGCGCATCGGCCAGGTGGCGCAGACGGCGAACACGGTCTTCGGCCGGTCGCGCCCGGTGTTCGCAGACGGGCAACGGCTCGCCATCACCGACTACGAAAGCCTCCCCGACCGCGAGCTCGACAAGGAGCTCGATCTCGGCCGGAGGTTGTTCTTCGACACCACCAATCAGCGGGTCTCCACCTCGGGACTGGCGTGCGTGAGCTGTCACCCCGATGGCCGGCAAGATGGCGTGGTGTGGCGGCTCAACGGCAGCCGGCGGCAGACGATGCTGCTCGCGGGGAGGCTGGCCGACACGGCTCCGTACAACTGGCAGGGCACCACCAGGTCGCTGGAGGAGAACATCGCGCAGACCACCCAGCGGCTCGGGGGCAACGGCCTGGCGAAAGAAGAGCAGCACGCGCTGGCGCGGTTTCTGGTCGAGGGTTTGCGGCCGGTGACGTTGCCGAAGGCGACCGACACCGCGGTGGTGGAGCGCGGCCGGGCGTTGTTTCACGATGAAGCGGTGGGCTGCGCGAGCTGCCACCCGAGCGACGGCGCGTTCACCGACAGCCGCACGCACGACATCGAGTCGGTGCGAAAGGCGGAGCACGAGGAGCTCTCGCAGCACGCCGCGCAGCGGGCGGCGCAGAACGCTCCGCTCAGCAATGTGTTCGGGGTGAGCGGGGTGAGCTCGTTCGGCAGCTCGAGCTTGGGTGGGCTCGGCAATCTCAACGGTTCCTCGGGCCTGGGGTTGGGCGGCCTCGGCACGGGCCTGGGGCTGCGGGGCATCGGCACCGGAGCGCGCGGCGTGGGCGGCCTCGGCTCGAGCCGTCCCACTCGAAAGGTGACGGTCACCACTCCTGCGATGGTTCGCTCGCGAATCGCGAGCTCGATGGCGAAGCTGATGCCGCCTCCTCCTGCGCCGATGACGCCGGTGAAGCCCGAGGTGACGTCGAACGACCTCTCGTTCGACACCCCGAGCTTGCGGAGTCTGGCGGTCAGCGCACCGTACATGCACGACGGCGCCTACCCGACGCTCGAGAAGCTGCTCGAAGAGAATCACGATCGCATGGGCGAGACTTCGGCGCTGAGCCCGGAAGACATCGCCGCCCTCGCCGCGTACCTGCGCACGCTGTGACGGGCTCCCGCTCGAAGCCCGGCCCCGGCGGTGCGCTCAGCCGCTGAGGGGCTAACCCCCTTAGTGGCTTAGGGGGTTACGCCCACCCGCCGCCAGGTCACCGGCAGGATTGGAGATCTTGGAAATTGGCGGTGTCACTGGCGGTGGTCAGAGAACCTGTCCGTTCTGAATCTCGAAGCAGCGACCGCCCCGCGCCTGGGTCGCGGCCAACAGGGCAGGGCGCACCTCGTGATCGATCTCGCGGCAGTTGATCACCACGTCCATCGAGTGCGGCACCTGCTCGAGAGCCCACTCGATCGCCTCGAGGATCAGCCGATGCGAGTTCTGAAAGACTCCGCCGCCGATCAGCGTGAGCACCACGGTGCGCTTGCCGAGTGAGGCCGCGCCGAGCAGGGTGCCGAGATACGCCGCGCGAAGCAACTGCCGGCAGATCTTCATCGCCGCGTGCGCGTCGTAGGAGCCTTCGCTGTAACCGAGCGCGAGGGTCGAGGTGAACACCTGGGCGATGCGCGACGTGGTGAGGACCTCGCCGTCCCACTGGTGGCCGAAGCAGACCTCGAGGCCTTCGTGCACCCCCACGCAGATGCGGTCGAAGTTGCGCTCGAGGGCGTTCGCCGCCTCAGTCAGATCGGCGATGTGCTGCGTCATCAGGTAGCCGCTCTCGACGCGTCCCACCGCCACCGGCAGCGCATCGGCCAGCAGGTTGATCTGCTTCTGCTCCGTCTGGGTGAACGGACACCGGTAATGCCGCAACAACGTGCCCGCGAACGCCGAGATCGACGCGCGAGGGCCTTGGGTGGGGTCGCGGAAGTAGCGAAAGACCGGCACCAGCATCGCGTCGGGCGCCTCCAGGCAATTGAACTGCGAGGCCACCTGGAAGAGCGAGTCGGGCGCGGCGGTCGACTGCAGAGCACCGATGTCGGTGCTGGGATCTGCGCCAAGCAGCGCGAACAGCCGCGGCCGCCCCGACGGCCTGGCGCGCTTGCGAAGCTCGGCGATCGACAGCACCTCGAACTTCCCCGCGGCGAAGGTTCGGTCTCCGTCGCTCAACGACGCAAAGCCCTTGGCATCGACCTCGAACAGCGAGGGATCGGCCGAGACCGCGCGCTCCAGGCGATCGACGACCTCGCGATCGAGCCTGCCGCGCGCGAGCAGCTCGGTTCGCTTCGCCTGGAATTCGTCGATTCGGCCTGCGAGCAGCGCGTCGAGCATCGGGCCATCTAACCTCACCCCGGAGCGCTGCGCGCTCTCGGCCCTCTCCTGTCAGGAGAGGGTCATCGCTTCGCGGTCACTTGGATGACAGAAGCCCCGCGGGGCGATTTCGACTCGAGCTTCGCCGACAACGCCTTCGCCAACGCATCGGCCTGCGTCTTCAGCGCTGGAGCCGCCGACACCACCGTCTGCGCCGGAGGCTTGGCGTTCTGATCCCACCCGGTCACCGCGAAGCCGGCGTTCTCGATCGCATCCGACTGAGGCTCGCGCGCGGCAGGCGTGAGATCAGGCGCGAGCAGAAACACGGTCGGCCCGGCGGGAACGATCACCAGCTCCGACACCGGAGGATCTTCACCAGCCGCCTCGCTGTGGAGCTCGAACAAGACCCGGCGCCCACCGGGATCGAAGTACCAGCTCGCCTTGGTGGTGGGCAGCTTCGCGCCCTTGTACTCGGCGAGCCCGCTCTTCATCGTCTGCTTCACCCCATAGCGCTGGGTGAACAGCTCGGGAGCCGCGACCTTGCCGTCTCCACCCCAGCTGCGAGCCGGCTTGCCGCCGATGCGGGTGTCGGCGGTGACGCCCTCGAGCGACTCCAGCTTCTCGAGCGGGTGCTCCTTCTTCCACGCCTCGAACTTGTCGTGGTCGGCGCCGGGTTTCGCCGCGCCCGTCGTCGGCCGCAGCTCGAAGTCGTAGCGCTCGTCATGAGCGGTGCGCACGTTGAACACCACCGCGGTCATCGCCACGGCCTTGTCTTTGCGCGCGCCCTCGAGCCAGACCACGTTGGCGCCATCTTTGGTCCAGCCGAGCACCTCGGGGTAGTCGGCGAGCAGCGGCGCAGCAGAGAGAACGAGCGAGAGTGCGAGCGAAGTCATCGCGCACTTCTACTCCACCGACGTCGCTCGTCGAAAAACCCCCGGAAACGACCGATTTCCGACATCGCTGGTCGCGAGAAGGTGTCGAGCGGGACCGGACCCGGGCCGCGCGAAGGGCTGCTCGCCGAGCCACCGGCCGGACACCACGCCCATCACCCCTCCAGAGCAGCCGCTCAGGCGCGCTTGGGCGGCACCGGCCGCGACCGCTCGATGATCGCGTCGAAGTCGGAGCTGGGCGGCAAGGTGCCGAACTGGTCGCCGTGCTCACCCGCGAGCCGCGACTTGCAGAACGCCGCCGACACCGCCGGGTGCCCGTGCTTCACCATCAGCGAGCCCTGCAGCGCCTTCGCCAGCTGCTCCACCACCTGCCGCGCGCGCACCTCGGCGTTCGCGGGATCCGACAGTTGGTTCAGCAGCCGGTCGACGTACGCGTCGTAGTGCCGGTCGGCGCCCTTCGCCGCCACCAGCTCGCCGATGAAGGCCTGGGTCGCGTCGGGCTCCTTCACCATCGCGCGCAGCACATCGAGGCAGATCACATTGCCCGAGCCTTCCCAGATCGAGTTGAGCGGCGCGTCGCGGTACAGCCGCGCCATCGGGCCCTCCTCGACGTAGCCGGGGCCGCCGTGGGCCTCGAGCGCTTCACCGACGACCGAAGCGCAGCGCTTGGTCACCCAGTACTTCGAGACCGGCGTCGCCAGCCGGGCGAACAGCGCCGCGGCCTTGTCGGTCTGCGCCTCGTCGTACGCGCGCGCGAGGCGGAACATCAGCATCGTCGCCGCTTCGACCTCGACGCAGAGGTCGGCGAGCACGTTCTTCATCAACGGCTGCTCCACCAGGCGCTTGCCGAACGCGGAGCGGTTGGAGGTGTGGTGAATCGCCTGCGCCACCGACTGCCGCATCGTGGAGGTGGAGCCCATCACGCAGTCCAACCGGGTGTGCTGCACCATCTCGATGATGGTGCGAACGCCGCGACCGTCTTCACCGACCATCTGGGCCCAGGCGTTCTCGAACTCGATCTCCGACGACGCGTTCGAGTTGTTGCCCAGCTTGTCCTTCAGCCGCTGAATGAAGATGTTGTTGCGCTTGCCGTCGGGCGTCCAGCGGGGGAGCGCGAAGCAGGTGAGGCCCTTGTCGGTGTTGGCGAGGGTGAGGAACACGTCGCTCATCGGCGCGGAGCAGAACCATTTGTGGCCGGTGAGCAGGTACTCCGCTCCGGGGCCGGTCTTCGAGCCGGCGGCGACCGCGCGCGAGGTGTTCGCCCTCACGTCGGAGCCGCCCTGCTTCTCGGTCATCGCCATCCCCGCGATCGCGCCGGTCTTGCCGGCGACGGGAATGAAGCGGGAGTCGTAGCTGGCCGCGGTGAGCTTCGGCACCCACTGCGCCGCGACGTCGGGCTGCACCTTCATCGCCGGCACCACCGCGAAGGTCATCGTGATCGGGCAGCCGTGGCCGTTCTCGGCCTGGCTCATGGTGTAGCCGCAGGCCGCGCGGGCGACGAAGGCGCCGCTCTTCTTTTCCTGCTGCCAGGGGAGCGCGTGCACGCCGAACCCGACCGAGGCCTTCATCAGCTGGTGGTACGCGGGGTGGTACTCGACCTCGTCGATGCGGTTGCCGTAGCGATCGTGGGTGCGGAGGACGGGCGGGTTGTCGTTCGCGAGCCGGCCCCAGGCCATCGCCTCACCGCCGGCGAGCGCGCCGAGCTCGGTCAGCTTGGGCAGAATCCACGCTCCGCCTTCGCGCTTCAGGCCCTCGAGCAGCGGCTGGTCTCCGTCGACCACGTTGTAGCCGTCGAGCGAGTACGACTGGTTCACCACCTCGTGGGTCTTCATTTGCCGTCTCCTCCGATGGCGCGGCGGCAGAACGCCGCCACCTTGGCCACCGTCGCTTCGTCTTTGGTCTTCGAGCCCACCGACAGAGGGCCCAACAGCACTTCGCCCAGCGCGCCGACCATTGCCGCGGCGGTGAGCTCGGGGTCCTGCAGGGGGAGCTCTCCGTTGGCGACGCCTTCGCGAATCGCCCTGGCGAAGGTCTTCGCGTAGGCGCGGCGGTAGATCAGGCGCTCTTCGTCGACCGCGACGTCGACCGGCTCGGCGATCAGCGCGTAGGCGACCTTGCGGCCCTTGAGCGCGCGTCGGGCGAACACTTCGGCGGCGCCGACCAGGCGATCGGCGATCGGGCCCTCGCCTTCGAGCGCCTTCGCGATCGCGTCGACCTCGCGGCCCGACAGGAGTCGGAAGACCTCCGAGAACAGCGCCGCCTTGGTGTCGAAGTGCCGGTAGATGCTGCCGCTGGCGATGCCTGCCCGGGCGGCGATCTCGTCGATGCCCGCGGCGCGGTAGCCGCCTTCGCGCAGCAAGCGCACCGTGGCGTCGATGATCGCCTCGCGAACCTCGGCCTTGCGCTGGTTGGTGTAGGCGGTCGCCCGGTACGGCATGGCGAAGAAATGAACCACAGTTCACTTCTTGGCGCAAGTGGCGTGGGGGGCGGCGGTGGTTACACTGGAGCCGTGGGCCGCTGGCTACGAGTGTGGTTTGCGCTGTTGGCGCTCTTCGGGCCGGCGGCGCTGGTGCCCGAGGCGCAGGCGCGGCCGGTGGCGGTCAGCGTCGGCGGCAGCGCGCCGGTCGCGGAGCAGCGGTTCGCCCGGCCACCGCGGATCACCCGTGACGCGGTCGAGCCCACTGCCCACGCGGTCGTGGCCGCACCTGGGCATCTCCCGCCCCGGCCGCTCTACCTGCTGAACCGCTCGCTCCTGCACTGAAGAGACGCCGACGGTCGTCGCGGCGTGGTGCTTTTTCTCTTCAGCAGGAGCAGTCCAATGCGGGTCTATTTGAAGAAGGCGCTTCGCCTCTTCTTCTTCGTGATGATGGTGGTGGTGCCAGTGCCGGTGGTGGCGCTGTTTCCCAAGCTCGAGCGGGCGATGCGGCGGAATCTGCCGGCGGAGACGCTGAAGAAGGATTGACACTGAACGGAATGTCAGCCCCCTCTGATATGACGTCTGTCAGGAGGGCGAATGGCCAAATCGAAGTCACATTTCGCGTGTCAGGCGTGCGGGTGTCAGGCCCCGAAGTGGATGGGCAAGTGCCCCGACTGCGGCGCGTGGAACTCGTTCGTCGAAGAGAGCGACACGCCCGAAGCGCCGCGCGCGGGTTGGGGGCAGAGCGGCGGCGGCAAGCCGGTGCCGTTGAAGAAGGTCGAGAGCGACAAAGAGCTGCGGCGCCCGACCGGCATCGCCGAGCTCGATCGCGTGCTCGGCGGCGGAGTGGTCGCGGGCAGTGTGGTGCTGCTCGGCGGCGACCCCGGCATCGGCAAGTCGACCCTGCTGCTGTGGGCGCTCGACCGGTTGGCCCGCAAGGGACCGGCGCTCTACATCTCGGGTGAAGAGTCGCTGAAGCAGACGCGAATGCGCGGCGAGCGCCTGCGCCTGGAGTCAGATGGCCTGCACCTGTTCGCCGAGACCGACGCCAACAAGTCGCTCAACGCCTCGGAAGAGCTGAAGCCGTGCGCGGTGGTGGTCGACTCGGTGCAGACGATGTTTCTGCCGGAGCTCGGCTCGGCGCCGGGGTCGATTTCGCAGGTGCGCGAAGTGGCCGGCCGCTTCATGACCTACGCCAAGCGCACCGGAGTGCCGGTGTTTCTGGTCGGCCACGTCACCAAAGACGGGAGCATCGCCGGCCCACGGGTGCTCGAGCACATGGTCGACACCGTTCTCTACTTCGAGGGCGAGCGCGGGCACCCGTTTCGGCTGCTGCGGGCGCACAAGAACCGCTTCGGCTCCACCAACGAGGTGGGGGTGTTCGAGATGCGCGGCTCGGGGC
Source organism: Myxococcaceae bacterium (assembly GCA_047602415.1). Lineage (GTDB taxonomy): Bacteria > Myxococcota > Myxococcia > Myxococcales > Myxococcaceae > JASGHH01. The sequence continues at coordinate 5,080,291 of JASGHH010000001.1, read as the reverse complement.
TGGCAGAGGTGCCGGATCCCTCGGCGCTGTTCCTCTCGGAGCGGCCCGCGGGGCAGGCGGGCAGCGTGGTGACCTCGACGCTCAACGGCACTCGGCCGTTGTTGGTGGAGGTGCAGGCGCTGGTGGCTCCGACCGGGTACGGGACGGCGCGGCGCACCGCGATGGGCGTCGACGGCAACCGGGTCGCGCTGCTGGCCGCGGTGTTGGAGAAGAAGCAGGACGTGCAGTTGATGGGCTGCGACATCTTCGTGAACGTCGCCGGTGGTCTCGAGCTGTCGGAGCCCGCGTCGGATCTGGCGGTCTGCGCGGCGCTGGTGTCGAGCCTGCGAAACAAGCCGCTCGACCCGCACACCCTGATTCTGGGTGAGGTCGGCCTGGCCGGCGAAGTGCGGGCGGTGGCGCAGGTCGAGCCCCGGCTGATCGAAGCCGCGAAGATGGGCTTCAAGCGCGCGATCATTCCCGCCTCGAGCGCGAAGCGGCTGGAGGCCCCACGTCTGGAGGTGATCGGCGTCGAGTCGCTCGAGCGGGCGCTCTCGGTCGCGCTGGTGTGATGCGCGCTACTTCTTCGGGCAGTTGAGGTGCATCGGCACCGGCTCGATCGCGATTCCGTTCCAATCGCCGATGAAGCTGACGTCGATGCGCTGGTGCGATTCTTTGCAGTGCTTGTTTCGCGCTTCGGTGCGCACCTCGCGCTGGCAGTCCATGATCGTGCCGGTGCTGTTGATCTCGGCGAGCACCGCGTTGTCGCTGGTGCGCAGCATCTTGCAGTGACTGCCTCCAGGCGGAAGCTTGGGGAACGAGCGGGGCACTCCGGCGTCCTGCGGTACTCCCTCCGCCTTCGGGGGAGGGTGGCCGGAGGCCGGGCGGGGGCTCACGCCTCCAGCATCGGTGCTCGAAACACCGGCATCCTGAGCGAACGCGAGAGAGCTGAAGAGTGCTGCAACCAGCGCGAGGCGAAGCATTGTCCTTACGGACAGCCTCCCATGGCGAAGGCGGGATCGACGCAGAAATTCAACCCGTTCATCGGGCAACTGCACACCGTGCTCGGGCCGCAACCGCCCTGCTGACAGCAGCCGTCGCCCTGGTCTTGGCAGCAGTAGTAGCTCTCGGTCGAGCCGAAGCCGCTCGAGCGCCCGCAGACGTCTCCGGCCTGGCAGTTGAAGTGACCGGCGCTGAAGTCGACGCAGCACGGTTGGTCGGTGCCGCCGCAGGGTACGCAGCAGCCTGAAGCCACGTCGCAGCCGGTGGCTGGGTCGGGGCACTCCGTCCAGTTGGTGCAGGTGGTGGTGCAGGTGCCGCCTCCGCCGCCGGTGGAGCCACTGCCGCCTCCGGTCGTTCCTGAGCCACCGCCCGTTGCCGCGCCTCCGCCGGTCGAGGACCCTCCGCCGGTCGCAGAACCTCCACCCGTCGCGGAGCCGCCTCCGGTCGCCGTGCCTCCGCCGGTCGCTGTGCCACCGCCGGTCGCCGTGCCTCCGCCAGCCGCCGATCCTCCACCCGTCGCGGATCCACCGCCGGTCGCAGAGCCACCGCCACCGGTCGAGGTGCCGCCACCGGTCGCCGAACCACCGCCGGTCGCTGAACCACCGCCAGCCGCTGCTCCGCCTCCGGCCGCCGCGCCACCGCCGGTCGCGGAGCCTCCGCCTCCCGTTCCACCTCCGGCGCCCGAGTCGGGCCCGCACGAGCACGCTCCGCCCGCGCAGTTGAACGGCAGGCCCCACTGGTGGCAGGCCGTGACACCGATGCAGGTCTGCTGCTGACCGCTGGCGGTACACCGGGTGTCACCCACCGCGGGACAATCGGAGACGCACTGCGCACGCGGCACGCACACGCCACTCGAGCAGGCGTCGCCGGTGCCACAGGCCGTGTCGAGCACCCAGTCGGTGCAGCCGGTCGCGAGCGTGTCGCAGTGCACCGGCTGCCCCAGCCCCGCGCACTGCTGGGTGCCCGGCACGCACTGGTTGGAGCACGGAGGACCGACGCAGACGCCTCCCGAACAGACCTTGCCGGTGCCGCAGGAGGTCGCCGCGGCGAACACCCGGCAACCGGTCGCGCTGTCGAGTTTGCAGGTGCGGGTGCCGGTCAGGTCGCAGACGCCTTCGCCATCGGCGCACTGATCGAGGCAGCTCGCGAAGCAGTGCGCGTTCAAGAAGCAGGCGCCGTCGGCACAGTCGGTGAGCCCGTTCAGGTCGTCGTCGCGGCCGTTGTCGCAGATCTCGGGTTGCTTGCCTTCGGTCAGGTTCGAGCAGTTGCAGCTCGCGAAGGTGAACACCGCGAGTGGGAACAGCAGGGCCGATAACCTCACCCCGGAGCGCTTTCGCGCTCGCGGCCCTCTCCTTTCAGGAGAGGGGTTGGGGGAGCGGTTCACGGCTTCACGCTCGCGGCGGCGTGGCTCCACTCCTGCGCCATCCGCTCCCAGCGGCCGTACTCTTCGAGCTGCCGCGGAAACTTCTCGGTCACCAGCCGGCCCAGCTCATGCGGGCTCGCCGGCGGAATCCGGTCGCGGAGCACGTCGGCCAGCTCCTTCGCGCTGCGGAACCGCTGGTTCGGGTCTTTCGCGGTCGCCCGCTCGATCACTTCCCACACCGCGTCGGGCAAACCCGCCGGCCGGTGAAGCGGGTCGTTCACGATCGACAGCATCGTCGAGGTGTCGTTGCCCTTGTCGAACGCGCGGTGCCCCACGCACGCCTCGTAGAGCACCAGCCCCGCGGCGAACACGTCGGTGCGCCGGTCGATGCGCTCCGCGGTCGCCTGCTCGGGCGACATGTAGAGCGGCTTGCCCTTCACCACTCCCGGGAGGGTCACGGTTCGCTGGTTCCTCATCTTCGCCACACCGAAGTCCAGCACCTTGACCCGCCCGTCGAACCCCACGTGCAAGTTGTGTGGAGACAAATCGCGGTGCACCAGCGAGAGCGGCTGCCCGTCTTCGCCCTTGAGGTCGTGCGCCGCCTGCAGCCCCTCCAGCGCCTGCACCAACACCCCCGACGCCACCGCAGGCGTCACCTTGCCGGGCGGCGCGTAGATCAGGTGGTCGAAGTCGACCCCGTGGAGCAGCTCCATCGCGATGAAGTAGCCGCCCGACGCCACCTGGCCGAAGTCGTGAATCGTCACCAGGTTCGGGTGCGCCAGCTTCAGCCCCAGCCGCGCCTCGTCGAGAAACTGCTCCACCATCGACGGGTCGGTCGCCAGGTGCGGCAGAATTCGCTTCAGCGCCACCAGCCGGGTCACTCCCGCCGGCCCCAGCGTGCGCGCCACCAGCACCTGCGCCATGCCTCCGGTGCCGAGCGGCGTCACCAGCTCGTACTTGCCGAGGCGCCCGCGGGGGCGAAACAGCGAGCGCTCGTTCAGCTCGTCGAGCCGCTGCAGCACACCGTGGCCCTCGCCGAGCGCGAGAAAGCCGAGCACGGTGGAGTCGAGCATCTCGGCCACGCACTTCACCAGCGCGTGCACCAGCTTGCCGCCGCCCTCGAAAGTGCCGTTGAGCACGAAGCCCAAGACGCCGAAGTTGATCTCGCCCAGGTCGAGCTGGGCGGTGAACAGGGTGCGCTTCTCGTCGAGCACCACCGCGCCCTCGAAGCTCTCGTAGCGGCCGACGTCGAAGCCGAGCGCGCCGAAGCCCCGCACCAACACCTGCTCCTGGGTGCCCCGCAGCTGCACGAACGCGCCCGAGGCGTGAATCATGCGCGCGCACTGCGAGAGGTAGACGTCGAGCGCGGCGGTGAGCCCGAGGTTCTTCGCCAGGCAGTCTTCCAGCACCTCGTCAGACAGCCGCTGCACCGAGATCAGCCCGCGCAGAAAGCGGAGCTCTTCGTCGGTGGAGTCGAACTTCAGGCCGGCGAGAGGATCGCTCACTGCTCTTCACCCCTCACCGGCGGACACGCCACTTCAGGTCTTCGCCGACTCCGACGCGTAGATGGCGTCGGCGATGCGGTAGGCCGAGCCTTCGAGCCGGGTGATCGCCTCTTTGATCTTCACCGGGTCGTTGGTCTCGAGAATCTTCTTCAGGTTCTCGAGGTCGGCCTTGATCTCTTCTTTGTCGCCGTCTTTCAGCAGCGAGGCGTACTCCTCGATCGACTTCTCCGTGGTGTACATCAGGCCGCCGGCGTTGTTCACCAGGTCGGCCAGCTCGCGCTTCTTCTTGTCGTCGGCGCCGTGGGCCTGCGCGTCGGCGATCATCTTCTGAATCTCCTGCTCGGTCAGACCCGAGTTGGAGACCACGCGAACCTGCTGCACCTTGCCGGTGCCGAGGTCTTTGGCCGAGACGTGCACGATGCCGTTGGCGTCGATGTCGAAGCTGACCTCGATCTGCGGCACGCCACGCGGCGCGGGAGGAATGCCGACCAGCTCGAACCGGGCCAGCGTCTTGTTGTCGGTGGCCATCTCGCGCTCGCCCTGGAGCACGTGCACGCTCACCAACGGCTGGTTGTCGACCGCGGTCGAGAACACCTGTGACTTCTTGCAGGGGATGGTGGTGTTCTTGTCGATGATCTTGGTGAACACGCCACCGGCGGTCTCGACGCCCAGCGAGAGCGGGGTGACGTCGAGCAGCAGCACGTCTTTGACTTCGCCCTTGAGCACGCCGCCCTGAATGCCGGCGCCGATCGCCACCACCTCGTCGGGGTTGATGCCCTTGTGCGGCTCCTTGCCGAAGAAGAGCTTCACCTTGTCCTGCACCGCCGGCATGCGGGTCATGCCGCCGACCAGCAGCACCTGGTCGATCTGCGCCTTGTCGAGGCCGGCGTCTTTCAGCGCGGTCGCACAGGGCGCGATGGTGCGCTCGATCAGGTCCTTCACCAGGCCTTCCAGCGTCGGGCGGTCGAGCGTCTCGACCAGGTGCTTGGGGCCCGAGGCGTCGGCGGTGATGAACGGGAGGTTGATCTCGGTCTCGGTCGCCGACGACAGCTCGTGCTTGGCGCGCTCGGCTGCTTCTTTCAGACGCTGAAGCGCCATGCGGTCTTTGCGCAGGTCGATGCCGCTGTTGGCGCCTTTGAAGCGCTCGGCGAGCCAATCGATGATCCGCACGTCGAAGTCTTCGCCGCCCAAGAAGGTGTCGCCGTTGGTCGACTTCACCTCGAACACGCCCGCGTTCAGCTCGAGAATCGAGATGTCGAAGGTGCCGCCGCCGAGGTCGTAGACGGCGATCTTCTCGCTCTTGCCTTCCTTCTGCTTGTCGAGGCCGTAGGCGAGCGCCGCCGCGGTGGGCTCGTTGATGATGCGCAGCACGTTCAACCCGGCGATGCGCCCGGCGTCTTTGGTCGCCTGCCGCTGGCCGTCGTTGAAGTACGCCGGCACCGTGATCACCGCTTCGGTGACCGGCTCGCCGAGGTAGTCCTCGGCGGTCTGCTTCATCTTCGTCAGCACCATCGACGAGATCTCGGGCGGGCTGTGCTGCTTGCCGCGAATCTCGACCCAGGCGTCGCCGTTCTGCGAGCCGATCACCTTGAAGGGCGAGACCGCGATCGCGCGCTTGGCCTCGGGCGAGTCGAACCGCCGGCCCATCAGCCGCTTCACCGCGAAGATGGTGTTCTCTGGGTTGGTGACCGCCTGACGCTTGGCGATCTGCCCGACCAGCCGCTCGTCGGACTCGGTGAACGCGACCATCGACGGCGTGGTGCGCGCGCCCTCAGAGTTGGGGATCACCACCGGCTCGCCGCCTTCCATCACGGCGACGCACGAGTTGGTGGTTCCCAGGTCGATTCCGATGACTTTGCTCATGAACCCCCCGGTTCAGCTCTTCGGCTCACTGGCAGTATCCGATGCTGGTGCAGGTGAAGCATCCGTCTTCTGGTCGGGCCCGGCGGCAGGGGCCGGGGGCGCGGGCGGCGGTGCGGGAGGCTTGGCGACCATCACCAGCGCCGGCCGCACCAGGCGGTCGTTCAAGGTGAAGCCGCGCACCAGCTCCTTCATCACCGTGTTGGCCGGAGCGTCTTTGGTCTCCAGCTGGCCCATCGCCTCGTGAAAGTTGGGGTCGAACAGCTTGCCGACCGAGTCGAACGCCTTGACGCCGTGCCGGGCGAGCGCGTCTTCGAACAGCTTGCGCACCATCGACACGCCGGTCTCGAGGCTCTTCATGTCGCCCGAGCTCTTGGAGTGCTCCAGCGCGCGGTCGAAGTTGTCGACCACCGGCAGAAAGTCTTTCAGCATCTTCTCGAGGCCGAAGCGCTGAATCTCCTCGCGTTCTTTCGACGCCCGCTTCTTGTAGTTCTCGAGGTCGGCCATCGCGCGCAGGGTGCGCTCGTGCTCGTCCTTCAGCTTCTGGAGCAGCTCCCGGGTCTTCTCGGTGGAGATCTCCAGCATCGCCTTGGTCGCCTCGAGCTCCTTGGCGACCGCCGAGCTGTCGGGCGCCGCCGGTGCCTCGATCGGCACTTCGACCTCACCCGAAGCGCCCGAAGCTGCGGGAGCGCCGGGCTCCGGCGGGAGCGGCTGACCCGAGACCTCGGCCTTGGCCTTGTCGACGCTGCGCATCGCCGCGTCGATCAGGTTCTGCGCGATGTCCGTCTGGAACTTGCCCTTGTTGTCGTTACTCACACATCACCCGGAAGGGTTGAGTATTGCACAGTTACTTCGATTCGGAGGGGTCTTAAGACGACCGCGGCTACTCCTCGTCGTCACCATCGTCGGACACCCGGCCGATCGTCTTTTTCGCGGGTTTACCGCCCGAAGAGGCCTTCTTCTTCCCCTTCTTGGGCCCGATGGATTTTTCGGCCGGCTTGTCGGGTTTCTCGTCTGGAGTGGGTTGATGAACAGGCGGAGCGGCGTCTTTGGGTGTCGGAGCGGGCGGTGGTGGCTCGTTCAAGGGCCCAGACTTGTTGGTCGCGACGTCGCGAAAGGTGGTCTCGGCCTTCTTCACCCCGGTCTCGACCAGCCCCGCCACCTCTTCGGCGGTCTTGCGCGCCCAGCTGCCGAAGTCCTTCAGGCCGGCCTTCACCTTCGCCTGGCGCTCGGGATCCTGCACTTCCTTCAACAGCTTCTCCGCCTCGATGCGCATGTCGTTGCCCGCGCGCTTGAGGTCTTGCTGGGTCTTCTTGAGGAACGACTTGAGGCGATCGTCCCACTGGGAGTCACTGGCCATCGGGGCAGTGTAACGAGTGGCCCCGCTTTGGCTACAGTTAGCGTCTGACGATGGCCCGGCTGGTTCGCCACTTCATCGAGGAGCCGCGCAGCTGCGCGTACCTGCCTGGAAACCAGGCCTCGCTCGAGTACCGCCTGATGGTGAACGTCACCCCCGAAGAGCTCGAGTCGCTGCTGCTGCGCGGCTGGCGGCGCTTCGGCCCCGCTTACTTTCGCCCCGCGTGTCGCCCGTGCGGAGAGTGCATCAGCATCAGGCTCGACGCCGGCCGCTTCGTCGCCTCCGACAGCCAGAAGCGCGCGCTGAGGCGCAGCCGCCGCTTTCGCCTCGAGATCGGCCGCCCGAAGGTCGACGCCCAGCGGCTCGAGCTGCACCGCTTGTGGCACGCCACCCGGGAGGCCGACCGCGGCTGGGAGCCGTCGGCGCTCACCGAAGAAGAGTACGGCACCCAGTTCGCGTTCCCCTCTTCGACCGGCCGCGAGGTGGCCTGGTACGACGACCAGAAGCTGGTGGCGATCAGCCTGCTCGACCTCACCCGGCACTGCGTCTCGGCGGCGTACTTCTTCTACCACCCCGAGATCGCCCGCCTGTCGCCCGGGGTCGGCAACGTGATGCGCTGCGTGGAGCTGGCCAACGAGATCGGCGCCCAACACGTCTACCTGGGCTACCGGGTGGAGGGCTGCGCGTCGCTCCAGTACAAGGGCCAGTTTCGCCCGAACGAAGTGCTCGGCACCCGGCCCGCGCTGACGGATCAACCGGTCTGGACCGAGTCGAGCTGACTCTGCTTTGCTGCGCCGCATGGGCGGAGAAGTCAGCGGTGCGAAGCTGAGACCGGTTCATCACCACCAGGCCAAGGGCGCAGAGGCGAAGAAGACCGACGCGGCGCAGAAGCCGGTCGCGCCTCCGAGCGCGCCGCCGGCCAAGCCCGCCGGCGCGGGCGATGCGTTTCAGACCGCCCCGGCCGCCAAGCCGCCGCTCGCCGACGGCAACTACGGCGTCAGCAACCAGAAGGGCGGGCTGCCCTCGGCCAGCGGCCGCATCAGCGACGCGGAGTGGGCCGACCCGGCGAAGCTGATGGCGAAGCTCACCCAGTACCCCCACGGCAAGCGCGACACCCAGAGCGAGGCGACCTGCGGGCCGTCGAACGTGCTCGGCGCGGCGATGCTCTCGGGTGGGCCCGACGCGGCGGCGCAGGTGATGAAAGACGCCGCCTCCAGCTCGACGCTCACCGCCAAAGAGAAGACCGAGCTCACCGACATCAGCGACCGGGTGAAGGGCCACACCGCGACCTTCGAAGACCTCAACAAGGCGCAGGAGCTGATGTACCGCTCGGCGCACACCCGGGTGTCGGCGGGCGACGCGGTCGATCAGGCGATCGACTCGGGCAAGCTGAAGCCGAAAGAGGTCAAAGAGCTCAAGGCCGCGCTCCAGGCCGAGCGCGACGCCGCCGACGACCCGATGAAGTCCGACCCGAAGAACCAGGAGACGATCGAGAAGCTGGTCGGCAAGGCGTTCGGCGAGACGGTGCACGTCAGCAGCGGCTACGTCGACATCAGCGCCAAGCGGCACGCCACCGACATCGGCGGCCTGGGCGACGACGAGCTGGGCAAGCTCGCGGGCGCGAAGAGCACCAACGTCTCGGTGGGCGTCGACTTCCTCAAAGAGGTGGGCAAGCTCGCGCCCGGCCAGGCGCTCACGGTGCGGCTCGGCGCACAGCACGGCGAGGTCAGCGCCGACCACTACGTCACCGTCGGCCGCCGCAAAGACGGCAGCTTCTACATCTACAACCCCGACCCGTCGAAGGGCGACGCGACGCTCTCGCTCGGCAAGGACATGAGCGGCAAGTTCCTGGAGCAGCTCCAGAAGTACGAGGTTCGCCAGAAGCGCGACCCGAACGGGAGCTTCCCCCAGGGCATTCGCTACTGAGGCAACGTCAACGTCCACCGGTTGGGCAGGTCGCCGGTGGTGCCGTCTTTCAGCTGCACCGGGTGGGTGCGCAGATCAAGCAGCACCGTCACCGCGTCGCCCTCGCGCGCGAGCTTCACCTGTTTGCCCTGGGGCAGCGGGTCGGGCCAGGCGTCGTGCTCCGCGGTCTGATTCGCCAGTGACGTCATCACCGCGAGGCCTTCGAACAGCGCGTCGACGCTCTTCCACGCGGCAAGCGCTTCGTTGGTTGCCGGCCACCGGTCGGAGGGCTGGCGGGCAAGCTCGACCTGCTCGTCTTCGTGGCGGGAGAGATCGTCCCAGGTCTGCTGCAGCGCCTTGGGGTTGAGGCGATCGGCGTTGCGCTCGATCCACCCCGAGACCTTGGGGTCGGCGCGCGCGAGCGTCTTCTTGGGCAGGGTGGGGCCGAAGAAGTGGAGCAGCTCGGTGGAGCGGTTGAGCTCGAAGCCGTGGGCCGGCGGTGGGCGGCCGGCGGCGATCTTCGCCAGCTGCTCGCTGAACTTCGCGCGGCGCTCGGGAGTGGCGTTCAGCAGCGCGTGCGCGCACGGGTAGAAGGTGAGGGTGCCGGCGCGCTCGCCGAGCGAGTCGCTGGTGGAGCGCAGGCCCCACTCGAGATCGCGAATCACCTCCAGCGTGGTGGCGCAGGCGTCGAGCGCGCGGTCGTGCTCGCCGGCTGCTTCTCGCGAGAGCGCCTCGAGCGCGGGCAGACGGCCGAGCACCATCAGCCGCGCCGCGAAGCCTGAGTCGGCGCCGCGCAACGGGTCGAAGCGCTCGGGTGGCCCGGCCTCGGGAGCGGCCACCGCACGCTCGACGGTGGGGAGATGCCGGCGGGCGGCCTCGAGCCACTGCCGGCAGGGGGTGGCGAAGTGGTGTTGGAGGTCGAGGTCGGAGGTGGCCTTGAGGCACTCGAAGCGAACGTCTCCGGGAATCGAGCCCCAGTTCTCTTCCAGGGTGCGGAGCGCGCTCCAGTCGGCTTCGACGAGGTCGCCGAAGTGACCGGTGCCGGGCTCGAGCGTCGGGCGGGCCCAGTGGTTCGACGGCGCGTGCATCAGCTCGTCGGTGACCCGGCGTTCCCAGGTGTCGGGGCGGTACTGCAGCACCAGCGCTCCGGCCATCAGGGCCATGCCGAGCGCGGTGAGAATGCGGAGCTTCATGGCCGGTGGGCGGCGAGCGCGGCCTGAATCACCGTCTTCAGCGGCACCTGGGCTTTTTCGGCGGCCGCGCGGCAGTCTTCGAACTCCGGCGTGGCGTTGATCAGCTTGCCGCCGTCGAGGCCGAGCTTGATGCGAATCGGGCCGTACGGCGTCTCGACGGTGACGTGCTTGCGCTCGAGGATGGTGCGGGCCGCGAGGTGGTGCCGCACACCCAGGGTGGTCGACTCGGCGAGGATCAGCCGGGTCAGCTCGGCCTGCTTGTCGAGCGGAGCGAGCGCGCCGAGCAGGTGGCCCGGGCGGCCCTTCTTCATCGTCACCGGGGCGATCCACGCGTCGAGCGCGCCGTGGCTGATCAGCTGCTCCATGAGAGCGCCGAGGATCTGCGGGCTGCAGTCGTCGAGGTTTGCTTCGAGCACCGCGACCTGGTCGCTCTCGGGCGCGGCGGTTCGTTCTCCCAGCGAGAGGCGCACGACGTTGGCGCGATCGGGGAAGTCTTTGGTGCCGACGCCGTAGCCGAGCTTCTTCACGCTCATCGGCGGCGGGAGCCCGACCTTGGTGAGGCACTTCACCAGCGCGGCGCCCGTGGGAGTGGTCAGCTCTCCGCGGCCTTCGAAGCGCACCGGGAGGCCCTTGAGCAGCTCCATCGTCGCGGGCACCGGGACCGGCACCGTGCCGTGGGCGATGGTGACGGTGCCGCTGCCGAGCGGCGGCGGGGAGCAGAAGACCTCCGGGTCGCCCAGCAGGTCGAGCACCACCGCGGCGCCGCAGATGTCGATGATCGAGTCGACCGCGCCCACTTCGTGGAAGTGGATCTTCTCCACCGGCACGCCGTGGACCTTCGCTTCGGCCACCCCGATCGCGTGGAACACCGCCAGCGCGCGCTCCTTCGCCTTCGGCGCCAGCTGAGAGTGCTCGATGATCGCGACGATTTCCTTCAGGCCGCGCTCGCCGTGCGGGTGGTGGCCGCCGTTGGTGTCGTGCGGCGTGGTGCCCTGACCGTCGACGATGACGTCGAGGTGGGTGCCGGTGATCTGGTGGCGCTGGTCGCGCCTGGTCTCGAAGCGCCAGCCCTTCAGCTCGAGGGTGCGCAGCTGGCGTTCCAGGTCGGCGAGCGGCACGCCGAGGTCCACCGCCGCGGCGAGGAACATGTCGCCTGCGATTCCACCCACCGGCTCGATGAAGAGAACGTCTCTGGCCACGCGGGCCTCATAGCGCGAGCCTGCCTCGTGATCGAGACGCAGTGAAAAGCGCTTCGAGGGGTGGTGGGCCGCGGGTAGGGCGCAGCGGCTTCGACCCGCTCCGCCCGCGACTTCGGCGCCAGCCGTGCCGCGCAGGTGTGCCCCTCGCAGCACAGAGCCGGTCGCCGCGCGGAGACCCATTCAGGCCCCTCGACAAAACGTCGACAGTTAGCACCACCAGGTGTGTGCGTTTTGTCGAGCGACCGTCAGGGGTCTCCGCCGCCGCCGGGCAGCGCCATCGCGACGCACACCCGTGTCGAACGGCTGGTTCAGAATCGCGGGCGGAGTGGGTCGAAGGCACAGCGCCCTACCCACGGCGCGACACCCCTCGAAGCGCTTTTCCCAACGCCTGAGAACCCGATCTGTCTCGCCAACGCGACAGCTTTCCGTGCACCGATTGGTCGAACCGCACGCGCTGCGTACGTTCGCGCGCATGTCCTGGAACACCCGCTTCACGCTCTTCGTCAGCGCGGCCGTCGCTGTCTCGTGTGGTCAGCCCTACGATCCTGATCAGCCCGACAAGTGGTCCTCGGTCGAACAGGAGCTGAAGGTCTGCCAGGGCCCCACCGTGCTGCGGGGCATCGACGTCTCGAGCTACCAGGGCAACATCGACTGGGCGCAGGTCGCGGCCTCGGGCATCAAGTTCGCGTACACCAAGGCGACCGAAAACCTCGGCTACCAGGACGCGTACTTCAATCACAACTGGTCGGGCATGAAGGCGAACGGCGTGGCGCGCGGCGCGTACCACTTCTTCCACCCGAACGTGTCGGGCAAGCAGCAGGCCGATTACTACCTGAACTTCGTCGGCACGCTCAGCGCGGGCGACCTGCCTCCGATGCTCGACTGGGAGATCAGCTCCGGCGCCTCGGCAGCCACCGCGGCCGCCAACGCCCAGGAGTTCATCGACGAGATCGCCGCCAAGACCGGCCGGCAGACGATCATCTACACCAGCCCCGGCATCTGGTCGGGCTTCGGCATCTCCACCAACTTCAGCGCCAACCCGCTGTTCGTCGCGCACTACCTGTTCTGCACCGGCGGCACCTGCTGCCCGACGATGCCCTCGGGCTGGTCGTCGTGGGTGATGTGGCAGTACGCCGACAACGGCAGCGTTCCCGGCATCAGCGGCAACGTCGACCTCGACATCTTCAACGGCGACCTCACCGCGCTCACCAACCTCGGCGGCGGCCCGATGTGCACCAACCCGTTGGGCCACCCGGTCGGCTCCGGCGGAGCGCTGAGCGCCGGCGCGTGCAGCGGCGGCGCTCCCGCGGTGGCGGCGCCCACCGGCTGCGGCGCGATCCAGAGCGGCACCGGCCTCGCCAAGGGCAGCTCGATCACCTCCTGCGACGGGCGCTTCAGCCTGGTGATGCAGAGCGACGGCAATCTGGTGCAGTACTCCAACGGGATCGCGATGTGGGCGACGATGACCCAGCAGCATGGCGAGGTCACCGTGATGCAGGGCGACGGCAACCTGGTCGTCTACGACGCCGGCGGCTGCGCGATCTGGGCCTCGAAGACCGATGGCCACAACGGCGCCAGCTTCGCGATGCAAGACGACGGCAACCTCGTCATCTACGACACCGGCTCGCACGCGCTCTGGTCGAGCGGCTCCGGCCCCATGGGCGGCAAGCCGGCGGCCTCGTGCGGCACTCTGGCGGCGGGTGAGGCGCTCGCTCCGGGCGCGACGCTCACCGCGTGCGGCGGCTGCTTCAACCTCGAGATGCAGTCCGACGGAAACCTGGTCGTCTACCAGAAGGGCGGCGGCCCGCTCTGGGCCTCGCAGACCACGATGATGGATGGCTTCGTCACCGAGGTGCAGGCCGACGGCAACGTGGTGCTGGTCTCGAAGGCCGGCTGCGAGCTGTGGTCGTCGATGACCGGCGGCCACAACGGCGCCCACCTGTCGATGCAAGACGACGGCAACCTCGTCGTCTACGACACCGCGAACAACCCCATCTGGCAGAGCGCGAGCGTGGCGTGCGCCGGCGGCTGCAACTGCAAACCGCCTCCTCCGCCGCTCGACGCGGGCATGGGCGGTGGCGCGGGCGGCGGTGGCGGCCAGCAGAGCGGCACCGGCGGCGGCATGGCGAGCGGCACCGGCGGTGGCTCCGGCTCTTCCGATGGCGGCGAGCTCGGCGGCGTCGGCGGTGGCGGAGCTTCGGCTTCCGGCACGGGTGGCGGTGGCGGCGGCGGCGGTCAGCCCGGCCCGGTGAAGGCGACTCCTCCGACGCAGCACATCGACGTTCACGGCACCGTCGGTTGCTCCAGTACTTCTGGAGGGTTCACCGCCTTCGCGCTCCTGGCGCTGATGCTGCGGCGCCGGAAAAAGTAGGTCCGCACGCGACATTCGGCGGCTCGTGACCCTTGGGGTCATGAGAACGAAACTCCTGGTGGTGATTCTGCTCTGCGGCTGCGGCGGAGCGTTGGGCGGTCAGAGCAAGGCGACGCTCACCGCCACCTGGGCGATCAAGAAGGCCGACGGAACGCCCGATACCTGTCCCGCAAACTACGGCTCGGTGAAGGTGGTGGCGCAGGCCTACCGCAGCGGACTCGACACTTCGACCGGAGACCCGTTCGTGAAGGTGTTCGACTGCGGCGCAGGCAAGGGCACCATCGAGCTGATCACCAGCGGCGACGAGCAGGGCGTCTGCAAAGACGGCACCTGCAGCCACGACCCCGCCGAAGAGGTGAGCGGCAAGTACATCGTGACGATGATGATCACCGAGCCGAGCGGCAACGCCAGCATGTCGCCGTCGATGAGCAAGACGGTCGACCTCACCAAGGGCGATGCGTCGGCCGACTTCTCGATCATGCCGAATGCGGGCTACCGGTTGTTCAACTGGGGCCTGAACGCGATGACCGACGGGCGCGACATGGGCTGCGCCGAAGCGGGCGTCGATCAGGTCACCGTCACCAGCACCTTGGTGATGGACGACGGCTCGCCCGACCCCAGTGGGCTCGCGGTCACCGACACCTTCGCCTGCGACAACGACCCCGACGACGTCAGCACCTTCGGCTGCACCGGAGCCGGCATCAGCTCACCGATGCCGCAGGGCTTCTACAAGACGTCGCTCAAGGCGCTCGCGCACGGGCAGCTGGTCGGCAGCTGCGACGACTGCGGAGAGCCCTACCGGGTCGATGGCGATACCCTGCGCTGGTACAGCATCGGGTCGATCGTCTGGTGGCACGAAGGCTTCTTCACCACCATCGGGAACCGGTAACCGCGGATCAGCGCTTGCCCTTGGTGCGGCTGATCAGCGCCGCGTAGAAGCCCGCGCCGAACCCGTTGTCGATGTTCACCACCGCAACGTTCGACGCGCAGGCGGTCATCATCGCCAGCAGCGTGGTGACGCCGTCGAAGCTGCCGCCGTAACCGACCGAGGTCGGCACCGCCACCACCGGCACGCCCACCAGCCCGCCGAGCGCGGAGGCGAGCGCGCCCTCCATGCCGGCGACCGCAACGATCGCGTGCTGGCCCTCGAAGTGGTGCCGCTTGCGCAGCAGCCGGTGAATGCCCGCCACGCCCACGTCGGTGACCCGGGTGACCTTGGCGCCGAACGCCTCGGCGGTGATCGCCGCTTCTTCGGCCACCGGCAGGTCGGAGGTGCCGGCGCAGACCACCGCCACGTTGCCCGCCCGCGGCTTGCGCTTCGGCTTCAGCTGAAAGATGCGCGCCGTCTCGTGCCAGACGCCGTGGGGAAAACGCGCCGCCAGCGCCGCCGCCTTCTCGGGCTGCAGGCGGGTGAGCAGCGCCCCGTTGCCGTGCGACTCGAGCGCTTCGGCGATCTTCACGCAGTGCTCGGCCGTCTTCCACTGGCCCAGCACCACCTCGGGAAAACCCATCCGAATCGACCGATGGGTGTCGATGGTGGCGAAGCCGAGCTCCGCGAACGGCAGGTCCTTCAGCTTCTTCATCGCGTCAGCCACGCCGACTTTTCCGGCGCGCACGCGGGTCAACAGCTTCTTCAGCTCGACGGGGTCCACCCGCGGCTTCAAAGCACCAAACCGCTCAAATGTCGTTGCAGTAGCCCAGGGTCGCCGCGCACTGGAAGTTCACGCAGTAGCCGCCCGAGCAATCGCCGTCGAGCTGACATGCCTTTGGCTTGCACACGCTGGTGGTGCTGCACTCGAACAGGTTCGGGCAGTCGGCGTTGCTCGTGCACGGCGCATCGACGCAGCCGCCGTCGCCGCCGCAGACGCGGCCCACCGGACAAGCGACCGCGGGGCAGTCGGGCCGGCACGATTCATCGGAGATGGAGAGCTGGCCGCAGTTGTCGACCTGGTACTTCTCGCAGTGCTGGCCCACGGGACACGAAGTCGCATTGCAGGTCGACCAACCGCCGGAGGTGCAGTACGGCGAGAAGCAGGAGGCGCCGCCGCTCCTGCACATCATCGCGTCGCTGCAGCGGGGAACGGTGTAGCCACCGTCGGAGCCCGCGTCGGTGCCGCCGTCCGCGGGCGCTCCGGGCACGGCGGCTCCACACGCGGTGAGCAGCAGCAGAAGCGCGGCGCGAAGCAGCATGCCGCTTCGACCCGCACCTCCGCCTCGATGGGACATCAGTAGCTCTTCGCGAAGACGATGCGGCCCGTCGACGGAGCGCCGGTCATCACGCACTTGCCCGGCTCCTGCTTCAGCGCGAACGGCCGGTTGCGGGTGGTGAGGCCGGTCTCTTCTTTGATCTTCGCCTCGGTCGCAGCAGTGCCGTCCCAGTGCGCGAGCAGGAAGCCGTCGTCGGCGCGCTTCTTCAGCTCCTCGTACGAGTTCACCTCGAAGGTGTGCGTGTCGCGGAACGTCTTCGCCTTCTCGAACATGTCCTTCTGCATCTGCTCGAGCTCGCTCTGCAGCCGCGCCACCGCCTGGTCGAGCGGCACCTCGAACTTCTGCTCCTTGGCCGGCTTGTCGCGGCGGGCCATCACGCACACGTTCTTCGCCAGATCCTTCGGGCCCAGCTCGATGCGGCTGCACACGCCCTGCAGGTTGTACTCGTTGATCTTGAAGCCCGGGCCCTTCGACTCGTCGTCGTCGACGATGACCGTCAGCCCCGCCTTGCGCAGGTCGGCGCCGATCGCCTCGGCCTTCACCTTCACCGCCGCGCGCTCCTCACCCTTGCCGATGATCACGATCACGCAGTGGGTCGCGGCCAGCTTCGGCGGCACCACCAGGCCCGCGTCGTCGCTGTGGGTCATGATCAGCCCGCCGATCAGGCGCGTCGAGACGCCCCACGAGGTCTGCCAGACGTATTCCTTCTTGCCCTCGCGGCTCTGGTACATCGTCTCGAACGCCTTGGCGAAGTTCTGCCCGAGGTTGTGCGAGGTGCCCGCCTGGAGCGCCTTCTTGTCCTGCATCATCGCTTCGATGCTGTAGGTCGCGTCGGCGCCGGCGAACTTCTCGGAGTCGGTCTTGCGGCCCGCCATCACCGGCATCGCCATGTAGTCCTCGGCGAACACCCGGTAGACCTCGAGCA
This sequence comes from Myxococcaceae bacterium, assembly GCA_047602415.1. Lineage (GTDB taxonomy): Bacteria > Myxococcota > Myxococcia > Myxococcales > Myxococcaceae > JASGHH01. The sequence continues at coordinate 5,063,424 of JASGHH010000001.1, read as the reverse complement.
TCTTCAGCACTTCTTCCTGCGCGTTTTCAGCCGTCTCGTGACAGGTGTGGCCTTCCTGCCAGAGGAACTCGGTGGTGCGGAGGAAGTAGCGGGTGCGCATCTCCCAGCGCATCACGTTCGCCCACTGGTTCAGCAACATCGGCAGATCGCGGTAGCTCTGAATCCACTTGGCGAAGGAGCGGTTGATGATCGTCTCCGACGTCGGCCGCACGATCAGCGCCTCGGGCAGCTTCTCGCCGCCGGCGTGGGTCACCATCGCCACGTGCTTGTCGTTGAAGCCCTCGACGTGGTCCTTCTCCTTCTGGAGATAGGACTGGGGGATCAGCAGCGGGAAGTAGGCATTCTTGTGCCCGGTGTCCTTGAACATCTTGTCGAGCGCGCGCTGCATCTGCTCCCAGATGGCGTAGCCATTGGGGCGGATCACCATGCAGCCCTTGACGTCGGAGTGGTCGGCCAGCTTCGCCCGTTCCACCAGCTGCTGGTACCAGCCCGAGAAGTCCTCGGCGCGGGTGGTGATCTTCAGCTCGTCGGCTTTGCCGCCCTTGCCCTGCTGCTGCTGCGGTTGTTTCTGCTCGTTCGACATGGCGCGCTAGCTATGACGCATCGAGCCCGCGCGCAATGACAGCCTAGAAAGTCGCCAGCAGAATCGTCGGCTTCACCGGGGCGAACACCTGGGTCGGGCCTGGCCCAGGCGGCACCGGACCCGTCGGCGGAGCCTGGGGAGGCCCCGGCTGAATGCCCGGCGACCGGTCGTGCAGCTGCTCCTGAATGCGGTCCATCTCGGTGCCCATCGCCCGACGGTCGTGGAGCGCGCCGATCAACAGCACGATCCCGCTGAGCAACAACCCGAGCCCCGCCAGCCCGGCGACCGCGGCGACGATCAACAGCGTCGACGAGCCCGAGCCCGCCGCCGAGAGCACCAGCCCGAACAGCCCGCAGTAGAGGCCTACCACCAGCGCCACCACCCCGGTCGCCATCAGCGCGATCGGCATCGCCACCGAGGGCCGGTCGGACTCGAGGCGGTTGTACTCGGCGAGCAGCTCTTCGCGGCTCCAGGTCGAGTAGTCGTTCGGCTGTGGCGCCGGCGCCTGCGCTTCGATCAGGTGCGCCGAAAAGCGCGGAGGCTCCTTCACCAACGACACCTGCAGCGACGCGAACAGAACGAGGGTCAGCATCCTGGGCCGAAGAAAGTAGCACGCGCGTGGTACACCTTCGCTCCGATGAAGAGCCTTTCCCTCGCCCTGGCGCTGGCCGCACGCCTCGCGCTCGCCGACACCGCTCCGCCCCCGCAGAACACGCTGATCCCCCGCGAGCTGCTGCTGGGCGACCCCGAGCGCACCAGCCCCGAGATTTCTCCCGATGGCCGGCGGCTGGCCTGGCTCGCGCCCGACGCCAACAACGTGCTCCAGGTCTGGGTGAAGGGCATCGCCCAGAAAGACGCCGAGGCGGTCGCGTTCACCCACGACAAGAAGCGGCCGATTCGCACCTACGGCTGGGCGCCCGACTCGCAGTCGCTCCTCTACCTGCAGGACTCCGACGGCGACGAGAACTACCACCTCTACGGCGTCGAGCTGGCGACCAAGAACGTGCGCGACTTCACCCCGTTCGAGGGTGTGCGCGCCCAGTTCCCGTTCGTGGTGCCCCGCTTCACCGACAGCGTGCTGGTCTCGCTCAACCTCCGCGACCGCAAGTACTTCGACGTCTACAAGCTGTCGCTCAAGACCGGCGCGCTCGAGCTCGACACCCAGAACCCCGGCGACGTTCAGCAGTTCGCGTTCGACTCCAACCTCACCGTCAAGGGCGCGATCGCCTCCACCCCCGAGGGCGGCACCGAGCTGCGGGTGCGCGACTTTCCCAAGGGGCCGTGGCGCAGCCTGATCAGGGCAGGGCTGGAAGAGAACGTCGGGCTGATCGGCTTCTCGCTCGACGGGCGGAGCGCGTTCGTCACCACCAGCATCGACTCCGACACCGAGCGGGTGGTGCTCAAGAGCCTCAAGACCGGCGTCGAGCGGCCGCTCGCCAACAGCACCCGCTCCGACCTGCTCGACGAGCTCTGGCAGCCGAACCAGTTCAACCTCCAGGCGGCCGCGTTCGACGTCGACGGCCACAAGAAGTGGCAGTCGGTCGACGGCGTGAAGTCGGACCTCGACTTTCTCGAGAAGCTCGCGCCCGGCGACCTGTCGATCGACTCCCGCGACAACGCCGATCAGCTCTGGGTGGTGCACTTCGACGACGGCGCCGGAGTGAAGTTCTGGCTCTACGACCGCCGCAACCACCGCGCCGCGCCGCTGTTCACCGCCCGCCCGAAGCTGGAGGCGTACGCGCTCGCCACGCCCAAGAGCGTCGCGTTCACCGCCCGCGACGGCACCGCGCTCAACGGCTACCTCACCCAGCCCCTCGGGCAGAACGGCCCTGGCCCGATGGTGCTGCTGGTGCACGGAGGGCCCTGGGCCCGCGACCGCTTCGGCTTCTCGGGCCTGGTGCAGCTGCTCGCCAACCGCGGCTACTCGGTGCTCCAGCTCGAGTTCCGCGGCTCCGAGGGTTACGGCAAGCGCTTCCTCAACCTCGGCAACCGGCAGTGGGGCAAGACGATGCAAGACGACCTCACCGACGCGGTGCAGTGGGCGGTGCAGCAGAACGTCGCCGACCCCAAGAAGGTGGCGATCATGGGTGGCAGCTACGGCGGCTACGCCACCCTGGCCGGCGCCGCGTTCACCCCCGAGCTGTTTCAGGCGGGCGTCGACCTCTGCGGCCCGTCGAACCTGTTCACCCTGCTCGCCACCGTGCCGCCGTACTGGGCGACGCTGCGGGCGATGTTCAACAAGCGCATCGGCAACCCCGACGACGCCGCCGACAAGCAGTTGCTCACCGACGCGTCGCCGCTGTTCTCGGCCGAGAAGATTCGCATTCCACTGCTGATCGGCCAGGGCGCCAATGACCCGCGGGTGAAGCAGGCCGAGGCCGAGCAGGTGATGACCGCGCTCGAGAAGCAGGGCCAGAAGGCGACCTACGTCGTCTACTCCGACGAGGGCCACGGGCTGTCGCGCCCCGAGAACCGCACCGACTTCTACGCCCGCGCCGAGCAGTTCCTCGCTCAGACGCTGGGCGGCAAGGCCGAGCCGCTCCCGAAGGAAGGCAAGATTCCCGGCTCGAGCGCGGTGGTGAAGACGGTCGGCAAGGGCAACCCGCCCGACTCGGCGAAGAGCGGCGCCCGGCGCTAGGCTGAGCCCGTGACTCGGCTGCTGCCGATCGTGGTCGCGGTGGTGCTGCACCTCTACCCCGGGCTGTACCTCTTCGCCCGCTGGCAGCACCTCGTGGTGCGCAACGACCGCGACGGGCTCCAGACCGGAGACCTGGGCATCGGCACTCCTCCGGTGGCGAAGTGGTTCGCGCCGTTCTGCTGGCTCGAAGAGCGCTACTGGAGCGTGGCACATCGCCACGGGCCCGGTGAGTAAGGTTGTCGATATATCGCACTGCGATATATATGGCCGGTGCCCCCACGCAGTCTCAGCGCCCACGACTACCGCCTGCTCGGCGGGTTTCGGGCGCAGCTGCGCTCGTTCCTCGCGTTCTCTGAAGAGGCCGCCCGCCGGCACGGGCTGACCCCGCAGCAGCACCAGCTGATGCTCGCGGTGCCGGCGGCGCAGCTCACGCCCACCGTGGGAGACCTGGCGCAGGTGCTCGCGCTCAAGCACCACAGCACCGTCGGTCTGGTCGACCGGCTCCAGCAGCGGGGCATGGTGAAGAAGCAGCGCGATGCCGCCGATGGCCGGGTGGTGCGGGTGCACCTCACCGCCAAGGGCGAGCGGGTGTTGTTCAGACTTTCATTGCAGCATCGAGATGAGCTTCGCCGCCGCGGGCCCGCTCTGGTGACCGCGCTCCGGCGGCTGTTGAGGTCTTAGACATGAATGACGTGACGATGACGCGCTCCGCGTTTCGAACCTGGTTCGAGCGCCTGTTCCCCGACACCCAACCCGCCGAGCTGGGTGACTTCACCGCCACCCGGCGGATGCTGCCGCTGTGTCTGCTGGCGGTGTTCATCGGCATGCTCTCGGGCGTGGTGGCGAAGCTGCTGCTGTCGCTGATCGCGCTGTTCACCAACCTGTTCTTCTTTCACCGCTTCTCGATCGAGCTGGTGACGCCGTCGACCAACACCCTCGGGCCGTTGCTGCTGCTGGTGCCCACCGCGGGCGGGTTGATCATCGGCTTCATGGCCCGCTACGGCTCCGAGAAGATCCGTGGGCACGGCATTCCCGAGGCGCTGGAGTCGATTCTGATGCGCGGCTCGCGGGTGGAGCCGAAGCTCGCCATTCTGAAGCCCACCTCGGCGGCGATCTCGATCGGCTCCGGCGGCCCGTTCGGCGCGGAAGGGCCGATCATCATGACCGGCGGCGCGTTCGGCTCGCTGATCGCGCAGTCGTTTCACCTCACCGCCGCGGAGCGCAAGACGCTGCTGGTCGCCGGCGCCACCGCGGGCATGGCCGCCACCTTCGCCTCTCCGCTCGCCGCGATGATGCTGGGCGTCGAGCTGCTGCTGTTCGAGTGGAAGCCGCGCAGCTTCGTGCCGGTCGCGCTCGCCTGCGCCTCGGCGATGGCGATGCGCCAGTTCTTGATGGAGCCGGGCCCGCTGTTCCCGGTGACGCTGCACGCGCCGATCCTCACCGTGAAGCCGCTGTTCGGCGCAGTCGGTGCGGGCATCGGCGCCGGGTTGCTCTCGGCGGCGATGACCTACAGCGTCTATTTCTTCGAAGACGGCTTCCTCAAGTACGCGAAGAAGATTCACTGGATGTGGTGGCCGGCGATGGCGGGCCTGGTGATCGGCCTCGGCGGGTTGATCTGCCCGCGCGCGCTCGGCGTCGGCTACGACGTGATCGGCGACCTGCTCAACGACCGCATGACCACCACCGAGACGCTGGTGCTGGTGGCGGTGAAGTGGGGCATCTGGTCCTTCGCGCTCGGCTCCGGCACCTCGGGCGGCGTGCTCGCTCCCTTGCTGATGCTGGGCGCCGGTCTCGGCTCGCTGGAGGCGAAGGTGCTGCCCGACTGTGGCCCCGGCTTCTGGCCGCTGATCGGCATGGGCGCGATTTTGGGCGGCACGATGCGCGCGCCCTTCACCGGCATCTTGTTCGCGATGGAGATCACCCACGACTGGAACCTGCTGCTGCCGCTCGCGGTCGCGGTGACGGTGGCGCACGCGTTCACCGTGCTGGTGCTGCGCCGGTCGATTCTCACCGAGAAGGTGGCGCGCCGCGGCTACCACCTGAGCCGGGAGTACGCGATCGACCCCTTGGAGGTGCTCTTCGTGCGCGAGGTGATGCGCCCGCCCACCGAGGAGCTGCACGAGGGCGGCCCGGTCGCCTACACCGACGAGACGTTGAAGATGATCACCTACCGAATGGCGGAACATAAGGTGTACCGGCTGGTGGTGCTCGACCGCGAAGACGGCACCAAGGAGGGCATCGTCGCGCTGGAAGACGTGCTCGCCGCCCGCCGCCGCCACCTCGAAGAAGAGACCCGGCGCGAGCGCCCGCTGCGCTTCACCATGCTCCTGGCTCCCTTCCGCCGGGCGTCGTGATGCGGTAGGCGTGGCGCCGTGAAGCTGAACGGCAAAGTCATTCTCACCGGCGCCAGCGGTTTCGTGGGCGGCCAGCTGCGCGAGCGCCTCACCAAAGATGGCGCCGAGGTCATCACCCTGCGCCGCAAGGCCTCCAAGCCGGGGCAGGGCCGCAGCCTCGAGGTCGAGTACGACGACCTCCCCGCGCTGGAGAAGATTCTCGCCGACGAGAAGCCCGACTACCTGTTTCACGTCGCCGGCGCGACCAAGGGCATCACCTACGAAGACTTTCAGCGCGCCAACGTGATGCCGACCCGGCACCTGCTGCACGCCGCCGAGAAGCACCCGGGCCTGAAGCGGTTCGTCTACGTGTCGTCGCTCACCGCGCTGGGGCCGAACGAGCCTGGCCGGCCGCACACCGAGAGCTCCGAGCGCAAGCCGATCGAGTTCTACGGGCAGTCGAAGGCCGAGGCAGAGCAGGTGGTCGAGTCGTTCACCGGCAAGGTGAAGTGGACCACGGTGCGCCCGGGCGGCGTGTTCGGCCCCGGCGACGTCGACTACTTCAACCTGTTCAAGGAAGTGTCGAAGGGCCGCAACGTGTACTTCGGCAACCGGCGCAAGGAGTTCTCGGCGGTCTACGTCGACGATTTGATCGACGCGATTCTGCTCTCCGCCGAGCGCGACGAGGCGGTCGGCAAGACCTTCATTCTCGGGTGGGAGGAGCCGCAGACCTGGGAGGCGTTTCAGACCGTGCTGGTCGAGAAGAGCGGCCGCAAGGCGATGACGCTCGACCTGCCGGAGTTCTTCGTCGACGTGGCGGCCTTCTTCGGTGAGCTGGCGACCCGCATCGACAACAAGCCCCGGCTGTTCAACAAGCAGAAGGCGAAGATGGGCGCCCAGCAGTCGTGGGTGGGCACCTCCGAGGCGGCGAAGCGGCACCTCGGCTGGGAGCCGAAGCTGACCGTGCCCGACGCGATCGCGCGCACCTTCAGCTGGTATCGCGAAAACAAGTGGCTCTGAGTTGGCCTAAGCTGCGCGGCAGATGACGTCACGCCCCAGCGACGAGCGGCTCCGCGAGTGTTTCAACAAGCTCGAGCGGTTCATCGAAGACACCTACGCGCTTCCGATCATCATCTCCGACGTGCCCGACCCGTACACCGGTGACCTCGACGGCGAGAAGATTCAGGTCGACTACGCCGAAGACATCGAGAGCGCGCTGTTCATCATCGTGCACCTCTTCGGGCACACCGTGCAGTGGAACACCTCGGAGGCGTCGCGCGAGATTGGCTACAAGCTGTACCCGTACCCCGACGACGCGATGATCAAGAAGCTCTACGACTACGAGCACGAGGCGTGCTGTCTGTCGCTGCAGCTGTTTCACGACGCCGGCGTGCGCGACCTCGACCAGTGGCTGAGCGACTACGCCGCCTGTGACTTCGCGTTCTTGATCGACTTCTACAAGACGGGCGTGAAGAAGCCGTTCAAGTCGTACTGGCAGGAGAAGTCGCCGCTGCTGGTCCCGAAGAAGATCCCCGCGTTCACTCCGACGCGCTGGGTGGGCCGCAACTCCGGCATCGTGGTGTGAGATGAGCGTGCGGCGCACCATCTTCGTCGGCGACGTGCACGGCTGCCTCGACGAGCTGAAGCGGCTGCTGCGCAAGATCGACTACCGCTTCTCCGATCGGCTGGTGATGGTGGGCGACCTGGTGGCGAAGGGCCCCGACTCGCAGGGCGTGATTCACCTGCTGCGCGAGCTCGAGGCGCTCTCGGTGTTGGGCAACCACGACGACCACCTGCTGCGTTGGCGGCGTGGCGGAGAGATGAAGAAGCAGCACGAGAAGATCGCCAAGACGCTCCGCAAGGCCGACTGGAAGTGGCTGGAGGACCTGCCGTTGATGCTCCGGTTCCCCGACATCAACGCGGTGGTGGTGCACGGTGGGCTGATGCCGGGCGTGCGGCTGAAGAAGCAGAAGCGCGAGCACCTGCTCAACCTGAGGTCGATCGACGAAGAAGGCTGGCCGTCGACCCGAGTGTCGGGCGGCGACCCGTGGGCGAGCTTCTGGCGCGGGCCGGAGCACGTGCACTTCGGCCACGACGCGCTGCGGGGGCTCCAGAAGTGGCCGCACGCGACCGGGCTCGACACCGGCTGCGTTTATGGGCGAGAGCTGACCGCGAAGGTGTACCCGGGTGGGCATCTGGTGAGCGTGGACGCGAAGAAGAAGTACGCTGGCTTCGACTGAGGATTCGACGATGAACCGTGCGCAGGCCGATGACGTGTTGAAGGGCTCGACGTTGGTGCCGTGCACCGAAGCGTCGCTGTTGTGGGCGCGGCAGCTCGAGGAGCAGCTGTTGGGCGCGGAGATCGCCGCGATGCTGGGCAAGCCGCCGTCGAAGGCGTGCTGCGGCTCGGGCGGGTGCGGCTGCGCGTCGCGCTTTCAGGTGATGGTGCGGAAGGAAGACTTCGAGAAGGCGGTCGGCCTGTTTCAGGGCGAATTCGTCGAGGCGCTCGCCCGCGAAGGCTTGAACGCCGGCGTGGTCGCGCTCGGAGTCGAGCCGGAGGGCGATGGTGAGCCCCCGTGCCCTGCGTGCGGGCACGCGGCGGCGCTGGTCGAAGGCGCGTGCGCCGGCTGCGGGCTCCAGCTGGAATGAGCCCTCACGTGGTGGTGGTCGGCGCCGGCATCGGTGGGCTCACCGCGGCCGTCGGCCTGAAGAAGGCGGGCTGCACGGTCGAGGTGCACGAGCGCGCGCACCTGCTGCAGCCGGTGGGCGCGGGGCTGACCATTCAACCGAACGCGGTGCTGGCGTTGAGGCACCTGGGGCTGGGTGACGCGGTCGAGAAGGCGGGGCACGCGTTGAAGGCGGGTGGCGTGTTTCGCGCCGACGGGAAGCCGCTCAGCGTGCTCACCGAGGCCGATGGGCGCGCGCTGCTGCAGCAGGTGGGCGCCGGTATCGTCGGCATTCACCGGGCCACGCTGCACGAGATTCTGCTGGGAGCGGTCGGCCGCGACCGGGTGCACCTGAGCCGCACCTGCGTCGGTGCCGAGGTTCGGGGCGACGGCGTTCGCGTTCGCTTCTCGGACGGATCCGAGGTGGCGGCCGACGCGGTGATCGGCGCCGACGGCATTCACTCGGCGTTGCGCAAGCAGCTGCTCGGCGATGGTGAGCCCATCTACGCCGGCTACTATGCCTGGCGCGGCATCGCTCCCGGTCCGGGCTCGCTCGGGCCCGACTGGGCGGGCGAATTCTGGGGCTCGGGCGTTCGCTTCGGCGGCTGCGTCATCGATGGAGGGCGCTGCTACTGGTTCGCGGTGGCGTCGGGGCCCGGTGGGCAGCACGAGGAGCCGGCCCGTGGAAAGGCGCACGTGCTCGCGCGGTTCTCAGAGTTCGGCGCGCCGATTCGCGAGCTGATCTCGAGCACGCCGGCCGAAGCGATCTTCCGCACCGACATCGCCGACCGACCGCCGGTCACGCGTTGGGGTGACGGGCGGCTGACGCTGCTCGGCGACGCGGCGCACCCGATGACGCCGAACCTGGGGCAGGGCGCGTGTCAGGCGATCGAAGACGCGCTGGTGTTGGCGCTCGAGGTTCGTCGCGGCGGCGAGCTCAGTGGTGCGCTGCGCAGCTACGAGAAGCGGCGCCAACCTCGCGCGAACGCCGTCGTGACCGCCGCGCGCCGCATCGGCGCGGTGGGTCAGTGGCAGAACCCGCTCGCGCGCGGCGCACGTAACTTTCTGTTCGGAGCGATGCCCGCCGCGGCGCTGCGCCGTCAGCTCGCCGACAGCTGGACCCTGCCGTACGAACCCCTCCCTCAGTGAGGGGGAGGGTGGTCGAAGACCGGGAGGGGCGTCACGACTCCGATTGCCGTGAGGTCAGCTCAGCCCAGCTTCGACGTGCGAGCTCCGCGGAGTCGCGGTCGCCTGCGCGAATGAACTGATCCTCCGCGCGCCGAAAGTAGATCTGCGCTTCGGCAAACAATTGAAGCCTGGCGTGAAGCGTACCCAGCCGCATCTCGAACTCAGGCCGCGCGTCGAGCTTCACGACCTGCTTGAGGAGCGCGATCGCTTTCAGGAAAAAGCCGTCTTTTTCGTACTGCGCGGCGAGCCCTGCGAAGTTTGTCGCCGCAGACGGGTTGTCTCCCAGCTTCTGAAACATGGCTCCTTGGCGCTGCAAGGTGATCGCATCCGCGGCCTCTCGTGACGTGATCGGATTCGAGATTTCGCGCGTGAGCTCGATGCTGTTCGGGGGCAGTTTGCAGATGCGAGTGGTCCACTCGACGAGCGCGTCGATGCCACGCGCTTCGACCACGCGCATCGCCTGCGCCAGATAGGGCACCAGGTTCGGAGGCAGGTTGAGGCGGCCGCAGGTCAGCGCGAGCGAATTGAGATTTCGCGTCGCATCGCGATCGAGCTTCGCGAGGCGCTCGAAGACGGCGAGTGCTCCGCGGCCGTCGCCGCGATGTTCGAAGTGCAATGCTGCGACCCAAAGGTGCTGAACGACGGCGCTGGGGTCGCCTGCGGCGGTCTCCGCTTCGATCAAGGCGTCGAGGACCGCGAGGTTGGTCGGCTCGACGTCGAGCTGCCGGTACAACCGTGCGCGTTCGAGCTCATCCACGCGACCAGCGTACTCAGTGAGCTTTGATTGGGGGTAGGGGGCCTTGGTCTGCGCAGTGCTGCGGCGACGTCCGCCCGCGACTTTGCACCGCCTCGTGCGGTGGCTCTGTTCTTCGAGCAGCCACCAGTCACGAGACGTTGGCCGTGGTCAACTTCGATCTCGCAGCATCGCAATCGCGCAGGAGATCTACACGCGGCTGCGAGCCAGAGCCGATTCCCTAAAAGACCACTGGTTGTTCTTTTCGGGCATCGGCTTCCTGCATTGCGACCAAGCGTCATCGCGAACGCGCGGGCGAGCGCTCGAGTTGCACGCCCGCGTCGCATGGCTGGTGTGAGATCGCGGGCGGAGGTCGCGCGTGAGTCAGCGCGAAGACCGACCCACTCACCCCTCATCAATGCTTTTCGAGCACCGCGGTCGGCAGTGTGACGCCCCTCCCGCCCTCCTCGTGACGGATCAGTCCCACTCGACGCGGTAGGTGACCTTCGGCGCCTGGAACGACGCGATGCGCGCGCGCAGTGGAATGCCCATCGCCTCGCCCATGCCGAGAATCGACCCGCGCGCCATGTCGGGAATGTTGCCCACGTCGCTCATCGAGATCTCGAGCGACTTCGGGGTCTCGGCGCCGAAGCTGACCTGGTTGTAATTCTCACCGGTGCTCTTCGAGTACACCCGGCGCAGCGCCCGTGCGGTGCCCATCACCTTGAGCAGCGGCAGCAGCGTCTTCCCCACCGGGCTCGCGTCGATGGTCGCCAGGCAAATCACCCGGCCGACCTCGGCGATCGCATCGGGCCTCGCGCGGTCGGCGAACAGCTTCGCAGCCGCGAGCACCGTCGCCTCGAACGTCGGGTAGGAATACCCCGGCAGCAGCTTGTCGAAGTTCACCCCGAGCCGCTGCAGCTCGGCGGTGAGCTCCGGAGTGACGCGCCCTTTGAGCCCGCGTGCGAGGGCGCTGAACACCGGCGCGTAGACGAGCTTCTCGTTGGCCGACGCGGTCGCGGTCACGCCGCGAGCTTAGCCTCAGTACCCACCGAGGTCGTAACTCGAGGGCACGTCGACCTTGTACGCCAGCTCGACGTTCTGCTTCGCCTGCGCGCCGAGCTTCACCTTCCACTTGGCGATCCCGTCGGCGGGGTTCATCTGGTACCCGCTGGTGGTCTTCTCGCCGATGTTCACCGTCACATCGTCGAGCTCGCTCACCGGCAGACCTTCCCAGACCTCCACCTCGCGCGGCTGCTTCGAGTAGTTCGCCAGCTCGAAGCGGTAGCCGTAGGTGAAGCGCACCTTCGAGTTGAACAGCCCGGCCTCGCGCTTCAGCTCTTCGAGCGGCACCCGCTTCACCCGCAGCCCGTCATCGACGCCGAAGGTGAGGGTGAACGCTCCGCCCTCCGGCACCCGCTCGAGGGCGTAGCGCGCGATGAACCCGTTGGAGCGGAACGCGTCGAGCTGACCGGCCAGCAGCGGGAACGGCGCGGCGTTCGACAGCTCCGCCACCCGGAACACCGAGGGCGCCACCCGCGGCACGGTGCGGTACGAGAAGCGCGCCTTCATCGGCGTCTTCGCCACGAAGATGCGCGCCGGAGTCCCGTCGGCGGCCACGTTCGCCCGGTCGGGCACGTCGAGCTGCACCGACAGCCCCTGCGACTTGGCCGCCAGCTTCCCGCCCACGGCGGCGCCAGACTGCTTCTGGTCCTCCGCGTGGTCGACGTACTCGTCGCGGCGCACCAGCACCTTCTTCTCGGGCTCGTGCTTGTTCGCGTTCACCATCAGCTTGCGCAGCTCGGGCGGAGTCGCATTCTGCGACGGCACCGCGGTCGAGAGCACCAGCTTCACGTTCTTCCACTCCTCGCCGGTCGACTGCTTCAGCGTCGCCCAGGTCGACACTTCGACCAGGCCGTTGGCGTCGTCGGCGCGCGCCTCGTACGAAGGCTCCCACGACGCGCCGCCCACCAGGTACGAGAGCTCGACCCGGGCGGTCTTGCCGGCGGGGCACGACACCAGCACCTCCACCAGCCACTCGCTGCGGCGGCCGGCGACGTCGATCTCGTCGAGCCGCCGCCGAATCTGCTCCAGCTTCACGTCGAGCTCGCGCAGCTTCGCCTGGAGGTCGACCTGCACCTTCACCTGATCCACCTTCGGCTTCAGCGCCGCATCCCAGGCGGTGCCCCAGCTCTTCGGGTCGGGGTGGTCGGCCATCTCGCGCGAGGCGAGCGTCGAGGTCACCAGCGCGTAGGACTCGGCGATGCGCGCCTGTTCGCGCGACCGCTCCAGCGCGTGCATCAACCCCTGCTGATCCGTCTCCAGCTTCTTCAGCTTCGCCAACAGGTCCTTCGCCTCGGGGCTGAACGACTCCTTGAGCGGCTTCTGCTCCGAGCGCAGCCCCTCGACCGCGCCGCCTTCGACGTGCGCGCGAAACGAATCACCCGCGGCGGCCGGGCTCACCCCCGAGAACGTCGCGGTCACCTTCGGGCCGCACGGCACCTCGGCCACCCGAACCACCTGGGCCCGGTCGGGAAACACCACTACCGCATCGACCGCCGACGACGGAGCCGCCGAAAGCATCACCGCCAACAGGGCGCTCATCGCGACACCTCCCACTGCTGCATCTTCCAGCCCTTCGGTTTCTTCAGCGTGTAGCTGAAGGAGATCACCGTGGTCTTCGACGCGGGCAGCGGCATCCGCCACTCGAGCGCGGCGTTGAGCTTGTCGACGGTGGCCTTCGGGGTCTGATCTCCGAGCAGAATCTCCACGTCTTTGTTGTCGGTGAGCGGGTACTGGTCGAGCACCCGCACCGCGACCGGGCTCTTGTACGGGTTGGCGATCTCGATGGTGACCTCGTAGCGGGTGACCTCGGTCTTCGAGAACACGCCCTCCTCCGACTCGGTGACCTTCACGTTGCGCTTGGGGCGCAGCGCCCGGTCGATGCCGAGCGGCAGGGTGAACGACTCGCCGGGCGACACCAGCTTCAGCTGCGCGGTGCCGGCCGGGTCTGCCCCGACGAACAGCGCCGCCACGCCCGCGGGCATCGGCTGCGACGCGGGGCTCTTCAGCTCCGCCACCAGAAACGCCTCGGGGAACAGCGCGGGGTACAGCTTGCGCTCCACCGTCACCGGCCAGCTCTCGGCGAACAGCGCGACCCGCCGCGCGCCCTTGCCGGTGGCGATGCTCTCTTTCTGGAGCGACGTGTACGCCAGGTCGTAGCCACCCGCGGCCATCGCCGGCAGGTTCGACGCCAGCTGCGGCCGCACGTACGCGGGCGGAGGCGAGAGGCTGAACGGCGAGGTCGGCACCTGCGGCGCGCTCTCGCGTCTGCTGCGGGTGGAGGTGACCTCGACGTCGGCCACTTCTTCCTTCGCCAGGTACGCGCGCGACGGAGCGGGCTGCGCGGCGGCGGGCGGCGGAGGAGGCGGCGGCGCGGGCGGCTCCATCTTCGGCTGGTTCATCGCGTAGCCGCTCGACTCCTCGGGCTCGGGCGCCTTGTCGACCGAATCGACGATCCCGTCGCCGTCGCGGTCTTTCGCGCCGCGGTAGCGAATGCGCTCCTGCTGAATCTTCAGCTCGGCCTTCTTCTCCTCCAGGCTGGAGGTCACCGCGGCCGGCGCCGCGTTCGCCACCATCGTCAGCCGGGTGCGCAGCCAGGCCACCTCGTCGAACTTGCGCAGCGGCGACGGGGTCGGAGGCGCGGGCTTCGGCACGTCGACCATCGGCGTGGGCGTGGGAATGAAGCGCTCCTTCTCGCCGATCTTCCAGGTGAACAGCTTGGGCACCGTGGTGGCGGTGGCGGGTATCGCGGTCGAGAGCACCAACGCCGCTTCGCTCCAGTCTTCTCCCGACTCCTGCGACACCAGCCCCGAGAACGCCACGCTCACCTTCGACGTCTCGGGATCGAGCGTGAGGTCGTAGAGCGGGTACCACCGCGCCCGCTGCACCATGTACGAGAGCGACAGCTTCGCCGGGCCGTTGCCGCTCACCTGGGCCACCACCTTCCACCCCTGGCGCACCCGCACCGCCGCCAGCAGCCGCGCCTTCTCGGCCAGCTGCTGCCGCTGATCGTTGAGGTCGTCGCGCTTCGAGCCGAGCGTCTCGGCGCGCGCGTGCAACTTCGTCAGCTGATCCGCCACGAAGGCCACCGTCTTGTCCCAGCCCTGAGAAGAGAGCTTCGCCGCAGGCTTGAGCGCGTCTTCGGGCGGCAGCGTCGGAGTGAGCGACTCCAACGAGCGCACCTGGCCGGTCACCGCGGCGAGCTCGCCGTTGGTGAGCGCGAGCTGATCATCGACCGCCTGGAGCGCGTCGAGGGTCTTCTTCGCCTCGTCGGTGGGCAGCTGATCTTCGCTCAGCCAGCTCAAGTCGACCCGCTTCACGTCGGCGCCGGTGGCCTCCAGCCGCACCGAAGAAACGTCGGTCGACTGCGGCAGCAGCGGCAGCTCGAGCGCCTGCGCTCCCGAGAGCGTCACGTTGGCGCTGCGCACCACCCGGGCGCGGTCGCTGTAGACGGTGACGTCGGTCACCGGTGCGCTCAGCGCGCCCAACACCAGAAACATCAACATGTGTACCTCCAAACTTTCGGTCGAACGTTTGGCCCCGGCGAAACGGTTCCGCACCGTAGCGCCACCGCGGGCGTTTCGATTCGCGAAAAACTGCTGCACTCGGCCGAGGCGTCAGGTGTAAGCGTTGGGACGGTCGGGTGGCCGCCGGCCCAAAAACCAAAGGGATCTTCCGATGAAGTCGCGAGTCATCTTCCTGGCGATGGGTACGTTGTTGGGCGCGGTGCTGCTGGCCGCGCAAGGCTGTGGCAAGGCGAGCTGCGGCCCCTCGAACTGTCCCGCCGGCTGCTGCGACAGCAGCAACCAGTGTCAGCTCGGCAACAGCCCGATGGCGTGCGGCGCTTCGGGCAGCTCCTGCAAAGAGTGTCTGCTCGGCCAGAGCTGCACCTTGGGCTTGTGCAACGGCCAGGCGGGCGGCGGCAGCGGCACCGGCGGCGGCTCCGGCACGGGCGGCGGCTCGGCGACCGGCGGCGGCGCGGGCCCGACCTGCCAGCAGAGCTGCGCGGGCTGCTGCAACGGCTCGGGCTGTCAGCCGGGTAACGGCACGGTGGCGTGCGGCTCCGGCGGAGCGGACTGCACCGCCTGCCAGGGCTCGCAGACCTGCACCAACAACATGTGCATTCAGACCGGCTGCCTGACCTGCGTCTCGGGCGGCACCTGCGTCACCGGCATCGACGACACCCACTGCGGCGCGGCCGGCATCACCTGCAACGACTGCACGAAGGTCACCGGCGCCCACTGCAACACCGGCACCGGCATCTGCCAGGGCGGCTCGTGCACCGGCTGCCGTGATCAGTACGGCAACTGCGCCACCGGCGATCGCAAGGGCGCCTGCGGCAGCGGCGGCGCGAACTGCTCGGCGTGCGGCTCGAACCAGATCTGCTCCGGCGGCGCGTGCATCGCGGCGGGCACCGGCGGCGGCGCGGGCGGTGGTGGCGGCAGCGCGGCGGGCGGTGGCGCGGGCGGCGGCAGCAGCGGCACCCTCACCGACAAGTGCACCAACCCCGGCATCCTCACCTTCACCACCTCGCAGACCATCAACGTCGACACCTCGCTGCTCACCGATGACGGCGCCAACAGCTGCGGCACCACCAGCGGCACCAAAGACGCGGTCTACAAGATCGAGCTGCTGCCCGACGCCGGCACCCAGTTCCCGATCAGCGCGCAGATCGGCTCCTGCACCACCGCCGCTGGCCCGACCTTCGCGTTTCGCACCGCGTGCGACCTGGCGTCGAGCGAGATCGCGACCTCGTGCAGCAGCACCGGCGACAGCATCAGCGTCGGCCCGGGCACCTACTACCTGTTCGTCGACGCCCCGCAGTCGGGCGACGTCAACTGCAGCATTCAGATCATCATCGAGTAGCCGTTGAAGGCGGTCGAGATCGCGCGTCGCAGGCTGGCGGCCCAACGGCTGAGCGGCGCGCGCTTCGAGCGGCCCGAGCAGGTGGTGGCCTGGCTGGGAGCGGTGCAGGCGCAGGACTACCTCGGCGCGCTCTGGGCGATCGGCGTTCGCACCGAGGCGTCGGTCGAGGCCGACGTCGAGCGGGCGCTGGAGGAGCGGCGCATCGTGCGCACCTGGCCGATGCGGGGCACGCTGCACTTCGTCGCTCCGGCCGACGCGCGGTGGATGACCGAGCTGCTCGCTCCGAAGATGGTGGAGCGGGCGGCGAAGCGCATTCGCGACCTCGGCCTCGACGCGAAGCAGTTCGCCAGGGCGGGGCAGGTGCTGAGCCGCGCGCTCGAGGGCGGCAAGCGGCTGGAGCGCGCGGAGGCCTACGAGACGTTGAAGCGCGCCGGGGTTTCACCCGCGGGCCAGCGCGGCATTCACATTCTCTGGACCCTCGCGCAGGACTGTCTGATCTGCTTCGGGCCGCGCGCGGGCAAGCAGCAGACCTTCGTGCTGTTCGACGAGTGGCTGCCGAAGGCGGGCTCCAGGCCGCGCGACGAGGCGCTGGCCGAGCTGGCGCGGCGCTACTTCACCAGCCACGGCCCGGCGACGGTGGCCGACTTCGCCTGGTGGTCGGGGCTGAAGCTGTCTGACGCGCGCGAGGCGGTCGAGTCGGTGCGGCGCGAGCTCGAGGTGGTCGAGCTCGAGGCGGGCACGATGTACTTCGTGCAGTCGAAGCTGTTCGACGAGGCGACCTTCGCGCTGCCGGCGTTCGACGAGTTCCTGGTGGCGTACACCGACCGGAGCGCGGCGCTCGACGTGGCGCACAAGCTGTTGGTGAACGACGGCGGCGGCATTCTCAACCCCACGGTGGTGGTCGACGCGCGGGTGGTGGGCACCTGGAAGCGCACGCTCACCAGCAAAGCGGTGCGGGTGAAGACGAAGTTCTTCGCCAAGGCGGTGGCCGAGAAGAAGACCCGCCCGGCGTTCGAGCGCTACGCCGGTTTTCTGCAGAAGACGCTCAGCTGAGCGTCGCGCATCAACTGTGTGGATCTTGTTTCGCCCCTGGTGACCGATTCCACACAGAAGCAAATCGGCTCGCTGAAACAGGTGCAATTGAGCCGCACGCGAGGTCCTCAATCGCGGGCGGAGTGTGCTCGTGGCAGCGCCGCAACCCCAGCCCGGCACCCCAATCGATGCCGCGGTCGGCGGTTCTGTAACCTCACCCGCGAGAACGCTTCGCGCTCTCGTGAAGCCTCTCCCGTCAGGAGAGGCTTCAGTTCAGACCACGACCTTCATGCGCAGCGCCTTGGCGCGCGCCTGGGTGTCGGGGTCGGTGCCGGTGAGCTCGAGCGACTTGAGCCGCTGCTCCAGGCTCTTGGGCGCTTTGTTGGGCGGCAGCTTACCGGCCTCCTGGAGCGACTCGAGCTTGCCGAGCGCCTTGTCGACGATCCGGTCTTTCGGGTGGTCCAACAGCGAGTCCAAGAAGAACGCGTCTTCGGGCAGCTCGGGGTACTTCTCGAGGTACTCGACCACCCCGGCGACCCAGGCCTTGCGGTCGGGCAGCTCCGACAGCTTGGCGATCGCTTCCTTCTGCTCCTTGCGCTTGCCGTCGGGGTCCAGGCTGGTGGCGACCGCATCGGGCATCACCCCGCCGCTGAACACCGCGTCGGCCGCGCGCTTGTACCGCTCGTAGCTGGCAGAGCGCTCGATGCGCTGCTGGGAAGGATCATCCTGGCGGGAGTTGTACTTGGACTTGCTGCCGCGGTTGGCGTCGATCTCACGCCAGCTCTTGCTGCGTTTGCCTGTGAAACCAGTCGCGTCGTCTTCTCTGCGAGGCATAAAACTCCGTCTGTTCGACTCGTGATGAACGAGTGCGGGCTGCCGAAAAGTCCGCCGGCCAGGGCCCAGGCGGGAATCTCGACGCAGTGCATCAGACCGCAGGTCGCGAGCCGATGTCAAGCCAGGGCCCGTAATCGTTTGAGCTCAAACGAATTGCCCGGCGCCTACTTCTTGGTAGCGGCCCAGAGCGCGCTCAGCCCCGCCCGAACGGCCTGGCGCGCGGCCTCGAGCGGCGGTCCCGACAGCGGGTGCTCGTCGTCGTGCTCGGCCTCGAACAGGTGCTCCTCGGCGCGAGCGGTGAGCGCGGCGGGTACCTCGACGTCTTTGCCGGGCCGGGCGCTGCCGACCCTGCGGCCGCCGAGCTCGAGCAGCGCGAACGTCTCGAACAACGCCTCGCGCGCGGCGCTGAACCCGAGGTCATCGAGGCCCGACTGGTCGAGCCACTGCAGCAGGGCGTCTTGCCGGTTCTCGAACGCGTCGTTGAGCCGCTGCCGGTCTTTCTTCGACTGGTCGAGGAACTTCCACCCGCGCTCCACCCAGGCGTCGTCGGGCGCGTCGTCGAACGGCTCGGGTGGCTCCAACGGAGCCGGCTTGGGCGTGCGCTCCCGGGCGGGTGGCTTCTCGAGGTCGACCTTCTCTCCCGCGGCGAGCAGGTCCCAGAGGCCGAACAGGTTGCCGTAGAGCGCCCGCGCATCGGCCTGAGAGGCGAACCGGGGCTCGTCTTCGAACAGCGCGTCGATCACCACGCTCGCCGGGTGGCCGTTCTTCTGCGCTTCGGTGAACGCCGCCGCCACGTCTTGCGCGTCGGCCAGGCTGCCGGTGTCGGCGAGCAGCTTCTCCAGCCGGGCGCGGCCTTCGAAGCGCCGGTCGAGGTCGCCTTCTTCACGGGCGCGGCGGCTCATTTGCGAAGCCAGCCCCGCTTCCAGGTCTTGATCCCCAGAAAGCTCACCAGCACCAGGCCTTCGATGGCCAGCATCGACACCAGCGCCGTCTGGGTGAGCGCGCCGCGGGCCCAGTGCTCCCAGAGCAGCAGCGCCACCGCGCCGGTCGCCCAGGCGGTGAACGGGTTGTGTTCTTTCTTCAGCGCCCGCTTCACGTCGAAGCCGCCGTCGCGCAGCCCGCCCGCGAACGCCGGGCTCGAGCGCGGCACCCAGCGCGGCACCTTGGCGCAGTAGTCGTCGAAGGTGACCCCGAACTTGTCGCGCAGGAAGTTCTCCTCCGCGCGAATGATGAAGAAGTACTCGCCGAAGAAGAAACCCAGGCCCACCAGGTAGACCCAGACGTCGTGGGCGATCAGCATCAGCCCCAGGCAGATGAGCAGGTTGCCGACGTAGAGCGGGTTGCGAACGTAGGCGTAGGGCCCGCGCATGTTGAGCACCGAGGCCTCCAGCCGGTTGCCCTGGCCCGAGGTCCCTTCCGGCACCCAGCCGAGCACGTAGAAGCGCAGCGCCTGGCCCAGCAGCGCCAACAGCAGCCCGGCCTGATCGAGCACCGCGTCGGTCAGCGCGCCGCCGGGGCCGTATTCACCCCGGGAGCGGAACAGCAGCCACCCCATCAGGGCAAGCACCGGCACCGGAGTGAAGCTCCTGAAACGAAAGAGGGTCTGCCCCAGACGGAGGGTGCCTGTCTCGGCCACGCGGGGCGGATAGCACAGTGTGTCACCGTTGGGTGAATGCGCCCCGGGGCCCCGGGCACCATCGAATGAATGCTCCGGCTTTACAGTGATGGGAGCGCGGCATTACACGCTCCGCGCATGGCAGCCGACTCCGGCCCGATTGCTCTGTCGCCGATGCCGGCCAAGGCCGACGACCTGCTCGACCGCTGCAAGGCCGGTCAGCCCGAGGCGTTTCGCGAGCTCTACCGCCGCCACCACCGCCAGGTCGCCAGCCAGCTGGCCTTCCTGGTTCCCAGGTCTGATCTCGAAGACACCCTGCAGGATGTGTTCATCGAGGTGTTTCGCTCGCTGAAGAAGTTCGAGGGGCGCTCGGCGTTCACCACCTGGCTCTACCGGCTCACCGTGCACGTGGCGATGAAGGCCCGCCGCAAGCAGGTGCGCTCGCGGCTCGACGTGGTCGAAGAGCTGCCCGAGACGGCTGATCAGTCGGCCGGCCCCGACGACACCACGCTCGCGGCCGAGCGCCGCGCCCGGGTCGAGCAGCTGCTCGAGAAGCTCTCTCCGAAGAAGCGCACCGTGCTGGTGCTGCACGACCTCCGCGGCATGGAGGCCTCGCGCATCGCCGAGGTGCTCGACACCAACATTCTCACCGTGCGCACCCGGTTGTTCTACGCGCGCCGCGAGCTCGAGCAGCTCGCCCAGGGTGACCCCGCGCTGAAGG
Organism: Myxococcaceae bacterium; assembly: GCA_047602415.1. Lineage (GTDB taxonomy): Bacteria > Myxococcota > Myxococcia > Myxococcales > Myxococcaceae > JASGHH01. Next base: position 5,043,153 of record JASGHH010000001.1, on the reverse strand, counting down.
AATTTTTCACGCCCGAAGGGCCGGAGGGCGAATGAGCCACCTCGAGCCGGACAAGTTGGAGGAGCTCGCCAAGAACGGCGGCTCCGATGCTCACCTGCCAGGTTGTGCCGAGTGCCAGCGCGCGCTCGCCGCCGCCAAGGGCCGGGTGAAGATGTTGCAGGAGCTGCGCCCGTACACGCTCGCCGACGTCGCGTTCTCGCGGGTCGAGGCGAAGCTGATGGAAGAGGTGAACCGGCCCAAGGGCTTCAACTGGGCCCGCTTCGGCATCGGGTTCGCGCTCACCGCCTCGCTGGCGTTGGTGGCGTACGGAGTGGCGTCGAAGACCGCGCCCACGCCCGCACCGATCGCGAAGAACAGCCTGTTGCCGGTGAAGCAGGCGCCCTTGAAGGTGATGTCGCCGCAGCTGAGCCTGCTCAAGGTCGAGGGCGCGTCGAAGCACAGCGCGACCGGCAAGGCGCTCACCGCGGGCGAGGTGCTGGCGGCCGACGACCAGGTCGAGACCCAGGGGCGCCTGACGCTGTCGGGCGAGAAGCTGCTGCTCGACGGCAAGGGCAAGCTGTCGCTCGGTCGCGGGATGACCGCCGACATCGACGACACCTTCCTCGCGGCGGTGGAGCCGAGCGACGAGACCGCGCTGGTGCACTGTGACGGCACCTTCGTGGGCGGCGCCGACGCGGCGTTTCTGGTGAGCAAGGCGGGCGCAGAGGTCGTGGTGGAGGTGATGCGCGGCGAGGTTCGCGTCTCGGGCACCGCGCAGCTGCACGACGCGCTCACGCTGAAGGCGCCGGTGCAGGCGCACATGCGGCAGGGGCGGTTGCTGGGCAACGTCTCGCGGCCTCTCGACACCGCGAAGGTGCCGGTGCTGCCGATGAAGCCGCTGGCGAAGCTCGACTTCGACTTCCCCGCGGGCACCCAGCTGGAGCTCGACGGCGGCAAGCTGGGCGTGACGCCGCTCTCGGTGATGTGGACGCAGGGCAAGCACCACTGGCGCGCGTTCATTCCCGGCAAGCCGGTGCGCGAGGGCTGGGTCGACCTGGTGGGCGAGCGGCCGTACACCGTGCGCGCTCCCGACGAGCCGCGCGACATCGAGCCCGACGAGTCGGTGATCGCCGACCTCAACCGCTCGCTGAAGGCGCAGACTCCGAAGCTGGCCGCTTGCTACGAGAAGTGGCTGAAGGCGAACCCCGGCGCGCAGGGCGAGATCGAGCTCACGCTCACCCTGGCCTCGTCGGGCAAGGTGACCAAAGTGATGGTCGACCCGCACGAGAGCGGCATGTCGCGCGACGCGATCGACTGTCTGGTGCGCAACGGCAAAGCGCTGGTGCTCCCGAAGGTCGGCAGCCAGCAGGAAGTCGCGCTGCCCCTGCGTCTCCAGAAGAAATAGCACCTCGACGAGCCCTCTCCTTTGGGAGAGGCCGACGAGGCCCATAGGGCCTCGCGGGTGAGGGACAGCCTTCAACCCGCGCGTCGCAGACCACGCCGTGTGTCGAAGGGCCCGTCGCAGACCACGACCTTCCTTCAAAGCGCCGTGGCGTTTCTGCCGGAGTACACTGCGCTGGTGCGCACGCTCCTGATCAGCGCTGTCCTGGCATTCCTCACCGGCTGTGGCTGTGGCAACACGATCACCATCGGAGGCGACGGAGGTCTCGGCGGCGGAACGGCGGGCGGAGGTGCGGGAGGCGGCGCAGGCGCAGGGGCCTTCGGCGGGGGCACTTCGACAGGAGGCGGCGCAGGCGGAGGCGCGGGCACCGGCGGCGGAGCGGCGTGCGTCTCGACCTGCTCCGACGACCTGCAATCGGTGATCGACTGTCACGGCAACCCGACGCACTGCCCGAACGGCCTGGGCTGCGGCGCCGACGGCGGCTGCATCGACGCCTGCGAAGCAGCGCAAGGCAGCACCATCGGCTGCGAGTTCTTCCTCGCCGCGGGTGGCCCGCAGCCCGACACCGCGGGCTCCTGCTACGCGGCGTTCGTCGCCAACACCTGGGATGCGCCGATCACCATCAACGTCGACCAGGCAGGTACGCCGCTCAACGCGTCGGACTTCGCGAAGACGCCGGTGGGGCAGGGCGCAGGCATCACCTACCAGGGGCTCCCCGCGGCCGGCATGGGCGTGACGCTCGACCCGGGCAAGATGGCGATCCTCTTCCTCGCGCAGTTCAACAACGGCGCCGAGGCCTATTACATCCCCTGTCCGGTCACGCCGGCGGTGCAGACCAACTTCATGCTCGAGGGCACGGGGATCATCCCGCCGTTCCACTTCACCTCCACCGCGCCGGTGATCGCCTACGACATCTACCCGTACGGCGGCGCGCAGAGCCACGTGACCTCGGCGAGCCTGCTGATCCCGGTCTCGGCGTGGGGCACCAACTACGTCGGCGCGACGCCGCACACCAGCAACGCCAGTCTCCCGGGCTTCACCTCGTACCTGCAGGTGTTCGCGAGCGAAGACGGAACGCAGGTGGCGGTGCAAGCGCCGGTGGCGATCGCGGGCGGAGGCACGGTGACGCCGGTGCCGCAGGGCCAGGTCGGGCACTACACGCTCAACCGCAACCAGGTGATGCAGCTGCAGCAGGCCGACGACCTCTCGGGCACGCTGATCAAATCGGACAAGCCGATCGCGGTGTGGGGCGGCATTCCCTGCATGGATGAGCCGGACAACATGGGTTACTGCGATTCGGCGCACCAGCAGTTCCCCGCGGTGCCGCTGCTCGGCAGCCAGTACGTCGGCGCGGAGTACGCGCTGCGGGCGGCGGTTGATCCGTCGTACTGGCGCATCGTCGGAGCGGTCGACGGCACCACGCTGACGTTCGCGCCTCCGCAGCCCGGTGCGCCGTCGGCGGTGAACGCCGGGCAGACGATCGAGTTCATCGCGACCGACGCGAACTTCGTCATCTACAGCCAAGACGACAACCACCCGTTCTACTTCAGCGAGCTGATGACCGGCGGCGGCGACCCGGGCGCGACGTTCAACGGCGCCGGCGATCCCGACTGGGTGAACGTGGTGCCTCCGCTGCAGTGGCTGCGCAGCTACCTGTTCTTCACCGATCCGACCTACGCGACCACCGACCTGGTGTTCGTGCGCGGGCAGGGGAGCGACGGGCAGTTTCACGACGTCACCCTCGACTGCTACGGCGTGCTGGCGGCGTGGGCGCCGGTGGGCAACGCGCCGTACCAGGTGTCTCACGTCGGGTGGAACATGCAGTCGGGCAACTGCTCCAATGGCGTGCACACCGCGAGCAGCGAGGCGCCGTTCGGGCTCACCGTCTGGGGCACCGACCTCAACACCAGCTACGCGTACCCCGCGGGCATGTCGGTGAAGCCGATCAACACGGTGGTGGTCGGCCCGATGCTCAACTGAGGGTTGCGCAGTGCGTTGCGCGAGGAATTGCGCAACCGGCGCGCGCAGGGGCCACGGCATCCGGGGCTGTCGCGGCACGTGGGGTGAAATGACCAGGGGGCATGTACTGCGAACCCTGTGGAGCAGAGCGCTTGGGTCACGCTCGCTTCTGTGCGGTGTGCGGCTCGAAGACGGTGCAGCGCGATGACGCGGCGCTGAAGGAAGACCTCACGAGGGTGCGCTGGCTGCTCGGTGAGCTGCCGCGCTGGGACTCGACCGCCGTCGACGGTGATGCGCGCGCGTACGTCGACAAGCGCTACCGCTACGTCGAGCGGGTGCTGCTCTCCGCGCTGGAAAAGAAGGTCGAGCCCGAGGTGACCCCCGCCGTCGTGCCGCCGGCTGCGCCGCCGAAGCCAGCGGTGACCCCCTCCCCCAGCAAGGGGGAGGGTGCCCAAAGGGCGGGAGGGGCGTCACTCCCAAGCCCTGTCGTGGCGCCGCCCGAGCAGAAGCGCTTCGTATTGCCTGATCCGCCGAAGCCAGAGGTTGTCGCTCCCAAGCCACCACCACCGCCTCCTCCGGCGCCGAAGCCCGAGGTTGTCGCCCCCAAGCCGCCGCCTCCTCGGCCCGCGCCGAAACCGAAGGCGCCGGCTCCGAAGCCGCCCGCGGTTCCTGCCGCGGTGCTCGCCGCCAAGCCTCCGCGCCGCACGCTCGACGATCGGCTCGCGGTCGCCGCGTCGCACTGGCACCGGGTGTGGAAGCCGTTCCTCAACGAGAGCATCGGCTGGTTCGTGGGCGGCTTTCTGATTCTCGCCGGCACGCTGTACCTGGTGTTCGACAGCTGGAAGTCGATGGGCGACGCGGTGCGCGCGGGCGTGGTGTTCGGGCTCGCCGCCGGCTGGACGCTCGGCTTCACCGCCTGGGGCCGCTTCCTCAGCCGCCGCGAGAAGACCAAGGGCGCGGCGCGGGTGCTGAAGCTGATCTCCGCGATGATGGCGCCGCTCGCGCCGCTGGCGATCGGCCCGGCGCTCGGAGCCGCGTGGTTCGTCTTCATCCCCGCGTGCATCGGCTGGGCGGGGCTCTCGGCCTGGCTCGCGGCCAAGGTCGAGCCCGACTACGACGCAGGCTCGAGCCCGTCGCTGCCCACGGCGATGGGTCTGTCGACTGCGATGATGGGCCTGGCGCCTCTGTTCTCGCACCTGCACGCGAGCGCCGAGACGCTGCTCTGGCTGAACGTGATTCCGGCCGGGCTGCTGGTGGTGCACGCGAGCCGGGCGCGCAAGACGCTCGCCCAGCGCGGCTTCGCCTTCGCGGCGATGGCGTACGCGACGACGTTGTTCGCGGCGCGGCTGCACTACGAGCTCGGCTCGGCGGTGATCGCTCCGTCGGCCTACGCGCCCTTCGTCGCGATCGCCGCGATCGCGCTGGTGCGGATGCGCACGCCGGGCCACGCGGCCGACCTGCTCTCGGTGAGCGCGGTGGCGCTGCAGGTGGCGGCACTGGCGATCGGCCTCTTCATCGGGCCGCCGGGCTTCTTCATCGCGGCCGCCGCCGGCACCTGGACCTGCTGGACGTTGACCCGTGAGCGGCTGTCGAACAGCCACCGCTGGCTCTACGGCGCCTACGGCTTCGGCTACTTCGCCTGGCAGTCGTGCGGTCAGCTGGTGCCGGGCTTCGTGAAGCAGCTCGCCGCGCAGCTGCGCGGAGCGCTCGGGTACGGCGCGTCGGCGTCGCTGCCTCCGTCGTACGACGCTGCCTACGCGGCGGTGTTCGTGATCGCGGTCGGCTTCTTCGCGATGCGCGCGCTCCCGCGCCACGGCGGCGTGCGCAAGCTCGAGGCCGAGGTGGTGCTGCGCTGCACCTGGGTCACCGCGCTGCTCGCCGGCGCGCTCGGCATGGCCGCGGTCGGCTCCGACGTTCGCCCCGCGCTCTTCAGCGCTCCATTCCTCGCCGCGTTCGAGCTCTACGCCGGCCTGAAGCTCGACCGCCCCGCGCACACCCGCGCCGGAGCCGCGCTGCTCGCCGCCACCGCTGCCGCCGCCGCGCTCGGCATCGGCGTTCACCACGAGCTCACCCTGGCCGCGTTCGCGCTGCTCGCCGCGGTCGCCTCGATTCCGTGGACGCTGCGGCACCGCCAGGCGCTCGGCATCGCCTCGGTGGCGTTGATCACCGTGTCTTCGGCGATCGCGCTCACCACGCCCGCGACGCTGCAGTCGACGCTCGCGCTGCTGTTCTCAGGGGTGGCCGCGGTGCTGGTGTCGCTCAACCTCGAGCGCCAGGGTTTGGTGCCGGCCACCGGGCTGTTGCTGGCGGTGGCGCCGCGGCTGTTGATGGTGCTGGCTCCAGATTACGCGCCGCTCGCGCTCGCGTTGGCCGCGGTGGTGGCGGCGGCGATGGTGCGCAAGACCCGCTTCACCGCCTGGACGTCGGCGCTGGCGGCCGGCGTGGCGCTGTTCTGGCAACTCGGCGTTCAGTCGGCCGGTGGCGAGATTCTCTACGGCCCGGTGGCGCTCTGCGCGGCGCTCGCCCTCGCGCTCGGAGTGGTGCGCGACGAGAAGGCGCGCTTCGAGCCGGCGACGCGCGACGTGCTCGCGATGCTGCTCCTCGGCACCTCGCTGATCACCGCGAAGCACCAATACCAGGCGTGGAGCGGCCTCTCGCCGGCGCTCTCGGCCGGTCTGGCGGCGGCCCTCGCGCTCACCGCCTCGGTGTGGACGTTCAGGTTGCGCTCGTGGCGGCCGGTGCTGCTCGCGTCGGTGGCGATCGCGGTCGCCGCGTGGGCGGCGCTGGTCGGTCTCGACCTCGGCCACCACCCGTACCCGGCGCTCGGGTTCGGCGTCGCGTTGCTGCTCTCGTCGCGTGCGCTGACGCCGCGGCTGACGCTCCCCGTCTCGTCGCTGATGCTGATGAGCTTCAGCTCGGAGCCGGCCTGGTGGTTGGGCTGCGCCGCGCTCTTCACCGCCCTCGCTTTGATGCGTGAGACGCGCGCGGGCCGGGTGCTCGCAGGTCCGCGCCGCCGCTTCGCGGGCCCCGCCAGCCTCGCCGCCGCGATGCCCGCGCTCCTCCTCGGTGTGTCGGTGCTGAGCCCGGGCCACTGGCTCCACCAGCCGCAAGCGAACGAGGTGGCGATGGCGGCGCTCGCTGCGCTGCTGCCCTTCGCGTGGGCGCGCGCCACCCGCAACCCTGGTTGGCTGCTCGCGGCTCCGGTGCTGTTCGCTGCCGGGCTGCGGCCGCTGGGCGTGTACGGCAATCTGGTGCTCTCGGCGCTCACCGTGGCGTTCACCCGCGCGTTGTCGCAGTCGCGCGTACGTGAGGCGTTCTTCCCGGAGCGCGCTCTCGGCCGGGAAGACGCCGACGTGCGTGCGGAGTGGGCGAACCGCCTGGTGCTCGCCAGCGCCGTGTTGGTGGGTTTGTTGGACACCGGCGATTTGCGCGCCACCGTGCCGCTCGCGCTGGCGCTCTGCTTCGCCGCGACCGATGGGTTGGCGCTCAGGCTGTTCTTCGCCGCAGGCGTCGCGACGTTGTCTCCGGTGGTGCTGCCGTACGCGGCGCTGGCCGGAGTGGCGATTGCGTTCACTTCGCGTCACGCGCCGAAGACGGCGGCCCGGCTGTTCGGTACGGCTGACCTCACGCTGGCGTCTCCGGTGGCGAGCGTGCTCGCGGTCCTGCTGGCGACGATTCACTGCCTGCTGATGCCCGCGGGCGCGGTGGTGCCGGCGGCGCTGCTCGCGTTCACGCTGCTCGCGGCGGCGGTGATTCTCGGCTTCGGAGTGCTGGTGTTCGCTTCGGCGAGCGCGCTGGTGTTCCTGCCGAATTGGGATGGGCGCGCGTTCGAGCTCGGCGGCGTCAGCCTCGGCGTCACCGTGGTCGCCGCGCTCGCAGCGGTGCTGCGCTACCCGCCGCTGGGCGCTCGCGTCGATGCGCTGGTCGCACGCCTCGGCCGCCCGGTGGAGCGCTCGTTCGCCTTCTGGCTCTGGCTGGCGGGGATGTCGGGCGTCGCGCTGAGCGCGCTGCTCGGCACTCCCGAGCTCTGCGTCGCGTTGCTGTTGCCCGCGGCGCTGCTGATGATGACGCCGGCGCGGAGCGAGTCGGCCTCTGCGATCGCGCTGCTCGCGTCGCTGGTGGTGTTCCGCCTGCCTGCGCCGCTGTCGAGCGCGCTGCTCTCGGGTGGAGCGGTGCTGCTGGCGCTCGGCGCGCGTCATGGCAAAGGCAAGCTCGACGCGACCTGGACCTGGGCTTCGCGGGCGCTGTCGGTGGTCTCGGTGGCGCCGGCGTTTCTCGCGGCGTCTTCGTCGCCCGGCGCGGTGTTGCCGTCGTTGACGCTGGCGGCGACGTTGTTCGTCTGTGCGCTCACCTGGCGGGTCGGCCTGTTCACCGCCCTGGCGACCTGCGTGGCGGTGGTGGCTCCGGCGTTCGACGGCCGCGAGCTGAACCTCAGCTGGCTGGTCCCGGCGGCGACGGTGGCCGCGGGGGTGGCGGGGCTGCTGCGCCTGCGCCGGGCAGATGAGTGGGTGGAGCGCCTCGAGGCGTGGTTCGCGCCCCCGCCGCACCCGTGGAGCACGAAGCTGAGCAGGCCGGCGGGCTTCTGGCCCTGGGCCGGTGCGCTCGCGGCGGTGGCGCTCGCCGCGCTCTCCGCGCAGAGCGACTACGTCTCGTTGTTGCTGCCTGCGGCGCTGCTGTTGTCGACCGGCGTGGCGGTGGAGTCGGCGGTGGCGTTCGGCTTCCTCGGAGCGCTCAGCTTCTTCCGGGTGCCCGCGCCGCTCTCCTGCGCGCTGCTCTCGGGCTCGGCGCTGGCGCTGCAGCTCGGGGCGCGCCACGGCGAAGGCGAGCTGAAGGGGGTGTGGAAGTGGACCGCGCGCTCGTTCTCGTTGGCGGCGATCGGTCCGGCGCTGCTCTACCAGTCGCAGGCGCAGGTCGGCCTGGCGGCTCCCGGCTTCGTGCTCGCGGCGACGCTGGTGTGTGCGGCGCTGGTCCTCCGGCTGCGCGCGCTGTTCACCGTGGCGGCGCTCTCGGCGGTGGTGTTGCCCGCGCTCGATGGCCGTCACCTCGCGTTCGACTGGCTGGTGCCCGCGGCGACGCTGACCGCGCTGATCGCCGCGCTGCTGCGGCTGCCGGCGGTGGTGAAGGCCTCGGAGCGCTTCGAGAACTTCGTCGCGGCGCCCCTGGGTGCTCCGCTGGGTGAGCTCGATCGTTCGCTCGCGTTCTGGTTCTGGCTCGGCGCTGCGCTCACGGTGTGCTTCGGCGCGCTCTCGGCGCAGCCGGGCTACCTCGCGTTGCTGTTGCCCGCGGCGCTGTTGCTGGCGACCGACGTCGCGCTCGAGTCGATGGTGGCGTTCGGGATTCTCGGTGCAGTGCTGGTGTTCCGCGCGCCTGTGCCGCTCGCGTGCGCGCTGCTGTCGGGTACCGCGCTGGCGCTGCAGCTGGGCTCGCGTCACGGTCGCGGCCAGCTCGACACCGCGTGGAAGTGGACCGCTCGTGCGCTGTCGGTGGCGGCGGTGATTCCAGCCGCGCTGCAGGTGCTCGGCTCGCCCGCGGGTGCGACGGCTCCGGCGCTGACGCTCGCGGCGACGCTGCTCTTCGCGGCGCTGGTGACCGGCGTCGGTCCGCTGTTCACCGCGTCGGCGGTCGCTGCCGTGGTGCTGCCGTCGTTCGGCGGGGAGTCGCTCCAGCTCGGCTGGCTCTCGGCCGCGGCGACGGTGGTCGCTTCGCTCGCGGCGCTGCTGCGGCTCGACCTGGTGAAGGCCCGCTTTCAGAAGGCGCGCGCGTTCGTCGCTGAGCCGCTCGACACCGGCGCGGCAGGCTGGTTCTGGCTCGCGGCGGCCATCTCGACCGCCTTCGGAGCGCTGGCCGGCCAGGCGGACTACGTGATGTTGCTGCTGCCCGCGGGCCTGCTGCTGATCACCGAGACCACGCTCGAGACCGCGACCGCGATCAGCCTGCTCTCGGCGGTGCTGATGTTCCGCGTGCCGGCGCCGCTCAACGGAGCAGTGCTCGCCGCGCTCGGTCTCGCGTTCTCGTTCGGCGGCCGCCGCGGTCCGAGTGCGCGCTCGCAGACCTGGTTCCACGCCGGGTGGGCGCTGGCGTTGATTGCGCTGCCGTGTGCGCATCAGCTGTCGAGCCCGTTCACCCCGCTGGCGTGGATGCTCTCCGCGGGCACGGCGTGGGTGGTGGCGAACGAGCGGCCCGAGCTGGAGTGGCTCGGCTGGTCGTCGTCGCTGGCGGCCGGTCACGTCGGGTTGTTCTTCCTCGGGGTTACGTTCTCCACCGGGGCGCCGCAGCAGCTGATCCTCCCCTGGGTGGCGTCGTTCAGCTTGCTGCTCGGCGCCCTGGCGATGGTGCTCGGCACCAAGAGCGACGCGCGCGCCCGGCTCGGGCAGTTGATGATGGCCTTCGGACTCGCGGAGCTCTCGCTCGGGGTCGGCTTGCTGCCCGGAGCGCACCCTTGCGAGGCGGTGGTGGTGTGCGTCGCGCTGGTGCTCGCGTCGGGCCCGCTCTTCTTCCGCGCCGGCAAGCGTGACGACGCCCTGGCGTCGGTGCTCAGCGGCCTGGTGCCGGCGATGTTGCTGCTCACCGTGCACCTGGTCGGTCTCGGTGGGCGGCTCGGGAGCTTCGAGGCGTTCTCGTCGCTGGTGCTCGGGGTGATCGCCGGTGGCCTGCACGACGTGCTGCGCCGCGAGAAGAAGCCGGGCGCGGCGCGGGTGGCGCTGGCGTATGCGCTGTTGTTCCCGATCGCCGGGTTGGTGGCCGCTCCGCACCAGGCGGGCTGGACGCTGGCGGGTCTGCTGCTCGCGCAGTCGCTGCACTACGCGTGGTTCAGCCGGCTCACCGGGTCGAAGCTGCCTGCGATTGCCTCGGCGGTGGCGTTCAACGCGGCGATGGTGTGCGGGTGGCTCAGCAGCGGGTTCCACTCCTGGGAGTACCTCGCGATTCCGTTCGGGCTCTCGCTGCTCGGTCTGGTGAAGGTGTTCGGCGACGAGCTGCCCGAGGGCGCGCGGGTGAAGTTGCGGGCGGTGGCGGTGACGCTGGTCTACGCGGCGGCGTCGGTGCGGCCGCTCACCTTCGACCATGCGCTCGGGTTGTTCGTCTGCGTGTTCGTCTGCGTGGTCGGTATCGCCGCGGGCATCGCGCTCAAGGTCCGCTCGTACGTCTACCTGGGCACCGCGTTCATGGTGACCTCGGTGGTGGCGAACCTGGTGCGCTTCGGAGTGCGCGAGCCGCGGGTGGGCGCGATCTTCTTGAGCTCACTCGGGTTGCTGGTGGTCGGGTTCATGGTGCTGGTGACCACCAAGCGCGCGGAGCTGCTCGAGCGATACAAGGCGACCCGCGCGATGCTCCAGCAGTGGGACGGGTGAGCATTGATGGAGGGTGGTGGGGTTGGTCGTCGCCGGCCGTGCTGGTGGCGACGACCGCCCGCGACTTCGAAGCGTCAGACGTGTCGTGTCGTGCCGCGCGCATTGCGTGACCAACGGTTTCGGCACGGGCGGTTTCAAAACCGCCCGTGCGGGACTCGATCAGAGATCGCTGAAGAGATCGTCGCACGAACAACCGGCGACGAGATTCAGATGAGTCGCGCGATCGCGGGCGGAGCCGCCTCGAGGCACTGGTGAAGACCTCGAACAGCACCCCCATCAAGGCTGTGCACTGCCGCGTTTCCGCTAACCGCTCCCGGGAGCGCTGACGCGCCCTCCGCCCTCTCCTGTCAGGAGAGGGTTCACATCAGACGTCGAACTCGGGCTTCTCGATCACGAGCCGGTTCCAGCGCTCGCTCGCGCCGCGGCGTTCCTTCTCGGGCCCGTCGGCGAAGAAGCCGAGGTTGTCGCCGACCGCGCGCGACAGCTCTTCCACCGCCGCCAGCCGGAGGTCGAACTCCTCGCTCATCAGCGCATCGACCAGCCACTCGATACGCCGCTCCTCGCGATGCGCGGCGTACCAGGCCAACCACTGCCGGGTGGCATTGCCGAAGTTCTGCCGGCAGATCTCCCGCAGCGCATCGGCTGCCGACTGGGCGCAGAGCTGATCATCAGAGCCGGTCAAACCGATCAGCCCCTCGATCGCCTCACGGTCGTGCAGCACGCCGAGCGCCCGTGCCGCGAGCGAGCGCCGCAGCGGGTCGCGCGACGCGAGCTCCTGCCGCAGCTGCCGCATCGACCCGTCGAAGCCGTTCACTCCGCGAAACGCCGTCGACGCCGCGCGCGCGGCCGAAGAAATGTCGGGCTCGTAGTCGAACAACCCGCGCATCACGCCGTCGAGCAGCTCGGGCTGCTTCAACGTACCGGCCGCGAGCAGCGCCAGGTACCGCGTATCGGAGTCATCGGCGTCGAGCAGCGGCGCCAACGCCAGCGCGCCCGCGCGGCCCAACCTCGCCATCGCGCCCGACACGGGCCCGAGCTCGTCGGCCTCGGGCAGCTCCACCACCGGCAAGCGGCTCCACGCGGTCGGCCCGGGGAACGCCTTCGCCAACGCCCGCGCCGACAAGGTGGGCGTCTTCAACAGCTCGCTCATCGCCTCGGCACGCTCGCGCGCGTCGGGGCCGGTGAGCAGCGTGAGCAGCCCGCTGAACCACTGGTCGTCACCCTCGGGCGCGGTGGGCGGAGCGATCGGCTCCGACGGCGCCTCGGGCGGGAGCGTGTCTTGCGCGTCGGGGCTGACCTCGGCGACGAACGGCTGACCGGCGCCCTGCTGCTTTCGAAACGCGATCAGCTCGTGGAACGACGACGGCAGCTCCTGGCAGAACAGAATGAAGTCCGACAGCTTTCGCTGGCTCACCGGGCGGGTGCCGCTGTCGCCGTAGATGATCGCCACCAGCCGCGCCTTCACCTCGACCGGCCAGAGAAACACGGTGCGGGGCGCGCGGCCGAGCGACGCCAGGTAGTGCTGAGTGAGCGCGTCGGGCGGCAGCGGCCCCACGTAGCTGCCGCGGGTGAGCGCGACGGTGCGAAACACGCTCGCCGCGTCGAGGGGCACCGAGATGTTTCGAATCGCCGAGAGGTCGCCTTCGCCGCGCGCGTCCCACCCGTAGGCGGCGCCGCGCACCACCGCGAACGCGGCCACGTACTCGAAGGCACGCCGCGCGTAGTCGAGCACCACCGACACCAGCGCGTCGCGATCGGTCACCGCGCTCTTCAGCGCGCCGCGCGCCTGGGCCAGCGTCCACTCCGCGGGAGGCCCGGCCGGGGTCGCGTACGGAGGCGGCACCGCACCGAACACCACCGGCGCAATCGCGGGAGCGGCGGCCATCGGCGCCGAAGGAGGGGGAGGAGGAATCGGCGCGGCAGCTCCGGCGGCCTCGGGCTTCGCCGCGGTCAACACCGGCGCGGGAGGCGGAGGAGGCGGCGGCACCGCAGGCCGCTGCGGCACGCTCTGCTTCTCGGGCGGCAGCGGAGGCCGCGAGTCTTCGATGCCGACCGGCAGCTGAACCGGCTTCGGCGTCGGGTTGTCGAGCCCCGAAAAATCGGTCTCCGGGTCGGCGTTGGGCGGCCGCGGCGGCGGCACGTGCACCCGGTCGGCGGCCGGCTTCTGCGGCACCGCGGGCTGCAAGAACGCCCGCTCCACCGCGCGCACTTCCTTGTGGGTCGCGTTCACCGCCTGCACCGGCTCCGACGGCCGGCTGGTCCTCGGCGGCATCACCCCACCGGGGAAGCTCAGCCCGTCTTTGCCGCCCTTGGCTTCGATCTTCGGCGGCGCCACCGGGGTGATCGCCGGCATCGGCGGCAGCGGCTTCGACGGCTTGCGCGCCTGCGGCGTCGAGGCCGGGAAGTCGCGGCGCGACACCTCGCGGGCGAAGTCGGCGTAGCCGGTGGTGTCGAGCACCGCCGTCTCCATGAACTCGCCGGAGTCGACCCGCTTCGGCTCCTTGGCGTAGGTCTGGTACGCCGCGCCCGCGACCGAGGTCATCTCGCGCACCGCGTTCGCCGGCGGCCGCTTCTTCGGCCGGTCGAGCAGCACCGGCTCGTCGTTGATGCCCTGGGCGATGCGCTCCAGCACCTCGAGCGAGAGCGACTCGGTCACCGCCAACACCTGCTGCGGCTCGGCGGCCTTTCGCATCGGGTCGAGCTGCTTCAAGAGCTGCTCGAAGCGCGGGTTGAGCGGCTCGCCGTAGAGAGACGTCTGCCAGTCGCGAATGCGGCACTCCAGCGCCACCCAGAGCTCGAGCTGCTTGCCGAGCAGAAACGAGACCTCGCGCAGCTCCTTCTGCGGCACCGGGTAGCTGACCGCCAGGTGAAGCGTCGAGGCCTCCACCGAGAGCGGCACCACCGACAACCGCCGCGAAATCTTCAGCGGCAGCAGCGGCGCGACCTCGTGGTTGGGCTCGAAGTCAGACAGGTTCACCAGCCGCAGCCCCGAGACGTCGGCGAGCGCCTGCAGCATGCCGGCCTCGGAGATCGCGCCCATCGTCAGCAGCAGAGTGTCGAGCGACGCTCCGCCCTGCGCCAGCTTGCGCATCGCCTCGTCGACGGTTCGGGCCGGGAGCAGCCCGCGCGAAATCAGATGTTGTGCCAGCCGCTGGGGCATGGGGGGCGGCGCACTATAGCGGGCGCACCACGAAGGTGCGCGTCAGCTTGTCGTGCAGCGTTTGTCCTTTGCGATCGAACAGCGCGAGCCAGAAACCACCGAGACACAGCCCGAAGGAAACGAAGCTGAACACCGCGCGCAACAACGCCCGCCCCAGCCCCGGAGGCTCGCCGCTCGTCGTCACCAGACGAACGCCCGTCAACAACCGCCCCGGCGTGCGGCCTCCCAACGCCGATGCGAAGACCGTCGCGTACACCAGCACCACCAGCGCGCAGAGCGCGAGCGACGGAATCAAGAGCTTGTCGAGCGCGTGGGCCCGGTAGAGCAGAATGTCGAGGTCCGACAGGTGGGCCGGCACGGCCTTCACGCCCTTCACCACCGACGCCGCCATCAACAGCCCGACGCACAGCCCGCCGACGATGACGAAGTCGACCAGAAACGAGAAGCAGCGGCGCAGCAGCCCGGCGGGTGCGGCGACCAGCTCGCCCTTCACCGGGCGCATCTGGGTCTCGAGCGCGGGCACCTCGTCGCTCCGCCCCGACGGGTCGAACGCCTCGCCGAGCGAAGACGGGCCAGAGGTCTGATTCAGCGTCACCGGGTCGAGGCCGCCGACGTCGGTGGTGGGCGCGAGCTCGTGGCCCGGGTGCGCATCGGCGTCGACCGGAGTCACCGCGAAGTCGGTCGCGCGCTGGCCCTTCTTCGCGAACGGGCCGGGCACGCCGGGCTGGGTGGTGGCGAACGCCGCGTTCACTTTGATCGGCGTGCGCTCCTCGGGGGGAATCTCGACCAGCGCCTGCGGCGGCGCGGGGTGGGGCGGGGTGATCGACGGCCGTGGCGGCTGCACCGCGTCGAGCTCGTCGCGCGAGGGCGGGCGCAGGTTCACCGTCTCGGAGCGGTTCATCGGCGCCGAGCCGCTCGCGGGCGTCACCACCGGGCTGACGTCGAGCAGCGACTTGCTGTTGAGCGCGGGCGGCCGATCGAGGTGCGGCATCTGCACCGGGTCTTCACTCGAGAGCGGCGAAGAGATCGGCCGCTGCGCCTCGGGCTTGCGCACCTGCAACGGCGTGCGGTCGTCGAGCGCTTCGTTCACCGCCGCCCTCGCCGGCGACTCCAGCCGCACCGGCTCCACCTTCGGCTGCGGCACCGGCACCCGCGGCGTGGTCGGCAGCTCGTCGAACATCTCCTGCAGCTCGGCCCGGTTCACCTTGTGGGTCGGGTTGGAGACGACCTCGGTCGGCGGCTGGGGAGACGCCGCGACCGGCACCTTGGGTGCGTTGGGCTCGGTCACCGGCCGCAGAAACGTCGCCGAGTACCCGCTCGGGTCTCCCAGCGGCTTCGCGGGCTGCGCCGACACCGGAGCGGGTGCGGGAGCGGGCGGCACCGCCTGGCGTGAGAGCGTCGGCGAGTGCGACGGCGGAGGCGGCACGTTCGAGCCCTGACGCATCGACACCGTCGAGCCGGGAATCGGAGCGCCGGGCGCGCGCAGCGACGCGGGCGTGTTCGAGGCCGGCGGGTTGGGCGGCGCCGCGGCGCGAGGCGCGTACGCGGGCGGAGGCACGCTCGGCGCCCGGGGAGCCGCGGCGGGCAGCGGCGGGTTGGCCGGCGCGCGTGGGACCAAAGCCGGCATCGGAGGGTTGGTCGCCGGCCGCGCGGGCATCGGCGGCTGAGTCGGCGCCCGAGGCGCAGCCGCGGCTCCGGGAGGAGGCGGTGCGGGCATCTTCGGCGGCGGCCCCTGGGGAACAGGCGGCCGCGACGACAGCGACGCAGGCGCGGTGGGAATCGACGGCGGCTTCGACACCGGCATCGACGAAGGCTGACCGGCGGGAACACCGGCGCGCGGCGGAGCGGCGGGCGCGGGCGGCACCCCTGGCGTGCGCGCCACCTGGGTGCGCTCGTCGGGACCGGGAGGCTTCGGCATCGGCCCCATGTGGGTGGGCTCGAGGTTGCCCTTCTGGTAGCCGCCGGCCGAGAGCCCGCCGGTGGCGAGCCGCGAGAGCATGTCGGCGTCGAGGCGGCTGGTGGGAATGCCGGTCTTGGTCTGGTTGAGCAGCGCCGGGTTGGGGGCAGCCGGAGTCGTCTTCATCAGCCGCGGGTCGAGCTGACCGGGCGGGCGAGGGGCTGCGGGCGCGGCCGGAGCGGGGCCTTTGACGGTGGCGTCGCGGGCGCGCTGCTGGGCTTGCAGCTCCTCGAACGACGGGACCGGCGGCTTTTTCTGATCACTCACGGCAGGGGACTGTCATCAGAGTGCGAACGGAGCCAACTATCAAGAACTCACCCCAGCTCCCCGCGCCGGTGGAGGATGACCGAAAGCGCAGCGAGTGCGGCCGTTTCGGTACGCAGGATGCGGGGGCCGAGCGTTACCGGCCGGGCACCTTTGCCTTTCAACAGCTCGACCTCTGCCCGGGTGAGGCCGCCTTCGGGCCCAATCACCAGCACCGGGGTGCGCGCGTCGAGGGTGTCGGCGAGCCGGGTCGTCTTCTCTTCTTCATCCAACACCAGCAGCTGGGCGCCGGGCGGCAGCTGGGCGAGCGCTTCGTTCAGGCTGCACGGCTCGGGCACCTCGGGCACGTCGGCGCGGCCACACTGGCGGGCGGCCTCGGTGGCGATCTTGAGCCAGCGCTGCGCCTTCGCCGCGCCGTCTTTCGGGCGCGAGATGGAGCGCTCCATCACCACCGGCACCACCGCCGCCGCGCCGAGCTCGGTCGCCTTCTGCACCACCAGCTCGAACTTGTCGGCCTTGGGCAGGCCCTGGAGCAGCCACACCGGCGCGGCCGAGAGAGCCTTGCGCGGCTCGCCCAGCTCGAGGGTGATTGCGCTCTCCGACGTCGCGGTGACCTTGGCGTCGAACGTCTGGGAGACGCCGTCGAACACCTCGAGCGAATCGCCGGCCTTCACCCGCAACACCCGCACCAGGTAGTGGAACGGCTCGCCCTCCACCGTGATCGCGCCGGAGTGCGGGTTGGCGAGGTGAACGCGCTTCACTTCTTCCTCTCGAAGTCGAGCCGCACCCACTCCTTCTTCTGGGCGAACCCGAGCGAGCAGAGGCCCTGCTTCAGGTACGCGCGCTCGACGTCTTCGCGCTGGGTGGCGAGCACCCCCGAGAGCACCAGCCGGTGGCCGGTCTTGGCCGCCAGCGGCTTCGCCAGGTCGATCAGCGTGTGGGCGAGAATGTTCGCCACCACCAGGTCGTAGCGGCCGGTGAGGCCCTGGAGGGTGGCGAGCTTGAAGTCGACTCCTCTTATCTTGTTGTCGCGCGCGTTCTCCAAAGACTGCTCGACCGCGATCGGGTCGTTGTCGGTGCCAATCACTTTTCCCGCGCCGAGCTTCTTCGCTGCCAGCGCGAGCACGCCGGTGCCGGTGCCGACGTCGAGCACCGACGCCTTCGGGTGCGCCTTGCAGTAGGCGTCGACCGCGCCGAGGCAGAGCCAGGTCGTCGGGTGGTCGCCGGTGCCGAACGCCATGCGCGGCTCGATGATGATCGCCACCTTCTTCTTCGGCGCCTTCTTCCACGGAGGGCCCACCCAGAGCCGGCCGGCGGTGACCGCCTTCACCCGTTTGCGCCAGGCGGTGCTCCAATCTTTGTTGGGCACGCCCGAAAGCTCGGGCTTGGAGACGGTGAGGGCCCGCGAGTGCTCGAGCGCCTCCAGCGCGGCCTTGCGCTGCTCGAAGTAGGCGATCAGCAGCTCGTTTCCCGGGGCGGGTTGCCTCGTTTTGGGCATCGGCACCAGCCCGTCGCGTACTTCCACCCCACCGGCTCCGAAGTCGTCGAGCCAGCTCTGCACCACCTCACTGTCCGTGGCGCGCACCTCCAGCGTCAGCTGCACCCAGCCCATGAGGGCGCATGGTAGGCTCAAAACGATGCGTTGGCTGCCGCTGATCTTTCCGTTGGCCCTCGCGTGCAACGGCCCCGAGGCGAGCGACGCCGCCGTTTGCCGCGATTACGTGCACCGCATTTGCGCGCCCGAGCTCTGCGACGCGGTGGTGCCGCTGGTGACCTCCGCCGACACCTGCGAGGCGCAGATGCTGGCCAAGAGCGGCTGCAGCAACGACAACTTCAAGTTCACCGACCCCGACCGCGACGCCTTCCTCAACTGCCGGCTGGCGGTGATTCGCGCCGGCGACAACGTGGCGCAACACCCGAACTGCGACGACGTCGCCGAGAGCTTCGACCGCTGCCCGAACGTGCTCGCGATGTTCAACCCCGACGGAGGCAGCTGATGAAGCGCGCGCTGCTGGCCGCCTTCGCGCTCTCGGCCTGCGTGCCGGTGGAGCAGCAGACCCGCACCGAGCGCGGCCCGCTGCTCAAGGCGTTCGACCGCCCGCAGGTGGTCGAGGGCGGCGTGCGCGGCGACATCAGCGGCGATTGGCCGAAGCTGCAGCTGTCGGTGGAGGGCTTTCACACCTGCCGCACGCTCCACATCGAAGAGTACGCCGAGGAGGTCACCACCGAGCGCAGCTCCTCGGCGGCCGGCCCGGCGCTCTCGATCGGCGTGGTGGGCACCGCCGTCGGCGCGGGCCTGTTGATCGCCACTCCGGCGGTGTCGAATTCGCCCAACACCTCGGTGATCGACGGCGGCGGCCACTACGGCGCGTCGTCGCGGCAGCAGGTGCTCGGCTGGGGCATCGCCTCGGCGGTGGTGGGAATTCCCGCGTTGATCGTCGGCCTGGTCGGCTACCTTCACCAGGGCGAGGAGACCGTCACCAAGAAGGTCGAGCAGGTGAGCGGGCAAGAAGACCACGAGTGCAACCCGCGGCCGATGGTGGGCCCGGTGGAGCTGATGGGCGAGAGCGGCGCCGCGGCGCAGGTGACCCTGGCCGACGGGCGCGGAGAGATCGACGCCAGCCAGGTGAAGTCGCCCTACTTCGATCACCTCCGCTTCTACGGCCGCCCGGTGGAGCTGGAAGACAGCTCGCGCCGGCTGCTCGACGCGTTCTCGGCCTGCATTCAGCTCGACCGCCAGCCGGTGGCGTCGCTCGAGGTGGTGACCACCTCGGAGCTGTTCAGGCGCCTGGAGCGCATTCGCTCCTGCCGGTTTCTGCGCGCCGACATGGACGCGGCGGCCAAGGGAGTCGAAGGCGAGCTGCAGCGGCGGCGCGACGGTGGCGAGCCGATCGGTCAGTCACCGGGCGCGCCGGTCGATTCGTGGGAAGCCGCGATGGCGCAGTACCAGCCGAAAGTGAAGCTGGCGCCGGGCAGCGCCGACCTTTCGAAGCTCAACGCGGTCGATCAGCTGGTGAACCAGGCGGTGCAGCTCGACGGCGTGGTCGAAGAGGGCATCACCGCCAACATCGGCGTGGTGCTGGTCGGCGACCGGCAGGTGTACCTCTTCATTCCGTCTGATCACGCGTGGGGCGGCGACTTCCCCAACGGCACCCGCATGGAAGCGGTGGCGGTGGTGACGGGCATGCAGACGTTGGACGACCGCACCCTGCCGCTGCTGCGCGCGGTGTGGATGCGCCCGGCGCTCGGCGCGCCCTGAAGTTAACGCTTTTCGCGGCGCCGGCTCCCTTGGACATGCTCAAGGGAAAGTCACCGATTCTGATCGCGATTCTCTTAGGTCTGTTCGCCGGCCTCGTCGCCTGGTCGGCGATCAAGAAGCGCGAGGCCGACGTGCGCCGCGGGTGGAACCTGGTGCCGGTGGTGGTCGCCGCGGTCGACATCAGCGAAGGCACCAACGTCACCTTCGACATGATCAGCCAGCGCAGCGTGCCGGAGCAGTTCGTCACCTCGTCGGTGGTGAAGCCCGACAGCGCGTCTTACGTGGTGAACCAGAAGGTGCTGGTGCCGGTGCAGGCGGGCGACCCGCTGCTCTGGTCGCAGTTCGAGACCACCAAGGCCGCCGAGCGGCTGAGCACCAAGGTGCAGCGCAAGGCCCGCGCGATGACGCTCGACGTGAGCAAGACCGCGTCGGTGGGCGGCTGGGTGAAGCCGAACGACCACGTCGACATCATCGGCACCTTCAAAGACCCGGGCACCAACGAGCAGACCGCGATGACCCTGATGCAGAACGTGACCGTGCTCGCGACCGGCAAAATCACCGGCACCACCAACATCAACCTCATTCCCGAGGGGCAGCGCGACTACAACAACATCACCGTGCTGGTGATCCCCGAAGAGGCCGAGATTCTCACCCTCGCTCAGGAGCTGGGCGCGCTCAACCTGACGCTGCGCAACGAAGACGACATCGACGAGCCGATCGCGCGCGGCCGCAGCACCATCAACACGCTCTTCTCGGGCGATCGCCTCGCGCGGCTGGAGAAGATTCGCCACGAGATCACCACCATTCGCGGCAACGTCGAGAGCCACACGGTGGTGCCGTGAGCGCGCTGTTCGTGGTGCTGGTGGCCGGCTGCGCGTTCTTCTCGGGGCTGGCGCTGTTCGACACCCGGCCGAGACAATCGGTTCGCCGCGCGGGGCGGTGGTCACCCAAGACCCGGCTCTCGCTGCGGGCACGCCTTCGCCGCACATAGAAAATGACTAAAGACGGGCGCCGGGCGTTAATCTCCAGCAGGGAGGCTTCCCCGCATGTTGCGCCCGCTCGTTCTCGTCACGCTGCTCCTCTGCTCCGCCGCCGCCGAGGCGAAGGGGCGCTACAAGTTCATCGACCTGAAGACGATGCCGAAGAAGGCCACCGACCTGGCCGGGCTGCTTCGGGCGATGAAAGAGAAAGACCCGTCGAAGCGCGCCGCCGCCTCGCTGCTGCTCGACGACTCGCTGCGAGAGAAGTCAGACGAGCTGAAGAACGCCTCCGACGCCGAAGCGGTGCTCACCGTGCTGCTCGAGAAGACGTTCAAAGACATGGCGGGCGTGAACGACATCTACGGGTGGAACAAAGACGAGAACGCGCCGCGCGCCGACATGCTCTGCAAGAAGCTGCTGGTGCTGCCCGGCCGCGTCTCGCCCGGCTACTCGCACAAGTTCAACAACACCATTCTCGCCAAGCACGCCGACCAGGGCGGCGTTCAGGGAAAGACGTGTGACACCGAGGTGGCGGCGGCGAAGAACGACGCCGAGTTCTACGCCTGGGTGGCGAACCAGGGCTGGGGCATTCTCCCGTACGCGGTGATGATCAACGAAGAGGGCGTCACCCGCGGCGGCTTTCAGTTTCTCTCGCCCGGCAACACCAGCTACCCCGCGCCGCGCTTCGAGCGGCCGACCTACATCGGCTTCGCAGAGAAGAAAGACGACCAGTGGACGTTGGTGGCCAACGAGCCGGCGCTCTACAACGACTGGCACAAGCAGGAGTGCAACATCTACCCGCCCGAGAGCTCGAAGATCTCCGAGCAGGAGAAGCGCGCCCGGGTCGCCAACTGGATGGAGTCGATTCGCGGAGTGAACCCGGGGCGCGATCGCTTCATGGGCTCCGAGGTGCCGATCTTCAAGATCGACGGGCCGGGCAACGACAAGTTCGAGAAGACCGAGCTGCCGATGATCGAGCCGTACCAGACCAGCGACAACCCGATGGTGAAGGCGGCGGCGCAGATCAAGAGCTCGCAGCTGGGCGGCGGGGTAAGCGCGGCGGTGATGGGCGAGACGATGGCGCAGCTGAAGTCGTTGCCGGCGCGCAGCGAGCTGGGCAAGGCGATCTTCAAGATCTTCGGCGCCAGCCTCGACAACGGCAACGACGCGTCGGCCGAAGACAAGGCGGCGATCGAGAAGGTGCTCAAGACCGACAGCCCCTGGCAGCTGGGCCGGGTCAACTGGGTGAAGGTCTACGAAGACTGGGGCAAGGTCTCGGTGTCGAACATGCCGTGCACGTTCTTTCTGGTGCGGCAGAACGAAGACAAGACCTGGCGCGTGTTGGGCCCGATTCTCTAGCGGCCCGCGTCGGTCGTCGCCGACGGCGCCAGCGTCCAAACCAGATGCCCGGTGTGGCTGCCGTTCTCGCCATCGGCGGTCAGCGCCAGTCGCTGGGTGATCAACAGCAGCGGCCCGGCCTCTGAGCTGGCCGCCAACAACCCGGCCAGGTTCGGGTCCGACACGGCATCCAACAGCGGCACCTGCGAGAGCGCCTTCGCGAGCAGCTTCGGGTCCAGCTCGAGCTCGAGCCCGTGCTTCTGCGCGCCGGGTTTCTCGGGAATCGCGCCCATCAACGTCTTCAGTGTGTCGGGATCATTGCTGAACCAGACGTGCACCCCCTGCACACCGGCGCGCACCCCGGTCCTCAACGACCAACCCTCGCCGTCGGCCACCGCGCCGGGGGTGGCGGCGAGCATCTTCTTCAGCTCCTCGGCATCGGCGGCGCTCTTCGCCTCGGCCACCCACGCCTGACGCATCGACGAGAAGCGGCCCGCGGCGGTGCGAAGCGAGCCATTCACCTGCACCCGGCTCACCAGCATCATCAGGTTGCCGGAGAGGTGCTCGCCCATCGTGGTCGCGGTCTGCTGCACCACCTGCGACGGCAGCGAGAGCGACTGCGCGATCATCGCCACCGCCGACTTGTCGAGGTGGGCCAGCTGCCCCGGCTCGATGTGGAGCTTCATCAACGCCAGCCCCGGCGCCTTCGCGTCGGCGTAGGGCGAAGAGCCGGCGCCGATCTTCCCCAGCTCCAGGCCCGCCGAGCGGAGGTCGGCCTCGACGGTCAGCCCGCTCGCATGCAGCCCCGCCAGCACCGCACCGGAGCGGATCACCAGCTCCCCCTTGGCGCCGAAGCCCTTGGCGCTCGCGCCGCTCGCGATCACCTTCGCCAGCTCGGGAATCGCCTTCTCGATGCTCTGCCCGGGCGCCGCGGCGGAGCAGCTGAGCTTGCCCTTGATCACATACGCGGCCTGCACCCGGTCGATCGCGTCTTTCGCGCCGATGAACTGCAGGCCGCTCGACTTCATCGACCAGTCGGAGCCGTAGACCTTCAGCTTGGCCTTCGCCTTCTCCTCGAACTTCTTCGGATCCGACAGCTCGACGCACATCACCGTCAGTGGGCCCTGGGTCCAGTACGAGCCGGAGCCCTTCGGATCAATGCCCACCTCGGTCATCGTCTCGGGGCGGGTGAAGTCGACGCTCACCAGCGGGTGGATCACCTCTCGCCACGAGTCGCGGCGGAAGAGCACGTTCTTCTCTGCCGCCCGGTCCATGAAGGATCCGAAGCTCTGGAGCGAGTCGAGCCGCGCCGTCACCGCACCCGTGTCCGCGGCGGATCCGACCGGTGGAAGTGCCAGAAAGATCAGCGCTGCAAGCATGTCGCGGGTTTAGCTCCACTCGCATGAGTGGATCCACCAAGTTGATCTCAGGCCGATTTTTCGGCCTTTGCGGGGACGAATCGTGTAGTGTGGATCAGTCACCAGCCAAGTGGCTGGCAAATACGGAGGATCAAATGGCTTTCGTTGCTCGCAAGACCAAGAAGGGTTTCGAGGTGCAGGGGCTGGAGCAGTACATCGACCGTCGGATCAATGAGCTGAAGAAGGCGCTCACGGGCAAGGTGAAGGCCGTGAAGAAGGCCGTTCGCAAGTTGAAGCCGGTGCGGGCGTTGAAGGTGAAGGGTCCGGCGAAGCCGACCGCTCTCGACATCGTGCTGAAGTCGTTGGAGGCGTCGAACAAGCGTTCCACGCTGATCAAGGCCGGCAAGCAGAAGGATCAGCTGCTGCGCTCGCTGATTCCGCTCTACCTGGCGCGCAACTCCGATGTGGAGATCACCTCGGGCGTGGTGAGCAAGTTCTGGAAGCTGCACGGCGTGAAGTACGCGGCGCCGAACGCGGCCAAGGCGCTGCGCGAGCACGTCGGTTACGCGCGCAACACCAAGACCGGCAAGCAGATCACTCCGAACGGGATCAAGTACGTCGAGCAGGCGCTCGCGATGAAGAAGGCCGCCTGAGCCCCCTCGGGCGATGAAGTCTTCGACGGGCCGTCCGAAAGGGCGGCCCGTTTTTCGTTGTGCAGAGCGCTGCACAATCGCGCATGTGGTTTCACCTCGCTGGCGAGCGATTTCGCGCGGCTGCGTGGGCACAGCCGGTGCTCATTCACTGCCACATGAAAACTCCGATCGCCCACATCTCCCTTCAGTCGTTCAACGGTCAGTTCGTCTCCAGCCGCACCGGCGCGCTGCTGGCGAGCGCGAAGAAGGCGGGCCCGCACGAGACGTTCGCGGTGATCGCGCTGCCCAACCGCCGGGTCGCGCTGCGTGCGAACAACGGCAAGTACGTCAGCATCGACTACCGCCACGGCCACGCGCTGTTCGCGAGCGCCACCGAGGTCGGCGAGTCCGAGTCGTTTCGGCTCGAAGACCTGGGTCAGGGCAACGTCGCCATTCACGGCTACTGCTGGACGGTGTGCGCAGAGAACGGCGGCGGCCGCGAGCTGGTCGCCAACAAGCAGAAGGCCGGCCAGTGGGAGACCTTCAAGCAGGTGCTGGTCGTCTCGGAGACGCTGCTGGCAGCAGGATAGTCAGTGCCAGAAGCCGATGCCGAGCGCGAAGCTCAAGAAGCGCGGCGCCAGGTCGATCGCGGAGGCCAGGCTCCAGTCCCAGAAGTAGTGGAACAGCTTGAGCTCGAAGCCGCTGGTGACATGCGGGCGAACGTTGGTGGCGCTGACGTAGTTGGGCTCGACCCAGCCGCCCAATCGAAACCTCAGCCGGTAGGGCAGGAACTCCCACTCCGCGCCCACCCGCGGCACCACGTAGAAGCTGCGCCCCGCCGGAACCGCCGCGCCATTGTCGAGGAACGCGACGATGGTGGTGGCGTTGGACACCGGGAAGATCAGGTCGAGCTGCGCGGTGAGCAGCAGCGGCCCGCGCGGTTGCCCGTCGGGGTCGGGCAGCGCTTCGATCTCGTCGCTCTCCAGCGCCGGTTGACGCAGCGTGGGTGCGGGCAGGTTGTAGAGCTCCGCCCGCGGCCCGAACCGCCAGGAGCCGCCGAGCGAGACGCGGGTCGGCGTCACCACCCGGCTGAACACCTCGCGGCCAGCCACCGGTTGGGTCGAGCTCGGAGTGCCCGCGGCGCGCAGGTAGGTCGAGGCTCCGAAGCGAAACGGCTGGTCGATCGGGCGAATCAAGACCGAGATGCCGCCCGAGGCGCCGTTGTAGTCGACCGCCGCGTCACCGGCGGCGAGGTTGGCGTTCACCAGGTTGATGCCGGCGCCAATCACCAGCTGCTCTTGAAGCCACGAGTAGCCGATCACCAGGCCGCCCAGCAGCTCGCGTGAGCTCACCGAGGTCGAGCACGCGGTGTCGAGGCAGACGTTGCGGGTCGAGGAGCGGAACACCAGCCCCATGCCGAAGCGGCGAAACTGGTACATCACGCCCAGCTGGCCTTCGACCCGGTTGCCGTTGCGAATGTGCGACGGGTCGTTGTCGAAGTCGCTCATCGACTTCACCGGAGCGAACAGCGCACCCAGCGTCGCGCCCGCGTCCCAACGCTTCTTCTGATACGGCCACTGGTGCGCCACCGCCGCGTAGTTGAAGGGCAGCGACTCCACGTCTTCGGCGATGCCCACCGAGGCGCCGGCGAGCGCGGTCAGCCGGGTGCTCGACACCAGCGAGCTGGGGTTGATGTAGAGGTCGTCGGTGCGGGTCTGGGCGGCGGCGGCGACGGAGACCAGCACCGCCAACAAAGCGAAGCGCACGGCGCTACTCTGCCATGGATCGAATGGAACTCCGCGGGCAACTGAGGGCGGTGCGCTTCGTGCTCGCGCTGCTCTTGCTGTGCGGGTGCGGAGACGATCCCCACGGTGACGACCCCTGCGTCGAGGGCGGCGACCGCATCGAGTGCCCGCATCACACCCGGGTGCTGGGCGGCGACGTGTTCGGCCGGCCGGTGCACTGGAAGGTGCCCGCGGGAGACGCTCCGCCCGGCGGCTTCCCGGTGGTGGTCGTCTTTCAGGGCACCGCGCACCCCGCCGACAACTGGACCGCGCACCAAGACGATCTCTACGGCGCGTGGAACGGCCTTCACCTGCTGAAGGCGCTCAACGAGCAGGGCTTCATCGTCGTGATGCCCGACGCGCACCTCGACGGCTGGACCTGGTGGGACACCAACGTCTGGCCGTTCTCAGACAACTGGGGCATCTCGCTCGACAACGCGTTCATCAACTCGCTGCTCAAGGGCATCAAGGGCGGCAAGTTCGGGCCCGCCGACTCGTCGCGGCTCTACGCCACCGGCATCTCCTCGGGCGGCTACATGACCTCGCGCATGGCGGAGTCGTACCGTGGCAAGTTTCGCGCGCTCGCCATCGAGAGCGCCTCGTGGTGCACCTGCAGCGGGCCGATCTGCACCTTGCCGTCGAAGCTGCCCAGCGACCACCCGCCCACGCTGCTGCTGCACGGAGGAGACGACCCGATCGTCCCCCTCCACACCATGCGTTGGTACCAGCGCGCGCTGGAGCGCGACGGCATCGAGCACCAGGTGCAGGTCGACGACCAGGCCGGCCACCAGTGGCTCGACGAATCGGCGCAGCTGATCCCCGCCTGGTTCGCCGCCCACTGACGTGAAGCCGACGCGAACCCACGAAGCGTCACTCGAGGGTGTCTGAAAATAAAGTGAACGATTGACCGCGAAATCGAACGAAGCCTATGCCGCGCGCTCATGCGAAGAGCCGCGCTCGTTTTCTTGGCCGTGGTGGGCTGCATGCCGTCGATTCCCGACGTTCAGCGGCCTCCGGTGGTCAACGTCATCTACGACCCGGCGGTCGCCGACCTGCCCACGCCGAACGATCTCGCGATCACCGCCGGCGTGGTGAGCATCGGGCCGAGCACCGCCTTCAGCGCCACCGAGAACGCGCTCCACGCCTCGCTCAACGGCCGCGATGGGTTCTCGAGCGCGTCGACCGGGCAGGCGCGCTTCAGCGGCAGCATCTCGGCCGCCACGGTCACCGAAGACACCGCGCTCGCGTTCGACCTCGGCGACCACGGCAAGGGCACCGCCGCCAAGGTGACGGTGACGCGCAGCTACGACGACTGCACCCACGTGCTCCAGCTGGCGTCGAGCACCGGGTTCACCGCCGGCCACACGTATCTTCTCGCGCTCCGCGGCGGCGAGAACGGAATCAAGGATGCCAACGGCGGGCAGGTCTACGAGTCGCCTGCGTTCCACCTGCTGCGGGCGGGGAAAGACCTGCGGCAGCACCTCGACCCGCTGCCGGGCGCGACCAGGGCCGAGAAGCTCGCCAACGCCGAGAAGCTCGAGACGGTGCGGCAGGGCCTGGAGCCGCTGTTCCAGACGCTCGAGACCCAGGGCCTGATGCGCCAGGAGGTGATCGCGCTCTGGACCTTCACCGTGCAGACCACCGGCGAGTCGCAGATGGACCCCAACGCCCAGCAGGTGCCGTTCCCCGACGACCTGCTGAAGGATCCCCAGACCGGCCTGGTGTCGCTGCCCGCGCAGGCGAGCGACAACGCCGATCAGACCGCGCTCAAGCAGGGCTTCAACCAGCTCGACGGGTTCTCCACCACCGCGGCGTTCTACGTCGACTTCACCGCGCCGCTCGATCGCGACACCATCGCCGGCGGCGCGCTCCGGGTGTTCGAGCGCGACAGCAAGCAGGAGGTGACCGGCTTCTCGCAGCAGCTCTCCAACGACGGCAAGCGGATCACGATTCAGACCGGGGGGCCGCTGCTGCCGGGCACCGCGTACGTGGTGGTCGCGGCCGGCTTCAAAGACACCGCCGGTGGCAAGGTGACGCTGCAGCCGCTCGACTCGGTGCTCACGCTGGGTGAGCCGCTGGTCGACGCCGCCGGTACTTCGCAGCTGTCGTTCATGTGCGCTTCGACCGCGAAGTTCCTCGAGCCGATGCGCGACGGCATCAATGGGGTGCTCAACGAGAATCACATCGCGCGCACCAGTGTCTCCGCCGCGTGGACCTTCACCACCGAAGACCTCCGCAAGCGCGACGAAGAGCTGTGGAACACGCCCTATGCGCAGAACCTGCCGCTGCAGGTGCTCTCGCCGCAGGTGGTGCCGGGCCCGCTGGCGATGCCGAACGTCGACAAGGTGGTGGTCGGCCAGCTCTACACCTTCGACCGCATCGACCCGGTGACCCGCGCGTTCAAGCCGGGCGGAGCGGGGACCCAGCGGGCGATCGACTTCGTGCTCAGCCTGCCCAAGGGCGCCACCGCGAAGACCAGGGTGGTGGTGTTCGGTCACGGCCTCGACACCGAGCGCCGGCTGGGAATGATGCTCGCCGACCGGTTGGCGCGCGCGGGCTTCGCGATGATGGCGATCGACCTGCCGATGCACGGCGAGCGCACGCTCTGCACCTCCGACACCCAGTGCACGCTCGGAGCCACCTGCGCCACCGACGGCCGCTGCGTGGCGAACGGTCAGCCCGCCGACTTCGCGCGCGGCCCGGCGTACCCAGGCATTCCCGGGCTGGGCACTCCGACCGGCACCGGGCAGGCGTACGTCGACCTCACCAACCTGTTCGGCTCGCGCGACCACTTTCGCCAGTCGTTGATCGACTTCTCGGCGCAGGTGCGAATGATTCGCGAGTTCGATTGGACCACCGTTACCGGTGGAGCGGGCCTCGACCCTGAGCAAATCGACTACGTCGGCATCAGCCTGGGCGGCATTCTCGGCGGCGCCGAGTCGGGCCTGGAGCCGCACTTCAACGCGATGCTGCTCAACGTCGGCGGCGCAGACCTGCCCGACCTGATGCACGACTCGGCGACCTTCGGGCCGCTGCTGCTCGCGGGCCTGGCGGGCAAGGGCATCACCCCGGGCACGCCGGCGTACGACCAGTTCATCAACGCCGCGCGCTGGGTGTTCGACGAGGTCGACCCGATCAACCTGGCGATGTACGCGCGGCAGCGGCCCTGGTCGTTCGCTGACCCGCACGGCGGCGCGATGACGGCGGCCGGCACCAAGTTCATTCGGCTGCAGGAGGCGATCGGTGACACCGTGGTGCCGAACAGCGCCACCCAGCACCTGCTCATCGCCACCGGCGTCGACTCGCAGCACGACTTCGCGCAGTTCATCGGCAGCCACGGCTTCCTCGCCGACCCGGCGGAGGCGAGCTGCTACCTCGGGCAAGAAGACATGGCGACCTTCCTGGAGGCCCACTGATGAAAACAGCTCTTCTATCGGTGCTGGTGTCGTCGGTGGCGTTCGCCGGCGGGTTCGCGGTCTCGGAGCAGGACGCGGCGATCAGCGGCCGCGCCGGTGCAGGCGTCGGCTCGAGCGATGACGCGGCGGCGATTCACTTCAACCCCGCCGGGCTCGCGCTGGTGAAGGACGCGTCGGTGGTGGCAGGAGCGACCGCGATCATTCCCAGCGTGTCGGCGAAAAATCCTTCGAGCGGGCAGGCGACCTCGAACGTGACCGCGGTGAAGGTGCCGCCGCACGTGTACGGGGCGTACGGCTTCGGCAACTGGGCGCTCGGGGTGGGCTTCAACGCTCCGTTCGGCGGCGGGCTGCAGTGGCCGGTGCAGTGGCCGGGCCGGTTCGCGCTCACCCAGATGGACCTCCAGGTACTGGCGACGCACCTCGGGGCGGGGCTGCGCATCAACGACCAGTGGAGCGTCGGGCTGGCGGTGACGCTCTACCGGGTCGACGTGTACCTCAACAAAGCGGTCGACTTCGTCGACTCGGAGGGCAGCGCGCAGCTCGGTGGTGGCGGCTGGGCGTTCGGCGGCGGGCTCGGCGTGAATTGGGCTCCGCGGGCGGATCTGTCGTTCGGGCTCACCGGGCGAATTCCAGCGAGCGCGGCGCTCTCGGGGCGGGTGCACTTCGAGCAGGTGCCCGGGGCGTTTCAGTCGACCCTGCCGGATCAGACGATCAGCTCGCAGATGACCTTGCCCGGCAGTGTGGCGCTGGGAGGGAAGGGCGACCTCGGCAAGGTGCGGTTGTACGGGGAGATCGCGTACACCTTCTGGAGCTCGTTCGACTCGTTCAAGGTGCAGTTCGCGAATGCGACGACTCCGGGGGTGAATGAGCCGCGCCACTGGCAGAACGCGCCCACGTTCAGGCTCGGAGCGGAGAAGGACTTCGGCGTCACCACCGTGCGCGCGGGCGCGCTGCTCGATCTCGCTGCGTCTCCGGCCGACACGCTCGACCCGTCGCTGCCTGATTCGACGCGGATTGGGTTCTCGCTCGGCGCGGGCCGGCCGGTGGGCCCAGTGAAGGTCGACCTCGCGTATCAGTTCGTCGCGTTTCTGCCGCGCACGTCGAGCGGTGATGCGTTCCCGGCGCAGTACAACGCGTCGGCGCATCTGATCGCACTCAGCCTGCGCTGGGCGCAGACCACCGCCGCGCCGTAGCCAAGGATGCCCGAGGCTGACGCCCTCCCCCCCTTTGGTGGAGGGTGCCGTAGGCGGGAGGGGGCTCACAACTCCGACCGCCGTGCTCGAACCGCTTTGATGGGGGTGAGCGGGCAGTTCGCCGTGGTCTCACGCGCGACCTCCGCCCGCGACTTCTCACCCGCCGTGCGACGCGGGTGTGCTGTTCGAATGCTCTTCCGCTCGACGTGATGTCACGTGGCTACCGCAGCGGTGCCTCGGTGACACCGCGATGCTCCGGGCGTCGGCATCGAGCACCTGGCGGCCCTCGCGGGTTACCGTGCGCGCATGTCTGCCTTCGAGTCGCTGCAGCAGCAGCTTTCGATGAAGTCTCCCGACGCGCGTGAGCTGTACGACCTGGCGCTCGAGCTCCACAGCAACCTGGTTCGCGGCGACATGATGATCGGCATTCTGCCGCTCGAGGCACCGCAGGTGATGCTCGACGGTTTTCGCCGCGCCGCGGAGCTTGGCGTCGACGAAGCGTGGCTCGACTCGCGCGCAACCTGATGCGCGGGCCGGAGGTCGACCCCGATCGCGACGCGGCGCTGATCGCATTTCGCAAAGCTGCGGCGACCGGCAGCCGAGCTGCACGCCTCGGTCTCGCGGCGCACATCTATTACGACCACAAGAAGCCCGAGCTGGCCGACGAGGCCCGTGTGCTGCTCGACGCGCTGGTCGCCGACGACGCCGACGGTCAAGCGACGTTGCTGCTCGGCCACTTCCATTCGCAAGGCTTTGGAGTGCCCAAGGACACCGCGAAGAGCCTCGGTCTGCACCGCGAGTCGGCGGCTCGTGGAAACGCAAACGCGATGTTCGAGCTCTCGGTGTTGCTGTCGATCGGCGACGGCGTCGCTCCCGATCCGAAACAAGCGCGGGAGTGGGTGCGGAAAGCGGCGGAGGCTGGTCACGCGCGCGCGATGTACAACATGGGTGCGTTCGCTGCGACCGGCAACGGTACGCCGAAGGATCTCGCCGAAGCCGTGCGCTGGTATCGAGGGAGCTCCGAAGCCGGCAACGGCCGCGCGACCTTCACGCTGGCGTTGATGACGATGAACGGCGAAGGCATCGAAGCCGATGACGCGGCGGCCGAAGACCTGCTCGAACTCGCGCGCTCACAAGGCTTCGACGTCGACGGCGCACTCGGCGCATGACCCGCGATGCGAATCGATCGTTCGAGAGGCACCCCAATCAAAGCCTCACAAGAAACCGTTCTTGAGCGCCTGCATCAGCGCGTTCTGCGCGCGGCCACCGGAGGCGTTCGGCGGCAGCCAACCTTCCTGAATGGTCCAGATGATCATCCCGCCGTAGCCGTTGGCCTTCGACCAGGTGCCCTTGGCGATGATCGACGTCTCGTCTTCGTAGTTGATGTACTGGGTGTTGCCGCCGCAGTGCGCGTCGTTCACCGGGTTCGAGAAGGTGAGGTACGGCACCTGCGCGGTGGAGTCGCGCATCAGATTCGCGGCCGCCGCTCCGTCGAAGGTGCTGCCTGAGGCGAAGAACGCGCTCAGCGGGTAGTCGTTGTCGCCGCCGGTGATCTGCTGGCTGCTGCCGTTGGTCGACTGCCGCGGGCCGGTGATGCCTCCGGTGTAACAGATGGCGTAGAAGGCCATCCCGAAGCCGAGCTTCGCCTTCGGTATCCCCGCCTGGTTGTACCGCTGCAGGGTGTCGTCGATCGCGATCGGGGTCGAGCCGCTGACTCCGCTGATCGGGCTGGAGAACCACGAGTCCCAGCCCTGCCCGGCGAACGCGGTGGCCGGGTAGTAGGTCTGCACGTTGAACTGATCGAGCGCCGCGGCGAGGGCGACGAAGCGCGAGTCGACCGACTGGAAGTTGCCGTTGATCGGCCCGCCCGGGTAGGTGAGCACGATCGACGGCTGGGCGGTTCGCAGGTCCTGCGCGAGCGAGACGAGGTCGTCGAGGTTCACGCTGTCTTCCCAATCGAGGTCGATGCCGTCGTAGCCGAGCGTGTTCATCGTGCTCACCAGCGTGCTGACGAACGCCGCCCGGTTGGTCGTGTTGGACGCGGTGGCGATGTTCGGGCCGGCTCCGGCGCCGCCGAGCATCAACAGCGCCTTCACGCCGTGCGCGTGGGCAGCGGTGGCGAGCGCCATCGCGTCTTGCTGACCGGTGCCGTTGCTGTCGTCGAACGTGAGGTCGAGGGTGAGGTTGCTCTTCACCACCATCGGAGCGAACGCGATGTGCGTCAGCCCCGACCAGTCGATCTGCGCGATCGGGTAGTCGTTGATCATGTAGCCGACGTAGTAGCCGAGCACCCACTGCGTCGGCCCAGCGCCTCCGCCACCCGCACCTCCGCCCGTCGCTGCGCCACCGCCGGTTGCCGCACCACCGCCGGTCGCTGCACCACCGCCGGTCGCTGCACCACCGCCGGTCGCTGCACCGCCGCCGGTCGCTGCGCCGCCGCCGGTCGCCGCACCACCGCCGCCCGTCGCCGCGCCACCGCCGGTCGCCGCGCCACCTCCAGCAGCCGCGCCACCGCCGGTCGCCGCGCCGCCACCAACAGCCGCACCGCCGCCGACAGCCGCGCCACCACCAACAGCCGCACCGCCGCCGACAGCCGCACCGCCGCCGACAGCCGCACCACCGCCAGAGGCAGATCCACCGCCTGATCCGCTGACCGATCCACTACATCCGACAGCGACGACGAGCAGCGCACCGAGGACGATGGTTCTCATGGGTGCCGCGCATCATCGCCCAAGGGAAGGCGCGCTTCACCGGAACAGCTGCCACCAGTCGCGAAACTCCGCGGAGCGCTACTTCAGAACCAGGTCGTACGCCTGGGAGTCGGCCGACTTCGCGCCGGTCGCCTCCGCGGGAGCGTTGCCGTAGTTGAGCTTGAACTGCCGGGTCTCACCGATGCCGCCGGTGCCCTCGAGCGCGGAGACGACCGCGTTGCGCTCCATGTCGGTGTTCTTCTCGACCGCGTGGTTCAAGAAGCCCTGCTCGGGGCGGTTCTTGTCGAGCTTGATGCCGGTGTCACGGCTGGCGGCGATCGCCCAGACGTGGTTGCCCTGACCGTCGACCTTGCCGGTGTCGAAGATGCGGAGGTGGTCGCGGCCGGCGAGCGGGTTGTTGTTGTTCTCCCACGACGAGAGGTTCGGCTGGCCGTCGAGCGTCTGCGGCGAGACCGGCATCGAATTCACCAGCGCGTCGTTCTTCTTGTCGTGAATGTCGAGGTCGATCGTCTTGCCGGTGAGCTTCTTCCACGCGCCTTCGGCGATGTTGTCGAGCTTGTTCCAAGCCTGAATGCCCTCGTGCTCGGGGATCGACTTCAGGTACGCGGCGTTGTTGCCCTTGTTGTTCACCGCCGCTTCGGTCCACCCGGCCTTGGAGAGCGAGGCCTTCAGCTGGTCGAGGCTGCCGTGCACGTAGATGTTCACCGGGTCAGACTTCGCCCCGTGCGAATCGATCGTCCACTGGCCCTGCGACGGAGGCACCCACAACGGGGCCTTCGGCGCGGCGGGAGCGGCGGCGGCGGTCGCGGCCGGCTTCGGAGTCGAGATCGCCACCTGCGGAGGCGGCGTGCGGGTGCTCTTCGCCGCCCAACCGTTCGACTTCTCGGCAAGGGCGGGCGCAGCCGCGGTGGTGGCCTGCTTGGCTTCGGGCTTCGAGAGCGGTGTCGCGCCGGCGAGCGGCTTGTCCCCTACCTTCATCGTCGGATCAGATTATCGCGGATCCGCCGTCTCCAGTTGTTCTCAGAGCTTGAGAAACTCGAGGCCAGGCAAAGTGCCGAGAAACTCCAGCGCAAATGCCGACAAACCGATGCCGAACATCGTACCTGAGACCACCAGGACCACGATGTGGCTGAGCTGAATGACCGGGGTCTCCAGCCAGTGCTCCCAGGCCGGCTGCAGGGCGGTGCGCTCCGCAGAAGGGCGGGGGGCGCGGCTGACCGACGACGCGCGCGACTGCGACGGGCTCGCCTTGCGCGGGGTGGGCGGGAACATCACCGGCACCGGAGTGCCCTTGGGCGGCTGGGGCAGCTCGTTGGTGGCGCTGAGCTCGGAGGCGTCGAGGCGGCTGTACAGCTTCGCCCACGGGACCGCCGCGAGCGATGACTTCACCGGCTCCTCTATGACTTGCGTACGCCGCACGAGGTGAGGCGCGGTTTAAGCCGATCCACGAATTCCTCGCAAGACGCGCCGAGGCGCTGTGTCATTCCGGTATGGAAACGCCCTTCGCCCGCCGGTTCGCGGTTCGCTTCGGAGCCGTCGCCTCGGTGCTGTTCTTCTTCCCGTCTCCCCTCGATGAGGTGCCCAAGCTGGGCGACACCGTCTCGGAGTGGGTCGCGATGGCCTGGCTGCCGCTGGTGAAGCTGGCCGGCCGGGCGCTGGGAACCGCGGAGCCCACCCACAACCTCTCGGGCAGCGGCGACACCCTGTTCGACTGGCTGAGGCTGATGTGCGTGCTGCTGCTCGCGGTGGTGCTCGGGCTGGCGTGGGCGGCCGCCGACAAGCGCACCCCGCAGCAGAAGCTGGAAGACCTGCTGCTCGACTACCTCCGGCTGATGCTGATGATCGCGATGTTCACCTACGGCTGGGCGAAGGTGACGCTCAGCCAGTTCCCCGAGCTGGTCGAGTTTCGCCTCTCGCAGACCTACGCCGAGTCGAGCCCGATGGGGCTGCTCTGGCGGTTCATGGCGTTCTCTCCGTCGTACCAGCGCTTCGCCGGCGGGCTGGAGGTGCTGAGCGCGCTGCTGCTGATTTCGCGGCGCACCGCGACCCTGGGCGCGCTGGTGGCGATGGGGGTGATGTCGAACGTGGTGATGCTCAACTTCTGCTTCGACGTGCCGGTGAAGAACTACTCCGCGATTCTGCTCCTCACCGCGGCGGTGCTGGCAGCTCCCAGCGCGAAGCGGCTGTTCCAGGCGCTGGTGCTCGGCGAAGCGGTGGGGGCGGCCGACTGGCAGCCCAAATACCTCGCCACCGGGAACCTCCGCTGGGTGCGGATGGCGCCGTTCGGGGTGTGCGCGCTGCTCTCGTTGGCGGCGTTCATGCCCAACGAAGAGCTGGAGGAGATGCGCCACCCGAAGGGCCCGTTCAACGGCGAGTACACCGTGGTCGACCAGACCGCGGGGGCGCGCGCGCAAGCGGTCTCGCTCACCGACTGGGCGTTCAAGCTGAGGCCCGCCGAGGGGCCGCTGGCGGTGTGGAGCCTGAAGCAGTCGGCCGAGAAGAACCTGCTCACCCTGGGCTCGTTCAAGGACCCGGCGAAGACCTTCGAGCTCAAGTTCGAGCCGGCGGGCGACGGCAAGTTTCGCGTCTCGGGCGAAATGAACGAAGCGCCACTCGACCTGTTGGTCAGCCGAGTGGCGCTTCAAAAAGGCAACCTGCTCACCCGTGGGTTTCACTGGGTGAGCGAGTTTCCCGTCAATAATTAGTAGCGGTAGTGCTCCGGCTTGTACGGGCCCTCGACCGAGACGCCGAGGTACTTCGCCTGGTCAGCGGTGAGCTGGGTGAGCTTCACGCCGACCTTCGCGAGGTGGAGGCGCGCCACCATCTCGTCGAGCTTCTTGGGCAGGGTGTAGACCTTGCCCTTCTCGAACTTCACGCCGGTGTCGACCACGCCCCAGAGCGCGAGCTGCGCCAGGGTCTGGTTGGTGAACGAGTTCGACATCACGAACGACGGGTGACCCGACGCGCAGCCCAGGTTCACCAGGCGGCCGCGGGCGAGCAGGGTGAGCTTCTTGCCGTCGGGGAAGATGAACTGATCGACCTGCGGCTTGATGTTCTCCTCGCGAATCTCGGGGTTCTTCTCCAGCCAGCTGACCTGAATCTCGGAGTCGAAGTGACCGATGTTGCAGAGAATCGCGCCGTCCTTCATGCGCTTCATGTGCTCACCGGTGACCACGTCGGAGCAGCCGGTGGCGGTGACGAAGATGTCGGCGCGCGAGCACGCCTCGTCCATCGTGACCACCTCGTAGCCCTCCATCGCCGCCTGGAGCGCGCAGATGGGGTCGACCTCGGTGATCATCACCCGGGCGCCGAAGCCCTTCGCCGACTGCGCGCAGCCCTTGCCGACGTCGCCGAAGCCGGCGACCAGCACGACCTTGCCCGCGATCATCACGTCGGTCGCGCGCTTGATGCCGTCCATCAGCGACTCGCGGCAGCCGTAGAGGTTGTCGAACTTCGACTTGGTGACCGAGTCGTTGACGTTGATCGCCGGGCACTGGAGCTTGCCCTGCTTCGACATCTCGTAGAGGCGGTGCACGCCGGTGGTGGTCTCCTCCGAGAGGCCCTTGATGTCCTTCAAGAGCTCGGGGTGCTTCTGGTGCACCCAGATGGTGAGGTCGCCACCGTCGTCGAGAATCAGGTTCGGGCCCTTGCCGCCTTCGAAGGCGAAGATCTGCTGCTCGAGGCACCAGTCGTACTCCTCCAGCGTCTCACCCTTCCACGCGAACACCGGCACGCCCGACTTGGCGATCGCCGCCGCGGCGTGGTCCTGGGTCGAGAAGATGTTGCAGCTGGTCCAGGTGACCTCGGCGCCGAGGCTCTTCAGGGTCTCGATCAGCACCGCGGTCTCGATCGTCATGTGGAGACAGCCGGCGATGCGGGCGCCCTTGAGCGGGTTCTTGCCGGCGTACTGCGCACGGAGCGCCATCAGGCCGGGCATCTCTTTCTCGGCGATGGTGATCTCTTTGCGGCCCCAGGTGGCCAGCTCGATGTCCTGCACCTTGTAAGCGGGGAACTCGGTCTTGTGCTTCATCACTGCTCCTTGTGGTTGGGGTTGGGGGGAAACTTCGCGACCCAGGCGTGCCAGTCGAGCGCGGCGTCGGGGCCGGCCGGGTGGTACGCAGGGAGAATCGGGAAATCGGCGACGACTTCGAGACCCACCGCGGTGAGCTCGTCGCGCAGCTCTTGCGGTTTGAAGCCGAGCCAGACGTCGCCTTGCTCGCGCATCTGCTCGTCTTGATGCTCGAGGTAGTCGAGCACGATCAGGTGGCCGTTGCGCTTCAGCAGCCGGGTGAACGACTCGAGCGCCTGGCGGGGCCGCGAGGCGTGGTGGAGCGTGCGGCCGGCGAACACCAGGTCGGCCCCGCCCGACTGGGTCACCCGCTGCACCAGGTCGGCGTCGTCGTAGCTGCCGGGGTAGAGGCTGACATGGTGAAAGCCGCGGGAGGCGACCCGCTCGGCGACCTGGGCGAGGCGGGCGCGGCTGCGGTCGACGGCGATCACCCGTTGGTAGAGCGGCGCGAGCACGTCGAGCAGCAGGCCGTCTCCGGTGCCGAGGTCGACCGCGAGCTG
This sequence comes from Myxococcaceae bacterium, assembly GCA_047602415.1. GTDB lineage: Bacteria > Myxococcota > Myxococcia > Myxococcales > Myxococcaceae > JASGHH01. The sequence goes on along the minus strand of JASGHH010000001.1, from coordinate 5,005,843 downwards.
GCGGGCGGGGAGCAGCGGCGCGAGCGCGGCGAGGTGAGCGAGGTGCTCCGGCGAGGCGGGCACCGACTGTTTTTCTTCGGAGCCGGCGACCTCGAACAGCTCCTTGCCCTGCTCTTCGCGGCGCGCGACCAGGCCGGGGAGACGGGCCAGGCTGCCGTCTTTCAAGCAGAGCCGTTTTCCTTCGGCGACGGCGCCCGCGACCACCGCGTCGGCGAGCGTCTCGGAGACCAGCTTCAGCCAGGTGCGGGTGCCTTCGCGGCGGGCGGCGAGCAGTCCGGCCTGACGGAGCGGCGCGACCTTGCGGCTCACCTGCGGCTGCGACTCTTTCAGCAGCGTCGAGAGCTCACCGACCGAGAGCTCTTCTTCGGCGCACAGCGCGAGCACCTGCAGGCGGCCCGCTTCGGCGAAGAGCGAGAACAGCTCCACCCGCGCAGGCAGGCGCGAAGGGCGCTCGGTCTGGGGGAGAACGGCGGGCACGGACCGATGAATATACGATCATGCGCATGAATGCAATCGATGGCCAGTGAACGCTAAGTGGCTGGAATCAATCGGGTCGATGCCACCCGTAAAAGAGTCAAACAGGGTTGGAGTCAAACCCAGTTGGAGTCAAAGCCGGTTGGACTGAAGGCGGGTTGGAGTCAAAGCCGGTTGGAGTCAAAACGAGGTGCCAGACACTTTTCGGGCTCCCTTCGATTCCGTGCGATCGTCCCGGCCCCATGATTCGTGCACTCCTCGTCGTCGCCGGCGCTCTCTTTCTTCTCAGCTGCGGATCGAACAAGCCCGCGTGTGGTCCGGCCAACTGTTCGCTCGGGTGCTGCGACGCGAGCGGGAGCTGCGTGATGACCACCAGCTCGCAGGCGTGCGGGTCCGCCGGTAACTCGTGCGTCGCGTGTCTTCTCGGCCAGGTCTGCACGCTCGGCAGCTGCCGTGGAGGCAACAACGTCGGCGGTGGCTCGGCCTCTGGTGGCGGCTCGGCGGCAGGCGGAGGTTCCGCGACCGGCGGTGGCGCGGCGACAGGCGGCGGCGCTGCGACAGGCGGTGGATCTGCGACCGGTGGTGGCGCGGCGACCGGCGGCGGTGCAGCGACTGGCGGCGGCGTGGCGACGGGCGGCGGTGCAGCGACCGGCGGTGGTGCAGCGACCGGCGGCGGCGCAGCGACCGGAGGTGGCGCGGCGACCGGTGGTGGCGTCGCGACAGGCGGCGGCGCAGCGACCGGTGGTGGCGTCGCGACCGGAGGCGGCGTGGCGACCGGCGGTGGCGTGGCGACGGGTGGTGGCGCAGCGACGGGCGGTGGTGCAGCGACCGGCGGAGGCTCCGGCACCTGCGTCACCTACTCGACCTTCCCGTACCAGACGGCTGCAGGTCTGAGCGACAGCTCGCAGAGCACGGTGAACGTGGCGCTCGAAGGCGCGACGGTGGCCGACACCGCGTTCGAGCTGCAGCTCTACAAAGTCGATGCAGGCCCCAGCACGTACACCGCCAACGGAGGCCTCAGCTATTACACCTGCCGCTACTGCGCGTACGTGCTCAACGGCTGCAACGCGCTGCCGGTCTCGGGAAGCCCCGACGACGTCTTCGGCAACACGACCTGCACCGGCCCCAACTACCTCGCGCAGCAGGGCACCTTCTTGATCTCCAACACCACCACCGCGAGCACCACCACCGGCTCACTCTCGGCGTCTATGGCCGGCCTGCACTTCGTTCAGTGGGACTTCGCCAACGACGTCGAGGTCGATGGCGGCGGCTGCATCGACATTCAAAGCCAGACCATCAACACCAGCTGGTAGCTCAGTGGTGGTGACACAGCATCGCGAGCGGGAACTGCCCGGCCTTGAAGAACACCGAGTAGTCGCCGCTCGACGACACCGACACGCTCGCCACCTCCGGCTGCGCTTTGATCCACGCCAGGTCGCAGAACTTCTGCTCCTTGTTCATCCGGTTGGTGAACGCGGTCATCTGGTCGGAGTTCTCTTTGAAGCGGTGGTTCTCGTCGTCGGCTTCGGCCTGGGTGCGCACCTTCATCGCGCCTGACCACTTTCGGGTGCCGCGGTCGGCGTAGGTCGCCTCCGCCTCCACCTTCCACAGCCCGGCGGCCGCGTGCGCCACGCTGAAGTCCTGGGTCGCTCGCCACTCGTCGGTCTTCGCCGCCATCGTCTGCGCCACCGCGCCCGAGGGGTCGAACAGCTTCATCACCACCCGCTCCGGCTTCAGGTTGCCGGTGAGGTTGGCCTGAGCGTGAAACGCCACCGCACCCTCCACCGGGGGAAACGGCTTCGCCTCGAGGTACATCTCGGCCACGCCCGAGCCCGACGCGCAGTCGAGCGACGCGGTGAGCACGCCCTTCGAGCGGGTGAGGTGGCCGCTCACGCAGCGCAGCTCGAGCTTCACCTCTTTCTCCAGCTTCGGGCGCCCACTCGAGCACGCCTCCGCCGCCGCCTTCGCCGGCCACGACGCCAGGCGCACCCGCGTCATCCCGCCCTGCAAATCCCCCAGCTTCTGCGTCACCCCGTTCACCGTCAGCGACTCCGCGACCTCGTTGGTGCAGAGGTACCGCACCTCGGCCTCCACCCAGACGCTCTCGCTGGTGCGCTCGGCCTGCCGCTCGCCCGGCTCGAGGTGAACCGAGTCGCAGCGCATCTGCGGTTGCTGCATCGCCATCGCGCGCAGCATGTTGCGCTGCACGTCGGCCAGCTGCTTCACGTACTCCGGTGGAGTGCCCGGCGGCAGCGCGGTCGCCGCCTTCACCTGCTGCTCCAGCTCCGGAGGATCAGCCCGGGTCAGCTTCACGTCGAACGTCTTGCCGGCGCGCAGCAGGCGCAGCTCCACCGTCTCACCCACCTGGCCGAGCAGCATCGGCCACAGCTCGCAGAGCGTCTTGCCCTCCAGGGAACCCGGGTGGTCGCCGCTCAACACCGCCACCAGCTGATCTCCCACGGCCACCGATGGCGAGGCCGACTTCGACACCACCAGCTCACCGTCGGTGCGTTGCTGCACCTCGAGGCCGACGGCCGTCGCCTTCAGCGTGTCTGAGGGAGCGGCCGCGAGCACCAGAGTCACCAGGAGGGCGTGCATGAAAGCTCCAGACAACAGCACCCGCGGTAAAGGTTCACCTCAACGGCGTGGTCTTCGCTTCGGCGCGGGCCTGCTTCGAGCCCGGAGTGGCCGCGGCGGCCACCGGTGACGCCTCGCCGGTGGGGCGCAGCCGGGTCACCCACTCCCCCAGGTCGACCGCGCCGACGTCGAGCGCCGTCGCCAGCCCGTGGCCGAGCGTTCCCGCGTCGGCCGGGCGGCGCGCCGGGTCGAGGTGGAGGCAGCTCTCGATCAGCTCCGAGAGTTTCGCCGGCACGTCGCGCCGAATCTCGCCCAGCGGGCGGTGGCGCCCATCGAGCACCGCCTGCACGTCTTCTTTGCCGTCGAGGCCTTCGAACGGCCGGTGCCCCGCGAGCAGCTCGTAGAGCAGCACGCCCACCGCGAAGAGATCGGAGCGCGCGGTGGCGGTCTCTCCCCGCAGGCGCTCCGCCGCGAGGTAGCCGGGAGTGCCGATCACGGTGCTGTTGGCGGTCAGCCCGCTCGACAGCTTCGACAGCCCCGCCATGTTCGGCTCGGTCGACGTGCCGGGCTCGAGCGGCCGCTGGGCGAGGCCGAAGTCGATCAGCTTCACCACTCCGTCGACGGTGACCATCACGTTCGCCCGCTTGATGTCGCGGTGGAGCACGCCGGCGCCGTGCGCGTGCTGCAGGCCCTTGCACAGCTGCACGCCGATCGCCGCCACCGCGTCGGGAGGCAGCACCAGCTCCTGCTTGTGCGCGGCCCGGCACAGCTCGCTGACCGTGGCGCCGTCGATGAAGTCCATCGCGATGAAGAGGTCGCCGCCGTCGAGCTCACCCAGGTCGAGCACGTCGACGATGTTGGGGTGGCGGAGCGACGCCGCCAGCTTCGCCTCCGAGAGAAAGCGCGCCCGGTCGGTGGCGTCGGCGCCGCCGTGCATCTTCTTCAACACCACCTTGCGCGAGAAGCCCTCCACGCCTTTTCGCACCGCGACGAAGGTCTCGCCCATGCCGCCGCGCCCGAGCGGCTCGAGAATCTCGTAGCCGCCGATGCCGCTCGCCCGCCGGGTGCCCCGAATGTAGCTGCGCCCGAGGTAGCCCGAGACCGCGAACAAGAAGAACAGCCCGCCCAGCCCGAGGAACACCGGCTGGTGAATCGCGCCCGCGGTCACCAGCAGCGCGTGCACCCCGGTGAGAATGCCCATCACCCCGGTCGCGCCCACCAGCGAGGTGAGCAGCGGGTCTCCGCCGCGCCGCGAGTTGAGCCACACCTCCACCAGCCACTCGAGGGGGATCAGAATCGTCACCGCCGCCGACAGGTACGCCAGCGGGTAGAGGCTGCCGTTCCACATCTGGTCGAGGGTGAACACCTCGCCCTGCAGCGCCCGGGTCAGCACCACCGTGCTGCGCACCACCACCAGCACCGCCAACGCCGCGAGGAACGCCTTGCGCGCGGTGGAGAACGGCCGCTCGAACAGCAGCCAGGGCACCATCGGCAGCCCGAGAATGTCGAAGCCGAAGGTGAGCAGCATCACCACCATCGCGCCGAGCGAGGCGTCGGGGTGCGCGTTCCCCCAGGCGCTGTGAAACGCGAAGCTGTAGTCGGTGACCGCGAAGCTGGCGAACACGAACGCGGTCACCGCGTCGACCGGCTTTCGCACCGAGACGAACAGCGCCAGGTGCGCCAGCGCCAGCAACGCCGCCACTCCGCCCAACACCAGGTGCGCGGAGCCGAACGGGGTCACAGCAGGCCCTCGGCTTTTCTGCGGCCGTCCTCCCACCCGAGCGCGGCGGCGAGGTGGAGCGCCTCCTGCGCCCGCGCCTTCTGCCGCTCCTTCGCGCCGCCCAGCTTCTCCACTCCGGCGACGTTGAGCAGCGTCTTGGCCTGGAAGAAGAAGTCGCCCGCCGCCTCCGCCACGCTCGACGCCTCGAAGTAACGCTCCCGCGCTTCGTCGAGCGAGCCCTGCTGCACCAGCAGCGCGCCGAGGTTCGCCAGCACCCGCGCCTCGGCGTAGCCCCAGGCCCGCTTGCGCCACAGCTCGAGCGACTTCTCGTAAGCCTCGCGGGCCTTGCCGACGTCTTTCTGGGTGACGCGCACGCCGCCCAGCCGCGCCCACAGCCGCGCCTCGAGGTCGACCTCTCCGTGCCAGCGCGCCATCTCCTGCGCCGCGGCGGCGAGCGGCACCGCGTCTTCCAGCGCCTGCGCCGCGCGGTCGAGCTCACCTTCGGCTTCGTCGGCCTCGGAGCGCTCCGCCAGCACCAGCGGCAGCCACGGCGTGCCGAGCGCGAGCGTCTCCGCGGTCTCCAGCGCCTCCGACGCTTTGGCGCGACGCGCCTCGGAGCGGAGCACCTTCGCGCGGGCCAGCTCGTGCTCCACCGACGTCAGGCCGGGCTCCTGGGCGGCGGCGCGCTCGGCGTGGTCGAGCAGCCGCCGCGCCTGGGTGGCGTCGGAGAGCACCAGCTGCACCGAGGCCGCGCGCGAGAGCATGTCGAGCTGGCCCTTGAGCGAGTCGGCGACCTGTTTCTTTCGCGACAGCACCGAGAGCGCCGCGGCCGAGCCTTCGAGCGCGTCGGCGAGGTCGCGAAACGCGCGCCGGTCGACCGCCGACTCGGCGAGGTGGCGAAACGCGGCCAACGCACGGGCTCCGTCGTGGGCGGCGAGCAGGTGCTGGGCGAGCACGCGCGGGTCCATCACATGTGCGTCGGTCTTGGAGCGCGCCCGTTTCATCAGCTGCTCCGCCACCTGGGCGTGCAGCCAGGGCCGGCGGCCGTCGTCTCGAGCAAGTACGCCTGCTTTGTACCGCTCGGAGGCCACCGCCCAGCGGCGCCCGCCCATCGCCCGCAGCATTCGGCTCATCACCAGGCGCGGGTAGGCCGACGGGGGAGTGTCGGGCAGCAGCTGGGCGAGGAACGAGCCTTCGACGCCGTCGCCGGCCAGCGCGACCGCCTCCAGCAGCCGAAACACCGGCACCGGCAGCGCCGCGGCGCGCGCCTGCGGGAGCAGCTCGGGGTCGAGCTCGGGCAGCCGGTCTTCGTTGAGAATCAGCTGACCGCGCTCGTTCTTTCGCAGCTCGCCGCGGTCGGCCAACAGCTGGAGCCAGTCGACCAGCAGCCCCGGCTCGCCGTGCGAGCGCTGCTCGAGCGCCTGGAGCAGCTTCGGCCCCGCGCCCGCGCCGTTCGACTGCTGCTGCAGCCAGCGGTCGATCTCCATCGAGGTGAGCGGCGGCAGCTCCATCGCGGGAATCTGCGCCAGCCGCTTCTCGGCGAAGCTCTGATCCGCCATTCCCACCGCGAGCTCGCCGTTCACGCCGTGGGTGCAGAGGTGAACGAACGCCGAGACGCTGTAGGAGTCCATCGACTCCAGGCCGTCGAACACCAGCACCCGCTTGCGGTCGGGCGCGCCGGCCTTGAGCACCGAGCGCAGCGCGTGCACCGCCTGGCCGGGGGTGAACGGCGTGGGCAATTGGGTCAGCCCGGCGAGCGTGTGCACCGCGGCCAGCTCACCCGGCGAGAGCTTGAGCGCCTCCAGCGCCGCCTTGAGCTGAACGCGCCGCGCCTCCCGCGGCACCCCGAGCACGTTGCAGAGCATGTCGATCAGCGCGCCGTAGGGCACCTCGGCCTCCCGCGCCGAGAGCGGCCGCGCCTGGCCGACGATGTAGCTGCGGTGGCGCACCCGCACCGCCAGCTCCTGGGTGAGCGCGGTCTTGCCCGAGCCCGGCCGGCCCTTGAGCACCAGCGGCGCCACCACCTCGTAGGCGAGCGCCTTCAGCCGCGCGTCGAGCGCGTGGAGCACCTTGTCGCGCCCGAACAGCGGGCCCTGCGCGGCTTCGAACAGCGCCCGCCGGTCGACCAGCTCGGTCAGCTCGCCGCTCTCTTTCAGCTGCACCAGGTCGCCGACCGACGAGCCGGTGGCGCGCTCCGCGGCGAGCATGCCGGCGGCGGCCTTCGACACGACTCTTCTGGCCAGCTCGGGCAGGTCGCCTCCGAGCGGAGCGTCGGTGGTGGGAATCTCGGCGCGCCCGGTGACCAGCGCTCCCCGCAGGGTGGCGCCCGGCTTCTCGTCGCGCGACTCGTCGTGCACCGCTTCGCGGGCGGCCAACGCGAAGGTTGCCGCGCGCCCCGCCGCCAGCCGCGCGTCGCCCGAGAAGAAGACCATCAGCGCGTCTTCGTCGACCGAATCGGCGAGGCCTTCGCGCTCGAAGGTGAGTGAGAGCAGCCGGGCGAGGCAGCGGCCGAACAGCGGCTGGCCCGGGCGCACCCGCAGCAGCTCGAGGCGCACCAGCGCGCCGGGGGCGGAGTCACCGCTGGCGATCGCCCGCGCGGCGAGCAGCGCTTCGAGCACCCCCGGCTGGAGCTGCACCCCGAGGCGGTTGAGCGCCTCGGGAATGCGGCCCTTCACCTTCGGCGCGACGGGCTTCGCGGGCGCGGCGGCGGTGGGCGTGGCGGCGAAGAAGTCGTCGACGGTGCCGTCGGCCTGCTGCGGCTGGGTGGCGAGCGCCGGCGCCTGGCTGGGCAGCGGCGCGGGCGTCATTCGCCACTCGGGCGGAGGCGCGGGCAGCACCGAGGTCTGCGGCGCGGGGCTGATGCGCCACTCGCCCGAGCCTGAGCCCTCGTTCGAGGCAGGTGGCCAGACGCCGTCGGCGGCCCCAGGTGCGATCGCCGCCTGGAGCAGCCGCTTCAGCTCGCCCACCGAGGCGACCCGGTCTTTCTTGTCTTTGGCGAGGCAGCGCTGCACCACCTCGTCGAGCCGCGGCCAGGCGGCGAGCTCGGGCCGCACCGAGGCGAGGTTGGGCGCGGGGCGGGCGAGGTGGGCGGTGACCAGCTCCTGCAGGGTGTCGGTGACGAACGGCGGGCGGCCGGTGAGCAGCTCGAAGGCGAGGCAGCCCAGCGCGTAGAGGTCGGTGCGCGCGTCGAGCACGTCGCCCACCGCCTGCTCGGGCGCCATGTAGGTCGGGGTGCCGACGATGATGCCGAGCTCGGTGAGGTTGCGCTTCTCTTGTGGCTGGTCGGCGATGCGGGCGATGCCGAAGTCGAGAATCTTCGCCACCGTGGCGCCGTCGCGCTTCTTGCCGAGCACCACGTTCGACGGCTTCAGGTCGCGGTGAATGATGCCGAGCGCGTGCGCTTCTTCGAGGCCCTCGCAGATTTGCGAGAGCAGCTCGACCGCCTTGTCGGGGCTCATCGGGCCGAAGCCCGAGAGCGCGCGCTCGAGCGTCTCGCCCTCGACGAACTCCATCGCCAGGTACGGCTGGCCGTCGGAGGTGCGGCCGAAGTCGAACACCCGCACCACGTGGGGGCTCTCGAGGCTGGAGACCAGCTCGGCTTCGCGCTGAAACCGGGTCCACATCGAGGGCTCGTTCACCAGCGCCTTGCGCAGCAGCTTCACCGCCACCGGCCGCTTCAGAAAGACGTGTTGGGCCCGGTAGACGTCGCCCATGCCGCCGGAGGCGAGGTGGGCTTCGATTTGAAAGCGGTTGTCGAGCAGCGCGCCGGGCTCGAGCGCCTCCTTGTCGGGAGGCATCTCGGCGGTGGGCGCCTTGCCTCCGAAGATGCGGGTGGGCGCGGTGCCGATTTCGTCGGCGGGGTGCGAGTCGAGCAGCGCCCGCACCTTGGCGATCATCGGGCCGTCGAGGTCGACCACCACGCCCGGCTTGCCGAACGCGTCGACGTCGTTGAAGGCGACCTTCGCCTCCAGCTGCACCGCGCCCAACGACTGCACGGTGAGCCCGAAGCGCACCGTCGCGCCCGAGGCGAGCGGCCGCGGCGCGGGAATGAAGATCTGCTTCTGGGTGACCAGACCCTCGTAGGCCGCGGAGAGCTCGTCGGCGCTGGCGAGCGCGAGAGTGAGCTCGCCTGATGGAGTCGATGCGTCGGCCAAAGAGGGGTCCCCGCCGGGACCTGAGGTTACTTCAGGACGACGTCTTTGAGCTCAGCGTCGCGATCGCGCATCGCCTTCAGCACGTTGTCCCAACCGCCGTCCTTGAACAGGGGATCGATCTGATCCTCCTTGATGCCCTTCAGCATCGAGTCGCCGAGCACCGCCACGTCGATCACCTGCCAGCCCGCCTTGCCCTTGACGAGCGAGTACTTCACCTTCAGCTCCTGCTTCTTGAGCGGGTGGTTGATCAGAATGGTCGACGCCACCTCGGCTTTGTCGCCGGTGACGGTGGGCTCGTCGTAGAGCACGGTGTCGAGGTTCTCGAAGTTCTTTCGAATCTTGGGGAACGCCATCTTCCCGAACAGCGAGAGGAACAGCTTCTGGAACTCGGCGCGCTGCGCGTCGGTGCCCTTGGCCCAGTGGTCGCCCATCAGCGACTTGCCCTGCTCCTCGCTGGCGAACAGCTTCAGCGCGGCGAGGTCTTTGCCGTAGCGCACCGAGTTCACCACCGTCTTCAGCGGCTTGGTGACCTCGTCCTTCTGGGAAGCGGCGAAGGCGGGGAGGGCGCAAATGGTAACGGCGAGAGCGAGGGCAGTTCTCATGTGTCGCATGCATAAGTCACGACGCAGCCGGAGTTGAGCGTATTCGAACCGTTCTGGTAGTCCTGCGCCCCGCGTGAACCAGGGCTGCGTGCATCGGGAGCAGATCGGCAAGCCGTCGTGGCTGATGCAGTGGCTCTGCGAGTCAGACCGCGCGCCCGAGCCCACCTGGCGGGAGCGGCTGTCGCGCGGCGAGGTGTGGATCGACGGCGAGCCCGCGAAGACGGATCAGCTGCTCCGCCCCGGGCAATGGCTCGAGTGGCACCAGCCCCCGTGGGACGAGCCGGAGGTGCCGCTCTCGTTCGACGTGCTCCACGAAGACGGCGCGCTGGTGGCGGTGTCGAAGCCCTCGGGGCTGCCCACGCTCCCCGGCGGAGGCTTTCAGGACCACACGCTCTACTCATTGGTGCGCGACCGGTTCGGCAAGGTGAACCCGGCGCACCGCCTGGGCCGCGCCACCTCGGGCATCGTGCTGTTCACCCGCACCGCCGAGGCGGCCGCCAAGGTGCAGCGCGCCTGGCCGTTCGCCGACAAGCGCTACCTCGCGCTGGCGCAGGGCCGGGTGAGCTGGGAGCTGAAGGCGCTCACCACGCCCATCGGCCAGGTGCCCTATGGGCCGACCGGCACCGTGCACGCCGCCAGCCCGGCGGGCAAAGAAGCCCACAGCGTCGCCCGGGTGCTCGACCGGAGGCCCGACTCGACCCTGCTCGAGGTGCGCATCTTCACCGGCCGGCCACACCAGATTCGCATTCACCTCGCCGCCGCCGGTCACCCGTTGGTGGGTGATCCACTCTACGGGCCCGATGGGTTACCGAAGCCCGACAGCGCCGCGGTTCCCGGTGATGGCGGGTACTTTCTCCACGCCCAGAAGCTGTCGCTCAAGCACCCGTTCTCAGGCGCACAATTGGATCTGGTAGCGCCTGTTGAAGCCCAGGGGCCTTGGCGCTATAGGCCCCTGTCCCTCCCGGCTCCAACGCCGGGCGAATAAAGGAAAAGACATGCCGACCGATTTTCTCTTCACCAGCGAGTCCGTGACCGAGGGTCACCCGGACAAGATTTCCGACCAGATCTCCGACGGCGTGGTTGACGCGCTGATCGAGAAGGACCCGTGCGCCCGCGTCGCGGTCGAGACCCTGGTGAAGACCGGCCTGGCGATCGTCGCCGGCGAAGTGACCACCAACGCGTGGGTCGACATCCCGAAGATCGTGCGCAGCACCATCTGCAAGATTGGCTACACCGACTCGGCGATGGGCTACGACGGCAACACCTGCGGCGTGATGGTCGCGATCGAAGGCCAGTCGCAGGACATCGCGCGCGGCGTCGACGAGAAGAAGAACAAGGAGCAGGGCGCCGGCGACCAGGGAATGATGTTCGGCTACGCCTGCGACGAGACGCCCGAGCTGATGCCGGCGCCGATCACCTACGCGCAGCAGCTGACCAAGAAGCTGGCCGACGTTCGCCGCAAGAACCAGTCGTGGATTCGCCCCGACGGCAAGAGCCAGGTCACGGTGGAGTACGTCGACGGCCGCCCGGCGCGCATCGACGCGGTGGTGGTCTCGACCCAGCACGCCGAAGACGTCAGCAACAAGAAGATCCACGAAGTGATCATGGACGAGGTGATCAAGAAGACCCTCCCGTCCAAGCTGGTCGACAAGAAGACCAAGTACTTCATCAACCCGACCGGCCGCTTCGTCATCGGTGGCCCGATGGGCGACTCCGGCGTCACCGGCCGCAAGATCATCGTCGACACCTACGGCGGCATGGGCCGTCACGGCGGCGGCGCGTTCTCGGGCAAGGACCCGTCGAAGGTCGACCGCTCGGCGGCGTACATGGGCCGCTACGTGGCGAAGAACGTGGTCGCGGCCGGCCTGGCGCACCGCTGCGAGGTTCAGATCAGCTACGCGATCGGCGTGGCGGAGCCGGTCTCGGTGATGGTCGAGACCTTCGGCACCTCGGCGGTCGAAGAGGCCCGGATCGCGCAGGCGGTTCGGCAGGTGTTCGGCCTGAAGCCGCGGCAGATTATCGAGCACCTCGATCTGCTCCGGCCGATCTACCAGAAGACCGCGGCGTACGGTCACTTCGGGCGCTCCGAGAAGGAGTTCACCTGGGAGCGCACCGACAAGAAGGAAGCGCTGCGCGAAGCGGTCGGTGTGGCCCGTCTGAAGGCCGTCTGACCCGCGCTTGAAACGGGCGAAAGCGAAGACGCTCTCGGCGCTCGCCGAGCAGCTTCGCAGGCCGGCGCCAGCTGATCCGAAGGATCCGCTGGTGGCCGCGCTCGCCCGCCGTACCCGCGCGGTGACTCCCAGCCGCGCGACGTTGCAGTCGAAGCCGGTGATGGCGCCCAAGCCGACCGCGCCGCGCGAGGCCCGGGCGCCCAAGTCGCCCACCACCTCCAACCCCACCCAGGCGAAGGGCAGCAGCGAGCACCGCAAGTACCCGCGCGCGCCGCTGAGCGTGACCGCGTCGCTGCGGTTGTCGTCTGACCCGCGAAAGTTTTTTCAGGCCGCGCTGCCGACCTCGAACATCTCCATCGGCGGCATGTTCCTCTCGTCGACGTTCTTCTTGAAGCTGGGCACCCAGCTCGAGGTGACGCTGTCGCTCAGCAACCGCGACGTGCACGTGAAGGGCGAGGTGGTGCGGGTCGAGACCGCCGGCCCGCAGGGGCACAGCGGCTTCGCGCTGCGTTTCACCGAGTACCTCGAGGGCAGCGAGGTGGTGCTGGCCACTCATTTCCTCTCGCCGATTCTGCGCGACTTCCTCGGCGAGTACGCGTCGGAGCAGGGCTTCAAGGCGTCTGACGAGTACGTCGCGCAGAGCGTCGACCTGCTCGCCGCCTGGGAGCTCAAGCGCAACGAGCTCGGCGCGGGCATCTGGACCGTGCCGCCTGCTCCGGCGCCGGCTCCGCGATCCGTCAGGCGGTAATCGTGTCGATTCTACAAGCGGTGGTGTTGGGCATCGTTCAGGGCATCACTGAATTTCTGCCGATCAGCTCGACCGCGCACTTGAAGATCGTGCCCGCGCTGCTGGGCTGGGGCGACCCGGGCGCGGCGTACTCGGCGGTGATTCAGCTCGGCACCGTCGCCGCGGTGCTGGTCTACTTTCGCAAAGACCTGCTCGAGCTCACCGTCGCGTTCGTCAACGGGCTGAAGAACAAGAAGCCGTTCGAAGACGAGAAGTCGCGGCTGGCGTGGTTCGTCGGGCTGGGCACGATACCGATCGTGGTGTGCGGCTTCGCGTTCAAGGGCTTCATCAAGAACGAGCTGCGCTCGCTGTGGGTGATCTCGGCGTCGATGATCATTCTGGCGGTGGTGCTGTTCGTGGTGGAGCGCATCGCCAAGCACCAGCGCGAGATTCACCAGCTGACGTTGAAAGACGGCATCATCATCGGGCTGTGGCAGGCGCTGGCGCTGATTCCCGGCTCGTCGCGCTCGGGCACCACCATCACCGGCGGGCTGGCGCAGGGGCTGAAGCGGGCCGACGCCGCGCGGTACTCGTTTCTGCTCTCGATTCCCTCCACCACGTTGGCAGGGTTGTACGAGCTCTACAAAGACGTGCTGAAGGCGCCCGAGAAGCCGTCGTTCATGCTGATCGCCGTGGGCACCGCGGTGAGCTTCGTGGTGGGCATGGGCGCGATCGCCGGGCTGCTGCGGTTTCTGCGCACCCGCTCGATGTTGGTGTTCGTCGGTTACCGGCTGGCGCTCGGCCTGCTGTTGATCTGGCTGCTGCACACCGGAACGCTGACTCCGTGAACGCATTCTTCGAGCGGCTGAAGCAGAGCCTGCACGAGCACCCGTCGAAAGGTTGGGACGCCGGGGGAATGCAGCTGCGAAACGCCTCGGTGCTGGCGCCGCTGTTCTGGCGCGAGAATGAGCCGTTCGCCTACGTGACGATGCGGCCGAAGACGCTGCGCAAGCACCCGGGGCAGATCAGCTTTCCCGGCGGAGGCAGCGAACCGCAGGACAAGACGCCGTTGCACACCGCGCTGCGCGAGACGCACGAGGAGCTGGGCATCTCGCCCGAGGCGGTCGACGTGCTCGGGATGTTGGGCGCGATGCCGACGCCGACCGGCTACTACGTGCAGCCGTTCGTGGGCGTGGTGCCGGAGGGCGTGGCGCTGTCGCCGAGCGTGTACGAGATCGAGCAGGTGCTGGAGGTGCCGCTGTTTCGGCTCCGCACCGAGCAGCGCGAGTTCTTTCACGCGCCGCGCGACTCGTACGTCTGGGATGCGGGCGAGCACGCGATCTGGGGCGCGACCCAGCGCATGATGATGCAGTTGCTGGAGCACGTGGAGCGCGCCCGGGGCTGATAGGGTGCGCTCATGATGCGCTCGACGGCGGTGCTGCTGTTGCTGTGCGCGTGTGGTGGGGGCGAGTGGAAGCCGACCGAAGCGCCGATCGGGGTGAACCCGCGGTGCATCTCGGTGCTGCTCGACGGCGACGTGCTGTTCGTCGGCCACGGCGCGGGGCTGCACAAGACCACCGACGACGGGGTGACCTGGAGCGACTCGTCGAACGGGCTGCCGCACCCGGCCGGCTCGAGCTCTGGAATCTCGCCGGTGGAGGCGCTGCTCGTCGATCAAGACGCGATGCTCGCCGGCACCGACGACGGCATGTACGCCTCGATGGACCACGGCGCGACCTGGGTGAACGCCAACGCCGGGCTGCCGGGCGACGTGAGCCCGTACGCGTTCGCGCTGGTGGGCAAGGTGGCGCTGGTGGGCATGAACACCGGCTCGCACGACACCAATCGCACCGGAGGCATCTTCCGCTCGCCGGATCAGGGCGTGAGCTGGGCGCAGTCGAGCACCGGGCTGTCGCAAGACGACGGGGCGATCTCGTTCGCGCAGTTGGGCTCGACCGTCTACTCGTGCTTCGGGATGACGGTGGCCGCGAGCACCGACAAGGGCCAGACGTGGACGATCAGCGCGGCGCCGGGAATGAGCAACTGCCTCTGGTTGGATCAGGACGGTACGAATCTCTACCTCGCGACCGCGTCCGCGGGCGTGTTTCGCAGCACCGACGGCACGAACTGGACCGCGGCGTCGAAGGGCCTGCCGAGCGGCGACATCGTCAGCACCGTCTACGTGCACGCTTCGAAGATCTACGCGGGCACCGACAAGAACGGCGTCTTCGTCTCGTCGGACACGGGTAAGAGCTGGTCGAAGTTTTCGGATGGGTTCAAGGCGCCGATGCCGCGGGTGGTGCAGTTCGTCGCGCATGGCACCACGTTGATCGCGATCACCGAGGCCGATGGGGTGTGGAAGCGCCCGCTGTAGTTTCGCGGGAGCGGGCAGGGCTTTGATTGGGGTCGTGGGGTCGGGTTCTCGGCCATGCCGTGACGTGCTCCGCCCGCGATCTCGTGGCTTCCTCTTGCCGTCGCCGAGTTCTTCGAGCGGCTCCCAGGCGTTCGTCGCACGCCAGGTTCAGTGCGATCTCAGGTTCGTTGGAAGCCGATGCCCGAAAAGACCACGGGTTGTTCTTTTCGCGCATCGGCCTCGACAGGGAGGCCGTTCGGCGACGAATGGGCAGCCGAACGCGGCGCGGTGACTCGAAGAACACGGCCTGCGCACCAGGCGGTGCTCAATCGCGGGCGGAGCTCGACAGGGCAGGGCGCTGAACTCAAAGCCCAACCCCAATCAAAGCTGTTGGCCGCTCGTGTGAGCTACTTCGCCACGTTGTCGTTCGTGGTGGTGGTGCTGCGGATCACCTGAATGGTGTTGAACCGCTTCTGCTGGAGCACCCGGGTGCGCTCGCCGGACAGCAGCGTGTTGATCGTCGCGCGGCCGCGCTCCTCGAGCACGTCGACGTCGTCTTCATTACGGAGCGACATCGTCAACGCGCCAAGCTCCTGGGCGAGCACCAGAATCTCTGCCTCCTCGGGGATCACCAGCAGCGAGACGTTGTTGTAGTCGCGCTGCCCCTCGGGAATCAGGTTCACGTTGGTGGTGCCGGTGATCTTCCCGGTGGCGAGCACGATCACGTTCTGCAGCAGCGTGACCGCCACCTGCTCATTGGTCTGCGGGTCCTTGAAGGTGCCGATCAAATCGATGTGATCGTTCGGCCGCACCCAACCGCCCACCGCGGTGGTCTTGCCAGCGTCGATGGTGAGCGCGCGGGCCTTCTTCTGCACCTTGGTCGAGAGCCGCTCGGCCGCCTTGGTGGTCTCGAACTGCGACCAGAGCAGCGGATCGCCGGCCTGCACCGGCACCAGCACCTTCTGGTTCACGATGTACGAGGCGCTGTCGGGCTTCACCACCGACGAGGTGACGAACTGCTCCGGCACGCTGCGCTGGCTGATCATGTCGAAGGACACCACCGTGCCTTCGGCGACGTCGACCGCCGCCACCACCACCGGCACCAGGTTCCACCCGCGGCGAACGTCGGCTTCCTTCTTCTTGATCGCCGACCACGACACCAGGCCCGCGAACACGCCCAGCAGCAGCGCGGCGGCGAGCGGCCAGCGGCCCTTCGCCAGCGACGGCGGCGCGTAGCGAATCGGGCGAACGTCGGCGGCGCGGGGCGCGGCTTCCTTCGGCTCGCGGGTGCGGGCGGCCTTCTCGAGCGGCGGCGCGTCGCGGTCGTACTTCAACCCGCCGAGCGCCTTCTCGAGCGACTCGACCTGCTTGTCCTTGCCCGACTTGTCCCAGAGGTAGTCGTCACTCATTCGACGAGCCCTCCTCTTGCCAACCGAGTTTTTGCCGCAGCTGCGCCATGCCGCGGTGCAGGTTCACCCGCACCGAGCCCGGCGTGAGCCCGGTGCGCTCGGCGATCTCCGGCCCCGACAGCCCGTCGATGAGCCGCATCGCCAAGGTCTCGGCGTACGCCTCGGGCATTTCACGCAAGGCCTCGAGCACCTTGCGCACGTCGGGCGCCGCGCTCACGTCTCCCGACGCCTGGCCGATCTCTTCGGGCAACTCGTCGTGCACCGGGTGGTCACGGTGGTGGCGCGCGGCGTGGGTGCGGGCGATCTGCGCGAGCCAGCCTCCGAACGCGAGGTCTTGCTCGAGCGTGGGGAGCTTCTGCATCGCGATCAAGAACACGTCCTGCGTCAGATCCTTCGCCTCGTGAGTGCTCACCCGCGCGACGAGGATGCCGTGCACCATGCCGCAGAAGTGATCGTGAAGCGAGGCGAAGGCCCCCCGGTCACCGTGCCGCGCCGCCGCGACCCAACCCGCCCAACGCGGACGCTCCGACGGCGCGCCGGCCTGACGTAACTCCACCGCCGAGCGCACTGCCGCCATTCGTGGGTGAGGATGCCCCAGCGGCGACAGCGTTAACAGGCCACCTGCTGCCCGGCGGTTTTCTCAGTCGCTACCGCGGGATCCACCGCCTCGAGCCGCCCGCTGGGCTCTTCCATCGGCGGCACCAGCGCCTCGTAGCTGGGGTTCCAGACGGCGTGAAAGGCGCAGCCCACCGCGAGCGTCGCTCCCGCCGCCATGGCTCCGAAGCCGATGCCCAGACCCACGTCGAGAAAGTACGAGCCCGCCGCTGTCATCGTCGCCGCTCCCACCAGCGTCGGCACCACCAACTTTCCCCGGGTCACGCCCAACCACTGCCACGCGGCCAGCCGCCACCAGGTCACCAACGCGACGGTCAGCAGCAGCGCCAACCCGAGCCAGAACCCCGACTGGTACCTCAGCGCGCGAATGTCGAACAACGTGGGCACGAAGCCGAAGCTCGAGCCGTCGAGCCAGCACGCGAACGGAACGCCGCCGAGGGTGACGCCGAGCAGGGTGCCGAAGACGATTCGCTCGCGGTGGAACTTGCGCCACGCGCTCTCGTAGTAGCCGAGATGGTCGGCGAGGTTGAGCACCGCGATGAACGCGCCGTCGGAGGTCAGGCCCGGCCGCGCCAGCAGCCTCCTGAAGTCGGCGTGCAGCCGGCGCCGCTCGAGCTCGAGCCGGTCGATCAGCTTCAGCACCGGCCGCGCCGCCGGGTCGACCCGCGCCCGCTTTCTCGCCCGTTCGATCGCCGCCTCGATCGCCTCTTGCCGCTGCCAGAGCGCGTCGCATTTGGCCCGAAGCTCCAGCACCTGCCCACGCCAGCTGCGGCGCAGGGCCCGCCGCAAGGCCACGGTGTCGGCCAAGGCCTGCTGGAGCTGCAGAACGCCACCTTCCAACGCCACGTCGAGCCAGCCGGGGAGTCGCATGCCGCTGATCGACAACGGGAATTCAGGTCAGGTTGCACAAACGAACGGTCGTGCTATTGATTGGGGCATGTCGAAGGGCCTGGAGACCAAAGAGAAGATCCTCGACCGGGCGTACCTGCTCGCGTCGAAGGCCGGCCTCGAAGGTCTGACCATCGGCACCCTCGCCGACGAGCTGTCGATGTCGAAGAGCGGCTTGTTCGCCCACTTCGGCTCGAAAGAAGAGCTGCAGGTGGCGGTGCTCCAGCACGCGGCGGAGCTGTTCGAAAAGCAGGTGGTGCTGCCGGCGTTCAAGGCGCCGCGCGGCGAGCCGCGGGTGAAGAAGCTGCTCGACAACTGGCTCGACTGGGCCTCGGGCAGCTCGGCTCCCGGAGGGTGCATCTTCGTCGCGGCTGCGGCGGAGCTCGACGACCAGGAGGGCCGCGCGCGCGACTACCTGGTGGGCTCGCAGCGGGCGCTGATCTCCACCCTCGCCAAGTCGGCGCGGCTGGCGATCGAAGCCGGTCACTTCAGGCCCGACGTCGACTGCGAGCAGTTCGGCTTCGACGCCTACGCGGTGCTGCTCGGCTACCACCACTCCCGGCGCCTGCTGCGTGACCCCAAGGCCGATGCGCGCGCCCGCCAGAGCTTCGAACGGCTGATCAAAGCCGCCCGTCTCACCCACTGAAAGGAAGGCTTCACCATGACGACCCCCGTCTCGATTCAGGCTGCCGAAAAAACGAACGGTCGTACTATTCCGTGGACGGTGCGCGCGCTGCAGGGCCTGGCGTATGTCGCGCCCGGGCTGGCGGAGGACCAGGCGTTGAAGCTGTGGGGCACTCCGATGCGAACGCGCCGCGAGCCGCAGTCGCCGGGGCTTCAGGGCCACAAGTTCCGCGTCGAGGGGAAGAGCGGGCGGCTGTGGGTGTGGGACTTCGGCATCGGCCCGACGGTGATGCTGGTGCACGGCTGGAGCGGCAGCGCCTCGCAGATGTCGCACTTCATCGGGCCGCTGGTTCGTGCCGGGTTCAACGCGGTGGCGGTCGATCTCCCCGCGCATGGGCAGTCGGGCGGCAAGCAGACCACCGTGCTCGAGATGGCGGAGGCGATCGCCGAGGTCGCCGATAAGGTGAAGCCGGTGGAGGCGATCATCGCGCACTCGCTCGGCGCCACCGCGGCGGCGCTCGCCCACGGCAACGGGCTGAAGGTGAAGAAGATGGCGCTGATCGCTCCGCCGTCGAACGTGCCGTACTACGTGCACGGGTTCGCCAAGCGCATCGGCCTGTCACACGACCGCGGTGACGGGATGCTCGAGAAGCTGCAGCGGCGGTTCGGCGACCTCGAGCAGTTCAATGTGCTGCGGGTGGCGCCGAAGTTCACCGCGCAGGGCCTGGTGATGCACGCGGTGGGCGACCGCGAGGTGCCATTCGAGCAGGGCGAGGCGATCGCTCACGCGTGGCCGGGCGCGAGGCTCGAGGTGCTGACCCGAGGTACGCCGTCGCATGGAACGAACCACCACTGGCCGCTGAAAGATGAGCGGGTGGTGCAGCAGGTGGTCGGCTGGCTGCGCGATGAAGGCGCCAGCGTGCGCGCAGCGTGACGTAAAGCCTCTCCTGTCAGGAGAGGCCGACGTGAGGCGAAGCCGAACGCGGGTGAGGTTATCGACCCGCGATTCTCTAACCTCACCCGGCGGACGCTGATGCGTCCGTCCGCCCTCTCCTGTCAGGAGAGGGTCCACTCTTCGCTGCGCTTCCACAGCTCAGCGGCGAGCGAATCATCGAGCGCGAGCTTGCTCGGTTTCCGCGCCTTGGCGTCGCTCCAGAAGAACGTGCCGGGCTCGAGCCCATCGGCGGTCGACGCGTGCACCGACGCCACCGAGCCCTGCACGTCGTCGAGCATCTTCAACCGGAGCAGCCACAGCACCGGCGCCGGCATTCGCCGCCAGGCCAGCGTGTTCACCATGCCGGGGTGCACCGAGAAGCCCGCCACCTTGCCCGCCTCGCGCTTCGACAGCTCGCGCATGTGGAGCACGTTGCACAGCTTCGACACCCCGTACTCGGGCAGCCCGGTGAAGGTCGGCGTCGACAGCTTGAGCTGCTCCCAGGGCGGGAACACCTTGGTCATGTAGTGCGACTCGCTCGACACCGAGACCACCCGCGAGGGCGCGCACTCGCGCAGCTTCGGCAGCAGCAGCTGGGTGAGCAGAAAGTGCCCCATGTGGTTGGTGCCGAAGTGGAGCTCGAAGCCGCTCTTGGTGAGCCCGCGCTGGCCCGCGACGCCGGCGTTGTTGAGCAGCACGTCGAGCCGCAGCCCGCGCGCCAGAAAGTCCTTCGCGCACGCGCGCACCGAGTCGAAGTCGCCCAGCTCGAGCTCGATCAAATCACCCAGGCCCGAGGGCGAGGCGGCGCGAAGCTCCTGCAGCACCGCATCGGCCTTCTGCTTGTTGCGGCAGCCGATGAACACCCGAAAGCCGCGGCGCGAAAGCTCGAGCGCGGCGGTGCGGCCGACGCCGCTTGTCGCACCGGTGATCAACACCACCTTGGGTTTGCTCATGCGAGCCGCTTACTACTGCGGAACCGGCTTGAGCCAGTCACAGTTGTTGCGCTCCATGCACGGCTCGAGGCGAACGCGGGTGCCGCCCGAGCCGAGGTAGTCGGCGAACAGGTTGATCAGCAGGCTGCCGAGATCGAACTGCTTCGCGGGATCCGGCACCGGGAAGCTGTGCTCCCCCTGGGGGTTCATGTACGGGAACATCGCGCCGACCTTGCCGCCGAGCGCGTCGCGAACCATTCGCATCGGAGGATTCAGCCGCGGCGCTCCGAAGCCGTCGTCGGCGCTGGCCACGTTCTCGAGCACGCTGACGTCCTCCAGCACCGGGTTGCCCGCCGGGTCTTTGTAGGGAGACGCGCGGTACACGCCCTGCACGAAGCCGACGTTCAACAGCTGCTGCTGCCGGGTGACGCCATACGCCGGGTCGACGTTCTCGAAGTCGAGGTGGCCCGCGGCGCGCATCAGCGCGTTCGCGGTGGCGATCGGCACGCCCGGGTCGCCGGTCATCGGGATCATCAGCGAGCGTGTCGACACCGTGCTCCCGTCGGCGTAGCTCAGGGTGCGGGTGCCCTCGTAGAACGGCGCGAAGTTCGCCGGGTCAGACGACTCCAGCGCCACCTGCGCGAGGCCGAACAGCCGGCGCAGGTCGGGCGAGCCGCGGCGCATACCGAAGCCGTCGCCGAGCGCCACCAGCGGGCTCTTCGCCGCCACCGTCGCGCCCTGGAACTTCACCTCGCCCTCGAAGCTGTCGACGGTGAGCACCGGCGTCGCGCCCGCCGGGTCGCAACCCTCAGGCGCCCTGGTCGGCAGCTCGTGGTCATAGAGCTCGAAGCGGAGCTTGTTGCCGTCGTCGGAGGACACCGCCACCCGCAAATGCCCGTTCGGCTGGGCGCGGCCGCAGCGCCACTCGCCGGTGTCGAGGTTGCGCACCACCGCGATGCTCCCGGGCTTCAGCGGCGCGGCGAGCGACGCCACCTTCACGTCGAGCGCGTGGAGCACGTTCGGCACCGTCTGGTAGAGCGTGGGCTTGCCGTCGGCGTCTTCTTTCACGTCGAACATCGGCGCCAGCATGCGCAGCACCAGCGGCACCCGCACCTGGCCGAGCGCCGAGCGCGAGCCGATCTCCGAGAGGTAGCCGCCGGGCAGAATCGGCAGAATCGCGTCGAACTCCGGCTCCACGCCGCCGACCAGGCTCGACATGATGCCGCCGAGCGAAGCGCCCGCGAGGTAGATGGGCACGTTCGGCCCGCCGATGTCGACCACGCCGTCGCCGTCGAAGTCGCCCGCGAGGTCGTTCTCTCCGTCGCGGTTGACGTCGAACGCCCAGCGCCGCTGACCGTCGAACGAGCGGAGCACCCGCACCAGCTGCATGATGTCCATCGCGGTCTGCTTCAGCTCGTCGCGGGTGTGCACCACGTAGCCGGTGAAGAAGTCGGCGCCCGAGTCGACCACTCCGTCGTGGTCCCAGTCGATCGCGCGGCCGCTGCTGGTAAGCTGGTTCGCCAGCGGGTCGATGCCGTAGGGCTTCACCAGCTCGCTCACCAACAACCGGTCGGTCTCGTCGAGGCCGATGCCGTGGCTGACCGAGTCGATGCCGATGGTGGCGAGGCCGGCGCGCGCCATCGGCCCCATCAACAGCAGCGAGTCGAGCTGCGAGCCGCCGTGGCCGTGCACGAAGATCACCACCGGCGCGGGACCGGTGCGTCCCTTCGGAGCGGCGATGAACATCGGCACCTTCTCGGGCCGGGTGAACGCGTCTCCGCGCACCGGGTCGAGGGTGAAGGTCTGGTCGTAGAGCGGCAGCATTCGCCCGTAGGCGTCGGTGCGGGGGAAGAACTGGGGAGAGATGACCGAGCCCGCCGCGTAGAAGTCGACGAACTTCAGCCAGTCGGCGAATGCCTGCTTGGTGCCGTCGGTCTGCGAGCCTCCGTAGACCTGAAACAGCTGGGTGCCGAGCTGCAGGAACTGGTCGCCGGGCACGATCTTGGTGTTCTTCGAGCCGTTGGTGGGGTGGCGGCCTTCTTCGAGCGTCGCCAGCTCGGCGGGAAACTGCTTCGACAGCCACGCCATCGGGCCCTTGCCGTAGAGGCCGTCGCGCACCGCCTTGTAGTCGGCGGTGGTCGACTGGGTCGAGAACGCCCAGGTGAACGCCACGTCGCCAAGCGACAGGTTCTGGGTGGAGAGGCACTTCGACAGCTGGGCGAGCTGACCCGTCTGTGCGGTGTGGTTGATGTTGGGGAACGGCGAGCGCACCGGGTGGCCGTCGGCGTCGGTGAGGCGGTTGGTGAGCACCACCGCGTAGGTGGTCGACTCGCGCATCGGGTAGAGCGGCCGGGCGATCAGGGTGCGGGTCTCGCGCTCGTAGAAGCCGATCGACTCCCACGGGCCGGAGTGCGCCGCGTCGAGCACGTTCGGGTGGTCGAGCACGCCGTCCATGTCGGTGTCTTCGCCCTCGTCGAGCACGCCGTTGCCGTTGAGGTCTTCTTCGACGCCCTCGAAGGTGAGGGTCTGGTTGCCCGCGTGCGGGTCGTCGTTGAAGTAGTCGGGGTCGGTCGACAGCACCGGAAAGTGGCCCTGGCCGAGGTCGAGCGGCACCGGCTTGCAGAGGTCGGGCGAGCCCTCGGTGACGTCGAACACGTAGACCGCGTCGTCGGCGAAGTCGGCGGGCGCCTGGTGGCGGGCGACGATGTTCTCGAGGTCGAGCGGGGCGTCGAAGGCGACGGTGATCGGCGCCAGCGTTCCCCAGCCCGAGAGCTTGTCGAGCTCGGCGCGGGTGTGCTGCTCCCAGCGCGTCGGCGCGGCCTCGATGCTGGCGTTGATGCGGCGGTGGGTGGGCGAGCTGCCGTCGAAGCGGGTGGCGAAGTCGTTGGGGAGCGGAATTTCGGGCAGCGGGCGGTGATAGACGTCGAACACCACCTTGGGGCCGGGTCCTTCTGCGGCGGGCGCCAGGCCTTCGGGGCCGGGCGAGGCACAGGCGGCGAGAAGGATCAGCGCGCAGCTCTTTCGCATGGGGAGCGCATAGCGGACCCCCTCTTTAGGCTGCAACTCGTGGCGCCAGATGACAGTGCCCTTGGCGCAGGAGGCCACTTGCCATCGCGGGCGGTTCGGCTACGCGTGCCGCCCCATGAAGCACGCTCTGCTCGCCGTGGCGTTACTCGTGGCCCAACGAGGGGAGGCCGGCGAGCCGCCCGGCGGAGCAGAGTCTTCTTCAACCGACGCAGCGCCCGTTCCCGAGAACGCGACTCCGGCTCCCGAGCACGTCAGTCCGCAGAGTGAGCCCCCTCCCGCCGTTCCGGCACCCGAGGCAGTGGCGCCGTCACCTCAGCCGGAGGCCGTCGCGCCTTCGCCCCAGCCTGCGCCGGTGGCCACCGCGACCACTCGAGCGCCGAAGCCGGAGGAGCCGCAGCGCCCGCTGCTGTCGATGAGCGCGGGTGGCTTCGACCTCACCGCGCACGTGAACGCGCGCACCATCGGCGAGACCACCACCGCGTTCGCCTTCGACGAGAGCGGCGCCAACAACTCGCCCGGCGCCTTCACCACCCGGCTGCGGCTGGGCGGCGAGGCGACCTACAGCCGCTTCACCCTGCTCGGTGAGCTCGACGCCTTCAACGGCGCGGTCGCCAGCCGCACCACCCAGGCCGTCGCGACCGAGGTGCCGAACGCCGCGTTCGACCCGGTCGAGCTGCGTCAGCTCTATCTGCAGTACCGCTGGTCGACCGGCCTGGTTCGCATCGGTCAGCAGACCTCGCAGCTCGGGCTCGGCCTGGTGGCGGGCAGCGGTGAGCGCGACTCTGAAGCCGGTGACTTCGGCGTCTCGCGGTTCGGCTCGCTGGCGTGGCGCGCGCTGATCGGCGGCCGCCCGCTGTTCTCGCTCGGTGGAGCCTG
Source organism: Myxococcaceae bacterium (assembly GCA_047602415.1). Lineage (GTDB taxonomy): Bacteria > Myxococcota > Myxococcia > Myxococcales > Myxococcaceae > JASGHH01. The sequence continues at coordinate 4,981,760 of JASGHH010000001.1, read as the reverse complement.
GCGCGCGGTGGAGCCGGTGCTGGCCGCCGACCTGGTGGCGCGCGACGCCACCGCCGACTTCAACCAGGGTGACCGCGCGTTCCAGGGCACCTTCGCGCTCCGCTTCAACGCCGACGAGCAGCACCAGGCCGCGATCGCCGCCGTCTACCGCCACCAGTCGAAGGCCGGCACCACCACCGAAGAGGCGATGACCGACGTCTGGGTGCTCGACGCCTCGGCGAAGTGGAAGCTGCTCGAGACGCCGGAGCGCTCGCTCACGCTGGCCGCCGAGGTGGCGGGCATCACCGGCACCACCACCCAGGGCCGCACCGACGTGGAGCCGAAGTACCAGGTGCGTCAGCTCGGCGCGGTGGCGAAGGCCGCGTTCCGCTACCGCTGGTTCGGCGCCAAGCTCGATGCCGGCTACGCCTCGGGCGACGCGAACCCGTACGACAACGTTCAGAGCGGCTTCAAGTTCGACCGCGACTTCCACGCCGGGCTGGTGCTGTTCGACCAGGTGCTGGCGTACCAGTCGGCGCGCGCCGCCTACCGCGCGGTCGACCCGCTGCTGAGCGGCGTGCCTCCCGAGGGCGTGCGGCTGCTGCCGACCCAGGGCGCGGTGACCGGCGCGTTCTACCTGTTCCCCCGGGTGCAGGCGGCGGCGGCCTCGTGGCTCGACGTCTACGGCGGGCCGATGTTCGCGTTCGCGACCGCGCCGCTGATCGATCCGTTTCAGACCCGGTTGAACGGCGGCGTGCCGGTGAACGCGCTCGGTGGGCGCTCCGGCTCGTACCTCGGCACCGAGCTCGACCTCGGCGTGCAGGTGAAGTTCGGCTCGCTGCCGGTGAGCGCGGTCGTCGAAGGCGGGCTGCTGCTGCCCGGCGATGCGTTCAAGAACGCCAGCGGCGGCACGATGGCGCCGGTGGGCATGGTGCGCGCGCGGCTCGCAGCGCAGCTTTAAGACGCACGCCTACCGCTCTTCTTTTTGCGCCACGGCGGCCTTCGGGCTCTTCCCGGTCCACCGCCGAAACGCTCTGAAGAACGCGCTCGGCTCCGAGAAGCCCAGCCGGTAGGCGACCTCGGTCACCGTCAGCCCGGGCACCTCGAGCAGGTGGAGCGCCCGCTCGCGCCGCACGTCATCGAGAATCTCTTTGTGCGAGGTGCCGCGCTGCTGAAGCTCGCGCTGCAGCGAACGCCGCGCCACCCCGAGCCGCGCCACCACCGACTCCAGCCGCGAGTCTTCTTTGTCGAGCAGCTCGACCACCGCCTTGCGCACCTTGCCCACGTAGGGGTCGACCAGCGCGCGCTCGGGCTCGAGCTCCTTCATGCGCCCTTCGAGCACAGTGGCGAGCGCCGAGGCCGCGGTGAGCAGCGGCAGGTCGAACGCCGCGCTGGCGAAGCCCATCACGTCTTCGCCGGCAGAGAACTCGACCCGGACTCCGAAGAAGGCGTCGTGCACCTTCCGGTCGGCCGGAGGCGGGTGCGAGAACTTCACCGCCTCGAGCAAGAGCTTCGGCCCCGCCGTCTGCCGCAGGCGCTCGGCGATGGCCGAGAACGAGAACTCCAGCCAGTGCCGGCTGTGGTTCAGCTTCGGGTCGCGCTTGAACAGCAGCCGGGCGTGGGTGCCGTCGTCTTGAATCTCGAGGCCGACCCGCTGGGTGACGATGCCGTAGTAGCGCACCAACCGCTCCAGCCCTTCGCGCACCGTGCCCGCGCTGCAGAGCGCGTAGTCGAGAATGCCGAGGCTGCCGAAGGGCAGGCGCTTGCCGACGTCGATGCCGAGCGCCTCGTTGTGGAGCGTTCTCGCCGCGTCGTCGAACAGCGCGTCGGCCGAGCTGCCCGGCACCACCGCCTGCGACGACTTGTTGAGCGCAGCGGCAGGTGCGTAGCCGAGCTGCATCAAAGCAGCCGCCACCGTCCCCACCACCTCGTTTGCGATTCCCGGCTCCGCCTGCCGTGGCACTGGTCCCCTCCGGGTGCACTCTATGCCAGACCGGCTGCGCCAAAAGCCAGTCGCGACGGCGCCGGGGGACAGTGGGGGCCGGGAGGCCGGGTGCTACCTGCAGCGTCATGAAACGACTTCTCCGGGGTGCGGCGGTGCTGGCGTTGATCGGCTGTGGGGGGCCCGCGAAGACGGCCGTCGACACCGCCGACGAGGTCGCTCCGGTGCACGGCCGCGCCGGCGAGGAGTGCATCTCGAACGCCTGCGAGCAGGGCCTGGTGTGCAAGACCGGCCGTGGCTCGACGCTCTGCTACCCGCAGACCTGGTTCACCGGCGAGAAGAACGCCTTCTGCTTCACCGATGCCGACTGCCACCCGAGCCTGGGCTGTGACCTCGCGGCCGCCAACCCGTTCACCAACGGCGTCTGCGTCGTGACCCACGCGCCGAACTGATTACGGGAGCGCCTCGGCGAGCGCCCAGCTGGCCGCCATCGTGCTGTGAAAGCGGTAGTACGGCGGGTCGTTGCCGCCCGCGGGCCCCCAGGCGCCGTCTTTGGCTTGAGCGTCGAGCAGTTTCTCGAGCCAGAGGGTGACCTGGTCGTCGTGCACTCCGGCGAGCTCGAGCATCAGCGCCCGCTCGGCGTAGAGGTCGAGGTCCTGCACCGTCGGTCCCGGCACATTGGAGTGCGCCGAGCGCAGCTCCGCCACCAACGGCCCCGCGCGCCGGTTGAACTCGGCCCGCGGGAGGCAGCCCCGGTCGCGCGCGAGGCTGAGCGCCCAGAGCGCGTGGGTGGTCTGAAAGCCGCCCTGGTCGCGCATCGGGCCGCTTGCGTAGTCCAGTACCGCGGGGCGAATGCCGTTCGACGCACAGCCCACCGCTTCGGCGAGCACCCGGTTCACGTTCACCCGGCCGGCGTCGGGCACTTCCCATACGGAGGGGGTGCTGCCCGCATCTGCGTCGAACAGCGGCCGCAGCGGGTTGTCGCCGTCTTTGTCGGCCACCTCGCGCGCGTGCTTCAACGACTCGTCGAGCGCGGGGTCGCTCTGGCGCGCGCGAATCGCGGTCAGGCCAATCGCCGCGTCGAAGCGCAGGTCGGCAGGGGGAAACTGCGCCATCCACTTCGCCGCGTGGGCGATCGCGGCGCGCACCTTCTTCTCGTCGAGCGCGCGCTTCGGCTTCACCGGCTCGTGAACCGAGTCGCCGGGAGTGCCCTGGTGCTGGCAGCTGTGGCAGGCGGCGAGGAGCAGCGCCGCCGCGGCGAAGCGCTTCACAACCGCGCTTGAATCGTCTTCTCGAGCTCTTCGATGGCTTTGACGAACCCGTCGACGCCCTCTTTGAGCTTGTCGGAGGCCATCTTGTCTTCGGCGTGCATCTTGTCGAAGGTGGCCTTGTCGACGGAGATCTTCTCGGCGCCGAGCGCCTTCGAGTTGGCCGGGTCGAGCTTGCGCGGCAGGTTGCCCTGGGTCGACTCGAGCTCCGCGAGCAGCTTGGGAGCGATGGTGAGCAGGTCGCAGCCGGCGAGCTCGGTGATTTCACCCAGGTTGCGGAAGCTCGCGCCCATCACCTCGACCGGGTAACCGTGCCGCTTGTAGTAGTTGTAGATCTTGGTGACCGAGATCACGCCCGGGTCTTCCGGCGGGGGAATCGAGGTCTTGCCGGTCGCCTTCAGGTGCCAGTCGAGAATGCGGCCGACGAACGGGCTGATCAGCGTCACCTTCGCCTCGGCCGCCGCGACCGCCTGGTGAAAGCCGAACAGCAGGGTCATGTTGCAGTGAATGCCGTCTTTCTCGAGCACCTCGGCGGCGCGCATGCCTTCCCACGAGGAGGCGAGCTTGATCAGCACCCGCTCTTTGGCGATGCCGGCTTCTTTGTAGAGGCCGATCAGGTCGCGCGCCTTGGCGATCGACTTCTCGGTGTCGTAGCTCAAGCGGGCGTCGACCTCGGTGGAGACGCGGCCGGGAATCAGCTTGAGAATTTCGGTGCCGAACACCACGCAGAGGCGGTCGATCGCGCGGCGGGCGACCTCTTCTTTGGGGGAGCCGGCCTTTTCTTTCTTCGCCTGCTCGATCGCGCGGTCGACCAGCGGCGCGTAGGCGGGCTGCCCGGCGGCGGCGGCGATCAGCGACGGGTTGGTGGTGGAGTCGCGCGGCTTGAACTTGGTCATCGAGCCGAAGTCGCCGGTATCGGCCACGACCACGGTCATCTGCTTCAACTGTTCGAGGAGGCTCGCCATGACCCAAGAGGTAACCGCGTTCGAAGTCGCGCGGCAAGGCCATCTTCCTGATAGATGGCGCGGACATGAGTGAGCTCCTCGACAACGATCCTCTTCGGGCGCGTCTCAAGCAGCTGGAGCAGGCGGCAGAGCAGGGCGGCGGCAAGGACCGCATCGCCAAGCAGCACGAGGCGGGCAAGCTGACCGCGCGCGAGCGCATCGATCTCTTTCTCGACCCGGGCAGCTTTCAGGAGCTCGACAAGTTCGTCACCCACCGCGCCACCGACTTCGGCATGGCCGACAAGAAGATCCCCGGCGACGGTGTCGTCACCGGTTACGGCACGGTCGATGGGCGGCAGGTGTTCGTGTTCGCGCAAGACTTCACCGTCTTCGGCGGCAGCTTGTCGGGCGCGTATGCGCAGAAGATCTGCAAGGTGATGGACATGGCGACCCGGGTGGGCGCGCCGATCATCGGGCTGAACGACTCCGGCGGCGCGCGCATTCAGGAAGGCGTCGAGTCGCTCGCCGGCTACGCCGACATCTTTCTGCGCAACACGCTCACCTCGGGCGTGGTGCCGCAGATCAGCGTCATCTTGGGGCCGTGCGCGGGCGGCGCGGTGTACTCGCCGGCGATCACCGACTTCATCGTGATGGTGAAGAACACCTCGTACATGTTCATCACCGGCCCCGACGTGATCAAGACGGTCACCCACGAGGAGGTCTCGAAGGAGGCGCTCGGCGGCGCGGTGGCGCACAACCAGAAGTCGGGCGTGGCGCACTTCGCGGCCGAGAACGAGCAGGCGGCGCTGCTGATGACCCGCGAGCTGCTCTCGTACATTCCCTCGAACAACAACGAAGACCCGCCGGTGCAGGCGAGCGACGACGACGCGTTTCGCGAAGAGCCCGAGCTGGCGACGCTGGTGCCGTCGAACCCGAACAAGCCCTACGACGTGAAGGAGCTGATCAAGCGGGTGGTCGATGAGCGGCACTTCTTCGAGGTCGCCGAGCACTACGCGAAGAACATCGTGATCGGCTTCGGCCGCTTCAACGGCAAGTCGGTCGGGGTGGTGGCGAACAACCCGGCGATTCTCGCGGGCTGCCTCGACATCGACGCGTCGGTGAAGGCGGCGCGCTTCGTGCGGTTCTGCGACTGCTTCAACATTCCGCTGGTGACCTTCGTCGACGTGCCGGGCTTCTTGCCGGGCACCAACCAGGAGTGGGGCGGGATCATCAAGCACGGCGCCAAGCTGCTCTACGCGTACGCCGAGGCGACGGTGCCGAAGGTGACGGTGATTACCCGCAAGGCGTACGGCGGTGCGTACGACGTGATGGCGTCGAAGCACATTCGCGCCGACATCAACTACGCCTACCCGACCGCGGAGATCGCGGTGATGGGGCCCGACGGCGCGGTGAACATCGTGTTCCGCAAGGAGCTCGACGGCGCGAAAGACGCGGTGGCCGAGAAGGCCCGGCTGGTGGCGGAGTACCGCGACAAGTTCGCCAACCCGTTCAAGGCCGCCGAGCTCGGCTACATCGACGAGGTCATTCGGCCCGAGCAGACCCGCGGCAAGATCGTTCGCGCGCTCGAGATGCTGAAAGACAAGCGGCAAGAAGTGCTGCCACGCAAGCACGGCAACATTCCGCTCTGAGGTGTTGCCCCTCCCCTTGCAGAGGGGGGTGCCCGAAGGGCGGGAGGGGCCTCAAGCTACCGATCAACGTGCTTGAAGCTCATCGTGTCGTGGCCGCGACGGTGAACATCGCCAGGTGGACGGCCGAAAGCCAGAAGACGGTCATCAACGTGCTCATGATCAGTGCGACCGCGCAGATGGCGAGCCCGAATCTTCGCCGGTAGAGCGCCGCCGCGGCCGTGTGGACGACCACGGCGATGCCGAGCAACAGCCACCTCGCGTCGACGAGGAACTGCGTCGGCGCAGGCAGGGCGACGCCGAACTGTCCGAAGAGGTCGCGATACAGCTCGCCGGTGACCGGGCCGAGCATGATCACGTCGTAGAGACCGACGACGACCACCGCGGTCACCGCGATCAGGTGAATTCGTCGCTCGGCAGGCCGCGCAGGCACGGTGGGATTCTACCGCGACCGAGTCGTGACGCCCCTCCGTCGCTTCGCGACACCTCCCCCTGGTGGGGGAGGGGATCGACGTTGATAAGGTGCGGCCCGGTGAATCGGCCCCGTCGCAATCTGCTCCTCTACCTGGGCTTCATGCTGCTGTTCGGCTGGCTCGGCGTCGCGTTGCCCTACTGGGCCGGGTGGATCATGACCGGCGCGCTGGTGGTGGTGCTCTCGCTGGTCGCCCTGGTCGGCCGTGAGCTCTTCAAGGCCCGGGTGCTGATGAAGCAGCGCCAGTACGTCGCCGCCGCCCAGGCCCTGCAGAAGTTCCAGACCGAGCTGAAGGCCAGCGGCCCGCGCAGGCTCATCGGCGCGCTGATCTCCGGCCGGTGGACCTTCGACGCCGTCGCGGTGGCCGAGAACGACCTCGGAGCCATCGCCAGCGAGGCCGGGCACTCCGACGTCGCTCGCAAGCACTTCGAGGCCGCCGCCCAGCTCGACCCCGGCTACGCGATTCCTCACGTGAACCTCGCCCTGCTCGCCGCTTCCCGCGCGGAGGCGAACGCCGCCTTCACCGCGGCCGCCAAGGCTCGGGAGCTCGGTTTTCGTAGCAAGGGCTTACAGCGCGCGATCGACGTTGCGCTTCAAGCGAAGCTCCCTCCGACGGCGTAAACCGCTGCTGCAACGCGGCGCGTGCGCTCCAGCGGAGCGCCGCTGCGTCACCCGTTTTCAGTCAATCGCCCGCTGAATACCCACTCTTCAGAGGGAGAAACATTCTGGCACGTACGTTGCGAAGGCGGTCCGCGCCGTCTCCGCACCGTCTCCAACCCCTCGTGGAGCTCAAACGCATGAAGCGCATCGCGTGCCTAACGCTGGCAGTGTCTTGTCTTGTCTCTTGTGGTGTCGGGGTCATCTCTCCCAACGGATCAGATGATCAGCAGCTCGGCAGCAATCAGAACGCCGAGCAGCCGAAAGCGCCCACGCCTCCGTCGAATCCCACCGGTGGCAACGTCTGCATCGAAGGAGGCTGCGCGCCTGCCGATGCCGGTACGCCGCCTCCGCCTCCGAGCAACGGCTGCCCGATGGGACAGACGCCGGTCTACCGCTACGTCGCCGATTCGCAGACCAATCCCACCTACGAGCGCCTCATCCCCGGCCCTGGCGGCGCGCCGATGACGATGACCTGTGAGACCACCACCTGCGCGGTAGACCAGGTCGAGGTCATCGAGAGCGGCGGCTTGCGCCTCGGTATGGACCCGAAGGACAGCAACGGCGATGGCACCGGCACCGAGGCCGACCTCTGCGTTCCGCCTCCGCCGAGCTGCGGCGCAGGCCTGTTCGCCAACTACATTCCTCCGACGCAGACCTACGACGGTACGGGCACGATGACCGCCGGCGGATGGACCTGCACCGGCAGCTGCGACGTGCTGATTCAGTACGGCGGCATGTTCGGCATGCGGCTGGTCTGCGCGCCGCCTCCGCCGACGACCTGCGGCGCCGGCACCGAGCCTCAGTTCGACGTCGGCACCGAGACGTGGGGTTGCCTGCCTGCGTGCAACGGCGGCACCTATGACCCGGCGACGTTCAGCGGCATGGACGTCTGCGTTCCCTGCTGATCAGCGGGCACGGCGCTGGCCGGAGACTCCATCGGTCACCGGCCACGCCGAGGTGCTCAAGGGCAGGTTCTTCAGGTCGTAGCTCTCGAGGCGCCACGCGCCTCCGTCGAGCGAGTCGATCAACCAGAGGTTGTTGCCGTTGAAGAGCGCCCCGCCCAGCTGCATGCGGTCGGGGAGCGGGCACACCAGGCCACGGCTGCCGAAAGCGAACAGCTCGAGGTAGGTGTACGGCCCGCCGTCGACCTCCGACTGCACCACCGCCGCGAAGCCGAACGGGTCGAGCTGCGCCGTCTCTTCCACCCGGCCGTAGGTGCCCGCGCCGGTCACCACCGAGGCGTAGACGAAGCCGCCGTCGTCGACCGAGTGGCTGTGCGCGATGATCAGCTTCTGGTCGTCGGTGCAGCTCGCCAGCCCGGTGACGTCGCACTCCTTGTCGAACACCGTCACCGTGTCTTGCCCCACCATCAGCGGCCGGAGCAGCTCGTACGGGTTCCCCAACTGGTCCGACCAGTTGAGCTGCACCGTGCCGCCGTCACGCAGCAGCAGCGAGTTGTAGCCGGCGAGCACCACGCCCTGGCCGGTCGCCAGCGTTGGCGCGCCGCTCATCAGGGTGCGCACGGTGAGGCCGCCGTCGGGAGCGAGGCTGGTCAGCGTTCCTCCGTCGGGCTCCCACAGCCAGCGGGTGTCGCTCTCGTCGATCGCCAGCACCGTCGCGCCGGTGCCGAGCGCCTGCGAGCTCAGCCCTCCATCGGAGACAATCGACAGCGACGGGGGCGTGAGCAGCAGGTCGGCGGCCAGCTTCGTCGCCGCGGTCCCGCTCGGTGCCGCGGTCACCTCGAACCAGGTGGTGCTGCCGCTGCCGATCGCGACCAGGTCGCTCCCGCCCGGCTCGAGCACCAGCGCGCCGCTCGCGCTCACGTTGGCCAGCGCCGCGGTGCCGCCGTCGAGCCACGCCGCCCAGCGCTCGAAGCCGTTGGAGGTGTACGACTCCAGCACGCAGCCGAACAGCGGGCCGGCATCGGGAGGGCCACCGTCGGGTCCTCCGTCTGCGCCGCCATCGGTACCGCCGTCGAGGCCCGCATCGTCGCCACCGTCGGAGACGCCGCCGTCACCGGGTGGAATCGGTATGCCGCAGAGCACGAAGTAGAGGTTGCCGTTGAACGCCAGCAGCGCCGGCCGCGAGGGCATCGGCGTACCGCCCAGTGGGAGCGTGAAGGTCGGCGTCATCACCGACGCGTCGGGCAGCTCGCAGTCGCCGCTGTGGCAGTGGCCGGCGCCCTGGCACGGCGTCTCGGGGGAGCACTGAAAGCCTTCCGGCGGAGGCACGTTCTGACACGAGCCCTGGAAGCAGAGCGCGGCGTTGGTGCACGAGACTCCGCCGCACGGCGTGAGGTCCATCGCGTTGCCCTTGCCGCAGCCCGAGCTGGGATCGCAGGTGGCGACCTTGCAGAGCTCGCCGGGAGAGGGGCAGACGTGCGGAGTGTTTACGCAGCCCACCTGCTCGGAGCACGAGTCGTCGGTGCACTTGTTGCCGTCGTCGCAGCTGCGGGTGGTGCCCTCGCAGACGCCCAGGTGGCAGCGGCCGTTCTCGAGGCAGAGGCTGTTGGGCGTGCACTGGCTCTGCTCCGGCGCGTCGCCCTCGATGCACTGGTCGCTCTGGAGGTCGTAGCTCGAGACCTTGCACGGCGCGGAGGGCGTGCAGACTTTGGGGCGCACGCCGACCGCGTGGAGCGGCACCGTCACCGGGGTGTCTCCCCCGTGCTGGGTGATCAGCGCCGAGCCGGTGACCTCGAGGTTGGAGGCGCCGAAGTTGATGGTGAGGTTCGCCTGGCCGCCGCCGGGCACGCTCAAACTGGTCGGACCAGTGAAGCCCATGCCGGTGATCGCGATGTCGACGTCGACGGTGGCGGTGCCGGTGGCGATCACCGCCACGGTCTGCATCGCGGTGGTGCCTTCGAGCACCCGGCCGAACTCCACCGACTGCGGGTCGACCCGAAAGCCGGCCTGGCCGGGGGTGATGCCGCCGCCACAGCGGCAGCCGTGGAGCGCGAGCGCGGTGGCGAAGAGGGCGGCGAGGAGGCGGAGCTGCTTCATCGGGAACAAAGCCTTCGGCCCTGACAACGCGGGAGCGGGAAAGACCCTACCGTAAGTTCGGCCGGTGTGGACGGTTGGTGAGGGAAGAATATGGTTCGTCACCAGGAGGCGACTTGACCGAAACGCCACAGCTGCAGCGCAAGATGACGCTCCTCGCCGCGGTGTTGTTGTTGATTGGCCTGTTCACCGGCTTCTACCTGGCGGCGGCGATGACCGGGAAGGTGCCGGCCGACGCGAAGATGGTGGTGGCCGCGCACCTGAACGCGCTCTTGGGCAGCTTCTGGATGTTCGGGGTCGCGTTCTCGTTGCCGCTGACCCGCTACGGCGAGAAGGGAATGACGCGGCTGATCTGGGCGACCGCGATTCCCAACTACGCCAACTGGGCGGTGACCTGCGTGAAGGCGTGGTGGAAGGTGTCGGGCGTCGACGCCACCGGCGAAGGCCACAACGACACCATCTTCGGGCTGCTCACCGCGCTGGTGGTGCTGCCGTCGCTGTTCGCCGCCGGCGCGTGGATCTACGGGCTCGCGGGGAAGAAGGCGTCGTGAGCGAGCTGCGCGCACTCGCTCAGACGGTGCGCGACACCGAGGGGCTGTTTCTGGTGGTGACCGGTGCGGGCATCAGCCTCGCGTCGGGCATTCCCACTTTTCGCGGCACCGACAAAGACGCGGTGTGGAAGAAAGACGTCACCGAGCTGGGCACCAATCGCTTCTTTCGCGAGAACCCGGCCGGCAGCTGGCAGTGGTACCTGAAGCGCTTCGAGTCGCTGAAAGACGCGAAGCCGAATGCGGGTCACCGCGCGCTGGTGCAGCTGGAACAGTGGAGGCAGGCCAGGCGTCGACCGTTTCTGTTGATCACCCAGAACATCGACACCCTGCACGAGCAGGCGGGCTCCAAGGAGATGGTCGAGGTGCACGGCAGCGCCGCGTACGTGCGCTGCGGCAACTACGGCTGCGAGCTCGGCGCGCCGAAGGGCAAGGTGCCGCGCGGGCAGATCGACCAGGCGAAGTTTCTCGCCGACCCGGTGGAAGCGAACGTGCCGGTGTGCCCCAGGTGCGGCGACTTCATGCGCCAGCACGTGCTCTGGTTCGACGAGTTCTACGGCGAGCACGAGAGCTACCAGTGGCGGCGCGTGCTCGAGGCGGCGGGCGGGTTCGACGCGGTGCTGTTCATCGGCACCAGCTTCGCGGTCGGAGTCACCGACCTGATTCACGGCGCGGCAATCGAGCGGGGTAAGCCGGCGTACTCCATCGACCCGGGCGGGCGCGCGCCGCAGGGCGTGGTGGGCATCGCGCAGCCGTCGGAGGTCGCTCTGGTGGAGCTGATCAAGATGCTGGAGGCGCCGTGAAGAAGGTTCTCTTCGTGTTGGTGCTGCTGGCGGTGGCGGCGGTGTTCGTGCGCGGCACTCCGCAGTGCTCGTATTTCTTGCTGCGCCAGGCGCTCGAGAGCGGCGACGTCGAGACGGTGGAGAAGCATGCCGATCTCGACGCCGCGATCTCGACCGCAGCAGACATCGCGGCGGCCGGCACCGAGGAGAGCGCACGCGACGCGGCCGGTGACGTGGGCGCGAAGGTCGCCGGCCTCTTCGCCGGGCTGTTTCAGCTGGCGAACCCGCTCGGGCCCGCGGTGAAGGATGAGCTGCAGAAGCGGATCGCGAAGAAGGAGTACGCGACAGAGTGGGGCGCGTTCGTGCCCGGCCCTGCGCTGAAGGACATGGTGTCGGTGCAGAAGCTCGACTCGTCGGCACTGATCACCGTGAGCGGTACGTGCCATGGGAAGGACGCTTCGCTGCGCCTGGTGATGGAGAAGCGGCCGGGGCCCGCGTTCGGCTTCATCAGTGACTGGAAGGTCACCGGCATCGATAAGACGTCGTTGGCGCCGTTCGCGCGCGTGTGCGTGAACGGGAAGTAGATTCCCTCCCCCAACGAGGGGGAGGGTGCCCAAAGGGCGGGAGGGGCGTCACACCTCCGACGTCGTCACAGCTTTGATTGGGGTGGGGGCTTCGTTTCGGCGCGGTGCCGTCACGAGCTCCGCCCGCGACTTCGATCCTGTCTCGTGCGGGTGGCCCGGTTCTTCGAGCCACGCGCGGGTGTGCGCCGATGGTGCGGCCTGACCGCGGCCTCTCGAAGTCATGTTCGATACTGTGCCGATCGGACGTCGTCGCGCGCCGGCCGTGAGGCACAGAACCGTATTGCCGCCGTCTCAGCGGCACACCTGGGCCGCGAACGGGTCACCGCGGTCTGCGCCACGCGAGTTGCACGAGCAGCTGTGTGCGCTCGGACCGTGCGATTTCGGCTGTCGCGAGCAAGAGCCGATCCCCGAAAACAACAATGGGTGGTCTTTTCGCGCATCGGCCTCGCGGAACTCCCACCGGTTCTGTCTGCCGCGGCGCAAACACGGTCGTAAGACGTTTCGAACCGCACTCCCGCATCGCACGGCTGGCCTCGAGATCGCGGGCGGATGTCGCGCGAAGCAGTGCCGCGCAGCAACCCCACCGCCCCCATCAAAGCCAACCGCTCAGCTCTTCGACTCGATGCCCAGAATCAGCAGAATCACCGTCGCGGTCGCGATCGGCTGATTCTCGTCTTCCTGCCAGGCCTTCGCGTGCACCGTGGTCACCCGCCGGCCCTGCTTCACGATGGTCGACTTCACGAAGGTGTCCTGCTTCTTCCCGGAGCGCAGGTAGTCGATGGTGATGGTGACCGTCTTCGGCAGCACCACCGTCTCGGCGCGGTAGAGCAACTCGAACTGCGCCGACGACTCGAGAATCGCGCCCAGCGTGCCGCCGTGCAGCGCGGGAATCGACGGGTTGCCGATCAGATCGTCGCGCGCGGGCATGCGGCCCACCAGCTGGCCGTCCTTCTGCTCCACCCGCACGCCGAGAAACTTCATGTACGGAATGAACTCGACGAAGTGATTGAAGTCGCCGGTGCGGCGCGCTTCTTCCAGCCGGGTCAGCGTCGCGCTCACAGGCCGGCCCTCTCGTGCACCGACTTGCCCTTGGTCTGGAGCATGAACGTGGCGGTCGCGGTGGCGATCGGGTCGTTCGGCCCGTCGTGGTACGCGACCGCGCGCACGAACGCGACGTTGCGCGTCGCCTTGAAGCACTCCGCGCGCACGAACAGGTCGCGCTTCGCCAGCGACGGCTTCAAGTAGTCGATTCGCAGATCCAAGGTGGCGATCGGCGTCGGCCGCTTCAGCTTCATGTACACGCATGCGCCCGAGGTGGCGTCGAGCACGGTGGTGACCACTCCGCCGTGGAGCACGCCGGTCTCGGGGTGACCCACCCAGCGGTCGTCGTACGGCAAACGAATCACCACCGCGGCCGGCTCGGTGGTGGCGTCGATCACCCGCAGCCCGAGCGCGTGGTTGTGCGGCACGAACTGGTTGAAGGCGGTGTCGAGCGCCTCGATGTCGATGACGAATTCGTCGTCGCTCAAGAAGACCTCTAGTGCTTGCACCAATTCGCGGTGGTCGAGGGAATCGAGCCCGCGGCGCCGGTCTGATTCGGGCTCGGCTCCACCCAGAAGTGGTTGGTGTAGTTGAACTGGGTCGACCCGTTGCCGTCGGACTCGACGCAGAGGTTGTTGCCTCCGCCCATCTGCGACGCGGGCCCGTCGCGGGTCACGTCGGCGTGGTGCGAGGGAATGGTGTTGGTGTCGCAGCCGGTGATCGCTCCGCCCGCCACGTGGGTGGTGACCGTCGCCACCGTCCAGATGTCGCCGGTGGTGTCGTCGCCGCCCGGGTCGATCAGCGCGGGGAACATCGTCTGGCCGCTCACCGGGTTGAAGCCCGCCGAGAGCACCCGCTGCCCGTTGCAGTAGACGTTCACGTGCGGCTTCGCCGGCACGCTGCCGAACTGGCTGTAGTGGTTCACCGCCACCACGAAGGTGTCGCCGTCTTTCGGGTTGTCGAGGTTGATGTTCTCGGGGCCGCAGAAGTCGGTGTTGGTCGGGTCGTCGATGGTCGGGTCGCAGGTGATGCAGTCGCGATCGAGCCGCGGGTTGGTGCAGCCCTGGGTGCCGGTGCCGCGGCGCGAGCTCCAGCCCAGACACGCGGTGCTCGCCGAGTCGTTGTAGCCCCAGCCCGGGCCCGAGCTGCTGTACTCGCGGCAGCCGGCGCCCGACGACCAGTAGCAATCGTCGTACGGGTTGCCGAAACCGCAGCTGCTGTCCCACCCGTGGCTGCCGTTGCAGGCGGTGTTGCCCTGCAGGCGAGCGAAGTGGAGGTCGACGTCGTTGCCGTTCGAAGAATCGCCCACGCCGTCCCAGCACGCTTCGGCGCGCACGCCCGGCGCCCGCACCTCGACTCTTTGAGTACAAACGACGTGGGTGCCGTTGAGGTCGAACTCGCCCTGCACCAGGTAATCGCCCGACAGACCGAACGCCGGGTAGACCTGCCCGCCGGTGACTCCGTTGCCGTAGTTGGCCGCCTGAATCGCGATGATCGGCTGGCCGGGCGTGGCGGTGTACTTCTGCGCGGTGGCGTCGAACTGCACCGGGGTGCGGGTGCCCTTGCGCGCGCCCGCGGCGGTGGAGTCGGCCTGGCTGTAGAGCGCGAAGGTCGGGAACGGCAGCACGTTGTCGCAGTCGCCGCCGACCACCGTCCACGTCCAGTTCATGATGTTGGCGCGCTGCGAGGCGTCGACCCACTGTGAGCCGTCGATCAACGTCAGGTTCGCCGGGTCGGGGTAGGGCGCCAGGGTGATCGCGTTGGTCGGGCACACCACCGGAGTCGGGCACATGCAGCCGGTGTCGTCGGGGTTGCCGTCGAGGCCGTCGCAGTTGAAGTCGCCCGGCGCGCACACCTCGTGGCCCGGCGGTTGAGCGCCGCGGCACTGGCCCGACCAGAAGGCGATCTCTCCGCCCGCGCAGTCGAGGCTGCCCTTGGAGTTCGTGCTGCACCAGCCGACCGGAGTCGAGGTCTGCGGGTTCGCCATCGTCGGCGGCACCAGCCAGCAGTCTTTGGTGGTGCCGGCGCCGGTGCACGCGCAGCCCTCGTCGACCAGGCCGTCGCAGTCGTCGTCGAAGCCGTTGCCGTTGGCGCCGTTGAGGAGCGACTGAGCGACTCCGCCGCCCGAGAGCGCGCTGTCGGTGGGGCCGTCGCACTCGTTCGACGTCTGCGCCGCGCAGAGATGTTGATACGGAGGATTGCCCGCGTCGATGGGCCCACAGCCGCCGTCGTAGTTGTTGGTGCCGCCACCGCCGCCGACCATCGAGAGCCCGCCGCCCGCGCCGCCGCCGGCCTGACCTCCACCCGCCTGCCCGCCACCGGCTTGGCCGCCGCCCGCCTGGCCACCACCGGCCTGACCGCCGCCCGCCTGGCCACCGCCGGCCTGACCGCCGCCCGCCTGGCCACCACCGGCCTGACCTCCGCCGATGCCCGAGCCACCGCCGACGTTCATCGGCAACACGCACGCGCCGTTGAGGCAGCGGTTCGGCAAGCTGCACTCCGCGTCGCTCAGACAGCCGGCGTGCATCGGGTTGTTGCCGCAGTTGCAGCCCGCCACCCACGCTGACAAACCCGCCCAGAGAAGTACGCGCGCCGGAGTGCTCATAGGGGCCCACGTCCTAGCGTTGGTCGAGAGTGGATCGCCAGCCCCATGTCACCTTCGGGTACCGCTGCGGTCACATCCGGCCACGCTGCGCACCTGCTGATCTGGCCGGGTGGTTGCGCCCGCTGTAGGTTCGAGGGCCAAGCTTCAGGGTTGAAGTTCTCGGCCGGACAAAAGGGCAAGGAAGAATGAGCAGCACGGTACGCCGGGTGGCAGGCGCCGCGGTTGCGGTGGCGCTCTTCGCCGTGGCGTTCGCGGTGAGCAGCCGTCAGCGCGCCCAGCTCGAGCAGGAGGCGCTCGACCAGGCGCAGCAGCTCGCCGGCCAGACGGTCGAAAAGAGCCGCGCCGGCATCGACAAGCTCGGCGCCCACCTGCTCGACACCGCGAAGACCGGCGCCGGCCTCCGTTCGCTCGAGGCGCTGGTGACCTCCAGCGTCGACGAGCAGACCTTTCAAGACTTCTTCGCCACCGAGGAGGCGTGGGCGCCGTACCGAAAGTTCGACGCCTCGGCGCTCTTCATCGGCGAGAAGGTGATCGCCAGCACCGGCGACACCGACCTGATGGCCGACGCGGTGAAGGTCGCCGACGACGCGCGCGCGGCGGGCACCGCGATGGCCTGGGTGGCCGCGAAGGGCAAGCCCGCGCGCCTGGCCGCGGTGCGCATGCGGCCGCAGACCCCGAACGGCGGTGTGGCGGTGGTGGTGGTGCTGGCGGAGTGGCTGACCGAGGCCGCGCTCCAGCAGGCGGCCGACCCGGCGGCGGGCGTGGCGGTGGCGGCCGGAGGAGCGCCGCTGAAGGCCGGCAGCGCGGAGCAGCAGGCGGCGGTGGAGCGGGCGCTGTCGGCGTCGCCTCCGAGCGAGCTGCGCACCGCGCGAGATCAGCTCGGCAAAGGCGTCTCGCTGGTGGCGGTGATCGACTCCGCGCCGATGCTGCAGAAGGCGGCCGCCGACGCGCGGCGCACCTCGGTGGTGCTGTTCGTGCTCGCCACCGTGCTGGGCGGAGTGCTGGTGGCGCTGCTGTGGTGGCCGCGCAAAGACAGCAGCGAGACCTCGGAGCTGCTGCGCGAGACCACCCTCCAGCTGAAGCGCTCGCAGGAGGAGCTGCAGAAGGTGTCGCTGCGGCTCTCGCAGCCGGGCCTGCAGGCGTTCACGCCCGGCGACACGGTGTCGATGAACGCCGGCCGCTACCGCACCCTGGCGCCGCTGGGTGAGGGTGGCATGGCGAAGGTGTCGGTGGCGGCGCTGGAGGGCCAGCAGGGCTTTCGGCGGTTGTTTGTGCTCAAACGATTGAAGGCGGAGCTGATGAGCCCCGAGGCGCGGGCCCAGTTCACCGACGAGGCGTTGCTGGGCGCGCGGCTGGTGCACTCCAACATCGTGCCGGTGCTCGACTTCGGCCAGGACGCGGAGGGGTACTTCATCGCCCAGGAGTACATTCTCGGGCGCAACCTCGACGCCATCTCGCAGGTGGCGGTGAAGGTGATGGGCAAACCGCTGCCGGTGGAGGTGGTGCTCTACGTGGCGCAGGAGACGCTGCGCGCGCTGGAGTACGCGCACCACCTGAAAGACGAGGCGGGCCGGCCGCTCAACCTGGTGCACCGCGACGTCTCGCCCAACAACCTGATGGTCTCGGAGCGCGGCGAGGTGAAGCTGCTCGACTTCGGGATCGTGAAGTCGGAGCAGCGGCTCACCCAGACCACGCCGGGGGTGGTGAAGGGCAACCTGTTCTTCATGTCGCCGGAGCAGGCGCGCGGGCAGAACGTCGACGCCCGGTCTGACGTGTTCTCGCTCGGCATGGTGCTCTACGTGCTCGCGGCGGGCTTGACCCTTTACGGAGGAGAGACGTCGTATGAGGTGCTCACCCGCGCGGCGCACGGGCTGGTGGGCGAAGACCTGCAGCTGGTGCGGAGCCTCGGCTCGCCGCTGGCGCCGCTGATCGAGCGGGCGATGAAGTACGAACCTTCGGAGCGGTTTCAGAGCGCGAGCGAGTTTCTCACCGCGGTGCAGGCGACCGGGAGGTTGGGCAACGCCCAGCAGTTGGAGAAGCTGATGCGGCACCTGTTCTCCCATGAGCTGGCGGCCGAAACCGCGCGGCTCCGAGGGCATCCTTCCACGTGATGCGCGCACCGCTGTGGGTGGGGCTCGTGCTGTGGGTGGGCTGCGCGGCCGAGCCGGAAGACTCCAGGTACGTGAACACCTTCGGCTTTCTCGGGCTGAAGGGCGAGGAGGTCGAAGGGTGGAAGACCAACTGGCACTTCGCCCACGCCGCCGACCGGGTGTTCTGGACCGACGACCTCGCCGCGGCTGACTCGCTGGTGGTGACGCCCGCGTTCGAAGAAGCCCAGCCGGCGGCGGTGGTGCTGACCGAGCTGTGGTACCGCTGGCCGAACCCGTGGGTGCAGCCGGTGTACGAGCCGGTGGGGCCCGACGGCCAGCGCAACGGCGACCACGCGGTCTTCGGCGTCGGCATCAAGAGCACCTTCTATTCGCCGTTCTGGCAGGCGTTCTGGATGCACGAGCCCGCCGGGAGCTCGGGAGACCCGTACCGCTCGACCACCCAGGTGCTCGACGCCAAGCTCGAGCTGGTCGAAGGGCCTCCGGTGCTGTGCCCGCTGGTTCCCGCCGGGCTGCAACTGGCCGGACCAGTTGGGGCGTCGCCCCGTCACCCGTTCACCGGCAAGGCGCTGCGCACGCGGGGCACCTACGCCGGCTGGGTGGACCACCAGCGGGTCGATTGGTTCGACGCCGACGCGAACACCTACAAGGCGAGCGCGAGCGGGCGGGTGAGCGAGGGCAAGGTGTACCGGTTCATCGCCGAAGCCGACGAGGCGGAGGAGGCGGAGCCGCTGGCGCTGCCGATGGTGCTGCCGAAGAACAGCGCCCAGACTTCGCTGTTTCGCGAGCAGCGGGTGGTGCTGCCCGGCGACGCGGTGGTGTTCGACGTGGCGGCGTCTCCCTCGAAAGACCTCGATCAGAGCCGGCTCCCGGCGGCGATGGGCGTCTCGGTCGACGCCGCGATTCCCGCCGCGGTGGCCGACAGGTACCGCGGGCGGGTGGCGCTCGGCCGCGGGCCCTGCTTCTCCGACGCGACCCAGTTTCCGCAGGGGTGCCGCTGGTTGGACTCGGAGGCGGCGATTCAGGCGCTGCCCGCGGGCTCGGTGACCGCCACCGACACCCTGGTGACGCTGGTCACCCTGGTGGTGGGAGACGTCGAGCAATGAGGAGCCTCGCCCTCGTCGCGGTGCTGCTGGCGGCGCCGGCGTTCGCGCAGGCCGCGGCCGACGACGGAGCCCAGGCCGCTCAAGAGAACGGCTCCGACGGGTACACCCCCACCGAAGACAGCGTGGTCGATGCGCTGCGGGTGAGCGGCTACGTCGACGTCGGCTACGCGAAGGCGGCGGGCGACGGCACCAGCTGGCCCGCGGGTGAGACGCGCTCGCCCGGCGACTACGCGGTCGACCCGTTCGCGACCGCGGTGAACTCGCGCGGCGACGTGGCGGCGCTCGACCCCAACCGGTTCACCAACGGCTTTCTGCCGCGGGCGATGAACATCGGAGGGAACCCGTCGTTCCTGCTCAACACGCTCTCGGCGGAGCTGCGGTTCGCACCGCGCACGGTGCCGGTGTTCGTGTTCGCGCGGGTGCAGCTGATGCCGCGCTTCTTCGGGCCGACCGGAGATCAGACCCGGGTCGAGCTGCAGCAGGCGTTCGGCCGCTTCAACCCGTTCAGCTCGCAGGAGTTCACCGTCAGCGTGGGCAAGTTCGACTCGGTGTTCGGCATCGAGTACCTCGAGACCGAAGCCAACCTGCGGCTGGGCATCACTCCGTCTCTGGTGGCGCGCTACACCACCGGGCAATCGTTGGGGCTCAAAGCGTTTTACCGGCTGGAGCTGCCGAAGCTCTGGTCGGGCCTGTCGCTCAACGCCGCGGTGACCAACAACGGCACCCGGGTCGAGAGCCTGGTGCCAGTCGACGCCTCGCTCACCGGCGGGCCGGTGTTCTCGGGGCGGCTCGGCTACGAGCTCAACCTGCGTGCGTTTCAGCTCAAGCTCGGCTTCAGCGCGCTCTACGGGCCGCGCAATGATCAGCTCTCGCGGGGAGCGCACCAGCGGGCGTTCGGCGGCGACGCGCGAATCGAGTTCAAGGGGCTGCACCTGGCGGGCGAGCTGCTCACCCTGCACGACGACGAGAGCCCGATCGAAGGCAAGCTCACCGGGCAGGGGCCGGCCGAGCTGGCGTCGGAGTTCGAGGTCACCGGCGGCTGGGTGCGGCTGGGCTACACGCTGCCGTTCAAGGCCGACCTGCTCACCGCGGTCACTCCGTACGTGCGGTGGGACCGGCGGCACGGGCAGTTCGAGGGCTTCACCCCGCTCGACACCGACCGGTTCAGCTTCGGGCTGCAGCTGCAGCTCTACGAGTCGGTGCTGATCAAAGCGGAGTACCTCTGGAACCGCGAGCTGCACGGCGCGCCGCAGGTCGACAACGACGTCTTCACCTCTTCTCTGGTGCTCACCTGGTGAGTGGCATGAACGCGAAGCTTCTGGCGGTGACGATGCTGTTGGCGCAGGCCGCGCTGGCGAAGAGCCCGCAGGCGCCGCCGCCCAAGACTCCTGCTCCCGCCGAGTGGCCGGGTGAGCAGTTCCCGCTGCCGCTGTCGGTGAAGTCGCCGGAGGACCTGGCGTTCAAGGGCGTCGCCGAGCGGGAGTACCTGGTGTTCAACCTGCTCGCCGGAGGCAAGGTCGCGTTCGACGCGGGTGAGTGGGCGGTGGCGGCGCAGAAGTGGGAGCGGCTGTTGGCGGTGCCCGGGCTGTCGAGCGAGCTGGTGAACATGGTGACCCCGTGGCTGAAGACGGCGCGGGAGCGGGCGGGCGGCAACGTCGCGGCGGTGGTCGACGCGCCGATCGCCGTGGCGACGCCCACCGAGGTCGCCGAGGTGGAGACCGCGCCGTCGAAGCCGGCCGCAACTGGTCCGACCAGTTTGGTGGTGACGGTGACCGGGGTGGTGACCGGTGGCGGCAGCGGTGGGCCGGGCGGAGCGGTGGTGATGTTGCACCGGGCCGAGGGGCCGACTCCGAAGCCGAAGCCGGGGCCGCGCATCGTCTCGCAGAAGCAGAAGCGGTTCGTGCCGGGCGTCTTGGCGGTGCCGGTGGGCACCGCGGTGAAGTTCTCGAACGACGACGACATCTTTCACAGCGTGTTCTCGCTCTCGAAGCCGAACGACTTCGATCTCGGGCTCTACAAGTCGGGCGAGTCGCGCGACCAGGTGTTCGACACGCCCGGGCCGGTGCAGCTGCTGTGCAACATTCACTCGTCGATGTCGGCGTGGCTCTACGTGGTCGACACCCCGTGGTTCGGGCAGGCCGACGCCGGCGGGCGGTTCACGGTGAAGGGCGTGCCGCCGGGGAAGTACAAGCTGTCGGTGTGGCACCCGCGCTCCGCCAAGCCCTCGGAGCGGGTGGTGCACGTCGGCGCGGGCATGGAGTCGCTCGCGCTCACCGTCGACGGCGACAAACCGCAGCCGGCGTTCGTGCCCGACAAGTACGGCAAGCCGCGCCAGCCGCAGCTCGGTTACTGAGCGGGCGGCTCGGCCAACTCGAGGCGGAGGATGTCGTTGCCCGAGCAGTGGATGCGCACCAACACGCCTTCAGCGATCGGGCCGCCACGTGCGTGCGGGGTGCGAAAGCCGGGGCCGAAGGTCGACCCGCTGTAGTGGAAGGGCACTCCGGCGACGATGAACTGCTCTGAGGTGCGCGCGCCTTGCGGCTTGAAGTCGGTGACCCGGCCCTCGACCAGCGACACGTCACCGCCTTCGAGCCGTTGGACAGCTTCTTCGTGGCGGCTGTAGCTGAAGCCCACCCACGCAACGCCCCACACGAACATCAACGAAGCCGAGACACGCCAGATCACGCTGACGACCTTGGGCGCCCACCGGTCGGGTCTCAGAATGCCCGAGGCTCCGACGCGAACCCGCTTCACCGCCACGCTCGCGGCGACGACGAACGGCGCGAGCACCATCGCGATGACGCCGGGCAAGAGCTCGGCGTCGCCGTAGCCGGCGGTCGCGATGTCGTAGACGACGCGGTACCCCATCAGCCGATCAGCTTGCCGATCCACCCGGTCATCAGCTCGACCGCCTTGTCGAGCAGCTTGCCGTAGGGAGGCGCCATCACCTGCCGCGCGGCCGACATCGAGCTCGCCATCAGCACCGAGCGCGCGTGCGAGAACGTCTGAAACCCGACCTCGCCGTGGTACGCGCCCATACCGCTGTGGCCGACGCCGCCGAACGGCAGCCGCTCCTGCGCGAAGTGCACCAGGGTGTCGTTGACGCAGGCGCCACCCGAGATGGTCTTCGCCAACGCTTCTTCGGCCCGGCGCTCGTCTTCGTCGAAGTAGTAGAGCGCCAGCGGCCGCTCGTGCGCTCGCACGTAGTCGAGCGCTTCTTCGAGGGTGCGGTAGGTCTTCACCGGCAGAATCGGCCCGAAGATCTCCTCCTGCATCACCTTCATCTCTTCGGTGGCGCCGAACACCAGGGTGGGAGCGAGCTTGCGGCCCTCTTTCGGCTCGCCGTGCGGCGCCACCGTCTCGACCCGCGCGCCCTTCGCCTTCGCGTCTTCGAGCAGCACCTTCATGCGGTCGAAGCCCTTCACGCTCGCCATCGAGGTGAACTGCTCGCTGGTCGCCAGGTTCGGCCATCGCTTCTGCACCGCCGCCTTGAACGACTCGGCGAAGCTCGCCTCTTTTCCTTCGGGCACCAGCGCGTAGTCGGGCGCGATGCAGGTCTGGCCGGCGTTGAAGCACTTGCCGATCGCGATTCGCTCCGCCGCTTTCTGAACGTCGTAGTCGGGGTGCACCACCGCCGGCGACTTGCCGCCCAGCTCGAGCGTGCACGGCACCAGGTTCTCGGCGGCGGCCTTCGCCACCAGCTTGCCCACCGCGGTCGAGCCGGTGAACAGAATGTGGTCGAGCGGCAGCTGGGTCACCGCGCGCGCCACCTCCGGCCCACCCTCCACCACGCTGAACTCGTCGGCCGAGAAGGTCTCGGCGACGATGCGCGCCAGCAGCGCCGAGGTCTTCGGCGTCAGCTCCGACGGCTTGAGCAGCACCCGGTTGCCCGCCGCCAACGCCGCGGTGGCCGGCGCGAGGGCGAGGTTCACCGGGTAGTTCCACGGGGCGATCACCGCGATCACCCCCTTGGGGAGGTACTCGATGAACGCGCGCGACGGCAGGAAGTAGGGGCTGGGGTCGACCGGGCGCTTGCGCATCCACTCCTTCAGGTGGCGGCGCGCTTCGCGAATGCCGTCGAGGGTGAGCACCACGTCGGCGAGCAGGGTCTCGTGCTTGGAGCGCCCGCTGAAGTCCTCCGAGACCGCCTTCACCAGGTCCTGCTTGTGCTTCACCACCATCTTGTCGAGGCGGTCGAGCCGGTCTTCGCGCTCGCGCAGGGTGGGGTTGGGCTGGGCGCGGTAGCCGGCCTTGAGCTTCTCGAACAGCGTCTGCACCTGTGACTGCAACGGGGTCTCGGGGCGAAGCGGGGTGACCACCTGCATGACGGGCTCCTTGGGCGAACCTCAACTGGTCCGACCAGCCGCACCATCGTCCTGGGCGTGGGGTCGCGTCAATCCCCTCTGAGGGGGCCTTGTGTTCGGCTCCCCGGCGGTGCCATAACTGGTCCGACCAGTTCAACTGGTCCGACCAGTTACCGACCATGATCTCCTCTGCCGCCAAGAACCAGCGCGCCCGCTCCCGAGTGGCCGAGCGCATCGCTTCCACCCTCCGCAAGGCGATCGTCGGGGGCCGGCTGCGCCCGGGCGAGAAGCTGCCCTCCGAGCGCGAGCTCGCCGATCGCCACGGGGTCAACCGCTCTTCGATTCGCGAGGCGATGAAGCAGCTCGAGGCCTGGGGCCTGGTGAAGATTCGCCAGGGCGGCGCCACCCGGGTGTCGGAGATGCTGCTCAAGAGCACCGACCTGTTGCCCCAGCTGCTCGAGCTGGGCGCGAAGATCGACCCTGCGATTCTGAAAGACCTCCACGAGATTCGCGCGCTGCTGCTCGCCTGGTGCGCGGAACAGGCGGCGATGAAGGCCGACTCCTCGTCGGTCGACCGGCTCGAGTACCTCATTCACAAGATGGACGACGCCAAGGGCGACAAGCGGGTGCTCCAGGAGCTCGACTACGACTTCTTTCAGTCGCTGGTCGCGATCACCGGCAACCGGCTGCTCGCCCTGCTCGGCCAGGTCGTGCGGCAGGTCTACCTGCGCCAGGGCCTGAACTTCGAAGGGCTCTACGCGCCCAAGGTGTTCGACCTGCGGCACCACCGCGCCGCACTGGCCGCGATTCGAAAGCGCGACGCCGAAGGCGCGGGCAACGCGATGAGGCAGCACGCGCTCACCGCGATGATCACCATTCCCTACTGAGGAGAACCGAGAATGATTTCGTTCGTGGAGACGATGCGGGGTGAGGTCGACGACGGCGAGCGCCGCCGGAAGATCGAGTTCACCGTGCGCGCCGACGGTCTCGGCGGTGGGCACTTCACTTTGAAGGGCGTGGCCACCGTCGACGGGCTGACCGAGGAGTCGGAGGCCAAAGGCACCCTGGAGATCTCGGTGCTCCCGCCGCGCATTCGCTACCAGCTCGAGCTCGACACCCGCAAGGGCCGGCTCACCCTCGACGCCGAGAAGCACCCGTCGCCGCTCTCGCCGTTTCGCTCGATGAGCTGGATGCCGGTCACCTTGCGCGACCCCGGCGGCAAGGTGGTGGCGAAAGGCGAGATGGTGTTCGACTTCAGAGAGCTCCCCGAGTTCGCGGTGTCGTGGCTCCCGCTGATGCGCCAGCAGAAGGCGATCGACGCGCGCCGCCGCGCCTCCGCCCGCAAGCTGATCGATCAGGAAAGCTGAGCGATGGGCTTCTCGAGCGCCGAGCAGCACATCATGACCCGGCTCGCCGAAGCGGTGCTCCCCGAGGGCAAGCTGCTGCCCGCGGCGAGCGCCCAGACGGTGAAGAAGGCGATCGACGGCTTCGACGCGCTGCCGCCCGGGGTCGGCTCCGGCTACCGCGGCATGCTGTGGACGCTCGAGCTGTCGACGCTGCCGCGCAAGCGCGCGCGCTTCTCCACCCTCACCCTGGGTGAACGCCTCGAGGCGCTGGAGACCTTCGAGGCGGGCGACGCGCAACGGGTGTTTCTGCGCGGGCTGCTGCTGCCGCTGAAGCTGGCCCACTTCGAAGACCCCGCCTTGTGGAAGGCGCTCGGCTGCCGTTGGAGCGTCGAGCCGCCGCGCACGCTCGAGCGCAACCGCTGGCGCGAGCAGGTGTCGCCGGCGTTCGACTTTCCCGAGGGCGAGCCGCTGGAGTGCGAGGTGGTGGTGGTGGGCACCGGCGCAGGCGGGGCTCCGGTGGCGCAGGCGCTCGCCGAAAAGGGCCACGCGGTGCTGCTGCTCGAAGAAGGCGAGCACCACACCCGGCAAGACTTCAACGGCCGCCCGATGGAGATGATGCGCAAGCTCTACCGGCGCGCGGGGCTGACTGCGTCGGTCGGCAACACGGTGATCCCGATTCCCATCGGCAAGGGCGTCGGAGGCACCACCACCATCAACTCCGGCACCTGCTTTCGCACCCCCGAGTACGTGCTGCGCAACTGGCGCGACGAGCACGGTCTGCCTTCGATGAGCGAGGCCGAGCTCGACCCGTATTTCTCGCAGGTCGAAAAGTTTCTCGAGATCGGCCCCTCGTCGAAGCGCGCGCTCGGCAAGCCGGCGGAGCTGATCGCCAAAGGCTGCGACGCGCTCGGGTGGAAGCACGCGCCGCTCAACCGCAACGCGCCCGGCTGTGACGGCCAGGGGCTGTGCTGCTTCGGCTGCCCCACCGACGCGAAGCGCTCCACCAACGTCTCGTTCGTACCGAAGGCGCTCGAGAACGGCGCCCAGCTGCTCACCGGCTTCGAGGTGACCAAGGTGCTGGTGGAAGACGAGCGCGCGGTCGGCGTCGAAGGCCTGGCGAAGCGCGACGGGGTGACCAAGAAGCTCACCGTGCGCGCGAAGGCGGTGGTGCTCGCGTGCGGCTCACTGCTGACGCCGGTGCTGCTGCAGAAGAACGGGCTCGCCAACTCGTCGGGCGAGGTGGGCAAGAACCTCTCGATTCACCCGGCGTCGTCGGCGTACGGCGTCTTCGAAGAGCGGCTCGACTCCTCGCGCACGGTGCCGCAGGGCTACGGCATCGATCAGTTTCACGACGAGGGCATTCTGTTCGAGGGCGGCCACACCCCGCTCGACCTCACCGCCGCGGCGGTGCCCACCTTCGGCCCGCAGTTCGTCTCGATGATGGAGCGCTACGAGCACACCATCGGCTTCGGCTTTCTGGTGAAGGACACCTCGCGCGGCCGGGTGCGCGTCGGCCCCGACGGCGGCCCACTGATCAGCTACTGGCTCAACCAGCACGACCTGAAGAAGATGCAGCGCGGGCTCGGGCTGTTGGCGCGCATGTTCTTCGCCGCCGGCGCGCAAGAGGTGTGGCCGACGATGTCGCGCTTTCCCCGGCTGCAGAGCATCTCCGACGTCGAGCGGCTGGAGTCGGCGAGCATCACCGCGCGCGAGATCGACATCACCGCCTACCACCCGCTCGGCTCGTGCCGCATGGGCAAGGACCCGCTGAAGTCGGTGGTGAACGAGCGCCACGAGACGCACGACGTGCACAACCTGTTCATCTGCGACGGCTCGGCGCTCCCCAGCTCACTGGGCGTGAACCCGCAGGTGACGATCATGGCGCTCGCGCTGCGAGCCGCGCAGCACATTCACGCGCGGCTCGAGTCTTTGTCACACCGCGAGCGGCTCCGCTCGGCGAGCTAGGGGAAGTAGCCGGTCTGGAAGAACTCGCTGAAGTCGGTGGCGCTGGTCACCGTCGACAGCGTCGACAGCCGCAGAATCTCGTCGATCGTCTTCACGTAGCCGGAGTGGTTGATCGCGGTGTTGCTGACGTAGCCGCCCTTCACGTGCGGCCCGACGATCACGAACGGCTGGGTGCCGGTGAGCGGCTCGTCCCACATGATCAGCAGCACGCCCTCGTGCGCGTTGATGAAGGTGATGATGTCGGGCACCACGTTCGACAGCCAGGTGTCGCCGGCGCCGATGCACGCGGTCGGGGTGAGCCCGCTGGTGCACCCGTTGCTGCACGAGCCGTCGCCGTGCATGTCGTTGCAGAGGTTGGGGGTGATGAAGGTGTACGCGACCACGTCGTTGTTCATCAGGTCGTCGTGGAAGGTGCCCGCTCCGGTGCCGGTCTTGAACGCGCGGTGGTGGTCGGCGCAGTAGGTGTTGCTCTTCGACGGCGGGCTGCCCGAGACGTCTTGGAAGAACACGAACGGGTCGTGCTTCGCCGCGTAGGGCGCGTGCGAGCTGATCGGGCAGGCGCCGGTCGTGGAGTCGATGCTCTCTTGGTACGAGCGCCAGTCTTTGCCGTTCGCCGCGTTCTTCAGCTGGGTGACGAGGTGGCTGGTCTCGTTGGTGCTGTTCGAGGCCGAGGCGTCGTCGTCGTTGGTGAAGGTGTGGTCGCTGAACGCGTTGGTGCCCGCTTCCTGCCAGACGTAGTGCGGCTCCGACGGCACCGGGTTGAAGATGCTCGGGTCGGGGAGCACGTCGCCGTAGTTGGTGGAGTACGCGTAGGTCGAGCGCAGCGTGTTCAGGTACGGCGCGTTGGTGCCGTCGTAGACGCCGAGGCTGGCGCCGTTGGTCGCGTCGCTGTTCTCCATCAGGATCACGAACACGTATTGAATGCCGTTGAAGCCGCTGCCGCCGCCGGTCGCTGATCCACCGCCGGTCGCTGCGCCGCCACCGGTCGCCGCGCCGCCGCCGGTCGCCGCACCGCCGCCGGTCGCAGCACCGCCGCCGGTCGCCGCACCGCCTCCGGTCGCCGCTCCACCGCCGGTCGCCGCGCCACCGCCGGTCGCTGCGCCACCACCGGTTGCCGCGCCGCCGCCCGTCGCTGCGCCACCGCCCGTCGCTGCGCCACCGCCGGTCGCTGCACCACCGCCGGTCGCTGAGCCGCCTCCCGCTGCCGAGCCGCCGCCAGCTGCTGCGCCACCGCCGGTTGCAGTACCGCCGCCGCCCGTCGCGGATCCACCACCACCACCGCCGCCGCTGCCATTGCTGTGACCGCACGCTGCCAACGCGATCACCGACGCGAAGAGAACGACTCTCGACATTTTCATGGGGCCTCCGCCCGGCCGACTACCCTTTGAAAGCGCGCGCAGGGAAGCAGGATTCCCCGCTCGATTTCAAGTCGGAAACTATTTGCTGCGGCACTGCAAACAACTTCAACGGCTTAGGGGTGATCGAGCGCGTTCATCACCGGGAGCAGCTCGTTGCCGAACGCCGCGGGCACGCGGTGCATCGTCTGCTCGGCGGCGGCGCGCTCTTCTTTCATCAGCTCCGGGCGTTTCAGCGTCTTCAGCGCGGTCGCACGCACCAGGTGGGCCCACGCGGAGAGCCGTGCGTCAGGCAACAACACGAGTTGCTCGAGCGCGCGCTGAGCGGTGGCGTCGGCGCGGGTCGGGTCATTGGTGGCGAGCTGGGCGCGGGCGAGCAGGGTGAGGTTCTCGGCGTCGAGGAGCTCGCCCTGAACTTCGCGCGCGGCAGCCTCGTCGGCGGCGACTGCCTCTTCCAACGTCTTCAGCGCCTCGGCGTTCTTCTTCAGCCCCAACTCGGCGGCGCCTTTCACGCCCAGCAGGTCGCCCTTGGGAATCGCGGTGGCGTCGAGCGTCGTCACCATGCCGAGCGCCTCCGCGGGCCGGCTCATCAGCAAGTAGACGCGGGCGAGCACCAGCGCCACCGGAGCGACGGGCTGCTTCGCCGCCTGGGCCGCGCCCAGCGCCGAGGTCGCCTCGGCCTCCCCGAGCTCGAGCTGCCCGTTCTTTGCGTGCTCGAGCGCCAGCACCGGGAGCACCCGGGCGATCGCGTCGATGGTCGGGTTGAGCTCGTTCGCTTCGGCGCGGGCGCGGCTGGCGACTGCGACCGCTTCTGTGTGCCGGTCGAGCGCGGACAACGCCCGGGTGTGGGTGAGAAAGAGCTTCACCGCCTCGGCGTTGGGCACTTTCCAGAGCGAGAGCCGCGCCTTCACCGCCGGCTCGATCGCATTGAGCGCGTCGGCGGCATCTCCGCGCTGAAGCGAACGCTCGCTCCACTCCAGGCGGCAGCGCGCGAGCTGGGGGTGGTCTTCCCCGACTACGCGGAGCCACGCGCGGCAGGAGGAGATTTGCCACAGCCGCGCCTCGGCGGTGTGGTGTGCGTCGAGCGCGGCGTGGGCGAGTGTCTGCCACGCCACCGCCGCATGCGCAGGCCGGAGCGCCTTCTCGAACGCGGCGCCCATCGCCTCCGCCGCCGCTCGAGCCTCTCCGACGTTGCCATCGCGCAGATGAAGCAGCGCGTGGACCAATTGAGTACGTGACGCCAGCACCGCGTCGCTGGGGTCGTTGTTCGAAGCCGCCTCCGCCGCTCCGAGCGCCGAGCGGGCAGCGTCGAGGTCGCCGTCTTTCGATTGCAGCAGCGCGAGCGCCTCTTCGGCAGCGGCGAGCCCGGTGCGCGACGGGAGCGCGTTGCCGAGCGCCCGCGCATCTTCCAACCAGCGCACCGCGTCTCGCAGCTGGCCGGTCTGCGCGAAGGCCTGGCCGTAGATGCGGGCCGCGTCGGAGGCGAGGGGTACCGAGGCCGACTCTCGCACCGTGGGCACCACGCTGTCGGCCGCTTCACGGGTGGCAGCGGCGCGGCCCGTCAGCAGCGCCGCTTCGAAGGCGGTGAGCTTGTGCCTCAGCTTCTGGTCGGCGCTGCTGGGCGCCGGCGGTGGCTTCTCGCAGGCGCGCGGCTCTTCGAGCAGCTCCCAGAGCACCGGAGTGCGCTCGAGGGCGGCGTCGTCGGAGTCGGTCACTTCGGTGAGCAGGGCCTCGAGGGTCTGTGCCTGGCCGTCGAGGCACGCCTGCTGGTCGGCGTACTTCACCGGCGAGGCCTGGCTCTTCGGATCCTGGGCGGCGAGGCACAGGCGCTTCGACTGGTCCGACCAGTTGCGGGCCCAGGTGTTGAGCGCCGCGATCGACCGGTCGAAGGCAGCCGTGGCCCAGGGGTCCTTGGAGCGAAAGAAGGCCTGCTTCAGCTGCAGACGGCGGGCGTCGTTCCACACCTCGTCGAGCGGCTCGTTCGCGGAGGCGCAGGGGGCCGGGCGGGTCGCGGCGTATGCGCCGATCACCACCACCCCGACGGCGAGCGCCGCCACCGCGGCGAACACCCTCGGCAGGCCCGACGGCCGCAGCGCCTCCAACAGGTCCGACCAGTTGTCGAACCGGCGCTCCGGCGCGCTGGCGAGCGCTCGCTCCAGTGCCTGCACCGCCCGGCGCGGCAGCCGGGAGCGGATCACCCCGAAGCGCTCCGCCAGCCGCACCTCCGATGGCGTCGACGGGGTGAGCGCGCGCAGCAACGACGCGGCGAACCCGAACTGGTCGGACCTGTTCGAGGGCGTGGTGCCTTCGGGTGGTACATCCATCGGGCCGCAGGCGCCGAAGCCGCTCAGCTTCGGCCGGCCGGAGGCGTCGAAGCGCACCGAGTCGAGTGAGAGCGCGCCGTGGGTGACGCCAGTGGCCTGGGCGACGCCGAGCGCGCGGCCGATCTCCACCCACGCAGAGACCACCTCCGAGGCGGGGCGCGGGTGCTGGGCGAGCCAGTCGGCGAACAGCGGGCCCTCGTCGAGCTCGCGCTCCACCGCGCCGACGCCGCGTTCGTTGAACACGTCGACCACCTTCGCCAGGCCCGGCGAGCTCTGGGTGACCAGAAAGCGGTGCCGCACCGCGACCGACTCCCACAGCTTGCCCACCCGAATCGACTCGAGCTCGATGCGGCCGTCGTTACGGGTGTCGCGGGCCACGAAGCGCAGCCCGAAGGTGCCGGGCCCGAGCGGCTTCAACACCTGGCAGGGCCCGAGCACGTCGCTGGCCTTCAGCGGCGAAACTTTCGGGCCGCACTCGGCGCAGTTGGTGGCGTGAGCGAGCGCCTCGACGCGATGGGCATGGTCGAGCGCTCCATCGAGCAACGCCTGAACCGTCTGCGGGGAGAGGCACACCACGTAAGCTGGTATATCCAAACCCCATGCTCCCCCGGTGCGCGTTCGCAGCGTTGCTGTTGGCCCAGGCCGCCGATTGGGAAACCGTCACCAAGAAAGAAGGGGTGCGGCTCGATCGGCGCGAAGTGAAAGACAGCAGCTTCTACGAGTACCGCGCGGTGACCGAGACCGACGCCACCATCGACGCGCTCTGCGACAAGGTGTTCGAGTGGGGCACCACCGGCAAAGACCACGAAGGTCTCAAGGTTCGAAAACTGCTCCGCGACTCACCCGACGAGCGGGTGGTCTACGACCAGGTCGAGTCGTCGGTGGTCTCCAACCGCGACTACACGATGGTGGTGCACCGCAAGCGCGACGGTGACAGCTGCCGCATTCGCTTCGAGACCACCACCGAGCTGGCTCCGAAGGCTCCGGATGGTTACGTACGAATCGAGAAGATGCACGGTGGCTGGGACTTCGAGCCCAAAGGACAGAAGACGAAAGTGACGTACTCGATTTACGCCGACCCGGGCGGGTCGGTGCCGGCGTTCCTGGTGAACTCCTCGCAGAAAGACATCGCGATGGAGGCGATCAAGAAGGGCATCGGCAAGGCGCAGGGCACCAAGCCGTGAATTCGGTGCGCAAAGCGGCGGTGGCTGGCTCGTTCTACCCGGGCGAGGCGGCCGAGCTGACCGAGAGCCTCGACGCGATGCTCGGTGAGGCGCGCGGTCAGCCGCTGCACCCGAAGGCGTTGGTGGTGCCGCACGCGGGCTACATCTACTCTGGGCCGATCGCGGCCAGCGCCTACGCGCAGCTGAAGGGCCGGCCGATTCGCAAGGTGGTGCTGGTCGGTCCCGCGCACTTCGTGGCGGTGCCCGGGTTGGCCTTGCCGGCGGCCGAGGCGCTGGAGACTCCGCTGGGCGTGGTGGAAGTCGACCGCGAGCTGTCGGCGAAGGTGCTCGCGCTCGGCTACGTCAGAAAGAGCGAGCCCGCCCACCAGCGCGAGCACTCGTTGGAGGTGCAGCTCCCCTTTCTGCAGCGGGTGCTGGGTACGTTCACCGTGCTGCCGCTCGCGGTCGGGCGTTCGACCGGCACCGAGGTCGCGGGCGTGCTCGAGACGGTGTGGGGCGGCGAAGAGACGCTGATCCTGATCAGCACCGACCTCTCGCACTACCTCCCGTACGCCGCCGCCCAGCACATGGACTCTGTCACCGCGAAGCAGGTGGTGGCGCTCGACTACGAAGAGCTGGAGCACGATCAGGCGTGCGGCGCGACCGGCCTTCAGGGGCTGCTCGAAGTGGCGAAGAAGCGCGGCATGAAGGGCACTCAGCTCGACCTGCGCAACTCCGGCGACACCGCGGGCGACAAGTCGCGGGTGGTCGGCTACGGCGCCTGGGCCTTCGAGGAGGCGCGGCAATGACCGAGCCCGAAGGCCAGGTGCTGCTCAAGCTCGCGCGCGAGACGATCGCCGAGTCGCTCGGTGGCCCGAAGGTGGAGCAGCCCGGCGACGCGTTCTTGAAGGCACCCGGCGCGGTGTTCGTCACCCTGCGCGACCCGAGCGGCGAGCTGCGCGGCTGCATCGGCAGCATTCTCGCCCACCGCCCGCTGCTCGAAGACGTGCAGCACAACGCGATCGCCGCCGCGTCGCAGGACCCGAGGGTGATGCCGGTGCGCGCCGACGAGCTGCCGGGACTTCGCATCGAGGTCTCGGTGCTGAGCGCGCTGGAGCCGTTGGAAGTGACCTCCGAAGAAGACGCGCTGCGAAAGATTCGCCCCGGTGTCGACGGCATCGAGCTGTCGGCGATGGGCCGGCGCGCGGTGTTCATTCCCAAGATGTGGGATCAGCTCGCCGACACCCGCGAGTTTCTGCGCTACCTGCGAATGAAGGCCGGGCTGCCCAAGGGCTGGGCCGATGGAACGAAGCTGCGGCGCTTCACCGCCGAGACCTTCGGTGACCCGGAGGCGATGGCGTGAGCCACAGCGGCAAGTGGTGGCACACGCTCGACGATGGGCGCATTCAGTGCGACCTCTGCCCGCGCGACTGCAAGCTGAACGAAGGCCAGCGCGGCTTCTGTTTCGTGCGCGCGCGAGAGAACGGTCAGATGGTGCTCACCACCTACGGCCGCTCGTCGGGGTTCTGCATCGACCCGATCGAGAAGAAGCCGCTCAACCACTTCTACCCGGGCACCAGCGTGCTCTCGTTCGGCACCGCCGGCTGCAACCTCGGCTGCCGCTTCTGCCAGAACTGGAGCATCTCGAAGGCGAAGGAGTGGGACCGGCTGTCGGATCAGGCGACGCCGCTGGAGCTGGCGAAGTCGGCGAAGCGCTTGAACGCGAAGAGCGTGGCGTTCACCTACAACGACCCGACCATCTTCGCCGAGTACGCGATCGACGTGGCCGACGCCTGTCACGAGGCGGGCGTGAAGACGGTGGCGGTGACCGCCGGCTACATTCACGCCGAAGCGCGCCGCGAGCTGTACGCGAAGATGGACGCCGCGAACATCGACCTCAAGGGCTTCACCGAGGACTTCTACCGCGAGCAGTGTCTCGGCCATCTGCAGCCGGTGCTCGAGACGCTCGAGTACGTGGCGAAAGAGACGAAGACCTGGCTCGAGGTCACCACGCTGCTGATTCCCGGTAGGAACGACTCCGACGAGGAGCTGGCGAAGCTGAGCGAGTGGTTCGCCGGTCACCTCGGTCCCGACGTGCCGCTGCACTTCACCGCGTTTCACCCCGACTTCAAGCTGCTCGACGTCGAGCGCACTCCGCTGGCGACGCTGCGGCGTGCGCGGGCCCACGCGTTGGCCGCGGGGTTGAGGTACGTCTACACGGGAAATCTGCCCGACCTCGAAGGCTCGACCACCTACTGCCCCTCGTGCCGCGCGAAGGTGATCTCCCGCTCCGGCTACGACGTGACCGGGTTCGCGATCTCGCACGGCAAGTGCGCCGGGTGTGGCGAGGCCATCGCCGGTCACTTCGAAGAAACGGCGGGGAAGTTCGGCACCCGCCGCGTGCCGGTGCGGTTGTCGGAGGCGCGCTGATCCCCGCGGCGGAGTTCGCGGTTCGGGTGGCGGAGCGCTGCGACGCGGCGATGAAGCAGGGCTCGCTCGAGCCGATCGACACCCGGGTGGAGCACGTCGACGATGGCGGGGCGCGCTTTTCGCTGCGGGTGGTGAGCTCGCTCAACCGCAAGGCCGCCGCGCAGATCGACGGCGACCCGTTCATGCCGCCGTATCAGCAGGGGCTGTTCGTCGGTGAGCTGTCGGCGACGCACGTCTGCATCTTGAACAAGTACCCGGTGCTTCAGCGCCACGCGTTGGTGGTGACCCGCGCGTTCGAGCCGCAGCACGCGCTGCTCACCGAGGCCGATTTCGCGGCGGTGCTCCCGCTGCTCCAGACGGTGCACGGGCTGGTCTTCTACAACTCCGCGCCCGAGGCGGGCGCCAGCCAACCGCACAAGCACCTCCAGTGGGTGCCGACCCCGCTCGATGGCGGGCCAGCGGCGGTTCCACTCGAGGCGGCGATTCGCGCCGGGCAGTTGCCGGTGAAGCACGCGGTGGCCGCGGCACCTGCCGATGCGGCGCAGGCGGTCGCGACCTATCGCGCGCTGTTGGATCAGCTCGGCGCGGTGTCGTTGCCGTACAACCTGCTGATGACGCGCGAGTGGATGCTGGTGGTGCCCCGCAAGGCGGAGCGGTTCGAGCGGATCTCGCTCAACGCGCTCGCGTTCGCGGGCTCGCTGTTCGTGAAGAACGACGCCGAGCTGGCGCTGCTCAAGCGCAACGGGCCGATGGTTGCGCTCAGAGCGGTCGCGTTCGAGAGTCGTACGTCGGAGGCGTGAGCCCCCTCCGTCGCTTCGCGACACCTCCCCCAAAGGGGAGGACAAGCACTGCCCCTCCCCTTACGGGGGAGGGTGCCCGAAGGGCGGGCTTACGCCCCCGCGCGCCGTGCTCGCCGAGACAGCGCGAACACCACCAGCGCCGCGGCGAAGACCAGCGTCGACTCACCGGTCGCGGAGCAACCGCCGGTCGCCTTGAACTTCGTACTGCCGGGAAGCGAGGACTTCGCCGTCGGCCCGAGGGTCGCCAGCTGCGGAGGCGGCGCCACCGGCTCGGCGCCGGCGATCTGCATCGGAGGGAACGGCGAATCCAACAGATCGATCGCCGGCCCGGA
Source organism: Myxococcaceae bacterium (assembly GCA_047602415.1). GTDB lineage: Bacteria > Myxococcota > Myxococcia > Myxococcales > Myxococcaceae > JASGHH01. The sequence goes on along the minus strand of JASGHH010000001.1, from coordinate 4,947,060 downwards.
GCCCTTCACCAGCAGCGGCCGGCCGGTGACGTGCGGCCCCTCGGGCATCGCGTTCAGCACGTCGAAGTCGATCGTCTCGAGGTGCGAGAGGTCGAAGTGCCACGCCTGAGCCGAGGCGGGATCAGTCACCCAGCGACGGTACCCGCTGTCGATCAAGTACACCTCGGCGTGACCGGCCGCCTGCACCAGGCGCGGCGTCGACGGCAGCGGCACGTTCTCGGTCAGCGCGGCGAAGTCCGCGTCGCTCACCGGCCGAACATCCATCAGGCTCGAGAAACCCCACGCCGCGAAGTCGGTCTCGCCCTGCACGTGACGGCGCACGCCCGAGGGGAGCGCAGGCGCGCAGGTGAACGTCTGCGGGCTGCCCGAAAGCTCGGGGTTGGTGCCGCCCTGGGTGTCGATGCCGTAGGCGTGAATCTCGTGGGGCTGACCATCCATCAGCGCGTACGGCGCCTCGACCGCGAAGCCGTGGTTGCAGCTGCCGATCGCGGTGCAGAGGTCGGAGCGATCATTTCCCGCCACGGTGGGAACGCCGGGAGCGCCCGAGCCCGCGGGGCCGCCCATGTAGACGTGTACGGCGATCGCGTCGTTCGGCGCCTTCGGGTCCTGAGCCCAACCGGCGATGCCGTCGCAGTTCGCGGCGTCGAGCCAGCCCTTCGGCGTCGCCAGACCGACGAACGACTTCAGCGAAGTGAGGTCGCCATTCCAGACGTCGTGATCGACGTTGCCGCTGATGCCGGGCACGGTGGTGCCGCCCCACTGCCAGAACGCCCAGTTGCTCCACGAGTCGGGCATCGCAGGGCAGGTGACGCCGTAGTTGGCGACCACCAGCGGGTAATCGCCGAACTGCCCGCTGAAGTACTGATCCCAGTAACCGACCGCGGTGTAGATCATCGGCCGCTTGCCGGTGCCGGCCTCGACGATCGAGAGCCAGGTCGACAGCTGCGAGACGGTGGGCGAGCCCGAGGTCCACTCCACGTCGAGCATCACCGGCAGGTCACCCGGGCCGAGCACGCCGACCGCGTTCACCGCGACGTTCGCCTGCCAGGTCGGATCATCGGTGGGCTCGAAGAACTGGTACGCGCCGCGGATCATCCCGTTGGCTTTGATCTCGCTCCAGTTCCGCCCGAACTGCGGGTCGTTGTAGCTGCCGTCGTTGATGCGGGTGATCGCGAACTGCAAGCCGCTCCCGGCGACCGCCGCCCAGTCGATGGTGCCCTGGTAATACGAGACGTCGATGCCGTCGACGGTGGTGCCCGCCGCGCAGACGCGCAGCGCCTGCTGGCTCTGAGCGACACCCGTCTTCAGCTCGGAGTTGTCCTGCGGCCCGCAGCTGCTCGAAAACAGCGCGAGCGTGCACAGCGCGACCGGCGCGAGGTTGCGCATCGAAATGCCTCCAGACAGCAACTCCCCTTTGCGATCGCATTGTCGAGGTGAGGCAAAATTCCGATGCTTTGTAAGGTCCAGCTACGAAAGCTGTGTATTTCAGCGGCGAATCAAACCGGCTATGAGCAACCGCGGTGGACCTTCCGCCTCCAGCTGAGATCAGCGATCTGCCCTCGCGAGAAGGCGCCCGCTCGGTGGCGCTGGCGATTCTCGACGATGCTTCGCGGCACGCGGCGTCGCTGGCGCAGGCACGAGACGAAGAGACGCTCCACGACTTCCGGGTGGCGGTGCGAAAGCTCCGCGCCTGGCTGCGCGCATTTCACGGCGAGCTCGAAGACACAGTCGGCCGCCGGGCGCTGAAGCGTCTGCGCGCGGTACAGCAGTTGTCGGGCGGCGCGCGCGACGCGGAGGTGCAGGCGATCTGGCTGCGCGGGCACCTGAAGGAGCTGCCGCCCGACGCGGTGCCGGCCGCCGAGATGTTGGCGCAAGCGCTCGACGCCGAGGCGAACGCGGGCTTCGACGTCGAAGGCACGCTGGAGCGTTTCGCGCGGGTGGAGCAGCTGCTCCGCGACGGGCTCAGCCGATGGACGATGGAGCTGAAGGTCGGTGAGCAGGGCGAAGTGAAGCCGTTCGCGTGGGCGTGGATGACCGCGCTGCGCCAGGCGCTCGCCGATCTCCACGACTCCGCCGGCAAGGTGCAGGGCGCGCACGACAACGAAGCGCTCCACGAGACGCGGATCAGGGTGAAGCGGCTGCGCTACCTCACCGAGCCGTTGAAGAGCTGGCCCGAGGGCAAGGAGCTGCTCTCCGCCCTGAAGAAGCGGCAGGAGCTGCTCGGCGAGCTGCACGACCGACACGTCTTACTGTTGCGCTGCGGCACCCTCACCGCCGAGGGCCACACCGGCGCGGCCGAGGGAATCTCGGCGTTGCTCCGCGCCCAGGTGGCCCAGCTCTACGCGCTCCACCTCGAGCTGCGCACCGGCGACGGCGTGCTCGGCGACAAGATCGAGCTGATCTGCGCGCGGCTCCACCAACGGCGCGCGCTGCGCGTCGACTATTTCCCTCTGGACTGAAGGCCTCGACACGATGCTCGCGTTGCTCAAGACGGTTCGCCGCAAGCTGCTCGCGCTGGTGTTCCTCTCCGCGGGGGTGATGGTGATCGCGCTCCCGCTGCTCGGCTACCAGGGCCGCAAGCAGCTGTTGTCTGACGCCGCCGATCGCGTCGACGCTTCGGAGAGCAGCTTCGAGGCCGAGCTGCTCGACGACGTCACCGCGCTGCGGTTGTCGGCGCAGGTGATCGCCGCCGACGAGGCGACCGCGAACGCGATTCACAGCGGCGACGCAAAGGCCGCGCTCTCGGAGGCGCAGCGGTTCGCCGCCGCCTGGCCCCACCTCGACGTGTTGATGTTCGACGCCGAGGGCAAGCTGGTGGCGCAGGTCGGCTGCGATCACCCGCGCTCCGGGCTGGGCACGCTCCCGGCCGGTGGTGCGGAGCAGGAGGGCGTGGTCGAAGACGGCTGCGAGGCAGATCCCTCGGCGCCGCCGGCGTACCTGATCACCGTGCCGGTTCCCGGTGGCGGCACGGTGGTGGCCTGCCTGCCGTTCGACCCGACGTACCTCGACAACCCGTCGAAGAAGCTCTCACTGGAGCTGTTGATTCGCGACGGCGCCGGCAAGGTGATCGCGCGCACGCCGCATTTTCCCGAGACCGGCGGTCAGAAGGGCGGGGTGCTCCAGCAGGCCGGCCAGGTGTGGGCGCTCGGTGAGTTCTCGCCCAGCGCGATGAAGGGCATGACGGTCGAGGCGGCGCGCGAGTCGTCTGACCTCGAAGCGGTGGTGCGGCGCAACCTGCTCCACACCTTGCTCGCGCTCGGAGGCGCCACCGCGCTGGCGTTGATCGCCGGCTGGCGGCTGGCGTCGGTGATGAGCCGCGCGCTCGGGCGAATCAGCGCCGCGCTCGAGAAGCTGAAGCAGCAGGAGTACGTGCACGTCGACACCCTGCGCACCGGCGACGAGCTGGAAGACCTCGCCGACGGCTTCAACTCGATGGTCGACGGGTTGAAGGAGCGCGACAAGCTGAGAAACACCTTCGGCAAGTACATGACCCAGTCGGTGATGGAGCACCTGCTCGCCGGCAAGGTGCAGCTCGGCGGCGAAGAGCTCGAGGTCACCATTCTGTTCTCCGACCTGCGTGGCTTCACCACCATCAGCGAGAAGATGGATGCGAAGTCGCTGGTGGGGCTGCTCAACGAGTACTTCACCGAGATGGTGGCCGCGGTGATGGGCGAGGGCGGCGTGGTCGACAAGTACATCGGCGACGCGATCATGGCGGTGTTCGGTGCGCCGGTGCCCAAGCCGCAAGACCCGGTGAGCGCGGTGCGCGCGGCGGTGAAGATGCGCGACGCGCTGGTGCACTTGAACGCCCGGCTGAAGGCGCGCGGGTTGCCCGAGCTGCAGGCCGGCATCGGCATTCACACCGGCGTGGTGGTGGCGGGCAACATCGGCTCGGAGCAGCGCATGGAGTACACGGTGATCGGCGACGCGGTGAACCTCGCCTCGCGCCTGGAGTCGGCGACCAAGGAGCTCCAGGCGCCGATTCTGATCTCCGACGAGACCTACAAGAAGGTTCAGGGCCACGTGAAGGTGCGCGAGGTGAAGCAGATTCAGGTGAAGGGCCGCGCCGCGCCGGTGACTCCGCACGAGGTGTTGGGTCTGGAGTCGAAGTGAGCTCGGTCGGTGAGCTCTGCCAGGCGTGCGCGCTCTGCTGCGACGGCACGTTGTTCGCGCGGGTGAGCGTCACCGAGACCGAGGCGGCGGTTCTGCAGAGGTCGGGGCTCGCGACCGAGCTTCGGGCGAAGAACAAGCGGGTGTTGCCGCAGCCGTGCGCCGCGCTCCAGGGCTCCCGATGCGGGTGCTACGCGGACCGCCCGGGGCCGTGCAGAGAATACGTGTGCCTGTTGGCGACCGCGCTCGAAGACGGAGAAGTGACGCACGACGGCGCGCTGAAGATCGTCGAAGAGGCGCGGCGCCGCAGCTCGGCCTTGGCGGCGAAGCTGCAGCCGGGTGAAGGCCCGCTGATGCGCCGCGCGCGGGAGCAGGCCGACCTGAGCGTCGAGGTGCGCGAAGCGTTGGGTTTTCTCGAGGCGCACCTGCGCCGGCATTTTCTCGGCGTGGCCGGCGCGCGCGGGCGGGAGCGGTAGATGGCGGCCTCGGTCTCGAAGGCTCAGCGCATGCTCGAGTCGTTCGCCGCCGGTAACGACGAGCCCGAGCTGTGGAAGTTGTGGATCGCGCTGCCCGACGGGCTCGATGAAGCGCTGGTGTCGAAGGCGTTCGAGGAGGCGCTGAAGAGCCCGCACGCGGCGCGGGCGGTGGGGCGCGGGCTCAACCCCAGCTACCTCGACGCGTTCCTCGCCGCGCTGGAGCAGAAGCGCTGGCCGGAGTCGATCGCCGCCTCCGCGCTCGACGGAGATTCGCCGAAGAAGCGGGCACAGCAGTTGAGCGAGCTGTTTCGCATGCTCGGTCAGCTCGGCGTGTTCAGCATGTCGCGTTCGCAGGAGCGTGAGCGGGTGCGGGCGTTCTCGCGCGACCGGGTCTTCATCGAGGCGGCTCGGCGATTGGTGGTGAGCGCGGTCGAGTGGGAGGAGAACCGCAGCTGGATGCCGTCGTCGCTGATCACCGCGTTGATGCACGACGCCTCGCCCGAGTCGATGGATGCACTGCTGCCGGTGGTCGACAGGGCGGTGAAGGGCGGCGGCGACCTCGACATGCTCCGGCGTGCGCTCGGCGAGGTGAAAGACCCGAAGCCTGCGCTCGACCCGCTGCGGGTGATGCTGGAGCAGAGCGCCGTCGGCCGCGACGGGCCGAAGGTGCGGGTCGCGCTGGCGAAGATGCTCGGTTGGGCGGCGCCTCCGAAGGAGCTCAAGTTCAGCTGGGTCGATCGCGCGATGCGGGGCCGGGTCTGGCGGCTGGAGATCGTGCTCCGGGTCGACTGCGACAAGGACCCCCACTTCGAGGTCACCGTGCGCGACCCGGCGCACCACTGCAGCGTGTTCGACTCCCGCGGCGGAGTGGAGAATGCGCTCGAGCTGCCGGTGCTCGAGAAGCTGCTCGATTGGCCGAAGTGGCTCAGCAGCGTGAAGCGGCGAATGAAGCAGGTGACCTGGCAGCACGAGATGTTGCGCTCGGTGCCGCGCGCCGCAGCAGCGCGTGGATCGCTCGAGCGCTGGCTGGCGGGCTGACCGGGCTACTTCTTCTTTTTTCCCGGAACACCCGCATCAGCGTGGAGTTGTTCATGCAGCGCGTCGGCGTACGCGAGCACGCCCTTCACGTAGGCGTCTTCATGGTTGTACTCCCAGACGGCCTTCTCTCTGCTGTCGGCGAACCCGTGCTCCTTCAGGTACCGGCCGATCGACGCGATCGCGTCGGGCATGGTGAACAGGTCGATGCGACCATCGGCGTCGCCATCGTCGGCCCACCTCAAGCTCGCGGGCATGAACTGCGGAAAGCCCAGCGCGCCGGCCCAGGAGCCCTTCACCGCCAGCGGGTCGATCTTCTTGGTCTTGCACTGGCGCAGCAGCGCCAGCAGGTTCATGTGCGCGCGAGCGCGAATGGTCTCGACCCGCTGCTTCTGCAGCTTGGGGTCGTAGAGCTTCTGCTCTTCTTTCATCGCCAGCGCGGCTTCGTTCGCCTCGTCGATGAAGTACGCCTGTGAGGTGAAGACGTTGAACGCGAAGTAGTCGCCGGTGATGGTGCCCAGCTTCGACTCCCACATCAGAATCGCGATGATCACCTCGCGCTGCACGCCGGTCTTCGTCTCCGCCGCCTCGAGGTACTGCTGCTGCTGCTTGGCGAACACCGCGCCCGCCTGCAACCGCTCGGGCTTGAGAAACAGCTTCATCAGGTCGAGGTGCTCCTGACGGTGCCGCGCCGGCATCGACGGGGCGACGATCGACACCGTCTTCTCGGCGTAGATCAGCTGGGCACGGGGGTCGTCGAGAATGGCCGACACCTCGGCGGCGGTGAGCGGCGCCTCGCCATTCGAGCCACCGTCTTGCAGCGGAGGTGCACGCAGCGCGAGCTCTTCGGTCAGCGATTTGCGCGCCGCGCTGCCGTCACCCAGCTTCTGCGACAGCCGCCAGCCCCCGTCGGTCGAGCCCGCGTCGGGCGTTCCAGCATCGGAGGTTCCACCGTCGGTCGCGGCGAGTAACACGGTGACTGCCAAAGCGAGCATCCCGGGAACCTACCATCTGGTCGGACCAGTCAATCGCGCGTAGGTTGCGCGGCATGTTTGCGCAGGTCGACGCGGCGTCTTCTCCCCCGAGGCTGTCGTTCCCCCGGCCGTACAACGCCGCGGTCGACCTGCTCGATCGCCACGTCGCGCAGGGCCGGGCGGCGCGCATCGCGGTGACCGACGACCGCGGCAGCCACACCTACGGCGAGCTGTTGGAGCGGGCGAAGCGGGCCGGCAACGCGTTGCTCGCGCTCGGCGTTCAACCGGAGCAGCGGGTGTTGATGGTGATGCTCGACACCGTCGACTTCCCCGCGGTGTTTCTGGGGGCGATGCGCGCCGGCCTGGTGCCGGTGCCGGTGAACACCTTGCTGCAGCCGAAAGACTACGAGCACCTGCTCGCCGACAGCCGCGCCCGGGCAGTGGTGGTGAGCGACGCGATGGTGGCCAAGGTGCAGCCGGCGCTCTCGAAGAACCCGCGGGTGCCGGTGCTGGTCGCGCCGACCGTGCTCGGTGGTGACACCGCCGGGCTGCCGACCCTCGACGAGGCGTTGGCGAAGGCGACCCCCGACACCGGGCCGTTCGAGAGCTGCGCCGATGACGTGGCGTTCTGGCTCTACTCCTCGGGCAGCACCGGCTCGCCGAAGGGCGCGATTCACCTCCACTCGCACCTGATGTGGACCTCTGCGCTCTACGCGCAGGGCGTGCTCGGGCTTCGCGAAGACGACGTCGTCTACTCCGCGGCGAAGCTCTTCTTCGCCTACGGCCTGGGCAACGCGCTCACCTTTCCGTTCGCTGCCGGCGCCCGGGCGGTGCTGACGGCGGAGCGCACCACGCCCAAGGTGGTGGCGCGAATGATGTCGGAGCACCAGCCGACGCTGTTCGGCGGCGTGCCGACGCTCTACGCGCAGCTGCTGGCCGAGGCCTCGTTTCAAGTCTCGCCGAAGCTGCGGGTCAGCATCTCCGCGGGCGAAGCGCTGCCGAGGCACGTCGGCGAAGCGTGGAGGCAGCGCTTCGGCACCGACATTCTCGACGGCATCGGCTCGACCGAGCTGCTCCACATCTTCCTCTCCAACCAGCCAGGCGACGTGAAGTACGGCACCTCGGGCCGGCCGGTGCCGGGCTACGACCTCGAGCTCCGCGGCGACGACGGCCAATCGGTGGGCGCGGGAGAGGAGGGCGCGCTGTGGGTGCGCGGCCCGAGTGCGTGCGCCGGCTACTGGAACAACCGCGAGAAGACGCTCGCCACCTTTCACGGGCCGTGGGCGCGCACCGGCGACCGCTACCTGCGCGACTCCGACGGCTACTTCACCTACTGCGGCCGAGCCGACGACATGCTCAAGGTGGGCGGCATCTGGGTCTCGCCGTTCGAAGTGGAGTCGGCGCTCTCGGCGCACCCCTCGATTCTCGAGGCCGCGGTGGTGGGGGCGCCCGACGCCGACCAGCTGATCAAACCGAAGGCGTTCGTGGTGCTGAAGCCCGGCTTCAACTGGTCGGACCAGTTGGGCGTCGACCTGAAGGCCTTCGTGAAGGACCTGATCGCGCCGTACAAATACCCGAGGTGGATCGAGCCGGTCTCGGAGCTGCCGAAGACCGCCACCGGCAAGATTCAGAGGTACAAGCTCCGTGGCTGACACTTTCTTCGTCGAGGCAGTGGGTCACCGGCTGGAGTGCGCCTGGTTCGGCGCCGGCGCGCGGGACGGCCGGGTGCTGGTGTTGCTCCACGAAGGCCTGGGGAGCGTCTCGATGTGGCGCGACTGGCCCGACCAGTTGGCGGCCGCCACCGGGCTTCCGGTGATGGCGTACAGCCGGTGGGGTTACGGCGGCTCCGACGCGGTGATTCCCCCCAGGCCGCTGCGTTACATGCACGACGAAGCCCTGGAGTCGTTGCCCCAGGTGTTGGCGCGGGCGGCGATCAAGGAGTGCGTGCTGGTGGGCCACAGCGACGGCGCGTCGATCGCGCTGATTCACGCGGGCAGCCCGCGGCGGTGGCCGGCGGTGAGGGCGCTGGCGTTGCTGGCGCCGCACGTGTTCTGCGAAGACCTCTCGGTGAAGTCGATCGCGGCGGCGAAGGTGGCGTACGAGACCACCGACCTGCGCGAGAAGCTGAAGCGCCACCACGGCGAGAACGTCGACGGAGCCTTCTGGGGCTGGAACCGCGCCTGGCTCGACCCGGGCTTCAAGCAGTGGAACCTCGAGGGGTACCTCCCGAACATCACGCTGCCGGTGCTGGTGGTGCAGGGCAAAGACGACGAGTACGGCACCGTGGCCCAGGTGGCCGCGATCGAGCGCGGGGTGAAGGGGCCGTTTCGCAAGGTGGTGCTCGACTCGTGCGGTCACTCGCCGCAGCGGGATCAGCCGAAGGCGACCACCGAGGCGATCGCCGAGTTGGTTCGCTCGCTGCCGCCAACCGGCTAGGGTTCAAGGCGTGGAGATCGCTCCCACGGCACCGGTGGCGTCGCGGGGGGGCTTTCGAGCGCCCAGCCTGTACCTCCAGGTGCTGCTGGCGATCACCCTCGGGGTGTGGCTCGGCTCCGAGCACCCCGACCTCGCGGTGCAGCTCAAGCCGTTGGGCGACTACTTCGTGAAGCTGATCAAGCTGCTGATCGCTCCGATCGTCTTCTGTACCGTCTCGCACGGCATCGCCGGCATGGGCGACCTCAAGCGCGCCGGCCGGGTGGGCGTGAAGGCGGTGCTCTACTTCGAGCTGATGACCACGGTCGCGCTCGCGCTCGGGCTGCTGATCGTTCGCACCCTGAAGCCGGGGGCCGACCTCCACGCGGTGCCCGACGCCGCCGACACCGCGCAGCTGAACAAGACGCTCGCCGCCGCGCCTCCGAAAGACGCGCTCACCGCTGCGCTCGATTGGGTGCTCAACGTCGTCACCGGGCAGAACGTGATTCCGGTGCTGTTGCTGGCGTTGACCGCCGGCGTGCTGCTCGCGGCGATGCCGAAGCGGGCCGAGCCCTGGGTGCATCGAATCGACGACGCCTCCAAAGTGCTCTTCAAGCTGGTGCGCTTCGTGATGTGGCTGGCGCCGATCGGCGCGCTCGGAGCGATGGCGTACACCGTCGGCAAGTTCGGGCTCGCGTCGCTGGCCAACCTCGCCAAGCTGATGGGCTCGTTCTACGCCACCGCGCTGTTGTTCGTGCTGGTGGTGCTGGGGCTGGTGATGCGCGCGATGGGCCTGCGAATCAGCCGGCTGCTCTACTACCTGCGCGATGAGCTGGCGCTGGTGTTGGGCACCTCGTCGTCGGAGGCGGCGCTCCCGCGGCTGATGCAGAAGCTCGAGGCCGCCGGCTGCAAAGGCGAGGTGGTGCGCATGGTGGTGCCCACCGGGTACTCCTTCAACCTCGACGGCACCTGCATCTACCTGACGATGGCGGCGATCTTCGTGGCGCAGGCGACCGACTCGCCGATCAGCCTCGGCGACGAGCTGAAGCTGCTCGCGGTGTTGCTGGTCACCAGCAAGGGCGCGGCGGGAGTGACCGGCAGTGGGTTCATCGTGCTCGCGGCGACACTCTCGACCAGCGGCGTCATTCCGGTGAGCGGGTTGGCGCTGCTGCTCGGGGTGGATCGCTTCATGTCCGAAGCGCGGGCGCTCACCAACATGGTCGGCAATGCGGTCGCCACCCTGGTGGTCTCCCGCTGGGAGAAAGCGGTCGACGTCGAGGTGGCGAAGGAAGTGGTCGGACCAGTTGGGGTGGCTCGAGCACGGCAGTCGGAGTCGTGAGCCGCCCGCCGCATCGTGGCGATTCGCCCCTACGACCGGCCGATTTGAATATTCACGCGGCGAATTCAGTTTTCACCTTCGCGTGGAGAGGCCAGCCCATGTCGTTCAACTGAGCGGTGATCCGCTGGCCCACGCCGCCCCGCGGGCAGAGCTCGCCGCCCGCTACCTGTTGTGGGACGCCTTCGTGGCCGGCCGCCGCCGCGTCGACGTTCACCCGCTGGTGCTCCCGCGCGAGCTGCACCTCGCCGCCGTCGCCACTGCTGAGAACGCGGTGCGGATTCTCGGAAGAGTGGCCGAGCAAGACGACGGCAGGAGCTTCGGCCCCGAAGTGCACCGGCTGATCAGCGCGTCGCGCGCAGCGAACGACCTCAGCATGCTCACCCGGGTCGATCTGCTCCTCGGCGCCGACGGCCGCTGGCGGGTGTGCGAGGTGAACGCCGACTGCCCCGGAGGCCACAACGAGACGCTGGCGCTCCCGTCGCTCGCGCGCGGCGCCGGCTGGCGCGAGTGCTGGAACCCGACCCGGGTGGTGCCCGACACGGTGCGCGCGCTCGGAGCGCTGGCGAAAGACGGCGCGGTCGCGCTGCTGCTCCTCACCGGCTACGCCGAAGACCTCCAGGTCTGCGCGGTGCTCGCCCGCGCGCTGAAAGACGCGGGCATCAAGGCGATTCGCTGCTCGCCCGGCGCGCTGCGCCGCCGCGACGGAGCGCTCTGGGCCGGGTCGACCCGGGTCACCGCGCTCTACCGCTTCTTCCCCACCGAATACATGGAAGGGCTCGCCAACCTCTCGCAGATCGCCGAGGCGGTGGCGCAGGGCGAAGTGCGCACGCTCTCGAGCTTCGCCGCGATGCCGCTCCAGACGAAGGCGGTGATGGCCGACGCCTGGCGCGCGCGCCTGCTGCTCGGCAACGACCACGACTGGGTGGTGAAGCACGTGCCGTTCACCGCGCACCTCGACGCGCTGCCGCGCGGCACCCTGGAGCACGAGCGCGAGCGCTGGGTGCTCAAGCGCGGGCTCGGCCGGGTGGGCGACCAGGTGGTGGTGGGCTCGCTCTGCACCGACGACGAGTGGAGCTTCTGCCTCGGCGCGGCGCGCGACGAGCACGCGCAGGGCCTCCACTGGGTGGCGCAGCGCTTCGCCGACCAGCAGACCATCGACACGCCGTGGGGCCCACGCCTGGTCACCCTCGGCGCCTACGTGCTCGACGGCCGCTTCGAGGGCTACTTCGCGCGGCTCACCCCCGAGAGCCACGTGTCGCACGACGCGTTGGTGCTCCCCGTCTTCGTCGAAGGTGCGGCATGAAACGCGCGCTGCTGCTCACCCCGCTGGCGGCCTTGCCGGGCGGCTGTATCACCACCCACAGCAGTGCGGGCGGCACCACCTGGGGCGACACGCTCGACTCCGCCGAAGGGCAGACGGCGCCTCCGCTGAGCGCCGCCGCCGACGATCTGATTCGCCGGTGGCAGCTGCCGGCCGAGTCGCCCTGGGCGCCCTACGGCAAGCTGGTGCTCCCCACCGCCCGCAACGACTTCGACGCGCTCCCCGCGGGCGCGTACGCCACCGTCGACGTACGCGAGCGCTGCGCTGCTGATCAGGTCGCCGCGGCAGGAGTGCCCGCCGACATGATGTGGCTGGTCGACCTGAAGGGCGCGCAGTCGGTGCGCTTCACCGCCGAGCTCTCGCGCGCCTCGAATGATCCGATCGCGCCGGTGCTCACCTTCAACAACTGGCCGGCCGACGACGAGCTGATCCCCACCCGCTCGGTGCTCGCCGCGCTGGGCGCAGAAATCCCGAAGCTGCCGATGCCGAACGTGAAGGCCGCGCCGGTGTTCGTGCTCGACTCCGACCGGTTGGCGATGGCGGGCCAACAGATCGACGGCGAGCGCTACGACAACCGCTACGTGCTCACCGAGCCCGACCTGCCCAGCATCGAGCTGCTCCAGGCGCAGGGCATCACCCGCGTCGTCTACCTGGTGGAAGACAAGGCCGCGCGAAGCGACGAGACCGACGATCTCAACCCGCTGCTGCTCGCCTACCAGGCCGCGGGCATCGAGATCTCCCTGGTCGACCTGAACGACCTCTGCCAGCTCCAGCAACCGATGGCGCAGCAGGAGCCGCTGATCGCCCCGTACCCGAGCGCACAGACGTACTGGGGCACCTCCGGCTTCTGGGGGCCCTGGCTCTGGCATCACGCCTTCTGGGTTCGGGTGCGCCCGCTCGCGTGCAACCTCGAGTTCTTTCACCGCGCGCACGGCGGCTTCGGAGGCCGTCACGCCTACGGCGGCTTCGGGCACTCCGGCTTCGGCCGCCCGGGCTTCGACGAGCATCACGCGCACGGCAGCGGCGGCTTTCACGCCAGTGGCTTCGGCGCTCACGGCAGCGGCGGCTTTCACTCGGGTGGTTTCGGCAGCCATGGTTTCGGAGGCTTCGGCGGCCACGGTGGATTCGGCGGTCACGGCGGGGGCGGGTGAAGTAGCGTTTCACCCTCAGTGGACGTACCGCACAGCAGCAACTCGCCCGATCGCCTCTGGCTCGACCAACTGCCGCTGCCCGCCGTCATCATTCGACAGCGGTTGTTCGTCTACGCCAACCGGGCCTTCCTGGAGTTGATGCAGCTCACCGCCGAGCAGGTGATGGGCATGCCGTTCGACGAGCGGGTCGCCCCTGAAGATCTGGTGCGGGTGCGCGAGCGTCACGCGCGGCGCATGCGCGGCGAGCGGGTGAACGACTCGTACGAGCTGACGGTGGTGCGCGCCGACGGCGAAAAGCTCCGGGTGGAGATCTTCGTCACCCAGCTCGAAGACGCGACGGTGTTCCAGCTCCACGACGTCACCGACCGGGTGAAGCGGCTCGAATCGCTCGGAGCGTTGGCGCGGCTCGGTGCGAGCGTGCAGGGCATGCTCGACGAGCGCGGCATCTTCGAGTCGCTCGACCGCGGTCTGTCTGGCATTCACGCGGCCGCGGTCCGGCTCCGCCCCGACGGAGACGCGGTGCGTGTCTTCGAGGGGAGCAACGAGGTGGCGGTGAAGCCGGGGCCCTTCGGCGGCTGGAGCCCGGCGCTGATGCGGGCGTGGGAGACCGGCTTCGCGTTCGTCGACGACTTGCGCCCGAGCTCCACCGAGCTCTCGGGAGCGCAGCTGGGCCCGAACCTGGCGCGGTTCGTGGAAGGCACTCCCTTCACCGGCGCGGCGCTGATGCGGCTCGAGACGCCCGGCCGGCCCAACGAGCTGTTGATGCTGGCCGCCCCGTGGATTCGACCCGAAGACGAGGTGACGCTGCGGCTGTTCGGTGCCGAAGTCGCCGCGGCGGTGAGCGCGTCGAAGGTGGTCTCCGACCTCGGCCGCCGCAACGCCGAGCTCGCCGCGCTCAACCGGGTGGCGACCGCGGCCGGCGGCACCGGCTCGCTGAAGGAGCTCTTCTCGCGCGCCGCGTTCGAGACCGCCGAGGTGCTCGGGTGCAGCGCGGTGGCGATCTACCTGCTCGATCGCGACAACACCGAGGCCGAGCTGGTGCACGTGCTCGGCGGCTCCGACGAAGCGTCGAAGGCCTACGGCAAGCTGCCGCTCAAGGGCAGTCAGCTCGAGGTGGTGGTGAAAGAGAAGGCGCCGCGGGTGTGGCTGCCCACCGACTACAACCCGGAGCGCGAGGCGATGATTCGCCGCATGGGCCAGACGGCGGTCGCCTCGGTGCCGATGCTGGCGCGCTCGCGGGTGATCGGCGTGGTGAACGCCGCGTGGACCACGCCGCGCCCGGTCGACACCGATCAGCTCTCGCTGTTGATGGGCCTGGGCGTGCACCTCGCCGCCGCGGTCGAGAGCGGCCGGCTGATCGACGACCTCCGCAGCAGCTACGAAGACCTCACCCGCACCCAGCATCAGTTGGTGCAGCGCGAGCGGCTCGCGGCGCTGGGCGAGATGGCGGCGGCGGTGGCGCACGAGGTGCGAAACCCGCTCGCGGTGGTGTTCAACTCGGTGGGCGCGCTTCGCCGGCACCCATCTGATCTCGAGCTGCTGGGCATCATTCAAGAAGAGGCCGAGCGCATCGACCACCTGGTCGGCGACCTGCTCGAGTTCGCGCGCCCGATGACGCCGCAGATGTCGGCCGAGGTGCCGCTCAAGTCGCTGCTCGAAGACGCGGTGAAGGCGGTGCTCTCGACCAGCGCCCGCCCGGTAAAGTTGGAGCTCAGGCACGACGAGACGCTGGGCCCGGTGCACTTCGACTCCCGGTTGATGCGCCAGGTGTTCGTGAACCTCGCCACCAACGCTCTCCAGGCGCTGCCGGTGCAAGGCGGCACCCTGACGGTGACGGTGGCGAAGGCGGAGGGCAACCCGGCGCGCGCCAGGGTGTCGTTCGAAGACACCGGCCACGGCATTCCCCCCGACGTGCTCCCACGCATCTTCGAGCCGTTCTTCACCACCCGGGCGCGTGGCACCGGCCTGGGCCTGGCGCTGGTGAAGCGGATCATCGAAGGCCACCGGGGCACCGTGACCGCCTCCAGCAAGCCCGGAGTATCGGTGTTGACCGTGGAATGGCCGGTCAGCTGAGCGCAAAGGGGCGGCTCCTTTTGCGACGCGTGGACAGGGCGGTCCCTCACCCGCGAGGGCCTATGGCCCTCGTCGGCCTCTCCCAAAGGAGAGGGTTCGTGTGCGGCGCTCTGCTAGATAGATGGCATGAGCACCGTCAGTAAGCCTTCGCACTTCATTCAAGACGTCGTCGACACCGACAAGGCCTCCAACAAATGGCACGGCCGGGTGCACACCCGCTTTCCCCCTGAGCCGAACGGGTACCTCCACGTCGGCCACGCGAAGTCGATCATCCTCAACTACTCGCTCGCGCAGGCGAACGGCGGGCGGTTCAACCTCCGCTTCGACGACACCAACCCGGCGAAGGAAGATCAGGAGTACGTCGACTCGATCGTCGACGACGTGCGCTGGCTGACCGGCCTCGACAGCATCGAGACCGAGGCGGCCCACACCGCCGAAGAGGCGCAGACCATTCTCGACTACGAGCGCACCCAGGCGGCGCTCGACCGGCCGGCGCCATCGACCAGCACCGAGGGCGTGATCTTCTTCGCCAGCGACTACTTCCCGCTGATGTACCGCTGGGCGGAGCAGCTGATCGAAAAGGGCAAGGCCTACGTCGACGACCAGTCGCCCGACGAGATGTCGAAGAACAAGGGCGACTTCAACAAGCCCGGCGTGAACAGCCCGTTTCGCGATCGCACCGCGGCCGAGAACCTCGAGCTGTTTCGAAAGATGAAGGCGGGCGAGTTCGCTCCCGGCGCCAAGACGCTGCGGGCGAAGATCGACATGGGCTCGGGCAACATGAACCTCCGCGACCCGGTGATGTACCGGATCGTGAAGGCCGCCCACCATCGCACCGGCGAGAAGTGGTGCATCTACCCGAGCTACGACTGGGCCCACGGCCTGGAAGACAGCATCGAGCGGGTCACCCACTCCATCTGCACCCTGGAGTTCAAAGACCATCGGCCGCTCTACGACTGGTTCCTCGAGCAGCTCGGCATCTACCACCCGCAGCAGATCGAGTTCGCGCGGCTCAACCTCACCTACACGGTGATGAGCAAGCGGCTGTTGCTCGCGCTGGTGAAAGACAAGCACGTCAACGGTTGGGACGACCCGCGCATGCCGACCATCGCGGGCATGCGGCGCCGCGGCTACTCGCGCGAGGCGCTCTGGAAGTTCGCCGAAGAGATCGGCGTCACCAACGTCGACAGCAAGATCGACGTCGGCCGGCTCGAGAACGCGGTGCGCGAAGACCTGAACAAGCGCGCGCCCCGGCGAATGGCGGTGCTGAAGCCGCTCAAGGTCACCCTCACCGACTGGCCCGAAGGAAAAATCGACGAGCTCGACGCGGTGAACAACCCCGAAGACGAGAGCGCCGGCACCCGAAAGGTTCCGTTCGGGCGCGAGCTCTACGTCGAGCGCGACGACTTCATGGAGGATCCGCCGAAGAAGTTTTTCCGGCTCGCTCCGGGGCGCGAGGTGCGGCTGCGCTACGGCTATCTGATCACCTGCCGCGAGGTGGTGAAGAACGCCGCCGGCGAGGTGATCGAGCTGAAGTGCACCCACGACCCCGCCTCGCGCGGCGGCAACGCGCCCGACGGCCGCAAGGTGAAGGCCACCCTGCACTGGGCGAGCGCTTCGCACTCGGTGAAGGCCGAGGTGCGCCTCTACGACCGGCTGTTCAACGTCGAGAACCCGAACGCCGACGAGTACCTGAAGCAGCTGAACCCCGGCTCGCTCGAGAAGGTGGAGGCGTTCGTCGAGCCCGAGCTGGCGAAGGCGAAGGCGGGCGAGACCTGTCAGTTCGAGCGGCTCGGCTACTTCAGCTGCGACCCCGACTCGAAGGCCGGCGCGCCGGTGTTCAACCGGGTGGTCGGGCTGAGAGACGCCTGGGCCAAGGAAGCCTCGAAAGAATGATGCTCGAAGACGCCGCCCCGAAGAAGGAAGCGGCGTCGCAAGAAGACGACACGGCAGACGCGCGCTGGTACCGCTGCGCGGCGTGTGGCGAGAAGATCGCCCGCCACGACGACGCGATCGAAGTCGCCGGCCGTCACGTGCACGCGCGCCTGAACCCCCACGGCTCGCTGTTCGCGTTCGGCTGCTTCTCCGACGCCCGCTGCGTGGTGAGCGGCGAGCCGACAGCCGAGGCGAGCTGGTTTCCCCCGGCGGCGTGGCAGTACGCGCACTGCACCTGCGCCGCGCACCTCGGCTGGTTCTTCAGCGAGGGCTTCTACGGCCTGGTGATGGAGCGGCTGCTCGAGTGACTACTCTTTGACGTCTTTCAACCCGTCGAGGCCCTGCACCGGCCCGGAGTGGGCGAACTCGAGCGTCTTCACCGAGCCGTCGGCCTTCATCTTCTCGTAGAGCGCGGCGAGCGAGGCCTTGTTCTGCGCCACGTCGTCGGAGAACGGCTTCGGCGCCTGGTGAATGCCGTCGTTCTTCGCGGTGGCGTTGTCGCCCAGGCAGAGCACGCCGTTCACCAGGTACGAGGCGCTGCCGCCGGTGTGGCCGGGCGTGAAGAGCGCGCGCACGTTCAGGCTGCCGACCGCCACGTCTTGCCCGTCGGTGAGCTGCTTGGAGACCTTGATGCGCTTCTCTTCGGGAGTGGCGGGCGCCATCGACGGCAGCATGCCCTTGCCCTTCTCCTGGCCGGCGGCGAGCAGCGCGTCTTGCAAGAAGGCGTAGACCTCGGCCTTGGGGAACAGCCGGCACGCCGCGGTGTGGTCGGGGTGGCCGTGGGTGAGGAAGATCGCGCCCACGTTGTCGGGGGTGAGGTTGTGCGCCTTGAGCGCGGCCATGATCGCCGCGCCGCTGGCGTCGTTGCCGCAGTCGATCAGCGCCGCCGCGCCGTTGCCGCCGTCGAGCAGCACCACCGAGGTGTAGCCGTCTTTGATCTGCCGCACGCCGGGCGCGAGCTCCTTGTCGGCGTCGACCGGCAGAATGCCCGAGAACACCGGCACCAGAATCGCCGCCATCACGCCTGCGAAGAGAACCACCAACAGCAACAGCGCCAGCACGATTCGTTTGGCGATCTTCATGGTCAGTTCTTGATGTCCTTCAGGGCGTCGATGCCCTGCACCGGGCCGGTGTGAGCGAACTCCAGGGTCTTCACCGAGCCCTCGGCCTTGAGGTGCTCGTACAGCCGCGCGAGCGAGTCGCGGTTCTGCTTCAGGTCGTCAGACATCGGGCCGGGCGCGCCGTGCACGCCGTCGGTCTTGCCCATTGCGTTGTCGCCCAGGCAGAGCACGCCGTTCACCAGGTACGACGCGGCGCCCTGGGTGTGGCCGGGAGTGGCGAGCGCGCGCACGTTCAGGCTGCCGACCGAGATCTCCTGGCCGTCGTTCAGCACCTTGGTCACCTTGATCTGCTTCGCCTTCTCGGTGGGCGGCATCATCGACACCAGCCAGCCCTTCGACGTCTTCTCTCCCGCGGCGAGCGGCGCGTCCTGCTCGAAGGCGTAGACCTCGGCCTTGGGAAACAGGTGGCAGGCCGCGGTGTGGTCGGGGTGGCCGTGGGTGAGGAAGATCGAGCCGACCTGCTCGGGGGTGAGGTTGTGCGCCTTCAACGCCGCCAGCACCGCGACGCCCTTCTCGTCGTTGCCGCAGTCGATCAACGCCGCCGCGCCGCCGCCGCCGTCGACCAGCACCACCGAGCTCATGCCGTCTTTGATCTGCCGCACGCCGGGCGCGAGCTCGGCGTCATCGGCCTGCGGCACGCCGCCCGAGAACACCGGGCCGAGAATCGCCGCCACCGCGCCGATCAAGACCACCACCAACACCAGCAGCACCAGCACCACGCGCTTGAGAATTTTCATGGTCAGAACTCGAGTGCGAACACCGGTAACGAGCGCACTTCTCTCGAGCTGTGAAGTTGTGTGTCGAGCTCGGCCTGCGCGGCCTCGCGCTCCTTCAGCAGCGCGGCCTTCTCGGCGCGCGCGTCGGCCGACGCCTTCGACGCCTGCATCGCGCCCCAGACCAGCAGCGCCACGCCCACCAGGCCCACCACCAGCACCACGAGGCCCGGCACCAGCAGCGCGGGGATCACGCCTTCGAGCCCGAGGCAGACGCCGCCGAGCACCGTCATCAGCGGGCCGAAGCTGACCCCGGCGAACATCAGCATCACCGAGCCCTGCGGCCACGACTCGTTCACCGAGGCGATGCGCACGTCGAGCGCGTGAATGCGCTCCTCGAGCAGGTGCACCTTGGTGGCGTTCGGGTTGAGCTGCACCGGCGCCTCGGCCACGGGAGCGGGGGGCGGTGTCTCTGGCGGAGTGACCGCGGCCTGCGTGAGCGAGACGGCGAGGAGCGCTCCGAGCATTCGCGCCTCATAACCCAAATGAGGCGGCTAGGGACAAGCGAGGTGCGAGCCGTCGCCCACGCCCGGCACCACGATGAACGCGTACGAGCGGGCCTCGAGGTGGAGCGACACCGTGCCGTCGGCCGCGCTGTCGAGCAGCACGCCGTTGAGCGGGGGCACCCGGCCGTCGTCTCCCACGGTGAGCGGAGCGCCGTTGAGCTGGGTGATGCGCGAGAGCGGGTCGGGGCTGGTGATCTGGAACACCCGCGCGTTGGGTGCGCTCACCGTCTCACCCGCGAGCGTCACGAACGCGCTGCGCACCGGGTCGGGGTTGATCAGCACCACGGTGACCGAGCGAACGGCGCCGCGGGTGCACTGCGCGTAGGTGAGAACGCGGCCGTTCGACGAGCTGGCGTCGACCTGCTTGCCGTTCATCAGCTTCTTGAAGAGCAGGGTGGCCCAGTAGTCGGGGTTGGGGTCGAGCGTGCTCTGGTCGAGCAGGCCGTCGTCGCCTCCGACCAGCGAGTCGCGCACCACCACCTGGTGCCCCTGCTTCGCGGCGCGGCCGATCAGATCGACCCACCAGAGCGAAGCGATGAAGCGGTCAGACAGGCCGGGCTCTCCGCCACAGCGCGCGTGCCCCGCGCCTCCGAGCCAGAGCGCGCCGTCGTGGGCGTCGGTCTGCTGCAGGTGGCCGACTTCGGCAGACCATTGGTCGAACGCCGCGAACGACTTCGTGTCGTCGAACGCGCTCTCTTTCGCGAGGTCGAGCTGAAAGGCGCAGCGCTGCGACTCCAGCGGGTACCAGGTCCAGCTCACCACGTCGGGCGCGGTCTGCGAGGCGTCGAGCGCGTCTTTGGTCAGCGGCGCGGGCTCGCCCAGCGTCGGCCACCAGGCGGCCTGCGCGGCGCCGAGCAACATGCCCGGCCACTCGGTGTCGAGCATCGCGCGCGCGGCGTCGAGGTCGTGCGCGTACTGCTTGCCGTCGAGCTGGAAGCTGGGGCCGAAGGTGGCGCCGTAGCCGTTCGGCTCGTAGCCGAGCTCGAAGTGGTGCACGTCGTCTCCGCGGGCGTGCGCGTGACGCACCAGCGCGGCGGCGTTGTCGGAGCCCCACGCTCCGTGCGAGTCGCGGGGCGCGAGCCCGGCGTTGAGGGTGTAGACGAGCGGCAGCCCGGTGCTCTGAGAGAAACCGGCCAGCGCGTCCCAGCGGGCGGCGGTCATGCGCAGGGTGTCGTTCTTCGGCAGCGCGGTGCCGTCGTCGTCAGAGAAGAAGACCCGGTCGGCGTCGGCGCCGCCGATGCGCAGGTACGCCGGCGCCAGCGCCTGGGTGAGGTGCTGCAGCCGCGGCGACGAGAGATCGAGCGGGGTGAGGCCGGCGGCCGCGGTCTGGCCTTCGACCCAGCCCTTGCCACCGAGCAGCACGTTGGCGTCGAGGCCGACCGAGAGCAGCCGCGGGTCGGTGGTGCGACTCGACGCGCGCAGGTCGAGGGTGACCACGGCGTCGATCTCCGAGCTGCGGCGGCCACAGGCGGCGAGCACCAACAGCGCGAAGAAGACGCGACGCACGCGAGGCGTCGTACCACGAAGGGCTAGGCGGCGCGCTCGAAGCGGCGCTCCACCCGGCGCGGCACCACCAGCGCCTTCACCGCGTGGTTGAAGGTGTCTTCCAGCCGGCCGTAGGAGACGCCGAACATCGCCTTCAGCCGCTTCAGGTTGTTCATCATCGCGCGCGGCGTGAAGCCGTCGGTGGAGACCTGAATCGTCGAACGGCCCATCACCCGGGCGTACTCCGCGGCGAAGGCGAGCGGGCTCGCTTCGTCGCCCGAGAGAATCGCCATCGACTTCGACTTCGCGCGATCGCCCGACGCCCAGTAGCGAAACACGCCCGAGCGGAGCGCCTTCGCGCCCTCGTCGTTGCTCGAGAACACCTCGTAGAGCGCGTCGGTGAACACCTCGCGCGGCCGCACGTAGCGGTAGCGCTGGTGCTGGTACGCCATCAACGCCGCCTCTTCGGTGCCGTGCTTCTTCAGCGCCTTCGCCAGCACCAGCACGTCGTGCATGCCGATCGTCATGCCGCTCGCGGTGAGCGGGTGCGAGCAGCCGGCCGCTTCACCGACCAGCACCGCGCCGGGAATCGCGCAGCCTTCGGTGGAGATGGCGTGGTTGGCGCAACCTTCGAGCGGGTGCGACTCGAGCGACTCGAGGAACGGAGTGCGGAGCGGCTCGGGCACGTGGCGCGCGTAGTTCTCGCGCACGTAGCGGCGGAGCGCGTCTTTGCCGCGCGCCTCGCCGAGCGGCACGTCGATGCACATGCGCACCCGGCGCTCGCCGAACGGGTAGGCGAGAATCGGGCCCGGCGCGCCGAGAAACACGTGACCGTGACCGGCCGCGGGCAGCACGTCGCCTTCGACCGTCACCGCCAGGGTGTAGCTGAGCAGCCGCACCGGCGGCTCGAGCCCGATCAACCGGCGCAGCTTCGACTGACGCCCATCGGCCGCCACCAACAGGTCGCAGAAGAACGACTGGCCGTCGTGGGTCTTCACGCCGATGACGCGGCCTTCGTGGGTCACCAGCTCTTCGACCCGCTTGCCGGCGAGGAAGGTGACGTTCGGGCGCTGGCTCACCACCTCGCGCATCGCGCCCACCATCGCGTGGTGCTCGATGCCGAGGCCGAGCCCGCTGCCGGTCGGGTAGGGCAGCCGCATCAGCTTGCCGCCGTCGCCGGGAGTGACCGCGAAGCCGTCGACCGGCACGCCGCCCGCCGCGAGCAGCGCGCGCTTGAAGCCGAGAATGTCGAGCGCGCGAACGCCGCGCGGGTGGATCAGCTCGCCGCGAAAGCGGGGATCGAACGAGAGGTGGCCCTCGAGCACGGTGACTTCGCAGCCGAGCTCCGCCAGCGCCGCCGCAGCGGCGAGACCGGTGAAGCCGCCGCCGGCGACCACCACCCTCTTCAGCTTCTTCGCGTAGGCCATCCCACTCCCGCTCCGTCGAGGAGCCGAGCGCTCGTTAGCGCGCCGGGCGAATTTTCCGCCAGCCTTTTTGGCTGACGTTCGTAAGCGATCGCTGACGTGCGTCAGTGCTCGCCCCTGTGGTACCAGACGCGCCGATGGCCGACCTCGACGACCTGCTGCTCAAGACCAGCCGCACGTTCGCGCTGGCGATTCCGTTTCTTCCGGAACCGACCCGTCGCGAGGTCTCGGTCGCATACCTGCTCTTTCGCATCGCCGACACGTTCGAAGACGGAACACTCTGGACCCGCTCGAAGCGCATCGAAGCGCTCCACACCTTCGCCAAGCTGCTGAAGCAGGGCGACGAGCCGGTGCTGAAGGAGCAGGCGCGCGCGTGGCTGTCGCCTCCGCCGATGGAGCACGCCGGGTACCTCGAGCTGCTCGAGCAGACCGGCGACGTGGTGGGCGAGCTGAAGACGATGAGCGGCGGAGCGCGGGCGATCGTGGTTCGGCACGCGGTGCGCACCGCTCAGGGCATGGCGCAGGTGGTGGCGCGGGCCGACGAGAAGGGCAACCTGCGCCTCAGCTCGCTGCAAGACCTGAAGGACTATTGCTACATCGTCGCCGGCATCGTCGGCGAGCTGCTCACCGAGCTGTTTCTTCACGACACCCCGGGCATGGGCGCCGAGTCGGCGCGGGTGCTCACCGCGAACATGGTTGCGTTCGGCGAGGCGCTCCAGCTGGTGAACATTCTCAAAGACGCCGGCGACGACGCGAAAGAAGGCCGGGTGTACCTGCCGGAGTCGGTCGCGCGCGAAGAGGTGCTGGCGTTGGCGCGGGAAGATCTCGATCGCGCCGCGGAGTACATCGCCGCGCTCCAGCACGGTGGTGCGCCCCGCGGCTACCAGGCGTTCACCGGCGTCTCGGTGATGCTCGCGCGCGGCGCGCTGAAGGCGATCGAAGAGCGCGGCGCGGGCGCGAAGGTGCCGCGCTCGTTCGTCACCGACGTGGTCGCGCAGCTCGAGACCGCGCTCGACTCGGGCGCGGAGCTGCGCGCGCTGATGCGCTGATCAGTGCAGCATCGTGAAGTCGGCGCCGGTCTCGGTGACCACGTCGGCGCCCGCGCTCAGCCGCCCGCACGCCTCCTGGCAGGCGCGGCAGGCCTCCTCGCAGACCCGGCAGTGCTCCATGTGCTCGGCGTGGCGCGCGCACTCGTCGGCGCAGAGCGCGCAGGCCTGGGTGCAAGCGCTCAGCAGCCCTTCGACCACCCGGCGGTCGATCTCGGTCTGGCGTGAGAGCACCCGCGCGGTCACCCCGCAGAGGTCGGCGCAGTCGGCGTCGAGGCGAATGCAGCGAATCAGCTCTTCGCGCTGCTCCTCCGCCAGGCAGGCGTCGGCGCACGCGGTGCAGACCATCGCGCATTCGAGGCAGGCGTTGATGCAGACGTCGAGCTCGCTCACGCCGTCACGGGTACCGCGAGGGTGAGCGCTGAGCGCTCGAGAGATGTAATCGGTGGACTGTCGCATGATGAACCTCCGGTGCTTTCGAGAAGCATCGGAGGTGCCACCGCGACTGCCCGCTGAAGCCGCTCAGCGGCGCGACTGCCGGCGCTTGCGGCCGAGCGTCAACGCCGCGAGGAGCAGCAACGCCTCGCCACCGGTGCTGCAGCCGCAACCGGTTCCCGATGACGAGCCGCCGCCACCGCCCGCGGCTCCGCCACCGGTTCCCGAACCACCACCCGTCGCAGCGCCGCCGCCCGTCGCCGCACCGCCGCCCGCTGCTGATCCACCACCCGTCGCCGCGCCACCGCCCGCCGCCGCGCCGCCGCCCGCCGCGGCTCCGCCGCCCGTCGCCGACCCGCCACCCGTCGCCGCTCCACCGCCCGTCGCCGCCCCGCCGCCCGCCGCCGCTCCACCACCCGTCGCCGCCCCGCCGCCCGTCCCGCCGCCGCCGCCCGCCCCGCCACCCGTGCCACCGCCTCCGTTGAATTCATACGCGCCGATGTCGATCGCATTGCCGGCGACGGTGCGCGCCTCGGAGGAGATCGGGTGCACGTAGTGGTGGTCAGGGGTGAGCGCGAAGGAGCCGTTGCTGCCCGGCGCGGTGCCGACGTCGATGCACGGCGACGTCATCTGGAGGTGGAAGTCGAAGCCCGCCGCGTTCACCAGCAGCGGAGCGCCCATCGCGTCGGTCCAGTTGGAGGTGAGCGTCGCGCCTGCCTGGTTGGTGACGTTGCCGCCGCCGGTGAAGATGTTGTTCTCGATCACCGCCGGGTCGGCCGCGGCGGTGACTTGCACGAAGGTGCCCGCGCCGGCGTTGTTGAGCACGGTGTTGTTGATCACGAACAGGTGCTGGTCGGGGTTGGCCGGGTTCGCGCCCTCGGAGGCATAGTCGATGATCCCGTGGTTCTGCGAGGCGGCGCTCTGCTCGATCAGGTTGCCGATCACGTAGGTGGTGCCGCCGTTGGGCACGTTGATCTCGTAGCTGCCGTCGCCGTTCTCGTCGGTGAGCCGGTTGTAGACGATGGTGTTCACCGCCGCGCGGGTCTTCACCAGGTGCCCGACGTTGGAGTCGTGCGAGTACGAGTAGCGCAGGGTGAAGGTCGCGGAGTGCCCGATGTACATGTTGTGCGAGAAGCCGTCGCCCGCGCCGTTGTGATTGAACTCGGAGTTCTCGATCAGGATGTCGCCGGTGCCGTCGGTCGGCGGGCCCGAGAGAATGCCGTCTTCGTTGTCGTGGAAGTAGCAGTTGCGAACGGTCAGGTTGGTGCCCTGAAAGCGGATTCCCGCTCCGTTCATGTCGACCACCGCGGCGCCGGCGAGCTCGAAGTTCTCGATCGTGGCGTTGGGCGCGCCGATCACGAAGATGCCCTTGCCCTGCGACACCGTCATGCCGGTGTCGTCGATCTTCGCCCGGCCGTTGATGCCCTTCACCGTCAGGTTGTCGGTCGTCCAGCCGCAGGCGTCGCCGTTGTAGTTGCCGGCGGCGTCGACCTCGATGGTGTCACCGGGGTTGGCGGCGGCGATCGCAGCGCACGGCATCGAGTACTGCTGCCCGGGACCGACCGAGAGAATGTTGGCGAAGCTGACGCTGGAGCAGAGGAGAACGGCCGCGATTGTGGTGCGCATGACGCGCACTCTACTGCCGCTACGCCGTCAGCCAACTCGACTTCAGCTCCGGCGCGAACGCGTCGGGCATCGGCTCTTCTTTCAGCAGGGTCCACCAGGTGTAGACGGTGAAGGCGGTGCCGATCGGCAGGTTGAAGAAGTGGAGCGCCGAGACCAGCAGGGTGAGGCCATCGGCCCAGCGCTTGCGCCCGAAGATGCCGAAGCCCGCGAAGATGTGGAGCAGCCCGAGAATGCCGACCGCGAAGAACACGATGGTGAGAATCGCGCTCAGCGTCAGCCCGACGATCACCGTGTCTTCGGCGCCGTGCGGGTGGCCGTGGGTGCCGAGCGCGGTCACGCCCGCCACTCCGCCGAACACCACGCCGAGAATCAGCACCGGAATCAGCGCGCCGAAGCCGAACACCAGGTGCAACGCTCCCACGATCTTTCTGTGCGGTCCCATCATGCAGAGCCATACGCCCCGGGTTAGGAACGATTGCGATGAGAATCTTCAGTCTCTTGGCGGTGATGGCGATGGTGGCGTGCGCGACGGTTCCCCCGGCCGAGAAGAAGGCCGGCACCCTCGAGGTGGCGGTCAGCTCGGCGCTGCAGATGGCGAGCGTGGCGGCCTCCGAAGACGGGCGAATCTTCGTCGCCACGCCGCAGTGGGGCGGGCCCAGGCACCTTGGGGTGGCGGAGGTGAAGAACGGTCAGCTGGTGGCCTACCCCGACGAGAAGTGGAACGCGTGGGATGGTGACGTCGCCCACGCCGCGGAGCAGTTCGTCTGCGCTCACGCGGTCTACGTGCACGGTGGAGCGCTCTGGGTGGTCGACCCGGCGTCGCCGGAGTTCAGCGGCGCGGTGCCCGAGGGCCTGAAGCTGGTGAAGATCGACCTCGCGACCAACCAGGTGTCGCACGTGTACGCGCTCGGTGGGGCGGCTCCGAAGGCGAGCTACGTGCAGGACGTGCGCATCGACGACAAGCGCGGCCTCGCCTACCTCGCCGACGCGATGGGTGGGGCGCTGATCACCGTCGACTTGAAGACCGGCGCCTTCAAGCGGCACTTCGAGGGTGTCGCAGCGCTGCAGGCCGAGCCCGGCTACACCGCGACGATTCAGGGCAAGCCGTGGCTGGGCGCAGATGGGCAGCCTCCGAAGATCGGCGTCGATGGCCTGGAGCTCGACCCGGCGAAAGACGTCATCTACTTGCACCCGCTCGACGGGAAGACGCTCTGGCGCATTCCCGCGGCGGCGCTGGAGCGAGACGACGCATCGAAGCTCGAGCAGGTGACGTCGACCGGAGCGGCCGATGGGCTGCTGCTGGGCGCGGTCGGTGCGCTGCTGGTCACCTCGCTCGAAGACGACTCGGTGAAGCAGGTCGCCGCCGACGGGCGAGTCACCACCTTGGTGACCGACAAGCGTCTCGCCTGGCCCGACACCCTGGCGTGGGAGAAGAGCGGCTCGTTGTTGATCAGCGCTTCGCAGATTCATCGCGGGGCGGGGTTCAACGGTGGCGCCGACAAGACCGAGAAGCCGTTTCAGGTGTTTCGCTTCACGCCGTGACCACGCTCGTTCTTCTTCATGGGTTGACCGCCGATGGTGCCTGCTGGCGCCCGGTGGCGCGAGCGTTGGAGCCTGACTGCGAGGTGGTGACGCCCGACGCCCGAGGGCACGGGAGCGCGGCGCCGCCGGCGCCTGGCGTTCGCTACGACGATCTCGCCGCCGATGTGATCGCGTTGTTCGACGCGCGCGGGTTGGCTTCACCGGTGCTCGCCGGTCACTCGATGGGAGGCCTCACCGCCGCGGTCGTCGCCGCGCGGAACCCGGCCCGGGTTCGCAGGCTGGTGTTGATCGACCCCACGTTTCTTTCGCCAGAACGTCAGCGCGAGGTGCACCAGGCCGGCGTCGCGCTCGGCCGCTCGTACGAAGAGCTGCTCGCCGACCTGCGGCAGCGTCACCCTCGGCGCTCGGCGGAGATGGTCGAGCTGCTCGCCCAGGCGCGCGCTCGGGTCCACCCGCTCACGCTCGACATTCTCGCTCCGCCGAACCCCGACCATGTGCAGCTGATCGACGCGCTGCAGATGCCGACGCTGCTGGTGATCGGCGACTCGGGCGTGGTCTCACTCGAGACCGCGAACGCGCTGGCGAAACGCAACCCGAAGGTCGAGGTCGAGCTGCTCGCGAACGCGGGTCACGGTGTGCCGTACGACGAGCCGGAGCGAATCGCCGCGCTGCTCCGGCGCTACTCGGCCTGAGCTTCAGCCCGCGACCGCGCTCCACTCCCCCAGCGCCCAGAGCGGGAAGTAGAAGCGGTAGTTGTCGTAGTCGATCAAACAGGTCTTGTTGAAGACGCCGACCAGCGGCTCTTTCGCGTACGAGCCGTCGGCCGCCTGCTTCGAGATCAGAAACTGCGCCGCGCGCTGCATCGCCTCGTGGTCGGCGCAGCCGGCGCGGGTGAGCGAGAGCAGCGCCCAGGAGGTCTGCACCACGGTGCCGTCGGTGTCGAGGTAGCGCCGCTCGCGGCACGAGTCGCCGTGCTCGCCCCAGCTGCCGTCTTCGCGCTGCTTGCCGAGCAGAAACTTCACCGCGTTCGCCACCGAGGGGTGGGTCGCGCTCACGCCGGCCGCGCGCAGCCCGCTGATCGCGAACCAGGTGCCGTAGGTGAAGCACACCGCCCAGCTGCCCTCGTAGCTGCCGTCTTTCTGCTGACACGACTGAATGAACGCCACGCCCTGGGCGATCGCACGGTCGATGCTCTCGTCGAACTCGCCGGGAAAGCGGCGCTTCGCCTTCGCCAGCGCCTGAATACACGCGCTGGTGCACTCGACGTAGGAGTAGTCGACCATGATCTCGCCGAACACCTGCGAGGGGTTGAGCTGCTCCAGCCACTCGCCGCCGCGCTTCTTCTCGTAGGTCGCCCAGCCGCCGTCGGCGTTCTGCCACGAGAGAATCAGCCGCACCGAGGAGCGCAGCAGGTCGTCGGAGATGCCCGGGCTGAAGCGGTTCTCGAGCGCGAGCGCGCACTTGAGGCCCTCGGAGGTGCAGTCGGTGATCGGCCAGCCGTGGGCGCGGTTCGAGAACGGCCAGCCGCCGCGGCTCGCGTGCCGGTAGTGGGCTTCGGCGTCGGGCACGTCGTCGAGAATCTGGTTGTCGCGGAGGTAGCCGAACGCCTTCTCGATCATCGGCGCGTTGGCGTCGCAGAGCGCGGGCACCGAGAGAATCGCCTGAATCGCGAACGCGGTGTCCCACAGCTCGCTGTTGTTGTACCCCTGCATCTTGGTGCCGTCGGCGGCGTCCCACAGGTAGACGTCGAGCACCTCGAAGCCGCGCTTCAGGTCGGCCGCGCCCTCGGCTCCGCGAAACAGGTGCACCATCTTGTTCAGCACCGCGTTCACCGGGCCGATGTCGATGTCGTTGGTGACCTGGTCTTCGTAGACGATCTGCTTCAGGCACTCGTCGAGCGCCTTCTTGCGGAGCGGCTTGAGCGGGAGCTTCTCGAAGCCGACCTGCGACTTGTTCACCACCTTGAGCGCCGCGCTCGCCGGGCGAAAGTCGTCGGCCGCGCAGACGTTGTCGCGCTGCTCTTCCCAGTCGATGCGGGCGTACTCGCCTTCGCCGTAGAGCTCGTCGCGGAGCTGCTCGATCAGCGAACTGGCCGGACCCGTTGCCCGGGTGCCGTAGAGCCACGACATCGGCAGGTACACCTGGCGGCAGTGGCACCAGAGCCGGCTGGGGTGCATCGGGGCCGAGACCGGGAGCAGCCACAGCTCGGGGAGAATCGGGTGAATGCCGCTCCACTCGTAGAGGCCGAGCACGCAGAGCGTGAACTTGCCCCACGCCGCCGCGCCGAGCGGAGTGCCGTTGGCGCGAATCCACTCGCGCATCGCGGAAACCTTCGGGTCGTTGGCGGGAGCGCCGAGCAGCCGCAGCC
Organism: Myxococcaceae bacterium; assembly: GCA_047602415.1. Lineage (GTDB taxonomy): Bacteria > Myxococcota > Myxococcia > Myxococcales > Myxococcaceae > JASGHH01. Next base: position 4,917,908 of record JASGHH010000001.1, on the reverse strand, counting down.
CGACGTAGCTGAGCGCGGTACAGAACATGCTGCCCGAGGTGGCTTCGGCGTGGAGCCCGATGCTGCCGTCGTTGCGCTGCACGTTGAAGAAGTAGCGCTTCATCGACTCGGCGCGCTTGGCGTCGATCGGGCTGTGGGCGAGGTGCTTCAGCGCCAGGTACATCGGCAGCAGGAACATCGGCCCGCCGTAGTCGCCCGACCACGAGCCGCGCTCTTCCTGCCGGCGCGCCAGGTTCTCGAGCGCGCGGCGCATCGCCTCCTGCGCCTGGCTGCGCAAAGGGTCGACGGCGGGGGGCCGGGGGATCGGCGTGGGGTCGAGCCGCACGGCGGGTGCACTAGCAGCGTGGTGAGGGTGCTGTCCAACCGAGGTATAGCGGGCGCATGGCGGACCCCAACGGCGACTGGAACGAGGAGTTTCACCTCACTGCCTCGATGGTGAAGCCGGAGCGGTTGGTGCCGGCGGTCGAGGCGGCGCTGCGGGCGCGCGGCATTCAGCCCGGGCTGACGGTGATGGAGAGCATCGACCTGAAGAGCGGCGTGCTGGTCGACCTCGGCGAGGAGCTTCACGAGGTGAAGGTCGCGGTCGGCGGCGTGCGCGGCGAGCTCAACATCTACCTGGAGGACAACGGCACCGCCCGGCTCGACTTCAGCGCCGCGGAGATCGAGGGCGACTTCGAGCCGGTGTACTTCTTGTGGGCCGAGCTCGGCCGGGTGTTGGGCGCCAAGCCACCGCAGATCGACGGGGCCGACGAGCTCGATCTGGAGGCGCTGCAGAACGAGATCTCCGAGGTGTTGGGTGAGTACGCGCCGGGTGAGCTGAAGCTGAACCGGTTGGACCCGGTCGAAGGGCAGGGCGTGAAGGTCGAGCGCACCAGCAACGATCTGATCGTCTCGGTCGAAGGGCAGCGCTTTCAGACCGACGGCGGAGCGGGCCTGGGCGACTCCGAGCTGGAGGAGATCGAAGCGGCGGTGGCGGAGGCGACCTCGCACGTGATCGACGAAGCCCGCCGCGGGATGCTGGCGCGCAGGCCGGTCTCCACCGACGTGTCACGCGCGGGGCGCTGGTTCGTCGACGTCTACGGTGCCGACGGCGCCGTTCGCTGGAGCAAGCCGGTCGAAGAAGACACCCTCGCGGAGGTGCTCGAGGCCGCGGGCGAAGACGACATCGCGGTGGTCACCCGCTACTTCAAAGACGGGCGGCCGTTCTTTCGCAGCCCGGTCGACCCCGGCGACACCCCATCGTTCGACGACCTCCACCTGTTCCGCACCTGGAGCTGGCTCGGCTGAGCTAGGGGACGAGCTCGTACCGCCCCAAATCTGGCGCGGCGCCGCTGAACACGAACCCGCCGTCGTCGACCGCCTGATCGATCGCAGGCGAGCCCATCAGCAGCATGAAATGCCCCGCGTCGGGGTTGGCGAACAACGGGTCGGCCTCGAAGTCGTCGTGCAACTGGTCGGGCCAGTTGGCCTCGGCGCCCGCGAGGTTGAAGGTGCGGTTGGTGGAGTACCCGATGAAGTAGAGCCACCCGCCATCGAGATCAGCGGCGTTGCTCCCCACCAGGTTGTGGTGAATGCGGTTGTTGCCCAGGCCGCCATCGGGGTAGCCGTTGAGCTGCTGGTGATAGGTGTCGAACACCACCCGGTAGCCGACGCCGTTGGAGACCCAGTGTGAGTCCTGGGTGAGGTTGTTGCCCCAGAAGATGTTGTCGACCACCTCGTTGTCTTCGAGCACCGCGCCGGGCTGTGAGAGCAGAAAGCGCAGGTCGGGCCCGTCGTTGCCCCAGACGTCGTTGTGAGAAATCAGGTTGCCGGTGACGTCGTTGCCGCCGATCGCCTGGAGGCGAATCGGCTCGGCGCGGTTGTCGTAGATCAGGTTCTCGCGCAGCACGTTGTTCGAAGCGGTGAGGGTGATCGACGGAGACGCGCCCGCGTCGGCGGTGCCCGCGCCGTGAATGCGGTTGCAGCTGAGCTCGGTGCCGGTGATCGCTCCGGTGAGAATCACCTGGCCGTCGCTGCTCGGGCCGAGCTCGTTGAAGGTGATCACGTTGTCGGCCGAAGGATCGGCCGCGGAGCCTCCCAGGTAGAGCATCACGTTGTTGGCGCCCCCGAGCTGGTTGTTGGCGACCACGTTGCGGTTGGCGCCTCCGCTCATGAAGAAGCAGTACGAAGGGCAGTCGACCCAGTGGTTGTTCTCGAAGCGGTTGTCGTTGGAGTCGATGAACCGCACGTAGCCGGTGGCGTCGTGGATGTTCGAGTTGCGCACCACCACGTGGTCGGCGTTGAGGAAGTCGGTGGGCGCTTCGTCGCCGGTGAGCTCGAAGCCGTCGAACTCGGCGTAGCTCACACCCGCGATCCAGAGCCCGACGTTGTACTGCGCGTTCATGATCACCGCGTTGTTCGCCTGAAAGACGATCGGGTGCGCTGGGGTGCCCGAGTTCGCCGGGCGCAGGTAGCCGCCGTCGAAGACGCCGGTGACGTTCACCAGGTCGCCGGCCTGCGCCGCGCCGTTCACTTTGGCCAGCGTCTTCCACGCGTCGGTGGCGCTGAGACCGGTGTGGGTGTCGTCGCCGTTCACCGCGTCGACGTAGAGCGTGCGCAGCGGCGCCGGCGGCGCAGGAGGCTGCACCGGAAAGCACCGGTCCGTGAAGTTCGGCAGCCCGGTGCCGGCGTCGCCTCCGCCCGTGGCTGAACCTCCTCCGGCGGAGCCACCACCCACCGAGGCGCCGCCTCCGGTCGCGGCACCGCCGCCTGCCCCCGCTCCGCCGCCCGTCGCTGAACCACCGCCGGTCGCAACGCCGCCGCCGGTGCTCGCGCCGCCTCCGGCCGTTCCGCCGCCGCTCGCGTTGCCGCCTCCGCTCGCCGACCCGCCTCCGGTGCCGCTGGTGGTCCCGGTGCACGCCAAAAAGATAATGCCGACCGACAGCAAAAAGGTACGCATGGCGCGCACCATACACGAGCGCGCCTCGAGCGTGAGGCCACCACTGGTCGGACCAGTTACCGCGAGGGAGCGAAGATCACGGCGCGGGCGCTTCGCCCGCATCAGCGGGAGCGGCTTCAGGCTTCGGCTCGGCCGCCATCTGCGGCGGAGGCCTCCGGTCGACCACGTTCTTCACCTTCGGCACCGTCTGGAGGTACTCGTAGACGTCGCCGAGGTCTTCGTCGGTCATTCCGGCGAACTCGGCCCACGGCATCAGCGTGTTCGCCGCGGGCGCCACCGCGGGCGGAGCGACGCCGCGGTACATGCTGAACTTGGCGATGAACTGCTCCTTGGTGATCTTGCCCATGCCGGTGTCGTCGGTGGTGATGTTGGCGCTCCGCACCGAGAAGCCGGGGAGGTTGTATTCGTGGCCTCCGGCGAAGTCCTTGCCGGGCAGCATCTGGTTGCGCTCGTCGATCGGCGTGTGGCACTCGCGGCACGCGAAAGAGAGGTACTTGCCTCGCGCGACGTGGTCACCCGCCGCCGGGCCCGCAACTGGTCCGGCCAGTGGCTTGGGAATGAACTTCATGATCAGGTTGAGCGGGAAGTCGATGTGGCCCGCCGTTCGGGTCTTCTTCACCGCGGGCAGCGTGCGCAGGTAGGCGACGATCGACTCGGCGTCTTCGTCGCTCATGTTCGACATCGCCTCGTACGGCATCATCGGGAAGAGCGCGTCGCCGTTCTTGTCGACGCCTTCGCGCATCGCCCTCAGCAGCTGACCGTCGGTCCAGCCTCCGATGCCCGTCTCGACGTCGGAGGTCAGGTTCTGGGCGCACACCTCGCCGGGGAAGCCCGCGGTCTGCTTGTTGAAGCAGAAGCCGCCGACGTACTCGCCGCCCTTCTTCGACGGCATGCTCCAGACCGAGAAGTCGGGCTCGGAGTGACAGCCGACACAGAGGAAGACGTGGTTGGCGAGGTACTCGCCGCGCTTCACTTTCTCAGGCGTGGCCTCGACCTTTGCAGTCGAGGGAGGCCTCTGCGCCGGCTTCTTCGCCTTCAAGAACCCGAACGCACCGCCACCGACCAGGAGCAGCAGCACCAGCACCGAGCGAATGACCTTTCCCATTGTCCCTCCCCGAGCCTGACTGTACGAGTGAACCAGGGAATCGGATTGGAGGGGACGTGAAAATCACGCAGATCGATCTCTGGCACGCGTCGATTCCACTCGAGCGGGCGTTCTACCCCTCGTGGATTCCTGGGTTTCCGCAGACCGAGAACCGCTTCACCCTGGTGCGGCTGCGAACCGACTCCGGCCTCGAAGGCTGGAGCGCCGGCGCCGCGCTGTCGACCGAGCGCGCGGGGTTGGGCTCGCTCCTTGGCCCGTACCTGCTCGGCGAGCGCGCCGACGACATCGCCTCGATTCGTCAGCGCATTCGCGAGATGGGCTACCTCGGCATGCGCATCGGCTGGCTCGAGGCCGCCTGCTGGGACATCGTCGGCAAGGCCCGCAACGCGCCGGTGTGGCAGCTGCTCGGCGGCAAGCCGTGCGAGTCGGTCGAGCTCTACGCGTCGACCGGGCAGGTGAAGCGCGGCGCCGAGCGGGTGAAGGAGATCGAGCAGCGGCTCTCCGAGGGCTTCAAGGCGGTGAAGCTGCGGGTGCACGACGACACCCTCGAGCAAGACGTGCAGCAGCTGCGAGACGCGCGCAAAGGCGTGGGCGATGCGCCGGTGCTCGGCGTCGACGCGAACCAGGCGTGGCGGGTGGCGGTGGTGGCGAACGCTCCGAAGTGGACCTGGGAGCGCGCGCACGCGTTCTGCTCCGAGGCCGCGCAGCTCGGCTTCGCGTGGGTGGAAGAGCCGCTGGCGATGGACGACTACGACGGGCTGGCGAAGCTCCGCGCGGCGACCGACATCGAGCTGGCGGGTGGCGAGCTCAACAACCAGGGCCTCCCCGAGTTCGGGGTGATGCTCGAGAAGGGCTGCTACGACTGGTACCAGCCCGACGCGACCTTCACCGGCGGCATCGCCGAGACCTGGCAGATCATTCAGAAGGTGAAGGCGCACGGCGACAAGTACACGCCCCACACCTGGACCAACGGGATCGGCTTCGCGATCAACCTTCAGCTGTTCGGCGCGTCGCCGTGGCGCGAAGAGACGCGGCTCGAGTACCCGCTCGACGCACCCTGGGTGCCCGAGGTGCGCGACGGGCTGCTGAAAGAGCCGTGGCTGCACGAGCGCGGGCGAATGAAGCTGCCAACGGCTCCCGGGCTCGGCTTCGAGATCGACCCCAAGCAGCTGCGCAAGCACGCGACGCACTTCTTCAAGGCGAACAAGCTGCGGGTAGCGGTGGCGACGGTGCTCGACAAGGGCATCGGCACCGCGCTCGAAGCGGGCAGGGTGCGTGACGATCGCCTAGCGAAGCGCGAAGCAGAGCTCGAGGCGATGAAAGCGCGCGGCGAAGACTTCACCCTCTCCTGACAGGAGAGGGCCGACGGACGCCACGAGCGTCCGCGGGGAGCGGTTAGTGGCACCTCACTGAGAGCCGCAGACCCCTTCGAACCATCGCTCAATCGCCTCGGCGTCATGTTTGATGTCTTTCTTCTCGGCCGCGTAGAGCACTCGAGCGGCATCCGCGTTTCCAAGGGAGATCAACGCTGCGACTCGCTCAGGCAGGTCTCCCGCCTTGTCGATGATCATCGCCTCCGGGGTCGCACGCAGACGAAGCCACGGCACCACGTATTCCCGAAGCATTCGCGCGAGCACTTCGCGCAGGTCGCCGAGGTCGTGCTCACTGCTGACGTCGAACCACAGGTCGCGGCGTCGATCCATGTAAGGGAGCCACCACGACTCTCGTTGTTCCGGGAGCAAATGGTTCACGCGAAGCCGAATGTGGCCATCGTAGGCGGCGGCCTTTTCGAGGGCCGGCATCGCGTGCCAGCGCAGAGAGGCGGTGAGCTGCGCGATCGCCGGAAAGTACACTCCGATCTCGACGCAGAACTTTCCCGACGAGCCGAGATTGCCGCTGCTGCCTTGCAGATTGATCGCCTGCACCGAGGGAACATCGGGCAGCACCCGCCGCAGCACCCGCTTGTCGCGCTTGAACCCTTCTGGAGTCAGCACCTCGCCGAAAGCTGCGCGTGCGAGATAGTCGACCTTCTTCCCGGCAGGTGCGCTCGATGCCGGGAACCTCGCCGCGGGCCATGATCGGATTCTAACCTCACCGCGCGGACGCTGATGCGTCCGTCGGCCCTCTCCTGTCAGGAGAGGGCTTCTAGAAGCCGGCTGCGAGCTCGATGAAGAACGTGCGTCCATACTGCGGCACGTTGATCTGCCCGGTGTCGGCGCCCACCGGCAGGAAGTAGTGGTCATCGAGCAGGTTGCGCACGCCGGCGAAGTACCGCACGTGGCCGTACTGCCCCGCGAGCCCGACGTTGATCAGCAGCGCCTCACCGAGATTCGCGGGCGCTGATGGGTCATGCACGAAGGTGCCGCGCGCCGACTGGTAGGTGACCTGCCCCGACAGCCGCAGCTCCTGCCCGACGATCGGCACCATCGCGCGCGCGAACACCAGGTGCCGCGGCGTGGCCCGCGTCGCATCGGCGAAGTCAGCCCGCGCCTGCGAATCAGACTTCGACGCCGAGCTGGTGAGGTACACGAACGAGTACCCGACGTCGACCAGGGTGTACCGGCCCGGCTGCCAGCGCGCCTCGAACTCCGCGCCCAGCGCCGAGATGCGCTGGGTCGAATTCCCGAACACCAGACAGGGCGACATCGCTCCGGTGGCGTCGCTGCAGCCCTGCGGCATGCTCGCCGGCATGTCCTGGTAACCGAGCACCACCAACCGATCGATCAGGTTGTAATAGGCCGCGCCGGTGAGCCGCAGCTCCTGCGTGAGGTCGTGGCTGTGCTCGAGCTCGAAGGTGGTGATCTGCTCCGGCCCCAGCGTGGTGGGAAACGTCTGGGTCTGCCCGTCGGTGTAATAGAGCTCGTAGACGTTCGGCGCGCGAAACGCCTGGCCCACCACCAGCTTCGACAACCCGCCGTCGTACGGCTTCGCCACGATGCCCAACCGCGGAGAGAACGGCAGCGCCGAGAGGTCGAGGTACTTGTCGACGCGAATGCCGAGCTGCACGAACAGCCGCGGGTGAATCTTCCACTCGTCGAGCAGCGAGCCCGACAGCAGCACCCGCGAACGGTGGTCGAGGTGCGCATCGACGTTCGGCTGCCCGACCTGCTGGTACACCGACTGGTACTGACCCTCGAAGCCGACGGAGAGGAAGTTCTCGCCGAACACCCGCAGCCGGCCGCGCACTTCGCCGCCGCCCCAGTCGGCTCCGCCGTAGGCGTGCTCGACCCGAATGGTGTCGTCGGGGTTTTCGACCGCGTAGGCGCCGTTGAAGCGGCTGGCGTCGTAGTACGCGCGCGCCGACACCGTGAGCCGGTCGAACGCGTGCTCGAACCGCAGCTCGGTGAAGCCGCGCGCGTCGAGGTAGTTGGTGCCCGCCACGTCGAAGCTCGCGCCCAGCGGCACCGTCGGCACGTACTTGCGGCGCTGATTGATGTGCGCCACCAGCGAGAAGTCGCCCGCCCGCGCCGACGCGCTCGCTCCGAGTGCCCGCTCCTGGTCGTTGCCGTGCGCGGTGCCGCCGTAGTCGGGCAGCGGCGTCTCCACCGCGCCGGTGGAGTTGAACCCGGCCACGCTCGCCACCGCGCCGGCCTTGTCGTTGCCCAACCCGCCGAGCAGCCGGCCCTTCACACCGTTCTCACCGCCCGCGCCGCCGATCGCCTCGACGTGCTGATCACCCAACGACTTGCGGGTCACCACGTTGATCACCCCGAACACCGCGCCGGTGCCGTACAGGGCCGACGCCGGGCCGCGCACGATCTCGATGTGGTCGACGTCGGCGAGGTCGACGGTGAAGTCGCGCGCCGAGTACCCCTGGCCCGCCCAGACGTCGTTCATCGGGTGGCCGTCCCACAGCACCGCGATTCGGGTGTTGAGATCGCCGGCGGGAGAGAACCCGCGCACCCCGATGTACTGGTAGATGCGGTCGTCGCTGAGGAAGAAGCCGCGCACCGCCTGCAGCGCCTCCGCGAGCGACTGGTAGCCGAACGACTCGATCTCTTCGCGGGTGATCACGGTGATCGACGCCGGCGCCTCGTCGATCGACTGCAGAGACTTCGACGCCGCGGCCACCTTGGGCGGCGCGTACCGCAGCTCGGCGACGATCTTCTGCTCCGAGTCTCTGCTCACCTGAACCGTCTGCTCGAACGGGCGCAGCTCGGGCGCGGAGATCTCCAGCCGGTGCTCGCCCTCGACCAGCGTCAGCACGGTGGGGGTGAAGCCCGACTCCTTGCCGTCGACCTTCACCACCGCGTTGTCGCGGTTCGCCACCACCACCACCTTGCCGGTCGGCTTCGGCAGCGGCTGCAGCGTCACCGTCGCCGCCACCGACGCGTCGGCCTTCACGTCGAGCAACAGCTGCTGCGGAGTGAACCCCGGCATCACCACGTGAAACAGCTTCTGCCCGGGCGGGTAGGCCTGCTTGAACGGGAGCACTCCCAGGTCGGCGCCGTCGGGCGACTCGCGCACGTGCGCACCGGCGGGCTCACCGTTCAGCTCCACCGTGCCCACCACCCGGCTGAGCGAGAGCTTGGTCTTCGCCGCCCGGCCCTTCGAGAGCGACACCTTCTCTTCGGCCTGGTGGTAGCCGCCCAGCTTCACCCGCACCAGGTGCGAGCCCGGCTGGAGCGCCACCGTCTGCGGCGTCTTCCCGCGCGAGCCCAGGTCTTCGCGGTCGATGTAGATGTCGGCGCCCGGGGGCTCCGAGCTCACTTCGATCAGCGCCACCTTGCCCGACAAACGCGCCAGCGCCTGGGTGACCTCTTTCTTGTCTTCGTCGGGGAGCGTCTGCAGCGAGAGGTCGTGGTAGTAGCGGTACGCCTCGTCGAACTGCTTCAGCGCCTCGTAGCAGCGGGCGATGTTGAAGACGACGTTGACGTTCGGCACCAGCCGGTTCGACAAGAAGTACTGCGACAGCGCCTCTTCGTAGTTGCGCTTCGCGTAGGCGTTGTTGCCGAGCGTGAAGGCGACGTCGGCTTCATCGGCGGTGTTGTCGGCGAACGACGTGGCGCCGATCAGCAGCACCAGCGCGACCGCATAGCCACGTCCCCTCACCGGGCTCATTGTGCTTCACGGGCCACGAACGGCAAGAAGAAGCGCGATCGGCGGGAAGCGCTAGCATGGGGCGGTGCGCTGCGCGCTGCTGATCACCGCGCTGTTGGCCCTGGGCGGGTGCAACCGCTGCGACGCCGGCACCTGCAACGGGTGCTGCTCGGCCGACGGGGAGTGCGTCGCGGGAACCACCGTTCAGCAGTGCGGCACCAAGGGCGCGGTCTGCTCCGCGTGCTCGGCGAGCGACTTCGCCCAGTGCGTGATCGGCGAGTGCGTGTTGCCCGCGTTGATCAGCGGCCCGACCACCCTCGACTTCGGCGGCGTGGGCGTGAACACGCAGGCGACCGGCTCGGTCACCCTGACCAACAGCGGCGATCTCGCGTTGGTGATCACCGACGTCACCGTCGACCGAAACGGCTTCGCGGTCGAGCCGGTGCCCACCGCGCCGATCGACCCCAAGCAGTCGGTGGTGGTCACCTTCGACTTCACGCCCGACACGGTGGGCGTGTTCACCTCGACCGCGGTGATCACCTCGAACGCCGGCAGCCACTCCAGCTACGACATCGCGCTCACCGGCACCGGGAACTGATCAGTTGATCGGCGGAGTCGGGCACCCGTAGACGATGTCGAGCTTGGTCACCTGGCCGTTCTTCAGCTCGTCGCACGAGGTGCCGTAGAAGGTCACCCGGTTGGTGGTCGCGTCGTAGTCCCAGCCGGTGGAGTGCCCCAGGTCGCGGTTCTGCAGCATCTTGTCGAAGAAGACGTAGAGCTGGCTCGGGTCGGGCGGGGTCATCGTCAGGCTGTACTCGCAGCTCAGGGTGCGCCCGCCGATCAGCGCCAGCGCCGCCTGGAGGCTCGCCTGGTCCTGGGCGTTGAAGAAGAGGTAGCCGCCGCCATCGGGCAGCGGAGGCGCCGCTTCACCGCCCGCGTCGGCGAAGGCGTTGAGCGAGGGCACGTCGATGCCGCCGGAGTTGTCGAAGCCGACCACGAAGGTCTTCACGCCGTACATCGTGCGCGCGGTCTGAATCGCCAGCACCGTGCCGGGGTTGCTGCCTCCGGCGTTGCAGCCCGACTGCTTGCCGTCGGTGAGCAGCAGAATGAAGCCGGGGTGGTTGGGATCCATCAGGCCCGGGTCGGTGGCCGCTTCTTCGACGCCGGTGTCGATGTTCGTCACGCAGGGGCCGCTCGGGTAATACGTGTTGCCCGCATCCTGGTTGGTGCCGAGCAGGGTCTGAATCGCGCTCTCGTTGTTGTCGCCGATGGGAATCGGGATTCCACCGTCGGCGTCTTGCACGCAGTTCTGGCCGGCGCGGTCGGGGAACATCAAGAAGCCGAAGCGAATCTGCCCCGCGTACTGGGTGGTGAGCTGGTTGATCGCCTCGTCGGCGATCTGCCACTTCGACTTGCCCATGATCTTCGAGGTCATCGAGCAGCTGCGGTCGAGCGCGATGATCATGTTCGGAGTCGCCTTGCCGCCCAGCACCGGCATCGAGCCGCACTGTGAGCCCGGCACGCAGGTGCCGCCGTCGAGATCGCAGACCTCCCCGGTCATGCAGTCGTTGTCGTCGAGGCAGTGCCCGTTCGCGACGCAGCGGTTGAGCACGTCGCAGAACTCGCCGCTGTTGCACGCCGGGTGGCAGAAGCCGGTGCCGCCTCCGGTGCCCGAGCCCCCGCCGCTTCCCGAGCCGCCGCCCGCGGTGCCGCCGTCTCCTCCGGTGCCGGTGGTGACCGTGTTCCCGCACTGGCAGCCGTGAAGAGCGACCAGCACCACCGACGCGCACAGCAACAGCCAGCGTTTGGCCATGAGGTGATTGTACGGCATCACACCTACAACGCGTCACCCGCGCGGCGCCTTCAAACGAAGTTCAGTCGCCGATGATCTTGATGATCATGCGCTTACGCCGCTGGCCGTCGAACTCCGCGTAGAACACCTGCTGCCACGGCCCCAGGTCGAGCGCGCCCTTGGTGATCGGCACGATCACCTGGTGGTGCACCAGCATCGACTTCAGGTGCGCGTCGCCGTTGGTCTCGCCGGTGCGGTGGTGTTGATAGTTTTTGTCATAGGGCGCGAGGTGTTCGAGCCACTTCCAGATGTCCTGGTGGAGGCCACCCTCGTCGTCGTTGACGAACACGCCGGCGGTGATGTGCATCGCCGAAACCAGCGCCATTCCTTCCTGCACGCCCGACTTCTTCACCAGCCGCGCCAGGTCGTCGGTCACGCGGATCAGCTCGCGCTGTTGCTTTGTTTCGAACCAGAAGTATTCGGTGAGAGACTTCATTCGGCCTTCACGCTCCTTCAAAGAACCGCGCGTACACTTCACACCATGCCCGAATCTCTCAGCTGGACCCAGACGTTACGGCGAGATGCGGCGAAGACTGAAAACGTCGAGCTGCCCAAGGGCGACGGCCGCTACCAGACGGTCGGCTTGCTGGGTGAAGGCGGCATGGGCCGGGTGGTGGAGGCGGTCGACAAGCAGTTCCACCGGCTGGTGGCGGTCAAGGAACTGCGTGGAGACCGGATCGACGCCGAGGCCTCACAGCGGTTCGAGCTCGAAGCGCTGATCACCGGCAACCTCGAGCACCCGGGCGTGCCCGCGGTGTACGAGCGCGGCACCCGGGCCGACGGCGTGCCGTACTACGTGATGCGCCGGGTGAAGGGGAAAAACCTCGGCGAGGTGCTGGCCGAGCAGCGCACTCTGGAGCAGCGGCTGACGATGGTGCCGATGGTGCTCCAGTCGGCGCTCGCGGTCGGTTACGCGCACGCGCAGACCGTCGTTCACCGCGACTTGAAGCCCGGCAACATCATCGTCGGCGCGCACGGCGAAGTGGTGGTGATCGACTGGGGCCTGGCGAAGGTGCGCGGGGTGGCGCTGTTTCCCAGCGGCGAGCACCAGGCGGTGGCGGCGGCGGAGTCGCGGCCCGGGCACATTCAGGGCACGCCGGCGTACATGGCGCCCGAGCAGGCGTTCGGCCGGCAAGAAGAGGTCGACGAGCGCACCGACGTCTGGGCGCTCGGCGCGGTGTTGTACGAGGTGCTCACTGGCAAGCCGCCCTACGACGGCGAGAACGTCGAAGACGTGCTGCGCCAGGCGCGCGAGTGCAAGCCCACGCCGATCGAGAAGCTGGCGCCGAGCGTGCCGCAGAGGCTGCGGCGCATCTGCGAGAAGGCGATGGCGGTCGACCCCAAGGCCCGCTACGCCAACGCGACCCAGCTGGGCGAAGCGCTGCGCGACTTCACGATGAACGCGATCAGCGACACCTCGGAGCGTCGCGCGTCGATCTTCGCCAACGTGGTCGGGTTCGGGATCACCATCTTGATGCTGATCACCTTCCTGGTCGTCTCGACCTTCTTGCCGGAGTACTCCGAGTTCGGGCCCCCGGTCTGGCTGATGGTGCTCACCACCCTGGCGGGTTTCTCGACCTTGCTGGTCGAGGAGCACACCAACGGCAAGTACGAGCTGCTGCCGATCGCTCTGGTGATCGCGGGCGCAGGCGTCTTGCTCACGGTGGCTTCGACCTGCGGCCAGTTCGGCATGGCCTACCGGCCGATGTTCGAGATCAACGCCACCCACGACCCCTGGCTTCTCGCTGACTTCGGCCGGCGAATCATGGGCAAGGTCGGAGCGCTGTGCACCATCGGCATGTTCCACGCGGCGATGCAGTTGGTCATTTACGGGCTGATCCGGCGTCGGTTGTTGCTGGCGACGCGCGTGTGAGTGCGACTACCAGATGTCGAGCGGCTCACGCGGTTCAGGCGCTGGCAGCTGAATTGGGAAACGTTCGAGGATACCGCGTGCCTCGCCTAACCAGCGCTCGGTGTCGCGCTGAGAAAACCGACCAGCGAAGCTGAATTGGCCGGACTCCTCGGGATTCGGCCGAAGCGTGAGCTCGATGCGAACGTCCTCTGCCGACTGAACTTCGACCTGCAGGGCAAAGACGTAGCTCCGGGTCCGATACCGCGCGCGCATCGGATACTCGCGGGTCTCACTGATGAGCCGCAGTTGGTTCGCGAGGTTCCAAATCTCGTGTGAGAAAAGCGTGTCGTAGGCGTACTGGGTGCCGTTGTTGGACGTGAACTTAAGCTGACAGTCAATCGCGTCGCGGTCCCAGTCGCTGGTCGCGTTGGCGAATGGGCGCGCGAATGCCAGCCACTCGAAGCTGTTCGCTCCGGATTCAATCACGAGCTTGGGAGCGTTCAGCAGCGCGTCGTTCACTTCGCCCTTCGCTTCCTACGAGCCGGACGCTTCGGGGAGTGCTTCATCAGCTCCTCGAGGTTCGCGGCGTCGATCAGATCTTTGTCGCGACCGCTGGCCACCTTGTTCTTCAGCAGTTGCGTAGCGCCGAGGAAAGGCACCTGCAGTCGTCCGAGCTTCAACTCCAGTCGGCCGTTCCACGCTTCTTCGAAAGTCACACCGCTGATCGACGTCATGATGTCGATCGCGACCGGAGGTACGCCCAGCGTGGCCATCCTCTTTTCGTCTCGGAATTGGGTTCGAACCGCGCGCGCAACCTGCGCGAAACCGAAAGCGGTGAGTGCGTCAGCGACGCGAGCCGCGTTTGCCGCGCCGGGCTCGACCAGAATGTCGAGATCCTGGGTGAACCGGGGCTTTCCCGCCGCTGCGAGCGCTTGACCTCCGACGACGACGTATCGGCATCGGGCCTTCGCCAAGCACCCAAGTAGAGCGAGAAATTCGGGGTGGAGCGCCGGTGGGGTAGAACCAGGCACGTCGCATCTCCTCGAGGGCTTGTAGGTGTTGAAGCGGCGTCAGCGTGCGGGCGAACTCCGCCGCGAAACGCCCGTGGTCATCGGTCGAGCCCAATCGGAAGAACGGTTTGGCGCCTCGTTTCGACCGCATGAGCCGGACTCTATCGCCGGTGGGGTAAATGTTCGTGACCTGAGAAAACCGGTGTTACCGTGCCGCCTTGCGGCCCCTCCTTCCCCAGGGTCGCGAAGGCATTCGTACGCCCGATGGCGCAGGAAACCGAAAAGAGTGAACGCGCAGGCGCAGGGCCGGAGCTCCGGCTCATCGACCGTCGTGCGTTCGTCGGCTTCCCCGCGCTGAAGCTCGGGCCGGGGGTGTTGATCACCGACTTCGCGCTCCAGATTCCCGACGTCACCTTCCCGATGAACCTCTCGGGCGGCGCGTCGAAGTACCAGAAGCGCAAGCTCGACTTCGGCTTCCTCGAGCTCACCGTCGACGCAGAGGTCATTCACCGCCAGGTGAGCGCGCTCGGCGGCAAGCTGGGCGAGCTCGATGACCTCAAGCTGCACTTTCGCCCCGGCTACCTCGAGGGCCAGGCGCGGCTGAAGAGCCCCGAGCGCGCCGCGGTCACCTTCAAGGTCGCCTTCGACGGAGATGGCGAGCGGCTCGCGGTCTACGTCTACGACGTGCGCATGTACGCGTTCGCGGCCACCCCCGCTTCGCGGCTGCCGGCCCTGATTTTTCAGGCAGTGAAGGACGTTCTGGCCGAGTCGCTTCCTGACCCGGAGCGGCGCGGCGCGAATGGGTTTTCCACCCGGCTGCTCCCGAAGCTGGTCGAAGCGGCCGCGGTCGGCCGTGGCTTCAAGATGCCGTCGCTCGATCAGGCGCGGCTCGCCGAGGCGGCGGTGCTCTCGAAGGGCCTGCGACTGCGCTTCGCCGCCGGTGGCCTGCCGCCTCCGTCGGTGCCCGACGAAGAGCTGCTGCTCGCCCTCGAAGGCGCGCGTGCGTTCGCCGACGCCGAAGAGCTGCTCGCGCTGGGCAAGCTGAAGGAAGCGCGCTCGGCGTACCTGAAGTTGGGCGACGCCAACGAGGCGCATCCCTTCGCCGCCGAGCGGTTGCTGACGCTGCTGGTCGCCGAGCCGGGTGCACACGAGCTCGCGCTCGACGTCGCCGCTTCACTCGCCCGCCGCCGCGACAAGAGCGCCACCGCGCTGTGGGCCGAAGGCGTGGTTCGCGAGCGCCGCGGTGAGTTCGCCCGCGCGGCCGAGCGCTACCTCGCCCTCTGTGCGCTGGCGCGCCGTCAGCAGGAAGAAGCCGGCGCGTTCTTCGCCGCCGAAGCCGCGGCACGTGCGGCCCGCGATCAGGCCCCGCAGATGGCGGTCAAGGCGCTCCACGAGCTCCTCGGCCTCAAGCCCGACCACCTGCCGTCGCTGAAGGCGCTGGCCCGCGCGTCGGATCAGGCGAAGGACCGCGCGGGAGCGATTCGCGCCTACCGCCGCCTCGCCGCGCTCGCGCGAGATCCCGCCGATGCCGCCGACGCGCACGTTCAGCTCGCGCGCCTCTGCGCCCAGACCGAAGACGACGTCGCCGGAGCCCGGCTGCACTGCGAGGCCGCGCTCCGTCTCGCGCCCGACCACCCCGACGCGCTGCTGCAGTTGGGCCAGCTCTGCCTCGCCAGCGGCGAACACCTCCGCGCGATCAAAGCGCTCGACCGGTTGCGCGAGGTCGGCCTCGGCCGTCACGAGATCGATCGGGTCGGCCGCGCCAACCTGCTCGCCGGCCAGGTGTGGGAAGAAGGTCTCAAGCAGCCCGAGAACGCGTTGCTGCGCTACCGCGAGGCGGCGTCGCTGCTCCCGGGAGATCCCGAGCCGCTCTACAAGGCCGCTCGCGTCGCCGAGTCGTTGGGCCGCGTTCAGGAAGCGGTCGCCGGCTACCAGCAGGCGATCGAGCTCGCCGGGCCCGCGCCCGCCAACGACACCGCGCGTTCGTCGGCCCACCAGTCGCACCACGCGCTGGCGCGGATGTTCAAGTCGCGCCTCGGCGAGCCGCTCCGCGCCAAGGATCACCTCGAAGCGGCGTTCGCGCTCGACCCGTCTGACCTCAGCGCGCTCGACGAGCTGCTCCCGCACTTCCGCGCCACCGGCCGCGCCGCCGAGCTCGCCGATGCCTGTGAGAAGGCAGCCAACGCGGTGGCCGAGCCGGTTCGCAAGGCCGCGCTCTGGGCCGAGGCGGGCGAGCTGCTCCGCGGCCGGCTCAACCAGCCCGAGCGCGCAGAGAAGCTGCTTGTGCTCGCCGCCGAGGCCGACCCGCGCAACCGGATCGCGCTCGAAGGCCTGCTGGCGATCGCCGAAGCGCGGCGCGACGGCGGCATGCTCTGCCGCTGCCTCAAGTCGCTGGCCGAAATCACCACCGAGCCGAAGGACCGCGTCGCGCACCTCCGGCGGCTGGCGGTGGCGGCGCGCGACGTCAGCTTCGATCTCGAGCTCGCCGCCTGGGCGATGACCGAGGTGCTCAAGCTCGAGCCCGACGACCTGCCCACCCTCGGCGAGCTGTGCGGTCTGCAGCGGCGCCGCGCCGACATGGCCGGCCTCGCCTGGGCGCTGGAGCGTCGCGGCATCGCGGCCGAGACCCACGGCGACAAGCGGCTGGCGGCGGCGGCGTACCGCGAGCTCGGCTCGGTGCTCGAAGCGCGGCTCGGCCGCACCGGCGAAGCGTTGGTCGCCCTCGAGAAAGCGGCGCGCCTCTTCCCCGAGGTCAACGCGCTGCTCGACCTCGCCAACCTCTCGCTCCGGCTCGAGCGCCCGCAGCACGCGCGCAAGGCGCTGGAAGACGTGCTCCAGATGCTGCCCAAGCACGCCGCGCCCGAGAAGGTCGCCGAGGTTCGCGCCCGGCTCGGCAGGGCGTGCGACCTGTTGGGCGACAAAGAAGCGGCGCGCGAGAACTACGCCGCCGCGTTCCCGCTCCGCCGGCTCGACGACGAGCTCTCGGAGCGGCTCGAGTCGCTGCTCGAGGAGCAGGGCCAGCGCCGCGAGCTCACCGACCTCTGGGCCTCGCGCGCCCAGGCGCTGATCGCCGCCCAGCGCCCGAAAGACGCCGCGCCGCTCTTCTTCAAGTCGGCCAACGCGCTGCTCGACGCCGGCGACTCCACCGGTGCGATGCTGCGGCTGCAGGCCTGCCTCGACGCCGCTCCGCAGGGCGAGCACGCGCCCCAGGTGTTGGAGACGTTGGCTCAGCTGCAGCTGGAGCGCGGCAGCCCGCTCGAGGCCGCTCAGCTGCTGCAGCGCCGCGCCGCGCTGGAGCAGATTCCCCGCGCCGCCGCACGCTTCCTCTACCGCGCCGCCGGGCTCGCCAAGGGCACCGGCCGCGAGGTCGCGCTGCTCGAGCAATCGTTGCAGGCCGACGCCTCGTTCGTGCCCGCGCGCCTGCGCCGCGCCGAGCTGGTGGAGCAGAGCGACCCGCGCACTGCGCTGGCCGACCTCGAGGCCGCGCTCACCGCCGATCTCGATCAGCCCGACTTCAAGGAGCTGGTGGTCGATCGCGACAGCCTCACCCGCAAGACCGCGTTCGCCGCGCTCAAGGCCAACCAGCTCGACTCTGCGCGCCGGCTGTTCGCCAGCTTCAACGCCCGTCACCCCGAAGACCTCGACGCCGCGCTGGAGCTGGTGAAGCTGCACCGCCGCGCCGGCGCGCTCGAGCCGCTCGTCGATCTGCTCGCCGAGGTCTGGCCGCGGCTGCAGGGCGCCGGCCGCTCGGCTGCGCGCCGCGAGCTCGCCGAAGGTGCGCTCCAACTCGGGCGCCGCGATCAGGCGCGCGAGGCGCTGCGCTCGCTGCTCTCCGAGGCGCCGGGCGACACCTGGGCGGCCGGTCAGCTGCTCGAGCTGCTGCCCTCCAGCGAAGACACCCGCGACGAGCGCCTCGAGCTGCTCAGCCGGCTGCTCGAAGTGGAGCAGGGCGAGGCCAAGGTCGCGCTGTTGTCGCGCCGCGCGCAGCTGCTCCGCGACGCGCGCCGCTTCGCCGAGGCACGGGCCGACCTCACCGACGCCGCCCAGCTCTCCGCCGAGCCGCTGCCGTACCTGCGCGCGCTGGCCGAGACCGCTCAGGCCACCAAGGACGAGCCGGCCGAGCTGCTGGCGTGGAAGCTGGCGCTGGAGAAAGCCGGCGATCGCCCCGGCGTGCAAGACGAGGCGCGCGACCGGTTGAGCCTGTTGGCGCGCTCGCGGCTGGCGGCGCGCGACGGTGGCAACGCGACCCAGGCGTACGCGCTGCTCACCCGGCTGCCGCTGGAGCCGGCGGGCAAGTTCGAGGCGTTCTACGGGCTGTCGCAGGCGGCGCGGCTCGGCAACGACCTGGTGCAGGCCGAAGAAGCGCTCGGCTCGGCGGCGAAGCAGGGCCCCGCGCCGAAGCGGGTCGAGGCGCTGCTGGAGCGCGCCGCGTTGCAAGAGAACCGCCGCGCGCGTGAAGAGGCGATCACCAGTTTCGAAGGGGCGCTCGCGCTCGCACCGCGCCACCGCGCCGCGCTCGATGGCCTGAAGCGCAACCTCCGCTCGCTGGAAGACTTCGAAGGCCTCGCCGAAGTGCTCGCCACCGAGGCGTCGCAAGCGCCCAAGTCGACCGCCGCGCCGCTGTTCACCGAGCTCGCCGCCCTCTACCTCGACAAGCTCGGCCAGACCGGTCCCGGTGAAGCGGCGCTGCGCAAGGTTGCGCTGCTGGAGCCGAAGAACTCGGCGGTGCGCCGGCAGCTCGCCGGGCTGGTCGCCAAGCGCAACGAGACCGAAGAAGCGGTGAAGCTGCTCGAAGAAGCGGCCACCTCGTCGGCTCCCGCCGAGGCCGCGCCGTTGCTGCGCGAGGCGGCCCGTCTGGCCCGCGGAGGTCTCGACAACGAAGGCGCGCTCCGCCTGCTGCGCAAGGCCAACGCGCTCGCGCCCGCCAAGGGCGAAGAGCTCGCCGAGCTGGCGGAGCTGCTCTACCTGAAGGGCGCGGTCCTGGAGGCGCTGCCGCTCCAGCGCGCGTTCGCCTCCGGGCTCGACGCGGTCGACCGGCCCGACGACGCGGCGCGCGCGTGGCTGCGGCTGGCCGACCTGGCGCAGACCGGCGGCGACCTGAAGACCGCGGAGCAGGCGCTGCGCAAGGTGCACGCCGAGCGCCCGAGCGCCGAAGTGGTCGACCGGCTGGCCGACCTGGTGCGCGCGAACAACCCGGCGGAGGCGATCGCGCTCCAGGCCGCTTACCTCGAGACCGCGGTCGCTTCTCCCCGCGCGGTGGAGCGGCTGGTCGGTCTCGCCCGCGAGGCCCGCCAGCGGCTGGCCGACGCCGAGCTGCCGCAGAAGCTGTACGCGCGCGCGGCCGAGCTGGCCCAGCCCGAAGGCGCCGACGTGGTGCTCGCGGTGCGCAACGAGCGCGCCAGCTTCCTCCGCGAGCAGGGCCGCGGCGGCGAGCTGATGGGCGAGCTGTTGCAGATTGCTCAGCTGCGGCTCGAGTCGGGCGACACCTCCGGCGCGTTGGAGGCGTACCGCGAAGAAGCCGAGCTGGCGCAGCAGGCGGGCCGCATCGACGAGGCACTGAAGACCCTCGACGCGATGGCGCAGCTCGCCGATGAAGAAGGCCTCGCTCAGGAGGCGTCGGGCTTTCACCTCAAGCGGGCGGAGCTGCTGCGCGACTCGAAGCTCGATCTCGAGGGCGCCAACCAGTCGCTCGAGCGCGCGTGGATTCTCGACCGCCAGACCTCGATCGCCCACGAGGGCATCGAGCTGGCCCGCCGCCGCCACGACCGCGAGTCGGAGATCGACTGGCTGGAGCGCACCCTCGAGTCGATTCCCGGCCACGAGGAGAAAGCGCGCGCGTTCGTCTCGCTGGCGCGGCTGCACCTGGGGCTCCCCGCCGACGGCGAAGGCGGCGTGGAGACCGCGGCGATGTTCGCGCCCGAGCAGGCGGAGGCCGCGATCAAGCAGGCGCTCCAGTTCTCGCCCGGCCTGAAGAGCGCGGAGCAGATGCTGCTCGGCCTGTACACCCGCCAGGAGCGCCTGGTCGACGTCGCCGCCTACTTCGAAGACGCGGCCACCCGCGCGCGCGACCTCTCCGAGCGCGCCCGGCTGCTGCTCGAGGCCGCGCGCGTCTACCAGGACCAGGCGAATCGCCCGCAGGAGGCCGCCGCCGCGCTGCTCGCCGCGCGCGCCGCCCAGCCCGACGACCTCGGGCTCACCACCAGGGTGGCCGATCAGCTCCACCGCCTCGGCCGCACCCAAGACGCCGCCGACTTCGACGCGCTGCTGCTCGAGAGCGACCCGTTTCACCCGGCGTTCGATCGCCACCTCGACTTCCTCACCCAGCTCTCCGACGAGCAGGGCCGCGCCGCGCTGCTCTCTCGCCGCGCCGAGCGTGAAGAGGGTGACGTCTCCGCGCTCCGCTGGCTGCAGGCGGCCGACGCTTTCGAGGCCGCGGGAGCGACCGAGCGCGCCCGCATCGCCGAGGGCCAGGCGTTCGCCGCCGCGCCGTCGAGCAAGCCGGCGTTCAACCGCGCGCTCGAGCGGGCGAAGGGCGACGCGCGCGCCACCGCCAACGTGCTCTCCCGCCGCGCCCACGCGGTGCCCGAAGAGGCGGTCGAGCTGCTCTCGCGCCGCGCCCAGCTGCTCGACCAGGCAGGCGAGAAGCTGCTCGCCGCCGAGGCCTACGACGAGCTGCTGGCGAACAAGACCGACGACCCGCAGGTGCTGCTGCGCCGCGCCGAGCTGGCGTTCGAGTCGAAGGGCGCGCTCGCCGCTCAGCCGTACGACCGGCGGCTCACCCAGCTGGCCGAGCAGCTCCCGGTGCCCGAGCAGGTGCGGGTGTGGTCGCGCCTCGGCAGCGCCGCGCTCGAGTCGGAGGCGTTCAAAGACGCGGCCGACGCGTTCGAGACGGTGCGCCGCCTCGACCCCGAAGGCCCCGCGGGCGCCACCGCGCTCACCTCGCTCCACGAGGTCTACAGCCGCGGCGACGACAAAGACGGCCTCTACTCGGTCACGCTGGAGCTGGCGAAGCGGGCCAAGGGCGAAGAGGCGCTCGCGCTCCACCGCCAGGCGGCGAACCTGTTCCCCGGCGAGCCGGCGCGCGCCCAGCAGGCGCTCGAGGCGTTGTTCGCCGCGCGGCCCGCCGATGAAGACGTCTACGGCCGGCTGGCGAGCGCGCTCACCGCCAAGGGCCGCACCGGCGAGCTGCTCGCGCTCCACGAGCGTTACGCGGGCGCGGTCGGTGGCCCCGCCGCGGCACAGGCGTACCTCAAGGCCGCCCGCATCGCGCAGGGCGAGCTCGGTGACGAGGCGCGGGCGCAGGAGCTCCGCGAGCTGGCGGTGCGCGCCGACCCGTCGAGCTCCGAAGCGCTGCGCGAGGTGGCCGACGACGCACGCCGCCGTGGAGACGAAGCGCTGCTGGTGGTCACCCTGCGCTCGCTGGCGCAGAACGCCGAGCCCGAAGACCGGGCGGAGATCGATCTCGAGCGCGCCACCCTGCTCGAGAAGCGCGGAGACCTGGCCGGCGCCCGCGAGCTGCTCGAGAACATCTGCCGCGGCGGCCCGAAGTCGCCCGGCTTCACCGCCGCGCTCGATCAGCTGGAGCAGATGGCGCGCCGCACCGACGACGCCGCCGCGCTGGCGTGGGCGCTGGAGCAGCGCGCGATGCTGGAGTCGGGCGAGGCGCGGGTCTCCCGCCTGCTCGCCGCCGCGAAGTCGCACCAGGCCTCGAAGAACCTCGACGCCGCCGACCGGGTGGTGCGCGAGGCGCTCGAGCTGCGCGCCACCGCCGAGGGGCTTCAGCTGGCGGTCGAAATCGCGCGCGCGCTGGGTGACCTCGAGCGCGCCGCCTCGCTGCTGACCCAGGCCGCCCAGGTGGTCAAGGGCGGCGACCGGGTGCGGCTGCTGCTCGACGCGGTCGACGCCCACCACGCCGCGGGCCGTGACGACGCCGCGGCCGGCGTGCTGGAGCGGCTGCTCAAAGACCACCCCTACGCGCTCTCGCCCGACCAGCAGGCGGAGCGCTTCGCCAGCCTCGGCTTCCACCAGCGCGCGATGGAGGTCGGCTTCGACGCGGCGATGAAGGCCCAAGACCCGCAGCACGCGCTGCTGCTGGCCGACGCCGCCAAGGACTCCGCCAAGAGCACCGAGGCGCTCTGGGCGCTCGCGCGCAAGGGCGAGCAGCTCGACTCGCTCGACCGGCTCACCGGTCAGCTGCGCGCCGAAGGCCCCGAGTCGCTCGCGCGGCTGGCCGAGGTGCTCTCGACCGTGGCGCCGGCCCACGCCGACGCGCTCTGGCTCGAGCTGTTGCTGGAGCACGCGCTGCCCCGCGCGCTCGAGGAGCTGAAGAGCCGCGGCGCGCTCTCCGAAGTGGTGAAGGAGCTGCTCGGGCGCAAAGAAGGCCGCAGCCTCGAGCTCGCGCTCCCGCACGCCGCCGAGCTCTCGCCCGAGCTGCGCACCGAGCTGTGGACGCTGACCGCCACCAAGCTGCCCGAGCGCCGCGCCGAGCTGCTCGGTCTGCTCGCCGCACTCCAGGAAGAGCAGGGCCAGCTCGCCGAAGCCGCCACCACGCTGGAGAAGCTGGCCGGTGCCGAGACCGACGCCAAGCGCCGCGCCGTGGGCCTGGTGAAGCGCGCCGAGCTGCTCCGTCAGCAGAACAACACCTCCGACGCTCAAGCGGCGTTGGAGCGGGCGCTCGAGTCCGACCCCGACTCCGCCGAGGCGCTCACCCAGCTGGCGCGGCTGCTCGACTTCGCCTTCCTGCAGAAGGGCGGCACGGTGCTCGCCGAGCGCTTCGTCACCGTGGTGGAGCGGCTGCAGTCGCTGCCCGGCATCGAAGAGGGTGTCACCCGCGCTTTCCGCGCCAGCCTCGCCGACGCCTACCAGGCGCTGAAGAAGTGGAAGCAGGCGCTGGCGGTGCTGGAGCAGCTCGAAGAGACGCCGGAGCGGCTGAAGAAGCGCGCGGAGATCGCCAGCGAGCTCGGCCTCACCGGCGAGGCGCTCTCGCTGCGCGAGCGAATCGCCACCGAGCCGGCCGAGCTGGAGGAGATTCTCACCGGCTACCTCAAGGCCGACCTGGTGCCGTTCGCGGTGCGGCTGGGCGAGAAGCAGTGGCAGGCGGGGCAGCTGTCGAAGAAGGCGCTCCGGCTGCTGGCCGAGCGGCTCGCTCCCACCGTGCAGGGCGCGGAGCTGGCGGCGCGGGTGTGGCCCTCGGTGCTGCGCGAGAACGTGCTCGACCCCGACGGGTGGACGCTCTACTCCGAGGCGCTGCGCGGCGCGGGTCACGAAGACGAGGCGCAGATGGCCGACGGCTTCGGCGCGGCGCTCACCTCGAGCAGCGCGCCGGCTCCGGCGGTGAAGCTGAAGGAGGTCGACATGGCCACCTTCGCCACCGGTCACGAGGCGCCGGCGGGCCTGAAGGCGCTCACCCCCGAGACGATGCCGCGCATTCACCAGGTGCTCTCGGCGGCGCTGGAGTCGATGGGCGGCGGTCACTACTACCTCGGGCTCGACCCGGTGGGCGGCCCCGAGGCGTGGCTGGCGGGCGACACGGTGGTGCTCGGCGCCGGCGCGCTCGGCGTGTTCGGCCCGATGGAGCTCAACTTCCTGATGGCGCTCGCGCTCGGGTTGGGCGCCGACGGCGAGGCGCTCCGCCGGCCGGGCAAGGTGCCGAGCTTCGCGGGCGCGGCGGTGCTGGCGTTCAACGCCTGCCCGTCTTCGCTCGCCGCGGCGCGGGTGCTGGCGGTGTTGGACGACCGGGTGCGCGGCAGCGACCCGAGCCTGGTGCAGACGGCGGAGATTCTGGTCGCCAGCGACGCGTTTCAGAAGGTCGCGCTGCGCGGGCTGGAGCTCGGCGAGCAGGCGACGTTACCGAAGAAGCAGGCGTAACTCCTCACCGCACAGTTCGCCTGCCTTCACCCGTCTGATAGAGAGTCCAACGTCATGGGTGCGCCCGACATCTCCGCGGAGCTGAGCGCGCTGCGCTCCAGCGACGAGGCGGCGTTCAAGAAGCTGGTCGACCAGCACCGGCCGGCCCTGCTCTCGCACTGCTACCGCATGATGGGCACCCTCACCGACGCCGAAGACGCGGTGCAGGACTCGCTGCTCAAGGCGTGGAAGGCGCGCGACGGCTTCGAGGGCAAGAGCCAGCTGCGCACCTGGCTGTATCAAATCGCCACCCGCACCTGCCTCGACCTGATCGACAAGCGCAAGGTGCGCCGCCACCCGATCGAGATGGTCGACGCGGCGGCGCCGAACGCGCGCATCGCGCCTTCTCCCGAGATCGAGTGGGTCGAGCCGCTGCCCGAGGCGTGGCTCAACAACGGCGGCCTCGACACCTGGGGCCCCGACGCGCGGCTGAAGAAGCGGGAGTCGATCGCGCTGGCGTTGATCGTCGCGCTCCAGTCGATGCCCGGCTCGCAGCGCGCGGTGTTCCTCACCCGCGACGTGCTCGGCCTCTCTGCCGCCGAGACCGCGCAGCTGCTCGAGATGACCGTGCCGGCGGTGAACAGCGCGCTCCACCGCGCCCGCGAGGCGATCGAAAAGTCGAAGCTGAAGACGGTCGACGGCAAGCCGAGCGGCGAAGAAGAGCGCGGGCTGCTCGAGCGCTACCTCCAGGCGTGGGAGAGCTCCGACGTCACCCTGCTTCTGGGGGTGCTGAAAGACGACGCCTCGATGGCGATGCCGCCGATGGAGCAGTGGTTTCAGTCGCGCGACTCGATCATCACCTTCCTCTCGGCGGTGGTGTTCTCGCGCCGCGCCGACCCGTACCGCTACCGGGCGATTCCGATTCGGGCCAACGGGCAGCCGGCGATCGCGCTCTACCGCCGCGAGAAGATGGGCGAGTCGTGGAAGGCGAACGCGATTCACCTGCTCGAGGCGGGCGGCCCGCTGGTCGACCGCGTCACCTGCTGGATCGACGCGCGCCTGTTCAAGGCGTTCGGCCTGCCGTTGGAGATCGGATGAAGCTTCGCTGGCCGGCCCACGCGGTCGCGGTCGCCTTCGTGTTGTCGCTGGCCTGCTCCTCGGCGCCGAACCTGCCGGGCGACGAAGCGATGGGCACGTTCGAGTTTCACGCCACCCCGGTGTCGCAAGACTGCGCGCTGGGCTCGATTCCCGACGGCGGCTTCGACTTCGAGGTGATCGCGCGCCACAACAAGAGCGGCGACGGCGCCTGGCTGCTGATCGGCGGCATCGTCGGCGACGCGGGCTTCGACGGGCAGTACGTCACCTCGGTGCGCACCGCGCCGCGCGCGTTTCTGCAGGCCGACGGCGGCAGCTGCAACCCGCAGGTCACCGACGGCGGAGCGATCACCTGCAGCATGACGCTCACCGAGACGCTCACCTTCGCGCTGTTGTCGGAGAGCCAGTTTCAAGCGGTCGGCAACCACTGCCCCGACAACCCGCTCGACGGCGGAGTGCCGCAGCCGGGCGCCGACTCGGGCGTCACCCGGCCCGGGAGCGTGGGCGGCGGCACCAGCTACGACGCGGTCGAGGCGTGCGGCACGCTGGTCGACGTCGCCAGCATCGACGGCGGGTGCAACGCGGCCTGCCTGGTGCCGTGCACGCTGACCTACCAGGTGAGCGGAGCGCGCAAGTGAAGCGCGCGGTGGTGTTGCTGTCGGGCGGGCTCGACTCGACCACCTGCCTCGCGCTCGCGCAGAGAGCCGGCTTCACCCCGACCTGTCTGCTGTTCGACTACGGCCAGCGTCACCGCATCGAGCTCACCCGCGCGAAGCGGCTGGCGAAGTCGATGGGCGTGAAAGACGTGCGCACCATCAAGCTGTCGCTGCGCGAAATCGGCGGGAGCGCGCTCACCGACGACATCGCGGTGCCGAAGAACCGCAAATCCTCGCAAATGAGCCACGGCATTCCGGTGACCTACGTGCCGGCGCGCAACACCGTGTTCCTCGCGCTCGCGCTCGGCCTGGCCGAGACGTTGGGCGCGTTCGACCTCTTCATCGGGGTGAACGCGGTCGACTACTCCGGCTACCCCGACTGCCGGCCGGAGTTCATTCGCGCCTTCGAGAAGCTGGCGAAGCTGGCGACCAAGGCCGGCGTGGAGGGCAAGCGCTTCACCGTGCACGCGCCGCTCTCGGGGCTGACCAAGGCGCAGATCATCAAGAAGGGCCTCGCCGCGGGCGTGGATTATTCGAAGACCCACAGCTGTTACGACCCGGTGCACGGCCGCGCGTGTGGCCGGTGTGACAGCTGCCTGATTCGCAAGAAGGGCTTCGAGGACGCAAAGGTGAAGGACCCCACCCGCTATGCTCTGATGTCGAAGTGATTTCGCTGTTGGTCATCGCGCTCGCCGCCGCGCCGGCGCCGAAGAAGGAACCGCCGCCCCTGGTCGAGCTCGCTCCTAAGGTGGAAGGCGTGGTGATCGACCTCCGCTACGCCACCGAAGACAACTTCTTCAAGCAGCGGCTCTACCCGGCCGACGCGCGCTGCCTGGCGCTCGAGCTCACCGCCGACCGCCTCGCCAAGGCCGCCGCGGCGCTGAAAGAGAAGGGCTACCGGCTGAAGGTGTGGGACTGCTACCGCCCGTACTCGGTGCAGCTGAAGATGTGGGAGGTGTTTCCCCACCACGGCTACGTCGCCGACCCGAAGATCGGCTCCAACCACAACCGCGCCTCGGCGGTCGACCTCACGCTGATCACGTTGGATGAAAAGCCGGTCGAGATGCCCACCGGCTTCGACTCGTTCAAGCGCGAGGCGCACCAGGGTTACGACAAGGTGAGCGACGCGGCGAAGGAGCACCGCGAGATTCTGCGCGCGGCGATGGAGGCCGCCGGGTTCATCACCACTCCGATGGAGTGGTGGCACTACGACCTACCCGAGGCGCCGCGCTTCCCGGTGCGTGACGAGCCGGTGAATCAGCTGCACTGACAGCTGCCGTTCACGCAGACCGCGTTCGGGCCGCACTGAAGAATACAGTCGTTGCTGCAGCTGCCGCAGTTTCGCGGGTCGGCCTGGAGGTCGGTGCACGCGCCGCCGTTGGTCAGCGAATCCGGGCAGCAGGTCGGGGTGCCTCCGTCGCAGGCGGCGACCTGGCAGTTGGCGCCGCAGCTGCTGTCGAGCAGCTGGTTCTGGCAGGCGCTGCTGCAGCAGACCTGGTTCGGCACGTTGACGAACTGCTGGCAGCTCCCCGGAGCGGTGTCGCCCCAGCCGTCGCAGGCGTTGCCGCAGCCGCCGCAGTCGCACGAGTCGGTGGTGGGGTCGATGCAGACGATCTGATCGGGCAGGCCGATCTTGGTCGGCGTTCCGAAGCTGTCGCAGTGGAGGAAGCCCGGCGCGCAGCTCGAGGCGCAGCTGCCCATCACGCAGACGCCGACGTCGTTCAGCCCCGGCGCGGCGATGCAGAGGTGCGGGTAGTCGCCCAGGCCGGTGGTGTCGTCGTTGCCGCAGCCGCCGCAGTTGAGCGGGTCGGTCTGCGGGTCGACGCAGCGCACGCCGGCGTCGGAGGCGTTCACCGACACGCCGCCGTCGGCGAGCACGGTGACGGTGGGGCAGAGCTTGAAGCTGCCCGGGCAGTCGAGCGCGCAGTGGCCCATCACGCAGAGCTGGCCGGCACCGCAGGTGTTGCCGCAGCCGCCGCAGTTGGCGCCGTCGTGCAGCGGGTCGGCGCAGTACGAGCCTCCGTCGGCGTCGGTGCAGGCGGTGAAGGGCGAGGGGCAGTCGAACTGGCAGCCGCCGTTGACGCACAGCTCGCCGGTCTTGCAGGCATGACCGCAGTCGCCGCAGTTGTTGGGGTCGCGGCCGTTGTCGACGCAGACGTTCGAGCAGAGCTGGGTGCCCGAGGGGCACGAGAGGGTGCACACGCCTCCGCGACACGCCTCGCCCGGGTTGCATTGGTGGGTGCAGCTGCCGCAGTTCGAGCTGTCGATGGTGAGGTCGGTGCAGCCGCTCGCGCAGAGGTCGAGGCCCGGCGCACAGGCAGAGCACGCCCCGTCGAGGCAGAGCTCACCGGCCGCGCACGCGTTGCCGCACGAGCCGCAGTTGGCGGGGTCGAACTTCAGCAGCGTGCAGGTCTTGCCGCAGAGCGTGCCCGCATCGGGGCAGTCGGAGGGCGACGAGGTGTTGCATGCGGCGGCGAGGGTGAACAGCAATGCGAGGCGCGTGCGCATACCGCTAGGTAAGCACGAACCCTCTACAGCGGGCACTCCGCGTTCTTCTGGTTCAGCTTGGCCGACGCCTCGTCACCGACGCTGACCGCCTCGGTCCACAGAAACCGGAACACCGCGTTCGCCACGCCGCGCTCGCCGCGGTCGTTGTAGAGCCAGACGGCGTAGTTCACGAACCGGTCGCGCACGACCGAGAACACCGCGTGGCGCTCGTTCAAATCCACGTCTTGCACCAGCTCGGTGTAGAGCGCGCGAATCATCACGCACTCGCGCCACTCCGAGAGCATGTCGAGCCCGCGCTTGTCCTGCTTGCGGCGGTCCATCGACTCCATCAACCGCTCCAGCCGCTCGAACAGCTCGTCGCGCCGCTGGCTCATGCCTCCGCGCAGCAGCGACGGCGCTTCACCGCCGCCATTGCCCTTGGCGCGCTCCGACAACTTCGCCAGCTCGGTCTCGAGCAGCTCGCGCACCTTGCCCAGCGTCACGTCGACGTCGCCGCCCGAGAGCGCCGCGCACCGGTCGGCCAGCTGGAGCAGCGTCTTGTCGGCCGCCAGCACCGTCTCCCAGTCGTGGGCGAGCTGCTTCAGCTCGGCCGCTTCGATCTTTCCGCCGCGCAGCCGCACCGACAGATGCCGATGGAGCACCGCCGCCACCGGCCCCGCCTCGTTCGGCAGCGGCGCCAGCACCGGAGCGCCCACCGCGGCCACCGGCTTCACCTTTCGCCCGGCGATGCTGCGCACGAACATGAAGGTCCAGATTCGGCGCGGCGCCCACAGCCACGAGAACCACAGCGTGAGGTTGCCCGGCGCATCGGGCCGGCCCAACGCCCGCCGCGCGCAGGCCGCCAGCAGCGCCACCATGCGCGAGTAGGGCAGGGTGTTGGTGGTGGCGATCTGAATCACCTTCTCCCAGTCGCCGCGCGCCGCCGCGTCGCTCGCCAGCCAGCACGCCGCCACCTTCTTCACCGGCTTCGGCAACAGCCGCTTGTCGAACTGGAGCAGGCTCTCGAACATCGAGCGCGCGGTGTCGTACTGGCCCTTCGCCGCCTCGAGCAGCGCGAGCGCCGCCACCCCCGACGGCTGGAGCGCGCTCTTCGACTCGGTGAGCTTCTTCTCGACCCACGCGATCGCCGAGGTCGAGGGCTTGTCGTCGTGCACCACCGCCAGCGCCGCGGCGAGCGCCGGCCCGCCCGGCTTGTCGTGGAGCCAGGTGTAACGGGAGAAATTCGCGGTGTAGTAGGCGAACCGCGGCAGCCCGAGCGGCGCGAACACCCTCCGCGCGGTCAGCCAGGGAAAGGTGAACACCCACGACATCGTGCAGAAGGTGATCGCCACCGCGTCACCCGAGGCCAACGCGAACGGCAGCGCGCACGCCGGGCCCGCGCAGCAGACCCACACCACCACCGCGAGGCCGTCGATGCCGGTGCCGGCGCTGCCGCGGGTGATCGGCTTCGGCGCGGGCGGCCGGGGCGCTCCACCGCCGGTGTTGCCGCTGTTGGCGGAGCGGGCGGCCGCGCGCGCGGCGATGCCGGCGGCGAGCAGAATCGGCCCGATCGGAATCATCGCTTCGGGTCCTTCTTCACCCGCTTCGGTCCCAGCCCGAACGCCACCGGCGCGCGCGGCCAGCCCGGCACCTCTTCGTGGGTCGGCTCGGGGCCGTGCGGCGGCCCCACCGGAGGCAGCTTCGCCAACACCTCGTGCACCAGGCGCTTCGCCGGGTCGCGCAGCTCGGCCATCGCCTGCCGCACCTTCTCGGCGTCGCGCGGCCGCTCACCGACCGGAGTGGGGTAGTGGAGCGACTCCTTCAGGTTGAGCGCGATCATCGACAACAGCCGCTGGCCCTCGCGCTCGACGTCGCGCGGCGCGCAGTCGTGCTTCAGCCCCAGCACGTAGAACGGGTTGTCGGCGATCAGCTCGTCGAGCATCTTGGGGTTACCGGAGGCCCGAGCCGTGGCCTTCACGCTGCTGGGTGGTGTCGACCGGCAGCATTCGCCAGAGCTGCTCGGTGACCGAGCGCACCGTCGCGCTGTCGCCGCGCTCGCGGGCGCGCCGGCCGTCGTCGACCAGCTGCTGAAAGCGCTTCGGGTCTTTCGCGCGGTGGCCTTCGGAGGCCGCCGACTCGAGCTCCATGTTCCACGCCTCGGGGTTGCGGAAGTAGGCCGCGTTTCGCAGCTGGCGAACCTGGCGCACCCGCCGCTGCAGCTCGACCACCTGGCGGGCCCGGCGCGCGCGCTCCACTCCGGCGGCCGACTCTTCGAGCAGCCGCTGCTCCTGCGGCGTGCCGTACTTCGACACCCACCCGGCCGCGTAGGTCACCGCGTCGCGCGCCTCTTCTTCCAGCTCCGGCCACTTCGACTCGACCTCGCACTCCTCCAGCGTCGCGTCGGCCTCCAGCAGCGCCCGCTTCGCCTTCTGCGCGGCGTCGGCGTCTCCACCCTTCGCCGCGGCGATGTCGCGCTCCACCTCGGCCACCGCCTGGTCGACCTGCGAGAGCAGCTCGATCGACCGGGTGAGCCCGTGACGAAACGCGGCGGTGCGGAGCGTCGCCAGCCGGTCGCGGGTCGCCCGCAAGCCCGACTCCAGCGCCGCCACCGAGGCCTCGGGCACCAGCAGGTGCGCCACCTGCTCGAACACCTGCTGCGAAGCGATCACCAGCGCGCGCGCCGAGAGCCGGCCGCCGCGGTCGAGCTCGAGCGTGACCTCGACCTCGCTGTCGAGCGGCAGGGTGTTCTTCAGCTGGTCGCCGCGAATCTCGAGCGAGCCGATGACGCGGCAGAGGTGGGCGCGCTCGAACTCGCCCTGCACCAGCGGAATCTTCAGCACGCTCTCGCGGTCGCCCTTGATCACCGGCTCGATCGAGAAGTGGCGGAAGGTGCGCCGCGCCGGCAGCGGAGCGCCGCGCTCGAAGTAGACGTGCACGTAGTCGTGCGCCATCGCCACTCCGATGGTGCGCGAGAGCGGCGGGTCAGACAGCGTCACCCCCTGCACGATGGTGAAGCGCGCCGGCTGAACCGCGACCTCCTTGCCGTCTTTGCCCTTGCAGACCACCTTGAAGTCGTTCGGCTTGCGCGGAGCGACGTCGACCGAGAGCACGAAGGCGCCCTCTTCGCTGAAGGGCACCTCGGCCGTCTGAAACGCGCCGTCGCCGCGCACCAACTGCACCGTCACCGGCCGGTCCTTGTCGTTGGCGCCGTCGACCAGGCGGCCGACCACGTGAGGCGCGATGTCGGAGGTCATCGCCGGGTACTGCAGCCAGAGCTTCTTGCCGGTCTCTTCGCTGCCGCCGACAGGCCGCGCGTCGAGGCTGGCGGTGGCGGCGTAGAGCGCGGCGCCCTGGGCCACCAGCGTCATCGGGTCGAGGCCTTCGGCGAACTTCACCCCCAGCACTTCCTTCAGCCGGGCGCGCAAGAACGGCATCACCGTCGGGCCGCCGACCAGCACCAGGTTCGACAGCTGCGAGGGCTCGAGGCCGTGGGTGCGCAGCAGCCGCAGGCAGACCGCGATGCTCCGGTCGACCAGCGGCATCGTCAGCCGCGGCAACAGGTCGCGCTCCAGCTGCACGTCGACGTCGTAGGTCTGCCCGTCGATTTGAAACGCGTTCGGGAGCAGCACGTTCGAAGAGCTGCCGCGGGTGAGCTCGATCTTCGCGTCTTCCACCACCGTCTTCAGGCGGCGCAGGCCCTGGGCGTGCTGGGTGTCTTGGCGGGTGATCCGCTTGCCGGTCTGCTCGAACTGCTTCTCCAGCACCCAGTCGACCAGCGCGTGGTCGAAGTCGCGGCCGCCGAGGAAGTTGTCGCCGTCGTGGCCGACCACCCGCAACAGGCCGTCGCGGGTCTCCAGCAGCGAAGCGTCGAAGGTGCCGCCGCCGAGGTCGTAGACCAGCCAGGCGCCGGAGCTGGTCTCCGAGGTCCAACCGGCGGCGAGCGCGGAGGCGATCGGCTCCTGAATCAGCTCGACCCGCTCGAAGCCGGCGAGGCGCGCCGCTTCCGAAGTGGCGGCGTTCTGCGGCAGCTCGAACAGCGCCGGCACGCTGATCACCGCGCGCATCGGCGCGAAGCCGAGCTGCTCGGTGACGTCGGCGCGGAGCGACTTCAGCACCTCGGCCGAGAGCTGCTCGGGCGCGAGCTCGCGCTTGGAGGCGGGGAAGTTGATCTTCTGCCCGGTGCCCATCAGCCGCTTGAACTCGCCCCGCACGTTGTCGGGGTCGGTGTCGAACATCTTGCGCGCCTTGGCGCCGACGGTGACCCCGCCGCGGGAGTCGATTCGCACCACCGAGGGGGTGAGCGACGTGCCCTGCGAGTTGCGGATCAACGTGACCTGGGTGCCGTCGAAGGCGCAGGCGGTGGAGTTGGTGGTGCCTAGGTCGATGCCGAGGTGAAGCGGGCGGTTCATTGGGGCAATTGTCTCCGATCCAGCCTGGGGTTGACCCCTCAAACCGGTGCGCTGTGAACGGTGTCAAATCACGAAACACGATCTTGGTGATCGGCCGCTCCAGATTTCCGTTTCGGCAACGAATCTTCCGGGTTTCACGGGCGAAATCTGCAGCCACCCCCGGTGACAATTTCTCTCATCGGCTGCTAAAGCGGCCGCTCCGGCCGGGACGCCAACCGCGTCTGCTCGTTGGGAGTGCATCATGCTGGCTCGTCGTACGATGTTCCGCGCGATCTTCGTCTGCTCGGTGGGTGCGTTCACCTTCTTCGGGTGCGGTGGCCCGACCTCTCCGTGCGAGCTGCCTTGCGGCAACGGCACGGTGTGTAACCCGACGACCTTCAGGTGCGAGCCTGCGGCGGGTGGTGGCGTGGGCGGAGGCGATGCGACCGGCGGTGGTTCGGCGGCGGGTGGCGGCAGCGCGGCGGGCGGCGGCAGCGGCACCGGCGGCGGCGCCCAGGGCGACGGCCTCCCGTGCGAGGTGAAGGCCACGCTGCAGATCTACTGCCAGACCTGCCACGGCACGGTGCCGACGCAGAGCGCGCCGATGCCGTTGATGACGCGCGCCGATCTCGCCGCGCCTTCGACCATCAACCCTTCGCAGTCGTACGGCCAGCGCGCGCTGTTGCGCATGCAGCAGATGAACACTCCGATGCCGCCCAAGCCGTTGCAGGCGGTGCCGAATGATCAGGTGCTCGGGCTCGAGGTCTGGGTGAACGCGGCGATGCCGATCTACACCGGCACCTGTGGCGCCGGCGGTGGCGCGGGCGGCGGCTCGGCGGCCGGCGGTGGCTCGGCGGCGGGCGGCGGCAGCGCGGCGGGCGGCGGCAGCGCGACCGGCGGTGGCAGCGGCGCGGGCGGCGGCCTGGTGATGGGCGTGGGCGGCGGCGGCGGCTCGTCGACCGGCGGCGGCAGCGGCGGTGGCACCGCGGTGAACCCGGCGCCGTACTGCGCGACCTGCGCGGCGCAGAGCGACTGCGGCACTTCTTCGTCGGGCAACTTCTGCCTCGACGACGGCATGGGCGGCGGCTTCTGCGGCATCAAGTGCAGCACCAGCAACCCCTGCGCTGATCCGAACAGCAGCTGCGTGAGCATCACCAACTCCTCCGGCTCGACGGTGGGCAAGAACTGCGTTCCCAACGCGGGCTTCTGTCCTTCGGGCTCCGGCGGCGGCAGTGGTACGGGCGGCGGCAGCGGCACCGGCGGCGGTTCGGGTACGGGCGGCGGGTCTGGTACCGGCGGCGGCTCTGGCACCGGCGGTGGTTCCGGCACCGGCGGCGGCTCCGGCACGGGCGGCGGCAGCGGGACCTGCACCGACACCTGGTCGAACTACGCGGCGAGCTTCTTCAGCTCCAAGTGCGCCAGCTGCCACGGCAGCGAGTTCGGCACTCAGGCCGACGTGGCCTCGAACGCGACCTCGATCAAGAGCCGCATCAGCTCCGGCAACATGCCGCCGGGCGGTCTGACTTCGACGCAGAAGACGAAGATCCTGAACTGGTTCACCTGCGGAATGCCGTGATCCGCGGGTGAGGGGCGCCGCTACTCCTCCTGGCCCGCTTCAGAGAAGATCCACGGGTGGGTGACGGTCACCGTGCCGCCACCCTGCGGCTCGGGAAACTTCCACCGCTTCACCCGCTGCACCATGCACTGCGAGACCTCGTCGTCGGTCATCGACGAGTCGGCCACGCTCGCATCGGAGACGTCGCCCGCGGGCCCGATGATGAACATCACCGTCACCTTGCCGGTGAGCCCGGGCGAGTGCTGGAGCGCCTGCTCGTAGCAGAACTTGATCTCCTTCTCGTGGCGGCGAATCACCTTCGCGACCACGTCGCGCGAGAGTCCATCGGTGACCACCGTCTTGGTCGGGCCCGGGCCGGTGTCGTTCTTACCGCTCAGGTCGTGACCGAAGCCGCCCGGCCCGTGCGGGCCCTTGGTGAGCCGGCCGCCGAACGCGCCGGGGAGCAGCCCTCCGCCGCCGGGGCCGTTGCCCTTGGGGCCCATGCCGCCGAAGCCGCGCGCATCTCCCACCGCCGGGCCGTGCAGGTTGCCCAGGCCGGCGTTGATCGCCGCGTCGCCCGCGTTGAGCATCTGCTCCATGCCGCCCATCTGCTCGAGCGCGCTGATCAACCCGGCCTCCTTCGCCTGCAGCGGCCGTGAAGACGACGCCTTGCGCTGCTCGTTCGGCTTGCCCGCCTGACCTTCGGGCTTCATCGCGCGGAGGCGATCGGCGGCGAGCTTTCGCTGCGGCTCGAGCACCTTGATGATCCGCCGGTCGAGCTCCGCCGGCTTTCCGTAGAACTCGTCGGACTCGGCGCTGAAGTACGCCACGTCGAGCCGGAACACCGCGATCGACGCCGCCGCGAACAGCACCAGGCACGCCAGCAGCGAGAAGAAGCGCCAGTCGCGCTCGTCGGCGGTGGCCGGCTTCACTTGCTGAACCGGCTCGGCCCACTCGAGGCGAAAGCGGGTGCCGCCCCACTCGAGCTCCTTCGCCTGACCGGGCTCGACCGCCACCGACGCGCCATCGAGTGACACCTGCCCGCGCTCCACCTTCACCGGGCCGACCGAGCCCTGCGAGAGGTGCGCCACTTCGAGCAGACGGTCTCCCCAAACCTGTTCGACCCGCAGAATCGCCATGCCACACCGACAGCAGCGGTGGGGCTCAGGTTCCGGAGGTGATCAGTTGCGCCAGGTGCGGCGCGCGTCGCTCGCGGGCGGCTGCTGCAGCTCGCCGGAGCAACCGCAGGCGACGTCGAGGAACGTGGTGCGCTTGCCGGTCAGCACCGCCGAGAGCGCCTTCACCGCGCAACGGGGCCCGAACTCTCGGAGGATCAGCGGCAGGTGGCGAAGAATGTCCTTGCTGGTAATCACTCCCTGCATGGTGTCACCCCGTCGAGAAGGGCCGCCTTTTGCTCCTGTTACCGAAAAAAGACAAGCTGAGGCCCTGAGATGATGGAGCTCTACGCCGAAATCGCCCGTCTTTCGCAGGAGGGGCGGCCGTTCGTGCTGGCCACGGTGGTGAGCTCCGCCGGGAGCACGCCCCAGAAGCCGGGCTCGAAGATGGTGGTGCTGCCCGACGGCAGGTCGGTGGGCACCGTCGGCGGCGGGGCGATTGAGAAGCAGATCATCGACGCCGCGGTGGCGCTGCTGAAAGACCCGGAGCACGACACCCAGAAGCTGGAGACCCACCTCACCCACGACCTGGGGATGTGCTGCGGCGGCAAGATGGAGGTCTTTCTCGAGAAGCACGCCGGGGCGGCGCGGCTGTTCGTGCTCGGGGCCGGCCACGTCGGCAAAGAGGTCGCCACCCTGGCGGCAGCCGCCGGCTTCACCGTCGAGGTGGTCGACGAGCGCGCCGACTGGGCCAACGCGGCCCGTTTTCCGGCTCCGGTGAAGCTCACGGTGAAGGACCCGGCGTCGTTCGCCAAAGAGATCGACTCCGCCGACGACTGCTACTTCTGCATCGTCACCCACGACCACCCGCTCGACCAGGCGTGCATCGAGGCGCTGCTGAAGAAGAAGGCCGCCTACCTCGGCGTGATCGGCAGCCGCCGCAAGGCCGAGCGCTTCAAGATGCGGCTCAACGCGGCCGGCTTCTCCCCCGAGGAGATCGCGCGAATGAAGAGCCCGATGGGCCTGCCGATCGCCGCCCTCACCCCGGTGGAGATCGCGGTCAGCATCGTCGCCGAGCTGATCCAGGTTCGCCGGGCTCGCGCGAGCTGACGCGCTTGAAACGAGGGCGAAAGAAGTTGCAGAGTGCGGCCCGCGTGCTCCGTACGACGACCCTCGCCGTGCTCGCCCTCGCGCTCTGCGCATGTCCCGGCGACAAGAAGCCTGACGGTGGCTCCGGCGGCGGAGCAGTGGGCGGAGGCTCGGCCACCGGCGGCGGTGGGGGCGGAGGCGGCGGCGTCGGAGGCGGTGGCCACGACGCGGGCATGCACGACGCGGGCGTGATCGACGCCGGCTTCAAGGGCGTCACCGTCGACGAGTGGTGCGCCGACCTGGCGAGCGCCTCCTGCAGCCGCGACCTTCGGTGCCAGTCGGTCGACGACACCCACTGGGCCGAGTGCCTCCAGCGCTACCTGTCGGTCTGCGACCAGACGTCTTTCTCGCGCGGCGTGCACGAGGGGCGCATTCAGTTCCTCTCCAGCCAGGCCGACGACTGTTTGAACGGCTACGCCCACGGCAGCTGCTCCGCCGCGCCCGACGTCTGTGCCACCGTGTTCACCGGCATGGTCGAGCCCGACGGCGGCTGCCTGATCGCCGAGGACTGCGATTCGAACACCGGCTTCTGCTACCTCTACGACGGCACCTGCCCGCACCGCTGCCGCGGCTTCGTGCCCAAGGGGAGCTCCTGCGACGGGTTCTCGATTCAGTGCACCGCAGACGCCTGGTGCGGCGCGGTCGACGGCGGCTTCTATTACACCTGCCTCGACCCGGTGAACGACGGGCTGCCCTGCGTCTCGTACAACCAGTGTCAGAAGGGGAGCATCTGCTCGAGCGGCACCTGCGTGAAGCAGAACGCCAAGACCGGCGAGGTGTGCGGTTCGAACTCGATCTACCCGTACTGCGACGACGACGACTTCTGCCGGCAGGACGTCGACACCATGCCGCCGCCGCCGGGCGTCTGCACCCGCAAGGGCGGCATCGGCGCGCTCTGCAACGGCTACTACGCCTGCCTGCCGACGCTGCGCTGCTCGAGCACCTACCAGACCGGCACCTGCCAGCCGAAGGGCGGGGTGGGCGACAAGTGCAGCAACTACACCGACTGCGAAGACGGCATGTTCTGCCAGCCGTCGACCTCCACCTGCGAAATTCTGCCCAAAGACGGCGGAGACTGTACCGATAAGGGCAGTTTCTACGCCTGCCACGTGGGTTACTTCTGCGACTTCAACGCACCTGGCCAGCAGTACGACTGCGT
The DNA here is from genome assembly GCA_047602415.1 of Myxococcaceae bacterium. Classification (GTDB taxonomy): domain Bacteria; phylum Myxococcota; class Myxococcia; order Myxococcales; family Myxococcaceae; genus JASGHH01. The sequence continues at coordinate 4,880,661 of JASGHH010000001.1, read as the reverse complement.
GGCGTTGAAGGCGCTGGGCGACCGCTGCAATTATGATGGCGAGTGCCTGTCGAATGACTGCGAGTACGGAACGCTCCCCGACGGTGGTTTCGGGGGCACCTGCATTCCGGGGTGTTCGCAGAGGGCCGACGGCGGGTTCTAGGATTTGGAAGTGACTGCTCGCCTGGGCTTTGCCGCGCTCGTCTTCAGCCTCTGCTGCGGCTGCGCCTCGGGCTTTCTCACCGACGGCGGCTTCGGCGGCGGCACCACCGGAGGCTCTGGCGGCGGCTCGGCCACCGGCGGGGGCGTGGGCGGTGGCGGCGGCTCGAGCGACGATGCCGGGCTCCCGCTCAACGCGGCCTGCTCGACCTTGAACGCGGCGCGCTGCGCGTACCTCACCCGCTGCGGGCTGGTCGGCCAGGGGCAGGTCGAGCAGTCCGACTGCCTGGCGTGGCTGCAGGCGACCTGGTGTGGGCCCTCGAACTGGCCGACGATGGTGAACCCGCACGTCGCGACGCTCCGCTACGACGGGGTCGCGGCGGCCAGCTGCGCCGACGGGTTCGCCGCCGCGGAGTGCCACGACTACGACCTGCTCCCCCAGGCGTGCGACCACTTCCTGCTCCCCAACGTGCTGCTCAACCAGAGCTGCTACGACGGCTACGACGAGTGCACCCAGGGCGTCTGCCGTGGCGCGGCCTGCCCCCGCACCTGCCAGCCGCTGGGCATGAATCAAGACGCCTGCCGCCTCGACGACGACTGCCGCAGCGACCTCTACTGCAAGCTGATCTCGGTCACCGTCGGCACCGGCCTCTGCACCCCGCGCGGTGGGCTCAGCGACAGCTGCGGCGCCGATGCGCCCTGCGCCTCGATGTACAAGTGCGTCGGCAGCAAGTGCGTGTCGCCTCCGGTCTCGGGCCAGCCCTGCCTGGGCACGGTGTGCGACTCGAGCGCGTACTGCCAGGCGATCGACGGTGGGCTCTGCACGCTCCGCAACGGAATGGGAATTTCCTGCACCGACGACGTGCAGTGCCAGAGCGGGTTGATCTGCCAGCTGGCGAGCACCAACAGCACCTGTCAGCCGCAGCAGCTGCCGAAGGGGAGCGCGTGCTCGCTGGCGCAGACCTGCCTCGGCGGCACCACCTGCGTCGGCGCGAGCGCCAACCAGCTGGGCATGTGCTCGACGCCGCTCGACGCGGGAATGCCGTGCGCGGCGAGCACCGACTGCAACGAGTTCGAGGCCTGCGTCTCGGCCGACGGCGGCATTCAGCGCTACTGCGGTGCGCGGCAGGGCCCGGGCGGGCGCTGCAACGAAGACCGCGAGTGCGAGTACTTCACGGTCTGCCGCCAGAGCTCGTGCGTGTCACTGCCGACCCGCGGCGCGTCGTGCGCGGTCACCCGGCAGTGCCTCACCGGGGCGTGCATTTCGCTCGATGGCGGGTACCTTTGCGTGGATCCGCTGTCGGCGGGAGCGAGCTGTACGGGGAATGCCGATTGCGCGAGCGGGATGTGCACGCAAGGGCAGTGCATGCCCAGCTGTACGCCGTAGGAACGGCCGGGCCCCGGTCCCGACCCCGGCTGTTCCTTCACTACTTCTTCGCGGCTTCGATCACTTCAGCCGGTAGCGAAAACTGCAGCTGCGCGACCGCCGCGAAAACTTCCCTCAGAAAGAACATCAGCGCCGCCATGAACAGCGCCACCGCGACGATGAACAGCACCGCCATCACCAGCGACACCTTGGCCGCGAACAAGTACCCCACGAACGCGACCGCGATCAGCATGCACACCGTACCGGCCGCCGAAACGCCGAGCGTGAGCGCGTAGTAGATCATCCTCGCCCGGCGCTCGAGCTGCTTCAGCTCGGCGATCCGCTCCTCGAGCGTCTCCTGCTCGGGAGCGTCTTTCTGCTCGAGCCGTCGCGCCCGGTCGACGATGCGCCCCAGCCGCGTCGACAGCACCGACAACATGGTGCCGATCGCGGTCAGCAGAAATACCGGCGCGACCGCGAGCTGAATCGTGCGGGTGATGTCTTCGAGGTGGGTCTCGCCCATGACCGCTCAGTAGTGCTCTTTGGGGCACACCTTCTCGTCAGCGGCTTTGATGCCCTCGGCCTTGGTGACTTCGGCCTTGGTGGCGTCGGCGGTCTTCTTCGACGCGGTCTCGGCCTCGCCCCACTGCGCGTCTTTCGCCTTCAACGTGCCGGCGACCTCGGCGGTGTGCGTCTCGAGCTCCAGCTGCGACTTGAGCGCGTCGATCCACCCCTGGTCGGCCTTCACCATCGCCGCGCACTTGTCCTTCAGCTCCTTCACCATCTTGGTGTTCTTGGTCTTGTTGTAGACCTGAACTGCGGCGTCGTAGGCGGCGTTGTCGGTGTTGCGCACGCTGACCTTCATCGCGACGTTGGCGGCGCGGGCGGCACGAATCGCGTCGAGCTGAATGAACTGGAGCTCCGGCTTCGCCTCGGGGGTCTCGCCGGTCGCCAGCGAGTTGATCAGCAGCACCGGGTAGTCGAAGTTGAAGTCGTTGTTGAAGGCGGTGAGCTTGAGCGCCTTCATCTTCGGGGTGATGCACTCGATCAGCGCCTGGGCGTCACCGGTGGCGGCGTCGAACTTGAAGTCGTTGGTGCCGGTGGAGAGCATCTTCACGTGCGCGGTGACCGACGGCGGCGGCTTGGTCTCGAGCGGCGCGTAGCACTCGCACCACTGCGCCTCGGCGAGCCGAATCGTGCCCACCGCGTCGGAGCCCGCGTTGAGCCCCATCTTCACCGCCGGTGAGTTGCCACCGTGACGGAACGGCACGTCGGCGGAGATCGCCGCCTCGCCCTTGCCGAGCGCCTTCAGCGGCAGCTTCTCCATCTGCGCCTTCACGCAGTCGGTGCCGGCGGGGGTGAGGTTGGTGCCGGTGACCTCGTACTTGGCGCCCGACTCGTCGACGGTGACCTTCACGTTGGCGGTGGTCTCGGCCGCCGAGCCGCGGTTCTTCGGGTCGGTGAAGCACTCCAGCACCGCCGGGCGGGCGAACAGCGCCGCGCCGATCACCGACTCCTTGTTCAGCTTGTCGGGGAGCGCCGGCGAGGGCGTCACGCACGAGGCGATGTCGTAGTAGGTGATGTTCGAAATCTTCTGCCGCTCCTCCTTGGGAGCATCGGAGGAGGCGCCCTTGTTGGTGGCGCAAGCGGCGACGGCGATCACGGCGACGAGAGCGAGCGTTCGCATGCGCCGCTCTATAGCGCGTCAGCCCGACGTCGCCAGCTGCAACCGAACCTGAGACGCCTGCCGTTTCCTTCCGCGGACCGCGGCGCGCCGGTCTCTCAGGTAGTGCTTCACGCCCGCCCACACCGGTGACATCGCGAGGTCGACGTCGCGGCGGCGGCCCATGCGCTGAATCTGCTCCGAGTACCAGGCCATCTCGAGGAACGAGCCGAGCTTCCCCAGCGGCCAGCGGGTGCGCAGCTCGATGCGGGCGTCTGGGTTGGCGAGCAGCCGCTTGCCCAGCTCGGGCTCGGCGCAGAACGGGCGGGCGAGGCCGACGAAGTCGAGCGCCCCCGACTCGAGCGCCTCCTCCATCGCCGGGCGGCCGCGAAAGCCGCCGGTGAGCAGCAGCGGCACCTTCGTCACCGCGCGCGCCCGGGCGGTGAACTCGAGGAAGTAGGCCTCGCGCCGCGCGGTCGACTCGCGCACCCCGTGCTCGCCGAACTGGGCCGGCGCCTCGTAGTTGCCGCCGGAGATCTCCAACAGGTCGATGCCTTCGGTCTCCAGCAGGCGAATGACCGCGAGCGAGTCTTCTTCGGTGAAGCCTCCGCGCTGAAAGTCGGCCGAGTTGAGCTTCACCGTGATCGCGTAGAGCGGCGAGCGGCGGCGGGCCTTCACCTCGCGAATGATCTCCACCAGCAGCCGGGCGCGGTTCTCGACGCTGCCGCCGTACTCGTCGGTGCGCACGTTGCACGACGGCGAGAGGAACTGGTTGAGCAGGTAGCCGTGGGCGGCGTGGAGCTGGCAGCCGTCGAAGCCCACCTCTTCGCCGATCAGCGCCGCCTGCACGAAGCCCTCCTTGATGCGGGCGATGTCGTCGCGGGTGGCTTCGCGCGGGTCGCCGAACGCCTTCAGAATGCGCACCGCCTTCACCGCTGAGGGCGCGATCGGGTTCGGGTTGAGCCAGCGCTGGGTCTGCCGGCCGGCGTGACAGATCTGCACGATCGCCTTCGCGCCGTGCCGCTTGTTCGCCGCCGCCAGCTCGCGCAGCGCCTGCTTGTCGGAGGAGGGGCCGACCAGCACGTCTCCTGGCCGTACCAGGTGCTCCGGGCAGATGCCGACGTTGCCCGAGAGGATCAGCCCGGCGCCGCTGTCGCCCCAGCGCTCGTAGAGGGCCACCAGCTTGCCGGAGGCGTCGGCGGCCTCGGTGGCCAGCGCCTCGGTGGTGGAGGCCTTCACCAGGCGGTTGGGGATCACCAGGCCGTTCGGGAGCGTGTAGGCATTTTCGAGCATGCGTTCTTTCTATCGAACAACTGTTCTTTTGAAAAGTCGATCGTTCTTTGGTAGAGACACCTGAATGAAGGCGAGCGTCGCAGCGAAGAAGTTTCAGCCGGTGATTCAGCGGGTTAGCCACGCCGAGCACACCCGGCAGGACATTCTGGCGGCGGGGGTGCAGCTGGCCGCGGTCGAGGGGCTGGAGGCGCTGTCGATCGGCCGGCTGGCAGACGCGGTGGGGATGAGCCGGGGAGGGGTGTTCGCCCACTTCGGCTCCAAAGAGGCGATGCAGTTGGCGATCGTCGAGGCGGCGTTCGCGCAGTTCGTCAAAGAGGTGGTCGAGCCGGCGATGGCTGCGAAGCCGGGCGTGGGCCAGCTCGACGCGATCGGCGACAGCTACTTCGAGTACGTGCGCCGCAGGGCCGAGCAGGGCGGGTGTTTCTTCACCGCCGCCAGCGCCGAGATGGACGACCGGCCGGGCCCGGTGCGCGAGCAGATTCTCGCCGTGCTCGAGGGCCGCCGAAAGCTGGTGCACGACGTGCTGTCGAAGGCGAAGGCCAGGCGGGAGATCAGCGGCGACGTCGAGCAGCTGACGTTCGAGGTGATCGCCCTCGGCACCGGCGCGGTGATGGAGTTTCAGCTGACCAAGGACCCCAAGGTGCTCGAGCGCGCGCGCACGGCGATGAAGCGGGCGCTGTCGTAGCGGCGGCGGGGGCTCAATCTCCTCAACGCTCGTGCTTGGAACCTGAACGCCCAGCCGCTGTCTGACTGCTCATCATGGAAAACGCGCTCGTCGAAGACGGGCGGCGGTCACGGGTCTCCGTCCGCCGTCCGGGGGTACTCGTCCGTGCATGGTGGGGAGATCGCCGCCTGGAATCGCGCTTCTTGCCGTTCGGCAAGGCGCGCGCCTTCACGGTGGGCGTGGGAGAGGGCGCTGACTTCGCGCTCGCGGGCTTCCAGCGCTTCGACCTGGTGCGGGTGGGTCCCGACGGCGCGGTGGTGCGCTTCGGCGGCAAGCTCGACGGAGTCCGCACCGGGCCCGAGGGCGAGACGGCGCTGAGCGCGCTCGCCTCCAGCGACCAGGCCTACGCCGACGGAGACGGCCACGCGTTCGAGCTCGAAGGCCGCGACGTGGTGAAGCTGACCGCGGGCAACATTCGCTTCGAGGTCTTCCGGCTCAACGCGCCGCCGATGGAGCTGACCGCGCCGTTCGAGAACGTCGACTTCACCTGGGCGAACCTGCTGCTGGCGTTGTTCGCGCTCGCGGGCGCGTTCGTGATGTACGCCGCCAACCGCGCCGACGAAGGCGACCCGCTGGCCGACACGCTCACCAGCGATCAACAGCGCCTGGTGAAGACCCTGTTCGAGATCGAACGGCCGAAGCCGGTCGCGCAATCAGGCGGCCCCGCGGCGCCGGCGAAAGAAGGCAAGCGCGCCGGCCCTCCCGCGGAGCACAAGCCTCCCAAGCCGAACACCGCCGACAAGCCGGGCAAGGGCGACATCAAGGCACTGGTGCAGAACATCTTCGCGCCATCGGCGATGAAGGGCGTGTTCGGCCCCGCCGGCTTCGGTGAAGAGCTGGCGAAGAGCGTCGGCGGCATTCAGGGCGCGGGGCTCGGCGGCAAGGGTCTCGGCCTCAAGGGCGACGACAGCGGACTGGGCGGCAAGCTGCTCGGCATCGGTGGGCTCGGCGGCAAACGCGGCCACGGTGGTGGCGGCGGTCCCTACGGCTTCGGGCTCCCGGGTGATTGCGGCATGAAGTGCAAGACGCCCACCGACCAGGTGATCGACCCCGGTCCCGTCAACATCCAGTGCGGCGAAAATGGCGTCGGCTGCCTCGACAAAGACCTCGTTCGCAAAGTGATTCACGCCAACGCCGCGGCCTACCGCTACTGCTACGAGCAGCGGCTGAACTCGCACCCGTCTTTGGCCGGCAAGGTCTCGGTGCGCTTCGGGATCAACCCGGCAGGCCAGGTGCCCACCGCGACCATCGCGCAGAGCACGGTGGGCGACACCGAGCTCGACACCTGCGTGCTGGGCCGTACGAAGCTGCTGCAGTTCCCCGCGCGCAAGACCGACGGCCTGGTCCTGGTGACCTACCCGTTCGTCTTCAAAGCGGCGGGCAGCAACTAGAGGTCGCGCTGCTTCTTCGCGGCGCGAATCGCCTTCATCAGCTCCCAGCGCTTCTTCTGAATCACCTGCACCTTTTCGCCGCTGAGCAGGGTGCTGATCTCGGTGTGGTAGCGCGCATCGCTGATGTCTTCACGCTCGCTGTCTTCACCGCGCAAGGTGAACTTCAACCGCGCCAGCCGCGCCGCCAGGGTGATGATCTCGGCTTCCTCGGGGAGCACCAGCACGGTGACGTCTTGATACGCCTTGTCGCGCTCGCGCGAGGAATTGAAGGTGGTCGCGGTGACCTTGCCTGATGAAATCACCGGAATGTCGTTCAGCAGGGTGACCGCGGCCCGCTCCTGGCTGTTCGGCTTCGAGAAGCTGGCGATGATGTCGATGCGATCGTTCGGCTGCACCCAACCGCCGACCGCCATCGTCGAGCTGGCGCGAATCGCGACCGCGCGCGCCTTCTTCTGAATCTTGCGCGACAACCGCTCGCCCGCGCGCGAGGCCTCGAACTGGGTCCACAGCAGCGGGTCGCCGGCCTGCACCGGCACCAGCAGCCGTTGGTTGATCACGTAGTCGGTGTTGTCGGGGCGAACCACCGACGAGGTCACGAACTGCTCCGGCACCGCGCGCTGAGAGATCGACTCCAGCCCGATGGTGGTGCCCTCGGGCAGGTCGGCGGCGGCCACCACCACCGGCACCAGGTTCCAGCCCTTCTTCACCCGGTTCTCCACGCCCGACAGCATCAGGGCCACCACGCCGATCGCCACCAACCCGAACGCCGCTGCCACCACGAACGGCCGGTACGAGCTGAACACGCTCCCGCGTGGCGCGAACGCCTCCACCGGAGGCAGCACCGCCCGGGTCATGTGCGGGTCGTCGACGAGCTCGCGCGGCGCCGGCTTCTCTCCCAGCTGCGACCGGCGAACGATCACGTTGGGCGACATCGCTCCGGTCGTCTCGGGGTCGGCCGGCCTGACCAGCGGCACCTTGGTCGGCTGCACCATCGTCGACTCGTCGTCGGCTTTGGGCTTGTTGCTCCAGACCGGAGGCAGCGGCGAGAGATCAGACACCGGCTGGTCGGGGTCGGGCGGCGCCTGGCGGGTCACCGCCGGCGGCGACAACCGGGGCGGGAGCGAGAGATCGAACGCCGCCGCGGCCGGCAGGTCGCTCGCTTGAATGGTGCGCGCCACCGTGCCCGACGACATCGGCGCGGCGATCCCCGGCGAGGCGGCGACCAGCACCGGAGACTCCGCCACCGGCGGCAGCGAGGTCGCGGTGGCGTCGGTGCGCTCCGCCTCGGGCATCACGTTCGAGTGGGTGAGCGGCGCGCCGGTCGGGTCGGTGCCCTCGAGCGACGGGCTCGACGCCCGCACGTGGGTGTTGGTGTTGCCGCTCGGGCGAGCAGACGGCTTCAGGTGCGAGCCGCTCGGCTGCTTCAGCGCGCCGTGGCCCGGGCTCGCCACCGGAGGCGGCACCGCGAGCAGGCTCTCACCGGTCGGCTTGCGGCCTTCGGCGGGTCGCTTCACCGCCTTCACCGGGTTCACCGGAGTGACGTCGGTGCTCTCGTCGCCCGCGGACAAGAGCGCGAGGTCGAAGCGCAGCGGGGTGAGCAGGTTCTCGAGCTTCACCAGCGCGTCGGGCGGGTTGCCGACCATGCTCCAGAGGTAGCCGCTGGTCTTGTAGGCGCCGGCGGTCTGCTGGAGGTGCTCCGAGAGCGCGTCGTCGAGCGAGTGGCGAACCTCGTCTTCGTTCACCTCGAGGAGATCGGCGATCTCCGGGCCGGTGAGGCCCTCGAGCAGCCGCATCATCAACCGCTCGCGCAGCGGCATCTGAATCGAGCGCAGCTTCTGGAGCAGCTTGCGCCCATCAGCGAGCAGCGGGTCGGTGGCGAGATCTTCGGCGCCCGGCGACGAATCGCCGAGGCCGCGCGCGACCTCGAAGGCGTTGCGCACGAACGCGCGCGCATCGGTGAGCGCATCGAGCTTCATCGACGCCTGCAGCATCGCGTGGCGCACCAGGCTGCCGGCGAGGTGGTGCGGAGCGCGGCAGATGATCAGCGCGTGCACGAACGGAGACAGCTGCTCCTGTGCGCGCAACAGTGCGTCCTGATCACCTTGCCGGGCCGACGTCAAAAGTCCGGCCAGCTCTTCCACGTCTGCCATCGGCCGGATTCTAGACGGATGCGCGGTTCCATACGACAACACCCATCGATGGCAGAGATCATCGACCTCGCGCTGCTCTCCGACGCCCGGCACTACCTGCACAAGCTGCTCGACACCCGCGGGTTGGCCTACTTTCTCAGACCCGACCCCAAACGCCCCTACGAGCTGTCGCCGGAGCGGGTGAACCTGGTGTTACGGGTCGCAGCCAAGAAGCCCGGCCGCAGTGGAAAACCGCATCAAAAGGCCGTCGAGCACGCCCGCACCGAGATTCGCCGCGAGCTGATTCGGCGGGTGGTGGCCGAGATGGTTCAGACCGGCTTCTAGTCGCGTTTTTCCTGAAGATTTTTCTTGGCGGCCCGCGCGGGCGCTGTCACTGCCACGTGACAGGTGTTCTCGCGACGCACCCAGCGAAGTCTTTCGTCGAACGCGCTCGCGCTGGCCGTCGAACGTCAGCCGCCGAGGTGGGACCTCACCGTCTCCAATCCCACCCTCGCGGGTCTGTCCGAGACCTTCGAGCTGCCGCCTGCTTCGACCTATGCGCCCGAGCCGTTCGGGCTGATCAGCGCGCGCGAAGAGGTGACCCGTTGGTATGGCGCCGGCTCGGCCGGGCAGGTGGTGCTGAGCGCTTCGAGCAGCGAGGCGTATTCGTGGCTGATGCAGCTCACGGGTGACGCCGGCGACGAGTGGCTGGCGCCGGCGCCGTGCTACCCGCTGCTCGACGAGCTCGCGCGGCTGAGTGGCGTCGAGCTCGCGCGGTATCCGCTGCGGTTCGACGGGGAGTGGACGATCGACTTCGCCGCACTGGAGCCGGCGGGCCCGCGGGTGAAGGCGGTGGTGGTGGTCGCTCCGGGAAACCCCACCGGGCATTACCCCAGCGAGGAGGAGTGGGCGCGGTTGGAGCGCCTGTGCGCGTCGCGTGGCTGGGCGCTGGTGGTCGATGAGGTGTTCGCTTCGCCCGGGCGCTCGCGGGTGGGTGTCGAGCCGAAGTGCCTGCGCTTCGTGCTCGGTGGTTTGAGCAAGGCGGTCGGTCAGCCGCAGCTGAAGCTGTCGTGGATGGTGGTGCAGGGGCCCGGCGCGCAGGAGGCGCTCTCGCGGCTGGAGTGGATCGCCGACGCGTTCTTGTCGGTGGCGACTCCGGTGCAGTTGGCGCTGCCGCGGATTCTCGCGCGCTCTGCCGCGTTTCGGGAGCGGGTCGAAGAGCGGCGCGTGCTGAATCTGGCGGCGCTGAAGGCGGCGTGCCCTCCGGAGCTCAGCGTGCTGCCGTCACTGGCGGGTTGGAGCGCCGTGGTTCGCGTGCCCGCGGTGCCTGATGAAGAGACGCGGTGTTTGCGGTGGCTCGAGCGAGGCGTGCTGGTGCAGCCAGGTTTCTTCTACGACTTCCCGAGCGGACATCACGTGGTGCTGTCGCTGATCGTCGAGCCCGCGGCGTTCACCGCGGCGCTCGAAGCACTGTTCACCGGTTGAAGCTCACTTCGCTTTCTTGTCGTCGGCCTTGGCCGGCGCCTTGTCGTGCGGCTTGTGGTCGTGGTCGGTCCAGCTGCCGCCCTTCGCTTCGCAGCTCTTCTGGTCCTTCAGGTCCTTGGCGTCGACCAGGTTTCCCTTGTCGTCCTTGGTGTGGCAGTGCTCTTCGTGGGCGTAGGCGGCGAACGGCGTCGACAACACGGCGATCAAGGTGAGCGTGCGCATCGGTTCTCCGGGCGAGGTTGAGACGGTTGAGACGGCCGGCGCAGCGTACAAAAAAACCGCCCGCGGTGAGTGAGCGGGCGGTGGCGGCCTGCGTTGGGGAGTCCGCAGGCACACTCGAAATGGAGGTGTCGCGGTTAGAAGTACGCCTTGAGCGTCGCGCGCAGCGTCAGCGGCACGCCCGGCGTGTAGTGCACGTCGACCACGCCCGAGCGCTGGTCTCCGTAGCTGACCCCGCACCGGTTCACGTAGCTGCCGTCGGCGAGCATGTTGCCCGAGCCCGAGTAGTTCGGGTTCATCGGGTTGTAGGTCTCGTCGTGGCTGCAAGAGCGGTTGCCGAACTGCGCCTCGCGCCACTGGCTGTTGAAGAGGTTCTCGACCGAGAGCGACGCCTCGAGAAAGTGCCAGCGGTACGACGCGTAGGCGTCGACCACGAAGTAGCCCTTCGCGGTCACCCGGTCGGGGTTGTAGTCGGGGTTCGCCTGCCCGTTCGGCAGCGTCTTCGAGGTGAAGTACTGGTACTCCGGGCTCGACTCGTCGAACGCCGGGCGCGGCCCCAGGTATCGGAAGCGAAGCCCCGCGCGAATGCCGCTCTTGTGCTTCGCGGTCAAGCCGCCGGTCATGTACAGCCGCGGCGCCAGCGCCACCGCGCCGCCGTTGCCGCCGTTGGCGACCGCGGTGGCGTCGGCCTGGGCGAGGTCGAAGTCGGCGTACAGCCAAGGCAGAATCTTGGCCCGCGCCTCGAAGTCGAACCCGATGCGCCGGGTGGGGGCCGACGGTGCAAACGCGGCGTCGTCGGCGTCGAACACCGTCTCGTTCTCGAGGTAGCTGCCCCAGAGCGCCGCCGCGAGGTCGATGCGGTTCCAGAGGTGAACGCGGGCGCCGATCTCACCACCGTAGATGTGCGGCAGCGCGTGCACGATGAAGGAGCTGCCGTCGGGGTTCACGTGGCGCACGCCGTCGACCAACGCCACCTGGGCCTGGTTGCTGTGAAAGCCCTCGCCGAAGTTCAGGTAGAGGTCGAAGGTGCCGGGAATCGGAGAGATGATCGCCGACGCCTTGGGCGAGTAGGTGGTGAGCTGGCGGGTGCCCGAGCTGTTCACCGCTCCGGGAGCGTAGGTCTCGGCGTGGTCATTGATGTTGACGCCGAAGAAGTCGCCGCGCAGACCCGCCACCATGCGGAAGTAGTCGTTGAAGATCGCGTCTTCTTCGAAGTACCCCGAGATGTTGAGCAGGTCGATGTCGTCGTCGCTGCCGCCGAAGGCGAGGTCGGAGTCGTCGACCCGGCGCGAGAGCCGCTTGCGGAAATCGCCGTTCTGCGACTCCGCGTTCCAGCGGTCGACGTGAATGCCGTCGTAACGCATCTCGGAGCCCAAGGTGGTGCGGAAGCGGATGCCGTGCCACCTGCGGTGGAAGTGGTAGGCGAGCTTGCCGCCAGAGAAGACGCGCGCGTCGTCTTGCTCGATCTCGTCTCCGTTCACCGGGTCGCGCAGGTAGTAGGTGAAGTCGTTCCACAAATTGAGGCGGTAGCGGGTGACGTAGGCGGTCGCCTCGAGCTCCGAGTCGCCGCCGCTGTACTTGAAGAACGCGGTCAGCATCTGCCGCTCGGTGAGGCCGCCCTCCGACGGGTCGAGGCTGCCGAACTCACCGAGCTGATGCGAATCGACCAGCCGCGAGGGAATCTGGCCAGAGCCGGTCCACCCCGAGCCGTAGGCCTGGAAGAAGGCGCCCACCTTGGCGTGCTCGTTGATGTCGTAGCTGATCTTCCCGAACAGGTTGTAGCGGTTGAGCTTCTCGGAGGCCTCGAACGGGCCCTTGTCGAACGCCGACTCGAACGCCAGCCACGGGTGCAGGCTCGACATCGACTCCGGCAGCTCCGGCGAGGCGATGCCGACCAGCCGGCCGCCCGACACCGCGCGGTTCGCGATCGTCGGTGACATCGTCAGCGTGTACGAGACGCTGCTGCTCTCGAAGTAGTCCTTGGTGACCAGGTTGACCGCGCCGGCGGTGGAGAAGTCGCCGTAGCGAACGTCGTAGGGGCCCTTCAGCACTTCGATCTTCTCGATCGCCTCGGGGATCAGCCAGTGCAGGTCGGCGAAGCCCTGACCGTGCGCGTGCGACGGCATGTTGACGGGAATGCCGTCGATGAACACCCCGACGTCGGTGCCGTGGTCGGCGTCGAAACCGCGGAGGAACAGCTGGTCGGCCTTGCCGCCGCCCTGGTGCTGCACCGCGAGCAGGCCGGGCACCACCCGGAGCACGTCGTTGGGAGAGCTCTTCGGCCGGAGGTCGAAGTCGAGGTTGCGAATGGTCGCGGACGAGGCGGCGGTGGTCGGCGCGCGCGCGGTGACGGTGGTCTCCATCGCCGGCTCGGGGCGCGGCGCAGGCGGGGGAGGCTCGGGCGCCGGCACCAGCGTCGCCATCCAGCCGCCATCTTCCAGCTGCACCATGCCGCCATCGACGAAACCGCCGTCTTCATCGTCTTCATGCGCCAAAGCAGAGGCGCTCAACAACACCACGGCCAGAGCCGAGCTCCGGCGAAACAACGCGATCATGAGAATGTGCTCCAGCGCCCGCGACAGCAGGCGTCAGATGAGGTTCACCACCAACGGCACGAACGTGGGTGAGACCTCAGGCCGGCGGAGCGCCCGGCTGCAGCGGCGAGCACAGATAAGACGTGTCGACGTGAACTTCGACCGGCGCCGGAGCGGGGACCTCGACCGCCTCAGGGGCGGTGAGGGTGACGACGGCCGGCGCTGCCAGCGCGACCGCGACCCCGTAGTGCTCGACCGAGTTCTTGCCGTGGGAGAGCGGGGCGTGGGTGTGCTTCTTCGACGCCGGCTTCGGGTGGAGCAGCAGGCCGCCGTGGGGGCCGTGCGCTTCGCTCGACCCGGCGTCGAACACCAGGGCTTCGGCCTCGCCGTGCGAGTGCGCGTGCTGGTGGCTGAACTGGTGGGCGACGGGGAGCACCACCGTGCCGCCGGCGAGCGCCAGCAGGGCGAACAGCGCGAAAGGCCTGGTGCGAAGTCCCGTCACGATTGGTGAATTCCCCTATCCCACAACTGTACGCGTGCCGCCCACGCTTGGATTCATTTCTTCAAGGTGAGGGTGGTGACCTCGTCTTTGCCCTGTTCCCGGTAGGTTTCGGTGCGGGTGAGGCTGCCGTCTTTTTCGAGCTTCAGCTCCAGGCGGATCAGGTGGGAGGCCTGCGGATCAGACAGGTTGGTGGCGTCGAGGAAGGTGAACACCAGGTCCTTGCCGGGCTGCAGCTTCAGGCGCGGTTGGTTGCCCTGGGCGCAGTAGTGGGTGGCGAGCAGGTCGGTCTTGTCGGCGTGGAAAACCGTCATCGTCTCGCGCGGGCTTCCCGCGTTGTACGCCTCGACCAGCACCGTGTCGGCGCTGATGAAGCGGTAGTCGATGTTGAGGGTCTTGCCGCTGGCGGTGGTCGCTTTCCAGTGGCCGGCGATCGGCTTCAGGCGATCGAGCGGGGCGTCGCCGAACGCGGCGGTGGCGAGCAGGGTTGCGAGCACGGCGAGCGGAGTCGTGACGCCCCTCCCGGCCTTCGGCCACCCTCCCCCTCGTCGGGGGAGGGAGAATACGTGTCGCCTCCCCCCACCCAGGGGGGAGGTGCCCCGAAGGGGCGGAGGGGGCGTCACACCTCGAGCAGTCGTGCTCGTCATCATTTCTCCACCGCCGCGCAGCTCACCCACTTCACCTCCAGCACGCGGCTGAGCTCAGCCGGCTCGAGCGACACCAGAAACCCGCGGCCGCCGCCGTTGATGTACAGCCGCGGCAGCTCGCCAATCGTCTTCTCGGCGAACACCGGCATCGGCTTGCGGGTGCCGAACGGAGACGTGCCGCCGACCATGTAGCCGGTGTGCCGCTGCGCCACCTCGGGCTTGCAGGGCTCGACCCGCTTGCGGCCGGCCTCGCGCGCGAGCGCCTTCAACGATACCTGCCGGTCACCGTGCATCAAGATGATCAGCGGCTTCTTGTCTTCGTCTTCCATCACCAGGGTCTTCACCACCTGGTGCTCGTCGACGCCGAGCTTGCGGCTGGAGGCTTCGGTGCCTCCGCCTTCTTCGTACTCGTAGACGTGCTCCTGGTAGACGGCATGGTTCGCTTTTAGAAACGTCGTGGCCGGAGTCTCGGTCGACGCTTGTTTTCCCTCGCGCGGCATCCAAGTAACGTGGCCCGAAGTGCGACCTGAGTTCAAGCGGCGCTTCGACGAGCTCGCCGCGTTAGCCAACACCGCAGCCTCCCGCCAAGACCGCGTCACCTGCGCGATGAAGTGGCGCGAGGCCGCCGACGCCTTCAAAGGCTCCCCCGAGGCCGACGAGCGCGACCTCCGCTGGCGTGCGATCTGCGAGTCGGCGCTCCATTGGCGGGCGGCGAAGCGCTGGGCGGAGGCCGAGACCGCCTACACCGAGTGGGGCAGCGAGATCGCCCGCGACCTCTCGCCCACCGACCCGCGGGTGTTCTACGCGCCGTATTACATCGGCCTCACCCGCAGCTCGAAGGGCGACGCCGCCGGCGCGATCGAGTCGTTCAGCACCGCGCTCCAGGGCTTCGCCTCGCTGAAGCTGAAAGACGAGTGCCGCTCCACCTCCGCCGCGCTCGGGCTGGAGCAGCTGCGCGACCTGAAGTTCGACGCCGCGGTCGAGACGCTCCGAAAGGTCGCCGGCGATCAGCGCGAAGACGACACCCAGGCGTCCATTCTTCACAACCTCTGCCTCGCTGGCCGCCGCGGCGGGCTGCGCGAGCTCGCGGTGCCGTTCGGCGAGCAGGCCACCCGCCTGCGCCAGAAGCTCAACGGCGCCGGTCACCCGTTGCTGGTGGAGACCGAGCTGGTGCTGGCCCAGGCGCTGATCATCGCCGGCCGCCACGACGAGGCGGAGCCGATCATCCGCCGGTCGGCCGAGGCGGTGCTCGGCGGCGCCGGCGAGATGCACCCGTACTTCGCCGACGCGCTGCTCGCCGAGGGCCTCAGGGTCGCGCACCAGGGTGACGGCATCGCTGGTGAGGCGCTCGCCCGCCGCGCGGTGTTCATCTGCGATCGCTCCGGCGAGCCCCAGGACCGGATGATGCTGCGCTGGCAGGACTGCAACTTCATTCGCGCGGTGTGGCGCCCGTTCGGCATCGCCAAGAGCGGCCGCGAGATGAAGGTGTGGAAGGCGAAGCTCCGCTACACGCTGCGCCGCTACCAGGTGAACCAGCTCTCGTTCGTCGGCTCGGGAGACCGCGAGCGCACCTGGCTGTTCTTCGTGCCCGACCAGGTGCCCGAGGTGAACGGCAAGCTGTGGGCGCAGATGGTGTTCGCCGACATCGACGCGTCGATGAACGCGCGCGAGCCGGCCGACCCCAACTTTCTCGGCGTCACCGGCTGCGAGGTGAGCCCGCTCACCGCCGAAGAGGCGATGGCCTTCGACTACGCCTCGCTCTACCGCGACATCGTCTGGGAGCCCGCCGCCGCCTTCAGCATCGGCAACGGCAACACCCACCCGATCGACCCCATCTCACTCGGGCGCGCGCTCGCCGCCTGGCTCACCACCAAGGGCGTGGTCGCCGGGCTGGAGACCGCGCTCAAGGTGTTCGGGCTCGAAGCCGCCGAGCTGACCGCCGCCCGCGAGCGCCCTGAAGAGGTGCTCGACGAGGTGCTGCTCGCGCCCTTGCGTGAAGAGGTGGTGCTCAAGCCATGACGATCTCCAGCGGAGTCCGTTTTCACGAGCAGGTTCACGGCGTCTACTTCGACGACCTCGACGCCTTTCAGATTCTGCACAACGCGCGCTACCTGTTGTTGTTCGAGCGCACCATCGGCAGCTTCTGGAAGCGGCTGGGTTGGGGCAGCCACCTCGACGCCCACAAGACGCCCGACCAGTACACCCTCGTGCGCGCCAACCACATCGAGTACCTCCGGCCGGTGGAGGGCGTCACCGAGGTGCGGGTGCGCGTCTGGGTCGAGAAGCTCGGCCGCACCAGCCTGGTGTTCGGCTTCTGCGTGATGCCGATGGATCAGGACGTCGACTGCGCCACCGGCCAGCGGGTGTTGGTGCGGGTCGAGCCCAACACCCGCAAGGCCACGCCGTGGACCGACGAGTTCCGCAAGCAGATCCTCCCTTACGTGCGAGAGCAGAAGTGACCGAGCAGCTCACCTTCGACGGCGCTCAGCAGATGGCCGAGGCGATGGCGGCCCGCTTCGTCTCCGAGGCTCAGAAGGCGATCGCCGCGCGCGGCCGCTTCGTGGTCGGCCTCACCGGAGGCTCCGCGGCGAAGACGCTCTACCCCACGATGCTCGGCTCGCCGTGCGACTGGAGCCGCGTGCACTTCTTCTTCGGCGACGAGCGCAAGGTCCCGCCCGATCACCCGGAGTGCAACTTTCGCGCGGTGCGCGACGCCTGGCTGTCGAAGCCGCAGGGCGTGCACATTCACGCGGTGCACACCGAGCTCGCCGCCGAAGCCGCCGCCGAGGAGTACGCCAGCGAGCTGGCGCCGTTTCTGCCCTTCGACGTCGTTCACCTCGGCATGGGGCCCGACGGCCACGTCGCCTCGCTGTTCCCCGGCCACCCGCTGCTCGACGAGAAGAAGCTCGACGTGTCGTGGCTCGGCGATTCGCCCAAGCCGCCGCCGGTGCGCATCACCGTCACCTTGCCGGTGCTCGCCCAGGCGCGGCAGCTCTGGTTTCTGGTGCAGGGCGCGCCCAAGGCCGAGGCGGTGCGCGCGGCGCTGAAAGACCCGTCGTCGAAGCTCCCCGCCGCGCTCGCCCACCGCTCCGCGAAGCAGAGCGTGTGGTTCCTCGACAAGCCGGCGGCGGCCCAGCTGTGAAGCAGTGGAGGCTGGCGCTCGGCGTGCTGCTCGCCGCGGTGCTCGCTTCGGCCTTCGCGATTCTGTTTCGCGTCGCGGTCGGTGAAGGCTACCGGCTGATCAACCACACCGAGAACACGGTCGAGATGCTCCGCGCGCTGCCCACCTGGGCGCGGGTGGCGTTGCCGGCGCTCGGCGGTCTGCTCGCCGGGCTGGTGGTGCGCGTGCTGCTGAAGCAACCCGGCGGCGGCGTGGGCGACGTGATGGAGGCGGTGGTGCTCGGCAAGGGCCGCATTCCGATGCGGCTCACGCTCTCGAAGTCGCTCGCCTCGCTGCTGGCGCTGGTCTCGGGCAACAGCATCGGCCGCGAGGGCCCGATGATGCAGGCGGGCGCGGCGTGCGGCTCGATGGCCGGCGGCTGGCTGAAGCTCGACGACCAGAGCAAACGCATTCTGATCGCCGCCGGCTGTGGCGCCGGGTTCGCCGCTGCTTACAACACGCCGTTCGCCGCGGTGCTGTTCGTGCTCGAGGTGGTCTTCGGAGTGGTGGTGCTCGACGCGGTGGTACCGGTGATGGTGGCGGTGGTGATCGCCACCGCGCTCAACCGCATCGCGCTCGGCGCGGGGCCGATCTACGGCGCGCGCGCGTTCACGATGCGCTCCGGCTGGGAGCTGGTGGTGTTCGTCGGGCTGGGGCTGGTGGTCGCGCTCGGCGCCCAGCTGTTCATGCGGCTGCTCTCGCTGGCGGAGCGGCTGTTCGGCTCGAAGAAGCTGCCGCTGCCGTGGCGCACCGCGCTCGGCGGGCTGCTCGCCGGTGGCATCGCCGCCTGGCTCCCCGACGTGGGCGGCAACGGCTACGAGCCGCTCAACGAGCTGCTCGACGCCCGCTACACGCTCGGCTTCGTGGCGCTGCTGGTGGTGGGCAAGTGCTTCGCCACCGTCTTCTCGGTCGGCTCGGGCAACCCGGGCGGCGTGTTCACGCCCACGCTGCTGCTCGGCGGCGCGCTCGGTTTCCTCTACGCGCACCTGGCGACCGCGCTCGGCCTCGACGTCGGCCCGGCCGGTGGCTACGCGCTGGCGGGCATGGCGGCGGCCACTGCGTCGACCACTCATGCGCCGGTGATGGCGGCGGTGATGGCGTTCGAGCTGTCGGGCGACTACGCGATCGTCCTTCCCCTCGCGCTTTGCACCGCGGTCGCCACCGCGGCCTCACGCGCGATGGGTGGCGACTCGCTCTACATGCAGGAGCTCGCCCGCCGCGGCGTCGGGTGGGAGCTGACCCTGAGCGGTAGAACCCTCTCCTGACACCGCAGCGAAGCGAGGACTCCTTCGTGGAACGAAGGAACCGGCGGACGGACGCATCAGCGTCCGCCGGGTGAGGTTACGGAACCGTCAGTTCCCGCAGTGACCGCCGAGCGAGTCGTTCGCCTGGGGGCTGATCACGTTGTTGTTCAGGCCCATGCCGAAGTTGCAGACCTGCGCGGGGCCGGGGAAGAGGTTGACGTAGATGTAGCCGGCCGCCGCGCCACCGCCGCCGCCGCCGCTCTCGTAATAGAAGAGGCCGTCGTAGAACTCGAGGCCGGGGTAACCCTGGCCGGGGCCGCCGTTGCGCGAGCCGCCGTTGCCGCCGTTGCCGCCGAGCGACTGGAGACCGGCGTCGGTGTTGGCGGTGTTGGTGTAGCCGCCCAGCGCCTGCGACTGCGAGATCAGGCCGTCCTGGCCGTTGCCGCCGTCGGTGCCGTTGCCGGTGCCCGCGCCGCCCGCGCCGCCGTTGGCGACCAGGAACGAGGTGGTGGCGAACACGCCGTACGACTCGAGGAAGATCGCGCCGGCCGAGCCGCCGCCGCCGCCGCCTTCGAGCGCCGCGCCGGTGGCACCGAGGCCGCCGGAGCCGTTCACGGTGATGCCGCCGTCGGTGATCGCGATCACCGCCGCCGAAGAGATCTGCACCACACCGCCGCCGGCGCCGGGCATGCCGCCGTTGTTTCCGCCGCGGCCACCCTGGCAGCCGCCCGCGGTCGCGAGCGGATTCACGGTGGTCGAGTTGTGCGCGGAGCCGCCGAGGCCGCCCTGACCGCCGAGGCTGCCGCCGCCGCCGTTCGCGCCGCTGCTGCGCTCACCCGCGCCGCCGCCGCCACCCGCGGTGGTACCGGCGAGCGAGCCCGCCTGGCCGGCGCCTGCGGACCCACACGAGTTCGAGTTGCCGCCGGGGCCAGGGGTCTGGCCGTGCGCCGCGGCGTCGATCATGCCCTGCAGCGTGAACGGGCCGTACGCGGCGAAGATGACCGGCTTGTTGCCGGTGAGCTTGATGGTCGCGCCGGGCTGAATGTCGAACTGGGTCGACGCGATGACCGAGGCCTGGCCGGAGTTGCCGGGCAGGTTCACCGTGTACACGTTGGGGTTGGTGCCGCCCCAGTTGCCGCCCAGCGCGCCGCTGGTGGAGTCGAACGTCGCGGTGCCGGTCACCTTCACGTCGCCGGACGGAGGCGTCTGGGTCGGGTCGAAGTTGGTCGGCGGGTTCATGAACATCTGGCCCATGGTGTTTTGGCGCGGGCCGCAGCCACCGTCAGACTGGCAGACGCCGCCGTCGCCGCACGCCGCGCCGGTGAACACCGAGTAGCTGCAGGTCATGTTGGCGTTGCAGGTGCCGACCATCTGGTAGCACTGGCCCGGAGGCGTGGTGCAGGTCAGGGTCTGGGTCGCCGTGCACGCCTGGTTCTGGCAGGTCTCGCCGTAGGTGCAGGAGTCGTGGTCGTCGCAGGTGCGGGTGTTGCAGTCGAGGTCTCCGCAGTCGGCGATGCCGTCGCCGTCGTCGTCGATGCCGTTCGCGCACGCGATCTCCGGGCACTGGCTGGGCAAGCAGCCTCCCGAGCCACCGCCGGTGCCCGTGCCTCCGCCTGCTGCGCCGCCACCCGCCGCACCGCCGCCCGTCGCGCCGGAGCCGCCGCCAGTCGCGCCGGAACCACCACCGGTTGCGCCTGAGCCGCCGCCCGTCGCGCCGGAGCCGCCGCCCGTCGCGCCGGAACCGCCGCCCGTCGAGCCAGAGCCGCCGCCCGTCGAGCCAGAGCCGCCGCCCGTCGAGCCAGAGCCGCCACCCGTCGAGCCGGAGCCGCCACCCGTCGAGCCGGAGCCGCCGCCCGTCGTGCCGGATCCACCACCGGTTGCACCAGAGCCGCCGCCGGTCGCGCCGGATCCGCCACCCGTTGCACCCGAGCCGCCGCCCGTCGCGCCAGAACCGCCCCCGGTCGCCCCAGAGCCACCACCCGTTGCACCCGAGCCGCCGCCGGTGGCACCAGAACCGCCGCCCGTCGCGCCCGATCCACCACCGGTCGCGCCGGAGCCGCCGCCGGCGCCGGTGTTCGGGAAGCACGCTCCGCTGCTGCAGAAGTAACCCGAGGGGCACATCACGTTGGCGCAGCCCGACGAGGTGCACTGACCGTTGCTGCCGCAGACCTGACCGGACGGGCAACCCATGCCGTTGCAGTCGGTCGGCACGCAGCTGCCGCTCGCGCACGCCTGGCCGGTCGGGCACATCACGCCGACGCACCGCTTGTCGACGCACATGCCCATCACGCAGACCTCGGCGACGGTGCACTGACCGTTGCACGGAGTGCCGCTGCCGCCGCCGGTGCCCGAGCCGCCGCCCGTCGCGCCGGAGCCACCGCCGGTGTTGCCGGTGCCGCCGCCCGCGGCCGCGCCGCCGCCGGTGTTCGAGCCACCGCCGGTGTTCCCGGTGCCACCGCCCGCGGCCGCGCCGCCGCCGGCGTTGCTCCCGCCACCCGCGTTGCCACCGCCCGCGTTGCCGCCGCCCGCGTTGCCGCCGCCTGCGTTGCCGCCACCGGCGTTTCCACCACCCGCGGCGCCGCCGCCGATGCCGCCGTTCCACCCGCCGCCGGCGCCGTCACGGCCGGTGGGGTAGCACATGCCGTCGGCCGCGCAGTCTTCGCCCGCTCCGCACACCACGCCGATGCAGGTCTTCGGCTCGCACGCCATCGAGACGCAGATCTCGTTGGTGGTGCAGCTGTCGAGGTTGCACTGCGAGGTGAAGCAGCCGCCCTTCACGCAGGTCTGCGAGCCGCAGTTGACGCCGATGCACTCGGTGTCGGTGCACTTGCCGCTGGCACAGACCTGATCACTGCCGCAGGTCTTGCCGGGGCAGCTGTTGGCGTAGCACTTGGTCTTCAGACATTGCTGGCCGCTCGCGCACGGCGTGTCCGGGCAGAACGTCTGCTCGGCGCACGTCTTCGTGGCCGGGTCGCAGATTTCTCCCGCTCCGCAGTCTTTGTCGAAGGAGCAGGTCTTGGCTTTGGTACCGCCACAGTTACAGCCGCCCAAAAACGCGATCAGCGACGCGGTGAGTGCAAGCCGCGCGAACGACCAACGGGTGATCATGGAGGACGCAGTATAGGCGTGTGGGAACCAACCTGGCTCGGACAGTTGGCCGCTTCGGTACAGCATGTAGGACAAGCGCTCCTTCGGTCAGGCCGGGCGCAAAGAAGCGATCGCCTCGCGCACCGCCGCCCGTACCCGCTGCCCGGTGGTGAGCACCCGCTTGCTGGCGACCGGGAGCGTGGCCACCCCCTGCCGCCGAAACAGCCTCACCGAGCGGAGAAGATGAAAGCCGTCGGTCACCAGCAGCACCTGCTGAATGCCGCGCGCCTTGAGGATCTCGGCGGTGAAGCGGGCGTTCTCTTTGGTGGTGTGGCTCTGGTCTTCCAACAGGCACGCGCTCGCCGGCACCCCGAGGCGGAGCGCGACCTGCTGCATCACCTTCGCCTCCGCCGGGTGGGCGCCGAAGGTGCCTCCCGAGAAGATGATCAGCGGGGCGAGGCGCTTGTTGAACAGCTCCGCCGCCGTTTCCACCCGCCGCTCCAGCGCCGGTGACGGGCTCCCGTCAGCCATCACCTTCGCGCCCAGCACCACCACCGCGGCGGCCGGCTGTGGCGCGGGCCGGGTGCGCCCGAAGCGATCGATGAACGCGGCGAACCCACCGAAGCCGAGCGCGGCGGCGAAGAGCGCCAGCAGCGCCCACACTCAGCGCTTACCCTTGTTCTGCTGCTCCAGCTTCTCGCGAAGCTTGGTCTGCGACTCGCCCAGCCGCACCAGCTGCATCTTGCCCGCCAGCAGCTGCAGATAGACGTCTCCAGCGCGGTGGCGCGGCAGCTCGAGGTAGTCGCGCTTCTCGGCGTCGGGCAGGGTCGGGTCGTAGGCGACGCGGGAGTCGATGTCGACCAGCCAGGCGTGCGGCCAGAGCAGGCTGCCTTCGCTCACCAGGCCGATCAGCACCTCGTACTTGCCGGGGTTCTTCTTCGAGATCGCCTCCGCGCGCTCGAGGCAGTTGCCCTCGACTCTGGCGTTCTTCATCGCCACCACCGGGCGCTGGTGGGTGCCCTCCACCTCGGGCGAGAGCGCGATCGTCTTGCCGTCGCCGGTCACCTCGAAGCCGCGGTTGAACGGGAGCGCGCCCGCCTTCTCGTGACCGCGCACGTAGCGCGCCACCGGCAGCTGGAGCGACGCCAGCACGCCGCCCGCGTAGCTGGCGGTGAACGCCTCGCCGAAGAGCGTGCCGGTGACTTCGTCTTCCGAAGAGGCGGTGACGCAGAGCTGGCCGTGCTTGCTCGACGACTCGTCGCGCGCCTCGATGCAGCCCTTGGGCAGCGGGGTGAGCAGCGCGAACGAGGCGAGCTTCTCTTTCTCGGGCAGCGAAAACCTCGCCGAGTCGCTCTTGTTGCCGCGCGAGAAGTAGAAGGTGCGCTTGTAGGTGAGCGACGACTTGCCCACCTCGAGGTCGACCACCGCCGCGGGCAGCCCGTCGAGCTCCAGCGTGTAGCCGTAGTCGCCGGGCGGAGGCAGCGCCGCCAGCAGCAGCAGGAGCGGCGTCATCAGTGGAGCGCCTTGCCCTCGCGCGGCGCGAAGCAGCGCACCGGCATCGCCCGCTCGGGCCCGGCGGCGGGCACCTGCGCCCAGGGGTCGTCGGTGTGCACGTAGTCGAACCAGCGCAAGGCATCGACCTCGGCCACTCCGGTGGGCGGGTTCCACGCGGGCGGGCTGCGCTGCCACTTCGCGTGGAGGTCGGCGGCCAGCTTCTTCGCCTCGTCGAAGTAGCGGCGGCGCTCGGCGCGCAGCTGGGTGACCGACATCGGCACCTCGTGGTCTCCGGCGGCGAAGCTCTGCGCCGCCTCGAGCAGCGCGTCGACGGTGAGCTCGATCGGCTTCACGTCGGTCATCGGCCGCGCGATGTGGCGCCAGACGCCGTCGAGCCAGCCCAGCCGGTACTCGGGAATGAACTCGCGGCCGTGGCTGGCGACGAACTCGATCGCCGAGAGAATGAACTCCACGTCTTCTTCCGACGCGTAATAGGGGAGGCCGACCCGCACCCAGCCCGGCTTCATGCCCACCAGGCCGCGCTGGAGCAGCTGGCGAAACTTCTCGCTCCGCCCCATGTCGATGCCGAGCAGCGCGTGCCCGTACGGCCCGGCGCAGGAGCAACCGGCGCGGTTCTGAATGCCGAACAGGTGGTCGAGCAGCGCCGAGACGAGGTCGTGGTGCAGCCCCTTGATGTTGAAGGAGAGGATCGGCAGCCGCGGCAGCTCGAGCGAGCCGAGCACCATGATGCCCGGGTGGCGGGCCAGCCGCTTCACCGCGTTCGCCGCCAGCTCGAGGTCGTGCTTGAGAATGCGGGCCGGGCCGATCATCTCCTTCACCAGAAAGCCGATGCCCGCGCGGAGGTCGGACAGAATCGCCGGGGTGCCGCCTTCTTCGCGCTCGTCGAGGCGCTGCACGTAGTCGACCCGGTCGAGCGCGGCCACGTAGTCGACGGTGCCGCCGCCCGGGCGCTCCGGCGAGCGGGTGCGGAAGAAGTCTTTGTGGGCCACCAGCAGGCCCGAGCCCTCGGGACCGCCGATGAACTTGTGGGTGGAGAGGAAGAGCGCGTCGATGCGGGCGTCCTGATCCATCGGGTGCATGTCGATCGGCACGTAGGGGCCGGCGGCGGCGTAGTCGAACACCACCATCGCGCCGTTGCGGTGAAGAATGCGGGCCACCTGCGCCACGTCGGTGAGCACGCCGGTGACGTTGCTCGCCGCCGAGAACGCGCCGAGGCGAAACGGCCGGCTGGCGTACTGCTTCGCCTTCTGGTCGAGGTCTTCCAGGTCGATGCCGCCCTTGGCGTCGAGGCGAATCTCGACCACGTCGGCCACCGACTCCACCCAGGGCAGCTCGTTGGAGTGGTGCTCGTAGGGGCCGACGAACACCACCGGCCGCTTCTCGGCGGGGATCAGCTGCGAGAGGTGAAACTCGCGCTCCAACGGCTCGCTGATGCGCCAGCCGAGCAGGCCGACCAGCTTGTTGGCGGCGGCGGTGGCGCCCGAGCCGACGAACATCGCCACGTCGTCGGGCCCGGCGTTGAGCGACCGGCGGATCAGCCGTCGCGCCTCTTCGCGCAGCTCGGTCATCACCCGGCCGGTCGACGACACCGAGGTGTGCGAGTTGGCGTAGAACGGGCGCACCCGGCGCAGCCACGCCTCGACGAAGTGGAGGTAGCGGCCGGTGGCGGTGAGGTCGGCGTAACAGAGAATGCGGCGGCCGTATGGCGTGTCGAGGAACGCGCGGCGGCCGACCTCGTTGTTGCGCAAGAAGGCGGCGACTTCTTCGAAGCTCTGCATGGCCCCCTGTATATCGCTTGGGGCTACGGCCGGTATTCCAGGGCGTCGATGTCGAGCTCGGCGTAGGTCCAGGTGCCGGCGGGGTCTTGCCAGCACGCCTCACCTCGGGTGGCGACCCGGGCCGGGCCGACCTGCTGGTAGCCGCTGAGCGGGGTCTCCCAGCCGAACGATTGATACGTCTTTCCGTCGCGTGACTGGAAGCGGTCGTAGGAGAGGAAGTTCACCAGGTCGCCCTCGGCGTCGAAGAACAGCTCGGCGCGCACCTTCGACTGGAGGTGGTGGAAGGTGCCTTCGAGCGAGCGCGGGCCGGTCTCACGCCAGTCGACCGGGGCGGTGATCAGCGCCCCGGGGGCGAACGCGCAGAGGTCGTTGAACAGCGTCACCGACTCGCTCTGGTTCATCTTCTCGCCGCGGGCGTCGGCGACGGTGAAGAACCCGGCGGCGCGAATCTGCATCGTCGCCGCTCCGTCGGCGAAGCGGTGGTAGCCCTCGAACGGGAGGCCGAACATCGAGGCCCGCATCAGGAAGAAGCGCTCCTGGGGCGCGGTGAAGTTGTGCTGCTCGGCGGTGACCGGCATCCACCGTTGGTCGCGGCCCAGCCGCATGCGCCCGTGCCAGCGCAGCCGGTAGTCGCGCACCTGGGGCCGGCCCACCACGCCCACCCGCCGGAGGTAGTTTCGCAGCAGCTCGGGCAGCGGCTTCAGGTCTGCCTCGGTCACCACCGAGGTGAGCACCGGCCGCTGGAGCCGCTCGGTCACCTCTCGCCGATACCGCGACTGAAACGGAGTCCACACACCGCCTCGAGCAAGCATCGCGAATGCCTGCCTGCGGCGCCCCAACGGCGCAGCGGTTGCGCCAGCCGTTCAGGGAATGGTGAGCGCGCGCAGAACGTGCCCGCCCTTCACTTGCACCTTGATCAACAGCGTCGCGCCCGGTTTCGCCGAGTGCAGCACCTCGAGCAGTTGCTGCGCGTTGCGCACCGGCTTGCCGTTCACCTCGGTGATCAGCATGTTCGGCCGCAGGTCGGCTTTCTCGGCGGGGGACCCAGGCTCGACGAAGAGCAGGTAAGCGCCCACGCCTGCTCCGGCCGCGTCGCCGTCTTGCACCTTCAGCCCGAGCTTGTCGGCCTTGGTGCCTTCGCCTTCTTCACCGCCCGGCTGCTGCCCGGTCTTGGAGAGGCCCTCGAGGTCGGGCCGGGTACCGAGCTTCACCTTGAGGTCGAGCTTGTTGCCGCCGCGGTAGACGGTGAGGGTCGCGTCTTTGCCGGGAGTGAGGAAGCCGACCGCGCGGGTGAGCGACTTGGCGTCTTTCACCTCCTGGCCGTCGACCGAGACCACCACGTCGTTCGCCTTCAGCCCGCTGCTCGCCGCCGGGCTGCTGGAGGTGACGTCGGCGATCACCGCGCCCTTCTGCACCGGAACGTTGAGCGCCTTGCCGAGCGCGGGGGTGAGGTCTTGAATCGCGACGCCCAGGTAGCCGCGGCTGATCGCCTTGCCGCTCTTCAGCTGGGGGAGCAGCTTGAGCACCATGTTCGAGGGCACCGCGAAGCCGATGCCGGTGCCGCCTCCGACGATCGCGGTGTTGACGCCGATCACCTCGCCCTGGAGGTTGAACAGCGGGCCGCCGGAGTTGCCGGGGTTGATCGCCGCGTCGGTCTGCAGAAAGTCGTCGTACGGGCCGGCCTGAATGTCGCGCGCGCGGGCCGAGAGAATGCCCGCCGAGACGCTGGTGGCCAGCCCGTAGGGGTTGCCGATCGCCACCACCCAATCGCCCACCCGCACCGCGTCGGAGTCGCCCAGCTTCGCCACCGGAAGCCCTTCGGCGCCCTGCAGCTTCACCAGCGCGAGGTCGGTGAGCGGGTCGTGCCCGAGCACCTTGGCCTCGAGCTTGCGGCCGTCGTCGAGGGTGACGGTGATCTCGGTCGCGCCTTCGACCACGTGGTTGTTGGTGAGCACCAGGCCCGAGGAGTCGATCACCACCCCCGAGCCCGCGCCCTGGCGGATCATCTCGTGCGGTTGCTGCTGCTGCTGGCGGGGCGCGTTTCGCCCGAAGAACTGCTGAAACAGCTCGTCGGCGCCCATCATGTCGTCGGGCATCGTCGCCCGCTGCTTCACCTCGACGTTGACCACCGCGCCCTTCACCGCGGCCACCAGGTCGGCCAGGCCGGAGGTGGGCGAGGGCACGTTCACCGGCGGTGGCATCGCCGGGGCAGCGCGCCCCTGCACGGCGGGACGGTTACGGGGAGCGGACTGTGCGTTTGCGCTCAGGCTGCACGCAAACGCGAGAAACGAGGCCACTGCTACCAGCGGGTGCCGAAGAGGTTGCATCACACGACTCCTGGAAACTGGATCGCCAACACAGCGTCATTCCGAATTCATCCCGGGTGCGGTAGCAACGAAGCTCATGCGCATTCTCATCGCTGATGAATTCTCGAAGCCGCACCTCGACGCGCTCCGCGGGCTCGGGCTCTCGGTCGACTACAACCCGGGCGCGAAGGCCGACGAACTGCCGGCGCTGGCGAAAGACGTCTCGATCCTGGTGGTGCGGAGCACCGAGGTGAAGAAAGAGGTGTTCGACCAGGCGAAGGCGCTCTCGCTGGTGATTCGCGCCGGCGCGGGGGTGAACACCATCGACGTCAACGCGGCGAGCACCCACGGGGTGTACGTCGCCAACTGCCCGGGCCAGAACGCGATCGCGGTGGCGGAGCTAACGATGGGGCTGATTCTCGCCACCGACCGCCGCATTCCCGACAACGTGATCTCGTTGCGCGAAGGCAAGTGGGACAAGAAGCGCTTCTCCGAAGCGCGCGGTCTGCTCGGCCGCACCCTGGGCGTGTTCGGCGTCGGCGCGATCGGCTTCTCGGTGGCGATGCGCGCCCGCGCGTTCGGCATGCGGGTGGTCGGCTGCGACCCCACCTTCACCGTCGAGAAGGCGCGCGCGATGGGCTTCGACCACGCCGCCACCCCGCTCGAGCTGGCGCGGCAGAGCGACGTGTTCACCGTGCACCTCCCCGGCGGAGCGTCGACCAAGGGCATCGTCTCGCGCGCGGTGCTGGCGGCGCTGCCCGATGGCGCGTTGGTGGTGAACACCGCCCGCGCCGACGTGATCGACCAGGTGGCGCTGCTGGAAGAGGCGAAGGCGGGCCGGCTGCGGGTGGCCGCCGACGTCTACGCCGACGAGCCGAAGGGCGGGAAGGCCGACTGGGCCAGCCCGCTGGCCTCGCTGCCGAACGTGTACGGCACCCACCACATCGGTGCGTCGACCGAGCAGGCGCAGGAGGCGATCGCGAAGGAGACGGTGCGCATCGTCGAGAGCTTTCTCACCAAGGGCGAAGTGCCCAACTGCGTGAACGTGGCGAAGAAGACCCAGGCCCGGTTCCAGCTGATCGTGCGTCACTTCGACAAGGTGGGGGTGCTGGCGAACGTGCTCCGCGAGCTCGGCGAGGCGGGGCTGAACGCGCAGGAGATCGAGAACACCATCTTCGAGGGCGGCGGCGCGGCCTGCTGCAAGATTCAGGTGAACTCCGAGCCGAAGCCCGAGGTCGTTCAGAAGATCGCGTCGCGCACCAGCGAGGTGATCTTCGTCGACGTGGTCACTTTGTGACCTTCTCCACGGTGTTCCAGTTGCGCACCGTGGCCGGCACGCCGAACAGCTTGTCGACGATCGGGAACGTCGATCTGCCGTTCACCTTCCACGACTTGAAGAACACGTCGTGGCCGCGAATCTCGAACAGGTCCCAGCCCTCTTTTTCGTTGCGGGTGGGCTTCACGTCTTTCGCCGGAGCACCCGCGAGCAGCGCCACGTAGCGGGTGACCTCGGGCTTCACCTTGCCGAACGGCTCGCTCTCGACCAGCGCCTTGAGCTCGTCGAGCTTGCGCACCACCACCACGCACGCGATGCCGAGCTTCTTCTCGAAGCCCGCTTCGAGCTTCTTCTTCAGCGCGTCGTCGTCTGCGCCGCCGCCGTCGAACAAGATGTTGCCGGCGTGACCGACCGACCGCACCGCTCCGAGCTTCAGCGATTCGATCATCGCCACCACCTTGGCCATCGGCACCACGTTGTTGCCGCCGACGTTCACGCCGCGCAGAAACGCCACCGCGTTGGCCACTGCCCCGGTTTTCTTCGCTTTCGGCACCTCACCGGCATAGCGCACAGTTCTGCCGGCGCCACCCGTCTGATTCGGTATGAAAAAACCCTGGCTCGCCGCAGTGCTGAATTTCTTCTTCATGGGTCCCGGCACGCTGTACGTCGGCCGGCGCAAGGCGCTCGGCGCCGGGTTGACTGCGTCTGCACTGGCGCTCACCTACGTCGAGCTGCAGCTGCAGACGCAGAACCCGTTGCTCCACCACCTGATGTTCGCCGCGGTGCTGGTGATGAACACCTTCTTCGCCATCGACGGCTACCGCGAGGCGAAGGCGGCGAGCTGACTTCAGAAGCGGCCGCGGAGCGCGGTGGTCGCCTGGAACAGCGCCTGCGCGCTGCCGGTCAACGCCGCCGCTTCTTTCGGGCCGACCCGGCCGTTGCCGTTGGTGTCGGCCTGGTCGATCTGGCTGATCGCCTGCGAGATCTGCTGCTGGGCGCCCTGCACGGTGCCGCCGCCGTCCTGCCAGGCCTGGGCCGCCATCCGCTCCGCGGGCACCTGGCTCTGGGAGTACTTCTGAACCTGATCAGGGGTGAGGCCCTGCGAGACCAGCTTCGAGGCGTTCATCGCGCGGTGCTCGAGGCCCTTGTCCCAGGCGCCGTGGTCGCGGCTGAACAGCGAGCGCTCCAGGCTGCCCTTGTCGAGCGACTTGAGCTCCTTGCCGCTGACGAAGCCGTCGTGGTTGCGATCGGCGGCGTACGCCTTCACCGCCGCGTCGGAGAGCGCGTTCTGGGAGGCCTTCACGTCGCCGTTGCCGGCGGTGACGGCCTTGTCGAAGCGCCGGCCGGCGGCGCCCGACAGCTTCGACTTCGCGGCCGAGACTTCGTCGGAGCTCAGCTTGCCGTCTCCGTCGGTGTCTGCTTTCTGAATGCGGTTGGACAGACGCATGGTGTTGTCCGCAACGCGGGCGATCGACGTCTTCATGATGGTGCGCTCTGCTTTCTGGATGCTGCGAGGGGTGAAACGACGAATCACTTCCATCGCAACGCGCGCGCCAGAGCGCGGTTTGCCGTCGATCTCTCAGGTTGCGAGAAGGCGCGGCGCGCGTGCTCCAAAAAGTGGAGCATCCACGAAGTGCACACTGTCCACCTGCAGAGGACAGTGGAAACTTCTCCGCTCAGACTTCGATAATTTTCCTGCAGAGATCCGTTTTCACCGCGTGCGTTGGCGATACGCCATCGCACGAATCGGGCCATCGCCCTCGAAGCGGAGCGTCACGCCCGCTTGCCAGAGCCGCAGCGCCGGCGCGAGTGGATCATCGTGGGTCTCGCGCGCCACCAAAGACAACGCCCAGTACGCCAGAGGGTGCGACCCGGTGAGCGCGTAGAGCGGCTCGACCAGCAGATCGCCCTCCGGCGGGAGCGTCATCGAGTGGCCGAGCTCGGTCACCGTCTCGTTGAGCGCGGCGCGGGCGGGGTGGTTGTTGGCGGGGCCGACGCCGTCGAGCAGGTCCACCCGCATCGAGGTGTCGGCGAGAAAATTTCGCACCTGGTGGCCGACGGTGATGCCGAGGTCTTCGGCCAGCGCGCCGACGCCGTTGATCCACCGGCGCACCGTCTGGGTCAGCTCGGCGTCGCTCAGCGCCCGCGGCCGCGACACGTGGAGGTAGGTGCCGCTCCCGGCGCCGCCCCACTCGAACAGCTGCTGCACCCGCTCCAGCACCGGCATCATCGAAGGCAGGCCGGCGAACAGGTCGGGCAGCCGGGCGCCGTCGGGCCTGAACGCGCGCAGAAACCGGTCGGGCGGCACCCGGTCCCAAGGCTCGGAGTCGAGCGTCGGGTCGAGGCGCACCGAGATTCGCCTCCAGCGCTGGAGCAGCTCGCGGAGCTCTTTCACGCCCCAAGCTTAATCACAGCGCCAAACCGTGCAGGATCAGCGGGCTCACGGGCGCACCTCGACGCCCTCGCGAAAGTGCTGCTTGCTCGCGGGGTCGTGACAACACGGTGCCTGGTGGAGGAGCGCGTCGAGGCGGGGGTCGGCCTTCAACGCCTTGAAATCGGAGGAGGCCTGCACCCGCTTCAGGTAGGCGTCGTGGCTGCCGTCGAGCGACAACAGCTGCGCGAGCTGCGCCAGGGCCAAATCGGGCTGATGGCTGAGCGCGAGCACCTCCGCGCGCTGGTACATGCTTCGGGAATCCACGGAGCCTGGTTCCACCAGTTGGCCGCCGCCAGATAGCTGGCCGCCGCATCGAGCCGGCCGGCGGCGCGCAACCGCTTGCCCAGCTCGAGGTACGAGGGACCCACCCGGTTCAGCCGCTTGCCGGGAATGGCGAGGGAGGTGCCGGCGGTCTCCTTGTGCGCGGCCGCGCCCGGCCCTTTGGGCCAGACCGACAGCTTCATCTCGTTCCACGAGCTGTCGTAGCGGTTGTTGCGGCGGGGGTAGACGATCTCGAACATCACCGGGCCGGGCTTGGCGGTGGCGTAGGCGTGCACGCTGACGTGATCCTGGCCCTGGTCGCACACGTCGAGCCGCTCGCTCTTCACTGCCTGCTCGCCCGACTTCAGGTCGAGCTGAAACGGGTGGGTGAACGAAAACGCCGCTTCGCCGTCGGGGACCCCGTCGAGGTGCGCCGCCGAGCCTTCGTCTGAGAGGGCCGACAGCGACCCGGTGAGCCCCAGGCCCGCGAGCGCGACCGGCCGCATCGGCACGCAGCTGGCGCGCAGCTTTTCGTAGTCGGCAGCGGTGATGGCCGGCTCGCTGTAGCCATTCATGTCTTTCTCGCTGCGCTTGCCGGTGGCGACGTCGAGGCTGATCAGGTTCTGGATGCCGCTCTCACCGCCGCCGTAGAACACCGCGTAGACCGTGCGGCCATCTCGGGAGAGACAGACGTCGCCCAGGGTGCCCGCGCCGTCCTCGTCGCTCGCCGAGGCAGTCGCCGCCAGCACCGCTGCCGCCGCCACCACGATTCTGAACACCGTCTTCATGCGCCTACCGACGGTAGCGCGAAAATCCGATTCAGCTGCGCTTCGGCAGTGACGCCTCAACGTGACAGTGGCACGGTGCGCGCGTGCTGCCCGCCTTCACCTGGCCCGCCGTCATCTACCTGGGCATCTTCGTGCTGCACCTGGTGCTGCCGGCGAACCGCGTCGAAGGTTACGTGAAAGATGCCCATGGGCGCCCCCTGCGCTACCGCCTCAACGGGCTGCTGGTGTTCTTCGTCACCGTCGGGTTGTGGATGGTGGCGTGCCGTCAGGGCCTGCTCGCGTGGGATGCGTTCTACCTGCACCGCTGGGAGATGGCCGCGGGCGCCTGCGGGCTCGGGCTGCTGTTCACACTCTTCATGGTGCTCCCGGCGCCGCGCGTGCCGGGCTGGAACTTCGGCAAGGAGCTGTACCTCGGGCGCGTGGAGCAGCCGCAGTGGCTGGGCGGGCGGGTCGACGCGAAGATGTTTCTCTACCTGATCGGCGCGGTGCTGTTGGAGCTCAACCTGCTCTCGTTCGCCGCCCATCACGCGATGACCTGGGCGTCGGACCGTTCACCGGGCGTGGTGCTCTACCTCGCGCTGTTCAGCTTCTTCCTCGTCGAGTACCTCTGGTTCGAGCGCGTTCACCTCTACACCTACGACTTCGTGGCGGAGCGCGTCGGCTTCAAGCTCGGCTGGGGCTGCTTCGTCTTCTACCCGTTCTTCTATTCGGTGGGCCTGTGGACGACCGCCGAGTTGCCCGACCCGCGCTGGCCCACCGCCGCCTACGTGGGCATCGCGGTGATGTTCTTCACCGGCTGGGCGTTCGCGCGCGGCGCCAATCTGCAGAAGTACTGGTTCAAGCGCGACCCTTCGAAGAAAGTGTTCGGGGTGGTGCCCGAAGCGCTCGAGGGGCGGGTGCTGGTGAACGGCTTCTGGGGGCTGTCGCGGCACATCAACTACCTGGGCGAGCTGTTGATGTCGTCGGCGCTCGCGCTGAGCCTCGGCCACCCCGAGGTGCTCGGGCCGTGGCTGTACCCCATCTACTACCTGGTGCTGCTGATTCCCCGGCAGCTCGACGACGACAAGCGCTGCGCGGCGAAGTACGGCCCGCTCTGGGACACGTACCGTGCACGTGTCAGGTGGCGCATCGTTCCTTACGTCTGGTGAAAATCCGTGAGCGACTTCGCGAGCAGGTACGGCCCCTGGGGCCTGGTAGCGGGAGCGTCTGAAGGGCTCGGAGCGGCGTGGGCCAACGCGCTCGCGGCGCGCGGGCTGAACCTGGTGCTGATCGCCCGGCGCCTCGACGTGCTGGAGGCGACCGCGAAGGCGATTCGCGAACGTCACAAGGTCGAGGTGCGCTGCTCGTCGCTCGACATCGCGGGCGCCGGTCTCGCCACCGAGCTCGCCAAGCTGACCGAAGGCCTCGACATCGGCTTCGCGGTGCACAACGCGGCGCACGCTCCCGGCGGCGCGTTCCTCGACTCCACCCTCGACAACCAGCTGCGCAGCATCGAGGTGAACTGCCGCGGCCCGCTGACGCTCGCGCACATGCTCGGCGGCAAGATGGCCGCCCGCGGCCGCGGCGCGCTGGTGTTGATGTCGTCGCTCACCGCGTTCAGCGGCTCGCCCTACCTGGCGACCTACGGAGCCACCAAGGCGTTCAACCTGGTGCTCGGCGAAGGGCTCTGGTTCGAGCTGAAGGCCAAGGGCGTCGACGTGCTCGCGGTGGCCGCCGGAGCGACCAGGACTCCGGGCCTGATGCGCGCGTCGCCCAACGGCGAGCCGGGGATGATCGAGCCCGAGCAGGTGGTGGAAGAAGCGCTCGGCCGGCTCGGTCGCACCGGGGTGATGATCCCCGGCACCTTCAACCGCTTCGCGTCGTTCTTTCTGCGGCGGGTGCTGCCGCGCCGTGCGGCGGTCACAATTCTCGGCGACCGCGCCAAGAACCTCAGGCTTCCCTCGTGACTCCCATTCTCCAGTGCACAGGCTTGAAGAAGAGCTTCGGCGACGTTCACGCCGTTCAGCAGGTCGACCTCGAGCTGCAACCCGGCGAGTGCTTCGGCCTGCTCGGCCCCAACGGCGCCGGCAAGACGACCACGATCGAAATTCTCGAGGGGCTGACCCCGGCCGACGCGGGCGAGGTGAAGATTCTGGGGATGCCGCTGGGCGATCCGCGGGTGCGGGAGCGGGTGGGCATCGCGCTCCAGGAGACGCAGCTGCCCGACAAGCTCAGCGTCTACGAGTGCGTGCGGTTGTTTCGCTCGTTCTACGAGAAGGGCCGCGGCATCGACGAGGTGATGAACCACCTCGAGCTCAACGAGAAGCGCGACGGCCGGGTGGCGAAGCTGTCGGGCGGGCAGAAGCAGCGGCTGGCGCTGGCGTGCGCGCTGGTCGGCGACCCCGAGCTGCTGTTCCTCGACGAGCCCACCACCGGGTTGGACCCGCAGGCGCGGCTCAAGGTCTGGGAGATCGCGCTCGCGTTCAAGGCCAAGGGCGGCACGCTGCTGCTCACCACCCACTACATGGAAGAGGCGGCGCGGCTCTGCGACCGGATCGCGATTCTCGACCACGGCAAGGTGATCGCTCGCGGCACGCCGAAGGAGCTGATCGAATCGCTCGGGGCGCCGCAGGTGATCGAGGTGGTGACCGCTCCGCCGCTCGACGACGCCGACCTGAAGAAGCTGCCCTCGGTGGTGCGCACCGGCAACAAGGGCGACGCGAAGACGCTGCACGTGGCCGACCTCGGCGTCGCGCTCCCGGCGGTGATCGAGCTCACCCGCTCGAAGGGCCTGGCGGTGAAACACGTGGTCACCCGGGAGGCGACGTTGGAAGACGTCTTCGTTCACCTCACCGGCTCGGAGTTGCGCGATGAGTGAGCGGCGTTCGTCTCTGTTCGAGCTCACCCGCATGCGGGTGCTGGAGTTCGTGCGCGATCCCGGCGCGCTGTTCTGGGTGTTCGGCTTTCCCATTCTGTTGGCGTTCGTGCTCGGGCTGGCGTTTCGCAACCGGCCTCCCGAGCCGGTGCGGGTGGTGGTGGTCGACAGCCCCGCGGTGATGGCGACGCTGTCGAAGCTCGACGGCTTCAAGGTGGAGGAGGCGCCGCTCGACGACGCGAAGTGGAAGCTGCGGCGCGCCCAGGTGGATCTGCTGGTGCAGTCGACGCCGGAGGGCATCGTCTACCGCTTCGACGAGACCCGGCCCGAGGCGCGAATCGCCCGGCTGGCGACCGAGAACGCGATCGAGCGCGCGGCGGGCAGGGCGGATCCCGACAAGGCGGTGGAGCAGAAGGTCACCGAGCAAGGCAGCCGGTACATCGACTTTCTGGTGCCGGGGTTGATCGGCATGAACCTGATGGGCAGCTCGATGTGGGGCATCGGGTACGGCGTGGTCGACGCGCGCAAGCGCAAGCTGCTCAAGCGGCTCGCGGCGACTCCGATGAAGCGGCGCGACTATCTGCTCTCGGTGCTGGCGTCGCGGCTGCTGTTCCTGGTGTTCGAGGTGGCGGCGCTGGTCGCGATCGGCTGGGGCGCGTTCGGCGTCGAGGTGCAGGGCAGCCTGCTCGCGGTGTTCGGGATCGCGGTGTTGGGCGGGCTGTCGTTCGCCGGCATCGCGCTGCTGGTCGCCGCGCGGCCGCAGAGCACCGAGACCGCGGCCGGGTTGATGAACTTCGTGATGCTGCCGATGTACCTGCTCTCGGGCGCGTTCTTCTCGGCGAAGCACTTTCCAGAGGTGATTCAGCCGGTGATTCAGGCGCTGCCGCTGACCGCGCTCAACAATGCGCTGCGCGCGGTGATCAACGAGGGCGCGCCGGTGAGTGGGCAGTGGGTGCCGATCGCGATTCTGGCCGGCTGGGGCGTGATCAGCTTCGTGGTCGCGCTGCGCACGTTCAGGTGGCAGTGAGGAGCACCTTCCTCGCCTCCACCAGCGCGAACCCGAGCAGATTTCTGCCGCGCCACTTCGACTGATCCTGCGCGTCGGGATTGCTCGCGCCCATCCCGATGCCCCAGACGCGATCGCGCGGAGACGCTTCGACCAACACCGCGTCACCGGTCGCCAGCAGAAACGCCTTCAGCTCCGGGTGCGCCGAGAACTTCGCCACGCTCCCGCGCACCACCACCTCGAACCGCGCCTTCTCCCAGCGCGACGCATCGAACGGGGTCACCTTTCGCCCGAGCGCCTTCGCCTCCGCCGGAGTCTTCGCCTCCAGAATGCGCGCCAGCGCCGCCAGGTCGCCGAACAGGCGCGCCTTCTCGGCCATCATCCAGTGCTCCGCGGTTCGATAGCTGACGCCGTCGACGCTGAACGCCGCGGGAAACCACTGACTCAGACACGACCTGTCGACCACGCCCGCCACCTTCGGCGTGTGGCCCCAGAAGAAATAGAAGCTCATGTCACCGGGACGCCCCACAAAGGTCAAACTGACTTTATCTGTTCAGCAACCTGCGGCACTTCACCAACGGAGTTAACCTCGCCCGCATGCTCGCCCTCTCGCTCGCGGTGGTGTTGTGCGCGGACCTCGACAGCGGTGGCAAGACCATCGCGATGGCGTTCTCCAACGACGAGACGATGCTCGCCGCCGGCGGAGACAAGGGCAACGTGCAGCTGTGGAGCGTCGCCAAGGGCGAGCGCAAACAGAACCTCGCGCTCGAAAAAGAGTCGGTGATGGCGGTCGCCTTCAGCCCCGACGGCAAGCTGCTGGTGGCGGGCGATCTCGCCGGGCACCTCGAGGTCTTCCGAACCTCCGACGGCGAGACGGTGAGCAACCAGAAGCTCTCCGACAACGTCGATCGCCTGGTGTTCAGCCCCGACGGCAAGCTGCTCGCGCTCACCTGTGGGCTCAAGTGCAGCGCGATCTACTCGACCAAAGACTGGAAGCTCGTCACCAAGATCGAAGGCACTCCGGTGGCGTGGAGCGGCGACGGCCACAAGGTGATGACCTACACCGAGGGCGCGATCGCCTGGTTCGATCGCGACGGCAAGAAGCTCAAGGAGCTCGCCACCAAGGGCCGCCCGTACGTGGTCTCGGCGGTGAGCGCCGACGCGCGGCGGGTGGTCGCCCGCTCCGGCACCGAGAACGACGTTCAGATCTGGGACCTCGGCGGCAAAGAAGGCAAAGCCGTCGGCACCCTCAAGGGCCACACCCGCGGCATCGTCTCGCTCACCTTGAGCCGCGACGGCACCCGCGCCAGCTCCGGCTCCGAAGACCGCGCGGTGAAGGTCTGGAGCATCTCGGCCCAAAAGGAGCTCGAGAGCTTCGCCAACGAGCACGCCACCAGCTTCTGCACCATGAGCCCCTCGGGCCATCTGATCGCCTCCACCGACGAGTCGGTGATTCACCTCTGGAAGGCGAAGTGAGTGTCATCTCGAGCTGACACTGGCGCATCGACGCGCCGCTGATCAGGTCGGGCCCCTGTCATTCGCAAATGACAGCGCGGGCCAAAGCTTCAGCGCGCACGCAGGGTTGAAGCGTGGCCTTTCGGTTGCACACGGGCTCCATCGAAAGGAGCTTCACCTCATGCGCATTCTTCTTCCCCTCGTGGTTCTCACTCTCGCGGCCTGCTCGGGCGGCAACCAGACCCGCGAGCTGCAGGGCCGGCTCGCCACCGGCAGCACCCAACAGCAGCTGGTGGTGATCGAGACCGCCGGCAGCGCGACCCCGCAGCAGTTCGTGGGTGCCGCTGACGCCAACGGCCGGTTCGTGGTCAACGCGCCGGTCGGCGTTCCGGTGCGACTGCTGGTCGCCAACGCGACCGCCACCGGCTTCACCGTCACCGGCCACCTCAACCCGGCGCGCTTCACCATCAACAGCCCCGGCGCGCGCATCGACCTCGGCAACGTGCGGCCCACCGGCGTGACCCTGGTCGAAGACCCGGGCACCACCGGCACCACCACCACCACCACCACCACGCCGGAGCACATGTGCCCGGGCACCACCACCACCACGACCACCACCGGTGACGCGCGGCTGCCGTACGACGTGCGGCCGGCGCTCGGCTCGACCTTCAAGCTCGACGACGCGTTCCTCGCCGAGGGCCCGCTCCCGGCGTCGATCGTCTCGGTGACGATGGACAACGGCACCTGGAGGCTCACCGAGCTGCAGAACGACACCGCGTTCGTGATCACCCAGGCCGACTGCGATCACGTGGGCAACCGCGACGTGGGCCGCGACCGGGTCTTCATCACCTGGACCAACGCCGACGGCTCGACCCAGACCGATCACCTCGACCTGCGCTACTGCGACGGCTCGGGCGGCTCCTCCGGTGGTCTCGACGACGACCACGGCGGCTCGAGCGACGGCGACAGCGATCACGACGGCTCCACCTGCCACCCGTCGGA
The DNA here is from genome assembly GCA_047602415.1 of Myxococcaceae bacterium. Taxonomy (GTDB): domain Bacteria; phylum Myxococcota; class Myxococcia; order Myxococcales; family Myxococcaceae; genus JASGHH01. The sequence continues at coordinate 4,842,407 of JASGHH010000001.1, read as the reverse complement.
TGACGACGAGTGCGGCGGCGTCGAGGTCGAAGGCTGCGGCGGCACCGAGCTGGAGTGCGACCACCACGACGAGCTCGAGCCGGCCGAAGGGTCCTCCGACGACGACGCCTGCGCTCCTGGCACCGGCACCGACGGCGGCGTGGTCGACACCGGCAGCGCCGACGCCGGCCTCAACTGACCCTTCCACCGAGCTGGCCGAGGGCGGTGGAAAGCTCACCCGGGTTCCCTTTGGGGCGCCCGGGTGTTTCCATTTTAGACAGCTTTTCCTGCTTTAATTGTCTGCACGGAGGTCGTGCCTCCGCTATTGAGAGGGCTGGTGACTTCCGCGATCACCTCGGCGGCGCGTGCGCTGCCCAAGCACTACGTCAGCCAGGACGAGCTGATCGCCGCCTTTCGCGACCTCTGGGGCAAGGAGCACTTCAACCTCGAGCGCATCGAGCAGCTGCACCGCGCGGTCGAGGTGAAGGGCCGTCACCTCGCGCTCCCGCTCGCCGAGTACCCGCCGTTGGTCACCTTCGGGCAACGCAACGACGCCTGGCTGAAGGTCGCGGTGGAGCTCGGCGGTCAGGCGGTGAGCGAGGCGCTGACGAAGGCGAAGCTGACTCCGCGCGACGTCGACGCGATCTTCTTCGTCACCGTCACCGGGCTGGCCACTCCGAGCGTCGACGCGCGGCTCATCAACGCGCTCGGGCTGCGCACCGACGTCAAACGCACGCCCATCTTCGGGCTCGGCTGCGTGGCGGGCGCCGCCGGCACTGCCCGCGCACACGACTACCTGCTCGCGTACCCGCATCACCGCGCGGTGCTGCTGTCGGTCGAGCTCTGCTCGCTCACCTTGCAGCGCGAAGACGTGTCGATCGCGAACATCATCTCGTCGGGCCTGTTCGGCGACGGCGCCGCGGCGCTGGTGCTCTCGGGCGCGAAGGTGGCTGCCCCAGGCCCGCGGATCATCGGCACGAAGTCGGTCTTCTACCCCGACACCGAGCGGATCATGGGTTGGGACGTGGTCGACTCCGGCTTCAAGGTGGTGCTCTCGGCGAAGGTGCCGTCGCTGGTGACCGCCAACGTGCGGCAGAACGTCGACGAGTTTCTCGCCAGCCACCAGCTCACCCGGCGCGACGTCAAGCACTGGGTCGCCCACACCGGCGGCCCCAAGGTGCTGGAGGCGTTCGAGACCGCGCTCGAGCTGCCGAAAGACGCGCTGAAGCGCTCCTGGGACTCGCTGCGAAACATCGGCAACCTCTCTTCGTCATCGGTGATGTTCGTGCTCTCCGAGCTGCTCGACAGTGGTGATGCCCAGCCCGGCGACTACGGGTTGATGATGGCGATGGGGCCAGGCTTCTGCGCCGAGCTGGTGCTGCTCAAATGGTGAGCGCCTACTGGGCGTTCCTCGGGCTGCTCGCGTTCGAGCGGGTCGGGGAGCTGGTGCTGTCGAAGCGCAACGCCGCCTGGGCGCTCGCGCAGGGCGGCCACGAGGTGGGCCAGCGCCACTACGTGGTGATGACCGCGTTTCACACCGCGTTTCTGATCTGCTGCGCGTTGGAGCCGGTGGTGTTGCAGCGCCCGTTTCCCGGCGTCTGGGGCTTCGTGGCGCTCGGGGCCGCGCTGTTGGCGCAGGCGCTGCGCTACTGGGCGATCGCGACGCTCGGCCGCCGTTGGAACACCCGGGTGATCGTGCTCCCCGAGGCGTCGCCGGTGACCGGCGGCCCGTACCGCTTCATCAAGCACCCCAACTACGTCGCGGTCGGCCTCGAGCTGCTCGCGGTGCCGCTGATTCACGGCGCGTGGCTGACCGCGCTGGTCTTCTCGATCGGCAATCTGCTGCTGCTGCGGGTGCGGATCAGCGTCGAGGAGCAGGCGCTGGGGCCGAAGTGGAAGGCGGCGTTCGAAGGCAAAGGCCGTTTCGTCCCCGGAGCGCACCGTGGCTGAAAATGAAGTGCTCGAAGAGCTCTCGCGAATCGCCAAGCGCGACCTCGAGGTGGAGGTGGCGCTCACGCCCGGGCTGCGGCTGCAGGAGGACCTCCAGCTCGACTCGATGCAGATGATCATCGTCGCGGTCGGCCTCGAGAACCGTTTCAAGGTGAAGCTGGGCGAAGAAGACGCGCCGGCGCTGAAGACGGTGGGCGACCTCTGCGCGCTGGTGGTGCGCCGGGTGGAGGAACAGCACGCATGAAGCTGGTGGGGCCTGCTCTGCCCGCGGTGGCGCACCCGTCGGCGAACGCGTCGCTGAAGCGCGCGGCTTCGAGCAACGAAGGCCTGAGGCTGGTGGCGCGCGACGAGACCGAGACCTTTCGCAGCTACGGCGAGCTCTACGACCGCGCGCGCACGGTGGCCGCGGCGCTGATGGAGCGGGGCGTGCAGCCCGGTGAGCGGGTGGCGCTGGTGCTCCCGACCGGGTGGGACTTCGTCGAGGCCTTCTACGGCGTGCAGCTCGCGGGCGCGGTGCCGGTGCCGTTGTATCCACCGGTGCGGCTCGGGCGAATGGAGGAGTACGCGCTCGCCACCGGGCGAATGCTGCAGGTGTCTGGCGCGTGCATCGTGCTCACCGACCGGCGGGTGCGGCTGCTGTTGGGCAAAGCGGTGGAGCTGGCGCGGCCCCGGCTCGGCTGCCCGACGGTGAGCGAGCTGTTCGAAGGCAGCAACCGCGCCGAGCGTGAGGTGAGCGGCGACGACCTGGCGCTGATTCAGTTCTCGTCGGGCTCCACGGTCGACCCGAAGCCGGTGGCGCTCACCCACGCGCAGTTGATGGCGCAGACCGCGGCGCTGAAGGCGTTGCTGCCGCAGCGGGAAGGCACCCACGAGAAGGGCGTCTCGTGGCTGCCGCTGTACCACGACATGGGTTTGATCGGCTGTCTGCTGCTGGCGTCGTACTGGCCCGGCGAGCTGGTGCTGATTCCTCCAGAGGCGTTTCTGGCGCGGCCCGCGCTCTGGCTGCGCGCGCTGTCGCGGCACCGGGCGACCATCTCTCCCGCGCCGAACTTCGCCTACGGCCTGTGCCTCAAGCGCATCGACGACGCCGAGCTCGAGGGCGTCGACCTCTCGAGCTGGACCTACGCGCTGAACGGCGCCGAGCCGGTGTCGCTGAGCATCGCCGAGAAGTTCGCCGAGCGCTTCGGCCGCAACGGGTTTCGCCGCGACGCGATGCTGCCGGTGTACGGGCTGTCGGAGGCTTCGCTGGCGGTGACGTTCCCGCCGCCGCGCGAGCAGCTGAAGGTGAAGCAGGCCGACGAGGCGGTGCTGGCGGCGAAGCGCGAGGTGGTGGCGGGCGAGCGGGTGTTCGTCTCGGTCGGCGTTCCCGTGCCGGGCTTCGAGGTGGAGGTGCGCGACGACGAGGGGCAGCTGACCGGGCCCGCTCGGGTCGGCCGGGTGTTCGCGCGTGGGCCCTCGGTGATGCGCGGCTACTTCGGGCTGAGCGAGGCGACCGAGAAGGCGCTGAAAGACGGCTGGCTCGACACCGGTGACCTCGGCTTCGTCGACGACGGCGAGCTGTTCCTCTGTGGCCGCGCGAAGGACCTGGTGATCATTCGCGGCGCGAATCACCCACCGCAGGCGTTCGAGGAGTGCCTCGATGGGCTCGACGGCGTTCGCGCGGGCTGCGCCGCGGCGGTCGGCTTCATTCCCAAGGGCGAGCACGAGGAAGCGCTGTTGATGTTGGTCGAGACGCAAGACCCGGTGCCGGCCAACCTCGGCGAGACGATCTCTTCCGCGGTGGTCGCGCGCACCGGCATTCGGCCTCACACCGTGCGGCTGCTCGAGCCGGGCACGCTGCCGCGCACCTCGAGCGGGAAGCTGCGGCGCTCCGAGGCGGCGCGGAGGTTCGTGGCGGGTGAGCTGAGCGCTCCGGGCCGGGTGAACGCGCTCAGCGTCGGCGCCGAGGTGGCGAAGTCGGCCGTGGCGCACGTGAAGCGGGTGCTGAGCAAGACGTGAGCGCGCGCTACGAGGTGGCGATTGCCGGCGGTGGGCCCGCGGGGTTGTCGGCGGCGATCGCGTGCGCGCTGCGCGGGCTGAAGGTGGTGGTGCTCGAGCGGCGCGAGCTCCCGGCAGACAAGGCCTGCGGCGAGGGGCTGATGCCGAAGGGCAGGGCGGTGCTCGAGCGGTTGGGCGTGCTGCCGCTGATTCCCGCCGAAGAGCGCGCGCCGTTCGCCGCCATTCGCTACCAGCAGGAAGATGGGCGGTTCGTCGACGGTGAGCTGCCGGCGCCCGGTGGGGTGGGCATTCGGCGCCTCGCGCTCTCGAGGGCGCTCTACCTGCGGGCGCTGGAGGTGGGCGTCGAGGTTCGGCAGCAGACCGCGCTGCGCGAGCACCGGGCGCTGAGCTCGCACGTCGAGCTCGTCACCGATGCCGGCGCGCTCGAGGCCGAGGTGTTGATCGCGGCCGATGGGCTGCACTCACCGCTCCGCGCAGCGGAGGGCCTGGCGATCGAAGATGCGGGGCCGAAGCGCTTCGGGCTCAGGCGGCATTTTCGGATCGCTCCGTTCGGCTCGCGGGTGGAGGTGCACTTCGGCCCCGGCGTCGAGGCGTACGTCACTCCCGCCGGCCGCGAGCGGGTGGGGATCGCGTTTCTCTGGCGCGACGGCGACGTGCCGGGCCGGGTCGGGTTCGATGAGCTGCTCGCGCGCTTTCCGGTGCTGGCGGAGCGGGTGCGGGGTGCTCCGTTCGACTCCGAGCCGATGGGCGCCGGGCCGTTGCTGCGGAGGGTGAAGCGGTTGTGTGCTCCGCGGTTCGTGTTGTTGGGTGATGCGGCCGGGTACGTCGATGCGATCACCGGTGAGGGTTTGTCGCTCGCGTTCGTCGCGGCCGAGTCGCTCGCGCGCGTGCTGCCCGATGTGATCAAGGCCGGCGGCGCGGTGGAGGCGTTTGGTCCGTATGAAGAAGAGGTGCGGGCCGAGTTCGAGCCCTATGCGCGGTTGGCCAGCGCGTTGGTGTGGGCGGCGCAACGCCCGGCGCTGCGGAAGTTTCTGATCGATCGCATCGTCGGACGGCCGTCGGTGTTCTCGTTCGCGCTGCGGTCGGCGTTGGGGTGAAAGGTTGGCTCCCGCAGCCGTGCTCGAGGACGTAAGCTGCCCGCGGTGCGCGCGTTCCTGATCGCAGTCATTCTCCTCGCCTTCAGCTGCGGCGATCTCAAATCGCACAGCGGCGGCGGAGGAGGCGGCGGGACAGCCACCGGTGGCGGAGGTTTCAGCAGCACCGGCGGAGGCGGCACAAGCGCCGGCGGTGGAGGCGGCTTCCCAATCGGAGGCGGAAGCGGCACCGGTGGCGGCAGCGCGACCGGCGGAGGCGGCGTCGCAACGGGCGGCGGCGGTGTGGCGACAGGCGGCGGGGTCGCGACGGGTGGAGGCTCGGCGACCGGCGGCGGAGGCGGCCCACAGAACTGGAACTTCGACGACGCGGGCTTCACCTTCACCCAGGTGGTGCCGGAGCCGAACAGCTCGAACCACGGCGACTACGACCGCGTCACCGGCCTGACCTTCAACGACATCTGGATCTCCGACAGCTACGGCTTCCTCCGCCACTACGACGGCTTCAGCTGGTCGCTGATCTACGACTACGGCACCTCGGTGCGTTACTCCGGGCTCACCGAGCTGAGCGACGGCGAGCTCTTCGCGAGCACCGACAACGCGATCGTCACCTGCGGGTCAGACTGCACCGACGCCGGCAGCTTCAACGTGCACGGCTACGGCGGCACGTACACCTTCACCGGCATGTGCACCGACGGCACCCAGGTCTTCGTCGCTGGTGGGAGCGCCGCCGATGGCCCGCTGGTGATTCGCGTCGCTCCCGGCGGCTTCTCACAGTGGCAGGAGTGGCACAGCGGTCAGCCGGCGCAGCACGTCGGCGGCTGTGCAGTGTCGAGCAAAGGCGAGGTGCTGGTGGGCATCGCCGACGCGATCGGCGTCTTCAACCCCGACGGCGGCTTCCACCTCGAAGACGCGGGCACCGACATCCTCTCGATCTGGTGGACCGCGCTCGCGGCAGTAGGCGATCAGGTGATCGCCGGCGCCGACGAGAAGCGGGTGGCGGTGCGCGACGCGCAGGGCGTGTGGACTCCTCTGGTCGACGGACCGAACGGCGACTTCTCGGGCGGATGGATCAACGCCGCCAGCGGTGGCTCAGACGCGATCCTGGTCGGCACCAGCAGCGTCGCGGCCGGGCCCGTCTCGGTGGTTCACGACGGCCAGGTCACCCTGATGCTGCAACCTGCCGACACCGTCTTCTTCGGCATCTGGGCGCAGAGCAACAACAGCTTCTGGCTCACCGGCCACGACAGCATGGGCGGCACCGCGGCTGGAGTGCTCTACCGCGCCGACCGCTGATCAGAAGTCGAGGTGAATGTGGTCGGTCTCGAAGTTGCGCACGCCGCCGAACTTGCGCGCGGTCGACTCGATCATCCCGGAGTTGCCGGTCGACAGGTCGAGGTCGACCGCGGTGCCGTGGTAGTGGTTCGAGTTGGGCGAGTGCACGCCGCCGGTGAGCGCGTTGATCTGAATGTGACCCTTCTTCGCCATCGCGCAGAGCGCCTGCATCAGCTTCAGCTTCGGAGTGACGTGACCTCCCGTCGCGGGAACGAACGCCTTCTCCCCTTTCGCGAGGCGTTCGACGTTCTTCCGGTCTGAGCCGGTCGACAGGCCGCTCCAGAAGCTGACGTTCTTCGAGTGCAGCAGGAACTGCGCGCAGCCTTTCACGGTGTTGAGGTTCTCGGGCGGTCGCACCACGTGATTGACCGCGTGCAGCCCGAGCTCGTGACGGCGCACGTTGGTGGCGTGCAGCCCGAGGTGAAACTCGGCCGGCTTCAGATCTTTGCGGCCCTGCTTCTGCCACTTGTGCTCCGCGGCGGTCTGCTTGGCGGTGGCCTTCTTGTCGCCCGCGAGCTCGGAGTCGAAGCGGTCTTTGGTCTGCGCCTGCTTCTGGCCGAGGGCGAACATCTTCTGCAGTGCCGCCTGCTGATCCTCCGGCGTGGTGAGCTGATCGAAGCCGTCGGTCAGCTGCTGCTGCTGGGTGGCGATCTGCTGGAGCGCCTTCTTCTCAGCGGCGGTGTCGCGCCGGGTCTCGGCGACCGCCTTGTCATGGCCCTTCTGCGCCTGGTGAAGGTTGTGGATGTCGCGATCGAGGCGTTTGACGGCGGCGTTCATGTGTCCTCCCGTTCTGCGACTGGCGCTCAGTAACCGACGTAGGGGCGGCCGTGGTGCACGTCGACCACGCCGGGAACGTTGGAGATCGAGCCGTAGCGGCTCACCGCGTAGCGAACGCCGGCGATGATGTTGTCGACCGGGTTGCGAATGTTGCCGTGGCCCGGGAGCTTGTACGCGTTGAAGGTGGGGCCGATGGTCTGCATCAGGCCGATCGACGGGTGACCGGCGGCGGCGTTCGAGTCCCAGTTGTTCTGCGCGTTCGGGTTACCCGACGACTCGTGCTGAATGATGATGTTCAGGTCCTTCGCGTTCATCTTCGAGTAGGGGATGCCGTGCTTGGCGAGGATCTCCTGCGCCTGGCTGATCCACTTGCCGACCTGGCCGCCCACGGTGGGGTGGGGCGGGCGAATCACCTGGTTCACCTTCTTCAGACCGAGCGCCTGGCGGGCGTGGTTGGTCTGCTTCAGGCTCATGTCGTACTCGGCCGGCTTCAGATCCTTGAGCGCCTGCTTGCGGTCCTTCTTCACCACGCCCTGGTCGTGCTTGATGCTCTTCTTGTCGCCGGCGAGGCGGCTCTCGAACTTGTCCTGGGTCTGCTGACGCTTCTGACCCAGCTGCAGCATCTTGTTCAGGTCCTGGGTGAACTGGGCGGGGTCGATCGGCTGGCCGGAGCTCAGCTGGGTCTCGAACCCGTCGAGGAGCTGCTGCTTCTGCGCGTCGATCGCGCCGAGCGCCTTCTTCTCCGCCGCCACGTCCTTTTTCTGGGTGGCGACCGCCTTCTTCTCGGTGGCCTGCGCCGAGCGGTAGTGCTTGAGGTCGGTGTTGAAGCGCTTGATCGGGGTGGTCATGGTGGGCTCCGGCGGTGCGGGACAATGAAATTCTCTGCCACCGAGAAAGACCGTCTTCAGGGGTAGGTGTCTGTGGCGCTTACGTTTCGGGGGAATTTCGGCCCGAATTTCACAGGTGGGCCCGGGTAGGGGTCTCCCTCCCATGCGGATGATCTTCTTCACCCTCGCGGCGGCGACCCTCACCTTCGCGGCGGCGCCGGCCAAGACCTCGCTGCTCGACGACCTCCACGGCATGTTCGACACCTCGCCCGAGAAGGTGAAGGCGAAGCTGGCCTGCAAGGGCGCGTGGGACAAGAAGCCGGGCACCACGCCGAGCGGCCTCAGCTACACCACCGAGACCTGCCCCGACGCGAACCAGCAGGTGATGACCGCGAACGGCAAGGTGTTCGCGCTCGGCATCGCGCTGGTCGATCGCAAGAGCAGCCGCGAAGCCGACGCGACGATGAAGAGCGCGACCAAGGAGCTGGCGGGCAAATGCAAAGAGCTCCGCAAGCCCGGCCAGCTCGGCTTCTACGACTGCCCGAGCGCGTTCAGCGTGGCGGTGCTCGATAACTGGAACTCGAAGGACGACACCAACACCGTGAGCGCGCTGTTCGGTGACACTGCGACGCTGCACACGATGATCGGCATCAAGTAACCTTTGGCGGCGATGCGCCGCGCACTGCTGATCATTCTTCTCGCCGGCTGTGGCGGCGGCAGCGCGAGCGATCTCGACGACTTTCTGAAGCAAACGACGGTGGCCGATGCGGGCTTCGACGCCGGAGTCTCGAGCGACTCCGGAACGCCCGATGCGGGAATGCCCGACGCAGGAGCACCCGACTCGGGAAGCCCCGACGCGGGTCCCACCCGAATCGGTCCCGCGCTCTATTTCCTCACCCTCGACGCCGGCGCCTTCGCTCCGACGCCTGATCACCCGAGCGCGCTGGTCTACGTGCCGGCGAACTTCGACCCCACGCCTCCGATCGACCTGGTGGTCTGGCTGCACGGCTTCGACAACTGCATCGCGAACATCATTCGCGACGCGGGCGAGTCGTGCGATCCCGACGCGGGCACTCCGGTGCGCAACGCCTACCAGCTGATCTCGCAGCTGGAGCAATCGAACAAGAACGCGCTGCTGCTCGCCCCGGAGCTGGCGTTCGACCAGGCGACCGGCAACCCCGGCAAGCTGGGCGACCCGAGCGGCTTCTTCGACCTGCTCGACGAGACGCTGATCGATCTGCGACCGGCGCTGGGGCAGGTGAACGTGGCCGACATCGGCACCGTGGTGGTGGCGTCGCACTCGGGCGGCTACGACGCCGCGGCGGGGATCATCAGCGTGGGCGGCGTTCCAGTGCGTGAGGTCTGGCTGTTCGACTCGCTCTACGGCTTCACCGCCGACTTCGACGCCTGGGTAAAGAGCGATCTGATCGGCATCGCGTCGACGCACCGCCGCTTCGGCACCGTCTACACCCTCAACGGAGGCACGCTCGCCAACTCTCAAGACATGGCCGACCGCGCCGCCGGCTGGGTCGACGCGGGCGTGATTCACGACGACCGCACCACCTCGACCTGGACCCTGCCGGAGTTCGAGCACGGGCTGCTCTTCAAGCGCTCGGCGCTCGCCCACGACGACGTGCCCCGCTACTACTTCCTCAAGTTCCTGCAGACGAGCACGCTGAAGGACCGTCAGTAGGCGTTGTTCTGCGCGAAGTTCCTCATCCCGCACAGGCATTGCAGGTCAGCGTCAGTCACCGGCGGAGGAGGCTTCGCTTCGAACGTCTTCAGCGCCCGCTCAGTCGCCTGGGGCACGCCGCCTGAAGCGAGCACGAAGCCGCTGCCGCCGAACAGCGCCAGCAGCACCGCCGAGACGAGGGCGAAGCGGAGGTTCCAGCGCCTCAGCTGGCCGCGCGGGCAGTCCTTCACCATCACAGAACCGTCGCCGCGGTCGAAGAAGCGCACGCAAGGCTTGCCCTCCTTCTCGATCAGCAGCTGCCGCACCTCGAACGGGTCGAGGCTGCCGAAGCGGTAGACGTTCTGCTGGCAGCGCGCGCACTGGCGAACGCGCGCGTCACCGCTCATCTCCGACCACTTCGAGCCGCAACGGCTGGCCGGCTGAGACACTCCATGTTCGCGCAGGTCCATGTCAGTAGGCGTTGTTGGAGCCGAACCCCATCATTCGTTTGCCCTCGAGCGTGTCGACCGACTGCGCCCGCAGCTGCAGGTCGGCGGGCGTCAGCTCGTGGCCGCTGATGAACGCCTTCAGCCGGCTCGAAGTGCCGAGGAAGCCGCCGGTCTGCAAGGTCGAGGCGAGCGCCGACAGCAGCAGCCCCACCACGGTGGTCACCGCGGCGATCAGCGTCAGCCTCCGGCGCTGCACCCCCACCGGGCAATCCTGGGTGAGCACGGTGCCGTCGGCGCGCGCGAAGAAGCGCACGCACAGCCGGCCTTCGGTCTTGTGCAGCAGCTCCCGCGCTTCGAACGAGGTCAGCCGGCTGAGGTGGTAGACGTTCTTGTTGCACTGCGCGCAGTGGCGAACGGTGTCGCTGCCCTTCATCTGCGACCACTTCGCCTTGCAGGGCGTCGCGACCTTCACCACTCCGAGCTCGTGCAGCTCCGATGACATGCCTCGACGCTAGGTGGCGCCCGGGCACCGCCTCATCGGTCGTCGGGAGGACCCTCCGTCAACAGGAGGATGAGGCTCAGTAGGCGTTGTTCTGGCCGAAGCCGACCAGCTTCTTCTTCTCGGGCTCGGGAGGCCTCGCCACCATCAGGCCCATCGTCGTCACCGTCTCGGTCTCGACGGATTCGCTGCACGACTCGCCGGTGATCATCATTCGCACCCGCGCTGCCGCCGGGCCGAAGCCACCCGAGTCGAGCAGGAACGCCGCGCCCGCCAGCACCACCGATGCCGCGGAGGCGATCGCAGCCACCAGGCGAAGCCGCTTGCGCTGCACGCCCTTGGGGCAGTCGGCGGTGAGCACGGTGCCGTCTTTGCGCGCGTAGAATCGCACGCACAGCTTGCCCTCGCGCTCGAGCAGCAGCGCCCGCGCGTCGACCGCGTTCATCTGAGACAGGTTGTAGACGTTCTTCTGGCAGAGCTTGCAGTGGCGGGCCTGGTCGTCGCCCTCCATCTGCTCCCAGTCGGCGTTGCAGGGGCTGGCGACCTTCACCACTCCGAGCTCGCGCATGTCGATCGCCATTGGGGAATCCTATGAGGTGCGGGTGTAGGTCTTCATCCCGACACCAGCGAGGGTCTGTTAGGTTCCCGCCCAACGAATGGGGCGCCGCCGCTACGTCTACATCTTCGGCCTGGGCGGCGGCATTCTCTGCGGCTTCCTCTCTGGGCTCGCGATGAGCTCGGTCAGCGGCCACCCCGACACCGCCTTCGAGTGGGCGGTGATGGTGGCCTCGTCGACCGCCGGCTTCACCTTCTTCGGCTGGCTCACCTGGTTCCAGTCGGGCGTGCGCCGCCGCGAGCGTCTTCGACGGCAGGTCGAGCTGCTCTCCGCCGGAGACCTCACCAACACCAGCCGCAACGACGAGGTCGACCTCCAGCGCCTGGTGCTCTCGCTGCGCCGCGCGCTCACCCAGGTGCAGCGCGTCACCCAGAACCTCCACCGCACCAGCCGCGACGTCGAAGCCGAGGTGCGCTCGGTGCTCGACGCCTCGCGCCGCCAGCAGGCCGCCGTCGATCGCTCCCAGACCGCGGTCGGCTCGATGGGCGAGAGCCTCCAGGGCAGCACCCGCCGCATCTCGCAGCTCGAGAACTTTGCCCGCGAGACCACCGCCGCGCTCACCGAGATGACCGAGCGCATCGAGCAGGTGGCCACCGCGCTCACCGGCCTCGACACCAACGCGCGCAAGACCTCCGACGGCGTCGAGAACATGTCGCACCGGGTGACCGCGATCGTCGACGCCCAGCAAGCGCTGACCTTGTTCGCCCGCGAGACCCAGGACTACGTCGCCTCGGTGGAGGGCGGCATCGACTCGGTGCGGCGCCGCGCAGAAGAGACCGGCGGCCTCGCGCGCGACGTGACCCGCACCGCCGAGCGCGGCGAGTCGCTGGTGATCGACTCGGTGCGCGGGCTCCACGCGATCGAAGACACCGTGCGCCAGGCCTCGTCGCTGGTGAACTCGCTCGGCGGCTACTCGCTCGAGATCGGCCGCGTGGTCGACGTGATTCAAGACATCGCCGACCAGACCAACCTGCTCGCGCTCAACGCGTCGATCATCGCCAACCAGGCGGGCGAGAGCGGCAAGGCGTTCGCGGTGGTGGCGAGCGAGGTGCGCAACCTGGCCGAACGCACCGCGCGGTCGACCCGGGAGATCGCCCAGCAGGTGAAGCGGGTGCGCGACGCGGTCACCGAGGTGGTCGGCCTGGTCGGCGCGGCGAGAGATCAGACCAGCTCGGGCGTGGTGCTCGGCGATCGCGCCGCCAGCGCGCTGAAAGAGATTCGCTCCACCACCACCCAGGCGCTCGCCGCGGTCGAAGCCACCGTGGCCGAGACCCAGCGGCTCGAAGAGAAGGGCCGCCAGGTGGTCGCCGCCTCGGGCCAGGTGAACGAGCGGGTCGAGCAGCTCACCCGGCTCGCCCAGGAGCAGCAGGAAGACTCGAAGATTCTGGTTCGCCAGACCCAGGAGATGGCCAAGGTCGCCCACGGCGCCGCCAGCAAGGCCGAGGGCCAGGTGCGCACCGGCCGCGACCTGTCTGACTCGGTGCTGAGGCTGACCGCGGCGATCGACGAGATTCGCACCTCGCAAGACGTGCTCCAGAAGGGCGACAGCGCGATCTCCGAGGAGGTCGCCGAGGTGCGTGAAGACGCGCGCAAGGTGACGGTGATCGCCGACGGGCTCTCGCGCATGGTCGAGCAGCTGCGCCACGAAGCCGGTGGCCTCGACGCCGAGGTGTTTCGCTTCAAGCTCCCGCAGCCGTCGGCCGGTGGGGTGCTCTCGGTCGGCATTCACCGCAGCACCGAGCTGCCGGTCACCCGCGGGCTCGACCCGCTGTTCACCATCGACCTCCAGCTGGCCGAGCTCTCGTCGGCGATGTTCTCGACCCTGCTCCGGTTCGAAGAAGGCATTCTGGTGCCCGACCTCGCCGAGCGCTGGGAGGCCGACGCGAGCGCGCGGCGCTACCGCTTTCACCTGCGGCGCGGGGTGCTGTTTCACGACGGGGTGAAGCTCACCGCCCAGCACGTGAAAGACCACTTCGAGCGGCTGCTCGACCCCAAGGTCGGCTCGCCCGACTCCGGCATGTTGAAGGACATCGAGGGCGCCGCCGCGTTCGCGCGTGGCGAGGCCTCGAAGGTGAGCGGCATCGAGGTGCTCGACGACTCCACCCTCGAGATTCGCCTCGAGGAGCCGCGCGCGTTCTTCCTCCGAATTCTCGCGCTCCCGTCGACCTCGGTCACCCGCCGCGGCGAAGACGGCAAGCTCCAGGGCACCGGGCCGTTTCGCCAGGTGGAGTCGGCGTCGCCCGACCGGTTGGTGTTCGAGCGCAACGTCGCCTTCTACCGGCGCACCCTGCCGCTGCTGAACCGGGTGGAGGCGCGGCTGTACTCGACCCGGCAGGAGGCGCTGGAGGCGTTCAGGCGCAACGACGTGGCGCTGGTGAGCTACCTCCACCACGAGCACGTGGTCGCCGCCGGCGTCGACCCGGCGCTGGTGACCCAGGTGTACTCGCCGTCGACCTGGTTCCTCGCCTTCAACGTCAAAGAAGCGCCCTACGGAGACGTGCGGGTGCGGCGGGCGATTCGCGCCGGCCTCGACGTGCGCGCGCTGGTGGAGCGCTTTCACCCCGGCGCGAAGGTGGCGAAGGCGCTCACCCCTCCGGGGCTGCTCGAGCCCGACCGGGTGCACGAGCCGCGCACCGACATCGGCCTGGCGCGCTCGCTGTTCGCCGAAGCGGGGCTGCGCGACGTCACCCTGACCCTGTATTTCCCGCCCGACCGCGACACGTCTCTGGAAGACCAGGTGCTGTTCGGGCCGTTGGTCGAGGCCGGTCTGGTGAAGCTGCTGCACATCGAGCTCAAGCAGGACTACTGGCAGCGATTGCGTGAAGGAAAGATCGGCCTCATTCGCGGCAACTGGATCGCCGACTTCGCCGACCCCGACAACTTCCTGCACTTCCTGCTGAATTCGAAGGCGCAGAGCTACTACGGGCTCGGTTATGCCAACCCGGAGTTCGACCGGCTCACCGACGAAGCGCGCGTGAGCATCGACCCGGGGTTGAGAGAGCTCAACTACCGGCGCGCAGAGGCGTTAGTAAGGGAAGACTGCGTGGTGGTGCCGCTCTACCACCAGGGTTTTCAGTGCGTCGCTGCGCCTCAGCTCAACGGGCTGCGGTTGCACCCGACGCCTCCTCAGGTGCGGCTGGAGTCGCTGTGGCTCGACGCGGAGGTCTGACATGCCGGTGAAAGACATCATCCTGCTGTTCATCGTCGGAGGCTTCGTGCTCGCGGTCTGGTACGCGTTCAGGAACCTCGAGAAGGTGGCGGGCAGCCAGCTGGGCGAGCTCGACAAGATGACCACCAAGCCGCTGCCGCCCGAAGACAAGAAAGACGTCTAGCTGCTCATGATTTTCTCGACGAGCACGTCGGCCACCGCGCGCACCCGCGGTATGTCGAGCGCGCTCTTCGCCGCCACCAGGTACGTCTCGGCCTGACCGAACGGGCCGAGCTCGATCTCGAGCGGCACCAGCCCGGTGCTGCGCATGAACTTGTGGCTGCCGAGCGCGGTGATGAAGCAGCCCACGCCCGCCTCGGCCGCGCGCCACTGCACCAGAAAGCTGTCGGAGGTGAACACCGGCTTCCAGTTGGGGATCATCTGCGAAAGCTGCGGGTTCGGCGGCAGTGAGTCGTACGGCGGCGCCCAGCCGATCCAGTCGAGGTCGGCCATCGTGTACTGCTTGGGCAGCTTCGCCGCGTAGCTCTTCGACGCGTAGACGTGCACCTTCTCGCGCACGGTCGCGAGCACCTTCAGGTCGGGGTCGGCCGGCTTCTTGATGCGAATCGCGAGGTCGGCTTCGCCGCGCACCAGGTCGAGGTAGGCCATCGACGAGAGCACCTCGAGGCGAATCTCGGGCAGCTTCGTTCTCAGCCACGCCGCGAAGGGCGCCATCAGCTCGTACGCGACGCCCGGAGGCGCGGTCAGCCGCACCACGCCGCGCGGAGCCGCCTCCGACTTCGCCGCGGTGCGGTCCACCTCCGCCGCCCACTCCGCCATCTTCTTCGCCGGAGCGAGCAGCCGCTCACCCGCCGCGGTGAGCGCCGCCCCCGAGACGCCGCGCCGAAACAGCGGGTAGCCCAGGTGGTACTCGAGGTCGGCCAGCCGGCGGCTCACCGTCGGTTGCCCCACCCGCAGCTTGCGCGCTCCGCCCGAGACGCTCCCCGTCTCTGCCACCGCGAGGAAGAGCTGCACGTCGTCCCATGCCATATCCATTTTTGGATGACTCCATCGGTAGATAGCCAATTTTCATTCTACCGCGCATGGATAGAAATGAACCCATCACGAAGCAACAAGGAGGCACACATGAAGCGGAACATCCTGATGGTGGCGGTGGTGGCGATGGCGGTGGGCGCGCTGGCGATGAGCAGCTGCGCGGCGACCTCCCACGCGGTGAAGCCTTCCGCGCTCGGCTCGGCGTCGCGTACGAGCGAGCTGCTGAAGGTGATCGATGAGCCGGGACCGATCGAAGCGGAGTCGGTGGTGAGCGTGGAGTGGTCGGTGCCGCTGAGCGGCATGCTGAACCTCGACAACCCGAAGGCGAAGGAGGCCGGCCTCGTCGATCGCGAAGAGCCGATCGGCGTCTACTTTCACGTCATCAAGCACCCGAAGTACGGCACCTTCATCATCGACACCGGGGTGGAGAACGCGCTCCGCGACGACCGGTCGAAGGCCGCGATTCGCGGGCCGATCGCCAGCTTCATGCACATCGAGAAGATGAAGTTCGAGAACCCGCTCGGCGACTGGGTGAAGGCGCACGGCGGCAAGCTCGATGGCGTGTTCTTCACCCACCTGCATCTGGACCACCTCTCGGGCGCGCCCGACGTTCCGAAAGGCACGCCGCTCTACTCGGGCCCGGGCGACGCCAGCCAGACCGGGTTGATGAACTTCGCCACCCGCGGCAGCTTCGACCGCGCGCTCGAGGGGCAGGAGCCGATCTCCGAGTGGCCGTACGCCGGTGACGCCGATGGCCGCTTCGAGGGCGTGGTCGACGTGTTCGGCGACGGCTCGTTCTGGGCGATTCAGGTGCCGGGTCACACCCGCGGCTCGAACGCCTACGTCGCGCGCACGCCGAACGGGCCGATTCTGTTCACCGGCGACACCTGCCACACCGCCTGGGGCTGGGAGCACAGCGTCGAGCCCGGCACCTACACCGCAGACCGCGAGATGAACCGCACCAACCTGCTGCGGTTGAAGAAGCTCGCCGAGGAGCACCCGAACATGGCCGTTCGTCTCGGCCACCAGGCGCTGCCCGCCGCGAAGACCGCTACCCGCTGACGAAGCTGCCGTGAAAGCCGAGCGGTATCGGCAGCTCGACGTACGCACGTGCCACCGGCTCGAACGTGCGTGCGTCGAGCACCGCCAGTTGTGAGCGGGTGCCGTTGGAGCCGACGGTGAGCACCACCCCGTCGTCTTCTTCGGTGCCTCCGGGCCGGGCGACCACCACCGGCTCACCGAACACGTAGCCGTTCTCGCCGAACGTCTTCGTCGCTCCGGAGTCGAGGTCGACCTTCACCAGGTCTTTGCCGTCGCAGGCCAGCGTCGAGCCGTAGAGACAGCGGTACTTCTGCCCGTTGAACTTGCGGTACGAAATCGCCGGCAGCTCGAACGCCTCCGCCATCAGCGTCTCCACCGTGGCGCGGCCCTGGGGCTTGATGCGAATGCGCTTCAGCGCCGGCTTCACCGGAATGATGCGCGGCTGGAGCGAGCTGACCTTCAGCGTGTCGATGATGCTGGTGTCGGGGTAGCTGATCACGTCGACCACCCGGTCTTCGCCGTCTCGAAACGCGTTCGCGCAGTGGAACACGTAGAGCGTGTCGGTCTCGAACACGGCCGGCGCCGCGGCGGTCTTCGAGCGGTCGAACACCAGCACCTTGGAGCCGCGCTCGGGCCGCCAGTCGAAGTGCTCGCCGAAGCCCTTGTTCGACCACATCAGCTTGAGCGGTTTCAGCATCCACGGGTGGGCGATCACGATCGCTTCTTCGGGGGTGAGCGCGAACGAGTGCATGTAGGCCAGCTCTTTGCTGGTGTACTTGCCGAACACCCGGCGCTTCGGGCTCGAGGTCGGGTAGTCGAACGCCGAGACGGTGACCTCCGGGCCGAGCGAGACGCCGACGTTCACCACCTGGTCGCGCGAAGGGTCCCAGTGCGGGTGGGCGGTCATCGTCACCCGCGGCGGGAGCTCGTCTTCGAACTTCACCTCGCCGTTGGTGGCGAGCGTGTCTTCCAACACCTGAAGCTGGTGTTGGGTTTCGGTGTACGCGACCCAGCCCGCGCCGACCTTGAGCACGTTGACGTTGGTGTTGTCGGTGGTGCGGGGAATCGGCTCGAACAGCCGCTTGAAGAAGCCGCGCTGGTTGGGGCTGCCGAAGGAGCTGACGTCGACCGCGCCTTGCTGCGCCGCCCGCGCCACGTAGGAGTCGAGCAACCGCTGGGCGAACACGACCTTCTGCGGCGAGACGGTGAACGAGAACATCATGCCCAACCCGTCGAACCAGTGCTGCGCGCGCCACCTGCCGAGCTCGAAGATCGCCGGAGCGGTGCGCATCAAGGTGCCGCTCAACCACGCCGGCCACTGCCCTTCGATTTTCGCGTCGGCCTTGAACAGCGCCTGGGTGACGGTGGTCGGTGCCGACTTGGGCCGCCAGGGCAGGGTGGGCGCGTTCACGGAAGCGCACGCTAGCCTGAAAACGTGAAGCCGACGGGTGACGGCGGTTGTTCGCCGGAACTGAAGCCGCGCAGCGGCGTCGGAGGCGAACCAGTAATTCGACAGCGCTTCAGGAAGCGACATCCTTGTAGGGATGAACAAACGCACGCTGCCGCGGCTTCGCAAGCGCCTCAAGCTCACGCTCGGAGGCCGGCTGCCCGCCTTCACCTCCGACGTCTCTCCGTTCGGGTTCTCGGCGGAGGTGATGCGCACCGTTCGCCCGGGCACCACGGTGCACGGGAGCATCACGCTGGGCGACACCGAGTTTCCGTTCACCGGCACGGTGCGCTGGTCGAAGGCCGCCGAGCCGCGGCTGCAGTCGCGGGGCCGCTTCGGGGTCACCTTCACCGGTATCGCGAACGCGTTCTACGAGCTGTTCGCGCGCACCTTCCCGACCACGGCTTAGGTCTCGACCGGCTCGCGCCAGCGCTCGCGGCGCTTCTTCAGCAGCTTCTCGACCACCTCGGCCGCGCGCGCGTCGCCGAGCCCCTTGGGGTCGTGGCGCCGGCCCTTCTGGTGGTTGCAGCGCGAGCAGGCCAGCCCGAGGTTCTCGAGCGCGTCGGTGCCGCCGGCCGATTGCGGCACGATGTGCTCGATGGTGACCCGGGAGATCGGATCTCCGTTCGACGCGACGTAGAGGTGGGCGTTGCAGTGGAGGCACTTGCCCAGCCACGCCTCGCCGCCGCGGGCGTCGACCTTCTCGAAGGTGTCGTCGGTGGCCACGATGGCGAGGATCTGCCGTCGGGTGTGGTTCCGGTGCCCCATGCGCCGGGTTGAGGATAACTTCACCGCATGACCGCTGCCGCGCTGTTGCCGCTGTTGGTGCTTTCGCAGCCGAAGAACTTCGAAGCCGCCTTCGAGCGGGTCGACTCCGCGGTGGTCACGCTGAGAGTCGGGCTCACCCAGAAGAAAGACCTCGGCAACGGCTACGAGATGAAGGTCGGCTACGGCACCGGCACCGGCGTCGTCATTCACCCCGACGGCTTCATCGCCACCGCCGCCCACGTGGTCGAAGAGGCCGACCCGATCGCGGTCGAGCTGCGCGACGGGGTGATGCTGGAGGCGGAGATCGTCACCCTGAGCCGCACCGAAGACCTCGCGCTGCTCAAGGTGAAGGACCTGCCGAAGAACATCGCGGTCGCTCCGCTGGGCGACTCAGACCTGATGAAGGTCGGCGCGCCGGTGTTCAGCATCGGCACTCCGCTCGGGCTGACCCATACCCTCACCGCCGGCGTGGTCTCGGGGCTGCGGCAAGACGAGCACCAGGGCCTGCTGCCGGGCCACGTGATTCAGACCGACGCCGCTTTGAATCAAGGAAACTCGGGCGGCCCGCTCTTCAACGAGAAGGGCGAGGTGATCGGCATCTGCAGCTACATCGCCTCGACCTCGGGAGGCAGCCAGGGTCTCGGCTTCGCGGTGCCGTCGAACATGGTGCGCAAGCGGCTGCTGGAGCATCCGATTCCGTACCTCGGGGTGTCGCTGCGTCACCTCGACTCGCAGGTGATGTCGCTGTTCAACTGGCCGTACCAGGCGGGCATGTTGATCGAGACGGTGCGACCCAACTCGGCGGCGGCGAAGGCCGGGCTGAAGGGCGGCACCATCGACGCCACCATCGGCGCCAACTCGGTGAAGCTGGGCGGCGACCTGATCATCAAGGTCGGCGACTACAACGCGCAGGAGACCGACAAGATCGGCGCCTACCTGGTCGGCCTGAAGGAAGGCGCCAACGTGCACTACACACTGCTGCGCGAGGGCAAGACGCTGGAGGTCGACGTGCCGGTGCCGCACCGCATTCCAGTGCCGAAGTTCGGGAAGAAGTAGGTCAGTCGGCGAGGCCGCCGAGCTTCTTCGCCAGCGCTTCGAAGTACGCGTCGATGGTGCCGCTGTAGCCGAAGATGAAGCGCGACATGAACCGGAAGAGCGGGTTCTTGATCTCGCCGTCCTCGACGATGCTGAGGTTGCAGCCCTCGGGGGTGGCCTCGAGCACGAACACCCAGCGGCCCGCGAACGGCAGCGTCTTGTCGGCGATCATCGTCACCATGCGCGAGGTCGGCTTCGACTCGACGCGCTGGTAGGTGATCACCTGGCCGCGGGAGTACTCCTTCCAGCGGGTCTGGCCGCCGGAGTCGGGGAGCCGCTCGACGCGCTCGATCTCGCTGCGCCACTCCGCGTAGCCGTCGACGTTGTGAATCACGTCCCACACCGCGCGCGGAGGCCGGCGAAAGCGGCCGCTGCGCCGCGCCTGGTGCTCTTTTGGGAGCACCGCGCCGATGGCGACGATCAGCAGCCCCACCAGCACCAGCACCAACGCCAGACCGAGCAGCAGCTTGATGAACGGAGACACGTGGGCCTCTTACACCTGATGCGAGACGATCGCTTCGAGCCTGGGCAGAGCGGCGCGTAATGCCTTCTCGTCGACCAGCAGGCCGACCGGGAGCTCCAACCGGCGCACCGCGCGGTGCTTCGCCGCCACCAGCACCGAGAGCGCGGGCTCGGTCAGTCGAAGCTGGGTGACCTTGAGGGTGTGGAGAAAGCGCAGGCTGGGGTGGGCCATCGCCTCTTCGAGCGCGGCCAGGTCGGCGTCGGGGCCGACTTCGACCTTTCGCACGTAGCCGCGGTGAAATTCGCAGCGGAGCGCGCGGGGAGGATCGAGCCGGGCGTCGGCTTCGAGCAGCAGCTGCTCGTGTTTCTTCAGCGCGGCGTCCGAAGGGGAGGCCTCGAGGCGGCGCTGCACCTCGGCGAGCTCTCCGCGCGGGCTGCCGCGGGCCATCAGGTGATCGCCGAGCACCGCCCAGGCGTCTTCGTCTTCGGGGTGGTCGAGCAGGCGCGCCTCGAGCTCGGGCGGGAGCGGCTCGGGGTCGCGGCCGGTGAGGAGATCGATCGAGAGTTGGTGGCGGGTGAGCTCCCAGCTGGCGATCTTCGGGAGGTGCTGGGAGAGCCAGCTCTGCGTTTCGCCCTCCCGGCCGGCGAACGGAGCGAGGCGCTCGCGCAGCTGCGCGGGAGTGTCGAAGCGGGCGTCGGCGTCGACCAGCAGCGCGCGCTCGAGCACCGTCTTCAGGCCCGGCCGCTGGCGCTCGATGAAGTCGGCGTCGTCGAGCGGGCTGCGCGGGCTCTCACCGCGCGGCGGTGCGGGCAGGCGGGTGAGCCGGGTGAGCAGCATCAGCAGCAGCACGCCGACGCTGTAGACGGCGGTGCGGGGGTCTTGCGGGAAGCCGCGAATCACTTCGGGCGGAGTCGCGTGCGGGTCGGGCCGCGCGAACTGACCCCAGGCGCGAAGGGTCGCTTCGAGGTCGTGGCTGAGGCGCACCTCGCCGGTCCAGGTCAGCCGCACGCGGTCGGGGGTGACGTGGTGTGCGCCCGGGCCGTTGAACCAGGCCTCGGTGACCGCGCGCGCGATGTCGACCGCGACGTAGGTGGGCAGTGTTTGGCCGCTCGCCTGGAGCAGCTCGCAGAGCTTGCGGGCGTCGATGCCCGGCGCCGCTTCGGTGGCGAGCGCCTCGCGGCTGGCCAGGCGGGTCATGCCCCAGAGCTTCAGCCAGGCCTTCGGTGCCGTTCGCGAGGAGGTGATCAGCTCGCGCAGCGCGTCAGGGACGTGGTTGAGGAAGTGGAACTCCGCCAGCTCGCGGCCGTCAGACCCGAGACGTCGTTCGCCTAAGGGACCCCACTCGCGCAGCGGGCAGGGGCGCCAGTTGCCGGGGCGCTCCATCAGCCTCGAAGTCTACGATCACGGGACCGGTGATCCAGTTGCGGGCGCGGACATGTGGCGCGATGCCGGTTGGCTTTGATTGGGGGCGCTGGGGCTTGGGTTTGGGACACTGCCCTGGCGAGCTCCGCCCGCGATCTAGGGGCCAGCCGTTCGATGCGGGTGTGCCTTGCGGTGCGGGTGGGTTGCCACGGTCAGCGGCTCGACCCCGCCCGCTGCCGAGCCACTTGTCGACGCGCTATCAAAGTGTCGGATGTTGGGCGCGAGATCAAAGCGTCGGACGTTGGGCGTGACCGAATGCGAGCCAATGCCCGACACTTTGATAGGGCGTCGACAAGTGGCACGGCGCCGCACCGCAGTCGCGCCATGAGGCACACCCGCGTCGCAGGGCTGGTCACGCGATCGCGGGCGGAGCTCGCTAGGGCAGCCGCCCAAACCCGAGCCCCAGCGCCCCAATCAAAGCCAGTTGCCGCCGTAGATGTCAGACCCGCATGCGATGAAGAGATCGCATGATCGACGTCACCGACATGATCCGGCGCCCGGCGATCTTCCGCGCGAAGGACATCAACTCCTTCGAGCGGCCGCGGCTATTTGAGGAAGCCTTGTCAGGGGCGATCATCCAACACGGGCGCGGCCTCTACTCGTCTACCCGATACAACATCTCGGACGCGGAGGCGCTTCTGTTTCACTCGCCGGAGGCCATCGGGACTCTGGACACTGCGCTGTGGATTCATGGGCTGCTCGATCGGCCACCGAAAAGGATCTGGATCTCAATCGCATCGAAGGCACGCCGGCCTCACGTGCCTCCGCTCCAGATCGAGACGCTTCGCAATGCCTCGAGCCCACCGGAGGCCGATGTCCTCACCACCAGACTTTCGACCAAGGGCCCGCTCTTTCAGGTGTTTCAGCTCCCCCGCCTGGCGGTCGAGTTCATCCGGGCGCGGAACCGGATCGGCATCGAGCACGCCTACGCCATGGCGGTGCGGATCATCCTTCACGTCGACCGGGTCGAGCTGATGGCGTGCGCAGTTCGCTGCGGAGTGGCGCGACCGATGCGGGATTTCCTCGCGAACCCGCCCCCCAGAGACCCGATGGATCGTCTCCGCGCGCCCCGGCAACTGACTCCCCAATGCGCTACTCCTACTTCTGGTGGCTCGCAGTGGCCGTCGCCCTCGGCCAGCAGGGGGTAGAGCTCCTCGAGAGCGAGCTGCCGATCGCCCTGGCGCTGTTCTCAGGCGCGGCGCTGGCCGGCATCGGCACCATTCGCGGCTTCATCGTCGGAGTCTTCGGCCCCGCGCCGGCTTCGGCTACAATTCGTACCCGGTGACCCGCGCACGCGCTTCGCTCGCCGTCGTCTTCCTCATCGCCGCCTGTAAGAAAGAGGCCCCCGCGCCTCCGCCTCCCGCCGCGCCCGCGCCGGCTCCAGAGACCCGCGGCCTCGGCTGGGAGGCGCTCAACCCCGACGCCACCCTCCGCATTCAGCAGACCGCCACCTCGCCCACCGACTGCGAAGTGCGCTGCGTCGTCAACGCCACCCAGGAGGTGAAGTGGACCTCGCAGGGCTGCCGCGCGACCGCGATTGATCTCCGCTTCGCCTCGCCCGACTGCACCCGGCTGGTGGTGGTGCACTCGGCGCCGTCGGGCTCCGCGTTCCGCTACGCCAAGCTGGTCACGGTCTGGAACGAGAGCGGCATCGAGTACGAAGTGCAGGGCGGCGGGCTGCCGATCGACCAGACGAAGATCGCCTCGATGGGCAATCAGTTCCGCTGGGTGAAGGGCGTGATGGGCGAAGCCGGCACCAAGCCGCACTTCACCGCCGACAACACCGGCGTCGAGCTCGAGGCGATCGACGGCTCCACCCACACGGTGCCGTTTCTCAAGGCCGAGCCGGCCGCGCTCCCGCAACCGGCGATGCCGCCGCGCCCGGCGAAGAAGAAGGCTACTGGGTCGAAAGGCACGCGGCGCTGATGCCGCTCAGCTGCTGCAGGCACCCGAGCTCACCGCCCGCGAGCGCTCCCGAGGTGCTCGGGGGGCAGCCCTGCAGCCCCTCGATGCAGCTGGCGTAGCTGTCGAGCCGGTTCATGTCGTCTTGCGAGCAGTCGTGCAGGTTGTTCTGGCACTTGTTGTTGTCGAAGCTGCCGCTCGAGCTCGAGCCGCACGACTGCCGCTTGGTGTTCAAGCTGTCGGAGGCGCGCTTCAAGTGGTCGCACGCGTTGCCACAGCCCGACAGCGCCACCGCGACCGACAACAACCCGCCCAAAAGTGCCGTTCTCATGCGCCGCTATTTACCGCACTCCGGCATTCCTTCGTACCCGCGAGCGTCGTGCGCCGGCACCTGGTGAATCTCGGGGTGTGCTTTCAGTAACGCGTGCAGCCGCGCCAGCGTGATGCCGGTGGCGTCGCCGTTCTCGTCCAACCCGCGGGCGATGAAGTTCTTGCGCGCCGGCTCCTCCACCCCGCGCAGCAGCCACGAAGCGTCGCCGATCATCAGCCACCACTGCCCGCCCTCGTCGCGGAGCAGGTACCCGGTGTGCCCCGGCGTGTGACCGGGCAGCGGCACCGCGATCACCGAGCCGTCTCCGAACAGGTCCTTCGAGGCGTCGAAACCGAGCAGCGGCGGCCCGTCGAAGTCGAACGAGGTGAACCGGCTCCGCGCGCGCTCCAGCGTCACCACGATCGCGCCGTGGTCCCACTCGCCCTTGAAGCCGTTCTGAAAGTCGTACTCCGCGCGGCTCATCTTCACTTCCGCGCTCTTCAGGTCGCCCAGCGCGCCGGTGTGGTCCCAATGCGAATGGGTGATCAGCGCCCACTTCACCTGCATCGGGTCGAGCCCCGCGGCGCTCATCGCGGTCACCACCGGCGTCTTCGTCTCGGCGTCACCGGTCACCAGGTGCGCGAACGCACCCACGTGGGTGAGGTCGGCCCGCACCGACCTGGCGAAGGTGGGGTCGATCAACAGCAGCCCGTCGGGCCGCTTCATCACCACCGTGCCCATCACCGAGTTCCAGGTCGCGAACGAGAAGTCGTCCAACCCGCTGAGCACCCAGTGGTCGGTGCGCTCGGTGATCACCTTGCAGAGCGGGTAGCCCTGGCCACCCGCCGGCAGCGGCATCGGCGCGTCGGGAATCTTCGGCACCGACGCACAGCCCGCCAACAGCGCTGCGATCAGCAGGAAGCGCCCGCTCAAGCGAGCGTCGCCTCGAGCGTGATCTCGGCGTTGAGCACCTTCGACACCGGGCAGTTCTGCTTCGCGCCGGCGGCGATCTGGTCGAACTTCTCTTTGCTGAGGCCAGGCACCTTCGCCTTCAACACCAGCTTCACCGACTTGATCGTCCAGTTGACGTCGGGCGTCTCCATTCGCACCGTGGCGGTGACGTCGAGCTGCTCCGGAGGATGCCCCGCACCGGTGAGCCCGAACGAGAGCGCCATCGCGAAGCAGCCCGCGTGGGCGGCGGCGATCAGCTCCTCCGGGTTGGTGCCGGCCTTGCCGTCTTCAGCCGCGAAGCGGGTGTGAAACGAGTACGGCTGTTCTTTGAACGCCCCCGACTGGGTGGTGAGCGCGCCTTTGCCGTCGAGCCCCGCGCCCTTCCAGACCGCGGTGGCACTGCGATTGAGCACCTTCATGAAAAACCCTCCTCGTTGGAAAAAACGAGGAGGGTTCTAACTGTGAACTTCGACTCGCGCGCGGCTTAATTCGCGATGAAGCCGAAGTAGTAGTGCTGGGTGTTGCCGCTGCCGGCGATCACCATGAACGCGTTGCCGCCGATCGAAGTGTCGGTGGAGTGACGGGTGATGGTCAGCTGGCGAACGTCGCCGTTGTTACCGGTGGTGCTGTTGAACGAGAAGCTCAACAGGTTGCCGGCCTGCGACAGGTCGTAGGCGGAGATGTTGAAGCTGCCCATCGCCGCCTCGGTGAACAGGTCGACGTCGATCGTCTTCGACCCACCCACCGCGATCGACACGCCCTTGGTCGGGTAGTTCTGGCCGCCGTAGTTCAGGTAGACGGTGTCGTTCATCACTGGCACCGCGCCGAAGAAGACCTCGCCCGGCAACGACGGCTGGCACGGGTCCTTACCGGTCAGAGTCGCCTGGTTCGACCAGGTGCGCTGCACGGTGTGGCTGTAGCCGGTCGGCTGGTAGAACGCGCTCGGGTCCTGCGCGCAGAGGTCGCCGACCTCGCCGAGCAGGTACAGCTCCCAGATCAGGTGGTCTTGATCGACGCCCGCGTAGGCCGGGTTGCTGTTCGGGAACGGGTCGGTCGCCGCTTCGATCAGCTCGTGGCTGCCCGCCGCGGAGATCATCTGCGCCAGCGTGCCGCCCGGGAGGAAGCCGGTGCACTTCGGGATCACCGCGTACGGCACCTCGGTGGCGCCGACCTGCACGCTGCCGTGATAGCCGCCGAACGCCTGGCAGCTCTGCGAGCCGCCGTAGGTGATGGTCGTGTTCTGGGGGTAGAAGATTGTGTAGATGACCGACGGGTCAGGCTGGCCGAGCGTGGGGTTGCTGCCGGTCAGCTTGTTCACCAACCAGGTCTGAATCTGGCTGTCGTCGATGGTCGACGGCGCCGCCTCGTTCAGGTGCTTGGCGGTGAGCGCGGTCGGAGTGCCGACGCCGTACTCCGCGGTCGCTGCGCTCCAGTACGAGGTTCCGCCGACGGTGGCGATGAAGTCGTCGCCCGAGGAGACCAGCGTCGAGTCGTCGTTGTTGAAGCTGATCGCCATGAACTTGATCGTCGACAGCACGCCGCCGCCGTAGCTCTCCGCGGTCGGGTACGCCGGGTGCGGAGCAGGGTAGGTGGTGCTCCCGCCGCCGGTGCCGGAGCCGCCGCCCGTGGCCGAACCGCCGCCGGTCGCCGCGCCGCCGCCGCCCGCGCCACCGCCGGTGCCGCCGCTGCAGTCCTCCAGGCAGATGCCGGTGGTGCCGCCGGAGCTGGTGGCGAAGCAGGTCCACCCGCTCGCGCACGGCTGGCTGCCGCTGCAGGTGGGCGCGTTGGGGGGAATCACGTTCACCGGGTCGATGCACTCGTAGTTGCCCTGGCCGCTGGCGTCCTGGCAGACGAGGCCGCTCGGGCAACCGCCGCTCGAGCCACCGCCGCCGCCGACCGCACTGCCGCCGCCGGTCGCTGCACCGCCGCCGGTCGCCGCGCCGCCGCCAACCGCGCTGCCGCCGCCGGTCGCCGCGCCGCCGCCGGCCGCGCTGCCGCCGCCGGTCGCTGCGCCGCCACCCGTCGCCGCGCCGCCGCCGGCCGCGCTACCGCCGCCCGTCGCTGCGCCGCCACCCGTCGCTGCGCCGCCGCCCGTCGCCGAGCCGCCGCCGGTCGCCGCGCCGCCGCCGGTCGCCGAACCGCCGCCCGTTCCCGAGCCGCCGCCGACGTTGTTGCCGGTGCACGCGCCGAGCGAGCAGATCTGCCCGGTCACGCATGAGGTGCACATCGCGCCGAACTCACCGCACGCCATCGCGGTGGTGCCGGACTGACAGGTACCGGTCGCATCGCAGCAGCCCGAACAGTTGGTGCTGTTGCACTGCTTGGTCCCACCACCGCACGCCAGAAACCCGACTGCAAGCAGAGCCCAAGCTCCACCGAACCAGAGTCCACGCAACATAGATGACAACCCCTCAACACCGGCCCGCGGCCCTTTGTGGCGGGGAGGACAAACCACATTCACCCATTCGATCGCAATATCCGGTGCATCGCCCAATGACCGCATGCGTCACGAACCCTCTCCTTTGGGAGAGGCCGACGAGCACCATAGGTGCTCGCGGGTGAGGGACTGCCGATCTGCGTTGACGCAAAAGGAGCCGTCCCTTCAACTCTCCGACGAAATGCCCGAACCGCTGTCCGTATGGCCCGGAGTCGCATACCCGCTGGGCGCGACCCACGACGGCAAGGGCGTGAACTTCGCGCTCTACTCCGAGCGGGCGACCAAGATCGAAGTCTGCCTGTTCGACTCCGCCGACCCGAACCGCGAGATCGGCCGCTTCGAGCTCTCCGACGTCACCAACTCGGTCTGGCATGGCTACGTGCCGAACCTCCCCGCGGGAACGCTCTACGGCTACCGCGTTCACGGCCCCTGGCAGCCCGAGAAAGGCCTGCGCTTCAACCCGGCCAAGCTGCTCACCGACCCCTACGCGCGCGCGGTCAGCGGCGGCGTCGACTGGAAGGGGCCGGTCTACGGCTCCACCTTCGACGCGGAAGGCGCAGAGAAGAAAGACGATCGCGACTCCGCTCCGCACGTGCCCCGCAGCGTGGTGGTGGCCGACGACTTCGACTGGTCGGGCGAGAAACGGCCCGAGGTCATCTGGCGAAAGACGATCGTCTACGAGCTGCACGTGAAGGGCTTCACCCAGCGCCACCCCGGCATCCCCGAGAAGCTTCGCGGCACCTACGCCGGCCTCGGGCACCCCGCGGCGATCGAGCACCTCCAGAAGCTGGGCGTCACCAGCGTCGAGCTGCTCCCGGTGCACGAGCGGGTGAGCGAAGGCTTTCTCACCGAGCGCGGGCTGTCGAACTATTGGGGCTACAACACGCTCAGCTTCTTCGCGCCTGATCAGCGCTTCAGCTCCAGCGGCGCGCGCGGTGAGCAGGTGCGTGAGTTCAAGCAGATGGTGAAGGCGCTCCACGCCGCCGGGCTCGAGGTGCTGCTCGACGTCGTCTACAACCATTCGTGCGAGGGCAACGAGCGCGGGCCTGAGCTCTGCTTCCGCGGCGTCGACAACCCGGTCTACTACTGGCTCGACCCTCAGCATCAGAGCCACCACCGCGACTTCACCGGCTGCGGCAACTCGATGGCGGTGCGCCACCCGGCGACGCTGAAGCTGGTGCTCGATTCACTGCGCTACTGGGTGACCGAGATGCACGTCGACGGGTTTCGCTTCGACCTCTGCACCACGCTCGGGCGGCGCGGCGACGGAGGGTTCGACTCCGACGCGCCGTTCTTTCAGGCGCTCAGCCAGGACCCGGTGCTCTCGCGCGTGAAGCTGATCGCCGAGCCGTGGGACATCGGCGACGGTGGCTACCGCCTGGGCAGCTACCCGCTTCATTTTTCGGAGTGGAACGACCGCTACCGCGAGACGGTGCGGCGCTTCTGGCGGGGAGACGACCGGCTGGCGGCGGAGATCGGCTACCGGCTCACCGGCAGCTCCGACCTGTTCAAGATTTCGGGCCGGCGCCCGACCGCGTCGGTGAACTTCGTCACCTGTCACGACGGCTTCACCCTGCACGACCTGGTCACCTACTCGCACAAGCACAACGAGCTGAACGGCGAAGAGAACCGCGACGGCGCGGGCGAGAACCACTCGTTCAACTGCGGCCATGAAGGCGAGACCGACGACCCGTTGGTGAACGCGCTCCGCGATCGGCAGAAGCGCAACCTGCTCGCCACGCTGTTTCTTTCCGTCGGCACCCCGATGATCTCGATGGGCGACGAGGTGGGGCGCACCCAGCTCGGCAACAACAACGCCTACTGCCAGGACAACGAGCTTTC
The DNA here is from genome assembly GCA_047602415.1 of Myxococcaceae bacterium. Lineage (GTDB taxonomy): Bacteria > Myxococcota > Myxococcia > Myxococcales > Myxococcaceae > JASGHH01. The sequence continues at coordinate 4,813,332 of JASGHH010000001.1, read as the reverse complement.
GTGGATGAGCTGGGACTTCGACGAGCGGCAGAAGAAGCTGCTCGAGTTCGCGGCCCAGTGCATCAAGCTGCGCCAGTCGCAGCCGGTGCTCCAGCGCCGCAACTTCTTCCTCGGCGCCACGTTGGATGACTCGCGCTTTCGCGACCTGGTCTGGTTTCGCCCCGACGGCAAGGAGATGGGCGGCGACGACTGGAACAACCCGCAGTGCCGCTGCCTCGGCATGTTCCTCGGCGGCGACGCGATCGGCGCCCGGCGCCCCGACGGCAGCCGCATGGTGGGCGACAGCCTGCTGGTCTGGCTCAACGCCGGCGCCGAAGGCACCGAGGCGACCCTGCCGCCCGGTGAGCAGTGGGAGGCGGCGCTGGAGACCTCCCGCGAGAGCCCGGTGGTGCGGCAGTTCAAGCCCGGCGACAAGGTGAAGCTCTCGGGCCGGAGCGTGACGGTGCTGCGGCAGATCCGCACGTAGATCCCCCCGTTTGCAGCGCAATCGTCTATAGCTCCATCGGTGGGTACGCCCGTTCTCTGGGGCGGCTTCTTGGCCGCGATGGTGGTGCTGGTGGTGGTGGACCTCACCGCCGTGCGCGCGCGTGGGGGCGTGGTCTCGCCGAAGGCGGCCGGCTTCTGGGTCGGCGTCTACGTGGTGCTGGCGCTGGCGTTCGCCGGCTTCCTCTACACCCGGGGTGGCAACAAGCCGGCGGTCACCTTCCTCACCGCCTGGGTGATCGAGTACGCGCTCAGCGTCGACAACCTGTTCGTCTTCATCGTCATCTTCGACTTCTTCTCGGTGAAGCAGAGCGCCCGGCACAAGCTCCTCTACTGGGGCGTGCTCGGTGCGTTCGCGCTGCGCGGCCTGTTGATCGGCCTCGGCTCGGCGCTGGTGCTGCGCTTCGAGTGGCTGCTCTACGGCTTCGGCGCGGTGCTGCTCTACACCGCCTACAAGCTGCTCAAGGGCGGAGACGACGACACCGTCGACCCCGAGAAGAACTTCCTCTTTCGCTGGGCGAAGCGGGTGCTGCCGATCGCCGAGGGCGAGCACGGCAGCGCCTTCTTCGTGATCGAGAACGGCCGGCTGCGCGCCACCCTGCTGTTGCTGGTGCTGATCGTGATCGAGACCTCCGACGTGCTGTTCGCGTTCGACTCGATCCCCGCGGCGCTCGGCATCAGCCAGGACGCGTTCATCGTCTTCACCGCCAACGCCTGCGCGGTGATGGGCCTGCGCAGCCTGTTCTTCGTGGTCTCCCACCTGATGGACAAGTTCGTCTACCTGAAGACCGCGCTGGGCATCATTCTGGCGTTCATCGGGGTGAAGCTGATCGCCGAGACCGCGATGCAGGCCTACGTTCAGCAGCACGAAGCGTTGCTGATCGTCATCTCGTTGGGCTTTGTTGCGCTCACTCTGTTGATTGCGGTCATCTTGAGCGTGGTTAAACCTCCGCCTCCACCCAAAGAAGAACGAGCGCCTTAGGAACCTCATGTCCGACACCACGACCGAAGGCATTCGCGTGCAGGTGAAGCCGGAGTTCTGGCCCGAGCAGTCTGCTCCCGAGCACGGGCGGTTCGCCTTCAAGTACACGATCGCGATCTCCAACGTCGGCAAGGCGGCCGCCCGGCTGCGCACCCGCCACTGGCTGATCACCGACGCTGAAGGGCACACCGAAGAAGTGCGCGGCGAGGGCGTGGTGGGCAAGAACCCCGACCTCGAGCCCGGCCAGAGCTTCGAGTACACCTCGTGGGCGTCGATCAAGACCCCGTTCGGCTCGATGCGCGGCAGCTACTTCTTCGAGCGCCACGACGGCACCCGCTTCGAGGCGAAGATCGGCGAGTTTCCCCTCGTTCAGCCGCACTCTCTCCACTGATGCCACGCGCTCCCGCGAAGAAGCCCCGGCTGAACCGCGAGCGCATCGCCGCCGCCGCGCTGGAGCTGGTCGACGAAGAGGGGCTCGAGAACCTCTCCACCCGCAGGCTCGGCGCCAAGGTCGGCACCGAGGGCATGGCGATCTACCGCCACTACCCGAACATGGACGCGCTGCTCGACGCGCTCGCCGAGCGGTTGATTCTGCAGCTCTCGATTCCTCCGCCCCAGCCCGGCGGTTGGAAGGCGCGGCTGCGCAAGTTCGCCCGCGACTACCGCCAGCTCGCGTTGAGGCACCCCAGGGCGCACGTGCTGCTCGCCACCCGCCGCTTCAACACCCCGCGCTCGCTCGGCCTGCTCGACGCGCTGCTCGGCGCGCTGCTCGAAGAAGGCTTCACCCCGCGGCAGGCGGTGCAGGTGTTTCGCGCGGTCGGCAACTACTGCACCGGCTCGGCGCTCGACGAGCTCGCCGGCCTCGCCTACGCGAAAGAGCACGGCAAGCAAGACCTGCCCGGCCTCGAGCACCTCGAGAAGGCCGGCCGCTGGCTGCTGCCGGGCGAGTACGAGGCGCTCTTCGAGGGCGGGCTCGACGCGCTGATCAGCGGCCTCGAAACCCAAATCGGCCGTTAGGTTTGTTTGCGGTGAAAACATTATTTTCACACCGCGGCTCACACGGTGGGTCAGGGTGGCATGACCTCACTCCTGCTCGTCGTGCTCGGTGCCGGAACCGCCAGCGCCTCCAACTGGAATCCGCCGCCGCCTCCCGCGCCTCCCCAGGCTGAAGTCGCGACCCAGTCGCCGGCTCCGATGGAGGAGCCGAGCCGCTGGCCGGGGCCGAGAACGTTCGGGCTGCGCGCGGGCATCGGCGGAGGCACCGCCACCGCGGGCGTCGACGCCGGCAACATCGGGGTCACCTACCTGATCAACGACTCGATGGCGCTCAGCGCCGACCTCGGGCTCGGGCTGACCGCCACCAACGGCGGCGGCGGCGCCAACATGGCTCTCAGCGCGCTGATGGCGTTCTACCTGGGCGAGCCGGTCAAATCGCTGCGCATCTACGTGCCGCTGCTGTTCGGCGTCGGCATCGACTCGTCGGCCACCAGCAACCGGAGCACCACCGTCACCACCGGTTCAGGTGTGTTTCAGCTCGCGCTCGGCTCCGGTATCGGCGCGGAGTACTGGCTGAGCAAGCACTTCTCGTTCGGCGCCGAGCTGATGCTCCGGCTGATGCTGTCGAACTTCGACCCGCTGGTGGTGCACCTGGGCACGCTCGCTCCCGGCGTTCGCGCCACCTACTACTTCTGACCCACCCCCTCTGGATCTCCACGACGTTTACAGTGTAAACACGAAATCATGTTCGCCAGACGCTCTCAGAGAGAAGCACGGTCGGCCAGGGTCGCTCACCTGTACCAGCGCTACGGCGCGGTGATTCGCGCCCGCTGCCGGCGCATTCTGAAGAACCCGTCGCTCGCCGACGACGCGGTGCAGGAGGTCTTCGTGAAGGCGTTCGCCCACCTCGACAGCTCGGTCGACGACCGCGCCGCGCTGAGGTGGATCAACCGGGCCTGCATGAACCACTGCTTGAACGAGCTGCGCGCCCAGGGCCGCCATGCCGAGCCGATGGCCGAGCTGCCCGAGCGCCACAGCGACCACCCGGAGGCGAAGCTGATCGAGCGCGACGTCGCGCGCAAGGTGATGGCGGGCAAGTCACCCGGCCGCCAGGCGGCGCTGCTCTGCTACCTGGAGGGCCTGGTGCACTGGGAGATCGCCGCGCGGCTGGGCGTCTCCCGCCGCACGGTGTTGAGCCGGCTCAATGGGTTTCTCGAGCAGGCCCGTTGGACCACCGCTGAGCTCGCCTGATTACTTGGGCGCCATGCGCAGCGCGCCGTCGAGGCGAATGACTTCGCCGTTCAGGTAGTCGTTGTCGACCATCGACATCACCAGCTTGCCGTACTCCGCCGGTTGACCGAGCCGCGCCGGGTTGGGGATCACCGCCGCCAGCGAGGCGCGCGCCTCCGCGGGCAGCCCGGCCATCATCGGGGTGTCGAAGGTGCCGGGGGCGATCACCATCACCCGGATTCCCGCCTTCGACAGGTCGCGCGCCGCAGGGAGGCACATGCCGACCACGCCGCCCTTCGAGGCCGAGTACGCCACCTGGCCGATCTGCCCGTCGAACGCCGCCACCGAGGCGGTGTTGACGATCAGGCCACGCTGACCGCCGGCGTCGGCCGGCTGGGTCTGCATCGCGGCGGCCGCCAGCCGCATCACGTTGAAGGTGCCGAGCAGGTTGACGGTGATGATCTTGCGAAACGCCTCCAGGTCGTGGGCGACGCCTTCTTTGTTCACCAGGCGGGCCGCGATCGCGATCCCCGCGCACTGCACCACCACCCGAAGTGGAGCCTGCTTCTGCGCCGCCGCGATCGCCGCCGACACCTGGGCCGGGTCGGTCACGTCGGTGAGCAGGAAGGTGGCGCCCAGCTCCTTGGCCACCGCGTTGCCGCGCGCTTCGTCACGGTCGGCGATCACCACCTTCGCTCCCGCCGCGGCGAGCGCGCGCGCAGAAGCTTCACCCAGGCCGGAGGCACCGCCGGTCACTACCGCAGACGCTTGATCGATTTTCATGGTCCCGCGCGTATAGCTCAGCGCGGGCGATGGGTGTTGCCGACGTGGCCGGAGCTGAGCACCCAACCGCTCGGCGCCACCTGCTCGTTAGGCGCGTCGAACGCGGCGAAGCTTTCGTAACCGACGGTGCCGTAGCGGCGGCCGGCCACCGAGGCCTGGAACTGGAACTGGCCGTACGGGCACCGGCCGGTGAGGTTGCCGCTGGAGTCGAATACGAACAGGTCGGTGCCGCCGTCGAAGGTGTTGGCCGCCGAGAGCAGGGTGCCGCCGTCTTCGAGCAGCTCGAGCTCGCCGATGTAGCCCGCGTCGGGCACGTCGACGTTCCACTCCATCGCCCAGCTGGCGCGGTCGAGCCGGGTGAGCTTGCTGGTCGAGTAGTAGCTCGCGGTCGGGAAGGTGAGGTGGCCGTCGGCGAGGCGCGCCTGGCTGAGGTAGCCGACGCCGGCGTCGGGCGGCAGGGGAATCGGGCTGAGGGCGAGGTTGCCGCCGCTGAGCGACATCACCGACTGGAGCGAGTAGACGCCGTTCTGGTCCCACTGGGTGGCGACCACACCGAGGCTGTCGAAGGCGAGGAAGGTCGACTGCACCGAGTCGACGTCGGCCTGCATCACTCCGTTGGAGACGCGCACCGCCTGAATGTCGCTGCTCCAGCAGGCGGCGGAGGTCTCCCAGTAGTCGTCGCCGGTGGCGCCCACGCTGTACACGTGGCCCGAGCGGCCGAGCCGCCAGAGCTCGTTGCCGGTGTCGTCGAGCGCGATGGTGTACGACTGGTGGAGCTCGAAGCCCTCCATCACCTCGAAGGCGACGCCTCCGTCGGCGAGCAGCGAGGCGCGGTTGATGTCGAGGTAGAGCGCGCCGCTGGAGTCGCTGTTGAACACCGGAATGCCCTGGGTGAGGTCGTGCTCCCAGATGCGGGCGCCGGTGGTGGTGTCGCGCGCCTCGGCCAGCACCAGGTGCTTCGACGCCGCGGTCGGGTAGCCGGGCAGGTAGGTGCGCGCGCCGAGGTAGAGCAGGTGGCGGTCGGAGTCGACGGTGAGCACCCGGCCGTTCTGCAGCTCGTCGTGCTCGTGGCTCAGGTCGGCGATCCACCGCAGGTGGCCGTCGCGGGTGAAGCTGAGCAGCGAGAGCGGGTAGCTGTAGATGCCGCCGTCTTCGTCGTAGATGTAGTTGGTGCCCATGAAGACGTAGGCGTTGCCGTCGAGGTCGACGGTGCTGGTCATCAGCGCGTGGGTGCTCGACGGAACGAATTGCCACACCGGCGGCTTGGCTTGGGCCGCGCCGGGCACGCAGACCAGGTTCTGGCAGGTGCTGGGGCCGTGGCAGGCGTCGCCGTCGCTCTGCGGGCCGAGGCTTCTGCCGCAGATCGAGCCCTCGGGCGCGGCGCGCATCGCGCAGGTGCCGCCGATGCAGACGTGGGCGTTGAAGCAGTCGTTGTCGCCGCAGGGCGTGCCGTCGGGCGCCTGGACTCCCGTGCAGCCCGCCTTCGGGTCGCACACCGGAGCGAGGCAGGGGTCGCGGAGGTCGGGGCAGACGGTGGCGTTGTGCTGGCAGCCGGCGCCGGGCGCGCAGCTGTCGTCGGTGCAGGGGTTGCCGTCGTCGCAGCTCGGCGCGGTGCCCTGGCAGATGCCGGCGTGGCAGAGGCCGTTGGCGATGCACGCCTGCTCGCCGCCGCACTGCGTTCCGTCGGGGCGCGCTTCGTCGACGCAGCCGAGCTCGGGATCGAGGTGAGAGGTGTGGCACTCGTCGGCGGGGCAGGTGGGCGCGTCGACCGCGGTGCCGAGCAGCTCCACCCGCCACTCGTGGCTGCCGCTGGTGAGGTGCAGCGTGCCCTCGAAGGTGCCGCGGCCGAGCGGGTCGAAGGTGAGCATCAGGTCGGCGGAGGCGCCGCCGGCGAGGCTGACCTTGGCGGGCGCGGCGAACGGGTGGTCGGTGGCGGCGGAGAGATCGAGCGGCTCGCGCGAGTGGTTGACGAGGTGGAGCGTGCGCACCCGCTCGTGACCGGCGAACGCCTGGCCGAAGTCGACCTGGTCGGCGACGTCGAGCGCGGTGGCTCCGTCTTGCAGCGAGCCTTGATGGCAGGCCGCCAAAGCCAGCACCACCAGAGGGATCGCCCGCATCGGGTGCAAGACCCGGGAGGGCCTCACGAAGTGCAATAAAGATGACTGGGTGATCACGGTACGAAGGGCCGCGAGGTTCTCATGCGCGGCGTCGCGCTGTCGAGCCGGGGTCGGCGCACACCGCGTGGCGTTTTTGCTCGTGAACCCTCTCCTGGCGGCTTACTTGCGGGGCGCCGCCGCGCGCGCGAGTCGATCGCGCACCGCGAGCCCGAGGCCTTCTTCGCCCGGCAGCACCGCGACGATCACATCGAAGCCCGCCTCATCGATGCTGCGCAGCGTGGCGTAGAGCTGGCGCGCCGCTTCAGCCGGATCAGCGCTGATCGAAAAGTGTCTGGCACCTTCGGGGAGCACCGGCTTCCCGGGCGAGAGCACCGCCACCTCGGCGCCCCAGAGCATGCGCTGCGCGGCGTCGTCGGCCAGCTTGTCGGAGGTGGTGAGCACCAGCCCCGCGCGCGGCGCGTAGTGCGAGGCGAGCATGCCCGGCGCGCGCACGTTGCTCTCCTGGGTGGCGAGCGGAACCGCGCGGCCGAGCACCTGCTCGATCTCTTCTTTCGCCATTCCGCCCGGGCGGAGGATTCGCGGCGCGCCGCTGGAGAGGTCGACGATGGTCGACTCGACGCCGACGCTGCAGCGGCCTCCGTCGAGAATCTGCTCCACCTCGTCGCCCAGATCGGCGCGCACGTCTTCGGCGCTGGTGGGCGACAGCTTGCCGAACTTGTTGGCGGACGGTGCTGCGATGCCTCCGCCGAGCTCGCGCAGCACCTCGAGCGCGAGCGGGTGGTTCGGCACCCGGACCGCTACCGTCTCTTGCCCGCCGGTCACTGCGTCGGAGGCGCGCGGGCTTCGCGGCAGCACCAGCGTCAGCGGGCCGGGCCAGCGCGCCGCGAGCAGCTCGGCCTCGCGCGGCCAGGCGCTCACGTAGCTCTTCGCCGCCTCGGCGCTGTGCACGTGGACGATCAGCGGGTGCGAGGAGGGGCGGCCTTTCACCGCGAAGATTCGGCGCACCGCGAGCTCGTTGTCGGCGTCGGCGCCGAGGCCGTAGACGGTCTCGGTGGGGAGAGCCACGAGGCTTCCGTTTTTCAGGAGCGAGACTGCGCGCTGAACTTCGGTGGGCACGGCGACCGTATACACGACGTCGGAGGCGTGACGCCCCCTCCGCCCTCCGGGCACCTCCCCCAACAAGGGGGAGGGTGGCCGAAGGCCGGGAGGGGCGTCACACCTCCGGCCGCCGTGACACCCGCCGTGACTTGCCTTTCACCTCAGACTTGATCAATTTGCGCCGCGCATGCGCGCGTGGGCACCCCTTCTGGCCGTGACCGTCGCCTGCGGCACGCCCGTTCCGCAGAAGATGCACCAGGGCAACCCGCCCGCGAAGCCCACCTGCCTGAACGGCGACGCCACCCGCCCCCTGCTCACCTGGGCGCGCGGCACCGACCTGATCGACGGCTTCGCCGACGGCAGCACCAAGACCGCCCACTCGTTCACCAGCCCCGCCGCGATCGACGTGCTCACGGGAGCCAACGGCATGCTGCTCGCGAGCGCGAAGACGATGACCACGCGCGAGGCGGTGCTGCTCGACGGCACCGGAGCCGCCCGCTGGACCCAGACGCTCGACGCCGACGCGGCGCCTTCGCTCGGCACCGACGGCTGGACCACCACCGTGGGCGCGCACCCGAAAGCGATCGACGCCACCGGCAACGTCTACCCGCTGCAGGGCACGCCGCTCGCGCACGCGGGGATGGACGGCTGGGTGCCGACCCTGATCCAACCGCTGGGCATCGTCGCGCTCGAGCACCCGTTCGACGGCACCGTGAACTCGCTCAACGCGCCGCCCGCGGGCGCCACGCCCGACGTGCGCTGGGCCGGCGATCGCGTCGTCTACCTCACCGCCGGCTCGCCCTCGATGGAGCTGGTGAGCGCGCGCCAGGCCGACCAGCAGCAGCAGCTCTCGCTCGGCTCGGGCTTCGAGGCGGCGCACCTGGTCGCCACCTCGGGCAACTACGTGCTGGTCGAGAGCGACGACGGCCGCCACCTGCTGCGCGCCGACGTGGTGAACCAGCAGGTGCAGCTGATCGCCTCGGTGTTCCCTTTCATGTGGAGCCCGCTGCCGGCGGCGAGCGGCGTCGAGACGCTGTTCCTCGACTCCGACGGCTCGGTGGTGCGCGGCTTCTCCAACAACCACGCCTCGGCGCTGTTCACCTCCAACGACTTCGGCCACGACTGGACCGCGATCGGCGACGCGTTCCCGACCACCTCCGGCACCCGGCGGGTGATGAACGGCCAGCACCTGTCTGACAGCTGGGTGGTCTCGGCGTTCGACGTCGACGGCGAGGTCACCACGCTCGCCGATTCGATGATGGTGAAGGGCGCCACCGTCGACTTCCTCGAGGCGGCCGGCATCGGCTTCGGCGCGCCGCTCGACACCCCGGTGCTCGACAGCGCCGGCACCTGCGCCGCGTACTGGAAGCCGGTGGGCGCCGACGTGCGCTCGGCGATGCAGGCCGACCTGCGCGTTCACGGCACCGGCGGCGCCGACTTCGCGATCTCGACCGAGAGCGTGCCGCTGACTTCGTGGAGCCGGGTGGTCTGGCGGTAAACCCGCTCCAACGAGGCGCGGGGCGTGAAATTCCCCAGTGTGATCGCCGCTTGACTGTCGGCGCGAGTCGAACGAAGACCCGCGGGCTCCTCTGACCGGGGAATCATCGACATGATCCAGGTTCAAGGCCTCACCAAGTATTACGGCGAGCACGCCGCCATTCGCGACCTCAGCTTCGACATCGAGAAGGGCTCGGTGTTCGGCTTTCTCGGCCTCAACGGCGCCGGCAAGTCGACCACCCTGAAGGTGCTGGGCTGCGTGCTGCTGCCGACCTCCGGCAAGGTGGTGATCGACGGGTTCGACGTCGCCACCCAGCCGCACGAGATTCGCAAGCGCATCGGCTACCTGCCCGACACCCCGCCGGTCTACGACGAGATGACGGTCGGTGGTTACCTCGACTTCGTCGCCCGGCTGCGCGGCGTGCCAGGCGACAAGGTCGACGGCTTCGTCAAAGAGGCCGAGCAGAAGACCGCGATCACCCACATGCACGAGATGCCGATCTCCGCGCTCTCGCACGGCTACCGGCAGCGCGTCGGCCTCGCCCAGGCGCTGGTGCACAAGCCGAAGCTGCTCATCCTCGACGAGCCCACCTCCGGCCTCGACCCGGTGCAGATCGTCGAGATGCGCAACGTGATTCGCTCGCTCAAGGGCGAGCACACCGTGCTGCTCTCGAGCCACATCCTCTACGAGATCTCGCAGATCTGTGACCGGCTGCTGGTGATTCAGTCGGGAGAGATCGTCGCCCAGGGCTCGGAGGCCGATCTCGCCTCCAAGTTCGGCACCGGCGCCGGAGCGATCGAGCTCGAGGTCGCCGGCGATCCCCAGAAAGCGATCGACGCGCTCAAGGCCGTCACCGGCGTCGCGTCGGTGCAGCTCACCCAGCGCGACAGTGACAAGTCGGCGCTCCGGGTCGACGGCAGCCCCGCGCTGCGGCCGCAGCTGGTGCGGGCGTTGGTGGCCGCGAACGTCGACCTGCTGAAGCTCGGTGAGGCCTCGGGCCGCCTGGAGAACATCTTCATGAAGCTGACCGTGAAACCGGAGGCGAAGGCGTGAACAACGTCACCCTGATCGCGCGCCGCGAGCTCTCGGCGTACCTGCGCACGATGAGCGGCTACATCATCATCGCGCTGATGCTGCTCATCGATGGCCTGCTGTTCAACGGCTGGGCCACCGTGGGCACCGCGAAGAAGTCGTCGGAGGTGCTGGCCGACTTCTTCTACCTGTCGTCGGGCATCGGGCTGATCGGCTCGATCTTCCTCTCGATGCGGCTGCTGGCCGAAGAGCGGCAGACCGGCACCATTCAGCTGCTCTACAGCTCGCCGGTGACCGACGCCGAGATCGTGCTCGGCAAGTACCTCGGCGCGCTCGGCTACTTCTGCCTCTTCCTGCTCGCGTCGCTCTACATTCCCGCGCTGGTCTTCTTCTACGGGAAGATCTCCTTCGGGCACCTCGCGGCCGGCTACTTCGGCCTCGTGCTGTTGGGCTCGATGTGCCTCGCGGTGGGAACGTTCGGCTCGTCGCTCACCCGCTCGCAGGTGGTGGCCGCGGTGCTCACCGCGGTGATGCTCGCCACCATCACCCTGGCGTGGTGGTTGGCGAAGGTGACCGACCGGCCGCTCACCGACGTGGTGGGCAACATCGCCTGGTACCCGCACTTCAAGCCGTTCGAGCAGGGCCTGGTGCACCTGAAGCACGTGACCTACTTCGTGCTGGTCACCTACGTGTCGCTGTTCCTCTCCACCCGGGTGATCGAAGCCCGGAGGTGGCGCTGATGCGTCCCTCCTGGCCTCTCACCGTCGCGACCTGGTGCGGGTGGATCGCGCTCTACGTCGGCGAGCGCATCGTCGATCCCGGCAGCACCCACCTGGTGGTCGATCTGTTCGCGGTGGCGCTGCTGGCCGGCGCGACCGGGCTGCGCTTCACCCGCGGCACCTCGGGCCGTGAAGGCGCGCAGCACGTCGAGCGTTGGCTGCTGCTGCTTCAGCTGCTCGGGCTGCTCGCCGCGGTGATGTACTTTCTGCAGGCCGACGCGGGCGCGAAGCTGTTCGGCAAGCCGCTGGAGATGACCTCGCCCAAGCTGGCGGGCGTGCTCTACGCGTTGTTCCCCGCGGTGGTGGCGGTCTCGCTGCTGCCGATGCTGACGGTGGAGATGTCGTACGCGGCGATGTCGCGCTCTCCGTTCGTCGAGGTGGGCCGGGTGCGCGACGCGATGCTCGCGGGCCTCGGGCTGGCGCTGGCGATCATCTTCGCCTTTTCGCTCGAGTACGTGGTGAGCGAGCGCGACGCGAAGGCCGACTTCTCGTACTTCCGCGCCACCAAGCCGGGCGAGTCGACCCGGGCGCTGGTGGGCTCGTTCGACGAAGACGTCACCGCGGCGATCTTCTACCCGCCAGCGAACGAAGTGGCCGACCTGGTCACCTCGTACTTCGACGACCTGGCGAAGACTTCGCCCAAGCTGAAGGTGGTGCACTTCGACCACGCGCTGGAGCCGCAGAAGGCGAAAGACTTCGGCGTCACCGGCAACGGCGTGGTGGTGCTCGCCAAGGGCGGCCGCAAAGAGAGCATCTTCATCGGCGTCGAGCTCGACAAGGCGCGCACCCAGCTGCGCGGGCTCGATCAAGAAGTGAACAAGAAGCTGCTCCTGGTGGGGCGCTCCAAGCGCGTCATCTACCTCACCACCGGTCACGGCGAGCGGAGCGACCAGGTGATGAACAGCTCCGACCAGCGCTCGACCATCGAGCTGCTGCGCGGCGAGCTGAAGAGCCAGAACTACGAGCTGAAGACGCTGTCGGTCGCCGACGGCCTCGCCAACGAGATCCCCAAAGACGCCTCGGCGGTGATGATCATCGGCCCCCAGCAGGAGTTCACCGAGCCCGAGGGCAAGGCGCTGGAGGAGTACGGCAAGAAGGGCGGCAAGCTGTTCATCGCCCTCGACCCCGAGACCGGCCTGGAGTTCAAGAACCTGGTCGGCCCGCTGGGGCTGACGTTCTCTCCGACGATTCTCGCCAACGACGCGGCGTTCGCGGTGAAGAGCCACACCCCGGCCGACCGGCAGAACATCGGCACCCAGAGCTTCTCGTCGCACCCGTCGGTGGGCACCAACGGCCGCATGGGCTACCCGATGTTCTTCATCGGCGCGGGCGTGCTGGAAGAAGCGAAGATGCACCCGGCCGATCTGATCGTCGACTTCGCGGTGCGCGCGATGCCGAACACCTGGAACGACCTCAACAACAACTTCCAGTACGACGCGCCGAACGAGATTCGTAAGCCGTACGGCCTCGGCGCGGCGGTGAGCCGTCGCAAGGCGGGCGGCCAGAAGATCGACGAGGAGCTGCGGGCGCTGGTGCTGGCCGACTCCGACGGCGTCGACGACGAGGTGCTGAACGTCTCGAAGGGCAACGCGTACTTCGTGCTCGACGGCTTCAAGTGGCTGCTGGGCGACGAGGCGACCGCGGGCGTGGTGAACCAGGAGAACGACGTGCCGCTCACCCGCACCCGCACCCAGGACGTGGCGTGGTTCTACGGCACCACCTTCCTCGCGCCGCTGGCGGTGCTGGGGTTGGGGTTGGCGATGCGCCGCAAGGCCAAGCGCGGAGTCGCGGCGCCTCCCAACACGGTGACGGTGGAGGTGAAGCCGTGAGAGCGAACGGAGCAGCGTTGCAGGGCGGGTTGGCGTTGATCGGCCTGGTGGCGGCGTACACCACCTGGCAGCGCCCGAAGGACACCCAGACCGAGACCGACATCACCGTGCTCGACGCGAGCAAGTCGTCGCTGCAGGGCGTGAAGTACGAAGACGGCGACCGGTTCATCGACATGCGCAAGGAAGACGGCCGCGTCTGGTTCACCCAGGGGTGGATGGAAGGCCGCTTTCCCGCCTCGCAGCCCGACGCGGGCGAGGTGATTCGCATTCCCGTCGACGGTGGCGTGCTGCCCGACGGAGGAATCGCCGACGGCGGCTTCATCGAGAAGCGCATGCAGATGATTCCCGCCAAGCCGGCGCCGCCGAAGACGGTGCGGGGCAACGAGCGCGCCGACAAGCTGTGGGACAAGTTCACCCCGCTCTACGGCGTGCGCGCGCTGGGCAAGCTGCCGAACGAGAAGCTGAAGGAGCTCGGCCTGTTCGACGCCAAGCGCAAGCTGACGGTGACGGTGTCGGGCACGGCGCGGGTGTACGACGTGGGCAACCCGTCGCTGAACATCGTCGGCATGTACCTCCGCGACGTGGCTGACGGCTCGGTGTACCTGTTGCCGGCGGCGATGCTCTCGGAGCTGGAGCCGTCGTCGCAGCAGCTGGTCGACCGGCGGATGCACGTGTTCAAGATGAACGAGTACGACGCGTTCACCATCACCAACGGCGAGGTGAAGAAGGAGTTCGTCTCGTCGAACGCCGACATTCCCCAGACCGCGAAGGTGGCGGCGAAGGAAACCCCCGACAAGCCCGACGAGCTCGCCCGCAACTGGAGCGACAAGGTGTTCAACCGGTTGATCGTCACCGAGGTGCTCGGCAAAGACGAACAGCCGGCGCAGGGCGAGCCGAAGGTCGAGCTGCGGGTCGACTACACCTCGGGCGGCAAGTCGAAGGGCTTTCTCGAGATCGGCAAGGCCGGTGGCTCGGTGTTCGGGCGCAGTGAGAACACCGCCGGTTGGGTCGGCTTGCACATGGGCACCGACGACGTGCTCACCGATGCGAAGCGAATCGTCGGAGCGAAGTAAGCGGGTCAGCCCGCCACCGGCGCGAACGCGATCACGCTGTACGCCACGGCCTCGACCCCGCCGGGGTTGAAGTACTGGTGTTTCTGATTGCCGCGAAACACCACCACGTCACCGGGCTCGAGCGTCCAGGTCGCGCCGGCCACGGTGAGCTCGATCAGCCCGCGCTCGCAGGTGAGGTACTCGCGGGTGCCGTCGGTGTGGGGCACGCCAATCAGCCGCGCGCGGGCGGGAAAGTGCATCCGCTCGAGGTCGAGGCCGGCGATCGTCTCGGGCAGAATCTTTCGCACCGTCACCTCGCCGCGCTTGCGGGAGGGCAGCACGGCGGCCTTCACCTGCCTCACCGGTGACCGCGCGGGCGCGAGCAGCTCGTCGAGCCGCACCTGGAGCGCGTTGGCCACCTTCACCAGCACCGTCAGGGTGGGGTTGCCGTCGCCCGATTCGAGGTGGGTCCAGGTGGCACGGGGAATTCCCGCCAGCCGGGCCATCTGCGCCTGAGAAACCCCTCTCGCTTCGCGCAGATGGCGAATGTTGTCGGTCAGGTGCTGCGCCTCGGTGCTCATCGGGTTGGCCTCCTGCCAATGAATTAGCCGATCCTCTGACAGGTTGGCCAGCGCGGTTACTCCTCACCACGAGGAGAAGACCATGAACTGGAAAGACACGAAGGCAGTGGTGACCGGAGCGAGCAGGGGGCTCGGCGCGGCGCTGGTGGCCGAGCTGTCGGCGCGGGGCGCTTCGGTGGTCGCGGTGGCGCGCGGGCGAGAGGCGCTCGACGGGTTGGTGAGGCAGCTGAAAGCGGAGGGGAGAAACGTGTTCGGCGTGGTGGCCGACGTCGCCGACAAAGACTCGACCCATCGAATCGCGGGTGAGGCCCAGGCGCTGATCGGCGAGGTGAACCTGGTGATTCACAACGCCAGCGAGCTGGGGCCGGTGCCGTTGCGGCCGCTGCTCGACACCGACTGCGAGGATCTGGAGCGGGTGCTCCAGGCGAACCTGGTCGGGCCGTTCAGGCTCACCAAGGCGCTGGCGGCGCCGATGGCGTTGAAGAAGCGCGGCACCGTGGTGCACCTGTCGTCAGATGCCGCGGTTGAGGCGTACCCGGCCTGGGGCGCGTACGGGGTGTCGAAGGCCGCGCAGGATCATCTGGCGCGCATTCTCGCCGCCGAGCTGGAAGGCACCGGGGTGAGGGTGTTCTCGGTCGACCCCGGCGAGATGGACACCAAGATGCACGCCGACGCGATCCCCGAGGCAGATCCGAAGACGCTGCTCAAGCCGCTGGTGGTGGCGCAGCGGATTGCCCGGCTGATCGAGCAGGCGCCCGCGGGACCGGTGCGGGTGAAGGCGGAGGAGTGGTCATGACCGCGCTCAACCCGGCGTTGCTGCCGCAGGGGCTCGGGGCGGAGGTTCCGCGGAGCAAGGTGCGCATGGTGTTGGTGCGGCCCGGGCGCGCGCCCACGGTGGCGCCGTTTCGGGAGTTCGTCGACCAGCTCACCGCAGGCGATGTGCTGGTGCTCAACGACGCGGCCACGTTTCCATCGTCGCTCTGGGCGATCACCGAGGGCGGCGCCGCGGTGGAGGCGCGCCTGTTCGACGGCGAAGGCACCCGGTGGCGGGCGGTGCTGTTCGGCCGCGGCGACTGGCGCACCAAGACCGAAGACCGGCCGGCTCCGGCGCAGGTGGCGGTGGGCGAGCGGCTGCACTTCGGCACGCTGAACGCGAAGGTGGTCGAGGTGTCGGCGATCTCTCCGCGGTTGATCGCGATCGAGTTCGAGAGCGACCCGGCCACCGCGTGGCGGCACATCTTCGACTACGGCAGGCCGATTCAGTACGCCTACCGCCCCGAGGCCGAGCCGCTGTGGGCGTTTCAGAACGCTTACGGGGCACGCCCCTGGGCGGCCGAGCAGCCCTCTGCCGGGCGGCCGCTGACGATGGAGCTGCTGCTCGAGGCGCAGAAGAGAGGCGTCGAGCTGAGGATGCTCACCGAGGCCACCGGGCTGAGCTCGACCGGCGATGCGGCGATCGACGCCGCGCTGCCGCTGCCCGAGCGGTACGAGATTCCCGCCGAGACGGCCGAGGCGGTGAACCGCGCGATCGCGGAGGAGCGCAGGGTGATTGCGGTCGGCACCAGCGTGATGCGCGCGCTCGAGGCGTCGGCGCTCGCCGATGGCCAGGTGCACCCGGGGCAGGGCAGTGCGGCGCTGGTGATCGACGAGACGCACCGGCCGAAGGTGGTCACCGCGCTGCTCTCCGGGGTTCACGTGCCGGGCGAATCGCACTGGCGGCTGCTGCGGTCGCTGGCGGCGGAAGAGGAGCTCCAGCGCGCGTACGCGTTGGCGCGGGAGCAGCGGCTCGAAGCGCATGAGCGCGGCGATGCTGCGCTGCTGTTCGCGAGGTGAGGCCTCACTGCGGCATGTCGCAGGTGAACCAATTCTCAATCCGCTGCTTCTCGCCGTCACTGAGCCCGCCGCCGGGCGGCATGTTCCCACTCGAGATGCGCGAGCTGATCGGCACGTGCGAGCCCTTCACCGCCGCATAGGTGCTGAACTCCGTCGAGTGACACCCGGCGCAGTTCCCCTCGAACCAGGTCTTCGCGTAGTTGGTCCAGGTATCGGCGCCACAGCTGACGGAGCCACCGCCGCCGCCGCCACCACCGGCGCCGCCGCCTGAACCGCCTCCACCGCCACCACCAGAAGTGTCGCTGCCGCCGCACGCCGTCAACGCCAGCGCGGCGACCAACGCCAGACTGAAACGAAACATCGACCTACCGCTCCACTCGGCCCAGCGCCAATCACCCTAACACTACGCGGCGGTGTCTTTCACGCTGGGGGCTTCCTTCTGCCCCGCGGCGAGGCGAATCACGAAGGTGGTGCCCTTGCCGACCTCCGACTCGACGCGAATCTCGCCCTGGTGCTCTTCGATGATGCTGCGCGAAATCGACAAGCCGAGCCCGGTGCCCTTGCCGCGCGGCTTGGTGGTGAAGAACGGCTCGAACAACCGCTGCTTCACCTCCGGCGCGATCCCCGGCCCGGTGTCTTTCACCGTGATCACCACCGCCCAGTCGGCGCCGGTGGTCTCGACGTAGAGGCGCTTCTGCTCTGAGGCCTCCATCGCCTGGGCGGCGTTCATCATCAGGTTGATCAGCACCTGCCGCAGCTGGTTCGAGTTGCCTTCGATCGACGGCAGGCCCTCGGCGAAGCGGGTCTCCACCTTCACGCCCATCAGCGCGACCGGGTGCGCCACCAGCTGCATCGCGCTCTCCACCATCGCGTTCACCTGCAGCTTCTCGCGGGTGACGTCGGGCGGCCGGGCGAAGTCGAGCAGCCGCTGCAGAATCGCGTTCGCCCGCTGCGCGTCGGCGTCGATCAGCTTGAAGTACTCCTTCGCTTCGTCGAGCGAGGTCGACTCCTGGCCCAGCTGGGCGAAGCCGACGATGCCGACCATCGGGTTCTTCACCTCGTGCGCCAGGCCGGCCGAGAGCTCGCCGATCGCCGACAGCTTCTCCGACTGAATCAGCTGCTGGTTCTTCTGATCGAGCTCACTCGAGCGCCGCCCCAGCTCGTGCGACATCTCGTTGAACGCGCCGGCCACCGCGCCGATCTCGTTCTTCGAGGTCACCTCGACCTTGATGCCGAACTCGCCCTTCGACACCCGGGCCATCGTCTGCACCAGCGAGCGCAGCGGAGCGGTCAGCCGCCGCGAGAAGTAGATCGCCGCCACCAGCGCCGAGGCGATCACCGCCAGCGCGAACAGCAGCGAGCGAAAGGTCAGCTCCCGGGTCGCCTTGAACACCTCGGCGCGCGGCGCCTCCACCACCACAGCGGCGCGCGGCGAATCCAACCGGGCGTAGGAGGCCAGCATGTCGCCCTCGGGCGCCTGGTAGTCGCGGCTGCCGCGGGTCACCTTCGCCTCCAGCGCGTCTTTCACCACCTGCAGGCTCGAGACGTCGGCGTGCTGGAGCACCTTCTGCGGATCAGGGTGCGAGAGCACCTGCCCCTTCGCGTCGACCAGGAACACCTTGTAGAGGCCCGAGCTGGAGGTGATCTTGAGCAGCCGCTCGGGGCGCAGGTCGGCCACCACCACCGCCTGGCCGTCGGGCGTCATCGTCGACAAGCGCAGCAGCGCCACGTCGGGCGGCATCGACGCGTTCTGCAGCAGCGAGCCCTGCGCCGACACCGCCTCCGGCTCCACCGGGGTCTGCTGCCGCGCCGCTTCGAGATCTTCCTTGGTCAGGTTGAGCGTCGAGAGCCGCGCCTCGTCGGCGTAGCCGTAGATGCGCTCGTAGCCGCGGCCGGTCGCCTTCTTGTGCCAGATCTCCAGCGCCAGCACTTCGTCGTCAGAGACGAACAGCTTCTTCGCCGGGCCGTCGCCGGTCGAGCCCACCTGCTCGGTGCCGAAGTAGCGCAGCTTGTCGAGCAGCGCGTTGAGCGTCGCCTCGGCCTGCTCCGCCGCCGCGTTCGCCACCAGCGCGTTCACGTCGTAGACGGTGGCCTGCTTGTCCTGGGTGAAGACGCCGTTGGCGAGGAAGAAGTACGTCGCCATGCCGCCGACCAGCATCGCCCCGACCAGGGCCACCAGCTGGTAGCGAATCGAACGCGTCACCGGGCGAGCTCCCCCCTGCCGAGGCCAAAACGGTACCCCAAAGCCACTCCGAACACCGCCGAGTTCATCGTCACCGTTCCCGCCTCGAGGTGCCCATACAAAACAGACAGTTGGGCCTCGAGTCTCCCCGGCCCCAGATCTCGCCCACCTGCGACCACTCCTTCGACCGCCGGAGCGACGCCGCCCCCCGAGTCGAGGCCCAGCCGCCAGGCCGCCACTTCGAAGCCGCCGCCGGCGAGCACCCGCAACGAGTAGTCGCCGAGCTGTGCGTGGTAGCCGAGCAGCACGGTGAGCGGGAACAGCTCGGCGTCGCCGTAGATGGTGTCGGAGCCGGCCTTCACCCGGGTGGTGGCGAAGAAGAAGCCGAGCTGCGCGTCGAGCTCCAGCTTCCCCGCCAGCGCCGGAGGCCGCAGCGATGCCTCGAGCGCCAGCGACGGCGAGGTGACCGAAGCGCCGTTCACCGACAGGCCCGCCCAGGCGGCGACGCTGAACGGCTTGTAGCCGGTGGAGATGGGAATCGGCTCCGACTGCGTCAGCTCGAGGTCGCGCACCTTGAGCTCGTCGCTCCCGCCGGCCGGCAGCTCCGACGGCGCGTAGTAGGTGAACACGAAGCTGTCGCCCACCCGCTTCGGCTCGGAGGTGTGGCCGGCGGCGGGTTTCAGCTTCGGCAACCGGCCCATCACCGGCCGGCCGAGCTCGTCGGTGAGGTGCACCTTCACCTTGGTCTCGCCGTCGAGCGGCACCGGGGTCGACTCGACCGAGATCTCCATCGTGGTCGACGGCGGCGAGCCGAAGTGAAACGCGCGCAGCTTGGTGAACTCGCTCATCGTGCCCCACGGCGCCACCGCGCGAATGCGCACCGTGTGGTCGCCCTCTTCGACGTCGGGCAGGTAGACCGGCGAGGCCTTGAAGGTACCCACCGCCTGGCCGTCGAGCTCGAGCTCGATGTGGTCGGTGTCGCGGCCGAGCGAGAACGCGACCGGGAGCTTGCCGTCGATCGCCCGCGGCACCAGCACGTCGGCCATCGGCGCGAGCAGCTTCGGCTCCTGCGGGTTGGGCGGCTCGGGCACCACCAGCCGCCGCGGCTCGGAGGGGAACGAGAGGTGGTCTTTCTTGTCTTTCCCGGTCACCCGCCACCAGTAGAGCCCGGGCGCCAGCGTCAGCTTCGCCACCGTGCCCACCACCGACTGCTTCACCACCGGCTCGCGAAAGCGGTCGTCGACCGAGATCTCCAGAAGATACGTGTCGGCGTTGGGCGCGGGCAGCCAGCGCAGCTCGATCTCGCGGCCCTTGCCGGTGACCGCGCCGACCTGCTCGCCCTTGGTGAACGGCGCGGCGGTGCGCACCGAGAAGCTGCCCTCGGGCGCGTACTCACCGGCCACCCCGCGCTCGTCGAGCGCCGCCACCTTCCACTTGTAGACGCCCGCCAGCGCCGGCTTGAAGCTCAGCCGGGTGCCCGACTCGTGGAGGGTGGTGTGCTCACCGGCCTCGTGCACCGCGTCGATCACGTAGCCGCGCGCGCAGGGCACCGGCGACCACTCCAGCGCCACGGTGGCGATGCCGGTCGGCAGGTCGGGCACGTTCTTCAGCCGCGGCGAAGAGAGCTTGAGCGAGAAGTGGTTCGCTTCGCTGTAGCCGGTGACGTGCCCGGTGGTGTCGGTGGCGCGCGCGCGCCAGAGCCAGCTGCCCGGCGCGAGCTTGAACACCGCCGCGCCGTCGGCGCTGCTCTCGACCTTGGGGTCGGGAAAGCGAACGTCGTTCGACACCTCGAGCTGGTACGACTTCAAGCCCGCCTGCGGCTCGGCCTCCAGCTTCACCCCTTCGTCGGAGCAGTAGAGCGTGGCGCCGTCGGCGGGCGAGCGCAGGGTGGCGGTGCCGGTGGCGGCGGCGATGGTGCGCGACGCGCTCCACTCCGAGGGGCGGCTCTCGCTGTCGAAGCTGCGCACCCGCCAGAACAGGGTCGCGGAGGGCAACGACTCCCACTTCAGCACCGGGTCGTTCACCTTCACGTCGACGATCACCTGCTTGAACAGCGCGTCAGACGCGACCTGCACCTGGTAGTTGTTGGCGCCGGGCGTCGGCTTCCACCGGAGCACGACCCGGCCCTTCTTCTCCGCCTGGGCGAAGGCGAGCAGGGGCACCAGGAGCAGCGCGAACGCGAAAGCCTTCACTGTTGCGGCTCGTCCTCGACCTCGATCACCGGGTTGAGCAGCTCGGGCGCGTCGAGCACCGGCTTGTGGATCAGCCGGAAGGCCTTCGGCGGAGACGGCGTCGCCTCGCCGCGCTCGTCGTCGACCGGGCGCACCCGCCACAGCCACACGCCCTCGGGCAGCTCGAGCGCCACCTTCACCTGCGGCGCGTCGACGTCGCGGCTGAACGCGGGAGTGGCGAAGTCTTTGCGCTCCGAGATCTCGAGGCGGTAGCGGGAGACGCCGCGCACCTGGCTCCAGGAGAAGAACGCGGGTGAGTCGGCGTTGGAGAGCACCACCTCTCCCTGGGCCGGCGACGCCAGCTGCGGCGGCACGTCTTCCAGCAGCGAGAAGCGGCGCGACTCAGACAGCGGCTGACCGGCCTCGTCGATCACCCGCCACCAGAACACGCCGGTGTCGCCCGAGAAGGTCCACTGCTCGGCCGCGCCCGGCTCCTCGTGGAGCACGAAGGCGAAGCTGCGGTCGCGCGCCAGCTGCACGGTGGCGTGCTCGAGCAACGCGCCGCTCCACGCCAGCACCATCGGCGGCGGAGCGCCCTTGAAGAAGCGGCGCTCGTTCGACTTCGGGCTCTTGAGCAGCACCGGCCAGGGCGCGAGCGCTTCGACGCCCTTGGCGCTGGCCGCGGCGCGCTCGCCTTCTTTGAGCGTCTTGCCCGAGAGCATCGCCACGCCTTCTTCGACGTCGACCTCGGTGCTGCCTTCTTTCGCCAGCACCTTCGCCTCGCCCTGGGCGGCGAGCTCGGCGGTGCCCTGCGGCGTGACGACGTCGAAGCCGCCGGCGCCGGCCCGGGTGGCGAGCGAGCCCTTCGAGAGCGAGACCGACTGCCGGCGGCCCTGCTTGGGCACCTCGACCACCACCAGGGTGCGCTCGTCGAGCTCGAGCACCGAGCCGTCGTTGAAGGTCAGCCGCGCCTCGACGCCGGGCGGCACGTAGAGCGCGTCTTGCTCGCGCACCTCGCCGCCGCGCGGGAGCGAAGACCAGCCGAGGGTGCGGGCCGGGCGGCGCTTCAGGTCGGAGGACGCGACGGTGATCTTGCCCACCACCTTCGCCTGCTGCACCGGAGCGTTGGTGAGGGTGGGCGCGAAGGCGAGCAGCGCCACCGAGCCCAGCGCCACCAGCAGAGACACCGCGGCGAGCAGGCCGTCGCGATCCTTCGGCTCGGTCGCGGTGGCGGTCGCCGGCGACGACATCAGACCCGCCTCTTCGCTCCGGGGGTCAGGTCGGCCACCACCTGCGCGAGCTTGCTCTTCAGCTCGTCGCGCCGGCGCGCCTCGGCCGCCGACTCGAGCGCCTTCTGCACCGTCTCTTCGATCAGCTTGAGGTTCTTGAACGGCTTCGCCAGGTAGGCATCGAGGCGGTCGGGCCCGAGCGAGAACGGCTCGGGGAAGGCGGTGATCAGAATCACGCCCAGGAACGGCCGCTTCGCGCGCGCCTGGGAGATCACCTCGCTGCCGTGCATCTCGGGCAGCATCTTGTCGACGATCAACAGCTCGGGCTCGAAGGTCTCGATCGCGCCCAGCCCGGTCTCACCGGTGACGGCCGTCTTCACCTCGTAGCCCCTGCGGGACAGCACCTTCGCGAGCAGGTCGCAGATCGCCTGATCGTCGTCGATGACCAGAATCTTGTTCACGAGTCGGCTCGTGCGGCCTGAATGGCACCGTCGCAGGTGCCGAGAATGTCGAGAATGCCGAACGGTTTGGTGACGTAGCTGAACACGCCCAGGTCACGCGCCGAGGTCTTGGTCTCGGGCGTGGGAAAGCCGGTGATCACGATCGCCTGGAGCTTGGGGTTGGTCTGGCGCGCCTGGCGGAGCACCTCCAGCCCATCGACTCCGGGGAGGTTCTTGTCGGTGATGATCAGGTCGTAGGAATTCTGTTGGAGCAGCTGGAGGCCCTGCTCACCGTTGTCGACCAGGGTCACGGTGTGGCCCGCGCGCGACAGCACCCGCTCGAGCAGCAGGCGCGCCGATTTGTCGTCGTCGATCACCAGAATCCGGCCCGGAATGCGGGCGGTGGTCGGAGTACTCACGGCCGGTGAGCATAGCTGGAAGTGAGCGCCGGTTCCGAGCACACTTTGCTCCCGTGAGCACACATCGACAGACCCTGAAAGACGCGCTAACCCACCTCGAGAAGGCCGACCCGAGGCTGGCGCCGTTGCTCTCGAAGCACGCCTGCAGGCTCGAGCGGGAAGCCGACTTCGAGCCCTTTCACGCGTTGGCGCGGGCGATCGCGCACCAGCAGCTCCACGGCAAGGCGGCGGAGACGATTCTCGGGCGGTTCGTCGACAAGGTCGGCAAGGGCAAGTTCCCCACGCCGCTGCAGGTGAAGCGGGCGCGCATGACGACGCTGCGGGCATGCGGGTTCTCGACCGCGAAGTCGCTGGCGCTGAAAGACCTGGCGGCGAAGAGGCTCGACGGCACCATTCCCGACGCGGTGCACCTCCACGCGATGAAAGACGACGAGGTGGTGGAGCGGCTGATTTCGGTGCGCGGGGTGGGGCGGTGGACGGTGGAGATGATGTTGATGAACCGCATGGGCCGGCTCGACGTGTTGCCGGCCGACGACTTCGGGGTGCGCAAGGGCTTCACCGTGCTCTACGGCAAGCGGGCGATGGTGACCAAGAAGGCGCTGCTGAAGCACGGCGAGCGCTGGCGGCCGTTTCGCTCGGTGGCCAGCTGGTACATGTGGCGGGTGCTCGAAAAGTGACCGCGCCTCCCGCGGGCGGCTCGGACAACCTCGAGCGGTTCGGCTACGCCCAGCAGCTGAAGCGCGGCATGGGCGGCTTTCAGAGCTTCGCCTTGAGCTTCTCGGTGATCAGCATTCTCACCGGAGCGGTCACCCTCTACGGCTACGGCTTCAAGTGGGGCGGCCCGCTGGTGATGGGCCTCGGCTGGCCGGTGGTCGCGTTCTTCACCTTCGCGATCGCGCTCTCGATGGCCGAGCTCGCCTCCGCCTTTCCCACCGCCGGCGCGCTCTACCATTGGTCGGCGCTGCTCGGCGGCAAGGGCGCGGGCTTCGCCACCGCCTGGCTCAACCTGGTCGGGCAGGTCGCGATCAGCGCGTCGATCGACTACGGCCTCGCCGAGTTCGTGGTCGCGCTCGCCAAGCTCGAGGGCGGCCGGCCGATGACGCTGCTGGTGTTCGCGGCGGTGCTCACCTCGCACGCGCTGCTCAACCACTTCGGCGTTCGCGTGCTCACCGTGCTCAACACCCTGTCGGCCTGGTACCACCTGCTCGGCGTCGCGGTGCTGGTCGGCGCGCTGGTGTGGCGTGCGCCGATGCGGCCACTCGCCGAGCTGCTGCAGCCGTATTCGCTCGAGAACGAGGGGCTGCGCTACGGCTTCATGGTCGCGCTGCTCCAGGCGGCGTGGACCTTCACCGGCTACGACGCGTCGGCGCACGTGTCGGAGGAGACGGTCGATGCTCCGCGCGCGGCCCCGAGGGGAATTCTGCTCGCGGTCGGCGTCTCCGCGGTGGCGGGCTGGGCGATGCTGGCGGCGGTGACGCTGGCGGTGCCCGACTACGACCTCGCGGCGGCGGCCGACAACACCTTCATCTACGTGCTCCACGGCGCGCTCGGCGGCGTGGGCGACGCGCTGGTGTGGATGGCAGTGGGCGCGATGTACTTCTGCGGGCTGGCGTCGGTGACCTCGAACTCCCGCATGTTGTGGGCGTTCGCGCGCGACGAGGGGGTGCCGTTCTCGCAGCTGCTCGGCAAGGTCGACGCGCGCTTCAAGACCCCGCACGTGGCGATCTGGGTGTCGGTGGCCGCCGCGCTCGCGCTCGGAGCCTGGGCCGACGCGCTCTCGGTGATGACCGCGCTGTCGACCGCGGCGCTCTACATTTCGTACGTGCTGCCGGTGTGGTTCGGGCTGCGGGCGCGCGCGTCGGGCCGGTGGAAAGAACGCGGCCCGTTTCACCTCGGGCGCTGGTCGTCGCTGGTGAATGTGGTCGCGTTGCTGTGGGTGGCCGCGGTGGTGGTGCTGATGGCGCTGCCGCCGAATGAGAGCGCGGGCATCGCGCTGGGCGTCACCGTGGTGTTGCTGGTGGTGGCCTGGTTCGCCGGAGTGAGGAGGGTGTTCGGCGGGCCGAAGGTAACCTTGGAGCAGCTGGGCGCCCGGTAGCCCGCAGCTCGCGCAGCCAGAAGATGCAGAAGGTGATCGCGTACGCACCGATCACATCAATCGTGTAGTGCAGGTGCGAGAAGAACACGCTCACCACCACCAACACGTGCGCCGCCAGCATCGGCCACCTCAGCGCCCGGTGCGGCCACACGTAGAGCAGCAGCAAGAAGGTGGTCGCGGTGTGCCCCGAGAAGAACAGATCCTTGGTCAGATACGTGTGCGCGGGGCTGTCACCCGAGAAGAAATCCAACGTGAGCAGCTTCCAGAACGTCGCGTTCTGCTGCGCCACCGTCATCCCCGCGTTCACGTCATGCCCGTTCACCGGCCCCAGCCCGGTGAGCCAGATGCACACGCCGCGGGTGAGCGCGATCAACCCCGCGGTCTCCATGTAACGAATGAACCGCTCGACGTCTTTCCACCAGAACGCGAGCCCGAGCGGCACGTACGCCACCAGCCAGAGCAGGTAATTGTACCGGTCGACCCACGCCACATAGGGCACCCACTCGAGCACCGCGTCGGGCAGCGTCGGCGCCGGCCGCGCCTCGGCGTAGAGCTGAATTCGAAGCGCGAGGCCGTAGCAGGCCACCCGCACCACGAACGCGCGCACCACCCGCAACCAGGTCGGCCAACCCTTCACTTGCCGCCCTTGTGCCACGAAGTAGGGTGCGCCGCGATGAGCGAGAACGATACGAAGTTCGCCGCGGGCATCCCCGACTTCTACGAATCTCACATGGTGCCGATGGTGTTCGCGCCCTGGGCCGGCGCGATCGCCGAGCGGCTCGCCCGCTACGGCCCCGGCCAGCTGCTCGAGGTCGCCGCCGGCACCGGAGCGCTCACCCGGGTGCTGACCGATGCGCTGCCCGACACCGAAATCACCGCCACCGACTTGAACCAGGCGATGATCGACGTCGCTTCGAAGCGCGGCACCTCGCGGCCGGTCACCTGGAAACAGGCCGACGCGCAGGCGCTCCCGTTCGCCGACGGCTCGTTCGACGTGGTGGTGTGCAACTTCGGGGTGATGTTCCTCCCCGACCGGGTGAAGGCGTTTCGCGAGGTGGGCCGGGTGCTGCGCGGCGGCGGCTACTACGTGTTCACCGTGTGGGACCGGGTCGAGACCTTCCCGATCGAAGAAGAGGTCGACAAGGTGCTGGTGAAGCTGATGGGCAAGCCGGAGTCGTTTCTGCGCCGGGTGCCGCACGGCTCCCACGACCCCGAGCCGCTCAAGAAAGACCTCAAGGCCGCCGGCTTCTACAGCGTGAAGGTCGAGCCGGGCACGATGACGATGCGCGCGGCGTCGGCGAAAGACGCGGCCACCGCGTACTGCCTCGGCACTCCGCTGCGCAACGAGCTCAACACCCTCGGCCCCGGCACCGCGGAGAAGACCGTGGCGACCGTGCAGGAGGCGATCGAAAAGCGCTTCGGTACCGGGCCGATCGAGGCGCCGATGGGCGCGCTCACCTTCACGGTGGGGCCGGTTTAGTTGTCACCAACGCCGGACACCCACGCTCTCGACCTGCTGTTACGCTTCTGACCGTGGACCGTTTGGAAAACGTCGTCCAGCCGTACGCCTGGGGCTCGCGGGAGTCGATCGCACGGCTTCAAGGCCGCGCCGCTGCCGAGAAGCCCGAGGCCGAGCTGTGGATGGGCGCGCACCCGCTCGCACCGTCGAAGACGCCGCGCGGCCGGCTCGACGCGCTGATCACTGCTGATCCGCTCCACGAGCTGGGGCAGGCGGTGATCGAGACCTATGGGCTGAAGCTGCCGTTCCTGCTCAAGCTCCTCGCCGCCGAGCAGCCGCTCTCGCTCCAGGCGCACCCCTCGCTCGCGCAGGCCAAGGCCGGCTTCGCGAAGGAAGAAGACGCGAAGGTGCCGCTGGCTGATCCGCTCCGCAGCTACAAAGACCCGAACCACAAGCCCGAGCTGATGTGCGCGCTGACGCCGTTCTACGCGCTCTGCGGTTTTCGCGAGGTGAAGGCGACGCTCGAGCTGCTCCACGCGATCGGCAAGACCTCGCTCGACCCGCTGTTCGCGCCGCTGCGCGACGGCCAGCTCGAGCTCTGCTTCAAGGGTCTGATGACCGCCCGCGAGACCTGGGATGCCGAGCGCCAGCGCGCCGCGGTGAACGAGCTCGCCCACGCCGCTGCCCGGGCCGGCGCCGCTTTTCCCCTCGAGGCGCGGTGGACGAAGCGAATCGCCGACCTCTACCCCGGCGACCTCGCGGTGGCGGCGGCGCTGCTGCTCAACCACCTCGAGCTCAAGCCGTACCAGGCGATCTACCTGCCGGCGGGCAACCTCCACGCCTACCTCGGGGGCTTCGGCGTCGAGGTGATGGCGGCCTCCGACAACGTGCTCCGCGGCGGGCTGACCCCCAAGCACGTCAACGTCAGCGAGCTGCTCACCGTGCTCGAGTTCAAGGCCGGCCCGGTCGAGGTGCTCGAGCCGACCGGCATGGGCGAGCAGTTCTACGAGACCCCAGCGCCCGAGTTCCGCCTCTCGCGCATCGAGGTCAACGGGCCGTTCACCCCCGAGCGCATGGGGCCGGAGCTGCTGCTCTGCACCCAGGGCGAAGTCTCTGCCGCGGGCGTGGTGCTGAAGCCGGGCGAGTCGCTGTTCTGCCCCGCGGCCGATCCCTCGTACGTGCTCGACGGCTTGGGCGAGCTGTTCCGCTGCACCGTCAACGACGTGCAGTCACCCTAGAGGAAGATGTTGAAGCGAATGCGCGCGAAGTAGACCGCGCCGCCGTCGGGGTTCGAGGTGATCAGCTGCGCGCCGAGGTCGAGCGACACCTCGGCGGTGATTCGGCTGCCGAACCGTAGCTTGGCCGGAGACACGAAGCCGCCCACCACCGCGCCGACGCCCCAGTCGGTGATGTCGGCCGCGCCGAGCTGGAGGCCGATGCCGACGCTGTAGAAGCCGAAGCTCAGGGTCGGCTCCGCGGAGAGCAACAGAAAGTGGTCGGTGTCTCCGCTGACGCCGTCTTCGAAGTAGGTGTAGTTGGCGAACAGCCGCAGGTTGAACAGCTCGCCGAACACCAGCTTGGCGCCGACCTCTCCGCTGAGCCCGAGCGCGATGCCTCCGGGGCGGGAGAGCGCCACGCCGCTGGCGCCGAACGCGAGGTGCAGCCGGCGCAGATCCTCCTGCTGAACGTCCTCCGGCTGGGGCGGGGCGTCGTCGGGTGGCCGCGGCGGAGGCTGGGGCTGTTGCTGCTGCTGCTGCCCCGGCTCGTAGTACTGCGGCGGCGGCGCTTCTTGCGGCGCGGGCTCGGGCGGCGGCGGCGGAGGAGGCGGCTCTTCGCGCTGCCGCGGCTGCGTCTGCGCCGGCTGGGCGTTCACTGCCGTCGACAGACCCAACACCGCGAACAACAGCAGAGCTCTCGTCACCCGTGCAGGCTAGCGCGACGCGAGCCTAGAGTGCGCGCCGATGAAACAGCCCGCCTGGTTCGCTCTGGTGCTCACGCTGTGCGCGTGCGCGACGACTGCTCCCGCTCCGGCCACCGCCGCTGCCGACCCCGCGCCTGCCGCCGCCGCGCCGAAGGAGAAGCCGAAGCCGCCCGCGCTACGGTTGCCGGGCGACGTCTGGCCGAACAGCTACGCGCTCGAGCTCACCGTGCTGCCCGAGGAGCCCCACTTCAGCGGCAAAATCACCATCGAGGCGACGGTGAAGCAGGAGACCGCGGTGGTGTGGCTCAACTCCACCGGCCTGCAGATCAAGGTCGCGCGCCTGGGAGGCCAGCAGGCGGCGGTGCTCGACGGCGGCGAGGACTTCATCGGGCTGCAGCCGGCGACGCCGCTGAAGCCGGGCACGGTGCGAATCGAGGTCGAGTACTCCGGCGCGATCGACCACGAGAAGAGCCGCGGGCTGTACGCCGAGAAAGAAGGCGCCGACACCTACGCGTACACCTTCTTCGAGCCGATCGACGCGCGCCGCACCTTCCCCTGCTTCGACGAGCCGTCGGCGAAGGTGCCGTGGAAGCTGACCCTGCACGTGAAGAAGGAGCACCTCGCGCTCGCCAACGCGCCGATCGAGCTCGAGGCCGGTGAGCCGAACGGAATGAAGGAGGTGCAGTTTCAACAGACGCCTCCGCTGCCGAGCTACCTGGTGGCGTTCGTGGTCGGGCCGTTCGAGCTGATCGACGGTGGCGCCGTGTCCGGCGTGCCGATTCACTTCATCATTCCCAAGGGCCGCGCGCCGGAGCTCTCGTGGGCGAAGGAGATCACCCCCAAGTCGGTGAAGGCGCTGATCGACTGGTTCGGCTCCGGCTACCCGTACAAGAAGCTCGACGTCGCGGTGGTGCCCCGCTTCTGGGGAACGATGGAGCACCCGGGCATCGTGGCGATGGGCCAGCCGCTCAGCCTGATTCGCCCCGAGCAGGAGACCCGCGAGCGCAAGCAGCGCTACCTGCTGATCCTCTCCCACGAGCTGGCGCACTACTGGTTCGGCGATTGGGTCACCACCGCCTGGTGGAACGACACCTGGCTCAACGAAGCGCTCGGCGAGTGGGTCGACCTGCCGATCACCGACACCGCGATGCCGTCGTGGGGGGTGATGGAGGAGCGCACCGAGATCGCCCGCGCGGCGATGAACGCCGACGAGCTGCCGAGCACCCAGGCGATTCGCCAGCCGGTGGAGACCAAGGAGGCGATCGCCGCTTCGTTCGACGGAGACATCACCTACGCCAAGGGCGCCACCGTGCTGCGCATGTACGAGTCGCTCGCGGGCCCGCAGAAGTTTCAGGCGTTCATTCGCCGCTACCTCCAGGCGCATCAGAACGCCAACGCCACCGCCGACGACTTTCTCGCGGCGATGAAGACCGACCTCGGCGACCAGGTGTCAGACGGTTTTCGGAGCTTCATCACCCAGCCCGGCGTGCCGCTGGTCACCGGTGAGCTCGACTGCTCCGGCAAGCCGCTGCTGCGGTTGAAGCAGCGCCGTTCGCTCCCGCAGGGTGTGGCGGAGCCGGGCGCGCCGCTCGCCTGGCCGGTGCCGGTGTGCGTGCGCACCTTCGACGGCAAGAAGAGCGAGCGCACCTGCACCACCTTGTCGTCGAAGCCCGGCGACGTCACCTCGCTCGAGCTGCCGGGAGCGAAGTGCCCCTCGTGGGTGATGCTGAACGACGGCGCCTGGGGCTACTACCGCTCGGCGGTCGACCTGAAGCTCTTGCGCGCGCTGTTCACCAAGGGCTCCACCGAGGCGAAGCAGGTTCAGCCCAGCGTGAGCGAGCGCAAGATGCTGCTGTCTGACGTGCGCTCGGCGGTGCGGCGCGGCGACGTCGGCGTGGTCGACGCGCTCGAGCTGGCTCCGTTGGCGGCGGCAGACCCCTCCGACCGGGTGGCGATCGACGCGCTCGAGCTGGGCGCGTTGCGCACCGACGTACTCGACGACGACTGGTTCGCGAAGGCGAAGAAGTACCAGCTGAAGACCTTCGGCCCGCTGGCGAAGCGCCTGGGGTGGAAGCGCGGCGCCGACGACACCGACGACAAGCACCGGCTCCGCCAGCGTGCGCTCTGGGCGGCGCTCTACGCGAAAGACCCGGCGCTGCTCGCCGAGGGCGCGAAGCTCGCCGCGGCGTGGCTGAAGGATCCCAAGACAGCGGGCATCGACGACGAGCTGGTGCCGCTGGCGCTGTTCGCCGCCGCGCAGTCGGGCGGCCCGGCGCTGTACGACCAACTGCGCGAGGCGGCGAAGCACGCGGTCGATCGCGAGCACACCCAGCGGTTGCTGGTCGCGCTCGGTTGGTTCGAAGACCCGAAGCTGGTGGAGCGGTCACTCGCGCTGCCGCTGGGCTCCGAGTTCGACCTCCGCGAGACCAGCGCGGTGGTGCAGGTGCTGCTCGAAGGCCGCAACACCCGCGCTCAGGCGTGGGCGTGGGTGCAGCAGAACCTCGACGGCATGCTGGCGAAGATGCGCAGCGACGAGTCGGGCTGGTTGCTGGGCGGCATCGCCGAGACCTTCTGCGACGAGGCGCACCGCAAGGAGGCGGCGGCGCTGCTCGAGCCGCGCGCGGCGAAGATCGACGGCGCCCAGGCGCTGGTCACCCGCGGACTCGAGGGCTCCGACCGCTGCATTCGTCAGGAGGCGCGCGACCGCGAGGCGATTCGCAAGTTCCTCGGCCGTCAGAAGTAGATGTTGTAGGCGATGCGGCCGAACGCGCTCACGCCGTTCGGGTCAGAGGTGATCAGAATCGCGCCCGCGTCGAGCGAGAGCTCGTGGGTGACGCTCTTGCCGAAGCGCAGCTTCACCGGCGACGCGAACACGCCCGCCGCGGCGCCGAGGCCCTGGCGCGAGATGTCGCCCGCTCCCAAGATGGCGGCCGCGCCGAGGCCGTAGACGCCGAACCAGAAGGTGGGCTCGATCACCGCCAGCACCAGGTTGGTGGCGTAGGGGCCGTTCTCGGTGTGGGTGAGGTTGGCGAGCAGGCGCAGGCTGAAGCGCTGGCCGAAGTTGAGCGCGATGCCGGCTTCGGTGCCGACGCCCCAGGCGATGCCGTAGTACGCGGGCAGCGCGCCGCCGCTGAAGCCGAAGCCGAACCGAACCCGCTTCGGCGCGGTGGCGGCGACCGCATCCTGGTGCTCCTGAGACTCGACCTCCTCGGGCGGCTCGGACGATTCCGACGACTGCGGCGGGGGAGCGGGCGGTGGAGGCGGCGGCGACTCAGCCGCGGGAGCAGGCGCGGGCGCGGGCTCGGCGGCCTGGGTCGGCCGGCTCGGTGGAGGTGCCGCCGTCTTTTTCGCCTGCGCAAAGACGACACCAGATGCCAGCACTGCCAGCAGGACGAAGCTGCGAGTCATGTTGAACGCCTCCCGACGGGAGACGTTACCGCAGTGGTTCAGCGTCGGCGTGAGCAGAGTTTGCTCACTCGAGGCCTCGCGGCCAGCCCCAGCAGCGCGACCAGGGCCCAGACGGCTCCACCGGCGTCGCAGCCGCAGCCGCCCATCTTCGGCACCTTCTTCTCTTCGACGTAGAGGTGGCTGGTGACGGTGCGCGGGTTGTTGTCGA
The DNA here is from genome assembly GCA_047602415.1 of Myxococcaceae bacterium. Classification (GTDB taxonomy): domain Bacteria; phylum Myxococcota; class Myxococcia; order Myxococcales; family Myxococcaceae; genus JASGHH01. Next base: position 4,781,507 of record JASGHH010000001.1, on the reverse strand, counting down.
CCATCACCTCCGCGCGCCAGCGGCCCTGACTGCCGTTGGTGTGAGCGGTGAACGGGTCGGAGGTGACCATCACCGGGGCGAGCGGCTTGCCGTCGTGAACGAAGCGCACCGACTGGCCCATGCCGGAGGTGACGGTGGCGGTGAGGTCGAGCGCGGCGCTGGCCGGATCCCAGTCGACGGTGTCGCCGATGCTGAAGTTGCCCGCGTGCAGCTCGACCATCGGGTCTTCGGGGCCCTGCAGCTTCACCACCGTGCGGCCGTGTCGAATCGCGTCGACGATCGCCGCCACCGAGAGGCCGTCGGCGAGCACCATCGTGGTCGGGCTGCCGATGGGGCTGCCGAACTGGCCCTCGTTCACCCCGGCGCTGTGGTCGTCGCTGCCGCCGAGCGCGGCGAGCTGCAGCCCGGCGTTGAGCAGCCCGTCCCACATGTGAATCGCCTGGAGCGTGAAGAGGGTGCCGGTCTTGTCCCAACCGCCGGTGCCGATCTCGACGCCGCCGAGCGACGACTTGGGAATGTCGTGGGTCCACTTGCAGCCGATGCACTGGTCGCCGAGGTCGAGCATCGGGTGGTTGATCGAGAACACACCCTGGCTGGCGATTTTCGCCGCCGCGTCGTCAGCGGTGACGCCGCCGAAGCCGACCCGATGGTCGACCCACTCGGTGACGCCGATGCCGTTGGCGTGGCCGAGGTAGGTGGTCCACTCGACGCCCGGCACCAGCAGAAAGTCGGTGTGGTTCGCCTGAACGCCGTCGATGAAGTCGAGCTGGGAGCGGGTGTTGTGGTCGGACAGCTCGATGAAGTCGAGGCCGCGGCTCTTCGCCAGGGTGATCATCGCTTCGATCTCGGGCTGGGCGTCGCCGCTCTCTTTCGAGTGGCAGTGGAGGTCGCCCGCGTACCAACGCAGCTCCGGCTTCAGCGCGGCCACCGCGGCGTACGGCATGCGCTGGGTCTGCTTGGGGAGCGTCGCGGTGGTGCGAAAGGTGACCTCGAGGTGGTAGCGCGCGGGCGTGGCCGGTACCTTCGCGGCGCCGATGTAGACGTTCCACTCGCCCGCGGTGATCGCGCCGGTGAGGTAGCTGCGGGAGCTGGCGTCGATGCCGATGATCGCGTTCTCGGTGTTGCCGCCGCCGTAGCCGCGAAAGCCCTCGGGAGCGATCACGCCCCAGTCGAGAATGTTGCCGCTGTCGAGGGTGGTGTGGGCGACTTCGATCTCCACCGTGCCGGCGGGAACGGTGAACGGCACCTGCACGTAGTTGGTGCCGGCGTCGATCGCGCCGTCGATCATCAACGGCTGCGCGAACGCGGCCGCGGGCAACAGCAAGAAGGGCAGAAAGCGCATCTGCCCGGCAGTCTCTACTTCTTCGCCTTCGCGGGTCGAGCGGGCTTCTTCGCGGTGTCACCCGACTGCGTCCAGGTGCAGGTCACCGCGGTGTAGATGCCGCCGCGCACGTTCCAGTCGGCGCTGACGGTGATGCGGCGAGGCGTGATCGCCTTCACCAGGTCGTCCATCACCCGGTTGGTGACCTTCTCGTGAAACGCGCCTTCGTCGCGAAAGCTCCAGAGGTACGCCTTGAACGACTTCAGCTCCACGCAGAGCTGGTCGGGCACGTAGACGATCTTGAACTTGGCGAAGTCGGGCTGGCCGGTGAGCGGGCAGAGGCAGGTGAACTCCGGAACGTCGAAGGCGATCTCGTAGTCGCGGTCGGGGGCCGGGTTGGGGAAGGTGTCGAGCTGTTTCGAAGGCTTCAGAGGCATGCTGTCGACGGCAGATAGAGCACCGGGCCACCAGCATGCTAGAGAAACTCGTGTGAGCGCGAGCCGCCGCCAGGCCACCCGCAAAGCCGTCTCGGTCGTCTTCAGGGGCGGCGGGGGTGCCACCAACATGAGCGGCCGGGTCACCGACCTGTCTGCTGCCGGGCTGTTTCTCGCCACCCGTCACTTCATTCCACTCGGCAAGCAGGTGCACCTGGAGTTCGACCTGCCCACCGGTCACGTCGAAGCGGTCGGCGAAGTGCGGTGGATCGCGCGTGGCTCCAAGGTCGCCGAGCAGGGCCTGGGCATTCGTTTTTTGCGGCTCAGCTCGACGTCGGCGCGGGCGATCGATCTCGCGATCGACGGCTGATTCAGCGCGCCGGGTGCAGCGACCACCAGCTGGTCACGTGCAGATCGCGCGTGTCCAACCACTCGGTGGCTTCCTTCGAGGTGAACGTCTGCAGCTCGATCTCGCGCTGCGCCGAGTAGCCCGACTTCACCGTCAGCGGCGCATAGCCGGGGTGGCACATCAGCTCGATCACGCCCTGCTCGGGGAGCGCCCACAGCTGGGTCTTCAGCCGCTCCTTGGTCCAGTACGCGTCGGCGCCGGCGTCGCCCAGCATCAGGTCCTGGGTGATCACGCCCTTGTCGCGCAGCTCGCGGCGCATCTTGTCGTCGACGCTCCGCACCGGCAGCCGGCGCTTCTGCGCGATTCTTGATCACGCCCTCGAGCACGTTGGCGTGCTTGTGCAGGTGCTTGTGCACGTCGAGGTGTGAGACCGGGCGGCCGAGCATCAGCTCCAGCTTGTCGAGCTGCGCGCCGCACTCCTGCTCGACGACCGACACCGGCAGCTCGCGGGCGCGGTCTTCGATGAAGGTGCCCTCGGCGCTGAGGTGACCCTTCGGCATCGTCGAGACCGGCGCGAAGCGGGCGAGGTTGAAGTGCAGCCCGACCGCCAGCGCCGAGGTCTTCACCTTGGTGATCGCGTCGAGCGAGTGCGGGCCGTTGGCGATCGCGGTGGTCGAGCTGACCACTCCGCGCTCCATCGACTCGAGAATGCCGCGGGTGACCGCCGGGTCGTAGCCGAAGTCGTCGGCGTTGATGATCAGAGAGAGGTTCACGGTGCGGGCGCGACGGTGCAGCGGTTGAGAATGTCGACCGAGTCTTTCGGGAACCGCTGGGAGATCAGCTTCTTCGTCTCTTCCAGCTCGGCCGAGGCCTGCTGCGTCTGCATCGTGCAGAGCGCCTCCAGCGGCCGCGGGTCGTCTTGCGCCAAGCGATCGGCCTCGAGGTACGACGCCTTCGCGCCCTTGAGGTCGCCCTGCTTGTACTGAACCGCGCCCTGGTAATAGTGCGCCTGCGAGAGCGTGGGTGCGCGCTTCACCGCGCGTTCGAGCAGCACCGACGCTTCCTTCAGGTGCTCCTGGCGAAACTTCACGAACCCGAGCTCCGCCGCGGAGACGGGGTCGAAGCGCTTGGCGAGCACCTCGGTGAGCACCGTCGACGCTTCTTCGAGCCGGCCCTGCTGCGAGAGCCAGTAGCCCTGCTTGGCCTTGAGGTCGATGTCGTTGGGCCGCTTCTTCACCGCCGCGGCGTAGAGCTGGAGCGCGGCCGGAGGATCTCCCAGCAAGAGCTGCAGCTCGGCGTCGGCGATGTCGGGCTCGGGGTCTGACGGCGCGAGCTCGCGCGCCTTGTCGAGCGCGGTCGAGGCCCGCTTGCTCTTGCGCGCGCCGATCGCCGCCCGGCCCTCGAGCAGGTAGGCGTCTTCGGCCTTGGCGTCGCGCTGCTCCCAGAGCTCGGCGAGCTGGAGCGCCGGGTCGTACGCCTTCACCTCGAGCAGCAGCTCGCCCGCCTGCTTCAGCTGGGCGGGAGTAGCGGCGGGGTTCTTCTGCACCACCTGAACGAAGCGGGCGCGAATGGTCGCGTCTTTGGTCTCGGCGGCGTGGCGCAGCGCATCTTCGGGGCTGATGTTGGGCCCGCGGGTGGCGAAGATGCCGACGCCGATCACCAGCGCGAGCAACGCACCGCCGACGCCGAGCTGCACCGGGCGGCGCTGCCACGGCTTGAGACCGTCGCCGGCGCTGCCCTGGGTGTTCGTGGCTTCCCGGTCGGGCTCGGTGACCGCGACGGGCCCGTTGCTCTTGCGCTCGAGCTTGGTCGGGTTGTCGGTGGCCATGCCCCGCGCGGGCGTCATCGGGAGCCCGTCGAGCTGATCGAGCTGGCCTTTCGGCACCGACGGGTCGGCTTCGCGCGCGCGGCGCAAGGTCTGGCGTTTGACGTCTTTCTCGGGCGGGAAGAGCGTGCCCAGGTACTCGGCGAGCTCTTCTTTGCTTGCGGGCTGCGCCTCGCCTCCGACCTGCTCGATCGCCTTCACGAAGGCGGTGAGCGACTGGAAGCGCGAGTCGGGCTGATGGGCGATCGCCATCAGGCAGACCTGCTCGAGCGCGTTGGGCACCGCGGGGTCGAACGCCGACGGCGGAGCGGGGCGGCCGGCGGCGATCTTCATCACCACCTCTTCGACCGACTGGCCGGTGAAGGGGCGGTGGCCGCAGAGCTGCTCGTACAGCATCACGCCTGCGGCGAAGATGTCGGCGCGGTGATCGACCGGCCGGGCGAGGATCATCTCCGGCGACATGTAGAAGAACTTGCCCTTCAGCGTGCCGGGCTCGGTGCCCGCGCCCCAGTTCTGGGTCTTGGCGACGCCGAAGTCGATCACCTTCACGTCACCGCCGACGCCGACGTGAATGTTGTCGGGGGTGAAGTCGCGGTGCACCAGCTTGAGCGGCTTGCCGCTGTCGTCGACCGAGTTGTGCGCGGCGTCGAGGCCGTGGCACGCCTCGGCGAGAATGCGAAGGGTGATCGGCGTGGGCACGCGCTTGCCGAGCTCTGCCGCGCGCTCGCGCACCTCGGCGAACGTCTTGCCGTCGAGGAGCTCCATCGCGATGTACGGCTCACCGTCTTCGTGGCCGAGGTCGACGATGCTCACCACGTTCGGGTGGTGAATCTGGGCGGTGATGCGCGCCTCGTTGAGGAACATGCGCACCACCTGCTGGTCCTTCACCAGGTGGGGCAGCAGCCGCTTCAGCGCGACCAGCGGGCCGAAGGTGCCGTCTTCACTGACGTGACGGCCCAGGTACACCTCGGCCATTCCGCCCGTCGCGATGCGTGACGTGAGCCGGTAACGGCCGAACCACAGGGGCTGCCCAAGCGTTTCCAACCGGCTGGGGACTCTAGATCATTGTGGCGCGTTCACCACTTGATGCCGTACCAGGCCTCGAAGCGGCCCAGGTCTTCGACGGCGACGGTAGCCTTCACGCCGGCCTGGTTCACCGCGTAGTCGACGGCGCCCGCGACGTACCAGGGCGTGTTGGTGCCCCAGACGTGCAGCTTGTAGTCGCGCGGTGCGCGCTTCTCGACCTCGGCGCGCATGAAGTTGGAGCTGTTGGTGATGCTGTTCGGGAGCCGGGTGAGCATCCGGTCGGGGCCGATCAGCGGCTGAATCTTTGCCAGCGCGCTGCCGACCAGCGTGCGGTAGAAGCCGGCGCAGGTCTCGGCGCCCATCGCGCGGTACGCGGTCTCGTCGGTGCTCGAGGCGAAGAGCTGCTTCTTCAGCACCTTCATCGCCTGCTCGTAGACCGACGCGGTGTACGACGGCTTCAACGACTTGCTCACGTCGATGCCGAGCGTGATCAGCTCCTGATGACAGGCGGGTCGCGCCAGAATTCGCGGCCCGAACGCACGCACGAAGGTGCCGTCGACCGCGGTCTCGAAGATCAGCCATTTCGGGTCGAGCTCGAGGTACTCGTAAGGCACGAGCCGAAGTGTAGCGGGACCTCAGAGCATGCCCAACCCGCGCAGCACCTGCAGGAGCCCGAGCGCCACGATTCCACCGATCACGCCGAGGCGAAGGTTGCGCCGGTCGGTCGCCTTCAGCGCGCCCAGCAGGGCGACGGCTCCCAGCACAACCGCGGCTCCGCCTCCGGTCAGCGCGACGTAGTCGCGGTAGGTCGACGCCACCACTTCGCCGTTCTCGGTCACCGATGAAGACGTCGTGTAGTGGGCCAAGAAGGGGAGCCCCGCCGCCACCGCCGCTGCGATGCCCACGCCACTGAGCGGGAGCGTGCTCGGGGCAGGGGCAGCGCCGGCGTTGGTGGCGCACTCGAAGCACAGCGCGCCAGGGCCGATCAGCTTCAACTCACGGTCGGGATACAGCCGTCCACAGTCAGTGCAATTGGGCATCGTGAATCTAAAGAGTCACGGCCCTCGAAATGTCGCGCCCGGCACTCAACGAAGAGCGTGAAAGATGTTCACGTACCCGTCGGTCCAGGGGCGCCGCGCGGCCAGTTCGGGTGTCATTTCGAGGCGTTTGAAGCCGAGAGGCGCCAGCGGTGCGACCTGCGCTTCGTCGGTCGAGAGCGCAAACCACACGCTCGCGAATGCGCCCCGCTCGTGGCCATCGGTGCCCTGGGAGTAGACGCCCGCGGCGTGCACTTCGACCGCCAACCGGGTCAGCACCGGCACCAGGTCGAGCATCCGGCTGGAGACGTGAATCACCAGCAGGCCGTGCGGCCGCAGCTTCTTCAGGTACAGCTCCATCGCTTCTTGCGAGAGCAGGTGGAGCGGCACGAAGTCGGAGGAGAACGCGTCGAGCATCAACAGGTCGAACGACTGATCCGGCACCACCGCCAACGACTGCCGCGCGTCGCCGGTCACCACCTTCACCTCGCCGTGGGCGCGCGAGAGAAAGGTGAAGTCCTTGCGGGCCAGCCGCTCCACCTCGGGGTCGAGCTCGAACACGGTCCACCGCTCGCCGTCGCGCGCGTAGCTCACCAGCGAGCCGACTCCGAGGCCCACCAGCCCGACGTCGTGCCGCTCCAGGCCGGTCGCCAACAACCGGCCAATCGGTGAGTCGCGGTGAAAATACGAGAGCGGCTCGCCAGGCCGGGTCGAATCCTCCACGCCGTGCGTGGTCGCTCCGTGGCGGAAGAAGCGCAGCGGGCCTTCTTCGTAGACGCGGTACAGGCCGTAGAAAGTGCGGGTGGCGTCGACGCTGGCGTTGCTGCCCGCGCGGGCGGCGAAGAACAGCAGCGCTCCGGCGGCGAGCGGAGCAATGCCCAGCGGCGCCGCGCGTACCTTCGACTTCATCGCCCAGCCGCGCAGGCGGGCGAAGTCGCGCGCCACGAAGCCGAGCACCAGCAGCGCTCCCGCCGCGAGGTAGTCGTCGTAGCCGAACGGAGCGCCGATCGCCGGCAACACCAGCCCCACCACCGCACTGCCGAGAAAGCCACCGAGCGCCTGGGCGAAGAAGTAGCGACCGCGCTGCGCCGGGTCTGCCGGGCGCAACCGTGACACCGCCGCGAACACCAGCAGACAACCGACCAGCAGGAACGCGTTGTGGGTCAGCACCGCTCCCAGCTCGTAGTGGGTGCGGGCGCGCATCATCAGCATGCCCCACAACGCGGTCAGCAGACCTCCCAGCGACAACAGGTCCTGCACGCGCGGGTGCAGCGGCCAAGGCGCGAAGCAGAGAATCAACGTCAGCAGGTACACCGACAGCGGCAGCACCCACAGCAGCGGCACGCTCGCGTCTTGAGCCAGCGCGTTGGTCGACGCCATCAACAGCGCGTTCCCCGCGGCACTCAAGAGGAGCCACGCGTAGAACCCCTCCCCTTCGGGGGAGGGTGCCCGAAGGGCGGGAGCGGGCTCAGGACTCGGACCGCCGGGTCGAGCGGTCACAGGCAACAGGTGCAGCAAAACGAACACGCCGTAGCCCGCGTACCAAACCAACAGCTGCGTCTTCACGTCCCACGCGGGCTCGATCACCAGCGGGTACGAGAGCAGCGCGATCAGCGCGCCCGCATTCGAGAGCCCGTAGAGAAACACCGGGTCCTTCGCCTGCTCGAGCCCGGAGTCGTGCAGCCAGCGCTGCATCACCACGCTGGTGGTGGAGAGCGCGACGAACGGCAGCCCCACCGCCACCGCCAACCCCGCGGCCACCGCGAGCGCGGGAGGCAACGCCAGCTGCGGCAGGTGCAACGGCAGCGCGAGCAGCGGCACCGCGACCACGATCAGCTGCCGCCACCGCCAACCGGCTTTCTGGGTGACGCGCGCAGCGAACAGATAGCCGAGCAGCAGCGCGCCCTGAAAGAACACCAGCGAGGTCGACCACACCGAAGCCGAGCTGCCGAAGCGGGGGAGCAGCAGCTTGGCGGCGATGAGCTCGATCTCGAACAGCAACCACGAGCTCAGAAAAACCAGGGCGCGAAAGGCCCAGGTCCGCAGGGTCGTCACCCTGGAGAGCTTAGTCGCTCAGAACGACGACGGAGAGAACATGAACGGGTAGCTCACCGTCACGTTGCCGCCGCCGGTCGGCCGGGGGAACTGCCAACGCTTGAGGTGCTCGAGCACGCAGCTGCTCAGCGAGGCGCTCTTCACCGTGGCGTTGGCGATCTTCGCCGAGGCGACCAGACCGCTGCCGCCGATCGCCCACTCGACGCTGATCTTCCCGCCGAACTGCCCCTCGGTGAGCATCGACTTCTCGTAGCAGGCGGAGATCTCCTGCAGGTGCGAGTTGATCACCTTGGCGACCGCGTCTTTGTCGATCTTCGAGCCCTCGGCGACGCGCGGCTTGCCTCCGCCCGCGCCGGTCACCTGGCCGTGCACGCCGCCGTGACCGAGCGAGCCGGAGCCCATCTTCCCTGCGCCCGACAACAGCCCGGTGGCGCCGATGCCCGAGTCGTGACCGTTGCCGAGGCTCAGCCCACCGAGGTGCGGGACGGCCGACGCGAGGCCCGCGGTCGGCCCGTTGGTCTTGCCGTGAATCGGCATGTTGACCGGCCCGGTCGCGACGTTCTTCCAGCTGTCCATCTTGAAGGTCTTCAGCGCGTCGACCAACCCGCCCATCCCCGGGGGATGCCGCGGCGGCGGGGGCGGACGCACGGCCGGGTGCGGCGGAGTCTCGTGATGCTTCGGTCCCGGCTGCCTGTTCGAGCTGTCGGCCACCGCGACCACCTCGTGCTTCGGCTCGGGAGGCGTGAGCAGCGCTTTGATCTTCGCCGGCGGCTTCTCGATGAACGCCACCTCGGTGTCGGGGTCGGGCGCGAACGCGGCGAACATCGCGAACCCGAGCGCGAGCATCGCGGCCATCGAGATCGTGGTCCAGGGCAGCTTCTTCCACGAGACCGCGTTGGCCTTCTTCGGCGCTTCGGTCACCGACAGCACCACCACCAGGCCCTCGTGCTCGAAGCGGAGCGACTCGCCCAGCTGCAGCTCGACGTCGCCCTCCGCGCCCTCGACGCCTTTCGGCACGTGCACCCTGAAGGCGGGCGTCATCACCGGCGTCGCCAGCAGGTGCTTGCGGAGCGGCTCGAAGCCCCAGCGGTCGAACGCGTCGGGCTTCAGCGGCCCGTCGAACGCCGCGGTCTCGAGCAGGGTATCGCCCCAGAGCAGCTGCGCCTTCAGCTGAACCGGCAGCGACTTCAACTGCACCACTTCGGTGCGCGCGACCTCGGCAGACTCGCTCTTGCGGCGCCGTGCGGAGGGCACGGTGACCGGAATTTCGTGGCGCTCCGGCGGAGTCGGCGGCGGAGGCGGCACCACCTTCAGCGCCGGCTCCCAGCGCGACTGGATGATTCGAACCCGGAGCACGTACGGGCCGAGGCAGATCTCGTCGATCGGCCGCACGGTGGCGCACTTCATCGGGAAGCCGTTGACGAACATCTGCGGCCCGGTCGACTCCACCGCGGTGTGCCCGGCGCGAAAGTAGAGCTGCGCATGCTCGCCCTCGAGGTCTTCGAGCATCAGGTCGCAGTCGCCCGCGCTGCCCACCGAGTAGTGGCCGGGCGTGAACACCTGGGTGCCGACCAGCAGCCCGTCTCGCAGAATCGCGACCTGCATCACCCCGTCGGTGGCGGGATCGATGCGCGGCGGCTTCGAAGGCACCGGCTTCACCGGCGACGCCGCCGCGGGCACCGTCTGGTACAGGCTGCGGAGCGCCTTCAACCGGCTGCTGCACGAGGCACAGCCACGCACGTGCTGCTCCAGCTTGCGGCCTTCGTCGGAGCCCGGCAGCTCACCGAGCAACCAGCGATCGAGCGCGAGATCAGACGCGCAGCCTTCGTCACGGCGAGAGAGAGCGGCGCTCACGGGCACATCCTCCGCGCGCGGGCGACCAGCTTCGCCGCGGCGTGAAACTCGACCAGCCGGTTGCCGACGGTGCGGCGAGAGACGCCGATCAGCTGGGCGATCTCGTCGTGGCTCATCTGGTCGAGGTAGTAATAGACGGCGATCTCCCGGAGCGGCTCTTCGACGCCGGCGAGCACCGCGTGGAGCGTGAGCCGCTCGTCGAGGCCCGGCTCGCGCTCGTCGGAGGCGAAGAACGCCATCGCGTCGAGCGCCTGGCTCCGGCGGCGGCCATCGCGCAGCAGGTTGAGACAGTGGTTGGTGGTGGTGCGGTAGAGCCAGGTCACCGGCGACGCTTCGGCGCGAAACGCCGCCATCGCCTGCAGCACTTTGACGAAGATCTCCTGAGCGGCGTCGCGGGCGGCCTGCTCGTCGCCCAACATCGCGCGGGCGCGCCGGAGCACCATCTGGCCGTACTGGGAGTACAGCTGATCAGTGGTGGGTGCGGGGGCCACGGAAGCGTTAGACACCACCTTTTCGAGATCCGGCATTCGCAGGGGTTTCGCGGGGTTGGAAAATCTCGCGAAATTCCGGTCATTATCGGCCGGTGCGAATCCAGGCCCTCCACTGTCCCAGCTGCGGCGCTCCTCTCGAAGCTTCAGCGCTGCAGAAATGCGGGTACTGCGGCGTCGCGCTCCACGTCGAGAGCTCGCGGGTGTCCACCCGGCATGCCGCCGCGCCAACTCCGGCGCCGGCCGATGACGGCAAGCCCGTGCCGTACGTTCAGCCCGACGTGACGTTGTCGACCTGGGAGGCGCCGCGCTTCGAGCTCAGCTTTCTCGAGCAGCGCATCGAAGGCGCGCCGCCGGAGATCTTCGCCGGCATCGAGCTGGCGGATCAGCGGTTCGCACTCATCTATCTGCGCGCGGTCGACTCGGAGAAGCGGCCGATCGCGACGGTGAAGCTGGAGCCGGCGATGGAGGCGCTGCGAGAGTCGCTCGAGAACGACTCCGACCCCGGGCTCGCGGCGCACCTGGCGTTGGAGGCGCTCAGCAAGAAGGGCTTCAACGACCGCCTCGAAGTGGCGGTGGTGCTGTTCGAGCCGCGTCACATGCGGGTGCTGCCGTACTCCGCGGGTTGCGAGAATGCGCTCGCCTGGGCGTCGAGTGAGGAGGGCCGGTGCATCGCGCCCACCAGCTACCACCAGGCGCTGGAGAAGAAGATGCTCCGCGAGGCGAGCGACCACTTCGAGAACGGGCAGCCGATTCACCTCGCCGCGCACGATCTGGTGGTGTTCGCGTCGGGCGGCTTTCTCTCGCGCGGCGGCAGGGGCTACGCGAACGGCGCGCGGGTGTTGTTCGACACGCTCAACGAGCACCTCGGTGAAGAGCCGCTGCGGGTGGTGACGCTGGCGAAGAACGGCTACTGGGAAGACTTCGAGCAGCATCGCCGCGACGACGCGAAGCCGCCGGTCGGGCACGTTCAGGTGGCGGCGGTGCGCGCGATTCTGCCGCCGATGGCAGAGGGTGGGTTCGCGCCGAAGCGGGTCGAGTCGGTGAAGTCGCGCCGCTACGAAGTGGCGATGCTGGTCTCTCCCGACGACCAGGTGCGGTTGCTGCCGTTGCACGCGGATCGCCAGGTGGTGGTGTGGCTGTCTCCGCGCAAGGGGCCGCTGGCGCCGGGCGTGTTCGACAAGGCGTGCGAGGCGGTGCTCTCGCTGCTCGACCGCAAAGACTACGGCGACAACGAGAACCCGCGCGCGGCGGGGCGGCTGGCGTACGAGCAGACCGGGCTGTCGCCCGACCAGGTGTCGATGGCGGTGATTCAGCTGTTCGACCAGTACGAGCGGGTGAAGTACTTCCGCGCTGGGTGGAAGCAGCCGGTCGCGCTCGGCAACCGCGGGGTGAAGAGCGACGGAATGCAGCAGTTCGACGAGGGTGGCGAGGCGACCGTGCACGAGGGGCACCGGTTGTTCTTCCCCGGCGGCGCGCAATACGAGGGCCAGCACTCGGCCGCCGAGTCGTTCGCGTCGGTGTGGAACGGCGGGAAGGCGTCGCGGCTCTACGAGGCGTTCACCGAACATTGGAAGACCAAGAAGACCCAGCCGGCGCTGGAGAAGCTGGCGCGTGCGGTGCGGTCTGATCAGCCCGAGGCCGATCTCAGTGGCGTGGCGCTGGTGACCGGTTTGGCGAGCACGTAGGCGGGAGGCGTGACGCCCCTCCCGCCCTTCGGGCACCCTCCCCCTTGCCGGGGGAGGGCGTCCTCGTCACGCCTCCGGCCGACGTGCTCGAACAACAGGTCACTCTTCGCGGTGGCCGCTCTCGACCTGCGCGTCCCACAGCGCCTGCGCCGCCGCCAACGTGTCGGCCTCGTGCGGCTGCTTGTCGTCTCGAATGCGCGCGATGCGTGGAAACCTCAGCGCGAACCCGCTGGAGTGGCGTGAGCTCTTCTGCAGCCCATCGAACGCGACCTCGAGCACCACCTCGGGCTTCACGATGTGCTGATGCCCGCGGCGCTCGACGGTGATGCGCTGAAACCGGTCGGTCATCATCGCGATCTCGGCGTCGGTGAGCCCGCTGTACGCCTTGCCGATCTCGACCAGCTTCTCTCCGTCCCAGACCGCGAAGGTGTAGTCGCTCAACACGCCGGTGCGCTTGCCGTGGCCCCACTCGGCGCGGGTGACCACCACGTCGAGCGTCGCCAGCGCGCGCTTCACCTTGCGCCACGCCGAGCCGCGCCGCCCCGCATCGTAAGGAGCGTCGATCTGCTTCAACACCAGGCCTTCGTTCCCTCGTGCGCGCGCCTGGGCGAAGTACGCGTCGAGCTGCGCGGCGAGGTCCTTCTCCGCGTCGAGCGGGAGCACCGGGTTCAGCTTCACCCTCGGGTTGGCGAGCGCGGCCGTCACCTTCTCGAGCCGCTCGCGCCGCGCGGTCCACGGCTGCTCCAGCAACACCTCGCCGCGGTCGACCATCACGTCGTACGCGAACACGGCCAGGGGAATCTCCGCCTGCAGCTGCTCGCTCGGGTTCACCCGGCCGAGCCGCCCCTGGAGCGCCTGAAACGGCCGCGCCCGACCGTCCGGCGTCACCGCGACGATCTCTCCGTCGAGCACCAGCGGCCCTGCGAGCGGCGCGAACGCCGCGGCCAGCTCGGGAAAGCTGCGCGTCACCTCGCCCTGACCGCGCGCGAACAGCCACACCTTGCCGCCCTGCGCCTGCACCTGCACCCGAATGCCGTCGAGCTTGTCTTCGGCGATGAAGCGCTTCGGGTCGACCGGCTCCTTCACCTGCTCCACCGGAGTGGCGAGCATGAACGCCAGCGGCTCGCCCGGCTGAAACGACGTCTGGGCCAGCTCGTTCTTCGCCGCCAGCTGCGCCAGCCGGCCGACGTCGCTCACCACCTGCGCCGCTTTGCGCAGGGCAGCGATGGTGTGACCGAACGCGGCGGCGATGCCTTCTTCGAGCAGGCCCCGCTGCACTCCGATGCGCAGCTCGCCCAGCAGCGCTTTGATCAGGTAGCGCGACTCGAGCGGCGTCGCCTTCTTCAGCGCCGCCAAAAGCAGGGCGTGCTTCGCGTCGCGGCCCTCGGCGAGCGAGAGCGCGTCGAACAACGCCGCCGCCTCCGCCAGCGAGAGCCCGGCGCCCGAGTGATTTCTCGCCTCCAGCAACAGGCCGACCCCGTCGCCCAGGTCGCCCGCCTGCGCGCTGAACTTTCGAAGGTCGTCGCCGCCGCCCTGCGCGACCTCCAGCGCGGTGTCGGCCACCAGCGCCCAGCCCACTCCGGTGGTGCGGCCCGACGCCGGAGGCAGCACCTGCCCCAACACCAGCCGCGCCGCGGTGGCGAGCGACTCCGAGCCCGCTCCTTCGTCTTGCGCGATGCGCGAGAACGCACCGGCCAGCGCGGCCTGCTTCTCCTTCTTCGAGCGCGTCTTGCGCGCGACCTCGAGTGCGCTCACCAACCGGTGCATGGTTCGGCAGATCTAGCGGCCGGCGTCGGGCGCGTCGAGCGGAGTGAGCCGCACCGTCTTGCGCGCGTCGTCGATCTCGACCTTGCAGCCCAACACCGTCATCTGGGTCTGATCAGGGCGCAGCTGGCAGAGAAACCGGCTCAGCTCGGGTTGCTCGGCGAGGCAGAGGCTGGGGTACGTCGAGTCGTCGGTGCCGGCGTCGGGCGGCCGCAGAATCTGGTAGCGGCGCCGGGCGTCGGCGAGCACGAACTCCTTCGGCAGCGGGCCCTGCGCCAGCAGCGCGCCCAGCTTCGCCGCCTGCTCGTACTCGTCACCCTGGTCGTCGTCGTCTTCCAACACCCGGGTCACCTTGGCGATGTCGTTGGCGGTGCAGAGCGGCGCCAGGTCGAAGTCGGCCTCCACCGCGCCGTCTTCTTCGTGGGTGCAGCGAAAGGTGCCGTCGCAGGCGGTCGCGGCGAGCGTGCGCGACACCTGCGCGCACTTCGTATGGGTGGCGGAGATGACCGCGTAGGCGGTGGAGTCGTAGTAGCCGCCCTCGCCCTGGCCCCAGGTGTTGATCAGGTCTTCCGCCTCCAGCAGCTGACAGGCGATCGTGCCCACCTCGGGGTTGTGCTTCTTGATGCCGCGGGTCAGCCACCGCTGGGTGACCTCGAGCTCTCCCCGCGGGAGCGCCTCTTTCGCCCGGTTGGTGAGGCGGCGCTCGAGGCCGGGCGGCGCCAGCTCGGGGTGCTCGTCGAACCAGTCGATCGCTTCTTCGTTGCCGTCTTCGAAGAGCGCCTTCTCGGCTGCCGCCGCCACCTTGCGCTGGTGTGGGGTTTCGAGCGTCTCGAAGGCGATCTCCCAGCCGGGCTGCGCGATGCCGAAGTGGTCGGAGAGCATCTTCACCACTGCGTCTTCGCCGCCCAGCTTTCGCATGCGGGCCAACATGCTCGGCTGCGAATCCATCGGCGCTTCGAAGTAGAGGTCGGGGAGCGCGTCGTCGAACGACCGGAGCGCGCTCCAGTCGATCGGCCCGGTCGCCTTCACCGGCAACACGATGGAGACGCCGGGGCCCGGTAACGCGGTGCGCTTCTTGCTGCCGAGCAGCGCCTCGAGACCGACCGTGGCCGGGAGCAGCCCGCCGGAGCGGATCAGCTTGCCGTTCCAGAGGTAGCCGACGCTCCACACCGCGTCGGAGCGCCAGGCGAAGCGAAAGCCCGGCGGGTCGACCTCGAAGTCGATCTCCGACGGAGGCGTGGCGAGCAGAATGCGGTTCTCGCGGTTGTTCTCGCAGGGGTTCTCGTGGCTCGGGTCGTCGAACGGCTCGCCGACGTCGAGGTAGATGCAGCCGCTGTGCTCCGGCTTCGCCAGCCAGCACTTGTAGACGTCGATGCCCTTTTCTTCGCAGGGCGGTTTGTAGCGAACGTCGTGTTTGCGCACGGTGAGCCGCACCGGCTGCTCCGCCTTTGCCACCACCGGGTCGCGCTTGCGCTCCTCCGAGCAGGAGCAGAGCAGCACCAGCACCCCCAACGCCGCGCGCGCCTTCATCGCCCACCATCCTCGTCGGGAGTGATCAGCCGGACCACTTTCTTCGCGTCGTCGAGCTCCACCGTGCAGCCCTGCACCTCGACCCGGGTCTGCTCCGGGCGCAGCGCGCAGACGAAGTCGGCCACCCGGTCGATGCCTGCCGCGCACGGAGACCCCGAGATGGCGTCGATGTCTTCGATGCCGCCGTCGGGCACGTGCAGCTGCTCGTAGGCGCGCCGCTCGTTCTTCAGCAGGTACCCCTTCGGCAGCGGGCCCTGCGCCAGGAGCGCGTTCATCTTCGCCGCGCTGTCGAAGTCGGGGTCGTTGGCCCGTGCCTCGTCGCTGAGGAGCGCCTCCTTCATCGCCGGCAGGTCGCTGGCGTCGCAGAGCGCGTCGAGGTTGCTGTCGAGGTGCTGGCAGCGCAGCGCGCTCGCGCAAGGGGTGCCCGACCACGCCCGGGTGACCGCGGCACACTTCGTCTGCGAGGCGGCGATCACCGCGTATGCGACCCCGTCGAGATCTCCGCTGGGCAGGCCGGTTTCGAGATCGGGCGCTCGCCACATGTCGTTGAGCTCCCGCTGCTCCAGCAGCCGGCAGGCGAACGCCGGTGCCGCCGGGTCGTGCAGCCGCCAGGCGCGCTGCAGCCAGCGCTGCGCGAACGTCTGGTCTTCGAGGTCGATCACCTCCGACGCCAGCTGGCGCAGCCTGGTGTCGAAGCCGGCCGGCTTCATCTCGGGGTGCGCGTCGAGCCAGGGCACCGCGTCGTCGTTCGACTCTTCGAACACCGAGGTGAGCAGCGCGCCGGCCACCTTGTGCCGGTGCTCGTCGTCGAGCGTCTGGTAGGCGGCCTCCCACGCCGGGTCGAACACCGAGCGGGTGGTGGAGGTGAGCATCTCGGTCACCACCCGGTCGCCGCCCGCCTCGCGCATGCGCTTCAGCAGCGCGGGCCGGTGCTCGGCCCCCGCCTCGAAGTAGAGCGCCGGCGCCGCCTCTTCGATCGTCTTCAGCGCCCGCCAGTCGATCGCCGGGTGAGAGGTCGAGCGGGCCGGCAGCATGTTCTGCGGCGGCGGGAGCAGCAGCTCGCCGTCGAGCACATAGCCGACGCTCCAATCGTCGCCGGAGCGCCAGGCGAGGCGCGCACCGGCCGGGTCGACTTCGATCTCGGCCCGGTCGGCGGAGTGGGAGAGCCACCGCCGCCCCACCCGCGACCGGCCGCACGGGTTCTCGTCGGGGTCGAGCCGGAGCGGCCCGTCGATCTCGACGTAGGTGCACCCGTTGCGCGTGCGGGGCACGAAGAGGCACTTGTAGGCGCTGAGGCCGCCGTCGCGGCACGGCGGGCGCACCTGGTGCTCGCGGTGACGCACCACCAGCTTCAGCCCGCCCAGCGTGACGTTCGCCAGCTGCGTATCGTGCTTTCCCTCGCAGCCGAGCAGCAGCAACGGGAGCAGGGCCAGTGGCCGCATCGGCGCGAGTGTACTTCGGCTGCGCACGCCGCGACGCTGGTGGGTATTCGGGTTCGTGCACCTTCGCACCGCGCACGCGCCGCCCGCCCCCGGGGCTACGCTGTTCCCGATGACGCTCGACGAGCGCCAGCTCGAGGCGGTGCTGGCCGACCGCGCTGCGGCCGAGCCCTGGCGCATTCTCGGCGACGCGCTGGAGTCGGCGGGCGACCCCCGCGGGCGGCTGTTGGGGCTGATGCTCGCCCACGAGGCGAAGCCGGCGCTGAAGTTGATCACCGCGCGCAAGGAGTGGCTCAAGACCCACGCGGCGGCGCTGGTGCCGCCCGACCTCGACGACAAGACACTCGTCTGGAGCCGCGGGTTCCTCAGCGAGGCGACGATTCCCGGGGCCCGCCTGCTGGAGCTGATCGATCACCCCAGCTTCCGGCTGCTCGACCACGCGGTGTTGGGCGTCGGCGCGCCCCTCGAGCAGCTCGCCGGCCGGGTGCTGCCCTGGCGCTCGGTGGAGCTGCTCGCGTTGGACGACGGGCGGGTGGATCCCCGGCCGGTGCTCGAGGCCTGCCCGCGGCTGGAGCGCCTGGTGCTGCACGTGCCGGCCGAGCAGACCGAGCTGGCCTGGTCGCGCGCGGCTGGGTTGCGAGAGCTGGAGCTCTCCGGCGCCACCTCGGTGATGTTGCTCGAAGCGGCGGAGGCTTTTCCCGGGCTGAAGGCGCTGCGCTTCGAGCACGCGCGGCAGTCGCCCTCGCGGGCGGAGTGGGAAAACTCCGGGTTGCTCGGCCGGCTGGAGCGGCTCGCGGTCTCGTACGGCAGCTACCTCGAAGCGGAGGGCGCGTTCGATGGTCCGCTCCCTTCGCGGCTGACGGTGTTCGGCGACGGCTACGAGGAAGACCTGTTGCCGCACGGCGTGCTCGAGCGTGAGACCCACGAACACCACGAAGAGAACGCCTGGCTGGTGCACCTGCCCTTCGAGGCCGGCCCGGCGGCGCGTGACTTCGGCTTCGGTCATCAGCTCCGTGAGCTGGCGTCGCGCACCGGGCGGGTTCGGTTCGGTGGGGTGGAGCTGGCGGTGACCGAGCTGCGCGCCGACGCGGGCTCGCTGGCGCTCGGCGACTTCGCGCAGCTGTTCGCCGAGAAGAGCGGAACCGGGCGTTGCCTGGGCTTCGCGGTGTCGACCTCGCGGCACCAGGTCGCCAGCTGGGTGGTGAAGAACGGCCCCGCGCGCACCGGGGCGAATTACTACCGGGCGGAGGAGCTGTTTCGCCGCAACGTCGAGCTGCTGTTCGGCGTCGACCCCGGCCCTCGGGGTCTCGAGCAGCTCCGCCGGGGGCTGGAGGGCCTTCAGCCCACCTGGCTTCTGGGGAAGGTGTCGCGGTTCTGGCCGGGGCTGATCACCGACTCCGACACCACCGCGCTCACCGGGGAGGAGCTGGAGGCCGAAGAGCTCGGCGACGAGTACGAGGACGAAGACGGCCCCCAGTCGTGGGAAGACGTGATCGAAGCCGAGGAGGCGGTCGCCGCCGAGGCCGCCGCCAACGCCGCCGCTCCGGTGCTGATGGAGAGCGAGAGCGAGCCGGTGGTGAAGGTGGTGCCGTCGGTGCTCGACGTGGTGCCCGCGCCGCTCGGCGACGAGGCGCTGGCCGGCGACGAGAGCGAAGACGACGAAGACGAGGAGCCGTTTCGAGACGCGCTCGACGCCACCGTCTACGAGATCTGGACCCAGACGCCGGTCGAGCCCGACGACGAC
Source organism: Myxococcaceae bacterium (assembly GCA_047602415.1). Taxonomy (GTDB): domain Bacteria; phylum Myxococcota; class Myxococcia; order Myxococcales; family Myxococcaceae; genus JASGHH01. The sequence goes on along the minus strand of JASGHH010000001.1, from coordinate 4,762,953 downwards.
CTCGAGGAGCCGGTCACCCGGGCCTACAACCCTCCCGAGGAGCAGGAGGGGGTGCTGCTGGAGGGCGCCGGCCAGGTCTCGGTGGCCTGCGCGCACTGCGGCACCGCGGCGACGACCGAGCCCTGTACCCGCTGCGGCGACAGCGTCTGCGCCACGTGTGGAGACGGTGACGAGGATCAGCGCGTCTGCCACGAGTGCGAACCGGCCGCTTCCTGAGGGAGCCGTGGTAGAAGTGCGGCATGGAGTGCCTGCGCTTCTGCCTCAACGGCAGGTGGGTGGAAGAGACCAACGTTTCGCCGACCACGACCGTGTTGCGCTACCTGCGCGACGCGAAGGGTCTGGCGGGGACCAAAGAGGGTTGCGCCGAGGGTGACTGCGGCGCCTGCACCGTGGCGGTGAGCGAGCGCGGGCCCGACGGCAAGCCCCACTGGCGGGCGGTGAACTCGTGCCTGCTCCTGTTGCCGATGGTGCAGGGCAAGCAGGTGGTGACGGTGGAGGCGCTGAAAGACGGCGCGCGCTACCACCCGGCGCAGGAGGCGATGGCGCAGGCGCTGGGGAGCCAGTGCGGCTACTGCACGCCGGGCGTGGTGATGTCGCTGTTCGAGGCGACCTACCGGAGCGACCTCGATCAGCCGTGGAAGCTCGATGATCAGCTCTGCGGCAACCTCTGCCGCTGCACCGGCTACCGGCCGATCGTCGACGCGGCGAAGAACATCGCCGGCTCGTGCCCGGCCGATCGTTTCGCCCAGCAGCTGGCGCAGCCGAACGAAGCGATGAAGCTGAGCTACCAGGCGCAGGGGCAGCGCTTCTTCACTCCGGCGAGCTTCGAGGAGCTGTGGTCGGCGCGGGTGGCGAACCCCGACGCGCGCTTCGTGGTCGGCGGCACCGACGTGTCGCTGGAGATCACCAAGCGGTTCGCGAAGCTCCCGGCGCTGATCTCGCTCGAGGGCATCGCCGAGCTGCACCGGCTGGAGACCCGGCCCGACGGGGTGTTCATCGGCTCGACGGTGACCTTGTCGGAGCTGGAGGCGTTCGCGGCGCGGTTCCTGCCTCCGGTGGCGCGCATGGTGCGGTACTTCGGCGCGCGGCAGATCAAGCACCGGGCCACGGTGGGTGGAAACCTCTGCACTGCGTCTCCGATTGGAGATCTGGCGCCGGTGTTGATCTCGCTCGGCGCGACCGCGGTGGTGCGCGGCTCGGCGGGTGAGCGGCGCATGCCGTTGGAGGACTTCTTTCTCGCCTACCGCAAGACCGCGCTCTCGAAGGTGGAGGTTCTCGCCGGGGTCGACGTGCCGGTGCTGGGGCCGCAGGTGCGGGCGACGGCGTTCAAGGTCTCGAAGCGGCGCGAGCTCGACATCTCCACCGTGGCGGCGGGGATGTTGGTGGAGCTCAACGGCGAGGGCGTGGTGACGCGGGCGCGGCTGGCGTTCGGGGGCATGGCGGCGACTCCGAAGCGGGCGGCGAAGGCGGAGGCCGCGCTGGTGGGCAAGCCGTGGAACGAGGCGGCGGTGGAGGCGGCCGCTTCTGCTCTGAAGGAAGACTTCGCGCCGATCTCTGATCACCGCGGCTCGGGCGGCTACCGCGCGCGGGTGGCGGCGAACCTGATTCGCGGCTTCTTCGAGGAGACGTTGCTGGCTCCGGTGCCGGAGCTGCCGGCGCAGCACGCGGGCACGGTGCAGACCTACCGGGAGGCCGCTCATGGCGAATGACATCTCGGGGCGGCCAGGAGTGACCCCTCTCCCCTCGGGAGAAGGTGCCCGGAGGGCGGGAGTGGGCTCAGGCCCGAGCGCGCCTGCTTACGAGCCACTGACGCCGCTGCATCGGCCCGCGTTGCACGAGTCGGGGCTGAAGCACACCTCGGGTGAAGCGCGTTACGTCGACGACCTGCCGTCTCCTCCGGGGATGTTGGTGGCGCAGCTGGTGTCGTCGCCTCACGCGAAGGCGAAGATTCTGCGGGTCGACGTGTCGAAGGCGCGCGCGGTGCCGGGGGTGAGCGCGGTGCTGGTGGCGGCCGACATTCCCGGCGTGAACGACGTCGGCCCGGTGGTGCACGACGAGCCGCTGCTGGCGAAAGACGAGGTGTTGTTTCTCGGCCAGGCGGTGGCGGTCGTGTTGGGTGAGACCTACGACGCGTGCCGCGCCGGAGTGGCGGCTGTCGAGGTCGAGTACGAGCCGTTGCCGGCGCTGACCACGTTGGAAGCGGCGATCATGGCCGGCAGCTTCTTGTCGGAGCCGCACGTGATGAAGCGCGGCGACGTCGACCAGGCGATCGCCACCGCCGACTTGACGGTGACCGGCGAGGTGTCGACCGGCGGGCAAGACCACTTCTATCTGGAGACGCACTGCACGCTCGCGCTGCCCGAAGAGGGCGGCACGCTGCGGCTGCTGAGCTCGACCCAGCATCCCTCGGAGGTGCAGGCGATCGTCTCGCACGTGCTCGGGGTGGGGCGGCACCAGCTGGTGGTGGAGGTGCCGCGCATGGGCGGCGGCTTCGGCGGCAAGGAGACCCAGGCGGCGAACTACGCGGCGATCGCGGCGTTGGGCGCGCTGAAGACCGGGCGGCCGGTGAAGGTGTGGCTCAACCGCGACCAGGACATGATGTGGACCGGGAAGCGGCACCCGTTTCTCACCCGGTACCGCGCCGGTTTTTCGAAGCAGGGTGATTTGTTGGCGCTCGACTTCGAGCTGTTCTCCGACGGCGGGTTCTCGACCGACCTGTCGCGCGCGATTCTCGATCGGGCGCTGTTTCACTCCGACAACGCGTACTACGTGCCGGCGTTGCGGTTCGTCGGGCGGGTGGCGCGCACCAACCTGCCGTCGAACACCGCGTTTCGCGGTTTCGGCGGGCCGCAGGGCATGGCGGTGGTGGAGGCGGTGCTCGATCGCGCGGCGGAGCAGCTCGGGTTGGAGCCGGCCGAGGTGCGGCGGCGCAACTTCTACGGCGAGGCGCCTCGCAACCTGACGCCGTACTTTCAGGAAGTGAAGGACAACCGGATCGAGCGGATCTGGGCCGAGCTCCTGGAGTCGAGCGGGTACGTCGCGCGCAAGAAGGCGATCGACGCGTGGAACCGCGAGCACAAGTACGAGCGGCGGGGCATCGCGATCGCTCCGGTGAAGTTCGGGATCAGTTTCACCACCAGCTTCCTGAATCAGGCGGGCGCGTACGTGGTGCTGTACTCGGACGGCACGGCGCAGCTGAACCACGGCGGCACCGAGATGGGGCAGGGGCTGCACACCAAGATGTTGGCGATCTGCGCGCACGAGCTGGGCATCGGCCCGGAGCGGATTCGGGCGATGACGACCGCGACCGACAAGGTGCCGAACACCTCGGCGACGGCGGCGTCGTCGGGCAGTGATTTGAACGGCCAGGCGGTGAAGCAGGCGTGCGAGGTGTTGCGGGAGCGGCTGCGGCCGGTGGCGGCGGCGGCGCTGAAGGCGACCGACCCGGCGGAGGTGATGTTCGCGGGGAACAAGGTGTTTCTGACTTCGCGGCCGGAGTTGGCGCTGCCGTTCGAGAAGGTTTGTCTCGAGGCGTACCTGCAGCAGGTGCCGTTGTCGGCGGCGGGTTTCTATCGCACGCCCGACATCTCGTACGACAAGGCGACCGGGCGGGGAAAGCCGTTCCACTACTTCGCGTGGGGCGCGGCGGTGAGCGAGGTCGAGGTGTCGGGGCTGACCGGGGAGCACCGGCTGCGGCGGGTCGACATCGTGCATGACGTCGGTGCGTCGCTGGTGCCGACGATTGATCGCGGTCAGGTGGAGGGCGGGTTCATTCAGGGGTGGGGTTGGTTGACGGTGGAGGAAGTGATCTTCGACGAGAAGGGGTACCTGAAGACGCACTCGCCGGACACGTACAAGATTCCCGCGGCGGGCGATGCGCCGAAGGATTTTCGGGTGACGTTGTTGGAGAACGCGGCGCAGCCAGATGTCATTCATGGGTCGAAGGCGGTGGGTGAGCCTCCGTTGATGCTGGCGCTGTCGGCGGTCTCTGCGCTCAGGCATGCGGTGGCCAGCTGGGCCAGGCCAGGTGCGGTGGTGCAGCTGAAGATTCCCTGTACGCCTGAAGCCGTTCTCGATGCGGTGGAGAAAGCGAAGAGTTCCTAGAAGAAAGGTGTCACACGCTTTTCTTTCGCTTTCTTTCACACGCTCTCGTCTTTGATGGTGCGTGCGACGGGTACTGAGGGCGAGAACGAGTAGCGAGGGAAGTCGAACACCGTCAGTAGAACGCCCGTGCGCAGCCTCTTCATCGCCGCGACGAAATTTCCCTTGAACGCGTTGTATCGCTTCAAGAACTCGATGCCGACGAGCCTGAAGGTCGCGTGAAATTTCGGGCCTGGGCCGCGCTTGAGCTTTGCGGGTCGCGAGTGCGGATCGGTCGCCAGCAGCTTCTCGACACCCATCACCTTCTGGTGCTTCTCGCGCCCCTCCTTTTCGATGTCTGCGACCAGTTGCTTCACTCGCGCGATGCGACGCTCGGCGCTCCACCTCGACCAAACCGGCAGCGGGTGCAGCTCGAGCTGTTCGGTCGACCTCCATGCCCGGTCCCATCGATTCTGGCCGCCCTCGACGAGCTTCCCGCTCTTCCAGCGTCGCCTCCATTCGTAGAACGGAAAGCTGCGCGTCGGCTTGTGGAGAAGCTGATTCAGGCAACTCAGGCCCGGCCACTCCGACACCTTGCGCACCAGGCCCTCTTTCACCCCGTGCGCGAGGATGTATTTGAGCCGCCGCTCGAGCGCGAGATCGTCGAGCACCGGTTCAGCCGCGAAGCGCCGCTCCCAGAATTGCCCGCTCCAGTCGACCAGCCTGCCCGCTTTCTTCGAGACGTTGCACAGGAAGTACTTCATGAACTCGGAGAGCCGACCGTCCCGCGAATGACACAGCAAGTGCACGTGCGTGGACGCGGCTACGAAGCCACACAACTCGACGCCGGTGCGCTTTGCGGCGCGCGCGAGCACCCCGCCGAGCACCTCATTGATCTGCCGCGTCGGGCGTAAGAGCCGCCGTCCTTGAAAGCACCGCGCGGTCACGAAGTAGTAGCCGCCCGTCTCGTACATCCTCAATCGCCGCCCCATCGCCCTCACCGCCTCGTGTGAAAATTGAGCAGCGGAGCAATTGTCGGGCCGAGCGCGTTCTCAACCTTCGAGAGAGCGTGATCGAAAGGACCTGCACGAAAGCGCGTGAACGAAAAGCGTGTGACACCTTCTGTTGGGTCACGAGACTCCGAAGCGGCGCTTCACGGTGTCCTTCGACAGCCAGATGACCGAGAAGATGCCGAGGGCGGTGCCCATCGGGATGTTGATCATGCAGATGATCGACACCACGAACACGAACGTGTGGTGCGAGCGCTCGCCCACGTACCGGCCGGCGAAGAACACAGCCACCACCTTCGCCAGCAACAGCACCATCGTGATCGCCAGCACCACGCCGACGAACCCCATGCCGAGCTTCGCCTCGGGCGGTGGCCCGCCGTTCTCTTTCGACGCCAACATCACCCCCGCAATCGCGGCGGCGAACAGCACCCCGACGATCAGCGTGCTCAGGGCCACCAGCCCTGAGTAAACGTAGAAACCCCACTTCATCAGCTCGAGCATCTCTTCTTCTTGCTGCTCGGGGGTCTTGCCAGGCGGTCGCGGCGGCGCAGGAGTTGGCGTCACGCGCGGCAGTGTATAGAGGACCGCCGTGGCTCCCAAGCATCTGATGCCCGTCGCGCTGATCGCCGCCGCCGTCCTCGCGGCCTGGTTCGGCACCGGCGCGCTCCTCAATCGAAACGCCAGCGGCGTCGGCAACGACCAGGCCCAGCACGGCATGCACGACGAGCCGTTGTTCGCCGCTCCCGCCTTCGCCTACCCCGACCAGCACGAGCAGACCGTCACCACCCAGTCGCTCCGCGGCAAGCCGTGGGTCGCCAACTTCGTCTACACCACCTGCCGCACCTTCTGCCCGTTGCTCACCGCCAAGATGGTGCAGCTGCAGCGCAAGCTCGACGGCGTCGACCTTCGCTTCGTGTCGTTCTCCGTCGACCCTGAGCACGACACTCCCGCGGCCCTCGCCGAGTACGCCAAGCGCTGGCGCGCCGAGGAGACCCGCTGGACCTTGCTCGCGACCGGCGCCCAGACGCTCCAGGCCACCGCCCAGGGCTTTCGCATTCCGGTCGTCGCCATCGACGGCGGCACACCCGGCGACACGGTGCTCCACACCAACGCATTCATGCTGATCGACGCCGACGGCATGGTGCGCGGCATCTACAACTCCGAGGACGCCGACGAGTTCGCCCGACTCGCCACCGACGCTCGCGCGCTCGCCCACGCCGCCGCGCCGGCGGTGAGCGGCAAAGCCCTCGACGGTGAAGCGCTGTACCACGAGCTCTCATGTGCCGGCTGCCACGAGCGGCCCGAGCTCGCGCCGCCGCTCAAGGGCCTCGCGGCGAAGCGTCGTGACATCGGTAACGGTCTGCTCGTCACCGCCGACGCCGACTACGTGCGGGAGTCGATCCTCGCGCCCGACGCCAAGCGGGTGAGTGGCTATGCGGTGCGCATGCCGACGTATGCCGGCCTGGTCTCACCGCAACAGCTCGACACGCTCGTCGCGTGGGTTCTCGCCCGCCCCGACGATGGCACCTCGCAGGCGCAGGACAACGTCGCGCTGGAGACCGACCCTGTGTGCGGCATGGCTGTGCGCGCCGGCCCGGAAGCCATTCGCATCGCCTATGACGGTGGAACCCATTGGTTTTGCTCGCCGGGCTGTCGCGAACGCTTCGAGGCTCACCCCCAAGCGTTCGCCAAATAAACCAAAAGGTGTCACACGCTTTTCGCTTCTTCAAAAGGTGTCACACGCTTTTCTGTTCCTCAGTACTGCCCGCACACGTCGTTCTTCAGCGCGAAGGGAAGCGTGGTTTCATCAATCGAGCGCAAGAACGTGACCAGGTCCTGCACCTGGCCAGGCGTAGGTGAAAACCCACCGTTCCCGGCCTGGTAGTGCTGGGCAAACGCAGGGCTGAACACGTCGGCCAGGGTCGCCGCCGCGCCATGATGAAAGTACGGCGCCGTCGTCCCCACTCCGAGCAGCGAGGGCACGTTGAACCCGAGCGCGCCCTGCGCGCGCGTCCCATCTGCCTTCTTCTCCAGCGGGTTGCTCGCGTCGAACGTACCCACCGCGCGCAAGACACAGGTGATCCGCTCCGGCCCCACCGACAGGTCCGCGCCGCCGTCTGGGTTCGGCAGGTGCTCGGTCGCCACCTCCATCGTGTCGAAGTTCAGCCCCGGCAGACCCTTCGCCCGCGACACCGTGCGCAGCCCGGTCGCCACCGCCGGCATCCCGTTGTCGCCCATCGCCGACCCGTTCAGCTCCGGAGACGGCACATACGGCACCCGGCTCACCGTCCACTTCGGCCCCGCATGGCAGCCATCGCAGCCCGCCATCGCGTACACTGCCCGCCCGCGCACCACCGCCAGAGCGTCCAACCCCGACGGAGCCGCCGGCGTGTGCACCTGCTGCACGAACTCCTCCAGCTGCGCCCAGTCTTTCACCAGCGACAGCTCGTCAGACACCAACCGCGACGAGCCGTTCAACCCGTCGTTCCGGGTCACCGGCCGCCCATCGATCGAAATGCCCGCGGTGAGCGAGATCGCCGTCTCTGCGTTCGGCGCCCCGGTGGTCAGCGCCCCCAACCCCCGCATCGTCGAGCGCACCAGCCCCTCGACGTCGTAAATCTCGTCGGCCACCGCGGTCCAATTCTGCGCGCGGTGGTCACTCACGTCGCCCTTCGCGAACGTGCCGTCGAGCGCCACCGTCTGGCGCGGCCCCGCCCCGAACACCCAGGTCACCGAGTCGCTCCGGCCATCGGGGTGACAGGTGGCACACGAGAGCGACTCCGCCGCCGACCACCGGTCGAGCGCGGTGTCGAAGAACCGCAGCCCCTGCAGCGCCCGATGGCCCGGCGCTCCGCCATGCCCCGGCGCTCCATAAGCGCGCGACCCGAACGGCAGGCCGCCCGGCGCGCCGAAGCCGCTCATCAACTGCAGCCCGCTGATGTCGTTCACCACCACCGTGCCGCCCGACACCACCACTCCCGTGGGCACCCCGACCGGAGCCGCCGCGAACGGCGCGCAGAAACCGCCGGTGCACGCGCCCGCCGACGTGTCGCAGATGGTGCACGCGACGCCACCGAGCCCACACGCAAACGACGACACCTGCGTGGCGGGAATGCAGTCGTTGCCCTGACAGCAGCCGTCGCACGCCCCGCAATTTCCCGGCTGGGTGCCGGCGGCCGGGTCGCCATCACCGGCGTCGGGGTCCTCCACCCTCGGGCCACACCCGGCGTAGCCGCACATCGGGTCGGTGAACGCGATGGTCCCGTTCGCCGCGACCCGGTAGTCGCCGACGAGCGAGACCGCCACCACCCGGTCGCTGCCCTGCGAGAGCACGTAGAGCACGTCGTTCTCCACCGCCAGGTCGACCGGGTTGGCGAACAACGACATCGGCAGCGACGCGTTGCCTTGCGCCCACTTCGCGAGCGTGGCGCTCCCGGCCGGGCCGGTCACCTCCGTGTCGGTCGCGAGGTCGATCACGCTCACCGCCGAGAACGCCATCGTGAACGGGTAGAGCGGAGGCTCGGGAGACGCGCAGATGCCGGCCACGAACGCGCGCCCACCCGAGATGAGAATGCTCGACAGCTGGTTGGGAAAGCAGCTCACGTTCGGCGGGTTGCCTGCGTCGGGGCCCTGCGGCGCCCAGCCGGTGTCGGCGATCGGCTTCAGGTGAATCAGCTGCTCGAGCGAAAACGTGCGCAGGTTCAGCTTCGCCACCAGCCCCTCGCGCCCGGTGTCGGAGCCCTCGACGCCCGCACCCGCGAAGAACAACGTCACGTACGCCTTCTCGTCGGCGTCGTCTGCGCCGGTGTTGGTGATCGCCACCGCCCGGGTCACTCCCGGCAGCTCGATGCGGTGAAGCACGCCGCGGGCGTTGTCGACCACCACCGCCGCGGGCTCGCCCGCCAACGCCACCACCGAGAGCTTCCCCCGGGGGCTGAGCGCCACCGCCACCGGCTCCGAGCCCACCTGCAGCCGCTCGAGCACGCTCCCGCCCTGCGTCGGGTTCGACATCCGCAGCAGCGCTCCGGTGCCGCGCAGGGTGACGTAGATCAGCGTGCCGTCGGGCGTGAGCGCCACCGAGCTCGGCTGCGAGCCGGAGGAGAAGCGCGCGGCCGGTATCGCCGGCGTGCCGGGATCCAACCGCGAGGTGATCAGCGCATCCATCAGCGGGTTCACCGCCAACAGCTGATTCGAAGCCCCGAGGATCAGCGTCGACGAGTGCGACGGGCCCGCGGCGGCCACATCCATGCCACCGCCCGAGCCTCCGCCACCGTCGCCCACCCAACCGCTCGGCGCAGACGCGCTGCAGGCGAGAAACAACACCGCTCCCACGGCAGGCAACCCGCGTTTCATCGGCTCCTCCTGTTCGACCGCTCAGTGCTTGTATTCGGGGTACGGACTGCCGTCCTTGCGGAGGTGGGGCGGTTCGGGCGCCTGCTGGAGCACGGGCAACTGCACCGTGGTCTCTCCTTCACAGCGCAGCTTCTTCGTCTCCACCGTGGCGCCGTTGATCTCCCAGGCGCCGAGCTCGTAGTCGCCCGGCGGCAGAGGGTCGATGCGAAAGCTCCCCTTCTCGTCGGGGTAGGCGAAGAACGGGTTCTGCACCACCAGCACGTCGGAGCGCATCCACTCGTGAATGTCGCACTGCACGTGCACCGGCCCGCGCTCGGCGAACGTCTTGGTGCCGGTCTCGCCGCGGGTCGAGCGCTGCATCTCGAAGGCGTTGGTGTCGTCGTGCGAGAACACCGAGTGCTCCTCGTTGTCGTCGTTCACGAACTTCACCGAGTCGTGCTGCACCACCACCAACAGCTGAGGGTCGAACTGCTTGCCGCGCTGGGCGATCGTCATTTCCTTCGGGCGCTGGTTCGACACCTTGCGCGGCACCCACTTCACGTAGACGACCGTTCTGCCCTTCGGGTTCGCCGCCGCGCCCTTGTTCGCCTTGAGCGACAGCTGCCCCTGGAGCACGCAGGTGTGCGAGGGGTCTGACTCTCCGGTGGCGAACAGCATCGCGAGGGTGAGGAAAAGCAAAGCGCGCTCCTAGAAGGTCAGCACCAGCGACGAGGTGAACACGTTGTCGTTGAAGTCGTAGGGCCAGGTCTCGTCGATCACCGTGTACTCCGCCTTGAAGATGACGTGCGGAGCCGGCTGAACGTTCACGCCCACCGTGCCGCGCACCACGTAGCTCTCGTAGGCGTAGACGTTGCCGAAGCGGTGCTCCGCCGCGCGCCAGTCGAGCCGCGCGTACGGCTGCAGCCAGCTCGTCGCGTGCCAGCCCACCAACGCGTAGGCGCCCCGGTAGAACAGACAGGGAGACGCGCCGCACGGCACCGTCTGCCCGCCGGTGCTCCCCTGCGCCCGGCCGGTGACGAACTCCGCCGCCGCGCTGAAGTCGCCGATGTGGGCGAGCGCGTGAAACCCGTAGTGCCACTGCTCCACCGCGTCGCTCGGCTGCCGGTCTTGCGGCCCGTACGCGCCCGACGCGCCGAGCTCGAGCCCCTGGCCCACCGGGAGCACCACCGCCAGCTTGCCCGACACCGTCTTGAAGCGGTTGAAGTCGACCGCGTCGTTGGAGAAGGTGAAGCCTTCGATCACGTTGCTCCCGTTGGCGATCGAGACGCTGGCGTGGAGCTTGTCGTCGAGGAAGTAGCCGTTGGCGCGCACGCCCACCGGCCGGCCGCAGGTGTAGCGGCAGATCAACGACGGAGTCACCGTGAGCCGGGTGTCGGAGTCCTGCGCGCGGTACTCCACGCCCAGCACCGACTCGATCTTCCCGGCGTAGAAGTCGAAGTGGCCCCAGTCGAACCCGAGCTGGTAGCGGCCGTAGGCGAGCTTGAGGTCGAAGTAGTCGCCGATGCTGGCCGAGGGGTTGGTGACGTTGCGGTCGCGAATCAGAAAGTCGATCGCCGCCACGAAGGTGAGGTCTTTGGTGACGGTGCCGAGCATCGACAGGTTCACCGCGTTCACCAGGAAGGTGGGGCGCCCGCCGCTCTTGATCGGGTCGAAGCGAATCGCGCGCGAGTTGCCGGTGTCGGCCACGTCGCCGCGGGAGTTGATGGTGGTCGAGAGCGGGTCGCCCACCAGCACCCACGAGCTGAGCAGCTGGCCCTTGTACTTGGCGACGTCGCCGCGCAGGTCGGGCCGCACGCCCGAGCCGTCTCCGCCGACGAAGAAGAAGCCGAAGTCGAGATAGCCCGAGAAGGTCAGCGCGGCGTGGCTGAACCACGACTGCTTCAGCTGGAGCGACTTCAGCTGGGCCCGGGTGGTGCGCAGCTCGTCTTCGAGGCGGTCGAGGCGCTCGTCGACCGACGGCTTCGGCTCGTCGTCTTCGGCGACCGTGGCCGGCGGAGTGGGCAGAAGTTGCGCAGCGGGCGGCGGCGCGCTGGGCAAAACCTGCTCAGCGGTGTCGGCCTGGGGAGCCTGGGGCGCCTGCGCGAGCGTGATCAGGATCAGCGCGGCGATCATGGAGGACACGCCTTGAAGCGGTGGGGGGCGCCGCCTGCGAAGCGCGGCGACGGGTCGCAGCTCAGCATCGAATCGACCGGCTTGCCGGTGAGCGACCCGAGAAACGCGACCAGGTCGTCGATGTCGTCGGGCGAGAGCCCCAGCGGCTGCATCAAGATGTCCTTGGTACCGTTCACGCCGCTGGGGTTTCCACCGGCGTTGTAGAACTCGACGACGTCTTTCAGCGTGTCCAACTGACCTGCGTGCATGAACGGAGCCGTCTGAGCGACGCTCCGCAGGCTCTTGGTGCGAAACTGGCCCACGTTCTCGGGCGCCGGGCCGCCCGGGTAGCCGGTGTCGACCAGCTGGGAGCGAATGCCGCCGGGGTCGAGGTCGCTCCAGGCGCCGAGCAGGTTGTAGGGGCTGGCGCGCAGCAGCGCGAACGCGTCGGAGCGGCCGTTGTCGATGTCGGGCACGCCGGTGATGCCGTGGCCCTGCACCAGGCCGGTGTTGTGGAACTGCCGGTCGGTGAAGAACGGGCCGCTGTGGCAGGTGATGCAGCCGGCCTGCCCGAGAAACAGCTTCAGGCCGCGGAGCTGCTGCTGGTCGAGCGCCTCGGGGTCACCCGCGGCGAAGGTGTCGAACGGAGAGTCGAGGCTGCGCAGCTGCGCCAGGTACGCGGCCCAGGCTTTGGAGGTGACCGCGACCACCCGCTGCAGCTGATCAGCGCAGGGGCCGAAGCCGCCGTCGGCGTTCTGGTAGCAGCCGGAGGTGCCGCCGTCGTCGGGGAAGAGGGTGGGGTCGTCGAGCAGCGCGCCGGCCACCGGGTCCATGCCGCGCACGCGCTCGCGGTACGCGTCGGTCGAAGCCAGCACCCGCGCCAGCCGCAGCCGGTCGCCGCCCATCGCCTTGCCCGCCTCGTAGGCGACCGCGCACTGCATCCAGAGGGAGTCGCTGCGGCCATCCCAGGCGAACCACTGCTTGCCCGGAGGTGCGCTGTAGAAGCCGACGTTCACCAGGGCGGGAGAGTTTCGGGTGGTCCACCCCGCGGAGCCGAAGGAGACGTTGTTGGGGGTGCTCCGGTCGTCGCTGAAGTAGTGGTCGGGGGAGTGGCAGTCGGCGCAGGAGAGCTGTCCCGGGGCCATGCTGACGCCGTCGCCGAGCTTCGAGGTCTGGGTGTTCTGCGAGAGCGCCAGCGGCCCGGAGATGCGCGGGTCGAAGAACAGCATCTGGCCGAGGAACCCGGCGTCGCCGTCGTGGAAGAACCGGTTCGACGGGTCGGCCGGCGTGGTGTGCAGCCAGAGGGAGTGGACGACGCTCCGCTCCTCGTCGGTGAGCCCGTCGGTCGGCCCACTGCACGAGAATGCCGCCGCGCTCAGCGCGATGAAGAGTAGACGCTTCAAGACTTCCCCCGGTCGCGGCCTCTCTACAGCAAACCAGGCCGCGAGGCAGCACCACCATGGTGCCGTGAGGAAGACACTCAGCAATCGTCATGCCGCCTCGGCCCAAGGGGCGGTGGCCGTCGGAGATCGCGCAGATGCGCCGGGGTGGCGGCGGGTGCGTGTCGTCACCTGTGTCGACGGTGGGATCAGCAAAACGGCCCGGCCCCGATGTGGAGCCGGACCGTGATTTCGAACCACCCTCCGGTGCGCTTTCAGCGGCTGGCGAGCGCGGTGTTCGAAGCGTCGTCGAAGACCATGCCGAGCGCGACCGCCTTCTCGGCGCTGAAGGGCAGCACGGTGGAGCCGTCGATCAGCGCGCCGGTGAAGTCGGCGGTCTTGACGTCGGCGCCCTTGAGCTTGGTGTTGAACTTCGCGCCGCGGAGGTCGGCGCCGGCGAAGGAGGCCTTGGTGAGGTAGGCGCCCTCGAGGTTCGCGCCGCGGAGGTCGGCGCCGCGGAGGTCGGCGTGCTGGAGGTTCGCCTTCGACAGCTCGGCGCCCTTGAGGTCGGCGTTCCGCAGGTCGGCGCCGAACATGTAGACCGCGCGCATGTCCTTGCCCTCGGCGAAAGCGACGGTGGAGAGCAGCATCAGGGTGGCGACGAGGGTCTTCATGGTGGGCTCCGTTGGCGTTGACTGCGACGGAGCTTCCTAGAGCAGCGGTCGTGCCAGCCCGGCAGGGCGGTCTAAGTGGCTGATTCGTGGTCGCTCTCTCTCGACACCGGCTGACACAGCGTGTGTCACGTGTCGGGCCCCAAAAAGGTGTCACACGCTTTTCTTCGCGCCCGCTTTTCTTCACGCCCCTGAACCCGAAAAGCGTGTGACACCTTCTTCAGGGGGAGGCCTTCGCTGGAGTGCCGTAAATCTGCGAGATCTGCTGGTCGATCTCCTCCAGCTCGTCACTCGGGTGGCCGGCGTCGAGCAGCAGCTGGTGAAGCCGCTTCAGCTCGATCACCACCTTGTTGGCCGGTGCTCCTGCCTTCTTGAGCAGCTCGATCGCCTCACGCAGGGTGTCGATCGCCGAGTCGTGCTTGCCCGAGCTGTCGAGCGCGGTGGCGAGCTCCGAGAGCGTGTTCGCCAATCGCACCGGGTCGTACGACGCGGTCTTGCGCCGCATCTCCACCGCCTTGTTCAAGGCGTCGATCGCGCACGGCCAGTCCTTCGCTTCGTTGCACTTGAAGCCGATGTTGCGCCACACGCTCCCCACCTCGGGGTGGTTGGGCCCATAGAGCGCCTCGAACGACCGGCGCACCTCGTGGAGCATCGGGATCGCCTCGCTCGTCGGCAGCGCCAGCGCCAGGTTGATGGTCGCTCTGGCGATCTCCGGGTGATCGGCCGGCAGCAGCTGTCGCGACAGCTCGAGCGCCGCGCGAAACGTGGTCACCGCGCGCTCGTCTTCGCCACGCATCCCCGCCAGCTGGGCCCGGAGCGTGAGCACCCGCGCCGACAACAACGGGTTGCCGCCGATGCGCTGAAGAATCGCCTCCGCCGTCTTCAGCTGGTCATTCGCCTGAACGTAGAACGCCTGCCCTTTGTCGATGTACCAGGCGCAGTACGTCAGCGCGGCGTCGAGCCGCAGCCGGTCTTCCGAAACGCCTTCGGCCAGAACGCTCGCCGCCCGCAGGTACTCGTCGGCGTCGGGCCGGTACAGCTCGGTGTACAGCTTGCCCAACAGCAACCGCGCCTCTGCTTCGACCGCAGGCTTGTTGCCGTTGTTCGCCTCGTCCATCACGTCGAGCGCGGCAGAGCTGGCCTCTTCGTACTTGCCCGCCACCAACAACACCCGCGCCTTGGCCAGCTGCTCGTCGAGGGGATCATCGCTGGCGCTCGACTGCGCGTTCGCCGCGTCGTTCTGCGTCTTTCCCGGCAAGCACGCGGCCGACGGCAACACCTCGCTCAACACCGTGCTGAGCGACTTCTCTTCGATTCGCTCGTCGGCAGAGGCGAACATCGTCGAGATGGTCTGCAGCGTCTTGCGCCGCTCCTCGAGGCACGACTGCATGCGCTTCTTGCCCTGATCCGACAGCCGGCACGCCTCGGTCGACAGGCCACGCCAGCTGTTCGCCTCGGGCGCGAGCCGCACCCGCACCCGCTCGAAGTCGGCGGCGCCGTTCGCGGGGTTGGCCTTCACGAACGCGTCGCGAATGCTCTCTTGCTGCTTCGCTCCGAAGATCTGCTCGAAGGTGCTCGCCGAGTGCGCCTCGCACGCGCGCCGGTCCGCGGTCGCCGCCCGCCACGCCAGCGCCGCGCCGAGGCTCACCAGCCCGAGCAAGAAGACGCCCGAAATTGCCGCCAGGTACACCCGCCGCCGGGGAGCGGGATCATTCGCCAACGCGTCGAGCAGCTCCCGCATCGAGCGGTGCCTCGCCGCGGGATCCACCTGAAGCCCCTTGAGCAGCACCTCCCGCACCCAGCCAGGCACCGCCCGGCCCTTCGGCGGCGCGCCCACCGGCGGCAGCGGCAGCTCCTGCCGAACGCCGAACGGCAGCTCGCCGTACAGCGCCCGGTAGAGCGCGGCGCAGAAGCTGAACTGATCGCTCGCCGGGGTGACGCCCTGCTTGCCGATCTGCTCCGGAGACATGTACCCCGGCGTACCCGCCGCCGGCCCCGAGCTGGTCGCGTCGGCCGCCCGCAGCTTGGCGTCGGCGTTGCGCGCCAGACCGAAGTCGCTCACGTGCGGCTCGTTCTTGCCGTCGAGCAGCACGTTGGCTGCCTTGAAGTCGCGGTGCACCTGGTCGTGCACGTGAGCGTGGAGCAACCCCTCGCCCGCCTGCCGGTACATCGCCAGCACCTCGCGCCAGTGCCGCGGCTTCTCGTCTTCCCACTGACGGAGCGTCTTCTTCCCGTCGATGAACTGCAGCACCAGGCACACCTGGCCGAGGTAGCGCTGGCAGTCGTACACCACCACCACGTTGGAGTGCGGCTGCAGCTTGGCCATGCGCTGGCCTTCTTCGTAGAGCTGATCATCGGCCGAGCTGCTCTTGCCCGAGCGCACGAACTTCAGCGCCACGCTGCGGGCGAGCGACTTGTCGGCCGCTTCGTAGACGATGCCCATGCCTCCGCGCCCGAGCGGGCCGAGCACGAAGTACCGCTCGCCGATCAGATCTCCGCGCTGCGCCGGCTCGCCCGGAGGCGCCGCCAGCACCGTCGCCACCGACTCGCCATCGGCGCCGGTGGCGTCAGCGGTCGAGTTCGGTTCGTGCGGCGGGTTCACGTTCGCCATGCGGGCAGCAACCGTCATGCCACAACTTGGAATGGGCCGTGCATGACACGCGACCCATCATGGAGATACATCTCACGCCCTTGGCGGGGTCGACACAAAGCGGCAGTCGAGCAGACATCGAGCGGGCACCCGCGCCGTTGGCCGGGCTGGTGCTGCTCTGGATGGGCCAGAAGCCGAAGTTCGAGATCATCGAGCTCACCCCCAACGTGGCGATGACCATCGGCCGCGAGAAGCTGCTCGGCAGCCAGCCGCTGCTCGACGACCAGGTCTCCCGCAACCACGCCGACATCGCCTTCGACGGCAAACAGTTCCAGCTCACCGACAAAGACAGCCGCAACGGCACCTTCGTCAACGGCGCCAAGATCAAGGGCACGGTGGCGTTCGGCCCGGGCACGCTGATTCGGGTCGGCCGCACGGTGCTGCGCTCGATCGCCGACCTTCGCCCGCTCAAGGGCGCGCTGATGAGCACCGACAACAACTACGTGGTCGGGCCCACGCTGCGCTCGGTGCTCGACCGGCTCCAGCGCTCCGCCACCGGCGGCGCCAACGTGCTGATCATCGGCGAGAACGGCACCGGTAAAGAGAAGGCCGCGGGCGCGTTTCACAAGGCGGCCACCCCGCGCGGCAAGCTGATCTCGGTCAACTGCGCCACCCTCAACGCCGCCACCGCCGACAGCCAGCTGTTCGGCAGCGCGGCGAAGACCTACACCGGCGTGCAGGGCGGCCCGGGGCTGATCGAAGCGGCCGATGGCGGCACCTTGTTCCTCGACGAGGTCGGTGAGCTCCCGCTGGAGACCCAGGCGAAGCTGCTCCGCGCGGTGGAGAACGGCGAGACGATGCGCGCCGGCGAGGTCGAGCCGCGCAAGGTCACCGTGCGCTACGTCTGCGCCACCAACCGCGACGTGAAGCAGCAGGTGGCCTCGGGAAAGTTTCGCGAAGACCTCTACTACCGGCTGGCGGCGATGGTGGTTCAGCTGCCGCCGCTCCGCGAGCGCCTCGAGGAGGCGCCGTACCTGATTCACCAGGAGATCGAGCCGCACGGCCGGGTCGCCCACCACGAGCTGGTGGAGGCGGTGCTGCTGCGCGCCTGGCCGGGCAACGTGCGCGAGCTGCTCAACGCGATTCGCACCGCGCGGCTGCACGCGAAGCACGAGATCCTGGTGCGCAAAGAAGACCTCGAGGTGCCGCCCGAGGTGTCACCGCGGCCGGTCAACCAGACCGGCAACACCATCGCCTTCAAAGAGGTCGAAGCCCCGAAGACGAAAGAAGAGCTCGAGGCGGTGCTGCAGCGGCACGGCGGCAACAAGAGCGCCGCGGCCGAAGAGCTGGGCATGCACCGCACCCAGTTCTACCGGCTGTTGAAGAAGTACGGCCTGCTCGACCCCGGCGACAGCGGCTCGGGCGAGAGCTGATCAGCCCCGCGCCGAGAGCGCCTTCGAGAACGACTCCACTTCGAGCGGCAGCCGCTCGAGGATCTTCTTGTGCGAGTCGCCGCGAATGTTCGTCTTGGTGCGCCGGTACGCCTCGCCGCCCAGCTCGGCCAGCATCTGCGCCCGCGCCAGCGCCACCGCGTGCAGCTGCTCCACCGGGTGCACCGACTCGGCGATCCGCCGCTCCAACGCTTCTTTCGGGTTCATCACCTTCGCGTGGAGCGCCACCTCGGTGAGGTACTCCACCGGCACCGCCGAGCGCGCCGGCTCGATCCCGAAGGTGGGCAGGGTCAGCCCGCCGGCGACCTCGTTGAGGCCGAACTTGAACGGGCCGTCGCCGAAGATGCGCACGTCGGAGGCGAACGCGAAGATCGCTCCGCCGCCGAGCGCGTGGCCGCCCACCGCCGCCACCACCGGCTTGTCGAGCACGTAGAGCTCGGCGACCACCTCGCCGAAGCGCTGCATCGTCTTCATCAGCTCGCTCAGCTCGAGCGTGGGCATCACCTTCAGGTTGAGCCCGGCGCTGAAGTAGCCGGCGCGGCCCTCGAGCAGCACCGCCTGGCACGACGACTTGCTCGCCTTCTCGAGCGCGGCGCGCATCTGGTCGAACTCGGCGAGGGTGAGGGTGTTCGCCTTGCCGTCGTCGAACTTCACCACCGCGACGCCCGCTTCTTCGGTGACCGTCCACTTGTCCATGGCGCGGCACCGTACCGCCAAGCTTCACAGCACGTCGAGCACCGCGCGCTGCAGCACCTTGCGGTGAAACACGTAGGCGCCGAGGTGCCCGGAGTCGACCCAGCGCGGCTCGACCTGCCAGTGCGCCGCCAGCCGCTCCATCGACTCGGGAGGCACCAGGCCATCGCGCCGGGTCGCCACCACGACGCGCTTCTTCGAGCGGGGCGGAGGCAGCACCTGCAATCGGGTGCGGTCGAACAGCTCGCGCAGCCGCTCCTTGGCGTCGAGGCCGAGCGCGTCGAACGCCACCGTCTTCGAGAGCGGCCCGCTCAGAAAAATCGCCGACGCGGTGTCGCCCGCCGACATCGCCACCACCGGCACTTCCCAGGGCAGCGTCGCCACCGCCTGCGCGCCGAGCAGCCCGGCCATCGAGAAGCCGGCCACCGCCACCGGCGACCCGTCGGCCCGCGCGGCGCCCACCAACGCGCGCGCTTCGAGCACGTTGGCCAGGCCCATGATCACGAACTCCCGCACCGTGCCCATCTGCAGCCGGCCGCCGTCGCGGCGCCCTCCGAAGAACGGGCCTTCGAGCAGCCAGAGCTCGATGCCCTCGTCGAGCAGCGCGCCGAAGCCGAACTTGCGCTGGTGAAAGCCCTCGTCGCCCCACGACGGAGGCAGCACCACCCGGGCCCGCACCGGCTTCTTCGGGCTCACCCGCAGCACCTGAATGTCGCGCGACTTCTCGGGCAGCAGCGTGCATGGGCTCTTCACGGTGCCGAACGACATCGTGCCGCCGATCGGCTTCCACTCGATCTGCAGTGGAGGCGGCTCGTGCTGTTTGAGCAGCGGCTGAGCCGCGTCGAGCACCGGCTCGATCTCGCCCCACCCTCGGTGGAACAACTTCACCCGCCGGGTGAACAACAAGTAGGCGACGTCGAGCCAATGCATCGTCAGGACATCATCGCGGTCATCATTCCACCGCCGAGCAGCTGCATTCCTCCGTCGACCGAGTAGACGCCGCCGGTGCAGTAGCTCGCCGCATCGGAGGAGAGGAACAGCGCGAGGTTCGCCACGTCGTCCTTGGTGCCGAAGCGCTGCAGCGGCACCAGCTTCGACACCTTGTCGCGCGCCGACTCGTCGGGCGCCAGCCGCGACATGCCCTCGGTGTCGTCGATCGGGCCGGGGCTGATCGAGTTCACCCGAATGCCGAGCCCGCCCCACTCGAACGCAAGGGTGCGGGTGATCATGTCGACGCCCGCCTTCGCCGCGCAGACGTGCGACTGCATCGGGTAGGGCACCGAGGCCTGCGGCGCCGAGATGCTCAAGATGACCCCGCCCGGCTTGGTGAGGTGGTCGAACGCCGCCTTGCAGGCGTGAAACGTGCCCAGGGTGTCGATCTCGAGCACCGAGCGAAAGCCGTTGGGCGACATCATCGCCGCCGGAGCGGGGAAGTTGCCCGCCGCGCCGCACACCAGCACGTCGACCGGGCCGAACTCCCGGTGGGCGATCTCGAAGGCCTCGGTCATCTTGGGAAAGTCGCGAACGTCGACCGAGTAGCCCTTGGCCGGCCCCAGCTTCGAGAGCTGCTGCTCGGCGGCGGCGAGCTTCTCGGGGTTGCGGGCGATGATCGACACCTTCGCGCCCGCTTCGGCGAACCGCTCCGCGACCCGCAGGTTGATGCCGCTGGAGCCGCCGGTGATGAAGACGTGCTTCTTCTCGAACAGCTTGGGGTTGAAGACGTTCATGCGCTCCCACTATCAGAAGTGGAGCGAGGCCGCCGCCGATCCCCAGAGCTGCACCGCGTTCACCGTCACGCCCGAGCCGAAGCTGTTGGGAATCGTGTAGTTCAGGTACCGGGCGCCGCCGCTGAGCACCACCCCGAAGCGATCTCCGAACAGATACTCGCCGCCGATGCCGGCCTGGGCGCCGAACTGGGTCATCGTGGTGGTCGAGCCCTGGCCGGTGAAGCCCAGGTTGATGTCGGTGACGCCGATCAGCACCGCCACCTCGACGAACGGCGAGAGCGCCCACGGCTTGAGCGAGTTGAAGTGGTAGCGGTAGGTCGGCGCGGCCACCACCTGAAACACGGTGGTCTTGCTCCCGCTCTGGTCTGCGGTGACGTACGCGAACGAGAGGCCGACGCTGAGCTCGTTGTGCTTGGCGAGCCAGATGCCGCCGCGCAGGGTGGCGATCGGCGCGGTCGAGGTGTTGAGGGTGCCCTGGGTCTGGTTCTGACTGACCGGGCTCAACCCCGAGGTGTCGGTGAGGCCGATTTGAATCAGCGCCCCGGTGGGGAGCTCTTCGGGCTCGGGTGGCGGCGCCCCTTCGGCGAACGCGGTGGCCGCGCCGAGGCAGAGCGAGACTACGAGCGCCCGCGCGCACCGGTGAGAAAGAGGTGAACCACTCCCTTGAGCACCACGTCCAACGTCAGCGTCGGAGCTGCGCACCAGGCGAGCATCGCAGCGAGTGAGTTCGCGAGGAAGAAATCGCTCAACACTTCTGGCGGGAGCACGTCGGACAGCTCGCCCTTCTTGGCGGCGGTCTCGAAGCGCTTGGCGAGCGCGGCGCGCACCGGCTCGGCCTCGCGGTCGTTCACCAACGCCTGCATGCGGAGCGCGACGGTGGCCACGTCGGGGAGCAGCTGCCGCTCGTTCTGCCAGAAGGCGGCCAGCGCGTCGGCGAGCTTGTCGAGCACCTCGTCGAGCGGCGCGTTGGCGGGCGACTCGTTCACCGCCTGGGCGATCGGCTTCTCCGACTCACGCAGCAGCTCCACCAGCACGTCGTCTTTGGTGGGAAAGTGGAAATAGAACGCGCCGCGGCTGACCTCCGCCTTCTGGGCGATGTCGTCGATGCGGCACTGGGCGACCCCGTCGCGGCGGAAAATCTCCAACGCCGCCAGGTACACGCGCCGGTGCGTCTCTTCTCGCTGCTTGTCTCGAACCACGGGGGCACCTTCTCGCGCGCGGGCCCTTCTGACAAGCGCCAGAAGACGTCTGTCGCGTTAAGAATTCACCCCATGTGCACGCTGGTGGTGAAGGTCGAAGCGGGTCGCTACTGGGTGGCCGCCAACCGCGACGAGCTGAGGGCGCGCCCGGCGACCGGGCCGTTTCACTGGCCGGGCGAATCGTTCTGGGCCCCGCGCGACGAGAAGGCCGGCGGCAGCTGGCTGGGGGTGACCGACTCGGGAATGTTCGTCGGGGTCACCAACCGCTTCGGAGCGGCGCGCGACGACACCCGGCGCTCCCGCGGGCAGTTGGTGGTGGAGGCGCTGCGCGCGTCTTCGGCCGCCGAGCTGCACCAGCGGTTGGCGCCGTTGAAGGCGCACGAGTTCAACGCCTTTCACCTGCTCTACACCGACGGCCACGGCGCCTACGTCACCTGGTGCGACGGCGAGCGGGTGCAGCAGCGCGCGTTGGGCGACGGCCTGCACGTGGTGACCGAGCGCTCTTTGGGCGCCGACGACATGGGCCGCACCGAGCTGGTGTTCGCGCGGCTGGCGCTGCTGCCTCCGTGGCCCAGGGTCGAAGACCTGCAGGAGGTGATGAAGATTCACGAGCCCGCCGCGCCGCCCGCCGGCACCTGCGTGCACCTCGACGAGTGGGGCTACGGCACCCGCTCGTCGATGATTCTGATGAACGGCAAGGTGTGGTGGGCCGAGGGGCCTCCCTGCGTCACGCCGTATCTCGACGTGACCGGGAAGACAGCGCGCTGACCCAGTCGTCGGTCTCGCGCCACTGCTCGAACAGCCAGCGATCGACGTTCGCGGTGGGCACCTCGCCGCTCGCGACTCTCCGCAGACGAACGTGCAGCGTCGCACCGACCAGCGCGCCGCGCGCGAAGTCGCCGAAGGTGCGTGCGCCCTCGAAGCCGGAGTGCTCGAGAAAGAGCACGTCGTGCCCGCGGGTCGCCTCGAGCAGCGCGAGCGACCCCGCCAGACGTGGAGGCAGCACGCTTCGATATCCCTTGGCGATCGCCAGCAACTTCGGCTGCCCGTCGCGCTCCAATGCCTCGAGCGCCGCCGTGTACTTGCGCGAGGTGAAGCGCGCACCTTCGGGGTAGATCAGCACGCCTTCATCGGGGCCGAGCTCGGCCGCCAGCCGGCGCAGCCTCTCGAGCTGGGGCCCGCGCGCTTCGGCCTCACGACCCACGAAGACGTTCGGCAGCCGCTGGCCGACGATGTCGAGGCACGGGTCCCAGAGCAGCTCGCGCTTCAGCACGTAGCGGAGGCGGCGCTCGAAGGGGTTGGCGACCAGGGCGGCGGCGAGAACGGTGTCGGCGGTGCTCGCATGACGAACGAAGAGCAGAAAAGGGCCGCTGCGTGCGTGCTCGAGCCCTTCGGCGCGCACCGTCATGCCGAAGATTCCGGTGAGGGCGCGAAACAGACTCCCGGTGAACGCACGTTGAAGCGCGGCGTTGGCGCGAAGCCAGCCGAGCCGGGAAATGAGGAGGCCGCCCGCGGTGAACACCCACAACGCCCAGGCCGCGAGAACGCCGAGCACCTCGGCGAGCAAATAGACGGCGATCACCAGCACGGTGCGGGTGGCGGGAAGCGTGCGCGGCATTCCCCGCAGACAGTCGACGCCGACCGCGAGCAACAGCCAGGCAGGGGCGCCGAGCCAGACGATGCCGGCGAACAACGCGTAGAGCGGAATGCTGATCGCGCGGCGCGACCATCCCCGGAAGAACGACTCCATTCACGCGCAAGGGTAGCGCGAGTACTGCCAACGCTGGCGGTGCATCCCGTGAATCGGCTGACCGTCCCAGCGGGGAAAGCGGCGGTACATCTCGACCCGGCTGATCTCCGGGAACACCGGGCCCAGCTCGAGGTGCTCGATGCTCGAGGGCAGCACCTCGTCGACCAGTGCCTGGGCGTAACGCTCCGCGAGCTCGGAGTTGTCGGTCAGCGCGGCGAGGTTCACCTTCAGCGAGCGGAGCAGCCTCGCCTGGGGAAACGCCAACAGCGCCAGCAGCAGCTGGGTGTCGCCCAGGTCTCTGGCGCGGCGCTCGATGTCGAGGTGCACGCCGCGCCAGAAGCAGAACCGCCACTCGACGTGCAGCGAGCGGCGCATCAGAAAGTTCGGCCGCGCACAGCCGAGCCGAAACGCGTGCGCGCGCATCAGCGCCTGGCCCATCGGGTCGTGCTCCTGCTGCAACCAGTCGGCGTAGACCAACCAGTCTTCGTCGCGGTCCGACTCTGTGAGGCGCTGCTCGAGCTCGGAGTTGCGAGCCGGCGTGCCGGCCAGGAACAGATGCACCGGCATCTCGGGGCGCAGGTACGAGATCACCTCGCCACCGTTCAGGGCGCCGTCGCCGACCTCTTCGCCGTCGAGCAACACCCGCCCGCCGCCGAGCAGCTTGCAGCCGTCTTTGGTTCGTTTGATTCGGAACGCGAACTCACGCTCGGAGCGCGGCAGCTTTCCGCTGTAGGTGATTCCCTCGGCGCCGACCGGCAACCAACGGGTGGTGAGGGTGAGGGGATCGACCCTCAAGAGTCCAGGTTTGAAGAAAGTGGCGGCAGGCCTCGCAGCAGAGTCACGCCGCGAAGGACGCGCGGGCTGTTGGCGGCTGACGTTCTCAAGGGCGCGCGGAAAACCCACAAAATATGTCGGTTTTCCGCGGACTGCGCCGAAGCACACCCGCGTCGCACGGCTGGCCGCTCAATCGCGGGCGGAGTGCGAGGGGGCAGTGCCACAACCGCCCCCATCGCCCCTCAAAAGCCAGCAGCGTCGCGAACCGCTACGCCTTCGCGAGCTGGCGCATCACGTACTGCAAGATGCCGCCGTGCTTGTAGTAGTCGAGCTCGTTCGGGGTATCGATGCGGCAGATGGCGGTGAACGTCTTGTCGCCCGCCTTCAC
Source organism: Myxococcaceae bacterium (assembly GCA_047602415.1). GTDB lineage: Bacteria > Myxococcota > Myxococcia > Myxococcales > Myxococcaceae > JASGHH01. Next base: position 4,738,797 of record JASGHH010000001.1, on the reverse strand, counting down.
CTGCAGCTTCTTGCCTGGCGCCAACCCGTCGGCCACTCCGGTGATGGTGAAGGTCTCGTCGCCCTTGAGGCCGAGCGCCGCCGCGTCTTGACCCGCCTCGAACTGCAGCGGGAGCACGCCCATGCCGATCAGGTTCGACCGGTGAATGCGCTCGAACGACTTGGCGATCACCGCCTTCACGCCCAGCAGCATGGTGCCCTTCGCCGCCCAGTCGCGCGACGAACCGGTGCCGTACTCCGCGCCCGCCAGCACCACCAGCGGCGTGCCGTCTTTCTGGTAGCGCATCGAGGCGTCGTAGATGCTCATCTGCTCGCCCGACGGCATGTGCTTGGTGACGCCGCCCTCGACGCCCGGCACCAGCAGGTTCTTCAGCCGGATGTTGGCGAAGGTGCCGCGCATCATCACCTCGTGGTTGCCGCGGCGCGCGCCGAACGAGTTGAACTCCTCCGGCTTCACGCCCTGCTCGGTGAGGTACTTCGCGGCCGGGCCCTTCTTGTCGATGTCACCCGCCGGCGAGATGTGGTCGGTGGTGATCGAGTCGCCCAGCAGCGCCAGCACCCGCGCGCCGTTGACGTCGACGAGCGGCTTCGGCTCCTTCGGCATGTCGTCGAAGAACGGCGGCTTGCGCACGTAGGTCGACTTCGGGTCCCACTTGAAGGTCTCGCCCGGAGTCACCTGCAGGCCCTGCCACTTCGCGTCGCCCTTGAGCACGTCGGCGTAGCGCTTCTTGAACTGCTCCGGCTTCACCGCGCCGAGCGCCGCCTTCAGCTCTTCGTCGGTCGGCCAGATGTCTTTCAGCATCACCGGCTGGCCCTGCTTGTCGTGGCCGATCGGCTCCTTGTTCGGGTCCCAGTCGACGTGGCCGGCGATCGCGTACGCCACCACCAACGGAGGCGAAGCGAGGAAGTTCTGGCGCACCTGCGGGTGCACCCGGCCTTCGAAGTTGCGGTTGCCCGAGATGACCGCCGCCGCCGCCAGGTCGGCGCTCTTCACCGCGTCGGCGGTCGCCTGCGGCAGCGGGCCGGAGTTGCCGATGCAGGTGGTGCAGCCGTAGCCGACGATGTGGAAGCCGAGCGCCTCCAGGTACGGCATCAGGTTCGCCTCGGCCAGGTAGTCGGCGACCACCTGCGAGCCCGGCGCGAGCGAGGTCTTCACCCACGGCCGCGCGGTCAGCCCGCGCTCGACGGCCTTCTTCGCCAACAGGCCCGCGCCCAGCAGCACCGACGGGTTCGAGGTGTTGGTGCAGGAGGTGATCGCCGCGATCACCACCGAGCCGTGCGAGAGCGTGTACGCCTCGCGGCCGACGGTGACCGGCGCCGACGCGTCTTTCACCTTCAGCGCCTCGCGGTTCTTCTGGAACACCGCCTTCATGTCCTTCAGGGCGACGCGATCCTGCGGGCGGGCGGGGCCGGCGAGCGACGGCTCCACCGAGCCCAGGTCGAGCTCCAGGGTGTCGCTGAAGACCGGCTCCGGCGACGACGCGCTGTGGAACAGGCCCTGCTCCTTGCAGTACGCCTCCACCATCGCCACGTGCTCCGGCGAGCGGCCGGTGAAGCGCAGGTAGTCGAGCGTCACCGAGTCGACCGGGAAGAAGCCGATCGTCGCGCCGTACTCGGGCGCCATGTTCGCCACCGTGGCGCGGTCGGTCAGCGGCAGCGCCGACACGCCCGGGCCGAAGAACTCGACGAACTTTCCGACCACGCCCTTCTTGCGGAGCATCTGGGTGACGGTGAGCACCAGGTCGGTCGCGGTCGCTCCGGCGGCCAGCTTGCCGGTGAGCTTGAAGCCCACCACCTGGGGAATCAGCATCGTGATCGGCTGGCCCAACATCGCCGCCTCGGCCTCGATGCCGCCCACGCCCCAGCCGACCACGCCGAGCCCGTTCACCATCGTGGTGTGCGAGTCGGTGCCGACCACGGTGTCGGGGTACGCCGCGCCGTCGGCCGCCTTGAACACGGTCTGGGCGAGGTACTCGAGGTTCACCTGATGGCAGATGCCGGTGCCCGGCGGCACCGCGCGGAAGTTCTTGAGCGACTTCTGCCCCCACTTGAGAAACGCGTAGCGCTCCATGTTGCGCTCGAACTCGATGTCGACGTTCTGCTGAAACGCGGTCTTGGTGGCGAACTTGTCGACCATCACCGAGTGGTCGATCACCAGGTCGAGCGGGCAGAGCGGGTTGATGCGCTCGGGCTTGCCGCCCATCGCCTGGAGCGCCTCGCGCATCACCGCCAGGTCGACCACCACCGGCACGCCGGTGAAGTCTTGCAGCAGCACGCGCGCGGGCGTGAAGGAGATCTCCACGTCGGGCTCGGACTTCGGGTTCCAGGCGATCAGCTTCTCGATCAGCTCCTTCTTCACCACCCGGCCGTCTTCGAACCTCAGCAGGTTCTCGAGCAGCACCTTGAGCGAGAAGGGCAGCTTGGAGACGGCGGCGTGCTGCTTCGCCAACGCGCCGACAGAGAAGACGTCGTAGGGGAGACCACCGACGGAAAGCTTGGTGCGAACCTTGAACGAGTCGAGCTGGGCCATGCGAGCGTCATAACGCTCGGCGGCCAAGTTTCAACGGTGCTGTGGAAATCAGATCAGATGTCCCACTGCATGCGCAGCTGGTCGACGCGCGACGGGCAGGGGTGCTTGCGCTCGGGGAAGAACTCGTTGATGTGCTCGAGCTCGTTGCGCGCTTCTTCGAAGTGCTTCTGGTTGTACGAGGTCTGGGCGCCCAGCAGCAGCTTGTTGCAGAGGCGGTCGAGCTCGATCGCCGCGTCTTTCATCTTGTCGCGGGCGAGGTTGTAGGTCGAAGGCTTGGGGTCGGGGTGCGACTCGAGCATCAGCCAGGTCTCGCGAAACGCCTTGTAGGCCGACCAGGTGTTGCCGGCGCCGATCTCCCGCTGCTCCCACATCTTCATGCCCTTCATGTACTCGTTCTGGGCTTCCTGCCGGAGCTGCTCGGGCGGCAGCTCGGGGAGCAGCGCCACCTCGACCCACGGGTTCCAGATGCGCCAGGGGTCGGCGCCGGGCGGGTTCTTCACGTTGTCGAAGACGACCTTGTTGGCCTCGCCCTTCTTCAGCAGCTCGGGCTTGATCAACAGCTCGATCTGCCGCTCGTTCACGCCGAGGGTGTCGGGCGGCACCTGGCCGATCTCGGCGCCGTTGACGTAGATGACCACCTCGCCGGAGGAGACGTCTTTCGCCTGGTAGTGCAGCACCACCACGGCTTTGACCGGCGCCTTGAACTCGAAGTCGAACACCTTCTGGTCGGGGCGCTCCCAGGTGACCGCCTCGCCGTCGGTGCCGAGACCGAAGCTCTCTTCGATCGGCGTGTTGCCCAGCTGGTTGGGCTCGATGCGGTGGGCGTTCGGGTTGGGCTTCGGCCAGAACGCGTAGGCGACGCCGCCGAGAATGCCGAGCACGAACAGGCCGACCGCTCCGCCCATCACGGCTTTTTTCGCTGGGGAGGCTTCAGCCCAGGTGATCTTCAGGCCGCCCGCCGCGCCGCCCGACTGGCGCTTCATGCGCGCGCGCTCGGCGGCGCTGAGCGGAGTCGGACCACCGGGGTTGGAGCGCCGCGAAGGCACCTGCGAGGCCTCGCCGCTGCCCGACTGCTTCACCAGGGCGCCGTTCGACGAGCGCGGCTTGGCCACCGCCTGCATCGTCTTGGTCGAGGTGCGGGCGATCTCCTTCAGCTTGTCTTCGCCGGCCCCCTCGGGAACCATCGCCACGCCCTTGTTGCGGCTGCGCTTCACCTCGGCCGCCGAGACGATGCGGGTGTGAGGGCTGGCGCCTTCGCCGCCTTCGCCGGAGTCGGTGGCGGGATCAGCGTCGATCACCACCGCGGCGAAGTTGAACACCACCGGCCCGAGAGAGAGCGCGTCGCCGTCGGCGAGCTGCTTCTTCTTCACCTGCGCGCCGTTGACCTTGGTGCCGTTCGACGACCCCATGTCTTCGACGAAGTAGCCGTCGGCCTCCGAGAAGATGCGGCAGTGCTTGCGGGAGACGCCGGGGTCGTACAGCACCACGTCACACTCCGAGGTGCGGCCGATCAGCACGGAGGTCTGATCAAAGACGAACTCGCGTCCTGCTTCCTTGCCTTCGGCGATGACCAGCTGAAAACCCATCGGAACTTTCGGAGTCTAATGACCCTCGCGCCGCCGGGGCAACGGCCTTGGCGGTGCAGGTGGGGAAAGCACCGCAGGCACCTTGGCCTCGGTGAAGCTGAAGGTAACGGGGCCCACCGAGATCGAGTCGCCGTGCGAGAGCCAGTGGAGCTTCACCGCCCGGCCGTTGACGTAGATGCCGTTGAGCGAGCCCAGGTCTTCGATGAAGTAGCGGCCGCCCTGCCAGCCGAGGCGGCCGTGGCGGCGCGAGACGCCCTTGTCGGAGAGCACCAGGTCGCAGCCCGCATCGCGGCCGATCACGACCGGGTTGTGGTCGAACAGCGCGGTATGACCCGCATGCGCGCCCTGCTTGATGCTGAGCTGGAGGCCTCGCTTCACGGCGCGGACTCTATGGATGCTTTGGCCGCGCGGGCAACGGCTTCTCGCGCGGAGGGTGGAGAAATCACTTCGGCGTCACCTCCGAAAGACAGCACCCACTGAGTCAGCCAGCGCATCGAATCCCCCGGGACCTCGACAGTGAGACCCCCGCCGGGCTCTTTACGTGCAGCGGCTCCGAAACGCTCGACCAGAAACGGCGCCGCCTGGGCCGAGAAGCGCACGGTGACCTTCTGATCGCCCTCGTGGGGCCGCAGCGACTTGGGTGCGCCCGACGGCTTGAACGCGCGCTCGGTGAGGGTGAGCTGGGCGATGCGATCGAGCCGAAACAGGCGCTCGTCTTTGCGGTTGGTGTCCCACGCGCTCAGGTACCACTGGCCGCGGTGGGCGAAGAGCTCGTGGGGCTGCACCGAGCGCTTGCCGGTCTGGCCGGTGCCGGCGGCGAAGTAGTCGAACTCGACCTCGCGGTGCTCGACGATCGCCTGCGAGAGCGGCGCGAGCCCGAGCGGCGCCTCGACCGAGACGTCGAGCTGGCGCGCCATCTGGCGGTAGCGATCGCGGGCGGCCTCGGGGAGCACCTTCTCGAGCTTCGACAGCGCCGACTTGAGCGCGTCTCGGGCGGCGGGGCGGAGCAGCTCGGCGGCGGCGGCGAGCGCGACCCCTTCGGCGGCGGTGAGGCGGGGAGGGCGGGAGAGCCGCTGATCGAGATCGACGTAGACCTTGTCGTCTTCGACGTAGATGTCGATGAAGTCGTCGGGCTGAAACGGCGGGCGGCCGACCAGGGTGAGCAGGTCGAGCTCTTCGAGCAGCTGTGAGCGGGTGAGCCCGAGCGCCTTGGCGACCTGCTCCACCGACTGGCCCTGGTGTTCGGCCACGTAGGGCACCAGAAACAGCAGGCGCCGCAAGCGCTCGTGAACCTCGGTGCGGCCGGCCTTCTGCGGAGCGGTGTTCATGACGCCGCCTCGTGCGCCGCGGCGATCTTCTTCAGCAGGTCGAGGTACAGCGCGCGCACGTCGGGCGGCGAGACCACGGTGGCGTCGCTCCCCAGCGACATCACGTACCGCACCAGCCCCTCGGTGTCGGTGGCGCGCACGAGCAGCGATCTCGCTCCCCCGACGGGGGAGGCGTCACCCTGACCGTCGCCGTGCTTGATCCCAAACAGCTGCTCGCCAATCGGCGCGAGAGCGCCACGCAGCTCCACCGCCACCTCGACCGGCGAATGAAACCGGTGCTGCCAGGGCCAGGTCGCCACGTAGTCATCGAGCTTGAAGTCCTTCGGCGGCGGCTCGAAGTCGGTCGACTTGGGCGACTTGGCGTTCACGGTCATCCGCTGAATGCGGTGCACATGAAACGTGCGAACGTCTTTTCGCAGGTGGCAGTACCCGACCAGGCTCCACAGTCCTCGTCGCAGCGCGAGCCCGTAAGGGTCGACCCGTCGCGAAGTGGTCTCCTGCTTGCGCGGCGACCAGTACATCAGGTCGACCGACTTGCGCGCCGAGACCGCGCCCCAGAGCAGCTCGAGCCGCTCGGGCAGCTCGGCCGACGGCACCACGCCACCGAGCTCGAGCCTCACCCGCGGAGCAGGCGGCGCCTCACCGGCGAAGAAGCCGATCTTCCTCAGCGCGTGGGCGAGGTCCTGGCTGCCGGGAAAGGCCTCGGAGTCGAGCGCGGCCGAGCCGGCGGCGTAGAGCACCGCGAGCTCCTCCTTGGTCCACTGGACCTCGGGCAGGTAGTAGGCGCTCTTGTCGACGAGGTAGCCCTCATCGTCGTCTTCTTCTTTTTTCGGCTGGTAGGTGAGGGGAATGCCGAGCTCGACCAGCTCAGACTTGTCGCGCTCGAACTTTCGCTCGGCCGATTCCTTCTCGCCGCCGTAGTCGTCGGGGAACGCTTCGCGGATCGCGGCCCACGACACCGGCTTGGTGGCGTCGAGCATCAGGGCGACGAGATCGAGCAGGCGCTCGGTGCGTTCCATCGGCGGCGCAATGTCGGCCCCACGCGGCCGGAAAGCAAGCGCGCGTATGCCGGCGGCGTAGCCAGGCCGGCGGGTGAGGGTGGAGCCGTGCCGCTCAGCGTTGTTCGTCGCGGCGATGCTGCATGTCGAAGATCGTGTGGTCGATGTCCCATCCGATCTTGTCCGCCAGCGGATCTGGCGCGCGCGTCTTCCGCCATCGTTGAACACAGCGTGAGGTGGTCGTAGGCCAGTGCCGAAGAAATCAGGTCGCGGTGAATCGCTCGATGGTCTTGGCAATCGAGCTCGAGGTGGATCTCGTTGAACCTCTCGGGTGTCCGCTCGATGTCATGAGGCCGTCCTCTGCTCACGTGCCGAAGATTCTGGCACGACACTCACGGTGGCGCGTCGGGAGCGGCCTTCAGCACTTCGGTCTGCTGTCGAATCGCTGCCGCCACCACGTCGGCGCGGGGGTCGACGTCGATCTCGTACTTGTAGATCTCCCACCTGTGGACGCACTCGAAGACGCCGTCGTACCCATCGACTCTCTTCGCCCCGGGCAGGCAGTCGCTGACCGGAAACCGCGGGTCATTCGTAGGCGCGTTCACCTCGAACGCCGCGCTTTCACCCGCGCCGCAATTGAGCCTCACGCTCACGTCCGTGCGGCCTTGATCGACGGTCGCCGGGTTGTAAGGCGCCTCGATCGACGCGACGATCTTCTTCGCCACCGCCTTCGCCTCTTCGCGAGTGAGCACCTTGTTCCGCAGCTCGCGCGAGCCGAGCGCTTCGGCACCGCCGGTTTTTTCATCCCAGTGAACGCGAATCGAGATCAGGTCCTCTTGCGCGTAGCGGGCGCGTTGAAAGATGTCGACGTCGCCCACCCGTGACTCATCGATGCAGCTCCACCGCCGAGGCGGGTGCTTCCACCGCCAGAGCCCCGCGCCCGCGAGCAGCAGCACGGCCGCGATCAGCGCTACCCACCTACGGCGCACCGCGCACCACCGTCTGCCTGAGCGCGAACGCGTACTGCGCGATGTCGCTCGCCCGATCGTCGAGCGAGCGCGCCTGCATTTGGGCGTCGAACCACGTCTTGAAGCAGCGCGGCGTGCTGACCCGGCTGCCTCGGCCGACCACGCAGTGCGAAAGCGGAAATCGATTGTCGGTGTTGCGCGAGCGAATCACCGCGTGGGTCTTCTTGCCGTCGCAGGTGAGCACGACCGCCACCACCAGCGACATGCCGCTGAGCGCCGTCGATGGGCTCTTCTCACGAAAGACGCGTGCGACCTCGTCGGTGAGCGCGCGCGCATCGGCCGAGGTGGTTTTTCGCTCCAGCGCCGTTCCCGAGTCGCTGGTCGACGAGACCACGCCGTCGGCCGCGCTCCAACGAATCGCCACCTGGTACTCGTACGGAGGTGCGTCGGCGGCGACATCGACCACCCTGACTTCGAGCTCACCGTTCTCGGACGCGCTCGCGCAATCCCACCGCGCTCCGCGTTGCTGCCACCAGGCGCCCGCGGCGATCGCCACCAGCACCAGCGCAACGAGGGCCAGCCAACGGCGCGAACGCATCAGCCGACTCTAGTCTTCGAGGTCGCCCACCGCCGGCCCGCGTGGATGCAGGAGCGGAAAGTACGGCATCGGGTCGTGCGGCTCGGCGTCGCTGCCGGTCGCCTGGAGCACCTTCTTCGCCACCTCATAGGCCTGGGCCGATGCGGGCGGCGGCGTGGGCCACGCGAAGACCTCCCGCATGCACTGTGCGACCGCGGCGGCTCCCGGCACCTGCAGACACTGTTTGAACGTCGGGTGGGTGGGCGAGGTGCCGCTCCACCAATGCTCCACGCCGTCGCAGACCGCGAACATGTTCACCTTCGCACCACGACTCGTGCCCGAAGGCTTCACCTTGAGTGGCCGGGTGAGATCGAGCGCGAGCGCGCGCGCCGACGGTTCGCCGGCCTGACCCGACGCGCCTGGAACGCCGTCGATGTGCCCCGCGGCGTCGGTCCAATCGGTGTGCACGGTCACCTCGTCGGTGCTGATGGTCAGCCAGCCGGCGTGCGCAGTGGCGAGGCAGTCGAACTCACTGGGCCGAAGCTCGGTGCGCGCTCTCTCGATCCAGATCGCGGCGCCGCCGGCCGCGGCCACCATCGCCGCCAGCACCGCCAACATCCCCAGCCGTCTCACAGGTCTCCTCCTGACGGCTCGGATCCTCTGGTGAGCCCGGCGTTAGCGCGTTGGTCCTCGAGCGTGAGCAGCAGGTTCCACGCGCGGTAGCCGACCTCGACCGCGCGGTCGTCGTGCTGCCGCCAGCTCCAGGCGTGCGGCGCCTTCCACCAGCGCTCGACGCAGCTCGCCCGCGCCTCCCAGATGTGGTCGATGTACGGAGAGTCCCAACACTCCCGCAGCGGCATCGCGTGTTCGAAGCTGATCAGCTCGCGCCCGTGCTCCCGGCCCCCGTCGCACACCGCCGAAATCGACAGCTCACTGCGTGGAGGCCGCGCCCCTTTGTCCACCGGCAGCTCGAGCGGCTCGAGAATGTGCTGCAGCATCTGACGCGCTTCGTAGGCCGTGGGCTGGGCGATCACCTGGGCGTCGAGGCCGCGCGACACCGTGCTCCCATCGGGAGCCAGGTCGAGCTTCAGCCGAATCGGCGCCCGACCGGGGTAGTCGAAGAACACGAACACCTCGGCGCGCTCGGCCTTCTTCAGGCAGCTGAGGTCGCGCTGATCAGCCCGCCACGCCAGCCAACCGGCGCTGGCGGCGATCATCAACACCAGGGTGGCGAGCACGACACGGCGGAGCATCCCCACTAAGACACCGCACGTCGCGTGCCAGTTTCAATGCGTCGCCTGTTCCTGTCGAAGCGCTTCCAAGGTGGCTTCGACCCGCTGGGCGATCGCTCCAGCACGCGCATCGGCGTCGCGCGGCCCCGACACCTTCGCGGTCAGCCACCCACGCGCACAGGCAAACCGTTCATTCATCGAATCGGCCAGCGCCCCGCCGCGCGCGCAATCGAACAGCGACGCACGGTAGGTGCCACCGGCTGCACTCGCGCGGAGGACGTTGGTGGCGAAGTGGCCGTCACACCCCAGCGTGACGATCACCATCGCGCGCTGCGAGGCCGGCTCAGGAGGTGCGTCGAGCGGCTCGGTGATTCGCAGCGCCAACGCCCGCGCCCGTTCGCGGTCGAGGACGACCACCTTTCGCCGGCTTTCTTCCTCGAACTCGGCGCGGCCCTCGCCCGTCGAGCTCCAGCGGACGATGAGGTTCGTCGCGCCGCGGCCCTCGTCCACCAGCACGTCGAGGTTCGCCTGTGGAGCAGCCGCGAGGCAGCGGGTGTCCAGCGCCTGCCGGGCACGGCGCACTTCGAACACCAACGTGGTGGTCAGCACGATCAACGCCAACGCTGCCCATCGGCCGGGCCGGAGGATTTTCGTCAGCCGCTCGGGCGCCATCGTCAACGGCGCGGTCGAACGCCCGCGAGCTCCAGGGCGCGGAACAGCCGCTCGAGGTCGCTCTCGTCGTTGTACACGTGGGTGGAGATGCGCAGGCCGCCCGCGCGCGCCGAGGTCACCACGCTCTGGTTGAGCAGCGCCTTCGCGGCGTCGTTGGGCGAGCCTTCGACGTGAACCACGCAGATGCCGCTCGACGTCTCGGGAGCATCGGGCGTATTGGGCACGAACCCGCGCGAGCGGAGCCCTTCGCGCAGCTTCGTCTGCAGCTTCACGATGTGCGCGCGAGTCGACTCGATGGTCAGCCGCTCGTGCAGCTCGAGCGCGGCCGACAAGGTGAGCAGCGCGGTGTGTTGGCTGCCTCCGGCTTCGACCGCGCGCGGCTCTTCGCGCACGTCGACGTGGCTGACCGGGAAGCTCTGGCCGCCGACCGGCCGCGCCGAGCCGGGAAACGCGTCCCACAGCTGGTCGTCGCGCACCGAGAGCCAGCCCGCCATCGGGTAGTGCGACGGCTCGTGCCAGTCGTCTTTCGCCCAGAAGATGCCGGTGCCGTAGCCGCCGAACATCCACTTGTGGCTGGTGGAGCAGAGGAAATCGACGCCCAGCCGGCCGACGTCGAGCGGAATCTGGCCGAGCGCCTGCGCCGCGTTGAGCGCCAGCGGCAGGCCCTTCACCCGGCACATCGACGCCAGCTGCGCGAGGTTGATCCGGTAGCCGGAGCCGAACAGCACCGCGCTGACCGCGATCGCGCCGACCTCCGGGCCGCAGGCTGCTTCGATGTCGCTCACCGGGTAGGTGCCGTCGGGGCGCGGCCGCACCACCCGCAGCCGCAGCCCGGCGTGGAGCAGCGGCACCGTGGTCGAAGGGAACTCGCCTTCGAGGGTGACCACGGTGTCGATCCCGCGCGCCTTCAGCAGCCGCCCGACGATCGCGAACCCCATCGAGGTCGACTGGGTGAACGCGACCTCTTCGACCTTGCCGCCGATGAAGCGCGCCAGCCGCGCACGGAGGTCTTCTTTGAGCTTCAGCCACTGGGGCCAGTGCAGGTCCCCGTTCATCACCATGTCTTCGAGGTGCTCCTTGGCGACGTCGGCCACCGGAGCAGCGAGCGGCGAAGCGGCCGCGGCGTTCAGATACGCGTAGCGGGGGAGCGCCGGGAACAGACTGCGAACATTGCTGACCGCAATCGTCATGGGTTCGTCAGCGTTATGCCATGCGCAGCCCGGGAGAACCCGCAGAACCGACGAGGCGTCTAAGACGCGATGATGTTGCCAAAGTGTCCACAGGGTGTGGCGGGCGTGGCGCAACTGTCAGCGCAGCCACGGGCGCACGACGGTCAAGCCCCTGAAAGCACACGACGAGCGTGTGGGCCTTCAGGTTGCTACAGAAGAACCCCGATGGACCGCCGTTTCTTCCTGATTTCGGCAGCGATCGCGTTGGCGGGGGCGCTCACCGCCTGCTTGCCGCACGAGAGCAAGGGCCCCGACCAGCTGTATTTCGCGGTCGAGGTAACCGAAGGTGGGAGCAAGGTCGGTGCGCCCAAGCTGGTCGGTTTCGCGAACCACGAAGTGAGCGTCGAGAAGCGGCCCAGCCCCGAGGCCGACCCCGAGTACCAGCTGCTGTTGGTGCCGCGCGAAGAGGGCAACGGCTACGACCTGTCGTTCAAGCTCTGGCTGCCGTCGGGTTGGAAAGAAGGGCGGCTGAAGCTCGCGCACGGCGAAGAAGCAAAGCTGGCGATGGGCGACGGCGTGGAGTTCAAGGTGTTGCTGATGAAGGTCGATTCGCCCGAGTTCCGGCTGCTGATGCAGGAACGCCCGAAGCGAATGACGATCTGAACCCCTCTCCTGAAAGGAGAGGGCCGAGAGCCCGAAGGGCTCCGGGGTGAGGTTAGAGAACCTTCAGCGCTTCAACCGGCGGCCGCGCTCGAGCCAGTACATCGCGGTCGGTCGATCCTTCAGCTGCAGATACGCGACGCCGAGCGACATCGCGCAGACGTACGAACCGGGATCGATCGAAGTGCACTCGGTGAGCGGAACGATCGCGCGGCTGGGTTGATGCTGGTCGAGCAGCTCCCGCCCGGTCCTCGCCAGCTCGAGCGCGCGTTCGTTCTTCACCACCTTGGTCTCGGCCCACGGGCGCGCCGGTGCAGGCGACTTGCGCTGGGCGAACGCGGCCGCGCTCAACACCGCCAGGGCGAGGCAGACCGTTCGCACGAGCGCGATTGTCTCACGCGCGGTCAGTGCAAATACAGCTGGTCCAGGTACTTCTCCATCACCGGGCGTGACAGCTCATACGCCTCGGGGTCGAGCTCCGCCGGCAGCGGCACCGCCTCGGCCAGCTTGGCGAGCGCGGCGCGGCGGCCGGTCAGATCGAGCCGCATCGCCAGGTGCCAGAGCACCAGGTTCTGCTCGAACGGGCCGAGGCAGTGCTGCTTCGAGTCGCAGGGCTTGTCGATCAGCTTCTGGAGCGCGGTGGCGTCGCGCTCGACGTCGGCCTGGCGGATCAGCTCCTCCAGCTCGTCTCCGGCGTCGTCGGGCCACGGCACCCGCGGAGGCGAGCGCGGCGACTGGGTCGACTTCATCTGGGCGTAGACCACCGCGAGGTTCTTGCCGTCTTCGAGCGAGACGCGGCCCTTGGTGACGTGGAGCTCGGTGCGGTGGTTGTCGGCGACGTGGAGCGTGTACTCGCAGCCGAGATCGACCGCGCGGGTCACCGGCGTGTCGACCATGAACACCCGCGGCTGCGCGATCACCTTGGCGGCGATGGTGCCGCGATCGAGCTGCACCCGCTGCTCGGTGTCGGACTGCGCGACCAGCGTCACCGTGGTCTCGGGCTCGAGGGTGATGGTGCCGATGTCCTTCAAGGGCAGCTCACGGCGCTGGTTGGCCGCGGTGGTCACCGTCTTGCCGAGCCCCCAGTCGCTTCGCTTGGGGAGCAGCAGCGGCACGCAGATCAGGGCGATCACCAGCGCGGCCAGCGCGACCAACACTCCGGCGCCGAGCTTCCCGAGCCGCGCGCCGCCTTTCTTCGCCTGCTGCTCCCACGGCGTCGCCGGGCTCTTGTAGCGCTGCTCCGCCAGCACCCGCTCGAGCGCGGCGAGATCGTCATCGCCCTTCTGCGTCGGATCGAAGAGAGGGTCGCTCATGGGCCTTCTCCCCCGACCGGCTTCAGCCCGAGCCGTTCGCGCAGCTGCTTCATGCCGCGGTGCAGGTTCACCCGCACCGACTCGGCGGTGAGCCCGGTCTCTTCGGCGATCTCTTTGCCCGACATACCTTCCACCAACCGCAGCACCAACGTCTCGCGGTACGCCTCCGGCAGCGAGCGAATCACCGCCAGCACCTGGTTCGCTTCGGCGCGGCGCGGGTCGACCACCTGCAGGTCGGGCGGCAGCTGCACCAGCTCTGGCTTGCGCGCGAAGTCGTTCACCCGGTTTCGCGCCATCGCGGTGAGCCACGCACCGACCGATTGCGCGTTCTTCAGCGTGTCGAGGCGGGTGAGGGCGTGCATGAACACGTCGTGCATCAAGTCGTCGGCGTCGGAGCGCTGCACCCGGGCCAGCAACACGCCGTGTACCAGGCGGCCGTAGCGCTCGAACAACCTCCCGAACGCGGCCCGGTCGCCGGCCTGTGCCTTGGCCACGTCATCCGCCGGAGTGACGTCTGTCGAGAGGGCGAAGAGCACGAACACCAGCACGTTTCCACGACGTACGAGGCTGGCCAAACGTTAACCGCGTTCACGCTTTTTCAGCGCCGCCGTCTTTTCCCCGAACCCGCAGCACTTTGGAGGAACAGATGCTCGCAGCGATGGTGGCGGTGGCGTTGTGTGCTCAGGCCGAAGCGCCCAAGAAGTGGACGGTACACGAGTGGGGCACCTTCACCTCGGTCTCCGATGGCCGCGGAGGCACGGTGCAGTGGGCGCCGTTCCTCGAGCAATCCGACCTGCCGGCCTTCGTGCACAGCGGCTTTCGCTTCGTCGAAGGCTTCGGCAAGGGCGGCATCTACGCCAACGTGCGCATGGAGACGCCGGTCATCTACTTCTACAGCGACGAAGACGTGCTCGCGTCGGTGCGCGTGCGCATGCCGGCCGGCTCGCTCACCGAGTGGTACCCCTCGGTGCTCACCTCGATGCCCGCGGGCGACAGCCCCGACGTGCATCAGCAACACTCCGACGCTCATCTGCTCGACTGGGGCGCCTTCAAGGTTCTCCCGCACGCGCACGACGCATTGCCCGACGAGCACAAGCCCAGCCACTATTACGCCGCCCGCGAGGTCGACGCCGCCGAGGTCAATGTCTGCACCCGCGAAGGGGGCAAGGCCGCCGTCGAGCGCGAGAAGTTTCTGTTCTACCGGGGCGTGGGCACTTTTCAGCCGCCCCTGAGCGCGTCGTTCGACGCTCGCGCCCGTCCGCTGGTGCGCGTCGACAACGGAGAGGCCACCACGTTCGCGCGGCCGCGCGGCTCCGGAGGCCTCGACGCGAAGGGCTTCTCGCTGACGCCGCGGGAGAACCTCGGAGAGGCGCTGGTGTTCGAGCGGCAGGGCGACCAGGTCGGTTTGAAGCGGGTGATGCTCGACGGTGAGCGGCACGTCGATCGCGTCGCCAGCGGCAGCTCGGTGGAGGAGGTGAAGGCGGCGCTGGTCGAGCGCCTGGTGGCCGCGGGGCTCTACGAGAAGGAAGCGAAGGCGATGGTGAAGACCTGGAACGACTCGTGGTTCGAGCCGGGCCTGCGGGTGTTCTACGTCGAGCCTGCGCCGATGGTGGAGGAGCAGCTGCCGCTCGAAGTCGCGCCGGCGCCGCGCGAGCGGGTGAGGGTAATCGTCGGCCGCCTCGAGCTGTTCTCTCCCGCGCGCGTCGACGCGGTGCTGCGCGAGGTCGCCGAGGCCAAGGCGCGGCACGCGGAGTACGAGCTCTACCCGCCGATGGCGGAGGTGTTCGCGAAGGAGGGGCGGTTTCTCGATGCGATTCTGGCGGTCGCCGCCGCCGGCGCGTCGCCCGCTGAACGCACCAAGCTACAGCAGTCGCGCGGCGCGCTGATGGGCTCGGTGATGAGCACCCGCCAGCGGGCAGTGACGGCCATCGGCGCGAGCGCTACCGAGTAGGACGCCTCCGGCTGCCGTGCTCGCTCAGTCGTCCGCCGCTTTGCGAAGCCCGAGGCGCTTGCGCAGGTCGCGCGCCGACTGTCGCGACACCTCGACCGTGATTCCCTGCCGCATGCGCGCCATGTAGCCGCCGGTCTCGAGCGGCTCCAACCGCACCACGTGCTCCAGGTTCACCACCGCCCGCCGGTGCACGCGCTCGAAGCGCTCGCTCGGCAGCCGCTCCATCAGCTGCTGCAGCGTGAAGTCCGACAAGTACTGCGCCTGCTGGGTGTGCACCGCGACCAGCTCGTCTTCCAGCACCGCGTGGGTGATCGCGTCGAAGTCGAGCAGCACCACGCCCTGCCGCGTGGTCACCGGCAGCTTCGGCAACCCGGCCTCGCGCTGCTGCTTCAGCTCCGAGCGAAAACGCTTCTGCGAGTCCTTCTCGCGCGCCCGGTCGAGCGCCTTCTTCAACCGCGCGGGCTCCACCGGCTTGAGCAGGTAATCGACCGCGCCGGCGTCGAACGCGGTGACCGCGTGCTCGGCGTGAGCGGTGCAGAACACCACCATCGGCCCCTTCTCGGGCCAGAGCGCGAGCGCCTCGGTGCCCTTCAGCTTCGGCATCTGAATGTCGAGCAGCACCAGGTCGACGTCGCCCTCGCCGATGCGCGAGAGCACCTCGTCACCGTCTGCGCACTCGCCCACCACCTCGACCTCGGGCATCGCCGACAACAACCGGATCAAACGCGACCGGGCGAGCTGCTCGTCGTCTGCCACCAGCACATTCAAACTCACCGTACCCCCTGATCAGGAATCCACAGCTCGCCGCGGGTGCGCTGCTCGTCGGTCGCCGGGCCCACTGCCAGCCGCGCGTGACCGTCGTACGCCAGCCGCAGGCGCCGCTCCAACGTCGGCAGGCCTTGGCTCCCGGTGCGCGGGCCGGCGTAGCGCCCCGGGTTCTCGATGATCAGCCGGGTGCCGGCGCCGTCGCGCTTCACCTCCAGCATCACCACCCCGCGATTGCCCGCGCCCGGCCCGTGCTTCATCGCGTTCTCGGCCAGCGTCAACAGCGACATCGGCGGCACGCTCACCGGAGGCAGGTCGCCGGGGATCTTCTCTTCGAGCGTGAAGCGGTCCTTGTCGCGCATGCGGTGGAGGTCGAACAGGTTGCGCACCATCTCCAGCTCTTTGGTCAGCGGCCAGCTCTCGGCGCGCACCCCGTCGAGCATCGCCCGCAGCATCGCCGACAGCTCCAGCACCGCGCGCTCGGCCACTTCGCCGTCTTGCCGGCACCACTCCGCGATCGCGTTCAGGGTGTTGAACAGAAAGTGCGGGTCGAGGTGGGAGCGCAGCGCCAACAACTGGGCCCGCTCGGCCTCGCGCTGCAGCCGCTCGACCCGCCGCTCGTAGGCGATGTCGCGCCCCAACCCCCAGCCACCAACGAGAAACAGGGTGGTGTCGATCAACAGCGACGACCGCGCGGTCAGAAAAGTGATTCCGATGCCGAAGATCTTCGGCACCGCCACGCCCACGCTCAGCACCACGCCGATGCCCATCATCGCGTAGAGCACCAGCCGCACCGCCCCGTGGGTGAGGTCGAGCCCGTCGGGAAACAAGAACCGGTACGAGACCGGCGCCACCGCGAGAAACGACACGCACAGCAACACGCCCAGCGGCAGCGCGTACCGGTCGCGCGAGTAGGTCGTCTGCGCGATCAGCATCGGTATGCAGACCACCAGAATCGGCAGCAGCCGGCGCGGCATCAACAGACCGCGCCAGGTCGCCCGCACCACCGAGTCGGCGGGAATCCACTTGGTGGTGGCGGCGGGGGCGTTCACAGCAGTGGCCGAAAGATAGCTCACCGCTGCCACGCACCCCTCTTCTTGCCGACCAGGTTCATCCAGGCGGTGCGCGCGATCAGGTAGAGGTCGAAGGGCAGCGTTCGGGTCGCGGCGTACTCCCGGTCCATCGCGCAGCTGTTGTCGAGGCCGATCGCCTGGGTCACCTGCGCCAGCCCGGTGATGCCGGGCGCCACCTCGAGCCGCTCGCGAAACTCGGGGCGCTGCGCGCAGAGCCGCTCGAAGTGCGCCGGCTCCAGCGGCCGCGGGCCCACCAGGCTCATCTCGCCCTTCAGCACGTTGAACAGCTGCGGCAGCTCGTCGAGCCCGCGCAGCCGCAGCCACTGGCCCAACCGGGTCGGCTTGCGCGCAGCCACCTCCGGCTCACAGCTCATCGTGCGCAGCTTGTAGACCTTGAAGCGCCGCCCGCCGAGGCCGACCCGCTCCTGAACGAAGAATACCGGAGCGCCGTCGAGCAGCCGCACCAACGCGGCCAACACGCCCACCACCGCGCTGGCGAATGGCAGCACCGGCAACAGCAGCGCCAGGTCCATCGCACGTTTGTCCCACGGGAGGCCCTGCACACGCTCGAGGTTGCAACCGTCGCGCCGGATCAAGGCTGTCATGCCCTGATCAACGCGCCTCGCTCGGCCGAAGTGTGCCCGCCGGAGCCGAACGGTCGAAATCAGGGGTTGAGCAGCTGGTACTGCCAGCGCTTGCCCTTCTTCAGGTACAGCTCGCGAACGTGAAGCCGGCTCGCCCGCGCCTCCCACAGCTCGATCGCGCTCGGCTGCAGCAGGTACCCGCCCCAGTGCTTCGGCCGCGGCACTTCACCGCCGGCGAACTTCTGCTCCAGCTCGGCCATGCGCTGCTCGAGCTCGTCGCGCGACTTCAGCGGCTGGCTCTGGTGCGACGCCCAGGCGCCCACCTGCGACAGCCGCGCGCGCGAGTGAAAATACTCGGCCGACTCGCGGGCAGACACCTTCTTCACCACGCCCTCCACCCGCACCTGGCGATCGAGCTCCGGCCAGTAGAAGCAGAGCGCCGCCGGCCCGCGCGACAGCTCACGGCCTTTGCGGCTGGTGTAGTTGGTGAAGAACACGAAGCCCTTCGGCGAGAAGCTCTTCAGCAGCACCACCCGCGCCGACGGCCGGCCCTTGGAGTCGGCGGTGGCGAGCACCATCGCGTTGGGGTCTTTCGCGCGCAGCTTCGACAGCTGGTCGAACTGCTCCTGGAACTTGTCGAACGGCTCCGACCACCCGGTGATCCGATTCACGTGGGAAGCCTTAGAAAGACGAACGCCGCCCGGCAAGCACAGTTGGCTGCCGGACGGCGGAGATCAGCTCAAGCTCGACGAGGTGCTCAGCGCACCCAGCCGCCCGCCTCCCAGTGGTAGCGGTGGCCGCGCTCGACCCAGCGGCCCTCCTGCCAGCGGTAGCCCTCGCGGGGCGCCGACCAGTGACCGCCGACCCAGCGGTGGTGGTGACCGTGCCAGCGCCAGAACCCGGGGATCCACACCGCGCCCGCGAACGGCATCGCCGGGCGAACCTCGTACACCGGCTCGGGCGGCGCGACCTCGACCTCTTCGACCACCGGCTGCGGCGGAGGCGGCTCGTAGTAGGTCTGCTGCACCGGCTCCTGCGCGTAGTTCCAGTGGCCCTCGTAGAACACGTACTCACCGCCCACGTTTTCCCAGCGCGCGGGCACCCAGACGTAGCCCTGCGACGGAGGCAGCGCCCACACGCCGCTCACCCAGGTGTGCTGACCGCCACGCCAGGCCCAGTGGCCGTCGATCCACACGTGGTTCGCGCTGGGCGCGGAGGGACGGACCTCGACCTTCATCGCCGGCGGCGCGACCCGCACCCGAATGCCCGAGACGACCGGAGACGCCGGGTGCGCCGGAGGCGGAGCGTTCACCACCTGCGCAGGCGCAGGCTGAGCGCGGCCCGCTGGAGGGGGCGCTCCGGCAGGAGGAGGCGGATGCGCGACCGTGGCCTGCGCAAACGCGGTGACCGACACCAACGAGAAGAGAAGTACCTTTTTCATGGTGAGCCTCCAGGTCCGCCGTTGGAAACGCGAGCGGTAGTGGGTAGGGGACGAACCTTGCCACCTGAACATTCACAAGTCATGGTCCGCGCGTCTTGAAGGTCCTGTTTGTCGCATCGGAGGTGGCGCCCTGGTCGAAGACCGGCGGGTTGGCCGATGTCGCCTCCGCGCTGCCGATCGCGCTCGCCAAACGGGGCCACCAGGTGCGGGTCGTCTCGCCGCGTTACCGCGGGTTGGGAGACGGCGCGGCGCCGTCGGGGCCTCCGCTGCCGCTGCGTTTTCCCGCATTCGAGGGCACCGCGCGCGCGGTGTCGATGGAGGCGCAGGGCGTCGAGCAGGTGTTCATCGGCGAGCCGAAGTTCTTCGATCGCGCCGGCATCTACGGCGAGCACGGAGGCGAGTACGCCGACAACCACCGGCGCTACGCGTTCTTCACCTGCGCCGCGCTCGCCCACGCGCAGGCCACCGGCTTCGACGCCGAGGTGGTGCACCTCAACGACTGGCAGACCGGGCTGGCGCCGCTGATGTTGCGCCGCGGGTTTCAGGGCTCGGCGCTGGGCCGCGCGCGCACCGTGCTGACGATTCACAACCTCGCCTACCAGGGCAACGCCGAGAAGCACGCGATGAACGAGCTCGGCCTGCCGTGGGATCTGTTCACCCCCGCGGGCGTCGAGTTCTACGACCGGCTGTCGTTTCTCAAAGCGGGGCTGATGTACTGCGACGCGATCACCACCGTCTCTCCGACCTACGCGGAGGAGATTCAGACCGCCGGCGGTGGGCACGGCCTCGACGGCGTGCTGCGCGATCGCGTCTCGGTGCTGAGCGGCATTCTCAACGGCGTCGACACCGAGCAATGGAACCCCGCGACTGATCCGCTGATCCCCGCGCGGTACTCGGCGGGCGCGCTCGACGGCAAAGAGGAGTGCCGGCGCGCGCTGCTGCGGCGGTTCGGTCTGCCGCTCGAGCCGCGCTGGCCGGTGTTCGGGGTGGTGGGGCGAATGGCCGACCAGAAGGGCGTCGACCTCTACCAGGCGGTGCTGCCGAAGCTGCTCGAGGGCCCGGTGCGTGCGGTGGTGATGGGCACCGGCGACAAGCGCTTCGAGAACGCATACCTCGAGCTGGAGCGCCGGTTTCGCGATCGCTTCGCGGTGCAGGTCGGCTTCGACGAGCCGCTCTCGCACCTGATCGAAGCGGGCAGCGACTTCTTCGTGATGCCGTCGCGGTTCGAGCCGTGCGGGCTCAACCAGATGTACTCGCTGCGCTACGGCACCGTGCCGGTGGTGCGCTCGGTCGGCGGGCTGAAAGACACCGTCACCGACCTGAAGGAGCCCCAGGCCACCGGCATTCGCTTCGACGCGTTCACGCCCGAGGCGCTGCTCGAGGCGCTGCAGCGGGCGGTGAAGTTGTTCGGCGCGCCCAGGGAGCTCGAGCAGGTGCGCGCGCGCGGCATGGCGAAGGATTTTTCGTGGGATGCCGCGGCGCAGAAGTACGAGCAGGTCTACCGGCGCTGACTACTGGCCGGCGGCGTCGAGAATGGCTCTCGTCTTCGCGCGGTCCGGGTCGCCGGCCGGGGCCAGCTCGAGGTACCGGCGGTACCAATAGACAGACTTGCCGCTGTCACCGAGCTTGGCGTAGGCGCTGCCGAGGAGCTTGGCGCAGTCCCACGCGCGCGGGTCGACCTTGATGCACTCGGTGAGGCTGTTCTTGGCGCCCTCGTACTCTTTCGCTCTGAGCTGGTTGCGACCCTGGTCGGCGAGCTTGCCCGCCAGGCCTGGATCGAAGCGCTTCGGAACCGCGAGCTTCTCGGTGGCCGCTGCATCGAGCCTGCGGGTGAGCTCGTCGTAGCGGTTGCGCAGGTAGTACGTGCCCTGGGCCAGCGCGAGCTGCTCCTTCGCCCCGGCGACGTCGTCTGACTGGAGCCGCAATTCGGCCTCGTCGAGCGCGGTCTTGTTCTGCTTCTCTGCGTCGAGCACCGCGATCTTCTTCTTCGCGTCGTCGTCGCCGACCACCTCGAGCTGCTGCCTCGCCTGATCCCACTTGCCGGCCTCGATCAGCGCTTCGGCTTCGGCCATCAGCAGCGGCCGGTTCACGACTCCGATCGGCTTGGTGGCGTCGGCGATCGCCTTCTTCTGTGCGGAGTTGAGGATCGCGTCGCCCCCAGGGCACGGCCCGCGCGATCGGCAGATCTCGATGATCTTTCGCGCCTTCTCGAGCTCACCGCGCTCGACCGCTGCCTTGGCCTGATCGAGATCTCCCAGGGCCCGCGGCTGCTCGTCTTGATTCGCGATGTAGATCGCGGTCGCGGTGAGGGCGAGGCCGGCGGCGCAGACGGCGATCCATTTCCCCAGGCCGCCCGGCGCGCGCGCCGCCGAGGTCTGACGGGTGGGCACCGCGGCCACGCCCGGGCTGGTCGGCGCGCTCAACAACGAGCGGCTGACCTGCGCCTCCTGCAGGTGCCGGGTCACCATGCGCTGGGTCGCGGGAGGCACGGTGGTGGCACGGCCGGCCTTGAGCAGCTCCTTGGCGAACAGCCACGACATCATTCCGCTCACGGTCAGCTGCGAGGCGTCGGGAGCGATCTCGCGCAGCACCAGGCCGAGCTCCTGCTGGAACTCGAGCGCCGAGTCGAAGCGGTCTTGCCGGTCGGGCGCGAGCGCCTTGGTCACGACCCGTTCGACCGGCTGAGGCACCCACGGCGCCACGCTCGACAGCAGCGGCCATTCACTGCGCACCAGCTTGTGGAGCACCACGTGCGACTGGCCTTCGAGCGGCAACCGGCCGGCGAGCATCGCGAACAGCACCACGCCGGTGGAGAAGACGTCGGTGCGGGCGTCGAGCGGCTCGCCGCGGGCCTGCTCGGGCGAGAAGAAGAGGTACTTGCCTTTGACGAAGCCGGGCTCGGTCTCGCTGCGGCCGGTGAGCGTCGCCTTGGCGATGCCGAAGTCGACGATCTTCACCTCGCCCTCGTACGAGAGCAGCACGTTGTCGGGGCTGACGTCGCGGTGAACGATGTTGAGCGGCTTGCCGTCGGCGCCGGCGCGCTTGTGGGCGTGGTGCAGACCCTTGAGCATCTCCATCGCCACGTAGAGCGCGAACGCCGGAGGCACTCCGCGCAGGTCGAGGCGGGTGGCGCGATCGAGGGCGGCGTGGAGCGACTGGCCGGCGACGAACTCCATCGCCATGAAGTACTCGCCCTTCACGTCGCCGAACTCGAACACCTGGGCGACGTTGCCGTGCGACAGCCGCGCCGACAGCCGCGCCTCGCTGATGAACGCCTCGACGAACGCGGGGTCGTCGCTCACCGAGCGCAGAATGCGTTTGATCACCACGTCTTTGGAGACGCCGTTGCCGTCGTCGCGCACCGCGTGCCAGGTCTCACCCATGCCGCCCTTGCCGAGGCGGGAGATCAACCGGTAGCTGCCGAAGTGGTTGCTGGGCTCGCCCAAGAGCCGGGAGCGTACCTCAGCTGGCGACGCGTTCGAGCGCTGTGTCTGCTTTGGCCCCGGCCGGCTCGAGCTTCAACTGCAGCCGCATCGAGAGCGCGTGTAACTTTTTGCCGACCGTCTTGCGGGACTGCCGGGTGAGCTCGGAGATCTCGTCTTGGGTCAGGCCGTCGACGAAGGCGTGGGTGAACAGCTCCAGCTCGCTCAGGGTCAAGGTGGCGAGCGCGCGCTCGAGGTCGGCGCGGCCCTCCAGGTCGGGGCGGTGCGATGCGGGCTCGACCAGCAGCACCTGCTTGAGGTCGTGGCTCCTTCGATCGCGCAGCTGCTTCAGGCAGTGGCGGGTGGCGATCGCGTAGAGCCAGGTGAGCGGCTGCGCCTTCAAGCGGAAGCGGCCCACGCCACTCAAGGCCGCTTCGAAGACGTCCTGCACCGCCTCCGCGGCGTCGTCGGGCTGACGGAGCAGTGCCAGGCATCGCCGGTAGACGACGCCGTGGTACCGCTCGAACAGCTCGCCGACGTCGAGGGCCATGCGGTCAGAACTTGAACGGGAAGACGATCGGGTCGCCGGCTTGGGCTGACTTGGGGAAAACCCAGGTCTTGATCAACGCGCCGAGGCAGGTCGCGAAAGGCGTGCCTTTGAACTCTTCGGAGACGACCGAGATCTCGCTCGTCTTGCCGTTGGCGAGAATCCTCCAGCGCATCACCAGTTTTCCGGTGAGCTTCGGGTCTTTCTTGTGCTGCACGTCTGCGCACTGCGCGAGCTCGGCCTTGTGCGAGAGCACAACCTGCATGATCGAAGCGGCGGTCGGAGAGCTAAAGGTCTCGTCGGGCTCCGAGGCTGCGGGAATGTAGACGTCCTTCTTTGCGGTTGCGTGATGGTCGCCTCCTCCGAACTGCATGTCGAAGTCGTCGTCGGGTGCGCCCTTGTGAGCGATCTTCCCGCCGACCACGCCACCCACCACTTCACCGGTCTGCCCGCCGGACACATCAACGCTCGGATCAGCTTTGGCATTGTTCATCGCGTCTCTCAGAGTGACCGCGTGGTGAGCGGGCTTCATGTCGCCACCGCCAAAGGCCGTGTCGAAGTCGTCGCCTTCGTGCTCGCCGCGGCCCTTGGTCGTGATGTACCCGCCGCGCGTGGTCGACGTGTGCGCACGCGCTGGTGCCGCAGCTCCGTTCTGCGACCACGAGTCTTTGCCGTCGATGCCCTTGTCGTCCCAACCGAGCGCACTGGAGACGTCACCATTGACGGTGAGCTCGGGCTTCGCCGTCGGCACCGCCACCGTCGGAGCGCCCGGCCTGGCGACCACCCGATCATCGACCGCGACCAGTGAGGTGTACGCGGTGACGAGGTGATGCTCGAGGCCGAGCGTGGTGATCTCCCCAATCACGTCGCCGCGCTCACCGAAGTGCTGCTGCGAGTCGAGCTCTTCGATCTTCGCCCGCGCCCACAGCTGCCGCAGCCCCTGACCCGCGCCGGGCTGCGCCGGAATCTCGGCCTCGACGTCGAATTTCACCGGCTGCCGGCCCTGCTTCGCGCTCACGGTGAAGCGCACGTGGCCGGGGTTCTTGTACCGCCCGAGCACCACCAACGGCTGCGCATCGAACAGATCGGGAATCTGCTTCGGCTCGAGGTCGAACAACTCGGTGCCGCTCGCGCTCACCGTCACATCGGTCAGTATTGGCCGGTTGATCCGCTTCACGAACCGCGACACCGCGGCCTTCGCGTCTTCGTCGGGCCGGAGGTACTGGTAGAAGCCGCGCCCGTTGGTCGACATTCGCGACAGCAGGTAGTGGTTCACCGAGGTGCCCACTCCGAACGCGAACACCCGCGAGCTGCCGAGCCGCACGTCTTCTTCCGCGAGGATCGACCGCTCGTCGCCGATGAACCCGTCGGTCATCAGCAGCACCTCGCGCACCCGCTTCTCATCGGGCGCCAGCGCCAGCGCCGCATGAATGCCGGCCAGCTGGTTGGTGCCGCCGCTCGCCGGCAGGCTCTGCAGATACGACACCGCCCGCGACACGTTCATCGGGGTGTTCGCCAGCGGCGTGGAATGAAACGCCGACGCTGAGTCCGCGAAGTCGATCAACATGAAGGTGTCGTTCGGCCCCATCTGCTGCATCGCCATCGTCATCGCGTTCTTCGCCGCCTCGAGCGGAGGCCCACCCATCGAGCAGCTGGTGTCGATCAGGAACACCATCTCCTTCGGCACCGCGGCCGCGTGCACCTCGGCCGACTCCGGCGCGAGCATCAGCGCGAAGGTGCCGCCCTCGCCGCCGCTCGCCAGCACCGCGGCGCGCTTCTCGGCTCCGGTCACCTTCCAGCGAAGAATCAGATCCTTGTTGGGAATCTTGTCCGACGGGTCGAGCGTCACCGTCGCCTGGTGCGCCTCGCGCGACTCCAGCTGCAGCCGGTGCGAGACCGAGTAGAGATCCTCCAGCGGCAGCCCGGCGTCGATGCGCACCCGAACCGAGATGTCGCGCCCGGTGCGCTGCAGCGGCGGGGTGATGCGCGACGCGTCGATCACCTGGGTGGTGTCGGCGTGGGTGCCGGTGCCCTGCTGCTCACCGGGCAGCGCCTGGCCGCCGATGTAGCGGGGCCCCACCGTCATCGGGAAATTGAACGTGTACTCGCCGTCGTCGTAGGCGAGCTTCGCCACGTAGTGCAGCGTCACCTTCACCGTCTCGTGCGGGAGCAGGTTCGCCACCGACTGGGTGAAGATGTTCGGGCGCTCCTGGTCGAGCAGCGCCGCGCGCCGGCCCTGCGCTTTCGCCTCCTCGTAGATGCGCCGCGCCTGCTCGCGCTTGTGAATCTGCGCGCGAATCACCCGCCCGCCCGCGGTCAACGTCATCTCGTCGACCGCCGCGTCGTCGGGCAGAGGGAACACGTAGACGGCCTCCACCGGGCCCGAGAACGGGTTCTCGAACTCCTGGGTGACCGTCACCGACTGCACGATGCCGGCGACCTCGGCGTCGACGTCGGTGTGCTTCAGCACGAACGGCCGCGACGGCCCGTCGTTCTCGGCCGCTTCGAGCTCGCCCTCGCCGAACGCCACCGGCCGCCCGCGAAACGACAGCTGCCGCAGCCGCGCCGGCCCTTCGCCTCCACGCGGCTCCAGAAACGCCTGGGTGCGCGCGTGCACCTGCGGCCACTGCGTCTGCGAGACGTGCGCGACCTCCTGGTGCACCTGCTTCTGAACCAACGACGGCGAGAGCGCGGCGAGGGCTGCCGCGGCGAGCGGCAGGGTGACGGCGAGCATGGCGTTCCTTTTCCAGCGCCGGTCGGCGCGGAGGAATGCCGCTTTCGCCGGAGCTGAGCGAGGCGATGCCGAGTACGCCGCCGCCTGCCGTTCCATTCGCTGAAGCTCGGCCGAGCAGCGCGCGCACTGCTGCACGTGCTGTTTCAGTGAAGCCTCTCGCTCGCCCCGGAGCTCTCCCGAAAGGAGCCGCTCCAGCTCGAACGCGTTGGGACATTCAGACGGCGTCATCTCTCTCACCTCAGGACACTTGGTTCCCCCAGCCGGTTTCCGTGGGAACCGCACGCCTGTTCAGCGTCACTCGAAACGTGTACGACACCCGCTTCGTCGCATAGAAAGAAGTCGGAGACGATTGGCCCAGGAAACCGAGCTCGGTGGGTATCAGCTGGTAGGCCGGCTCGCGGTTGGCGGGATGGCCGAGGTCTACCAGGCGAAGGCCAAGCCCGGCACCCAGAAGAGCCCCGGCGAGCCCGACGACGTGGTGCTCAAGCGCCTGTTGCCCTCGTACCGAAACGACGGCGCGTTCGTGAAGTCGTTCGTCGACGAGGCGAAGCTGACGGTGAAGCTGCGCCACCCGCACATCGTGCGCACCTTTCGCTGCTTCAAGGCGGGCATCGACTACCTGATGGTGCAGGAGCTGGTCGCCGGCCGCACGCTCGCGTTCATGCAAGACGCGTTCGGCAAGGCGGGCCAGCCGATGCCGCTCTCGGCGTCGATCTACATCAGCTCCTGCATCCTCAAGGCGCTCGACTACATTCACCGCGCGAAGCTGGGCGACAACGGCGCACCGATCATCCACCGCGACGTCAACCCGGCCAACGTGCTGCTCTCGGTCGCCGGCGACGTGAAGCTGACCGACTTCGGCGTGGCCGAGGTCGAAGGCGTGATGCGCGGAGCCGAAGGCGCGCTGCGCGGCACCATCTCGTACATGGCGCCCGAGTCGGTGCTCGGCCAGTCGGTCGACCACCGCGGAGACCTGTTCGCGGTCGGCGTGATCATGTGGGAGCTGTTCACCGGGCAGCGGCTGTTCGCCGGCAACTCCGAGCTCGAGATGATGCACAAGGTGCGCGACGCGCGGGTGCCCAACGTGCAGAAGCTGAACCCCGAGGTGCCCGACTACGCGGCGGCGGTGGTGCGCAAGGCGCTGTTCGCCGACCGGGCGCTGCGTTTTCAGACCGCGGTCGAGATGCTCCGCGCGGTCGAAGTGGTCGCGCGCCGCGCCGGCTGGCCGTTGTCGGTCGACGCCCTCAAACCGCTGCTGGGTGGATGATGAACCCCTCTCCTGACAGGAGAGGGCCGACGGACGCACAGCGTCCGCGGGGTGAGGTTAGAGCCCTGCTGTTTCTCATTTTCGTTTGCGCGGCGTGTGTCACCGGCCGCCAGACGCCCGACGAGTCGGCCGCGCAGGTCACCGCGCTCGAGCTTCAGTTCGACGAGGGGAAGGGCGACTTGCGCTTCAACCTCTACGCGCCGGGCTTCAACGACGAGACCGAGATCCACTGGCAGCTGCAGATCGACCACCGGCCGCTCGCGGCGGGCGTGGCGATGGAGAAGCCGAACGACGGCCAGTTGGTGGTGATCACCCCGGTGCATCTGAAGGGCGTGCGCTTCGACGACGGAGCGCGGCGGGTTCACCTGCTGCTGACCGGAGACGCGGTCGCGCAGGGCGCGGTGCTCGCCACTCCGCGGCAGTTTTCGCTCGAGAAGGAAGTGGTGCTCGTCGGCGCACCGATGCCCTAGTTGATCTCGCCGGCGCCGAGCCCGGTGAACCAGGGCGCGATGCCGCCGTCTTCGTACAGGTTCGGCTCGTCTCCGCCGAAGGTGTTGCTGAACGCGCCGGTGCCGTCGTCGTAGAGGTACGCCTCGGTTCTCCACCCGGCGGCGACGAACTTGCCGCCCGCGAACACGATGCCGGCGCCGTAGCCTCTGCCGCGCTTGGTCCAGCTCACGCCGTCGGTGCTCTCGAACGAGCTGCAGCAGTCGTTGGTGACGAACTTGCCCTCGCCGAAGGTGATGCCCGCCATCCCCGTCATGTACGAGGTGGCGATCGGCGTCTGGTCGGTGAACGTCACGCCGTCGGTCGAGGTGGCAACGCGGCCCATGTTGTTCTTCTTGCCGACCGCGACGAACACGCCGTTGCCGAACGCCACCGCCTCGAACGGATCGGGATCGGCGGTGGCGGTGTAGTCGTGCCAGGCGAGGCCGTCCTCCGAGGTCTTCTGATGGCCGTCGCCGAACGCGACGTAGTGACCGTTGCCGTAGGCGATCGACTGCCAGTGGCCGGAGTTGCCGTTGTTCATCGCGGTGGTCCAGTTGAGGCCATCGGAGGACCGCATCGAGAAGTCGCTCTTCACCAGCACGAAGTAGCCGCCCGCGTAGACCATCGCGGAGCCGTGCAGCGACTGGGTGATGCTCGACGGAGTCCAGTTGATGCCGTCGGTGCTGGTCCAGAGGCCGGGGTCTCCGGTGATCACGATCAACCGGTTGCCGATCGCCACCGCACCGAACGCGTCGTCGAGCCCGTTGGGAGCGATGTAGACGTCGTGCTCCCAGGTGGTGCCGTCGAACGAGATCATCCGGCGCTGATCCTGGCCGGTGATCACGTAGATGGTGCGGCCAGCGCCCGCGTCGATGCCGGCGTCCATCTCCGGGCCTGCATCGGAGCCCGCGTCGATCCCGGCGTCGATGCCCGCATCAAAACCGGCGTCGAAGCCCGCGTCGGCGACACCCGAATCGGTGCCCGCGTCGACCCCTGCATCGATGCCCGCGTCGAATGGCTCGCCCGAGTCGGGGCTGCCTGAATCAGGCATGTTGCCGATCATCCCGTCGGTACACGACAGGCCAACCCAGCAGAATCCAAGCAGGAGCCACGCGGAACGCCGCACCAGACAGACAGATGCAGGTGCCGCCAACGGAAGCTCACACCCGTTACTTCTTCTTCTTCGCGGGCTTGGCCGGCTTCTCGGTCTTTTCGGCCGTCGCGGGCTTCTCAGCCTTCTCCGCCTTGGCGGCGCCGGGCATCAGCTCGGCGATCAGCTTCTGCTCGTCGGCGCTGATCGGCTTCAGCGCCTCGCCCTGGTGCCCAGGGAGCGACAACGCATGGCCCTTCTCCAACCGCTTCAGCTTCGGCAGCAGCTTCTCGAGGGCGCCCAACCGGCGCTTCTCGGGCAGGGGCCGCTGCGAGAACCGGTCGCGCAGGCGCGCGATCTCATCCATCACCCGGCTCGCCTGCTCGCCGGCTTCGGTCTGTGAAAGCGTGGTCGTCATGGCGGCCCTTATACCTTTCGCGCCAGCAGCACGCAGGTGGGAACGCCACGCCACCGCACGTCGAGCTGGGTGAAGCCGGCGCTGCGCATCATCGACAGCTCGCGCTCGACGCTGAAGTACTTGTCCTCCCACGACCACTGCTTGAAGCGCTCGAACGCCTGCGCCTCGGTGTCGCCGTGCGCGACCAGGTGCGCGGCCCAGCGCTTCATCAGCCGCTGCTCCAACTCGGGCGCTTCGGGCACCATCGCGTCGCCGTTCACCAGCACTCCGCCGGGAGGCAGCCGCGCGAAGATGCCGCGGTAGGTGGCCTCGCGATCCTTCGGCGCGTGGGTGTGGTGCAGCGAGAGCGACGCCACCGCCAGGTCGCACTCCGGCAGCGCACCGCTGAAGTTGCCCTCGAGGTAGGTCACCCGGTCACCGAATGCGGCCAGCCGCTTCTTCGCCTGCTCAAGCATCGAGGCGTCGGCGTCGAGCAGGGTGAAGCGCGCTGCGGGAAACGCGGTGGCCAGCTTGTGCGCCAGAGAGCCGGTGCCCGCGCCGAGGTCGAGGATGCGCGCGTCGGGCCGGGGCAGGTGCTCGGCCACCACCGCGCTGATCTCTTCGAGCATCGTGTCGTAGCCGGGCACGAACTTTCGTATCTCGGCGTCGTAATCGTGAACGTGCACAGCCAGGTGGTGCTCGACCGAGTGGCTCATGTGCGGGTGGACGTGGTGTGCCATGGGATCTGACCGTTACTCCTCGAGCTCCGCTTTAACCGCCTCGAATGCCTCACGCAGCTCCCGGCTCCGGCGCGCGGCCAGCTCTTTGAACTCCGGGGGCAGGTGCGCAACCTTGTCGGGGTGGTACTGCGCCACCAGCCGTTTGTAGGCGCCTCTCGCCTCGGCGAACGTCGCGCTGGCGTCGAGCCCGAGCGCGGTGAACGCGTCGCGCCGGCCCGTCGCTGAGGGCCCGCTCATCGTGTCGCTGCCCTCGAGGTCGAGGGTGGCTCCGGGCTCGAGGTTCTCGGAGTCGAGCGTGTCGGTCGTCTCGGGCTTCTCGATGAAGCCACCGACGCGCTTCTGCTTCTCGTGAAAGACGCCGGGCTTCTTCTTCGGGTTCGGCGCCTCGACCTCGCCCGGCAGCATCTGCGAGAGCGCCTCCTGCAGAAACCAGACGTCGTCGTCCCAGCTGCCGAAGCGCTTCACGATCTTCTTCGCCTCGCCCTTTTGTACGAAGAAGTAGCCGCGCGCCGCCTGGTAGGCCTTCTTCGGGTTGGGGAAGAGCTCGTCGGCCAGGTCGGTCACCGGGTCGCGCCACATGCCGGCCTCGGTGCCTTCGTCGACCACCAGAATCTGGTTCACCAGCGTGCCGAACTTCTTCTCGATCGACGCGAACGGCTCCTGGCGCTGCGCGTTCTTGGTCGCCCGGTGCGGCGGCACCACCGACACCATCGTCAACCGCCGCGCCGCCTTCACCGCCGCCGACAGCTTCGCGAAGACGTCTTTGTCGGCGAAATAGAGCAGCTCGACCATCGGCGCGAGCATGGCACAATCGTCTCACCATGCTCGCCGCGTTGACGCTCCACCTCGTGCTCGCCCAACCCGCCCCGGAACCCGCGGTGACGCCGCCTCCTCCGACTCACGTGCGACTGCTCTCCACCGCCGCGGTGATCGGCCTGGCGTCGATCGGCGAGCTGATCCTCGGGGGCGCGTTCGTCGGCCTCGCCTGGCTGTTCAACGGCAGCGGAGACGCCAGCGTCTGGTTGGTGCTCGCCGGTCTCGCGGTCGCGCCCGCCGGAGCCTGGGGGTTGCCCTACGCATTCGGGAGCGGCGACGGGCTCGAGGGCCTCGGCTGGTCGTACCTGGGCGGAGCCGCCGGCGGCATGGTCTTTGGCAGCATCGGCTACGCGGTCGGGGCGCACCGGGGCCAGGGCAGCGAGTTCGGCGGCCTCAACGCGTTTCTCTTCGCCGGCCTGTTCGGGGTCATCGGCCAGCTCGCCGGGAGCGCCACCGCGCTGGGCCTGGCGCACTACTTCAAGGCGCCTCCCCAGGTGGCGTTGTCGCCCGTACCCGGCGGGGGTGTGTTCTCCGTCGCGATGCGCTTCTGAAGCGGCTAAAAAAGCCGCTCCGCATGCACTTTCATCGCTCTGACGAGCCGCACCCGTTCGCCCTCGAATCCGCGACCGAGCATTACGCCGCCGACCGCCCCGTTCGCCCCGAGCTGGTCAGCATCGATGTCGAGCTCGACTTCGCGAAGAAGACGGTGAGCGGCAAGTGCGCCACCCGGCTCCGCGCGGTGCGCAAGGTCACCTCGCTCGACTTCGACGCGGTCGATCTCGACGTCGAGAAGGTCGAGGTCGACGGCAAGCAGGCGCACTTCACCAACGACGCGCGCACCCTGCGCATCACCTTGAACCGCGCCCTGGAGGCGGATCAGCGGGCGGCGGTGGCGATCACCTACTCGGCCAGGCCGCGCCGCGGGCTCTACTTTCACGCCTCCGATTCGCACTACAAGCGGCCGGCGCAGGCGTGGACCCAGGGGCAAGACGAAGACTCGCGTCACTGGTTCCCCTGCCTCGACACCCCGGCGCAGAAGGCGATCACCGAGGTGAAGGCGACCTTCCCCGCGAAGTTCGTCGCGCTCTCGAACGGAGAGAAGCTCGCCGACACGGTGAAGGCCGGCAAGCGCACCGTGCACTACCGGCTCGACCGGCCGCACTCGCCGTACCTGGTCACGCTCGCGGTCGGAGAGTTCGAGGAGCACGTCGAGCAGAGCGAGGGCGTCAAGCTCCGCACCCTGTTCCCCAAGGGCAAGAAGGCCGACGCGATTCGCTGCGTGGGCCGCACCGGGCAGATGGTGCGCTTCTTCGAAGACCTCACCGGCCAGCAGTACCCGTGGGGCAGCTACGCCCAGGTGTTCGTCACCGAGTTCATCTTCGGCGGCATGGAGAACACCGGCGCCACCACCCTGACCGACAGCGTGCTCCACGACGCGCGCGCCCACCTCGACTTCTCGGCCGAGCCGCTGATCAGCCACGAGCTGGCCCACCAGTGGTTCGGCGACCTGCTCACCTGCCGCGACTGGTCGCACGGCTGGCTCAACGAGGGCTTCGCCACCTACTCCGAGGTGCTGTGGAAGGAGCACGCCGACAACAACGACGAAGGCGACCACCAGCGCAGGGTCGACCTCGAGCTGTACCTGTCGGAGGCCGGCGAGCGCTACCAGCGGGCGATCGTGGCGAAGAAGTTCGACGAGCCGATCGACTTGTTCGACCGCCACCTCTACGAGAAGGGCGCGCTGGTGCTGCACGAGCTGCGCACCCGGTTGGGTGACGCCGAGTTCCGCAAGGCGGTGCGCCACTACGTCGCCAGCAACCGCGAAGGCTCGGTCGAGACCGTCGACCTCGCACGCGCGGTCGAGCAGGCCACCGGCCGCAACCTCGACAAGTTCTTCGACCAGTACGTGATGAAGGCCGGTCACCCGTCGCTCAAGGTGTCGGTGAAGTGGGAGGCCGAGCACAAATGGGTTCGGGTGCAGGTCACCCAGACCCAGGCAGACGCCTACGCGCTCACCTTGAAGGTCGAGCTGGTGGTGGGCGGCAAGAAGACCGTGCACCCGCTCGACTGCACCCAGAAGGAGCACGTGTTCCGCCTCGAGGCGGCCCAGGAGCCGAGCCAGATTCGGGTCGACCCGCGGCGCGACCTGCTGGCGACGCTCGAGGTGGAGAAGGCGCCGGCGCTCTGGCGGGCCGAGCTGCTCCACGGTGAGCCGGCGCGCAACCGCACCGAGGCCGCCGCGCCGCTCGGCAAAGACGGCTCGGCTGCGTCGATCGAAGCGCTCGCCACGGTGTTGAAAGACGAGCGCGCGTTCTGGGGCACCCGCAACGCGTGTGCGCGGGCGCTGGCGGTGGTGCGCACGCCCGAGGCGAAGGCGATGCTGCTCGAGGCGCTCAAGGTGCGGCACCCCAAGGTCCGGCGCTCGGTGGTGGCGGCGCTGGGCGTGTTTCGCGGCGACATCGAGGTGGCGAAGGTGATCACCCAGCTGGCGCGGCGCGGAGACGAGAGCCTGTTCGTCGAGGCCGAGGCGGCCCGGGTGGTCGGCCGGCTGCGCGCGCCCGGCGCGTTCGAGGTGCTCTCGTCGCTGCTCAAGCGCGAGACGTGGAACGACACCGTGCTCGCCGCCGCGCTCGATGGCCTGGCCGAGCTGCACGACCCGCGCGGGTTCGCGGTGGCGCAGAAGTACGCCCGCTACGGAGCGCCGCAGTACGCCCGGAGGACCGCGGTGATGGCGGTCGCCCGGCTCGCCGAGGTGGCTCAGAAGAAGCGCGAGGCGGTCGAGATGCTGGGTGAGCTGCTGCGCGACTCGATGTTCCGGGTGCAGATGGGCGTGTTCGATGCCGCCAAGGCGTTGGGTGAGCGCGATCTGATCGGCGCGCTGGCCGGTACTCCGTTCCTCGATGGCCGGGCGAAGCGCGCCGCGCGCGAGGCGATTCGCGACCTGCGCAAGGGAGGTGGCCCGGCGAAGGAGCTGTCCGCGCTCCGCACCGAGGTCGATGGGCTGAAGAGCGAGACCAAGAAGCTCAAAGAAGAGCTCGAAGGTCTGAAGAAGAAGAAGAAATAGGCGGGGCGCTAACCTCACCCGCTGCTCGCTTCGCTCCGCAGTCGGCCTCTCCTGTCAGGAGAGGCGTTCGGTACGACGCCCTCCCCCGATGACGGGGGAGGGTGCCCGATAGGGCGGGAGGGGCGTCACGCCTCCTGTCGCCGTGCTCGCCTCGAACAACCCAGGCACAGCGTGCGCTCGCGGCTGATCTGCGTGCCCACCGCTCGTTTCGCTTCACCCAGAACGCGTCTTTCCGCGCCGGGTGCCGCACCACGCGCGTTTCAACTGCCACCCGAACCGACTTCACATTCGGACCCACCACCTGCTGACACTGCTCGCAACGAAACATCTGAAAAGAGCCAAGGCACTGCTCGCCCGCCATGGGTGGCTCACGCCCGGCGAGTCGGGTTGAACTGCGCTGCTGTCGTTGGTTCGTTCTGCCAGGCGCTGCGGCGCCACGGTGAGAGACAAGGTGACCGTACGATGAATGGCAGTGGGGTTTCAAATTGGCGCTCCGTACGACACGGCTCCTCGTGCGGATCTGAGGGTTGAAGGCTGTCCCTCACCCGCGAGGCCCTATGGGCCTCGTCGGCCTCTCCCAACGGAGAGGGCTTGCTTTCGGGGTACATTGGCCAGCCGTGAGGCCGACGTTGGGGCGCTGGAGGCTGGGTCATCCGCTGGGCGACAGCCCGCGCGGCTCGCTCTGGCTCGCCACCGACGGCACCCGCGACGTCGTGCTGTGGGACTTCAACGGTTGGGTCAGCTCGCACTCCGAGTCTGACCGCCGCCTCGAGCGCCTCTGCCGCATCTGGACCGGAGCCGCCGCGCCCTGGCTCGTCCCCAGCCTCGAGTACGGTGAACACCCGTGGGTGACGATGCCGTTCTTCGCCTCGCTCGGCTTCGGCGAGCTGTGCCGCGCCGCGCTCTTCGCCGGCATCGAGACCCCGCTCGCGCTCCAGCCGGTGCTCGCGCTCGCCGAGAGCCTCGCCCGCAGCCCCGACCTGGTCGAGAGCTTCGCCACCGTGGTCACCCAGTCGACCGTGCGCATCGGCTTCGACGGCGAGCTGCGCGCCGGGCCTGATCCGCTCCGCGCGCTCGAGGCGTGGGACGAGGGTCTGCGCCTCGACAACATGACCCCGCCGGAGCTGTTCGACCGCGGCATCGCCTCGTCGGCCAGCGCGGTGTGGAAGCTCGGCGTGCTCGCGCTCTACGCGCTCGAGGGCGGAGATCCGCTCCGCGATGATCCCCGCCCGCTGGTGCGCGCCAAGCCGCGGGTGTCGCGCGAGGGCAGGGCGCAGTGGCCGCAGCCGCTGGTCGAGCTGCTCGAGGCGTCGATCTCTCCCGACCCCGCCCAGCGCCCGAGCCTGGTCGAGCTCGCCGACCGGCTGCGCCCGCACACCGCCGGGCCCGCCGCCGCCGCCCAGTGGCGCGCCGAGATCATCGCCCGCATGCGCCCCGAGGCCGAGCGCACCCAGCGGCTGCAGCACGACGCGCTCCACGACCGCCCGCTCGAGCCGGTGCCCGAGGAGCTGGAAGAGAAGCTGCTGCTCACCCCCGACGACCCCGACCTCTGGCTGGTGGTCGCCGATTGGCTCGAGTCGCAGGGCCACCCGCGCGGCCAGCTCGCGGCGCTCCAGCGCAAGCTGCAGCAGAACGCCGGTGACGACGGCATCGAGCAGCTGGTCGAGCGGTTGGTGCAGCGGCCCGACCTCGCTCCGCAGCCGCCCGACGATGGCCCGTTCGAGGTCGAGTGGGGCCACCACGGCTGGGTCGACGAGCTGCTCGGTCTCGGTGCCGCCGACGCGTGGACCATCGAGCGCGTGCTGCGTCACCCCGGCCTGCGCTACCTGCGGCGGGTCGCGCTCCCGCTCCATCACCCCAACCCCGAGCCGTGGGTCGAAGCGCTGTGCGCGGTGCAGCCGCCGCTGCTCAAGCGCGTCGAGGTCACCCACATCTCCGCCACCCAGAAGATGCGGCTGCGCGACACCTTCCTCGGGCTGGAGCTGATTCAGCGCACCCCGCCCACCGTCGCCCGCCCCGGCCGCCCGCCCCGCATCAACCTCACCTCCGCGGCGCCGCCTCCCCCTGCCGGCCTGTTCACCCGGTTCTTCGAGCGGCTGCGAGGCCGTTGACGACCGGTTAAGAGATGCCTTCCCGGTGAGTCTGAAAGTTCAAATCGTCGCGGGCATCAAGAAGGTGCCCAAGGCGGCGTGGAATGCGCTGCTCACGCCCTCCGACGCCCCGGTGCTGCGCTGGGAGTGGCTGGAGGCGCTCGAGTCGTCGGGCAGCGCGGTGAAGAGCGCCGGCTGGGAGGCGCGCCACTTTCTGCTCTACCGCGACGACCAGCTGGTCGGCTTCGCGCCCGCCTGGCTCAAGTTTCACAGCATGGGCGAGTACGTCTACGACTTCGGCTGGGCCTCGGCGGCGTCGAACTTCGGCGTGCAGTACTACCCCAAGTTCCTGGTCGGGGTGCCGCTCTCGCCGCTCACCGCCCGCCGCTTCGTCGTCGCTTCGACCGAAGACGAGGCCGCCGCGCGCGCCACCCTGCTCGAAGAGATGGTGAAGTTCGCCCGCGAAGAAGACGTCTCGTCGCTGCACGTCATCTTCCCCGGCGAGAAGGAGTCGAAGGCGCTCGAGGAGCTGGGCCTGTTTCACCGGCTCTCGATGCAGTACCACTGGGTCAACGCCGGCTACACGACCTACGACGAGTTCCTCTCCCGGTTCGACTCCAAGCGCCGCAACCAGCTCAAGCGCGAGCGCGGCGCCGCCGACAAGCAGGGCATCAAGCTGTACTCGGTGCGCCAGCCCGACCTGAAGAAAGAACACGCCGAGCTCGCCTGGCGCTTCTACCAGTCGACGGTGCAGAAGAACGGGTGGGGCGGGGTGCAGCTCAACCGGGCCTTCTTTCACCGCGCGTTCGAGACGCTCCCCGAGCGCATCGAGATGGTGCTGGCGGAGCGCGACGGTGAAGTGATCGCCGGCGCCTTCAACCTCGCCTCCGACAAGCGCCTCTACGGCCGCTACTGGGGCTGCTTCGAAGACGTGCCCTTCCTGCACTTCAACGTCTGCCTCTACTACTCGGTCGACGAGTGCATTCGCCTCGGGCGGGAGGCGTTCGAGCCCGGCGCCGGCGGCGAGCACAAGATCGCCCGCGGCTTTCAACCCACTGCCATTCACAGCCTCCACCGCATCTTCGACAAGCGCTTCGAGACCGCGGTGAAGGCGGCGGTGGCGCGGGAGCGGCTCCAGGTCGAGCACGCCGCGGCAGAAGGGGCCGAAATCGCCGGAATGAAGCCGTTCGCTCAAAGGTGACGCCACGGCCGGGTCAGACTAAAAACGACCCTCAAGTGCACGCGGCCCGCTTCAGCTGGTTGCTCCTCGCTGTCGCGCTGGCGGGTTGCTCCGACGAAATCGCATCCAGTGACTTCGAGGCGAGCGCCGACGGGTGGACCATGGCCGGCGACGTCGCCCCCGCTCCCGAGCTGCGCGCCACCGGCGGCAACCCGGGCGGCTGCATCTGCGGCACCGACCTGATGGAGAGCGACATCTGGTACTTCGTCGCCCCGAGCAAGTACCTCGGCAACGTCTCGCGCGCCTACGGCAAGCGGCTGACCTGGGACATCAAGGGCAGCTCGCAGTTCTATCTGATCAAGGGCCGCGACGTGGTGATGCAGGGCCCGGGCGTGAGCATCGTCTTCAACGTCGACAACGCGCCCGGCCTCGACTGGACCACCTATCGCGCCACCTTGGACGACAAGTCGGGGTGGAAGCTCGACACCCCTTCTCAGCCCGACGCCACCGCCGACGACATCAAGTCGGTGCTCCAGAACCTCCACTCGCTGCGCATTCGCGGAGAGTTCATCGACGGCCCCGACCGGGAGTGCCTCGACAACGTGGAGTTCGGCATCAAGTAGTCAGGCGGTGGCCTCCCGCGACGTCTCCGCGCCCATGATGCTGCGGAGGCCGCCATGGAACGTGCGCTCGAAAGGGCGCTGGCCGATTGGCGACTGCTGCCTTCGGAAGAGCTGGCCGACGTGGTCGACGAGCTCTCCGACGCGCTGACCTCGCAGCGGCCACCGCTCTCACCCCCACGATGTTTCGCCGCCGCCCAGACGCGTGACCCGCTCGCGCTCGGCCAGGTGCTCGCTTCGCTGCCGCCGGTGACCGACCCGTCGCTGCGCGATCGGCTGGGCCTGCTCTACCGCTGGCCTCGCGACCCGCGGGTGGCGACCGCGATTGTTCGCCTGCTCTGCCAGGCCTTGCCACCGGCGCGCGCGACGTCGCTGTGGAGCGTGCTGCTCGGCCTGCTCGCCTGGAGCGGTGACCGGCGCGCGGCGCAGTGGCTGCGCGACTTCTCCACCGTGCTCGACGGCACGCCGTGGCAGGTGATGCGGGTGGGCGTGCGCCTCAACCAGCTGGCGGAGGACCTCGAGCGCGCCCGCCCGCAGTCGCGGGGGCCGCTGCGCGTTCGCCGCGAGCGGTACGCGCTGCCGGTGCTGAAGCCGGCCGCCGCGGTGCCCCAGGGGCTGGAGGCGAAGCTGGTGTGGGCCGACAAGCTGTCGAGCGAGGGCGACGTGCGCGGCGAGGCGATCGTGCTCGGGTTGATGCCCGCGCCCCGCCGCCAGCAGCGGCGCCGCTCCAAGGAGCTGGTGCGGCTGTACGGGCGCGCCTGGCTGGGCCGGCTGTCGCCCGCGTTCAAACCCGAAGGGCTGCGCTTTCGCGACGGAGCGGTGGTCGCGGGCCGTTTGAGCGTGTCGCGGCTGCTCTACCGGCTCACCGGTCTGCCGGAGTGGGCGACGGTCGAAGAGCTCGATCTGCGGGAGACCGCGCGCTGGCCCCGCCCGGAGTGGGAGGCGCTGGCGAAGGTGATCTCCGACCCGATGCTGCTCGGGCTTCGACGGCTCCACGGGGTGCCGGTGTCGTTGCTCGGCGCGTTGTTGAAGCAGCACCGGGCGCTGGGCGTGGAGCACCTCGAGCTGCTCGACGTCTGGCACAACCGGCTGCTCTGGCTGCGCGACCTCGCCCGCTCGAAGGTGTTTCCCAAGCTGCGCACGGTGCACGTCTACAACGAGCTGCATCAAATCGAGCCGTTCCGAAATACGGTGGCGTAGGCTTTTGCACCGGGAGGTAGGGCGTGTTCGAAAACGCGGAGCTCGACCACAAGTTCTCCAAGGCTCAGTACGAGAAGGAAGAGCCGAAGCTGCGAATGGCGCTGCTCGACGCGCAGGTGAAGGTGTCGAAGGCCGCCCGCTTTCCCGTGCTGCTGTTGATCGGCGGGGTGGAGGGCGCGGGCAAGGGCGAGACGGTGAACCTGCTCCACGAGTGGATGGACCCGCGCCACCTGCTCACCTACGCCTTCGGCGAGCCCTCCGACGAAGAGCGGGAGCGGCCGTACATGTGGCGGTTCTGGCGGGCGCTGCCGCCCAAGGGCCGCATCGGCATCTTCTTCGGCGGCTGGCACAGCCAACCGATTCTCGACCGGGCGATGGGCCACTCGTCGAAGGGCGAGTTCGACTCGCAGATCACCCAGATTCGCATGTTCGAGCGCATGCTCACCGACGAAGGGGTGCTGCTGCTCAAGCTCTGGTTCCACCTCTCGAAGAAGCAGCAGAAGCACCGCCTCGAGCAGCTGGAGTCGGACAAGAAGACCCGCTGGCGGGTGGGCGAAGAGGAGTGGGGCTTCTTCAAGCGCTACGACCAGTTCGCCCAGGTGAACGAGCACTACCTGCGCGCCACCAACACCGCCGAGGCGCCCTGGGTGGTGATCCCCGGCGCCGACCCGCAGTTTCGCGCGGTCACAGTCGGCCGCACCGTGCTCACCGCGCTTCAGGAGCGGCTCGACGCGAAGAGCGTGAAGGCGCCCAGCCACGCCCACGCCGCGCCGGCGAAGCGCATCGACAAGCTCGACCCGATTCGCGCGCTGAAGCTCGACCAGCCGCTCGACAAAGACGAGTACCGCGACGAGCTGCTCGAGTGGCAGGGCCGGCTCAACCAGCTCTCGCGCCACAAGCGGTTCAAGAAGCGCGCGGTGGTGATGGTGTTCGAGGGCAATGACGCGGCGGGGAAGGGCGGCGCGATTCGGCGGGTCACCCAGGCGCTCGACGCGCGCTACTACCGCGGGTTCTCGATCGCCGCGCCCACCGAAGAAGAGCGCGCCCAGCCGTACCTGTGGCGGTTCTGGCGGCACATTCCCCGGCGCGGCCGGTTCGCGATCTTCGATCGCAGCTGGTACGGCCGGGTGCTGGTCGAGCGGGTGGAGGGCTTCTGCTCCGAGC
This sequence comes from Myxococcaceae bacterium, assembly GCA_047602415.1. Lineage (GTDB taxonomy): Bacteria > Myxococcota > Myxococcia > Myxococcales > Myxococcaceae > JASGHH01. The sequence continues at coordinate 4,699,131 of JASGHH010000001.1, read as the reverse complement.
CCGACTGGATGCGCGCCTACTCGGAGATCACCCAGTTCGAAGAGCAGCTGCACGACAGCAAGGTGCTGGTGCTCAAGTTCTGGCTGGCGATCTCCAAGACCGAGCAACTCCACCGCTTCAAGTCGCGCGAAGAGATCGAGTTCAAGCGCTTCAAGATCACCGACGAAGACTGGCGCAACCGCAAGAAGTGGGACGCGTACGAGCAGGCGGTGGTCGACATGATCGAGCGCACCAGCACCGAGCTCGCTCCGTGGACTCTGGTGGAGGCGAACAACAAGTACTTCGCCCGCATCAAGGTGCTGAAGACGGTGGTGAAGCGCCTGGAAGAAGCGCTCGACTAGGTCTTCAGCCCGTAGCGCTTGATCAGCCGGTACAGATACACCCGGTCCATCTGGGCGGCGCGGGCGGCCTCCGACACCTTGCCCTTGTGCCGCTCCAGCAGCGCCTCGACGTAGCCGCGCTCGAACTCCTCGTTCGACAGCCGCTTCGCCTCGGCCCAGGTCTGCCGCGCCGACGGCCGCACCTGCGCGACCTGCGGGCCCTCACCCGGGTTGAGCGGCGCGCGCATCACCCGGCAGCGATCGAGGTGGTTGAACAACTCGCGCACGTTGCCCACCCAGACCGCGGTCTGCAGCCGGGCCAGAAAGTCCTGCGCGCGGAGCGGGTTCGCCTCGTCTTCGGTGGCGCCGGTCTCTTCCAGCCACTGGTCGACCAGCTCGGGAATGTCTTCGGGGTGCTGGCGGAGCGCCGGCATGCGCACCTTCATCACCGCGAGGCGAAAATACAGCTCGCTGCGAAACCGGTTGGCGTTCACCAGCTGCCGCAGGTCGGCCCGGGTCGACGCGATCACCCGCGCCCGCACGCCCACGGTGAGCCCGCCCGGCCGCTTCAGCTCGCCCTTCTCGAGCACCGTCACCAGCCGGCCCTGGAGCTCCAGCGGCAGCTCGGCCACCTCGTCGAGAAAGATGGTGCCCTCGCGCGCCTCTTCGAACGCCGACAGGCGCCGCGGGTTCTCCTTGCCGACCAGCATCGCCTCCAGGTCGGCCGGGGCCAGGCTGGCGCAGTCGACCGGCAGAAACGGCTCGTCTTTGCGGCTGCCCGCGTCGTGAATCGCCTCGGCCGCCGCGGTCTTGCCGGTGCCGGTCTCGCCCTCGAGCAACACCGGGCGGGAGGTCTCGGCGGCGCGCTCGAGCAGCGCGAAGCAGGCCCGCATCGCCGGCGACGCGCCCCACAGCGGGCCGAAGCTGTCGCTCTTCGACACCGGCTCGGGAGTGGAGTCGAGCTCGAGCTGAAAACGCATCGTCGCGTTGCCCAGCCGGAGCATCGAGCCGTTCTTCAAGAACGCTTCCTTCACCCGAACGCCGTCGACCTCGGTGCCGTTGGCGGAGCCCAGGTCGCGCACCATCGGGCCGTCGGGGGTGACCGAGATCTCGCAGTGAAAGCGCGAGACCGTGGGCTCTTCGACCACCACCTCGTTGAGGGTGTGCGAGCCGACCTGCGCCGAGCCGCTCGAGACCATCTGGGCGTTGCCGGGCTGGTCGACCCGCTGAACGGTGAAGTGCCGAACCGGCGGAGCGGCCGGGCGCATCACTTTCACCGTGGGGTTGGTGCGCCTTCGGAACGTGCCCGTGGTCTCGTCGCTCACTGGTTCCTCTGCGCCATAACAAACCCCCCAAAAAAAGACGGCGCAAGCTCCGACTTGGAACTCGCGCCGCCCCCCTTTGAATCAGTTACCTGTTCGAATCAACCCTGAATCGGGCGGCGGCTGAGCGCCTTGCGCAGGTCGGTGTTGCCCTTCTTGCGCTCGGAGCGGGCCTCGCGGAGCTCCTCGCGGCCCTCGGCGCGCTCGCGGCCGGCGGCCTTGCGCTCGTTGGCCGCCTTCTTCGCGTCGGCCGCCGACTCCTTCAGCTCGCCGATGCCCTTGCCGATGTCGCTCACGCCCTGGCGAATCTCGGAGGCGCGCTTCTTCGCGTCGCGCACCGCCGCGTTGTGCTCGGCCGCCGACTTCGCGCGGTCAGACTTCGCCTGGTTCAGCTCACCGACGCCCTTGCGAATGTCCTTCGCGCCCTGGGCGACCTCGGCCTTGCCCTTGGAGTAGTCCTTCTCGCCCTGGCGAATCTCGGCGCGGCCCTTGGCTCCGTCGCGAACCGCGGCGTTGTGCTCCGCGCCCGCCTTCGCCCGGTCGGCCTTCGCCTGGCCCAGCTCGCCGACGCCCTTGCCGATGTCCTTCCAGCCCTGGGCGGTCTCCGACTGCGCCTTCTTGTGGTCGGCGGCAGACTCCTTCTTCAGGCTGTCGGCCATGCCGTGCTGCTTGGCCGCCGCCTCGTGATCCTTCACCGCCGCGTTGTGGTCCTGGTAGCCCTTCACCAGCTCGCCGGTGCCCTTCTTCAGGTCGTCGATGCCGGAGCGGAGCTCCTTCTGCGACTTGGCGTGGAGGTCGTCGGACTGCTTGTGGAGGTCCTTCGCCGCCTTGCTGTCGGCCACCGAGGCCTTCGCCTCGTTGATCGACTTCGCATCGGCCGCGTCAGACGCCTTCAGGTGGCCGATCGCCGACTGGAGGTCTTTCTTCGCGCCCTCGACGTCGCCGGTGAGCAGCTTGCCGATCGCCGACCCGAAGTCCTTCATCGCGTCGTTCAGCTCCTGCTTCGAAGCCGCCTGGTCCTTCATCGAGTCGGCCTGCTCCTGGCGGGCCTTCGCCTCGGTGTCGAGCGCCTTCTTCTCGGTGTCGAGCGAGGCCTTCTCGTCGGCCAGACCCGACTGAATCTCCTTCTGGCCCTTGGCGGTGTCGGCCTTGCCCTGCGCGATCTCGCGCTTGGAGGTCGCCTCTTCGCGGCTGGACTTCGCGTCGAGCCGGTTGCCGGCGGCGTCGTGCGCCTTGGCGGCGGCCGCCTCGCGCTTCGACTTCGCCTCGTCGGCCGCGCCCTGGCGCAGCTCGCCCACGCCCTTGCTGATGTCCTTGTGGCCCTGGGCTTCTTCGTTGGCGGCCTTCTTGTAGTCGGCCTTCGACTGCTTCTCTTCGGCGGCAGACTTCTTCAGGTCGGCCTGGCCCTGCTTGATCTCGCGCTTGCCCTTCGCCTCGTCAGACAGGCCCTTCAGCTCCTCGCCGATGCCCTTGCTGATGTCCTTGTGGCCGGCGGCCTCTTCACGGCCCGCCTTGGCGGCGTCGCGCTTCGAAGCGGCCTCTTCACCGCGGGCCTTCGCCTCGTCCTTGATGCCCTGGCCGATCTCGCCGAAGCCCTTGCCGATGTCGCCCACGCCCTGGCGGAACTCGGAGTTCGACTTCGCCTGGTCCTTCGCGGCGGCGTGGTCGAGCCGGTTGGCGGCCGAGAAGTCGGCCTTCGCCTTGGCGGTGTCGACGGCGGCGTTCTCGTAGTGCTTCACCGCGCTGCCGATCAGCTCCATCGGCGACTTCTTCTGCGCCGCGAAGGCGTCAGGGTTGATCGCCACGCCGTGGGTCTCATTCTCGGGAATGTGGACCGTGGGGGCAGAAGCACGGGGCTCCGCCTTGGGGGTCTGAACCATCGGCAACTTCGGCATCGAGATCTTCGTCGACATTTTGTGGGTCCCTTTTTGGGCGTGAATCGAGTTTGTGAAGTGCCACGCAGAACTTCTGAGAGGATTCTCGCGTGGCAAAAAAACCCGGTGCTCCGTCGCCTAGACGGGGATCAGGCGCCACGCGTACACCTGCACACCCTGTTTTGTTGCCTCCCAGGCCAATTATGGGCCGGTTTGTAGACGCGGAGGCAACAGGGTCGTGCGTATTTTGGACGCGAAAAGGCCCAGGCCGAGTCCTGATCCAGGGGATCAGAACGGCCTAGGCCATGAAACAACTGGTGAATTTCGGCAGGCTACAGCTTCAGGCCGACTGAAGCAGCGCCGCCGCGCCCATGCCGCCGCCGATGCACATGGTGACCACGCCGTACTTACCGCCGCGGCGCTTGAGCTCGCGGAGCACGGTGCCGACCATGCGGGTGCCGGAGACGCCGAGCGGGTGGCCGAGCGCGATCGCACCGCCGTTGGGGTTCACCTTGGCGGGGTCGAGGCCGAGCTCGCGCATGCAGTAGAGCGACTGGGCGGCGAACGCCTCGTTGAGCTCGAACACGTCGACGTCGGAGGCCTTGAGCTTGTTGCGCTCGAGCAGCTTCTTCACCGCCGGCACCGGGCCGATGCCCATGATGTCGGGCGGCACGCCGGCGACCGCGAAGTCGACGAAGTAGCCGAGCGGCTTCACGTTGAGCGCCTTCGCCTTCGACTCGCTCATCACCACCGCGGCGGCCGCGCCGTCGGTGAGGGGAGACGCGTTGCCGGCGGTGACGGTGCCTTTGGGGTCGAACGCGGGCTTCAGCTTCTGCAGGCCCTCGAGGTTGGTCTCGGGGCGCAGAATGGTGTCTTCGCTCAAGGTGATGTCGTTCGCCTTGCCGGCGTCGTCGAACACCCGCACCTTCATCGGGGCGATCTCGTCTTTGAACTTGCCCTCGGTGCGCGCCTTGCCCGCCTTCTGCTGCGAAGCGAGGCCGAACGCGTCTTGATCGGCGCGGGAGACGTTGAAGCGCGCGGCGATGTTCTCGGCGGTGGCGCCCATCGAGGTGTAGATCTCGGGGTGCTGCTCCATCAGCTCGGGGCTGGCCGACACCTTGTTGCCGCCCATCGGGATCATCGACATCGTCTCCACGCCGCCGGCGATGCCGACCTGGTACTGGCCGGCCTGAATCGCCTGCGCGACCTGGGCGATCGACTGCACGCCCGAGGCGCAGAAGCGGTTCACCGTCATCGCCGGCACGCTGTCGGGCAGCCCGGCGAGCAGGGTGGAGAGCCGGGCGACGTTCATGCCCTGCTCGGCTTCGGGCATCGCGCAGCCCATCACCACGTCTTCGACGTCGGCCGGCTTCAGGCCGGGTACGCGCGCGATCGCTTCTTTGATCACGTGGGCCGCCATGGTGTCGGGGCGGGTGTCCTTCAATTCCCCTTTGATGGCGCGGGTGAAGGGGGTGCGGGCGGTGCTGGCGATGACGACTCGTTCGGTCATGATTTCCTCGGATCCGTTTCGATAACGCGATGCGGTCAGTTGCGCAGCGGCTTGCCCTTCTCGAGCATGTACATCATGCGGTCCTTCGTCTTCTGCTCACCGAGCAGCGACAAGAAGACCTCCAGCTCCAGGTCGAGCAGCTGCTGCTCGGTGACCGGAGTGGTGGCGGAGGTGTCGCCGCCGCAGAGCACCTTGGCGAGCCGCTTGCCGATCAGGCGGTCGTGCTCGCTGATGTTGTGGGTGTTCTGCATGTCGTAGAGCAGCATGTCGATGGTGGCCGCGCCGCTCTTGCCCGGCAGGTAGAACGAGGTCGCCCGCGGCGGGCGGAAACCGGCTTCGTACATGCCGAGCACCTTCGCCTTCGCGTCGGCCAGGTGGTGGTCGCGCGACATCGAGATGCCGTCGCCCGCGTTCAAGAAGCACGCTTCTTTCGCCTCTTCGGCGGAGGTGGCGACCTTCGCCATGCCGATGGTGAGGAACAGCTTCTTGATGAACGGCAGCGGGTCGAAGTCTTTGTTGCCGGCGTGGGCGCCGAACACGTTGCGCATCAGCATCAGGTTGCCGCCGCCGCCGGGAATCAGGCCGACGCCGACCTCCACCAGGCCGATGTAGAGCTCGGCGTGGGCCTGCACCGCGTGGCCCGCCATCGTCACCTCGCAGCCGCCACCCAGCGCGAGCTGGTGCGGCGCGGTGACCACCGGCTTGGACAAGTAGTGGAGCCGCTGGTTCACGCTCTGAAAGCCGCGCACCATCTGCTTCACGGTGTCCCACTCGTCGGCGCCGACGGTCATCAGCAGCGCGGCGATGTTGGCGCCGGCCGAGAAGTTGCCGCCGTCGTTGCCGATCACCAGGCCCTTGAAGTTCGACTCCGTCTCGGAGGCCGCCTTCTCCATCATCTCCCCGATGTACGAGTCGATGCTGTTCATCTTGGAGTGGAACTCGAGCAGCGCGACCTCGTCGCCCATGTCCCAGAGGGTGGCCGACTCGTTGGAGGCGATCTTCTTGTTGCCGCGCTTGAGCAGCTCGATGGTGACCGCGCGGCCGACGCCGGGCACGCGCATCGACTTCTTGGCCTTGATGTCCCAGTAGGTGTCGTGAACGCCCTCGGTCTCGTAGAACTTGCTGCGGCCGGAGGCGAGCATCTCCTCGACCCAGGGCGCGACCTTGAGGCCCATCGCCTTCATCTCGTCGACGCCCTTCTTCACGCCGTACGCGTCCCAGGCTTCGAAGATGCCGATGTCCCAGGCGTAGCCCCAGCGCATGCCGCGGTCGACGTTGACGTAGTCGTCGGCGATCTCGCCCAGGCGGCGCGAGGTGTACGCGAGCGTGTCGAGGGTGACCTTCTTGGCGATCTTCGCCGCCACGTCGGTGCCGTTGAGCACGGTGGCGATGCGCTCGGGCAACGACTCGATGTCCTTCGCGGCGCCGAGCGACTCGTAGCGCACCTTCTGCTGCGGCCGGTACTCGAGCGTCTTCAGGTCGAGCGCGAGGATCTCTTTCTCGCCCTCGCCGCCCTTCTGCTTCTTGTAGAAGCCGCCGCCCGACTTGTCGCCCAGCACGCCCTTGGCGACCATCGCCTTCAGCCACTCCGGCGGCTTGAAGGTCTCGCGGTTCTCGTCTTTGGTGAGCGAGTCGTAGCAGTTCTGGGTGACGTGCAAGAAGGTGTCGAGACCGACCAGGTCGGCGGTGCGAAAGACGGCCGACTTGGGGCGCCCGAGCGCGGGGCCGAAGATCTTGTCGATCGCCTCGATGCCGACGTTCTCTTCGGCCATCACCTGAATGGTGCGCATCATTCCGTAGGTGCCGATGCGGTTGGCGATGAAGTTGGTGGTGTCTTTGCCGTAGACGATGCCCTTGCCGAGCATGCGCTCGCCGAACTCGGCCATGCGCTGCATCATCTTGGGGTCGGTCTTCTCGCCGGCCACCAGCTCGAGCAGCTTCATGTAGCGAACCGGGTTGAAGAAGTGCGTCACCAGGAAGCGCTTCTTGAACGAGTCGGAGCGGCCCTCGGTCATGCCGGCGATCGACATACCCGAGGTGTTCGACGACACGATCGCGGTGGGCGAGAGGTGCTGCTCCACTTTGGCGAAGAGGGCCTGCTTGACCGCGAGGTCTTCTTTCACCACTTCGACGACCCAGTCGCAGTCTTTGATCTTGGCGAGGTCGTCTTCGAAGTTGCCGATCTCGATCAGCTCCAGCGCCTTGAGCGAGAACAGCGGCGCCGGGCGCAGCTTCTTCATGTTGGCGAGCGCGCCGAGGCTGAACTTGTTGCGAAACGCCTTCGACGCGGTGTCGGGTCCATCAGACGGGCCGGGCTTCGGCGGCACGATGTCGAGGAGCAGCACGGGGATGCCGGCGTTGGCGAGGTGGGCTGCGATGCCCGAGCCCATCACGCCTGCACCGAGGACGGCGGCTTTGCGGATTCTGTCGCTCATGGGCCGGGTGATTAAGGCTGTGCCGCCGACAAAGCAACGAATGGATCACCCCGCGCCGCGCCCCCCCCGCGCTGCCTTCCTCTCGCTTGCCTCTCGCTTGTCTCCTCCTCCTCCTACTCCTGCCGCTGTCCCATTCCTTTCAGCACCCTTTCGCTGACCTCAACGGCTGGTACGTGAACTTTCGAGACAGATCTCTGACCCACTGGCTCAAACGAACGTCGCCGCCAGAGATCCAGGGTCAGGGTGCTGAAAGGACAGCGGGAGTGACAGGAGTAGGAGGAGGAGGAGACAGGCGAAAGGAAAGGACAGCGAAAGGAAAGGAACGTGTCTTCGCGACGGTGTCAGTGCGCCTTCAGCGGCACCGTGTAGTCCTGGAACGCCTTGCCGTCCCAGGTGGCGCCGGTGAACCCGTTGTCCTTCAGCAGCGCGAACGACAGCTTGGCCTTGGTGAGCTTCTCGTCGGCCTTGCCGTTGATGGTCTCGAGGGGGAAGTTGATCACCCCGTCGAAGCTGTTCGGTCCGGTGCGCTTGAGCCCGGTGGAGGTCGCCTCGACGCCCCCGGCAGACGCGCCGCCCTGCTGGGTCTTGGGGTTGCCGGTCTTCTGAATGTTGCCCTGAAGGTTCGCCCAGATCTCGTTCGCGCCTTTGAACAGGCCCTTGGTGTCGTCGTAGTGCACCTTGATCTCGATCGACTTGTTGCCGTTCGAGTCGATGTGCGAGCCCTGCACTCCGACGGTGAAGCGGTTGCCGCTCGCCGTCTTGTGCGGCTTCGACATCTGAGCAGACTGAACGGTAGGCTTCTGAATGGGGGCGTGCGCGGAGACCTTGGTCATGCCCTCCACGACACCCCGCCTCAAAACCAAGTGCAACGAATGTTACCCGGCGAGCTTGGCCTCGGCCTTCGACCGGGGCGCCAGGCGCTCGCGCAGCCACTGGTACTCCGCCTCGAAGCGGCCCTCGACGATCGCCTGGCGCATGCGCGCCATCAGCCGCTGGTAGTGCCGCAGGTTGTGCACGCCCAGCAGGCGCACCCCGAGCGCGTGGCTGCCGGCGACCTGGTGTTGCACGTAGCCCATGGTGAAGCGGGTGCAGGTCTCGCAGTCGCAGCCTTCTTCCAGCGGCGCGTTCGACAACCGGTATTCGCGCTTCCACGCCGAGACCAGGCCGTTGAAGGTGTACGCGTAGCCCTGCTGCGACATCTTGGTGGGCAGAATGCAGTCGAACATGTCGACGCCGTTGTGCACCGACTCCACCAGGTCGATTGGCGTGCCCACGCCCATCAGGTAGCGCGGCTTGCCGGCCGGCAGCAGCCGCGCGGTGTGCGCCGTCATCGCGTAGAGCTGCTCGCGCGGCTCGCCCACCGCCAGCCCGCCGATCGCGAACCCGTCGAACGGGTGCGGGGTGAGGAACTGGGCGCTCTCGGTGCGCAGCGCCTGAAACGTGCCACCCTGCACGATCGCGAACAGCGCCTGCCCGGTCTCGCGAGCGTCGCGGGCGGCGAGCGACCGCAGCGCCCAGCGGTGGGTGCGCTCCATCGCGTCACGCGTCTCCGGCTCCTTCGAGCGGGAGTCGATGCAGACGTCGAGCACCATCATGATGTCGGAGCCGATCGCCTGCTGCATCGCGATGCTGGTCTCCGGCGAGAGCAGGTGCCGGTGGTTGTCGACCGGGTTGACGAAGTGCGCGCCCTTCTCGGTCAGCTTGCGCTCGTTCGGCAGCGAGAAGATTTGAAAGCCGCCCGAATCGGTGAGCACCGCGCCGTCCCACCCCATGAAGCGGTGAATGCCGCCCAGCTTCTCGAACACGTCGCGGCCGGGCCGGAGCAGCAGATGATACGTGTTCGACAGCAGCACCTTCGCCCCGACCGCCTTCACCTCGTCGACGCCGTGGTGGCGAAAGCCCGCGTGGGTGGCGACCGGCATGAACACCGGAGTGGGAACCTCGCCCCGCCGGGTGTGGAGCACTCCCGCCCGAGCGCCCGAGGCGTCGGTGTGGAGCAACGAGAACGACAGCGGTTTCACGCCGGCACCAGCGGCTGCAGCGCCTGGAGCGCCGCCTGCTGCTCGAGGAACATCAGCGCGATGCCGAACTTGCCGTCGGCGCCGGGCACCACGTGCACCACCCGCGCTTCGAAGCTGAAGATGCGGTTGCAGAAGGCGAGGTCGAGCTCGACGAACAGAATCGAGTTCACCGGGTGCTCCTTGTCGCTCCAGGCGAACACCCCACCGCGCTGAAGCTCGCCCTGCCAGCCCTTCTTGAAGCTCTCGGAGGTGGGGTAGGTGCTGATCAGCCGCACCTTGTCTTTCAGGTGGGGCACCATCTCGCTCATCAGCTCGGGGCCGGTGAGGAAGCGGAGGCCGAAGCCGCCTTTGACGACCTGACGCAGCTCGGCCGGCACGATGGTGAGCCGCGCCACCACACCCTCGAAGAACAGCTTCTCTTTCTCGTCGATGCTGACCTCGACGTGAATGCGGTTGCCGATGCTCACCGGCGCGGAGGTGACCACGAACATGCCGGTGCCGGAGATGTCGGAGGTGAAGCCGGAGTGGCTGAAGTCGCTCGGCCCGAAGCGAACGCGCAGGCGTCGGCTGTAGCGGCGGGTTCGTCGTTTTTCCACGGGGAGCCTCTTACACGAGAGATTGCCGCCGGGTCGATCTCCACCCGTGGGCGCGCGCTGGCCCCAGGGGGCGATCAGTTGATCCGCGAACCTAGGGCCGCTGATCCGCTGGCAAGGCGCTTGTACCAGCGCAGGGTATGCGCGCTCCCGTTCGAGTTCTGCCCGTCATTTCGCTGACGCTTCTGGCCTGCGGCCAGGTCAACGTCGGCTTCACGCCCGACCCCGGCCCGTCGCTGGCCACCCTCCACCTGAACCCGTCACAGGGCAGCGTGCCGCGCGGCGGCCACCTCCAGTACGAGGCGATCGGCGTCTACTCCGACGGCTCGTCGCGCTCGGTCACCAACCAGGTGGCCTGGAGCACTAACGATTCGCACGTCGCCAGCATCTCCAACACCCCCGGCGAGCGCGGCCTGGTGCGCGGCGAGCGCGAGGGCTCCACCGAGGTGCACGCGCTTCTGGGCGACACCAAGGCGATGGCGGTGGTGACGGTGCAGCCGGCGGTGGTGCTCAAGCTCGACCTCACCCCCGATGGCGCCTCGGCGCCGGTCGGCATTCCGCTCCAGCTGAAGGCGATCGCCACCCTGAGCGACACCTCGACCGAAGACGTCACCGCGCAGGCGACCTTCGCCCCCGGCAACGGGCTGATCATGGGCAACGCGCCCGGAGCGGTGATCGGCACCCAGGTCGGCACCGCCACGGTGCAGGCGACGCTGGGCGACAGCACCGCGCAGGCCTCGGTGGTGGTGACCGGCGCGACGATGAGCTCGCTGAACCTCTCGCCCAACCCGCTGTCGGTGCCGCAGGGCGCCACCAGCCAGGTGCAGCTGTGGGCGCAGTTCTCCGACGGCTCGAAGACCGACGTCACCGCGCAGGCGACCTTCAAGTCCTCCGACGCGGCGGTCGCTTCGTTCTCGGGCTCGCAGCCGGGCCTGCTCACCGGCGCGGCGCAGGGCAGCGCGACCCTCACCGGCAGCTTCAACGGCATGTCGTCGAGCGGGCTGGTGGCGGTGACGCAGGCGGCGCTGGTGGCGGTGGAGATTTCGCCGAACCCGGTGGTGCTCGCCCACGGCACCCAGGGCAAGCTGAAGGCGACCGCCCGCTACTCCGACGGCAGCTCGTACGACGTCACCCAGCAGTCGCAGTGGAGCGCGACCCCGCAGGCGGTGGCGACGGTGAGCCAGGCCGGCGTTCTCTCGGCGCTCTCGGCGGGCGCGGCCTCGGTGAGCGCCACCTACGGCGCGATGATCGGCACCGGCAACGTGAAGGTGTCGAACGCGAACATCGTCTCGGTCGACGTCTCGCCCGCGACCGCGACCCTGCCGGCGGGCACCACGGTGAAGCTGACCGCCAGCGGCCACTTCGACGACGGCACCGCGCAAGACGTGACCTTCTTCGCCCTCTGGAGCTCGGCCAACGCGGCGGTCGCTTCGGTGCTGGTGAACCCCGCGGGTGAAGCGGTGGTCACCGGCCACGCGGTCGGCAGCGTGCAGGTGAGCGCGACGGTGCTCGGCCAGACCGGCAGCGCGCAGGTCTCGGTGAGCTCGGCGGTGCTGACCGCGCTGGAGGTCGACCCGGCCACCGCCTCGGTGCCGCTCGGCTCCACCCAGGCGCTGAAGGCGATGGGCCTCTACTCCGACGGCAGCGTGAGCGACGTCTCGGGGCTTGCGATGTGGCAGAGCAGCGCGGGCAGCGTCACCGTCTCGAACGCCTCCGGCTCGGAGGGCGTGGTGAGCGCGGTCAGCCTCGGCTCGGCCACCGTGAGCGCCACCTTCGGCGGCTTCACCGCCTCGTCGCTGGTGACCGCGGCGCCGGCCCAGCTGCTGTCGATCGACATCTCGGCGAGCACCTTCTCCACTCCGCTCGGCGTGCCGGTGCAGCTGGTCGCGACCGGCACCTACACCGACGGCTGGCGCGACATCACCAGCCAGGTCGGTTGGAGCAGCTCCGACCTCTCGGTGGCGACGGTCTCGAACGCGTCGGGCACCCGCGGCAAGGTGACCCCGGTCGCCACCGGCACCCTTCAGCTCTCGGCGGTGCTGGGCAACGTCTCGGCGATGCAGAGCTTCACCGTCACCGCGGCGCAGCTGACCTCGGTGTACGTCACCCCGTCGACGGTGAGCGTGCCCAAGGGCATCGCGCTCCAGTTGGCGCTGATCGGCAACTACACCGACGGCTCGCAGTCTGACCTCTCGGCCCTGGCCTCGTGGACCAGCTCCGACGGCTCGGTCGCCGCTCCCGCGCCCAACGGCATGGTGGCGACGCTCGCGGTCGGCAGCGCCACCGTGACCGCGCAGGTGCCGAACTTCTCGGCCACCAGCTCGGTCAACGTCACCTCCGCGGAGCTCACCACCCTCAGCATCGCGCCCTCGTCGCTCACCGCTCCGGCCGGCGCCACCCGTGCGATGGCGGCCACCGGTTGGTTCACCGACGGCAGCAGCCAGCCGATGACCGGCCAGGTCACCTGGAGCTGCGACAACCCGAACGTCGCCGCGATCTCGAACGCCTCGGGCAGCCAGGGCGTGCTCACCACCCTGGTGGTCGGCCAGGCGAACGTGACCGCGCGCTTCGGCCAGCTGTCGAGCGCTCCGGTGGCGGTCACCGTCACCCAGGTGAAGCTGATGTCGATCGAAGTGCAGCCCGACACCTCGAGCACCGCGCTCGGCTTCTCGCGCCAGTTCTACGCGCTCGGCCACTTCAACAACGGCAGCACCCAGTCGCTCAACGGCGTCACCTGGACCTCGTCTGACGGCTCGGTCGCCACCATCTCCGTGAGCGGTCTGCTCTCGACGGTGGCGCAGGGCGTGGTCACGGTGAGCGCCAGCTTCGGCGGCTTGACCGGCACCACCCAGCACACGGTCAACGCTCCGACCCAGGTCGGCGTCTCGCTCACGCCGTCGTCGTTCATGAGCGTGACCGTCGGGTTCTCCACCCAGCTCAAGGCCGGCGCCGAGATGTCCGACGGCTCGGTGCAGGACGTGACCGCGATGGCCAGCTGGTCGAGCTCCGATGCCTCGGTCGACGTCAGCGCCACCGGCGGCATCACCGCGATGAGCGCGGGTATGGCCACCATCAGCGCGACCTTCGGCGGGTGGACGGGCTCCGTCGACGTCACCGTGATGCCGTAAAAAGAAAACGGCCGGAGCTCGAGAGCCCCGGCCGTCTGACTTCACCCGGCGAGCGCTTTCGCGCTCACCCGCCCTCTCCCGTCAGGAGAGGTTGGGTTACTTCTTCGGAGCCGCGGAGCCCGCGGGAGCCGCCGCCGCGTCCTTCTTCTCGGGCGCGCCCGCAGCGGGCTTGCCGTCGCCAGCCGCCGGGGCACCCATGCCGCCCCAACCGGCCTCGACCATCATCTGCCACTTCCACGCGCCGCCGACCTTGGCGAGCAGGCCGCCGTTGCGGCCGGCCATCTTGTTCTTGCCCGAGGTCATCGAGAAGTCGTCGCTCACCTGAACCAGCGCGTCAGACAGCACGGTGATGGTCGGCTTGTGGGTCGTCTTCACGTCTTTCGGCATGTTCTCGTAGAACGGCTTCATCATCGCCATGTACTGGTCTTTGTCGTACGCCTTCGACTCGGTCTTGCCGGTCGAGTCGTCGGTCGCCATCCAGACCGGGAAGTTGATCGAGTCGAGCATGGCGTTCATGTCGCCCTTCTTCTCGGCTTCCTCGTTCTTCTTGAAGAACTCCTCGACCTCCTTCTTCACCGCCTTCTCGTCCTTGACCTTGCGGGTCCACGGGCCGTGCGAAGCCATCATCGCGGCGGCGTCGCCACCGGCGGGAGCAGCAGCCGCCTCTTTCTTCGGCTCTTCCTTCGACGGAGCAGCGCCGGCCTTCGCGGGCGGCGGGGCGCCCTGAGCAAACGCGACGGTGCTGAACAGCACTGCAGCAAACAGTGTGGTCTTCATCTTCTCTCCGAGTTTTGAAGTGGGAATGCGAGTGCGCACGTATCACCCGCCCGCACGCCAATCGCGGGAAAAGTGCAAAAAGGAGCGGGTTTAGCTGAATCGTTACGGCGCCGTAGCAATCAGCTCGCGCATCGCTCTCTCGATGTCGGAGAGCTGCGGCACGCTCGCGGCTTCGAGCGCGTCGGCCAGGCCGATGCCGGGCAGGAACTTGCCGGCGAGCAGCTTGGGCGGCGCGAGCAATTGGTAGAACAGCTCGTCGGTGGTGCGCCGAACGAGGTGCTCACCGAAGTTGGTCACCTCGGTGTCTTCGTTCACGTAGAGCACCCGGCCGGTCTTCTCGACGCTCGCCTTGATCGCGTCGAAGTCGTACGGCCAGAGCGTGCGCAGGTCCAACACCTCGAGGTTCACGCCCTCGGCCGCGAGCGTCTTCGCGGCCTTCACGCACAACGGCAGGGTGCGGCCGTAGCTGACCACCGTGGCGGCGTCGCCCTCGAGCACCACCTTGGCCTTGCCGAGCGGCACCACGTACTCCTCCAGCGCGGGCCACTGCGCCTTCCACTTGGTGCGGTCGCCCAGCGGCGCGTCGATCATCTTCGACAGCTGCTTGTCGTCGTTGGGCTCACCGGGAATCGCCTCGTCGCCCTTGATGCGAAGGAGCGCCTTGGGCTCGAGGTACATCACCGGGTTCAGGTCTTTGCAGGCCGACAGCAACAGCCCGTAGGCGTCGAGCGGGTTCGACGGCATCACGATCTTCCAACCCGGAATGTGGGTCATCGTCGCGTCGAAAGAGTGCGAGTGGTAGATGCTGCCGCGAATGCCGGAGCCCACCGGGGTGCGCACCACCATCGGCAGGTTCCACTGGCCGTTGCTGCTCCAGTAGGTGTTGCCGGCCAGCTTCAGCAAATCGATGGTGTTGTAGATGTAGTCGCAGAACTGAATCTCGGCGATCGGCCGCTGCCCCGCCATCGCCAGCCCCATCGCCGCGCCGATGATGCCGCGCTCGTCGAGCGGGGAGTTCCACGCGGTCTTGAGCCCTTGCGAGCAGGTGAACACGCCGCCCAGCGGCGCGCCCACGTCTTCACCGAAGATGTCGGTCACGCCGAGGTTCTCTTCGGCGTAGTGCATCGCCATTCGAATGGCCTGGGCCATGTTGCTCATGGCGACTCCTTGAAGATGTTGTTCCAGACGGTGGAGCCTTCGGGCTGCGGCTCGTCGCGCACCAGGCGGGCCTGATCAGCCAGCTCGTCGATCGTCTTCTTGCGCAGCTCGGTCGCGTCTTTGGCGGTGAGCAGGCCGTGCTCGATCAGCTTCGCCTCGTACTGCGAGATGCAGTCGGCCTCTTCGCTGACGTAGTTGGCGCCCGACGCCGAGGAGTGCCCGTACAGCCGCGAGACGTTCGCCTCCACCAGGTACGGCTTGCGCTCGGTGCGCACGTACTCGATCGCCTCTTTCAGCTCCAGGTAGGCGCTGATCGGGTCGTTGCCGTCGATGGTCTTGGTCATCATCCCGAAGGCGGCGCCGCGGTCGCTGATGCGGGTGACGCCCTGCTGGGTCGAGTACGAGGTGCTGATGCCCCACTTGTTGTTGGTGACGATGATCAGCATCGGCAGCTCGCGGCCGGGCCGGCTCGACCACACCAGGCAGGAGGCGAAGTCGCCCTCTGCCGTGCCCGCGTCGCCGCCGGTGACGATGGTGATGCCGTTCTTCGCCCGGCGCTGGGCCAGGCCGGTGCCGATCGCGGTGGCGTACTGAACCTCGATGGGAGAGCTGACCGGGGTGACGTTCCACTCCTTCTTCGAGAAGTGGCCGGCGAAGTTGCGGCCGCCCGAGTACGGGTCGGTGGCGGTGTTCTTCATCTGCCGGAGCGCGCCCAACGGCGGCTCGCCCATCGCCAGCATCGTGCCCGACTGCCGGTAGTGGAAGTGGAGGAAGTCGTGCTCGATGCCCTCGCCCTTGTCGATCAACAGCCCGAGCGGCACGTTGAACGCTTCTTCGCCGGGCCCGCCGATCCAGAAGTAGCCGTGGCCCGACTTGTACATCGCGATCAACCGCTCCTCGAGCGCGCGGGTCTGCACCATCAGCCGGTGCATCTTCAGCAGCAGCGCCTTGTCGAGCGGGAGCTCGTCGGACTGGGTGACGAGCGCGGCGGGGACGTTCTTGAAGAGCGGGGTGACGTTCTTGGCAGCGCCGCCGCCCCGTTCCTTCTTCGCTTGCTTGGCCATGGCAGCCCGAGGGCTACCATAATCACTGCAAGGTCGCTCGCTTCACCTTCTCGTGGAGCTCATAGAAGCGGTCCATGATCTCCTTCTCGGTCAGAGAATCGTCGCTGTTGAGCTGACGGCGGAGGTTCTCGAACGCAGGCTTGTACTCGGTGCCGGCGCTGCCCTCCATGCGGGCCTCCTCGGCGTCGATGCTGTCGTTCATGCGCTTCTTGAACTTCTCGCGGTCTTCCACCGCGGTGGTCTTGGCCTTGTGCTGATCCGCGGGGTTGGAAGCGGGCTTCTCTTCGGGCGGCTTCTCGTCGGCCGTTTTCGCCTCGGTCGGCACCGCGAGCTCCTCCGAAGGCGGCGGCTCGGTCTTCTTCTCTTCGGGCTTTTCTTCGGGCGGAGCGGCCTTCACCTCTTCGACCGGGGCCTTCTTCTCCTCCGCCCGGGCCGGGGTGTCGGCGCCGGGAATCTGGCCCAGCGGCCGGGGAGGACCGGGCGGCCCGTGCTGCTCCGGCTTGGGTTTGATCGGCAGCGCCTGCGGCATCGTCGCGCTCGGGGCGGGGGTCGCGATCAGGTATATCGCCACGCCCAGCACCCAGACGATCGCCACCACTCCGGCCACCCAGGGCCAGTGCTGCACCAGCAGCCGGCTCCACTTGGCGCGGTCGGCGCGACGGGCGAGGTCTTTCAGCCGGGGGTCGACCTCGGCCTCCGACACCCCGATGGTGCCCACCAGCGCGCGGTCGGGCACCATCTGGCTGGGCGACTTCACCGGCTCCAGGTGCATGTGCGAGCTGAAGTTGAGGTCTTTGAACGCGGCCTTGAGGTCTTTTCGGGCCTGCTTGGCGTCGGGGCGCCTGGCGGGGTCTTTCTCGAGCAGCTTGAGCGCGAACCCCGAGAGCACCGGCGGGATGTTGGGGTTGATGCTGAGCGGGTCAGGCGGCGGAGAGTGAACGTGCTTCTCCATCACCTCCATCGGCGAGTTGCCCTTGAACGGCAGCTGCCCGGTGAGGAGGTGAAACGCGAGAATGCCCACCGCGTAGATGTCGGTCGGAGGACCGGCGGGGCGGCCGCGCGCGTGCTCGGGCGAGATGTAGTCGGGGGTGCCGGCGATGCGCGAGACGTCGTTGGTGTTGCGGCGCGCGAGCCCGAAGTCGAGCAGCTTCACCCAGGGGCGGCCGTCGCTCTGCTTCACCAGAAAGACGTTCGCCGGCTTCAGGTCGCGGTGAACGATGCCGGCGTCGTGGGCGGCGCCGAGCGCGGCCAGCACCTCGTCGAGAATCGGCACCACCACCTCGGGCTTCAGCTGGCCTTCGCGCTCCAGCCGCTTCTCGAGGGTCTCGCCCTCGAGGTACTCCATCACCAGGTACTGGCGGTTGTCGGGCAGCTGGCCCGCTCCGAAGATGGAGATGATGCCGCGGTGCTTGATCTGGTTGACGACCTTCGCCTCGTGAAGGAGCCGCTCGACGTCGCGCGGGTCGGCGAGCACGTCGGGCCGGAGCACCTTGATCGCGACGTTGGTGCCGATCATCGGCTGCTTGGCGCGGTAGACGATGCCCATGCCGCCGACGCCGATGCGCTCGGCGATGATGTACTCGCCCAGCTGGGCGTTGAGCAGCGAGTCGACTACCCGGCCGGTGTTGGTCTGCGGGCGGTGCACCGGAGGCGGCGGCACCTCCATCTTCTGGAGCGGCTCGACGTGCACCACGCCGTGCGCGGCCGAGGCGCGGGCGGGCGCTGCCGCGCGCACCGGCGCCGGGTCGGCTCTCAGCTCGGGCTGGCCGTTGCGGGGCGTGGCGGCGATCGAGTCGTCGGTCTGGAGCGCGTGGGGCGACACCATCACCGGAGGCAGCGCCGGCAGGGTGCCGCCTTCGTTGATCAGCGGGCTCTTCTTCGGCCGGGGCGAGACCTCGGCGGCGGCGCGGGCGGCGGGGTTGCTGGTGACGGCCTTGCGCGGCACGGTGAGCGGCCGCTCGCCGGTGATGGTGCGGCGCGCGCCCTGCGAGGGCGGCGGCAGCGGGCGCCCGCGGCCCTTCGAGTCTTCCACCGGCGGAGCGGAGTGCATCGTGCTGCTGCCGGGCATCGCGCGCGCGGCCTCGACCGCCTCGAGCGCGACCCGCTTGTCGGTGATCACATCGCTGCCCGGCTGGAGCAGGCCCGGCACGCCGCGCTCGTCGGTGTCGACCTCTTCGTCTTCGCCCGCTCCGCGGCCATGGGCAGGGTTCTCGCCGGTGTCGGGGAGGTCAGACGCCGCGGTCTGCGGCTCTTCGCCGTCGTCGACCATGGTGGCGTTGGGCTCGAGCGCGTTGAAGTCGCCGGTCGAGAGCTCGTCGCCAATGACGGTGCTGCCCGCGGCAGCGGAAGCGGCGTTCGCCGCGGCGAGGTCGAGTGCGCACCGTGGGCACTTCGCGGCGCCCGGGGAGAGCGCCGCCGCGCACCTGGGGCAGGTGGTGGCTGCCTTGGTCATCAGCCCGCCAATTCAAGCACAAATCGTTGAATGTCAGGCGACTTGCGGGCCGATGGTAAGCGCCAACTGCCCACATGCGGCGGCGATTTCACGACCCCTCGGCCAGCGGATCATGCAGAGCATTTTCGCCTCGATCAGCACCGCCTGGAACCGGAGCAGGGCGGCTTCAGTGGGCGCGCGCAGGCCGGGGGCGTCTTTCAGGGCTGAAGCGTTGAAGGGAATCAGGTTCACCCGGGCGCGCACCTTCGAGAGCAGCTTCACCAGTCGGTGGGCGTCGTCGAGCGAGTCGTTCACCCCGTCGAAGACCACGTACTCGATGAAGTGGTCGCGCTTCGGGTTTCGCACCGCGTCGGCCTCGAGCTCGCCGAGCAGCGCGGCGATCGGCCAGGTTCGGGTGTGGGGCATCAGCCTGGCGCGGGTCTCGTCGTCGGTGGCGTTGAGGCTGAGCGCCAGGCTGGCCTTCGACTCGGCGAGAAAGCGCTTCAGCCCCGGGAGCACGCCGGAGGTGGAGACGGTGACCGACTGGGCCTTGAGCTGCGGCGCCGGCGACTGGGTGAGCACCCGCACCGCCTTCAGCACCTCGTCGAGGTTGTCGAACGGCTCGCCCATGCCCATGAAGACGACGTTGCGCGCGGGCTGACCCGCCGGCGCCTCGGAGCGGGCGAGCGCGTACTGGGCGATCATCTCTCCCGCGGTCAAGTTGCGGAGGAAGCCGAGCTCCTTGGTGGCGCAGAAGGCGCAGCGCCGGGTGCAGCCGGCCTGGCTGGAGACGCAGATGGTGCTCCGGCTCTTGGCGGGAATGCGCACCGTCTCGACCTGGGCGCCGTGAAAGTCGAGCGCGTACTTGGTGGTGCCGTCTTCGCTCTCGGCCCTGGCGATCACCTTCGGCGTCTCGAGCTCGACCGTCTTCGCGAACGGCTCCCAGACGCGCTTCGACACGCCGGGCACCGAGGCGGGCAGGGCGGCGCGCGCTCCGCCGTGAATCCACTTCGCGGCGGCGACCGCGCGGGTGCGGCTGCCGAGCTCCTGCTCAAGCTCGGTCACGTGCATGGAGAGAAGAGAGGTCACTGCAGGCTGAAATTGTAGTTCTGCTGGTAGGCCGAATCCCAACTGGAGCAGCCGTACTCGTCGGAGCCGTGGAACCAGAGCGAGAGCGTCTTCGCTCCGGAGTCGACGCTCACCAGCGCCACCTGTGGCACCACCGTCTGCCCGCTGTAGCCGGTGAGGGCGGCGTTGTGGCCGGTCCCTCCGTCGAAGTTCCAGTAGGCGCTGATGCCCCAGGCGTCGAAGCCCATGTACTTCGCGCGGCACTGCGGCAGCCGGGCGAGGTCGTAGTCGACCGCGATCACCTTCGCGCCCTTCAGGGTGCCCTCGACGCTGCTCGACCAGTCGGCGTCGAAGTGAATCACCGGCGGCTTGCCGCTGACGTCGAACGCGTAGTTGGCGCCGTACTTCGAGTCCCACCCGTGGCAGCCCCAGCGGTCGCTGATCTCGAACCAGAGCTGGAGGTTGCCGGCGTGCGGCACCACGAACTCGGTGCCGTTGGCGGGCGTGCCGAAGCCGAAGCCGCCGGCGTTGAAGGTGCCCTGCGCGTCGCCGTCGAGCTGCCAGTGGCCGGTGATGGTCCACGCGGGCTGGCCGTTGAAGTCGCCGCGGCACTGCGAGAGCCGGCTGACGTCGTAGTTCACGTGCACGGTGGCGCCGGCGGTGATCGGCGAGTCTTGCTGGGCGGAGAAGTCGGGCGGGAAGGTGAGCAGCACCTTGCCGTTGAGCGCGGCGCCGGCCGAATTCCTCAGGTCGCCGCTGCCCTCGACGGTGGCCTGTTGCGGGCCACAGGCGGCCAGGGCGAGGCAGATCAGTGCGAAGCGCTTCATGGGCGCGGCGCTTAACCCGACGTGATAGCCGGGCGCAATGTCACGCTGGTTGCCGGTGGTGCTCCTGTGGTGCGGCTGTCACCCGCTCAGCCTCTACGACCCGCCGGAGCTGCCGAAGAAGGAGCCGCTGACGCTGAGCGGGAACCCGGCGCTGAAGGCGGAGGTGGAGGTTCGGGTCGACGGCCGCGGGGTGCCGCACGTGTTCGCCCAGAGTGAGACCGACGCCGCGTTCGCGATCGGCTTCATGCACGCGCGCGACCGGCAGTTTCAGCTGCTGCTGCTCAAGCACGCGGGCCAGGGGCGGCTGACCGAGCTGTTCGGCGAAGCGCTGCTGCCGATCGACCGGCGGCTGCGGCTGGCGGCGTTCGGGCTGGAAGATCGAGATCTCGATGCTCACCCCGCGCGACCAGGCGCTGCTCGAGACCTACTGCGCCGGAGTGATGGCGGGGGTGAAGCAGGCCGGCAAGACCGCCGAGATGGCGCTGCTGGGCAAGACGCTCGACTCGTTCACGCCCTACGACGCGCTCAGCATTCTGCGGCTCCAGGGCTGGCAGCTCTCGCAAGACTTTCAAGACGAGTTGGTGCGGGAGCTGGTGCTGTCGCGGCTGAGCGCGGACGACCCCCGGCGCAAGGCGTTCGACGCTCCGGCCGACCCGCGCTTTCACATCGCGCTCGCAGACGAGCAGCTGGACCCGCTGGCGCGGCAGGTGGTCGATACGCTCGGGCTGTTCGAGCACGGCGCGTCGAACTCGTGGGTGGTGGCGGGCGACCGCACCGCGACCGGCCGGCCGATGCTCTGCAACGACCCGCACCTGTCGCACGGCCTGCCCGGCATCTTCTACCTGGCGCAGATCACCACCCCCGAGCTGTCGGTGGAGGGCGCGACGCTGCCCGGAGGCCCGATGGTGGTGATCGGCTTCGCCAACAAGCTCGCCTGGGGCATCACCGCCGCCTACGCCGACGTGCAAGACGTGCTGCGGCTGCAGGTGCCGGGCGACGACGACAACGTCTACCTGCTCGACGGCGAGCGGGTGCCGTTCAAGCCGGTGGCCCAGAAATACGTGCTCGGCCGCGCGAAGGACTCCAAGGTCTCCACCGAGAGCTGGAGGTCGACCGTGTTCGGCCCGGTGATCCCCCAGGGGTTGGGCGGGTGGAACCTCTCGAACGGCCCCTACGTGCTGAACTGGACCGCGTACGCGCGCGACCCTCGCAACGGCCGGGCGATCTCCGGCTGGTTCGACCTCGCCAAGGCGCAGACGCTCGACGAGGCGTCGAAGGCGCTGGAGGTCGCCGCGTTCGCCGACGTCTCGGTGGTGCTGGCGATGACCGACGGCACCGTCGCCTACCGGATGGAGGCGCTCGCCGGAGAGCGGCCGCACGGCGCCAGCGGCCGAACGGTGCGCGCGGGCGAGCACGCGGCCGATGCGCTGCAGCTGGTGGAGCCTTCGAAGCTGCCCGCGCTCGACTCGGCGCCTCACGGCTTCATCGTGGCGGCGAACCAGCGGGTGGTCGACGACGGCGACCCGCGCAGGAGCTACGTCGGCACCGTCGGCGTGGAGCCCTCGCGCGCCCAGCGAATCAACGAGCGGCTGGAAGAGATGACCCACGGCGGCCAGAAGCCGGGGTTGGATCAGCTGATCTCGATTCAGCAAGACACGGTGTCGCCCCAGGCGCGAAAGCTGGCGCCGATTCTGGGAGCGCACTGCCCGGTGGGCGTCGAAGGCAAGAGCGGCGCGCTGCTGAAGGAGCTGTGCGAGGCGGTGAAGAAGTTCGACGGCGACTTCAGGGCCGACTCGCGGCGGGCGCTGCCGTTCGTGGCGTTGCTGCAGGCGGTGAACGACCAGGTGGCGCTCCAGCTGGTGGGCGCGGCCGAGGCGGAGCACATCTCGCGGATGCCGTCGTTGATGCAGGCGGTGATCACCGCGCTCGAGACCCAAGACACCGCGTTCTTCGGCGACCTCGATCAGCTGGTGGGCCGGGCGGCGGTGGCGGCGCTGGCGCTGATCACCAAGGCGGCGGGCGATGATCCCCGCGCGTGGCGCTGGGGCACGGTTCACCGGGCCGAGCCGCACAGCCCGCTGTCGTCGGCGCCGCTGTTCGGCGGGTTCTTCGCGCTCCCGAGCGAGGAGCAGTCGGGGTGGATCACCGCTCCGCGCGCCGAGGGGCCGATACCGGCGGAGCACGGCGCGGTGCTGCGCTTCGGCGTCGAGCTGACCGAGCCTCCGCGGGCGAAGATGGTGCTCGACACCGGCCAGAGCGGAGTGCCGCACAGCGAGCACTTCTACGACCAGCACGACGACTGGACCCGCGGCACGCCTCCGTTCATTCCCTTCACCCGCGACGACGTGGTGGCGGCGACGGTCGCGAAGGTGTTGTTGCGGCCCTGAGGGTCGTCTAAGCCGTCGCGTTCGATGAAGGACCACATCGCGACGTTCTTCGAGGAGCGAACGCCGCGCCGGGCGCTGGCCCTGGCCGCGTTCATCGGCCTGCTGGTGGTGTTCCGCAAGCTGATGGTGCTTTTGGTGCTCTTCATCGCCTTCGAGCGGCTCCTGGGCATGACCTCCACCTGGGTGGCGAAGCGCTTCGGGTGGAAGCGATCGCGGGCGCTGTTCGCCGAGCTGGGCGTGCTGGTGACCGGCCTCGGTGGGCTGATCTGGTGGGGCGCGGCGGGCATCGTCAAAGAGGTGCGGCTGGCGCGCGACACCTTCCCCGAGCGCATCAAGCACATTCAAGAGAACGAGCTGATCGCCCAGGCGAAGGAGCACCTGCCCGACGGCGAGAAGCTGGTCACCTCCGCGAGCGACTACGCGAAAGACGCGATTCACCTGCTCGACACCGTGGGCCACGTGCTCGCCTACGCGCTGATCGGGTTGATCCTCGCGGTGGTCTACCTGCTCGAAGAAGAAGAGATCGACGTCTGGCGCAAGAAGATGGACGGCCGCGGGCTGTTCGGCACCCTGGTGCGCTGGGGCGAGTACCTCGCCGACGCAGTGAGCGTGACGGTGCAGCTGCAGCTGATCGTCGCCGCCTGCAACACCGCGCTGACGCTGCCGGTGTTGTTCATTCTCGGCATTCCCGACAAGGCGGCGCTGATGGTGCTGATCTTCGTCTCGGGGCTGGTGCCGGTGATCGGCAACGTGGTCGCCGGCGCGGTGCTCTCGGTGATGGCGTACTTCGCGGCGGGGCCGGTGGGCGTGGTGGTGTTCGTGGTGCTGACCTTCGCGCTCCACAAGGCCGAGGCGTACTACCTGAACCCGCGGCTCACCGCGCGCCACGTGAAGCTGCCCGGCTTCTTGCTGATCGTGAGCTTGATCGCCTGGGAGTACCTGCTCGGCTTCCCCGGGTTGTTCGTCTCGTTCCCGTTCTTGTTCGTGGCGGGGAAGATCAAGGCGGAGTTCGTCGCCGAAGACCTCAACGTCGACCAGCTCAGTCCCGCGTCACCGCTCGCAAGATCAGCTCCCGCCGCTCCACCAGCAACTTGAGCGCCGAGGGCCGGAGCACCCAGTAGACGCTCCAGGCGATCACCGCGAAGGCGACCACCGTCGCCAGGGTCGCCGGCGTCGGCCCGTCTTTGCCGCACTGCCGAATCGCCCAACCCCACGGCGAGCTGCCGAGGCCGGCCGCCGCCACGCCCATCATCGACGCCGCGAACGGGAGCTTGTCGCGCCGCTTCAGGTTGGCGTGAAACTTCACCGGGAAGAACAGCGACAAGAAGTTCCCCACCGTGAGCAGCACCGGTATCAGCCCCGCGACGCCGCCGAGCGCCACCGCGACGTCGAGCGCCGAGCCACGGCGAAAGTACACCACGTAGAAGAGCGAGCAGATGATCGCCAGGCCGGCCGCCGCGCCCGCGTGCACCAGGTTCTTCGCCTTCAGCACGTCGCCCAGCGGCAGCGGCGCGGAGAGGAAGACGGTGAAGCCGTGGCCGTCGTAGGCGAACGCGTTCTGCGAGAACGTCGAGGCCATCACCACCGCGGTGTACATCGCCAGGCCGCCCATCACCCAGGTGTCGGTGGTCTTGCCGAACAGGAAGTAGAACAGCGCGCGGGCCGAGAGCAGCTTCAGCAGCACCGAGAGCACGAACGGCACCGAGGCGAGCAGGCGGGCGCGCGGGTTGTGCCAGAGATCCAACGCTTCGCGCATCACCAGGGTCGAGAACTCGCTGCCGGTGCGCTTGAACGGGTTCGCCTGGCGCTCGGCCGGAGTCGCTCCGGGGCCGCCGCGGCCCGACTTGCGGTGAAAGTCGATCAGCAGCCCGTAGGCGATCACCAGGATGATCAGCGTCATGCAGCCCAAGTCGACCAGGTTCTTCACCGCGTGCACTTCTTCGCCCGACTTGAGCGCCCGCAGCGCGCCCGCGTACCAGCCGGTGGGAAAGATGCTGAGCGCGTTGGCCGCGTCGCGAATGATCGAGTCGGGCACCGCCTGCACGTTGCCGCCGATCGCGGTCAGCCACGACGCGTCGACCGGGGGAATGAAGCTGCAGACGAACAGGAACAGCACGAAGCCGCCGCCGATCAGCTCCGCGCTCCGCTGCTGGCGCAGCACGTTGAGCACCAGGTGCAAACCGATGCGCGAGAGCGCGGCGTTGAACATCACGTACGAGGCGAAGCAGAGGAGGGGAATCAGCACCGAGCCCGGCGGGTGGAGCAGCAGGTACGCGATCGACGCGCCCACCAGCGGCCCGTAGAAGACCAGCGCGCGCGGCTCGGCCAGCGAGGCCAGGGTGGAGGCGATCATCAACCGCCAGCCCGAGATGGGAAACGCCGAGTAGCGGGAGATCTCGGAGTGGTCGTCGACGCCCGCCGAGAGCACCGGCCAGATCGCCCACACGCAGGAGGTGACGAAGCTTAAGAGCGCGAGAATGAACTCCGGCCACACGTCGCTGTGCGCCACCACCGGCACGTGCAGCAGCCTGAAGAAGCCGACCGCGAGAAACACCGACGGCGCGCTCGAGCCCAAGAAGGCCGCCACCGCCAGCCAGCGCTTGTCGCCGCTCGCGCCGCGGTTGAAGCCGATCTGCAGCCGCAGCCCCCAGAGCAGCCGCAGATGTTCGATGAAGTTGGGCGACCTCACTCTTTGGCCCGGTAGAACGACAGCGACGCGTCGCGCGCCTTGGGCACGCCGATCAGCTTCTCGAACACCTGCTCCAGCGAGGGCACCTGGTTGCGCGTCTTCAGCTCGCCCACCGGGCCTTCGTCGACCAGCTTGCCGGCGCGAATGATGCCGGCGTGGGTGGCGAGGCGCTCGGCGATCTCCAGCACGTGGGTGGTGAGCAGCAGGGTGACCCGCTGGCGCGACAGCTCCGAGAGCAGCTCTCGAATCACGCCCGCGGCGAGCACGTCGATGCCTTCGAACGGCTCGTCGAGCAGCACCAGCTTCGGGCGGTGAATCAGCGCCGCGGCGATCGCCAGCCGGCGTCGCATGCCCTTGGAGTACTCGGCCACCAGCGCGCCGGCTTTGTCTTTCAGCTCGGTGAGCTCGAGCAGCTCGGCCGCGCGCGCCTCGGCCACTTCTCCCGTGAGCCCGTGCATGCGCCCGCAGAAGGTGAGGTACTGGCGGCCGGTGAGCCGCTCGAACAGCGAGAGCTCTTCGGGCACCACCCCGATGCCGCTCTTCACCTTCAGCGGTTCCTTCACCGCGTCGATCCCGAGGATCTCCATCGTGCCGCCGTCGGGCGCGTAGATGCCGGTGAGCAGCGAGATGGTGGTCGACTTGCCGGCGCCGTTGGGGCCGAGGAAGGCGTAGAAGGCGCCCACCGGAATCGACATCGAGAGCGAGTCGACCGCGGTGAAGTTGCCGAACCGTTTGATCAATCCGGTGGCCCGGACCGCCAGGTCGACACTGAGAGATCCATCGCTCATCGGTTTGTTCATTCGTAGCCCGAGGAGCCTTCAGCGTTACATCGGTAGACGGGAGGTTGAACCGGGTCTGCCAAAGAGGGTAAAGCGGCCGGCGCTGAGCAGGGGGAGCCGGCCGGGCTCCGTGCGTGGACTCGGTTTTCCTGGGAACTCGGGGGTTCGATGATCAAGCAGGCGCGTTGGATCGTTCTTGGCTTCGCGGTCGGCATCTTGGCTGCAGTTGCACCGTCGTGTGGCAGCCCCAAGTGCACCCCGACGAACTGTACCGGATGCTGTGACACGAACAATACGTGTCAGTCGGGCACCACGTCGGCCGCGTGCGGCACCAGCGGCGCGGCCTGCAACAGCTGCCCCGGTGGCACCACCTGCAGCGCGTTCAAGACCTGCGTGCCCACCAACTCTGCGACCGGCGGTGGCTCTGCGACCGGCGGCGGTGCGGCGACCGGCGGTGGAGCGGCGACGGGTGGCGGCGCGGCGACCGGCGGTGGAGCGGCGACGGGTGGCGGCGCGGCGACCGGCGGTGGAGCGGCGACGGGTGGTGGCGCGGCGACGGGCGGTGGTGCGGCGACCGGCGGTGGAGCGGCGACCGGCGGCGGCTCGGCGACGGGCGGCGGCAGCGCGGCGATCGGCAGCCCCTGCACCTCGAGCAACGACTGCGCCTCGCTCGGCTCGGGCGCGAACTGCAAGCAGCACTCGACCCGCGGCGACTCGACCTACACCGGCGGCTTCTGCACCATTCCCTGCACCAGCTTCACCGACGGCGGCAGCGACTGCCCGGCGTCGCACAGCTGCCTCAACGGCGCGACTCCTCCGTTCTTCAACGCCTGGGGCGAGTCTCAGTCGATGTGCGTGCCCAACTGCTCGCAGCCGAGCGACTGCCGGAGCCCCGGCTACACCTGCTACGGCTCGACCCCGGGCTTCTGCTGGCTCGATCCGCTCCCCACCTTCGACGCGGGCATCGCGAGCAACGTCGGCGCGGGGTGCACCTCCAACGCGACCTGCCAGAACCCGCCTGACCCGGCGTTCGGCTTCTGTGAGCCGGCGACCGGCGCCAACGGCGCGACCGGCTTCACCGGCGGCTACTGCCTCGCGGAGTGCAACTTCGACCCGTCGATGTGTGGTGCGAACGCGATCTGCCTGCCGTTCAGCCAGGCAGACTTCTGCGTCGCGCTCTGCAGCACCCCCGGCGGCGGCAAGTGCACCGGCGGCGGCGGTTGCCAGGGCCCGTCGGCGAACCGCACCGGGTACTCCTGCTACGGCGTGTTCTACGACGGCGGCACGGTGGCCGGTCTCGGCCTCGCGTGGCCGTCGTGCGACGCGACCGGCGCGGGCTGCGGCACCTCGGGCCTGACCTGCAACACCACCACCGGCTACTGCTGCAACGCCGACGGTGGTTGCGCGACGAAGCTCCCGTTCTGAACGGGCCGGCGTTTCTCAATTAGACTGCGCCGGTCTCCCGTCGGGGGCCGGCGCTTTCGTTTGAACGGAGCTTTCGCGTGCGCGTGCTGGTGTGGTTCGGGGCATTCGTGGTGCTGGCGTCGTGCGGCACGCCGTCGCCGAAGTGCACGCCCGACACCTGCATGGGCTGCTGCGACGCGAAAGACATCTGCCAGACCGGCTTCTCGGTGAGCGCATGCGGCCGCGGAGGCACCAGCTGCCTCGCGTGTGGACCGGGGTTGTTCTGCTCGCAGACTTTGAACACCTGCATGGGCCCGGGCGGTGGTGAGGGCGGCGGAGGCGCGGCCACCGGCGGCGGAGGTGCTGCAGCGGGTGGCGGTGCTGCCGTCGGCGGCGGTGCGGCCGCGGGCGGTGGAGCAGCGACCGGTGGCGGCGCGGCGGCTGGCGGCGGTGCGGCTGCAGGGGGCGGCGCGGCCACGGGCGGTGGCGCGGCGACGGGCGGAGGAGGAGCAGCGACAGGTGGCGGCGCGGCCACCGGCGGCGGCGGCTCGAGCTGCGCTGGCTGTCTGCAAGGCGGCTTCTGTTACGCGGGCACGGGCGACACCACCTGCGGCTCGGGTGGAGCGGCGTGCGTCGACTGCACGGCGAGCAGCCTGACCTGCAACGCCTCGCACACCTGCGGCACCATCACCGGCGTCACCGGCTCGGCCTGCTCGAGCGTCGCCGACTGCACCAACGTCGGTGGCACGTTCGCCAGCGGGTTGCCCCAGTGCAAGACGAACCAGATGTGGATCACCGGCTCGGGAATGTCGCAAGGCAACGCGTACCCGGGCGGCTACTGCACCCGGCGCTGCATCACCGACGGCGATTGCGGCGCAGGCGCGGAGTGCGCGATCGGCATCGGGTTGATCGGCGAGGCAGAGAACATCTGCATGGCGACGTGCACCGGCGCGGGCACTCAGGGCAGCTGCCGCTCCGGCTATCGCTGCGTCGACGTGTACGGCGACGGCTCGCAGGTGGTGTGCATGCCTCCGGTGAGCGTGTTCGACGCGGGTACGCCGGCCTCGCCCGGGCTCGAAGGTTCCGCGTGCAGCAGCAATGCGAGCTGCATGCCGCCCAACACCGGGTTCTGCAACATGTCGGGGCAAGGCTTTCCCAGTGGCTCGTGCTCCGCGGACTGCTCGATGGGCAATGGCACGTTCTGCGGCAGCAGCGGCGTGTGCAACCTGGAGCGGGTCGCGGCGAACGATGGGCTCGGCGATCTCGCGCTCGGGCGCTGCTACGAGTCGTGCACCTCGCAGCCCGATGGCGGCACCAACGGCACCTGCCGCTCGGGGTATTTCTGCTCGCCGTACTCGGGCACCTTCGGCGGCGCGGGGTTCTGCAAGCCGCGGTGTGACGCTGCGAACTTCCCCGGCTGTGGCGCCGACTCCTGCGACGTGGCGAGCGGTGCGTGCTGCGGCAGCGGCGTCTGTTACTGAGTCACGCGGCTTCGACGCGAGGCCGGAGCTCCTTCGTCACCGCTTCCAGCTCGGCGGCGATGTGCTCGCCCTGCGCCACCAGCTGCGAGTGCAGCCGCTGCCGGCTGAGCAGCACGAAGAAGGTGCGCGCGTCGCGCCAGGCTCGAACCCGCCGCTCGAGATAGTAGCGGGTGAAGAGCGCCAGCGGCAGCGCCGCCACCAGCGCGAGAATGCCGAGGCCGGTGCCGAGGAACGTCCACGCCAGCACCGCCAGCACCGCGGTCCACAGCGGCGCGAGCACCAGCAAGGTGAGCACCTTGATGGTCGCTTCGACGTCGTCCTTCGGCTTCGTCAGCGCGACCACCGCGATCGGAATCCAATACGGAATCACGAACAGCAACATGCCGGCGAGGAACAGCGGCGCGCCGATCAGCACCAGCAGGTTTCGCACCACGAACCACGCCACCGTGTCGCCGCGGTACTCGACGGGAATTCGATCGGCCCGGGTGCGCACCAGCTCGAGCCGGTGTTGATAAGCGTGCACCTGCTGCTTGAGCGCCTCGAACCGCTCGGGCTGCTCCTCGCGCAGCAGCTGCATGCCCTTGGCGAAGTGACGGAGCCGCTCGCCGTCGTTCGCCTCCTGCCCGGTCTTGAGCGCGTAGAGCGCCTCGGCGGTCTTGATCAGCGGCAGGTCGTCCCACTGCTCGAGCTGCAAGGTGAGCGCGCGCAGCGCTTCGGCGATCGCGTTGGTGAGCCGCTTGGCCGCCTCGAACGCGTCTTCGCCTTCCTTCGGAGCGAACGCGGCCACGTCGATCGCCGGGCCGAGCTCGACCCGCACCTTGCTGCGAAACCGGTTCTTCTCCCAGTAGGTGAGGCCGATCGGCACGATGCGCACCGGGTGGCCCTGCTTGGTCGCTTCGAGCGCGATGCGCGCGCAGCCGGTCTTCAGCTCCTGCAGCTGCGGCTCGGAGTGGCTCTTGCCCTCGGGAAAAATCGCCAGCGCGCCGTTCGAGGTGAGCGCCTTCACGCTCGCCGCCAGCGTGCCGTCGTTCTTCGCCATCTGCGTCGGGTCGTCTTGCTTGCGGTAGACCGGCAACGCGCCCATGCCGCGCAGAATCGAGCCGAGCACGGGGATCGGAAACAGCGGCGCCTTGGCGAGGAAGGTGATCTGCCGCTGCGCGAGCACGAACACCAGGCCGGGGTCGACCAGGCCGTTGGGGTGGTTGCCGACGTAGATCACCGGGCCTTGGAGCGAGAGCCCTCCGTGGGGATCCACCGGAGGCTCGATGCGGAAGAACAGCCCCAGCAGCCACGAGATGCCGAAACGAAACGCCCGGTAGAAGCTCGTCACTTCCGATCATCGGTGCGCTCGAGGTAGCGCTCCTGCGGGTGGTAACCGCTGCGATCGAGCCGCTGCTTCTCGACCCGATCTGCGAGCTCCTTGAGCATCATCGACAAGGTGCGCAAACCGTCGGTCACGGCTTTGGCGATCTGATCTTCACGCTCGCGCCGTGCCGCTGACGAGTTCTCGCGCTTGAGCTTGCTGATCCAACCGAAAGCCATGGCGCGCACGATACACGCTATATGGGGTCGCCATGAAGACCGTCGGTTTCGTGGGCTTGGGAATCATGGGTTCGCGGATGGCCGCCAACCTGCAGAAAAAAGGCCTCCAGGTGGTGGTGTGGAATCGCACCCCCGCGCGGGCGAAAGAGCTCGAAGCGCTCGGCGTCACCGTGGCGGCGACTCCGGCCGAAGTGGCGGCGAAGACCGACGCGTTCTGCACCTGCGTCGCGACTCCGGCCGCGCTGCGAGAAGTGGCGCTCGGCAAAGACGGCTTCATCACCACCGCGCGCGCGGGCCAGTTGTTCATCGACTTCTCCACCATCTCGGTCGCGCTGGTGAAGGAGCTCGAGGCGGAGTTCGCCAAGAAGCAGGTCGCCTTCACCGACGCTCCGGTCACCGGTTCGAAGGCGGGCGCCGAGAAGGGCACCCTGGTGTTGATGGTGGGCGCGAGCGACGAGACGCTGAAGCGGGCCGAGCCGATCTTCACCCGGGTGGGAGAGAAGACGATTCACTGTGGCCCGGTCGGCGCGGGTACCCAGGTGAAGCTCGCCGGCAACGCGCTGATCGCGGCGATGCTCCAGGCGTTCAGCGAAGGCATGCTGCTCACCTCGAAGGCCGGGGTCGACCCGCGCAAGTTCGTCGAGGTGGTGCAGGCGTCGGGCTTTCGCTCGCCGTATTACGACTTCAAGGGCAAGGCGCTGCTGGAGCGCGACTTCACCACCCACTTCAGCATCGACCTGATGTTCAAGGACCTCTCGCTGTTCCTCGAGAACGCGGCGGCGAACAGGGTGCCGACGCCGTCGGGCGCGGCGATGCACGAGGTCTACGCGACCGCTCGCGCCGCCGGTAAAGGCGAGCAGGACATCACCGCGGTGATCAGCGCTTACGAAGAGCTCTGCGGAAAGAAGATCGGATGATCCACGCGCTGCTGCTGATCTCGCTCGCCGCGGCTGACGCTGGCACTGCCGCCGATGGTGGCACCGCGCTGCGCATTCGTGCGGTGGGTGACGTGATGCTCGGCACGGTCGATCCTCCGGGGCACCTCGCGCCCGAAGACGGAGCGCACCTGTTGGACGCGGTGCGCGACTGGATGCGCGACGCCGACCTCACCTTCGCCAACATGGAAGGGCCGCTTTGCGACTCGGGTGCGTCGAGCAAGTGCAAGGGCAAGGCGGCCGGGCGCTGCTTCGCGTTTCGGTCGCCGACCCACTACGCGACCTACGTGGCCGATGCAGGCGTCGACCTCGCGTCCACCGCCAACAACCACGCGGGCGACTTCGGCGAAGAGTGCCGCCGGGCCACCGAGGGCGCGCTCGACGGCGCCGGCATCGTCTGGAGCGGGCCCAAGGGCAGCATCGGCACCGCGCATGCGCGCGGGCTCTCGATTGGGTTGGTGGCGTTTCACACCTCGAGCGCGACCAACGACGTCAACGACACCGCCGCCGCGGTCGCGCTGGTGAAGCAGGCGAAAGCCTCGCACGATCTGGTGATCGTCAGCTTTCACGGCGGCGCAGAGGGTCCCAAGGCGCAGCACGTGGTGAAGGGCATCGACACCCACTTCGGCGAGAACCGCGGCAACCTCCCGGTGTTCACCCACGCGGTGATCGACGCCGGCGCCGACCTGGTGCTCGGGCATGGGCCGCACGTGCTCCGCGCGATGGAGCTCTACAAGGGGCACCTGATCATCTACTCGATGGGCAACTTCGCCACCTACGGCCGCTTCGAGCTGTCGGGCGTGCAGCACGTCGCCGGGGTGATGGAGGTCGAGCTCGCGCGCGACGGCAGGTTCGTACACGGGAAGATTCTGCCGACGACGCAAGAAGGGCAGGGTGTGCCGAAGCCCGACGAGAAAGGCGAAGGCATCAAGCTCGTTCGGGACCTGTCGAAGGCCGACTTTCCCGAGACGATGCCTGTAATTGGCGATGACGGGGCGATCTCGCCTCGTTAGAGATGCAGGCCATGCGCTGGTTCCTGCTGACGCTGATGCTCGCGGGCTGTGCCACGACGGCTCCCGCTCCCGCGACGAAGACAGACTCCCCCACCAACTACGAGGCCATCGTGACCGCTCCTGACCGCACCGACGACGACCGCAAGCTCGACCCAGGCCGTAAGCCGGCCGAGTACCTCGCAGCGCTGGCGGTGAAGCCGGGCATGAAGGTGGGCGAGCTGGTGTGCGGAGGCGGCTACACCACCGAGTTGTTGGCGCGCGCGGTCGGCCCGAACGGCACCGTGTACGGCGAGAACCCGAAGTGGCTGCTGGAGCGCTTCGCTGAGAAGCCGTGGAGCGAGCGCCTCGCCCGGCCGGTGAACGCGAACGTGAAGCGCCTCGACCGTGAGCCGACCGATCCGTTTCCGCCGGAGCTCAACGGCACCCTCGACGTGGTGGTGACCAACGCGAACTACCACGACATGGTCTGGCAGAAGGTCGACACCGCCAAGATGAACGCGGGCGTGTTCGCGGCGCTCAAATCGGGCGGGCACTACGTGGTGTCCGACTCGTCGGCGAAGGCCGGCAGCGGGCCCGAGGTGGCCGAGCAGCTCCACCGGATCAGCGAAGACCAGGTGAAGAGTGAGGTCACCGCGGTCGGGTTCAAGCTCGCGCGCAGCGACGACGCGCTGAGAAATCCCGCTGACGCCCGCGACTGGAATGCGTCGCCTCGTCTGGCGGCCGACAAACGCGGCACGTCGGACCGGTTCATTCTGATCTTCGAGAAGCCGTAGCGGGACGGCATCGAGTGGGGGTGCTGAAGGTGGTCTCGGTCGGCACTGCCGAGCCCGACATCCGCCCGCGGTTCGAGGCGTGGCGTTTGGTGCCATGCGACGTGCGTTGCGATGACCGCGTGGCGCCGCCACGGCAAAGTAGGCACAACGCCCCCCTCACAACGTCTGCCGCCACGACAAATTCGCGACTTACGAGGGCGGAATCGGCCCGGAGACACCCGTTGTGCCTACTTTGCCGTGCGCGATCGACGATCGCTGGAGAGATCGTCGAACGAATACCGGCTGCGAGATCGGGATCAGCAACGAGATCGCGGGCGGAGCCGGCTCGTGCCGCGCGCGAGAACAACCAACAGCGCCCCCAATCAGAGCCAGCGGCCGTGGCACGTCTCAGCGGAACGTGGCGCCTTGCGCGGCGCCATGGTTCGTCTTCGCGTCGTACTGGCCGTCGAGGTCGCGGTAGTGCTGCAGAATGCGCTGCCCTTCGGCGTTCGCCGCGGCGTCCATCTCGTCGCAGGTTCGTTTCGGCGGCAGCGTCGGCAGCTTGGCTTCGATCTCCGCCGCGGCGTCGCGACCATGCACCCGGTGCCCGTCTTCATGGGTGAGCAGCGCGCCCTGATAGCAGTGCCAGCGCCGCCGGAGCTCTTCGTCACCGCTGGCCTCGCCGGTCCAGCGCGGAAACTGGTAGCTGGTCTTCAGCGTGATCGTGGTGGGGCCGGTGGTGCAGCCCGCGGCGCTCTTCTCAAACGGGTAGCGCCAGTCGACGTGCCAGTGGGTGTACGCGTCGTTGCGCTTGCCGTCGGTGACCGGCCCCTTCACGTCCATCTCGCGGCGCAGCTCGGCCGAGGTCGCTCCGTTGATCTCGTACCAGTCGACGGTGACGTCTGCCGGCACGGGAACGTCGGCGCACGGCGCAGGCGTGGGCCGAACCGCGGGCACGTAGGTCACGCAGGCGCTCGACAACACCAGCAGCAACGACGCTCGCCTCATCCGGTTCCCTTCTGCGCAAAGCGGGGAATGCCGTACCTCGCCATCAACGCCAGCAACCCCGAGACCGCGTTCAACGCGACGTCGTGCAGATCGTAGTGCCGGTTGGGCAAAAGCCCCTGCACCAATTCATCGCACCACCCGGTGGCGATGGTGATGCCCCACGCGACGATGAAGCGTGCGACCCCGCGAAGTCGCGACGGCAGCGCCAGCTCGGTGAGCAGTGCGACTCCGCCGTATTCGATCAGATGCAGCCGCTCCTCCGGCGTCTCCGACTGGGTCGCCGCCAGGCCGTAGAGCACGCCGAGGCCCACCAGCACCGCTGCCAGCCGCCAGGTTCGAAAGCCGGGCTGCCGCAGCAAGAACGCAAGCAGCGCCCCGAGCACCCCCGCGAACATCGACGCCACGGTGAGCCGCAACACCCCATGCTCGCGCAGCCAGTTCGACGCCACCCGGGCGACGTAGAGCGTGGAGAAGATGAACCCGACGTACAGCGGCCACGCGATGCGCGCGGCCTTCTGCAGGGTCAGGTGAGTCCCGCCAACGCCGTGTTGCCGTCGGCGCCGAAGGTGCTGGTGTTCACGCCCACCGACTGGAGCAGGGTGATGAACAGGTCGCTCTTGGTGGCGGTGTTGGTGAAGGCCACGTGCTTGCCGGCCTTGAGCGCGCCGCCGGCGCTGCCCGCGACGATGCAGGGGAAGTGCGCCTGCTCGTGCAAGTCGCCGTCGCCGATCTCGGAGCTGACGAAGATCGCGCTCCGGTAGAGCACCGACTCGCCGCCCTCGTCGATCGCCTTCAGCTTGCCGAGCAGGTACGCCACCTGCTGCATCTGGAAGGTCAGAATCTGCTGCAGCTGATCGAGGTTCGACGGATCAGAGTGGTGGTGGCTCAGGCTGTGGTGGCCGGAGTCGATCGGCACGTTGTTCACGTTGAGGAACGGGTACGAGAGGTCGCTGCCCGCGCGATCGAACATGAACGTCGCCACCCGGGTGAGGTCGCACTGGAGCGCGAGCGCGAGCACGTCGAGCAGGTTCTTGGTCTGCGTCTGCAGGTCACCCGTCGGGGCCGGCCGCGCGCCCGGGGTGCAGCTCACCGCCGGCGCGTCGAGGCGCATCTCCAGCTCGCGAATGCCGTTGAGGTAGCCGTCGAGCTTCTTCTGATCGCCCGAGCCGAGCTTGCCGCGCAGCGAGCTCGCCGAGCCGAGCACGCTGTCGAGCACGCTCTTCGAGTACAGCTTTCGCTTCGCCGCCTCCTGCGGGCTCACCATCTCGGTGGCGAACAGGCGGTCGAACAACGCCTCCGCGCGCGACTCGTGCGACAGCGGAGTGGCCGCGTCGGCCCAGGCGATGGTGGAGCGGATCGGCGTGTCGCCGCCCGAGTTGTTGGTGCCCAGCTCCAGCGAGGGGAACTTGGTGGCGTGGCCGATCGCGCCCGCCGCGACCTGGTCGAGCGAGACGCCGTCGGCCGCATCGCCCTGCGGCGCGACGCAGGTGAGAAAGCTGCCGGTGCCACGCGCGTGCGCGCACGAGAGCGGCGCGGTGTCGGCCGGCGGGTTGGAGATGCCGGAGACGACCTGAATGTCGGGCTGAAACGAGGCCAGCGGCATCAGAATCGGCGACATCGTGTACGTGTTACCGGTCTGCGCCGGAGTCCAGTCGTCGCGGGTCGCCCCGTTCACCGTCGCGCGGTAGTACCCGTTGGGGAAGTACCAGGCGATCAACCGGAGCGGCTTGGCGGCCTGGGCGTGCGCGGTGCGGGGAATCATCGCCTCGAGCAGCGGCAGCGCGAGCGCGGTGCCGGTGCCTCTCAGCAGCGTGCGGCGAGACAGTGGCTTCATGGCGTGGCCGCCTTTCCGGGCCGGCGGTTGCGGAACGAGGGGCTCTTCACCACCGCCACCGCCAGCTCACGCAGCCGGTAGCCGTTGTCTTGCGAGAGCTTGGTCAAGCCGTCGACGGTGCAGTCGTCGTTGGTGGTGAGCTCGCGGCCGAGCGCGTAGGTGAGCATCTTCTTGCTGATGCAGCGCGAGAAGCGCGGGTCGGCCTTCAGCGTCTGCGCCAGCTGCACCGCGCCGTCGAAGTTCGCGCCGGTGGGCAGCGAGCCGGTGGCGTCGATCGGCTGGCCGTTGTCCTGGTCGCGCCAGCGGCCGACGCCGTCGTAGTGCTCCATCGCGTAGCCGATCGGGTCCATCTGAATGTGGCAACCGGAGCAGATCGAGTTCTTGTCGCGGTGCTCCTCGGTGAGCTGACGCAGCGTCGCGCCCGAGACCATGCCGTCGGAGGGAATCGCCGGCACGTTCGGCGGCGGCGGAGGCGGCGGCTGACAGAGAATCTGATCGAGCACCCACTTGCCGCGGCGCACCGGCGAGGTGCGGTTGGGCTGGCTGGTGACGGTGAGCACCGAGCCCTGGGTGAGCAGG
The DNA here is from genome assembly GCA_047602415.1 of Myxococcaceae bacterium. Lineage (GTDB taxonomy): Bacteria > Myxococcota > Myxococcia > Myxococcales > Myxococcaceae > JASGHH01. The sequence continues at coordinate 4,662,200 of JASGHH010000001.1, read as the reverse complement.
CCGCCGCGCTGGTTGTTGGTCAGCGTGACCTTCTGCATCTGCGAGCCGGTGACGCCCTGAATGCCGTACTGCTGCGCGAGAATGTCGTTCAGGTAGGTGTAGTTCGCGTCGAGCATCTCGAGCGCGCTGCGGTCCTCGAACAAGAACGACTGGAGGAACAGCAGCGTCTCCTGGGTCATCGCGTCGCGCAGCGGAGGCGTGAAGCTGGGGAACACCGTCGCCGACGGGGTCGAGAGCTGAAACGCGCGCACCCTGAACCACTGGGCGGCGAACACGTCGACGAGCGCGGCCGCCTTCTGGTCGTCGAGCATGCGGCGCGCTTGCGCCTCGAGCACCGTCGGGTCGGTGAGCCGCCCGGCCGCCGCTTCGGTGAGCAGCTCGTCGTCGGGCGTGGAGGCCCAGAGGAAATACGACAGCCGGGTCGCCAGCTCGAAGCCGTTGAGCGGGTGGGGCGACATGTCTGTGGGGCTGGCGTCGGTCTCCACCTTGAAGAGGAAGTCGGCGCTGGTGAGCACCCGCCGCAGCGCGAGCCGAATGCCGGTCTGAAAGTCGTCGCCGTTGTCCAACGCCACGTGCACCAGCGCCACCAGCTGGCCGACCTCGTCGTCGGTCGCCGGGCGGCGCCACGCCTTGCGCGCGAACGGAGTGAGAATCTGCTTCGCGCACGGGTCGACGCCGTCTTTCGACGGGTCGCAGGCGAAGAACGAGTTCTTGAACGCCACCTGGGTCGCGCTCGGCATGTTGGTCGGGCCTTCGACCTTCAGCCAGTCGACGCCGAGGTCGCGGTCGTAGCTGCGCGCGACGTTGGCGTTGATGATCTGAATGCGGTGGCTGCCGGCGCCGAGCGTCACCGACTGGGTGACCACCACCGGAGACGCGGAGGTGACGTTGCCGAGGTAGACCTTCTTGCCGTCGACGTCGAGCTCGAGCTGGGCGGCGATGCTGCCCGCGGCGTCGTAGACCCGAACCGAGAGGGTGTAGTCGCCGTCGGCCGGCACCGTCTGCAGGTGGTCGATGTAGTACTGGTCGTTCCAGATCTCGATCGCGGTGCCGGTGCCGGGCAGGTAGCCGAAGCAGGTGTAGTCGGCGCCGGGCGGCTCCATGCCGTTCGGGCACATCGCGTCGGCGAGCATGCTGGCCTGGTACTGCTCGGAGATCGGCGTCGGCGGCGGAGCGAGCGCGGAGTCGACCACCTTCTGCGCGGTGTTGGCGTAGAGCTCGACCAGCATCGGGCTCATCGCCAGCGCGTCGCCGTTGTTGTCGAAGCTCACCGCCTGGTCGGCGGGAAACGAGTTGGCCGGCTGGGTGGAGTCGCCGAGCAGGTCGCGCAGCGAGTTGTCGTACTCGACGTTGTTGAGGCGGCGGAGCGTCACCTGGCCCGGGTCAGCGCAAACGGCCAACGGGTCGGGCGGGAGCTTGATGTTGCCCTGGCAGGACAGCAACAGGGCGGCGGCCACTAGGGTAGGTCGTCGCACGGGAATCCGACGTGTTTACCGGATCACCACACTCCAATTCCACCCCCCGGGGTTTGGTCTACCCAGGATGGACCAGCGTGCTATTTGCGCGGCGTGTCCAAGGGTGGCGGCTTCCACATTCCCTCGCTCGACGGGCTGCGCGCGGTGAGCTTTTCGATCGTCTTCTTCGCGCATGCCGGCCTGGAAAAATGGGTCCCTGGCGGCTTCGGGGTGACCGTCTTCTTCTTTCTATCGGGTTACCTCATCACCACCCTGATGAGGATGGAGTTCGAGAAGACCGGCACCGTCTCGCTGCGCAAGTTCTACCTGCGCCGGGTGCTGAGAATTCTGCCGCCGTTCTACCTGGTGCTCACGGTCGCCACGGTGCTCACCGCGGTGGGCTTTCTCGACGGCACGCTCCAGCGGCCGGCGGTGCTCGCTCAGTTTCTTCACTACGCGAACTACTGGATCGTCGGGCACGGGTACTCCGGCCAGGCGCTCGGCACCGGCGTCTACTGGTCGCTCGCGGTCGAGGAGCACTTCTACTTTCTGTTCCCGATGATCTACCTGCTGATGCGGCGGCGGCGCGCCAGCCACTCGCAGCAGGCGGTGGTGCTCTGGCTCTTCTGCGCGCTGATCCTCGCCTGGCGCTGCTGGCTGGTGTTCAAGCTCAACTCGCCCACCGACCGCACCTACCTGGCGAGCGACACCCGGTTCGACTCGATTCTCTGGGGCTGCTCGCTGGCGGTGTTTCACAACCCGATTCTCGACGGGCACCCGCCGGGCTCGCCGTCGCTCTGGAAGTACGTGCTGTTCCCGCTCGGAGTGGGGCTGCTGCTGTTCAGCTTCGTCTACCGCGACGACGCGTTCCGCGAGTCGTTTCGCTACACGGTGCAGGGGCTGGGGCTGTACCCGATCTTCGTCACCGCGATTTGCCACCCGACGCTGCTGCCGATGCGCTTCTTGAACTGGAAGCCGGTCGCGTTTCTCGGCGTGCTCTCGTACTCGCTCTATTTGGTGCACCACGTGATTCTGTTCGGGGTGCGCTTTCACCTGCCCACGATGCACCCGGTGGCGCAGGGCGTGCTCGCGTTCGGCATCGCCTTCGCGGTCGCGTGGGGCATCTACGTGGCGCTCGAGAAGCCGCTGGCCCGGCTGCGCAAGCGGCTGAGCGTCTAACAAGGAGTCGTCATGCAACGAGCCATTCGCTACGCCCTCGCCGCGCTGTTCCTGGTCAGCCTCTCGGGTTCGCGGTTCAGGTGCGGCTCCAGCTCGGCGTCGGCGTCGGTGCCGAAGACGCCGTACGCGGCTCCGAAGAAGCCGGCCAAGGGCATCACGCCCAACCCGCTGGTCTCGCGCGGGCACGCGGTCACTTCGAACATGTCGGGCTCGAACCCGGGCAAGGCGGTCGACGGCAAGTACCGCGACGACGCCTGGGCGCCGGGAGACAAGATGACCGACGAGAAGCCGGCGTACCTCTCGGTCGACGTCGGCCAGGGCCCGAGCAAGCTGGTGCTCAACTGGACCTCGTCGTTCGACTTCCCCTTCAACGACACCACCTACGGCGGCTTCGGCGCGTGGCGCATCGAGACCTCGGCCGACTCCGACGACGGCAAAGACGGCACCTGGAAGGTCGCCGCGCAGACGAAAGACAACACCTACCGCGGGCGCGAGCAGGCGTTCGACTTCACCGGCCAGCGCTGGGTGCGGCTGGCGGTCACCGCGAAGACCGCGAAGACGAATCAGTACGGAGTGAAGGTCGACGAGCTCGACCTGCACGACGCGTCGGCCGGCAGCGAAGACACCTGGTTCTTCTTCGGCGACAGCATCACCGCGTTCTCGTACGACCGTGAGGCGAAGCACCAGCCGTCGTTCGCGGAGCTGATCGCGAAGAAGCACCCCGGCTATTTCCCGTTGATGGTGAACGGTGGCATCGGCTTCGAGAAGAGCTCCGACGGGCTCGCGCGGCTGCCGGCGCTGATCAAAGAGTTCCCCGACGTGAAGTACTGGGCCATCTGCTACGGCACCAACGACGCCGCCGGCAACTCGCACCCCGGCCCTGACTTCAAGTCGAATCTGGAAGGCATGGTGAAGCTGCTGAAAGACGCCGGGCGGGTGCCGATCTTCGCGCACGTGCCGTTCTCGACGAAGGAGCACGACTACATCCCCGAGTACAACCAGGTGATCGACGACGTGACCGCGAAGAACGGGCTCACCCCGGGGCCCGACCTCTACTCGCACTTCAAGGCGCACCCCGGCGAGCTGAGCGACGGCATTCACCCCAACGACGCGGGCATCGTCTCCATCAACCGCCTGTGGGCGGAGTCGGTGGACGGGCTGTACACAGGCAAGTAGAACTTTGTCCCGTGCCGGGGGACAACCATCGGGAAGCGGCGAAGCGGCTGGTCAATGCGGCGCGGAAACATCGCGAAGCTGAACAGTCGGGGCAGGACACCCAAGCGACCACCGAGGAGCTGAAGCAGGCGCTCGACGCCGCCAAAGCTCCGCTCGAAGAAGGCTCGAAGGAGTTTCTTCAGGCGGCGAAGCAGGAGATCGACGCCGCTCCGTCGCCGCTGGAGCTGCGCGCCAAGGTTGCTCCAGCCGCTGCGCCGGTCGCCGGTGGAGAGACGAAGACCAATTGGGCGGGTGACGTGGTGATTCACCCGAAGTCGATCGCGACTCCGAGGTCGCTCGAAGAGCTTTGCGCCACCGTGCGCGAGGCCACCGCCAACAAGCAGCGGGTGCGCGCCTTCGGCTACGGCCACTCGTACTCCGACATTCTCGACACCACCGGCGTGCTGGTCGACCTCTCGCAACTGGTGACCGTCGATCGGCCTCCGGGGGGCGTGCCTCCGTCGGGAGGGTTGCTCCCGCGCGGCGACGAGCTGTGGAAAGACCCGCGGCCCGACGAAGCGCGCGTTCGCATCGAGTGTGGCGCGCGGATCGCCGAGGTGAACCAGGCGCTCAACAAGGCCGGCCTCGCGTTCGGCAACCTCGGCGGCCACGTCGGGCAGACGGTGATCGGCGCGATGGCGACCTCGACGCATGGCACCGGGTGGAACCTGCCTCCGCTGTGCGACATCGCGCTCTCGTTCGACCTGGTCACGTCGGGTGGCCACCTGGTGCGCATCGAGCCCGACGACGGCATCACCGACCCGATGAAGTTCATCGCCAAGTACTCGACCAGCCGCTCGCTGATTCAGAACACCGACGTGTTTCGCGCCGCCAAGGTCTCGCTCGGCTGCCTCGGCATCGTCTACGCGCTCACCGTGAAGGTCGAAGGTGCGTACCTGCTCAGCGAGACGCGCACGATGACCAAGTGGTCTCAGCTGGCGCCGAAGCTGGTGGCGAACCTCGACCAGGTGGCGGGCGGCTGCCGGCACTACAACCTGCTGATCAACCCGTACTCGTCGGGCGGAGATCCCGACTGCGTCGAGATCATCCGCAACAAGGCGCTGCCCGGCACGCCGATCGTGGGCCGCCCGTTCAAAGCCGACTTCAGCGTCTGGGCGGCGGCGGAGTTTCTCGACGACTTCACGGTGTGGATCATCAACATGGCCGGCGCGCACGCGATCGAATCGCTGGTCGGCTCGGCGCTGAAGTCGCAGCTGTTCGCTCCGGTGTGCGACTGGAGCTTCCGGGTGTTCGACAACGGCTACTCCACCAACATCAAGCCCGACCGCGATGGCGTCTCCACCCGCATCAAGGCGATCTCCAACGACCTCATCTTCCCCGCCGACAAGACGGTGGCGGCGATCGACGCGCTGCTGGAGCTGATCAAGCGCAACGAGAAGAACAAGTGGCTGCAGTCGAGCCCGCTGTCGGTGCGCTTCGCCTCCCAGAGCGACGCCTGGCTCTCGCCGTTCAACGAGGGCCGCATGGTGTCGATCGAGTGCCCGCAGCTGAAGGGCATCTGGAACCTCGAAGACACGCTCCACTCCTACGAAGAAGAGCTGTGTCACGGGCCGAAGGGCGACGACCTCCGCGGCCGGCCGAGCTGGGGCCAGAAGCAGGCGCTGACCTCTGACCCGAAGTGGCTGCGCGATCGCTACAAGGGCTTCGACACCTTCGTGAAGGTGTTCAAGGAGCTCAACGAGGGCGGCGTGTTCGACAACAGCTTCACCGACCGCCTCGGCATCTCGGTGGGAGGCGCGACGTGAAGCTCACCCGCAGAGAAGTCGTGTGGGGCGCCGGCGCGCTCGCGGTGGTCGGCGGCGTCGCCTGCTGCCCTGCGTGGCAGGGCTACGACGAGGTCACCGGAGAAGCGCGCAAGCTCGAGGCGGGCTCGATGCCCGACGGGCACACCTTCGCTGGCAGTTGGTGGTCGCCGCAGTATGGGCGCTTCACCTTGAAAGAGACCGCTCCCGGCAAGCTCGAGGGCGCGTTGACCTGGGACTCGCAGGTGCAAGACGCCGGCAGCTGCGCGCTCACCCGAGCCATCACCGGCGAGACCAAGGGCAACCAGTTCGTGTTCACCTGGAGCGAAACGCTCTCCGCCGGCTGTGGCGCGTCACGAACAGGTCACGGCCGTTTGTTCTTCGGGCTCAGCGCCGACGAAGGCCGGCTGTTCGCGTCGTGGTGGTTGAACGACGACGAGTCGCACTCCGAGAACTGGACCGCGTTCTTCCGCCCGTCGTGAATCGTGGCGCGGCGGCGCTTTTCAGTGCCGCTGGAATTTTCCAGCGAAGATCAGATCGCGGGCGCACGATTGAGCGCGCTTGCGTTCTCGTGAAATGGCCGTTGAACAAATGTTCAGGCGGGTGACGAAGAACCCTGGGTCGGGTCAACCTTCGGCTTCGCCTCGTACTTCACCTTCAAGGTGAGGAAGCGCTTCTCGAAGAAGTTGTAACTGATCAGTGCCACCGCGATCGACACGGTGATTCCGAGCGCGGCCTGAACGATCACCGCGAGCCGGTGCGAGTGCAGAAAGCCGAACCAGTCGTTGAGGGTGTCTTTCTTCAAGAGCCACTGCGCGATGAACTGGTGAAAGACGTAGAGCCCGTAGCTGTACTTGCCGAGGAAGGTGAGCGCGCGCGACGAGAAGACGCGGCCGACCAGGGTGCCGGCGGGCGCGGTGACGGCGAAGGCGATCAGCGCTCCGAAGCAGAAGGTCCAGCACGACTCGCGCAGTGGGCGGAGGATCTCCCAGGCGAAGGTGGTGCGGGAGTTGATCGCGAAGGTGACCACGATGAACAGCGCGCTGGGGATCGCCAGCTTCCACCCCAGGCCGCGGAGCCACTTCACCCACTTCTCGGGCTCGCCCTCGCCACGCACGGTGATCGCCATCAGGCCGCCGAGGCAGAGCGCGTCGAAGCGGCACGGGGTGAGGGTGTAGATCGCGAGCGCGTTGACGCCGTTGAAGTACATCGCCATGCGCAGCGCGAGGGCGGCGACGATCACCACCTTGCAGATGCGCATCAGCGCGGGGCGCGAGCAGAGCCACACCACCAGCGGCCAGAGAAAATAGAAGTGCTCCTCGACCGCGAGGCTCCAGAAGTGGCTGATGTACGGGAGCGACCAGGTGCCTTCGCGCGCGATGTGAATGTTGATCGCGTACGCCCAGGCCCAGCCCTGCTGCTTCACCATCTCGGTCATCTCCGGGCCCTGGAAGAACGGAATCCACCGGAGGCCGAGGAAGATGACGGCGAGCACGCCGTAGTAGAGCGGGAAGATGCGCAGCAGCCGGCGCATGTAGAAGTTCTTGAAGTAGTGCGGGTCGCTCTTGGCGTCGAAGAGAATGCCGGTGATCAGGAACCCCGAGAGCACGAAGAAGAGATCGACGCCGAAGCTGCCGTAGGTGGCGGCCTGAAAGACGAGCGACTCGAGCTTGTCGTTGGCCTGGGCGGGAACGTCGCCGATGAAGTGCACCAGCAGCACCAGGCCGATCGCGACCCCGCGCACGCCGTCGAGGGCCGGTACGTGGCCACGAAACGGTGACTTCGTTTTTTGAGGAACGGCGGCCAGGGTCGACACGAGGGCGGTGGTCTTCTCGTTAATAAGCGAACAGCGCAAGCGCCAACGCGAGACTCAAGTTACCATGCGCGGATGCTCCCGCCCTCGTTGGCGTTGTGGGTGTTGCTCGCTGGTTCCGCTGGCGGCCCCGCCCCGAAGGCCAGACTGGCGGACCGGATCATCGCCACGGTGAACCTCCACGCGATCACCCGCAACTCGCTCGCGCAGCGGCTGAAGCCGGTCGAGAAGGGAATGACGCCGGAGCAGCACGCCGAGGCGGAAAAGGTGACGCTCCAGGAGATGATCGAGGAGCTGCTGATCGCCGACGACGCCAACCACCTTCACCTCGAGACCACCGACGCCGACATCGAGCGCGCGGTCGCCGACGTGGCGGCGCAGAACCAGCTCTCGCTCGAAGAGCTGTGGAAGGCGGCGAAGGACCAGGGCTTCGAGAAAGACGAGTACCGCGAGATGCTCCGGCAGAAGCTGACCGAGCTGAAGTGGCTCCAGTTCAAGACCGCGACGATGGGGCGGCCCGACGGCGGCAGCTTTCCGGAGTGGATGGCGGCGCAGCGCGCGCAGCTGGTGATCAAGCTGCGGGCCGACGCGGTGATCGAGGTGCGCCTGTGAGCAGGGTGAGGTTGGCGACCCTGCTGCTGGTCACGACGGCGTGCGCCACCACGAAACCCGCGAGCACGGCGCCACTCGCCGATCCCACTGCTTGCCCGACTGCGGTGCCCGCTTACGCGGCCGACTCGAAGGCCGACGAGCTCTGGGGCAAGAAGATCGAGCAGATCTGCGTGTTGGGTGCGAGCGAAGACACCGCGACCCACCTGCTGAAGACGGTGATCTTTCGCCAGGGCACGCCGCTCGAGTCGAAGAACCTGGCGATCGACCTGCAGATCCTCTTCGTGCAGGTGGTGCTGAAAGACGTGACCGCGCTGGCGGAGCCGATCGAAGGCTCGACCGGGGTGCGCGTGATCTACGTGGTGAGCGAGTACCCGCGGTTCACCGAGCTGTCGATCAGCGGCAACCGCACGGTGGGCGAAGACGTGGTGCGCAGCGCGGTCGAGCTCGGGCTGCCGGCGAACCCGGTGGTGTTGAAGGCGGCGGTCGAAGAGGTGAAGCAGTCGTACGCCAGCATCGGCTTCGCCCACACCCAGGTCGACTTCGCGCTCGAGAACCTCAAGCCGGGCCAGGTGCGGCTGAAGCTGACCATCGACGAAGGGCATCGCTTCACCGTCGGCGCGATTCGCATCGACGGCGCGAAGGTGGTGAAGCAGGACGAGCTGAAGAAGGCGCTGCGCAGCGGCGTCGGCGGCCCGTACACCGAAGAGCTGGCGGAGCGCGACGCGATGGCGCTCAACGCGGTGCTGTTCGATCACGGGCTGGTGCAGAGCAGCGTGACCGCGGTGGCGCCCGGCGAGCCGGCCCAGGGCAACGGCGCGGTGGAGCTGGTGTTCAAGGTGACCGAAGGCGACGTGTTCAAGATCGGCAAGCTGAAGCTGACCGGCTTCGACCTCGGCGCAGAGAAAGACGTCTTCAAGGGCTTGGAGACGAAGTCGAAGCAGGTGTTCTCGCGCTCGGCGATCACCCGCGACATCGAGCGGCTGAAGCACCTCGCGCAGCAGAAGGGCGCCAGCGTGGAGGTGCTCCCGCTCACCGAGGTCAACGCGAAGGAAAAGACGATCGACCTCACCTTCAGCCTCGAGAAGCAGCCGGAGCAGCGAATCAGGTTCTGAAGCCGTTGGCGCGCGATGCCATGAGAAATGGCGCCCCGCTCGGAGTACGCTGGGCGTTCCTTCCTGGAGGATTCGATGCCCGTTCGGCTGACCAACAACCCGGCTCCCGCAACCACCAGCACCACGCCGTCGACTCCCGCGCCCGCTCCGGCGACCACCACTCCGGCGCCTGCGCCGGTACCCACCCGCTGGGGCCCGGCCGGTGGCACCGCGGTGCCGGCCAACACCAACAGCTCCAGCTTCACCGCCGGCAACGTGCCGGTGCGTCCGCCTCCGGTGCCGGTGGTGCCGGTGCCGGTGCGGCCCGACCCGTTCTCGACGGGCCCCAAGGTGGTGCCGTTCGACGCGTCGAAGGTGCTCACCAACGCAGACAAGGGCACCATCACCGAGCGGTTCGATCACGCCGCCGCGACGGGGATGATCAAGAGCGGCGACGTCGACGAGCTGATCCGCTCGATGACCGCCACCAAGCTGAGCGACTCCGACGTCACCCAGCTGCAGAGCTCGTTCAGCAAGTACTCGGGGAATCTCGCGCCCGCCGACGCGACCAAGCTCTCGCAGTTCATCAACCGCGAAGTGCCCCACCTGCGGCACGGCGATGCGACCGGCACCCAACAGGCGATCACCAACTGGGACCCGCCGACCACCAACACCGACGGCAGTCAGCTCAACGACCTCGCCGGCTACAAGGTTCACGTCGGCACGCAGCCCGGCCAGTACGACACGGTGATCGACGTCAAAGACCCGAGCGCCACCGGCTACGTGGTCGACAACCTGACCGCCGGGCCGCACTACTTCATGGTGACGGCGTACGACTCGGCGGGCGCCGAGAGCTCACCTTCGAACGAAGCGAGCAAGGTCATTCCATGAAGCAGGCGCTGGCGGCGCTCGCCGCCGGTTGGTTGCTCTGGGGCTGTCAGTGCAACGGCATGGTCTCGGTCCCCGGCTGTGATGCGGGGGCGTGCGACGCGGGTTGCGTCGGCGCTTCGTGTCAGAGTGACGGCGGCCACCCGGGCGACAGCCAGGCGTGCGCCGACTCGGTGCAGTCGGCGATGCCCGCGGGCGCGACCTGGCAGCCGACCGGCCCTTCGGGCGGCAAGGTGAACGCGCTGCTGGCGGTGCCGGGCGCGGTGCTCGCGGGCACCGGCTACACCCGGGCCTTCGGGCTGATCTCCGGGCGGGGCGGGGCGATCTACCGTTCGACCGACGAGGGCAAGACGTTCGCGCCGGTGCTGCGGTTGCCGGGCTCGACGGTGAGTGCGCTGGTGGCGGTGAGCGGCACCAACACGGTCTACGCCGCGGTCTCGTCTTCGTCGGGCGCCTCGATGGATGGCGTGTACGTCTCCTCTGATCTCGGTCAGACGTTCATGCCCGCGAGCCAGGGGCTGTTCGCCGGAGCGCGGGTGACGGCGCTCGCGGTCGCGGCGGGAGCTCCCGAGCGGGTCTATGCGCTGGTGCTCGGCACGCCGGCGGCTCCGCTGTCGGCGGCGACCAGCCTGTTCGTGCGCGAGGGCGGAGCCGACTGGGCGCAGCTCGCGGCGGCGGGGCTTCAGCCGAACGTGGGTGGGCCGGCGCTGGCGCTGGTGGCCGACGCCACCGAACGCGATCGCGTCTACCTCGCCGATGGCGCGATCTTCTACGCCAGCGCCGACGCGGGCGCGGGCTTCGCTCCGGTCGCGCAGATGACCGGCATCTTCGGGGGGCAGTCGTTCGCGAACGTGACGCTGCTGCGGGCCGACCCGGCCGACGCTCAGCACCTGCTGCTCGGCACCACCGATGACGGCCTGCGCGAGACCCATGACCAGGGCCAGACCTGGGCGCGCGCGAGCAGCCCGTCGTTCATCTACGACGCGCAGTTTTCCAGCGGAGCGCTCTGGGTCGGCACCTCCGACACCGGGTTGCTGACGGGAGCCACCACCGCGGCGCTCGCCCGCACCGGTGGTTGTCTGGTCGACCCGTCGGTGACCTCGGTCGCGGCGCTGCCCAACTCGAGCGTGGTCGTCGCCGGCACCACCGGCGGCCTCTACCACTCGAGCGATGGCGCGAAGACCTTCTCGCCTTCGACCGGCCTCGACGAGCTGGTGGGCCGGGTGAACGCCTCGGGCGACTCGCTCTGGCTGGCGTCGCCGGTGGGCGTCTACCGCTCGAAGGACTCGGGAGATCATTGGTCGCGGGTGGGGGCCGGCATCGGCACCATCTGCATCGCCGACGTTCAGCTCGACCCCTTCGACAGTGACGTGGTCTGGGTGGCGACCGATCAAGATCTCTACGAGACCGAGAGCCCTCCGGGGAGCCTGCTGCGGCTCCAGCTGTCGGACGGAGGTTTTCGGCGCTCGGGCGCGGGCGTGGCGGCGAACGTGGCGGCGGTGCGGCCCGACCCGAACGTGCCCGGCCGCATCTGGGCGTATCAACGCGCGGCCACCGGCGATCCCGTCGGGGCGGTCACCACCGGAGTGGTGAGGTCTGACGACGACGGGGTGAGCTTCAGCTCGGTCGGGCCGGTGAGCACCTCGCTCGCGCTGAAGTCGACGTTTCGATTCTCGCCGCTGGCGGTTCGCTCCGACTCGGTGGTGTTCGCGGGCATCGCCGATGCCGGCGCGCAGGTCTGGGCAGGCGACGGCGGCGACAGCACCACCGTGTTCGCCAGCGCGACCGCGATTCCCTACGGCGTGCAGGTCGGCCCCGCGGGTGACGTGTACCTGGTCGGCCGCAATGGCCCCGGCATTCTTCACAGCGTCGATGCGGTCGCGTTCACCGAAGAAGACGACGGCCTCGACGGAGGCGCGATGCAGGTCTACGGGCTCGCCTTCTTCGACGGAGGCACGCTCGCCGCGACCCAGGCCGGGGTGTGGCTCTCGCGCGGTGGTGCGTACTCCGAGCTGGGTGGCTTCAGCGAGGAACCGGTGGTGTGGTCGGTCGCCGTCGCTCCGGCCGGTGACGTGGTGGTGGTGACCACCAACTCGGGCGTCTACCGGCTGCGGGTTCCCTGACCGCTACGGCTTCGGGTGGTCCGAGAGGAACTGGTAGAACGACGGGCCCCAGTTGGCGGTGAAGTAGGGAATGTGCCCGCCGCCGTGAATGGTCCACAGCTGAACGTCGCCGCCGGTGGGGCAGCCGCCGAACTGAACGCGGCCGGTTTCGTTGCCGGCGAGTGAAGAGTCGAGGTCGAGGTCGACGCCGGCGTCGGTGGTGAGCATGCCGGTGCAGCCGTTGAGCGCCGCCCAGTCGGTGACGGTGGTGACCGCGCCAGGGTACGCGTGGCCGTAGTTGTTGCCACCCAGGTAGCCGATGGTGGCGTCGCTGTCGCCGTGCACCTCGAGCACCGAGATGTTGTCGTTCGGCACGCACAGGGTCTGGTCTTGCCACTGCGCACCTGCGAGCGAGACGATCGCGGCGATCCGATCGGCGCGGTCGCACGCCATGCGGTGAGACATGAAGCCGCCGTTGCTGTGGCCGACGAAGTACACCCGCTTCGGGTCGATGTTGTACTTGAGCCGCGCGTCATTCATCACCGCGGTGAGGTACGCGACGTCGTCGGGCGTGTTCGCGGCTCCGAAGGCGCAGCAGGCGTCGGTCGCATTCCAGTACTGATTGTTGGCGGCGTCCTTCAGGCCCTCCGGCAGTGCGAGGATGAAGCCGTTCGCATCGGACAGCGCCGTCATCTGGAAGTAGTTCGACTGGATCGTCGCGGTCGCCGAGTAGCCGTGGAGCAAGGTGACGAAGGGCACCGGCGTGGAGCCGTCGTAGCTCGGCGGCACGTGCACGTTGTACGGGCGCGCGGTCAGCATCGTGATCTCGTCTTGCGTCAGCGGGGGGTAGCCGCCGTCGGTCGTCCCTCCGCCACCGCCGCCGGTCGCTGAGCCGCCGCCAGTCGCTGCTCCGCCGCCAGTCGCTGCGCCGCCGCCGGTCGCCGCGCCACCGCCAGTCGCTGCGCCGCCGCCGGTCGCTGCGCCACCGCCCGTCGCTGCGCCACCGCCGGTCGCTGCTCCACCGCCGGTTGCTGCGCCACCGCCGGTTGCTGCGCCACCTCCCGTCGCGGATCCTCCGCCGCCACCTCCGGAAGGAGGAGTCGAGGAACAGGCGGCGAGAGTGACGGCCAGAAGGAGGAGGACGTGGCGCATGCCCGGCTGCCTAGCACGTCAGCGTTCGGCGTGCGTCGCGGGCCGGCTTTGATGTGGGCACTGGGGTTGGGTTCATGCCGTGCCGGTGGCCGCCTCCGCCCGCGACTGAGCGCCAGCCGTTCGACGCGGGTGTGCCTCGCCAACGCTCTGCCTCGCCGCGCGGAGACCCCTGACGGGCGCTCGACAAAACGTCGGATACTGGCTCGGCGGCGTCAGGGGTTCATCGCAACAGCTCGCCGACCTCTTAGCCCGTGCGGGGGCGTTGCGGTTAGTGGAGTGCGCTCCGCGCCGACGCGCCCGCAGTTGGGCGCGGAGGCGCGGCCTCTACTGACGTCGGGACTGGTGTGGCCGTTTTAAGCCGCGTGCAGCTTTTCGCCTCCGAGGAGCTCTTCGAGCTTCTCGGCAGGCGTCATCCAATTCAGCGTCTGTCTTGGCCGGCCGTTCAGCTTTCTTGCGACAAGGTCGATGTCACTCTCACTGAAAGTGGAGAGATCCGCGCCCTTCGGAAAGTACTGCCGCAGCAAGCCGTTGGTGTTCTCGTTGCTGCCGCGCTGCCAGGGGCTCCTCGGGTCGCAGAAATACACCTGCACTCCGGTGTCCACCGTGAATTGCTGGTGCTGCGCGAGCTCTCGGCCTTGGTCCCACGTGAGAGACCGCTGGAGCTGCTTGGGGAGTTGCTGAATCTTCTTCGTCAGGGCTTCGCGCACCAGCTCCGCGGTCTTCCCGCTCGGCAAGTACAGGAGCATCACGAAGCGTGTCGAGCGCTCCACCAGAGTGCCGATCGCGGAGCCCTGGTTTTTGCCGAGAATCAAATCGCCTTCCCAGTGGCCGGGCACCGCTCGGTCTTTCGCTTCAGCCGGCCGCTGGGAAATGTTCACCATGTCTCTGAGGTTTTGGAGGAGCACTTTGCGGGTGCGCGGCTGTCGTCGTGTCCTCTTCCGGCGTAGGTGCTGCGTGAGCTCCTTCCGCAGGCTGCCGCGGCCCTGGAGATACAGCGACTTGTAGATGGTCTCGTGAGACACGTTCATCGTCTCATCACCCGGGAAGTCGCGTCGCAACCGGTTCGCTATTTCCGCGGGCGACCAATCCTCCATCAGTCCGGCTGCGACCGCCTTCGCCAGCGCCGGATGCGTATCCAGCTTCCGCGGCTTCGGCCTGGCCATCAGTTTCTCGGCGCGCTCATCGCCGCGCCACGCTCTGTACCGATGTGCTCCTTGAGCTTTCACTTCTCGAGACACCGTCGAGGGCGCTCGCCCGAGCTCCTCCGCGATGCTTCGAAGCGATTCGTTTGCCTTCAGCCGCCGCGAAATCTCTTCTCGTTCGGGCAGCGACAAGCGACGGGGAGTTCGTTTTCGCAATGGCCATGGGCTCACTTTCCGGAGCTTTCCGACCATCGACACGTCACACCCAACCAGTTCTGCAACGAGGGCATCGCTCATTCCCATCGCACTTAGCCGTTTCGCCTCGTTTCGTTTCTCGATCGGCAGCCGGTTCGACACACGTCCTCTCTCCGAGCCGCAAGTACGGGTGCAAAAGCACCCGTTGCGATGACCGCTGGAGACCGCCTCGCTACCATCCGACGTTTTGTCGAGCACGTGATCGACCGGACCGACGGCGGTGGCCACTTCGATCGTTGCTCGACAAAACGTTCACAGTTGGTGGTGCTGGTTGCGTGCGTTTTGTCGAGCGCTCGTCGAAGTGGCCCGGCGGCTCAGGATCACCAGGCACCTCGGAGAACAGAGCCGTCGCATGAGGCGGCTCCGCGCCGCGTGCGGAGGTCGAGCGGGCACTGCGCCGAACCCACAGCCCACGACCCCTATTAAAGCCGTTTGCGGCGCTCGCGCGGATACACGGTGACCGCGATCTCCGCACCCATGCGTCGAGCGCACTCGAACGTCTTGTTCGCGATCCGCAGCTCCGTCATTTTCCGTCCCGCGGCCGCCTCGAGGCCGATCGCGAATACGCAATCGTGGCGCAGCCACTCCTTCCGTTCGGCGGCGGTGAGGCCATCGAACACCCGCTCGAAGCCTTCGAATGCCGCATCGACGGTTGCGGTGCACCCAACCTCGAACGTCGCGAACCGCGCTGTGGTGTAGAGCGGCTCGAGCTTGTCGCTCAGAATCGCAGTCAGCTTCTTCAGCGACTTCCGCGACCGGAACTCGAGATCGACGTTGAGGTACTCCTGATCGTCGCTCAACCGCGCACCGGCGCGACCGTCACCAACTGCGGCGCGGGAGCGACCTCCGGCTTCGCCGCGCCCGGCCACGCGCCCACCCTGACCGCGATCTTCGAGATCACCGCCAACGCCAGCGCGCACCCCATCGACCCGAAGTAGGTGCGGGTGCCCATGTCGCCGAAGCACTGGTTGATGTGCGCGATCACCATCGCGATCACCGTCATCGCCGCCACCCGGTCGAGATAGTGGGTCGCTTTTCTGAACACCCGCGCCGCCAAGAAAACCCCCACCATCAGCGGCGCGAAGAAGAACGTGAAGCCGATCACTCCGCCGATCGTCCACATCCAAAGAATCGTGTTGTGCGGGTGGTACTGGTACGTCGGCATCACGAACGAGATGTCGGGCAGCTTCACCGGCTCTTCGAACTTCTTCCCGAACCCGAGCGGGATGATCGCGTTCTCGCTCCACGTGTAGAGCACGTCGTAGTTCTCGATGTCGCGGTAGTCGGCGCCCGCTTGCGCCTGGTCGCCCTTGATCAGCGACTTCACCAGCTGCGCGCCGCCGAACACCGGGCTCATCGAGTTCCAGCCCGCCGCCACGTACATCACCAGAATCGGCGACGAGAGAATCAGGAACCGCTTGAAGCCGCGCTTCAGCTTGTTCTTCTGCGGGTACATCAACATGTAGCAGAGGAACACGCCCATCAACGACACGTAGGCGAGCCGCCGGTCGTTGAGGATCATTCCGTAGATGACGATCGGCAGCCACTTGAGCGCGTCACGCCAGCTGCGCGCCACCGGCTTCTCGAAGAACAACGCCAGCTGCATGCCCAGCAGCGGCACGAACAACAGCGTGTCGGAGTGCGAGGTGGTGAACTCGTAAATCTTCCCGGAGGGTCTGGCGATCATCCAGAAGAAGTACATGCCCACCAGCGACTTCCACACCGCGGCGACGATCGCCAACTTCCCGATCGTTCGAATGTCGGCGTGCGAGCCGCTGATCGCGTGCAGAAACAACATCGCCATCAGCGGCAGGGTGAACAGCTGCCGCAGCTGCCAGAGCGACTCGTTGAAGTTGCCGCCGGTGCCCGAGCCCCAGATGTCGAACAACACCACCGCGCCGCTCTGCATCAGCAGCAGGTAGGTCAGCGGCCGCACCGAGGGCGTGGTCGGCGGGTCGGTCTTCGACCGCAGCGCGCGCCGCAACGAGCCCACGCCCAGCAGCACGAACACCATGAAGTCGAGGCCGGCGATGCGCAGCGCCGCCACCCCGGTCACCGCCGAGAGGTTGAAGAACAGAAACTCGCCGATCGGGTGCAGCGGAGAGTTCCACACGCCGCCTTGCGGTGACTCCGGCAGGTAGTCGGCCGTCCACATCAGGAAGATCAGCCCCAACGCGGTGTACTTCGTCGGCATCTTCCAGACCGCGTAGACCGCGCCCACTCCAATCGCCGGCGCCGCGAAGAGAAACGGGTTCCCTCCGACGATCGCCACCGAGGTCGCGATCGCCATCACCACCAGAAAGCCGAAGATGAACATCAGCCCGAAGGCCGACTTCACCCGGCTCCCCGCGGTGGCGGTCGCGGCGGTCACTGCGAGCCGCCCTCCTGCCGCGCCGTCTCTGCCTCACGCGTGGTGCGAACCCACTCGCCCTTCTTCTCTTCGGGCTTCGACACCATCAGCTTGATCTTCCACAGCACGTAGATCGGCGCGTACGCCAGATCGAGCAGCCCCCGCGGGCCCACGCCCGACAACATCCACCCGCGCAGCACGTAGAGCGACAGCGCGGTCAGACAGCCCGCGAACACCCAGCCCGACCAGAACGCGAACCCCGCCAGCCACGACAACACGCCGGCGACGAACACCCCCAGCACCGCGGGCGCCACCAGCCAGCTCAACGGAGGCACCACCACGTCGAGCCCGAGGTCGAGCAGCATGCCGCTGCGGCGCTTCAACGCCTCGCCCACCAGCGGCCACCCGTGGAGCTTCATCAGCGCCATGCGGCCACCTTCCCAGCGGCGGCGCTGCGACCGGCTCTGCTTCTCGCCCGCCACCATCTCGCCGTGCACCTCGGCCTCGTAGGCGTAGAACACCCGGTGGCCCTTCTTGCCGATTCGAATGCCGTACTCGACGTCTTCGACCACGCTGAAGGCGTCGTGCGGCACCTCGCGGATCAGCGCGTGCGAGAAGCACATGCCGTTGCCGCGCAACCCACACGACACGCCCAGCCGCTCGCGCGCGTTCGAGCGCACCCCGTGAAAGACCGAGAACGCGATTCGCATCAGCCGGGTGCGCCAGGAGCTCTTCTCTTCCAGCACGCCGTAGTGCGCCTGCGCCGCCTTCGCGCCGGCCTCCAGCCGCGCCGCGAACGCCTGGAGCAGGTTCTTGGTGACCACCGTGTCGGCGTCGACCACCACCACCGCGTCGGCCTGGCCGTCGGCGAGGCTCTGGTTGAAGGCGAAGTCGAGTGCGTAGCCCTTGCCGCGCTTCACCGCGTCTTGCCGCTCCAGCACCGTCGCGCCGGCCTCGCGCGCCTTGGCCGCCGTCTGGTCGGAGCAGTTGTCGGCCACCACCAGCACCCGGAACTTGTCTTTCGGCCAGTCGACCGCGAGCAGGTTCTGCACCGTGCGCGCGATGCCGAGCTCTTCGTTGTGCGACGGCACCACGAAGTCGAACCGCAGCTTGGGCTCGCCGTACGCCGGCGGCTTCATGCGCCCCGACAACAGGGTGAGGAACAACAGGTAGCCGCAGGGCAGGGCGAGCAGCAGCCCCGCCAGACAGAGGACGGCGTCGAGCAGATGGTAGAGGCTCATCGATCCCTTACGGCTTCACTTGCGCGAGCAGCGGAATCTTCAGCTGGGTCTCCACCTGCCAGGGCTCGACGATCCGGCCCTTCCAGAGGTCGAGCACGGTGCCGGTGAAGAAGGCGAAGAACAAGCCGCCCAACAACCCGCCGAGAACGATCAGCAGCACGTTGGGAGAGATCGGGTGACGGGGCGTCTGCGCCGGGCTCACCACCGAGTAGCGGTACTTGAAGGCCGCCCGCGCGGTGTCGAGCTCGATGCGCGCGGCGTCGAGGCGCATCAGAATGTCCTGGTAGCGGCTGATCGCCATGCGCAGCTGATCTTGCGCCACCATCACCGCCGGGTCGTCGCGCATGTCGGGCATCACGTCGCGCAGCACCGCCTCGGTGTCGAACGCGCGCGAGACCGTCGCGGTGGCGGTGCGGGTGCCCGGCTCCTGGGCCGCGTCGGGGTCCTTACCGCCGCGCGCCTTGTACTCTTCGATCAGCGCCTGCTCGTCGCGCTTCAGCGCTTCGATCTGCGGCGACTCCTTCTGCATCGCGTCGATGCGCTGCTGAATGTCGATCACCACCGGGTGGTTGGCCGAGTAGATCACCTTCTGCTCCGCCAGCTGCGACTGCAGCTCGGTCAACCGGCGGCTGCGAAACTCCTCCAGGTCGGACACCGCGCGGCGCTTGGTGCGAATCAGGAACTTCAGCTGCGCCAGCTCCTGCTGGGGCGTCTCGCTGGCGCTGATCGCCGGCTTCGGAGCGGCGACCTTGGGCACCGGCGCGTTGGCGGCGTCTTTCAGCTCCTTCACCGTCTTCTTCGCCACGCCCCGGCGCTCGTCGGCCACCTTCTGAACGTTGGTCACCGCCTCGTCGATCGAGCTCTGCGCCTCCGAGGCGTGGAGCTCGAGAATCGAGATCGCCTCCGAGATCGCCGACACCTCGCCGACGTGCCGCGCCTCGAGAAAGTTCTGCTGCGCGGTCTCGACCAGCTGGCGCGCCATCTGCGCGTCGGGCCAGTAGATCTCGATCGTCACCGTGCCGTCGCCGGTGAAGACGTTGAGCCGCTTCTCCAGGGTGCCGATCATGTTGTCGATGCGCTGGTCTTCGGTCGGCGCGCCGGCGATCGAGGTGATCAGCCGGTCTTTCAGCTTCAGCACCGGGTGACGGTGGTTGTCCCAGTAGTCGAGCAGGTTGGTCTGCTTGATGGTGGCGACCAGGTTGTCGCGCGCCATCACCTGTTCCTGGGCCGCACGGGTCGGGCCGTCCATGTCCCAGTTCTGTGACCGGTGGGGGTTACCCAGCTGTGCCATCAGGTCGCCCCGGTTGGCGAGCAGCTTCACCATCGACTCGTACTTCTTCGGCCAGACCCAGGCCAGAAACAGCGAGAGCCCGAAGACCGCGAGAAAACCGGTGATCGCCCCCAGCTTGTGACGGCCGACGCTTCGCCAGACGAACGCGACCCACTGGCGAATTGCTTTGTAGTCAAACAGATCGGCTGATTCTTCCGAACCAGGCGGCGGAGCCATCGGCGACATCGGCTCAGGCAAAGGTGGCGCGGGCATCTTGGTCATGGCTAGTCGTGTACCGAGTGAAGCAGTGCCGCCGGATTGCGGCCAATCAACAACGTGAACCAGATGATCACTACCGTCACCCAGTACACGGCGTTGAACCCGAGGAACCACACCAACGCCTTACGTAACCCAAGGGTAGCGGACCGTGCCTTCGAAGCTTGCACGGGGATCACGACCATCATGATCAACACGGAAAGGAGCAGGAGCTTGCTCATCGGGTCCCGAAACTCTAGCACCTGGCATGCCAGATTCGCCTTTCAGCGGGCCACGTTTCGTAGCCAAATCGGCCCCCTGATGCGGGTCTTTCCCCTGGTGTTGTTCTGTCTGCTGGCCTGTCGCAAGAACAGTGAGGCAGCCGAGCCGAGCGTGGCAAAAGGGCAGGCCGCCTCCGCCGCGCCGCAGGTGCCGAAGATCGTCGAGCCGGTGTACGCCGGGAAGCTCCAATCGGGGTGGCTCGACTACGGCTGGTCTCCGCGCGACGTCGGCCACGGCCGGGTGAAGGTCGATCTCTCGAACTACGGCGGGTGGATCGCGGGAAAGCCCGGCGAGAAGAAGGGCCTCGGCGGGCTGGTGTTCTCGGTGTCGGCGTTCGCCGCGTCGCGGGTCGAGGTTCGGCTCGAAGGTCAGGGCCCGTTCCCCAAGATCGCGCTCGAGCCGCTCACCCCGGTCTCGCAGACCGACGGGATGACGAAGTTCTTCGTGCCGATGACCGCGCTCAACCCGCGCGGCGTCGACTTCGAGCAGGTGGTGTTTCAGGGCCTCGAGAAGGGGCCGCTCAAAGACGTGCAACTCGACGACGTCGCCTTCACCGCGGAGCCCGCCGCCGCGCCGGTCGCCACCGGGCCGTCGGTGGACGTGAAGCTCTCGGTCGACTGCAACGCCGCGCCGAAGGCGATCAGCCCGTTCATTTACGGAGTGGCGTTCGACCCGCAGCGGCCGAACGACGACTCCGCCGCGTCGATTCACGCCACCGCCCGGCGCTGGGGCGGCAACCCGGCGAGCCGTTACAACTGGCAGAAGAACGCCTGGAACGCCGGGTCCGATTGGTACTTCCACAACCTCGAGTACACCGGCATCAAGAACTTCTCGTACGAGACGTTCTTCTCTCAGCAGCAGGTGCTGGGCTTCAAGACCGCGCTCACCGTGCCGCTTCTGGGGTGGGTGGCGAAAGACGACAAGGCCTGCTCGTTTCCTCTCGCGCTCTACACCAAGCAAGACAAGCTCGACCCGTCTGACCCGGCGTGCGGCAACGGCAAGCTCGACGGCGTCGACTTGACCCCGCCGTCGCAGTCGCAGACCTCGGTCGAGGCGAAGCCGGAGCTGATGCAGAAGTGGGTCGAGACGATTCGCGCCAAAGACAAGGAGTCGGGCCGCGGCCGCGCGGTGCACCTCTACTACTTGGACAACGAGCCCAACCTCTGGTCGACCACCCACCGAGACGTTCACCCCGAGCCGCTCAGCTACGACGAGCTGTGGACGAAGACGGTCGACTACGCGCGCGCGATTCGCAAAGCCGACCCCGACGCGGTGATCGCCGGCCCCGCCGAGTGGGGGTGGACCGGGTACATGTACTCGGCGACCGACATCAAGTCGGGCGGCACCTTCATTCGCCCCGACCGGCGCCGGCACGAAGACCTGCCGCTGATCGCCTGGTACCTGAAGAAGGCGGCGGAGCACGAGAAGAAGACCGGCGAGCGGTTGATCGACGTGCTCGACCTGCACTTCTACCCGCAGGCGCACGACATCGGCATCGGCGACACCGGCAAGACCGACCCGCAGACCTCGGCGCTGCGGCTGCGCACCACCCGCGCCCTGTGGGACCCGTCGTACAAAGACGAGTCGTGGATCGCCGAGCCGATCAAGCTGCTCCCCCGCATGAAGGAGTGGATCGACACCTATTACCCGGGCCGCGGCATCTCGATTGGCGAGTACAACTTCGGCGCCGACATGCACCCCTCGGGCGGGCTCGCCCAGGCCGAGGCCCTCGGGCGCTTCGGCCAGTACGGCGTGGGCTGGGCGTTCGTCTGGTACTACCCGCCGAAGGGCTCCGCGGGCGCGCAGGGCTTCAACGCGTTTCGCGACTACGACGGCAAGGGCAGCCGCTTCTTGGATCTCTCGGCGCCGGCGAAGAGCAGCAACTCGAGCGTCTCGGTGTTCGCCTCCCGAAGCGACGACGGCAAGAAGCTGGTGCTGGTGCTGCTCAACCTCGACCCGACCCACCCGGCGTCGGCGAACGTCGACGTCTCGTCGTGCGGCGCGGTGAGCGCCTCGAAGGCGTACCAGACCACGTTCCAACCGAAGGGCTACGAGCTGGTGAAGACGCCGAAGCCCGACCACGCCGCGCTGCCGCCGTACTCCATCACCGTGCTCGAGCTCGATACCGCGGGGAAGAAATGAAGGTTCTGTTCGCGTTGCCGTTCTGTCCCGTGCCCGCCGACTTCGGCGGAGCGCTGCGGGTGTACCACCTGGTGAAGCAGGTCTCGCTGCGCCACCAGGTCTCGGTCGTCTGCTACGGCGAGCCGGCGGAGGCCGAGCGCCTGCGCAGCGAGCTGAAGCTGCACGAGGTGGTGATGGTGCCGCCCACCTGGAAGGCGAAGCGCCGCCGGTTGGGTCAGCTGTTCTCGACCTTCACCACCCACTCGTTCTTTCAGCTCTCGGTGGCGTCGGCGCAGTTCGAGGCCGAGCTCAACCGGATGCTGGCGAAGACGCCCTTCGACGTGGTGCAGACCGAATTTTCTCACCTGGGGCCGTTCGACCTGAAGACGTCTGCGCTCAAGGTGCTCGACACCCACAACGTCGAGTACGACAACTTCAGGCGCATGTGGGAGTCGAGCCCGTGGGGAGTGAAGAAGCTCCACTACGGGCTGGAGTACCGGAAGATGCGCGCCGACGAGCTCGAGACCTGCCGGCGGCAAGACGTGCTGCTGGCGACCAGCGAGCGCGACAAAGAGATGTTCGAGGGCGACGTGCCCGGCTCGCCGAAGCGCGTGGTCCCCAACGGCGTCGACTCCGACTTCTTCACCCCGGCGCCGTCGCACCTGCCGGTCGAGCCGTGGTCGCTCGCCTTCACCGGGATGATGGCGTACGTGCCGAACCACGACGGCATCAAGTGGTTCTTGGACGAGGTGTTCCCGCTGATTCAGCAGAAGGTGCCGAAGGCGAAGCTGTACGTGGTGGGCAAGAACCCGCCGGCGCACATCACCCAGCGCGAGTCAGACGCGGTGCGGGTGACCGGCACGGTGCCCGACGTGCGGCCGTACGTGTGGAAGGCGGCGGCCTACGTGGTGCCGCTGCGCATGGGCGGCGGCACCCGGCTCAAGATCGCCGAGGCGATGGCGATGAAGAAGGCGATCGTCTCCACCCGCATCGGCTGCGAGGGCATCGAGCTGGCCGACGGCGAGTCGGCGCTGCTGGCCGATGACCCGAAGTCGTTCGCCGACGCGACGGTGCGGTTGCTGGAAGACCAGGCGCTCGCCGCGCGGCTGGCCGAGAAGGGCTACCAGCTGGCGAAGGCGAAGTACGACTGGCGCAGCATCGGCGACACGCTCGACGGCATCTACCGCGAGCACCTGCCGGGGCACGTGAAGGGCGCGGCGTAGAGCCCGCCGCTACCGCAGGTTGTCCCACGCTTCTTCGAGCGAAGGCATGCCCTCGAGCTGAGCGGCGTCGACCTCGGCGTCGCGGTCGCCAATCTGCCTCAGCCGCAGCGCGGCGATCGCCTTCACCTTCGCCGGCGTGTCTTCATCGGTGAGCACGTGGGCCAGCTCGGCGCGGCCTTCTTCTTCTGCGCCCGCCTGCCACGCCACCAGCGCGAAGTGCACCCGCGCCGCCGCGCCCTCGCCGTGCGGCAGCCTGGCCCGCACCTGCTCGAGCAGCTTCACCGCCGCCGGAGCGCTCTGCTCCTTCGGCAGCAGCACCAGCCAGTCGCCCATCGCCAGCCAGGCCGAGGCGGGCGTCTCGTCTTCCTCGCGCGCGGCCTTGAGCACGTCGAACGCCTGGTCGACCGCGTCGGCCCGGTGCTCGGTGACCGCGCTGGCGCACCTCACCGCGGCCGCCATCGGGTTCTTTCCCGGCAGCAGGTCCTCCGCGGCGCGCACCGCCTGCTTCGCCTTCTCTTCGTCACCGCGCCGCAGCTCGAGCAGCGCGCGCACCAGCTCATACGAAGCCGACAGCTCGACCCAGTTGCGGCGCGCCTTCACCTCGGGCGCGGCGTAGTCGAGCCAGACGTACGGGTCGCCTCCCGGGCTCACCATCACCCAGGGTGCGCGCGGCGCGCTCGACGAGGTGAACGCCAGCCCCATCACCCGGGCGAGTGGAATCCACGCGGTGGCGGCCTTGGTGCCGTCGCCGGCGGCGATCGCCACCTGCGCCGCTTCGTGCAGCCGCGCGGCGGCGAGCTTGGGCTCACCCAACCGGTCGTACGCCAGGCCCTGCGAGCGCAGCGCGGCCGAGAGCAGCGCCGGGCTCTTCCCGCGGCTCTGCTCCACCGCCGACTGCGACAGCGCCAGGCCCTCCAGCCACGAGCCGCCGGCCAGCGCGCGCTCGGCCTTCACCCACGCGGTCCACGCTTCGCGCTCGGCGTCGTGGCGGGCCAGCTCGGTCTGGCTGGTGGCCTCCAGGCACCGCTCGGGCGGCACGTACTGCATCAGCGCGTCGCGCGCGCGGCCGACCGACTTCTCACCCCGCAGCGACTCCATCGCGGCGAGCAGCTCGCCTTGCCGCTCGGCGAGGCACTGCCGCTCGATCGACAGCTGATCAGCGGTCAGCTTGGCGGTGACGAAGTCCTGGCAGACCCGCGCCGAGGTCTGGTCGAGCGCGTGCATCCACGCGTCGGCGCCGCGCACGATCTCCTGCACCGCGTCGGGAGACCCGTGCAGCGTCTTCGGCACCTGCTCCCGCAGCTTCGCCCACTCGCCGCGCACGGCGGCCTGGCCCGAGTTGCAGGCGGTGCGGGGCCGCACCCAGGCGACCGCGACCGCGAGGCCGGCGAGCACCGAGACCACGAACAGCACCACCCAGCTGCGGCGGTCGGGCGGCTGCGCGCGGCGCAACGCCCGCAGCAGCTCGGCCATCGAGGGGTAGCGGTCTTTCGCCTCGAACGAGAGCCCCTTCCTCAGCGCGGCGAGAATGCGGCGGGGAATCTTCGGGCTCTCCACCACCGGCAGAAACTGGCGGTCGCGAATGCGCAGCACGGTGGCCTCGTCGGTGGTCTCACCGAACGGGAGCAGCCCGAGCAGCGCCTCGTAGAGCGCGACGCAGAAGCTGAACTGGTCGCTCCGTGCGTCGACCGGCAGCCCCATCATCTGCTCGGGCGACATGTAGCCGGGCGTGCCGGCGATGCGCGCGGTGGGCACCGAGTCGGGCCGGGCGACGGCGGCCTTCTGCGCGATGCCGAAGTCGAGCAGCTGCACCCGGTCGTCGTCGCGGCGCACCACGTTGCTGGGCTTGAAGTCGCGGTGCACCAGCCCGGCGCGATGCGCGGCGTGCAGGCCTTCGCCGACCTCCAGGTACGCCGAGAGCACGTGGCGCCAGGCGCGCTGCCGCTGCCAGACGTTGAGCGGCTCTCCGCTGGCGTACTCCATCGCGATGTAGGCGCGGTTCTGCACCACCCCGACGTCGTGCACGCCCACCACCGCGGTGTGCGAGAGCTGCGCGAGCGCGCGGGCCTCGGCCAGCATCTCGTCGCGCTGGGTGCCGTCGGCGGTGGGGTAGAGCAGCTTGAGGGCGACCTTGCGGTCGAGCGTCTTGTCGAACGCGGCGTAGACCTCGCCCATGCCGCCGGCGCCGAGCCGCTCCAGCAGCACGTAGCGGCCGAGCTGGCGCGCCTCTTCGCTGTGCAGCCCCGGCCCACGCGCGGGCGCGGTGGTGGCGGTGTGCTCGGAGGCCGGAGCGGTCTGCGGCTGGGTGGGAATGTCCGGCGTCGGGTCTGCCAAGCAGGCGCATCATCGCACGGCCGGGTGTGGTCAACTCACCTCGTGGGCGCCCCCAGCACCGCTCTCGACGTGATGCGCGCGATCGCCGCCTGCGGGCTGCGCCGGGGCGACGTCGACGAGGTGCTGGTGGAGCGAGACCGCGATCGCCACTTCACCGTCGAGGTGGAGACCACCGTTCGCGACGGGCTGATGGAGGAGATTCGCGAGAAGATCGCCGGCGCCGGGCTGAACGTGAAGCAGATGCGAATCAAGCGCATGGCCGGGAGCGTGCGGTTCGACGTGCGGCTGCGCGAGTCGTTCTCTCCCTGGCCGCTCACCGAGGTGAACGACATCTTCGTCAGAACCTTGAGGGCCAACCCGATCACCCGGGTGGAGGCGAACGCGCCCAACCCGGAGGGCGCCGACCCTTTTCGCCTGCTCGACAACCTCGAGCTCGCCCGGCTGAACCCGGGCATGTACCTGGGCACCACCGCCAGCGCGGTGCCGCTGTTCGAGCGGGTGTTCGAGCCGTTCATGCTCCGCGCCGCCCGGGGTGAGAGCACCGCGGTCGAGATCACCCTGAAGGCCAAGGGGCAGCTCACCCTCGCCGACGACGCTCCCGGCGCGCAGCTGCTCGGCCCCGAGGGCGAGGACCTCGAGGTGAACCGCCTCGACGGCGGCGGAGTGGTGAAGGCGCTCAGCGCCAGCTACCGCGAAGAATCGAAACGCGGCGAGCGGGTGCAGTTGCTCGAGTACGCCAACGGCCGGCGCGCCCTGCGACCCCCGGTGGCGCGGCTGGAGCGCGACGGCAACGTGGTGTCGCTCACCCCCGACTTCGACCTGATCGACGCCAGCTTCGACGTCGAGCGGGTGCGCGGCATCATCGAGTGGAACGCGATGGTCGCTCCCAGGGCGCGGGTGCGCTTCAACGGCGCCGAGCTCCGGTTCGACTCGCTTCAGCCCGCGGTGCGCCGGCTCGCCGAGGGCCCGGTCTGGTCGAACCAGGTGTTCGAGTTCTCGTTCGACGACCCGCTGGTGCACCTCGACTGCGCGCTCGCCTGGCGCGATGGAACCCGCGAGGTGCACTGGCACGTCAACCGCCAGCGGGTGGGCGGCGATGGCAGCCTGGAGCACGGGCTGCGCGCCGCGCTCCGCAACGCGATCAGCCTCGGCCGCCCCGAGCTCGAAGTGGAGGACCCGCTCGCCCACGTCGTCGGCCTGGTGATGGCGCAGGTGCCCGACTCACGCGCGGGCAGCCGCGGCCAGTACGAAGACCCGGCGGTCGACGCGGTGGTGGAGCGCGAGCTCACTGCGGCGCTGAGCGTGTTTCTCGACTCGCTCGAAGGCGGCCGGGAGCGGCTGATGTCACCCGAGCCGGCGGCGCCTGCGGAGGACGAGCAGGGCGAGCGGGAGCAGGCCCGCGGCGCCAAACGCGCTGCAGCCGGTCGAGGGCGGCGAAGCGGAGTCTGAGTCGAGCCCCTGGTGGGTGCGGGTGACCGCGCCGTGCCGCACCGTCGCCACGTTGCCGGCGCGGTCTCTCAGCTGGAGCTCGACGCCCTGGTCGGCTTCGTCTGGGGTCAGCTCGCGCACCGGGCCGAAGTCGCTCAGCGCGCCGTCGCCCAGCCGCACCGCCATCTGCAGCTCTTCGGGAGGCGTGACGCGATCGTGCGCGTGCACCGTCAGCCCACCGGTCGCGCCGCGCGCGAGCGTCACCGACGGCTCCTCGGTGTCGGTGAGCACCTCGAGCTTCAGCGGCCGCGACAACGCCCATGGCTGCTTCAGCGAGCGGGTGCGCAGCTCGACGGTGTGCTTGCCCTGGAGCACCAGCTGGGGCGCGACCACCCGCACCGAGCCGTTCGCGGCGGCGATGAACGGGCTCCACAGGCTGCCGTCGACGCGCCACGAGACCTCGGCGTCCTCCGGCAGGCTCGAAGGGTCGAGCGTCACCAGCGCCTCCGACACGACGTGGCCCTTTGCTTCGCGCCACTGCTTCGGGGTCGCGGTGTGCGACTCGACCCGGTGGGCGCGCGGCGGGCGCG
This sequence comes from Myxococcaceae bacterium, assembly GCA_047602415.1. Lineage (GTDB taxonomy): Bacteria > Myxococcota > Myxococcia > Myxococcales > Myxococcaceae > JASGHH01. The sequence goes on along the minus strand of JASGHH010000001.1, from coordinate 4,634,440 downwards.
GGCCGGCGGGGCACATCGCTCCCGGCTGGAGCAGGGTGGCGAAGATGCCGACGTGCGAGAAGCCGCCGGCGCCGTCGGGGGTGATGCCCTTGATCTGGTTCACCTCGAGCTTGAAGCCGCCGACGTCGGGCAAGCTGAAGCCGCCGAGCGCGCTGGTGAGCGAGGGGCCGGCGAGCTGGAGCGCGAACCCGACCAGCGACTCGATGGTCTGCTTGTCCTCCGAGAGAATCTCGGAGCCGGTCACGTCTTTGACCTTGATCAGCTGCGAGAGGTCTCCCACCGCCGGCGTCAGCTTGTCGCAGCCGTCGGCCACCAGGCTGATCGGCATCACCACGTCGGTCTCGATGGTGAACAGCCGCGCCTGCCGCTCGCCCAACAGCGCGTAGAAGTCGAGCGAGAGGTCGTTCATCGTCATCGTGATCAGCGGGTCGGTCGGCTGGTGGGTCACCGGGTCGACCGCGCCCGAGCCGATGCGAAACGAAGGCGCGTGGTGGGGCCGCAGCACCATCATCATCGGCGCGCTCTTGCCGTCGTGGTTCGCCACCTGCTTGAGCGAGGGGAGCGCGAAGCCGAGGGTGTCGGTGTCGAGGAAGGCGATCTCGTGCGCGGTCGGCTGGAGGCAGAGGCCGCCCGACTGCTCCACCGCGAAGCCGGCCTCGTCGAGGTAGCGGCCGGCGATCGCGATGCCCACGTGGTAGCCGCTCGGGCCGGCGCTCCAGTCGGGCGCGGGAATGGTGCTCGCGGGCAGCGGCGTCTCGGCCGGCACGCAGGTGTCGGTGGCAACCGGCTTGGCGCCGCCAATCAACCCGATGGTGATGTCGGAGCCACTCTTCGAGCTGACCGAGCCGCCGGCCTCGACCGCGATGTCCATCGCGCGGCCGCTGCCTCCGCCGAGGGTGGCGAGCGCGCTCGACAGGTCGAGCCGGCCTTCGACGCCGAGCAGGGTGGGCACGCAGGCGCCCGCGGAGTCCTGGCAGACGCCCGAGGAGCAGGTCGACGGGGCCGGGCACGAAGGCTGGCCGCTCCCGCACTTGCGGCAGCGCGCGCCGTCGATCGCCTTGGTGATCTGCGACTGCAGCTGCGGCTTGACGAACTGGTCGACCACGTAGCTCTTGATGAAGCCGATATCGAGCAGGCTGCAGGCGAGCGCGGAGCAGAACCCGCTGGTGTTGACGTCGAGGTCGTCGGAGTCGAGGGTGTTGATGCCGTTGATGTTGGAGACGTTGAACGCGAGGATGTTTCCGTAGGTGCTGTCGATGGTGAAGTTCACGTCGGCCGAGAACGAATCGGTCTGAGCGTTCGCGCGGGTGGAGTCGAAGTTCGCCGAGCAGGTGAGGTGGCAGATGCAGGCGCCGAACACGCTCGCGGCGCAGGTGCGCAGCCACATGTCGCCGGTCTTGATCTGCAGCTGCGCGCTGGCGGTCAACAGGCCGGTGTTGCCCGACGCGTCTTCGGGCTCGATCTGCAGCGAGACGATGTCGACGGTGACGTCGCACTGCTCACCGGGGTCGCAGTTGCTGTTCTTGTTCTGATCGCAGAAGTGGCCGTCGCTGCCGAAGCTGACCGAGGTGCACGCCACCGGCACCGCGACCGGGTTGGAGACGCCGAGCGCGGGCAGCAGGGTCGAGAAGTTGGCGTTGATGAAGTCGAAGCCGTCTTGGGTGACGCGGGTGCCGAGCGAGCCGTCGAGGCGGGTGCCCTGAAAGCCGTTCGGGAGCGGGGTCAGACAGCTGCAGCCGCCGCAGCCGCTCGAACCGGAGCAAGCCGCCCACAGCGCGACGAAGGCCAACAGGCCCCAACGTTTGAGGTGTGAGTGCACGGAACGGAGGCGAATTGTGTCACTCGCGGCAGGCGGGGTCGAGAAGCTCCGGCCGATACTCGAAGTGCATGGTGTCGTAGTGGAGCCAGCGGCCGCCCCAGATGAAGCCCTCGGCCTCGAAAGCGTCAACGATCTCCTGGGGAACCACGTTTCGCCACTTGAGCGGGTGCTTCGGGCGTTGCCAGCGCCAGTAGTAGCCGCGCTCGACGTTGAGGTCGATCGCGATGCCCCAGGCGTGGGTCGAGAGGTTGGTGCTGCGGGCGATCTTTCGCCACTTGAAGGTGCCGCCGATGTCGGTGACGAACTTGAGCAGCTTGGGGTTCTTCTTCGTCTGCGGAGTGAGGGTGGCGATCACCCGCTCCAGCGCGGGCGCGGCGCGCTCGTGAAAGCCCCACCGCACCCCGAAGAAGCGCACGTGTTGAAGGTGGTCGCGCACCTCGTCTGACGAGTGGCCGTAGGTGTCCATCAGCAGCTGCTCGACGCGGGCGCGGCCGGGGTCTTCGATGGTGTCTTCGTCGCCCACCACCGGGATGATCGGGCCCTTGGGGTAGGGCACCTCGTACATCTGCGAGAGGTCGGGCTCGGGCGGGAGCGAGTCGTCGTCTTCTTCGTCTTCACCGCCGTCGCCGGAGCCTCCATCGTGAATGCCCGCGTCGTGAACGCCGGCGTCGCGGTGAACGCCACCGTCGTGCACGCCACCGTCGCGAGGGCCGTGCTTGGCCGGCGCTCGCCACGGCACCCGCTCGCCCGAGGTGAGCTCGAAGAACCAGCCGCCGTCGCCGCTCACCGGGTGACCGGCGTAATACTTCGAGAGGCAGGCGAGCCCGGCGGGCATCTTCGGCCCGGCGTCGGGGGCGCCGCCATCGGCGGTGAGCAGCACTGCGGCGAGCGCGGCGAGCACTATTCCATCATCTTCCGCATCGCATCTTCGGTGCGGTAGAGGCCGACCTTCTGCAGCAGCTCCCTGGCCTTGGGGGCGGCCTTGAGCACCTGCTCGACGGCCGACTTGGGAATCACCACCACCTCGGTGGGGTCGACCGCGGTGACCGTCGCCTGGCGCTTCTGACCCGAGAGCAGCGCGACCTCGCCGAAGAACTGCCCCGGCCCGAGGGTGTCGAGGTCTTTGGTCTCGCCGAAGTTGTCGCCCTGCACCTTCACCTTGCCGGCGGTGACCACGAAGAACGCGTCGCCCTCTTCGCCCTCTTTGCAGATGATCGAGCCGGCGAGGTACTTCTGCTTCTTCGAGAGCCCCAGCAGCGTCTTGCGCGAGGCGTCGTCGAGCACTTCGAACAGCTTCGAGAAGCGGGCCAGCTCGGCGGGGTTGATCTCGCTCATGTGTCAGGACTCTACCTTGACCTGCGACCGTTCGCGGCGCTCTGATGTGCGTGCGGTCGCCCTCCTGGCGGCTCGAGGAGGTGCCCCGTGGATACTCAGCGAAACGGTTTCTCGGGTTGCTCCCTGGAGCGCGCGTAGGCGTCCGCTGGTTGCGGTTCCCAACGGCTTGCTGACCCGCCCGCGCCGGTGAGCGCTGGTCGTGTACCTCGCGTTGGAAACCGTTCATGTCAAACCACCAAGAGGGAGCGGCGTTCAGCCGCTCCGAACGCATTGAACACCTGATTCTCGATGAGTTGCAGTCGTTGATACGTGACGAGGCGGCCGACCCGGCGTTGGAGCCGGTGCGGTTGATCTCGGTGCAGTTGTCTCTCGATGGCGGCCACGCGCGCGTCGCGTACGTGGTCGAAGGAGTGCCCGCAGAAGAGCAGTCGATGTCGAGGCGGGCAGAAGCAGGCTTGAAGCGCGCCACCGGGTTCTTTCGGGCCCGGCTCGCACGTCTTCAGCTGAAGAAGTTGCCGAAGCTCACCTTCACCTTCGTCGGGATGATGGAAGGAGGTGAGTCATGACGCGCGCGCCGATCAGGGTCTGGGCGCGCGCGTTGCCCGACGGGGTGATGCGGCAGCTCGAGCAGTTGGCAGGTGAGCCGTGGGTGGTCGAGCACGTGGCGGCGATGCCCGACGCGCACGTCGCCAACGGCGTCGCGGTGGGCACCGTGTTCGCCACCGACGCCGTCGTCGTGCCGGCGGCGCTCGGAGGTGACCTGGGTTGTGGGGTGAGCGCGGTGCGGTTCGATTTTCCCGCGGCGCGGTTGTCGCCGGCCGAGCTCGCGCGACTGCTGGAGGACCTGGCGCGGCGAATTCCCGTCGGCGACGCGGTGCACCGGGGGAAGTCGTCTCCGTTGTCTCCCGAGCTGAGCTCACCGGCGCTGTCGACCGGTGCGCTCGAGCACACGCGAGAACGGCTCGGGGCGAAGCACCTCGGCACGCTCGGCGGAGGCAATCACTTCGTCGAGCTCGACCGCGACGCGGGCGGAGACCTCTGGCTGCTGGTGCACTCCGGCTCACGAGGGTTGGGCAGCGCGGTCGCGGCGCATCACCTCCGCGCTGCCGATGAGCATGGCGAGGGGACGATTCGCGGGCTGCGTCTCGCGACGGCGGAGGGCGCCGCGTGCCGGCAAGACCTCGAGTGGGCGTTGCTGTTCGCTCGAGCCAACCGCGAGCTGCTGGTGCGGCGCGCGGTCGAAGTGGTGAGTGAGCGATGCGGCGCGCCCCCCGACTGGGCGAGTCAGGTCGACGTGCACCACAACTTCGTTCGCGAAGAGGTGCACTTCGGCCGCTCTCTGCTGGTGCATCGCAAAGGAGCGATCGCGGCTCCCCTCGGAGCGCGGGCGATCATTCCCGGCTCGATGGCGACCGCTTCGTATCTGGTCGAGGGGCTCGGTGCCGCGGAGGCGTTTCAATCCGCGTCACACGGCGCCGGGCGGCGGCTCACCCGGCGAGAAGCGCGCGAGCAGATTGACCCGCGCCAGCTCGAGCACAGCATGCGGAGGGTCGTCTTCGATCGTTCGCGCGCACGCGCGCTGGTCGAGGAGGCGCCGGAGGCTTACCGCGACATTCGAGAGGTGCTCGAAGACGAGGCCGAGCTGGTTCGGCCGGTGCTGCGCCTGGAGCCGATCGCGGTGCTGAAGGGTTGACACCCTGCTGCGGCCGGTGCGCAGTCAGAGCATCGGCCGCAGCTTCTGCAGCGCCTGGAGCCCAATCGCGGTGATCTTGTCGTCGAGGCCATAGGTGCGATTGCCGGGCGTGACCACGAACAGGTGCTTCAGCTTCAGGTCGTCGAGGGCGATGCGCATCGACGGGGTCACCTTTGCGGCGTCGACCCGCTTGAACTCGAAGCCGTACGGCCTGCCACGTACCTGCGCGTAGAGGTCGAGCTCGGCTTGCGCGTGGGTGGCCCAGAAGAAGCACTCGTTCGGGGTGAGCTCGAGCTCGCGGGTGACGCACTCCAGCGCGAAGCCCTCCCATGAGGCACCGAGCTGCGGGTGCACCTCGAGCTCGGCCCGGCTGCGAACCCCGAGCAGCTCGTGCAGCAGCCCGCTGTCGCGAAAGTACAGCTTGGGCGACTTCACCTGCCGCTTGGTCACGTTGGCGAACCAGGGCTGGAGCTGCCTCACCATGAAGGTCGAGGTGAGCAGATCGACGTAGTGGGCGATCGTCTTGTGATCTGCCCCGAACGCACGGCCGATCTCCGAGAGGTTGGCGATGTTGCCGTGCACGTGCGCCAGCATCATCCACACCCGGCGGAGCGCCACCGACGGCACCCGCACCCCGAAGCTGGGTACGTCGCGCTCGAGAAAAGTCGTCACGTACTGCTTGATCCAGGTGAAGGCGTCGGCCTCGGTGCGTGCCAGCCAGGCCCTCGGAAAGCCGCCGCGCAGCCAGAGCCGGTCGAGCCCCACCACCTCGTAGTGCGAGAAGCCGGTCAGCTCGTAGGTGGCGGCCCGGCCGGCGAGCGACTCCGAGCTCTGGCGCAGCAGCTCGCCGGAGGCGCTCCCGAGCACCAGAAAGCGCCGCTTCTTCGGCTCCCGGTCGACCAGCACCCGCAGCAGGGGGAACAGCTCTGGCCGGCGCTGAATCTCGTCGATGATCACCAGCCCGCTCAGCGGCTCGAGCGTCAGCCGCGGCTGCTCGAGCCGCGCGAGGTCGTCGGGGTCTTCGAGGTCGAACCGGGTCACCGGCCCCTTCGACCAGGGCGCCGCAGACGCCAGCTGCTGGGCGAGGGTGGTCTTGCCGCACTGGCGCGGGCCCACCACCGTCACCACCGAGTGGGTACGAAACAGCTCCCGAATGTCGCGAAGCGCGCGAACCCGTTTCATCGACCTTGAATATTGGGAGATTGTCTCCCCATTTTCAAGGTGGAGCGGGCGACCGGGTCACTCCACCGCGGCGAGCCTGGCGCCGTTCTCGACCGCGGTGCCTTCCTTGGCCACCAGCTCGACGATCTTCCCGGCCTTGGGCGACTTCAGCTCGTTCTCCATCTTCATCGCCTCGACCACCACCAGTCCCTGGCCTTCTTTCACCTCGTCGCCGAGCTTCACCAGCACCTTCACCACCTTGCCGGGCATCGGCGCGGTGATGATCTGCTTGCCCTCGGCCGAGAACGCCTTGGTCGCCTCACGCAGGCGCGCGCGGCGCTCGTCGACGATGTCGATGCGGTTGACCTGGTTGCCGATCAGCACCGCGACCACGTCTTTGTGCTCTTCGAACTCGACCGCGTGCGATTCGCCGTCGACCAGCATCGAGACCGCGCCGTGCGGGAGCATCAGCGCGTCGATCTCGTGGCGCTTGCCGTTCAAGGTCACCGCGTAGCGGCCGCCGGTGAGCGGCTCGACCGTCAGCTCCACCGGAGGCGCGTTCGGCTTCAGCCGCGCGAAGTATTTGCTCGCCGCCATCAGCGTCTCCCCCAGCCCTTAGGCCGTGCCATCTGTCTCCAGCCGCTCGAAGTGCTCGCCGGCCCGCTGCGGGCGCTGAGCGAGTGGGCGGCCTTCTCCTGCCGCTGGTGCGCGTAGACCGCCGCCGCCATCAGCGCGGTCTCGGTGACGTGCGGGTCTTCGACTCCGAGCAGCTGCTGGTGGGCGCGCGGCAAGAAGCCGGTGTCGTAGTCGCCCTTCACGAAGTCGGGGTGCGAGCAGATCGCCATCAGGTAGCGCAGGTTGGTGGTGATGCCCTTCACCACGTACTCGCTGAGCGCGCGCTTCATGCGCTCGATCGCCTCGGGCCGGGTGGGCGCCCACACCGAGAGCTTGGAGATCATCGGGTCGTAGAAGTTCGGCACCGTGTAGCCGGCGTAGACGCCGGAGTCGTCGCGCACGTTCGGCCCGCCGGGCACCCGCAGGTAGTCGATGCGGCCCGGCGAGGGCATGTAGTTGCTCGCCGGGTCTTCGGCGTAGACGCGCGCTTCGATGCTGTGGCCGCGCGGCTGAATCGGGCCGGTGAACGGGAGCTTGCCGCCCTGGGCGACGTGAATCTGCCAGGCGACCAGGTCGATGCCGGTCACCCACTCGGTCACCGGGTGCTCCACCTGGAGCCGGGTGTTCATCTCGAGGAAGTAGAAGTTGCGCGAAGAGTCGACCAGGAACTCGACCGTGCCGGCGCCGACGTAGCCGACCGCCTTCGCCGCCTTCACCGCAACCTCGCCCATCTTCGCCCGCATCTCGGGGTTGAGAATCGGAGACGGCGTCTCTTCGATCACCTTCTGGTTGCGGCGCTGCGCCGAGCACTCGCGCTCGTTCAGGTGAATGCAGTTGCCGAGGGTGTCGGCGAACACCTGGATTTCGACGTGGTGCGGCTGGTCGAGGTACTTCTCGATGTAGACCGCGTCGTTGCCGAACGAGCTCATCGCCTCGCTCTTCGCGGTGCGCCACGCCGACTCGAGCTCGCTCTCTTTTTCGACCCGGCGCATGCCCTTGCCGCCGCCGCCGCCGGCCGCCTTCAGCATCACCGGCAGGCCGATCTTCAGCGCGTACGCCTTCGCCTCTTCGAAGGTCTTGAACGGCTCGGTCGAGCCGGGCACCACCGGCACGCCGGCCTTGATCATGTTGGCGCGGGCCTTGGTCTTCTCGCCCATCGAGTCCATCGCGCTCGCCGGCGGGCCGATGAAGAGCACTCCGGCCGCCTGGCAGGCGCGCACGAAGCTCGAGTTTTCGGAGAGAAAGCCGTAGCCGGGGTGAATCGCGTCGGCGCCGGATTCGCGCGCGGCGGCGAGAATGTTCTCCTGCTTGAGGTAGCTCTCGCGCGACGGCGGCGGCCCGATGCAGAACGCCTGGTCGGCCTGGCGCACGTGGAGCGCGGAGCGATCGGCCTCCGAGAACACCGCCACCGTCTCGATGCCCAGCTCTTTGCAGGTTCGCATCACGCGAATCGCGATCTCGCCGCGGTTCGCCACGAGGACTTTCTTCAACTTCGCCATGCGGCGCGGTGTACCACCGAGGGCAGGTCGCGTCTGCGCTAGAGTCGAGCGGTGCTCCGCCGGGTACTGCTGGTGACGCTGCTGCTCGCGGGCTGCCGGGAGAAGAAGGTCACTCCCGACGACGGTGACCTGTCGGTGACCCCGGAGACGATCGATCTCGGCACCGTGTGGGCGGGCTACCCGGTGAGCCGCCCGGCTTCGGTGCGCTTCAGCGGGATGTCGACCTGCGAGGTGACGTTGAGCGCGAGCGCTCCGTTCAGCGTGACGCCATCGGTGCACCTCGAGAAAGCGTCGAGCGCGAACATCACCGTGTCGGTCACGTCGAGCGGCGCCGGCTCGTTGAGCGGCACCCTCACCGCCACCGGGTGCGGGCACACCGCGACGGCGATGCTGGCGGCGAGCTCGTTCGCGGTGCCCGACTGCGGGAGCGAAGGCGCGTGCACCACCGTTCGGTTCGACGCCGACGCGGGCATGTGCACCACCGATGCGAAGCCCGACGGCACCCACTGCGGCGACCCGTGTCTCGATCAGCCGCATTGTGTCTCCGGTGATTGCGTCGGCACTTCAGCCAGCTGCGATGATCTCGACCCCTGCACCATCGATGCGTGCGGCGTCGACGGAGGCTGCGTGCACATTCCCGGGCAGGGGCTGTGCCCTCCGTTGCCCGGCTGCACCGCGAGCTGCGATGGAGGCCACTGCGGAACGCTCGCGGAGATCTGGTCACACCCGGTCTCGGAGCAGCCGCTCGACCCGCTGGTGGCGGATCCGCAGGGCAACGTCTACTGGCTGGAGGACGACAACCAACTCAACCTCACCGGCTGGCTCGAGTCGGTGAGCCGCTCCGGGCTGCTTCGCTACAAAGTGGGCGTGTTGCTCGTCGGCTCCGACGCGTGGCCGATGTTCGCGCAGGGCCAGTACGTCTACGTGCAGTCAAACGGTGGCTCCGTATTCGGAATCGACGGCGCCAACGGCTCGCTGCTCTGGCGGCACAACCTTCGTGAGGACGTGGAAGACGCTGGGGCGACCGAGGTTGCCAACGGAGTCGAGCGCCTTGGCCACGGGACAGAACAACGCAGCTTCGCCTTCGCTTTTCCGGTGAGCTTCTCCGTCGGGTCGCAGCCGGCTGAGGGCTTTGCGGTGGGACTCGACATGTTCGGGAGCGCGGTGGCTCGGCTGGTCAACCCGCCCTACGCCTTGGAAACCGACGAGACGTACAACCTCTACGTCTCGGTGCAGAGCAGCAACGGCTACTCGCTCGACGCCTACCTTGGGAACGGAGACCTCCTTTGGAGCGACGACCGCACGCTGGGGCCGGTCGCGGCCGGGCGAATCTATACGCCGACCGCACTGATCGACGATGGCGGCACGGTGCTCGCCACGTTCTCTGGAAACGACATCGCGCCCGACATCGCGACGCCTGAGGTGGCGATGCGGCGCGACACCTCGCTCTACCGTTTCGTCTTCTTTGATCCGCTCACCGGTGCCGATCGTGCTCGCGTACTGATGCCCGATCTCGCCAACTGGGATGTGTACGCACTCGCCGGAGACGAAGTGCTTGCGGTGAACCGGACCGGCCTCAATCGCGTCGATGGCTTCGACATCGACGGTGGGCATCTCTACCAATGCGATGTGCCGCTCCCGCAGGGGCAGCCGATTTTCGGCTCATCGGTGCTGATCGATGACTTGCTGCTGATGTGGACGAGCGAGACGAATGGTTACGTGTTGCATGCGTACGCGATGCCGGGGCGTCGAGAAGCCGCAACCGGCTGGGTCGCGCGGTACGGATCAGCGGCGCGCACGAACCACCCGAAGTGGTGAGCGCAGCAACAGCAACATCAAGGCGAAGAACAGCGCCGAGCCCGCGCTGGTCGCGCCGCAACCACAGCCTCCCATCAAGTGGGTCTGATTGCTGCCCGGTGGCATCGTGATCACCTGACCGCCGCCACCACCACCACCTCCGCCTGCGCCGCCGCCCGTTGCCGCTCCGCCGCCTGCCGCCGCACCGCCACCCGTCGCCGCACCGCCACCCGTCGCCGCCCCGCCGCCAGCAGCCGAGCCACCACCGGTCGCCGCTCCGCCACCACTGCCGCCGCCCGACCCGGCATCGACCGGAGGATTGGTGTCGAGCACGTAGCTCAACCGCGCCGCATGCATCGCATCAGCGCCCTCCTTCGACATGTAGTGCGCGCCGTTGCCGTCGTGCGAGACGATCGCGAAGCCCTGCGCGCCCGCCTGCACCAGCGAGGTCACGTCCCACGAGACCTCGAGGTCGGGCGTGACGCTGCTCGCGGCTCCGACGCACGCGCCAATCGCCGGCTGATTCGCCCAGGTGAGCGTGGTCTCGCTCCAGCTGGTGTCGGCGACGGCGCACGGCTGCCCCGAGCCACCCGCGGCCGACGCGTCGGTGCGGGTGTGCATCGTCAGCGTCGCCTGGGTCACCGGGCCCGGCAGCGCGGGAAAGCGCAGAAACACGATCGCGTCGGGCGTGCCGTTGCCATCGGCCTCGACGTTGAGGTCGGTGGTGTCGGGGAACACGCCGGTGTTGAAGGTGGCTCCGGTGACGTCCTGAATCACGCCGACCACGCTGCCGGTGAGCGGAGCGCCCGCGTCGACCGGAGGCTGCTGCCCGCACACCGGCGTCTGCACGCCCGCGGTGCCGGTGATCAGCACGTCTTTGAAGGTCACGCCGATCGGCATGTGCACCGTGGGGTCGATGTTCTCGTTGCGCGGCGTGCCGAGGCGAATCACCAACGGCTGTGGCGCGTAGGTGCCGGTGTACTGAACCGTGCCCAGCACCACGCCGTCGCGCTCGAAGCTCATCTGCCCGTTGCCCCACGAGATCGCCATTCGGTACGACGCAGCCGGGTCCCAGCCGACGTCGTTCTGATTGCCGTTCGCGTAGGCGATCAGGTCCTGGCCACAGCCCGCGGGACAGCTGCCGTGGTACCAGGGGTCGCCCTGCGGGCACGTCGCCGACTCGATCTTCATCGAGCCCGGCCGCGACGGGTCGAGGCTGCCGTTGATGCGGGTGAAGGTCTTGAAGTCGTTGTTGCGAAAGCCGGGTGAGTACTGGAGCGGCTCCGTCATGCCCACCGGCGCCTGGTACATGCTGAAGATGTCCATGTCGCCGCCGTTGAGCGTGGTGCCCAGCTGCAGCCCGGTCACCGTGTACTCGAAGCGGCCCGACTCGAGCGCGTCGTTGATCGTGTACCAGACGGTGTCGTTGCCCGCGCTGGTGGTCCAGCCGTCGGTGCCGAAGGCGCCGCCCTGGCTGCCGCGCCCGGTGACCGAGCCCGAGGTGAGGGGATCTTGAAAGTAGGTCGTCTGCGCAAACGCGGGAACGGCGATGAGCAGGACGACGACGGCGGTGCGCACGGCGAGCCTCGACAACCCCTTTTCGACTCGACCCGGGATTATCGGCGCGGTCGCGGCGTCTGGTGCGCCAACGATCGGGCGCCGCGTGCCACGGCATTTCTCGGGAAACGAGAGGCGCAGCGCATCATTCGTAGCGAACTTCGACGCCCGCTTCGCGGAGCACGTCGAGAAGCGGAGTGATCGCGGGCAGCTCGATGAACGGCTCGTTGTGAATCTCGAGCTTGCAGCGGTAGGCGCCCATGCTTCGAGGCACCACGATGTACTCGATCGCCGCGAGGCGGGTGGAGCGCGCGCCGATGATCAACAGCTGTTGTGAGACGATCATCGCGCGGGAGCGCGCACGGTCCCACAACAGGCCACCGACGCCGGCGGCGATCGGTCCCGCGGCGAGCCACGGCCAGGTGGTCATCACCGAGGCCGCGCCGAAGAGCGACGCGAGCACCACGCCTCCCCAGACCAGGCCGGAGCTCTCGAGCGTGCCGCGAAAGACGATCGGCAGTTGCGGCGCGAGCATCGTCAGCCGCTCGTCGAGTGACGAAGGTGGTTGGAGGCGAAGCTCTTTCAGTGTCGTGCTGGTGCGGTCGTCGATCGATTTGGCGGCGGCGGAGATCGCGGTGAGCAACTCGGCGAGGTCGGGGAATTTGGCCGCGCGCTGGCGGGCGTCGATCGCCTTCGCGTCGTTGGCGCGCCAGAGCTCGAGGGCCTGGGTGAGCCGCTCGTTGTCACGCAACGCGTGGTCGAGCCGCTCCGCCGCGCTCAGCAGCGCTTCGAGCTGCTCGACGCCACCTTCCATTCGGGTGCGGATCTCGGCGGGGATCACGCGCTCTTCTCCAGCGGAGTGCTGAGGCGTTGCTGAGCGAAACGAGCCGATTCGCTCTCGGGGTCGCGATCGATGGCGAGCTGCCAGGCGCGACGTGCTCCTGCGAGATCGCCCAGGTCTGAGCAGACGTCACCCCAGAGCAGGAGCCCGTCGCCGCCCTGACCGCGGTAGTCGTGGTTCGCGGCGAGCTCGCAGAGGCGGGCGGCTTCTTTGAGGTCGCCTTCTGCGCGGGCACAGCGTGCTTCGAGGAAGAGGATGTTGCGTTTGCTGGAAAACCGCGACAACGCGCGACGAGCGTTCTCCAGTGACGCGCGAGCGCTCGGGACATCGCGGTTGGCGAGGTGGGCAACCACGAAAGTGAAGTGCAACTCCGCTCGGTAATCGTAGGGGAGCGCGCCGGAGTTGACCGACGAAAGCAGCGTGAGTGCTGCCGAGGCATCACCATCATGGGCCGCGATCCACGCGAGTTGTGCGGTTCCTCCAGCGCGGTTCAGCGGGTCCTTCAGAAAGCCACGTGCCTCGAGCGTGAGCATCAGTTGCTTGGCCCGGCGCCAACGACCGAGGTTGTAGAGGGCTTCAGCAATGTTCAGCAGCGCGAGGCCATAAATCGCAGCGTGGTCGTTGCGCGCAGCACGCAACTCAGTGCCGAATCGACGACGCACGGTCACGGCTTCTCGATACAGGCCCGCGTTGATCAGCGCGTTGATGAACAGGTTCCAGCCGAAGGCGTTGCCGAAAGCGGTCGGCGGCAATTCGGCGAAAAGGTGCTTCGCAGTCTCGATCTGGCCTTCTTGCAGCGCGATCTGCAGATTGAGCCATGCACGTGACAATGAGTCGACCGTCAACCAACGCGCGAGCGTGAGCTTCCGATGGTCCAACGCCCACGATTGCCCGACAATGAAGACGAGTTGCGCGGCCCAGAGAGCAATCGCAACTGGCAACCAAATGAAGATGGCGCGTGAGCTCAGGCGGAATACCAGTACCGTCAGCACGAACGCAGCGAGCAGCACGAGGCCGACAAGCCGGTTGAGTGGGTTCACGGCGGCCACTGGCGACATCACGCGTGCAGTCTACCTTTCACACGTCACCACGGGGCACGCCCCCCACATGCCGCTGCGGTTGGCCTTCGCGACCCGTTCGGCATCAGCGAACTCGTCGTGCCGCGCTTTTCCATCGGGAGCGATGAACTCTTCGCACGCCATCCCGCGATCGACGAGCGTGCGGTTCACGTCGGTATCTCCGGAACGGATGAACGCGAGCGTGCGGCCGTACTTGTCGAGACAGCGAAGGTCGTAGCTGAGACCGACCGATTTGCCCTCGACGAACTCGCGGTTGAGCGCCACAGCCTGCTCGCCGTAGCAGTCGTGATGCCCGAGCGTGGTCTCGGGCGCGTTGATGAGCAGGTAACGAACACGTGTGCCGCTGGCGAGCACCACGGTGTCGCCGTCGACCACGCGTTCGACGGTGGCGTCGTCGGGTCCGCACACGTTCGATGCGCCACAGGCGGCGAGGAGCAGTAGCAAGGCTCTCACGGGCAGGCTCCGTTGATGGCGCCCGGAGTTCCGCGATCGCCGCCGCCGTAGGTGACTCCCACGGGCGTGACGCAGACCGATGGAGGCGCGACGTATTGAAGTGGGTCGCATCGCGCGCCGTCGACGAAGAACGAGGCTCCATGACTCGCCGCTGGGTAGGTGAGTGAGTCGAGCAGGCCTCCGTCGGGCAAGCTGAGCGATACGGTTCCGCCGGAGTTCACCAGGTCGACCCCGAACGTCGCCGTCACCGCCGAGAGCCCGCCGTTCTTCGCCGGGTCAGCACTGCGCGCGATCACGACGAGCTGGCCCGCATCGACCGAGAGACACGACGCACTGCTCAGCGTGCTCGCGCCATTCACCACCAGCCCATTCAGGTCGACCGGCCGAAACGCATGGAGCTCGATCCACTCCCCGGCGTTGTCGGCTACCGCAGTCGGGTCTGGCATCCACTCGGTGATCGCGAGGTCGCCTCGAGACGGACGCCGCACGTCGCGCGGCTGCATCGAGAGGGCGTCGATGCACTGCGCCGAGCTCATGGTGGCCGCGCAGGCGGTGTTCGACGCTCCGGGAGTGCCGAAGTCGCCGGTCTCGTAGGTCACCGTCGCGGCGCAGAAGGCACCACTCGCGTCGCGCTGCCACGAGACACCGTCAATCGCCGCCGGCACGTCGACCGACGCGATGCCCGCGTCGCCGAGCGACAGCGCCACCGTCGACGCAGAGTTGAGCAGGCTGTTGCTGAACGTCGCGCGAATGTTCGGCAGCCCGGCGTCGAAGCTCTTCGCGAGCACGGCCCACTCGCCCGCCTCGAGGTGAATGCAGCCGTCGCCACGCAACAGCGCGCTCGAAGACCCTGAACCGAGCGACAACCCCCGCAGGTCGCACGCATTCAGGGCGTGCACTTCGATCCACTCGCCGGCCGAGTCGCTCACCGCTCGCGGGTTCGCCATCACCTCCGAGATCTCCAGATCGCCTGGCGCCACCGTGCAGCCCGCGTCGCCCGCGACAGAACAGAACGTGTTCGGCGCCGACGGCGTCCCGAAGTTGCCGCCATCGAGCGCCACGTTCGCGTCGCACCACTGAGACTCACCGCTCGCGGCCGGTTCAGCCCGCCCATCGAGCTGTCGCGCATGCCCTGGCTTCGCAGCGACCGTGTAGGTGACCTCGTCGATCACCGTGTCTTTGCAGCGAACGCCGAAGTGTCCGCCGCTCTGAGGCAGCTCACCCAGCTCGTTGCCGTACGAGTAGCCCTCGAACGCCGGCAGCACTCCGGAGCGGACGTCGCCGAACACGAAGTAACCGCGCGGGCCGATCGTTCCCGTTCGAACGAGGTGCGTCTTGTCTGCAGAGAACAAGGTGAACCCGGCCAGCTCGAGCTCGACGTCGAGCCGGTTGAAGACCTCGAACCACTCCTTGCCGCTGTCGGTGCCCGACGGATCCGCGAGGAATTCGGTGATCACCAGGTCTCCCGGCCGACGCGCCGTGCAGAGGTCGGCGTCGCTCGAGTGCGCGCCGCTGCACGCCACCAACACCAACGACGAGAAGAGAGCCGTGCGCATGGTCAGAACCGCCAGGTGACGTCGAGGAAGAAGCGGTGTTCGGGGTTCGGCACCCGCGCCAGGGTGCTCGGTCGCTTGTCGAGCCAGCAGTAGAGGTCGTAGCGGCCCTCCGCTTCGAAGGTGCGGTTGGGCACGAACGCGAGCTCCAACCAGGTCCAGAGCGACTCTTCGCGCGCGTCGTCGGTGACGAGGTCTTCGTGCAGGTACTTGCTTCGCACCCGCACGTGGAGCCACTCGGTGAGGTGACTGCGCAGCTCGATCCACGCCATCGCGTCTTGCCGAAACTGATCGCGGTACCGGGGATCGTCGCGCAGCGTGAACGCCGACTCGACCGCACCCTGAAGCCACCGCTCGTCGACGACGAAGTCCGCCCGCGCCGCGACCCGGTAGAGATCTCCGGCGCAGGTCTGCCCGGGCAGCGCCTCGTCAGACGCGCAGCCACCGAACGCGTTCGACGCCAGGTTCCGATTCCTCACGTCGATCCACGCCGAGGGAATGAACCGCTCGAACCGCCACCAGCTCAGCCGCACCAGCGCGTAGAGATTCGTGGTGCCCGCCTGGTCGCCGAAAGGAGGCACCCAGAAATCCGCCCGTGCGAGCAGCCGCAGCTCCGCCGGCATCGTGCCCGAGTAGCGCGCTCGAACGCCCGCTTCGTTGCGCGCGCGTTGGCCATCGAGCTCATCCGGCGCCGACGGAGGCCGCGCATATGGATTCACGAACCCGTCGTCGTAGTAGCGCAGCGACACCTCGAGCTCGTCGCCTTTGCGGCTGAACACGGTGCGCTGCTCCACCCCGAAGCCTCCGCTGGAGATCGAATCGAACGAGCGGGTCGCCTCGAGCATCAGCCGCAAGTCGCCGAACAGCGCGCGCACGTCGGCACCGACGGCGCCGAACGGTCCGCCGCGAGGAATGTGGCTCCACTCCTGGGTGTCGAGCTGCAGCGGAGCGCCATGCCAGAAGTTGTTCGCTCCGAAGCCGGTGACCCCGAAGCGCCAGCGGTCGAACGCCTTCACCTCGGCGTGCGCGCCGGCGAGCAGCTCGTCGTAGATGCCGGGCAGGGTGGCGAAGTCGAGCGGTGCGTCGCGGGTGAGGTCCTCGCCGTGCACGATGACGACGTCGGGCGCAGCGCAGCCACGGGCGTGGTCGTCGCGCGGGTCGGCACAGGTGCGCCGGTCGTACAGCTCGTATTGGTAGAGGTTGCGCGACTGGTACGAGAGCCAGCCGTAGAGCGAGAGCCGCGCGGCGCCGAGGTCGAGGTCCTCCACGCTGGCGGCGAGCCCACGCAGCGGCTGCCGCACGATGAAGTCGGCGGTCTCGTAGACGTCTTGCGAGCCCGGCACCCGCGACGAGCTTGCCGAGCGGCGAAACAGCTCGGTGGTGGTGATGCCCTGCGGCTCGGCGTGGTGGGTGGAGTCGAACGTCAGCCGCTCCGCGAAGCCGATGTCGTAGCTGCCCACCAACACCCGCGACTGCGCCCCGCGCCACTGCAGAAACGCATCGGGCAGCGGCACCCGGTACGAGATCGGGTCGACCACCAGCGCACGGCGAAGCTCGTCGTACCGCGCCGGGCCCGGTTGCCGCCGCGTCGTCTCCACCAGCAGCCCGGCGTTGAGGTCCCACGGCAGATCGACCCGGCCGAGGAACAGCGCGGGTGGGCCCTGATACGGCCCGATGAAGTCTCCGTTGCTCGCCGCGGTCAGCAGCTGCGCGGTGCCGTCGAGCGGCAGCGCCTGGTGCTTGTCGACGGTGACGAACGCCGCGATCGCCCGCAGCTTCTCTTCCGCCAGCACGCCCTCGGCGGCCAGCTGCGCCGGCTTCTCGATCCGCCCGTGCTGCTGCCGAAACGAGACGATCGCGTCGACGTCGGCCCAGGTCAGCCCCGGCAGCTCGTAGAGCTCGTCGCTCCCGGCGCGGTTGAGATCGACCTTCGCCCGCAGCAGCGCCCGCAGCGCCTGCGCCACCTCGGCGGTGACGTCGCCGCGCTGCTCCAGCGCCACCAGATCCGACTCGCGCTCGATCCGGTCAGGCGGCAGCTCGTACTCGGCGGCGCGAGCGTCGGCCGCCAGCAGCACCGTCCACGAAACGAGAACCAGACCGTGCCGCGCGCGGGATGGTGCACCGCGCTCCGCCGCGCCAACTCGCGAAAATCTCCCGCCCAACCGTCGCCGCCCCATGAAAGTGGGCGGTCACGGAGCAAGGGCTGGGCCTCTCGTGCGCTGAGAAATTCACTCCACCGCGAGCAGCCGCACCTTCTTGTAGATGCGGCGATCGAGCGGCATGCGGGTGTCGACGAAGCCGAGCACCTCGTCGAACTCGAAGCTGAAGGTCGGCACCGGGGGTGTAATCGACACGATCAGCTCGAACTCCCAGGTGCTCACCAGTGTCTTGCGGCCGTTGAGCGCCTCGGGCGGAGGTGGCGGCAGCTGCTCGGCGGCGGCGCGCACGTCGATCACCGCCTCCTTGTCGACGTGCTCGTCGTTGGAGGGCTTGATCAGCTCCACCTTGATCGCCTTGCCCTCTTCGTTCTGGGTGACCCGAATCTCGGCGCGGCGGCTGGTCTTGAACTGCTCGTTCATCGCCTTCTGCACCTGGCGGCGCTGCTGCAGATCACCCATCGCGATCGGTGCGCCCGGAGCGCCCGGCACCATTCGGTTGTCGACTGGAGGCGCGTCGAGGGGGCGGCCGCTCGCGCCGTACTGCGCCGCGTGCTCCAGCCAGATCTCGTTCCACAGCTTGGTGTTCTGCGCCCACTGCTCGGTCAGACCCTTGAGCCCCGACGACGAGACCGCGCGGTCGGCGTCCCAGTGCTTCATCAGCGTCTTGCCGAGCTGCGCGTAGTACGGGTGCACCATGCCGCGGGCGACCTTGCCGCGGGCCACCGACTCGCGCGCGGTGTCGGCCGCGAGGTCCTTCGAGGCCTCCAGCCCGTGCAGCCCGACCTCGTCGGCCACTCCGGCGTCGAGGGTGAGGTAGAGCGACGCGCGGGGCAGAGGCACGGTGCCGTCGGCGAACGCGCGCGGCACGTCGAGCCGGGGCGAATCTGCGCGCGGCACGTCAGAGGGAGGCGGAGGCTCGGCTGCGGGCGGGGGCGGCGCGGGCGGCTCGACCTTGGCGATCTTCGGCGCCTGGGGCCGGGGCGGGGCGGGCTTCACCGGCTCGGGTTTGGGAGGCTCGACCTTGGGCGGCTCGGGCTTCGGCTCGGGCGGCTTCACCTCGAAAAACACCAGCTCGGTGGCGTCGTTGGCCGGTAGCACCCGCGGCGGACGTGACTTGGCCCACCCGGCAAGAACCAGGTGAAAAACCACCGAGGCAAGGATCCCCAGGGCGAGGATTCGATTGCTTCGACGACGCCCGTCCATCTGCTCCTCTTTAGCGGCAAATGAAGAGACGTGCAGACCGCCCAAATGTTTCTTCACGTTCCGAGCCAGTCGGGGGGCGTGCTAGACCCTTGATGCAAGGTGGCTGAGAGCCGGTTTGCGCAGAGCGTGCTGGTGATCGACGACGATCCGGCCTTCTCGCGTCTGGCCGAGAGCGCCGTTACCCCTTCGGGAATACCGGTTCAGGCGGTGCGAAGCGGCGAAGAGGGGCTGAAGCTGCTCCAGAACGAGAAGCCGCTGGCGGTGATCGTCGACGGCCTGCTCCCGGGCATTCGTGGCGACGAGGTGGCCTACCGCATTCGCCAGCGCTGGCCCCAGGGCGACCTGCCGATCGTGTTCGTGAGCGCGTTCTTTCGCGACATCAAGAGCCGCCAGCGGCTGCTCAACGTGATCAAGTGCGACGCGGTGCTCCACAAGCCGGTCACGGTGGAGGACCTCAAGCGCTCGCTGGCGCGCTTCAAGGGCTTCGACGAGCCGAAAGACCTCGCGCCCGAAGAGGAGCTCGAGCTCGACATCACCACCTCGGTCGAGCTGCTCACCGACTTCCTGGTGCTCTCGGTGGAGCGGATCGTCAACATGCGCCGCGGCATCGGCCAGTTCGGCACCGAGCACGAAGCGCAGGGCCTGAAAGACTTTCGCACCGAGGCCCATCGCTTTCGCGGCACCGGCGCGTCGTTCGGCTTGCCCGAGGTGTCGCGGCTCGGCGGTCAGATGGAGGAGCTGCTCGAGCGGCACAAGTTCGTCACCAAGCTGCCGTCGGAGGTGACCGCTTCGCTCTCGGGCATGCTCGACGCGCTCGAGGTGAAGCTGGTGCGCGCGGGCGCGACCCTGCCGGCGTTCGGCGGCCGCGGCTCTTCTCGCACCCTGAAGCTGCTGGTGATCGACGGCCCCGGCGACCTCGCGCTCTCGTGCAGTGAAGCGGCGGGGCGAGGGCAGCCGGTGCGGCTGTATGCGGAGCCGAGCGAGGCGCTGGCGTCGCTCGCCGAAGAACCGGCCGATGCGGTGTTTCTGGCGGCCGACCGGCGCTCGTTCGACGCGTTCGAGGTGTGCGCGCAGATCTCGAAGAGCTCCAACGTGCCGGTGGTGCTGCTGGCGGAGGATTCGTCGTTCGCGGCACGGCTGAAGGCGCAGGCGAAGGGCGCGCGGGGCTACGTGCACCGGGTGCCCGACGTGCGCTCGCTGTTCAAGATGGCGATCGACTTCGCCACCCCTCCGCGCGGGCTCACCGTGCTGGCGCTGGCGGCCGATCGGCAGCTGTTGTTGGGCGTCGCCGAGTCGTTGGCTCCCGAAGGGCTGTCGGTGATTCCGTGTCTCGAGCCGCGCGAGCTGTTCGAGCGGTTGGATCAGGAAGACCCGGCGGTGCTGCTGCTCGCCTCCGAGCTGCCGGGTGTGGGCGGGTTGTCGTTGCTGAAGGCGGTGCGGGCCGACGCGCGCCACGGCTCGGTGCCGGTGGTGGTGCTGGCGAAGTCGGGCGAGCGGCAGGAGCGGCTCGAAGCGCTCGATGCGGGCGCCGACGACGTGGTCTCGACGCCGCTCGACTCGGCCGAGCTGGTCGCGCGCATGCGGGTACAGGTGCGTCACCGCGCCAGCCAGCTGCGCTCGTCTTCCGATGCGCTGCCGGGCTTTCCGTCGTTCGACATTCTGCGCGAAGAGGTGGCGCGGGCGATCGTGCTCGCGCGGCGCGGCCGCACTCTGGCGGTGCTGGCGTTCGAGGCCGATCTCGACGAGATGACCCGGTCGCGCGGGCGGCTGCGGGCCGATGCCGCGGTGGCCGCGCTGGGCGCGAAGCTGAAGGCCGGGCTGCGCTCGAGCGACGTGGTCGCGCACCTGGGCGACGCGCGGTTTGGCGTGCTGCTGCACGACGCTCCGAAGGCCTCGGCGCAGAAGCTGCTGAAGGAACACCTCAAGCGGCTGAACGAACACGAGCCGTTCGGTGAAGAGCTGCAGCTGTCGGTGCGCGGCTCGATGGCGTCGTTCCCCGAGGTGCGCGGCGACGCCGACGTGTTGATCGACACCGCGCTCGCCGACCTCACCGCCTCGCGCCACTAACACCCCTCTCCTGAAAGGAGAGGGCCGAGAGCCCAAAGGGCTCCGGGGCGAGGTTAGAGCGCCGCGGCTCTTGTCTGCTTCGCGCGGCGCCGCACGAAGAACACCACCGGCGCCCAGAGCGGAAAGAACACCGCGACCACGATCAACATGTTCGCGAGCACCCGGGCGATCAGCAGCAGCACCTGGGCTGAATCCTTCGCCACCTCGAGCGGGCGCCACGGGGCCGCACCGGTGTGGAACGACACCGCGATGGTGGACATCGCCGCCGATTGCTCGAGGTACTTCACCCGGCCCTGAAGCTTTTCCAGCTCGCCCTGAACCTCCGCCAGGCCGCGGTTGACCGCGAGCGCGTCGTCGACCTTGTCAGCCCGCTCCAGCAGCGCGAGCAACCGCTCCCGGGTGGCGGTCAGGTTCCGCAGCTGGCCTTCGCGGTCGACGTATTCCTCGGTGAAGTCTTCGCCGTGTACCTCACGGGAGTCGACCCGGCTGCCGAGACCGCCGAGTGCCGCCAGTGCGAGGTCGAGCTTCTCCGACGGCACACGGACTTCGAGCTCCAGCCCTGAGTCGGCTTCGTGCGTCTTCACCAGGAAGCCGTCGAGCTCGCGGGCGGTCGATTCCACCTTGGCTTCGAGACCGTCGAGCGTCGGGGTTTCGCAGCGCAGCTCGGCGCCTCGCACCACCACCCGCTTCACCGCTTCGGGAGCGCGAGAGCAGCAGACCAACGACAACAGCACCACCACCAGCGAGCGAATCTTCATTGGACGATCTTGCTCGTGAGCCCGGCGGCGAACCTTCACGGAAGGCGCATGACTTCGGCAGATCTCTCGCACGGCCCGTGAATGAGTTCGCGCGCCGTGGGCACCATCGCGCCGGAAGCACCACAAGGAGGGACCGATGTCTCCACTCGACCAAGAGATCGAGGCGTGGTTCGCGTCACCGAAGAAGCGTCACGACAAGAAGGTGGTGTTCGGTTTCGCGCTCGCGGCCGGCATCGCAGTCGGAGCGTACGGAGCGGTGAAGCTGGCCCACCCGTCGCCACCGAAGAAGGCCGCGCTGATGCGGCTCGACCCGGTTTACGTGAGCGCGCCGCGCGAGCCGAAGCAGACGCTGGTCAGTGCTGCTGCATCAGCCGAACCGTGACCGCCATCTCGACGTCGACCGGCTTTCCATCGAGCAGGGCCGGCTTGTAGCGGCGCGTCGCGAGCGACTTCAGCACCTCGGCGTCCATCCCCTGCACCGACTTGATCATCCGGCACCTGGTGAGGACCCCGTCGACCGTCACCACGCACTTCGCGATCGCCGTGCCTTGAATGTGCTTCTGCCACGCCTCGGTCGTGAACTCCGGCGGCGTGCCCATGTCGACGATCTCGGGCCGGGTCATCTTCTCGGTCAGCGGCAGCGGCCCCACGTTCGCCGCCGGCACTGCCTGAGCAGGAGCCTCGGAGGGCGGCGCGCTCGGCAACGCCCCAGCGGTCACATCGGGAGCAGCCGCCGGCGCTGGCGGAGGCTTGGTCGTGCCACCCGCCGCTGGAACATCGGGCGCGGCAGCCGGAGCGGGTGTGGGCGCGGCAACCGCCGCCGGAGGAGCACTCGTATTACTGGCAGGCGCCGGCTTGCGCTCGACCTGGCTCGGCAACGTCACCTTGCCGCGGCCGGCCTGAAGCCGCTGCACCAGCACCACCTCCGGGCCGTAGCCGCCGGCCGTGAACGAGAGCGTGTGGTACCCCTCGAGCTCGAGCACGATGTTCGCGCTCGCCACCCCGTCACCTTCGGGCAGCTGCTCGAACGTCTGCGGCGTGCGGCCGGCCTTCTTGCCGTTCACCCGCAGCAGCGCGCCCGCGGGCACGGTGTTGATGCGAAAGCGCACCGGCTTGCTGAGGTCCACCACCGGCTCGGGCGCTTTCGGCGCTTTCTTCACCGGCGAAGGCGAGGGCACCAGCGCCAGCGGCGGCACCACCGCGGCCGGAGGCGCCTCGCTGTTCTTCTGATGCATCACCCGCAGCCCCAGCCCTGCGCCGACCAGCAGCACCACCGAGAGCACCGCGGTCAGAATCCACGGCAGGCGCACCGTCGACGCGCGCACCAGGTGCTCGCCGCTCGGCGTGACCACGATCGGGAAGCTCGGGTCAGACGCCGCGGGAACGCCCGCCGCCTTCAACGTCGCCGCGAAGACCGGCGGCTCCGACGGCTTCGGGCCCTGGGCTGAAGGCGGAGGCGGTGGAATCGACGCGCGCGGCTGCGGCGCCGAAGGCTTGATCATCGCCGCCAGCTGCTCGTCGGTCGCGCCCGACCGCAGCGCGTTGAGGAAGCCGGGGTTGGTGACCAGCTTCGGGTAGATGCCGGTGGTGGTCGGCAGCCCGCCCGCCCGCTTGAGCGCATCGAGCAGCGCCGCCATCGAGGTGAACCGGTTGCGCGCCTCTTTCTCGAGGCAGCGCATCACCAACAGCTCGAGGTCGTCGGGCACGTCGGCTTCGGGCGCCACCGCGGCGAAGGTCGGCACCGGGTCCTGCAGGTGCTGCACGATCACGTCGATCGCGTTCTGCGCCGCGAACGGCACCTTGCCGGTCAGCATTCGGAACATGATCACGCCGAACGCGTAGATGTCGCTCTGCGGTGAGGCCTGCCCGCGCGCCTGCTCGGGAGCCATGTAGGTGGGCGAGCCGAGAAACACGCCGGTCTGGGTGATGTCGACGCCCTCGGAGGCCACGAACGGCTTCGCCAACCCGAAGTCGAGCACCTTCACCAGCTCGATGTCGTCGTGGTCGACGAGGAAGATGTTGGCCGGCTTGAGGTCGCGGTGCACCAGCCCGACCGAGTGCGCCTCGCGCAGCGCGCGGCAAATCTGGGTGGCGATCTCCACCGCGCGCGACCACGGCAAACGGCCTTCCATCTGGAGCAGGTCGTTGAGCGTGCGCCCGTGGAGCAGCTCCATCGCGATGTAGCGAACGCCCTCGGTCGTCTCGCCCTGGTCGAAGACGGTGACGATGTTCGGGTGCGACAACCGCGCGGTGAGCGCCGCCTCTTGAATGAAGCGCTCGCGGTGGCCGGGGTCTTTCGAAGGGTCGAACCGCAGGTCCAACACCTTCACCGCCACCTCGCGGTCCAGGGTGCTGTCGAGCGCGCGATACACGATGCCGGTGCCGCCCGAGCCAATCGGCTGCAGCAGCCGGAAGCGGCGGTTCATCACCTGGCCGGTGCGGTCAGGCTGCTCCTGCTGAGCGACGCCGGAGTGCTCCGGGTGCGGCATCAGCTGCCCTTTTTTGTCGTTGGGCCCCAACGTGTCCTTCTCCCGCCTCACGCCTTGGCGGGTGCTTCCCCTTTGGCGGCGGAGAGTACCACCGCCCACCTCGTGCGCACGAATGCGGCCGTGGAAACGGTGCTACCGATTCCGGCCACGCCCCTCTGGAGGCGAAAATTGGCCCCAGGTTTCGCCTCTGGTGTTGATATTTTCTGCCCAGGCCGTGGGTATCGTTTTGACAGGCGCAACGTTGGTCGAGCTCGAGCCGGCATCGGTCGGGAACGAGACGCTGCGCATCGAAGACAACCTGATCGTCGCCCGCGGCAAGGCGGTACAGCTCCAGGCGAACGACGAGCTGGTCGACCTCTCGGGCAAGGTGGTGATGCCCGGGCTGATCAGCGCCCACCACCTGCTCTACGGCACGCTCACCCGCGGCGCGAAGCGCTCGGCGGAGGGCTTCGAGGGCGAGGTGGCGCTGCTCCACAAGCTGGAAGACGCGCTCACGCTCGAAGACGTCGAGGCGGCGTCGGCGGCCGGCGCGATCGAAGGCCTCAAGCACGGCGTCACCTGCGTGTTCGACCTCCACGCGTCGCCGAAGGCAATCGGCGGCTCGCTCCAGACGGTGGCACGCGGCCTGGGCATGGTCGGCCTGCGCGCGGTGCTGGCGTACCAGGTGAGCGAGCGTCACGGCGCCCTCAACCGGGAAGAGGGGCTCGACGAGTGCCGCGAGTATGCGCGGCGTGCGCGGGGCCGCTTTCGCGGAGCGGTCGGTGCGCAGGGCCTCGGCGGCATGAGCCCCGACGGCATCGAGGCGCTCAAGCTCGGAGTCGAAGGCGGCCTGTTTCTGCACGCCAAGCTGGGCGACGACCCCAACGAGGAGCGGCTCTCGAGCGAGAAGTACGGCGCCACCGCGTTGGGCCGGTTGATGGAGCAGCAGCTGGTGAACGAGCGCACTCTGCTCGCGTCGGGCGTTCACCTCTCGTGGCCGGAGCTGGCGCAGGTGCTCACCACCGGCGCGTGGATGGCGCACTCTCCGCGGGCGAACATGGCCTCGCAGACCGGCAGCGCTCACGCGGGCAAGTTCGGCATTCGCGCCTGCCTCGGCACCGGAGTGATGCAGCTCGACCTGTTCGCCGAGGCGCAGGCGGCGTGGCTGAAGGCGCGCGACGCCGGGCAGCCGATCGACGTGATGCGGTTTCTGGCCAACAACCAGCGGTTGGCGTCGGCGGCGTTCGGTGTGCCGATTGGCCCGCTGCGCGAGGGCGCGATCGCCGACCTGGTGGTGCTCGATTACCAGCCGTTCACTCCGCTGACCGAGGAGACCCTGGGTGGGCACCTGCTCGCCGGCTTGTCGGCGAACCAGGTCGAGTCGGTGATGGTCGACGGTGTGTGGCGTCTGCTCGAGCGCAAGGTGCTCGGGGTCGACCCGCGTGAGGTGGCAGGCGCGGCGCTCGAGGCGGCGAAGGGCGTGTGGGGAAGAATGAAGTAGGGCGGAGGAGATTGAGCCCCCTTCCGCCCTCCGGGCACCTTCCCCCGAAGGGGGAAGGGGTCGCCGCCGTGGTGGATCCCCCTCCCCTTCGGGGGAGGGTGGCCGAAGGCCGGGAGGGGGCTCACACCTCGAGCCCGACGTGCTTGAGCTTCTCGGAACACTAACTGCATCGAGAACAACCATGCGCACCCTCGCCGTCGCCGTTCTGTTCCTCACCGCCTGCACCGGCACCACCGGTGAGACAGGGCAGGGCGGAGGCACCAGCGCCACCGGAGGCGGCTCGGCCACTGGCGGAGGAGGCGCGGCGACGGGCGGCGGATCAGCGACGGGCGGCGGCGGTTCCGCGACAGGCGGAGGCTCTGCGATCGGCGGTGGTGGATCAGCAACCGGCGGGGGATCAGCATCCGGCGGTGGCTCAGCGACGGGAGGCGGCGGAGCAGCGACCGGCGGAGGCACCGCGCTCACCGGCTGCGCCGCCCACAACTACGCGCTCTGCGAAGACTTCGAAGCGGCCACCGTCGGCCAGCTGCCCGCCAACTGGACCAAGCTCAACGGCTGGGGCATGGGCACGATCGAAGTCGCCAACGACGCGGCGCACGGCGGCACTCACGCGCTGAAGTCGACCACCACCGAGACCGGTCAGCCGCGCGCCGAGACCTCGCTCAGCGCGCTGGGCACGCTGAGGGGCAAGCACTGGGGCCGCGTCTTCTACAAGGTCGGCAACCCCGCTCCGAACGCGTCGAGCAGCGGCGCCTACTTCCACATCACCTTCGTCGGCCTGCGCTCGAGCAACGAGTCGCGGGTGGTCGACACCGTCGAGAGCCCCTCGGGCACCGTGCAGTACCTCTACAACCTGCCCGACGACTCCTGCTGCAACGGCTCCGACTACAACTACAGCTACGACGGCAATTGGCACTGCGCGGAGTGGTCGGTCGATCACGCCAACATGGCCTACCGCTTCTTCGTCGACGGCACCGAGATCAGCCAGCTCGCCTTCACCAACAACAGCGGCGCGAAGCTCGACGACTTCGACTCGATCGCGCTCGGCTCGATTTACTACGTGAACTCCAACGGCAACCTCGAGGTCTGGCTCGACGACCTCGCGATCGACGCGTCGCAGATTGGGTGCAACTAGCGCACCTTCACACACCACATTGGTGACGACAGTTCACACCACCTTGACCGGGATCAGTACACTCTGAGCTTCCGCAAGGGCCCTGGGCATCAATCCTGGCTGGCCTCACAACTGCACAAGCGCCGCACGGGATGATCCGCACCCTCCTACTCTCCGCTTTGGCGCTCACCGCCTGCACGGGCTCGATCACCTTGCCCAAGCCGGTGACGCCCGTTTCTCCGGTCGATCCCGATTACGTCGGAGGCGACGGCCTCCACGCCAAGTGCACCTCGCCCGACGCGGTGGCCGGCGGCGATCGGCTGACCCGCATCTCGACGTTGCAGTACCAGAACCTGGTGCACGACGTGCTCGGCATCACCGCGATGGATGCGGCCAGCTTCCCGGTCGATCCCTCGTCGGGCGGCTTCGACAACAACCGCAACGTGCTGATGCCCACCGACGTGCTGGTGCTCGACTGGAACCGCTCCGCCGAAGACATCGCCACCGCGATCGCAACCACGCCTTCGACGCTGCAGTCGGTCGCGCCGTGCAGCGGCGGCCAGACCCAGCAGTGCTTCAACACCTTCGTTCACACCACCGGCGCGAAGCTCTACCGCCGCCCGCTGTCGTCGTCGCAGGAGAGCTCGCTTCAGACCGCGTGGACGCAGGCCGGCCCGCTCTACACCTCCGGCACCCAGTACGAGAAAGCGGTGCGAATGGCGCTGGAGGCGATGCTGCAGTCGCCCGCGTTCCTCTACCGCGCCGAGCTCTCCGACGCGGTCGACTCCGAGGGCGGCATTCCCCTCGACGGCTACGAGGTCGCCGAGCGGCTCTCGTTCGCGCTCTGGAACTCCGGCCCCGACGCGCAGCTCACCGCCGCCGCCGGCAACGGTCAGCTCCAGACGGCCGACGGGGTGAACAGCCAGGCCAAGCGCATGCTGGTCGACCCGAAGGCCCGCGCGATGATGCGCGACTTCTACGACCAGTGGCTGCTGCTCTCGGCGGAGTCGAACCTCTCGCGCAGCGCCACGCTCTACCCGAACTTCAACTCCGCGATGGGCGCCGACATGCAGGAAGAGACCCAGCGCTTTCTCGAGGACCTCACCTTCGACTCCGCGGGCACCTTCCAGGACATCTGGACCTCGAACACCACCTTCATCGACGGCCCGCTCGCCAAGCTCTACGGCATCAACGGCGTCACGGGCTCGAGCTACCAGAAGGTGCAGCTCGACACGACCCAGCGCGCCGGCCTGCTCACCCACACCGGCTTCCTCGCCACCCAGTCGTACGCCGACATCGACTCGCCGATTCACCGCGGCGCCTACGTGCTGAAGCGGCTGATGTGCGCGCAGTTCAGCCCGCCCGGAGGCATCAACGTGGTGCTCCCGCCGGTGTCGGCCACGCTGAAGACCACCCGCGAGCGCGTCGACGAGCACACCGCGAACGCCGGCTGCCAGATGTGCCACGGGGTGATCAACCCGGTCGGCTACTCCTTCGAGCACTACGACGCGGTGGGCGAGTGGCGGGTGCAGGACAACGGCGAGAACGTCGACAGCTCCGGTGCGCTGCCGTCGAAGACCGCGGTCGACGCGCTCACCTTTCAGGTCACCAAGGCCAACGACCTCGGTAAGACGCCCGTGGCCGACGCGATCGGCCTCTCGCAGCAGCTGGCTCAGCACGAGTCGGCGCAGAAGTGCTTCACCGCGATGTGGCTGCGCTACCTCTACTCGCGGCTCGACTTTGCCGAAGACGCCTGTGAGATCGACGCCGTGCAGGCGAAGATCGCCGCCGGCGGGTACTCGCTCACCGACGTGATCGCCGACCTCACCTCGGCGCGGGCGTTCCGGGTGCGCGCGGAGGTGACGCAGTGAAGCTCCTCAATCGCCGCTACTTTCTGCAGGGCCTGGGCGGCATCGCGATGGGCCTGCCGTTCCTCGAGGGCCTGGCGCCGCGCAACGCGTGGGCGCAGACGGTGAACGCGCCGAAGCGCTTCGTCTGCTTCTTCGAAGTGAACGGCGTGAAGATGGACACGTTCTTTCCCACCATCACCAGCACTGGAGCGCTCACCGACGGCGCGCTCGCCGGCACCGCGCTGGCGCCGCTGCAGGGCCGCACCCAGAAGCTGCTCATTCCCCGCGGCTGGGAGATGTCGCCGCCCGGGTACACCGGCATCGGCTGCGACCACAAGAAGGGCATGGGCCACAAGCTCACCGCCTCGCCGCTGCAAGACACCGCCGACAACTACGCCTCGGGGCTCTCCATCGATCAGGCGATCGCGCAGGGACTCAACCCCGCGGGCCGCAGCGCGCTGACGCTGGCGGTGGGCGACCAGTACACCGACATGCTGGGCGTGATCTCGTACACCGGCGCGGGTCAGCCGGTGCGCGGCGAGAACAACCCCTGGTACGCGTTCCGCAACTTCATGGTTCAGACCGGCGGCGGGCCGCAGATGATCGACGTCGCGCTGAAGCGAAAGAGCGTGATCGACCTGGTGGCGGGCGACTTCGACAACCTGAAGATGGCGAAGCTGTCTGCGAACGACAAACAGAAGCTCGACATGCACCTGACGGTGATTCGTCAGCTCGAGACCTCGATGGCCGACGCGGGCATGACGATGGGCGCCCAGCAGTGCGCGCTCGACGCCGGCCGCACCTCGCAGATTCAGGGTTGGGACGGCTCGAACAACGTCTCCGACGACGTGAACTTCGAGACCATCGGCCAGATGCAGATCGACATCATGGCCCTGGCGCTGGCGTGCAACTACACGGTGAGCGGCTCGATTCTGTTCGGCCGCGGCTCCGGCGGCCCGGTCTACAAGTGGGTCGACCCCAACATGGCGTACAACCACCACCCGCTCTCGCACCGCGCGTCTGACAACGGCTCGACCGCGCTGCCCGCGGGCTACGACGCCGAGACTCAGCTGCTCGAGATCGACACCTGGCACGCGAAGCAGTTCGCCTACCTCTACGACCGCCTCAACATGTACTCCGAGGGCTCAGGCACGGTGTTGGACAACACCTGCGCGATGTGGATCAACGAGCTCTCCGACGGCAAGAACCACGACTACCGCGACCTGCCGGTGGTGATCGCCGGCGGCCTCGGCGGCTACCTGAAGCAGGGCCAGTTCGTGAAGGTGGGCGACAGCAACGGCTACATGCCGCACAACATGCTGCTCACCACGATCATGAACGGCGTCGGCATTCCCACCAACCACTTCGGAGCCACCGGCGCCAACTCGCGCGACGGCGAGGCGATCGCGATCAAGGTGTAGTTCGTTGCGCATCAGCGGGTGGTGCCGGGTCGTCAGGGTCACATGACCCGCACCTTCGTTTTCTCCGCCGTTCTGTTCGCCGTCTCTGCGCTCGCCGAGAAGCCGTTGCCGGCGTGCGACACCGTCGCCAAGCAGTCGAAGTGCTCCGAGCGCCGTGAGGGCAGCCCGCTCACCGCCGAGGACTACGCGAAGATGTGCAAGGCCTTCGGCGGCAAGTCGGTCGCCGCCTGCCCGAAAGACAAGCAGCTCGGCTGGTGCCTGAAGAAGGGCGACAAGGAGCGCGACTACTACTACTCCGACGGCGCCAAGGCCTTCACCGCCGAGAAGGCCGAGAAGAAGTGCACCGGGGAGTTCGAGGGCACCTTCAACCCGGCGAAGTAGCCTTTTGGTGGCTTCGATGAGGACGTTGGGTTACTTCGGTTGCTGATGCTCGGGCTCGCCTTGACGATGGTGCTGTCGGCTTCGACGCCCGAAGTGGGGCAGGTCGCGCCCGATTTCACCGTCAAAGACATCGACGGCAAAGAGCTCAAGCTCAGCAAGCTGGTCGAAGAGGGCCCGGTGATACTCGCCTTCTTCCCCAAGGCCCGCACACCGGGTTGAACGAAGGAAATGAAAGCGTTCCGGGACCGGAGCGCAGACATCGAGAAGATGAAGGGCAAGGTGGTGGCGATCTCCGCCGACGACACCGACACCCTGAAGTCGTGGCGCGATGAGCTGAAGGCGCCGCAGACGTTCGTCTCCGACTACGACCTCAACATCATCCGGCTGTACGACGTGAAGATGACCCTGGTGGGCGTCGCCCAGCGGCACACCTTCGTGATCGGGCCGGGCCGCAAGGTGCTCAGCCACGAGTCGGGCAGCGATGCGATCAACCCCGACGGAGCGATCGCCGCCTGTCCGCTCCATGGGCACGACGCGGCTCCGAAAACCGAGGCGGCCACTTTGCAGGTGAAAGACGGCGGGCAACCGGCGAAATAGCGGCGCATGGCGGCCGCGCGGTTCCCCGACGACTTCACCTTCGGCGTAGCGACGGCCGCCTACCAGGTCGAAGGCAACATCGACAACGACTGGACCGACTGGGAGCGCGCCGGGAAGTTGAAGGACAAAGACGCGCGCAACGGCCGCGGCATCGAGCACTGGTCGCGCTTCGAGTCAGACGTGGAGCTGATCAAGTCGCTCGGCGTCGGCGCCTACCGCCTGTCGATCGAGTGGGCGCGGGTCGAGCCGAAGCCGGGCGAGTTCGACGACGAGGTGCTGAAGGGCTACCGGCGGCGCCTCGAGCACCTGCGTGCCAACGGCATTCGCCCGGTGGTGACGCTGCACCACTTCACCCACCCGCGCTGGTTTCACGAGCAGACGCCCTGGCACGAGCCGTCGTCGCTGAAGTCGTGGGAGCGCTACGCGAAGAAGTGCGCCGAGCTGCTCGACGGGCTGAACGCGGCGGTGGTGAGCATCAACGAGCCGATGGTGCTGCTGCTGGGCGGTTGGCTGTCGGGGCTGATGCCGCCGGGCAAGAACGACCCGCAGCTGGCGTGGAAGGTGATGCAGAACTTCGCCCGGGCGCACGTGATTGCGCGCCGCGCGCTGCTCGACCGCGGCGGGCCGGTGACCCTCGGCATCGCCCAGCACCTGATGGAGTTCGCGCCCGACCGCTGGTGGCACCCGATCGATCAGGCGCTCACCCGGCTGGCCGACTCGCACTTCAACTTCGCGCTCCTCGACGCGCTCACCACCGGAGAGCTGGTCGTCGGGATGCCGGGTTTCTTCGCCGGCAAAGAGAAGATCGACGGCGGCAAAGACTCGATGGAGTTCATCGGGATCAACTACTACACGCGCTCGCACCTGAAGTTCATGGCCGGGCCGCCGTGGGTGAAGTTCAACTTCAAGGACCCGCTGAAGCGCGGGCTGACCGACATCGGCTGGGAGTGGTACCCGGAGGGCTTCGCGCGGCTGCTCGAGCAGCTGAAGCGCTTCAACAAGCCGGTGTGGGTGACCGAGAACGGCATCGACGACCGCAACGGCTCCAGGCGCTCGCGGTTTCTCTACGAACACTTGCAGCAGGTGCTCAAAGCACGCGATGAGGGCGTCGACGTGCGTGCGTATCTTCACTGGTCGATGTTCGACAACTTCGAGTGGCTCGAGGCGTGGGGCCCGCGCTTCGGGCTGTTCCACGTCGACTTCGGCACCTTGGAGCGCACGCCTACGCCCACCGCCGACTACTACCGCCGCATCGTCACTTCGAAAGAGCTGACTCCGCCATGAAACCGATTCTCGCCACCGTGCTGTTGGACCCGCCGACCACGTTGTTCGCCGGCGCGGTGATCTCGTTGGTGTCGACCAAGCTGATTCGCCGCGACCCTGAGAAGCAGCTGCGCATCGCGATGCTCTGGGCCGCCGCCTGGAGCGTCTGGTACGGCATCTGCGTCGCCTGGCCGTTCTTCAAGCGCCCCGACTGGATGCTGGTCTACCTGGTCGACGCGCAGAACGTGTCGTTGGTGCCGGCCTTCGCGTTGTTCATGGTCGCGCTGGTCGTCTACGGCGTCTGCGGAGCGCTGGCGACCGGGCTGGCGGTCTCGCGCGGCAAGCTCGGCTTCGGCATCGTGCTCGCTGTGGGCGCGGCGATCGTGCTCGGCGCCACCGGCCTGCTCACCGCCGGTCAGTACTCGGTGGTCGGCACCTTCGCGCAGTACGTCTCGCACACCGCGCCCAAGCTCACCGAAGACAAAGAGATGATGATGGGCATGAACGCGATGACGATCGGCATCGCGTCGTTCTCGCTGATGCTGATCGCGATCAAGGTCGTGCAGATTCGAAAGCTGAAGTAGCGGTCAGACCGGCTCGATCGAGACGAACGTCAGCTTCGGTTGGCCGGGGAAGAAGACGTCGCCCGGCTTCAGCGGCGTCGGCCCACGAATGCGCGCGCGGTTGAGGAAGGTGCCGCCCGCGCTCCCGTGGTCTTCGATCGTCGCATGCCCGCCGGTCACCGTCATCGAGCAGTGCTCGCGGGCGATCGCCGCCGAGTCGACCCACACGGTGGCCCCGCGGGAGCGGCCGATGATGCAGCGCACCCCTTCGGCGACCTCGACCACCACCCGCTGCACCGGCTTGCCGTGCGCTTCGCAGTCGAAGGTGAGCCGCCAGGTCGTCATCGCTAAGCCAACCCGAACATCGCGCTACCCTCGTGGGGTGGAGCAAACGACAGCGCAGTCGACGGCGCGTCGGTGAGCATGGACGCGTAGTGTATCCGCGGGTGCTCGGCTATTCTTTGGCAATGGCGTTCCCGAATGAGCTTCGAGCGGCGTTCCCGAGCGCCGGCCCAGACTGGGATCGCGCGGTCGAGATGGGAATCGACGTTTCGCTGCTGGTCGAAAACCTCAAACTGACGCCAACTCAACGGCTCGAGCGACTCGAGTCGTTGTTGAACGAGCTCGAAGAGTTGAAGCAGAACGTGAAGCCCGTGGAGCACGCACGTGGTCCAGTTCCGTGAGCTCCTTCGCCGGTTGACCGACGCGAAGCTCGACTTCATCGTCGTTGGCGGCGTCGCGGCCACGCTTCACGGTGTTGCAGAGCCGACCAGGGACCTCGATGTTTGCATCCGTTTGACGGACGACAGTTGGACTCGCGTTGCGCAAGTCATCGCTCCGCTTCAGCCTCGCTACGCGCTCACGCCAGATCTTCGGCCGATCGTCGCGACGCCAGAAGAGCTTCGGCAGTACCGCAACCTGTATGTGCTTACCGATCTCGGTCGGATCGACTTTCTGAGCGAGGTGCCTCCTATCGGCGACATCGACAAGGTCGCCGGTCGCGCGGTCGAGATGCAGCTGGATGAGAAGCGAATCCGCGTGATTTCGGTCGACGATCTGCTGAAGGTGAAGGAGCACGTGCGACGCCCGAAAGATCTCGAGGTCGCAGCTGAACTCCGCGCGATACGCGACGCACTCAACGCGAAAAAGTAGCGGTTACTGGACGAAGGTGAAAGTGCGCGCGCCCGCCTCGTAGCGCACCAGCGCTGCGCCGCAGTCCTCGTTGTCTGCG
This sequence comes from Myxococcaceae bacterium, assembly GCA_047602415.1. Classification (GTDB taxonomy): domain Bacteria; phylum Myxococcota; class Myxococcia; order Myxococcales; family Myxococcaceae; genus JASGHH01. The sequence continues at coordinate 4,600,462 of JASGHH010000001.1, read as the reverse complement.
TCGTCGGTCAGCAGCAGCAGCGCGCCCTTGGCGTCGAGCCTCATCGCCTGCGGAGCGCCCGGCAGGTCGGTGACGAACTCCACCCGCCAGCCCTTGGCGTCGTGAATCACCTCGTCGAGCTCACCACTGCTGAACATGTGACGCAGCCCTTGCACCAGGTAGTGCCGGCCGTTCACGTCGATCAGCCCGTAAGGGTTCTGATGCCACTCCTCGAAGAACGGCTTGCCGTCGACCGACAGCCCGCCGCCGAACTCGCCCATCGCTTTCGCGGTGACGCACTGGCCGTCGATCTCGAGCGCGAACGGCACGAACTCGTTGGTGGCCGCGCACCCTGAAGGCGACTTTCGGTCGATTGCGACGAGGGGCACGCCCGCGTCGCGACCCGAGCACGCGCGGCGCGCCGGTGTGGTCGGGTGGGCCACGATCGTCTCGAGCGCCTTGGCGGCCGCCGTTCGCACCTGCTGCGACCAGTGCTCCCGCGCCAGCTTCTCGAGCGTCGGAGCCGCGGGTTGCGCCGCCGACCTCAGCCTGCCCAGCGACCGGGCCGCCTCGATGGTGACGCGAATCGGCTGCTGCTCGGTCAGCAGCGTGGTGAGCAGGGGAATGGAGTCAGGCCGCGTGAGCGCCTTCACCGCATGTTCTCGGTCTGCCCATGGCCCCGAGTGCACGAAGGTGGTGAGCCGGGCGACCGCCTCTGGAGTTCCGATCGCTCCCAGCATGCTCGCCCCTCGCCAGCGGCACTCCGCGTCGGGGTCTTCGAGCAGTTGAACCGCGGTCGGCGAGAGGTCGGTCGCGCCCGCGGCGAGCTGTGCGTCGACCGACGGCATCCACACCTCGCGGCTGCGCGCGCCAGCCTGCTTGATCTCGGGCATCGCCACCGCGGCGGCCTTGCCCAGCTTCTCGAGCGAGATCACCAACAGGCCCGTGACCGGCATGCAGCCATCGAGTGATACCGAGCACCTCGTGTGCCGGTCCTCCGCGTCGCACCCGAACGACGGCATCGCCAGGGTCAGCTTCGGCTTCGCCAGCTCCTTCGCCAGCATCGCCTTCAACCGCGTCGCGCAGATGCCCGGCTTTTCGTTGGCGCGGCAGCCGTAGCGGGCCTCGACGGTGTCCCAGGTGTCGGCCTGTCCCAAAGTGAGACCTACGAGCGTCGCGAGCACGTTCAGCATCGATGCGCCTCCACGGCCACGAGACTATGGTTCGCCCATGGCTGACGTCACTCCTGACCGGAAATCGTTCATGACCTCGCTGTGCTTCGGCGAGATCGACGAAGAGCTGATCTACCCGTACCCGAAGATGCGCTCGCAAGACTCCGAGCTGCTCAAGGGCGTGATCGCGTCGCTCGAGCAGCTGCTGAAGCCGAAAGACAAGGAGTTCAGAAAGTGGGACCGCGCCGGTGAGCTCCCGAAGGAGCTGATCGACGAGCTGAAGCAGTTCGGGCTCTTCAGCCTGGTGATCCCCGAGCAGTTCGGCGGCATGGGCATGAACGCCACCTCGTACTCGCGCGCGCTCCAGGAGGTCGCCAAGTACGACGGCTCGGTCGCGGTCACCATCGGCGCGCACAGCTCGATCGGCATGCGCGGTCTGTTGCTGTTCGGCAACGACGAGCAGAAGGCGCGCTACATGCCGAAGCTGGCGACCGGCGAGATGATCGCCGCGTTCTGTCTCACCGAGCCCGGCTCCGGCTCTGACGCGGCGAGCATCAAGACCAACGCCACCAAAGAGGGCGACCACTGGGTGCTCAACGGCAACAAGCTGTGGATCACCAACGGCGGCATCGCCGACTTCTTCACCGTGTTCGCCAAGACCGGCTCGCCCGCCGACCGCGGCAACATGACCGCCTTCATCGTCACCCGCGACATGGCGGGCGTCACCACCGGCCCCCACGAAGACAAGATGGGCCTGCGCGCGTCGTCGACCACCACGGTGATGTTCGACAACGTGAAGGTGCCCGACGCCAACCGGCTGGGCGACGTCGGCAAGGGCTTCAAGGTGGCGATGAAGATCCTCAACTCCGGCCGCGGCGGTCTCGGCGGCGGAGCGGTGGGCGCGATGAAGAAGCTGATCGCGCTCTCGACCAAGCAGGCGAAAGAGCGCGTTCAGTTCGGCCAGCCGATCGCCTCCTACGGCCTGATCAAACAGAAGATCGGTCACATGGTGGTCGACTGCTACGCCACCGAGTCCACCGTGAACATGGTGAACCACTTCGTCGACTCCGGCCTCGAGGAGTACGCAGTGGAGGCGGCGATCGCGAAGGTGTTCGGCAGCGAGTCGCTCTGGCGCGTGTCTGACGAGGCGCTGCAGATCGCCGGCGGCAACGGCTACATGTGCGAGTTTCCCTACGAGCGGCTGATGCGCGACGCCCGCATCAACCGCATCTTCGAGGGCACCAACGACATTCTGCGGCTCTTCATCGCGCTCACCGCGATGAACGAGGTCGGCTCGTCGCTGAAGGAGCTGTCGAGCTCGCTCAAGGGCATCTTCGACAACCCGATCAAAGGCTTCGGTCTGTTGAGCGACTACGCCCGGCGCCGCGCCACGTTGGCCACCGGCTACAACCGCTCGAAGTTCACCAAACTGCACCCGACGGTGCTGGCGCAGCAGACGCTGTTCGAAGACCTCACCCGCGATCTCGCCAGCGCGGTCGACCGGGTGATTCGCAAGCACGGCAAGAACATCATCGGCAAGCAGTTCGCCACCAAGCGGCTGGCCGAGATCATGATGGACATGTTCGTGCTCGCCTCGACGCTCTCGCGGGTGTCGACGCTGATCGAAGACAAGGGCGCGAGCGCAGCCACCAAGGAGCTCGAGATCCTCACCGTGTTGTCGGGTCAGGTCAGCCGTCGCGTGAAGTCCCAGTTCTCGAAAATCGATGACAACGACGACGAACTGGTGAAGTCACTGGCTGACCACGCCCTCGACGCCGAGGGTTACCGCTGGGACAACCTGACGTAGAGGTACGCCGTGACCAGAACCTACGACCCGTCGTCGATGCCGCCGGAAGAGGCGCTCGAGCGCCTCAAAGCCGGCAACCGCCGCTTCATCGAACGCAGCCGCAGCGCCGAAGTCGGCCTCTGGCGGCCGGGCCTGGCGGTCGGTCAGTGGCCGATCGCGGTGGTGGTGAGCTGCTCCGACTCGCGCAGCCCGGGTGAGATCGTGTTCGACCAGGGGCTGGGCGACCTGTTCATGATTCGCATCGCCGGCAACGTGATCGCTCCCTCGGGCATCGGCTCGGTGGAGTACGCGGTCACCCGGCTCGGAGTTCGGTTGGTGGTGGTGATGGGCCACACCCACTGCGGCGCGGTGCAGGCGACCTTCGACACCTTCGGAGCGATGAAGCCGAGCGACATGGAGCACATCAAGTCGATCACCGGGCGCATCGCTCCCCACATCGCAGAGCTCGCCAAGCTCGACCTCCCGATGGACGAGAAGATGACCCGCGGCGTGCGGGCCAACGCGCTCGCCTCGCTGGACCAGCTGCGCCACGGCAGCGCGCTCCTCGAGAAGCTCGATGTCGAAGGCCGCGTTCAATACAAGGCGTGCGTGCTCCACCTCGAGAACGGCGAGACGGAGTGGGTGGCCTGAGGACACCCCCTCCCCTTGAAGAGGGGAGGGTGCCCGAAGGGCGGGAGGGGCGTCACACCTCCTCCAGCCGTGCTCGAGGTTGCACCCACCACGGTCTCTGAGCCACAACCCCACACCGTGCGGTTGCGCAGTCTTCTCCTCCTGCTGGCTTTGACGGCGTGTGGCCGCTCGATCCCGCCTGCGCCTCCGGCCGTCAGCACCATCGACGCGGGCCCCGACGTGGTGCCGAGCGCGACCCGACGTCTGACCCGCCTCGAGTACGACTCGACGGTGCGCGATCTGCTCGGCATCACCAGCGCGCCGGGCTTCACCACCTTCCCGCCCGACGAAGAGACGCTCGGCTACGACGACTTCTCCGACACCCAGGCGGTCTCGCCGCTGCTCGCCGAGCGCTACCTCGACGCGGCGGAGGCGATCGCCGCCCAGGTCGACCCCCGAGCGCTGGCGCACTGCGGCCCGGGAGACGACGACGTCGACTGCCTGATCGGCCTGCTCGGCGACTTCGGTGCGCGCGCCTGGCGCCGGCCGCTCTCCGCCGCCGAACGCGACGCGCTGGTGGAGCTGTTCGGCTTTCGCCGCCTCGAAGACGACAGCGACACCGCGTTTCGCACCGTGATCGTCGCGCTGCTCACCGCTCCGCAGTTCCTCTACCGCCTGGAGACCGACGGCACCGGCACCCGCGCGCTCGACCCGTACGAGCAGGCGAGCCGGCTCTCGTATTTCCTCTACGGCTCGATGCCCGATGAGCCGCTGCTGGCCGCCGCCGCGTCAGACGCGCTGGGCACACCCGACGAGCTCGAGGCGCAAGCGACCCGCATGTTGAAAGACCCGCGCGCAGCGGAGGCGGTGGCGCGCTTCGGCCGGGAGTGGCTCGGCGTCGCGCACCTGCTCGAGCTGCCGAAGGCGAACGACCTCTACACCGACTTCCAGCCGCTGGCGCCGAAGCTGCGGCTGGAGACCGACCTGTTTCTGCAGTGGGTGTTTCTCGAAGGCGGCACCGCGGATCAGCTGCTCGACGCCGACTTCACCTTCGCCGATCCCGAGCTGGCGATGTTCTACGGGCTGACGCCGCCGCAGGACTCTTCGTTCGCGAAGCTCGACACCACCAACACCCTGCGCACCGGCGTGTTGACCCAGGGCTCGGTGCTCTCGGCGTGGTCGAAGGCCGACCAGACCTCGCCGGTGCTGCGCGGCAAGCTGGTTCGCACCCGGTTCCTCTGCCAGGAGCTCCCGCCGCCGCCGGGCAATGTGCCCAACGACCTCGCGCCGGTCACCGACGGCACCACCCGCGAGCGCTTCGAGGCGCACCTCACCAACCCCAACTGCTCCGGGTGCCATCAGCTGATCGACCCGGTCGGCTTCGGGCTGGAGCGCTACGACGCCGAAGGCCACTACCGCATCGAAGAGAACGGCGAGCTGGTGCGCGACGACGGCACGCTGATCAACTCGGGAGACGCCGCGCTCGACGGCCCCTTCACCGGCGCGGTGCCGCTCTCGCAGAAGATCGCCCAGAGCCCGGCGTTTCGCTCCTGCCTGGTGAAGCAGACGTTCCGCTACGCGTTCGGCCGGCCCGAGGGCTCGACCGACGCCGCCGCGCTCGCGGACCTCGGGCAGCAGTTCGACGTGTCGGGCGCGCGGCTCGACCGCTTGCTGCTGTCCATCGTTCGCTCCGACGCGTTTCGCACCCACTACGAGGTGACGAAATGAACGTCACCCGCCGCACGGTGCTCCGAGGTGCGCTCGGCGCGATGGTCGGGCTGCCCGCGCTGGAGGCGTTCGCGCAGACCCGAACCCCGCGGCTGGTGTTGATGTTCAACGCCAACGGCACCATCTACCCGAGCTGGGCGCCGTCGGCCCGCGCCACCAAGTCGTTCGCGCTCTCGCCGATCCTCTCCCCGCTCGAGCCGTTTCGCGATCGGCTCACCGTGCTCGAGCACCTGAGCTGCACCTCCGCCGAGGCGGGACCGGGCGATGGCCACGGCAAAGGCATCGGCTCGCTGTGGACCGGCACCGAGCTGTGGGGCAGCCCGATCGCCGGCAACGTGTGGTGGGCAGGGGGCCCATCGGTCGATCAGGTGATCGCCGATCAGATCGGCACCTCGACCGCGTTTCGTTCGCTCGAGCTCGCGGTGCAGCCGCAGGGCAGCAGCGTCTACGACCGCATGATCTACCGGGCCGCCGCTCAGCCGTTGCCGCCGATGACCGACCCGCGCGCAGTGTTCGATCGGCTGTTCACCCAGGCCGGCACCGACCCCGCACAGGTCGCGCTCAGACGGCGTCGTCGCAAGTCGGTGCTCGACTTCGTCGGCGATCAGCTCGGCCAGGTGGAGAAGAAGGTCTCGGCGGCCGACAAGGTTCGGCTCGACGCCCATCTGACCTCGGTGCGCGAGCTGGAGAACCGTCTCGCCGTGGTGCCCAAGCCGCTCGAAAGCTGCGTCACCCCGGCCGACCCGGCGCCGGTGGTGCTCGACGACCCTTCGCAGTTCGAGGCGCTGGGCCAGGCGCAGATGGACCTGCTCGCCTACGCGCTCGCCTGCGACCTCACCCGGGTGGCCAGCCTCCAGTGGTCGAGCTCGACCAGCAGCGTGGTGTTCAAGTGGCTCGGCTGCACCGAAGACCACCACAGCCTCTCGCACAAGCCCGACGCCGACGAGGCCGCGCGGCGCCAGTTGGTCGCGATCGACCGCTGGTACGCGCAGCAGCTCGCCGGGCTGCTCACCCGCCTGCACAAGCTCGGGCTCCTCGACGACACGCTGGTGGTGTGGGGCAACGAGCTCGGCAAGGGCAACGTGCACTCGCACACCGACGTGCCGTTCCTGGTCGCCGGCGGCGGAGTCACCGGTGGGCGCACCATCGATTGCACCGGCCGCGCCCACAACGACCTGCTGCTCGCGGTGATGAAGCAGGTGGGGGTGCAGGCGACGACGTTCGGCAACCCGACCTACTGCCAGAGCGCGATCGCGCTGTAGACTCCGCGCACTCCATGAACAAACGACTCCTGCTCCTCGCCAGCTCGGCGCTCGCCCTCGGTTTGTACTCGTGCAGCAGCACGCCTCCCGCATCGGGCGGAGGCGGCGGTTCGGCCACCGGTGGTGGCGCAGCGACCGGAGGCGGTGGCGCGGCGACCGGCGGTGGCGGTGCGGCGACCGGCGGCGGTGGTGCGGCGACGGGTGGTGGCGGCGCGGCGACGGGTGGTGGCGGCGCGGCGACCGGCGGTGGCAGCGCGACCGGCGGCGGTGGAATGACGGTCGACGCAGGTCTGCCCGGCGGCGCGCAGTGTGCCCACGCGAGCGACTGTGACTCCGGGCTGTGCCAGGCGAGCTATGGAGGCCTCAGCACCTGCACCATTCCCTGCGCGCAGCAGAGCGACTGCGCGGGCATCACCAACTCCTTCTGCGACCCCGTCGGCGCCGACGACGCCGGCGTCTACGCCGACGCAGGCTTCTGCATGCCGCGCAGCCCCGCGCACTGCGCCGAGTGCACCACCGACTCCGACTGCGGCTCCCTGTCGGAGGTCTGCCGCACCGCGCCGCTCGACACGTTCAACGCGTGCCGCATCGACTGCACCATCGCCGGTGCGGCCGCGTGCCCGGTCGACTACTCGTGCACGCCCGACGGCGCCCGGTCGTACTGCTACCCCCAGGTCGGAGACTGCTTCGATGCGAAGGGCGGCTTCTGCGACTACAGCACCGCCTCGCAGGCGTGCGCGAAGGTGAACACCGACGGCAGCTGCACCGGCGTTCGCTCCTGCACCTCGGGCCGCCTCGGCCTCTGCACCGGCCCGACGCCGCAGTGCAAAGGCGACTGCACGATTCAGGACCCCGCGGGTTGCACCGAGAACTTCTGCGCCAGCGCCACCGTCGGCCCCAACAACTGCGGCATGTGCGGCAACGTCTGCCCGGGCTTCATGCAGGTCAGCGACAACGTCACCTGCGACACCAACCAGCAGTGCACCTTCGGCTGCCAGGGCGAGAACTACGACGTGAACAACAACCCCGCCAACGGCTGTGAGGCGACCGACAGCCCGACCGGCAACCACACCTCCGCGAACGCGAGCAACGGCGGCTCCTGCTCGATCTGCGATGCGATGTGCTCCCTGATGTTGAGCGGCACACTGCTGAGCGACAAGGTGGTGCACGCGAACCCGGCGATCACCGGCTTCGACACCGCGAGCGGCTCGGCGCCCGACTTCATCACCGTGCTCGCGCAGGGCGCCAGCTTCTGCACCGACGAGATCATCGTCACCTTCACCGTGACCGGCTCCAGCATGCCCAACTGCTACAAGCTGAACGCGATCACCGACAAGGGCACCTACAACTGCCAGACCGGCGGCAACGGCACCTGTACGATGAGCCAGGCGAGCGCGATGAGCGACGACACCAACGTGGTGTTCAAGGTGGAGAAGACCTGCGCCACCACCGTGACCGAGTCGGTGAGCTACACCATCGCCGGGCACTTCTGACCCGCCGGCGTCATTTCGGCAGGTAGTCCTTCAGCCACGTGCCGCCGAAGTTCGCCGCGGTGTAGTCGCGGAACTCCTTCTGCTTGGCGGGCGAGAGGCCGTCGTACATCTGGCGCAGCTCCTTGCCGATTTCCTGTTTCACCTGGTCGGGCGGCTCGTGCTTTTTCTCGGACGCGCCTCTCAGCGAATCGAAGGTGACCTCGAGGCCTTTCTTGGTGCCGCTCACGTCGACGCCGTTGCCGTAGGCGTTGGTGAAGGCCTTGGTGTAGGCGAGCGCCTCGGTCGCGGTCGTAACGGGAGACTTCGCGCCTCCGGGCTTGTTGGTCGCCTGCTGGGCGAGCTTGAAGTCGACGTCGGAGATCTTGCCCGCCTTGTGCTGGTTGATCAGCCACTCGTCGAAGTAGCCCTTGCCCTTGGTCGCCGTGCGCCACTGCCCCACGATGTCTTTCACTCGCGCGTCGTGGGCCTGGTGGGTCGACTCGTGGAGATAGGTGTCTTGCAGGTTCTTGGTGTTCTCGGCGCCCTTGCCGACGACGATCGTCGGCGTTCCGGGGTTGGCGTCATCGGTCGACAGGCTGCCGAGCATCGCCGAGTCCTTCCCCTTGACGTAGCCGGTCATGCCCGCGGCCACGCCGCCGTCGAGGGTGTTCATGGTGACGTTGATCTTGCCCGGCGTGAACTTCATATTGGGTTCCCGGTCTGTGGCGAGCACGACGTCGCCGTCGTCGACACCGAGCGAGGCCACCACCAGCTTGCGGTAGTTCTCCGCGCTCCCATCCTTGGCGAAGGCGTCTTTCGCAGCCTGAATGTCGGCCTCAGCGGGAATCTTCACCAGCGCGGTGCTTCCTTTGGCCTTGAACGCGCCCGCCATCGACTTCGGGTCGACGCTCAGCTCACCGGCGTGCCAACGGCCGCTCTTGTCCTGCACCAGCGCGGCGGGTTTGCCGTTGAGCACCGCCGCGGCGCGCGCCTGCTCCTTCGAGTCGAAGCCGCCCTGGGAGCCCAGCTCGCGCTTGAAGGTGATGTCGATGTTGCCGACCTTGCCCGCCGAGGTTCCCGCGATGCCCGAGGGACCCAACCCGGTGGCCTTGTCGACCGCCTGTTCGGCCGAGGTCTCGTTCTTCGAGATCGTCTTCTCGAGCAGCGTGCGCGCTTTGGGGTCGAAGGTGTCGGTCTCCAGCCGCTGCTCGAGGTACTCCCGGCCCTCGGCGCTCTCGGCGCCCTTGGCGAGGTCTCTCGCCTGCGCCTCGGTGACCTTCGCGCCACCCGCGATGTCGGTCTGGTACGTCGTCCTCAATGCCCCCATGTCGACTTTGCCCATGAGGGGCGAGGTAGCAAGGGGAAGGCCGCCCCAGTCGATCAGCAATCGCGCGGGGATACCGACGGCCTCGGGCCTCGCCGGCCCGATGTCTCAGGACATGTCCTGGGTCAGCCCAGCGCCTGGCGGTAGTCGACGTCTTGCTCGTCTTGCGGAGCGTCGTCGTCGCGCGCGCCGAGGAAGAAGCGCTCCACCGCGGTCTCGACTTCCTTCGCGGTCTCCAGCTTCATCACCTCGTTGCGGAAGATCGACGCGCCGTACAACCCGTGCGCGTACCAGCCGAGGTGCTTGCGAAAGGTGTGCACCGCGTTCTGCTCGGTCGCCTGGTGCTCTTCTTCGGGGCTGCGCTTGTCGCGGGGCGGCGCCATCTTGCGGCCCTCGAAGGTGAACGCGACGTGGGCTTTGAAGTGGGCGAGCACGTCGGTGCACCGCTGCTGCGTCGTCGGAGCCGCGCCGCCCTCGAGCTGCTGGAACAGCCAGGGGTTGCCGAGCGCGCCGCGGCCGATCATCACGAAGTCGCAGCCGGTGGTCTCCAGCATGCGGGCGGCGTCGGCGGTGGTCTTCACGTCGCCGTTGCCGATGATCGGGAACGCGTCTTTGACGTGCTTCTTGAGGTCGGAGATGACGGTCCAGTCGGCTTTGCCGGTGTACGCCTGAGCGCGGGTGCGGGGGTGCACCGCCAGCGCCGACACTCCGGCCGCGCCGAGCTCGTCGGCCATCTCGAGGTAGTTGCGATGCTCCGAGTCCCACCCGGAGCGAATCTTCGCCGTCACCGGCAGCCCCGACGCCTCGCGCACCGTCTTCACCAGCGCGCCGGCCCGCTTCGGGTCGCACAGCAGCGCCGAGCCCGCGCCCGACTTGGTGACCTTCTTCACCGGGCAGCCCATGTTGAGGTCGATGATCTGCGCGCCCTTCTCTTTGGCGATCTGCGCCGCGCGGGCCATCGACTCCAGCTCGCCTCCGAACAGCTGCAGCGAGTACGGCTGCTCGACCTTCTCGTCGTGCAGCAGGTACTTCAGCGTGCGCGCGTTGGAGTGGAACAACCCCATCGCGCTCACCAGCTCGGTCGGGCAGAGCGCGGCGCCCATCTGAAACGCCATCACCCGAAAAGGGCGCTCCGACACGCCGGCCATCGGGGCCAGAATCCAGGGGTTCTTCAGCTCGTAGGGACCGATGCGTCGCATGGGGAAAGGCGCGGGCCTTCTACCTCAAGACGCGTCAGGTCCCAAAACCTGCCGAAGCGCGTTACTTTGAGACCGTGCTTCGTCTTCAGGCCGGTCCCCTCTCCGTGCAGGTGCACTTCTCGCACCTGCTGATCAGCGGCCTGGTCGCTTTCTCCTTCACCTCCGCCGGGTGGACCTGTGGTTCCCTCGCCGTCGGCCCTCAACCCGCCACGCCGGGGCCGTTTCTGTGGGTCGCCGGAGGCTGGTTGGCGCTGATCACCTCCACGGTGCTGATTCACGAGCTCGGCCAGGCGTTCACCCTGCTGCGCATGGGCCGCAAGCCGACGGTGCACCTGATCGGCATCGGCGGCCGCACCCTGGTCGACGAAACGGTGCCGCTCGACCCCCGCCGGCTGGTGCTGGTCACCCTCGCCGGGCCGCTCGCCGGCGCCGCCGCCTTCACCGCCGCCCAGGTCGCCTCCAGCGGGCTCGGCCGCGCCGGAGTGCTCGCGCCTCCACACCAGACCGCCTTCGCGGTGTTCTCCTGGGCCAACCTGCTCTGGGCCGGCTTCAACCTGCTGCCGGTGCCTCCGTTGGCGGGCTCGCGGTTGCTGGCCGCGCTGCTGTCGCGGGTGTTCGGGCCGAAGGGCGTTCTCTACTCGCAGTACGTGTCGATCGCGTTCAGCTCGGTGGTGGGGTTGCTCGGCTTGCTCACCCGGCAATTCCTGATCACCGCGCTCGCGGTGCTGTTCACCTTTCGCTCGCTGGCGGTGATCGGCGCGCTCCGCCGCGAAGAGAAAGAAGCCGAGAAGAAGCCCTCGCCGCACACCGCCGGGTTCGCCGAGGCCGAGCGGCTGTACCAGGAGGGCCGGCTCGAGGACGCGCGGGTGCGGCTGGCGCAGCTGTCGGAGCAGGACCTCGACCCGATGCTGCGCTCCCGGGTGCACCTGCTCTGGGGGTGGATCGAAGTGAAGAACGGCAAGGGCCGCTCGGCGCTCGATCACTTCTCGCAGGTGCAGGGCATGACCGTGGCTCCGCAGGCGCTGGCGGCGGCGTTCTCGTTGATCGGCGACGACCCGCGGGCGCTCCCGTTGTGGATGACCGCCGCCGAGTCGGGCGAGCTCACCCTCCGCGCCGAGCTGGGCGGCTGCCTGGTGCGCCTCGGCCGCGAGCTCGACGCCCGCAAGCTGCCCGAGCTTCGGTACGCCCAGTCGCTGCTGGCGGCCGAGCGCGTCTATTTCCTCCGCGGGGAGTACGCCAAGGCCGCCACCGCTGCCGAAGCCGCGTTCCAGGAGGAGCCGTCGGCCGAGCTCGCCTACGACGCCGCATGTGGTTACGCCCGCGCATCAGACCCAGAAGGTGCGCTTCGCATGCTGCAGCTCGCCAGCCAGAACGGGTTCTCGAAAATCGATGTGGTGGAGGCCGATTCGGACCTCAAGTCACTGCGGACCCACCCCGGCTTCCTCGCCTGGCTGGAGTCGCTCAGACAGAAAGCGACAGCGCTGACGAAAGGGTGACTGGCCTCGCGTTCTAGTTCCCGTGGTGAGCTCGAACAGCGCGACCGTGGCAGCTTCGAAGTCCGACCGGATCAATTGGGCCGGCAGCATTCCCTTCTTCCTCGTTCACCTCGGCATGGGCCTGGTGCTGGTGACCGGCTTCTCGTGGAAGTGGGCGCTGATCGCGCTGGCCACCTACTACGTGCGCATGATGGGCGTGACCATCGGCTACCACCGCTACTTCTCGCACCGCGCCTTTCAGACCAACCGGGTGTTCCAGTTCGTGCTCGCGTTCTGGGCGCAGAGCTCGTCGCAGAAGGGCGCGCTCTGGTGGGCCGCGCATCACCGCCACCACCACAAAGAGTCTGATCAGCCCGACGACATTCACTCGCCGCTGCAGCGCGGCTTCTGGTGGAGTCACGTGGGGTGGATTCTCTCCAGCAAGTACGACGAGACCAACTACGCCGGCATCAAGGACTACGCGCGCTACCCCGAGCTGGTCTGGCTCAACAAGCACCACTACGTGCCGGTCGTCGTCTACGCCGCGGCCTGTCTCGCGCTCGGCGGTCTCAACGGCTTCGTCTACGCGTTCCTGATCTCGACCGTGCTGCTCTGGCACGGCACCTTCACCATCAACTCGCTCTCACACGTGTTCGGCAAGCGCCGCTACCTGACCACCGACACCTCGCGAAACAACGCGCTGCTGGCGCTGATCACCTGCGGAGAGGGCTGGCACAACAACCACCACTACTACCAGAACACCGCCAACCAGGGCTGGTTCTGGTGGGAAGTCGACTTCAGCTACTACGCGCTGAAGGTGTTCGCGGTGCTCGGGTTGGTGTCGAAGCTCCGCACCCCGGCCGAGCAGACCAAGATGGCTTTCAAGAAGTACACCGAGGCCGAGAAGGCGCTGCTGCGCACCAAGTCGATGTCGGAGATGGCTGCGGTGCCGGTCGCAATGCCCGCCGCGGTCGCGCCTCTTCCGGCCGCGCCACCTGCCTGAAAATGATGTAGGCATCGCGGTGTGAAACCCGCCTCAGCAGATCCGCGTACAGAGATCGCGGAGCCTGACGATGAGGCCTTGATGGAGCGGTTTTGCACTGGAGATGCGGGCGCTTTCGATGCGCTCTTCAAGCGCCACGCGGCGCCGGTGCGCGGGTACCTCTGGAGGCTGGTGCGCGATGCGCCGCTGGCCGACGACCTCACCCAGACCACCTTCCTCTCGGTGACCAAGGCCCGAGGCCGGTTCATCAAAGGGGCGCGCTTCAAACCCTGGCTGTACGCGATCGCCACCAACGCCGCCCGCGATGTGCTTCGCCGCCGCCGTGAGCTCACCACCGAGACCGGTGAGGTGCTGACGGGAGAGAACGCGAAGCTCGAAGCGGTCGAGCCCGACCGTGGCCTCGAGAAAGCGGTGCGCGCGGCGCTGCTGCAGCTGCCCGACGCCCAGCGCGAAGCGATCGAGCTCCACCGGTTCGGCGGGCTGTCGTTCGCGGAGATCGCCGAGAGCGCCGGGGTCACCGAGAGCGCGGTCAAAGTGCGCGCCCATCGCGGGTACGAACGGCTGCGCGAGCTGCTCAAAGGGGTGTGGGAGAAATGATCGACTGCCCACACTTGCCCGAGTCGCTCAGCGACCCGCTCTCGCCGGCGGCCCAGGCGCACCTCGACGGCTGCCAGGTGTGTCAGCGCGCGCGCTCCGCGTTCAAGCGGGCCGAAGACAGCGTGCCTCCTCCGCCGCAGCTGGAGAAGCTGTCTCAGCTGGTGAAGAGCGAGCTCCAGGCGCACCCCAAGGTGTGGCCGTGGTGGGTGGAGGCGCTGGGCGTGGTGGCGGTGAACGCGCTCTTCGCCGGCGTGATGCTGTTCTCGATGAGCTGGAACACGGTGCAGCACGACTCGCCCGCGCTCCGCTGGGCGGTGGTGGTCGACCTGGTGGTGCTGGTGTTGGGCGGAGCGCTGGTGGCGCTGGCTCCGGCCGCGCGCGCCGCCCGCTGGGTCACCGTCGCGCTGGCGGCGTTCGCGATGGTCGGCACGCTCTGGGGCGCGTCGGGGCACGAGGCGGTGCCGTTCGCGAAGAGCTACGGCTGTGCGTTCGTCGAGCTCGGCGCGTCGGCGCTCCCGCTGGCGGTAGCGGTGTGGATGGCGACCCGCATGGCGAAAGACGTCTCGCGGGTGGTGGCCTATGCGTTCGCCGCCGGAGGCGCCGCGCTGGTGGCGTTGCACCTCCACTGCCCCAACGGCACCGTCGAGCACCTGACCGCGTTTCACCTGGTGCCGTGGGTGTTGCTGGTGGGCATCGCGCAGCTGGCGCGCTCGCTGGCGCCCACCAAGGCCTACGCGCCGTAACCGGTTTCAGCGCCGCCGCGTACAGCGGTGATGATGGCGGCGCTCACCTCGTTGCTGTTGCTGGCGGCTCCGGCGAAGACCCCGGTGGTGGTCGAGCTGTTCACCTCCGAAGGGTGCTCGAGCTGTCCTTCGGCCGACGAGGCGCTGAGCTGGCTTTCGCGCGAGCAGCCGGTCGACGGGGTGGAGGTGATTCCCCTCGCGCTGCACGTCGACTACTGGGACTACCTCGGCTGGAGCGACCCGTTCGCCCAGCGGCAGTTCGTCGCCCGCCAGGAGGCGTACGCGGAGCACGGCTCGGGCGTGTACACCCCGCAGATGGTGGTCGACGGCGACGCGACCTTCGTCGGCGGCAAGAGCGCGGCGTTGAAGGCGCTGGAGGCGCGGCGCGGTCAGCAGACGGTGCCGGTGAAGCTCACCGCGACCATCGACCACGACGTGCTCACCGCCCGCGCTTCGGCCGAGAGCGGCACGGTGTGGATCGCGGTCACCGAGTCGGCGCTCGACTCGAAGGTTCAGCGCGGAGAGAACGCCGGCCGCGAGCTGAAGCACGACGCGGTGGTGCGCAAGCTCTCGAAGGGCGGCGGGCTCGAGCTGGCGCTGCCCAAGGCGTGGAAGCGTGACGCGCTCACCGTGGTGGCCTTCGTGCAGGACAATTTGGGACCGGTGCGCGGCGCTGCGGTGGTTCGCCCCGGGCATTGAGCCACGCATCGGTCATCAGGCGGATGAGCCTGAATCGAGGTGCGGGAGCTGCGTCTGCATCGAAATGATCAGACACGTCCTGGCAGTGTCCTGTTGTTGTCTCTCGTTCGGCTGCGCGTCCGTGATGCCTCCCAGGGTGGCGGAAGCGAGCAAACCGTTCGAACCCACCGGAGGGGTGAAGCGCTACGGCGGCACCGCGACCTTCGACGCGGTGCGGGTGCGCGGCCCCAACGTGGACATGACCAAGCGCACCGACGGCACCTGGGGTGGCCGGTTGCAGGCCTGGGAATTCGAAGTGAGCGTGAACGGCAACACCATCTCGGGCGTGGAGACGCGAAACCTGCGGCAGGTCACCCAGGGGGGCTTCACGATGCGCAACAGCGGCGACGAGCAAGACGTGGTGGTCGACGGAGAGATCGACCGCTACCGCTACCACTTCGAGGTGCACCCCGACCGCTTCGTCATCGGTGAAGGGCTGCATCAGCGGGTGTTGATGCGCAACGAAGACGGCACCTTCGGGCCGCAGCACAACGTGGTGCTGGGCGGTGACGCAGGAGGCGGGCTGCCGCCGTGGCCGCAGATCGCCTTCGCGATGCTCGGCACTGAGCCGGCGCTGGCGTTCTTCCACGACTACCGGCAGTTCCGGCCGGCCGTCGACCCCGCGGCGCCGGTGCCTTCTGCGACCGACTTCGCCCCGGCGCTGTGAGGTAGACTTCGCCGCGCTTGTCGCAACCCACCACGCGCGCGTGGATCTGGCTTTTGGCAGCGGTACCGTTGCTGCCTCTCGCGCTGATCTTCTGGTCGCATCACGTTCCCGCGCAGTGGGAGCGCGACCAGTCGGTGATTCACCTCGCCGGCGAGTGGAAGATGCTCGAGGTGTCGAAAGAGGGCGCGGCCGACTACCGCGCCTCGGGCGTCGACGATGCGCAGTGGAAGACGCTGAAGCTGCCGGGCAACATCATCAGCGAGTCGGGTCACCTCTGGCTGCGTAAGACGGTGGAGCTGCCCGAGGCGTTGAAGGGGCAGGACCTCTTCTTCGCCGTCGGTGACAGCCGGGGTGCGCAAGCGCGGGTCTACGCCGGCGGCCAGCTGATCGGCAGCAAGGGCGACCCGCTCACCGGGCGAATCAACGCCGAGGCGGGCGTCGACGGGTGGACGATTCCGTCGGGGCTCGCTCCCGGTGGCCGGCTGGAGCTCGCGCTCGAGATGCGGGTCGGCAAGCGCGCCGGCATCACCGACAGCCGCCTGCTGCTCGGCCGGCAGGACCTGCTCGCGCCCTGGTACTTCCAGCTCCAGAGCACGCGCGGCTTCATCGAGCTGGGCGGGTTGCTGCTGCTGCTCTCGTTCGGCGCGGCGGTGGCGATTCTGTGGCGGGTGCAGGGTGCCCGGGCCGACAAGGCGCTCTACCGCGGCTCGTTGATGATGGTCGGCGCGTCGTCGACGTATCTGTTGGCGAAGAGCGGCATGGTGCTCGGCTCGTTTCTGAGCGCCAACCAGACGTTGGAGCTGATCGGCTCGTCGGTGTTTCTGATCGGCCTGTCGGTCAGCGAGTACACCGAGGCGTACTACCTGAAGCGGAGCACCTGGTTCGGGCGGATCAACCGCTTCGTCAGCTCGGGCGTGCTGCTGTGTGCGCTGACCTTCGCGGGCACGCTCGGCGTCTACAAGCTCTACATGCCGTGGCTGTTCTCGCTGGTGCTGTACACGATTGGTCTGTCGGTGCGGGACGTGTTCCTCCAGCGCAAGGTGTACGGGCCGATGGTGACGCTGTCGGTGATCGGCGTCGGCGCGTCGGGCATCAACGACCTGCTCGCCGACTTGAACCTGGTCTTCACGCCGCGGCTGTTCACCGTCGGGGTGACCAACTTCGCGATCGTCTGCGCGGTGGTGGTGGTGGGCGAGTTCTTCCTCCTGGCGGAAGAGAACCGGCAGCTCGGCGCCTCGCTCAAGCTGCGCAACGAGGAGCTGGCCGATGCGCTGGTGAAGGCCCACGAGAGCGCGCGGGTGAAGAGCGAGTTCCTGGCGAACACCTCTCACGAGCTGCGCACCCCGTTGAACGCAATCATCAACATTCCTCAAGGGTTACTCGAGCAGCTCTCGCCCCGGCAGGCCCGCTGTGAAAGGTGCCAGTCACTTTTCACGCTCGAGGCCGACGAGCAGCCGCCCGCCAAGTGCCCGGAATGTGGTGAGGGGACGTTGAAGGTCGAAGCCGGCGCACCCACGGTGGAAGCGCCCGAGGCGGCCCGGTTGCTGTCGTCGGTGGTGGGCAGCGGCCGGCACCTGTTGGCGGTGGTGAACGACATTCTCGACTACTCGAAGATCGAAGCGGGCAGGGTGGTGTTGCACCCCGAGCCGGTGACGCTCAAGGCTCTCTTCGACGAGCTGCGGCTGACGATGGCTCCGGTGGCGTCGCGCGCGAACGTGTGGCTCGATGTCGCCGCGCCTCCCGAGGTCACCCTCGAGCTCGACAAGGTGAAGGTGGCGCAGGTGCTGATCAACCTCGCCGGCAACGCGATCAAGTTCTCCGACGGCAAGGGCACCGTGTCGGTGAAGGCCGCGCTGGCCGGCGAGAAGGTGAACATCAGCGTGCGCGACGAAGGCATCGGCATCGCGCCCGAGAACCAGAAGCTGATCTTCGAAGGCTTCCGCCAGGTCGAAGGCTCGAGCACCCGCCGCTTCGGAGGCACCGGGCTGGGCCTGGCGATCTCCAAGCAGCTCGTCGAGCTGCACGGCGGAGCGATGCGCCTCGAGTCCGCGCTCGGCAAGGGCTCCACCTTCCTGATCGAGCTGCCGCTGACCCGGCCGCACGAAGAGCCGAAGCCCTCCGGCGCGACGGTGATCGTGGTGGTCGACGACGAGGCGGCCGCGGTCGACACCACCGCGGTGGCGCTGCAGCCGCTCGGCGTGCGGGTGGTGGGCGTGCGCGACCCGCGCGAGGCGCTGGAGCGGATTCGCGCCGAGAAACCGAAGCTGCTGGTGCTCGACGTGATGATGCCGCGAATGAGCGGCGTCGAGCTGCTGCGTGCATTGCGAAGCGACCCGGCGCTGGCGGCGTTACCGGTACTGGTATCGAGCGCGTACCCCGACAACCGGGCTGCGGTGGAGGCACTGGGCGCGGCTTTTCTGAGCAAGCCGTGGCGCCCCGGTGAGCTGTTGCGAGAAGCATCGAGACTGATTTCAGTGGAGGCGAAGTGAAGAAGATCGATCCCAAGGCGCCGATCACCCCGCAGCTGGCCGAGTGGCCGGTGCTCTACGTCGAAGACGAGCCGTCGAACTGGGAGGTCACCGAGCTGCGGCTGCGCAAGAAGTACAAGCTGCTCTGGGCCAAGAGCGACCTCGAGGCGGTCGGCATCGTGAAGCAGTTCTCGGGTCAGTTCCTCGCGGTGCTGATGGACGTGCAGCTGAAGGGCAGCGTGCTCGACGGCATCAAGCTCACCCAGCTGTTTCGCGGCAAGCTGCCGGCGAGTGAAGTGCCCGCGTACGCGAAGGATCTGCCGCTGGTGAAGTGCCCGGTGTTCTTCGTCACCGCCTACGGCAACCTCTACACCCCACAGCAGATGACCGAGGCCGGAGGCGATGGGCACGTGCCGAAGCCGGTCGACTTCTTGAAGCTGACGCTGACCCTGGCCGAGACGAGCGCCAAGCGCGCGCTGCAGACCCTGGAGAAGTAGCGAAACAGCATTGATTGGTGGTGGTGAGATTGGTCGTCGGCGCGCCGTGCGAGTGTCGATGTCCGCCCGCGACTTCGCAGCGCCAGACGTGTCGTGCAGTGCCACGCGTGACGCGTGACCCTCGTTTCGCGCACGGGCGGTTTCAAACGGTCATCGCACCGGGCGAAGAGGCCCGGACGTGCAGCTCAAGGGGAGCTGAGTGCCGGCGCGAATCGAAGACGAGAAGCGACATTTGATTAAGCGGCTCTATTGGTCAGGAGTCGCCCGAGTGCAGATAGAGCGGCAGGTTGGCGTCTCGTACCGATTCATCAGCAAGCTGCTGGGCTTGAGCCCGTGGAAGCCTCGAAAGAGAAACGGTCTTCGGCTGACGCGCGCCGAGCGCGAAGAGATTGCGCTCGGGCTTGCAGCCAGCGAGGCGCTCCGAAGCATCGCTCGACGGCTGAAGCGAGCGCCTTCGACAGTGTCTCGAGAGATCAGACGACAGCAGGACAGCGGGAGCTACCGCGGCTGGCGCGCTGACGACCAGGCGGAGCGGCTGATGGCGCGACCGAAGAGCCGCAAGCTCGATTCTTCACCGAAGCTGGTCAGAGAGGTGGAGCGACTGCTCGCAAAGAAATGGTCACCGAGGGAAATAGAGCAGCACCTAAGGCTCGTCTACTCGGACCCAGCGATGCACGTGTCTCACGAAACCATTTACAAGACGCTCTATCTGCAAGGCCGAGGCGCTCTGAAAAAGGAGCTGACCAAGCACCTGAGGCAAGGGCGTGACGTGCGCAAACCACGCCCGCGCGAAGAGCTCCGCGGAAAAATTCGCGACATGGTGAACATTTCGCAACGGCCCCCGGAAGTTGCAGACCGGGCGGTACCTGGGCACTGGGAGGGCGACCTAATCACTGGCGCCAAGCACGGCTCATATATCGCCACGCTGGTCGAGCGCAGCACCCGCTACGTGATGCTCCTTCACTTGCCAAACGGTCGGTCTGCGCAGCACGTGCGCGAGGCGCTCGCACGCAAGATTCTGCAGCTACCGAAGGAGCTGCGGAAATCGCTCACGTGGGACCAGGGCAAGGAACTGTCCGAGCACGCGCAATTCACCATCGACACCGGGGTGCAGGTGTACTTCTGCGACCCTCACAGCCCGTGGCAGCGCGGCAGCAACGAAAACACCAACGGTCTCTTGCGGCAGTATTTCCCGAAAGGGACCGACCTGAGTGTCCACAGCGAGGCCGAGCTCGACCGCGTCGCACGAGAGTTGAATGAACGACCGCGGCAGACGCTTGGCTGGCGGTCGCCAGCCCAACGACTCAACGAATTGTTGCAGCGAGCCGCCTAGCTCGCTCGACGTCGACTGCAGGCGATCAATCGCATCACGCCGAATTGCGAAGAGCCACAGCGGCCGCGCCTACGCGCCGTAATGCTGGCGCTTCGGCGCGGGATAACGACAACACTGATCGTCAGCTGCTAAGCAGTGGCCGAGCTGTTGCGATGACCGCGTGGCGCCGCCACGGCAAAGTAGGCACACCTGCGGGTTGTTCAGCGCGACGCTGACGCTAACCCTCGTTACCCGGGAAAGGGCTTGGCCGCGGAGACCGAGATTTCCCGGAGGTGTGCCGACTTTGCCGTGCGGGACGCGATCAGAGATCGCTGAGGAGACCGTCGCACGAACGACCGGCGACGCGATCGAGGTGAGCCACGAAATCGCGGGCGGAGCCGGCGCGTGGCACCCGCGAAAACCTCGACCAGCACCCCCATCAAAGCGCGCTACTTCTTCGCCGCCGGATGCTCGACGCGGTTCTTGATTCCCTTCACCGCCGCCAGCGCCGAGCTCACGTTCACTCCGACGGTGATCGTCTGCTGGTCGTCCTCCACGTTCTGCAAAATCGACGAGAAGTTCTTCACCTGCACCCGCTCCGACAGCAGCGTCTTCCCGTTCGCGCCTGACTCGACCTTCCACTGCCAGGCCGAGCCCTTCAGGTCGCCATCGGCCCAGTGCCCGGTCATCTCTTTCTTCTCGGGGTCGAGCACGTAGCGAATCACGTAGTCGGTGTCGGGCCCGGGCACGTCGAGCACGAAGTGCACGTCGACCTTGTTGCCGTCTTTCTTCACCACCTCGCTGGTGAGCACCTTCGGCATGTAGCTCTTGTAGTCCTCGAACTTCACCAACGTGTCCCAGACCTGATCAGGCGTGCCCTCCACCTGGGTGATCGCGGTGGCCTGGCCGAACTTGCCGCCCTTGGCCTCCTCGACCAGCACCAGCGGGCCACGGTCGAGCATCGCGCTCACAGCGTCGGCGTTCTGGGCCAGCGCGAGCGCCAAAATCAATTTGCACATGGTCGGCACTCATACGCCTCCCGCCCGTTGACTCGCAAGTCAACGCCGGGGTAGAGAATTGACTCCAGAATCAATTCCAGTTCCGCGGAGGCCTCATGTTGTCGTTCGAGCTGACCGAAGAGCAGCAGCAACTCCAGAGCACGGTGCGCGAGTTCGCCAAGGCGCAGGTTCGCCCGGTGCTGCGCGCGCTGGAGAAGAACGGCGTGCCGGCCGCCCTCCACGACAAGTTCGCCGAGCTCGGGCTGGCGGGCGCCGACTACCCCGAGGCCGCGGGCGGCATGGCGATGGGCGCGCTCTCCCGCGCGGTGATCGAAGAAGAGCTCGCCTACGGCGACGTGGGGGCGGCGTTCGCGCTCGACCTGGGCGGCGCGGCGGCGAAGTTGCTCGACGCGGTGGGCACTCCGGCGGCGCACGCGCTGCTCAAGGAGTCGCTCGAGAAGCGCTGGCCGCTCGCGCTCGCGGGCGCCGAAGAGGGCAAGGCGCAGGACGACTTCAAGACCGTGGCTGCCAAAGACGGCGCCAACTGGGTGCTCAACGGCAAGAAGGCCTACGTCTTCCGCGGTGAAGACGCGAAGGCGACCCTGGTGCTCGCGCAGGTCGACGCCGGCAAGGGCCTGAGCGGCGCCGGGCTGTTCGTGCTCCGCGCGGGCAACACCGGCATTCGCGCCACCAAGAAGCAGCTCACCCTCGGCCTCAACGCGCTCGGCCTGCACGAGGTGGTGCTGGAAGGGGCGAAGGTTCCCGGCGCCGACCGGCTCGACGCGCCCGGCACGCTGCCGTCGATTCTGCGCCGCCACTACGACGCGCTCTGCGTGGTGAGCGCGGCGCGCGCGGTCGGTCTGGCGGCAGCGGCGTTCGAGTACGCGCGGGCGTACTCCGAGGAGCGCACCGCATTCGGCAAGCCGATCGGTCACTTCCAGGCGGTGGCGTTCCTGGTGGCCGACATGGCGACCCAGGTCGACGCCGCGCGCTGGCTGTTGTGGAAGGCGGCGTGGACGCTCGATCAGAAGCAGCCCGCGACGGCAGACCTCGCGGCGGCCCAGGCGCAGGCGCAGGAGGCGGCGTTCTTCTGCGCCAACTCCGCGGTGCAGGTGCTCGGTGGCGCCGGCTTCGTGCAGGATCACCCGGTCGAGAAGTGGATGCGCGACGCCAAGACGCTCGCGCTCTACGGCCAGCACGCCCAGGCCTCGCACGCGACGATGCTCGCCTCCGAATTCGGTCAACCGCTCGACGCGCCGGAGCTGTTCCCGCTCCCGTCGGCCCACCCTTCGCTCAGCTGATCAAGAGGACACCATGATCTCGTTCGCTCTCTCCGAAATGCAGGACACGGTGCGCCAGATGATTCACTGGTTCGCCGAGAACGAAGTTCGCCCGATCGCGCTCGAGGCCGATCGCACCCACACCATTCCGATGTCCTTTCACAAGAAGGTGAAGGAGCTCGGCATCTCGATGGGCGGTCTGCCCAAGGAGCTCGGCGGCGAAGGCGGCGGCGCGGGCTCGGTGAAAGACGGCACCGGCATCAAGCAGGGTAACCGGCTGGCGGTGCTCGGCGCCGAAGAGATGGCGTGGGGCGACCCCGCGGTGATCCTCAGCCTGCCCGGGCCCGGCCTCGGCGGCCCGCCGGTGAACATCATGGGCACGCCGGAGCAGAAGGCGAAGTACCTCGGCATCTTCAAGCAGGAGGAGCCGAAGTGGGGCGCCTACGGTTTGACCGAGCCGGTCGCCGGCAGCGACGTTGCGGGCATCAAGACCAAGGCGGTCAAAGATGGAAACCACTACGTGCTCAACGGCCGCAAGTGCTTCATCACCAACGGCGCGCGCGCCGACTGGGTGGTGATCTTCGCCACCGTCGACCCCACCAAGGGCCGCGCCGGTCACCGCGCGTTCATGGTCGAGAAGGGCACGCCGGGTTTTTCGGTCGGGAAGATCGAAGAGAAGATGGGCCTGCGCGCTTCTGAGACCGCGGAGCTGGTGCTCGAAGACGTTCGCGTGCACCAGGACTGCCTGCTCGGCGGCGAGAAGTACTACGAGGGCAAGGAAGGCTTCATGGGTGCGATGAAGACCTTCGACACCACCCGGCCGATGGTGGGCGCGATGGCGGTCGGCATCGCTCGCGCGGCGTACGAGAAGGCGGTCGACTACTCGAAGGAGGCGTTCGGCACGGCGCGGCCCTCGGCGCGGCTCTCGTTCAACCAGGAGCTGCTGGCGCGGTCGAAGCGGCGCATCGAAGCGGCGCGGCTGTTGTGCTGGCGCGCGGCGTGGATGGCCGATGCGGGCCAGGCGAACGCGAAGGAAGCGTCGATGGCGAAGGCGTACGCGGCGCGCGCGGCGGTCGACACCCTGAACGACCTGGTGCAGGTGATGGGCGCGGCCGGCGTGCTCAACGACCAGTGGGTCGAGAAGTGGTTCCGCGACATCAAGGTCTACGACATCTTCGAGGGCACCGGAGAGATTCAGAGAATCGTGATCAGCAAGCGGCTGATCAAAGACCTGAAGTCGTTCTGAGGTTTGTCGGGGCGGGGAATGTGCTGTTGCTCTGCCCAGCGTTCCCAGGTGTCGAGCCGCTTCTCGTGGCGGCCCTTCGCGGTGTGCACCGAGGTGACGTGGAGCAGCAGCTTGCGCTCGAGCTCCTCGGTGGCGATCTTGTCTGCGCCCTGAACTGGGCCGTCGTCCCACACCTGCTCGTAGAGCGCGTTGGCCCTCTTCGAGAGGCTGGAGGCCAGCGGGAGCCGAAAGTCCTCCCCCGTCACGACCGCGAGCACGTCTGCCCAGAGCCGCCGGTGCACCAGGGTCATCTTCCCCTCGAGCAGCTTCATCCCGAGCGCTTCGTCTTCCAGCTCCGAAGCGATCGCGAAGATCAGCTTCCCGTCTTTGTGGCCCCACCAGCTCTTCTTCAACCGCTCGCCGGTGATCGCCTCGACCAGCGACACGTGACCCTCGATGTTCGCCGCCATCGGCGCGTAGCCGACGCGCTCGAGCCACTCACGCGCTGCTTCGATGGTTCGAACCTGCCTCATGCGCGCCGAAACATAGCTTTCACCCGAACGACCTGCTCACATCGCCGCGATGACGCGGACTGAGCTGCGACTCGGGCGCAACGGCCAGGCGACAGCGCGGGTGGTGTTGGCGGCAGCGGCGGTGGGCGCGTGTCTGTGCGGCACCTGGGTGGGCGCGATCGATCGCGTCTTCGGGCTGCACCTGCTCGACCTCGACAGCCGGCAGCCGGGAGCGCTCTCGGGCCCCACCTTCGCGGGCCTGTTGCTCGGGCCGTTGTTGGTGGCGCTGATCCTCGCGATGCGCCAGCCGAAGGGCGCCAAGGTGGTGCTCGACGACTGGGGCGTCACCGAGCTCGATGGCGAAGGCGTGCGCACCGCGATCGCGCGGGGTCAGCTGCGGCACAACTCGTTTCGGGTGCGCATGGCGAGCAAGTACGGCCGCCCGGGAGCGACGCTCGGCGGGCAGATCGCGCTCACCGACGAAGACGGGCGGCGCATCGACGTCTGCCAGGGCGTGCAGAACCTCACCCTCAACAAGCGGCTCTCCACCACCGACAACATCGCGCCGCTGATCGACTACCTGAAGGACCTGCCGGTGGCGGTGGTGAAGCAGCAGGTGTCGAGCGAGAGCCTGGCCGCGCTCGGCTTCATGTTCGGGCTGCTGGGGTACGTCGGCGCGTGTCTGAGCCTGATGACGATCGCGCTTCAGCCGACGGAGACCGGCCTCTGGTTCATCTCGGTGCCGGCGGGCGCGATGTTGTTGTTGCGTTCGCTCGCGTTCTGGCGGCCGGTGTGGCGTGGCAGCAAGCCCGACCAGGGCGCTCGGCCGGTGACGTTGGTCGGTGGCGACGGCACCAAGGTGCAGGTGAAAGACGGAGCAGCCACCCGCTGGGTCGAGCTCGGCCCGTTGAAGCACCCCGACGCGGCGCTGAGCACCCGGCGCGTTCCCGGGTGGATTCGCACGACTCCTTCGGGCGACGTGCTCGGGCTGGAGACCGACGCGATGCGCACCACGCGTCGCATCCGGCTCCGTGCCGATCGTCTGGAAGCCTGGCTGCGTACGTTGATGGCGCTGGTGGTGATGGTGCCCGGCGCGATTCTCCTGCTGCCGTACGTTCAACGGGAGTCGAGCGATCAGCCCGGGCTGAAGAAGGTCTGGCAGAGCCCGAAGCCGGTGAGCGGAGTCGCACTCTCGTCGTCGTGGGCGCTGCTGAACGGCGACGTGCCGATGGTGCTCGACGCGCGCAACGGCGGCGAGCCGAAGCCGCTGCCGCGCGGGCCCTGCCGCATTCCAAGGGGAGCCATTTCGCCCGACGGAAAGTACGTGGCGCTCAACTGCGACCTCGAGCACGTGGTCGAGGTGTGGGACCCGGTGACGCTCACCCGGGTGAAGAACCTGCAACTCGCCGACGACGCCGATGCGATCGGCTTTCGCCCCGACGGCACCCTGCTCACCGCGAGCGGGTTCGGCAAGTTGACCGCGTGGTCGCTGCCCGCTGGCAAAGAGGTGCTCACCAAGGAGTCCCAGAACAACGTGCAGAGCTTCGCCATCTCGTCCACGGGCCGGGTCGCGCTGATGAACAACGAGGGCGAGCTGCTGCTCTGGGACGGTGGGGCAGGTGAGGTCACCAAGGTGCAGCGGGCGAGCATCGGGCCGGTGCTCGCGTTCACGCCCGACGGCAAGTGGCTGGCGGTGGCGACCAGTGAAGTCGTGCTGCTCGACCCGGTTACCGGCGAAGGGTCGGGCCCGCGGCTGCCCTACACGTATCCTCTGAAGGCGATCGCCTTCTCCGCCGACTCGAAGCGGGTGGCGATCGGCGGCGACGCGGTGTCGGTGTTCACTGTCGAAGAGCACAGCCAGACGTTGACCAAAGTTCCGCTCACGGTTCGTCGCGGCTTCGGCCGCAGGCCGTTCGAAGCGGTCGCGGTCTCGTTCGACGACGAGCACCAGGTGAGCGTGCTCGCCTACGGCGACGGAGCGTTGTTCCGAGTCGCGGTGCCCTGACCCGTTCGCTCACTTCGGCTGCACGCGGGCGCGCACACGATCGAGCTCGGCTGCCGCGCGTACGTCTTTGGGGCGACCAAGGGCTCGCTTGCACTCGATCAGATCGTCGAGCCCCATGACCCGGCAGCGAAATGCGCCCAGGTCGAGCTCGACCGCGCGCGCGGCGACACGCTCGTAGCCACCCACGGCGACGACCTCGCCGAGCAGATCGAGCACGCCGTCGTCCGTGAGCAGGTAGAGATTCTTGTACCCGACGAACGGCGCTGGGTCGGTACCGAGCGGTGGCTTCGCCGGATTCATCCGCTGACGGGGATGCAGGGGCTCGAGCGCCTTGAAGGCCGCCGTCAGCGTCGCGAGGTCGAAGTTGATGCAGATGTCTGCATCTTCGGTGACGGTCGAAGCGCCGTGGGCGATTGCTGCCATGCCCCCGACGAGAACGTAGTCAACCTTCGCTTCGGTCAGCCTGCGCAACAGATCGAGGGTCGAACCCATAGTGGCGAGTCGCGGCTGTTCTCAGCGCTCGAACGAGCTCGAGTGCGCTTTGGTGGCGCCGCATGCGTTCCGCGGGAGTCAGCGACAGAAGGTAGTCGATGAGCGCCATGTCGAAGTCGTCGCTGACATCATTCTTCGCTTCATCGCCGCTCACGTGACCGATGGTACTTCGAGTGGGACGTATCAGTCACCGGTGTCTCTGCTCGCGTTCGCGGCATCGACCTGCTCTCATCGTCGGATGATCCGATTCGCGTGGCTGGCGGCGCTCGCGGTGGTCGTGTCGGGTTGTCCCAATGGAACGGTGAGCGGAGGAGGCGGCGGCTCAGCGACCGGCGGAGGATCGGCCACCGGCGGCGGCACGGCGACTGGCGGAGGAGCGGCCGCAGGTGGAGGCACTGCAACCGGCGGTGGAGCAGCGACGGGCGGCGGCGGCTCGGCAACCGGCGGAGGCAGCGCGACCGGTGGTGGCGGCTCGGCAACGGGTGGCGGCACCGCGACCGGCGGCGGCAGCGCGACGGGCGGCGGCACCACCGACGCAGGGCACTTCAACTTCGACGGCGGTCCACCCGATCTGAGCTGTCTCTCCGACGGAGGCCTGAGCGCGAACGAGACCGAAATCGTGATGATGGCGCAGGACACCTGGCTCGAGCTGCCCAACACCGACTTCAGCACCTTCTGTCACGCGCACGAGGACCCGAGCGTGAACGCGGTCGAAGGCTGCGACGCGGTGATCATCGACTGGTCGGGCGGCATCTTCGACGACGGCAACCGGCAGATGGTGCTCTTCGGGGGAGGCCACGGCGGCTACTACGGCAACGAGGTCTACGCCTTCGACCCGGCGACCCGCGCCTGGAAGTTGCTGCGCGCGAACACCCCGCTCGACGCAGGCCAGTCGCCGACCGAGCCGATGTACGACGGCACCCCGGTGTCGCGGCACACCTACGACGGCCTCGTCTACCTGTCCGACGCGCGGCAGATGATGGTGTTCGGCGGAGCGACCGCGCCAGTCGGCAGCTCGGTCGACTCGGTCTGGTTCTACGACCTCTCCCAGAACACCTGGGCGCAGCGCAACGACGGGCCCGGCACCGGCGCCGGTCATTTCTTTCTGGCCACCGCGTACGACCCGTCGAGCCACACCGTCTACCTGCGCGACGAGCAGGGGCTGTGGGCCTACGACGCGGTCGCCGACAGCTGGGACCACAAGGTCGACTACGGCTACCCGCCGTACTACCCGCTCTACACGACCTACAACTACCGCCGCGGTGTGGTGGTGCCTCCGCTTCATCTGTTCATCGCCGGCGGCGGCTCGCTCTCCACCGGAGACGCCGATGTGGTCGCCTACGACCTCACCTCGATGATGGACGTGACGAGCACCTTCACGATGACCGGCAACACGTCGGTGGTCGGCACCAACGGAGCCGGCCTCGACTACGACCCGCGCGCGAACGCGCTGGTGGCCTGGGCCGGAGGCGCGCCCGCGGTGATGGACCTCGCCACCCGCGCGTGGACCAACGGCAGCGGCACCGGCGCGCCCGCGAGCCCGGTGATGAACGGCACCTACGGGCGCTTTCGCTACGTCGCGTACCTCAACGCCTTCATCCTGGTGAACGACCCCGGCGAGAACGTCTACTTCTACAAGCTCACGCCGGGCTGCGGCCCCTAGCGCCAGGCCGGGCTCACCAGCTCCAGCCGCCAGAGCGGAGCGTCGGCGAACAACGGCTCCTCCGCCTTCACGAACGTCGGCACCTCGTCGCCCGACACCCAGACCTTCGAGTCGGGCGGTTGTTTGCCCACCAGCGGCGCGAACGCGCCTTCGACGCCGCCGATGTCGACGTGCAGCTTGTACCGGGTGGCGCGATGGGCAGCGCCGCCGGTGACGAAGCGGTCCTCTCCGTCGACGGTGGTCACCAGCTTCACCAGCCGCGGCTTCGGCGTCGCCACCACCATCGACATCGACGGAAGCGCTCCACCGCGCGGCACGTTCTTCAGCACGATGGGGATGATCCCGTTCGCGAGATCGGCCGGCAGGTCCATCTTCTGCCGCTCCACCTTGTCGCCGCTCTTCACCACCACCTCGCCGGCGCGCACGTCGATCGACAAGTCGATCGGCTTCTTGAACGCCGGGCCGCGCTGAATCAGGTGGTCGCTCAGCAGCCTGAGCTGCCCGTCTTGCGAGAACACCGCGGTCTCGTCGTCGAGCGAGCCGTCTTTGAAGCGCAACACCAGACGGCTGGTGACCCGTTCGCCCTTCGCGGTCTGCAGCAGCTCGCCGTCGGCCAGCCGCTCGCCACCGAGGTCGGTCAGCACCAGGTAACCGTGCACCAACCCTTCTTTGTGGAGCACCGTCGCGGGCTCCGCACCCGCGGCGAGCACCGCGAACAAGACGCTGCACAACACCGAACAACGGTAACCGGGGGTGGTAAAACGCGCCGCGTCCATGGCGCTCCCGTTTCAATCTCCAATCGAGCCGATGCTCGCCGAAGCGCAGCCCGAAATTCCGGTCGGCGACGGCTGGGTCTACGAGCCCAAGTGGGACGGGTTTCGCACCATCGTCTTCAAAGACGGCCCCAAGGTGCACCTCTGCAGCCGCAACGGCCAGCCGATGGAGCGCTACTTTCCCGAGGTGGTCGCCCGCTGCGTCGAGAAGCTGCCCGAGTCGTGCATCGTCGACGGCGAGCTGATCATCGCCGGCGAGAAGGGCCTCGACTTCGACTCGCTCCAGCTGCGCATTCACCCCGCCGCCTCGCGGGTGAACAAGCTCTCGAAAGAAATTCCCGCCAGCTTCGTCGGGTTCGACCTGCTCGCGCTCGGCGGCGAAGACCTCCGCCCGCTGCCGTTCAAGGAGCGCCGCCAGAAGCTGCTCGCGATGATGCCGATGGAAGACGATCTCTTCCTCACTCCCGAGACCGCCGACCCCGCGATCGCCAGGCAGTGGTGGGAGCAGTTCGAAGGCGCCGGCCTCGACGGGGTGATCGCCCGCCGCACCGAGCTGCCTTACGTGCCTGGCGAGCGGGTGATGGTGAAGGTGAAGCACGGCCGCACCGCCGACTGCGTGGTGGGCGGCTACCGCGACGGCAAGACGCCCGGCACCGTCGGCGCGCTGCTGCTCGGCATGTACGACGAGAACGGCGTGCTCCATCACGTCGGCCACACCTCGTCGTTCACCCAGAAGCAGAAGCGCGAGCTGAAAGAGACCCTCAAGCCCTACGAGGGCGGCGAGAGCTTCGGCCTCGGCCGCACGCCCGGCGCGCCCAGCCGTTGGAGCGGCGGCAAAGACCTCGGGTGGACCCAGCTGAGGCCCGAGCTCGTCGTCGAAGTGAAATACGACTACCTCCAGGGCGGGCGCTTTCGTCACGGCGCGACCTTCATTCGCTGGCGCACCGACAAGCCGCCCAAAGACTGCAAGTACAGCCAGCTCGACCCGCCACGGCCGTTCTCGTTCTCGCGGGTGCTCGAGCTCGCCAAAGCGGCCGCCCAGACGAAGACATGACCCTGCGAAAGACAGAGCTCGAGCAGGTGGTCGCCGAGCTCTGGCCCGCGCTCGAGGGAGCGGTGGTGCAGCACGTGTTCGCCCACCGGCCCGGCCGCGCGTACCTCGAGCTGCGCCTGCCGGGAAAATCGGTGATGCTCCACCTCTGCGCCGAGCCGAAGCTGCAGCGGCTCTCGCTGGTCGACGCGCACCCCAAGGGCACGCCCGGTCAGCCGCTGCCGTGGCAACAGGTGCTCCGGCGCGAGCTGGTCGGCCAGCGGCTCGACGCGCTCACCCTCACCGCCTGGGGCGTCACGCTCGGGTTCGGCAAGCACACCCTGGAGGCCGAGCTGGCGGGCCACTCCTTATTACTGGTGGTGCAGGGGAGGGTGCTCGCCACCTCTGCGGCCGGGCCGGCGCGGCTGCGCAACGGCGCCGAGTACGAGCCGCCGCCCGAGCTCACGCTCCCTCAGGGGCCTTCGCGTTTGAAGGACCCGCCGTTCGCGCGCGCCGCCGAAGCGCTGCTCACCGCCAACGAGCAGCAGCTGTCGCTCAAGGCCGCCCAGGCGCCGCTGAGCTCGAAGCTGAAGCGCCTCGAGCGCACCTTGCAAAAGGTCGAAGCGGAGGCCGCGCGAGGAGCCGACGCCGAGCGGCACAAACGCGACGGCGAGCTGTTGAAGCAGAACCTCCATCGGCTCGAGCGCGGCGCGAAGTCGGTCACCTTGGACGAGTACCAGGCCGACGGCACCGTCGAGCCGCGCACGGTGAAGCTCGACCCCGCCAAGCCGCCCAAGCTCCAGGCCGACTGGCACTTTCATCAGTACCGAAGGCTCACCCGCGGCGCACAGCTGGCGGGCGAGCGGGCGCAGAAGCTTCGCGCCGAGGCGGCGGCGTTGCGCGAGCAGCTGACCCAACTCGAAGCGAGCGAGCTGCCCGCGGTGGCGGCGAAGCCGGTGTCGCGCGAAGAAGAGCGGCGCGCGTTCAAGGAGTACGACGGCGCCGGCGGCAAAATCTGGGTGGGCAAGGGCGCTCGAGACAACGACGAGCTCACCTTCAAGGTCGCCCGGCCGCACCACCTCTGGCTCCACGCCCGCGGAGTCACCGGCGCACACGTGGTCGTTCCCCTGGAGCGCGACGCCACCGCTCCGCAGGAGCTGCTGCTCGACGCCGCCACGCTGGCCGCGCACCACTCGCAGTCGAAGGGCCAGTCGAAGTCGGAGGTCAGCTACACGCAGGTGAAGTTCGTGAAGAAGGTGAAGGGCGTCGCCGGCGCGGTGACCTACACCCGGGAGAAGACGTTCTTTCTGCGCCTCGAGAAGGAGCGGCTCGCCCGCCTGCTCGCCACCGAGCGTTGAAACCGGCCGCCCGAGAGCCCCGTACATTCCCATCGACGCGTTTGATCGATTTTGGGGCGATGTGGTACAGCGTCACCTTTCCTGGACGTTTGCCGGACGTCCTTCCCCCAATGTCAGGTGACGGTTTGCTGTCGATCTCGACGCTTCCAACTGCTCGGTTCGCTAACGCTGATCCGGCCACCTGCCAGGGACGAAGCGACCGAACTCAGCGCACCCGCTCCGATTTCAGAACAGTTGTCGTACTTTGCCCCAGCAGGCCCAACGAGCGCGAAGTGGCTCGTGGCTTGCTCACGGCGCCACCGGCCTTCGTGTATCCACACGCGGGCTCGTCCTTTCGTGGGAGGACCTCTTGAAGCAGCTTCTCGCCGTCGTCGTCGCGACCGTTGCCCTGAACGCCTGGGCGCACGACGAAAATTCCACGCCCCCCGTCAAAGACCCGGCCGTCGCGCCGCCGCCCGCGCAGCAGGGCGACACCCAGCCCACCGTGGTGCAGTCGGGTGAGACCAAGACCTCCGAGATCATCCACACCGTCGAAGACGCGAAAGAGCTGACCGGCTTTCAGATCGGCGCCGACCTCGACCACTGGCTGGGCACCGGCACCTTCGTCAACCCCGACCTCTACTCCTCGCTCACCCTCGCGATCACCGCCAGCCCGGCGTACAGCTTCAAGATCGGCGACGTCAAACTGCGCGCCACCGGCCTGTTTCGCCTGCTCTACGAGTACACGCTGCCCGACAACGAGACCGGCCGCCGCATCACCCCGTGGGACATTCGGCTCGGCCTCTCCGCGCCCGCGGTGGTGAAAGAGAAAGTCACCGGCATCTCGCTCTCGCCGTCGATTGGCCTCTCGATTCCCACCACTCCCGAGAGCTGGCAGGCGGGTCTGATCACCTCGTTGTCGGCGGGCGTCTCGCTGTCGCGCTCCGGTCTGTTCGGCGGCAAGCTCGACCTCGCGGCGAGCTTCTCGGGCAGCCACGGCTTCTTCACCTCGCCGCAGAACAACAACAAGGCGTCGGGTCAGCAGACCACGGTGGTGAACAACGTGGTGGTGCAGCCGACGGTGCTCTGCCGCACCGGCGAGTCGATCTGCAACTCGGTCGGCATGAACACCGAGTGGACCGTGACCACCGGCGGCAGCATCAACTTTCACGCCACCGACCGGCTGATCGTCAGCCTCGCCTACTCGTACATTCACTACTGGAAGTACGGCGTCGGCGTCGACCAGTACAGCCCGCAGGTGACCGACTCCAACGGCAACCAGGTGGCCGCGGGCACCGGCCAGGCCGACCGCACCTTCGGGGTGATCGGCGTCGGCTACGACCTGTCGGAGCACTACAACGTCAGCGTCTCTGCCTCGACGATTCAGACCCCGCGCACGATGGGCGCCGGCGGTCAGGCGGGCAGCTTCAAGTTCCCCTTCTGGTCCACCACTCCGGCTGACAACAACACCAGCCTCAACTTCACGCTTTCCGCGCAGTACTGAGGAAAACCTTTGAGCACGAATACGAAGCACACGAACGGAGGCACCATGTCGTTCAGAACGATCCGCCTGCTCCCGCTGGCGGCGGCACTGTTGTTCGGGGCGTGCGCGCAAGACGTGGGCGACATCAATCGCGTTCAGCCGAACGTGATGAAGAAGAGCGACCTGCTCGACGGCACCTGGTACTTCCGCAACTCGGTCACCTGGACTCCGGCGACCACCAACTTCACCTACCCCGGTCAGACCGGCGACCTGGCGAAGCTGGTGTGGGAGATCCAGGAGAACAATCTGGTCGGCTACCGGAGCTTCCCGTACATCGTCGGCGCCGAGTCGACCATCGACCAGGCCTCCAAGGTCAGCGGCACCACCGCCACCTACTGCGACAAGACCGGCGTCTGCACCGGCGGCCAGAAGTACTACGGCGCTCCGGTGGTCGCGTTCGCGATCAGCTCGCACTTCGACATCTCGCGTAACTACAACCCGGCGACCGGCGAGCAGGGCAACGTCATCTCCGAGAACACCTCCGACCGCCCCTGGGCCCAGCGCGAGTACATTCGCGTCGACTGGTCGGCCAACCTGCTCAACAAGAACTCCGGCCTCAACTGGGGCACGGTGCAGAACCCGGCCGGCGGCTCCTCCAGCAGCAACTGGATTCAGGCCAACGAGCCCGGCTCCGACCCGACCGACTGGCCGTCGCGCGAGTACGACAAAGACGGCAAGCTGACCTACTTCGACGTCACCGGCCGCTACATGGCCAACCCCGACCTCTATTACTTCGAGGGCTGGGGCTACTACCCGCTCTGCTACCTGCACGCGCGCGAAGAGCCCTCGCAAGACGACTGCTCGACCTCCGAGATCAAGATGCGGGTCTCGTTCGCCAAGGTCGACACCCACGCCCGGCAAGACTACGAGCCGCTGCTCTACGACAACGACCTGATGGCGAAGTTCGGTTACTTCCGCACCGAGCGCCTCAACTACGACCGCAAGTTCGGCTACACCGACAGCGCGATCATTCGCCTCGCGAACCGTCACCGCATCTGGCAGCACTACTACCAGGACGACGCGAGCGGGAACCCCGACCCGAACAAGCCGATCGACCTCGCGCAGCGCACCCCGAAGCCGGTCGTCTATTACATGACCCGCGCCGACCTGATGGGCGGCCAGGAAAACTACGACCAGTACTTCGTGCCGGCCAAGAAGCTCGAGAAGAACTGGGACCACGCGTTTCGCCGCGCGGTCGCCGCCGCCCAGGGCCACGGTGACGACGTCTCCACCACCAAGCAGGAGCTGTTCATCTGCGACAACCCGGTGGCGGCCAACGCCGACGCCGACACCATCGCCGCCTGCGGCCAGCCCGGCTTCTCGCCCAAGTTCGGCGACCTCCGGTACAGCTTCGTCAACACCGTCGCCGAGCCGGTCGCCAACGGCCTGTTGGGCTACGGCCCGATGTCGGCCGACCCCGAGACCGGCGAGATCATCTCGGCCAACGCCAACACCTACCTCTGGGGCCTGCAGTTGTACGGCCGCTCGGTGCTCGATCAGATCGACCTGCTGAACGGCGACACCACCACCCAGAACTACATCTCGGGCAAGGTGATGCGCGACTACCTGCTCGCCAACCCGGTCTACACCCAGGCCAAGCTGCAGTCGGGCAAGATTCCCGCCGCCGACCAGGGCCTGGCGTCTGACTCGACCAGGCCGCATGGCCCGCGCCGCGGCGGCGACAGCGCCCGCCAGGAGTCGAAGGGCGCGTTCTCGAAGCCGACCGACCGCATGACGGCGTTGATGGGCGGCCTGAAGGCGACCGGCGGTCTGCCCGCGTACTCGCAGAACGCGGTGCAGTCGGCGGCCGACACGCTCTCGCAGTACCCGCAGCTCGAATCGGCGGTGCTCGACAACCCCGACGCCCAGTGGGACGTGGTCGGCATGCTGCCCTCGCCGCTCCAGGCGCAGGCCGCGCAAGACCCCGAGTTCCGCCGCAAGGCCGCTCGCACGGTGATGACCAACATTCGCGGCGCCGCCGACTGGGAGCAGCAGCGGCTCACCTGGCTGACCGGCCAGAACATCACCATGGTCGAGTTCTTCGACCGCACCCTGGTCGCGCTCGCCTACCAGATGAAGGGCTTTCGCACCTCGCGGGTCGCCCAGCTCGAGGCGTCGGGTGACCCGACCTGCGCCAACGCGTCGGCCTGCACCGAGGCCGAGGCGACGGTGATCGCCAACGGAGAGATCTCGAAGCAGATTCGCCAGAACGTCTGGCAGTCGACGATGGAGCACGAGATCGGCCACACCTTCGGCCTGCGTCACAACTTCGAAGGCAGCTTCGACGCGGTGAACTACTTCGACAACTACTGGCAGCTCCGCAAGGACAGCCTGTTGGTGCAGCAGAACGGCAACCTGGTGGTGCCCCGCACCCCGGCCGACCTGCTCGCCACCTCGGGCGGCCAGGTGATTCAGCCCGGCATCAACCCGTACGACGCCGACGCCACCCTCGAGGCCCGCCTCGCCGGCGGCATTCACGACCTCGAGTACAGCTCGATCATGGACTACGCCGGCAAGATCACCGGCGACTGGAAGGGCCCCGGCAAGTACGACGAGGCGGCGATCATCTTCGCGTACTCGGGCCAGATGGCGCCCGGCTACGTCGAGGTCTTCAACGGCGCCCGCAGCCAGAAGCAGACCTTCCCCAGCTCCGACACCGCGTCGGGCGGCGGCCAGGTCACCATCACCGGCGCCGGTCTCGACGTGCCGCTGGTGAACGTCACCCGCACCAACACCGCGGTGCCGAACTACACCGAGCGGTTCCACTACTCCACGGTGCCGCTGCACTTCGGCGAAGGCTCCGACCCTGAAGTGGCGGTGGCCGACGGCATCGAGAAGCTGAAGCACCGCACCCTGCGCAAGTGGGCCGAGGTGAAGGCGGCTGAAGATCAGCTGAAGCAGGTGGTGGCGGCGAACCCGGGCATCATCGACGACCCCGACCAGTACTCGGCCGAGATCTCCCAAGTGCCGCTCGAGGTGCCGTACATGTTCTGCACCGACGACCACGTCGGCGCGGTGCTGGCGTGCAACCGGTTCGACCGCGGCCCCGACTACTTCGAGATGACCCGCACCCACCTCGAGGACTACTGGAACAACTACTACGCGACGCACTTCAAGCGCGATCGCTACAACTTCTCCAGCTACTCCTCGTTCATGAGCGCGTTCAACACGTTCTACGAGATCGCCAACGTCTACAAGCACTGGACCTTCGCGTACTTCAACCAGCCGACCGCGCAGCAGCAGCTGACGCCGCACTACCCGCTCGACGCCACCATGCAGGACCTGTGGACGATGGCGGTGCTCGACGGCTTGAACGGCCACATCAACGTGATGGCGGTGCCGCCGTACGGCTTCTTCATGTTCCGCAACACCGCCTACGGCCCCCGCTGGGACGTGCTGTCTGACGGCGTCGACTACGACACCCTCAACGACACCGGCAAGGCGCAGCTGGCGAACTACTACACGCAGTACTACGGGGCGATCACCTTCGCCGACCTGCCGCGCGGCTACGGCCGCCGCATGTACAGCCGCTACGACTTCAAGTCGGGCTTCGGCTTCTTCGACAAGCTGCAAGAAGCCGGGCACTACAACGACCAGACCGGCGCGATGTTCGCCGCGGTCATTCCCGACGCGTACTTCCTCGGAGTCGACGACACCGCCGACTTCCGCCGGTACAACATTCCCTACTACCTGGTCTTCAAGCCCGAGATGTCGGAGACCTTCGGCTCGCTCTGGAGCTCCCAGAACCCGTCGGTGAACCCGACGATGTACCTGATGAAGGACTCCTCGGGCGCGGTGACCACCAACGCGACCCTGGCCTGGCGCCGCTTCGTGAAGGGCACCGACATCGTGCAGGGCTTCGACTACCCGGCCGACCCGCTGCCCTCGCTCACGCCCGACCAGCAGGTCGGCCAGGCGTGGACTCAGATCACCTGGACCTCGCGCATCTACTCGCTCTACCTGGGCGAGGCGCTGTTCAAGGTGAACTACGACTTGGACTACGCGAAAGAGAACATGGTCTACAAGCTGGGCGGCGCCGAGCAGATGTCGATCGCGCCCGGCTACCACACCGTCGAAGTGGCCGACGTCACCACCGGCAGCCGCTACGTGGCGGTCGAGAAAGACGGCTACGACGGCTACTGCCTCTCGAACGGCACCCCGACCGCGACCGCCTGCTACGTGTTCAGCCCCGGCGGCGCCGGCGGCTGCAGCCCGACCCAGCAGTGCGTGTTCGATCTCACCAAGGCCAACCCGGCGGCGCGGTTGATCTCCAACGCGCGCGACTACCTGGTGCTGGTGAACAACCCGGCCACCTGCCCGCTCCCCGCCTACCTGCAGCACCAGGGCTGGGGCTGCATGCGCGCCGACGAAGCCAACAACCCGGCGGTGCTCGAAGACCGGCGCAAATACTGGACCGACATCTTCAGAGACACCATTCGCGACCTCGACCTGATGCGCGGCATGTACCAGGCCTACGGGAAGGCGTTCTGACCATGACGACCTTCGGAGAAACCATGAAGACGCTCTCCCTCAAGTTGTCGGTGGCCGCGCTGGCGCTGTTCGGCTTCGCCTGCTCTCAGCCGGCGCTGGTCGATCGCACCCAGCCCAACTACATGAAGAAGGCCGACCTGCTCGATGGCGCCTGGTACATCCAGGAGCAGATCGTGGAGGCGCCGCAGAACGCCGCCCTCACCATTCAGGGCTTCGGCGGCGGGCTCGAGAAGGTGCGCTGGGAGATTCACGAGGACATGCTCGTGGGCTACCGCGCGTACGAGTTCATTCCCGGCATCGACCCGCGCGTCGACCAGCAGGCCTCGCGCATCGGCCACGTGATGTTCAAGAACGGGCAGCCGTACAAGGGCAGCCCGGTGGTGGCGTACAAGATCACCAGCCACTTCGATCGCCAGCGCCAGTACAACGCGGCGACCGGCGAGCAGACCAACGTGCTGGTCGAAGACACCTCCGACCGCCCCTGGTACGAGCGCGAGTACATGCGGGTCGACTGGCGCCGCAGCCAGCTGACCAACTACGGCTACAACGTGCCGGAGCAGCCGGGCGCCGACCCCAGCAACCGCTTCAGCGAGACCTGGTTCCGCTACGTCACCGACCAGGACCAGAACCAGCAGACCAACAGCTGGGTCGAGGAGCGCGACGCCAAGGGCGGGCTGAAGTACTTCGACTTCACCTCCGAGGCGATCGCCGACCCGCCGACGCTGTACTACCCGGGCTACGGCAACATTCCCTACTGCCTCTTCAAGTCCGACGTGGACTGCGAGAGCGAGCTGATTCGCGTTCGCACCTCGGTGAAGAAGGTCGATGACGCCCACGTGATGGACTACGAGCCGCTCCAGTACGACGACTCGCTGATGGTGAAGTTCGGCTTCTTCCGCAACACGATGCGCTCGTACAACCAGGGCTACGGCTACACCGAGTCGGGCCGCATTCTGTACGCGATGCGCCACGACATCTGGGCCAGGGCCCACGACGCGCAGGGCAACACCATTCCCGTCGAGCAGCGCGCGCTGAAGCCGATCGTCTACTACGTCGGCATGAACACCCCGAAGGAGCTGATCCCCGCGGCGAAGCTGCTCGAGAAGTCGTGGAACCACGCCTTCCAGCGCGCGGTGGCGGTGCCCCGCGGGTTCTCCGAAGACTCCGACGGCACCTACAACTCGACCGTCGGCCAGATGTTCTACGTCTGCGACAACCCGGTTCCCGCCGGGGCGCCCGCGCAGTGCGGCGCCGAGGGCACCTTCGCCCGCCCGGGCGACATTCGGTACAACCAGATTCCCTACGTGCAGCAGCTCACCGGCGGCCTGCTCGGCCTGGGCCCCTCGTCGATGGACCCGGAGACCGGCGAGGTCGTTCAGGCGACCGCCAACGTCTACGGCCCGATGATGGACTACTGGGCGGCGACCGGTCAGCAGACGATCGACGTGATCAACGGCGACATCACCCTCCAGCAGCTGATCGACGGCGCCGACACCCACAAGTACGTGTTCGCGCACTTGAACCCGACCGACCCGCGGCGCCCGGCGAACGGCCCGTGGACCTCGACCCAGGGTCTGACCTCCGACAGCACCAAGCCGATGGGCAGCTTCTGGAGCCCGACCGGCAACCTGTCGGGCCAGCTGTCGAAGTGGGTGAAAGACGGTCACCTCCCGCTGCGCCTGCAGGACCGCAAGGCGGTGGTCGACCAGCTGATCGCCTCCAACCCCGCGCTCCAGTCGGAGCTGATCAACCTGCCTGAGGTGAAGGCGGGCGTGGTGGGCGCGTTCGGCAACACCCAGTTCGTGCAGCGGCTGCTGACCGACAACGACCTCTACGCCAGCGTGGCGCGGGGCGTGCTGCTCGGCACCGACCCCGGTCTGAAGATGAAGCAGGCGATGCTGAAGACGGTCGACCCGAAGGTCGGCTGCTACTACGGCCTCGACTACACCGACGACGACTACGTCGGCATCGCGAAGACCCAGAAGGCGTACTTCGACTCGCAGACCCAGAAGTACGTCTCCACGGGCAACGAGCTGTGCGCCAACAAGTCGGCCTGCACCCTCGACGAGGCGAAGGGCCTGGCCCACGGCGACGTGTTCACCGAGCTGCGCATCGAGGCGTACCGCGCGGTGGCGGAGCACGAGGTCGGCCACACGCTCGGCCTGATGCACAACTTCATCGGCTCGGCCGACCCGCTCAACTACAAAGACGGCTACTGGGATCTCCGCAAGGAGACCATCGGCGTGCAGGTCGGCGGCAAGCGGGTGATGCCGGTCAACGCGCAAGACCTGGTCGACGCGGCGAAGCCGAACCAGCACCAGATCGACAGCTCGATGTACGAGCTCGAGTACTCCTCGATCATGGACTACGGCGCGCGGGTGAACTCCGACCACCGCGGCATCGGCAAGTACGACGAGGCGGCGATTCTGTTCGCCTACTCGGGCGGCCAGGAGCCGGGCTGGGTCGAGGTCTTCAGCGACATGCGGCAGGACTACACCGACCCGCAGGGCAACGATCAGACCGGTTCGTGGGCGATTCCCACCGACAACATGAACAAGGTGCTGACGATTCGCGGCGCGTTCCAGGAGCTGCCGTACCGCACCCTGACCCACTACACGCCGGTGTCGAGCTACGTCACCGACGTCTTCCACTACACCACGCTGCCGTTCATGTTCGCCGACCCGATCGGCAACATGTCGAACTCGGGCGACTTTCAGCGGGCGCTGGAGCAGGGCATCACCCGCATGAACTCCCGCAGCTTCCGCAAGTGGTCTGACATGAAGCCGATGTACTCGGCGATGGCCGACGCGCTTCACACCTACCAACTGTCTGAAGGCGGCTTCAACAAGAGCGACTGGGAGGTCGCGCCGCAGATCGTGAAGGCGGCCGCGCGCGGGATGCCGGTCGAAGTGCCTTACATGTACTGCTCCGACTACGAGATCGGCGCCAACGCACTCTGCGGTCAGCACGACCAGGGCGCCGACATGTTCGAGCTCACCGGCAAGTGGATGGAGCGCTACCAGCAGACCTACCCGTTCATGAACTTCCGCCGCGATCGGGTCTTCTACAGCCCGAACTCGGTGTTCCAGGGCAAGTTCGGCCGCTACCTGGGCGCGATTCCCAACGTCTACCAGCACTGGCTGTTCGACTTCTGGTGGACCCAGAACGCCTACAACCTGACCCAGGAGCAGATGGATCAGTTCTTCGGCGTCGGCGACCCGATCTGGCAGAACTACTTCACCATGGGCGTGATCGACTCGACCAACCTGCTGATGCAGCAGCTGGCGACTCCGTCGGCCGGCTACCACGGCCTCAACGCCAGCGGGAACTGGGTGTTCCTCCCCAACCAGCGCCCCGACCTGGGCCGCTACGACATGTCGGCCGAGACCGACTTCGTCACCCAGACCAAGGCGCTCGGCTTCACCGACGTCGTCTACGTGCCGCGTGGCCCGGGCCGCTCGATGTTCACCCAGTACGACCCGCAGGGTTACGACAACTTCCGCCGGGTCGACGAGGTCGGTCACTTCTGGGACCAGGTGGCGGCGCTGTCGGCCCTCACCACCTCCGAGACCAGCTTCCTCGGTGTCGACCGCGGCTCCGACGCGCTGAAGTACTCGCTGCCGTACTTCATCACCTTCCACGACGACATGGCTCCGCTGTTCAGCTCGATGTGGGCGGAGCAGCGCGGCAACTACGGCGCGTCGCTCGGCAAGATGGCCGACGGCACGCCGGCGGGCACCGCGGTGGTGGTGCCTCCGACGTTCATTCAGGGCGCCAACTACGTGATCGGCTTCAACTACCCGCCTGCGCAGGGCGCGCCGGTCGACCTGGGGGGCAACCCGATGACGATGAAGACGGTGGAGGCCAACCCGACCTGGAGCACCCGCTTCTACGGGCAGCTGTGGGCGATGGCGTTTTTCACCGACAACTTCAACCAGCAGTACGCGTCGTTCAACCAGGTGTTCAAGCTCGGCTCGGGCGAGGCGCTCTCTCCCGCGCAGGGTTGGCAGGCGGTCATCTTCCCCGACCCGTCGCAGCCGGCCACCGTGGCGGCGCTGCCGTCTGACCTGGTGCAGGGCTACCAGTACGCGGCGCTGAAGCTGAGCTCCGACCCGCGGCCGGAGGCGGCGGCGGCGACCATCGACACCGCGAACCAGCAGGCCGCGAAGTACGTGCAGGCGAAGCAGTCGGGCATGCCGGTCGACGGGCTCGACGCCGCGGGGTGGGAAGGCAAGATGCGCGAGACGGTGCGCAACCTCGAGGTGATGCGCGGCCTGTACGACATCTTCGGTCGCGCCTGGTAGTCACCGCGCGGTCGAAGTGAGAGCGCCCGGTTCCTCACGGAGCCGGGCGTTTTTCTTTGCGGGTCACGATCGCGGATCGCTCGCGGTGTCACCGTGGGGAACCGCGCGCTCGCCAACGCGTTCGCGCGTGCTAGTTTTGAAAGGTGCACTCGCAAGAGCAGCAGCTCGAGCTCTTCACCCCCGGCCTGGTCGACGCGCCGCTGCGCACGCCTTCACGCGAAGAGGCGCTGGTCGGCGCCGACGCGCTGGCGCGCCGCCTGGCGACCGAGCTGGGGGTGCAGGTGCGGCTGTCGGTGACCGACAACCGGTCGACGATGGTGAGCTACGCGCGCAAGTCGGGCGCGCTCTCGGTGCGCATTCACCACATGTTCCTCGACGCGCCCGAGCCGGTGCTGCGCGCGCTCGCCGACTACGCGGGCCGCGGGCACATCAGGGCGGGCCGGGTGCTCGACGGCTACATTCGGGCGCAAGAGAGCCGCATTCGCACCGAGCGGCGCCGCACCCAGCAGCTGGAGCCGAAGGGAAAGCACTTTCACCTGCTCGAGATCTTCGACCGGCTGAACGGCCAGTTCTTTCAGGCCACCATTCGGGCGCGGGTCGGGTGGGGCAGGGCAGTGTCGAAGCGCCGCCGAAAGTCGATTCGCCTCGGGGTGTACGACCATCAGACCCGCGAGATTCGGGTGCACCCCGCGTTGGATCGGCACGACGTGCCGCTGTTCTTCGTCGAGTACATCGTGTTCCACGAGATGCTTCACCAGCTGTTCCCCTCCGCGCGCCACGACGGCAGACACGTGCATCACCCCAAGGCGTTCAAGGATCGCGAGAAGGCGTTCCCGCACTACGGCGCAGCGCTGCGGTGGGAAAAACAGAACCTGCACACGCTGCTGCGGCGCTGACAGAACCTCCTTCCTGTCTCTGTCGTTTCCGCTCCGTTCGCTTGTCTCCTCCTCCTCCTCCTCCTGTCGCTCTCTCGTTTCTTTCAGCACTCTTGGACGTGATCCGGTTTCGTGGACAGGTTCACTAACAAACACCGTCCGTCGTCGTCGTCGTTAGCAAGGCTATCTCGTTGGCTGTCTCCTGTGCGTGCGCCTGTGGATTGAGGGGGGCCCGGGGGGAGACTTGAACGCTGTGGAGAGCCTGTGGGCCTTCTCGAATTCCGCCGGCGAGCAGAAGTCGATGGCCGAGTGCATCCGCTCGCGGTTGTAGAAGACCTCGATGTAGTCGAAGAGCTTCGTCTGCGCGTCACGTGCGCTTTCGAAGCACTCTCCGAGCTCCCTCTTCAGCGTGCTGTTCCAGCTCTCCACGACGGCGTTGTCGTGGCAGTTCCCGGGTCGACTCATGCTGCAGACGATGCCCCGCTCGGTCAGCGCTCGCTGGTACAGCTCGCTCGCGTAGTTGGAGCCCTGGTCCGAGTGGTGGAGTAGCCCTGCCTTGGGGCAGCGCCGCTCGAGCGCCATCCCCAGTGCCCGCAGCGTCAGCTCGGTGTCATTGGCGGGCCCTAATGCCCAGCCGACCACGTACCGGGAGAAAAGGTCGATGAGCACAGCCAGGTAGAGCTTCCCTCCAGGCGTCAGCAGCTCGGTCGTGTCGCCTGCCCACCGCTGGTTGGGCTTCTTCGCCGTGAAGTCTCTGTTCAAATGGTTGGGTGGAGTCGGCAGCGAGTGGTCGCTGTCGGTCGAGTGTTTGAAGCGCCTTCGTCGTCGACCGATGAGGCCCTGCTCCTGCATCAAACGCACGACGCGCTTGCGGCTCACTCGCTCGCCCTTCTTCGCCAGCGCCTGGTGCACCTTGATGCTTCCGTACTTCCGACGGCCCTTCAGATGCGCCTCGTAGACGAGGTGCCGCAGCCGAGCGTCTTCGACGTCGTGCTCGCTCTGGGCTCGACACATCCACGCGTAAAACCCCGAGCGCGAAACCGCCATGGCGCGGCACAGCCTCGCCACTCCGAATTCGGCCTTCTCCGCAGAGATGAAGGCGAACTTCAGCCGTTCTGTTTCGCGAAGAAGGCCGCCGCTTTTTTTAGGATTTCCCTCTCGAGCTTCAGCTCGCGGACTTCTCGGCGCAGCCGGGTCAGCTCTTCGCGCTCTGACGTCGGCGGCGTGCCGCGGGTGCTCTGCCCTTTGTTGGCTCGAGCCTGCTCCACCCAGCGGCTGATCGCCGACGAGGGAATCCCGAGGTCCTTCGCGACCACCGCCTGGCTTTTGCCCTCTTCGAGCACCAGCGCTACCGCGCCCGCCTTGAAATCTGCACTGAACTGCCGCCGTCCACCGCGCTTCTGCTCAGTTCCCATGGCTCACCCTAAATTGCTTCGAAAGGTGTCCACAAAATCGGGGCACGCCCACCCTGTCGCTGAACGATATGCCGGGCATTTTCGTTTTTGAGACAGAGCTCTCTGCCCCACTGTCACAGATGAAATCGCCGAAAGATTTCAGGACAAG
This sequence comes from Myxococcaceae bacterium, assembly GCA_047602415.1. Lineage (GTDB taxonomy): Bacteria > Myxococcota > Myxococcia > Myxococcales > Myxococcaceae > JASGHH01. Next base: position 4,556,319 of record JASGHH010000001.1, on the reverse strand, counting down.
GGTGCTGAAAGGACAGTGCACGAGAAAGGAGGAGGAGGAGGAGGAGACAAGCGAAAGGAAGGAGAAAAGGAAGGCACGCGAGAGGAAGGAGTCGGGCTCACCACTTCTTCAGCCGCGCCATCAACGCCTTGCCCCTGGGTGACACCTCGTACCCGGCCTCGAACGACTGGGTCAGCCCGAGCTTCTTCAGCTTCACCACATCGGCCTTGAACGGCAGCGTCTCGCGCCCCAATGAGCGCGCCAGCTTCGACGCCGCCACCTTCGGCCGGCGCTGAATCAGCCGCATCACCCGCCAAGTCCAGCGCTCTGCCTTGTCGAGCCGGGCGAGCTTCTGCTTCAGCGCTTCGACCGTGGCATCGTCGAGCGCATCGTCCATCGCTCCCGCGACCCGGTCGCCATCGCCGGCATGATGAAGCCTGACCCGAAAGACGACCGAGCCGGCGCGGAGCGGCTTCTTCGCCACCGGCGCCATGTACGCCCGCATCTCTTCGAGAGTGGCGAACCCGGCGCCCACCGCGTCGGTCTCGGCCAGCTCGCCCAGGGTCACTGCCTCGACCGCGTCGACCTCGACCACGCCGATCGGGTGCACGCGGTAACGCCCGCCCACCTTCACCAGTGGTTTTTCCCACTGACGCACCGTGACGCGAATCGTCCCCTCGACGAGACCCTGATGAAAACGCTTTTGAAACAACAACATGGGGCGTTCATAACTCACCCGCGCACAACTCTTCGCTCCCGTTTAGGACGTGATAATTGAAATCGCATGAGACGCGCGAAGATCGTCTGCACCCTCGGCCCCGCCAGCACCTCGCAGGAGGTGATTGAGCAGCTCTTGCTCGCCGGCATGGACGTGGCGCGGGTGAACTTCTCTCACGGCACCCACGAGCAGCACCTCGAGGTGATCGAGCGGCTCCGCACCGCCCAGCTGAAGCACCGCAAGGCGATCGGCATTCTCGGCGACCTCCAGGGCCCGAAGATTCGCACCGGCCGCCTCGAGAAGGGCGCGATCGAGCTGGTCGAGGGCAAAGAGATCTCGATCACCACCGAAGAGAGCGTGCTCGGAACCGAGGAGCTGATCTCGACCACCTACCAGCCGCTCGCCGCCGACGTGAACGTGGGCGACCGCATTCTGCTCGACGATGGTCTCCTCGAGCTGCGGGTGATCGCCACCGACAAGAAGTCGCAGGTGCGCACCGAGGTGGTGCACGGCGGCACCCTGAAGAACAACAAGGGCATCAACCTCCCCGGCGTCGCGCTGCGCGCCGAGGCGCTCACCCCGAAAGACAAAGAAGACCTCGTCTTCGGCATCAAGGCCGGCGTCGACTACATCGGCCTCTCGTTCGTACGCACCCCGCAGGATTTGGACCTCACCCGCGCGGCGATGAAAGAGGCCGGCCGCACGGTGCCGATCATCGCCAAGCTCGAGAAGCCCGAGGCGATCGCCCGGCTCGACGCCATTCTCGACAAGACCGACGGCGTGATGGTGGCCCGCGGTGACCTGGGCGTCGAGATTCCCCCCGAGGAAGTGCCGGCGATTCAGAAAGACATCATTCGCCGCGCCAACGCCCGCGCGCTCCCGGTGATCGTCGCCACCCAGATGCTCAACTCGATGATCGAGCACCCCCGGCCGACCCGCGCCGAGGCTTCCGACGTCGCCAACGCCATCTTCGACGGCACCGACGCGGTGATGCTCTCGGGCGAGACCGCCAGCGGCCGCTACCCGATCGAGTCGGTGCAGATGATGGAGCGCATCGTGCTCGCCGCCGAGTCGGCGATGCGCCAGAGCTTCGGCCGCATCGGCTCGGGTGAGCCGCTGAAGATTCCCGCCGACTTCCCCGACGTGACCTGCGGCATCGCCTGCCGCGCCGCCCGCGAGTCGGGCGCATCGCTGGTGGTGGTGTTCACCCTCACCGGCACCACCGCCGGTCTGGTGTCTCACTACCGCCCGGGCGTGCCGATCATCGCCTTCTCGCCCAACCAGGAGGTGCGCCGCCGCCTCGCGCTCCTCTGGGGCGTGGTGCCGCGCGTGCTCGAGCCGATGCGCGAGCCCGAGGCGATGGTGCGCCGCGTGGAAGAAGAGCTGCTCGCCCGCGGCCTCGCCCAGAAGGGCGAGCGGGTGGTGATCGTCTTCGGTGCGCCGGTCGGTCAGGCGGGCAACACCAACTCGGTGCGGCTCCACACCATCTCGATGTAGCGCCCCTCAGGGCTTCTTCAGCGCCTTCTGGGGCACCTGGGCCTCGACGAACACGGTGAACAGCTCCTTGTCGAGCTGCCCGCCGTCGGCCTCTTTCTTCAGAATGTCGAGCGCGAGCTGGTGCGGCACGGCCTTCTTGTACGGCCGGTCGGAGGCGGTGAGCGCGTCATAGATGTCGGAGATCGCCATCATGCGCGACTGCACCGGGATCAGCGGCGCCGCCTTGCTCTTCGGGTAGCCCTTGCCGTCGAGCTTCTCGTGGTGCGCGTAGGCGATCTCGGGCACCTTCTTCAGCGTGCGCGTCCACGGGATGTTGGAGAGGAACTTGTAGGTGTGCTCGACGTGCGACTCGATCTCGCGCCGCTCTTGCGCCGAGAGCGACCCGCGGGGAATCGACAGCATCGACACCTCGTCGGGCGCGAGCAGCGCCTGCGGGCGGGCGTGCGAGTCGTTGAAGGTGGTCGCGCCCAGCGAGGCGAGCCGCTCGAAGCCGCCCTGCGCCAGCACCGTCGGCTTGTTGCACTGGAGGACGAACTCGAACATCTCGTCGAGCTCCTTCAGCTCCTTCGCCTGGCGCTCGTCTTCTTCGGCTTCGACCTCGGCCATCGGGCGGCCCGACCGCAGCAGGTTCATGCGCCGCGCGTAGCTGGCGAGCTGCCGGTCTTTGCGGGCGACCTCGAAGCGCGCCTTCAACACTACCAGCTGCTCGGGGTAGAGCTTGTCGGCCTTCACCAGCACCGGCTCGCGCACGCCGACCTTGCCGAAGTCGTGGAGCAGCGACGCGTAGCGGATCTCCTGAATCTCGTTGCGGTCGAACTTGAGGCCCTTGTAGCTGCCGGTCGCGCCCGTTTCGGTCGCCTCGGCCAGGCCGACGGTGAGCAGCGCCACCCGCTCGGAGTGACCGCCGGTGGTCGGGTCGCGCGCTTCGATCGCCACCACCGACGCCTTCACGAAGCCCTCGAACAGCTCCTCGATGTCTTCGTTGAGGAGCGCGTTCTCGATCGCGGCCGCCGCCTGGCCACCGAGCGCGAGCAAGAGCTCCTCGTCTTCGGAGTCGAACGCCCCGTCGACCGCGTTGATCGCCTGGAGCACGCCGCTCACCGCGCCGTCGGCGCCCCGCATCGGCACGCAGAGAATCGACTTGGTGTGGTAGTCGTTCGCCACGTCGAACGAGCGGTTGAAGCGCGAATCTTCGTACGCGTCGCGAATGTTGATCGCCTGCCCGGTGCTCGCGACCGCGCCTGCGATGCCCGAGCCGGCGGGAATGCGAATCTGCTGCTTGGTGCCCTGAGCCACCCGGCTCCACAGCTCGCCGGTCTCGCGATCGAGAATGAAGATCGACAGACGATCGGCCTCGACGACGCGCTTGCCTTCCGTGAGGATGAGCGGGAGCAGCGTGTCCAAATCGCGCTGCGAGGTCATCGCCTTGGCGACGTCGAGAATCGAGTTCAGCTTGTCGAGACGCCGGGTCACCACCTGCAAGGGCGATTGCGACGGGTCGGTGTCGGGAAGCACGGACCGAAGTGTGGCGAACAACCGTGTCACATACAAGCGGTCCACACGGGTGTGGTTCGTTGCCGCGTGTGCGCTCGCCCTGCTGTCGGGTTGCGGCTTTCGAATGTTCTTTCAGATGAAAGAACAGGTGCTCGACGAGCGGCTGCGGCTCTTTCTCGGAGGCTGGGGCAACTCGACCGCGCTGATCCACGGCGGCGAGGTGTTTCTGGTCGACGTGAAGTCGGGCGACGAAGCGCGCCGCATGCGCGAGGTGCTCGAGCAGCAGCTGGCCCGCGAAGTGCGCCGCATCATGATCACCCACTCGCACTTCGACCACGCCGGCGCGATCGACCTCTACCCCTCCGCCGGAGCGGTGCTGGTGCACCCCAACACCCGGGCCCGGCTCGAGCGCGAAGGCGCCCACGCGCCGTTCGTCGAGGTGAACGACCTGGTGCAGCTCTCGCTCGGCGGTGAGGTGGTGCAGGTGCGCTACCTCGGCCGCGGCCACACCGACGGCGACCTGGTGGCCTTCTTTCCCAAGCGCAAGCTGCTGGTGGCGGGCGACCTCTTCTTCGACGGCTACGAGCCGTTCGCCGACGACACCATGGGCGGTGACCTGATCTCGCTCCGCCAGACGCTGGAGCGCGCGCTCGAGCTCGACTTCGACGACGTCGTCTCGGGGCACGGCGGGCTGAAGAAGAAGGCCGACGTGAAGCAGGTGGCCGAGTACCTGAAGGCCCTCGAAGACGGGGTGCGCGCCGCGGTGGCCGCCGGCAAGAGCGAGGGCGACACGGTGAGGGAAGTGACCCTGTCGCAGTACCCGCGGCTGCCCCGGGTGCCCACCCGCACCGACCGCGAGCAAAACGTGCGGGCGATGTACCGGCTGGTCGCCCCGCGCTAAGACGCGCCCATGCTCGCGCTCTCACTCGCGCTGCTCCTGACCGCCCGGCCCGACGCCGCGGGCGACAAGGGGCGCCAGACCATCGCGGTGCTCTACTTCGACAACCTCACCAAGCAGGGCGACTTCGACGTGCTCCGAAAGGGCATGGCCGACATGATCGTCACCGACCTGGTGGCGTGGGACGGGCTGACCGTCGTCGACCGCCTGCGCCTCGAGGAGGTGCTCGCGGAGCAGAAGCTGCAGCACACCAAGGCGTTCGACCAGGGCACCGCGGTCAAGCTGGGCAGGATTCTCGGCGCCGACTACCTGCTCACCGGCTCGCTCAACTCCTCCGGCGGCAAGGTGATCATCGACGCCCAGCTGAAGAAGGTGACCGACAGCTCGGTGGTGATCTCCGCCCGCTCGCAGGGCGACCCCAACCACGTGTTCGACGTCGAGCAGGACCTGGTCGACAAGGTCACCCGCAGCATCGACGTGAAGGTGAAAGACGCCGGCCAGCGCAAGCGGGCCAAGGTGCCCGACCTCGACGCGCTGATCGCCTACTCGAAGGCGGTCGATCTCTCCGACCAGGGCAAGGTCGACGAAGCGAACGCGGCGATCAGCGCGCTGGTCTCGAAGTCGCCCACCTTCATCATGGCGCGCGAGAAGCGCGAGCAGATCCTCAAGCACTTGGAGGAGCTGCAGAAGCTCCGCAAAGACATGGTGACCGACGCGGTGCTGAAGATCGGCAAGCTCGCCGACGAGGCGATGAAAGACGTGCCCAAGTTCGACACCCTCGACAGCGAGCACCAGCAGGCGTTGATGGCCTGGCACGTGGTGAAGGGCCGCTACCTGATGCGGGTGCTGAAGCAGTTCGTCTCACCGCACCGCGAGAACTGGCGGGTGGTGCTGAAGGGCAAGGAAGGCGAGGCGCTGAAGGTGATGCGCACCTGGGCCGAGAACCAGCGGCAGTTCGCCGACCTCTGGGCGCGGTGGAACCTCCAGCGCGGCAACGTCTACAACGGCGTGCACTACCCGGCGTCGACCTCCAGCAACCCGCTCCCCGCCGAGGTGGTGAACCTGCTCCGCGAGGCCGACATGGGCCGGGTGGAGCTCCACGACCCCGACTACGTGACCCCGCGCTTCGTGCTCTACGGCTATGCCGACGACGGCCAGGAGCACGGCTTCGACGTGTCACCCGCGCTGGGCGACATGGACAAGAAAGAGCACGACCTGATCATCAAGGGCTTCGACGAGAAGTTCGAGAAGCTGATGAAGTCGCACGCCACCGCCGGGCTGCAGCAGGCCAACGTCGAGCGTGAGCTGGCCGACGTCGTTCAAGAGAAGGCGAAGTCGCTCGAGCGCTACGACAAAGACGAAGAGGCGATCGCGGTGCTCCAGAAGTTTCTCGACGCCTACCCGACCAGCGAGTTCTCCAAGCGCATCGAGTCGCGCATCAAGCAGTTGCTGGGGGTGGAGCACGACGCCGACCACTCCGACCGCGAGCGCTGGGCCGACGCGCTGAAGAACTGCAACGACATGGACATTCGGGTCGGCATGAAGACGATGAGCGACAAGGTCCAGCGCATGGGACTGGCCGGCCTCGACGCTCAGGCGGCCGAGCTCGAGAAGGCGTGCAAGGTCGAGCCGAAGACGAAGAGCGCGTTCGACTACATGTACGGCGACCTCGCGCGCGAAGCGGCCACCGACGGCGACTGCGAGCGCTCGATCGTCTTCTGGAAGAAGTACATCGAGGTCGGCGGGTCGGCGAGCGACATGAAGGGCTGGGAGAAGTGGGCGCCCTGGTGCAACTACACCGACGTCGAGAAGCAGGTGGTCTGGTTCTACGCGAGGCTCGATCGCGACTGGTCGCTCGAGCTCACCGAGTCGATGTGGTCGAGCATGTCGAGCGACAAGAAGACGATGACGATGAGCGCCTCACGCCACCGCGGGAAGATGGGCAACGACTACATCTCGATCTGGTTGGAGGGCGGGCCGACCGACTACAAGTGCACCAAGGCGCAGTGGCAGAAAGACGACGAGCAGCTGAAGTTCGTCTCTTGCGACGTGAAGTTCGAGCACCTGGCGACCGGCGAAGGCGACCACGACGCCGGCACCTTCGATCTCACCTTCATCGAGAAAGACGACGGGCCGATGGGCGACCGCAAGGTCACGCTCACCGACGGCCACTTCCGCCTGCGGCGCAATCACTGAGGCGCTAAGTTCCGCGAATGGCCAAAGTGAAAATCGCCCCGTCGATTCTCTCTGCCGACTTCGGGCGGCTGGCCGAAGAGGTGCGCGCGGTGGAGGCCGCCGGCGCCGACTACGTGCACGTCGACGTGATGGACGGCCGCTTCGTGCCCAACATCACCATCGGGCCGGTGGTGGTCGAAGCGGTGAAGAAGGCCACCAAGCTGCCGCTCGACGTGCACCTGATGATCGTCGAGCCCGAGAAGTACCTCGGCGACTTCGTGAGCGCGGGGGCGAACATCGTCACCGTGCACCAGGAAGTCAGCCCGCACCTCAACCGCACCCTCGACGCGATTCGCAAGCTGGGCGCCACGCCGTCGGTGGTGCTCAACCCGTCGACCCCGCTGGCGCACATCGAAGAGGTGCTCGGCGAGGTCGGTCAGATTCTGCTGATGTCGGTGAACCCCGGCTTCGGCGGCCAGTCGTTCATCGGCACCACGGTCGACAAGGTGCGGCGGCTGAAGATGATGCTCGACGCGCGCGGCCTGACCGACAAGGTCGACATCGAGGTCGACGGCGGCATCAACGACTACACCGCGCGGCAGGTGGTGGCGGCGGGCGCGACGGTGCTGGTGGCGGGCAATCACGTCTTCCGCTCCAAGGACTACAAGGCGGCGATCGCGGGGCTGCGGGCTTAAGTGGCGAAGCCGGTTCCCTGGCTCGGTCCCGCGGTGTGGGTCGGAGGCTCCGCTCCGGCGGTGCTGCTGCTCGCGGAGGGCGTCACCGGCAAGCTGGGCGCCAACCCGATCTCCACCGCGCTCAACCAGCTCGGGCTGCTCTCGCTCACGATGCTGGTGCTGACGCTGGCGTGCACGCCGCTGCAGCTGTTGTTCAAGTGGACCTGGCCTCCGCGCATTCGCCGGGAGCTCGGGCTGCTGTCGTTCGGCTACGTCACGCTCCACTTCCTCACCTGGCTGGTGCTCGACCAGGGGTTCTCGATGGCGTCGGTGCTGAAGGACCTGGCGAAGAAGCCGTTCATCACCGTGGGCTTCATCGCCTGGTTGATGTTGATACCGCTCGCGCTCACCTCGACCAACGCGGCGGTGAAGAGGCTCGGCTTCGCGCGGTGGAAGCTGCTCCACCGGCTCTCGTACGTGATCGCCGGCCTGGGGGTGATTCACTTCTACTGGCGGGTGAAGAAAGACGTCACCGAGCCGGTGCTCTACGGGTTGGTGCTGGTGCTGCTGTTGTCGCTCCGGCTGTTGCCGCGGTTGAAGAAGGCGCTGGCGTGAAGAAGTGGCTCGAGCGGCTGGGGCTGGCGGTGGTGGCGCTGCTGGTGGTGGCGGGGGCGGTGCTGTTCTTCACCAGCGACGGGCTGAAGTCGTTCGGCGGCGCCCCCGACCCGAAAGAGATGGCGAAGTCGCCCCGCTTCAAAGACGGCGAGTTTCACAACCTCGAAGCGACGCGAATGCTCACCGTCTCCACCGCCGAGATGACCCGCGCGTGGCTGTTCGGTGGCGACAAGCTGCGGGTGCCGAGCTGCCCGCTGCCGCTGGCGAAGCCGTCTCTCGAAGCGCCGCCGGAGTCGGGGCTGCGGGTGACCTGGTTCGGCCACTCCACGGTGTTGATCGAGATCGACGGCAAGAAGGTGCTCACCGACGCCCAATTCTCGGAGCGCGCCTCGCCCTCGACCATCGCCGGGCCGAAGCGGTTTCACCCTCCGCCGCTCGAGCTGTCGAAGCTGCCCAAGCTCGACGCGGTGCTGGTGTCGCACGACCACTACGACCACCTCGACATGGAGACGGTGCGCGCGCTGGCGAAGACCGGCGTCACGTTTCACACCGGGCTGGGCGTCGGTGCTCACCTGCGGGTGTGGGGCGTACCCGAGGCGCAGATCGTCGAGCACGAGTGGTGGCAGGAGACCGACCTGGGCGGCCTGCGCATCGTCTCCACTCCGGCGCGGCACTTCTCGGGGCGCGGGGTGAGCCGCGATCACACTTCGTGGACCTCGTGGGCGCTGGTCGGCCCCACGCACCGCGTCTACTTCAGCGGCGACACCGGCATGACGCCGAGCTTCGCGGCGATCGCCGACAAGCTGGGCCCGTTCGACCTGGCGATGCTGGAGATCGGCCAGTGGCACCCGACCTGGGGCGACATTCACCTGGGCCCGATGGGCGCGCTCGACGCCTTCGCGCAGCTGAACGCGAAGAAGCTGATGCCGATCCACTGGGCGACCTTCGAGCTCGGGCTGCACTCCTGGTCGGGCCCGGCCGAAGAGCTGTACGTCGAAGCGGCGAAGCGCAACGTGCAGCTGCTCACTCCGAAGCTGGGTCAGAGCGTCGAGCTCGACTCGCCGACCGAGCCCTGGTGGCGCGCGCTGCCTCCCACCACCACCGACTGCCCGAAGTGACGAACACATACCCCCTCCCCCAACGAGGGGGAGGGTGCCCGAAGGGCGGGAGGGGCGTCACACCACGAGTCTCCGAGCTCGAAAGCAGTCAGTTCAGCTGCGTCACAACCGCCGCACCGACATCCCGCACATTCCGCGCGTCGCGCGATCGAATCTCGACCTTCACCTCACCGCCGAGCACCAACCGCGCGTGCTGCACCTCGAGCACGCCCTCCACGGCCGGGCGCCACTTGCTCCAGAAGCCGCCGTTGATGCGGTACGAGTACTCGGCGACCGGAGACTCCGAGCTGACCTCGAACACCGCGACGTCGCGGCTCCGGTGGTGCAGCCGGGCGAACGAGCGGGGGCCCTTGGCCGGGCAGACGCCGTTCGCCACCAGGTCGGCGTACATTCCGACGTGGGCGTAGTTGTTGGTGCCCGAAATCTGACCCACGCCGCGCGCCTCGAGCAGCTTCAGCTGCCAGCCATTGATGGGCGGCACGGTGAACGACGGCAGCCCACCGGCGAGCGCGGGCTCGGCGAGGGCGAGCAGCGACGGCACCAGCGACTCCACCACCGTGAGCGGCTCGGCGAGCATCTCGGAGTTCGAGCTGTGCACGTTGGTGATCGCCATCGACACATCACCGATGACGGGCGAGAGGTCGCTGCACCCGCTCACCTGCATCCCGAGGGGAATCGCGACGTCGGCGGTGACGGTGAACAACCGGGCGTAGCGGCCTTCGATCAACGCATACGCATCGATGCCCACGCCGGCCCAGCTGAGCGTCACCAGCGGGTCCTGGAGCATGCCGGTGCCCATGTCGATCGAGTTCTGGCCGATGGTCACCGTGGGCGGCTGGCTCGGCCGAATCGCGACCCGCAGCGGCACCGAGTCACCATGGGTGAGGGTGGCCATCGACGGCATCACGGTCGCGAGCAGCGACGAATCGAGCTGCGACACCGTCTCGTGGCCCACCTCGAGGCAGAGCGCGCCCGACTGCTCGGCGTGAAACAGCGCCTGGGTGATCGCCTGCTGCGAGATGGCGATCCCGACGTCGTATTGAGCGGGGCCGTCGACGTCGAGCGCCGCGAGCGGCATCGTCACGATCTGCGGAGGCGTCTGCGTCTTCACGCACGGCGAGACGGTGACCTCCTGAAAACCGCCGAGCACGCCCTGGGTGAAGCCGGCCGCGGTGGCCTCGGCGCTGCCGCCGGCGACCAGCGAGAGGTCGAGCGGCGAGCCGTTGGGAACGCCGAGGGCAGTGCCGACCGCGACTTCGCCTTCGACGCCGAGCAACGCCGGCACGCACTGCGCCGCGCCGTCGTCGATGCAGGTGCCGGAGTCGGGCGTGCCCGCGTCGTCGAGCTTGCACGTCGAGGTGTTGCCGGTGCTGCTGGTGGGGCACGCGCCGCCGGGACCACAGGCGCGGCAGTTGGCCTTCTTGAGCGCGTCTTCGATCTGAGTCTTCAGCGAGTCGGTGATCTGGGTGAGGATCACCGACTTGATCACCGAGAAGTTGGTGACCGAGCAGATGCCGCAGCTGCCCTCGGAGTTGATCACCACGTCGGCCGGGTCGAGGCACTTGGGAGGAGCCGAGGCACCCGCCGAGCCGCACGGGGTGGTGCCGCCGATGTCGGGAACGCTGAAGGTGAGCACCCTGTCCCAGCGGGTGTCGGCGGTGAACTCGATGTGAAGGTCGAGCTGGAGGTCGGTGGGGTTGGCGCGAGCGGTGTCGAGATCGACGCTGCACTTCACCGGGTCGGTGAACAGACAGAGCGGTGAGTTGCGGTCGGTCGACGAGATCATGATCTTCCCGGTCGCGACGGTGAGGTCGAGCGCGGCGGAGATCTGATCGGGTGCGCGAGGCGAGAGGTTGAACGAGTTGATGTTGAGGGTGAGCAGCTTCGGCACGTCTTGCGCGTCGCACTTGCCGTCGAGCTGCCCGCAGGTCTCCGAGGTGCAGTACAGCTGGCCCTCGTCGGCGATGGTGAGCTTGGCGATCGGGAAGGCGCCGATGTTCACGTTCTGAATGCTGCAGGGAATCGGAACGGTCAGCTGGTTGCCGGGGGCGAACTGCTGGAGCAGCTGCGGCCCGATGGTGGTGTTGACGGTGTTGAAGCCGCTCGCGGTCAGCCGGGCCGACGCGGCAGAGTCGAACCGGGGGCCCTGGTAGCCGTTCGGCAGAGGCTGAAGGCAGCCGGTGCAGCCGCCACCGACCTGGTTGCAACCCAGAAAAGCGCTCAAGACGAGCAGGGGAATGAGCCGGCGCACGGGCGCCCCTTACAGCGCAGGCGTCACCGTCAGGTCAAGCCGGGCCAGCGGCTTGTTGAGCTTCAGCCGCGACCCGCTTCGGCAGAACCTTCAGCGACGAACGGAACCCGCACGCCTCGCAGTGAATCTGACGGCCGTCTTTCACCTGGCCCGAGCCCTTCAGCTTGCCGGTGGCGCCGCAGGTGGGGCAGGGGGCGTCGAGCGAGAGCAGCGACTCGGTCTCTTTGAAGCGCAGAATCGAGAGAATGGTGCCGGTGATCAGCACCGCGGTGGGGATGATGAAGTGGGGCGGGAAGATGACGGTGGGAATCGCCGCCGCGAAGAAGATCGCCCACAGCTTCACCGCCCGGGCGACCCGTTCGCCCATCGTGCGCGGCTGAACCTTCGCCGTGCCTTCGGTCGACGGCTTGCCCGGCACCTCCAGCTGCACCCGTGTCTCGTACGCGTCCATCTCCCCCAGGGCACTAAGCCGAAATGGCCGTTTGCGCTAGGTCGCGGCCACTGCTGGGGCCTCGACGGCCTTGGGCAGCAGCCGCAAGTCGGCCATGAACCCACAGCCTTCGCAGTGCAGCTGGCGGCCGTCTTTCACCGGGCCCGAGTTCTTCAGCTTGCCCACCGCGCCACAGGTCGGACAAGCGGCGTCGAGCGAGAGCAGCGATTCGGTCTCTTTCCAACGCAGCACCGCCATCACCGTGCCGGCGATGATGATCGCGGGCGGCAGAATGAAGTGGGCGAGCGGGATGAACACCGTCGGGAGCGCGATCAACAGGCAGACCAACCAGGTTCCTGCGGCGCGCTTGATTCGCTCTGGAACCGTACGCGGCTGAACCTTCGCGGTGCCGGTGGTGGGCGTGGTGCCCTGCTTCTCGAGCCGCACGCGAATGTCGTAGGCGTCCATCTCCAGGGCAGTAAGCCCCGCGTTCATCAAGGTCAAGTGCTTTGACCTCAAACTAATTTAGTTTGGCTACTATCGCCCCATGCTCGTGCCTGTGGTTGCGTTGGCGGCGTCACTGATGGGGCAGTACGAGCTCGGTAACCAAGGCGAGACTCGAACGAAGCTGGTGGTGAAGGTCGGTCAGGATCCAGCGGACGATGCGGCCGAGGTCGCAATTCACGTCACTGAGTTCGGGGTCCCCTCCAATGACTCGGTTCAGGCGATGTGGTTCCACACTGGGGCGGTGACGGGGCTGGGCATCGTCGACGCGGTGATCGTCGACGAGCTCACCTACGTGCCCATCGCCTCGGGGACCCTGCAGTTGCAGGCCAATTCGTGGGTGCGCTGGGCATTTCCCGCGCCGGTGTTGACCATGCGCCCAGTAAACCGCGCGAAGCACGTCGTAGTAGGCGGTGTAGGTCAGGTTATCGAGTTCGAATGTCGAGCCCGGCTGCGGGTGCAAGTGGAACAGAGCCGTTGCGTTCACCGACTGCGACGGGCTGACCGACGCCGATGACCCCGACCTCACCCCGCCCGCATGCGCGCTGCGCGAGGGCGTCTGCGCCGGCGCTCACCACGCGCTGGCCGAGTGCAGCGGAGGCGGCTGGTCGTCATGCAGCGACGCCGACTACGGCGCCGACTACCAGGCGAACGAGACCCGCTGCGACGGGCTCGACAACGACTGCGATGGCATGGTCGACGAAGGCTGCCCGGTGCCGCCGAAGATGATGCCGGCCGACCCGGTCGCGAGCGGCCCGGCGGCGAGCGGCTGCTCGACCGGCAGAGGCGCGGCGATCTGGCTCGCCGCGCTCGTCCTGCTGAAGCGACGGCGACTTCAGTAGTTCTCGTGCGCCAACGACTCCACCAGGCGGGGGTCGTTGATCGCGATCACCTTGTTGCGGCCGAGGAAGAAGGCGTACGCCGCGAGGAACGCGCCGGCCATGCCCACCAGCGCCGCCACGTCGGTCCACGCGATGCTGAACACCGGCGCCACCGGCTTCTCGAGGAAGCGGCCGTAGTTCGGCATCACCAGCCAGTAGATGTCGACGATCTGCATCGCCAGCAGCCAGATCGCCACGAACGCCAGGCCCACCCGGCTCCGCTTCACGTGCCGCGACAGGTTCACCAGGAACGGGAAGAAGAAGTGAATGATCGGGAGCGCGTACGAGATGTACTCCCAGCCGCCGTGAATGCGCACCAGGTAGAACTCGGTCTCCTCCGGCAGGTTCGCGTACCAGATCAGCATGAACTGCGCGAAGCCGATGTACGCCCAGAAGATGGTGAAGCCGAAGAGGTACTTGCCGAGGTCGTGGTAGTGCTCGGTGGTCACTTCCTTCAGCACGCCCGACTTCTGGAGCGACATCGCCACCAGGGTGACGAACGCGAAGAAGCCGAGAATCGAGCCGGCGAAGAAGTAGACCCCGAAGATGGTCGAGTACCAGTGCGAGTCGAGCGACATCATCCAGTCGACCGCCGCGAAGCTCTGGGTCAGCGCCCACAGCAGCACGCCCGGAGCCGCCACCGACCACATCTTGCGCACCAGCTCGTCGCGCTTCGACACGTCGGCGCCCTCGACGTCGTTGCGGGTCGAGTACCCGTAGAGCACCCGCGACAGCACGATCCACACCACGAAGTAGATCGCCGCCCGCGCGTAGAAGAAGCCCGGCGAGAGGAACCACCGCTGCGCCTTCGCCACCTTGTCGGCCTCGTGCGACCACGCGAACAGGTCGTGAAAGCCCAGGGTCACGATCGGCACGAACAGAATCGCGAACAGGAAGATCGTCGCCATGCCGGTCTCGGTCAGGCGGCGAATCACCACCGACCAGCCCGCGCGCGCGACCTGGTCGATCAGAATCCACCCCAGCGAGCCCGACGCGATCGACAGGCAAACCATGAACGCGAACAGGTAGCTGAACCAGGCGCGGGCGTGGTTGTCGCCCATCGCCGCGGCCAGGGTGCCGCCGAGGCCGACCACCGCCAGCACTCCGCCGATCATCGGCATCTTCCGCCAGAGCGAATCGGCGGGGAGGTCAACCTGCACAGGCTTCGTGATGTCCGACGCGCTCACTTTTGCTCCTTGATGAACAGAATGAGGCTCTCGATCTCGACGTCCTGGTACTCCTGCTTCGGCATCGCCGGCGGGAACCCGGTGACCACCTTCGCCATCGGCTCGCGAATCGATTCCTTGATGTACGCCTCGTCGACCTTCACGTCGCCCGCGCTGGTCGACTCGGTCTTGCCGTAGAGCCCCTTGAACGAAGGGCCGACCAGCTTCGAGCCGTCGAGCGTGTGGCAGGTGACGCAGATGCGGCCCTTGTAGAGCTGCGCGCCGAGCTCGGCCGAGGGGCCCTTGCTCAGGTCGGCCGCCTTGGGGGCTTCGCCGCCCTCGTCGCCCACGCCGCTCAGCTTGCGCACGTAGGAGACGATCGCCCACCGGTCGGCGACCGGAATCTGCGCCGCGTAGGAGGGCATGTTGTCGTTGTTCACGCCGTTCGCGATCGCCGCGTAGATCTTGCCGGCCACCAGGGTCTTCACCCGCTCGGAGTTCATCGCCGGCGGAGGCACCAGCAGGCCGCGCGAGGTGGTGCCGTCGGGGCGCACCGCCACCGTGCCCTTGCCGTCGCCGTCGACGCCGTGGCACGGCGCGCAGTAGATGTTGTAGCGGTTCTGGCCGCGCTCGCGCATCGAGTCGGGGACCTTGCCGTCGACCTTCAGTTGCGCGGGGAACAACTTCGAAGGCTCGAGCGCCGGCACGCCACCGTCGGGGAGCACCGAGATGGTGCCGCCGTCGGCGTCGGTCGGCATCGCCACGCCCTCGTAATAGAGCTGGTCTTCGCGCAGCTCACCGACGGCCACGGTGCCGTCGACCGGAGTGCGCATCACCCGGCCATCGGCCCACATACCGGTGGTGTCCTGACGGTAGGGCTTGCCCTTCTCCTGGGTGAACATGTTGCGAATCAGGTGCACCGGCGGCTGGTCAGACTCGCCGCCACGGCAGCCGGCGACGGTGACCACCAACAGCGCGAAAGAGAACGCTCGCATCACGGCTCCAGCTCCTCGACCAGCGTGGCGCCCGTCGACTTGAGCAGCTGGCTGGTGGTGTTGAGGTCGAACTTGGGGTCGGTCGACTCGATCATGATGAAGAACTTGTCGTCGGTGACCCGCGAGAACGCACGCGACGCGAACGCCGGGTGGTACGGCTTGGGGAGCCCGTTCATGATCCAGTTGGCGAGGAACGCGGTGACGCAGCTGGAGAGAACGGTGATCTCGTACCAGATGGGCACGAACGCCGGCAGCGAGAACAGCGGCTTGCCACCGACGATGAACGGGTAGGCGTTACCCGAGGTCCACGACTCGAAGAACAGCATCAGGCAGCTGCCGGTCAGACCGACCGCCAGCACCGCCCAGGGCAGCTTCGAGGGCTTGAGGCCCATCGCCTTGTCGAGGCCGTGCACCGCGAACGGGGTGCACGCATCCCACTCCGAGTAGCCCGCGTCGCGGACCTTCTCGCACGCGTGGTAGACGTCGGCGGTCGTCTCGTACTGCGCGAGCAACCCCCACTTGTTGGTGCTCATGAGTGACCTCCGGTGGCCGCCGCCGGTGCGGTGGAGCCGTGCGAGGCGTGGCCGTGACCGAAGCCCTCCCAGTGCGGGTTGGCCTGCGGCAGCACCGCCTTCACCTCGCCCATCGCGATCACCGGCGCCAGGCGAACGAAGAGGAAGAACAAGAAGAAGAACAGGCCGAAGGTGCCGAGCAGAAACGCCACCTCGGTGACCGGCACGAAGTAGTCCCAGCTCGAGACCAAAAAGTCGCGGTGGAGCGAGGTGATGGTGATCACGAACCGCTCGAACCACATGCCGATGTTCACGAAGATCGAGAGAATGAAGGTGATCTTCACGTTGGTGCGGATCTTCTTGAACCAGAACAGCTGGGGCGTGATCACATTGCAGCTGACCATGATCCAGTACGACCACCAGTAGGGGCCGAACGCGCGGTTGATGAAGGTGAAGCCTTCGTACTCGTTGCCCGAGTAGGCAGCGACGAAGAACTCCATCGCGTAGGCGTAGCCGACCATCGTGCCGGTGAGCAGGATGATCTTGTTCATGTTCTCGATGTGCTTGATGGTGACGATGTCCTTCAGGCCCAGCCACTCGCGGGCGGGGATCATCAGGGTGAGCACCATCGCGAAGCCCGAGAAGATCGCGCCGGCCACGAAGTACGGCGGGAAGATCGTGGTGTGCCAGCCGGGCAGCTGCGAGACGGCGAAGTCGAACGAGACGATGGTGTGCACCGAGAGCACCAGCGGTGCCGAGAAGGCGGCGAGAATCTGGTAGGCCTTCTCGTAGGTCACCCAGTGGCGCATCGAGCCGCGCCAGCCGAGCGAGAGAATGCCGTAGAACAGCTGCCGCCAGCGCACGGTGGCGCGGTCACGCAGGGTGGCGAAGTCGGGCACCAGGCCGGTGAACCAGAACAGCAGCGACACCAGGAAGTAGGTGTTCACCGCGAACACGTCCCACTCCAGGGGAGAGCGGAAGTTCGGCCACAGCCCCATCTGGTTGGGAATCGGGAAGAGGTAGAAGTCGTACCACTGGCGGCCGGTGTGCAACGCCACGCACATCGACGCGCAGATGACGGCGAAGATCGTCATCGCCTCGGCGTAGCGGTTGATCGACGTGCGCCACTTCTGGCGGAACAGGTAGAGAATCGCCGAGATCAGCGTGCCGGCGTGGCCGATGCCGACCCAGAAGACGAAGTTGACGATGTCCCACGCCCAACCGACCGGGTTGTTGTTTCCCCAGATGCCGGGGCCGATCCAGATCAGGTAGCCGACGTAGAGCACGAAGCCGGTGAAGAGCGCTCCGCCGAAGGCGATCATCGCCTTGAAGCCGATCGGAGTGTCCTTCAGCGGCAGCTCGTTGCCCCGCACCACCGTCTCGGTGATCTCGTGGAAGCCGAGGCCTCCGCGAACGAGCGCCTCACGGCCCTCGGTGGGGTCGGCGAGCACCACGTCTCCGCGGATCTTCGGATCGTTGGGCAGTGATTCTGCGGTTGCGGTGGCCATCAGCCCAGCTCCTCGTTCTCGTTGCGAATGCGGCCGAGGTACGTCGTGCGCGGCCGGGTGTTGAGCTCCTGCAGCATCTCGTAGTTGCGATCGAGCACCTTGAGCTTGGCGACCTTCGACTTCGGGTCGTTGATGTTGCCGAACGTGATCGCCTGGGTCGGGCAGGTCTGCGCGCAGGCGGGAGTGACCGCGCCGTCGGGCAGCGCCTTCCAGTCTTTGCCCTCGCGCTTGTGGGCGTACTTCGCCTCCTCGATGCGCTGGGTGCAGTAGGTGCACTTTTCCATCACGCCGCGGTAGCGAACGGTGACGTCGGGGTTGCGCTGGTACTGCAGCACCTTGGTGCGCTCGGCGATCTTCTCGTCTTTCTGCAGCACGCCGGAGTTGGTGAAGTCGAGGTAGTTGAAACGGCGAACCTTGTACGGGCAGTTGTTGTTGCAGTACCGGGTGCCGATGCAGCGGTTGTAGGCCATCGAGTTGAGGCCTTCGTCGTCGTGCGTGGTGGCGCCGACCGGGCACACCGGCTCGCAGGGCGCGTTCTCGCACTGCATGCAGTTGACCGGCTGGTGCATCGCCTTCGGCTCGTCGATGTCGCCGACGAAGTAGCGGTCGATGCGAATCCAGTGGAGCTCGCGGCCGAGCAGCACCTGCTCGCGGCCCACCACCGGAATGTTGTTCTCGGCCACGCAGGCCACGGTGCAGGCGCCGCAGCCGATGCAGGCGCCGAGGTCGATCACCATGCCCCACTGCTGGCCTTCGTAGACCACGTCGGAGTGCAGCTGAATGCCCTGCACCGGCCGGGTGGCGCCCACCGACTCTTCGCGGTGGTGCTCGGGCAGGTCTTCCTCGTGGAACGCCTTGCCGCCTTCTTTCTTGTACTCCTCGGCCGGCGCCATCAACGCGAGCGCGCGGTTGCCCAGGGTGAGCTGGCGCATGTTCTTGCGCTGCTCGGCCGACATCTCGGCGAACGTCTCGGGGTGAAACGGGTCGGCCGGGGTGGCGAAGTGGTCCTGGGTGCTGCAGAGGCCGATGGTGTTGCCGGTCTTCTTCAGCGCCACGCCCTGGGCGACCAGGCCGGAGGTGAAGAACTGGCCGGCGTTGACGCCGACGGTGTGGCCCTGGTCGAAGAAGGGCGCGAACGCCGAGACGCCGTTGCCGATCGCCACCGCGCCCGCCGACTTGCCGTAGCCGGCGTTGATCATCATCGAGTACTTCGAGAGCCCGGGGAGCACGAACACCGGCGCGGTCAGCTTGCGGCCCGCCGAGGTCAGCTCGACCAGGTCGGCCTGGTAGCCGTTCTTCGAGCCCTTGGAGCCGATGTCGAGCTCCTTGGCCAGCGCGGGCGAGATCACGATCGCGTTGTCCCAGCAGAGCTTGGTCATCGAGTCGGGCAGCTCCTGCAGCCAGCTCACGTTCGCCAGCCGGCCGTCGAGGAGGTTGCCGTAGGTCATCGACAGCTCGAGCGAGTCTTTGCTCGGGGTGACCGACTTGTGCGCCGCCATCGCCTGGTTGACCGCCGCGGTCTGAACCTCGGCGTTGCCGGCGGCGTACGCGGTGCCGGGCACCACGCCGTCGTGCAGCGCGCGGCGCCAGTTCTTCAGGTCGGCCAGCGAGCCGCCGCCGCGGTGGGTGGCCTCGACCAGCTCGCGGTCGATCGTCTTCGCCTCGCCGAGCAGCTGGGCGAGCACCGAGATCTCGGCGCGCGCGTTCCAGAGCGGGAGGATCAGCGGCTGCACCAGCGACACGGTGCCGTCCCACGCGCGGGCATCGCCCCACGCCTCGAGGAAGTGCGCCGCCGGCAGATGCCAGGTGGTCTTCGCGCCGGTCTCCTCGGGGAGCACGCCGACGTGAATCGAGGTCTGCGCCTTCGCCAGCGCCGCCGCGAAGTCGGCCGCGCCGGGCGCGGTGTAGACCGGGTTCGCTGCGAAGATGACCAGCGTCTGCACCTGGCCGCCGTTGAGCGCCTGCACCAGCGCCGCCAGCTGCTCGGTGTGCGAGGTGCGCGCCTCGGTGCCGGCCTTCGACACCTTCATCAGCCCGGAGCCCATCGCGCCGAGCGCCGCGTTGACCGCGTAGGCCAGCGCGTGCACCGCCGCCGGCTGACGCTCACCGACCAGCACCACCGCCGCGCCGGAGTTGGCCGCGAAGTCCTTGGTGAGCGCCTCGATGAACTTCTCGAGCTCCTTGGGAGCCTCGCCCTCGCCGCCCTCGACCTTGGCCGCCTTGGCGACGGCCTTGAGCACGTCTCCGCACTGACCGGAGGGGACGCGCGCGCGGTGGTCGGCGTTGGCGCCGGTGGCGGTGAAGATGCCCTCGGCGACGTAGAGCCGGTTCATGCCCTCCAGGCTTTCCTTGGAGGTGACGGCGCGCTTGGCGCCGTACGCCCGCGCGAGCGCGAGGTGGTCGGGGCCCTTGGTGAGGAAGTCGGAGTCGAGGGAGAAGATGATCTTCGCCTTCGAGAGGTCGTAGTGCACCCGGGCGCCGTTGCCGAACGCCAGCTGCGCGCCCTGCTCCGCGTTGTCGGCGGCGAGCGGGTCCCAGCGGTAAACCTGCGCCTGGGGGAGCTTCTCTTTGAGCGACTTCACCAGCCGCTCGAAGGTGGGGCCGTGGCTGTCTTCGCACAGCACCGCGAGGCCCTTGCCCTGCGAGCCGGCGAACGCCTTGGCCTGCTCACCGGCGAACGCATCCCACGCGGCCCAGGTGCCCGGCTTGCCACCCTGCATCGGGAAGCGCGCGCGGTCGGGGTCGTAGAGCTTGAGCACTTCGGCCTGGGCCCAGATGTCGGCGCCGCCGAGCGAGCCGGGGTGGTTCGGGTTGCCTTCGATCTTGGTGGGGCGGCCTTCGTGGGCCTCGACCACCAGACCGACCGCGCCGGCCGAGCGGCCGTGGGCGGTGGCGTACTGCTGCCGAATGCCGGGGATCACCTGCTCCGGCATCTTGGTGTACGGCAGAATCTCTTCTTCGGGGCGGCGGAGCACCTTGCAGCCCGAAGCGCCGGTGAGCGCGAGCGACGCGGCGGCGAGCTTGAGCACGTCGCGGCGGTTCACGTCAGACGGCACCGGCATGCCCTTCGGCATCTCGGGGTCGAGCTCTTTTTCGGTCGAGAGCTCGTTGTTCTTGTGCTCGAGCGAGCGCCAGTGCGCCGGGGCCTGTTCGGCCTGCTCGCGGTACGGGGCGTAGGGATCCTTCTTCATTTCGATGTGCCTCGTTCGAGAAGTTTCAGCGGTGGCAGCCGTTGCAGCCGGCCGTCGCGTAGGTCTTGTAGGTGCCGTCGGCCAGCGCGACCTGGGCCTTGGCGAGGTTGCCCGGCGGGTGGAGGGTGGCGGCGATCTTCTGCGCCTTCTCTTTCCACGCGTCGTCGGGAATCCAGCCCATCGCGGTGATCTTCTCGACGGGCCTCAGGTTGGGGGCGACGTCGACGTGGCAGTCGAGGCACCAGACCATCGAGAGCGGCTTCTGCTGGTGCACGACTTCCATCGTGTCGATGCGGCCGTGGCAGCTCTCGCAGCCGATCGCGGCGCGGTTCTCGCCGGTGCCGACGCCCATGTGAGCGGAGTGATCGAAGTAGGCGAAGTCGGGGATCTTGTGAATGCGGAGCCAGGGCACCGGAGTGTTGTTGGCCCAGCTGTCGCGCAGCGGCTGGAGCGCGGGCGAGTCTTTGCGAATCTGCCGGTGGCAGTTCATGCAGGTCTGCGTCGGCGGCACGCCGGCGTGAGGCCCGCGCTCGACGTACGCATGGCAGTAGCGGCAGTCGAGACCGAGCGCGGTGACCTTGGTGCCGTCAGCGAGCGTGGCTTCGGTGCCGGGAGCGCCGGCGTGCAGCTTGTGGCTGTACGGGATCGGCTGCTTCGGCCCGTAGCCGACGTCGGTGTTCCAGGGAGAAGCAAACCAATAGAGCCCGAAGATGCTGAGCCCACCGCCGATCAACCCTAAAACGGTGATCCACCGTGGGGTCTCGTTGGTCCACTTGGGGAAAATCTGCGCCATGTCGTGCCCTCGTTCGCGGCGCCGCTCGTACTCAAGCTTCGGGGTTGCAACAACACTTATTCGCGCACGGTAACGCGATCGCCGAAGCCCGGTTTTAGGGGGCAACTACCCCTTCTAATTGAAGAAATCAGAGGGGCGTGGCAGCCGGGTCAAGGCAGCGTGACGACGAAGACATCGGAGCGCTCGTGGAGGTCGGCGTTGTTCTTCAACCGTTCGTCTCCAGTAGTCACCATGATACCGATCTGCTCTCCGGGCACGAGCACGTGGCTGCCCATCGCGCCGGAGTAATAGATCCAGTTGCCCTGGATCTGCTGCTCGACGGTCCACCCGGCAGGCTCGGCGCCGGTATCGGCGCGGCCGTACCACATCTCGATCGCGCCGGTGCCGTACCACTGGCCTCCGACGTACTCGAACACCCAGATGCTGTACTGGAGGCAGTCGGGGGCGAAGCCGGGCAGGTCGCACTCGTCGGGCCAGCGGTTGGGGCCGTCTTTCTTGTCGAAGTCGACCTCGAAGGCGCCGTCGACGATGTTCACCGCCGTGATGGTGGTGGTCTGCGCCCAGGAGGCGACGTCGCCCGCGGAGCCGTCGGTGATGGTGACGTTGGCGAGGTTGATCATCGCCGGCTGCTGCACGGTGACCGAGACCTGGTAGTCCCTGGTCGAGCCGTCGGCGGCGGTGACGGTGTAGGTGACCGGGTTGGTGAAGTCGTGGGCCGCTCCGCTCGGAGGGTTGATGCTCGCGCCGGTGTGAGCGATCTGCGGAGTGAGGCTGGCGGCGTTGGTGCCGACGGGCAGGGTGAGCGAGATGCTGGTGCCGTTGATGCCGCCGCTCACGCCGTTGATGGTGAACGAGGTGATCTCTTTCGAGCTGCTGGGCGCCTCGCTCACGGTGACGGTGTACGTCTTCGACGAGCCGTCTTGGGCGGTGACCAGATAGGTGACCGGGTTGGTGAAGTCGCGCGCCTCACCGCTGGCGGGAATCAGGCTGGCGCCGTTGATCGCGATCGTGGGCGTGAGGTTGGCGCGGCTGGTGCCGTTCGGAACGGTGAGGGTGATGCCGCTGCCGTTGATGGTGCCGGCGATGCCGTTGATGCTGAAGGCGGTGATGTCCTTGGTGCTGCTGAGGGTCACCATGCCGGGAGTGACGGTCACGGTGTACGTCTGCTTGCTGCCGTCGGCGGCGCTCACGGTGTAGGCGACCGGGTTGGTGAAGTCTTGGGCCGCGCCGCTCACCGGGCTGATGCTGGCGCCGCTCTGCACGATCGCCGGAGTGAGGTGGGTGACCGAGGTGCCGGCGGGCACGGCGATCGCGATGTTGGTGCCGGTGATGGTGCCGAGCGCGTCGGCGGTCAGCGCGGCGTTGTCGGCCTGGCGCAGAGCGAACGAGGTGATCGCCTTGTCGCTGGGCTGGGGCTGATCATGGTGCTCGTCCTGGGTCGCGGCGCCGATGCACGCGGACAACGCGAGGGTCGCGACGGCGAAAAAGGAACGCTTCATGGTGCGCCTCCAGCAGGTATTTGTCGTCGCGAACGAAGATCGTGTTGCCCTTCGGAGCGCTCTCGAATGTTGAGAAGAAGCGAAAGACTTCAATCGCTTCCGACGTCGCCCCTTTAGGTGGACCCGTTCATAGAACGGGGGTCGCGGTGGTTCAGAGGGCAGGCCGCGTCAAAGAGCGCGCCGGGCGCGCCACGGAGATCTCTGTCTCGCGACGGGTGAGAAGTGCGAAGGCCATGGCGTTGCTTTGATTGGGGGTGGGGGCTTGGGTCGCGGCTCCGTGCTGCGGCGCGCTCCGCCCGCGATTCTGTCGCCGTCTCGTGCCGCGGCTCTGTTCTTCGAGTGGCCGGTTCGCGTTCGGTGCCCGCGTCGCCCAAGCACAGCCTGCCGCCGGAGCGGTCGAGCACACGCTCGACAAAACGTTGGAAGGTAGCGAGCCAGTATCCGACGATTTGTCGAGCGACCTTCAGCGGTCTCCCTGCCGCCGGGCCGGTCGATCACCTGCTCGACAAAACGTCGACAACCAGCTCACCAACTGCGTGCGTTTTGTCGAGCGACCTTCAGGGGTCTCCTCTGCGCGCGAGCCGAGCGGTCGCGAAGCACACCCGCGTCGCACGGCTGGTTCTCGATCGCGGGCGGAGCGCGTCACCGGCACCGCGCCGGCCCCCAGCCCCCGCCCCAATCAATGCAGTTTGCGACGATGCTCAGGGCTTCGGGCCGTACTTCGACAGCAGCAGCGCCGCGTTGATCACATTGCCGCGCCCGACCTGATCATCCTTCCAGAAGCCGCGCAGCGCGCCGTCCTGGTCGACCAGCGCCAGCACCGGCAACCGGATGAAATCGTCGACGCTGGTTCCCGCATCGATCGGCGTGAACGCGTTGAAGCCCTCGCGAAACCCGCCGACCACGATCGCGTTCATCGCCGCCGGCTCACCGCTGACGCGAAACCACCGCGGGTCGTTGCTGTCGGCGATGCCTCCGTCGAGCGGAGAGACGAACGACACCAGCTTGATCGGCGCGCCCTTCGAGTCGAAGTCGCGGAGCATGTGGCCGACCAGCGCCTGGTGCTCGCCGCACTGAGGGTCGCAGCCGTCGAAGGTGAAGTTCGCCACCCAGACGTCGCCCTTGAGCTGTGCCGAACCGAACGTTCCACCGTCGGGCAGCTGCAGCGACCACGCGTTGAGCGACTTCAGCGGGGGCGGCGCCTTCAGAAACCGCCGCTGCGCGAAGGGCAGCACGGTGAGGAACACGATGCCGAACACGAACGCGATCGCGAACGGGCTCTTCCACACCGGGCGCTTCGGCTCCGCGGCCGGCGCTTCGGGTTCCGCCATCGAGCTACTTCGCTTCCGACGGAGCGGCGCCCGGCAGCAGGGTCGCCTCGGGCGGCGTCGGGGCCGGGGCGCGCGCCGAGCTCAGCCGCGCCGCCTGCGCCGTCTCTTCACGCTCGGCCTGCCGCACCTTGTGGACCACGAACGCGATCACCGACCCGATGAACATCAGCGGGAGCAGCGAGAGCACCGCGCTCATCACCTGGTACGCCCACTTGGTCTGGTAGTCGTTGTTCGAGTTGCCGCCGCCGCACGAGTCGCACGCCGCCGCCAGGGCGGGCGTGAACGACACCGCGATCAGCGCGGCCCGGCGCATCAGAAGTACACCCGCAGGTAGATGACCGGCCACATCACCACCACGAAGTACCAGAACGCCTGCGCGCCGAAGAAAAACCCGTTGCTGATGATTCCCCGGTTCAGCCGCGCCGCCACCACCGCGAGCACGATGCACGCCGCGATCACGTGGAGGCCGTGAATGCCGACGATCAGATAGAAGAACGCGCCCAGCGGGCTCGAGGTCATCGTCATGCCCTGCGACAGCAGCGCGACCCACTCCCGGCCCTGCAGCGCCAGAAACGTCACTCCCAACGCCAGCGAAGCCGCTCCGAGCGCGAACGCCCGCTTGCCCTTGCGGTAGCGCAGGTACGCCATCAACAGCAGCACGCCCGACGCCAGCAGCACCGCGGTGTTGGCCATCGTCGCCTCGGCCGGCAGCCGCGGCTGGTTCGGAGGCGGCCACATGCCAGGCAGCGCTCCGGCGCGAACGATGGTGAACGCCGACATCAACCCGGCGAAGAACATCACCTCGGTGCCGATGAAGATCAGCGTGCCGAGCAGCCCCGAGACGACCACCGGCTTGCGCCGGGGCGGGTTCATCAATGCATCCATACCGGCCTCTTTAGTGCTTCTCGCCCTCGGGGGCCACGTGGGTACCGGTCTCCACCGGCTTGCCGTGGCCCTCGTGCTCTTCGCCCTCTTCGGGGGGCGCTTCTTTGAGGCCCTTCTGCACCCAGGCGTCGGCGGCGTCGTTGTGCCACCGCGCACCCTCGTGCTTCATCACGTCGGGCGACACGCCGCCCAGGAAGATGCCCATCAGCACCAGCATCGTCACCACCATGTAGACGACGAACCGTCGCTCCAGGTTGATGTGCATGAAGTTGCGGGCCACCAGGTACGCCTTCACGATCGCGATGCCGAATGCGGTGATCAACGTCAGCCAGCGAATGCCGAGAAACGGGCCGGCGACCGAGATCACCAGCAGCACGACGAGAATGCCCCAGATGCGAATGTAGTTCGTCGGCGGGTGCGCGGCGTGGCCGCCGGCTCCGTGCCCGTGATCGCCTGAGGGTGCTGCAGCAGCTGCGGGTTCAGACATGGCTCACGTGCCTCACTTGGCGATGTAGAGAAGCGGGAAGAGGAAGATCCACACGATGTCGACGAAGTGCCAGTAGATGCCGATGTTCTCGACCCGCTGGAGCTCCTTGTTCTGCTTCGCGTCGGCGGCGACGATCAACATGATGATTGCGCCCGCGATCACGTGCAGGCCGTGCAGACCTGCCGCGGTGTAATAGAACGACCAGAACGTGTTCGAGCTGAGCGTGAACCCGTGGCGAATCTCGTTGGTCCACTCGAAGCTCTTCACCACCAGGAACGTCACCGCGCCCAGGCAGGTCAGGTAGAGCAGGTTCGCGGCCTTCTTGCCGTTGCCCGCCTCCGCCGCCTGGTGCGCCAGCACCGCGGCCAGCGACGAGGTCAGCAGCACCAGGGTGTTGAACGCGCCCGCCCAGGTGTTGGTGTGAATCGACTGGTGCGCCCACTCGGGGTGCCCCAACCGGTGCATCAGGTACGAGCCGAGAATGCCGCCGAAGATCACGATTTCGGAGGCGATCACCCACCAGATCGCAAGACGGCCAGTGGGTACCCCGGTGACTTCACGAGTGGTGGCGATGGGCCTCTGCATGGTCTCTTTGCGCCTCAGCTCTGAACGTTCTGCGGGAAGTAGTCAGACTCGCGACCCGGCACCGAGTACTCGTACGGCCCGCGGTAGCAGTTCGGCAGCGGGTTGAAGTTGCCGTGCGGCGGAGGAGACGGCGCCACCCATTCGAGGGTGTTCGCCTTCCACGGGTTCGCCTCGGCCTTCGCGCCCTTGAAGATGCTGATGAAGAAGTTCAGCACGAAGATCACCTGCGCGCTCAGCATCACCAGCAGCGAGATGGTGGCCAGCATGCGCAGGTCCTGCATGCCCGGCTTCATCAGGTCGGGGAAGTTCGTGTAGTCGAAGATGCGGCGGTGGTCGCCGCGCAGACCGGTGAAGAACAGCGGGATGAAGATGAAGTTGAAGGCGACGGTGGTCACCCAGAAGTGCACCTTGCCCCAGTTGTCGCTCATCATTCGCCCGAACATCTTCGGGAACCAGAAGGTGATGCCGGCGAACACGCCGTAGATCGCGATCGGCACGAACGTGTAGTGGAAGTGCGCGAGCACGAAGTACGTGTCGTGGAAGTAGATGTCGGCGCCCGACGAGCCCAGGAAGATGCCGGTCACGCCGCCGATCAGGAACTCCGCCAGAAAGCCGACCGCCCACAGCATCGGGGTGGTGAGCTTGATCGAGCCGCCGAACAGGGTCGCGATGTAGACGAACATCATTTCGGCGACCGGAATCGAGATCAGCAGCGTGGTCACCGAGAAGATGTTCGCCATGCGCGGGTCGATGCCGGCGATGAACTGGTGGTGCGCCCAGACGAAGAAGCTGAGCACGCCGGTGCCGAACGCGGTGTAGAGCACCGTCTTGTAGGCGAACAGCTTCTTGCGGGCGAAGACGGTGATGATCTCGGCCACGATGCCCATCGCCGGGAGGAACACCACGTACACCTCGGGGTGCCCGAAGAACCAGAACAGGTGCTGCCAGAGAATCGGGTCGCCGCCGCGGTTCGGGTCGTAGAAGCCCGTGCCCAGCTGCTGGTCGAAGATCAGCATCACCGCGCCGGCCACCAGGGGGCCCACCGACGCCATGAACAGAATCGACGCGATCACGATGAACCACACCACGATCGGCACGTCGAACATCTTCATGCCCGGCGCGCGCGAGTTCATCACCGTGGTGACGAAGTTGATGCCGCCGAGGAGGAACGCGACGAACTCCAGTGCCACCGCGGTCACCCAGAGCGTCGAGCCGGTGCCGGTGAGCGAGTACTGCGCCTTCGCCGACAACGGGGGGTATGCGGTCCACGCGCCGCCGAACGCACCGCCCTTGACGAAGAACGAGGCGATCAGCACGAACACGCTGATCAAGAAGATCTGGTAGCTCAGGCGGTTGATCCGCGGGAACACCATATCGTCACAGCCGATCATCAGCGGGATGAGGAAGTTCCCGAACGCCGCGATCAACACCGGCATCGCGACCCAGAAGATCATCACCGAGCCGTGGGTGGTCACCAACGAGTTGTAGTCGTTGGCGGTGACCCGCCCGAACCCGGGGATCGGCATGCCCGGGAAGGCCTGCTGCATGCGAAACACGTACACCGCGTACGCGCCGATGATCAGCATGAACAGCCCGGTGAACATGTACTGCATGCCGATGATCTTGTGGTCGGTCGACCAGAAGTACTTGAGGAAGAAGCTCTGCTCCTCGTGGTGACCGTGGGCGTCGTGAGAGTGATCGCCGTGCGCGTCGTGGCTGTGGGTCTCGGTTGCGGTCGACATTATTTCTTCTCCTCGCCCGCGGGCTGGCCGGCTTCGTTCTTCGGGCCAGTGGGCGGGTTGATGCTGGGCGAGTTGGGCGGAGGCGTGTTGGGCAGAATCGGCGCCGGGGTCATCGAGGTCGGGCCCATCGCCATCGCGCCGGTGTGCGACTTCATCCACGCCTGGTGCTGGTCGTGGGTCTCGACGTAGATGCGAGCGCCCATCAGGCCGTGGCCGATGCCGCAGATCTCGGTGCACTGAATGTCGTAGCCGCCGGTGATCGTCGGGTGGAACCAGCCCTTGATGGTGCGGCCGGGCAGCGCGTCTTGCTTCAGGCGGAAGATCGGAACCGAGAACGAGTGCAGCACGTCACGGGCCTGGAGCTCGAAGTGGTAGGTCTTGTCGACCTCGACGTGCAGCTCGTCGACGGTGCGAATGTCGTCGGCGGTGTCGAGCTTGCCGTCGGGCCCCGGCTGCACGAACGACCACGCCCACTGCTGCGCGATCACGCGCACGGTGGCGTCGGGCGTCGGCATCTCCTGCTTCACGTGGTACCAGACGCGCAAGGCCATCACGATGATGACGATGTCGAACACCAGCACCACGTTGTGGGGCATGGTGATCCAGCGCTTCTCTTTCTTGTCTTCGCCCGCGATGTACATCGCGCGAACGCCCGGCTTCTCGTTGTAGCGAACGACGAAATAGATCAGCAGACCGAGGGTGAGGAAAAACCAGAACCCGGTGATCGCCGCCACCACCAGGATCAGGTTGTCGATCTGGGGAGCGAAGCTGGAGCCTGACTCGACGTACTTTTGGATCATCGCTCGGCCCTCACATCAAGATGAAGACGACCACCGCGGCGACGAACGCGAACGCGCCGCCGGCGGTGAGGAAAAAGACGGTCCAGGAAAGCTTCTCGGGAGAGATCGGGTCGGACATGGTCAGTTCACCGCGGGGAGGGTTTCGATGTACGCGACCACGTCGGCGAGCGCGGTCTCGTCGGGCAGGGTCATCGCCATCGGGCGCATCGTGGCGCCGGCGGTGTCGGAGGGGTTGTAGCTGCGAACGCCCGCCTTGAACTTGCGCAGCTGGGTGATCAGGTACCAGCCGTGCTGGGCGTTGATGCGGGGCGCCTTGAGCGCCTCGTTGCCCTTGCCGTCGGCGCCGTGGCACGCCATGCAGGTCTGGTAGAAGGTCTTGCCCTTCTCGGCGTTGCCCTTCACGGTGGCGACCGGCTTCTGAGCGGGCAGCTTCGAGACGTAGTCGGCGACGGTGTCGAGCTCGTTCTGCGACTTCATCTGGCGCGACATCGGCCGCATGCGGAGCCCCTCGATGTCGTCGGGGTGAGCGCCGCGCATGCCGGTGCGAAAATCCTCCAGCTGCATCAGCACGTACCACTTGGGGAGGCCCGCGATCGCAGGAGCCGCGATCACCGGGTCGCCCTGGCCCTTGTCGCCGTGACAGGAGTCACAAGCGCGGAACAGATCGGCACCGGCCAGTGGCGGCTCCGCGGCCGTGGGGTGACAGCCGGCGAGCACAAGAGCACCAGCCAACAATGAAAAACGGGACCAAAGGTTGACCTGAGTCACGGCGGGCCTTTTTCCATAGCGTGTCCGCCGATCCAAGCGAATTGCTTCGGCGAAACCCCAAGTTTGCCTTGTGGATCCGGAAAGCCCGGCACGGGGGATTATGGGGTGAAGAAGTCGCTCACGGTGCCCGCGTCGACCAGGCGGGGCAACCCGAGGGTGTCTTCGATCGTCGCCAGGTACGAGCCGTGGCTGTAGGTCACCGTCGACTGGTAGCCGGCCGACTTCAAGCGCGGGCTCAGCACCACCACCGCCACCTGGTCGGGGGAGTCGCCGTTTCGGCCCTCGGCGTTGGCGACGATGATGAAAATCACGCCGTTGGCGAGGTAGCCGGGGCTCGCGAGCAGCTTGGGCACGAAGCCCGAGAGCCAGGTGTCGGCCGCCTGGAGCGCCGCGGCCGGGTCGTTGGCCGGGAGGTGCCCGTTGTGAACCTCCGAAGGCGCGATGAACGAATAGCGGTAGGTGCCGGCGTCGAGGTCGGCGTCGAGCTCGGTCAGGTCGACGTCGTGGGCCTGGCAGGCGGTGGGGTTGTTCTGAATCGCCTCGAAGTAGAAGAACGGGTCGTCGTGTGACGAGTAGTCACCTGCGCTGGTGAGGTTGCAGCCGTTGCCGCGCCCTTCGGCATACGAGCGCCAGCCGATGCCGGCGTCGAGGAGCTGCCCGCCCAGGCTGTCGGCCGACGAAGGAAAGTAGGGAACCATGTCGGGGTTGACCTCGATCACCCCGGGGTACTGCGGGTCGCCGGAGATCAGGTAGAGCCGGTTGGGGAGCGCGACCGCGGTGCCGATCGAGTGCCAGTCGGTGGCGAGCCCGTAGCTGCTGATCAGCGAGTTCAGGTACGGCGCGTTGCTCGAGCCGACGATCTCCGCGTAGTCCTGGTTCTGGAGCACGATGGTGAAGAGGGCTCCGAAGCCGGCGTCGGGAAGCCCTGCGTCGGCCGAGCCTCCGTCCGTCGCCGATCCGCCACCGGTCGCCGCACCGCCACCGCCGGTCGCTGCGCCACCACCCGTCGCTGCGCCACCACCGCCCGTCGCCGCGCCACCACCGCCCGTCGCCGCGCCGCCACCCGTCGCTGCGCCACCACCGCCAGTCGCCGCGCCGCCACCGCCGGTTGCCGCACCGCCACCGCCAGTCGCAGTGCCTCCGCCGGCTGCCGCGCCACCGCCCGTCGCCGAGCCACCGCCGGTTCCCGCATCAGTGGTGGTGCCAGGCGAGCTGCAACCGGCCGCTCCGAGGAGCGCGATCAACGCCACGATCTTTCGCATTGGCGCCGCATTCTCGCCGCCCGGCGATCGCGGTCACCAACGAAGTGAGGGCTGGGTCACAACAGGCCGTGCTTCTTCAGCAGCCGCTTCAGCTGGGTGCGCTCGATGCCGGACTCGCGCGAGGCGGTCTTCAGCTTGCCGCCCGAGCTCTGGAGCAGCTGCGCCAGGTACTGCTTCTCGAACCGCGCGATCGCCGCCTGCTTGCCCGCCTGAAAGGCGTTGCCGGCGGCGGCGGCCGGCTCCTTCTGCGGCGCGGCGGTGTCGAACGAGAGGGTGAGCTGAGAGAACCGGGCGCTGGGCTGCGCTCCCACCACCGCGCGCGCGAGCACGTTGTGCAGCTCGCGGAGATTGCCGGGCCAGTCGTGCGCCTCGAGCTTCGACAGGTTCGGCCCCGCGATCGACCCCGGGTCCTTCAGCCCGAGCGCCTTGAGCTGGTTGCCCACCAGCCACGGCAGATCGTCGAGCCGCTCGCGCAACGCCGGCAACCGCAGCGGCACCACGTTCAGCCGGTAGTAGAGGTCTTCACGAAAACGACCGGCGGCGACTTCAGCGGCGAGGTCGCGGTGGGTGGCCGCGATCAACCGCACGTCGGTCTTCACCAGCTCGGTAGAGCCGAGCCGCTGCACCTCACCCTGTTCGACGATGCGCAGCAGCGCCGGCTGGAGCTCGGGGCTGAGCTCGCCCAGCTCGTCGAGGAACACGGTGCCGCCGTCGGCGCGCTCGAAGGTGCCGGCGTGGGCCTTGGCGGCTCCGGTGAACGCACCCTGCTCGTGGCCGAACCACTCGCTCTGCGCCAGGCTGGAGACCACCGCGGCGCAGTCGAGCACTTCGAGCGGGCCCTTCGAGCGCGCGCTGGCCGAGTGCATCGCGCGGGCGAGCACGCCTTTGCCCGTTCCCGTCTCGCCGCAGATCAGCACCGGCACGTCGGCGTTGGCGGCCTGCTGCGCGAGCTTGAGCACGTTGAACATCGCGGTGTTTCGCCCGGCCAGCGGAGCGAGCGACGGCGCCAGCACCCGCACCCGTCGCTCGTCGTGGTGGGCGTCGAGCGCGAGGTGCACCGGCCCGAGCTTCACCACCGCACCGGCGGGCACCATCACCTCGGCCACCTTCGAGCCCGAGAACCAGGTGCCGTTGCGGCTGCCGAGGTCCTTCACCAGAAAGCCGAACGGGCCCAATCGAATCTCGGCGTGGCGGCGCGAGACGCGCTGATCATCGAGCCGCAGATCGACGCCGGTGCTGCCGCTGCCGACCACCACCGCTCCGTCGAGCTTCAGGCTCTGGCCCTTCGAAGGCCCGTCGAGCACGCGGAGCACGCCCTCGGTGAGCGCGCCGAGCCCGGCGTCGATTCCAGAGAGCGTCTTTTTGGAAGGAGCCACGCGCGGTGTCTGCAGTGTTGCCGCGATCATCGAAGCAGATCCGCGAAGGTTGCGGCTGTCCGTCTGTCGGTCATCAAAGGGGGGCGCGTGAGCCCCCCGCCGGGCCCTCCAAGTGCCCATCTTCAGGGCTGCTGGAGCTGGTTTCGGCCTTGCACAAGCGCCGGCGTCCCACTTTCACGAAAGGCCTTCGATGCGAGCGTGGCGCGCACCGGCAGTAGCAGCGACCCTGGTTTTGACCGCCTGCGGCGACGCAGGACCGCACTTCCTCACCGCGAGCAAGAGCGCGGCGCACCGCCAGGCGATTCAAGGCGGCACCGTCGACATGCAGAGCGACGCGGTGGTGGCGATTCTGTTCGTCGATGATCAGAACCGCGAAGGCATCTGCACCGGCACGCTGATCGCCCCCAACCTGGTGCTCTCGGCGCACCACTGCGTCGCGGAGATCAACAACAACGTCACCGGCTGCGGCCAGGTCGCGTTCGGCACCACCCGCGCGGCGAGCAAGTTCTGGGTCACTCCCAGCTACGACGCCGCCGAGCAGTACTTCGACAACGGCGGCACGCCCACCGTCGACAACTCCACCTGGTTCTCGGTGGCGGCGATCGCCACCCCGGGCGACGACATCTGCGGGCAGGACATGAGCTTGCTCGAGCTGACCGCGAACGTGTCCGGCGTGTGCCCGATCGTCCCGCGGGTCGACGTGGCGGTGAGCTCGAGCGAGACGTACTCCGCGAAGGGCTTCGGCATCACCGACCCCAGCGGCACCACCGCGGGCACGCGCTACTCGGTGTCGGGCCAGCAGGTGATGTGCGCGTCGAGCTGCGGCGGCGTCAGCGACGCGACCGCCGAGTGGGAAGGCGGCTCTTCTCAGCAACAGGGCACCTGCAAGGGCGACTCGGGCGGCCCGGCGCTCGACTCCCTTGGCCGGGTGATCGGCACCGTCTCGCGCGGCACCTCCGCCAACACCTGCGCCGAGACGTTCTACGAGAGCGTCTACGCCAACGGCGGCTGGTTGAAGCAGCTCGCCACTCAGGCGGCGCAAGACGGCGCGTACGCAGTGGCCGGCTGGGTGAACGGCGGCTCCACCAGCGACCCCGCGAACGCGTACGCGTGCAGCGCCAGCTCGGGCACCGGCGGTGGAGCGGGCGGCGGTGGCGGCAGCACGTCGGGGTGCAGCGACTCGAGCGAGACCTGCGTCGACGCCGACGGCAAAGGCAACGACGCCTGCGTCTCGTCGAGCGGCGGCGGCATTCCTTCCAACGCGGCGAGCTGCGACACCGACGCCGACTGCGCCACCGGCTACTCGTGCTGGAACGACGGCAACGTCAGCGGCTGCCTGCAGAACTGCAGCCTCGGCGGCACCGGCACCGGCACCGGCGGCGGCAGCGGAACGGGTGGGGGAAGCGGCGCGGCCGGCGGCGGCTCCGCCACGGGCGGGGGCAACGCCAACGGCGCGACCGGCGGAGGCAGCTTCGCAGGCGGAGGAAGCGGCTCGACCGGCGGCGGCGCGTTCGCCAACGGTGGCGGAGCGTTCGCGGGCGGCGGCAACGGCAGTGGCAGCGGCGGCGTCGCACCGCTGCGCGGCTGCGTCGCGGGGCCGGGCGCTCCGCTCCTCTGGCTGGCGGCGCTCGTTCTGCTCCGGCGAACCCGGGCGGGGCGTCGCACCTCCGCGGTCGTCCCGGCGACGCGCTGATCGATGGCCGCGACCTCGACGCCGATCGCCTGGCTCGACCTCGCCTTCGAGCTGCGCCCCGACGAGAACGACCTGATCTGGCACCTCCTGCGCGACCGTCAGCTCGGAGGCGTGAAGTTCAAGCGCGGCTACGCCTGGCCGCCGCACACGCTGCCGTTCTACGCGCCCGAAGTGCGACTCTGCGTCGAGCTGGAGCGGCAGCAGAGCGCCGCACGCGCGGCGGCGCTCGACAACGCCAACATCGCCACCCTGCGAATCGCGAGCGGCGAGGTGTTCGACCGGCCCAACGCGGTGTTGCAGACGATCTGGAACGCGGTGCTCGAGCGGAGGCGCGGTGTCAGCCTCTGAGCGCGCGCTCCAGCTGGGCGGAGAGCGACATCAGCGCGAAGTCTTGGCCCTGGCGGCCCACCAGCTGCACCCCGATCGGCAGCCCGGCGCTCGAGTTGCCCGCGGGGAGGCTCACCGCCGGCTGGCCCGAGGCGTTGAACGGAGCGGTGAACGCGCCGAGCGGCACCACCGCGTGAAACACGCCCGGCCCGTCGAGCGCGTCGAACTCACCCACCTTGGGAGCGGTCTTTGCGCACGACGGTAAGAGCCAGACGTCGGCGTCGCCGAACCACTTCAACACCTTCGCCTCGAGAGCGCGCGCGGCCGCGAACAGCTGCGCGCGCGACACCTTTCGGCCTTCCTCGCGCATCCACCGGGTGGTGGGCTGAAGGTTCTTCTCTGCCCAGGGCAACACCGGCACGCCCCGCACCATGCGCGCCATCAGCGGCAGAAAATCTTCCACCGAGCCCACCAGCGGGTCTCCTTCTTCCACCCGATGTCCCAGCGCCGTCAGCAGCGCGCCCGCGCGCTTCACCGCCTGAGCGATCTCCGGATCCACCGGAGTGATCGGCGAGGTGACGCACAGCTTCACCTTCAGCGGCTTGGGCTGCTCGTCGCACGCCTTCGACCAGGGGCCCCGGTCGTTCACCGTGTAGTGGCCGGCGAACACGTCGAGCATCGCCGCCGAGTCGCGCACGTCGTGTGCGAGCGGGCCGATCGACGACATCTCGATCGGGTCGACGATGCCGTGGTCGTGGAAGATCGCGCCCCGCCCGGGCTTGAAGCCGGTGAGGCCGCACCACGCCGCCGGCAGCCGAATCGAGCCCGCGCCGTCTGACCCGGGAGCGATCGGCAGCATTCCCGCCGCCACCGCGCAGCTGCAGCCGCCGCTCGAGCCGCCGGAGTAATGCGCGGGGTTCACCGGGTTGCGGGTCGGGCCGTGCCAGCCGACGTCGACGAACGGGAGGATGGTCATCTCCGAGCACGAGAGCTTGCCGAGCAGGTTGAGCCCGCCTTTGCGGCAGCGGGCGGCGATCTTCGAGTCGAACGGCACCCGCACCCACTGGAGCGTCTTCGAGCCGGCGCGGGTGCCCATGCCCTTCATGTGCTCGTGGTCTTTGATGCCGCTCGGCACTCCCAGGAACACCGGCAGGTCGCCCCCGCGCGCGATCAGCCGGTCGGCCGCTTCGGCGGCGGCCAGCGCGCGCTTCTCGTCGAGCTCGACGAACGCCTGCAGCTGGGGGTTCTTCTCGGCGACGACCTTCAACGACGCTCGCGCCGCCTCGACGGCAGAGAGCTCCTTGCGTCGCAGTTTCTCGGCCAGCTGAAGGGCGGTCATCGACTACCGGCGCTTCTTCTTGCCAGCGGCCTTCTTCTTCTTCGGCGCCGGCTTCTTCGCCTTCGCCTTCACCTTCTTCTTGGGCGCCTTCGAAGCCTTCTTGGCCGCCTTCTTCTTCGGCTTGCGGGCGAGCGCCTTGCGCGCCTTCGACACCAGGCTCTTCACCGCCTTGGTGGCTTTCTTCGCGGTCTTGCGCACCTCGGCGACGGCGTTCTCGACCACCTCGCCGACGGCCTCACCGGCCTCCGCCACGTGCTCCGCGGCGTCGCTCATCGCCTCGCCGGCGCCGCGCAGCTTGGAGCCCGCGCTGCCGAAGTACTTCTCCATCGGCTCGAAGTAGTGCTCGCTCCAGCCGTCTTTGTAGCTCTGGCCCTGACCCTCGGGCAGGTTGGTGTGGCGAAGTGTCACGAGGGTGCCGCCGTCTTGCTCGGCGAAGAGCACCTCGAGCTGCGAGTCGGGCGCCCCCTCGGGGAACTCGGTGGTGCGCCAGGTCTGCACGATGCGGCTGTGCGGGGTCTGCTCCACCGTCTTTCCGCTGATGTAGCCGTCCCAGGCGGTGAAATCGCCATCGGCGCCGGCGGTGGCCGAGCTGCCGATTATTCGGGCGTGCTCTTCTGCCGACAGCCAGGCGTTGAAGATTCTTTCCGGGTTGGCAGGGATGACGCGGGACACTTCGATGTTCTCGCTCACGTTCGCCTCCGATGTAGGCCGAGATCGTTACTTCCGCTTTGGGGGGGACTCCACAGATAATTGCTTTCCAGATGCGTTCCGCAGCCCTGTCCCTGGTTTTGTTGTCTACCGCGGCGTTTGCCGTCACCCCCGCCGCGAAAGAGAGAGACCGGGAACAACTGAAGAAAGTGCTCGCCGGCATCATCGAGCGCACCGCCCTGAAGAACGCCCGCATCTCGGTTCAGGTGGCCAGCCTCGACGACGGCAGCACCGTGTTCGGCCAGGGCGACGGCGAGCTGCTCAACCCCGCCTCGAACGTGAAGCTGTTCACCGCCGCGGCGGCCCTCACCAAGCTCGGCCCCGACTACCGGTTCGAGACCGAGTTCCTGGTCGAGCCGACCTTCAAAGAGTCGCGCGACGGCAAGGCGAACGTCCTCTACGTGCGGGGCAAGGGCGACCCGACGATGACCACCGAGAAGCTGTACGCCTCGGTGAGCGAGCTGATCCACGCCGGGTTGAAAGAGGTCGGCGACATCGTGGTCGAC
Organism: Myxococcaceae bacterium; assembly: GCA_047602415.1. Taxonomy (GTDB): domain Bacteria; phylum Myxococcota; class Myxococcia; order Myxococcales; family Myxococcaceae; genus JASGHH01. The sequence goes on along the minus strand of JASGHH010000001.1, from coordinate 4,519,612 downwards.
GAGAGCTGGTTCGACACCGAGCGCGAGCCGCCGGGCTTCGATCAGGAGTCGGGCGACCGCTCGTACCTCGCGCCTCCGGGAGCGCTCAGCCTCAACTGGAACAGCGTCGGCGTCTACCTGCGCCCGGGCGACTCGCTCGGCTCGAAGGCGAGCGCCGAGGTGGAGCCCGACTCCGAGTACTTCAACCTCGACTCGCAGATTCTCACCGGCACCAAGACCCAGCGCCGCTTCACGGTGAACTCGTTTCTCGACAAAGATCGCCAGCACCAGAAGCTGGAGGTGCGCGGCTACGTGCCGGTCGACAAGCTCACCTGGAGCGTGTGGAAGAAGATCGACCAGCCGGCGCTCTACTTCGGCTACACCCTGAAGGCCCTGCTCAAGGAGCGGGGCGTGAAGGTGAAGGGCAGGGTGCGGCTGGCGAACGCGCCCGGCTCGGCCCGGCCGCTCCACGTGGCGCAGAGCGACACCCTCGACATCGTGCTCAAGCGGCTGAACAAGCTTTCGTCGAACTTCGTCGCCGAGATGCTGATCAAGACGATGGGCGCGGAGGTGAAGGGCGCGCCGGGCACCACCGAGAAGGGCATCGCGGTGGTGGAGGACTTTCTGGAGAAAGACGTCGGGCTGACGCGCGGCAGCTACATCATGCGCAACGGCTCGGGCCTCAACGACACCAACCGCTTCTCGTCGTCGCAGGTGAACCGGCTCCTCCGGGTGATGTGGGACCGGTTTCCCAGCGCGCCCGAGTACATGTCGGCGCTCGGCATCGCGGGCAAAGACGGCACCATCAAGTACCGCTTCGAGGGCACCGACGCGGTCGGCCGGCTGCGCGCGAAGACGGGCACGCTCGAGAACGTGTCGGCGCTCTCGGGCTACGTGCAGGCGGTGGGCGGCGAGCGGTTCGTGTTCAGCTTTCTGGTGAACGACTTCGCCGGCCGGCCCTCGACGGTGGTGCAGCACATCGACGCGCTCGGCGCCGCGGTGGCCGCTTCGGGCAGCAAAGAAGGCCCGTCGGCGGCGATCGCCTCGCTGCAACCGCCCTCGGTGGTGGGCCCGCTCGGCGAGCTGATCGCGCGCATGAAGACCTACCAGGAGATCGGCGCCAAGACCGACCGGCGCAACCAGCCGTTCCTGCGCACCACCTGGCGCACCGAGAAAGACCCAGCGGTGCGGGCGCTGATCGCGGAGGCGCTCTACCAGTCTGACCCGCGCGAGTCGGCGTCGGTGCGCATGCTGCTCGACTCGACCTCGGCGAGTGAAGACGTGTTCGGCCGGCTGCGAAAGGCGGCCAAGGAGCTGAAGTCTCCGATGCCGCTGTTGCAGAGCCTCACCGAGCTGGGCGCTTCGGGAAACGCGGAGGCGATCTCGCGGCTGGTGGAGCTGTCGAAGGCGGCGGCGAGCGACGAAGAAGACGGGCCGCTGCTGTGCGACGCGCTGGCGACGGTGGCGAACGAGTCGCCGTTCGAGACGCTCGGGGTGCTGCGGGGCATGCAGACCAGCGAGCGCGAGAACATTCTCGACGATCTTTCCAAGGGCATGGTCAGGGCGGCGCAGCCCGACGCTCCGCTGTGGTCGCAGCTGAAGGCGATGCAGGGCAGCCCCGAGCCCTCGGTGGTCGACTTCGCGCGCTCGGTGGAGGTGTTCTTGTCGCAGAAGATCGCCGAGGCGAAGGCGCCGATCGGCCCCGACGGTGGAATTCTCGCCGAGCCGGCCGGGCCTGAGAAGGGCGCGATCAACACCTCGCCCGGCGGAGGCTGAAGCGTTGCCGGCGTCGAAGCGCGCGCTGATCGTCGGGTTGTTGGGCGCCGGCTGCTACCCGCTCAGCCTGCTGGGCGCCGCGCTCGGGCTGCTCGCGTTTCTCAAGGTGTCGGCGCCGGGAACGCCCGGCCGCACGCTGTCGATCGTGGCGATGTTGATGCCGGCGTTGATGTTGCCGGTGGCGGTGCTCGAGGCGGCGCTGGTGCGCGCTCCGGTTCGCCAGTCGCAGGTCGCCAAGCTGTCGCCCGAGTGCAAGACGCTGTTGGGGAAGATCTGGGCGGCCGAGCAGAAGCACCGGGCCGAGAACGGCGAGTACACCGAAGACCGCGACGACCTCGAGGTGGGCAAGCTGCCCGCCGAGCGCCGCTACTCGTACCTGCTCGGCGAGAGCGCCTGGCTGGTGAAAGACGACGAGGCCGCGAAGTCACACCTGATGCAGTTCAAGAAGCTCGGCATTCCCTTGGGGCGACACGGTGAAGGCTTCAGCGTCGCGTGCATCACCGAGGTGAAAGACTGGGTCGACGTGTGGACCGTGTCGAGCGAGGACCGGGAGTTGGAGGGCGGGAAGGTGGTGCTGCCCGCGGGGACGGTGCATCAGGAGTATTCGGGGTACGCGAAGTGACTTCAGTTGCAGTCCAACCCCAGCCAACAGTCGTCGCGCGGCGCGGAGTAGTCCCGATACTCCTGCCTCTGCTTGAACGGCGTGGTCTCCCAATCGCCCTGCATGTGCGTCGGGTCGATGTGCTCGGTGTACTGACTCTCGGACCCGCGGAAGCTCATGAAGAACGTCTGCTCATCTGAGATCGGCGAGCGCCCGACCACCGCCTGCGCGAGGTTCGACGACGAGCGGTTGCCGGCGAGGCCCTGCCGCGAGAGCTGGGTGTTGTAGGTCTGCGCGGCGAGCTGAAAGTACCCGTTGTTCCCTCCGCCGCCGCACGACTGCGGGCCTTCCTTGTTCAGCCAGCACTCGCCGCGCTCCTGCTTGCCGGCGAGGCCCCAGTCGTCGAGCAGAATCACGTAGCGCCCCTGGCAGCGGCCGCGATCGGGCGCTCCGGCGGCGCAGACCGCGAACGGCAGGTTGCGCGAGTGCTGGGTCTGAAAGAAGCCGGCGGCGTTCTGATCCACGAACCACGATGGAATGCGGTAGCCCTGGAGCGTCGACTTCGCGGTGCACGCCATCGCGCTGTTGTACTGGGGAATCGCCGGGGTCGCGGGAGCGGTCGGCTGCAGCGGCACGAAGTCCTGATCGTTCTCGCAGCGCACGTCGATGTTCGAGGCGCGGGTGAACACCTGCACCACCGTGCTCGGCCCGCTCACCCCGCGGTTCTGCGAGGTGCGCCCGTCGTAGTCGGCGTAGCGCTGGGTCGCGTCGGGACCGGCCGAGGAGATCGCCTGCTGGTAGAGCGTGAAGTCCTGGTTGGGAATGTCGTGCATCTTCTTCGCGGTGGTGTCCCAGAGCGCGCCGTTGGCCGCCTCCTGGATCTTCACCGTGAGGTAGCCGACCTCGGCGAAGTGCAGCCCGAAGATCAGCACGGTGACGAACACCAACATGCCGATCGCCGCCTCGGCCGCCGCTTGCCCGCGAACGCGACGCTTCATCGCATTCCCCGCCAGCCCGCCTGCTGCAGCTTGGTGATCGAGTCGCCGTGCTGGTTGTAGCCGGCCTGCTGCAGATACTTCGGCAGGTCGGTGTTGGCGGAGACCAGCGTCGCGCGCCAGAACGGGTTGAACAGGTTGGGCGGCTCGGCCCACGCCTCGGGCCGGTGGTAGTAGACGATCGACGAGCCCACCGCGACCTGCTGCCGCAAGTCGGCGCCGTCGGGGCTGCGAAAGTTGCCGCTGGGCGTGTTGTCGTCGAACTGGGTGCCGCGCTGCGAGCGATCGAACTGGAAGTTGAAGTTCAGGTCCCACGGCTTCGGCTTCACCTGCGAGTAGTCGCGCTCCACCATCGAGTAGAGCGTCGGCTGCCCGAAGTCGTTCGCCTTGTTCGGCATCTCGTGAAAGTTGAACTCCGCGAACTTGGGCCAGAAGTAGCCGCTCGGGGTGAGCATGTGCGGGTCGCCGCGCCGGTCGACTCCGCCGCCGCCGGGGCCCGGCCCGAAGACGTGGAAGTTGTTGCCCGACGGCCCCGCGCCGAGCGAGGTGTCGGTGACTCCGCCGAAGCCGCCCATCGGGCACACCGGGGCGTTCCAGAACGCCGAGAGCTCGCCGCCGTGGTCTTCGGCCCAGGCCCAGCCGTTCAAGTCGATGGTGGGCACCGTCTGCGCGTGCCGCTGGGTGCCGATCGCGGTGCCGCCGATGCCGGCCGCCGGGTTGGCGTTGGAGCCGGGCTGGTACTGCTGGAGCAGCTGGGTGAGCTTCTGCTGAATCGGGTCGTAGCCGCCGGTGCGCTTGTGGACGAATTCGAAGCCGCGGCTGCCCATCACCGGGATCGCGTCGGAGTAATCGTCGCCGTTGTCGGCCACCTTGAAGGCGTTGTTGAGCTCGTCGATGCTCTTCTTGTCGCCGTTGGCGGGCGCGCTCGGGGTGTTCACGCCGCTCGGGTAGACGCTCTGTACGGTGAGCCCGGTGTACGCCTGCCCTTTGATGGTGCCGTCCATCAGCACCTGTTGAAACGCGGTGTTGATCGCCTGACTGTAGATGTCTTCGATCGCCAGCCACGCCCCGTACTCCTGCTGCGCGGCGGCCTGCTCGAGCCCGTCCCACATCGCTTCGACGCGCTGCTGTTCCTGCTCCAGCCCGGAGATCGCCGAGAGCACCGGAGCGATCTGAAAGCACGGGCAGGGGTTGAAGAGCGGGTCGCACGCCGCCGCGTACTCACCTTCGATCATCCACATCGCCGAGATCAGCCCGGTGAGGTTCGCGCGGTAGTGCGCCGACCAGTTCATCAGCGCCTCTTCGCCCAGCCCGGCGACGGTGAGCGCGATCACCGCCCGGTTCATCAGCGCCACCTCGTTGAAGGTGCGGGCCGCCGCCACCGCCTGGTTGTACGCCGCCGCGTCGGCCATCACCTGCGACTCGATGCGCTCGCGCACCCGCCAGCCGAACGACAGCGTCAAAAGCACCATCAAGGTGAGCAGCAACATCGTCAATGCCATCAGCACCAGCGATTGACCACGTCGAGTCATAGAGGGCACCCCTGCAGACCCCGCCAGAACTTCTTCTTCGCTGGCGTCATCATCCGCATCGAGTAGTTCACTTCAATCGGGAAGAGGTGGTGGCCCTGGTCTTCCCAGCCCAACAGCGATTGATCGAGCGGCCCGCCCGGCCAGGGGTCGTGCGCCTGGTTCAGGTTGGTGGTCGGCGCGTCGGGCCACTTCGCCTTCTGCGTCTCCATCAGCGGGTTCTGCGCCCCGTAGGGCCGCAGGTTCCACTGGGCGAGGAACATGCGCTCCATCACCCAGTCGGCGAATGGAATCTTCAGCCGGTACCAGAACACCATTCGCGCCTCGAGCCGCATCAGGCGGTTCGGCTGGTCGAACAGCTTGTCCTCCGGGTCGGGCACGTCGGAGTCGAGCGGCGCCTCGCGCCAGATCTCGATGATCTGCCCGGTGTGCCCGTCGTTGTCGTAGCGGTTGTTGCGGTGGCGGCGAAAGGCCGTCGCCAGCTGATCAGGCCCGTCGGTTTTCTCGATCGCTGGGAGCACCGAGAGCACCGCCGCGTCGGTCATCTTGGCGCAGTCGCCGTGGTTGAGGCTGCCCGCGCGCACCGCCCGGTAGACCGCGTACTCCGCGAGCAACCGGCCGTGTAAAAGCATGAACAGCTGCAGGGTGCCCAGAATCACGAAAAGCACCATCGGCAGCGTCAGCGCCGCTTCCACCGCCGCCTGCCCCGACTCACGCGTTGTCGGGGGGTTGTAGGTGTGGTGGCCCATGCCCCCGTACGTGGACACCCGGTGTAGGCGAATGGCGCAAAGAAATCCCCGTAAACCAGTCATTACAGACCGTTGCAGGCCAGCCACTCTTGACCGGCGCCGCCCAGCCGGGCCAAACAGGTCGAAAATTTGCGACTGTCACACACGAGCGGTGTCAGTCCCACGTGACGATTCCACCGATCATGAACCTCACCGGCCAAGAGCGATTCGTTCTGAAGGGACCGCTGAGGAACAACGGCGTCGGCCAGCTGCTGGCGGGTGAAGATCTGATCAACGGCGCTCGCATCGCGATGCGCAAGATGCCGCTCGAAGCGATGGGCGCGCTGGCCGTCGAGGCGGTCGAGGCGCTCCCCAAGCACGAGGCGCTGCCGGCGGTGGTCGCGTCGGGCCGCGACGAGCTTTTGGCGTGGGTGGCGCTCGAGTTCCCGCAGGGGGCGCTGCTGTCGGTCGAGCCGATGCCGCTCGACCATGGGCTGTGGCTGAAGGTGGCCGAGAAGGTCTCCGCCGCGCTCGCCGCCGGTCACGCCGCGGGCGTGGTTCACGGAGAGCTCTCCACCGACTCGGTGCTGCTCACCGACGGCCGGGTGCTGCTGTTCGATCTTCCGCTGGTGCTGGCGAACCGCCTCACCGATCGCCGCGGCGAGGCGCGGGCGCTGGCGATGCTGGCGCAGACGGTGACCTACCTCTCGGTGGAGCGCGCCAAGGGCGCCGAGCCCTCCGAGGCGAGCGACGTCTACGCGCTCGCGGTGCTGCTCTGCATCGCCGGAGGCGCCGAGGCGGTGCCGGGCGGCAACGCGATGGAGAAGGTGCACCGCATCGTCTCCGAAGGCTGGAAGCCGGAGCTGCCCGCCCGGGTGCCCGAGGCGCACGAGCTGCTCCAGAAGATGCTCTCCACCGAGGCGTCGGCGCGCCCGACGATGCCCCAGGTGGTCGAGGCGGTGGCGAAGCTCGCCCGGGTGACCCAGCCCTACGAGTCGGCGGCCCCGAAGACCGAGCCGCTGCCGGCGGCGGTCGCAGTGGCATCGGTGACGACTGCGCCGATTGGTACGGCTCCGGTCGAGGCTGCTGGGTCTGCGGGCGAGACCTCTCCCGCTCCTTCGGAGCACCCTCTCCCTCGTCAGGGAGAGGGCAGTGAGGGCGGTGCGAGCGCAGGCGTCGATTCTGCCGATCCGTTCGAGGCGTTGGTGGCGGCGGGCGTGAGTGTGTCGGCGCCCGACCCGCACGCGGTGCCCACCCGCCAGATGGATTCGCTGGAGCTCCAGCAGCAGCAGAAGCAGATGGAGCCGCACGCCACTGCTCCGCGCCCGGCGCCCACCCACGTGCTGAACAAGGCGCGCCGCACGCCGATGCCGCTCGCGGCGACCGCGGTGCCGATGCCCGCGCAGACTGCGCCCGCGTCGCCGCCGGTGCCCGCCCACGCCGCCCAGCCTCCGCCGCCGTCGCTCAAGGCCTGGCTGCCTCCGTCGGAGCGGCCGAGCGACGCGCCGTTCAAGTGGTCCGACTCGCTGCCGCCGGTGGCGACCGGGCTCACCTCGCCCGAGATGGCGGTGGTGAAGCCGCCCGGCACGGTGCCGTCGATGGAGGCGATCGCCGACGCGATGATCGACGCCGGCATTCCCAAGACTTCGGAGAATCCGCTCCCGTTCCCGTCGATTCCTCCGCCGGTGGCCACCACCCCGCCGCTGCGGGCGCGTGAAGAGCCCGCGCCGATGCCGCCCCCGCTGCCCACCGCGCCGCCGGTGGCGCGTGAGCCGCTGCGGCTGCCCGCGCCGGTGATGATCGCCGAGGTGCCGGCCGCTGCCGCGGTCGTCGCCGAGCTCGCGACCGCGCCGTCGGTGCCCGCGCCGGTCGAGGCTTCGGCCGAAGTGCCCGCGCCGGTGGTCGCCGCCAACGCCTCGGTGACCAAGACGGTGACCGACATTCCCGCGGCGATTCCCCAGCCCGAGACGCCGAAGTCGCTCACCGACACCGACCGGCAAGACGTGCTGCCGTTCCCGAACGCGACCGCGCCGTACGGCTCGCCCGCGGCGATCGCTCAGGGCGCGAACGCCGAGGTGATGCAGGTTCAGCTGCCGCAGCTGCCTCCGCCGCTCCCGACCGCGCCGGCCCAGCGCCGCAATGCGCCCTCGGGCCCGGTGCAGAACGCCGCCCGCGAAGAGGCGCCGCTCCCGCCCGGTATTCTGTCGTGGATCTCGGCCAACAACCCGCGGCTGATCGGCTCGGTGGCGGCGGCGCTCTGCCTGGTGCTGCTCGGGCTGTCGCTGTTCTCGGAGATGATGAGCCGCCGCTCCGCGATCGCCGAGCTGACCTCCACTCCGAAGCCGGCCGACGTGGCGAAGCAGAAGGCCGACCGTTTGAAGCAACCGCCGCAGACCAAGCAGGCCCGCGCGGCCGCGATGCGTGACGCGATGAAGCAGGAGAAGACCGATGACGAATACTGAGTCGATCTTCCACACGATGCGGATTCTGAGGGCGCCGCCGATCCCGACCCAGAAGATCGCCGCACCGACGCTGGAGCAGCTCAACGCCTCCAACCCCGAGCGCCGCGCGATCGCCCTCGGCGCGATGGTGGTGGGCCCGGCCGGGCTGCTGTTCGCGCTGATCTGCTTCGCGATGATGCCGCCCGCGCCTCCTTCGGCAGCCGAGGTCGCGCGCGCCAACCACATTCTCACCGTCGCCGATGGTCCCGGGCAGGCGACGCCCGCGGTGAACGTCGAAGAGAACCGGCGCAAGAACCCCTGGCTGCCCGACCCCGACGACACCGCCTCCGCCGCGGAGGCCGCCCGCTACCTTCCCGCCGGCTCCGCTTCAGGCTCGGCGCGCCGTGGCGGTGGCGCGGCTGGCGCGGCTGGCGCGGTCGAAGAGGGCGGCGACCCGTACAACGGCATCGACATCTGGCCCGGCGGCGCCGGCACCCACGCCCGCCCCGAGGGCCGCGAGAAGCCGATCGCGCTGTTCGAAAAAGAGAAGAAGGAAGAGCCGAAGCGCAAAGACACCAAGACCGTGCCCGCCAAGGGGGTCGAAGTGGCCAAGGTGCCCGAGGCGAAGCCGGAGAGAGCCGACCGGGGCGAGCCCAAGGTGATGAAGGGCAAAGAAGGCGGCGGCAGCGTGCGCACCAAGGAGCTCAAGCTCGGAGAGCCGGCCCCAGCGCCGAAGAAGGCCTCGCCCGCGTCTCCTGCCTCTGCGCCCGCGCCCGCCAAGGCTCCGGCGAAGCTCGAAGACGACGACCTGAAGAAGCCGACGCTCGACTGAAGCCGTTCGTAGTAAGCGAACCGCACTCTGCGCTTCGCCGTCACCCTCTATTACTGGCTGGTCTTCACCACCTCGATTCTGGTCGGGATGGTGGTCGCGTCGGTGACGTACGTGTTCTCGACGCCCTTCGACAAGCACCGCCACGCGATGCACTGGCTGATCGCCCACTGGGGCTTTCAGTACATTCGGGTCTGGCCGGGCTGGCGGGTGAAGGTGCTGAACCGCGAGAAGATTCCCAAGGCGCCGGTGGTGTTCGTCGCCAACCACCAGTCGATGGCCGACGTGATCTCGGTGCTCGGCATCTACGCGCCGTACAAGTTCGTCTCCAAGGCCGAGCTGTTTCGAATTCCCATTCTCGGTTGGCTGATGTCGATGGCGAAGTACGTGCCGGTGGAGCGCGGCAAGCCCCACTCGATGAACCGGATGATCGAAGAGTGCCGTGGCTGGCTGCGCGCCGGCGTCAGCGTGCTCATCTTTCCCGAGGGCACCTACTCCGGCGGCAAGAAGATGCTGCCGTTCAAGCGCGGCGCCTTCACCCTCGCCTGCGACGAGCAGGTGCCGGTGGTGCCGGTGGTGCTCAAGGGCACCCCCGAGCTGATTCACGAAGACGGCCCGTGGATGTCGCCGCGCGCCAACATCTCGGTCGAGGTGCTCGACACCATCGCTCCTTTTCCCAAAGGTCGAGAAGACGAGCTGTCGAAGAAGGTGCGCGCGGTGCTGGCCGAGAAATTGGGCCAGAATCCGGTTGAACCGCCCGCCACGACCACCGAAGCTTGAAGGCTCAGGGGAGGCTGGAAACAAAAATGAAAAAACTTTCGGGTTGGCTGCTGTTGTCTGCGTGCGTCGCGCTCACCGGGTGTCCGGGCGGGAGCAACTCTGGCGGAGGTGGCGGCACCGCGGGCGGTGGCATCGGCACCGGCGGTGGCGTGGGCACGGGCGGCGGGGTGAGCACCGGCGGCGGCGTGAGCACCGGTGGCGGCAGCAGCACCGGCGGTGGCACCAGCACCGGCGGCGGCGCGGGCGGTGGCGGCGGAGTGACGCTCGCCCAGTTCTGCGACCAGCTGGCGACGAACTACTGCACCCGCGAGTCGACCTGCGGCTTCCTGCTCGCGGCGCAACAGACCAACTGCGAAGGCGTGGTGAAGCAGTACTGCAACGGCCTGGTCGACCAGGTGACCAAGGGCCGCCGCTCGTACGACGCGTCGAAGGTCGCGGGCTGCTTCGCGGCGATCGCGGCCGACGACTGCCGCTCCGGCCGCGACATCAGCAGCTACTCCGGTTCGCTCTACACCTACTCGGCGTGCGACGACGTGACCGGGGCTCCGGCGGCCGCGGTCGGCCACTCGTGCAACTCCGACTCCGACTGCAGCAACGGCTTCTGCCCGTCGCTCAACGGCGCCTGCAAGGTGTGCGCGCCCTACGTGGCGCTGACGATGCCGTGTGACTTCGACAAGCCGTGCGACCCGGCGACCGCGTTCTGCAACGAGAACAACGTCTGCCAGGCGCAGATCACCCAGGGCAACGGCCCCTGCGTCGACTACCCGTACGGCTGCGCGGCGGGCCTGCGCTGCAGCGACGGCAACTCCGACGGTGGCACCGACGACGGCGGCGTTCGCACCTGCGTGGCGCAGCTGGCCGACGGTCAGCCGTGCGTGAGCAGCTCCGACTGCTCGAGCGGCCACTGCAACAGCAACAGCCAGGTCGACGCGGGCGTCGACGTCTGCGGCGTGAACCCGATCGGCGGCCCCTGCTACCTCAGCAGCGACTGCGTGACCGGCGCGAGCTGCGACTACAACACCAACAGCTGCATCGCTCCGTTGACCAACCAGCCGGCGGGCGCCGACTGCAGCCACGACAGCGAGTGCCAGATGACGCTGTACTGCGGCGACAACCCGGACGGCGGCTTCAACCAGCTGTGCGTCGCGCGCGTCGGCGCCGGTCAGCCGTGCGTCTACGACTCGTACTGCCTCACCGGCCTGGAGTGCGACAGCACGATCAGCATCTGCGAGGTGATTCAGCCGAAGGGCGGCAGCTGCATCGACACCGCGAACATGGGCTCGGCCGCGAACGACATGTGCGGTGAGACGCTGTGGTGCGACGACTCGCTCGACGCCGGCACCTGCGTCGATTGGATCAGCCCGAACGGCGACTGCAGCAACTTCAACTCGGTCTGCAACGACGGCAACGGCGGCATCGGCAGCTGCAACAGCACCGCCGACGGCGGTCAGCTCTGCGGCACCTCGGGCGGCACCGGTATGAGCTGCATGTACAACGACCAGTGCTCGTCGAGCCGCTGCCTCCAGGCCGACGGTGGGTACCTCAACGAGGACCCCACGGGTACCTGCGCCGCCAGCTGCCCGTAACCTCGCTGGCCAAGTAGTACGTGCACTCGAGGGCGAGGTGGGGTGTCTTCGCGACATGCTCACTCTCGCCCTCGCGTTTGCGCTCGCTGGAATGCCGACGACCGACGACCTCGAGCCACCGGCCGCTGCGCTCACCGGTCCGTCGAGCACCCGGTTGGCGCTGCCGGTGGCGATTCGTTTCGACGAGACGCTCACCGACGACGTCAGCAAGCTGATCAGCCGAGACGACGGGTCCTCCGGTGGCGCGAGCCGCGAGCCGGTGTGGGCGGTGGCGCGGTTCGCTCCCGGCGTGGCGCGCCGGCACTTCGAAGACGCGAAGTGGTGGAGCGTGAAGGCCTACGAGCGGGTGCTGGTGGTGAAGAGCGTCAGCGTCGCCTGGACCCAGGGCCCCAACTACGAGGTGAAGGTGGTGGTCGATCGCTACGAAGGCGATCACCGCATCGGCCAGGCGACCGGCTCCGGCTGGGGGCGGCCCGACCGCACCGGCGAGCGCACCGGCGCAGCGTTCGCGGGCCCGTGGGCGGCGGCGGTGCACCACGACGCCAACCAGCCGAAGGCGCAAGACGACGGCAACACGCTTCGCCTCGCCACGGTGGCCGCGCTCGACAACGCGTTCTACCAACTGGCCGCGGTGTGGAGCGGCGAGCAGATGGTGGCCAAGGCGCGCGCCGACGCCGAGGCGATGATGCAGAAGGCCCAGCAGGACGCGAAGAAGAAGAAGAAGTAAGGCCGCCGGAAGAGGGACTTACTTGGGCGGCGGGGCGTCGAGCCGGTAGACCGGGTAGACGCCGAAGCGCGGGTCGAACGCCGGGTGCTTTCGGTAGAAGAAGTCGAGCCGCTCGGCCGGGCTCTTCTTGAACTCCGGGTCTTTCAGGCGCTCGTCGAACTCGGCCTTCACCTTCGGGTCCTTCAACATTTCGCGGGCGGCGGCTTCGATCACGTAGCCCTCGATGTACTCCTTGCGCTCGAAGTGGGTGTTGAAGAACCCCCAGGCGGCGAAGGAGTCGGGCGCGTTCGGCTCGAGCAGATCCATCACCAGCGTCGCGCGCGGCTGATCGATCGGCACGAACAGTGAGCCTATGGCGAGCTGCTGCGGCTCGTCTTTCCACGCGCCCGACAGCTGCACCGGCTGGTGGCCTTCGTAGGAGTCGGCGCGGAAGGAGATCTTCTCGGCGCGGAAGGTGGAGAGCGGCTCGCTGACCGGCTTGGTGACGGTGCTGAACTTGATGCCGTGGAGGGTGAGCTTCTCGGCCACCCACTTCGCGTGCTCGGGCGCGACCAGGTAGCCGGCCTTGGGCGCGTTCGGCTGGAGGCCGGGCTTCACGTTCGCGGTGTACGGCACCTTCCAGAGCTCGGGCTTGCTGTCGTCGTACTTCACCCACTTGGTGCCCGAGACCTCGGAGTCGCCGCGCACGTAGGCGTAGCCGGGGAACGAGAGCGTCTCGCTCGGGCCGTCGGAGCCCCAGGTGAGCGCGACCGGCTGACCGGCGCGGCGGCTGTCGTCGAAGTCGGCCTGGAGCGCGGCCTTGAGCCACTCCGGGCCGTGGAGCGCGGCCTGCTCGAGCAGCGCGAGGCACACGTCGTAGGTGGTCTTCACCCGCGTCTTGTAGTCCTTCCAGGAGTGGGTCTCGACCAGCACGCCGTAGCGGTTGCGGTACGCCCAGTAGGCGGTGCCGAAGCGCGGCGGCGGAATGCCCTGGGCGAAGCCGGAGGCCGGGTCGTCGTCTTTCAGGAACTGCGGGTAGAACTCGAGCGGGAGGTGGCCGCGGGTGACCAGCTCGGTGAACACCGCCTGCTTCGCAGACGCGCCGAGCGCCTTCATCGCCTCCGAGCCGACGTGCTGGGGCTCGAGCAGCACCGCGACGTCGGGCTGAAACTTCGCGCCGTCGGTGACGTGGAGGTCGGCGAACAGAATCGGGTCGTACTTGTTCATCAGCGAGAGCATCGCCGCCATCTCGGGGGCGTCGGCCTTGGCGTAGTCGCGGTTCAGGTTGAGCCCCTGGGAGGTGACCCGAAAGCCCATCTCCTTGGGGCCGACCTGGTTGGGGCGGTTGTTGGGCGAGAAGCGCTCATGGCCGTCGACGTTGAAGACCGGCACGAACAGCAGGGTGACCTTGGCGAGGGTGCCCGGCGCGACCTTGCCGTTGAGCAGATCGCGCAACAGCCAGAAGCCGGCGTCTTTGCCGTCGATCTCTCCGGCGTGAATGCCTCCCTGGAGCATCACCACCGGCCGCTGCGCCTTCTTCGCCGCTTGCGGCTCGAGCACGCCGTCGAGGCTGGCGACCAGCGCGCGCATCTTGCGGCCCTGTGGAGTGGTGCCGAACTCGATGCACTTCACCTTGCCCGGGTACGCCTTGGGGAAGGCCTGGCAGAGCGCTTCGACTTCTTCGTAACGGCCGGTCTCGGTGAACTGGGTTCGCTCGGCCACCGTGTCCAACACCGGCGCGGCAGCGAGGAGGAGAATCAACGGGCTCATCGCGCGCGCACCTTACGTCACGCGCTGGGCGGTTGCCTCGCTGAACGCATCGTGGGTTCCCCGGTTGGTAACGCGGCGTCGGCTTCGTGAAGCTCGGCCAGCGCGTGGAGCCGGGCGAGCAGCTCGTCGATGCCTTCGCCCTTCGACGCGGTGTCTCCGGCGAGCCGGAGCACGGTCAGCTGCGCCTGGAGCTCTTCGAGGCCTTTCAGCCCGTCGTCGAGCTCGTGCGCGAGCCGGTCGCGCAGGCGCTGCAAGCGGTCGCGGGCGTGAAACGGAGCGGTGGGCAGAACGCCGTCGAGCTCGGCCAGCCGCTGGCGGGTCTGCTCGACGCGGGTGCCGAAGTCGCCGATCAGCCGACGCTCCCGCGCATCGCCCCGGCCCACCAGGTTCATCTGCCGTTGAATGCTGTCGACCAGCGCGGCGACCCGCCCGTCGGAGCCGGAGGCGATTCTCGCCGGCACCAGGAACGGCCAGAGCAGCAACAGCGCCACGCCTTGCCGCCGGCCGCTCTGCTTCCACACCACCAGCCAGGCGAAGACGCCGGCCCCCAGGTAGACCGCGATCAGGTGCGTCGCGCTCATCGGGTGCCACCCAGGGTGTGAATCACGCTCCACACCGCCAGGCTGGTGGTGAGCCCGAGCAGCATCGTGCCGACCCGCGCGAAGATCCCGATTCGAAAGAGCAGCTCCGGGGTCATCTGCCGGCTCGACCGTTGGGCATGGGCGTGCGCGGTCGCCAGCAGCAGCGAATGGAGCCGCAGACCACCGGCGAGGCCGGAGACCACGAAGGCGGCGACCATCGCCAGCGGGCCGAGCCAGACGTGGTCGCGGTGAAACAGGTAGGAGATCAACGGCGCGGTGGCGCCGAGAGTGAGCGCGCTGAGCGCGGCCGCGGCGAGCATCACCGCCACCAGCCGCGCGAGGGGAATGCGGGCGTTGAGCATCACCGACACCGCGTAGAGCGGGCCGATCGCGGCGATCAGCGCAGCGTGGAGGTGGAGCGGCACCAGCAGCGCGGCCTCCCAGGAGATCGCCGGGTCGAACGCGCCGAAGGCGAACCAACCGGCCGCCGCCGAGCCGAGCAGCGTGGCGGTGAGGCTGGCCTTCACCACCGTCTCGACCCTTGGAGCGTCGAGCACGCGCTCGGCGATCGCCTCCGGGCGCCGCACCAGGTCGGTGACCAGCGGCACCTCGACGCTGGCGTGCTCGAGCAATTCTTCGAGCGGCGCACCGACGGGTTGATCGAGAAACGGCGACGACAGCTCGGCCGGCGCGGTGGTCATCGAAACAGCCCTCCCATGTTGCTCAACCGGTAGAGGAACAGGCCCAACACGAAGAACGACAACCCGGAGGCGACCACCTTCGAGAGGAACGAGCGGTCGAGCGTGGTGAGCGCCCGCGAAGGCACGAGCAGCCCCGCCCAGCAGCCGACGAACGGCACCAGGTGCCGTATGCCCAGGTGCGCTGCGAGCTCGCGTCCCGCGGTGAAGGTGAGCAGCAGCACCAACGGTACGAAGAGCGCCGCCACCAGCCCGGCGTGAAGCGCTCCCAGCGACAGCGAGGAGATCCACGCGCCGAACGGCATTCGCGACACCCGCGCGCTCACCACGATGGTCGCCGCCGGCACCACCACCGCCAGCGCCTGCCCGAGGGCCGAGAGCGCGTCGGGGTCTCTCGCCCGCCCCGCGATCGCCGAGCTGAGCAGGGTCGCTCCCGCCAGCAGCGCGGTCCCCGCCAGGCCGGGGGCCAGTTGGTGAAGCCAGGTTCGGCGCGAGAGCTCCAGCGAGGTGCGTACCGGAGCGTCGACTCCGCGCCGAATCAGACCGGCGACGTCGAGGTGCAGGGGTTCGAGCATGGCCGGGCGTTGTGCAACCCGAACGCCAGCACCTGGGCGATGGCTACGCGCCTGCCGGCAGGGAACGGCCGCCTCGACTGTGAAACGGCTTACCCAGTCGGGCGCGGCGCTACCCGAAGCTCGCCTCTTCTTTGATGCCGTGCTCGTGGAGCTTGTTGAAGAGCGTCTTGTACGACACGCCCAACAGCCGCGCGGCTTCGGTCTTGTTGCCTTTCGTCGCCCGCAGCGCCGCCAGCACCGACACGCGCTCGGCCTCCGCGACCGCCTGGCGCAGCGTCACCACCGGCGCATTCACCGGCGCAGCCGCCGCCACGGCTTTCGCCGGCGGAGCCGCCTCGCGCGGCGGCTCGAAGCGGCCGACCACCACCGCGCGCTCGACGAAGTTCTCCAGCTCCCGAATGTTGCCCGGCCAGTCGAACTGGTTCGCCCAGCGCATCGTCGCGTCGTCGGGGCGGGCATGGGTGCGTGCGTGCCGCGCGGCGTGCTTCTCGAGAAAGTGGTCGATCAGCCCCGCGATGTCCTGCCGGCGCTCGCGCAGCGGAGGCAGCGAAATCTCCACCACGTTGAGCCGGTAGAACAGGTCTTCGCGGAACAGGCCTTCGGCGACCCGGGCCTTCAGGTCGCGGTGGGTGGCGGCGATCACCCGCACGTCGACCTTCACCGGCTCGCGGCCGCCGATGCGCGTCAGCTCGCGCTCCTGGAGCACCCGCAACAGCCGCGACTGCGCTTCGAGCGACATGTCGCCGATCTCGTCGAGGAACAGCGTGCCGCCGTCGGCCGCTTCGATCAGACCGGTGTGGCGCGCGTGCGCCCCGGTGAAGCTGCCCCGCTCGAAGCCGAACAGCTCCGACTCGAGCAGCGACGGCGGCAGCCCCGCGCAGTTCACCGTCACCCAGGGGCCGTCGAGCCGCGGAGAGCCGGCGTGAATCGCGCGGGCGATCAGCTCCTTGCCGGTGCCCGACTCGCCGCGAATCAACACCGTCGCGTGGGTGGCGGCGATCTTCGGCAGCACCTCGGCTACGCCCTGGAGGCCGCCCTGCGCGCCGACGATCGACTTCATCGCCTCCGAGACCGGGCCGACGCTGCCTCCCGCGAGCTCGACCTCCACCATTCGCCGGCCGCGCTCGAGCGCCGCCTCCACCGCCGACAGCAGCCGGAGGTTGTCGAACGGCTTCACCAGAAAGTCGCTCGCACCCGAGCGGAGCGCCTGAACCGCGCGCTCCACGGTGCCGAACGCGGTGATCACCAGGGCGGGGCCGCGGAAGCCGCGCGAGCGCAGCATGTCGAGCAGCTCCAGGCCGTCGCCGTCGGGGAGCTTGAGGTCGAGCACCACCAGGTCGGGCCAGTGTTTCGACAGCCCGTGCTCGGCCTCGGCCAGGCTGCCCCAGGCTTCGACCTGGTGGCCGGCGCCCTCCAGCAGCCCGACGAACAGCGAGCGCAGGTTCTTCTCGTCTTCGATCAACGCCACCTGGCTCACGGCAACGCCTCCCGGGGAACCACCGCTGCCGCGCTCGCCTCGCGCCCCACCCGGCGCAGCTCGACCTGGGCGCACGCGCCCGCTCCGTCACCGCGGCTCGCGAGCATCAACCGGCCACCGCACGCCTCCACCGCCGAGCGCGCGATCGCCAGGCCGAGCCCGGTGCCTCCGGTCTTGGTGGTGTAGAAGGCCTGAAAGACGCGCTCGGGGTCGCTGGTCTTCGGCAGCCCCGGTCCACGGTCGAGCACCTCGAGGCGGGTGCTGCCGCCCTCCACCCGGGTGACGACCTCGATTTCGCCGCCCGGGGGCGAGGCTTCGATCGCGTTCTTCATCAGGTTGAGCAGGGCGCCGCGGAGCGCGTCGGCGTCGGCGAACACCTGGCCGGCGCCGGCGTCGAAGCGGGTCTTCACCACCCGGCCTCCGAGGGTGGCGTCGACCACCGCGATCACGTCGAGTGCGAGGCGGTTGAGGTCGAGCGGCTCCACGCGCAGCGGCGCTTTTCGCCCGAGGTCGAGCAGCTCCGACACCCGCTCGTTGATGCGACCGCATTCTTCGCCGATCACCTTCACCGCCTGCTCGAAGTTGGCGCGGGCGGCCGGCTCGACCCGGGTGAGCTGGGAGCCGAGCAGCTGCGCGTAGCCGTTGAGGGCCGCGAGCGGGTTCTTGATCTCGTGGGCGACCGAGGCGGCGAGCTCTCCCGCGATCGCGAGCCGCTCCACCTGCTCGAGCCGGGCCCGCAGCGCCGCCAGCTCGCTCTTCGATGCCGCCAACAACGCCGCGACCTTCGCCTGATCGGGGAACAGCACCGCCTCGACCTTGCGGTTGACCAGCTCTCCCAGGCCGACGAAGAGCACCGCGGCGACCAGCGAGATGCCGACCGTCACCGTCACCTGCACCAGGTCGACCGGGTAACCCAGCCGGCGGAACACCAGGCTGGCGGCCAGCGCCACCAGCATCGAGAGCACCGAGTAGGTGATCGCGCGCGAGACCAGAAAGTGGAGCTCGACCTTGCGCTCGAAGACGTAGAGCGCGGTGAAGAGCTCAGCAGCGATCAAGCCGACCACCACCGGGTCGATGGGTTCCTCACCGGCGCTGTGCAGCAAGCCGACCGCGGCGAGGTAGATCGCACCCGAGGCGAAAGCGGCGATCGCGATGCGCCGACGAAAGCGGGCGGTGCCGGCGTCACCGCGCAGCTGGAGCAGAAATGCGAGCCCGAGCAGGGTGAGGCCGCTCAGCCTGAGAAAGACGGGCGTGAAGCTGAAGCCCCGCGCTTCGAACAGCTTCGACGCGGCCCCGCTGACCACCAGCGCGGCCAGAACTGAGCCGAGTTTCCACGCCACGCCCGGCTTTCTGCGTGGAAAGTCGGCGCAGAATCCCGCCAGCGCGGCCGCCACCGCGAGCGCGCCCAGGTCCTGCATCCGCTCGAAGGAGCTGGGGTCGAGCAGGGCGATGAACCAGCAGAAGCCGAAGATGCTCACTCCGAGCGGGCCGAGCGCGAACGGCAGCCGGCGGGGGTCCTTCGCTCCGAGGGCGAACGCGTAGCCCGCCACCAGCAGGTTGAGCACGGCCACCAGCAGCGCCCCGACCGACTGGGCGACGAGCTCGAAGGGCATTGAACCGAAGTGTAGCGGGCGCATTGGCCCGGCTGCGAGTGCAGGGCGTGTGCCGGGGCTACCGGAGCTGCAAACCCCACCACTTGCTGAGCAGCCGCACCGCGGTGCGCTCGACCGCTTCAGCCACCAGCCGGCCCAGCCGTTCGCGCCAGGGGCGCTCGGGCGTGTAGGTGACCTTGAAGACGTCTTTGTCCTTCACCTTGGAGATCAGCACGTCGTCGCTGGTGGAGAGCGCGTCGACCAGCCCGAGCTCGATCGCGCGCTTCGCCAGCCAGAACTCGCCGGTGGCCAGCTTGTCGATGTCGAGCTTGGGCCGGTAGGTCTTCACGAAGTCTTTGAAGAGCCGGTGGGTCTCTTCGAGCTGCTCCTGGAACTTCTTGCGGCCGGCCTCGGTGATCTCGCCGAACAGGCTGACGGTGCGCTTGAACTCGCCCGCGGTCGCCTCTTCGAAGTCGACGTCGTGCTTCTTCAGCAGCCGGTGAAAGTTGGGCACCTCGGCCACCACGCCGATCGAGCCGATGATCGAGAACGGCGCGGCGACGATCGAGTCGGCCACACAGGCCATCATGTAGCCGCCACTCGCCGCCACCCGGTCGATGCAGATGGTGAGCGGAATCTTCTTCTCGCGAAGCCGCCCCAGCTGGGCCGCCGCCAGACCGTAATGCGAGACCGCGCCGCCCGAGCTCTCGAGCCGCACCAGCACCTCGTCGCCGTTCTGCGCCGACGAGAGCACCGCGGTCACCTCTTCGCGCAGCGACTCCACCGGAGTGGCGAGGATGTCGCCCTCGAAGTCGAGCACGTACACCGCCGGCCGGCTGCTGCCGCCTTCGTTCGCGCGGAGCTTGCGCTGCTGCTTCAGGTCTTTCGGCTTCAGCCGCTGGGTGCCGAAGCTCAACGCGTCGGCGAGGTCGCGAAAGCGGTGGTGGAGCGGCCGCACTTCGAGCTGACCGCGGTTGAAGCGGCGCTGCCGGCGAAAGGCGATCGCCGCCACGATCAGCACCGCCGCGATCGCGATCACCACCAGCGCTGCTCTGATCGCGAAACCGAGCGTGTCCCAGATGAAGGTGTCGGGCATCGGCTTCGACTCGTTAGCGCGGGCCCAACAGGCACGCCAGCGATCAGTGCTCGATCGGAAGTTTCGGTAACACCGCGACAGGCGCGATTGCCGTGAACAAACGCCACCGTTAGCCGTCTTGAAGGAGCACACATGAACAAGAGCGTGATGATCGCGGCGGTGGTGGTGATGGCGGTGGCGGGTTGCGGTCCAGCCGTCGTCAGCACCTGTGGACCCAACCTGGTGGACTGCGGCGGCTACTGCGCCGACTTGAGCTCCGACGAGACCGACTGCGGAGCGTGCGGCGCCGCCTGCAACCCCGGCGACTATTGCGACCGCGGGCTCTGCATCGTCGGCAGCTGCTTCGGCGACAACACCGGGTGCTCCTACGACTCCCAGTGCTGCTCGAACTACTGCGCGTCTGACGGCCTCTGCGGCTGCATTCCCACTGGGAACAGCGGCTGCGCCGGCGCCTCCGACTGCTGCTCCGGCCGGTGCGCCCGCGACGGCGTCTGCGACTGACGGGATTCTTGGGCCGGCCCCAAGTCGCACTAAGCTGGTGGGCGAATGGCTTCCAACCGCCGGCGCCACCAGCGGGTCAAACCCAAGCAGCTGATCAGCCGGGTGCAGGGTGGTGATGCGCTCCACATCGGCCTGGTGGTGGAGAACCTCTCCGTCGGCGGCGCCTTCGTGCGCTGCGCCAGCCCGATGCGGGTCGGCACCCGGGTGAAGCTCGAGCTCCAGCGGCCCGGCGCGCCCACACCGATCACCGTCGCCGGCGTGGTGGCCTCGGCGCTCAACCCGGCCCAGGCCGCGGAGCGCAAGGTGTCGGCCGGCATGGGCATCGCCTTCGACGCGATGCCACCCCACGTCGAGGCGCGCATCGAAGGCATCATCGGCGCGTCGAACCCCGAGGCACTCAAGGTCACCGTCGACTCTTCGGAGGAGACCAACACCGCGCCGGTGCGCAGCTCCGACGAGCTGCCGCTGGTTCGCCCGCGCGCCCACACCTCAGACGTGCTGCAGCGCCCGCCCACCCGCGAGGGCATACCGGTGCAGGCGCCCACCCCGTCACAGCCGATGCGGGCGATCGCCGCCGGAGGCCTCAGCCCCGAGGTGAGCGCGCAGCTGAACAAGCTGCTCCGGCAGGTCTCGGGCTTCGCCGAGGAGCTGGCGAAGAAAGACCGCGAGATCGATCGGCTGCGCGCCGAGAATCAGCGCCTGAAAGAGATGATGAAGCGCGGCCGGCCCTGAGCCGCCTCAGCGGTTGACGACCACCGCGCACGCGGAGTCGAGCACCACCCGAACTCCGGCGAGCGCGTCGAGCAGCGCCTGGTAGCGCGCGGTCTCGGCCTCGAGCGCCGCGTTGAGCTTCGCGCCCGACATGCCCTGGTGCGACAGCGACAGCTTCATGCGCCGCAGCGAGGTGTCGCGCTCGGCTTCGATCAGCTTCTTCGCCGCCGCGGTGCGCTTCAGCATCTCGGTCTTCGCCGCCTCGGTGCCGACCTGCACCGCCGCATCGACGAAGCGCGGGAGCTCGGGGAATGCGGTCAACAGCTCGCTGCCCTTGAGCGGCCGGCCGTCGGTGACCTGGGTGAGCTGCTTGAGCAGCGCCGGGTCGACCTTCGGAGCGCCGTTGGTACCCATCGACACCCCGACGTGCACCAGCAACCGGTCGAGAAAACGCGACAGCTGCCGCGACGGCACCTTGGCGCCGGGCGAGAGGTCGGCCGACTCGGGAGGCTCGAGGTGGAACACCAGCTCCACCGCGCGCGGGCGGCCGGGAACGCGCAGCTCGACGAAGCGCGCGCCGTTGCGGCCGTAGGGGCCGTCGCGCAAGAAGCCGAACAGCGACTCGACGATCGGGTGGCCGGTGGCGAAGTACTCGATCTCTTCCATCTCCACCGCGGTGTCGCGCCAGAAGGTGCCCAGCACGGTGCGCTCTTTCGAGATGTCGAGCCCGGGGAGCGCGTCGACGTTCAGCGCGTGGCCGAAGTGGAACGCGCACTGAAACGCGTCGACCTGCTGGTCGGTGTCGACCCCGATGCCGATGCGCAGCGCCAGCTCGGTGACGTTCTCTTCGAGGCGCTCGTCGAGGTCGCGGGCCACCGCCCAGAGGCCTTCTTCGAGATCCGACTCGTCGTCGTCTTCGTCGGGCTCCTCGCCCATGCGGGTGTGGGCGCGGGCGACCAGCGCCTCCACCGCCTCGCGATCGAAGCTGCGGGTGTCGAGCAGCGGGTCGTAGGCGTGCTGAACCTGCTCGCGCGCGGCGAGCACCTTCTTGCCCAGCTCGGCGACGTAGGCGGCGCGCTCCTTCGGCTTCGCCAGCGCCAGCTCGGTCAGCTTCGGCTCGACCTCTTCGAGCACCGCGTCGAGGCCGCCCACCGTCTCACCGAACACGCCCACCGCGTCGGCGAGCACGCTCAGCACGTCGGCCGAGAGGCTGCCTGAAGACTCGAAGACGTGAATGTCGACCGGCTTCGACTGGCCGATGCGGTCGAGCCGGCCGATGCGCTGCTCCATCGTCGCCGGCGACCAGGGGAGGTCGTAGTTGATCAGGTGGTGGCTGAACTGGAAGTTGCGGCCTTCGCCGCCGACCTCGGTGCAGAGCAGCACCTTCGGCCCCTCGGGGTCGCGAAAGCGGGCCACCTGCCGGTCGCGCTCCACCAGCGGGAGATCGCCGTGGTAGCTGAGCGCCTCGACGTTCTCGTCGAGCAGCCGCGCGCGGAGGAACTCCAGCGTCGCCAGCGCCTCGGTGAACACCAGCACCTTGGCCTTCGGCTCCTTGGCCCAGATTTCCTTCAGCAGCTTCACGAACGCGGCGTACTTCGCGTCTTTCTCGGGCAGCTCGAGCTTGGTCTCGGCGAGCGCCTTGGTGCCCTTGAGCGCGGAGGCGAACGCCGCCGGAGACGATTCGAGGCGGCGCAGCAACGCCGCCAGCGCCGCGCCCTTCAGGGTGCCGTCTTTCGCCAGCGCCTCGAGCGCGGTCTGCCGGGCCTTCTCTTCGGCCTTCGACGGCTCGACCGGGTGCCGGTGCAACTGGCGCTCCGAGAAGCCGCCGACCACTGCGCGCCGGTTGCGGATCAGCCGGTCAGACAGCGAGTAGGTCTCGGCGAGGTGGGCGAGCACCTCTTCGGGTTCTTCGAGGCGCGACAGCTCGTCGTCGTTGGGGAACTGCGAGCGAACCTTCTTCACCGCCGCGGCTGAGTCTTTCGCTTTCGCGGCCAGCAGCGCGCGCACCGACTCCGAGAGCGTCTCCTGGCGGGCGAGGCGCTGCTCGAACTCCTTCACCGTCGGCGCCTGCTGGGGATCGATCAGCGTCAGCAGCGCGTGGTACTCGGCCGGGTCGAGCTGCATCGGGGTGGCGGTGAGCAGCAGCAGGCCCCAGGAGTTCTTCGCCAGGCCCTGCGCCGCCTCGAACGCCTTCTCGCCCTTGAGGTGGTGCGCCTCGTCGAAGATCACCAGGTCCCAGTAGGCGCCGGGGTCGGCCGCGGCGTCGCGCAGCTTCTCGTTTCTCTGAAGAAGCTCCAGTGACGTAATGACGTGGTCGTAGCGCGCCCAGGGCGACACGTCGGGCGCCTCTTCGAGCGACTTCTCGTAGCGCTCGCCGTCGAGCAGGGTGAACAGCTGGTTGAACTTGTGAAACAGCTCCACCAGCCACTGCACGCTGAGGTGGCTGGGGGTGACGATCAGCACCCGCTTCGCCAGGCCCGACAGGCGCAGCGCAGAGAAGATCATGCCCGCTTCGATCGTCTTGCCGAGGCCCACTTCGTCGGCGAGCACGAACCGCGGCCGGCCGGCCGAGAGCACCCGCTGCACCACGCCCACCTGGTGCGGCTTCACCATCACCCGTGAAGCGAGCAGCGCGCCGAGCGCGTCGTTCTTGCGCTCGTCGTCGAGCTGGAGCGCGGTGCGGCGGAGCAGAAAGCCCTTCGCGTCGCCGACCCGGCCCTCTTTCAACATCGAGAGCATGTCGGGCTTGGGCGGGAGCGCGTGGAGCTGCGACTCCGGGTACTCGTCTTCGGAGCCGTCTTCGAACTTCACCAGGTAGCGGCGGAGTCCACGGCCACCCTCGACCTCTTCTTTGACCGCTCCCTGCTTGCCCTTGAGGGTCTTCACGCCCTCGCCGATCGCGAGCGGCACGCCCACCAGGCCCTGCCGCGCGGCCACCAACACTGGGCCGCCTTCGCGGGCGGGGAACAGCACCACCGCTTGTTTCCCGTTGTCGACCAGCTCCATCAAGTGGCCGGTGCCCCACTCGGGCTGCAGCGCGTAACGAACCTTTTGACCAATGACGAGCGTGCTCATGGCGAGGAGAACGGGCCTATAACCCACGGTGGTTTGGGCGCAACACGACTTCTCCGTAAACGGTGGATTGCCCTCGGCATCGCGTTTGCCCTGCTGTTCGGCGTGGGGCCGAAGGTCTGGACGCACGCACGAGCCGCGGGGTTGCTGACCCGGTTTGCGTACGACAAGCATGACGGCGTCGGCGGGGTGGGGGATCACCCGGTCGAGGAGGTCGCCGCGTCTTTCTCGCGCGAGGGCGTCGACGTTCCCGCGCGCATCTACCGGCCCAAGGGCGTCGAGCACCCTCCCGGGCTGGTGCTGGTGCACGGCGTTCACCACCTCGGCATCGAGGAGCCCCGGCTGCACAAGTTCGCCACCGCGTTGGCGAGCGCCGGGCTCGAGGTGTTCACGCCCCAGGTCGACGAGCTGGCCGACTACCGGGTCGACCCCAAGTCGATCGACACCATCGGAGCGGCGGTGCTCGCGCTGGCGAAGCAGCTCGGGGCAGAAAAGGTCGGGCTGATGGGCCTGTCGTTCGCGGGGGGGCTGTCGCTGGTGGCGGCGGCAGATTCGCGGTTCGCCCCGCATCTGTCGTTCGTGGTGGCGGTGGGCGCGCACGACGACCTCCCGCGGGTGTCGCGCTTCTTCGTGCTCGATCAGGAGGAGCTGCCCGACGGCTCGAAGCGGCCGTTCGCGGCGCACGAGTACGGGCTGCTGGTGCTGGCGCGAAACCACGTCGACGACCTGTTCGAAGAAGCCGATCGCTACCGCGCGGGCGAGGCGCTCCGGCTCTGGCTGTGGGACGAGCACGAGAAAGCGCGGCAGGAGGCGCTCGAGGTGTCTGACGCGTCACGCGCCACCCTCGGCCTGCTGTTCACCCACCAGCTGGGGCCACTGAAGCCGCGGCTGCTCGAGCTGATCGACCGCGACGCGAAGCGCACCGAAGCGGTGTCTCCGTCGGCGCACCTCGCGCAGCTGAAGGTGCCGGCGCTGCTGCTCCACGGAGCGGGCGACAACGTGATCCCCGCCAGCGAGACGCTGTGGCTCTCGTCGCACGTGCCCGCGGGTGACCTGAAGGCGGCGCTGGTGAGCTCGGCGCTGCAGCATGTCGAGCTCGAAGGCGAGCCGGGGCTGAGCGATCAATGGGCGCTGGTGCACTTCATCGCCCAGCTGCTGGCCGAGGCGAAGTCGATATAATATATTATGTAATATGCCCGTCAGCGTGCACATCCCCAGAGAGCTCCTGATCGCGCTCGATCGCCGCGCGAAGAAGCTGGGGCTCACGCGGAGCGGCTTTGTTGCGCGTGCCGTCGAGCATGAGCTTGCGGTGGCCGATCGGTGGTCGCCCGGCTTTCTCGAGCACCTTCGTGGGGTGACCGATGAGCAAGCCGGCGACGTCGATGCACTGCTTCGGTCGATCGTGAAGGCTCGCACCCGAAAGGGCGCGCCAAAGCTGTGAAATACCTCCTCGACACCAACGCCGTTTCGGCCGTGATGAAGGCCGACCCGCACTTCACGGCGCGGCTGAGGTCGCTCTCGCCGATCGATGTCGCGGTGCCGCAACCGGTGTGGGCAGAGCTCAGCTATGGCATCGAGCGCCTGGCCGACTCTCGCCGCAAGAGAGCTCTCGAAGACGCACTGCGGTTGGTGCGCACCGAGCTCCCGACGGTTCCGTGGACTGACGACGTCAGCGACGCCTTCGGAACGATCAAGGCGTCACTCGAGGCCCGCGGAGCGCGAATCGAAGACTTCGACTGTGCGATTGCCGCTCACGCAGTCGCTTTGCGTCTCGTGTTGGTCACTGCGAACGAAACGCACATGGCGCGAGTTTCGGGTCTGACGATCGAAGACTGGTCCCGGCGCGGCTGAGAACGCTTCGTTCACAGTAAATCGCTCGTTCACAACCGTACGCCCTCTCGCCCGCGAGATTCGCGTGGTTGCGGCTGGCCCATCGATTGCTCCTCTGAAGTCGCCCCAAAAAAGGAGGAGCGATGAGACGTCTGCTGCTGCTCGCAGTGTTGCCGTGGTGTGCCTGCGTTCCCGAGTCGTCTGGCGCTGATGGGGGTGGGTGCCCCGTTCCCGATGCGTCGACGCCCGCCGACGCCGGCTCGCCTCCCGCCGGAGCCGAGCTGGTCGACGACGCGACCTACCAGCGGCTCGCCGCGCTGCCGGGCGCGCACGTGATGAGCGTCGATCAACAGGCGGTCGAGCAACAGGCGGCCGACACCACGCACGCGGCGGATCAGAAGACGGTCGACGACTTTCTCGCCGCCAACGCCTCCGACCCGGTCGTCTCGGCGTGGGCGACGGTGCTGAAAGACGCGCCCGCTGCCGACGATACGGCGGTGCAGGCGAGCGGCCCTGACTACCTGCACACCGCCAGCGGCGCCGACGGCCCGTTCACCACTGTGACGATGGGTCCCGCGGCGAAGACCTCCGGCGCGGCGCGCTCGATTCGCATGGCCGCCGACCGCCCGAACCGCCTCGCGCTCTACCAGGCGCTGGTCACCGGGCTGCCGACCGACGTGATGGATCTCTACCAGTTGGTGCAGCCCGCGCTCGCCGACACCCTCGACGACGCCGGGCTCACGTCCGCGTTCGGTCGGCTGGCGAGCAACGCCGCCGACATCGCGGCGGTGATCTCGACCTTTCACCCCGCGCTCCCGCCGCTGCGCGACTGCGACGACTTCGGCCGCGGCAAGCTCTACGACCGCAACGGCTTCCACGACTCGTCGAGGGCCACCAACTGCGGCACGCCCAGCTCCTCCGGCATCGTGGGCGCGATGGACTTTCCGCTCCGCGGCGACGTGTCGTGCGTGAAAGACCAGGGCTCGCGCGGCACCTGCTGGGCATTCGCGGCGACATCGATGATGGAGACCGCCGAGTCGGTGAAGCACCAGGTGCGCATCAACTACTCGGAGCAGGACCTGGTGATGCGCACCAAGCTGATCTGGTGGCCGTCGTGGTGGGGCGACAACGGCGGCTCGGTGCTCCCGCGCATGGTGAGCGAGCGCTACCGCCCGGTCTACGAGAACGCCTGGTCGTACAACCCGTCGCCGTCGCGGGTGATGACCGACAACCCGAAGACCATTTCGCACACCTGCAACGGCTTCATCGAAGACTGCTCCGACACCAACCACCAGGCGCGGCTCTATTGCATGCAGCCGCTCGGCTGGCCGTGCGTGTACGCGGGTCACGACAACCCCGACGACAGCGACGCGCCCACCTCGGTGGTCGACGTGCTCGACCCGAATCACTTCGCCGACAGCGTCTCGCTGACGGTGATCGCCCTGGCGCAGAAGCAGGGGGTGGAGTTCGGCTTCGAGGTGATGCCGTCGTTCGACGCGCAGCAGAACGGCTTCGTCACCGTCGACCCCAACAACATCGGCAAGAGCCGCGGTGGCCACTACGTGCACGTGATCGGCTACGTCACCAACCAGCAGCTGGCGATGACGCTGCCCAACGCGCCGCCGGCGGCGGGCGGCGGCTACTTCATCATCAAGAACTCGTGGAGCACCTGCGCGGGTGACGCCGGTTTCTATTACCTGCCGGTCGACTACGTGCAGCGCTTCGTCTGGCAGATCGAAATTCTGCGCGACATCGAGTGACGCCGTTCAGAGCGCGGCGAGGCCTTCGTACACTTCGCGGTACGGGCCCGCCGCGCCGAGGCTCTGGAGGTTCTGCACCAGGCCGCCCATCGCCCGGTAGAAGAGCAGGCCTTCGGGCGGCGGCTGGAGCTTCGTCTTCAGCACCAGCATGTGCTTCATGCTGTGGGCGCGCAGCCGCTGGAGCGTCTTCGCGGTGCCGTAGTCGAAGGTCGCGGTGCGCATCGGCTCCAGCACCAGCTCCATCATCCCGTCGATGAACGGCCGCACCTTGTCGTCGGGCGCGTCGATGGTGAAGCCGGCCCGGCGGGTGAGGTCCACGAAGTCGACCCGGTTGCGGCCGAGCCCGACGTGGAGCAGCTCCCGGTTCACCCCCACCCAGGTGTCAGTCACTTTTCGAACGTTGCCGAAATCGAGCAGGCCGAGCTTACCCCCCGACATCAGGACGTAATTTCCCGGGTGGGGGTCGGCGTGAATCACGTTGCCGCTGAAGAAGGGCACGAAGGTGCCGCGAATCAGCATGCGGGCGACCTGGAAGCGCTCTTCGTTCGAGGCGGTCGCCTTGCGGGCCAGAAAGTCCTTCAGCGTCTCGCCCTCGAGCTTCTCTTCGGTGATCACCCGCTGCGCCGAAAGTTCCAGAATGACCTTCGGCACCACCAGGTCGGCCGCGCCCGCGCAGGCCACCCGCATCTGCTCGGCGTGGGTGGCTTCGAGGCGGTAGTCGAGCTCCTCCAGCAGCGACTCGCGAATCTCGGCGAAGTAGCTCTGCGCCGGCACCCCGGCCGCCTTCGCCAGCAGCACCGCGGTCGACTCGATGTTGGAGAGGTCGGCCTCGAGCGCCTTGTCGACGCCCGGGTACTGCACCTTCACCACCGCCCGCTCGCCGTTCTTCAGCACCGCCTGGTGCACCTGGCCCAGC
Source organism: Myxococcaceae bacterium (assembly GCA_047602415.1). Taxonomy (GTDB): domain Bacteria; phylum Myxococcota; class Myxococcia; order Myxococcales; family Myxococcaceae; genus JASGHH01. The sequence goes on along the minus strand of JASGHH010000001.1, from coordinate 4,491,083 downwards.
GACGCCGACGCCATCGGCGCCGCGTCGACGCTCAGAAAACGGTCGAGCGCGCCGTCGCCCAGCTCGCGGGTGAGCACGCCCTGCACGGCATCCCAGTGCATCGGCGGCGCCTGGTTCTGCAGCTTGGCGACGATCGCCTGCACCTCGGGCGTGAGCAGGTCGGGGTCCATCGCGAGCGACTGGCCGACCTTCATCGCCAGGCCCTTCAGCTCACCCAGGGTAGAGACGAGCTTCTCGGCGCCGGCGCTGGAGAGAATGCCCGCGGTCTCTCCCGACAGCCGCTTCACCCCGCGGGTGGCGAGGTCGGTCGACAGGCGCGCGCCCAGCCCGGCGAGCTTCGCCAGCCGCTTGAACCGCCCACCTGAAGGAGTGTCACCCGCCACTGCTCACGCTACGTAACGCGAAACTCAGAAGCCCGCCTCGAACTCGTCGAGGTGGTAGGCGTGAACGAAGTCGAGCTTGGCGAAGTCCTTCGAGGCGCTGACCAGCTGGCCGAAGTTGTTGAAGAGCGCCTTCTCGGTCTTCGCCGGCTGACCGCCCTTGGCCGGCCGGGCGATGTCGGCCTCGTAGCGCGACTGGGTGCCCGCGCGCACGGGGAGCGCCTTGGGCGGAGCGAACCCGAACAGCGACTCGAAGAAGCCCGGCGCCTGGGTGAGCAGCTTCTCGAGGGCCTTGGGCGTCGAAACCTCGGCGCCCTTCAGCTTGCCCTCCAGCGTGGTGAGCACGGTCTTCACCAGCGGCTGCTCGGAGTTGTCTTTCGCCTTGAGCGCGACCTGGAACAGCAGGCCCTGGTCGGTCTTCACCGCGTTCTTCGGCACCACCGGCTCGTAGTTCGCCATCGGCTTGGGCGGGTCGAACAGCGCCGGCAGCCCGTCGGCGAAGCTGATCACCTTCCACGGGTTGCCTTTGATCTCGATCTTGTTGCCGCCGAAGAGGTCGTTGGCGTCGACCTGGCGGGCGGCCACCGCGGCGATCGCGCGATCGACCTTGGGAGACAGCTCGGCCTTCACCGCGTTGACGGCCTTGGCGGCGAAGTTGTCGCCGACGTGCGCGGCGGGAGGCTGGTGCACCTCGGCCGGCGCGTGGGTCTCGACCGGAGCGGGCGGCGCGGAGGTGTGCTGGGTCTCCTGCGCGGCGGCGGCTTCCTGCAGCTGCTGAATCTGGCGAATCCTTTCCATCGGGGTCTTCGGCTCGACCGAACCGATGCCCGACAGCGGAGACGCGCCCTGGCTCTGCTTTTGATCGCTCACGGCGCCCAGCATGCGTTCGCTGGGGCCGTGGAATCAAGCGCGACTCACCGCGGCCAGTCGCGCTGGGTTTCACCTCCGACGATCAGGTTCATCGAGCCGTTGCCCAGCGAGCCGTCGAGGTAGCGCTGGAACGTCTCGGGGCGTTCGCCGTCGTACTGAAACGTCGGGTCGCCCGAGCGCGGCGCCGGGTCGTAGAGATACGTGTGGCCCTGCTGGTCGCGCCCGATGGTGACCGCGTGGCGAATGCCGTCGCCGCCGCCGTCGATGTTCATCATGAAGCTCTGGCCGGGGCGGAGCGCGTCGATGCGGGCGCGGGTGAGCGCGGGCGTCTCGCCGGTGCCGTGCTCGTGAATCTCGCGCTGGCCGGGCACCGCGTCGGCGGCGGTGTCGTGGCGCACCGCGCTCGCCTGGTGATCGCGCATGCTCTGCGTCTCGGCGGGCGAGAAGCCGGCGTGCCCGTCGCGCTCGTATGTTTGGTAGGTGAGCTCCTGGAGGCGGTGCATGTCGCCGTAGGTCGCGTCGCCGTGGCCGAGGCGCTGGTAGATGCCGCTCAGCTCGGCCTGGCGCTCCGGGTGCGCGCCGTTGGCCTGGTAGAGGTTGAGCACGAAGCGGTCGGTGCTGGTGCGGCCGTTGGCGATCGCGTTCGCCAGCTCACAAGACGGAGCGCAGCGCTCCATCGCGTGGGCGCCTTCGCCGACCTGGCCCAAGTTGCGGAGGATCTGCTGGCCGTTGAAGTCCCACGGGGCGCTGCAGATGCGGGTGCTCTCGGTCACCGGACTCGAGGGCGCGGCGGTGCGCGGGCCGTCGCCCAGCGGCTGCTCGAACAGGTCGCGGTGATACGCGGGCGCCGTCGAGCGCGCGGTGGGCGAAGGCGGTGGAGCGCTCGGCGGGTGGTCGAGCCGGGCGGAAGGGGTGATTGAAGGGGTGCTGCGGGGAGTGGTCGCGGAAAGTGGAGGAGCCATGACCCGCCCGTTTTCACGCGGCGTACCGCCGGTTCAGCGAGTGGTTTCGGGCAGCTGCGCGGGGCTGTTGTGAACGGGCGGTTCAGCTGTGAACGCCGCGTTCACTTGTAGGGCGTGCCGTCGAGGTGCTTGCGCTGGAGCGGAGGCTTCGGGTCGAGGGTGAGGGACACCGCGGTGTCTCCGGCGCACTTCACCAGCTGGCTGGAGGTGGCGCCGTTGGGCTCCCAGGCGGTGACGTTGCGCTCGCCCTTCGGCAGGCCGTCGATCTTGAAGGCGCCCTTTTTGGTGAACGAGAAGAACGTGTTCGGCAGCACCAGCACGTCGGCCGAGAGCGCCTCGTCGAAGTCGCACTGGAGGTGCACCGCGCCGCGGTAGGCCATCGGGCGGGTGCCGAGCAGGGTGTCTTTCTTCGGGCCGAGCTGAAACTCGTTCGCGCCCGACTTGCTGAACAGGTTGTGCTCGCTGCCCTCGGGGTTGAGAAAGCGAATCGCGTCGTCTTTCACCACCGCCATCACCGCCGGCTCGAGGCGGTGGTTCTTGATGGTGAAGGCGAAGGCCTTGCGGTCGCGGGTGCCGGTGTCGGGGGGCACGGTCTCGACGTAGACGACCACCCGGCCGTCGGGGTTGGAGCCGTCTTTCATCGCCACCGTGCCGTTCAGGGTGCAGGTGCCCTGGGCGAAGCTGATCGCGTTGGCAAGCAGGCTGGAGGGTTCTTCGCCGGCGTCCAACCGCTCGGCTTCACCGGGCGCGAGCTTCAGCCTCGGCCCTGCGTCGGCGGGAGCAGAAAGGTGTCTGGCACCTGCTCCGGCGTCGGCGGCGTCGGCGGGGGGTGAAAAGTGTCTGGCACCTTCGGCGCCGGCGTCGAGGTGCAGGAAATCGCCAGCGCCTTCGACCAGTTGCTCGCGTTGTGTCTTCGGCCCCGCGTCGGGCGTGAGCAGCGCCTTCAGCTGCGGCGTCATCTTGTCCAACGCTTGAAAGTTCACCAGGCCCGACGCCATCAGCGCGATCACGGCGGCGGCGGCGGCGAACAGGCCGAAGAACCAGAGGGTCGCGGTGCTGCGTCGCACGTGAAGAGCGTCGAGCGTAGCGTCAAACCGCGTTACTCGCGAAGACGCCGCTGGTGCATCCACGCCGTCCCTGATCGCGGACGCGCACCCACTCGCGCGCCCACTGCTCCGTCGAAGCACGCGCGGCACATCGATTGCTCAACGGCCGCGGCAGAAAGGGAGCACACATGGAAGGGTTGGGGTCGGTCGAGGGCGAGGTGCGCTTCGCGGTCAGCGAGGCGCTGGCAGGTGAACCGGAGTGGATCGAGCGGGTCTTCGTGCAGGGCGCCACCGCGCTCTCCGAAGCCGAGCTGCAGCTGGTCCTCACCGGCAAGAAGGGGCCGCTCGACTTGCGCACGCTGCGGCAGATGGACCCCCACGAGCTGGCCAAGCACTTCGGCCACCGCGGCGCGGCCCGCATCTGCGCCGCGCTCGAGCTGGTGCGGCGCACGATGGAGCCGCCTCCGCGTGAGCCGCTCACCTTCGCCCAAGACATCTACCGCTACGTCTGGCCCAAGCTCGCCGGCGCGCCCCGCGAGACCTTGATGGTGCTCTGCCTCGACCCGCGCAACCACCTGCTGCGCGAAACGGTCGCCAGCCAGGGGAGCTCCGACGGGTGCCCGGTCGACCCCCGCGAGGTGTTCGCCCCGGCGATGTCGTCGCGCGCCACCTCGATCGTGCTCGCCCACAACCACCCCTCGGGCGACCCCGAGCCGTCGGTGGCCGATTGGGTGCTCACCCGCCAGCTGGCCGAGGGCGCCGAGACGCTGAAGGTGAAGCTCGCCGACCACATCGTGCTCTCGGAGCGCGGCTTCGTCTCGATGCAGTCGCGCGGGCTGCTCGGCAGCAAGAACCCGTTTCAAAACAGAGGGCGCGATGGCGGTTGACGAGCTCGCGCTCGACCTGTCATTTCGAGACGTGGTCGAGACCGTGTCGCCAGCCGAAGTGTTGCAGGGCCTCGAGAAGCACTTCGCGCTCTCCGCGTTTCGCCCGTCGCAAGAAGCGGTGGTGCACTCGGTGCTCTCCGGCCGCAACACCGTGGTGGTGATGCCCACCGGCGCCGGCAAGAGCCTCTGCTACCAGCTGCCGGCGGTGATGGTCGAAGGCGTGGCGGTGGTGGTCTCGCCGCTGATCGCGTTGATGCATGACCAGGTGGAGGCGCTCCACGAGCGCGGCATCGCGGCCACCTTCATCAACTCCTCGCTGTCAGACACCGAGCGCGCCGACCGCCAACGCCGCATGCAGGCCGGCGAGTACAAGCTGGTCTACGTCGCGCCCGAGCGCTTTCGGAGCGAGAGCTTCGTGCGCGCGCTCGAGCAGTCGAAGCTGTCGCTGTTTGCGATCGACGAGGCGCACTGCATCTCGCAGTGGGGTCACGACTTTCGGCCCGACTACGCCCAGCTGGGCCAGGTGCGAAAGCGGCTGCGGCCGGCGCGCACCGTGGCGCTCACCGCCACCGCGACCCCCGAAGTGCGCGACGACATCGTGCGGGTGCTGCTGATGAAAGACCCGCAGGTCTTCGTCGCCGGCTTCGACCGGCCGAACCTGTTTCTGGAGGTGCTCCCGGTCACCGGCGACGCCGACAAGCGCCGCGCGTGCAAGAAGCTTTCTCAGCTCGGCTCGGGGTTCATCTACTGCTCGACCCGAAAGCAGGCCGAGAACCTCCACGAAGGCCTGGTGAAGGACAAGGTGAAGGCGGTGCTGTACCACGCCGGCCTCGACGACGACGCCCGCCGCAAGGCGCAAGACGAGTTCATGGCGTCGGAGCACGCGGTGGTGGTGTGCACCAACGCGTTCGGCATGGGCATCGACAAGCCCGACATTCGCTTCGTCGCCCACGCCGCGATCCCGAAGGCGGTCGAGTCGTACTACCAGGAGATCGGCCGCGCCGGCCGCGACGGCAACCCCTCGCAGGTGGCGCTGCTGTTCAACCACGCCGACGTCTTCACCCAGGAGCGGTTGATCGAAGCGAACTACCCGCCCGACGGCCTCTACGCCGACGTGTGGAACCTGCTGGTGCAGTACGAGGTCTACGAGCGCGGCGTGCACATGCTCGCCGGCCAGCTCGGCGCCCAGGAGATTCAGGTCTCGGCGGTGCTCAAGCACCTCGAGCGGCGCGGCCTCGTCTCCCGCGGCGGCCGCGGCGAAGGCCAGTGGCACGTGCAGGTGCTCGACGCCGCCAAGTCGCACCAGCCGAAGAGCCCCGAAGGCCGGGCGATGTTGAAGGCGCTGGTGAACGGCTGGCCGGAGGGCACCATCGACCAGACGCTCGGGCAGCTCTCGTACGTCTCGGGCCTCGAAGAAGAGCGCGCCCAGCACGCGCTCGAGCTGCTCTCCCGCGCGGGGGCGATCAAGGTGCGGCGGCCCTTCACCGGCCGGGCGCTCTGCGCGCTGAAGAAGGTGCGCTTCGACGAGCTCCAGCTCGACCTGCGGGGCTTTCGCATTCAGGAGCGCCAGGCGCGGCTGCTTCTGAAGCGCATGACCGACTACGCGTACAACAAGCGCTGCCGGCGGGCGTTCATTCTCAAGTACTTCGGCGAGAACTCGCAGCGCACCTGCAACGGCTGCGACATCTGCGTCGGCCCCAAGCTCGAGAAGATGAAGGTGGAGCACGCCGCCGCAGAAGCGCCGGCGGTGATCGAGTACAGCGCGCTCGCCTCCGAGGCGCTGCGCACCTGGCGCAAGGAGCTGTCGAAGGAATTGGGAATTCCCGCGTTCATGATTCTCAACGACGCGACCCTGATCGCGATGGCCGCGGCGCTGCCGTCGAACCGGCAGGAGTACCTCGCGGTGCGCGGCGCCGGTGAGGCCAGCTGGGAGCGCTTCGGGCCGAAGGTGTTGGAGATCTGCCTGATGGCGCGGGCCGCGGGCGACGTGCCGAAGCCGGCGATGGCCGCGCGCAGGAAGACCCGCAGCCGGCGGCGGTAGCTCAGCGCTTGCCGCCGACCCGCGCGACGGCCGACATGCCCGCGCCGACCACCACCGCGAGCAGCACGATCACCACCACGGTGGTTCCACCGAGCGCCAACCGCATCTCCCACGGCTCGATGTCGCTCGAGAGGTACGCGTGCACCAGCGGCTCGTTGAGCCCGACGATGTCGAGCATGCGCATCGGGAACGCCTCCAGCGCCTTCAGCGACACCTCGACCCAGTGCCAGCCGAAGAACCGCCGGAGCAGCTCGAGCAGCACCGCCGCGCCCAGGTACATCGCCGAGAGCAGCGCCGAGTTCGACAGGCTGATGCGCATGAACGGCACGTCGCGCGCGTCCGACTCCTGACGGCGCTCTGGAGCCTGAATCAATTCGCCAGCCGCTTCTTCAGGTCGGGCAGCGCCTTGCGCACCCGGGCCACGTCACCCTCGCTGGTCGAGAGCGCGAGGAAGGCTTCGTACTCGCCCACCGCGCGCTTCTTCGCCTCGTTGTCGCCGCGCGAGAGCAGGTCGGCGTAGAACAGCCGCGCCGCCGCGTAGCCTCCGTCGGCGATCGCCGCCTTCTGCGCTTCTTCCACCGCCGCCGGGTCGTTGGCGTTCAGCCGGAAGAGCACCTTCGACAGCGCGTAGTGGGTGAAGCCCATCGCCGGCATCAGCTGCACCGCTTCTTCGGCGGCGGCCTTGGCGTCTTTGCCCGCGCCCACCTGGAGCAGCGCCTGCGACTTCGCGCTCAGAATGACCGCCTTGTCCCAGCTCGCCGGGCTGCCCTTGAGAATTTCGGCGGCGGCCTTGAGCGTCGAGTTGGGGTTCGCGGTCGGGTAGACCAGGAACGGGCCCGCCTTGCCGCAGACGCTCTTCGGGTCGTTCTGGGTGGCGGCGCCGAACGCGGCCAGCGCGGTGTCGTTGTTGCCCTGGCGGAAGAAGCCGTAGCCGATCGCGCAGAAGGTCTCGGAGTCTTTCGCGTTGAGCTTGTTCGCCGTCTCGAGCGACTTCATCGCGGTCTTCGCGTCGGCGAGCGCGAACTGCACCTTCGCGCGCACTCGCCACGAACCGGGGTCGTCGCTGGCGTTCTTCACCGCCACCTGGGAGGCCGCGTCGGCTTCCTTGATCAGCCCGTTGTAGAAAGCGGCCTCGGCGTAGTCGCGCTGCGCCTCGCCCGCCTTCGGGTTGTCGTCGGCGCCGGCCTTGGCCGACTTGAGCGCCTCGGGCAGCTTGCCGGTCGCGAGCAGCGTCTTCACCAGCAGGTGCCGCGCGGGCAGGTGCGAGGCGTTGCGGTCGACGGCTTTCTGGAGATGCTCGAGCGCGAGGTCGGGCAGGCCGAGGTTGAGCAGCAGCTCGCCCAGCACCGCGTTCGCTTCGAAGTCGTTGGGGTCTTGCGCGGCCTCTTCGAGCTGCACCTTGGCCTTGGTGAGGTCTGAGCGCTGCATGTACAGCCGCGCCAGCACCACCTGCACGGTGGCCTTGTGCTTCTTGGTGGCCGAGGCGAGCTTCTCGAGCATCTGCACGCCCTTGTCGCCGCCTTCTTCTTCGGCTTCACCGAGCGCGAGGTAGATCGCCGCCTCGGCGGGGTACTTGCCGTTCACCTGGGTGCGGGCGAGCTCGGCGCGCGCCTGCTTCCAGTCGTTCAGCCGCGCCGCCGCGATGCCGCGCACCAGTGAGACCTTGCGGCCTCCGGCGATGCGCTTGTCGGCCAGCAGGTCTTTCTCGCGGCTGCGCGCCAACAGTACCCGCCCCAGACCTTCTTTGGCGTCGTCGCTCTTGGGGTCGATCTTGAGCGCCTTCTCGTAGGAGCCCTGGGCGGTGTCCATCTTGCCGGCGTTCTTCGCCACCGCGCCGGTCGCCATCTCGAAGTCGAACGCGCGGTCTTTGTAGAGCGCCGCCGCGTCGGTGATGCGCTTGAGCGCCTCGTCGTGCCGGCCGGCCGACGACAGCAGCCGGGCGTGAATCAGCTCGCGCCGCGCCCGCTGCGACGGAGGCAGCTGGTCGGTGGCGGGCAGCTTCTCGACGTCGGCGAGCGACTGGTCGAGGTCGAGGTTCAGCTCCAGCCGGGCCTGCGCCAGCGTCAGCACCCGCGAGGCGTGGTTGGGCGACAGCTCCGCCGCCGGCCCGGTGAGCACCTTGATCGCCGAGTCGTAGTCTTCGAACTGCACGTAGTAGTCGCCCAGCGCCACCAGCGCCCGCACGTTGCCGGGCAGGAGCGTCACGGCTCTCTGGAGGCGCTTGAACGCGTCGTCGGCCTTCTTGTCGGCGAGCAGCACCCGGCCGGCTTCGGCGTGCACCTCGCTCTTGTCGACGCTGGAGGCGAGCAGCGCCTGCTTCGCGCCGGCCGCGCCGTCAGACAGCTCCCAGTCGACCACGGTGGCGATCTCCGGGTACTGCTGGCGAACGCCGGAGCGGCCGAGCGCGTCGAGCGCCTCTGCCTTGTCGGGCGCGGCGCGGGTGTGCTCCGCGTAGAGCATGCCGTGCGCGTACGCGGTGAGCGCCCACATCTCCACGCTCGAGGAGTCCATCTCCTTCGCGGTGGCGAGCGACTTCAGCGCCTCGGTGTACGACTCCTTGGTGTCGGCGTTGCAGAGCTTGCGGCCATCGGCGACCGCGGTGGCGAGGTCTTTGCCCTGGTGCTTCCACCGGGTGTACGCGAACGAGCCGATCAGCCCGAGCGCGATGGTGAGCGCGCCGATGCCCACGGCCAGCTTGAGCCCGTGCGCCTGAAGAAAGGTCTTCTTCGAGGTCGCCGCCGCCAGCTTCGCCCGCAGCTCGCGCTCGTATTCTTTGGCGACCGCTTCGGCCGCCTGCGGGTTCAGGTCGACCTTGGGCACGTCGAGGTGCGACGACGGCTCCGGCATCTCCGACAGGTCGGGGATCTCGTCGAGCAGGCCGCCGGAGCTCTTCTTCGGGGTGCCGCGCTCGGAGCCGAGCGGCACTTCGCGCGTCGGCGGCACCTCGTTCAGCTCGGAGGGAATGTCCTCCAGCATGCGCTGCTTGGGAGCGGCGGCGCCCTTCTTCACCGGAATCTGCTGGGTGTCGCCCATCAGCTCGGGCGAGACCGCCACCGACGGCTCGTTGGGGTCGAGCTTGCCCTGCACCACCGGCGGGCTCGCCTGCGCCTGCTGCTGGTTGAACGCCTCGAACGGGTCGACCGCGCCTTCAGAGAGGGCGTCGAAGGTCGAGGTCATGCCCCGCACCACGTCGTCTTGCTCGGAGGGGTTGCCGCCGGCGCGCTTGGGCACCGCCGCGAACGGATCGGGCACGTCGTCTTGCTGAACCTGAGCCTGGGCCTGGGCCTGGCTCGGCGCCGCGGCCGGCTTGCGCCCGGCGGGCTTCTTCTTCTGATCGAGCGGGAGGTCGATGGTCTGGGTCGGTGCTTCGACCTCGGCGTCGATCTCGCCCTGAATCAGCGGCATCTCGGTCGGAGGTGCGTCGAGCGCGGGTGCGGCGAGCGCCTGGGTGACCTGGCCGTCGCGGCCGTTGGCGCCCGCGTCTCCGCTGGGGTCGTAGGCGCCCATCACCACCGTGGGCATCGCGTCGTCGCCGAGCGGCGCGCGTGCTTCGGGCGCGGGCTCTTTCTTTTTGACCGCGGCGTGCGCGCCGGTGCTCGGGCGGGCGGCAGGTTGCTTCGCCTGCGCGGGCGCGGCGGAGGCTTTGGGCTGCGGCGCGGAGACGGCCGGAGGCGGAGGCGCGGGCTCTTCGACCGCCGCGTTCTCGTCCCCCAGCACCGGAGCCGGGCCGCCCGAGAGCGCGCCCTTGGTCTGCTCGAGCAGGAGCTTGATGCGCCCGTCGTTCGGCTGCAGCGACGACGCCTTGCGGAGGATCGGCAGCGCCGAGCGGTAGAGGCCCTTGCGCAGCAGCACCTCGGAGATCAGGTTGTAGGCGTGCGGGTTCTCGCGGTCGATGTTCACCGCGACGTCGAACTGGTTCATCGCCTCGGAGGCCTTGCCGAGGTTGATCAGCGCCTTGCCCCAGAGCACCCGGCCGGAGACCGACTTGGGGTGATGCGAGAGGCCCTGTTGGCAGACCTCGATCGCGCGCGAGTGGTCGCCGCGTTCGATGAAGGCTTTCGCCAACTCGACGAACACGGTCGACGCTGGATCCTGGCTCAGGATCTGCTCGTACTTCTCGACCAGACTTCGGGACATTTACGCTGGATCCTCGTCGCGATTTCGACAGCGGAACTTAGCAACACTAAGCTGTACCGTCTCACTTCATGCGATTCCTTTTTTTGGCTCTCGCCCTCGGCGGCTGCGCCTCCGCCAAGATCGGTGATCTCGACGTTCTCAAGCCCACCGTCGAGACTTTTCACCAGCGGGCCCGTTGGCGCGACTACCGGGGCGCGGCAGAGCTGGTGGTGGCCGAGAAGCGCGACGCCTTCTTGAAGGCGCGAGACTCGATGCACGACGACAAAGACCTCTTCATCACCGACTACCAGCTGGAGGACGCCAAGTTCGGCGTCGACAAGTCGTGGGCCACCTGCGTCTCCCGGGTCAGCTGGTACCGGCTGCCCTCGGTGAGCGAGAAGTCGGTGGTGATCACCAGCACCTTCCTCTGGCGCGAGGGCAAGTGGTACCTCGACAGCCAGGACGGTGGGCCTTTCGCTGAAGAGCTGGTGATTACGCCGATCGAGCCGAAGAAGAAGGCCGAACAGGGGTCGTAACCTCACCCCGGAGCTTTCGCGCTCTCGGCCCTCTCCTGTCAGGAGAGGTGCCAGACACTTTTCTGCGGGAGGGGGATTCTCTTCCCGGGGGAGCGCTGTGCGCTTCGTACCCCAGAAAAAAAATCGCCCGCCGTCTCGGGGCCGGCCGAGGCGGCGGGCGTCGGGAACTCCCCTATGGAGCGCCCTAACCTGAGACCTTATTGAGCAAGGCAGGTGCCATGACTCTGACGTCGGGTCACCTTCAATGGTTTCATTTGGTTAGCGCTGTTTCGGCGTGATGTGTGAAAAGGTCGCATACGACAGCGCTGTCACCCGGGTAATCGCGACTCTGATGGATCAATAAGTTAGAGCACCCGGAACTCCGCACCGAATGACGTGGAGATCCTACTCGCCCAGGACGGCGCGAATGGTCTGCCGCATGGTGTGAGCGGAGGTCCACCCCGTCTCGTGCGCCCAACGCGAGCCGTCGACCATGCCGAGGAACTGAATGTGGTCGAGCTCTTCGGGAGGGAACGACGCCAGCCGATAGCGAAACAGCGTCGACAGCAGCGGGCGCGCGAGCGGGTGGGGCACCGAGAGCGGCTTGCGGCCGAGCTCTTCGAAGATCTTCGACAGCGGTACTTCTCCGGGGCCGATCACGTTGTAGACGCCCTTACGGCCGGGCACGAGCGCCTGGGCCAGCGCGGCGGCCACGTCTTCCATGTGAATCAGCTGCACCAGCGGGTCGAAGCCGGCCAGCTTCCACGGGCGGGCGATGCGCAGGTAGTTCGAGGGCGCGTTCTTGATCGACGGGCCGACGATGTGCACCGGCCGCATCACCACCGTCTCGATCTGCGGGTGCCGCCAGAAGAAGCCCTGGGCGAGCATGTCGACCTCGATCAGGTCGCGCACCGAGGGAAACCGGGAGGCCGCCATCAGCGGCGAGTCTTCGGTGAGGAAGTTCGAGTTCTCGGGCGCGGGGCCGTAGACGTCGGCGCTCGAGAGCACCACCAGCTTCTTCACCCCGTACTTCGCCGCGCACTCCAGCACCCGGGTGGTGCCGAGCACGTTGAACGAGTGGTGGTCGGCCGCCGACATGCGGGGGTCGTGCATGATCCCCATGTGGATGATCGCCTTCACCTGGTGACGGCGAAACACGTCTTCGACCTTCTTCTTGCGGGCATCGAGCTGAAACATCTCGACGTCCTTCGGCTTGCCCACGAACGGGCGCCGGTCGATGCCGATCAGCTTCTCCTGCTTGTGGAGCAGCTTCGCCACCGCGCGGCCCAGGTTGCCGCTGATGCCGGTGAGGACGACGTGGCTCACCAGAACACGTGCTTTCGCTCTTTGCGGCCCGCCTCGAGCATGGTCGAGATCGCGTTCTTCACCACCTTCACCTTCTTCTCCAGCTCCGCGTCTTCGTCGTCGGCGCGGCCGGTGAAGAACAGCGGGTCGCCGAAGTAGATGCGGTACTTGGTCGGCAGCGGCAACGGCACGCCCGTCGGCGTCAGCGGAAACGCGGGAAAGCCGAGCAGCTTCGCCACCGGCTTGATGTCGGCGAACGCCGGTGCCTGCTCCTCGGCGCCCACCACCGCGATCGGCACCACCGGGGTGTTGGTCTCCAGCGCCAGCCGCATGAAGCCCAGCCCGAAGTCCTGCAGCTGGTAGCGCTGGTGGTAGAGCTTGCTGATGCCGCGCACGCCTTCGGGGAAGACGAGAATCGCCTCGTCTTTCTCGAGCAGCCGGCGGCAGTTCTCGGGGGTGCCGATGATCTGCCCCACCCGCGAGAAGAAGGTCGACACGTAGGGCAGCGACGCGGCCCAGCGCTCCACCATCGAGCGAATCGCGCGGGGCGGGTTGGCCTCGGCGAGCATCGCCACTCCGATCATCGCCGCGTCCATCGGCAGCTGCCCGGAGTGGTTGGGGATCAACAGCACCCGGCCCTTGGGGACCTTCTCGATGCCGTAGGTCTCCACCCGGTGGTAGTGCTTGTAGATCCAGAAGAACGGGGCGACCGCCGAGAGCGCGTACTCGAGTGAGAAGCCGAACGGGTCGACCCCGTACTCGTTCTGGGTGCGCGACAGCGCGGCGATCTTCTCTTCGACGTCGTCGCCGAAGGTAGCCATCGTCCACTGGCGCAAACGCTTCTTGACGGAGTCGCCGATCACCGTCGCTTTCATACCCTTCTGTTCAAACGGGGAGAAGAAGTCGCGAACGTGCAGTACCCTCGGGGGGTCTTGGTCCGTTTCCGCCGGCTCCTCCTCGCCTTCGGCATCGCCGGGCTCCTCACCTGTGGGGTGGAGCTCGACGACCGTCCCGGCAGGCTGTGCGACGCGTCTCGGCCCTGCACCTCGCCGCGCCACTGCATCGACGGGCACTGCTTCGCCCCTGACGAGCTCGACGGCGGGGCGGGGGGCGGCGGCTCGATGGGCGGCGGCACCGGCGGCGGCTCGACCGACGCGGGAGGCGGAGGCGGCTCCACCGGCGGTGGCGTCGGAGGCGGCGGTGGCGTCGGAGGCGGTGGCGGTGGAACGGGCGGCGGCGGCGGAGCGTTCGATGCAGGTCAGGCGCTGTGGTCGCAGGCGCGCGACGGCTTCAACGCCCAGGTGGTCGACAATGCCTGCTCGCTCGAGATCGACACCCTCCGTGGCAACAAGGTGGTGGCGACGGTGATCGCCGCGGCCGACAACTCCGACACCGCGGTCGCCGAGCAGCTCGACGCGTCGGTGCTGCCCACCACCGGCAACGGCCACTTCTACGGCAAGTTCCAGCTGCCCGACACGCTCGCGCTCACCAACACCTCGCCCTGGCTGTACCTCGGCACCAGCAGCAAGGCGCTGGTGCAGCTGTCGTTCGACGCGCAGGGCCGCATGGTGTGCACCTCGTCGAGCGGGATGCTGGCGTCGACCGGCGTCACCCAGAACGTCACCCTCGGCGGCGGCTTCATGCCGAACACCGACTACGTGATCGACATGACCTGGCGCACCGGCGACTTCCTCAAGGTGGTGCTCAACGGGATGACGGTGGCCAACGTCACCGGGCTCACCGCGCCGGGGAGCATGGTGAAGCCCGACCGGCTGCTGCTCGGCATCAAGCAGTACGACGGCGATGCCGGCATGGGGTGGACGATCACGCTCACCGAGTGGGCGCTCGCCGACCAGGACACCAAGGTGCTCCCGTGATCGCCGCGCTGGTGCTGTGGTCGGCGCTCGCCGCCAACCCGAAGATTCCCACCGGGGAGCCGCAGGCGCCGCAGGGGCCGAACCCGTTTCTCGCCCAGGCCAAAGAGAACTACCGCAACCTCGAGTTCGAGCGCTGTCTGCAGCGGCTGCAGCAGGCGCCGCAGTGGCGCTCGTCTCCCCAGGAGCTGCTCGACATCGAGCTCTACGCGGGCATGTGCTCGTACAACCTCAACCAGCTGCCGGTGGCGGAGGAGCACTTTCGGCTCGCGCTCCGCATTCAGCCCACCGCCGAGCTGCCCGCGTACACCAGCCCCAAGCTGGTCGACTTCTTCAAGCGCATCAAGAAGACGATGCCCAAGGTGCAGGAGAAGCCGCCCGAGAAGCCGGCGGAGAAGCCCGTCGAGGCCGACAAGCCCGACAAGCCTGACAAGAACGAGAAGCCCGACAAGGCCGACAAGAACGAGAAGGCCGAAGCGGCACCCGAGAAGCCGGCAGAGAAGCCCGCTGAGATCGTCGAGTCGCCACCCGATGAAACCAAGCCGGCCGAGAAGCCGGTCGAGGTCGCCGACGATCGCCCGGTGCGCGAAGAGCCGCCGAAGCTGACCCCCGAGCCGAAGCCGGTCGCGCCGGTGCAGGTCGAAGAGCCGTTCTTCAAGCGGCGCGCGGGGCCGATCGCGGTCGGCGGAGTGGCGGTGGTGGCGGTCGCGGTCGGCGCCGGCCTGGGCGCGAACGCGAAGAGCCTGCAGTCGAAGGCCAACGGCGCGCAGTACGACTCCGACTTTCACCAGCTGGGCTCGCAGGCGAAGTCGAGCGCGACGGGCGCCAACGTGGCGTTCGCCGTCGCAGCGGTGGCCGCGATCGGTGCGGTGCTCTGGTATCTTTTCGGGGGGTGAACCATGGGTCGAATCGCGAACGGCTGGCGGCTGATGCAGGCCAGCTTGAAGGTGCTCCAAGCCGACAAAGAGCTGCTCGTTTTTCCCATCATCTCGGCGCTCGGGGTGCTGCTGGTCTCGGCGGCGTTCATCGCTCCGGTGGTGCTCACCCACGCGCATCAGACTGACGCGGCCAAGAACCCGCTCGCGGTGCTGGTCGGCTTCGCGTTCTACGTGGTCGTCTACTTCGTGATCTTCTTCTGCAACTCGGCGCTGGTCGGCGCGGCGATGATTCGGCTTCGCGGCGGCGACCCGACGGTGGGCGACGGAGTGCGAATCGCGGTCAGCAAGGCGGGGCCGATCATCGGCTACGCGCTGCTGGCGGCGACGGTGGGGATGATTCTGAAGGCGATTCAGGAGCGCGCCGGGATCATCGGGAAGATCATCTCGTCGATCATCGGAGTGGCGTGGAACATCGCCACCGCGCTCGCGGTGCCGGTGCTGGTGGCCGAAGACGTGGGGCCGATCGAAGCGGTGAAGCGCAGCACCCAGCTGATGAAGAAGACCTGGGGCGAAGAGATCGTCGGCACCGGCGCGATCGGCTCGGTGTTCGGGCTGTTCATCGTGCTTGCGCTGGTGGTGTTCGGCGGCGGCGCGGCATTGGTGGCGCAGACCCAGCCGGTGGTGGCGCTCGCGATCGGCGGCGTCGGCGTGCTGGTGATCATCTGCCTGGCGATCCTCAACGCCACCCTGAGCACCATCTACCAGGCCGCGGTCTACCTCTACGCCAGCGAAGGCCAGGCGCAGTGGTTCGACGCCGAGACGATTCGCGCGTCGTACCGGCGGCGCTGAAGACGGCTACCGGCGGCCGAGCTCGGCGCCTGGTGCCGGGCACATCGTCACCTGCGCGCGGTACCGCTCTTCACACACGTTCTCGTCGCGGGTGCGGTCGGCCCACTGCTCGATGATCATTCCCTGGCGGGGCTGGGCCGCGACCGCGAGACACAGCTGATCCTGAAACTCGGCCACCGCGCGGCAGCTCGCCGCCGACACCCGCTCACAGCTGTCGGCCGACGCGCACCTGGCAATCGCGCCACAGCCGAGCGCCTGGTAACCGTTCTCGTCCTGAAACAGCAACGTGCGGCCTTTGGGGCACTCGAGCGCGGCGGCGGCGTTACCGTGGGCGCGTTCCATTCGAGCCGCGGTACAGCCACCCACCAACAGCAGCAACGCACACCAACGCATCGCTGCTGAACTAACGGCGCCACGTCAGCCGCGCCGTGGCACCCACGGGCCGGGCACCAGCATGCCGGCGAACGCGGCGGGGTTTCGCACCCCCTGCTCGCGCAGCCAGGCGTCGGTGCGGGCGATGTCTTGCTGACCTTCGGCGTCGCCCTTGAGCATGCCGCGCCAGCGCCGCGCCGCGTTCGCCCACAAGCCGGCGCCGATCGCCTCCAGCACCTCGGCCGACGAGCCGAGCAGGGCGACCGCGCGCGACGAGTCTCCGCCGTGCCGCGCGGCCGCCGCTTCGATCAGCCCGGCGAGGCCTTCGGCCCACGACAGCTTCTCGGCCCGCAGCGCCTCGACCGCGCGCTTCGCCATCTCTGCGTCGTTCGACGCCGAGGCCACCGCGCCTTCGATCTCGTGGAGCATCACCCGCAGAATCTGGGCCCGCTGCACGCCCGAGCCGCTGATCAACGGCCGGTCGCCTTCGAGCGCGGTCTTCGCCGCGAACGCCCGCCCTTGGTAGAGCGCGTTGCGCACCCGCCCGACCAGGCCCCAGAAGTGCTGGGTGTGGTAGCCGCGCCGCGACCACGCGCCGAGGCCTTCTTCGATCTCGCGCTCCGCCTGATCGGGCGCGTCTTCGGTCAGCTTGAGCAGCCAGCCGAAGCGCACCTTCAGGTTGGTGGTGGCGTAGACGTCGTGGCGCGCCTCGGCGTCGATCTTCGCTTCGAGGTAGCGCCCGCGCAGCTCGGCCAGGCTGCCGGCCTCGAGCATCGCCATGAAGACGTACTGCAGCGAGGTGATGATCTCCCAGGTGAGGCCGGGCGACTTCTCGCGAAAGATGGAGAGCCCGCGCTCGTGGAGCAGCTTCGCCTCCGCGAACCGGCCGGTGCCGAGCGCCTCGCAGCCGGTCATCAGCGCGAGCAGACCCTGCGCGTGGGGGTGCGGGTGAAGGCTGCACAGCTGGCGCAGCTTCACCAACACCCGGCGGCACTCTTCGGCGTGGGGCTTGCCCATCAGCGCGTGGAAGCCGGCCTCGAGCGCGAGCGCACGGGCGATGCGGTACGGGTCGCCGGAGTCGAGCGCGACGCGGTAGTGGGTGAACTGGTAGCCGGTGCCGCGAATCGGGTCGACCACCCCGAAGCCCTTCGCCGCCGCCCAGTAGGCGTCGACCCGCGCCAGCTTCTTCGGGTCGCGCTTCTCGACCGGCAGCACCTCGAAGCTGATGCCGCGCAGCCGCACCCGCAGCCGCGCCCAGGCCACCCCGAGCGCCGCGCTCTTGCCGCTCGCGCGCGGGTTCTCGCCGAGCGCGCGGAGCACGTCCTCCAGCACCGCGATGCCTTCGTCGATGTGGCCCGAGTAGAGCAGCTGCTCGGCGGCGCGCTGCTTCAGCTCCAGGCTCCAGCGCTGTTCCTCGGGCGCGTCGCTGGTCGGCCGCTTGCCGAGGCCGCCGCTGTCTTCGGAGCGCCCGCTGTGACGCGACAGCTCGAGGTACGCGTCGGCGGCCTCGCGGCCCAGCCCCGCACCGGCGAGCGCGTCGGCGCGGGCGAGCGCCAGCTTGCCGCGGTCTGCTTCGGGGCAGGCCGAGAGCGCCCGGTCGAACAGGCGCACCGCGCGATCGAACGCCAGCACCGAGAGCGCGCGCTCCGCCGCCTGGTTCGCGGCCCGATACGCCTTCTGCGACTCTCCCGCCTCGTCCCACCAGTCGGCGATCGTCTCGAAGTCGGCCGAGCCCGACGACTCCAGCGCCTGGGCGAGCGAGAGCAGTATGTCTTTGCGCCGCGCCGACGAGAGCTGATCTCTCACCGCCGCGCCGATGCGCGCGTCGTACGGCAGCAACCGCTCTTCGGAGCCGGCGCCACCGGTCGACACCAGGCGCGCGTTCTTCAGCGGCACCAGCGGGTCGGACACTTCGGAGTCGAGCCCGGCGGCGTGCCAGGCGAGCAGGCGCGGCACCGGCCGGTTGGCGACCGAGACCACCTCGAGCAGCCGCCGCGCCGGGTGCTGGAGCGACTCGACGCGCGCCTTCACCCAGCCTTCGAGGGTGGTGGCCGACAGCTCCGAGCCGCCCTCGCTGCGGGCGAGCGAGGCGAGCGCCTCCAACAGGTACGGGCTGCCGCGCGACTCCCGCGCGAGCACCTCGGGTGGAGGGAAGCCCGCCGGCGAGCCGGCCTGCTCGTAGAGCTGCTGGGCGAGCTGGGTCGACTCGGCCTCGGTCAGCGGCCAGAGGTTGAGCCGCTGCACCAGGCCGCGGCCGCTCACCGACAGCGCGTGAGAGAGATCGGCGAACGCCTTCACCGTCGGGCCCGGGCCGGCGGGAGAGACCGTGCGGGTGGCGCCGATCACCAGCAGGCCCGGCGCCTCTTCGGCGCGCAGCAGCGCTTCGAGCAGCGCGGCGCTGTCGGCGTCGCCCCAGTGCAGGTCGTCGATCGCGAGGATCACCGGCGCCTGCTCCGAGAGCCGCACGAACAGCTCGAGCAGCGCGCGAAACGCCCGGCGGCGAACCTCCTGGCTGTCGAGCACCTCGGTGTTCACCCGGCGGCGGGTGAGCGCGTGGTCGAGCCGGCGGAGCACCGGGAACAAGCGCACCAGCGCGTTGAAGTCGCGCGGCACCACCATCTCGAGCCGCGAGGTGGGCAGCGACGACAGGTGGGCGCAGAGCTCGTCGACCACCTGGTCGAACGCCTTGAACGGCACCGTCTCGGTCTCACCGCAGCGGCCCGAGAGCACCACCACGTCGGGCACCGTCTGCTCCAGCTCGCGCAGGAACCGGGCGAGCAGCGCGCTCTTGCCGAGGCCGGAGTCGCCCTCCAGCATCACCAGCGCCGGCTGCGAGCGCTTCACCACGTGCTGAAAGGCGCCCCGCAGCTGCTCGAGCAGACCTTCGCGGCCGATCAGCGGCGCGCCCGGCTCGATGATCGGCCGAATCGCGGTCGGGTGGCTGGGCCGCACCAGCCGCTTCTGCAGGTCGGGGCCGGTGGGCCGCTCGGGCGGAGTGCGGGCGAGGAGATCGACGCACAGCTTCTCGAGGTCCTCCGGTACGCCGTCGGCGAGCGACGACGGAGGCGGCACCGGCTTGTCGCGCCGGGCGATCATCATCTCGCCGGGCTTTCCCTCGAACGGCACCTGGGCGGTGAGCACCTCGTAGAGCAGCACTCCGACCGCGTACCAATCGGTCGACTCCTTCACCGGCGAGCCGATGCCCTGCTCGGGGCTCATGTACGCCGGAGTGCCGACCACCAGGCCCTGCGACTGATGCGCGTCTGACTCGTCGAGCTCGCGCACCAGGCCGAAGTCGAGCAGCACCACCCGGCCGTCGCGGGTGACCAGCACGTTCGACGGCTTCACGTCGCGGTGGAGCTTGCCCGCCGCGTGCAGCGCCGCCAGCCCGTCGACCAGCTGACCGAGCGCGTGACGCAGCCGCACCACGCCGGCGCCCGAGAGCGGTGGCCGCTTGGTGCGCTGCGACTGGGTGATGGGCGGAGGCCCGTCGTCGACGGTGGCGAAGAGCGCCTCCGGCTTGATCACGTTGCTGCGGGTCTCGTCGAACGGGCGGGTGGGGGCGGGCGTGGTGACGCCGGCGGGGAGATCGCCCGAGTGCACGTAGTCGAGGAAGGTGCGGCCCTCGACGTACTCCATGGTGAAGAACCACTTGTCGCCGTCGTTGAGCAGCTCGTACAGGGTGACCAGGTTGGGGTGGGCCACCGACTGCAGCGCGCGGAACTCGCGCTTGAAGCGGAGCAGCGCCTCGGGTGAGAAGCGCGAGAGCAGCTTCACCGCCACGAACGCGTTTCGCTCGTTGTCGTACGCCTGGTAGACGCGGCCCCAGCTTCCTGCGCCGAGCAGGCGGGTCACCGTGTAGCGGCGGTTGCCGGTGAATTCGTCGTTCACCGATTCAGACTGCATGGGGGCTGTAAATCTAGCACCCCTCTCCCGCTGCGCGGCTTTCGCGTATGTAGGCTGTATGCCGCGCTACATGCTCCAGGAAGGCGACCGCCTCCGCTTCTGGGAGATCGAGCGCGACGAGCGGGTGGTGGTGCAGCGCTGGGGCAGCTTCGATCGGGAAGAGGGCCGCTCGCGCGACGAGCACAAGAGCCCGGGCGCCGCGAAAGACGCGGTGCTGAAGCTGGTGGGCGAGCGCACCGCGCTCGGTTGGCGGGTGCCTTCGAACGACGAGCACGGCGAGCCGGTGAAGCCGCTGCGCACCGCTCCGGCGATGGAGGAGCTCGAGAAGGTGATCGAGCAGCGGCCCGACGACGCCGACGGCTGGCGCGTCTACGCCGACTGGCTGCAGCAGCACGGAGACCCGCGCGGAGAGCTGGCGGCGCTGCAGCAGAAGCGGCTCACCCAGGCGCAGGTCGACGCGTTCGTGATGGAGCACCGCGCGCAGCTGCTGGGCCCGCTCGACGACGTCTGGCAGAGCGGCAGCCTGCGCCTCTCGTGGAAGCACGGCTTCATTCGCACCGCGCGCCTGGTGGCGAGCCCGTCGGAGCTCTCGGCCGCCGACGTGGTGCGGCTGTTGTTTCAGCTCCCGTCGTCGCGGTTTCTGCAGACGCTCGAGCTGGGCATCTCGCTGATCGAGAGCACCTTCGGGGTGTTCGCGCTGTCGGATCGCTCGCGGCAGCTGCGGCGGCTGGTGCTGAGCGGGCAGAGCTGGTTCTCGAGCCGGAGCATTCAGCCGGTGCTCGAGGCGTGCCCCAACCTGAAGGAGCTTGTGGTGCGCCACCTCGCCGGCACCGGCATCGAGCACCCGCAGCTCGAGCTGTTGTCGCTCGCCCAGCCGGTCGGCGAAGAGCTCGAAGAGACGCTGGGCGCGAGCACGCTGCCGAAGCTGAAGTCGCTCTCGATTCTGCCCGGGCCGGTGAGCCCGCTGGCGTGGGTGGTGAAGCAGCGTTTTTCCACCCTCGAGCTGCTGGCGCTGGTGGGCGACCGCTACCCGCCCTCGCTGCTCGACGCCTGTGAAGCTTCGGGCTTGTTCAACCAACTCACCGAGGTGCGCTTCTCGCAACCTTCGCAGGCGATCCTCGCCGAGCTGCCGAAGCGGTTCTCGAAGTGGAGAGGCCCGAAGCGGATCGAAGTGTCGGGCCAGCTGCACCCCGCCCAGCTCCAGGCGCTGAGCGTCGACGCGCGGGTGGTGCCTCGCGGCCGGGCGTCGGCGCTCTCGAAGCGGGGAGGCGCGTGAGCGGTCCGCACCACACGTATTACTCGGGGCTGGTCGGGTCGTGGTCGGGCGAGTGCCAGGTCGAGGTGTTCGGCCGGCCGAGCGGTGGGCGGCTGCACGTGCTCCGAGCCGGGGCGTTTCAGGCGCTGGCGCGGTCTCGCGGCGCGCTGACGCTCTCGACCACGATGGCGCTCGAAGGTGACCAGGCGCGGCACACCACCCAGCTCACCAAGTGGGGTCTGTCGGTCTTCAACAGTCACGAGACGATCACGCTGCTGAAAGACGGCCGGCACTTCGTGCTCCACGGCGAGCAGGTGTTCGGGCCGAAGCCGTTGGGAATGCAGCCGTTCGACGCCAAGGGCGCGGTCGACGACGACGCGCTGGGCGCGATCTACTTCATCCCCTGGTTCGGCGGCATTCTGGAACAGCGCACCAAAGTGGTTCCCGCCGGGTTGGAGTTGGAGCAGGTCACCACCTGGTCGAAACTCTCGGTGGTGTTGAAGCGAAGACGATGAGGGCTCTGGGGGCATTGATCGCGTTGTTGGCGCTGAAGGCGAGCGCGGGGCCGGTGTGGCTGTCGCTCCCCGCGCCTTCGCCGTGCCCGTTCGACGCGATCTCGGCGGCGCTGAAGGCGCGGTTGAACGGAGCCACGGTCTCCGCCGGGCGCGCGGCGAGCGGCGACGTGCAGGTGGCGCTCGAGCGCGAAGGCGACGGGTGGACCTTGTCGATCGTCGCGCCCGGTCAGCCCGAGCTGCGGCGGCCCCTCGGTGACCCGTCTGACTGCGTCGCGTTCTCGGAGGAAGCGGCGCTGATCGCCGATCGGTTTCTGCAGAGCATTCAGTGGACCGCGTCGGCGCCGGTGACGCCGCTGCCTCCGCCCGAGCCGCCGCTGCCGTCGAGCGCGCTGCTGGAGGTCGGCGGCGGCCCCACGCTCGGCCTCACCGGCCTGTCTGGCGGCGCGAGCATCGGGCTCGGCGCGCGGCCCAGCGGCTGGCAGGTGGAGATCGACGCCGCGTTTCTCGGCGCCGGCAGCGTGCCGATCTCGGTCACCACCCCGACCAAAGCCTCGCTCAACCAGTACACCGGCGCGGCGGAGGTGATGCTGGGCCGGCTGATTCACTTCTCGATCTTCCGGGTGCGGCTCGAGCTCGGCGGCGGCGCAGAGCTCTACTTCGTCGGCGCCAGCCCGGCGTCGAGCACCCACCCGAACCCGCTGCCACACGCGCAGCTGACGCTGACTCCGCTCGCCTTCGGAGCCGCCAAGGCGGGCTTCGAAGTGGCGCTCACGCCTCATCTTTTCGCCGCGCTCGGAGTGTTGGCGCGGGTGCACTTCGGCCAGGCGCGCTTCGGCGTCGAGGGCTACCCCGAGCACTTCGTGACGCACCTGGTCGACGGCGGCGCGGGGCTCTCGGTCGGCTACGTCTTTTTTTGAAGGTCAACCTGCTTGGTACGTTGTGGCTGCAGGGAGACATGAACGTCATCCCCCAGGCGGTTCCAGATGAAGCTCTCGAAGCGGAATGGATCGCCCGGTGCCGGCGAGGAGATCGCGCGGCGTTTCGCCCGTTGTACGACCTGCACTTTCGCAAGGTGCATCTGACCGCCCGCTGTCTCGGCACACCCGCTTCGGAGCTCGACGACGTGACCCAGGAAGTGTTCGCCACCGCTTTCTCGAAGTTGAACCGCTTCGAGGGCGGCAACTTCGGCCACTGGCTGCATCGCATCTGCGCCAACGTGGTCACCGACCGCCATCGCAAGCGGCGGGTGCGCGACCTCTTCTCGAAGATCACCGGGCAGGAGCACGACGCGGAGCACGACCGCGCTCCGGGGCCCGAGGCAAACGCGGTGCGCAGCCAGGCGCAGGAGCAGGTGGCGTTCATCTTGTCGCGCATGCGGCCGAAGCAGCGCGAGGTGTTCGCGTTGTTCGAGCTCGAAGGTCTGAGCGGTGAAGAGATCTCCTCGCGGGTCGGCTGCCCCGTGAACACGGTGTGGACGAGGCTGCACCACGCGCGGCAGGACTTCGTGCGCATCGGCACCAAGCGCGGGTGGATCGAGCTCGCCGGGAGGTACGCATGACTCCCAAGCGCTTGCTGGACGGCGGAGCGAAAGGCCCGGGCGAGCAGGGCGCTGCCGAGTTGCTCGAGCAGTCGGGCCCGCTGCCGCACCACGATGATCTCGCGCAGGAGCGGGTGTGGCGGGCGCTGCAGAAGAACCTGCCGGAGCCGAAGAAGCAGGGCATTCCCCGCTGGGTGTTGGCGACCGCGGGCGTGGGGGCGCTGGCGGCGGTGGCGATCTTCTTCGCGCCGGTTCGCCTCGGTGCTCCCGTGGGTGGCGCGGTGGAGCTGACCGCAGGGCCGGTGGTCTCCGCGGATCCCGGGAAGAGCTGGAACGCGTGCGCGGCCGGCGACGTGTTGCTGCCCGGCAGCCGGGTGAGGACCAACAGCGGTCAGAGCCTGCTCAAGCTCTCGCGCGCGGCGCTGCTGGTCTCCAGCCAGTCTGACCTCGCGATCGAGTCGATGGGCCGCGACACTTTTCTGCGGCTCGCGGAGGGAAAGGTGCTCGCCGAGGTCGAGCACCGCGCGCCGAACGAGAGCTTCGTGGTGCAGACCACCCGCTACAAGGTCACCGTTCGGGGGACGATCTTCTCGGTGCACGAGCGGGCGGCCGACGACGTGACGGTGAGCGTGAGCCGCGGCCTGGTCGAGGTGAGCGGGGAGGGCGGCACCTGGATGGTGTCTGCCGGAAAGTCGTGGAACAGCCGCTCGCCCGACGTGCTGAGCGCCGATCAGATCTCCGCCAATGATCGTGCGCTGGTCGCGTCGGTCGAGAGCACGGCGCCGCGTGCGCTGATCCGTGTCGACGGCAGCGGCGAGGTGTCTGAAGGTGGAATGGTGCTCGGGCCTGCGCCGCTCACCTGGGCCGCTCCGGTCGGGCAGTACCACTTCACCGGTCCCGACTCGCAGGCCGATGCGACCACGGTTGATCCGCAACATCCTGCGACGGTGAGAATGTTGCCTTCTCCGGCTGGAGAAGGTGCCCGAAGGGCGGATGAGGTCTCGCCGCAGACCCAGCCGGTTGTTCAGGAAGAGCACACCGCTGCGCCGCCGCCTCCTCCGAAGCAGCACCACAAAGTGAAGTCTTCGAGCACGGTCGCTCGAGACGAGAGCCCCCTCCCGCCCTCCGGGGCCGCGTCTGATGAGCCGCAGACTCCGGCGATCTCGAACGGTGCTGCCACCGGCCTCGACAAGCCCACGCCTCCGGCGCCCGCGAGCAGCGACCCGTACGGAGATGCGGTGAAGGCCTCGCGCGATCACCACTACGACGAAGCGGCGCAGCTGTTCTCGCGCGCCGCCGAGCTGCACAACGCCCGTTCGCACATGGCGCTCTACGAGCTCGGCCGGTTGCAGCAGGTCGACCTGCATCTGCCTTCTGCCGCGCTCGACACTTTCAGCCGCTACCAGCGTGAGTACCCCAGCGGCACCTTGATTCAGGAAGTCGAGATCTCGGTGATCGAGATCGAGCTGCAGCAGCGCTCGTTCGACGATGCGCTGACGAACATGAACTCCTTTCTCTCGCGTCACGCGAACAGCGAGCGCGCTTCCGAGCTGCACCTGCGCCGCGCCGATCTCTTCCGCGCGCGGGGCGATTGCGCGAAGGCGATCGACGACTACGCGCAGGCGAAGGCGCCGGCGCAGGCCGACGACGCGACCTACTTCACCGCCTGGTGCGAGCAGCGCATGGGCGAGCGCGACGACGCCGAGAAGTCGCTCCGAAAATACCTCGACCGTTTCCCCTCCGGCCGCCACGCGAAAGAAGCGCGTGCCGTGCTGGGAGAGAAATTTTGAAGGCGATCCCGTCGCACGCGTTTAGCCGGCAAAGGGCCGGCGGTATTTCGGAGAAAACGATGCGACGTTCACTCAACCTGTTCGCCGCGGTGATCTGTTGCGGCGCGCTGAGCTGTACCGTCAACACCAACACCGGCAGCAAGTACGCCAAGACGCAGGAGATCAACGCTTCCAACGGTGGCACGCTCACCGTCTCGCAGTCAGACGACGCTTCGCTCGCGGGGCTGAAGATTCAGGTTCCGCCCAACGCGTTGTCGAAGAACACCACCCTCACCGTCGCCGAAGGCAACGGCTTCACCCTCGCCGACGGCGCCGCGGCGGTCGGCCCGATCGCCGATCTCGGCCCGGTCGACGCCACCTTCGTTCACCCGATCACGATCACGCTGCCGTTCGCGCTCGCCGGCAATCAAGACCCCAAGTTCCTCGCGGTGCAGGGCATCGACGCCTCGGGCACTCACATCACCGTCAGCGGCAAGGACCTGCTGATCGACCCGATCAACCACGTGGTCGCCTTCACCGCGGTGCACCTCCACCGGTTCGCGGCGGTGATCATCAACAGCGGCGGCACCGTCTGCCCCCAGGGCGAGGTGTTCTGCGGCTGCTGCGACAACGGCACCTGCCAGCCCGCGGGCTCGGCGTGCCCGCTGATCGCGTGCCCCGCGTTCTGTGAGAAAGACGGCGGCTCCGGCGGCGGCGGTGGCGGCGGCTCGTGCTGCCCGGCGGGTGAGTCGTGGTGCGGCTGCGGCAACAGCGGCAAGTGCCTCCCCGACGGCGAGGCGTGCCCGCTGGCCTGCCCGCAGTCGAATGACCCCACCGCGGGGAACGGCGGCACCGCGAACGGCCCGGCTCCGACCTGCTGCGGCCCCGGCACCTATCTCTGCGGTTGCGGCGGCGTCGGTGAGTGCATCGCCGACGACAAGGCCTGCCCGCTGAAGTGCCCGATCTGCGACCCGACGCTGATCGACAGCCCCTGCGGCTGCATCCCGCCGGGCGCGGTCTGCGAGTGCGACCCGAACAAGCCGAGCACGGTGGCGTGCCAGTGCGACCCGTCGGCGACCAACGCGGGCGGCGTGTGCGAGGTCGACGCCGGCAACCCCTGCCCGAGCGCGACCGACGTGCTCACCCCCTGTGGCTGTCTGCCGCCGGGCGCGATCTGCGCTCCGCCGCCGTCGGACGGTGGCCTCAACTGCGCGAACGCGCAGATCGGCAGCAAGGAGTGCTGCGACGGCACCTGCGTCGGCCCCAACCAGGCGTGCCCCAACATCTGCTTCAAAGACGGCGGCACCTCCACCGTCGACGGAGGCGTCTGCCCGATCGGCACCGTGGCGTGCCCGGCCAGCTCGGCCAACGGCCCCAAGTGCGTGCCGCAGGGTAAGAGCTGCAGCTGAGGGGCGCCAACCTCACCCGCTGCGCCGCTTCGCGGCGCAGTCGCCCTCTCCTCTCAGGAGAGGGTTTTGTTTTTTGCGTCTGGCGCCCGATGGTTCGCTGCGTTAACCGTGTTCGACGGTGTCGCTGGAGAGCCTCGAAAAACAACTCAACTCGTACCACCGCGCGCGTGTCGTGGGCCTGGGGAAGGGTGCGCGCGGTTGGGTGCTGGCGCAGCTCGCGCGGCACACCAAGCGGTTGCTGGTCTGCGTCGCGGCCGACGAAGACGCCGCCGACGAGCTCTACCGCGACCTCTGCTTCTTCCTCGGCGGTGAAGGCGACCGGCGCAGCCCGAACGTGGTGCTGCTGCCCGCCGACGACACCCTGCCGTGGGACGAGCTGGTGCCCGACAACACCCTGGTGGCCGAGCGGTTGGCGGCGCTGTTTCACCTCCAGCAGGGCACTCCGATTCGCGCGGTGGTGACCCACGCACGCGCGGTGGCGCGGCGCATGTTGCCGGTGAAGTCGATGGACGCGCTCTCCGAGATCATCGGCCTCGAGCAGGAGCCCAGCCGCGACGGCCTGGCGAAGAAGCTGTCGGAGATGGGCTACCGCAACGTGCCGCTGGTCGAAGACGTCGGCACCTTCTCGATGCGCGGCGATATTCTCGACGTCTACCCGCCGCTGTCGGACCGCCCGGTGCGGCTGGAGTTCTTCGGCGACTTCATCGAGTCGATGCGCGAGTTCGACCCCACCACCCAGCGCACTCCGCCCGAAGCGCAACCGGTGAAAGACGTGGTGCTGCTCCCCGCGCGCGAGCTGCTGTTCTCGGAGACCGCGCAGAAGAACGCCGAGAAGGGCCTCAAGGCGCTCGCCGAGCAGACCAACATTCCCACCTCGCGGGTGCGCGAGAAGGTCGAAGCGATTCGCGAGGGCATGGCGGCGGCGGGGCTCGAGGCGCTGCTCCCCGGCTTCTTCGAGGGCGGCCTCGACACCGTGTTCGACTACGTCAAAGCGCACGGCAAGCAGCCGCTGCTCTACCTGGACGACGGCTCGGGCACCAAGGCGGCGCTCGACGAGCTGGCGGCCGAGGTGGCGCGCTCGCATCAAGACAGCGTCGATCGCGGCGAGCTGGTCTACGGCCCCGACGCGCACTTCCTCTCGGTCGACGACACCCTCACCCAGCTGCTGGCGATGGAGCGGGTCGAGTCGGGCGCGCTCCCGTTCTCGGTGGAGATGGAGCGCGAGCCGCCGGTGCCGTTTCAGTTCGAGAACACCCAGGATCTTCGCGAAGAGATTCGCTCCCACCACGGCGAAGAAGGCGCGCTCACCCCGCTGACGCAGCGACTGTCGAAGTGGCGCGACGAGCACCTCACCGCGGTGGTGGCGTGCGGCACCCGCGGCCAGGCCGACCGGCTGAAGCGGCTGCTCAACGACCGCAACACCGTGGTGCGGCTGCACGACGGGCCGCTCCCCGACGACCCTTCGAAGCTGTTCGAGCCGACGCTCTGGGCGCACCTGTTCGTCGGCGAGGTCTCCGCCGGCTTCGTCGACCGCAAGGGCGGCATGGCGGTGCTCAGCGACGAAGACATCTTCGGGGCGCGCGCCCGCCGCCGCTCGAAGCGCAAGGGCGACGGAGGCCTCACCGCCGAGGGCTTCAAGCAGCTCAAAGAAGGCGACCTGGTGGTGCACCAGGACTTCGGCGTCGCCCGCTACCAGGGCATGGTGAAGATGGAGGTCGCCAAGATTCCCGGCGACTTCCTGGTGCTGGAGTACGCCGGCAAAGACAAGGTCTACCTGCCGGTCAGCCGCATGCGGCTGGTGTCGCGCTTCTCGGGCGGCGACCCGGCCAAGGTGGCGCTCGACAAGCTCGGCGGCGGCACCTGGGAAAAGACCAAGGCCAAGGTCAAAGAGAACCTGCTCAAGATGGCGGCCGAGCTGCTGCAGCTGTACGCGCAGCGCAAGGCGCACCCGGGCCACGCCTACAAGGAGCCCGATCGCTACTACCGGCAGTTCGAGGCCGACTTCGAGTTCGAAGAGACGCCCGACCAGCAGCGCGCGATCGACGAGACGATCGCCGACATGGGCAAGGTGCAGCCGATGGACCGGCTGATCTGCGGCGACGTCGGCTACGGCAAGACCGAGGTCGCGATGCGGGCGGCGTTTCGCGCGGTGCTCGACCGCAAGCAGGTGGCGGTGCTGGTGCCGACCACGCTGCTCGCGCACCAGCACTTTCACAACTTCCAGAAGCGCATGGAGGGCTACCCGGTCACCATCGACGTGGTCTCGGGTCTGCGCAAGCCGGCCGAGGTGCGCGAGACGCTGAAGAAGGCCTCGGAGCACCGGCTCGACGTGGTGATCGGCACCCACAAGCTGTTGGGCAGCGAGGTGGCGTTCAAAGACCTCGGGCTGGTGGTGATCGACGAAGAGCACCGCTTCGGGGTGAAGCAGAAAGAAGCGCTGAAGAAGCTGAAGACCCAGGTCGACGTGCTGACCCTGTCGGCGACTCCGATTCCCCGAACGCTGAACATGGCGATGAGCGGCATGCGCGACATGTCGTTGATCACCACGCCGCCGGCCGACCGGCGCGCGATTCGCACCTTCGTCAACCGCTTCGACGTCGGGCTGATCAAAGAGGCGATCGACCGCGAGCTGAAGCGCGGCGGCCAGGTGTTCTTCGTTCACAACCGCATCAGCTCGATCCACTCGATGGAGAAGTTCCTCAAGGAGCTGTGCGGCGAGGGCGTGTCGATCGCGGTCGCGCACGGGCAGATGGGGGAGGGGAAGCTCGAGAAGGTGATGCTCGAGTTCACCGAGAAGAAGCACCAGATTCTGCTCTGCACCGCGATCATCGAGAGCGGGATCGACATTCCCAGCGTCAACACGATGATCGTCAACCGGGCCGATCAGTTCGGCCTCGCCCAGCTGTACCAGCTGCGGGGCCGGGTCGGCCGTTCGAAGGAGCGCGCCTACGCCTACCTGCTGGTGCCGGCGCGGCGGGCGGTGACCAAAGACGCCGAGCGGCGCCTCGAGGTGCTCCAGGCGTTCACCGAGCTGGGCGCGGGCTTCTCGATCGCCTCGCACGACCTCGAGATTCGCGGCGCCGGCAGCCTGCTGGGGGGCGAGCAGTCGGGCAGCATCGAGGCGGTCGGCTTCGACCTCTACACCCAGATGCTGGAAGAAGCGGTGGCCGAGATGCGCGGCGAACCCCCGCGGGTGACCGTGGAGCCCGACGTGAACCTCCCGCTCGCGGCGCTGCTGCCTGATTCCTACGTGCCCGACGTGCACCAGCGGCTGGTGCTCTACAAGCGGCTGTCGTCGGCGCAGAACGAGGGCGAGCTGGAGGACCTCCGCTCCGAGCTGATCGATCGCTACGGCGACGCCCCGATGGAGCTCGACAACCTCTGCGAGCTGATGCGGCTGAAGATGCGCATGCGCGACCTGCGGCTGCGCTCGATGGATGCCGGCCCCGGCAAGCTGGTGCTCACCCTGGGCCCCGACGCGCTGCTCGACGGGGCGAAGATCGCGGCCCTGGTTCAGAAGTCGAAAGGGACATACCGCCTCACTCCGGAGATGAAGCTGGTGGCCACCGTCGCTGGGGGCACCGCTGACCTCACCCGAGTGGCCCAAACGGTACTCACCGATTTGGAACGCTGCGGACTTCAGAGCTGAAAAGCGCGGTTTCAGATCTGAAACGGGTACATCTCGGTAACCACGCGCAACCCTTTGATCAGTGGGGTGGCGTGGGGATTGCTGACGGCACCCCCCTGCGTGGACTGCTACGAGACCATCGTCAGGTTTCTCTCCACGGAGAAAGCCCGTTGGCTGAAGGGCTTGCTCCAGGAGGCCGGGCACCACAACTTCGTGTTGTCCGGTCCTTGGACCCCAGACGGTAACGCTCCGGGCAAGTTCGGCTCGGCGCTCGACAACTACGAGCTGCTGCTCGACGCCAGCGGGGCCGATCTCTCGATTCGCCTGGGGCCGATGGAGCGCCGCGTGGTGTCGGCGACGATGCTCCGCCGCACGATTCCGACTCCGGTCGCCGAGCGCTTCGCCGACGACCTCAGCACCAACGCGCTCTGGGGCAGCATTCGCCGCGCGTTGACCATCGACGACCCGGTGCGCTTTCGTCCGCCGCCGACGCCGTCGCACTGACAGCGGTTCTGTCGGCGTTTCTGACGCCAGATCGCCGTCATGAGTCCCCCACAACCTCGATCGAGAGAACACACCCTCTACCGTGCTGCACAAGCTGCCGATCACACAGCGCTGATCCATCGGCATCTCGGCTGCACTACCGGAGCGCGTGGGAACTCTCCTTCTCGCGCTGGTCTCGAGCTCATGGATGGCGCCGATTCCGTCGGTCGCGCTCGAAGACGCATTCGATCCTGAAGCGGCGGCGAAGTGGTCGCACGCCTACCGCTTGCCGGTGCCGGGAGAGAACGTCGACGCGGTGATCGACACCCCGCAGCCTCCTCCGCCGGCCGACGCGCCGGTGCAGGTGGCCGAGGCCGCGCCGGTGACTGACGGCCCCTCGCACGCGCGAATCGCGATCGCGGCCGAAGCCGGGCTGCCCACCGGGGCCGGCGGCACCCTGCAGCTGGCGCCGATCGACTGGCTGCGCTTCTCTTTCGGCGGAGGCACCAATGGCCTCTCGCCCAACGTTCGTGCCGGCCTGGCGCTGGCGCCGTTTCACACCGTGGTCCGGCCGGTGGTCTGGGGCGAGGTCACCCACGGGTTCGCCGGCGACGCCGGCTGGATTCTGAAGTCGGTCTCGCCCGGCCTGGCGAAGGCGAGCCGGATCAGCGGCTACGACGTGGCGTCGATGGAGCTCTCGCTCGAGCTCGGCAGCAAATGGCTCTGCTTCTTTCTGCGCGGCGGCGTCTCGTTCGTCGACGTCGCGCTCGCAACACCGTCGCTCGAGGTGAGCGGCGACACCGTCGAAGTGAAAGGAGGCCACTTGAAGGCCCTCGTCCCCAGTGGACGTCTGGGCCTGATGGTCGGGCTGTACTGAGTAACAGACGTTTTGAAGAACATGTGGCCGCCGTCGGGAGCCGGTGCGCCCTGGGTGAGGGGGGCGGTTGTCTTCGCCCCCCTCTTTTTTCTCCCGTGGAGATTTTCGTGAAGCACTTCATCTTGCTCGCCGCGGTTTCGCTGACGGGCTGCAACTGGATGTGGGTTGAAGGCTCGGCCGACGACGTGTGCGTCAGCGCGCCGATGAAGGTTCAGCTTTCGCAGGCGGCGATCGACGCCTCGCTGTCGTTCTCGTTGCCGCACCTCGACGTCGGCGACCAGAAGGGTTTCAGCACTTCGGTGCAGCTGTACCAGGCGGAGATCGACTCCGACCGGCCGCTGAGCGAGCTCGGCTCGATTCAGAAGCTGTCGCTGGTGCTCGACGCGAAAGACGACCTGCCCGAGGTGACGTTGCTCGACTTCGACGACCCGCCCGCGGCGTCGACCCAGCTCGCGGTCACCCAGCAGCCGGCGGAGATCGCCAAGTACTTCGTCGGAGGCAAGGCCACCGCGCGCCTGAAGGTGAAGGGCCAGCTGGCGGAGGGTGAGTGGGCGCCGACGGTGAAGGCGTGCGCGCAGACGATGGTGAAGTACGAGCCGGGGAAGTGAGCGGACCGCCGGCTTCGGTCACTGTTGCATCGCCTGAACCCACCACACCACCCGCGAGATCTCGTCGCAGTCGAGGTTCATGCCGTGGGTCGGCGTGCCCTCGGGGCAGTTGTCGCCCTCGGCCACCCGCACCATCATCGACACGCCGGCATCGCCCGCGACGACCGGGTGGGTGAGGCCGAGCGCCTGAGCGCACTTCATCGGCTCGGCGCGCTTCAGCCGGTCGACCGCGTCGGGCGCGGCGAAGTCCAACCCGTTGGGCGACTTGGTGCCCGCGAAGTGACAGCCACCGGGCACGCCGCAGCGCCGCACCAGCACCTCACCGAGCAGGTCGTCCCAGGTCTCGGGCGTCGCCGGCAGCGCGCCGGGAACACAACCCTCCGGCTTGGCCATGCGGTACGAGCGCGCGCGTTTGCCCAGCAGCGGAGCGCTCGAGACCGCCACCACCGGTCTGGCCTTCGCGGTCGGCAGCTGGGTGGGCACGTTGCGATCGGCGCAGGGCACGATGCAGAGCACCACGTTCTGAGCGGCCTCGGTGACCGCGGTGCAGCTGGCGGCGAGCAACAGCGCCAACGACGCGCGGCGGATCATCGCGACGCTCCCGGTGCGGTGAAGCAGGGCGCGTTCTCGAGGTCACCGGTGTCGGGCACCTTCGGCACCCGGGGCGTGCCGTCTTTGAAGCTCTCCAGAAAACACCGGTAGGTGAAGCGCGCGCTCGGCTCTTCGAAGATCACCTCGTGCCCGTCTTTCGCGTCGGTGCACTGCTTGGGGCCGGGGTTGCGCGCGACCTGAACGATCACCCGGGTCGGCTTCGACGGGTCGTACGCGGTGGGGAGCGCGACGTCGTCGAGCCCGGCCATCGAGGAGTAGGCGCTCCACGGCAAGATGCCGAGATCCTGGTAGCGCTGATCGTGATCCAACGGGTCACCGCCGAGGTGCATCTGCAGCGGCAGCGCGAGCGCGCGGGCCATCGGAGGCAAGATGTAGTGGTCGACGATGCCCTCGATCATCAGCACGTGCTGGGTGATCTGGTCGGCGTAGAGCGGGCCGTCGGCGGGCTCGAGCGCCCACTGAAACAGGTTGAGCACGGGGTCCTGCGGGTAGAGCGGCTGCTGCGGCACCGCGGCGAACGGCGCGAACACCGGCTCGAGGCGGGTGGGGTTCTGCTTGTAGATGATCTGCTCGATGTAGCTGCCGCCGGCGCCGCTGAGCACCGCGGCCTTGATCTTCGGCTCCACCGCGAGCGCGAGCGGCGCGATCGACGAGCCCATCGAGTGGCTGAACATCGCCAGCTTGTTGCCGTCGAGGGTGACGGTGCCGCCGCCGCAGTCGCTGACGTCGAGGTTGATCTGCGGAGCGAGGTTGGCCGCGAGCACCGCCTCCGCCGCCGACTGGCGGATGTTGTCGCGAATCGCGTACATGTTGAGCACGTTGAAGATGTCCTGATCTTCGCCGGTGAAGATCGGCGGCTTCTTCACCACCCGGCCCTGGGTCTGAATCGGCGACGGGTTCTTCTCGCCGGTGAACGGGCCTTCGATCGAGATGCCGGCGAAGCCCGCGTGCGCGAACACGTGCGCGGGGCCGTTGGTGCTCGGCGCCTCGCCCTTGCAGATCGAGTTGGGCGCGCGGTCGCAGAGCGGGTCGAGCGGGCCACCGGCGCCGGCGCGAACGAACACCACCGCGGGCAGCGGCTGATTGCCGCGCACCTTGGGCACCGTCACCACCACCCGCGCGTCGGCGAGGTACTCCTTCGGCTTCAGGTTGCCGTTCTCGTCGAAGGGCCACTCGCCGCCGTGGTCGTTGTACGGCAGGTCTTCGATTCGGCCGGTCTGGTACACCGGCACCTTCAAGGTGGCCATGTACGAGCAGTAGAGCGGGTCTTCTTTCGGGTTCTTGGTGAAGTGGAGCGGCGGCTGGTTGCCGGCGTCTTCGAGAATGCGGCGAATGCCGGCGCGCATCTGACCCACCGGCCCGCTGTCGGTCTTGAACACGGTGAGCGCGGCGACGTCGTGCATGCCGCGCTTGGTGAGGCAGGCAGAGGCGCGGCGAAACATCGCGCGGTGGGCGTCGTCGATGCCGCTCACCTTCGACGGGTCGGTGAGCAGGTCGGCGGTGTTCTTCGACTGCAGCAGCTTGGGCTCGAGAATGTCGGTGCGAACCGCGGCGACGTAGACGGTGTTCGGCTTCAGCACGAAGCCCTGAATCGGCTGCACCGCGAACAGGTTGCGCTCGGAGATGAAGGTCGAGTCGGTCGGCACCGGTTGGTCGCAGACGTCGGTGTCGATCAGCAGCACCGGCCAGTCGGGCGCGAGCGAGTCGGCCGGCTTGGCGTCGTCGATGCGCTGGGCGAGCTTCAGCTGCACCGCGTGGTCGTCGACCGAGAAGTACACCGCTCCGCTGCGCGGGAAGCCCGAGGGCATCGCGGCCGACGCCATCTGGAGCACTTCTTTGATCTGACAGCGCCGGGCGCCGATCGGGTAGCCGCCGAGGCCCCCGAGCCGGTGGTTCTCACCCGGGAACGGCGTGTCGAGAAAGTCGAGCCCGGTGAAGTCCATCTTGATCGATGGACCGTTCAACCCACAGCTCAGACACAACAGGGCTCCCCACAGCGCCGTCGTCTTGTGCACGGCGCGCAGCGTATTCGTTTGGCGCGATCGCGCTACAACTCGAGCAGCTTGAGCTTGTTTTTGGCGGCCTTCGCCAGCTTGGTCTTGCCCTTGGCGGCGAGCGCCTCGAGCACTTCGGCGCCGAGGTTCTTCAGCTCGAAGGTCGGCTTCTCGGCGAAGTGCACGCCCACGTAGTAGCGCGCCTCGTCGGAGAGCTTCTTGTCCTTCTGGAGCGCCTGCGACAGCGCGAAGCCTTCGGCCTGCAGCTTCTCGAGCTCGGTGAGCGCCGGGTCCCTCTGCCGCGCCTTGGGGTGCGGGTCGAGCGAGCCTCGCAGCAGTTGCTGCGCCGCGAGGATGAAGCGGTCGTCGCTGGTGGCCACCGAGCTGCGGCCGAGCAGCTGGCCGATCGCCTCGGCGCGCGCCGGGTCTTTCTTGAGCAGCGCCTTCGCCTTGTCTCGGAGCAGCTCGCCCCACGCCTCGGGGTCGGCGCTGCGCACCGGCTCGAGCTGGCGCTTCGCCACCGCGAACGACTTGCCGAGCTGCTTGTCGGCCGCGTCGATCAGGCGCTTCACGTCTTTCTTGGTCACCGTGCCGGTGGTGGCGAGCACCTCCGCGAGCACCGTGGCGCCGTTCTCTTCTTCGGCGTCGGCGAGCGCCTCGACCAGCATCTGCTGACCACCGGGCAGCCGCGCCAGCACCTTCGCCGCCGCGTCGGCGCGGGCACGGTCCCCACCGCGCGCCACCGGCTGCAGCGTCTTCGCCGCCAGCTTGGAATGGTCGGCCAGCTCGCCCAGCCGTGAGATCGCCCACAGTGCGACCTGGCCATCGGCCGCGTTGCAGAGCTCGGCGAGCTCGTCGGCGAAGGCGGGGCCGATCTTGAGCACCGTCAGGGTGTCGCGGGCGGCGCGAATCACCAGCGCGTCCTGATCGTCGAGCAGCTCGATCAGCTTGCGAATGCCCTTCTTCGACGGATCTTCCCCGAGCGCGAAGCGGAGCGCCGCGGTGGCGTCGACCCGCACCAGCGGGAGGTGCTTCTTGTTGAGGAAGCCGTAGAGCGTCTCTTCGGTGTCGCGCAGCTCGAGCCAGCCGAGCACCTTCACCGCGCCGCGGGTGGCGCTCTCGTCGGCGAGCACCTTCTTCTTCTCGAGGAACTTCTCGACCTGGGTGCGCATCACCTTGCGCTCGCCCTCGCTGGCGGCCTTTGCCTCCTGCCGCATCGAGAGCGCGATCCGGTTCACCGCTTCGAACGGCTGGCCGAGCATGCCGTCGAGCGCCATCTCGAAGCTCTGCTTGCTCCCGACCTTCGGCAGCAGCGACGACAACACGATGCGCGCTTCGGGCGTGGCGGAGTCGATGCGCTCGCGCAGCACCGGCAGCGCCTCTTCGCCGATGTCGGCGATCGCCTTCGAGGCGAGCTCCTGCAGACCCTTGCCGCGGCCGAGCGCGTCGAGCATCACCGGCAGGCCTTTGATCGCCTTCATCGCCCCGAGCGCTTCGATCGCCGCTTCGGCGTAAGCCTCGAGTGGATCCTTCGCCATCGTGATCAGCCGCGAGACGACCGCGGGGTCTTTCACGTTCAGTTCGCCGATCACCACCGCGGCGGCGATGCGCTTGCGAGGTGAGTCGCTCTCGAGCAGCTCGACGATTTTCTTCAGTGGGTCCATCTGTCTCCCCGAAGCGGCGGACCCTAACTCAACCCTTATCGGTGCGGAGAAATCCTGATAGTTGGAGCTCCATGCAATTTCGAACGCTGATTCTCCCAGTGATGTTGATGTGTTCGGCATGCGTGACCCAGGGCACCTACGACAAGCTCAAGGCCGAGCAAGACGAGACCCAGGACCAGCTGCAGCAGAAGAACGCCGCGCTCGAGGCGTGCAACCAGAAGCAGACCCAGAACGAGACCAAGATTCGCGACCTCCAGGCCGCGCTCGCCGACGAGACCGAGAAGGTGAACGACGGCAACGCACGC
This sequence comes from Myxococcaceae bacterium, assembly GCA_047602415.1. Classification (GTDB taxonomy): domain Bacteria; phylum Myxococcota; class Myxococcia; order Myxococcales; family Myxococcaceae; genus JASGHH01. Next base: position 4,454,426 of record JASGHH010000001.1, on the reverse strand, counting down.
ATCGCCCGCTGCACCGCGGAGATGGCGTCGGCGTCGAAGGACAAGAAGGCGCTCCAGGGCAGCATCGACGAGATGACGGTGGCGCTCGCCGACCTCGAGAAGCGCCGCAGCGAGGCCGAGAAGCGGGTGCAGGAGTTCAAGAACCTGTTGTCCAAGTTCAAGTCGCTGATCGACGCCGGCAAGCTGAAGGTCCGCATCGTCGATGGCCGCATGGTGGTGGTGCTCGCGACCGACATTCTGTTCGGCTCGGGGAGCGCGTCGCTGTCGAAGGACGGCAAAGCGGCAATCGGCGAGGTCAGCCAGGTGCTGGCGAGCATTCCCAAGCGCACCTTCCAGGTCGAGGGCCACACCGACGACGTGCCGATCGCCACCGCGCAGTACCCGTCGAACTGGGAGCTCGCGTCGGCGCGGTCGATCAACGTGGTGAAGGCGATGATCGAGGCCGGCATGCCGCCCGAGCGCATCTCGGGGGCCAGCTTCGGTCAGTTCAAGCCGGCGGTGCCCAACGACTCGAAAGAGAACAAGGCGCAGAACCGGCGCATCGAGATCATCATCGTGCCTGACCTGTCGACGCTGCCTGGCTTCGACGAGCTCCAGAAGGCCGAGAAGAACGGCTGAAAAGAAACCTCTCCTGTGAGGAGAGGGGTCAGCTGGGGTTGGCGAGCGCGAGCAGCTCTTCACCGGTGACTTCGTGCCGGGTGCCGCACATCTGACAGGTCACCGAGGTGCGGCCCTGCTCTTTGTGGAGCGCGATCAGATCATCGCGCCCGAGCGCCTGCAGCGTCGCCATCACCCGCGCCCTGGAGCAGCTGCACTTCAGCTCCAGCGGCCGGCTCGACAGCGTGCGCGCGCCTTCACCCAACAGCGCCGCCGCCAGCGCGCGGCCCTCGAGCCCACCTTCGAGCCCCGCCTTCAGCCGCTGTGAGAGCTCACCCTCGAGCCGGTCGAGCGCCTTCGGGTCGCCCTGCGGCAGCAGCTGCACCATCGCGCCCGCCACCACCCCCAACGGCTCGGAGCCCTCGGGCAAGATGTGAAGCGAGAGCGCGGTCGCGATCTGCTCGGAGCTGCGGAAGAAGTTGCGCAGGTCGCCTTCGATTGCGAACTCCTGCAGCTGCACCGACGAGCGGTAGTAGTCGCCCTGGCCCTGGTCGCGGAGTACCGAGACGAACCCGTTGTTCCCGAGCGCGGCGCGCCAGCGGTAGGGCCCTTCGGCGCCCTGCAGGTTCACCATCGGGTTCTTCACGTACCCGCGCAGCTCGCCGCGGCTCGACGCGTCGATGAACAGGCCACCCAACGGCCCATCGCACTCGAGCTGAAAGTTGAGCCGGGTGTCGCTCTTCTGCGGGCTCACCAACAGCGCCGCCGACGCCAGCGACTGGGCGAAGATGTCGGCCGACACCGTCGACATCTGGTGCCGTGCCCGCAGCTCGCGCGCGACCTGGGTGACGACCACCACCGTGCAGGTCAGCCCGTGCTGTTCGTGAATCGCGCTCGCGAGTTGGTCGCGCATCCGGCCCCTTCCATAAAAAGAAAACGGGCGATCCGCACCTGGCGGATCGCCCGTGTCACTGCACCGTCAACTCACATGCAGGCGTGAGTGTTCGGGTCGCAAGAGAAGCCGCCCGCGGTGTTGCAGCCCGGGTTACCCGGGTTGTCGCAGTTGGACTCGCAGCCGCCGGAGTGGTCGGTGAACACCTCGCGGCAGTGGTAGCCGGAGCGGCAGCTGAACTGCGGGGTGCCGCCGTCATAGAGGCCCTGGCCACCGTCGGCCAGCTCCCAGCACTTGCCCTGGCACTGCCAGTCGACGAAGTAGCCGAGACCGTCCTGCAGGTCGAGCGCGGTCGGAGCGCAGATCGCGCCGGTGCCGCAGAACGCGTTGGTCGGGTGCATCGTGCAGTCGGCCGAGCACTCGCCGCCCGGGAAGCCGGTCATCGAGCCACCGTCGTCGACCTCGGGGATGCAGCCGCCGGTGTCGGGCGGCCGGCAGTCGTTGTCGCCGGTGCACCCGTTACCCTGCACGCCAGGCGCGCCGCTCGGGCCCGCGTCGTACGGGTCGAACTGGCCGCCGTCAGAGCCAGCGAGCAGACAGCCGAGGAGCGGAGTGCCGCTGCCGCCGCTGAAGTCGAGGCAGTTGTAGCCAGGGCGGCACATGCCGTTCGCGTCGCACTTGGCGATGCAGTAGTTGTCCGCCTCGCCGGTGGTGCCGAGGCCGTAGTACCAGGAGCAGAAGCCCTGGCTGCCGCAGGTGGTGTCATCGAGGCAGCGCTTGGTGCAGTAGCCGCCCGGGTAGGTCGCGCCACCCAGCAGCTGGGTCTTCTTGCAGAACGAGCCGGTGCCGCTGGTCACGCCAGCCGGAGTTGTGCCGGACTCGTGGTTGCAGTCCGCGTTGGTGGTGCACTCCGAGCCGATCTGGCCGCCGTCGGTGGCGCCGCCGCCGCCCGCGCCAGACATGCACGCTTTGGCGCCCGTCGGCCCGCCGCAGACCTGAGCCGGAGTCATCGTGGTGCAGTTCACGCAGGCCACGCCGTTTGAACCGCAGTTGTTCGACTGGGTGCCACCGACGCAGGTTCCCTGTGCGCAACCTCCAGCGCCGGGCCCATTGCCAGTGCAGCATCCAGTGCAGGTTGCCGAACCGCCGCCCGCGCCGCCGCCCGTCGCCGCCCCGCCGCCGCCAGCACCACCGCCGGCCGAGCCACCACCGGCGCTACCGCCGCCCGCGTTGCCGCCGCCCGCGCTGCCCGAGGTGCACTGGCCCGTGCCCGTATTGCAGGTCGGGGTCGCCGGCTTCTTCGTGCAGTCGACACACACGAGACCGGCCGTACCGCACGCGGCCGCGGTCTGCGTCATCACGCAGTTGTTCGAAGCATCGCAGCAGCCCTGACAGTTCGAGGGCCCGCAGGTCTTACCGCCACATGACGGCACCAATGCCGCCGCAAGGCCAAGAACCGCTCCGAGCGTGAGCGCTTTGTAGTTCATCGATTTCACCGTTGTCCTCCCAGGAGGGCGCGGAAACTCACAAAAGCCCACCCCAGTGTCAAGCCACGTAGCTGGAAAGAAAAAAGAAAAGCCGGCCGCTGTGTTTCAGCGACCGGCCTCGCTTCGACTCACTTTTTAGCGTGGATCAGAAGGGAATGTCATCTCCCCCACCCGACGGACCCGGCGAACCCCCGCCGGCGAAGCCGTTGCTGGGAGGAGGCGCCATGTCATCGCCCGGAGGAGGCGGACCCATCTCGTCGCGCTTGCCCGAGCCGGCTCCCGGGCCAGAGCCCAGGAACTGCACGCTGTTGGCGACGATCTCGGTGGTGTAGTTCTTCTTGTTCTCCTTGTCGGTCCACTCGCGGGTCTGCAGCCGGCCTTCGATGAACGCCTGGCGACCCTTCTTCAGGTACTCCCCGCACAGCTCCGCCAATTTTCCCCAGACCACGATCCGGTGCCACTCGGTGCGCTCCTGCTTCGCACCCTGCTTGTCGGTCCAGCTCTCGTTGGTCGCGATGGTGAAGTTCGCCACCGCTTGTCCCGACGGGGTGAAACGCACTTCTGGGTCCCTCCCCAGGTTGCCGAGGAGAATGACCTTGTTGACTCCGCCTGCCATGTGACTGCCCTTTCCGACCCTCCTCCCGGAGGGCCCGTTCGAGAACCCCTCCGTCGCGGAGGAGTTACGCGAGCCGGTATAGCAGGCAGGTCTGACATCTACTCAAGCGCGAAGCCCAATTTTCGGCGTTCCAAGCGCTTAGAGGAACGACTTGTCGAACAGGTGCGGCAGCAGCTCGCGCAGGGTGTACCGCTCCTCCAGGCCCTTGGCGGTGCGGGAGCGAATCTCGGTGTCGGGCGCGGCCAGCTCGGCGATCACCTGCCGGCAGGCGCCGCAGGGCGGGGTGGGCTTCTCGGAGTCGACCCGAATCGCGATCGCGAGCGGCTTCTTGCCCTTCACCTGCACCGCCGCCAGCGCGTTGCGCTCGGCGCAGACGGTGAGCCCGTAGCTGGCGTTCTCGACGTTGCAGCCTTCGACCACGTCTCCGTCCTGCGTCAGCACCGCCACCCCGACCTTGAACTTCGAGTAGGGGGCGTAGGCCTGGGTCCGCGCGTGCTCGGCGGCCTCGAAGAGCGCCTTCCAATCGGTATTCATCTGCCTTCATTGTGTCACGCCGAGCGGGGTTTTCGAGATTGAGCGCGGGTCCGCCGCCCGTTACAGCCACGGCCCATGAGCATGGTGCTGGTCGCCGGAGCCTCGGGGGTGCTCGGTCGCGAAGTGGCCCGCTTGTTCCAATCGCGGGGTCACCGGGTGCGCGCGCTCTCCCGAAAGAAGTCGCTGCCAGGGCCGTTCGACGAGGTGTTCACCGCCGACGCCCGCGACCCCAAGGCGCTCGCCGGCGCGGCCAAGGGCTGCGAGCTCGTCTTCTCGTGCCTGGGCGCTTCGGTGATGCCCGAATTCGGCAAAGGCTGGAGCCCCTACACCTCGGTCGACACTCCGGCGAACCTGGCGTTGATCAGCGAAGCGAAGCAGCAGGCGGTGAAGCGCTTCGTCTACGTCAGCGTGTACCACCTGGAGCAGATGCGAACGCTGGCCTACGTGCGCGCGCACGAAGACGTGGTGACCGCGCTCGAGGCCTCGGGGCTCAAGTCGGCGGTGATTCGGCCGACCGGCTTCTTCTCGGCGCTCCAGGGGCTGCTGCCGCTGGCGAAGAAGGGCGCGCTGCCGGTGTTCGGCTCGGGCAACACCACCAGCAACCCGATCGACGACCGCGACCTGGCGCAGCTGTGCTTCGAGGCGGCGGGCTCCGATGAGGCGCGGCTCGAGGTCGCCGCCGGAGGGCCGGAGGTGCTCTCTCGGCTGCAGATGAACGGGCTGGCGTTCGACGCGGTGGGCAAGCCGCCGAAGACGATGCGCGCCCCGGTCTGGGCGGCGTCGCTCGCCTCGGTGATGCTCTACCCGCTCAACCCGCGCATCGCCCAGTTCATCGCTTTTCTGGGAGCGCTCTCGCGGCACGACGTGGTCGCGCCGTCGCGGGGTACCAAGAAGCTCGGCGACGCGCTGAAGGCAGCGGTCAGCGCTTCCTGAGACGCACCAGCTCGCGAGCGACCGCGGTGACCACCGCGTACGTCTCTTCGTCGGCGTGCTGCAGCACCGCCCCGAGGCGGGCGAGCCGCTCGTCGGTGCTGTTGTCGCCGATCAGGTAAGCCGGGGTCACTCCCAGCGCCTCTGCCAGCGCCATCGCCGTGTCGATTCGCGCAGTGCGTTCTCCACGCTCGAGGCGAACGACGGCGTCGCGGCTGAGGTTGGCCGCTTCAGCGAGATCTTCTTGAGAGAGCCCGACTTCGCGGCGCGCTTCCCTCAAGCGGAGCCCGAAACCAGTTGGTTTTGACCGCGTCATCTTTCGAACCCACCTTCCAACGCGGCGCGCGGACTGACCATCGACTGCAAATGGCTATTTGGTGTTGTTCAAGCCACATGCCACGACCTGCTCTCGACCGTTTCAGCTCCAAACGATCGTGGCGGGCCGCTACGCGCGCTCGGTGAAGTGGCCGAAGCGCTACAAGGTGGTGTCGATATCGAGACGTACGTAATCGAGTGTCAGTGACATTTGTGAGCGAGCCGACAAATCGACCACGGCGGTGGTGAAAGCCGCCCGAAGCGCTTCGGGCAGTTGCGCCAGCGGGTGACGCAGCACGACGCTGGAGATGAAGGCCTCGAAGTCTTCGCGGCTGGCGAACGGCGTCGGCATCGGGGTGAGCCACACCTTGGGCGCCTTGAACCCGGCGTCGGTCAGCGCTGCCACCGTCTCTTCCACTCCGGCGTAATGAGCGGGGTAGACGAAGCCGTCGAAGTAACGGGCATAGTCGGGTGTTTTCGCCACCTGGGTGGTTAGCCCCATGAAGCCCTGAACGTTACCTTTGCCGCCACACTGGGCGCGCAGCCGCCCGCCCGGCTTCAGCACCCGGGCCAGCTGGCGAAACAGCGCCCGGTGGTCGAGCACCCAGTGAAAGGTGGCGGCGCTGAACACCACGTCGGCGCGGTGGTCGAGGCTGCCGGGGAGCGCGAGCAGGTCGGCCTCCACGAAGCTCACCCGGTCACCGAAGCGGCCCAGCTCCCGGCGCGCGACCTCGAGCATCTTCTGCGAGACGTCGAGCGCCACCACGTTGCCGCGGGGGAGCCGCTCGGCCAGGTGCGCGGTGAGCCGGCCCGAGCCGCAGCCGGCGTCGATCACCGTCTCGTCGCCGTTCAGCGGCAGCGACGAGAGCACAGTGAGGCCCCAGTTGAGCTGCGGCTCCGACACGCGGTGGTACTTCTCGGCGTTCCAATCGACTTTCTCGCTCATGACTTTTACGTGCCGGTACGCTAACCGACACGTCATGGCGCCGCTCAAAGTTCTCCTTCTCGAGTCCATTCACCCGGTGGCGGACGAGCTGCTCCAAGCCGACGGCTTCGAAGTGCTCCGCGCCGACGGAGCCCTGAAAGAGGACGAGCTGATCAAGAAGGTGAAGGGCGTGCAGCTGCTGGGCATTCGCAGCAAGACCCAGGTGACCAAGAAGGTGCTCGACGCGGCCGACTCGCTGCTGGCGGTGGGCGCGTTCTGCATCGGCACCAACCAGATCGCGCTCGAGCACGCGATGAAGCGCGGGGTGGCGGCGTTCAACGCGCCGTTCTCGAACACCCGCTCGGTGGCCGAGATGGTGCTGGCCGAGATCGTGATGCTGTCGCGGCACCTGGGCGACCGGGTGCGCGAGATGCACCAGGGCGTGTGGAAGAAGCTCGCCACCGGCTCGCACGAGGTGCGCGGCAAGACGCTGGGCGTGGTCGGCTACGGGCACATCGGCAGTCAGATCTCGATTCTCGCCGAGGACCTCGGCATGCGGGTCATCTTCTACGACGTGGCGGCGAAGCTGCCGCTGGGCAACAGCACGCCGGTGAAGACGCTCGACGCGCTGTTGGAGCAGTCTGACTTCGTCACCTTCCACGTGCCCGAAACCCCGCAGACCAAGGGGATGATGGGCGAGGCGCAGATCGCGAAGATGAAGAAGGGCTCGTGCCTGATCAACGCCAGCCGCGGCACGGTGGTCGACCTCGACGCGCTGGCGCGCGCGCTCAAAGACAAGCGCATCGACGGCTGCGCGGTCGACGTCTACCCCGACGAGCCGGAGGCGAACTCCGCCGAGGGCTTCAAGACGCCGCTCCAGGGGCTGGCGAACGTGATCATGACTCCGCACATCGGCGGCTCGACGCTGGAGGCGCAGGAGGCGATCGGCCGCGAGGTCTCGGCGACGCTGGCGCGCTTCGGCCACATGGGCACCACCGCGGGCTCGGTGAACTTCCCGATGGTGGAGCTCTTGAAGACGCCCGGCACCTACCGCCTGATCAACGTGCACCAGAACGTGCCCGGCGTGCTCCGCGACGTGAACAAGATCGTCTCGGATCGCGGCGCCAACATTCACGCCCAGGTGCTGTCGACCAACGCCGACATCGGCTACCTGATCGTCGACCTCGACAACGACGTCGCGGGCCAGGTGGTCGACGACATGAAGAAGCTGCCGACCACCATCTCGGCGCGCACCGTCTAGCCGCGCGCCTTGCTCAGCTCGTCAGCGCTCGGTTGATAGAGCGTGGAGCGCTCGAGTTCGCGCGGCCGGTCGCTGAACGGCCGGCGGGTGTCGCAGCGAACCTCGACCACCCCGTCGAGGCCACTGCTGCCGCCCCCGGTCAGCTCGTCTTCGTATTCGTAGGCGGTCACGCCGATGCGCCCCAGCGCCTCGATCGGGTTTCGGGGAGGGCTGGTCCACGGCTGGCCGCGTTTGGGCCGCAGCGGAGTGCCTCCGCGCCCGACGACGATCGGGTCGAGCACCCAGGTGATGCGCTTGGGAGCGAGCACCTGCACCCTCAGCGGCAGCACCAACCGCTCGACCCGGCCCGGGCTGAGCTCGAAGTCGTGCGACAGCTCGCCGAGCAGGGCGGCGCGATCACCGCCCACTTGAATCACCAGGCGGCGCGGGCCGTCGGTGCAGCTCTGCACGTGCCAGACGGTGTCGACCGATTCGCCCCAGCCGAGCTGCGAGGGCGCGGGGAGCTGCACCTTCCACTGCACCTCGTGGCTGACGTAGAGGTCGCCCGGCTTCACCAGGTCGTCGATGCCCTTCAGCGCCGGCTTCTTGAGAAACCCGAACAGGCCGCCGGCCGCCTCGCCTTCGGGCCGCTTCATCGAGTCGGGCGTGACCGGGAATGGTGGGCGCGGCCGCTCCAGCTCGGGCTGACCTTCGAACAACAGCGTCACGTCGTCGGGAGAGAGCCCGTCGTCGAGCAGCTGCCGCACGATTTGATCGAACGGTACGTTGCGTGCCCGGAGCACCTGCACCTTCGCCCAGGGCGTGTTCGCGGCCTCGTCCATCAGGCTTTTCGCGGCAGCTCGAGAAACTGCTTCAGCTCGAGCGGGAGCGCGGCGTTCTGCGAGAGCGCCGGGTCTTGCCCGGGCAGCTTGCGAATCTGCTCCGCGGCCTCGTCGACCGACTTGAGCACCGTCATCGGCGTCTTGCTGAGCATGGTGAAGCCGGCCAGGAAGGTGCGGGTGATCACCCCCGGCAAGCCGCTGGTCAGCACCACCACGAAGTTGCCCAGCCGGTGCGGCTCGAGCAGCCGTGCCTGCTCGTTGGCGCGTTCGCGCTGCTCGTGTGACGGGGCCTTGGCCGCGCCCTGCACCACGCTGAGAATGGTGATCTTCGGGTGGCTCTTCAGAATCTGGGCGTGAAGCCGGTCGAGCGCGTTGGACGCCTCGTCGGTCATCACGTTGTACCAGACCGACACCGCCAGCGGCCCGGAGTGACCGAGCCGGACCTCGGGACGCTCTTCGAAGAGATGGATCATGCGCTCCGGCCACGCAAACCGGAGCCCTCATTGTGCCACGGCCGATCGCAGTTGACGCGATTTCGGTGTCGAGATGGTTGAGGCTTGAATGATCGTCAGTGGCCGAGTGCGCCCGTCGCACGTTGGATCCAAAGCTTGAGGGTTACCGCCGCCCCGGGAACAGCGGACAGATCTGCCCGCTCGATACACGTGGTCATCGCTTCGGTCGTGTGCAGGCCAAGTGACTTTGCGCCTTCTTGCGCTCGAGTCTTGCGGAGCGATTCGGCGTCCGCCTGGCCGTTGAGGACGAGGATCCAGGCCTCGAGACACGATGTCGCCATGCCGCCGGCGATCTTGAGGGCGGTTTGCGATTCAACCGCGATCGCCGCCTCAATGGTGCGGGCTCGCTCCTCGTCGTCATCCTGATCGCGAAGGAAGGCGAGCACATCGCACTTCAGGAAGCGGGCTCGTTCTGCTGCGCCGCGCACATTGCGTTCTTCCGCCGATGCGTGATTCCCAGCGCGGTACTTCTTGATGTCCTTCCACCTCAGCACCTCGGCAACTTCCCAGCCGCCTTTGCGAATTCGATTCAAGAGCGCCGCAAGCGCCCCGTCTGGATCTGCGGCGTTCGCCCAATTGGGCCGACCGTAACGGCCAAGCTCGTTCGTGCCTTCACCGATCAGCAGAATGCGGATCATCAATGTGGCCCGACCAGGCCACCTTCCGACGTGCCGTCGGCGTAGCTGAGCCAAAGCTCACCCAGCGCGTAGATCTTGGACCTCTCCTCGAAGTTCTCGGTGTCCTTGAGCAGCCGGGCGTGGGTGCCAGTTGAAGCATCACGGGTGATCAACGAGACCTCGTCGGCCTGAAGTTCGTTGATGAATAGAGGGCTGTGAGTTGCGACAATCACCTGGGTTTGCTTCGACACTGCCCGGAGAACGCTCGCGACTTCACGGATTCGTGCGGGGTGAAGTCCGGTTTCGGGTTCTTCAATCAGGACAAGCGCAGGGCGACTCACGTAGCGCAGCACCGCAAAGGCCAGGAAGTAGAGAAGGCCTTCGCTCATTTCCTGGGCTCGGACCCACGTGCCATCTCGTAGCAGCACGCCGAGCGCTTTGGTTCCGCTCGTGGGAGTCTTGAGCTGCAATTGTTTGACGGTGGGAAAGAGCTGGGAAATCTCCGCCGAGATTTGCTGGAACTCCGAATAGCTCCTTGTAATTAGGGCTTCATAAACGCCGGGTAGCCCACTGCCATGCTGATCAAGGAACCGCATCTCCACTCCATCAGGGAGCAGCGGAGAATCAAGCCGCAAGATATCGGCTCGGAGGCGGAGCAGTAGGGCTCCGTCCAATGCACTACGTAGCCCCGGTGTTGAATCCAGGACCCCGGAGGGCCTCTTGGCGTAACGGCCAGCTGCTCGAGTCACGCCGCCCGATGTCAGTTGGAGCGAGATTCCGCTGGGGTCAGTGAAGTCTAGAGTCAGGGCGTCGGTTCCACATTCCGCGCGTACGCTGCACCCTTTCCCGACAAGGGCCGGTTCGTATGGATCGCGGAATCCGGGGGTAAAGGTTCCCGCGATCATTTCAAGCGCCCTGAGAAGTGTGCTCTTTCCCGAATCGTTCGGTCCAATCAGAGCATGCAGGGGACTGAGCGTGAGGCGTGCAGCCCTCACACAACCGAGGTTCTTGACCTCCAGGCCCTGTAGAAACGGTCTGTTCACGTACTCAGATTAACGCACCTCTCCCTGCGCGCCAGAACCAGGCCCGAGGTCCTTCCGAGGTGTCACCTCAAGACTGTTGGTACGCAGCGATATCTCCAAGAGTCAGCTGCACGAGCTCACCGGACGACGCACCCTGGCTCTGGGCGCGGTACCAGCTCACGGTGCGCTTCACCGTCTCTTCGAAGCCCCAGCGCGGCGCCCAGTCGAGCTCGGCCTTCGCCTTCGCGATCGACAGCCGGAGCAGCTTCGCCTCGTGCACCGCCTTGGGGTCCGACTTGTCTTCCCAGCGGCCGGAGCCCCAGGTGGCGATCATCTGCTCCACCAGCTCGCGCACGGTGCGGCTCGACTCGTCGCTCGGCCCGAAGTTCCACCCCTGGGCCACCTTGGGGTCGCCCAGCCGCGCGCCCAACAGCAGGTAGCCGCTCAACGGCTCGAGCACGTGCTGCCAGGGGCGCACCGACTTGGGGTTTCGCACCGGCACCGGCTGGTTGGCGGCGAGCGAGCGAACGATGTCGGGCACCAGGCGGTCTTCGGCCCAGTCGCCTCCGCCGATCACGTTGCCGGCGCGGGCGCTCGCCACGGTGAGGCCGAAGCTGCGGCGCCACGACGCAGTCACCAACTCGGTGGCGCCCTTGCTCATCGAGTACGGGTCGTGGCCGCCCATCGCCTCGTCTTCGCGGTAGCCCTCGTCGCGCTCGCGGTTCTCGTAGCACTTGTCGGAGGAGACGATCACCACCCGGCACGGCCCGCCCCACAGCCGCACCGCCTCGAGCACGTGGGCGGTGCCCATCGCGTTGGTGGCGAGCGTCTCCAGCGGCTGGGCGTAGCTGCGGCGCACCAGCGGCTGAGCGGCGAGGTGAAACACGAAGTCGGGCTTCACCTCGGCCACCCGCTTCTTCACCAGCGCGAAGTCGCGCACGTCGCCTTCGAGGTGGCGGCAGTGGCGCTCGAGCTGCGCGGCGGCGAACAGCCACTGCTGGGTCTCGGGCGCCAGCGACAGCCCATGCACCTCGGCGCCGAGCGACTCCAGCCAGAGCAACAGCCAGCTGCCCTTGAAGCCGGTGTGGCCGGTGAGGAGCACCCGCTTGCCGCGATACGCCTGCGAAAGCTCGGCGGCCGCCGGAGCGCTCACCGCTCGTCGTCCTTCCACGACTTCCACGGCGCGGCGTTCTTCGCCCAGGCGTCGTTGAGCAGGGTGTACTCGCGGTAGGTGTCCATCGGCTGCCAGAAGCCGGTGTGCTTGAAGGCGGCGAGCTGGTTGTCGTCAGACAGCTTCTGCATCGGCTCGCGCTCGAGCACGGTGGCGGGCGAGTCGCCGAGGTAGTCGAAGAACTTCTTGGTGTCGCAGACGAAGAAGCCGCCGTTGATGAAGCCCTCGCTCGCCTGCGGCTTCTCGTTGAACTCGGTGACCTGGTTGCCGTCGAGGCGCATCTCGCCGAAGCGGCCGGGCGGGCGCACCGCGGTCACGGTGCAGACCTTCTTCTGCTCCTGGTGAAAGGCGATCAGCTTGCCGATGTCGATGTCGGCGACGCCGTCTCCGTAGGTGAGGCAGAACGAGTCTTCGCCCTTCAAGTACTGGCGAATCTTGGCGACCCGGCCGCCGGTCATCGTGTTCTCGCCGGTCTCGGCCAGGGTCACCGACCACTCTTCTTCGGCGGCGTGGTGCACCGTGATGCCGGGCGAGAGGCCGAGCCGCACGGTGACGTCGTTCACCATCGAGCGGTAGTTGAGGAAGAACTCCTTGATCACCCAGCCCTTGAAGCCGAGGCAGAGCACGAAGTCTTTCACGCCGTAGGCGGCGTACATCTTCATGATGTGCCAGACGATCGGCTTGCCGCCGATGGGCAGCATCGGCTTCGGCAACACCTCCGACACGTCGCGAATGCGGGTGCCCTGGCCGCCGCAGAGAATGACCGCTTTCACGCGTCCACCTTCGGGGCCGGCACCGGGAGCACGAACTTACCGCCCGCCTTCGCGTAGGCCGCCTGCTGCTTCTTGATCTCGTCGAAGAAGTTCCACGCCAGCACCAGCAGGTAGTCGGGGCGGCGCTTCAGCACCTCTTCGGCGGCGACCACGGGAAGGTGTTTGCCCGGGGTGAGCTTGCCCTGCTTGTACGGGCTGCGGTCGGCGACCCACTCGAGCAGCTCGGTGCCGATGTCGCAGTAGTTGGTGAGCACCACGCCCTTCGCCGCCGCGCCGTACGCCGCCAGGGTGTGACCGCTCTTCTTGAGCCCGTGGAGAAACTCGGGGAGCGCGGTCTTGAGGTGACGGGTGCCGTCAGCGAACTTCTTCCACGGGGCGAGGGTGACCAGGCCGTTCTGCTTCTCACGCTGCAGCGCCGCGGCGACGCGCTCGGTGGGCGCGCCGGAGCGCTTGCCGCGGGCGATCAGCGAGCCGCCGTGGAGCGGAATCTCCTCCACGTCCCACAGCACCAGGCCGGCGTTCTTGAACAGCCGGTCGACCGCGGTGACCGAAAAGTACGAGAGGTGCTCGTGGTAGATGGTGTCGAACTCGAGGTGCTCCACGAAGGGCCCGGCGTAGGGGACCTCGACGTGGAAGATGCCGTCGTCTGCCAGCCACTCGCGCACCCCGGCGACGAAGTCGACCACCTTGGGCACGTGGGCCATCACGTTGCGGGCGATGATCAACCGGGCGGGCCCGACGTCTGTGCGCAGCCGCTTGCCGAGGTTGGAGTCGAAGAACTCGGCCACCGTGGGCACGCCGTCTTTGATCGCGACCTCGGCAATGTTCTTCGCCGGCTCGACGCCCTGAATGCGCGCGTGGGCCTTGAACGGCTTGAGGATGACGCCGTCGTTGCTGGCGAGCTCTCCGACCAGGTCGGTGGGCTTCAGCTGGAGCTCTTTGGAGTACCGCTCGGCGAGCTGCTGGCCCCACCGCACGATCGTCTCCGACATGCCCGAGAAGTAGATGTAGTCCTCGAACACGTCTTTCGGTTCGAGCATGTGGGTCAGCTGCACGTGGCTGCAGTTGCCGCAGAAGACCAGCGCCAGCGGGTGTTTCTTCTCGCGCGCGATGTCGTCGGCGCCCTTCAAGAAGCTGTTCACCGGGGGCATGTCGCCCAGCGACAGAACGTCGTCGAGCTGCTTGCCTCCGCAGACCCTGCACTCGGTGACTGGAGTAGCCATTGCCCGGTCCCCTTACTCCAACCGGGGCTTCAGTCGCGACAAGACGTCATCGAGCGAAGGGTGGGGTGGGGCGCCGCGCTCGGTCTTCAAGCGCACCACCTCGGGGCGGGGGGCGACCTGGCCCGCTTCGGCCCAGGAGGTCTCGACCACCTCGACGTTCGGCAGCTGGAGCACGCGAGCGATCTTCTTCGCCCACTCGGCCTTGGAGAGCACCTCCGGGCCCACCAAATGGAGAACGCCCTCGGTGCCTCGCTGGAGCAGTTCGAGGGTCGAGGTGGCGAGGTAGCCCGCCCAGGTCGGAGTGCCGCCCTGCTTCACCGGCACCTTGAGCGGGGTGCGGTCGCGGCTGGCGTCGAGCACCCGGTAGAGAAAGTTCTTTCGGTCGGCCTCGACGCCGAACACGTAGGAGGTGCGGCCGATCAGCGCGTGGCCGCGCTCGAGCAGCAGGCGTTCGGCGGCGAGCTTGTGCTTCGCGTACACCGACATCGGGTTCACCGGGTCGCTCTCGCCGTGCGCGGCCTTGGTACCGTCGAAGACGTGGTCGGTGGAGAACCAGGCCAGCGGCAGCTTCGAGCCCTGGGTGGCCTCGATCACGTTGCGCACGGTGCCGACGTTCTCACGCTCGCTGCGGGCGGGGTCTTTCTCGCAGCCGTCGACCCAGGGCCAGGCGGTGCAGAGCACCACCGCGTCGGGGTTCACCTCGGCCAACACCCGGTCGATCGATGCCCGGTCGGTGAGGTCGAGGGCGTGGGTCGCCAGCGCGCGAACCCGCCGGGCGGCGCCGGTGACCTCGAGACCGCGGCGAGTGGCTTCTTCGCAAAGGTGGGTGCCGACGAGCCCGGAGGCACCCGCGACCAGCAAACGCTTCACGCGTTCGGCTCTAGCACGCCCCCGCTAGGGCACGAACTGGATCACCGACTGCACCGGAGTCCAGTTGCCGCCGCTGTTCCAGTTGGCGCCGCCGAGCACGTAGCCCGCGTCTCCCGCCCAGGTGGCGCCGCCCGCCGCCAGCGGAAACGGCAGCGTCACCGGGATCACCGCCGCCTGCCGGAGCGCCGGGATGAATTGAATCACCGAGGTGTACGCGGCGCCCGAGTTGGAGTCTTTCAGCCCGCCCAACATGTAGATCGACGTTCCGTCGAACACCGAAGGCGCATCGAACACATGGTACGGCAGGGTCGAACCCGGCACGCTGATCGTCTCGGTCACCGGATCGAATTGGAAGATGGTCGCGGTGGGCGTCAGTGATTTGCCTCCGAGGATGTCGATCATCGTGCCGTCGAAGAAGACCTTCGGCAGCTCGAGCGACACCGGCAGCGTCGCGTTGAGCAAGGTGAGCTGATCGTTGGTGGGGTCGTAACGGTAGATCTCGTCGCCCGCGCCATAGCCGCCGAAGACGTAGATGTATTGGCCGGTCCACGCGGCGCCGCAGTTGTAGCGCGGGGGCGAGAACGACGAAGCCATCGTGGTGACGGCCCCGGTCGAGGGCACGTAGCGCACCACGCGCGTGCCGCCGCTGGTGTAGCCGGTGAAGAGGTAGGCCTCGGTGCCGGTCCAGGCGAGACAGAACGAGTAGTCGGGGCTCGGGAGTTTTTCCTGCAGGGTGGTCATCACCCCGGTCGCGGGCTCGAACCGCTGAATGGTGTCGACCGCGCTCCCGCCGTTGTAGCCGCCCAGCGCATAGATGTACTGGCCGGTCCAGAAGACCGCGGGCTGAATGATGCTCGCCTGCAGTGTGGTGCCGATGATCACCGCCGAGCCGCCGTCTTGAAAGGTCACGCCCGCGTCGGGAGCGCCGCCGCCCGTTGCGCCACCGCCCGTTCCGCCGCCGCCCGTTCCGCCACCGCCCGTTCCGCTGCCGCCCATTCCGCCCCCGCCCATTCCGCCCCCGCCCGTTCCGCCGCCGCCCATTCCGCCGCCGCCCATTCCGCCGCCGCCCGTTCCTCCGCCCACGCTCCCGCCACCCACGCTCCCGCCACCCACGCTCCCGCCACCCACGCTCCCGCCACCCACGCTCCCGCCACCCACGCTCCCGCCACCGATACCACCGCCCCCGTTGGCGCCACCGCCGGTGCCGCCGCCGACGCTCCCACCGCCGCCTCCGGTCGAGCCTCCGCCGGTCGACCCGCCTCCCGTTGCCCCGGCGTCGCCGCCCTGTTCAACCGAGTGGTAGCAGCCCGCCAACGCGATCGCGGCGCAACACACCCACCCTCGAAACGTCACCATTCCCAAATCATACGGCATGCGGCTAAGAGGCGGCCCCACCGGTCATGGACACCGCCCCTTCCGCCACACCGCTGATCACGATCGTCTGCCCGGTCTTCAACGAAGAGAAGAGCATTCCCATCTTCTACGAGCGGCTGGTGAAGGCGCTCGAGCCGGCGGCGTCGAAGGTGAAGTTCGAGCTGCTGTTCGTGAACAACCGCTCGGTCGACCGCACGCTCGAGATTCTCAAGGCGATGCAGGAAAAAGACCCGCGGGTGCGCATTCTCACCATGAGCCGCAACTTCGGCTACCAGGCGTCGATCACCGCCGGCATGCGCGCCGCCCGGGGCAACGCGGTGGTGAACATCGACGTCGACTGCGAAGACCCGCCCGAGATCATTCCCCGGTTCATCGACATGTGGCTCAACGGAGCCGACGTCGCCTACGGCATTCGCGACAAGCGCGAAGAGTTCTTCCTGATGCACTGGGGCCGCAAGCTGTTCTACCGGGTCACCCGCGGCGTCGCCGACCACGAGATCGTGCTCGACATGGCGGAGTTCTTTCTGGTCGACCGCCGGGTGCGCGACGCGGTGCTCTCCACCCGCTCCACCTTTCCGTTCGTGCGCGGCCAGGTCGGCTTCGCCGGGTTCAAGCGCGAGGGTTTTCCCTACAAGCGTGAGCGCCGCATCGTCGGCGAGACCCACTACAACCTGATCAGCGCCGGCCGCTTCGGCCTCGCCGGCATTCTCTCGTCGTCGACGATGCCGCTGCGCGCGCTCGCCTACGTCGGGGTGCTCGCGTTCTTGACCGACCTCGTTGGCATCGGCCTGGTGCTCGGGCTGGGAGAGTCGTGGGGCCTGTCGGTGGCGATGCGGGTGACGCTCGCGGTCGGCCTGCTGCACCTGGGCTGGGCGATGCTGGCCCTGGGCGCGCTGGGGATCTACCTGGCCCGCGTGTACAAAGACGTGATCGGGCTGCCGCTCTACATCATCGACGAGCGCAACTCGTTCACCAAGGAGCTGCAGCCGTGAGCGACCAACCCTGCCTCTGCCCGGTGTGCGACAGCGAGCGCAACTCGGAGATCTTCCGCTCCGCCAACGGCTACCCGATCATGCGCTGCGCCGAGTGCAACGTGGCGTTCACCGACGCCCGCACCGCGCCGCCGCCCGATCAGCTCTACCCGCACTTCGATCAGACCAACGACTCGGCCGCGCTCGAGAAGGTGCGTGGGGCGTTGAGCGTGTTTCTGCGCCAGCGCGGCGAGGTGGTGCGCAGCGCGAAGACCGGTGGCCGGCTGCTCGACTTCGGCTGCGGCGCCGGCGCGTTCGCCAAGCACATGAGCCACGAGGGCTACGACGTGGTCGGGCTGGAGCCGTTCAGCCTCGGCGAGACCACCAGCCGCCCCGGCCTGCAGCTGATTCGCAAGCCGCTGGAGCAGGCGGCGCCCGAGCTCGGCCAGTTCGACGTGATCACGATGTGGCACGTGCTCGAGCACCTCGAGCACCCGGCGAAGACGCTCCAGGCGCTCAGCAAGCACCTCGGGCCCAAGGGCGTGCTGATCGTCTCGGTGCCCAACTTCGCCAGCTGGCAGAGCACGCTCTTTCAGGGCGCCTGGTTCCACCTCGACCCGCCGCGCCACCTGATTCACTTCGAGCCCCAGACGCTGAAAGACACCCTCTCGCGCGCCGGGTTCACCGTTCAGTCAGAGCGCCGCTTTCTGCCCGAGTACGGCTCGAGCGGCTGGGTGCAGAGCACCCTCAACCGGGTGCTGCCCCACACCAACTTCCTCTACGAGCTGGTGAAGGACCGCGGCGCGCTCAAGAACATGGGCGTGGCCAGCTCGGCGCTCCACCTCGCCGGCTCGATGCTCGCGGGCGTGCCGTTGCTGGCGCTCTCGGTGCCGCTGGAGGCAGCCGCCAGCGCGCTCCACGGCGAGGCCGCGGTCACGCTGATTGCGCGGGGGCAGTAACCGCGGGCGCGGTCTCGTTCTTCGGCTCGGCCACCGCCGGAGCAGGCGCTTCGAGACCCTCGTGCAGCGCCAGCGCCGCGGTGAGCGCCGCCAGCCCGCTGAGCAGAAAGTAGTAGTTGGCGAACGCCCAGCGGTTGAAGACGAAGAAGATGGTGTAGGTCGCCAGCGCCGCGACGCCGAACTTCACCAGCGAGCCGCGCAGCTTCCACGCCGACACACCCGCGACCGCGAGCGCCATCAGGAACGCGCCGTTGGGAGGAATCTCGATGCCGACGTGGCGGGCGAGAAAGTTGATGAAGGTGAGCGCGTCGGGCCGGGCGGGCAGCGCGTTCACGAAGTCGAACAGGGCGTGCTTCATCGCGCCGAAGTTCCAGAGCGCGAACGGGAGCACCGCGGCGCCGCCCACCGCTCCGGCGATCAGCCACTGCTTCGGCTTGTAGCCGAAGATCGACCCCGCCAGGCCGGCCAGCCAGAACATCGTCTGCTTGGCGGTGAGCACCACCCCGAACAGCACCGTCGCCAGCCTGGGCCGCTGGTAGACGTGCGCGGTGGTCGCGGCGCAGATCACCATCACCTGCACCGGGTCGACCCACGACTGCTCGATGATGAAGAACATCTTCGGCTGCATCCAGAGGAACAGCATCGGCGCGTCGATCAGCACCGAGGGCAGGTTGCGCTTCGAGCGGAGCACGATCAGCCGGAGGAACAGCCCCGCGAGCAGCAGGCAGCTGAGGTGGCCCCAGCGCACGTCTTTGGCGGCGATCCACCCCGGGAGCGAGAGGTAGATCTGCGTCGGCGGGTAGACGAACGGCACGTCGTTGGCCGCCCGCGGGCCGGTGTCGCGCACCGCCACCGTCTCGTAGGGGTCGTGGCCTGCGAGCAGCTCCTGGTCGGCCAGCTGCTGCACCACCCAGGTGTCGATGTACGGGCGCGGCGAGGTCTTGATCACGTCGTAGCCGGCGGCGAACACCGCCACCGCGAACAACGCCACCCGGCCCCACTTCACGCCGTCGAGCTCCCACTTGCGCAGCGAGGGAACGAGGAATGGCACGTAGGTGAGCATCAGCCCGCCGGTGACCAGGATCATCTGGTGCCCGGTGTCCCACTGCTTGATCGGGTAGATGACGATCTGCGGGTCGGTCGCCGCCCGGTAGACCATGCAGAGCGGCACCCCAATCGCGCCGATCGCCGCCGCCATCGTCAGGGTGCCTTCTTCTTTGCGGCCGCGCAGGGTGGCGACGAACAGCCAGACCACCAGCTCGAACGCCAGCAGCACCGTCACCAGCGCCGGCTCGGAGTACGCCCCGCGCGAGAAGGTGATCGCGAACCCGAACAGAAAGCTCGCCAGCAGCGCCAGCACGTACTTCGTCGGCACCCGCTCGTCGGCGGCGGGCGCGGGCGAGGCAACCGGCGCGGGAGCAGCGGCCGGCGCGGTCATCGGTCTTTCAGCGACCAGTCGTAGGGAATGAAGCTCTTGTGCGGGTCGAGCCGCTCGATCTCATTCGGGTCGTGGGGAATCGACGCGCAGTTGGCGACCAGCGCCGGCACCGTGCCGACGCCCTTGAAGCCGTTCCACACGTAGGGCGGCACCTTCACCAGCTGGTGGTTGTCTTGGCCGATGTAGAGCTCGTTCAGCTCGCCCTTGGTCTTCGAGCCTTCGCGGGCGTCGTAGAGCACCAGCTTGATCATCCCCATCGGCACCGCGTAGTTGATGATCATCTTGTGGTGGAGGTGCCAGCCCTTCACCACGCCCGGGTAGACCATCGAGAAGTAGATCTCTCCGAACTTCTCGAACTCCGGGTCGGTGGCCTTGAGGTGATGCATCACCTTGCCCCGATCGTCGGGAATGATTCGCCGGGGCGAGACGACGACGCCGTCAATCATGCGCGGTCGTCTATCACTCGAAGAAGTCGAACGGGAGCTTTCGCTTCCACGGTGGGCGCTGGAGCGCGGACCTCACGGTGCGAAAGGTGTAGCCGAACAACCCGGGCAGATCGACCGACGAGCTGTCGTTCTCGTAGCGCACCGGGCACGGCACTTCGGCCACCCGAAAGCCCTGCGCCACCGCCTCCATCATGATGTCGGAGGCGAACGCGTGGGTGTCGCTGAAGGTGTCGAGCGGCACCTCGGAGATCAGCTTCTTCGAGTACGCGCGCATGCCCGAGTGCCACTCGCCGAACACCGTGCCGAACCAGAGGTTCTCGAACAGGGTGAGGGTGCGGTTGCCCAACCAGCGGTAGAGCGGCATGCCGCCCTCGAGCGCCTCTTTGCGGGTGCGAATGCGGCAGCCCTGAATCAGGTCGTAGTAGCCGCGCGCGACGTACTCGTACATCAGGTCGGCGAGCGCGGGCTGGTACTGAAAGTCGCCATGCACCTCGAGCGCCACGTCGGCCTTCTCGTGGAGGAAGATCTTGAACAGGCGCTTCAGGTTGCCGCCGTAGCCGGCGTTGACGTCGTGGGTGACGTAGCGCAGGCCGAGCCGTTTGCAGACGTCGACGGTGCCGTCGGTGCTCCGGTTGTCACCCACGATCACGTACGGCTTCAGCGAGTCGGGAATGGCCTGGTACGTCTTCGCGAGCGTCTTCTCGACGTTGTAGGCCAGCACCATCACCATTGGCTTCATCGGCCCGCCCACTTTAGCTGCTGTCTGCCCCAGGTGGGGCGCGCGCGTCGTTGACCTGTCAGGGGGGCCGGTGTAGCCGGTGCGTCGCGTGCCCGCCTCTCCGACGCCGGCGTCTCAGCTCGACCCGTCGGGAACCCACGCCTGCCTGGTGTGCGGTGGCGCGCTCTCGGTGCGGTTCGAGAAGGTGGTCGACCCGCAGACCCTGGAGCACTTCTCGATCGAGGCCTGCACCGTCTGCGGGTTCGGCCAGACCACTCCCCAGCCCGACGACCTCGGCCGCTATTACGGCCCCGCCTACCACGGCAACCGGCACGGGGTGACCGCGCGCTACTGCAACTGGCGGCGGCTGCGCTTCACCCAGCAGGCGCTCGGCGCTCCGGCGACCCGCGCGCTCGACATCGGCTGCGGAGACGGCGGCTTTCTGCTCACGCTGAAGGAGCGGGGCTTCGAGGTGTACGGCACCGAGATGAGCCCTTCGATCGCGCGCGCCGCCGGGCTCACCGTCGAAGAGTCGCTCGACGCCGCCGCGAAGCACGGGCCGTTCGGGCTGATCACCCTCTGGCAGAGCCTGGAGCACATGCGCGACCCGGTGGCGGTGATGCACCAGGCGGTCTCGATGCTGTTCGACGGAGGCACGCTGATCGCCGCGGTGCCCGACGCGCAGAGCGGCCAGGCGCGGCTGTTCGGCGAGAGCTGGGTGCACCTCGACGTGCCGCGGCACCTGTTTCACTTCGGAGATCGCTCGCTCACCCGGTTGTTCGACGTGGCCGGCCTCGACGTCACCCGCAGCTGGCACCACGAGCTGGAGATCGACCTGCTCGGCTGGTCGCAGAGCGCGCTCAACCGCCTCGGGCCGACGCCGAACGTGTTCTTCGACCTGGTGACCGGGCGGCCGGTTCGGGTCGGGCGGGTGAGGGCGGCGGCGAACCTCGCGCTCG
Organism: Myxococcaceae bacterium; assembly: GCA_047602415.1. Lineage (GTDB taxonomy): Bacteria > Myxococcota > Myxococcia > Myxococcales > Myxococcaceae > JASGHH01. Next base: position 4,432,995 of record JASGHH010000001.1, on the reverse strand, counting down.
GCACCGCGTTCACCGCGGCGGCAGTCGGAGCAGTGGCGGTGACCAGCGCGCTCGACGACGGCGGCACCCTGGTGGTGGCGGGGCGCAAGCGGAGGGCGGCGAAGTGACCAGCGTGCCTCCCCAACCGGCTCCGGCCACCAGCTCGACCTGGAGCGGGCTGTGGGCGCGGGTGAAGCGGCCCGAGCTGCGCGTCTGGTACCTGATGGCGGTGATGTTCGTGCTGTTCCGGGTGCCGGCGCTGCTCAACGCCGGGTGGACGAACTCCGACGGCGCGGTGACCGGCTTGCAGGCGCTGCAGATCATGCGCGGCGAGCTCACCTGGCTGCACTGGGGCCGGCCGTACCTGACCTCGATCGACTCGATCATGCTGGTGCCGTTCTTCGCGGTGTTCGGCGCCAGCCCGTGGGTGATGATGTGGGTGACGATGCTGGGTCAGTTCACCAGCACCGCGTTCATCTTCGCGACCCTGAAGAAGCGCCTCGGGGAGCGGCCGGCGTTCGTCGCGGTCTTGCCCACCGTGCTGATGACGATGGCGCTGAACGTCTACCTGTTCTTCCACATTCGAACCTGGTGCGTGGCGCTGGTGGCTTGCGCGATCTGGCTGCTCGACGGCGCCTCGGAGTCGAAGCGCTGGCAGCTGCGCTACGGGCTGGGGACCGCGGCGGCGATTCTGGCGGCCTTCGTCGATCTCTACGCGATTCAGTTCATCGCGCCGTTGGTGCTGTTCGCTCTGCTCTGCTGCGCCGACGGCAAGCGCGACCTCGAGCGGTGGGCGAAGCGCGGCGCGCTGGTGTTGGGCTCGGCGGTGGCCGCGGTGGGGTTGATGAAGGTGCTCGACCAGGTGGCGGGGGTGTCGACCTCGCGCGCGGCGTGGAGCATCAACAGCATTCCCCACAACCTCCACATCTTCTGGGACAGCTGCCTGCCCGCGCTCACCGGTGCCAAGTTGTTCGCGCTCAACGACCTCGGCCCGGTGGAGCAGCCGACCGGTGCGCTCTTCGGGGTGGTGCAGAAGGCCGGCCTCGGGATCTTTCTGTTGGTGACGGCGTTCGGCACGACGCTCTGGGCGTGGCCGGCGATGCCCTGGGAGAAGCGGCGCTTCGGAGTGCTCGGCACCGCGCTGGCGGTGGTCTGCTTCATCGGCTTCATCGGCAGCGGCACCGTGGTCGACATCTGGGCAGCGCGCATGCTCTGGCCGATGTTGTTCGGCTTCGTGTTCTCGGTCGCGCCGCTCACCCATTTCCTCTCGGGTTGGAAGCTGCCGGCGGTGCTGTCGCCGTACCTGCTGTCGTTGTTGATCTGCGGCTGGCTCAGCTACGGCGTGTTCGTCGACGGCCTGCTCCCGGCGACCACCGCGCGGGGCCGCGCCGACGAAGAGATCGCGCTGGGGAAGTTTCTTCGCGAGAAGGGCGTGCGCTACGCCACCGCCGACTACTGGATCGGGTATCGGCTCACGTTCCTCTTTCACGAGAACCCGATCGTGGTGCCGTTCGACGACGACCGGTACGCGCGCTACCGCAAGGAGTTCGATGCGGCGCCGTCGTACGCCTACATCTTTCACCCGTCGGAGCCGTGGCGGCCAGCGGCGCCGACCGAGCAGGCGCTCCAGCGGGCGGGCACGCCCTACCAGAAGCTCGAGTACCAGGGCTTCATCGTGCTACTGGTGAACCGCGGCCCGCCGGGCTGAGCGCGCTCACTTGCACTTGCCGAGGGCGCCGGCGCCGTAGATGGCGGCGATCTCGTTCGCGGTGAGCGCGTGGTCGTAGAGCGTGAGCTCGTCGATCGCGCCGCGGAACCCGTAGGTCATCGTGTCGCCGCGGCCGAGCCGAACCGGTTGGGTGCTGACGTTGAGCGGACCGGTCACGAACGCACTCTGCGGTTGGAGCACGCCGTTCAGGTAGATCGACAGCGTCGAGCCGTCCCAGGTGCCGGCGATGTGGCTCCAGGTGTTCGTCCCCAAAGGCGACTGGCCCTCGACCCAGATTCTGCTGCCCGTGGAACAACCCGAAGTAGACGCCGCCGTACATGCTGACGCCGAGAATCCAGGTCGACGAGGCGGTGCCGTCGGTCTGCATGCCTGCGATTCGCGCGTACAGCGTCTGCAGGCTCGACGGTCGCACCCAGCCCTCGACGGTGAAGCCGCTCGACGGCAAGAAGGCGGGGTCGTTGGGCGCCTCGACGTCGGAGGTGCCGTCGAAGCTGAAGGCATTGCCCACCAGCCCGGCCACCGTCGTCGAAGTCCCCGTTTCGGAGGCGTCGTGCCCAGCGTCGGAGATGTCGAACGCCGTCGGCGATTGAACGGCGTCGCCGTCCCACCAGGCGATGATGCCCGACGGAGGCGGCACACAGGTGCTCACGCCTCCGCCGGTGCCGCCGCCAACGGAACCACCGCCGGTGCCGCCGCCGACGGAACCACCGCCGGTGCCGCCGCCAACGGAACCTCCGCCACTGCCGCCGCCGACGGAACCACCGCCGGTGCCGCCGCCAACGGAACCTCCGCCGACCCCGCCGCCGTCACCTTCGAAACCGCCCCCGGTGCCACCGCCAACGGCTCCACCACCGGTGCCGCCACCGACGGATCCACCGCCGGTGCCACCGCCAACCGATCCGCCGCCGGTGCCGCCGCCGACCGATCCGCCGCCGGTGCCACCGCCAACCGATCCGCCGCCGACCGATCCGCCGCCTGTGCCGCCACCGATTGATCCACCACCGGTTCCACCGCCAACGGAGCCGCCACCACCGACGGCGCCTCCGCCGGTTCCGCCATCGACGCAGTGAGATGTATCGTCGCAGACAGGGTGAAACCCGCAATTGCAGCCAACACCGGTCAGCGCAAACAAGACGAGCGTCGTCAAACGGCTCACCAGACGAGCTTAGTCGATCTCAGGGCAGCACTTTGCCTGGGTTGAGAATGCCCTTGGGGTCGAAAAGCCCCTTGAGCTTCTTCATCAGCGCGATCTCGTCGGGCGTGCGCGAGTAGCCGAGCCACTCCTTCTTCAACAAGCCGATGCCGTGCTCGGCGCTGATGCTGCCCTGGTGCGCCTTCACCAGCTCGAACATCTCCCGGTCGACCTGATGCACCTTCGCCAGAAACGCGGCTTTGTCGAGCGCGTCGGGCTTCATGATGTTCACGTGGAGGTTGCCGTCGCCGATGTGGCCGAACAGGCAGAGCTCGAAGTCGGGGTAGCTCTTCGACAGCAGCCGCTCGAGACCGCCGCAGAAGCTCTTCAGCTGGGCGATCGGCAGCGCGATGTCGTTCTTGTGCGGCATCCCGGTGGCCGACAGCGACTCCGAGATGCCCTCGCGGTAGGTCCAGAGGCTGCGCGCCTGCTCCGCGTTCTGCGCCAGGGTGCCGTCCTTCACCAGGCCCGACGACAGCTGTGCGCCCAGCCACTCGTCGAGGCCGCTCGCCTCTTCGATCTCCAACAACACGTAGTGAGACGAGGGCGCGTCGAACGGCGCGGCGATCTTTCGGTGCTTCGTCAGCCGCGCCAGACACTGGGCGGTGAAGAACTCGTAGGCCATCACCGTGAACGGCCCGCGGCGCGCCTGCTCGAACAGCTGCAGCACCGCGTCGAGCGAGTCGACCGACATCAGCATCACCTCGGTCTTCCGCGGCAGCCGGGTCAGCTTCAGGGTCGCCTCGGTGATCACTCCGAGAATGCCTTCGGAGCCGATGAACAGCTGGCGCAGGTCGACCCCGGTGTTGTTCTTCTCCAGCCCGCCGTTCAGCTCGAGCACCGTGCCGTCGGCCAACACCACCGTCAGCCCGAGCACCCACTGTCGGGTCAGGCCGTAGCGAATCACGCGCACCCCGCCGGCGTTGGTGGCGATGTTGCCACCCACCTGTGCGCTGCCTTTGCTGGCGAAGTCGACCGGCCAGAACAGACCCGCCTCGGCGACGTGCTGGTGCACCTGCTCGGTGACCGCGCCGGCCTCCACCCGCACCGTCATGCCCAGCGTGTCGACCGGGTGGAGCGTGCGCATCCGCTCCAGCGACAGCACCAGCTCGCCCTGGGTGGCCATCGCACCTCCAGCCAACCCGGTTCTCCCACCTGACGGCACCACCTGAACCTGGTGCTGCGTGCAAAGCCCCAACAGGGTGGAAACTTCGGCCGTGCTGCGTGGACGCGCCAAAAGTGCGGCGTTGGGCGAATGAACCTTCGTCCAATCGCGGCCATACACGGCCAGTTCGGCCGGATCGTCGGTTGCAATACCGGCAGGCAATGCCTGTTCGAGCGCGGTTCGAAAAGCTTCAGTCACGGTGGGAGAAGGCGGCTTATCACGGCCTTCGGGGAGCCGCCCTTGGCTGAGCGCAAGGTGTTGGTGGTCGACGACGAGCCGAACATCGTCAAGGTGGTGACGCGCATTCTGGAGGCGGTCGGGTACCGGGTGCTCACCGCGCGGTCCGGTGCGGAGGGCGCCACGGTGCTCAAGCGCGAAGGCCCGGTCGACTGCGTGCTGCTCGACTTCTCAATCGAGGGCGAGAGCTGCTCCGAGGCGTGGGCCGCGCTGGCGGTCGCTCAGCCCGGGGTGGCGATGATCATTCACACCGGCTTCGCCAAACACGAGGTCGCCGCCGAGATGCCGGAGTTCGCGCTCTGCGCCGGCTACCTGAAGAAGCCGTTCGGCATGGACCAGCTGATCAACGAGGTCGCGCGGGTGTGCGCAGGCTCAGAAGTGCACCAGCATGAACCCGTCGGGCGGCTTCGGCTTGGAGCGTGAGGGGTCGACCTCTCCGTAGCGATCGACCGGGAACAGGCTCGACTCGGTCGGCGCGAGCGAGAGGTCTTTCTTCACCGGCTTCTTGCCCGCGGCGAGATCGGCCTTCTCGATCTTCTCGGCCACCGGCATCAGCTCGGCGTCGAGCTCGCGCAGCTTGAGGCCCAGCTCGAACGCGGTGCGCAGGTGCGGCTCGGCCTTCTCGGGCTTCTTGCGCTTCGCCTCCACCAGCGCGAGGTCGTACTCGGCGCGCGCCCGGGTGCGCCACTCGCCGGGTGACGAGGCCGCCGCCAGCGCCTTGCCGAGCAGCTGCTCCGCGTCTTCCAGCTTGCCCGCGCGCAGCGTCGCCCAACCGAGCCGCAGAATCACCTCGGCGCGGGCGCCTTTCTCCTCCGCGAGCGGCTTGAGAATCGCGATCGCCTCGGCGTCTTTGTTGGCGTCGAGGTAGCGGCTCGCCAGCTGCAGCCGCATCTCGTGGCTGCTGTCGTCGATCGCCAGCGCCTTCTTGGTGAGCGAGATCGCCTCGTCGTGCTGACCCTGCCGGGCGAGCGACTTCGCCAGCCGCGCCGCCACGAACGGGTCGTTCGGAGTCGCCGCCATGTACTCGCGCCACACCTGGGTCGCCTTCTTGTGCTCGCCCAGCGCGTCGAGCAGCTCGCCCAGGTACGCGCGGGTGAGCACGAAGCTCGGCTTCTTCTTCAGCTCTTCTTCGAGCAGCTTCACCCCCGCGTCGTTCGCCTGGTAGCGGGTGACCAGCCAGAACCGCGCGGTCCAGTAGAGCGGGTCGTCTTCGAGGCCGGCGCCGTCGCCGAGCGCCTTCACCGCGATCTGATCCTTGCCGAGAATCGCGGCCGCCAGCGCCTCCGCGGTGCGCGCGGTGAGCAGCTTCGGGTCGGCCTTGAGCGACTCTTCGCAGCTCGCGATCGCCTCCTCGAGCTCCTTGGGCTCCAGCACCGCCGGGTTCTCGATGCCCATCGGCTGGCGCACCGCGATCGCGTAGCAGTGCCCGAGCGCGCGCATCGCCGCGTCGGAGGTGCTGTTCGGCTGCGCCGCCGGCACTTTGTAGTCTTTGTTCTCGTCGAGGTACTTGGCCACCATCTGAGCGGTGGTCGCCGCGCCCGCCACCACCGCGCGTGACGCGTCGGTGCCCAGCGACAGCTCGACCTTCTTGGTCTTCTTGCCGTCGGTCGCGTTCACCGAGAGCGTGTAGCCCTTGTCGCCCTTCGACAGCTCCGAGAACACCCACTCGTCGGCGCCCAACAGCTTGGCGATGAACTGCGCTGCCTTGGCGTCGTCGAGCTTGGTGCAGTCGATGTTCTCGCGCGCGCAGACCGCGAGAATCTGCTTCAGGTGGAGCAGGTAGTACTTGTCGGTGCCGTCGATCGCCGCCACCGCCCGGGTCTGGATCAGGTAGCCGAGCTCGTTCGCCGCGGCGTCGGAGGTCGCGGGGGGCAGCACCGCCAACAACTTCCGTTCTGCAAACGAGCTGCTCGCAACCAGAGACAACGCCAGCAAAGTCCAGTGCTTCATGTTCCCATATTCGCCTGATCCGGCCTGATCGCAACCAAAGTACCGGGTTTTTGCCGAGACCCGGCGACCGTCATTGGAAGCCGACCCACACCGTGTACGCCCCGGGTGTGGTCGAGCCGTGGGTGGCCAGGCTCAGCCAGTAGGTGCCGGCGGTGACCGAGGTGGAGTAGCCGGCGTCGCCCTTGAAGCCCTGGCAGTTCACCTGGCCGGCGTCGGCGCAGCTGGGCCCCTTGGCGAGCTCGGCGTAGCCGCTGGTGATCGCTCCGCTCTGCCAGGAGGTGGAGATCGCGTAGCGCAGGGTGCCGTTGGAGGGGACCTGCACTCCGTACACCACGTCGTAGTTGACGTTGCTGCCGCCGTTGCCGCCGCAGGTGTCGACCTGGCTGTTCTTGCTCATCACCGAGTTGTCGCCGGTGACGGTGACGCCGCCGTCGGGGCCGAGGGTGAGCATGATCGCGGTGGGGCAGAAGTCACCTGGCGGCACCTCGGCGCCCATCACGCTCAACCTGAAGCCGCCGCCGCCCAGGCCCTGGTTGTCGATCACCACCGTGTAGACGTGAGGGCTCGAATCGTTGGTGTTCAAAGTATACGGAGGGAGCAGGTCGCACTGCACCGGGTTGCCGCCGCAGGCGTCGCGGTCGAGCTCCACCACCGGAGTGAGCCCGCCGTCGAGGCCGTCGACGGTGATGTTCACCGTGCCCTCCGCGGTGAAGGTGTAGAAGACGTCGGCGCCGCCGTTGCCGCCGAAGGCGCAGCTGGGCTTGTAGTCGTCGGTCTTGCCCACGGTGGAGCCGTAGACGATCGCCGCTCCCAGCGAGAGGTTGATGGGAATCGCCGTCGCGCAGGTGTCGCCGTTCGGGCCCGCGTCGATGGTGCCGCCCCCACCGCCGGTCGCCGAGCCGCCGCCGGTCGCTGCGCCACCGCCCGTCGCCACGCCGCCGCCGGTCGCCCCGCCGCCGCCTCCGGTCGCCGCGCCTCCGCCGGTCGCTGAACCGCCACCCGTCGCAACGCCTCCGCCGGTCGCGGCACCTCCTCCGGTGCCCCCACCACCGGTCGACGCGCCGCCTCCGGTCGCCGCTCCGCCACCCGTCGACACGCCTCCGCCCAGCGCGCTGCCACCGCCGAGCGCGCCGTTGTGCGCGAGGCAGAAGCCGTCGATGCAGTCGAAGCCGAAGTCGCACAGGCCTCCCGGCCGGCAGGCGTAGACCTGCTCGGTCGGCTTCACGCACTGACAGCCCGCCCAGGCGAAGGCGAGGCAGAGGGCGAGCAGGCGGGCGCTCAATCGGCCCTCCAGAGGAAGACGGTGAGCACCGCGAGCGCGGCGGCTCCGATGCCGGTGCCGAGCGCCACCGTGTAGTCGGTGTTGGCGTCGCTGGCGTAGTCGAGCGCCTGGTCATGGGTGAGCTTGTTGGCGGTCATCCCCATGAACACGGTGTGGTTGGAGCTCAGCTGGTTCTGATTCACCAGCGCGAGGGAGAGGAAGACGATCGCGGTCACCGCGGTGGCGACGGTGAGCACGCCGGAGCTGATCAGCCCCCAGCGGGTCGGCTTGCCCTGCTCGACCTCGAGCGGCGGAGGAGGCGGCGGCGGTGGAATCAAGCCCGGCTGGGTCGACTGAAACGGCGCGTCGCCGGGGGTGGCGGCGGTGCCGGCGGAGGTGCCCTTGAGCTGCTCGAGCTGCGCGACCTCGTGCGCGAACGGCTTCAGCTCGGTCTCGACGCCCGCGGGGTAGCCGAGCGAGCTCATCGCGAACGCGCGGGAGGCGAGCTTCTTGCCCGACTTCGGGTCGATCGCCTCCAGCGCCACCGCCATGCGGTCGGCGAGGTGGCCGACGTCGACCGTCACCAGCACGGTGGAGCCGAGGTCGAGCCCCAGCCGCGCCTCGCAGGGCCGCTTGCCCGCGCAGACGGTGGGGTCGGTGTTGAGGCGCTTGCGGGTGGCGGCGGGGTCGGCGGGGTGGAGGCCTTCGGCCTCGAGCGCGTCGTGCACCCGCTGCACCACGTCTTCGGCGCGCTCGGCGGTGGTCTCCACCCGGCGCGTCAGCACCAGATCGAGCTGCGGCGTCGCCGTGAGCACCACCAACAGCCAAGGGGCCATCGCGGGGGCGAGTTTGGCACGAGACGCGAAGAAGCGTCAGTGTCCGTACCGGCGCTCGAGCTCGCGCACCAGCTTCTCGGCCTTCTTCAGCGCGTCGTCGGTGGAGGCAGCCTTCACGTTGTTCTCGGCGTCTTGCACCATCGCCAGCGCGAGCGGGTCGGCGTCGCCGCCGCGCTCCACCTTCGCCCGCACCGACTTCACCCGGCTGAGCAGCTTGCTCTGGAGCGAGGCGGAGGACCCTTCGGTCTTGGCCTTCACCGGCGTGCGCACTTCGGCCGGTCTCGGCTCGGGCTTCGTTTCCACCGGAGTGTCGTTGGGCTTCGCCTGCACTGGTTTCGGCTCGACCGGTTTCGGGTCGGCGGTTCTCGCGACGGGCTCGGGCTTGCGGTACGGGCTGGGCAGCTCGACCACGGTGCGGGTGGTGGGGGCCTCGCCGCTGGTGGCGAAGACGATCGCGGCGAACAGCAGCGCCACGCCGGCCGCGCCGGCGCCGATGATCGGCACCCAGTTTCGCTTCGGCAGCTCGACCGGCAGCGACGGCACCTCGTTGGAGCCGGTGATCGCGTCTTGCGCGGCGAGCATGTCGCCCAGCGACTTGCCGGTGAGCTCGGTGACGTCGACGTCGGAGGCGAAGTCCTGGAGCTTGAGCCGCTGGAGCCGCTCGCGCACCACCTCGGCCGAGGCGGGCCGCTCTTCGGGCGTCTTGGCGAGCAAGGCGAGAATCCACTGCTCGAGATCGCGCGGCACCTTGGCGACCGACGACGGCGGTGCGGGCGTCTGGTCGGTGTGGGCGAGCAACAGCGCCGCCATGTCGTCGGCCTTGAACGGGCGGCGGCCGGTGGCGAGCTCGTAGGCGATCACTCCCAGCGAGTAGAGGTCGGTGCGGGCGTCGGTCTTGGAGAGGCGAATCTGCTCCGGCGCCATGTAGCCGGGGGTGCCCATCAGCACCGCGGTGTTGGTCTTGCCGGTGTTGACGCCGCGCTTGGCGAGCCCGAAGTCGAGCAGCTTCACCAGCACGCCGGTCTTCTGCTTCACCACGAACAGGTTCGACGGCTTCAGGTCGCGGTGAACCACGCCCGCCTCGTGCGCCGCCTCGAGCGAGTCGAGAATCGCGTCGAGCAGCTCGACGACCCGCTTGGGAGGGAGCGGGGCCTCGCGGCGGATCAGCCGGTTGAGCGCCTCGCCGTTGAGGAGCTCCATCACCATGTAGTGGCGGCCGTCGGGCAGCTCACCGTAGGCGAACACGTCGACGATGCCGCGGTGGCCAATCGACGCCACCGCGCGCGCCTCGGTGAGCATCGCTTCGACGCTGGCGGCGTCGGCGGCGAGCTCGGGGCGCAGCACCTTGATCGCGACCGGCCGGCCGATGATCGGGTGCACGCCGCGGTAGACCACGCCCATGCCGCCGGAGCCGATCATCTCTTCGACGCGGTACTCGCCGACCTTTTCACCGACCAGCGACTTCAAGGTGAGGCTGTCGGCCCAGCTGTTCGAAAGCTGGGTGCGGCCATCGAGGCTGGTCTCGAGCATCGTCGCTTCGGAGTTCACCAGCCCGCGCACCGTCTTCTGACAGGCGTCGCAGCCGTCGACGTGCGCCTGCAGGCGCGCCGCTCCGGTGGCGGGCAGTGCGCCATCGGCCAGCTCCGCCAGCTGCTTTTCGCTCGGGCACTCCATCGGAAGAAGCGGGGAAATTTAGCGCGACGAATCCCTCGCATCTATCTCGCCTGTACCGGCGTAGTAACAGCGCGGCTGCACAGGTGCTTTGGCCGAAGGGCCGTGCTAACCGGGTCGAAGACGTCCGGAGGTCCCCATCATGACTGTCGCTGTTCACCGAACTGAGAAGCCGAAGGCTCGCCCGAATGAAGCCGAGCTGGGTTTCGGCAAGTACTTCTCCGATCACATGCTGTTGGCCGACTACGCGACCGACAAGGGCTGGCACGACATGCGGGTGGTGCCGTACGCGCCGCTCGCGCTCGATCCCGGCGCGGGGGTGTTTCACTACGGCCAGGCGCTGTTCGAGGGGCTGAAGGCGTTTCGCACCGGCGAACAGAAGCTGAACCTGTTTCGTCTCGACGACCACTGCGCGCGCATGGGCAGGGGCGCGCCGCGGCTCTGCATGCCGCCGATGGATCCCAAGATGATGCGGGAGGGCATTCTCGAGTTGGTGAAGACCGACGCCGACTGGGTGCCCCGGCCGGCCGGCACCTCGATGTACCTGCGGCCGTTCATGATCGCCTCCGAGGCGTACCTGGGCGTGCGCGCGGCGACCCGCTACCTGTTCTGCACCATCGCTTCTCCGGTGGGCGCCTACTACGCGGGCGGGGTGAAGCCGGTGCGCATCTGGGTGGAGCAGGCGCAGACCCGCGCGGCCCCCGGCGGTCTGGGCGCGGTGAAGGCCGGCGCGAACTACGCCGCCTCGCTGCTGGCCGCTCAGCGCGCGAAAGAGAAGGGCTACGACCAGGTGCTCTGGCTCGACGGCGTGAAGCACGAGGTGATCGAAGAGGTCGGCACGATGAACCTCTTCGTGGTGCTGGGGGAGGAGCTGATCACCCCGCCGCTGTCTGACTCGATTCTCTCGGGCATCACCCGCGACACCGTGCTGACGATCGCGCGCGAGTCGGGGGTGAAGGTGACCGAGCGGCCGATCTCGATGCACGAGATTCACCAGGGCCACAAGAAGGGCCTGCTGAAAGAAGTGTTCGGCTCGGGCACCGCGGCGGTGATCAGCCCGGTCGGTGAGCTGGCGTTCGCCGGCGAGAAGATGATGATCAACGGCGGCCAGGTGGGAGCGCTGTCGGGCAAGCTGTACGAGGAGATCTCGGGCGTGCAGCGCGGCAACCGGCCCGACAAGCACCACTGGCTCACGCCGGTCTGACAGCGCAGCCGAGATGTACCTCGACTACAACGCGACGACTCCGTTGCTGCCCGAAGTGGTGGACGCGATGGAGCCGTTTCTGCGGGAGCACTTCGGCAACCCCTCGAGCGCGCACCCGGTGGGCCGCAAGGCGAAGGCGGCGGTCGACCACGCGCGGGAGCAGGTGGCGCAGCTGATCTGCGCGCGGCCGGAGGAGATCGTGTTCACCTCCGGCGGCACCGAGGCGAACAACCTGGCGCTGTTCGGGGTGATGGCCTCGGCGCAGCGGCGCATGGTGGTGACCTCGAGCATCGAGCACCCGGCGATCTCCAACGTCTGCATGGCGCTGGAGAAGAGCGGCGTCACGGTGGCGCGGGTGCCGGTCGATGGCGACTGCGTGCTCTCGCTGCCGGAGGCGAAGGCGGCGATCGACCGCGGGGTGGCGTTGGTGTCGGTGATGCACTCCAACAACGAGACGGGCACGTTGCAGCCGGTGGAGGAGGTGGCGCGGCTGGCGCGGGTGCACGGGGTGTTGGTGCACACCGACGCGGCGCAGTCGGCGGGCAAGGTGCCGCTGGATGTCGACGCGCTCGGAGCGGACCTGCTGTCGCTGGCGGGGCACAAGCTGTACGCGCCGAAGGGCGTGGGGGCGCTGTTCGTACGCCGCGGGGTGATGCTGCGGCCGTTCATGCGGGGCGCGGGGCAGGAGCACGGGGCGCGGCCGGGCACCGAGAACGTGGCGTCGATCGTCGGGCTCGGGGTGGCGTGCGAGCGCGCGCGGGCGGAGCTGGTGGCGTTCTCGAAGCAGATGTTCTCGCTCAGTGAGGTTCTGTGGGAGCGGTTGTCGGCGCGGGTGCCGGGGTTGAAGCGCAACGGCCATGCGGTGGCGCGGCTGCCGAACACGCTGTCGGTGCGGTTCCCTCAGGTGAAGGGCTCGGCGGTGTTGGAGCGGAGTGGGGTGTGGGCCTCGACCGGCTCGGCGTGTCACGCGGAGGTGGAGACCGCGTCGAGCGTGCTGCTGGCGATGGGGGTGCCTTCGCAGGAGGCGCTGGGGACGGTGCGGTTGAGCCTCGGGCGTGGGTCTGGTCTGGCCGAAGTCGAGGCGGCGGCGGAGGGGTTGGCGGCGGCTTGGCGCGCTGTGTCTAGTGGTGGGTAGGTTTGGCCGGTAGAATTTCGGTGATGCGTTGCGCGGCGGTCGGCTTGCTGTTGTTGGGTTGTGCGAGCGGGCCCGCGCCGCGGCCCGAGGGTGAGCCGATTGCTCCGTCGAAGGTGAAGACGGTGGCGGTGGCGCGCGATGCGGCGGTGAGCGCGATCGCCGGGCGGGCGGAGGCGCTTCGGTTGAAGGTGCTGAGCCGGGCGGAGGATGCGGGCGGGGTGGTGTTGGTGTTGGAGGCGCCGTTGGAGAAGCGGGCGGCGGTGAGCTCGGGGTACATCGGGTTCACCACCGACACGTTCGTGTTCAATCGGCGGTACACGCTGCGGTTCGTGCCGGTGGATGAGGGGCACACCCGAATCGAGATCAGCACCACCGCGGTGTTTCAGGACCCGGAGTCGTGCAGCCCGACGTTCGCGATGCGCGACGCCACCCGCATGATGCCGACCTGGTCGTCGATGTGCGCCTTGCCGAGCGCCAATGGCCGCCCGAACGTCGACGTGGTCGATTCTTCGGAGCGCCGCTGGGTCGCGTCTCAGGAAGACCCTGATGAGCCGCTGGGTGCTCTGTTGGGCGAGTGAAGGGTGTCACTCACTTTTCGCGCGCCAGCGGGTGCGCGCCAACCCCGCGACATCACACGCTTCAGAAAAGTGACTGACACCTTCGACCAGCGGTCGAAAAGTGACTGACACCTAGGTGCGGAGGAGCTCGGTGGCGAGAAACCGGCCGGCTTCCGCCACGCCATCGGCGAGGCGCCGTTTTCCTTCTTCGCTCTCGAGAATGCGCCGCGCCGAGTCGCTGGCCAGGCCGGCGTCGAGATCGATCAGCACCAGAAAGGCGCTCCAGCCCGCGGACATCGGCGCCACCTTGCCGGGGCGTTGGGGACGGTCCTTGAGCAGCTGCGCCACCTTTCCAGCAGCGCTGCTTCGTCGAACCGCGGCTTCTTCGCCGTCAGCTCCACCCAACACGCGGCGAGGAGATCGTCTTGCAGCGTGCGGTCGCGCTCGAGCGCGCGGTCGACCCGCTCCACCGCCTCGTCGATGTCGACTTCGTGGGTCTGCGCATAGGTCGGTGCCAGCTTCGAGACCAGCACCGGCCGATTGCACAGATGTGAAAGGCGGGGCGGGAAGCGCACGCGTCGATTGTGCGCTAAGTCAGTGCCCAATGCGACGACTGCTCTGGGTGTTCGCCGCCGTTGGAGTCACCGTCACCGGCTGTTTCCCACGCGTCGCGGCGCCTCCGGGCGAGCTGTCTCAGCCGGAGATCGACGCGGCGAAGACGAAGTACCCCGACGCCACCGCCGAGTCGCTCGAGAAGGGCCGCCATGTGTTCGTCGATCACTGCGACCACTGCCACGGCTTTCCCGACCTTGCGTTCAAGAAGGCCACCGACTGGCCGGCCACCGCGGAGCGGATGGGAAAGAAGGCAGAGCTCGACGCTGGAGAGATCGATCTGCTCCAGCGGTGGATCGCTGCCGCTCAGCCCAAGGCGGTCGAGACCTTCAACGCCAAGAAGTGACTCAGAGCTCGCCGTCGAAGTAGTCGGCCTGGTCTTTGGTCTTGAAGATGTAGCGCTTGCCGTTCGGGGGCCCACCCTTGGCCGCGGCGATCTTCTGCGAGTCGGGATATTCGACGATGTCGACGCCGGTGACTGCCGACATGCCGACGTAGATCAGCGGCTCGGTCCCGTCGTTGATCAGCTGGTGAGCGTCGGCGCCGGGAAGGAACGAGACGTAGTCGCCGGGGCCGATCGCGGTGAGGCCTTCTTGGGTGCGCACCTTGCCCTGACCGGAGATGACGAACAGCGCCTCTTCGGTCACGTGGTGCATGTGAAAGGGGAAGGACTTCTTGCCCGGTGCGAGCTCCCAGAGGCTGCAGGTGAGCTTGTCGCCTCCCAAGGGCTTGCGGCGGTTCTCGAACGGGCCCTTGATCAAACCGGGGGTCCAATCCATCTGCTTCGTGTGCACGACGTTCATGGTTGGAGGGATTCCACCAGTCGCGGCTGGGCGCAAGCCGGTTTCGCTTGGAGTTGTGCGCGGCGTGAGGGAGAGAGGCGCTCGTGACTCACGATGAGTGGAACGCCAGCCGGCTGCCGATTCGCGGTGACAAGGGTCACTATGAGAGCTGGTTTCTGCGCGCGAACCACCCCACCGAGCCGAAGGCGCTGTGGCTGAGGCACACGTTTTTTCGGCCCGCTGGGAGCCCCGAGGCGGCGTGCGGTGAGCTTTGGGCGGCCTGGTTCGGCGACAAGGTCACCGGGGTGCGGCAGGAGCTCCCTCTTGGGCGATGCTACGCGGGAACGACCCGCCTCGACCTGAGCTTCGGCGATTCGAGGTGGACCGACGGCGCGGCGCGGGGGGAGGCGAAAAGTGACAGACACCTTCTGGCCTGGGAGCTGAACTACGAGCAGCAGGGAGCTCCGTCTCCGATCTACCCAGCCTGGGCGTACAAGGGCTCGTTTCCCAAGGCGAAGCAGGTGACGGTGGTACCGCACGCTCTCGTCTCCGGCCGGTTCGTGGTCGATGGCGAGGTGTTCGAAATCTCGAAGTGGCCGGGGTGCCAGAGCCACAACTGGGGTGAACGACACACGGATGAGTACGCGTGGATTCAGGTGTCTGGGTTCGACCAGGCGCCCGACGCGTACCTCGAGGGAGGCACCGGCCGGCTGAAGATTGGCAGCCGCTGGACTCCGCAGCTGTCAGCGGCGGTGCTGAACTTCGAAGGCCAGCGCTACGAGCTCAATACCCCGTTGAAGATGTTGCGCGCTGAGGGTTCGGCGACGGGCCTCGCGATGGACGTACGTATGTCGAGCAGTGAGATCGATCTTCGCTGGCGTGTCGAAGCGCCTCCGGAGCGGTTCATTGCGTTCAAGTACCGAAATCCACCGGGCGGAGCGCTGGCGTGTCTCAACTCCAAGGTCGCACGCGCGGAGCTCACGCTGACTCCGAAGGGCAAGCCCTCGCGAACGCTGACCACCGGTCGTGCCGCGCTGGAGTTGCTTGTCCCTGAAGACGATCCGCGGGTGGCGACGGTCGGCCACTATCCCGCAGGCGAATGAGCCGCCCCTGCTCCGACGCCGTTCGTGCCAGTGAAGGTGTCAGTCACCTTTCTCAGGGCTCCGGCTCCCGCGGCGAGGAACGGCACGAACGCGAACGGCGGGAACTTCACCTCCTTCGAGACGCCGAGCGTGCGTAGGCACTCCACCGCTGCTCTGAACCTGCTGACGAAATTGCGGTAGGTCTCTTTGTATTCGTCGCGCGCAAGTTTGGTCGACGCATGACACATCGGCCGTGGACGCCGATCTGGCTTCAGCGGTCGCGTATGCGGATGCGCGCCAACGACCTTCTCGACGCCTGCGACTCTTGGGTGTTGTGCGCGCCCTTCTTCTTCCACCTCAGCGATCAATTCCAGGACCCGCGCCCGTCGCTTCTCCTGAGACCAATTCTTCCAATGCTCGAGTGGGTGAAGCTCGAGCACTTCATCCGTGGCCCACAGCGGGCTCCATGGCCGGTGCCCGTCCTCCAACAATTTCCCGCTCTGCCAGCGCTTCGCCCAGGCGAAGAAACGGAAGGTGCGCTTCGACTCGCCGAGCAGCTGCGACACGCACGACAGCCCAGGCCAGTCTGCGACGGAGCGCACGAGTCCCTCTTTCACTCCGTGCGCGAGGATGTATTTGAGCCGGCCCTCCAACGCGGCCTTGTCGAGCACCGGCTCCGCGGAGAAGCGGCGCTCCCAGAGCTTGCACGGCCAGTCCACCAGTCGGCCCACCTTCTTGGAGACGTTGCCGAGGAAGTACTTCATGAACTTCGAGAGCTCACCGTCCTGCGCGCGACACAACAAGTGCACGTGGCTGGACGCGGCCACGAAGCCGCACACCTCGACTTTCGCCTCCTTCGTCGCGCGCGCGAGCACTCCGCCGATCACCTCGTTCAGCAGCGCAGACGGCCGCAACAACAGGCGAGATTGAAAGCACCTCGCCGTCACGAAGTAATAGCTGCCGTCCTCGTACATTCTCAGTGGTCGCCCCATCACGCCCTCGCCCGTGTTCAAAAAGGGGAGCGAGAGAGCAATTGCCGGGCCGCTTCTTTCTCACCCGCCGAGAGGTACGACGGGCGAAAAGTGACTGGCACCTTCCGGGCTGAAAAGTGACTGGCACCATCACCGCACCATCACCGAAGAAAAGTGACTGGCACCTTCACCCGAAGAAAGTGAGCGACACCTTCAAGCTTCGGAGCGCCAGGTCACTTCTTGCGCTTCACCGCCGGCTCGGGAGCCACCAACGCCTGCACGGGCCGGGTCGGTTCACACGCAGCGCTCGAGCTGAACTTCTTCAGCGCCTCGCCCTCCGCGACACACACGCTCACCTCGCGGTCCTTCAGCTCGCGCAAGTCACTCAACGTCTCCGCCGCCAGGCCGCTGTCCTGCAGCGAATGCGCAATCGCCAACCGCAACGCCAACAGCCGCGCATGGTTCACCGTGTCCGACCGCTCTTTCACCGCGATCCCCTCGTCGATCAGCCGCCGCGCCTCCGCCGCGTCACCCTGACTGTTGGCCAGAAACGCCAGCTCCAGGTACGCGCTCGACCACAGCTTGCGCGACTCGCGGTGCTCCTCCACCGACAGCAACGTCACCGTGCCCGGGCTCGCATCGCCCCGCACACAGCTCATCGCCGCGTTCGCCATCGCGCTCGCCCTCGGCCCTTCTTCCTTCTCCTGCTGCCGCAACAACGCGGTGAACACCTTCGGCGTGCACGGCACGTGGTGCGCGATCCCCTCCGCCGCCGCCTCCCGCACCTCCGGAGCCGGATCCCCGATCGCCTCCAGCCAGAGCGCGTCGTTCGCGATCGCCCCGCCATTGGTCGCCACCCGCACCGCCTCCGCCCGCGCGCGGCTCG
This sequence comes from Myxococcaceae bacterium, assembly GCA_047602415.1. Taxonomy (GTDB): domain Bacteria; phylum Myxococcota; class Myxococcia; order Myxococcales; family Myxococcaceae; genus JASGHH01. The sequence continues at coordinate 4,415,746 of JASGHH010000001.1, read as the reverse complement.
ACCGGTCCTTCTCGTGAAACACCTTCGCCGCCAACGCCCGCGACTCCGGAGTCGCCTGCTTCGACAGCGCCGCCAACACCTCCGCGTCGCCGGCGCTCTTGCGAGCCAACAACACCCCCGCCAAACGCATCGCGTCGGCCACCGGCACCTCACCCAGACAGCGCGCCACCGCTCGCAGCTCCGCCTCCGTCGAGTCGCCCCGAGCGGCCACGTCAGACAACAGCTTCACGAACTCCGCCGTGTGCGGAGCCTTCGCCAACCCGGGCGCATACCGCGCTGCCCGCTCCATCACCTCCACCCGCGCCGAGGGCTCGATCGAAGAGCTCCACTGCATCGCGTAGCTCTTGGGGTCGAGATCCGGCGCCGGCGTGATCCGCTTCAGCTCCCCGCCCGACCAGGTCAGCTTCAGCTCCACCGGAGGAGGCGCCGCCTCGGTCGGCCCCCGCAAGGCACTCTGCGACACCCGCAGCCGCAAGAAGTAGTGCGTCTCTTCCCAACCATCGAACCACCGCTGCCCGCACTCGCCCGACGGCACCAGCCGCAGCTCCTCCTCGGTGAGCAGCGACAGCGGCTTCACCTGCTTCGACTGCATGCCCTCGATGGTGACCAGGGTGACGGTGTCGCCCTCGAGCAGCACCAGAAACCGGTCCTCCGCGGCGAACAACACCTGCTCCGCCTTGCCGGAGTAGGTGAACAGCACCTTCCCGTTCTGGGTCAGCTTCGAGGTCTTGTCGCTCGACAGCTCGAAGTGCCGCGCCGGCATCGTGCCGGCCGTCTTGAAGGCCGGAGCATCCTTGGGGCACAGCGCCACCGCCAGAAGCAGCAGCGCGGTCACGGTCAGCGGAGCGACGCGTTCAACGCTTCGAGGGCCGCCGCGCCGGGCACCAGCTCCTTGTCGCCGAGCTGGTTCAACGGCTTCTTCACCGTGTTGATGTGGTGGTGAAGGTCTTCCGGCTCCGCCTCGATGTAGAGCAGGCCGGTGACCACCGCGCCCCTCGCCTGGTGCTCGTGGAGGAACTTGATCGCCCCCAGCCGCGAGGTCGCGTCGTAACCCTCGGCCACCTTGCGCAGCTGAATCGAGGAGCCGTCGTGCAGGGTGACGACCTCCACCCGGCCCGGCTTGTAGTCGGCGGTGATCGGCTCCCGCGGCACCATGATGTCGAGCGCGTTGACCGCCTCGTTGTGCTCGCGAACGTAGTCGTAGCTCTTGGTCGAGCCAGGGTGGTTGTTGAACGCCACGCAGGGGCTCACCACGTCGATGAACGCCGCTCCCGGGTGCTCGATCGCGCCCTTGATCAGCGGCACCAGCTGGTTCTTGTCTCCCGAGAAGCTGCGGCCCACGTAGGTCGCGCCCAGCTCCAGCGCCAGCATCACCATGTCGAGCGGGGCATCCATGTTGGCCTGGCCCTTCTTCGACTGGCTGCCCTTGTCGGCGGTCGCCGAGAACTGGCCCTTGGTCAGACCGTACACGCCGTTGTTCTCGACGATGTAGGTCATGTTCACGCCGCGCCGAATCGCGTGCACGAACTGGCCGATGCCGATCGACGCCGAGTCGCCGTCGCCCGACACGCCCAGATAGAGCAGCTCGCGGTTCGCCAGGTTCGCGCCGGTGAGCACCGACGGCATGCGGCCGTGCACGGTGTTGAAGCCGTGCGAGTTGCCGAGGAAGTAGGTCGGCGTCTTCGAAGAGCAGCCGATGCCCGACAGCTTCGCCACCCGGTGCGGCTGCACGTCGAGCTCGTAGAACGCCTGAATGATCGCCGCCGAGATGCTGTCGTGCCCGCAGCCGGCGCACAGCGTCGACACCGTGCCCTCATAGTCGCGGCGGGTGTACCCGAGCTTGTTCTTGGTGAGCCCCGGGTGGTGGAACTTCGGCTTCGGCAGGTACGTCATGACGCCACCTTCTGGGGCTGGGCCACCGCGTGGCCGATGGTGTGAGAGATGAAGCGCGCGGTGATCGGCGTGCCGTCGTAGTGCAGCACCGAGGGCAACCGGTTGGGGTCGACCTGCAGCTCGTTCACCAGCAGGCTCTTCAGCTGCGCGTCGCGGTTCTGCTCCACCACGAACACCCGCTCGTGCGCCTCGATGAACTTCTCGACCTCTTCAGAGAACGGGAACGCCCGAACCCGCATCGCGTCGACGTGCACGTTCTGCGAGTCGAGGTCGGTGAGCGCCTCGTTCATCGCCGGTGACGTCGACCCGTAATAGATGACGCCGTACTTGGTCGGCTTGGCCGCCTTCTTGATGAACGGCGCCGGCACGTACCGCTTGGCCGTCTCGAACTTCTTGAGCAGCCGGGTCATGTTCTCGATGTAGTCGGGGCCCGCTTCGGAGTACCGCGCCATCCGGTCTTTGGTGGTGCCGCGGGTGAAGTAGCTCCCCTTCGACGGGTGGGTGCCCGGGTAGGTGCGGTAGGGAATGCCGTCGCCGTCGACGTCGAGGTAGCGGCCGAACTGCTTGCCGGCCTCGAGCTCCTCCGAGGTCATCACCTTGCCGCGATCCATGCGGTGCGCGTCGTCCCACGCGAAGGGCTCCGCCAACCGGTCGTTCATGCCGATGTCGAGATCGAGCAGCACGAAAATCGGCGTCTGCAGCCGGTCGGCGAGGTCGAACGCCTTCGCTCCGAACACGAAGCACTCGTTCGGGTCTTCGGGGAACAGCAGCACGTGCTTGGTGTCGCCGTGCGAAGCGTACGCGCAGAGCGTGACGTCACTCTGCTGGGTGCGCGTCGGCATGCCGGTGGAGGGGCCACCGCGCTGCACGTCGAACAGCACCGCGGGGATCTCCGCGAAGTACGCCAGGCCGAGAAACTCCTGCATCAGCGAGATGCCCGGGCCAGAGGTCGCGGTGAACGCGCGCGAGCCGTTCCACCCGGCGCCGACCACGATGCCGATCGAGGCCAGCTCGTCTTCGCCCTGCACGATCGCGTAGCGGTTCTGCTTCGAGTCGGGGTCGCCGCGGAACTTCTTGCAGTACTTCATGAACGCTTCGGCCAGCGAGGTCGAAGGCGTGATCGGGTACCAGGCGCACACGGTGGCGCCGCCGTAGACGGCGCCCAGCGCTGCCGCCGCGTTGCCGTCGATGAAGATCTTCTTCCCCACCTTGTCGGAGCGCTTCACCTTCAGCTCACAGCCCGACACGTGGTGCTGCTTCGCCCACTCGTAGCCCAGGTGGAGCGCGTCGATGTTCGGCTGGAGCAGCTTCTCTTTGCCCTTGTACTGCTCGCCGATCAGCTTCTGCACTTCCTCCAGCTCGACGTCGAGCAGGTAGGAGAGCGCGCCGACGTAGATGATGTTCTTGAACAGCTGGCGCTGGCGCGGGTCGGTGTACTTGTCGTTGCAGATCTGCGTCAGCGGCATGCCGATGACGTTGATGTCGTCGCGAAACTTCGACTTCGGCATCGGCTTGGTCGAGTCGTAGAACAGGTACCCGCCCGGCTCGATCTCGGCGAGGTCTTTGTCCCAGGTCTGCGGGTTCATCGCGACCATCAGGTCGACGCCGCCGCGGCGCCCGTTGTACCCCTTCTCGCTGACGCGCAGCTCGTACCAGGTCGGCAGCCCCTGAATGTTGGAGGGGAAGATGTTGCGTGGGCTCACCGGCACGCCCATGCGAATGATGGAGCGCGCGAACATCGTGTTGGCCGAGGCGGAGCCCGAGCCGTTCACGTTGGCGAACTTGATGACGAAGTCGTTGAGGGCCTTGATGCGTTTCATGGTGTTCGCTCAGCCTGCCTTCTTCAACGAGGGCGGTTGCGGGCGGCAGCTCGGGCCCGCGTGCGCCATCTCGAGGAAATACTTCTGCATGTCCCACGCTCCGGTCGGGCAACGCTCGGCGCAGAGGCCGCAGTGGAGACAGACGTCTTCGTCTTTCACCATCACCCGGCCGGTCTTCAACCCGTCTGACACGTAGAGGTCCTGGGTGAGGTTCTTCGCCGGCATCTTCAGCTGAACGCGCAGCTCCTTCTCCTCCGCGTTGGGAGTGAAGGTGATGCAGTCGGTCGGGCAGATGTCGACGCAGGCGTCGCACTCGATGCAGAGGCTCTTGGCGAACACCGTCTGCACGTCGCAGTTGAGGCAGCGCTGCGCCTCTTCGAAGCCGACCTTCTGGTCGAAGCCGAGCTCCACCTCGAGCTTGATGTCCTTCAGGGTCAGCTTCGGGTCACGGTGGGGAACCTTGAAGCGCAGGTCGGGAGAGACCGCGTTGTCGTAGCTCCACTCGTGAATGCCCATCTTCTGGCTGATCAGGTTGGTGAGCGGGTTGGGGCGGTGCTCGGCGCTCTCGCCGTTGCAGATCTTGTCGATGCTCACCGCGGCCTCGTGGCCGTGGGCGACCGCCCAGATGATGTTCTTGGGGCCGAACGCGGCGTCTCCGCCGAAGAACACCTTGGCGTGGGTGGAGCGGAAGGTCTTCGAGTCGACCTTGGGCATGCCCCACTGGTCGAACTCGATCAGGTCGCGCTCGATCCACGGGAAGGCGTTCTCCTGGCCGATCGCGACCAGCACGTCGTCGCACTCGAAGTGCTGGAGCGGCTCACCGGCCGAGACGACCTTCTTCTTACCGTCGGCGTCGGTCTTCTGAACCATCTTCTCGAACATCACCCCGGTGAGCTTGCCGTTCTCGTGGGTGAATTCCTTCGGCACCAGCCAGTTGTGAATCGGGATGCCTTCGTGCTGGGCGTCTTCTTTTTCCCACGGGCTGGCCTTCATCTCGCCGAAGCCGGAGCGCACCACCACCTTCACGTCTTCACCGCCGAGGCGGCGCGAGGTTCGGCAGCAGTCCATCGCGGTGTTGCCGCCGCCGAGCACGATCACCCGCTTGCCGATCTGCTTGGTGTGGCCGAAGGAGACCGAGGAGAGCCAGTCGATGCCGATGTGAATGTTGGCGGCGGCTTCTTTGCGGCCGGGGATCTCGAGCTCGCGGCCGCGCGGAGCACCGGTGCCGACGAACACCGCGTCATAGCCCTCGTCGAGCACGGACTTCAGAGATTTGACGCGCACGCCGGCGCGAATCTCGGGCTGGAGCGCGGTGATGTAACCGACCTCTTCGTCGATCACCGACTCGGGGAGGCGGAACTTGGGAATCTGGGTGCGCATCATGCCGCCCAGAAACGGGTCGGCTTCGATGATCACCACTTCGTAGCCGAGCGGGAGCAGGTCGCGCGCGACGGTGAGCGACGCGGGGCCGGCGCCGATGCAGGCGACGCGCTTGCCGTTCTTCTTGGTGGCCACCGGCGGCATGCGGCCCTTGACCGAGTCGTCTTTGAAGTCGGCGGCGACGCGCTTGAGCCGGCAGATCGCGACCGGCTCTTTCTCGACGCGGCCGCGGCGGCACGCGGGCTCGCACGGGCGGTCGCAGGTGCGCCCGAGAATTCCCGGGAACACGTTCGAGTACCAGTTGATCATGTACGCGTCGGAGTACCGGCCGTCGGCGATCAGGCGGATGTACTCGGGGACCGGCGTATGGGCCGGACAGGCCCACTGGCAGTCGACCACCTTGTGGAAATAGTCGGGGTTGGAGATGTCGGTGGGCTTCACGGGCAGAATGCCTAGCCCGGCGTGCCCTCTCTGTAAATGGCCGCGCCAGCGAGTGTGGCGGCGGTCGAAGTGACCAGCTGAATGGCCGCGATCTTGAGCCAGAGGGTCTGGGAGTAGAAGCCGAGCGGGATGAACTGCGCTGGGCCGGTCACTGAGGAAATCAGCCAGGAGACGACGGCGGCGCCGACGGCTGTCTTGGGGCCGGCGCCGAAGCGGGCGCGCATCATCACGTAGATGAAGATCGCGCCCAGGCCGCGGCCGAGCTCGAAGTCGAAGAAGGAGATCAGCGCCATCTGGTGGTTGTGCTCGCCCTTGCCGGGCATGATTCCCAGCGCGTCTCCGAGGGCTTTCCAGTCGGCGTCGACCAGCTTGTTGTGCATGAAGCCGTCGGTGCCGAAGCAGATCAGCGTCGCCACCAGGCCGCCGACCACCAGCCGTGTCCAATTGACCTTGGTGTTCATGGTCAGGCCCTGTCGTACTTCGGTTGGTAGAGCTGCACCTTCACTCCGCCGGGCATGGTGAGGTGAATCACGTAGCCGTAGCCGCGGTCGGCGAGCTCGTCGTCGAACTTCACGCCCTTCTTCTTCAGGTCTTTGACGGTGCCCTTCAGGTCGTCGGTGAAGAACGAGATGTCGTGGGTGCCAGACACTTTTCTGTCCTCGGTGGGGTGAACGCCCAGGTCGGCCGTGGGGAGGTCGTAGATCAGCCAGCCACCCCCGATGTCGTTGGCCTTCAGGCCCAGCTTGTCCTTCAAGAACGACCGCAGCTCATCGGCCTTGGTCGAATAGAACATCCCGTGCATGCCCTTGATCATCTTCAGTTTTCCTCGTTTGGAGGGGTTTTAGAAAAGTGACTGACACCTTCTGTCACCCTCCAATTACCGAGCGGGATTTCGGCCTTTAATTGCCCCAGCCGAGGAACACTGCGAGGCGGAGCGCGAGGTAGAAACCCAGCACACCGAGCAACGGCCAGAACGGCCGGCTCACCCGGGTGACCTGCTGCATCAGCGTCTCGGGGTAGGCGAGCACCCGCTGCCCATCGAGGTACCGCCGAATGTCCTTCGCCAGCTCCTCGGCGCTCGGGTACCGGCCCGCCGGCTCCTGCGCCGTCGCACGCGTGCAGATCGCCTTCAACGAGGGCGCCGGCTCATCACCCGCCACCAGCTTCAACAACGCCCCCAACGAAAACACGTCGCTGCGCCGATCGGCCGGCTCCCCACGCTCCTGCTCCGGAGCCATCCAACTGGTCGTGCCCACCACCGCCCCGTGACGCGTCAGCTCGGGACTGCTCGGCGGCGACGCCCCACGCACGGCCTCCGGAGCGCCCAGCTCCTTCGCCACTCCCCAGTCCATCACCATCGCCTCGCCGAACTCGCCCACCATGATGTTCGCCGGCTTCAAATCGCGGTGAATCACCCCGTGCGCGTGCGCGAACGCCACCGTCTCGCAGATCCGCTCCACCAACTGCAGCGCACTCGCCCGCCCCGGCCCATCGGCCAGCCACTGGTCGAACCGCTTGCCCCGCACGTGCTTCATCACGCAGTACGGCCGCCCATCGGGGAGCGTGCCCGCGTCGTACACCGGCACGATGCCGGGGTGCTCCAGCCGGGCGAGAAACCGCGCCTCCAACTGCAGCCGCGCGGCGAGCTCTCCGGTCGGGTCGGGCGCCGCCAGCACCTTCATCGCCACCTGCCGGCCGAGCTGGGTGTCGTTGACGCTGAACACCGTGCCCATGCCTCCGCGCCCGAGCGGCTCCAGCAGCTCGTACTTGGTGCCGCTCAGGTCGGGCTCGTCGACCACCCGCCGCAGATGATCGAGCACCCCGTCGCCGATCATCGGGCGTTCACTCCCAACAACGCCCGCGCCTCGCTTCGAAACTCCTCGTCGGTGGCGGTGACGTCGCGCAGCGTCTCGAGCACCAGCTCGCGCAGCTCACGGCGAACCGCGGCCAGGTGGTTGGTGACGTCGGTCGGCTTGATGCCCAGCGCCTCCGCCAGCTGCGCATAGCTCGGGCGCGCCTCGGGCTCGGCGAGGTCGTAGCGCTCGAACACCGCCAGCCGCAGCGCGCCGAGCGGCTCTTCCTTCAAGCGTTGGCGCAGCCGCTCGGTGGAGGCCGCGAAGATGCTCCGCGCCCACTCGCGCTCGAACCAGCGCTCGACGTCGTCGATGCCGCCCGAGGTCATCAGCTCGCGCTCAGCCGACTCGAAGTCCAAAGACAGCCGCTCTGCGTCACCGCCGCGCTTCGAGCTCCGCTCCGCGCTCGCAGCTTTCTGCACGAAGCGATCGACGCACACCCGCAGGAAAGTGCGGAACCGGCCCTTCGAAGAATCGAACGCGGCCAGGTAGTCCTTCTCGGTGGCGGCGGCGAAGAAGCCCTGCACCGCGTCTTGCGCGTCGGCGTTCTCGAGCTTCCACTTCAGCCGCACGTATTTGTAGACCGGGCTCCAGTAGGCCTGAATCACGCGGTCGAGCGCGCGCTGCCGGTCGGGTGCGCTGTCGGAGCCGATGCCCGCCAGCAGAGACACCCGTGTGGCCGGAAAGCCTTCAGAGGCCATGCTCCAACGATCGTGTTAAACGGCGCCCATGGCAAACATCACGCACAAGGGAAACCCGATCACCACCGCCGGCGATCTGCCGAAAGTGGGCAACAAGGCTCCAGACTTCAAGCTCACCACCGGCGACCTCGCCGACGTGTCGCTGAAGGACTACGCGGGCAAGAAGAAGATCCTCAACATCGTGCCCAGCCTCGACACCGGCGTGTGCGCGATCTCCACCCGCAAGTTCAACGAGCAGGCGGGCAAGCTGCCGAACACCGTGGTGCTGGTGGTCTCTGCCGACCTCCCGTTCGCGCAGAAGCGCTTCTGCACCACCGAGGGTCTGCAGGGCGTGGTGCCGCTGTCGGTGATGCACGACCGCTCCTTCGGCAAGGACTGGGGCGTCGAGATCACCTCCGGCAAGCTCCAGGGCGTGCTCTCGCGCGCGGTGGTGGTGCTCGATGAGAGCGACAAGGTCATCTACACCCAGCAGGTTCCCGAGATCGGCCAGGAGCCCGACTACGACCCCGCGCTCAACGCGGTGAAGTAGCTCGAAGAATCCAGACACCGTCGCCCTGCGGAGAGTGGGTCGATGAAGCCGTCTCGCTGGTTGTTGCTCGCGCTGGTGCTGCTCGCCGCCTCGATGGTGGCGGGCAAGCTGTCGGCGTCTGCGGGTCCATACGTGCCGGCGTCGGACGCCGAGGTGATCGCCAGCGTGCCGAAGCGGAGCTCGCCCGAGCAGGCGGCGCTCTCGCAAGCGCGGATGATGCTCAGCGCCTCGCCGAATGACCCCGCTGCCGCCGCGGCCTACGCGCGCACGTCGATCTCCATCGGCCGAAGGCTCAGCGACCCGCGCTACCTCGGCAAAGCGCAGGCGGCGCTGATGCCGTGGTGGAAAGACGCCGCGCCTCCCGAGCCGGTGCGGCTGCAGCGCGCGGTGATTCGCCAGAGCCTCCACGACTTCGACGGAGCGCTCGCAGATCTCGACGCGCTCGCTGCCGCCGCCGACGGTGGCGCCGCCGATGACGCGACCATTCTGCTCACCCGCGCCACTGTGCTCACCGTCGTCGGCCGATACGCCGAGGCGCTCCGTGCGTGTGACGCGCTGAGCGTGATTCAGCAGGAACCCGCGCTGAAGGTGGTGTGCACCGCCGTCGTCGACAGTCAGACGGGCAAGGCACAGGAGGCCTACGCGGCGATCAGCGCGATCGACGCCTCGCAGTGGACCTCGGCCGAGCGCGGCTGGTTGTTCTCGACCCGCGCGGAGCTCGCCGTTCGGGCGGGAAAAGACGACGAGGCCGAGAAGGCGTTTCGCGCCGCGATCGCCGAAGACGACGAAGACACCTACAGCCGAGCCGCGCTGGCGGACCTGCTGATGGACGAGGGCAAGCCCGCCGAGGCCGCCAAGGTGGTGCGCGAGCGGGCAGACGCCGAGTTGCTGCGGCTCGCGATCGCCACCCAGCGGGCCGGGCTGCCGAAGGCCGCCGAGTACCGCGAGGAGCTGCGGGCCCGGTTCGATGCGGCGCGCGAGCGGGGAGATTCAGTCCATCGCCGCGAAGAGTCGCGCTTTCAGCTCGAGCTCGAAGGCGATGTGCCCAAGGCGCTCGAGCTCGCAGAAGCGAATTGGAAGGTGCAGCGCGAGCCCGCCGATGCACGCGTGCTGCTCGAGGCGGCGTTGAAGGCCGGCAAGCCCGCGGCGGCGGCTCCGGTGGTCGAGGCGTTGAAGCGCAGCGGGGCGGAAGAGCCGCGGTTGGTCGAGCTGGTGAAGAAGGTGAGTCAGTGAGGAAGGGCTCGAGTGTGACGCCCCTCCCGGCCTTCGGCCACCCTCCCCCTGGGTGGGGGAGGGGGATCACCGATGCGACTCCTCCCCTTGAAGAGGGGAGGTGCCCCGAAGGGGCGGAGGGGCGTCACACCTCCCGCCGCCGTGCTCGGCTCGTGTCGGTTCTGCTCTTCCTCACCGCGACCGCTGCGTTCGCGCACAAGCCTTCTGATGCGTACGTCACCCTCGAGCCGAACGGCCATGAGCTCACCGGCCGCCTCGACGCCGCGATCAGAGACCTCGACGACACGCTGATCCTCGACGCCAGCTCCGACGGCAACGTCACCTGGGGGGAGCTCAAGGCCCGCTTCCCCGACGTCGACACGTATCTTCTGGGCCACCTGCACCTCTCGGTTCCCCAGGGCGCGTGCACCCAGAAGGCGACCGGGCATCAGCTGGTGCAGCACACCGACGGCAGCTACCTGGTGCTCCGGTTCGACACCGCCTGCCCGGGCCCGGTCGACGATGTGTCGATCGACTACCAGCTGTTCTTCGAGCGCGACCCGCAGCACCGCGGCCTGGTGCGACTCGGCAACCACTCGCTGGTGCTCTCCGACGCCACCCGCACCGGCCGCTTCGACGCGCGCGAACGCCAGGAAGAGCGCGGCTTCAAGTCGATGTTCGAGGGCGGGGTGCGTCACATTCTCTCGGGCGTCGACCACCTGCTGTTCCTCGCCGCGCTGCTGCTCCCGTCGGTGCTCCGCCGCAAGCAACGCGACTGGGAGCCCGCCGGTTCACTGCCGAGCGTGCTCGGCGAGGTCGCCCGCACCGTCACCGCGTTCACCATCGCCCACTCGCTCACGCTCTCGCTCGCCACGCTCGGCTGGGCAGTGCCTCCCTCGCGGCTGGTGGAGCCGGCGATCGCCGCCTCGGTCGCGCTGGCCGCGGTCGACAACGTCACGCCTTTCTTGGGCAACGCGCGCTGGGCGCCGGCGTTCACGATGGGCCTGATGCACGGCTTCGGGTTCGCCGGGGCGCTGCAGGACCTCGGGCTCTCGGGCGGCTCGCTGGCGTTGGCGCTGTTCGGCTTCAACATCGGCGTCGAAGCCGGTCAGCTCTCGGTCGTGCTGGCGCTGCTCCCGCTGATGTACTTCGGCCGTAAGAGCCGCCTCTACGCTCAGTTCCTCAAGTACGGCTCGTTCGTGATCGCCGGCATCGCAGTGGTCTGGTTCTGCGAGCGGGTCTTTGAATTCAAGGTGTTACCGTTCTGATCACTGGGCGTTGAAGGTGTCAGTCACTTTTCTAACCGTCGCCTCGGTCTCGGGAGTGACGGTCTCGGGCCGCACCGAGAGCATCGAAGCCTTGTGCGACAGGTGCTGAAGGTTCGGCACCGAACCGAACGCCTTGTCGGTGGCCACCTTGGCGCCCTCCGCGTCTTTGTCTGAGTCGAACTCGCAGAGATCGACGTGAACGCCCGCCGTCATCCCTCCGCTGCAGTAGCGGGCGCCATACACGCCGGCGACGTGCTGTTTCACATCGGTGACCTTGAGGCCGGCCTTGTCGAGCGCGGCGAAGAAGTCGTCGACCGAGAGCCCGGCGTCGGTGCGATGGGCGGCCTCGAAGGCCATCTTGTCCATCAGCGGCAGATCGGGGCTGGTCTTCGCCGGGGCTGCCGGCGCCGCGGGTTTCGCCTCGGGCGGAGGGGCCTCCTCCTTCTTCTTGCAACCGATCAGCGACAACAACGAGACGGCGACGAAAAGGGCAGGGGCTTTGCGCATTTGAGTGGCCAATATACGCCCCAGCACGCCCTCCGGTTTTTTCGCATCGGCAGAGAACCGAAAAATTCCCGGCCCCGTACCTGCTGCGGCCAACACTCATTTGGGGAGGGTCCTTGAAAAAACTGCGTAGAAATCCACTGAAGGTCTGCCTGGCGCTGACGGTCGCCCTGGCAGGAGCGGGGGCGTTCGCCTCCAGCCACCGTGAGGCACCGTTCATCACCCGCAACCCGAAGGTCGACGCGACCGACTTCTACCTCTTCCAGAGCTACGAGGCGGGCCGCACCGGGTTCACCACGATCATCGCGAACTACCAGCCGCTCCAGAACAAGTACGGCGGCCCGAACTTCTTCGAGATGGATCCGAACGCGCTGTACGAGATTCACATCGACAACGGCTCGGCCGACGGTGGCTCCACCGCCGACGCGGTCGAAGACCTCACCTTCCAGTTCCGCTTCTCGAACCCGCTGGTGAACAACGGCGCGGGCGTCGAGCTGCCGATCGGCCTGCCTGACGGCGGCGGTCTGCAGAACGTCGGCATCCCGCTGCGCATCGCGGGCCCGGTCACCGGCTCCGACCCGAACCTGGGCGCGGGCAGCACCGGCAACATCGCCTCGCCCGAGAGCTTCACCATCACGCTCGTCAACGGCCCCCGCCGTGGCAGCGCCGGCACCGCGGTCACCAACGCGGCCGACGGCGGCAGCGTCTTCACCAAGCCGCTCGACAACATGGGCACCAAGACCTTCGGCAACGGCTACGAGGCCTACGCGCGGCAGTACATCTACGACATCACCATTCCCGGCTGCGCCACTGCCGGTAAGGTGTTCGTCGGTCAGCGCGCCGAGAGCTTCGCGGTCAACCTGGGCCGCGTGTTCGACCTCGTGAACGCTGGCCTTGCTGCGGTCGCCAACGGCGGCGAGACCACTCTTACGGCTGGCGCCGGCCGCGCCCTCCTGGGCCCGAGCCCGCTGAGCGACATGACCAAGACGCCGATCGGCGATCACAACATCACCACCATCGCGCTCGAGCTGCCGACCAGCTGCATCATCCACGGTGGGTCGGACACCATCGTCGGCGCGTGGACCACCGCGAGCGTGCGTCAGGCCCGCGTGATCAACCCGACTGCGACCTACTCCGATCCCGCCCGTGAGGGTGGTGCGTGGACCCAGGTCTCGCGTCTGTCGAACCCGCTGGTGAACGAGGTGGTGATCGGTCTCGCCGACAAAGACCGCTTCAACTCCTCCGAGCCGAAGGACGACGCGCAGTTCGCGAAGTACATCACCAACCCGACGCTCCCCACGCTGATCGAGCTGATCTACGGCTCAGCCAACGCGCCGGCGCCGCAGTTCTACCCCCGTAACGACCTCGTCCAGGCCTTCGCGACCGGCTTCACCGGAGCGACTGCGAACGGATCGTTCGGCGAGATGCTGCGTCTCAACACTGCCGATGCACTCGGCCCGCCGAACCCGAAGCTGTGTACCTCGGCGACCGACTGCTCCAACCTGCAGGACCTCGGCGCCGCGACGTGCGTGACCGCGCCGACGGCTTCGGCGGGTGGCCACCTCGACACCACGCTGGCCGGCTGTGACGTGGCGGGATTCCCGAACGGCCGTCGCCCTGGCGACGACGTGACCGACGTCGCGCTGCGCGTGGTGATGGGCGTGCTGTTGCCGTCCTCCTTGGCTCCGGCCGGCGGAGTGCCTCTCACCGACGCGGTGTCGCAGAACCACCAGCAGTTCGACCCGGTGTTCCCGTACCTGCGGACGCCGAACAGCCCGGACTGAGGAACTTCTCCCATGAGAAAGATCCTCTTCGGAGCACTGCTGGCCTTCACCGTCGGTCTCTCGGCGTGTGACTGCAACAGCAGCAACAACGACGGCGGCATGGGTGGAGGCAGCGCGACCGGTGGTGGTTCAGCGACCGGTGGTGGTGGCTCCGCGACTGGCGGCGGCTCGGCAGCGGGCGGCGGCGCAGCGACCGGTGGCGGCGGTGCCGCGACGGGTGGTGGCGGCGCTGCGACAGGTGGCGGCGGAGCGGCGACGGGTGGCGGTGGTGCGGCGACCGGCGGTGGCGGAGCAGCCACGGGCGGTGGTGGTGCGGCGACCGGCGGCGGTGGACCGGTCGAGTTCACCCAGTACGCGCACGACCTGGTGGTGAACAACACCAGCGACACCAACCAGCCTGACCCGTTCTCGGCGTTCCAGAACCTGCCGGACACGGCGCCCGCGGGCGTCTTCCCGGCCTCGTTCTTCCCCTAACCGGGGGAGATCAGACTGAAGTGGTGGCTCCTCTGAAGGCTCATGCCCTCAGAGGGGCCGCTGCATTGCGGGACATTCAGGCCCAGCCGTAGTAGGCCGTGCCCCTCAACCCAGGAGGGGAACCAGATGAATCAGAAGCTTCGTTTCGCGGCGCTCGTGTTCGCGATCGGCTCGCTGGCGTCGTTCAGCGGCTGCGACAACAACAACAACAATGATGGCGGCATGGGCGGCGGCTCGGCGACCGGCGGCGGTTCTGCGACCGGCGGCGGCGGCGCGGCCACGGGCGGCGGTTCTGCGACCGGCGGCGGCGGTGCGGCGACCGGCGGCGGCGCGGCGACGGGCGGCGGTGCGGCCACGGGCGGCGGCGCGGCGACGGGCGGCGGTGCGGCCACGGGCGGCGGCGCAGCGACGGGCGGCGGTGCGGCCACGGGCGGCGGCGCGGCGACGGGCGGCGGTGCGGCGACCGGCGGCGGCTCGGCAACGGGCGGCGGCTCGGCAACGGGCGGCGGCACGGCGATCGACGCCGGCTCCAACTCGCTCTGCCCGAGCTTCTGGAACGGCACTGCGACTGCGACCGACTACACCACCGATGCGGGCGCGACCCTCAGCCTCGACTGGTCGACCTTCTACACTGCGGCGGGCCACATCAAGGTCGCCAAGGGCCAGCAGCTCGACCTGACCGGCGTCAGCGCGTTCCACACCCTCGATCAGTCGTGCGGTCCTGACACCCTGGTTGCGACCGAAGCGACTGCTCCGACCAGCGTCACCTTCGACAAGCTCGGCGTGTACGGCTTCTACTGCAGCAACCACGGCACCCCGGCGGGCGGCGGCATGACGCTGCAGGTCGACGTGATGCCGAGCGCGACCGGCTCCGGCGCGTACGGCATCGTGACCGAGCTCCAGGGCGACGGCGGCCTGAAGCCGCTCTACAACGCCACGGTTGAAGCGCTGAACGGCGGCGCCTCCACGGTGACCGCGGTCGACGGCACCTACTACCTCGACCTCACCCCGGGCGCGCCGACGTTCATCCGCGCCTCCACCGCGTACCCCGACTTCCCGATGCAGGTCGGCGTGGTCGGCGCCCCCGGCTTGTACACCCCGTGGGAGTTCGACCTCTACACCAACGACACGGTCGGTCTGCTCGCGCTGGTCACCCTCGGCCACGGCCTCGACCCGACCAAGGGCGTGGCGGTCGTCTTCATGCGCGGAGCTGACGGCGGCTTCTCGGCCGACATCGACGCCGGCAACGCGGGCGCCTACGTGCTGACCTCGAGCGGTCTGCCGGTCGCCGGCAACACCACTCAGCCGCCCCCCGCGGCGCAGTACGTGCTGTTCCCCGACACCGACACCGGCAACACCGGCGCGACTGTCACCGCTCCGACCGGCCATGCCTGCCAGGAACCGTTCGGCATCAGCTCGCACGAGGTCGATCAGAGCGTGATGACGATCATCCCGTACCTCTGCCAGTAAGCGGCATTTGTTAGTGCAGTGAAGCGGCGCGCTCCGATGAGGAGCGCGCCGTTTTCGTCTCGGCTCAACTGGGCGCGTTTGAGTCGACTACCGCGCCTCAACGAGCGAACAGCTTGTCAGAGTCACGGCGGGTCCATTCGACCGCATTCCAGTCGTTCTGTAGAACTACAGAACAGCTTCAATTAGACGCGGTGCGAGGACCGATCCCGTTGCAATGGTTGCGCCCGATGCTCAGTGGCGAATTTTCTATGCGGACGACAGCAGTCTGCTTGCGTATGGCGCGCGGGCGTTCTTTAGGCACGTGCCCGGTTCCGAGTGGTTAGGGTTGCCCTTTAGTTATGAACCGGGGCGAGTCGATGAGTACGATGATCCGCCGTACGTGAGTCCCCAGACAGATGCGGATGCCACGTGCAGATGAGACCTCGACTTTGGGCGGCGCTATTGGTTGCTGCCCTTAGTATTGTTGAGTGCGTGGGGCGAGTCTTCGTTGGCAGTCCGTTTTGGGCTTGTGTGTCCCTTCTTGCGTATCGCCCTGGGACGTGTCGGTCCGAGTTGGATGTGGTTCGTGAGGCCTTGAGGTACAATTTTGATGTGGTTCGCTGGCGGCGCGGAAATACATGTATGTTTTGGGTGCGGCGCAGGATGGCGCCTGACTTTCCATTTGTTCCAGCCAATCTCCATCGATTGGATTCTGGGCCGCGGTACGTCCGCGTGCCGGTCGGAGCCGGCAAAGTCGAGCGTATTGACTGGACTCCGAACCCATAGCTCGACCTCACAGAATGTCAGGTTCGGCGTCGCGCCGTCGAAATGTCAGATGCGAGCTTCCCATTCGGCCCGCGAACGAGCGACCAGTTGGGCGCGCCTTTGCATTCTGCTGGTCGAAAGCCTTCACATGTTCAGTTCGCCGGGACCGCGACGCCGGTCTTCGCCGGGTCGAGCACGTCGCCGAGGTTGTTGGCGGTGGTGTCGCGGGTGCCGAGCTGACCGGTGGTGTGACCCAACCAGTTCCACTCGATGAACTTCACCACCGAGGCGTGCTCGAGCTGCACGTGCGAGACGTAGTTCGTCTTCACGTACGGGCCGATCGCGAGGAAGGGCAGGCGGGTGCCGTACGGCTGGCCGTCGGCGGTGCTCAGCGCCGGAGGCGCGACGTGATCGAAGTAGCCACCGCCCTCGTCCCAGACGACGAGCACCAGCACCTTGCCGCCGTACGCCGAGGCGAGGATCTGCTGGGTGATGCCGTTCACGAAGCCGACGCCATCGGAGAGCTTCGAGCTCCCGCCCGGGTGCTCACTCTTGAAGCCGAGCGGCTTCAGGTAGCTCACCGACGGCAGCGTGCCGGCGTCGAGCGCGGCGACGAACGCGTTCAGGTCGGCGGTGAACTGAGGGTTGTCGCGGGTGCTGTCGTAGTAGGTGAACGGGTCGTCGCCCGGGTCATAGTTGCAGGGGTAGATGACGATGTGCGCCGGGCAGTCGGTGGGCGCGCTCGGGCACATGCCGGCGTCGACCGCGTCTTTGGTGCGCTGGTAGCCCTCGGCATAGAACGTCCACGTCACGCCGGCGTCGGCGAGCAGGTCTCCGATGTTGGCGTGGGTGTAGCTGGCGTTGGCGTTGGGGAGCTGGCAGGTGCGGCCGATCGCGCCGGTGCCGCCGAACTCGTTGTCGTTGAACTCCCAGGCCGCGCGCGCGAGGTACATGTCGTTGCTCGAGCTCTGGCCGATCACCGACTGAAAGTAGCGGTCGGCGATCGCGTACTGGCCGGCGAGATCCCAGTACGGCTGAATCACCGACTGAGCGGAGTAGGCGAAGTTGCGGGGGCTCGAGCACGCGGTGCCGACCACGAACTGGTCCATCGCGCCGGAGTTGATCTCGTTCGTCTCGCAAGCGCGGGTGTGGTTCGGGTCCCAGGTGCCCATCTCGCCGTCGTCGAGCACCGTCGGGCCCGCGTCGGAGGGATCGGTCGCCGGGCCTTCCTCACAGCACGACGGGCCGGTGTTGCAGGTCGGCGCAGTGCCGTAGGGCGAAGTGCAGTACCGCCCGAAGTGGTTGTCGAAGGTGTGGTTCTCTTGAACGATCACCACCAGGTGCTCGACCGCGGGGTGGCCGGCATCGGCCGAGCCGCCGCCGGTCGCTGAACCGCCGCCGGTCGCCGCACCGCCACCACCCGTCGCTGATCCGCCGCCGGTCGCTGCACCACCGCCGGTCGCCGCGCCGCCACCGCCCGTCGCCGATCCGCCGCCGGTCGCTGATCCGCCTCCGGTCGCCGAGCCGCCCCCACCGCCGGCCGGCTTCTGCTCCGGGCACGCGGTCAACGTCACCACCATCACTGCAGCGAGCAATCCCCTCATGAAACGGGACGATACGCCCCGCACTGGCAAAGATCTCGTTTTGCGATCCGGTGACAGCGGGTTACCCCAACGTAAGGTTCGAGCCACTCCTCGCGAGGGGCTCCCTCTGACGCGCGCTGGCACGCGGGCTGCTCACGGCACTCGCCCGGCGGGAGACCAAAACATGCCACCGGAATCTCCAGTTCCATCAGCACCCAGCGTCCCGGCGCGAACCTTCGGCAGGCGGGCGAGGGTGATGCTCTGCACCGCGCCCGGCGAGACACGCAGCCGGCTGAGCAGCGAGCTCACGCGCAGAGGCTTCGAGGTGCACGTCGCGTCGGGGCAGCTCGACGCTCAAGCCCACGTGTCGCGGTCGCCGCTCGCGTTCGACCTGGTGGTGGTCGACGCTGCGCTCACCGCACTGCCGGTGGTCGATGCGCTGACGCGGCAGGCCCGGCCTCCGAAGATCATCATCGTCGCCCCGGTCGCGCGAGAGCTCGCCAACCGCGACGCGACCCGGCTTCACGCCACCGTGGTCGACCACTCCGCCACCCCGCGCGACATCGCCGCGGCCGCCGCCAGCCAGGTCAGCCCGATGTTGCCGAGATAGACGGGCGGCCCCCTCCCGTCCTTCGAACACCCTCCTCCGAATGGGGAGGGATATGGTCTGGGCGGTCGATGGCGGACGAGACGCTTCAACAGACGCTCGAGCGCGAGCTGGGCAAAGAGCGCCGGCGCAACGTGCTTCGCCTGCAGCTGATTCGCTCGACCGCGATCTTCGCCAGCTTCCTGCTCGCGCTCTTCTTCGGAGTGGTGAAGGACGACGCCGGCTGGCGGGTGTACCTGCCGGTGTTCGGCCTCTGGCTGGGCGCCTGCGCAGTGCTCGCGGTGCTCGCCTGGCGGTTCGGCTCCAACGCCCGCGCGGTCGGCTGGGCCTGCGCGCTGGTCGACCTGCCCGTCGTCTACTGGCTCCAGTCGCGGGGCATCGCCGCCGCCGCCGCGCCCGCGGGCATCGCCGGCTTCACGCTCGGCATCTACGCCACGCTGCTGCTCGCCTCCGCGCTCACCCTCGATCGCTGGCTCTCGCTGGTGGTGGGCGTGTTCGGCGCCGCCTTCACGGTGAAGCTCCAGGGCGAGGCGGGCGTCGGCGCGGGCGGGCAGTCGTCGGCGGTGGTGGTGATGGCCGCGGCGGCCGGCGCGGCGATGTACCTGGTGAACCGGGTGCAGAAGCTGGTCGAGTCGGCGAGCAAAGAAGAGCTCCGCCGCCAGCGCCTGGGCCGCTACTTCTCGCCCGAGGTCGCCACCCGGCTGGCCGACCTGGGCTCGCAGTCGACCACCGAGTCGCGCGAGGTGACGGTGCTGTTCTCCGACATTCGCGACTTCACCGCGCTGTCCGAGAAGCTCGAGCCGCAGCAGGTGGTGCAGATGCTCAACGCCTACCACTCGAAGATGGTGGAGGTGCTGTTTCGCTACGGCGGCACCCTCGACAAGTTCATCGGCGACGGCCTGATGGCCTACTTCGGAGCGCCGATCCCCGACGCGCACCACGCCGAGAATGCAGTGAAGTGTGCGCTGGAGATGATCGACGCGCTCGAGAAGCTCAACCGGGAGCGCGGGTCTGCCGGCCTCCAGCCGCTGCGCATCGGCATCGGGCTGCACTCCGGCAAGGTGGTGGTGGGCGACATCGGCGCCACCGCACGCCGGCTCGAATACACCGCGATCGGCGACACGGTGAATCTCGCCTCACGCATCGAAGGCCTGACAAAAACGCACCAGCAGATGCTGCTCGCGTCTGACGCGACCAAGACCTCGGCGGGCGAAGTGTTCGGCTGGAACGCGATGCCCGCTGTCGACGTGAAGGGCAAGACCGAGAAAGTCGTCACCTGGGTCCCCAGCCGTAAGTGAAATTGTTACGCGCGCGTAAAACGTGCGCCGCGCTCGCCCTCTGATCCACGGGAGCGCCGCCCCTGGCATGTGGACTGCTTTCGTTCTCGGTCCAGTCTGGAGGCGCACCACATGATCTTTTCCGAGCATGAAGCGTTTGGACGGCCCGCGCGGGTCTTGATGGGGGTGGCGGAGGTCGAGGCCCGTGCGGCGCTGACCGTCGAGCTGCAGCGCGAAGGGTATGACGTCGAGAACACCACCAGCGGCCTGGAGCTGCGGGTGAAGTTGCTCGGCGCAACCCTGGCCGGCGAGCCGTACGAGCTGGTGGTGGTCGATCTCGATCTCCCCGGGCCTTCGGTGCTCGAGGCGATTCCCGGCGGCGGCTCGGGGCCGAAGGTGATCGTGATCACCCGCGCGATTCCCGAGCCGTTGAGCCGCGACGCTCAGCGCGTGGGCGCGGTGGTGGTCGATCGCTGGCTCTCAGCGGAAGACATTCGCGACTGCGCGATCGAGCTGCTGCCGCCGCACTTCCACGGCTCGCGCACCGCCGCCTAGGTGCGCACCGCGGAGACGAGCCCTTCGAGGGACTTTCGCGCGTCGCCGAACAGCATGCGCGCGTTGTCCTTGTAGAAGAGCGGGTTGTCGACGCCGGCGTACCCCGCGGCCATGCCGCGCTTGAGCACCACCACCATCTTCGAGTTCCACACCTGGAGCACCGGCATCCCGTAGATCGGGCTCGACTTGTCGGTCTCGGCCGCCGGGTTCACGATGTCGTTGGCGCCGATCACCATCACCACGTCGGTCTTCGGGAAGTCCTGATTGATGTGCTCCATCTCGAGCACGATGTCGTACGGCACACCGGCCTCGGCGAGCAGCACGTTCATGTGGCCGGGCAGGCGGCCCGCCACCGGGTGAATCGCGAACCGAACGTTGACGCCCTTCTCGCGCAGCGTGCGGGTGAGCTCCTGCACCGTGCCCTGCGCGCGCGACACCGCCATCCCGTAGCCGGGAACGATGATCACTTCTTTCGCGGTCTTGAGCGCGTCGACCATCGCGTCGGGCTTGATCTCGTGCACGTCGCCCGCGGGAGCCGCGCCCGCCGCCGGTGCCGCGCCTTCGCTGGTGCCGAAGCCACCGAACACCACGTTCAGGATCGACCGGTTCATCGCCCGGCACATGATGATCGAGAGGATCGCGCCCGAAGAGCCGACCAGCGCTCCGGTGATGATCAACAGGTCGTTCGACAGCATGAAGCCCGCCGCCGCCGCCGCCCAGCCCGAGTAGCTGTTGAGCAGTGAGACCACCACCGGCATGTCGGCGCCGCCGATCGCCATCACCAGGTGCACGCCGACCAGGCAGGCGATGCCGGTCATGATCAACAGGTACGGCAGGCCCGACTCACCGGGCGCCTGGAGGAACGGCACTGCGAGGCCAATCACCGCCGCGATCGCCAGCGCGTTGAGCACGTGACGGCCGGGCAGCAGCAGGGGCCTGCCCGAGATGCTGCCGCGCAGCTTGCCCCAGGCGATCACCGAGCCGGTGAAGGTCACCGCGCCGACGAAGATGCCGAGCCAGACCTCGACCATGTGCACGTTGCGCACGGTGACGTCGCTGAGGTCGACGCCGTGGGGCGCCAGGTAAGACGACATGCCGACCAGCACCGCGGCCGCGCCGACGAAGCTGTGCAGCATCGCCACCAACTGCGGCATGCCGGTCATCTCGACGCGCTTGGCGAGCACGCCTCCGATGCTGGCGCCGATGATCGCGGTGCCGGCGAGCACGGCGATGCCCGCCTCTTTGCCGGTGATCGCGTCGCCCGCCCAGGCGATCGCGGTGACGGCGATCGCGGCGACCATGCCGATGATGCCCGAGAGGTTGCCGTTGCGCGCGGTCTCCTGCTTCGAGAGGCCGCCGAGCGCGCGAATGAACAGCACGCCCGCCGCGAGGTACGCGATGACCAGAATTCCGACCGTCATCTCAGTGGCCTCCCTTCGACGAAGAAGGAGGTCCTTCTCGATGGAACATCTTCAACATGCGTTGGGTGACTGCGAAGCCGCCGGCGATGTTGATCGCCGCCAGCAGCACCGCCGCCGCGCCGAGCACCGTCGCCGGGTCGATGTGGCCCGCGGCGTCGAGCGGGTTGGCGATCTGCAGCATGCCGCCGACCACGATGATGCCGGAGATGGCGTTGGTGACGCTCATCAGCGGGGTGTGGAGCGCGGGCGTCACCGACCACACCACCTGCCAGCCGACGAAGCAGGCGAGCACGAACACGGTGGCGTGCGCGAGGAAGTCGCGCGGCGCGTACTTGCCGATCATGAACAGCACGAACAGGGTCGCCACCGCCATGATCAGGGTGTTCGACGAGTCGGGCTTCTCGGCCTCGGGCTTGGCGATCGCCGTCTCCGGCGCCTTGGTGATCGCAGCGGGCGCAGGCGGCGGCGCGGCCGGCTTGGGCGCCGGCTCCTTCACCGGCGGAGGCGGCAGCACCTCGCCCTTGTGGGTGACCAGCGCGGGGCGAATGACGTCGTTCTCCAGGTCGATCTTGAAGCCCTTGCCGCCGCCCATCTCCTCCAGCAGGTGCACCAGGTTGGTGCCGAAGAACTTGCTGGCGGTGTTCGCCATGCGCGACGCGAGGTCGGTGAAGCCGATGATCTTCACTCCGTTGACGTCGGCGATCTCACCGGGAATGCAGCCTTCGCAGTTGCCGCCCTGCTCGGCGGCCATGTCGACCATCACCGCTCCGGGGCGGTAGGCGGCGATCACCTCTTTGGTCATCAGCACCGGGGCCTTGGCCCCCGGCACCAACGCGGTGGTGATCACCACGCTGACGTCGGCGGCCTGCGCCTTGAAGAGCGCGTGCTCGGCCTCGATGAACTCCTTCGACATCTGCTTGGAGTAGCCACCCTGGCCTTCGCCAGACTCCTTGATCTCGACGGTGAGGAACTTGCCGCCGAGGCTCTCGACCTGCTCGCGGGCGGCGGCGCGGGTGTCGAACGCGCGCACCTCGGCGCCGAGCGCCTTGGCGGCCCCGAGCGCGGCGAGACCGGCGACGCCGGCGCCGATGATCATCACCTTGGTGGGCGGAGTGGAGCCGGCCGCGGTCACCTGCGGGCCGAAGGTGCCCTGAAAGTGCTCGGCGGCTTCGATCACCGCGCGGTAGCCGGCGAGGTTCGCCTGCGAAGACAGCACGTCCATCTTCTGGGCGCGGGTGACGCGGGGCACCTTCTCGAGCGCCAGGCTGGTGACCTTGCGAGCGGTGAGCGCCTCGACGATGCCGGGGTTGGCGGCGGGCTGAACCAGGCTGATCAGCAGCGCGCCCTCTTTGAGCGCGGCGATCTCGTCTTTCGACGGAGGCCGCACCTTGATCACCGTCTCGGCGCCGAGCGCGTCTGCCCGCGAGCCCAAGCTGGCGCCGGCGGCGGTGTAGAGGTCGTCGGCGTAGCCGGCGGCGGTGCCGGCGCCTTTCTCGATCAGCACCTCGAACCCCGAGGTGACCAGCTTCTTGACCGATTCAGGGGTGGCGGCGACGCGCTTCTCGGCCGCGGCGGATTCCTTCGGGACTCCGATTCGAATGGCGCTCCTCCAGGGACGGTGCGGAACGCAGATGAGCCGTTTTTCCGCTGGAGGGCGAGCGAAAACTTCGGACTGCGGCTATGACGGCCACCATGTCGAAGCTACCGAAATTGCCGAAGCTGTCGAAGCTCGCCGGGCCCGCCGGTCTGCGTCAGATCTGGAGCATGCTCAAGCGCGTGCCCCGCGGTGGAAAAGTGATGGGCACGATTCTCGGCCGCATGGCGCCTTACACCGGCACCATCGCTCCCGAGGTGGTGGAGCTCGACCTCGGCCGCTCCAAGGTGTTGATGCGTGACCGCAAGGCGGTGCGCAACCACCTCAACTCGATTCACGCGATCGCGCTGATGAACCTGGGCGAGGTCGCCACCGGCTCGGCGATGATGTTCTCGATGCCCGAAGACGCCCGGGCGATCATCGTCAACCTGTCGATGGAGTACAAAAAGAAGGCCCGCGGCAACCTGGTCTGTGAAGCCAACTGCCCCGTGCCCAGCTCGAGCGAGAAGAAGGAGTACATCTTCTCGGGCGACATCAAGGACGCGAGCGGCGACGTGGTCGCGGTCTGCACCGCGAAGTGGCTGGTCGGCCCGGCGAAGTAGCTTCAGCGGCGCGACAGCAGGTCGAGCCCGAGGCGGAGCAGCGAGAACGGGAAGACCGCGGGAATCACGCTCATGAAGACGATCGCGCCGGCGTGGGCGAGCAGGGCGGCGATCGCGGTCTTGAACTTCGAGATCACGCCGGTCATCAGCGCGGCGAAGCAGCCGAACCACACCCAGAACGCCAGCGGGGTGAAGTCGGCATGCATCAGCGCGCCGAGGCTGTAGAGCACGCCGAACGTCGCCCAGATGCCGAGAATGCCGAGGTGAGTCGCATTGCGGAACGCCATGTGATGCTCCTTGAGAGTGGGTGCGCTCTGTTCAACGCCCAGCATCTCGTTTCGGTGTATTTTCCGCTGGGAACTAATGGCTGAGGCATCGTTAACTGGCCGTATATGATGACGATGCAGCGCCTCGAAGGGTTCTACTGGGTTGCGCGAACGGGCGGCTATGCGCGGGCGGCCCGGGCGTTTCCGTACCCGATCACCCAGCCGGGCGTGCACCAGCAGGTTCGCCGCCTGGAGGACGAGCTCGGCGTCGCCCTGTTCGAGCGCTCGGGCAAAGATCGGGTGTCGCTCACGCCCGCCGGCGAGCGGCTGTTCGAGCGGGTGCAGCCTTTCTACGAGTCGCTCCAGTCGCTCGAGGCGTCGCTCAAGGGCGGCGAGCCGGAGGGCACGCTGCGGGTTTTCGCCGCCGGCCATCTGTTGCGGCACTTGATGCCGCCCTGGCTGCTCAAGCTGCAGTCGAAGCACCCCAAGATTCGCGTCGCGCTCACCGAGGTACAGACGGCGGATCCTCAGGTGTTGCTGCGCTCGGAGGCGGAGCTGTTGGTCGATTGGCTGCCCGCGCTGCCCGATGGCGTCGAGGGGCGCGCTGTTGCGCGGCTGAATGCGTTCGTGGTCACCCCGTCGCACGGGCGCTGGGCGCTGGAGGGCAAGCTCAAGCCCGAGAAGCTGCGCGAGGTGCCGTTCATCGGGTACCAGACCGACCGCACGTTGAAGGAGCTCCAGCGACGCGCGCTCGAGGCTGCCGGGTTGGCTCCGCGCGAGGCTTACTCGGCGGACTCGTCGGACACGCTGCTGGGGTTCGTTGCAGCGGGCCTCGGGTTTTCGTTGGTGCCTTCGCTGCAGGACGCTGGGCCCAGGGTTGCCGGGGTGACTGCGCATCCGGTGCGGGAGCTGTCGGCGGCGCTCGAGAAGGAGGCGTCGTTCGAGATCAGGGCTGCGTGGCGGCGACGAGATGCTGGGCATCCGCTGGTGGACGCTGCCCTCGCTTGCGCGCCGGGCCTCTAACCTCACCCCGCGGACGCTTTGGCGTCCGTCGGCCCTCTCCTGTCAGGAGAGGGTTTTGTAGACGCCGGCGATCGCGTCGGTTTCGACGGTGATGCTCATGCGCGCGCGCGCTTCTTCGGCGGCGTTGCGGCCCACTTGTTCGGCGCGTTGAGGTTCGCGCATCAGCTGCTCGAGGATCTCTCGCAGCGCCTGCATGTCACGCGGCGGGTAGATGAAGCCGGTGCGGCCGTGCTCGATCAGCCCCGGCACGTGGAACAGGTTGCTCGCCACCACGCAGCAGCCCGCCGCCATGCCTTCCACCATCGTCAAACCGAACGACTCGCCGTGCGACGGGTTCACCAACACCGTGAAGCCCTGGTACCAGCGGTGAATCTCGCGCGACTCGCCCGGCAACAGCAGCGCGCCGCCGGTCTTCGCCTTCAGCTGCTCGGCCCAGCGCACGTCGTCGCCCAACGCCAGGCCGACCAGCGCCGCGCGCCACTCGGGGAACTTCGGCAGCAGCGGAGCGATCGCCTCTACGAAGTCGCCCTGGCCTTTGTTCTCACGCACCCGGCCCGCCACTCCGATGCCGTAGCGCCCACCGTGCCCGAGCCCCGCCCAGGCCTGCTCGCGCGACGCGGGCGGAGTGAAGCGCGCGGTGTCGACCCCGTGGGGAATCACCACCGAGGGCGCCTTCATCCACCCGGCGTTCTCTTCGTTCAGCGTGATCATCACGTCGGCCCATTTCGCCACCCAGCGCGAGAACGCTCCGGGCGGGTAGCTGCCGTGACGGGTGAAGACCACCTTCAGGTTCGGCCGCAGCAGCCGCGCCTGGCTGGCGAAGATCAGATCGTTGTTCCGGTGCGCATGCCAGATGACCTTCTCGCGAGCGGCGCGCGCGAGCACCTCTGAGGTGGTGATCGCCGGCACCGACTCGGGCCGCTCACTGCCCAGCCAGCGCACCTCGAAGTCTTTCGACAACGGCCCGCAGATCGACTGCACGTGAGTGGTCACGCCGCTGCGGCGGTGATGCCAGTGCACTTGAACGACGAGCACGTCTAGGGCGCTTCCCAGCGGATGCCGCCGGGGTCGTAGCCGGGCCCGTCGTTCTTCGCGTCGTAGTTGATGCGGGTGTTGTCTTTGGAGGCCATCGAGAACTTCGAGAAGGTGAGGTCGTGGGCCTTCAGATAGTCGAGTGGGAAGGCGCCGTCGAACACCGTCATCGTGTAGCCCTCGACGCTCCCGAGCGCGTCGTGCGCCACCTTGTCGCGCTCGATGTCGAGGTGCGCCTCGTGGAGCGCGTCGATCTCGGGCCCGCGAATGTCGAACGCCTCGCCGATGCGCAGCAGCTCTTTTTCTTTCTCCTCGAAGTCGAGCGAGAGCTTGCCGGTCTTCAGCGCCAGCAGGTCAGACGCGAACAGGTCTTTCGCGTGGCCGTTGTGCGGCTTGGGGTCGCGTTGCGCCTTCAGCCGGTCGCGCATCTCCACCGTCACCTGCGCCGGAGTGCCTCCGAGAATGCGCAGCGGCAGCAGGCTGGTCACGTTCTTCAGCAACCGCCACCCGGCCACCTGACGCTTCACGAAGCTGGTCTCGAGCCCGTCGAACTTCAGCGGCTGGTTGGAGAGGAAGTAGACGACCTGGTGGTTGTCGCCCTCGTTGAACGGCGAGAGCCGCATCGGCAGCGACGGCTCGTTGGTCTTGAAGCGAAAACCCATCGCCTGCACGAAGCCGTTGAACGACGCGCCGCTCGGCAGCTTCGGGCTGACCTTGCGCTGGCCGGGCTTGGGGTCGGCGTTCTCCTTCGAGCCGACGCGCGTCTTCTCCGCCACGAACACCCAGCGGAGCTTCACGTAGTCGTTCACCACCTCGTCCATCCCCTTCGGGTAGACGAAGCCGTGCTCGTCCATCCACCGCTGGAGCGCCTCGGCGGAGCCGGCGGCGAGCGTCGCCACCTCGTACATGCCGACCGCTTCTTGATGGAGCACCTTCACTTCGTCGTACGCGAGCGGCTCTTCCCTGCTCACGTCGGCTTTCTCCATCGACTTCTTGTATTCCATCGACGGCCGGCGCGGCGGGCGCGGGCGGAGGTCGACGATCACCTCCGGTGGGTCCACCGCGGCCGCGACATGCGGGAAGATCTCGTCGGGCACTTTTCGCAGCGCCGGCGGCGAGGGAAACGGGATCAGCATGCCGAACTCGTCGGCGTTCCCGGTGAAGCCGGGGCGAATCACGTAGGTCTCGAGGCCGTCTTTGTAGAAGGCGTAGGTGCGCTGCGCGCCGGTGCGCACGATCGGCACCGGTTGGCCTCCGGTGTAGATCGGCGGCACCATGCCGCAGGGGTCGGCGAGCGCGACGGAGGCGAACAACAGAGCCGCGACCGCCGCTGCTCTCAAGGCGCCTCCCAACGAATGCCTTCGTTCGGGTCGCCGCCCCACCAGCCGTAGCCGTAGCCGGGAATCGTCGCCGCGACCTCGCCCTGCTTGGCGTCGTACTTGGTGCGGAGGTTCTCTTTCACCGGCATCACGTGCTTCGAGAAGGTGAGGTCGTGCGCCTTCAGCACGTCGATCGGGAACGCGCCGTCGAACACGGTGAGCCAGTAGCCCTCGAGCGAGCCGAGCGCCAGCTGCGCCGCCTTGTCGCGCTCGATCTCTCCGTGCGCCTCGTGGAGCGCGTCGATCTCGGGCCCGCGAATCGCGAACGCCTCGCCGATGCGCAGCAGCTCCTTTTCTTTCTCTTCGAAGTCGAGCGAGAGCTGGCCGGTCTTCAGCGCCAGCAGGTCGGAGGCGAGCAGGTCTTTCGCGTGGCCGTTGTACGGCTTCGGGTCACGCATCGGCTGCACCTGGGCGAGAATCTCCTTGGTCACGTTGGCGGGCGTGCCGCCCAAGATGCGCAGCGGCAGCTTGTGGGTCACGTTCTTCAGCAGCCGCCAGCCCGGCACCTGCCGCTTGATCAGCGCGGTGCTCACGTCGTCGAATTTGATCGGCTGATCGGTGAGGAAATAGATCACCTGCCGGTTGTCGCCCTCGTTGAACGGCGAGAGCCGCATCGGCAGCGACGGCTTGTCGGTCTTGAAGCGAAAGCCCATCGCCTGCACGAAGCCGTCGAACTGCGCGTTGGAGGGCAGCGACGGGTTCACCGTCTTCATGCCGGGCTTGGGGTCGGCGTTCTCTTTCGAGCCGACCTTGGTCTTCTCGGCGACGAACACCCACTGCAGCTTCACGTAGTCGTTCACCACCGCGTCCATGCCCTTCGGGTACATGAAGCCGTGCTGGGTCATCCACTTGTTGAGCGCTTCGGCGGAGCCGGCGGCGAGCGTCGCCACCTCGTACATGCCGACCGCCTCCTGGTTGATGACCTTCACTTCGTCGTACTTGAGGGGCCGCTCGTTCGCGATCGACTTCTCTTCGACCGCTCCGGCCATCGCGGGCGCGTCGGCCTCCAGCATCGGAGGCATCGGGCGCAGGTCGACGATCACCTCGGGCGGGTCGATCGCCGCCGACATGTGGAGGAACACCTCGTCGGGCACCTTGCGGAGCGCCGGCGGCGAGGGGAAGGGAATCAGCATCCCAAACTCCTCGGCCTTACCGGTGAAGCCGGGGCGAATCACGTAGGTCTCGACGCCGTCTTTGTAGAAGGCGTAGGTGCGCTGCGCGCCGGTGCGAACGATCGGCACCATCTGGCCGCCCGGGTAGATCGGCGGCACCATGCCGCACGGGTCGGCGGCGGCAGCGGTGGCGAACAGCGCGATGCAGGCGAGAGCGATTCTCACGGAGCCTCCCAGCGAATGCCTTCTTCCGACTGTGCCGGCCCGCCGAGGCTGCCGCGAGGCCCGCGCGGGTAGCCACCACGGTAGCCGCCGTAGCCTCCGTAGTAGCCGTTGCTGTAGCCGTAGATGCTGGAGGCGAGCTGCCCCTGCTTGGCGTCGTACTTCTGGCGGGTGTTGTCCTTCATCGGCATCAGGTACTTCGAGACGGTGAGGTCGTGCGCCTTGAGCACGTCGATCGGGAAGGCGCCGTCGAACACGGTGAGCCAGTAGCCCTCGAGGTTGCGCAGCGCCAGGTGCGCCGCCTTGTCGCGCTCGACTTCTCCGTGCGCCTCGTGGAGCGCGTCGATCTCGGGGCCGCGAATGTCGAGCGCCTCG
Organism: Myxococcaceae bacterium; assembly: GCA_047602415.1. Lineage (GTDB taxonomy): Bacteria > Myxococcota > Myxococcia > Myxococcales > Myxococcaceae > JASGHH01. Next base: position 4,386,625 of record JASGHH010000001.1, on the reverse strand, counting down.
CCGATGCGCAGCAGCTCCTTTTCCTTCTCTTCGAAGTCGAGCGAGAGCTGGCCGGTCTTCAGCGCCAGCAGGTCAGACGCGAGCAGGTCTTTCGCCATGCCGTTGTGCGGCTTGGGGTCACGCTGCGGCGCGATCTGCGCGAGGATCTCTTTGCTCACGTCGGCGGGAGTGCCTCCGATGATTCGAATCGGCAGCTTGTGGGTGACGTTCTTGAGCAGCCGCCAGCCCGGCACCTGCCGCTTGATCAGCGCGACGTCGATGTCGTCGAAGCGCAGCGGGGTGTCGCTGAGAAAGTAGAATCACCTGGTGGTTGTCGCCCTCGTTGAACGGAGAGAGGCGCATCGGGAGCGACGGCTTGTCGACCTTGAAGCGAAAGCCCATCGCCTGCACGAAGCCGTTGAACTGCGCGTTCGACGGCATCGACGGGTCGACCTTGCGCATGCCCGGCTTGGGGTCGGCGTTCTCTTTCGACCCGACGCGCGTCTTCTCGGCGACGAACACCCACTGCAGCTTGACGTACTCGTTGACCACCGCGTCCATGCCCTTCGGGTACATGAACCCGTGCTGGGTCATCCACTTGTCGAGCGCTTCGGCGGAGCCGGCAGCGAGGGTCGCGACCTCGTACATGCCGACCGCTTCTTGATGGAGCACCTTCACTTCGTCGTAGCGGAGCGGCGCCTCTTGAGCGACCGAGGCGCGCGCGCTGGGAGCGCCAGCCGCCATGCCCATGCCACCGAAGCTCGGCATCGGCGGAGGCGGGCGCAGATCGACGATCACCTCGGGAGGATCGATCGCGGCCGACAGCTGCAGGAAGATCTCGTCGGGCACCTTGCGGAGCGCGGGCGGCGAGGGGAACGGAATCAGCATTCCGAACTCCTCGGCCTTGCCGGTGAAGCCCGGGCGAATCACGTAGGTCTCGACGCCGTCTTTGTAGAAGGCGTAGGTGCGCTGCGCTCCGGTGCGAATGATCGGGACCGGCTGGCCCCCGGTGTAGATCGGCGGCACCATGCCGCACGGGTCGGCCGCGGCCGCGGTGCCGAGCAGCAACAACGACGCAAAGAGAACCTTCATCGCTGAGCTCCCGGCGCCGGCGACTTCTCCGGCTCCACCCAACGCACCGACGCCTCGACGGTGGCGGGGCCATCGATCTGGCCGTCGCCGAGCCACGCCTTGCCCAGCGGCTGCCAACCACTTCCGATTGTTTGGACCGTGAACCACGGCCCGGCTCCAAACTGGAGCCCTTCGACTCACATTCGTATCCATACGCGGTCGCTCGCCACCCGCACCAGCGTGCCGTTGGCGTTGAAGGGACCGGTGTGAATGCCGTTGTCGACTTCCATGTGGAGCTTCACCCCGAGCGCCATCGCGGTCTCGGGCACGGTGGCGCGAACGGCGCCGTGCTCGTCCATGATGCGCAGCGAGAAGTACGCCTGGGTGCGGGCGAGCTGATCGCGAAACCAGGCGTCCCACTCCGGGCTCAACTGCGGGGCTTCGCCCGAGGCGAGCCGCGCGCGGGTCTCGTCGTCGTGAAAGAGCAGGGTGTCGAGCGCCTCGGTCTCTTCACCGACCGGGGAGGCGCCGACCTCGCGCAGCAGCGCGTCGACCTGCAGCTCCGAGAGCTCGTCTTTCTTCTGCTTGGTGAACATGCAACTGCCCTGACAGCCGGGCTTCTTGCCGGCGCTGAACTCCACCGGCTTGGGCACGATCACCTGGTACTGCGGAGTGCCGCACGCGCTCGCCGCGAGTGCCGCCACGGCCACCCAGAGTCTCTTACTTGCCATCGATCACCGCCTGGTACTTCGCCTCTGCGTGCTGCTCGGCGAGCATCTTCTTGAGCGCATCGACGCCCGCGACCTGCCGCCAGACCTTGAGCCACGCGGTGGTGCCGATGTCCTGCCACTGGGGCTGGTAGCCGAGCACGTTGGCGAGCCCGAGGCTGTTCAGGTTGTTGGCGATCTTCGACTGCTCTTCTTTGTGCGCCGGGTTGAGCTCCGACCAGAGGTGCCAGCTGATCAGCGAGCCCACCAGCTCACGGGCCATCTGCTTTTCCCAGCCGATGTTGGGCACGTAGAGCGGGCCGCCGGCCCAGGGAGCGGCCTTGGCGTCGGGCACGAACTTGTAGAGCTTCACCACCTCGAGGCCGATGGTCTCGTTGGCGGCCTTGCCCTGCTGCTGGGCGATGGTGCCGACGTAGCCGGCGGCGAGCACCCGCACCTGCATGTCTTGATCGTGCGCCATCGCGTCGAGCAGCGGCTTGGGGCCGGCGGCGAGAATCGCGGGCGCGAGGTCTTGCTGGAGCTGGTAGTTGCCCGAGGCGAGCTTGAGCAGCTTGCCGGTCGACTGGCCACCGGCGGCGACCAGGTTGTGAATCTTCATTCCGAAGGGGCGCTTGAGCGCGGGCTGCTGGTTGACCAGGTTCTGGAGCGCGAGCACCTCGTCGAGGCTCTTCGCCATCTGAATGCGGCAGCCGCCGGCCCAGGTCTTCACCAGCGCGGGCGCCTTGGCGTCGTTCGAGAGGCGATCGCAGGTCTTGGCGGCCTCGGGGCCACCGATGCGGCCCAACGCGACCAGCGCCCAACCGCGGGTGGTGAGGTCGGGGTCTTCGCTCGCCGCGCCGATCAGCTCGGGCACCGCGTCGGGGCCCATCTTCACCAACTCTTCGACGGCGGCCTGGGAGGTCTTGACGTCGCCGAGCTCTTTGACCTTGGAGCGAACGGCGCCTTTGTCGACTGCACCCTGCGAGACGAGCAGGGCAACGAGCAGAAACTTCACGGGGCCTCCCAGCGAATGCCGCCCGGGTCGTAGCCGGGGCCGTCATTCTTTGCGTCGTAGTGGAGCCGCGTATTGTCGCGCGCGGCCATCGCGAACTTGCTCACCGTCAGATCGTGTTCCTTCAGGTACTCGAGCGGGAACGCGCCATCGAACACCGTCATCGTGTAGCCCTCGAGCGAGCCGAGCGCGGTCCTCGCGGTCTTGTCGCGCTCGACTTCCAGGTGGGCTTCATGAAGGGAGTCAATCTCCGGGCCACGGACGTCGAACGCCTCGGAGATGCGCAGGAGTTCCTTTTCTTTCTCTTCGAAGTCGAGCGAGAGCTGCCCGGTCTTGAGCGCGAGCAGGTCGGAGGCGAAGAGGTCTTTGGCGTGGCCGTTGTGGGGCTTGGGGTCGCGCTGCGGCTTCAGGTTGTTGCGCAGCTCGACGGTCACCTCGGCGGGCGTGCCGTCCATGATCCGCAGCGGGAGCAGCTTGGTGACGTTCTTGAGCATGCGCCAGCCGGGCACCTGCCGCTTCACGAAGCTTGGGTCGACGCCGTCGAATCTGATCGGCTGATCGGTGAGGAAGTAGACGACCTGGTGGTTGTCGCCCTCGTTGAACGGCGAGAGCCGCATCGGGAGCGACGGCGCGTCGACCTTGAAGCGAAAGCCCATCGCCTGAACGAAGCCGTTGAAGGTGGCGTTGGAGGGCATCGACGGGTTGACGCTCTTCATGCCGGGCTTGGGGTCGGCGTTGGTCTTCGAGCCGACCTTGGTCTTCTCGGCGACGAACACCCACTGGAGCTTGACGTACTCGTTGACCACCGCGTCCATGCCCTTGGGGTACTGAAAGCCGTGCTGTTCCATCCACCGTTTGAGGGCGTCGGCGGAGCCGGCGGCGAGGGTGGCGACCTCGTACATGCCGACCGCTTCTTGATTGATGACCTTGACCTGGTCGTAGGCGAGCGGCTGTTCGTCGGCGGGCTTGGCCGACTTCTTTTCCATCTTGTAGTCGTCTTCTTCTTCGTACCGGTGGCGGCGGGGGTGAACGTAGACCTCGACCTCTGGAGGATCGACCGCGGCGGCGACGTGGGTGAAGATCTCGTCGGGCACTTTTCGCAGCGCGGGCGGCGAGGGGAAGGGGATCAGCATGCCGAACTCTTCGACCTTGCCGGTGAAGCCGGGGCGAATGACGTAGGTCTCGACGCCGTCTTTGTAGAAGGCGTAGGTGCGTTGGGCTCCGGTGCGAACGATCGGCGAGCCCTGGCCTGTGTAGATCGGGGGCACCATGCCGCAGGGGTCGGCGAGCGCCGCGGTGGCGGCGAGGCTGGCGCAGAGCGCAGCGAATCTTGAAAGCACGAGGGGCCCTCCCCGGGGGAACGACGGGGCGGACCATACCCGAAAGCCGTTCAGGCCGCCGAGGTGTTGATCGCGGTCGGCTGGCTGAGCGCGCGGTGCACCGGGCAGCGATCGGCGATCTCCATCAGGCGCTTGGTCTGCTCGGCGTCGAGCGGGCCTTCCAGGTGAATGCGGCGGGTGATGGTGAGCTTGCCGTCGTCGGAGCGCGAGCCGTCGCACTCGACCTTCACGTCGGTGAGCGGCCAGCTCTTGCGCTTCGCGTACAGCCGCAGGGTGAAGGCGGTGCAGTTGCCGAGCGAAGCGAGAATCCACTCGAACGGCTCGGGCCCGAGGTCTTCTCCTTCGGGCGGCTTCTCGTCGGCGGTGAGCCGGTGGGCGCCGATGACGACGTCTTGAGCGAGCTTGCTGTTCGGTTTGACCGAGATCTTGGCGGTGTTCATGGCCGACGGTTTAGCGCCGTCGGAGCATTCGCACGAGCGAAGTGAGCGCCAACAGGCTGAGCGCGTCGAAGGTCGAACACCCGCAGCTCTTCTTGGTGACCGGCGGAGTCGGACCGCAGGTGGAGCCTGGGGCGCAGATTGAGGCTGCATCGCCTCGGCACTGGCCAGCGACGCAGCGGTCTCCGTTGGTGGTCGTGTCGCCGTCGTCGCAAACGGAGCCGTCCGAGCGCAACGCATCGGAAGGGCAGCTCGCGGAGTGACCGTCGCAGACCTCGGCTTCGTCGCATTGTCCCGACGCTGCTCGGCAGATGGTGCCGTGCGAGAGCGGCGCGCACCGGCCGTCGACGCTTGCACCTGCCGCGACCGAACAGGCGAGGCAGTCGTCGGTCGCTCCTCCACCACAGGCCGAGTCGCAGCACACGCCGTCGACGCAGAAGCCGGAGGGGCAATCGGTCGAGCTCTGGCAGAGGTCGAAGCGTGGCACCGACGCGACTCGCACCAGCGTGGCAGCGATCGCATTCGAGTCGTTGCGTTGAAACGCGATCGCAACCCCCTGCGCCGGAGTGAACGCGAGCGCAGGTGCACGTTCGTCGGCTGGTGTGGTCGCCGCTTCGAAGCCGGAGGTCCACACACCACCGTCTGGGTTCAGCTCGAGCCAGGTGCCAACGACGTCGGCGCCTCCGTCAGCGTCTTCTCGCTCCCACGCCAATGCCCACAGGTCACCCGCCGCCACCGCCGCAGGCCTCCGCAAGGGGAGTGTCGAGCGCGCGATTTCAAACTCACGCACCCGGTCGGGCCCGAGGAACGCTGCGCGAATCGCATGACCCGCGCCGGCGTGCTCTTCGTATGCCACCAGCCATTCATTCGCAGAAGCGGCGACCGCGGGCGCTTCGTCATCGACACCGTCGCCCAGCGCCGGTCCGGTGCGCACCACCGGTGGCACCATCGAGTCCGCCGACAAGAACGTGCTGCGAATCACGCCCCGGCCACCGACGCCGCTCGCCCAGACGACCAGGAAGGAGCCGCTCGCGTAGTCGATCGCCATTTGACCTGCTTGGGTGTCGAAGGCGATTCGAGTGGGCTGAGTGTCGATCAGCGAGTGAGGCGGTGCGCGGGTCCAGCGGCGTACCACCGGCAATCCAGCCCAGGTCGAGACCACCGCGACCACATCGGGAGACGAGGCGATCGCTGGCGTGGCGCCGGGCCCCAGATCAGAAGCGTACTGAAAGCTGGCGCCGTCAGGCGCGAGGAGCTGCACCCAGATGTCGTTCGCCGATGAATACGATGCGTTTGCCGGAGCCGACCAGAGCACGTAGCCCGATCGATCGACGCCGATCGCCGAGACCGCAGTGCTGCCGAACGTCATTCCCGCATCGACTGAGCCGTCTGCGCCGAGTGTCGCGACGCGCCCTTTGGCTGTCAGCCAGGGTGCAGATGTGCTCACCGCTGCGACGACGAACGAGGAGCCCAGCGGAGCGACTCGCGGGCCGCTCGCTGACTCCATCGCCTGCGAGATCTGCGTCGACATCAACGTCGCTCCAGTGCCATCGAGCAGCTCTCCGCCCAGCCCTCCATTGGGCAAGGGGTGAGCGAGCAGCACATGGTTGAAGTCTGAGCCCACCGACGGCGAAGTCTGCGAATAGAACGCCGTGCCCACCGCTCGGGGTGCGCCATCGAGCAGCTGGCCTGAGGTAGAGACGCGGGCGAACAGCGTGTCGCTTTGCCCGTTCATCTGCTCGTTGATCGCGGTGAACCAGTAGCGGGTTCCATCGAAGGTGAGCTGCGGTGCGTTGTTGGCCAGGAACGGCGTGAAGCTGTCGATCGGAGCGAAGCCGGGAGTGAACCCCCATCCGTCCACGCCGTAGGCGGCGAACATCAACTGAGGTCCAGACCCGGCATCGGCGTAGATCATCGCGCTGGGTGCGAAGTGTCCGATCACCCCCCGGTCGGTCACCTGCCCATAGACGTCGAGCTCCGCCGCGTGGGTGTCGTTGTCGGTGTTGGCTGCGTTTCGTTCCGGCCAGGCCAGGTAGAAGCGGCTTCCATCGGAGGTGAGCGCAGGTGAGGCGACTGCCTGGCTGGACAACGAGATCGGCGTGCTGTCGATCACCACGCCCGAAGTGGCGACGCGCACAGCCCGTGCGCCCTGGCCGTTGTAGCCCTGTGAGTAGGTGATCAGAAACGTGTCTCCCACCGCCGCCGCGGCGACCACTCCGTACAAGGGAATCTCGGTGATCAGCAGCGTGCCGCCCGGGTCGAGCACCTTCCCAGACCCGTCGAGGCAGGCGAACCTCAGTGGCCCACCAAACTTGTCAGTCCATGCGACGAGGTAAGCGCCATTCGAATACGCAACCGCGGGCGCGAGCGACTGCGCGTTCTTGCCGGTGAACGAAAAGGGCAGCGCCTCGACGACCCCGCCGGCTGGCGTCACATGTACCCCGTAGACTCCGAGGTTGTACGGGTCGGCGCCGGGTGTCAGGCCGCTCCAGGCGACGAAGTAGTTCTGGCCATCGAAGACGATCGACGACGCCCCTCCAGGGATCGCTGTCGGCGCGCCTCCCAGTACCGCCTTCTCGGGACCGAGGCCCTGTGCATAGGTGCACGTGCAGATCAAACACAGACACGTGAGGACCACCCGGTTCACCAGACCATTGTTGACCACAACGCGCCCCGTTCCTAGCCTCCTCACATGCGACGCGCAGCCGACCGCGGTGTGTTGCCTGCGCTGGCGCTGCTGAGCGTGCTCAGCTCTGCGTGCGGCCAGAAACCCACCCCCGCCGGCTGCGGCAGCCAGACCGCGTGCGCAGGCGCCTGCGTCGACCTTCAGAGTGACCCGCTCAATTGCGGGTCTTGCGGCGCGGTCTGCCCCTCGAGCTCGGAGTGTGTGTCGGGCCGCTGCGAAGCGCAGACAGTGCCCTGCGATGGGGGCAGTTGCTCCGCCTGTCAGCGCGACTCCGACTGCGGCGCTGGGGCGGCTTGCGATGCGGGCTCGTGCGAGTGCGCAGCCGGCCACCATCGTTGTGGTTCCCGGTGTGCGGCCGATGATGCGGTCGAGACCTGTGGTGCTCGCTGCGCTCCCTGTGAGCCGCCGCCGAATGCCTCCGCGCTCTGCGAAGACGGGGGCACCTGTGGCTTCACCTGCACGGCCGGCCATCACCTCTGCGGCAACGACTGCGTTCCCGACGACAGCGCCGCCGCTTGTGGCGAAAGCTGCGTGCAGTGCCCGACGCCGTCAGACCCGGCCGAGGTCGCGCGTTGTGAGAACGGCCAGTGCACCGTGACCTGTGCCCCCGACGCTCACCTCTGTGATGGGGGGTGTGTGATCGAATCGGCCGACAGCTGCGGCCCAACCTGCGGGGTGTGCGCTGCGACACGGCCGAACGCCCAACCAGATTGTATCGCAGGCGTGTGTGGTGACCGCTGCGCGCCGTACTACGTCGACTGTGGCTCGGCGTGCATGAAGGAAGACGCCGAGCACTGCGGGCCGAGCTGTTTCGCGTGCCCGCCCAAGGCGAACGCCGGCATCACCTGCGTGGCCGGCCAGTGCACTTACGGTTGCGACGCAGGCTTTCACGACTGCTCGGGATCCTGCCTCCCCGAAGACGCCAACAGCTGCGGTCCCCAGTGCATCGCCTGCCCGCCGGTGACCAACGGTGAGTCGCGTTGTATCGGCGGCTTCTGCCAGACGTTCTGCGACACGGACGCCGGGTACCACTCGTGCACGAATGGCTGCGTGCTCGAGAGCCCCAGCTCTTGCGGCCTTTCCTGCGGCACCTGCCCACCTCCTCCAATCGACGGTGGTGTGGCCTGCATCGGTGGGCAGTGCCACTACTCGTGCCCCACGGGCCAGCACGCATGCAACGGCGTGTGCGTCGACGAGGGACTGAACAGCTGCGGCTCGTCGTGCCAGGTGTGTGGCACTGACCCCGATGGCGGAGTGATGAGCTGCGCGGGCGGCGCCTGTACCATCTCTTGTGCGCCCGGGCTGATGCGCTGCGGCGCTGGCTGCTGCACGGCGACCAGCGTGGTTACCGGTCAAGGGGGCGGCTGCGCGCTCGCGACCACCGGAGCCGCCCGTTGCTGGGGCAGCGGCCTGCTGGGCTCTTCGCTTTCGATGCCGCTCAACGGCGAGTCGTTTCCCGTCGAAGTGATGCTCGACGCCGGCTTCTCGATGCTCGCTCGAGGGCAGTACGTCGCCTGCGGGCTCGATTTCGCCGGGGCCGCTCACTGTTGGGGCGACGATGACTATGGCCAGCTGGGCAACGGGCCCAACTTGTACAGCTCTCCGGTGCCTTCGCCGGTCGCGGGTCTGGGCCAGGCGACTCAGATCGCGTCGGGCGGTGAGTTCACGCTGCTGCTGACGGTGGCTGGCGATCTCTACGGGTTTGGGAGCAGCAGCCGCCAGGAACTGAGCTTCCCCGGAGGCTTCGTCGATCACGCGCAGATCTTGAGCGCGCCCTCGCAGGTCGTGCAGGTCGCCGCCGGCGCCGCGCACGCCTGCGCGCTGATTTCGGGAGGCGCGGTGAAATGCTGGGGCGCGAACGACCAGGGCCAGGTCGGAAACTCCGCCTCGAGCTACGCGGTGTTTCCACCGGTGGCGGTGCCTTTGCCGCTCGCAGCGGTGGCGGTCGCCGCCAATGGAACGGCGTCGGTCAGCTGCTCGGTGCTGACCGACGGTGAACTCTGGTGTTGGGGCGACAACACCTTCGGTCAGCTCGGCAACGGCAACCACACTTCGAGTGGGTCGCCACAATTGGTCGTCAACCTCCCCGACGCGGGCGCGGTGTCGGTCGGCTACAGCCACTCCTGCGCGTTGGTCGGTCCACAACCGTATTGCTGGGGCAACAACGCCTCGGGCCAGCTGGGCGACGGCACCACCACTGAGCGTCTCACTCCGGTGCCGGTGACCGGTCTCGACGCGGGCGTCGTCGAGATCAGCTGCGGGTACGGCTTCACCTGCGTGCGCACGGTCGCGGGAGCAATTCAGTGTTGGGGGCTCGACAACTACGGCCAGCTGGGCGACGGCACGCACTCCAACAGCTCTACGCCGGTCGATCTGTCGGGGGTCGGGCCATGAGGGCACCCCTGGTGTTGCTGCTGTTGAGTGGTGTTGCCTCGGCGCAGGCCTACCCGGGGCTGATGCCCACCAACCCTTCGGTGGCCGTCACCCGGGTGGGTTCGAGTGGGAGCGCAGACGCGAGCGCGCTGCGCTACGTGCTGTGGAACTACGGCAGTAACGGCACGCAGCTCACGGCGCTCCACTGGAAGACGGGCGCCGAGTACGTCGCAGGCACGTGGACCCTGACGCTGCTCGACAACTACACGGGGGCTTCGCTTGCGTCGACGACTGCTTCTTTGTCGCCCAGCGAATGGCAGACGTGGGCGTTCCCCACCGCGCTCGCGCTCCCACCCAGCGTCATCTTCGAGGTGCGGCCGGTGACGGACGCTGAGCTCGCGTTCGTCAACCTGACGTTCACGCAGAACAACTATGGCGCTCAGAACGGGTTCACGCGCGATGGGCTCCAGGTGCAGAACACCGAGCTCGAGTTACCGGGCTATGGGTGGACCTACCGGCAGGGCGGCACGTTGGTGGCCGAGCAGGTGGGCACCGACCCATTTGCGCTGCCCGCGTGCGCCGACGCCGGTTTGGCGACCGGCTGGCCCTACGACTCCGTCGACATCGTTCACATCGCCGATGGCGCGGCGGCAGTGCAGACCTTGATGCCGCTCGGCTACGCGCCGCAGCCCGTGCCCGTCGGAGTGAGCACCCTCGTCGCTGATCTCGCTGGCGTCACTGCGCCCGGGGTCTACCTCGACGCGCTGGCGCCCGGCGCGACCCCCGCGAGCCGCGCGGCGGTCGGCAGCCTGTACAACGGGTGGTGGGCCAACTTCTACGACGCACCTTTCGTGTTGCCGGCGCTGGAGCCCTTCGCGCTCGAAGTTCGGCCGGTCGGAGGCTCGGCAGACTGGCGACGCTTCTCGGCGTCGCGACCCGATGCGGGCGTGTGCGATCCGATCGTGAGGGCGACCTACCTCGGCGCGCTCGGCACCGCGGGCAACCGCGTCGACGCCGACTTCGCATTCGGCTACGGCGTTTGTGCTCCGGTTCAGAGCTGGGCCGACGACGACAGCGATGGCTACGGCGATCTGCGCCGGCCGATCTGGGTCTGCAGCAGCACTTCGATTCAACCGGGCGACTGCGACGATTCGCGCCCCGAGGTGCACCCCGGTGCGATCGAGGTCTGCAACGGAAGAGACGATGACTGTGACGGGCTGACCGATTCGGAGTCGCCCACGCTCGACCGTGCGGCCTGTCAGTCGAGCCTCGGTGTCTGTGCAGGCGCGCATCATCTGCGCACCGAATGCGTCGGTGGCCAGTGGCTGGGGTGCAATCAGCAGGACTACGGCGAGCGCTACGAGCCCACCGAGCTCTCGTGCGACGGCCTCGACAACGACTGCGACGGAGTGGTCGACGAGGCCAACGACGGCCCTCCCTGCGCGAACCAGCTCGGGGTTTGCGCCGGCACCACCGCCCACGTCTGCGCCGACGGGGGTTGGGCCGCGTGCACGCTCGACGACCTGCCCTCGACCTTCGAGCCGGCCGAGACGAAGTGCGACGGCCTCGACAACGACTGCGATGGGCTGATCGACGGCGTCGACCCCGACTTGGAAGTGGTGCGGTGCGAGCTTCAACAAGGTGTTTGCGCCGACACGGTTCACGCTCGCGAGCAGTGCATCTCCGGTGTGTGGGCCCACTGCGACGGCCGTCGGTACGGCGTGAACTACCAGCCCGACGAGAACCGCTGCGACGGGCTCGACAACGACTGCGACGGGCAGATCGACGAGGGGTGCCACGAAGGCTCCAGCACCACCGAGGGGTGCTCCTCTGCTCCGGGGTTGATGGTCGCCGCGGCGCTGCTCTGGCTCGTTCGGCGCCGCCGTTCGTTGGTCGCAGCGCTGATGCTGGTGGTGGGAGTGGGGTGCAGCCGTTCGCAGCCTGCCCCGCGTTTGCGCAGCGCGGAGATCGAGGTCTCCAATCCTGCTCCAGAGTTTCATTCGCGGGCAGGTGGCTGGAGCGTCGGCGGCGCACTGCCTGCCACCGTGACCGGCGAAGGCCTGCTGGTCACGCCCTGGGCCAAGTTGCGAACCGCGAGCGCAGGCTCGATTGCAGCAGGTGCTCCGGCCGTCTCGGCGAAGACCAATCGGGTGTCGGTGGTGAGGCCCGGCTTCAGCGAAGAGGTGGTCGCGCTGCCGAACGCGCTCGAGCAGCGATGGACGTTTCAGGGCTGGGCCGAGGAGGAGTTGTTGCTCCGGGTGCAGGTCGAGGGCGCGGTGTTTCGCTCCGCCGATCGAGACGGGCTGCACTTCTCGAGCGCTTCGGGCGCTTTTCGTTATGGCGATGCGAGCTGGGTCGATGCCGACGGTACGAGGTCGAGCGTCGAGCTGATGTGGGACGGCGAACAAATCGTCCTCCGAGTGCCTGTCGACGTGCTGCGCGCCACGTCGTGGCCGGCGGTCCTCGACCCGATGTTGTCGGCGGAAGAAGCGACGGGTGACCCGGTGACGGTGCGGGCGCCGATCGGAGCCTACGCCGAAGGAACCGCCTTCGACGGTACGAACCACGTCTTCTTCTGGCTCGACGAGCGGCTGAACAACGGCAGCGGCCCCTACCAGCTCTACACGGAGTCGGTGAGCCCCCAAGGAGTGGCGAGCCCGGTCAACGGCCAGCCCGTCGGTGTGCCCGCCAGCTACACCAACTACCAGGTCACTTTCGGTGCCGGGCTCTACCTGCTGACCTGGTTGGACAATCAGAACACCATTCGCGGGCAGCGCATCTCGGCGACCGGCACGTTGCTCGATGCCGTTCCGTTCACCATCTACAGCGACACCTCGCAGAACTTCCTTTACCTCCAGGCGGCCTATGGCGCTGGCGAGTTCCTGGTCGTCTGGCAGACCCAAACGGCCAATGGCGGCTCCACCTACGGCATCGACGCGGTTCGGGTGAGCACCGCGGGTCAGGTGCTCGACCTCACGCCATTCAGCTGTGCCCCGAACGGAACCTCCCCCTCGGTGGTGGGAAACAGCGCCGGCTTCGCGCTCTCATGGGTGCTGGTGCCTCCCAGCACCGGCACCGCCACTCCGCAGGTGGCGACCGTCAGCGCTTCGGGCACGCTCGGTCTCGTCAGCAGCATCTCGGTTCCCGGCAACCCGCAGTTGGTGGCGGGCGCGACCAACTTCTTGGTGACGATGACCAACGAAGATTACGTCACCTATACGCTCTCGATTCAGGCGGCGACGTTCGATGGCGCGTTGCAGCCGTTTCAAACCGTGGTCGCGGGCGCGCAGGTGACGACTCCTCAAGGTGCCTTCGACGGGAGCGAGTACGTCGTCACCTGGGTCAACGCCGTTTCTCTGCCGTACCAACTGTTCGCGCGAAGGGTGGCGGTAAACGGGAGCCTGGTCGACGCTGCGCCGGTCTCGTTGATTCCGGTCGGGGAATACGCGGCGGGTCTCAACTGCAGCGCCACCGAGTGCACCGAGTATCTCGCCGCCAACACCTTCGCGCAGTTCACGACCTCGCTCACTCCGATCGACACCGCGGAGCGGCCTTTGGTGGGCACTGAAAACAGTCAGACCGAACCCGACGTCGCGACCAATGGCACCGAGTACCTCGTCGGTTGGACCGATGCGCGGGAAGGCCGCGTCTACGCGACCCGGGTGACGCCCGCGGGCGTGGTGCTCGACCCCCAGGGAATCGTGCTGTCACCGCCTGCCGGCTACCCCTACACGGGGAACTTCGGTCTGTGCCTGGCGAGCAACGGGACCGACTACCTCGCCGTCTGGGTCGGCAACGAGCTGAACGCGGCGCGGGTGTCTGGCGCCGGGCAGCTGATCGACTCGACTCCGATGCCGCTTCCCGGCGTCGGCAACGCTCAGGCGGTGGTCGCCGCACAACATCAGTACCTCGTGTTGGCGAACCGCGCGCTCTACCGCTTCGACGCCGACGGCGGTTGGCTCGACACTCAAATGGGGCTCAACCCTTACGGCGGGCGCGGGCCGTCGACGGTGGGCATCGCCTCGGACGGCACGGCCTACCTGGTGGTCTTCGATGACTACACCGGGACGACTTGGGGCGTTCGGGTGGCGACCGACGGTGGCGCACTCGACGCACCACCGTTCAAGATCATCACGGGCGGCAACCCTTCGGTCGCCTTCGACGGTACGCAATACGTGGTCACCTCGGCGACCGGCAGCGCAGCCACTGTCTCTTCGGCCGGCGTGGTGGGAACACCCTTTTCGATCCCGTTCACGGCTCCGATCGGTGTGTCGGGCACACACCCGGTGGCGTTCGACGGCTTCGAGTTCTTGCAGGTCGGGTCAGCGACGATTGGAAGCAACTACGGGTTGGGCCTGCACCGGTACGACGCACAAGGCTCGATCGGCGATCTCCTCTTCGCGCAGCCAGACGGCGGTCAGTACATCGTCTGGCCGTCGATCGCGTCGATTGGCAACGGCACCGCGCTGATCGTCTATTCCCACAACGACAAGACCGACCCGTTTGCGCCGCTGCGCGTCTATGCGCGTGTCTACGATCGCTCTCCTTCGGGAGTGGGTTCGTCTTGCTCGCAGCCGAACGACTGCACCACCGGCTTCTGCGTCGACGGCGTCTGCTGCGACACCGCGTGCGGTCAGGGCGCAACCGACTGTCAGGCCTGCTCGGTGGCCGCGGGAGGAGTGGTCGACGGCACCTGCTCGCCGCTCCCTCACACCGTGCTCTGCCGCTACGGTAGCGGGTATGGGAGCTGCGATGTGCCGGAGTACTGCGACGGAGTGCATTTCGACTGCCCCGCCGATGGGTACCAGGACGCAGGCGTGGTCTGCCGGCCGCGGTTCGGCGCCTGCGATCTCGCCGAGCGCTGTGACGGCACGAGAGATTGCCCGCCAGACGTGAAGCTGAGCCCAGGCACTCCGTGTGACGACGGCAAGGAGTGCACCTCCGGTGACCAGTGCGACCAGTACGGGTACTGCCAGCCCGGGCCGTTCGCCGACGCGGGCACCAGCTGCAACGATCTCGACGTCTGCTCGCTGAGCTCCGTCTGTGACGGAGCCGGCGCGTGCAGAGGCGCCACCTGGCAGTCCTGTCCCGCGGTCGATGAGTGTCATCTGGCCGGCACCTGTGACCCCGAACTCGGAGGCTGCACCTCACCCGAGCAGCTGCCCGGCACCCGCTGCGACGGCGGGGTTTGCATGAGCGGTGTGTGCGTGCCGGTGCCTGACGCCGGCCCGGTCGACTCGGGCGCTCCCGACGCGGGCACCATCGATGCGGGCGTCGACGCGGGGCAAGACGCAGGTACGATCGACGCCAGCGAGGATGGCGGGTTCGACGCCGGAGCGCCTGACGCGGGCACCGATGATGACGCGGGAAACCCCGATGCAGGCCCGGGCGCTGACGGTGGCACGACGCCCTCGCCGCCCAGCAGCGGTTGCGGGTGCAACGCCGGCGCAGACGGTGGCTTGCTCTTCACGCTGGTGGCACTGCTCACGCTCCGCGCACGACGACGAATGACGAGGACGGCATGAGAGTCGCCCCATCACTCACCCTGGTCGGCGCCTGCGCGGTGCTGGCGGGCTGCCCAGACTTCAAGAGCACCAACGGCTCGTTCCGGGTCGACCGGAGCGGCGGCACGATGACCGACGCGCGCGGGCTCACCCTCACGGTTCCACCGGGCGCGGTGACTGGCCCGGTGACGATCATCGCCGAGGTGGTGCCGGCGCCGCCGTCGACTCCGGGAGTCCCGGTCACGCCGGCGTGGCACCTTCAACCCGACGGCCTGAAGTTCGCCACGCCCGCGACGCTGAGCCTGTCGACTCCGGCGAACGACGCGAGGTTGGTCACAGCTCCCGACGCGGTCAGCGCGTTCGAGCGGGTCGCCTCGAGCGTCGCCGATGGCAAGGTGACGGCGTCGATCGCGCACTTCTCGATCTTCGTCGGGGTGGTCGACGATGCGGGCACCGAAGATGCGGGAGACGACGCAGGGGTCGCCGACTCGGGAGTTGAGCCCGATGCGGGCGTGGGTGACGGCGGTGAGCCCGACGGGGGCGGTGACGACGGCGGCGCAGCCGACGCGGGGCCGATCACCTGCGGCACGCCGATCTGGGATGGCGGCGCGACGGTGGCGTGCTCGAGCCCTTCGGCCGATGCCGGTCAGTGCTCCGATTGGAACCCGTACATCGCTGTCTGGGGGTTCGGCGCCAACCGCAACTGCGAAGGCGGTGGCCAGTCTCTCGATTGCTCGAGCGGAGTCTGTTGGTGTTCGTCGTTCGATCGGCAGGTCGCGTTCCCGATGGTGGTCAACGACCCGGTGTGCATCGACCTGATCGAACAGATCTGGGAGTGCACCTGCGGCTACACCCCGCCGCGCAACGCCCCGATCGATTGCAGCCTGTCTCTGAACGGCTGGGACGGCGGTCTCTTCTCATTGTCAGAGGGGTCTGCGTGCACCGACGGCAACCAGTGCGAGTTCGGCGTCTGCCTCAACACCAGCTACGGGCAGATCTGCAGCAAAGTGTGCTCGGGTGACGAGAGCCAGTGTGGTTGTGGCTTTCGCTGCGTGGGCGCTTACCCCGATCCTCACGCCGCGTTCTGCATGCCATGACCCGACCCGTCGCCACGACTCTCGCGCTGGTCATTCTGGCCGCCGGTTGCCAGAAGACCACCACCACCAGCCCCTACCAGGCGCCGCTCTGCGTGGCGAAGACCTGCGCGTCTGAGCACCTGTCGTGTGGCCTGATGGACGACGGGTGCGGTGCGATGCGGCTGTGCGGAGAATGCCCGACGGGAAACTCGTGCGACGCGGGCGCCTGCGTCGGGCCTCCGTTCGACGCCGGCTGCATGCCGACCGCCTGCCCCACGTCGATGGCGATGGAGTGCCAGCGTCTCGACGACGGGTGCGGGCATCAGATCGACTGCGGCTGCACCGGAGGAGAGCGCTGCGTCGAGGGGCTGTGTGATTGCAGTGGGCGCGACGGCGGCTGCGGCGCGCTCACCCTCACTGTGTTGGGAGCTCCCGGCGGCGCGGTCGAGCTCACCGCGGTCGGGCCGGCCCCGGGCCCATTTCACCTCGTGCGCAGCGATGGGGTCGGAGCGCCGCACGTGGTGTCGATCGCCGATCGCGCGCTGATGGTCGACCCGTCGCCGCCGGCTGTCGAACGGCTCGCCTATCGCCTCCAGAGCGACGCGGGGGTGACCTCGAACGTGACGGTGGTCACCCGAACGACGGGGTGGCCGACGATCGCCGGTGACAATCAGCACAGCGGCGCAAACGCGTTCGAGACCGGTGTGCCTCCGCTCGCGCTGCAGTGGTCGTTCGCTTTCAACTACGGAGGCGTCGGCCAGGTCGCGGTGGCAGACGGCATCGTCTACGTGACGGGAGAGAACGAGACCTACGACGGAGCGAGGCTGGTCGCGCTCGACGCCGCGACCGGCGCGATGCGGTTCGAGCGCGAGTTCCCGATCGTGATGTTCGGCTCGGCCTTCTCCTGGCCCTCCATCTACGGCGGTGACCTGTACACGGGAGAGTGCGCCACGGTGTTCGACTATCTGGCCCTCGACCCGAGAGATGGAGGCGTGCGCTGGACTTCGCCCACGAGCGGGTCATGTTTCGGAGGCGGCACGGCTTACGGAGGTTGGCCCGCGATGCTCGAGGGAGGCCGGTTGTACGAAGCGGGCGAGGCGCTGGACCCTGCAGATGGCGGAACGCTGTTCGCGATGCCCGGTCTGTTCAGCTCGTTCGGCGCGTACGGAGGCAACATCTACGGCTACTACCAGGGGAACCTGCAGCAGTTCGACGGCCAGACCGGCGCGATGCTGAGCCGCTACAACCGGCCGTTCATCAACGGGACGCCCGACACCTACCCGGTCTTCGGCGATGACCAGGTGTTTCTGGTGCTCACTCCGCAAGTCGTCGCCGTCGACCTGAGCACGATGACCGAGTCGTGGTCGACGAACACCGCGGTCTCTTACGTCGGAGGTGCTGGCTACTATCGCGGCGTCGTCTACGCGATTGGCCTGCCCGGTACGCTGGTCGCCTTCGACCCCGCGAATGGAAACGTGCTGTGGACTTTCGCAGGCGATGGCGCCCTCAGGTCGGCCCCGGTGTTCGCCGGGCACTACCTCTACGTCGCGAGCGACCGGCAGACTTTCGCGGTGGATCTCGACACCCACCAATCGGTCTGGAGCAGTGACCCGCAGGTGACGCAGGGTGGGCAGCTCGCGATCGCCGGAGGGATGCTCTACGTCACCGGTCTCGGCGTGGTGTACGCGTTCGCGCTGACTCCGCAGTAAGGTCACCGGCGTGCGTCTCAGCCGCCGCTCGCTCGTTCTCGCCTCTGCCGCGTTCGCGGCGTGCCGGAGCCCGGCCGTCGTCTCGCGCACGGTTCGCCGGGTGACCACGTCGCTGCCGGTGTTGCCCACGGTCGACGGAGCGGGAGTGGCGTTGAACAGGGTGATCGGCCAGCCGGCGCTGCGCCACCTCGACCCGTTCATCATGCTCGACCGGTTTCACTCCAGCGACCCGAACGACTACGTGCGCGGCTTTCCCGATCACCCGCATCGCGGCTTCGAGACCGTCACGGTGATGCTCGAGGGCCGGTTTCGCCACCGCGACTCCAAGGGCAACCACGGCATCATCTCGGGCGGAGCGGCGCAGTGGATGACCGCGGGCAAGGGCATCGTGCACTCCGAGATGCCCGACCAGACCGAGGGTCTGCTCTCGGGCTTCCAGCTGTGGATCAACCTCCCGCGCAACGAGAAGCTCTGCGCTCAGCACTACGAAGACATCACCGCCGACAAGATCGCGGAGGGCAACCTCGCCGCCGGCACCGCGCGCGTGATCAGCGGAGACGTCGAGGGGCTCAAGGGACCGCTGCCGCAGCGCTCCACCGAGCCGACGCTGATGACGCTCGCGCTCATCACCGACCGCCCGTTCGAGCTCGACCTGCCGAAAGGCCACGCCGCGTTCGTCTTCGTTCACCAGGGCGACGTCGAGATCGGCCCCGACGGCAGCAAACCCACGCCGGCCAGCACGGTGACGGTGCTCGAAGACGGAAACCGCATTCGACTGCGGGCATTGAGCGCGCCGAGCACGGTGCTGATCGCCGCCGGCAAGCCGTTGAACGAGCCGATCGTTCAGCGCGGCCCGTTCGTGATGAACACCGACGCCGAGATCGCGCAGGCCTTCGCCGACTACCGCGCCGGCACCCTCGACCGCACGTGACCTGGTACGAAGCGGCGCTGCTGATTCCCGTGGTGGTGCTCGCGGCGCTGACCATCGTCTATACGCTGCGTCTCGGCGCCGGCCCGGTGCCCTCCAACCGCGCGCAGATCGACGCCATGCTCACCATGCTCGCGCCGATCGACGCCTCGCCCATCTACGAGCTCGGCGCGGGGTTCGGCCGGCTCGCCTTCGCCGTCTCCGCCCGCTTCCCCGAGCGCCAGGTGGTCGCGATCGAGCTGTCTCCGGTGCCGTACTGGGGCTGCCGGCTTCAGCAGCTGTTTCGCAAGCGGCCCAACCTCACCTTTCGCCGCGCCGATTTTCTCAAGCTGCCGCTCAACGACGCCAAGGTGCTGCTCACCTTCGTGCACACCACCGCGATGGCGGCGCTGGCCGACAAGCTCACCGTGGAGTGCAAAGGCGCCCACCTCCTCAGCCACACCTTTTCGGTGCGCGGGTGGACGCCGGTGAAGACTGCCCGAGTCGCCGATCTCTACAACTCGCCCGTTTACCTGTTTCGGGTAAGCTGATCGGCCATGATCGGGCGCACCGCGAAGTCTTGGGCCCTGCTGCTTTCTGTCCTCATTCCACTCGCTGCCTCGGCGCAGGTCGCCGAGCTGATCCCTCAGGCGAAAGCGCTGATGGCCAAGCAGAAGTGGGCCGACGCCGCGCCGCTGGTCACCAAGGCGCTCGCCGAGCCGGGCAACGACTACGAGTCGTTCCTCACCCTGCTCGAGCTCAAGGGCGTGGTCGCCGCGATGACCGCCACCAAGCAGCAGGACAACAAGGCCGAGTACAAAGACGCGTTCGGCAAGATGCTCTCGCTCGACCCCGACCGCCGCCTCAAGGGCAAGTGGCCCAAGAAGGCCCAGCAGGCGTTCGCCGAGGTGCAGCGCAAGCCGCCCGCGCCGCTCGAGATCGAGACCTCCACGGCGACCCAGGCCAACGGCAAGATTCAGGAGGTCGCGATCGGCCTCAAGGGTGACCCGCTCCACCTCGCCAAGACCGTGGTCTTCAACTGGCGCACCGTCGGCGCGAAGTGGAAGACCAAGCCCGTGCCCGCCGCCACCGGGCGCGTCGCCGCCAAGGTCGAGGGCGGGAAGATCGAGTGGTACGCCACCGTGCTGGGAGAGAACGACGCCGAGCTCGGCCACCTCGCCTCCTCCGAAATTCCGATGGTCGACAAGGCGATCGGCGCGGTCGCCGACCCCGTTCCTGCCGACGACGACTTCGGCAAGAAAAAGAAGGGCAACGACGCGCAGGCCA
This sequence comes from Myxococcaceae bacterium, assembly GCA_047602415.1. Classification (GTDB taxonomy): domain Bacteria; phylum Myxococcota; class Myxococcia; order Myxococcales; family Myxococcaceae; genus JASGHH01. The sequence goes on along the minus strand of JASGHH010000001.1, from coordinate 4,366,537 downwards.
CCAACCTCACTCCGCAAGAGAACAAGACCGAGACGCCCGCCACCGAGGTCGAGGTCGAGAAGCCCTCCCACACCACCTGGAAGAGCCCGGCCGGCTACCTCGCCGCTGGCCTCGGCGTGGTCGGCATCGGCGTCGGCTCCGTCTTCGGCGTGATGTCGAACGGCGCGCGCAGCAGCTTCACCGGCGCGAAGACCGACTCGATGGGCACCATCACCGGCATCACCCGCGCCCAGGCGCTCCAATACCAATCGACCGCGCAGAGCGACGCGCTGCTCGCCAACGTCCTCTGGGGCATCGGCGGCGGCCTGCTGGTGATCGGCATCGTGCTCAAGGTCCTCGACATCGTCGGAGGCTCGTAAATGACGCCCAACTCGCGCACCGCGGTCTGGGCGCTCAGCTTCGCGTCGATCTTCGTCGCCGCTGCCTGCAGCTGTGACGGCCTCAACGTCGACTCCAAGAAGTACGCCTGCGCGAAAGACGCCGACTGCGGCGCGGGCGCGACCTGTGGCGCCGACGGCATCTGCCAGGTCTCCGACTCGGGTCCCGGCGGAGGCTCCGGCGGCGGTGTCGCGACCGGCGGCGGCGTTGCGACCGGCGGTGGTGGCGCAGCGACTGGCGGCGGAGGCGCGGCGACCGGCGGTGGCGGAGCAGCCACGGGTGGCGGCGGTGCGGCAACCGGTGGCGGTGGAGCAGCGACGGGTGGCGGCGGCGCGGCGACCGGCGGCGGTGGAGCAGCAACCGGCGGTGGCGGCGCGGCGACCGGCGGCGGCGGAGCAGCGACCGGCGGCGGCGTGGGCGGCGGCGGCGATGACGGTGGCGACGACGGCGGCATGGACGGTGGCACCGGCGGTGGTGGCGGCGGCGGCGATGCCGGCACCGATGGTGGCAACGACGGCGGCACCGGCGGCGGCGCGGGCGGAGGCGATGCGGGCACCGACGGCGGCACGGGCGGTGGCTCGGCCGACGCGGGCAACGACGGCGGCATTCCCGCCGGCAGCCTCGGCGCTTCGTGCACCGGCAACGGCGACTGCACCGCGGTGACCGGTGTGACTCCGTTCGTCAACGGCACCACCAGCGCGACGGCGACCGAGTGCAAGCTCAACCAGCGGCACGTCGGCTCCGACGGCGTCTCGTCGAACGGAGCGGCCTACCCCGGCGGCTACTGCTCGCGGCGGTGCGCGGCGAACGGCGACTGCGGCGCCGATGGCTTCTGCCTCACCGGCGGCGGCGCGTTCGGCGAGGGCGAGAACATCTGTCTGCGCAGCTGCACCGGCAACGGCGACTGCCGCACCGGCTACAACTGTGCTGCGTTCGGCGGCAACATGGGTTGCTGGCCGGCGGCGAGCGACGGCGGTACCTACGAGTACTTCGACGCCGGTGCGGGAGCGACCGCCTCGGGTGGCGCGTGCACCACTCCCGCGATGTGCCAGCCTCCCTCGGGCGGCAGCTGCATTCTCGCCACCCTCGCCGATGGTGGGCCGTCGGGTTACGTCGGCGGCGAGTGCATCTCCGACTGCACGATGCCCGCGAGCAGCGCGTTCTGCGGCACCGGCAGCACCTGCTTGCTCGGCTTCATCGACCTCGGCGACAGCCTGGGCGAGGTCGCCAGCGGCACCTGCTACGAGGCGTGCTCCGGCGCCACCTGCCGCGGCAGCTACTCGTGTGCCGACGCCGGCATCTGCGTGCCCAACTGCGACAACGCCGGGTTCGTGTGCGCGACCGGTGCGTGCAACGTGACGTCGCACCTCTGCCAGTAGCCGGCTCTGAGCGCCTACAGGTTCTCGTTCGGCGGCAGTGAGTCGCTCACTGCCCGCCCGGCCAGGCGCTCGCGCATGCGCCTGAAACCCTCGGTGTGCCACTCGAGGAACTTCGGCTTCGTCTTCCACTGCTTCGCGCGCTCGAAGTACTCGCGTTCGGCCACCGCCAGCTCGGCCTCGTTCGGCTCGCCCGCGCCCGCGCCGTTGAGCCCCCGAAAGATCCACGGAGAGCGAATCGCGCCGCGGGCGATCAGCGCACCATCACAGCCGGTGCGCTCGAACAGCCGCTCCGCGTCGGTCGCGGAGAGCACGTCGCCGTTGCCGATCACCGGCACCGTCGCCACCTGCTTCACCTCTGCGATCGCAGTCCAGTCGGCCCGCTCGTCGCTGTGTTGGCGGGCGTGGCGCGCGTGCACCGTGAGCCAGTCGAGGTGCTCCGACGCCAGCTCGGCCACGGTGAGGTACGGCTTCTCGCGCCGCTCGACCGCGTTGAGCCCGAGCCGAATCTTCGCTCCCACCGCCTTCACCGGCAGCTGGGTGGTGCGCTGAAAAGCGCGCAGCGCCGCGAACAGCTCGCCCAGCCGCTTGCGGCGCTTCAGCATCGCCGGGCCTGCGCCGCGGCGAATCACCTCCGGCGAGGGGCAGCCGAAGTTCAAGTCGATCGCGCAGATGTTGGCGAAGTGGGGCCGCGCGCCGGCGGCCTGCTCCTCCAGCACCCCGAGCGCATCGGCGAGCTCGGTGGGGCTGGTGGCGAGCAGCTGAACGCCCGCGGGCTCGTAGGTGTCGATCAGATCGAGCGTGCTGGCGTTCTTTCGCGCCAGCGCCTGGGCCCGAATCATCTCGGTGAAGGCGAGCGGCGCGCCGAGCGACGTGCAGAGCCGCCGAAACGCACAGTCCGACACGCTCTCCAGCGGAGCGAGCACGAACCGGTTGGCCAGCTCCAGCCCTCCCAGCTTCACCGCTGGGCCGCCGGGAGGCTGAGGGTGACCTTCGCGCCGCCGCTCTCGGAGCTGCCGATCTCGACCCGGCCGCCGAGCTGGGTGATCACCCCGTGCACCATCGTCAGCCCCAGGCCCGCGCCCTGGCCGATCGGCTTGGTGGTGAAAAACGGGTCGAACACCCGGTCGACGATCTCCTTCGGGAAGCCCTGCCCGGAGTCGATCACTTCGATCACGGCTTCACCTTCGGGAGAGGTGCGGGTGCGCAGCTCGATCTTCCGCTGGCCGGCCGGCAGGGGGGCGATCGCCTCGGCGGCGTTGATCAGCAGGTGCACGAACACCTGCGCCAGCTGACCTTCGGGCGCGCGCACCGGCGGCAGCGCCTCTTCGACCCGCTTCAGCTCGGTGCCGTCGGGAAACTGCCCGGCGGCGATCTGCACCGCGTTGTCGAGCGCCTGGGCGACCTCCACCTCGTGGCGCCGCTTGTCGTCGGAGCGGGCGAAGGTGCGCAGCGCCTCGACGATCTTGCGAATGCGCTGAGCGCCGATCTTGCCTTCCTCGAGCGCGCGCAGAATCTCTTCGCGATCATCGGCGGCGAACGGCGCGCCCGGCTTCGACGAAGCGAGCTCTTCGTGCGCGAAGGTGAGGTTGGTCACCACGAAGGCGAGCGGGTTGTTGATCTCGTGCGCCACGCCGCCCGAGAGGGTGGCGATCGAGGTGAGGCGCTCCGACACCCGCGACGCGCGCTGCACCGCCTCGAGCTCGGCGCGGCCCCGCAGCACCACCGCGAGCCGCCGCCGCCCACCGGAGGGGATCAGCACCACCGCGGTCTCCACCGGCACCGGGTGCCCGCCCTTGTGGAGCAGCTCGAGGTGCAGCGGCTGCGACCGCTGGTGCGGCACGAACATCGTCAGCTGCGCCTTCATCGCGCCCGACGAGCTCTCGGTGAACAGCGACCACACGTTCTTCGCGCACGCCTCGGCCGGGTTGAAGCCCGAGAGCTGCTCGAAGGCCTGGTTCGCCAGCACCACCTTCTCGCCTTCGAAGACGATCACCGCCACCGGTAGCGCGGCGAGCAGCGCCTGATTCGCCGCCTCGAGCTCGTAGCGCTCGTGAATGTCGGTCACCGCGCCGAGAAAGCCGTTGATGTTGCCGAGGGGATCTTTGAGCGGCCGGGCCCAGGTGAGCACCCAGCGCGGAGGCGTGCCGAGCCGGTGCTCGACCTTGAGCTCTTCACCGTTCTTGCGCGCCCGCAGCCATTGGCTGGCGACCCGCTCGCGGTCTTCGGGGTGCACCGCCGAGAGCCAGCCGCCGTTGCTGACCTGATCAGGCCGCAGCCCCGACAGCTCGACCCACCGCACGTTGACGTAGGTGCGCGCGCCCTCGACGTCGGTCTCGATGATTCCGACCGGCGCGAGGTCGAGAACTTCCCAGAGCCGGGCGAAGTCGTTCTCTACGGGCACTCCGAAAGAGTAACGAATTTGGAGGGAGCAGCACGCTTGATTGTGCCGGGAGCGGGGGTTCAAGATGACCCCGCTTTGATCGCCGAAGAGAAAGTGCCGATCGCACTGACCCCGGAACACCGCGACCAGCTCCGCGCCAAACTTCTGGCGGGGCGCTTCTACTCGCCGTGGGTGCATCTGGGCATCACCTCGGTCACCGGGCTGGGGGCGATGGTGCTCGCCGCCACCTGGCTGCACGACGTGAAGTGGTGGCAGGTCGCGTTCGGCATCGCCCTCTGGGTGCTCGCGAACGCGACCGAGTGGCGCATTCACAAGACGCTGCTGCACCACCGCACCCCCGGTTTCGCGATTCTCTACGACCGGCACACCCCGCAGCACCACGTGCTCTACCTCACCGACGACATGGCGATTCGGAGCTGGAAGGAGTTCAAGCTGGTGCTGCTCCCGCCCTACGCGATCGTGATGCTCGCGGTGGGGTTGGCGCCGATCATCGCCGCGATCTACTTCGGGTGGCCGAGGGCGTTTTTCAGCGAGGTCGATCAGCACAACCTCGCCGCGGTGTTCACCCTGGTCACGATGGGCTTCGTGGTCAGCTACGAGTGGCTCCACCTCTCGTACCACCTGCCCGACGAGCACTTCATCAGCCGGCTGGGGGTGATCAAGGTGCTCAAGCGCTGCCACGCGGTGCACCACCACCCGGTGCGAATGAACAAGTGGAACTTCAACGTCACCGTGCCGCTGTGGGACGTGGTGAAGGGCACCTACCTGCGCGACATCGCCTGACGTCAGAGCGCGCGGTCGCCTCGCGTCGGCGGCAGGTATGAAAGTGTGTCTCGACGTCGACTACCGGGAGGACTGCGCGGTCACCGCGTGCGTCGGCTTCGACGCGTGGGAGCAGAGCGCCGCCTCTTTCGAGCGGGCGACGATCAGCGCGCTGAAGCCGGGCGATTACCAGAGCGGGGAGTTCTACAAGCGCGAGCTGCCGTTCTTGCTCGAGGCGATCGGCGCGCTGCCGAGCGTGCCCGAGCTGGTCGTGGTCGACGCGTACGTCTGGCTGGGCCCGGGGCGGCCGGGGCTGGGCGCGAAGCTGCACGAAGCGCTCGGCGGCAAGGTGCCGGTGGTGGGGGTCGCGAAGCGCAGGTTCGTGAACAGCGGAGCGCTCGAGGTGCGCCGCGGGGCCAGCACGCAGCCCCTGTACGGGAGCGCCGCCGGAGTCGCCGTCGAGCGAGCCGCCCAGTGGGTGAAGCAGATGCACGGGGAGCACCGGCTGCCGACGCTGCTGAAGCGAGTCGATCGCCTGTGCCGCGACACGCAGGTCTCCTGACGGGAACCCGAATTCGGCGCACGCTGTCGGTGGCCTTCAGATCCTGGAGGCACACAATGGCTGGAGGCATGGACCTGGGCGCGGGCGGCCGCGGCAAGAAGCGTACGCTCGACACCGCGATCAACCTGGTGCCGTTCATCGACTTGATGGCGGTGCTGATCAGCTTCTTGCTGCTGACCGCGGCGTGGAATCAGACGGGGAAGATCTCCGCGCGGCAGGGCGGGGGAGCAGGCGAGGGCGCGGCGGCGACGCCGGTGAGGGTGGTGCTCACCGGCACCCAGTTCCGCGTCGCCCTCGACGGAGCGGTGGAGGAACTCACCGTCGCGCGGGATGATCGCGGCCGCCTCAAGGTGGAGACGCTGAGCGACAAGCTGAAGACGCTGCAGGCGCAGCTGCACCAGCGTGAGCTCAGCCTGATGCTCGGCGACGAGGTGCCGTACGACGACCTGGTGCACGTGATGGATGCGTGCGTCGGCAGCGGCTTCGACGATGTCGAGGTCAGCCCGATCTGAGCTGCGAGGCGAGCACTGCCGCTGCTTGCTTCGAGGGGTGAGGGGCTCGTTGTCTGCGGCAGATGCATGGGCGATCTCCGCCCGCGATCAAGCGGCCAGCCGTGCCGCGCGGGTGAGCTCCTCGATGCGGCTGCTCTGCTCCTCGACGGGCTTCGACGACACCCGCACGGCAAAGTAGGCACACCTCGGTGAAATTTGGAGCGTGCGGCGAGACTCGAACGACGCAACCTGCCGAGAACACGTACGCGTCACTGCGCGCAAACGCGGAACAACGTGCAGGTGTGCCTACTTTGCCGTGCGGGCAGTATCGAAGAACGCAGCCAACGCACGAGGCGGCCCCGAAGTCGCGGGCGGAGCTCGACGACCTCGGAGCAACAACCCGCGGCCCCACCACCCCTCAATGCAGTTTGCCCAGCCGCCGAACGCCTCAGGCCTTCGCGAGCAGCTGCCGGGTGAGAAACCGCGACACGGTCAGAATCGGCGCCATGGTGTGGCTCGACGCGCTGGTGGGAAACCCGCTGGAGTCGAAGGCGTAGATGTCCTTGGTGCCGTAGACGAGACCTTCGGGGTTGGCGCCGCCAGAGCCGGCGTCGGGAGCGAACCGCACCGTGCCTTGCTGATGCGCCGACATCATCGGGGCACTGGTGGGCCTCAGCGTCATCTCGTCGACCTGCTTCAAGTCTGCCTCCGAGCGAATGCGCAGCGGCGGCACGCAGGGCACGTAGACCTCGGTGGCTCCGGCGGCGAGGTAGATCTTCGCCGCCACCTTCACCGCCTGGCGGAACCGCGCCCGCTGCTCGTCGGTGAGCGCGTAGTCGATGCGCAACCGGCCGTTCGACTCCACCCGCACCTGGCCGTGCGGCTCGTCGGGCAGCAGCAGCAGGCTCGCCGCCAGCTTGTCGTAGTCGCGCATCAGGTCGAAGCCCTTGCTCCCCAGCTCCGGCAAGAGCGAGCCGACGATGCCCGGCGTGCCGCTGATCGCCTCGATGCGAAAGCCCCACCAACCATGCTCCGGGTCGTCGAGGCTCTCGTGCTCGGTCACCGCGTACGCCTGCGGGATGCCCCGGTAGAAGTGCACCGTGTCGGCGAAGCGCGCGGTCACCGGCAGCTGCGGCTGGAGCGAGAGGTTGCGCCCGACGTGCTCGTTGCCCAACCCGCTGCGCAGCAACAGCTGCGGCGTCGCCACCGCGTTCGCCGCCAGAATCACGTGGCGCGCCTTCACCACCACCTCGTCGCCCTCGTGGTAGCCCTTGGCGTCGAGCCTTCGCACCCGCAGCGTCTTCAGCTCGGCGGTGGCGTTCTCGATTCGCACCACCCGCGAGCGAATCCAGAACCGCGCGCCCTTCTCGAGCGCTCCGGGAATTGCCACGAAGCGCGGGTTCTTCTTCCGGTCGAGCGGGCAGCCGATCAGACACGCGCCCACTCCGGCGCAGCCGACCCGGTTGTGGTGCATCACCTCGCCCTTGAGGCCGAGCCTGGTCGCGCCGTCGCGCAGCACCTTGTTGTTGCGGTTGAGCTGCTCTTCGAACGGCACGTTGGCCGAGAGATCGTCGAGCGCCGCCTGCTTGAACGGCGCGAGCGCTTCGGGCGTGAAGCCGGTGAGGCCGAACTTCTTCACCCACAGGTTCAGCACCGGGTCGACGATCGGCACCACGTCGGAGGCGTTGATCACTCCGCCGCCGCCGAGCGCCCGCCCCTGAAGCACCGCGATCGACAGGTCGCTGGTCGCCCGCCCGCCGCGATCCATGTACAGCTGGTCGTACATCTGGCTGTCGCGCTGGGTGAGCTTGAGCCCGGTGTAGTCGCCGCCCTCTTCGAGCACGAGCACGTCTTTGCCGGCTTTGGCGAGCTCCCAGGCCGACGTCGCGCCGCCGCAGCCGGAGCCGATCACGCAGAAGTCGACCGTGGTCTCAGCAGGCAGCGGGCCCGCGCTCGCGTCGACGATCGGCACGGCGGTGCAGCTTAGCTACCGGTGTCCGCCGTGTCCGCCGCGGCCGCCACCGTGAAACCCGGCCGAGCCACCGAAGCCGCCATGCGGGCTGCCTCCTGCGCTGCCGCCGGCGAAGTTGCCGCCCGAGCCGGGGTGAGGGCCGCCGCCGGCAGTTCCTCCGCCGAAGGTCTGACCGTTGTTGCCCTGCATGCCCGGGTAGCTGACGCGGGTGCCCGAGCGACCTCCGGTGTACCAGGGCCCGTAGCCGCCGCCGTAGCCGCTCATGTGCCGGCCGTACGAGTAGTCCTGCACGTCGGCGTAGGTGACCACTGCGAGCGGAGGCGCTTCGGGCCCGAGCACGATGCCCTGCGCACCGGGAGTCGCTTCGGTGAACACCTCGCGCCTCATCTCGGTGTCGATGCGGTCGGTGTTGTCGTCGTGAACGACCTTGGTGGCCGTCGTCGCACAGCCACAGGCCAAGAGCGCCACGCACGCAAAGCGAATCATGCTTCCAATGTGCTCGCCGGGCCGCCGGGATGCAACTTCACCCCGGCGCCCGAGGGGCCTTTTGGCCTCACTCGAAGAGCGAGAGCTCGTCCAACCCCGTGATCTGAAGCGTTTGCCCGGAGCTGGCGGTGCCGGTGAGGCGAATCTGGGTCACCGCGGCGGAGCCCGGCGACAGCGACAGCTCCTGGTAGCGGCCGAGCACCTGAACGTCGGCGACCTTGGTGAAGGTGACGCCGTCGACGCTGGTGCCGAGCTCGAGCGACGCGGCGCCCAGCACGCTCAAGTTACGGAGCACCGCCGTCTTCAGCATCTTCGCCGCCGGCAGGGTGAGGGTGATCTGGCTCACCGACTGCCCCTGGCTGGTCTGGAAGACGACCGGGGTCACCTTGCCGTCGGTGAGCGGGCAGAGCGCGGGCGCGTTGGTGTACGCGCAGGTCGCGCCGCGGCTGGCAGGCACCTTGTTGTGCGAAGGCACGCTCACGCTGTCGCTCTGAAACGTCTGGGTGAAGGTGGTGCCCGAGCCCTTCACGGTGTGGCTGGTGGTTGCGTAGGCGGTGGCGGTGAAGTCCTCCAGCGCCGCGTCGCTGAACGCGACCGGTGAGGCGGCGTCGCTCTTCTCCCAGATTTCACCGTCGGCGTTCTTCACGATCGCGATGAAGGTGGAGCCGTTGATGTTGTGGGTCGACGCCAGGTCGGTGAACTCCAGCTGAGCGCCGGTCGCGGTGGCGGTCGCCTTCGGAGCGCCGTTCCACACCTGCACGTCGGGCACGTCGACCTTGGTCACCTGCATCAGAAAGTTCACCGACGCGTTGGCGCCGTTCTGCTGCTGCGGCACAGCGAGGGTGAAGCAACGCGCGAGGTTCCCGTTCTGGGTGTCGGCGCCGGTGAGCTCCAGGCTGTAGCCACCCGAGCCGTCGGTCTTCGGCTTCGAGAAGCTCTCCATCAACAGGCAAGCGGAGTTCGACGCGCGCGTGAGCTTCAGCTCGGTGTTCGCGATCGCGGTCTTGTCCTGATTGAGCGCCTTACCGGTGACGGAGACCTTGTCGGAAGGGTTCAGCGTGGTCTCGATGCAGCCCGAGGTGACGACGACGACGGCACAAAGAAGCAGTGTGAGTTTGTTCATGAGCTCTCTCCCCAATTCATGAAAGAAACGGCCGGCCAGCCGCGTGGATCGCCACCTGAGCAACGTGCAGGCCAGCTGCAACCTGCCGTCAGCGCTGGGGTTTGTGGGTGAGTGGAGTGTGCAGGCGCTTCACAACCTCTGACGCGACTGCCATGCGCGTCACTGCACCTTTTCGTCGGGCGCGCGGATCAGCGGGCCCTCGTAGCTGATCAACGGCCAGGTGGCCGGGCGGTCGTAGAAGACCAGGCAAAGGAACTTGCGAAAGCCGGTCGCGGCCTGGCGGCGAATGCCGTTGTCGCTCACGGTCCACTGTTCGAAGTGGGTGAGTCGCTCGGCGACGGTGAGGTGGCTGAAGGTGCTCAGCCTGCGCTCGAAGATCACCCGGCCCAGCTCGAGCAGTGAGAGCGCCTGCTGCGCTTCGTCTTGGGCCCACTTCGGCTCGTCGGCGAGGTAGCCGTCGAACATGCGCGCCAGCTCGTCGGAGGCGTCGGCGAAGTTGGGCGGCCCGCCAGAGAAGACCGCCTCCGCGAGCGACTTGAAGGTGCGGAAGGACTGAGCGGAGAGCACGCGAAGCCCTGCGACGTCGGGAGCCGAGCCGCGCAGTGCGAACAGGCCGGCGGTGCCACCAGCAGCGAGACCTCCGATGCCGAGCAGCGCCTGAAGCGCGCGGCGGCGGGAGAGCAGGGCGGCTCCGCGGGTCTGACGCTTGCGCTGATGGCGGAGCTTCACCGGCCGAAGGTTACTCGAACAACCGGCGCAAGTAGCGCGCGGGATCCATCAGGAAGTCGCGGGTGAGCGCGTAGTGTTCGGTCTCTTCGTAGCGCACCGTCTCGATGCCGGAGCCACCCAGCTGGTAGATGCGCGCGTCGGGGTAGGCGAGCAGCAGGGGTGAGTGGGTGGCGACGATGAACTGCGAGCCCTGGGCGATCAGGTCGTGCATTACCCGGAGCAGGCTGAGCTGGCGCTGTGGTGAGAGCGCCGCCTCGGGTTCGTCGAGAATGTAGAGGCCGTTCGGGCCGAATCGATTCGTCACCAGCGCGAGGAAGGACTCGCCGTGGGACTGCTCGTGGAGCGACACGCCGCCGTACGCATGCACCATGTCGATCTCTTCGATGTTGGTGGCGACATTGAAGAAGCTCTCCGCGCGCAGAAAGAACTCGGTCTTCGGGCGCTTCACACCACGCACCACCTTCAGGAACGCGTGGAGATCGGAGTCGGACCGGCGGGTGGCGAAGTTGTGATTTCTCGAGCCACCCTCGGGGTTGAAGCCCGCCGCGACCGCGATGCCTTCGATCAGCGTCGACTTGCCGCTGCCGTTCTCTCCGACGAAGAACGTGATCCTCGGGTCGAGCTCGAGCTTGTCGAGGTGCTTCACCGCCGGAATCGAGAACGGGTACCGCTTGAAGTCGCCCACCGCTTCGCGCTTCAGCTCGACGTGGCGAATGAACGCGTCGAATGCGGTCAGCGGCCCCGCGGGAGTGGTGCGCTTCTTCGGCATCGCTCGTCAGCTCGCACCGGCTGGAGCGCACCTGAGCGTTACGTCGAGCGGACCCATCACTTTCGATCATAACCACAACGGTGCCTAAGGCGCGCGCTGATGCTATGCGGCTCCACGAATGACGCCGACCGAGAAGCGCGACCTGATCGCCCAGTGGGCCTTCGACACCCGACCGGTGTTGCTCCGGTTTCACCTCTGGCTCGAAGACATCGAGATCGAGCGTCACCAAGCCGACCCGGTGTCGTCGAAGTCGTTCACGCCGCGCGACATCGCGCGCTGCCTGGCGTTGACCTCGGCGGCGACCGCGCTCGGCACCCGGCTGTTCGGTCAGTACGGCGAGGGCAAAGGCCTCGACAAGCAGGGCTACAACCAGGTGAAGAAGGCGGCCGACGCGATCAGCGCGTACATGATGAGCGAGGGCCTCTGGGTCACCACCCGCTCGCTGCCCGAGAACCACGCGATCATGGTGTGCCTCGGCGAAGGCCTGATGCCGAAGGCGGGCGAGACGCCGGAGATGGGCGCCAACCCGCTGCTCGGCTTCGGCCGGGTCTACGCGCGCCCCGAAGTGGCGCGGCTGGTCGACGCGGCCACCCGCCGCATGCTCAACGACCCCAAGCACCGCTTCGGCGACTTCTACGAGGGGCTGCGCAAGCTCGGCATCACCGTCTGGGGCGCGGCAGTCGACACGCTCGAGAACACCTCGCGCTTCGCCGAAGGCAAGCCCACCGGCCCGATGTCGGTGCTCCACCTGTTCGACCTGCCGCTCGCGGTGACCCGCCCGTACGAGGCGTACTTCGGCGCGATGACGGTCACCCGCAAGATGGCGGTCGAAGCCGAGAAGCACTCGGTGCTGCTCGACTGGGCGACGCCGCGCAGCGAGGTGATGAAGCTCGCCCAGGCCGCCTACCCGGGCCTGGAGCCGAAGAACCTCCACGTGTGGACGCTGGGCGGCAAGAGCCGCAGCGCGCGCCTCCACCGGCTGTGGAAAGAGTGGACCGACGCCGGCGCGCACATCGTCGAAGACGGGTGGATCGCGCCGACCGGCCTGCCGATCTTCAACGACTCCGGCACCTACGCGCCGTCGTTCCTGGTGAAGCAGTGGACCGGCGCAGACGGCAAGCCGCACGTCTTCATCTGCGACGGCTACGCCGCGACCGCGGAGGCAATGCAGGCCGCGAGCTTGTCGGAGGTGCTCGACCTCGACGCCACGATGACGGTGCTGTCGCCGACGTTCGACCTGCCGCACGACGAGGAATACTCGCTGATGCGCTCGGCTCCCGAGGGCACCCACTTCGGCGACGAGTTCAAGGGCCGGCCCAACGCCGACGAGCTGCGCGAGCGCTACCGCGACGCGGTGAAGCAGGCCGAGCTGTCGAACATTCCGCTCCGGCAACGCGCGCTGCGCACCGACGACCTGCTGCCCGAGAAGCGCTGGAGGGTGCTCGCGTCACTCGGCTACATCTGCGACGACCCGTACACCGGCACCCACGGCGTCGAGAAGCTCGACGACCTCCGCTACAAGGTGACCACCCGCCTGGCGACGCGCGACGCGACCAGCCTGATCACCTTCACGCTGCGGCTGAAGGACTCGCTCGAAGAGGCGCGCCTGGTGTTCAGCCCGCTGCTGGTTCGCTACTTCAACGGCTTCGACTGGCGCGACCGGCCGGTGAAGATCAGCGACTCGGGCCGCATTCGCAACGAGCTGCAGACGTTGATCAGCCAGGCGATCGAGCACAAAGACGAGACGCTGGTGGTTCACTTCGATCGCATCGACGACAAGGTGCTCCCGAAGAAGAACCAGGACACGCTGCGCGCCGTGCTCGAGTGGTACAAGCAGAACCACCCGGTGTGGTTCAACTGGCTCGAGATCGGCTGACGCTCAGGGCTGCGGGCCGGGGTTCGCGAAATCGGCATCGAACGTCTTGATCACGTTCTTCACCAGCGGCGCGTAGTCGAACACCTCACCGACCTCGCGGTTGTTGTCCAACCCGCCCGAGGTGAAGTTCTGCGAGCCGAGGAAGACGTGGTCGTCGGCGACCACCGCCTTGGCGTGCAGGTAGTTGTGGGTCAGGTACTCGACCTGAATGCCCGCCGCCTTCAGCGCATCGACCGCCGGCTGGTTCTTCGGAGGCTTGCCCGCGCCGGTCTGCTGAACGCCGAGCAGCACCTTCACGTCGACGCCACGCGCCTTCGCCGCCAGCAGCTCGTCGATGGTCTTCTTGTCGGAGAGCGACTGGTTGTAGACGCGCAGCTGCTTGGTGGCCGAGCCGATCACCGACGAGATGTCGCCCACCGCGTCGTCGGGGGTGACGACCAGGTTCTTGAACACCATGCCCTCGGTCGGCTGCCGGCTCCAGTCGGCGTTGAAGAGCGAGGAGGCCTCGGTGAGGCTCTGAGCGCGGGTGTCTTCGGTCCAGAAGTCGCGGTTGTTCGCCTCGGGCCGATCGTTGCCGCCGAGGCCAGAGCGCACCAGGTTGCCGGTGCCGAACAGCAGCTCCTTGTTGTCGATCAGCATGAACTTCGCGTGGTCGACGTTGTGCTTGGAGTCGAAGCGCGGAGGCGTCGGCTGAATGTCGATGCCCGCGGCGGCGAGCTCCTTCGACAGCGACGGGTAGTTCGACGGCTCGACCGTCTTCGGCTCCACCATCACCCGCACCTTCACCCCGCGCGCCTGGGCCGCCTTCAGCGCGTCGATCACTCCGCGATCGGTGAGTTGGTACACCTCGAGGTCGACCGTCTTCTTCGCCGAGTTGATCGCGTTGAGGATCGGCGCCGAGGTCGACTCCGGCATCGCGTGCACCTCGACCCGGTTCGCGCGCAGCAGCCCCTTGTGAATGTTGCCCACCACCTTCGGCTCGAGCGCGGCGCCGAACGCGGCGACCTCCTTCGCCACCTTGGCCGGGTCGTCGGTGGTCTTCGCCGGGCCTTCACCCGCGACCGGGTCGGTTCTGCCGGCCACGAACGCGGTGCCGTCGGACACTCCGGAGCGCTCGGCGAGCGCGGCCTTCTTCTTCACCGCGATGTCGGCGCCCGCGTCGGAGAGCGCGTTCACCCGCTGCACTTCTTCCTGCGGCAGGCGCCCGCTCGGGGTGATCACCACGTGGAGATCGACCCCGCGCTTCTGCGCATCCATCAGGTGGGCGAAGACGTCGGGGTCGTGGAGGTCGACCAGGTGCAGGTAGAGCCGCGACTTCGACGAGTCGATCAGCCCGACCAGCTTCGGGTAGGCGGTGTTCGCCGCCGGCTTGAGCGGCTCGGTCGCCACCGGCTTGTCGATGCGGTCGGTCGCCGTGGTGCGGCGGCGGCTGGTGACGCGCTCGGCGGCGGTGGTGTGGCTGGTGGTGGTCGCACGCGCGGTGGCAGTCGCGCTGCGCGAAGCGATTCGGCTGACCATGTGGATCCCTCCCGGAGGCATGACGCTAACCAAGACACCAGGACGAGGCCAAGTGAGCCTCAAAGATCCTCAAAGTCCCTGTCGCAGCGGGGCGACGTCGCGGGTCCAACAGCGCATGGTCAGGCTCAAGGCGGTCTTGGTGGTCGGTTTCGTTGGCGGACTCGGTGGTTACGCGTGCGGAGCGGCATTTTCGCCGGTCGCGGCGCACGCCCAGAGCCAGCAGGGCTCCAACGTCGCAGATGCCGGGGTCACCACGCCGTCGACCCCGTCGGTCTCCGGCGCGTGCGCTCAATGGAGCGTGGCGCCGGTTTCGCTCGGCGCGCTGAGCGAGCTGAACCCGGCGGCTCCGTCTGCACCCCCTCGCGGCACCACGTACATCGCGACCACCCTCGAAGAAGGCTGGGAGCCTTTTGCGGGAGCCGCCGGCTACTCGGATGTGGTGATCCTCGCGCGGCGCTGCGTGAAGTGATCGCTCACCGGGCTTGGGCGCGCAGCTGAGTGTCGATCTCTTCGATCTGGCTCTCGAGCTCTGAGCGCTCGGAGCGGGTGCGGCTCAGCATGCGTATCGAGAACGGGAGCGTGGCCACTCCGGCCGCCAGAAACAGCGTGCCCGCGATGTAGCCGCCGGCCGCGCGCCCCGCGTCGAAGGTGAGCCCGGAGCAGAAGAACCCGCTGCACGGCTTGTTGAAGAACGACGCGAAGAAGGAGACCACCAGCGCCGCCGCGCCGCCGATGACCAACACGCCAGAACCCACCGTCGCCGCGATCGGCCCGGTGTCTGGAGGAATGCGGGCGACCAGCTCTGCGCGGCGGGTGATCAGCTCGGTGCGTTGAGCGGGCGTGAGTGTGACGGCCACCGGTGTGTCGGCTCCCACCAACGGCGGCGCCGATGGGGTCTGCGCGGCGGTCAGCAGCCAGAGCGTGAGCAGCACGGCGTTACGATACTCCACGGTGTGCCGCGCCCCTCACCTGGCCTTCGGCCACCCTCTCCCGTGGGAGAGGGGTCACTCGTCGCCGAGCTTGGACGGAGCGACGCCGGCGTCGGCCGCGGCCTCGCGCTCCTTGCGCTTCCAGATGCTCTCGTGCGCCGCGGGGTTCCAGCTCGGGTCTTCGGCCGGGTGCTCGACCGCGCATGCCGTCTTCGGCCCGGTGCCCGGCAGAAACGAAGCGACGATGTTCTTGCAGCTCGGGTTGGGGATCAGCCCGGTCTCGGTGCAGATCGCGATCTTCTGCAGCTTCGGCTCTTTCGGAAAATCGGGCAGCGGCAGGTCGAGGCCGATGGTGTGGCCCATCCACCAGCCCCACAACGGCGCCGCGAAGTCTGCCGCCGAACCGCCCACCGGCGCGGGCAGGTCGTAACCGAGCCAGACCACGGTGGCGACGCGCGGGGTGGCGCCGATGAACCAGATGTCGCGCTCGGAGTCGGTGGTGCCGGTCTTGCCGATCGCCGGCCCGCTGAAGCCGGGGTCGCCCGCGGCGCCGCGAATGCCACCGCCGGTGCCGTAGTCGATCACCAGCCGCATCAGCTCGCGGGTGAGCGCGGCCGACTCCGCCGAGAGCACCCGCTCGTGCGGCGCAGGAGGATGAATGCGCTCGTGCCCCGCGAGATCGACCGCGCGCCACACCGGCGAGGCCTCGATGCGAAACCCGCCGTTCGCCACCATCCCCGCGAACTGCGCCATCTCGACCGGCGTCACTTCGCCCTGACCGAGCGCGAGCCCCATCTCGTCGGGAAAGTTCTTGGTGTCGAAGCCGGCCTTCTTGGCGAAGTCGATCAGCACCTTCGGCCCGCCCATCTGCTCCAGCAGCGAGGCGGTGGCGATGTTCTGCGACCAGGTGAGCGCCTGCGCCAGTGACGCGGTGGGGGTCGCTTCGCCGCCGACGTTGAACGGGTGCCAGATGCCCTGCGGAGTCTTGAAGTCGCGCGGGCTGTTCGGCTCGGTCGACGACGCGGTGTAGACCGGCGTGCCGTCGAGCCGCGTCTGCGACATCGCCAGCGCGTACACCACCGGCTTGAAGCTGCTGCCCGGCTGACGGTGCGCCTGGGTCGCGCGGTTGAAGCCTGCCTCCACCGCGCCGATGCCGCCGTAGAGCGCGCGCAGCGAGCCGGTGTTGATGTCGAGCGAGACGCCGACCGCCTGGAGCGGTGGGTCTTTCTTGGCGCCGATCAGCTCGGCGTACGCCTTGGTCTTCAGCGGGAACAGCCGCTCCGCTTCGGTCTGCATCGAGAGGTCGATGCCGGTCTGCACCTCGAGGCCTGCGCCGTAGACGTCGGCCTTGGGCAGCTCGGCCTCGAGCTTGGCGCGTACCGCGTTCATGTAGCCGGGGTAGAGGTCGGGCTCGGCGACGTACGGCTGCACCACGATCGGCTTTCGGAGCGCCTCGCGCACGTCGTAGCCGTAGATCTCTCCCATCGCCTTCAAGATGCGATCGCGCCGCGCGAGGCAGGCGTCGGGGTTCTTGTCGGGCGCCAGCTTTCCCGGGCCGGGCAGAATCGCCACCAGGGTCGCCGCCTCGCTCAGGTCGAGCTCGCGCGCGCCCTTGCCGAAGTAGTGCTTCGCCGCTTCTTCGAAGCCGCAGACGCTCAAGTTGCCGCGCTGCCCGAGGTAGGGCGCGTCGAGGTACATCTGGAGCACCGCGTCTTTGCCGAGCGCGCGATCGAGGCCCATCGCCAGCCCCATCTCGCGCAGCTTTCGGGAGATCTTCTTCTCGGTCTTCTGCGAGAGGTTGCGCACCACCTGCATCGTCAGCGTCGAGCCGCCCTGCGAGTAGCCCTGCTGCTTGGTGTTGGCGAACACCGCGCGGATCAGCGCGCTGAAGTTCACTCCGCGGTGGGAGCGGAAGTCGCGGTCTTCGCTGGCGATGATCGCGTCGACCAGGTGCTTGGGCGCCTCTTCGAGCGGCAGGTGGGTGCGCAGCTCGGCGTCGGCGCCGATCAACGTGCCCAGCATCACCGGCTCGAGCGACTTGCCGTTCTTCGGGACCAGCTTGTTGTTGGTCTCGCAGTACTCGCCGGCGACCGGGTTGGGGCAGTGGTTGTGGTAGCCGCGCGCCTTCGCCTCCGCGAGCAGCCGCTTCGGTGACAGGCCTGAGTCGAGCTCCACCTCGGGCGACCAGATGTGCGCGGGGAAGCTCCAGCCCGGGTGCGACAGCTGGTGACTGAGGTGCTTCTTTCCCAGCTCGGCGCCCTCGTGCATCCACCGCAGCCAGACGGTGGCGCAGATGCCGAGGGAGAGGCCGAGCACGAGGCCGGTGGCGAAGAACCACCGCTTACGAATTCGGCCGAACAGACGGGAAAACAAAGCCCGGCCGGTATGCCCGGATCATTGGCCTTCGTCCATCGCCTCTGGGTAGGGTCGCGGCAGCTTGCTCGACCGGCTGCCGATGCTGCTGCTCTACCAGGTGGTGGCGCCGCTGCTCGGTTTCCTCGCGCTGGGGCTGCCGTTCGTCTGGCTGGAGCGCAAGTACCCGCTCTACCGAATCGACTACCGAAAACGGCTGGGCGCTGATCTCGCCAACTGCGCGCTGGTGTTCTTCAACGCGATGTTCGTAGGGATGACGGTGTTCGGAGCGGTGAGCCACTTCGAGCTCTGGCGGCGCTTCGACTTCACCAAGGTGCTGCCGCTCTGGGCGTCGCTCTTGCTGGTGCCGGTGGCGATCGACTTCACGCTCTACTGGCTGCACCGCGCGCTCCACTGGCGGCTGCTGTGGCCGATTCACCGCTGGCACCACGCGCCGACCGAGATCTACTGGCTGTCGGGCATTCGCGCGTCGTTCGTACAGAACGTGCTCTACGTCGGCGTCAGCGTGCTGTGGGCCATCGCTTTGCATGTGCCTCAGCAGCTCTACGGGCTGGGTGGCTTGTGGGCCGCGCTGGTGAACGACTTCATGCACACGAACCTGAGGTTGCGAGCGCCGTGGCTGGAGCGCCTCGTGGTCACTCCGCGGGTGCACCTGCTGCATCACCGCAAGGGCAACCACCTGTCGAAGAATTTCGGTGCGTTCTTCTCGCTCTGGGACCACCTGTTCGGCACCTTCGCCGACCCCGAGGTGGAGCAGGCCACCGACTTCGGGATCAGTGAAACCGTCAATCCTCTACGGCTGATCGCGGGGTTGTGACGGTTGGCCGGCTTCGGGTAGGTGAGGCACATGGAATCGAAGAAGAAGCTGAAGGTCGGAGTGCTCGGCGCCACCGGGATGGTCGGGCAGCGCTTCGTGTCGTTGCTGGAGAACCACCCCTGGTTCGAGCTGACGCTGGTCGCGGCGAGCCCCAACAGCGCCGGCAAGAGCTACCGCGACGCGGTCGGCGCGCGCTGGGCGATGAAGCCGGCGATCCCCGAGGCGACCGCGAAGCTGGTGGTGAAAGACGCGTCGCAGGTGAAGGCGATCGCCGGCGAGGTCGACTTCGTCTTCTGCGCGGTCGACATGAGCAAGGAAGAGACCGCCAAGCTCGAGGAAGACTACGCGCGCGCCGAGACTCCGGTGGTGTCGAACAACTCCGCCCACCGCGGCACCGCCGACGTGCCGGTGATGGTGCCCGAGGTGAACCCGGAGCACATGAAGGTGATCGAGGCCCAGCGCCGCCGGCTCGGCTCCAAGCGCGGGTTCATCGCCGCCAAGCCGAACTGCTCGCTCCAGAGCTACGTGCCCGCGATTCACCCGCTGATGGAGTTCAAGCCGTCGCGCATTTCGGTGTGCACCTACCAGGCGCTCTCGGGCGCGGGGAAGACGCTCGAGACCTGGCCGGAGATGAACGACAACGTGATTCCGTTCATCAAGGGCGAGGAAGAGAAGTCCGAGAAGGAGCCGCTCAAGATCTGGGGCTCGGTCAATGATGGACGGATCAGCGCGTCGGTGGGCCCGGTGATCAGCGCGCAGTGCATTCGGGTGCCGGTGTCTGACGGGCACCTCGCCGCGGTGTCGGTCTCGTTCGAGAAGAAGCCGTCGCGTGAGGAGGTGCTCGCGCGGTGGAAGGCGTTCGAGGGCGCGCCGCAGAAGATGGGGCTGCCGTCTGCGCCCAAGCCGTTCCTGACGTACTTCGAGGACGACGCCCGGCCGCAGACCCGGTTGGACCGGGAGCTTCAGAACGGCATGGGCGTGGCGATTGGCCGGCTGCGCCCTGATGCGATCTTCGATTGGCGGTTCGTCGCGCTCTCGCACAACACCGTGCGCGGAGCGGCGGGCGGTGCGGTGCTCACCGCCGAGCTGCTCACGCAGGACGGGTGGATCAGCGCGAAGTAGAGGTTTTCTAACCTCACCCCGGAGCCCTTTCGGGCTCTCGGCCCTCTCCTGTCAGGAGAGGGTTTGCTTAGAACGGCGCGTCTTCGTCGCCGGGAGGAGGCGGCTCGTTGTCGCCGCCACCGCCGCCCTTCTGGCGCGCGATCTCGGCTTCGATCGCGGCGAGGAGCACCTTCTCTTTGTCGTGGAAGCGCGACTTCGCCGGGTCGTTGAGCGAGCGGCGCGAACCGTTCGCGTAGAACTCGAGGTCGCCCATCGACGCGCCGCGAATCGGCATGCCCTTGCTGCGGCCGTAGGGCGGGAAGATCTCGCCGCCGCCGCCGCCACCGCCGCCGCCGCTGCTCGCGCCCGACGAGTACGAGGAGCCCGAGCTCACCGGGCTCGACCCGATGCGCAGCTCACCCATCTCGAGCACGAAGCCGTCGCCGTCTTTCGTCGCCAGGCCCACCTGCACCCGTTGACCCTTCGTCACCACGTAGACCGGAAATTGATCAGCCATGGCCCGTCTTCTGGCGCGAAATCATCCCGGCGGCAACGCCCGTGACTGAAAGAGCTCCACCACCAGGTCCTGAAACGCGGTCACCTTGCGCGGCACCAGCCGGTTCGCCGGGGTCACCAGGTGCAGGTACCCGCCGGTGCGCTCGTGCTTCGGCAGCACCCGAACCAGGTGGCCGCCTCCGATGTCGGCGAGCGCGAGCAGCTCGGGCAGGTAGCCGAGGCCGGCGCCCGACAGCAGCGCGGTTCGCAGAAAGAAGAGGTCGTCGCAGACGATGCGCGCGTCGGCCTGGGCGCTGAGCGCGCCCTTCACCTTCAGCCGCTCGGGGCCGGGGCGAAAGTCGACCCAGTCGTGCCCCGCGAGCTCGGCCTCGGTGCGCGGGGTGCCCTTGCGCGCGAGGTAGACCGGCGAGGCGTAGAGCTGCACCGGCACGCTGGCCACCTTGCGCACCTTGAGCGTCGAGTCGGTCAGCCGGGAGGCGACCCGAATCGCGATGTCGAAGCGCTCCTTCACCAGATCGACGACGCGGCCGGTGAGGTGGAGCTCGACCTTCACCTGCGGGTAGCGCGCGGTGTAGCGGGTCACCGCCTCGGCGAGGAACACGACGCCCAGGTCGACCGGAGCGGTCACCCGCAGCGTTCCCGACGGGAGCACCTCGCGCTCGGGAATGTCCTTCAGCGCGCCCTCCATCGAGTCGAGCAGCGGCGCCAGCCGGTCGTAGAGCGAGAGGCCGGCCGGGCTCGGCGAGACCTGGCGGGTGGTGCGAAAGACCAGCTGCACGCCCAGGTCCGACTCCAGCTTCGAGATCGCCCGGCTGGCGCTCGACTTGGGAATGCCGAGCTCCTTCGCGGCTTGCGAGTAGCTGCGGGTGCGCACCACCGCCTCGAACACCTCGAGCAGGTTGAGGTTGAGCATCGTTCCAATATCGCAACAGTGATGTGCAGAGTCACTCATTGAACCAACGGAGCAACACGCGCATCTTGTCTGGCGAAAGGCAGGAACAAACACATGGCGAACAACACCTGGAACATCGACGTCTCCCACTCGGCGGTTCACTTCTACGTGCGGCACATGGTCATCTCGAAGGTGCACGGTCGTTTCGCGAAGTGGTCGGGGCAGCTCGAGTTCGATCCCTCCAACCCGGGCAAGGCGAGCGTGGCGGTGAAGATCGACGCGTCGTCGATCGACACCCAGGTCGCCGACCGCGACGCCCACCTGAAGTCGCCCGACTTCTTCGACGTCGGCAAGTTCCCCGAGCTCAGCTTCGTCTCGAAGAAGGTCGAGGGCTCGGGCGAGAGCCTGAAGATTCACGGCGAGCTGACGATGCACGGCGTCACCAAACCGGTGGTGCTCGACGCGGAGTTCTCGGGCACCGGTAAAGACCCGTGGGGCAACGAGCGCGCCGGCTTCTCGGCGAAGGCCAGCCTCGATCGCCGCGACTACGGGCTGACCTGGAACAAGGCGCTCGAGACCGGCGGCATTCTGGTCGGCGAGAAGGTCGAGATCGCGATCGAGCTCGAGGCGGTCAAGCAGGTCGCC
Source organism: Myxococcaceae bacterium (assembly GCA_047602415.1). Taxonomy (GTDB): domain Bacteria; phylum Myxococcota; class Myxococcia; order Myxococcales; family Myxococcaceae; genus JASGHH01. The sequence goes on along the minus strand of JASGHH010000001.1, from coordinate 4,344,818 downwards.
GCGACGCCCGTCGCCGCCTGAGCAGCAGCAACACCAGCGGCGGCGCCAGCCCCGGCGCCGCCGCGCAGCCTCCGCTCGCGGTCTCGGGGTTCGAGTCGCCGCAGTCGGGGTCGGGCACCGGGCACGCCTGGGCCGCGCACTTGCCGTTCGCGACGCAGTCGGGCGGGCAGTCGGGGTCGGCCAGCAGATCGGGGCACGCCGCGTTGCAGACGCCGTCACCCGCGCAGAGACAGTCGGGGTCGACGGGCGTGCAGCCCGGCATGCAGACGCCGTTGGAGCCACACTCGTCGGGCTCCTCGTCGGCGAGCCATTGATCGATGAACGAAGTGAAGACGTCGAGCCGCTCGTCGGTGCCGTCGCCGCAGCTGCCGGAGCCGTAGGCGTGGAGCCCGACCGCGCGCTCGACGTTGTCGCCGAAGAGATGGAACGAAGGGCCGCCCGAGTCGCCCACGCAGGTGCCGGCGGTGCCGCTCTGGCCGAGGTCGAAGGTGTTGCCGTTCACGCCAGTGACGGTGACGGTGACGGTGTGCCGGGTGCCCGAGTCGGAGACCGACGGGTTGGTGCGGCCGTAACCGACCGCGCGCACCATCTGACCGGTGAAGTTGGTGAGCGGCGAGCGGTTGATCTGGCGCGGCGCCACGCCCGGCGGGCTGGCGAGCAGCAGCGCGGCGATGTCGTAGCTGCCGGCCGAGCCGCTCCACTGCGGGTGAATTCGAACTGTGGTGACGTCGATGTAGTCGCTCGCCATCGCCACCGAGTCCGACGGCTTGTTGGTGGCCTTGATGGTGACGCTCTGGGCGCCCTCGGTGGCCGGGTCGACGCAGTGGGCGGCGGTGATCAGCGAACGCGAGCCGATCAGCAGGCCGCTGCAGACGCCGCTGTTGCCGTTGTCGAACGACATGCCGAGCAGAAACACGTCGGTGGTGGTGCTGTCGGTGGTGCCTCCGAGAATCGCGTCGGTGCGGTGGGCGGCGCCGAGCCGTTCGTCGGGGCCGCAGCCGGCCAGAATCAGCAGGGCTGCGAGGCCGAAGCGGCGCACGTGCACGAGTCTAGGACGTCTTCTTTGCGCCACAGAAACTTCGTGTACGCTCGAAGCGTGGCCAAACGTGGGTGGGTGTTCGCCAGCTCGGTGCTCGTGTTCTGTGCGTGCTTCCACCGTCACCCCACGCCCAAACCCGAAGTCTTCAGCTGCCAGTCGTCACACCGCTCCGAAGCGAAAGCCGGCGATCAGGCGGTGATCTCGACTTTGTTTCACACCGTGCCGCCGGGTGAGTCGGCGGCGCAGCTCGCTTCGGCGTACTGCCAGCTGTTCGCGGGCCCGCGCGGCGAGGCGGCGGTGGTCGGCGAGCAGATTCTGGTGAAGGACGACCACGATGGGCACGACAAGCTCGATGCGCTGATTCGTGCGGTCGCCCAGGGACGCGACGGCGGCACCGGGATATAGAGCCGCCCATGAATCAGAGCACCACCGTCGCAATCATCGTGGTCGCTTCATTCGCGGGCGGCTTCTTCGTCGGCCGGGTCTCGGCTCCGCAGGCGCCTGCCGCCGCTCCGATGGCCGTGAACGCCGCGCCGACGCCGTTCCCTGGCGCTGCGCCGGCCGCACCGATGGCTCCGATGGCACGCGGGCCGATGATGAACGCTCCGATGATGGGCAACGCCCCGGTCGGCAACGCGCCGCAGGGTGAGCCCGAGTCGGCTCCGGTCGGCGGCAAGATTCAGGAGATCATCCAGGTGCCGAACTTCACCTACCTGCGGCTCGACACCGGCCACGGCGAAGAATGGGCCGCGGTGCCCACCAACGACAAGCTCTCGAACGGCCAGCAGGTCAGCATCTCGCACCCGCTGAAGATGACCGGCTTCACCTCGAAGACCCTCAACCGGACGTTCGACTCGATCTGGTTTGGTGAGCTCGGGCAGTAGCCAGCGCGGCCAGCAACTTCTCGGGCTCGTCGACTCCCAACAACAGCGGCCGATCGCCGTTTCGCTCGACCAGCACCGTCGGGGTGTTGAGCCGCGTCGCCCAGCAGCGAACGGTGCCGACTCCGGCGACCGAGTAGAGGCCGGTGAAGCCGAAGAAGCCGCCGTTGCCGGCGACCCGGCGCACCTCGCCACGCAGCTGAATCGGCGGCGCCTCGCGCACCTCGCCCACCTCGGTCCACGGCAGCTCGAAGTCGCCCAGGCCGCGCCGTTCGACCACCAGCGCGTGATGGGTGACCCGCACCGCCTTCGGCGCGCCGAGCCAGCTCAGCACCAGCACCACTCCGACCGCGCCGAGCGCCAGCCGGGTGAACACCGCGATGCCGAAGGGAACGCCGGGTTGGCCGACCACCCCCGCGATCAGCGGGAACGTCACGCCCAGGAGCAGCCCCGTGAACAGGGTGATGCCCTTCACGGTGCGGTCGATGGTCATCGGGAATCGCATGGTTCTTCCAGGGAGCATCACCTCTGCCAGCCGCAAGCGCCCGCATTGACGGACAGCGTGGCTGATGGGCGTGATTCAAATCACGCTGGGCGCGACTTTAATGCCAACGCGCGACCTTGACGGAAACGGCGCGAGGGAGTGAACGAAGGCCATGCCCGAGTTCGCCTATCAGCCGATCCTCCCGCTCTCGCACCACGACGAAGTGCCGTACCGGCAGCTCACCAAGGACTTCGTCTCGACCTTCAGCGCCGGTGGCCGGGAGTTCCTCAAGGTGGAGCCCGAGGCGCTCAGCCTGCTCACCCGCGAGGCGATGCGCGACATCGCGCACCTGCTGCGCCCTGGGCACCTGAAGCAGCTGTCGAACATTCTCGACGACAAAGAGGCATCGCCGAACGATCACTTCGTCGCGCTCGAGCTGCTCAAGAACGCCAACATCGCCGCCGGTGGCGTGCTCCCGTCGTGCCAGGACACCGGCACCGCGATCGTGATGGGCAAGAAGGGCCAGCACGTGTTCACCGGCTTCGACGACGAAGAGGCGATCGCGAAGGGCGTGTTCGACACCTACCAGAAGGGGAACCTTCGCTACTCGCAGATGGCGCCGCTCGACCTCTACAAAGAGGTGAACACCGGCTCCAACCTGCCGGCGCAGATCGAGCTCTACGCGACCCAGGGCGACGAGTACCACTTCCTGTTCATGGCGAAGGGCGGGGGCTCCGCGAACAAGAGTTACCTGTTCCAGGAGACCAAGGCGCTGCTCAACCCCGAGAGCATGATGAAGTTTCTCGACGCGAAGATCCGCACCCTCGGCACCGCGGCTTGCCCGCCGTACCACCTGGCGATCGTGATCGGCGGCACCTCGGCGGAGCAGACGCTGAAGACCGCCAAGCTCGCGTCTGCGCGCTACCTCGACGACCTCCCCACCTCCGGCAACAAAGAAGGCCGCGGCTTCCGCGACGTCGAGCTGGAGCAGAAGGTGCTCGAGCTCACCCGCAAGACCGGCATCGGCGCGCAGTTCGGCGGCAAGTACTTCTGCCACGACGTGCGGGTGATTCGGCTGCCGCGCCATGGCGCTTCGTGCCCGGTCGGCATCGCGGTGTCGTGCTCGGCCGATCGCCAGGCGGTGGGCAAGATCACCCGCGACGGCGTGTTCCTCGAGCAGCTGGAGCACGACCCGGCGAAGTATCTGCCCGACGTGCACGGCGAGCAGCTCCAGGGCGAGGTGGTGAAGATCGATCTCTCGCGGCCGATGAAGGAAGTGCGCGAGACGTTGTCGAAGTACCCAATTCGCACCCGGCTCAGCCTGTCAGGCCCGGTGATCGTCGCGCGCGACATCGCCCACGCGAAGCTGAAGGAGCGGTTGGACTCGGGCGCCGGTCTGCCGCAGTACCTGAAGGACCACTGCGTGTACTACGCGGGTCCGGCGAAGACGCCGCAGGGCTACGCGTCGGGCAGCTTCGGGCCCACCACCGCCGGCCGCATGGACGCGTACGTCGATCTGTTTCAGGCGAACGGCGGCTCGCTGGTGATGCTGGCGAAGGGTAACCGGTCGAAGGCGGTCACCGACGCGTGCAAGAAGCACGGTGGGTTCTACCTCGGGAGCATCGGCGGCCCCGCGGCGCGGCTGGCGAAGGACTGCATCAAGAAGGTCGAAGTGCTCGAGTACCCCGAGCTGGGGATGGAAGCGGTGTGGAGGATCGAGGTCGAAGACTTTCCCGCGTTCATCGTCGTCGACGACAAGGGGAACGACTTCTTCGCTGCGCTCAACGTGAGCTCGAAGGACTGAGCGAGACGGCATTGATTGAGGGTGCTGGCTCTCAATCGCGGGCGGAGATCGCAGAAAGCACTGCCGCAACCGACCACCACCGGCACCTCCAATCAGAGCCGTAGGGCCTTCCTCTTCGCCGCCACGGTCACGATCAGCAGCGACATCCACCCGAGCAGCGACAGCACCAACCCCGGTACGAAGCGCGGCGTTCGATACGTGAGCTCGACCTGGTGCTTGCCCGCGGGCAGCTCGACGCCGAGCGCGGTGACCATCGTCGGGTGAATCGGCACGCTGGCTCCGTCGACGGTGGCGCTCCAGCCGGGCACGTAGTCGTCGGTCACCACCAGCGCGGTCGGCGCCGGCACGTCGGTGGTGAACACCCGATGCTCGGGCGAGCCCGGCAGTGCGGTCACCGTGCCCTCGTGGGAGTCGAGCGTTGGCCCGCCTTCCCACGGCACCCGCACCCGATCGAGCGACAGCTGATCCATCCAGTGAAGCGCGCCTTCGGCGTTGGTTCCCTCGGTCTCGGCGATGAACGCGCGCGGCCAGCACTCCTGGGAGATCAGATCGAGGTGCAGCGCTGGCAGCGACATCACCACGTGGTTGGTGCCCTCGTCGAACACCACGAAGCAGCCGTTGAAGTAGGGCGCGCGCACCAGCACCTGCTCGTCGCGGCCGCCGAACACCATCGCGTGCCGCCGCTGCAGCGCCCCGAGGTTCGAGGTGAGCGTCTCGATGCGGCTGAGCTCGCTGGTGGTCGGCCGCAACCGCGCGAGCGTGCTCGCGACCCACTCTTCGCGCCCGGGCAGCGTCACGCCGGAGGGCCACTGGCGCGACGCGATCGACACCACCCGCGGCACCGGGCCGTGCCCGCGAACCTCGGCGGCGAAGGGCGAGGCCTCGAAGTACTCCGAGCTCACCAGCGGCAGGTTCTTCGCGTTGCCACGCATCAGGTCGGTAAACAGCAGCGCGCTGAACACCGCCCAACGCACGGTGGGCCGCTTGATCATCAACGTGCCCGCGGCCGCGATCGCCAGCGCCGCGCCGATCGCTCCCGACTCCAGCCAGCCCGTGCTCACCGCCGCATGCATCGCATCGGACAGCGGCCGCTCGTTCAGCCGCCAAAGCAACCGGGCCGCGAAGGGCAGCGCGAAGAACACGTTCACCGCCCCGACGAGACCGGCGCCGATGAAGAAGCCGCGTCGCACGCGGCTGAGCGCGCGCTCGAAGCCGAACGGCACCACCCACAACATCGACACCCAGAAGAACGCCAGGTAGCGCTCGGGGTAGCGAAACTTCCCCAGCATCGGGAGCACGCGCTGCACCAGCCCGAGCAGACCGAGGTGTCCGCCGAGTGCGAGCAGCAGCGCGAACACCCCCACGCCAAGCGCGATCTTCCCGGGCCGTGACAACGACCTGCTCACTGCCGCGGCGATTGCAGCGAGCCCGAGCACGCCGAAGTAGATGGTGGTGGCGAAGGTGGCGCTGCCGCCTCCGAAGAAGTCGTTCAGCATCGCCGCGCGCTCGCTCTCGACGATCAACCCGGGCATCGCGAGCTCCGCCAGACGCAGCGGGTGAGTCGCCCAGGTGAACGCCATCGAGGGACCCGGCGTGCCGACGTTGCGAATCGCGTCGGCGCCGACCACGGTGGCCGGCAGCAGCTCGATCGCCACCAGCGCCACCGACCACGCCCCCGCGAGCGCGAACAAACCGAGCGCTCGCCGGCTCGGCTGAGCGCTGAAAGCCAGCCCACCGATTACCGCGCAGAACACCAGCCCGAGCGCGTCGCCGGCGAGGAACACGCAGCCCGCGCACGCCGCCATCGCCGCCGCGTCGCGCACACGTCTCTTCTGCACCAGCCGCGTCGCCGCCCACGCCACCCAGGGCAGCGCGGCGAAGCTCATCGCATAGGCGATGATGCACGACACCCCGAGCGCGTAGCCTCCGAGCGCGTAGGTCCAGGCGCCGAGCACCGCCGCCCATCGCCCGACGCCCATCGTGCGCGCCGCCTTGTAGGCGCCGATCAACGAGAACAGGTACGCGAGCAGCAGCGCCCACTTCTCGCCCTGCACCGCGGGCAGCGGAGTCACCAGCAGGTTGAGCGGGTGAAAGGTGCCGAGGGCGATCTGCCCGATGATCGGCACGCCCAGGCCCTCGTAGGGAAACCACTGAGGCAGCTCGCCCGACAGCAGCCGCTCGCGCACGTAGTCGCGCACCGGAATGTTGGTGACCAGGTGGTCCCGGTAATACGGCACGCTCGAGGGATGAAGCAGCGCGCTGGAGAAGAACAGCGCCCAGCCGAGGAGCAGCAACGCATTGGCGCCGCGCCGGGTGAGACGCGGAGCTGATTCACCCTCGGCCACGCATCAAGCGTGCACGACCTTCGAGGGGCTGTCTCGAAAGTTGCAGTTACGGCTTCGGCGGCGCGCTGAAGCAGCCCTCGATCGGCCAGCAGATGCTCGGGTTGTAGGGAATGCACCCGTCGCCCGCATTGGGGCAGGGAAGGTTGCACGCCTGCAGCGCCGGCGAGGTGTTCGGTTGGTTGCCGCACGACTCCTGCTCGTCGTTCCACCGGCCGTCGCTGTTGTCGGCGCCGCAGTTCGTGCAGTTGGTGCAGTCGCAGGTGGGCACGCAGACTCCGAGCGGCTGTTGGTGCGCCTCGGGAACGCAGACGGTGCCGACCGGGCAGGGCTGGTCGGGGCACTTCATCGCGAGGCAGCCTCCGCTGCAGGTGAGGCCACCGGCGCACGCGACGCCGAAGGTCCACTCGAGCAGGCCGTCTCCGTCTTCGTCCCAGCAGGTTTCGATCGAGAGGTCGTCGGCGCTGCACCGGGTCGCGCCGCGGCCGGCCAGGTTGCCCTGCGCGTCGCGGCAGTTGAGCCGGCGCTCGCGCAGACACGCGGTGCCGTAGTCCACGAAGCCGGGCAGGCACTCGCACTGCGCGGAGTTGATCACCGGGTTCACCACGCAGGTGCCGAAGCCGTTGCAGTCGATGCCGTCGCACGCGTCGCCCGGCATGTTGGCGGTGCAGTTCTGCGAGCTCGCGACTGCGTGGTAGCCGACGTCGCACAAGCAGGTCGCGTGGCTGGTGTCGGAGTAGCAAGAGCCGTGGCCGTTGCAGGTGACGCCCGAGCAGAGCGGCCCGCCGGGTTGGCCGGCGTCGGGAGTGCCCGCGGGGTTCGCGTAGCCGGGGTCGACGCCCGCCGAGCCTCCGCCCACCGCGCCGAAGCCGCCGCCCGACCCGCTGCCGCCGCCGGTTGCCGCGCCGCCGCCTGTGCTCGAGGTTCCACCGCCGGAGGCGCTGCTGCCGCCGCCCACTGCCGAGCCACCACCGCTGGCCGAGCCGCCTCCCGACGCGGCGCCGCCGCCCGACGCTGCGCCGCCGCCGGTCGTGCTGGCTCCGCCGCCGGCGCTGGCACCGCCGCCGGCAGCAGAGCCGCCCCCCGCGGCAGCTCCGCCGCCGCTCGCACTGCCTCCGCCGCTCACGCTGCGCGGTTGCCCGGGCGTGAAGTTCACCGTCCCGACGCAGCCACACAACGCGAGCACCATCGCCCAGGACAAACGACTGGCGGAGGCCTCAAACCTTCGGTGCGCGATCATCTGCGACGCGCACAGTGCAAAACAATTGCCGTGTAATGTTCCTGACGATCCGGCCGGTTATCGGGCGGCGATCGCCACGGTGGTGCGGGAGCGCGCGCCCACCGCTGCGCTTCGAGCGCAAGAATGCGCTAGCGGCGCGTGAGCGTCTTGCCGTCAGCGGTCGCTTCGCGCGGCGGGCACTGGTCGCTCACCTTCGCCAGCGTCACCATCATGCAGTCGGTGCTGAAGGTCATCGAGTACACGCCGGTGACGTTCGGGCAGTAGCCGATCTGCGCGCCGTTCGACGCCATCGCGTCGGTGTTGAGCATCGAGATCTGATCGCCGCTCACCGTGTACGTGCCGTCGATGGTGGTCACCACGCCGCTCGACGTCACCGTGATCTGCAGGGTGAACGTGCCGTCGGAGCGCACCGTGGTCACCGTGGTGGTCGGGCCGGCCTGCGAGGTTCCGGTGCTGTCGTAGACGCCGACGATCGAGCACGCGCTACCGCCATCGCCGCCGCCCGTCGCCGAGCCGCCACCGGTCGCTGCGCCACCGCCCGTCGCCGCGCCACCGCCCGTCGCTGCGCCACCGCCCGTCGCTGCGCCGCCACCCGTCGCCGCGCCACCGCCTGCCGCCGCGCCACCACCCGTCGCTGCGCCACCACCCGTCGCCGCTCCTCCACCCGTCGCTGTGCCACCGCCCGCTGCAGAGCCGCCACCCGCCGCAGCGCCTCCTCCGGTCGCCGCACCGCCGCCGGTGGCGCTGCCTCCGCCACCACCGCCGGAGTTGTTGGAGCCACTGCACGCGAGAAGCGAGAACGCCACAGCAAGGAAGAGGTGCCGAAGGGTCATCGCTTCATGAAAGCGGCACACCGCGTTCCCGCAACTTTCAAATCAGACTGCTGGGGCAATCCAGGTCAGTGCGTTCGGCCCGTCGCGGCGTACGTCGCTCAGCGCGGCGACCGAGCGTTCGAAGCTCGCCTCGGGCGACTCACCGGCCACGCGGCCCACGTCGAACGCCCGCTGCCACCGCTGCAGAAATTCGTACACCGGTTGCCCCGGCTTCACCGCGCGCCGCAGGTCACGCGGCAACACGTCGCGGAACATCATCGGAGCAAACCCGCGGCTGAAGCCGGTGAACAGATACAGCCCCTCGTGCACCACCGCCTCGCCGCGCTTGCGCCAGAGGTGCGCGGAGCCGAGCGCGCCGTCGACGTCGGTGCTGCCTTCGACCAACAGACCACCGTCGTTCAGCAGCGCACACCAGCGCGCGGTCTCGGCGGCGGCGGCTTCGACGGTGTACCCGCGCAGCACGTTCATCGCGCGAATCAGATCGGCATTCTCGAAGGTGCTCGCGAACTCCAGGCCCGGCCGGGCGAACGACTGGGCCCGCGCGACCCGCGACGGGTCGGCATCGACGCCAATCACACGGGGCCCCAGCTCGTTGAACAGCTCGACGGTGGTGTCGGGCTGGTCGCCGAGGCCGAGGTCGACCGTGGTTCGGCCGCCCACCCTTTTCAGCAGAGGGGTCAGCAGGTTCAGCCGCCCTGGTCTGGTTCGCCCGCGAAGGCCCACGGGTACGTAGTGAGCGCGCCGAATATTCAGACCACAACCATTTTGTGCGGCCCGGGTTTCTTTTTTTGAAAGGAGCTTCACCACAATGATGACCAAGCTCGGCGCAGTGCTCGCAGTCCTCCTCACCACCTCCGCTTTCGCGGCGAACGTCGACGTCAGGCAGCGCGACTTGCAGGGCCGAATCAACCAGGGGGTACGCGACGGCTCGCTCAACCGCCGCGAGGCGGTGCGCCTCGAGTCCCGCGAGAAGGCGATCAAGCGGGAGATCGCCCGCGACCGCATCGAGAACGGCGGCCGCCTCACGGTGGGTGAGAAGGTGCGGATCGAGAAGCAGGAGAACCGGCTGAGCGGCTCGGTGTACCGAGAGCGCCACGACCTTCGTTAGCCGTCGAGCACCGAGCGCAGCTTCATCAGCAGCGCTTCGCGCCGCACCGGCTTCCCGATGAACTCCACGCCGGCTTCGAGCACGCCCTCGTGCACGATCTCGGCGTCGGTGTAGCCCGACATGTAGAGCACCCGCATCTCGGGCCGCGTCTGCGAGAGCCTCGCCGCCAGCTGCTTGCCCGACATTCGCGGCATCACCACGTCGGTCAGCATCAGGTGAATGCGCGCGCCGTGCTGCTCCGACACCACCAGCGCGTCGCCGGGGCCGGCCGCCACCAGCACCCGGTAGCCCTCGGCCTCCAGCATGCGCCTCACCGCGTCGCGCACCGCCGAGTCGTCCTCCACCAACAGCACCGTCTCTTCGCCGCTCAACTTCGACACCTTCGCCGAGGCCGCGGGAGTGGTGGCCCGCTCGTCGGCGCGAGGCAGATAGATGTCGAAGCTGGTGCCCTTGCCGGGCTCGCTCTGCACCCAGATGGTGCCGCCCGACTGCTGCACGATGCCGAACACCGTCGCCAAGCCGAGCCCGGTGCCGCGGTCGCCCTTGGTGGTGAAGAACGGCTCGAAGATGCGGGAGAGGGTGGTGGTGTCCATACCCATGCCGGTGTCGCGCACCGACAGCAGCAGGTGAGGCCCCGGCGCGACCCCGAGGTGCCCGGCGGCGAAGGCCTCGTCGAGCTCCACCGAGCGCACCTCGATCGTCAGCCGGCCTCCGCGCGGCATCGCGTCGCGCGCGTTCACCACCAGGTTCACCAGCACCTGCCCCAGCTGCCCGCGGTCGGCGCGCACCGGAGGCAACCCGTTGGGCGCCCGCAGCTCGAGCTCGAGGTTCTCGCCGATCAACCGCCGCAGCATCGGCTCCAGCTCGTTCACCACCCGCGAGAGGTCGAGCACCACCGGCTGGAGCACCTGGCGCCGCGAGAACGCCAACAGCTGCTGGGTGAGCGAGGCGGCCCGTTCGCCCGCGGTCTCGATCTGCAGCAGCTCGTGGTGGAGCGGGTCGGCCGGCGGCAGCTTTCTCAGCGCCAGGGTGCACGAGCTCAAGATCACCGTGAGCAGGTTGTTGAAGTCGTGCGCCACTCCACCGGCGAGGCTGCCGATCGCCTCCAGCTTCTGCGCCGCCTGCAGCTGGTCGTTCTTCGACTGCAGCTCCGCCTCGAGCTGGCGCTGGGTCTCTTCGGCCCGCTTGCGCTCCGAGAGATCGCGCGCGATCACCGACGCGCCCGCTTCTTTGCCGTCGGGCCCGGGAATCGGAGAGACGGTGATCGCGACGTGAATGCGGGTGCCGTCTTTGCGCACGTTGACGTTGGGCGCGTCGATCAGCGGCCGCGACACCGACACCCCCGCGGCGCGCTCCAGCACCACCGGCAGCCGCTCGGGCGCGACCAGCGCGGTCCACTTCTGGCCGAGGATCTCCTGCGCGGTGTAGCCGTAGAGCCGCTCGGCCGCCCGGTTCCAGGTGAGAATGCGGCCGTCGGGGTCGCGGCTGAACACCGCGTCGTGCGACGACTCGACGATGTTGGCGAGCAGCGCCAGCGACTCGCGCGAGCGCCGCAGCTCCTCCATCAGCCGGTGGCGCTCGGTCACGTCGCGCGCCGACTGGAGCACCGCCACCAGCTCGCCCTCGTGGTGAATCGGCGAGAAGGTGACCGCCACCCGCAGCGCCCGGCCGTCGCGGTGCTGCCGGTCGAGCTCCAGCTTCACCGACGTCGCGCCCGCCTTCAGCTGCGAGATCGCCACCTCCTGCTCGCGCGGCCGCCCGTCGGGGTAGGCCTTCGGCGCGGCCTTGCCGACCACTTCGCTCGAGAGGTAGCCGAACATGCGGGTGGCGCCCTCGTTCCAGGCGAGCACCTTGCCGTCGAGATCGACGATCGAGAGCGCGTCATCGGCGCTGTCGAACGCAGCGGCGCGCAACCGTTCGAGCGGTGGCATCGGCATCGAGTGTGTTTTCCTCCCGGAGCCCGAACGCTACACGAAGGTCGACTTCACCCGTACAACTGACCCATCGTTTGATCGGCCCACGCGACCGAGGCGAACCAGGTGTCGCGCACCTTCGCCTCGTCGAGCCCGAGGTCGAGCTCCTGCGAGCCGGCCTTGGTCCAGTCGCCCAGCTCGCACGCCAGCGCCAGCTCCAGCACCTTGCCGGCGGGCTGGCTGCGGTCGCCTTCGAGCGCCGCCTTCACCTGCGGGGGCAGCATCATCTGGCTGGTGAGCTCCTTCATCGGGCGGCCCATCAGGGTGTCGAGGCACGACAAGAGCCCGGTGAGGAAGTACTCCAGCGCCTGGCCCTTGGGCCCGAGCGACTCGCAGAAGTGCGCGCGGAGCAGACACGCGGCGAGCAGCGCCGGCGGGTGCGACTCGGAGAGGTCGGCCAGGGTGAGCAGGGTGGCCCAGCGGCGAAACGGCTGCTCGCCCATCAGCACCAGCGCGTGGCGCACCGAGCGAATGCGGCCGCGAAACCCGAAGCTCGCCGAGTTGAGGTACTTGAGCAGCTTCACCGAGAGCGCGACGTCGGTCTTGAGCACCTTCTCGAGCCGGTCGAAGTCGAGCCCGCCCTGGTTGAGCGCGTGAATCAGCTGAATGCGCGACAGCTTCGAAGGCGCGAGGTCCTTCGCGGAGATCATCTGCGGCCGCTGGTACCAGTAGCCCTGGAACAGCTGGTACCCGAGCTGGAGCGCCTCTTCGTGCTCCTCGCGGGTCTCGACCTTCTCGGCCAGCAGGGTGAGCCCGGGCCGGGCCAGCATCTCGGTCAGCGCCTTGCGGGCCGCGCCCTGGTGCACCCGAAAGTCGATCTTCACCACGTCGGCGATCGCCACCAAGGCCCGCATCGGCTCGGAGTCGGTGTAGTCGTCGAGCGCCAGCTGGTAGCCGTTCTCTTTCAGCTCCTTGCAGGCGCGAATCACCTCTTCGTCGGGCGGCACCGTCTCGAGCAGCTCCACCACCGTCTGCTTGGCGGGCAGCGTCTTCACCAGGCCGTCGACCAGCACCTTCTTGGTGACGTTGACGAACAGCCGCTTGCCCTGGGCGAGCGACTCCAGCCCGAACACGTTCGCGCTCTGGGCGATCACCTGCGCCGAGGCCTTGTTCGCGTCGGGCTCGTTGAAGAAATTTTCGGGGCCCGAGCGCGCGAGCAGCTCGTAGGCCTGAACCTGGCTTTTGCGATCGAGAATCGGTTGGCGCGCGACGAATTGCTCCACGTAGAAATTCGTAACGGCGCGCCCGCCGCTCAGCCAGCGCGAGCGAGCGGCTCGGCGGCGTTCTCGAGCGGGCGGGTGAGCAACGGCCACACCGCGTCACGAAACTGACGTCTGAACGGACCGAAGTGCCCGAGCTGTTTGAGCCCGAGCTGACGCGGCACCAGGTGGAGCCGCTCGACCTTCGCGTTGGAGTAGATGTCGTACAGCGCGTCGACCGCGCGGCGCGGCGCGTAGCGGTCGTCGTCGACGCTCACCCCGGTCATCGGGCAGGTCAGCCGGCCGAACAGCCGCGGCACCCGCTCACCTTCAGACAGCAGGTAGCCGGGCGATCGAATCCACCGCGCCCAGTCGAGAATCGGGCCCTTCGGTATCTCCTCGCCCATCAGCCCCTTGGGAATTCGGCCCAGCGCGCTCGAGATGCCCGGCAGCAGCACCCAGCTCAGCGCCGCCATGCCCACCGACGCGGGGAACGGCCAGTTGCGCCAGTCGCCCGACTGCGAGCCCACCCCCACCACCGCGGCCAGTCTTTCGGCGCTGGGCGCGAAGCCGAGCAGCTGGGTGCCGAGGCTGTGCCCCACCACCATCACGTTGTCGTGGCGCTGAAACGCCCACTGGAGCGCCGCTTCGATGTCGTGCTCCGCCCAGGTGAGAATGCCGAACGGCTGCTGCGGGCCCGGCCGCGACTTCGCGATCCCGCGGTAGTCCCAGGTGAGCGCGTCGAACCCCTTCTCGGCCAGGTGAGCGGCGAACGACGAGTAGAAGCCCTGCTCCACGCCCATCGCCGAGTTCAGCACCACGAACGCCTTCGCCTTGCCGCGGGCGGGGTGGTGGTTGCCGGCGAGCGAGAAGCCGTCGTCGGTGGTGAGGCGAACCGGTTCAGCCATGGAATGTCTCCAGTGGAGACATGATTAACGATTCTGCTCCCAGCCGTCAAGGAAGGGGGCCGCCAGGGCGCGGAAGTAGCGGGTCTGCAGCTCGGGCCGCACCCGAATGCGGCGGGCCCACACCAGCCTGAGGTACCCGTGGGCCATCGACCAGAGGGCGAACACAGCGTTGCGCACCTCGGCGTCGCTGGCCTTGCGGAGCGCCCCGAGCGCCTCGATCAAGGTGCGGTAGGCGCGCTCGGCGAGCGGCTCCAGCGCGGGGAAGCGGCCGTCTTCGTTCACCCGCCGGCCGAAGGTGACCCGGTAGCGGGCGGGCGACGCGAAGGCGAGCTCGAGGTAGCGGTCCATCATCGCCTCGACGCGCGCGCGGGGCGGCTTCGACTTGGTCTCGGCCCAGCAGGCCTCGAGCGCCTCGGCGAGCGCGAGGTAGCCGGCCTCGGCGATCGCCGCGGTGAGCGCCCGCTTGTCTTCGAAGTGGCGGTAGGCGGCGCGGTGGTTCACGCCCACCTCGCGCGCGAGTTCACGCAGCGAAACCGCGTCGGGGCCCTGCTGCTCGATCAGCTCGAGCGCCTTCGAGAGCAGCGCGTTGCGCAGATCGCCGTGGTGGTACGGGCGCTCGGCTTTCCTGGTCTTGGCGCGGGTCACTGGTTCGCGTCGTGGAGCGCCAGGTCGATCAGCTCGCGCTCTCCGTCGAGGCGCAGCACGGTGGTGCCCTTGCAGACGTCGAGCGCGTGCTGCACCGCGGCGGTGGGAATCGCCGACAGCTGGTGATCCTGCTCCACCGCGCTCATCGGGTCGTGGTTTCGCACCGCGGCGAAGGTGAAGTAGCGGGCCAACGACTCGCTGGTGCTGCCAGAGGTCGAGCGTTCGCGCGCCACGTCCCACCGGGCCATCGCCACGTCGTGCTCGGGCAGCTCGGCTTGGTCCCACTGCTGCTTCAGCGTTCGGAGCACGGTGGTGAGCCGATGCGGGTCGAGCTGCGACTCGACCATCAGAGAGGGGAGCACGGGGTTCTCGTAGAAGCGCGCGTGGACGCCGTACGAGACGCCGAGCTCGCTGCGCCACAGCTTGTTCAGCCGGGTCTCGAGGGCCGAGCCCAACACCAGACCGGCCAGCGACTGCCCTGGCTCGGGCGCGGGGAGCAGACAGCCGAGCGTCAAGGTCACCACCGCCGACCTGGGCTGGTGGTTCACCTGCACCACCGTCTTTCTCGCCTCCAGCGTCGGCGCCGCCGGGAGCGCGAGCGGGGCGCCCTGGCCCGCCCAGCCACCCAAGTACCGGGTGGCGAGGTCGCGCATTCTCATCGGGTCGACGTCACCGGTGATCACCAGCACCGACTGAGCGGGATGAAACACCCCGCGGCGCCACTCGGCGGCGGCGTCGAGGCTGGCGGCCTTCGCCACCTCCAGGTCGATCGTCGGGTCGAACCGCGAGCCGCGGTAGAGCGCGTCGAAGAAGGCGAAGGTCGCCTTCTCGTCGGCGTCGATGTCGGCTTTGTCGAGGCGCTTGTCGACGTGGAACTTCACGTCTTCGAGCCGCTGGCTGCTGCGCTCCTGGGTGAGCCAGACGTGGGCGTCGTCGAGCAGCGCTTCGATGTTCCCGTTGCCGCCCTGAAATCGCACCACGCTGACGTCGGAGCTGTGGGAGACCCGGGTTCGGCTCGAGGTCACCAGGTCGTCGTCGTCGGAGAACCACTCCGCGACCTGGGCGGCGCCTTTTTCTCCCCGCGCCACTCCGCCGGGCAGACCGAGCATCACCGTCGCCACCGGCATCGCCGGCCGCGGCACCACCAACACCTGCAGCCCGTTCTCGAGGGTGAAGCGCCGCAGACCGTCGAGCGAAGGGCCCTCCGACAGCTTGCGCACCGCCTCGGGCGGCACCTGCACCTCGAGCTCGCTCTCACCGACGCCGCGCGAGCGCTCCGCCTGCGCCGGGGTCTGGAGTGGCTCCAGCACCAACGCGCGCATCCGGTCGGGGGTGAGGTAGGTGCGGGCGACGTCGCTCAGCGCCGACGAGTCGAGGTGCTTGAGGTGGTCGAGCTGCTTGGTGAGCGCGAACGGGTCTTGGGTGTAGTGCAGGCCTTCGGCGCGGTTCGACGCGCGGGTGAGCAGGTTCTCTTCGCGGAACAGCTCCGCGAGGTAGGTCTGCGCCGAGCCGAAGTCCCGAATGCGAATTCGGCGGGTCCACCCCATGTCGACCCGGGCGTAGAGCGCGTCGAGCGTCTTCTGGGGCTCGAGGCCCGAGAGCATCGCGACGCTGCAGATCGCCATCGAGGCCTGGGGGTCGGGAACCACGGTGCAGCGGGGCAGGCTGACGTCGGCGATCGATTCGCCCGGGCCCGGGTAGAGCGCGGCCTGAAGCGTGTGCTCGATGTACTCGGGCGGCACCGGCAGCGACCACGACGGAGGGAGCGACCAGGTCATCAGCAGGTTGGTGCGGTGAACCGCGGCGCGCACCACGGTGAGCTTCGCGGGCGCGGGCGGCGGCTCGGGCGGGACGTTCGGAGGCGCCGGCGTCGACCGCGCGGCGCCGGGGGTCTTCCACTCCTCAGGCAGCGTCTGGAGCAGCGTCTGCTGCATCTGGGCGGAGTCGAAGTCGCCGGTCACCACCAGGGTGACGCCGTTGAGCCGGTAGTGCGTCTTCGCCCATTGCTGCGCGTCTTCGACGGTGAGCCCGGCCACCGTCTGGGGTGTGCCGTGCCAGGCGCGCGAGAGCGGGTGCGAGGGGGGAAACAGCAGCGACTGAATCGCGCCGATGGTCTCGTCGGCGTAGCCGCTCTCGCCCCGCTCGATCAGCTCGCTCTGCACCACCTCGCGCTCCACCTCGAATACGCGCGGGTCGATGTTGTCCACCGGGTGGAGGACCTGTTGGGCGAGCAGGCCGATCACGTTCGCGGCGAGCGGCTGCTGCGCCAGCACCTCGAAGCGGGTGTCGGCGGAGGAGGTGGCGGCGTTGTGATAGCTGGCGCCGAGCAGCTCGAAGGCCTGCGCCTGGCTCACCTTGCCCGCGGGCTTGCTCCGAAACGAGAGGTGCTCGACCAGGTGCGCGAGCCCCTCTTTGCCCTTGGGGTCGTCTTCAGCGCCGGCGGCGACGATCATCGACACCGAGACCGCTCCGCTGCCGCGGGCCTCTTCGAGCACCACCCGCGCGCCCGACGGCAGTTGGCCGTGGGTGAACCGCATCGTGGCGGGGCCGATCTGCACCTGGTTCTTGTAGCCAAAGCAGCCGCTGAACAGACACAGCGCGGCGATTGCCCCCACTCGATGTCTTTGCATGGTCTGTATTTCTCACGGCTCGGGCAGGAAACCGAGTTGTTCGAGCACCCCGGTGAGGCGCTGGTCGTCTTTCGACAGCGGAGGCAGCCACTCGCCCAGCTCCTCGCGGGTCCACCAGGTGGGCGCCGAGTACGGCTGGAGGTGGTAGCGAAACCAGCGCACCCGAATGAACCGCGGCGGCTCTCCAGGAAAAGGATTGCCCGCCAGCAGGCCGAGCGCGCCCTCGTCGTTGTGGAGCAGCTTCCAGATCAGGTGAATCAGCCAGCCGCTCTCGTCGTCGGGCGGGCCCATCGCCGAGAACCAGATCTGCCAGTCGACCCGGTAGTGGTACGGGCTCATCCAACAGGGCGCGCGCTTCGGGTCACCCGGCTTGCACTTGAAGTCGTACGCGGTCCACCTGGCGGTGGCGGGGTCGGCGTCTCGGGTGCCTTCGAGCACCAGCTCGTTGCGCTCGCGGCCGACGCTGCCGAACGCTCCGTAGGTGTTCACCAGCTCGAACGCGCCGAACGAGGTGTTCATCGCCTGGTGCTTCGAGAGCAGGTTGAGCACCGGCTCCACCGACAGCACCGCCACCAGCGCGGCGACCGACCACGACGCCACCTGCTGCGCGCGCGACGGCTCGGCCTGGAGCAGCGCCTTCTGCACCCGCAGCCGCATGCGGGGCAGGGTGAACCGGGAGAGCAGCTCGTCGTCGAAGCAGGCGATCGCGGGAATCAGCGTCAGCCAGTTGAGGAACGAGAGGTTGCCGCTGACGATCAACGTGCACTGAAACGCGATCACCAGCGCGCCCGCGACCCGGCGCACCTGCTTGGGCGCGAAGAGCAGAAACGGCACCACCACTTCGACCCCGTGGTTGAAGCCGACTCCGAGCGCGTGCGCCCAATGCGGCAGGTGGTGAAACCACGGCGAGAGCGGGTTGGGCACCGGCTGGGTCTCGAAGTGAAAATCGAGACAGGTGAGGTCGCGCCAGCAGCTGTCTCCGCGCAGCTTGATCAGCCCCGCGCCCAGCATCACCCTGAAGGTGAGCCACCGAAACAGCCACACCAGCGGCAGCGGCGGCGCCCGGGCGGGAAACGGCCGCGGGTCGAGCAGCGGGCAGAAGAAGATCGCCAGAAAGCCGGTCTCGAGCAGCTGGTTCTCCCAGCCGTAGCCCCAGAAGAGCTGACCGACGTGGTCGAGCGACATGTAGAGCGCCCAGTTGAGGAACCAGGTGATCGCGTTCGAGAACCCGAGCACCGCGAGCAGCGAGATCACCGCGCCCGCGATCGCCACGCCGAGCATCGCCCGGTCGGAGATGCCGAACACGAACAGCGTCGGGTTGGAGAAGAACGCGCCCCACGCGCCCTGCTGCTGAACCAGCGCGTGCACCTGGGTGTCGGCCGGCAACAGCCCGTGGTGCCCGACCAGGGCAATGCCCTGGAACACGAACACCGAGAACGCCATCAGGTAGACGAACCCCAGCAGGCGCAGAATCCAGAAGCGCGCGAGCCAGTAGGAGTTCGCCACGGGCGAACGTCTTACGCCTCTTACGGGCGCGAATCAGTCGCCGCGGCCGGGCCGGTCGTTCGCGTAGTGGGTCGCGCTCGGCGCGGAGGCCAGCTTGGCGAGGCTGCACATGCGGCAGGTGAAGTCGTCCCAACCCTGGCGCGAGGCGTAGTCGAGGCACGACTGGTAGCGGGCGCAGAACACCTGGCGCTCTTCGCTGTGGTCGCGCTGGGCCCGCGCGGGAATCTGAACCGGGTTCGGGTTTCCCGCGTACTGAAAGAGGCCGGCGCGGGTGGAAGACTCGCCCCCACGCACGGGGCGTTCGGTGATGCTTTTCTTGTCGGACATCGCACTTCTTTCGTTCATCGCCGCCAGAGGGGGAGACGGCAGCGTGATGCATAACGCCGCATGTCACCGATTGCTTCCCCGGTTGATCGGGCAGCCGCCACGAAAGCCGCGGTAATCCCGCGATTTCAGACGGTGATGTCGGCGTTCTTCAGCGCGCCCCGAAGCTCCCGCAAATAGACGTGTGCGTTCAGGTCGATCAGCCCCTGGCTGCGCTTGCCGTCGAGCTTGCTGTTGGCGAGGTCTGTCGATTCGCGCCACGCGGCGTCGTGCATGAACTGGCCGCTCGCAGGCTGGAGGTAGAGCGCATGGTCGAACGCGGCAGTCTCGTGCACCTGGCCATCGTGAATGTGCACCGTGGGAAAGAACACCTGCTTGGCATCGCGCCGGGGGAACTCGAACGCCATCGGGTGCACGCTCTGATTGCCCTTCTTCAGCTTGAAGACCGCGAAGCCCCAGTCCTTGTACTGGGGCAGCTGCTTCCACGCGGCGTCGGAGATGCGAAAGCGCGCGTCGAGCCGGCTGAACGCGGCGAGCGCCGGCACGAACGAGGCCTCGAAGCTGCCCACCTGCACCACCGCGAGCGGCGGCTCGTTCGAAACCGACAGCGAGCGCATCAGCGACAGACCCTTGGTCCGCGGCTGGGGGAAGAGCGCGTGGAGCGAGTCGAACAGCTCCGGGTAGCCCTCGAGGTTGATGAAGCGAAGCGCGTCGTCAGGCGAGCCCGCCGGCACCGGCAGCGGCAACACCATCGCCACGTCGGCCGCGGCCGAGTACGTCATCTGGTAGGCGAGCAGCTGGCGCCCGTTGGCGGTGGGCCGCGCGAAGATGCGGGTGTCGGCGACGTGATCGACGGCTCCAGAGAAGCAGCACATGCGGCGAGGGTACCCCACCGCGCTCGGGTAGGCTCTGCCGCGATGAAGACCGCGGGCTGGGCAGGGGTTCTCTTCGTCGTTCTCTCGGGCGTGATCGTGGTGGTCGCTCCGTTCTGGCCTCCGCTCGGCGCGAGCGCGGGTGAGGTCGCCACCTGGTACCGCGAGCATCGAATGCCGTTCCTGGTCGGCAACTACCTGGCGATCGCCGCCGCGGTGCCGTCGTTCGTGCAGCTCGCCGCGCTCTCGATGATGATCAAGCGCGCTGAAGGCGAGGGCGGCTGGCTGTGGATCGCCGTGCTCGGCTCGGTGCTGCTCGCCCACGCCGCCGGCGCGATGGCGCTCACCGCCTATCAGACGGTGCCGTTCGAGCTCGGCGCTGGTCAGGAAGCAGTGGCGAAGGGGCTGAACGACTTCGCCGGCACCTCGTTCGCCACGTTTCTCTGCGCGCTCTCGGGTTTCTGCCTGTTCAACAGCTGGGCGGTGTTCAAGACCGGCGTGCTGCCGCGCTGGTACGGCGGGCTCGGCGTGCCGCTGGTGCCGCTCTGTCTGTTCGCCAGCCTGGGAGAGATCTGGTCGGAGCCGCGCTGGCTCGCCGGTGGCGGCCTGCTCACCACCGCCGTCACCGGGCTGTTCTTCTGGTGGTGCGGGGTGCTGGCGGTGCTGATGCTGCGAATGCCTTCTACGCCCGCCCGTCTTTCCGCTTCGCCCGCAGCACCACCATCTTCGACGGCGAGTTGAACGGCGCGGGGTCGGCGGGCCACTTCACGTCGACCTGCTCGAGGCCGGCGACGTCGTCGGGAGCGTCGATGCGCTCGGCCACGGTGAGGTAGCCGTCGGCGCAGAGCGTTTCCAGCCGCTCGAGCAGCTCCTTGCCGCTCACGAACAGCGCGTTCACCACCAGCACCAGCGCGCCTTCGTGCGCCACCAGCGGGCGGAGCTTGTTCACCAGCCGCTCCAGCTCGGCCTGCAAATCGAACCGGCCCTTTTCGGTCACCGACTGCAGCGGCGGGTCGAGAATCACGCAGTCGAAGAGCGCGTTCTCGCGCTTCAGCCGGCCGACCTCGACGAAGAAGTCTCCGGTGCGAAAGTCGATTCGCTTCACCGGGAAGCCGTTGAGCGTGAACGAGTCTTTCGCGACGTTGAGGAACGACTTGTTGAGGTCGAGCTGCACCACCGACGAGGCGCCGCCGGCCTTCGCCGCCACGCCGAGCGCGCCGGTGTACGCGAAGGTGTTGAGCACCCGCTTGCCGTTCATCGACTTCTTCAGCCACTGCCGCAGCGTGCGGGTGTCGGGGTAGAGGCTGGAGTCGCGGTTGAGGTCGAGCTTGAGGGTGTACTTCACCCCGTCTTCCTCGATGCGCCGGTCGTAGTCGCTCTCGGCCCCGAACAGCGCCGAGCCGTTGCGGAAGTCCTGGTTGGTCGAGCGGCGCTGCTTCCAGATCGCGGCGTTCAGCCACGGCCACCGCTTGCGGGCGAGCTCCGCCACCTGGTTCATCTTCGCTTCGTCGCCGTCGGGCGCGTAGTCGAACAGCACCAGGGTGCGGCCGTAGAGCTCGGCGATCAGCGACGGGTCGCCTTCGGTGAAGCCGTTGAAGAGACGAAGCGCCTGGGTGTGAGGCTCGACCAGCCGCGGAGCGCGGGCTTCGAAGGCGACGTTGATGCGTTCGAGTGATGACGGCACGGGCGTGAGCTAGCAGAAGCCCCGCGAACTGTCCTATACGCCCTCGCGATGCACGACCCTCAACTGGCGGCCGAGGCGCTGGCCGAGCTCCCCGCCGACATCGGTCAGAGCCCGCTCTTCAACCCCGACCTCGCGCCCGTTCCCCAGGCCCGGCGGGTGTGGTCGACCTACAACTTCGCCGCGCTGTGGATCTCGATGGCGCACTGCATTCCCACCTACATGCTGGCGGGTGACCTGGTCGCCTCGGGCATGAACTGGTGGCAGGCGCTGCTCACCGTCGGCCTCGGCAACATCATCGTGCTGGTGCCGATTCTGCTCAACGCGCACCCGGGCACCCGCTACGGCATTCCTTTCCCGGTGCTGGCGCGCGCGTCGTTCGGCACCGCGGGAGCCAACGTGCCTGCGGTGCTCCGGGCGATCGTCGCCTGCGGCTGGTTCGGCATTCAGACCTTCATCGGCGGCGAAGCGGTGAAGACCTTCATCGTCGCGCTCTGGCCCGGCTTCGGTCACCTCGCCGAGGGCGTGACGCTGCTCGGCCTCTCGGTGCCGTCGGCGCTGACGTTCCTGTTCTTCTGGGTGCTCAACATCATCATCATTCTGGTGGGCATGAACGCGGTGCGCATCTTCGAGAACTGGGCGGCGCCGATCGTGTTGGTGCTCGCCGCGGCGCTCCTCTGGTGGGCGCTCTCGAAGGCCGGCGGAGTGGGGCCGATTCTCTCGCAGCCGTCGAAGTTCGAGACGGTGGGCGACTTCTGGAAGGTGTTCATTCCCTCGCTCACCGGGATGATCGGCTTCTGGGCGACGCTGTCGCTCAACATTCCCGACTTCACCCGCTTCGGCAAAGGTCAGAAGGAGCAGATGGTCGGCCAGACGCTCGGGCTGCCGACCACGATGATCGCCTTCTCGGCGATGGGCATTCTGATCACCTCGGCGGCGAAGTCGATTCTCACCGGCGTCGACCCGAAGAAGCTGTGGGACCCGGTGTTCATTCTCTCGCAGCTGACGTCTGACTCGGCTCCGGTGGGGCTGAGCGAGCCGCTGATCGCGTCGCCCGGTCTGCGCACGTTGGTGGCGGTGATCGCGCTGCTCGGCGTCGGAGTCGCCACCATCAGCGTCAACATCGCCGCCAACGTGGTGAGCCCGGCGAACGACTTCGCCAACCTGGCGCCGAAGGCGATCTCGTTCAAGACCGGCGGCATCATCACCGGCGTGCTCGGCATCTGCCTGATGCCGTGGAAGCTGCTGGCGTCGGCCGACACGTACATCTTCAACTGGTTGATCGGTTACTCGGCGCTGCTGGGGCCGATCGCGGGGATCATGATCTGCGACTACTGGGTGCTGCGAAACCGCACCCTGGACGTGCCCGACCTCTACCGGCCGAAGGGTCGCTACGCGGGCGTCAACCCGGCGGCGATTCTCGCGCTGGTGGTGGGCGTGCTCCCGAACGTGCCCGGCTTCTTGTACGCGGTTCACCTGCTCACGCCCGACCCGAAGAACCCGACCTTCTTCGAGAAGATCTACGTCTACGCCTGGTTCATCGGCTTCTCGCTCGCATTCGGAGTGTTCTTCGCGATGTCGAAGGCGATGACCAAGCCCGCGCCCGCGGCCCAGCCCGCGCAACCTTAGATGGAGCGCTTTCTTCTCATCTGTCTGGCGGGCGCGGCGGGGAGTGGAACCCGCTACCTGGTCGGCTTGTTCACCGCGTCGCGCTTCGGGCCGGGCTTTCCCTTCGGCACCCTGACGGTGAACCTGGTCGGCTGCTTCGTGATCGCGCTGGTGACCCAGTACGCGCTTCAGACCGCCGGCTTCAGCGAGACCTTGCGGCTCACCATCGCCACCGGCTTCGTCGGCGGGCTCACCACCTACTCGGCGTTCAACTACGAGACGACCGCGATGGTGGAGAAGGGCGAGTGGCGCACCGCCGCCCTCTACCTGCTCTGCACGTTGGTCGGCTGCACGCTCACCGGGTTGCTGGGCCTGTTCGTCGCCCGCCGGTTGGCGTAGCGCTCACGCGACGACGTTGATCGCGTTCTTCGCCTCGGGGTCGAACGGCGAGCCCTTCACGTCGACCATCGTCTTCACGAAGAAGCGCGCCTTCTCGAGCGCGATGCCCTTCTCCTTGAGCGCGGTGGAGATGTCTTTGTTCATCGAGATGATGAAGAAGTCTTCCACCTCGGCGCCCGCGGCCATCGAGTGCGGGTACTTCAGCATGTCGTCCGAGCGCGAGCAGTTCGGAGCGGGGAAGACGTCTTCACCCAGCACCACCGACTCTTCGCGGCCGTCGGGGTGAACGAGCTCCATCACGAACGAGGCCTTCATCGAGAGCACCTCGCAGGCGTTCTGCGACTGCACCTTGAACTTGCCCTTCACCACCGTGTCGCCGAGCGGGAGGTTCACCACCGCCGGGTCCTGCTTCTCGATGATCGTGTGAACGACCTTCACGCCGTGACCGCCGGCGAAGTGCTTCACCTTGTCGAAAAAGCCCATGTGTGTGCCTCCCGTTTGGATCGTCAGACCCCGGGACACCGGGCGGTGCGCAGCTTTTCAGCTCGTCGCGCGCTCGAGGCCGCCCAGCGATTCTCGCAACAACGCCGCGTCTTTCTGCTCGTGGGCGTAGCGGCCGACCCAGACGTGGTGGGTGACGGCGCGAAACCGCGACAGCTGCAGGGTGGCGGCGTCGATCTCGCCGTAGGTCGAGAAGAACGCGTCGCGCGCCTTGACCGGCAAGAAGGTGAGCACCCCGCCCAGGTCGGTCGCGCGGTGACCGTAGATGATGTCGCCCCAGTCGATCACGCCCGCGAGGCGCTTCGAGTCGTCGAGCAGCAGGTGGCGTGAGTAGAGGTCGCCGTGCAGCAGCACGTGCGGCGCGGCAGCCGGTGCCGTTTGCGCTTCGAGCACCGCCAGCATCTTCTGCTCCAGCTCGGCGCTCACCACCGTGCCGCGCAGCGTCTCGAGCCCCTCGTGGGTGCGCTTGATGCGGAGCGGGACGTCGAGCTTGCCGATGGTGTCGGGCCCGACGCCGAGCTTCTGCGCCTCCTCGGCGCTCACCGCGTGGAGCGCGTGAAAGAAGCGGCCCAGCGGCTCGGCGAGCGCGAGGCGTTCGTCGTCGGTGAGGGCGAGCTGATCGGCGGTGCGGCCGGGCAACATGCGGTAGCCGGCGAAGGGCCACTCGTATTTCTCGCTCGGCTTGCCGAGGTACTTGGGGTCGGGGATCGGCAGCGCCAGCTTCGCCGCCACCTTGGGGAGCACCCGGCACTCGCGCTCCATCAGCGGCACCGCGAGCTTGCGGCGTGGAAAGCGGAACACCCACTCGCCGCCGAGCAGGTAGGCGGTGTTGTCGAAGCCCTCGCCGAACGGCTGCGGCTCCAGCCAGGCGAGCTCGGGAAATTGTTCGGCGATCAGCTCGCGCGCGAGATCGGGGCCGACCACCTTCTCGGGCACCCAGGGCTCGCTCACGAGCGCTTCTTGCCCTGGCCGTACGACTGGAACTGCTTCTCGACCCGCGCGATCTCCGCGTCGTCGAGGATCACCGGAGTGCCGGCCGACTTCGCGTGCCACCAGGTGAAGGCGAGGTTCTCGACTTCGATCGCCACCTTCACCGCGTCTTCGAGCGTGGTGCTGGCCGCGACCTGACCGTGGTTCGCCAGCAGCGTCGCCTTGCCTTTGCCGAGCGACTCGACGCAGGCGACTGCGAGCTCGGCGGTGCCGTAGGTCTCGTAGCGCGCGCAGGGCACCTTCGAGCCGCCGGTGAGCGCGATCATGTAGTGCACCGCGGGGATCGGCTCGCGATAGCAGCTGATCACCGTGGCGAAGCGCGAGTGGGTGTGGACGATCGCCTCGAGCTCTTCGCGTGCCTGGTAGAGCCCGCCGTGGAGCCGCCACTCGCTGGTCGGGGTGCGCATGCCGCGGCGACGTTCTCCGTCGAGCGAGAGCTCGATCAGGTCGGAGGGCTCCATCAGGTCCCAAGTCATGCCGCTCGGAGTGACCAGCATGCCGGTGGCGGTGCGAATCGAGAGGTTGCCGGTGGTGCCCGGCATCAGCCCCATCGCCGCGAGGCGCTTGCACGCGCGCACCAGGTCGAGCGCCGAGCTCACGGGTATTTCTCCGGGAAGAGCTTCTTCAAGCCGTCGCGCGAGGCCTCGCAGGCGCCGCGCTCGGTGATCAGCGCCGAGACGAACTTTGCCGGGGTGACGTCGAACGCGGGGTTGGCCACGTTCACCTCGTCGCTGACGATGCGGGCGGAGCCGATCTTGCGCACCTCGGCGCCGGAGCGCTCTTCGATCTCGATCTGCGCGCCGTCTTTCAGGCTGAAGTCGATGCTCGAGCTGGGCGCCGCCACCCAGAACGGCACCTTCGCTTCTTTCGCGGCGAGCGCCTTCAGGTAGGTGCCGACCTTGTTGCAGACGTCGCCGTTGGCGGTGGTGCGGTCGGTGCCGACGATCACCGCGTTCACCCGGCCGCGCTGCAGCAGCAGACCGCAGGCGTTGTCGGCGACGAAGGTGTGCGGCACTCCGCGCGCGCGCAGCTCGAACTCGGTGAGCAGGCCCTGGTTGCGCGGGCGCGTCTCCGAGACCCAGACGTGCACCGGAATGCCGGCTTGATGAGCGAGGTAGATCGGCGCCAGCGCGGTGCCGAGGCCGACGGTGGCGAGCCAGCCGGCGTTGCAGTGGGTCATCAGCTGCACGGTGCCGGTGACGTTCAGCTGCTTGATCAGCTCGAGGCCGGCTTCGCCCATCTTCTGCGAGGCGTCGACCTCGAGGTCGTTGAGCGCCTGCGCCTTCTTCCACGCCGCTTCAGCGCGCAGCTTCGGCGGGTTGCGGCGCGCCTCGGCGGCGACCTGCTCGACCGCGAAGGCGAGGTTCACCGCGGTGGGCCGGGCAGAGGTGAGCTTGTTGGCGGCGGCGGCGAGCGAGCCGTCGCTGGCGTCTCTGGCGAGCTCGAGCGCCAGCGCGAAGCCGGCGACCACGCCGATCAACGGCGCGCCGCGCACCACCATCGAGGCGATCACCTCACGGCCATCGGCGGCGCCGGCCACGTCGACGAACGCGGTCTCCGACGGGAGCCGGGTCTGGTCGAGCACGCGGAACGGGGTCAGCGGCGCGGCGAGCTCCAGCGTCTTCATCAATCGCCTTCGAAGCTGACCAGCGAGTAGGTGTTGGCGCCGGTCTTCTGGAGGCGCTCACGGCCCTTGAGGTCGGGCAGCTCGATCACGAACGCGCACTCGTGAACCTTGGCGCCCATCTTCTGAGCGAGCTTCACCGCGGCCTCGGCGGTGCCGCCGGTTGCGATCAGGTCGTCGACCACCAGCACCTTGTCGTTCTGCTTCAAGCAGCCCTCGCGCAGCTCGACGGCGTCGGTGCCGTACTCGAGCGCGTACTCCATCTTCAGGGTGGTGCCGGGGAGCTTTCCCTTCTTGCGCACGGGAATGAAGCCGCAGCCGAGCTCGTAGGCGAGCGCGCTGCCGAAGATGAAGCCGCGGGCGTCGATGCCGAGCACGTGGTCGAGCTTCTGGCCGCGGTAGCGCTCGGCGAGCGCCTTCACCGCGCGGTGCAGGCCCTTCGGGCTCTCGAGCAGGGTGGTGACGTCGCGAAACGCGATCCCCTTCTTGGGGAAGTCGTGCACGGTTCGAATGAACGGCTTCAAGTCGAACGGGTCATCTTTGCTCGCGGCGGGCACGTCGACGCGCAGGCCGGCGGCCTTGAGCGCGCGCAGGTGAGTGAGGTCGCGCTTCGCCTCCGCGGTCATCACCGCGGCGTCGAGCACCTTGCTGCAGCCCTCGGAGCAGTCGCCGGCGCGGCCCGAAGCGAGCGGGATCAACGTGCGCACCAGGTCGCGGGCGTGCTTGGCGTTGGCGGCGACCACCCGCGCGACCTGCACCGCGGTGACCGCGTCGTGGCCGGGGTGCCAGCAGTCCCAGTCGGTGACCATCGCGATGGTCGAGAAGCAGAGCTCGGCCTCGCGCGCGAGCTTCGCCTCGGTGCAGTTGGTCATTCCGATCACGTCGGCGCCCCACTGCCGGTAGAGCTTCGACTCGGCGAGCGACGAGAAGTGCGGGCCTTCGATGCAGAGGTAGGTGCCGCCGATCTTCGCGCCGCCGCCGACGTCGCGCAGCGCACTGGCGGTGATGCCCGACAGCCGCTTGCACATCGGGTGCGCCATCGAGACGTGGGTGACGTAGCCCTCGGAAAAGAACGTCGTCGGCCGCCCGCGCGTCCAGTCGATGTACTGGTCGACGAGCACGAACATGCCGGGCGAGAGCTCTTCGTTGAGCGAGCCGACGGCCGAGAGCGAGACGAGGTCGGTGACGCCGAGCTGCTTGAGCGCCGAGATGTTGGCGCGCACGTTGAGCTGGCTGGGCGGAGTGAGGTGGCCGCGGCCGTGGCGAGGCAGGAAGGCGACCTTGTTGCCGTCGAGCTCTCCGAGGAGCACCTGATCAGACGGGCGGCCGAACGGCGTGTCGACGTCGACCCACTTGGCGTTGGTGAGTCCTTCGAGCTCGTAGATGCCGCTGCCACCGATGATGCCCAGCATTGTGTCCTCCCGGAGGAAGGCCGAACTAGCCACGACCGGGCGCGGTCGGCAAGGGAACCGCGGCAGTTGCCTGGTGTCAGGGGTGACGGTGCGCTGGCTGTTGCTGATCCCAATCGCGTGTGTGACGAGCAGTGGCCCCCCTCCCCCAACCAGGGGGAGGGTGCCCGAAGGGCGGGAGGAGCGGCACACCACCGAAGCCTGGTGCTCGAGAGAAGACGTTCTCGAAGGCCCGGTGACCGCGGCGCTGCACACCGGCACCACGACCTACGCGTGCCGCACCGGCAAATCACCGAAGTACGAGCTGCTGCGTGCGGTGCGTGAAGACGTCGGGCTGAAGCGCTGCCTGTCGTGGTCAGAAGGCTCAGGCGTGACCGATGTCTCGTTGTTGGTCGATGGGGAAGGGCGCATCGAAGTCGTGGCCGATGACGACGCGCAGGACCCCTGCGTGGCGAAGCTTCGATTGCTGCGCGCGATGAAGCTCGGCTGCAGGTGGAGAGTAGACGTGTCGATCGGTGCGTACTCGCTCTGAGACGTGGGGGCTCACGCCTCCGATCGACGTCAGAACGGTGCCGGCAGCAGCAGCGCGTGCTGGGCGAACAAACCCGCCGAGCCGTGGCTGTCGATCAACGGGCTGAGGAACAGCAGCGCCGCGTACGCGATCAGCAACGGCACCAGCACCAGCCGCGGAATCCAGCGAAGCGGCCACGACGACGGAGCGGCCGCGCGCACTCCTCGGCCGTACGCCTTCGCCACCGCGATGCGCATCGGCACCACGGTGACGATGAACACCAGCGTCACCAGCCACGCCGCGTCGCTCGGAGGCAGCACCGCCTTGAGCAGGTAGAGCGGCAGCGTGAACACGTAGAGCGCCACCAACGCCGCGAAGGTCGCCACTGGAGCCTTCGTCGCCACGGCCCGAGCGCCGCGCCAGTCGAACAGCGCTCGCCAGCGTCCGCTCACCGCGAACTGCACCTGCAGCGAGGGCAGCCACGCCAGCACCGGCAACAGCAGCGCGCCGCCGAGCAGTGCGAGCGGAGGATGCCCCGGGCCGGTGCGCGCGAGCACCATCAGCCCGACGGGCACCGCGAGCCAACACAGCGTCGCCAATGCTGCTCCAAAACCCAGGCCCGCGATCCGGCGGAGAGGAATGTCGAAGCGCCACGGCTCCGACTGCGTTCGCCACGGCCGAATGAAATCGCCGGGCCGCGCTCCTTTGGCCCACGCCCACACAAGATGCGCGCCGACGGCGGCGGCCACCAGCCAGCGAACCACCGACAGCGCACCGCCAGAGTTGATCAGCGCGGCGTCGGCCGCGAGGTTCGAGAGCAGTCGAACGGGAAACACCCACAGCCAGGTGAGCACCAGGGCACTGCCGAGCCGCGGCAGCTCGTCGAAGCCCGCGAACGCGTCGCGCAACCGTGCGCCGCGCGCGATTCGCCCCTGCGCCTCGAGCAGGTAGCCGAACACCAGCACGTTCACCAACGGCACCGCCGCCAGCACCGAGAGCAGCACCACCAACGTGGTGACGCCCCATGCCGTGCGCACCGCGCTCCGCACCCGGGAGGGCGACTCGACCGCGGCCAACGGCAACAGCGTGGCGGCCTCGGCGCTCACAGCAGCAGCTTCCTCACCGGCGAGCCGTTGGTCACCGGCCGTCCCGACGGAGCGATCAGCTCCGCCTCGGGATCGACGCCGACGCCCGCGAGCACCGTCGCGGTCAGATCCTCGACCGAGACGGGATCTGCCGCGGCCTGCTTCACGCCATCGGGATCCGTCTCGCCCACCGCCAGACCGCCGCGAATGCCTCCGCCGCCGAGCAGACAGCTGAACGCGTGCGGCCAATGGTCGCGGCCTTCTGCCTTGTTCACCTGAGGCGTGCGGCCGAACTCGCCCACCACCCAGACAACGGTGTTCCGCAGCAGGTCGCGCTGGTGCAGGTCGAGCAGCAACGAGCTCAAGGCGCCGTCGAGCGTCTCGGCCGCGCTCCGATGCGCCTCGCGGTTGCGCGCGTGGCTGTCGAAGCCGCTCAGCGTCACCTCCACCGCGCGTACGCCGCGCTCGAGCAGCCGCCGCGCCACCAGACAGCCCCGCCCGAAAGCCGAGGCGCCGTAGCCATCGCGAACCTTCGCCGGCTCCCCGGTCAGCCGAAACGCTTCGAGCTGCTCGGTCGACATCATCTTCAGCGCCGCGTCGCGGGTGTCGTGGCCCGCGCTCACCGCCCCTGCGTGCTCGCGCGCGAACCGGGAGTCGATCAACGACGCGACCTCGAGCCGGCGATCCTCGTGGCCCCTTGTCGACCGCGCTTCCAGGTTCTCCAGCGCGCCGCCGGGATCGGCAACTTTGAACGCGTCGTACTTGCTGCCCAGCATTCCCGACCGCGCCGGCCATTGGCTCTTCACCAGAGAGACGTGTGCCGGAATCTGCAGGCCGTTCGCCGGCAACCGCATCGTCGCCAGCGAACCCAGCGAGGGGTAGTCGACGCCCGCCTCCGGCCGATGGCCCGTCTTCAGCGTCGAGGTCGCCCGCTCGTGGTCGCCTTCCTTCGAGGTGATGCTGCGAATGACCGACAGGTGGTGAACCTGCTCGGCCAGCCGCGGATAGAAAGACGACAGCGACGCGCCATCGATGCGGGTGGGAAGCAGGCCGCACTGCGACAACTTCGGGTGTGGATCCCAGGTCTCGAGCTGGCTCGGCCCTCCCTCCAACCAGATGGTGAGCAGCGAGCGTGACGCGGTCGGCGCTGAGTACGCGCGTGTCGCCGCGAAGGTCAGCCCCAAGGCAGCGCTGCGAAGCACGACGCGCCGGCTCAGTGGCTCCATGAGAACTCCGATGAGTTGAAGAGGCCCCACGCCACGTCGGCCAGCGCCTTGCCGCGCTCGTCGCCCTTCAGCCCGGCGAGCATCGGCCGAACCTTCTGCGCCTCTTCCTCAGTGGGCCGCCGGGTGAGGTACGAGAGCCAGAGCGCGTCGAGCGCTTCATCGTCTCCCTTCGCCACCATCGCCACCCGGCCGGTGGTGGAGAACGGCTCGGCCTTCAGCACGTCGTCGGGCAGCTTGCCGTTCATTCGAAACAGCGCGCGCGCCACCGTGTCGGCCTGCGGCGTCAGCTCCGCCTCGCCGGGGTCGCCGTACTCGTCGATGAACGCCTTCTCGCGGAGCAGCCGCACCGCCCGCACCACCAGGTGGCGATCGCGGTCGATGCTCCGAACCGAGCCGGCCTGCAGCAGCGCGCCCACCACCTGCTCCGGCCGCAACGGCGTCACCGGGTACGCCGCCCACACGTTCTTCTCGTCGGCGCCCAGCTCGCGCGACTCGAGCGAGAAGGCCTGCGCCAACGCCAGCGTGGTCACCAGCCGCCGAAGGTCGTGGCCGTGCGAGGCGAAGTCTTCGGCCAGCGCGTCGAGCACCGGCTCTTCACCCAGTGCCGGCAGGTCATCGACCGGCTCGTGGAGCGGCCGCCCGTACATCAGCGCCCAGGCGCGGTTCACCATCGCCCGCGAGAGGTTGACGTTGTGCGCATCGGTCAGCCACGCCGCCAGCCGTAGGCGCGGGCTCCCGCCGGCGGGCAGCCACTCCAACCCGTAGGGCACCGACGGAGCGCCGCTGCTCGACGCGCGGGTGTTCATCGCTCCGCGCTCGCGCTTCGCCTCGCCGGGCGCGCGGGTGGTGACGCCGAGCGCCGAGACGTCGGTGCGATCGAAGAACGCCTTCACTCCGTCGAACTGCTGCTGGGTCCACGGGGCGAACGGGTGGTCGTGGCACTGCGCGCACTCCAGCCGCTGCCCGAGGAACACCCGCATCGTGCGCCCGGTGAGCTTGTCGGAGTCGACCTCCCGGTTCGCCACCGCGGAGGTGACGAAGTTCGCCGCCGGCTCGCCGGTCCAGGTGCCTTCGGCCGACACCACCTGCCGCACCACCGCGTCGTAGGGCGTGTTCTTCGCGAGCTCGCCCGCCAACCACTCGTCGAAGCGGTCGCGCCGAAAGACGATGAACGGTCCCCGCTCCGCGCCCACCCACGCCCGCGACAGCCGCTCCGCCCAGTAGCGGTGAAAGCGCGCGTCTTCGAGCATCGCGTGGGTCCACCGGGCCAGCCGGTCGGGCGAACCGTCGGCTTCGAAGCGGCGTATTTCTTCCAGAGAAGGCGACTGACCGAACAGCGCCAGGCTCAGCCGGCGCAGCACGGTGAGCGGCTCGGCGCGGGGCGCAGGCTCGACCGACGAGGCCTTCCACTTCGAAGCCAGCATCTCGTCGAGCCGGCCCACCTCGTCGGGCACCGGCGCAGGCGGGGGCAGCGAGCGCTCCTCGCCCTTGGCGGCCAAAGCGACCACCAGCGCGACCAACGCGCACAGCAGTGCGGTGAACGCCCGGGAGCGCATCTTGTCCAGCCTCGCCTTCCAAAACACCGACACCGCAGCCGGGTTTCGACAGAAAGACGTCTGGGCTTTGTCACGCTTGCCTGGGCCCCTCACTTTGGGGGGTCGACTCAGGCAAACCACGGGGTTATGCGTGCAACACGCCCCATGCAGATGCCCGACTTTGCGCAGAATCTGTTGTCGCTCCCGGTGATGATCTTGAGCCTCACCGTGCACGAGTGGGCCCACGCGTTCAGCGCCGCCCGCCTGGGAGACGACACCGCGACTCGCCAGGGCCGGCTCACCTTGAACCCCGCGCCGCACATCGACCTGATCGGCACCATCTTGCTGCCGCTGATTGGCGTGCCGTTCGGCTGGGCCAAGCCGGTGCCGGTCAACCCCGCGCGCTTCGACCGCAAGTGGAGCATGTCGCTCGGCATGGCGATCACCGCGGTGGCGGGGCCGCTGTCGAACCTGATTCTGGCGGTGATCTGCGCGGTGGCGCTGGGGCTGGTCTACCGCTTCGGCTACCACGGCGGCGCGGGCGAGAACCTGCTGGTGCGCGGGCTGGCGATGAACGTCGCGCTGGCGGTGTTCAACATGGTGCCGCTGCCTCCGCTCGACGGCAGCCGAATCGCCGACCACTTCATGCCTCGCGGCCTGCGTGACGCCTGGGAGTCGGTGATGCGCTTCGGCCCGCTGATTCTGTTCGGGTTGATCGCCTTCGGAGGCGTCATTCTCTCTGGCCCGATTCGGGCGGTGTCGGGCGTGCTGGTCGGCTGGGTCTACGCCATCGCCGGCTTCGCCTGAGCGCACAAAATCGACGCCCCCTTCTGCCCCGGAATGTTACGGTCCCGGAACCTTGCACAGGGGAGCATCGATGAAGCGTGTACTCGTATTGGCCGCGGCGATCGCCGTGAGCGGCTGCGATCCCAACATTCCCACCAACCCGACGCCTTCCGCGGTGGTGACCGCGCGCATGGATCTCACGGTGACGCCGCCAGTGGCGCCGGCGCCGAACGATCTCGCGACCAATCCCAAGACCGGGAAGCTGGCGATCCCGCTCGCTGACGACGCCTCCGCCGCCGACCAGGAGTTCGCGGCGTACCTCGACACGCTCGACGGCTTCCCCGGCGGCGCGACCGCCGCGACCACCTTCGACGCCAAGCTCTCGGCGGCGTCGGTCACCGCCGACACCGTGAAGGTGCTCGACCTCGGCGACAACTCCGAGGTCTCAGGCTACGTCGCCGCGTACGCCGACACCGGCGACAGCACCGCGCCCGGCCTGGTCACCATCAACCCGCCCGCGACCGGCTGGCTCCCCGGCCACACCTACGGCATCGCGATTCTCGGCGGCGACAGCGGCGTGAAGGGCGGCAACGGCGAGAAGGTGGTCGCCTCCGCCAACTGGGCGCTGCTGCGCTCGCTCAACCCGCTGGTGGTCTGCCCCAACGGCCAGATGTGCCAGGCCTCCACCGCGCTGGTGCCGTCGACCTTCACCGACCCCAAGCAGCGCGCGGCCGACACCCTCGCCAAGGCCACCCAGCTCGAGGCGCTCCGGCAGAAGTACAAGCCGTTCCTCGATCACCTCGACACCCTCGGCCACAAGCGCGCCGACGTGGCGATCGCCTGGTCGTTCAAGATCTCCGACGACACCAAGATGGGCTTCTACCCGACCAACGTGCCGCCGATCGTTCCCGCTCCGAACGACCTGGCGATCGACCCGGTCACCCACTTGGTGAACGCGCCGGTCGACCCCTCGGCGCCCGCCGCCGCGCAGGAGTTCACCACCGACTACCTCAACACCTTGGACGGCTTCCCCGCCGCGGCCGCCGCTTCGGCCACCGTGCTGCTGGGCGACTTGGACCCGTCGACGGTGTCGCCGTCGAACGTGCTGGTGCTCGACGCCGCCACCGGTGAGAAGCTCACCGCCGCGATCGCCTACGTGCCCGCGAGCGGCACCACTCCCGGCGCGCTGACGATTACTCCTCCGCAGGAAGGGTGGGGCAAGGGCAAGCACGTGGCGGTGGTGGTCACCTCGGGCGTGACCCGCTCCGACGGTCAGCCGGTGGTGGCGACCGAGGTCTGGGCGCTCGCGCGCTCGAGCGCCTCGCTGGTCACCTGCAGCTCGGTGACGCCGGCCGTCTGCGGCGCCAGCCCGATCGTTCCCCCCGCGGAGTGCGCCCCGGCGCTGACCCTGTCGCCGCTCAGCGCCGCCCAGGCGGTTCAGCTGGAGTGCCTGCGGTTGGGCTACGCGCCGCTGCTCGACGCGCTGCCGATCGAGCGCGCCGACAACGCGATCACCTGGGTGTTCTCGACCGTCGACTCGCCCGAGGCGGTGTTCGACCCGGCGAACGGCGTGATCCCGTTCCCCAACGACCTCGTCTACGACCAGAGCACCAACCACGTGAACCTGCCGGTGCCGGCCGGTGCGCCGCCCGCGCTCCAGCAGCTGATCGCCGGGCTCAACACCTTGGACGGCTTCTCCACCACCGCTCCGACGGTGAGTGAGAACGCCGACTACCAGGGCGCGATCGACATCGGCCACCTCGACCCCGCCAGCTTCGACGCCGGCGTGCAGTTCTTCCCGGTCGGCGCCACCGCCAGCACCCTGCCGCCGGAGTGGAAGGCGTGCCTCAACTGCCGCTCCAGCGTCGACGCCGACGGCGGCACCTTCGTGGTAATGCCCGACCAGTCGGTGGTCTCGCCCGCGCCCGACCAGCTGCAGATCGTGCCGCTGGCCCCGCTCGACGAGAAGACCCGCTACGCGGTGGTGCTCACCACCGACCTCACCAACACCGACGGCAAGCGCGTGGTGCCCTCCACCACCTTCGCCCTGCTGCGGAGCAAGAACACCCTTTTGGTGAACGGCCACAGCGCGGTGCCGGGCGTGTCTGACGCCCAGGCCGGTCAGCTGGAGCCGATTCGCGCCGGGTTCGAGCCGATCTACGACGCGCTGGAGCTGAACGGCATTCCCCGCAAGAAGATCGCGCTCGCGTGGACCTACCGCACCCAGAGCACCGTCTCGACGCTCGCCACCCTCCAGACCGCGGTCGGAGTGCTCGGCGGCGCCGGCGCGCTGCCCACCGCGCCCGACTACCTGGTCGGCGGCGGCCCCACCACCGAGCCGTACGAGTCGATCGCCCACGCGTTGGGCCGCGGCTGCACGCCCGACCCCGCCTGCCGCACCGCGGGAGGCAGCACCGGGCTCACCCCGTTCGTGGAGGCGATCTACACCGGCACGATGACGGTGCCGTACGCGCTCACCGGCACCGCCGGCACCTTCAACCCCAACCCGCAGATGTGGTCGGTGCAGCACGTGCCGTTCTTGATCAGCTTGCCCGGCCGCACCGGCTGCACCGGTGGCATCGGCGGCACCTGCTCGGCGGGCAACACCTGCGCCGCCGACGGCAAGTGCACCCCCAACGCCGGTCACCCGGTGCTGCTGTTCGGTCACGGCCTCACCCGCGGCCACAGCGACATGGTGGCGCTCTCGCTGCTCGGCTCGAAGGGCTACGCCACCGTGGCGGCCGACGTGGTGTTCCACGGTGACCGCGTCACCTGCACCGGCTCGGGCAGCTACCTCTCGCTGGTGAGCGGCATGCAGCTCACCGACGACTACGCCTGCGCCAACCCGGCGACGATGAAGTGCGACGCGCCGACGGGCCGCTGCGTCGACGCCGCGAACGGCGGCGCCGCCTGCACCAACGACCTCACCTGTCTGGCGGTCGGTCAGGGCAAGTGCACCGCGGGTGGCCACTGCGAGAACGCCGACTTCGCGCGCGACGCGACCGGCATTCCCACCATCTCGGGGTGGAACTTCCTCAACCTCAACAACCTGTTCGTCACCCGCGACAACTTCCGCAACACGGTGCTCGACAACGCGCAGTGGGTTCGCATTCTGAACGACACCACCGCCACCGGCCTCAACTCGCTGGTGCAGAACGGGTTCGCTCCGGCCGGTACGGTGGGCAGCCCGAACTACAAGTTCAACCCCGGCACCATCGACTACGTGGGCCAGAGCCTCGGCACCTTCAACGGCTCGATGACCGCGGCGGTGAACACCAACCTGCGGCACGTCGGCCTCAACGTCGCGGGCAGCGACCAGACGTTGGTGCTGCTCACCGCGCCGGCCTTCGTCGCGTTCCGCAACGCGTTCGAGGGCGGGCTGGCGCAGCTGGGCATCGTGCCGGGCACGCCGGGCTTCGATCAGTTCATCGTGCTGGCGACCACCATTCTCGACCCCGCCGACTCGCGCAACGCGATCCACGCGGCGGTGAACAGCACCGCGACGGGCCGTGAGACCTTCATTCAGTACATCGAAGGCGACACCGTGCTCCCCAACCCGACCACCGAGGAGCTGATCGCGGCGGGCACCCGGGGCACCAAGGTGCCGTACATCTACGAGTTCCACCCCGACGCGTCGTTCCCGGTTCAGAACCGGCACGGCTTCTTGCTCGACCCCTCGCATGATCCGGCGTGCACTCCGGTGCAGACGCTGCAGTGCAGCTTCGTGCAGGGTCAGGTTCAGATGAACAAGTTCATCACCACCGGGAATCCCAATTGAAAACCATGAACAAGCTTCTGGGAGTGATGGCAGGTGTCACCGCGCTGACCGCGAACGCGGCGGGCTTCTGGCTCGACGACCACAGCGCGCGGGCACAGGGCATGGGCGGAGCGGTCTCGGCGCTGGTCGATGACGCCTCGGGCATCTTCTACAACCCGGCGGGCATCTCCAACGGCAAGGGCCTCGACGTGATGTTGGGCGACACGCTGATCATCCCGTCGCTCAGCTACAAGGGGCTCGACGGGCAGTCGACGTCGATGAACACCGGGGTGAACCCGCCGCCGCACGTGTACATCGCGGGCGGGCTGACCGACGACCTCACCCTCGGCATCGGCGTCTACACGCCGTTCGGCGCGGCGGTCGACTGGCCCGACAAGTGGGCCGGCCGCTACCTGGCGACCCAGTCGGCGCTGCAGACGTTCGACTTCAGCCCGCAGATTGCGTACCGCCTGCACCCGCGCTTCAAGCTCGGCGTCGGCGCCGACATCGTGAAGGGCACGGTCACCATCGGCCGCGACGTCAACTTCGTCGACTCGTCGGGCAGCGTGCTGTTGGGTGGCTCCTCGTGGGGCTACGGCGTTCACGCCGGCGCGCAGATCGAGATGGTGAAAGACGTTCTCTACTTCGGCGCCAGCTACCGCAGCCCGATGAACATGAAGTTCGACGGCCGCGCGCACTTCGAGGGCGTGCCGGCGGAGTTTCAGTCGCAGGTGGCCGACCAGAAGATCACCGCCCGGGTGACCCTGCCGCAGGTGGCGACCTTCGGCTTCGGGTGGAAGCCGATGTCGAACCTCCGCTTCGGCCTCGAGGCGGAGTTCGTCAACTGGAGCAGCTTTCCCGAGCTGAAGATCGAGTTCGAAGACCCGCAGCTGACGGTGCCGCAGCGCAAGGAGTGGCACGACACGGTGGCGGTGCACGTCGGCGGCGAGTTCGACATCAACAAGAGCATCTCGGTGCGGCTGGGCTTCGTCTACGACCCGACCCCGACGCCGCAGAACACGCTCACCCCCGACCTGCCCGACGGCGACCGGTTGAAGTTCAACGCCGGCATCGGCTGGCGCTCCAGCTTCGGCCTGCGCGCCGATCTCGGTTACACCTACGTGGCGATTCTCGACAGCAAGTCGACCGCGCTCGGCTTCGGTGGCACCTACTCGGGCGGCGCGCAGGTGATCGGGATCACCCTCGGCTACCGCATCGGTGGGCCGGCGCCCGAGGCGACCACGCCGCCGCCGGTGACGGGTGATACCCCGCCCGCGCAGATGGCGCCGGCGCAGTAGACACTGGGAACAACCGGGCCCGGTACCGGGACCGCGTTCGC
This sequence comes from Myxococcaceae bacterium, assembly GCA_047602415.1. GTDB lineage: Bacteria > Myxococcota > Myxococcia > Myxococcales > Myxococcaceae > JASGHH01. Next base: position 4,306,579 of record JASGHH010000001.1, on the reverse strand, counting down.
GCGCGGGCACGGGGCCGGGTTCGGTGTTTTCGGGTTCGGAAGTCGCGGGTTCGGGTGCGGTTGAGCCGAACCCGTGAACCGAACACGTTTCCCGATCCCGTTCCCGGCCCCGAAAGCGCACCCGGTCCCGGCAGTTCATCGGGTCTACCGGTTTCCCCCATCGACGCTGCCGGCATCGGCGCGATGCGCGGCCTTCCACTCCTCGATTTCCTTCTGCGCCTTCTGCGCCTGGTCGAACACCTTCTTCACGAACTCGACCAGCTCCTTGGGCAGCTTCTTCTGCCCCTCCACCGAGACGTAGCGCCCCCCCGCGAGCGGCATTCCATTCAGGCCGAGCAGCGCGGCGACGGCGACCTGCGTTCTCTTCTTGTCGAGCTCGGTGGCGTCGAGGGTGACCAGCACCAGCGCCTTCTTGTCTTTCGCCACCTTCGCCAGGCAGGGGCCGGCGTGGCAGCCCTGCTCGGGCAGCTCGTTCTCGTCGACCCTCACCGCCTCGAAGCCGGCGCCGTCGAGCGCGACCGAGACCTGGGTGGCCAGCGCGCGCGACACGTCTTCGTAGACCGCGTCGGGTTGGGAGACGTCGACCACCGCTGCCTTGGGAGACGACTGCGCCAGCACCGCCAGAGCGACGAGCGCGAGCAAGGGGGGAGCTACCGCTTCAACAGCTCGATCACTTCGCCGGTGCGGTCAGACAGCTCCTGGGTGCGCTCGAGCAACAGGTCGAGCTCCTGGAACACCGCCTCGACGGAGGACTGCTTCTTCGGCGCAGGCACGTCGCCTTCGCCCGCCAACCGGTCGATCAGCCGCATCACCCGGAGCAGGTGCTCGTGCGCGACCAGCAGCTCACGGCCGGCGCGGGTGCCCTCGCGGGTGAACAGCACGCCGGTGGAGTACAGCTTGCCGATCGCCAGCTTGTTGGAGGCGAGCACGGTCTCGAGGCGGTTGCGGTAGACGTCGAGCCGGCGGCCGACCCGGGCCTCCGAGAGGTTGACCACCTGAAGCGTTGCCGCGCGCGCCCTCACCGGCACGCAAAGTACGTGTTCGGAGTCTGCTTGTCACCCCCTCACAAAGCCCTTACGGTCCACCGCGTCATGTTCAAGAAGGTTCTGGTCGCCAACCGCGGCGAAATTGCCCGCCGCATCATTCACGTGGCCCAGCAGATGGGCATGAAGACGGTGGCGGTGTACTCCGACGCCGACGTCGACCTCCCGTTCGTCAAAGAGGCCGACGAGAAGGTGCGGCTCGGGCCCGCTCCGGCCAAAGACAGCTACCTCAACGTCGACGCCCTGCTCGCCGCGATCAAACAGACCGGCGCCGAAGCGGTTCACCCCGGCTACGGCTTCCTCTCCGAGAGCGCCGAGCTGGCCCACGCGGTGACCCAGGCAGGGGCGGTGTTCGTCGGGCCTCCTCCGGAGTCGATGAGCCGGATGAAGGACAAGTCGCAGGCGCGCAAGCTCGCCGCCGCGGCCGGAGTGCCGATCGTGCCCGGCAGCAAAGACGTGCTCCCCGACGTGAAGAGCGCCCAGGAGGAGGCCGAGCGCATCGGCTACCCGGTGCTCTGCAAGGCGGCGGGCGGCGGCGGCGGCATCGGCATGGCGGTGGCGAAAGACTCCGCCGAGCTCGAGAAGGTGTTTCGCGCCTGCACCGACCGGGCGAAGGCCGCCTTCGGCCGCGACGCGGTCTACCTCGAGCGCTACTTCGGCGCGCCCCGGCACATCGAGGTGCAGATTCTCGGCGACCACCACGGCCACCTGATTCACGTGCTGGAGCGCGAGTGCAGCATTCAGCGCCGCCACCAGAAGGTGGTCGAAGAGGCGGGCTCTCCCTTGTTCCTCAACGGCCAGAACGCCGAAGGGCGCGCGGGCCTGTTCGAGGCGGCGGTGAAGGCGGCCAAGGCGTTCGGCTACGCCAACGCCGGCACCTGCGAGTTCCTCTGGGCCGAGGGCAAGGCGTACTTCATCGAGATGAACGCCCGGCTGCAGGTCGAGCACCCGGTCACCGAGCTCACCACCGGCATCGACCTGATCGGCTGGCAGTTTCGCATCGCGAGCGGCGAGAAGCTCACCGTGCAGCAGGCCGACGTGAAGCGCACCGCCCACGCGATGGAGTGGCGCATCTACGCCGAAGACCCGGTGAAGTACTTCCCCTCGCCCGGGCCGCTGAAGGTGTTCCGGCCTCCGACCGGGGAGGGCGTGCGCTGCGACGCCGGCTACGTCGAGGGCAACCTGGTGACGCCCAACTACGACCCGCTGCTCGCCAAGCTGATCGTGGTCGGCAAAGACCGCGCCCAGGCGATCGAGCGCTCCGCCACCGCGCTCTCGCAGTTTCAGGTCGAGGGCATCAAGAACAACGTCCCGCTCCACCTCCGCATCGCCAACGACCCGGCGTTCAAGTTGGGTCAGCTCGACACGAAGTTCCTCGAACAACACGCCAAGCCTTAAGGGAGACCAACATGGCCGACATCGCCGCGCACATCACCGGTACCGTGTGGAAGATCGAAGTCAAAGTCGGCCAGCAGGTCGACGCCGGCACCGTGCTGGTCATTCTCGAGTCGATGAAGATGGAGATGCCGGTGGAGGCGCCCGACGCCGGCACGGTGAAGGAGATTCGCTGCAAGGAGGCGCAGCCGGTGAACGAGGGCGACGTGCTGGTCGTGCTGGGGTAGCGCGCGCGTGCCGGCCCGCCTGCTGATCGACGAGCTGCCGGGCGGCATTCGCCGGCTCACGCTCAGTAACCCCGATCGCAAGAACGCGCTCGACGCGCCGGTGTTGGAGACGCTCGCCCAGGAGCTCTCGCCCGAAAAGTCGGCCGGTGTTCGCTGCTGGCTGGTCACCGGGCACAACGACGCCTTCTCGGCCGGCTACGACGTGCAGTCGCTCAAGGAGTACTCCGCCGACGAGGCGCTGCCCGACCAGCGGCTGCAAGAAGTGCTCGACCTGCTCTCGGCGCACCCCGCGCCCTCGGTCGCCTACGTGAACGGCGCCGCCTACGGTGCGGGCTTCGAGCTGGCCTGCGCCTGCGATTTTCGGGTGGGCGACTCGAACGCGGTGTTCTGCATGCCGCCGGCGCGGCTGGGCGTCGTCTACTCCGCGCGCGGCATTCACCGGGTCGCCTCGCTGGTGGGCCTGGGCCGCGCCAAGCTGCTGTTCCTCACCGCGCGGCGGGTGCTCGCCGAAGAGGCCCGGCTGATGGGCCTGCTCGACGTGATCACCTTCGAGGGCAACGCCGACCGCGAGGCGGCGGCGCTCTGCACCGAGCTGTCGTCGCACGCTCCGCTGGCGGTGAAGGGCATGAAGCGCACCTTCTCGATGCTGGCGAAGCTGTCGCTCACCGACCCGGAGCGGCTCGAGCTGGAGCAGCTGCGGCGCGAGGCGTTCAACAGCGACGACGCGAAAGAAGGCCGGGCCGCGTTTCTCGAGCGCCGCTCCCCGCGCTTCACCGGCAAGTAGCTTCAGTTCTTCTTCGGGAACAGGTCGCGCACGTTGATCCCGAAGGCCGACGCGATCTTGTAGAGCGACGACACCGAGGGCGAGCTCTCGGCGCGCTCGAACTGGCTGATCGCCGACACCGACAGCCCGGAGCGCTTCGCCAGCTGCTCCAGGGTGAGCCGCTGCTTCTTGCGGAGGTCGCGAATGATGCGGCCGACCGCCTGGTTGAGCGCCGACTCGGCGTCGGGGGCGATGCCCTTCTTCTGGAGCACGCCCCGCACCGTCTCGATGAAGGCGTCGGGCTCGACCGGCTTCTTCACGTAGTCGTTGGCCGACAGCTGGAGGCTCTCGACCGCGTTGTTCACGCTCGGGTAGCCGGTGGCCACGATCACCGCGAGGTCGTCGTCGAACTCGCGAATCAGCCGCAGCACCTCGGTGCCCGGCATCTGCGGCATGAACATGTCGAGCACCACCAGCTGGTACTGCTTCTTCTTCAGCTCGTCGAGGGTGCGGGTGGGGTCGTGAATGACTTTGGTCTCGAAGCCGCCGCGCTCGAGAAAGGTCTTCAGCATCGCGGCTGACTCCGCCTCGTCATCGACCACGAGGATTCGAATCGCCTCTTCCACCGCGAGCTACCTGTTTACCGAGTCGAGAATGTCTTTCACTTTGGCGCGGCCCGGGTCGTCGGCCGGCGCCAGCTGCAGGTACTTCTGGTAGTTCTGCACGCTCTTGTCGGGCTCGTTCAGCTTGGCGTACGCGCTGCCGAGCAGCTTGGCGCAGTCCCACGCCTTCGGCTCGACCTTGAGGCACTCGGTGAACGACTTCTTCGCGCCCGCGTAGTCCTTCGCCTTCAGCTGGTTGCGGCCCTCGTCGAGCAGCTTCTTCACCACCGGCCCGTCGTTCGGGTTGCCGGTCGGGTTCACCTGAGCGGTGTTGTTGTTCGCCGGGTGGTCGGGCGGCTTCTGGTTGTTCTGGTCGGGCGGCGGCTTGCTGCTGTTGATCTTCTGCTCGGTCGCCTCGTTGAGCCGCTTCTGCAGCTCCGAGAGCCGGCCCTTGAGCAGCACCGTCTTGTCGGCCTGGCCGATCAGGTCTTTCGCCTTGGTCAGCTCGTCTTTCGAGATCGCGATCTCGGCCTCGTCGAGCGCGCGCTTCCACCCGTCTTCCAGCGTCAGCCGGTCGATCTTCTTCTGGGCGTCGGCGGTGATCTTCCCGTCGGCCTTGATGTTCTCGAGCTTCTTGCGCGCCGACTCCCAGTCGCCGTTGGCGATCAGCTGGTCGGCCTCGGCCATCATCGTCTTGCGCGCGGCGGCCGCGGCCTCGGGGTTCTCTTCCGGGTTGATCTCGGGCGTCTTCTCTTGCGGGTTCTCGGGAGTGACGTCGACCACGGCCGGGCCGGGGTCGGCGGTGTGCCGCTTCTTGAACACGAAGAAGTAGACGCCCGCGGCCACCGCGGCGAGCACCAGCAGCGCCACCGCGGCGATCGGCGCCTTCGAGCCGCCCGAGCGCACCGAGACGCCGTCGGAGGTGGCCGAGAGGGTGAAGCTCTCGCCCGGGCCGACGAACTTCATCTTCAGGTGGCCGAGCTCGATCACGTCGCCGGAGCGGAGCGTGGTCTGGGCGTACGACTCGCCGTTGACCATCAGCCCGTTCGCCGACTGCATGTCGATCACCTTCCACTCGCCGGAGTCTTCACGCACCACCTTGCAGTGGGTGCGCGAGAGCGAGCGGTGATCGAGGGCGATGTCGTTGTCGTCGAAGCGGCCGATCTTCAGCTCGCTGCGAATGCAGGCGAACTCGCGGCCGGCGAACTCGGTGTTGAGCACCACCAGCCGGGGCGCTTCGGTGGGGTCGATGTCGACGATCTGGCGGGGGCGCGAGGCCTCCACCTGATCCATGCGAATCACCGCGGTCGACTGGCGCTTGGCGGTGTCGGGGTCGACGGAGCTGGGCGCCGACTGCACGTCTTCGGCGGCCGCTTCGGAGACGTCGTCTTCTTGGGCGGTCGGGGTGGGCTCGTCGGGCACCACCGGCAACAGCGGCATCGTCTCCGACAGCTCCGGCAACTTCATCGTCGGAGCGGCGGCTTGCGCGGAGCGCGGGGTCTCGGCGTGGCCGTGCCCGTTGGCGCCCTTCACCGGGCTGAGCGGGGTGGTGGGGGTGGCGCTGGCGTTGGCCTCGTCGCGCTGCACCGCCAGGTCGTAGTCGCCGATCTGAATCAGGTCGCCTTCGTTGACCTGAACCTGGCCCTGAATCTTGTCTCCGTTGATGCGGATGCCGTTGTAGCTGCCGAGGTCCTCCACCAGGATGTGCCCGTTCTGCCTCATCAAGCGGGCATGACGGCGCGACACGTTCCGCTCGGTGAGGCGGATCGTGTTGCCCTCCTGGCGGCCGATGGTGATCTCGTCGCGAACGAACGGGACGACGGTCTTTCGGCCTTCGTCGTCTTCGATAATCAGCTTCAACACGGCTTTGGCTGGTTCTAGCAGAACAGCGGGTGGTTAACCAAAGGCATCTCCCCACAATCACTTCTCTTTTGCACGTTGGATCTGGCGTCTTTCTTCGGTGCCATCGGGCGATCGGCCTGTCCTCGTGAAAATCTCCAGTCTTCTCGCCATAGACTCCCCGAAGAGTCATGAGTCAGCCGCTCACCCTACGCACCGAGACCGGTGACGAGCACCTCGATCTGCTCGAGTTCGAGGCGCGGGTGCGCAAGGGCGAGGTCTCGCCCCAGTCGCTGGTGCGGCTGCCGGCGGTGACGGGCGAGAACTTCGTCGCCGCCGCCGAGCTGGAGCTGTTTCGCTCTCTGCACGAGCCGAAGCGGGCCCACTTCGCGCGGGCGTTCTCGCTCACCCGGTTTCCCTTCATCACCTCGGCGATCATTTTGCTGCACCTGTCGGTGTTCCTCTACACCGCGCGCAACGGGCCGCTCGATCTCGACGAGATGGTGCGGTTCGGCGCCAAGGCCGGCCCGCTGATCCTCGACCTGGGCCAGCTCTGGCGGCTGTTCACCGCGAACTTTCTGCACCGCGATGCGCTCCACATCGGGCTGAACATGTTCGTGTTGTTCAACGTCGGCGGGGTGCTCGAGAACACCTACCGAACGCTCGACTACCTCTGGCTGCTCGTCTTCACCGGCATCGCCACCATGACCACCTCGCTGTTCTTGAGCGACGCGGTCTCGTTGGGGGCCTCCGGCATGGTCTACGGCTGCCTCGGCGGGGTGGTGGTGCTGGGGATCAAGTACCGCACCCTGTTGCCGTCGCGGTACCGGCGGGTGCTGGGTGAAGCGGCGATTCCCACCGTGCTGGGGCTGTTTCTGATCGGCGTCACCTCCAAGGGCGTCGACAACTGGGCGCACGTCGGCGGGCTGTTGGCGGGCGTCACCACCGCGGCGTTCATGAAGCCGCGGCTGCTCACCGAGTCGAAGCGCTGGTGGGACCCGGCGCTGCGCGCGCTGCCCTCGCTGACGGTGCTGTTGGTGGTGTTCTTCGGCCAGCCGCTGTTCGGCGCCTGGCTGCCGCGAATGCACCTGGAGCACTCCGACGAGTACGGCATCTCGGTGCCGGTGCCGAAGGGGTGGACCTACGGCGCCGACCCGCTCGGCACCTTGTCGTGGTTCAACGGCCTGCCGGGCGCGGGGCGGGCGAACTTCGCCGCCGAAGCGGAGGAGGTCGGCGAGGGACTGGGCGCCGAGGAGGTGCAGGCGTACGCCAAGCGCTTCGCCGACGAGCGGCTCGACCCGCGGGTGCTCGGGCCTGACGTGATTCGGGTGGTCGCCGACCCGCCGGTGCCGGTGCGCATCTTCGATCGCGACGCGCTCAAGCTGTCGGCGCACTACGACAAGCCGAACGGCACCACGATTCTGGAAGCGTACTTCGTGCCGCGCGGCGCGCTGATCTACCAGCTGGTGTTCACCTGGCCGGAGGACTTTCCCCGCTACCGCCGGGTGGCGGAGCAGATGGCGTTCGGGGTGCACTTCGACGAGGTGAAGTCGCTGCGGCAGGCGAGGGCGCAGGCGCTCTTGTTCCCGAACTCCGACGCGGCGCTGGCGCAGCTGGGCACGGCGCTGCGGCTGCAGGGTGAGCCGCTGCAGGCGGCCGACGTGCTGACCGCGGCGGTCAAGGCAGAGCCGGCGAGCGCGCGGTACCGGCGGGAGCTGGCGCTCTCGTGGCTGCAGGCGGGCGACATCGAGCGCGCGTGCGAGGCGTCGGGCGCCGCGGTGCTCTACGCGCCGGAAGATCCCCAGGCGCTGGAGGTCGATGCGAGGTGTGAGCTGGCGCGCGGCCACCTCGAGCGGGCGTTGGAGCGGCTGCAGGCGGCGCGGGTGTTGGCGCCACGGGACGAGCGGCTGCGCGCGGCGGAGCAGAAGTTGTCGAGCGAAGTTTCCAAACTGCGTTGAGCAGTAGACGCCCTCCCCCGAGTCGGGGCAGGGTGCCCGAAGAGCGGGAGCGGCGTCACGTCTCCCGCATCGAGCTCGAGATCATGGACCCCTGGGAACTGGCCAACTGGGACGCAGTCGAAACAGCGCTTCGCATCACCCGTCGCGATGTGACGCCGATGGAAGTCGTCGACGCGGCGTTGAAGCGCGCCGAAGACTGTCGCGCTTTGAACGCGGTGGTCACTCCGACGCCCGATCAGGCGCGAGCGCGGGCCCAGGTGGCGCGGGGGCCGATGGCGGGAGTGCCGACGTACACCAAGGATTCTGGTGCCCACCGCGGGCGTGCGCACCGCGTGGGGGACGATGGCGGTGGGCGAGGTGGTGCCGAAGAAGAGCGTGCCGACGGTGGCGTGGTTGGAGCAGCGCGGGCTGGTCAGCCTGGGCAAGAGCGCGACGCCGGAGTTCGGGCTCACCGCGACCACCGAGCCGAGCGCGTTCGGGCCGACCCAGAACCCCGCGGCGCCGGGTCACACGCCGGGCGGCTCCTCGGGCGGTGCGGGCGCGCTGGTCGCGGCGGGTGTGGTGCCGCTGGCGCACGGGAGCGACGGGGGAGGCTCGATTCGAATTCCCGCCGCCTGCTGCGGGCTGGTGGGGTTGAAGCCGACGCGTGGGCGGTTCGACATGGAAGGCTCGAACCTGCTGCCGGTGAACATCGCGGTGCACGGGGTGGTGACCCGAACGGTGCGCGACACGGCGGCGTTCTGGGGCGACGTGATCGCGCCGGCTCCGCCGCGGCGGTTGAAGATTCTGTCGTTCGTGAACGCGCCGATTCCGGTGCCGGTCGACGCGGAGGTCTCGGGCGCGGTTCAGCGGGTGGCGAAGACGTTGCGCGAGCTGGGCCACGAGGTGCGGGAAGAGCCGTGTCCGATTCCGACCCAGGTGGTCGACGACTTCACCAGCCTTTGGGCGTACGTCGCCTGGGTGCAGTGCGCTTTCCCGCGGATCGCGATGGGCGTGCCGCTCGACCGTTCGAAGCTGGAGCCGTTGACGTCGGCGTTCGGCACGCACTTCACCAAGAACAAGTGGCGAACGTTGAACGACATTCGCCGGCTGCGCCGCTGGACCGCGGAGTACGGCGCGTTGCTCGATGCGAAGGGCATCGACGTGTTGCTGTGCCCGACGCTTGCCACGCCTCCGCCGAAGCTCGGTCATCTTTCGCCGCGGGAGCCGTTCGAGGTGGCGATTCAGCGGCTGCGGGAGTTCGTGCCGTTCACCGGCATGTTCAATTCGTCGGGCGCGCCTTCGCTCTCGCTGCCGTTGGCGAAGACGGCCTCCGGCCTGCCGATTGGGGTGATGATCAGCGCCGCCCGCGGCCGTGACGCGATGCTGCTGGAGCTGGGCTCCGAGCTGGAGCAGGCCCTCCCGTGGGGCCGGCCCGTGACCCGCCCCCCCGCAAGCCTCTAACCGGGTTGCACTCCAACCGGCCAACACTCCAACCCTCAAACACTGTTGCGGGGTGGCTAAGCGGGTTGGAACCACCCGGCGGCATTTGCGAGAGGCGGACACGCCATGCTCTTCTTCGGGCCGGAGGTGCTCGATGAGGTCGTTCGCCCTTTTGCTCCTGGTTTCCGCCGTTGCCCTCGCTGCTGAGCCGCGCGACCCGTTTGCTCCGACGCGCGAGAAGCAGCCGCCCGAGCCGACGTGCCAGCACTCGCTCTGCAAGAACAGCCTCGATGACCTGCGCCTGGTCGCGATCGTCAGCGGCAGCGCCGCACCGGTGGCGATGTTCGAGACGCGCTCGGGCACCGGCCTGATGGCGAAGGTGAATCAGCAGATCGGCAACCGCGGGGGCCACGTCAGCGCGATCAGCTCCGACTGCGTCACCGTCACCACGTTCGTCACCGCAGCCGACGGCCGTCGCCTCGCTCAAGACGACAAGGTCTGCTTGAGCCACGATGCTCCTCAGGAACACGAGCTGATGAGCGACACTCAGATCGTCGTGCCGTAATCAGCGCGGCACCGCCACCAGCGTCACCGGTTCGTCTCCGAGCCGCATCAACGCGCGATGCTGTGCGCGCCAATCGCCTTCGAGCGACAACTGGTACAGCGGCTCAGCTTCAGACTCGACTGGGGTCGCCTCGAAGACTCCGTCGTTGTCGGTCAGCCCTCTCGCCGCAGCGGCCTCGAAGACGTCGGCGCAGCGGCGCCCCCCGTCGGCCTGCACCAGCACTGCGCAGCCACCGTCGGGATCCACCATGTCTGGCCGGCTGCGAAACGCAATCACCGGGACGTTCGGCAACGGCTGGCCCGACGTGTCGGTCACCCGCACCCGCAACCCGGGCTCGGGCCTGAGCACGATCTCCACCTTGTTCATTCGCTTTTCGACGAACACCCGGAAGTTGGCCTTGGCCGCGTACGTCTTTCCATCGCGCCAGGTGCGCACGACCGCCTCGTGATTGCCCACCGGGAGCCACACGAGTCGGCTCTCGCCCACCTGGTAGCTGAACGGGGCGTCTCCGATGACCGAGGTCATCGACACCGTCTCCGTTCGAAACCCGGGAAACACAAAACGCACCGGCGACGACGGCCGCACCACCAGCTTGAGGGGCTTCGCCTGTGGCACCGACACCACCACCGGGACAGAGGAGTCTCCGTCGTGCTTCGCGATGACCGACAGCACGTGCGAGGTGACGCTGAAGCTGAAGCTGCCGTCAGACCTCGACGTCGCGTAGCCCTCGGGCCCTCCTCCGGCCGGCGCGATCAACGCATTCGGCACCGGAGCGCCTTCGAGATCTTCGACCGTTCCCTTGACGACGTAATGCTCCACCACCGGAAGAAGGAAGTGGTCGTAACCCGGCGCGATGAAGAGCGACACGTCGCCACAGTCGGGCCAACACTCGACCTTCCAGTTGCCCTGCGGAACGTCGATGTGCGCGAAGCCCATCGCGTCGGCCAGGCCGTTGATTGGCCTTCCACCATCCCACTGGAGCGCGAACGAGGCGCCCGCGACGCGGCCGCGCGCGTCGATCTGCTCGAAGAGAACCCGAATCACCACCCCGGCGTCTGCCGGCTCTGCCACCACGGCAGGCGGGGCGACGACGGTGCCGCCGTGCTCCAGAATCACCGGCTGTTCAGCGGCGGGCGGCTCGACGCCAACCTCACGCCGCACCTGCTCCGCAACGCCGGCGGCCGCCTTCACCTCGGGGTCGTCGGGCAGAAGAACGAACAGGCCCACCGCCCCGAGCACCAGCACCGCGAATAGCAAAAGCCATCGCACGTCGAAGCCATTGTACGCCGCGTTCGTGGCGCGCTTGCACCAGCCACGCTATGTCCACGCCCATGCGCAAACTGGTTTTGCCGCTGCTCCTGATGTGGTCGGCCGCCGCGGTCGCCGACGAGTCCGCCGCCGAGATCTCGAAGAAGTCTCGCGACAAGGGCGCGCTCAACCTGGTCGGGCTCACCGCCGAGTTGAAGCTGATCACCACCGGCGCCGACGGCAAGAACAAGGAACAGCAGCTCACCACCTCGTCGAAGAACATCGGCGGCAAGAACCACGCGCTCTCGCGCTTCAGCCAGCCGGCCGGAGTGGCGGGCGTCGCGGTGCTCACCGTCGAGGTCGGCCCCGGCCAGCCCGACGAGATCAGCCTCTACCTCCCGAAGCTGAAGCGGGTGCGCAAGGTCGCCCAGAGCGAGCGCGGCAAGGCGTTCATGGACACCGACTTCTCGTACGCCGACATCGCCTCGAACGGCACCAAGGACGAAGACCTCAAGAAGCTCGCCGACGAGAAGGTCGAGGGTCGCGACTGCTTCGTGCTCGACGGCAAGGGCGGAGACGACTCTCCCTACGGCGAGGTGAAGCTGTTCGTCGACAAGCAGACCTACGTGCCGATGAAGGTCGAGTACGCCGACAAGTCGGGCAAGCCCTTCAAGCTCTACAAGACGATCAAGCTCAAGGCCTTCAAGGACCGGGTGATCGCCGCCGAGAGCGTGATGCAGAACCTGCAGACCAAGTCGCAGACCCAGATGACCGTGCTCAAGCTCGAGGAGTCGACCCAGGGCGACGAGGCGTTCACCGATCGCGGGCTCGAGCGCGGCTGACCTCCTGCCTGGTGCGACGAGCGCTCCTCACGCTGCTCCTGGCTGCTCCCGCCTTCGCGCAAGCGCCGGTGGACGACGCGGGTACGCCCGATGACGCCGGCGTTGAAGACGCGGGCTCCGCTGAACCGGGGGCGATGCAGATCGAATCGTTCGAGCCGTTCGTCGAAGCGACTGACGCAGGAACCAGCAACACCAGCGGCCTCGAGTCGTTCGGCTCCGGCGCGCCGGCCGGCCCCACGGTGCGGTTCTTCACCACCCTGAGCGGCATCACCGGCCTCGACACGAAGTTCGATTCACCCAAGGGAGCTCCGCTCGCCGAGAACGTGTGGGACGGCCGCCTGCGCATTCGGCTCGGCGCCGACGTGAAGCTGAACGAGCACGTGCGGGTGTTCCTCGAGGGCAAGGCGCAGCTGCGTTGGGCCACCGAGCGCGACTTCGACCGCGCCAAGGGCTTCTTCGAGCCGATGCTCGGCGAGGCGTTCGTCGACTTCTACTCGCCCAGCGTCGACGTGCGCATCGGCAACCAGCGCATTCCCCTCGGCGCCAACCCGCTCGGCTCTCCCGCCGACGTGCTCAACCCGCGCGATTTTCGCGAGGGCTTCCTCAACGCGGAGCCCGAAGACACCGTGCTCCCGGTGTTCGCGGTGAAGCTGAGCGGCCAGGTGAACAAGCTCGCCTGGACCGCCGCCTACGTGCCGTTCTTCACCCCGAGCAAGTTCGATCTCTTCGGGCAAGACGAGGCGCTGCTCCAACCGTCGCTCGCGCCCGCGCTGCCGACCAAGAACATCGACCCGTCGATCGAAGACGGCATTCAGCAGCACCTGGTGCAGACCAAGACGCCCGCGCCGTTCGCCGGAGACATCGCGCTGCGCGCCGTCTACCAGGGCCCGGTGAAGCTCGGCGCCTCCTGGGCGTGGATCAACGAGAAGCTGCCGCAGGTCTTCATCGACAACGAGCTCGCCACCGTGCTCGCGCAGCAGGCGAAGGGCCAGCGCGTCGACCCCGCCACCGCGCTCTCGGTCGAGAACCGCCTCGCCGCCGGAGAGACGCTCTTCCGCGGCGTCTACGCCCGCCAGCACGTCTTCGCGCTCGAGGGCTCCGCGCTGTTGGGCCCGGTGCAGCTCGACGCCGACCTCGCCTATTCGCCGCGGCAGACCTTCTTCGACATCAGCTTCAACCCGGTGTCGAAGAGCGCGCTCACCTTCTCGGTCGCGATCTCCCAGGCGAAAGACTCGCCGCTCCTCTACGGGCTCTCGTACGTGGCGATGGTGATTCCCGACATCGGAGCGAAGGAGCAGATCGCTCTGCTCGAGCCCGCCACCGCGGCAGGCGCGCCGCACACCGCGTTCTTTCACCTCTTCGCCGGCAACATCAGCTACCCGGTCTGGCACGACCGGTTTCTGCTCGAGCTCCGGGCGCTGTTCGAGCCGGTGCAGCTCTCGTTCGCGCTCTCACCCCGGGTCACCTGGCAGGCGGTCGAGGGGCTGAAGCTGTTCCTCGCCGGCGAGGTCTGGTCGGGCAGCCCCTACAGCCCGTTCGGCTACTTCGCGCGCAACGACAAGGTGCTGCTCGGAGCCCGCTATGAGCTGTTTTGAGCCGCTGCTGGCGGTGGTGTTGCTCGCCGCGCCACCCGACGCCGGCACCCGCGAATCTCCGGTCAAGGCGGCGCTCGAACAGCTCGCCCGCGCGACCCAGCAACAGGAGGACGCGCAGCGCAGAGAGAGCGACAAGCAGCTCGAGGCGCTCGCGAAACAGGCGACGCCTTCGGAGCGGCCCACCCTCGAACGGCTGCTGAAGCTGAACCGCGCGCGGCTGCCGCTCGACAAGCAGGTGCCCGAGCTGGCGAGCATCTGCCTGGAGCTGCTCGACCTCGCGAAGGGCGACTTCGAGTCGCAGCGCGCGGCGCTCGGCGCCTGCCTCGCGATGCCACGGTTGGCAGAGAGCGCCCGGCTCGATCCCGCGCCCTACCGTGCCGAAGCGCTGCGGCGCGCGAAGGCGATGGTGGCCGAGTGGCCCACCCGGGCACGTGCTCACGGTCTGCTCGCTTCGGCGCTGATCGATTCGAACGCCGGCGACCTCGAGGTGATGAGGTCACTGAAGCAGTGCTCGAAGCTGGAGCCCACTGCCTGGTGCACCGAGTACCTCACGAGGGCCATCACCGAGTACGAGCGGCCGCGTTGCGCGGGGAAGAGCCTGGTGCAGCCGCTCACGCTCACCGGCGCGCGCGCCCGCTCCGAAGGCGTGGAGACCTTCTACGACGAGGAGCCCAAGCCCTCGATCGCCGGCGCGGAGATCGCCACCGTGATGGTCGACGACGACGGCTTGCTCGCGATCGAGACCACCGCCGAGGGCCGCAAGCACCTCGAAGAGGTGACCGCCCGGCTGATCAAGGGCTTCGACGGAGCGATGGTGCTGAAGCTCGGCGACAAGCCGCTGGTGAGCGCGCGGGTGGTGCAGACGATCACCAACGGGCGAATCGCCCTTCGCGCCGGCAAGCGGCTGACCCTCGACGAGCTCTGCAAGCAGGCCGAGCACCCGAAGGTGCCCGACGAGCTGCGTTGATCAGGCGCAGACCAGCTGCACGGTGTGGTTGTGCACCATGTTGTCGCCGGTCTCGTTGTTGGTCTGCACGGTGATCATCATGCCCGCGGCGAGATCGGCGAAGTTCTGCGCGGTGAGCTTCAACGAGTGGGTGTGAAGGCCGGTGACGCCGTTGTGGTAGTCCTTCATCGCGCCCGCGGTGATGTCGGCGAGGCTGATCGTGATCGCGTGCTGGTGCGCCGACATGATCGCCGCTCCGCAGGCGGGCAAGGTGGGCACGTTCGCCGCGCTGATGTTGCCGCCGCAGGTGCCGCCGTCGGCCATGCAGACGCCGCTGCCGCCACCGCCGGTGCCCGAGCCGCCGCCGGTCGCAGCGCCGCCACCGCCGGTCGCCGCGCCACCGCCGCCCGTCGCCGCGCCACCGCCGGCCGCCGCGCCACCGCCGCCGGTCGCCGCGCCACCGCCCGCCGCCGCGCCGCCACCGCCGGTTGCCGCGCCGCCGCCGGCCGCCGCGCCACCTCCGCCGGTCGCTGCACCGCCGCCCGCCGCTGCGCCGCCGCCGGCCGCTGCGCCACCGCCGCCGGTCGCCGCGCCACCGCCGGTCGCCGAACCGCCGCCCGCCGAGCCGCCTCCGGTGGCGCTGCCGCCGCCTCCGCCGCCGGTGTTTTCACTCGAGCCGCAGCCGAGGACTTCAGCGCCTGCGACGACCACCACGATCTTGAGGAACTCTTTGCGGTTCATGACCGCGGACTTAAGGCGAAGGATGCGTCTTCAGCCAGTTTTGCAGCGCGTCTTTTTCATCTTGCGGGAGGTCGTCTTTCGACGTCGCCGCCAGCTCGAGCGCCTTGGTCTTCTGATCAGGCTCGGCGTCGTAGAGCGCCCGCGCGTAGAGGAACCGGGCGGTGGCGAGCTCACCCTCGTCTTCGCCCTTCTCGCGCAGCCCCACCGCCTTCGAAAGAGGAGGCACCGCCTTCGCCGGCTCGTTGAGCGCGAGGTAGCAGCGGCCGAGCCCGGTGAGCTCGCCGGCGATCGCCTGCTCGTTGCTGCTGTCGGTCTTGATTCGAATGTCGAGGGCGCGTTGGTAGAACGCGATCGCGTTGGTGGCCTTGCCCTGCGCCAGGTTCAGCTCGCCGATGAAGCGGTAGCTCTGCGCGACCTCGGCCGACTCCGGCCCGCGCTTCGCCTTGCGCACCTCGAGCGACTGGTTGAGCGCGGTCTCCGCCTTCGACCACTGCCCGAGCATCTCGTAGGCGCGGCCGATCTTGTCGAGCGCGTGGGTGGTGGTGATGTGGTCGGCGCCGAGCGCCTTGGCGTCGATGTCGTAGGCCTGCTGGGCGCGCTGGAGCGCCTCCTTGCCGAACCCGCGCCGCAGGTAGAGCTGCGCGAGGTCGTCGTAAACCGCGGCCACCTGGGGGTCCTCCGGGCCGTACTTCTTCACCCGAATCGCAAGCGCCTTGTCGTAGTCGGCGAGCGCCTCGTCGAGCTTGTCCATTCGCACCAACAGCTTCGCCAGCGAGAGGTAGCTCGAGGCGATCTGCGGGTTGTCGTTGCCGAACGCCGCCTGCCGGGCCTTCAGCGCTGCGTCGAGCGCGTTGTACGCCTCCGAGAGCCGGCCCTCGCGCCGGTAGATCGCCGCCAGGTTGGCGAGTGAGTTGGCGGTGTCGGGGTGCATCTCGCCCTGGTTGCGCACGTGAATGTCGCGGCTGCGCTCGTAGACCTCGACCGCCTCCTTGAACTTGCCGAGCTGCGCGAGCGCCATGCCCAGGTTGTTCAAGGTGCGCGCGACCTCCGGGTTGTCGGGGCCGAGCGCCTGCTCCTGCAGGGTGAGCGCGTTCTGAAACGCGTCTTTGGCCTGCTCCCAGCGCGCCTCCTCGAGCGCGATCAACCCGGAGTTGGAGCTCAGCTCGGCCTCCACCTCGCGGTCTTCGGCGACGCGGCTGCCCGCGGCCTGGGCGAGCGCCTCCAGCCGGTGCGCTTCCTCGAACTTGTGCTGGAGGCTGCCCACCACCATCGACTGCCGGCTGTAGGCGCGCGCCACCAGCGACGCTTCGCCCGAGCGCTCGGCGTCGAGCAGCGCGAGGTCGAGGGTGTCGTCCTCCTGCTTCACCTCGCTCATTCGATCCTGCAGGCGGGCGAGCAGCAGCCGCGCCTCGGCGAGCGGGCCCGGCGGCGCCCCCTGCGCGGCGGCGAGCGCCTTGGAGATCACCTCGATGCCCTTGGCGTACTTGCCGGCGTCGTGCAGCGCGCGGGCCTCGAACAACGCGGTCTGGAGCGGCTTCTCCTTCTCGTGGCCGCTCTCGTCGTGCGGGTGTTGCTTGCGCAGCAGCGAGGCGACGTCGCGGCACTCGTCGACCTCTTTCAGGCCGCGCACCATCACCACCGAGTTGGCGATCACCTCGGTGTCGGCGCTCTCGAGCAGGTTCTCGGTGGCCTTGAACTGATCCAGCCGGTCTTCGAGGCAGAGCACCTTCAGCTCGTGCACCTCGGCGGAGTCGACCTGCTTCACCTTGCCGAGCTCGCAGGTCTCGGTGGAGATCGCGACCCACTCCTTGGTCCACTTGTCGAGCGCGGCCTCCACCGTCTTCCACGAGTCGGCGGCGTATGGCGCGCGCGCGGCGGTGAAGGCGTTGCGGAGCTGGCCGCGGGTCGGCTCGTCCCACACGTGCTGAAGCCGCACGTCGAAGCCGGCGCACTGGCGCAGCCGTCGCTGGCCCTGCACCGCGATGCCCAGCGCGCCCGCGGCGAGCACGCTCAGCGCGACGAAGGCGCCGATCATCCGCCTCCGGGTCTGCACCCGCTTCGGCCGGAGCGCGGCGAGCTGCTCGTCGATCGAGGGCCAGCGTGAGTTGGGGTCGGCCTGAAGGCCCCGCTTCACCGCGTCGTGCACCCAGCCCGGCACCGAAGAGCCCGAGGGGAGCGGCGCCATCTTGCCGGCGAGAATCTCGTCGCGGTGGGTGCGCAGGGTGTTGCCGCCGAACGGCCGGCGCCCGTAGAGCGCCTCGAACAGCGCGACGCTGAAGCTGAACTGATCGCTGCGCGCGTCGGTGGCGAGGCCCGACAGCTGCTCGGGCGCCATGTAGCCGGGCGTGCCCATCACCGCGCCGTCGCGGGTGATGGGAGAGTTGAGCGAGCCGTCCATCTCCTTGTCGATGCCGGCGTGGGTCGCCAGCACCGGAGCCGGGTTCGACGAGGTCGACTGGCGCGCGAGCCCGAAGTCCATCACCCGGGGCCGGCCGTCTTTGCCGATCAGCACGTTGTCGGGCTTGAAGTCGCGGTGAACGATGCCGGCGGAGTGCGCCGCGGCGAGGCCCGAGCCCGCCTGCACGAACGCGCGAACGATCTCCTGCCAGGTGTGCTCACCGCGCAGCCAGTTGGAGAGCGTCTCGCCTTCGACGAACTCCATCGCCACGAAGACGCGGTCTTCCCAGTGGCCGACGTCGAACACCGTCACCACGTTGGGGTGAGACAGCCGGGCCATCGCCTGCGCCTCGCGCTCGAGCCGCACCCGGCCTTCTTCGGCCGACAGGGTGCCCGGGCGCAGCAGCTTGAGCGCCAGCCGCCGGTCGAGCTTGGGGTCGTAGGCGCTGAACACCTCGCCCATGCCGCCGGCGCCGAGCCGTTCGATCAGCACGTAGCGGCCGCCGAGGGTGGCGCCCTTGCGCAGGCCGGTCTGGGCGAGCGACGGGTCGTGGCCTTCGTGGGCCGACGGTGCGTCGGGCCGGGTGGGAGGAGGGGAGTTGCGGGAGATCGGCGCGGCGAGCGTCTTCGAGAAGAGGTCGGCGGCGAGCTGATCGTGCTTGGCGGCGCACTGCGCGCAGTCGGCGAGATGGCGTGCGATCGCCTTCGCCTCGTCGTTGCTCATCGAGCCGGCGGCGAATTCGGTGAGCTGGCCTTCTTCTAGGTGGTGGCCTTCAGCCATGGACGGTTCGACGCCGTGGACGCCGAGTTGTTCGACGCCATGTTACCGGAGATTTGAAAGGCCCTCGAAATGGAGTAACCGCCGCACGTGGCCGAAACTTCCCCGCTTTTCAACCACCGCCTGGGGTACGGCCTGGTCGCGGCGCTGTACCTGCTGACGTTTCCGTACCACCCCAAGCTGCGGTCTCCCAACGAGCTGTGCCGCCTCTGGCAGGCCCGCGCGCTGGTCGAAGACCGCACCCTGGCGATCAACGGTGCGCTCCAGCGCTACGGCTACGTGGGCGACCTGTCGCGGGTGGGCAACCTGTTCTACCCGTCGAAGGCGCCGCTGCTGTCGTTCCTTGCCGCTCCGGTCTACGCGGTGATCAAAGGCCAGGAGGCACCCTCTGACGTGGTGCAGGTGTACTGGTCGCGGCTGTTCCTGCTGGTGATCCCCTCGCTGGTGTTCTTGCGGCTGCTGCGAAAGTTTCTGCTCGCGTACTTCGAGCCGCAGCTGGCCGACCCGCTGGTGTGGACGTACGCGCTCGGCTCGATGGCGTTCGGGTACTCCGAAATCTTCATGAGCCATCAGCTCACCGCGATTCTGTGCTTCAGCGCCTTCTACCTGGCGTGGAGCATCGTGCGCGGCGAGCGCAAGCCGGTGTGGTGGCTGGCGGCGGGCGCGGCGACCGGCGCTTCGGTGGCGGCGGAGTACACCGCGGCGCTGACGGTGATCGGCATCGCCGCCTACGTGGTGATCGCGCTCTGGAAGGACAAGCCGAAGCTCGCCGTCGCGGTCGGGCTGGTGATTCTCGGCGCGGCGCCGTTTCTCGGCGGGCTGATGGCCTACCACCAGGCCTGCTACGGCTCGCCGTTCGAGAGCGGCTACAAGAACCTCAACGACGCCGGCTACCAGCACTGGCACGTGGGCGGGTTTCTCGGCATTCGCATTCCCTATTGGGATGCGTTCGCCTTCTCGTTCTTCTCTCCGCGGGTGGGGCTGTTCATCGTGCTCCCCTGGCTGTGGGTGGTCGGCTTCGGGCTGAAGACGCTGCGCGCGCTGGAGCGGCCGCTGTTCTGGTTCACCGTGGTGCTGTTCGGGCTCAACCTCTATTTCACCAGCGCGTTCGACCACACTTCGTGGGGGTGGACGCTGGGGCCCCGCCACCTGACGCCGCTGATGCCGTTTCTCGCGCTCCCGCTGGGGCTGGCGCTCAAGAGTCTCAAAGAAGGCCCGCGCAAGTGGCTGTTCGGAGCGGCGGCGGGCGCGTGCGGGCTCTCGGTGATCACCACCGGAGCGCTCTCGCTGGTGAACTACATTCCCGACTCGGTCAGCAACGCGTTCTTCGGGCTCACGGTGCCGCTGTTCGACTCCGGCTACCTGCCGCCGACGATCCTCGCGGCCTTCGGCTCCGAGGCGATGCTGCCCGGCGCGCTGCTGCTGCTCGGGCTGGCGCTGGGCGCGGTGGGGGTGACCGCGTGGCTGTTTCGCGGCGAGGCGAGCGGCCAGGCGCGGTTCGGCGCGGCGGGCTTCGCGGTCGGCTTTCTGGTGCTGCTGGGCGCGATCACCCGGCACGATCAGGGCGACACCGGCGGCTTCGAGTTCATGAAGTCGGTGTGGCTGATTCAGCCGCCGAAGCCTTCGTCGGCCCAACTGCCGGCGATGAAGCAGGAGCAGGTCGACCGCTTCGACAAACCGAACTACCGATGAGCGCACGAGACGGACAACCGCTGGGCCGCGAGCACGCGTTCGCGCACCAATTCACCGTCGCGCACGGCGACATCGACGCGCTCGGGCACGCCAACAACACCGCCTACGTGCGCTGGATTCAAGACGTCGCGGTGGCCCACTCCGAGCGCATGGGGCTGGCGCTGGCCGATTACCAGAGCCTCGGCGCGGTGTTCGTGATTCGCCGCCACGAGATCGACTACCTCCGCGCCGCGATGGAGGGCGACCGGCTCGAGGTGCGCACCTGGATCGCCTCCGCACGTTCGGCGAGCTGCGAGCGCGCCACCGAGGTCGTTCGGGTGGCCGATGGCGCGGTGCTGGTGAAGGCGATGACCACCTGGGCGTTCATCGACACCCAGTCGGGGCGGCCGACACGTATTACTGGCGAGGTACGGGCGAAGTTCGGGTTCCCCCCAGAGTGAGTCGCAGAGAAATGCACGAATGTGTATATACATGTTCGTGCAAGCTCTCGCGCTGACCGCCCTGGCCGATCCCACCCGCCTGCAGATCGTGGAGCTGCTGCTCCGCGGTGAGACGGCGGTGAACGACCTGGTGGCCGAGGTCGCGATTCACCAGTCGGGCGTCTCGCGGCACCTGCGAATCCTCACCGAGAGCGGCTTCGTGCAGATGCGCCCCAGCGGCCAGCAGCGGTTGTACTCACTGCGCCCCGAGCGCTTTCAAGAGCTGGATCAGTGGCTCTCCCGTTATCGACAGCTGTGGGAAACGCGGCTCGACAAGCTCGGAGCCGAGCTCGAGCGCCGCCGGCAGGCAACTCAGGTCACTCAGGAAAAGAAGGGCCAGCGATGAGCGAGAAGGTCGTGATCGAGCGCAGCTACCGCGCCACCCTCGACGAGGTCTGGGAGCTGTGGACCAGCAAAGAGGGCGTCGAGGCCTGGTGGGGGCCCGACGGTTTTCGGGTCGAGGTGCAGGAGCTTTCGGTGAAGACCGGCGGCCACATGCAGTGGTCGATGATCGCCGACGCGCCCGAGATGGTCGAAGCGATGAAGCAGATGGGCCAGAAGGTGCGCACCGAGCATCGCAACACCTTCACCGAGGTGAGCCCGAAGTCGCTGATCGCCTGGAGCTCGGTGGTCGACTTCGTGCCCAACATGAAGGCGTACCCGATGCACGAGCGCGCGGAGTTCAGCGTCGCCGGCGCCCAGGTGACGGTGAAGCTCACCCTGCAGCGCATGCACGACGAGATGTGGACCGGCCGCAAGAAGATGGGCTGGGAGATGCAGTTGGCGAAGTTGGAGAAGATTCTCAACGCAAGGAGCAGGTCATGAGCACGACGATCACCCCGTTTCTGTGGTTCACCCACCAGGCCGAAGAGGCCGCGAACTTCTACTGCTCGGTGTTCAAGAACTCGAAGGTGACCCAGGTCACCCACGCCGCCGCCGACAACCCGTCGAACAAGAAGGG
Source organism: Myxococcaceae bacterium (assembly GCA_047602415.1). Taxonomy (GTDB): domain Bacteria; phylum Myxococcota; class Myxococcia; order Myxococcales; family Myxococcaceae; genus JASGHH01. The sequence goes on along the minus strand of JASGHH010000001.1, from coordinate 4,285,086 downwards.
CGAGGTGATGACGGTGGCCTTCAAGCTCGACGGCAACCCGTTCGTCGCGCTCAACGGCGGCAAGCAGGGCTGGGACTTCAACGAGTCGGTCTCGTTCGTGATCAACTGCGAGACCCAGAAAGACGTCGACCACTACTGGGAGAAGCTGACCTCTGGCGGCGGCAAAGAGAGCCAGTGCGGCTGGTGCAAAGACAAGTACGGCGTCTCGTGGCAGGTGGTGCCGGCCGGCCTCGCCGACGTGCTCGGCGACAAAGACCCGGCGCGGGCCCAGCGGGCGGTGCAGGCGATGCTGAAGATGAAGAAGCTCGACCTGGAAGCGATGAAGCGCGCCGCCAACGGGTGAAATCAGCTAAGCAATACGGCCGATGGCTTTCGAAGCGGTCGGCCGCTACGAGCTGCTGAGCAAGCTCGCCACGGGAGGAATGGCCGAAGTCTTCCTCGCGCGACAGACGGGGCTGCAGGGCTTCGAGAAGCTGGTGGTGGTGAAGCGGATTCTGCCGCACTTCGCCAACAACGAAGAGTTCGTCACCATGTTCGTCGACGAGGCCCGCACCGCCGCGGAGCTCTCGCACCCCAACGTCGTCTCCACCTTCGACATCGGGCAGGACAAGGGCGCCTGGTTCATCGCGATGGAGTACCTGCACGGGCAGGATCTGTCGCACCTGCTCAAGCGCGCCCAGCAGCGGGGCGAGCGGTTCCCGATCGAGCTCTCGCTGAGAATCATCATCGACGGCGCGGCCGGGCTGAACCACGCCCACCAGAAGAAAGACAAGCAGGGCCAGCCGCTGAACATCGTTCACCGCGACGTCAGCCCGCAGAACCTGTTCGTCACCTACGACGGCGTCACCAAGCTGCTCGACTTCGGCATCGCGCGCGCGGCCCGGCGCTCCAGCCGCACCGAGGCGGGCGTGGTGAAGGGCAAGTACGGCTACCTCTCGCCCGAGCAGCTCGACGGCAAAGAGCTCGACCCGCGGAGCGACGAGTTCGCGCTCGGCATCGTGCTCTGGGAGCTGCTCACCCAGCGCCGGTTGTTCAACAAGCCCTCCGACGCCGAGGTGCTGCGCGCGGTGATGGAGTGCAACATTCCCCGGCCCTCCACCGTCGCGCCCGACGTGCCGGCGGAGCTGGAAGACGTGGTGCTGAAGGCGCTCGAGAAAGACCCCGCGCGCCGCTACAAAGACTGCGGCGAATTCGGCGCCGCGCTCGAAGAGCTGGTCGAGCGGCGAAGGCTCAACGCCAGCGCCACCAAGCTGGGCCGCACCCTGAAGCAGATGTTCGCCGAGCACGCGGCCTCGCCTCCCGGTGAAGCGCCCCCGGCGATGCCGAAGCCGCCGGAGCAGGAGGACACCCGCGCCAACCGGCTCTCGAAAGACACCAGGTCGGTGAAGCGCCGGCCGAGCGCGCCGCGTGCGAAGCCTGCGCGTGGCGCCGACCGCTTTCTCGCAGAGATCAAGAGCCTGCTCGGGCCGGGCGCCGAAATCGAAGACCGCCCGCCCAACAACGTGGTGCTCCCGCACGGCCCGTACATCGGCCGGCAGGAAGACCTGAAGCAGCTGTCGGCGCTGTTCGAGAAGGGCGCGCAGCTGGTCACCGTCACCGGCCTGGGCGGCATGGGCAAGACCCGCATCTCGATCGAGCTGGCGAGCCGTTGGCTGGAGCGCAAGGTGCCGGGTGGGGTGTGGTTCGTCGATCTCTCCGACGCGCGCACGCTCGACGACATCGTGAAGGCGTTTGCCCGCACGCTCGACATCGACGGCATCTACGAGAGCGAAGAAGAGACGGTCACCCGCGCCGGGCGCACCCTGGCCGCGCGGGGAGACACCTTCGTGGTGCTCGACAACTTCGAGCAGCTGGTGCCGCTGGCGAAAGACACCGTGGCGCGCTGGCTCGCCGCCGCGCCGCTGGCGAAGTTCCTGGTCACCAGCCGCGAGGCGCTACGGGTCAACGGCGAGAAGGTGCACCAGCTGCAGCCGCTCGCGCTGCCTCCCCAGGGTGCCGAGGCGGTGAAGAGCGAGGCGGTGCAGCTGTTCTTCGCCCGGCTGGAGCGCCTCAACATCGTGCCGCCCACCGACGGCGCCGACCTGGCCTGCATCGCCGAGGTCACCCGCCGGTTGGACGGCGTACCGCTGGCGATCGAGCTCGCCGCTTCGCGCATGGCGACGCTCCGCCCGCGCGAGCTGCTCGACCGGTTGAGCGAGCGCTTCGCGCTGTTGGGTGGCCGTGAAGAAGGCCCGCGCGGCCGTCACGCGACGCTGTGGAACGCGATCGACTGGAGCTACCAGCTGCTGTCTGCCGCCGAGCAGGCGGCGTTCGCGCAGCTGTCGGTGTTTCGCGGCGGCTTCACCCTCGAGGCCGCCGAAGGCGTGCTGGCGGTGAAGGAGCTGGCCGGTAGTGCGCCGGTGTTCGAGCTGGTCGAAGGGCTCCACCGCAAGTCGCTGCTGCGCGCGTTCGTCGCGCCCGAGCAGAAAGACGCGGTACGGCTCGGCATGTACGAGTCGATTCAGCAGTTCGCGCAGGAGAAGGCGGAGCAGTCGGGCGAGGTGAGCGCCACCCGCGACCGGCACGCCGCCTTCTACCTGGACCTGGGTGAGAAGTGGGCCGAGGAGGTTCACGGCCACGAGGGCGCCGACCGGCTCGCCTGGCTGTCGACCGAGCGCGAGAACCTGCTCGAGGTCTACGAGCGCGCGGTGGCGGTGCTGCCTCCGACCGGGGCCTCGGCGACGCGGGCGCTGCGGGCGTTGCACGCGTTGGACCCCCTGCTCGCGCGCCGGGGGCCGTTCAGCTCGCACCACGCGCTGCTCGACTCGGCGTTGCAGCTCGCGCAGGGCGTGAAGCTCGAGAAGGCGTACCTGGCGCAGGCGCTCCAGGCGCTGGGCAACCTCCACCGGCGGCGCGGCAAGCTGGCCGAGTCGTTCGAGGTGCTGGAGCGCGCGGTGAAGGAGGTGCGCGCGGCGAACGACGAGCCACTCGAAGGCCGGGTGCTGTCGGACCTGGCGTTGATCGAATACGTGCACGGCGACCTCGGCAGCGCGGCGGCGTCGATGCAACGGGCGCTGGAGCTCAACCGTGGCGCGCACGACACCGCGGGCGAGATTCAGACCCTCTCGTCGCTGGCGATTCTGCACGTGGCGCGGCGCGAGCTCGGCGAAGCCCTGGCGGCGTGCGACGAGGCGCTGACGATGGCGCGCGCGCACGGCGACGCGGTGAACGAGGCGCGGGTGCTCGGCACGATGGGCACGCTGTACCTCGAAGACGGCAGGTTCGAGCTGGCGCGGGCGTTCTTCTCCGAGGCGGTGCAGCGCTGCCGCGAAGTGGGTGAGACGCGCCTGCGCGGCTACTTCCTCGGCAAGCTGGGCTGGGCGCTCCACGAGCTGAAGCAGGAGCCGCAGGCGTTGGACCACATCGAGCAGGCGCTGGCGGCGCTGGCCGAGGTGGGCGACCTTCGCCACGAGGGGCTGTTCTTCGGCTACCGCGCGTCGCTCGAAGCGCTCTCGGGAAAGCTCGACCCGGCGCGGGTGAGCCTGAGCGCGGCGCAGGCCCGGCTGGAGGCGGTGAAAGACCCGCTGTTGCTCACCGCCCAGGCGCTGAGGCGGCTGCACCTCGAGCTGTTGTCCCGCGCGGCGAGCAACAAGGAAGCGCAGATGATGCTCGACGACGTGCGCGCGCCCCGCGGCAACCGCCCGGCCCGGGTGAATCAGAACGAAGAAGTGCGCGCCGCTGCCCGGCTGGTCGAATCGGCGATGCACTGACGCGGGTTCGGCGGGACCACAGGAGTCGCGTGGCACCCAGGGCGGGCAGCCGTTCGGTGCTGATCTCCCTCGAACTTCGCGCGGCCCCTCAAATGCACTGCGAGCCCCCATGCGCTCACTGTTCCTCGCCGCCGTCCTCGCCGCGTCCGCCGCCTCCGCCGAAGAGGGCGAGGTCACCCGCGAGGAGTCGGCGCCCCGCAACTACGTCGCGCTGATGGCCGGCACCACCTTGGCCTACCGCGCGCCGGCGAAGCCCTTCGAGGGCCCGCAGGGCGACGTCAGCCCGATGGTCGGCTATGCGCGCTTCGTCACCGAGCACGTCGCGCTCGAGCTCGACGTCGGCCCCACCTTCGCGGGCGGCGGCTACGCCTCGTTCACCCTGGTGCCGGGAGCGGTGGTGGAGATCTCCGAGTACCTCTACGTCGCGATGCGCCTGCTGGTGCCGGTGCAGCCGGAGGTGAACTTCGGCTTCTTCCCCGGTGTGGGCGCCACCTTGCCGCTGTCGCACGGCTTCGTGCTCTTCGCCGAGGCGAACCTGGCCAGCATGGTCGGCCGCGGCTCGCCCGACCTCGGCTTCGGCCTCACTTTGGGGTCGCTCTACCGATTCTAAAAAGCGGCACAGATCTTCCCGGCATCTGGCGCGTTTCACCCTCGTCCCCACACGAGGAACCGCCATGTCTCGACCTCTTTTCGCGGCTTTGCTCGCAGTCTCCACCGCCGCTTCAGCTGCAAATGACGACGTTCGGCAGTCGGCCCAGCGCGGGCTCGACTTTCTCGCCGCCAACACCATCGCCTGGCAGAAACAGAACAACTGCTACGGCTGCCACGTTCAGGCGGTGACCCTGGAGGGCCTCTCGGTCGGCCGGCACAACCAGTACAACGTCACCCAGGCGCAGATGTCGGGCGTGGTCGACGGCATTCTCCGGCTGCCCGGCGGCGCGCGCGGCCCCGAAGGCCTCTACCACTCGGGCTACCCCCGCACCGCCCGCACCTTCGGCGCCTCCGCGCTCGCGCGTTACGACGCCTACGTCGACACCAAGCTCACCGACGACCTGCTCAAGGTCGCGCGCCAGCTGCTCGCCTACCAGCAGGCCGACGGCTCGGTGCAGGGCGATCACCAGAGCTACCCGGTCACCACCGGCGTGATGCAGGCCACCTTTCAGGCGATGCAGACCTGGCGTCAGTCGTACGCGCGCACCGCCGACCAGGTGTGGCTCGCGCCGCTGGCGAAGGCCGAGAAGTATGTCGCCACCACGGTGCAGGGCTGGCACGGCAACCCGAAGGGCGTCTACCTGCAGGACGTGAACTACGCGGTGATGGGTCTGGTCACCGCCGGCGCGGGCAAGAGCGAGACCGACGTGGTGACGCTCACCCGCTACTTGGAAGGTCTGCAGAAGCAGGACGGCGGCTGGGGCTTCGGCTCCGAGTCTGACGCGTTCGCCACCGGCCAGACGGTGCACGCGCTCAAGCTCGCCGGCCGCACCGAAGAAGACGGCACCGTGAAGCGCGGTCTGTCGTGGCTGGTGAAGCACCAGGCGCAGGACGGCGGGTGGGGCGCGGCGGGCAGCGCGCGTGCAGAGGCGATGTGGGCGGTGCTCGGCCTGGTCTCGGTCGACGTGCTGTCGATCGCGGTCAAGGGCATCGACGACGGCCAGCACGTCGGCAGCAAGCACACCCTGGAGGTCGAGGCGAAGGACAACCAGGGCACCCAGGTGAAGAAGGTCGAGCTGCTGGTCGACGACGTGAGCGTGAAGAAAGCCGATGCGCCCAAGCTCAGCTACGAGTGGACCACCGCGGAGCTCTCCAGCGGCCAGCACACCATCGACGCGGTCGCCACCAACGCCAAGGGCCAGACCAGCCGCCGCCGCCTGGTGGTCTTCGCGGGCAATGTCTTCATCACCCAGCTCGGCACCCGGTTCTCCGACGAGGTCACCCAGGTCACCTTCCGCGACATCGCGCCCGAGGGCGGCTCGATGAAGCTCGACATCTCTCCCGACGACGGCAGCGGCAAGGCGGGCAAGGCGATCTACTCCACCACCCAGACCTCCACCCCCGGAGCGATGGGCTTCGCCTGGAGCGGCAAGGACCAGGCGGGCAAGCTGCAGACCGGCAAGCGCTTCGTCGCTACGGTGAGCTTCCTCGACGCCAAGGGCGCGGTGAAGCAGACCGAGACCACCGTGTTCGTGCACGACTCGCTCGAGGCGCAGCGGGCGCGCTACGCCGAGATTCAGGGCAAGATCGACCTCGCCCGTGACGGCAACGACGCGGCGAACGCCGACATCGAGCTGGTGAACGCCAAGGGCGAGGTGGTGCAGCGCGTTCGCAGCAACGAGAACGGCAACTACCGCTTCAAGAGCGTCGACGAGGGCGACTATCAGGTGCGGGTGAGCAAGAAGGGCTTCAATGCGCCCGCGTCGAAGGCAGTGCATGCGGCACCCGCGGCGGCTCCGGCCGAAGCGAGCATGAGCCTGCACTGAGGCGCTTCTTCACCCGGGTGTGGAGCAGGCTGGCGGCGACGGCGACCGAGAGCACGCCGCCGATCACCGCCAGCGACACACCCGGCGGCACGTGGAGCCAGCTGCCGCCGATCAGCTTCAGGCCTCCGAAGCAGAGCACCACCGCCAGGCCGGGCTTCAGGTAGCGCAGCTCGGCCAGCGCGCCCGAGAGCACCACGTAGAGCGCGCGCAGGCCCAGTATCGCGAACAGGTTCGACGCGTAGACGATGAACGGCGACTCGCTCACCGAGAACACCGCGGGTATCGAGTCGACCGCGAACAGCACGTCAGACAGCTCCACCGCCAGCAACGCGAGCAGCAGCGGAGTGCCGAGCCAGCGGCCGTTCTCGCGCACGAAGAAGCGGTGGCCTTCGATCTGGTTGCTGAGCGGGAGCCGCGCCCTCAACCAGGTGAGCAGCCGGGGTGGCTCGCCGGTCTCTTTGTGCGGCCAGAGCATCTTGATGCCGAGCAGCAGCAGCAGGCCGCCCAGCGGGTAGATCAGCACGTGCCAGCGCTCGAGCGCGGTGCTGCCGAGCGCGATGAAGATGCCGCGGGCGACCAGCGCACCGCACACGCCCCAGCTGAGCACCCGGCGCTGGTCGTTCTCGTTCAGACCGGTGGCCTGAAAGATGATCAAGAACAGGAGCAGGTTGTCGACGCTGAGCGACTTCTCCAGCAGCCAGGCGGCGAAGTACTCCTCGCCGGCGTCACGGCCCAGGCCCCAGGTGACCGCGATGCCGAACAGCACCGCGGCGGCGACGTAGAACAGGCTCCACCCGATCGCCGCGCGGCGGGTGGGAGGTTTGTCGCGACGATGCGCGAGCAGATCGATGATCAACAGGACGACGATGGTCACTGCGAGCAGTGGCCACCATCCCCAGGGGACGGAGCTCATGAAATTTCTCGGGTGAGAGGGACCTGACCAACTGCCTCGAACCGCTCACGCCTCGATGGGCGGGCGGAACAGGCTCAGCGCCAGCTCCCGGCCGGTGTCGCGCACCGTCGTCTGCCACCGCAGCGTGGCCGGCTTCGGAATCGAGGCCTGTGCGATCGCAGGGAGCGCGAGCTCGACCTCGACGGAGGTGATCGCCTCGGGCTGATCAGCGCAGTCGACGTCTGCCGCGGCAGTGCCCGCCAGACCCAGCATGACGATGACGGCGATGACGCGGCCCACGGCGCATCGATAACCGGGCGCGGGGGAATTTGTTCCATTGTGTAAAGAAGGTTTCGCCGACCGAGGAAAAACAACGGGGAACAGTGCCCCGACAACGGTGCATGACGACCATTCATCATCGCGCAGCAACCAACATCACCACCGCGACGCTCAACGTGAAGAGCAACCCGGAGATGAGCCAGAAGTCGGTGCTCCACGACGTCGAGAAGGCCTCCAAGACCGCCGGACTGATCGGCTGGCAGGAGATCGGCCCCGAGCGCTACTTCAAGGCGATCAAAGAGCTCGGCCCGGAGTGGGGTCACTACATGCCGCACGACGGCGGCCTCCACATTCCCGACCCGATCAGCTGGAAGAAATCGCAGTGGAAGCTGGAGGACTCCGGCTTCATCAAGGCGGGCAAGGGCCGGGCGAAGGTCTCGCCGAACCGCTACATCACCTGGGTGAAGCTGAAGAACCGCCAGACGGGTCAAGACGTGGTGCGAATCAACACCCACCTGGTCTCCGGCGCCTGGGGCGCTCACAAGCCGACCACCGCCTGGCGCCGCCACGCGTGGAACGTGCACATGGAGAAGCTCAACAAGCTGGTCGACCACTTCGAGTCGAAGGGCGTGCCGGTGATCGTCGGCGGTGACTTCAACCGCGACAGCTTCCACGTCCTCGGCAACAAGGTGAAGTACGACAACAACCTCAACGTCGGCACCCACGGCGGGCCGCACGGCGCGACCTACGACTACCTGATGAACTCGCGGAACAAGGCGCTCAAGCTCGAGAACGCGCACGTCAACCGCGGCTTCGCGTCTGACCACGACGAGGTGATCGCGAAGTTCCGCCTCTCTTCGATCAAGGGCTGATCAGAGGTAACGCGTCCATCCGTTGGGGTGGGCGCGCTTGTAGTTGCGGTACAGCCAACACGGCCAGGCGAGCAGCGCGATCACGGCTGCCGCCAGCAGCCAGGTCTTCGCCAACCCGTCGGCGTGGGTGTCGAGCGCAGCGAGCGCTTCGAAGCCGGCCAACAGGTGTACGTGCAGCAGGTAGAAGAAGAAAGCGGTGCTCCCGAAGAGCGCCAGCGGCGCGAAGGCGGCCCGCGGCTTCTCGGGGTCGTCGAGCGCCATCAGCCCCGCGAACAGCAGCAGCCCCAGCCCGAGCTCGAGTGCGCAGTACGAGAGGCTGGGCGGGTACTTCGCCACGTGCAGCCATTGCAGCAGGCCGGGCGCGTCGCGGTGCAGGTTCCAATTGCCGTAGCCGTCGAGACCGCGGACCACCGCGAACAACGCCAGCGAAGCAACGCCGAGCGCTGCCAGGGTGAGGGCGCGTGTGCGGTTGGTGCGCGGCTGCAGCAGCCAGCGCCCGAGCACCCAGCCGAACAGCATCAGCGACAGCCAGGGGATCAGCGGGTACGCGCAGATCACCCGGCCTTCCACCGGCCCGCCGAGAAACAGGAACGCCCAGAGGCCGTGCCACGGTTGTTGCTCGGGTCTCCACCGGTCGGCGAGCTCACCGAAGGCCTGAATCGCGATCGCGAGCGCCGCCAGCACCCACGAGGGCAGCTTGCGCAAGAACGCCATCGCCACCATCGAGAGGCCGATCGCGTAGAGCACCTGGAAGACGATCCGCGAGTAGCCGGCGAAGCCGAGCGACATCCACAGCGGGTCGAGCGCGGCGATCAACAGCCCGCGGGTGACGATGAAGCGGGTCTGACCGGGCTGGCCGCGGCGCTTCTCGTCGGAGAGCGCGAGCGAAGCGCCGGCGAGCAGAATGAAGACCGGCGCGCAGAGGTGGGTGACCCAGCGGGTGAGGAACTCTCCCGGCGGCAGCGGCGAGCCCACCACCCAGCGCATCGCGTTGTCGCCGTGCATGTGCGCGGCGTCGAAGATGTTGCCGGCGTGATCGACGGTCATCAGCAAGATGACGAAGCCGCGCAGCCAGTCGATCGATCGAATTCGCACCGCGCTCAGACCGGCAGATGCGCCACCAGCAACCCGACCAGCACCGCGAACACCACGTAGAGCCCGGCGATCAGCAGGTTGAGCCGGTTGAGGTGGGCGGCGACCTGGCGGCCGATCAACCCGTCGACCGCCACGCCCAGCTCGTCGCGCACCAGCTTCAGGTCGACGCCGCCGTGCTGCTGCTGGTCGCTCCGAAAGCGATTGAGGGTGACCGCTTCGACCCGGCTGATGCCCGCTTCGAGCAGCTTGCGCGCCAGCCAGCCGCGCACGCCTTTCTGCTGGGCGCGCTCACCGAGCACTTTCTGAACCGCGCCGCGCAGCTTCGCCTCGGCCTGCTCGAGCGGCAGCTTCTGCTGGGCGCGATCGACGCTGCTGTCCTCGAGCTGATCGAAGACGATCTTGAAGAGCTTGCCGCCGAGGTTGAGCTTCTCGATGCCGTGGAGCAGCCCGCGCAGCGCGGCGTTCTTCACCGCCAGAATCGCGGTGACGATCGCGAGCGCGACCAGGCAGAGCGAGGCCGCGATCAGCCCGCGAACCCAGGAGCCCTGGGCCGAGAAATAGATCACTCCGGTGGTGACCGCGACGCCGAGCAGCACCATCCCGAACACGGTGCGCACCAGGGCGCCGAACGCGACCCGGACGATCGGGCCGAACAACTCGAGGAGTCCACCTACCGCGGGGCCGAGATCGGGCACCCCATGAAGCTAGCGTCTAAAGCGCGTAGCCGATGCGCAGAAAGTTGAGGTTGAGGGTCCAGGCGAGCCCGCTGCTGGTGTTGCTGATCGGGTCGATTGCGAGGGTGAAGCTGCTCCCCTGGTTTTCCTGGTAGCCGAGCCCGGCACCGAGCACCGCGGCGATGGTGAAGTGGTGCACGCGCCAGGTGTAGCCGGCGTCGACTCCCGCCATGAATGCGTGCGAGTTGCCGGGCCCGGTGGCAAGGCAACTGGTGCCGCCGATGCACGCGCGCGCCGCGATGCCGTGAATCGGCGTGTCGATGTACTGCGCCGAGGCTTTGAGGGTGATGAAGAACCCTTCGATGCCTTGGTCGTCGCTGAGAAAGAACGTCGGCCCGAATGAAGCGCCCAGCGACCAGCCGTCGTGGTTGATGCCGGGCAACATCGCGCCCGCGAGCTCTGCGCTCAGCCCCCAGCCGGGACCGATGCGCGCGGTGGCGCCGACCGGGAAGTACCAGCCGCCGGTGTCGGAGCTCAGCCCGAGCCCCGCGGCCACCACGGTCGACAGCGGCGCTCCGTAGAGGTTCATGCGCGGCGGCGGTGCGGGCGGCTCAGGTGTGACGGCGATCGCATCGGGCGCGGCCGACGCGAGTACGGCGACCAGCAGGCTGAACATCGCAAGAGTCCTGGCGGTCGCGAGGCCCCACGGCGACCCACCGCCGAAGACGGTACCAAGAACGAAGGCGCGCCGTCGAATGCGCTACAGCACGTCGGTCATTCCCAAGGTGAGGCCGCCCCACCAGGCTTCGGCGCCACCCTGCGGCTGCTGGCGCTGGCCGGTGACGCGCACGAACACCCGCGCGCCGTTGGTGAAGCGGTAGCTGACCTTCAGCGTCGCCGCGTTGGTGTAGCCGGTCTCGCCTTCGCCGCGCGCCCACACGAACGAGAGGTTGAGCGCCCAGTGGTCCCACCGCTGGGTGATGCCGGGCTGAAGGGTGAAGCGGTACGGCATCACCGGTGCGCCCATGCCGAGCGATTCGCGGCCGACGTCGCCCAGCCCGAAATAGCCGACCTCGGTCGGGTCGCGGTCGTAGACGAAGTACGAAAACCGAATCGAGAAGTCGGTGTTCTTGAGCAGGGTGACGGTGGCTCCGGCGGTGAGCTGCGCCTCGGAGAGCCACTCGACGTGACCGCTCATCGCCTGCTCGCGCAGCAGCCGCTTACAGAACTTGTGGGGAAGAATGCCGGCCTCGCAGCGGCGGGTGACGCGCTCGGGGTTGGCGAGCTCGAGGTCCTGGTCGACGCGGTAGACGCCGGGCGCGACCGCGGCGTCGAGGGTGACGTCGACCGGGCCGTCGCCTGCGATCAGCCAGCTGCTCACCAGGTTGAGGCCTCCGGCGAAGTTCTCGGTGTAGAGCAGGGTGGCGACGCGCGGAGTGCTGGTGAAGATCGCGGCGCGGCGCAGGTGCGCGTACGAGCCGTTGAGCGACGCGTGCACCAGCCAGCGGTCGTTGAACATCGCGTCGGCGCCGAGCTGAAACATCGCGGTGTGGCCGGGCCGCATCTCGCTGCCGTCGGCGCGCTCGGTCAGCTCACGCGCGTAACCGGCGGAGCCGAACACGCCCCACCGGTCGTTGAGCTCGTAGACGCCGTTGGCGAGCACGCTCACCTGGTGAACGGGCCGTGACAGCTCGGTTGCGGGCGACGCAGCTCCTCCCAGCTCGACGCCCACTTCGTGCGCGAGTGCGGGTGACGCGGCGAACAAGGCGCTCCAGATCAACCACCCGTTCGATCGCTGCCCCCACCTGCGCACGTCCGTTCTCCTTCGTGAAGCCGCCGCGCCGGCTCTGCTCGCGGCGGCCCCGGTGTGAACGGCGAGCCGCAGTCAGGCGGTCTGGCCGTCGTGCTTCTGAATCGCCACTCCGACGCTGATCCGGTTCTCCATCTTCTGGAGCTGGCGGCGCTCCTGGTTCGTCACCTTGCCGTCCGACTTCGCGAGCTCGATCTTGTCCTTCAGGCGATCGATGCGGGAGTCGAGGCGCGCCGACTCCTTCGAGTTCAGCTGGCCGCTCGCGACGCCGTTGTCGACCCGCTGCTGCAGCCTGCTGGCGCGCTTGTCAGCCACAGGAGTGTTGTCGGTCTGCTTGTCGTGCTTGTTGCCGTAGATTTTCCCGGACAAGCGGTCCTGCATGCGGTCGAGCTTCTTCGCTTCCTTGGCGTCGATCTTGCCGTCGTCGAAGAGGTCCTTCGCCATCTGCTTGCGAATCTTCGACTCGCCCTTCTGCATCCGCTGGGCTTCGTGCTTGGTCAATTCTCCAGACTTCACGCCGTTGTGGATGCGCGTCTCCTGGTTGCCGACTCGGGTCGCCGCGGTGGTCAGGTTGCTGGTCTTCATGGTCGTTTCCTCTTCGTTCGTTTGAGTCCGGCGAAATTGCCGGGTACGAAAATTCGAACCCGACGCGGAAATTCGCGTTGCGGTGGACAACTGGCCGCGCGCCGCTGTCGCCGCGTGAGCAACTGTCGACGCGCAAGCAACAGCCGAACGTGAGTGGCCGGTGCGCCGCTACCAGTCGCGCGACGCGCGGGTTCGCAATTCACAACCCGCAGTCCCCTGGAGAAACAAATGTCCGTCGGATCGATCAAGAATAGTCCCGTCGTCAGCACCTCCACCCCTTCGACTTCGAGCGCGCCCGCCGCGGCGCCGTCGAGCGCGAGCAGCTCCGTGTTCAGCGGCTTCAGCGATGGCTTCGATCAGCTGAAGCGCTCGTTGTTCGGCCCACCGCCTCCTCCGCCCGCGCCACCGCCGAGCCTGGAGCCGGTGCTGATGCCACCCGAGAAGCTGAGCGCGCCGGTGAAGGTCACGGTGCCGTTCTTCAGCCAGTACGAGTCGGGCCACGGGTTCACGCCCGGTGACACCTCGTGCTTCAAGGCCTGCACCGCGATGGCGAAGGGCGCCGGCGCGACGGTGGGCGATCTCGGTCACTCGATCGAGGTGGCGACCTCCGACGACCCGCGCTCGGGCAAGGTCACGGTCGACCCCGCGAAGGCGAAGCAGGGCACCGACTACATCGACGGGGAGCTGAAGGCCGGCCGCCCGGTGGTGGTCGGGGTCAGCCACCCGCTCACCGGTGACGACGCGACGGTGCAAAAGAAGGTCGGGCGCAACACCGACCACATCACCGACCACTTCGTGGTGATCACCGGCCGCGGCACCGACGCGCAGGGCCGCACGTACTACTCGTTCAACGACCCGGCCTCGAAGTCGGGCGCCGACACCAACCCCAACAACCGGCTCTACCTCGGCGCCGACGGCAAGCTCTCGAAGCCCGCGGTGGACCCGAATTCGACCAAGACGGTGAACATGCCGTACGAGGTGTCGATGGTGCGCCGAAACGACGAGTCGCTCTGAAAAAAGCGCGGGCGCGTCCGGGGCCGCTAAGCTCGGGCGCGCCTGCGCGACTTCGGTTTCATCATCGCCGCCTACCTCTGTGCGCTCGCGGCCGCCGTTGGAGTGATGTACGCGCCGCTCGAGCTGCCGTTGATCGCCCAGTGCGCGCTCGCCGACTTCGCCGCCACGGTGGTGGTGTTCGCGTTCAGCGTCGCCGCCAACAACACCAGCGTCTACGACCCGTATTGGAGCGTGATGCCTCCGGTGCTGGCGGCGTTTCTGTTGCTGCGCACCGGTGTGGACGCGCGCGGCGTGGCGATCGTCGCGCTGGTGACGCTCTGGGGCATTCGCCTCACCTACAACTGGGCGCGCGGCTGGCGCGGGCTGAAGCACGAAGACTGGCGCTACGTCGCGTTTCGCAAGCATGGCCGCGCGTACTGGGCGATCAGCTTCGCCGGCTTGCAGCTGTTCCCCAGCGTGATGACCTTCGTGGGTTGCCTGCCGCTGTTCTTCTCGTTCGAAGCGGTGCCGGTGAACGCGGTGCAGGTGCTGGGCGCATGCGTTTCTCTGGGCGCGACCGCGATCGAGGCGATCGCCGACGAGCAGATGCGCGCGTTTCGCCGCGAGCCCGCCAACGACGGGCAGATCATCGACGTCGGCCTGTGGTCGTGGTCGCGTCACCCGAACTACTTCGGCGAGCTGGGCTTCTGGTTGGGCTTGTTCGTGCTCGGTCTCGGCTCCGGAGCGCCGCTGTGGACCGCGGTGGGCATCGCTGCGCTGGTCGGCCTGTTTCTCGGCGCCTCGATTCCCCTGGCCGAGAAACACTCGCTCGCGCGCAGGCCGGGGTTCGCCGAGCACCAGCGCAAGGTGTCGATGCTGATTCCCTGGCCACCGAAGTAGCCTCTGCGAATGGGCACCGTTCGCGCGCTCGACATCTGGCTCTTGGAGAAGGATCCGCTGCGGCTGCGCGTCTGCGCGGTGGAAAGCCTGATGGGAGACCGGCCCAACGTCATCGGTCAGGTGCAGTGGCGCACGCTCCGCGGCGACGCCACCGTCGACTCCGAGGGCAGGGTGGCCGGGAGCGGGTTGCTCGAAGCGCGGTTCGGCGAGGTCGTCGCGCACGCCGCGGTGGCTCGGGTGGGCGACGTGCTCTCGCTGCTGACCTCGATGGACTTTTGGTACGACTGGCGGCCAGGCAGAGATTCGCAGGTGGCGCCCCACCTTCAGCGCAGCGGCCAGGCACTGGGCGACCAGGTGGTGACGCTGCGGTGCGCCGACCCCTCGGTGGCGCGGGTGCACGAAATGCGACTGCACCCGATCGCGGCCGGCACCACCAAGGTCGAGCTGGAGTGGGCGGGGCTGATCTACGAGACCACGCTGCGGGTGGTCGACGTGCCGCTGAAGCGGCTCGACGTTCACGTTCCGGTGGAGATGCTGGACGGTGCCGGCAACAAGGTCACCCGGGCGCTCGGCAGCGCGCTCGACTTTCACGTCTACGCCGACATCCCCGAGTACAACGCGCTCGACCTGCTCGAGTACGTGAAGGTGGAGATCTCGTCGCCCGCGGTTCGCCTGGTTCAGAAGCCGTTCGGGTGGCAGCTGCTCTGCGAGCAGACCGGCACCGCGCAGGTGACCGCGCGCGCTGGAGGCCTCGAAGCGCACCTCGATGTGCTCGTCTACGACCCCGCAGACGTCGAGGTGGTCTATTAGCCGGTTGAGATAAGGTGCCCGCCACATGGCACCACCCGTTTTGCCGAAGCATGCCCGCGCCGTCGTCATTGGCGGCGGAGTGATTGGAACTTCCGTCGCGTACCACCTGGCCGAGATGGGCTGGAAAGACACGGTGCTGCTCGAGCGCGACCGGCTCACCTCGGGCACCACCTGGCACGCCGCCGGTCTGATGGTGACCTTCGGGTCGACCTCCGAGACCTCGACCGAGATGCGCAAGTACACGCGCGATCTCTACGCGCGGCTGGAGCACGAGACCGGGCTGGCCACCGGCTTCAAGCCGGTCGGCTTCATCGAGGTCGCCTCCGACAAGGATCGCCTGGAGGAGTACCGCCGGGTCTCGGCGTTCAACCGCTGCTGCGGCGTCGACGTGCAGGAGATCTCGCCCTCGCAGGTGAAGGAGCTGTTCCCGCTCGCGCGCATCGACGACGTGCTGGCCGGCTTCTACGTGAAGGAAGACGGCCGCGCGAACCCGGTCGACGTGACGATGTCGATGGCGAAGGGCGCGCGCATGAAGGGCGCCACGCTGATCGAAGAGTGCCCGGTGCTCGACGTGATCTTGAAGAACGGCGCGGTGGCGGGCGTGAAGACGCTCCACGGCGACATCGAGTGCGAGTACGTCATCAACTGCGCCGGCATGTGGGCGCGGCAGCTGGGTGCGAAGTCGGGCGTGAACATCCCGCTCCAGTCGGCCGAGCACTACTACCTGATCACCGACCGGATGCAGGGGATCGACCCCAACTGGCCGGTGCTCGAAGACCCGGGTTGCTACGGGTACTACCGCGAAGAGGGCGGCGGCCTGATGATCGGCATGTTCGAGCCGGTCTGCGCGCCGTGGAAGATCGAAGGCGTGCCCGAAGACTTCTCGTTCGGAGAGATCAACCCCGACTGGGATCGCATGGGCCCGTACCTCGAGCGCGCGATGTCGCGCGTTCCGATTTCGGCGGAGTCGGGCATCAAGAAGTTCTTCTGCGGCCCCGAGAGCTTCACCCCCGACCTGCAGCCGTGCGTCGGCGAAGCGCCCGAGGTGAAGAACTACTTCGTCTGCGCGGGCCTCAACTCGATCGGCATTCTCACCGGCGGCGGTCTGGGCCGGGTGATGGCGCACTGGGTGATCAACGGGCGCGCCGACGTCGACATCACCGGCTTCAACATCGACCGGCTGCACACGTATCAATGCAACCCGGAGTACCGGAAGTCGCGCACGGTGGAGTCGCTCGGCTGGGTGTACCAGTGCCACTACCCGACCCGCACCCCGCTCACCGCGCGCGGCGCGAAGAAGCCGGTGATCTACGACCGGCTCGCGTCGGCCGGCGCCTACTTCAAAGACGTCAGCGGCTGGGAGGGCGCCGATTGGTACGCGCCGAACCCCGAAGCGGCGATGGTCGACAAGTTCTCGTGGGGCCGGCAGCACTGGTTCCCGTTCTGGAAGGCGGAGCACGAGGCCTGCCGTGAAGGCGTGATCCTGATGGACATGTCGTTCATGGCGAAGTTCCTGGTGCAGGGGCGCGACGCCGGCAAGGTGCTCAACTGGGTGAGCGCCAACAACGTCGACGGCCCCGCCGGGCAGATCACCTACACCCAGTTCCTCAACGCCGGCGGCAAGCTCGAGGCCGACCTCACCGTCACCAAGCTTTCCGACGAGAAGTACTGGGTGGTCGCGTCTGACACCGCGCATCGCCACGCGGAGACGTGGATTCGCCGCGCGATCGGCAACCAGCACGCGTTCATCACCGACGTCACCTCCGGCTACGCGCAGATCAACATTCAGGGCCCGCGGTCGCGTGAGCTGATGCAGTCGATCACCACCGCCGACCTGTCGAACGAGGCGTTCCCGTTCCGCTGCGCGCGCGAGATCGACATCGGCTTCGCGCGGGTGCTCTGCGTGCGCATCACCTACCTCGGCGAGCTCGGCTACGAGCTCTACATTCCGGCGGAGCAGGGCGTGCACGTCTACGACCGGCTGATCGAAGCGGGCAAGAAGGTCGGCCTCAAGCACGCGGGCCTGAAGTCGCTCGGCTCGCTCCGCATGGAGAAGGGCTACCGCGACTACGGTCACGACATCGACAACACCGACTCGGTGCTCGAAGCGGGCCTCGGCTTCGCGGTCGACCTGAAGAAACCCGGCGGGTTTCTCGGCAAGGAAGCGGTGCTCGCGAAGAAGGCCGAAGGTCCGATGAAGCGCCGGCTGGTACAGGTGCTGGTGAAAGACCCCGAGCCGATGATGTTTCACGCCGAGCCGATCTGGAGAAACGGCAAGCGCGCGGGCTACGTGCGCGCGGCCTCGTACGGCTTCACGCTCGGAGGCGCGGTCGGCCTGGCGATGATCGAAGGTCACGGCGAGGTGGTGGACCCGGCCTGGCTCGACGCCGGCAAGTACGAGGTGGAGATCGCCGGCAAGCGCTGGCCGGCGATCGTCTCGTTGAAGCCGCTCTACGACCCCGAGATGAAGAAGATCAAAGCCTAGAAGCCGAGCAGCGCGCCGGTGAAGGAGCGGGCGACCAGGAAGACGACCTCCTGGTCGAACCCGTGGTAGTCGCCGTACTTCGCCTTCAGCGCGTCGTAGCTGTGGTGAAAGCCCTTCACGAAGGTTTCGCTGTTGCCGGGCGCGCCGCCGTAGAGCTTGGCGGTCTCGAGCGCGAGCCGGCGAATCTCGTGGAGGAACTCGCGCTGCTCCTCGAAGTCGGCCTTGGTGCCGTCGTTGAAGTGGCTCGGCACCCAGATGTCGAAGTCGAGCTGGGCGAGCTGATCCATCGCCTTGAGCAGGCCCGGCCAGTACATGTCGGGGCCGCCGATCGGGTAGAGCGTCTTCTTCAGCCCGGTGTCGGAGGTGAACAGCACCTTCTGCTTCGGCAGGTAGAACGCGTAGAGCGTGTCGGTGTGCGAGTGGCCGAGGTCGATCAGCCGCAGCTCGACGCCTCCGAAGGTCATCGTCTGGTCGCCTTCGATCAGCCTGGTCGGCGGCAAGATGCCCTTCACCTGCGGGTCGTCGGCGAGGTCTTTCCAATACGCCGGGCATTTGGCGTGGGCGATCACCTCTTTCGGCTGCAGGACCGCGCCGCCGGGCACGTGGTCGAGGTGGTAGTGCGAGTAGAAGAGCGCGCGCACCGGCTTGCCGGGTGATTGCTTCTCGAGCGCTGCCTTCTCGTCAGCGGCGGCGGCGGCGGTGAAGGGATCGATCAGCACCCAGCCTTCGTCGGTGTCGATCGCGATGCTCCGGTTCCAGGTGGTGCGCCAGGTGTAGACGTGGTCGGCGATCGGCCGAAGCTCCGAGCCGCTGAAGTGCTTCGGGTCGGGCACGAAGTCGATCTGCTCCGCGATCGACTGGTCGATCACGTACTCCCGCACGCTGCAGCCGCTCACCGCCACCACTGCCAAGACCAGCCACGCTCTCATGTGTTGCCTCCAGGGTTGATACTAGACACTGTCCAGTAGTCGGGCTAGACAGTGTCCAGTTACATGGAGCTGAGAGAAAAGATCCTCGACGCCAGCGTCGGGCTGATTTCCGAGAAGGGAATCGCGGGGTTGAGCATGCGCGAGGTGGCGCGCCGGCTGAACGTGACCCACCAGGCGCCGTACCATCACTTCAAAGACCGCTCCGAGATTCTGGCCGCGGTGGCCGAGCGGGGGTTCGATCAGCTGGCGGCGACGATGCGGCAGCGGGTCGAGGCCGAGAAGGACCCGGTCGCGAAGTTCGAGGCGTGCGGCGAGGCGTACGTCGAGTTCGCGGTCGCTTCACCGGCGCTGTTCAGGGTGATGTTGCGCCCCGAGCTCACCGGGCGCCGGCACAAGGCCGCCACCGCGAAGGCGTCGGCCCGCGCTCACGCGGTGCTGAGCGAGGTCGTGACCGGGCTGCGCGCCGCCGGTTACGCCCGAAAGCTCGACCCTGAGGCGCTCACGCTCACCGGCTGGTCGGTCGCGCACGGGCTGGCGGCGCTGCTGATCGACTCACCGCTGGGCGGTACACGCGCCGACGCGAAGGCGATGGCGCGCACCGTCGGCAGCACGATGGGCAAGCTGTTGTCGGCCGCTCGCTAGGGCTCAGGCACGTACTGCGGCTGCGGCGCCGGCTGGGCGGGCTGCGGTGCTTGCTGCGGCTGGGCGGCGACCTGCTCCCACTGCTCGGCGCAGCTGCTCACCTGCGGGTAGTACTGATTGGCGGAGCGGCAGAAGTAGAGCGTCGGCGCCGTCTGCTGCGCTTCGATCGGCTGCGCCACCGGGTACGGGTAGACCGGCGTCGAGTAGTAGTACCAGGAGCCGCCGACGCCCCACCACCAGCCGAAGGTCGGGCCGACGTAGCCGTGGTACCAGCGGCCTCCGTACCACGCGGGCGTCGAGTAGACCGCGCGCCACCGCGGGCCCCAGACCGAGAACGCCGGGTGATACGCGCGGCCATAAACCATCGGGCGGGGCGCGTAGTACGCGTGGCCGCCCCAGCGGCCGCTCCAGTGCGGCCCGGCGACGTAGCCGTGGCCGACGTAGCCGTGGCTGATGTGACCGGTGGCGGCGTGACCGCCGAAATGGCCACCTCCGCGCGCGCCGCCTCCGTGGCCGTGCTGCGCGAACGCCGGTACCGCGAGGAACGAGACGAGAACGACGACGATGCTGCGAATCGAGCGCATAAGTCACCTGCGAGCGGGACTGTTGGCCCCTCCACGCATTGACCCGCTTCCACGTTCATTAACGCCCGGTGGCGGCGAATGTTCCTAGGCCGCTTCTTTGAGCAGTGCGGTGATGCGCTCGGCGAGATGAGATCTCCAGCCCTTGCTCATGTTCTCGTAGGCGTACCGGTTCTGCTCGGTGAAGCCCTCGTGCGAGAGGTGAAGCCGGGTGCCGCCGTTGATGCCGGGCATCAGCGTCCACGTCACCGTGGTGTCGAGCTGCCCGCCTCTCCATGAGTAGCGAATTCGTTTCAGCGGCTCGACCTCGAGCACTTCGCAGTCGACCCGGCCGTCCCAGTGCCCGGGGATCGGCTGCGCCTTGAAGGTGAACTTGTGGCCCACCACCGGCTTGATGTCGGTGACCATCAACCACTTCGACAACAGCGGCGCCTCGGTGAGCACCCGCCAGACTTTGTCGGCAGATTGCGGCAGGTCGTAGTCGACTTCGATCGATTGGGTGGTCATTCGAGATCCTCCAGGGTGGCTTTCAGTTTCGGCAGTCGGGTGTTCCAGAAGCGGCGGTAGTGCTCGAGCCAGTCGACCAGCGGAGTCAGCCCCGCGGGATTGGCCCGGTAGAAGCGGTGGCGCCCCTCTTGCCGCGGCGTCACCAGGCCGGCGTCTTTGAGCACTGCGAGGTGCTGCGACACCGCCGGTTGTGAGACGCGCATCTTCCTCGTGAGGTGCGTGACCGGGTGCTCGGTCTCGAGCAGCGATTCGTAGATCGCACGCCGGGTGGGATCGGCGAGGGCGCGCAGCACGTCATCGGGCGGCTTGGACATCGTGACGAATACATAAGTCATTGCTTATGTGATCGCAAGCAACCAGCTTCGAGGGTGAGTGGCCGTGGTGCGCGGCGCACTGCCGGTGACGAGCTCCGCGCGCGATTGAGCAGCCAGCCATGCGGCGCGGTTGAGCCAGCCGCCGCTCGGGCACCTGCGGTCGCGGAGCTTGTTCCACGCCCCTATCAAAGTGTCCGGAGTTAGCGCTCGGCGCGGCCAGAATCGGCTTCTACATGCAGCGTTGACCCCGGCGATCAGGGCGGCGAAGTCGCGAATTCGCGGCCTATGCGGGTGGCCACGCGCTAACTCCGGACACTTTGATAGCGCGCCAACCCGGTGTTCGGCGCAGCGCACGAAGGTCTCCCAACTCATCGGAACGACTCACGTCGCATCGATCTTTCGCGTCACCGCAAGCCGGTAGAATTGTGGCCACGCGCTAACTCCGGACACTTTGTTGGGACAGGCGCCACAAAGTGTCCGGAGTTAGCACTTCCATGACGTCGCCCGCGGAACGGCGCACCCGTAGAAGCCGCTGACCGCCGCACGGGAGTTGAACCTCGAAGGGCACACCCGCGTCGCACGGCTGGCCGCTCAATCGCGGGCGGAGGCCGCCCGGCCACCCGGCGCAACCCACAGCCCGCCCCCCAACTCATGCCTAGTCGCGCGACGAGAACAGCTGCACCTTGATGCCGAGCGACGCGACCCACTCGTTGTGCGCGTCAGCGCCGGCGTCATGCCACGCGCCTTCACCGCGCAGGTACAACCGCACCGGCTGCTCGTTGATCGCGATCAACACCCGGTTCACCTCGAGGTACCCGCGGCCGCGCAGCGTCCACGCCTGGGTGACCGGGTCGAACCGCTCGCCCAGCACGCCGTGAACGAACAGCGCCCACAACCCATCGTCGCTCTCGAACCGCGCGTCGAGCTCGCCCGAGGTGAACGCCGACAGCTCGTGGTGCAGCGTCACTCCGTCGTGGCGCATCACGTGCGCCATCTCGGGCCCGATGCCGAGCTGAAACTGCGAAGTGGTCGAGCGAATCGGGTCGAACAGCAGCGCGAACTCGCCGGTGCGAATCACCCAGCCCCGGCCCTCTGACGGCCGGCGCTCCCACTCGAGCGCGCTGCCCGACCAGCCGATGTCGAACGGGAAGGGGAGCCGAATCGGCGTCGAGGTCTGAATCACCAGCGACGGGTCATCGGTGTGGCGCCTCCAGTAGGTCTGGTACCCGATGAAGTCGAAGTTCGCACCGCCCTCGTCGCTCATCGTCCACTGCAACAACCGGTGGTGGTTGAACCAGGTGGTGTCGAGCTTGCTGTGGCTGCGCTTGGTGCCGCGCACGCCGATGCCGGTGGCGAACTTCGGCCCGAACGAGAGGTTGCGGCCCTCGGCGGCGAAGTTGAGGTCCAACCCCGCCAGCGGGTCGAAGCAGGTGTGAAACGGCTTGTCGTCTTCGTACTCGACACAGCTCGGCCGGCCCGCGGGAGCCGGTGTCTGTGCGAGCACGGTGAGAACGAGCGCGAACACCTACCGCTGCACCACCGGAGACGCGTTGCGCCGCGCCGGCGCCCAGAAGCTGAAGCGCAGCCCGACGTTGCCCGAGAAGTCCCAGCCCGGCTTCACGTTCGGCAGGTCGTCGCGCCAGGTCGCCCGCCCATCGAGCACGAGGCTCAGCGGGTAGTCGTTGATCGCGAGCAGAATCACCTCGTAGCCGAGCAGGGTGCGCAGCCGCTGCGGGTTGTGCGCGTGAGCGGTGGTGACCGGGTCGAAGAACAGCTTCTCGCCCTGCACCTGAGCCAGAATGTGGTGGAAGCCGTCGCGGTCGAGCGTGAAGTCGCCGTCGAGCGCGGCCTCGGTCTTCAGCGCCGCGTTCTTGGTCGCGAGGTCGAATTCCAGGCCCGGCCCGGCGCGCAGCCGCAAGAACGAGTCGAGGTCTTTCGAGTGCCAGAGGTCGAGCGACGCCTGCGCCGAGCCGATGGTGAGGTAGCCCTGCTGGTTCCACACCTCCAGCCGCAGCGTCTCGATGTACGCGGTCAGGTTGACGTCGAGGTCGATGCGGCGCGGCTTGCCGACGAAGGTGGTGATCCAGATCGGCGCCGCGTAGTGCTGCGCGGTCCACCCGTAGCGGGCGAGCGCGACGTCGACCCGGGTCTGCGCGCCGACCCACGCCGAGCCCTCGAGCAGGTGCAGGTGGTGCACCTCGTCGCCGGTGCCGCTGAAGAAGTCGATGTCGATGCCCATGTCGACCCGCCCGCGGTTGAAGGTGCTGGTGAGGCGGCCCTTGCCGTCGGGCGCCAGGTCGGGCGACCACGCGCCGCCGAAGTACACCCGGCGGTGGAGGTCGAAGTTCACCTGAATGATTCGCCCGGAGTCGTCGCGGTACCAGCCGTCGGGTGAGTCGGCGACCGCCTCGAAGAACCCGTAGCCGAGCCGCGCCTTCTCGAGCAGCTCCTCGTCGCCCACCGGCACGCAGTAGCGGGTGCGGGCGAGCGGCTCGAGCGTCTCCACGCCCTGGTCGAGCACCCGGGTGGGCGCCACCAGACACTGCCGCCCGACGTTGTCGCACTGCACCCGGTACTCGCCCGAAGGCACCCGCTTCGACGGCTTTAGCCGCGCGCAGATCACCTCCTGATCATTCTTCAGCTGCAGGCGCGAGCCCGAGGGCCGCACCTCGATCTCCTGCGCCGAGCGAAGCGAAGGCTGCACCGAGCGCGCCTCTTCAGCCTCGGCGGGGACACCACCGTCGGAAAGCTGGCCGAGCGCCAGCCACAACACTGTGAGCATGCCCGTCCCCGTATCAAGCCCCGTGCCCGGCGCCGGTCTCGGTCACCGTTTGGTCAGGATATTTCAGTTGCGCAGGGTCTTGCGCAGGGTTGCGCAGCTGCTATCTGCCCAACCCGTGAGCGACGCGACGGAAACGAACTTCTCCGAGGCCATTTTAGGCAAGCCGTTCCTCGACCAGGACATCGTCAAACGCCTGCTCAAGCTGCCGCTCGAGTGGCGCGCCACCGGCTTCATCACCCTGTTCGCGACGCTGCTCTACCTGCCTTACCTCGGCGCGGTCGGCCTCTGGGACCCGTGGGAGACCCACTACGGCGAGGTCGCGCGCGAGATGATCCAGCGCAACGACTGGGTCCACCCGTACTGGGAAAACATGTGGTTCTTCTCCAAGCCCGCCTTCACGATGTGGATGCAGGCGTTCGGCATGGAGACGCTCGGCACCGGCATCGCCTACCCGGGAGCTCCCGGCGCGACCTGGCCGCTGGTGTTCGCCGCGCTGTTGGTCGGCGGCGGCTTGTTCTGGCGCACCCGCTTCAAGAGCGACTTCGCTCCCCACGCGATGATCGGCGCCGGCGCGGTGATTCTCGGCGCCAAGCTGCTGGCGACGATCGGCGACGCGGTGACCGCCACCCACGCTCCGCCCGACGCGCTCGGCACCTACACCGAGTGGGGCTTCCGGCTCCCGTTCTTCCTCTTCTCGGTGCTCGCCTGCTCGATGTTGACCTGGGCGCTGGCGCGCACCGTCAACGCGCGGGTCGCGCTCGCCACCGGCTTCGTGCTGGCGACGATGCCGCTCTACTTTCTGCTCACCCGGCAGGCGGTGACCGACAACCCGCTGGTGAACGCGATGATCTGCACGGTGTCGTGCGCGATCGTCGGCCTGTTCGACAAGAAGACCGAGCGCCGCTCGATGTGGTGGTACGGCTTCTACGTCTTCTCGGGCTTCGGGCTGCTGGCGAAGGAGCTGCTCGCGCTGATCCCCGGCGTGGTGCTGCTGATCTACGCGATCCTCTCGGTGATGGACTGGAGCGCCAAGGGCCTCGAGCAGCACGCGCGCTGGTTCTTCAAGCGGGCGGCGATGCCGGTGTTCGTCGGGTTGGGCGCGGGCATGTTCGTCTGGGCGGCCACCTACGTGGTCTGGGACAACCGCTTCTACGGGCTCACTCCGCTGATGTTCGCGGTCTTCGGCGTGCCGGCGTTCTTCCTCGGGCGGCAGCACACCAAGACCCCGTGGAACAACCGGCTGCTGTTCATGATCGGCTCCGGCCTCGCGGTGGCGGCGGGCGCGATCTCGGCGATCGAGCAGGTTCGCAACCTGTCGATCGCGGTGGCGCTGCCGACGGTGGGCGCGGTGCTGCTGGCGATCGCCGACTCGCTCAAGGGCGGCGACGACGACGAAGTGCCGGTGCTGTTCCGCAAGTTCTACGAGATGCGCTTCGGCACCGGAGTGGTGCTGTTTCTCGCGGTCGCCGCGCCCTGGTACGCGCGCATGTTCGCGTTCGAGAGCGTCGACGACGAAGGCAAGCTGTTCTGGTACCGGGTGCTGATCCACGACCAGTTGGCGCGCATCGGCTCCGGCGTGCACACCACCACTCCCGGTGGCGAGTTCGTGTACTTCATTCAGCAGGGCGGCTACGCGATCTACCCCTGGGTGGTGCTGGTGCCCGGCGCGATCGTGGTGCTGTTCACCCTCAAGCTGCGCAGCAAAGACAGCGCCGACGGCGTGGGCACGCTGGCCGCGATCTGGCTGGTGCTGACCGTGGTGGTGATCGGCTCCTCGGCGACCAAGTTCCACCACTACGTGTTCCCGATGCTGCCGCCGATGGCGATGTTGATCGGCTTCTTCATCGACAAGCTGTGGAAAGACGGGATCGCGCGGCAGGGCCTGGCGCTGATCGCCGGCGTGCCGTTCTTCGTGCTGGTCGGCAAAGACCTCGCCGAGAACCCGAAGGACTTCACCGATCTCTTCGTCTACAACTACGACCGCCCGTACCCGCAGCACCTGGTCACCCAGCCGATCGGCTTCTGGTCTGACCGCCCACTGGGCACCGGTGACCTGATCGTCTTCGCGCTGATCGCGATCGGCGGCTACCTGGTGTTCGAGACCTTCGGCTCGAAGCGTTCGGTGTTCTTGAAGGCGCTCTCGCTCGCGTTGGGCGGCCTCGGCGTCGGTCTGCTGATCAGCATGGCCACCCGCGGCCAGACCTCGCCGATGTTGCTGGGTGGCCTCGGTCTGCTCACCGCTCCCGCCTACTGCGCGTACGAGGCGATGCGGCCGACCAACGAGTCGCGCGCCTGGGCGTGGTTGCTGACGCTGCTGCTCGGCGTGGTGGGCCTCGGCCTGGCGGGAGCCGGCGCGGGGATCATGATGCAGAAGCAGCCCGACCCGATGTGGCAGCTGCTCGCCGACCCGGTGAACGTGAAGGAGATGATGGCGGTCGGCTTCATCGTCTTCGGTCTGCTCTGCGCGGGCATCGCGCTGGCGCGGGCGAAGGTGGCGCTCTACGCGACGGCGATCGCGGGCGCGTGCGTGTGGGCGTTCTGGTTCAACTGGAGCCACTGGACCGAGCTGTCGCACCACTGGACCCAGCGCGATCAGTTCTGGGAGTACTACCGGGGCCGGCAGCCGGGCGAGCCGATCACCGCGTTCCTGATGAACTGGCGCGGCGAGACGTTCTACTCGCGCAACACGGTGAAGCAGATCAAAGACAACGGTCTGCTCTACCAGTACGCGCAGCAGCCGGGCCGCGAGTGGGCGCTGGTCGAGCACCCGCGCCTCGGCATCCTCAAGAGCGCGGTGGGCTCCGACAAGCAGGTCACGTTGATCAAGAAGGATCTCAACGTGAAGTTCGTGCTCACGACCATCGAGTAGGCTAAGCGACCTCCCGCTGTTCCACCGGGAGGGGAAAACAATGAAGGTGCTGGTCACTGTCGCGCTGGCGTTCGCCGCGCTGTCGCTGTCTGCCTGCGGTCATTCCTGTAAAGACACGCTCTGCTCGCCGCCTTGCAACGGCACCTCGGTCGCCGAGTGCAACGCCCAGTGCGATCGCATCGAAGGGGTGAACGGCCCCTCCGGTTGCGGCGGCAAGTTCAACGACGCGGTCTCGTGCGAGGCGGGGCTGAGCGACTCCGACCGCTGCAACAGCACCGTCACCACCTGCCAGAGCTCGGCGAACGCCTACCTGGGCTGCGTGCTCGACTACTGCACCGCGCACCCCAGCGAACCGAACTGCAAGTAAGCGCCGCACCTACTGTCGGTTCGTCGCTCGCGCATCGCCCGAGCTCTGCCAAACTGTCACCTGTGAACCCCTCTCCTGACAGGAGAGGGCCGAGAGCCCAAAGGGCTCCGGGGTGAGGTTATCGATCCTCGGGTGCGCCCGAGATTTGCAGAGCGTTCATGACGACGATGACGGCCCCACTGACCCGTTCGATCAACCTCTCGCCAGATGGGCGTGGGACCGTCGTCGCCGCCAACCTGTTTCGCAAGTTCGGCGAGCACGTGGCGGTGAAAGACCTGACGTTCGAGGTGCAACCCGGCGAAGTCTTCGGGCTTCTGGGCCCGAACGGCGCCGGCAAGACCACCACGGTGCGCATGCTGACGGGTCTGCTCGCACCCAGCGGAGGCGAGGCTTCGGTGTGCGGCGAACGGTTGCCGCTGACCGATGAGGGTACGAATTTACGCAAGAAGGTAGGGCTGCTCACGGAGCAGCCGGGCCTCTACGACCGGCTCTCTGCCCGCGAGAACCTGTCGTTCTTCATTCGGCTGCACGAGCTCGATCGCACCGAGGCGTGGAAGCTGGCGTCGCACTACCTGGAGCGCTTCGGCCTGGCGGGCCGCGAAGACGAGCCGGTGGGTGGGTACTCGAAGGGCATGCGGCAGAAGCTGGCGATCGTTCGCACGCTGGTGCACCGGCCGCAGGTGCTGTTCTTGGACGAGCCGACCTCGGGCCTCGACCCCGAGTCGGCGCGCACGGTGCGCGACGCGGTGGCCGAGCTCGCCGCCGAGGGGCGCACGCTGCTGTTGTGCAGCCACAACCTGGCCGAGGTCGAGCGGCTCTGCACCCGGGTGGCGGTGATCAAGAACCGGCTGCGCAAGGTGGCCTCGCTGAAGGAGCTGCGGCGCGAAGGCCTCTCGCTCGAGATCAAGGTGACCGGCGACGCAGCGAAGTACGAAGCGCCGGTGAAGGCGCTGCCGTTCGCGCCGAACACGCTGAGCGAAGGCTCGCGCTTGAGGGTGATGCTGTCGCACGAAGACGACGCGCCGGCGGTGGTGGAGGCGCTGGTGAAGGCCGGCGCCAGGGTTCACCAGGTGACCCACGCCGCCCGGCCGCTCGAAGAGGCGTACATCGAGCTGGTTCGCGAGGAGGAATCATAAAATGAATTTCTCCTGGGCGCGGGCGCGGGCGGTCTTCTGGAAAGACTGGGTCGACCTGAAGAAGAACCGGGGCATGATCTGGTCGATGCTGGCGCTCCCGGCGGTGCTGGTGATCGTGCCCGCGGGAGTGGTGTGGACCTACGCCACCCGCCCCGACGACATGAACATCGGGGTGATCGCCCAGTACTACGGGGGCCCGTACCGCGGCATCGAGGCGGCGCGGTTCATGGTCGAGCGGGTGCTGACCGACTGGTTCTCGCTCTACCTGATCATGCCGATCTTCGTGCCGATCCTGGTGAGCTCGCACGCGGTGGCGGGCGAAAAAGAGCGCCGCACGCTGGAGCCGCTGCTGGCCTCACCGGTGACGCCGCTCGAGCTGTTGGTGGGCAAGAGCCTGGCGTCGCTGGCTCCGGCGATGATCATCTGCGCGCTCGCGTATGCGGGCCTCTGCGTCACGGTCGACCTGGCGTCGTTCAAGCCGCTCCAGACGCTGGTGCTCCCCAACGTGCTGTGGACCTTCGGGGTGTTCGTGATCGCGCCGCTGTTCGCGTTCTTCGGCAACGGGATCGCGGTGCTGATCTCGGCCCGGGTGGGCGACTCGCGGCTGGCGCAGCAGCTGTCGGGCCTGTTCGTGCTGCCGATGGTCGGGCTCGCGGTGGGCCAGTTCGCCAACTTCCTCAAGGCGGGCTTCCAGTACTACGGGCTGATCGGCGCGGTGGTGTTGCTGCTCGACTTCGCGCTGTTGCTGGTCGCGCGGCGGCTGTTCGACCGCGAGCGGCTGATGGCCCGCTGGGGCTAGGCGATCGCTTCGATGAACACTTCGCCCCACGCGACCGGCTGCCAGATCGCGCCGGCGTTGGTGGTCACGCTCGCGAACCCGGCGTCGCGCAGCAGGCGGTGCCACTCTTCCATCCCGTAGATGCGCACCTCCTTCAGGCCGAACACCTTCTCTTCGACGATCTCGATCGCCAGCCGCCCGAAGAAGTGGTCCTGCCGCGGGTCGACCAGCAGCATCAGCCCGCCCGGCTTGAGCACCCGCCGCATCTCGCGCAGCGCCGAGGTGTGATCCGGGTAGTGGTGAAACGAGTTGGTGCAGACCAGCTTGTCGAACGCGCCGTCTTTGAACGGGAGCCGGCCGGCGTCGCCGCGGGTCAGCCGCCCGCCGAGGTACGAATCTTTGCGCGCCTTCTCGAGCATCCCGTCGGAGTAGTCGAGGCCGACGGCGTCGACGCCGCGCTTGCGCAGCCAGCTCGCTCCGTCGCCGGGGCCGCAGCCGAGGTCCAACACCTTCTGGCCGGGCACCGCGCGCAGCCGCTCGAGCGCGAGCCGCTGAATGCGCCGAAGCTCCAGCCCGAACGGGGTGAGGCGGTACCACTGGGCCCAAACGTCGAAGAACCGGCCGTGCTTGTGGAGCGGGTTGTCCATCTCGTTGATCCTCGTAGGGTATCTGGGCGCCCGCAATCAACTGCCCGCGGCTTCGTACTTACATTGGTAGCAATCGCCGGGGAGAAGTGTTCTCTTCGACGAGCCTCAAGACGCTCTACATACCGGAGAACAGATGGGATTCTTCGACTCGATCAAGAACGAAGCGCAGCGCAATTTCATCGCCCGCGCCGACGAAGCCAAAGACCACATCATCTACAAGTATCCGGAGCACAACATCCGGATGATGACCCAGCTCACGGTGATGGCCGATGAGATGTGTCTGTTCTTCAAGGACGGCCAGGTGGTCGGCAAGCTCGGCCCCGGCCGGCACACGCTCGACACCAACAACGTGCCGTTCCTCTCGCGGCTGCTCGAGAAGTTCACCGGCGGCGACCTGTTCGTGGCCGAGGTCTACTTCGTCACCCTGCGCGAGTTCCCCTCGATCAAGTTCGGCGGCCCGATCGGCGACGCGCGCGACCCCGAGACCGGCCTCGGCATCGGCACCATGGTCTACGGCGACTTCTCGCTGAAGGTCGCCGACCCCGAGAAGCTGGTGGTCGGCCTGGTCGGCATGCGCAAGGCCGACAACGATGACTTCCTCGGCTGGTTCAAGAACCAGGTGCTCAAGGTCACCCGCGATCGCATCGCCGAGCTGCTGGTGAAGAAGAAGTGGCCGCTGCTCGACGTCACCTCCGGCGCCTACACCGAAGAGATCGAGACCGAGGTGATCGCCGGCACCAAGCAGCACGTCGACGCGTACGGCGTCACCGTGGTGCGCTTCGGCAACTTCACCATCAGCATCAAGCCTGAAGACGAGGCGACGCTGAAGAAGCTCTCCAAAGACGTGGCCTACACCCGGCTCGCGGGCGGCTTTCAGAACTACGCCCAGGGTCAGGCGATGCTCGGCGCGGCCGAGGGCATGGCGAAGGGCGGCGACGGCGGCGGCGGTGGTGGAGCCGGCGGCGCGATGCAGGGCATGGGCATGGGCATGGGCTTCGGCATGGCCCAGATGTTCATGAACAACCAGGGCCAGCAGCAGCACGCGCAGCAGGGCGGTGGTGCTCCGGCTCCCGCGGCGGCGGCCGGCCCGAGCGTGGCCGACCGGATCAAGCAGCTCAACGAGCTGAAGAGCCAGGGTCTGCTCACCGACGACGAGTACGCCTCGAAGAAGGCCGAGCTGATGAAGCTGCTCTGATTTTAGAGCGACTTCCCCGCATCGACGGCGCCGGCGTCTCTCACCGAGATGCCGGCGTCTGCATTTGGGGCGTCGAACGCGAAGCCCGCATCGGCCGCCACCGGGGCGCTGCGCGGCTTGTCCCACGCCGCCGGCCGCCACGGCTTCACCTCGGGCATCACCACGCCGCCGTCGTTCATCTCCGGCGGTTTGGCGCCGGCGCTCCCGGGTGCCCAGTAGGCGGCGAGAAAGCGGGCCGCCTCGGGCGCCTTCCACCAGTCGGCACGGTAGAGAATCAGCGCCCGGTGGAGCTGCTGGGCGAGCATGTACTCGTGCACCAGCTCCGCCTGGCGAAACAGCGGTGACGCGTCGAGCTCGATGCGCGCCGACTCGTCGGCCGCGACGGGAACGCCGAGCGCGAGCGACATCGTCGAGCGCCAGATCTCCGCTGCCTTCTCGGGCGGCTGCTCGCGGCTGCGCAGCTGGGCGAGAAACTCACCGGCCGCTTTGCGCGCCACGTACAGCCGGCCCGCGTGCACCTCGTCGCCGGCGGCGCCCGCCTGCTCCGCGGGAATGCCCGACGCCGCCAGCCAGACCGGGTCCCACGCCAGCTGGGCGAACAGCTCGCCGGTGGCATCGGCCCACGCCGGGCTGCCGAGCCGCTCCGAGTCGAAGCGCGGCGCCGCGCCGTGGTGGGCGAGCGCGCGGCCGAGCTCGTCGAGCAGGGTGCTCATGTCGCGCAGCCCGCCCGAGGGCAGGTAGCTCAACCGAACGTCGGTGGGCCCACGCGGCGCGACGGTGAAGGGAATCGGGAGCTTTCGCGGCGAGGTCGACCAGTCGAGCGTGAGCCCGGGCGCGCCGTAGAGCCCCAGCTGGCCGAGCAGCTCGGTGGCGCGCACCGGCACCTCGCCTTTGCCGAAGCGCACGTCGGCCGGGGTGTTGCCGCGCAGCAGCCGCGGAAAATCGGCGCGGGTGAGCTTGTCGACCGGCAGCTGGAGGTCGCGCACCGACAGCCCGGCCAACAGGCCCTGCCACTCCGCGCGGGTGGAGTCGATCAGCTGCATCGCCTCGGCCTCGGAGTCGGCGAGCGAGCGGCCCAACAACAGCTCCGCCGCGGCCTGGGGCTCGAAGCCGTCGGCCTTCACCGCTTCGTCGAGCTTCTTCGCCCAGCGGGTGCGCGCGGCGCCGGCCTGCGCCATCGCCGGGAGCGACGCGGTGTAGACGACCTTGCGCTTCACCGCGCTCTTCTCGTTCGAGAGCAGCCGGTTCAAGTCGCGCAGGTGCAGCGTCTTGCCGTCGGAGACGAAGGTGGCGTTCTCGAACGCGATGTCGGCTTCGGCCGCGGCGTCGGCGGTGACCCGCGCGGTGCGCTCGCCGAGCAGCGCCGCCTCCAGCGCGCCGAGTGTGTGCGGGTCATCGGCGGCGAGCACCCGCGCGTTGCGAACGGTGTCGCGCGCCTTGGGCGAGAGCAGCGCTTCGTGCCCGGTCCAGACGCCGCGCAGATCGAGCGGCGCGCCGGTGGTGAAGTGCTCCCAGAGGCGCTCGTCTTCTTCCATCAGCACCTGGGCCAGCTCTTCTCCGATCGCGCGCTCGGCGGCGCGGGCCTGCTCCTGCTCGGTGAGCGGCTTCGGCTTCTCGGGCGTCACCACCGGCGTCGCCTTCGGGCAGCCGAGCACCAGCAGCGCCAGAAAGAGGCTTTTGCGCGCGGAGCGGTGCATCGGCGCGGTAGCTTGTGACGGATGCCCACCGAGCGCCAGTGGAACGCCGCCCGCGCCCGCGCCCGCATGAACGCGGCGCTGCGGAGCTTCTTCGCCGCCCGCGGCTACCTCGAGGTCGAGACGCCCGCGCTGGTGCCCGCGCCGGGGCAGGAGCCGCACATCACTCCGTTCACGGTGCCGTTCACGCCGGAGACCGATCGCGGCCACGCCAAGACGCTCTACCTTCACACCAGCCCCGAGTACGCGATGAAGCGGCTGCTCGCTCAGCCGGGCTGCCCGCCGCTGTTCTCGCTCTGCAAGGTGTTCCGCAACGGCGAGGTCTCGCAGACGCACAACCCCGAGTTCACTCTGCTGGAGTTCTACCGGCCGAACGCCGACTACCACGCGCTGATGGACGACACCGAAGCGCTGATGCTGGCGCTCCAGGAGGCGCTCTCGGTGAAGCGGCCGTTCGTGGCGCCGTTCGAGCGGTTGCCGGTGAAGGACGCGGTGCGGAGGTACTCGGGCGTCGACCTCGATGCCTGCCGTGATGCGGCCTCACTGCGAGCGGCGGCCGAGGGCGCCGGCGTGCGGGTGGGCGGCGGCGACAGCTGGGACGACGTCTTCTTTCATCTCTTCTTGCAGAAGGTGGAGCCGAAGCTGGGCGTCGACCGGCCGACGTTCTTGATCGAATACCCGGCGGCGATGGCGTCGCTGTCGCGGCTGAAGCCGGGAGACCCCTCGGTGGCCGAGCGGGTGGAGCTGTTCGCGGGCGGCTTCGAGTTGGCGAACGGCTTCTCGGAGCTGACCGACGGCGCCGAGCAGCGCAAGCGCCTCGAGGAGGAGCAGGCGCTGCGCAAGCGGGAGGGCAGGTTGGTGCCTCCGTTGGACGAGCGGTTTCTCGCCGCGGTGGGGAAGATGCCCGAAGCGACCGGGATCGCGATCGGCATCGACCGGGTGCTGATGCTGTTGCTGGGCGAGGAGCAGATCGCCGACGTGCTGTTGTTCCCCGCGCACGAGTTCATCGACGACTGAATTTCCGATATCAATCGATGCCGATGCTCGAGCTGTTGCGCACAGCCCTCTCAGGTACCGCGGTGGTCGGGATCACCGGCACCCTGTCTCCCGTCGTGTCTCTGCTCACCCTGGTGAACGAAGAGGCGCCCGACCCGGTGATTCACTTCTGGGCCCGCAGCGTGCTCAAGGCCTCCGGGGTCAACACCCAGTGCGCGGGGCTCGAGAACCTGCCGAGCGGTAACTTCGTGCTGGTGGTGAACCACCAGTCGCACTTCGACACCCTGGTGTTGTTCACCCACATTCGCCGGCACCTGCGCTTCGTCGCCAAGCAGGAGCTCTCGAAGATTCCGGTCTTCGGCGCGGCGTTGAAGCGTGCGGGCAACGTGTTCGTCGACCGGAGCAGCTCCGGCAAAGACCGCGCGACGCTCGACGCGGCGCTCGACGCAGTTCGCAACCGGGTGAGCATCGTCTTCTTCGCCGAGGGCACCCGCAGCGACGACGGGGTGCTGCGCGCGTTCAAGAAGGGCGCGGCGATCTTCGCGATCGAAGCGCAGGTGCCCCTGGTGCCCGCCGCGGTCGCGGGCACCCACGAAATTCTTCCCAAAGGTACACTCGCGATTCGCCCGCGGCCGGCGGCGCTCGTGATCGGTCAGCCGATCGAGACGCGTGGACTGACAGTCGACGCCCGCGATCAGCTCACCGACCAGGCCCACAAGGCGGTGTCGGAATGTTTGTCTCAGGCCAACTCGATGCTCGGCGGTTGACCCGGCTCACCCTCGCGGTGGCGCTCGCGCTGCTGCCGGGGTGCAACTGCGGCAAGGTGACGAAGACGCCCGACGGGCCGCTGCAGGTGCAGCCGGCGTCGCTCGACTTCGGCACCCTCTACGTCGGCGCTTCGAAGACGCTGCCGGTGCACGTGGTGAACCCCAACCTCACCGCGACGATGTTCCACACCGACCCGCCGGCGCCGTTCGGCCCACCGATGGAGCTCGCGATCAGCGGGGGCGGCGACATCAACGTCGACGTCACCTTCACGCCGACCGCGGCGGGCACCTTCAACGGCACGGTGAAGTTCGAGACCACCAGCGTCGCGCTCACCGGAGTGGCGCTGGCGCCGCTCGACTGCGGCATGCCCGACATCTGCCACACCCGCACCTTCGATCCCGACGCCGGCACCTGCTCCGACGAGGTGTCTGACGACGGCACCGACTGCACCGCGGGCTTCGCCTGCTTCGCGACCGCGCATTGCCAGCAGGGCCAGTGCCTCGGCACCACCACCACCTGCGACGACCACAGCCTCTGCACCACCGACGTCTGCGGCTCGCTCGGCTGTGGCCACGTCGACAACACCGCCAGCTGCCCGCAGCCGGCCGACCCCTGCCAGATTCCCACCTGCGAGCCCGCGACCGGCTGCGGCGTGGGCCCCGCGCCCGACGGCACCGAGTGCGGCGCGCGCGACTGCACCACCGCGCACGTCTGCGTCTCAGGCGCGTGCCAGGTGCGGCCTGCTCCGCAGACGCTCGGCTGCGTCGACCTGGTCGCGGGTCAGCCGGGCGGCTTCGGTTGGGCAGACGGCATCGGCACCAACGGCCGGTTGAGTTACTCGGTGAGCGCGGTCGCGCGCGACAGCCTCGGCAACCTCTGGCTGACCGATCAGGTGAACGGCGTGTTGCGCAAGGTGACTCCCGCGGGCGCGCTGATCACCGTCGCCGGTAAGCTGAAGCATCAAGACTTCGTCGACGGCTTCGGCAGCGGGGCGCAGTTCCAGGGCCTGCACGACGTGCAGGTCGACATCGACGGCACTTTGCTGGTCGCCGACCAGCACGCGATTCGGCGGGTGACGCCCCAGGGCCTGGTCACCACCTTCGTCGGCAACTTCGACGCGGGCACCCAAGACGGCATCGGCGCCGCGGCCGGCTTCGAGAACGTGCTGTCGATCTCGGTCTCGCCCGACGGCACGGTCTGGGCGGTCGACGATCAGAACCCAGGGCAGCTGCGGCGAATCAGCCGGCAGGGTGAGGTGACCACGGTCGGCGCGCCGTTCACCTTGTACGGAGGCCACGCCGACGTGCTCGGCGTCGCCGGTGGAGCGCTGATCGCCCGCGGCGACGTGTTCGAGATCGCAGAAGACGGAGGCGTCACGGCGGTGTTGCCCGACGCCGGCTTCTGGCAGGTGCTCGCTCACACCCTCGACGGCGGGATCGCGATGCTCTCGTGGGACATCACCCATCGCCCGCTGTCGCTGCTCGAGGCCGACGGCGGCGTCACCGAGGTGCTGCCCGACGCGCAGTTCGCCGGCGAGTTCGCGCAGTACGACGCCACCCGCTGGGCGCTGGTGCTCCAGGGCCGCATCGTGCTCACCGACGGGGTGACCACCACGGTGCTGGCCGGCGCGGCTGACCCGCGCAACCCGTCGAACGGCCCGGTGGCGACGGCGGGGTTGTCGAACGTGCATGGGGTCGGCGCGCACAGCGACGGCGGAGTGGTGTTCTGCGACGACTTCGGGCTTCGCACCGTCGGCGGAGGCAACGTCTCGGCGTTCGTGCCGGGCGCGACCTGCGACGACCTCGCGGTGTTGCCCGACGACCGCACGGTGACCACCCAGAATCTGATGCTCGACCTCACCACGTCGCCGTTCTCTGGCTTCTTCGCCAGCGCGCTGACCGCCGACGGGTTCGACGTCACCTTCCTCGGGTCTGGCACGGCAGACATCGGTCTGTTCACCGGCTCGGTGCTCGACGGCGGAGTGACGTTGGTGGCCGAGAGCAACATCACCGGCATGGGGCCGATCGACTTCAGCGCCAACGACGTGGTGCTCGACGGAGACGGCGGCTACTGGGTGACCGCGAACGACGCGTTGGAGCACCTCGACCCGGCGGGCAACACGGTGCAGACCATCTCGACCGGGCTGTCGTTGATCGGCCTGCAGCGCGACCCGTTGGGCAACCTGTGGACGCTCGACAACGCCGGCTTTCAATTGCTGAAGGTGACTCCGGCGGGAGTGGTGACGCCGATCGCCCAGCTGGCCGACCAGCCGAGGCAGCTCGCGCTCGAGCCGGGTGGCACCGTGCTGGTGACCGTGCCCGAAGCGATTCTGCGCGTGCATCCCTAGAGGAAGGTGCCAGGCATTTTTCTGGTTGCCCGGACTCTCACGTCGCGAGAATCGCCGCGGCCCGGCAATTGCTCTGAGCTCTCCATTTTTTACCGAGGGCGAGGGCGTGATGGGCAGACCGTTGAGGCGGTACGAGTCGGATGGATTTTTCTTCGTGACGGCGAGGTGCTTCCAATCTCGCCTGTTGTTGCGGCCATCTCGGCAGATGAACGAGGTCATCGGCGGCGTCCTGGCGCGTGCGACGAAGACTGCGAATGTGCAGCTGTGCGGCTTCGTGGCCGCGTCCAGCCACGTGCACTTGTTGTGTCGCGCGCGGGACGGTGAGCTTTCGAAGTTCATGCGCTTCTTTCTCGGCAATGTGTCGAAGAAGGTCGGCCGGCTCGTCGGCTGGAGCGGCAACCTCTGGGACCGGCGCTTCTCGGCGATACCGGTGCTGGACGACATCTCGCTGCGGCGGAGCCTCAAATACATCGTCGCGCACGGGGTCAAAGAGGGCCTGGTGAGGCGAGTCGAAGAGTGGCCGGGGCTCTCATGCGTGCCGCAGCTGCTCGGCGAGCCCAAACGTACGTTTCGTTTCTACGAATGGGCCAAGCGGTGGAAGAGCGGCAAGTTGGTGTCGGGTGGCAACCGACGGTGGAGTCCGAGCTGGGCGACAGACGAGGAGCTCGAGCTGCATCCGATTCCGCTGTGGCAGGTTCTGCCGCCGAACAAGCGGCGGGCTCTCGCGAAGCGGATGATCGCGGAGATCGAAGCGGAGGGCCGGGCGAAGCACCGCCGCGTGATGGGGGCAGCGAAGGTCGAGGCCGCGCACCCCCATACGCGCAAGCTCAGGCCCGATCGCCGGCCATACCCGTGGGTTCACGCGTCGACCAGACTCGCTCGTCACATCTACATGAGCGAATACCGCAAGTTCGTCTGTGACTTCAGACTGGCCGTGAAATGGCTGCGCTCGGGCGTGCTGTCGAAGAAAGCCGAGTTCCCCGCCTTCTCGTTCGCGCCGGTCGTTCCGGTGCGCGTGTGAAACATCCACATGAAAGTTGTCCCCATGAAAAGTGACTGGCACCTTTCACCCCTAAGGGGCGAACAGCGATAACTCGCTCGCACGCGTCACCGGCGCACCGAAGGTGAGGCGCACGCTCGAGGCGGGCACGCCTCCATCGACAGACCACTGCACGATCGGCGCGCTCGTCAGGACCTGGGGGCCGTTGGCGAATTTGCGCCAATCGAGCAGGTAAACCCCGAGGTCGTCGTCAGGGGGAATCTCCTGCGGCTGGAGCGACTCGATCACCGTGCCTGCGTCGTCCATCAAGTCGAGCTGAGGCGTGAGCGAGGCGAGGTCGACGTTCGCGTCGCGCAGCACGATCCACTCCACCTTCGACGGCGACCGAAGATCGAACACGAAGCCGTTCACGCCGGCGTCGAAGTCGATCGGGTCGAGCACGCCGTCGGTGAGCGGGCAGGGCGAGGCCAGTGGCGCGCAGCTCAACCCGCGCGTGAGCGGCACCCCGGTGTGCTTCACCTTCAACACGTTGGCCGGCAGGTGGTTGACCTGCACCGGAGTGTCGTGGGTCGTCTCCACGCTCGAAGACGGGTAGCTGAGCTTGCGGTTGGCGCGCGCGACCAGATCGAGCTCGGCGTCGAAGTCTTCGATCACCCGGTCGGGCACGTTCATCGGCACCCGCACGGTGGGCGTGATGTCGGGCGTGCTCTGAATGTTGCTGAAGTCGTACCGAAGGTCGCTCGACTTCCAGATCTGTCTGCCGCCGACCTTCACCTGCACTTCATGCTGAATGCCGTTTTCGTAGAGGGTCTCGGCGGCGTCGATCTCCGCGAGCTTTTCGGGAGGCACCAGGGGCGTGAACACCACCACGCCGCCGTCGAGCGCGATTGGCGTCTGCCACTCGAACATCACCGGCGCGACGGTCAGCGGGTCGAAGCTCCCCGAAATGAAGTTGGTGTCGGCGCCGGAGGTGAACTGCGCATGCGTGGTGACGCAGCGGCGGGTCAGGCCCGCGGTGTCGTTCGAGATGTAGCCGGGCTGAATCTCTCCCCGAAAGAAGTCGAGCGACCAGTGCCCGCCGTCGGCGGTGGTGGCTTCGTGCCAGGGCTGCTCGTCGGTGCAGTTGCCGTCGCTCGAGCGCAGCAGCGCCACCTTCACGCCGTCGAGCGGAGTGACCGCGTCGCTCCTGGTGACGGTGCCGCTGAAGTGGAGAATCTCATCGGGGTCCTCCGGGCACGCGCACAACAGCAGCGCGGCGGCGGCGAGCAGCTGGCGCATCAGTAGACCCCCCGCAGGCCGATGGTCGGCAGAATGATCGGCGCCTGAATCGGCTTCTTCTGCGGCGCGCCGGTGTTGAGGTCGAAGCCGTACTGGTACCCGTAGACCTCGTTGCTGGCCGAAGCGTTGAGCACGTCGAGGAACAGCTCGAGCGTCACCTGATCCATGCGAAACGTCTTCGATACTCTGGCGTCGAGGCGCACGAACGGCGGCAGGCGATCGACCTTGCCGAGCGGGCGCAGCAGCCAGTCCTGCCCACCGCTGGGCGTGGTGACGAGATCGGCGGTGCGCGACGAGACCTCGCCGTTCTCGGGGCGGCCGGTGTTGAAGTGAAAGGTGATCGCCGCCTTGATCGCCCACGGCAGCTGAACGCCCGCGACCAGGTTGAGGTTGTGGGTCTCGTCGAACGCGAACGGGAGCATCGCGTGCTGCACCTGGCCGGGGTTGCCCATCGCGTCGAAGTCGATCCAGGTGCGCTCGCGCTCGCTCCGCATCAGCGAGTAGGTGATCCACCCGAAGAAGCGCCCCTGCGGAGGCAGCCGCAGCATCAGCTCGAAGCCGTAGGAGCGGCCCTTTCTCGCCACCTGCTGATCGTCGAGCGTGTTCTCTCCCGCCACCAACTGACGCAGGCTCTTCTCCACCGAGCGGGTGATCGGGTCGTAGTAGGCGGTCGCGCTCAGCTCCAGGCCCCACCAGGGCAGCTTCCAATCGGCGCCGACGTCGAACTGCCAGGCTTCCTGCAAACCGTCGGAGAGGCCGGCCACGTCGGTCACCGGGAGCGTCAGCAACACCGTCGGCGCCTGGTGAAACAGCCCGGCTCCGGCGCGCAGGGTAATCGTGTCGTTGAGCGCGTAGCGGCCGAGCAGCCGCGGGTCGAAGGCCACCGAGTCGCGCCCGTGCACCAGCAGGTAGTTGTCGAGGCGCGCGCCGCCGATCAGCGAGAGCGGCCCGTGGAACCAGCCGAGCTCGGCGAACGCGCCCGAGAAGACGCCGATCGCCTCCGGCTGCAGAAAGAGCGACGCATTGGGGCCGATGGTGTTGGTGAGGCCGATGCCCGAGTCCTGCCGCTCGACGTCTGCGCCGACCTTGAGCTGAACCTCCGGGCTCAGGTCGACCCGGTAGAGCGCGCGGCCCGACACCAGCCAGCGCCGCATCAGGAACTCGCCGATCTTCTTGTTGTGAACGTCGTCTTGCCAGGTGCCCATCCGGTCCCAGCCGAAGTTGATGCCCGCTTCGATCGTGCCCGGCCCGAGCGGGTAGGTGCCCTTCAAGTCGTAGCGGTGAAACACCGACTCGACGAACACCGCGCCCTCGGTGTCGCGCTCTCCCACCAGGTCTGACGAGCCGAACGCCAGCAGCCGGAGGTTGCCCTTGCCGATCGGCTGCTCGATGCGCGCCTGGTAGTCCCAGTAGTCGGCGACCACGTGGGCGCCTTCTGCTTTCGCGAGCAGCCCGAGCAGCCAGCCGGTGTAGCTGACCCGGCCGGCGAGCGAGACCTTGGTGCCGGTGGCGTCGATCGGCGCGTCGACGAAAGCGCCGGCCTGCAGCGCGTCGATGGTGGCGTCGACGTGAACGCGATCGTCGGCCGGCTTGGTGGGGTTGACCGAGATCGCTCCACCGGTGAGCCGCCCGAAGCGCACCGGCGCGTTGCCGGGGAAGAAGTCGATCGAGTCGATGAAGCCGGGGTGAATCACCGAGGGCCCGACGCCCAGGTGGTAGAGCTGGGGAATTCGAATGCCGTCGAGAAAGAAGCCGGTCGCGGCCGGAGTGAACCCGCGCACGATCGGGTACGACAGCCCCGAGGCGAGAGAAGTGACGCCGGGCAACAACATCACCACCCGCAGTGGTTCGCCGCGCGTGCCCGGCACTTCGCGCAGCTCCGGCCCCGACAAATGTGCGCGCGCCACCTCGGCGCGATCGCGCTGACCTTCGATGGTGGTCTGGTACGCCGGCAGCGAGGTGGGGACGATTCGGTAGACCACCTCGAGCCGCTGGTCGGCGGCGATCGTCTCCTCGAACTCCTCCGCGCGGTGCCCCGGCGCCTGCACCAACACCTGATGAACGCCCGGCGGCAGCGGCAAGGTGAAGCGCCCGTCGCCGTCGGTCTCCACGCTGCCCGCGTCGGCCGCGCTCACGGTGGCGGCGGCGATCGCGTCGCGGGTGCCCTTGGTCATCACCCGGCCCACCAGCAGCGAACCCGGAGCGCTGCCCGCATCTGCAATCGGCGCGGGCGTGAGCACGTACCGAAACGGCAGCACCACCGGCACCGGCTTGCCGTCGACGGTGGCGGGGTTGAACTGAAGCTTGCGCGCCGCTTCTTCGGCGAGGGTGGCGACGTCGGCGTTCGGGCTGACGGTCACCTCGACCGCGGTCACCTGACCCTGTTCGTCGATGGTGAGCTGCAGCTCCACCGTCGCGGGCTCGCGCGGCAGCAGCTCGACCGGCAGCATCAGCGGCGAGTCTGCCCGCAGCTCCGGAGGCACCAGCCCCGCCGGCAGAACGCCCGCGTCGATGTCCTGTGCCGAGGCCATCGACGCCAGCAGCAGCGCCGCAACCATCGCCCCTCTCCCCGTGCTCATCGGTTGCCTCAGTACGCAGCGCCTCGTAATCGCTTGCAAGCGCTGAGGGCCACGAACTTCGGCAATCGGCTCACGCCACTAGAACGAGGCTTCTCGCAGCCGCTGCAACTGAGGCGCGACGATCTGGTCGAGCAACTGGTGCGCGCGCTCGGGCGGGCCCTTCACCCTCAGCTGCAGCGCGTTGGGCCCGGCGGAGATCAGCGCGACGCATTGCTGGCCCGCTTGCTGCTCGGGCACCACTTCGTCGCGGCCGACGCGCTCGCCGGGCAGCGTCGCGGGCATCTGAACGTCGGAGCGCGATTGGTAGAAGAAGGCGCTGTCTCCCAGTGGAAGCGGCGTCGAGCGGTACGTTCTGGCGTCGAGCTCCGCTGACCAGCCGTCCCAGGCGTGGAGGCCTCGCATCTGCAACACCAGCAACGTCTGACCGCTGTCGTCCTTCAGCGCGACCGCGCAGTCGTGGGGTTCACTGACCGTGGTGCCCTTGGGGAGCCCGCTCTCGAGCAGCGCCTCCAGGGCCTTCTTGTCTGCCAACATCCTGCTGCACGGGTTTGGCCGGAGCGCCGCGATCAACACCAGCGACAGCGGGCATGCCGCGATCACCGCGAGGATCAACAGCAGACGTCTGCCTCGTCGTGCGCTCAGAGCGGCCCCTCGCGCAGCAGAAGGCCGATCAACAGGCTGTCGCTCTTCTTCGGAGGCAGGGCGGGCTTCGGCGCTTCGTTCATCGTGCCGATTTTCAGTCACGCGGGCGGCGACTTCCAGCGGCGGTGCATCCACACCCACTGCTCCGGGGCAGCACGCACCGCTTCTTCGATGCCCGCGCTCAACCGCTCGGTGAGCGCGCGCGCGCCTTCTTCACCGGTCAGCCCCTCGGCGCTCACCTCGCGCATCGACAGCCGGTACTTGCCGTCGCGCCGCTGGCAGAACCCGAGCACCACCTTTGCGCCGGTGCGGAGCGCGAGATCGGCCGCCGCGCGCGGCGTCTTCGCCGGCTTGCCGAAGAACGGCACCCAGAGCGACTGCACGTCGGTGTCTTGATCGATCAGCAGCCCGAGAATTTCGCCCGACTTCAGCGCCCGCAGCATCGCCTTCGCCGCGCCGTCTTTTCCCCGCCAGATGCTCTTCAGCTTCGACGACTCGCGAAAGCGCTCGATCAGCCGGGTGGTGCGCGGGTCGCTCGTCTCTTTGGCGATCGTCTGACAGGGGTAGCCCGCGAGCGAGACGGTGCGCGCGAGCAGCTCCCAGTTGCCGACGTGACCGCTGACGAACACCACGCCCTTCTTCTCTGCCAGCGCCCGGTCGAGCACCGCGCGATCCTCCGCCGGCCAATCGACCCACTCGCCGATCGCCCGGTCGAGCTCCGCGACGCAGACCAGCTCCAAGATCATTCGCCCCAGATGCACGAAGCACGCGCGCGCCAACGACTCGCGCTCGGCGCCGGTCTTCGAGGGGAACGCAATCGCCAGCGACTCGAGCGCCTTCGTCCGCTCGCCGCCGGCCAGCGCATAGCCCCAACCGCCCAACACCGCTCCCAGGCCCGAGGCCCAGCGCGCGGGGAGCAGCCCGACCATCGCCGCTCCGGCCCGCACGAACAGGTAGCGCACGAAGCGTTTCAGCCGCTTGGCGGGAGTGGCCTCCATCGTCGTTGGGGCTTATACGACAACCGAATGTCTCCGCTCGAAGAGCTGTCCCTGTTGCTCAAACCGGCCGGCGGCGGGCTGTACCTGGTGTCGACCGGCAAGGCCGCGCAGGAGGCGCTCCAGAAGAAGCTCTACGGCGTCGGCAGCGCCGCGGAGGTCGAGCAGGCGTTCACCCGCTCGCTTTCGAAGATCGCCACCGCGCGCGGAGTGCTGCTCGGCATTCCCTCCGACGTGGGCGCGGGTTTTCAGCGCGGCGCCAACCTGGGGCCTCAGGGCATTCGCACCCGGCTGCTCGAAGATGACCCGAGCTGGGCCCAGACGCTCGAGGGCTACGGGCTGGTCGACGTCGGCGACGTGTTCGTGGTGCCGCAGCTGCTCCACGACGACATGCTCAGCCCGGAG
The DNA here is from genome assembly GCA_047602415.1 of Myxococcaceae bacterium. Lineage (GTDB taxonomy): Bacteria > Myxococcota > Myxococcia > Myxococcales > Myxococcaceae > JASGHH01. Next base: position 4,242,014 of record JASGHH010000001.1, on the reverse strand, counting down.
CAGAGAAAGGCGTCGGCGAAGGCGCTCTACCCGAAGCTCTCCGAGGCGCAGGCGGCGGCGCTCCCGGTGTCGCCGCTGTCGATCGCCGAGCGCGCGTGGGAGCTGATCCTCACCCTCAACCCGAAGCTGAAGATCTTCGCGCTCGGGGGCGACCACTCCACCGCGCTGCCCGGCGTGCGCGCGCTGCACCGCGCCCGGCCCGGCTTCGGCATCACCCAGTCTGACGCGCACACCGACCTGCTCGAGACCCGGCTGGGCGTGAAGTACTGCTTCGCCACCTGGAGCTGGCACGCCAACGTGCTGTTGGGCCGTGGCGGGCGCCTCACCCAGGTCGGCATTCGCGCCAGCGGCCGCGACCGCGCGCACTGGGAGACCACCACCCAGACGCGGCAGTTCTGGGCGAAGGACATTCTGGCTGATCCCGCGGGGGCGCTCGAACAAGTGGTCGCCCACGTGAAATCGACCGGCGTGCAGGGCGTCTACTTCTCCAATGACATCGACGGCACCGACGCGAAGTACGCCGACGCGACCGGCACTCCCGAGCCGAACGGCCTCGAGCCCGACTGGCTGCTCGAGCTCATTCGACGGCTGGGCGACGAGGTCGGCCTGGTGGGAGGCGACGTGATGGAGGTCGCGCCTTCGCTCACGCCCACGCCCGAGAGCGCTCACCGCACGGTGGGGCTGGCGGCGAGGTATTTCAGGCAAACGGTCGCTTCGGCGCTGGGCACCCGGGCGTGAATCTGACAAGAAGCGGCCCGATGCGATTCCTGCTGGTTCTTCTCTCTGCGCTCGCGCTCTACGGCTGCAAAGGCAACTGCCGCCAGCTGTCGGAGCAGATGTGCAACTGCCAGCTCAACACCGTCGACAAGAACGCCTGTCTGCAGCGGGTCGCCAGCTCCGAGGGCGTGAATCCTCCGACGCCGCAAGATGAAGCGCGTTGCGCGGAGCTGAAGCCGGGCTGCGACTGCCGGCTGATCGACACGCCCGAAGGCAAAGCGCGGTGCGGGCTCGCTCGACCGTCGGCGTTCACCGACGGCGGCTTCTGAGCCTCACGCCGCGGGCAGCTGCTCTTCCTGCTCCTGCGCGACCCGCGCGACCTTGCGCATGAACACCGGGTCGAACGGCTTCACTTCGTAGTCGCGCGCGCCCAGCTCGAAGCAGGTGTGACGGAGGAACTGGTCTTCGTCACCCGAGAGCACCAGCACCGGAATGTGCTCGGTGCGCGGGTCGTGCTTCAGCTTGGCGAGCAGATCGCGGCCGTCGATGCGCTGGTGAATGTCGAGCACGATCACCTGCGGCTGCAGCCGCACCGCCGCCTCGTGGAGCAGCTCGGGGCTGGTCACGGTCACCGGTTCGAGACCGGCGCGGCGGGCTTCACGGGCAATTGCTTTGACCAGCAACGGCTCGTCGTCACTGATCAGTATCTTCGGCATCAGACTCGAAACGATCGCGCTCATAGCGATCAAAGCTTCAGCAAGCACCGATCCACTTTTGCCCTGAGCACTGCCGCGCGGTTGCGTAAGCGCTTGAAGGTTAAGGCTACTCGCTGGGGTGCGGGGTACCCTTCGTCACGGAACTGGCGTCAAAACCGGAGACGCGCGCGCTCAATCGACGCCGAAGATTCGCTTCAACGTTTCGACCGCTTTTGCGGCTTTCTTAAGCCGCTGCACCTGCTGCCGGCGCAGGGTGGTCAGCTTGCCCTTGCAGTGGGGGCAGGTCTTCGCGGTCGGGTAGAGGTGGCCGCCGCAGCCGGGGCAGGGGAACAGCCGGGGCGCCAGCCGGCCCTTCACCGAAGGGAACCGGGGCGCCGGGCGCTCGTCGCTCACGTCAGCACCGGCAGCTTCAGCGAGGCCTTGCCGCGGGGCTCTTTCAGCGACGACTCGGGGAACGACTCGGGCGCGTCGAACGGCTCCTCGACGAGCTCGAACAGGCCCTGATCGAACGGAGTGCCCGGCGCCGCCTTCACCTTGCGAATGCGCTCGCGCAGCCCTTCCTTTTTCAGCTGGAGCACGCGGTAGTGGCAGTAGGGGTTGTTGCCCGGCTTGCCGAGCAGCACCGTGGTGGTCCACGAGCAGCCGGCGCGGCAGACGTCGGCGTAGTAGCAGCTCTTGCAGCGGCCCCAGAGGTCGTTGACGGTGCGGTCGCGGGTGAAGTTCAGCTCCGGCGCGTTGACCCAGATCTCTTCCAGGTTCTTGTCGAGAATGTTGCCGCCCGAGTAACCGTTGGTCGGGAGCGACGGGCAGCCCTTGATGGTGCCGTCGGCCTCGATGCCGATCGTGTTCTGCCCGGCGTTGCAGCCGATCCAGTGGCCGGTGCGATCGGGGCCGCCGCGCCAGAGGTGCTCGTAGGGGCCGAAGTAACCGATGTTGTTGCCCGGCACCATCAGCAGGCCTCGCTCGAGGCCCTGGTGGTAGAGGTTCGCCAGCATCGGGTAGAGCTCGTCGAGCTGGTACGGCTGCAACAGCATGTCGTCGTGATCGACCGCGTTGCCCATCGCCACCGTGAGCTGCACCTGCCAGTGGGTGGAGCCGGCGGCGATGATGTTGTCCATGATCTGCGGCAGCTGCTTCCACGACAGCGCGTTGATCTGGGTGTTGCAGCCGACGGTGATGCCGTGGCGCTTCAGCCGGCCGATCGCTTCGATCGCCGCCCGGTAGCTGCCGTGAAACCCGCGAATCTTGTCGTGGGTCGCCTCGAGCCCGTCGATCGACACCGACACGCCCTGCAGGCCCGCCTCGGCCGCCGCCTTCACCCGGTCTTCGGTGAGGTTGCGCGCGCCGGTGGTCATCGTCGAGTCCATGCCGCAGGCGCGGACCTCTCTGATGATCTCGACCCAGTCTTTTCTCAGGTACGCCTCGCCGCCGATGATGGTGACCTCGCGGCAGCCGAGCCTCGCCAGCTGGCGCACCAGGTCTTTGCATTCGTCGGTGGTGAGCTCGCGCTTTCGCGCGTGGCCGGCCCGGGAACCGCAGTGGTTGCAGGCGAGATCGCACTTCAGGGTGATCTCCCAAACCGCGTACACCGGGCGGCAGGCGCGCAGGTCGTCACCGTCGACCCAACGCGCGAGCGGCCGGCCGTCGTGGCCGATCGGGCGAACGTCTTCGGTTCCCATGTTCGCCGCCCACGAGGCGGGTGGGCGCGGGGCTGCCGTCTGTTGGGGCTTCGCCCCGCGCTTGGCCGTCACCTCACTGCCAGGGGTTGGGAGCCGCGGACAGATCGCGCAGCGCCGCGTTGAGGTAACCGAGCGCCTTCTGGGCTTCGGCCTTCTCGGCACCCTTCAGGCTGCCGTTGTTCACCGCGGCCTGAATGTCCTTGATGTTGGCCTGCACCTCGTTGCGGAAGCGCGAGAGGTCGTCGCGAAACACGATGCCGTACATCGCGATCGGGCCCGAGCCGGGGCGGCCCATGCCCGCCGCCGCCGAGGCGGTGCTCGCCGACTTCGGCGCGCCGAGCTCCTTGAACACCGGCTTGAGCGCCTTCATCGCGGAGTCGAGGTGCTGAACCGCGGCCTTGGCCTTCGAGGCCTCCGCCGGAGTCAGCTCGCCCTTGGTCTTGAGCGCCTTCTTGGTGTCCGCCAGGGTGACGCCGATCTCGGTCTTGAAGCGCGACAGGTTGTCGCGAATGAAGATGCCGTACATCGGCCGAATCACCGGCCCGCCCGCGCCCACGCCCGTGCTTCCGCCCACCGGCTTGTTGCCACTGATCTTGCCCGTCATGTTTTTGAATCCCCCGTACCGCTGGTTGAACGGCCCTTGGTCCCGAAGCCCACGCACGCCTTCGGAATGCGCGGAGTTTTACCCGACCGGTGGGCGCCGAGCGCAAGCGCACCGTCAGATTTGTGGATCAGGCGTCGTCGTTGACTTCGCGACCGGTCGAGACTATTCGGCCTCGCACAAGTTCGGGGAGTGGCTCAGCCTGGTAGAGCACTTGGTTCGGGACCAAGGGGTCGCAGGTTCAAATCCTGTCTCCCCGACTGATAGAAGGCCCCGGTTTTCTTGGAGAAATCCAAGGGAGCCGGGGCCTTCGACTTTTCGACGCCGTGCGGCGCGCGACGACCGGCGCTGAAGCCGCGAAGCCGGCCGTCGGGTTCCCCAGAGGCTGCGCGGGTCGAGCCCGAGAGCACGGCGGGATCAGAAATGAGCCGCGTTCGAGAAGCTATGGCGCCATAGCACCTGACCTGAGTCGGGAAAAAGAAACCCTCGCGATCCACGCCGGCGGGGTGGGGTGTCTGCAGATCACCACAGCTCGGGGGAAGGAACCCGGTCGACAGGAGGTCACGTGTCTGATCAACCCTTTCCCCGCGCCTGGGTTCCCAAGTCGTTGGAGCAGCCGCTGCTCGACTTCTGGCGCTACTACGAAGCCCACTACGACGAGCTGCAGCAGCAGATGTTGCCTCCGCTGCTCGATCACCCGGTGTTCGGGCCGCTGCTGCGCTCGATGCCGAAGGATCAGCTCGAGAGCGAGAACGCCCGCTCCCGTGAGCTGATGCGGGAGGCGATCGAGAAGGGCCACTGGGAGCCCTACGAGCAGAACGCCCGGGTGCAGGGTGAGCTCTACGCGCGGCTCGGGGTGCGCTTCAGCGACTGGTTCGACGTGATCACGGTGGCCTCGAAGTGCCTCACCCCGGCGCTGGTGACCGCGTTCGCCTCCGAGCCGAAGCGGCTCAGCAACCTGTTGCTGGCGATGCAGCACTACTTCGACCGGGCGATGGCGGTGCTGGCCGAGTCGTACATCGAGTCGAAGGAGACCGCGCTCCGCAAGTTGCGGGAGGTGGAGCTGCGCAACGAGAAGGTCGAGGAGGCCAACCGGCTGAAGAGCGAGTTCCTCGCCAACATGTCGCACGAGCTGCGCACGCCGCTGAACTCGATCATCGGCTTCTCCGAGCTGCTCCACGACGGCGAGGTGGGGGCGATCAGCGACAAGCAGAAGGAGTTTCTCGGCTACGTGGTCACCAGCAGCCGGCACCTGCTCCAGCTGATCAACGACATTCTCGACCTCTCGAAGGTGGAGGCGGGCAAGCTGGAGTTCGTTCCCGCGCCGGTGGCGATCGAATCGGTGGTGAAGGAGGTGCTGTCGATTCTGCGCACCCCGGTCGCCGCCAAGAAGCTGAAGGTGACCACCGAGATCGCTCCGCTCGGCGAGCTGATGCTCGACCCCGCCCGGCTGAAGCAGGTGCTCTACAACTACCTCTCGAACGCGCTGAAGTTCACCCCCGAGTCGGGCTCGGTCACCGTTCGGGTGAGCGCCGAGGGCGCGGCGGGCTTTCGCCTCGAGGTGGAGGACAGCGGCATCGGGATCGCCGAGAGCGACCTCGGCCGGCTGTTCACCGAGTTCCAGCAGATCGACTCCACCGCCTCGAAGCAGCACGCCGGCACCGGGCTGGGCCTGGCGCTCACCCGGCGGCTGGTGGAGGCGCAGGGCGGCTCGGTCGGGGTGCGCAGCGAGCCCGGCAAGGGCAGCCTGTTCTTCGCGGTGCTCCCGCGCCGCACCGAGCCGAAGCCGAAGACGCCGTCGCAGCCGGTGGGCAACGGCCCGGCGATTCTGGTGATCGAAGACGACCCGCGCGACCGCGAGACGATCAAACAGATTCTCACCCGCAGTGGGTTCGCGGTCGACCTCGCCTCCACCGGCCAGGAGGCGCTTGAGAAGTGCCGCGCCCGGCCCTACGACGCGGTCACCCTCGACCTGTTGCTCCCCGACATGAGCGGCTTCGACGTGCTGAAGGCGATTCGGGCGCAGGGCAACAACACGTCGGTGCCGGTGGTCGTGCTCACCGTGGTCGCGGAGGACGTCACCCAGGGCTACGTGGTGCACGACGTGCTGCCCAAGCCGATCGACTCGGCGACCCTGCTCGCCTCGCTGAAGGCAGCCGGGGTGCGGCCGGCGAAGAACACCACCGTGCTGGTGCTCGACGACGACCCGCTCGCGCTCGAGCTGATGGCGGCGACGCTGGCGCAGCTCGGCTTTCGGGCGGAGTGTCATCAGCAGGGAGAGAAGGCGCTCGCCGCGCTCGCGAAGTCGTCGCCGGTGGCGGTGGTGCTCGACCTGTTGATGCCCGAGCTCGACGGGTTCGAGTTTCTCGCCCGCATGCGGGAGCTGCCCGGGAGCGCCCACCTGCCGGTGCTGGTGTGGACCGCGCTCGAGCTGTCGAGCGTCGACCTCGATGCGCTCAAGCCGCGGGTGACGGCGATCGCCCGAAAAGGCGGCAGCGCCAACGAGATGGTGCGCGCGCTGGGCGCCTGTCTTCGCCTCGAGCAGTCAGGAGGCGCCCGTGGGTGACGCGGTGCTGATCGTCGACGACAACCCGGGCAACATGACCCTGGCGTCGTTTCTGCTCGAGAAGCGGGGCTACCAGGTGAAGACCGCCGTCAGCGGAGCCGCCGCGCTCGAGCTGCTGAAGACGTTCACCCCGAGGCTGATCTTGATGGATCTCCAGATGCCGGGCATCGACGGCTTCGAGCTCACCCGGCGGCTGAAGGCCGACGCGGCGACGCGCGAGATCGTGATCATCGCCGTCACCGCCTACGCGATGAAGGGCGACGAGCAGCGCGCGCTCGAGGCCGGCTGCGACGGCTACATCACCAAGCCGATCGACACCCGCTCGCTGCCCGAGGTGATCGCCTCGCACCTCTCGCGCCCGCGCCGCTAGGTTCAGCGCAGCGGCCGGTCTCGCAGCTCGTCGGCGAGCTTCAGCAGCTCCGCCTGCCGCGGGTGATCGCGCCGCCACACCAGCCGAAAGCTGTCGGTGCGCGGCTGCACCGCCGGCATCAGCCGGTACAGCCGCTTCGCCTTGAGGTCGTCGCGCACGAAGTACTTCGGGAGCACCCCCACCCGCGCGCCTCCGTCGAGCAGCCGCCGGCGAATGTTGCCGATGCCGCCCATGTACTCGACCCGCGCGAACGGCCACGGCTCGGCGTCGGTGAGCGCGTCGAGGAAGTAGCGGAACAGCGGGAGGTCGCGGGAGACGTCGACCAGGGTGAAGCGGTTGGCGTCTTCGCGGCGGCGCAGGCCCGGCTGAGCCGAGACGAACACGTACTCCTCGGGGTGGAGCGCGGCGTAGGTGAGGTTGGGGGAGGTGAGCCGCATGCTGGCGACGATCGCGTCGAGGTCGCCGCGCTCCAGCCGCCCGAGCAGGTCGGGGGTGTCGCCGTTGTAGAGGTGGAGCGTGCGCTCCGGCCGCCGCGCCTCGAAGTCTTTCAGCGCCGGGCAGAGCCAGGACACCCCGAGCTCATAGCGGGTGCCGAGGTAGAGCTCGAACGGCGCGGCGCGGCCCGGCTCCTTGCTCACCGCCCGCAGGCGCTCGGCGTCTTCGAGCAGCTGGCGGGCCAGCGGCAGCAGTCTGCGGCCGGCCTCGGTGAGCGCGACCTGGCGGGTGGTGCGCTCGAACAGCGGCGCGCCCAGCTCTTCTTCCAGCCGCTGCACCCGGTCGGAGAACGCGGCCGGCGAGAGGTAGACCCGGGCGGCGGCGGCGCGAAAGTTCAGGGTGGTGGCGGCGACGTCGAAGCAGCGGAGGGAGTCGAAGTCCATCGGCCGCATTGTACGGAATATTCGAACAGTGACATTCAAATCATTCCGATACCCGAAACGCTGCCAGAGGCGTTCAACTCTCAAATGGCCGGATTGGGAGGAGCAATGAAGAAGACGTCGAAGAAGGCATCGGTGGTGCTGGCCCTGGGTCTGGGCGGTTGTGGGCTGGCTCCGGTGAAAGAAGAGCCGGTGAAGGAGCAGCCGACTGCCACCGCGAGAGGTCCCGCGCCGGTGCGGGGGACGGCGGCGGGCAACACGATCGACGACGCGGCGGTGAGCGCGTCGATTCAGAAGAGCCTCGATCGGTTGAGCGCGCTGCAGTTGTTCACCGTCGAAGGCCTGGTGATGGACCTGCCGGCCAACGCGTCGGACTGCTACGGGGTGCCGTGCCCGGGCGACACCGCGGGCCGGGCGGCGTGGAGCGAGGAGCGGTCGCGGCAGGCGGCGCGGCTGGAGAAGCTGGCCACCCAGGCCGAGAGCTGCAACAGCGGCAACTGCTACATCTTCACTCCGGGGTCGCCTGACGAAGCGCTGCAGGCGATCAACGGGCTGAAGATCGTGCACGCCGGGTCGCTGATCGCCGCGCAGCCGGCGAACAACCCCAGCTGCTACAACCTGCCCTGCGACTCCGATCGCCAGGCGGCCGACGCGGAGAACCAGCGGCGCGCGGTGGAGACCTTCACCATCGCCAGCTACTCGCAGGACCTCTGATGACGGTGCGGTTCCCTCAGCTGCCGGTGCGCGGCCTCGGTGCCGGGCTCGATCTCCCGTGGGATGGGAAGACCGGGTTCGCCGCGGCGGGCATCGCGCCGGGGCTGAGGGCCTTCTTGCGGAAGAACGCGTCGTCGTGGGCGCACACGTTCTTCTCCTGGCAGCCGAGGGACCGGCAGGCTCCGAAGCTCGACGACTACGCGCCTGCGTGGGACGCGTTGGCCGCCGAGCTGCCTCCGGAGCTGCCGCGCGCGCTGCACCACACCGCGCTCAACCTGGCGTCGCTCGAGCGCTACGAGCGGGGCGAGCTGCTCGAGCTCACCGCGCAGCTGTGCGAGCGGTACGCGCTGCGCTGGGTGAACGAAGACGTCGGCTTCTGGTCGTTGGCGGGGCGGGCGCTGCCGTACCCGTTGCCGCCGCTGCTCGACGCAAACGGGCTGCGGGCGACGGTGGCGAACGTGCGCGAGGTGCAGGCGGCGTTGCCGGTGCCGTTGGTGCTCGAGTTCCCCGGCTTTTCGCGCGGCGCGAGCGTGGTGGTGGGCGACTGGCACGCGTACGACTTCTTCGCCGAGCTCGCGCACGAGACCGGCCAGCCGGTGACGCTCGACACCGGGCATCTGCTGTCGTGGCAGTGGTGGCGTGGGCGGCGGGGCGAGGCGCTGTTCGACGAGCTCGAGCGGCTGCCGCTGTCGCACTGCTTCGAGATTCACCTCTCGGGCTGCGAGATCGCCGGCGACGACTTCATCGACGCGCACCACGGGAAGCTGCTCGACGAACAGCACGAGCTGCTGCGGCGGTTGCTCGCGCTCTGCCCGAACGTGAAGGCGATCACCTACGAAGATCCGCGCTTCGACGTGAACGGCGACTGGGCGCCGGGCAACGCCGAGTCGTGGAACCGTCTGGCGCAGCAGCGCGACGAGTGGACCCCCTCCCCGACCAAGGGGGAGGGTGCCCGAAGGGCGGGAGGGGCGTCACAGCCGAGCCCCGTCGTGCTCGAAGAAAATTCCCTGGCCGCCTACCTCTACGGAGCCGCGCCACTGCCCGACGGCGCGCACGGCGAGACCGAAGCGATCGCCACGGTGCGCCGCATGGTTCTCGAGCGCCAGCACCGCGGCACCGGAGGCCTGCGAGACTGGTACCCGCGAACACTGGCCGCCTGGCTCGCGAAGCACCCGGCTGATCAATCGCTGCATCAGCTGGTGGCGGCCTTCTGCGCCTCCGAGGCCTGTGCGCAGTGGCGCGAGCACGGCGACGGCATCAGCCTGGAAGAAGCGCTCTACCGGTTCTTCACCGCCGAGGGGCTGGGCGACGAAGACGAATTCCTCTCGGCAGTGGTTCGCGCGATCGCCGTCGCTCCGCGCGCGCGTTTTCGCTGGCCTGATCAGCTGCACCGCACGGCGACCGGCTGTGTGGCGCTGACGAAAGACCTGATTCTCCACGCGGTGGTCGACGGCCAGTACCTGCGCGGGCCCGTCACGCCGCTGGTGGCGGAGCTGCTCCGGGGTGTACCGGTGAACGACGTGGCCTCCCGGTTTGGTGTTTCCGCTCCCGAAGTGGCCCGGGTACTGGGGCAAATGGCCCGACAAGGACTGTGCCGCGCAGCTTGACCCGCGTCGGTCCGAGGCACTATGCCCGGCCCCCTCCAGAAGCGGTGCAGGCCGAACACCCCAGTCCTACCCCCCTGAAATCCCAATCCATGAAGAAATCACTCTTTCCATTGATCATCGTCGGCGGTCTCCTCGGCTTCGCGACTTCGTTCGTGAGCTGCGGCTCCGGCGGCAGCTGTACTCCCGCCAACTGCACCGGCTGCTGCTCTTCTGCCGGTCACTGCGAGCTCGGCAACACCACCGGCGTCTGTGGCACCAACGGTCTCAGCTGCCAGGCGTGTCCGCTCGGGCAGACCTGCAGCCTCGGTACCTGCAAGCTCGGTAACGCGGGCGGCGGCGCGGGCGGCGGTGCAGCGACCGGCGGTGGTGCGGCGACGGGCGGCGGCGCGGCGACCGGCGGCGGTGCGGCGACCGGCGGTGGCGCGGCGACCGGCGGCGGTGCGGCGACGGGCGGCGGTGCGGCGACCGGCGGTGGCGCGGCGACGGGCGGCGGTGCGGCGACCGGCGGTGGCGCGGCGACCGGCGGTGGCGCGGCGACGGGCGGCGGTGCAGCGACCGGCGGCGGCGCGGCGACCGGTGGTGGTGCGGCGACGGGCGGCGGTGCGGCGACCGGCGGTGGCGCGGCGACGGGCGGCGGTGCGGCGACCGGCGGCGGCGCGGCGACCGGCGGTGGCACGGGCACCTGCAGCACGATCGGTCCGGTGATGGGCGGCTTCGGTGGTCAGTACGTTGCTGACGCCGGCATGGGTTACCAGCAGGTCGACGGCTACATCGCGATGGCCGGCACCGTCATCGACGGCGGTTCGATCGTGAACGCCAACATCATCGACATTCAGTACTTCTACCCGCCGGGGATGGCGCTCACCGCGCACAACGTGAGCATCAACACCGCGGACACGTTCTTCAGCTGCACCGATTGCATCATGTACTACGAGGGCTGCACCCCCAGCGCGTCGGGTCTGCAGTGCGCTCACACGTACTTCGGCGACCAGGGCAGCTACAACATCACCAGCCTCATCTACAACATGGCGATGGGTAACAACTCGCTCGGCGGAACGGGCAGCACCGTCAAGTTCGAGGAGTGGGACCTGCAGAACGACATGAAGGTTTCGGGCGGCCTCTGCGCCAACAGCCCGTCGAGCTGGACGTTCAGCACCACCTGGTAAGAACGCAGCTTCGAAGTTTCGCCCCGCGTTCGAAAGGACGCGGGGCTTTTTTTATGCTGCCATAGTGACGCGATGCACCCGTCCTCCTGGCGTGCGATCAAGAGCTGGGCGCGGCTCAACTCGGCGATCGCCCGGTTCGACGTCTCTCTGAGGCGCAAGCATGGAGTGACCGCGCTGCAGCTGGCGGTGCTGCGCTCGCTGCCGGTCGGCCAGCCGGTTCCGCTGTCGGAGCTGCGCGAGCGGCTCCACCTTCACCCGGCGACGCTGGGCCAGGCGGTGGAGGAGCTGTTCCGCCGCCGGCTGGTCGGCGTCGCGAAAGCTCCCCAGGACCGGCGGGCGAAGTTGGTGTCGCTGAAGCCGAAGGGGAGGGCGCTGATCGCGATCGCTCCGCTCGCGGGGCCCGATCGCTTGCGAGAGATCGACGCGCCACACCGGGTCGGTCAGCTCGCGCAGGCGCTCGAAGACGCGGTCACCCTCTTCGGGCTCGCGTGGTGGGCGCCTCCACCCGAGGAGTCGGACGGGTGAGCGCCACGGCGTGGAACGCGAAGTGAGCGCCGACGCGCGCTGCGCGCAGCACGCAGACCGGCCCGCGACCGGCACGTGCAAGCGGTGCGGCCGCTTCATCTGCGACGCGTGCTCCAACCGCCTCGGCGTCTGTGCGCAGTGCCTCGCCCGTGCCCTGCCGGCGGCGAAGAGCCCGCGAGGTTGGGTCGACGCGATTCTGGTGGCGCTGATCTTCGACAACACCTGCGGCCTGATCGGTTTGGCCGCCGGAGTGCTGGCGCCGAAGCCGGCCGACCCCACCCAATTCGTGGTGATGATCGTCGGTGGTCTCGCCGACCTCGGCGGCTTCTTGATGCTCGCGGTGGTGCCGGCGATGTTTCTGCGCTGGCTGTTGTTGGCCACCCGGCGCGCGGCGGCGCTCGGCGCGAATCTGCCTGAGACGCCGGCGTGGATGGTGGCCTGGTGGCTGATTCCGCTCGCGAACTTCGTTCAGGGGTTTCGGCTGCTGCGGCGGCTCGGGCTCGCGCTCACCGGCCGTGATCAGATCGGCCCCTTGTTGTGGCCGTGGGCGATCGCGTTCGCCGCTTCGTTCGCGCTCGCGTGGGGTGTCCCCTGGTTGATCTCGGGAACGACCCCGATGTCGCTGCACGTGGCCGTCGCGGTGCTGTGGATGTTCTCCAGCGTGTGCCTGTACCTGGTGATGCGGCGTTTTCAGCGCGCACTCGACGCCGCCGAATTCGCCCTCGCGGCCCGCTGACCGCGGCCCAAGGGAAGCGCAGCGAGCACGCGCACTTGGCGCTGGCAGAGCGCTTGCTCACCTGTGCGTACATGGAACTGAACGTGCCGGTGGTGAAGCAGGACGGAGAGCTGTGGTTCATCGAGGTACCGGCGCACGGTGGGCGGGTGCAGCGATTTCGTTGCCACCACGAGGTGCATGCGCGCCGGTTTCTCGCGGTGTTCGAGCGGGCGGCCCGGCGTCGCGCGCCCGGTGCCCGCGCCGGTTGGCCGTACACGATGTAGTCGAGCACGACGATCGGTAGCGTGACGCCCCTCCGCCCCTTCGGGGCACCTCCCCCGAGGGCGGGGGAGGGGTTATATGTGTCGCGTGCTGAATGCGTTGCAGAAGAGGCGGCGTCCCCTGTTGGGCGTGCTCATCGTCGCCACGGTGGTGTTGCTGCAGCTGATCGCGCAGTACATCAGCTCGCGCGACGCGGCCCGCTTCTACTCGGTGCTGCTGTTCCTCGCGCTCGAGATGCCGCCGCTGATGCTGCTGCTCAGCTTCATCGCGCGTCGCACCCAGAAGAACAACGCGCTGATGCTCGGCCTCGGCGTGTTCACCGCCGGAGCGATCGGCGCCGCGTTCGGCGGCATCTTCTGGTACCTCAGCCTCACCTTCCCGGATCTTTCGCTCCACCTGTCGAGCCTGAGGCCGATGTCGCTCGATCGCTCGGTGCTGTTCGGCTTCGCCAGCGGCCTGGGGCACTTCGCGCTCTGGGGGCTCGCGTTCGGCCTCCCGGTCGCGCTCGACGACGCGCGCGTTCGCTCGCTCGAAGCCGAGACGCTCAAGCTGGAGGCCGAGAAGCTGCGCTCCGCCGCCGAGCTCGCCCGCCTTCGCGCGCACCTCGAGCCGCACTTTCTGCTCAACACGTTGAACGCGATCGCAGGGCTGATCACCGAAGATCCCTCGGAGGCGCGCCGACTGCTGGTGGCGCTGGGTGATCTGCTCCGCGACGCGCTGAAAGACGACGACGAGCTCGAGCCGCTCGACGCGCAGCTGCAATGGCTGTCCCGCTACGCGTCGATCCTCGAGGCGCGCCATCGCGGTGACCTCTCGTTCCGCTGGGAGATCGCGCCCGAGTCGAAGAGCGTGTTGCTGCCTCGCTTGCTGCTCCAACCGCTGGTCGAGAACGCGGTGAAGCACGGCGCGCTGAAGCGCAAAGGCGGCGGTGAAGTGGTGGTGCGCGCGAAGATGGAGAACGGCGCGGTGGTCTGCACGGTCGAAGACAACGGCCCCGGCATGCCCGCCGACATTCGCGACGGAGCGTTCGGGCTGCAGTCGGTGCGCCGCCGGCTCGAGCTCCGCTACTCGGAGCGCGCCAGCTTCAAGCTCGAGTCTTCACCCAGCGGCACCCGGTCGATCGTGGCGGTGGCGGCGACATGATGCGGGCGCTGGTGGTCGACGACGAGTGGCCGGCCCGCAACTACCTGGTCGAGCTGATCGAAGGCTCGAAGCTGGCGTCGGTCGCAGGCGCGGTGGCCACCGTCGAAGAGGCGAAGCAGGCGCTCGATCCCTCCGCGGGGCTCGGAGTCGACGTCGCGTTCGTCGACGTGCAGCTCGCCGAATCAGACCGCGCGGGCCTCGAGCTCGTGCGCGCGCTGGCGGCGGAACGTCCCGAGATCTCGTTCGTGCTCGCCACCGCGATCGATCGCCACGCGCTCGAGGCGTTCAACCTCGGCGTGGTCGACTACCTGCTGAAGCCGTTCGGTGACGAGCGCGTGCGCGAGTGCCTGCGTCGCGTCGCCGCGCGGCGTCCCGCTCCTCCTGCGCCTGCTGCGCCGGGCCGGGTGGTCGCGAGGCGAAAGCGCAACCTGGTGTTCCTCAACCTCGATGAGATCTGGGCGTTCGAAGCCGCTGACCGGCTGACCTTCGTTCACTCGCGCCACGGGAAGCTCGATCTCGACCTCTCGCTTTCGGCGATCGAGGTGTCGTTCGGCCGCACGCTCACCCGCGTTCACCGCAACTGGCTGGTGAACGCCGCGTTCATCAAAGAGCTCGAGCGGGAAGATTCGGAGACGCGGTTGTTCGTCGGCGAGTCGCTCAGCGCCGAGGGCAAGGGTCTGCATGTGCCGGTGTCGCGCGAGCGCGCCCAGGCGCTGAAAGACACGCTGCTCGAGAACGCCACCGGCGTCCGTCGCTGAAAAAGCATTGAGAGCGAAGGGTGAGTGGTGTGAGCGCACTGCTCGCTTGGAGTCCGCCCGCGATTGAGGGCCGCCTCGTGCAGCGGCAGCGTTCTTCGAGGTACCGACGTGGTGCGCCGGCGCCGTGCAACTTCACCGGCCCCTCGACAAAACGTCGGATGGTAGTAGTGGCGGTCTCCAGCGGTCATCGCAACGGGTGCTTTTGCACCCGTACTTGCGGCTCGGAGAGAGGACGTGTGTCGAACCGGCTGCCGATCGAGAAACGAAACGAGGCGAAACGGCTAAGTGCGATGGGAATGAGCGATGCCCTCGTTGCAGAACTGGTTGGGTGTGACGTGTCGATGGTCGGAAAGCTCCGGAAAGTGAGCCCATGGCCATTGCGAAAACGAACTCCCCGTCGCTTGTCGCTGCCCGAACGAGAAGAGATTTCGCGGCGGCTGAAGGCAAACGAATCGCTTCGAAGCATCGCGGAGGAGCTCGGGCGAGCGCCCTCGACGGTGTCTCGAGAAGTGAAAGCTCAAGGAGCACATCGGTACAGAGCGTGGCGCGGCGATGAGCGCGCCGAGAAACTGATGGCCAGGCCGAAGCCGCGGAAGCTGGATACGCATCCGGCGCTGGCGAAGGCGGTCGCAGCCGGACTGATGGAGGATTGGTCGCCCGCGGAAATAGCGAACCGGTTGCGACGCGACTTCCCGGGTGATGAGACGATGAACGTGTCTCACGAGACCATCTACAAGTCGCTGTATCTCCAGGGCCGCGGCAGCCTGCGGAAGGAGCTCACGCAGCACCTACGCCGGAAGAGGACACGACGACAGCCGCGCACCCGCAAAGTGCTCCTCCAAAACCTCAGAGACATGGTGAACATTTCCCAGCGGCCGGCTGAAGCGAAAGACCGAGCGGTGCCCGGCCACTGGGAAGGCGATTTGATTCTCGGCAAAAACCAGGGCTCCGCGATCGGCACTCTGGTGGAGCGCTCGACACGCTTCGTGATGCTCCTGTACTTGCCGAGCGGGAAGACCGCGGAGCTGGTGCGCGAAGCCCTGACGAAGAAGATTCAGCAACTCCCCAAGCAGCTCCAGCGGTCTCTCACGTGGGACCAAGGCCGAGAGCTCGCGCAGCACCAGCAATTCACGGTGGACACCGGAGTGCAGGTGTATTTCTGCGACCCGAGGAGCCCCTGGCAGCGCGGCAGCAACGAGAACACCAACGGCTTGCTGCGGCAGTACTTTCCGAAGGGCGCGGATCTCTCCACTTTCAGTGAGAGTGACATCGACCTTGTCGCAAGAAAGCTGAACGGCCGGCCAAGACAGACGCTGAATTGGATGACGCCTGCCGAGAAGCTCGAAGAGCTCCTCGGAGGCGAAAAGCTGCACGCGGCTTAAAACGGCCACACCAGTCCCGACGTCAGTAGAGGCCGCGCCTCCGCGCCCAACTGCGGGCGCGTCGGCGCGGAGCGCACTCCACTAACCGCAACGCCCCCGCACGGGCTAAGAGGTCGGCGAGCTGTTGCGATGAACCCCTGACGCCGCCGTGCCAACAGCCGACGTTTTGTCGAGCGCGTGTCAGGGGTCTCCGCCGCCGCCGGGCAGGGCAGTCGCCAGGCACACCCGCGTCGCACGGCTGGCTCTCAATCGCGGGCGGAGTCGCGTTCAGAAGCCACCGGCTCGACCCCACGCGGCCACCCCCATCAACGCCTTGCCCGCGTGGCACGCCGCCACAGCCATGTTCCGTGCCGCGGCTCGTCAGATGATGGGACCGGTTCGTAACCCCCACAGGCCCTTTCGTCGGAAGCCCTAGAAACCAGGGGTGGTTACACGTGTGATCATACCCGTGAGCACCCCCACTCAAACCGATCTCCAGCCCGCTGGGCCGCCGAAGAAATCGAACGCTGCGGTGCGCGTCGGCATCGCGCTCGGAGCGATCGTCCTCGTCGGTCTCCTGGTCTGGCAGATCACCAAGAAACCCGCCGACGCCGACAAGGCGAAGGGCGCCGGCAACCGGCCCATTTCAGTCACCGTCGCACCGGTCGAGCGCCGCGACGTGCCGGTCACCGTCGAAGGCCTCGGCAGTGTCACTCCACTCGCCACCGTGACGATGAAGGCGCAGGTCGACGGCCGCTTGATCGACGTCACCTTCAAAGAAGGCCAGGCGGTGAAGAAGGGCGAGCTGCTGGCGCAGATCGACCCGCGCCCGTTTCAGATCGCGCTCGAGCAGGCCGCCGCTGCCAAGCAGCGCGACGAAGCGCTCGCCCGCAACGCCAACCTGAACCTCGAGCGCAACCGCTCGCTCCGCCAGCAGAACCTGATCGCGCAGCAGCAGGTCGACGACCAGGTGGCGGCCGCGGCGCAGGCGCAGGCGACGGTGGCGCTCGACCAGGCGGCGATCGACTCCGCCAAGCTCAACCTCGACTACGCGCGCGTCACCTCGCCGGTCGACGGCGTCACCGGCATTCGCCAGGTCGACCCCGGCAACATCGTTCACCAGGCCGACGCAAACGGCATCGTGGTGATCACCCAGCTCGACCCGATCTCGGTGATCTTCACCCTCCCGCAAGACGCGCTTCCCGACGTGAGCGCGGCGATGGCCGACAAGGAGCTCGAGGTCGACGCCTACGCCCGCGACGGTCAGACGCTGCTCTCGAAGGGCAAGCTGCTGCTGGTCGACAACCAGATCAACGCTGCCACCGCCACGTTGCGCTTGAAGGCGGTGTTCGACAACCCGAAGCACCAGCTGTGGCCGAACCAGTTCGTGAAGGCGCGGCTGTACCTCACCACCCACGAGGGCGCGATGGTGGTGCAGGCGCCCGCGGTGCAGCGCGGCCCCAACGGCACCTTCGTGTACGTGGTCGGCGAAGACGGCACCGCGAAGGTGCGCCCGGTCGACGTCGACAGCACCACCGCCGACATCGCGCTGATCGCCAAGGGCGTGAGCGAGGGCGAGAAGGTCGTCACCGAAGGCGTGGCTCAGCTGAAAGACGGCGCGAAAGTGCAGATCCGCGGCGCCGAGGGCGAGCAGAAGCAGCCCGGCGGTGGTGAGCAGAAGAAGGGCGGCGGCAAGAAGCACGAGCAGCGCTCGGAAGTCACCCCGGTGGAGAAGCCGCAGTGAGCGAGGGTCAGCTACCCTCACCTCCGTCAGGAGAGGCTGGGATTTCCGGCGGCATCTCGACGCCGTTCATTCACCGGCCGGTCGCGACCACGCTGCTGATGGTCGGGTTGATGCTCGCTGGCCTGTGGGGCTTCTTGAAGCTGCCGGTGTCGGCCCTGCCGCAGGTCGACTACCCGACCATCGTGGTGGCCACCCAGCTGCCCGGCGCGTCGGCCGAGACGATGGCGCAGTCGGTGACCACGCCGCTGGAGCGCCAGTTCGGCCAGATGCCGGCGCTCAACCAGATGACGTCGATCTCCAGCTTCGGCAGCTCGCAGATCACGCTCCAGTTCGATCTCGACCGCAACATCGACGCCGCCGAGCAGGACGTGCAGGCGGCGATCAACGCGGCGTCGAACCTGCTCCCGCGCACGTTGCCCACGCCGCCGACCTACAGCAAGTCGAACCCCGCCGACACGCCGGTGCTCACGCTCTCGGTGAGCAGCAAGCAGATGCCGCTCCAGCAGGTCGACGACTACGCCGACTCGATCCTCGCGCAGAAGATCTCCCAGGTGTCGGGCGTCGGCCTGGTGACCATCAACGGCGGTCAGAAGCCGGCGGTGCGCGTGCAGGTCGACCCCGAGGCGCTCGCCTCCACCGGGCTCTCGCTCGAAGACGTGCGCTCAGCGGTGGTGGCCGCCAACGTCAACCAACCCAAGGGCACCCTCTCGGGCCCGCGCCAGGAGCTCACCCTCGCGACCGACGACCAGCTCACCAAGGCCGAAGCCTTCAAGCCGATGGTGATCGCCTACAAGAACGGCTCGCCGCTGCGCCTGTCAGACGTGGCGGAGGTGATCGACGGCGTGGAGAACGCCGAGCTCGCCGGCTGGTCGAACAAAGACCGCGCGGTGATCCTCAACGTGCAGCGGCAGCCGGGCGCGAACGTGATCGGCGTGGCCGACCGGGTGAAGGGCCTGCTCCCGCAGCTGAAGGCGACGCTGCCGAGCGGGGTGGAGGTGAAGATCATCTCAGACCGCACCGAGACCGTGCGCGCGTCGGTGCGCGACGTCGAAGAGACGCTGATCATCACCATTCTGCTGGTGGTCGCGGTCATCTACCTGTTCCTCCGCAACGCGCGGGCGACGGCGATCCCCGGCATCGCGGTTCCGCTCTCGCTGATCGGTACCTTCGGAGTGATGGCGCTGCTCGGCTTCAGCCTCGACAACCTCTCGCTGATGGCGCTCACCATCTCGACCGGCTTCGTGGTCGACGACGCGATCGTGATGATCGAGAACATCTCCCGCTTCATCGAGCAGGGAGACAAGCCGTTCGAAGCCGCGCTCAAAGGCGCCAAGCAGATCGGCTTCACCATCGTCTCGCTCACCGTGTCTCTGGTGGCGGTGCTGATTCCCCTGCTGTTCATGGGCGGCGTGATCGGCCGGCTGTTCCGCGAGTTCGCGGTCACCCTCGCGGTGGCGATCGGCGTCTCGGCGCTGCTGTCGCTCACGCTCACCCCGATGATGTGCGCCCACCTGCTGAAGCACGAAGACCCGAACCAGAAGCACGGCTGGGTGGTGCGGCAGTTCGAGCGCGGCTTCGACGCGATGGTGAAGGGCTACGACTGGGCGCTGAAGATCGTGCTCAACCACCAGCGCACCACGCTGCTGGTCACCGTGGCCACCGTCGGCTTCACCGTGCTGCTGGCGCTGGTGATTCCGAAGGGCTTCTTCCCCCAGCAGGACACCGGGTTGATCGTCGGCGTCACCGAAGCGTCGCCCGACGTCTCGTTCACCCACATGGGCGAGCTGCAGCAGGCGGCCGCGGCGGTGGTGATGGCCGACCCCGACGTCACCAGCGTCGCTTCGTTCATCGGCGCCGACGGCACCAACGCCACCACCAACAGCGGCCGGCTCTCGATCACCTTGAAGCCGCGCGAAGACCGCAAGGCCAGCGCGGAGGAGATCATCGCCCGGCTGAAGCCGCAGCTCGCCGAGGTGGTCGGTCTCTCGTTCTACCTGCAGTCGGCGCAGGACCTGCAGATCGACTCCCGGCTCAGCCGCACCCAGTTTCAGTACGTGATCGAAGACGCCGATCCCGCCGAGCTGGCCGAGTGGGGGCCGAAGATTCTCGAGGCGATGCGCAAGCTGCCCGAGCTCGCCGACGTGGCGTCTGACCAGCAGTCGGCGGCTCCGACCCTGGCGCTGCAGATCGATCGCGACAGCGCGGCGCGGCTGGCGGTGTCGACCCAGGCGATCGACGACACGCTCTACGACGCGTTCGGCCAGCGGCAGATCTCCACCATCTTCACCCAGCTGAACCTCTACCGGGTGATCCTCGAGGTGGCGCCGAAGTACCGCGACGACCCCGAGGCGCTCGACAAGCTCTACGTGAAGTCGCTCACGGGCGGAGCGGTGCCGCTCTCGGCGGTGGTGAAGCGGGTGCCGTCGTTCGCCCAGCTGGCGATCGGCCACCAGGGGCAGTTCCCCGCGGCGACGCTGTCGTTCAACGTCGCGCCCGGTTCGGCGCTCGGCTCCGCCACCCAGGCGATCATGCAGGCGCAGGAAGACCTCGGCGTGCCGATGGGCGTGCGCGGCGAGTTTCAGGGCGCGGCGCAGGCGTTCGGAGTCGCGCTCAGCAGCGAGCCGTTGCTGATCCTCGCGGCGCTGATCGTCGTCTACATCGTGCTCGGCGTTCTCTACGAGAGCTACATCCACCCGATCACGATTCTCTCCACGCTGCCTTCGGCCGGCGTCGGCGCGCTGCTGGCGCTGATTCTGGTGCGCTCCGAGCTCTCGGTGATCGCGCTGATCGGCATCGTGCTGCTGATCGGCATCGTGAAGAAGAACGCGATCATGATGATCGACTTCGCCCTCGAGGCGGAGCGCGACCAGCACCTCGCGCCGCACGAGGCGATCTACCAGGCGTGCTTGCTCCGGTTCCGGCCGATCATGATGACCACGATGGCGGCGCTGCTCGGCGGTCTACCGCTCGCGCTCGGCAGCGGCACCGGCTCCGAGCTCCGCCGGCCGCTCGGCATCACCATCGTCGGCGGGCTGATCCTCTCGCAGCTGCTCACCCTGTTCACCACTCCGGTCATCTACCTGGCGATGGACAAGGCGGCGCGGTGGCTGAAGCGCGGCAAGGCGCCTCAGCCGCAGCTGATCGAGGCGTCCAAGTGAAGTTCGACGGCATCTCGGCGCCGTTCGTGCGCAGGCCGGTGGCGACCTCGCTGCTGGCGGCGGCGATCGTGTTGGGAGGTGCCGCGGCGTTCGGCCTGCTGCCGGTGGCTCCACTGCCCCGGGTCGACTTCCCCACCATCAACGTCTCGGCCAGCTTGCCCGGCGCGAGCCCCGAGACGATGGCGTCGGCGGTGGCGACTCCGCTGGAGCGCCGGTTCGGCCGCATCGCCGGCATCACCGAGATCACCTCCGCCAGCTCGCTGGGGAGCACCGGCATCACCCTCCAGTTCGACATGGATCGCGACGTCGACTCGGCCGCGCGCGACGTGCAGGCGGCGATCAACGCGGCCGGCGCCGAGCTGCCGTCGAACCTCCCGCTCAAGCCGAACTACCGCAAGTCGAACCCGGCCGACTCGCCGATCATGATCCTCTCGCTCACCTCCGACACGGTGCCGTTGGCGCAGATCTTCGACGCCGCGAACACGGTGCTGGCGCAGAAGATCTCCCAGGTGAACGGGGTGGGGCAGGTCTTCGTCGGCGGCGGGCAGCAGCCGGCGGTGCGGGTGCAGACCGACCCCCGCGCGCTTGCGGGCGCCAACCTGACGCTGGAGGAGCTGCGCACCAGCATCGCCAACGCGACCTCCAATCAACCCAAGGGTGCGGTCTCGGGCGGCCAGCAGGCGCAGGCGATTCAGGCCAACGACCAGCTCCACAACGCCGACGAGTGGAAGAACCTGATCGTCGGCTACTCCCAGGGCGGCGCGGTGCGGCTGCAAGACGTCGCGGTGGTGAAAGACGACGTCGAGAACAACCGCGCCGCTGCGTGGACCAACGGAGTGCGCTCGGTGATCGTGGTGATTCGCCGCCAGCCGGGCGCCAACATCATCGAGGTGATCGAGCGGGTGAAGGCGCTGCTGCCCTCGCTCTCGGCGTCGATCTCTCCCGCGATCAAGACCGAGGTGGCGGTCGACCGCAGCCAGACGATTCGCGCCTCGGTGGTCGACGTCGAGCAGAGCCTGCTGATCTCGGTCGGCCTGGTGATCCTGGTGGTGTTCGTCTTTCTGCGCTCGGTGAAGGCGACCGCGATTCCCTCGGTGGCGGTGCCGCTGGCGCTGCTGGGCACCTTCGGCGCGATGTACCTGCTCGACTACAGCCTCGACATTCTGTCGCTGATGGCGCTCACCATCTCCACCGGCTTCGTGGTCGACGACGCGATCGTGGTGACCGAGAACATCGCCCGCTACGTCGAAGAGGGCATGAGCCCGCTGGAGGCCGCGCTGAAGGGCGCCAAGCAGATCGGCTTCACCGTGGTGTCGATCACCGTCTCGCTGCTGGCGGTGTTCGTGCCGCTGCTGTTCATGCAGGGCCTGGTGGGCCGGCTGTTCCGCGAGTTCGCGGTGACGCTGGCGGCGGCGATCGCGATCTCCGCGCTGGTGTCGCTCACGGTGACGCCGATGATGTGCGCCCGGCTGCTCGGCCACTCGAAAGAGAAGGAGCCGAACCGGTTCGCCAAGGCGATGGAGCGCGCCTTCGACAAGGTTCACGACGCCTACGCCAACGCGCTCACCGGCGTGCTCGAGCACCGCGGGCTCACCCTGCTGCTCACCGCCGCCACCGCTGCGCTCTCGGTGATCCTCTACATCAAGACGCCGACCGGCCTCTTCCCCCAGCAAGACACCGGGCAGATCGGCGGCGCCTCGCAGGCCCCGCAGGACATCTCGTTCACCGCGATGAAGGAGCGCCAGAAGGCCGCGCTCGACGTGGTGCAGTCAGACCCCGACGTCGACCACGCGGTCGGCTTCATCGGCGGCGGCCCGGGCGGCGGCACCACCAACACCGGCTCGGTGTTCATCTCGCTCAAGCCGCGGCCGCAGCGCAAAGCGAGCGCCGACGAGATCATCGCCCGGCTCCGCCCGAAGCTGGCGAAGGTCGAGGGCATCTCGCTCATCTTGCAGGCCTCGCAAGACGTGCGCGTCGGAGGCCGCGGCAGCCGCTCGCAGTACCAGTACACCGTGCAGGGCGCCGACCTGAAGGAGCTGCAGACGTACACTCCGAAGCTGACCGCGGCGCTCCAGAAGCTGCCCGGGCTGAAGGACGTGACGTCTGACCAGCAGACGGCGGGCCTGCAGCTGGAGCTGAAGATCGATCGCGACACCGCGGCGCGCCTCGGCATCACCCCGATGCAGATCGACGACACCCTCTACGACGCCTACGGGCAGCGGCAGGTGGCCACCACCTACTCCGAGCGCAACGAGTACCGGGTGGTGATGGAGACGATGCCGAAGCTGCAGGCCGACGCCTCGGGCCTGGAGTCGATCTACCTCCGCTCGGCGCAGGGCGGGCTGGTGCCGCTCGACACCCTGGTGCACCAGGTGCCCGGCTCGCTGCCGCTGGCGATCAACCACCAGGGCCAGTTCCCCTCGGGCACGGTGTCGTTCAACCTCGCGCCGGGCATCGCGCTCTCCGACGCGGTGGAGGGCGTGAAGCACGCGCAGTCGCAGCTGGGCATTCCCGACTCGCTGCGCGCCGACTTCGCCGGCACTGCGCGCGCCTACGCCGACCAGCAGGGCGGGTTGCTCTGGCTGATCCTCACCGCGCTGCTCGCGGTCTACGTGGTGCTGGGAATGCTCTACGAGAGCTACGTGCACCCGATCACGATTCTGTCCACGCTCCCGTCGGCCGGCGTCGGCGCCCTGCTCGCGCTCAACCTCTGGCACATGGAGCTCAACATCATCGCGCTGGTCGGGCTGATCCTCCTGGTCGGCATCGTGAAGAAGAACGCGATCATGCTGATCGACTTCGCGCTCGAGGCGGAGCGCAACCAGGGTCTGTCGCCTCGCGACGCGATCTACCAGGCGTGCCTGCTGAGGTTTCGCCCGATTCTGATGACCACCCTGGCGGCGCTGCTGGGCGGTCTGCCGCTCGCGCTCGGCAACGGCACCGGCAGTGAGCTCCGCGCGCCGCTCGGCATCGCGATCGTCGGCGGGCTCTTCCTCTCGCAGCTGCTGACGATGTTCACCACTCCGGTGGTCTACCTGGCGATGGACCGCTTCACCCGGCCGGCGCATCGGCGGGCAGCGGCGCGTCAGGCGGCGGCAGCAACGACCTGAACCAATTCGGCGCCGCGGTGTTAGGACGGGCCCATGCTCGCCACGCTCGCCGTTGCGCTCCTCGCCGCCTCGCCTTCCACCGAGGGCAGCCTCACCGCGCCGACCGTCGACTCCTACGGGGTCGTCTCGTCGACCGCCCAGATTGGCACGCTGAAGGTCACCCGCCACGGCAATGAGGCGGAGGTCGACTTTCGCATCGACGACAACGGCCGCGGCCCGAAGATCAAAGAGAAGCTGAAGTTCGACGACAAGGGCGCCCTGATTCGCCGCGACATCGAGGGCAAGGGCGAGGCCGGCGCTCCGGTGAAGGAGTCGTTTCTGGGTCGAGAACGGCAAGGCGAAGTGGGAGACGCTCGACGACCGCGGCGAGGCCGACGCCAAAGACGCCTTCTACCTCGACCGCGGTGGCTCGCCGTGGACGCTGGAGCCGCTGGTGAAGCAGCTCCTCTCGTCGAAGGACTACACCCACGCGGTGTTGCCCGCCGGCACCGCGCGGCTGGAGAAGATTCGCGAGGTCGAGCTCGGGCCCAAGGGCGCGACCGAGAAGCTGACCGCGGCGGCGATCTTCGGCCTCGACGTCGGCCCGCAGCTGGTGCTGCTGCGCAAAGACAAGTTCGTGGGCTTCGTCAGCGGGTGGATGTCGATGGCGGAGGACAAGTTCGTCGGCGACCGCGCGGCGCTGCTCGCGCTCGGCCAGCAGCTGACCGACGACGTCTACACCAAGCTCGCCCAGCGGGTGACCCACCACCTCGCCGAGCCGCTGTGGATCACCAACGTGAAGGTGTTCGACTCGGCGACCGGCACGGTGAGCGGCCCGAAGAACGTGGTGGTGTACCGCGGGATGGTGACCGGCATTCGCACCGACGCGCCCCCGAAGGACGCCAAGGTGGTCGACGCGCAGGGCGGCACGCTGCTCCCCGGCCTGTTCGACTCGCACGCCCACCAGGACCCGGTGAACGGCTACCTCGACCTCGCGTCGGGAGTGACCTTCTGCCGCGACCCGGGCAACAACAACGCCACCCTGCTCGCGCTGGAGCCGCGCTACGACTCGGGCGCGACGGTCGGCCCGCGAATGTGGAAGTCGGGCTTTCTCGAGGGCCAGTCGCCGTTCTCGGCGCAGCTCGGCTTCGTGATCGGCTCGCTCGACGAGGGCATGACCGCGGTGCGCTGGTACGCCGAGCACGGCTACTGGGGCCTGAAGATCTACAACTCGATGAACCCCGACTTCGTGAAGCCGCTCGCCGCCGAGGCGCACCGGCTGGGCCTGCACGTGTCGGGTCACATTCCTGCGTTCATGTCGAGCGAGCGGGCGATCACCGACGGCTACGACGAGGTGAACCACATCAACCAGCTGCTGCTCTACCTGCTGATCGACGTGAAGAAAGAAGACACCCGCACTCCGTTTCGCTTCACCTCGATCGGCGAGCGGGCGGCGGCGTTGGATCTCTCGAAGCCTCCGTTTCAGAAGCTGCTCAAGCTGATGAAGGAGCGTCACACCACGCTCGACCCCACCGCGGCGATCTTCTCGGAGCTGATGCTCTGCCGGCCGGGCAAGGCGAGCCCGTTCGACGCCGGGTGGATCGACCATGCCCCCGCGACGGTGCAGCGCGCCCGCAAGACGCTCCAGCTCGACATCAAGCCCGAGCAGTACGAGGTGTACGAGAAGAGCTGGAAGAAGCTGGAGCAGGTGCTGCTCACGCTCGACAAGGCGGGCGTGCCGCTGGTGCCGGGCACCGACGACTACGCGGGCTTCATTCTCCACAGCGAGCTCGAGACCTGGGTCGCGGCAGGCATGACGCCGGGCCACGTGCTGCAGCTGGCGACCAGCGGCAGCGCGAAGTTCCTCGGCCAGGCGGGTGAGCTGGGCACCATCGCCCAGGGCCACAAGGCCGACCTCTACCTGGTCGACGGCGACCCGACGAAGGACATCGGGGTGATTCGCAAGGGCCGGCTGGTGATGAAGGGCGACGCGATCTTCTACCCCGACGAGATGTACCAGGCGGTGGGCGTGGCGCCGTTCGCCAAGCGCCTCGAAGTGCCCGGCGCGAAGTAGCGCTACTTCGCCAGCTCGTAGAGGTAGTCGACGAACGACTTCACCGCGTCGTCGTAGCCCTTCACCTTCGGGTTCGACGGCTCGATCACGTAGTACTCGTCGGGCGCGTGGGCGCCGCCGCCGTGGCCGAGGCCGAAGTGGCCGGCGGCGAGCTTGAGCGGCGCGTTGGTGAACACGTAGCCCGGGTACGAGCCGCCGTTGCGCGGCCAGGGGAGCGCGTCGTAGCCAGCGGCCTTGTAGACGGCGAGCTGCTTCTGCAGCAGCGGCGCGGTGAGCGGGGTGGTGGTCGGGTCGTAGCCACCTGAGACGTTGACCGCGATGTCTCCGAAGCCGCGCTTGGCGAGGTGCGCCTTCAGCATCGCGATCGCCGAGTCGTAGGTGAGGTCGGGCACCAGGCGCAGGTCGAGCTTCGCCACCGCCTTGTGGGGCAGCACCGTCTTGCCGCCCGTGCCGGTGTAGCCGGCGACCAGGCCCTCGATGTTCACCGTCGGGCGGCCCGCGAACGCCACCAGCGAGTCGTGCCAGTTGGCGTCGTGCGCCCAGTGGGTTACGCCGAGCTCCTTCTTCGCCACCTCTTCGCTCTCGTGCTTCGAGGTGTCGTCGATCAACTTCAGCGTCTCGGCCGAGAGCGGCTTCACCTTCTCGTTGAAGCCGTCGATCGCTACGTCGCCGTCGGCGTTCACCAGCGTGTTGAGCGCCTGCACCAGGTGAAACGACGGGCTGTCGACCCGCGCGCGGTTGCCGGAGTGAATGTCCTTCGACGCGCCCTTGCCCCACGCCTCGCCGGTGGCGACCAGCTCGAGCTCGACCACGCCTTTGGCGCCGAGCGACACCGACACCGAGCCGTCGGGGTCTTGCGCCGCGCTGGGCATGAACACGCCGGCGCATTTGCTGAACGCCGCCTGCACCTCGGGCTTCTTCATCGCCTGCATCAGGTGGGGAGAGCCGATCTCTTCTTCGCCCTCGGCGATCAGCACCAGGTTCACCGGCAGCTTCTGCTTCGCGCCCTTGATCGCGTGCAGCGCCGCGAGCAGCGCCGACTCCGGGCCCTTCTGGTTCACCGCGCCGCGGCCCATGATCACTTTGCCGAACCCCGGCTTGTCGACCAGCTTGGCCTCGAGCGGAGGCGAGCTCCACTCCTTGGGGTCGAACTGCTTCACGTCGTACATGAAGTAGAGGCCGACGGTCTTCGCGGCGCCGGCGTCGTAGGTGGCGAACACCGCGGGCTTGCCGTCGGTGGGCACCTTCTCGGCCTTCTGAAACCCCGCGTCTTTCAGCAGCGCGATCATCAGCTCCGCGCCCTGCTCGGAGTTGAGGCTCTCGGCGGCGATCGACGGGGTCGCGATCCACTTCTGCAGGCGGGCGATCGCCTCGGCGTGACGCTTGGGAATCTCGGCGTAGACGGCGTCGGGCGCGGCAGACAGCTGGAGCAGCAGCAGAGAAGTGAGCATGGGCGCTCTTTACCCGAGCCGGGAACCTTCTGAATCGGCGTTCGTGTAAACGAGCATCAATGGAGCTGGACGAGGTCACGCTGGCACGCGCCAAGCGGGGTGACAGGGCCGCGCAGGACGTCTTTCTGCGGGCTTATGCCCCCGCTTTGCACGCGTTGGTGCGGCGGACCTCGGTGCGCGGCGAGGCCGACGACCTCACCCAGGAATTGTTGGGGAAATTGCTCGCCGCATTGCCCCGGTTCGATCCCGCGGGGCCGGCGAAGCTCTCGACCTGGGTCTACACGATTGCCCAGCGCTGGCTGATCGACGTCAACCGGCGGCGGCACTTGAGCGTGGCTCCGCTCGAAGATGGGCTTCAGGTCGCCGACTCTGCGCAGAGCGCTGAAAAGCAGCTCGCCGGCCGGCAGCTCGGCGCCGAGCTGGAGACCGCGCTGCAGACGCTGCCCGAGGCGCAGCGCCGCGCGTTCGTGTTGGTGCACGTTCACGAGCGGGCGCTCGAAGAAGTGGCGCAGGCCGAAGAGGTGCCGATCGGCACGGTGAAGTCGCGGCTCCACCGGGCGAAGGCCGCGCTCGCGCTTCAGCTGCTCCATCACCGCCAGGGCCAGGGAGGTTCAGATGCCGTCAGTCGATGAGCTCGAGCGGCTGAGCCGCTACCACGCAGGTGAGCTCGACGCCGCCGAGCGCGCCGCGGTGGAGGCCGAGCTCGCCCAGCGCGCCGATCTCCGTGAGGCGCTCGAGGTGTTGAAGTCGTTCGACGCCGCGCCGCAGGTGCTGGCGCCGTCGCTCGCCGGCAAGGCGCTCGACGAGCTGATCGCCGGCGTTCCGCGCCCCGCGGTGGAGCCGCCGAAGCGGCGCTGGCCGTCGTTCGCGATCGCCGCCGCGCTGTTGGTGGGCCTGGTCGCGTACGCCACCACCCGCTCCCGGCCTTCGTACGCGGTGGCGCTCGGCTCCAGCGTCACCGTCGATGGCGTCGCGCTGAAGCCGGGCGAGCCGCGCTCGGTCGACGGCACCGCGAGGCTGAAGACCGCGGGCGCGGCCGCCGAGCTGATCGGCGCGCACGGGGCATGGCGAATTCCCGACGGCGCCGAGCTCAGCTGGGGCGATTCGTACGGCATGCTGATGGCGGGCACGGTGGTCGTCTCTGGCGACGGCACCAAGCTGCGCGCCGGCTCGGCCGACCTCGAGATTTTCGGCACCGCGGTCGCGAGCGTGGAACCTGAAAACGAAGTGGTTCGTGTCAACGAAGCGTTGTCCACCACCACTTCGGAGGAGCTCGTGAAAAAAGATTGGATCAAGTTGCCGTCGCTCGCGCTGGCGGGCGGTTTGACGCTGTTCGTGTTGGAAGGCCGTGCCGAGGCGCAGACGTTCAGCGACAAGGTGACGGTGCGCGCGGGGCAGAAGTGGCAGCCCGGCTCCGCGCCCACCCTGCTCGCCGCGGCGCCGAAGTCGCCGGGCGGTCAGCTCGCTCCGCCGCCTCATGCGGGAGACCCGGGCGCCAGCCGTGAGCAGCTGCTCGCCGAGATCGAGAAGCTGCGCGACGAGAAGGAGGCCCTGCTGAAAGATCGTGAGGCGCTCAAGGCGCAGCTCGCGGAGCTGAAGCCGAAGCGCAACTTCTACCGGCTGTCGAAGGCGGAGCTGGTCGAGCTGGCGAACAAGAACGAGATCGAAGTGCGCGGCAACATGATGGAGGACGACGACTTCAAGCTGAACGACGAGACGGTGAAGAAGCTCAACCTCACCGCCGCCGAGCGCTCGAAGATCCTCGCGATCATGGCCGACGCGACCAAACGCGCGCACGAGGGCGTGATGAAGCAGTACATCGCGATGGGAGGCGACGCGAACCTGGCGAGCACGCTCTCGGTGGTCTCGATGGTGAACGAGATTCGCATGAAGGCGGTCGGCGACGACTACCCCGACGCGATTCGCCAGCTCGCCAACGAGCGCGCGGGCCTGGCGCCGGCGGCCGACCCCAACGCGGGCCCGGTGGTGCTGAAGACGTTTCGGCTGCTGATCGCCGAAGACGATCGCATTCTCGATCAGCTCGACGCGCTGCTCGGCCCGTCGCGCGCGGAGCGAATGGTAAATGACGAGACATTCGGACATTCGCGTCACGGCTACGGTGTGGGTCCGAAAAGCCCCAAGCACTGAACGTAACCGTACGGTGCGGAAGCAAGAATTCCGCTTTTCTTTTTGAATTTTGCCCGCTGGAATTCGCTTCATGGGTCGAGTGGCGGGGCCTATAAATGCCGTCACTCAACCCTCGGCGCTTCGCAGAACTCACGCGCGCCAGCGTTCAGAAAGGGAGGCAAAGATGAAGAAGCTGTGGCTTCTGGCAGTCGTTTCCGGAGTGGCGGTGTTCTCGGGTACCGCGTTTCTCTCTGGCTGCAGTGGCGCTGAAGGCGTCGGCGGCGGAGGTGGCGGTTCGGGCGGCGGCAGCGCGACCGGCGGTGGTTCAGCGACCGGCGGCGGCGGCGGCTCATCGGGCAAGACGCTGTGCACCATCGACGCCGACTGCACCGACGCGACGATGTTCTACTGTCTGCCCTCCGCCGGAGTGTGTGTGCACCGCTGTAACACCAGCGCGCAGTGCCCCGACACGACCGAGTCGTGCGGCGCGAACGGCGGCTCGACTCAGTACTGCGGCTGCACCAGCAACTCGCAGTGCACCAGCACCCAGGTCTGCGCTTCGATCGACGGCGTCTGCGCCGAGAAGTGCACCGCCAGCAGCCAGTGCCCGTCGGGTCGCACCTGCGACACCGTCACGGGTGACTGCGTCGCCGGTCAGCAGGACGCGGGCATGAACTGCAACGGCCAGGGCCAGTGCGGCAATGACGTCTGCAACTTCACCAGCGGCAAGTGCGAGGCCGGCGCGGCGTGCAACAGCGCCAACGCTCAGCCCGACACCTGCTCCTACGGTGAGGCCTGCTTCGGCGGCAACGTCTGTGCGGAGATCACCTCGGCCGCGGCTTCGACCTGCGCGAACCTCACTGCCGATGCGTCGTTCTCGTGGGATCCGTCGGTCGCGAGCACCAACGGCCCGGTCATCTACAACATCACCGACGATCAGACGGACGATCTGACCTACTGCACCTCGGGCTCGTACGCGCACACCGTGCACGTCTACGCCTACTGGCTGCTTCAGAGCTGGCCGGCCCAGTCGGGTAACGCGCCCGGCCTGAAGTACGTGAACTCGACGGGTGGTGAGACCGCGGCGCCGTTCAAACCGGTCAGCGGGTACTCTGTCAGTGGTGCGCTGGCCGACTACAAGGTCACGCTCTGCGGCTCGACTGCGTCCCCGATCACTGCGGGCTTCTACTTCACCAACGGAAACGGGTTCTGCATCACCACCAACGGTGGCGTGATCACTCCCTGAATTCCGACAGCCCTCGTCACGTACCAATTAAACGGAGACACACACACATGAAGAAACTCGCAATCGTCGCGGTCGTGTTGGTGAGCGGTCTGGCCTTCGCGGATGAGGCGAAGCTCTCCTGCCCGGCGGGTACCCGTCAGGCGGGTGGGTCGAAGTCGCAGCTGGAGGCGACCCTCTGCATGAAGGTGCTCGCTGATGGCAGCCGTGTTTTCCACGGCCCGTACATCGCGTGGTGGCCGAACGGTCAGCAGCAGGCCGTGGGTCAGAACGAAGAGGGTTGGCGCACCGGTCACTGGGTTTTCTTCGACCAGAACGGCGTGAAGACCGGTGACACCGACTTCGTGCACGGCGACTTCCACGGCAAGCGCATTCAGTACTGGAGCAACGGCAAGGTGATGATGGAGGAGCAGTACGATCACGGCCGGCAGCTCTCGGTGAAGACGTTCGACCAGAACGGCGTCGCTATCGCTCCGCAGCAGCTGGGCGTTCAGGTCCGCAAGTAAGCGACCACGACGTTCTCGAATTCCGCCGGCCCTCTCCGCTTGGAGGGGGCCGGTTTTTTTGTGCTAGTGGGGCCGGATGCGCACCTTCTTCCTCTGCACTGCAGTGGTGTCGTTCATCGTCTTGGTCGCGGCCTGTGGCGGCAAGACCTGCGGCCCCTCCAACTGTTCGTCGGGCTGCTGTGACGTGAACCAGGTCTGCCAGTTGGGCACCGACACGATGGCGTGCGGCCACGGCGGAGCGACCTGCGGATCGTGCTCGCTCGGCCAGACCTGCAGCCTCGGCACCTGCACCAACTTCGGCAGCGGCGGTGGTTCGGCGACCGGCGGCGGATCCGCGGCGACCGGTGGCGGAGCAGCGACCGGTGGCGGTGCAGCGACGGGCGGCGGCGCAGCGACGGGCGGAGGTTCGGCGACGGGCGGCGGCGCAGCGACGGGCGGAGGCGCGGCGACGGGCGGCGGCGCGGCAACGGGCGGCGGTTCGGCGACGGGCGGCGGCGCGGCGACGGGCGGAGGCTCGGCGACGGGCGGAGGCTCGGCGACCGGCGGAGGCTCGGCCAGCTGCACCGACCAGGGCCAGTGCGGCAACGACGTCTGCAACTTCTCCAGCCACACCTGCCAGCCGGGAGCGACCTGCAACTCCGGCAACCTGCAGCCCGACGCCTGCGCGTACGGCCAGGCGTGCTTCACCAACAACGTCTGCGGTGAGGTCGGCAACCCGTCGTGCGTGAACTTCTCGAACGACACCAACTACTCCTGGAACGCGGGCTCCTCGACCGGGCCGGTGATCTTCAACGTGACCGACGACGCCCTCGACGACATCGAGTTCTGCGGCAGCGGCACCTACGCGCACACCGTCGACCTGTTCGTTTACTCGAGCGCCAGCTGGCCGAGCACGTCGACCTCCGCCCCCCAGCCGAAGTTCGTCGCCGCCAGCGGCAATGAAGTCGCTGCGCAGTTTCGGCCGGCTGCGGGTTACCTGCCGAACGGCACCAACGCCGAGTTCATCGTCACCATGTGCCTCGCCACCGCCAGCCCGTACAACCTCGCGTATTACTTCCCCGGGGGGAACGGGTACTGCTTCACGACCAACGGTGGAACCGCGGCTCCCTAGAGAGGTAGGTTGAAAACCATGTCGAAGCGCATCGAGACTTTCTCCGAGTTCTGGCCGTTCTACCTGGGCGAGCACTCCAAGCCCGCCACCCGCACCATGCATTTCATCGGCAGCTGCGGCACCTTGCTCAACCTGGTGGCGGCGGTCGTGCTGATGCAGCCCTGGTACTTCCTCAGCGCGGCGGTGTGCGGCTACGGCTTCGCCTGGGTCTCGCACTTCTTCATCGAGCACAACCGCCCGGCGACGTTCACCTATCCGCTCTGGAGCCTGATCGCCGACTGGAAGATGTGGGGCCTGATGCTGGTCGGGAAGCTCGGTCCCGAGCTCCAGGCGGCCCGGGTGGCACCCCCGGCGGCGTAACGGTTGCGCGCCGCAGGCTCCGCCGCTACCCGTTGTGGTGGAGCATGCGATGGACACGACCCGAAATCGTCCGTGGTCGCTCGCCGCTGGAACGCTGACGAGCCTGTTTGGAATCATTCTGCTGTTTTGGTCGCCGGTCGGAGCGGGCCCACCGCTGAAGGTCGCGATCAGCGCGCTGGTGCTCGGCGCCGCCCTCGAGCTGGGTTCGGGCTTCGAGCTGAGGCGTGAAGGCGGCACCTGGATCGCGCAGGTCGTCTCGGGCGCGTCGATCTTCTTCCTCGCCGCGTTCCTGCTCAGCATGCCGCCGCTGATGGGGCTGTCGACCACCGCGCCGCCGGTCGCGTTGATGCTCGGCATCTTCTGTCTGGTGAACGCGATCTTCCGCGGCATCGACCTCTGGGCCGACCACCCGCGCGCCGCCTGGTTCGAGGGGGCCGACGTGCTGTTCACCTTCGTGCTCGCGGTCGGGTTGCTGGGCTTCTGGCGCGACGCGACGCCGCGCTGGGTGGCGATCGCGTCGGGCATCGAGCTGCTCGCCGGCGGAGTGGCGATCATCGGCTCGGGCCTGGCGGCGATGCGGCACCCCGAAGCGTCTGCGTACGACGACCTGGAGGCGAAGGTCGCCGGCATTCCCGATCTCGAAGCGCGGGTCGAAGGCTACGCGACCGCCGAGCAAGATCGGGTGGCGCGCATGCAGCACCTGCCGAGTCACTGATCAGCTTCGTCGAACGCCGCGCTTCACCCAGAGCTCGAGGTCGCCCTCGTCGAGCGGCTCGACCTGGGTCAGCTCGTACTTGTCGGGGAGCCGCCCGCCGAAGCCGTGGTGGAGCACCACCTTGGTGCCCGCCGGCATCGCAAGGAGCTTGTTGCGCACGGTGATCACCGACTGCCGGTGCTTGGCGGGGTCGTAGGTGACGGTGTGATCGATGCGCCGGGTCATGTCGAACCGGAGCTCGCCGAACGGGTTGTAGAAATAGAAGCCGTCGAAGCCGCTCCAGTCGAGCTCCAGCGCGTCGCCGAGAATGAAGCTCGCGCGCTCCGCCTTGAAGTGCGCGGCGACCGCGTTCGCCTCTTCCACCAGGTCGTCGCGCTGCTCCACGCCGACGAAGTGGCCGCGGTGCGCGAGCGAGCCGAGCACGCAGAACTTGCCCACGCCGCTGCCGACGTCGAGCACCCGGTCCGACGCGCGCGGGTTGAGCAGCTTCGCCGCCGCACGGCACGCGTCTGCCGGGCTCCAGTGCACGATCGAGAGCGCCCGGTATTTCGGGGACAGCGCGAGGGAGAACGTGTGGTCGTCGATCAGGCGGGTGGGTTATGTCTCATTCGTGCGCACCGCGTCGCTGTTGATCTGCCTGTTGGTGGCCGCTTGCGGTCAGTCGAACAAGAACCCCGATGGAGGCGTGGGCGGTGGAACCGCGGGTGGCTCCGGTGGCGGTGGCGGCGGCGGTGGTGGTGGTGCCGCTGATTCGGGCTGGGTCGAGGCGGCGCACCCGGTGCTGCCGCAGTTGGTGAGCGCCGACGGAGGCCCGGTGCTGGCGACGCCGACCGCCCGCTACATCTTCTACCCGGGGCACCCGTTCGAGGCCGACCTCGAGACCTTCGCCCACAACATGACCACCTCGTCGTACTGGGCCACCACCACCTCGGAGTACGGCGTCGGGCCGCTCACCTACGGCGGGAAGATCAAGCTCACCGGTCAGACCGCGCCGATGACGATCTCGAGCACCGACCTCAACATGCAGATGCAGAGCTGGCTGCAGCTCGGCACCCTCGGCACGGTCGACCCCGAGGGCATCTACACGATCGTTTTTCCCGCCAGCACCAAGATCACCCGGCCCAACCCGGTGAGCTCGCTGTTCGGCACCATCGACAGCTGCACCGGCTTCGGCGGGTACCACGATCACGTCGAGCTCCCGCTCGGAGACGGCGGCACCCAGTTGGTCGCGTTCGCGGTGATTCCCACCTGCGGCACCACGCCCGACGTGAACGGGCTCACCGAGGTGATCAGCCACGAGTGGATCGAAGCGGCGACCGACCCGTTCCTCGATTCGAACGGCGGCTTGAACCTCACCGGCGGCCCGTACGCGGCGTACTTCAACGTCGATCAAGACCACGTGATCTGGGGCGTGATGGGCGGCGGCGAGGCGGGCGACCTGTGCGAGTTCGGCGGGCCGAGGATCGACATCGCGTTGTCCGACGTCGGGTACGTGACTCAGCGCACCTGGTCGAACAAGGCGGCTGCCGCTGGGCATGACCCGTGTGTGCCGGAGATCAGCGGCCCGTACTTCGCCGCCGCGCCGGTGCTCAACGACGACGTCACGCTGACGTCGGGCATCACCGGCACGATTCACTCCAAGGGCATCGTGATTCCGGTCGGCGGTACCAAGACCATCGACGTGCAGCTGTTCTCAGATGGAGACACCGGGCACTCGTGGACGGTGATCGCCGAAGACCTGATGTACCGGTTCTATGGCCCGTACGGGTTCAACAAGACGTTGGACCTCACCTGGGACAAGACCGAAGGGAAGAACGGCGACGTGCTGCACCTGACGATCAAGGTCACCGCGCAGTCCGCGATCGGCGGTGGCCACGCGATCTTGATCACCTCGACTGACGGCGACCGGATCGCGACCTGGCCGGGGCTGATCGTCGAGCACTGACGTCAGCCGGTCGAGCGCAGCCGGTAGAAGTTCAGCCGCACGCCCTTGTCGTCGACGCCTTCGCGCTCGAACACGAACCCGAGCTTCTGCAGCACCTTCACCGAGGCCACGTTCTCGGGCACCACCCGCGCGAACAACGACGGCATTCGCAGCACCTCGAACGCCACCCGCACCAGCTCGGTCATCGCCTCGCTCGCGTAGCCCTGACCCCAGAACGACGGCCGCAGCGCGTAGCCGGCCTCCGCATCTCCGCTGACCTGCTCGCGAATGATCACCAGCCCGCCGGCGAACTCACCGGCCGGTGTGCGCAGCACCCAATACCCATAGCCGTGCAGCGACCACTGGGCGTCGAGCCGGGCGAAGATGCCCCGCACCTTCTCGGTGTTGCGCCCTCCGGCCTCGATGAACCGCATCACCTCGACGTCGGCGTTGAGCTCGAGCACGTCGGCTTCGTCGGCGGGGGTGTAGCGGGTGCCCACCAACCGCCGGGTCACGATGCGTTCAGGAGCGATGAGCACGAAAAAAGACCGTACTATGAAGTACCCGTGGCGGTTCTCGAGCTTTCCCATGTCACCAAGCGCTTCGGCGACAAGGTGGCGGTCGACGACGTCTCGTTCTCACTCGAGCCGGGCACTTTTCTCGGGCTGCTCGGCCGCAACGGCGCCGGCAAGTCGACCACCCTGAAGATGCTCACCGGGCTGCTCACGCCCACCTCGGGCAGCATCAAATTGTTCGGCATGGAGCTCGAGCAGCACCCGCTCGAGGTGAAGCGGCAGCTCGGGGTGATGCCCGAAGACATGGCGCTGCTCGAGATGCTCACCGGCCCGCAGTACCTCCGCTTCGTGGGCCGCATGTACGGCCTCGAAGACGAGGCGATCGATCGCCGTGCCCAGGAGCTGTTCCAGACGCTCGACCTCGACCACGGCCCGAAGAAGCTGATCAGCGAGTACAGCTTCGGCATGAAGAAGAAGCTCGCGCTCTGCGCCGCGCTGATTCACGGCCCCAAGCTGCTGTTCCTCGACGAGCCGTTCGAAGGCATCGACGCGGTCACCAACCGCACCATCAAAGACATTCTGGTCTCGCTCCAGAAGCGCGGCGTCACCCTGGTGCTCACCAGCCACATTCTCGAGGTGGTCGAGAAGCTCTGCCCGCTGATCGCGATCATCGACCAGGGCAAGCTGAAGGGCTTCGGCCCGCTCGACGACCTGAAGAAGTCGGGCGAGAGCCTGGAGTCGGTGTTCGTCGGGCTGGTCGGCGGCGGGCACAAGGCGGAGCTGTCGTGGCTGTGAAGTCTCCTCTCCGCGCGGTGCTCGCCTCGCACGCGCAGGTGTCGTTCAACCGCATGCGCAAGCAGATGGGCTCGGGCGGGGTGATCCTCACCCTGATCGTGGCGTTCTTTCTGGTCGCCACCTTGATCGTCCCGGTGCTGTTCGGCTTCAGCGCCGCCGGCTTCGCGCTGATGACCGCCGCCTACGGTCCCGAGGGCAAGCCGGAGCTGATCGGGGTGCTCGGCGCGCTGATCTCCGGGCTGTCGCTCTTCGGCGGCTTCATCGGCGGGGTGACCGGCGGCGGCAAGCAGCTCACCTGGGAGTCCTACCGGCAGTACCCGGTGCAGCCGGTGACGCTCTTCTTCGCCGAGCTGTTCGCCGGCTTCGGAGACGTGGTCACCCTGGCGATGTCGGTGACGCTGTTCGCCACCTGCTGCTGCGCCGGCCTGGCGGTGCCTTCGATGCTGCCGGGCATGGTGCTGCTGGCGCTGGAGTCGGTGCTCACCCTGCTCGCGCTCCAGTTGGTGATCGGCTCGCTCGCCGACCGGCTGGTGCGCAGGCTGCGGCTGGCGATCGCGGTCAGCTTCGGCATGGCGTGGCTGATCTCCAGCTTCCTCGGCACCCGGCTGATGGCGGCGAAGACGGTGGAGCTCGACAAGGTGAAAGCCGGCGCCGCGCGGCTGCTCGAGCTCACCGACTACCTCCCCGCGACCCGGGCGCTGATCGCGCTTCACGGAGGGCCGAAGCTGGGGCTGGCCTGGGGCGTGGTGCTGCTGGTGGCGTCGACCGCGCTGGCGTTCGTGCTGCTCTGGCGCGAGCGCGAGCTGTCGACGCCCGAAGTGGTGACCGAGCAGGGCAAGCCGTGGAGCTTTCGCCACCCGCGGCTGGGCGTGGCGCGGCTGCAGTGGGTGACGCTGCTGGGCAGCATTCAGGGCCGCTTCGCCTTCGCGATGCCGCTGATCACCATCGGGGTGATCAAGGGCCCGTTCTCGCAGATCTCCCAGCGCACCGATTGGATGGTGCCGAGCGCGTTCATCTACCTCTCGCTCGCCGCCAACGGGCTGGGCTTCAACCAGTTCGGCCTCGACGGCCACGGGGTGAAGACGCTGTTCCTGCTGCCGCTGAGCGAGCGCACCATTCTCGAGGGCAAGCAGCTCGGCTTCGCGCTCTGGCAGAGCATTCAGGCGCTCTTGCTGGTGGGGCTTTTGGCGGTGCTGCAACGGCCTCCGGTGACCGAGTTGGTGGCGGGGTTGATGCTGTTCATCGCCTTCGCGCTGGTGCAGCACGCGGTCGGCCAGCGCACCAGCGTCTGGTTCCCGCGCAAGCTGGTGCGGGGCATGAAGAGCGGGGCGATGCCGCTGCCGGTGGTGCTGCTCGGCCTCGCGGTCACCTTCGGCGGGAGCGGGCTGCTGGGCGGCACCTACTGGCTGCTCCAGCACCTCGCGCCGCTGATGCTGGTGCCGGGCATGACCCTCGCCGCCGCGGCCGCGTTCGCGATTTCGCGCCCGGTGCTTGGGGCAAACGCCGACTACCTGAAGCGGAATCGCGAACGGATCATCGACGCGGTGGGGTAAAAATCGCTCACCATGAGCGAGACCCCGGCCTGGAAGGCGCTGTCGCAGCACCGCGATCAGTTGAAGCCGCAGCACCTGCGGGACCTGTTCAAGGCCGACCCCGACCGCGCGTCGAAGCTGACCGTCGAGGGCGCCGGGCTCTACGCCGACTTCTCGAAGCAGCGGGTGACGCAGGAGACGCTGCGGCTTTTGATGGCGCTCGCGGGTGAGCGCGACTTGCGGGCGAAGATCGACGCGATGTTCAAGGGCGAGAAGATCAACCGCACCGAGAACCGCGCGGTGCTGCACGTCGCGCTGCGGGCCCAGAAGGGCGAGAGCATTCTGGTCGACGGCGTCGACGTGGTGCCGCAGGTGCACGCCACCCTCGATCGCATGAGCGCGTTCGCCGAGCGGGTGCGCTCGGGGGAGTGGAAGGGCTTCACCGGCAAGCGCATTCGCACCGTGGTGAACATCGGCATCGGCGGCTCCGACCTGGGGCCGGTGATGGCGTACGAGGCGCTCCGCTCGTACAGCGCGCGCGACCTGCAGTTCCGCTTCGTCTCCAACGTCGACCACACCGACATCGCCGAGGCGACCCAGGGCCTCGACATGGCCGAGACGATGTTCATCGTCTCGTCGAAGACCTTCACCACCCAGGAGACGATGACCAACGCGTCGTCGGCCCGCGAGCTGCTGCTCCAGGTGCTGAAGGAAAGCGCGGCGGTGGCGAAGCACTTCGTGGCGGTGAGCACCAACGAGGCCGAGGTGCGCAAGTTCGGCATCGACCCGGCGAACATGTTCGGCTTCTGGGACTGGGTGGGCGGCCGCTACTCGATGGACTCGGCGATCGGGCTCTCGACGATGGTGGCGATCGGCCCGGCGCGCTTTCGCGAAATGCTGGCGGGCT
Source organism: Myxococcaceae bacterium (assembly GCA_047602415.1). Taxonomy (GTDB): domain Bacteria; phylum Myxococcota; class Myxococcia; order Myxococcales; family Myxococcaceae; genus JASGHH01. The sequence goes on along the minus strand of JASGHH010000001.1, from coordinate 4,202,968 downwards.
TTCACGCGGTCGACCAGCACTTCCGCACCGCGCCGTTCGAGAAGAACCTGCCGGTGCTGATGGGGCTGTTCGGAGTGTGGAACAACAACTTCCTCGGCGCCGACACGGTGGCGGTGTTGCCGTACGACCAGTACCTGAAGCGTTTTCCCGCCTACCTGCAGCAGCTGACGATGGAGTCGAACGGCAAGCGCGTCACGCTCGAGGGCACGCCGGTGGAGGCCGCCACCGGGCCGATCTTCTGGGGCGAGCCGGGCACCAACGGGCAGCACTCGTTCTACCAGCTGATTCACCAGGGCACCCGGCTGATCCCCTGCGACTTCATCGGCTTCAACCAGAGCCTCAACCCGAACCGGGTGCACCACGACCTGTTGATGGCCAACCTGTTCGCGCAGGGCGAGGCGCTCGCGTTCGGGAAGACCGCGGAGCAGGTGAAGGCCGAAGGCGTGCCCGAGGCGCTGGTGCCCCACAAGGTGTTCGAGGGCAACCGGCCGAGCACGACCGTGCTGGTCGACAAGCTCACCCCCGAGGCGCTCGGCAAGCTGGTGGCGCTCTACGAGCACCGGGTGTTCACCGAGGCCGCGATCTGGGGCATCGGCGCGTTCGACCAGTGGGGCGTGGAGCTGGGCAAAGTGCTGGCGAAGAAGATCACCGCCGAGCTCGATTCGCCCGCCGCTGACCCGAAGCTCGAGCACGACTCGTCGACCAACGCGCTCATCCGCCGCTACCGCCAGCGCCGCCAGGCCTGATAGGAGGCGGTGCATGCGCACCGGTCTCTGGGCGTTCGTCATCGCCTTCGTCGTGACCTTCGTCGCCGGTTGTAACTGCGGCGGCAACAACTGCTCGCCCACCACCTGCACCGCGGGTTGCTGCGACGCCAATGGCGTCTGCCAGGGCGGCACCGACGCGCTCGCGTGCGGCCATGCGGGAGCGGCGTGCACCCAGTGCCTCGTCGGTCAGGTGTGCAGCCTCGGTCAGTGCGCCTCGGGTGTCGGAGGCGGCTCTGGCACCGGCGGTGGCTCATCGATTGGCGGCGGTTCAGCGACCGGCGGGGGTTCGTCGATTGGCGGTGGTTCGGCGACCGGCGGCGGCGTGAGCACGGGCGGCGGCGTGGGCACCGGCGGCGGTGCGGGCACCGGCGGTGGCGGCATCAACGTGGTGGTGTTTCCCCCCAGCGCGACCCTCTCGGTCGGAGAGAGCCTGCTGATGGTGGCCCGGGTCGACGGCACCGCGAACCAGACGGTGATCTGGGGCCTCGACCAGGGCGTCGGCAACGTGCAGCCGCGCGGCGACGGGCCGGCGTATTTCTACGCCAGCAGCAGCGGCAACGCGGTGGTGCGGGTGACCTCCGCGGCGCAAGGCTCGGCCAGCGCCACGGTGCCGATCGAGATCGACGGCAACGGCACCGAGTTCATGGTGGTGCCGCAAGGCGCGTCAGAGAGCTCCTACATTCTCGCCACCAACGCAGATCAGTCGTTCGCGGCGGTCGACTTCTACAGCTCGCCTTCCGCGTACGCAGGGCTCGATACGGTGAGCTGGTCGGTGGGGCCGCGGGGAACGATCGGCTCCGACGGCACGATGACCACCCCGAGCGAGACCGGCACCTACGTGGTGTACGCGGTCGACCCGACCCGCAACAACCACGTCGCCTGGTCGGAGCTCGTGCTGTTCACCTCGGGCAGCGCGGCGATCAAGGTGGCGCCTTCGCTGGCCTCGGTGAACGCGGGCGGCTCGGTGCAGCTGAACGCGACGGTGACTCCTTCGGGGAGCGTCGACTGGCACATGCTGACCTCGGGCGGCGGAGCGTCGGTCTCGTCGACCGGCAACTTCACCGCCAGCGTGCCGGGCGTCTACGTGGTGGCGGCGACGCTCACCACCGACCTGAACCGCTACGGCGTGGCCACCATCGTCGTGCAGTGATGCGCGCGGGCGGGTGGCTGTTCGCCGCGGCGTTGATGCTGCTGCCCGTCGCGTTCGACAACTTCGAGCTGCCGAAGCAGTTGGTGCTGGCGCTGGCGTGCGTGGTGTTCGCGGCGCGGGCCCAGGTGCCGTGGAGCGCTCCCGACGTGCGGCTGTTGTCGGGCTGGATGCTGGTGGCGTTGTTCGCCGCCGCGTTCAGCCAGGCGCCGCTGCTCTCGGTGTCGGGTGTGGAGGGCTCACGCGGTGGGCTGGTGAGCGTGGTGCTGTTCGCGGGTTGGTACCTGTTCGCGCGCAGCTCGGCGGGGAGCGTGGCCGGGGCGGCGTGTCTCGTGGTGTGGCCGATCGCGCTCTGGGCCTGGCTGCAGTACTTCGGCCGAGATCCGATTCCATGGGTCGCCGAGGCGAGCTGGTGCGGAGCGATGCGCCCGTTCGCCACCCTCGGGCACCCGGCACACCTCGGCGTGTTCACCGCGCTGGTGATTCCACTCGCGCTCGAGCGGGCGTGGCGCGGGCAGGGGCGCGGGTGGGCGCTCGCCACCGCGCTGCTGGCCGCTTCGGCGTGTGCGATCAGCTTGTCGCGGGCGGGCTGGTTGGCGGCGCTGGTGGGCGTGGCGGTGTGGTCGGCGCGCTCCGGGGCTCGGAAGTACGTGCTCGGCGCGGTGGCGATGGCGGCGGCCGGGTTGGCGGTGGTCAGACCCGAGGCGTTGATGCTGCGGCTGAAAGACGCGCTGGTGGCGCCCACCCGGGTGGCGCTGTGGAACAGCGCGGTCGATGCCTTCCTCGCGCACCCGGTCAGCGGGGTCGGCCTCGATGCGTTTCAGCTCGCGTCGCAGCAGTTTCGAACCCCCGACGCGTGGCTCTACGAGTGGGGGACGACGCCGCAGCACGCGCATTCGCTGATCGGCCAGGTGATGGCGACGATGGGCGTGGCCGGGGTCGCGATGACCGGTGTGACGTTGGCTGTGATCGTCTCAGTGCTGGTGCGACGGAAGCCCACGGCTCCGGTCGCCGTGCTCGCCGCGGGCGGCGTCTCCTGGCTGGTGACGTTTCACTCCGCGGCGACGTTGGCGCTGCTGCTCGCGTGCGCGGCGGAGCTCGCCCGTGAAGAGTGGCCGCCGGCTTCGACACCTGCCCGGTTCTCCTGGCTGCGCGTGGCGCTGGTGGGGTTGCTGGTGGTCGCGTTCCCCCTGCGTTGGACGGTGGCGTCGGTCTGCGCGCGGCAGGGTCACTTCGAGCTCGCGGCCCGCTTCGAGCCCGAGAGCGCGCTCTGGCCGGCGCAGCAGGGTGCACAGCTCGAAGCGCGCGGAGACTGGAGCGGTGCGCGCGAGGCGTACGCGACCGCGGTGCGCCGCGCTCCCCGTTTCGCGATCTACCTCGCCGATCTCGGCCGGGTCGCCGCCGCGCAAGGTGACGAAGCCGCCACGTCACTGTTCGCAGACGCGATCGCGCTCGATCCCCTCGATGCGCACGTGCTCCACCAGGCGGCGCTGGCGGAGCTGAAGCTCGCTCACCCTGCCGCCGCCCGCGCGCTGCTCGACCGGCTGCTCACCCGCTACCCTTCGTACGGTCCAGCCTGGTGGACGCTCGCCGAGCTCGATGTGGGTGAGCGGCGGCTGGCCGAAGCGCGGGCGATGCTCCAATCGGCGCTTCAGGCCGACTGGCGCGATTGGCCACGAGGCCGTGACATCGCACAGAGCCGGCTCGCGCAGGTGCTCGCGGTTCAGGGCGAGCTCGATCAGGCGATGGAGGTGTACCGGGCGCCACCGGTGCACACCGACAACGACGCCTGTGGGTCACCAAAGCGAATCGCCCTCGCCGGGGAAACCGATCGCAGGTGATGCGCGGCGCCACGTGGCGCGGCGGATCGTGGTCGGTGCACGTACAGCGTCGGAGGTGTGAGCCCCCTCCGTCACTTCGTGACACCTCCCCCGAAGGGGGAGGGGTTCTCGTTCTCGTCACCGAGATCGAAGCCAATACGAACGCCCTCCCCTGACGGGGGAGGGTGCCCGAAGGGCGGGAGGGGGCTCAGTCTGCTCAGCCGACTTCGCTTCAGCTTCGCTCAGGCGGAGTCACTGCCGGGAGTGGCGTCGCAGGCGTCACATTGCCCTGCGGATCAATCTCCGCCGACAGCCCGTACCCACGCAGCTTCTCCCAGAGGTTCTTGCGCGAGATGCCGAGCGCTTCGGCGACCGACGCGCGCCGGCCTCCGGTGGAGCGCAGCATCGCGCGGCGCAGGTACTCGCGCTCGAACTCGCGCACCGCCTCGGGGAGCGAGCGGGGCGCCGGGCCCTGACGCGGCATCGCCGGGCCGGAGATCTCCTCCGGCAGGTGCTGGAGGTCGATCTCCATGCCCGCGGCGAGGGTGAGCGAGTACCGCACCGCGTGCTCGAGCTCGCGCACGTTGCCGGGGAACGGGTACTGGGTGAACGCGGCGAGCGCCCGCGCCGAAATCTCGGGCGGGTGGGGCGCGGCGAACCGGCGAATGAAGTGGTCGAGCAGCACCATCAGGTCGCCGCCGCGGTCGCGCAGCGGAGGCACCGGCAGCTCGAGCACCTTCAGCCTGAAGTAGAGGTCTTCGCGAAAGCGGCCTTCGGCCACCAACGCGCGCAGGTTGCGGTGGGTGGCGCTCACCAGGCGAAGCTGGCTGGCGTCGTTCTCGTCGCCGAGGTGCTCCTCCATCCACTTGAGCAGCCGGGTCTGCGCGGCGGGAGACAGCTCCGCCACCTCGTCGAGGAACAGCGTGCCCGCGGGCTTGAGGCCCTTCTTCCCGTTGGCGGCCGAGGTGAACGGCTCCAGGTCGATCGCCGAGTCCTGCAGCGTCGCGCAGGTCACCGCGTGAAACGGCGCTTCGTTGCGCGGCGACACCCGGTGGAGCTCGCGCGCCACCAGCTCCTTGCCGGTGCCCGACTCGCCGGTGATCAGCACCGGGTCGTGGGCGTGGGCGAAGCGGTTGAGCAGGTCGATCACCCGGTTCATCGCCGGAGAGCGGCCGAGCAGGCGCTGGTCGAGCTTGGGCTCGTTGCGTACCTTCTCGAACTTGCGCGCCACCGAGAGCTCGCGCTCGATGCGATCGAGACGGTCGAGCAGCTCCGGCAGGTCGACCGGCTTGGTCAGGTAGTCGACCGCGCCTTCCTTCATCACGTTCACCGCGTCTTCCACGGTGGCGTAAGCGGTCATGATGATGAACCGGGTGCCCGGCGCTTTCGCCCGCGCGCGGTGAAACAGGTCGAGCCCGTTCACCCGCGGCAGACGCACGTCGGAGATCACCAGATCGAACACCCGCGACTCGAGCAGCGCCAGGCCCGAGAGCCCGTCGGTCGCGGTCACCACCCGATGTCCACGCGATGCCAATGCCTCACTGAACAGCGCGAGAATCGAGGGCTCGTCTTCCACGAGGAGTACATCCAGCATTGGCCTGATCAGAGCCGACGGGACCCAAACCAATCAAGGTCTGATGTGCGTGATTTTCGGAGGCGGTTACGAATTCGTAACCGCTGGGGCCGATGTAGGACGTCCCCCGAAGCCCCGATCTGAATTGGCTTCGCAAATGCACCGTCTGCGAACGAATGCGACGCGAGAACCTCCTCGGCCTCGGCAGCACGATGCTCCTCGCGGCGTGCGCCACCAGCAGCACAATCCAACGCAGCACCGTCGACGGACCCGCGCCGTCGCCATCGCACGTCGCGGTGACGCCGGTGGCCGCACCCGCGCCGGAGCGAGAGCCGCTGCCGGCTCCGCCGCCGCCTCCCTCGGAGGACGCGAAGGAAGACTGGGCGGCGTTCCCGGTGGCGAACGACGGCGCCGGCGCTCCGATGGCCAACTTCGTTCGCAAGCTGATTGGGCTGAAGACGCTGCGGCACGTGTCGGGCCGCGTGCCCGACGACTGCACCGGGCTGGTGCGGCTGGCGTATTGGCAGGCCTCGGTGGAGCTGTTGGGCGTGGAAGGCGAGCGCGGCGACAACGGGGTGATGGCGATCTTCCGTCACGCCGAGGCGCTGGGCGCGATTCACTTTCGGCGGCCCGAAGCGGGCGACCTGGTGTTCTTTCGCGAGACCTACGATCGCAACAAAGACGGCAAGGTCGACGACGGGCTCACCCACGTCGGAGTGGTGATGCGCACCGAGGCCGACGGCACCGTGGTGTTCGCCCACCGGGTCGGCACCGGCGTCGAAGAAGGCCGGCTCAACCCCGACGAGCCGGCGCAGCACGACACCAAGGGCCACGTGCTCAACGACTGGCTGCGGCCGGCGTCGAAGCACGCGCGCGCCTCGCTCACCGGTGAGCTGTTCTCGGGCTTCGCCTCGGCCGAGAAGCTGGTGCGCGCGGCCGCGCTGGGCCGGCGCTAGCTTTACCGCGCGGCGATCGGCGCCTTGGTGAAGCGGCCCCAGGCGATGAACACCGAGATCACCCCGAGCACGATCGACGCGGGCATCCGCTCCGGCTCACCGAGGTAGAGGTGAAAGCCGGCCGCGAGCACCATCACCAACGTCAACGCGGCGGCGGCCACCGGAGTGAGGATCGGCTTGATTCGGGTCGCGGCGGGGAGCACCAGCCCGAGCCCACCCAACAGCTCCGACGCGCCGATGAAGCGCACCAGGCCCTCGGGCGTGTGGGTGACCCAGCTCATCTTGACCGCGAGGTCGGCGATCGGAGTGGTCGTCTTCATCAAGCCGGCCATCACGAAGGCGAGGCCGGCCAGCACCTGCGCGGCCCAGAGGCCGTAGTGGAGACCCTTCGAGGGCCGGACGTCGGAGGCGGTGGCAGTGGCGGTGGTCATCGAGAGGCTCCTTGGTTACTCTTTGATTGTTGGTTACTCTTTGTAACTGAGGACCAATAAGTAACCAGTCGGCGGTCCGCAAGGAGGCACACCGGTGTCACCAGCGAACAAGAAGGTGAGCCACGAGGGCTGCATCGCGGTGCGCGAGGTGCTCAACCGCGTCGGCGACAAGTGGTCGGTGCAGGTGGTGACCAACCTGAAAGACGGCCCCAAGCGCTTCTCGCAGCTGCGCCGCGACGTCGAGGGCATCTCGCAGCGCATGCTGACGCTGACCGTGCGCAACCTGGAGCGCGACGGGCTGATCAGCCGCAAGGTCGAGGCGACGGTGCCGCCGCGGGTCGACTACGAGCTCACCAAGCTCGGCAAGACGCTGCTCGAGCCGCTGGTGCAGCTGGCGGTCTGGGCGCAGGCGAACCGGCTGGAGATCGACGACGCCCGCAAGCGCTTCGACGCCAAGGTGATCAAGAAGGCGAAGGCAGACCCGGGCTCCGACGGCGAGCCCGAGCGCTACCAGCTCAAGGGAGCGCGATCCGCCCTGGGGCTCCGTTGAGGCCCATCACGGTGTGACAGCTGTTGCAGTCGCCGTCGGTCTGCGGCGTCATCATCGCGCGGGTCATGCCGTTCTGAACCACCTGGGCGGTGTACGGCATCGCCACCGGGTTGTTGGTGCTGCTGCTGTGAAAGTTGCCCACCGCGTTCGGCGTCAGCGTGAGCGCGACCTGGCCGTTGGCGTCGATGATCTGAATCGTCGCGCCGCCGGCAGAGAAGTCGTCGCAGAGGTCGGTCTCGTGGAAGGTCGGGTACACCGTGCCCATGAACGCGTAGGCCGCGCTCGACTTCGACGCGTGCGACGGGTTCTGGTTCTGGAAGTTGTTGCCCAGGTGGCAGGAGCGGCACGCGTAGCCCGGGTTCATCAGGTCGGTGCCGAGGTTGCCGAGCGCCCACGAGACGCCGGAGGTGCAGACCGGGGTGGTGCTGCCGCCGCCACCGCCGCTCGCCGAGCCGCCGCCGGTCGCGGAGCCGCCGCCGGTCGCCGAGCCGCCGCCGGTCGCCGAGCCGCCGCCGGTCGCGGAGCCACCACCGGTCGCGCTGCCGCCGCCTGCGCCGCCTCCGGTGCCGCAACTGCCCTGCGGCTCATTGGCGTTCACCCACGCTTGAAAGACCGACACGTCGCTCGACGGCACCGGCGCGTTGGGCGCGGGCGGCATCGGAGCCACCGTCGCCTGCATGCGGGTGAGGCTGCGCTCCGCCTGGTTCTTGCCCGGGTAGCTGGCAGACGCGGCGAGGAAGTCGGCGCGGGTGACCAGCGACATCGGTGCGCTCTGCTGGGGAACCGCGCCGTGGCACTGGCCGCAGTGGGTGTCGACCATCGTCTGCACGTCGCACGGCAGACCGCGGCCCGAGCTTCCGCCGCCACCACCGCTCGCGCTGCCTCCGCCGGTTGCCGCGCCTCCGCCCGCCGCTGAACCGCCGCCGGCCGCTGCACCGCCGCCGGCCGCCGAGCCGCCGCCCGACGCCGAGCCGCCGCCCGCCGCTGCGCCGCCGCCCGCCGACCCGCCACCGGCCGCGTTGCTGCCGCCGCCACTGGCGGAGCCGCCGCCGCTGTTCTGCGTTGCCGTCTCGGGCCCGCACGCCACGAGCCCCATCACTGCCATCAAAACGATTGTGCGCTTCACGCCTGAACCCCCAGCGGCCCCTTGAGCGGCGCGCACACTCGTAGATCAGAAAGTGGGAGTCAATATGCAGATGCTCTGCAAAAATATACGCAGCCTTTCGCGGCCGGCTCGCCTCGCGGAAGGTTGAAACCCGATCGAGCAAAATGTCTTTGGCACCTCGTCGCTCCATGGGTGCATCGAGGCGGTGTTCTCAACGCGGTCAGCTGCGTCTACTACACGTGTCGATTCATGGGCTTAGGCCTCGGCGCGAGATCTGCACACTGGCCCCGTCCAGGAGGTGCACGTGTCTCGTCTCTTGACGCTGGTGATGGTGTTGGCTGCGGGTGTCGCCCTCGCGAAACCCAAGATCGCGGTGACCCAGTTCGACGGCCCGAAGGCGTCGAAGGTGAAGGCGCAGGTGTCGAAGCTGTTGTGCACCAAGTTCACCTGCGTGCAGCCCGGCAAGGGCAGCAAGAAGGCGAGCGTCGACGCGGTGGTCACCGGCTCGATCAGCGGCAAGGAGCTCGAGCTCAAGGTCTACACCGATCCCGACTCTGATCCGGTCACCCGCACCATCAGCCTTGGCTCCGGCGCCAAGGTGAGCAAGAAGGCCGTACCCGAGATGGCTTCGGCGGTGAAGGAAGCGATCAAGGCCGCCGACTCCGACGAGTCTGACGACGCGGGCGGCACCCAGACCGCCGGCCTCTAAGCCGAACTAATCGACGACGTGCGCAGTATTCGAGCCGTAGCGGGGCGTCCTGCCCCCAGGCCCGGCTGATCATTCGCGCCCGCTGCGCCACCGGTCACGATCGCGTGTCGGGGGCTGCGTGGGCACCACAAACGAGAACCAGAAGAGCTGGAGCGCTCCGACTCCGAAGCGCTACTTCGCGTACGGGCTGTCGCTCGACGGCGAGACCACCGCGAAGTGGAAGCCGGCCGACGGCGCGAAATTTCCCAAGCTTTCGCCGGGCAGCGAGGCCTCGCTCGACGGCCACGCGATCGTCTTCACCGGAGGCTCGCCGCGCTTCAAGGGCAGGGTGGCGACACTCTCTGCGCTCGCCGGCGAGAAGGTCGAAGGCCTGCTGTTCGAGCTCGACGCCAGGCAGTGGGCGGCGGTCGACGCGTTCGAGCGCTCCTACGGCGGGCAGGCGCGGGCGGTGAAGGTGCGCGCCGGCGGGCAGCTTTTGGAGGCGACCGCGTTCGTGTTCGCGAGCTCCGACGCGCCGGAGATCGACGAGGGCTTTCTCGCGGCGCTGCTGCGCGGGCTGTCGAGCGCGAAGCTGCCGGCCGACTACGTCAACGCGCGCGCCGCGGAGGCGCTGCTGGTGGAGCGGGTGCAGCGGGTGGGCCGTGACCAGGGGCTGCTCAATCGGAGCGAGCGACGATGAGAACGAATGAGCTGAAGCCGGGCGCGTCACCGAAGGCGATCGATCACTCCGGGCTGATTCACTCCCCGGGGATCGGCAAGGTCGCGGTCACCACTCCGGCGGCGATCGGCGCGCTGGAGACGAAGATGGGTTGGGCCTCCGGCTCCTGGCAAGACAAGCTGCTCCAGGCGGCCGACCAGTCGGGCAACAAAGACGGCAAGGTCACCCGCGCCGAGCTCGACACGTATCTCTCCAGCTCGCCCGACCTGCAGTTCCTCACCAGCACCCAGCTGCAGAAGATGAGCGCCGACGCGGCGAAGTCGAACAAGGTGGCCGGCTTCACCGGCTGGCAGGGCAAGGTGGCGCAGGCGGCCGACGTCAACCACGACGGGCAGCTCAGCCAGGACGAGCTCAACACCTTCACCGCCGGCGTGAAGGCGGGCACCGGCAAGACCGGGTGGATGGCCGATCAGAAGGCGGCCGCGCTGCTGTCGGCGGTGGCCTCGCAGACCAACGAAGCCGACGCGCTCAACAGCTCGGGGCTGAAGGGCAACTCGCTCCAGCGCGACTACATGCACATCACCGAAGACGAGACCCGGCACGACCCGGCGATCGTCTCCTACGTGCTCACCCCGCAAGACATCGCCGAGAACACCAACCCGCAGCGGGCGAACAACTTTCACACCGACAAGGGCGACAAGGGCTCGTCGACGCCGGCCGACTACGCCTCCAGCGGCTTCGACCAGGGCCACCAGCGCGCCGCCGAAGACTCGGTCGACGACACCGCGATGAACGAGTCGTTTCTGATGACCAACATGGCGCCCCAGACGCCCGAGCTGAACCGAATGAGCTGGCGGGTGATCGAGACCGGGGTGCGGCAGCTGGTGCAGGCCACCGGCGCCAAGGCCACCGTCAACACCGGCTCGCTGTTCGTCGACGCCAACGGCAAGCCGCTCCCCGACGCGCAGATTCAGAAGATCGGCAAAGACGGCGTCGCGGTGCCGACCTACTCGTTCAAGACGGTGCTGCTCGAGTACCCCGATGGGCACAAGCAGGCGATGGCGTTCGTGATGCCGAACCGCAAAGACCTGCCGGTGAAGGGCGACGCGTCGATGCGGCAGCTGATTCGCGGCTCGATGATGCCGGTGTCGAAGCTGGAGAACATGATCGCCGCGCAGCAGGGCACCGCGCCCGGCAGCGTGAAGCTCTACCCCGAGCTCACCGGCAGCGACGTGGCGCTCAAGAACGCGCCCCCGCCGGACCAGATGCGAATTCCCAACTGGAAGAGCTACTCGTTCGCCAACTTCATCTGGCCGCAGCCCGACTCGGTCACCCAGGTCGGCAAGATGCAAGACCAGATCAGCGGCGACGGTGGGCCCACACTCGACCTCGGCACCCTGGCGCACCCCAAGTAGCTGGCGCAGGGCGTGCAAATACGGTCAGCCGTGACCAGTCACGCACGGTTGAACCCCAGTTACGGCCGGGGAGAAGCGGTCATCGATGACCTCGGGGTCGCAGTCGACTCCAACACCCTCGGCGAGCGGGTGGGGATGTTGTTCTCGCGCCCCCAGTTCAAGGCGCCGATGTTGCCCGCGATGGCGGTGCAGGTGATCACCATCTCCCGCAAGCCGAACGTCACCATCGGTGAGCTGGTGGAGGTGATCTCGCACGACGCGATGATCACCGCCGACGTGCTCAAGCTGGCGCACTCCCCGATGTACAGCCGCTCGACGCCGGCGCGCACCCTGAAGGAGGCCGCGGCGCGAATGGGCATTCGCGGGGTGCAGAGCCTGGTGCTGGAGACGCTGCAGCGGGTGATCTTCAAGTCGCCCACGATGGGGCCGAGCCTGGAGGCCGTGCGCAAGCACGGCTCGGTGGTCGGTCACCTCTCGCGGCTGGTGGCGCGGCAGACGGCGTTCGACGCCGAGTTCGCGTTCGTGTGCGGGCTGCTCCACGAGATCGGGATCTCCGCGGGGCTGATGGCGCTCGGTGAAGACCGGAGCTCGGTGCTCGACGCCGAGCAGTGGTACGCGCTGGAGAAGAGCCACGAGCACGCGGCGTCGCTGTTGTCGCGGCTGTGGCAGCTGCCGCCCGAGCTCTCGCTGGTGATCTCCAGTCACCACGCCCCCGCGAAGGAGCTGCCGCACCGGCACCCGGTGGCGTCGGTGCTGGCGCTGGCGGAGCACCTCGCGGCGGAGTCGGGCTTCGGCCTGGTGCCGTTGCTCGCGAAGTGCGGGCTGACCCTGCCCGAGAGCCTCGAGCAGCCGGTGCCGGCGCGGGCGGGCGCGGCGCGGGCGCAGCTTCGGCTGAGCGACGCGGTGTACGCGCAGCTCCACCACGACGCGGCCGCGGTGGTCGAGCAGCTGTCGCAACACGAGTAGCGACGGGCGCCCGGGAGGGCGGTATGCCTCCTGATCGCGCATGAACTTCGAGCCCACCGAGAAATCGAAGCAGCTGCAGGATCGCGTCAGGACCTTCATCGAGAAGGAAGTGCAGCCGGTGGAGGCGAAGCTGCTGTCGCTTCGCGATCAATCGCGCCACGGCGACTGGAAGAAGTGGGTGGTGCCGCCCGAATTCGAGGCGCTCAAGGCGAAGGCGAAGGCGCAGGGGCTGTTCAACCTGTTCTTGCCCGAGGTCTCGGGGCTGAGCACGGTGGAGTACGCGCCGCTCGCCGAGCTGATGGGCATGAGCTTTCTGGCCCCCGAGGTCTTCAACTGCAGCGCGCCCGACACCGGCAACATGGAGGTGCTCGCGCGCTACGGCTCGGAGGAGCAGAAGAAGCAGTGGCTGGAGCCGCTTTTGGCCGGAGAGATCCGCTCCGCGTTCTGCATGACCGAGCCCGACGTCGCCTCGTCTGACGCGACCAACATGCAGGCCACCGCGCGGGTCGACGGCAACGAGGTGGTGCTCAACGGGAAGAAGTGGTGGTCGAGCGGCATCGGCCACCCGAACGCGCGGGTCGCGATCTTCATGGGCGTGACCGACCCGAACGCCAACCGCCACTCGCGCCACTCGATGGTGCTGGTGCCGTTGAACACCAAGGGCGTGACGGTGAAGCGCATGCTCCCGGTGTTCGGCGAGTACGACGCGCCGGGCGGGCACGGCGAGGTGTGGTTCGAGAACGCGCGGGTGCCGGTGTCGAACATCATCGCCGGGCCGGGGCGGGGCTTCGAGATCGCGCAGGGCCGCCTGGGCCCGGGGCGCATTCACCACTGCATGCGCTGCATCGGCGCTTCGGAGCGCGCGCTGCGGCTGTTGATCGAGCGCGGCGTGCAGCGGGTGGCGTTCGGCAAGCCGCTGGTGAACCTCGGCGGCAACCGCGAGCGCATCGCCGACCTGCGGGTGGCGATCGACCAGGCGCGGCTGCTCACGCTCTACGCGGCGTGGAAGCTCGACGAGGTCGGGGCCCTGGCGGCGCTCACCGAGATCTCGGCGATCAAGGTGGTGGCGCCCAACGTGCTGCAGCAGGTGGTCGACGCCGCGATTCAGATTCACGGCGGCGCCGGCGTGTCGGAGGACGTGCCGCTGACGGCGATGTTCGCGGTGGCGCGGGTGCTCCGCCTGGCCGACGGCCCCGACGAGGTGCACCGCGGGTTGATCGCGCGGGTGGAGCTGTCGAAGTACGCCCACCTGACGGAGAAGGTGAAGGAGTGAGTGACATTCGTGCCGGAGAGGAGCTCGACCTCGCCAAGATCGACCCCTGGCTGAAGACGAAGCTGACCGATCTGCGCGGCACCGCGAAGGTGACCCAGTACTCGGGCGGCGCGTCGAACTGGACCTACCGGCTGGAGTACGAGAACCACGACCTGGTGCTGCGGCGGCCTCCGGCGGGCACCAAGGCGAAGTCGGCGCACGACATGTCGCGCGAGTTCAAGGTGCAGCAGGCGCTGAAGCCGCTGTTCCCCGCGGTGCCGGAGATGATCGCGTACTGCGACGAGTCGCTGCTCGGCGTCGACTTCTACGTGATGCGGCGAATCGACGGGCTGATCCCCCGTAAGCAGCTGCCCAAAGAGGTGCCCTCGGATCCCGCGTTCTGCCGCAAGCTCTGCGAGTCGTTGATCGACAAGCTGGTCGAGCTTCACCAGGTCGACGCCGAAAAGGCCGGGCTCTCGGCGATGGGCAAAGGGCCGGGTTATCCGAAGCGGCAGATCGACGGCTGGTCGGAGCGCTACCAGAAGGCGCGCACCTGGAACGTGCCGCGCTTCACCTACGTGATGGACTGGCTGAAGGCGAACACACCGACCGACGTGCGCCAGTGCGTGATTCACGGCGACTACCGGTTCGACAACGTGGTGCTCGACAAGCAGGACCCGTCGAAGATCATCGGGGTGCTCGATTGGGAGATGGCCACCATCGGCGACCCGCTGATGGACCTCGGCAACTCGCTCGCCTACTGGGTCGAGGGTGGCGACGACTTTCTCGCCAAGAGCCTGCGGCGGCAGCCGACCCACCTGCCGGGCATGTTCACCCGCCGCGAGGTGGTGGAGCGTTATTGCTCGAAGATGGGGCTGAAGGCCGACGGTTTCACCTTCTACGAGGTGTACGGGAACTTCCGCCTCGCGGTCATCGCCCAGCAGATCTACTACCGCTACTTCCACAAGCAGACGCGCAACCCGGCGTTCAAGCGATTCTGGTTGTTCATCCACTACTTGCACTACCGCTGCCGCCGGCTGATCCGCCAGGCACGTTGACGCGGCGACTTTCGGTGTTAGGGGAATGAGATGATCGCCGTACGCAGAGCCTCGCAGCGCGGCCACGCCGACCACGGGTGGCTGAACACGTTCCACACCTTCTCGTTCGCCGACTACTACGACGAGGAGCACATGGGCTTTCGAAGCCTCCGGGTGCTGAACGACGACACCGTCTCGGCAGGGCAGGGCTTCGGCACCCACGGTCACAAAGACATGGAGATCGTGTCTTACGTGCTGGAGGGTGCGCTCTCGCACAAAGACTCGATGGGCACCGGCTCCACCATCAAGCCGGGCGACGTGCAGCGAATGAGCGCCGGCACCGGGGTGATGCACAGCGAGTTCAACGGGTCGAAGAGCGACCCGGTTCACTTTCTGCAGATCTGGTTGCTGCCCGACAAAGGTGGCATCGCGCCCGGCTACGAGCAGAAGAACTTCTCCGCCGCCGACAAGCGCGGGCAGCTGAAGCTGATCGCTTCGCCCGATGGCCGCGACGGCTCGGTGACGATTCACACCGATGCCAAGGTGTACGCGGGCACGTTCGACGCAGGTCAGAAGGCCGAGCTGTCGATCTCCAAGGGCCGCGGTGCGTGGGTGCACGTCGCTCAGGGCACCGCGAAGGTGAACGGGCAGGCGCTCGCCGCGGGCGACGGCGTGGCGCTGGAAGACGAGAGCGCGGTCTCGGTCGAAGGCGTCTCGGGCGGTGAAGTGCTGGTGTTCGACCTGCGATGAACGTGCAGCGGGCCGGAGCGTCGCTCCACTACAAGGTGCGCGGCCAGGGGCCGGTGCTGTTGGTGCTCCAGGGCGGCGATGGCGACGCCGAGGGCTCCGACTTCATCGCCGAGCGGTTGGAGTCGCGTTTCACCGTGCTCAGCTACGACCGGCGCGGGCTGTCGCGCTCGAAGATCGAGCCGGGCGGGGTGTTGCCCGGCACGCTCGCGGTGCACACCGATGACGCGGTGGCGGTGCTCGACGCAGTGACCCGCGAGCCGGCGTTCGTGGTGGGGATCAGCATCGGCGCGGCGATCGGGTTGGACCTGCTGGCGCGGTACCCTTTGAAGGTGAAGAAGCTGGTGGCGTTCGAGCCTCCGGTGACCACGATGCTGCCGGCGGAGCAGCGCGACGTGGCGGTGGCAATGCAGTCGGAGATCGAGTCGCTCTTCAAGGCCAAGGGCGCCGGCTTCGCGATGCGCCGGTTCTTCGAGATGGCCGGGGTGAAGCTCGATGACCTCGAGCCGGGCGTGTCGCTGCCGGCGCCGAACCCCGGGCGGTTGAGGAACATCGAGTTCTTTCTGGCGCACGACACGGCGGCGGTGCGCGGGTTCACGCCGGATGTCGCTGCGCTCTCCCGGCTGAAGGACAAGTTGGTGTTGGGTGGTGGCGCCGCCGCGCGAGAGGCGCTGCCGTACCGGTGCGGCGCCGCGGTGGCTCACGCGTTGGGGCTCGAGGTGGTCGAGTTCAAGGGTGCGCACAATGCGCATACCGCGCAGCCGACCGCGTTCGCTCAGCGGGTCGTCGAGCTGCTCGGAGCGTCGTCGGAGGCGTGACGCCGCAGCCGGTCGACCCCTCCCCCAGCAAGGGGGAGGGTGCCCGAAGGGCGGGAGGGGCGTCACACCTCCGCCTCCCTTCACTTCGCCAGCAGCTCAGCCAGCTCGGCCTTCGCCTTCGGATGATCCAACGGCTGGAGCATCTTCACCGCCTGCTCGAGCTCCGCCTGCGCCTCGGCGCGCCTGCCCAGCTTCGCCAGCGCCCGGCCGATGTCGCGATGTTCTTCCCACTCGTCGCGCACGGCGACGCCGCGTCGAAACGCTTCGAGCGCGACCTCGGGGTGCCCCTCTGCCAGCGCCAGCTCACCCTCTTCGCGGTCGAGCTGCCGTTCGGTCTGCGTCGTTCCACTGATCGCCTGCAGCGTGCGCAGCTTCTTCAGCTGCTCGCGCGAACACTCGAGCTGACCCACCGCGCGGCACGCCGCGCTGACCGCCACCAGCGCCCGCACCCGCGCGGGGTGGTTCAACCCGAGCAGCGGCTCGAGCATCAGGTCGGCCTCACGCGCGAGCGCGAGCGACTTCTCGGGAGCACCGGCGGCGAGCTCGAGCGCGGCCATCGACAGCAGCGACGACGCCAACGACGGATGCTCGGGGCGGGGCAGGGCGCGCTTCAGCTCCAACGCCCGGGTCAGGTGCTCGCGCGCCGGGCCGTACTCGCCGAGCGTGGTCTCCACGTTGCCGAGGCTGTCGAGCATGATGCCCACCTGGCTTCCGTCTCTGCGCACCGCCTCCGCGATCGCGAGGCCCTCTGCGTACAGCCGCTTCGCCTCCGACAGCTTCCACAGCCGCAGCGCGATCAACCCCTGCGCGTTCGCCACCGTGGCCACCTCGGGGTGCTGCCGCCCGTACGCCTTCTCGACCCGCGCGCGCGCCTCGGCGAGCAGCGGCTCCGCCTCGGGGGTGCGCCCGACGCCGTGCAACGCCAACCCGAGCAGCAGCTGCGCGCGCCCGACCAGCGGATGATCCGGCCCCAGCGACTGCTGCCTGAGCGCGAGACACTTCTGCGCCAGCTCGAGCACGTCGGCGGTTCGGTTCTCGGCCCTCGCCACCGCGAGCAGCTCATCGTCGAGCTCGGCCTCGAGCAGGGCACCGCCACCCGCGCGATCGAGCGCCGCCCGCGCCAGCCGGCCCCACGACTGACTGGCGTGCGCGCTCGGCTCGCGCTCGGCGACCTCGACCGCCATTCGACCCCACGCCCGCATCGCGAGCGCGTCTTCTCCCGAGGCTTCGGCGGCGATCGCGGCGTCGAACAGCGCGGAGCGTGCGCCTTCGTCGTCGCCTTCTCGCGTGAGCGCCATGCCCAACACCAGCTGCGCCTGGGCGGTGAGCGCGCGTGAGCCGAGCGGGGCCGCGGCCGCCACCGCTTCCTTCGCGCGGGCGAGCGCCTTCGCCTGTTGCCCGGCGTCGAACCACACCCGGGCCTGGGCGGCGATCGCTTGCGCGGCGGCGAGCGCCCTCGCGTCGGGCCGCGCCGTGCCGGTCTGAGCCACCAGGCAGCTGCTCGCGCTCGAGAGATCGGCCGCGGTGTCGATCGCGCGCGAGACGGTCTCCGAATCGGGAGCCGAGAAGAGATCGACCAGCGCCCGCGCCTCGTCGAGCCGCGACTCGAGGCAGAGCGTCTGCCGGGCGTACGCGGCGTCACCCGAGCGCTCGCGCTCGACGCACGCGCGGTCGGCGGCGGTGGCCCACTCGTCGCGCCACCGGTCGAGCGTGCGCATCGCGCCCTCGGAGGCGGTGGAAGCGAACGGCAGGCGGGTGCCGTCGAACGCCGCTTTCACCTTCGCGCGCGTGCGGTCGTTCCACACTTCGGCGCCACGCGCGGCGCCCTGGTGACAGCGCTGCTGCGCCGACAAGGTCCACGCGCCGATCGCCGCGGCGAGCACCGCGAGCGGCAACGCGCCGAAGAATACCCTCCGCACCGTCTTCAACCGGTCGCGGGTGAGCTCCTCCACCAGCGCTTCCATCGAGGGAAAACGCCGCTGAGGGTCGTCGGCTCCGCCGCGCTCGACCGCCGCTTGCAGCCAGCGGGGCGTCTTTCGGCCCTCGAGCGCGTGAGAGAGCGAGGCGCAGAAGCTGAACTGATCCGACCGGGCGTCGGCCGGCTCGCCGCGCATCACCTCCGGCGCGATGTAGCGGAGCGTGCCCGCGATCTCCGCCTTCGCCTTGCCGGTGAGCGCGAGCCCGAAGTCGGCCACCCGCGCCCTGCCGTCGACGCCGAGCAGGGTGTTCGCCGGCTTGAAGTCGCGGTGCACCACGCCGGCGGCGTGCGCCGCGCCGAGCCCGCGCCCGAGGGCAGCGAACACCTCGACGATCTCCCGCACGCTCTGCGCCTGGGGCAGCCAGTCGGCGAGCGTGCGGCCGTCCACCAGCTCCATCGCGAGGAACACCCGGCCGACCAATCGCCCGGCGTCGTGCACCGTCACCACGTTGGGGTGGTTGAGGCGCGCCATCACCTTCGCTTCGGTGAGCAGCTGCTCGTCGCCGCCCATCAGCGCGCCGGGCCGCCAGAGCTTGAGCGCCACCTTGCGATCCAGCTCCGGGTCGTAGGCGGCGTAGACGTCGGCGGTGCCGCCCGAGCCGAGCAGCCGAATCACCACGTAGCGGCCGACCGTCTCACCCTGGCGCAACCGCTCCGAGGTCACCTCCTGCGAGGCGCTGGCGGCGAGGGCGAGCGCGCGGCGGCAGTCGTCACAGCCTTCGATGTGCTCGCGCAGCCGGGTCGCCTCGGGCTCGGGAACGCGGCCCTCGCTCAGCGCGGCGAGCGCGTTGTCGTCGGGGCACGCCATCAGCGTTTCGCGCCGAGGTGACGGCCGATGCTGACGTCGAAGCTCGCCTTCGCCATTCGCAACAGGCTGTCGAGCTCGAGGGTGTCGAGGTCGAGCTTCTGCTCCAGCGACTTGCGGGTCTGCTCCAGCAGCGTCTGGCGGCAGGCGACCAGCCAGCGGGTCACCGTGATCCGGTGGGTGCCGTAGATGAGCGCGATCTTGCTGGTCGAGAGCCCGTCCAGGTAGTGCAGCTTCAGCACCGCCTGCTCCCGCGAGGGCAGCGCCTTCAACGCCTCGGTGAACGCCTCGGCGAAGTGCTTCTTCGAGGTCGCGCGCGCCAGCGAAAGCTCCGGGTCGGGGCGGAGATCGACGTGGTCGGCGAGCTCCGCGTCGGGCTCGAAGCCGAGCAGGTCGGCCTTCGAGCGGCGCATGTTGAGCGCGGTGCGAACCGCGGCGGCGCGCAGCCAGGCGTCGAGGCTCCCCTTGCCGCTGAAGTCGCCGATTCGCCGCCGGCCATCGGGCCCGGGCAGCAGCAGCTTCTCGCGCAGCGCCTGGGCGACGTCTTCACCCAACCTGCCCGAGCCGTCGATGCGGCGCACCACCGCGCCGATGCGCTTCAGGTGGCGTTCATCGAGCAGCGCGATCGCCGCGGTGTCTCCCGTGGCGCAGCGGCTGGCGAGCAGCAAGTCGCCGGCGTGGAGCTCGTTCAGCTCGTTGATCAGATTGGCCGACAGCTTCGCCTGAGCGAAGAACGCGTCGGGGTCGACCGGCAGCGCCGGCCACGCCACCTGGGCGCGCGAGAACGCCGCGCTCGCAGCGGTGCGCTCATCGGCCCCGAGCGGCCGGCCGAGCTTTTTTTCCAACTCCGCAACCCATCGCAATCAGCCGGGAAGTTACAGCACCGCGATGGGGCGTGTCCTCCGCCCACGATGCGTATTCGAACGGGATTTCTCGTCCTCTTACTGGCGTCGGGCGCGTGGGCCCAGTCGACCAAGTACCTCTACCCGGTGGCCTGGCCCAAAGCGGGGGGAGGAATGCTGGTGGCGGTGCCGCTGGCCGACGCGAACGTGAGCGTCTTCCGAATGGTCGGTACGCCGCACACCGCCTCGTTCAACACCCCGTTCCCGCTCGGTGGAACGCCGGAGCTGACCTTGACGCCCGCGCCCCACGACCAGCCGATCGTGCTCTGGGCGCCGGTGCTGACCACGATGGCCAACGCCGACGAAGACGACGTCATTCTGCTCGTCTCGGATCAGCGGCTGGTGGTCTCGATGGCCGACGACGAGCGCTGGCAGCCCGGCACGCCCGACCGCATCTTCTTCATGCCGGCCGACAACGGCACCTTCAAGGGCCGCACCTTCTACTCCGGCGCGAACGGCGGAGACCCCTCCGAGCTGCTGCGGGTCACCAACTTCGGCACCGTCGCGTCGACCGCCACCGTCTACTCGTGGGAGAGCGGCGCCTGGGTGCAGGTCGGCACCTTCAGCGTTCCACCGGGCACCGACGCCACCTTCGATCCTCCTGATCCGCAGAACCCGTACAAGGTCGTCACCACCGAGGACTCGATGGTGGTGGTCGGGTACATGTACGACAACGCGACCGCGCCCGCGGCCGACATTGCCACTGGCCTCCCGGTCGGCTCACAGCTCTACGGCTACGGCGTGGCGTGGCACCTCCGCGCGGTGCAGGCGCTCAGCTACGTGGTGGAGACGCGCGCGCCCGGCAGCACCAGCTGGACCCAGGTCGCGACCGGCTCGCTCGCCGCCGACGAAGGCTTTGGTGACGTGCTCCCCGGCGGAGGCACCGACTCGTACATTCGCATCACCCTCACCGGCGGCGTCGGCTGGGCGATCATGGGCACGCCGTCGCTGCTCGGCCAGACGGAGTGGGACGGCTACTACCTGCCCACCCAGTCGCCGAACTACTGCACGGTCGGCACCACCTTCATCACCAACAGCTCGTCGCGCACCGTCACCCTGCTGCCGAAGCCGGGCACCACCGTCACCAGCTACGACGCGGCCACCGGCGTGATGGTCGACACCTACACTTCGGTCGGCGCGTTCGAGTTTCACAACGCCTTTCACAACGCGCCCACGCGGGTGGAGATCACCAACGGCGTCGGCTCGGTGCTGCTGGTCGGCACGCTCGACTGGGGCGGCTGCGACGAGGCGGTCGACCCCGGCAACTGCGGCATTCTCGAGGGCGGTTACTCACTGCCGGCGCTCGCCGCGTTCAGCTGCAACGGAGAGATCGGCAACACCGGCAACTGCGGCGTGAGCATCGGCGCGTCGTGCGGTGGCGCGGGAGGCGGCGGTGGCTCGACTGGCACCGGCGGCGGCATCGGCGGCACGGGGGGTGGCTCGAGCGGTACCGGCGGCGGCGTGTCGGGCACCGGCGGCGGAGCCTCTGGCGTAGGCGGTGGTTCGTCTGGCGCAGGCGGTGGAGCGGGAACCGGCGGTGGAGCTTCTGGCACGGGCGGTGGCGCTTCGAGCGCTGGAGGGGGAACCGCCAGTACCGGAGGAGGCAGCGCGGGCACCGGAGGCGGCGTGTCGGGCAGCACCGGCGGCGGCGCAGGAACGGCCACCGGCGGCGGCAGTGCGAGCGGCGGCGGCTCGGCAGTGGGCGGCGGCTCCGGCGCGACCGGTGGCGGCGGCGGAGGCTCGGTCTCCGACGCGGGCATGGCAGACGCCGGCTCGGCCGGGGGTGGAGGCGCGATTGCGAACGGCGGCACCCACTCGACCGCGAGCGCGGGCTGCTGCTCGAACAGCTCCACCGCGATGGGCCTGCAGTCGATGGCGATGGGCGTGTTGCTGTTCGCGCTCCGCCGCCGGAGGCGCTCGTGAAGAAGCTGACGTTGGTGGTGCTGCTGGTGGTGGCCGGCTGCAAGGTGAAGCAGCCGGTGACGCAGCCTCCGGTGGAGAACCCGCCGCAGATGATGCCGCCTCAAATGATGCCTCCGCAGATGATGCCGCCCGCGGCGTGCCACCTCGCGCCGCCTGCGACGCCGGTCAGCTGCAGCTCGGCGCCGGCCCGGCTCGATGCCCCCGCGCTCGCCGACGGCTTCTTCAAAGACGTCTTCAACGAGGCGCAGCTGAGCGGTCACTACAGCCGGCGGGTCACCTTCGCCGACGTCAACGGCGATCGCTTCCCCGACTTCGCGTCGGTGGAGACCGGCGTCACTCCCGGCCTGCAGCACCTCTTTCTCAACACCGCGGGTGTGGATCGCCGGGTGTTCACCGAGGCGACCGACAGCTCCGGCATCGCGCTCGGGCCCACCGGGGCCAAGCAGACCGCGCTGATGGAGACGTTCGCCGACATCGACGGCGACGGTGACCTCGATCTCTTCAGCGGCAGCTACTCGCAGGCGCCGAGCGGCACCAAGTACGTCGCCGACACCAACCTGATCTACCTGAACGACGGCCTCGGCCACTTCACCGTGGTCCAGCAGTCGGGCGTGGAGCAGCCGTGGCCGCTCACCACCGCGGCGGCCGCGTTCGTCGACTACGACCTCGACGGCAAGCTCGACCTCTTCGTCGGCAACTTCGAGCAGGTGTACCCGAACTTCGACGCCTACCCGAACGACCTCTACAAGGGCGACGGCACCGGCCACTTCACCCTCAGCACCGGGATCACCGAGTCGGCGCCGGTGGGCGACCCGACCGGCATGTACCCGAAGCCGACCTACGGGGTGACCTCGTGCGACGTGAACGACGACGGCTGGCCCGATCTGCTCACGTCTTCTTACGCGCTCGGCGCCAACGACCTCTGGCTCAACCAGGGCGGCGGCACCTTCTGGCTGGCGCCTCACCTGTTCGGCTACGACCAGGACGATCAGCCGAACCCGCAGGAGCCGAACTACCGCCAGGGCGGCAACACCTTCAGCAGCACCTGCGGCGACTACGACAACGACGGCGACATCGATGTCTTCAACGCCGCCACCACCCACTCCGACTACCCGCGCAACACCGCCGATCGCTCACGCATTCTGCGCAACACCGGCGCGCTCGGCGGCTTCACCTTCGAGCGGCCGGCGCTGGCCGACACCGGCATCAACCGCGATCTCGCGAGCAACGGCGCCAACGGCGACTGGGGTGACGAAGGCGATCACGGCGCGGCCTGGGTCGACCTCGACAACGACGGGCAGCTCGACCTGGTGATCGAGAACAGCGCCTACGTGAACTCGCACGCGTGGATCTACCACCAGAACCCCGACCACTCCTTCACCGACGTGACCGCGAATTCGGGGGTGGCGGCGGCGGTGGTGAACTCCAACGGCATCAGCGTCGACGACTACGATCGCGACGGCGACCTCGACGTGTTGATGGGGTCGGTGAACACGGGCAGCGGCAGCGCCCCAGGCGGCGTCGAGCAGATTCACCTCTACGAGAACCAGCTCGATGGGAAGTCAGGCTTCCTCTACCTCACCCTCAAAGGGGTGCGCTCCAACCGGCACGGCATTGGAGCGCGGGTGACGGTGACCGCCGGTTGTCTCACCCAGACGCGGGAGATCTCCGGCGGCAAGGGGACCTTCGGCGCCCAGGACCCGGCCTACGCCCACTTCGGGCTGGGCAGCGAGCAGCGCATCGACACGATCGAGATTCGGTGGCCGACCAACCCCTCGCACGTGCAGGTGCTGCACGACGTGGCGCCCAACCAGTTCCTCGAGGTGACCGAAGACTCCGACGACCTCTGGTGCGAGGGCCCGGTGAAGAAGCCAGGTTCGAACTGACCGCGGGCCGGTTAGGCTTCGCGGGTGATGCAGTCGATTCATTCGCGCATTCGGGAAATCGAGCCCGGGGTGAGCGTGGGCCGGGTGCTGCCCGCCGCGGAGCGCCGCTCGGTCGGGCCGTACGTCTTTCTCGATCACATGGGGCCGCTGCGGTTCGACCCCGGCCATGGCCCCGACGTGCGTCCGCACCCCGCACATCGGGCTGGCGACGGTGACGTATCTCTACGCGGGCGAGATCGAGCACCGCGACAACACCGGCTCGGTGCAGACGATTCGGCCCGGCGCGGTGAACTGGATGAGCGCGGGCGCCGGCATCGCCCACTCCGAGCGCACCACTGCGGCGGCGCGCGCCAGCGGCGGCACGATGCACGGGCTGCAGATCTGGGTCGGCCTCCCCCGCGCAGAAGAGACGGGCGCTCCCTGGTTCGCGCATTACCCGGCCGACACGCTGCCGCAGCTCACCGACGCCGGAGTGACCTTGCGGGTGCTCGCCGGCGAGGCGTTCGGCGCGCGCTCGCCGGTGAAGACCTCGTGGCCGCTGTTTCAGGTCGACGCCAAACTGGAGCCGGGTGCGCTGCTGGAGCTGCCGAAGGGCTTCTCCGAGCGCGCGGTCTACGTCGTCGAAGGCTGCCTCACCGACGGCTCGAGCCGGATCGAGGCGGGCACCCTGGCGGTCTACGCGGCGAACGAGACGCCGGCCCTGCGCGCCGACGACGAGACCCGCGCGATGTTGCTCGGCGGTGAGCCGTTCGAAGAGCCGCGCTTCATCTTCTGGAACTTCGTCTCCAGCTCGAAAGACCAAATCGTAACAGCGGCCCAAAAGTGGAAGGCCGGTGCATTCGCGAAAGTCATCGGCGACGAGGTCGAGTACGTTGCGCTCACGATGGAGCCGCGGTTCGGCTCGCACTGAGCAGGAGGCTCGACAATGGGTGGCTCGATTCCTCTCACCGGCCCCGACTTCGGCGCCGGCATTCCCGATCTCGACGACGGCGCCACGCTGGTCGGTCAGTACGACGGCAACGCGGTGATCGCCGCGCGCAAAGGCGCCGAGTACTTCGTGGTCGCCGCGGCCTGCTCGCACTGGGGCGACAGCATGGCCAACGGCATCGTGGTCGGTGAGACGATTCGCTGCCCTTCGCACCACTCGTGCTTCTCGCTGCGCACCGGCGACCCGGTGTGCCCGCCCGCGCTCTCGCCGATTCAGGCCTACCGGGTGGTGAACGAAGGCAAGAAGCGCCGGGTTGCGGGCAAGGCCGAGCCGGCGACGCTGCGCAACCTGAGCGGCGGGCCTGCTTCGGTGGTGATCGTCGGCGGCGGCGCGGCGGGCGCGGCGTGTGCGCTGGCGCTGCGCGCCGAGGGCTACCTGAACCCGGTGGTGTTGATCAGCGCCGACTCCGACCTGCCGTGCGACCGGCCGAACGTGTCGAAGGACTATCTCGCCGGCAACGCGCCCGAGGAGTGGCTGTTCCTCCGCGACAAGGACGGGTGGAAGGGCGCCGGCGTCGAGGTGCTGCTCAACAGCACGGTGCAGTCGATCGATCGCGAGAGCCGCATGCTCAGCATCAAGGGCGGGGCGACGATGGAGTACGGCGCGCTGCTGCTCGCGCCGGGCGCGGAGGCGATTCGGCTGCCGATTCCCGGAGCGGACCTGCCGCACGTGCACCTGCTGCGCACGGTGGCCGACGGCCGGAAGATCGTCGAGGCGGCGAAGAACGCGAAGAGCGCGGTGGTGCTCGGCTCCAGCTTCATCGGGATGGAGGCGGCGGCCTCGCTGAAGGCGCGCGGGCTCGAGGTGCACGTGGTGAGCCCCGACGCGGTGCCGTTCGAGAAGGCGCTCGGCCCGATCGCAGGCGGCGTGCTGCACGCGGCGCACCTCGGCGGCGGGGTCTCGTTCCACATGGGCACCAAGCCCGCGTCGATCAACAAGACCGAGGTGGTGCTCGAGGGCGGCATGCGGCTGAAGGCCGACCTGGTGGTGATGGGCGTCGGCGTGCGGCCTTCGCTCGCGCTCGCCGAGGCCGCGGGGCTGAAGACCGACAAGGGCGTGCTGGTCGATGGGCAGATGCGCACCTCCGACGCGCACATCTGGGCCGCCGGAGACGTGGCCCGCTACGCCGACCCGCGCAGCAAGGCGCAGGTGCGCATCGAGCACTGGGTGGTGGCGCAGCGGCAGGGGCAGACCGCGGCGAAGTCGATGCTCGGGCAGAACGTGACCTTCGATGCGGTGCCGTTCTTCTGGACCACCCAGTTCGGAGTGTCGCTCCGCTACGTCGGGCACGCCGAGTCGTGGGATTCGATCGCGCAGACCGGCGACCCGAAGAAGAACGACTGCGCGTTCGCCTACCGCAAGGGCGGCAAGACGTTGGCCGCCGCGTTCTACGGCCGCGACCGCGACGCGTTGATCGCCGAAGACGCGCTCGCCCGCGGTGACGAAGCGACGCTCTCGAAGTTGGTGCCGTGATGCTCTCGAAGGTTCTGAAGCCGCGCGCCCCTCTCGCCTACGCGTTGTCGCGGGTGGTGCTCGGGTTGACGTTCTCGTTTCACGGTTGGCAGAAGATCGCCGGCTTTCAGTCGAGCGGTGAGGGGCCGGTGTTCGGCTCGCAGATCTGGGTCGGCGGCATCATCGAGCTGGTGGGCGGTACGCTGGTCGCCCTCGGCATCGTCACCGAGTACGCCGCGCTGCTCTGCTCCGGCACGATGGCGGTCGCCTACATTCAGTTTCACTGGAAGCTGGCGTTCGGCTCCGACTTCTTCCCGGCGATCAACAAGGGCGAATTGGCGCTGGTTTATTGCTTCGTATTTCTCGTCTTCGGCTTCTACGGGAGCGGGAAATACAGCCTCGACCGCTTCATTCGCCCCAAAGTTACGAGCACTTAGAAAAAGAAAAAGGGCGTGTCGATCCCGCGCGGCGCCATCCGACGTGTGGGTGTAGAGCCAATAGAGGCTCAGCAAACGAGGAGACGACCATGAAGTTCATCGTGATGGTGAAGGCGACGGCGCAGAGCGAAGCGGGCGCGATGCCTGATGAGGCGATGTTGATGGCGATGGGCAAGTTCAACGAGGCGCTGCAGAAGGCCGGCCTGCTGCTCGACCTCGCCGGGCTGCACCCCACCTCGAAGGGCTCGAAGGTGGTGTTCGACAAGGGCTCCAAGCCGGTGGTGGTCGACGGGCCGTTCGCCGAGGCGAAGGAGCTGGTCGCCGGCTACTGGATGCTGCAGGCGAAGTCGAAGCAGGAGGTCGAGGAGTGGATCAAGCGCGCGCCGATGCTGGCCGGCAACGCGCAGGATCACGTCGAGGTCGAGATTCGGCCGGTGATGGGCATGGAAGACTTCGCCGACAGCCCGGCGGTCGAACGGCAGAAGAAGCTCGGCGAGAAGCTCGGGCTGAAGTAACAGTTTCGTAGTGGATGCGCGCGGCACCATCGACGCGGTCTGGCGGATCGAATCTGCCAAGGTGATCGCCGCGCTCACCCGAATCACCCGCGACGTCGGCGCCGCCGAAGAGCTGGCGCAAGACGCGCTGCTCGCCGCGCTGGAGCAGTGGCCTCGCGAGGGTGTTCCCGACAACCCCGGCGCGTGGTTGACGGCGGTGGCGAAGAACCGCGCCTTCGAGACGATGCGCCGCGGGCAGCTGCTCGATCGCAAGCACGAGGAGGTCGGGCAGTTGTTGCGCGACAAGCAAGACGCTCAGCCTCTGCTCGACACCCGCCTCGACGAAGACGTCGGCGACGACCTGCTGCGGCTGATGTTGATCGCCTGTCACCCGGTGCTGTCGACCGAGGCGCGCGTGGCGCTGACGCTGCGGTTGCTGGGCGGCCTCACCACCGAAGAGATCGCCCGCGCGTTCCTGGTGCCCGAGCCGACCATCGCCCAGCGGATCGTGCGGGCGAAGAAGACGCTCGCCGACGCGAAGGCGGAGTTCGAGGTGCCCCGCGGTGAAGCGCTCGCCGCCCGCCTGTCGCCGGTGCTGGAGGCGATCTACCTGGTGTTCAACGAGGGCTACGCCGCCACCGCGGGCGACGACTGGATGCGGCCGCAGCTGTGCGAAGACGCGATGCGGTTGGGCCGGGTGCTCACCTCTCTGCTGCCGCAGGAGCCCGAGGTGCGCGGGCTGGTGGCGCTGATGGAGCTGCAGGCCTCGCGCATTCCCGCGCGCACCGGGCCGAACGGTGAGCCGGTGCTGCTGCTGGAGCAGAAGCGGGTGAACTGGGACCACACCTTGATTCGCCACGGCCTGGCGGAGCTGGAGAAGGCGGAGCAGCTGTCGCCGTCTCCGCAGCGCGGCTCGTACACGCTGCAGGCGGCGCTGGCGGCGTGTCACGCGCGCGCTCGTACGGCCGAGGACACCGACTGGAAGCGCATCGCCGGCCTCTACGACCTGCTCGGTGCGATGACCCGCTCGCCGGTGGTGGAGCTCAATCGCGCGGTCGCCCACGGAATGGCGTTCGGGCCCGAGGCGGGGTTGGCGCTGGTCGACGCGATCGAAGACCCGCAGATGCAGCGCTACCACCTGTTCTTCAGCGTGCGGGCCGACCTGCTGATCAAGCTGAAGCGGAGCGCCGAGGCGAAGGTCGAGCTCGAACGCGCGCTCGAGCTCACCCACAATGCGCGCGAGCAGACGTTGCTGCGGGAACGCATCGACAAGCTGGAGGGGGACCGATGAAGAAAGTGGCGGTGTTGGTCGCGACGAGGAAGGGCGCCTGGGTGTTTCGCTCCGACGGGAAGCGGAAGGCGTGGAAGACGGGCGGCCCGCATTTTCTCGGGCACATCGTTCACCACGTGATGCTCGACCCGCGCGATCGCAAGACGCTGCTCGCGGCCGCGCGCACCGGGCACCTGGGGCCGACGGTGTTTCGCTCGACCGATTTCGGGAAGACCTGGAAGGAAGCGGCGAAGCCTCCGGCGTTTCCCAAGGCGCCCGAGGGCAAGAAGGGCAGGGTGGTCGACCACACCTTCTGGCTCACGCCGGGGCACGCGAGCGAGCCGGGCGTCTGGTACGGCGGCACGTCTCCGCAGGGGTTGTTCAAATCGCTCGACGGCGGGGTGAGCTGGGAGCCGGTCAGCGGGTTCAACGACGCGCCGCAGTTCGGCGGCTGGCCCGGAGGAGAGCAGGATGGAACGCCGAATGGGCCGAAGCTGCACTCGGTGATCGTCGACCCGCGCGACGCGAAGCACCTCTACCTGGGGATGTCGTCGGGTGGCGTGCACGAGTCGCTCGACGGCGGCGCGACCTGGTCGCTGCTGATCGAAGGGATGGAAGTGGTCGAGGGTTTCGACGCCGCGAAGTTCGAGTTTCACGACCCGCACTGCGTGCGGATGTGCCCCAGCAACCCCGACCGGCTGTACCAGCAGAACCACTGCGGGATTTACCGGCTCGACCGGCCCGGTACGAAGTGGGAGCGCGTCGGCAAGGCCATGCCGAAGGCGGTGGGCGACATCGGGTTCCCGATGGTGGTGCATCCCCGCGATGCCGACGTGGCGTGGGTGTTCCCGATGGACGGCACCACGGTGTGGCCGCGCACTTCGCCCGACGGCAAGCCGGCGGCGTTCGTCACCCGCGACGCCGGGAAGAAGTGGAAGCGGCTGGCGAACGGTTTCCCCGCCAAGGATGCGTGGTGGACGGTGAAGCGGCAGGCGATGTCGGCCGATGTTGGCGACCCGGTCGGGCTGTACTTCGGTACCACCCAGGGCGAGGTGTGGTCGAGCCGCGACGAGGGCGCGAAGTGGTCATTGCTGGCGCGCAACCTGCCCGAGATCTACTCGGTCGAAGCGGCGGAGGTCTGAGCCGTGAAGGTGCTGATTCCGTCTCCGCTGTTTTCGTACACCGGCGGGAAGAAGGACGTCGAGGCGTCAGGGGGGACGCTGGCCGAGCTGCTGGCGGACCTCGAGCGGCAGTTCCCCGGCATTCGGTTTCGCATCGTCGACGAGCAGGACCAGATGCGGCCGCACATGCGCTTCTTCGTCAACGGCGAGCAGGTGTTCGAGCTGCGCCTCGCGTTGAAGGCCACCGACAGCGTGCAGATCGTTCAGGCGCTGAGCGGCGGTTGATCTGACGCCTCTCCTGTCAGGAGAGGGGTTTGTAGGTCATCACCAGATACATCCAGCACTCTTCATTGCTGATGTTGACGTACGCGTGCGGCACGTCGGCGGTGAACACGATCGCGTCGCCCTTCTCGAGCTCGTACTTCTTCTCGCCCACCTGCAGCTCCAACTTCCCGCTGGTGACGATCAAATTCTCGCGCGTGCCGGGCGCGTGGGCCTGCGCGTCTTCCCGGCTCTTCGCCGCCAGGAACAGCTCGTAGAACTCCGCCTCGGGCTTCTCGGCGAACGGATACAGCGCGCGCGAGCTGTAGCGCCCATCGGGGCTGACCAGCCGCTTCGCATCTCCTGAGCGCAGCACCCGGGTCTCGAGCCGCGACTGGGTCGCCAGCAGCGCCGAGAAGTGCACCTCGAACGCCTGGGCGATCTTCCACACCACGCTCACGCTCGGCGGCGTCTTCCCCAGCTCGATCTGCCCGAGCACGGTACGGCTCAAGCCGGTCATTCGCGCCACCTGGTCGAGCGACAGCCCGCGCGCTTCGCGGAGCTGCTTCATGTTCTCGCCCACCACCACGTCGAGCTCGGGCTCCTTCGGCCCGAAGTCGAGCGTCTCTTCGGTCGACGGGTCGCGCGCCTCACGCGGCGTCACCCGCTCGGGCTTGGTCGGGTGCTCCAGCGGCAGGCCGGCCGAGTCCCACGCGTTGGTGCCGCCCGCGAGCGAGAACACCTCGGCGACGCCGAGCTCGTCGGCGAGCTGCGCCGCGGTGGCGCTCCGCATGCCCTTGGCGCAGACGAACAACACCCGGCCGCTGGTGAGCACCTTCTTGGGGTCGTTCTTCAGGTCGCCCAGCGGCACGTTGCGCGCGGTCGGAATGTGCCCCGAGCCGTACTCGGCCGCCTCGCGCACGTCGATCACGTCGACGTTGCCCTGCGAGATCACCAGCTGCGCGCCTTTGGGATCCAGCTCTCTCATCGCTTGCCTGCCTGAAGCCTCTGCAGCGCCGCCACCAGGGCGTCGAGGTCTTCGCAGGTGTTGTAAGGCGCGAGCGACGCGCGCACCGAAGATTCGACACCGAAGCGGCGGAGAATCGGTTGCGCGCAGTGGTGCCCGGAGCGCACCGCGATGCCTTCTTTGTCGAGCAGGCCGCCGACCTCTTCGGTCTTCTGCCCCGCGAGCACGAACGAGAGCACGCCGGCCTTCTGCGGAGCGGTGCCGATCATGCGCAGCCCCGGCACTTCCTTCAGCCGTTCGGTGCCGTACTCGAGCAGCTCGTGCTCCCAGGCGCCGATGTTGTCGACGCCGACCCGCGCCAGCCAGTCGAGCGCCGCGCCGAGACCGACCGCGTCGGCGATGTTGCCGGTGCCCGCTTCGAACTTCGCCGGAGGCCCCTGGTAGAGCGAGCGCTCGAAGGTGACGTCCTGGATCATGTTGCCGCCGCCCTGCCATGGCGCCATCTCTTCGAGCAGCTTCGACTTGCCGTAGACGGCGCCGATGCCGGTGGGCGCGAACACCTTGTGGCCCGAGAAGACGTAGAAGTCGCAGTCGAGCGCCTGCACGTCGACCCGCATGTGCGAGATGCCCTGGGCGCCGTCGAGCAGCACGGTCGCGCCGTGGCGGTGCGCAATCTCGATCATCTCCTTCGCGGGAGTGATGGTGCCGAGCGCGTTCGACACCTGCGAGAAGGCGACCAGCCTGGTGTGCGCGTTGAAGAGCTTCTCGTACTCCTCGAGGATCACCTGGCCGCGATCGTCGACGGGAGCGACGCGCAGCCTGGCGTTCTTCTCTTCGCAGAGCCGCTGCCAGGGCACGATGTTCGCGTGGTGCTCCAGCCAGCTGATGATGATCTCGTCGCCGGCTTCGATGTTGCGCCGGCCCCAGCTCTGGGCGATCAGGTTGATGCCTTCGGTGGTGCCGCGCACGAAGACGATCTCGTTCTTGCTCGGCGCGTTCAGGGTGCGGCGCACGGCTTCTCGCGCTGACTCGTAGGCGTCGGTCGCCCGGGCCGCCAGCGTGTGGGCCGCCCGGTGGATGTTCGAGTTCTCGTGCTCGTAGAAGTACTTCAGGCGATCGATTACCGCCTGCGGCTTCTGGGTGGTGGCGGCGTTGTCGAGCCAGACCAGCCGCTTGCCGTTCACCCGCTCCTCGAGGATCGGGAATTCGCGACGGAGCGCGTGCGCGTCGAAGGCGCCGGGCGTGGGCCGGAGGTTGAGGCCGGTGTTCGGCTCGAGCTGGTAGGTCTCGAGGGTGAGCGGCTTCGGCTGCGGGCGCTCGGTTTCCGAAGCCGCCGGCATCAGCCAGTAGGGCGCCGCGGAGTCGAGAGGGGAGTGCGGGCCGCCGTCGATGACCGGGAGGAGATCGATGACCGGGAACGGGTTGCCCAGCACGTCGAACTTCGGTTGTGTACCGAATGGGTTCGTAACCTCACCCGGCGAGCCCTGAGTGGCTCGTCCGCCCTCTCCTGTCAGGAGAGGGTTTACGTCGGTCGGCCCAGTGGCCTGAGTCGAGGTGGGTAGCGTCGACGGCGGTGCGGCGCCCGCGACCGACGGAGGATGCGCTGCTTCGGCCACTGCGCCCTGCGGCGACATCGGCGGCAAGCCGGGCGACGCGGCGTAGGTCGGCGCCACGCCGGGCGAGAACAGCTCGTTCGCCATCTTCGCGAAGGTGAGCGAGAGCGTGGTCGGGTCCCAGTCGGGCAGCGTCGGCGCATGCCCGATTCGCGCGGATGCGAGCGCGATGCCCGGCGTGTTCCCCGGGTTGGCCGGCGTTTCGGTCACCTTCGGGAGCTGGCCTTGTGCGGCCTTCGCTTCCGCCGGTGTGCCGGGAGGCTCACGCGTACTCATGGAAGTGATCGACCTGCACGCCTTCGAGCGCGCCGATGGCGTCGTAGGTCAGGATCGCGACCGAGCAGTAGAGCGACAGCAGGTACGACGCCGCTCCCGCCTGGTTGATGCCCATCATGCGCACCGAGAGCGACGGGCTCACTTCGCCGGGCAGCCCGGGCTGGAACAAGCCGGTCACGCCGCGCTTACGCTCGCCGGTGCGCAGCAGGAGGATCTCGGTCTTGTTCGCCTTGATCTGAAGCTTGTCGGTGGGAATCAGCGGCAGCCCGCGCCAGGTGAGGAACGGCGAGCCGAACAGGTTCACCGTCGGCGGAGGCACGCCACGCCGGGTGCACTCGCGGCCGAACGCGGCGATCGCCTTCGGGTGCGCGAGGAAGAACGCGGGCTCCTTCCACACGGTGGAGATCAGCGCGTCCATGTCGTCCGGCGTCGGCGGGCCCTTGCGCGTCTTGATCCGCATCTCGGGGTCGACGTTGGGCACCAACCCGTAGCCCTTGTTGTTGAGCAGCTCGTGCTCCTGCTTCTCTTTGAGCTTCTCGACCGCGAGGGTGAGCTGCTCTTTCACCTGGTCCATCGGGCTGCGGTAGAGGTCGCTGATGCGGGTGTCGACCTCGATGGTGGTGTTGATCGACGCCAGCGAGTACTCGCGCGGCGCGGTCTCGTAGTGCGACACGCCGGTGGGCAGCTTCTCGCCCTGCTCGGGGCTGCACTTCATGTCGAAGTCGTCGTCGAGCGCCTGATTCACCCGGTACACGCCGGCCTCGACCGGAGTCCACGGCAGCATCTGGGTCAGCCAACGCGGCGTCGCTCCACGCCACTGCGGCGGAGTCTTGGTCGTGTTGGAAAGCTGACGGGCTTCTTTCTCGCCGATCGTGTTCAGTTTCTCTGCGGCCATCGCGTTGGTTCTCCCCGGGGAAAAGGCGCGCCGAATGCATCGCGAAGGCCGCGGCGAGGCAAGCAATTTGAGATGCTCGAAGCCGATGGCCCTGCTCGACGGACTCGCGGCGATTGACTGGAGCCGGTACCACCACGCCTACGGCCCCGCGAACGACGTGCCCGGCTTGCTGCGCGCGCTCGCCGAGCCCGGGAGCGCGATCGGCATCAAGACCAAGCCTGGCGAGTCGGTCGTCGACGCGGTCACCTGGCAGTTGTGGGGCAACGTCTTTCACCAGGGCTCGCGCTGGGGCGTGAGCGCGAAGACGATTCCCTTTTTGGTGGAGATCTTTCGCGCCAGCGAAGACCGGCAGGTTCGCCGGTTCATCGCCACCTACCTGCACCACCTCGCGTATGGGTACCCGACCGACACCTTCCCCAAGCCGTTCGAGATCGAGAAGCTCGAAGGCTACGCCGCCGAAATCGAGAAGAAGCTGCCTCAGTCGGTGCTCGATGGTGATGCGTTCGGCACCCTGCCGGAGGGGACCGAGCCCGAGGCCGCCGGTGACGCGGAGCTGGTCTGGATGCGGGACTGCTACCGCGGCGTCGAGTCGTCGCTCGAGCAGCTGCTCGAAGGCCTCGAAGACACCGACGACGCGCTGGTGGAGCAGATGATCGCGCTGGTGGGCGCTTTTCCGCGGCGGCGCGCGGTCGTCGCTCCGGCGCTGTGGAAGCTGGTGCGCGAGGAGCAGGACAGCGCGCTCTCAGGTGAAGCGTTGGTGGCGCTCGCGTACGCCGGCGAGCCTGGCATCGTGGAGGCCGCCCGGGTGTTGCTCGACGCGAGCGAAGGCCCGGCCCGCGTCTACGCCGCTTTTGCGGAGCTGCTCGCGGCGAACGGTCAGCTGAGCGCTCCCGCGCGCGATCAGCTGCTCGAGGTGCCGGCTGCGCTGCAGCAGCGCGCCTGCCCGTTCACCGGGCGGCTCGCGAACCTGGTGAACCGCGCGTTGGTGCGTCTGCCCGAAGATGCTTTGGACCTGGTGGTGCCCAAGCTCGGCAAGACGCTCGAGCTGTCGAAGGGCTTCGCCAAGCTCGACCCGCTGGCGGCGTTGCTGAGGGTGGCGAAGGTGAATACGGCGGCGCTCACTCCGCGGGCGAAACAGGCGATCGCGTTGGTGGTCGAGCATGGCGACTGGGGCGCGGTGATCAACGCCAACCAGTCGGAGTTGCTGCGCCGCGCCGGCCTGCCCGACGACCGCGAAGCGCTGCGAAAGCTGATCGCCTAAGCGGCCTGCTTCGCCTCTTTGAAGCCGTCGATTGCCAGCACGAAGCCCGCGATGGTCATGCCCGCGATCAGCGGCACCCAGTGAATCTGGAACACGCCGCTGAAGGCCGGGGCGATTCGAATTTCTTCGACCCGAAGCAGCAGGCCGCCCACCGTCAGCCCGAGGCCGACCCCCACCCGGCGGCCCACCAACATCGTGCCGAGGCCCAGAAAGACGAAGTTCAACACCGCAACCAGCCAGGGGTTTTTCACGTGCGCTCCAGTTGTTTGGGGAATCACGGAGTGAGTCGCCTGGGGTCTCAGGGCGTTACAGCGCCTGAAAAGTGACTGGCACTTTCGGACCTATCTCGATATATCTATATCTATCGCGATAGAATGAACCGTCGCGAGGAAGGAACACTCAAATGATGGAAGACATGTTTTTTGGCCGAGGCAGGGGCCGCGGTGGTTTTCGCGGTCATGGCATGCACCACCCCGTGGGCGGAGCTCCGGGCAACCCGTTCGGCGGTTTTGGCGGCTTCGGCCCCTTTGGCCGCGGCCCGCGCGGGTTCGGCCCGTTCGGTGCGCGCGCCCGCCGCGGTGACATTCGCGCCGGCATTCTCGCGCTGCTGAACGAGAAGCCGCTCAACGGCTACCAGATCATGCAGGAGCTCGAGCAGCGCTCCGGCGGCGTCTGGCGCCCCAGCCCCGGCTCGGTCTACCCCGCGCTGGCGCAGCTGGAAGACGAGGAGCTGGTGAAGACGGAGCAGGCCGGCGGCGGGCGGCTGTTCTCGCTCACCACCAAGGGCAAGGCCTACGTCGAGAAGAACGCCGACGAGGTGAAGGAGCCCTGGCAGTCGGTCAGGGACAGCGCCTCCGATGAGTCGGTCGACGTCGCGATGCAGATCCGCAAGCTGATGATGGCGGTGGTTCAGGTCGCTCGCGACGGAACGCCCCAGCAGCAGGAAGATCTGAAGAAGCTGCTCACCTCCACCCGCAAAGCCGTCTACAGAATCCTCGCTGAAGACGACGCCGACGAAACCAACGATGAGTGACAACGCAGTCGAAGTTTCAGGCTTGAGCAAACGCTTCGGCACGCTGGAGGCGGTGCGCGGCATCGACTTCAGCGTGAAGAAGGGCGAGGTGTTCGGCTTCCTCGGGCCCAACGGCGCGGGGAAGTCGACCACGATCAAGATTCTCTGCACCCTCACCGAGCCGAGCGGCGGCAGCGCCAAGGTCGCCGACCACGACGTGGCCAAAGAGCGCGACGAAGTGCGCCGCCACATCGGCCTGGTGTTCCAGGACACCACGCTCGACGAGTACCTCACCGCCGAGCAGAACTTGCGCTTTCACGCCGAGCTCTACGGCATTCCCACGCCCCTGGTCGGCCCGCGCATGGACCAGGTGCTGAACATCGTCGCGCTCACCGAGCGCCGTAAGAGCAAGGTGTCGACCTTCTCGGGCGGCATGAAGCGCCGGCTGGAGATCGCCCGCGGCCTGATGCACTCGCCGCGGGTGCTGTTTCTCGACGAGCCCACCATCGGCCTCGACCCGCAGACCCGCAGCTCGATCTGGAAGTACATCGTCGAGCTGAAGAAGCAGGAAGAGATCACCATCTTCCTCACCACCCACTACATGGACGAAGCCGAGAACTGCGATCGAATCGCGATCATCGATCAGGGCAAGATCGTCGCCCTCGGCACCCCCAACGAGCTGAAGGCGGTGGTCGGCAAAGACCGGGTGCAGATTCGCACCGCCGACGACGCCAAGGCGATCGCCGCGCTGAAAGAGAAGTTCGGCCTCGACGCCAACGTGCACGAAGGCCAGGTCACGATGTCGGTCGCGGGCGGCGAGGCGTTCGTGCCCAAGCTGTTCGCCGAGCTCGGAGTTCCGATCCTCTCGGTGAACCTGGCGCGCCCGAGCCTCGACGACGTCTTCATGCACTACACCGGCTCCACCATTCGCGAGTCGGAAGCGTCGGCGGCGGAGAAGAACCGCGCGAACCCGATGATTCGAATGAGGGCCCGATGAACACCGTCGCCGTCGTCGTTCCTCCGCGCACGTTTCGCAACGACCTGCGCGCGGTGAAGATCGTCTGGCAGCGCGAGATGATCCGCTTCTTCAGCGACAAGCCGCGCCTGCTGGTGACCCTGGTGCAGCCGGTGCTCTACCTGTTCGTGCTCGGCGCCGGCCTGGGCACCATCGCCACCCCGTCGCCCGGTCTCTCGCTCCAGGTGTTCATGTTCCCCGGGGTGATGTCGATGTCGGTGCTGTTCACCTGCTTCTTCACCGCCGGCTCGCTGGTGTGGGACCGCGAGTTCGGCTTCATGCGCGAGATGCTGGTCGCTCCGGTGAGACGGAGCGCGATTCTGCTCGGCAAGTGTCTGGGCGGCGCGGCGGCCGGCGGCTTTCAAGGCGTGCTGGTGATGGCGCTCGGCTGGTTCGTCGGAGTGCCGTTCTCGCTCTCGCTGGTGGTGACGCTCTCGCTGGTGCTGCTGCTGCTCTCGTTCGCGATCACCGCGCTCGGCGTGCTGGTGGCGGTGCGCATTCGCCAGATGCAGTCGTTCATGGCTCTGGTGCAGATGCTGGTGCTGCCGATGTCGTTTCTCTCCGGTGCGCTGTACCCGCTCGACAACCTGCCGCCCTGGCTGGCGCTGGTGACCCGGCTCGACCCGCTCACCTACGCGGTCGACCCGATGCGCCGCATGGTGCTCGGCGAAGTCACTCACGGCGCGTTCAGCCGCGGCATCACCTGGAGCGGGCAGCTGGTGCCGATCGGCGTCGAGCTGTTGGTGGTGTTCGGCTTCGGGCTCGCCGCGTTTCTGATCTCGGTGGTGCAGTTCAACCGTCACGACGCCTAGAAACGCGCGGGTGACGCACACTGCTGTTGGCATGTGCGTGGAGCCTCGACACTCCGATTGTGTAAAGCCGCGTGCAGTGAGTCGCGCGGGTGACGCAGGGTGAAACGCGCCAACCGGCTCTGATCGACGTTGGCGCGTTTGGTCGTCACGCGTGCGCGACAGTTTCGCGGGCGGATCCGATCTTGCTCAACGGCGCCGCATGAACATCAAAAGGGGAAGTGTACTGGTGTGTCTTTGGCTCGCCGGCTGCGGAGAGAGCCAGCTCGACCTCACCTACGGCCAGGCCGCGGGCATGGCGGGTGAGACCGGCGACACCTCGCAGGCGGTGACCGCCGGCAAGTGCCCGGGCGCCAACACCGTGCAGGGCATCGACGTCTCGGTCTACCAGGGCAGCGTGAACTGGACCTCGGTGAAGAACGCCGGGCGCCACTTCGGCATCGCGCGCGTGTCCGACGGCTTGAACCACCCCGACAGCTGGTTCTCGACCAACTGGAGCAACATGAAGGCGGCGGGGCTGATTCGCGGCGCCTACCAGTTCTTCGAGCCCGGCCAGGACGCGGCGGCGCAGGCGAACATGGTGGTGGCCAAGGTCGGCAAGCTCGGCGCGGGCGACCTGCCGGTGATGCTCGACATGGAAGTGACCGGCGGGCTGTCGCCGTCGCAGATCACGGCCAAGATTCACACCTGGGTGAACACCATCGAGGCGGGCACCGGCAAGAAGCCGATCGTCTACACCGGCGCCTACTTCTGGGACGACTACGTGAAGAGCTCCGACTTCGCGTCGCTGCCGCTCAACGTCGCCTGGTACGGCACCAACTGCCCGGGCACTCCGAACGCGTGGGGCATGTGGACGATGCACCAGTACTCGTCGACCGGCTCGGTGTCGGGCGTCAGCGGCCACGTCGATGAAGACGTGTTCAACGGCACGCTCGCCCAGCTGCAGGCGCTCGCCGGCGCGACCACGCCTCCGCCGAGCTGCCATCGCACCGCGGGCCGCCTCAGCTGGAGCTGCAACGGGCCGATCGCCGGCGAGACCTGCGTCAACGTGCACGAGTCGGCCGACCCCAACACCTGGAGCGACAACTACGTCTGCTCGAAGGAGCCGCTGGGCATCAAGTGGTCGAGCGCGGGCGCGATCGCCGGCATGCGCTGCACCCAGGTGACCGAGCCCTCCGACCCGCACACCTGGACCGACAACTACCTCTGCGTGCCCGAGGTCTCGCCGTACGAGTTCAAGTGGTCGTACGCCGGGCCGATCGCGGGCGACACCTGCCTCCAGTGGAACGAGCCGGCCGACCCGAACACCTGGAGCGACAACTACCTCTGCTGGAACAACGCGCAGATGTCGCACCAGTCGCGCGGGCCGTTCGAGTGGAGCTCGGCGGGCGCGGTGGCGGGCAAGTACTGCACCCAGATTCTCGAGGCGGCCGACAAGGACACCTGGACCGACAACTACTTCTGCTCCAACACCAACCTGGGCATGAAGTGGTCGAGCGCGGGGCCGATCGCGGGCATGGCCTGCACCCACATCACCGAGGGCTCCGACCCCGACACCTGGACCGACAACTACCTCTGCCTGCCGCAGGGCTCGAGCGTCAGCTTCAAGTGGAGCTCCGCCGGCCCGATCAACCCGAACAGCAACTGCGTCGCCTGGTACGAGGGCGCCGACCCCCACACCTGGGACGACAACTACCTCTGCTGGTGACGGGCACCGTCACTGCACGGTGAGCGGCAGATACTTCGTCGCATCGAACCCAGGCAGGCCCGAGTTCGATCCATCGCCGTTCATGTCGCAGAAGGTCCAGTGGGCGCCGGTGTCGACGCTGAACCGGTAGATGATGCCGTAGCTGCCGTTGAGCGGCGGCGCCGGGAACGCGCCCTGGAACTCGTCGTTGTTGCCCGACGGAGCGTTGTACGCCGTCGGGTACCAGACGGTCTGGGTGAAAGGGTTGGTGCCCACGGGGAAGACGCCGACGTTGGCGGAGATCGCCGCGTTGGTTCCACCGCTCGGGGTCAGGCCGGTCTGGAACAGCTGGCCGTAGATGAAGCTGACGCCGGTCTGAGCGAGGTCGGGCACGCTGGTGCCCGGCGCGTTGGTGAGCGGAATCGGCCCCGGGTAGCTGTTGGCCGGGTTCGGGTACTGGAGGACGCAGTAGTTCACCTCGGCAGCATCGCCGTGGGCGACGTTGGTGCTGGTGCCATCGCACGAGCACATGTCCGCGGTGGCGGTGTTGTTGCGCGGAGCCGCGGCGAGCACGGAGAAATCGTTGAAGGCATTTGCGGTGTCGTTGCAGCCGACGTTGTTGCGCTGCGCGGAGCCCGTTGCCGTCAGCAGCGAAGTGGGCGTTCCGCAGCTGTTGCCGCTTCCGAAGCCGACGACGTCGAGCACCGCGCCTGTACCGATGGCGGTGCCGATCGCCGGGCAACCACCGGCGGCGGCGGTAATCGCGGTGCCGCTCGACACCAGGGCCACCTTGCCTGCGGTGCCGGACATGTTGATCGTGCCGGTCGCGTTGGGGGTGGGCAGTGAAGTGGTCCCTGCGCCGCCCGCCGATTCCTGCACCAGGTAGTAGCCGCCGGGTGCGATCGATCCGCTCAGCGCCGTGACCTGCCAGCTGGTGCCGCCCGCCGACGCGTACTGCACCGACCAGCCGGTGAGGCTGACGGTGGTGGCGCTCCGGTTGTGCAGCTCGATGAAGTCGTTCTTGTAGACCGAGCCGGCGTTGCCGCCCGCGCCGTACACCTGGCTGATGACGACCTTCTTGGCGCTTCCGCAGGTCTCTGCGGCCGAGGGACGAATCTCGAAGCCGCTGCTCATCGTCGACGCCAGCGCGGCGAGCGTCGAGGTGCCGGTGATGCCGGTGGTGGTTTTGAGGAGGTAACGCTGACCGGGGACGACACCTCCCGCCAGAGTGACGGTGACGATCGTCTGAGTGGCATCGAGGCTTACCGTGCCGCCAGCGCAGTTGGTCGAGTTGCCGTCGACGACCAACTGCACAGTGTTGGCACAAGCGCCATTGGCGGCCTGCATGGTCACCGACGCCGGGTTCAGCGGCTGGCTGAAGGTGATCGTCAGGTTGGTGGCCGTGGAGTTCATCGTGCCGTCGGCGACCGAGGTCGACACCACCACCGGCGAGACAGCGACATCACCACTGGTCCAGCCGGCGAGATCAGCCTCACCCTCGGTGCGCCACATCGGCTTTGCGGTGATCAGGAACTTCATGCCGCTCTGCCAGTGGAAGCCGGTGGCGACCGCGTCGGGCACGCGGAGCTGGAAGTTGGCGTTGGTGGCGGTGACGCCGGTGGTGGTGACCGACATCTTCGAGAAGCCGTTGCCGAGCGTGGTGGGCGTGGTGGTGATGGTGCCGGTGGCGCTGATCAACGACGCGCCGAACGGCCAGACCACCTGGGTGACGGGAATCGGCCAGTTGGCAGTGGTGAGCGCGTTGACTGTGCTGGCGACGGGCAGCGTGACGCCGGTCGCGCGGCGAGTTCCGGTCGCGGAGGTGATCGCCTGCAGGCTGTTGGCGCCAGTGCACGCATTGCAGCCGACCCAGGCGCCCTGGTTCACCACCAGGTCGAGGCGGTCGCCGATCGAGACGCCGCTCGGCACGAAGCCCGCGGGATCCATCGCGACGAACAGCGCGCCGGTGCCCGACGGGTCCTGCACGAAGAAGCCGGCGCCGTCGCCGGTGCCGGTGGCCGCTCCGCCGACGGAGGCCTTCACGTAGGTCACCACCACCGCGTCGAGGTTCGCGCCCGCGAGCGCGACCGGCTGGGCGGTGGCGTTGGCGATCGTCTGCTGAATCGTGGCGAAGTTCGCGGTGGTCTGCGGACCGCCGGTGGTGAGGGTGACGGTGATCGGCGTCGACTTATTGTCGAGGAAGTCCTCCGCCATGATCCCGATGCAGTAGCCGGTCGAGTAATCGAGGCCCGCGACGTTGATGGTGTCGGTCGAACCCGATGCCGAAGGAGTCGCGGTGGTGAGCGTGGTGGCGGAGTTGAAGTCGAACTGCGCGCAGTTGGGGTTCGCCGAGCCGCGCACCAGGTAGATGCGCGCGGTGCCGAGCAGGCCGTCGTTGCCCGGTGCGTGCAGCTGAATGGTGCCGCCGTGCGCGGTGGTGCCGGTCACCGAGATGGTGCCGTCGAACGCGGGCGGAGTGTTGTCGGCGAAGTACAACCAGCTCGAGACCGCCGAAGCGTTGCCCGCGGCATCGACTGCGACCGCGGCGATGCAGAGGCGGTTGTTGAGAGGAGTGGCGAGCGACACGGTCTCCGCCGAGCCAGGCGCGCCCGGTACCGGCAGCCCGGAGAACGCCGTCGCGGCCGCGAAGTTGGAAGCGGTCAGTGCCGCGCAGTCGCTGCTCGCCGCCACGGTGACGTAGCGAATGTCGTAGGAGGCAACGGGGCCGGTGGACGCGTCGGTGCCGTCATCGGCGACCGCGGTGAAGTGCAGCACACCCGAAGCCGAAGCGACGTCGTTGGGCTGCGTCGCGAGGAGCGTGAGCGCCGCCGGGGCGATCGAATCGACCGGAGTGGTGAACGTCTGCGTCGCCGAGACCACCGAGCGGTTGCCGTGCTCGTCGGCCGCGGTGACCGCGAAGCAGTAAGACGTGTTCGGCACCGTCGAGAGGTTGATCTGGACCACGTCGTTGTTCGCCGGCGACGGCAAAGGCGGAGTGGGCGTGAAGTCGATCGTGTTGGTCGCGGTGGCGTAGTCGAACGTCGCGCAGGCGGCGCCGCTGGCCCAGCGCATCTGGTAGGTGCTCGCGGCTCCGAGAAGACCGTCGTCACCCGAGGCGTTCCAGAGCAGCACCGACGAGCGGCCGCCCGGGTTGGCAGTCAGACCGGTGACCTGCGCCGGCGGAGTGGTGTCGGGCGTGTTCACGGTGAGCACGTTCGACAGCGCGCTGTTGCCCTGCGCGTCGGTCGCCTGCAGCACGATGCAGTAGTGCGAGTCGGGGCTGAGGCCCGAGGCGGTGCCGGTCTCCGAGGCGCCGGCGGTCGCCGGTGTCGCGGGAAGGCCGGTCGAGGTGTTGGTTACCGAAGGCAGACCGAGCACGTCGATCGGCTGCGTCGGGCAGGAAGCCGCCACCGGCGCAGTGAAGAGGCGGTAGGAGGCCGCGGCGCCGGTGATGTAGTCGGCTCCGGGCGCGGTCCAGGCGAGCGCCTGGTCGGCGTCATCGACGGCGCTCGAGTTGAAGTCGGAGATCGCCGCGGGCGGGTAGGCCACATTGGAGATCGCCGAGCTGTTGCTCGCCAGGTCGGTAGACTCGATCGCGAAGCAGAGCGCCTGGGTGGTCGCGTTGGTGATCGAGGTGGTGAGCGTCTCGGTCTGGCCCGGAGCGAGCGGGAACAGCGTCTGGGTGATCGAGGTCGCGTTCGCGAAGTCGAAGGCCGTGTCGCACGCAGCTCCGGTGAGGTAGCGAATCGTGTAGCTCGCGACCGCCGCGTTGTTGCTGTCGGCCGGCGCGGTCCACTTCAGGGTGACCTGCGTCGCGGATTCAATCGCTGCGTGGATGTCGGTGACCGCGGCCGGAGGCGTCACGCCACCACCGCCCGTGCCCGTGCCGCCGCCCGTTGCTGCACCGCCGCCCGTCGCCGCGCCGCCACCCGTCGCCGCGCCACCGCCAGTCGCTGCGCCACCGCCCGTCGCCGCGCCACCGCCCGTCGCCGCGCCGCCGCCAGTCGCCGCGCCGCCGCCCGTCGCTGCGCCGCCACCCGTCGCTGCGCCACCGCCCGTCGCTGCGCCACCGCCGGTCGCTGCTCCGCCGCCAGTCGCTGCGCCGCCGCCCGTCGCCGCGCCGCCGCCCGTCGCCACGCCACCGCCCGTCGCCGCGCCGCCGCCCGTCGCCGCGCCGCCGCCAGTCGCTGCGCCACCGCCCGTCGCTGCGCCGCCGCCGGTCGCCGCGCCACCACCCGTCGCCGCGCCACCTCCGACGCCGCCATCGGTTTCACCGCCGCCGCCCGTCCCGGAGCCACCACCTGTCGCCGCGCCGCCACCGACGCCGCCGTCCATGTCGCCGCCGCCGCCCGTCGCAGATCCACCGCCCGTGGCCGCACCGCCACCGCCCGTCGCAGCTCCGCCACCACCGGTCGCCGCGCCACCACCGCCAGTCGCCGATCCGCCGCCGGTCGCTGAGCCACCGCCCGCACCCGAGATGCACTTCCCGTCGGAGCACACCTGGCCCGAGCTGCAGTCCTTCGATGAGGTGCAGGTCTGCTCGCCGCAGTTGCACGCCGAAAACACGAGCGTGGCGCCGAGCAGCAGCGCGTAGCCTTCGAACTTTTTCATTTGGGTCTCCCGGGGAGCCACACGATACCGCTCCCGCGCCCGTTGCCCAGGGGGTTATGGTCGTCTCTCATGACGTTCGAAGAACAAGGCGACCGCCTGGTTGTCCGACACAAGGCACGCACCGGCTTCATGAACTACATGGGGCTGATCGCGATTTTCCTGCTCCCGTGCTCGGTGATGATGTTCGCGGTCAACGCGCTTTCACCGATCAACGTCGCAATCGGCTGCGACCGCTCACAAAACCTCTGCACCTGCACCCCGGTCTCCGCCGGCTGGGACTCGACCACCTTTACCCTCGAGCAGATTCCGCTGGTGCACGTCGAAGGCAGTGGCGCCGGCCGCATCATCTATCTGGGCAAGAAGGACGCCGGGATGACCGAGGTTCGGCGGCAGCTGTCGAACGGCGCCACCTCGAACTCGGTCGGAGACCAGTACACCAAGGCGGTGGAAGACCTGCAGGCCTGGGCCAAGGGCACCGACCCGCTGTTCAAGGTGACCTACCCGGCGGGTGACCAGGGCGCGCCGTGGCCGATGGCGCTGATGACCTTTCTCTTCGGCGCCTTCTGGACCTGGCAGATGTTCCGCGCTCCGCGAGAGACGCAGCTGGTCGTCGATCGCGCGAAGCGGGAGCTCGAGATCGACCGCAAGTTCCTCCGCGGGAAGCAGTCGCAGAAGCTCTCGTTCGACGACATCGGCCAGGTGGTGAAGCAGGGCACCAAGAACCGCACCGCGCTCGCGATCGTCTCGGTCGAGACGAAGAGCGCCGGCTCGGTGATCGTGTTCGACGAGGGCGCGTTCCCCGCGGCGCTCAAAGACGTCGAGCTGCTGCTGGAGAAGTTGAAGGCGTTCGGGCTACCGGTCTCGGTTCAGAGCTGACGCTCGCGTTCCCACTTCGACTGCAGCACGCCGAGGCCGAGCGTGCGTGACGACACCATCTTCCACGCCTTGAGCGAGGCGGCGCCGCCGAGCAGCGGCCGGCCCGCACCGAGCGTGCGCGGCACGGTGGAGATCGTCAGCTCGTCGACCAGGTCTTCATCGAGGCCCTGCCGCACTGCCTGGCCTCCGTCGAGGTAGACGCGCTTCACGCCCTCGGCGGCGAGCCGATCGAAGAGCGGCTTCAGGGTGCCGGAGTGGGTGGTCTCGCCTCGCCGAGGCTGAATCGGCCGGTGGGTGAGCACCACCACCCG
Source organism: Myxococcaceae bacterium (assembly GCA_047602415.1). Taxonomy (GTDB): domain Bacteria; phylum Myxococcota; class Myxococcia; order Myxococcales; family Myxococcaceae; genus JASGHH01. The sequence continues at coordinate 4,158,167 of JASGHH010000001.1, read as the reverse complement.
CTTACCCTCGTAGGGCCAGTCGGGAAACGTCAGCACCAGCTCGTAGGTCTCGCGCCCGATCACCAGCGTGTCGATGGTGTCCATGAACGCGAAGTAGCCGTTGTCGCCGCTCTCGAACGGCTTGAGGAAGTCGAGGCTGCCGTCCACGTGGGCGATGAAGCCGTCGATCGAACAACCGGCGAAGACGCAGATGCGCATGCGCCGTTGCTAGCACGGCTACTTCGTCTTGCGCCCGAGCTCGACCGCTTCGCCGATCGCATGCAGCCAGGCGCCGGTGCTCAACAGCCACTCCGACGGCGTGTGCGCGCAGGCGGCGAAGGTCAGCATGTCGTTCGACTGGCAGGGCCCCTGCGCGGAGCCGCAGATGGGACAAGGACGCACAGGCGTCGCCAGGCTCCAGGTGATTTCTTCGGTCAGAGATTGCTCAGCGATCATGAGGTGCCGCCGGTGCAACGAAAATGCCCGGCGCTACCCGCTGATCAGTGCGCCGTGCGATGGCGGGCGGCGTGGCGCTTGTGAGCCACGCGTGGCGCGTGTGCGCCCGATCGCGCCGGCTTCTCCGCCGCCGGCTGACCGCCACCTTTCACCACCGCGAGGCTGCGCTCGAGCGCGGCGGCGAGATCGGCGATCCGTTCTGGTGCCGCCGCCGGCGGAGTGATCAGCGACTTGCCCTCGGCCTTGCGCTCGATCAGCTTCAGCACCCGGTCGCGGTGGGTGTCGTGCAGGTGCGACGGGTCGAACTTCATCTTCATCTGGGCGATCAGCGCGTTGGCCATCTCCAGCTCCTTGGCCGAAGCGGCGTGGTGCTCCACCTTGGGTGCCTCGACCACCTCGTCGCCGAACATCAGCGTCGACAGCCGCAGGTGCTTGCCGTCTGACTTCACCGCGCAGAGGTGCTCCTTGGTGCTGATCACGAAGCGGCCGATGCCGACCCGGTCGGCCTTGCCCAGCGCCTCGGTCAGCAGCGACCAGGCCTTGTTCGAGCGGCCATCGGGCACCACGTAGTAACTGCGATCGTAATAGATCGGGTCGATCTCGCTCTCGGCGACGAAGCCTTCGATCGAGATGGTGTGCTCCTTCACCGGCTCCACCGACTTCAGCTCCTCGGCGGTGACGGTGACGAACTGGCTCTTCGAGATCTCGTAGCCCTTCACGATGTGCTCGTAGGGGACCTCGGCGCCGTCTTTCTCGCAGACCCGCTTCTCGCGAATGCGCCCGCCGTCTTCGTCGTGGAATTGGTGAAACCGCACGTCTTTCTGCGAGGTCGCCAGCTGCAGCTGCACCGGAATGTTCACCAGGCCGAAGTTGAGACTGCCCTTCCACATCGCTCGTGCCATGACCTACTCCTTGAATTCCACCAGCGGCGTGGCGCGCTTGATCGCCTCACCGAACAGGTCTCCCTTCTTTTGCAACCGCTCTGCCATCGTCGCGATGGTGAAGGGTTTCAGCTTCACGCTCACCTCGTCCCATTCGAGCGGCGCCGACACCGGAGCGCCCTCGAGCGCGCGAATCGAGTAGGGCGCCACCACCGTCTTCAGGCGCGCGTTCTGCTCCGCGTCGAGATACAGCCGCCCTTTGCGCTGGTTCTTCGCGCGCGCCACCGTCGCCAGCTTGGGGAACTTCTGAGCCAGCACGCCTGCCACCGCGGCGGCGAACCCGTGCACCTTCTCGTGACTGAAGCCCGGGGTGAGCGGCACCAGCACGTGGAGCCCGCGTTTGCCGGAGGTCTTCGGCACGCTGGTCATCTTCAGCTCGTCGAGCAGCCCGTGGAGCGCCTTCGCGATCGGCACCAGCTGCTCCCAGTCGTCGCCCACCGGGTCGAGGTCGAACACCGCCCAGTCGGCGGTGTCGAGGCTGGAGAGCCGGCTCGCCGGCATGTGCAGCGTGAGCGCCGACTGGTTCGCCAGCCACGAGAGCGTCTCAGGCCGGTCGACGATGATGTGCTCGATCGGCCGGGTCTCGTGCTTCACCGTCGCTTGGGTCACCCAGTCGGGCGCGCCGCTCGCGGTGTGACGAAAGAAGCCTTCTTTGGTGATGCCCCCTGGCCACTGCTGCATCGAGATCGGCCGCTGGTCGAGCACCGGCACCAGGTAGGGCGCGACCAGGTCGTACCAGGCGCGCACCGAGGCCTTGGTGATCTTCGACTTCGGGAAGAGCACCCGGTCGCCGTGGGTAAGCGGCACCTCGACTCGGGGTTCGGCGTTCTTGTTCGAGTGCCACACGCCGAACGTCGCGGGCTCCGGCGACGTGGGCTCCGGGTGTGACGCCCCTCCCGTCCTTCGAACACCCTCCCCCTTGATGGGGGAGGGGGGCTCACCTTCGTCGATTTCGGCGAGCGACTTGTCTTCGCGCAGACCGCCGAACGACGGGTGGCGGAGGCGGCCGTCGCGCGTCCACTCGCCGTACTCGAGCTGCGCCACGTGTTTCGGCTTCACCCAGTGCGCGTCGCGAAACTTGGGCGCGCCTTCGATCTGCATCTTCTCGACTTCGTCTTTCGACAGCAGCGCGAACAGGTGCTTGCGCATCTTGGTGTCGAAGCCGGTGCCGACCTTGCCTGCGAACGCCAGCGTCTTGCCGTCGCGCCGCGCCAACAGCAGCGCACCGACCTGGTCGCCGTGCTTGGAGTGGTCGGTCCACCCCGCGATCGCCAGCTCGGCGCTCGCCCGCAGCTTCAGCTTCAGCCAGGCGTCGCTCCGCTTGCCGACGTACTCGGAGCCGCGCCGCTTGGCGATCAGCCCCTCCCACTTGTACTTCTTGGCGTGCGCGAGCGCGTGCGCCTCGTCGCCGCTCACCCGCTCAGCCAGCACCAGCGGGGCCTTCGCCGCCGCCAGCACCGACTCGAGCAGCTCGCGGCGTTGCTCCAGCGGGCGGGCGCGGAGGTCGTCTCCCTCGAGCCAGAGCAGATCGAACACCGCCAGCCGCTGCTCGAGCGACGGGTCGCCCAGCCGCTGAAAGCTCGAGACGCCTTTTTCGTCGACCGAGACGATTTCGGCGTCGAGCACCGCTTCGCCGACCACCAGCTGCTTCAGCGCCGCCTCGACGAAGGGAAAGCGGCCGATCAGATCGATGTTGTTGCGCGAGCGCACCGCCAGCTGCCGCCCCGAGATCGCGCAGAGCGCGCGAAAGCCGTCGTATTTCTGCTCGTAGACGTACTGCTCCGAAGGCGCCGCGCCCTCGTCGGCCAGCTTCGCCAGCATCGGAGGCCACACCTTCTCGAGGAGCGCGGCGGGAGCGACGTGCGCCGCCTGCAACGTCTTCTGCCGGGTCGGGCCGCGGGTCATCGTGCGGCCGCTCTTCACCGACTCGGGTCGCTCCGCCACCACGTCGTAGCCGGAGCGCTCGGTGCCGTCTTTCGCCTTGAACATCAGCCACTGGTCTTTGCTGCCCTGCGGCCGGGTGCGCACGAAGTGCCAGCCGCCCTCGAGCTTCTGACCGTGAAAGACGACGTGCAGGTGGCCCTTCTTGCGCTGCGCCGACTCCTGGCCTTTGGGCACCGTCTCGTAGGTGCCGCGGTCCCAGATGATCGAGTCGCCCGCGCCGTACTCACCGTCGGGAATGCGGCCCTCGAAGCCGGCGTACGCGAGCGGGTGATCTTCGGTCTGCACCGCGAGCCGCTTCTGGTCAGGGTCGTAGCTCGGGCCTTTTGGACACGCCCATGACGCGAGCGCCCCATCCATCTCCAGGCGAATGTCGTAGTGGAGACGGTTGGCGTCGTGCTTGTGCACCATGAACGTCGCTGCCCCATCGTGCGCGGGCGCCTCGCTCTCTGGCGCAGGCTCGGAGGTGATCGCGAAGTCGCGCTTCGCCGCGTACTCGCTCAGCTGGGGCGTGCGTTTGGCCACCTGAATTCCATACGTACCCTCGCGGTGGCGGGCAACGAAGAAGGCAACGGGCACCTCGATTGCACAACCGACCCGAGGGCCTTCGGGCCGCACGTACAACCCAAACCAAGAGGTACATCATGTCAGTCAAATTCACCGTGCTGATCTGCGCGATCAGCCTGGGCATCACGACCACGGCGCTGGCGCAGACCACGACTGGAACCGGCACCAGCACCGGCACCGGCACCACCACCGGCACTCCGAACACCACCGGCACTTCTCAGGGTGGCAACACCTGGGATCAGGGCGTGCCGCCCACCAACGACAACACCATGGGCACCACCAACGCCAATGGCACCGCCAACAACCCGAACGACACCACCAACAGCGGCAACACCAACGCCAACGGCACGTCGACCTCGAGCGGCACCAACTCGGCCACTCCGAGCACGACGCCCGGCACCACTCCGAGCACCAGTGACGGCCTCGACACCACCAGCGGCGGCGTGAACACCAACGACACCGGCTCGTCCACCACCACCACCACCACTCAGACGAAGTCGCACCGCAGTGGCCGCACCGGCACCTCCACCACCGGCACCAAGCGCTCCACCGGCAATGCGAACGGCAACAGCAACGTCAACGGCACCGGCAGCTCGAACACCAGCGGCAACAGCATCTGAGCAGCACCCGCAATGAAGAAGCCCGGCTGGTTTCGAAGCCAGCCGGGCTTTTTCATGTCTGCAGGTCGCGGTCAGAACGGGTCGGTCGACCACTCCTGCATCGCCTGGCGGCCGGGGCGATCGACGTGCACCTTGTCGTCGACGAAGGTGACCCACTCCACGGGAATGTAGTGGTGCACGCCCTGGTCGTCTTTCTTCAGCTTGATCGAGTCGCCTTCGAGGTGATCGACGCTCCCGAACTGGCCGTTCTCGGAGCACACCACCGGCAGGCCCGGCTGAATCTTCGGCGCCAGCTCGGCCGGTGAGAGCCGCATGCCCTCCCAGCCCTTGCGCACGTACGGCTTCACGTCGTCGAACGAGCGGCCGGTCTTCGACGAGTCCCACTCGGTGGAGAGCCGGTTCTCGAGCTGATCGTCCCACTCGTTGTACTTCTGGCCGTACTCGCGCTGCGCACCGACGCCGTACTGGAGCGCCGGCTCGACGTTCGCCCAATCGCTCGACGGCCGCGGGTTGGGCAGATCGGCGACGGGGATCACCTCTTTACCGGCGGCCTGGCGAACGGTGTCGCCCACGTTCTGGTGCAGCTCGCGCGCGCTCTTCACGCCGAGGTCTTTCTTGGTCTGTTCCCAGTCGCGCCGGAGTGCGTCTTTCACCCGGCCCCACGCCATCCCGTGCTCGTTCTCCTTCCAATACTTGGCGTGCCAGATGCCGCCGTTGGAGCCCTGAACGTCTTTCTGTCCTCGCATTGCTGTTCCTTTCGTTGTTCCCGCCATCGGTGAAGGTGCTGCAAGGCGCTGGCCGCGGCGTTCACGTGGCGTGACCGATGCACAAACTCATCGAGTCACAACTCACCAGGAGCGGAAGCATGGCCAGGTACGGCAAAGCGGCAGGCAAGAAGGTGAAGCGGGCGATGCACGAGATGAAGCGGGGCAAGCTCCGCTCGGGCCGGAGCGGCAAGAAGGTGCGCAGCCGCCGGCAGGCGATCGCGATCGGGTTGAGCGAGGCGCGCCGCCGCGGAGCGAAGGTTCCCCGCCGCAAGCGCCGCTAGAGCGTTTCCACTTCGCCACGCGAGACGGCACCATTCGGCACGGTGTCGCCACAGCGCCGCCACGGCGTGGCGCTACGCGGCGGCGGGCGCTCGTGAATCACTCATGATCACGGCGCGCGGTGCCCGGCCACCGGGGGCACCTCGATTGCAGAGATCGCACCCGTCATGTCGCCGAAGACCGTCTCGTTCATTCTCGTCACCTTGAGCCTGGGGTTCACCGCGTTCGCGTTCAGCCAGGTGCCGCTGAATGATCCCTCTGCTGATCAGCCGATTCGGTACGGTCAGCCGGTGGAGTCGGGCTACCGGCACTACGCGGCGCGCGCGCGCAACGGCTCGACGCAGAAGTCGGCGCCGGCGCAGCCCGCTCCGATCGGGCTCGATGGCGGCGCTCCGCTGATCTGGGACCCCACCGGCACCGGCAACCACGGGCTCGACAACGGCCTCGACGGCGGTGCGAGCGGGGCCGGCAGCAGCGGCGACCAGACCAACAACCCGCATCGCTGATACGCAAATGTCACCCACGCGCGCGCGGCCCTGGAGCAAAACGGTCGCGTGAAGCCCGAGCCCGCGATCGCATTGCCACCCGGCCCCGTCGCCGCGCGGCCCGAGCTCGCGCTGGAGCAGCTCGACCACGAGGTGCAACAGGCGTTCGGCTCGCTGCTGGCGTTGGCCGCGTTCGAGCCGGCGGGTGAGGGCGTGCCTCCGCCCGCGCGAATGCCGCAGCAGTGGCAGATCTCGGTGAAGCTGGCGCTGATCGAGTCGACCGCGCTGCACTCGCGGGCGATCGCGCTCTTTCTGGAGCGCGAGGCGGGCGGAGGGCCGCTGCTGCCGGCCGCCAACCACGCGTTCGTCGAGCGGCTGGTGGGGCCGGTGCCGTACGAGCAGCCGGAGCGCGGCGCCGACGGCGTCACCTGGACGTGGGACCTGCGCGCGATCGAGCCGTTGATGGCGGCGGCGGAGCGCTACTACGCGGCGATCGGGCGGCGGTTTCCCGAGCCGCGGTGGGAAGAGCGGCTGGCGCGGTTCGGCGAGCTGATGGCCGGCGCGCACACCACCGCTCAGCGGGGCTTCGCGCGCTTGTAGGCCTGAACGTGCTTGCCGGCCTTGGTGTTGTACGACTTCACGTGCACCGTCTTCGAGCGCGCCTGAACCCGGGGCGCGGAGACCGACGACACGCAGAGCAGCGCACTGATCAGAAGCGAGCCGAGCATGGGCGAAGCGTAGGTGCGGTTTGCAACTTCGCCGAACCGCCGGCTGGCCGCGTGCCCAACTTGCCCCGCCCGCGATGGCGGTGAATGTGCGCACAATGCCGCCGATGTTCCGGGTGCTCATCGGGGTGCTGCTGTTGCCGGTGGCGGCGTTCGCCGACGGCGCGCTGCCCGACTCGCTGGCGATCGCGCTCCCGGCCGACAACCCGCACGAGATCTTCGCCGGCACCAACTTCGGGCTGCTGGTCTCCACCGACGACGGCGCCCACTTCGACTGGGTCTGCGAAGAGGCGATCGGCTCCGGCGCGTACTTGTTTCAGCTCGGGCCCGCGCCCGACGACATTCTCTACGCGCTCTCGCTCGACGGGCTGAGCTACTCGACCGACGACGGCTGCAGCTGGCAGCACGGCCAGATTCCCGGAGAGCTCGCCACCGACGTCTTTCCCGCGCCCACCGATGCGCAGCGGGTGTTCGCGATCGTGCAGCCCCCGCAGGGCGACGCGTCGTTCATCACCCGGCACGTCTACGAGTCGAACGATCACGGGCAGACGTTCACCCACGCCCTCTACGGGCCCGACGCGGGCGAGCTGCTCACCGGCATCGAGCTGGCGCGCTCGGCGCCCGAGCTGTGGGCGACGCTCTACCAATACCAACCCACCGAGGCCTTCATCGCCCGGTCGGTCGACGACGGCGGCACCTGGAGCACCCTCGATCTCGGCCTCGCGCAGATTCCACGGCTGCTCGCGGTCGATCCCACCGACCCCGGCCGGGTGTACCTGCGGCTGTCGCTCAACGCTTCGGTCGACGCGCTCGCCCGGTGGGACGACGCGACCCAAGCGCTCACGATGCTGAAGCCGCTCGAAGACAAGATGAGCGCGTTCGTGCTCCGCGCCGATGGAACGGTGCTGGTCTCACAGCTCTCGGGCAAGACCTGGTCGAGCCACGACGGGGTCACGTTCGAGCTGGCCGACTCGAGCTCTCACCTGCGCGCGCTCGCCGAGCGCGACGGCACGCTCTTCGCGCTGGCCGACAACTTCGGAGACGGCTGGGCGGTCGGCACCTCGAGCGACGGCAAGAGCTGGAAGCACCTGTTTCAGTACGGCCAGATTCGCGGCGTGCGCCAGTGCGGCAACCTGGCACAGACGTGCGCGCAGCCGTGGATCGCGCTGCAGTCGAAGCTCGGGCTGGGCGCGAAGCCGAAGCCCACCGGTTGTGCCTGTGACTCGAGCAACGGCGCGTGGTTGCTCGCCGCGCTGTTGCTCGTTGCACGGCTGCGACATTCTGCCCGTTGACATTCGAGACGCGGCGCGAGATGTCGCGCGCCGGTGATCGGGTTCAGGCGGGCACAGCTCATCGCGGTTGCGTCGCTGACGCTCGCGGCGCAGCTCGCCGGCCTCGCTCACGAAGCGTTCGTTCCCCACGCGGTCTGCGCCGAACACGGGGAGTGGATCGAGCAAGACGGCAACCACGGCCCCGGCCACATCGACGGCGTCGACTCGCTGACCCGAGGTGGAGACCCGGCGATCGAAGCGCCCGGTCACGAGCACTGTGCGGTGATCGCGCACCGCCGCACTGCGAGCCGCGTCAGCGGCATCTACACCGTCATCGCCGTCTCGCCGCCACGGCAGTCGCTGCCAGCGGTGTCGCACCTCGCGACGTTCGGCGGCCTCGCGCCGCTGGTGGTCGCACCCAAGGCCTCACCGCCGTCGGTTGCCTGAGAAGCGTCGGCACGCGCTCGCGTGCTTCTTTTCGGCAACCCATTCCCAGGTGAGTCATGCGCGGTTTCTGCGCGCTGCTCGGGTTGTTCGCCGCCAGTTGCGGCGACACGACCGGAGGAGCGCTGGTGCGGTTCAACGCGGTTGCGTCAGGCGTCGCTTCGAGCGCCGCCACGTCGTTCACATCTGCCCAGGGCACTTCGCTCACGCTCAAGCGGGCGCGCCTGTATCTCGGCGCGATTTACCTGAACGAGACGGTGCCCACCTCGGGCGCCGCGGCGCAGTCGTGCCTGTCGCAAGGCCTCTACGTCGGCGAGGTGTTCGGCCCGCTCGATGTCGACCTGCTGTCGGGCGAGGCACAACCGTTCCCCGACGCGGGCGAAGGCATCGCCACCGAGGCGCGCACCGCCGAGGTGTGGCTGACCGGCGGAGACGTCAACGCCTCCGAAGACCCCACCCAGATCCTCGAGGTCGAGGGTGACGCGCAGCTCGACGGCGGCACCCTGCCGTTCAGTGCGACGGTCACCATCGGCAGCAATCGCCTGCCGCCGGTCGCCGACCCGTCGTTGCCGAGCGCCAACCCGATCTGCCGGCAGCGCATCGTCTCGCCGTTGCTGGTTCAGCTCACCCCAAAGGCCGATGGCCAACTGACGCTTCGTCTCGATCCACGACGCTTGTTCGATGCTGTCGATTTCTCTTCTCTCTCGCTCGACGCGGGCACCTACGTGTTCCCCGACGACGCGACCGGCGCAGGAGCCGCCCTCTTCAGGGGGCTGCGTTCCAACGCCGTCTACTCGTTCACTTGGAAAGACCGATGATCAAGAAGCCACTCACGTTGTTCGCGCTCGCTCTCGCCGCCTGCGGCTCGAATGGAGCGAAGATTCAGTTCACCGCCTCGGGCGAGGTGCTCGCGCTCGGCGGCTACGACTTCCCCCCAGCGCAGCCGGGCGACCCCGACTTCGTCGACGGCTGGGAGGTGCGCTTCGAGAAGCTGCTCGTCACCGTCGACAAGATCAGCCTCTACGAAAACCCGGACACCTCTCCAGCCGATCAGTCGAAGACCGGCAGGAAGATCGCCGAGGTCGATGGGCCGTGGGCGATCGACCTCCATCGGGGCGGCCCACTCACCGGCAAGGGCGGCAGCGACGAGCAGGCCTACCCGTTGGTGACGCTCGAGAACCAGAACCTGAACGGCAAGGCCGACTTCGACGTCACCCAGCGCTACGGGTTCGGCTTCGACCTGGTGCCGGCGAGCGCGTCGGCGATTCGGCTGCAGCTCGACGCCAACGACCCCGACTACGCCGAAATGATCGCCAACGGGTACGTGGTTCTCTATGCCGGCACCGCCACCTGGAAGGGCGACGCCAGCTGCCAGAGCTCGAGCAGCGGCTACGACTTCTCGGCGATGCCGAAGGTGGTGCACTTCAAGCTCGGCTTCAAGTCGCCCACCACCTACCTCAACTGCCAGAACCCCGACCTCGATCCGGCCAAGCCGCTCGGCGGCGAGGAGCACGAGCGGGGAGTGCAGCCGAAGGCCCACGACACGGTGGTCGCCCAGGTGACGGTGCACACCGACCACCCGTTCTGGGAGAGCTTCACCCACGACTCGCCTGCGCACTTCGACCCGCTCGCCGCGCTGGCGGTGAACGACGGGAGCGGCGCCTTCAGCGTCACCCTCGAGGCGGCGAAAGGCGTCAACTACACCGCGTTCACGTTCGGCGCGAACCCGCTGCCGTGGCGGTGGTGCGACTCGACCTATGCGCCGCCGAACGGAGGCAGCCAGATGGGCTTCGACTCGCTGACGATTCCCTATCGACCGTCGGGTGACCCGAGCACCTCGATGCGCGATTTCTACGACTACCTCACCTACAACCAGAGCACCCAGGGGCACCTCGACTCCGACGGGCTCTGCTTCGTGCAGCGGAACTATGCGTCGCCTCCTTGAGCGCGCGCCGTTGGCACTCGTGTTGATCGCCGGGCTCGCGCCGGCCGGCGATCTGGCTCCCCCGGTGGCGACGGCGAAGGTGCTGCCGTCGTTGCCGGTGGGCGTGGCGGCTCCCACGCTCGATCACGTGCTGCTGGAGTTCACTGTCGGAGTCGACGGCCGTGCGAACGACGTCACCGTGGTCGAGTCGGCGGGAGAGGCTTACGACGAGGCGATGATCGCCGCGCTCCTGGAGTGGACCTTCACTCCCGCGATCGATCAGGGTCAGCCGGTCGCGAGCCGAATTCGAGCGGTGTTCAAGCTGAGCCTGCCCTCGCCCGATGCAGGCCCGGCGTCGCCGCCTGATGCGGGGCCGGGCATCGGCGACACCGAGGCTGCGCCGCTCGATGCCGGTGGCCCGCCGCTGCTCGACGTCGAGCCCGACGCCGGACACCTGCATGAGCTCGGCACCACGGTGACCGGGCGGCCGATACCCAAGAGCCGTGGCGCGGGCGACTTTCACGCCGAGGTGGGCGAGCTCGACGCGGTGCCGCGCGCGAGCTCGGCCGAGCTGCTCAAGCTCGCACCGTCGATCATGCTCTCCAACGAGGGCGGCGAGGGACACGCCGAGCAAATCTTCCTCCGCGGCTTCGACGCGCGCGAAGGCCAGGACCTCGAGCTGTCGGCCGACGGCGTGCCAGTGAACCAGTCGGGCAATCTCCACGGTAATGGCTACGCCGACCTCAACTTCATCATCCCCGAGTTGGTGCAGGCGGTGAGGGTGGTCGAGGGCCCGTTCGACCCTCGCCAGGGCAACTACGCGGTCGCCGGCAGCGCCGACTACGAGCTCGGGCTCACCCAGCGCGGGCTGACCACGCGGCTCAGCTACGGCAGCTTCGACACCGAGCGGCTGGTGGCGCTGTGGGGTTCTCCCGACTCCGGCCCGAGGAGCTTCGCCGGGGTGCAGCTGTACCGCACCGACGGGTTTGGTCAGAGCCGCGCCGCCGAGAACGCCAAGGCGATTGCCCAATGGGAAGCCCGGCTCTCGGAGTCGACGGTGGTGCATGTGTCGGCGGCCGGCTACGCGACTCAGTTCAAGTCGGCTGGGTTGCTGCGCCTCGACGACGTGCTGCGGGGGGTGAAGGGTTTCTACGATACCTACGACAGCCGCCAGGGCGGCGACGCGTTGCGCGGCGCGTTCTCGGCCAGCGTCGAGTCGCACCAGGGAGACTGCACCCAGGCTCACCAGTTGTTCATCGTCGTTCAGTCGATGCGGCTGCTCGACGACTTCACCGGTTTCGTGGAGGACCCGCAGGAGCCGCAGCAGCCCGCGCATCTGCAGCGAGGCGACCTGATCGATCAGCTGTCGACTGCCACCACCTTTGGTCTGCGCGGCTTCGGTCGCTACAAGGCGCGCCTGTTCGAGCGCACCCAGGAGCTGGAGGCGGGCTACTACGCCCGTTTCGACTTCTCCGACGGCCAGCAGACCCGATTGCTCGACGGCACCGACGTGCCCTACCACAAAGACCTCGACCTCTCGTCGAGGCTGGCCGACCTCGGTCTCTACTTCGACGCCAATCTGTCGCCGGCGTGGTGGCTGACGTTGCGAGGCGGAGTGCGAGCCGACCTGCTCGGCTACGACGTGCTCGATCGTTGTGCGCAGCAGTCGGTCGCGCACGCCGACAAGTCGAACCCTCCGCTCGACCAGAGTTGTCTCTCTCAACGCGACTTCGGTGCCTATCGCGAGCCGACTCAAGTGAGCTCGGCGGTGGGGAGCGCAGTGATGCCGCGCGCCACGGTGCTGCTCGGCCCGTGGTGGGGCCTGACGTTCACCGGCTCGATGGGCACCGGCGTACGCAGCGTCGACCCTCAGTACGTGACCGACGGTCAGCGCACCCCGTTCGCGTCGATCTTCTCGTGGGAGGGCGGGGCGTCGTGGGCAAAACGTGGCGACTTTGCCGTCACTGCGCGCGCGATCGCGTTCGGCACCCACGTCGACAAGGATCTGATCTTCAGCGAGCAAGCGGGCCGTACGGTGATCGGCGGCGGCACCACCCGGCTCGGCGCGCTCGGTGCACTGCGCGTGACCGGGCCATTCTTCGACGCGTCGGCGAGCGCCACCTGGGTGAGGTCGACCTTCGACGAGACCGGGTTGCTGGTGCCGTACGTGCCCGACCTGGTGGTGCGCGGCGACCTCGCCGCATTCCACGAGCTGCCGTGGGAGCTGCTGCACCGAGCGCTCAGCGCGAAGGCCGGCATTGGTCTGGACTACGTCGGGCCCCGAGCGCTCCCCTACGGTGAGCACAGCGATTCGCGCTTTCTGGTCGACGCGTCGCTTCAGCTGAGCTGGCGCGCGTTCTCTGTGTCGGTCGCGGTGCGCAACGTCTTCGACAGCCAATATCGCCTCGGCGAGTACAACTACACCTCGGACTTTCACACCCAGGGCCAGCTGCCGACCCTGGTGCCTTCGCGCATGTTCTCGGCCGGAGCACCGCGTTCCCTGATGTTGACGCTGGGGGTGAACCTCGGCGGGTAACACCCAGGCGCTGGCCTTGCTTTTGAAAGATTCATGCGCAGATTGGAGTGTCATGCGCAGCACACTCGAAACCATTCGCAGCAAACTCTTGGAGATTCACAGGGTTCTGCTCGCCGCTACCCGCGTCGAGTACGAACGCGATCACGGCACGGTGACATCGAAGGGTTCGATGCTCGAATTGGTAATGCAGCACCCGGCCTTCGCCTGGCTCCGGCCGCTCTCGGCGTTGATCGCCAAGGTCGACGACCAGCTCGATGACCCCGCGTCGTCGGAAGACGCGATGACCCAGTCGGTGCGTGAGATTCACACGCTCCTGCTGAGCCGGGAGTACCTCGCGCAGCTGCAGAAGCTGCCCGATCTGATCGTCGCCCACGGTGAGCTCAAGGCCGAGCTCCGCCCGTCGGCTGCCTGAGCCGTTCTCCAACGTTCTTCACACTTCTGAACGCGGCACCGGTGCACTGTGCGCCGGTGCACGCGCCTGCTCTGTCGTTGATGGATCACCTCGGCCCGCTGATCGGCGCGGCCGTCTTCGTCGCGCTGATGTCGTTGGTGCGCGAGCCGTTGCGAAGAACGCTCAACGCCCTGCTGGTGACCGGCGCCACCGGCGTCTACCTGAGCGGTGGGCTGGGGCCCTGGGAGCTGCTCTTTCCCGCGCTGATGATGCCGATCGTCTACCGCGCGCTCGGCTCGTACCGGTGGATCGGCGTCGCCTGGCTGATGCACTCGGCGTGGGACGTGGTGCACCATTTCTACGGCAACCCGATCTGGCCGTTCATGCCCACCTCGTCGTGGGGCTGCATGCTGTTCGACGCAGCGATCGCGGTCTGGTTTCTGGCCGGTGCGCCGTCGTGGCTGCGCGCGGTGGGTGTTACTTCGCCCAGCCTTTGAGGGCGATCAGCTCCGCGACCTTGCCCCGAATCTGGTCGCGGATCTCGGCGACGCGCTCGGCGCTCTGGCCCTTGGGGTCGTTCAGCTGCCAGTCGTCGCGGGCCAGGCCGGGCACGAACGGGCAGGCTTCTCCGCAGCCCATCGTGATCAGCATCGACGCGCCCCGCGCCAGGTCGTCGGTGAGCAGCTGGGGCCGCGCCGCTGAGAGATCGATGCCGACCGCGGCCATCGCCGCGATCGCCTCGGGGTGCACCCGGCCGGCCGGTTGGGTGCCCGCGGCGACCGCGACCGCGCGGGTGGGGTTTGCGAGCGCGTTGAAGAATGCCGCCGCCATCTGCGAGCGGCCGGCGCTGTGAACGCAGGCGAAGATCACCTTGTCAGTGGGCACGTTCGGCCCTCCCGAACAGCTGGGTGGAGACCGCCGCGCCGAGGGCCGCTCCAATCAGCTGTGCAGCGATGAACCCCGGCGCGTCGATCGGCCGGATCCCCGCGAAGGTGTCGCTCAGCATGCGGGCCACCGTCACCGCCGGGTTGGCGAACGAGGTCGACGCGGTGAACCAATAGGCCGCGCCGATCCACGCGGCCACCGCCAGCGGCACCGCTTCGGCGCGCGACTTCGAGACGCCTTCGACGGTGAGCACCAGGCCGAAGGTGGCCACCAGCTCGGCCAGCCATTGCGGAGGACCGGTGCGCACGTGAGTCGAGAGCTGGAAGATCGAGAGCCCGAACATCGCGTGGGCGAGCCAGGCGCCGAGGCAGCCGCCGGCCAGCTGCGCGACGACGCGGGCGAGCGCGCTCTTCGCGTCGAGGCCCCCGCGGGCGACGGTCAGCGCGGTCACCGCCGGGTTGAAGTGCGCCCCCGACACCGGCCCGAGCATGGTGATCAGCACGTAGAGCACGCAGACGGTGGCGAAGGTGTTCGCCAGCAGCGCCACCGCGACGTTCCCCGCCGCCAGGCGATCACCCATGATCCCGGAGCCGATCACCGTCGCCACCAACAGCAGGGTGCCGACCGTTTCGGCGAGCGCCGCTCTCATCGGCAGGCTCCCGGCCCGAGCTTGCGCACCAGGGCCTGGGTCTCGGCGTCGAGCGCGGCGCGGTCGAGCTGACCCAGAAACGCTTTCAGCACCGCCGCCGCCGTGGGCTCGAGGCGGGTGGCGAGCCGGTAGTGAACCCAGCTGCCGTCGCGCCGCGCTTGCACCAGGCCGGCGGCCTTGAGCACGCCGAGCTGCCGCGACACCGTGGGCTGGGGTTGTTTCAGCGCGGAGATCAGGTGGCAGACGCAGAGCTCGCGCCGGGAGATCAGCGCCAGCAGCCGGAGCCGCCCTGGGTCTCCGAGGGCGCGAAGCGCCTTCGCCGCGGGGCCGAACGAGGCGTGGGTGAGGGCCTGTGACATTCGGACATTCGAATATCGCAATGCGCTCGGGGCGTCACGGGTTTGGGTCTTTTTGCGAGGCGTGCGCAGGGCAGTTACGGCGTTGGATCTTTTGCGAGGTGTGCGCAGGGCAGTCCCTCACCCCGCGGACGCGTTGCGTCCGTCGGCCCTCTCCCAATGGAGAGGGTTAGTGGGGGTCGAGTTGAACTGGCGAGACCAGCTGCAGCGCGCAGTCGATCACCGTGCTCACCCGGCTGGCGGGGTCGAGCACCGCGGCGCGCAGCCGCTGCACCTGGGTGTTGAGCTGCGGCGAGCCGGCGGCTCCGAGCACGATCACCTTCGGGCCATTCGCGCCCGCGGGGAGCGCGTCGAGCACGGTGGTGCCGGGCAGCTCGGGGTCGATCAACACCAGGTCGATGCGCTCCACCGCCAGCTGGGCGAGCAGCTCGAGGCCGGTCGACGCTTCGCCGACCGCGTAGCCTTCGCGCTGCAGCTCACCGGCGAGCTCGTCGCGCCGCGCCGCGCTCGAAACGCCAACCAGCGCGCGGGCAGGGCGCCCGGGCGGAAAAGAAAAAGGACCGAACCGGCTGAACTCGTTTCGAAGGAGCTCCATGGCGCGCACTCTCCAGGCGCCAGGAGTTATCGCTGGCGGCCCAGGTACGGCCACCGGTGCGAAGAGGATTTCATTCTCTCTTCATCTCGATCCGTTACTTATCGAGGACCTCTCGTAACTTTTTCAGGAGCAGGTCGGGGGTGATCGGCTTGGGGAGGAACTCGATGCCCTCGTCGAGCACGTGGTTGTGCACGATCGCGTTCTCGGTGTACCCCGACATGAAGAGCACCTTGAGGTCGGGCCAGATCGCCCAGGCCTTGTCGGCCAGCTCGGCGCCGCCCATGCGCGGCATCACCACGTCGGTGAGCACGATGTCGATCTTTCCGCGAAAGGCCTTCGCCAGCTCGAGCGCCTCGACCCCGTCGCCGGCGGCGATCACGTGGTACCCGTGGCGGAGCAGGATCAGCCGGGTCACCGCGCGCAGCTGCGGCTCGTCCTCCACCAGCAGCACCGTCTCGGAGCCGCGCTCCATCGCCGAGCTCCTGGTCGCACCGGCGGCGGGGGCGGGCACCTCGTCGGAGCGCTGGAGGTAGACCTTGAAGGTCGCGCCCTTGCCCGGCTCGCTGTAGAGCCAGATGTTGCCGCCCGCCTGGGTGACGATGCCGAACACCGTCGACAATCCCAGGCCGGTGCCCTTGCCGAGCGCCTTGGTGGTGAAGAAGGGGTCGAAGATCTTCTCCTGCACCGACGCTTCCATGCCCGAGCCGTTGTCGCTCACCGCGATCATCACGTGCGGGCCGGCCTTGGCGCCGTGGTGCGAGCGCACGTACTGCTCGTCGAGCATCACGTTGGCGGTCTCGACCTGAATCTTGCCCTGGCCGGTGATCGCGTCGCGCGCGTTGATCACCAGGTTCATCACCACCTGCTCCAGCTGGCCGGGGTCGATCTTCACCTTGCCCAGCTGCCGGCCCTGCTCGACCATCAGCTCGATGTTCTCGCCCACCAGCCGCGACAGCATCGGCTTCATGCCCGAGATCATCGCGTTGACGTCGAGCACCTTGGGCTGGGTCACCTGCTGGCGGCTGAAGGCGAGCAGCTGGGCGACCAGGTCGGCGGCGCGCAGGGCGGCGAGCCGAATCTCTTTCACGTCACCCGAGAGATCGGGGCTGGAGTGCAGGCTCTGCTCCAGCATCGTGGCGTAGCTCAAGATCACCGAGAGCACGTTGTTGAAGTCGTGCGCCACGCCACCGGCGAGCCGGCCGATCGCCTCCATCTTCTGAGCCTGGCGCAGCTGCTCTTCGTAGCGCGCGATCGCCGCCTCTGATCGGCGCTGGGCGGTGATGTCGGTGATGATGCCCAGCGAGCCGTAGAAGGTGCCGTCGGCGTTGAACAGCGGGCTGGCGCTGACGTTGGCCCAGATCTCTCCGCCGTCGCGGTGCACGTAGCGCTGCTCGAACCGCCCGGCGACGCCCTTCTCACGCTGCGCCTGGCGCTCCTTGATCTTGCCCGCGTCCTCCGGCGGGAGCATGTCGAGCATCGACTTGCCCTTCAGCTCGTCGAGCGAGTAGCCGAGCAGCTGGGCGAGCTGCTTGTTCACCATCGTGATCTGCGACTTCGCGTCGGTCACCACCACGCCGTCGAGGGTGTGGTGGAGCAGCCCGCGAAAGAGCGCCGCGGTGCGGTACTCCTCGACCGCGGCGCGGCGCGAGTCGGAGAGATCGATCGACAGAATCAGCGCGCCCTCGGCCACCGGGTGAATGCGGAGCGCGAACCAGGCGGTGCTGCCGTCGGGAAATGCGAACTCGTTGTCGCGGCTGACCACCTTGCGCTCTTCGAGGCAGCGCTTGAGGTCTCGAAACAGATCGGTGGTCTCGATGCCCGGGTAGCACTCCATCATCGTGCGGCCGACGAGATCTTTTCGGTCGCGCTTGCCCTGCCGCGCCGCCGCCTCGTTCATGTAGAGGTAGCGAAAGTCGAAGCCGACCACCTGAAAGCCTTCGTCGAGCGTCTCGATCGCGTCAGCGCGGGAGAAGGGCATCTGATCAAACAGTATGTCCTGTCTGATGCCGGCGCGAACGAAAGTCCCGCTCGGCAATTGCTGCCCATGGGTGGTTTTTACCCCAGGGACCTCACTCGTCGGGCCACTCCACGTCGACGCCGTGGTCCTCCGACAGAATCTTCAGCACCCGCTCGCTGTCGACCTTGAAGCCGCCGCCGGTGGGCTCGCGAGCGCCGGTCTCGAGGTTCTCGGCGACGACCTCGACTCTGATCGCCTTGCCGTGCTTTCGCGCCAGCCAGATTTTTCGATGTGTGCTTCGCACATCTCAGAAGTAAGGCGGCGGTCCCGACGGTCAAGTGTGGCGAAAGTGCCGTCGCCCGCTCAGGGATTATTCGGGGTGCCGAAGGGGTTGGGCGGCACCAGGCTCACCGCGCAGTCGGCGAGATCTTTCGGCCCGGCGAAGTTGTCGACGATCACCGCGCGCAGCCGCCGGGCGTCGTGGTGGAGCCGCTCCGAGATCTCGCGCGCGATCACGATCACGCATGGCCCCTCTGCGCCGGGGGCGATCGCCTCGAGCACGTTGTCGGCCGGCAGCTCGGCGTCGACCACCACCAGCTCGAACGGCTCACCCAACAGGCGGGCGGTCATCTGCAGGCCGCTGTCGGCGCGGTCGACGAGGTAGCCCTCGCGCATCAGCTCGAAGGCCAGCTCGGCTTGTACGTCGGGATCCTTCAGACCAACCAACACCCGCGGCGGCTGGCCAAAACTCTTCATCATCGCGTTCATTCGTCTCCTCCGAAGACGAGAAGAATTGTGGCGCGAATATTTTCGCGCGCTATCGCGTGGCGCGCGTTTCATTCTCTCTTCATCCGGGCGCGTTACGCGGCGCCGACACTTCAGATTTCGCGCACGTAACGGAGGCCCGACTTCATGGTGCCTTCATGTTGGCGCGGCAAAAGTGGCCCGCAACGCCCGCATGCTCAGGCTTTGGCGTAGCGCTGAACGATCTCGAGCAGCGAATCGACCGCCACCGGCTTCTTCAGCGCCTCCGCCGGGTGCATGCCCTCGGTGGCCTTCTTCAGGTCGGCGTGGGCCGAGAGCACCACGATCGGTATCGCGCCCAGCTGCTGGTCCTTCATCTGCAGCTCGCGAAACTCGCGCCCGTCCATCACCGGCATCATCAGGTCGAGCAAGATGACGCACGGCTTGTCGGGCACCGCGCGGAGCACGTCGATCGCCTCGCGGCCGTTCGAGACGCCGATCGGCGCGTACTCGTTCTGCTCCAGCACCTCGAGCAGCGACTCGCGAATGTCCTGATCGTCTTCAATCACCATCACGATGGGGTGGGTCATGTTTGTCTGCCGTCTCTGGGAAGGGTGATTCGAAAAGTGGTGCCCGCTTCTTCGGTGGAGAACACCTCCACCTTGCCCCGGTGGGCTTCGACGATCTCCCGGGTGATGAACAGACCGAGGCCCAGCCCGCGCGACTTGTCGGCGTGGCGGTAGCGGGTGCCGCGAAACGGGTCGAACAGGTGGGGCAGAATCTCGGCCGGCACCACGCCGCGGTTCTTCACCTCGACCACCACCGCGTCGCGCCGGGTGCCGTCGAGCGTCAGCTCCACCGGCTTGCCCGGGGCGCCGTGCTGACAGGCGTTGGCCACCAGGTTCGAGAACACCTGGAGCAGCCGGTCGGGGTCGTACCTGCCCGACAGCACCCCCGAGCTCTGCTGCTCGATGTTCCACTCCGGGTAGGCGAGCTCGAGCTCGGTCACCGCCTGGCCGCAGAGCTCGGCGAGGTCGAGCTCTTTGGTCATCAGCGCGATGCCGCCGCCCACCCGGCTGCGGGTGAAGTCGAGCAGCTGCTCGATCATTCGCGACATCCGCTCGCCCGAGACCATGATTCGCCCCAGAGGCCGGGTCACCCGGTCGCCTTCGCCCTCCTGCCGGCGCAGCAGCAGCTGCGCGGTGGTGAGAATCGCGCTCAAAGGGTTGCGCAGGTCGTGGGCGAGAATGCCGGCGAACACCTCGTGGTAGTGCACGATCGCCTGCAGCCGGCCGATCGCCTCGAAGCGCTCGGTGACCGAGGCGAGGTGGTGGGCGATCGCGCTCGCCAGCTCCAGCTCGGCGGCGCTGAACGGGTGCGGCTCGCCGTAATAGACCATGAACTTGCCGAGCAGCCGGCCGCCCGCCACCAGCGGAATGAAGGCGAGCGCGCGAATGCCTTCTTGCTCGAACACCGCGCGAAACGGCGCCATCGACGGGTCTTCGAACGCGTCGCTCACCAACAGCGGCCTGGGGTCGACCGTCTGCTTCGACCACGGCGAGTGGCCGTCGACCGCGGCCCGGTAGGCGTCGGAGAGCCCGCGCCAGGCGCGAAAGTGCATTCGCTCGCCGCCGTCGAAGGTGAGTATCGAGGCCCGCTTCGCCAGGAGCGCCTGGCCGAGGGCGTCGAGCGCCGCCTCGTACACCTCTTCGACCCGCTTGGCGGTCACCGTCGCGTGGGCGAACCGGTAGAGCTGCTCGGCGGCCGAGCGCGCGCCGCGCTCCGACTCGAACAGCCGCAGCCGCTCCAGCGCCTGGGCAGCGTAGCGGCTCACCACCAGCAGCAGGCTGCGGTCGTCGTCGGCCGAGGGCTCGGCGTGCGCGAAGGTGAGCCCGAGCACGCCCAGCACCCGGTCGTGGGCGGTGAGCGGCAGGCACGCCACCCGGTAGGGCTGCTGGTCCTGGGCGAGGGCGGCCAGCTGCGGGTAGGCCGCGAGCAGCTCGGGCTTGGAGTTGACCCACACCGGGGCGCCGGTCTTGAGCGCTTCGATCACCGGCATCGGCATCGGCTTCTCGTCTTCCAACGAGAGAATCGACAGCGCCTGCTGCTGCGGCGGCGTGTAGCCCACCGAGCGCTCCAGGCGCGCGGTGCGGCCGTCGTCGTTCATCACCCAGAGCGCGACGTTGTTGGCGTTCACCGCGGCGGCGAGGTGATCGCAGACCGCGGTGTGCACCTGGTCTTTGGTGACCGCGTCGGCGATCGCGGCGGTGATCTTGAGCAGCCGCGAGGCGCGCTCCGAGGTGGTGGCGCGAAACTGCTCCAGCTTCAGCCGCTCGGTGACGTCGCTCACCAGCGCCACGAAGCCCTCGGAGTGCCCGCGGGGCCCGGTTCGCGGCACGTAGGTCGCTTCGATCGCCCGCGGCGGCCCGCCGAGAAAGGGCAGGGTGGCGGTGAAGTGGGCGATCTTTCCCGCCAGCGCCTTCTTCACGTGCGGCTTCACCAGCGCGTAGGCCTCTTCGCCCAGCGTCTCGCGCATCGTCTTGCCGAGAATCGAGGTGGGCGGCTGGTTGAACCACTCCTCGTAGGTGGCGTTGACGTAGCGGTAGCACTGGTCGGCGTCTACCGAGAGCACCAGCCCCGGCAGCGCGTCGGTGACCGACTGCAGCTGCCGCTCGCTCTCGCGGAGCGCTTCTTCGGCGCGGCGCCGCTCTTCCAGCTCCGCGCTCAGCTCGCGCAGCCGCTGCTCGGTCTCCTGGCGGCGGGCGATCTCCAGCTCCAGCCGCTGGGCGAGCGGCGCCTCGGCCTGGGCGTCGTCGCTCGGAGGCGGGGCAGGGTTCGGCGCTCGCGGAGAGACTTCGGCCATGACTCAGGGTCGTAAGGCTGGGCCTGAAACGCAACCGGTGTGGCGGTTTTGTCGGCTGCCGTTACCGAGGGGTACCGTATTAACGGTGCTTAACGGCAGAGCTCGTTCACGGCCTTGAGCAGGTCGTTGACCTTGAGCGGCTTGCGGAGCACGCGGGCGGCGCCGACCGGCTCGCGAATCTGGCCGGTGACCACGATGATGGGAATGCGCTTCAGGTCGGCGTCCTTCACGATCGCGTTGATCAGAATCGAAGCCGTCCATCCCCGGCATCACCAGGTCGACCACCGCCACCGCAGGCCCGGTGATGCCCCGCATGCGCGAGAGCGCCTCACTGCCGTTGCGGGCGGCGAGCACCAGGTAGCCGGCGTCGGTGAGCAGGTCCTCTGTGGTGGCCCGCGACGCTTCTTCGTCGTCGGCCACGATCACCACGCCCTTGTGGATCGGAGTCACCACCTGATCGGGGTTATGCCGGGCAGCCGACGGCGCGGCAAGAACGGTTTGGTGCTTATTGCTACCAGGGAACGAGTGTTTCATGCCTCACCGCCTCTTCCGGCGTGGCGCGCTGCCACGACCCGCTTCACAGTGTCGAGAATTGCCTCGAGGCGAACCGGCTTTCGCAGCACGGTATGCCCGGCCGGTGCGTGCGAGGGGTCGGAGGTGACGATGATCACCGGTATCTCCGCCAGCTCCGGCACGGTCGAGATGGTCTTCAACAGCTCGATGCCGTTCATCCGCGGCATCAACAGGTCGACGATCAGCGCGTCGATGTCGTCGTTGGCCTTGAGGTGCTCCAAGGCCTCGAACCCGTCGGCGGCCACCATGGTGCGGTGGCCCTCGTCTTCGAGCGCGTCGCGAATCGAGTCGCGAATCGGCAGCTCGTCGTCGACGATCAACACGCTCACGACGCCACCGCTTCTTTCGCCTGGGTGGTGCCGGCAGACCTCGGCAACTCGAGGGTGAAGCGGGTGCCTTCTTCGGCCGACGAGCTCACCTGGAGCAGCCCTTCGTGGGCGAGCGCGATCTGCTGCGAGAGGTAGAGCCCCAGCCCGAGCCCGCGGGGCCGGCGCCGGGCCACCTGCTTCGCGCGCAAGGGGTCGAACAGCGCGCCCAACAGCTCGACCTCGATCGCGCCCGGGTTGTGCACCGAGAGCACCACCTTGTTCGGGTCGCGCCCGTCGACGCTGAGCAGCCGCGGGCCCTCTTCGCCGTGATGGGCGGCGTTGCTGACCAGGCTCGAGAGCAGCTGTTCGACCCGCCCGCCGTCCCACCAGCCGCGAACGTTGCCGGCGATCGCCAGCTCGAAGGCGCCCTTGGGCTGGGCGCTCTTTTCCTGCTCGGCGATCGCCGCCTTGGCGAGCTGCGCCAGGTCGACCTCGCCGCGCTCGAGCTTGAGGCCGCCGCCGATGCGGGTGCGGGCGTAGTCGAGCAGCTGATCGACCATGCGCGACATCCGCTCCGCGCTCTTGAAGATGCGGCCCGCCGGGTCGCTGATGCGCACGTCGTCTTCGGCGCGGCGCAAGAGCAGCTCGGCGCCGGCCATGATCGAGCCGAGCGGGTTGCGAAGGTCGTGGCCGAGCAGGCCGGCGAACACCTCGTGGTAGCGCAGCGACTGGGCGAGCTCTTCGCGGGCGGCCTGCTCGCGCTCCCACAACTCGGTGCGCTCCAGCTCGGCGCGCTTCTGGGTGGTGATGTCGACCAGCACCATGCCCACGTGCGCGGCCTCGCGGCCTTCGTGCTGAACCGGGAAGTAGGTGGCGAGCCAATGCCGGGGCTGGGGGGTGTCTTTCGCGGGCGCCTCGACCTCGATCGGCCCCAGCTGGGTGGCGCGCTCGAGCACCTCGCGCAGCCGCACCGCCAGCCGTTGCGCGCTCGCGGGCTCGAGCACGTCGAAGATGCTCTTGCCGATCAGATCTTGCGCGTTCCACCGGTTCCAGCGGGCCAGCTGCGGGTTCAACCGAACGAAGCGGAGCTCGGCGTCGAACAGCGCGAGCCCGACCGGCAGCGCGGCGGACAACGCCTCGAAGCTCGGTGGGTGCTCCTGCGCGGCGGCCATCGACGCAGGGTGAGCCCAACTCTGGAGCGGATCAAGAGCCTGTTTTTGCCGCGCTACCGCTTTCAGACGGCTCTCGTGGCGCGCAGGTAACACTTCAGCGCGACCAGCCCACCAAAATGCCGTTGCAGGTGTCGCAGCGCACCCAACGCGCCTTGGCGCCGTTCAAGGTGATGAACGGCTCGTCTCCCGGCAGCAGCCGGTGACCGGCGTGCCGGGTGAGCCGCAGCTCGAGGTGGAACGTCGAGATCAGCACGTCGACGCAGCACGCGAACGCGGGCCTCGGGCTCGCGTCGTCGAGCACCCGCTCGAGCACGGTGGCGAGCTGCACGAAATCGCGGGGGAAGAAGTCGCCCACGTCGCCCTTGGGCCCGGCCTTCATCGTCACCCGGGTGGCGTTGAGCAGCACCAGGTCGGCGGTGGTCGCCTTGGCCTGGGTGGCCTGCACCAACCGCTCGCGCCTGGGCTCGAGGTGGAGCTCGCCGATCGGCGAAGTGACGGAGATCTGCGCGTTGGCCGCGACGCAGAGCGCGCGGAGGTTCAGATGAATGAGATCCATCGCTCTACCGCGAGAACCATTGGCAGGTGGGGTACTTGCCGTCGCGCGCGTAGGGGCAGGTGCGGTCCCACACCCGGCCGAGGCCGAGCGCTTCGTGAGCGGCGCAGATCTGCACCTTGGCGGGGCCGGGGTGAACCTTGAGCGCGCAAGCCGACTGCGCCGGCTCTCCGCTCACGCCAGCGGGCCGCGCTTCGACATACCCCGAGAGCAGATGCTTACAAGCCATCGCGGCTGCATCAGTACTGCGCGACGGTCACCGCGCGAAGTGTGCGCGAGCCCGCTTCATCGAATCTTCATTCGGGCTTGTCGGAGATCGACCAGGTGAAGCCCAACCGCAGCTCGAACCGTGGCGTTCGTGCCGGTACGATCCGCAGCGCGCCGTCGAGCGCGAGGCCGTCGCTCACCCGCCAGATCGCGCCGCCGAGAATCGAAGCCACCGTGGAGCCCTTCACCAGCGCGTCGGCGTAGGCCTCGGCGACCGGGCGCACCGTCCACTCCGCGGGGCCCTCGGCGATCGCGCCGGCGACGATTTCGTAGCCGCCTTCACGGGTGCGCTCGCCGAACACGTTCAGGTGCAGCGTGCCCACCGACCAGCGCTGCGAGACGATCAGCGCCAGCTGCGCGCCGAGCCCGCCGGGTGCCGGCAGCTGGGGCATCACGATGCCACCTTCCATCGCCACCGAGGGGCCGTGTTCTTGCTGGAGGCTGCCTCGGCGCAACAGGCCCTTCAGCAGCAGCTCGGAGTCGAAGCCCCAGCGGGCGGCGTCGTTTCTGAGCGCGCCCAACGCGATCTGGCTGGCGCCGTCGAACACCAGCTCCAGGCGCGGCCCGATGCCGAAGTTGAGGACGAAGTTGGGAGTGAGGGCGACGAAGTCTTTGCTGGCGAGCGCCTGGGCGGGGCCGAATTCGAGCTCGAACTCGTGCTCCTCGGCCACGTCGGCGTCGGTCTGATCGAAGGGGCGGTAGGCGAGCGCCACGCTCGCCCAGCACAGCGCGATCACCGCCCCGGCTCGCATCGGGGCAGCGCTACATCACATTGGATCGAGAATCGCGATCAGCTTGGCGAGGTCGACCGGTTTCACCACGTGCGCCTGAAAGCCGGCGTGGGTGGTCTCTTTGCGGTCGCGCTCCTGGCCGTAGCCGGTGAGCGCGATCAGCCGCACGGTGTCGAGGCCGGGCTGGGAGCGGAGGTGGTTGGCGAGCTCGTAGCCGCTCATCGCCGGCATGCCGAGGTCGACCAGGGCGATGTCGGGGGTGAAGTCGCGCACCGCCCGGAGCGCCTCGGGGCCGTCGTAGGCGGCGCGCACCAGAAAGCCGGCGCCCTCGAGCGACTCCTTCAGCATGTCGGCGGCGTCGGTGTTGTCGTCGACGATCAGCACCCGCTTGCGGTCGCCCTTGCGTGCGAAGCGCGAGGTGATCGTCTGGGTGGGAGGCGAGGCGGCCACGAAGTGCTCGGGCAGCGCGGGCAGCCGCACGGTGAGCTCCGAGCCCTTGCCGACGCCGGCGCTGCTCGCCTCGACGGTGCCGCCGTGCAGCTCGACCACCGCGCGAACGATGGTGAGCCCCAGGCCCAGCCCTCCGAGCGCATGGTTGCCCGCGTGCTTCTCGCGCACGAAGGCTTCGAAGACCTTGGGCAACAGCTCGTTCGACATGCCGATGCCGTTGTCTTTCACCGTGCAGATCACGGTGTCGCCCGCGCGCTTGACGGTGAGGTGAATCTCGCCGCCGCGATCGGTGTAGCGGGCGGCGTTGATCAGCAGGTTGGTGAACACCTGGCAGAGGCGATCGAGATCGCCGTTGAGCCAGATGCCGCGCGGCGCGTCGACGGTGATCGCGTGCTTGCGGCCCTCGTAGAGCGGGGCGACGATCTCGAGCGACTCGTCGAGCACCTGCTTCAGCTCGATCGGCTCGGGGTGAATCGAGATCTTCCCGTGCACGATGCGGGAGACGTCGAGCAGGTCGTCGACCAGCCGTGACAGGTGCTTGGTCTGCCGGTTGAGCACCTGCCGCTCGCGGGCGAACAGGTAGTGATCCTTCAGATCCATCAGCTCGAGAGCGGTCAGCATCGGCGCCAGCGGGTTGCGCAGCTCGTGGCCGAGCATCGCCAGGAACTCGTCTTTGGCGTGGCTCAAGCCCTCGAGCTCTTCGACCTTCTGCGTCAGCTGCTCGTCCTTGGCCGGCTCCGACTCGTGAAAGTGGATCAGAATGTGGTCTTCGAAGCTCTGGCCTTCGCAGTCGAACTTCAGCTCCTGGCCGTCGCGGGCGACGCTGAACCGCTCGCGGATCACCCGGCCCGAGCCCAGGCTGCGGGGGAGAAAGTCTTCGCTCCACGGCTCGACGCAAAGCGATTGAAACGGCGTGCCTTCGCCGATGCCGCCGGGCAACACCAATGCCTCCGCGCCCGCCACGTTGATGCGGATCAGCGCCCCGGTCAGGTCGACCAACATCATCGGCACCGGAATCTTGTCGAACAACGACGCAAATCGATCGGTCACAGTGAGACGCCCCTCGACGGCGGGACGATTTTTTCGCCGTCGGCCGAATTTTCTGCACGGCCGGGGCGCGACCTTCAAGTGCACGGCAGATGAAGATTTTCTGTCGTTACGCAGGGGTGACGGCGGCGGCGTGTCGGGCCGGTGACAGGCAAACGACGCTGATCGCCTCGCGAATGTCGTAGTCGTCTTCGACCACCATCACCGACGGCCCGTTTGCGGTGGCGCTCACGGGCGATGCTCCTTCGGGCGGCGCGGCAGCTCGGCGATGAAGCGCGCTCCCTGGTTGGGCTGGCTCTCGACGCGCAGGGTGCCGCCGTGCGCCTCGACGATGTTCCGGCTGATGTACAGGCCGAGACCGAGCCCGCCGTAATGCCGCACCGGCACCGCCCGCTCGAAGCGGGTGAAGATGCGCTCCAGGTCTTCGGGGGCGATCCCGATGCCCTGATCGGTGACGGTGAGCTTCACCTCGCCGTCGGTCGCGCTCACCTCGAGCTGCACCGGCTTGCCGCTGCCGTACTTGAGCGCGTTCGACACCAGGTTCACCACCACCTGCTCGAGCCTGGTCGCATCCCACAGGCCGAGCAGTGGCCCCGAAGTCTCCACCTTCAGCTCCGAGGCGCCCGACTTCGCGGCGTCGCCGAAGTCGTCGGCCACCCGCCGCACCAGCTCGCCGAGGTCGGTCTCGCGGAGCGAAAGCTGCAGCCGCCCGCGCACGATGCGGGAGACGTCGAGCAGCCGCTCCACCAGCTCGTTGAGCCGATCGACCTGCCGGAGCGCGGCGTCGATGCGGGTGGCCACCTTCTGGCCGGGGCCACCCAGCTCGGGGTCGGTGCGGAGCACCTGGGCGGTGCCCTGCATCTTCAACACCAGCGCGGTGAGCGGGGTGCGCAGCTCGTGGGCGGCGATCGACATGAACTCGTCGCGGGCGTTGAGCGCGGCCTGGGCGGTCTCGGCGCGCTCGCGCTGCGCCTCGGCGGTCTCGACCGCGTGGCGCGCGCGCAGCTCCATCTCCATCGGGCCGGTGAGGTCGCGGGTCACCATCGCGAAGCCGCGCAGCCGGCCGCTCTCGGGGTCGTGAATCGCGGTCACCACCACGTTGGCGTAGAAGCGTTCGCCGCCTTTGCGCAGCCGCCAGGCGGCCTCTTCGAAGTGGCCGGTGTCGGAGGCGATCTGCAGCTCGCGCTCGGGCGGCTTCTGCGAGAGCTGATCGCGCGGGTAAAAGATCGACGCGTGCTGCCCGAGCACTTCTTCGGCCTTGTAGCCGAGCAGCTTCTCGGCGCCCTGGCTCCAGGTGGTGACCCGGCCGTTGGTGTCGAGCATCACGATCGCGTAGTCCTTCACGTTCTCGACCAGCAGCCGCAGCCGCTCTTCGCTCTGGCGGAGCAGCTGCTCGGCGTGGCGCCGCTCGGTGAGATCGCGGGTCACCTTCACGTAGCCCTTGAGCGAGCCGTCGGGCCGGTGAATCGCGGTGAGCACCACGTCGGCCCAGAACGCGGAGCCGTCTTTGCGCAGCCGCCAGGTCTCGTCTTGCACCCGGCCCTCAGCGGCAGCGCGCGCGAGCAGGCGCTCTGGCCGGCCGTTCGCGCGGTCTTCGCGGGTGAAGAAACGGGTGAAGCTCTGCCCGACGATCTCTTCTTCGGTGTAGCCCTTGATCGCCTGCGCGCCCGCGTTCCAGGTGAGCACGGTGCCCTGCGGGTCGAGCAGGTAGATCGCGTAGTCCCGCACTTCGCGGAGCACGGCGAACGTCTCTTCCGCGACCGGGAATGGCGTGGACACTCCGCCGGGCATGCCGCTGGTTAAACGCTGCCGCCGCGCGCGGGCGCAACTCGAAACCGGTGGTCGTGGCCCATCGGTTACCGAGTGGTGCCGGCCGCCCGTGGCGTGACCGATGCAGTTTCTGCCCGCGGGCTTTCAAGGAGTGGCGTGATGGGCGTCTCGGGTTTCGGCCTCCGTGTGTTTTCGCTGTTGGCGTTGGTGTTCGCGGTGGCGAACTGTCGCGTCGGGACGGGACACAACGGCTGGGTGTCTCGTGGCGGAAAAGGCGGTGGGGCACAGAGCGCGTTCGGCACCGCGCCACGCACTCCCGACGACACCGCCGGTCTTGGTGGCGGCATCGCTGTGGGTCCCTCGTTGGGCCGCGGCCCCGGCAGCTACGACGGGCTGCCTGACGCGAACCCAGAAGGCATGGGCAGCGTCGGCGGCGGTGCAGCGACCGGTGGTGGATCAGCGACTGGCGGCGGCGCAGCGACCGGTGGGGGATCAGCGACCGGCGGCGGCTCGGCGACCGGCGGAGGCGGCGGCGGAGTGGTCGTCGACGCGGGCACTCCGCCCGACGCGGGAATCGGCGTCGACGCCGGCACGCCGACCCCGACCTGCCTGAAGGTGATGGCGCTGGGCGACTCGATCACGCTGGGCGTGAACGGCGGCTACCGCAACGTGCTCTACACCGACCTCACCGGCCAATCGTGCGGAGTGAACTACGTCGGCTCGCAGACCGACATCTATTGCGAGTCGCCCGACTGCGACAACGAAGCCCACCCCGGCTACACGATTGGCGACCTCGCCGCGGGGGTCGACGGGTGGATCGCCGCCGCCCAGCCCGACGTGGTGCTGCTGATCGCGGGCACCAACGACATCGCCTGGTTCACCAACTTCACCGCGGTCGAGATCGGCCAGGACCACGCGGCGCTGATGGATCAGATTCTCGCCGACGCGCCGAACGCGATTCTGGTGGTGGGCTCGATTCCCCCGATCACCTCCGAGCTGATTCCCTCCTACAACGCCGATCGCGCGCAGTTGGGGGTCGACCTCAACGTTCAGATTCAGGCCAACGCCGCCGCCCGCGCCGCGCTGGGAAAGAAGGTGTACTTCGCCGACGTCTACTCGGTGCTCACCCTGGCCGACCTGATGGATGGCGTGCACCCCGACCAGAACGCCGACGATCGCATCGCAGGGGTCTGGTACCAGGTGCTCTCGCCGCTGTTCGCCTGCTCGTCGCCCGCGCCGGCCTGCGGGCCGTGACGCTCAGGCCGCGGCGGCCAGCGTGCGCGGTAGCTCGAGCACGAAGCAGGCGCCCTTGCCCGGGCCGTCGCTGTGACAGGTGAGCCGGCCGCCCATCTCCATCGCGAAGCAGGCGCTGCCGTGGAGGCCGAAGCCGTGCCCTTCGTTCTTGGTGGTGAAGCCGTGCTTGAAGATCTTCGCCGCGTTCTCGGGCGCGATGCCGTAGCCGTCGTCTTCGACCTCGATGCGGGCGAAGCCGCCGGAGACCAGGGTGCGCACGGTGACCTTGCCCGCCCGCCCGCCGTCGAGCGCCGCGTGCCGCGCGTTCGAGACCAGGTTCATCACGATCTGCAGCACCTTGTGGCGATCGGCGTTCGCCGCCGTGCCCGGCACCGCTTCGACCGCGAGCGAGAGGTTGGGCAGCTTGTCGACCCCGCAGGTCGAGACCGCCTCCTGGCAGAGCTCGTCGAGCGCCACCCGCTCCGCGCTGCCCTTCTCTTTGGCGTGGCTCTGCTGGCGGCCGACGATCACCCGAATGTGCTCGATGTTCTTCTGAATGCCGGTGAGCTCGCCGATCACCGCGGCCTGCTCGCTCTTCACCGACTGGTCCAGCTGGGCGACGTAGGCGATCAGCTTGGGGCCCTTGGGGTGCGCGGCGAGCAGCGGTGACAGCTCTGGGCCCGAGAGCAGCTCCGAGGCCTTCGAGAGCCCGGCCGCGCGGCTGCTGCGCATCTTCTCGGCCACCGCGCCGGACGCGACGGTGATGCTGTTGAGCACGTTGCCGACGTTGTGGAGCACCGCGGTGGCGACCTCCGCCTTGCCGGCCATGCGCGAGGCCTCGACCAGCTGGCGCTGGGTGGTCTGCAGGCTCTCGAAGCTCGACTTCAGCTGATCGTTGGCGGTCGACAGCTGCGCGGTGCGCTCGGTGACGCGCTGATCGAGCTCGGCGTTGAGCCGCTTCACTTCCTCCAGCGTGAGCTCGACGTCGGCCTGCCGCTCGGCGACCCGCCGGGCGTCTTGTCGCCCTGCGACGCACGAGAGCACCAGCACCACGTCTTCGAACACCACCCAGCCGGCGTGCTCCAGAAAGCGCCACCACTCGGGGTTGGCGAAGCCGTAGACCGACTCGGGCCAGAGCAGGCCACGGAGCAGGTGGTCGACCACCACCACTCCGGTGGCGGGCACCAGCGCGCGCCAGTCGCGGTAGAAGGCGACGAAGGCGAGCGAGCCGAAGACGTGAAAGTGGGTCTCGATGCGGCCGCCGGTGAGGTGAATCAGCAGCCCCGACCAGAGCATCTGCGCGCCCGAGACCACCATGCGGGTGACGGTGGCGGTCGGCCGGGTGATCATCAACCACACCGGCACGCTCGCGATCGCCGCGCCCAGCAGCACCGCCATCCACACGTGGGGGTGAACGCTGCGGGTGCCGCCTTCGTAGGTGAAGGGCGCCTTCACCAGCGCGAGCACGATGCCGCCCACGTACTGCACGCCGGTGAGCACCAGGAACATCTTCGAGGTGCGCCCGTGAATCCGGGCCATCATCTCCTGAAAGTGGCGTTCGGACCGCACGACCCGGTTGCTCATCGTGCGCCTCCCGCGCGGTGAAGCTCGCACCCGAACACCGGCGCGGTGGCGCGCTCGGGCCGCGCACCCGCCAGCACCGCCAACAGCCGGCTCTCGCCTGCGTTGTCGCCCTGGTGCCCGCGCCCACCGGTGATGCCGCCCGCGAACTTCAGCTCGCCCGAGGCGTCGAAGAACAGCACCTGCCCCGAGGTGTAGCTGCCGAACCGCACCGCCTCGCTGCCGTCGCGATCGAGGAGCACCGTCACGCCCTTCATCGCTCGCGCGCGCTTCAGGGTGGAAGAGCGCTCCCAGTCTTCGGCCCCCTCGGGAATCGTGAACACCACGAAGGTGTCGAGCGTGTCGCCGCGATCGCTGAGCACGTGGGCGAGCTGCTCGAGCGTCGCTTCGGTGCACGGGCACATCGGCTGCGCCATCACCAGCAGGGTGGGGCGGCCCGCGGTGCGGGCGAGCGCGCTGCCGGCGGGCCAGGTGTGAGGCGCTTCAGCGGCGGCGCCAGGCCGCAGCTTGTACGCCACCACCGCCCCGGTGCCGCCGAGCACCGCGAGCGACCAGACGATGACCGCCCACTTCAATGAAAGACCTCGGCCTGCGGCGCGCTCGCGGGGCGCTCCAGCGGCACCTTGACGGTGACGCGGGTGCCGACCCCGACCGTGGAGTCGACCAGAATCTCGCCGCCGAGCGCCTTCACGATGCCGTGGCAGATCGACAAGCCCAGCCCGGTGCCGGCGCCGATGCCCTTGGTGGTGAAGAACGGGTCGAAGATGCGCGGCAGGTCTTCGGGTTTGATCCCGGTGCCGGTGTCTTCGACGATCGCCTCGAAGGTCTGGTCGGGCCGGCTCGCCACGGTGACGATCAGCCTCTGCCGATCAGAAGGCACCGAGCCCATCGCCTGGGCCGCGTTCACCAGCAGGTTCAAGAACACCTGCGACAGCTGGCCGCTGTTGGCGCACAGCCTCGGCCGCGGCTCTTCGAAGTGCGACTCGACCAGCAGCGTGCCCGGGAACGAGGCGCGCGCCATTCGCAGCGCGAACGCCATCACCTCGGTGACGTCGAGCTCTTCTGCTTCGCGTGTTTCGGTGGCGACGAAGGTCTTCAGGTCTTTCACGATCTGCTGAATGCGCTTGCCGCCTTCGCGGGTCTCCTTGGCGACCTGGAGCAGCTCCTGAATGTGCTCGTCGATCCCCTGGCCCATCTCCTCCAGCTCGCCTTGCAGGTGAGCGAGGTTGGCGAGCACGAACCCGAGCGGGTTGTTGATCTCGTGGGCGACGCCGGCGACCAGCCGGCCGAGCGCCTCCAGCTTCTGTGCGTGGCGCAGCTTTCGCTCCAGCTCGGCGCGCTCTTTGATCTCCTGCTCCAGCCTTCGGTTGGAGCTCGACAGCTGCTCGGTGCGCGCCTCGACCAGCTTCTCGAGCTCGGCGTTGGTGCGCTCGGCGGCCCGGGCGAGGTGCCACTTCTCGGTCAGCCCGAGCGCCATCTGCTTCACCACCGTGCCGTCGAACGGCTTGCCCAGCACCAGGAACTGGCCCGAGCGCGACAGCTTCTCGAGCATCTGCTGCCAGCTGTAGTCGGAGTAGGCGGTACAGATCACCACTTCGAGGCGGGGGTCGACCTGCCAGAGCTGGGCGATTGTCTCCACCCCGTCGAGGCCTGGGGGCATGCGCACGTCGACGAAGGCGAGCGAGAACGGGCGGCCTTCGGCCAGCGCCGCGCGCACCTTCTCGATGCCGTCGAGGCCCTGGGAGGCGAACTCGAGCTCGAACTCGGGTACGTCTCGAGGGGCGTTGTGGTCGCCGAAGAGGTCGTTCTCCAGCTGGTCGAGCGGCTCGTCGCTGCTCTTCGACAGCGCCTTGGCGAAGTCGGCGTGAATCGACTCCATGTCGTCGATGACGAGAATTCGGCGCAGCTTGTCGACCATACCGGTCTGATTTGCAGCGCCGGTGCCAAGCCAAGCGCGCAGATCTGGAAGACCCGTCGGCAGTCAAAAAGGGTGCACCGGGTGGTGCTGACCGGGTCGAAGCCGACCCCAAAGCTCAGGGGCGCTGGCCGAGCGCCTCGCGCACCTTGCGCAGCAAGGCCTCGGGCACGATCGGTTTCTGCAGCAGGTGGAGGCCTTCTTCGAGCACCCGGCCGTGCACCATCGCGTTCTCGGTGTAGCCCGACATGTAGAGCACCCGCAGCGTGGGGCGCAGCACCAGCGCCTGCTTCGCCAGCTCGGCGCCGCTGGTGCCAGGCATCACCATGTCGGTGATCAGCAGATCGAACGGCTGGCCCTCGCGCCCGAGCAGCTCCAGCGCCACCCGGCCGGTCGCCGCCACCGACACCTGGTAGCCATGGCGCCGCAGCACCTTCGCCACCACGGCGCGCACCTGCTCGTCGTCGTCGATCAACAGCACCGTCTCGTTGCCGCCCTTCGAGGCCGGGAGCGAAGGGGTGGGCCGGGGCACTTCGCTGGCGGAGGGAAAGTAGAGCTTGAACGAGCTGCCCTTGCCGGGCTCGCTGTAGAGGTAGAGCGCGCCGCCGCTCTGCTGCACGATGCCGAGCACGGTCGACAGACCCAGCCCGGTGCCCTTGCCCACCTCTTTGGTGGTGAAGAACGGGTCGAAGATGCGCTCCCGGGTCTTGTCGTCGATGCCGGTGCCGGTGTCGGTGACCGCGATGAACACGTGCGGGCCCGGCGTCACCCCTGGGTGAGTGGCGGCGTACTGCGCGTCGAGGTCGGCGTCGCCGGTCTCGATCGTCAGCCGCCCGCCCGCAGGCATCGCGTCGCGGGCGTTGGTCACCAGGTTGAGCAGCGCCTGCTCCAGCTGGCTGGGGTCGACCCGAATTCGCCGCTCGCCCGGCGCGTGGTGAACGAAGACCTCGATGTCTTCGCCGACGATGCGCCGCACCACCTCGCCCACCTCCGCCACCAGCGCGTTCGCGTCGATCACCTTCGGCTCCAGCACCTGCTGGCGGCTGAAGGCGAGCAGCTGGTGGGTGAGCGCGGCGGCCCGCTGGCCGGCCTTGATCACCCCTTCGACGCTCTCGCGCCTCGGGTCGGGCGCCGGGAGATCCTCCAGCAGCAGGTTGCCGTAGGTGAGCACCACCGAGAGCGCGTTGTTGAAGTCGTGGGCCACGCCCGCCGAGAGCCGGCCGATCGCCTCCAGCTTCTGCGCCTGCCGCAGCTGCCGCTCGGTGAGCTCGAGCGAGGCCTCGGCCTTGCGGCGCTCCGACAGCTCCAGCCGCAGAGACTCCACCAGCCGGGCGTTCGAGAGCGCCAGCGCGGCGTGATCGGCCAGCACCTGGGCGAACCGGGCGTCGCTCTCGTCGTAGGGCGGGAGCGACGGGTCGTAGCGGCCGAGGCTGAGCGCGCCGATCGACCGGCCGCCCACCCGGAGCGCCACCATCAACCCGGTGTGCATCTGGTGCGAGACGGTGAAGCTGGCGTGGGCCTTCGAGACCTCGCGCTGGTGACGGGCGGAGTCGAGCTTGGGGATCAGCACCGGCTCGCCGGTCGAGAGCAGCCGGTTGTAGATGCCGTGCTCGGCGATCACGATCGGTTGGGCGCGCAGCAGCGCTTCGATCTCCAGCCGCACCTGCTCGTCGGTGGCGGAGATCGCCATCGGCAGCAGCGTCTTCTCGTCGGGGGCGATCAGCTGCACGGTGCAGGTGTCGCGCATCAGCAGCGCGACCCTGCGAGCGATCACGTCGATCAGCTGCCGTTGGTCGTGGGCCGCTTCGGCGAACGAGCGCAGCACCTCCCACACCAGGTGCACCCGCCGCTCGATCTCGCTTGGCTCCCTCATCGCCGAGCGGTCATCATCGTTCAACTTCAGTGCAGCGAGAAGGGTGGCTCCAACCCGGCGCTCGTCGCCGGCAGGCTGAAGAAGACGGTGGTGCCTTCGCCTTCGGCGCTCTCCACCCAGATCGCGCCGCCGTGCGCCTCGACGATGCCCCGGCTGATGAACAGGCCCAGCCACTCCCCGCGCGGCCGCTTCGGGGCCGGCCAACGGAGCTCGAAGAAGTGCTCCCGCTCCTGCTCCTCCAGGCCGGGCCCGGTCGTGGCGACCGAGAACACCACCGAGCCGCCGCTTTGCCGCGCGCCGAGGGTGAGCGCGTCGCCCGGCTGGCAGCCCGCGAGCGCGTCGCCCACCACGTTGTCGAACACCTCCAGCAGCCGGGCGCGATCGGCGCGCACCGGGCCGCTCATCGCGGGAGCGGTGCTCAACGCGACCCCGCGCGCCGCCGCCTGCGCCGAGGCGCGAACCGCCACCTCGTCGAGCAGCGAGGGCACCGGGTGGGGCCCCGGCTCGAGCGTCAGCCTTCCGGCCTGAATGCGGGCCACCTGCGCCAGCTGTTCGATCAACGCCTCGATCCGGTGGGCCGAGCGATCGACGATCTCGGCGTGGCGCTGGGCGCGCTCCTCGCCCCTCAGCTCGGTCAGGCGCCTCACCAGCATCGCGCCGGCCACGGTGATCGCGTTGAGCGGGTTGCGCAGCTCGTGGCACACGATCGCCAGCAGCTGCTCCCGCTCGCGCGCCGGCTCGTTCGCGCCGAGCGCGTCGATCGCCGAAGCGAGCGCGCCCGCTTCGCCCACGTCGACCGCGGGGCCCTCGTGCTCCTCCCAGAGCTCGAAGATCGACTGCCGCAGCAGCGCGTAGGTGCGTGGCGGCGGCCCCTCGCACGCCTGCCCGCCGCTTCGCCCGACGGGCGGTTGGCGCATCGCTTCGGCGAGAGAAGCGATCAGCTCCGGCATCTGCTCGAGCAGCGCGGTGGAGGGAGCAGCGCCGAGCGCCTGCACACGCTCCACCCACCGCGCGGCGATCGCGTCGGAGTGGGTGTTCACGAAATCGCACAGCCGCTTCACCGTGATTTCTTAACCGTCGCCGGCGGTGAACGGGGGCGCTTCCGTGTTCCCGTTACCCTGGAGTAACCCGATCCTTTTGCGGCGCTTGCGTGTCCCCTTTTTCGGCACTAACCCGAGGCTCGAAGCATTCTCGATTCGCCACGATGAGCACCCGCTCCCGCCGGCCGGTCAGCCCGCCCCGGCCACGACACAGCTCGCCGCCCAAACCGCCCGCGCCCCCCGCGGAGGAGCCCCGCTCGCCCGCGCTGAGGCAGATTGGCGCGCTGCTGAAGAGCCGGCTGCAGGTCGACGTCAGCGGCTACAAGACCACCACCCTGAAGCGGCGCATCGAGCGGCGAATGTCGATCGAGGGTTTCGACACCCTCGAGGCGTACGCCGAAGCGCTCCAGGGCTCGCCCGACGGGCTCAACGATCTCCACGACGAGCTGTTCATTCACGTCACCCAGTTCTTTCGCGACCTCGCCGCCTTCAACGCGGTGAAAGAGAAGGTGCTCGCCCCGCTGTTCGAGACCCCGCGCAACGAGCCGCTGCGCATCTGGGTGCCCGGCTGCTCCACCGGAGAAGAGGTGTACTCGCTCTGCATCGCCGCGTGCGAGGTGCAGGCCGAGCTGTCGTCGCGGCTTCAGCTGCAGCTGTTCGCCACCGACATCTCGGAGTCGGCGGTGGCGCAGGCCCGCCGTGCGGTCTACGCGCCCGAGCTGCTCGAGGCGGTGAGCCCGGAGCGCCGGGAGCGCTTCTTCGACCCGGTCGAGGGGGGCTTCAAGGTGAAGAAGGCGCTGCGCGACCTCTGCATCTTCTCGCGGCACGACGTCACCGCGCAGCCGCCGTTCGCGCGGCTCGATCTGATCAGCTGCCGCAACGTGCTGATCTACTTCGACGCCGAGCTGCAGAAGCGGGTGATGCCGGTGTTTCACTACGCGCTGCGGCCCGGCGGCTACCTCTGGCTCGGCCAGTCGGAGAGCGTCGGCACCTCGTCGAAGCTGTTCAGGCCGGTCGACAAGCTGCAGAAGATCTTCTGCAAGACCGAGGCGCCGGCCGGCAACCGGCTGTTCCGCGCGGCGACCGCTTACGGCCCGTCGCAGGCGGCGCAGCCCGCCGGCAACGGCCTCGACCTCAAGCGGAGCGCCGACGACTTCGTGCTCGCCCGCTACGCGCCTCCGGGGGTGGTGATCGACGCCGAACTCGAGGTGGTGCAGTACCGCGGCAAGACCACGCCCTGGCTCTCGGCCCCGAGCGGCGCGCCGACCCAGAGTCTCACCAAGCTCGCCCACCCGGAGCTGGTCTCGGCGCTCCGCAACCTGGTGCAGACGGTGAAGCGCGGCAACACCCCCTCCCGGCACGACGGGCTGAGCGTCGACGACCACGGCACCACCCGAAAGGTCTCGGTGGAGGTGACGCCGCTCAACGTGCTCCAGAGCGGCCGCGAGCGGCAGTTCCTGGTGCTGTTCGAAGAAGAGGCGCCGTCCCGTCGCGACGCCGCCGATGGAAAGAAGGGCCACAAGGGCAAAGGCGGCAAGAACGGCAAGGCCGCGAAGAAGACCTCCGCCGCGAAGGGTCTCGAGACCGACCAGCTGATCCAGGAGCTCGACGCGCTCCGCGAGCACCAGCAGGTGTTGACCGAGCAGTTCAACGCCTCGCAAGAGGAGCTGACCTCGGCGAACGAGGAGCTCCAGGCCACCAACGAGGAGCTGCAGAGCACCAACGAAGAGCTGGAGACCGCCAAGGAGGAGCTGCAGGCGGCGATCGAAGAGCTCACCTCGCTCAACACCGAGCTGACCTCGCGCAACACCGAGCTGCTCGCCGCCAACGAGGCGCTGAAGAAGGGCGAAGACCGCTTTCGCCTGCTGGTGGAGAGCGTGAAGGACTACGCGATCTACATGCTCGACCCCGAAGGGCGGGTGAACAGCTGGAACGAGGGCGCCCGGCGGCTGAAGGGCTACGAGGCCTCCGAGATTCTCGGGCACCACTACTCGCGCTTCTTCACCCCCGACGACCACGACGCCCAGCTGCCGCAGCTGGAGCTGGAGCGCGCGCGCATCGACGGCCGCTTCGAGGTCGAAGGGTGGCGGGTGCGCAAAGACGGCAGCCGCTTCTGGGCGAACGTGATCGTCTCGCGCATCAACGACTCCACCGGCAGGCTGCTCGGCTTCTCGAAGGTGACCCGCGACCTCACCGAGCGGCGAAAGGCCGAAGAGGCGATGCGCCGGGCCAACGAAGGCCTCGAGGTGCGGGTGAAGGATCGCACCGCCGAGCTCGAGAAGGCGCTCAAGACCCGCGACGTGTTCCTCTCGATCGCGTCGCACGAGCTGAAGACGCCGCTCACCTCGCTGAGCCTCCAGCTGCAGATGGGCCTGCGCGGGCTGAAGACCGGCCGCAAGGCGACCCCGGAGCACCTGGCCGAGGTGCTGGAGCGCGCGGTGCGCCAGTCGATGGCGCTGGGCGATCTGATCGACGGGCTGCTCGACGTCTCTCGCATTCAGGCCGGCCGCTTCGAGCTGGAGCTCTCGAAGGTCTCGGTGGCCGAGCTGTGCGAAGAGATCGCCGGCCGGTTCGCGCCGCTGCTCGCCCAGACCCAGACCCCGCTGGAGCTGAAGCTCGACCGCGCGCTCGAAGCCCGGTGGGACAAGCGGCGCATCGGCCAGGTGTTGGCGAACCTGCTCTCCAACGCGGTGAAGTACGCCCAGGGCAAGCCGGTGACGCTCGCCGCGGCGGCGGGGCCCGCCGGCACCAACGGCATCAGGTTGACCGTCGCCGACAACGGGCCCGGCATCGCGCTCGACCGGCAGCCGCACATCTTCGAGCGGTTCGAGCGCGCGGGCGCGGCGTCGAACATCGGCGGGCTCGGCCTCGGGCTGTTCATCGCCCGGCGCATCGTCGAAGCGCACGGCGGCACCGTGAAAGTCGAGAGCGACGTCGGCAAGGGCGCCACCTTCGTGCTCGATCTGCCGGCGCAGGCCAGCCCGCACAACAGCCTCGGGTTCGAGGAGGGCCAATGACCGGTTCGATTCTGGTGGTCGAAGACGACGCCGACATTCGCGACTCGATGCTCGAGCTGCTCGCCGATGAGGGCCTCTCGGTCACCTGCGCGGTGAACGGGCTCGATGCGCTCAACAAGCTGCGGGCGGCGGCCGAGCTGCCGAAGTTGATCCTGCTCGACCTGATGATGCCCGAGATGGACGGCTACACCTTTCGCGCCGAGCAGCTGAAAGACCAGCGGCTGGCGAAGATTCCGGTGGTGCTGATGAGCGCCGGCGGCGAGCTGGAGGCGAAGGCGAAGCAGCTCGATGCCCAGGGCGTGATGAAGAAGCCGTTTCGAGACCTCGAGCTGATCTTCTCGACCCTCTCGAAGTTCTTCTAGAACGTCCTCGACCGGTAACAGCCGGGCGGTTACGGCCACGAAACACGGGGCGCTTCGACGACGATCGGCGGTTGCGAACCCGTCTCGACCTCGTTCATGAAGATGCCGTGAACACGACCGGGCCCGAGCTCGCGAAGCTGTTCGACGGCGGTGCGATGGGCGCGACGATGCGCGAGGTCGACTGGTCTCGTACGCCGTTGGGCCCGCCCGAGAGCTGGACTCCCGCACTCCGCACCATGGTCGGGCTGCTGCTGCGCAACCACAGCCCGATGCTGCTCTGGTGGGGCGAGCGCTTCGTGCAGCTCTACAACGACGCCTACCGCCCGGTGCTGGGCGCGAAGCACCCGCGCGCGATGGGTCAGCCGGTGGCGGAGTGCTGGAAAGAGATCATTTCGATCATCGGCCCGATGATCGAACGGCCCTTTCGAGGAGGCCCGGCGAGCGTGAGCGACGACCTCGACCTGTTGCTCGACCGCAACGGCTTCATCGAGGAGGCGCACTTCGCCGTCGCCTACAGCCCGGTGCCCGACGAGACGGTGCAGCCGACCGGCATCGGCGGGGTGCTCGCCACGGTGACCGAGACCACCGAGCAGATCTACGCCCAGCGCCAGCTGCAGACGCTCCGCGATCTCTCGGCGTTCGCCAACGAAGCGAGCACCGCCGAGCGCGCCTGTGAGCTCGCCGCCGAGGCGCTCGGCCAGAACCGGCGCGACGTGCCGTTCGCGCTGCTCTACCTGCTCGACGAGGGCGGCCAGCAGGCCCACCGGGTGTCGCAGGTCGGGTGCGAGGCCGGCGCGCCCGCCGCGTTCCCCGAGCGGCTCGAGCTCTCGCAGGCGCAGGGGCCGGTCGGGCGGGTGCTGGCGGGTGGGGCGAGCGAGGTGTTCGACGCTCCCCCGGGCTCGCCCTGCGGCGCCTGGGCGACCCCGCCGCGCGAGGTGATCGCGGTGCCGCTCGCCTCGGCCGACAAGCGGGTGCCGTTCGGAGCGCTGGTGTGCGGGCTGTCTCCCCACCGCCGCGCCGACGAGCGCTACCGCTCGTTCTTCGAGCTCGCCTCGTCGCAGGTGGCGACCGCGATTCGCAACGCCCGCGCCTTCCAGGAAGAACGCCGCCGCGCCGCGATGCTCGCCGAGCTCGACCAGGCGAAGACCACCTTCTTCTCCAACGTCAGCCACGAGTTCCGCACTCCGCTCACCCTGATGCTGGCGCCCACCGAAGACCTGCTCGCGGGCGTGCACGGCGAGCTGTCGGCCGAGCAGCGCTCCCAGCTCGAGCTGCTGCGGCGCAACGAGCTGCGGCTGCAGCGGCTGGTGAACGCGCTGCTGGAGTTCTCGCGAATCGAGGCCGGCCGCACCCAGGCCACCTACCAGCCGACCGACCTCGGCGCGCTCACCAGAGACCTGGCGAGCTCGTTTCGCGCCGCGGTCGAGCGTGCGGGTCTGAAGTTCACCGTCGAGTGCCCCGAGGCGGGCGAGCCGGCCTTCGTC
Source organism: Myxococcaceae bacterium (assembly GCA_047602415.1). Lineage (GTDB taxonomy): Bacteria > Myxococcota > Myxococcia > Myxococcales > Myxococcaceae > JASGHH01. The sequence continues at coordinate 4,117,416 of JASGHH010000001.1, read as the reverse complement.
GACCGGGTGATGTGGGAGCAGCTGGTGCTCAACCTGCTCTCCAACGCGTTCAAGTTCACCTTCGAGGGCGAGATCGCGCTCCGGCTCTGCGCCGCGGGCAAAGACTGGGTGCTGGAGGTGAGCGACACCGGCGTCGGCGTGCGGCCCGAAGAGGTGCCCCGGCTGTTCGAGCGCTTTCACCGGGTGGAGGGCAGCCGGGCGCGCACCCACGAGGGCTCGGGCATCGGCCTGGCGCTGGTGCAGGAGCTGGCGAAGCTGCACGGCGGCTCGGTCTCAGCGCAGAGCCGCTTCGGCGAAGGCACCACCTTCAAGGTGGTGTTCCCCCGCGGCTTCGCCCACCTGCCCGCCGGCCGGGTGAAGGCCGAGCGGCCGCAAGCGCCGGCGCACACCGCCACCGCCTTCGTCGAAGAGGCGCTCCGCTGGCTGCCCGAAGACGCTCCGCCCACTTCGGTGACCGACGAGCGGCCGCTGGTGCTGGTGGCCGACGACAACGCCGACATGCGCACCTACCTCTCGAAGGTGCTGGGCAACAGCTTCAGGGTCGAGACCGCGACCGACGGTGGCGCGGCGCTCTCGGCGGCGAAGGCCCGCCGGCCGGCGCTGATCGTCAGCGACGTGATGATGCCGGTGCTCGACGGGTTTCGGCTGCTCAAGGCGCTGGCCGAAGACGAGCGCACCCGGTCGATACCGGTGGTGATGCTCTCGGCGCGCGCGGGCGAAGAGGCGCGGCTGGAGGGGCTGAACGCCGGCGCGGCCGACTACCTGGTGAAGCCGTTCTCGGCCAAGGAGCTGCTCGCGCGGGTCAGCCGGCAGCTGTCGGGCGCGGCCGCCCGGCGGGCGCTCGAAGGCGAGGTTCAACGGCTGGCCTCGGTGGTCGAAGACGTGCCGGCGTCGATCTGTCTTCTGGAGGGCCCGGAGCACGTGTTCCGGTTCGCCAACCGGCTCTGCGCGCGCAACCTGTTGAACCGGCCGCACCTCGGCCGGCCGATTCGCGCGGTGGTGCCGGAGCGCGAGCCGCTCGGCTTCTTCCCCGCGCTCGATCGGGCGTACCTCACCGGTGAGACCCAGCGCGGCTCGGAGCTGAAGGTGCTGTGGGAGGAGAAGGACGGCGCCAAAGGCGAGAGCTGGTTCGACTACGTGTTCCAGCCGGTGCGCGACGCGCGCGGCGAGGTGTGGGCGGTGCTCAGCTGCTCGTTCGACGTCTCCGAGCGGGTGGAGGCGCGGCGCCGCACCGAAGAGCACCGGCGCGCAGCCGAGCAGGCGGCGAAGATGCGCGACGAGTTTCTCTCCATCGCCTCTCATGAGCTGCGCACCCCGCTCACCACCCTCGGCCTGCAGCTCGACGGCCTGGTGCGCGACCTCTCCCGCACCCCCGACCTGACCGGCGAGCGAAAGCCGTACCTGGAGCGAACGGCGCGGGTGCGCGAGCAGTCGGAGCGGCTGGAAGACGTGATCGACGGCATGATGGACGTGTTCGAGCTCGGCTCTGCCCAGGGCCGGCTCTCGCTCGAGCGGGTCGACCTCGCCGACGTGGCGAAGGGCGTGCTGCCGCGCTTTCAACCCCGCGCCCACCAGCCGCGCCCGCCGATTCAGCTGTTCGCCGCGCCCTGCTGGGGCTTCTGGGACCGGAGGCGCCTGGAGCAGATCGTCAGCCAGCTGCTCTCGAACGCGGTGAAGTTCGGCGGCGGCAAGCCGATCGCGCTCCACGTCGGCGCGTCTCCCGGCGCTTCCGCGCGCACCCGGCTGACGGTGGTCGACGCCGGCATCGGCATCGCGCTCGCCGACCAGGAGCGCATCTTCTCGCGCTTCGGCCGGGCCGCGTCGGTGCGTAACTACGGCGGCTTCGGCATGGGGTTGTGGATCGTTCGCGAGCTGGTCACCGCGATGAAGGGCACGGTGGAGGTCGCCAGCGAGCCGGGCAAGGGCGCCACCTTCACCGTCGAGCTCCCGGGTGAAGCGTGAGCCATCGCCGGGTGATGGTGGTCGACGACGACGACGCCTTGCGAGACAGCATGTGCGAGCTGCTCGAGCAAGACGGCTTCTCGGTCTGGCCGGCCGACAGCGGTGAGGCGGCGCTGGAGCAGCTGCGGCTCGACGACGAGAAGCCGGCGCTGATTCTGCTCGACCTGATGATGCCGCAGATGACCGGCTGGCAGTTTCGCGAGGAGCAGCTGCGCGACCCCAAGCTCTCCGACATTCCGGTGGTGGTGATGACCGCCAGCCGCGACGTGCAGGGCATCGAGGCCGAGAACGTCGTCTTCAAGCCGCTCAAGCTCGCCCAGCTGGTCGAGGTGGTTCGCCGCCACACCGGCGAGGCACCTGAGACCGAGCCGGAGCGTGGGCCGGGGCCCGCCCAGCTGCCGCTCCCGATTCTGCTCCGGGCGGCCACCGGCGCCGAGCTGCCCACCCTGCTCGCCGGCCTGGACTGGGTGAGCACCGCGCTGGGGCACCCCTCGACGTGGCCGCCGACACTGCGGGCGGCGATCGAGCTGTGTCTGCGCATGGCCCAGCCGGTCTGCATCTGGTGGGGCGAGGACCTGGCCTGCGTCTACAACGACGCCTTCAAGGCGCTGCTCGGCTCGAAGCACCCGCACGTGCTCGGGCGGCCGGCGAAGGAGGTCTGGCCCGAGCTGTGGGACCACTTGAGCCCGCTGGCGTTGAGCGCACTACGGGGTGCCGCCAGCCGCGAGGTGGCGATGAGCGTGCCCGTCTCGCGCCACGGCCACTCCGAAGAGGCGCACTGGGATCTCTCGCTCAGCCCGATCGGCGACGGGCTGACCGCGGGCGGCGTCTGGGTGACGGTGAGCGACCAGACCGGCCGGGTGCTGCAGCAACGGCGGGCCGAGACGTTGGCGCTGGTGGCCAACTCCGCGCTCGGCGCGCACAGCGCTTTCGATGCGGCGCAGGGCTGCGCTCAGGCGCTGGCGAAGGAGCCGCGCGACGTGCGCTACGCGCTGGTCTACCTGCTCAGCGAAGACGCGCTCGGGTTCACGCTCGCCGCCGCCGCCGGGCTCCCCTACGGCTCGCCGCTGGCGCCCGAGACGATCTCGGTCGAGCGGAGCGCGCCCTGGCCGCTGTCGCGGGTCTGCCGCCGCGGGGTGTTCAGCGTGGTGGCCGCGCCGGGGGAAGGCGAGGGCGCGGCGGCGGTGGTGCCGGTGGCGGTCAACGGAGGGCTGCCGGCGGTGCTGGTGGCGGGGTTGAACCCCGCTCAGCCGATCGACCCGGGCCGGCGGCGCTTTCTCGAAGACGCCGCCGACCACCTCGGCGCCGCGCTCGCCGCCGCCCACCACCATCGGCAACGCAGCGAGCGCCGCGACGAAGACCAGGTGCTGGAGCGCCGGCTGCAACGGGAGCTCTCGCGGCTGCGCGCGGTGATCGACGAGCAGCGGGGAGACCTCTCGCGCGAGCAGGCGGCGCGCCGCGAGGCCGAGCGCTCGCAGCAGAAGCTGGAGCGAATCGTTCACCAGGTGCAGGCGGGCATCGCCGAGCTCGACCTCTCGGGCCGCATCACCCTGGTCAACGAGCGCTTCTGCGAGATTTCACGCCGCGCGGTCGCCGAGCTGCGCCAGCTGCGCGCGGTCTCGCTGCTCCACCCGTCTGACGCGCCGCAGATCGCCGAGCAGCTGGACCGGCTGGTGAGCGACGGCACCCCCTTCACCGCAGAGGCGCGGCTGGTCGAGCCCGACGGCTCGCTGGTCTGGGTGCAGGGCTCGTTCTCGCGGCTCGACGACCAGCACGGAGAGCCGAAGGGCGTGGCGTTGGTGGCGCTCGACGTCACCCGCCGCCGGTTCGCCGACGAGGCGCTGCGCGAGAACGACGAGCGGCTCCAGGCGCTGGCGTGGGAGGCGCAGAAGGCCGCCGACAGCGAGCGGTCGCTGCGCGAGCGCGCCGAGCAGACGATTCACTTCTCGGAGCTGTTCGCCGGCGTGCTCGGCCACGACCTCCGCAACCCGCTGGGGGCGATCTCCAGCACCGCCGAGCTGATTCAGATGCGCTCCCAGGACGAGCGCATTCGGGCTCCGGTCGCGCGCATCATCACCTCCGCCAGCCGAATGGAGCGGATGATCTCGCAGCTGCTCGACTTCACCAGCATTCGCCTCGGGCGCGGGCTGCCGCTGGAGCGCACCGAAGTCGACCTCTTCGAAGTGTGCCGCATGGCGATCGACGAGATCACCCAGCAGTACAAGAAAGACCTGATGCTCGAGAGCGCGGGCGACGGCCGCGGCCTGTGGGATCGCGACCGCCTCGGGCAGCTCTTGTCGAACCTGTTCGGCAACGCCTGCCAGCACAGCCCCCCCGGGGCGCCGGTGCACGTGACCCTCGACGGCACCGCCGGCGGCGCGGTGAGGCTCGAGGTGCGCAACCAGGGGTCGATTCCCCCCGAGCTGTTGCCGCGCATCTTCGAGCCGATGCGCCACGCGTCGAGCCCCCGTGCGCTGCGGGCCGGCTCCAGCGGCCTCGGTCTGGGCCTCTACATCAGCCAGCAGATCGTGCACGCCCACCAGGGCCGCATCTCGGCGGAGTCGACCGACGGCCAGACCGGCTTCGTGATCGACCTGCCGCGCGCCCCGGTGTGAAGCGTCTCACTGCGACAGCGAAGCCGCCTCATCGGTCTGGCCCGGCACCTCGTTGCGAGGCTCCTGCTCCATCAGCTGGTCGAACTGCTGCTTCATGCGCTGCCCGAGCGCCTCGAGGTCTTTGCGGTCGCGCGCCTTCTTCACCTTCGGCAGCAGCTCTTCTTCTTCTTCCTCGATGTGGTGCTTCACCAGCTCGTGCATCACCGTCATCTTGGCGCAGAACTGCTCCTCGCCCGGCTCCATCTCCAGCAGGTCGGCGATCAACCGCTTCACGCCCAGGTGTTCCTCCACCGCTTCCTTGAGCTGGGCCTGCAGCTGCTCGTCGCCGCCGGCGAAGGCGGCCGGGTAGAAGATCTTCTCTTCGATCTCCGCATGGGCCGCGAGCGCGTCGGCGATCTGCAGGAACAGCTGCCGTTGCTTCTGCTCTGAGTCGGTCTTCTCGAATTCCTTGAACAGATGCTTCACTTCGGTGTGCTGCTCTTTCAACAGGGTGATTGCGTTCATCGCGTGCTCCTTCCGTACCGAAAGGAACAGCAAGCGACGTTCCATTTGGCCCCGTCACGAAACGGCAACCGGAGAGCCCCTCGAATTCGACCGCCGATCTCTTGGCGCGGGGGCGCCCGCGCGGTACGCCTGGGGTTCGTTTTTCGAAGTGGGGGATTCCATGTTCGAGGCCGGCGAAAAGATGCGTTGGGGCAGTTGGCTGATCTACGCGCAGCACCGCCACCTCGAGATGCTCGGCCCCTCGTCGCGGCGAATCAGCCCGCTGTTCGCGCCGGCCTTCGTGAAGCTCGGCGGTGATGATCTGGTCGAGGTGAAGATGATCGAGCGCAAGAAGAACGGCGCGCTCTGGGTGGTTCAGCGCGATCTCTGCTCGGAGCGCATGCGCTGGGTCGCCGCGCCCGGCGTCACCCATCGGTAGCGGTACCCCGACAACAGCCACTCACGATCTTCACTTGCAGTCGCCGGGTGTGCTCGTTTGTCGATCACATCATGGATGCCGCGACGACTGGGGTCTCAGGCCTCGACGAAGTGTTGATGGGTGGCCTGCCGCGAGGCCACCTCTACCTGGTGCAGGGCGCGCCGGGCGTGGGCAAGACCACGCTCGGGCTGCAGTTCCTCCGCGAGGGCGTGAAGCGCAACGAGAAGTCGCTCTACATCACGCTCTCGGAGACCCGGGCCGAGATCAACGACGTCGCCGAGTCGCACGGCTGGAGCATCGACGGAATGGAGATCTTCGAGCTGAGCGCGGTGCAGCAGCTGCTCGAGACCGGCGCCTCCAACACCGTGTTTCACCCCGCGGAGGTCGAGCTCGGCGAGGTGATGCGCCCGCTGATCGACGGCATCAACAAGCACAACCCCAAGCGGGTGGTGTTGGACTCGCTCTCCGAGATTCGCCTGCTCGCCCAGGGGCCGCTCCACTACCGCAAGCAGATCTTGAAGCTGAAGCAGTTCTTCACCGGCCGCGACACCACCGTCTTGCTGCTCGACGATCTCTCGTCGCCCGACGGCGACCTGCAGCTCGAGAGCCTCTGCCACGGCGTGCTCACCCTCGAGCAGCTGCCCCAGGGCTACGGCACCGAGCGCCGGCGCATTCGGGTCAACAAGGTGCGCGGCCACCGGTTTCGCGGCGGCTACCACGACTACAAGGTCGAGACCGGCGGCATGCGGGTGTACCCGCGGCTCACCGCCGCCGAGCACAAGCTCGACACCGGCCGGCCCGCGCTCTCCTCCGGGCTGAAGGAGCTCGACGCGCTGCTGGGCGGGGGCCTCGACGCCGGCACCAGCACCCTGGTCACCGGCGCCGCGGGCACCGGCAAGTCGTCGCTGGTGGTGCACTACGCCCACGCGGCGGCGAAGCTGGGCATGAAGCCGGCGATCTTCACCTTCGACGAGCACAAGAACACCCTGATTCGCCGCGCCCGGCAGCTCGGCCTCGACCTCGAGTCGTCGATCAAGAACGGCTCGCTCTTGCTGCGCCAGGTCGACCCGGCCGAGCTGGCCCCCGACGAGCTGGCCCACGAGATTCGCGACGCGGTCGAGAAAGACAACCGCGGCTTCATCGCGATCGACAGCTTGAACGGCTACCTCCACGCGATGCCCGACGAGCGGTTCCTCACCCTGCAGCTGCACGAGCTGCTCACCTACCTGTCGAACAAGCAGGTGGTGACGATGATCGTGATGGCCCAGGCCGGCATCGTCGGTGGCTCGATGCACAGCCCGGTCGACGTCAGCTACGTCGCCGACGCGGTGGTGTTGATTCGCTACTTCGAGGCGCTGGGCCGGGTGCGCAAGGCGATCTCGGTGATCAAGAAGCGCAGCAGCGCCCACGAGCAGACCATTCGCGAGCTGTCGATGAGCCGCGAGGGCCTCAAGGTCGGCGAGCCGCTCTCGGGCTTTCAGGGCGTGCTCGCGGGAGTGCCCACCTTCGTCGGCGACACCCTCAAGCTCGAAAAATGAACCGCCCAGAAGACACCGAGTTGATCGGCGTGCTCGCGCCGCTGGGCCGCGATGGGCCGCTCACCGTCGAGCTGCTCGAAGGCAACGGCTTCAAGGCCCGGGTGCTCGCCAACGCCGACGAGCTCGCCGCCTCGCTGGCTGACGGGTTGGCGGCGGCGATCGTCACCGAGGAGGCGCTGCTCGAGGTCGAGAAGCTGGAGGCGGCGCTGATCGCCCAGCCGCCCTGGTCGGACTTTCCGCTGGTGCTGCTGTCGAACCACGGCTTCGAGGGCGCCCGGCCGGTGAAGCGGCTGAGCGCGCTGGGCAACGTCACCGTGCTCGATCGGCCGGTGCACCTGCGCACCCTGCTCACCTCGGTCGCCGCCGCGCTCCGCAGCCGCCGCCGCCAGTACGAGGCCAAGCGGGCGATCGTGGAGCGCGATCAGTTTCTGGCGATGCTCGGCCACGAGCTGCGCAACCCGCTGGGCGCGATCGTGTTCGCCAGCGAGGGGCTGCGCGGCCAGCTCGCGGCCGGCAGCTCGCCGCGGTTGATCGATACCGTGCAGCGCCAGGCCAAGCACCTCACCCGGCTGGTCGACGATCTGCTCGAGGTCTCCCGGGTCACCTCCGGCCGCATTCGCCTCGACCAGCGCTCGCTCGACGTGCGGGCCCTGCTCGAGCGCACCCTGTCGACCCTCGCCCCGTGGATCCACTCGCAGAAGATGCACGTGAAGTTCGACGCGCCCGACGAGCCGTTGAGGGTGTTGGCCGACGAAGTGCGGTTGGAGCAGATCTTCTCGAACCTGCTCACCAACGCCCTCAAGTACACCCCCGCCGGCGGCAGCATCTGGGTCACGGTGAGCGCCACCGTCGGAACCGTGGTGGTGAAGATTCGCGACGACGGCATCGGGCTCGAGCCTTCGATGAAGGAGCGCATCTTCGAGCTGTTCGCCCAGGCCGACACCGCGATCGATCGCTCCCGCGGCGGGCTGGGCCTGGGGCTCACCCTGGTGCGCAGCCTGGTCGAGCTCCACGGCGGCAGCGTCACCGCCGAGAGCGAGGGCCTGGGCAAGGGCACCGAGCTCACCCTGACCCTCCCGCGCACCGAGGTCGCCGAGCTGCCCCGGCCGGTGCCCACCGACGACGAGGTGCCCCCGATGCGGCTGGTGGTGGTGGAAGACAACGCCGACATTCGCGAGACCCTGAAAGACCTGCTGGAGATGGAAGGTCACCAGGTCGAGGCCGCGCCCGACGGCATCTCGGGCCTGGCGCTGATCAACCGCAGCCGCCCCGAGCTGGCGTTCGTCGACCTCGGCTTGCCCGGCCTCGACGGCTTTCAGGTGGCAGAGCAGGTGCGCGAGCTGTTGGGCCCCAGCGTCTGGCTGGTGGCGCTCTCGGGCTACGGCCAGCCGGAGGACCGCGAGCGCGCGCTCAAGGCGGGGTTCGACGCCCACCTCACCAAGCCGCTCGATGCGCGCGGTCTGCAGAACGCGCTCCGCACCGGCCGCGCCGGGCTGCAGCGCCCGAAGCTGGCCGCGCTGCACTGACCCGGGGGAAAGCCCCGGAGCAGCCCCTAATAAGACGTGTCGGGTCGGCGACACACGGTTACCGTGTATTGTCGACTATTGTTTACTATTGCCGACGATTGCCCTCAGGGATAACAATCCCAGTCCATGCGCTCCCCTGAAGTGGATCGGCAGCATGGGAGGGGGGACGAAGCGGCCCGGCGCGCAGAGGCGTTCGAGCACTTCGCCCTCGGGGTGACTTCCACCAGCAACGTCAACGAGCTGCTGAAGAAGCTGCTCGAGGTGTTCGTGAAGGTGTCGCAGGCCGACGCCGCGGTGGCGCGCCTGCGCGAAGGCGAACAGCTGCTCACCCGCGTCGCCTCCAACCTGGAAGACGAGGTCACCGCTGGTTTTGCGATGCCGCTCACCCAGGTGGCCAACGGCCCCGACGAGCGGGAGCGGCTGCTCACCCGGGTGACCCTCGACGGCAGCGACCCGTCGGTGAGCGCACAGGTCAGAGAGAAGAAGTTCGCGATGGCGCAGTGCCTGCGGCTGCCCAACGGCGATCAGCTGGTCGGCACCGTCTGCCTGTACTTTCAGGCGGAGCGGAGCATCAGCGACGACGAGGTGCGGCTGTTGAAGACGCTGGCCCAACAGGCGGCCCAGGCGGTGATTCGCTGCCGCTCGCACGAGGCGCTCGAGACCGCGCTCCAGTCGCGCGACGAGATTCTCGGCGTGGTGGCGCACGACCTGAAGAACCCGCTCAACGTGATCGCGCTCGCCGCCAACAGCCTCAACCAGCGCATGACCGAGACCCAGAACCGGCGCCCGGTGGAGCGGATCATGCGCGCCGCTCAGCGCGCCGAGCGCCTGATTCGCGACCTGCTCGAGGTGAACGCGATCGAAGGCGGGCGCTTCTCGGTCGAGGCGCGCCGGGTCGACACCGCCAACACCCTGCTGTCGGCGGTGGAGTCGCAGCAGAACCTCGCCGCCACCGCCTCGGTGATCCTCGCCACCGACCTGGCGCCCGAGCTGCCCCAGGTGCTGGCCGACGAAGAGCGCATGCTCGAGGTGCTCGAGAACCTGGTCGGCAACGCGGTGAAGTTCACCAACGCCGGGGGCACGGTCACCATCGGCGCCGGGCCCCAGGGCGAAGCCCCCGGTGGGCAGGACGGCACCGAGATTCTCTGCTGGGTGAAAGACACCGGGCAGGGCATCGCCAAGGAGCAGCTGCCGCACCTGTTCGACCGCTTCTGGCAGGCGCGCAAGCGCGACCGCCGCGGCACCGGGCTGGGCCTCACCATCTGCAAGGCGATCGTCGAGGCGCACGGCGGCCGCATCTGGGCCGAGAGCGAGCCGGGCAAGGGCACCACGATGTTCTTCACCCTGCCGATCGCCGACAAGAACCCGCAGCGCGCCTCGCCCAACGACGTGGCGAACATTCTGATGGTCGACGACCGGCCCGAGAACCTCCTCTCGCTGAAGGCGATTCTGGAGCGGCCCGACTACCGGCTGGTCACCGCCACCTCCGGCGAAGAGGCGCTGAGCCTGGCGCTCCGCGGCACCTACGCGGTGGCGCTGATCGACATCGCGATGCCCGGCATGGACGGCCTGGAGGTCGCCGGCCACCTGAAGGAGCTGGAACGCTCCCGCGACGTGCCGATCATCTTCATCACCGCGTTCGGCGACGACCCGCAGGAGATTCACCGCGCCTACGCCGCCGGCGGCGCCGACTACCTGGTGAAGCCGCTCGACGCCGAGATCGTGCGCAAGAAGGTCGCGGTGTTCGTCGACCTCTCGCGCCGGCGCCTCGCCGCTGCGCCCAAGAGCTGACCTTTCGAAGTTCGTTTCAAGGAGCACCACATGGCGACCCAGATCACCGAACGCGGCAACGGCAATGGCGACGTGCCCCTTCCCCCGGTCGCGGCCGACGCCGAGCAGGCCGAGCTGCGCGAGCTGCTCCGGGTGATGCACGCGGTGCGCGACGGCGACTTCTCGGTGCGGCTGCCCAACCACTGGACCGGGCTGGAGGGGAAGATCGCCGACGCGATGAACGAGGTGGTGGCCTCCAACCAGAAGATGGCCGAGCAGCTGGAGCGCGTCGGCGAGGTGGTGGGTAAAGAAGGCAAGACCCGCCAGCGCGTTCGCTTCGGCCGCTCGATGGGCGCCTGGCTCGAGATGGAGACCTCGGTCAACACCCTGATCGACGACCTCCTCTGGCCGACCAGCGAGGTGACCCGGGCGCTCGCCGGCGTGGCCCAGGGCGACCTCACCCAGAAGATGCGCCTCGACGTCGAGGGCCGGCCGCTCCAGGGCGAGTTCTTGCGCTCGGCGACGATCGTGAACTCGATGATCAAGCAGCTGGGCGTGTTCACCAGCGAGGTGACCCGCGTGGCCCGCGAGGTCGGCACCGACGGCAAGCTCGGCGGCCAGGCCGAAGTGCCCGAGGTGTTGGGCGTGTGGAAAGACGTCACCGACTCGGTGAACTCGATGGCCTCGAACCTCACCGCCCAGGTTCGAAACATCTCGGAGGTGACGATCGCGGTCGCCTCCGGCGACTTGTCGAAGAAGATCACCGTCGACGTTCGCGGCGAGATTCTGCAGCTGAAAGAAGCGATCAACACCATGGTCGATCAGCTCCGCGGCTTCGCGTCTGAAGTGACGCGCGTGGCCCGCGAGGTCGGCACCGACGGCAAGCTCGGCGGCCAGGCGATCGTGCCCGGCGTCGCCGGCACCTGGAAAGACCTCACCGACTCGGTGAACGCGATGTGCGGCAACCTGACCGACCAGGTGCGAAACATCGCCCAGGTGACCACCGCGGTCGCCCGCGGAGACCTCTCGCGAAAGATCACCGTCGACGTGCGCGGCGAAATTCTGGAGCTGAAAGACACCATCAACACCATGGTGGACCAGCTCAACTCGTTCGCCTCCGAAGTGACCCGCGTCGCCCGCGAGGTCGGCACCGACGGCAAGCTCGGCGGTCAGGCGGCGGTGCCCGGTGTCGCCGGCACCTGGAAAGACCTCACCGACAACGTGAACTTCATGGCGTCGAACCTGACCTCTCAGGTGCGAAACATCGCCGAGGTGGCCACCGCGATCGCCAGCGGCGACCTCTCGCGAAAGATCACCGTGACGGTGTCGGGCGAGATTCTGCAGCTGAAAGAGACCATCAACACCATGGTCGACCAGCTGAACGCGTTCGCCGGCGAGGTGACCCGCCTGGCGCGCGAGGTCGGTACCGAAGGCCGGTTGGGCGGTCAGGCGCAGGTGCCCGGCGTGGCCGGCACCTGGAAAGACCTCACCGACAACGTCAACTCGATGGCGAACAACCTCACCACCCAGGTGCGAAACATCGCCGAGGTCTCGACCGCGATCGCCAACGGAGACCTCTCGAAGAAGATCACCGTCGACGTCTCGGGTGAGACCCTGCAGCTGAAGCAGACCATCAACACCATGGTCGACCAGCTGAACGCGTTCGCCGGCGAGGTGACCCGCGTCGCCCGCGAGGTCGGCACCGAAGGCAAGCTCGGCGGCCAGGCGGTGGTGCGCGGCGTCGCCGGCACCTGGAAAGACCTCACCGACTCGGTGAACTCGATGGCCAACAACCTCACCACCCAGGTGCGAAACATCGCCGAGGTGGCGACCGCGGTGGCCCGTGGCGACCTCTCGCGCAAGATCACCGTCGACGTGCGCGGCGAGATTCTGCAGCTGAAAGAGACGCTCAACACCATGGTCGACCAGCTGAACGGCTTCGCGGCAGAAGTGACCCGCGTCGCCCGCGAGGTCGGCACCGAAGGCAAGCTGGGCGGCCAGGCGCAGGTGCCCGGCGTCGGCGGCACCTGGAAAGACCTCACCGACTCGGTGAACTCGATGGCCGGTAACCTGACCGCCCAGGTGCGAAACATCGCCGAAGTGGCGACCGCGATCGCCGGTGGCGACCTCGGCCGCAAGATCACCGTCGACGTGCGCGGCGAGATTCTGCAGCTGAAAGAGACCATGAACACCATGGTCGACCAGCTGAACGCGTTCGCCGGCGAGGTGACCCGCGTGGCCCGCGAGGTCGGCACCGAAGGCCGGTTGGGTGGTCAGGCGCAGGTGCCCGGCGTCGCCGGCACCTGGAAGTCGCTCACCGACAACGTGAACTTCATGGCCGGCAGCTTGACCGCCCAGGTGCGAAACATCGCCGAGGTGACCACCGCGGTGGCCCGTGGCGACCTCGGCCGCAAGATCACCGTCGACGTGAAGGGCGAAATTCTCGAGCTTAAGAACACCATCAACACCATGGTCGACCAGCTCAACGCGTTCGCCGGCGAGGTGACCCGCGTCGCCCGCGAAGTCGGCACCGAAGGCAAGCTCGGCGGCCAGGCCGAAGTGCCCGGCGTCGCCGGCACCTGGAAAGACCTCACCGACAACGTCAACTCGATGGCGAAGAACCTCACCAACCAGGTTCGAAACATCGCCGAGGTCGCCACCTCGATCGCCTCGGGCGACCTCTCGAAGAAGATCACCGTCGACGTGCGCGGCGAGCTGTTGGTGCTCAAAGAGACCCTCAACACCATGGTCGAGCAGCTGCGCTCGTTCGCCGGCGAGGTGACCCGCGTCGCCCGCGAGGTCGGCACCGAAGGCCGGCTCGGCGGTCAGGCGAACGTGCCCGGCGCCGCCGGCACCTGGAAAGACCTCACCGACAACGTCAACCTGCTCGCCGGTAACCTCACCACCCAGGTGCGAAACATCGCCGAGGTGACCACCGCCGTGGCCCGTGGCGACCTCTCCCGCAAGATCTCGGTCGACGCGAAGGGCGAGATCCTCGAGCTGAAGAGCACCGTGAACACCATGGTCGACCAGCTCAACGCCTTCGCGAGCGAGGTGACCCGCGTGGCGCGCGAAGTCGGCACCGACGGCAAGCTCGGCGGCCAGGCGCAGGTGCCCGGCGTGGGCGGCACCTGGAAAGACCTCACCGACACCGTGAACGTGATGGCGGCCAACCTCACCGAGCAGGTGCGCGGCATCGCCAAGGTGGTGACCGCGATCGCCGACGGCGACCTCAAGCAGAGCCTCACCGTGAAGTCGAAGGGCGAGGTCGCGGCGCTCGCCGACACCATCAACGACATGACCTCCACGCTGGCGACCTTCGCCGAGCAGGTGACCGGCGTGGCCCGCGAGGTCGGCGTCGAAGGCCGGCTCGGCGGTCAGGCCAACGTGCCCGGCGCCGCCGGCACCTGGAAAGACCTCACCGGCAACGTGAACATTCTCGCCGCCAACCTCACCGGCCAGGTGCGCGCGATCGCCGAGGTGGCCACCGCGGTGACCAAGGGCGACCTCACCCGGTCGATTCAGGTCGATGCGAAGGGCGAGCTGGCGGAGCTGAAGGACAACGTCAACACGATGATCGACAACCTCCGGCTCACCACCGAGTCGAACACCGAGCAGGACTGGTTGAAGACCAACCTCGCCCGGTTCACCGGCATGCTCCAGGGCCAGCGCGACCTGGTGCGGGTCGGTCAGATGCTGCTGAGCGAGCTGGCGCCGCTGATCAGCGCCCACCAGGGCGTGATCTACCGCAAGTACGACGACGCCGGCTCACCGAAGCTGAAGCTGCTCGCCTCCTACGCCGACGACGGCAAAGACGGCCACCCGTCGACGCTGAGGTTCGGCGAGGGCCTGGTCGGCCAGTGCGCGGTCGAGAAGCGCCGCATGCTGATCACCGAGCTCCCGGCCAGCACCGCGCGGGTCGGGTCGGGGTTGTTCACCGCGCTGCCCAAGAACGTGATCGTGCTCCCGGTGCTCTTCGAAGGCCAGGTGAAGGCGGTGATCGAGCTGGCCTCGCTCGGCGCCTACACCCAGTCGCACCTCGCGTTCCTCGACCAGCTGATGAGCTCGATCGGCATCGTGCTCAACTCGATCGAGGCGACGATGCAGACCGAGTCGCTGCTCGAGCAGTCGCAGAAGCTGGCCACCGAGCTGCAGACCCAGCAGAAAGAGCTCCAGCAGACCAACGAGCAGCTCGGTCAGAAGGCCCAGCAGCTCGCCGAGCAGAACGCCGAGGTCGAGCGCAAGAACGGGCAGATCGAGCAGGCCCGCCGCGCGCTCGAAGAGAAGGCCGAAGAGCTCGCGCTCACCTCGAAGTACAAGTCCGAGTTCCTCGCCAACATGTCGCACGAGCTGCGCACCCCGCTGAACTCGATTCTGATCTTGGGTCAGCAGCTGGCCGACAACCCCGAGGCCAACCTCACCCACAAGCAGGTCGAGTTCGCCCGCACCATTCACTCCGCCGGCACCGACCTGCTCAACCTGATCTCCGACATTCTCGACCTCTCGAAGATCGAGTCGGGCACGGTGACCGTCGACCCCGCGGAGGTGTACTTCAACACCCTGCTCGACACCGTGGTGCGGCCGTTTCGCCACGACGCCGAGACGAGAGCGCTCAGCTTCGACGTGCAGCTCGACCCCAAGCTGTCGCGCGGCATGACCACCGACCAGAAGCGCCTCCAGCAGGTGCTCAAGAACCTGCTCTCGAACGCGTTCAAGTTCACCGAGCACGGCGGGGTGCGGCTCAACGTCTCGTCGGTCGCCGCCGGGTGGACTCCGGAGCACCCGGTCTTGAAGCAGGCCGGCACGGTGGTCGCGTTCGAGGTGAGCGACACCGGCATCGGCATCGCGCCCGAGAAACAGAAGATCATCTTCGAGGCGTTTCAGCAGGCCGACGCAGGCACCGCCCGCAAGTACGGCGGCACCGGCCTCGGCCTGGCGATCTCCCGCGAGCTCGCCAACCTGCTCGGCGGTGAGATTCAGCTCCGCTCCTCGCCGGGCGTCGGGTCGACCTTCACCCTCTACCTGCCGCTCAAGTACGCCGGCCCCTCGGTGCAGCTGCGCGACAACCGCGGCCCGCACCCGGTGGAGGCCCCGAAGCCGCAGATCATGCGGGTCGCCGACGCCACCCCCGAGCGCATTCCCGACGACCGGGCCGGGCTGCAGCCGGGCGACAGCAGCCTGTTGATCGTCGAAGACGACCCGCACTACGCCCGGGTGCTCACCGACCTGGCGCGCGACACCGGCTTCAAGGTGCTGGTCGCCCACCGCGGCACCGAGGCGCTCGAGCTGGCGCGCGAGTTTCACCCGTCGGCGATCTCGCTCGACGTGTTCTTGCCCGACATGCTCGGGTGGACGGTGCTCAGCCACCTGAAGCAGGACCCGAACCTGCGCCACATACCGGTGCAGATCGTCACCCTCGACGAGAACCGCCAGCACGGCCTGTCGCGCGGCGCCTTCTCGTTCATCAACAAGCCGGCCACCACCGAGGGGCTCGAGCAGGCGTTCCAGAAGATCAAGGACTACGCCCAGCCCCGCCGCAAGAAGCTCTTGATCGTGGAGGACAACGAGGCCGAGCTGATGAGCGTGCGCGAGCTGCTCGCCCACGACGACATCGACATCGTCACCGCCACCAGCGGCCACGAGGCGCTGGAGAAGCTGAAAGAAGACGGCATCGACTGCATGGTGCTCGACCTCCGGCTGCCCGACATGACCGGGCAAGACGTGCTCACCAAGATGCGCGACGAGCTGAAGCTGCCCGACCTGCCGGTGGTGGTGTTCACCGGCAAAGACCTCTCGCACGACCAGGACACCCAGCTGCAGGAGCTGGCGCGCAAGGTGGTGATCAAGGGCGTCGAGTCTCCCGAGCGGCTGCTCGACGAGACCTCGCTGTTCCTCCACCGGGTGATCAGCGATCTGCCCTCGCAGAAGCAGGCGATGCTGGAGCGGCTCCACAAGAGCGACGAAGACCTCCGCGGCCAGAAGGTGCTGGTGGTCGACGACGACGTGCGCAACATCTTCGCGCTCGGCAGCGCGCTCGAGCGGCACGGCATGAAGGTGATCACCGCTCAGACCGGCCGGGAGGCGATCGGCACCCTCGACAAGACCGACGACATCGCGGTGGTGCTGATGGACATCATGATGCCCGAGATGGACGGGTATCAGACCATCGGTGAGATTCGAAAAGACCAGCGGTTCCGCCGGCTGCCGATCGTCGCGCTCACCGCCAAGGCGATGAAGGGCGACCGCGAGAAGTGCCTCGAGGCGGGCGCGTCGGACTACCTCGCCAAGCCGGTGAACACCGACCAACTGCTGGCCACCCTGCGCATGTGGCTCCACCGCTGAAAGGGACTGAGCGATGGTGACCGGTTCAGAGCCCTGGGTATCGATCGACGCGGTGGCGGAGCACCTCGGGGTGACCAAAGACTCCGTCTACCGGTGGATCGAGAAGCGCGGTCTGCCGGCGAAGAAGATCGGCAAGCTGTGGAAGCTGAAGTTGTCGGAGGTCGACACCTGGGTGCGGGCGAGCGAGGCCGACGACGACCCGCCCGAGATTCCCAAGGAGGCCAAGCGCGCGCCCGGCCCCGGCAAGACGGTGCTGGTGGTCGACGACGACGACGGCATTCGCGAGGGCGTGCGCGACTTTCTCGAAGACCTCGGCTACCGCCCGCTGGCCGCCGCCGACGGTGAGCAGGCCCTGGTGCTGATGCAGACCGAGCGGCCCGACCTGATTCTGCTCGACCTGAAGATGCCCAAGCTCGACGGGTGGAGGTTTCGCGAGCTTCAGCTGCGCGATCACCGGCTGGCGGCGATACCGGTGGTGGTGTTGACCGCCGCCTCGCAGGCGAACCTCGACGGAGTGACCGCGGTGCTGCGCAAGCCGCTCCACCTCACCTTGCTGTCCAACACCATCGCCGCGCTGCTGCAGGAGCCGGCCCGCGCCGCCTCCTGACGATCAAGATGAGTGAACCGGGGCACATTCTGGTGGTGGACGACGACGCCGACACCCGCGACTCGGTCGCCGACTCGCTCGTAGACCGGGGCTACCAGGTGGTCTGCGCCGGCGACGGCATCGAGGCGCTCGAGCTGCTGCGAGCGGGGCCGTTGCCGAAGCTGATTCTCCTCGACTACTCGATGCCCCGGCTGGGTGGGGCGGGGTTTCGCGCCGAGATGGCGAAGGTCGAGGAATGGACCTCCATTCCCGTGGTGTTGCTCACCGCAGATCAGAACGCCGAACGCAAGGCGGCGGAGATCAACGCCACCGCCTTCATGCAGAAGCCGATCAAACCCCATGCGTTGTTCGAAGTGATCGCGACGCTGTTTCAAAAAAGCCCGTAGGGAGAACCCACATGCCTGAGCTGACATCGGCCGCCCCGAGGCGCGGCCTCGCCAAATGCCCGAGCGGCGTTCGCGGCCTCGACGACATCACCGGCGGAGGCCTGCCCCGCGGCCGGCCCACCATCGTCTGCGGCGCCGCCGGCTGCGGCAAGACCCTGCTCGCCACCGAGTTTCTGGTGCGCGGCGCGACCGACTACGGCGAGCCCGGCCTGTTCGTCGCCTTCGAAGAGAGCCCCGAGGAGCTCACCGCCAACGTGCGCTCGCTCGGCTTCGACCTCGACCGGCTGCAGGAAAAGAAGAAGCTGGTGCTCGACCACATCGCGGTCGATCGCAACCAGATGCTCGAGAACGGCGAGTACGACCTCGAGGGGCTCTTCATTCGGCTCGGCTACGCGATCGACACCATCGGCGCCAAGAGGGTGGTGCTCGACACCATCGAGACCCTGTTCGGCGGCTTCGAGAACCAGGCGATTCTGCGCAACGAGCTGCAGCGGCTGTTTCGCTGGCTGAAAGAGAAGGGCGTCACCACGGTGATCACCGCCGAGCGCGGCGAGGGCACCCTCACCCGCCAGGGCCTCGAAGAGTACGTCTCTGACTGCGTGATTCTGCTCGACCACCGGGTGACCGATCAGGTTTCGACCCGACGGCTGCGGGTGGTGAAGTACCGCGGCAGCGCCCACGGCACCAACGAGTACCCGTTCTTGATCGACGAGACCGGCTTCTCGGTGCTGCCGATCACCGCCGGTGGCCTCGACTACCAGGTGTCAGACGAGCGCATCTCCACCGGCATTCCCCGGCTCGACGCGATGCTCGGCGGCGGGCTGTATCGCGGCTCGTCGGCGCTGCTGTCGGGCACCGCCGGCACCGGCAAGAGCAGCCTGGCGGCGCACTTCGCCGCCGCCTCCTGTGCCCGGGGCGAGAAGTGCCTCTACTTCGCGTTCGAAGAGTCGCCGGAGCAGATCATGCGCAACATGCGCTCGATCGGCCTCAACCTCCGGCCCCACGTGAAGAAGGGGCTGCTGCAGATCATCTCGTCACGGCCGACCGCCTCGGGCATGGAGACCCACCTGGCGACGATGCACCGGCACGTGCGCGAGTTCGAGCCCAAGCTGGTGGTGGTCGACCCGATCTCCAACCTCGCCGAGGCAGGCACCTCCCGCGACGCGGCGGCCCTGCTCACCCGACTGCTCGACTTCTTGAAGTCGCAGCAGACCACCGGGGTTTTCACCTGCCTCACCGGCACCGAGGTGGCGGAGGCGACCGAGATCGGCATCTCGTCGGTGATCGACACCTGGCTGCTGGTGCGCGACATCGAGCTGGGCGGTGAGCGCAACCGCGGCATGTACGTGCTGAAGAGCCGGGGCACCGCGCACTCCAACCAGATTCGCGAGTTCGTGCTCTCGAGCGACGGGGTCGACCTGCTCGACGTCTACGTCGGGCCCGAGGGCGTGCTCACCGGCTCGATGCGAATGGCGCAAGAGGCGCGCGAGAAGGCCGAAGAGAGCGCCCGGCTGGGAGAGTTCGCGGCCCGCCAGCGGGTCGGCGACCGCAAGCGCAAGGCGATCGAGGCGCAGATCAAGGCGCTGGAGGCCGAGCTGCTCGACCAGGTGGAGCTGGGCGAGCGGGGCCAGACCGACGAGACTGCGCGGCTGGCGAAGAACGTCTCTGATCGGGCGGCGATGTCGAAGAGCCGCAAGGCAGACCCCTTGGGCGCACTGAAGCAGGTGAACGGCAAACGCGGAGGAGCGAGAGCGTGAAGAGCAACAACAAGCCGAAGAAGGTCGAAGTCGACGACGACGACATGTGGAACCTCCGGCTCTACGTCGCCGGCCAATCGGCGAAGTGCATTGCGGCGGTGAAGAACCTGAACGCGTTCTGCGAGGCGGAGCTGAAGGGCCGCTACCGGATCGAGGTGATCGACCTGCTCGAGAACCCGAAGCTGGCGAAAGACGATCAGATTCTCGCCATACCCACCCTGGTGAGGAAGATTCCCGAGCCGCTGCGCAAGATCGTGGGCGATCTGTCGAACAAGGAAAAGATGCTGGTCGGCTTCGACATCAAGTCGGGCGGGTAAGCCCGCTCCAAGGGCAACAGGGCCATGAACGACGAAAGCAACGACGCGCTGAAGACAGAGAACGCGCGGCTCCGGGGGTTGCTGCGTGAGATGCAGGAGCGCCTCGCCGAGCCGCTCGAGATCATCCGCGCGATTCGAGATGGAGAGATCGACGCCCTGGTGGTCGAGGAGCGCGCCACCCCGAAGGTGTACGCCCTGCGCCACGCCGATCTGCTCTACCGGGCAATGGTCGAAGAGATGAAGGAGGCGGCGGTGGCGCTCGACCCCGGCGGGGTGGTGCTCTACTGCAACGCGTACTTCTCTCAGCTGTTCAGGGTCGAGCGCTCGCAGGTGGTGGGCCACCCGCTGACGCCGTTCGTGCCTCCGGGCAGTGAGTCGTTCTTCGCGTCGCTCGACGGGCTGGGGCCCGGGTCGAACCGCCGCGGTGAGATCGTGCTCCGCTCCGCCGACGGCGAGTCGCTGCCGGTGTTCGCCTCGCTCACCGGGTTGACCACCGAAGAGACCGAGGTGCGCTGCCTGATTCTCACCGACCTGCGAAAGCAGAAGGTGCACGAGGCGCTGGTGGCCGAGAGCGAGCGCAAAGACCTGTTCCTCGCCACCCTGGCCCACGAGCTGCGCAACCCGATCGCGCCGATCAAGAACGCCGCCCAGATTCTGCGCCACAAGGCCGCCAACGACTCCGGCATTCTCGCCACCACCGCGGTGATCGACCGGCAGATCGGCCAGCTGACCCGCCTGGTCGACGACCTGCTCGACGTGTCGCGGGTGAGCCGCGGGAAGATCAGGCTTCAGGTGGAGCAGGTCGACGTGGCGGCGGTGCTCGCCGGTGCGATCGAAGCGACCGCTCCGGCGATTCAGGCCAAGGGCCACGTGCTGCAGACGGTGCACCCGCCGCGGCAGGTGTTCGTGAAGGGCGACGCGGTGCGGCTCACCCAGGTGCTCTCGAACGTGCTCCACAACGCCGCCAAGTTCACCCCCGACCACGGGCGCATCACGCTCGCCGCCGGGGTCGACGGCGGCACGGTGTGGATCTCGGTGAAAGACAGCGGCATCGGGATCGCGCCGGCGATGCTGACGCGGGTGTTCGACCTGTTCGAGCAGGCCGACACCGGGCTGGCGCGCAGTCAGGGAGGTCTCGGCATCGGCCTCACCCTGGCCCGCGAGTTTCTCGCGCTGCAGTCGGGCACCATCGAGGCGAAGAGCGAAGGCGAGGGCAAGGGCACCGAGATGATCATCCGGCTCCCGCTCTGGGAGGCGGCCGAGGCTCCGGCGCGCTCGGCGCCGCGCGCCGCCACCCCGCTGAAGCGCCGCCGGGTGATGGTGATCGACGACAACGAAGACTCGGCCCAGACGCTGGCCGAGATGATGGATCTCTGGGGCCACGAGGTGGTCACCTTCGCCCGCGCCTCCGACGCGCTCGAAAAGGCGCCCAGCTTCAAGCCGGAGGTGATGTTCGTCGACATCGGGCTGCCCGACCTCGACGGCTACGAGACGGCGCGGAGGCTGCGGCAGATGCCGGAGGCGAAGTCGGCGATGCTGGTCGCGGTCACCGGCTACGGGCAGGAGGAAGACCGCCGCCGCACCGCCGCCGCCGGGTTCGACTTTCACCAGGTGAAGCCGGTCGACTTCGTCGCCCTCGAGGGGCTGTTCGCGCGGCTGAAGTAGCCGGCGCTACCGGTGGAGCAGTTTGAAGCCGATGTCGGTGCCCATCTTCATCGTGTAGCCGAGGTGAATGTTGAGCACCGCCATCGGCTCCAGCACCCGGGCGTTCGAGAGCGGGCCGGCGTCGACCGGGTCGAAGCCGATGTCCTGGGCGAGCTCGAGCACGGTCTTCTTCGCCTGGCTGTGATCGCTGGCGACGAAGGCGCTCAGCCGCTCCTCGCCGAGGCGCCCGGAGTCCATTCGGGCGGCGAAGACGGTGTTGAACGCCTTCACCACCTGGGTGCGGGGCAGCTTCTTCTGCAGCTCCTCCGCGCCGGAGGTGGTGAAGCCGAGCGCGAGGTTCATGTTCGGCCCCAGCGCGTTGGTGACGTCGACCAAAGGCTTGCCGTCGGCCGCGCCGCCGAGCTCGCGCACCACCTCGTCGAGCGCCTTGAACGGCACCGCCAACACCACCACGTCGGCCCAGGCCGCCAGCTCCTTCACCGCGTTCTCGTCGTGGCCGGTGGCTTTGATCTGGTGGCCTCCGCGCGCGAAGCCGCGGGTGAGCGCCGATCCGACGTTGCCTGAGCCGATGATCGCGATCTTCTTTGCCATCGGCGCTGAGTAATCGGAGGTGAGCGCCGCGCGCTCGAGAAAGGTGAGCCGTGGTTACGCGAGGGGAACAACCGGTCCCGGGACCGCGACCGGGTTCGCGCCCGGGCACGGGGAAAACGGGTTCGGATTCGGGCGCCGTCTTTCGGGTTCGGTTCGGCCGCACCCGTGACACGAGATGCGTGAGCCGCTCCCGTTCCCGTCCCCGAAAATGCACCCGGTCCCGGTCCCGGGCCCGGTCGTTCATCGAGCCCGGTGGGCAGTGATCTGCCGTTGCTCCACCCGGTGGCTTTCACGCCGCGCGCCGCCGATGCCGACGACCCGCCGCACGTGCGCCGGCCTCTCGGCTCCATCCACCAGGAACCACGCAACATCCTCCCGGCTCACCGAGCGCGCGTGGCCGGGCATCTTCCCATCCTCCGCGCGGTACCCTCCCGACGAGCGGCGCTGCGACAACCGCGGCGGCCTCACCACCGTCCACTCCAGCCGCGAGCCGGCGATCACCGCCTCCATCTGCTCCGAGTCGGCGCAGACGTTCGCCAGCAGGGTGCGGCGCAGCAACCGCTCGAACCACCCCGCGTCGAACAGCGTCGCGACCGACACCACCAGCAGCCGGGTGGGGCCCACCTCTTCCATCGCCGGCACCAGGGCCTTCGCGCAGTCGCAGAGAATCGACTCGGCGCCGAGGCCGCGGTGGCCGAGCGCGGAGATCACCGCGTCGTGTCCCGGCAGCAGCTCGCGCAGCAGTTCCTCGCGGGTGACGTCACCGCCGAGCGCGTTCAGCCGCCCTCGAGGGCCGCCCAGCTTCTCCGGGGCGCGTGCCACCGCGGTCACCTCGTGACCCCGCTGGAGCGCCAGGTCGATCACCGCGCAGCCGGTACGGCCAGTGCCGCCCAACACCAACAGCCGCAACGGCACGACGGAGGCGGTGGCCATCGCGCGTGCTCACGGGTACGGCACGCCGCGCACTTCGCGCTCGCTCACCTGGCGAAGGGTGCGAGAGGCGAAGCCGACCCCGTCTTGCTGCGCGATGTCGCTCAGGCTGATCACCCCGACCAGCTGCTGCTGCGCGTCGATCACCATCACCCGCGACTTGTGGTTCAGCGCCATCAGCGCCTGAACGTCCTGGAGCGAGTCCTCCGGTTTGCACGCGACCACCTCTTCGGTCATCACGTCGCCTACCGGCGTGCTCGGGTCGCAGTCTTCGGCCACCACCCGAATCGCCAGATCGCGATCGGTCACCGTACCCAGCACCCGGCCGTTCGGAGCGCACACCGGCAGAAAGCCGATCGCTTCGTCGCGCATCATTCTCGCGGCGTCGTGCACCGTCTCTTCGGGGCCGACGCACCGCACGTCGTTCTTCATGATCTCTCGGCATTCCATGCGCTCAGCCAAATGCTTAGGCCGTGCCGGAGGCGTCACTCTCCGGTCTCCCCGGCACCGCTCGCGCATCACGCACAGCGGCGCACCTTCGCCCCGTCACAAATGCCACGCTTTTCGGCGAGGCGGGCGCTCCGCCCCGCGTACCGGTTGGGGCACGTTCAGTGCAATTTCATGAACGCGGAAAAAACCCATGCGCATCGCAGTCATCGGCCCGCCCTTCATCGCGATTCCTCCCAAGGCTTACGGAGGCACCGAGCTCTTCATCGCCCACCTCGCCGGCGAGCTCCACCAGCTGGGCCACGAAGTGGTGGTCTACGGCAACGGCGAGTCGAAGCTGCCGTGCGAGGTGCGCTGGCGTTACCCGCGCGGTGACTGGCCGCCCGACGGCTCTCAGCGGCAAGCGCTGATGTACGGCGATCACCTCGGGTGGGCGGTGCACGAGGCGTCGCTCTGGGCCGACGTGGTGCACGTCAACGACCCGCTCGCGCTGCCCTACACCCGCTACGTCGCGCGCCCGACGCTGCTCACCATGCACAGCCCGCACGAGGAGGACACCTCGGCGCTGTTCGCCCGCTACCCGGAGATCGACTACGTGGCGATCGCCCGCTGGCTCGCCGAGCGCGAGCAGATGCCGAAGGTGCACGTGGTGCATCACGGCCTCCCGCTCGGCCAGTACGAGTTCTCGGCGAAGAAAGACGACTACCTGGTGTTCCTCGGGCGAATGGCGCCGTGCAAAGGGCCGCACGTGGCGATCGACGCGGCGAAGAAGGCCGGGCTGCCGATCAAGCTGGCGGGAGAGATTCAGCCCGCCTACCGCGACTACTGGGAGACCGAGGTTCTGCCGCGCATCGACGGCGTGCAGGCGCAGTTCGTCGGCGAGGCCGACCTGGCGATGAAGAACGAGCTGCTCAAGCACGCCCGCGCGCTGCTGTTCCCGATCGACTGGGAAGAGCCGTTCGGCCTGGTGATGATCGAGGCGATGGCCTGCGGCACCCCGGTGCTGGCGTACCCGGGCGGCGCGGTGGAGGAGATCGTCGAAGACGGCGTCAGCGGGTGGATCTGCCATGACCTCGAACAGCTCGCGGGGCGTTCTGTCACGCCCGGAATCCGGCCCGAAGCTTGCCGCGACCACGTCGAACGCCACTTCTCTGCGACCCGAATGGCCGAAGGTTACCTGTCGATTTATCGGCAGCTCCTCACCGGCTCGGGCCTCACCGGAGTGGCGTCATGGACGACGTGATTCAAGTCGAAGACCGTTTCTACATTCTCGCCACCGCCTCGAACGGAGGCGCACGCGCCGCGGTGCTCCAGCGCGACGACACCTTCGCGGTGTTCGACCGCAGCGGCGACATCGGGGCGCTGGGCGTGGTCGACCAGGGCCTGTTTCACCTCGGCACCCGCCACCTGTCGCGCTTCGTGCTGCGGCTCAACGGCCACCGCCCGCTGCTGCTGTCGTCGCGGGTGAAAGACGAGGGGAACCTGTTCGGCGCCGACCTCACCAACCCCGACTTCGCGATCGCGACCGGGCACGTGGTGAAGCACGACCTGGTGCACGTGTGCCGCAACCGCTTTCTCTGGCAGGGCGCGCTCCAGGAGCAGATTCGGCTCACCAGCTACACCCACGACCCGATTCGCATCGAGCTCGGCTTCAGCTTCGACGCCGACTTCGCCGACATCTTCGAGGTGCGCGGCAATCAGCGCCCGCGCCGCGGCGACCGCCTCGAGGCCGAGGTGTCGGAGCGGATGGTGCGGCTGGGCTACCGCGGCCTCGACGGCCTGGAGCGGTGGACCTCGATCGAGTTCAACGCCAGCCCCGAGGAGCTGACCGCTTCGAAGGCGCGGTTCTCGGTCGACCTGGTGCCGCACGCCTCGAAGACCCTCGACGTGATTCTCGGCTGCGAAGAGCGGCGCCACCCGCACCGGGCGCCGTACGAGCTGGCGCGCCAGGAGTGGAATCAGGCCAACGAGGCCGAGCGCGACGAGTGGTGCGAGCTGGAGACGTCGAGCGAGCGCTTCAACCACTGGGTGCACCGCTCCGCGTCGGACCTGCGCATGCTGCTGGCGCAGACGCCGCAGGGTCAGTACCCGTACGCGGGCGTGCCCTGGTTCTCGACTCCGTTCGGCCGCGACGGGATCATCACCGCGCTGCAGACGGTGTGGGTGAACCCGGCGATCGCCTACGGGGTGCTGGCGTACCTCGCCGCCACCCAGGCCGCGGAGGTCGACGAGCGGCGCGACGCCGAGCCGGGCAAGATTCTACACGAGACCCGCACCAGCGAGATGGCGCGGCTGCACGAGGTGCCGTTCGGGCTGTACTACGGGAGCGCCGACTCCACCCCGCTGTTCGTGATGCTCGCCGGCGCCTGGTACGAGCGAACGTTGGACCTCAAAGGGTTGGAGCGGCTCTGGCCCCACGTCGAGCGCGCGCTGGAGTGGATCGACCGGTGGGGCGACGCCGACGGCGACGGCTTCGTCGAGTACGCCAGGCGAACGCCGCACGGGCTGGTGCAGCAGGGTTGGAAAGACTCGCAGGACTCGGTGTTTCACGCCGACGGCGAGCTGGCCCCGGGGCCGATCGCGCTCTGCGAAGTGCAGGCGTACGTCTACGAGGCCCGGGTGCGGGCGGCGCGGCTCGCCGAGGTGTTGGGGCACCCGCGCCGGGCGCAGGAGCTCGCGCGCCAGGCCGCCGAGCTGAAGCGCGCCTTCGAAGAGCAGTTCTGGTGCGAGGAGCTGGGCACCTACGCGCTCGCGCTCGACGGTCACAAGCGCCGCTGCGAGGTGGTGACCTCGAACGCCGCGCACGCGCTCTACACCGGGCTGGCCTCGCCCGACCGCGCCCGGCGGGTGGCGGAGTCGGTGGTGCGCGACGACATGTTCTCGGGGTGGGGCGTGCGCACCGTCTCCTCGAGGGAGAAGCGCTACAACCCGATGTCGTACCACAACGGTTCGGTGTGGCCGCACGACAACGGGATCGTCGCCGCCGGGCTGTCGCGCTACGGCTTCGACGAGTGGATGCACATGCCGCTCGACGGGCTGTTCGAGGCGAGCGCCCAGGTCGAGGGCCACCGGCTGCCCGAGCTGTTCTGCGGCTTTCATCGCCGATTGGGCGAGGGGCCGACGCTCTACCCGATCGCGTGCTCGCCGCAGGCGTGGTCTGCCGGCACGGTGTTCCAGTTCGTTCAGTCGTGCCTGCGGCTGTCGATCGACGAGCGGCAGCGCAAGCTGGTGATCGATCGCCCGAAGCTCCCCGGCTTCTTGACCTGGCTGAGGCTCACCGATCTCGCGCTCCCGGGCAGCAGCGCGGTCAGCCTGTTGTTCGAGCGCCGCGACGGCGTCACCCACGCCGAGGTCACCGAGCAGCGCGGCGGGTTCGAGGTCGAAGTCCGAACGTGATCGAAGGGCCGGAGGGGCTCAGGCCTCCGGCGCCCTTTGATTGTTCCTGACCTCTGCCCTGCGCGTCAGCGCCATCAACACCGATCGGGTCCACTTCGATTCGCTCTGGTGGCCCTTGTGCGCCACCCCATCGCCGTCGCCCGGCCGGGGGAGCAGGGCGTTCGCCAGCGCCAGCACGCTCGCGAACAGCTCCGGCATCAGCGCC
The DNA here is from genome assembly GCA_047602415.1 of Myxococcaceae bacterium. Lineage (GTDB taxonomy): Bacteria > Myxococcota > Myxococcia > Myxococcales > Myxococcaceae > JASGHH01. The sequence continues at coordinate 4,090,440 of JASGHH010000001.1, read as the reverse complement.
CGCAGCGCGAGCAGCTCCTTGCCGAACGGCAGCAGCAGCACCTCCGCACGGCGGCGCTCGCAGCCGTCGACGATCTTCTTCGCCGCGGCGCGCGAGCTCATCGACACCAACGGGAGCGAGTCGCCCAACGCGAACCAGGCGTACTCGCGCTGATGCTGGCCCTTGAAGTCGGCGTTGCGCGGGCTCCCGGTGCGCATCAGCCCGGGGAACACGGTGGTGACGCCGATGCCGTTGTTCGACAGCTCCGCCCGCAGCGCCTCGGCGTAGCCGGTGAGCGCGAACTTCGAGGCCGAGTAGGGGAGCAGGTGGGGGATCGCGATCTTCCCGCCGATCGACGAGATGAACACCAGGTGGCCGCGCTCGCGCTCGCGCATCTGCGGCAGCACCGCGTTGACCGCGTGAATCGCGCCGTAGAGGTGGGTGTTGAGCTGGCGCTCGTAGTCCGACAGCTCCATCGTCTTCAGCGGGCCGACCACCATCTGCCGCGCCACGTGCATCAGCACGTCGACCTCGCCGTAGCGGCGGTTCACCTGGTCGATCGCGTGGCGCACCGCGGGTTGGTCGGCCACGTCGCAGGCGAAGGTCAGCACCCGGCCATCGAGCTGTTCCGCTGCCCGCTTCAGCGCCGCTTCGTCGCGCGCGAGCAGCGCCACCTTCGCGTTCTTCTCGAGGCAGCGGCGCGCCAGCTCGAGCCCCAGCCCGCGCGAGCCTCCGGTGATCACCACCACCTTGCCCGCAAGACTGTCGCGGCGCGCCAGCAGCCGCAGCAACAACGCCCCAGCGCCCGCGGCCAGCCCCAACACCATCATTCGCTTCGTGCTCATGGGCCGGGGTGCTGCATCGAGCGCTCCACGCGCCCCGGTCAGGCGCGGCGTGCGCGATGCAGCCCTGCGGTGCCCATGGAGGCACCATGCAGCAGATGAAGACGATGTCGCTCGCAGTGGCCGTTCTGGCCGCGGCAGCGTGTGGAAATGAAAACGCGAAGTCCCAGAAGCTCACCGACCCGCAGATCGCCGGAGTGCTCGGCTCGCTCGACCAATCGGAGGTCACCGTCGCCCAGGGCGCCCTGCCGGTGTTGCAGGCCGACGCCGCCAGGCGCTTCGCCCAGATGATGATCGATCAGCACTCCGCTTCGAAGCAGGAGGTGTCACAAGTGCTGTCGCAGCAGGGCCTCAGCCCTGAGTCGAGCCCGCTGTCGCAGGCGATCGATCGCAACGCAGGCGCGCTGGTCTCCCAGCTCACCGACCCGGAGGCCGCACAGGTCGATCTCGGCTACGCGAACAGCCAGGTCAGCGCGCATCAGCAGGCGCTCACCCTGATCGATTGCGTGATCCTGGCTGACGCCAGCAACGCCACCTTGAAGTCCACCGTGAGCGACAAGGTGCGGCCGATGGTGGCCACCCACCTGGGTGACGCGAACGCGCTGGTGACCGAGCTGAACAGCCCGGCGACGCCCGACGGAGGCACCGACGGTGGCAGCGTGCTCTCGCAGCTCGGCCAGGGCGCGACCGGCGACACCGCCGACTGCAGCAATCTGTGCACCCGCTCGACCGAAGGCGGGCCGTTGCCGGAGGAGTACCGCCTCGCGGCCTGCAAGTAGCGCAGGAATTGCGCTGCGTCGTGAGCGGTCTCGGGCACCGCGAGGGCATGCTTGATGCTGCGCTCTTCTCGTCTCTACGGGAGGTGCGCGATGCAACCGATCGAAGAAGCGGCGAGCGACTTTCTCTCGCTTCACCGCATTGCCGTCACCGGCGTCTCGAGAACGCCCGCCAGCCATGGCGCCAACGTGGTGTTCAACCGGCTCCGGGAGCGTGGCTATCTGGTGTTCGCGGTGAACCCCAACGCGAATGAGGTGGAGGGCGCGGCCGCGTTTCACGACCTGCGCTCGATTCCCGGCGGCGTCGACGCGGTGGTGATCGCCACCCGCGCCGCGACCGCGCTGGAGACGATGAAGGAGTGCGACGCGCTCGGCATCAAGCACGTCTGGCTCCACCGGGCGTTCGGGCAGGGCAGCCTGTCGAAGGAGGCGGTCGAGTTCGGCCGCGAGCGCGGCATCTGCGTGATCGACGGCGGGTGCCCCTGCATGTTCGGCCCCGCGTCGGACCCCGGTCACAAGGTGATGAAGTTCGTGCTCGAGCTCACCGGCAAAGTTCCCCGCCAGGTGTCATGACGGCGCCTGGTCGAACTTGTACGCGGTGCGCTTGGCCGAGTCGCACTCGCCGAACGCGCGGCTGAAGCGCACCAGGTTCGGGTACGGCTCGACCGGCAGCGTCGCGCGAAAGGGCAGGTGCTCGACCAGGCAGAACAGCGCCACCTCGAAGAAGCTGAGGTCGTGCGGAGGCATCGCCGCCAACGCCGCGTCGAGGTTCGCGTCGAGCCAGCCCAGCGCGCCCTCGAAGCCGGCGCGGATCTTGGTGAAGAAGACGTTGTCGGCCGGCAGCTTCGAGACGTGAACGCCGATCGCCAGCTGCACCTGCGCCGCCATCGAGTGCAGCAACAGCTCGTGCGCGTTGCGGGAGAGCTCGGAGGTGAGCTGCTCCGGCCAGACGAGGCGCTTCGGCGCGGGCGCGAGCTCGGCCAGCTTTCGGCAGATGTTCTCGGCGCCGAACAGCAGCACGCCATCGCGATCGAGCGTGGGGATCTTCAGCGCCGGGTTGCCGGAGAAGATCGCCGAGTCGGTGGAGGTGATGTCGAAGATCGGCGCCAGCCGGTAGTCGACGCCGAGCTCGAGCGCGAAGATCTGGGTCACCCGGGTGAAGTGCGAGCTGCTGCGGCCGATCAGCTTCAGTGCCATGGGGTGTTCTTCGCGTAGTCTCGGCTTCATGGCCAGCTTCGAAGCTTCTGACCCCGATTTCGAACGCCGCGTGCGCGCGAGCTTCGCCAAGCAGCAGGTGATGGCGCTGCTCCAGGCGAGGCTCGCGCGGGTCGCTGCGGGCGAGGTCGACGTCGAGCTGCCGGTGCGGCCCGAGGTCACCCAGCAGCACGGCTTCGTTCACGCCGGAGTGGTCACCACCATCGTCGACAGCGCCTGCGGGTACGCGGCCCTCTCGCTGATGCCGGTGGGCGCGGCCGTGCTGAGCGTGGAGTTCAAGACCAACCTGCTCGCGCCGGCCAAGGGCGAGCGGTTGATCGCGCGGGCGCGGGTGCTCAAGCCCGGCAGGAACATCACCGTCTGCGCGGGAGACGTGTTCGCGGTCGCGGGAGGGAAGGAGACCCTCGCCGCCACCATGCTCGCCACGATGATGGTGGTGCGCGACCGGCCGGGGCTCGTCGATTAGCGCTTCGTAACCGGGCCGCTTTTCGTGCGTAATAGCGGCGTGCGTGTCGTCGATCAGTTGCTGGCGTTGGGGGTGAAGCCGGGTGGGGTGATGGTGGTGCACACCTCGTTTCGCGCCGTGCGGCCGGTCGACGGTGGGCCGGTAGGGTTGATCGAGGCGCTCGGTGAGGCGCTCGGGCCCGAGGGCACGCTGGTGATGCCGACGATGAGCGCCGGCGACGCGGTGTTCGATCCGCGCACCACTCCGAGCGTCGACATGGGCGTGGTCGCGGAGACCTTTCGCTCGCTGCCTGGCGTGGTGCGCTCGACGCACCCCGGGGCGTCGTTCGCTGCCCGAGGGCCTCATGCCACCGGCATCTGTGCGCCACAGCCGCTCTCTCCTCCGCACGGACATGACAGCCCCGTCGGCCGGGTGCTCGGCCTCGATGGGCAGGTGCTGCTGCTCGGAGTCGGGCACAGCGAGAACACCACCCTGCATCTGGCCGAGGCGCTCGCCGAGGTCCCGTACTGGCAGGCGTATGAGACCGTCGTCGGGGCGGGCTCGACTGTGCAGATTCCCGAGACCGACCACTGCTGCCGCGGCTTCGCGATGGCCGACCGGTGGCTGAAGGGTGCCCAGGTCGTCGGTCGGGTGGGCAGCGCGGTCGCTCGGTTGGTGGGTTCTCGCGCGCTGATCGACGCGGTGGTGCCGAGGTTGAAGGCCGAGCCGTTGATGTTTCTCTGCGCGCCTGAGCTCGGCTGCGAGGAGTGCGACGCCGCGCGTGCCAGCGTCGGCCGGCCGGTTCCTGCTGTGCCGAGCGGGAAGTGGTAGCGCGCGACGCTGTACGGCTTTGATTGGGGTGTGGGGTTTGGTTCGCGGCTTTGCTCCGCACGACCTCCGCCCGCGATTGAGCGCGCTGACGCGATCTCGTCACTGGTTGTGCGTGCGACGGTCTCCCGACCCGCACATGTCAGGGGTGGAAGCGATGATGGGGAAGAATACCGGGGTTGCGTCAACGGGTCATCGCAACAGCTCGACGACGTCTGTTAGCAGGCCGGAGCGTTGCGCGTCGACCCGCGCCGAAGCGCCGGCATCATCGGCGCGGAGGCGCGGCCCTTATGTGGTGCTCGATTTGTGAGTTGTTTCTGAGCGCTGCTGACAGCTACGCCGCTTTGTCGAGCAGCTCTTGCAGCTTCTCAGCCGGCGTTCGCCAGCCGAGCGTTTCACGCGGGCGTCCGTTGAGCTTCCGCGCCACGCGGTCGAGTTCTGCCTCGGTGTGCTTGCTGAGGTCGGTCCCCTTCGGGAAGTACTGGCGCAGCAGGCCGTTCGTGTTTTCGTTGCTGCCGCGCTGCCACGGACTGCGCGGGTCACAGAAAAACACCTGCACCCCGGTCTCGATGGTGAATTTCGCGTGTTCGGCGAGCTCGCTTCCCTGATCCCATGTCAGGGAGCGCCACAGCTCTCGCGGCAGCTCTCGAATCTTCTTCGTCAGCGCCTCGCGGACGTGTTCGGCCGTCTTCCCGTTCTTGAGGTGAAGCAACATCACGTAGCGGGTCGACCGTTCCACCAGCGTGCCGATCGCCGACTGGCTCTTGGGGCCAACAATGAGGTCGCCCTCCCAGTGGCCAGGAACAGCTCGGTCGGCCGCTTCCGCCGGTCTCTCCGAGATATTCAGCATGTCGGGAATTTTGCCCGCCAGCTGCTTGCGCGCCCTCGGACGTCGGTGCGGCCGAGCCTGGCGGAGGTGCTTCGCAAGCTCCTTGCGGAGCGTGCCGCGTCCCTGGATGTAGAGCGCCTTGTAGATGGTCTCGTGAGACACGCGCATCGCTGGGTTGTCGGGATAGTCGACTCGCAGGCGCCTCTCTATCTCCTTCGGCGACCATTCGTTCAGTAGCCCCTTCTCGACCTCCTTCACGAGGTCAGGCGATGCGGCCAACTTGCCCGGCCTGTTTCGAGCCATGAGCCGTTCCGCGCGCTCGTCACCCCGCCAGGCGCGGTAGCGGTCGGCTCCTTGGGCCTTCACCTCGCGAGAGATCGTGGACGGGGCTCGCTTCAGCCGCTCAGCGATGCTGCGAAGAGACTCGCCCGCCTTCAGACCGAGCGAGATCTCTTCACGTTCCGCCGGCGACAGACGCAGTGGGTTGCGCCTGCGCGGCGGCCACGGACTGGCTTGCAACCACTTACAGACGGCCGTGGGCCAGCAACCAAGGATCGCGCCAATCCGCGGCATGCTCATCCCGGCCCAATACAGCTCTTTGGCTTTCCTTCGCTTCTCGATGCTCATCCGCAACGGCATTCAGCGCTCCTCGAGCTGAATGTCCGAGTGCGCCGGCACCCGGTGCGATGACCGTTAGAAACCACCCCGTCGCCGGCACCCCTAATCTCCCCCATTCGACGCTCGCCGAGCGATTTGATGCCGTCGCGTCACGGCGAAGCGGGTTGATCACGCTCGAGCAAGCCCGCGAGGCAGGCATCTCCAACGAGCAGTCGGGCCGGTTGATCGAGCAGGGCTTCTGGCGGCGCGTGGGTCGCGGCATCTACCGCACCGCGGGAACGCCGCGGAGTTGGCAGCAACGCCTGTGGACCGCGTGCCTCGAGACCGACGGCGTCGCGTCGCATTTCACCGCGGGCCATCTGTGGCGTCTCGATGGTCTGCCGCGAAGACCTCCGGCGCGTCTCGAGATTCTGCTTCGTCATGACAACCGCCGGCTTTCAGACTTCGCGAAGGTTCGCCGAAGTCGATCGCTGTGCGACGAGCACATCTTCAAAGGTGAGGGGATTCCGCGCACGAACCTGCCGCGCACGCTCATCGATCTCGCAGACGTGATGGAGCAGAAGGCGTTCGAGGAGACTTTCGACTCGGCGCTGCGTTTGGTCGACGACTTGCGCCCTTGGCTTCGCCGGCTGCTCAAAGCGATTCCACGCTCGAAGAAGCGCCCCGCGTGGCCGCGCCATGCTGGAAGCGCTGGTCGGAGACACCACGCCGCCGCTGGACTCGGCGTTCGAAGTGAAGATTCGCCAGTTGCTCCGAGAGCACGACATTCCGGAGTGGCGTGCGGGCTATCCGACCGAAGACGACAACGGCTTTCAGGTGAAGCTCGACTTCGCATGGCCCGACCGCCGGCCACCCGTCGGGCTGCTGGCGCACGGCAAGCGCTTCCACCTGAAGGAGCACAAGTGGGCCAATGACATCGACCAAACGTCAGGCCTCAGTGCGCTGCGTTGGATCGTGCTGCAGTGCACGTACAAGCAGGTGACCGAGAAGCCGGCGCTCTTCATTCGCCGCGTTCGCAGGGCGCTCGGAATCTTGCCGCCGCCCTGAAACGACGCTCGAGAGATCGCCGCACGAAACAGAGCGTGTCGAACCGCGAAGGGCATCGAGATCGCGGGCGGACTCCGCTCGAGGCAGGGCCCCAACCCAACCCAACCGACCCCAATCAAAGCCCAGCAGCCATCCGCTTCATCTCGGGGATCGTCACCACCGGCCCGTCAGCGCCGCGAGCGACCGCGACGACCATCGACGCACCGAGCTCGTGCATGGTGCACACCTTGTCGGGCATGGTCAGCCGGAACAGAAAGGCGAACCAACACAGCACCCGGTAGTACGTCTTCACGTTCTTCTGCCCGGGCATCGGCAGCATCAGCGCGGGGCGAAAGTTGTGCACCCGCTTGAACGGCAGCTTCACCAGCGCGTTCTCGGTCTGCCCCTTCACGCGGGCCCACATCACCTTGCCCTCGCCGGTGCCGTCGGTCGAGGCGCCGGTGATGTGGCAGAGCACCATCTGGGTGTTCAACCGCGCGAGCACCTCACAGAAGCGCACCGCGGTGTCGTAGGTGATGCGCCGGTACTCTTCCTCGCTGAGACCGGCCGAGCTGATGCCCGCGCAGTAGAAGCACGCGTCGTAGCCGGTCAGCTGCGCCTCGAACGCCTCGAGCTTCATGAAGTCGGGCACCAGCAGCTCGGTGATCTTCGAGTCGGTGCGCCCGCAGGACTTGCGGCCGACCACCAGCACCTTCTCGACCTGGGGGTTCTGCAGGCACTCCAGCAGCACGCCCTCGCCGACCAACCCGGTGGCGCCGGTGAGAATGACCTTCATCGCTTCCAGGTCCATTCCGACTTGTGACAGAGCGCGCAATCGGTGGGGCCGAAGCCATGGTCGGCCGGGTCTTTCATCTTCCCGCGCGCGGCATCCGACGAGTGGCAGTCCCAGCATTCATCGCTGAGGCCGATCCACCTCTGCCCGGAGTGGCACTTCGCGCACGGCACCATGAAGTGCTTTCCGCGCAGCGGCCACGCGGTCTTGTCGTGGTCGAACCGCACCAACCTGAACCGGTCGGGCACGTGGCAGTCCTGACAGTCAGACCCGAGCTGGTGGTTGTGGGGATCGAAGTGACACGCGCCGCACCGAGGCTCCGGCGGAGGCGCCTTCGCCTTGTGGCACGTGCCGCACAGCAGCGCCGAGTGCCGCCGCTCCAACGCGAACCCGGTCTGCTCGTGGGGGAACGCCATGCCGCGTGCGTTGGCGAACGGGCCCTTCGACACGTCGTGGCACTTCTCGCACTGCGCGCCGATGTCGCCGTGCTTCGCCTCGTGGCAGGTGGCGCACTCTCCGGGGTGCTCGGTCGCGGCCATCGCCTTGCCGCGCTTGCCCTCGTGGCACGACGCGCACGACACCTTCGCGTGGCCGCCCACCAGCGCGAACCCGGTGACCGCGTGGTCGAACGGCGCGGCGGGCTTGAACCCGTCGGTGGTGTGGCACTTCTCGCACTGGTCGCCCAGCTTCCCGCGGTGGCGGTCGACGTGGCAGCCGGCGCAGGTGGTCAGCGCGTCGTCGAACTTGTTCTTCTCGTGGCAAAGCGCGCACCTCACCGCGGCGTGCTTGCCGGTGAGCGCGAACGTGGTGCTCGCGTGTCGCGCGGCATCGAAGGTCTGCGGCTTCCACTGCTCGAAGCCGTGACACGCCGAGCACTCCCCCAACTTCAGCGTCGAGCCCTTGTGCACGTCGGCGTGGCAGTGACTGCAGGCGACCGCGTCTTTCCCGTGCGGGTTCGCGGGCGCCGCCGCACCCACCACCGCGCTCACCGGAATTCCGAACGCGTCGTTGGTCGGCAGCCAGGCGAGCACCCGTTGCCGCGCCTCCAGCTCGGCCTTTCTCGGCGGCAAGCCCTTCGGGTAATCGCGGGTCTTGTCCTCGTGGCACTCCTTGCAGTTGAGCTTGGAGTGCCTCCCGATCAGCGGGAACCCGGTCGAGGCATGGTCGAAGCTCGAGGGCTTGAACCCCTCGACCGCGTGGCACTTCGCGCACGGCCCGAAGTTCCCGTGGGCCTTGTCGCCCTGCGCCTGGTGGCAGCCCTCGCAGACGTTGGGCACGCCGCGGAACTTCATCTCCTTGCCCTGCGGCGGGTGGCAGTTCTCGCACGCGACCTTGAGGTGATTTCCCGCCAGCTTGAACTTCGAGCGCTTGTTGTGATCGAACTCGTTCTTCTTCCACGAGACGGCGCTGTGGCAGAGGCTGCACTCCCCCAGCCGCTCGTGCTTGCGCTCCTTCTCGTGGCAGCCGCTGCAGAGCGACGGCGCGTGCTTGAAGTCGAAGTCGCGGTGACACCCGAGGCAGCCGACCGTCTGGTGCTTCTGCGGAAGAATGCAGGTGCAGAACGAGTGGTCGAAGTGCGCTGGCTTCCACGCGGCCGAGTTGTGGCAGCCCTCGCAGGGTGAGGTCGTGCCGCCGTGGGCCTGCTCGTGGCACGCGTTGCACGCGACCTTCGGCGAGAGGTTGGCGCCCTTGGCGTGGCAGTCGTTGCACTTCAAGCCCTGGTGCCCGCCCTCCATCGGCATCTTGTGCTCGGTGAGCGGGTGCAGCACCGACTTCCACCCCTTGTCGGAGTGGCACGACGCGCACGCGGTGCCGAACGCGCCCTTGTGCACGTCGACGTGGCAGCTCGCGCACTGGGTGCTCATCTTGTCGATCGACCTGGTGTGGCACTGCGGGCAGCCGACCTTCTGGTGCCCGCCCGAGAGCGCCATGCCGGTGAGCGCGTGGTCGAACGCCTTGCGCGAGTCAGACTTGGTCAGGTCGGCGTCGGGGCCCTTGTGCTCCCCGTGGCAGGCGACGCACTTCTGCTCCGCCACCGCGGCGTGAAACTTCTTCAGCTCCTTGTGGCAGCTGAGGCACTTCTCGTCTTGCACGCCCTTGAAAGGCGTGTGGCACGCGTCGCAGTTGCCGGCGACGCTCTCGTGTACCCGGCTCGAGGGGCCGGGAGCGGTCGACGCCCGCCAGGCCGCCTGGCCCGAGACCAACATCAGCGCGAGTGCGAGTGGGGTCACCATTCCTTGTCCAACCTCGCTCCCACCTGCGCGAACACCCGGCGCTCACGCCCGTCGACCAGGTTCTGCTCGAAGTCGAGGCCGGCGAAGAAGATGTCGCTCCCGTAGAACACCCGCGCGTAGGCGATGCGCTGCGCCTGCAACACGAACGGGCTCAGGTCGACCGGGAGCGCCGCGCCGCCCTCGTAACCCGCCGGCTGGTAGATGCGGCTGGAGAGCGGCTGGTTCGCGCGCTCCACGTCGCTGGCACCGAGCGCGACGTCGAAGCCCTTGCCGCGCCAACCGACCGACGCGTACCAGAAGCTGCGATCGGCGGGCGGGTCGGCCATGCCCTTCTTCATCATCGCGTCGTAGGAGAAGCCGGCGCGAATGCACACCCCGTACGCCCAGCCCGGCGCGAGGTCGGCGAACGCACCCGCGCGCAGCTCGTTCCAGTCGGGGCGAACGCGGAACCGCCCTTCGACGCCCAGCCAGCCGAGCTCGAGCGGGCGCCCGCGCAGCCGCAGCCGGTTGTCGAAGAACTGCGGCACGAAGCCGAGTGGGGTGACGGTGGGGTCGTCGGCCGCCAGCTTCAAGCCCTGGCGAAACAGCTCCGCCTGCTGAAAGTGGAGGTCGTAGTCGATGCGCACGTTCTTCGACGGGCGCACCTGGGAGAACAGCACCGCGTAGAAGAGATCGACGGTCTGCGCGGTGACGTCGACGGTGTTCCACGCCGGGCCGAGCAGGTAGTTGGCGCGCTGCGCGAGCGCGAGCTCTCCGCCCACGGTGACCCAGTCGAGCGGCCGGGCGGTGGCGCGCACGAAGGCCGAGCTGGCGTCGACGGTGGGGTTCACCGTGTCCATCAGCAGGGGGAGCTGATCGCGGCTGTAGGTGACGCCCGCTTCGGCGTTGAACCGCTCGAGCGAGAACCGCACCGCGCCGCCCGCTGCGGGGAGGAAGGTCGAGAAGCCGACGTTGCTGACGTCGCTGCTGGTGATCGCCCGGCGCCCGCCGAACAGCTCGATCTCGAGGTGCGACAGCCGCACCGCCGCGCGCAGCCCGTCGACCGGCATCATCACCGCCGAGGGAGCCAGAAAGCGCCCCAGCCCCACCACCAGCTTGCGGTCGAGAAACTCGCCCGACACCTCTGCCTGGTAGAGCAGGTGAATCGCCGAATCTTGCGAGTTGCCGGCGAACGGCTGCCGGCCCATGTAGTCGACGTCGACGTGCAGCCGGGTGTCGAGCGCGGTGGCGTGGAGCCGCGCGCTCAAGCCGAGCTCTGCCGCGGTGAGCTCCTTCGGCGTGCCGGCGCCGGCGCTGTCGTTCACCACGTTCGCCGCGAGCACGTCGACGCCCGCCATCGCCTCCACGGTGACGCTGGGGCCCGGCGGCTCCGACACGGAGGCGGACGCCGCCTCGCCCGCGTCGGCTTGCGCGAGCACCACCACCGCGATGGCGCTGAGCGCGAAGGTCATTTGGCGGAGTACGCGAGCGCGTACATGTACGAGATCACCACGTGCATCACCGAGAGGATGTACATGATCGACGCCAGCGGCCGGTGGAGCACGATCCACCGCTGAAAGACCTTCTCCGCGCCGCCGAGCGCGTGCAGCCGCAGCTGCAGCTTGAGCCGCCGCGCCACCAGCTCACGGGTCGCTGCCGGCACGTCGAGACCGCTCAGCGCCCTCAGCGAGCTGCGGGTCGCCAGGTCGGCCTTCACCAGCTGACCGATGCCGCGGGGCACCGGCCCGGCGGGGAGCAGCTGCTGCAGCGATTTCGGCAGCTCGCCCAGCTTACCGAGCTCGCTCTCCACCTCGCGCGCGGCCATCTGCTCGCCGCCCATGGTGCGGGGAAGAAACGAGTAGAGGTAGCGGCCGAACAGGCCCGAGAAGAAGACGATCGCCACCGCGACGAAGTTGAGCACCGCCGGGTTGAGCCAGTTGAAGCCGTAGCTGCGGGTGAACAGGTGGAGCGAGTGGAACACCACGCACACGAAGCCCTGCACTCCGAGGAAGATGTGAAAGTGCAGCCAGGCCGAGAGCCGGGCCACGTCGCGCAGCGCCTTCGAGCGGCGGGCGACGGAGTAGATGAGCATCACCACCATCGACACCAGGCCGACCCAGCCCAGGTTGACGCTGAAGGCAGAGGTCGGCGCGGGGAAGTCGGTCGCGTAACGCCAGGACAGCGCCGCGATTTCCCCCACGATGATCGCCGCGTAGACCCATGGGAGCGCGCGCCGCATCGACCCCACGATGATAGCCGGGTGTTTGCAGGCGTTAAGTGAAATCACTCGTAACGGTAAGCGACGGCCATAGAATGCGGAGCCGTGGAGCTCGTGCTCGGCCTTGGGGCGGTCGCGATCGTGCTGGTGGTCGGGCTCCAGCTCTGGCTGGGCCGCAAGGCGCGCGTGAAGGAAGACGCCGCCCACGCCCAGCACCAGAAGAACGTCGAGCGAAACGTTCAGCCGGTCAGCCTGCACCCGGCGGTCGACCTCGACGCCTGCATCGGCTCGGGCGCCTGCGTCACCTCCTGCCCAGAGAAAGACGTGTTGGCGGTGGTCGACGGCAAGGCGCAGCTGGTGCACCCCACCGCCTGCATCGGCCACGGCGAGTGTCTGCGCGCCTGCCCGGTGGAGGCGATCAATCTGGTGATCGGCACCGAGCAGCGCGGGGTCGAGATTCCGCTCTTGGGCACCGACTTCTCGACCAACGTCGCCGGCCTCTACATCGTCGGCGAGCTGGGCGGCATGGGGCTCATCTACAACGCGATGACCCAGGGCCTGCAGTGCATGCGGTCGATCGTGAAGGCGCCGCCGCCGAGGGAAAAAGGCATTCACCAGGTGGTGATCGTGGGTGCGGGCCCGGCCGGTCTCGCCGCCGCGCTCGCCGCGATGGAGGCGAAGCTCGACTTCGTGCTGGTCGACCAGGACTCGGTGGGCGGCACGGTGCTCCACTACCCGCGCCAGAAGATCGTGATGACCCGCCCGGTGGAGCTGCCGCTGTTCGGCAAGCTCAAGGTCACCGAGGTGAGCAAAGAGGCGCTGCTGGAGACGTGGAAGTCGATCCTCTCCAAGACCGGGCTCGAGGTGCACACCGGCGTTCGAGTCGACGACGTGCAGAAGGGCGCTGACGGGGTGTTCACCCTCAACACCGCCGACGGGCCGTACTACGCGCAGCGGGTGGTGCTGGCGATGGGCCGTCGCGGCACTCCGCGCAAGCTCGACGTGCCGGGCGAGGAGCTCTCGAAGGTCTGCTACCGGCTGCTCGAGCCCGAGGCGTACGCGAACGCGAAGTGCCTGGTGGTGGGCGGCGGCGACGCGGCGGTGGAGGCGGCGATCGCGCTCGGAGAAGTGGGCGCCAAGGTTCACCTCGCGCACCGCGGCGACGCCTTCGACCGGATCAAGCCGAAGAACCAGGAGCGCCTCGACGCCTCGCAGAAGGCGGGCAAGGTCACCATTCTCTTCAAGGCGCAGGCGAAGCAGATCGGCCCCGAGGTGGTGGCGCTCGAGGTCGGCGGCGCCGCGCAGCAGCTGCAGAACGACTACGTGCTGGTGTTCGCCGGCGGCGTGCTCCCGACCGCGTTTCTCGAGAAGGCCGGCGTGAAGGTGAAGACGATGAAAGGCGAGGCGTACGCGCCGGCGAACCGATGACGCTCAACCGGTGGTGGACAGCGCTGGCGGTGATCGCGCTCGGCTCGTGCACGCCGGGGCCAGAGAAGCCGGGCCCGACGCCGCCGCACGAGTACTTCCCGATCGGCAAAGGGACGTTTCACGAGCTCGGCAGCAGCCACGACGACGGGCCGGTTCGCTGTCAGTCCTGCCATCCCGCGAGCAGCACCAACTTCGCCGACTTCAGCTGCACCGGCTGCCACGAGCACCGGCAGGAAGTGATCGACCCGCGTCACGCCACGCTCGACGGGTACCGCTACGTCAGCTTCGGCTGCTACGCCTGCCACCGAGACGCCAGCTTCGCCCACGCGCCGTTCCGCCCGAAAGACTCGCGCGATCCTTCCCGCGATCTGTCGCTCACCGCGCTCGCGCCGCTGTTCTCGGGCACCACCATCGCCAGCGTCGCGCCGCTCGACCAGACGCTGCCGATGCAGATGAACCACGACAGCGACCAGGTGCCGCAGGATCTCGAGTGCGGCGCCTGCCACCTCGACGTCTCGCTGCAGACGTTCTACCCGGGCTTCTTTCACGCCGCGCTGCTCGGCCGCGGGCTGGCGCAGCCGGTGAAGTGCGGGAGCTGCCACGCGCCCACCGCGCCCCAGGGCTTCGTGGGAGACCCCGCCGCGTCGATGCCTCCGCGCACGCCGCCCACCGGGCAGATGCGCCACGACGCGGTGCTGTGGGCCAACGGCGCGCCCACCACCACGCCGGCCTTCGATGCCGACTGCGGCGTCTGCCACGTCACTCCGGTGATGAGCACCGCGGCGTTCTGGTCGACCAGCGCGGTCTTTCACGGAGCGCTCGCCTCGCACGCGCAGACCCAGCCGGGCTCGTGCCTCGACTGCCACGCCAACACCCGGCCCACCGGCCTCGTCACCGTGCACCCGGGGTTGAGCTTCAACCACTCGGCGCCGGCATGGCTGGGCGACTGCAGCAGCTGCCACTTCAGCTTCAGCAACTGGAGCGGCGGCGTGTTCCACCAGCCGGGCGCGGCGGCTCCGGCGAGCTGTCTGCCGTGTCACGAGGGTGAGCGGCCCACCACCGGCTCCGCCTCGGGTGCGCCGTTCGACTTCGGCGGCAATGCGCTCACCACCCACGGCGCGGCGCAGGACTGCGCGGTTTGCCACGCGTCGACCACTTCGTTCAGCGGGGGCAGCTTCGGCCACGGCGCGATGTCGCTCGCGTCGACCACCTGTGCGGCTTGCCACACCTCGCAGCGGCCGTCGGCGCCGGTGACCTTCGACGGAGGCTCGTTCGACCACTCCACCAACGGCTCGGGCGACTGCATCGGCTGCCATCAGGCCACCACCTCCCACGCGGCGCTGAGCGACTGGGCGGGCGGGCAGGGCTACCCGGGCTCGAACCTGATCAGCTCCACCGATCAGTTCGTCGACGGAGTGGTGGAGACGACGCTGAAGCGCGGCTCCAACGGCCTGGTCACCGGCAGCACCAGCGTCACCGTGCGGCTGTTCAACTCGATGCTGCACACCTCGGGTCAGATTCCGCCCGGGCTCGACGCGGGCGCGAACCCGGCCGACTACAACAACCCGTGCTTCAACTGTCACACCAACACCGCGGGCACGGTCACCTCGTTCGCCAACGGCAAGTTCCACCCGGTGCTCACGACCCAGCCCACCAGCCACTGCGACGACTGCCACTCGAACATGAGGCCGACGGGCATCGTCAGCACCGGCGAGCTGCACCCGATGGATCACTTCGCGGCCTTCAGCGCGCCGGTGATGATCGGCGGGCAGACGGTGTCGAGCGTGAGCGAGCTCGACTGCTCCGACTGCCACCACGACCCGGGCGGCAGCTGGGATGCGGGCGTCTTCCACGGCGTGGCGGGTGCGGGCGCGCAGCAGACCGATTGCGTCGACTGCCACTACCCGTTGATGGCCGATTCGGCGGTGGCCGACGTCACCAGCGGCGGCATTCAGATGAGCCACCGCTCGACCCAGGTGCCGGTGCAGAAGTGCGACACCTGCCACGTCAGCGCGCTCGGCAACGTGGGCAACCTCACCTCGGCGGCCTTCGCCGGCACCACCTTCCACGACTGGGTCACCACTCAGCCGACCGCCTGCGTCGACTGCCACACCGGCAGCGCGCCTGTCGCGGCGACCCAGAGCACGGTGGCGTACCAGGGCGACTTTCAGTGGATGAACCACCAGGCGGGCGCGGTGAAGGCGCGCGACTGCGCCAGCTGCCACCTCGCCGACGTGCAGAACACCGCGGCCGGCTTCAGCAAGTCGACCTCGCTGCACTCGCACCTCACGCCCGGCGCGTGCGGCGTCTGTCACGGGCCGAACAAGCCGGCGATGGTGAAGGACTCGTCGACCGTCACCAGCTCCACCGTGAGCGGAGCGGCGGGCACGCATGATCAGATCGATCACTCCGACGTCAACGTCACCAGCCACGATTGCAACTTCTGTCACACCGGCGTGGGCACCGACTGGTCGAAGGCGAAGCTGCACCTGAGCTTCAACGGGAGCAGCGCGCTGGTGCTCAACGGCACCACCGGCGCGTGCAGCCACTGTCACGCCGCGAACAAGCCGAACGCCGGCTTCTCGCCCGACCACACCGCCTTCACCCAGGACTGCAGCGTCTGCCACTCGTGGCCGGGCGCCGGCACGCCGAACAGCCCCGATTGGAAGAAGCCGCCCCAGCCGCTCAACCTGGGAGGCTTCGTGATCGCGTCGCCGCCCTCCGACGGTGGCGTGCTCGAAGCGGCGGTGAACGGGGTGCTCCACCCGTCGAACACCAACTGCACCCAGTGCCACCCGAGCAGCGCGGGCGGCCGCAACGCGTTCGGCTACGACCACTCGGGCGCCCCCAACGGGAGCTGCTCCGGCTGTCACGAGGCGGGCAGCAACCTGGTCGGCACTCCGTGGGCGTTGAATGCCCCCGGCGCGGTGATGGTGGCGGCGACCTGCGGCGAGGGCTCGGGCAGCATCGCCGACCGCGGAGGCGACACCCGGCCGATCGGCGCCAGTCTCGGGTGCGTGGCGGCGAAGTGCGGCGCGGCCTGCCAGGCGAACCACTTCTTCCCCGCCGACTGCAGCGAGTGTCACGGCAAGCCCGCGGGCAACCCGGCGTTGGTGCAGACCGGCTCGGCGTTCGCGAGCGCGTGGGCCTTCAAGCATTACTTCGGCGCGCCCGCGCAGCAGACCACCTGCTCGTTCTGCCACTGATCAGCTTCAACACCCGCGGTGCGCGTTGCTTCCGCAGCGAAGGGAACGGTTGCGTTCGCCGTGGCCGCGATTAGCGCTTGAGCACAGACACAGGAGGTTGATTCATGAAATGGGCTCTATTGGTTGGCCGCGTCTTGTTCGGCGGCTTCTTCTTCATCGCCAGCTTCAATCACTTCACCAAGACGGAGCAGATGGCGCAGTACGCGTCTTCTCACGGAGTGACGGGCGCGTCGGGCTGGGTGGTGTTCACCGGCTTGATGCTGCTGGCCGGCGGGTTGAGCGTGCTGCTCGGCCTGGCGCCGAGAATCGGGCTCGCGGTGCTGGTGCTCTTTCTGCTGCCGGTGAGCTTCATCATGCACAACTTCTGGGCGGAGTCGGGCGAGCAGGCGATGACCGACATGATGAACTTCATGAAGAACATCGCGCTCGCGGGCGGAGCGCTGGGGCTGATGGCGTTACGGGTACCGTGGGCGATCAGCGTCGACGAGGCGATTCACCGCAAATACCCCGAGTGGGACAGATGGACCGGTTTCATTCCACCGGCGGCGCAGCACTGATTGCGTCGCTGCTGTTCGCTGGCGTCCCGGCGGTGAGCGGAGCGGCTGACCCTGACGCCCCGCAGGCGGAGCCCACGGTGGGAGCACCGAAGCGCGCTCCGCCTTCACCGTCGGAGGCGCCCGACGCGAAGACCGACACCGCTGCGCCTCCGCCTCCCACCACCGCGCGCGAGGTGCCGGCCGGGCAGTGGGCGTACACGAAGCAGTACGGCTGGGCGTGGTTGCCGTACGCCGGCGCGTTCGTCAGCGATGGCGCTCCGCCGAAGATGTTTCTCTACACCGCGAGCACCGGCTGGAGCTGGGTGAGCGCTCCGTGGGTTGCAGGAGAAGGCGCGCGTCCGGTCTTCAGCGTAGCGTCGTCGCGCTGGCCGTACGGGTGGCGGTGGGGCTTCGCTGCGAGCTGGCGCGCGGGAATGCAGACGGCTCATGCGCGGCGACACGTGACCCGCGTCTCGCGCGCGGCAAAGTAGGCACAACGCCCCCCTCGGCCGGCGACCAGCAACGTGATTCTCGCGAGTTGAAAGCGCGCGCTCGGTGTTCAAGCGGGCGTTGTGCCTACTTTGCCGTGCGGGGACTCGCTCGGTAGCGCTGAAGAGATCGACGCACGAACACGGCGCATCGAGATCGAGTGGGCCACGAAGTCGCGGGCGGAGCTCGCTCGAGGCAAAGCGGTCGATGACGAGCCCGCCCACCCTCATTCGAGGCTTGAACGGCTCGCTTCGCTCACGGCCCACTGCCGACCGCGTCGAGAATCAGCCCGCGCAGCCACCGCGACGCCTCGGAGGCGTCGTGCGTCTCGGGCCACACCATGAACATCGACGCTTTCGGCAGCTGTCCCGGCAGCGGCCAAGCCGCGACTTGCCGTTCGTCGATCAGCTTCTTCGCGAACGGCGCCGGGAGCACCGCCCAGCCGTCGCACGCCCGCAGCACGTGCGGCACGGCGAGAAACGACGCCACCGTGAGCGAAGGGCGAATGCCGAGGGGCCCGCCGGTGGGAGGGGCTCCATCGAAAGAGACGCCGACCCGCGGGTAGCGCTGGAGCGCCGCCGGAGTGGGCTTGGCGCGGGTCAAGGGGTGCCGCGGGCGCGTCGCGATCCAGAACTCGAGCGGGAAGAGGGTGCGTTGCTTCACCGTCGCCGACGGCCGCACTCTCGGGCTGAGCGCGACATCGAGCGCGCCTGCCTCGACCAGGTCGACCGCCCGCATCGGGTCGATTGCGCTCACCGCCAACGTCGCGTGCGGCGCCTCGGCCGAGAAGCGGGCGGCCAGCTTCGGCACCACCACAGCGATCGCCGCGTCGACCGCGCCGAGGGTCAACGTGCGCTCGGTGGTGGCCGGCTCGAACGCCACGCCCGCGAGCGCGTTGCGCAGATCGAGCAGCGCCTTCGACAGCGGCGCCGCCAGCGCGATGCACCGCTCGGTGGGCACCAGGCCTCCGCGGCCGCGTACGAACAGCGGGTCCTTCAGCATCTCGCGCAGCCTCGCGAGCGCCCCGCTCATCGCCGGCTGCGAGAGGCCGAGCTTTCGCCCGGCCCGGGTGACGTGCCGCTCGGCCCAGAGTGCTTCGAAGACGAGCAGCAGGTTGAGGTTCATGCCGAAGCGGGGACCTTGGCCGGTGCGCCCTCCGCGAGCGCGAACCGGAGGCCGAACAGGTTGAGCGTCACCAGCAGCGGCACCGCCATCCACGGGAGCGAGAGTGAGATGCCGATGGTGTGGCTGGCGGCGAGAAACGGCAGCTGCACCTTCGCGAGCAGCACCATCACCTGGGCGAAGTCGACGATGCCGAAGCCGAACGCGAGCAACCGCCAGCCGCGATGGCCACCCGGAGCGAGCGAGCCGGGCGCGGCGATCGCCAGCCCGGCGGCGGCGAGGTCACCCAGCCCCGCGGGCAGCGCGAAGGCAGGCGGGAACAGGTTCACCGCGCAGGCGGCGAGAATCAGCGCTCCGAACACGCCGCGGGTGGCGGTGAGCAGCCGCCAGCTCTTGTCGTCGAGGCTGGCGAACGCGCGGGTGGCGGTGGGCGAGAACTGCGCCGCGATGCCGAGCGCGATGCCCACCCCGGTGACCAGCGGCACCATCGGCAACGGCACGAGGCGCAGCACGTGGCTCACCACCAGCGACAGAACGGTCGCGACGGCCAGCCACGGCAGCAGCAGCGCGGGGAGCGGATGGCCGCCCGAGCGCAGTGCCCGCACCGTCGCGAAGGCGGTGAGCAGGGCGAAGGCGGTCACGGTGTAGCGAATCGGTTCGATCAAAAGGTCCATGCGGGTCTCCTCGTGGGTTGAGGAGACAGTGCGCCCGGGAGCGATTATCCGCCAATCGGATGGTGAGATACCGATTATTTGCCGGTTGGATGGGTCTTGGGCCGCACGAAGCTCAGCCGCGCCCAGAGCACCAACGCCAACGCCTCGACCACCACCGGGCCGAGCGAGCCGGGGCCCTTGTAGAGCGCGTTGCCGAAACGCCAGTCGGCGGTGCGCACGTCGAGCGTGGCATAGACGAGCTGGGCGGCCAGCATCACCCGCGAGAAGGCGCGCTGCAGCCGCACGCCCTCTGCGAACCAGCCGACGGTGCCGATCAACAACCCGAGCACCAGCATGTGCAGAAACACCCAGGTCATCGCGTCGGCGTAGTGGGGCGAGGCCAACGTCTCAGGGGGCACCTGATAGTCGGCCATCGCCACCATCGGGCCGCGCGCGAGAATGCTCCCCGCGAGCAGCACGAAGATTGCGCACAGGGTCAGGCAGGAGGCCTTGAACCCCGGCAGGTAGGTCATCGGCCGCGCGGCTGGGCGTTCGCCGTGGGGAAGGCTGCCGGCTCGGCGTCTTCAGGGTTGGAGCCGTCGGTGCCCTGGGCGAACTCCTGGTTGCCCGAGGTCTGCACGAACGGGCCGCCTTCTTCGTCTTCCAGGTCCTCGTCGCGAATGTTCTCGGCTTCCTGATCGCCTGAGACCTCCGACTCGACCGCCGCCTCGCCCATCTCTTCGCCGAGCGGGTCGGTCACCGCGTCTTCGATGTACTCGGGGTTGCTGGTGAGCTGGCTCTCGCCTTCGCCGTCGGCGTCGTTGTCGTGAACCAGCGCGCGCTCTTCGCGCTCCAGGCGCTTGCGCTCGGCGTCGGCCTTCGAAGCCGCGGCCTTGGCCGCCGGTTTGGCCTTCGGGGCGGGCTTCGCCTTCGCAGCCGGCTTCGCTTTGCGAGCGGGCGCGGCCTTGCGCGCGGGCTTTGCCTTGCGAACCGCCTTCGCCTTGCGGGCAGGCTTCGCTTTACGCGCCGCCTTCCGCGGAGCGGGTTTGCGCGCCTTCGACTTCGCCTTGACCTTCTTCTTCGCCTTGGCCATCGGGGTCTCCTCGGGGGGTCTGAAGTCTTGAGACTGTAGGAACAGCGCGGGTCGAGATCCACCGGATCAGCGCTAGGCTCACCCAGGTGTTGCGTCGCGGTGACCCTGACTTCAGCCGTACCGTGGTGATCGACGCGCCACCCGAGCGGGTGTGGCGTGCGCTCACCGACCCGGCCGAGCTGAAACAGTGGATGGCCGACCCCAAGGTGGGGGTGGAGGTCTCGACCACCTGGGAGGTCGGCTCGCCCATTCGGGTCACCGGCTTTCACGTCACCCGGTTCGTGAACAGCGGAGTGGTCGAGCACTTCGAGCCGCCCCGGCGCCTGCGCTACACCCACCTCAGCTCGATCTCGAAGCTGGCCGACAAGCCCGAGAACCACGCGGTGTTCGAGTTTCGGCTCGAGGCGGCGGGCCCGCAGACCACGCTCACGGTCACGGTCAGCACCTGCGCCACCCCGTCGATTTTCAAGCACCTCGAGTTCTACTGGAACGGCACCACCGGGGTCTTGAAGCGCTTCATCGAGACCGGCAGCGCCCGCTTGAACCTGACGTAACGTCAGGTTGTAGGGTGCGTGCCCATGACTCAACGGTGGCGCATCGGCGACCTGGCCAAGGCCGCCGGCCTGACGGTTCGAACGCTCCATCACTACGAGCAGCTCGGGCTGTTGGCGCCCGCGCGCAACAGTGGGAAGCAGCGGCTCTACGACTCGCACGACGTGCAGCGGCTGTATCGGGTGCGCGCGTTGCGAGACCTGGGCCTGTCGCTGTCAGAGGTGCGCGACGCGCTCGAGGGCAGGGCGGCGCCGCTGAGCGAGCTGCTCCGCAAGCACCTCGACGGCGTCGACGCCGAGCTGAAGCGGTTGCGCCGGCTGCGGGCGATGTTGGCGCACGCTGCTCGCAAGGGCGTCGACCCCGAGGAGGTACTCGCCACCATCGAGGCGATGTCGGAGGTCAGCCGCGCGGCCGACAAGCGCGCCGGGGCGAAGTCGACCGAAGTGGCCTGGCGGTCGATCGCCCGGCGGCTCCGGGCGCGGATGAAGGCGGGCGATGCACCGGCGACGCCGCGGGTGCGGGCGATCGCGAAGGAAGCGCACGCGCTGATCGTTCAGTTCTCGGGCGGCGAGCGGTCGACGATCAAGGCGCTCGCCCGTCTGCGCAAGAACCCACCCGAGAAGTTCGGCGGCTGGGACCCGCCGTTGTTTCGCTACCTGGATCGCGCTCTCGAAGAGGAGGACACCTGATGCTCGACGAACGAATCGCCCGTGGGGTTGGCCCGGCGAAGTTGGACCTCGCGTACGAGACGCGCGGCGACCCGAAGAACCCGGCGCTGCTGCTGGTGATGGGCATCGCCGCCCAATTGGTGAACTGGCCGGAGGGCTTTCTCGACGCGTTGGTGAAGCGCGGGCTCTACGTGGTGCGCTTCGACAACCGCGACTCCGGGCGATCGACCCACCTGGCCGACGCGAAGCCGGCGGATCTGCCCGCGGCGCTGAAGGGCGACTTCTCGTCGGCGACCTACACGCTGTCTGACATGGCGGCCGACTCGGCCGGGCTGCTCGACGCGCTGAAGATCGACGCCGCGCATCTGGCCGGAGCGTCGCTCGGCGGGGCGATCTCGCAGACGATCGCGCTCGAGCACCCGGCGCGGGTGCGGTCGTTGACCACGATGATGTCCACCACCGGCGACATGAGGGTCGGGCAGATTCACCCCGCCACGGCGAAGGCGGTGTTCGGTGGACCTCCGGCGAACACCCGTGAAGAGGTCGCTGCGCGCGCGGTGCGCATTCGAGCGGCGATCGGCTCGCCCGCGTACCCGTCTGACACCGCGGAGATCGAGCGCGTCGCCTGCCTGGCGTGGGATCGCGATCACGACGCTCCGTCGATCGCACGGCAGGCAGTAGCGTCGGTGGCTTCCGGCGATCGCACTGCGGCGCTGCGCGCGCTCAGAGTTCCCACGCTGGTCGTGCACGGGCTCGCCGATACGATGTGCGACCCCAGCGGAGGGCATGCGACTGCCGCGGCGATTCCCGGCGCGGAGCTGGTGCTGATCGAGGGAATGGGTCACGACCTGCCGCCCGGGTTGTGGGAGCGGCTGGCGGATTTGATTCTGGCGACGACACGGCGATCGGTCGCGTAGGCGGAGGGGGCGTCACAGCTCCGACTTCGATAAGACCACCTGATGGCCACCTGGACCGACGTGACCAACATCATGCGCGGTATCTCCCACGCAGAGCGAGACCCGGCGCAGCGCCGCTGGCGGGTCGCCGATCGCCTCGCCGTCTGGGAGCGCCCGCTGCGCAAGAGCGACCTCGAGCAGCTCGGCGACGCGGCACCCGAGGGCGCGATTCTCGGCGTACGGGTACCGATGGAAGTGAAGGAGGCCCTCGTCGACTCGAAGAAGAAGGCGTATTTCACCATCCCCCACTTCAACGGCTACCCGGCGATCCTGGTGCACCTGCCTTCGATTCGGGTCGCCGAGCTGCGCGGGTTTCTGAAGAGCGCCTGCGCCGAACCGGTCAAAGCGCCCGCACGGCGTGCTTCTTCGCGACCTCGACGAAAGCCTTGAGCGCCGGGCTGCTCTGCGCGCGGCTCGGGTAGTACAGGAAAAAACCCGGTACGGTCGCGGCGAACGGCTCGAGCACGATCTTCAACTTTCCGCTCCGCAGCCGCTGCTGAACCCGTGGCTCGGCGGCGTAGATCAGCCCCAGCCCCGCCTCACACAACACCTCGGCGGTGGTGCCGTCGTTGGTGATCGCCGGCCCCCGCACCGGCACCCGCCAGTTGCGCCGCCCGCGCTCCAGCTCCCACGCGTAGAGCGAGCCGGTCGAAGTTCGAAAGCTGATGCAGTCGTGGCGGAGCAGATCCTCCGGGCGCTGGGGCACCCCGCGCCGCGCCAGGTACTCTGGCGAACCGGCGACCACGAACCGAAACGCGTCGGTCACCCGCACCTGCACCATGTCGCGCTCGATCGACTCCGCCAGCCGCACGCCCGCGTCGTAACCGTCTGCCACCAGATCGACGAACCGGTCCTCGAACACCACCTCGACTTCCACCCGCGGGTGCCGCGCATGAAAGACCGGCAGCACCGGGGTCACCACGTAAGGCCCCGCCAGCCGTGGCACCGAGAGCCGCAGCTTTCCCACCAGCTCGCCCGGCTCCGCCGAGACGTGGGTGAGCGCTCCCAGCGCCTGCTCCATCGCCGGCCCGGCGTTCTCCACCAGCCGCCGCCCCGACTCGGTCAACGCCACGCTCCTCGTCGTACGGGTGAGCAGGGTGACCCGCAGCTGCTCTTCCAGCTGGCGCACCGACTGACTCACCGCCGGAGTGCTCACCCCGAGCTCGCGCGCTGCCCGGGTGAAGCTGCTCAGCCGGGCGACGGTGAGGAAGATCTGGAGCTGCGGCAGCGAGGTGTTCATGATCGTTAAGCCCAGCTTAACAGGTCATTGACTTTGTTCGCTCTAGCGCGGTGACCTCGCCAGGCCTATCTCTGGCGGCACAAGGAGACGGCGATGGAAAAGCGATTGCTGGGAAGAAGTGGTCTGGAGGTCTCGGCGCTGGGGCTCGGCTGCATGGGCATGAGCTTCGCGTACGGCAAGGTGCCCGACCGCAAGGAGATGATCGGCGTGCTCCGCGCGGCGGTCGACCGCGGCGTCACCTTCTTCGACACCGCCGAAGTCTACGGCCCGTTCACCAACGAAGAGCTGCTCGGCGAGGCGTTGAAGCCGGTGCGCGAGCGGGTGGTGATCGCCACCAAGTTCGGCTTCAAGATGGGCAACATCGGCGGCGTCGACAGCCGGCCGGAGCACATTCGCGAGGTGGTCGAAGCGTCGCTGAAGCGGCTCCAGACCGACCGCATCGACCTGCTCTACCAGCACCGGGTCGACCCCGAGGTGCCGATCGAAGACGTCGCCGGCACGGTGAAAGACCTGATCGCGCAGGGCAAGGTGAAGCACTTCGGCCTCTCGGAAGCCGGCGCGAAGACGATTCGCAAGGCGCACGCCGTTCAGCCAGTGACCGCGCTCCAGAGCGAGTACTCGATCTGGTACCGCGACCTCGAGCGCGAGGTGCTGCCCACCCTCGAAGAGCTCGGCATCGGCCTGGTGGCCTACAGCCCGCTCGGCCGCGGCTTCCTCACCGGCAAGATCGACGACAAGGTCACCTTCGAGAAGGGCGACTTCCGCGGCACCCTCCCGCGCTTCACCCCCGAGGCGCGCCGCGCCAACCAGGCGATGGTCGAGCTGCTCGGCCGCGTCGGTCAGAAGAAGAACGCCACCCCGGCGCAGGTGGCGCTCGCCTGGCTGCTGGCGCAGAAGCCGTGGGTGGTGCCCATTCCCGGCACCACCCGGCTGAGCCGCCTCGACGAGAATCTGGGCGGAGCGAAGCTCGAGCTGTCGAAAGATGATCTGCGCGCGCTCGACGACGCCGCCAAATCGATTCAGGTGCAGGGCGACCGCTACCCCGAGCACCTCGCCAAGCGCACCAACCTCTAGGAGCCGACGATGAAAGCCACCGTTCTGCACAAGGCGCGCGATGTTCGCTACGAGGAGCGCCCCGACCCGAAGATCGTCGCTCCGACCGACGCCATTCTCAGGCTCTCGGCCACCTGCATCTGCGGCTCAGATCTCTGGCCCTACCGCGGCCTCAACCCGTTGAAGCAGCCGACGCCGATCGGCCACGAGTACTGCGGCATCGTCGAAGAGGTCGGCGCCGAGGTGAAGTCGGTGAAGCCCGGCCAGTTCGTGATCGGGTCCTTCTTCGCCTCCGACAACACCTGCCCGCATTGCCGCGCGGGTTATCAGACCTCGTGCCAGCACAAGGAGGTCGTGCTCGGCGCGCAAGCCCCGCTGCTCCGGGTGCCGCTCGCCGACGGCACGCTGGTGGCGACCGCCGAGCTCCCTCCCTCCGACCTGGTGCCGAGCCTGCTCGCCGCGTCAGACGTGCTCGGCACTGGCTGGTTCGCCGCCGAGGCCGCGCAGGTGAAGCCGGGTGGCACCGCGGTGGTGGTGGGCGACGGCGCGGTCGGCCTGCTGGCGGTGCTCTCTGCCAGGCTCCAGGGCGCGGAGCGAATCATCGCGATGAGCCGGCACGAGCCGCGGCAGAAGCTGGCCAAGGGCTTCGGCGCCACCGACATCGTCTCGGAGCGCGGCGACGAGGGCGTGGCCAAGATCAAAGAGCTCACCCGGGGCGTCGGCGCCGACTCGGTGCTCGAGTGCGTCGGCACCCAGGAGTCGATCGCCCAGGCGCTGGCGGTCACCCGCCCCGGCGGTCACCTGGGCTACGTGGGCGTGCCCCACGGCGTGGCGCTCGAAGGGCAGCCGCTCTTCTTCTCGCACGTGCACTTGCACGGAGGCCCGGCGCCGGTTCGCCGCTACCTCCCGCGGTTGATCGAGCTGATCTGGCGGCGCGAGATCGACCCCGGCAAGGTGTTCGATCTCACGCTCCCCTTGTCCCAGGTCGCCGACGGCTATCGCGCGATGGATGAGCGCCGCGCGATCAAGACCCTGCTGCGCACCTGAGCTTCAGGGCAGACCGGGCTTGCAGGTGCCGGCGGCGGTGCAGACGTTGCCGGGGTCGCACGCGGTCGCGGCGCTGCAGGTCTGCACGCACACGCTGCTCAGACACGTATTACCCGCGTCGCAGGGCTTGGTGGCGGAGCAGGAGATCGGCGCGAACTCCAGCAGCAGCCGCGGCTTGTTGGTCGCCGACTCGCGCGAGGCGATCCCCAGCCCGTCGGCGGTGGCGGTGGCGATCTGCAGCGAGAGGTAGTCGTTGCTCTTCGCCGCCTCGGTGGCGTCGAGGTCGAGCCACTCGTTCTCGGGCACCGCCTGGAGCACCAGCGGCACCATCGGCGAGCTGACGCCGTGCTGCGGGAGCTTGTCCCAGGTGAGGTTGGTCTCGCTCCAGCGGGCGCCGAGCACGTCGCCGAAGGGCAGAATCGACACCCGCCCCACGGTGCCGTTGGTGACGAACATGCGCACCGTGGCGCGGGTCACCTTGCGGTCGCCGCGCGCGGGCGCGATCGGGAACCGAATGAACGCCAGGTCCTCGTGAAGCCCGTCGTTGCGATCGGCGAAGATGGTGTCGTCGGTGGCGTGGTTCGCGGTCGGGTTGTGCTGCGACGCATAGGTGTCGGCCTCGGCGAGCACCACCGCACCGAGCCCCGCGCCGGCCGGCTTCTGCACCGGGAGGCTGGTGATGATCAGCTGCGGAGGCTGCGCACCCTCGCGCGAGTCGAAGCCGAGGCCGTCGCTGGTGGCGGAGCTGATGTGAATTTCGAGCGGCATGCCGGCCGCCACCGCGGAGGTGACGTCGCGCTGGAGCATCGCGTTGTCGGGCAGCTCGTCGAACTGCGCGATCGGGAAGGCGGGATCCTTCGGGAGCCCGGTGCTCGACTCGCTCCACCGGCCGGCGGAGCGGCAGAGGTGAATCGCGCCGCCGCCCGCGCTGCCGTTGTTCACGTGGAGCTGCAGGGTGGCCTTGGTCACCTGCCCGATGTTGGCCGGCACTTCGAAGCGCAGGTAGGCGTCTTTGTGCCAGCCCGAGCCCTGGTCGGCCGAGATGCTGGTCGCGGTGCCGGCGCTGGCGCTACCGGTGCGCGAGTCGAGCGAGGTGTCGGCCACCGGCTTCAGCGGGGTGACGGTGGCCTGCGCGAGCGCGGCCGAGAGAACGAAGATCACGGAGTTCACGGGCAGGGCCTTTCTTCGAGCACGAGCGGAGGCAGTGGCGACTGGGTGAAGTCGAACGCACCGGTCAGACTGCCGGCGACCTTGTCGCGGTTGCGTGGGTCTTTGTTCGAGAGCTTGGGCAAACCGTAGAGCTCGGCGATGAACAGCGGCAGCGAGGCCTGCTCGGCCTTGCCGGTGAACACCGTGCCGGCCTTCGCGTAGGGCGAGATGATCAGCATCGGCAACCGCATGCCGGGGCTGAACGAGTCGCCGTTGTGGCAGACCTCCGACGGCGGCTTCACCGAGTCGTACCAGCCGCCGTAGTCGTCCCAGGTGAGGAACACCGCGGTCTCGTTCCAGTGCGGGCCCTGCATGATCGCGTTCAGAATGCGCACCGAGTAGTTCTCGCCGGGGCACACGTCCTGGCCGGGGTGCTCACTCTCGGCCTCGAGGTGGGCGAAGATCACGTTCGGCTGGTTGCCGCTCTTCAGCTGCGGGAGCAGGTCGGCTTCGCGCCGGGCGTGCATCGCGCGGTCGGGCCGGTGCGCGAGGCTCTTCACGTGGTTCACCGCCAGCATGTCCGACGGGCCGTACTCCGCCCAGGTCACGTTCGAGGGCAGCTCGTCGAACACGGTGGTGGTGTCGACGCAGTCGCTCTGGCGATCGCTCTCGGCGCAGGTGTTGGCGTCGAAGCGGGTGACGGTGCAGACGCCCGGCGACTGAAAGCACGAGGTGCAGGGGCCCTTCGACGCGTCGCAGTTGCCGCGGTTCGGGTTGTCGGAGAACGGGGTGAAGCCGACCACCGAGGCGAAGTGACCGGGGAAGCTCGGGCCCTTGATGGTGGCGAAGAAGTGGTCGGCGAGCGTGAAGGTGCGCGCGTAGGCCCAGTAGTTGGGGATCTCGGTCTCGGTGTAGCGGGCGTAGGCGAGGTAGTCGTCTTCGCCGCTCACGCCGTCGGTGACGTTGTTCGACAGCCGGTCGTAGCCGTCCATCTTGCCGCCGGCCCAGTCGGTGCGGGCGCAGTGGTGGGCGTGGCAGAGGTCGCGCGGCAGCGGCCCCGCGGGCGCCACCGGCCGGGTGATCACGGTGCCGTCGTGCAGCTTGGCGGTCAGGCTCGACGTCGCTCCGGGAAAGCCGGCGAAGTAGTTGTCGAAGGTGTGGTTCTCTTTCACCAGCACCACGACGTATTTGATCTTCTTCGTCAGCAGCGGCGACTGGTCGTCGGCCTGGGGATCGTCGATCGACTTGATCTCCGCGACGTTGTTGCAGCCGCAGATGACCACCAGCACCGGCACCAGAAGGCTTCGTAGGAAAGGTCTCATCGCCTCCCGTTCTCGCAGCGGCGCCCGACCCGTATTTGTCAGATCATTTACGTGTCACCCGCGGGTTTCTCGAATGGGTGCGCGGGGATGCACCAGGGGTGTCCTCCGGGAGAGGACACCCCGTGCGGCCGATCATTCGTGACGGAGCGCTTCGATCGGCGCCAGCAGCGCGGCGCGCCGGGCCGGCCAGAGCCCGAAGAACAACCCGACCGCGGCCGAGAAGCCCAGCGCGAGCAGGATCGCCTGGGGCGCGACCACCGTGGTCCACCCGGCCAGGGTGCTGAGCAGGTGCGAGCCACCGACGCCCAGGCCCATGCCGAGCAACCCGCCGGCGAGGCAGAGCGCGAGCGACTCGAGCAGGAACTGCATCAAGATGTCGCCCCGGCGCGCGCCCAACGACTTGCGCAGGCCGATCTCCTTGGTGCGCTCGGTGACCGACACCAACATGATGTTCATGATCCCGATGCCGCCGACCAACAGTGAGATCGCGGCGATGCCGGCGAGCAGAAACGAGAACGTCTGGGTGGTCTCCTGCACGGTGGTGAGCAGCGACGCCTGGTCGCGAACGTTGAAGTCGTCGTTCTGCCCGGGGCGCAGGTGGTGCTCGCGGCGCATCACCTGGTCGATGTCGGCGATGCCCACGTCCATCTGATCGGCCGAGCCGACCTGCACCGAGATGCTGCGCAGCCGGGCCGAGCCCATCACCCTCAAGCGCGCGGTCTCGAGCGGAATGTAGATGCTCTCGTCGGGGTTCGACGCGCCCGCCGCGCCCTTCTCGTTCAGCACTCCGATCACCTGGAAGGTGGTGCCGGCGATGGTGATGTTCTGGCCCACCAGCGAGCCGCGGGCGACGCCGAGCTCACCTTCGATCAGCGCGCCGAGCACCGCTACCGGCCGCTTGCCCTGGTCTTCGGCGGTGGTGAACGCGCGCCCCTCCGCGAAGCTGTGCGAGTTGACGCTGAAGTAGTCGGGCCACGTTCCGACCACCGACATGTTCGCGTTGTGCGAGCCGTTCTGAACCTGCAGCTGGCTCGCCATCTCGGGCACCACCGCGATCGCCGACTTCGCCCGGTCACGCAGCGCCTGCGCGTCTTCGACCTGCAGCGCCGCCTGGCCCCGGCCGATGCCACCCGAGAACGACTGCCCGGGCCGCACGGTGAGCACGTTCGCTCCCATCGCCGACAGCTTCGCCGCCACCGAGCTCTGCGCGCCCTGGCCGAGCGCCATCATCGCGATCACCGCCGCGATGCCGATGATGATGCCCAACATCGTCAACAGCGAGCGGAGCTTGTTGGCCAGCACCGCGTCCATCGCCTCACGCAACGTCTCGAGCAAGTCCATGATCAGCCTCCCCGCCCGCGCGAGCCGCCGCTCATGCCACCACCGAGCGGAGAGCCACCGGTGCGCTGCTTCATCTTGTCGTTCTGCTGCTGCTGCTGCGCCTGAACCTGCGCCACCGACACCAGCACCACCTTCTCGCCCGGCTCGACGCCTTCGACCTCGGTGCTGTCCCAGTCAGAGAGGCCCTGGGTCACCAGCCGCGCGGTGGTCGCGTCGGCGGTCTTCACGAACACCACCGCCGCCGACGGGTCCTTCGACTTGCCCTGCAGCGTCGCGCGCACGCTCTTCGCGTCGAGGCCGAGCACCGCCGCCGCCGCGCCCGCGTCTTTCGCGGTCACCACCGCCGAGCTCGGCACCACGGTGGCGTCGCGCCGCTGGGTGACCTTCACCGAGACCTCGGCGTTCATCCCCGGCTTCAAGAGCCCGTCGGGGTTCGCCAGCCGCACCAGCACCGGGAACAGGGTGACGTTCTGCTCCACCACCGCCTCGGGCTCGATCTTCAGCACCTGGCCCTCGAACTTCTGGCTCGGGTACGCCTGCACCGTGACGGTGACCGGTTGACCGGGCTTCACCTGGCCGACGTCGGTCTCGTCGACCCGAACCCGAACCTGCATCGACGACAGATCGGCCATCTTGAACATCGTGGTGCCGCCCGAGACGTTGCCGGTCGCCGAGGCGATGATCGTGCCCGGCTCGACGGTGCGCTCGATCACCGTGCCGCTGATCGGAGCGCGAATGGTGACGTCGCCGCTCTTCTCCTGCGCCAGCTGGAGGTTGGTCTCGGCGCGCACCAGCGAGGCGTTGGCGCTCGAGGCGGCGTCGACCGCGCTCTCGTACTCCTGCACCGTGACCACGCCCGAGCCGCGCAGCTGCTCCATGCGCTTGCGGTTCGCCTCGGTGACCTGCGCCTTCACCGCCGCCGCCTGGCGATCGGCCTTGGCCTGGTCGAGCGCGTTCTGCACCTCGCGGGGGTCGATCTCCGCCAGCAGGGTGCCCTGGTTGATCACGTCGCCGGTGTCGACTTCGACCGTGCGCACTTCGCCGGAGGCCCGCGACTTCACCTCCACGGTGCGAATCGGCTCGACCTGGCCCGAGGCATCGACCGAGATCTCGAGGTCTTTCTTCTCGACCGTGCCGGTGATCACCGGCTTCGACTTGGTGGAGGGCGCCTCGAAGTGCTTCACCGCGCCCAGGGTTCCGGCCAGCAACAGCGCGCCAGCCGCGATGATCGACAGCTTCTTCTTCATGACAGACCTCCGTGGTTGAGCTCGTCCCGCTCGATGACGCCATCCTTCAGAAACAACACCCGCTCCGCGTGCGCCGCGATGTCGCTCTCGTGCGTGACCAGCATCAGCGTCTGGCCCTGCAGGTGGAGCTCCTTGAACAGCGCCATGATTTCTTCGCCGGTCTTGCTGTCGAGCGCGCCGGTCGGCTCGTCGGCCAACAGCAACGCCGGCTGGGTCACCAGCGCCCGGGCGATCGCCACCCGCTGACGCTGACCGCCCGACAGCTCGTTGGGCTTGTGGTCCATGCGCTCGCCGAGGCCGACCTTCTTCAGCAGCTGGGCGGCGCGGTCTTCACGCTCGCTGCGCGGCACGCCCGCGTACACCAGCGGCAGCTGCACGTTCTGCAACGCGGTGGCGCGGGGCAGCAGGTTGAAGGTCTGAAAGACGAAGCCCAGCTCCCGGTTGCGAATGCGGGCGAGCGCGTCTTCGGTCAGGCCCGCGACCGGCTGGCCGTTGAGCCAGTACTGACCGGCGGTGGGGATGTCGAGGCAGCCGATCACGTTCATGAAGGTCGACTTGCCGGAGCCGCTGGGGCCCATCACCGCGACGTACTCGTTGCGGTTCACGGTGAGCTCCACGCCCTTGAGCGCGCGTACGGTCTGCCCGCCCATCACGTACTCCTTGGTCAGCTGCTCCACTTTGATCACGGTGTCCTGGCTCACAGCGGCCTCCCGGCGAGTGCTTCGACCTGGGCGCGCGCGACCTGGTAATCGAAGCGGGTGGTGACTGCGTTGGTCTCGGCCTGCACCAGCGCGCTCTGAGAGGTGAGCAGGTCGAGCATCGTCGACGAGCCGAGGCGGTACCGCTCGTCTTGCACCCGCATGTCTTCTTGCGCGGTGGCGAGCGCCTGCTCGGCGAAGCCGATGCGCGCCTGGGTGAGGTCGAGCTGCCCGAGCGCCTTCTCGACGTCGGAGCGGATGCTCAGCTTCACCGCGTCGAGCTGCGACTGGGCCACGGTCTGGGCGACGTCGGCGCGCACCACCGACTCCTCGCGCTTGAAGCCGTCGAAGATCGGGAACGAGAGGCCGAGGCCGACCGACCAGCCGTTGGTGAGGCTGCTCTGGCCGATCGCGTGGGTGGAGACGTCGTAGCTGGCGTTCAGCTTCAGCGAGGGCAGGTAGGCCGCGTGCGCGCTCGCCATCGAGGCGTCGGCCGCGGTCTGCGCCGCTTCTGCCGCGCGAACCACCGGAGCGCCGGTGACCAGCTCGTCGATCAGCTGGTCGTGCCCTTCGGAGAGCGCCTTCGGCTGCACCGGCCCGGTGGACTTCGCGTCGGCCTCACCATCGACGCCGATCAACTTGCCGAGCGCGAAGCGCGCCGAGTGGAGCTCGGTCTGTGCCTGGCTCTGCGCATCTTTGGCGGTGTTGAGCTCGAGCTGGGCGCGGAGCACGTCGGACCTGGTCGCATTGCCGACCTGGGCGCGCTTGGTCGCCGCGTCGAGCTCCTGCTGCGCTCGATCGACCCGCGAGCTCGCCACGCCCAGCAGCGCCTCGGCCCGCTCTTCGTCGCTGAACGCCCTGGTGGTGTTGAGGGTGACCAGCGCCTTCTGGGAGATCAGCTGCGCGGTCGCCGCTTCGAACTGCGCGTCGGCGGCACGGCCCTGCGCCAGGGTGCGGCCACCGCTGAACAGATCCATCGAGGCCGAGATGCCGCCGTTGAGGCTGGGGGTCGAGCTGCCCTGCGCGAGCGGCGCGTCACCGGCCGAGGTGCCGACGGTGGGGTCGACTCCGTGGCCACCGAGCGAGCTGCCGGCGCTCGCCGACAGCGACGGGAGCCAGGCGCCGATCGCGGTCAGCTTCGCCGCGTCGGCCGTGCGCACCGCGCCGTTGGCCTGCGCCAGCTCGGGCGCGTGTTGTTGAGCGCGGGTGATGGCGTCGTCGAGCGTCACCTCGACGGTGGCGGCGTTCGCGCTCGTCGCCGCCAGAACTGCCAGGGCTGCCAGAAGGAGCGAGGTCTTCATGGCCGGGGTGAATTGCCACCGCCATGCCGCCTGATTCGGGCCTGCTGACGGGCACTTGCGGGCCTGGTTTCAGAGGGAGTGCGGAATCCGCACTTCGGGCAGCTGCAGATCCCGCAGCTTCCCAGCGAGGCTCGAGGCGCTATCTTGAAAGCATGAAGGCCACCGCGCCGCTCGCCGTGCTCGTCGCCTCGGTGCTGCTGATGGGCGGTGCGGTCTTCATTCGCTCGGCGTGGGACGATGCCTCTTCTCTGGTCGCGCGAGGAGTGGCGACCTCGGTCGCGGCCACCGGCCAAGATGCGCTGCGCGACAACGGCACCGTGCCCGATGAAGCGGCGCTGCGCGCGGTGCTCGACGCCCACGCGGGCGAGGGACTCATCTATCTGGCGGTGCTGGACGACGCCGCGAAGCCGGTGGTGCAGGTCGGGCAATCGACGGCGCTGAAGCCTCCTGGCGCCGACGGTGGAGTGGAGGTCGATGGGGCGTGGGCCCGGGTGGTGCGCCGGCTGCTCGCGCCGAAGGTGGGCGATGAGCCCCGTCGCGCGCTCGGTTGGGTGGTCTACGAGCTCGAGCCGAAGGCCGCGCGCGCGCTGCAGCGTCAGGCCTCGGAGCTGGTCTGGGTCGCGGGCTTGGTCTGTCTGGGAGCGCTCGGGCTGGCGCTGGCGTTGGCGCGCGGCGCGAACAAGCGCGAGCAGCTCACCGCCGAGCTCGAGAAGGGCCGCCGGCTCGCCGCGCTGGGAGAGATGTCTGCGGTGCTCGCCCACGAGCTGAAGAACCCGCTCACGTCGCTGAAGGGCCACGCCCAGCTGCTGGCGGAGGACCTGGAGCAGGACCCGAAGCTGTCGGCGAAGGGCGCGCGAATCGTCTCCGAGGCTTTGCGGCTGGAGCAGCGGATGAACGACCTGCTCGCGTTCGCGAAGGGCGGCACGTTGCACCTCGCTCCGGCCGATGCGAGCGCGGTGCTGCGGGCGGCCGTCGAGTCCGCCGGAGCGGGCAGGGTGGACGTGCGCGCCGAGCCGGTGACCTGGCCGCTCGACGCGTCGCGGTTGCAGCAGGCGCTCGAGAACGTGGTGCGCAACGCCGTCGAGGCGAGCCCCGAAGGCGCGCGGGTCGAAGCGTCGCTCTTTGTCGAAGGCGGGACGCTGCGCTTCACCGTGCGCGACCATGGGGCCGGCATCGCCGACGGCGACGCAGAGAAGATCTTCGAGCCGTTCGTGACCCGAAAAGTGAAGGGCGTCGGGCTCGGCCTGGCGGTCACCCGGCGGATCATCGAATTGCACGGCGGGACCATCACTGCGCGTAACGTGCCTCCGGGCGGCGCCGAGCTCGCGTTGGTGCTGCCGAAGAAGGAGACCTGAGATGGCCCGCATTCTGGTGGCCGACGACGAAGAAGGAATTCGCAGCTTCATCGCCGAGGCGCTGGAGCGCGACGGCCACACCGTCACCACCGCTGCCGACGGCAACATCGCTTGGGTGGCGCTGCAAAAGCAGGGCGTCGATCTGCTGATCACCGACCTCCAGATGCCGGGCCTCGATGGGCTCGGGCTGCTGAAGAAGGTGCGCGAGGAGCAGCCCGAGGTCGAGGTGGTGATGCTCACCGCCCACGGCAGCGTCGAGAGCGCGGTCGCGGCGATGAAAGCGGGCGCGTTCGACTACCTCACCAAGCCGGTCGGCAGCCCCACCGAGCTGCGGCTGCTCGCCAAGCGTGCGCTCGAGCGCCGCGCCCTGCTCGACTTCAAGGCGGCGGAGACGAAGACCGGCGAGCCGAGCCTCAGCTTCGGCGCTCCTGCGATGGAGCCGGTGGTGGCGATGCTCCAGAAGGTGGCGAAGACCGAGGCCACCGTGCTGCTCACCGGCGAGAGCGGCACCGGCAAGGAGGTGGCCGCCCGCGCAGTGCACCGCTGGAGCGCCCGTGCCGACGGGCCGTTCGTGGCGATCAACTGCGCCGCGCTCTCGGAGCAGCTGCTCGAGAGCGAGCTGTTCGGTCACGAGAAGGGCGCGTTCACCGGCGCGGTGGCGCAGCGGCGCGGCAAGCTCGAGCTGGCGCACGGGGGCACGTTCTTCCTCGACGAGGTCGGGGAGCTGAAGCCGGAGCTGCAAGCGAAGCTGCTGCGGGTGCTGCAGGAGAAGGTGTTCGAGCGGGTCGGCGGCACGCGCACGTTGGAAGCCGACGTGCGGTGGGTCGCCGCCACCAACCGCGACCTCGCCGAGATGATGGGGGCGGGTACGTTCCGCCAGGACCTCTACCACCGGCTCTCGGTGTTCCCGGTGCGGTTGCCGGCGCTGCGCGAGCGCCGCGAAGACATCGTGCCGTTGGCGAAGGCGCTGCTCGACGAGCTCAACGGCGGGCACGTCTTGAGCGCCGAAGCGCAAGCGCTGCTGTCGAAGCTGCCGTGGCCGGGGAACGTGCGCGAGCTGCGCAACGTGCTCGAGCGCGGCACCATTCTCGCCGAGGGCAAGCAGCTCGAGCCGAAGCACCTGTCGATCGATCCGGCCGAGCCGCCGAAGCCTCAGCGTCCCTCGCAGACGCTGGAAGAGCTGGAGCGTGAAGCGATCGACGCCGCGCTCGAAGCCGAAGGTGGCAATCGCAAGCGCGCCGCCGCGCGGCTGGGCATCGGTCTGCGCACCCTCTACGACAAGCTCAAGAAGTAACCCCTCCCCCCAACGAGGGGGAGGGTGCCCGAAGGGCGGGAGGGGCGTCACACCTCAGCGCTCGAACTGCACCAGGTCCCACCGGTTGCCGTAGAGATCCTCGAACACCGCGACGGTGCCGTACTCGGCCTTCTTCGGCTCGCGCACGAACCTGATTCCCCGCTCGGTCATCTTGCGGTGGTCTCGCCAGAAGTCATCGGTCTGCAGAAACAAGAACACCCGCCCACCGGCCTGGTTGCCGATGAAGGCGCTCTGCTCAGGCGTCGCCGCCCGCGCCAGCAGCAGCGAAGTCCCCTGCGAGCCCGGCGGCGCGACCACCACCCAGCGTTTGTTCTGCTCCG
Organism: Myxococcaceae bacterium; assembly: GCA_047602415.1. Taxonomy (GTDB): domain Bacteria; phylum Myxococcota; class Myxococcia; order Myxococcales; family Myxococcaceae; genus JASGHH01. The sequence goes on along the minus strand of JASGHH010000001.1, from coordinate 4,054,567 downwards.
GCTGAAACGTGTCTTCGACGAGGGTGAAATCGAGCGTCTGGGTGAAGAAAGCGATCGCTTCGTCGTAGTCGCGAACCACCAGCGCGATGTGGGCGATGGACTGAGGCACCGCCGCTGCTTACCGCGGTGTGACGCACGGCACAGCGCGCGAAATCTGAATTTGTGACCCTGCGGCCATGATCGACCTTGGCGGACTTCGGCAGCGCTTTCGCGGCGAGCTTCTCACCTCTGAAGACGGAGCCCGCTACGACGCGGCCCGCGCCGTCTTCAACGCGATCTTCGATCGCCGGCCCGCTGCTATCGCACGCGCCACCGGCGCCGCCGATGTGATCGCAGCGGTCGGCTTCGCGCGCGAGCGGGGGCTACCGTTGGCAGTGAAGGGCGGAGGCCACTCCGTTGCGGGCTACTCCACGACCGAGGGCGGCCTGCTGCTCGACCTCTCGCCGATGAAGGGCATTCGGGTCGACCCGCGCGAGAACCGCCTGCGTGCGCAGACCGGGCTCACCTGGGGCGAAGTCGACCGCGAGACCCAGGCCTTCGGGCTCGCCACCACCGGAGGCCGCGTCACCTCGACAGGTCTGCCGGGCTTCGTGCTCGGCAGCGGCAGCGGTTGGTTGGAGCGCACCTGCGGCCTCGCCTGCGACAACCTCCTGTCCGCTGACGTGGTCACCGCCGATGGCCGGCTGCTCACCGCCAGCGCCAACGAGAACGCCGATCTCTTCTGGGGCCTCAAAGGCGGAGGCGGAAACTTCGGCGTGGTGACCGAGCTGGAGCTTCGGCTGCACCCAGTGGGTCCGATCATCCTCGGTGGCCTGATGTTGTTCCCTCGGGAGCAAGCGGCGCAGGTCTGCCGCGCCTACCGCGACTGGATGGCCGATGCGCCGGCGGAGCTGGGTGGAGGGCTGGTGTTCCTGCACGCCCCACCCGCGCCGTTCGTGCCCGAGTCGCTGCGGCTGAAGCCCGCGGCGGGAATCATTGTGGCCTGGTTCGGCGAGCCCGCGCGGGGTGAGGCGTGGCTGAAGCTGCTGCGCGCCAAGGTTCCGCCCGCGGCCGACGTGGTGCAGCCGATGCCGTACTGCGCGCTCCAGTCGATGCTCGACGCCGGCAACCCGCACGGGCGGCGGCAGTACTGGCGCTCCGACAACCTCCGCTCGCTCGACGACGCGGCGATCGACACCTTGATCACCTGCGCCAACTCGGCGACGTCGCCGTTCTCCAACGTGATTCTCCAGCCGGGAGGTCACGCCGTCGCCGCCGTTGCCGACGAAGCGACGCCGCTCGGAGGCCGCACCGCCCCCTGGCAGCTCCACTGCTACGGCACCTGGGAAGGCGCCGACGACGCAACGCACGTCGCCTGGGTGAAGCAGACCGAACGCGCGATCGCACCCTGGGCTGCAGGCAAGGTGTCGCTCAACTTCATCAGCGAGGCCGACGCCAACCGGGTGCGCACGGCGTTCGGCGACGAGAAATACGCGAAGCTGTCGGCACTGAAGCGCAAGTACGACCCCGACAACTTCTTCCGGCTCAACCAGAACATTCCACCGGCGGGCGCATAGTAGTGTCGGGCGGGTGACTCCCGCCGAGGCGCTGCTCCAGACGGAGTTGTTCGGCGACCTCGAGCCAGATCGCATCGAGAGCCTGCTGCCGTCGGTGCGGCGGCTCGAGCAAGCACGCGGCAGCTTCGTCTTCTCCGAGGGAGATCGCGCCGACTCGCTCTACGTGATGGTGGAAGGGCAGGTGAAGCAGTACCGGCTCGGCCGCGACGGCGCCGAGATGATCTTCGCCCTCGCCTTGCCGGGCGATCTGTTCGGTCAGGTGGGCGTCTTCGACCCGGCCGGCACCCGCAGCGCCACCGCCGAAGCGATGACGCCGGCGGTGGTGCTCGAGATTCCACGCGAGCCGTTGCTGCAATTCTTCACCGCCAACCCGGTGGTGATGCGCCGCATGCTCGAGCACCTCAGCGCGCTCACCCGCACCGTCGGTCAGACGCTCACCGGGGTCGCGTACGACGAGATTCGCTCGCGGGTTGCGCTCGCGCTGCTTCGGCTCGCCGACGACCAGGGCCGCAAGACCGGGCAGGGCCTTCGCATTCCCATCAAGCTCTCACAGGCCAACATCGCCTCGATGGTGGGCGCGTCGAGAGAGAACGTGAACCGGGCGCTGGCGGCGCTGCTCGCCGATGGAGACTTGAGCCACCGTGAGGGTTTCTTCATGATTCACCGCCGCGACACCCTCGAGAAGCTCGCCGCCACGAAGTGAGTCTTCAAGTTCACCTCATCGACCTGGTGCTGCGCGCGACGCTCAAGCGCCGCTTCAAGCGCGACCCGAGCATCGCGCAGGTGGTGAAGATGTTCGCCGACATGGAGCGCGACCCGGCGAAGTTGCCAGCCGGCGTCACATGCGAGCCGTCGACGCTGGGCGGTGTACCTTGCGAGCGTCTCGCCACCGCCGCCGCTCATCGCACGCGCGCGCTGCTCTACCTTCACGGCGGAGCGTTCGTCGCCGGCTCGCCGCGCTCGCACCGGGCGATCACCGGCCGGCTCGCGGCGGGCCTCGGCGTTTCCGTCTATTCGCTGGACTACCGGCTTGCGCCCGCGCACCTGCCACCCGCGGCGCTCGACGACTGCTTTGCTGCGCACGGCGCGCTGCTCGACGCGGGCTTCGAGGTGGTCGTCGCCGGTGACTCCGCGGGTGGGACCCTGGCGCTCAGCTTGCCGCTGCGCCTATCGCGCGAGGGCGTGCCGTTGCCCGCGGCGGTGTCGGCGATCTCCGCGCTCGCCGATCTGACCCTCTCCAGCCCCTCGGTTCGTGACAACGCGAGCGCCGAGGCGGTGTTCTGCCCCGCGCTGTTCGAGACCATCGTCGCCAACGCTTACGGCGGCATCGAGCTCCGCGACCCGATGGTGTCGCCGATGTTCGGAGATCTCTCCAATTATCCGCCGGTGCTGCTCCAGGTCGGAGAACGCGAGCTGCTCCGCGACGACTCACGGCGGTTCGCCGAAGCGCTGAACGCCGCCGGCCGCGCGTGCACACTCGAGGTGGTGCCGAAAGTCTGGCACGTCTGGCACCTGGCGGCCGGAATGCTGCCCGAAGCCGACGCGGCGCTCGAACGGATGAGCGCGTTCATTCAGAAGTCGTGGCGCGCTCCAGCAGCGCCTTGAGGCGCGCGAGGTCATTCTGGTTCGCCCGTCGCATCGCTCCCGCCATCAAAGGCGCGGCAAGCTTCCCGAAGCCCGACGGCTCGCCCCGGTTGCGGAGCGTCATTCGGGTATGGCCGTCGTCGACCTTCGCCCAGGTGTAGGTGGTCTCCATCGGAAACGGGCCTTCGGCGGTGCGCATCGCCAGACGCTCTCCCGCCACGTGGTCGATGACCTCGTACGTGTAGACGAGCCTTCGACCGAGGAACCGCGCGGTGAACTCCATGCGCGAGCCCACCGCGAGCGGAGGGGGCGTCTTCAGCTCCACGGCCTCGATGTTCACGTACCAGCGCGGCGCATTGCGCGGGTCGCCTGCGAACGCCGCGACCTCGCTGCACGGGCGATCGATCACCGTCTCGGTGAGCACGTCGACCGCCATCAGTCCTCCACCATCGCGCGCAGCCGGTCGATCGCGCGATCCCAGCTCTTCGAGATCGCATCGAGAAACGCGTGCGCCTCGTCGAGCTGCTTCGGCTGCAGCAGGTAGAGCACCTCGCGCCCGCGCTTCTCGGTCGTCACCAGCCCGGCGCCTTCTAGCACCCGCAGGTGCTTCACGATCGCCTGCCGGCTGACCTTCGCTCCATCTGAGAGCGACGTCGCCGAGACCGCGCCCTCGCTGCCCAGGCGCCGCACCACCGAGAGCCGGGTGCGGTCTCCGAGCGCGAAGAAGAGGTCGGCGGCGGCGTTGTCACCCTTCGACATACTTCCTCAGGTTGTCGGCCTGATCCGCCCAGCCGCCGTCGTTCATTCTGAACGCCCGCTCGCGCCGATGCGCAGGCACCTTGTCGAAACCCGACTCCACGATCGTCAGCCGGGTGCCTCCGGCAGAAGCCTCGAGCCGAAATTCGACCAGCGTGGTGGCCTCCTTCGACGGGTCGCACTCCGCGTCGATCGCGTACGGAATCCACCGAAAGCTGAAGTACCGCTCGGGCTCGATCTTCTCGATCGTGCAGAAGGTCTCGTTCTTGTCGAGCGGCCGCAGCTTCGACGGCGTCACCCCGATGCTCTTCTGGTAGGCGATCAGCTCCGCCTCGTCGAGCTTCCCGTCGAAGGTGCCCTTCATGCGCCTCCCCGGCTCGAACGCGCCTTCCATCGTGAACCCGAACCAGCGCCCGAACTCCTTCGCGTCGCTGATCGCCTTCCACACCCGCGACACCGGCGCCTTCAACGTCACCTGCTTCTCGATCTTGTCCGTCGACATGTGCAACCTCCAAGTTGCACATTAACGGGTCGCGTCTGAATGTGCAACCGTATGGTTGCGGTCAATGCGGCAGCAGCAGCAACAGCACCCGCACCAGCAGGTAGGCGAGCAGCAGCGACAGCAGCACCCGGTTGCGGCCCGCGAAGCGCTTCACCTTCTCGAAGGCCGTCTCGGGATGAGCGAGCGGAGCCAGCCCGTCGAGCCAGAGCGCCACGTCGTCGGCCAGCTGCTTCGCCGAGGGGTAGCGGGCGCCTGGGTCCTTCGCCATCGCGCGTGCGCAGATCGACGCGAGGGCGCGGGGCGCTGCGAGCGGAGCCGGCTCGACGCTCTTCACCTTGGCCAGCACCTCGTCGCTGCTGTTGCCCTCGAAGGGTGCCCGGCCGCTGAGCAGAAAGTAGAGCGTCGCGCCGAGCGAGTAGACGTCGGAGCGCGCGTCGAGCGCGTCGAGCTGGCCGCGCGCCTGTTCGGGCGGCATGAAGGCCGGTGTTCCCATCACCGTGCCGTGCGCTTCCGAGACTCCGCCCGAGCGCGCCAGGCCCCAGTCCATCACCAGCGGCTCGCCGAGCGGGCCGACCATCACGTTCTCGGGCTTGAGGTCGCGGTGCAGCACGTCGTGCATGTGTGCGAACGCCATCGCCTCGCAGACGCGCTGAAACAGCCGCAGCACCTCTGGCAGTGTTCGCCCGCTCTTCATCCACGCGTCGAGGCGCTCTCCCTGCACCCGCTTCATCACGTAGTAGCTGCTCCCGTCGGGGAGCGTGCCCATGTCGTGCACCGGCACGATGCCGGGGTGCTCGAGGGCGGCGATCACCTTCGCCTCGCGGTTGAGCCGGTCGAGGTGCGCCGAGGAGACTTTGATCGCCACCTGGCGCGACAGCACCGTGTCTTCGGCGAGCCAGACCGTGCCCATGCCCCCGCGGCCGAGCGGGCCGAGCAGGCGGTAGCGGGTGCCGCCGAAGTCGGGCTCTTGAACCACTGCGCTGAGGTGAACGATGACGTCGTCGCGGAGGAAGCTCATCGCAGCTCGATCCCCAACAGCGCCTTCGCCTCTTCGCGCAGCTCGTCGCGGCTGGCGGTGATTCGCTCCAGCACTTCGACCACCTGGTTGCGGAGCTCACGCCGCGCGTACGCCAGCTGGTTGGTCACCGTGGTCACCGGCAGCCCGAGCTGTTCGCCGAGGGCGGCGTAGGTCGGCCGCTCGCCTTCACAGAGATCGTACCGCTCGAAGAGGGTGAAGCAGCTCGCCTTGTCCGAGCGCTCACACGCTTCCCGCAGCGAGGCCACCGCCGCGTTGATCACGCTGCGCCGCCACTCCTGATCGAAGATGTCGTCGGGCGAGACGCTCTGCTGATCGGGCCGCGCCAGCTCGGCTTCGGCGGCTTCGAGCGCGATCGTCACCACCGGTTCGTCGCCGCCACGCTTCAGCCGCCGGCTCGCCTTGTCTTCGTTGGCGGCGTGCCGGTCGAGGCACACCTTCAAGAAGGTTCGGAAACGCGCACGGGCCGGGTCGAAGCCCGAGAAGAAGTCCTTCTCGAACGCCCGGCCGAAGAACGACTGCACCAGGTCGGCGGCGCTCTCGGGGTCGAGCCGCCACTTCAGCCGGGCGTGCTTGTAGGCCGGCTTCCAGTACGCGGCGGCGAGCGCCTCCCAGCTGGCCCGCCTCACCGGCTCCTCCGGGCTCCGGATTCCCTCCACGACAGACACCCTGGTCGTTGGAAAAACCGGCACTTTTCGCGATCCTACCGAAACGTGATTTTGCGAAAAGGATTGGCGGCCGGCGTTGAAAGGGTCGTTCGAAGCCGCATTGAGGCGGCATTGAACTGGAGCACACATGTTGAATCGACCCGTGGTTGGAATTCTCGCCGGCGCCGTTCTCGGCATTCTCGACGGCCTCTCGGCGCTGGTGTCGGCGCCGGAGGTGAAAGACCAGATCGCCGGCATCGTGCTCGGCTCGTGCTTCAAGGGCCTGCTCGCCGGAGCGATCATCGGGGTGATTGCGCGCAAGCTGCACTCCACCCGCGCCGCGGTCGCGATCGGCACCGCAGTGGCGCTCGTATTCACCGCGCCGATTGCGCACATGAACGCGCAGCACTACGGCAACCCGAGCTACTACTGGAAGATCATGCTCCCAGGCGCGCTGGTGGGAGCGATCGTCGGGTACGTCGCGCTCCGCTACGGGCGCGCTCCGGCACCGCGCGGCTCAACGGCCTGAGCCTCGCGGGCTAGACTCGCCGCGTGGCTCGACGCCCAGGCAAACGAACCGCGGCGGTCGGCGTGGTGGAGTCCGCGAACACCGCGGTGCTCGTCACTCTCGACGCCGGCGGCGGGCTGCTCGATCGCCGCGAGGTGGTCCTCACCGAGCCGGGTCTCTCCACCCACCCGCATCACCACGAAGGCTCGTTGGCGGTCGGCCGGTATCTCGATTCGCCGTGGGCACGGCGGGTCTCGCTCGCCGACGCGCTCGCGCTGGTCGAACGGGTGCGCGCCTCGGCCCAACGTGGCGCGGCTGAGGCGCTCGAGGAGCTCGCCTCGACAGTCGGGAAGTCGGTCGCCGCGATCGCGCTTCGCGTCTGCCCGAGGTTGCCGGCCAGCACCGAGGCGATCATCCGGGATCACCGGGCCCAGACGGTGGCCGATTCGGTGATGTACCGGCGCGCCCTCGCCGTCGCCGCCGAGGCGCGGGGCTGGGTGGTGCACTGGTACGAGCCGGCGTGGCTCGACCCGGCGAGCCGTCGGGTGGTCGGGATCGGCAACGAGGCCGGCCCGCCCTGGCAGGCCAAGCACAAGCTCGCGGCCGCGGCGGCGCTCAGAGTGCTGAGAATGAAATGACACCTTCGACCGCGAGGCTGATGGACCTGCTGGAGATCGACACTCCGATCCTCCAGGCGCCGATGGCCGGCGTCTCGACTCCCGAGCTCGCGGCTGCGGCCTCGAACGCGGGTGCCCTCGGTGCGATCGGCGTCGGGGCGACGAACGCCGCGAGCGCCCGGGAGATGATCGCCGCGTTTCGTGCGCGTTCGTCGCGGTCGCTGAATGTGAACGTGTTCTGTCATCAGCCCCCGCACCCAGATGCGGCTCGCGAGCGCGCGTGGATCGAGCGCTTGCGTCCTCGCTTCGAGGAGTACGGCGCGACACCTCCTGCGCAGCTGCGAGAGATCTACCGGAGCTTCCTGGAGGACGACGAGCTGCTCCAGGTGTTGGCCTCCGATAAGCCGAAGGTGGTCAGCTTTCACTTCGGTGTTCCGCAGCCTGCGCGGCTGAAGGTGCTGAAGGACGCCGGCATCGTTCTGCTCGGGTCCGCGACCCACCTGGCGGAGGCGAAGCTGCTCGCGGCCGCCGGAGTCGACGCGATTGTCGCGCAAGGCTGGGAAGCGGGCGGCCACCGTGGGGTGTTCGATCCCAGCGCGAAAGACGAACGTCTCACCACGGGCGAGCTCATTCGCCGGCTGACGCGCGAGCTCGAGGTTCCAATCATCGCCGCGGGTGGCATCATGGACGGCGCAGGCATCGCCGCCGCGTTGAAGCTCGGCGCAGCCGCGGCGCAGCTCGGCACTGCGTTCATCGCCTGTGACGAGTCGTCAGCCGACGCCGGTTACCGCCGCGCGCTCGCGAGCGATGCTGCGCACCACACCACGATGACGGCGGCGATCTCTGGGCGGCCCGCGCGCTGCCTCGCCAACCGCTTCACCGCGCTCGACGCCGACGACGCCGCGGTGCCCGCCTACCCGATTGCCTACGATCTCGGCAAAGCGCTCCACGCCGCCGCGAAGGCGAAGGGCGAATTCGGCTACGGCGCTCAATGGGCGGGGCAGGGGGCCGCCCGCTCACGCCCGATGCCGGCCGCGAAGCTGGTCGAGACCTTGCGCGCCGAGCTCACTGAAGCGTGAGGTGCATCACCAACGCGTCGACGAAGCCGAGCTTCGGGTGGTGGAACACGCCCGGCAACCGGCCGACGATTTGAAAACCGAAGCTCTGCCACAGCTTCACCGCGCGCTCATTGGTGGAGATCACGAAGTTGAACTGCATCGCGCGGAAGCCGCGCGTGCGCGCGTGACCGAGCGAGTGTTCGCACATCGCCCGCGCAACGCCACGGCCCGTCGTCGCTGAATCGGTGACGTAACCGCAGTTGGAGACGTGGCTGCCACCGCCGAGCTGATTCGCTTGAATGAAATAGGTGCCCGCGACCGCTCCATCGGTCTCGGCGACGAACACCTCGTGTGCCGGCGAGAACCAGTACGCGAGGGCCTGCTCGCGGCTCCAGTCACGCGGCAGCGCGTAGGTCTCGCCTGCGCGCAGCATCGGTTCGACAATGCGCCAGATGTCGTCGTGATCAGCGGAGGTCGCGGGCCGAACGTTCATGGCTACCGTCGCTCTCTACTTTGGACGTTATGCCAGCGGGTAGGACTTCCCACAAGCCCTCGAGTCATGCGCAGTAGCGCGACCCATGAGCCACTACGTACTGGGTTTCGAACAGATCGATCAGTCACAGGTCGCGCTGGCCGGTGGGAAGGGCGCCAACCTCGGCGAGCTCTCGTGCCTCGAAGGAATTCGCGTGCCGCCGGGCTTCTGCGTCACCACCGAGGCCTTCAAGACAGTCGTCGCGACACTGCCCCTCGGCGAACGCCTCGAGCAGCTGAACCGCCTCAGTCCCGATGACCGCGCGTCGATCGCCAAGCAGAGCGCCGAGGTGCGCGCGATCATCGAGGGCGCCGTCGTTCCCCCCGCGCTCGCCGCCGAGCTCGCACAGGCGCTTCGAGCGGGAGGCCGCTGGGCGGTGCGCTCGAGCGCGACCGCTGAAGATCTTCCCGGAGCCTCGTTCGCCGGCCAGCAAGACACCTTTCTCGAGGTCGCGGCCGCCGACGTGCCTCGGCACCTCACCCGCTGCTGGGCTTCGTTGTTCACCGATCGCGCGGTCACCTACCGGCTGCGCAACGGCTTCGATCACCGCAAGGTGCAGATGGCGGTGGTGGTGCAGCAGATGGTGCCGGCGCGGGTGTCGGGCGTGTTGTTCACCGCCGACCCGATCAGCGGCAACCGGAAGACCGCTTCGATCGAAGCCGTGTTCGGCCTCGGCGAGGCGCTGGTGTCGGGCCAGGCCAACCCCGACGTGTACCAGGTGCGCGACGCCACGCTCACCGCTCAGGCTCCGCGGCAGACGCTGACCGAAGGGCAGGCGCTCGAGCTCACGAAGCTCGGGCGGGTCATCGAGGCTCACTTCGGCCGCCCTCAGGACATCGAGTGGTGCCTGGCAACCGACGGCTTTCAGTTCGTACAGAGCCGCGCGATCACCACGCTGTTTCCGATTCCACCGGCGAACGACGCCGAGAACCACGTCTACGTCTCGGTCGGGCACCAGCAGATGATGACCGACGCGATGAAGCCGTTCGGGCTGTCGATGTGGCAGCTCGTCACCCCTCGGCCGATGAGCGAAGCCGGCGGCCGGCTCTTCGTCGACATCACCCGCGCGCTCTCGTCACCCGCCGGCCGCGCTGGTCTGCTCGAGCTCTTCGCCAAGGGCGACCCGTTGCTGGTCGATGCGCTGCAGACCGTGCTCGCGCGCGACTTCATTCGCACCGTGCCCGACGCCGGCCCGGTCGCGCCGCCCATCGTCCCCGGAGGCAACCTCGAGCCCGATCCCGCGTTGGTCGCCGAGCTGATCTCTGCCAACCAGGCCTCGGTCGCGGCGCTGAAGCGCGACATTCGAGGCAAGACCGGCCCTGCGCTGTTCGACTTCATTCTTCAAGACCTGCAGGAGCTGCGGAGGCTGCTCCACGATCGGCGCGGGCATCAGGCGTTCATGACCGCGATCGAAGCGGCGTGGTGGCTGAACGAGAAGCTGTTCGCGTGGCTGGGCGAGAAGAACGCCAGCGACGTGCTCACCCAGTCGGTGCCCAACAACGTCACCTCGGAGATGGGGCTCGCGCTCCTCGACGTCGCCGATGTGATTCGCCCGCATCGGCAGGTGGTGGCGTTCTTGTCGAGCGCTCCGGGCGACGGCTTTCTCGAACGGCTCGACGCGCTGCCCGGTGGCCCCGAGTCGCGCGCAGCGATCGCCGGCTGGCTCGAGCAGTACGGCATGCGCTGCATCGGAGAGATCGACATCACCCGGCCGCGCTGGAGCGAGCGCCCGAGCACGCTGATCCCGGTGCTGCTCGGCAACATTCAGAACTTCACCGCCGGTGAGGGCAAGCGCCGCTTCGAGCAGGGCCGGGAGCAGGCAGAGAAGAAGGAGGCCGAGCTGCTCGCGCGCCTTCGCCGCCTGCCCGACGGAGAGCAGAAGGCCGCAGAGACGAAGCAGATGATCGATCGGTTGCGAACGTTCATCGGCTACCGCGAGTACCCGAAGTACGGAATGGTCAGCCGCTACTGGGTCTACAAGCAGGCGCTGCTGAGCGAGGCGCAGCGAATGGGCCTCGAAGATCCCGAAGACCTCTTCTATCTGCGGTTTGACGAGCTCCGTGCGGCCGACTGCGAGCTGATTCGCCAGCGCAAAGAAGCGTTCAAGACCTACCAGTCGCTCACGCCGCCGCGGGTGCTGACCTCGGAGGGCGACGCGCTCTCGGGCTCGTATCGCCGCGAGGTGCCGCCCGGTGCGCTGGTGGGCAACCCGGTCTCCGCGGGCACCGTCGAAGGCCGCGCGCGGGTGATTCGCGACCTCGCCAACGCCGACCTCCAGCCGGGCGACATTCTGGTCACCGCGTTCACCGACCCGAGCTGGACGCCGCTCTTCGTCTCGATCAGAGGCCTGGTGACCGAAGTCGGCGGCCAGATGACCCACGGCGCGGTGATCGCCCGTGAGTACGGCCTGCCCGCGGTGGTGGGAGTCGAGCGCGCGACGCAGCTGATCCGCGACGGCCAGCGCATTCGGGTTCACGGCACCGAAGGCTACGTCGAGCTGCTCTGAGTCAGCGGCGCTCGCTGTCGAGCATCTTCATCTGCGCTTCGGGGTAGCGCGCGCCGGCGATCGCCTCGGCGGGAAGAATCGCCTCCACCGCCGCGACATCGGCCGCGGTCAGCGGCTTGTCGAGCGCCCCGAGCACATCGGCCAGCTGCGCGCGGGTGCGTGCGCCCACCGTCGGCACCAGCGCCGGCTGCTTCGCCAGCACCCACGCCACCGAGAGCTGCGCCGGGCTCATTCCGCGCTCCGCCGCGAAGGCGTGAAACTTCGCCACCATCGCCGCGTTGCGCTGGCCCGCCTCACCCGCGAAGCGTGGGTAGTGCGCCCGGGCGCCGGCGCTCTTCGCTCCGGTGAGCAGCCCGCGCGAGAGCACGCCGTAGAGCGTCGCGCTCATTCCCAGCTCGGCGAGCGTGGGGAAGATGGTCGTCTCGGGCGTGCGGGTGATGATCGCGTACTCGATCTGCAGGTCGGTGAGCGGGTGCACCTTCGCCGCGCGGCGAATCGTCGCGGGGCCGACCTCGGAGAGCCCGATGTGGCGCACGTAGCCCGCCTTCACCATCTCGGCGATCGCGCCCACCGTGTCTTCGATCGGCACGTTCGGGTCGAGCCGCGCCGGCCGGTAGACGTCGATGTGGCTCACCCCGAGGCGCTGCAGGCTGTAGTTGAGAAAGTTCTTCACCGCGACCGGCCTGGCGTCGAAGCCGCCGAACGAGCCGTCGGGCCCGCGCAGGGCTCCGAACTTCACCGACAGCTGCACCTTGTCGCGACGGCCTTCGAGCGCGCGGCGAATCAACAGCTCGTTGTGCCCGTTACCGTAGAAGTCGCCGGTGTCGATCAGCGTCACCCCGCGATCGATCGCCTCCTGAATGGTCGCCACGCTCTCGGTGTCGTCGGCCGGCCCGTAGGCGCCCGACATGCTCATGCAGCCGAGCGCGATCGGGAACACGTTGGGGCCGGTGGTGCCGAGTGCGGTGGTCATGCACCGGCTCTACCACGCCGGCCCTTGCCTTCGATCGCCGGCGCGAACCCGTCGAGCATCGCCGCCAGCCCGAGCTCGAACAACGCGTCGACGTCGATCTCGAAGCTCTCGCCGATGCCTCGCATCATGCGCGCGAAGTGCGGGTAGCGCCCCGACTCCGCCACCGCCGCGAACTGCGCCTCCTGCGCGGTCATGTGCTCCGCCTCGGTGCGGCCGGTCTCGCCGGTGGCCTGCGCCTCGGCCTCCACGTTCACCGCCAGCCCCTGCACGAAGCTGTGGAGCGTGACGTGGAGCCGCAGCTTGCTCGGCTCGTCGAGCGCGGTCGGCTCCAGCGCCCGGAGCACCCAGTCGACGAACGCCATCGCCGACGGCGTCGCGGTGGGCCGGCTGATGTTGAGCACCCGCACCAGCCACGGGTGCCGCCGCAGCATCTGCCACTCCAGCCGCGAGCCGAGCTCCAGCTGGGCGCGCCAGCCCTTCGGCACCTTCACCGGCAACGGCAGCTCGCTCAGCGCCGCGTCGGCCATCAGCTCCACCAGCGCTTCTTTGCTGCGCACGTGCCGGTAGAGCGACATCACCGGCGCGTCGAGCCTGGCCGCGAGACCACGCAGCGTGAGCGCGGCCAGACCTTCGCCATCGGCCATCCGCATCGCCTCCGCCACGATTCGCGTGCGCGACAGCTCGCCGGTGTCTTCGGCCTTCACCGGGCCGGCGACGCTGGTGCCGGAGCGGGGCGCTGTTCGCAGCACGCCCTCTTGCACCAGCTGGCGCAGCGCCCGGGCCGCGGTCGCCTCCGCCACCTTCCAGCGCCGGGCGAGCGCCCGGGTCGAGGGCACCTTGGCGCCGGGCAACAGCTTGCCGCTCTCGATCCGGCTCCGCAGGTCGTCGGCGATTCGCGCGTAGGGGTGCATCGCCATCTGTACTAGCACAGTTTCTCGGTTCATCGCGTTGCTCCGAATGACGCCGCTGCGTACTGTGTACTCACACAGCGCGTACATCGTACGCAAGGAGAACGCGGGATGCGAATTCTGATCTCAGGCGCGGGCATCGCGGGGCCGGCGGTGGCGTGGGCGCTCGAAGGCCAGGGGCACCAGGTGACGGTGGTGGAGCGCGCCAGCGCCCTGCGCGTGGGCGGTCAGGCGGTCGACTTTCGCGGCCCGGTGCACCGCGACGTGCTCGAGCGGCTCGGCCTCTGGGGCCCGATTCATGCGCATCGCACCGAAGGCACCGACCTGGTGTTGCTCGACCGCGAAGGCCGGGAGTCGGTTCACCTGCCGGCGGTGATGATGAGCGGCGACGTGGAGATCGTGCGCGGCGACCTCACCCGGTTGCTGTACGAGCGCACCGCCAGGCACGCCCGCTACCGCTTCGGCGAGCACGTCACCGGCATCGACGGCGGCCGGGTGCGCTTCTCGAGCGGCGCGGAAGAAGAGTACGAGCTGATCGTCGGCGCCGACGGGCTCCACTCCGGAGTGCGCGCGCTCGCCTTCGGCCCCGAAGAGCGCTTCCTCAGGCACCACGGCTACCGGCTGGCGGTGTTCAGCCACGACAACATTCTCGGGCTGAGAGAAAAGGCGCTCACCTTCACCGTGCCCGGCCGCTCGATGATGGTGTCGGCGACCCGCGCGCAGTTGCTCTTCGCCGGTGAGCCGCTCGGCCGCGAGCGCCTCGACTCGGCGGCGATGCGGGCGATGGTGCGCGAGGCGTATCGAAACGTCGGCTGGGAGACGGCGCGGGTGCTCGACGCGCTCGATCGCGCTCAGGACCTCTACGTCGACCAGATCGCCACCGTGGCGATCGACCGCTACTGCAGCGACCGGGTGGTGCTGCTGGGCGACGCGGCGTGGGGCGGCACGCTCGGGGGCCAGGGCACTCCGCTGGCGATCGTCGGCGCCTACGTGCTCGCGGGAGAGCTCGCCGCCCGGCCGAACGACGTCGCCCACGCCTTGAGCCTCTACGAAGAGCGCATGCGGCCTTACGCCACCGACTGTCAGAAGGGCGCCGAGCGCGCCGGCCCGTTCTTCGCCCCACGCACCGGTTTCGGCCTCTGGTGCCGCGATCTTTTCTACCGCGCGTTCACTTCACGGCTGCTGATCGGCCAGTTCGAGAAGATGGTGAAGGCGAGCGCCACCGGCTTCGAAGTGCCCGCCTACGGCTGAGCGGGTCAGGGCAGCGCGATGTCGGTCGCGCGCTCGAGCGCCTCCAGCAGCCGCGCCTGAAACGCGGCGTCGGTCACCGAAGGGTGGGCTGGTACGCGGCGCTGGTGGTGCCAGTAGCCGCCGCTGGTGCGCGCTTCGGCGTCGTCGCTGGTCGCCAGCCACTCCTGGGTGAGGTGCCCGAGGCGCAGATCGTCGGGCGCGTTCTTCCCGCCCATCTTGGTGGGCACCCAGCCCGGGTTGACCGAGTTGCTCAGCACGCCGGGCCAGCGCATTGCGAGCGCGGCGGCGAAGGTGCTGATGAACAGCTTGCTGTCGGAGTACGAGCCGGTCGCGCGGCGGCCGCTCCAGTCCATTCCGTCGAGCACCGCGCGCCCGCCGTTGTGCATGCCCGAGCTCAGGTAGACCAGCCGCTTCGGCCGGTGCATCAGCGCGGTCAGGGCGTACGGAGCGGTCACGTTCACCGCAAGCACCGCGGCGCTGTCGTAGACGCCGGCGTTGTGAATCACCGCGTCCATCGTGCCGAGCGCGTTCAGCTGCTCGGCGAGCTTTCGCGTCTGCTCGAGGTCGCCGAGGTCGCCCACCACGGCTTCTCCGAGGCCCTTCACCGCGCCGAGGCGCTCCTTGCTGCGCACGTGAACCACGACCTGGTGACCTTGCGAGAGCAACGTCTGGGCGGCGAGCTTGCCCAGCCCGTCGGCAGAACCGGTGACGAAGATGCGAGCCATGGCCTCTAACTAACCTTAACCTCGCCGCAATGCGCAGCTCGACGCGTCGCACCCAGGGAGTGCTCGGAGGCCGCAGCGACGAGGTCGTTCGCCGGGTGCTCGACGCCGCGCTGAGTGAGCTCGCCCGCTCGGGCTACGCCGGCTTTCGAATGGAGGCGGTGGCCGAAGACGCGGCGGTGAACAAGACCACCATCTACCGCCGCTGGCCCAACCGGGCCGCGCTGGTGACCGCGCTGGTCGAGCGCATGCGAACGCCGCTGCGCGAGAGCCCGCTGCCCGACACCGGCGCGCTGGAGACCGACCTGATCGAGGCGTTCACCCGGAGGCAGAGCGTCGGCCGCAAGCTCGAGGGCCGGGCGTGGGCGCGGCTGCGCGAAGAGCGCTACAGCCCCGAGGTCGAAGCGATCATCGGCGAGGCGATCACCAGCCGCAGCGACGAGTGGCGCTCGATGGTCTCGCGGGCGATCGATCGCGGCGAGCTGCCGAAGAAGACCGACCCCCAGCTGGTGCTCCACCTGGTGCGGGCGATTCTCGACGCCCAGCCGTCGCCCGACGCCGCCTGGCTCACGCTCGCGGTGCGCACGGTGATCGCCGGCGCCAGGGCAGGAACGCTCAGCCGCTAGCCGGCGTATGGTTCGCCGATGCGATTCGGCGCTCTTCTCTCGGTGATCCTCTTCGCCTCGTCAGACAGCTTCTCGGGCTACGCCGGCGTTCAACTGCGCGCCGCCCCCGAGAAGATCGAAGGCTTCGCCAAGAGCTGGTCGGAGCACCCCGACAAGAGGACCACCCAGTACACCTTCAACGGCACTCCGCCGCCGTTCGAAGGGGTGAAGGTCGACAAGGCGTTGGTTCAGGTCAGCAAGAAGCTGCACGTGGTGATCGGCATCGGCCTGAGCCTCTCGGGCGACCGCTGCCCGCAGCTGATCAAGGCACTCAACGCGAAGTGGGGCGAGGCGTTCGAGGTCGGCGGCAGCAACCACGAGCTGGAGTGGCAAGGCGCCAAGCTCGACGCGTCGATTGAAAACGCCGGCCCGGGGGCCTGCATGTTCTTCATCGGCGACCGCGGCTACGACGACACCAAAGACGAGTGGAAGCCGGGCCGCTGAGCACAAAAAAACGACGCCGCCTCCCGCGAAGGAGACGGCGCCGTCGTACACCCGGGTTACTTACGCAACCGGGCGAACGTTGGACGCCTGCAGGCCCTTCGGGCCCTTGGAGACGTCGAACGTGACCTTCTGACCCTCGGAGAGGGTGCGGAAGCCATCAGCCTGGATCGCGGTGTGGTGGCAAAACACGTCCTCGCCGCCGCCGTCCTGCGTGATGAAACCAAAGCCCTTCGCATCGTTGAACCACTTCACCGTTCCAGTTGCCATTGTCTACTTTCGTGTTTGCTGCTCATGAATTGGGCAGCGCCTGCTCACTCAATCGGGCAGGTGGGGACCGTCTAGGCGGATCAGGTGCCCCTTGCCAAGGCCCCCCGCTCCTTTTTTTCGTTACCGACGCCGCAGGGCGTCACGGGGTCGCTACGCGGGCTTTGCGCCGAATGCGCGAAGGGGCGTCTCCGGCCTGGGCCCGCATCGCCCGCCGGAACTGCCTTGCCGAGCCAAAACCGGCGCTTTCGGCCACTCGTTCGACCGGCAGGTCGGAGCTCTTCAGCAGCTCTTCGGCCCGGGCGCTGCGCAGTTTGGTGACGTAGGCCGCCGGGCTGATGCCGCTGTGCTGTTGAAACAGCCGGGTGAGCTGGCGGGGGCTCAAGTGCACCAGCCGGCCCAAGGCGGGCAGGGTCCAGTCGCGCTGGGGGTCGCCGATCACCGCGTCTTGAACCTGGTGCACCAGCGGGTGGAGGTGGTTGCGGTAGGCCAGCCAGGGCGACAGCTGGGGGTCCTCCGCCTCGCGGCGCAGGTAGACGACCATCATGCGCGCGATGTCGAGCGCGATGCGGGGCCCGAGCAGCTCGCCGAGCACGTGGAGCGCCAGGTCGATGCCGGCGGTGATGCCCGCGCTGGTGAACACGTTGCCGGAGCGCACGAAGATGCGGTTCTGCTGCACCCGCACCGATGGGCGAATCATGCCCAGCTCCTCGCACAGCTCGTGGTGGGTGGTGCAGTCGCGGCCGTCGAGCAGCCCGGCGCGCGCGGCGAGCAGCGCTCCGGAGCAGATGCAGAGCACCCAGTGGTCGGGGCGCACCGAGCGGCTGAGCCAGTCGACCACCTCGCGCTGGGCGTTGATGCGATCGAAGTTCGGGTTGGAGCGCGCGCCGACGATGATCACGATCGCGTCGTCTTCGAGCTGCGCCGGGAGCGGCCCGCTCCTCACCACCGGCACCCCCACCGACGAGGCCACCTGGGTGTCGTGCGTCGGAGACACGTAGTGAAGCGTGAACGGCCGGGTGGCGCCCTTGGCCGCGAACTCGTTGGCGTAGCGAAACGCTTCGGCCACCCCCGCGAGGTCGAGCAGCAGAAATTGCGGGTGCAGCACGAAGTAGACCGGCCGGCTCATCCCAGCGCCTCCGCCACGGTGAGCACGCGGGCGAAGCGATCTCGCAGCACCGCCTCGGTGCGCTCGCGAATGTCGGCGGTCGAGAGCTCTTTGCCGTTGGGGAGCGCGATCGGGAACGTCAGCGTCGCCTCGGTGACGAAGTCGACCTCGAAGCCGCTGTCCGACGCCTGGCGGGTGGTGGTCTCGCAGCACTGCTCGGTGCGAATGCCGCAGATGACCACCCGCCGAATGCCCTTCTCGATCAGCCAGGTCATCAGCGGGGTGCCGGCGAACGCGCTGTGCCGGGTCTTCTTCATCACCAGCGCCGGGCTGAGCTCGACCTCGCGCATCGGCTTCACGAACCCCGAGGCCTCCGAGAACACCCCGGTCTCTTCGACGTGAAACACCTGCACGCACGGCCAACCCCGCGCCTTGGCGCCGTCGACCAGCTTCTGCAGCCGGTCAAAAAAAGACGGCAGCTCCTCGGGGCGAAAGTACGGCCGATGGCGGAAGGATTCTTGAACGTCGATCACCAACAGCGCGGTTTTCCCACTCATGAACGGCCTCCGGAGCCTGAATCTAACGAGCCGAGGGCCGGCGCCGATAGACGCCCTCTGGACGAAGATCGGTCATTTCGAGACATCGCTGCGCTACTTGCCGTCGATCTTCCTCTGCTCGGCGAGCGCTCGCTCGAGGTCCTGTTCGTATTTCTGAGCGCGTGCGGCATTGACGTCCTTGCTGACCGTGCGCACGTCGAGGCCACTGTCGGGGTCGATGCCGCGGGCGGCGATCTGGGCACGGTGCCAGGTGAGAACGAGCGACCCGGCGAAGTGGTCGGGGTGCGGCGCGGGCTTGGGCGCGGGCTTCTCGGCTGCCGGCTTCGGCTGCGAGTCGCTCTTCGGAATTCGCACCACGTTGCCGGAGGTCGGTTTGATCGGCGGGCTCATGGGGCTCGACGTTGCAAGCTGCTCGCCGTGGGCAACTGCCCGAGGGCTGGCTCTCTCGGTGAGAATTGTCGGCTCCAGCCTGCAGGCGCTGGGCGATAGTCTGCCCCCATGCGACCGCTTGGCCTCCTGCTCCTCCTCTCGGCGTGCAGCGTCACCACTCCCGCAGGTCCAACGGGGCCCCGATTGGATCTGCGAGCGCATCTGCCGGCCGCAGTGGTCGCCCACGCGCCCGATGACGCCCACGCCGAGAAGCACCAGCTGCGCGTCGAGCTCGGCGTGCCGCCCGCCCAGGTCGAACTCGTCTGGTACTCGATGCACGACGGCGCGAACGCGTATCTGCTCTCGACCGAGGCGCAGGTGGTGACGCCGGGCGACGGCGTCGAGGTCGGCGGCCCCACCGCCGGCAACCCGGTCAACGCCGGCACCGCTGAAGCCGTCTACGAGTCGATGCCCGTTCAGCTCAAGTGGACCCACAAGCACGTCGGCTCGACTTCGCTCGGGACCGACTCGTACGAGATTCGCGCCAGCGGCGCGGGGCGCAAGCTGTGATCAACCGATCGCTGTTGCTGCTCTGCGCGCTCGCCTGTGGCTGTTCGTCGACCGGCACCACCGACGGAGGAAATGGCGGCGGCTCGGCCACCGGTGGAGGCGCCGCGGGTGGTGGCAGCGCGATCGGTGGAGGCGCCGCAGGCGGAGGCAGCGCGACCGGTGGCGGCACCGCCCACTGCGGCGCGCTGGCCGAGAGCACGTTCGACTCGAACCCCTGTTACAGCGGCTGCTCCGAGTGCAACCAGCCGGGGTTGCTCGAGGGCGATTTCGTCGAGCTGGGCGACAGCAGCTATCTCTCCTCCGCGTGCGGCCAGCTCAACGGCAGGGTTCACGGCGCGCTCACGCTCCACGATGGCGGCTACGAGAACGTGTTCACCGTGCTCACCGGCATGCCGCCGTTCTACCCGGGTGACCCGCTCACCGTTCGCGCGGTCGGCAGCTACACCGCCAACGGGCAGACGCTCCACGTGGTGCTCAGCTGCGTGAGCTACACCTTGCCCGACGGTGGGCCCGGCAACCCGGTGAACCCGCTCTCGACCACCTTCGAAACGCACTTCGTCAGCAGCTCCGATGGTGGCGAGCTGGTGCTCGGCGGCAGCGGCGCGGGAGGCGGCACCGGCGCCGGCTCCGGCGGCGTTCTCTACGGCAAGCAGTGACGGTAGAGTCGTCCGCCATGGGGGCGGGAAATCGAAAAGTGGCGATCATCGGCGCGGGCATCGCGGGGCTGTTGACCGCGCTCGGGCTGCGCAAGTCGGGTCACCAGGTCACGCTCTACTCCGACCGCTCGCCCGACGACTTCATGACCAAGGGGCCTCCGACGGGAACGGCGGCGCGCTTCCCGCGCTCGCTCGCCTACGACGTCGCGCTCGGCGTCAACCATTGGGATCAGCAGTGCCCCGGCATCGAAGGCGTCTCGCTCGCGTTCGGTTTGAAGCCGGTCAATCGACTGGTGACGCTCACCGGCCGGCTCACCGCGCCCGCCCGCGCGATCGACGTGCGGCTGCTCTCTGCCCGGTGGATGGACGATCTCGAGAAGCGCGGCGGCCGGGTGGCGATCGAGCCGGTCTCGGTCGAGCGCCTCGACGCGATCGCCGCCGAGAACGAGCTCACCATCGTCGCCGCCGGCCGCAAAGAGCTCGCCCAGCTGTTCCCCCGCAACGCCGAGCGGAGCGTCTACGACAAACCCCAGCGCAAGCTCTGCCTGATCGTCGCCCGCGGGCTGAAGATGCGCTTCGACAAGGTGCCGTTCTCGGCGGTGCGCTTCAACCTCACCGCCAGCGAAGGCGAAGCGTTCTGGGTGCCGTTCTTTCACAAGTCGGGCGACGCCGAGACCTACAACCTCCTGTTCGAGGCGAAGGCCGGCACCAAGATGGATCGCTTCGACGACGCCAAGAGCGGCAACGAGGCGATCGCGATCGCCAAGCAGGTGATCAAAGAGCTCGCCCCGTGGGACAGCGAGTGGGTCGACAAGATGGAGCTCGCCGACGAGCACGGCTGGCTCAAGGGCGGAGTCACGCCCACCGTGCGCGAGCCGGTCGGCCGCCTGCCCTCGGGCCGGGTGGTCACCGCGGTCGGCGACACCCTGATGTCGCTCGACCCGATCGCGGGGCAGGGCGCCAACAACGGCACCCGCATGGCGCGCAACCTGGTCGAGCAGATCGACGCCGCCACCGGCCCGCTCGACGAGGCGTTCATCAAGGCCACCTTCGAGAAGTACTGGAGCGAGCAGGGCCAGCACCACGTGCGCTTCAACAACGCGCTGCTCGAGCCGCTCACCATGCCCGGCCGCTACGTGCTCGTCTCTCAGTACGGCAGCGACGGGGTGCGCACCGACGTGCCGCAGAAGATCGCCGATGCCTTCGTCGGCAACTTCGACGACCCCAGCCGCTACACCTCGACGCTGTTCGACAGCGACGCGAGCAAGAAGATGATCGTCGAGCACGGCGGCTCGTTCCCCGGCAGCTTCATCGCCGGCCTCGCCGGGGTGGCGCGCGGTCAGGTTCGGCAGGCGTTCGGCATGCGCCCCGGCCACCCGGCGCACGAGTAGGCGCTCCGCTCATTCTCACGGCTTTGTTACCGCCAGGTACCAACCCGGCTCGTACCCGTGACGGGCTCGGGTCCCGCCGCTATTTCACCCTGACAGATGAACTCGTCGAACCTGTCAGTGCTCGTCGGACACGAGCCCCTGCAGCTGATTCACGACGGTCTCCACAAAGTGTACCGGGGCTCGCGCTCCGGGCAGCCGGTGGTGGTGAAGATGACCGCCGAGCCGTTCGAGGCCGACGCGCTCGCCTCCCTGCTCCACGAGTACGAGCTGCTCCGCGATCTCGACCTCGCCGGCATCGTGAAGGTGGTGGGCCTCGCCCGCAGCGCCGACGGCGTCGCGCTGATCTCCCGCGACGCGGGCCGGCAAACGCTCGCCCAGCGGCTCGCCTCCGGTCCACTCCCGCTCGCCGAGTTCCTCGAGATCGCCGTTCAGCTCGCCGAGGCGGTGGCCCGCCTTCACCGCGAGCGCATCGTTCACCGCGACATCGGCCCCGCCAACGCGGTGTGGAACACCGACACCCGCACCGCCACCCTGGTCGACTTCGGCATCGCCACCACGCTCTCGGCGCTCCGGGTCGAGAGCTCCAGCCCCGCGCTGCTCGAGGGCACGCTGGAGTACATCTCGCCCGAGCAGACCGGGCGCACCGGCCGCTCGGTCGACTCCCGCACCGACCTCTACTCGCTCGGCGCCACCTTCTACGAAATGCTCACCGGTGCGCCGCCTTTCAACTCGGCCGACCCGATCGAGCTGGTGCACGCCCACCTCGCACGCCGGCCTCGCCCTCCCCACGAGGTCAACCCCAAGGTGCCTCCGGCGTTGTCGGAGCTGGTGCTGAAGCTGCTCGAGAAGGAGCCCGAGCGGCGCTACCAGACCGCCGAGGCGCTCGCCGCCGATCTGACCGAGGCGAGGCGCCAGCTGTCGAGCACCGGCACCGTCACGCCATTTCCCCTCGCGCATCGAGACGTGCCGCGCGAGCTCACGCTCCCCGACAAGCTCTACGGCCGCGCCCCCGAGCTCGCCGTTCTTCAGAGCGCCTTCGAGCGGGTCTGTGAAGGCGGCCGCGAGCTGATTCTGGTCACCGGCGCGCCCGGCATCGGCAAGTCGGCGCTGGTGAGGCAGCTCGACCAGGTCGCGATGGCGCACCACGGCCGCTTCGTCGCCGGCAAGTTCGATCAGCTCCAGCGCAGCGTGCCGTTCTCGGGGCTCGCCCAGGCGCTGCGCGCGCTGGTGCGCGACCTGCTCAGCGGGCCCGAGGCGGAGCTCTCGGCGTGGCGCGAGCGGCTGCAGGCGGCGGTCACTCCGAACGGTCAGGTGCTGATCGAGGCGATTCCCGAGCTGGAGCGCATTCTCGGCAGCCAGCCGCAGGTGTCGGAGCTGGGACCGGTGGAGTCGCGGAACCGCTTTCACCTGGTGTTCACCTCGTTTCTGCGGGCGTTCGCGCGGGAAGATCACCCGCTGGCGCTGTTCCTCGACGACCTGCAGTGGGTCGACGCCGCCTCGCTCCAGCTGCTCGAACAATTGTTGGGCGACCGCGACTGCCAGCACCTGCTGCTGCTCGGCGCCTACCGCGACACCGAGGTCGGTGCGACGCACCGGCTGACGATGGCGATGGCTCAGATGCGCGAGGCCCACGCCACCCTCCACGAGATTCACCTCGGGCCGATCGGGCGCGCCGACGTCGAGCAGCTGCTGATCGAAGCGCTCGACGCCACTGCCGCGCGGGCGGGGCCCTTGGCCGAGCTGCTGGTGAAGAAGAGCGGCGGCAACCCCTTCTTCGTGCGCCGGCTGCTCCACGCCTTTCAATCCGACGGGTCGCTTCACTTCGAGCCCCAGCGGCGGCGCTGGGAGTGGGACCTGGCGGAGCTCGCCCGCGCGCCTTCGACCGACAACGTGCTCGATCTGATGGCCCAGGCGATCGATCGCCTGCCCCAGCGCACCCAGGTGTTGCTCCAGACCGGCGCCTGCATCGGCCACCGCTTCGATCTCGCCACCCTCGCCGAAGTCAGCGGGCTCTCGCGCAGCACCGCCACCGACGAGCTCTGGCCCGCGCTCCAAGACGGGCTGCTCGTTCCGCTCCGCCGCACCTACAAGGCGCCCAGGCACGCCGGCGCGCTCGACCAGAGCCTCGACGCGCTGCCGGCGCGGGTGCAGTTCGTTCACGACCGGGTGCAGCAGGCCGCCTACTCGCAGCTGCCGGCCGAGACCCGGCAGGCGCTCCACCTCGCGATCGGGCGGAGCCTGCTCGAGAGCGCCAACGGCAAGCTCGACGAGCGGCTGTTCGAGGTGGTCGATCAGCTCAACCTCGGCGAGGCGTTGATCACCGCGCCGGCCGAGCGGCTGCGCCTGGCCGAGCTCAACGTCGCCGCGGGCCGCAAAGCGAAGGCCTCGGCGGCGTACCAGGCCGCGTTCGACTACCTCACCATCGCCCGCAGGCTCACCCCCGCCGGCGGCTGGGAGCAGCACTTCGAGCTCACCTTCACCGTCCACCGCGAGCTGGGCGAGTGCGCGTACCTCACCGGGCGCCACGCGGAGGCCGAGAAGCTGCTCGAGGCGGCGATCGCCCACGCGCCGACCCGGGTGGCGAAGGTCGATCTCTACAGCCTGCGGGTGCTCGCGGCCACGGTGGGCGGCGACTCGGAGCGCGCGCTGCGTTGGGGCCGGGAAGGCCTGGCGGTGTTCGGGCTGGAGTGGCCGCTCGAAGGCCTCGCCGAGGCGATCGAGGCCGAGGCGGCGCTGGTGATGAAGCACGTCGGGTCGCGAAAGATCGAAGCGCTCGCCACCGAGCCCGAGGCCACCCACCCCGAGACGCTGGCGCTGATGCGGCTGGTCTCGCTGCTCGGGCCGCCGGCGTATTTCTCCGGCTCCGAGGTGCTGCCGTTTCTGGTGATTCGCGGCGCCAACCTCTCGCTCGAGCACGGGCCGTCGGCCTACTCGGCCTACGCGTACGTGTTCTACGGGGCGCTCCACAACGCGCGCACCGCCGAGTACGAGGTCGGGTACGCGTTCGGCAAGTTGGCGCTCGCGCTCGCCGCGCGCTTCGGCAACCGCGCCGAGGAGTGCCGCACCCTGGAGGTGTTCGGGTTGGTGGTGCACCCGTGGAAGGCGCCGCTGCGCGAGAGCATTCCACTGATGCGAGAGGGCTTTCGCGCCGGCGTCGAGTCGGGCGAGCTGGCGTACGCGGCGTTCAACCTCACCGGCGTGCTGATCAACGGGCTGCCCTCGGGAGCGCCGCTCGCCAACCTCCACGCCGACGCCGGGCTGTCGATCGACTTCGCGACCCGTCACAAGAATCAGACCGGCATCGAGCTGTCGCTGCCGTTTCGACAGTCGGCGCGCGCGTTGATGGGCCAGACCCGGTCTCCGTCGCGCTTCGACGACGATGGGTTTCAAGAAGCCACCTTCCTCGAGCAGGCGAAGAACAACCAGACCGCGCTCGGTCAGTACTGGGTCGCGCGGCTGCAGGTCGCCTACCTCGCCGGCGACTACCCCGCTGCGGCCGAGAGCTCACGCGAGGCCGCCCGCGTCGCCAAGGGCGTGCTCGGCATGGTGACCTCGGCGGAGCACGTCTTCTACACCGCGCTCACCGTGGCCGCGGGGCTCGAGCCGGGAACCCGAGCGGCCGGCCTGGAGGAGCTGCGGGAGGCGGCGCGGCAGCTGGGCGTCTGGGCCGGGCACTGCCCGCGCAACTTTCGCCACCAGCAGAAGCTGCTCGAAGCCGAGATCGAGCGGGTGGAGGGCTCGCCGTGGCAGGCGATGAAGCTCTACCGGGAGGCGATCGAAGGCGCCCAGGCCGAAGGCTTCATTCAGGTGGCGGCGGTCGCCAACGAGCTGGCGGCGCGTTTCTTTCTCGGCAGCGGTGAGCCGGGCATCGCCACCGGCTATCTGCGCGCCGCCGCCGACGCGTACCGCCGGTGGGGCGCGGTCGCGAAGGTGCGGGCGCTGGCCGCCGCCCACCCGGGTGTGATCGACGCGGGCCGCAGGTCTTACAGCCACGACCTCGCGCTCGACACCCTGGGGCTGATCAAGGCGTCGCAGGCGATCTCGGCGGAGATCGCCCCCTCGCGGCTGCTCGAGCGCATTCTGCGCATCGTGATGGAGGTGGCGGGCGCCGAGAATGGCGCGCTGCTGCTCTGCGAGCCGGGCTCACTGGTGGTGCGCGCGCGCGCGAAGACCGACGACACCGTCACCGTCACCCTGGTCGAGGCCCCGCTCTCGGCCGACCCGAAGATCTCTCACGCGATCGCCCGCTCCGTCGCCCGCCTCAAGGAGCCGCTGGTGCTGGGAGACGCCGCGGTGAGCGGGCCGTTCGCCGGCGACCCGCAGGTGCGTGCGCTCGGGCTTCGCTCGGTGCTCTGCGTGCCGCTGAAGAAACAGGCCGAGGTGATGGGCCTGCTCTACCTCGAGAACAACGCGCTCGCCGACGCCTTCACGCCCGAGCGCGTCGAGGTGATTCAGGTGCTCGCCGCCCAGGCCGCGATCTCGCTCGAGAGCAGCACCTTGTTGCTCGAGCACGAGCGGCTGTACCACGAGGCCCAGGCCGCCGTTCGGCTCCGCGACGAGTTCCTCGCGATCGCTTCGCACGAGCTGAAGACCCCGCTCACCCCGCTGCGGCTGCAGCTGCAGATGCTCGGGCGCCGGTTGCCGAAGCTGGTGAACGACCCGCAGAACGCGCGCTGGCTCGGCGATCGCCTCGGCACCCTCAATCGCCAGGGCGAGCGGCTGGAGCGCCTGGTGGATCAGATGCTCGACATCTCCCGCATCGCCGGAGGCAGGCTGCAGCTCGAGCCCGAGCCGGTCGATCTCACCGAGCTGGTGCGCCAGGTGGTCGCGCGGTTCGAAGAAGGCGGAGAGGTGGCGCGGTACCGGGCGAGCATCGCCACCGATGCTCCGGTGCCGGTCACCGGCCGGTGGGATCGGCTGCGCCTCGAGCAGGTGATCACCAACCTGCTGTCGAACGCGCTCAAGTACGGCGACGCCAGGCCGGTCGAGATCGCGGTCACGTCGCGAGGAGACCAGGCGGTGCTGAGCGTCACCGACCACGGCATCGGCATCGCGCCGGAGCACCTGGAGCGCATCTTCAAGCGCTTCGAGCGGGCGGTGTCGTCGCGGCACTACGGAGGCTTCGGCCTCGGGCTCTACATCGCCCAGCAGGTCGTCGAGGCGATGGGGGGCACGATCTCGGTGCGCTCTCACACCGGGCAGGGCTCGACCTTCGAGGTGCGGCTGCCGGCTCAGCGCAACTGAAACAGCGCCTGACAGCGAAACGCGCGGGGCGAGAGCCGCTTCGGCGTGCCGCCCTCGGGAGGCAGCCGGTAGAGCGCCCAGTAGCAGCCGCTCGGGTTGTCGCGGCCGCCCCACCAGCACTCGCTCTCGTGGTTGGAGAGAATCGCCAGGCCTTCGTCGGTCCACACCAGGCCGCGCACCGCGGTCGCCGTCTGCGGCACGCCGAGCACGCGATCGATCAGCCCGGGCCCAGGCCGCGCCGGCAACGCGAGCGGCACCGGCGCCGACCCGTCGAGCTTCGCCCGCCACAGCAGCGCCCGGTCGTCGACCGGAGTCGCGCCCCCGGCGAGCGGCTGGGTGACCAGCGCCACCTCCTTGCCGCCGGGAGACCAGGAGGCGCCGATCAGCAGTTGGTGATCGAGCAGCGTCGCCGGCCCGTGGGCGTCGATCAGCGCGGTGGTGTCTTTCAGCTTGGCGACCGCGCGCTCGCCGTTCGGCGACGGGTAGACGTGGCTCGGAAATTCGGAGAGCTCGAAGCGGTGCTCGACGCCTCCGTCGAGAGTGCGCCACTCGAGGTTCTTCTCGCTCACCACCAACCGGTGCGCGCCGTCGCTCGAGAACCGGCTCTCGTCGCGGCTCGGGCTCTCGTCGAGCAGGTGCACCTTGCCGTCGGGCGTGAGCGACCACAGCTTCAGCATCGCGTCGAAGTAGAGCGCCGGCGTCGACGCCGAGCTGAGGTTCTCGGCCCCTTCGGGCAATGGGTCGGGCACCCAGCGGGTCACCGCTCCGGCGGCGTCGACCAGGTAGAGCGGAGAGTAGCCACCGTCGTCACCCGCCAGCGCTTCGGGGCAGCTCATCACCACCAGGGCGCCCGCCGGTGCGGTGTGGGCCGTCGTCACCGCGGTGCCCGGGTCGGCCACCGTGCTCTTCACGCACCCGCACGCGAGCAGCGCCACCATCGCCAGCCTCATGCCGGCGAGCGTAAGGCAGGCCAAAGCGAGTCGCGCGGGTTTCAGTTTTCGGCGCGTTCGTCTCACCGGCGTGACAGTCGGGCAGGTTTGGGTGGCCACCGTTTGCACGCGCGGCCAAATCGACGCCAGGCGCTGCGCTCTTCGCAACGGCGGGTGTGTCCCTTGCGAGAACCCGCCACAGAAAGGGGAAACACAATGACCACCACGTCGAAAGCAGTACGGGTGCTGAACCACGATCTCGCGAAGTACACCGGAGCCCAGAAGGCCGAGGCGAAGCACCTCGCGGGGGAGAAGAAGGCCAACGCCGCCGCGAAGACCCACGCCGCGCAGCAGACCAAAGCGGTCGGCGCGATTCAGAAGCAGGAGCAGACGCTGATCGATCAGTTCGTTCAGTCGCCGCCCACCGACCCCGCGGCAGAGAAGAAGCTGCTCGAGCAGCTGTTCGCGCTCGGCCAGAAAGAAGTGCAGACCAAGGATTCTTTCCAGTCGAAGATCGCCGCCGACAAGAAGACCGCCGCGCAAGACGCCAGGCTGGTCACGAAAGACAAGGCGGCGGTGAAGGCCGATCGCAAGCAGGCGCTGAAAGACCTCAAGCCCGCCGAGTACGAGATGGGCCTCAAGCAGACCAACCACGACCGCAAGCTGCTCGGCCTCAAGGCGCTCACCAAGCCGCTCCGCCCGCCCAACGACGGCCAGAAGACCGTCGACGCGGCGAAGTCCTACCTCGGCAAGCGCGAAGACTGGCTCGAGGCCCACGGGGTGACCTTCAAGGGCTGCCCCTACGGCGAGTGCTGCGCCAACTTCGTCAGCGCGATGCTCCACAAGGCGGGCAAGATTCCCGAACACTCGCGCTCGATCGGCGTGATCCCGATGAAGGACAACCTGCTCGCGCTCGGCTGGCACAAGGTGCCGCTGAAAGACGCCAAGCCGGGCGACGTGTGGATCACCAGCCACGCGCCGGGCGCGCCGAGCGAGGAGCACACCGAGCTGGTGGCGAGCAACAAGAACGGCCACGTGAAGCTGATCGGCTCCAACAACATCAGCAGCAACATGCAGCAGATCAGCTACGACGATCACTCGGCGTACATTCGCGGCTCGTACATTCTCGCGCCGCCTGCGCACCACTGAGCCGCGCGGTGTCTTGAACGCTGTGCCCTCCTCGGGGCATCCACACCCGGTCGCGCGATGCGCTTGCGCGACCGGAAACGCGGCCCGATGCTCGACGCCGCAGCGATGCCAGCCATGTTGCGTGCCAGTTTGCTCCGCCCCTTCGCCGATCGATTGTCCGCGCGCGGAGGAGATCCGCAGGCGCTCGCGAAGAGGCTCGGCATCGACGACCGCCAGGAGCGCGGGGCCGCGGGGGTGACCGCGGCGCAGGTGCGCTCGTTCTGCGAGCAGGCCGCGCGCCTCGCCCAGGACCCCGGGCTGGGGCTGAACGCGGCGCTGGAGCGGCCTCCGGGCTCGTTCGGCATGGTCGAGATCGCCACCCGCAGCGCGCCCGACCTGAAGACCGCGCTCCAGTTCAGGGTCGATTTCTCGCCGCTGCTCAACGAGGGAGTCGAGGTGTACTTCGAAGCCGACGAGCACGAGGGGCGCTTCGGCTTTCAGCTCGCCGGCGACCGCGAGGGTCTCGGGCGGCACGTGAACGAGTTTCGCCTCGCCTCGACGATGCTGTTGTTCCGGGCGCTGATCGGCGCGCGGTTCGCTCCGCTGCGCGCGTGGTTCTCGAACACCGCGGCCGAGACGCGCGAGGCGCTCGAGGTGCTGCTCCGCACCACCGACCTGAAGTTCAACCAGCCCGACTGCGGCATCGCGGTCAGCCTGCGTGACCTCTCGCGCCGCTCGCGCCGCGCCGACCCGATGGCGTTCGAGTACTGGCGCAAGCAGGCCGAGCGCCGCCTGCCGAAGCAGCGCGAGACGCCGTTCGCCGATCAGCTCCGGCGCCGCCTGCGCGAGCAGCTGGCCGAGGGCGCGCCCGAGATGGAGAAGCTGGCCAAGCAGCTCCACATGAGCCGCCGCACGCTCCACCGCCGCCTCGCCGACGAGCAGCTCAACTTTCAGACCGTGGTCGACGAATTGCGCCGCGACCTGGCCGAGCGCGCGGTGCTTCACAGCGATCGCGGCACCGAAGAGCTCGCGCTCTCGCTCGGCTACGCCGACGTGCCGGCTTTTCTGCGCGCCTTCAAGCGGTGGACCGGCATGAACCCCACCGGCTTTCGCCAGCGCTCTTTGACCAGCTGAGCTGTCGCTCCGGCGTGACACTGGCCGCGGCCGCCACCATTTGCACCGGTGGCCGAAAGTGCCCCGCCGCTGCAACCGCTTCGACGATCGCCCGAAAAGAGGTGAGCAATCGCGCACGCTGGCCGAACAGCGCGCGCTCCAAAAAGGGGAAGCACGATGAGCTACACCGTTCGTTCTGGAGACACGCTCTCCGCCATTGCCTCGCAGCACCACGTCTCACTCGCGGCGCTGGAGAAGGCCAACCCGCAGATTCACAACCCCAACGTCATCTACGTCGGCGAGCAGATCAACCTGCCGGGCTCGAAAGACACGTTTCACCCGCACCCCGGCCACAAGCCCCAGCCGAAGCCGAAGCCGGCCGACCCGGTGAAGAAGCTGCAGGGCGATCTCTCGCAGATGCAGAAGGCCGGCGCCGCCGCGGCCAAAGATCAGCGTGCGCTCACCAGGGACACTGCCGCGGGCAAACAGGGCCAGGCGAAGATCGCCGCCGAGAAGCAGTCGGTGATCGATCAGCTCAGCGACACCAGCAGCCCGCCCGACGCGGGCACCGAGGCGAAGCTGCTCCAACAGCTGGTCACCCTCGGCCGGCAGTCGGCGCAGCTGTCGTCGCACACCGCGAAGTTGGTCGGCGCCGACAAGAAGCACCTCGCCGCCGATCGCAAGACGGAGGCCTCGCACAAGAAGGCGGCGCTGAAGGAGCTGAAGCCGGCCGAGTACAAGATGAACCTCGCCCAGACCAACCACGCGCGCAAAGAGCTCGGTCTGAAGCCGGTGAATCAGGTGATCCGGCCGCCGATGCCGAAGACGTTCAAGCCGCTCACCCCGGCGCAGTTTCAGCGCATCGCGCCGAACCTGGGGAGCAAGGCCGCCTCGTGGACGAAGTACCTCAACGAAGCGATGGTGAAGTACCACATCGATACGCCGAAGCGCGAAGCGGCCTTCATCGCGCAGATCACCGAAGAGACCGCGGGCATGGACACCCTGGTCGAGTACGGCACCGGCGAGGAGTACAACAACCGCCCCGACCTCGGGAACACGCACCCCGGCGACGGCCCGCGCTTCAAGGGCCGCGGCGCGATTCAGCTCACCGGCCGCTTCAACTACATCAAGTACGGCAAGGAGATGGGCCTCGACCTGGTCGATCACCCGAGCAAGGCGGCCGACCCGAGCGTGGCGTTCAAGATCGCCGGCCAGTACTGGGTCGACCACGGGCTCAACCACCTCGCCGACACCGGTGACTTTCTCGAGATCACCAAGCGCATCAACGGCGGCACCCACGGGCTCGCGTCGCGCGAGGCCTACTGGGCGAAGGCCAAGCACGTGCTGGGAATCTAGAACGCGACGGCGAAGGTCAGCCCCGCATCGCGTGGGCCGGCCCAGCCGCTCAGCGCCCACCAACGCGACTCGGGCAGCGCGAGGTCTCCCGAGAGGTAGGCCTCGCGGTCGGCGATGATTCCGGTCGGCAGCGTCCACGCCTGAATCTCGCCGATCACCAGCGTCGCGCCGACCTGCAGCAGCGCCGCGCGATCGTGGTTCACCGCGACCAGCGCGATGCCGCCCAGCAGCGCGACCAGCGCGGTCCCGAGGTGCTGCAGCAACAGCAGCCGGTGGGCGTTCTTCGCGTCGCGCTCCAGCCACGCTTCGGCCTGCGCCAACGTCGCGCAGACGTCGCCGGGAGCGCCACCCGACAGCTGCGCCTCCAGCGCGCGCTGGTCTCCCATCATCAGCAACGGGTCGATCAAATCGGCGAGCGGAGTGATCAGCCCGGCGATCCCTCCGGCCAGGCGGTCGTAACGGTAGGCGTGGTCGTGGGTGGTGGCGGCGAGGGTGAAGTTGACCGCCGCGCCCGCGAGCGACAGGCCGCTGGTGACGTAGGTCCAGATGCGGGCGTTGCGCGCATCGTGGCGCATCAGCGCGCGAATCGCCTCCAGCCGGGCGTTGGGGTCGAGGCTCGCCAGCGCCGCGGTACCGGAGTGGGGAGCCGGGCACTCGGCGGCCCGCGCCGGCGCGCAGAGCAAGACGACGGCGATCGTCAGCCACCCGGCGGCGCCACGCACCGCGCCAGCCTAGGTCACCGCCCGGCGAGGCCGGAGCTTTTGTCGGGTTCAGCCCGCAGGCTGCAGCCGACAACTGTGGGCATCAGACGACCGTTTCGGCCGCGCCCGCCCGGTGAGCGTCGCTGGCCCCCGATGTGCACGGGGCCGCGGGCTTGCGAACCTCTCTGAGCATTCTCGTCGTCTCTTCGATGTTGTTGCTGCTCGACGCGTGCACGTGCCTCCGTACGGTGAGCGAGGTCGATGACGCGGGCGCGCCCGCGACCGACGCCGGCACCGATGCGGGCATCACCGGAGGTTGGTCGATTCGCCACGCGACGCCGTACCCGCGCATGGGGCACGTCGCGGTCTACGACGAAGCGAACGACCGGATGATCGTTTTCGGCGGTGGCGCTACCGACACCTGGCAGCTGCCTTTCTCGGGCCCCGATGCCGGCGTGTGGCGCGAGCTGAAGGTGCCGGGCCTTCACCCACCTGCGCACGCCTACGGCGAGGAGCTGTTCGGTGACTCCGCCGTCTACGACCCCGCTGGCGGCCGCATGCTGGTGCTGCTCACCCGCATTCCCAGCACCGCCACGCCCGACGCCGACGTGCAGCTGTGGGAGCTCTCGCTGTCGAGCGCGCCCGCGTGGAGACGCATCGTTCCCGTCGGCCCCTCGCCCGGCGGTGAGATTCAGAGCGGCCGGTTGGCGATCGATCGCGCGGGCCACCGGCTGTTCGCTTTCGGAGGCCAGCGCACCACCGTCGGTCTCTGGCAGCTCACCCTCGACGGCGCGCCGGTCTGGTCACGGGTCGCCAATGGCCCCTCCGACACCGGCGCTCCGTTCTACACCGCCGAGACCTCGCTGCTGTTCGACCCCAGCCGCGGCCAGCTGATCCTCTTCGGAGGCCACGGCCGGCTGCGAAAGGTGTGGGGCTACTCGCTCGCCTCGGGCTCGTGGAGCCTGCTCGACCCGGGCAACAACGCCAGCGGCAGCTACGGGGCGCGGTCGGTGCTCGACGAAACGCACGACCAGGTGCTGATCGCCGGCGGCGACGAGAACGACGCGATCTCGATCTTCTCGCTCGCCTCGCACACCTGGTCTGCGGCGCCGCTCGACGTCGATCGGCAGCAGCTGCTCGCCCCGAGCGCGATGGTCGACACCCGGCGGCACCGGGCGATCTACTTCTCCGGCTCGCAGCGCACCCAGTGGACCAACGCGAGCTGGGAGCTCCCGTTCGACACCCTGATTCCCGCGCCGCTGACGCCTCCCACGCTGATCGCCGACCCGTCGATTCGCCAGCGCACCGCGGCGTGGGACCCGCAGCGCCACGCGCTGGTCGTCTTTGGCGCCGCCTTCTTCGGCGACACCCAGGTGACCGAGCTCGACGGGCCCGATGGAGCAGGGTGGCAGGTGCTCGACGCCGGGCCGCCGCCCGACGTGCTCTTCAACTCGGGCGTCTACGACCCGATCGACCAGAGCGTGCTGGCGTTCGGCTCCACCTACGGCGCGACGGTGAGCCGTCTGAGCTCCAGCCCCGGCTCGGTGTGGGAACAGTTGGCGATCGCTCCCGGCCCCGAGCCCCGCACCGGCCCCGCGATCGTCTTCGACGGCGTGCACCACCAGCTGTTGGTGCAGGGCGGCTACGACGTGCTCCCCGACGGGAGCGGGATCGCCACCCGCGACGACCTCTGGGCGCTCTCGCTCGACGGCGCTCCACGGTGGCAGCAGCTGCAGCCGGTCGCGCCCGGCCCCGCTGCGCGCTACGGGCACGTCGCGGTGTACGACTCCGCCCACGACCGGCTGGTGCTGTTCGGCGGTTTCGATTCGACCTCGAAGCCGATCGACGAGCTGTGGACCCTCGCGTTGTCGACCCTCACCTGGAAGCGGGAGACAGCGGGCGGCACCTCTGGCGCATCTCCCGAAGACCCGCTCGAGCCCGCGTCGGCCCTCTACGACCCCAAAGGCCACCGCATGATCTTCGTGTCGGGCGAGAACGGCTACCACTGGAACCCGGAGGAGGCGACCCACGTCTACGCGCTCGAGCTCGATGGCGCGCTCACCTGGCACCGCTTCTGTGAGCCCGGCATTTCCCTCTACGCCTACGACGTTCCGGTGGTGCTCGCCGGCGACGGGCTCTACGCCAGCGTGAACGGCGGCGCGCTCCGGTTCGATCTCGACACGCCTTACTGCGACTGACGCCTGCTCGATTAATTGCGTGTTTCGCCGGGCACCGGGTTGTAGCTCGTCGACCATGCTCTCCGCGCACCTGTTGACGTTGTGTCTTTCGGCAGCCCCCGCCTCGACGGCCTGTGACACCAAGGCCGGCGACTTCGGCACGATCTGCACCGAGGTTCGCCTCGGAAAAGACGAGGCCGCCGCGGCCTTCGAAGACCGCTGCAAGAAATCGAACGGCACCGCGAAGGCGACCTGCGAGGCGAAGCCCGCCGCCCGTTGCCTGATGGGCGACACCACGCTGAATTACTACCTCGCCGCCGGCAAGACCGGTGACGTGGCCGCTGGCTTCGTTCACGGTGGAAAAGTGAGCTGCTTCTCCCGCGGCGGGTCGTTCGAGCCGAAGCCGAAGGCCGCTGCCAAGCCAGCCGCGGCGCTCGCACTCCCCGCGCTCAAAGCGAGCACCAAGGGCGCCGGCGACTGTCAGGCCGAAGAGGTCTTCGGCTCGGTGAAGATCAGCTGCGGCGGCGAAGACCGCGCCGAAGTCACCTTGACGGTGGCCGCTTACACCGGCGACGTGGGCCAGCCGGCCAGGCCCGAGACGGTGGTGGCAGACCTGAAGAGCGACGCGCCGGGCGCCACCGTGACCGAGCTTGCGAAGAAGAACGGCAAAGACGGCTGGCAGGTGCAGTTCTCGGCCGCGTCTCCGCACGCGGTGACTGCCTACGGCTTCGACGAGGTGCGCACCGTCGGCGGCGCGAAGCTGCTGTGCATCGGCACCGCCTGGAACAAGGCCGACCTCGACGCCGCGGTGAAGATGTGCGGCGCGCTCACTGCCGCGAAGTAGCTCAGCCGCCGTGCAGGGCCTGCCACTTCGCGGCCCACATGTTGTCGACCAGGTTCGGGTAGCGCCGGCCGGCCTTCTCGGCGCGCGCCCGAGCCGCCGCCTTCGCCTCGTCGCTGAGCTTCGTCTTCTTCGCCGTGGCGGGCTTCTTCTTCTTCCACGGCGGAGTGGCGCTGGCCTTCGACATCGCCTCCTCCTAACAGCCGCAAATTCTGCGCGCTCCACGGAGTGACCCAGAGGTTCGCAGGCACCCAGTAGGCGACAAATGTCGTCGCTGGTTTGGGGCTGGCACCTCGCTTGCGAAAGCCGATCGCCCATGAAGATTCACCAGGCGCGTTGGGCCGGGGCTGAAGGTTGGAGTGCGATTCCTGACGCGTCTTCCCCACCTGATCTGGTGATCGTCTTCGGCGGGCGGGTCGAGCTGAGCTCGGGCGAACCGCTGGAGGCGCTCGCGCGGCGCTACCCGAAAGACCGCATCTTCGGCTGCAGCACCGCCGGAGAGATCGACGGGTCGACCGTTCGCGACGGCTCCCTGGTCGCGACCGCGGTGTGGCTCGACCGCTCGAAGGTGCGTCACGCGCAGGTCGGGCTGGGCGAAGTCGGCGGAGCAGAAGAGGCCGGGCGGGTGCTGGCCTCGCGGGTGCCGCACGAGGGGCTCTCGCACGTGCTGGTGTTCTCCGACGGCACGCTGGTGAACGGCAGCGAGCTGGTGCGCGGCCTGGTCGCGGCGCTCCCCACCGGCTGCACCCTCTCGGGCGGGCTGTCGGGCGACGGCGCGTCGTTCGGTCAGACCGTGGTGGTGCACGAAGGCCAGGTCTCGAGCGCGTCGATCAGCCTGCTCGCCTTCTACGGCTTCGACGTCGGCGTCGGCAGCCTCGGCGGGTGGGACCCATTCGGCCCCGACCGCACCGTCACCAAATCCAAGGGCAACGTGGTCTACGAGTTCGACGGCGAGCCGGCGCTCGCGCTCTACCGCAGGTACCTGGGGCCCTACGCCGACGAGCTGCCGTCGAGCGGCCTGCGCTTCCCGGTGCTGGTGCAGGCGCCGGGCAGCGACGAGTCGGTGGTGCGAACCCTGCTCGCGGTGTCGGCTGAAGAGCAGTCGCTCACCTTCGCCGGCGACGTGCCCGAAGGCTCCACCGCGCAGCTGATGCGCGCCAACTTCGATCGCCTGGTGACCGGCGCGCAGCAGGCCGCCCAGGTCAGCCGTGGCGCTCACGAGCCCGAGCTGGCGATTCTGATCAGCTGCGTCGGCCGCAAGCTGGTGCTCCAGCAGCGCATCGAAGAAGAGGTCGAAGCGGTGCGCGAGGTGTTGGGCGCCACGGTGCCGGTGACCGGCTTCTACTCGTACGGTGAGCTGGCGCCATTCTCCACCGGCGCGCCCTGCCGCCTGCACAACCAGACGATGACGGTGACCACCCTGCGAGAAGCCGCATGAGCCGGCACAGCCTGCTGGATCGCCAGCTGCGCCGGCACTTCGGCGCCGAGATTCCCAGCTCGCCCGCGATGGAGAAGTTTCTCGAGGCGGTGAGCCAGGCCTACCAATCGTCTGACGCCGATCGCGGGCTGCTGCAGCACAGCCTCGAGACCTCGAGCCGCGAGCTCAAAGAACGCTACGTACAGCTGAAGCGCGACGTCGAGGCACGGCAGCTGGCCGAGAACCAACGCGACGCGTTCTTCCGCACCAGCGCCGACCTGCTCTGCATCGTCAACGCTCAGCTGCAGATCCTCCAGGTGAACCACAGCTGGTGCGAGCGCCTCGGCTACCAGCCGAAGGACCTGGAGGGAAAATCGTTTCTCGACCTCGTTCACCCCAGCGACGTCGACGCCACCGTCTCGGAGGCGAAGAAGCTGAAAGAGCGCTCGGCGATCGGCGGCTTCGAGAACCGGCTGCGCACCAAAGACGGGAGCTTTCGCCGCGTCTCGTGGAACGTCACCGCCGATCACGCGCGCAACCTCTCGTTCGCCGTCGGCCGCGACGTGACCGAGCAACGGCAGATGGAGCGCGAGCTCGCCCAGTCGCAGAAGCTGGAGGCGGTCGGCCAGCTCGCCTCCGGCGTGGCGCACGAGATCAACACCCCGGTCCAGTTCATCGGCGACAACGTGCAGTTCCTCGCCAACAGCTTCAAAGACCTGGAGCCGCTGTTCGAGCGCTTGAGCCAGCAGGGAGGCGACGACGTGAAGGCGGCCGACCTCGACTACCTGCGCGAGGAGATCCCCAAGTCGCTGCAGGAGGCCCGCGAAGGCGTGCAGCGGGTCGCCGAGCTGGTGAAGGCGCTCAAAGAGTACGCCCACGCCGACTCGCCCGAGATGGCGCCCTCCGATGTGAACCAGGCGATTCAGCGCACCCTGGTGCTTGCGCGCAGCGAGCTGAAGCACGTGGCCGAGATCGAGACCGACCTCGCCGAGCTGCCCTCGGTGGAGTGTCACATCGGCAGTCTCCAGCAGGTGTTTCTCAACCTGTTGGTGAACGCCGCCCACGCGATCGAAGAGAAGCAGAAGGCCGCGTCGAGCACCCGCATGGGCGGCATCAAGGTGCGCACCCGCGTCGACGGCGGCGAGGTGGTGATCGCGATTCAAGACGACGGGTGCGGCATTCCCCAGGCGATTCGCCACCGCATGTTCGAGCCGTTCTTCACCACCAAGCCGATGGGCAAGGGGAGCGGTCAGGGTCTGCCGCTGGTGCGCTCGGTGGTGGTCGATCGTCACGCCGGCCGGGTCGAGCTCGACTCCGAGCCGGGCGTGGGCACCACCTTCACGCTCCACCTGCCGATTGGCCAGCGGAGGGCGGCGTGAGCGTCGAGCCGGTTCGAAGGGTTCTGCTCGTCGACGACGAGGCCGCGCTGCTCAACGGCCTGAAGAAGGCGCTGCGCCCGTACCGCGATCGCTGGCAGGTCGACACCGCGCTCGGCGGAGCGGAGGCGCTGGCGGCGATCGATCGGGGCGGCTTCGACGTGATCGTCTCCGACGCGCGCATGCCGCAGATCGACGGCGAGCAGGTGCTCCGCCACGCCCTGAAGACCCGGCCCACCGCGGTGCGGGTGGTGCTCTCGGGCCAGGTCGACGCCAAGACCGGTCACCGGTTGGCTTCGCTCGCGCACCAGTTCCTCGCCAAGCCCAGCCCTGGCGCGGCGATCATCGCGGCGATCGAAGAGTGCTGCCGGGTGAGCGATGCGCTCGGCGACCCGAAGCTGATCGCGCTGGTGGGCACGATGGGCGCGCTGCCGGTGGCGCCCGAGACGTACCACCGGATCAGCGCGTTGATCGACAGCCCCTCCGCCGCGATGGAAGAGGTGAGCCAGATCGTCTCCGAGAACGTGGCGGTCGCCACCACCCTGCTCAAGCTGGTCGGCTCGGCCTACTTCGGGCTGCAGCGGGGCGTGACCTCGGTGCGCGACGCGGTGGTCTTGCTGGGCCTGGAGGCGGTGCGGGAGATCGTGCTCCTCACCGAGGTGCTCCGCGAGCCCGACGGGCTGGGCCTGCTCGAAGAGCTTCAGCGCCGGGCGATCTTTCGCTCCCGATTGACCCGCCTGGTGGGCGGCAAGAGCCCCACCGTCGTGCTCGCCTCCGAGGCGGCGCTGCTCGCCGACGTCGGGGTGTACAGCTTCGCGCTGCAGATGCCCGCCCGCTACCGGCAGGTGTGGGAGCGGCACCTCGCCGAGCGGCGCGCGCTGCGCGAGGTCGAGCTCGAGGCGTTCGGCTTCGACAGCGATCGGGTCGGCGCGGCGCTGCTGCGCATCTGGAAGCTGCCCGAGACGGTGGTGACCGCGGTCGCCACCGGTCATCGCCAGCCTTCGCCCGACGCGGTGACCGACGCGGCCAGCGTGCTCGCGCTCACCACCCAACTGGAAGACGAAGTGCTGGGCCTGACGCGCGCCCATCAGCCGGGCGGGCTCGAGCGGCTGGCGGCGCAGCTGGGTCTGTCTGTCCGGGTGCCGCAGCTGCGTGAAGAGGCGGCGCGGGCGTGGTCGAACATCGGAACGGAGGAGCGGAGATGAGCGAGGCGAAGCTGATGCGGTTGCTGTGCGTGGACGACGAGCCCAAGGTGCTCAGCGGCCTGGAGCGCAACCTGCGCAAGGTGTTCCCGGTGGTGACCGCGGTGGGCGGCGAGGCGGCGCTCGAGATGCTGAAGAAAGACCGCGACTTCGCGGTGATCGTCTCCGACATGCGCATGCCGGGTATGGATGGAGCGACGTTCCTCTCCGCCGCGCGGCTGCTGCTGCCCGACGCGTCGCGCATTCTGCTCACCGGCCAGGCCGACCTCGACGCGGTGATCAAGGCGGTGAACTCGGGCAACATCAGCTACTACCTGCGCAAGCCGGTCGACAACGAAGAGCTGGTGCGGGTGGTGCACACCGGCTTCGCCGACCACCGTGAGGCCGTGACCCGGCGCGAGAAGATTCGCGAGCTGAGCAGGGCCGGCATCGACCTGATGCTGCACGCGATTCAGGGCGTCGCGCCCTCGGCGAAGCGCTACGTCGCCCGGGTGCACGCCCTGGCCCTCGACCTGGGTCAGAGCGTGGGCATCTCCGACGACTTCGGGCTCGGGATCGCGGCCGAGCTGGCGGCGCTCGCCGATCAGATCGACCGGGTCTCGTTCATTCCCAAGGCGCTCACCGTGCTCGCGATGGACGAGGCGTTGGCTGGCGCCCACCGCACCCTGGAGGAGCTGAACGGCGACGGCGGCAACCTGTCGGCGATGGCGCGGGTGGTGCGCGCCAGCCTGCAGCTGGCCCGCATCGAGGTGGCGCCCAACAGCGAGCGTGAAGCGGCGCGACACGAGGTGGAGCCGCGCATGCTCGAGGTCTTCGACCGTCTCGCCGTACCGGCCTGAGGCTCAGCCGCGCTTCAGGTCGTACCGGTCGAGGTTCATCACCTTGTTCCAGGCGGCGACGAAGTCGCGCACGAACTTCTCTTTCGCGTCGCTCGACCCGTAGACCTCGGCCAGCGCCCGCAGCTGGGCGTGCGAGCCGAACACCAGGTCGACCGCGGTCGCGGTCCACTTCGTCTTGCCGCTGGCGTCGCGCCCTTCGCACACGCCGGCGGGAGAGGGCGGCTGCCACTCCACCCCCATGTCGAGCAGGTTGACGAAGAAGTCGTTGGTGAGCTGCCCGGGCCGGGTGGTGAGCACGCCGTGGTTGCTGCCCTTGAAGTTGGTGTCGAGCACCCGCATCCCGCCCAGCAACACCGTCATCTCGGGGGCAGTGAGCGAGAGCATCGTCGCCCGGTCGAGCAGCAGCGTCTCGGGCGAGAGCCTCTGCCCGTCGTTGACGTAGTTGCGAAAGCCGTCGGCCCGCGGCTCGAGCACCGCGAACGAGTGGGCGTCGGTCTGCTCCTGGGTGGCGTCGGTGCGGCCGGGAGTGAAGGGCACCGTGACCTGCACGCCGCCGTCACTCGCGGCCTTCTCCACCGCGGCGCAGCCGGCGAGCACGATCAGATCGGCCAGCGAGATCTTCTTCCCGCCCTTGTTGAAGTTGGCCTGAACCATCGCCAGCCCGGCCAGCACCGTCTGCAGCTCGGCCGGCTCGTTGACCTCCCAGTCCTTCTGGGGCGCGAGGCGAATGCGGGCGCCGTTCGCGCCGCCGCGCTTGTCGGTGGAGCGAAACGACGCCGCCGAGCGCCACGCCACCGAGACCAGCTTCGACAGCGGCAGCCCAGAGGCGAGCACCTGCTTCTTCAGCGCCGCGATGTCGTCGGCGCCCACCAGCGGGTGATCGACCGCCGGCACCGGGTCTTGCCAGAGCTGCGCGGGCGGCACCCAGGGCCCAAAGAAGCGCGCGATCGGCCCCATGTCGCGGTGGAGCAGCTTGTACCAGGCCTTCGCGAACGCCTCGGCGAACTGCTCCGGGTGATCCTTGAAGCGGCGCGAGATCTTCTCGTACGCGGGGTCGAACCGCAGCGCCAGGTCGGTGGTGAGCATGCTCGGCGACGTCTTCTTCGCGGCGTCGAACGCGTCGGGCACCGTGCCGGCGCCGGCGTTGGCCTTCGGCTTCCACTGGTTCGCGCCGGCCGGGCTCTTGGTGAGCTCCCAGTCGTAGTCGAACAGGTGCTTGAAGAAGTCGTTGTTCCACTTCGTCGGCGTGGTGGTCCAGGTCACCTCGAGGCCGGAGGTGATCGCGTCTTTGCCTTTGCCGGTGCCGTGGGTGCTCTTCCACCCCAGGCCCTGGTGGTGAAACGGGCAGCCGTCGGGCTCGGCGCCGACCTTCTTGGCGTCGCCCGCGCCGTGGGTCTTGCCGAAGGTGTGGCCTCCGGCGATCAACGCCACCGTCTCTTCGTCGTTCATCGCCATGCGGGCGAACGTCTCGCGAATGTCGCGCGCCGCCGCCAGCGGGTCGGGCTTGCCGTTCGGGCCCTCGGGGTTGACGTAGATGAGGCCCATTTGCACCGCGCCGAGCGGGCCCGCGAGCTCCCGGTCTCCGCTGTAGCGCTCGTCTCCCAGCCAGGTGTCTTCGGAGCCCCAGAACACCTCGCGCGGCTCCCAGATGTCGGGGCGGCCGAACGCGAAGCCGAACGTCTTGAAGCCCATCGACTCCAGCGCGCAGTTGCCGGCGAACACCAACAGGTCGGCCCAGGAGACCTTCTGACCGTATTTCTGCTTCACCGGCCAGAGCAACCGCCGCGCCTTGTCGAGGTTGGCGTTGTCGGGCCAGCTCGAGAGCGGAGGGAACCGCTGCGCACCTTCGCCCGCGCCGCCGCGGCCATCGGCGATGCGGTAGGTGCCCGCGGCGTGCCAGCTGAGGCGAATGAACAGCGGGCCGTAGTGACCGAAGTCGGCCGGCCACCACGGCTGGGAGGTGGTCATCACCTTGTTCACGTCGGCTTTGAGCGCTTCGACGTCGAGGCCTTCGAGCGCCTTCAGGTAGTCGAAGCCCGGCTCCATCGGGCTCGCCACCTGCGGCTGGGTGTGGAGCACCGAGAGATCGAGCTGGTTCGGCCACCAATCGCGGTTGGTGCGGGGCCGGGTGGTCTTGGGCTGGGGGGAGGGGATTGCCGGGTTTTCGCTCTCGCTTCGGCTCATGTTTTCACCTCGTTGTGCGTTCGCGGTGGAAGATGCGCCGGGCCTACGGTCGTCGCCAGCAATTGTTTCGTCTGTCGAAACAACTTTTCGCGCCGCTCGTTTCCATCAGGTGATGGCTGAACGGCTCGAGGTCTTCTTCGACGGCGAGTGCCCGCTCTGTCTGCGGGAGATCAACGTCTTGCGGCGCTTCGATCGCCACGGCC
Source organism: Myxococcaceae bacterium (assembly GCA_047602415.1). Lineage (GTDB taxonomy): Bacteria > Myxococcota > Myxococcia > Myxococcales > Myxococcaceae > JASGHH01. The sequence goes on along the minus strand of JASGHH010000001.1, from coordinate 4,012,677 downwards.
GGGTGCGTTTCACCGACATCGCCGCCCCGGGCTTCGACGCGCGCGGCGCCGGCGTCGACTGGCAGACCTTGATGGCGCGCATTCACGCCCGGCTCCCCGATGGGCGGCTGATCGAAGGCGTGGAGGTTTTTCGGCAGCTCTACGCCGCGGTCGGCTTCGGCCCGCTGGTGAGCGTGACCCGGCTGCCCGGCATCTCGAACCTGCTCGAGGCCGGCTACCGGTGGTTCGCCCGCAACCGGTTGCGCCTCACCGGCCGGTGCACCCATGACAGCTGCTCGCTGCCTTCACCCCATTGAGCTGACCACCGCCGCGGCGGCGCGTTGGCCCGAGAGCATCACCAGCGGCACGCCTCCGCCCGGGTGGGTGCCGCCGCCGGCAAAGAACACGCCCGGCTCGCCGGCGCGCTGACGCGGCCTGCGAAAGGGCCCGAGCCGGCCGTGGGGCAGAAACCCGTAGATGGAGCCGCGCGGTGCGCCCAGCGCCTCGAGGTCGAGCGGCGTTCGTCGGCCGAGCTCGCGCAACTGCACTCCGCGAAGCGCGTCGGGAAACGCGGCGCGCAGCCGCTCGATGCACCACTGGGCGACCCGCTCGCCCTCTTCGTTCCACGGGCGCTGGCCCGGCCCGAGCGGGGGCGCGTTCACCATCAGGTAGAGGCCGCTCTTGCCCTCGGGCGCCAATGTCGGGTCGGTCGCGCAGGGGTGGCAGACGTAGAGCGTCGGGTCTTGCGGCAGCCGGCCTGCGTCGAGCGCCTGGTGCTCGTCGCGCCCCGAGTCGGCGAAGAGAATCGAGTGGTGCGCCAGCGGCAGCCGGCGGTCGGCCTCCAGCAGCAGCACGAAGCCAGAGAGCGCGAGCGGCTCGTCGCCCCGGCCGAGGCGCGCCAGCGGGTCGGCGTTGAGCACCACCGCGTCGAACGGCTGCTCCCCCGCGATCAGCTCCGCGCCGCGGCGCTCGAAGCGCGCCCTGGTGCCCAGACGTATCTCGACGCCGAGCCGGCGCAGCGCGACCCCGAGCGCCGCCGCCAGGCCGCCCATGCCTCCGCGCGGGTGAAACACGCCGTCGGCCCGCTCGATGTGGGCGATCATCGCGAACGCCGCCGACGCCTGGTACGGCGAGGCGCCCGCGTAGGTCGCGTAGCGCCCGGCGAACTGCACCAGCTTCTCGTTCGCCAGGTGCTTGCGGGCGAGCGCGTCGAGCGTCGACATGCGCATGCCGTAGAGCAGCGCCTTCGGGCCCTGGCGGGCGAAGCGCGAGGCGAACGACCACCACGCGTCGGAGCCCTCGGCGAAGTAGGGCACGCCGACCTGATGGTAGATGTCTTCGGCTTCCCGGTAGAACGACTCCAGCCTGGGCCCTTCACCTGGCGCCAGCCGCTCGGCCGACTCCAGGGTGCGCGGCAGGTCGGCCCAGGCGTCGAAGCGGGCGCCGTCGCGCCAGCGGTAGTCGCACTGCAGCTTCAGCTCGGTCAGCGGCGGCAGCAGGTCGAACGCACCCAGCCGCTCGAACGCGCCGCGAATCACCGCCGGCATGGTGAGAAGGGTAGGGCCGGTGTCGAGGGTGATGCCGTCGCGCTCCACCCGGCCGGCCTTGCCGCCCAACGTCTGGGTGGCCTCGAACAAGGTCACCCGCTGCCCGGCGCGCGCGAGCTCTCCGGCCGCGACCAAGCCGCCCAGCCCGCCGCCGATCACCGCCACCCGTTTCGAGCCCTGAAACATCCTCAGCCAGTCATACGTAGACCCCCCGGAGCCTGTTTCACCATGCTCAAACCTTTCTTCGCGATGACGCTCCTGGCCGCTTCCCCCGCGGGATTCCTCGATGTTCAGCTCGAGAACGCCGACGGCGACGCGGTGGCGCTCCACCCCCTGCTCGGCAAGCCCACCATCGTCTTCTACGAAGAGCGCGACTCGACCTCGCTCAACCAGGCGCTGAAAGACGAGCTGTTCAAGCGCGGCAAGAAAGAGAACCTGCTCGACGCGGTGCAGGTGGTCGCGGTGGCCGACCTCCAGGGCTACAACTGGTTTCCCGCCCGTAACTTCGCGCTCAAGGGGGTGCGCGACGCGCAGACCAAGGCCGGCATACCCGTCTACGTCGACTGGAGCGGCACGATGCGGGGCGCGCCCTGGAAGCTGAAGGAAAAGACGTCGAACGTGGTGCTGCTCGACGCCGCCGGCGCGCTGGTGCTCAAGCTCGACGGCAAGGTCGACCAGTCGAAGCAAGACGAGCTCTTCGGCGCCCTGGCCGGGCTGCTTCACCGTTGAAGTGAAACTTTCGGCCGTGCCCGCTCACTCGCGTACTCATGCGAGCTCTAGCGCTGCTGATGCCCCTCTGCCTCGTCGCCTGTAAGCCCAAGGAAGCCGCTCCCGCCGCGCCGCCTCCGGTGGCCGCCGCCGAAGCGCCCGAACAGCAGCAGCCGCCCGGGCCTCCGGTGCCGAAGGTCTCGAGCTGGGATCTCGACCCCGAGAACTCGTCGGTGAACTTCGTCTGCAAGCACGTGTTCTCGAACGTGCGGGGCATGTTTCAGAAGCCGTCGGGCACCGTCACCTGGGACGAAGAGAACCCCGCCAACTCGAAGGTCAACGCGACCATCGACGTGACCTCGATCTCCACCGGCGTCGAAGAGCGCGACACCCACCTGAAGAGCCCCGACTTCTTCGACACCGCGAAGTTTCCCACCGCCACCTTCGTCTCGACCGGCTGCACCCGCGCCAGCCCCACCAGCTGGTCGATGACCGGCGACCTCACCATGCACGGCGTGACGAAGCCGGTGACGCTCGCGGTCACCCCGTCGGCGCCCTTCAACCACGCCGGTGGCATTCGCCGCGGCATTGAGGCCACCGCCTCGATCAACCGCAAAGACTTCGGCCTCCGCTGGGAGTACCCGGGTGAGGGCCCCGGCGTCGTCGTCGGTGACACCATCAAGATCACCATCGACGCCGAGCTGGTGCTGAAGCAGTAGCCGCGCCCGAAAACGCAGACCCCCTTGCGCCGGGAAAAGGTCTGCGCTAATACTGAACCATATGGTTCAGTTTCAGAACGCCCGCCTCGACGCCTCGTTCGCCGCCCTCTCCGACGCCACCCGGCGCGGAGTGCTGGCGCAGCTCGGCCTGGGCGACGCGTCGATCACCGACCTCGCCGAGAAATTTCAGATGACCCTGACGGGCATGAAGAAGCACGTCAGCGTTCTCGAAGAGGCGGGGCTGGTGGCGACCGAGAAAGTCGGCCGGGTGCGCACCTGCACGCTCGGCCCGCGGCGCCTCGAAGAAGAGGCCGCCTGGCTGGAGGCGCACCGCCAGCTCTGGGAGTCCCGTTTCGCTGCATTGGATGACGTCGTCGAAGAGCTCAAACGCAAGGAGAAGGAACATGGACGCAAGAAAGACTGAGGCCACCCCGATGAAGAACCCGCACGCCAACCTGAACCCCACCACCACGGAGCGAAAGTCAGACCGTGAGCTGGTGGTCACCCGCACCTTCAATGGCCCCGCGCGGCTGGTCTACCAGGCGTGGACCCAGGCCGACCTGTTCAAGAAGTGGTGGGTGCCGAAGTCGTTCAACATGAACCTGCTCTCCTGCGAGCTCGATGTGCGGGTGGGCGGCGGCTACAAGCTGGTGTTTCAGCACCCGGCCTCGAAGGACCCGATCTCGTTCTTCGGCAAGTACACCGAGGTGGTGCCGAACTCGAAGATCGTCTGGACCAACGAAGAAGAGGGGCACGGCAACCAGGTCACCACCGTCACCTTCGAAGAGAAGAACGGGAAGACGCTGCTGACGATGAGCGATCTCTACCCGTCGAAGGCCGCGCTCGACGAGGCGATGTCTTCGGGCGCCACCAGCGGCCACGGCGAGACGTTCGACCAGCTCGAGGCGTTGCTGGCTGCGAACGGCTGAAACACATCTATAGTCCCCCGGCCGATCGCATGACGCGATCGGCTCCGGGGGAAAATACGATGGCGACACAATTGGTGGCGGCGAGCACGGCGGTACCTCCCCAGCAACCGACGCCGGGGCCGTTCGGGAAGCCGGGCCTCAACCAGACGATCTACTGGGACGATCTCGCCAGCACCTACGAGTACCGGCCGTACCTCGTTCAAATCAAATCGCTCAACGGCTCGACGCTCGTCTGCACCTTCGTCTCACTCGCCACCGGCGTGGCAGGGGCGCAAACGAGCATCGATCTCTCGAAGGTGAACCACGCCTGGGGCGACCCGGCGATGGACAAGCAACTCCCCACCAACGTCGCCAATCAACCGGGCAAGTGTGCGGTGCTCTTTCTGGTCGAGACCTATGCCAACTCCCTCGACGTCAACGCGGTGGCCGCGGGCGGCACCGGCAAGTGGCCGCTGGCCGGCTCGTCGACGATGGACGCGGTGCTGAAGCTCTACGCCAAGCAGCTCCAGGAGCTGATGAAGAATGACGACCGCCTCACGCCCGCGCAGAAGGAGACCTTCGACAAGTGGGTCTCCAGCCACGCCGGCGCGATGGGAGTGGTGCACATTCCCGACCCGGCGCAGCTGTGAAGCGCGCGCTGCTGGTGGTCGGGCAGTACACGCCGGCCGAGCCCGGCACCGAGGCGGTCGCGAAGGCCGTCGACCCGGCTCACCGGGTTCGCTGCGCCGGCCCGAATGATCTGCTCGCGGCGGTGAAGGCCGCGGTCACCGCCCAGGGTGGGCCGCTCACCCGCCTCGACATCTTCGACCACGGCAAAGGGGGCCTGCAGCAACTCGGCCCCCACGTGCTGTTCGGCGTACCCGACGCGAAGACCACCGCCACCAAGATGGTGGGGTTCGACCTGTTGAAGAGCCTCTCGGCTTCGCTGACCCACGACGCTCACATTCGGCTGCTCGGGTGTGAGACGGCGATGCTCGCCGAAGGGCAGCGGTTGCTGCTCGACGCCGCCGAGGCCGCGGGCTTTCAGCGGGTCATCTACGGCACCGTCGACGACATCGTCGCCAACCACTTCGACGCCGACGGCTTCAAGCAGATCGCCGAGTGCCCGTTCTTGTTCTCGTCGCACGACGCCAAGCTGCGGCTGGCACCGCCGCACCAGAAGAAGCTGACCGAGTGCAATTGGAAGCAGCCCACCGGGCCCGCCGACGACGATCCGGTGATGACGGTCGCGCGGCTCCGCAAGGAACACGCGAAGTGCCCCAGCTGCGGGCGGCAGCTCACCGCCGATTGAGCGCCCGCAGCTGCTCGAGACCGGCCTCGCGGGAGACCGTGGGCGCGTAGCCGAGCTCGCGCCTGGCGAGCGCGTTCGAGAGCTCCAGCCGGGTGCCCATCATGCGCACCAGCTCGAGCGTCAGCGGAGGCGCCTGGCCTGGCTTGAACACCGAGAAGGCCAGCTCCATCGCGCGGGCCAGCGTGGTGGCGAGCGCGTACGGTACCTGGCGGGCCTTCGCCGGCTGGCCGACCGCTTCGACGATCTCGGTGTAGAAGCGGCGCGCGCTGGTCACCTCGTCGTCGGTGACGAAGTACGCCTTGCCGCCCTCGCCGCGGGTGACCGCCTGCACCACCGCGCCGGCGAGGTTGTCGACGTGGCACACGCTGTAAGGCAGCGCGCCGCTGCCGACCCAGGTGAAGCGGCCCTCGCGAAACGCCTTCGCGATCTCGGTGATTGAGTGAGCCCCCGGGCCCCAGATGAACGGAGGCCGGAGCGCGAGAGTGGTCATCGCCGCGCCGTTTGCCTCCAGCACCAGCCGCTCGGCTCTGCCCTTGGTCGCGCTGTACGGCATCGAGCGGTGGTGCTGCACCGGGAGCGACGCCTCGTCACCCTGCGTCGGCTGGTCGGCGTTCATCACGATCGACGCCGCGCTGATGTAGATGAAGCGCCGCACGCCGGCTTCGCGCGCGGAGGCCAGCATCGTCTGGGTGCCACCGACGTTGGTCTTCTCGTGGTCGCGGTAGCGCACTCCGCTGGTGAGCGAGGCGGCGGCGTGCACCACCACCGTCGCGCCGCGCATGCCCGCCACCAGCGAGGCAGGGTCGTCGAGGTCGCCCTTCACCGGCTCCGCTCCCAGCGCCGCGACCGATTGTGCGCTCGAGTCGCTGCGGGCGAGCGCGCGCACCCGGTGCCCCGCGGAGGTCAGCGCCCGAATGATCGCCGCGCCGACGAACCCACTGCCTCCAGTGACGAAGATGACCTCGGCCATGGTCGATGTATAGCGACGCTATATTGCGTTGTCTATAGCATCGCTATAGTGAGGTGATCAGGCCGTCGAGCAGGCGCTTTCGCAGCTGGCCGAGGTTCACCGCCGGGTCGACCGGCGCGATCGTCTGAACCAGCAGCCCCTGCACGGCCGACCAGGTCATCGCGGTGGCCATCGCTTCGGGCACGTGGAGCAGCCCCGCCTGTTTGGCGCGCTGCACCCGCTCGCGCAGCAGCTGGTACGAGGGGCCGAGAATCGAGGGGTCTTCGAGGCCACGGGCGACCACCGCGATCGCGACGTTCTTGTTCTTGGCGACGAAGTCGAGCACCAGCTCGCAGCCGCGGCGGAGGTCGTCGAGCGGATCGTCGGAGAGCTCGAGGCTCCGCTTCTTCGCCATGAACTGGCCGAGCGCGTGGTCGTAGACCGCCTGCACCAGCGCGTCGCGGTTGGGGAAGTGGTGGTACAGCGTGGGCATCGTCACCCCGACCGCCTCGCAGACGCGCCGGGTGGTGAGCGCCGCCGGGCCCTCGGTCGACAAGATCTCGCTCGCCGCGGCGAGCAGGCGCTCCTTCATCTCGGTCACGGGCACGTTATAGCGCCGCTATGGCCGGGCGCCGGCTAGCGAATCACGCGCTTGAACGCGCTCGACTTCACCTTCGGCAGATCGGGGCTCGACGCGGCGCGGTCGGCCTGGGGCAGCTCGGGCGGCCGCTTGTCGAAGCCGCTGTTGGCGACTTTGCCGACCGCGTGCTCGACCTCGCGAATGAGCTCCAACACCTTCGGGTCGGCGTTCTTCAACGACTGGGGCTGGGCGCCGACGTCGACGCCCAGTCCTCCATCGGTGTCTCCCGGTTCGCCCGGCATCTTCAGTCGCGCACGAAGAACTGGGGAGTTTCCCGCCGCCAGCTCCCCCACTCGTAGTTGTCGGTGCCGGCCTGGGCGATGCCCGCCTTGCCGGGCGACCACTCCCCGACCACCGGAGCGATGTGGCCGTGGGCGTGGCGCGCGCTCGCGGGCACCGACTCCATCGTCAGCTTGCCGGCCTGCGCGGCCTTGATCGCGTCGGCCTCGCTCACCCGGTGCCAGCCGCTGCGCGGGTTCGACATCAGGTGGTTGATCTGATCGGCGTTGAGCCCGTTGAAGCCGTTGTAGCCGAAGCTCTGGGCGTACTTGTTCGCCGCCTGGTTGCAGTGGGTGACGCCGTGAGACGGCTGGAGCGCGGGGTCGGTGAGCACGTGCATCGCGCGCACGTGAGGCGCGAGCGCGGGGTTCATGCCGGCAGGCGGGTGCGCGACGTCGATCGGCCCGACCAGGTGCGTCGAGGTCATCGTCGAGCGGGTCGCGGCGTGAGTCGCGGTGGTGTGGGTCGTGTGCGCCGGGTGCGACGCAGACACGTTGTGGGCTTTGTTGGTCGTGGTCATGGTGCGCAGGTCTCGCTGTCGAAGCTCAGCCTCCCCTTGGGCCGGCTCCGGCAGAGTTTATCGACATTCTGCCTGAAACGTTTCGTGCGCTTTTCAGAAACAGAGGGCGCCGCACTGACCTGTAAGGTGAAAGGCGTCGAGGTAACCGCCGTCTTCCTGAAGGCAGCGATACGACTGGCAGTCGGAGTTGAGGGCGCAGACCTCACCGGGCGCCCCGGTCGGAGCGTTGCAGAACGAGCCGCCGTCGTAGGCGGCACATGCGCTCGAAGCGCAAATCGCGCGTTGATCGTCACAGGCATCACCCAGCCCGAGCCAGGGCACGCAGGTGCCTCCGCTGTTGCACCACAGCAACTCGGTGCACTCGCTGTTGTCGGAGTACCCGCCGGCGTCGAGGTCACCGCACGACTGACCCTGGTGCCCGACCGGCACGCAGATCTCGAGCGACTGGGAGCAGGTGAAGCCGGCGATGCAGTCGTTGCCGGGGTAGCAGGGCACGCCCGCGTCGAGGCGCGGCTGACAGGTGCCGGGCTTCTGGCCTGCTTCCTTGCAGTAGAGCGACGGATCGCAGTGCTCATTCGCGCCGCACGGAGACCCCAGCGGCTGATTGGACGGCGCGGCAACGCAGACTGAGTCGAGGCAGAAGTTGCTCGTGCAATCGAGATCGAAGCCGCACGGCGCGCCCAGCGCATCGAAGCCACACACGCTCGGGCCCGCGTCGGCGCCGTACCGGTTCTCGTTGCAGTAGTGCGCGAAGCATTCGGCGCCTTCGGTGCAGGGCTGCCCATCGGGCTTCTTCGCCTGGCAGAGGCGCGGCGCGCCGCCGACGCTGTCGGCGCAGTAGGTGGTCGGCGCGCAGATCACGGGCGAGTCGATGCACGGCCCCTGGCCCGCGGTCAAAAGCGGTTGGCAGGTGCCCGCGACGACGTCGCAGTAGGCGATGCCGGGCTCGCACCCGGTCTGAAAGCACGGCTGGTTGAGCGCGACGAACGGAGCGCAGACGCGGCAGGCGCCGTTGGTGTCGGGGCAGTAGCCGCCGTCGCACTCGTAGTCGCTGAGACACGGGTGGCCGACCGGAGCCACCGCGACCCCGGTGACCGCGTCACACTCGCGCGGGAGGTGGACGTAGCCGTACGGCGCGAAGAGGCGCTCTTCACGGCAGTCGAATGCGTCGATCGCGGCGAAGCACGACGGCACACTCGACGGGTCGTACGCGTACAAACCCTGGTGCACCTGGTCGGCGCCGATCTGGCACTCGTGGATCACCTCGGTGGTGCAGGCTGTCTCTTGCGCCGGGTCGAGGAACGCGCACTTCTCTTCGCGCCCGCACACGTGATCAGCGAGGTGCCCGCAGTACTCCGAGAGCGGCAGGCCCGCGTCTTGAGTTCCGCCTCCTCCGGTCGCCGAGCCACCGCCGCTCGCGCTGCCGCCGCCGGTCGCTGCGCCTCCGCCCGCGGCTGATCCACCGCCGGTCGCGGCGCCACCACCGCTGGCGCCACCATCGTTCGTTCCGCCGCCGCAGTCGCAGCCGATCAGCGTGAGAGAAGCGGCGAGGGCCGCCCAATACTTGAGCATTGAGCCATGGTCGCCAATGCGCGGCGGCTCCGGTATCCGCCGTCAGACCGATGCTGCGTCAACTGAGGGCGACTTTGCAGCTGGGGCACTGCGACGGCACCATGCCATTCACCCCGACCGGGAGGATCCACTTGTTGCACGCGGGACAACGGACGGTTGCGCGGTGCACCAACAGCGCGGCGGTGAGCGTGCCCACTCCGGTCGCGATGCCGATCGCCCCCTTCAGCGCCCCCAATTCGTACATGCGGCACAGCGCAATCAGCAGCGCTCCTGCGGCGGGCACCAACACCAGTACGAGCAGCACGCGAAGCATGTACTGGCGAAACCGGGCGCGCATCTCGGCGACGTGATCGGCCATTCGATCACCATCGCAGAACGATTGGGCGCGCGCGAATCCGCCACTCGACCGATGCCCTGAACGACCGCGTCAGAGCGGCTCGAACTGGAAGTTGATCTTGTACCCGGTCGCCGAGCTGTTCGGGACCCACACGCGGTAGTACGCGGGGCCGCCATCGGGCAGGGGCGTGCCTCCGTAGACGAAGATGCCCTGGTTCGAGAGGGTCGCTCCGCCCCCTTCGATGTAGTTGCCCCACGAATGGCCGGTGCACGAGCCCGGAACCTCGGCGAGCGAGTGGTACGACGGCGGGTTCGAGGTGCCGTTCTGGTTGAGGTCGCACAGGTTGCCCAGGCCGCCGGTGCCCGCGGGCGCAGGCAGGTTCGTGGTCAACGAGCCGTCGCCCTGGCCCTGCATGTCGCAGCTCGTGCCGTTGACGGTGGCGGTCGCGAAGTCGAAGCAGTCGGTGTTCTGGATGAAATAGAAGGTGCCGCCGTCAGCGCCGCCGGTGCCGCCGCCCGTCGCAGCTCCGCCGCCCGTCGCAGCTCCGCCGCCCGTCGCAGCTCCGCCGCCCGTCGCAGCTCCGCCACCCGCCGCGGCTCCGCCACCCGTCGCAGCTCCACCGCCCGCCGCCGCTCCGCCGCCCGTCGCGACGCCGCCCCCGGTCGCGGCTCCTCCACCCGTCGCGACGCCTCCGCCCAACGCGGTCCCGCCGCCACCGCCGCCCGAGGAGCCTCCTCCGGAACAGGAGACGAAACCCACCACCATGCCGGTCAGAATGAGAAGCCGAGAAGGGTTCATGATCGGGCCAGACCCGTCGGCCGCCGATTGAGCGCAACGAACTTCTGAAGCGCGGCATCTATTTGGAGCCGCGTGTGCTAACGCACCTGCCGATGACTCGAGGGCAGGCAGAGGCGGAGGCGGTGCGGCTTTGGGGCCAAAACGGTTGGGTGCAGTTTCGCCAAGGAGCCGCCTCGACCAGCAGGAGCTTGCCCGGGCGGCTGGCGCCTTACCGCTACCGGGTCGGGTGCGGCGTCGCAGGACGGCCCGGCTCGATTCTCGGCCTCGGCGACTCCTGGCTGGCGGCGTTCGCCGACGCGCGGGTTCAGGTCGTCTCGCCGCTCGAAGCGGACTGAACGGCCGGCGCACCCATCGCCCGAAGCCAGCGCAGGTGCGCAGCGAGCGCGGCGCCGGCGGTGGGGTAGACGAGGTACGGCACCCCGAACTCTTCGCAGGTCGCTTTCACGATCGGCGCGAGCGCGGGCAGCTGCATGTGACACACCGAAGGAAACAGGTGGTGCTCGATCTGGTGGTTCAAGCCACCGACGAGCCAGGTCAGCAGCGGCGCTCCGGGAGCGAAGTTCGCCGTGGTCGCCACCTGGTGCTCGGCCCACGGCGTCTTCTCGGTCGCGGGGGTGGTGAAGCCGGCGCGCTCCACCACGTGCGCCATCTGAAACACCGTCGCCAACGCCAGGCTGATCGTCACCGACCCGACGGCCCAGCTGAGCGCCACGTTCATCGCGGGATGCAGCAGCAGCGGCAGCACGATCGACCACGAAACGAAGAACAGCTTGCCCACGCACAGCTGCAACAGCTGCCCGCCCTTGGGCCGGGGGAAGTACCGGCCGCCGACGGTGCCGAGGTAGATGTCGCGAAAATCGTCGAACAACCACTTCACCGCGAGAAACGCGTACAGAAACCAGATGTACGCGTGCTGAAAGCGTTGCCACGGGTGGCTCGCCTGGGTGGGCGCCAGGCGGCACAACGGCTGGAGATCGATGTCGGGGTCGAGGCCGACGCAGTTCGGGTTCGAGTGGTGGAAGACGTTGTGCTTGTAGCTCCACACGTAGGAGCTCGCTCCGATGAAGTCGAGCGACGCCGCCGCGAGCGCGTTCTGCCAGCGCTTGGTCGCGTAGGCGCGGTGGCCGCCGTCGTGCTGAACGTTGAAGCCGATCGCCGCCATCGCCAGGCCGATCGACACGCAGCAGAGACCCGCCTGCCACCAGGTCTGCGCCAACAGCAGCGCCGAGAGGTATGACGCGATCAGCCAGGTGAAGATGATCGCCGTCTTCAGTCTCATCGACGCGGCGACGTCGGGCCCGCTGTCCACCTGTGCGAGGTGGGCCTCAACGCGCGCCTTGAGGGCGTGATGAAACCGCCCATGTGGCAGATACCGGCTCGAAGGCGCCATCAGGTTCGTGTGGGCTGTCGACTGTTGTGTGATGCCGGCGAGAACCGTTCTCGATGGGCATGTACGCGACGCGATAGCCGTGCCCGTCGAGTGCCAAGCGACCATATGCCGAATCGCCGAAACCACAAAGGCGCCCGGGTTCAGCCGCGGCGGTACGCGCGCGGCGAGCAGCCCACCTCGCGCCGAAACGCCATGCTGAAAGCGCTCTCGGAGGCGTACCCGAGCTCGAACGCGAGTGCTCCGATGGCGCGCGTCGTTTTCCGCAGCGCGTCCTTGGCGACCGACATCTTCCACTGAACGGCGTAGGTGTGCGGCGGCTGCCCCACCAGCGCCTTGAAGCGCGCGGCGAACGCCGTTCGCGACATTCCCGCCACCCGGGCGAGCGCCGGCAGCGACGTGCCCACGTCGAGCTTCGCGTGAATGTGGCGCAGCGCAGCTCCCACTTGCGGGTCGGCAAGCGCCCGGAGCCAGCCGGTGTGCGGCGTCTTTCCCACGAGATCGATCCTCCGCAGCGTCTCGATGAGCACGAGCTGGGCGAGGTGATCGAGCGCGCGCTCACGGCCCAGCTGGGTGGAGCGCACTTCCTCGATCAGGAGCGGGATCAGCTCGCGCAGCGGGCTCGGCTCCTCCGCCGCGATGCGTACGAACGGGGGCAGCGCGGCGGCGAGGAGGTGAGCGTTGGGGGGATCGAGCACGAAGTGGCCACCGATGACGCGCGTGATGGGCTTCATTCGCAGGTCGCCGATTCGCACCACCCGTGCGGTCGCGGCGCTGAGGAGCCGCTGCCCGTTTCGGCTCGGAGCCTTCAAGTCGCTCGCCAACACGAATGGCGGCGGGCCGCCGAGCAGGAAGAGGTCGCCTGCGCGCAACGTCTTCGCCGGGCGCCCCTGCACCGCGATCAGACACTCGCCTTCGACGACGACGCCGAACTTCACCGCCGGCTGGCGATCGAACGCGAGGCTCCACCGGCCATGGGCCCGCAGCTCCGCCGCGAGCACCGCCTCCGGGCGCAGGAGCGCGAGCACGTCGCCGAGCGGGTCACGGCCATCTGACGACATCGTTTGGACGATACATGAAGTAATTTGGACTCTGCATCATTGTTCGTCCCATGACGGCCAGTTACTGATCTGGCGATGACCTTCAAGATCATGGCGTACGTGATGGCGGTTGCCGGTGGCGTGCTTGGCCTCCGGTTCATCGTCGCGGGGGCCGGCGTGCTGAGGGAGTGGGGCATCGAGGCGGCCGACGGCCCGCTGATCATGGGCCGCCGGCTGGGCGCCATCTACCTCGGCCTGGCGCTGATGTTCTTTCTCGGGCGAGCCGCTCCGCCATCGGAGCTCCGCTCGGCGGTGTGTCTGGGCATGGGAACCGCGTCGGCGCTGCTCGCGGGCCTCGGAGTCTTCGAGCGTTGGGCAGGTCGCGTCAGCTCCGGCATCGTCGCACCCGCCATCGTCGAGGTGGTGGTCGCGGCCGGCTTCGCCTGGGCCTGGTGGGAGGGCCGCTAGATGCCGACTGTTGCTCGACGGCGTGAAGCGTCAGGGCGCGACGGCGACCCCGGCGGGGTTCGAGTAGCGGTCGGGGTTCGTGTAGAGCGTGTGCGCGTGGCTGCCGTCATACGCGGCGCTGCTCAGCGCATCGGTGCCGTTGTCGGTCCAGTAGATGAGCTGGGCGGCCGGGTCGACGGCCACCGCGGTCGGAAAGTTCTCCATCGTGCCGGGAATCACCGCGACCGCGCCGCTGCCGTCGAGCGCCGACGACATCACGTCGTTGCCCTCGCACCAGAACAGCTTTCCATTGGAGCCGTCGATCGCGACTCCCGCCGGGTTGGCGAAGCGGTCGGAGGCCGTGTGCAGCACCTTCACGTCGGCGCCGGCGTAGGTCGCCGAGCTCACCGTGTCGTTGCCGTTGTTGGTCCAGTACACGCGTTGGCTCGAGACATCCACGGCGACGGAGGTGATGAAGTCGGAGCCCTGGGTCCCGGCGACGATGGCGTGGGCTCCGCTGCCGTCGAGCGCGGAGCTCATCACGTTCGGGCTCTCGGCCCAGAACAGCTTGTTCGCGGCGGTGTCGATCGCGACGCCGGCCGGGTTCGAGAACGAGTCGCCCGCGGTGTGGAGGGTGGCGCTGGGGCCTCCGGTCATCGCGACGCGCGCGACGGCGTCGCTGAAGTTGTCGGTCCAGTAGACGGTGCTGGCGCCGACGTCGACGGTGACCGCGGTGACGTAGTTGCTGTCTGCGCTGCCGGGAACAAGATCGGACTCGGTGTTGGTTGCCAGGTCGAACACGCTCAGCGACGGCCCGTTGCCGAAGTAGATGCGGCTCGAACCGCTCGAAGCGGAGCTCACCGAGACGAAGTACGTCGAGGCGTCGACGCTCACCACCCAGCTGTTGGCGAGGCGAACCGCGGCCGTCACTTTGGTCCACGCGCCCATCTTGTCGACCCGCCACAGGGAGTTGCCATCGCCCACCGGCAGGGTGACCGTGACAGGCATCGCAAACATCTGTCCCTGAGGCGTGAGCGAGAACACGGCTCCGTCAGCGCCGTTCGGCAGCGCGGGGTAGCCGTCGCTCACCACTTCCAGGGCGACCTTGGTCGATGGGTTCACCGCGCCGTCGGGGACCAACAAGCGTGAGCCCATCGGCCCGTCGATCGCCATCGCATCGGAGGCAGAGCCCTCGTGCGTGGGCTGGAAGCAGCCGACGAGCCAGACACAAACGACGGCGATCGAGCGCATTCCCCGAGGCTAGCTCACGCGTCCCTGGAGGAGAACGCGGCGGCCTCGAGCAGCGGGGCCTTTCGCCAGAGGTCGACTTGGGCGCGTCTCCTTGAACACGTCGATGCCAGACATCAGCTCGTCAGCGGTCGGTCGGAAGGCCCGTCACGATGCGAATCCAGAAGCCCGATGCCTGCTCGTTACCCATGTGAATGACTGCCGTCCGAATGTTCCGCCCCTGCCGGAGCGGTCGTCTCACGTGACCGCCATAGAGGGGAGGTCGACCGTCTCCGTCGTTGCCCATCATGCGCACCGCGACCCTTGCGAGCAGCGACCGAAAGGCGGCCCCGGACGTCTCTGCAAATACCTCCCGAGGTTCGCGGGTGTTTCGCACGCGGACGAACCACGGCACCACCGCCTCGCCCAGCATCAGCTCGGCTTCGATCACCTGTGCTTCTCTGAGCGCGACGGTGAGGACGAAGTCGATCGTTTCGTCGACCTGGCTGCTGTCGCGCGGGACGATCGGCGTCACTGGAATGTCCAACGGCTCGTGAAGGATCATTGTCCCAATCGCGCGCTGGAACCGTACACCGATCGAGTGAAAAGCGGGGGAGACCACCCAACGACGGCGTCGGACGGACGTTGAGGCTGTTGAGCGGACTCTCTTAGGCAGACAACGAGTCACGAGAGCGGGTTTTCGGCGTCACCGCGTTCTCAGAACCGGCCACCCGTTCGCGGCGGCCTCGATCAGCTCCCCATTCGATCGGCTGCACCAACCGATTCTCTGTCAGACAAACCGGACTCAACTGGTTCTCTGATGAATTCCTCTGTCGCGACCTGCAGATTGCGACGGTGGACGAATGGGTCACCCAACCCGACGCCAAGAAGACCACGGGCGTTTCGCGAGCAGCGCTCTGCGTCAAGAGTAGCTGATCATCGTTCCTCGTCGCGTTCGAACTCAGGGACTTGCATTGCTGTAAAATTGCAGTGCGTCGCACCCGATCCGTGCGCTCCGCGAATCAAGTGGAATCGCAAAAACGCGCTGGCTGTACTCCATCGGATTGATCCTCTGGGGCCCGTCGAGAAGCTTTCGAACAGCCGTGGAAAACCCGCCGGCACGAGCCGCGTCGGGCTGCCCTGAATTCCACCGCCTCATTCTTTGGAGTCAGATACATGCGACGAAAGCCTCGAAGTAACATGGGCCAACTTACCCGACGCGAGTTCGTCGTGTGGACGAGCTTCACGGCGACGACCATCGGCACGCAGGTGCGCGCGGCCACACCCGACGCTCCGTATCACGAAGAAACGATCTCCCGTGCTGAGGACATGCTGTGGCTACAGGTCCGAGTGACCAACTTCAGACCGCACTGGGGAAATCTCGTCCGAATTGACGAGAGCAAGCCGGCGTACCTGATCGTCGCGTTCCCGGCTCAGCACGTGCTCGAGCGTGCGTTCTTCACAGCCACGGGAGGGGACGAGTCGCTCGCGCTGCCGCTCGCGCGATCCGATCGACGGGTGGGTAACCCTGGTGACACGCGGTTGGTGTTTCTCATCGACAAGGACACCACGCGGCTCCAGCACAACCTCCACGATCTGATGGCTTGGGGTCTCGACGACCCGCGTTTCCAGCTCGTCGCCCCGCCTATTCCTCAGACGCACTTCATTCCGCGCGCGCCTGCCGACATGACCGCCCCGCTCCCCGAGACGGCGATCGAAGTGCCCCTTTACGTCTCGCTCCAACCTACAAATAACAGCCGGTTCAGGCACGTGATCGAAACGGCCCCTACGGGCGGGCGTCAATCAGTCTGGCAGACTTGGCTCGAACTCACTCCACCTCGGCCCGGAGAGGCGAGCCCAGAAACAACCCCCAAGCTGTGGGCGATCTGGTCGTCCGATTACGTGGAGGATGATGTCGACCTTACCAAGCCGGCCCCAGTGACCTTGCCGTACATCAACTCGGGCACGCCCGCGCAGGTGGGGAACGACCCTGCAAACATCTCGAAGGAGAATCGCCGGGTCCGCAAGGAACTTGTGGACCGAACATGCAACTCTGGCAGACGGGTCGGGAACTTCGACCCTGCAAAGCTCAGCGCCGACACGCTCGTTCTGTCCAGCGTGGGGGCGTGGCTCAAGGCACGTGGCGAATGGCAGTTGAGGTCGGGTGGCGGCGATCTTGAAGGGTGGCGTCTGACTACAACCGGGGGGCGTGACCAAGATGCTCAAGTAATGGACGCGGTGTACCTGTTCCCGTTCGGCCACCGCGCATCTGCTGTCTCCGAAACCACGCGGCGGTTCGAACTATATGGGAGCCCGCCGGTCGTGCCGCTTCCTGTAGCGCCCCTGCGACAACGTAACTTTATTCTTATCAAAGAAAGATTGCGTGCCTACAGCACGCGAGCACTGCCGCACACGGAGATCCAATTCCTCGACGCGACGTCCCCAGATCTCGACCAGAATCCTCGATATATCAACGCGGGTCCGCTCGGGTCGAATTCAGTCTATGCACCTCTCGTCGGCGGCAAGCACTGCATGTTTCGCATCCGCGTAACGGACCACGCGGGCAAGACGCACGACTTCGAGCTGCCGCTACTGGTCGTAAAGAACAGCGTCATCAAACTGTTACAGAATAAGTCCGCCTGTGACGCGCTTTCGGCTGAGTACGACAAAGTCGTGCGTGAGGCTTTTCAGAAGGAATATCCGAACTACAATCCGATTACTAAAGAGGACTGGGGCATTCCAACTGGTTTCGTGGTGGTGCCGCCGCGCCCGGTAGCGTTCGCGCCGGTCGGCAATTTGCCTCGGCCTCCCCAGGTCGGAAACAGCGAGCCCAGCCCGGAGCCCGATGCGACGCTCGAGTTGCGCGGTATCTCCTATGGCGCCGATGCGCGCCTCGAGGAGCCGTACTTTCTACCGCGCATGCTGCGTGCCCGCGTCGCGCACCCCGGGATGCAACGCGCGTTCAGCCAGCCTCTCGAATTCTGGATTCAGTACGACCAGAACTACGTGAATGACAATTTTAACAATACGGCGAAGGTCGGCGGCGGCCTCGGAGTGTTCGCGAACGTTGCTGAGGTGGTTCCGCCATTCTTCAGACTCGGACAAGGCGCGAACACAAACCCGCGGGCGAGTTTGCAGTTTGTCAACCCGGACATGCACATTCGCTCGTTGTCTGCGCTGACGGGGCTCTCCCCGTTCGCGCCCGGGCACCTTGCGGGCGCCACGGTTCCCAGCTTCGCCGACCTGTTCACCGCGGGGGCAAACCCAGGAGAGATCGCCAACATCTTGGGGGGCATCAAGCTGTCGGACATTCTGAAGCCGCTGAAGCTCGATGAACTCACCGCTGCCGCCACGCAGGGACACCTCCCGCAACTGACAGTGAGCCCCGATGGCGGCACGGTCAGGTACCGATTCTGCACGGACCGGCTCAAGCCCAAAGACAAGCTTTTCACTCCTGGGGACAAGTGCCGCATCTGCGTCACGTCGACACTCAGCACGAACCTCATCAACGGCGAAACGCACTCGCTCACGACAATCGACATGTCCGACTTCACGCTCGAGTTGCTGGGGCTGCTGACGGTGGAGATCAAGAGTGTGTCCTCGACGCGACGTGACAACCAAGCACCGACGGTCCAAGTGGAGACAGGAAAGATCGGGTTCAAGGGGGCCCTCGATTTTCTCGCCAAGATGGCAGCTGCCGTCACTGGCTCGCCGGTGAGATCACCCATCGAGGTCTCAACTGAGGCCATCTCGTACAAACACCGGATTGCTCTGCCACCGATCGAGGGCGGGGGTTTTTCGATTTCGAATGTCGCGTTCGTGCTTGGCCTGGACGTTCCGCTCAACGGCGGTCCGATGGGTATGACTTTCGCCTTCGCTAGCCGGCAGAACCCCTTCTTGCTGACTGTGAGCGCGTTCGGTGGCGGCGGGTACCTCGAAGTCCTGGTGCTAACGGACCCGCGCGAGTCGAAAGGCATCAAGATCCAACGGGTGGAGGGCGCATTCGAATTTGGCGGGCGCCTTGCACTAGATCTCGGTGTCGCTCGCGGAGACGCCTACCTGATGGCGGGCTTTTACTTCCGTTTCGATGGGGGCGAAGGGGCGACGCTGGGTGGCTTTTTACGCTGTGGCGGCGCGCTCGACGTGCTCGGGCTGATCACTATCTGTGCGGAGTTCTACATGTCGCTCGACTACATTGAGCAACGGAAGGAACTCTACGGCCACGCGAGCCTTACCTATTCTATTGACATCTGCTTCGTGAGCGTCAGCGTGACACTTGAGGTCAGCCGTCGGTTCTCGCTCGATCACTCCGGCACGCAAAGCTCGCTCCTGGACTCGACCGAGGGCCAGCGCCTCGCGGAACTAGAGCAGTATTTGGCTGCATTCGCCTGAAGCGGACCACACATGATCGAGCTAAGAACCATTACATTGCCTCACGGCGCTGAAAGGCTTGGCACCGGAGTACGACTATTTGCGTCGGTTCTGATCGTGCCCCGACTTGGCCCAGAGACAGATGCACTACTCTCGGAGTCTCGTTTCGCGCTGTTCCAGAACTGGCCAACCAGGAAGTTCGAATGTGTCTTTCAGATTGACCCACTCGCCGGGACGTTCGCCGAAACGCAAGGCCGAGCGATACGCCAGACTTTGCCTGACCCCGACATGTGGGCGGCGCTATTTCCGAAGACGACGACCGTGGTTCGAGCGGTACCGCCAGCTGCCGACGTCTCTAATATTCGAAGCTACCGAGTGGGGCCGCTACACACGGCGATACAAACCATCTACTCGGCGAGTTCCCAGGGAAGACTCAGCGCAGCTGCTCTCCCTGACCTAGGGCACTTCAAGGAGTTTCACCCGGAACCCACGGCGAACGCAGGCCGGAGGAGTGTCGCCCGGAGGTATGACTTCCACGAGATCCTTGCATCGGTACAGCACTACCCCCGAGCCATGCGCGCGCTGGGACTAGTCCACGACTTCACGTTTGAGTTGAAGAAGGACCAGGCGGACCAACTCGCGGCTGTCGGGAAGGGACGAATCTCGGTCAACATCGGTATGGCCGAGGCCGTTGCTCCCGATCGCTTGGTGGCGACGTGGACGCGCTTCATCTACCGCGCCGTACACAAGCCGGTGCAGGACCGCTATGTCTTCATGGCCGCACCCGGCGCTGACGCGGATACCGAGCACTCCAGCGGCTTTTTGAAACTCGGTGACAGCAAACTCTTCGGTCTGCACTCCGTGGATGTGCCCGCGGCGGTGCAGAAACTTCTCGGAGCGAACTCCGCGCAACCAACGCCTGCGGGTACCGCTGCAGCTCCAATGAAACTACCGCCGCTGCGGACTGTTGGGCTGTCGATCTATCGGGAAGAAGGCGGCAAGCGGGCCGGGGATCGCATGAAGCAGTCGGCGGCCCTCGATCGCCAAGCCACGCACAACGCTCCTGGTGCAGAAATCGAGCTCGGCTTCGACGATCTCGTCCGCGGTTACGCGATCGACGTACGCTATGAGAACCCCAAGCAAGCCAGTGCAACGAACGCGGAGTGGCTATCGCTTTGCTCGAGACAAGGACGTTACCGAGTGGCTGGCAAGGATTACTTGCAGCCGGCCCCGGAAGAAGGCTGCGTGATCCAAGGTGCGACGATAGCGTCCGACAAGGCGTTGTGCGTTCACGAGACGTTATTCACGTGGGATGGGTGGAGCCTAACTGCGCCCCGACCTGAACGGTGTCTGGATGCCGCCGACGACGCTAAGTGCGGAGACGACTCTGGATTACTGCTTGAGACCCGCTTCGAGCCGGTGTGCAACACGCTCCCCAAGCTGCGCTTCGGCTGGTCATACGCGTTGCGAGGACGCGCGGTCGACCTTGCTGGAAATGGCCTGGAGCTGAACACGGGTCGGCTCGGAGCCCAGGACTTCTTCGAGGACGCGAAGGACGCCGCGATGAGCAAGGTCGTGCACGTGCGCTTCGAACCGCCGAACGCACCGACCGTCCACACAATCGGGGATGATACGAATGGGCGGGCGATCGACCTTCTAGAGATTCGCAACGAAGTCGAGCGTGATTTCTATGTCGCGCCGCCCGCGATATCGAACCAGATGGCAATCGACCACGGTATGTTCGATGTCTGCAGCGCGAAAGATGTGCACGATAGGTTCGAGGACCTGCGCAAGCGGGCGCGTGAGCCTAACTGGGGCAAGCTGGTGCGCGACTCGCGATTTCCCTTCGTTCCCGACCCGCTCGTAGCCTCCGTGCTAATCAGCGGCCTCCCAAAGACGAATTCCCAGAAGCCTACGCAGATGCTGATGTTCGGCACGGCTGGCTCACCGAGGTCGATCACGCTCACGGTGCGAAAGACACCTCACAATGGCCCATCATACTACGAGAAAAGCAACCAAGACTTGGTGCTGTACCTGCAGCGCGGTGACGACCTCAAGCTCACCCTCCGCCCGTGCCTTCGCGACGCAAATGATGTCTTCGCCGCACTGGGAATGTGGAACTGGTCGGCGCCTGTAGCAGCCGATCAGAAGAAGGTACGCGACCTCGCCGTTGCGGGCATCAGTGACACGCTGTGCCCCGAGCGAACGATCCGTGTCGTACACGCCGTATCAAAGCCTGATCGCGACGCGACGCTGCTCACCCCCGCGGCCACACGCGGCGTCCAGGAGGTCGCTGCCAAACTCACCGGTAAGATTAGGGTGGATACCTGGACGACGGGTGCCGTACAGCTATCGGCATCTTGGGTCGACGCACTCGATACGGGCGACGAGCAGCCCAGACAGCAGGCGGCGCAGGGCAGCCTCGGCCAACAGACGATCAACCGAGGGGCCGACAGCGGCGTCGCCGCGGACGACTATGTCGACCTCGATGTTCCGTTTTCACTGGGCGACACACGGTACCGCAAACTCGAGATCATCCCGACCGCGCTGACGCGCTTCACTACGGCGTTCCCCAACGGGGAGCTGCGGCCTGGCCCTAAAGCCACACTAGACATGCTGGCTTCGGCGCGGCCGCCGGCGCCGGCCATCGGTTGGATCGTACCCACCTACGGGTGGACGCGGCCAGACCCCGGCGGAAATCAGGAGGTCCATACGCGCAGCGGGTACGGCGTACGTGTGTACCTTCAGCGCCCTTGGTTCGAATCCGGAATCGGGGAGCATCTCGCGGTCGTACTGCCGCTCGCCAATGAGCCACCCGCAGATGCGCTACGGAAGACGCATGTCAGTTCTTGGGGCATAGACCCCGCCTGGTATCAGACTCCACAGGCGGGCGAAGCGACGCCCCCGGTACTACTTGGCGTCAGGAACTTCCCGGGGCGCCACAAGCTGAAGGATGACGAGATCTACCAGCAAGTGGTTGGCAACGACCTCCAGAGGTTCCATGTGGCGGCCTTCGAGCTACGAATGCCGACCGACAGCGGCCCGGGTAACTACGACGCTGCGAGAAAACAGTGGTTTTGCGATCTCACACTACAGCTCGACGCTGGCACGCGACAGCCTGCTCTTTACGCTCCATTTCTGCGGCTAGCGCTGGCGCGCCTGCAGCCGAACGCTCAGACCAAGGCCGAGGATCTGCGACTGTCGAAGATTGTCACGGCCGACATTGTGCAGCTACCGTCGGACCGGATCGTGACCATCACGCGTGGAAGCGCGATGACCGTCACCGTACAAGGCCCCTACCTCCGGAACACAGCCGAAACCCACGCGATGTTCCTGTCAGAGGAGACGCATTTGGGAGGTGCGGACGATGCCGGATGGCAGGAGGTCGCACGGCACGAGCTCAAATACGGCACTATAGGCGATTCGGACGTCTGGACGTCAGGGCCCATTCAGGTGAAGTCGGGTTCGAAACGTCTCGTGCTCCAGGAGTTCGAACTGTACGGAGACCGAAGCGGCAAAGGTTACGCGTATAAGCTGTCATTCCTCGATGTTATTGGGGTGTGAACTATGAAAACACTCGTCGCTCTCGCAGGCGCCGGCGTCACTTTCGCGGCAGCTTTGGCCGCGGCAGACTGCCCCCCATGTGGTCCGATGATGTGCCTCGATGATCCTACGTTCGCCGCATCGCGCACGGCGAAGAAGAACCACCTCAAGGCCGCGAACTACCCGGCGGACTTTGTGGCACTCGTCGACAAAGATGGTCCGTGCCAACTGTGTCTCGAGAATGCCCCCGACGCGTTCTCGATTCTGGTCGTCAAGGCGAACGACGCGACTGAGAGCCAGCCGTGGACTGAGGAAAGGGAACAGTTCGCGAAAGACGACCTCAAGAGTGGCGCCGCGAAGGCCTATTACGTGTTCAATGTGCGCAAGCGCTGTGCTTGCTGCAAGGAAAAGCCGGCGGAGCAGCGGCCCGACTGGGACTCGAAGCTCGAGATGTCGAAGTCGCTGGTGATCGCACATATCGCCGGCCGCTAGACCTGCGGAGGACGTTCGTGTCGCTCGCTCGAGCCAACGGTGCACGCGCTGACGTAATCGCCAGCGCCACCCACGGCGCGAGGAGTAACAGCGTGATGGATATGTACACCCTCGATGCCATGGCTGGCGGTATGCGCCGAGGTTGAGAAGATCGAGGTGCTACTCACGCCTACGGAACCGGGTCTCCAGGCCAACGGGACACCACCATCCCGGCTTGCCAAAACTCTACCCCGCCCATTGCGCTGAGATCCTCATATGCGAGGCCCGTAAGCGCCACTGCAAACTGCACTTCGATTTCACTGCCATGAGCGCTTTTCAGGTCGGCTGCGACTGAGTCCTCGACCGAGATGTTGCCCTCATTCCAGTCGTGTGACAGCCGATGAAGCCGATCCTTGCTGTCGTCCGTTAGCCGATAGACTGTGCTGTCCTTGAAGCGAAGCCGCTCGACCTTGAATGGAGGTGGCATCGTGGGGTTCTTGACTAGCGCGAGTAAGGTATTCGCCATTCGCTGAAAAACTGTCCGCGGATTCGCAGCCTGAGCAAGGTGAAGAAAGTAGCGAGCCGCCACTCCTTGGTGCCGCCACAGGACTGCCGAGGGACCGTGTGGGACGTGCTCACCCAGTTTCATGCTTAGGAGCAGCTCGACGTCCGCATGGAGAAGATCGCCATCGCCCACTACATCTAGATAGGCCTGCACCTCGTTGTTGCCCGGGGGCACTTCGTAAGAGGCAGCGATAAGTGGTCCAGGAGCTTGCGCCTCGAGATCCATGCGGCTGCCGTCAAGGGAAAGTCTCTCGTCGAAGTGTGCCGGACCATACAGATAAGCGTTGGCCCCACTCGTCCGATATCGAGTCGACGAGACCCACTGGGCGGTAGCAAAACTCAATGCGCCTCCAGGTAGCGTCGCGGGCTCTCCAGTCCGCGTCGGTCAACGATCATCCTCGCAGCACGACCAGTCGCATGCCCTGAGATTGCGTGATTGAGCCAAGCTTTCTTCGCTTCGTCTCGTAGCGCTCTTGCGCCGGCTTCGCCAAAGTCCAACTCCGCGTCAGCGAGAAGTGGTTCTGTCTCTTGATGAAGGCGGTCTGCACATCGGAACGCGAGGACAAACGACCGGCGACGCTCGACCTCAAGTTCCGCGTCGGCGGTGCAATACCTTGAGCGCAGCGTCAGGTCGATTGCACCTTCCGCTTTCGTCCGGTCAGCTGACTCTATGCAAAGTTGCGCGGTGTCGAGAAGACGCTGAGCCCATCGTCGCCAGATCGCCAGTGCATCAGTCCTCGGAAGACACTTCACGAATGCCCCGCTGCCGTCTAGACGGAGCGAGTCGATCGGCAGCGGCAATCCACGTGGTGGCATGAGAAATCTTCCGTGCGCGTATAGAACCACTCCCGCGTCTACCAGCGGTGCCGATGCGCTCAACTTGGTGATCTGTCCATCAGCAACGAAGCGAGCGAACTCACGCGAAGTCCAACACGTCGTCGACCCCGCTAGATAGTAATGGTCTCTTGATGGGTCGTGAATTACGGGTCTTTTCATTCCCGTCGCACCAGCGACCGGCGTGCCTGAAAATCCCACTACGACGTGGTCGGAAGCCATGAGTTGATGAGGCCTTGGGCGAGTTCGTGTGGCGTGGCGGAAACGCTATCCCTCTGGATCAACGTCTTCAGGCGATTCTGCCACACCTTTCGCTCCGCATCGGGCAGTTTGAGGACCTCTTGCCGCAGGGACTCATGGAAATCCCGCGTCACCCACACTCTAATGAGGGCATCAAAGAGCGGGTGATCGCGGTGGAGGCGGATCTCCCACGTCCAAGCACGCCGTGAGTTGCCCGGATGGTGCAGTCGACCTGTCGGATCGTCACGCACTGGTCTCTCGTCGCGAAGGTGTGCCTCGACCGAACCGAAGTAGTGCACCAGTTGCGTGACGCATCGCTCACGCCAAATTGAGAGCGGAATCTTCTCAAGAAGTACTTGAGCAATTCGCGCCAGCTTCCCAAGAAGTCGCGGCAGGGGCTCCGCTAGCCGGTCGTGAATCGGAGCTGGCAACGGGTCATCGGAAAAGAGACCGCCGGTATCGAAGGGCGTGGCGTCACCATCGTCGCCATCGGCAAATTTCGGCTCGTAAACCAAGACGATGTCGCCGAACTCGGAACAAGCGTAGCCCGCGTAGAAGTACAGAGAGTCGCCGAGCCGGTAGGCAGCTTCGACCCTGCGCGTTCTGTCGGACTTGCTGTCTCTGCGGAGCCACGGGTCTTCGACAAAGCGGCGTGCGGTCAACGACGCTCCCACCGTGAAGGTCTTGCCGTCGGTTCGAACCAAAGGAGGTGCACGGTGCGATGTTGTAGGTTTGAAGCCAGCGGAAACTCGGCGGCCAGCATAGCTGCCGACTCCAAACGGCAACCTCAACCAGCAGATTAGGCAATTCTTCATCAGTTCGGTCGCATCCTAACCGCGTGCGTGGCGGACCGGAGAACCGAAGCGCAACCGCTGCTAGAGTGTCGCACCGCCATGGAACAGTTCGAATGTTGGTGCGGCGGCCTTCGAAAAACGATCCCAGCCTCTGATAGCGGCGGTGCACTAACTCGCTTTTTGGCCTACGTGAGACGTGAGCCAGAGCTGTGCGCCGGAGCGACCACCGTCACTATTCGCGGGCCAGTAAGAGTCAAGCATCAGACTACCGAGTGCACTTACGACCGGGAATCTCGCGAATTGGTGAAATCCACCGATATCCGCCCGAAGAGGCGCTGATAGGAGGCCGCTAGCGCCGCCGTCGAGAGGCCCGTTCCGCCAGACGCAGAACTCATGCACCAAGAGTAAGCTCGAGTTCAGCTTCCGCCCGCTTGAGTCCTTTGAGAGCGTGCGCTTACCGTCGACGCGTCGAATCCGGCCCATCAAAAGTCTCCTGAGTGCGACGATGTCCTGCCTCGGAGACTGCGAATCAACGGCCAACCCTCCGCCTGCATTCACCGGAAATCGTCATGCGGCGGGTCGGCCGCGTGAAACTTCCAGCGACGATTGCACTCCAGGAACTCGGGTTACGCTCTCACCGTTTGGCGAACGTATGAAACGAACCTAGTTCGTCGGAGCGCTTTGCCTTGCGCTCGGACTTGGTTGCGCGCACGTCGCTCAGACGCCAGGTAGTTCGAAGTCGAACGCCCCGAAGTCTCCAAAGGCGTCTTCCGCCGAGATGAACTGAGTCTTCTCCGGGCGAGTTCGCTCAGCCCAGGTGTCCATCGATTGCCCAGCTCATCGATTTCCAACCTTGTTGAGCTTGGCTAGAAGATCCGACAATCCTGCGGCGAGCAAACGGTATTGTGTCACCTCGTCACGTAGTTGAGCATTGTCCGCCTCAAGTCTCTCCATCCGCGAACGAGCGACGCTGATCGGGAGCGTACGTGGGCGCATACCCGCGCTCCTCATCCAACGATCAACCGTGCCTGGCGGTACGCCAATCTCGTAGGCGACAGCTCGCGCCTCCTCGGGTCAGTAATGCGCCGTTCCCGGCGGCGGGCTGAGCCTCGTGGCGAACGCTTGCCGTAGCCGAACCCGCCTCCGCTGCCTGGCGCAGTTGCGACACTCGAACGCCGATTGCAACTCCTCCGTTCGCAAATCTCGTGGGTTGGCGGGCGACTGGCTCGCTGCACCGCGACATCGATCCTCGTGGTGAACGCCCGCACTTACACTCGACTTACAGCTCGATCATCGGAGTGAGAACGCTGCAACATGGCGCGGAGTTACGCGAGGGGCACGCCGTATAGGGAAGTCAGCCACGAAATCGAAGCAGCCACGACCCAAGCGCTAAGCCAGCGACGCCCGCCAGCGCCACTGGCAGCACGTGACCGACGCCGACGTGGAGAGGACTCGCACATTCGCAACGCAGGGTGACCGCGAGTCCCGACCACGCTGCCGCAGTTGCCGCCGCCGTCGAGCCCAGCATTCCTGGGTGAAGGACATCGGAAAATCGGCGCACCGTTGCGAAGGTGGCGAATGGGATGGCCGCCATCGCTAGGACCAGTTTGTGACACGGCAGGCCGAGTGGTTCGTACCCGCTGCATGCACTTCTCGTCTCGGGGAATACGCCGGCTAGGACAAAGTGCAACACACAGAGTAGGGCGGGAGCTGCGACGGCGTACGCGATGAGGGGTATCGACTTACGGCCGAGCATCGAGCCGCCGCGTCCAATCGTCAGCCACGCGCCCAGAAAGGCGACGATGGTCCAGCCCGAACCCGCTGCGATGAGATAGCCGAGTGGACGGCCTTCGCGACTAAGCCCACCCAGGGCGAGGAACAAGCCCGCGAGGGTCACTCCGGCGAAGCAGATTGCAGCGACGTCCAAGAGCCGTCGATTCGTACGCGACAGAGACCGGGTCGCAGCGACGTGCGCGAGCACACGCGACTTCAACTCGGGTGGGGGTGTTTCCGGCGTCATGTTGAGGGCTCCCGTGGCGGCCAATTCTCGAGTGCGGTTGCCAGCGCGTCTGTCACGCGTTGGAGGCGACACTTAATGCCTGCGACTGAGGTTTGCAGAATCTCGGCGGCTTCCGCCTGAGTTAGTCCGTCGTACCGTACGAGGAGCAGTGCCTCGCGTTGCGAGCGGGACAGTTTCCTCAGCAACACCGCTAGGCGGGGCATTATCTCGCGGGCTTCTGCTGCTCGGTGTTGAGCAGCTTCAGCCACGAGCAGGTCTAGCAACTGCTCGTCCTCGAGAACCGGAACTCGTTTGAGGCGTCGCAGTTCGTTTAGCAGGACGCGCTTTGCGATTTGCCGCACCCAAGGGAGGACGTTGGCTCCGATGATGAACGAGCCTCTCCTGCAGTGGATCTTCACGAACGTGTCCTGCAGGACGTCCTTGGTTAGTTCCGCGTCCTTGGTCGCCCTCAGCAACATCCGGTAAAGCCTGGGCGCGAGCGCGTCGTAGAGGTCACCGAAGGCGGTGTCATCCCCGAGCGCGTACCGGGACATGGCCGCGTCGGCTCTTGGACAGGACGTTTCTGGCAAGCCCACCCCCAGAACCGAGCACTACACCGCTGTCGTCAAAAGGTATCGGCCGTACTGTCCCGAAGGAACTCGGCGCGGCAACAAGCCACGGCCGATACCTTAAACGTGCGCATGTGTACCTGCGTAGACGCGACCCGCAGACGGTACCGTTTACGAGGATGGACCATGACAAAACTCTGTACGTTGGTTGCCGTACTTGCATCCACCATGGCAATCACGGCCCAAGCGGACTGTCCCAAGTACACGAAGGATTTCGGTTGCAGCCCCGGGATGTTTGGATGTGACCCGGACTTCGTTGAGGGAGGGGCTTGTTCTCCTGGCCACACCCGTAGCCAGTGCATCGTCACCAAGACCGGCGGTGACGGCAATTGCTTCGCTGGCCACAAGTACCCCGATCTCGACACGACGAACATCTGGGAGAGCAACAATCCGAATGATTGCCGCTGCCGAGTGCACGCAGGAGCGGCAGGGCCGTCATTCGGTCAAGTGGCGTGCTCGGTCACGATCACCGAGAATGGTCCCTGCGGACCCGTGCCGCAGCCCCACTTCGAAACGCCAGCCGCAGCCGTTGGGTGTTGCAGCCAGGTAGGATCGACCGGCAACTATGGATGCACCGCTTCGCAAATGGTTTACCAGGCTCGGTTGCTGGACGTGGCACCTGGAACAGACGGACTGGCGCTCTGCCGCGGCGGCACTATCAAGGCCGTCATCGGAGGCAAGGCTGTCGCCCCAACGATGTGCAACGCAAGCGGACCAACCATCTTCGGTATCTTTGACGTCCAGGATCAGGGCTGTGCGTCTACTGGATCGGGCTCGACCGTAAACACACAGTGCACGCCGAGCGACTACGCGTCCCAGACATTCTGCGTCTTGTGTCCCGGTCTGGTCTTGACCACCAAGACAGAGACGACCGTGGACGGCTGCAAAGACGTCGCACGAGCGTACGTAAAGAGCACGAACGGCGGATGCTCCGTCACCGACGGTCCCTGCCAAGCCAAATGTGGGGACAACTATCTGGATCCTGGGGAACAGTGCGATACTGGCGGTCCGAGCGCTTCCTGCACCGGTGACTGCAAGCT
The DNA here is from genome assembly GCA_047602415.1 of Myxococcaceae bacterium. Lineage (GTDB taxonomy): Bacteria > Myxococcota > Myxococcia > Myxococcales > Myxococcaceae > JASGHH01. The sequence goes on along the minus strand of JASGHH010000001.1, from coordinate 3,983,823 downwards.
TAGCGGGGGACCGTCGCGAGAGACCGTCGTGCCCAGGGCCAGCGTGAGCGATGACTACACATTCTCCTACGATCCGACAGGACCTTGCTGGTCAACCCGTAAGCCACCATCCGATGTCCCGGATCCTCCGCCATGCCCCGCGGGCGTTCAATCGATCGCGGTGGGGGCAGCCACAGCCAACTGTCCGAACGGAAAGTGTGTATGCGACAGCTGGGTCACCTGCGCACAGAGCCGGCTGGTCAACTGGGGATGCACCGGCGCGAGCACACCATACCTTCCGATGAAGGCACGGCGCTGCGCACACTAGACCGGGCGGAGATCGCGCGAAGTGGCGAGACCGCGACACGAAAACCCTGATCCGGAATCTGTCGGGCGGAAATCCCGTGAGTCGGCGGGCGACTGCGCCGCCGCACCGCGACATCGACGAGTGCGATCGACGCGCGCACTTACACTCAGCTTACAGGTCGAAGATTGCGCTCGATATGCTGCGAAGTGTCGCGGAGTTACGCGAGGGGCACGCCGTTTAGCGCAGTCATAGCCGTTAACTGGATAGTGCCCGCCCACAGAGCGAACGTGTCGCCATGGGCTACCTCTACCAGCGCGGCTCGACTCTGTGGTGTGGCTACCGGGACGCATCCGGCCGGCCGAAGCAGTGCTCGACAGGGCTGCGGATCGGCCAGGAAGACGCCGCACGTGCCCAGCTGGCGCGCCTGGAGGGGGGCTTCCCCGCCGTCCCAACCGTCCCAAGTGCCCCGCCCGAGACGGTGGCCGCGTACGAGGCCCAGTGGACCACCTCTCGCATGGAGCGTGGCGTCGTCTCCGCCGACAACGACAGCGCCCGGCTGCGCCTGCACGCGATGCCTCAGCTGGGCCACCTGAAGCTGGTCGAGGTGCGGCCGCGCCACCTCCGCGACCTGGTCCGCTGCCTTCGGGCGAAGGGCACGTTCGCGCCCCGCACCATCCGCCACATCTACGGAGTGCTGCACGCGATGTTTCGCGAGGCCGTTGCCGACGAGCTGGTCTCCACCAATCCGTGCGTGGTGTCGCCGCACGAGCTGCCCAAGGCGGTCGACAAGGACCCGACTTGGCGCGCGAACGCCGTCTTCACCCGCGGTGAGCTCGAACAGCTGCTCGTCGACCAGCGCCTCCCCGCAGACCGCCGAGTCCTGTACGCGCTGCTCGGCCTCGCAGGCTTGCGCTTCGGGGAGGCGGCCGCCCTCCGGTGGCGCAGCTACGACAAGACGACGGCGCCGCTCGGGCGGTTGCTGATCGCCTCCTCGTGGGCCACCGGTCGCCAGGAGGAGACGTCGACGAAGACCGAGCAACCGCGGCTCGTGCCGGTGCACCCGGTGTTGGCGCAGGTGCTCGAGCGGTGGAAGGACGAGACGTGGAAGGAGACGTTCGGGCGCGCACCAGAGCCCGACGACCTGCTCATTCCATCACGACGCGGCCGCCACAGGAGTCGGCATCACAGCCTGGCGCGGTTTCATGAGGACCTGCAGCGGCTACTCCTCCGACGCCGGCGCCAGCACGACCTCCGGAGGACGTTCGTGTCGCTCGCTCGGGCGAACGGCGCCCGCGCGGACGTGCTTGCCAGCGTCACCCACGGGGCCAGGAGCAACAGCGTGATGGACATGTACACCTCGATGCCGTGGGCGACGGTCTGCGCGGAGGTCGAGAAGCTCGAGGTCGGGCTCAACCCCCTCGCTTCTGCCGTGAGATGATCCCAACAATGGAACCCCAACGTGAGGTTCACGTCGACGGGCAGCTCGCAGAGTCCAACATTCTTCACGAAGGGATTCCGCTCATCTTCGGCTTCGCATGGCTGATCCTTGTCTCGCCTTTTTGGCTGCTCGGTCTCAAGGGCACCGCGCTGAATGCGATCGGCTTGGTGGGCGCGCTCGTCGCGGCGATCATCACGGTCGTATTGGTCGTAAGAGATATTCGGCACAGCTACCTTGATCCCCGCGTGGCCCGTCATTTGTACGTTACGACATGGCTGCCTTACGTCTGCGGGGTCGCCTGCGCTTACTATGGAAGGCGCTTCGACGAGCCTTGGCTAAGAGATCGCGTGTTGGCACATGGCGACGTCACTGCGCAGCAAGCGATCGACGGTTTTTGGTCAATGTGGCCATCAATCGGGTCGCATTCGCTGGGACTGGCGGTCACGATGGGCATTTCCGGCGCGCTGGTTCGCTGGGCGCAGAACGGTGACCTTCGCGCGCGGATCGTCGGGCAGTGGGTTGGGATTGGAGTCGGGGTCCTAGGATCCATTTCGTTGGCTGACCACGCCTATGTGGACCGTGTTCTCGATGAAGGAGGAGTTCACTTCACTCTTCGGCAAGAGCGCATCGATAGCGCGCTCGATTGCATTCGGGCCAAAGGGAAGCTGCTGCGGGAAAAGACGGAGTGCACGTCTGATGGGAGAAGCCAGGACTGTGAGACCGAGGAGGTCGAGGTTGCGTGTTCGGTGCCCGATGCGACGAGGGATTTGAACGCAATCCACGATCAACGCCTGCGTGAGGCCGCCTTAAGCGATCCCCGCTTCCTAATGGACTCGGCGAGCCTGACCGACTTGACCTCAGACTGCATATTTCAGGGAATCCGGCCAGGAATCGTACGCCCGCCACTCCCGTCGGGCCTTTGCTCTCACGTCCAGGAGTCGATCGCCAGCGATGGTGGCACCCAGGTAATCGCATTGCACGTCGCCTGCATGGCCGATTGTGCTTCGACAGCAGCAGAATCGGTGGAGTGCGGACGAAGCTGCACGCAGCGAATTTTGCCGTGGCTTCCAGATTGGGCATTCACGTACGAGTCACATTCGTTCGCGGAGGATGCTGGATCCAACTAAGCCCCAAGGGGCTACGGCTCAGTTCTCGCCATGCCCGGTGGCACGAAGATCGCGGCCCTTGCGAGGTGAAATTCGGTATCGGATGCTAACCCGGTGATGATCGATTCGACCGTGGCCGCTGCAATCAGAGAAGTTGTGGAGCAGGAAGTGGCTGCCGCTCTTGCGCCACTCGAACAACAAGTTGCCGCCTTGGTCGATACATCCGGCCTGATCGAGCGCATCGTTCGCGCGTTCGGCAAGAGCCCGGCCCATCGGACTTCGGTTCGAGCGAAGCGACGCCGGAATGGAACCCCGGCAGCAGCGTGCTCCATCATCGGCTGCGCTCGACCACCCCGAAGCAAAGGCTTCTGCGCCAGTCACTACCTGAAGTACCGCAACCTCGAGCGCACGCGCCGGCTGCCGAAGGACTGGAAGCCGCATGCGAAGCCGCACTCAGTCAGGGACATCAAGCTTCCACGTGGTCGCGCTGGTGCGAAGGCGTTGGCGATGGCTCGGCGGCGGACGAAGACGACCTAGGTTCCTTCGCCGCGCGCGGATCGCTGACCGGCCGTCGGCGACGATTCCGGCGGTCGAGTCTCTAAGAGCCGTCGGCGTGGCAAACTGTGCGTTCCGTCCGAAGGATGGAGTGTCCGGCGAGCTGGTTTCACCTCGGACTGGTCGGTGGGGTCGGCGGGCCGCTCGACTTGGACGCGGAGTGCGTCCGGCGGCGCCGATACCGATCCGTTCGCTTCCTGAGGTACACCCATCGCTCGTCGTCCGATAGCGACATCCAGCGATTCCGTCGGCGATGTGACGCAACGTTGAGCAGGACCACAGCGACAAACAAAAGGGCGTCGATACCGACCGCGATCACCAACGTGCGCGTTCGCACGTAGTATGCGTCGCCTACCGCGACGTGAAAATCCGACCTCCGGATCGCGCCCGGGCTAGTGACAACAAGAGCCCAGCGGCTTTCGTTGGGGGCGAGACGGATCGTTTTCGATTCGGCGCGAACGCCGCGCAGCTCTAGGTCGAGGTTGCCGCCGATGATTTTCGCGGTGGGCGGCACATCAATAGACAAGGAGACTTCGCGTAGCGATGTTTCCTCAGGGTTGCTTACGACGATGGAGTTTGCGACCTGCCTCGTGGACAGCGTTTCGAGTCCCGCGAGAGTCTCCGCCGCGGTGAGCGACTGTCCTCCGTCGGTTGTGCCACCATCGACGATGCCCTCTACGAGCAATCCGATGCGCTGGCCGTACACCCGGTGGTTCTTCCAGCTTTGATCTGCCGTGTTGGACCCGAACATCGTAGCGACCGAAAAGCGAGGTTCTGCACGCTCGAGCAAGTCGAGATCAATAACCGGATCCGCGCAGCCGTTCATCTCCACAAACTGGAGCTCAGAGTTCGGGTCGTACGCCGAGCGACGAGCGCGCGCGATCGCCTCCGGGAACGATTGACTGAGCGGGCCGGTGAGATAGGGCAGCGGAGTAAAGATTCGGCGACGGTCGCATGACTTCGTGGGCTCTCCCGGGAACCAACACACCGCAAATCGACCTGGTGGCGGCGTATCAAGATCGGGAACCGGCGTCGGCTCTGCGCCGACCTGAAGGTTGCCCTCGGTGACCAGACCATGCGGCGGCTGAATCAGGGCGTCCCAAATGAGTTGCGGTACGCCGGCATCCCGATCACCCCTGCAGCAACCGTACAGACTGAACGAATAGGTCTTGGCGTACGTGTACGAGTCCAAACAGGCGATAGGAGCGTCGTTCGTCACTGTTACGGTGGGCTCGCGGTTCAGTGCTCGAAACGTCACCAGGATTCCCGTCGAGCCGACGATGGTCAGTGCCAACGTTAGAAGCTGCCTAAAGCGCAGGCCGTCCTTGTCATGCGTGAACAGCAGCAGCCGCTCGCGACTGCGAAGAACGATTCGCGCGTCCCGACTCATTCGTGTCCCGAATGTGCGCAGCGCTTCTTGGATTGAGATTGCAGGCCCATCAACAGCAGACTAGCGCTTTGGGAGACGCCCCACGAAGGTGCGCTTTACCGGTGCCTTCGTATTCGTATTCGTGGCGCTTCGATCAATCTCACCGATCCTTGATCCCTAGTCGATTGACGTTCACCCTGCATGCGTCGAGAGTCCCGTGCGATCGGAGGGTCTGTTGGACTTCAAAACTCGGTGGGCGGGCATCAAGAGTCGAGCTGCATCGCTGGTCACGCTGGGGACTTGGTTCCACGGCCATACTGGTCCCGCTGCTGAGGCTGCAATGGCCGGCGCCGCTTTGAAGTTGAAGCACGACGTCGAGGCGTTCCTTTCCGACCTCGGCGGCCTTGCGCCGCCGGAGCTACTCGCCGGATGGAAGACTGCGATTAGCTTCTACGGAGCGAACAAGAGCTTTGATGGGACTTCGTCGGACGGTCGAGTGATTGCGCTGACGAGCGCCATCTCGGAAATCGACGCGCAGCTGTCCGACGACCAAGTCGCTTGGGTGGCGCGAGCTGAACGTGCGTTCGAGCATCTCAGGCGAAGCCTCGTGGTCGACGATGACCTGCGGAGTCGCTGGAAAGCGGCGTTCGACCCCCATCAGCACAAGAAGAAGCACTCGCAGGACGAGGTCGCGATTGAAAAACTTGGTGCCGCCCACCTGCTGGCTCACGGCCTTTGGGCGTTCAAGGCCTCCGGCACTGCAGGCGGAAGGACCGACCTGGTGTTCCCGGATGCATCAGGCGAACTGACCGCGAACGCTCGCCGCGCAGATGCACCGCTCGTGCTGACGGAGTGGAAGCTGGTGCGCGCCGGCCAGAAAGCCGAAGGCTTGGCCACCGGTGCTCGAGCTCAAGCCGACGCATATGGGTCGGGCGTCCTCGGGGGCTTCGAGTTGCGCCGCGTCCGCTACGTTGTTCTCGTGTCGATGGAGGGCGGACATATTTTGCCCGACGCGAGAGTCGAGGGACCGAGCGACGGCATTTACCGTCACATTGACTTGGCGATTGACCCCGCTGCGCCGTCGGCGAAGCGGTCACACAAGCCAGCGCGAGGTCGCGGAAGCCGAACTTCATAGGGCCACAGTTCGCGCACTACAATGTGCCGTTGAGGCGCGATCTCTGGTCGATCGACTGTGCGTTCACCGGAAGCGATGCAGCAATGAGCAACGATCGTTGGAAGAAGACCGGCGAATCATTGGGCGGTGGCGCACAGGGCCAAGCCTTCAAGGTGGCCGACACCACCGGCGGGCTTTTAGGCGTCTTCGCAATGAAGGTCGCTCGGCATCAAACCGAGGCCGATCAGGAGCGATTCGTCAGAGAGGTCGAGACGGTTCGCAAATTGAACCATCCGAATATCGTGAGGGTCATTGATTCCGGACGCGAGGCGAAGAGCAAGAAGCCCTTCTACGTGATGCCGCTCTACGAGAACGGCGACCTCTGGGCGTTCGCGCGGAAGTTTCGCAGCGATCCACAGCGCATCATCGCCTGCCTGCGAACCATCTGCGATGCGGTCGCGTACGCTCACGCGAACGGCGTCATTCATCGAGACATCAAGCCGCAGAACATACTCTTCGGAACCGACTGGGAGCCGGTCCTCACCGACTTCGGCATTTGCTACGACGCAGCGTCCGACCGTCTCACGGCTGACTCGGAGTGGGTCGGGCCCAAGGGATTCATGGCGCCCGAGTTGGAGGGAGGCCGCGTTCAAGACGTCAGTCCGCGAGCCGATGTCTACAGCCTTGGAAAGCTCTTCTGGTTCCTGTTTGCCGCTCCCGACGAAAATGCGGTGATCGCTAGGGAGGATTGGAAGGTCGCTCGCTATCGGATCCAACAGCCGCGCATTCGGGTGCTCGCCGAGCGATGGATCTTCCCTCGAACGATTGTTCGACATCCGTGGCGTCGCTTCCCCACAGCGGGCGCTCTTGCCGACGCGTTGAAGCGGACCGCAGACCTCGCCCGAGGATCATCTGAGCCAATCAGCGAGCGTTGGGGGATTGCGCTTGTTGTCTTGTCGCTAGTGCTCCTCTGCTGCACTGAATTCGCCGCTCGCGGCATCTTTCCATTTTCGAGCCTTCGGTACGAGGCGCCGGCGACGCTCTTCGGGGGTTTTCTCGTGCTCGCCGCATTCCAAGAGGGGCTGATTCGATGGCGGGGCCGGCATGAGCGCCTTTCGCAAATTGAAACCCTTAGAAACTTCGGGTGGGCCTTCGTGCTCCTGGTGGCTGTCGGCGGTGCATCCTGGTGGATCGCAGGCCCCGGTCGTTTGGTACTCATCATTCGCTGCTCAGGTGGTGTTTCTCAAATCGCTTTCGAAGAGTTGGGCGTACGACGACTCGTGCAGTGTCCACCGACCGAGACCGCCGCAACATACGCGTTGGTCTTTGTTCCGCTCACGAGCACGGAGTCTTTCCTTTCCTCTGTCGAATGTGTCGGGGGAAAGCGACCCAGCATCGACCCCGGACGACCAATGATCACGTGTTCCACGACATCCGGCGTTGTTTCTCCTGTGGATGCGACAGCACCTGACAGAGTCGTTCCGACATGCGCGGATCGCGGCGGCGATTGCTCTCGGCCCCGATGACGTGTTGCCGCTCCAACCGCCATAGACCACGTAGTTGCTAACGCCTGCTGCTCACCGTCACAGCGCAGCACTCACAGCAATCGCCGCAGATGCATGCTTCTGCCCAATTGAAGCGCGCGGCTGCTTGCGGTGTCGTTGCGAGGTGCAACCCAGGCCACAGATCCCCGCAGCGTATTGGACGCCACTCGCAGAACTTTCGAAGTGGGCGCGCAACCCTCGCCGCAACGAGAAGGCCGTGCCGCAGGTGGCGCGCTCGATCAGGAAGTACGGCTTCGTCGCCCCAGTAGTGGTGTGGAAGTCGAAGGGACAGATCGTCGCCGGGCACACCCGCGTCGCCGCGCTCGAGTCGTTGCTAGCGGCCGAGGCGGGCTTCGTTCCCCGCGACGCGCCAGGCGCTGGGCTGGTCCCCGTGCGCTTCCACGAGTTCGCCGACGAGAGCGAAGCGGCCGCGTATGCCATCGCCGACAACCGTCTCTCCGAAATCTCGGAGTGGGACGACGAGAAGCTGGGTGAGGTGTTCGCGGAGCTGCGCCGCATCGACGAGTCGCTCCTGTTGGAAACCGGTTTCGGCGCGAAAGAGATCGACCGCCTCATTCGCGATGTGAGCGGCGGGGCAGGGGAGGACGCGGGCCCCACGGAGCCGCCAGTCAACCCGGTCAGCAAGCTCGGCGAGCTCTACCAACTCGGCCCCCACCGACTCCTCTGCGGTGACAGCACCAACACCACCGACGTCGCGAAGCTGCTCAACGGCGAGCGCGCGGTGCTGATGGCAACTGACGCTCCTTATCTCGTCGACTACGACGGAGAAGATCGACGCGGGTCGAAGAAGAAGAACGTTGAACCCGGCTGGGACACCTTCATCGACGCGAAGACCGCGGTCGACTTCTTCTACAACTTCATCCGCGTCGCCCTCGACGTCGCGCTCGTTGAGAAGCCCTGGGTGTACCAGTGGTATGCGTCGCGACGGCACACGCTGGTGGAGGCGGCCTGGCAACGCGCGGGGCTCTTCGTTCACCAGCAGCTCATCTGGGTGAAGCCGCGTCCCGTCCTCTCGCGCAGCCACTTCATGTGGAGGCATGAGCCGTGCCTCTACGGCTGGGTCGAGGGGAAGCAGCCTGACAAGGACCGTCGGCCTTCCGTCTCCGGCGACAACTCTACCGTTTGGGAAATCGACGGCGACACCTCGGGGCTCGACCACCCGACGGTGAAGCCGTTGCCCATCTTCGAGCGACCGCTCGGCTACCACACGTTGCCGGGCGAGCTCGTGTTCGAGCCCTTCGCGGGCTCTGGGACGCAGTTGATTGCCGCCGCCCGCCTCGGCCGACGTTGCTGCGCCATGGAGCTGTCCCCGGCCTTCTGCGACGTCATCCGCATTCGGTGGACGAAGTACGCGCGCTCGGCCGGCGTCGACGCCGGGACTGGGGCCTTGGAGGAGACGAAATGAGCAAGCGCAAGCTGGACGACGCGGCGACGGAGCGCATCTACGGCCTTATTCGCGCGGGCAACACCCTCGAAGTCTCTGCTGCCGCCACAGGCATCCACCGCGCAACGCTGCACCGCTGGATGAAACAGGGCAGGGAACAAGAGCGAGGCCTCTACCGGAGCTTCCTGGACGAGGTGGAGAAGGCGAAGGCCGAAGCCGAGGCCCGAGACGTCGCGCTCATCGCAAAGGCCGCTACAGCCGACTGGCGAGCTGCTGCATGGCGGCTTGAGCGACGTTCTCCTCGCCGCTACGGCCAACGAGTGCAGCTGAACGTCCAGGCGGAGTTCGACTCCGTAATGGACCGACTCGAGCAGGGCCTGACTCCGGATGAGTACGAGAAGGTGCTCGCCCTCATGGCTGCCGAAGAGGACGAATTGCCAGAGGCGTTGCCTGAAGACGCCGATGCCACAGCCTAAAGGAGTCACGCTTCGCGATGTCGCGCGGCGGCGACTCGCTTCGCGCTCAGCAGAGCGCCCTGGTTCGAAGCCGGTCTTCCTCGACGAGAAGTTCCCAGCGCAGTGCGCCTTCATATCGGATCCCGCGAAGCTGAAGACGGCGCTGTGCACCCGGCGCTCAGGAAAGAGCTACGGCGCGGGGCTCTACCTCTTCAAAGAGGCCTACGAGACGCCCGGGGTGTCGTGCCTGTACATCGCGCTCACCCGCGACTCAGCGAAGAAGATTCTGTGGAAGGACGTGCTGAAGCCCATCAATCGTCGGTTGGGGCTCAACGCACGATTTAACGAGACGGAGCTGACTGCGACGCTGCCGAATGGCTCGGTCATCTATTTGCTCGGCGTCGACTCCGCGGAGGAGGAAAAGCAGAAGCTCCTGGGCCAGAAGTACAAGTTGGTCGTCATCGATGAAGCAGCGGCCTTCACCGTCAATCTTCACGAGCTTGTTTATGGCGTGCTGAAGCCCGCGGTGGCCGACTATCGCGGCACCATCTGCCTCGTCGGCACGCCAGGCAACGTGAAGGCAGGGCTCTATTACGAGCTTACTGGTGGCCACGACGGAGGCGCCGCCAGCACGTGGACGACGCGCGGGTGGAGCGGCCACAGCTGGAGCGCGCTCGAGAATCCGTATATCCGCACCAACTGGCTCGCCGAGATTGAGGAACTGAAGGCGGCCAACCCCACCATCGAGCAGACCCCTCTCTTCCAGCAGCACTACTTGGGGCGTTGGGTCATTGACGACTCGTTGCTCGTCTACAAGTACCTGCCCGGCCGCAACGACTTCGACGGGACGTTGCCCGCCTTCCGCTCGGGGCGCTGGCACTACGTTTTGGGCATCGACCAGGGCTTCCGAGCGACCGCTTTCACGCTCGTCGCCTACCACGACCACTGCCGCGAGCTCTTCGTGCTGGAGTCATGGAAGCGCCGCGGAATGGACGTGACCGACATGGCGAACATCGCGCGTGAGTACGACGAGCGTTACGCCCTGCAGGAGACGGTCATCGATGGCGCCGCCAAACAAGCCGTCGAAGAGATGTCGCGACGGCATGGCGTCAACCTCGAGGCAGCTGAGAAGCAGGGGAAGATGGACTTCATCGACATCATCAACTCTGAGCTTCTGCAGGGTCGCATCCGAATCAGCACCGCGAAGTGGGAAGGAGTTCAGCTGGCGGAGCACACGGACGTGGGCAGGTGCGGCACCGGCGAGTACGTCACCGAGTATAGGTGCGGGAATCTCATCTCGGAGCTGACGTCGTTGGTCATCGATGAGCGGGCTCTCATGAAGGGGAAGCGGGAGGAGCACCCCGGCTGCGAGAACGACTGCTGCGACAGCTTCAACTACCCCGTTCGCAAGACGTACCCGTACCTGTCGACTCCGCTAGCTCCGCCACCGCCACGCCCCGGCTCGTTCGAGTTTCAGCAGATGCGGATGGAGGCAGACAGGCGAGAGATGGAGGAAATGTTCGAGCGCGAGCGCCAGGAGCTGATTGCACGGAAGCGAGAGGAGCAAGAGTTCGACGAGTGGTTCGGGCTCCCTGCAGACTGGCGACATTGAGTCCCCGAAGACCAACCCGTCGGCAGTGGTACGGTCGCGCCAGGACACGGGGGCGCGACTGTGCAGCGACTGCAAGGGACAGGCGAATGGGCGGACCGCGTCGCGTTCCTCGACACAGTCGGGATCGAGGCTCCTGCGGTGCTTCGAGCCCTTCGCGATCTGCTCACCGCCGAGTCCAAAGCGATGCTCACAGATCCCCAGATTCCGATTCGATGTCCAGCTGCGTTCTGGGAAACGACGGAGCGTGGTCCGCATCGGATCGCCTTTCTAGCCGCCTTCCACCAGCGCGGACCAAGTCCAATGTTGGAGCCCGAGTCCACCCGTGGCCCATTGAGCTCCAAACTTCGCAAGTGGGGCCGCGATTGGAATTTCGCTGATGAGCGATGCGGCACTTGGGTGCTCGACTGTGCCGCGGACACACTTTGGGCTTGGGCAAACGAGCGCCTACAGTTTGGAGTTTGGTCCGTCCCTGTGCGGACAGACCCGCTGCGTTTCTGGGAGAGCAGCAGGAGGCCGGTGCACGCCTGCGATGCAGGACAAGCGGGCAAACGACGCTGCGGGAATACGGAATGGATTCTTCGGCCCATAAACTGGCCCGGCCCAGGTAGATGGGTGTGCAGGGCGTGCGGCGCCCCCTGCCTCGTGGGTCCGAAGATGTTCGACAACGCGGGCGAGCACGGTGCCCGCGATGTTCGCACCATGGGCGTGGCACGGGCGCAGTTGATCACGGTTGAAGGGTGGCGAATGAGCGCGTTCGTACACTGGCAGGTCCTCGGTGAAAGCGCTGCACGGTTGCGGGACCGCTGGCCTGGATTCGTCCCGAAGCACAACAACGTGAAGCACGCGGATCAGGCGATTACTGATTCGATGGATACGGTTCGTGCGCACTTGAAGTTGCCGGTCCGCCCACCCAGCCGAGCAGGGCGACGACGCAAGGAGCACTGATCGATCCTGCGGGGTATTTCGCGGCGGCCCAAAGTCTTCCAATGCCGCGCATGACACTTCGAGGAAGCAACAAGTCTCAACTGAAGGGCGCGCCTCTCGCGGAGTACGAGCGCGTTGCCCTGTCGCGTCTTGTCGATGAACTTGGTGAGCGCGTCGTACGTGCGGCGCTTGGGGTCAACGCATCCACCCTGGCGCGCGGAATCGCAGGCCTGCCGGTTTACCGCGGCAGCGCTGCTCTCGTTCGCATCGGTCTTGAGAAGCTTGAGAAGCAAGCCGCCCACCGCAATGGGGTCGGTGACCGATGAGCGCCCTTCAACGCGTGCTCGACGCCCTTGCTACCGCTGGGTGCGCTCCTCGTCGAACCGGTGCCGGCCGTTACACAGCCAAGTGCCCGGCTCACGGCGATCGAAACCCGAGTCTGAGCATTACGGCGGGCGAAGATTGCGTGCTGCTGTACTGCTTCGCGAGCTGCCACATCAACGACATCGTCGGTGCCTTGGGGCTGCGGAAGGCTGATCTGTTCAACGACGCCCCGCACCGATTTGCCCAACAGCGGGTCCACCGCGCTGCTGTTGCACAAGAAGAAGAGCGTCGCCGGGACCAACTCTCCGCCGATGCCGCGCAGCTCTACCTGGAAGGGCAGGCTGTCTGCGCCGACGACGAATGTTCGGAATGGCTCAAGAGCAGGGGAATTGACCCGCAGCGGGTGACCGACTTCGCGCTCGCCCGCGCCTTGTCGGCGGATCAGCCAACACCGTCGTGGGCAGCGGCGGGTTCACGCTCGTGGTCCCAGAGCGGGCACCGCGTGCTGGTGCCGCTCTACGACCACCACGGCCGCATGCGAAGCGTGCATGCCCGAAGAGTCGTCGCTGGTGACCCGAAGGAACTCTCCCCGCGCGGCGGCTCCCGCAGCGGGCTGGTGATGGCCAATGGTTTGGCGCAGCTGATGCTGCGGGGCGAGCCCTTGGGCGACGGTTCGCCTGTTGGCGAGCTGCTCTCCCAGGTGGGGCTGTGGGTGGCAGAAGGCACTACCGACTTCCTCACCGCATGCTGCACCCGGAGCGACGCCGATGACGCGGCCCCAGCGGTGGTGGGCGTGGTGAGCGGCTCCTGGACCACCGACATGTCCACCTGCATCCCGGACCGCACTCCGGTGTGCATTGCTACCGATGACGACGGTGCTGGTGACAAGTACGCGGCCGCAATTCTTGAGTCTCTGCGAGAGCGCGTTGCACTGGGCGCTCTGCCAGCTCCACGTCGCTGGCGTGCATCTGGGCGGAGGGCATCATGAGCCGTGACCTCAACGACCACGTTCGCGAGGGTGGGCGGTTGGACTCCGAAGACGCCGAACCGATGCTGCCGAGTGAGAACGTGGGCTCAGGCGATCCAGCCGCCTCCAAATCCACCGACGAAAACGACAGCGCCGTCGTCAAGCTCATCGCCATCGGCCAAAAGCTCGAGCTGTTTCACGATGGTCGAGAGGGCGCATACGTGAAGCGCCCAGTGGGCAACGGTGGATTTCGGGCTGTTCCACTGAAGGGTCTTCGTTCTTGGCTTGCGAGCGAGTTTCACGCTCAGTCTGGCGGGAAGCGCGCCGCCAGCCCGCAGGCGATTCAGAGCGCGCTCGCAGTGCTCGAAGCACGCGCATTGAACAGCATACAGATGGACGTCCACGTGCGTGTCGCTCAGTTGGGCGACACCATCTACGTCGACCTTGGTGATGACGCCGGTCGGGCAGTCGAAACTGACGCTCACGGCTGGCGCATCGTGGACAAGCCTCCGGTCTGCTTCCGGTTGGCGCGCGGCATGTTGCCGTTGCCGGTCCCCGTCAGCGGCGGCTGCATCGACGAGCTCCGCCTCTTCATCAACGCGCCGGGTGACGACGAGTGGTTGCTGATGGTGTCGTGGCTGGTGGCGGCGTTCAGACCAGGGCGACCATTTCCGATTCAGGTGCTGCAGGGGGAAGCGGGCAGCGCCAAATCCACGGCGGCTCGACTCCAACGGAGCCTTATTGACCCGTCGGCAAGTCCCTTACGACGACCACCGAAGGAAGCTCGAGACCTCGCGATTGCTGCGAGGAACGGCTGGACGCTCGCCTACGACAACCTGTCGGGGCTCTCGCCAGAGATGAGCGACCTGCTCTGCTGCGTCGCCACCGGCGGCGGATTTGGTGCGCGCCAATTATACGAAGACGCTGACGAGGTTCTGTTTCAGTTCTGCCGCCCCGTCATCATCAACGGCATCGACGAGATTGCGACCCGAGGAGACTTCGCCGACCGCGCGCTGCGGATCAACATGCCCAGAATTCCCGACAGTGAGCGACGTGACGAAGACGCGCTTACGACCGCATTTGAGAAAGCTCGTCCTCGAATTCTTGGCGCTCTCTGTGACGCGGTCAGCGGCGCGTTGAGAGAGCTTTCAGCAACCCGCCTACGGCTACGGGGAGGTGGCCTCCCTCGGATGGCGGACTATGCCCAATGGGTGGCCGCCGCCGAGCCCGCGCTCGGCCTGGAGCCCGGCTCCTTCCTCGCCGCGTACCGGAGGAATCGCGGCGAGTTGATCGAGCAGTCGCTGGAGTCAGACGGAGTGGCGCGCGCTTTGCGACGGCTGCTGGAGGCTCAACCGGACGGTCGCTGGACCGGCACGACAGGCGACCTTCTAGATGCCCTTGTGCCCCAGGTGGGTGAAGCCCGGCAACGCGACTGGCCCGATAGTCCAAAGAAGCTGACCAATAGACTGCGCCGACTCGCCCCGCATCTTGCGACTATCGGCGTGACCTGGTTGCCGTTGGGGCCGAGAAGTAACCGCGGCCAAATCTATGAGCTACGCGAACAAAAGGTGCCGGCGAAATCACCGTCACCACCGTCACCACCGTCATCGGTAGACGAAGCTCCAGGTGACGGTCGTTCGGGACCTGGCGTTTCACCGTCACCGGCACCGTCACCCGAATACCGCCCGGCTGCCCCAGCCGAGGAGGCCTGTGACGGTGGTGTCGGTGGTGACGCTGACTTCGCGGACAACACCTCAGACGTGACGCCCCCGGGCACGGGTCACTGGCAGGAGGTGCCATGAACACCAGCGCCGCCGCTGTCGCGATCCCGCCGTCCACCATTCCCACTTGGCCGCTGATTGTGGCCTACCTCGCCGCGCGCGCGCCGGTACCGATTACCACCGACTCCGCGATGCGCTGGGCGAAGCGCAAGGTCGACCCGCTGCCAGTGCATCGCTGGGGCCCGCGCAATCGCCCCCGCGTTTACGCCATTCCCGCCGAGCTCGACGCCTGGCTCAAGCGCCAGAACCACAACGGAGGTGAGTCGTGAGCGCGGTCGAAGCGGCACAGCTGCGCGCAGAAATCGTCGACATCATCGCCGGCGCCGTCGCCCGGCTCCTGGTCGACGGGCAGTTACCTCCACCTCCCGACGACAAGCAAGCGCCTGGAGGCGGTCGATGAAGCACACTCTCGAAGTTGCCTTGCCTAACGCGCCAGAGAACGCGTCCATGTCCGACAGCGGCATTCAGCCGCAAGGAGGCAACAATATGGGCAAGGCAGAGACGCTGCGGGCGGAACGCAAGGCCGCAGCGAGCACGACCGAGCAGCTGGCGGCGCTCACGAAGATGCAGGTGCCGGAGCTGGCGGAGAAGTACTTCGAGGTGTTCGGCGAGCCGCCGCGCACCCGCCACAAGGAGTACCTGCGCAAGCGCATCGCCTGGCGCATTCAGGAGTTGGCCGAAGGCGGGCTCTCGCTGCGGGCGCTGGAGCGCATCGAGCAGCTCGCACCGCTGGCTCCTGTTCGGTGGCGGCAGCCGGTGTCGCGAAACGGAGCCGCCACGCCGGTGGTCGCGAACTCTCGCGACGGCCGGTTGCCGCCGGTTGGCACCGTCATCACCCGAATGCACAAGGAGAAGGAGCACCACGTCACCGTGCTGTCGGACGGCTTCCAGTACGAGGGCCAGCGCTACCGCTCGCTGTCGAAGGTCGCGCGGCTCATCACCGGCACGCAGTGGAACGGCTTCTTGTTCTTCTTTGGCCGCCAGGAGCGCGCGCAATGAAGAAGCTCAAGAACAGCAACGCCCCCGAGGCCAAGCGGTGCGCAATCTACACGCGCAAGTCCACCTCGGCCGGCCTCGAGCAGGAATTCAATTCCCTCGATGCCCAGTACGACTCCTGCGCCGCGTACATCCAGCATCAGGCGGGCTGGACGTTGGTGGGCGAGCGTTACGACGACGGCGGTTTCACGGGTGCAAACATCGACCGCCCCGCGTTTCAACGCCTGCTTAACGACATCGAGGCTGGGAAGATTGACGTCGTGGTCGTCTACAAAGTGGACCGCCTCAGCCGCTCGCTCCTCGACTTCGCGAAGGTGATGGAACGTTTCAATGCGGTCGGTACGTCGTTCGTCTCCGTGACGCAGAACTTCTCGACGGCGGACGCCATGGGGCGCCTCACGCTGAACATGTTGATGAGCTTCGCCGAGTTCGAGCGCGAGATGATCGGCGAGCGGACGCGGGACAAGATTGCTGGTGCACGTAGGAAGGGGAAGTGGACTGGAGGCCCTCCGCCGCTGGGCTACACCGTCGTCGACAAGAAGCTGGTCGTCGAGGAGCTTGAAGCGGTGCTGGTGCGCGAGGTGTTCGCGCACTACCTCGAGCAGCGCTCGGGGCTGGCGGTCGCGCGCCTCCTCAACGAGCGCCAGCGCACTACGAAGCGAGGACGGCAGTGGAACAAGCACGACGTGCTGCGGGTGCTGAAGAACCCTGTCTATGCGGGCTACCAGCAGTCCCACGGCGAGCTGCACGAGGGGGAGCATGCCCCCATCGTCGAGCGCGCGACGTTTCACCGGGTGCAGTCGCTGCTCGATGCAGTGAGGCCGACCAACGCCCCTGTGCGCAACCCCGAGTACCTCCTGCGCGGCATTCTCCGGTGCGCCTGCTGCGGCTCCTCGTTCACGACCGCGTCCACCACCAAGGGCACCAAGGTGCACCGGTACTACCGCTGCGTGAAGGCCGACAAGGGAGGGAAGGGCGCCTGCCGGTCGTCGAACCTTCCTGCGGCTTCTATCGAGGACCTGGTGCTCGAGCGACTCAAGGCGGAACTCGCAGACGGCGGCTTGGCGGCCGACGTCACCAGCAGCGTGAAGAAGCGAGTGGCGCAGCGCCGCAAGGACCTGGTCGTCGAGAGGCAGAAGTTGCCGAAGGAGATTGCCTCCCTTTCGGCGGAGGCGAAGCGGGCAGTCGGCACGATGTCCCCGATGACGGGCACGGCGCGGCAGCTGGTCGAGCAACGGCTACAGGAGATCGGCGATCAGCTCGGGCGACTGCAGGCGCAGCTGGCGACGGCGGAGCGAGAAATCGCGAATCTCGATGCCGTCGAGGTCGAGACGGTGTGGGTGACGCAGTGCCTCGCCGACTTCGACAAGGTCTGGGACGTGCTGACGCCGGAGAACCGCGGTCGGCTCCTGCGGGCGGTGGTTCAACGCGTCGAGGTTGACGAGCCAGCGGGGAAGGTGAGTGTCGTCATCGCCGAGTTCGGTCTGCCTGAGCGGCACGAGGTTGCAGCATGAGCACCGCGAAGGTCCTATCCGGCACGTTGCGTCGCGTGCAGCGCAGTCACCGGAAGCAGTTCGACGTTCAGCCGCAGCCTGCTCCGACGCGGCAACCGGCTCGCGTCGCGTTAATGCTGGCGCTGGCGCACCAGGTTCAGAAGGCCATCGACAGCGGAGCGGTGAAGGACCGGGCTGAGGTTGCTCGACGCCTTGGACTTACGCGCGCGCGGGTGACGCACCTGCTGGACTTGTTGCTGCTTGCGCCGTTGCTTCAGGAGTCTGTTCTATTTCTTGAAGCAGTTGATGGTCTGCAGCCGACAAGCGAGCGGGTTCTGCGGTCAGTCGCGCTTGAGAGATGTTGGGAGCATCAATGCCTAGTCCCCAGTTCTGCGTCGCCCACCCAACGCTAACGTAGCCGCAGCCGATCCTCGTTGCGAGCGAGGTGTGGAAGTCCTCATGTAGAGACGAGGTCCATCCTGGTGCGTGCCGATGTTGTCTGCGGTCTTGATCGCGGCGTCCCGGCACGGACGTGATGCCCGTTGTTGAACCAGAGAGGGCCGTCGTAGAATTGGATATGGCAACTGGCCGTCGTGGAGCCAAGCGGCGTGGACGAGTGGCGGCAAGCCGCCGTAAGCAGAGCAAACCGAAACCTCACGACAATGCTTGGCCGGGACGGACAATTGCGGACGCCTTCGCCGCTTTGATTGGTCGAGCGCGACGGCCTCGAGCGTGGAATAAGCGGTCGCTGCTCGGGCGTGCTCTGTGGCCCCCTGACATTTTCGCTTTCACCTCTGTCCTACTTGGAGAATCTGGCGCGTATCGCCTCGTGGTGTCACCCCCTCACGGACATGTTTGGCCGGAACGTGAGGACTGGCGCCGCCATGTCACCGCTTTGGGCACCCAGTGGCGCCGTGACTTTTTCAGAGCGCGGCTAGCACCGCCGATTCGGCTCTTGCTCGAAGAGATCTTCAGCGCGGGCGCATGCGAAATACGGAATTTGTGTGACCCATCGAACTGGAAGGTTCTCGTCGCCGTACTGTCGGTTCATGCTGCTGCGGATGCAGCGTGCATTGGATTCGGGATACCGCCGCCGCGAAGCGACAATCTTACTGAGTTCGATCTTGTCTACGTCACAGTCGCGAATCACCGACTCGCGCGAGACGGTTCCCTGAGTCGATTCGATCCAAATCTCATTCGGGTCCTGCCGAAGCTTCGTACCCCGCAGGTTGGCATTTCGCTTCGGTCTCTATCCCACCATCTGTCGACTCATCACAGTGAAGTGGATGTGAAGTGGCTGATGCAAGAGGGCATGGTTCCGGAGCGCGAGCGGACAGTAAACATGCTGATTTATCCGGCGCCATTTCACCTGGAGAACACCGACTTTCAGCCAGTGGCCGGCCCGCTTCAATACTTGAATCATCGGGAGTTCGGCTTTTTCAAATTCGAGCCCAGGGAACGACTAAACAGCGCCCATCTTGAATCGGTGCTCGCTCAGGCACAGCGCCAAACCGGACGCGTACATGGGCTCGTATTGCCCGAGTGTGCTGTTCATGAAGATGACCTTGCGTTGTTAAAGCGATTGGCAGTCAAACATCGAATCGGCTTTGTCGTTGCTGGCCTTAGAAAGGAACGGGCAAATGAGGCCTTCACCGGCGTGCAATACCTGGGCAAGTGGAGGGAGTCGTCCCAGCCTAAGCACCATCGCTGGTGTTTGGATGGTCACCAAATAAGAAATTACGAGCTAACGCCGGTTCTTCATCCTGACGTCAGGTGGTGGGAAGACATCGCGATCCCGAAGCGATACCTGAACTTCATCACCGCAAATGGATGGCTGACGGTGAGCAATCTCGTTTGTGAAGACCTTGCTCGACAAGATCCAGTGTTGCAGCTCCTTCGCGGTGTCGGTCCGACACTGGTCGTAGCGCTGCTATTGGATGGTCCGCAGCTGAAGGGCAGGTGGCCCGCTCAATACGCTGGGGTATTGGCGGATGACCCTGGATGCTCGGTCCTAACGGTGACTCCGTTGGGCATGGCGTTGAGAAGTCGGCCGCCAGGCGAGAAGCCGTCTCGTGTCGTCGGATACTGGAAGGACGGCCAACTGGGAGCACGTCAACTTGAACTGGCCGAAGACGCAGAAGCACTCGTTCTGACGATTTCTGCGGACGATTGCGTCGAAGAGTGGACTGCCGACGGGCGTACTGATGCCGGCACTAGCACGCAGCTGGTGTTCGGAGGACTTCAGCAAATTCGGACTAAGCAGTCTCGAGGGCCCAAGCGGCAGCGCGCCCAGCATTCTTCTTGACCGGATCGTTTGCTTTCAGGAGCCGACCCGCAATCGCACGAAGTGCCTTCTCGTCGAGCACCGAGGAGCCCATTTCATGGATCAGCACGTTCAGCACCTGCTGCACTTCGGCCGACAATTCACCGTTTACTTCGGTGACGGCGTTCAGGATTTTTTGCGCGCTCGCCTTCTGGCGAACCAGGCTCTGAATCAGGTACGCGATCTGGGTAAGATCTTTCTCGCTCATGGTCACTACCCCCGATCAATAACGACTGCGGCCCTGCGATTCATTCGACTCGAATCCCCGAAGTTACTTCATCCTGGGACATCTGCTACTCCGAGAATCAGCACGATTCCCGGTCGGAACATGAGCGTCCGTAAGTAGGCCTAGCCTCGTTCACCTGGCTAGTTGCCGGCCCCCGTCCGATGTTGCATATATTGCAAACATGGCAAATCGGCCCCAGACCCCGGCGGTGCTGCGGGCGATTCGAGCGAAGCTGAATCTGACGCAGGAGCAGCTCGCAGAACGCCTCGGTGTGTCCTTCACGACAATCAATCGATGGGAGGGCGGGAACAACGCTCCTCAGAAGGCTGCGCGCGAGGTGATCGCTGCCCTTGCCTTGGAAGCGGGCCTTGATGAGGTCGATGGCGCGGCCGCTTCGGCTGCGGCGGAGGTTACCCGTAGGCGACGCGGAAAATCGATGTCCGCGCCGAACACGAAGCCCATGGAGCAGATGCTCTGGGACGCTGCCTGCTCGATTCGGGGCGAGAAGGATGCGGCGAAGTTCAAGGACTACCTCCTTCCGCTCCTCTTCTTGAAGCGCCTTTCGGACGTCTTCGATGACGAGATCGGCCGGCTCGCCGAGGAATACGGTGACCGAGACACAGCACTCGAGATTGCCGAGGGGGACCACTCGCTCCTGCGCTTCTATCTCCCAGCTGAGGCTCGCTGGGGGCCAATCAGCGGCCGCGAGGCCTTCGATTGGCCGACGAAGGACAAGCCGCGAGATATCGGTGAGCACCTTACTAAGGCCGTACGTGCCGTTGTAAAACAGAACCCCTCGCTCTCGGGCGTCATCGACGTCGTCGACTTTGCCGCCGAGCGCAATGGCGAGCGCGACATCAACCCCGCGAAGCTACGGGGCGTCGTCGAGACGTTCTCAAATCCACGCTACCGCCTCGGCCTCGCGGACGTGCAGCCCGACTTCCTTGGCCGCGCGTACGAATACCTGCTCAGGAAGTTCGCCGAGGGCTCGGGCCAGAGCGCAGGCGAATTCTTCACGCCGACCGAGGTCGGATTCCTCATGGCTCACATCATGCGGCCGAAGCCCGGTGAGGACTGCCACGACTACGCGTGTGGCTCTGCGGGCCTGCTCGTGAAGCTGCAGCTCGTCGCGCGCGAACTCGACCCGACGAGCAAGGTGCCGCTGAAGCTCACGGGCCAGGAGCTGCAGGCCGAGAGCTACGCCGTCGCGCAGATGAACGCGATCATCCACGACATGCAGATCGAGCTCGCGCGCGGCGACACGATGATCAATCCGAAGTTCCGCACGCCCGAGGGCAAGATCCGAACGCACGACGTGGTCGTCGCGAACCCGATGTGGAACCAGCCGTTCGCGCCCGACATCTTCGCGAACGATCCCTTCGACCGTTTCCGCACGACGGGAGGAATCACGACGGGCAAGGGAGACTGGGCGTGGTTGCAGCATACCCTTGCATGCCTGAACGAGAAAGGGCGGGCTGCGGTGGTCCTCGATACGGGCGCCGTAACACGCGGCTCGGGCTCGAAGAACGAGGACAAGGAGCGGAATATCCGTAAGTGGTTCGTCGACCACGACTTCATCGACGGTGTGATTCTTCTCCCCGACAACCTCTTCTACAACACGACCGCTGCGGGTGTGATCGTCGTCCTCAG
Organism: Myxococcaceae bacterium; assembly: GCA_047602415.1. Lineage (GTDB taxonomy): Bacteria > Myxococcota > Myxococcia > Myxococcales > Myxococcaceae > JASGHH01. Next base: position 3,962,255 of record JASGHH010000001.1, on the reverse strand, counting down.
CAAGCGCAAGTCCGCCGCTCGGAAGAACAAGATTGTTCTCGTGAACGCCACGAGTCATGTTCGAAAGGGGAAGCCGAAAAACTACATCCCCGAAGACGCGCCCCGACTGCTGGCCGCGATGTTCCTCAAGGGAGAACCCCTTGAAGGCGAAGTGGCAGTCGTGAGTCAGCAGGAGGCTGCCGACGCGGACTACAATCTCAGTCCGAGCCGATGGGCTTCTCCATCGGGCGCGACGGGGTCTCCACCGATCGCGGGACTCATCGAGAAAGCGCGTGCTCTTGCAGCAGAGGGCCGAAGGATCGACGAGCAGGTCTTCACCTTGCTCGCTTCCCTGGAAGGGACCGCGCATCAGAAGCGTTCGGAGAACCCCCGATGATCGGCGTTCGCTTGGGCATCGCCGAGGATCCGGCGGTCCTCCCCGACGGCTGGGAAGAGGGCGCACTTGCGGAGTACATCGAACGCCCCGAGTACGGATTCACCGACAGCGCCAGCAACGACCCTTCGGGTACGAAGTTCCTGCGGATCACCGACATTCAGGATGGTCAGGTCGACTGGAACACTGTCCCGTACTGCGACTGCCCCCGCGACGTTGTCGAGAGCAAGCGACTTCTTCCGGGCGACATTGTCGTGGCGCGAATCGGAGCAACTACTGGAAAGTCGTTCTTCATTGATTCGCCCCCACACGAAGCCGTGTTCGCGTCCTACCTGATTCGCCTGAGGACTCGGGAGACGAAGCTCCTCCCTCGATTCCTCTACTTCTACGTGCAGACGACGGCTTACTGGGCGCACGTGGATCGACACAAGGGTGATCGGCTGAAGGGCGGAGTCAACATTCCCGTGTTGGAGTCGCTCCCTGTCGTCGTGCCACCCGTGGACGAACAGGTCCGCATCTGTAGAGTGATGGACTGCGTTGACGCAGCCGTACGCTCGGAAGCAGCGCAGGAGATCGTTGCCACCGCCGTGAAACGCGCAGTCATGAACGAGTTGTTCACGCGCGGCCTGCGCGGCGAGGCGCAGAAGGAAACCGAAATCGGGCTCGTGCCCGAGAGCTGGAACGTCGCCACGATCGGCGATGTAGCTCTCCAGACTCAGTATGGCCTGTCGCTTCGCGGCTCCACGCAAGGACGCTTTCCAATCCTGCGCATGAACTGCCAAGACGACGGCCGCGTCGTGTTTCGAGATCTGCAATATGTGGATATCGACGAGGCCACTTTCTCTGCGTTCAAGCTTGATGATGGCGATCTGCTGTTCAATCGAACGAACAGCATCGAGCACGTCGGACGGATGGCCATCTTCGAAGGCACGCGCGAGTCGGTTTTTGCTTCGTATCTCGTGCGGCTGACCGTGGATGCTCGTCGGTGCTTGCCTCGGTTTCTGAACTACTACATGAACCGTCGCGAGGTGCAGCAGGATATCAAGCGCCTCGCGAGCCGAGCAGTCGGTCAGGCGAACATCAACGCCACCAAGCTGCGTACTATCGCGTTTCCCTTACCTGCGAGCCTGGATGAACAGCGCGAAATCATCGCCATCCTCGCCGCGCTCGACAGCAAGATCGATCTTCATCGCCGCAAGCGCGCCGTGGTCGAAGAGGTCTTCAACTCCCTTCTGCACAAGCTGATGGCGGGTGAGATCCGCGTCGACCAACTAGACTTATCAGCGCTTACAGGAAGTAGGCCGGAGGCGACGGCGTGAGTACCCTCAAGATCAGCGAGGCCGGCACCGTGCAGTTCCCGATGGTGAAGCACGCCGTCGAGATCGGCTGGACGCCGCTCACGCCCGATCTCGCCAAGGAGAAGCGCGGCGGTGACGCGGGGATGCTTTTCCGCGATGAGCTGGCCACGAAGCTCGCGACCTTCAACTCTTGGATGTCGTCGGAGGCGATCCGGTCCGTCATCGAGACGCTCGACGCGATCCCGCCAACCATCGAGGGGAATCGGGACATGCTCGCGTGGCTGCGGGGCGAGCGGCAGTGGTACGACGAGGAAGAGAAGCGCCACCGCGCGGTGAAACTGGTCGACTTCGAGAACACCAGCGGAAACTCGTTTCACGTTACGTGGGAGTGGACGCTCAAGCCAGCCGGGCGCCCGAAGGGCAATCGCGCGGACGTGATGTTCGTCGTCAACGGCGTGCCCGTCTGCATCGTCGAACACAAGAACCCGAAGGATGGCGACGCGATCGAGCGCGCCGTGAAGCAGCTCCGTCGCTATGAACTTGAGACGCCCGAGCTGATCGGCTCGCCCCAGCTCTTCAACGTCACGCACCTGCTCGACTACTGGTACGGCGTTACCTGGAACGCGAACCGGCGCGACATGGCGCGTTGGAAGCAGACGCGAGAGGAAAGCTACCGATTTGCGGTCCAAGCGTTCTTCGAGCGCACCGACTTCCTGCGAACGCTACAGCGTTGGATCCTCTTCTACGTCCAGGACAGCGAGACGCGGAAATCGGTCCTGAGGCAGCACCAGCAGCGCGCCATCAGCGCAATCATCGAGCGATGTGCCGACCCCACGAAGACTCGCGGCCTTGTGTGGCACACGCAGGGGTCAGGCAAGACTTTCACGCTGCTAACTGCGGCGCGCCTGATCCTCGAGGACAAGGAGCGATTCAAGAACGCAACGGTGCTCCTCGTGGTGGACCGAACTGAACTCGAGGGTCAGCTCAAGGGCTGGGTCGAGCGCCTGCTTGGTGAGATGCAGAAGCAGGATGTGGCGACCAAACGGGCCAACACCAAGGCTGAGCTGCAGGGACTGCTCGACGGCGACTTCCGCGGGCTGATCATCGCGATGATCCACAAGTTCGAGGAAATCCGGAAGGACAGCTGCCTCCGCGACAACGTCTACGTATTCATCGACGAGGCGCATCGCTCGGTCGCCAAGGACCTCGGAACGTACCTAATGTCCGCAGTCCCGAACGCGACCATCATTGGCTTCACGGGTACGCCCATCGCACGCAACTCCCAGGGCGAAGGCACGTTCAAGATCTTCGGAACCCAGGACGAGCTCGGTTACCTCGACAAGTACTCGATCGCCGAGTCCATCGCCGACGAGACGACCCTCCCCATCAAGCACGTGATGGCCCCGAGCGAGATGGCTGCGCCAGTCGACCTCCTCGACAAGGAGTTCTTCAACCTCGCCGCCGCCGAGGGAATCACCGACATCGAGGAGCTGAACAAGGTCCTCGACCGCGCCGTGGGCCTGCGGACGTTCCTCGCCGCCGACGAGCGCATCCAGAAGGTGGCCGCCTTCGTCGTCGAGCACTTCAAGGAGAACGTTCTCCCGCTCCACTACAAGGCGTTCGTCGTCGCCGTGAGCCGCGAGGCGTGCGCGAAATACAAGCGCGCCTTCGACAAAATCCTGCCGCCGGAGTGGACCGAGGCGGTCTACACGGAGAATACCGCAGACGCGATCGACCGGCCGCTCGTCGCCCAGCTCCAGCTCAGTGAGGAGCGCGAAGAGGACGTTCGGCTCCTGTTCAAGAAGGCTGACAAGGATCCCAAGATTCTCATCGTCACGGACAAGCTCCTCACAGGGTACGACGCGCCGCTCCTGTACTGCATGTACCTGGACAAGCCGATGCGCGATCACGTGCTCCTGCAGGCCATCGCACGCGTGAACCGCCCCTATGTCGACGCCGAGGGCGTGCAGAAGCGCATTGGCCTCGTCATCGATTTCGTCGGAGTGCTCCGCGAGCTGAAGAAGGCGCTGCGCTTCGACTCCTCCGATGTCAGCGGGGTGATCGAGGACCTCGACGTCCTGCTGAGCGACTTCAAGCAGAAGATCGCCAAGGCGGCGACGGAATACCTCGACGCTGGCGAGGGCGGCAGCGCGGACGAGCGTCTTGAGCGGATCGTCTACGGGAAGTTCCTCGATCCGGCTGTGCGGAGGGTATTCTTCGAGGCGTACAAGGAGATCGAGAACCTTTGGGAGATTCTGTCGCCGTCACCCGTGCTGCGCGACCACATCAAGACGTTTAAGGGACTCGCACAACTCTACGCTGCGGTGCGGAACGCCTACTCGGACAAGGTCGGGTTCGTTGCAGACCTTGCGTACAAGACGCGGCGCCTCATCGAGGAGAACGCCACGCAGACGGGGCTCGGGCGCCTCACCAAGAGCATCACGTTCGACGTGAAAACACTTGAGTCGCTGAAGGGCGAGCATGGCCCCGACGAGGGCAAGGTCTTCAACTTGGTGCGCGGGCTCCAGAAGGAGATCGACGACGACCCGAGCGCAGCGCCGGTGCTGAACCCGCTCAAGGATCGTGCTGACCGTATTCTGAAGGACCTTGAGTCTCGCAAGGTCGATGGGCTCGCCGCGATGGACCTCCTCGCGGCGCTCGCGACCGAAAAGGAAGCGGCCATGAAGTCCGCCAGGGAGAGCGGCCTCTCCACGCGCGCGTTCTCAGTATTCTGGGTTCTACGAGAGGACATCGCCATGAAGGATTCGGGCGTTTCGGCGATGGACCTGGCCAAAGAGGCTGAGGCGCTACTGGCGCGATTCCCCAACGCGGCGGTTAACCCGGACGAGCAGCGCCGCCTGCGCGCCGGCCTGTACCGCCCCTTGCTCGCGCTCCAGAAGGACGAGCGCTCTCGCGTCGTCGACGTGGTCGTCGCGACGCTCCTCGCTGGGTAGCCGATGATGAAGAGTTCCCTTTACCCCACGCAGGATCTTCGACGCCGGGCATTAGCATGGGCGCTGAAGCTGCGCGTGAACCCCAGAGTCATCCGGGTGCAGGAGATGCGGCGGAAATGGGGTTCCTGCTCATCCGCCGGCACGGTCACGCTAGCGAGCGACCTCGTTGACCAGGAGACGCGGTTCCAAGACTTCGTGATTGCCCACGAGCTGCTTCACTTGCGCCTGCCCTCCCACGGTCGGCTCTTCAAGGCCCTTATGAGCGCCTATGTGCCCGGGTGGCGCGAGCTCGAGTCGGCGGCATCCCGGCGAGGCGCGACCTGTTAAACGGCCGCTCTCGGACAGCCGATGCTGTTAACCGCTCTCCGCCGCTCTCGACTCGAAGCTGCCTTCAGAGAGCAGAAGACGGGTCACCAGAGCGGGTTTTCAGCGTCACCGCGTTCTCTGAAACCGGGCCGGCCGCGCAGAACACCGCGAACACTGGCACTTCGGAGTTAACCAGCGGCCGCCCGCCAGTTTGCGGCGGCCATCAAGTAGCTCCCTGACGTGGACTCGAACCACGGACATGGTGATTAACAGTCACCCGCTCTACCAGCTGAGCTATCAGGGAATACAGCGGGGCGCTGTTTAGGGCCTCGAACGTACGGAGTCAACGACTCCGAAGCACCCCCGAAAAACACGAAGGGCCCGGTCGAGACCGAGCCCTCAGCGTCACCAGGTCAGGAAGACCTTACGGTGCTCAGCCGACCACGCGAACGTTGGCCGCCTGAAGCCCCTTCGGGCCCTTCTTCACTTCGAACTCCACCTTCTGACCTTCAGCGACGGTGCGAAAGCCGTCCGCCTGGATCGCGGTGTGGTGGCAGAACACGTCGTCACCCCCGCCGTCCTGCGTGATGAAGCCGAAGCCCTTCGCGTCGTTGAACCACTTCACGGTACCAGTTGCCATCGATGCTCTTCTCTTTCAGTACTTACTGCGTTGTTGATTGCGGTCGCCCAAATGCGCCGCGGGGCCCGCTTAGCCGGAAGCCCCGTGCGAAGTCTACTGGGCCTACCCCACGGCTCTCAAACGGGTGACCGCCTCGGCCTCCGCCACCACCACCCGGTTACGGCCGTCGCGCTTCGCCGAGTAGAGCGCCTGATCAGCGATCTTCAGCAGTTCCGCGGGGCTCGCTCCGTGCGGGGGGCAGGCCGACACTCCGATTGACACCGTCACCACGCCGAGCGGCTTGCCGAGGTGGTGCAGCTCGAGGCGCTCGATCGCCGCGCGCATCTCCTCCGCTTTGCGCGCCGCGATCTCCTGGCTCGCTCCGGGCAGAACCACCAACAACTCCTCGCCACCCATGCGGCTCACCACGTCGGAGCCACGGGTGCGGCGGTTCAGCACCGACGCCAGCTCCTTCAGCACGTGGTCGCCGGCGTCGTGGCCGAAGGTGTCGTTGAAGCGCTTGAAGTGGTCGACGTCGAGCATCAGCACCGACACCGGCTCGTGGCTGCGATCGGCGCGCTTCAGCTCGCGCTCCAGCGTCTCTTCGGTGTAGCGGCGGTTGAACAGGCCGGTCAGAGGGTCGCGGGTCGACTGGTGACGCAGCGTCTCGGCCAGGCGCAGGTTCGACAACGCCATTGCCAGGTGCTCGCTCACCAACAGCGCGCGCCGCTGGGTCTGCTCGTCGAGCGCCGCGTCGGCCTGCAGGTGCAGCATGCCCAGCATCTCGCCGTTCGCCACCATCGGCAGGCACGAGGTCGCGCGCGCCGACGGGTCGCAGTGCTTGCAGCGCAGCCCGCCGCCGTTCTCGGCGAAGTGCGGCTGGCCCTTGCGCAGCGCCCAGCAGGAGTCGATCGAGAACACGTCGTCGCCACCCGACAACAGCTCACCCCAGCTCGCCGCCGCGGTCACCACGCTGCTGTCGCTCTCGATCAGACAGACCTTGCCCGACAGCTTGGGGAAGAACGCGGGCAGCATCTCGCCGATCACCTGGTTTGCTTCCTCGAGCGAGCGGGTCATCTGGAGCAGCTCGCCCAGCTGGAGCAGCAGCGCCGACTCGCGCAGCCGCGACTCTTCGGCCCGGCGCTCGTGGGTGATCTCGTGCGCCACCGACACCACCCCGGTGATCGCCCCGCCGTTGCGCGACGGAAAGTTCGAGACCCGGAAGGTGCGGGTGCCGTCGGCGCTCTTCAGCTCCAACGACTTCGGAGCCGCGGTGCGCAGCACCTCCTGCTCCTGGTGGTGAAGCTCGGCGCCGCTGTTGGCGAAGATGCTCGGCCGCGCCTGGCGGCCCATCACCTGCTCGGCCGGCGAGCCGATCAACGCCAGCGCCTGGCCGTTCGCCCACAACACCTTGCCCTCGAGGTCTTTCACCAGCACCGCGTCGGTCAGCCCGTCGATGATCGACTGCAGCAGCGCGTGGTCGTTCACCAGCGACTGCTCCCGGCGCGCCCGGCGGCCGGAGGCCAGCGCGATGCGCACCATCGACCGCACGCTCAACGCCGCCGCCACCACCGCGAAGCTGATCAGCGCCACCCGTGCGGTCATCGGCAGCGCCGCGGCCACCGACACCGACACCGCGCTCAGCGCCAGCGTGAGCACCATCGGCAGACGAACCGTCGTCCAACCCTGCTGTGACTTGCGCGAGAACGGGAGCATTACGGATCAGGGTTGAGCAAGGCGCACGCCAAGCCTGTGACGTAGCGTTGACGCCAGCTTGCGCACGCTCGCAGCCGGGTCAGCCCAGCCCCATTGGAGGGTCAACCGGCGTTGGCGACCACGTAATGCCGCTTCGCCTTGTGGATCTTGGCGACGTGCGACTTCTTCCCACCCTGCTTGTGGGCGGCGAATTTGGCCGGGCTGATCTTGCGCTTCGAAGGGGCCGGCGGTGGATCAGGAGGCGCCACGTCAGAATCTCCGTCACCCATCGCTCGCACGAAGTCGGCCCGCTCGCGGCTCACCTTCGCCAGCTGATCCGAGCAACGGCGCTCCGCCACCATCAACTGATCAGCCCGGGTGGAGTAGGCGAGGTCGGGGTGCTTGCGCTGCTCCAGCGCGTAGCGGTCGCTCATCGCCGCCAGCACCGTCAGCGCCCGGGTGTACGCGTTCAGCCGCTTGCCTTGCGAGAGCGACTCGTCGCGCGCCTGGTCGAGCTCACCGCCCGCGCTGCGCCAGTCGAGCCGCAACAGCCCCTGGGCGAGCTGATCGGTGGCGGCCTGCGAGCGCTCCTCTCCATCGAGGAGCTCCTCGTTGCCCACACCATGAGCGCACCCCATCAGGAGCAGCGCCGACAGCCACAGCACTCGCACGCCCCGACTGATCGCATGACGCGTGCCGTCGATATCCAATGAAATCAAAGGCTTTCTCGATCTCCGAGAATGCACTTCGAGCGCAATTGGCCGTCATTCCGCTCGATTGTCGGGCGATCGCTCGGCGGCCTTCAGGAGCGAGCGCACCCGGGCGATGCCGGCCTGCTCCTTCTCGGCGTCGGGCGGCTCGCAGCCCTTCGTGGGCGGCGGGCGCTTGCCGACGGAGTACCGAAAGACAATCGCTCCGCCGGGGGTGGCTTCGGGTCGGGCGGCCTTGATCGCTTCCACCATCGCGCGCTCGTGGGGCCGCTCGCAGGTGAGGTCGCGCTCGCCCGCCTCGCTGAACAGCTGCTCGAGCCGTTCGCTCGCCTTCGCCGCCCAGGCCTGGTGGTAGGTGCGAAACGCCGACAGCAGCGCCTCGCGCTCGGGGCAGCCGGCGCCCGAGCACCGCGGCACCAGGGTGATCAGCGCGCGGCCTTCGTCCCACGACTCTTCCCAGGCCACCGCCTTCGCGTTCGTTCGCACCGCATTGGCCAGCGCATCGGTCTCTTCGCGGCGGGAGTAGGGCAGCCAGCGGCGCTCTCCGATCATCCAGCGGGTGCCGGGCGGGATCAGGTCGAAGGTCACCGCCTGGGCGCCGCCGGGCAACGCTTCGGCGGTGCGGGAGAGGTGAGCGATCGCCCAGCTGCCCCAGGGGGAGCCGAGCAGCTCGGCGAACGCGGGGTACTTGCCGGAGATCACATACCCGTCGTGCACCATCAGCACCTCGTCGTACGGGTCGTTGCGCTCCGCGCAGGTTCGCTCCGGCCCTTCGAACGGCCGGCAGAGCGCGTCGAAGCCCGCCACCGTCTCGCGATGAAACCCGCGCACCAGCGGCTCCAGCTCGGCGGTGCTGGCGAGCCGGGTCGCGAGCAGCTGAAACGGGAGCGCGTGCGGGTGGGCCTCACGGTCGAGCTCGATCGTCCACACCACGCCGCCTTTTGGGTCGAGCTCCAACAGCCGCTTCGCGCAGGCGACCCCCGCCGCCGGGTCGTGCCAGAGCAGCGGCCGCTCGAAGAGGAACAGATCGTCCTGCCCACAGAAGCTCGCCGACAGCGCGCCGTACATGCGCTCGTCGGGCTGCGCCCGCGGAATCATCACCACGCTGAGATCGGGTCCGCCGTCGGGGAGGTCCGGCAACGCCAGCCACCACGGTTCGCTGCTCGCCGGGCGAGCCCTCGCCGCTGGGCCCGCGTCGGGCGGCGGCGCCGCGTGCTTGCAGCCGGAGCAGGCGCCGAGCGCGACCACCGCCAACACCAGCGCCGCCGCGCGCTTCATCAGGCGACCCGGCGAACCCGGGTGGAGGCGGCCAGGTCGACGCCGGTCGCTTGAACCTGCTTCTCCAGCGCCTCGCTGCGGAGCTCCTTCGGCAGCATCGCCACCTCGGCTTTGAACAGCTGCGGCGGCAGGTGCTCTTCGATGAACGGCAGCGCCGGGGTGTACGCGAAGGTGCCGCCCGGCTTCAGCGAGCGCAGAATCGCCATGTACACCCGGGCGTACTTCTCGGCGTCGGCCGAGCCCGAGAGGTGCCGGTTGAGAAAGTGGAGCGAGAAGCCGAGGTGGCTCACCACCGTGCCCCACTTCTTCTCTCCGTAGGCGTAGCTGAGCCAGTCGGCCTTCAGCGCCACGTCGCTCTTCACGTCGCGATCGATGCCGGTGGCGTCGAGCCCGAGCGAGCGCAGGTGCATCACCAGCGTCGCCGCCACTCCGCAGCCGACGTCGAGCACCGGCGCCAGCAGCTGCTTCTCGTCGAGCTGGAGCACCTGCAGCTGCAGCTGGGGCGAGTACTCGTGCGACACCGTCTCGCGCGCGCCCAGGTCCTTCAGCATCGGCGACAGCCGCTGGGGCAGCTCGGAGAGGATGTCTTTGCGCTGCTCGGCGGGTGCGTCGGCGAGCGCCTTCAGCCAGCCCTCGAGCACGTTGTAGAGCGGCCGCTCGGTGATCGCCGCGAACTGGTTCTTCTTCTGCAGCCGGCGCTGAACGTGCTGGGCGAGCGAGGGCGCCAACGAGACCACCCGCGGCTGCTCGTCGGCCACCGCCTGGAGCAGCTCCGGGGCAGGGTGGGCGAGCCGAAGCCTCAGCTCCGCGAGCGGAGAGTCGAGCCAGGCGTCGAGGTGAGCGATGAAGAGCGCTTCGAGGAAGTCGGCCACCCGGCGCGTGTATCACGTAGGCGCAGGCCCCACACCGCCGCTCCCATCACCACCCGGCACAGCAACAGCTCCACCCGGTCTCTGAGGGTCGGTCTGATCATGGCCCCGATGCTGAGGGCCAGGAGTGACGAATGCCTGGTGGTTGGGTGACGACTGGGTGAATTCGATTCAGCGCGAGGCGACCTTCAGCTCGGCCTGCTCCAGCGCGCCGGAGGCGTCGTAGACCATCATCTCGCCCGGGCGGGCGCCGAAGCGGGCCTGGAGGGCACCGCCGGGGTCAGGCAGCACCACCGCCCCGGGAATCTGGGTGGCGGTCAGCCAGTGCTGGTCGACCTCGGAGCCTTCTTCCGCGTTCGCCGCGCGCTCGAACATCACGTACGCCAGCGCGTTGGGGTGCTTCTTCATCAGCAGGTCGACGTTCGCCAGCGTCTCCAGGGTGCTGCCGGAGTGGGGCTGCACGAAGGCCACCACCGTCTCCCGGTTGCGGTTCGCCTGGGCGATCGACGCGTCCTCCGGCCAGGCCGAGGGGTGGGCCAGCGCTCTGGGCTGGGCGTTGTTCTTCTCCATCACGAAGACTCCGCAGGAGACCGCCACCGCCGCCACGCTCAGCATCACCATCGCCTTCATCAGTTTCGTCATGCCCTTTCGTTGAGCAACGCCGGTGCCGAAGCGCTTCACAGCGCAACATGCCGAGGCCCGGGGGTTGTGCGGGTCGGATCAGGGGGTGTCTGACCCTGCGGTGGTCACTCCTGACCCGGCGGTTTGACCCCGCGACGGCGACGTGACGCCCACACTCGACACGAGCTTGACGCTTGAAATCACGTGATCAGTTTCTGACGTCAGGGATCTGGCCCCGCGCTTGCTCAAGGGTTGTTCCGTCGAAGTTCAACCAGGAGCAACCGCACATGCCCGCCTCTTCGCTGATCCACTCGCCCGACTCGCCGCTCTCTTCCGCGCTGAAGGCCGCTCAGCGCATCGCCCCCTCCGACGCCACCGTGCTGATCACCGGTGAGACCGGCACCGGCAAAGAGGTGTTCGCCCGCTACGTTCACGAGGCGTCGCAGCGCGCCAAGAAGCCGTTCGTCGCCGTCAACTGCGCCGCCATCCCCGAGGCGCTGCTCGAGAGCGAGCTGTTCGGCCACGTGAAGGGCGCCTTCACCGGCGCGATCACCGCCCGCAAGGGCCGGGTGGCGATGGCCGAGGGTGGCACCCTGTTCCTCGACGAGATCGGCGAGCTGCCGCTGCCGCTGCAGGTGAAGCTGCTCCGTCTTCTTCAGGAGCGCAGCTACGAGCTGGTGGGCGGCGCCGAGAGCGTGAGCGCCAACTTCCGCCTGATCGCCGCCACCAACCGCGACCTCAAGGCCGAAGTCGCCGCCGGCCGCTTCCGCCGCGACCTCTACTACCGCCTGATGGTGTGCCCGCTCGAGCTGCCCGCGCTGCGCGCCCGCAAGAGCGACGTCAAGCCGCTGTTCCAGCACTTCTGGACCAGCCGCGGCGAGACCCGCCCGATCGAAGAGCCGGTGTTCGACGCGCTCGCCACCCACAGCTGGCCGGGCAACGTTCGCGAGCTCGAGAACCTGGTCGAGCGCCTGGTGGTCACCATCGAGGGCACCACCCTGTCGGTGAAGGACCTGCCCGAAGAGTTCCGCTACGTGGCGCCCGCGATCACCGCGCCGTCGCCGGCCCCGGCGCTGTTCGACGCGCCGTCGCCGCGCCCGACTCCTCCGTCGGCGTCGCTCGACTTCCCGATCGACCTGCCCGCGATGCTCCGCTCGCTCGAAGACGCGTACATCAACGCCGCGCTCGAGAAGACCTCCGGTAACCGCAAGGCCGCCGCCGACATGCTCGGCCTGCAGCGCACCACCCTGGTCGAGAAGCTCCGCCGCAAGTCGAAGGAGATTCCCGCGGTTCAGATTCCCGTCGCGCCGCTCGCGATCGCCGGTTGAGAACTGCCGATGGCTCCGCACGCGTCAGCGCTGTGGGTGGTGCTCGCCGCGAGCGCACCCGGCCCCGAGATGACCTCCGCGGTCGAGCAGCTCCCGCTCACCGCCGCGCCGTCGAAGGTGAACGTCGACCCCTTTCTCGCCCGCATCGAGCTCACCGGCGCGCGGCTGAAGGGCGCCTCGACGCTCTGCCCGAAGGCGAAGGCCACCGGCACCGTGCAGACGCTGGAGTGCACCCGCCGCATCTGGGCGCAGGTGAACGGCAACACCCTCGAGCTGCGCGAGTTTCGTGGCGTGCCGCCGCTGGCCGCCGCCGACGCCGCCCCCAACCACGGCTGGCCGCTGTTCGAGCTCGGCCTGAGCGGAGACTGCAAGCAGCCGATGGGCGTGCTGGAGGTCGGCGAGTGTGCGTTCACCCGCGGCGACGCCGCCGCCGCCAAAGACGCCTTCACCAAGGCGCTGGCCGGCCGCGAGTCGCGCTACGCGCACCTTCGCCTGGGCGACTTCGCCGCGCGCGAGGGAGACCTGGCGGCCGCCTTCTCGCACTACCAGCAGGCGAGCGGCGGCGGCCTGGTCGGTCGAATGGCCGACGAGCGCGCCTGCGCGATCTCGGGCCTCTGCGTGGTGCGCAAAGACGAAGCGGTGGCGAACACCACCGGGCTGCCCGGCGTGCTGCGCCGCGAGCTGACCCTGCGCACCGCGCTGCGCGCGCACTTCGGTGGCCGCGACGCCGAGGCGATGGAGCTGCTGCTGGCCGAGAGCACCCAGGCGCGGCCGGCCTGCGAAGACGCGCTCCCGCTCTGCCAGAAGCTGACCCAGGCGGCGCTGCTGGGCAACGACGAGATGGCGCGCGGGCTGGCGATGCGCGCGTTCCTCGAGAGTGGTTTTCGCGACGGCCCGCACGAGGTCGAGCTGGCGCGCGCGGTCGCGGTGGCGTCTGAGAAGGTCGGCGCTCCGTCGTTCGGCGCGGGCATTCTGTCGTCGGTGGTCGAGAAGCTGCCGGCCGCCGAGGTCGACGGCCAGCTCCGCGAGATCGTGCGGCTGTACGCGGCAGCCCACGACACCGTGCGCGCCCAGGTGGTGCTCGAGTACGCCGATTCTCGCGCCGGTGGCCGCGCCAAGGGCGACGCCTGGCTGTCGCTGCGCGCGGTGCTCCGCACCTCCGGCCACTCCCCGGTCGCGCAGCTCGATCTGCGGCCGAAGCTGTCTGACCAGGTGGAGCTGGCCAACGAGCTCGCCCGTTCGGCGCTGGTCCGCTCCGCCGCCCAGCAGCGCACCTCCAAGGAGGCACCGTGAAGCTCTTCGACACCACGCTCGACAAACTTCAGTCGTCGCTCGACGTGCGGCTGCGCAAGCAGAACGTGCTCCAGTCGAACATCGCCAACGTCGACACCCCCGGCTACCAGGCGAAGAACCTCGACTTCGAGCAGGCGATGGCGAACGCGGTCGCCCAGCAGACCCAGCCGGTCTCTCCTGAGTCTCAGCCGGTGGCCGAAGGCGAGATTCCCCTCGACGCGGCCGGCCCCACGCCGGCGAACGACTCCGCGGTGCACACCGACCCCGGCCAGGCGGGCCTCGACGGCAACGGCGTCGACCTCGACCGCACCATGGTTCAGCTGGCGCAGAACGGCCTGCTCTACGGAGCCGCCGCCAACACCGCCAAGAAGAAGCTCCAGATTCTGAAGTTCGTCGCCTCCGACGGGGCGGCGTGAAAGGCACGTCATGTCCGACTTCCTCACTGCACTGAACGTCGCTGGCTCGGGTCTCGCCGCCCAGCGCACCCGCGTCGACGCCGCCGCTTCGAACCTCGCCAACGCCGAGTCGACCCGCGGCCCCGACGGTCAGCCGTACCACCGCCGTGAGGTGGTGCTCGGCGCGGCCGGCGGAGAGTTCGCCAGCGCGCTCGGCGCGGCCGAGGCGGTGCCGGTGGAGGTGAAGCAGGTGATCGCCGACCCGTCGCCCGGCAAGAAGGTCTACAGCCCCGGCCACCCCGACGCCGACGCCGACGGCTTCGTCACCCTGCCCGACGTCAACCCGGTGCACGAGACCGTGAACCTGATGTCGGCGCAGCGTGGCTACGACGCCAACGCGACCGCGGTCGAGACGCTCAAGTCGATGGCTCAACGCGCGCTGGACATCTGAGGAGACTGAACGATGCGTCCACTCGAGATCAGCCCGCTGGTCGCTCCCGAGGCGAAGGAGCGGGTTCAGAAGAAGGCCGACCACGGCTTCACCGACTCGCTCGCCGACGCGGTGAAGCAGGTCGACCAGCTGCAGACCGACGCCGACGGTGAGGCGTCGAAGCTCGCCCAGGGCGGCGGCAACCTGCACGAGACCGCGCTCGCCCTCGAGAAGGCCGACATCGCGATGCGCGTCGCGGTGAAGGTGCGCAACAAGTTCGTCGACGCCTACAACGACATCATGCGGATGCCGGTCTGAGGACTTAAATGGAACCGCTCTTCAATCAGCTCAAAGAACTGCCGAAGCGCTTCACCGCGATGCCCCGCGGCACCCGCATTCTGATTCTCGGAGTGCTCGGCGCGGCGATCGCGCTCTCGCTGGCGATCGGCGCGCTCACCAAGGGCGGCGCCGACTACCAGTACGCCTTCACCAACCTCTCGCAGGAAGACGGCGCCGAGGCGCAGACGGTGCTCAAGGCCTCGGGCGTGCCGTTCCGGGTCGAGGCGGGTGGCAGCGCGATCTCGGTGCCGGCCGACAAGGTGTACGACGTGCGGCTGCTGCTGGCGAGCGCGGGCCTGCCGAAGACCGGCGGCGCGGGCTTCGAGCTGTTCGACCGCGGCGACCTCGGCGTCAGCGAGTTCACCCAGAAGGTGAACCTGCGGCGCGCGATCGAAGGCGAGCTGGCCCGCACCATCGGCAAGCTCACCGGGGTTCGCTCGGCGCGGGTCACCGTCTCGCTCGGCGAGAAGGGCCTCTACCGCGACGAAGACAAGAAGCCGTCGGCCACCGTGGTCACCGTGCTCCAGCCGGGCATCACCCTGCAGGAGCGCGAGCTGGGCGGCATTCGCCACCTGGTCGCCTCGGCGGTGCCGGGCCTCGAGCCCAGCGGCGTCACCATCATCGACGGGCGCGGCGCGGTGCTGGCCGGCGACTCGCAGTGGGAGAACTCGGAGCTCGGCACCCAGCGCAAGCTGGAGCGCGACCTCGAGCAGCGGGTGGTCACCCTGCTGGAGCCGGTGGTCGGCGCCGGCGCGGTGGTCGCGCGCATCACCGCCACGATGGACAACGCCCAGGTGCAGACGACCTCCGAGGTCGTCGACCCCGACGGCACCGCGCTGAAAGGCGAGCGCAGCATGAGCTCGAACCAGAGCAACCAGACCAATCAGCCGTCGGGGGTGGCGGGTGCGCAGTCCAACCAGCCGCTCCAGCCGATGGCGCAGGCCCCGGCCGCGACCACCTCGGGCAGCTCGAACACCACCGACAACACCCGCAACTACGAGGTGTCGAAGACCACCACCACCAGCGTGAACAAGAACCCGCGCCTCCAGAAGCTGTCGGTGGCGATCGTGGTCGACGGCCTGAACGGCAAGCCGCGCGACACCGCCGAGATGGAGCGCCTGGGCGCGCTGGCCCGCAAGGCGGTCGGCTTCGACGAGAACCGCGGAGACCAGTTCGAGATCTCCAGCGCTGCGTTCGGCAAGGTCGCCGACGTGGTCGACTTCAAGGCCACCGGCGAAGTGCCCTGGTGGCGGGTCTACATTCCCCACGGGCTCGCGCTGATCGCGCTGATGATGGTGCTGGGCGCGATCTTCCTGATGCGCAAGAAGCCCGCCTCGCAGCAGCTGCTGCTGCGCCCCGGCGCCACCGTCGCCCAGCTCGAGAGCGGCAGCGCCCCGTCGGGTGAAGTGGTGACCGTCTCGACCGCCGCCGCCGCCGCTGCCGCCGCCGGTCAACCGCTGAGCACCCGCGACCGCGCCCGTGCGCTCGCCGGTGGAGACCCCGCTCGCACCGCGATGCTGGTGCGGGCCTGGCTGAACGCTGACAACGCCGCACCGACTGCCCCCACCGGAGCCACCAATGGTCGAAGCTGAAGCCGTCGAGCAGAAAGAGAACATCGGGCCGGGAGCGCGCCGTGCGGCCGCTCTGCTGGTGGGCCTGGGCGCCGAGGTGTCGCGCGCGGTGTTCAAGCAGCTGAAGGAGCCGGAGCTGCGCCGCCTGGCGTTGGGCTCGCGAGACCTGAAGCAGTCGCCCGCCGCGGTGGACGATGCGCTGAAGGCGTTCGTCGAGTCGTTCGACAAGGGCGCCACCGACGGCATTCTCGGCGACGAGCTGCTGCGGCAGATGACCCACGAAGCGCTCGGCCCCGACGCGGCCCGGCGCGCGTTCGACGGCACCCCGGCGATTCCCGCCGCCGAAGACCTGCTCGGCCCGGTGGCGAAGGCCGACGCCGAGTCGCTCTCGATGGTGCTCTCGCGCGAGCAGCCGCAGACGGTGGCGCTGGTGCTCTCGTCGCTGTCTCCGGAGCGCGCGGCCGAAGTGATGGACCGGCTGCCTCCGACCCAGCGGCCGCAGGTGGTGGCCCGCATGGCGACGGTCGAAGCGGTGGCGCCCGAGGTGCTCCGCGAGGTGCAGCAGGCGCTCTCGCACGAGCTGAAGCAGCTGTTGGCCGAGGGCATGCGCAAGGTCGACGGCCGGGCGGCGGCGCTGGAGATTCTGCGGCGCACCCCCGCGGCGCAGCAGAGCGAGGTGCTGAGCGCGATCGAGCAGCAAGACGCCGAGTTGGCGAACGTGCTCCGCGGCAAGCTGTTCACCTTCGACGACCTGATTCGCCTCAGCGATCGCGACATTCAGGCGCTGATGAAGGACCTCGACACCAAGCGGCTGACGATCGCCCTGCGCGGCGGCGTCGGCGGAGTGAAGGACAAGTTCCTCAAGAACATGTCGTCGCGCGCCGCGACCATGCTCGAGGACGACATGCAGGCGCTCGGGCCGGTGCGGTTGTCTGAAGTCGAAGCCGCCCAGGCCGAGATCGCGAAGAGCGCGATCGACGCCGCCGAGAAGGGCCGCATCACCATCGTTCGCCCCACCGACAAGATGCTCTGAGGAGTGACCATGTCTCAGGTGCCCAAATTTCTCGCCCAGACGATGACCGGCCAGCGCACCCCTGCGTTCGGGAAGCTGCCGGACCCGCCGAAGTCGCCCGCGTGGGCGATGAAGGCGACCCCGCCGCCGGCCGCCTCGGGTCCCGCGATGGAGCCGGCCAAGGCCGCCGAGCCCGCGATGGCTCCGGTGATCCCGATGCCGGTCGCGCCCAAGCCGGCGCCGCCGTCGATCGACCAGCGCATCGAGACCCGCATCGCCGAGCTCGGTCAGACCGCCGAGCTGCTCGAGGCCCAGGCGCAGGCCGACGCGCTCGAGGTGGGCATGCTGGTCGCCCGCCGGCTGCTCGAGCGTGAGCTGGAGAGCTCGCCGCTGGCGCTGGAGAGCCTGGTGAAGGTGGCGCTGAAGAAGCTGGGCGAAGCGAAGAAGATCACCGTGCGGTTGAACCCGAGCGACCACGCCCGGCTCAAGGGGCTCACCGGCTTCGAAGGCCAGCGCATCACCCTGATCGCCGACGCGAAGCTCGAGCCGGCCGACGTGATGGTCGAGACCGAGACCCAGATCTTCGACGGCCGGCTGTCGACGCGGCTGGAAGAGATCGAGAAGGAGCTGCGCGCGAAGGTGGTGGGCCAGTGAGCCTCGATCTCCGCCGGGTTCGCGACACGCTCGAGTCGACCGACGCGATGGTCTCGCAGGGGCGCATCGTTCGCGCCGCCGGCGTGATCCTCGAGGCGTCGCTCCCCCAGGTGGCGCTGGGCACCGTCTGTGAGATTCGCCTCCCCGATGGCCGCTCGGTGAACGCCGAGGTGGTCGGCTTCGAAGGCACCTCCGCGCTGCTGGTGCCCTCGGGCGAGATGCGCGGCATCTGCGAAGGCTGCGCGGTGATTCCCAAGGCGAGCGCCGGCGAAGTTCCCGTCGGGCCCGCGCTGCTCGGCCGCATCGTCGACGCCGGCATGAACCCGATCGACGGCAAGCCGACCCCGGTGCTGAAGGACCGCGCGCCGCTCTACGCTTCGCCTCCGGCCGCGATGACCCGCCGCCGCATCTCGCAGCAGATGCCGCTCGGCATTCGCGCGATCGACGGCTGCCTGTCGCTCGGTGAAGGCCAGCGCCTCTGTGTGATGGCCGGCCCCGGCGTCGGCAAGTCGGTGCTCCTGGGCATGGTCGCCCGCCACTCCGCCGCGGAGGTGATCGTGGTCGGGCTGGTCGGCGAGCGTGGCCGCGAGGTGCGCGAGTTCGTCGAGCGCGATTTGGGCCCCGGCCTGGCGCGCTCGGTGGTGATCGTCGCCACCTCCGACGAGTCGCCGCTGGTTCGGGTGCGCGCCGCTTCGGCCGCGACCGCGGTGGCCGAGTGGTTTCGCTCGCAGGGCAAGAAGGTGCTGTTGCTGGTCGACTCGCTCTCTCGCGTGGCGATGGCGCAGCGCGAGATCGGCCTCGCCGCCGGTGAGCCGCCGACCGCCAAGGGCTACCCGCCGTCGGTGTTCGCGATGCTGCCGCGCCTGGTCGAGCGCGCCGGCAACGACGCAGGGCAGGGGAGCATCACCGCGCTCTACACCGTGCTCGCCGAGGGCGATGACCTGAGCGACCCGGTGGTCGACGCCACCCGCGCCGCGCTCGACGGCCACGTGGTGCTCTCACGCAACCTGGCCAGCGCCGGTCACTTCCCCGCGATCGACGTGCTCGCTTCGGTCAGCCGCTGCATGAGCGACATCACCGACGCCGGTCACCGCGAGCTGGCGGGCGGCCTGCGCGAAGTGCTCTCGGCCTACAAAGAGGCCGCCGACCTGGTCGAGGTAGGTGCATATGCGGCGGGCTCCAACCCGCGCGTCGACCGGGCGCTGAAGTGCATCAACGCCGTGAACGCCTGGCTGAAGCAGGCGCCCGAGGAGCCCTCGCAGCTGCCGCAGACGCTGGCACGGTTGAGGCAATCACTGACTCCGGCGCCTCACGGCGTCAAGGAGCCGTCGCGTGCTTGAGCTTGCCCTCGCCATTCTGATCACCGCCGAAGCGCCCAAGGTGGAACAGCCTGTCGCGCCAAAGGTCGAGACTCCCAAGGTCGAAGCGCCCAAGGTCGAGGCCCCGAAAGCGGAAGCCCCGAAGACCGAGGCTTCGAAGACCGAGGCCCCGAAGACCGAGGCCTCGAAGAAGGAGACCCCGAAGACCGAGGTCGCGATCGAGGCGCCCCACGCCGACGCCGGCACCGCCAAAGCTCCGGCGCCCGCCAAGAGTCTGCCGCCCGCGGTCACCCAGGCCGGCCTCTGCGCGGAGCTCAACCGCAACGGGCTGAGCATTCAGGCCCAGCGCAAGAAGCTGGAAGACGAGCGCAAAGACATCGCCGCCCAGCGCGCCGAGCTGGAGAAGCTCTCGGCCGACATCGCCAAGTCGCGCGCCGAGCTGCGCACCGAGACCGAGAAGCTCGAGGGCCTGCTCGCCAACGCGCCGGCCGCCGCGGCCAATGCGGCTCCGGCTGCTGCCACCCGCGCCCCGGCGCCGGTGATCGCGCAGGGCCAGCTGGAGACGCTCGCAAAAGCGGTGAAGGGAATGAAGCCCGACGCCGCCGCCGCGCTGATGCAGCGCACCGACCCGAAGCTGGCCGCGCAGCTGCTCCAGCGCATGAAGCCGGCCGACGCGGGCGCGGTGATGAACCACCTCAAGCCCGACCTCGCCGCCGACCTGCTCGCGCAGATGGCGACCCTGCCTGCCCCGAGGAAACCGTGAAGATCACCGCTCCGCAGGGCAAGCCGCACGCCGATCACCATCACGGGAAGACGAAGCAGCACGACTCGGGGTTCGAGGAGTTGCTGCACGCCACGCCCCAAACAAAAGCTCAGGTTTCGAGCACGGCGGGTCGTGCTGTGACGCCCCTTCCGGCCTTCGGCCACCTTCCCCCTGGTGGGGGGAAGGGGTCGTCGACCGCGGGTGCGCCGGGAGCAGCGCACGCGTCGACTCCGGTTCAATTCAAGCTGGCTGCACTTCCTAAGGTCGGCTCGCACGTGGTCGTTCCTAAGGAAGAAAAGAAGAAAACGACCGCCCACCCCGCGCAGCAGCCGCAGCAGCCGGTGGAGCAGCAGCTGGCCAAGCTCGAAGTCGAGGCGCCCAAGCCGGTCGCCGCCGCGCCGTCGCAGCCGGTGACCCCGGTCGCCGCCCCGGTGCAGGCGGCCGCCGCGCCCGAGGTGAAGGCGGTCTTCGCCGCTCTGCCGCCGCTGCCGATCGACCCCGCGCTCGCCCAGCAAGACTCGCTGCGGGTGATGTTGCTCCCGCACGCCGCCAAGGTGAGCGTGGAGACGCCCGACTCGGGCCGCCTCGAGGTGCGGGTCGACGTGCACGACGGTGTCGCACATGTGCGCGCCGCCGGTGAGGCCGCGCCGCTGATCGACGCCCGCACCAACGAGCTTCGCGTCGCGCTCGCCCAGGAGGGCTTGGCGCTCGGCAACTTCGAGCTCGGCCAGCAGCAGCGCCGCCCGGATGATCCGGAGCGCCCCTCTGACGCGTCAGGTTTCCGCCGCGCCCAGCCTGCCGCGAAGTCCGCGACAGAAGGGCAAAAGTCGTTGGACGGCGGCTTGCACATCCACGCCTAGCCTATGCCCGACGTCACTTCGACCAATACGACCGCTGCCACCGTGATGGGCAGCACCACTCCGACCACCGCCTCGGCGATGGGCTCGAGCGCGCTCGGTAAAGACGAGTTCATGAAGCTGCTGCTCGCTCAGCTCGCGCAGCAGGACCCGACGCAGCCGGTCGACAACCAGCAGTTCATCGCTCAGCTCGCCCAGTTCTCTTCGGTCGAGCAGATGACGAGCATGAACCAGTCGATGGAGTCGCTGCTGGTCGCCCAGGCCGGCGCAAACCAGATGCAGTCGATCTCGATGGTCGGCAAGACGGTCGACTTCAAGTCTGACCACGTCGCGGTCTCGGGTGGCTACACCACCATTCAGGGCAACCTCTCGGGCCCCGCCGAGCACGTCTACGCGACCCTGAAGGACGCGAGCGGCAAAGAGGTCGGCAAGATCGACTGCGGCGCTTCGACCGGCGGCAACTTCTCGTTCTCGCACGTGCAGGCGCTCGACTCGAACGGCAAGCCGCTCCCCGACGGCAGCTACTCGGTCACCCTCACCGCTTCCGACGCCAACGGCAAGGCCGTGACCGTGAGCTCGGCCGGCTCGGGCATCGTGAAGGGCGTCTCGTTCTCGAACGGCTACGCCGAGCTGCTGGTCGGCGACATGCGCATCAAGCTCTCCGACGTCACTGAAATCGATCAACCCCCCACCACCACTGGAGGCCGTAAATGAGTCTCATCTCCGCGCTGAACATCGGTACCTCGGGCATGCAGGCCGAGAGCACCGACCTCTCCGTCATCGGCGACAACATCTCGAACGCCAACACCATCGGCTTCAAGGCCAGCCGCACCGACTTCGAAGAGCAGCTGATGAGCCAGCTCGTCGGTGGCGTCGGCATCAACGGCCTCGGCATGGGCACCAACGTGCAGGCGATTCAGAAGCTGCTCACCCAGGGCACGCTGACCTCGACCGGCGTCGCGACCGACCTCGCGCTCCAGGGCAACGGCATGTTCGTGGTGAAGGGCAACCACAACGGCATGGCGGCGCAGTACTACACCCGCAACGGCCAGTTCACGGTCGACAACGACGGCTTCCTGGTGAACCAGGAAGGTCTGCGCGTTCAGGGCTACACCACGAACCCCGCGACCGGCGCCGCGCAGCCCGGCCTGGGCGACATGCAGGTCGGCAACATCAACAGCCCTGCGGGAGCGACCAGCCAGATCACCCTGCGCGGCAACCTGAACGCGAACGCCGCCACCCCCGCGAACGGCACTTTCGACCCGAACGACCCGACCAGCTACAACGGCCCGCCGTCGACCATTCAGATCTACGACTCACTCGGCAATTCGCACGACGTCACGGTCTACTACGTGAAGACCGCGACCGGCTGGACCTACCACGCGGTCACCGACGGTGGCGGCCTGACCGGCGGCACCGCGGGCGTGCAGACGGAGATCGCGTCCGGTGACCTGACCTTCGGCACCGACGGCTCGCTGACTGGCATCACCAACCAGACCTCGAACTTCAACCCGCTGAACGCCACCAACCCCCAGCCGCTGAACTTCAACTTCGGCACCCCGCCTCCTGCGGGCACCGGGATGGACGGCATGACCCAGCTCGGCACCAACACCACCGCCGACACCAGCGACGACGTGGTCACCTCGTTCACCGACCAGGACGGCCACACCGGCGGCACCCTGTCGTCGATCTCGATCGACGCCAACGGTCACGTCACCGCGGCGTTCAGCAACGGCCAGACCGAGACCATCGCCGAGGTCGCGGTGGCGGAGTTCGCCGCGCCCGACCAGCTGAACCGCGCGGGCGGCAACCTCTACCAGGCGACCGCGGGCTCGGGAGAGGCGACCATCGGCGAGGCGGGCACCGGTGGCCGCGGCTCGATCGTCGCGGGCGCGCTGGAGCAGTCGAACGTCGACCTCGCGAACGAGTTCGTGAAGATGATCGCCGCGCAGCGCGGCTTCGAAGCGAACTCGAAGACCATCACCACCGCTGACCAGCTCCTCACCGAGCTGATGCAGCTCAAGCGCTGAGGCACTTCATGATTCTGCTCACCCGGCTCGATGGCGCAAGAGTGGTCGTGAACGAAGACCTGATCGTCTTCGCCGACTGCACTCCAGACACCGTGCTCACCCTCTCGGGTGGGCAGCGGTTGATGGTGAAGGAGTCACTCGACCAGGTGGTGGAGCGCTCGGCGCAGTACCGCCGGCGCAGCACGCTCACCGTGATCCCGACCGGGGCCACGGTGATCGAAGGAAAGGACTGATCCATGGACAAGACGACGATTCCCGGGGTGCTGCTCGCGGTCGGCTGCATTCTGCTCGGGCAACACATCGAAGGTGGCCACGCGAGCTCGCTGATGCAGCTCACCGCCTTCATCATCGTGGCCGGCGGCACCATCGGCGCGGTGGCGGTCGCCTTCCCCTTCAGCGAGCTGAAGAAGGGCGTCGGCATGGTGAAGCAGGCGATCACCGACAAGAGCTCCGACGTGCCGCAGTTGATGGCGCAGCTGCTCGACCTCGCCGGCGTCGCGCGCCGCGACGGCGTGCTGGCGCTCGAGAGCAAGCTGGCCGAGATCAAAGACCCGTTTCTGAAGCGCTCGCTCGGCTTCCTGGTCGACGGCGTCGAGGCCTCGGTGGCCCGCGGCGCGCTGGAGCAGGAGATCGAAGCGGAGTTCGAAGAGAACAACGCGGCGGCGAAGGTGTTCGAGTCGGCGGGCGGTTTCGCTCCCACGGTCGGAATCTTGGGCGCGGTGCTCGGCCTCATTCACGTGATGGAAAACCTCGACGACCCCACCAAGCTCGGCCCCGGTATCGCCGTCGCGTTCGTCGCCACGGTGTACGGCGTCGGCATGGCGAACCTGTTGTTCCTCCCGCTCGCGAACAAGCTGAAGCGCAAGGTCGCGATCGCCAAGGAGCGCAAGATCCTCGTCGCCGAGGGTGTGCTCAGCATTCAAGAAGGCCTCAACCCGCGCGTGCTCGAAGAGAAGCTGAAGGCGTTCGCCGGCAGCCACGCGGCCCACGCTCCGGCGAAGAAGGCGGCGTAAGACCGTGGCGAAGAAGCACAAACACGAAGAACACGAGAACCACGAACGGTGGTTGGTCAGCTACGCCGACTTCATCACCCTGCTGTTCGCGTTCTTCGTGGTGCTCTACGCCTCGAGCCGCGTCGACACCAACAAGCTGGTGCAGGTGGAGAACTCGATGCGCTGGGCCCTCAACTTCAAGGGCCAGGGCGGCGTCACCCAGATTCCGATCTTCAAGGGGCCTCCCACCGAAGGCGGCTGCGTCACCGCGATGGGGCCTGCGGCTCCGAAGCAGAAGATGACGCCCGAGATCATCGATACCCTGAAGAAGAAGCTCGAGCGGTCGTTGAAGCCGTTCCTCACTCCGAAAGACGCCGACTCGAAGGTGCGCATCGAAGTCGAGAACGGCAAGCTGAAGATTCGCCTCTCGGCGTCGAAGTTCTTCGACCCCGCGTCGGCGGCGATGCGGCCCGAGGTGCTCGCGGTGTTGGATGCGATCGCCGACCAGCTGATCGAGCTGCCCTACGGCATTCGGGTCGAAGGCCACACCGACGACGGCCCGATCAGCGGCAAGTACCGCAACAACTGGGACCTCTCGGCGGCGCGCGCGGCGACCGTGGTCAGCTACCTCGAGCAGGCGCACCACGTGGAGTCGAAGCGGTTGTCGGCGCTCGGCCTGGCCGCGACTCATCCGCTGGTGCCCAATGATTCGGCCGCCCATCGCGAGACCAACCGGCGCATCGACATCTCGCTCGAGCTCCAGCCTGAGAGCCCGCTGAACGCAGCCGAGCCGAAGTAAAGCCTCTCCTGTCAGGAGAAGGTCTTGCGCGCCGCCGCGTACTCCGACTTCAAGCGGGCGACCAGCTCCGCCACCGAGGGCACGTCGTTGATGCCGCCGACGCCCTGACCGGCCGACCACACCGTCTTCCACGCCTTGGCTTCGTCGTCGGCCGGCTTCAGCTTCGACCCGTAGTCGAGCGTGCCCGGCTTGCTCAGCGCATCCATGTCGTAGCCGGCCTTCTGCAGCGAGGCCTTCATGAAGCTCGCCGGCACGCCGCTCACCGCCGGAGTGTGAATGATGTCGGCCGCCTTCGACTCGACGATCATCTGCCGGTACTCGTCGCCCGCGTTCGACTCCTTGGTCGCGATGAAGCGGGTGCCCAGGTACGCCAGGTCGGCGCCCATCGCCTGCGCGGCCAGCACCTGAGCGCCGGTGTTGATGCAGCCCGCCAGCAGCAGCGTCTTGTCGAAGAACGAGCGAATCTCGGCGACCAGCGCGAACGGGCTGGTGGTGCCCGCGTGCCCGCCTGCGCCCGCGGCGACCGCGATGATCCCGTCGACGCCGGCGTCGGCCGCCTTGCGCGCGTGGTGAGCGTTGATCACGTCGTGAAAGACCAGCCCGCCCCACGCGTGAACGCGCGCGACCAGCTCCTTCACCGCGCCGAGCGAGGTGATCACCAGCGGCGTCTTGTGCTTCTCGAGCACCGCCAGGTCGGCCTCGACGCGCGGGTTGGTGCGGTGGACGACCAGGTTCACCCCGTACGGCACCCGCGGAGTGCCCATCGTGGTCAGCCACTGATCGAGCAGCTCGGTGGTGCGGGCGTTGAGCGCCGGGAAGGTGCCGACGATGCCTTCGGCGCAGGCCGCGCGCGCGAGCTCGGTGCCCGAGACGAGAAACATCGGAGCGCACACCACCGGCAGCGAGAGACCTTCGAGTTGTTTGGGCAGGCTCATGGAATGTGGGGGCGTAGCGCGGCGAGCAGACCGGAGGCCACCTTCTGCGCGGTCTTCTCGTCGTCGGGGTAGTCGAGCTCGCGGTAGAGCTCGGTGAGCTTGGCGACCTTCGACACGTCGAGCTCTCCGCCTTTGAGCAGGGCGACGTGGGCGAGGAAGAACAGGCAGTAGCCGCGCTGAATCGACTCCAGGTTCGACGCGGTGAGCGCCCAGGTGTCGCGCGCGAAGTCGAAGTAGGGCGTGACGATCGCCTGCACCGCCGGCCGGTGGGTCTCGAGCGCGCGAATCACGTCGAGGGTGGTGCGCAGCCCGGCGCGTCGGAGCATCGGCACCAGGTAGTCGGGGAAGAACACCGCCTCTTCGAGCGGCTTGCCGAGCGACTGGGCGAGCACCGCGTCGAGCTCGGCCACCTTTTCGCTCCGCGCCAGCGACGAGAACGAGATCGCATCGAGCGGGAACGGCCGCTCGACGTCGACGTCTTGCCCATACTTCGAGAGCTCTTTGCGAATGGCGACGAACTCGTCGTCGGCGATCTCGAGCAGGCTGGCGATTCGCGAGAAGCGGCGCCGAATCGCTTCGGGCACCTCGTCGTTCGCCTTGTAGCCGAGGTCGTGCTCCACCTCGGCCCAGGCGTGCTGGAGCACGGTGCGCACCTGAATCTCGAAGCGCACCTGCTTCGGCAGCATCGAGTCGTGCGGCAGCGAGCAGACGTAGTGCAGCGAGCGGTAACCGAACTGCTGACCGCCCACGCGCAGCTTGTCTTGCGAGTGCGAGAGGTCGACCGGCAGCTCGGCTTCGATCGCGCGGGCGACCGGCTCGAGCTCGTCTTCGAAGTACACCGCGATGCGCAGGCCGATCAGATCGGTCACGTCCCACAGCGAGCGGTAAGTGCGATCGGGCCGGGCCAGCTTTCGCCGCAGGCTGGGCGTCGACTTCACCCGGCTGGTCACCAGTTGGGTCTGAATGCCTTTGCGCTGGAGCAGCTCACGCAGCAGCCGCTCGAGGCTCAACCGCTCGGCGTCGAGCGCGGCCCGGTGACGGGCGTATTCCACCAGCGTGGCCTCGTGCAGCATCGGCGCGACGTTCCACCACGGGCCGGGCTCAGACGCCAGCCCGCGCGGCCGCGATGATCGCCTCCACGCTCCGGTCGACGTCGGCTTCGGTGGTCGACCAGCCGCAGACCGAGATTCGCATCGCGCTCTTGCCCTGCCACACCGTCGGCCCGGCCCAGCAGGTGCCCTCGGCCTGCACCCGGGCGATGGTGCGCTCGGTCGCCTTCGCGTCGCCGAACGCCACCAGCACCTGGTTGAACGCCACCTCGTTGAGCACCTCGAAGCCGGCCGCGCTCAACTTCTCGGCGAAGCGGCGCGCGTGGCGGGCGAAGCCGTCGATCAGCTCGGCGACGCCGCTGCGGCCGAGGGTGCGCAGCGCGGCCCAGATCTCGAAGCCGCGCGCGCGCCGCGACAGCTCGGGCGTGAAGTCAGACGGGTTGCGCTCGGGCGAGTCGGTGGGCAGGTACTCGGCGGTGATCGCCATCGCCGCGGCCAGCCAGCGCGGGTCGCGCACGAACGCCAGCCCCGAGTCGTAGGGCACGTTGAGCGACTTGTGCGCGTCGGTGGCGCAGGAGTCGGCCCGCTCGATGCCCGCGAGCAGATGCCGCAGCGACGGTGAGGCCGCCGCCCAGAGCCCGAACGCGCCGTCGACGTGGAGCCAGGCGCCGGCCTTCGCGCAGCGGTCGGCGATCGCGTTCAGCGGGTCGAACGCGCCGGTGTTCACGTTGCCTGCCTGCGCGCAGACGAGGGTGGGGCCCTTCAGCTCCGGCATCGCCTCGGGCCGCATGCGGCCCTGGCCATCGACCGGCACCCGGGTGAGCCGAGAGCGGCCGAGGCCGAGCAGCCCGAGCGACTTGAGCAGGGTGGGGTGCGCTTCGTCTCCCACCACCACCTGAATCGGCGGAGCGCCGAACAACCCGTGCGCTTCGACGTTCCAGCCGGCGCGCTCGAGCACCACGTGGCGCGCGGCGGCGAGCGCGGTGAAGTTGGCGACGGTGGCGCCGGTGACGAAGCCTCCGCCGGTGCCCTTTGCGAGCCCGAGCAGGTCGACCAGCCAGTCGAGCGCGACCGACTCGACCATCGCCGCCGACGGCGTCGGGCGAAACAGGCCCGCGTTCTGATCCCACGCGGTGGCCAGCCAGCTGGTCGCCACGGTGACCGGCAACGAGCCGCCAATCACGAACCCGAAGAAGCGCGGGCCCGCCATCGCCATCGTCGCGGGACCGCAGATGCGATCGAGCTCGGCGAGGGTCTCGCGCGGGTCGCCTGGCCGCTCCGGCAGGGGACGTTTGAGCTCGACCAGGGCCGTGACCGCCGCCGGGTCGGGCCGCACCGGTCGCGAAGGCAAACCCTCGAGATACCGGGTGGCGCGCGCGGTCACGTCCTCCAACAGCTGGCGGGTGCTCATGCCGCGCACTGGAGCACAGCTCCGTTGTCAGAGCTGGCCGGTTTCGGACGGCACAGCTTGAAACCAGACGGCCTCCGGCGCGTATATGGAGCATGATCCGCTCGCTCCTGGCCGCACTCGTATTATCTGCACCGCTGGCGCACGCGGGAGGCCCAAAGCCTATGCAAAAGCCCGAAACCACGACCAAGACTGAAACCGCCATCCTCGCCGGAGGCTGCTTCTGGGGCATGGAGGACATCCTCCGGAAGATCCCAGGCGTGACCCACATCGAGGTCGGCTACACCGGCGGCTGGCTGAAGAACCCCCACTACGACGACACCCACGACTCGAAGTCAGGCCACGCCGAGTCGGTGAAGCTCGAGTTCGACCCCACCGTGCTGAGCTACTCCGACCTGCTCGAGAAGTGGTTCTTCAAGATGCACGACCCGACCACCCTCAACCGGCAGGGCAACGACACCGGCACCCAGTACCGCTCGGCGATTTTCTTCACCACGCCCGAGCAGAAGAAGGTCGCCGAAGAGGTGAAGGCGCGCGTCGACAAGTCGGGCAAGTGGAAGAAGCCGATCGTCACCGAGATCACCGCCGCCTCGCAGTGGTACCCCGCCGAGGACTACCACCAGGACTACCTGGTGAAGCACCCGGGCGGGTACACCTGCCACTTCATGCGCGAGTGACTTAGAGCTTCACCGTCAGCTCGACGTCTTCACTGAACGGCATCGAGAGGTAGCCGCTGCCCGCCGCCCGCACCACCGCCAGGTACTGCGGGCTGGCGTCGGCGTTGTCGGCCACGATGCACGAGCCCGCCCGCAGCTTCGGCGCCACCAACTCCAGCACCTTCGGGTAGAGCGGCTTGTGCCCGTCGAGCAGCAGCACCTCGACGGTGGGCGGCAGGTCGCTCGCCAGCGTCTCCACCGCGTCGCCGTCGCGAATGTCGCAGAGGCCGGCGAGGCCGGCTTCGGCGAGGTTGGCGCGCGCGGCGGCGAGCTTGCCCGGCTCGAACTCGCTGCCCACCAGCCGGCCGCCTCCGTTGTCACGGAGCGCGGCGGCGAGGTGAACCGTCGACAGCCCGAACGAGGTGCCGAACTCGACGATGCCCTTCGCCTGGGTGGCGCGCGCGAGCATGTAGAGCAGCTGGCCGGTGTGGCGCGACACCGGCATGTGAATGTCCTTCGCGCGGTGAAAGAACGCCCGGTAGTCGGCGTTGGCATCGGCCATGCGGGCCCGGCGCTCCTCGGGCGTGAGGGAGCTGAACATCTGCCGGAGCTTCGCGGTGGTGACGGCGGCGTCGGCGTAGAGGCGATCGAGAACGGTCGAGACGGGAGGAGTGAGCATGTGGCTATAATGCGAATACGAATTCGCATTCGCAATTCGCGTTCGGAGCCCCGATGCCCAGAAACCCCAGCCCGCCCACTTCTCCTCGAAAGCAGCCGGTGCAGGCGCGCTCGAAGGCGCTGGTCGACGCGATCGTGGTGGCCGCGATTCGCGTTCTGAAGAAAGACGGCCCCCAGCAGTTCACCACCATTCGGGTCGCCCAGGAGGCGGGGGTCAGCGTCGGCTCGCTCTACCAGTACTTTCCCAACAAGCAGGCGATCCTCACCCGGCTGCAGCTCGACGAGTGGAAGCAGACCGGCGAGCTGCTCGACTCGATTCTCGCCGACACCAGGAGGCCGCCCGCGCTTCGGCTGCGCGACACCATTCGCGCGTTCTTCATCACCGAGTGCGAGGAGGCGCCGCTGCGGCTGGCGCTGGCCGGGGCGGCGCCGATCTACCGCGACTCGGCGCAATCGAAAGCCCAGCGCGAACGGGGCCGCGCGGTGGTCGACGCCTTCGTCACCTCCGCGGCGCCGAGGGCCTCGCCGTCGCAGCGGCGCTTCGCCACCGAGCTGATGTTCGAGACGATGGCGGCGCTCGGCCAGCAGCTGTCAGAGCGGCGGCCTGCTCCCGCCACGGTGCAGCGCTGGGCCGACGCCTCGGCCGAGATGTTGATGGCGTACCTGGCGCAGCTGCGCGCCTAGTGAATCGACGGCCTCGCCGGCTCGATCTCGTGGTGCTCCTCGAGCGCCGCCTCGCGGGCCCACTTCGCCTCCAGCCGCGCGTCGACGCTGAAGGGCCCGGCGCCGTGGGAGGCCAGCATCATCAACCCGCCCAGCAGCCCGGCGTTGAACAACAGGTAGAGCCGAATCACTTCGATCGGGAAGAACACCATCACCCCGAGGCAGAGCAGGCCGAGGTAGATGGAGAGCGCGATCGCCACCTTGCGCACGCCCCAGCCGAACCAGAGCAGCGCGGCGCCGGCGAGCTCGACCACCGCGGTGATCGCCAGCGCCATCTCCGGCCCGCCGATGTTGAGCTGAAACAACGTCTCGGCTTCGGCCTTGAAGTGCACCAGCTTGTCGAGGCCCATCGCGAGGAACATCGCCGCCACCAGCCAGCGAGAAGCGAAGTGCAGCTGGGCCCGCCGTCTCCGGCGCAACAGCGCGAGCAGCCGCTGCTCTTGTTCGACCTCTTCGATCGCCAGACGGGCGGTCTCGGGCAGGTGGTGACGGGGTGACCTCAGCGCTTCGATCGACATGCAGGACCTCTCGATCGAATCGCTAACGGCAGCGGCCAGCAGGGTCCACCCGCTCGGCGCCACTGTTACTCTTCGTCTACACGCACGAGCACGAGCTCGACCGGGCCGCGAGGCAGCTCCAGCTCGGCCGATTCTCCCGCGCGCTTGCCCAACAGCCCGGCGCCGATCGGCGAGTCGATCGCCACCGCGACCGGCAGCCCGGGCCCTTTCGGCCAGGCCGGCACCTCTTCGGGCCCCACCAGCACGTAGGTGATCGTCGCACCCTGGTCGTTGTGCACCGTCACCGCTGATCCAAACCGGGCGATGCCGGTGAAGGGTTCGGGCGGGGGCTCGACGAACGCCCGCGTCAAAAGGGCGTCGGTACCCTTCAACTGCCGGGTCATGAGGTGAGCCAGACCCTTGGCGGTGAACCGGGTCTTGGCGGTTCGGGCGGCCGGGGGAGGGGCCTCGGGGGCGTCGTCCTTGGTGAAAGCCTTCGACATCATTGGAATCGTAGCCGCCCCGAGGCGCCAAAGCTCTGACGGAGGCGAAGGGCACGCCCGTTGCTCAACGTCAGTTCCATGAGCGACACCCCCGAAGCTCCCGTCAAAGATGCGGCGCCGCCTGCGCCCCCCAAACCGAGCAAGCTGCCCACCATTCTCGGCCTGGTGAACACCCTGATGCTGATCGGGGTGCTGGTGTTCATGGTGCTCAGCCGCAACAGCGCCGCCGCCTCCTCCGCCCCCGACGCCGAGGCCGGTGAAGAGAAGTCCGAGAAGGCCGAGAAGCCCGAGAAGTCGGAGAAGGGCGAGAAGGCCGAGAAATCGGAGAAGGCCGAAAAGTCCGAGAAGGGCGAGAAGGCCGAGAAAGGCGAGCACGGCGAGAAGGGCGCCAAGGCGAGCTCCTCCAAGACCGGGCAGATGGTGAAGCTGTCGGACTTCGTGGTGCACCTGCGCAACCCCGAGTCTGACCGGTACGCGCGCGTCGCCTTCGAGGTCGAGGTCGCCACCGACGGCGACCGCGAGGCGATGACCGAGCAGATGCCGAAGATTCGCGACGCCTTCATCTCGTACCTCTCCGACCGCACCGCCGAAGAGCTGCGCGGCAGCGAGAACCTCGACCACACCAAGGAAGCGCTCTCGGCCCAGATGGCGAAGCTGCTCCCCGACGTGCGCACCCGCGGCCTCTACATCTCCGACTTCGTCATTCAGTGAACGACCATGGCCGGCACGCCCCTCAATCCCGCTGAAATCTCCGCGCTGGTCGATGCGATCGAAGACGGCCGCGTCGAGACGACGAGCGCGCCTGCCAAGGAGGCGGTGCCGTACGACCTCACCTCCAACGACCGTGCGATTCGCGGTCAGATGCCGGCGCTCGACGCGATCAACGCGCAGATCGCCTCGATGCTGGGCATGGGCCTGGCGGGCCGCACCCGCCGCCGCCTCGAGGTGGTGAGCGCTCCGGCGACGTTGCTGAAGATCGGCGACCTCGGCGCGCTGCTCTCGCCGCCCGCCACCGTGGCGGTGCTCCGGCTGGGCCAGGGCGTCGGCCAGGCGGTGCTCTCGATGGAGGCCTCGCTCACCGACGGCCTGCTCTCGGCCGCGCTGGGCGAGAAGAAGCCGGCGGCAGAGCCGGTGACCACTCCGGCCGCGCCGGTCGATCGCCGCGACCTCACCTCGGTCGAGCGCCAGGTGCTCAAGCGGCTGCTCGGGGTGTTCACCGAGGCGATGGGCAACGCGTGGGAGCCGGTGCTGGCGCTCCGCCCCGAGATCGTGCGCTTCGAGTCTGACCCGCGGCTGCTCCAGATCGCGCCCTCGAACGAGACCGCGGTGCTCTGCAGCTTCGAGATCTCCGGCGGCCTCCGCGGCGCGATGCAGCTGGCGATTCCCTACGCCGCGCTGGAGCCCGCCAAGCGCGCGCTGATGGCGGCGCCCCGCCAGGGCGACCGGTTCTCCGACGTGGTGTTCGCCGAGCGGCTCGCCGACGAGCTCTCGCAGGTGCCGGTCGAGATTCGCGCCCTGCTCGGCCAGGCGAAGACCCGGCTCTCGCGGCTGCTGGAGCTCGAGGTCGGCGACACCTTCATGCTCGACACGTCTGAAGGTTCGGCACTGCCAGTCCTGGTTGAGGGCCGCGCCAAGCTGTTCGGCCAGCCGGGCGTTCGCGGCGGAGCGATGGCCGTCACCGTCGAGCGCGTCGCCAAGCCGATTCAGATTCCCCCTTCGCGTACCAAGAGGACCGCATGAGCCAAGAGATCGAAGAGAACGAACCGAACACCCGCAGGCTCGACCTGTTGCTCGACGTGCCGCTCGACGTCACCGTGGAGCTCGGCCGCACCCGCATGACGATTCAAGACCTGCTCGCGCTCGGGCCCGGCAGCACCATCGAGCTCGACAAGGTCGCCGGTGAGCCGCTCGACATCGTGGTCAACGACCGGCTGGTCGCCCGCGGTGAAGCGGTGGTGATCAACGAGAAGTTCGGCATTCGCATCACCGACATCATCAGCCGCGCCGAGCGCATCGCGCGCCTGCGCTGAGGAACCTCATGAACCTGCTCCCGTTCATTCTGGCAGCGACCGTCGCAGCGCCCACCGAGGCTCCCAAGGGCGACGACGTGGTGGCGGCCGCCTTTCAGGCCACTCCGGCGAAGACGGTGATCGCCACCGAGCCCGGCGCTTCGAACGTGATTCCGGTCGCCGGCGCGTTGATCGCGCTCGCGGGCCTGGCGGTGTTTCTGTCGCGCCGCAAGAAGGCGCTGCCCTCGTCGGTGAGGATCATCGAGTCGGCGTCGCTCGGCCCCAAGCGCACCGTGACGGTGGTCGAGCTGATGGGCGAGCGGCTGGCGCTGGCGGTCACCGAGTCGGGCGTCACCGTGTTGTCGCGCGCTTCGGTGGAACTGCAGCCCGAGGCGCAGGCTTTCGGAGGCCAGCTGGTTCAGCCCACCCAGAGCGAGCCCGGCTTCGAGGCAGAGCTCGACGACGCGGAGCTGCGCGCGAAACTGGCGGCGGGTCTGCCGGGAGTGGTCCGGTGAACACCCTGGTGCTCGCGGCGGCCGAAGCGCCGATGCAGATCAGCGTCGGCGGCGGCTCGTCGGCGGTGAAGCTGTTCTTGCTGATGACCGCGCTGTCGTTCGCGACCGCGGCCCTGGTGGCGGTGACCAGCTTCACCCGCATCATCATCGTGCTCGGGTTTCTGCGGCAGGCGCTGGGCACCCAGCAGCTGCCCCCCAACCAGGTGATCGTCGCGCTGGCGCTGGCGCTCACCGGCTTCGTGATGGCGCCCACCTTCAGCACCGTGCAGGACGAGGCGCTCGGCCCCTACATGCGCGACGAGATCTCGGGCGAGGTGGCCTTCGCCAAGGGCTCGGGGCCGATTCGGGAGTTCCTGCTCAAGCAGACCCGGCCCGACGACCTGCGCTTGTTCTACGAGCTGTCGAAGTCGCAGCGCCCGACCCGCGCCGAGGAGGTGCCGCTCAACATCGCGGTGCCGGCGTTCATGGTCTCGGAGCTCACCACCGCCTTCAAGATGGGCCTGTTCATCTTCATTCCGCTGCTGCTGATCGACCTGCTGGTCTCGGCGGTTCTGATGTCGCTCGGCATGATGATGGTGCCGCCCACCCTGGTCTCGCTGCCGCTGAAGATCGGCGTCTTCCTGCTCGCTGACGGCTGGCACCTGATGGTGATGTCGCTCGCGCGGAGCTTCCAGACATGAACGAGATCGCCGGCCTCTTCCGCGAAGGGCTGATGACCTTCGGCATTCTCGGCGCTCCGGTGCTGGGCGCGGTGCTGCTGGTCGGCCTGGTGGTGGGCGTGATGCAGGCCGCCACCCAGGTGAACGAGCAGTCGATCGGCACCGTGGCCCGGCTGATCACCGCGATCGGCGTGTTGGTGCTCGCCGGCAGCTGGATGGTCGAGCGGATGGCGGCGTTTCTTCAGTCGGCGATGGTTCGGATGGCGGGGTAGGGCGGTGAGCCTGGCGCCCGTCTTCGCGCTGCTCCTGGTCTGCTTTCGCTGCACGGCGCTGATCGCCTCGGCGCCCATTCTCGGCGTTCGCTTCATTCCCTCCCGCATCAAGCTCGCGCTCGGGCTGGTGGTGGGCGGGGTCGCCTGGTCGGCCGCGGGCATGCCGCAGGTGGCGGTGCCGGACGACGTGTTTCGGCTCACCGCGATGGCGCTCTCGGAGGTGATGGTCGGCCTCACCGCCGGGCTCTGCTCGCGGCTGCTGTTCGAGGCGGCCTCGGCCGGCGGGCAGATCGCCGGCAGCTCGATGGGCTTCGGCTTCGGCGCCCTGCTCGACCCCTCGAGCGGGGCCCAGTCTTCGGCGCTGGGCGAGCTCTACACCGCGCTGGCGTTCGGCGCCGGGCTGGCGATGGGCCTCCACCACGAAGCGATCAGCTGGCTGGTGCGCTCGGTTCAGCAGGTGCCCCCGGGGGGTGTGGTCGACCTGGCGTCGCTCTGCCACGCGCTGGTGGCCCAGTCGGCGATCTCGCTGGCGCTGGTCACCCGGGTGGCCTGGCCGATCATGGCCACCACGCTGATCACCTACGGGGTGCTGGGGCTGATCGGCCGTACCGCCCCCCAGCTGCAGCTGGGCAACATGGGCTTCGCCGCGGCGATCCTCTCTGGCGGCACCGCGTTCTACCTGACCGCTCCCGCCGCCGCGCAGCTGTGCGTCAACGCGGCCAGCCAGCTCTTCGGCGGGGCCTGACGTGGCCGGCTCAGAAGAAGCTGATCAGGAAAACAAGACGTTTGCGGCCAGTGAACGCCGCCTGCACGACGCCTTCGAGCAGGGCCAGCTGCCGATGTCGCGCGACGTGGCCTCCTGGGCCGCCCTGGCCGGCGCCGCGGGCACTCTGGGGGCCCTGGCGCCCTCGCTGCGCGATCAACTCACCGTGCTGGTGGCCTCGGTCACCCGCGGGCTCAACGGCGCCGATTTCAGCACCCTGCCGCGCCTGGTGATGCCGGTGATCGGCCTGCTGCTGCTGCCCCCGGCGGCGGGCGCGCTGGCGGCGCTGATCGTCTCACTTGCACAGACCCAGGCCCACCTCTGGACCGAGCTGTTGGCGCCCGACTTCTCGCGGCTGTTCAACATGGAGCGCGTCACGCGGTTGTTCAGCAAGGAGGTGGCGGTCGACCTCGGGCTGGCGCTCGTCAAAGCGGTGGCGCTGGTGGTGGTGGTGTGGGCGACGGTGCGCGGGGTGATCATCGGCTCGACCCAGCTGCTCGGCTCGCCAACCTCTGGACTTCTGGGGGCTCTCTTCAGCCCGGTGTGGAGCGCGGGCGTCAAAGCGCTGGCGCTGCTGATGCTGTTGGCGGGAGCGGACCTTGCACTGACGAGGTTCAGGTTCGCCAAGAAAATGATGATGACGCGCGACGAGCAGAAGCGGGAGATGAAGGAGGACGAGGGTGATCCTCTCTTCAAGTCGCGCCGCAAGAAGCGCCACCGCGAGCTGACCAAGGCCAACGCGATCGAAGAGACCAAGCGCGCCGACGCGATCGTGGTCAACCCGACCCACGTCGCGGTCGCGATTCGCTACCGCCGCGACGAAGGCGGCTCGCCCCGGGTGATCGCCAAGGGCAAGGGCTCGCTCGCCGAGGTGATTCGCGAGGTCGCCCAGGCCCACGGCATTCCGATCATCGAGAACATTCCGCTCGCCCGTCTGCTCCACCGCAAGGTGAAGGTGGGCGGCGCGGTTCCCAAGGAGACGTTCAAGGCCGTCGCCGCGATTCTGGCCTTCGTCTACCGCGTCACCGGCATCAACCGCTCCGCGAGGGCCTAAGTGAATCCGACTCCTTCCAAAGTTCCCGCCGAAGCCCTGCTCGCCCTCGCGGTGGTCGGGGTGCTCGGCATTCTGATCGTCCCCGTGCCGCCGATGATTCTCGACGGCCTGTTGGCGCTCTCGGTGGCGCTCTCGGTGCTGATGCTGCTGGTGGCGCTCGGGCTGACCAAGGCGATGGACTTCTCGGTGTTCCCCTCGCTGCTGCTGATCACCACGCTCTTTCGCCTGGCGCTCAACGTGGCGACCACCCGGTTGATTCTGCTCCACGGCTCCGACGGCGCGGGCGCGGCGGGCCACGTGATCGAGACCTTCGGCCGGTTCGCGGTCGGCGGCTCGCTGATCGTCGGCGCGGTGATCTTCTTCATTCTGCTGGTGGTGAACTTCGCGGTGATCACCAAGGGCTCGGGCCGCATCTCCGAGGTCGCCGCCCGCTTCACCTTGGATGCGTTGCCCGGCAAGCAGATGTCGATCGACGCCGACCTCGCCGCCGGCCTGATCGACGACAAGGGCGCGCGCGACCGCCGCCAGAACCTCGCCCGGGAGACCGAGTTCTTCGGCGCGATGGACGGCGCCAGCAAGTTCGTGCGCGGCGACGCGATCGCCGGCCTGATGATCACCGGCATCAACGTGGTCGGTGGCCTCGCCGCCGGCCTGCTCCGCGACCACCTCGGGCTGTCGCAGGCGGCCGAGACCTACACCGTGCTCACCGTCGGCGACGGCCTGGTCTCCCAGCTGCCCGCGCTGCTGGTCTCCACCGCGGCCGGCGTGCTGGTCACCCGCGCCGAGGGCGCCGACCTGGGCAGCCAGGTGGGCGCGCAGATCCTCGCCAGCCCCCGCGCGCTCCGCTACGCCTCGATCGTCCTCGGGTTGATGGCGGTGCTCCCCGGTCTGCCGGCGCTGGCGTTCGGCCCGCTGGCGATCGGCGCCTACGCGCTGTCGCGCCGGGCCCAGAAGAAGACCGATGAGTCGAAGCCGGGCGCTGCCGCCTCGGCCGACAAGAAGAAAGACCCCAAGGCGCCGGAGAAGCTCTCCGACCTGCTCAACCTCGATACCCTCGAGCTGGAGGTCGGCTTCGGGCTGGTGTCGCTGATCGACGTCGAGAAGGGCGCCGAGCTGCCGGGCCGGGTGACCGCGCTGCGGCGTCAGCTGGCCACCGACCTGGGGATCGTGCTCCCGTCGGTGCACCTGCGCGACAACCTCAGGCTCGAATCGAACCACTACCGGGTGAAGCTGCGCGGCCTCGAGCTGGGCAAGGGCATCGTTCACAACGGCAAGCTGATGTGCCTCGACCCGGCCGGCTCGGCCCCGAAGATGCCGGGCACCGCGGGCAAAGACCCGGCGTTCGGCCTCCCCGCGGTGTGGATCGGCCCCGAGCAGCGCAGCGCCGCCGAAGCCAAGGGCTACACCATCGTCGACCCGTCGTCGGTGATCGCCACCCACCTGTCGGAGCTGCTCCGCCGCAACGCCCACGAGCTGATCGGCCGCCAGGAAGTGCAGGAGCTGCTGGGCGCGGTGGCGAAGGAAGCGCCCAAGCTGGTGGAAGACACCGTGCCCGCGGTGGTGACGCTGGGCGAGCTGGTGCGGGTGCTCAAGGGCCTGTTGCGCGAGGGGCTGTCGGTGCGAGACCTGCGCACCATTCTGGAGTCGGTCGCCGACGCGGCCTCGAAGAGCAAAGACGCGGTTTTCCTGGTCGAGCAGACCCGCAAGCGGCTGTCGCGGCAGATCACCACCAAGCTGGTCGAGAACGGCAGCGTTCATGTTCTGACGCTCGACCGCGCCACCGAAGACACCCTCCGTCAGACGCTTGGCAGCAACGACGGTGAGCCGGCGATCGCCCCCGACTTCGAGACCGCCCGCAAGCTGATGCACGCGCTGGAGACCCGCTCGGCGCAGCTGACCACCGCCGGGCGTATGCCGGTGCTGCTGGCGCCTCCCGACCTGCGCCGCCCCCTGTACGACTTCGCCACCCGCTTCGTGCCGGAGCTCTGGGTGGTGTCGGCCCGCGAATTGCTCCCTGGAACCACGATCGAGCCCGCCGGGCTCGTGCAGGTGACCGGATGAACGAGAGGAACTCCATGTCGCAGCTGACCCGAACCTTCCGCGCCCCCGACGCTCGTGGCGCCCTCGCCCAGGTGAAAGCCGCCCTGGGCCCCGATGCCGTCATCGTTTCGACGCGCGAAGTGTCAGGCGGTCTGTTCCGTCAGAAAGAAGTCGAAGTGGTGGCCACCCTGAGCACCCCGGAGCCGGTGCTCGAGGCCGCCGTCGAGAAGAAGCCTTCGGCCCGTCCCGACGAGAGCCGCGCCGAGCTCGCCCAGCTGCGTCAGATGCTGGAGTCGATGCGGGCAGAGGTGCGCAGCCTGTCGCGCCCCGAGCCGAAGCCGTCGGCGGCTCCCGAGGCGACCGAGCTGCTGGCGCGGCTGGCCCAGCGCGGCGTCGAGCGCACCATCGCGCAGGAGATCACCCATCAGGCGGTGGCCAAGGGCCGCGCTGGCGAAGGCGTGCTGCACGCGGCGCGCGAGGCGATCGGCGAGCGGTTGATCTCGGGCCGGGCCCCCTGGCTGCGCGACCACAAGAAGGCGATCGCGCTGGTGGGCCCCACCGGCGTGGGCAAGACGACCACCCTGGCGAAGATCGCGGCGCGCGCGGTGATGGAGTCGAAGCTGAAGGTGGCGCTGATCACCATCGACACCTACCGCATCGGCGCCTGCGAGCAGGTGGCCCGCTACGGCGAGATCATGAAGCTGCCGACCCACGTGGCGCGCGACCAGCGCGATCTGTCGAAGGCGCTCAACGCCTGCGCCAATGCCGACCTGGTGTTGATCGACACCGCGGGCCGTTCGTTGCCGGAGGCGGTGGCGCAGCAGGCGGAGATGCTCCGCGCGGTGCCGCAGCTGCAGCTGTACCTGGTGTTGTCGGCGGCGACGGGCCCGCGCGAGCTGGCCGGCACCGCCGACCGCTACCGCGCGATGCGGCCGGAGCGGTTGATGTTCACCAAGCTCGACGAGGCGATCGCGCCGGGCAGCGTGCTCTCGGCGTCGATGCGAATCGGGCGGCCGGTGGTGGCGCTCGCCGACGGCCAGCGCGTGCCGGAGGACCTGCACGCGACCTCGAACGAGTCGCTCACCGAGCTGGTGTTGGGCTCGGCAACGAACGCCGCGTACGCGGCGGGAGGCCGGTGATGGATCAGGCGGGAACGCTCCGGCAGTTGATGCGGGAGCAGGTGGCTGCGCGCCCCAGAATGCGGGTGATCGGCCTGGCGAGCGGGAAGGGCGGCGTCGGCAAGACGCACGTGGTCTCGAACCTGGCGGTGTTGGCGGCGCGGCAGGGGCTGCGCACGCTGCTGGTCGACGGCGACCTCGGGCTGGCGAACGTGGAGGTGCTCTACGGGCTGCGGCCGGAGCGGCACATCGGCGATCTGCTC
Organism: Myxococcaceae bacterium; assembly: GCA_047602415.1. Classification (GTDB taxonomy): domain Bacteria; phylum Myxococcota; class Myxococcia; order Myxococcales; family Myxococcaceae; genus JASGHH01. The sequence goes on along the minus strand of JASGHH010000001.1, from coordinate 3,922,608 downwards.
GACGGCACCGCGACCCTGAAGCAGGTGCTCACTCCGGGGCCGGGGGGCGTGACGTTGATGCCCGGCGGCACGGGGATGCACAAGCTGGCGCACATCGACGAGCTGCAGCGGCTGCGGCTGGTGAGCGCGCTCGACGAAGTGGAAGACGACTTCGACGTGGTGCTGGTGGATGCGGGCGCGGGGCTCTCCGAGAACGTGCTCTTCTTCGCCGGCTCGGCGCAGCAGACGATTCTGGTGGTCAGCCCCGAGCCGACCTCGCTCACCGACGCCTACGCCGCGGTGAAGGCGCTCTCGGTGCAGGCGGGCGTGAAGCGGTTCGACGTGGTCGTGAACCAGGCGCCGACCGACGCGGCCGCGCGCAACATCTTCGACCGGCTGTCGTCGGTGGTGGCGCGGTTTCTCGACGCGCGGGTGACGCTGCTGGGCTCGATTCCACGCGACGAGAACGTGCACCGGGCGACGATGGCGCAGCGGCCGTTGGTCGAGGTGTTTCCCCACTCGCCGGCGACCCGGGCGATGAATCGAGATCTCCGACAAGCTGCTGCGGTCGCAGCCTCCGGAGCACGTCGACGGCGGGTTGAAGCTGTTCTGGCGGCGGCTCCAGAAAGAGGCGCAGTCATGACCGCGGCGGCGCACCTTCACTTGCAACGGTACCAATCGGCTCCGGGGCAGCCCCAGGAGAGCGACGAAGAGCTGGTGAAGCGTCACCTGCAGATGATCGAGCGCCAGGCGCGGCGCATCTCGGCGCGCACCGGGCACCTGGTGGAGCCGGGCGACCTGTTCGCCGCGGGCGCGCTGGGTCTGCTCGAGGCGCGGCGGCGGTTCGACCCCGCGCGCGGGGTGAAGTTCGAGACCTTCGCGGAGCACCGGGTGCGTGGGGCGATGAGCGACGAGCTCCGCAACATGGACCACCTGCCGCGGCGGCTGCGCGCGGAGACCGACAAGATTCAGAAGGCGAAGAAGAAGCTGCAGCACGAGAAGGGCCGTGAGGTCGGCACCGACGAGATCGCCGAGGCGCTCAACCAGAGCAGCGAAGACGTGGCGGCGCTGCAGGCGTTGGTGGAGCCGGCGCTGAGCATCACCCCCGAGCTGCCGGTGGCCTCGCCGACCGAGCGGGCCGACGATCAGCTCGAGCTCGCGCAGATGAAGCAGCAGGTCGCGAAGGCGATCTCCGAGCTGCCGGCGCGGCTGTCGCTGGTGATGTCGCTCTATTACGTCGAAGGGCTGACCTACAAAGAGATCGCCGAGGCGCTCGAGGTGACCGAGGCGCGCGTCTGCCAGATTCACTCGCAGGCGGTGAAAGAGCTGCGCGCGAAGCTGGCGCCGTAGTCATTGGCGTGACCAAAGTCGGGCGCATGCGACATGCGCTCCTGGTCGTGTTCATCGCCGCCACCGCGGTTGCCGCCGACAAGCCGATCGTGGTGCTGGTCTCCGCCAACGCCGAATGGAAGCCGGTGTTGGAGCGGCACGCCGGCGTCACCGTTCAGCAGACGCCCTACGGCGAGTGGTTCACCGCCGAGGTGGGGAAGGGCGCGAAGAAGCGCTCCGTCATCTACATGCACGGCGGGTTCGGCAAGGTGCAGGCCGCCGGATCCACCCAGTACGCGATTGACCAGTGGCACCCGGCGCTGATGGTGAACATCGGCACCTGCGGTGGGTTCGAGGGCGGCGTGTCGGCCGGTGATGTCGTGCTGGTCGAGAAGACGATCATCTACGACCTGATCGAGCAGATGGGCGACAGCCAGGAGACGATCGACTTCTACTCGTCGGCGCTCGATACCAAGTTCGCAGGCGACAAGCTGCCCAAGGGGTTCCGGCGCGGCATGTTGCTCTCCGCCGATCGCGACATCGTGGCGGCCGATGTGCCGGCGTTGAAGAAGCGGTTCAAGGGGATCGCGGCGGACTGGGAGTCGGGAGCGATCGCGTTCGTCGCCCGGCACAATCAGACGCCGCTGTTCATTCTTCGCGAGGTGTCAGACGTCGTGCACAGCGATGGTGGCGACGCGTTCTACAACAACGAGGCGGCGTGGGAGGCCGGGGCGAAGAAGACGATGAATCACCTGGTCGACGTGCTCCCCGAGTGGCTGGAGAAGTGGGACCAGAAGAAGTGACGCGGTAGCGGTGGCGACCGCTGCTGGCTTTGAGGGGTGAGTGGGGCGCGGTTGTGCGCGGGGCCTGGCGGTGTCCGCCCGCGATTGAACGGCCAGCCGTGCTGCGCGGGTGAGCCTTTCGGTGATCCCCGCGTGCGGTGTGCTCGAGCGCTGGCCGGCGCCGCACGAAGGGTGGGGGCGCCCGGTGCCACTTCGATCGTCGCTCGACAAAACGCAGACAGTTGGTGGTGCTGGTTGCGTGCGTTTTGTCGAGCAGCCCGCGGACCTCTCCGCACGGACCGAGGGGGGCGAGTGCGGCGACTGCGGGCGAGCCGCACCCCGCTGCCGTGCCACTTCGATCGTCGCTCGACAAAACGCAGACAGTTGGTGGAGCTGGTTGCGTGCGTTTTGTCGCGCAGCCCGGGAGGCGAGTGCGGCGAGTGCGGGCGATCCGCACCCGCTGCCGTGCCACTTCGATCGTCGCTCGACAAAACGTCGGATGTTGGTGGTGCTGGTAGCCGACGATTTGTCGAGCAGGCCGCGGACCCCTCCGCGCGGACCGACACGAGAACGCAATCGGAGGCGTGACGCTCGCAGGACCCGAGCTGGCTCGAAGAACAGAGCCGTTGCACGAGGCCGTTTCTAACCGAAGGCGGAGCGCGCCAGGGCAGGGCGCCGCACACCGCAGCCCACTCACCCCTCAATGCAGTTGCAGTTGATCTCTAACCTCACCCCGCGCGCTTGAGCCCGAACATCAGCGCCGACAGCTCATCCGCCGCCTTCTGATCCTTCCGGGCCAGCTCGACCCGCATCTGCTCGCGGCGGGTATCCGCCGCCCGGCGAACGACCTCGGTCTGCTGGTGCGCCGACTGGTGCTCCACCCGGGCCTGCGCAGCCACACCCTGCCGCCGCTCGAGCTCCTGCTGCGCCAGCTTCGCGTGCTGCGTCGCCCGCTGGTGCCCCAGCTCGATCACCGCCCAATGAGAGGCGTCGGCCTTGAACCGGTCGTCGCGCCGCGCCTTGGCCCACGCGGCCTCGGCGACCTGCGCAGCTTGTCGCACCTGCGCCTCCTTCTTGCCGAGGTTCTCGAGCGCCTTGTCTTCGGCGTTCTCGCGGAGCGTCACCAACTTGTCGAGGCGAGTGCGGAGCATGTGTGCCTTGGTTTTGCAGCGTGCAGGCCACCGACTGGGCCCGCGAAATCACTGTTGATCCACTCATCGGCACGAACCGAAACCCGGGTGAGCGACCCAGCCTCGAAAACGAATGACCCAGGCTGCACCCAAGCCCTCGATTTTGGCGCGTCAAAGCGTTGACCCCCCTCGATCTCCCTGATCCTGAGCGCTTACGGCTGGCGCGCCGGTTGCTCAACCGACCCGCATGTCGAACGGAATGTACGTGAGCATGAACGGAGCAGCTGCCCGCCTCGAGCAGCTCGACTCGCTCTCGGACAACCTCGCCAACGTCGAGACCCCGGGCTTCAAGGCCTCCCGCCCTGCCTTCGAGGCCTTCCTCGCCAACGGCGCGCCCCACGACGCCCGCCAGGTTCACCCGGCGGCGGTCGCCACCGCTTTCGACATGCGCCCGGGCCAGGTGGTGCGCACCAACGAGCCGCTCGATCTCCTCCCCGAAGGCAACGCCTTCTTCCAGGTCAAGACGACCGACGGGGTTGCGTACACCCGTGACGGCCGCATGCACGTCGCTCCCGACGGCACCCTGATGACCGCGATCGGCCACCCGCTGCTCGACCGCGACGGCAACATCATCGTCGCCCCGCCCGACTCCAAGGTGACCATCGACACCAACGGCCTGGTTCACGCCGGCGACCTTCGTCTGGGCGAGCTCGCGCTTCACCAGCTCGACGGCCGCATCGACCGCGTCGGCCCGGGGCTGCTCCGCCCGCAGGACGGCGGCACCGCGGTGCAGGTCGCGCCGCAGATTCGAATCGGCGAGCTGGAGACCAGCAACGCCTCGGCCCTGGAGACCACGGTGCAGCTGATCACCGCCCAGCGCTCGTTCGAGAGCTCGATGCAGGCAGTGCAGACCTACAAACAGATGGACGACACGGCCAATCAGCTCGGCCGGGTGCGCTGAAGGAGAGAACGATGATTCGCAGCCTCTACACCGCAGCGACCGGCATGGATGCCCAGCAGACCAAGATGGACACCATCGCCCACAACCTGGCGAACGCCGCGACCACCGGCTTCAAGAAAGAGCGCGCCGACTTCGAAGACCTGCTCTCGGAGCAGATTCGCGGCGCCGCCGAGCCCGACCCCCGCGGCGGCACTCCTCCCACTCCGCTCGAGGTCGGCCTCGGCGTTCGCGTCGGCTCCACCACCCGCACCTACTCGCAGGGCGACCTCGAGCAGACCGGCAACTCGCTCGACCTCGCGATTCAGGGCAACGGCTTCTTCAAGGTTCAGCGCCCCGGCGGCGACTACGCCTTCACCCGCGCCGGCAACTTTCGCGTCGACAACGAGGGCCACCTGGTGACCCAGAACGGCGAGAAGGTGCAGCCCGACATCAACGTGCCGCCCGAGACCACCGCGATCACCATCGGTTCCGACGGCACCATCACCGCCACGCTCCCCAACCGCACCGAGCCGCAGAAGCTCGGCCAGCTCGAGCTCGCCAACTTCATCAACCCGGCAGGCCTCACCTCGCTCGGCAACAACCTGCTCGCGCAGAGCCCGACCTCCGGTGAGCCGATGCTGTTTCGCCCCGGTGAGCAGGGCAGCGGCACCCTGGCCCAGGGCTACCTCGAGAGCTCCAACGTGAAAGCGGTCGAGGAGATGGTCTCGATGATCACCACCCAGCGCGCCTACGAGATGAACTCGAAGGTCATTCAGACCGCGGACCAGATGCTCCAGCGGATCACCACGCTCCGATGATCGCCTCGCTCCTGATCGCCGCGCTCGCGGCCCCGGCCGGCGCCCACCTCGAGGTGCTCGACGCCAAGTACGACGCCCGCTGCCAGGCGATGTCGTTCGAGCCCGCGCGCGTGCTCGGCTCCGGCCGCGTCGCGCTCCGCTACCACGGCAAGAACTGCGACGCCTGGGCGTGGGTTCGCGTTCGCGTCACCACCGAAAAGCTCGCCGCCGTTCACGCCCTCAAGGCCGGCGATGCCCTCGACGGCGCCCTGCAGAAGATCGACGCCGAGCTCCGGCCTGGTGAAGACCTCTTCGACACCGTTCCCCGCGGCGCTAAGGCGGCGATCGACATTCCCGCCGGCGCGATCATCACCGCCGACCGCGTTCGGGTCGGCCCTGCCCCCGGCGCCAGCATCGAGGTGCTGATTCAGGCCGGCGCGATCGCGGTGCAGCAGCGCGCCACCGTGGTCGGCTGCTCCCGGCACGCCGACCTCGTCTGCGCGGCGCTCCCCAGCGGCAAGCGGGTGAGCGGTCGCCTCGATCAGGGACAGCTGGTGGTGAGCTTCGGAGGTACGCCGTGAAGCGACTTTCGTCCCGTGCCACGCAGGGCAGGGCTGTCCCTCACCCGCGAGAGCCTTCGGCTCTCGTCGGCCTCTCCCAATGGAGAGGGTTCGTGGCGATCGCCGCGCTGATCTTCAACGCCGGCTGTGGCGTCGCTCACATCGAGCCCTACAAGCCGAAGGAGCGCGACTACCCGGTGCCGGTCTCTCCCGTCGCCAGCCCCGAGGAGGCCGCCAGCGGCAGCCTCTGGCGCTCCGATGGCCGCGCCGCGATGCTGTTCACCGACGAGCGCGCGTTTCGCCTCAACGACCTGGTGGTGGTGCGGGTGGAAGAGATCGCCGACGCCCACCGCAACGCCGACACCAGCACCCGCCGCGACACCGAGCTCACCCTCGCGGTGCAGGCGTTCTTGAAGGCCGCCAGCGTCACCACCCCGCAGGTCGACATCACCGGCAGCGGCACCAGCGGCACCCACTTCGACGCCACCGGCTCCACCGCGCGCACCGAGCGCCTCACCGCCACCGTGCCCGCGATCGTTCGCAAGGTGCTCCCCAACGGCAACCTCTTCGTCGAGGGCCACCGGGTGGTGCTGGTGAACCAGGAGGAGCAGCACTTCTACATCTCCGGCGTGGTTCGCCCGATCGACATCGCCGGCGACAACAGCATTCGCTCTTCCTCGCTCGCCGACGCCGAGATCGAGTTCACCGGCCGCGGCGTGCTCACCGACAACCAGAAGCAGGGCCTGATCGCCCGCTTCTTCTCGTGGATCTGGCCCTTCTGACCATGCGCGCTCCCCTGCTCATGCTGTTGATCGCTTCTGTCTCCACCGCCGCTCCCACCCGGTTGAAGGAGCTCGCCTCGGTGCAGGGCCAGCGTGAGAACGCGCTGATCGGCTACGGCCTGGTGGTCGGCCTCACCAACACCGGCGACTCGCAGCAGGTGCTGTTCACGATGCAGTCGGTGGCCGGCATGTTGGGCCGCCTCGGCGTTCGCGTCGATCCCTCCCAGGTGTACATGCGCGACGTCGCCGCGGTGATGGTGACCGCCAAGCTGTCGACCTTCGCGCGCCCCGGCACCACCATCGACGTCACCGTCAGCGCGATGGGCGACGCCCGGTCGATCGCCGGTGGCACCCTGCTGATGACCCCGCTCGCCGGCCCCGACGGCAGCGTCTACGCGCTCGCCCAGGGCCCGGTGGAGGTCGGCGGCTTCGAGGCCGGCGTCGCCGGCTCGATGATTCGCAAGAACCAGCCGACCTCCGGCCGGGTGCCCGCGGGCGCCTCGGTGGAAAAAGGCGTCATCCCCTCGCTCGGCAAGGGCCCGCTGGTGCTGGTGCTGAAGCGCCCCGACTTCACCAACGCCACCCGGGTCGCCGCCGCGATCTCCAACAAGCTCGGCGAGAACACCGCCAAGGCGCTCGACGCCGACGCGGTCGAGGTGAACCCGCCGGAGTCGGAGCCCGACCGGGTCGCCCTGCTGTCGAAGCTCGAGCAGCTGGAGATCGACGCCGACGTTCGCGCCCGCATCGTGGTCTCGGAGCGCACCGGCACCGTGGTGTTGGGTGAGAAGGTTCGCCTCCGCCCGGCCGCGGTCGCCCACGGCGGCCTCAAGGTCACCATCTCGCAGAGCCTGGTCGTCTCTCAGCCTCCGCCGCTCGCCACCTCCGGCCGCACCGTGGTGGCGCCGCTCCACCGCACCGAGGCGGAGGAGATCTCCCGCCAGGCGGTCGCGCTCCCGGCCACCGCCACCATCGACGACCTGGTGAAGGCGCTCAACGCGCTGGGCGCCAGCTCGCGCGACCTGGTCTCCATTCTTCAGGCTCTGAAGGCCGCCGACGCGCTCGACGCCGACCTCGAGGTGATCTGATGCGTGGGCCTGGCGACAAACCCTCGGCGCAGCTCGAGTCGCTGATGCTGAAGCAGATGCTGGAGGCGAGCGGCGCGTTTCACCCCACCGACGCCGCCGGCTCCAAGGTGGTCACCGGTTTGTTCACCGAGGCGATGGCCGACGCGATCGCCAAGGCGGGCGGGCTGGGCATCGCGAAGATGATCGACCAGTCGATCGCTCCCCATGCCTCCGCGCCCGAGGCCGCGCCGCACCCGGGCGCCCGGGTGACCTCCGGCTTCGGCAGCCGAATCGACCCCATCACCCACCAGGCTTCGAACCACCCCGGCGTCGACCTCGGTGCGACCCTGGGTACGCCGATACCCGCCGCCGAAGACGGAACCGTGATCCAGGCCGGGCCCCGCGGCGGGTACGGAAATGCGATCGAAATTGCCCACCCCGACGGCACCCACACCCTCTACGGCCACGCCTCCGAGCTGCTGGTGAAGGAGGGCGACCAGGTGCGTGCAGGTGAGACCATCGCCAAGGTCGGAGAATCAGGGCGTGCCACCGGCCCGCACCTCCACCTCGAGGTTCGAAAAGCAGGGGTCGCGATTAATCCGTCGGGGGTGCTTAAGGCCTACCGGCTTGGTGTCGAAGACCCGCATGGAGGAAGCCATGAAGGTCAATGAACTCGGATCAGTCGCTGCACCCACCCCCAGCGCGCCGCGCCGTGAAGTCTCGAACAGCCCGGCCGACAAGGTGAGCACCCCGGCGCTGCCGCCGCCCGCGATGGCGGCTTCGGTTCGCGCTGCGCACGTGCGCGACATCGTCGCCCAGGTGAAGGGCGGCACCTACCAGCACCCCACCGCGCAGGAGATCGCCGACCAGATCGTCGACGCCGCGGAAATCGACGCCCGCCTGCGGTCCCTGCTGGGAGGCGGCTGATGAACGCCCTCGACCACGCCAAACAGCTGCGTGACGCGCTCTCGCAGGAGCTCGAGCGTTCGCGCGAGGCCCGCGCCGCGCTGGTGTCGCTCGACAGCGACGAGCTGATGGAGGGCGCCCAGCGCCGCGAAGGCTTCAACGAGCGCGCCGAGCAGCTGTCGACCCAGCTGTCGCAGAGCCTCACCGGCCCCCGCGAGCCCGAGGTCTCCGAGGTGCTCGCCGAGATTCGCGCGATGTCGGGCGCGCTGAAGGAGCTCGACGAGCTCAACCGCTTTCTCGCCGAGCGCGCGCTGGCGTGCGTGCGCGCCTGGGGCTCGCAGCTGAAGCCCGGCGGCCAGGCCTATGACCGTCGCGGCGTTCGCTACGCCGGTAACGAAGCCACCCACTCGGAGCAGGCATGAGTCTCTTTTCGGTGCTCTCCACCGCTGCGTCGGGCCTCACCGCCGCCACGGCCGAGTCGGGCACCGCGGGTCACAACATCGACAACGCCAACACGCCTGGCTACGCCCGGCAGACGGTCGATCTGGCCGCCACCCTGCCGATGGACATGCTGGGCGGCCGCTACCTCGGCCGCGGCGTCGACATTCAGCAGGTGAGCCAGGCGCGCGATCGCTTCGCCGAGGCGCAACTGCCCGGCGCGTTCGCCCACGCTTCGGGCTCGCAGGCGCAGGCCGAGTCGCTCCAGGGCCTCTCGGCGCTCGACCCCAACAACCCGCTCTCGGGCAGCCTGGGCGACTTCTACTCGGCGCTCCGCGCGCTGGCCCAGAACCCGGGCGACCTGCCGCTGCGCACCGCGGCGGTCACCCAGGCACAGCAGCTCACCCGAAACTTCTCGGCCACCCGGCAGCAGATCGTCGACGCCCGCAGCGGCCTCGACACCCAGGTTTCGGGCGTGCTGCCCGAGGTGAACCAGACCGCGGCCCAGCTGGCCCAGCTCAACACCCAGATTCGCATCGCCGCGGCCACCGGCGGCTCGCCCAACGACCTGCTCGACGCGCGGCAGAAGCTGTCTGACAAGCTCTCGCAGCTCACCGGCGCCACCCTGGTGGCGAGCGGCAACGGCGACTTCAACCTGGTGATGTCTGACGGGAGCGCGCTGGTGCAGGGCGACAAGTCGGCCACCCTCTCGGCGGTCCCCAACGCGGCCAACGAAGGCCACCTCAAGCTCCAGCTCACCCGGTTGGACGGCTCGGGCCCGGTCGACGTCGGCACCTTGAGCGGCGGGCAGCTCGGCGGCTGGCTCGCCGCGCGCGACGGCGCCTTCGCCACCGCAGAGAACCGGGTCGATCAGCTCGCCTACGACTTCGCCAACGCGGTGAACGCCACCCACTCGGCGGGCTTCGCGCTCGACGGCAGCACCGGCCGCAACCTGTTCAGCGTCTCGGCCACCGTGCAGGGCGCGGCGAGCAGCCTCTCGGTCGACGCGGCGATCGCCGCCGACCCGTCGCTGCTGGCGGCGGCGGCCACCGCGGCCGGCGCACCGGGCGACAACACCAACCTGCTCGCCACCATCGCCACCCAGACCCAGTCGCTCTCGGGCGGCCTCGACGCCGAGAGCACCCTGGGTGACATCTCGGCGCAGTTCGGCGCCACCGCCGAGAAGATGCAGGCGGCCTCCGAGTCTGACGCCGGGGTTCGCGACCACCTGCTGTCGCTGCGCGACGCGGCCTCGGGCGTTTCGATCGACGAAGAGATGGTCAACCTCACCAAGGCGCAGCGCGCGTACGAGGCCACCACCAAGGTGATCCAGACCGCGGACGAGATGCTGCAGACCCTGATGAACCTCAAGTAGGTGACGCGATGAGAGTTTCTGAGCCGATGATGTACCGCAACGCGCTCTCTGGCATTCAGCGCCAGCGCGAGGAGTACGGCAAGGCCTCCGAGCAGTCGTCGACCGGGGTGCGGGTCGAGCACTCGTGGGACGACCCTGCGGCGACCGGGCTGATCGCCGCCCAGAACGCCCAGAAGGCGCGCCAGTCGGCGATCGAGACCGCGGCCGGCCGGGCCGAAGACGAGACCGTGTTTTCAGACGCGGCGCTCTCGTCGGTGAACACCGCGCTCCAGCGCGCCCAGGAGCTCGCGGTCGAGATGGCCAACGGCACCTGGTCGGCCAGCGACCGGGTCGACGCCGCCAACGAGGTCGACCAGCTGATGCAGCAGGTGATCGCCCAGGGCAACGCGCGCATCGGCGACGTGTACGTGTTCGGCGGCAACCAGACCGGCAAGCCGCCCTTCGACGCCAAGGGCATCTACTCGGGCGACTCGGCGGTGCGCTCGGTGGAGATCGCTCCCGGCGTCACCCAGTCGGTGGCGGTGGCGGGCGACGACGCCTTCAAGGGCGTCAACGGCGGGGTCGACCTCACCGGCGTGCTCACCGCGTTCTCGAACGCGCTGAAGGCCAACAACGTGGGCGGCATTCAGACCGCGATCGACGACATCGCCAAGGGCATCTCGCAGGTGTCGGCGTCGCGCTCCAAGCTGGGCGCCTCCGAGAACGTGTTCACCGCCGCGGCGACCGCCGCCAAGGCCGCCTCCGACTCGGCCGAGAAGGAGCGCTCCAACCTGCAAGACGCCGACGTGTTCGAGTCGTCGACCCGGCTCGCGGCCGCCGAGCAGGCGCTCCAGGCGACCATCACCTCGGCCGCCAAGCAGCTGCAGATGCCCACCCTGGCCGACAAGCTCTAGCCGGGGGCCTCGTGCCGAAGCGCCGTCACCTGCTCCCGCTCGACCCGCTCACCGCGCTGATGCGGGCGCGTTTTCGGCACCTGTTGCGCGGCCGCACCCGCGAGGAGCAGCACGTGCTGCGGCTGATGCCGCTGCTGTGGTCGGCGCGCTTTCGCACCCCTCCGTTCGACATCGAAGCGCCGGGCGTGACCGGCGGGCTGCGCCGCTCCCGCTGGGGCAAGGCCTGCGAGCAGGTCGGGCTGCGCGCGCCGCTGGGCATGTGCAGCTCCAGGCCCCTGGTGGCTTCGCTGCTGCTGCTGCCCGCGGGCAACAACCTCGAGCTGTTCGCGATGCCGGTGGCCGAGCTCAACGACGCCGATCGCACCCGGCTGTCGAAGCGGCTGCTGGCGCTCCAGAGCTGGCTGTCGCAGCGGGCGCCGCGCCTGGCGCTCTCGCTGGGAGACCCGGGCGAGCCGCTGCCCGATGCGTTCTGGTCGATGGGCGCGCTGATCAGCGGGCAAGCGCCCCGGCCGCTCGCCTCGACCGAGACCGGCGCCGAGCGCGCGCTCGACCGGGTGTGCCGCGCCCAGGAGCCGTGGGGACAGACGATGGCGTTGTTGGTGAGCGCCGACACGCCGCCCTACGCCAGGCTGCTCCAGGCCGCGGCGGGCACCGGCGCCGCGCGGGCGTTGAGCGCGCCGATGGCCTGCCTGGCCGCCGGCGCGAGCGACCCTTCGGCCCAGCGGCTGCTCGACGCCCAGGCGCGTTCGCAACCTTCCACCGCCGAGCTGGTGGCGAGCGCCCGCGAGGTGCGGGCGGCGGCGCTGCGGGCGATGCGCCAGCTCGGCCGCCAGTACCGCGGCCAGGTGCGCCCGTTCGTGCGCGCGCTCGGGCTCGACTCGAAGTGGCCGATGGTGCTGCGCGAGCAGCTGCGCGCCGCCACCGACGCCGAGGAGCTTTCGGAGCGCGTGGAGGAGCGGGGCTCGCGGGTGAGCTCCGATGCGGTGCCGCTGTCGCTCGCCGGCTCGTGGGTGCAGGCGCGGCTGGAGGCGCTCCCGGCGGTGAACCGCAACCGGTTCGGCCCCTCGTGGGCGCCGGTGGGGCCGTTTCTCGACGACGCCCGCGGCAACGACGCGCTGTTGGTGGTGCTGGCCGGCAAGGGAGAGATGTCGCTCTGGGTGCAGCGGGGCCGCCGCTCGCGGGCGCGCGCCCGGCTGCTGCCCGAGTCGGAGCTGCTCGCCCAGGTGGCGCGGGTGGTGGCGCGGGGCGCGGAGCTCTCGGTGCACGCGCTGCCCTCGGCCGATCGCCCGCTGGCGGCGACGCTGACCGCGCTGGCGGCCGCGGCGCGCTCCGGGGTGCCCTCGGCGCTGGAGCTGGGCGACGCGCTGCTGGTGCTCGATCGCCACCGGGTGCACTCCTTTCCCGCCGATCGCTTTCTCTCCCGCCCGCGCCGGGTGCGCTACCTGCCCCGCAACGCCGAGGAGCTCGCCTCGCTCAAGCCTCCCCGGCCCTCGGTGATCCCGGTGGTGCACGCCCACGTCTTCGAGGCGGGGCCGGAGCACGTACACATCTACTACCTCGACGCCTCGGGCTCGCTGTTTCGCGAGAAGTGCGAGCGGGCGTCGCTGGAGGCCCACCTGCTCGAGGGGCAGCAGCTGCTGCGCGACGCGGGGGCGGTGCTCTCGGTGACGGTGAGCCGCGAGGTCTCGGCGCTGGGCGGCAAGCAGCTGTGGCCGAACCGGCCCACCGCCGAGCTGTCGCTCACCTGCCGCTGGCCCCGCACGGTGCGGTTTTCTGATCGCGACGAGACGCTGGGCTGGCAGGCGGCGGCCCAGACGGTGCTGTCGCACTGGCCGGTGGGGGTACAGGGGCGGGTGAAGGTCGGCCGTTTGACGGTCGAAGGCCCCCGCGTCACGCCTTTGACGCTGCTGTGGCTGCGCTCGCACGCGCTCAAGCGCCTGGAGCGCCACCTTCTGATCGCGGCCAAGGCCGCTTCGGCTTCGCTTAACCCGCGCCGCGCACGCGCCGATGAACAAGTTGGAGCGAACACTTCGTTCGCCCAACACCCAGGAGAAAGGCATGCTGTCCATTCGTTCCAACATCGGCTCCCTTGACGCGCAGCGGAACCTGAACACCTCGAGCTCGATGCTCGAGCAGTCGCAGGCGAAGTTGTCGTCGGGCTATCGCATCACCAAGGCGGGCGACGACGCCGCTGGCCTCGGCATCAGCAGCAACCTCGAAGCGCAGATCCGCAGCTACGACCAGGCGGGCCGCAACGCCGCTGACGCGCAGTCGCTGATTCAGACCGCAGAAGGCGCGCTCAACCAGACCACCGCGCTGCTCACCCGTATGCGCGAGCTGGCCATGCAGTCGGCCTCGTCGGGCGTCGGCAACACCGAGCGCGGCTACATCCAGACCGAGAACGCGTCGATCCTGACTGAAATCGATCGTATTGCGAACTCGACCGAGTACAACGGCCAGGCGCTGCTGAACTCGACCGCGACCACCCTGACGTTCCAGGTCGGTATCCGCAACGTTGCGGCGAACGACCAGATCGCGATCACCACCGTCGACGCCACCGCGGCGACGATGGGCGTCAACGGCGTCGACCTGTCGACCCAGGCCGGTGCGCAGGGCGCGCTGTCCACCATCGACGCGGCGATCCAGGCGGTCTCCGGTTCGCGCGCCAGCCTCGGCGCGGCCGGTAACCGGTTCGACTCAGTCTCGCAGACCATTCAGGTCGACAGCGAGGACCTGAGCGCCGCCGACAGCCGCATCAAGGACGTCGACGTGGCGGCGGAGTCGTCGCGCATGGCCCGCACCAACGTGCTGATGCAGGCCGGCGTCTCGGTGTTGGCCCAGGCCAACCAGGCCCCGCAGCTGGCCCTGAAGTTGCTGCAGTAATCGTGGTTCACGCCGCTCTCAGGGGTCTTCGGGGCCCCTGAGGCGGCGGCTGTACCCACCCCGAACCTTTTTTAGAGGTGCATCGTGCCCATCAATTCACCTGTGTTCACCAGCGGGGGCATCAGCTCCGGGCTCGACACCAACAGCATCGTCGACGCGATGGTCTCGGCGGAGCAGCAGCCGATGAACGCGCTCAAGATGCTGCAGAGCGCACATCAGACCCAGATCTCCACCTTGGGTGACTTGAGCTCCAAGCTCGACGCTTTCTCTCAGGCGGCGAAGGCGCTCGGCTCCACCGGCGTGGTGGGCAACGTGGTGCAGAGCTCGGCGAGCGGCTACTCGGCCTCGCCTGGAGCCTCAGCGGTGCCGGGCGCTTACGCAGTGCAGGTCGATGCGCTGGCGCAGGCCGCCAAGGCCCGCTCGCAGTCGTTCACCGACGCGTTTCAGCCGGTCACCGGCGGTACCTTGTCGTTGCTGGTGCAGGGCCAGAACTACGACATCACCATCAACGACGGCGACCCGCTCCAGTCGGTGGCCGACGCGATCAACCGCTCCGGCGCTCCGGTGGCGGCGGCGGTGCTCTCTTCCACCACCGGTGCCTACCTTTCGTTGACCGCGCGCGACACCGGCTTCCCGGTCGGCGGTCAACCTTCTGACGCGCTCACCATCACCGAGACCAGCACCGGCTCGCAGGGCCAGCCGCTGTCGGCCTCGATTCTCACCCCGGCCGCCAACGCGCAGATTCAGGTCGACGGGCTGACCTTTCAGAGCTCGACCAACAACATCGCCAACGCGGTGCCGGGCACGGTGATCACCGCCCAGCGGGTCACCACCTCGCCCGAGACGCTCACCATCGGCGCCGACGAAGACGCCACCCAGAAGAAGCTGCAGACCTTCGTCGACGCGTACAACGCGGTGATGTCGGTGGTGAACAAGCAGCTCCAGGTCACCCAGACCACCGACCGTGAGTCGACCCTGGCCGGCGACCCGTCGGTGCGCGCGCTCCAGCAGCGGCTGCACGACCTGATCACCACCGTGGTGAACCCCAACTCTTCGGTGCGCTCGCTCGCCGACCTCGGCCTCAAGAGCGACGACCACACCGGCGAGCTCTCGATCGACTCCGACGCGCTGCAGCGCTCGCTCGCCAACGACACCGGCGCGGTGAACCTGCTGTTCCAGCAGTCGGCGACCGGCCTGGCGGCGGTGACCAAGTCTCTGGTCGACGACTACACCGACCCGCTCGACGGGGTGTTCGTGGCCAAGCAGCAGGGCCTGAACAAAGAGGTCAGCTCGATGAGCGACCAGCTCGACCAGATGCAGGCGCACATCGACGCCTACAAGAAGGCGCTGCTGGCCCAGTTCACCCAGATGGAGACGGTGATTGGCGGGCTGAAGTCGGTGGGCGCGTTCCTCACCCAGCAAGAGGCGCAGAACAACAAGAGCAACAATTAAGGCCGGCGGTAGGCGCGACGAAGAGATGGCATGAGCTACGCCAACGCCTACCGAAAGACCCAGGCCGAGACCGCTTCTCCCGAGCGGTTGATGGTGCTCCTGTTCGAAGCCGCGCTCCGCCACATGCGTGAGGGCGCCTCGGGCCTGGAGCAGAATCAGCGCGACACCTTTCGCATTCACTTCTCGAAGGCGTCGGCGATCGTCGCCGAGCTCTCGCGCACCCTCGACGCGAACCGGGCTCCCGAGCTCGCCGCGCAGCTGGGGCCGCTCTACACCTTCGTCTGCGAGCGGCTGACCTACGCGAACCTGAAGGCCGACCCCAAGCTGGCGCGCGAAGCGGAGCGGGTGTTCGAGCCGATCGCCGACGCCTTCACCCAGGCGGTGGCCAAGGCGGGGGTGGCGCCGTGAACGGCCTCTACGGTGCGCTGTCGCGGCTGCTGGAGCGGCTGGAGGCGGAGGACACCGCGGGCGCGGCGATGATTCTCGCCGAGGTGAACTCGCAGCTGACCGAGGTGCGCTCGGCGGCCGACCTGCTCGAGCTTCGTTTGCTCAACGCCCGCTGCCAGGAGGCGGCGAAGCACCTGGTGCGCGGGCTGGAGTCGAAGATTCAGGGCGCGGCGGTGTCGAACCGCGCGCTCACCGCGTACTCGCGCTGAGCGTCACTGAATCTGCTTCGGCTTCGGCCGCGGGTTCCTCACGTCGAAGGCCGGCTTTCGGTTGGGGTCGCAGTTGGGCCCGAAGCCATCGGCCTTGAACTGGTACGTCATGCGCCCGGTGAGGCCCTGGGTGAACGGCTCGATGGTGAGCCAGTGCTCGCCCGCGCGCGCCGGTGAGCAATACGACAGCAGGTAGAAGCGCTTCGAGTAGCCTTCGATCTTGCTGGCGATGCGGTCGAACTGCGCGCCGACGGTGGTGGGGTCTTTGGAGATCGCCGAGCCGCTCTTGGCGATCGCGTTGAGCTCGTACTCGTCGGTCTCGGCGCCGACGCCGATCGCGAAGATGTCGAACGGGGCCCACTGAATCCACTTCTGCACGTCTTCGCGGGAGACGCGGTGGGCGTGGTCGGTGCCGTCGGTGAACACCACCAGGGTGCCGAAGCGCAGCGGGGTGGGCGACTTCTCGAGCTGCTTTTCGAGCACGTCGATGCCCTTCACCACCGCGCCGTTCAGGTTGGTCGACGGGTCGGTGGAGTTGAAGCCGGCGAGGTTGATGTTGCCGCCGCCCGGGCCGAACGGCCGCAGCTGAACGATCTCGGAGCGGCCGTCGAAGGCGTACACCGCGGTCTCTTGCAGCTTCTCGACCCGGGAGGTGAAGGCGTTGACCGCGTCTTGGAGCGCCGGCAGCTGGCCCGATTGGGTGACCGAGCCCGACATGTCGACCAGCAGCAGGGTGTAGTGCCGGGCCGCGACCTCGGGGTTGAGAATGGTCTGCTTCGACTCGAACGGCGAGACCAGCTTGCTGTCTTCGTAGATGTGAAACTGCTCCGCGGTGAGGCCGGGCACCGGCTCGCTGGAGTTGGTGTCGACGGTGAAGTACACCGCCACGTTCGACGGCTTCTGCACGCTGGCGTCGATCAGCTTCGGGTTGAGGCCGGCGCACGAGACGGCGAGGGCGCACAGCGGCAAGAGCCTTTTCATGGCGCGAATTGTAGAGGCCGGTGTGCCAATGTCGAGGAGATGGCCGCGGGCTACTCGGGCACGCCCCTCCCCAAGAAGCTGGGCATCAAAGAAGGCCACCAGGTGGCGTTGCTGTCGGCGCCTCACGGCTTCGAGAAGACGCTGGGCGCGGTGCCGTTCGGCGCCACCGTGCGCGAGGGCCTGAAGGGCAAGCCGCTCGACGTGGTGGTGCTGTTCGTCACCGCGCGCAAGCAGCTCGAAAAACAGCTCGCTTCGGTGCGCAAGCAGATGGCGCCCGCGTGCGGCTTCTGGGTCGCCTGGCCGAAGAAGGCGTCGGGCGTGGCGACCGACATGACCGAGCACGTGGTGCGCGAGGTGGCGCTGCCCACCGGGCTGGTCGACAACAAGGTGTGCGCGATCGACGAGACCTGGTCAGGCCTTCGGCTGGTGATTCGGGTCGAGCTGCGCGGGAAGTGACTGCCGCTTGAAGACCTTGAACAGCGCGTAGAGCGACGGGGCGAGCACCAGCACCCCGGCCGCGAGCGCCCACACCAGCAGCTTCAACGTCGCCTCGGGCGCGGCAGAAGTGTGAAGGTCGAAGCCGGGGTTGATCAGGTTCGGGTACATGCCGAATGCCCACCCGCCGATGAACACCGCCACCAGCGCGACGGTGGAGACGCGGGCCCGGCGATACGCGCGGGTCAGCAGCGCGTGAGTGGTGAAGCCCGCGGCTGCGAGCGCGGCGCCGATCAGAAGCGGCAGCTCAGGCAGACGAACCTTCGGTCCAGCGAGGGCGGCGGCGATCGCCAACACCGCCGCCACGACCCCCGAGCCGAGCGCGCGTCTGCGGAAGTCGTCCTGCAGCTGCTGGGTGTCGGCCTCCACCGTCAGGTACACCGCCGCGACGAACGCGAACAGCACCAGCACGAACGACCCCACCAGCACCGGAAACGCGCCCAGCCAGGGCCACACGTATCTCTGGGCGTAGCTCTCGCCGATGTCGCGGTTGGTGAGGTGACCGCTCGAGATGGCGGCGAGGCAGACGCCGAGAAAGAAGGGCGCGATCACGCTCCCCGCGGCGAACACCCGGCCCCAGGTGCGCTCCGCGGGACCGGGCAGGTCGTACTTGCGAAAGACGAACGCCGAGCCACGCAGCACCACGCCGATCAGCATCGCGGTGAGCGGAATGTGCAGCAGGATGCTCGCGGTCGCCCACGCCAGCGGGAACGCGGTGAACAGCAGCACCACGATCAGAATCAGCCAGACGTGATTGGCCTCCCAGACCGGCGCGATCGAGTGCTCGATCGTCTCGCGCTGCTGCTTCGCCCGCGGGCCGAAGGCGGCGAGATCCCACACGCCTCCGCCGAAGTCGGCGCCGCCGAGCACCGCGTACAGAACCAGTGCCACCAGCATCACCGCCGCAATCACGTCGGGCAGCACCGAGCTCATCGGGCCACCTGATGGAACTGGCGCCACAGCAGGCGCGCCACCGTCGCCGACAGCAGCAGGTAGACCAGCCCGAACAAGACGAACGGCACGATCAGGCCCGGCATCGGAGTCACCGTCTCGGCGGTGCGAATCACGCCGTACACGACCCACGGCTGGCGCCCGAGCTCGGTCACCATCCACCCGGTCTCGATCGCCACGAAGCCCAGCGGGCCGCAGGCCACCACCGCGCGAAGGAACCAGCGCCGCGCCTCGAGCGGGCGGCGGCGAATCAGCAGCACCAACGCCCAACCCGCCACCACCGCCATCAACGTGCCGCAGCCGACCATCGTCTGAAACGCGTAGTGCACCGCGGGGTGAGGCCAGTCGGCGCGCGGTATCTCCTCCAGCCCCTTCACCGTGGCGGCGGGATCGTTGAACGCGAAGATCGAAAGCCCACTGGGAATCTCGATCGCGTAGCGGGTCTGGTGCGCGTCGTAATCGGGAACGCCGCCCAAATGGAGCGGGGCATGCGCCTCGGTCTTGAACAGGCCCTCCATCGCCGCCAGCTTCATCGGCTGCTGCTCGGCCACCACCTTGCCGGCGTGGTCTCCCACCACCAGCTGCGCCAGCGCCGCGGGAGCGCCCATCATCAACGCCAGCGCGAGCGCCTTGGAGTGAAACGCGGAGGCGCCCCGCTTGAGCGACAGCCCGGCGTGCACCGCGGCGACCGCGAACCCGGTGGCGGCGTAGGCGGCGAGCAGCAGGTGGGCGATCTCGTGCGGCGCGAAGCTGGAGCTCATCGCCGCCAGCGGGTCGAGGTCGACCATCTTGCCGTTCTCGAGCCGAAAGCCGCGGGGCGCGTTCATCCACGCGTTCACCAGGGTGACGAACCCGGCCGACGCCATGCCGCTGAGCGCGACGATCACCCCCGAGGCGAGGTGCAGCCGCGGGCTGAGCCGCTCCCAGCCGTAGAGGTACAGCCCCAAGAAGATCGCTTCGGTGAAGAACGCGAACCCCTCGAGCGAGAACGGCATGCCGATCAGCGGGCCGGCGTGCGCCATGAAGCCGGGGAACAACAGGCCCAGCTCGAACGAGAGCACCGTGCCCGACACCGCGCCGACCGCGAACAGAATGGTGGTGCCGCGCGCCCAGGCCTTGGTGAGGGTGAGGTAGTCGGCGTCTTTCGTCTTCAGCCAGCGCCACTCGGCGAGCGACATCAACGCCGGCATCGCCACTCCGACGGTGGCGAAGACGATGTGAAACCCCAGCGAGAGCGCCATCTGCGAGCGCGCCAGCAGCACCTCGTTCACACCGCTCTCGTAACACGCTCAGGTGAACAGCGTGCCCTCTTCGCAGAAGCAAAGGTCATTGCCCCAAGCATCGGCGACGTAGAACGAGCGCTCGCCCCACGGCCGCTTGACGATGTCGCCTGCGGGAGCGTCGTGCACGTCGTGGGTCGCCAGCGCGCCCAACGCCTCGGCGCGGGCATGCACCGCCTCGAGATCTTTCACCGCGAAGTAGATCGTCGGCCCGATGGTCGGCTGCTCGCCGCCCTGGGTCGGGTCGAGCACCGCCAGAATCACCCCGCCGCAGTCGAAGTAGTGGCGCGCGCCGCGGTGCCGGGTGCCGGGAATGCCGAGCAGCGTCGCGTAGAACTCCGCCGCTTGATCGAGGTTGCCGACCTCCACCGTGATTCGAAAGACCCTCACGGCACGGTGCCCTTGAAGTCGCCGTGGTCGGCTTTGATCGGCCCCGAGAGCTGCCAGTTGCCGGCCTTCACCAGGTCTTCGTAGACGCCGACCCGATCGACCGAGCCCGCCCACTCCTTGCGGGTCGCCGGGTCGTGCGCGTGGGCGAGGTCTTTGCGGCGCTCGGCGAGAAAGCAGCCGAACCACTTCTTCTCGTCGACGCCCTGCGCGGGGCTGCCACCGGCGGCCTTGTTGGCGCGGGTGATCAACGCGGGCAGCCCGTCGGGGTCGTCGCCGTCGCCGTGCTGAATGATCGCGTCGTAGAGCTGCGCGCGGGCGAGCGGCGTCTTCAGCCCGAGCTGGTCGGCGTGCTTCTGCGAGGGGCGAAAGTAGAGCTGGTCGACCACCGCGTCCTGGGCGGCGCGAAACTTCGGGTCCTTCGCGGCCTCCGCCCACGCCTTCTCGAACCCCTCGAGGCCCTTCACGCTCGCGCGCTCCTTCGAGTCGTCGGGCAGCTTCGACAGCTCCTTCAACCGGGGGAGGTACTTCGCCAGCGGGTTGTTCTTCACCTGCGCGGTGTACTTCTCGACCACCAGCGCGGCGTCGTCGGTGCCGGTGGTGAAGCCGGCGCGCCCGGCGGTGATGCCGCGGCCGTCGTGCAGCTGCTCCGCGTAGCCGTACTGCAGCGCCGGAGTGCCGTTCTCGAACAGGCTGGTGAGGCCCTCCGCGCGCGCCTTCTGGGCTGCGCTCAGCTGCGCGGGGAGAGCGGGGTGGGTCGCGGAGATCGCCGCCGGTTGAATTCGCACGGCGGCGACCGTAGCACCGACTCAGTGCTGCGCAGGCCGGGCGGGGGAGCGGCGGGGCAGAGTGCGCGTGGGCGTCTCCAGCTCCTCGTCTGCGAACAGATCGTCGTCGTCGATCGGCTCCAGTGGCTGCTCGTCGATCACCGGCAGCGACGAGAGGCCGAGCGCCTGCATCCACAGCTCGCGGGCCCAGCCGCGCGACCGGTAGAGGTGCCCGTCTTCTTCTTCTTCCACCTTCTCGTAGGCGGCGCGGAGCACCTTTCCCGGGTTGCCGTTGGTGTGCTTGGCAAGCTCACCGGCCAGCTCCCAGTTCATGTGGTCCTGGGTCTCGGCTTGAACCACGCAGCTGCAGGCGACCCGCTGGGCGTGCCGCGGGTCGCCGGCGTCGATCGCCGCCTCCATCATGCGCAGCAGCGTCTTGTTGTGAATTCTGCACATCTCGCGCGCCGGGTGTGGCACGTCGGGATCGAAGCCGAACACCTCGAGAATCTGCCGCGCGGTCTCGATGTGGCGCTCGGTCTGCTTCAGGTAGCGGGTGAACTCCTCGCGCAGCGTCTCGTCGAGAATGCACTCCAACGCCTTCTCGTAGATCGCCGCTCCGCCCAGCTCGCTCTCGAGCAGCTGGTAGAGCAGCGTCTCGGTCGGCTTCACGTCGGCTTCCACCTCGATCGTCTTGTTCACTGACCCTCTCCGGTTTGCGCTGCGTGGTTGCGGCGCGCATCACCGAGCAAACGCTGTGCCCAGACGGCCGATCAGGGCCGGAGCGCCTTGGAGACCCAGAGCGCGCCGAGCGTGGCGGCGAGATCGCGCAGGCCGTTCAGACGAGAACGCCTCACTGCGCCAAGGAGGAGCGAGGCGCCCGCGAGCACGGTGATCCCGCCGTAGGTGCGCGCGAGCCACTTCTGACGTTTCGCTCCGGTGACCGCCTGGAAGCTCTTCAAGTGAACGATCGGCCACAGCCCGGTCGCCAGGTAGAGGGCGCCCTGGGTGGCAGGAGTCTTTTCAATGTGTCTGAGTTTCATGAGAGGGATCACAAGCACCGACCGATCCACACCTCGCTGTCACCGCGGCAGAACACCGTCGCGATGGCCCGCACCGTGCTCTCCGTGCAGGTCATGGTCGCACGTCTGCATGGAACCGGTGAGCCGAGGGACTTGAACGCCACGCTCTGGCGCTTCATGGACTTCACGAAGTACGTCGCGATGTTGAGGGAGGGGGCGCTCTACTTCACCCGCGCCGATCAGCTGCCCGACCCGTACGAGGGCCGCCGCGAGGCTGGCCGGCTGCTGCAGGAGCCGCAAGAAGACGACCGGCTCCACCGCAGCGTGTTCTTGAGCTGCTGGCACCAGAACGAAAAAGAGTCGGCGGCGATGTGGCGCATCTACCTCGGCTCCGATGAGGGCGTGGCGATCAAGACCAGCGTCGAGCAGCTGCGTCACTCGCTCGCCGCCACGCCGGTGCGGCTGCACGTCGGCAAGGTGGCCTACCTCGACGAGCCGCCCGAGCGCGACGAGCTCGACCCGTTCTTCACCAAGCGGCAGAGCTTCGACTACGAGCGCGAGCTGCGGGTGCTCTGGCGCTCCGAGCGCGAGAGCGACGAGCGCGGCCGCTATCTCCCCGCCGATCTCGAGGCGTTGGTCTCGCAGGTGGTGGTGCCGCCGGGCGCCAGCCACTGGTTCGAAGACCTGGTGCGCTCGGTCACCGGGAAGTACGGCTACAACTTCACCGTCGGCGCCTCGAGCACGCTCCAGGCACCGTCGCCGCGCCGCGTCTCATGGGACGTAGAAGGCCCCGAGGATCGCGCCGAACACCACGTGACCCAGCAGCACTGAGATCGGCGTGCGAATGCCGTAGTTGCGCGCCATGAAGCCGGGCGGCTCGAGCTGCCTCACCACCGTCGGTCCGTGGTGCTCGCTCGCCATGCGCGGGTGAATCGCCGGCATCATCGGGATCGCCACCGCGAGCGCGAACACCCCGTGCGCCAACCCGAGCAGCGCGCCGAACCACCAGCTGAACAGGTGCGCGGAGTGAAACATCGCCACGTAGACGAACGCGAAGGCCCAGCCGTTCACCAGGTGCATCGCCACCCCGTAGATCTGCGCGCGGTCGCGGCTCGGGGTGAGCATGGTGCCGAGCAGGTACGGCATGCTCATGCGGGTGAGACCGAGGCCCTGGCTGCCGGCCATCATCGTGGTCAGCACCAGGGTCGAGGCGAAGCCCCAGATCAGCATCCCGCTCACGTTCACGCGTGCACCTCGGTCGCGGCGGGCGTCACGGCCGGCCAGGCGGTGCGGCGCGGCTCGCGCTTGCGGCGCTCCTCCAGCGCGAGCGCGGCGCTGATCAACCCGACGTGGGTGAACGCCTGGGGAAAGTTGCCGAGCGGCTGGCCGTCGGCCGGGTCGATCTCTTCGCCGTACAGCCCGACCTCGTTGGCGCAGGCGAGCAGCCGCTGAAGGTACGCCTCCGCCTCTTCGAGGGAGCCGCCGCCGAGCGCGAGGTGATCGGCGGCCCAGAAGCAGCAGATGCCGAACGCGCCCTCCAGGGTGCGGTGGCTCACCTCGTCGCGGTAGATCAGCCCGTCGCCGGCGTCGAGCCGCTCGTGAATGCGCTCGAAGGTGGCGCGCAGCCTGGGGTCGCTCGCCGGCGCGAAGTCGTACCAGCTCATCAACAGCAGGCTGGCGTCGACGGTGTTGCCGCCCAGGGTGGCGGTGTAGGCGCGAATCGCCGGGTTCCAGCCGAGGGTCTCGATCTCGAAGCGCACCTCTTCGCGCACCAGCGCCGTCTGCGCCGCGTCGAGGCCCTTCAGCAGCCCGCGGTGGTGAAACGCCAGCAGCCGATCGAGCGCGACCCAGCAGAGCAGCCGCGAGTGGGTGTGCTGGCGGCGTTGGTGGCGCGGCTCCCAGATGCCCTGGTCGGGGCGCGACCAGTTGTGGAGCACGCTGTCGCCGAACTGCCGGAGCATCGCCTGGGTGGCCCGGTCGAGCGGCTCTTCGCCGGCGATTCGCGCCACCGCGCCGATCACCTCTCCGTAGGTGTCGAGCTGGAGCTGGCCGGCAGCGGCGTTGTGAATGCGCACCGGCCGGGAGCCCCGGTACCCGTCGAGGTGCTCGAGCAGCTGTTCGCGCTGCGGCTGCTGGCCGTGCACGTCGTAGAGCACGTTGAGCTCGGGGCGGCTCAGGCTGGTCGAGTGGAGCAGCCACGACACGAACGCGCCCGCCTCTTCGGAGTAGCCGCAGTCGTAGAGCGCGCGCACGGTGAGCGACGCGTCGCGCAGCCAGCAATAGCGGTAGTCCCAGTTGAGCGCGCCGCCGAGCCGCTCCGGCAGCGAGGTGGTCGGCGCCGCCACCACCGCTCCCGAGGGCGCGTACGAGAGCAGCTTGAGCGCGAGCACGCTCCGAACCACCTGCTCACGGTACGGCCCGTCGTAGGTGCAGCGGCGCGCCCACCGCTGCCACCACGCCACCGAGCGCTCCAACTCGTCGGCCGCGTGAGCGCCCAACGGCGGCACGACCGCCGGCCCGACCGAGTCGAAGCAGAGCGAGAAGCACAGCCGCTCGCCCGCGCCCATGCGCGCGACCCCGTACGCGTTGTCGTCGCGCAGGTGGAGCGGGCAGTCGGCCTGCAGCGTGTACAGCTGGGCGCGGTCTTCGAGCCGAATGCCGAGGCGCCCCAGCTGCCGCAGCCGGGTGGGCCGCCGGCCGTAGTCGCAGCGGGGCGAGAACGCGATCTCCAGCTGCGCCTCGGGCGCCTCGCAGTCGACGATGCGCAGCAGCTGGTGCTCGGGCGTGAGGCCCGCGCGCTTCTCTTCTTCGGAGCACACCGGCATCAGGTCGGTGAGCCGCACCCGCCCGCCCGGCACGGTGAAGTTGGTCACCAACACGTTGGTGTCTTCGAGGTAGTGGCGCTTCACCTGGGTGACGCCGCGGGGCGCGATGCGCCAGAAGCCGCCGCGCTCGCGATCGAGAATGCCGGCGAACACCGAGGGGCTGTCGAAGCGCGGCCAGCAGAGCCAGTCTACTGCGCCCGCCTTCGACACCAGCGCCGCGGAGCGACCGTCTCCAATCACCGCGTAGTCCCCGATCGACTGGGGCTGAACGCTCATCTGCGCCTCAACCACCCCACCAGGGCCAGGGTGCCGGCCGCGGCCAACGTCAGCGCCACCGCCTTGCGGTGAGTGCTGGTCCACACCTCGAGGCTGAACCGCTTCGCCTCGTCGTCGAACGCGCCGTGCGCGCCGCGATCTCCCGGCAGCGGGGCGTCGAGGTTGTCGGAGTGAGTCGCGGGCAGCTTCGGGCTCACCTGCGCGCCCCAGGCCGCCCGGGCGAGGAAGTGATCCAAGAAGCCGGGGAGCACCTTCTGCCCGAGAATCGCCTTCGACGCGGGCCAGGCGACCCAGATCTCGCGCCGGGGGTGAAACGCGGCGTCGATGATCGCCTCCGCGATCGTCTCTGGTTGGTAGATGGGCGGCACCGGGTGGGCGTGCTCGCCGAGCTTGTTTCGCACCACGTCGAACTGCGGCGTGTTCACCGCCGGCAACTGGAGCATGGTGAGCTTGATGTTGCTCTTGTCATGAATCAGCTCGCTGCGGAGCGAGTCGGTGAACCCGCGAATCGCCGCCTTCGACGCGCAGTACGCCGACTGGAGTGGAATCGAGCGGTACGCCAGCGCGGAGCCGATCTGAATGATGGTGCCGTGGTCGGCCCGGCGCATCTGCCGGAGCGCGGCGAGGGTGCCGTGCACGGTGCCGAGGAAGTTCACCTCCAGCACCCGGCGAAACTCGGCGGGGGTGGTGTGCTCCACCGGTGCGAACACCGACACCATCGCGTTGTTGATCCACACGTCGAGCCGGCCCCACTCGCGCATCACCTGCTCGGCGGCGGCGTCGATCGCCCTCGACTTCGACACGTCGAGCGGGAGCATCAGCGCTTCGCCGCCGAGGTCACGAACGTCGCGGGCCGTTCCCTGAAGACCTTCTTCACCGCGCGCGATCAACCCGATGCGTGCGCCCTCTCGCGCGAACGCCCTCGACGCCGCGCGGCCTACCCCGCTCGACGCACCGGTGATGACCACGACTTTGCCTGTCAGCCTCGTCGCGGGCATGGCTACCTCCGTGACTGGTAGCAGCAAGATGCGCGCCCACTGAAACGTCGCGTTTCAGTGCCGTGTCGTGGGAAGGCGATGGCGCAAAAGCGTCACACCGCCACGTTCTCGCCTCGCGCCCGGTTCGGCGGTACAGCTTGGGCCCGATGAGCGAGAGGACCCTCGTCGTCTCGGCGACCAACCTGCTGGCGCGCGGCTTTCTCACCGTGCCCACCGACCGCAAATCGCGCGCGGGAGCGCCGGTGAACGGCCTGTTCGCGGTCGCCCGCTCGGTGCTCCACGTGTTCGAGTGGAAGCTGCCTGCGCGGGCGGTGGCGGTGGTCGATCGCTCCGGGCGCGAGTGGCCCGAGCTGCTGAAGCCGCAGCTGGAGGAGCTCGCGCCGCTGCTGCGTGCGCTCGGGCTGACGGTGGTCGAAGGCGAGGGCGAGGCGCACCTGGTGGCCAGCTACGTCGCGGCCGCGGTGGAGCAGGGCGACGACGTGGTGATCGTCGGCATGGACAAGCGGTTCGCCCAGCTCGTGACCGACACGGTGTGGTGGTACGATGCGAACAAAGACGCGCGCTACACCCCGGAGATCGTGCGCAAGCGGTTCAGCGTCGGGCCGGAGCGGGTCGCCGACTGGCTGGCGTTGGTAGGAGACGACGACCAGGTGCCGGGCGTGAACGGCATCGGCGCCAAGGGCGCCACCGGGCTGCTCGAAGCGCACGGCAACGTCGAGGCCGCGCTCGAGAAGGTGGCCACCCTCGACAACCGAATGAAGAAGGCGCTCGAGGCGGCGAGGGCGGAGCTGCCCCAGCACCTCGCCCGCGCCCGGCTCGATCGCAAGCGGCCGCTGCCGGTGCCGCTCGCGCAGTGCGGCTTTCAAGCGCCCGAGGGCGCGGCGCTCAACGGCAAGCTCGATTCGTTGGGCTTCGTCGAGCTGCTGCTCTCGGCCGCGGCCGACGCCAAGGTGACCTCCTGCACCACGCCGGGCGACTTCGAGGCGGCGCTGCGCGGGCTCGGCGACGGCACGCTCACCTTCGAGGCGCTGCTCGAAGACGACCAGCCCGGGCACGAGACGATTCACGCCGCGGCGGTGTCGAACGGCAAGGGCGAGGCGCTCTACCTCGAGGCCTCGAGCGCGGCGTGGCCGGCGTTCACCGCCTGGCTCGAAGACGCGCGGGCTCCGAAGTCGGGCCACGACCTGGTGGCGACGCTGGTGACGCTGAAGCGCGCCGGCGTCGAGGTGGCGGGGCTGGCGACCGACTCCGCCTGCGTCTCGCACCTCACCCAGCCGAGCGGGTGGGCGCCGCACGAGCTGCCGGTGGTCGCCCGCTTCGTGCTCGGCCGTTCGCTGCCCGGTGACGACGAGGTGCGAGGCACCGGCGGCGAGCGCAAGACGTGGAAGCAGCTCGGGCCGGCGGCGTGCGCGAAGGTGAGCAGCCAGCGCGCCGATGCCAGCGCGGCGATCGCCAGAGAGCTCACCCCGAAGGTCGACCCCAAGCTGCTCGCCGACTACCTCGAGCTCTCAGACACCTGCGTGCGCATGGAGCTCACCGGCATCGGGATCGACACCGCCCAGCTCGATCGCGCGGAGGTGGCGTTCGCGGCGATCGAGAAGGAGCTCGACGGTCAGATCGCCGCGCTCGCCGGGCACGCCTTCAACGTCAACTCCTCGGCGCAGCTGGGCAAGGTGCTGTTCGAGGAGCTGAAGCTGCCGGTGGTGAGCCACACCAAGACCGGCTACAGCACCTCCAACGAAGCGCTGGAGCGAATCGACCACGCCCACCCGATCGTCGCGCTGGTGCTGCGGTGGCGGTTGCTCCGGCGGCTGCGCGACAACTGGGTGAACGCGCTGCGCCGCTGCATTCACTCCGACGGGCGGGTGCACTCGCGCTTTCACCCCGCGCGTTCTTTCTCGGGCCAGCTGGTGAACAGCAACCCCGACCTCGGGCGGGTGCCGGGGCGCACCGAAGAGATGGCGCAGATTCGCCGCGCCTTCGTCGCCCCGCCGGGCCGGTTGTTGATGTCGGTCGACTTCAACCAGCTCGGGCTCCACGTGCTCGCCCACCTCACCAAAGACCCGGCGCTGGTGGGGCCGTTGAAAGAGCGGGCCGACATGCACCGGCTCACCGCCTCGGCGGTGCTGGAAAAGCCGGCCGATCAGCTGACGCTCGACGAGCGGCAGATCGGCAAGGTGGTGAACTTCGCGACCTTCGCCGGCCAGGGGCCGAGCGCGCTCGCGCTGCAGCTGGGCATCACCGCGGCCGAGGCGAAGGAGTACATCGCGCGCTTCGACCGGCGCTACGCCAAGGTGCGTGAGTTTCAAGACGAGCAGTTCAGGCTCGCCAAGGAGCAGGGCTTCATCGTCACCCTCGCGGGGCGTCGCTGGCCGATCGGCGGGCTGGAGTCGCTCGACCCGATGCTCCGCAGCTACGCCGAGCGGTTGGCGCGACGGGGAACACACGAGGGCAGCGTGGCCGACGTGTCGCGCCGCGCGCTGCTGCTGGCCGACCGCGCGCTGCGCCAGTCGGGGCTGAAGGCGGTGCCGCTGCTCGAGGTGGTCGACGAGGTGCTGTTCGAGGTCGAAGAGAGCGAGCTGCTGCAGACGGCGAAGCTGTGCGCCGAGACGATGCGTCACGCCTTCGAGCTGGAGGTGCCGCTGGTGGTGGGCGTCGAAGCGGGGAAGACCTGGGCCGACCTCGAAGGGGTGAAGCTGTGAAGCCGATTCAGGAGCTGCGGAGCGCGGTGTACCGCAAGCCCGCCCGAGAGCGGCCCTTCGAAGAGCAGCTGCTGATGCTCAACGGCAACGTGCTCGAGGCCTACCGGTGGCAGTACCACTCTCAATCGCAACAGAGCCCCTCCAAGCTGAAGCGCTCGACCCTGCGCACGCCTGCCGCGGCCCTGAAGGAGTACGAGGCAAGGCTGGCCGCGCTCGCAGGCGATGGCTGGCGTCCCGTCGAGAACTGGCCGGGCAACGCCGTGCCGGTGCTGAGCCCCGAGGCCGCGGCTTCCAAAGCCACCCGGCGTGCGCGGCCGAAGCCGAAACCGGTGACGCGACTGAAGGTCTCGGGAACGGCGCCGAAGGTGACGCTGGCGCAGCTCGCTCCACTGGAGAAGCTCGCCGCGCCGCTGCCGAAAGAGTGGGTGAAGCTGCTGACCACCCACGGCGCGCGCATGTTCGCGCAGCGGCTTCGGGTCTACCAGGCCCGAGAAGGCGCTCAAAGAGACGCGCAGCTGGGTGAAGTTCTGGGTGGTGCAGCACGAGCCGGTGTGGCGCAATTTCGCCTCGCTGGTGCCCGAAGCGAAGCGGCTGCTGTTGCTGGGCGCGTCGATCGACGGAGACGTGGTCAGCTTCGCCGCCGGGAAGTACCTGATCTTCCCGCGCTCGGAAAACGAAGCCGTCGGGCTGAAGTCGCTGGCGGAGGTGTTCGGCTGGTTCCTCGCCGCCTCCGCTGAAGCCGGAGACGCTCCCGGCCCCACTTACGCTCCCGAGCGCTGACCTCTCGAGTGGTGGCGGGCCGATTGCACCCACGGGTGCACAGTCCGATGGCGATTCCGCACTCCACCTCCGTGCCGAGCTGGCGATGAGCCAGGAGCAGGACACCGGGGCGCGAGTCGGTGATCGGCTCCTCGCTCACAAGGAGCGGATCATCTCGGTCTGGGTGGCCCGGGTGCGGGCCGCGGTGCCGGCGGCGGGGCGCGAGGCTCACCCGGTGCTGGTCGACACCCTGCCCGCGGTGCTCGATCAGCTCGCCGAAGCCTTCGCCCCGCGCTCGGGGCGCCAGCTCGCCACCGCGGGGAGCACCGTCGCTTCGGAGCACGGCGGCGAGCGGGTGCGGGTGACCCACTTTCGGCTCGAAGATCTGATCACCGAGTACTCGTTGCTGCGCCGGGTGCTGTTCGAGGTGCTCGATGAAGAAGGGCCGTTGTCTGCCGACGAGCGCGACATTCTGAACGGCTCGCTCGACCTCGCGGTGAAGGAGGCCTGCACCGGCTACGCGTTGGTGCAGTCGGGCCTGAGAGATCAGCTGTTCGCGATCGTGGCACACGACCTGCGCAACCCACTCAGCGCCGCGCTCACCAGCGCCTCGCTGATTCTCCGCAAGCCGAACGGAGACCAGGTGCCGAGGTGGGCGGCGCGCATCGTCGACAACATCGGACGCGTCGATCGCATGGTGCAAGATCTGCTCGACGCGGTTCGGGTGCAGACCGGCGAGCGCCCGCAGCTGCAGCTCGAGGAGTGCGACCTGGTCGAAGCGGTGCGCGAGACGCTCGACGAGCTGCGCACCCAGCACGGCGATCGCTTCGTGCTCGAAGCGCCGGCGCCGGTGCGGGGCCACCTCGCGCGCGATGCGCTCCGCCGGGCGCTCGAGAACCTGCTCACCAACGCGATCAAGTACGGGTCGGCCACCGAGCCGATCGAAGTCACCGTCGAGCTGATTCACGGGCGCGCGTTGATCAGCGTGCACAACGGCGGGCCGCACATTCCGGTCGAGAAGCAGGAGACGCTGTTTCGAGCCTTTCAGCGCTCCGACGCCGCCGAGAAGAGTGGCCAGCGCGGGTGGGGGCTCGGGCTCGCGCAGGTGCGCGCGGTCGCCGAAGCGCACGGCGGGAGCATCGCGGTGAGCAGCCTGCCCGGCCGCGGCACCACCTTCGTGATCGACGTGCCCGCCGATGCGAGGCCGTTCCAGGACCGGCCGATCACCCACCGAGTGTGAACGAGCCGTTCACAGTTCAACGGCGTGTTCACAACACACCGGGGTGTTGGCCAGTATCTTCATGAGGTTCGCGCTGGTATTGGGGTTGCTGAAAGGACTCCCACCATGCGCGTACACCTCGCGGTCTTCTCCTGTGCGGTCGTGTTGTTGTCGGCCGGCTGCAACTGCGGCTCGAAAGACGGTCACGACGGCGGAATGGGCGGCGGGGCCGGCGGCGGCGGTGGTGGCGTGGGCGGCGGCGGCGGCGGCAACAGCGACGGCGGGACCGACGGCGGCGTCGACTCGGGCGTGCCCTACGACGAGTTCGACGCCTGGCGCGAGATGCTGGGCGAGATTCGCAAGAGCCCCGACGCGGTGCCGGCGCGCGCCGACGCGCTGGTGGCCGCCAAAGACGCCCCCGGCCTGTTCGCCCTGGTGCACGACGACATCGCGATGCTGCCGACCACCAACTCGCTCTACGGCGCCGGCACCTACGTTCGCTGGGGCCCGCGGGCGACCTTGCGCGGCGCGGCCGGTACTCCGCGCGAGCGCGCCGATCTGCTCGCCTGGCTGTACACCCGGGCCGGCTTCACCGCGACGGTGATGGTGGGCACGCCCCGCGCCGGCGTCACCGTCACCGGGCTGCTCGCGCAGGGCGGCCAGCGGCACGTCGGCTATCACCCTTCGGAGGAGCTGTTCACGAAGTGGACCGCCGCGCTTCCCGGCGATCCCGCACTGAACGACGCCGGCTTCTCGGACCTCGACGCCGACGGCGGGCTGCGCAACGCGATTCTCGCGCAGATCGAGCCGCTGCTGCCGGTCGCGCCCACCCCGACGCCGTTCGACCCGACCCTGGGCGAGGTGCCGCTGGTGCAGGTGACGATCAACGGCGCCGTGCAGTACGCCAACCCCAACGTCGACGGCGCGGTCTTCGGCGACGCCTACTCCGACGACGCGATGCCGGCCGGCCCGGCGACCGGCGAGCGTTCGCTCCACGTCACCCTCGAAGCGGAGCGCAGCACCCACCCCGGCGAGCGCATCACCCTGATCGACAACACCTGGTCGGCGTCGCAGGTCGCGGGCCGCAACATCACCGCCGCCTTCGTCACCCCGAACGACTTCGCCGGGTCCACCGTGGTGAAGGTCGGCGAAGCGAACACCTTCATTCCGGTGTTGATGGTGCGCGGCGACGGGCTCGACACCGACGGCGGCTACGCGCTCTCGGTGGTCGGCAACCCGGTGCTGAAAGACGGCTCCCAGGTGACCATCGGCGCCGACGGCGGCCTGGTGATCGAGGGCGAGCCGATCGCGATCGGCCCCACGCCCGCCGCCACCCTCACCAGCGTCACCCAGCTCACCGCCCAGGTGAACTCCTCTGCCTTCCCCGACATCGAGCTCTCGGTGAGCGCGCTCGACGCGCAGGCCCACAACGTCTCGGGGCTGGCCGCCGACGCGTTCGTGGTGAAGGAAGACGGCGCCAACGTGGTCGCCTCGCTGCGCCGCACCTCGGCCGGCGTGCCCCAGGTGGTGCTGCTGTTCGACCAGTCGGGCTCTATACCGATGGAGTTCCTCAGCGGCGCGCCGGCGCTCGGCCACGCGGTGGCGCAGCAGCTGTTCACCCAGTTCCCCGGCTCGCAGGTGCAGGTGGCGGAGATCAGCATCACCGGCTCGATCGTCGAAGGGCCGATGGTCTCGACCCTGACCGACGTCGACTCGCAGCTGGCGATGCTCGCCCCCGGCGGCTCGGCGATGTGGGAGGCGCTCGACTCGTTCTCGCTCACCCGCGCGACCGCGATCGTCTGCATCACCGACGCGGTGGCCGACAACCCGCCCACCGCCGACGCGCTCGCGCGGCTCAACGCGGGCCCGCCGGTGCTGCTGGCCGGCGTGGGCGCCGTCGACACCACGACCGCGAACCAGGTCGCCTCGGTGAGCGGCGGTGAGTACCTCGCCTCGCCCACCACGATGTCGCTGCCCGGCCAGGTGGCGGCCTTCGTCGCCGAGCGCGCCGCCTACGACTACCGCATCGTCTACCGGGCGCAGACGATGGGCGCTGCTGCGCGGCAGGTCACCGTCTCGCTCGCCGCGCCGGGCACCGCGACCGCCAACGCGACCTACACGCCGCCCGCGACTCCGGTGGCCGCCGGCGCCCTGAGCGCGCTCTACCTCACCATCGAGACCGACGGTCACTCGGTGACCCGCACCCTGGCGACCGGCGCCGACGTCGAAGGCGCGCTGTTCGGCCGCTACGTGCTGGCGGTGGAGGCGAACCCGCCTTCGCTCTCGACCCTGCTCGACGAAGAGGTGACCGAGCGCCTGCAGCTGGAAGAGGTCACCGACGCGTACCTGGCCAACGACGCGATGGCGATCGCGAGGGCGGCGAAGAACCGCTTCACCCACATGCCCGGCAACCTGCGCTTCTCGCAGGCGATGCTCCCGGGCGACGACGTGCCGACCGACGTCACCTTCGTCGACGGTCTCTCGGTCACGTTGAGCTCCACCCTGCCCCGGCTGGGGGTGAAGACGGTGTACCGCTACGACCTGCTCCCGCTGGTGCCCCGGCAGACGATCAGCTTCAACGGCGGCGAGATCTACCGCACCACCCTGGAGCGCACCGCGCTGCGCGACGCCTTCGAAGCCGCCAACTACCCGCGCAACACGCTGGCCGCGCTGGCCGGCAAGACGCTGCAGCGGTTCGACTCGATCTCGGTCGAGACGCTCGGCCCCCAGTGGCAGGGCGCGGCGTACCCGACCTACAACGACTACGACATCTACGCGCCGGCCGACGGAAGCGTGGTTGCCTTCTGGGCGGTGCACAAGGTCACCGGCGACGTGATCGGCGTGATGCCGGAGGGTGGCCTCGGCGAAGGTGAGAGCACCGAAGCGCTGGTCGATCGGCTGGTCGCGCTCTGCGACGCGGCCTCACGCGCCGGCACCGCCACCGGCTACAACGGGATCTCCGTCTGGGCCGACCTCGAGAAGACCAAGGTGATTCTGCTCGGCGGGGTGATCGAGCTGCTCGAAGGCGAAGGCTCGAACCCCTGGGGCAACGCGGCGAGCAACGCCTGCAGCACCGCGATCGACGGGGTCGGCGGCCAGATTCCCGGGTACCAGCAGTTCAACATGGTGGGCAACGACCTGGAGTCGATCGCTCGACTCCTGCACCTGGCGGGTCATCACGACGTGCCGATCACGTTCACGCCCACCGGCGGCCTCTGCGCGAGCATTTTCGGCCACTGATTCTTCACAGCCTGAGGAGAAACGAATGAACCGCATCGGGATGCTGGTGGTGGTGGTGTGCCTTGGCGCGTGCAGCGGCGGCGGTGGCTCGGGCGGCGGTGGTGGCTCGGCCACCGGCGGCGGCTCGGCGAGTGGAGGCGGCTCGGCAAGCGGGGGCGGCTCGGCCAGCGGCGGCGGCTCGGCGACGGGCGGTGGGTCGGCCAGCGGCAAAGGCGGCTCGGTGAGCGTGTCGCAGATCGACAACAGCCCGAACGTGTTTCGCTCGGCGAGCGCCGGCTTCTACCCCAGCGGTGCGCCGGTGCCGGTCGGCGGCTTGTCGTGCACCTTCAGCACCGTCGGAGGCTGCCAGGTGGGCGACTGCATCAGCGACGGCGGCATACCCACCTTCGATGGTGGAGCGCCCGTCAGCGCCGGCGACGTCACCGTGCAGGTGGGCAGCACCGCGGTGGTCAGCCTCCAGCGCAGCGCGGTCACCGGCCAGTACAACGCCGGCGGCAGCGGCAGCTGGTGGACCGGAGGCGAGACGGTCACCATGACGGCCACCGGCGACGCGGCCGGCGCGCCCGCGTTCTCGGGCACCGTCACCGCCCCGACTGCGCTGGTGGTGAGCCAGCCCGCCGCGGGCAACTACACCTTCACCCGCGACGACGTGGTGAACGTCAGCTGGACCGCAGGGCAGGGCACGGTGCAGGTGCTGGTCACCAGCGGCATGCTGGTCGGAGGTCACTCGGTGCAGGCGACCTGCTCCGGCGACGCGAGCGCGGGCAGCCTGGCGATCCCCTCCAGCGTCACCCACCTGCTGCTGCCGGGGAACGGCCTGCTGCAGATCAGCAACACCGAGCGCACGCCGCTCACCGCGGGCGATTGGGAGATCACCCTCAACGCGACCTCCACCGCGGCGGCCCGCACCCTCACGGTGCAGTAGGGCGGTTGAAGAGCCGGTCGACGTCGGCTTCGGTGACGACCGGCAACTCGCGGCCTGCGGTCTCGGCGCCGGCGGCCTCCAGGTACTTCTGGAGGTCGCTCTCGACGCTCTTGAACCAGGCGTGATCGGGCAGGTTCAGCCACGAGAGGTAGCGCTCGCCGCCCGCCTGGGCGACCGCGATGAAGATCAGCCGCTCGAACACCAGCTTCACCACCAGCTGGCTGCTGGCCTGTTCGCCGGGACGCGCCTCCGACGACGCGAGCATGCTGCCGTCGCTCCGCGCGAGGATCACCATCGCGAACCGATGCCACTCACGCAGCGTCTCGCACTGCACCGTCAGCCGCGCGCGCAGCGTCTCGAGGGGCGTCTCCATCGCTCTCGAGGCTGACACATCGGCGGGGCGTTCTGTGAATCAGTACAGACAGGCGCCCATGATGCAGCTGTGGCGTGCGTTGCAGCAGTCGCCGTGCTCCACGCACGGGCCGCCTTCATCGGAGCAGGCGAGCAGCTCGCCGCCATCGGCCGCGGCGCCTTCGACGGCGTAGTCGAGCACCGCGAAGTTGGTGAGTGAGCGGGGCTCGGTGCCGCTCTCGACCACCAGCAGCTTGAACGTCGCGCCGTCGAGCGTGCGCACGAGCAACCCGGTCCCTGCGGCGTTGTCGCCGGTGAGGCCGAACGGCTGCCAGAAAGACCAGGCGCCGCAGGTGCTGCCGTCGATTTCGTCGAGCGAGGTCACCCGGCCCGAGGTGACGCAGAGCGTGTCGTGCCCGGCGCGAAGACCGAAGTAGCGGCCAGCGGCGAACTCGAGGTCGACGTGCGCGGCGGAGCCGCCGAGCTGCTTGCCGTCGGGGTCGAACGCCTCCAGCCCGGGAGGCGCGTTGAAGGTGACGATCGCCCGGTCGCGAAAGCGAAAGCCCTGGCGGGTGTCGGAGGTGACCGCCGTGAGCCGCACCCGTTGGTAGGGCGGCGGCGCAGGCGGAGCCGGAGGTTCGACCGGGAGGTCCCGCCCGCAGGCGGCGGAGAGGATCAGCAGCGGGAGCAGTGAGCGCATCGGCTCTTCGTAGCGGCACGCCTCATCGGGTGAGAATGCCCGACAGCGCACGGCAATCGTGCGAAAATGCACGAGCGATGAACTGGGATGACTTGCGCTTCGTGCTGGTGCTCAGCCGGGTGGGCTCGCTGGCCCGGGCCGCGAAGAGCCTGGAGGTCGATCACACCACCGTCGGCCGGCGCATCGCCGCGGCCGAGGCCTCGCTGGGGCTCCGGTTGTTCACCCGAACCACCCGCGGCTACGTCGCCACCGCCGAGGCCGAGCGGTTGATCGCCTCGATGCAGCGGGTCGAGGAGGCGGCGCTCGAAGTGGAGCGGGGGGCGCAGGCGACCGGTTCGACGCTGGAGGGAAACATCAGGGTCACCTCGCCGGAGACGTTCGGCGTCGTCTACCTGGCGCCGCGGCTGGCGGCGTTCGGGCTCGAGCACCCGGGGCTCACCATCGAGCTGCTGCCGGGCGGCGAAGTGCTCGACCTCGGGCGTCGTCAGGCGGAGGTCGCAATTCGCGGGTTTCGTACCCAGCACGAGAGCCTGGCGGTGAAGCGGGTCGGCTCGGTCGCGTACGGCCTCTACGCGTCGGTCGAGTATCTGAAGCGGCGGCCGCTGGAGACTGCCGCTCAGCTCACCCGCCACCCGGTTCTCACCACCGACTCGGGCCCCGAGACGCGTTGGCTGAAGGCGCTCAACCCGCGCGCCCGCGCCACCTTCGTCAGCACCTTGTCGTTGTCGCTCGCCGCCGCCGCCCGCGCCTCGGCGGGGGTCGCGGTGCTGCCGCGCTACCTGGGCGACGCGGATGCACTGCTGCGTCTTGTGTCGATGCCGGGCGCGGTGAGCGAGCCGCTCTGGCTGACCTGTCATCGCGACCTTCGCCAATCGCCGCGGGTTCGCGCGCTGCTCGACTTTCTCACCGCGTCGCTGAAGCGCGACGAAGCGCTGCTCGCCCCCTCTTGAGGGCCGCGGCGGTGCGAGGCGCTACCACTGAACCACGACGGGGACCGACGCCGCCCGGGCCTCCCACAACAACTCGTGCATCGCGTAGGTCACTGCGAGCCGCGCTTGTTCAGCCTGCCCATCGCCATCACCGGGCCAGCGACCCGCCCGAGCCGCGTCGAGCGCGCGCGCCGAACGGTCCTTGAGCGCGCGGCCTTCGTCGTCGAGAAACGCGCCCTCCCAGCCCTCCATCAACGAAATCGGGTTGCCGAGCATCACCGTGGTGCCGTCGCCGGCGGTCAGCTCGACCCACCTGCCATCGTCATCGGCCCGAAAGAGAAAGGGCGCCAGGTGGAGAACCTGCGGCGCCCGGCGGCCGCTGCGCTTCCATTCACCGAGCATCAGCTCAGCGTCGAGCACGCTCTCCAGCGCGTACGCCAGAGGCGACTCGTACTGGCCGCTGAATGCGAACGGCGACGGGTGGGGCCGTTGCTTCTCGGCTTGATCCCACCACGGCTGGTCGATCCGCTCACCACGGCGGGTCGCGCGCTCGATTGAAAACCGACGCACGAGCTCGAGCCGGGCGGGTTCGAGGCAAGACCACGGCTGCGTCGAGACGTGAAACGACATCGCTGGGTTCCCATACTACGGAGCGCCCACGCCGCCATCGCTCCGCGCACCGGGTGGCTTCGCGGTCCAACGGCCCTCGGCGTCGAACACTTCGCCGCCGAAGTCTGCCGCCGAGAGCGAGCGAACGATGGCCAGCGAGCGCTTCTGCGGGTCGAGCACCGGGCGGCCAGGCTTGGGCAGCGCGGTCGAGACGATCTCCGCTGAGAGCGCCGCTCCGTTCGACGCCAGGCGCACTTTGAGAACTCCGCTCACGCCGAGCGGGCCGGCGGTGTCGAAGGTGTTCCAGGTGGAGAAGTTGCCGAGCGAGTAGGCGATCAACCGGCCGCGGTAGAGCTCGACCCCGCGCCACTGGTGCGGCCCGTGCCCGAGCACCAGGCTCGCGCCGGCGTCGATCGCGGTGTGCGCGAACTGCATCACGTCGCCTCGGCTCTCGCCAAACCAGGTCTCGGGCGCTTTCGGAACGTGCGCGGCGCTCGCGGCGGCGGTGGCGCCTTCTCCACCCGCGTGGAACGAGACGATCACCAGGTCGGCTTTGGCGGCCAGGGCGGCGATGACTCGGCGCGCCGCTTCGAGGTTCTGCACTTGATTGAAGCCGAGGCCGGTGGAGAAACCAACCACGCCCACCTTCAGCCCGCGAATGGAGAGAAAGGCGACGTCTCCCGCGGCGCCGGCGTGGGCAATTCCTGCGGCGTCGAGCGCCTTGGCGGTCGAGAGCCGCCCTTCTTCGAGGAAGTCGTCGGCGTGGTTGTTGGCGGTGCTCATCACCGTGAAGCCGGCGTCTTTGAGCACCGCGGCGTAAGCGGTGGGCGCGCGAATCGCCACGCACCGAGGTGAACCCGCGCCGCACTTGCCGCGGGCGGCCTCGTCGGCGAGCACCGTCTCGAGGTTGCCGAAGGTGAGGTCGGCGTCGCCCAGCACCGGCTTCACCTCGGCGAAGAAGTCTCTCGCGCCGTCGGGCGGCAGGGTGGCGCGCTCGGGTGGCCAGGCGAGACCGAGCTGAACGTCTCCGACCGCGTTGATGGTGAGCGTGGTGCCCTCGGTGCCCGTGCCGGCGAGGCAAGGCCAGCTGAGCAGCAACAGCGCGGCCATCTCGCGTTTCCCCACGTGTGCTACCTTGGCACGCTGAGCCACGGAGCGTGAAGCAGTGGGCATGCACCTCATCTTGCTGAGCACGCTCGCGCTCGCTTCGACCCCCTCACCGCTCGACGAGACCGCGCGCTTTCTCGCCGGCAAGGGAGTGCAGCCCGACTCGCGCCTCGCGGCGTACGCGAAGGGTGAGGTCTACGCGGGCTACTCCGAGCAGATGAAGACGGGCTGGGCGCGCTTCGCGCAACCGAACCTCGCGGAGCTGCGAGGGTGGTGGAAGAAATTCGCACCCGCGAAGTCCTCCACCGTCTTCTACCCGTTCAGCGGCCCCGACATCGCCAACGCGCTGGCTCTGTTTCCCGACGCCGACACGTACGTCTTGTTCGGGCTCGAACCTCCCGGCGCGATCCCCAACGCGGGCTCGATGGCGCCTGACGCGCTCAACGACGGCTTGAACAGCGTACGAATCTCGTTGGACACGATCTTCGAAGCGAACTTCTTCGTCACCAAGGGCATGGAGCGCAAGCTCGGCCGCACGGCTTTCAACGGCATCGCCGGCCTGCTGATGCTGTTCCTCTCGCTGAGCGACTGCACCGTCACCGGCGCGAGGAAGATCGCGGTCGGCCCGGAGTCGACGCTGGTCGCGGGCACGGCTGAAGACGATGCGATCAAGTGGCAGAGCGCTCCTCGCGCGCGGGTGCCGGGCGTCGAAATCACCTTCACCCGGGCGGGCGGCAAGCCACAGGTGGTGCGCTACTTCATGCTGAACGTCGACGACGCCGCGCTGACGCGTACCTCGCCCAACTTTCTGCCCTACGTGAAGAGCACCGGGCGGCTGGCGACGGTGATCAAGTCGGCGTCGTACCTGATGCACAAGGACAGCGCGAAGCAGCAACCTCCTACCTTCGACCAGATCCGCGCGTTCGTGCTCGCGCAGAGCGACTTCGTGGTGGAAGACGACTCCGGGGTGCCGCTGAAGTACTTCGAGCGCGACCAGTGGAAGCTCTCGTTTCACGGCGCCTATGACGCGCCGATCCCGATGTTTTCGAACCTGCTGCAGAAAGACCTCAAGCTCGAGATGTCGAAGAACTCGACGGGGAAGCTCCCTTTCAGCTACGGCTACAACCGCAAACGGGGGGAGTCGAACCTGATCACCGCGGAGCACATTCGGTAGGCGCCGCAAGGAACGGTCACGATGCTGAACGCCAAGCTGATGTCTGTGTGTGGCGTGCTCGCGGTCTGTCTGGCCGCGTGCACCGACGCGAAGCACTCGGACGAGCTGGTCCCGAGCGCCGCCACCATCACCATCTACAGCGCGGGTGGGAGCGTGGTCTCGGGGGCGGTCGAGTCGTCGGCGCTGGGAACGCGCCGGCTGCGGCTGCCGTCGACGGCCAAAGCGGTCAATCTCTCTCAGAACGGCGAGACCGTGCCGTGGTTCACCGTTCAAACCGTTCAGACCGCTCCGGAGCCGAAGAAGACCGCCGAAGCGGGCAAGAAAGAGGAGCAGCTCGAGGAGAAGTACCGGCTCGTCGGGCTCCCGCCGCTGAAGTCAGGGGAGCTGAAGTTCAACTACATGCTGCCCGAGATCACCTGGTCGCCCCATCTGAACGCGACGATCCTCGACGGCAAGAAGGTGGGCCTGCAGCTCCAGGCCGACATCAAGGTCGGCGCCGACGTGCCGTTCCACAACTGCGCGGTGACGTTGGTGCTGAACAACTCGGTGAGCGTGGAGAAGCTCTCGGGGCAGACGTTCAACCTGACGGTGACCGACCTCTTCCCGTCGCGCGACATCATCTACAACCTCGACAACAAGACCGCGGAGTACTCGTTCGTTCGGGAGTGGAACACCTACGTCGGCAGCGATGAGGTGCGGATGCTGCTTCAGGTGAACAACCCGTTCACGATCGGCATCAACGGGCTGGGCTACTCGGTCGAGTCGAACAAGATCAGCATCGAGTCAGGCTCGGTCGCAGATGGGAGCCGGCCGGGAGAGCCGCTGTTTCTCGGCGCGGGCATCGACGACAGCATTTACACGTTCAGATCGGTCAAGGTGACCGAGACGCCCGGCAAGTTGCCGCTGCCGTTCAACCACAAGATCTCCTACGAAATGACCAACAAGTCGGCCGAGGAGAAGAAGCTCCGCGTGCTCGCGCAGCGGGTGATGGGCACCGAGCACAAGTCGGAGTACCACTTCACCAGCAAGCAGCCCGACGCGATCCCGGAGGATGCGATTCTCTGGATCTTCACGCTCGCGCCCGGCGCCAAGCAGACGCTCGAGTTCGACTACGACGCCGACGTGAAAGACGTGAACGGCGAGGGCGGCTTCGAACAGGGAATGTGAAGCCGTTAGCGCTCGGCGTTGGGCGTGAGCAGCACCTTCTGGCCCGTCGAGGCTTTCGAGTACCGGCCGATCTGCTCGAGTGAGAGGGCTTCAGCGAGCGACAGCTGGCCGGTGTAGTGGCTCGCGAAGGTCGTCTTCAGCTCGCGTACGACCCGGGCCCGCATCGCCTGGGCCGCCTCGGCGCCGAACTTCTGCATCGCCGGCATCAGCAGCCAACCGCCCACGCCCCAGGCGAGGCCGAAGTTGCGGCCCAGCTGGGTCGGGCCGGGGTCGAGGTTGCCGTAGATGTAGACCTGCTTGTGGGTGCTCGAGCCGTACCGGCTGTAGGTCTTCGCCTTGGCCGAGGCGGCCGCCTCCATCGCGGTCAGAATCTGGCCCGCCAGCTTGCCGCCGCCGATCGCGTCGAAGCCGAGCGTCGCTCCGGTGGCGGTGACTGCGGCGACCAGCTCGTTCATGAACTCAGGCGACTCCGAGCGCACCACGTGCTTGGCCCCGAGCCCGCGCAACAGCTGCTCCTGCTCGGGCCGACGCACCACGTTCACCAGCTCGATCCCGTCTTTCAGACAGAGGCGCTGGAGCATCTGGCCTAGGTTCGAAGCGGCGGCGGTGTGAACCAGCGCGTGGTGCCCTTCGCGACGCATCGTCTCGACCATCGAGAGCGCGGTCAGCGGGTTCACGAACGCCGAGGCCCCCTCCGCCGCCGTCACGTCGTCGGGCAACGGCAGGCACTGCTCGAGCCCGACGGTGCGCAGCTGCGAGAACATCGCGCCGGCGGCCATCGCCACCTTCTTGCCGAGCAACGCCTGTGCGGCAGCGCTCGAACCCGCGGCGATGACTACGCCGGCGCCCTCGTTGCCCACTGGCATCGCCACCCCGAAGCGGGCCTGCATGCTGCGCAACAACGGTGCAGGCACCTGCGCGGTCACCACCGGTTCGGCCGGGCTGCCGGACACCGACGCCTGACCGAAGTCGGCGCCGGCGAGCATCAGCCACAGGTCAGACGGGTTGATCGGTGCGGCGTCGACGCGCACGGTGACCTCGTTCGCGCCTGGCGGCGGTACGTTCACCTGCGCCAGTGAGAGGGTCAGCTTTCCGTCGCTCTGGAGAGTCGACTGCAGCTGCAAGCTGGTGCGGGCGGTGGTCATGACCGCGCGTATCGCACGAAGTGAGAAGGTTTTGGCGCTCGAGACGAGTCAGTTTTCGGCGGCGTGACAGTCCTGCTCCCGAGTCTGAGTGTGGAGGAAGCCGATGGGCGCTCGAAGCAGCAAGAAGCCAACTTCAGTCAGCCGTCAGGGGCGAGGACGGACAGCGGCCGCTCGCTACTCCTCCGGCTCGACGGGGGACTCGGCGGCGCGCCTCTACAACCGCTCGCTCGACTTTCTCGAGGGAGACGGCGTCGCGCGCGACGAACAGAAGGCGTTCGAATTGAACGCCGAGGCGGCACGGCTGGGTGACCGGGATGCCGTGCTCGCGATGGGGTGGTTCTACAACCACGGAGTCGGCGTCGAGCAGAACGACGTCGAGAGCCGCCGCTGGTACCGTTTGGCAGCGCGTCACGGGTCGCCGATGGCGATGTTCAGTCTCGGAGCGATCGCGTACGAGCATGGAGACTTCGAAGAAGCCCTCAAGTGGCTGAGGCGGGCCGTCGACGCCGGGCATACGCGCGCACACTTCTGGCTCGGAAAGCTCTACTGGCGTGGAGAGGGGCTGGAGGAGGATCGGAAGCGGGCAATTCGGCTTTTCGAGACTGCCGCGGAAGGAAAGCTGCCCGTGGCTCAACGGTTCCTTCGCATGTTGCCGCGCTTGCAGGCGGGCTCCCGAGCTCCTCGGCGTGGACTCGAACCACGGACCTAGTGATTAACAGTCACCCGCTCTACCAACTGAGCTACCGAGGAATGGCAAAAGGGCCGACGCGCGGCCCCGGCGGGACCTGACGCTTTGGGTAGACTGATGATCCTGCACCCCTCCTCGAGCACTGATCGGCTTCGCACGATTCCCTGGGCCGCGCTCGAGGGGTTGGGTCCCGCGCTGGCGCCGGCGATCGACGAGGTGCTCTTGGGTCGGCCGGCGGAGCGCGTGCTCGACCGGTTGCTGCGCCGCGCGAAGCTCGAGGCGGATCAGCGCCGTGCCGCGGCCGAAGCCGTTTTCGGGGTCGGTCTCTGGCGGCGGCGGCTCGGAGCCCCGGCGCCGGCGCTGGTGCTGCTGGCGCGACTGGCGCGCGATCTCGGTGGTTTCGCTGACGCTGAGCGCGTTCTCGGCATCGTGGCTTCGGCGGCGCCCGAGCCGCACACGCTCGCCGATCGCTACTCGATGCCCGATTGGCTCGCCGCCGAAGTCGAGAGTGTCACCGGCGCCGAAGCAGAAGCCGCCGCCGATGCGTTCAATCTGCCGGCGCCGATCTTCCTGCGCGCCCGCGGCCCACGAGACGAGCTCGCCGAGTCCCTGCGCGAAGACGGCATCGAAACCCGGCCGTGTGCGCACGCCAGCGCCGGCCTCGAGGTCGTGAGCGAGCGGCCCAACCTCTACGGCAGCAGCGCCTGGCAAGACGCGCTCTTCGAGGTGCAAGACGAGAGCAGCCAGCGGGTGGGCGAGCTCACCCACGCTCGCCCGGGAATGCGGGTGCTCGATCTCTGCGCGGGCGCGGGCGGCAAGACGGTGCACCTGGCGGAGCTGATGAAGGGGCAGGGCGAGCTGCACGCCTACGACGTCGACTCCGAGCGGCTCGGCCGGCTGCGGCAGCGCGCCGAGCGGGCGCAGGTGCGCGGGCTGCGCATTCACCAGCCGGGTCAGCTGCCTGACGGACCGTTCGACGTCGTCCTGGTCGATGCGCCGTGCTCGGAGCTCGGCGCGCTCCGCCGCGGCCCCGACCTTCGCTGGCGCCTCGACCCGGCAGATTTCACGAAGTGGCCCCTGCTGCAGCGCGAGCTCCTCGCCACCGCGATCGAGCGGGTCGGCCCCGGAGGCCGGCTGGTCTACGCCACCTGCACCTTCCGCCGCGAAGAGAACGAAGAGGTCGCGAGCACCGTGAGCTGGAAGCGCGAGGCCACGCTGACCCTCTGGCCGCACCGAGACCGCTCCGACGGTTTCTTCGCCGCCGCGTGGACACGCCCGTAACCGAGAAGGCGTTGGCGCGTATCGAGCGCATGCGTCCCGTCGAGATTCGAATCGCGCAGCCGGACGACCACGCGGCGTTGCTCCAGATGATGGCCGACTTCAACGCGCTCGAAGGCATCACATGGTCCGCCCAGGCCGCGAGCCCTGCGCTGACGACGCTGCTCCGCTCTCCCGAGCTCGGCGTCGCCGGTCTGCTGACGGAGCGAGGTGAGACGGCCG
The DNA here is from genome assembly GCA_047602415.1 of Myxococcaceae bacterium. Lineage (GTDB taxonomy): Bacteria > Myxococcota > Myxococcia > Myxococcales > Myxococcaceae > JASGHH01. The sequence continues at coordinate 3,878,448 of JASGHH010000001.1, read as the reverse complement.
GCTACTTCCTGCTCACCTGGGGCTTCGATCTCGAGTGGGCCGGCCGCGACGCGTTTCTCACCGAGCTGTACCTGCTGCCGCACGCCCGCGCTCGCGGCCTCGGTGCAGGCGCGCTCCCTCTGATTGAAGCGCTCGCACGCGAGCACGGCGCCCACGCGTTGCACTTGATGGTGCGGCCCGAGAACGAGCCGGCGGTTCGTCTCTACGCGCGCGCCGGCTACCGCTCGCCGCCGCGGGTGTTTCTCTCACGCGCGCTCTGACAGCGACTCGAGCAGGGCGGCCTGGGCGTTGAGCTTCTCGGCTTCTTCGTGTTTGCCGAGCCCGCTGTACGTCACCGCCGCCGCGCGGCGCTCGGAGATCTCCTTGGCGATCAGCCCGCCCGCTTCCTCTGGGCTGAGCGCTTTGCGCGCCACCTCGCCCGCGCCGAGGCCGGCGACTCCTCCTGCGATCACGCCTGCCTGCGCCGCCGGCGCCACGCTGAGGTCCGCCGCTTCGGCGTTGTCGAGCGCGGCGATCGTCTCGCGCAGCACCGCGACCGCCTCCTGCTGCCGCGCCTTCATCGCCTGTTTGAGGGCATCGCGCAGCTGCTGCCGCCACTGCTCGACCGTCTTCACAGCTTCTTCCTCACGCTGCTGGGACGCTGGGAGCCGGTGCGTGCTGACGGGCGATGGCCGGCGAGCTGCTCGACCTCTTGCTCCATCTTCACCAGCTCCTCTTCGTGCTCCTCGGCGCGCTTTCGTCGCGGGCCGAACGTCCACACCGCCCAGAGCACGATGATCACTCCGCCGCCCGGGAGCGACCACAGCACCGCGCGGCCCGGCCCGTCGGCGAGCTGGTCCGGCGCCCAGCCGCGATCGCGAACGCCCGACACCAGAATCGGCGCGTTCTCCTGGCGAATGCGCTCGTACAGCGCCGACACCGCCTCGGCGCGCATCACCATGTCCTTCGAGAGCTTGATGTGCCGTTCGTCGAACCGCCAACGCAGGCGCTCGATGCGCTCGTGCAGCGGCTTCACCATCGGCATCAGTCGCGCCGCCTCGAGCAGCTCGGTGTAGCCCTCGAGCAGCTGCTCCGGCGAACAGCTGATGCCTTCGTCGCGGCCGATCAGCCGGAGCGCCTTCTCGTAGTGCTCCATCGCCTGGTACTCGGGCGTGCGCCAGAAGGTGAGCCAGATGTACCCGAGCACCGCCAGCGCGTAGACGCCGAGCGCGATGAACAACCCGAACGGAATCGGGAACCGTTGGCGCTGACGAATCACCGGCTTCGCGGCGATGGTGCTGGGGCGAGCCGGCTTCATCCTTCCGAAGTCTAGGTTACAACCCGTACATGGCCTGGAAGAAGAGCACTCCCGAACAGGTTGCCCGGTTCGACACGCTGGCAAAAGTGCCCGGCGCTGAGCGCGGCGTCCTCTTTGGTTGTCCCACCTGGAAGCTGGGCGAGGGCCGTTACGCCACCCTGTTCGGAGGCGACTTCGTGCTCCGGCTCTCCGAGGAAGACACCGCGGCAGCGAAGAAGCTCGGCGCCAAGGCGTTCGAGCCGATGAAGGGCCGCAAGTCGAGCAAGTCACTGGTGCTCCCGAAGGCCATCTCCGACAACGACCGCAAGCTGAAGAGCTGGATAGCGAAAGCGGTGCGTTTCGCGCGTTCAGGTTAAAACCCACTCGTGCCCTTCGCCGCTGTTCCACGCCTGCGCCAAGGTGACCCGGTCGCGGTGGTCGCTCCTGCCGGCCCATTCGAGCGCGACGTGTTCGCCCGCGGCGTGGCGGTGCTGCAGAAGCGCTACCAGACCCTGTTCGACGACGGGCTGTTCGAGAAAGACCGCTACCTCGCCGGCAACGACGCGCGCCGGCTCGCCGAGTTTCGCCGTGGTTGGGAAGACGACCGCTTGAAGGCGGTGTTCGCCGCCCGCGGAGGCTACGGCGCGATGCGCCTGCTGCCCCAGCTTCGCTTCGACGCCGCCAAGACCAAGCCGCTGGTCGGCTTCTCGGATCTCACCGCGGTGCACTGCGCGCTCCAGGTGGCCGGCGTGCGCAGCCTTCACGCCGCGGTGGTGACCCAGCTCGGCCGGCAGCAACCCGAAGCACAGCAGCGGCTGTTCGACCTGCTCGAGTCGCCCAAGCCACCCGAGCCGCTCCACGCCAAAGAGATGCTGGTGCCCGGCTCGGTCGAAGGCCCGTTGCTCGGCGGCAACCTCTCGGTGCTCACCCGCCTGCTCGGCACGCCGTTCATGCCCTCGCTGAAGGGCGCGGTGCTGCTGCTCGAAGATGTCGGCGAGCGCCCCTATCGCCTCGACCGCATGTGGACCCACCTGAAGCTGGCGGGCGTCTTCAACCAGGTGGCCGGCCTCGCGCTCGGAACGTTCAGCGGCTGCGAAGAGAAGGGCGCCGACTACACCTCCACCCAGGTGCTGGCCGACCTCGCGCGCGACACCGGCTTGCCCTGCGCGCTCGGCTTTCCCGTCGGCCACGAAGACGACAACCAGCCGGTGCCGCTCGGCGCAAAGGTTCGCCTCGACGCTTCGATGCTGAAGCTGGAGTTCCTCGAGGGGCTGGTCGAATGAAGGCGCTCGACGCACTGCTCGACGAGTGCGTGCGCGATGAGGTGGCTCCGGTCGCGTCGGCGGTGGTGCTGCACCGGGGGCAGACCGTCTACGAAGGCGGAGCGCTCGACACCACCTTCGACCTCGCCTCGGTGACCAAGGTGCTCGCCACCACCGGGATCGCGCTCTCGCTCGCCGCCGATCGCCTGCTGCGCTTCGACGAGCCGCTGTCGACCTGGCTGCCCGCCGCGCGCGTCGACTGCACCCTGACCGATCTCTTCTTCCACCGCTCCGGGCTGCCGGCGTTCAAGCCGTTCTTCGCCGAGGTGATGAACAAGCGGCCGCTGCGCGAAGAGCGCTGCCCGGCGATCGAGCGCGACGCGGCGCGGGAAGAGGTGCTCGCCGCGGTGCTGATGACCGAGCCCACCCAGCCGCCGAAGCGCGAGGCGGTCTACAGCGACCTCGGGTTCATCCTCCTCGGCGCAGTGCTCGAGAAGGCCGGCCGCCGCGGGCTCGAAACGCTGCTGCGGGAGCGCGTCTCCAAGCCGCTCGGCCTCTCCGCCCACTACCGCCCGCTCACCGCGTCGATCCCGAAAGAGAAGACCGCGCCCACCGGTAAGACCCGGCCGCGCGAGCCGGCCATCGGTCAGGAAGGCATGTGGAGCGTCACCGAGGTGCCCACCCGCGAGGGCGAGGTCGACGACGACAACGCCTGGGCGATGAACGGCGTCGCCGGCCACGCGGGTGCGTTCGGCACCGCGCGCGATGTCGCCACCTACGGTCAGGCGGTGCTGGAGGGAAAGTTCGCTCCGCCGTCGCCGTGGGCGCCCGACGCCGCCACGCCGAAGAGCACCCGCGCGTTCGGCTTCGACACCCCCGGCACCGAGGCCCCGTCGCCCGGTCCGCGGTTCGGCCGCGCCGGGCCCAAGGGAGCGATCGGCCACCTCGGCTTCACCGGCACCAGCTTGTGGATCGACCTCGACCGGGAGCTCGTCGTCGCGCTGCTCACCAACCGGGTCGCGCTCGGGCGGGCGAACGTGAAGATCCGCGCCTTCCGCCCGCGCTTCCATGAGACAGTGCTCGACGAGCTGAAACTATGAGCGACAGTCCCGACGGCAACGTCCTCGCCACCCTCGATCCGAAATCCGTTCGCCGCGTTCACCTGGTCGGAGTCGCCGGCACCGGCATGGGCAGCTTCGCCGGCATGCTCAAGGCCGCGGGCTACGACGTCACCGGCAGCGACGAGAACGTCTACCCGCCGATGAGCGACATGCTGAAGAAGTGGGGCATTCCCGCGCTCACTCCGTACTCGCCGGGCAACCTCGACACCGCGAAGCCCGACCTGGTGATCATCGGCAACGTGATTCGCCGGGTGAACCCCGAGGCCACCGCGGTGCGCGAGCGCGGCCTGAAGTCGATGAGCTTTCCCGCCGCGCTCGGCAGCTTCTTTCTCGAGGGGCGCCACTCGGTGGTGGTCGCCGGTACCCACGGCAAGACGACCACCAGCTCGCTGATGGCCCACGTGCTGGTGGAGGCCGGCCTCGACCCCAGCTTCCTGGTCGGCGGCGTCACCCAGAACTACTCCGGCAACTACCGCTACGGGCAGGGCGCGCACTTCGTGGTCGAGGGCGACGAGTACGACACCGCCTACTTCGACAAGGGCCCCAAGTTTCTCCACTACCGGCCCAAGAGCGTGATCCTCACCAGCATCGAGCTCGATCACGCCGACATCTACCGGGATCTGGCGCACTACGAGTCGAGCTTCGAGAAGCTGATCGCGCTGGTGCCCAAAGACGGCACTCTCGCGGTCGCCGCCAGCTACCCCAACGCGCTCGCGCTCGCCCGCGCCTGCCCGGGCAAGGTGGTCACCTACTGTGGCCAGCCGGCGGAGGGCGTCAACTACGTGCCGAAGGACCTGCGCTTCGGCTCCGACGGCGCGCACTTCACCGTGGTCGAGAACGGCCACCCGGCGTTTCAGATTCACCTCCCCATTCCCGGCGCGCACAACGTCGAGAACGCGCTCGGGGTGATCGCGATCGCCCGCTCGCTCGGCCTCACCCCCGCGCAGATCGCCGGTGGCATGGCCAGCTTCAAGGGCGTGCGCCGCCGGCAGGAAGAGCGAGGCGAGCCCAACGGCGTGCTGGTGATCGACGACTTCGCCCACCACCCGACCGCGGTGAAAGAGACGATCGCCGCGGTGAAGGGCCGCTACGGCACCCGGCCGGTGTGGGCGATCTTCGAGCCGCGCTCGAACACCTCGCGCCGCAACCTCCACCAGCACGAGTACGCCGAGAGCTTCGGCGGAGCCGCGAAGGCGATCGTCAAGGTGCCCGACCCGCACGACAAGATTCCCCAGGGCGAAGGCCTCGACGCCGCGAAGCTGGCGCAGGACCTGAACGCCCGCGGCATTCCCTCCACCGCGGCGCCTTCGGTCGACGCGATCATCACCCAGGTGGCGGCCGAGGCGAAGGCGGGCGACGTGCTGCTGGTGATGAGCAACGGCTCGTTCGGCGGGTTGATCGACAAGCTGCTCGAACGGCTCGCGAAGCGCTAAGAGAAGCCCCGAATGCGACCGCTCGTCTTCGTCCTGCTCGTCTGCGCCTGCGTGGTGCGGGAGCCGCCTCCGCCGCTCACCAACGACGACCCCAACGCCAAGCCGATGAAGCTCGACGGGCTCACCCTGCCCAAGCTCGACGGCTCTCAGTGGACGCTGGCGAGCGAGAAGGGGCAGGTGGTGCTGCTCGACGTCTGGGCCACCTGGTGCGACCCGTGCCGCGACTCGCTGCCGATGTACCACGACCTCAACAAGGAATACGGGCCCAAGGGCCTCAAGGTCTGGGCGATCAACGTCGACGCCGAGACCAAGGGCGTGGAGCCGTTTCTGAAAGAGCTCAAGGTGCAGGTGCCGGTGCTGGTCGATCCCAACGGCGCGGTGGCCGAGAAGACGCTCAAGGTGAAGGTGATGCCGACCAGCTTTCTCTTCGACCGCAAGGGCACCCTTCGCTACGTCCACGAGGGGTTCGCCGAAGAGTTCCTCTCCAAGTACACCTCCGAGATCGAAGCCCTGTTGAAGGAGCCTTGAATGAGCGACCGGATGAAGAACGAAGACCTGCTCGAGGTCGCGCTCGAAGCGGCGCGCGCGGGCGGCTCGGTGCTGAGCGACCTGCTGAGGCGCGAGCGCAAGATCGCCTACAAGGGCAAGGGCCGGGCGAACCTGGTCACCGACGCCGACCACGCGTCTGAAAAGGCGATCCTCGAGGTGTTGCAGCGGCGGGTGCCGAAGCACCGGGTGCTCGCCGAGGAGTCGGGCGAGAAGCAGAGCGAGTCTGACTACGTCTGGTTCGTCGACCCGCTCGACGGCACCACGAACTACGCCCACGGAGTGCCGCACTTCTCGGTCACCCTGGCGGTCGAAGGCCCGGCCGAAGATGGAACGCGCCAGGTGCTCGCCGGCGTGGTGCGCGACCCGGTGCGCGGCGAGGTGTTCGCGGCGGCGCGAGGGCAGGGCGCCACCCTCGACGGCGAGAAGATTCAGGTCAGCGACACCACCACCTTGGACCGCGCGCTGCTCTGCACCGGCTTTCCCTACGACCTGCCCACCAACTGGGTCGCGCCGCTGGGGCTGTTCAACACCATCGTGAAGCAGGCGCAGGGCATGCGCCGCATGGGCTCCGCCGCGCTCGACATCTCGTACCTGGCGTGCGGCCGCTTCGACGGCTTCTGGGAGTTCAACCTCCGCCCGTGGGACTACGCGGCGGCGACGCTGTTGGTGCAGGAGGCCGGCGGCAAGGTCGGCCGGGTCGACGGCGGCCCGTTCCACGTTCGGGTGGGCCACGTGCTCTGCTCGTGCCCCGGCCTGTGGGACACGCTGGCGAAGCAGTCGAAGGAGTTTCTCACCAGCGTGAACTACTCGTACGAGAAGGGCCGGTAGTTCACCCTCTCCTGACAGGAGACGGCCGAGAGGTTACAAAAGACTTTCCGGCACGAAGACGATGTCGCCCGGCTGGAGCAGGAAGTTGCGCTCACGGCCGACGCCGATGTCTTCGACCGGCACTCTGATCTTCTGCTCCATCCCGTTGACCTGACGAATCACCGAGACGTTGTTCTTCGCCGCCGACTTGGTGAAGCCACCCGCCTGGGTGACCACCTCGATGATGTTCATGTTGTCGGAGAAGCTGAAGGTGCCCGGCTTGGTGATCTCTCCGAAGATGAACACCTTCTTCGAGTTGTACTCGCGCACCGTGACCGCGACCTGGGGGTGCTTCAGAAACCGGTCTTGCAGGCAGCTGGTGATCGCGTCGGAGGTCTGGGTCGGAGTGAGCCCGAACACCTTCACCCGCCCGCAGAGCGGGAAGTCGATGTTGCCCTCGGTCGAGACCCGGTACACGCCGCCCAGATCGGGCTCCTGGTAGACCTTCACCTCGAGCATGTCGCCGTTGCCGAGCGCGGAGTTGCTGTTGCTGCCTCCGTCGGGCGACGCCTGAGTCGAGACCACCTGGGTGCCCTGCCCGGCGTGGGGAGGAATGCAGCCGGTGATGAGGACCGCGAGGAAAAGGAGCGCTGTGCCGCCGCGGAGCATCAGTAATACGCCTGCACCGTGAGCATCGCGACGTGACGGGTGTAGTCCGCGAAGCCCAGCGACGAGTTGCGCAGGTAGAGGTTGTAGCTCGCCGCGACCGACAGCCACGGGAGGATCTTCACACCGGGGCCCGCACCCACCGTGAACAGGGTGTCGTTGCGGCGCGCGGTACCGAAGTAGGTCAGGTAGTCGAATGCGGCAGTCACCGAGTAGAAGAACCGAGAAACGCTGCCACGAATTTCGGCGTAGCCGCGATCGTCCTGAAAGGTCCCGTTGACCGGCACGGGATTCAAAGTTCTGACGTAGCCGAACTTGAGGTTGAAGAGCTCGACCAGCAGCAGCGAGACCTCGGCCTGCGCGATCAGCGTGTTGGCGCCCGAGCCGGCGAAGTCGTAGCCCCAGCCCACCAGCGCCAGCACCGAGATCTTGCTCGAGATCAGACCGGCCAGACCGACCTGACCCTTGAGCAGGCTGGCCGGCACCGCCGCGGCGCCCGGGTTGAAGTACGACTGGTACGAGAAGCCCAGGTCCAACACCAACGCGGTCTTCGGGAGGAACCGCCACCGGCCCGCCAGCCCCGCGGTGATGTTGCTGTAGTCCATCGTCGCCAGCAGGCCGGGCTCGCAGGTCGCGTTGCCGTTGCAGCCGGGCACCGAGCCGCCGAGCAGCGGGTCGAAGAACTCCACCGACCAGTTCACGTTCGGGGTGATCTCGAGCGCGCCGCCGCCGGGGTGAATCGGGATCGCCAGGCGGGCGTTGTTGTAGAGCGAGAGCACGCCGATGCCGACCGCCGCGTTCTGGGTGCGGTCGGAGCGAACCAGGTTGTCGCCGATCTGAAACTCGACCGGGCCCGCCTTGTTGAACGCGGTCTGAATGCCGACGTTGGCGTCGATGTGCGAAGCGTCGGTGGAGGTCGAGGTCAGCGCGCCCAGGTAGGCGACGTAGCTGCCCTGCCCGGTGAAGTGCACGCTGGTGTTGTTGGTGTCGAGATCGAAGCCGGCCAAGATGGCAGGCTGAATCACGATATCGCCGCCGAGCTGGGTGCCGCCGCCGGCGACCGGGAAGTAGCCGATCGCGCTGTCGTAGCCGCCCGAGACCGAGGCGCCGAGGTGAAAGCGGCCGTCGCCGACCTTGAAGCCGGTCGGAGCCTCGGCCTGCGCGAACGCCGCCGACGCGAACATCGCAACCGCGATCGCCGCCACCCGCACCACGCCCGCTCCTGTTCCCCTCTCGCCGCTCATTCGCTCGTCAGCGCTCTAGCACAGGCCCCAAAGCGCGCCTGAAAATTCCGGGTTGATTGGTTTCTCTCTGGTTACGTGGTGCCACTCGCCGCGGGAGCCCGGCCGATCACGCCCGGCACCGGGGCCACCTGCGTCGGATCACCCTTCGGCAGGTCGGTCGGCTCTTCGACGTCGACCGTCTGATTCTCGTCGGTGCGAAACCCGAGCTGGCCGATGCACTCTTCGGCCGCGGCGCGCAGCTCGTTCACCTTCACCTCGGCGATCGACACCTTGGTGTACTCGTGGTCGGCGCTCTCGCTCTCCTTCTTGGCGACGGCCTCCTGCAGCGAGATGTCGGCGGCCTCGGAGATGCGCAGCAGGCCCTTCATCTGGGCCAGCTTCTCGTTGACGCAGTTGAGCTTCACCACGTCTTTCGACTGACGCGCCTCTTCGAGCTTGCCCAGCACGTCTTTCAGCTGGGAGCGCATCTTGGTGATCGCATCGGCCGAGCGCTTCACCTTCTCGGCATCGGGGAGGTTCGAAGTCTCAGACGGCGTCTGGGGGGCCGCGGCGGGCGCACCCGGAGCGGTACCGTTGGTGCCCTGCGCGAGGGCAAAGCCGGCCACCAGACTGAGCATGAAAACGAGACGCTTGTTCACGAGGCCCCTCGTACCACGACAACGAGCGAAACCACTCTAAGGATTCGACCCAGCACTGTCAATGCAACCTGCTGAGAATATTGACCTTCCGGTAACATCTTGAACAGTGAGTCCCCGCTCGCCGTACGGTGATTCATGAAGGTCGAAACAGGCTGCAAAAACCGCCGCCAAAACCGAATCCCCGCAGGATCACAAACGGGCGGTCAGCCGGGTGTTGGCTTCGCGTAACCGTGACGAAATCACCCGCGCGATGTTGATCACCACGAAGGTGAACCCGTCGCGGTGCTGCTTTCGAAACGCGGTGAGGTTCTCGGCGGTGAGGTGCATCAGCTCGGCGTCGCTCTTCGCCTTCACGGTGGCCGACCGGTACTCCTTGTCGATCAGCGACATCTCTCCGAAGAACTGATTGGCGCCCAGCACCGCGATCGTCTTCGGCTGGCCCGAGGCGTCGCGGCGAATCACCTCCACCTCGCCCTGGGAGATCAAATAGAGGCTGTCGCCCAGCTCACCCTCTTCGAAGATGGTCTGGCCGGCGGAGAACCGCTTCGGGCGGGTGAGGTCGGCGATGTACTCGAGCTCCTGGTTGGAGAGCATCTCGAACAGCGGCGAACTCGACAGCACTTCGAGCTTGTCCATCGTGTGGTTACCTCTCGAGCTCTTCAGCTGACGCGCAGCTCGCCCTTGCGGCCCTTGAGAAAGTACTCCTCGAACCGGCGGTCGCCCTCTTCGGCAGAGACCGGCGCCTGGCGGGCGGGCTCCAGAAACCCGACCCCGCGCTTCAGATCGACCTGGTAGAGCGCGAGCGACTTCACCTCGATGTTGTACCCGTCGCGGTCGGAGACCAGCGAGAGCGCCCACGCCAGCCGCTGATCGTCTTTGTTGCGAAAGAAGAGGAAGTCGGTGCCCGCCGCGCAGCCGAAGCGCTCCCGGGCCTGCTCCATCAGCGCCGAGACCCGGGCCTTGGCCGCCTCGACCGACTTGGCGGCGTTCTCGGTCTCGACCTTGAGCTTCTTCGACTTCTGTTTGCGCTCTTCGGCCAGCCCGAACTGCTCTTCGGCCTGGCGGCGCACCTTCTTGCCGAGCGCCTTCTGCTCCGACAGCAACAGGCTCACCTCGGTGGAGCGCGCCCACTGCCGCTCGACCTCGTCCCACAGGCGGGCCTTGCGCGCGTTTTCCTTCTCGTACTCGTCGGAGCAGTAGCGGGCCGCGCGCTCCAGCGCGCTGATCACGTCGGCGGGGCGCTTGGCGTCTTTCGACTCGTCGAGCTGTTTTTCGGCGGCGCCCAGCCGGTACCAGGCCTCGGAGGCGCGAATGCGCTGCTCTTCGAAGTCGCCCACCCCCTTGAACGACCGGTTCTCGAGGTCGGTCGACTCGAACAGCATGTTGGCGGCGGAGTCTTCGTGCTCACCGGCGCGGTAGAGGGTGTCGATCGCGTTCTTCTGGGTCAGCTCGGCGCGAAACTCCATCAGCGTCGACTGGCCGAGCAGCTCTTCGTACGAGGCCTCGGCGTCGGCGAGGCCGTTGCGCGAGTCGGTCAGATCTTTCCACCACTGCGAAAAATCCTCCGAGGTGGTGAGAGTGCGAAGCTCGGCCAGCCGCTTCTGCTTCATGCACGCGGTTATACCGCTGTTGCCCTAGTTCGCCTTGGTGAAGATGTACGGAATGCTGAGCGGGGAATCCTGCTCCGGCCGCACCGGGAGCACCCAGCCGCTCACCAGGTTGCGCACGCAGCGGCCGACCGCGTCGCTGTTCATGGTGTTCTCTTCGATCTCCACGTCTTCGGTGCGGCCGTTCGGCGTCACCGTCAGGCGCACCACGATGCGCCCGGCGAGCGAAGGGGAGTGCTTCAGCTCGCGCTCGTAGCAGTACTGAACCGCGGCGCGGCGGGCGGCGAGAAACTTCATCAGCGCCTTCTGGTCGAGGCCGGGCGCCTCGGGCGGCGAGTCTTCGATCACGTGACCCAGCACCTGGCTGTCGCGGTGGTCGCCGAGCTTCACCTCGCCGGCCCGATCAGCGCCGAAGCGGCCGATCGTCTCGACGTGGGAGCCGACCGTCTTCGCCTCGGGCATCTGGTCGTTCACGGTGGCGACCTTCACGTTCGAGGCCCCGGCGAACGCCTCCTTCACCGAGACGCCGTTCGACTCGTTCACCAGGTCGTCGAACGCGCCCTTGGGGCCATGGGAGGTGAGCGGGGCGAGCAAGCCGAACTTCGAGAGGTCGCGCTCGGCCTTCTTGGCCTGGTGCGGCGCCTGCGGGCTGCTGCCCTGCACCTTCGCGCTGGCGGTCTTCGGCGGCTTGGGAAGCTTCAAGAGCGGCGGGAGGCTGACCCGGGTCATCGGCCGGTCGGCGTCGGCGATCTCGCTCCAGGCCGGCAGCGGCTGGTGGCTCAAATGGAGCGCGAAGGCCAGGTGGGTGGCGATCGAGACGCCGAGGATCACCCCGAAGCGCCAGTCGATGCTGCTGAACGGCGAGGTGCGAATGAACTTCAGCTCGCTGCGGTCGAGTGCGTCGCTGGCCATGCCCATTCAGACCACGGGCCGTCGCAGAAGTTCCTCTCCCTTTGGGAGAGGCCGACGAGCGCCATAGGCGCTCGCGGGTGAGGGACTGCCCTCACTACGCGCCGCAAAAGGAGCCGTGTGCAGAAAGGCCGCAAAAGGAGCCGTGTGCTGAAACGACGGCCTTAGTTCGAAGGCGTGAACACGAACGGGTACGCCACCGGCACATCCGACTCCGGCTTGAACGGGAAGGTCCAGCCGCGAATGATCGCGCGAATGCAGGAGCCGACCGCGTCGTTGTGCATCGTGTCTTCTTCGAGCTCGATCTCGGTCGCGCGGCCCGAGGTGCTGATGGTGAACCGCACCACCACCTTGCCCTTGAGCGACGGGTTGCGCTTCAGCTCTTTCTCGTAGCAGCCCTGAATCGCGCGAATGCGGGCGCGAACGAAGCGGGCGAGGGCCTCGCGGTCGACCACGCCCGACTCGACGTCGGGGCTGGCGTCGGCGACCTTGCCGTGCACCACCGCGTCGCCCTTGGCGCCGAGGTTGACGTTGCCGCCGCCCGAGGTGCCGAGGTCTCCGATGCCGGCCGCGCTGCCTGCGCCGCCGCCCTTCTGACCCGCGGCCAACGCATCGGCGGTGGCGACGCCGACGCCCGCGGCGCCGTTCAACGCGTCGGCGACCGAGCCGGCCGAGTTCGAGTTGCCGAGCACGTCTTCGAACGCGCTGCCGGCCGAGCCGGAGGAGGTGAGCACCTTCAACAGACCCTTCGACGCGACCTTGTTCTGGAGCGTCTTCTTGTCGTTGTTGGTGGCCTTCGCCTCTTCCTTCTTCTCTTTCTTGTCTTCCTTCTTGTCCTCGCCCTTCGCCTCTTCCTTCTTGGGCTTGGGCTTCTCGATCGGCACCGGCGCGACCAGCTTCGCGAAGCGGTCGGGGAGGTCGTCGAGGGTCAGCTCGCGCTCTTCGGGCACCGGCTGGCAGGCGATGAAGCCCGCGCCAGAGAAGTGCACCGTCAGCGACACCGCCAGGATCAGCATGAACAGCTGATCGAAGCCGGCGATCAACCCGCCGACACCCGACTTGATGTTCGACGGCAGCTCGGGCTTGGGAGGCTCGGGAGGCGGAGTGACGAACTGGAAGAGGATCGACACCTCTCCCAACGTGACCCGGCCCTTCATGTTGTCGTTCAGGGGCAGCACGTACTGGCCGCCGCCGCGCTTCTTCGCCAGGCCCTGCTGCTTCAGCGCCGAGAAGGAGAGGTCGGAGTCGCCGACCTTCACCTTGCCGTCCATCTGGTCGGTGAAGACGAGCGAGTACTGGTTGTTGAGGAACTCGAGCAGGGTGAACGTGGCGGGCAGGTTCGAGACCGGCACCACGAAGGTGTTGCGGGGCTCCTGGCCGACCGTCACCGGGCCGCGGCGCTTCAGCGTACGGTCTTCGGTGATCTTCGCGCCTTGGATCAGCGCGACGCGCAGGATCTTGGGCCCAGCGGAATGGGAAGTGGGAGCCATCAGTGCCTTCTGACAACGGCCTGCGGGAGCAGGTTCCGACCGGCTAATCTAGGAAAACCACAGGTACTCGCAAGACTTTCGACGCCACGGTCAGAAAGCGTCTTTCTCGACGCTCTTCTCCACCTTGGGAATGAAGCTCTCCGGCCTGTTCAGCTCGTCGAAGTTCAGCTGGCTGCGCTGAAGAATGTAAAACGCCTGAGGCTTCTGAATGCGCCCCTCGACGGTGAGCGCCTCGAGGCGAATCACCTTCTTCTTCTTGGGGGCGTCCTGCCCGAAGGCGGCTGAAGCCAGGATCAGAATGAAGGCGAAGTACCGGGTCATTTGTCGTCGTCCCCCAGCTTAGTCGTACCGGCCTTCTTCGGGGGAGGGGGGGCCGAGTCGTCGTCGTCGCCCAGCTTCTGGGCCTTGGCGCCGGCCTTCTTCGCCGCCGCGTCGTCGGCCTTCTTCTTCTTGGCGTCTTCGGCGGCCTGCTTCTTGGCGTTGGCGGCGTCGATCGCGGCCTGCTTCTTCGCCGCGGCTTCTTCTTCCTTCTTGCGCTTGGCGTCGTCGGCCGCCTGCTTCTTCGCGGCGGCGGCGTCGGAGGCGGCCTGCTTCTTCGCCGCGGCTTCTTCTTCCTTCTTGCGCTTGGCGTCGTCGGCAGCGGCCTGCTTGGCGGCAGCGGCGTCGTCGGCGGCCTTCTTCTTCGCCGCGTCGTCCTGCGCCTTCTTCGCGGCGGCGGCGTCAGCGGCCTGCTTCTTCGCCGCGTCTTCTTCGGCCTTCTTCTTCGCCGCGGCCTCGTCGGCCGCCTTCTGCTTGGCGTCTTCTTCGGCGCGCTTCTTGTCTTCGGCCTCGCGCTGCTGCTTCTTGAGCGCGTCTTTCGCCTCGCGCTCCTTGCGGCGGGTCTCGCGCTCGATGCCCTTGTTGGCGTCTTTGACGTACTGATCGACGCGCTCGTCGCGGCCGCCGTGGTCGCGGTACTTCTGGAAGTAGTCGATCGACGTCTTGAAGCGCTGGGTGGGCTCCATGCCCGGCAGCTCGGAGTCGAGGTGGAGGATCGCCAGGTTGAAGTAGGTGTCCGCCATGTCGGGCTTCAGGCGAATCACCTCGTTGTACTGGCCGATCGCTTTGTTGAAGTCCTGCTTGCCGCGGTAGGCGTTGCCCAGGTTCATGCGCGCGGCGACGAAGTCGGGGGCCGCCGCCACCGCCGACTCCAGCACCTTCACCGCGGTCTCGTAGTCTTGCGCCTCGTTGAGCAGCGCGCCGTAGTTGTTGTCGGCCTCGGCGTAGTCGGGCCGGAGCGCGGAGGCGGTGCGGAACGAGTCGAGCGCCTGCGGCTTCTGCTTCTGCTGCAGGTACACCATGCCCAGCATGTTGTGGGTCGAGGCGTCGTTGGGGTCGATCGCGCGGGCGTTCTCGAGCACCATCTTCGCCAGCTCGACCTTCGACTCCTTGAAGTACACCTGCGCGAGCAGCTGCATCGCGCGCACGTTGTGCTCGTCGGCCTTGAGCACCTTCTTCGCTTCGTTGGCCGCGGCCTCCGACTTGCCCTCGGCCATCAGGGTGTAGACGAGCGCGTTGCGCAGCCCGAGCGCCGACGGCATCTCACCGATCTTCTGGCGGAGCTCCGACTCGATCGAGCCGCAGCGGCCGGTGCGGCAGTAGAGGCGGGCCAAAAGGTCCCAGGCGCCGTCTTCGTCGGGCTTGATGTCGAGCGCGCTGCGGTAGGCCTTCTCGGCGCCCGAGACGTCACCGGAGTGCTCGTGCAGCTCGCCGATGTTGGTCCACGCGTAGTCGGCCTTCGGGTTCTCGTCGAGCGTCTGGCGGAAGTAGCGCTCCGCGCCGGCCGCGTCGCCGCCCTTCGCCGCGTCGACGCCCTGCTTGAACACGCCCTGGGTGCGCTCGCTGAACGCAGGCTTGGGCGGCTCCTGCGGGGGAGGCGCCTGTTGCTGCTGCTGCTCCGGCGCGGTGCCACCGGCGGCGGGCTGGGTGGAGTTGTTCTGCGCCGGCTGCGCCGTCGACTGCTTCGGCTGGTAGGGCACCTCGCCGGTGTCCTGGGGGTTGGCGGCCGGCTTGGCGTCGTCTTTCTTCGCGCCTGACGAAGACGCGCACGAGAGCGCGAGGACCGAAGCCGCGACGAAGAGAACGCGCAGCTTCACTTCTCGTCTCCCTGCAGCTTCTGCGGAGTGAGCGCGCCGCGCACCCGGCCCTCGAGGCCTTCGTACGCGCCGTCGTTGTAGTCGCCGTTGCCCGAGAAGAGCGACTTCGGGTCCTTCAGCACCGGGTACTCCTTCGGGCGGAAGCGGTTGAGCGACTCCAGCGTCTTCTTGGTCCACTCGTTGGCGATGTGCTGCTTCTTCGCCTCGGCGAGCGTCTCTTCGTAGAACTTCACCGCCTGGTCTTCCAGCGCCACCGTCGCCTGCGAGAGCAGGTCCTGGTAGGCGGCCACGGCCTCTTCACCCAGACGCTTCACTTCGGGAGGAACGGGCGTCTCCTGCACGGTGACCGAGAGGCGCTCCAGCGAGTAGCCCTTGCGGAAGAAGGCGGCCAGGGTCCACTCCGCCCGCTTGTAGGGAATGACCTTGTCGTAGACCGCCTGAACCTTCTTCGCGGCTTCCTTCTTCGCCTTCAGCGAGTTCTCCAGCGCCTTGCCGGAGCCGCCGATCTTGATCTTGTCGTATTCCTTGAAGTCGTACTCGGCGAGCGCGAACCGGCTGAACGCGGCGGCCTCGGCGGCGATCGGCTCGGTCTCGGGCTTCAGGTGGCGCTTGTCGAACTCGTCGGCTGCCTCGGAGTAGGCCTTCTTCGCCTCGGTCTCCTTGCCCAGCTTCTGCAAGTCGTCGGCGATGCGCTTCTTCGCTTCGACGATCAGCTCGACCTGGTTCTTGTCGTTGCCGAACCGGGCGATGAACTCCTTCAGCGCCTGAATCTCTTTCGCGTTGTCGCCCTGCTTCTCGTAGATCAGCGCGGCGCGGTAGATGTTCTTCGGCGCTTCGTCGCTCTTCGGGTAGACGTCGGCGTAGCGAAGGTACGCAGCGGCGGCTTCGTTGTAGCGCTGCTCGGCGTTGAGCAGACGGGCGGTGTTGAAGAGCGCGTTCTCGCGGTTGGCCGACTGCGGGTAGTCCTTCACCAGCTTCTGGTAGGTGTCGACCGCCTTGTCGAAGTCGTACGACTGCTCGGCGTCGAGGCCGACGCGGAAGAGCGCGGCGTCGGCGAGCTTCGACTTCGGGTACTCCTTGAAGATTCGCTCGTAGAGCCGGAGCGCCGAGTCGTACCGGCGCATGTTCTCGTAGCAGACGGCGGCGTTGTTGAGCGCCTTGTCGGCGAACTCGTGCTGCGGCGCTTCGGCCACCAGCGCGAGGTACTTCTGCGCCGCCAGGTCGTACTCGCCCTTCGCCATCAGCTCTTCGGCGCCCTTGAACCGGCCGCCCAGCTTGTACTTGGTGAGGCTCTTGGCCAGCTCGGAGTTCGGGTCGACGACCGACTTGCCGTTGACCTTGAGCGCGAGGAGCTTCTCGCCCATCTCCTCGACCTTCGCGTTGTTGTGCTCGATCAGGTACGTCTCGATCTCGAGGTTCACCGCGTACTGGGCGACGTCAGAGCTCGGGTAGCCCGAGATGATCGCGTCGAACCGCTTGCGCGCCTCGTCGAACATCTGGTGCTTGTAGAAGATCTCCGCCGCCTTGTAGGCGATGCCGGGCGACTTCTCGTCGGGCTGCTTCACCTTCGCGATGTAGAGATCCGACGACTGGATCAGCAGCTTCTCGGTGTCACACAGCGGCACCGGGGTCGGCTTCTTGTTCTCGGGCCAGTCCTTCGAGAGCACCACCGGCAGGGTGGGGCAGCCCGCGCCGGCGGCGTCGAGCTCGAGCGCCTTCTGGCCGGCGAGCACCGCGCTGAACGCCGCCTCCTGCTGGTACTTCACGTCTTGCGACGAGTCGCGAACGGCGGCGTAGTGAACGATCGCTTCCTTGAACTGGAGCGAGTTGTAGAGACACTCCGCGAGATAGAACTCCATCTCGTAGGCGTTCTTCGACCGGGGGAACTTCTTCAGGTACGCGTCGTACGCCTTGGCGGCGGTCTCGAACGCGTTCTTCGCCTGGTCGTACTTGCCTTCCTGCTTGTACGCGAGCGCCTGCTGGTGATGGTAGATCGCGGTCGAGTAGAGCGACTTCTCGGCCAGCTCCGCCGCGGCGGTGATCACGTCGGGGTCGTGTTTCCACTTCTCGTGCCACGGCGTGCCGACCGCGAACATCGTGCCCAGCTTCGACGACTCGCCGAACGCCTCTTCGAGCTTCCGGTCGCGCTCGTAGGCCTGCACGATTTTCTGCTGAATCTGCGGCGCGTCTTTGGTCAGCGGGTCCTTCTGGAGCACCAGCCGGTAGGCCTCGATCGCCTCCGGGTGCTTGGTCTGATCGAAGTAGATGTCGCCCATGCGGCGGTAGACCTCGGCCTCGTACGGGCGGCCGCCGCGCTTGGCGAACAGCTCCTGCGCCTTCGCCAGCGAGCCCCACTTCTCGTCGACCAGCGAGACCGCGGTGTACTGGATCGCCTCGTTGCGGAGGTCGCCTCCCACCACGTCTTCTTTCTTTTTCTTCGCCTCGTCCTGGTAGAAGTCGATCAGCGCGAGGAACGCGTCGACGCCCTGGTCGAACTTGTCCTGGCGGTAATAGACCCAGCCCAGCTTGTAGAGCGCCTTGTCGTAGAGCGGGTGCGCCTTGTCTTGCGTCGCGTGCGCGTAGGCGTCGGCCGCCTTGTCGAGCGGGTCCTTCTCCTGGGTCGGGTCGGCGTCGAAGTAGTACTCGCCGATGCGCACCCACGCTTCGATGGTGAACTTCGACTTCGGGAACTTCGCGATCAGCGCCAGGTACGAGTCGCGCGCCGGCTCGAACTTCTCCATCTTCTCTTCGCAGTAGCCCTGGAGGTAGTAGGCCGCGTCGAGCAGACGGTAGTCGGGGAACCCGGCGATCAACCGCGCGTAGAGCCCGATCGACTTCGAGAAGTCGACCTTCGGCTCGGGAGGCGGAGTCGGGTTCTTCTCGGGGTCGAGCTTCTTGATCTGCTCCTCGTACTCCCGCATCGCGATCGCCTGATCGTCAGACGACTTCTCGTAATAGAGCTCCGCCAGGCGGAACATCACGTCGGGCGTGTACTTGGGGTCGTCGGGGTAGCGGGCGAGAAACTCCTCGAACTGGGCGATCGCGTCGAGGCGCTCCCGGCGCTCCAGCACTTCGAGGTCGCGAATCGCGCGCTCGTAGCTGTCGGCCAGGGTGTTGCGCTTGTCTTCGTACTTCTTCTCGACGAGGAGCTGCACCTCGCGCTTGAACTCCTTCGACTCGGCCTCGTACTGCTCGATCGCGTGCGCGAGCTCGTCGAGCATCGCCTGCTGCTGCGGCGAGCTGCCCATGCCCTCGAAGAACTTCTGGGGCGGCTTCTCGGTCGGCGCTGAGTCTTTCTTGCCGGTCGCCGAGGTGGCGGTGCCGCCGTCGGGGTTTTCTTTCACCCCCGAGGCAGAGGGCAGGGCGGTGGGCGCGAACCCGCCGGGGCCGCTGGCGACACCCGCGTCGGGGGTGCCGGCGTCGGCGCCCTTTTTACCCTTCGCCGGAGCGGCGCCCTTCGCGCCACCCTTGGCGGGCGCGGGCTGGGCCAGCGCGGCGAGCGCGAGCACACTCACGATGGGGAGCACGAGCCAACGCATCAGTCGACGTCCTTCAGCACTTCTTTGAACTCGTCATCGAGCTGCTTCAGCTCGCGGTCTTTCTGCGACGACAGCTTCTGAATCTGGGCCGTCTTGTCCTGCTTGCGGGTGAACGCCACGTCGACCACGCCGACGTCGGCCTTCAGCACCAGGTCGTAGAAGCTCTGGCGCACCCGCTTGAACGAGTCGAACGCGATTCGCCCGACCAACTCCTTCGCGTTCGAGCTGATGCCCACCACGTCTTTGCCGTAGCCGTCGAGCAGCGCCTGCTCGCTCTGCACGGTGGAGCGCAGCTTCGCGGCGCGCTTCTGCACCCGGTCGCGCAGAATCTGCTTCGCCTGCTTCACCCGCTCGCGCACGCTCTCGGCGTCGGCGCGCACCACGTCAGCCCGCAGCATCACCTGCGCCGCGTCGGAGGGGAGGTTGTTGCGCACCTGCTCGTAGAGGTGACGCTCCTTCTCGAGCGCCGCTTCGTACTCGCGCTTCAGGTCTTCTTCGCCGCCGATCGAGTTCTCGGCGTTGTGCTTCTCGTCTTGCAGCTGCTTGCGCGTCTCTTCCAGCGTGGCGACGATGCCGTCCAACGCCTTGCGCTCGAAGTTCACCTTCTCGAGAAACGCCTTCTCGTCTTCGGGCGTGTTCTTGCGGGTGGAGCGGGTGTCGTCGACGTACTTCTGAATCGCCGCCAGCTGCGCGTACTGGGCCTGAATGTCGATCCCGAGGCGAAACGCGGCCTGGTCGACCTCTTCCACCCGGGCGCGAATCTTCTCGCGGCGCTTCTTCACCTCGTCTTCGGTGGTCGGCAGGGTGGCGACCCGGTCGCGCAGCGACTCGACGTTCGCCTTGGCGCTCTCGAGCTCCTTTTTCTGGTCGTCCGACAGGTAGCCCGAGACCAGAAAGCCCTCGATGCGGGTCAGCCCTTCTTCGGCGCGGGTGATCTGCGAGTCGACCGCGTCGGCCCGGGTGTAGCCCTCCTGCATCACCGGGAACACTTCCAGCCCGCGCTCGTCGAGCGCCTTCAGAATGCGCGAGGCGATCGCGTTCGAGTCGTCGACGCCGCGCCGCCCCGCCTCGAGGTCGCCGATGATCTGCAGCGCGTCGGCCACGTCACGGCGGGTCGAGGCCCACTTCAGCGCCACCGGCGGGAGCAGCTGGGTGACGTCGAGGTTGCGGTCGTTTCGCTGCAAGAGCTCGTCGAAGTACTTCACCGGGTCTTTGTTCACCGTCAGCAGCGCGTCAATCTCGTCGCGCACCGGCGCGTAGGTGTTGATCACCGAGTTGTAGGTCTCGGTCGCGTCGTCGTACTTCTGGAGCTTGAGCAGCAGGGTGCCCTGCAGAATCTTCGCCTCGGGCGCGAGCACCGAGTCTTCGGCCACCAGCAACAGAATGTCGGTCGCGTTCTTCGCCCGCTGAAACTCGCCCTTGCGCACGAACGCCCACGCGGTCTCGTAGAGCGAGTCGGGGAACGAGTCAGACTCGCGGGGAATGTCGTTGTACTTGTCGATCGCCTCGTCGAACTTGCCCTCTTCGAACAGCACCCGGCCGAGCGAGAGAGAAGCGAGCTCCTTCACCACCTTCTCGCGCGGGTCTTGCGACGCCGGCTGCGAGACGATCCACCCGAAGCGCTCGATCGCGCGATCCCACTGCTTCAGCTTCACGAAGCCGACGCCGATGAAGTACGCCGCCTGCAGCCTGAACGGGCCCGACTGCTGCTGCTCCAGCTGCACGAACACGTTCTGCGCCTTGGGAATGCGAACCTCGGCCGACATGTCTTCGCGCTTGAACATCCACTTCGCGTAGACGTAGGTCAGCTCGGGAGGCAGCACGCCGCCCGAGAGGCCCTTCGCCTGGTCGATGTAGCTGTCGATGCCGGCGAACTCGTTCAGCCGGCCGGCAATCTCCAGGTAGCGCGCGAGCGCTTCCTTGTAGTGGCCCTGCCGCAGCTCGAGCAGCTCCTTCAGGTACACCCGCGCCGAGAGGTAGTTCTTCTGCTGGTAGAGCGAGTCGGCCAGGTAGAACAGCGCGTCGGCGTAGCGGCCGGAGACGTGAAAGTCTTTGTCTTCGACCAGGTCGTAGAAGAGCACCGACGCGGTCGGGTAGTCGCCCAACAGGTAGTTGATCTCGCCGTCAGAGAAGCGCTGCTCGCGCGCCATCTGGTCGGTGGTCTCGGGGCGCTTGGTGTACTGGTTCTCGACCAGCACCAGGTTGTCGGCCGCCAGCTTCACCTGCTTGGCGACCTCTTCGACCTGGGTGCCCAGCTCGCCCGCGTTCGCCCGGCCCCGCTGCGCGTGCGCGGCCAGCGACATCGCGCAAGTCAGCGCGAGGATCAGCCGGGGCGAGGGGAGCGAGCGGCGCATGGGTTCGAAAGGTCAGGAGGGCGGCTGACCGTTGGTTGCTGCGATGAGACTATTTGGGTGCTTCTTGCGTTCCGCCCTGGGTTCCCGAGGTGTTGCCGGCCCCACCCTCGGCGGGCGTTTGAGAAGGAGGAGGTGTGGCGTTCTTGGGCGCCTGGTCTTTGGTCGCCGACAGGTCGTACCGAATCGCCGGGCGATCCTTGATGTCGGAGGTGAGCCCGCCCTTGTCGTAGCCCACGACCTTCAGCGTGGTGACCTTGCCGCCTTCGGCGTTGAAGGTCTGGTTCGACTGGAGCTTGAACTTGTAGCCCTCGAGGTACTTGAAGATGCCGTAGCCCGAGCCGCGGTAGACCATGCGCACCGCGATCTGGTGGTTGCCCGGCACGATGCGGCCGTTGAAGATCTCGAACTCTTCGCGCTTGTCGAGATCGCCGCCCACGTCGACCTTGGTGAAGATCGGCGCGCCGTCGAGCGCGTAGGCCACCGACTCCAGAATGAAGCCCGAGCCCATCTCGTTGCGGTGGTAGATGACCGCGCGCGCACCAGTAGAGAGGTCGCCACCCAGCACGGTCTCCTGCAACAGCAAGAGGCGGGCCTTGGTGCGGTAAATCTTCTCTTTCAGGTCGACGACCTGCTCTTCGAGCGTCTTGACCCGGGTGGTGAAGGCTTCGTCGGCGGTTTTCGGCCCGGTTTGGGCAGGTTGGCCGGCGGGCGCGGCTGCTCCACCTGCGGGAGCCGCTCCTCCAGCGGGCGCTTCCTGCGCCGATGCGACCAACGAAAACAACGCAACCGTCAACGCCGCCCCCACGCGCGTCATTTCACTGACCGCCCTTCCTCAACTCGGTGAGCACCAGCTTGGCGACCGCCTTCAGGGTGTCGAACACGCCCACGCCGGTCGGAGCCACGGCTTCCCACTCCGGCACGTTGCGGGGGTTGAGCACGTTGTGCAGCTCTTCCTTCGCCACCGCGTTGGGAAGATCGCGCTTGTTGTACTGGATCACGAACGGGATCTTGTTCAGGTCGTAGCCCTGCTCGGCCAGGTTCACCCGCAGGTTCTCCATCGACTCGATGTTCGCTTCCATGCGCTCGACCTGGGAGTCGGCCACGAACACCACGCCGTCGACGCCCTTCAAGATCAGCTTGCGGGAGGCGTCGTAGAAGACCTGGCCCGGCACCGTGTAGAGGTGGAAGCGGGTCTTGAAGCCACGAATTTCGCCGAGTGAGAGCGGCAAGAAGTCGAAGAACAGGGTGCGGTCGGTCTCGGTCGAGAGCGAGATCAGCTTGCCCTTCGTCTCGGGGTTGGTCTTGTTGTAGATGTACTGCAGGTTCGTCGTCTTCCCGCACAGACCGGGGCCGTAGTAGACGATCTTGCAGTTGATCTCTCGGCTCGAGTAGTTGATGAAGGACATGGTCGGTCGCGGCCTTATTCGCTGAAGAGGTTATCGATGTCGGCGTCGGAGATCTCCGCGAAAGGAGACCCAGCGCCCGGCGTCTCCGAACGCTTCGACAGTGCTTCGAAGATCTTGGTGAGCTCGTCGGAGGCCTTCTTGATGCGCAAGCGCACCAGGCCCAACGAGGTGCGGTTGTCGAAGATCACCACCAGAACCACCCGGCTGGCGACCACCGTCATGTAGAGCGAGTCTTTCGCCCCTTCGTGAAACTGGTTGGGGAACTCGTTCTCGCCGATCAACTTCGCGAGCCCACCCATCGCCGCCACGTTGCCGGCGGTCAGCGACGCCAACGACGTGGTGTCGATGTTCTGGGTCTGACCGGCCGCTGAAATCAGCTGACCGGCCTTGTCGACCAGGAACACCACCTTGGCGTTCGCATCCTTGGTCAACCGGTCGCAAACCGCGTTGATCCGGTGGAACTCCTCTTCGTACATCACCAGCTGCGTGGCCATGGGAGTAAAGGCGCCCCGTTCAAGGAAGACGTCCGTTACTTCCTAGCAGACCAATCCGGGTGTTTCACCATTTGTGTCGCGGGTGTGGGGTACCGGCCGGGACGAATCAAATGGGGGGTTTGGGTTACAAATCCCGCCGGGCAGACAGGGCCCGGGCGAGCGTCGCCTGATCGGCGTACTCGAGGTCTCCGCCCATCGGAATTCCCTGTGCCAGCCGGGTGACCTTGAGGCCCAGCGGCTTGAGCAGCCGGGTGAGGTAGAGCGCGGTCGCCTCACCCTCGACGTCGGGGTTGGTGGCCACGATCACCTCTTCGACCGGCTGGCCCTCCATGCGCATCAAAAGCTCCCGAATGCGCAGCTGGTCGGGGCCGATGCCCTCCAGCGGGCTGAGCACCCCGTGGAGCACGTGGTAGCGGCCGCGAAACTCCTTGGTGCGCTCGATCGCCAGCTCGTCGGCGATGCCCTCGACCACGCAGAGCAGCTTGTCGTCGCGCTTGGGGTCGACGCAGAAGCCGCACGGCTGATCAGAGGGCCCGTCGGTGAGGCTGAAGCAGCGGGGGCAGAGCCGAACCTTGAGCACCAGCTCCTCGAGCGCCTTCGACAGGTCGCGGGCGTACTCGGGCGGCGAGCGCAGAATGTGAAAGGCGAGCCGCTGGGCGGTCTTCTCACCGATGCCGGGCAGCTTCGCCAGCTGGGCGACCAGCCGGTTGAGCGAATCGGGCGTCACTGCTCGATCTCAGGTGAACCCGGGGATCTTCACGCCCTGGGTGAGCTTCGACAGCTCCGCCTCGCGGTGCTGCTTGCCGGCGGCGAGCGCGGCGTTCACCGCGGCGGTCACCAGGTCTTCGAGCATCGCGATGTCGTTGGGGTCGACGATCTTCTTGTCGATGGTGAGCTTCTTGATCTGATCGCCCATGCCGTTCGACGCCGCGCTGACCAGGCCGTCGCCGGTCGCCTTCGCCTCCAGCGTCTCGTCGGTGAGCTCGACGATGCGCTGCTCGCGCTTCTCGTTGAGCTTGTTGGCTTGGCGAATGAAGTAGTTGAGATCGACGCCGGGCATGGAGGCTCCTTACTCCTGACTTAGGGCTGCGCCTTGTATCAGTCGGGTTCGGGGGCGTCGACCGGCTCGTCGCGCGGGGTGTCGGCCTCGTCTGCGGCGCGGGTTTCGGGCTCCAGCACGTGCACCAGCTCGAGCTGGCCGCCGAGAATCTTCATCACGTTCACCACGCTGGGGTGGGTGCGCACCGCGGCCTCGATGCGCTGCTCGCGGGCGGCCCGGGCCGAGGCTTCGTTCTCGGCGATGCTCTTGGGCGCCTCCTGCAGCGCCGCGGTCGAGGTGTCTTCGTGGAGCTTGGTGGTGCGGCCGAAGATCTTGCTGAGCAACGCTTCGATCGCGTCGCGGCCGCTGCCGAAGACCGTGGCGCGGTGAAACCCCGCGTCTGACGGGAAGGCCACCTTCAGCGTCGCGCCGTCGACGGTGACGAAGCGCGCGTGGCTGAACGACTTGCCCAGCCGGGGGTTCTCTTGCCGCAGCGCCTCGACCGCCCGCTTGAAGCGATCGTGGTTGGTGACCACCGCCCCCGCTGCCTCGACCGGCACTTCGTTCTCGAGCGAGACCGGCTCGGGCGCCGACGGCATCGGCGCGGGAACGACTCCCTCTCCCACGGGAGATGGTGGCCCGACCGGCCGGGTGAGGGGTTCACGAGCGACCGTGGAGCCCGACACCGCAACGGTGCTCGACGTCGTCTTGGGGTCGACCTCCGGCAAACACTCCCCACTCGCGCAACCCTCGGCGGAGGTCGCGACCGGTACGGGCTCGAGCTTGGGAGTGGCCGGCTTAACTACGAAAGGACGGCGGCGCGGAGCGACCTCCGGACGCTCCGGGCGCACTGCGGCTCTGGGGCGAGCCAGCCAACTGCTCGACCCGGCTGATCAGGTCGGGGATCGACGCGGCCGGGGCGAGGTAGATCGCCTTCAGCAGCGTCATCTCGAACGCGAGCTTGGGCTGACCCGCGCGGCTGATCTCCCAGCCGGCGGAGTGGATCACGTCGAACATTCGCGCCAGCTGAGCGGCGTCGGCTTCTTTCGCGAGCGAGACCGCGAACTCGCGGTCGGAGTCGGCGAGCTCTTCGGGGCCGGCGCCGGTGGTCTTGGCGACGAACACGTGGCGGAGCATCAGCGCCAGCTCTTCGGTGACCCGCTCGAGGTCGAGGCCGCGGTTCCACACCTCTTCGGTGCGCTGGAACAGCACCTTGGCGTCTTTGCGCACCAGGCCGGTGGCGAAGGCCTGCACCAGGTTGCGGTCGATCGCGCCGAGCGCCTCGGCGACCGCGGTGTCGTCGGGCTCCAGCCCGCAGGCGGAGATGATCTGATCGAGCAGGCTCAGCGCGTCGCGCATGCCGCCTTCGCTCTGGCGCACCACCAGCGAGAGTGCGCTGTCGGAGACCTTCACCTGCTCCTTGGCGCAGATCTCCTTCAGCCGGGCGATCATCGACGCCTGGGAGATGCGGCGGAAGTTGTGGCGCTGGCAGCGGGAGAGAATCGTGTCGGGCAGCTTGTGGGGCTCGGTGGTGGCGAAGATGAACTTCACGTGACCGGGCGGCTCTTCGAGCGTCTTCAAGAGCGCGTTGAAGGCGGCGCCCGAGAGCATGTGCACTTCGTCGATGATGTAGATCTTGTGGCGGTCGCGCTGGGGCAGGTACTTCGCGTTCTCGCGAATCTCGCGCACGTTCTCGACGCCGTTGTTGGAGGCACCGTCGATCTCGGCGACGTCGGTGGAGATGCCGTCGCGAATCTCGACGCAGGCGCGGCACTCACCGCAGGGGTGAGCGGTGGGGCCTTTCTCGCAGTTCAGCGCCCGGGCGAGCAGGCGTGCCGCCGTGGTCTTGCCGACGCCGCGGGGGCCGGCGAACAGGTAGGCGTGCGAGACCCGGCCGAGCTTGATCGCGTTCTCGAGCGTGCGAACCACGTGCTCCTGGCCCGTCATCTCTTCGAACGCCTGCGGGCGGTATTTGCGCGCGAGTACGGTGTAACTCATTCGTTCTTTCTAACCCTTATTTGAAGGCAGCGCCGTAGGTGGCGAGGAAGTCGTCGAAGTTGCGCACCTTGCTCAGCAGCTTGGTGAGCGTGGGGTCGGCCGTGCCGGTGTAGCCCTGGGCGGTGAAGCCGCTCCAGGTGGCGAAGTCGGTGGCCATCCATTCGGGCAGGCCGGCGGAGATCATGCCCTGCTTGAACTGTTCGGGCGGGAGGTCGACGTACTTCACCGGCTTGCCGAGGTACTTGCCGATGCGGGCGGCGGCTTCGGCGTTCGACATCGGCTCCTGACCGGTGAGGTTGTAGGTCTGCCCCTCGTGGCCGCTCTCGGTGAGTGCCTTGACCGCGACCGCGGCAATGTCGCGCGCGTCGATCCAGGTGCCCTTGCCGTCTTTGGTGCAGTTGTAGAACGCGCCGTCTTTCTTGATGGTGGCGGCGCTGTTGAGGAAGTTCTGGGTGAAGCTGCCCGGGCGCAGGAGGGTCCACTCGAGGCCGCTGGCCTTGAGGTGAGCTTCGGAGGCGCCGTGCCACTTGGCGATGCTGATCGGGCTGTTGGGGTCGGCGCCTGCGACCGAGAGCTTCACCACGTGCTTCACGCCCGCCTTCTTCGCGGCGTCGATGATGCCCGAGTTGGTCTCCACGCTGCCGGGCAGCGAAGGGGTGAGCAGGAAGAGCTTGTCGATGCCCTGGAGCGCGGCGGCCACCGAGGCGAGGTCGTTGTTGTCGCCCTTCACCGCTTCGATGTTCGGCAACTTCACCTTCGACGGGTCGCGGGCCAGCCCCCGCGCCTTCACGCCGGCTGCTGAGAGCTGCTCCACCACTGAACCGCCCACTTTGCCGGTGCCGCCGATGATCAGGATCATGAGGCGCCTGATCTAGCCGGTGGGCCTGCGGAAAAGCACAAATTCCGTCAGTACGACCGTCGCGACGGCATTGATGGGTGAGGTGGCGCCTGGGCCGCAGCGCATTGCCCCCTCGCACTCCGCCCGCAATTTCGATGCCGCCTCGTGCGGCGGCGGCGTTCTTCGAGAGGCGGCTGAGCCGTGCGCCGAGCTGCGGCGTCGCACTCCGCCTCTGGGCGCGGCGGGTCCGCGGGAAAGGCACATATTTTGTGCCTTTCCCGCAGATGTCAGACCCGCATGCGAGAGTGGGGCGGTCTCGAGGTGAAGGGGTTGGGCGATGGCGAGAGATGCAGACCGCGCAGCGGAGACGCTCGCGGCACGGCGGCATGGGGTGTTGACGCGCCAGCACGCGAAGTGGCTGGGGCTCACCAAGCGACAAATCAATCACCGGCTGAAGGTGGGCACCTGGGTGCGGCTGTTTCCCAAGGTCTACGTCGTCGGCGGCAGTCCACGAACGTGGTTTCAGCGGCTGGTGGCAGCGAGCGCCTGGGCGAAGCGCGGGTATGCGTTCTCGCACGGCTGTGCGGCGCGGCTTTGGGGCTTCGAGCACTTCAAGGAGTACGAGGTGGTGGAGATCACGATCGCCCGGTCGGCCGAGTTGCCTCCGCCAGAGATTCTGCATCGGGTTCAGCGCCTGCGTGTGCGCGATCTCGGAGAGGTGGAGGGCCTCTCGGTGACCTCGGTCACACGAACCTTGGTGGACCTCGCCGCGTCGTGTGCATGGGAAGTGATCGAGCCGATGGTGAACGAAGCGCTGCGGCGGCGGCGGACGTCGCTCGATCGCCTGGAAGTCGCGCTCAGGCACACGACTGCGCCACTGGAGCCACTACGAGAGTTGGTGCATCGCTACAGCGGCGGCGATCCGATCCCGGAGAGCGTGCTGGAGTCGAAAGTTCTCGCGCTGTTCGCGAAGGGCGGGCTACCGAAGCCGGTGAAACAGAAGCGAATCGTGATCGACGGAAAGCTCCGCAGGCTGGACTTCTACGTGCCGGGGACCGCGTTGGTGGTTGAAGCGGACGGCTTCGCGTACCACTCGTACGACTTGTTCGAGGACGATCGCGGTCGAGACAACGACCTGGGTGGGAAGGGCATCTTCGGTCAGCGCTGGACCTGGCGTTCGATTCACCAGCGGCCGGAAACGCTGATCGAGAACGCACGGCGAATCATCGCGCTGGGAACGAGGACGCTCAGCGAAGCCGCACCGTAGAGCACGAGCGCCGCCGCCGAGAGGCACACCCGCTTCGCACAGCTGGCCAGGAAGCCGCGGGCGGACAACGAAAAGGGCACGAGCCGAAACCCGTGCCCCCAACACCCAATCAAAGCAACCGCGTCACTGCGTCATGTAGAGGAACGCGAGGCACATCTCATCAGCGGTGCCCTCACCCCAATGGAGCGCGGCATTGGTGGGGTTGTTCCAGGTGCACGAGAGCCCGACCTGCGCGTTGGGCTGCACGGTGACGGGCTGCGAGAAGAAGTACTGCTGCTGCCAGTGGAAGTCCCAGTTGGGAATATCAATCAGACACCCATCAGGCCCGGTGACGTTGATGTGCGTACCGTGCGTGTGCATGTGCGGGAAGACGCCCCAGATGCGAATCGGCACGCCGTAGGGGTTGGCGGTCATCACCGGCATCTCCGACGGGGTGTAGCCCATCGCGCCGGAGGGGACGTTGAAGCCGTAGTCGAGCACGGGAGCGACGGTGGCCTCGAGCACGGGGGTGTTCGCGTACTGGAGCTGCATCGCGGTCTGATCCAGCGACCGGCCGTTGGTGGTGTTGTAGTGAACCTGCATCACGTAGACGTGATCAGACGGCACCCGAATGCCGGTGCCCGACGGGAAGGTGACCGCGCCAGAGCCGGGCGCCCACCCGCCGATGAAGATCTCGTCTTGAATGCCGGAGCCGCCGAAGCACTGCCAGCCCTGACCGCCGGCGTTCTTCGCCTGCGCGTCGGTGCGCTTCACCGCGTAGAGGATCACGTGGTGCACCTCGGCGCGCGACTGCGGCAGCACCTGGTAGCCGACCACGAACCGGTCCGACGCGAGCGTCGGGTCGATCAGCGAGCAGTGGTAGTCGTCGGTCTCGGTGGCGCTCGGCATGTACCCGGCGGCGGGCATCACCGTCTGATCCACCCAGGCGAGCTGACCGACGCCCCCATCAAGGGGCGCCGGCGCATCAGCGGGGTCACCCTCGGGAGCGCCCTGCTCGGCCCACGCCTTGATCACCGCGATGCCATCGGCAGAGAGCCGGCGGTCATCGACGTAGCTCATGCCGCAGCTGGCGGCGGGCATCCACGGGGGCATCTTGCCGTTCTGCACGTCGGCCGACATCGCGGCGGCCATCGGCTTGGCGGAGGTATACGAGTCGAGCGCGAAGGGGCCGATGCCTCCGGCGGTGTGGCAGCCGGCGCACTTCTGCTGGGTGATCGGCAGCACGTCTTTGTACCAGGTGACGGTGCCGCCATCGAAGGTGACGCCGCCGCCGCCTCCCGTGGCCGAGCCTCCGCCGGTGGCCGAGCCGCCGCCGGTGGCGGAGCTACCGCCGCCTCCGGTGCTCACATTTCCACCGCCGTTGGAGTTGTGCAGCTGCAGCGGCTGGCAGGCAGCCAGCACGACGAGCGAGACCGAAAAAACAAGCTTGTTCATATGGTGTGGTTTTCGTGGCTGCAGCCGGCCTGGGGATTCAGACACCGCAGCCTGCCAGAAACAGAAAAGGGGCCAAACTCGCTTTTCTGCGACGTTGCGTCCGGCGTATGAGACGGCCTCGTGAAAGCGCTGATCATGACCCTCCTCGCTGCGAACACCCCAATCGACACCAAGTTTCTGCGGGACTTTGCAGAGACGCGCCGTTTCATGGCCGGCCGGCCGGTGAGCGCCAAGCCGACACCCGACGGCAAGGTGCTCTTTCTGCGCTCGGGCGCGCGCGACAACGTGCAGCTGTTGTTCGAGCTCGACATCGCGACCGCGCAGACCCGGCAGCTGCTCTCACCCGAAGACGTGCTCAAGGGCGCGCAGGCGCAGCTGTCGGTGGCCGAGCGGGCGCAGCTGGAGCGCATGCGAATCACCGCGCGCGGCTTCACCAGCTTTCAGCTGAGCGAAGACGGTAAGCACATTCTCACCGGGGTCTCGGGCAAGCTGTACGTGATCGAGCGCTCGAGCGGGAAGGTGACCGCGCTGAAGACGGGCGACGGCGCGGCGATGGACCCGCGCTTCTCGGCCGACGGCAGCCTGGTGGCGTACGTGCGCGCGAACGACGTGCACTATGTCGACCTGAAGACGAACTCCGAGCACAAGGTGACCACCGGCGGCACCGAGCTGAAGCCGCACGGCCTGGCGGAGTTCGTGGCGCAGGAAGAGATGAGCCGGTTCAGCGGCTACTGGCTGAGCCCCGACTCGAAGAAGGTGGCGTACCAGGAGACCGACAACACGGGAGTGGAGGAGCTCTCGATTCCCGACCCGATGAAGCCGGAGTCGAAGCCCGAGATGTTTCCCTACCCGCGGCCGGGCAAGCCGAACGCGAAGGTGAAGCTGTTCTTGGGTGCGCTGAGCGGTGGCAAGGGCACCGAAGTGAAGTGGGACTCCAACGCGTTCCCGTACCTGGCGACGGTGAAGTGGCCGAAGAAGGGCCCGCTGACGCTGGTGGTGCAGAACCGGGAGCAGACCAAGCAGCAGGTGCTTGCGGCCGACGATCACGGCGCGACCAAGGTGCTTTTGACCGAAGAAGACGCCGCGTGGATCAACCTCGACCAGGCGTTTCCCCGGTGGCTGGAAGACGGCTCGGGGTTTCTCTGGTGGACCGAGCGCTCGGGTCACAGCGAGGTGGAGCTGCGCAAGGCCGACGGCTCGCTCGACAAGGTGTGGGTGAAGGGCGAGGCGGAGCTGGAGAACTTCTGCGGCCTCGATGAAGCGGCGAAGGTTCTCTACTTCAATGGTGGGCCGAACCCGACGATGTTGCAGCCGTACCGGGTGGCACTGGGTGGAACGCCGGAGCGGCTGAAGCTGGCCGAGAAGCCGGGCATCGAGATGATCGAGTTCAACGATCGCGCGAAGACGCTGATCGATTGGGCGACCACCTTCGAGCAGATGCCGCGCACCACGGTCTACAAGTTGAACGGGCAGTCGCTCGACAAGGTGGCGGAGCTGCCGCGGGTGGCCGAAGAGCCGGCGATCGCGCTCAACGCGCAGGTGCACAAGTACGGCTCGGGGGAGGGCTTCTGGGGCATGGTGATTCGGCCGCACACCTTCAAGCCGGGGCAGAAGCTGCCGGTGATTCTCCAGGTGTACGGCGGCCCGGGGCATCAGGAAGTGACGGCGGCGATGATGTCGAACCTGCGGCTGCAGTGGCTGGCAGATCAGGGCTTCATCGTGGTGAAGCTCGACGGGCACGGCACTCCGCGGCGCGGGCGGGCGTGGGAGCGCACCCTCAAGGGCAACTTCGCGTCGACCGCCGATGATCAGGTGGCGGGGCTGCAGGCGATCGCGAAGGAAGTGCCGGAGATGGACATGACCCGCGTGGGCGTGACCGGCTGGAGCTTCGGTGGGTACCTCTCGGCGCTGCTCGGTCTGTCGCGCGGCGACGTGTTCAAGGCGGCGGTGGTGGGCGCGCCGGTGGTCGACTGGAAGGACTACGACACCCACTACACCGAGCGGTACCTGGGCGTGCCGCCCGCCGCCGACAAGGCGTACGAGGTGAGCTCGCTGCTGACCTACGTGCCGAAGGCGGAGCGGCCGCTGCTGGTGATTCACGGCACCGCCGACGACAACGTCTACTTTCTCCACACGCTGAAGCTGTCTGACGCGCTGTTCCGCGCGGGCAAGAAGCATCAGGTGCTGCCGCTGGCGAACTTCACCCACCTGGTGCCTGAGCCGCTGGTGGCGGAGCGTCTCGACGAGACGGTGGCGCGGTATTTTCAGGAGAACCTCTGATGGCGCTGGATCCCGCGTTCGTGGCCGACTGCCCGTACGGGCCCGACGGGTTGATGATCGACGAGGTGCTGGAGGTCGACATCGAGAAGTCGATGGTGCGGGTGCGCATGCCGACCCACGAGCAGCTGCCGATCACCTCGACCCAGCGGGCGCACCCGGTGCTCCACCCGCGGCACGTGTCGGGCGGGTTGATGGTGCACATGACCGGGATGGTGGGGTTCGTTCACGCCTACTACGTGCTCGGGCTGCGGCATCACGAGGGGTGGATTGGGTACGGAGTGAAGATTCACCACGCGCGCTTTCATGCGCTCGCGCATGTGAATGCTCCGCTCGAGCTCAAGGGCTGGACCACGATGCTCCGCAAGGGCGACCAGCGGACGTTGGCGCGGTACTCGTTCGAGTTCACCCAGGAAGGGCGGCTCGTGTACGAGGGTGATCAGACCGCGATGTGGAGCAAGGTGTCGGAGTCGAGCCCGGTCTCGGCCTGAGGCGAGGAGCGCTGTCGGCTTTGATTGGGGTGGGGTGCGTGTTGTTCGCGGTCTCCTGAACGACCTCCGCCCGCGATTGAGAGCCAGCCGTGCGACGCGGGTGTGCCTCTCGGCCGCTTCGTTCGCGCGACGCCGTTGCCTTCGTCAGTGCTCACTCCGGACACTTTGAAGTCGGCGCTTCAACAAAGTGTCCGGAGTTAGCGCGCGGCCAGAATTTTGGCGCCGACGGCGCTGCCGAAGTTCGTCACGGCGCGAGTCGTTTTCGAGAGTTGCGCGAGCTTCCGCCGCGCGCGCGGAGACGAGGTTTGCGCGCTATCAAAATGTCCGGAGTTAGCGCGTGGCCAGCCGCAAAAGGCACGAAAGCGCGACATCGGCGCCGCGATTTCAGACCCGTCTCGACCTGCGGAGCACGTTTGCACGCTGGAGCAGGCGCTGTGACGCGCTAACTCCGGACACTTTGATAGGGGCTCGTGAACTGCCTCGTCGGTGAGACGCTGACGAACCGCACACCCGCGCCGCACGGCTGGCCGCTCAATCGCGGGCGGACGCGGAGAGGGCGCTGCCTACACCGACGACAACCAGCACCCTCATCAAGGCCGTCTCACATCCGGCCGCGGTTTGCGCTCGTCTCGCCACCTGTCGTAACTCTGTGTGAATGCGCAGCGCACTCCTGGCGGTCGCGGTGCTGTTCGCGGCTGGCTGCAGCGGAACGATCGGTGATGACGGCTCCGCTGGCGGCGGAGGTGACTTCGCTTCGGGTGGCGGGATCGCGGCTGGCGGCGGATTCGCGAGCGGCGGTGGCGACGCGACCGGTGGCGGAGCAGCGACCGGCGGTGGTGCTGCCGTCGGCGGAGGCGCGGCGGCCGGAGGCGGTTCTGCGACCGGCGGGGGAGCGGCAGCCGGCGGCGGCGCAGCGGTCGGCGGCGGCGCAGCAACGGGCGGCGGAGCGGCGACGGGTGGCGGCGCGGCGACCGGTGGCGGAGCGGCGACGGGCGGCGGAGCGGCGACGGGTGGTGGCGCAGCGACCGGCGGCGGAGCTGCGACCGGTGGTGGCGCAGCGACAGGCGGCGGTGCAGCAACGGGCGGCGGTGCGGCGACAGGCGGCGGAGCAGCGACGGGCGGCGGCGCAGCAACCGGCGGTGGAGGCGGCACCGTGTTCGCGGACGCCGGCACCTACGGCATCCCCGTGAACGGCGATCCGGTCTGGCAGGAGCGCGCGGTGCTGCTGATGACCAACGCGGTGCGCGTCGATCCCGGCAACTACAAGACGACCTACGGCTCCGACTACTCACCTTCGATGGTGCAGACCAACGTCCTCGGCAGCACTTACCCGGCGACGACTCCGTATCGCTGGAACGGTCAGCTCGGTCAGAGCTCGCGCGCTCACTCGGTCGACATGGCGAGCACGCCTTGCTTCCAACACAACTCGTGCAACGGCACCGACATCTTCGTGCGCATCAAGAGCTACTACACGCTCAGCCAGACGCTCGGAGAGAACATCGCCGCTGGCATCTCGGATCCTCGCGGCACCGTGAACCAGTGGCTCTGCGACGAGACCAACAACGCGTGCGCCGCCGACGGCTCGGCCGATGACGGCCACCGCTCCAACATCATGGACAGCAGCTTCGGCTTCCACGCGATCGGCGCGGGTTACGACAAGGTCTCCGGCTCGCCGTACACGTACTACTGGACCCAGGACTTCGGCGGAGTCGCCGACGGCCCGAAGCCGCCGCTCGTCGACGGCTCACACGTCTATTACATGAACAAGATCTGGTTCGGCGCCACCTACTCGGCGGCTGCTGCACCTCAGTCGGTGACGGTGGTGATCGACGGCACGCCCGCCGCGCTCGCCCTCGCGCTCGGCACCAACACCAACGGGCACTGGTCGCTCTCGCAGACCAAGGGCACCGCCTGCCGCTCGTACCACTTCGAAGCGGTCGACTCCGCCGGGAACGTCTGGCGCTACCCGGCCTCAGGCGAGCTCCGCACCTACGGTGAAGGCAGCTGCACCGACGACTACGTGCCGTAGGCGCTACTGGCAGACGAGCGCGCCACCGTCTTGCTGGCAGCTGCCGCCCATGCAGTGCTCGTAATACACCGCGCCACCGTCGCTGCAGGTCAGCACTCCGCTGGTGTCGACGGAGTCGCACGCGAAGCGGCCTTCGTACGACTTCGGGCACTTGTCGCCGGCGGTGAAGTCGCAGCCGACCGTGCCCGCGTCGAACGTCGGGTCGGTGTAGCAGGTGCGCGGGCCGGAGCAGGTTCGGTAGAGCGACAACTTCATCGTCTCGCACAGCAGCACCTGCGTGCCGGTGACGGGATCACACCGGAGATCGCCGGGCTTCAGGCAGCCTTCCCCAAGCGTGTTGCCGCTGGTGTCGCACGCGCCCGCGTCGCAGCCATTCGGGCCGTTGCAGGCGACGTCGACGTAGGTGTCGCCCGCCCAGACCTTGATCGAGCGGGTGCCGTTGCACACGCTCGCATGCTCGCCGCCGGAGCAGGCCACCGACAGCGCCGCCACCACGACCGCGAGCGCGAGCCTCACGTCTTCCTCGGAGTGCCGCACTCACCGCAGAACTTCGCGTTCGCAGCCATCTCCTTGCCGCACTCGCTGCAGAACGCCTTCGCCGCCACCAGTGGCTTGCCGCACTCCGGGCAGAATTTCCCCGCGCCGACCCGCGCGTTGCAGTGCGGGCAGGAGCCGACCTTGCCGGCGGTGCCTTCCATGCCCTGGGTCTGATCGTGCTTGCTGATCTTCTCGCGAATCTGATCCACCGCGACGTGCGCCTGAATCGACGCCGCCTCTTCCTGCAGGTCGGGCGCGCACGCCTCGCACTGCCCGCGCGCCTCGTTCCAGCAGGTCTCGGGGCACACCCACTTGCCGCAGCGGGAGCAGAGCTTGAAGTGCGTCTTGCACTCCTCGACCGCCTCGCGAAACGCCGCGTCCCAGTTGCCGCCGCGCAGCGCGTCTTTCACGTGATCGCCCGCGTACGCCGCCTGGTTCAGCATGCCGCCGAACAGACTGCCCGCCGCCTTGAGCAGACCTGAGGCCACGCCGAGCGCGTTCGCCTTGAAGGTCGACATGTGGCCGTTGCCGCACTTGTCGCAGTGAAATTCGAACTGGTAGCCGGTGTCGTTCGAGCGATCGGTGTAGTTGCGCGTGAAGGCGATGGTGGCCATGCGCCGCAGTCTACAGATACGGAAGCCAACGTGCCGCGCTTTGGCTAGGGTCCGCCGCGCTCATGAAATTCGCCCCGCTGGCGGTCGCCGCCGTGCTGCTCACCGGCTGCATCGATCGCATGATCCTCGACGGAACGATCAAGTCCACCCGCGACGCGTCGAGCGCGTTCGACACCTTGCCCGATCTCGAGGTCGCGAAGCTCGGCGCCGGCTCGTCGATCGTTCAGCTCGAGGGCATGAACAAGCTCGCGCCCGACAACACCGACGCGCTCTTCCTGCTCACCCAGAGCTGGGTCGGCTACGGCGGGGCGTTCATCGAAGACGAGTGGGAGCAGGCGGTCGACAAGGGCGACGACGACGGCGAGGTCTACCAGGCCACCCGCGCGCTCCACGCCTACGACCGCGCGCTCCAGTTCGGCATTCCGCTGCTCGAGTCGCGCCACCCCGGCTTTCAGGCGGCCACCAAGAACTACGAGACGATGCAGAAGTACCTGAAGCAGTTCGAGAAGGAAGACGCCGAGAACCTGCTCTGGGCCGGCGCGGCCTGGCTCTCGCGCGGCGGCGTCGCGGCTGAGAAGCCCGAGGTGGTCGCCGATCTCTTCGTCGGCGTCGCGATGCTGGAGCGCAGCGTCGAGCTCGACGACACCCTTGCTTACGGCCTCGGCCTCTGCGCGCTCGGCGCCTACCACGCGCGCGCTCCCGACGCCGAGCTGGCTCAGGGCAAGGCGATGTTCGAGAAGGCGCTCGCCAACACCCAGCGCAAGGCGCTCACCGTGCAGGTGATGTACGCGCAGAACTACGCCTGCAACGCCCACGACGAGAAGCTCTACCGCGAGCTGCTCGACGAGGTGCTGAAGGCCGAAGACCCTCTGCCTGCCCAGCGGCTCGAGAACACCATCGCGGTGCGCAAGGCGAAGCGCTACCTCGCCACGCCCCGGCTCAAGCGCTGCGGCTTCGGAGGGAAGTCATGAAGAAGTCTCTGCTGCTCTGCCTGGTCTCGGTCGCCGCGTTCGCGGGTGAGCCGGTGACGCTGAAGTTCTCGTCGCTGGCGCCGCGCGAGTCGCCGTGGGGCCAGGTGTTGCGCACCTGGGGCAAGGCGGTGCACGAGAAGACCAAGGGCGAGGTCGAGCTCGAGTTCTTCTGGAACTCCACCCAGGGCGACGAGCCGGCGCAGATCGCGAAGATGAAGACCGGTCAGCTCGACGGCGCGGCGGTCACCTCGGTCGGGCTGTCGGAGGTGGTGCACGACGTCAACGCGCTCCAGCTCCCCGGCCTGTTCGGCGAGTGGGAGCCGTTCGACAAGGCGCGCGAGGCGATGCGGCCCAAGCTCGAGAAGCAGTTTCAGGAGGCCGGCTTCGAGCTGATCGGTTGGGGCGACGTCGGCCTCGATCACCTGATCAGCAAGGGCTACGCGGTTCACCTGCCGGCCGACCTCAAGGGCAAGAAGCCGTGGGTCTGGCGGGAGGACCCGATCATGGCCGCGGTCTGCCAGGTGGTCGGCGTCACCCCCGATCTCACCTCCGCTCCGGAGGCGATCACCGAGCTCACCTCGGGCAACGCCAACATGGTCGACGCGTCGGCGCTGGCGGTGGAGCAGCTCCAGTGGTCGAGCCGGTTGGATCACCTCAACCTGATGGTGGTCGCTCCCAACATCGGCGGGATGCTGATGCGCAAGCAGTCGCTCGATGCGCTCAAGCCGGAGCAGCGCGCCGCGGTGCTCGACACCGGCAAGGTCGCTTGTAAGGCGCTCACCAGCCGCATTCGCGACGAAGACAAGAAGGCGCTCGAGCGGCTGAAGCAGCGCATGGAGGTGGTCACTCCGACCGCCGACGAGCTCGCGCAGTGGAAGAAGGTGTTCGCCGACACCCGCGCGCGGCTGGCGAAGGGCACCTTTTCGCCCGAGGTGGTGAAGCAGATCGAGGACGCCGCGAAGTGACCGGTGGCGAGGACGGCGGCCCGAGTCGTGACGCCCCTCCCGCCCTTCGGGCACCCTCCCCCTCGACGGGGGAGGGGGTGCTCTTCAAGCTGGACGCAGGGTGGACCCGCGTCGAGGTCGCGCTCTGCGCGTTCGCCGGCGGCACGCTGATCCTCTCGCTGTGCCTGTGGGTGCTGCTGAAGCTGCTCGCCGCGCACACCAGCTACTTCGCCAACCTGATGGCCTGGCTGCAAGACGGCACCGCGCTCACCCTGGTGGGCGGGCTGCGCGGCCTCGGCACCCGGCTCACGCTCTGGCTGGCGCTGCTCGGCGGCTCGCTGGCGACGGCGAGCGGGCGCCAGGTGACGGTCGACCTGGTCACCCGCGGGCTGGGCGAGAAGGTGCAGAAGCCGATCTCGCTCGCGATGGGCGTGGTGGCGGCGGTGGTCTGCATCAGCTCGGCGTGGGGCTTTCTCGACTTCATCGCGATCGACTCGTTCAGCGCCCGGCCCGGTGAGTCGCGCCTCGGAGCGGTGGCGCACGGCGCGTCAGACGAGCTGTTCGTGCTCCGACGACAGCTGGCGCTCGACCTTCGAATGACGCCGCGGGTGCTCGGCGGCAAGCAGTGGGATGCATCGCTCACCGGCGCGGAGTGGAACGACTGGCTCGCCGCGGGTGACTGGCCCTCGCACGTGGGCGCCGGGCGAGCCGAGTCGATGCGCGAGACCGACGCCTCCGCCACCCACGTGCCGCTCGCGTCGCTCCCCGGTGAGCCGTCGCGCGGCCTGCTGCTGAAGACGCTCAACCTGATCGTGCCGTTCGGGCTGATGATGATCGGCCTGCGGTTTCTGCTTTGGGTGCTGCGGCGTGGGCCGGTCGAAGCCGCGCATGGTGCCTCGTGAAGCAGCGCTGGCCCTCTCTTGCCGGCCTCGGCGGCGGCTCGGCGGTGGCGGGGCTGATCAGCGGCCCGTGGGGCGCGCTGGTGGCGGGCCTGGCGCTGCTCGGTCTGCCGCTGTTCGCGGTGTTGGGCGGCGCGGCGGAGCTCGCCTGGCTCTCGCACGGCAGCCCGCTCAACCGGCTCGCGCCCAAGGTGATGGAGGAGCAGTTCGCCGGCTCGCCGGTGCTGGTGACGATTCCGCTGTTCACCTTTCTCGGCTACCTGCTCGCGGAGTCGAAGGCGCCCGACCGCATCGTCGCCGCGGCGCGCGCGCTGCTGGGGTGGATGCCCGGCGGCCTGGCGCTGGTCTGCCTGGGTGCGAGCGCGTTCTTCACCACCCTCACCGGCGGCAGCGGGGTCACCATCGTGGCGATCGGCGGGCTGCTGCTGCCGACGCTCCGCAAGCAGGGCTACTCGGAGCGCTTCTCGCTCGGGCTGGTCACCACTGGCGGCTCGCTGGGCCTGTTGTTTCCCCCGTCGCTGCCGATTCTCGTCTACGGGTTGGTGGCGGGCCTCGACTTCATGGCGGCGTTTCGCGCGGGAATTCTGCCCGGCGTGCTGGTGATGGTGGTGCTCGGCGCCTACGCGGTGTTCACCGGCCGGCGCGAGAAGATCGCCCTCGAGCCGTTCGACCTCGGCAAGCTCGGCCGCGCGCTCTGGGCGGTGAAGTGGGAGGCGCTGCTGCCGGTGCTGCTGCTCGGCGCGCTGGCGACCTCGGTGGCCGGCCTCGACGAGGTGGCAGCGCTGGGCGCGCTCTACACCCTGGTGGTGGCGCTGTTCGTTCACAAAGACCTGAAGTGGGCCGACCTGCCGCGCATCATCAAGAGCTCGATGGCGCTCGCCGGCGCGGTGATTCTGATTCTGCTGATGGCGAACGCGCTGATGAACTTCGTGATCGATCAGCAGCTGCCGGGAAAGCTGCTCGAGTCGCTCGCCGCGCTGGGGCTGCACGAGCGCTGGCAGTTTCTGCTCGCGCTCAACCTGTTCCTCCTGGTGGTGGGCATGGTGATGGACGGCTTCTCGGCGATCATCGTCGCGGTGCCGCTGGTGCTCCCGTTCGCCGCGCGCTTCGGGCTGCAGCCGTTTCACCTCGCGATGATGTTCATTCTCAACCTCGAGCTGGCGTTCTCGGCGCCGCCGCTGGGGCTCAACCTGTTCATCGCCTCGTTCCGGTTTCAGCGGCCGGTGGCGTCGCTCTACCGGAGCGTGCTCCCGTTCGTGGCGCTGCTCACCGTGTCGCTGGTGGTGGTGATGGCGGTGCCCTGGCTGTCGACGAAGCTGATCGAGCCCGACATCGCCGAGGCGCGCGCCCAGGCCGAGAAGTTGAAGCTGCCGCCGCGCGAGGCGTGGCTGCTCGAGTGCGTTCAGGAAGACGTCACCCACCCGCACCCGTGCACCGCGGCGGAGCGCGAGAAGTGGGAGCCGAAAGACGCCGGGAGCGACGACGACGACGCGCTGCTGAAAGAGATGATGGGGCAGTAGCGCGCCCAAAAAGAAAGGGCCCGGCCACGCAAGCCGAGCCCTCTCAAACGATGTCTGCCGCAAGAGCCTCGTCCGGCTACGCCAGGGAAGCCCTCACCTCACGGATCAGACGTCAGACTGCTTTGACGTTCTGAGCCTGAAGGCCCTTCGGTCCACGCGCCACGTCGAAGGACACCTTCTGCCCCTCGGCCAGAGTGCGAAAACCGTCCATCTGGATTGCAGTGTGATGGCAGAAGATGTCTTCGCCACCGCCGTCGGGGACGATGAAGCCGAACCCCTTCGCATCGTTGAACCACTTCACAGTGCCAGTCGCCATTTGCTTCCCTGCTTTTCGCACCGGTCGGCTTCATCGCCGCCGGATCCCCCGTGCTTCAGCCGGACGACGTGAAAACCCTACACAGACCTAAGGGCCGGTGTCCAACCTCGTCAGCCATTCTTGCAGGGGGGTGGGGTCCACTCCGTGGCGCGACATCCCAGGAGAAATCAAGTCCCTCACCACATCGATGAAGACGCTGCGCTTCATCGAGTGAGGCACGACTCCATAGCCATAAAGCAGCTCGGAGTCGGCGGCGGGGCAGGGTGCCAGAGCGAAGAGCTCGTGCACCGCGGGCACGTCGAGCATCACCACCAGCTGCTTCGGCAGAAAGCCGAGGGTGCCGCGCGCGGCTTCGCGGGCCAGGTGCCCCCACCCCGCCTGCGCGTGATCGACCTCGTCGCGGGCGATCTGGTGCACCGCCTCTTTGAACCGCCCCGGCTCCATCTTCGACAGCAGCAGGGTGAGCGTCGCCATGCTCTCGGTCTCGGCGATGCAGCAGGCGGCGACGATCTCGTAGGTGAGCCGCTGCCGTTCATCGAGCGACGAAGGCGCGATCGAAGGCGTCTGCGCCGGCGCCTTCACCGCTTCGGCGCCGAGCTGCACCGCGAGCGAGTTGCAGAGCGCGGCGTGGGTCGCTTCTTCTTTCGACGCCGCCTCGAAGATGCGGATCAGCGGTGACGAAGGGTCGAGCTTCTGCAGCGTCTGGGCGAGCCGGCCGAACCGCCGCTCGGCGTGGAATTCGATCAGCGCGCGCATCGCCCATGCGTGCGCCGCCCACTGCTCGACGGTCAGCTCTTTCACCAGAAGCCGACGCCACCGCCGGTGTTGTCGTTGCCACCGCCGCCGCCCGCGCCACCGCCGTCGCCGCCATCGGGGTTCACCACCGCGCCGCCTCCGCCGCCCGCGGCCTTCGCACCACCGCCACCCGCGCCACCGCCGGTGCTCTGGTTGGTGGGCATCTCTTCGCCCGGTCCACACCCCGACGCGGCGCCCGCGAGCGCGCCTCCGACCACCAGCAACTGGAAGAGTTGGTTGAGCCTCATGACGAACCTCCTGAAGTCGGCCTGAGCTGCCTCGACGAGTAACGGTAGTGCCAACGAGGTGCCAGCCTCGCGATCACACCACGTCAGAGGTTTACCCGACAACGCTGTCGGGTCGAACCGACAGCTGTCGGAGACAGCCTTCAGGTGACACAGGTGTGTCAGATCTCGAGGAGAATTCGCTCGGGATCTTCGATGCAGTCCTTGATCCGCACCAGGAACTGCACCGCCTCACGGCCGTCGATCAACCGGTGGTCGTACGAGAGCGCGAGGTACATCACCGGGCGAATCACCACCTGCCCATCGCGAGCCACCGGGCGCTCGACGATGTTGTGCATGCCGAGAATGCCGGTCTGCGGCGGGTTGAGAATCGGGGTCGAAAGCATCGAGCCGAAGATGCCGCCGTTGGAGATGGTGAAGGTGCCGCCCTGCAGCTCGGGCAGGGTGAGCTTGTCGTTGCGCGCGCGCAGGCCGTAGTCGGCGATCGTCTTCTCGAGCTCGGCCATCGAGAGCTCGTCGGCGCCGCGCACCACCGGCACCACCAGCCCGCGGCTGCCCGACACCGCCACTCCGATGTCGTAGTAGTGGTGGAAGACGACCTCGTCGCCCTCGAGCGAGGCGTTCACCGCGGGAAACTGCTGGAGCGCGTTCACCGCCGCCTTCACGAAGAAGCTCATGAAGCCGAGCTTCACCCCGTGCTTCTTCTCGAACCGCTCCTGGTAGCGCTTGCGCAGCTCCATCACCGCGCTCATGTCGACTTCGTTGAAGGTGGTGAGAATCGCCGCGGTCGATTGCGCCTGGAGCAGCCGCTCCGCCACGCGCCGCCGCAGCGGCGAGAGGGTGACCCGCTCTTCGCGTGCGCCGGGCGCCGAGCGCAGCTGCTGGCCGGGCATCGAGGGCGCGTGCGGCGCCGACGGGTTGGGCAGCGGCGCGTTCGCCTTCAGCACGTCGTCTTTGGTGACCCGGCCGCCGGTGCCGGTGCCGGGCAGCTTGGAGACGTCGATGCCCTTGTCGGCGGCCACCGCGCGCGCGACCGGAGTCGCCTGCGGTTTGCCGTTGCCGCTCACCATCGGCGGCACCGGCTTGCTCGCCACCGGCACTGCCGCCGCCGGGGCCGCGGTCGCGCCCGCCGCTCCGGGCTCGATGGTGCCGAGCACTTCGCCGATGCGCACCTTCGAGCCCTCGGGCATCGCGATCGCCTGCAGCGCGCCGGCCGACGGCGCCTGCACGTCGATGGTGACCTTGTCGGTCTCGAGCACCACCACCGGCTCGTCGGCCTTCACTGCTTCGCCGACGCGCTTGTGCCACTTGCCGACCACCGCCTCGGTGATCGACTCGCCCAACTGCGGAACCTTGAGCTCCAGTGCCATGTCGTAATTCCTCAAGCCTTCTTCGCCAGCGCTTCGGCGACCAGCAGCTTCTGCTCGTATTGATGCGTCTTCAAGAACCCGGTCGCCGGTGAGGCGCTCTCAGGCCGCCCGATGTAGCGCGGCGACAGCTTCGGCGAAACCGCCCGCGCCGCCTCCACCAGCCACTCGTGCATCGTGCGCCAGCCGCCCATGTTG
Organism: Myxococcaceae bacterium; assembly: GCA_047602415.1. Taxonomy (GTDB): domain Bacteria; phylum Myxococcota; class Myxococcia; order Myxococcales; family Myxococcaceae; genus JASGHH01. The sequence continues at coordinate 3,835,739 of JASGHH010000001.1, read as the reverse complement.
CGCGGTTCTTCCTGCACCCAGCACACGTCTTCGAGGTTGGGGAACGCGCCGATCGCCGCCTTGAGCTCCTTCGCCGGCAGCGGGTAGAGCTGCTCGACCCTTGCGATCGCCACGCTCTCGTTCTTGGCCGCCTCGCGCGCCGCGAACAGGTCGTAGAACACCCGCCCCGAGCAGAGCAGCAGCCGCTTCACCTTCTTCGGGTCGGCCGGTTGCTCGGCGATCACCTTCTTGAAGGTGCCCTGGGTGAAGTCGCTCCACGGCGAGCCGGCCTCGGGCAGCCGGAGCAGGCCCTTGGGCGTCATCACCACCAGCGGCTTGCGAATCTTGCGCAACAGCTGCCGCCGCAACAGGTGGAACATCTGCGCCGAGCTGGTGGGGTAGCAGACCTGGAGGTTGTCCTCCGCCGCCAGCTGGAGGTAGCGCTCCAACCGCGCCGAGGAGTGCTCCGGGCCCTGGCCTTCGTAGCCATGCGGCAGCAGCAGCACCAGGCCCGAGAGCCGGTTCCACTTGTCCTCCGCGGCGGCGATGAACTGATCGACCATCACCTGGCCGTTGTTGGCGAAGTCGCCGAACTGCGCCTCCCACGCCACCAGCGCGTCGGGCGCGTCGAGGCTGTAGCCGAACTCGAAGCCCATGCAGCCCATTTCGGACAGCGGGCTGTTGAGCACCGAGACCCGGGTGCCGTTCTTCGCCAGGGTGCCGAGCGGGAACGCGGTGCGCCCGGTCGCCTGGTCGTGGAGCACCGCGTGCCGGTGGGCGAAGGTGCCGCGCTCGGAGTCCTGCCCGGTGAGCCGCAGCGAGTAGCCCTCCTGAATCAGGGTGGCGTAGGCGAGCATCTCGCCCGCGCTCCAGTCGAGGTGCTCTTTGCCGTCGAGCATCGCGCGCCGCTTGTTGATCAGCGACTTCACGATGTTCGGGTGGAGCACGAAGCCTTCGGGCACCTGCGCCAACCGCTCCAGCGCCGGGCGGAGCACCGCCTCGGCGACGCCGGTGGTCACGTCGGGCACGTCGGCGTCGTTGCCGCCCTGGTACGACTTCCAGAGGCCGGCCATCGCCGACACCTCCTTCACCTGCGGCTGGGCCGAGGCTCGGGCGTGGGCGTCGTTGAACTCCTTGGTGACCCGCTCCAGCATCGCGGCCGACTGCTCGAGCGAGAACCGCTTCTGCTCGTCGAGGCGCTTGGCGTAGAGGGTGCGCGCGGTCGGGTGGGAGCGAATCAGCTCGTACATCTTCGGCTGGGTGAACGCCGGCTCGTCGCCTTCGTTGTGGCCGTACTTGCGGTAGCAGACCAGATCGATCACCACGTCGGTGGCGAACCGCTGGCGGTACTCGGTGGCGATGCGCATCACGTGCACGCAGGCTTCGACGTCGTCGGCGTTGACGTGAAAGATGGGGATGTCGAGCATCTGCGCCACTCCGGTGCAGTAGATGCTCGAGCGGCCCTGATCAGGGTCGGTGGTGTAGCCGACCTGGTTGTTGACCACCACGTGGAGGGTGCCGCCGGTCTGGTAGCCGGCGATCGAGGAGAAGTTGAGCACCTCCGCCACCAGGCCCTGGCCGGCGAACGCCGCGTCGCCGTGAATCACCAGCGGCAGCACCGAGTGTTCCCCGCCCTCGCCGAAGCGGTCTTGCTTGGCGCGCGCGCGGCCCTCGACCACCGGGTGCACCACCTGCAGGTGCGACGGGTTGAAGGCGAGCGAGACGTGAATCTTCTGGCCGGCCTCGGTCTGCCAGTCGCTGGAGTAGCCGAGGTGGTACTTCACGTCGCCGCGGCCCAGGTAGTCCTGCGGGTTGGTGGGGCCGGCGATCTCCGAGAAGATCTCCTCCTCCGGCTTGCCGAGAATGTTCGCCAGGGTGTTGAGGCGGCCGCGGTGGGCCATGCCGAGCACCACCTCCCGCACTCCGAGCGAGCCGCCCAGCTCGAGGCAGGCGTCGAGCATCGGGATCAGGCTCTCGCCCCCTTCGATCGAGAACCGCTTCTGGGCCTGGAACTTGGTGTGAATGCAGGCCTCGAACGCCTCCGCCTGGGTGAGCTTGAGCAGCATCCGCTCCTGCTCTTTGGGGCTGAAGTCGGTGCGGTTGTCGGTGAACTCGATGCGCCGCTGCAGCCAGCGCCGCCGCTCGGAGTCGGCGAGGTGGGCCAGCTCGACTCCGATGGTGCCGCAGTAGGTGCTCCGCATGCGCTCCAGCAGCTTGGAGAGCGGGACCATCGGCTCGTCGAACGCGGTCTGGGGGTCGACCAGCTGGGAAAGCTCGTCGTCAGAGAAGTGGGCCTTCGACACCATCGCGATGTCGGCGACGTGGTCGGGCACCGGGCGGGGCAGCCCGAGCGGGTCGAGCTGCGAGAGGAGGTGGCCGCGGAGCCGAAAGCTGAACACCGCCTGGTCGACCTTCGACTGGAGCGCGCTGGCGCGGCTGACGCTGGCGGAGACCTGCTTGGCGTGGCCGTTGTGGTGGTTGGCGAGCTTGAGCCCGTCGATCACCAGCGGTTTGCCGCGGGGCTTCTCGGCGCCGAACAGCTCGGCCCACGAGGGGTCGACCGAGGCAGGGTCGTCGAGCCAGCGCTGGTACTGGGTCTCGATGAAGTCGATGTTCTGGCCGGTGAGGTAGGTGTCGGAGGGAATCGACATGGCAGGCCCTTTTTATTACGCAGGGGCCCGAGTCTACGCACTGGCCTTCGGAGAAAGAATTTTCATGCGGCGAACACTTGCGCTCGTCTTGTTGCTCGCAGCGGTACCCGCCTCGGCCTCGGCCCCCGATTTCTCGGCGGGTGGGTTCTTGTTCACCCTCCAATTCGGCCCCGACTACTGGCGGCTGGGGCGGCAGCACATCGCGCGGCAGGGCGTGGGCTTCACCGAAGCCGACATGTTCGTCAGCGACGCCAAAGACACCTGGGCGACGGTGGCGCTGCGCGCCGGCTACAACATTCTCGGGCACGCCACCATCGAGGGCACCCTGACCGCCACCGGCTGGAGCATCGATCAGCCGAACCGCGGCGGCGGAGGCGTCGCCACCGGCGGCGTGCGCTGGCACCCGCTCGAGCTGGTGTTCATGAACAAGAAGCAGCGCCCGATACCCCTCGACGCGTCGATCGCCTACGGCATCGGCTGGGGAATCATGGGCCAGCGGGCGGGCGCGCAGGGCATCAGCCACATGCTCGACCTCTCGGCCGACTACTTCTTCAACCGCTTCTTCGGCCTCGGCTTCTTCGCCCGCCTCTACATCCTCGATTGGGACAAGTTCTGGATCGATCACGACAACAACATCGGCGTGACGATGCCCAATCACATGGACGGCTACCTCTGGCACATCGGCCTGTCGGTCAACCTGCGCTTCGGCGACTGAGCTAACGCTCCATGAAGGTCAGCTTCTGGGTCTGCACGTTCCACTTCCACAAGTGGCGCGAGTCGACGTCCCAGTGGTCGGTGTCGGAGTGGTCGAACGGGTAGAACTCCAGCACGTGGTCGCCGTCGCGCACGCCCAGCACCGCCACCCCCATGTCGAGGTTCCACCGGGGCGCGGAGTCGGCCTTGGGCGGGTCGGGCATCTCCGCCGGGTCGAGCAGCGGCAGGGTGGTGGTGACCGGCTGGTTGCGCGGGCCCCAGGCGAAGCCGAGCACGGTGCGGGTCAGCAGGTTGTCGAACACCCAGACGCCTCCCGCGGTGGCGCCGATCGGAATGCCGAGCGGCTCGGTGCAGTGCTGACCTCCGTCGAGCGGCAGGTTGCAGACCCGCACCCCGAAGTTGGGCGACCCACCCACCGTCTCGAGCTGCTCGCCGTCGCTCCACTGCGCGAACAGGTGCGGCCACATCTCCGCCTTGTCGAGCGAGCTCGTCGTCAGCTGCAGCGCGCCTCCGTCGAGCCGGGCGAAGCTCCAGCTGGGCGGCTGCAGCAGGAGCGCGGTGTCGCCTCGCGCCAGCAACCGGGCGTCGGTGATCGCGTAGTTGGGCGCGCAGACGCTGTTGCACGACTGGCCGAGCGCCAGGTTCTGCACCACCTGCTCCGAGACCAGTGAGAGCACGCCCGCGTCGGAGAGCTGGTGAAACCGGAGCAGGTCGGAGCTCTCGTCGTTGGGCGCCACCGACCACACCCCCGACAGCTCGGGAGCGACCGCGAAGTCGAGCGCAGGGGTGGTGCTCACCACCTGGCCGTTGAACACCGTGAACAGCTCGCCCGCGTCGGGCTTGGGCTCGATGCAGAGCGCGACGTCGCCGAGGTGGTCGAAGCGGGTGCACTCGCGCGGCACGTCGAAGCTGCCAAAGCCCGCGTCGGCCGCGTCGGAGGCGACCATCACGTCGGTCTGGAGGGTGCCGAAGTCGGGCTCGAAGCGAACGGTGAAGTGGTAGACGCCCGGCGTCGGCGGGGTGAATTGAAACCGCAGCAGCATCATCGGGTCGAACGGCTCCACCGGAGAGATGAGCGGCACCGGGTGGTTGTCGGGCCCCACCAGTGACGCGTTGAGGTGGGTCGAGAAGGTGTTGGAGGTCTTGCCGCTGGCGCAGGTGGTGCTCTTCACTCCGTCGGCGATCAGCAGGTTGTACGGCTCGCTGACCCTCCCCGGCGGCTTGAAGAACATCGGCGGCGGCGGTTGCACCGAGGTGCGGCAGTCGTCGCCGCAGCTGCAACCGTGGAACACCAACGACGCGAGGGCGGCGAACGCGAGGCGCAGTCTCATCTTGAAAAGTACGTGGCGGCCCGGCCCCCCGGCCATTCACGCCCAATTACGTACGGGTTCGCCGCTCGAGGTCGGCGAGAAACGTCTGTGGCAACCAGAACTTGGCGGTGACGTCACCGAACCGTAGGGAGGCGCCGTCGCGGAGCGGCAGCACACCGCCCTGGTGAATGCGCTTACCGTCGACGAAGGTGCCGTTCTTGGAGCCGGCGTCGGAGACCTCCCACGCGTCTCCGACGTATTGAATGACGCCGTGGGCCTTCGACATCGCCGCGAACGGGAGGATCACCCGGTTCATCGGCCCGCGCCCGAAGCTGATCGGCCCGGTGCCCTTCACTTCGATCACGAAGGTGGGAAACATCTTCACCGAGACCGAGTCGCGCTCCACCTGCGGCCGGGCCTGGGTGATCTCTCCCCACTCTTCCTGAGGGGCGACCACCAGCAGCACCGGGGTGACGAAGCGCTCCGCCATCGCGACCCCGCGCTTGGCGGCCTGCACGATGTCTTCGAGGGTGTTGAGCGGCCCGGCCGGGCTGTCGATGGGCATGACGGCTGGTTTACAGCGTAGTAGAGGCGGCGGAATGTTGCTCCAAGGAAAGAAGCTTCTGATCACCGGCGTGCTCACCCCGCAGTCGATCGCGTTCGGCATCGCCGAGCAGGCGATCAAAGAGGGCGCGCAGGTTCTGCTGACCAGCTTCGGCCGGCCGATGTCGCTCACCCAGCGCAGCGCGAAGAAGCTGGCCGACCCGGCGCCCGAGGTGCTCGAGCTCGACGTCACCCAGCCGCAACACTTCGCGGCGCTCCAGACCGCGGTGAAGGAGCGGTTCGGCAAGCTCGACGGCGTGCTCCACGCGATCGCCTTCGCGCCCGAAGACGCGCTGGGCGGCAAGTTCCTCACCACCCCGTGGGACAGCGCGGCCCAGGCGTTTCGAATCTCGACCTTCTCGCTCAAGGAGCTGGCGGCGGCCTGCGCTCCGCTGATGACCGACGGCGGCGCGATTCTCACCCTCGACTTCGACAACTCCACCCAGGCCTGGCCGATCTACGACTGGATGGGCGTCTGCAAGGCGGCGCTGGTGTCGGCGGTGCGCTACCTGGCGCGCGACCTGGGGCCGAAGAAGATTCGGGTCAACGCGCTCGCCGCGGGCCCGCTGAAGACGATCGCCGCCAAGGGCATTCCCGGGTTCAAGCACCTCGAGAACAAGTGGAACCGCCAGTCGCCGCTCGGCTGGGATGCGGGCTCCGACGCCTGCGCGCTCGCGGTCGCCCGCACCGCGGTGGCGATGCTCTCCGACGCGATGGCGTTCACCACCGGCGAGGTGATTCACGTCGACGGCGGGTACCACGCGATCGGCGCCGAGCCGCCCACCGCCGAAGAGGCGAAGGCCGGGTAGCCGCTCACTGGTTCGGCACGCAGACGCCGGCCGCGGGAAAACAGCTCCCGTGCACGCAGAAGCCGCCGTCGGCGCAGGCCTGGGTGGCGCTGCAGCTGGGGCGCTCGCAGGCGCCGGCGTCGCAGTCGAAGCCCGCCGGGCAACCGGCGCCGCCCGCGCAGGCCGAGGCCTGGCAGTGGCCGTTCGCCGAGCAGAACGTTCCCTGCGGGCAGCTGGCCACCTGGCAGGGCGCCACGCACACCCGGCCGCAGTGGCAGGGGGTGTCGTCGCAGACGGTGCCGCCGTCGCACTCGCCGTCGTTCGCACATGAGGTGGACCCGCACGAGCAGGTGCCGCTGAACGAGGCCTCGCGCTCGCCGCAGACCTGAAACGCCCCGCAGGTGTTGCCGTCGTCACATGATTGCGGCCCGCACTGCAGCACCGGGCAGCTCTTCGCCGCGGTGCCCTTGTCGTGGCAGTCGAGGAAGTTGAGGTCGACCCCCGAGCAGTTGGGGCATTGGTCGGTGACGCAGTCGGTTCGGTTGAGACAGTCGTTCCAGCCGAGCGAGGAGCAGGGCGCAAGCGACGGCCCGTCCGAGCACGCGCACACCAGCAGCGGCAGCACCAGCAGGATTCGCATCACGCAGAGTCTGACACGCGGCTTTCGCTGCGTGGGACATCAGTCGGCGAGCCACTGGCAGGAGCCGTGGCCTTCGTAGCACTGGCCCAGCACGCAGGTGCCTCCGTTGCCGCAGGGCACGTCGTCGGCGCACGGCTGCCGCTCGCAGGTGCCGTTGGGGCAGTAGAAGAGGTGCGGGCAGTCGTTCGCGGTGTTGCAGGTCTGCTTGGCGCAGTAGCCGTTGGAGCCGCAGATCTCACCCGCGGCGCAGCTGGTCGCGGTGCACGAGGGCACGCAGGTCATGCCGCACTGGCAGGGCGCGTTGTCGCAGACGCTGCCCGGGCCGCAGTCGGAGTCGGCCTGGCAGTTGCCCGGGCCGCAGATGCCGCAGTTGGGGTAGCCGGGCGGCAGGCAGGTGGTGCCGCCGGTGCACACGTTCGGGTTGGAGTCGTCGCAGCACTGGCTGAGCGGGCACTCGACGATCGGGCACTGGTACTGCGGGTCGTTCGCCGAGCGGCACTGCTCGAAGGTGTCGCCGCAGTCGCACAGCTGGCAGGTGTCGGGGATGCAGTCGCTCCGCCGGTAGCAGTCGTCTTTGCCGAGCGTGCTGCAAGCGGGCAGTCCACCACCGCCGCCGCCGGTCGCTGAGCCACCGCCCACCGCGCTGCCTCCGCCCGCGGCTGAGCCTCCGCCGATCGCGCTGCCACCGCCGCCGGTCGCCGCGCCGCCGCCCACCGCGCTGCCGCCACCACCGGTCGCCGCGCCGCCGCCGGTCGCCGCGCCTCCACCCACCGCGCTGCCACCGCCGCCCGTCGCCGAGCCACCGCCGGCGTTGCCGAACGGGCTCTCGCTCCGCCCGCAACAAATCGCAGCCACTGAGAAAAACGCCACCCACACGCTTCGACGCATGGTGGCGCCCATGAGCAAGGCCCGGGCCGTGGCGCCGCGCCTGAAGATCAGGCACTTCGCGCGCGAGGGCTCTCAGCTTTTCGTCGCGCCAGAGACGCGGGCGTCAGTAGCCGCGCTTGAGCGCCCGGGCCCTCAACAGCTCGGCCTCGCGCTGCACCAGCTCGCACAGCTGCTCGAGGCGGTCGGCGTGTTGCTGGCCCTTGAGCAGCGAGTCGTCTTCGACCGAGAGGCGCCCTTTGCCTTCCCACGCCATCTCGTCGCACGCCTGGCGGGCCTTCTCTTCCGACAGCTTGGGGCAGTCGGGCTCGAGCGCGGCGAGCGACTGGTTGAGCTTCTTGGTGTCTTCGTTCAGCTGCACCCAGCGCCGCCAGTCGGCGCGCTCGGCGGTGCAGGCCTCGAGCAGCTTCACGTCGGCCTCGACCCAGGTCTGGCCCATCGCCGCGCAGTCGTCGCCGGGGCTGACCTGCTGCGGCTCGCAGCGCGCGTTGAAGCGGTCGGAGGCCTCCATGCGCTTGCCCTGGAGGTCGTAGGTGGTCTTCGCGATCAGCTGAGAGTCGCGCTTGAGGGCCACCGCGCGCTCGCGCAGCGCGAACACCGCCTCGACCCGGTCTTTCACCTTCTCGGCGATCTGCTGATCGGGCGACGGAGGCGGCTTCTGCGTGGTGGCGCAGCCGGCGAGCACCGCCGCGCAGACGAACGCGGCGGCGGTACCGAAGCGCATCAAGCCTTGGCGGTGGCGAAGGTGAGCTCGAGGCCCTCGCCGTCGGCCTTCACGTCGGCCATCGCGTTGCCGCCGTCTTTGAGCGAGCCGAACAAGAGCGCCTCGGCGAGCTGCTTCTTCAGCTGCTGATCGACCAGGCGGGAGAGCGGGCGGGCGCCGAAGTCGGGGTCGTAGCCCTTCTTCGCCAGCCACTCGCGCGCGCCGTCGGTGAGCGACAGCTTCACCTTCTTGTCGTCGAGCAGCTTCTGGAGCAGGCCGAGCTCCTTGTCGACCACCTTGAGAATGGTCTCCTTCGCCAGCGCGCCGAACGAGATCCACGCGTCGAGCCGGTTGCGAAACTCGGGGGTGAAGGTGCGCTCGATCGCCGCCTTCGCCTTCGAGGTGTCGATCGCCGAGCGCTCGCCGAAGCCGAGCGATTTCTCCTTCATCTCCCGCGCGCCGGCGTTGGTGGTGAGAATCAGCACCACGTTCCTGAAGTCGGCTTTGCGGCCGTTGTTGTCGGTCAGGGTCGCGTGGTCCATCACCTGGAGCAGAATGTTGAACAGGTCGGGGTGGGCCTTCTCGATCTCGTCGAGCAGCAGCACCGCGTGCGGGTTCTTGCGAATCGCGTCGGTGAGCATGCCGCCCTGGTCGAAGCCGACGTAGCCGGGAGGCGCGCCGATCAGCCGCGAGACGGTGTGCCGCTCGGAGTACTCCGACATGTCGAACCGCAGGAACTCGATGCCCATCGTCTTCGCCAGCTGCTTGGCGAGCTCGGTCTTGCCGACGCCGGTGGGCCCCGAGAAGAGGAACGAGCCGATCGGCTTCTCCACCGAGCGAAGGCCGGAGCGCGAGAGCTTGATCGCCGCCGCCATCTCTTCGACCGCCTTGTCCTGGCCGAAGATGACGCCCTTGAGGTCTTTCTCGAGCCCCATCAGCTGCTGCTTCTCGGAGGCCTGCACCGACTTGGCGGGAATGCGCGCCATCTTGGAGACGATCATCTCCACGTCGCCGATGGTGACCTTGCCGGTGCGCTCGGCTTCTGGCCGGAGCCGATCGAGCGCGCCCGCCTCGTCGATCACGTCGATCGCCTTGTCGGGGAGGAACTTCTCGTTGATGTGCTTGGCCGCGAGCTCCACCGCCGCCACCAGCGCGTCGGCGTCGTACTTCACCTTGTGGTGCTCTTCGTACTTCGGCGCCAGGCCCTGGAGGATCTTGATGCTGTCTTCGGTCGAGGGCTCGACCACGTCGATCTTCTGAAAGCGGCGGCCCAGCGCGCGGTCGCGCTCGAAGCTCGCCTTGTACTCGCTGTAGGTGGTGGAGCCGATGCAGCGCAGCTTGCCCGACGCGAGCGCCGGCTTGAGCAGGTTCGACGCATCCATCGAGCCGCCGCTGGTCGCTCCCGCGCCGACGATGGTGTGAATCTCGTCGATGAACATGATCGCGTTCGGCTGCGCGCCGAGCGCCTTCAGCACTGCCTTCAAGCGCTCTTCGAACTGGCCGCGGAACTTGGTGCCCGCGAGCAGCGCGCCCATGTCGAGCGAGAACACCTTGGCGCCCTTGAGCACGTCGGGCACCTTGTTCTCGTGGATCGCCAGCGCCAGGCCTTCGGCGATCGCGGTCTTACCGACGCCCGACTCACCGACGTAGATCGGGTTGTTCTTCTTGCGGCGCGCCAGCACCTGCACGGTGCGCTGCAGCTCGTTGGCGCGGCCGATCAGCGGGTCGATCTGGCCCTTGGCCGCCTGCTCGGTGAGGTCGGAGCAGTACGCCTCGAGCGGGTTCTTCGCCGGGCCGGTGCCCTCATCGTCGTCACCCATGCCGGGGATCTCGCGGGCGCCCGCGTCGGCCCCCTCGGAGTCGCCCCCTTCATGGTCCTTGGTGATGCCGTGGGAGATGAAGTTGAGCACGTCGAGCCGGGTCACTCCCTCTTCCTTGAGGAAGTAGAGCGCCTGCGACGCGTCTTCGCGGAACAGCGCCACCAGCACGTCGGCGGAGTCCATCACCTTCTGCTCGGCCGAGAGCGCGTGGAACGCCGCGCGCTGCAGCACCCGCTCGACGCCGATGGTCTGCTGCGGCTCGGCGGTGACGCCCTCGGGCAGCCGCTCGACGGTCTCTTCGAGAAAGCGCTCCAGCTTCTGCTTCAGCCGGTCGGCGCGCGCGCCGCAGGCCTTCAGCACTTCGAGGCAGCGCGGGTCGCGGAGCAGCCCCAACAGCAGGTGCTCGAGGGTGAGGTACTCGTGCCGCATTCGCTTCGCTTCGGTGAGCGAGTAACGAATCGACGCTTGAAGCTCTTTGGCGATGATCGGTGAGGCCACGGGCCTATAGCTCCTCGGGTTCCATGGTGAGCTTGAGCGGGTACTCGTGCTGCTTCGCAAGCTCGTGGGTCTGGTTGATTTTCGTCTCGGCGACTTCGTAGGTGTAGACGCCTGCCACCCCGAGACCGTTCTTGTGCACGTTCATCATGATCGCGAACGAATCTGACTCGCTCTTGTGGAACACCTCTTTCAAGACGGCCACCACGAACTCCATCGTCGTGTAGTTGTCGTTGTGAAAGAGCACTTTGTAGAGCTTGGGCCTGGAGAGCTTCTCCTTCTTCTTCGTCTCGGTCGCGACGCCGGTGTCGCCATCGCCCGTCTTGGGGTCGTTCTTGGAGGCCATTCCAACGAGAAAAATAACTTAGCTCGCGGTGTTACGCACCGCTCCTAGCCGATCGGTGGGCTCTAAAAGCCGACTCCCACGTAGACGATCCACAGTGAATTAGCGCCTCCATAGAAGTCGAGCCCCAAAATGAACCGGGTGCCCTCTCCGGAGGGTACGGCGAAGCGCAGGCCCACCAGCGCGCGAACCAACAGGTCTGTGGCATTGGCGTTACCGCCAGAGACCACGCCCTGGTAGGCGAGCACGGTGGCCACGCCCAGCCGGGGGAACAGCTCCACCGGCCCCAGGCGTTGTTCCCAGCCCATCGCCAGGTTCACTCCCGCGCCGAGGCCCAGGTAGTTGGCGCCGGCGTTGGAGCGCCAGGAGCCGAACAGCCACGGCTCGACCGCGATCGCCGCCACGCCCTGGAGCGGCTCGCTCGGGTTGATGGTGTAGACGCCGATGCGAATCGGGAGCCCGATGGCGAGGCCGATGCCGACGCCGGTGAACAGGCCGGTGGTGAGTGCGACCCGGGTTCGCTTCGGCGAAGGAGGTGCCGGCTCGGGCGGCGGCGCCGGCGGCATCGGAGGAGGCCCCGCGTTCTCGACCACCGGCACCGGGCCCGGTGGCCTCAACGCCGGAGCGGGCGCGGGCGGCGGCGTGGTCGGCGCGGGCCCGGGCGGCGCGACGTCGACCAGCGGTGGCGGAGGCGGGCCGTCGGCGGGAGGGTTGGTGCTCTGCCCGGGCGTCGGCATCGGCTCGGGCATGAAGTCGGGCGTGGTGGCACACGTCTCTCCTGTGGGCGACGCGCCTCCGGGGCACTCGGTGGGCACGCCGACGCAGGCGCGGCGCGAGAGGCTAAAGGCTTGGCCGGGCCAGCAGCAGACGCCGTGGGTGTCGGGGGTGATCTTCTGCCCTTCGGGGCACGACTGCTCGCAGCTCTCGCCTTTGACCTTGAAGGTGGTGGGGCAGGAGGTCGGCACCCCGACGCAGACACCGCGCGAGGCCGCGTACACCTGGCCTGGCCAACAACAGTGGCCGAGGGTGTCGTTGGTGATGGTGCGGCCGGGAGGGCACGGCTGCGCGAAAGCGGGCGCGGCGGCGAGCGCGAGCACCACTGTCAGATTGCGAGCAGACGGGTGGGCCACGGATAATCGCGCTCACCTCGAAGCCTAGCCGGTGTTCGAGCCCGACCGCTTGAAAACGATTTCCTCACTTGGGTGGGCCGCGCTGCTGTTGACGGCGTGCAACGTTCGCCTCGCCGGCAACGACGGCGACATGGTGGTCGAAGGTTTCGTGCGCTCGACCGATGGAACGCCGGTGAGCGCGACGCTGACCGCCGCTGATGTGTCAGTCGCGGCCGATGGCGGGTTCTACCTGCTGCACCTGCCGGCGCCGAACGGGCGGGTGCCGGTGGCGGCGAGCGCGACCGGGTTCGCACCGACGGTGAACGTTGTGGAGCAGCGGGCCGGCGTTTTTCACTATCACTCGGACGTGGTGCTGCAGCCGCTGCAGAAGCTGCTGCCCGGAGCCGATGGCGGCTCGTTCAGCGTGGCCTCGGGCAACGCGGCGATCTTCGTCAGCTTCGCGGGCAATGTGGCGCCGTTCGGCGGGCACGTCGAGGTGGTGAGCTTCTCGCCTGAGCTCACGCCTGGCGCGGGAGAGACGTCTGAGGGCGACGACCAACGGCTGCAGTCGCTCGGCGCGGCGTATGTGCGGGTGGTCGACGCGAGCGACCACGAGGCGAGCTTCGGGGGCCCGGTCACCTTCACGGTGGTCGATCGGCCGGCGCTCACCGGCGCGGGGCCGCAGCACACCTACGGCATGAACGACGACAGCGTCTGGGTGCCCGCGGTGAACATGGACTCGGCGGCGGCGTTCACCGCGAACACGAGCGGGTTCTGGCAGGCGGCGCGCGCGGTGAAGACTGCGTGCGTGAAGGGCACCGTGGTGGCGCCCAACCGCAAGTGCACCGGCGAGCGCGTGCAGGCCAGTGCCTCAGGCGTGGTGAGCGTCGACACCACCAACGGCAGCGGCGCGTTCTGCGTCGAAGGACCGCAGGGCGTGAGCACCGCGACCCTGCAGGTGGGGATCACCTCGAAGGTGGTGACCTTTCCCGCTCACGCGGGGAGTTGCTCGAACAGCAACGACTGCTTCGCGGTCGGCGAGCTCACCGTCACCGACGACGACTGCCCGTTCTCGTGCCTCAAGACCCAGACGGATGACCCGGCTGGGTGCCGCGACGGCGGACAACGGTGAAAGCCGGCGAATCTGATGAACAAGCTCGTCGTCGCTGCGTGTGTTCAGGTCTGTCTGTTGGCGTGTGTCCGAGCTGGTCCGCGAGCCTCGCCATTGCCACAACATCAGGGAATGACCACATCGATCCAAATGGAGACAGTAGATGCGGGTTGCAGTGTGTCCGCATCTCGGATCGCACTTTGGGGAGAAATGCTGGTCGCTGAGGATAGTAGTGATCGGCACGTGGTCGGCTTTGGCCAGGTCGAGCGCATCGGAAATGCCGAAGTGCGTTGCTTGTACACTTCGGCCCCAGTTCACGAAGAAAGAACTACGTGGATCAAACTGGCAAGAGCGGATGGCGGCTGTGACATCGCTCTGTCGGTGGAAACATCGGATCGTGAACGATACGCAGAAGACGGCGATACGAAGTGGCGGTTCCTCGGGTGCGATCAGATTGCCCGGATTGAAGACTCCGAGGTTACCTGCCTATGTGGCGATCCGCTCTTGATGTCGCCGCGTAGCGAAAACAAAAATTAGACGGCAGCCAGTGACGACGACTGCCCGTTCTCGTGCCTCAAGACCCAGACGGATGACCCGGCTGGGTGCCGCGACGGTGGCCGCTGATCAGGGATCAGACGCCCAGTTCGCGCTGCCGGTCGCCCAGTCGTCGACGAACTTCTTCAGGCTCTCGTTGGCGCCCTGGGTGGTGTTGTAGCCGCCGAGCAGCGTGTGGGTGGTGCCGCTGAGCACGAAGCTCTTCGAGTTCGCGGTGCCGTAGTTGCTGGTGATCAGCGTGTTCAGCTCGGTCTGGAACTGGGTGCCGGTGAGCTGGAAGAACTGACTGATCACGCCGTCCTTGTCGTACGAGAGCAGGCCCCACCGGGTGGTCGGGTGCAGCGACTGCAGCGCGGTGAGGTAGTCGGGCAGGTTGGTGCAGCCCGGGCAAGTCGGAATCACCGGGTCCCACGCGGCCTGAGTGGTCGGCCACACCGGGTCCTGAATGAACGGGCCGGAGTCGGAGAGCACGTCGATGTGCGCGTTCGGGTAGACCGCGCTGAAGCGCTCGATGTTGAGCTCGGCGCCGAACGCACCGGCGCTGCTGCCGCTCAGCCAGATCTGCGACGGGTTGGGGATCGTCGGCCCGAGGCGGCGGAGGAACGCGTCGACGTTGAGGCCGCCCTCGTGGTGGGTGATCAGGCCGCCGTCGGCGCCGCTGTAGTTCTGGTCCTTGGTGCCGGAGTGCACGTCGCCGGTGCAGTAGGGCACGTAGACCCAGTCGGCGTTCGCGAACGGAGTGCCGGCGTCGCGATCGAAGAAGCCCGCGCCGCTGATGGTGCCGATGTCGTTGTTGAAGTCGGTCTCGGTGTAGTCGTTGTTGATGTTGATCGCGGTCATCAGCTGGTAGCAGGTGAGGGTGCTCCAGCAGGCGCCGCCGCCCTCGAAGTAGACCGCGAGCTCGGTCGCGCCGGGCACGAGGTTGACGCCGATCGCCGCCGGGCTGCCGTTGGCGCAGTGCGAATCGGGGAACTGCACGAAGGTCCACACGCCGGCATCAGCGGTGATCGGCTGGCCCGCATCGGCGCTGCCGCCGCCGGTCGCGCTGCCGCCACCCGTCGCGGCTCCGCCGCCCGTCGCCGCGCCGCCGCCCGTCGCCGCGCCGCCGCCGGTCGCCGCACCGCCGCCGGTCGCTGCACCGCCGCCGGTCGCCGCGCCACCACCCGTCGCTGCTCCGCCGCCGGTCGCAGCGCCGCCGCCCGTGGCGCTGCCGCCACCGGTGGCTGAACCGCCGCCGCCTCCGCTCGAATTCGAAGAACCGCAGCCGACTGCCAACACCAACACTGCCAGGGAGAGTGAGATGCGCACGGCCGGGTGAGTAGCACACGCGCGGCGGGGGCGGGAGGGGGCTCACGCCTCCCGCGTGGTACGAAGACGGCGTGAACCCGCGTCTCGCCGAGCTGTTGAACCACACCCTCGACTCGGGCGAGTCACGCGAGGCGATCCAGATCTTCGCCGACGCGCTGCTCGAAGCCGCCAGCCCCTACGGTGACTTCATCGTGCGCACGCTGCGCGGCGAAACCGAGCAGGCGACCGAGCTGCGCAAGCGCAACGAACGCCACTGGCTCGGTCCGCTTCGGCCGTTCCTCGGCTCGACCGAATACCGCTCCGGTCTGCTCCACGGCGCAGTGCTCAATCGCGACTCACCCGAAGACGACGGCAAGATCGACGACGCGATCGCGCACCCGATGTTGGGCGCGCTGCGCCGTCTCAGCCGCGAGCGCTCGCCGATGCAGCGGCTCAACCGCACCGACGTCGTCCTCTATCTGAAGTTCATCTGTGCTCCCGGAGCGAAGCGGCTTCAAGAGGTCGACGGCTCCGACCCGGTGATCCTCGAAGCGCTGATCGATGGCGCCGCTCCCGCGGTGACGGCGCTCTCCGACGTGCGTCTGAACCGCGAGACGCTCGACAAGCTCAGCGACCAACGGCTCGACCGCATCGAGCACCTCGAGGTCACCGCCACTCGCTCGCTGCAAGACGTGCTCGATCGCCTCGAGTCGGCAACGGCGTTCAAGACCCATCGCCGCTCGGTGCGCGTGTTTCACCAGGGCTTCGGCGCGCAGCAGGTGATCGGCGCCTGGTCGCGGCTCAACCTCACCGCGCTCGAAGTGTACGGCCACGAGCTGCGGCGCACCGCTGACGGCACGATGCTGACCCTGCGCTCGACTGCCACGCTGCTCGGCTACGCGGGCGAGGCGAACCCGGATCCGTATTGGGCGTCACTGCTCGCCGAGCAGGTGCGTGATCTGCGCAGGGTGGTGTTCGATGGCCCGCAGCCGTTGGCCGACACGCTGCGAGCGGCGCGCGAGATTCTGCCCGCGGTGCAGTTCGTGATGGCCGATGGCAGTGAAGCGGTGGGCCGGGTCGCGCCGGCGCCGCCACCTCCGCCTCTGCTGCTCGAGCGCCCGGCTGAGCTGCGGCCTGAGATTCCTCCGCAGCCGGTGTCTGACCCTGATGGGGTGACGACGCTGATTCTTCGCGGTGACATCGCCGGTGCGACCGAGGAGTACCGGAAGAAGTATGTCGTCGGCGCCGATGTCGCCGAGCGCAAGGTCAAGGAGCTGCAGAAGCTGCTTCGACCTCCGTCGACCTACTTCTAACCTCACCCCGCGGACGCTTTGGCGTCCGTCGGCCCTCTCCTGTCTGGAGAGGGTTTCGCGGGGGACCACACTTGAGGAGCGAGCGCGGCTTTGACTTCGCGCAGCGGTACCAGCGCGCCCACCGTGGTGTAGCTGATCGGCCCGGTCTTCGTTCTCGTGGTGCGCAGCGGGAAGCGCTTGCCCTGCGGCACGAACCAATCGCGGGTCTGCTTCAGCGGCAGGCAGTGCACCTGCTGCACGTCGAGGAAGACGTAAATCAGCAGGTCGGCCATCGAGTAGAGAAAGCAGCCCGGGGTGTCCTTCTCGAGGTTGGAGACCAGCTCGAAGAAGTAGTTCTTTCGGCGGAAGCCCTGGCGATCGCCTTTCACCTCGACGCCGGTGACCTTCTCGTCGCGCTCCCAGAGCAAATCGACGCCGCGATGCCGAAACCGCGGATCATCGGTGACGTCGTGAATGCGTGAGCCGGGCGCCTGCTCGAGCAGAAACGCGCGCGCCAGGTCCATCGCCCGGTCGGCGGCGCCCTGAACGCCGCGCATCGAATACGAGCGCACTACTTGCGGAGCTCGACTCCGGAGGCGATCAGCTGCACCTCGCGCGGCTTGCCATCGGCTCCGCGGGGAACGGTCGCGCCTTCGGACTCGTAGTGCTTCGCCTTCTCTTCAGAGAGCTCGGCGACGATCACCTTGCCTTCGACCACCGCGGTGCGGCCGGCGCTGTCGAGCGGCACGAAGAAGCCGTAGTCCTTGAAGGTCACCCGCACGCCCGGGCCCTTGCCTTCGGGAGCGAGCTCCATCCAGCAGCCTTTGCGCTCGCAGGCGCGGCGAACCTTGCCCTGCACCGAGACTTCCTGGCCGTCGACGCTGGCAGGCGAGGACAGCAGGGTGGCGAGCTCGACCTTCTTCAGGCCCTTCAGCTTGTCGCCGCGCACGATCAGATCGGCGGGGTCGGAGGCCTTCGCGGCAGCGGCGTTGGCGGGGTGTTCGCAGACTTCATCGTTGCCGGCCTTGGCGGGTGCGGCGGGCGAGGCAGAGAGCATCAACGACACGAGCACGACGATCATGCGGTGGCTCTAGCGTGAGCGGTTGACCCAAAGCAAGAGCACGGCCCTGGGCGATCCGTTACATTGGCCGCTGCCGTGAACGTCGCTCTGGGCCCGAAAGACCGCACCATCACCTCGTTCGAGGTGCTCGGCATCGTCGGCATTCTCGGCCTGTTGGTGGCGCGCTTCATTCCGATCGCGCGGCTGATTCCCTTCTGGGGCTGCGGCTTCAGGCGAATGACCGGCTACCCGTGCCCGGGCTGTGGGCTCACCCGGGTGGCCGACAACTTCGCGCACTTTCATTTCTTCACCGCGTTCATCTCCAACCCGCTGGGAATGATGGGCGCGATCGGCTTCGCGATCGTCGCGGTGTGGACGCTGCTGCACTTCGCGTTCAAGGTGCCCACCCTTCGTCTGTTCATGGACGACCTCGACTGGACCTGGTTTCGCAACGTCGCGATCATCGCGTTCCTGATCAACTACGGGTTCGTGATCGCTCAGCACCGGTTGCACATCTTCTGATGGGCTACGCGCTGGCGGTGGTCGCGTATTTCTGCGGCTCGATTCCCTTCGGGTTGTTGCTCGCGCGCCGCTTCGCCGGAGTCGACGTGCGCGCGGCCGGCAGCGGCAACATCGGCGCCACCAACGTCGCCCGGGTGGTGGGCAAGAAGCTGGGCGCAGTGGTGCTGCTGCTCGACGCGCTCAAGGGCGCCGCGCCGGTGCTGGCCGCGCGCTTCCTCGTCGACGGCCCGTGGTGGCACGCCGCGGTCGCGTTCGCCGCGGTGCTCGGTCACGTGTTCCCGGTGTGGCTGCGCTTCAAAGGCGGCAAGGGCGTGGCGACCGCCGCCGGCGTACTCGCCGTTCTGCTCCCCTGGTCGGCGCTGGCGGGCTTCGTGATCTGGGGAAGCGTGATGCTGATCATTCGCGTCAGCTCGATCGGCTCGTTGCTCGGCGCGGCGGCAGCCGTCGGGCTGGCGTTCGCGCTCGGAGCTCCGGTCGAGTACCGGGCATTGGCGGGCGCGATCGTGTTGCTGATCATCTGGACTCACCGCGAGAACGTGAAGCGTCTGCTGAAGGGCGCCGAAAAACCCCTCTCCTGACAGGAGAGGGCCGAGAGCCCAAAGGGCTCCGGGGTGAGGTTACGAGCCCGTCGGCTACCCGTACGCGAGTGCGGCAGGACAGAACCGCATCGCCCGTTCGCCAGGCAGCGCCGCCCCACCGAGCGTCATCTCGGTGCGCGGCGTTCCCTCGTTCAACCCCAACCGCAACACCTCAGCCCGGAACGCGGTCTGCCGTTCAGGCACGTCGACGCGCACGAAGCTGCCATCTCGGGGCAGCAGCGCGTGCAGCACCTCGACGGCATCACCGAGCTCACGGGCCACCAGCGGCCCGACGAGCGAGCCTGGTCCCTGCTTGAGGCGGAGCCCGAACGCGACCAGCTCACCGCCGCGCATCACTCCGAACCGTGCCACTGCGCGCTGCCAGCGCGCCGCGATCATCGGCCCACGCTCACACCCGACGCTGCGCGCATCGAGCGCCACCGCGAGCGGGAGCGCCTCAGTCCCGAGCTCGACCGCCTTGGATTCCCGCAGGCCGGAGGCGGTGCCGTTGATGAAGTGAATCTTCTCCACCGACTTGAACCCGGCGCGCTCGTAGACGGGGTAGCCCTCGGCGGTGGCGATCAGCATCTGCACCGCATCGGCCCGCTTCCGCAGCGCGAGGGCCTCGGCCAACAACCGCTTCGCCAGCCCGCGGCCGCGGCACTCCGCGTGGACCAGCATCTTCGCCACCGACACCACGCCGCCGAAGTCACAGAGCGCGACGGTGGCGATCAACCGCCCGTTCTCACGCAGCCCGAGACAGGTGGCGCACGACGAGATCACCCGCCAGTCATCGACGCTGTCTTTCCAGCCGACGGAGCGCGCCAGCTCCGCGCCTTCCTCGAAGTCCGCCTCGGTGAGAACCCGGGTCTCCACGCTTCACTTCGCCGGCAGCTCGTCGAGCTTCATCTTGAACACCCGGGTCTGATTCGCCACCACCGGCACCGAGAGCCAGTGCGCAGAGCCATCGACCCCGGTGAGGGTCAGCATGTGAGTGCCCGCGGGGAGCTTCACTTTGAACAACGGCGTCTTCCCCAGCTTGGTGTTGCCCTCTTCGACGTACGAATCGGGAAAGGTCACGATCGTCACCAGACCCGAGGCGCCACCGGCCGCGGCCTTCGGCTTGTCGGGCGTCACCGTCACCGTCGGCTTCGGACCAGGCGCAGGGGCCGGTGCCGGCGCTGGAACAGGCGTGTGGCCGGTCGCTCCGGGAATGGCGTTGGTATCGACGACCACCGTCGGCTGCACCGCTGCGTCGGGCGGAGTCATCGCGCCGCCTTCGAGCGCACCGGGTACCCGCTGATTCTCGAAGGTGATCGTCACCTCGCCGGCCTTGGCCAGGTGCCGGCGCACCACCATGTTGGTGTCGCGCTCCAGCAGCGCGCGCTGCACGTCGGGAGGGTTGGCGAAGTACTCGACCTTCACGTCCACCGGGTCGTCATCGCCGCCGTGCGGCGTGAGCGTGACCACGTTCTTCATCTGGGTGGTGGAGTCGAGCTCGAACTGAATCTGGGCGGTGAGCGTGGGCGTCTTCTTCGGCTCCACTTTCGCGCGCAGATAAAAGAAAACCGCGCCGCCGACGAGGAAGAGTCCCACCGTCAGCAGCGCGTTTCCCAAGAACCGGCCGAAGAGCCTCCCCACGGTGTGAGGAGGCTATCAAATGCTCCGGCTTACTGAGCGACGCTGAGAATGAAGCCGCCCAGGTCGAACGGGATGGTCAGGTCGTTCCGGTAGGAGTCGACGATGATGAAGTACTGCGTCCCCGCGGCGGCGGTGAACGTGACCTCGTCGGACTCCGACTGGAAGTGCTGGTCGGTCGCGGTGACACAGGCGGCCATCTGGGTGCAGTCGGTCATCACCGCCACGCCGACGTCGAACCCGTGCTGGGGATCGACGCGCACCGTGACCGTGCCCGCCGCCGAAGGCGTGTACGAGTAGACGACGTCGGGGCCCTGGAAGCCGCCGTACGGCGGGTTGTCGCAGTTGCCGCCGGCGATCACGCCCTGATCGTCGTAGTCGTTGGCCGCGCCGAGGTTGGTGCCCGCCACCGAGGTGTTGGCGGTGATCGCGGTCGCAGTCGCGCAGGTGTCGTTGGCCGGCGCGCCCGCCACGTCGACGGTGAGCACGAACGGGCCACCACCATCGGCGGCCGGAGAGTCGACCACCAGGCTGAGTGGAGTGCCCTGCGCGGTGCGCAGGTACGCGATCGCGGTCTGGTCGGTGCCGAGGTAGCCCTGGGTGTTGTCGAAGTTGCTGGTCGCACCGCAGGTCATGCCCGCATCGCTGTTGCAGGTCGGCTCGATGAACACCGACGGCGCGAACGTGAAGTTCGTCGACGTCGCCATCACGCGAACCACCACGCCACCGTCACCACCGAGGTTCGGAGTGGTGAACGAGTAGAACACGTCGCTGCCGGGCGCAGATTCGTCGGCCTGCGAGAACACGTTCGCGCAGGTCTGATCGTGCGCGCTGGCGAGGCCGGCGCTGGTGCCGCTGACCGACCCGGTGCTGGTGGTGCCCGCGTACGGCCCGGCGCCCAAGGTGACCGCCGTTGCGCCACCGCACGAGTTGTTCGTCTGCGTCGCGAGCGGCGCAGCGAGGCTCGCGGTGAGGGTGAACGCACCCGAGGTCGGCACGTTGAACGTGTCGACGTGGGAGTCGACGGCGAGCACGTAGGTGCCGGCGGGCAGGGAGTCGACCGACAGGGTGCTCGGGTCGTTGTAACCGCCCGAGTAGGTGCAGCCGGCCTGAGCGGTGGCCGAGTCGATCGCGCCGTTGACGCAACCCGCGGCGGGCACCAGGTAGACCTCGGGACGCAGCGCCTTGCTCGCCACCGTCGGAGTCACCGTCACTTTGAAGCTCTGAGCCGCGGTGGTGGTGAACGAATAGAAGACGTCGTTGCCGCTGGAGCCCTGGTCGGAGCAGCTGCCGTTGCTCTCGGGGCTCGCCGGCGTGGTGTCGCCGGTGGCAGTGTCGGTGGTGCCGCCGTCGGCGAACAGCGGAGCCGGGGCGTTGCAGAGATCGTTCGCCGGAGGCGGAATCGCGGTGCCGAGGGCGACGGTCAGGTTGACCACGCCGGTGGCGCTGCTCGAGTAGCCGTCGAGGAAGATGTAGTAGTCGCCCGGCGGCACGTAGCCGACGGTGAAGGTGTCGGGGTCACCGGTGCCCTTGTTCGGGTCGTCGGCGCAGCCGTTCTTGAACTGCGGGGTGCCACCGTCGGCGTCGCACGGGGTGGTGCCCATGTAGATCGCCACGTCGGAGTCCGTGCCCTGCGCGGTGACGGTCACCGACTGCGCCTGGGTGAGGTTCAAGTGGTAGACGACGTCGCCGCCGGTGCTCGGGCTGCAGGCGCCGTGGTAGTCGTCGTTGGCGTTGCTGATGTCGATGGTCACCGTGGCGGTGCCGCCGCTGAAGGTCAGATCAGCCGGCATCGAGCAGGTGTCGTTCGGAGGAGGAGGACCCGCGTCGGCGCTGCCGCCGCCGCCGCCGCCGGTCGCAGAGCCGCCGCCCGTGGCCGCGCCGCCGCCCGTCGCCGCACCGCCGCCCGTGGCCGCGCCGCCGCCGGTCGCCGCACCGCCGCCGGTCGCTGCACCGCCGCCGGTCGCCGCACCGCCACCGCCGGTCGCCGCGCCACCGCCGGCCGCCGAGCCGCCGCCGGTCGCTGCACCGCCGCCGGTCGCCGAGGCCTTGCAGAGGCCGTCAGAAGGATCACAGGTCTGATTCGCGAGGCACTTGGTGCCAGCGCACTTGTCGCTGCTTCCGCCGCAGGCGAAGAGCAGAACACCGCTGACGAGTACGGCTCCGAGTGAGCCGAGCGTCGACATTCTCATTTGGTACGTCCCTCCCAGGGTTTGAGCGGCGCACCCTACACCCTGAGCCCGGGCGGATCGACAGCGAACATTGGCACTGCGCGTCATCGGAACTTGATCGACTGCGCGCGGCCGAAGAGGGAAACGGGAGCCGGTTTTCTCCGGGGAGACGCACGATGGCCACCAGCTTCACGCCGATGTCGAAGAAGGTCCGCAAGGAGGACGCGCTCGAGTACCACTCGACCGGCCGCCCCGGAAAAGTCGAGGTCGTACCGACCAAGCCGACCGCGACCGCGCGCGATCTCTCGCTCGCGTACACCCCCGGCGTCGCCGAGCCCTGCCTCGAGATCGCCAAGGATCACGATCTCTCCTACGCGTACACCACCCGCGGCAACCTGGTGGCGGTGGTCTCCAACGGCACCGCGGTGCTCGGCCTGGGCGACATCGGCCCGCACGCCGCCAAGCCGGTGATGGAGGGCAAGGGCGTGCTGTTCAAGAAGTTCGCCGACATCGACGTGTTCGACCTCTCGATCGACGCCCGCGCGGTCGACACCTTCTGCACCGTAGTGAAGGCGCTCGAGCCCACCTTCGGCGGCATCAACCTGGAAGACGTGAAGGCCCCCGAGTGCTTCATCATCGAGGAGCGGCTGAAGAAGGAGATGGAGATTCCCGTCTTTCACGACGACCAGCACGGCACCGCGATCATCTCGGGCGCGGCGCTGCTCAACGCCGCCGAGCTCGCCGGCAAGCCGCTCGACAAGCTGAAGGTGGTCGTCTCGGGCGCGGGCGCGTCGGCGATCGCCTGCACCAACTTCTTCGTGAAGCTGGGGGTGAAGGTCGAGAACGTGTTGATGGTCGACACCAAGGGCGTGCTGCACAAGGGCCGCACCGACGGCTTGAACCCGTGGAAGGAGCCGTACGTTCGCGACACCCGCTGCCGCACCCTGGCCGACGCGCTCGAGGGCGCCGACGTGTTTCTGGGCGGCTCGGTGAAGGGCGTGGTCACCGCGGCGATGCTGAAGACGATGGCGAAGAAGCCGATCATCTTCGCGCTCGCCAACCCCGACCCCGAGATCAGCTACCCCGAAGCGCGCGAGGCGCGGCCCGACGCGATCGTCGCCACCGGCCGGAGCGACTACCCGAACCAGGTGAACAACGTGCTCGGGTTCCCCTTCATCTTCCGAGGGGCGCTCGACGTGCGCGCCAAGCGGATCAACGAAGAGATGAAGCTCGCCGCGGCGCACGCGCTGGCGGCACTCGCCAAAGAAGACGTGCCCGAGGCGGTCTCGCTCGCCTACGGCGGAGAGCGGTTCAGGTTCGGGCCCGACTACATCATTCCCAAGCCGTTCGACTCGCGGGTGCTGCTCTGGGTCGCTCCGGCGATCGCCAAGGCGGCGATGGACTCCGGGGTCGCCCGGGTGAAGCTCGACATGGTGCAGTACCGCGAGGAGCTGCAGAAGCGGCAGTCGCGCTCGCACCAGGTGATGACCGCGGTGTTCAACAAGGCGAAGAAGCAGCTGAAGAAGATCGTGCTCAACGACGCCGAGAACCCGCGGGTGCTCAACGCCGCGCGCATTCTTCGCGAAGAGGCGATCTGCGAGCCGGTGCTGCTCGGCAACGTCGAGCAGGTGACCAAGGCGATCAACGACCTGCACCTCGAAGACGAGCTGAAAGACGTGAAGGTGTGGGACCCGCACGTTTCCAGCGAGCTCGACCGCTACGCCGAGGCGCTCTGGAAGCTGCGGCAGCGCCGGGGCGTGAACCGGGAGCTGGCGCGCATGAAGATGCAGCGGCGCGGGTACTACGGGGCGATGATGGTGCACCTGGGCGAGGCCGACGGGTTTCTCACCGGGCTCACCCACGCGTACTCCGACGCGGTGCGGCCTCCGTTGGAGGTGATTCGCGCCCGCGAGGGCCGGCACGCGGGCGGCGTCTACGTGGTGGTGCAGCGCAACGAGTTCAAGTTCCTCGCCGACTGCACGGTGAACCCCGAGCCCTCGCCCGAGGCGCTGGCCGAGATCGCGATCGCGACCGCCGATCTGGCGAAGTACTTCGACGTCACCCCGCGAGTGGCTTTCCTGTCGTACTCGAACTTCGGTGAGGCCAACGGGGGCCCGTCTCCGGCCCGCATGCGCACCGCCGCGAACATCGCCCGCACCCTGCGGCCCGATCTCGAGATCGACGGTGAGATGCAGGTCGACGCCGCGCTGGTGCCGGAGGAGCGCGCGTCGCGCTACCCGTTCTCGCACCTGACCGGCAATGCCAACGTGCTGGTGTTCCCCTCGCTCGACGCGGCCAACATCTCGTACAAGCTGCTCTGGCGCTTCGGCGGCGGCGAGGTGATCGGGCCAATTCTGCTCGGCATGAACCACGCGGTGAACGTGCTGCAGCAGAACTCCAGCGTGCAGGACATCGTCAATCTCGCGGCGGTGACCGCGCTGAGGGCGCAGGGCGGCGACGCGGTGTTCTGACTACGGGAGCGGGTGCTTCAAGTCGTCTTCGTCGTCACCCAGCTTCGAGGCGGGCGCCTTCTTCCCCGGCACGTGGTGCGGCGGGGGCGGCTTCACCTGCTTCTGCGCGGCCTGCATCTTCTGATCGAACTCGACCTGGGTGCCGCCCTTGCCGCCGAGCTTGATCGTGGTCGGCTGATACCCGGCGAGGGTGAACCCGAGATCGACGTAGGTGCTGCCGCCCTTGTCCTCCGGCAGCTCGAACCAGGCCGGGGTGGTGCCGATGATCTTCCCGCCCACGGTGAGGGTGGCGCCCTCGGGCTCGCTCTTGATGTGAAAGGTCACCATCTTCTTCGCCGGCGCGACCTCGACCACCTCTTCGGGGTGCTTCACCGGCGGAGGCGGCTCGACCGCGATCGCTTTCTTCTCGGGCGGGGGAGGCGCCGGCTTCACCGGGCGCTCCAACGGCACCTCGACCACCGAAGGCGGCTGCGGCTCGTGTGACCCGCTGAACATCTTCAGCAGCAGCGTCGCGATCAGCGCGCCAGCCAGGGTCGCCACGCCGAAGAAGATCGCGGTGCGGTACTTGCCGCCCGGGCTCGGCAGCACGGTGACGTCGGTGACCGGCACCTGCTGCGGCGTGATGTACGCCTGCGGAGTGGCGAGCTCCTGCATCGCCTGGAGCACCTCTTCCATCGACTGGAAGCGATCCATCGGCGACTTCTGGAGGCACTTCAGCACCAGCGCCTTCATCTCCTCGGGGATCTCCTCCATCCCCGCCGGGGTCTTCAGCGGCGGCACCTTCTCGTGCACGTGCTTGAGAATCACCTCCATCGGCGTCTGACCGAGGAAGGGCGGGGCGCCGGTGAGCGCCTCGTAGAGCACGATGCCGAGCGCGTAGATGTCGGCCCGCGGGTCGGTGGCGTTGTGCTCGCCCTGCTCGGGCGCCATGTACGGCGGCGAGCCCATCAACATGCCCTGCTGGGTGATCGCGCGGCCCTCGAGCTCCTGGCCCTGCACGAAGCTCTTCACCAGGCCGAAGTCGAGCACCTTCACGTGATCGGTGTCGTCGTCGGCGTGGAGCAGCATCACGTTCGCGGGCTTCAAGTCGCGGTGCACCACGCCCAGGTTGTGCGCCTCACGCAGCGAGCGCGCGATCTGCTGGCCGATCTGGAGCACCCGCCGCCACGGCAACGCACCGTCGGCGCGCATCGTCTCGTCGAGCGTGCGCCCGTCGAGGTACTCCATCGCGATGTAATAGATGCCGTTCGAGGTGCAGCCGTAGTCGATCACCGTGATCGTGTTCGGGTGCGCCAGCTTGGCGGTGAGCGCGGCCTCGACCAGAAACCGCTGCCGAAACGCCTCGTCGCGGCCGGCGCCGAAGTTCGCGTCGAGCACCTTCAACGCCACCGCGCGGTTCAGCGGCGTCTGCACCGCGCGATACACCTTGCCCATGCCGCCTTTGCCGATCGCTTCGACCACCTTGAAGCGGCCGTCGAGCACCTCGCCCACGAGCGGATCCACGCCTGGTACCGAGACCAGGCCGGTCACTTCGTCGTGGGGCGTACTCTGGGACATCCTTGCACAAGGGTAATACGACTCGCCCTGCGCCTCACGTTCCAGAGGGAGGATTCTGGGGATACGAATATTGCTGGCACTCCAACGGGCCGTTGAAGAGCTTGCGCCGCGCGGTCGGCTTCTTGTGGAACGCGCTCTCGAACGCCGGGTTGCCGCACAGAAAGCTCATTCGCCAGCCGTGCCACTGCGAGAGCGCCTCCGACAGCTTGAAGTAGAACGTCTTCATGCCCTTCTGGCCGCCGGCGGTGAGCCGGTCGCCGTAGGGCGGGTTGGAGACGATCAGCCCCGGCGCTCCCGAAGGCGGTGGCGCGGTCATCGCGTCGGCCTCCTCGAAGTGCACCACCTGGCCGAAACGCCCCGCCTTCGCGTTCGCCTTGCACGCGGCGATCGCCTCCGGCTCCCGGTCGCGGCCCAACAAGATGAACGGAGGCACCCGCTCGTTCGCCTTCGCCTCGGCGCGCAGCTCACCCAACTGCTTGTCGGCCATCTCCTCCCACGCCGGCCAGCGCTCGACTGCGAAGCTGTGGTTCAGCCCCGGCGGGCGGCGCATCGCGATCATCGCCGCCTCCAGCACCAGCGTGCCCGAGCCGCACATCGGGTCGGCGAGCGGCTCCTCACCGGTGTAGCCGGCGGCGCGCAGCACCGCGGCGGCGAGCGTCTCTTTCATCGGCGCCTGGGTCTGCTCGACGCGGTAGCCGCGCCGGTTGAGCGGCTCGCCCGCCAGGTCGAGCGAGAGCGAGAGCTGCTTCTTGTTGAGGTGCACCATCACCCGCACGTCGGGGTGGCGGGTGTCGACGTCGGGCCGGCCGCCGAGCTTGTCGCGCAGTCGATCGACGATCGCGTCTTTCACCTTCAACGCCACGAAGCCGGAGTGCTTGTGCTCCGAGTCTTTCAGGGTCGCGTCGACCGCGAAGGTGGTGTGGGTGTCGAGGTGATCTTCCCACGGCACTTCTTTGGCCGCATCGTAGAGCCCCTCGGCGCCGATCGCTTCACCCTCGGCCAGCGGCCAGAGCAGGCGCATCGCGATACGGGTGTGAAACAGAACGCGTAACGACTCGAGCGGGTTGGCCGAGAAGCGCACCCCGCCGCGGTCTTGCTTCACGCGCTGAGCGCCGAGCTCCTTCAGCTCGTCGGCCAGCAGCTCCTCGGTTCCCTTCGAACACGTGGCGAAAAGGGGCAGTCGTTCGGGCACGGTTCGCCACTCTTCTCACGCCCACCTTTTCCACGGCGGAAATTTCGCGTTCTCGCGCGGCAGACCACCTTCGCCGCCGTGAAACTCACTCGTACTTACTGGTGCCTGTCTTTCGAACAGCCGCAGCGGATCGAGGATCAGCCAGCGCACACAGTAGCCACGAGTGTGCATCCCAGAGGGGCTGTCAAAAGACCTCACAAGTGTCTGGTCGGCACGCAATTGGCTCAAGGCGCTGCAGGGGATCAGGCCTGCGTGTGAGTCCGGCCTGAACGAAACCAAAACAGGTCGGAGCCGCGACCACACCGGAGCCCGGAATGTTCAAGAGAGCGGTTACTTTGTTGGCAGTGATGTCGTGCGCGGCCTGCGGCCCGCAAGAGGCGACCGTCGGTTCGGCCGCTCCGAACTTCAACGGGAGCCACGACGGCTCGAAGGCGCTCGACGAAGCGCTCACCGTCGAGAGCGACCTGCGCACCTCTGAGGCGGCGCTCACGCTCGGCAACACCCACATGCCGGTCTGCGACGGCGCGAACACCCCTTGGGCCCGCTGCCACGCGCGCATTCGTCTCGCGGGCAACGGCACCGTGCAGCCCGCGTCGACTCCGCAGGGTTTGTCGCCGGCCGACCTTCAGTCGGCGTACGGCCTCAGCGGCGGCGTCGCCGGCCTCACCGTCGCGATCGTCGACGCGCAAGACGACCCGAGCGCCGAAGCCGACCTCGCCGTCTACCGCTCGCAGTACGGCCTCCCGCCGTGCACCACCGCGAACGGCTGTTTCAAGAAGGTGAACCAGAACGGCCAGGCCAGCCCGCTGCCTTCGGCTGATCCGGGTTGGGCAGGCGAGATCGCGCTCGACCTCGACATGGTCAGCGCCGCGTGCCCCGACTGCAAGATTCTGCTCGTCGAGGCCAGCTCGGCCACCGACGCCAACCTCGGCACCGCGGTGAACACCGCCGCGTCGATGGGCGCGGTCGCGATCAGCAACAGCTACGGCGGCTCGGAGGCCTCGAACGTCACCTCGCTCGACTCCCAGTACTTCAATCACCCGGGCGTGTTGATCACCGCGTCGAGCGGCGACAACGGCTTCGGCGCTTCTTACCCGGCGACCGGCGCGCACGTGCTCGCGGTCGGCGGCACCGCGCTCTCGAAGTCGACCAACTCCCGCGGGTGGACCGAGACGGCCTGGAGCGGCGCGGGCTCGGGCTGCTCGGCCTTCGTGTCGAAGCCCAGCTTCCAGACCGACACCGGCTGCAGCCGGCGCATGGAGGCCGACGTCTCGGCGGTGGCCGACCCGAACACCGGCGTCGCGGTCTACGTCTCGTACGGCGGCAACGGCGGGTGGAACGTGTACGGCGGCACCAGCGCGGCGTCTCCGCTGGTGGCGGCGATCATGACCCGCACCGGCCACTCCAACGTCACCAACGGCTTCCCCTACGCCAACGCGAGCGACTTCTACGACGTTACCTCCGGCTCCAACGGCAGCTGCACCGCGAGCTACCAGTGCAAAGCGGGCGCGGGCTACGACGGCCCCACCGGCCTCGGCACTCCGAACGGAGCGGCGCTGGCCGGCACCTCCGGCACCGGCGGCGGCTCGGGCACCGGCGGTGGCTCCGGCGCGGGCGGCGGTTCGGCGACCGGCGGCGGTTCGGCGACCGGCGGTGGCTCGGCGGCGGGCGGCGGTTCGGCGACCGGTGGCGGCTCGGCGGCGGGCGGTGGCTCGGCGACGGGCGGCGGCTCGGCGGCGGGCGGCGGCTCGGCGACGGGCGGCGGCTCGGCGACGGGCGGCGGTTCTGGCACCGGAGGCGGCTCGGGCGGCTCGAGCACCGAGTCTGAGCCCAACGGCTCGCGCAGCACCGCGAACCTGCTGGTCAACGGCGTCACCATGGTGGGCTCGATCAGCACCACCAGCGACACCGACTACTTCAAGATCTCGGTCAGCCCGGGCAACACCATCGACGTGCGCCTGACCAACCTCAACGCCGACTGCGACCTCCGCGTCTACAGCTCGAGCGGCACCCTGCTCGCCATCAGCGACAACGGGGGCACCACCAGCGAGGAGATCTCGGGCACGGTGAGCAACTCCATCTATTACGCCCGCGTCAACGGCTACAACGGCGCGAAGTGCACCAACTACCACCTGGATCTGACGGTGCAGTGACGCCGCACAGCTGAAAGGAGAAACGGTCAGAGCGATCTGGCCGTTCTGCGGGGCTCACCTTCCTGGCGGTCGGTGGGCCCCGAGAATTTTCAGTAGTTCGACAGCACGATCATCGACGAGCAGACGCTGTCGTTGGCGGAGCAACCCTGGTGGCAGCCGTTGCAGCTGGTGGGGTTGCCTCCGTAAATCTCACCCGAGGGCGGGCCGACGCCACGCCAGATGATGTGCGGCGCGGCGCCGCCGGCCTCGGTGATCTCGATCCACTCCCAGTCTTTCGCGCCGTTGGCGTTGAAGTCGCAGCCGCGCTTCACCATCGAGAACAGGTGGTGGGTGCCGGCGTCGAGATCGCCGACCTCTTTGACGATGATGGTGCCCACCGGGAAGGTGGCCGAGCCGTGGGGTGGCTTCTGGTTCAGGTACTCGGTGCGGTGGCCGGCGACGTGAACCCCACCGTCGTCGGGCGCCGGCCCGTCGTGCACGTACGAGGTCCACGTTCGGAAGTCGGCGAACGCGGAGTTGAACGCCACGTCGCAGTCCGTCCCGCCGTCGGTGCCCGGGCTCTCGCCACACCCGGCGAAGGTCAGAGCGACGGCGGCGAGGAGGACGCGCTTCGTCATGGAGCTTCGACGAACTCGGGGAAGCCGAGCGCTCCCGCCGCCAGGTTCATCTGGGAGACGACCGAGCTCGCGGTGTTGGGGTCGACCGCGGCGTGCACCGAGCTCCACAGCTTGCCGAACGGGGTCATCAGGTCGGCCTGGCTCGGCATGTCGGAGCTCCAGCTCGCGGGCGTGGGCGGGAGCGCGTCGCCGCTGTCGGAGTCGTAGAGCGCGGACAGCGAGGTGAAGCCGGCCTCGATGTTCGAGTCGATGGTGGCGCCGTTCTTCTTCGCGTCGGAGCTCGACTTGTCCTTCAGGTCTTTCTGGAACAGGGCGTACACGGTCTTGGTGCCCTGGAGGTTGTTGCGGAGGTCGAACAAGGTGATCTGTGCATAGCGCGACTCTTCTTCGCCCGTCGCGGCCTTGTTCACCTTCTCGCGTTGCTCGTTCATCAGCGCCACCAGCCCCTGAAAGGCGACCCCGACGTCGATCGCCGCCGGCTGCCACTGCGACTTCAGGTTGGTGGCGTCGTCGATCAGCTTCTGCGCCAGCCCGCTCTTGAACTTCGCCGCCTCCGCCTCGGTGGCGGGGAACGCGGCGGCCTTGTAGCCGGGGAGAGTCGACTCGAAGTCGATCACCTTCTGGGTGATCTGATCGGAGAACAGCACCCGCTCGATCGCGTGCATGCCGGTGACGCCGGTGCCGTCGAACAGGTCGGAGTCGCCCTGCGTGCCGAGCGAGGCGAGGAAGTCGTCGTAGCGGGCGTCGAGCGAGGCGTCGACGTCGGGGAAGATCGGCGCCAGCGCACCTTCGATGTGCTCGTAGGCGGTGCGCGCTTCTTTCCAGTGGGTCTTCATCGAGGCGATCGCCGCGGCGTCCTGGGTCTTGTCCCAGCCTCGGCCAGAAGGCGTGGGCGCGGCGTCACGCAGCGCGGTCGCCGCGGTGATCAGATTGCCCAGGTCGGACTGCAGCGAGTCGTGCATCGACTGCGCGAGCTGTTTGCGCTGCTCTTCCTGCGAGGGCCCACACGCCACCAGAGACAACGCGGTCACCACGTACAACGTCTTCATTGCCTACTCCTCTCGTTGGGTTTCACAGTGCTTCGACGAAGCGCACCAGCGCCGCCTGGTCGGCCTCGCTGAGCGCAGAGAACGCGGAGGCCGACGCGGTGGCCTCGCCCTGGTGGGCTTCGATCGCCTCGCGCACGCTGACCGCCCGGCCGTCGTGCAGGAACACCTTGGCGAAGCGCAGCCCGATCAGCGGAGCGGTGCGCCACTGCTTCGAGCTGGCGCTCCCATCGGTCATGCCGTCGGCGAGCGCGTCGCCCATGTCGTGGAGCAGCAGGTCGCAGAACACCGGCGCGTCGATGTTGGCGAGCGGCGCGATCGGGTAGTCGGCGCGGGTCTTCAGCGTGCGCACGTGGCAGGCGGCGCACTGCGCCTGGTCGAACAGGGTGCTGCCCCGTTGATCGAGGTTCACCCGCGGAGGAATCGCGATTCGCCGCAGGTAGAAGGCGATCGAGTCGATGTGCTCCTGGTCGAGATCGACGCCGGCGCGCGAGTCGTCGGTCAGCCCGTCGGGGTTGGGCAGCTCGGCGGGCCGCATCGGGGTGGTGAGCCCCATGTCTCCCTGAAAGGCGTCGGCGGTGAAGTCGTCGAGGGTGACCTCGCGCGCCTTCAGCCCGAAGCGGCCGATCAGATTCGTCTGCCCCTGGGTGAACGCGCCGAAGGTGGTGTCGGGGTTGGGCACCGAGGTGAAGGTCACCCGGCTCACCGCGCCGTGAATCGCGTCGGTGCGCTGGGCCTGCTCGGCGGCCACCCGCTCGATCTCGGAGTCGGCGATCGCCTCCAGGTAGCCGCGCCCGAGCACCGGCGGGCCCTGGCGGGTGGTGACCAGCACGTTCGGGCCGGTGGGAGGAACGATCGCGGTGGTCGCTCCGGCGGCGAGGCCCTTGCGAACGGTGTGGCCCCAGGTGAGCGACGATTGGTCGGCGGCCGGGGTGACGCCGTCGGCCTCCATCACCACCATCTTCTGCACCAGGCCGGGGCCGCGGCTGCCGTCTTCGTGGCAGGCGCCGCACGAGGTTCGAATGTAGAGCGGCCCCAGGCCGTCGACGTCGCGGAACGGGGTGTCGAACTTCTGGTCGCCGCTGTTGAACGCCTTCACGTCGTCGTGGCTCAGGCCGTCGAGCGGCACGTCGGAGGCGTGCACCAGGGTGGAGATCACGCCGCCATCGGTCGCTTCGGTGCCCTGGCCGCAGGCGGCGATCAGCAGCGCCAGCGCGGGGAGGGGCGATTTGCGAACGAAAATGAGAATCATTCTCATTTAGGTAGCATGGCGGCGACGGTGAACGCAACGGTCGAGATCGGTATCGTGCGGTCGTGCGCTGGTGGCTCGCATCGTTGGTACTGATGGGCTGCGGCCCCGGCCGCGAGGCGGGCGAGACGCCGTTCATCGCCGAGGTGGCCGACTTCGTGGGCTACCGCTCGTGGAACAGCTGGTCGTTCGCGGCGACGGCGGGCGGCACCTCGACCCACACTTCCTCGCCGCGCACGGTCTACCTGAACCGGCGGCCGCCCGAAGGGAGCAAGGCCTTCCCGGTGGGCACGATCATCGTCAAAGACCTCGACTGGATGACCCAGACCTTCGCGATGGTGAAGCGCGGGGCGGGCTACAACGACGGCGGCGCCAAGGGCTGGGAGTGGGTCGAGCTGGTACCCGGCGCCGACCCGCCGCGCATCGTGTGGAGGGGCATCGCGCCGCCTCCGCACGAGACGTATGCGGGCACCGAGAGCGACACCTGCAACGCGTGCCACTCCGGCGCGAGCGGCAACGACTACGTGCAGTCACAGGCGCTCTCGCTCGCGGGCTTCTAGATGCTGGCGTCGAACAGCCGGCTGAGGTCGTCGACGGTCTCGACCTGGTCGAGCTGCTCTTCGCTGATCTGCATCTGGGCTTCGTCTTCCAGCTTCAAAGCGACCAGCACCACGTCGAGCGGCATCAGGTCGAGATCCCGCATCAGATGCTGCTCACTCGAGATCGCCTGGGGCGGGAGCTCGAGGTGGGCGGCCACGATTTCACGGACGGTCTCATCGTTCGGTTTCATGAGTGGAAAAACCCCGGCTCATTCGAAACGATTTCGAAGGGCGAAAGAAAAACGACGTCGCGAGGGGTTGCGGCATTCAACGTCACCGAAGGCGGACCTGCGCGGTTACCGGTTGAGCTCCTCGAGCGCCTTCGCGGTCGCGTCGTCGGCGGGAAGATAGGTCTCGATGCGCAGCTCCTGGAGCGTCACGTCGAGCGGGGTGCCGAGGGTGGCGAGGGTGGTGAACAGCGAGAGCTTGAGGCCGTTCTTGTTCAGCACCAGCGGCACCACCGGCATCAGGTGCGAGTCGAGGTCGACCTTGCGCCAGCTGTCGGGCACGCCGGGCTGTTTGAACAGCTCGTCGAGCAGCGCCTTCGCCTCCTGGTCGCCGGCGAGCACCTCGCGGTGGAGCTGCTGCGCGAACGCGGGGGCGATCTGGGCGAAGTTCTCCACCACCTTGCGCATCGACGGGGTGAACAGCACCTTCACCAGGTTGAGCGGTTGCTCCAGGTCCTCCGCGTCGACGTAGTAAGCGATCAACCGCATCGCCGCCTGGTTGGCGCGCTGCACCTCCCAGAGGTGGTTCATCACCACGCAGGGAAACGGGTTGAGCCGCTCGAGCACCCCTTCGATCGACTTCAGCACCGCGGCGATCTCCGGCGAGTCCAAGTCGCGCTGCGAGTACACCGGCGCGAAGCCGGCGGCGGTGAGCAGGGCGTTGCGCTCGCGCAGCGGCACCTCCAGCGCGTCGGCGAGGGTGAGCAGCATCTGCCGGCTGGGCTGGCTGCGGCCCGACTCGATGAACGAGAGGTGACGCGACGACACGCCCGCGTTCTCGGCGAGCTCGAGCTGCGAGAGCTTGCGGAGGTCTCTCCAGCGCTTCAGCAGGGTGCCGCAGCCGGTGTCAGCCATCGAACGAAAAGCCTACCGACGCCGGGTAAGCACGGCCATTACCTCGGAGGTAATTGAGACGCGGCGCGCTCGGGCGCAGATTGGTGAGCATGAACGACACGAAACGCGTGGTGCTGCCGCAGGGAACGATTCACTACCGCGATGTCGGCGAGGGGCCTCCGGTGGTCTTCGTGCATGGGCTGCTGGTGAACGGCAGCGTGTTCGGCGACGTGCCCGACCGGCTGAAGGGCTATCGCTGCCTGGTGCCGCACTGGCCGTTGGGCTCACACCCCGAGGCGATGAACGCCGACGCCGACCTGAGCTCGCACGGGCTGGCGGCGCTGATCGCCGCGTTTCTCGAGAAGCTCGACCTCCGCGACGTCACCCTGGTGGGCAACGACAGCGGGGGAGCGCTCTGCCAGTTCGTCTGCGCGCGCCACCCCGAGCGGGTCGGCCGCCTGGTGCTCACCACCTGCGACGCCTTCGAGTGCTTCCCGCCGCCGGCGTTTCAGTACCTGCTCACCTGCGCCAAGGTGCCCGGGGTGATGTCGGTGATGTCGGCGTCGATGCGGCTGATCCCCGCGCTGCAGCGCATGAACACCGCCTACGGCAACCTCACCGTCACGCCGATCGCTCAGCCACTGCTCGACGACTGGGTGGGCGCGACCGCCGACAGCGGGGTGCGGCGCGACGTGGGCAAGTTCATGCGCTCGATCGACTCGAAGCAGCTGCTCGCCGCCTACGAGACGCTGAAGACGTTCGACAAACCCGTGCTGCTGGTGTGGACGCCGCGCGACCGCAACTTCCCCGTCACCCTCGCGCATCGGCTGCTCGAGGTGTTCCCCAAAGCCAAGCTGGAGCTGGTCGACGACGCCAAGGTGTTCGTCTCGCTGGACCAACCGGCGAAGGTGGCGGAGCTGATAGCGTCTCAGTCATGGCGCTCATCCGCTGCCCCAACTGCCGCACCTTGATGGATTCGACGGAGATCGTTCCGTCGAAGGGGCAGCCGGTGCTGTTGGACTGCTGCTTCAAGTGCGGAGCGATCTGGTTCGATCGTACCGAGCTCACCCGCGCCTCGAAGTTGGCTCCGAAGCGCGAAGCGACGCCGTGGGAGTCGAAGCTGCACTGTCCGCGTTGTGCTGCCTCACCGCTCTTCGAAGAGCTGCTCAACGAAGAGCGTGAGCTCGCGTTCGCCTGCTACCAATGCAAGGGCGTGCTGGTGACGGGCGAGGGGGTCGACAAGACGCTGAAGCTGCACCGCACCGGCAGAACCGAGCTCCCACCCGACGCACCGAACCGCAAAGACGTCGACGACTACCACGACGTCTGCGGGCGCTGCGGCGTGGTGTACGAGACCGGCCACGACTGGGAGCGCGACCGCGACGACGACGAGCCCTACATCTACCGGCTGAGGGGACCGCTCTGTTACTCCTGCCGCAACGACAAGTCGGTCACCGGCAGCGATCAGGTCGACAAGGCCCTGGTGGGCGGCTTACTGCGCGCCCTCGGGTCGCTGTTCGACTGATCAAGGCGCCGGGGCGCCGGCCGAGCCGATCGACATCGGCGAGATCAGCACGTCGCGGGGCTTGGCTCCGTCGGCGGCGCCGACCACTCCGTCGCGCTCCATGCGCTCGATCATGCGCGCCGCCCGGTTGTAGCCGATGCGCATCTTGCGCTGGAGCATCGAGATCGAGACCTGCTTCATCTCGCTCACGATTCGAATCGCCTCGTCGTACAGCTCGTCGGAGAGCTCGTCTTCCTCTCCGGCGGCGGGCGCTTCGTCTTCGCGCGGCTTGAGAATGTTTTCGTCGTAGACCGGCTTGCCCTGGGCCTTGAGCATGTCGACCACCTTCTTGATCTCGGTCTCCGAGACGAAAGCGCCGTGCACGCGCTGCAGGTGGGCGCTGGTCGGCGGGAGAATCAGCATGTCGCCCATGCCGAGCAGCGCTTCGGCGCCGATGGTGCCGAGCACGGTCATCGAGTCGGGCTTGCTGCGGAGCATGAAGCTGATGCGGGTGGGGAAGTTGGCCTTGATCACGCCGGTGACGACGTCGGTCGACGGGCGCTGGGTGGCGACCATCAGGTGAATGCCGGCGGCGCGCGCCATCTGCGCGAGGCGGGCGACCGAGGTCTCGACTTCCTTCGAGGCGACCATCATCAGGTCGGCGAGCTCGTCGATGATCACCACGATGTAGGGCAGCTTCTGCTTCTCGGCCGGAGCGTCGGCCTCGGTGGCCGCGGCGGCGGCCTGCTCGAGCGCGGCCGCTTCTTCGGCGGTCTGCTCGTCGACCCGAATCTCGGCTTCGTTCACCGTGGCGTGCAGCTCGGCCGCCACCGGAGGCGACAGCTCGGGAGCGGGCACCTCGGCGGCGAGGTCTTCACGCGGGTTCTCGGCGGCGTTCGGCGCGGCCACGCCCAGCTCCGACGACTGCGCTTCGATCGCGGGCATCGGCGGCGGAGTGACGGTGCCGTCGGCCGCGGCGTCCATGTCGACGATGAACAGCTTGCGCTTCTTCTTCTTGCCGGCGTCGACCGGAGAAGGAGCAGGTGCGGGCGCGGCGGCTTCGACCACTGGAGCGGGCGCGGGCGGCGGCGGCGCAAGCGAGGGGATCACCGGCGCGACCACCCGGGTGGCGTCGATGGTGACCGGCGCTTTCTTCGCGGGAGGAGCCTTCTTCTTGTCCGACTCCACCAGCGCGTTGTAGCCGGCGATGTTTCGCACCCCCGCCTCGGCGAGCAGCTTGTAGCGGCGGGTCATCTCGTCGACCGCCCACTGGAGCGCGAGGGCGGCTTTGCGCGGGTCGGTCACCACCGGGAGCAGCAGGTGGGGAATACCCTCGTAGACGCTCAGCTCGAGCATCTTGGGGTCGACCATGATGAAGCGCACCTCTTCGGGCGTGCTCTTCAGCAGCACGCTCATGATCATCGAGTTCACCGACACCGACTTGCCGGAGCCGGTGGTGCCGGCGATCAGCAGGTGCGGCGCCTTGGCGAGGTCGAGCACGTACGGCATGCCCTCGATGTCTTTGCCGAGGCACATCGTCAGCCGGGAGGTCGACTTGGTGAACGCGTCCTGCTCGGCGATCTCCTTCAAGAAGACCGTCTCGCGATCCTTGTTCGGCACCTCGATGCCGACCACGCCCTTGCCGGGAATGGGCGCCACGATGCGCACCCGCATCGCTTCCATCGCCATCGCGAGGTCGTCGCTCAGCGAGGCGATCTTGGAGATCTTCACGCCCGGCGCCGGCTTGAACTCATACATCGTGACCACCGGGCCGGGGCGAATCTCGACCACTTCGCCGTCGATGCCGAAGTCGCGCAGCTTCGCGCACAGCTTCTCGGCGGTGATCAGGAACGCGTCTTTGTCGAGCACCGGGCGCGCGTGGGCGTTGGCCTCCAGCAGATCCATCGGAGGGACCTGGAAGCTCTTGCGGTCGCCGACGAACTCGAACTGCTCCTGCTCCTTCTTCTTGGTCGGCTTCGGCGGTGCCTTCGGCTCGACGATGATCGGGGTGCGGCCCAGCGCGGCGGCCACCGCGGGCGCGAGCGGCACCGCGGGCACGATCGCGGCGGCCGCGGGGGCAGCCAGCGCGGCTCCGGCCTCGACCAGCGCGCCGGCGGGGGCGGCGAGATCGGAGGCGACCAGCATCGAGTCATCGACCGACTCGAGCTGGTGCGGCGGGAGCGAGTTGAACGCCTCGGCGGGAGGCGGCGGCGGAACGCCCGGGGGCAGCACCAGGTTGGGGGCGCGGCGCGGCGGAGGCGCCGACACCTGCTTGGCGATCGGCAGCGGGACCTCGGGCTGCAGCGCCTGAGCGTTCGCCTCGCGCGAGAGCGGCGCCAGCGACATCGCCCACGCCGGCTCGTCACCGGCCATCGGCAGCGGCGGCATCGACGGCTGCGCGGGCTGCACCGAGACCGACGGCGCGGGCAACGGCAGCGGGCCCTTGGCCTGCTCCTTCTCGAGACGCTCCCGCTCGCGGGCGGCGTCGCGGGCGGCCTTGAGCGCCTCGCGCTCGGTGCGCAGCGCCTCGGCCTCGAGCATCTTCGCGTCGCGATCGGCCTGCTTGGCCTTCAGCGCCGCTTCCTTCTC
Organism: Myxococcaceae bacterium; assembly: GCA_047602415.1. GTDB lineage: Bacteria > Myxococcota > Myxococcia > Myxococcales > Myxococcaceae > JASGHH01. The sequence goes on along the minus strand of JASGHH010000001.1, from coordinate 3,797,447 downwards.
GATCAGCTTGGCGTCCTTCTCGTCGAAGAGCTTCTTGCGCTTGTCCTCGGTCGCCTCCTTCAGCAGGCGGGCGTTCTCTTCGGCGATCTCGTCGGCCTCGGCGGCGGCCGCTTCGAGCTCGGCCAGCTGCGCCTCTTCTTTCTCCAGCTCGGCGAGGAAGGCGGCTTCTTCGAGCGCTTCGCGCTCGCGGCGGGCCTTGCGCTCGGCCCACTTCTTCTTCTGATACGCGATCACCGCGGCGGCCATCGCCTTCAGCTGCTTGCCCGCCGCCACCCCGAGCTCACCGGCCCAGGCGATGAAGCGGAGGAACGCGAACTGGGTGCCGACGATCAGCGCGACCGAGGCCAACGCCGCCACCAGCACCACCGTGCCGACGGTGGAGAAGAGGGCGGTGAGCAGCCCGCCGGCCTGCATGCCGACGATGCCGCCGGGGGCGTGGGGCAGGCCCTCGGGGTGAATCATCAGCTGGCAGAGCACCGCGCCCGAGACCAGCAGCAGCCCGAGGCAGATCACCTGGGGCCAGCGGCGCTTGCCCTTCTCGGCGCCGAACAGAATGCCGGTGGCGTAGAGGCCGGCGAAGGGGAGGACGAAGGCGGTGTAGCCGAGCAGACCGCGGAGCGTCTCGGCGATCGCGTGGCCGACGGGGCCGATCGCGTTGTGAAAGCCCGGGCCGACGCGATCGTGAGCGTCGAAGGTCGCCACCGAGAGCAGCGCGAGGACCGAGAGGGTGAGCAGCGCGACCCCGGCGATTGCCCGCCGGCCGGTCGGCCCGGTCTTCATCTTCTGCTTCTCGATCTGCTTGCGGCGCGATGCGATGTCTTGGCGCGAGAGCACTGACTTCTCGCGCGCGCGAGTGGTCGCCATGGGTGCAACACCTCTGTCGTGAGCTGTACTGGGGCGAGCGTAAGGGGGGTGGGCGATCGGTCAATTTCTTGGCCGCTGATCCGAGCCGAGAAGGATCGTGCACGGGGCCACGATTCGAGTAATTTTCAGGGGCTGATGGACGTCGCCTGCCCCCGCTGCGCCACCGAGTACGAGTTCGACGAGGCCCGAATCCCGTCGGACGGTGTCACGGTCAAGTGCACCCAGTGCAGCCACGTCTTCAGGATCAAGAAGAAGGCCTCTGCGTTCACCACCGAGGTGTCGCAGCCGGGCCGTGACTGGAAGCTGAGGCACTCCGACGGAAGAGTGGAGTCGTTTCAGAAGCTGACCACGCTCCACTCGTGGATCGTCGAGCGGCGGGTGAACCGCAACGACGAGGTCTCGCTCTCGGGTGAGACCTGGAAGCGCCTGGGCGACATCGCCGAGCTGGCGAGCTTCTTCACCATCGTCGACGAGGCGGAGCGTTCGCGCTCGATGCGCGGCGAGGTGAAGACCCAGCCCGAGGCGTACTCGTCTGCTCCGGTGCCTCCGCCGCTGCCGAAGCAGGACCCGCTGAAAGAGACGCTGCGCGGCGGTCAGTTCGCGCCGCTGCCTCCCGCCGCGGACCAGGCGAGGACGTTGCCGCCCGACCTGTCAGACGCGAACACCCAGCCTCAGGAGCGCCCCTCGACCGGCACCGGCAAGCAGCCGGCGTTCACGCCGCAGCCGCCGCCTCCTCCGACCGACGCGACGCCCGCGCCTGCTCCGGTGCCGCAGGAAGAGGGCCCGCCGGTGCCGATGCCGCCGCCGAAGCGCATTCCGTCGCGCTCGATGAAGGCGGTGAGCGCCGCCCGCCAGGTTCCCGACGAAGAGCTGTTTCGCGCCGCGGGCAAGGGCGGTGGTGGCGCCGGCCGGTGGATCGGCCTGTTCTTGCTGGTGGCCGGTGTCGGCCTGGCCGGTGGCTACTACCTGCAGGTGTACCAGCCGCAGCAGGAGGCGCTCGCCCGTCAGCGCGAAGAAGACGCCGCGAAGAAGAAGGCCGACGACGACAAGCGCGCCGAGGAAGAAAAGGCGAAGCAGGAAGCGGCGCTGGCCGAGGCGGCGAAGAACGACGCGGGCGCGCCGGCTCCGGCCGATGCGGGCGCGGTGGTGGCGGCGCCGGTCGCTGATGCGGGCGCGGTCGCGGTCGCTCCGGCGGTCGATGCCGGTGCTCCGTCGGTGGCCGATGCGGGTGCGGTCGCCGCGGCGACTGCCGACGCGGGCGTAAAGGCGCCGGTGAAGCGCGACTACGAAGGGTGGATGGCGCTCGGCGATCGCCTGCGCGCGTCTGATCGCGCCGAGGCCGCGATGAACGCGTACGGCGAAGCGGCCGACATGAAGCCCGACCGCGCCGAGCCGATCGCCGGCCGCGGGCTGGCGCTGCTCGACATGGGCAAGTACCTCCAGGCCGAGGCGTCGTTCGACCAGGCGCTGAAGCTGAACTCTCACTACGGCCCCGCGCTGATGGGCATGGCCGAGACCTACCGGTACACCAACAAGACCGAGAAGGCGGTCGAGTACTACCAGAAGTACCTCGACGTGCTGCCCGACGGCCCCGAGTCGAACGTCGCCAAGACGCAGCTCGATCGGTTGAAGAAGGCGCAGGCGCCGCAGTAACGGCCGATGCGCGCCGCGCCTGTCGCCCTCGCGCTGATCGCCTGCGCCCACGCGGCCGTCGCTCCCGGTCTCTCCTACGACGGCAAGCCTCTGGTTCAGCTCGCGCCCGACGTCTGGGTCGACCCCGAAGCGAACGCCGAAGAGCGTGCCCACCTGGTCGCCGACCTGCGCACCGGCCGCGAGCAGCTGGCTCAGAAGCTCGGGCCGCTGGTGACCGAGCCTCCGCTGGCGATCTTCTGCAAGACCAAGGCGTGCGGGCTGGACTTCGCCGGGCCGTCGCAGCGCTCGTGGACCTTCAACAAAGGCTCGGCCACGCCGAACGGCTTCATCGCGCCGAAGACCACGGTGGTGGTGTTGCGGGTCGACGACGGCGCACTCGGCTTCGCGATGCACGAGCAGACGCACGGCGAGCTCTACGCGCGCATGCAAGGAGCGCTGGTGCCCACCTGGTTTCACGAGGGCGCGGCGGCGTTTCTGTCGAACGCGCCCGACTGCGCTCACCCGCCGTACCACGGCGTCGACGATCTCACCCGGCTGAGCGCGAACGCGGCGTGGGCGACCTACACCGACTTTCGCACCGCGATCACCCCGACCTATTGCCAGGCGAAGGCGGAGGTCGCCGCGTGGATCGAGAAGAACGGCCTCCAGCGGTTCGTCGAGCTGACCCGCAGCGTGCACGGAGGCGGCGCGGCCTTCGACGCGACTTACGGGCCGCTGCTCACCCAGCCGGTGGCCGAGCGCCGCACTCCGCTGATGACGGTGTCGACGGAGATCGGTGACCCGCGGCGCGCGTTCTCGATCGCGTTGTGGATCAAGCCGCACAGCGCGTCGGGCGTGCTCACCGGGCTGACCGAGACGCCGGTCGGCTCGGGCTGGTGCGCGCCGCTGCTCGGCTTCGACGCCGAACATCACCTGGTCGCGCAGCTGCTTCGGCGCGGGCAGCCCAACCTCGACAGCTTCGTGCGAGCCGTCAGCGCCGAGCCGGTGGCACCCGACGCGTGGTCGCACGTCGCGATGACCTGGGCGCCCGGTGGAATGCAGCGGCTCTACCTGAACGGCAAGCTCGCGGCCGAAGTGCAGTCGGGCCCGTACTTCGGCCACGGCGCCGGCTACCCGATGTACCTCTCGTGGGGCTCGTACAACGTCGCCGGGCCGGGGCTGTGCTGGCCGGGCGCGATCGCCGCCGCCGACTTCGACGGCTTGATTGCGGGGCCGAAGCTTTCGCCGCGGGAGCTCACCGCCACCGAGCTCGCCGAGCTGGCGAAGTCGCCTCCGTGAGCGCTCAGGGCGGGCCGTAGACCCAGGTGCCGTCGCTCGGTGCGTACTCGTCGTCGCCCGCGCCGCCCATGAAGAGCAGCTCATCGCGCGTGGGGTCGTAGATCATGTCCATACCGCCCAACGGCGGCGGCGACACCATCGGGGTCACGGTCGTCCAGGTGGTGCCGTCCCACTGCAGGGTGTCGTTGAGCTCGGTGCCGTAGACGTTGCTCACCGTCCACCCGCCGAAGGCCCAGACGCACTGGCGGGTGGAGTCGTACGCCATGCCGAAGCGCGCGCGGGGGGCCGGCGCGTTCACCACCGTGCGCTCGGTCCAATCGGTGCCGTCGAAGGTCCAGGTGTCCTGGTAGAGCTGGTTTTCGATCAGCAAGCGCTCGGGTGAGCCGCCGACGAGCACCAGCTGCTGGTGCGCTTCGTCGTAGACCATCTTGGCGCCCACCCGGGCCGGCGGCAGATGGAGTGTGCTGATCTGTTGCCAGGTGATGCCGTCGTAGGCCCAGAGGTCGCGGAGCGCCTGAACCGTGCTCTCGGAGTAGCCGCCGAACAGCATCACCTTCTGGTGCGTCGAGTCGTACGCGATTGACGCGCCGTAGCGCTCGGGCGGCGACTGCTGAGGTATCTTCTGGGTCCACGAGGCGCCGTCCCACTCCCAGGTGTCGTCGGAGCCGTAGTAACCGGCGGTGTAGTCGACGCCGCCGAAGAGCACGGTGACCCCTCGCGCGGAGTCGAACGCCATCGCGGCCTCGGTGCGTGGAGGAGGGGAGTGATCAGACGCGGCGATCGACCAGTGCGCACCGTTCCACAGCCAGGTCTGCTGGTAGTCGACGTAGTCGCTCGCCACGAAGCCACCGAACATCACCACCTTGTCGTGCAGAGAGTCGTACGCGAGCGAGGCGCGCGAACGCGGAGACGGAACCGGCGCGGTCTGGGTCGTCCACTGACCGCCGTCCCACTTCCAGTCGCTCAGCTCGCCACCCGCGAGGTTGGGCGTGGAGAACGCCAGCAAGCCGCCGGTGCGCTGATCGATCGCGACGCGTGAGTACCACCACTGGGTGCGAGGCCCCTGGTCGAAGGACTGCTCGGTCCACTCGGTGCCGTTCCAGCTCCAGATTTCGCCGCCGTCGGGAGTGCCGGGTGCGCCATTGAAGAGCACCAGCTGAGCGCGCGCCTCGTCGAACACCAGGCTGGGCATGCCGCTGCCCGGTGGCCACGCACCTCCGTCAGGGCGCACGACCTCGGTCCACTGGGTGCCGTCGAACTCCCAGAGATCGTCTTTTACGTTGATGCCGCCGAGATCCATTCCGCCGAACACCACCAGCCGGGAGCGGTATTCGTCGTAGCCGACCGCTGGGTTGCGTTTGCTGGCCGGGGCGGGCGCGGCGGCCACGTTGGCCCAATTGGTGCCGTCCCAGGTCCAGAAGTCGGTCGGGTAGTGACAGTTGGGCGTGCAGTAGAAACCTCCGTAGAGGATCAGCTTCTGCGCGGAGGTGTCGTAGACGAAGCTGGCCTGGTCGACCGGCGGCGGCGACTGCGCCGGAAAGAGCTGGGTCCAGGTGGAGCCGTCGTACTCCCAGGTCTCGGAGTTGGAGAACAGCACCGCGCGCTGCCGGTTCGGGTCGTAGCCGAGGGTGCCTCCGCTGACGTCGGGACTGGCCGCGGGAAGAACCTGCTGCCAGCCGCGATCGAAGTCCCACTCCCAGGTCTCGCGCGCGTCGCGAAACGACCAGCCTCCGTACTGAATCGCGTGGCGCCGGCTGGAGTCCCAGGTGAAGGCGGCGCTCTGGTGGAGGTCCATGTACGGCCGAGTCCACGTGTTCGCGCAGCGGGTGCCGGCCAGCCGCGGGCGTCGAACGCAGCTGCCGCTGAGGCAGATCGCCGAGGTGCTCGACGCGCAGAGGTCTTCTCCGCAAGAGGTGCCGTCGGGCACGGCCTCTTCGATGCAGCCTTTCACCGGGTCGCACGCGCCTGCCTTGCACGGGTCGCTCGGCGCCGGGCAGCTCTGCGCGCTGTGGCTGCAGCCGTCGGGCTCGCTGCAGGAATCGACGGTGCAGCTGTTGCCGTCGTCGCAGCTGATTGGCGAGCCGACGCAGACGCCGCCTTGGCAGGCGCCCGCCGTGCATCCGGTGTGGCAGGCGGTGCCGTCGTCGACCGGCTTCGACGCGCAGGAACGGGAGAGGGTGTCGAAGAAGACGTCGTTGCACAGCTTCGGTGGACAATCGCCTTCGGCCCGCGCGTCTCCCGACAGCGGCACCGCGAGCGTGCCCACGAAGAGCTTGGTGGAGTCGTGGCCAGCCGCGGTGGGCGCGTACCGCACGGTGATGTTGGAGTGGGAAGAGCGCGCCACCTGCAGCTGGGTGACGTCGACCGAGAAGGGCTCGGCGACCGAGAGTGTCACCAACGCGTCGGAGTCGCCGTCGTTGGTCACCGCCATCAGCTGATCCTGAGGCTGGCCGACCCAGGTGAGGCCGAAGCTCACGCTCGCGGGTTGCACCGACAGCTTCGCCGGCCCGACGTGCCTGGCGCCGACGCGATCGCAGCCGATTCCCAACGCGGCGAAGACCGAGACGACCCAGAGCAGGCGGTGGCTCACCCATTCAACATTGCCGAAGCGCACGATTTCGTCGTCCGCCGATCGACCATCGGTCGAACGACCGATGCCGTGCTAGAGAACCGGCCCGTGAAGCTGACTCTCGACCAGGTTCGCCACGTGGCGAAGCTCGCGCGGCTGAAGCTGACGCCGGAAGAAGAGCTGAAGCACCAGCAGCAGCTCTCGCAGGTGCTCGAGGCGTTCGAGGCGTTGTCGAAAATCGACACCACCGACGTGCCGCCGACCTACCACGTGAACCTGGAGCACGCGACGCTGCGCGAAGACGCGGTGGAGACGCCGCTCACCGCCGACGAGGCGCTCGCCAACGCGCCGCAGCGGTCGGGCGATTCGTTCGGGGTGCCGAAGGTGATCGAATGATCGGCCTCTCTGCCACCGAGCTCTCGCAGAAGCTGAAGACCCACGAGGCGACCTCGGTCGACGCCACCCAGGCGTGCCTGAAGCGCATCGAGGCGGTCGACCCCAAGGTGAAGGCGTTCATTCGCTTCGACGCCGAGCGCGCGCTCACCAAGGCCAAGGCGTCAGACGACCGCCGCAAGAAGGGCGAAGCGCGCGGGCCGCTCGACGGCATTCCGGTGGCGCTGAAAGACATCTTCTGCACCCAGGGCTGGGAGACCAGCTGCGGCTCGAAGATCCTCTCGGGCTTCGTGCCGCCGTACGACGCGACCGCGGTCGCCAGGTTGGAGCGCGCCGGAGCGGTGATCGTCGGCAAGACCAACATGGACGAGTTCGCGATGGGCTCGTCGACCGAGAACTCGGCGCACTTCCCGACCCACAACCCGTACGCCCCCGAGCGCACCCCGGGCGGCAGCTCGGGCGGCTCGGCGGCAGCGGTCGCGGCGCGCGAGATCTTCGCCGCGCTCGGCACCGACACCGGCGGCTCGATTCGCCAGCCGGCCGCGTTCTGCAACGTGGTCGGCATCAAGCCCACCTACGGCCGCGTCTCGCGTCACGGGATGGTCGCGTTCGCCTCGTCGCTCGATCAGGGCGGGCCGATCGGCAAGACGGTGGGCGACGTGGCGATGGTGCTCTCGGCCATCTCCGGCGCCGACCCGTTGGACATGACGTCTTCGCGTCACGCGGTGCCCGACTTCACCGTCGGTCTGCACGCGGGCGTGAAGGGGCTCAAGGTCGGCCTCCCGAAGGAGTACTTCGGCGAAGGGCTCGACGCCGAGGTCGAAGCGAGCGTGCGCGCCGCGGTGAAGACGCTCGAAGGGCTGGGCGCCCAGGTGCGCGAGGTCTCGCTGCCTCACACCGCGGCGGCGCTGCCGACGTATTACCTGCTCGCTCCCGCGGAGGCCTCGAGCAACCTCGCCCGCTACGACGGCGTGCGCTACGGCTTTCGCGCCAAAGACGTGCAGGGGCTGCGCGAGCTCTACTTCGAGACCCGCACCCAGGGCTTCGGCGTCGAGGTGAAGCGTCGAATCATGCTCGGCACCTTCGCGCTCTCCGCCGGCTACTACGACGCGTACTACCGCAAGGCGCAGCAGGTGCGCACGCTGGTGAAGCGCGACTTCGAGGCGGCGTTTCGCGAGGTCGACGTGCTCGCCGCGCCGGTGTCGCCGATGCCGCCGTTCAAGCTCGGCGAAAAAGCCGACGACCCGATGGCGATGTACCTGGCCGACGTGCTCACCGTGCCGGTGAACCTCGCCGGTCTGCCCGCGCTCTCGCTGCCGTGCGGCTTCACCCAGGGCAAGCTGCCGGTGGGGCTGCAGCTGATCGGCAAGGCGTTCGACGAGTCGACGGTGCTGCGCGCGGCCGCGGCCTACGAAGCCGCCCACCCGTTCTGGAAAGAGGAGCCGAAGCTGTGAGCGTCTCCGACTTTCAGCCGGTGATCGGCCTCGAGGTGCACGCGCAGCTGCTCACCCGCTCGAAGATCTTCTCGGGCGCGGCGACCACCTTCGGCGAGAAGCCGAACTCCTCCACCCGGCCGCTCTGCCTCGGAATGCCCGGCACGCTCCCGGTGCTCAACAAGGCCGCGGTGGCGATGGCGGTGAAGGCGGGCCTCGCGGTCGGCTGCACCATTCGCGAGACCTCGGTCTTCGCGCGAAAGCACTACTTCTACCCCGACCTGCCGAAGGGCTATCAGATCACCCAGTACGAGCTGCCGATCTGCGAGCACGGGGTGCTGGAGATCTCGGCAGGCGAGGGCGCCACCAAGCCGATCCGCATTCTCCGCATTCACATGGAAGAAGACGCCGGCAAGAGCGTGCACGACGCCGGTGGAGGCTCGCTGGTCGACCTCAACCGCGCCGGCACGCCGTTGATCGAGATCGTCAGCCAGCCCGACCTGCGCTCGGCCGATGAAGCGGTCGAGTACCTGAAGGCGCTCCGCGAGATCCTGATCTACGTGGGCGTCAACGACGGCAACCTCGAGGAAGGCAGCTTTCGCTGCGACGCCAACGTCTCGGTGATGCGCAAGGGCGCCGAGAAGTTCGGCACCCGCTGCGAGCTGAAGAACCTCAACTCGTTTCGATTCATCAAGGCGGCGATCGACGTCGAGATCGCCCGGCACGTCGAGCTGATCGAAGGCGGCGGCGCCATCACCCAGGAGACCCGCCTCTACGACCCCGATCGCAACGAGACCCGCTCGATGCGCTCGAAAGAAGACGCGCAAGACTACCGCTACTTCCCCGACCCCGACCTGCCGCCGCTGGTGCTGCTCCCGTCGGAGATCGACGCCATTCGCCACCAGCTGCCCGAGCTGCCGAAGGCGCGCCGCGCCCGCTGGGTGAGCTCGGGGCTGAGCGAGTACGACGCCAACACCCTCGCGCAGGACAAGACGCTGGCCGACTTCTTCGACGCCGCCGCGAAGGACTTCAAGGGCGAGCCGAAGAAGGTCGCCAACTGGTGCCTGGGCGAGGTCTCACGGCTGATGAAGACCGCGGCGCTGATCAAACCCGCCCAGCTCGCCGCGCTGCTCGGCGAGGTCGAGGCGGGCCGCATCTCTGCCAACGCGGGGAAAGACGTGTTGGGCCAGATGTTCGCCACCGGTGAAGACGCGGCGAAGGTGATCGCCGACAAGGGCCTCGCTCAGGTGACCGACACCGGCGCCACCGAAGCCGCGGTCGACGAGGTGATCGCCAGGCACCCCACCGAGGTGGCGAGCTTCAAGAGCGGCAAGCAGCAGGTGCTCGGCTTTCTCGTCGGCCAGGTGATGAAGGCGATGAAGGGCAAGGGCAACCCCAAGCTCGTCAACGAGCTGCTGAAACAGAAGCTCGGCTGAGCCCGCGCTACTCGAACTTTCCGCTGAACACCGCGGTCTGGTACCCGCTCGAGTCGGAGCCGCCGGTCGAATAGATGAAGCCGTCGACCCAGGGCACGTGGTGCGAGTGCTCGCGCGCCATCGGCATGTCGGCCAGCGACTCCCACGTTCCCACCGAGCCGTCGGCGGCGATCAGCGCGCGCTCGAAGCTCGCGGTCGCTCCGCCGCTGATGGTGGTGCCACCGCCCACCAGGTAGAGGTAGCCGTTCTTGTAGAAGCCGGCCGAGGTCGCGCGCGCCTGCGGCAACGTCCCCACGTTGGTGAAGGTGCCGAGCGTGCCGTCGGAGGCGAAGTCGGCCTTCAGAATCTGGGTGAGCGCCGCCGAGGTGCTCACGCCGCCCAACAGGTAGAGCGAGTCGCCCGCCACCACCGCCGCGTGGTGGGTGAGCGGCATCGGCAGGTCGGCCAGCAGCTCCCAGGTGCCGAGGGTGGTGCCGTCGAAGGTCGCGCGCTCCACCGACTTGGAGACCGACTGCGAGACCGACATGCCCGACACCGTCTGCACCAGGCCGCCGATCGCGTAGACGTAGCCGCCGTGGAAGTTGGCGGTGACGTGGTATCGCTTCTTGTTCATCGCGGTCCCCGCCGAGAAGTTCGGCGTGCCGGTGGCGTCGACCTGCACGATCATCGTCGAGGCCACCGAGTTGCTGGTCGCGTCGAGCCCGCCCACCAGCACCGCGGTGTTGAGCCCGGTCTGCGCGCAGCCCTGGCCGCCCATCGGCTTCAGCAGCCCGTTGGTCGAGGTGAACGCGCTCACCCCGCCGTCGCCGTCGAGGGTCGCCACTTCGACCTCGCTGTACGCGCTGGTGGCGTCGAAGCCGCCTCCCACGAACAGCAGCCCGGTGCCGTTCGCGCTGCCGGTGAAGGTGACGTGGTGATCGCGGCCGCTCAGCAGGTCGCTGGCGTGGTTCCACCCGGTGAAGGTCGACTCGCAGCCGCCGTCAGCGGTGTGGCCGCCGGGCGCGCAGGGGTCGACCGCTGTTCCACCGCCGGTCGCACTGCCGCCGCCGGTCGCCGCGCCACCGCCCGTCGCCGCACCGCCGCCGGTCGCCGCGCCGCCGCCGCCCGTCGCCGAGCCGCCGCCGGTCGCCGCGCCTCCGCCTCCGGTCGCCGCGCCGCCTCCAGTCGCGACACCACCGCCCGAGCCACCACCGCTGCCACCGCCATTTCCCTGCTGAGGGCTGCCGGAGCAGGCCGCGAGCGTGAGGAAACTGGCGAAAAGGATCGCTTTGCGAATCATGCGCGCGGCCGTGCAAGAACCGGCCCCGCGATTCTCAGGCGGCGAGAGCGCCGAGCAATGCGCTGGTGTCCCACGGCTTGTTCATGAAGCCGAACTGCTCCGAGACCCGAATGCGCGGGTGACCGGAGAGGATCAGCCCCTTCAAGCTGGGCTTGCGGCGCATCATCATTCGCAGCATCTGCTCGCCGTTCATTGCGCCCATCTCGAAGTCGGAGACGACCAGCGAAGGATCGAACGCGTCGAACAGCGCAAGCGCATCTTCGGGCGAGTACGCGACCGCGACCTCGAAGCCCGCGCTGCGGAGCACTCGCCTCAGAGCGTTTGCGACATCGCGCTGATCGTCGACCACCAAAACCTTCCGCATCGCAAATGTGTAACGGCGGCGCGGTGCTGGCCCACGAAATCTCGGCGGTGTCGGGTCAGACCCAGCGAGGCAGCTCGCCTCAGCTTTGGGGCTGCCGCACGACCGCGACCGCGAGCGCGATCCAACCTGCCATCAGGCAGATGCCACCCAGAGGCGTCGCCGCGGCGAACGCCTTGTTGGCGGTGAGCGTCATCAGGTCGAGGCTGCCCGAGAAGAGCACGATGCCGGCGGTGAACAGCCAGCCACAGACGCGCGCGGTCTTCAGCTTCACCGCCAGCACCGCGGCCAGCCCGATCGCGAGCGCGTGAAACAGCTGGTAGCGGGCTGCGGTCTCCCACCACTCCAGCCGCTGAGCGCCGTCGGCCTCGCCGAGCAGGCCGCCGTGCTTGAGCGCGTGGGCGCCCATCGCTCCCAGCGCGACGCCCAAGAAACCCATCACTGCCGAGACGATGCCGAGCGGCTTGAACATGACACCGGGGTGAAACACCTTGAACGCACGACTTTCAAGTCCACTCGTGCGCACCCACCGTATGCTCGCCGGCGTGAGAGCCGCGCTCGCCGCCCTGGCCTTGGCCGCCGCCGCCTGCGGCTCGCACTCGAAGTTTCCACCCGGCACCAGGGTGCCGTGCATCTCGAACGCCGACTGCGGCAGCGGCACCCACTGCGCGTCTGACTTCTGCCGCGACGACTCCGATCACACCCCGCCGTCGCTCACCTCGTCGAAGCTCTCGCTGATTCCCGCCACCAGCAACACCCTGCGCACGGTGACCGCGCTCGGCGTCGGCACGCTCGCCCGCTTCTCGCTCGCCGCCAGCGAGACGCTCGATCATGCGCCCGAGCCTCAGACCGACACCACTCTGCTGACCTGCCTCCCGGGCACGGGAGACGGGCTGTCGTTCAGCTTCGACTGCGCGCTCGCCGACGACATGCTGCTCTACACCGGCCCGGTCGCGGTGCAGGCGAAGCTGGTCGACCTCAACCTCCAGACCGCGACGGTCGATCTGCCGGCGGTGGTCGTCGACACCCAGCCGCCGCTCCCGCCGCGGGTCGATCTGCCGGGCGCGATCGTTCACTCCCGCTTCCCCTGGGGCGCGGGGTTGGAAGACGCCGGGGTGCGGCAACACGTCGACTTCGCCGCCGGCTCGCTCGAGCCCGGCGCCTCGGCGCGCGTCTCGCTGCCGGTGTCGAAGATTCAGATCGGCTCCGGGGTCGCCACCGCCGACGGCTCGCTCGGCATCGACCTGCTCCCGATGGACTCGCCGCAGCTGTTGGTGCGGCAGGTCGACGGCGCCGGCAACAACTCCCCCACGGTGACGGTGAACGAAGGGCGCTGGGTGGCGTCGCTCGGCGGCAAGGTGCTCGGCAGCACGCTCGAGAACCCGAACCGCCTCGAGCTGGCGCCGGTGTTCACGCCCTCCGCCGAGCCGCTCGGCAGCACCGAGGCCGAGCTCGCCACGCCGGCCACCGCGGTCGGCGGCTACACGTTTACTCCCCGCCGCTACCAGTCGCCGATGTCGACCGAGGCCTACTTCCTCCAAGACACCGGGCGCGCGAGCGCGATGCTCTACATCGGCGACCTCGGCGGCTTCAGCCAGGGTGGCTACTACGAGTGGAGCGGCGACGAGTGGGTGCAGCTGCAAGACGGCAAGGCCACCGGCTGGCCGCAGCTGCACGCCGGGCCGTGCGTCGCCTACGACGAAGGCCGCCGCCACGCGGTGCTGTTCGGCGGCACCAACGCGCTCAACAACCGCTCGGGCGCGACGTACGTGTTCGAGAACGGCGCCTGGCAGCTGGTGACGCCGGCGCACTCGCCCTCGTCGCGCAACCACACCACCTGCTTCTACTCGCGCGCGCTGGGCGGAGTGGTGCTGGTCTCGGGCCTGCGCACCTCGGGCGTGGTCGACGACGCCTGGCTCTACGACGGAGACTGGACCCCGCTGACCCTCAACCCGCGGCCGCCCGCCCGGCAGACCGCGGTCACCGTGCGCGACCTGCTCAAAGACCAGGTGGTGATGGTGGGCGGGGTGCTCACCGACGGCGGGGTCGCCTCCGACAGCTGGCTGTTCACCGACGGAGGCTGGCGGCAATTGCCCGCGCCGCTGCTGCTCACCGACGGAGGCAGCGGCTGCTACGACGCGGTTCACCAGCGCTTTCTGCTCAAGCCGTTCACCGACAACACCGTCTACTCGCTCGGCGATGCGGGCTGGGCGCCGTCGGAGCTGTCCACCACCCTCACCGTGCGCGCGCTGGTGCCCGACCCGCTGAGCGGCGCGCTGCTCGCGGTGAGCAACGCCGGCACCTACGAGCTGATCGGCGCCACCCGCACCACCGTCGCGCTGCCGAACCCGGTGGAGTGGAACGGCGTCACCACCCGGCTGGCGTGGGACCCGGTGCTCAACCAGCTCCGCGCCTTCGTCGAGACCGACGCCGGCACCCTGCAGGATTGGACCCTGTCGCGCTCGGGCTGGTCGCTGGCGCAGACGGTGCCCTTCACGCCCGGGCTCCTCGACGTCGGGCTCGACCCCAAGAACGCGCGCTGGGTGCTCACCGCCGACGACGGCACCAGCCACACCACGCCGGTGGGCTCGACCAACGCCGGGTGGCCGCAAGCGAGCACCACCTGGGTGGCGGGCATGGTGAACGAGAGCGGCGAGCTGTGGGGGACCGCCGGCTACGACGCCGGCCTGCTGCGGTGGAACGGCGCGGTCTGGGCGAGCGTGGCGGGCGCCGACGTCTTCACCGTGGGAGACGCGGGCGCCCAGCCCTACGGCATCGGCCTGGAAGACGGCGGCGCGCTCTGGCTCTCCACCTTCGGCGGCTCGTTCGGCATCGAGACCTCGCACGGGCAGCTGTTCACCCAGCGCACGCCGTCGGGCGTGAACGACGCGATGGGAGTGGCGTTCGACCCGAACGCGCACGCGCCGGTGCTCTACGGCGGCCGGCTGGGTGGGGCGGGCGCGGTCGACACGGTGACGGTGCTGATCCCCTCCGGCTCGACTCCGGTGGTGTCGCAGCCGCGGCTGGTCGACGCGCGCGGTTGGGGCACGCCCGCGCCGCGCATGCAGCCCAAGCTCGCCTTCGACGTCGCGCGCCAGCGCACCCTGGTCTACGGCGGCAACGACACCCGGCCCACCCGCACCGACGACCTGAGCGACTTCTGGGAGCTCTCGGGCCCGGGCCTGGAGCCGGCGGCGCTGTTCCACGTCTCGCTCGCGGCGGCGAAGCTGCCCGCCAACGCTTCGGTCACCTCGCTGAGCGCGACCTTCTTCGCCTCCGGTCAGGGCGGAGTGAACGCCTGGCTGCACACCCCGTACGGCTGGCAGCCGCTCGCCGCCACCGCCAACGCGCCCGACGCGGGGCCGGCGCTGGTCTCGTTCACGGTCAGCGACGCCCAGCTGCTCTCAGCGCTCACCCTCAACGCCGAGCAGCTCGACGTGGCGGTGACGCCGGCGCAGACCAACGGGGCGCTCGGCTCCACCGTCAGCCTGTACGACGTCGAGGTCGTTCTGTCCTACCGGTACGAGTGATATCCACTCGGCCCATGAGCGAGCCGAGCACCCAGTGGAAAGAACAAGTCGCCGCCGATGAGGAGCAGCGCTTCAAGGGCTATGCGGAGCTGATCAAGAGCATTCAGGCCCAGGGCAACCAGCACTACGGCAAGCCCGAGCGCGCGGTGCACCGCAAGACCGTGCTCGCGATGGAAGGCGAGGTCGAGGTGCTCGACGGGCTGCCCGCGCACGCCAGGCAGGGCGCGTTCGCGAAGCCGGGCAAGTACCGGGCGTTGATCCGCCTCTCCAACGGCAGCCACCTGAAGCAGAAAGACAAGGTGGGCGACGTGCGCGGCTTCGCCTTCAAGATGCTCGGCGTCGAAGGCCCGGGCGCGCTCGGGGGCAACACCAGGTCGCAGGACTTCGCGTTGATCCACTCCGAGGCGTTCGCGTTCGAGAACGCCGATCAGTTCGTGCAGTTCGTCGGCGCGGCGATGAAGGGCCCGCTGTCAATCGTCGGCCACATGGTGAAGATGCACGGCCTGTTCGGTGGCCTCGGCAAGCTGAAGAAGCTGGCGGGTGGCCTGGCGGGCTTCACCGGCTTCACCACCGCGCCGTTCTACTCGGCGGTGCCGATCAGCTGCGGGCCCTACGCGGTGAAGGTGCGGCTGTCGCCCGCGCGCACCAACGTGGTGCCCGACGCGAAGAACGACTTCGCCGCCGAGGTGAAGAAGCAGCTCGAGTCGGGCCCGCTCAGCTGGGACCTCGGGCTGCAGTTCTTCGCCGACGACCAGACCACTCCGATCGAGCGCCCGCAGATTCCCTGGCCCACGCCCTACGTCACCGTCGGCCGGCTGACGGTGAAGCCGGGCGGCCTCAACGAGAAGGTCGACGCCGAGGTCGAGAAAGAGAAGTTCGACCCCTGGAACGCGCTGGTCGAGCACCGCCCGCTGGGAGACGTGATGCGCGCCCGCAAGGTCGCCTACTACGCCAGCCAGCAGGGTCGCGGAGTGGCCTGAAGTCCCGGTTTGGAAACGGGGTTTTCCGCAGAAAGTTCAACCGGGGCAGTTCGCCCCGTGTAGGGTGCGCCCCCGAAAGTTCCACCCTCGGGGGTTTTCATGTCGCCGCGTGTCCTCTCGGCAGTCGCTCTGCTGGCTGTCGCCTCGTCTTGTTCGCAGTCTTCTTCTCGCGCCACCGCGCCCGCGCCGTTCGACGCGCTGCAGGCGGCGCCGGTCGTCTCGTACCAGTCGCTGAAGAAGAAGCTGGCCGACGACGAGGCGCACGTTCGCCGCAACACCGACGTGCAGGTCGAAGAGCGCCTCGGGGTGCCCACCTTCGTCTGGGCGTCGAAGCTGGGCTCGCAGGAGGGCCTGGAGCAGCTCCGCGCCGGCAAGAGCCAGGCGCAGCTGGCGCAAGAGACGGTGAGCGACGCGGCGAAGGCGCACTTCACCCACTACTCGCCGCTCTACAACCTGAAGGCGGCCGACCTCGCCTCGGCGCAGGTGGCCCAGGTGCACGACCTCGGCACCGGCGCGGCGATCGTTCAGCTCGAGCAGCGGGTCGACGGCATCGAGGTGTTTCGCGAGCAGGCGCGGCTGGCGCTCTCGCGCGACCACCAGCTGATCTCGATCGCCGGCTTCTTGTCGCCGACCGGCGCTGATCAGTTCAAGTCGGGCAAGACGTTCGAGCTCGACGCCAAAGAGGCGATCGCGGTGGCGTTCGAAGATCTCTCCGGCACCTCGCTGTCGCGGAGCACCCTGCAGGGGGGCGGCGCAGGGGAGGGCGGCTACGAGGCGTTCACCCTGGCCGGCTCGAGCCCGCGCGCAAAGAAGGTGTGGTTCCACCTCCCGTCGCAGCTCTTGCCCGCCTGGTACGTGGAGGTCGAGTCGGGCGCCGACAGCTACTCGTACGTGGTCTCGGCGGTCGACTCCAAGGTGCTCTACCGCAACGACCTCACCGCTGATCAGGCCTCGAACCTGTTCCAGTACCGGGTGTGGGCGTCGCCGAACAACGACCCCGCCAACCCGTCGCAGCCGTACGACGGCCCGCAGGGCAACCTGTTCGACCCGCACCCCACCGGCAACCTCGACGGCACCCAGTTCCCCGGGCCGCTGGCGCAGGTCGATCTCTCGCTCGTCTCCAGCGCGTACCTCGCCGACCCCTGGCTGCCGCTCGGCGCCACCGAGACCAACGGCAACAACGTCGACGCGTTTCTCGACCTGGTCACTCCCGACGGCTTCACCCCGGCGTCGGCCGACTTTCGCGGCAGCATCACCGGGCCGGGGCAGTTCCTCCGCACCTACAACCCGGCGACGCCGATCACCGCCAACGAGCGCAACGCGGCGATCACCCAGCTGTTCTACAACGTGAACTTCTTTCACGACTGGTACTACGTCTCGGGCTTCGACGAGGCGGCGGGTAACGCGCAGGCCAACAACTACGGCCGCGGCGGTCTCGGCAACGACAGCATTCGCGGCGAAGGCCAGGACTTCTCGGGCCGCAACAACGCCAACATGAACACCCCGGCCGACGGCGCGCGGCCCCGCATGCAGATGTACCTGTTCGACGGCATCGCCGATCGGCACCTGTTCGTCACCGCCGGCACCGGGCTCGCGGCCGACTACACCACCGGCGTGCCGAGCGGCTGGGGCATCGCCACCCACGACATCACCGCCGACGTGGTGTGGGTGAACGACGGCGTCGGCTCCACCACCTACCCGCCGGCGAGCACCGCCGCCGCCACCGTGCACGACGGCTGCGACGCGCCCACCTCCGGCACCTGGGCCGGCGTGGCGGGCAAGATCGCGTTCATCGATCGCGGCGGCGCCGCGGTGGCGCCCGCGACCTGCGGCTTCAGCGACAAGGCGGTCAACGCGCAGGCGGCGGGCGCGATCGGCGTGATCATCGCCAGCACCACGCCGCACGCGGCCACCACCCCGATCACGATGGGCGTCACCGGCACTCCGACGGTGACCATTCCCGCCTACCAGCTGAGCACCCCCGACGGCGACGCGTTCCGCACCGCGATGGGCTCGGGCACGGTGACGGTGCACATGCTTCGCCTCGCGCCGGTCGATCGCGACGGCACCATCGACAACCAGATCATGGCGCACGAGTGGGGCCACTACATCTCGAACCGCCTGGTGCAGAACTCGAACGGCCTCACCACCAACATGGCCCGTGGCATGGGCGAGGGCTACGCCGACACCCACGCGATGCTGCTCACCGTGCGCGCCGATGATCGCGCGGTCACCTACAACGCGTCGTACGGCGGCGTTTACGGCCAGGCGCTCTGGGTGGAGACCGGCGGCGCCAACGGCCCGACCGCGAACCAGGGTGCGTACTACGGCATTCGCCGCATGCCGTACTCGACCGACCTCACCAAGAACAACATGACGTACAAGAACATTCAGGACAGCTCGGCGATCCCCACCGGGGTGCCGTTCTCGTTCTGGCCGGCGCCGAACACCACCTCGGCCAACGGCGGCAACTCCGAGGTGCACAACACCGGCGAGGTGTGGGCGACGATGCTCTGGGAGTGCTACGCGGCGCTGCTGCGTGACACCACCGGCCCGACGCCGCGGCTCACCTTCGACCAGGCCCGCAACCGGTGGAAGGACTACCTGGTCGCCGCCTACAAGCTGACCCCCGGGCAGCCGACGTTCCTCGAGGCGCGCGACGCGCTGCTCTCGGCCGCCTACGGCCGCGACATGACCGACTACCACCTGTTCGCCGCGGCGTTCGCCAAGCGCGGAGCGGGCTTCGGCGCGGTGAGCCCCGACCGCTACAGCGCCACCAACAACGGCGTCACCGAGAGCTTCGTGGTCGGCAGCGACCTGGTGCTCGCGTCGGCGAGCCTGAACGACGACGTCACCCACTGCGACACCGACGGCGTGCTCGACAGCGGTGAGAGCGGGCACCTCTCGCTCACCCTGCGCAACGACAGCACGGTGCGGCTGCAGGCGACCACCGCCACGGTGACCGCGGTCGGTCCCAACGCCGGCAACGTCAGCTTCCCCGGCGGGAACACGCTCAGCTTCCCCGCCAGCAACCCGCGCGACCTGGTCACCTCGACGGTGGGTATCGCGCTCGCGTCGGGCCTCTCGGGCGTGCAGGTGGTCGATCTTCAGGTGCAGTACGGCGACACCGCGCTCACCCCGGCGACCTACACGGTCAACGTGAGCCGCCGCGCCAACTTCGACGACGTGGCCAGCCAGTCGGCGACCGACGACGTGGAGTCGAGCAGCCCGGTGTTCACCGCGCTCAATCTGGGCAGCACCGGCGCGCTCAACCCGTGGGTGCGGCAGGAGCTGTCGCCCACCGACCACAACTACCAGGTGGCCGATCAGAACGGGAACACCGACCTGGCGCTGCTCTCGCCCGCGCTCGCGGTCGGCACCGGCGCGCCGTTCACGATGTCGTTCCGCCACCGGTACTCGTTCGAGTTCTCGGGCACCCAGTACTTCGACGGCGCGGTGGTCGAGCTCTCGACCGACAACGGCAACACCTGGGCCGACGTGACCACCCTCAACCCGGCGGTGACCGGCCAGGGCTACACCGCGGCGCTGGCGGGCGGCACGGTGCTCGGCACCCGGCAGGCGTTCGGCGGCATCAACCCCGGCAACCCGAGCTTCGTCACCACCAGCTACAACTTCGGCAGCGCGCTGGCGGGCAAGTCGGTGCGGGTGCGGTTCCGCGCGGCGAGCGACTCCAACTCGCGCGCGGCGGGCTGGGAGGTCGACGACATCGCCTTCGGAGGCATCGTCAACCTGCCGTTCCCCAAGCTGCTCGCCAACAAGTGCACCGCGGCGCAGACCAACCGCAAGCCGGTGGCGTCGATCGCGGCCTTCGCGCCGATGCCCGAGCGCACCCAGGGCACGCTCACCGGCTCGGCCACCGACGCCGACGGCGACACGCTCACCTACCAGTGGACCCAGGTCTCGGGCGTGGCGGTCACCCTCGACACGCCGAACCAGGCGGTGACCACCTTCACCGCGCCCGACGTGCCCGCGGCCGGTGGCTCGGCGGTGTTCGCGCTGACCGCCTTCGACGGCACCGCCTACAGCAGCCCGGTCACCCGCACGGTGAACATCACCAACGTCGACCGCGCGCCGACCGCCGCGGCCGGCAACGACCAGACGGTGAACGAGCGGGTGTTGGTCACCCTCAGCGGCTCGGGCTCCGACCCCGACGGTGACGCGGTCACCTACGGGTGGATCCAGACCGCCGGCCCGGCGGTGACGTTGAACAACGCCACCACCGCCACCCCGTCGTTCGTGGCCCCCGACGTGACCGTGGGCGGAGCGACCTTGAGCTTTCAGCTCACCGTCACCGCCGGCACCCTCAACGCGATCAGCACCACCAACGTCGAGGTTCAGAACGTGAACCAGGCGCCCACCGTGAACGCGGGCGCGGCCAAGGCAGTCGACGAGCGCACGGTGGTGCAGCTGCACGGCAGCGCGCTCGACCCCGACGGCGACGCGGTCACCTACACGTGGACCCAGGTCTCGCCCGCCACTCCGGTGGTGACGTTGAGCGACGCGACCGACCCCTCGGCGACCTTCACCGCTCCGGAGGTGAACGCCGACACCGACTTCACCTTCGAGCTCTCGGCGACCGACGGCATCGCGCCGGCGGTGACCGCGCAGGTGGTGGTGACGGTGAAGAACGTGAACCGGGCTCCGGTGGCGGTGGCGGTCGCGCCGCCCACCGCGAACGAGCACACCACGGTGACGCTCGACGGCGCGGGCAGCAGCGACCCCGATGGCGACACCCTCACCTACGCCTGGGCGGTGACCGGCACCGGCCCCACCGGCTCGCAGCTGAACAACGCGACGCAGGCGGCGGCGACCTTCGACACCGGCGACGTCTCGGCCGACACGCCGGTGACGCTGACGCTGACGGTGAGCGACGGCACGCTCAGCTCCACCGCCACGGTGGTGGTGAACGTGCTCGACAAGAACAACGCGCCGGTCGCGGTGGCGACGGGCCCGGCGAGCGCCAACTCGCGCTCGGTGGTGACCCTCGACGGCTCGGGCAGCACCGACGCCGACGGCAACCCGCTCACCTACCTCTGGTCGCAGGTCGCGGGCCCGGGCGTGCAGCTGTCTGACGCCAGCGCGATCGCGCCGACCTTCACCGCGCCGCAGGTGACCACCGACACCACGGTGGGCTTCGTGCTCACGGTGAGCGACGGCTCGCTGTCGAACACCAGCGCTCCGGTGTCGATCGTGATTCACAAGGACAACCGCAAGCCGGTGGCGAACGCGGGTGAGGCACTCACCGTCGACGAGGGTGCGCAGGTGAAGCTGCTGGGCGCGCTCTCGAGCGACCCCGACGGCGACGGGCTCACCTACACCTGGACCCAGACCGCCGGCACTCCGTCGGTGACGCTGAGCTCCGCCACCACCGCGAACCCCACCTTCACCGCGCCCGACGTCAGCGCCGACACCGAGCTGACCTTCAGCCTGGTGGTGAACGACGGCGCGGTCGACTCCGACCCCGCCACGGTGGTGGTGACGGTGAAGAACGTGAACAGCAACACCAGCCCGATCGCCAAGCCGATCGCGCAGATGTTGGTCGACCCCGGCGTGAAGGTCACCCTCGACGCCTCGGGCAGCTCCGACCCCGACGGCGACCCGCTCACCTTCAAGTGGAAGCAGGTGTCGGGCGACACCGTCACCCTCGATCACGACGACGTCGCGAAGCCGGCCTTCACCGCGCCGAAGAAAGACGCGGTGGTGGTGCTCGACTTCGAGGTCACCGTCACCGACTCGCACTCGGCCAGCGCGGTGGCGCACGAGATCATCACCGTGAAACCGACCGCGCCGAAGGGCGGAGGGTGCGGCTGCGGCGCGGTCGATGGCGGCGCGCTGGCGATGCTTGGGTTCGGGTTGATGGCGCTGCGTATGAGGCGGCGCCGGTAGGGCAGGAGGAAAAACCGGGCCCGGGACCGGGACCGGGTGCGCATTCGGGAGTCGGGGCCGGGTTCGGATGACGGGATCCGGGTGGCGGGTTCGGGATCGCGATTCCGAACCCGGTCACCCGTGATCCGAACCCGAAATCCGCCCCCGGGCGCGAACCCGGTCCCGGTACCGGGCCCGGCAGTTCCACCTAGAACGCGTACCCAATTCTCAGCAAATCGACATTCACTGCAAACGCGGTCCCCTGCGATCGCCGGGTGCTCTCCCAATCGAACGGCGTCACCACCATCTCCGCGCGGTGGTACCCGTAGCCGATGCTGCCCCCGAGCACGGTGGCGATGGTGACCCGCCTCACGTGCCACTGGTACCCGACGTCGCCGCCAATCAAGAATGTGTACGAAGTGTCGAACTCGATCGGCAGCGGCTCGCCCGAGTCTCCCTTCTCGGCCACCGCCAGCCCGGTCATCGGCTTCGACACCTGAAACTGCAGCTTCGCGGTGACGAAGAACCCGTCGGTGCCCTGATCGCGCTGAAAGTACGTCGGCCCCACCGCCGCCGAGAGCGACCAGCCGGGGTTCATCATTCGCCCCGCGACGATGAACGGCACGCCGACCGCCGCTTCGGCGGTGATGCCCCAGTGCGGGCCGAGCGAGAGCACGCCCCCGACGGGAAGGTAGAGCCCGCCCGGGCCGACCGTGCCCAGCGCGAGCATTCCTCCCATCGCGACCGGCGAAAAATACACGCTGGCGCGCGGCGAGACCGGCTCGGGCGCGGGCAGCTCGGTCACTTCGAGCGTCGGCGAAGCCAGGATCAGCAAAAGGAGTGGGCCCATGCCCGGGGCCCAAAGCAAGGCCGGCGCCTGGCGATTGCCTCGACTTTGCAAGTGGTTGGCACTACTGGAGCCTCGAAAAACCGTGATCACCCGCCCAGAGCACCTTGCATTCTGATCCACGGCCGGCCTTGACTTCGCAGCGCTTTTTGCCTACTGGAAGCCCTCTTTTGGGGCGGCAAACGCTCCTCCTTCACAGCAGGGGTTGAACGTGTACGCGGTCATTCGAACCGGTGGAAAGCAGTACCGGGTTGCGGAAGGCGATGTCCTCCGCGTTGAGAAGATCTCCGGTGATGAGGGCGCCGAGGTGAAGTTCGACCAGGTGCTGATGCTCGGCGGTGACAAGCCGAAGGTCGGTCAGCCCACGGTCTCTGGCGCCAAGGTGGTCGGCAAGATCCTGCGGCAGAGCAAGCACCGTCGCGTGCTGCACTTCCGCAAGGAGAAGGAAGGTTGGACCCGGGCGCGCGGTCACCGTCAGCCCTTCACCGAGGTGAAGGTCACCTCCATCTCCGGGTAAGCAAGCCATGGCACATAAAAAAGGACAGGGCTCTTCTCGCAACGGCCGCGACTCGAATTCGCAGCGCCGTGGCGTCAAGGTTTACGGCGGCCAGCAGGTCACCGCGGGCAGCATCATCATTCGGCAGCTGGGCACCAAGATTCACCCCGGCCGCAACGTTCAGATGGGGCGCGACCACACGCTGTTCGCCACCGTCGACGGGGTGGTGAAGTTCGAGCGCAAGGATCGCGATCGCAAGCAGGTCTCGATCGTTCCCGCGGCCGACGCGAAGTAAGCCGCGTCACCGCTCCAACGTTTCTTCTCGGGCCGCCTGGGACTCTCGGGCGGCCCGATTTCTTTGTCGGTCATGAAATTCGTCGATCAGGTTCGCATCGAGGTGAAGGCCGGTGACGGTGGCCATGGCGCCGTCGCGTTTCGCCGCGAGAAGTACATCGAGAAGGGCGGCCCCTCCGGCGGTGACGGAGCGAACGGCGGCTCGGTGATCTTCGTCGCCGACGAGAACCTCACCACCCTGCTCGACTACCGCTACCAGCAGCACCACGAGGCGCGCTCCGGAGGCCACGGTATGGGCTCCGACATGAACGGCAAGAGCGGCGAAGACCTGGTGCTCAAGGTGCCGGTCGGCACCACCATTCTCGACGACGAGACCAACGAGCCGATCGGCGACCTGTCGGCCAACGGGCAGCAGCTGGTGGCGGCCAAGGGCGGCCGCGGCGGCCTGGGCAACATGAACTTCGCCACCTCCACCCGGCAGACCCCGCGCTTCGCGCAGGACGGCACGCTGGGCGAGAAGAAGACGCTCCGGCTGGAGCTGAAGCTGCTCGCCGACGTCGGGCTGCTCGGCTTTCCCAACGCGGGCAAGTCGACGCTGATCTCCCGCATCAGCCGCGCGCGGCCGAAGATCGCCGACTACCCGTTCACCACCCTGGTGCCGAACCTGGGCGTCGTTCAGTACAAAGACGGCCAGAGCTTCGTGGTCGCCGACATTCCCGGGCTGATCGAAGGCGCCAGCGAAGGCGTCGGGTTGGGCCACCAGTTCCTCCGCCACGTGGAGCGCTGCCGGGTGCTGGTGCACCTGCTCGACGTCTCGGCGGTGGTCGAGGGCCGCGACCCGGCGCACGACTTCGAGGTGCTCAACAAGGAGCTCGCCCGCTACAGCGAGCCGCTCTCGATGAAGCCGCAGCTGGTGGTGGCCAACAAGCTCGACCTGCCGCACGCGCGCGAGGCGCTGCCCAAGCTGCAGCAGTGGATGACCAAGAAGGGCATCAAGCTGTTCGAGCTCTCGGGCGCCACCGGCGAGGGTCTGCAGAAGGTGCTCGACGCGGTGGCGAAGGTGCTCTGGGCGAAGCCCGGCTTCGTGCCCGCCGAGGCCTACGTGCCGGGCGCGAAGAAGCCGAAGCCGGCCGCGCCCAAGAGGAAGCCGTCGAAGAAGCCCGCTCCGAAGAAGAAGCCGGCCGCCGCGAAGAAGAAGGCGAAGGCGGCGCCGAAGAAGAAGAAGGCACCCAAGCGCCGCGCGAGGTGACGATGTCGAAGCCCGACGCCGCCTCGCTGCTGCTCGAGCCTCGCAAGGAGCGCATCGAGCAGGTGCTCTCGAACCGCACCCGCAACCTGGTGGTGGTGCTCGAGAAGCTCGAAGACCCGTTCAACATGGCGGCGGTGCTGCGCACCTGCGAGGGCCTCGGGCTGCAGGAAGTGCACGTGGTGAAGAACCCCGACCACCCGTTCAAGCCGAACCACACCGTCACCCAGGGCTGCGACAAGTGGCTCGACCTGCACCGCTACGACGCGTTCGAGCAGTGCGCCGAGGCGCTGCACGCCCGCGGCTTCAAGATCTACGGCTCCGGCTTCACCACCGGGGCGCGGTCGCTCTACGAGCTGGGCTTCGACGAGAAGGTGGCGCTGGTGTTCGGCAACGAGCGCTTCGGGCTGTCTCCGTCGGCGCTGGCGAAGTGCGACGGCATCTTCTGGATCCCGATGTACGGGTTCTCGCAGAGCTTCAACATCTCGGTGGCGGTGAGCGCGACGCTCAACCACGCGGTGCGCTGGCGGGTCGAGAAGCTCGGGCGCCACGGCGACCTCAGCGAGCCCGAGGTCGCGGTGCTGCGCGAGCGGTTTCAGCAGCTGTCGGTGAAGCAGCGGGGCAAGCTGTTCCCCAAGCCGCCGAAGTGATCAGGCGCTCAGCCCGAACTTCTCTCCCATCAGCGCCGAGCTGAGCAGCAGCATCAGCGGGGTGTCGATCGCGGTGAGCGCCTCGGCGGGCATCTTGGGGAGCGAGTCGAGCAGCCCGTTCACCTTCTTCGGGTCGAACCAGCCGAGGTTCTTCAGCGCCGGGCCGCGCAGGGTGTCTTGCATCAACTGGTAGAGCGAGCCGCCCGGAGCGCTGCTGGCCGGCGGCGCGAGGAACGGGTGCTTCTGCCGGCGGTAGACGGTGGAGGTGATGAACGGCTTGGCCGCCTGCCGCAGCAGGTACTTCTCGACGGTGCCGTTGATCAGCCGCGAGACCGGCAGCCGCGCGGCGAGCTCCACCACGTGGTGGTCGAGGAACGGCACCCGGCCTTCCACCGAGTGCGCCATCTCCATGCGATCGCCGAGCGCGGTGAGAATGAAGTTGGGCAGCATCGTCTTGCCCCAGAGGTACATCGACTGGTGCACCACGTGGCGGCCGCGCAGCTGGCGCGCCACCTCGATCGACCCGATGAACGGCGCGAGCACGTCGCGGCCGCTCAGCTGCCCGGCGGCGTCGGAGGTGAGCAGCGCGTGCATCTTGAAGCCGGCGGTGGCGAGCGCCTCCAGCCAGGTGGGCACGAAGCCCAGCGTGCGCTGAATCGCCTGGAGCGCGAGGCCTTCGCCGTGCGGCAGCAGCACGCCCTTGGAGACCGCGTTCGCCTTCTCGAGCGCGGCGAGGTTCTGCTTGCCGGTGTTGGGGTCGCTCAGCGTCTGCTGAATGAAGAGGTCGCGCCGGTAGTGCGGGTAGCCGGCGAAGATCTCGTCGCTGCCTTCTCCGGTGAGCACCACCTTGATGCCGGCGTCGCGCACCGCCCGGCTGAGGCGGAACTTGGCGACGCTGTTGGCGTTGCCCAGCGGGCGCTCGGCGTTCCACACCGCGGCGGCGAAGTCGTCGGCGAAGTCGCGCTGCCCGATGGGAATCGGGGTGTATTCGGCGCCGCAGTGCTTCGCCATCTCCTCGGCGATCGCGTTCTCGTCGTACTCCGGCTGATCGAACGAGAGGGTGAAGGCACGAATCGGCTTCTGCACGTGGCGCTGGGCCAGCCCGAGCACGGTGCACGAGTCGAGGCCGCCCGAGAGGTAGCAGCCCACCGGAACGTCGGCGCGCAGCCGCAGCCGGGTGGCTTCGTCGAGCACGTGGGCGAGCTCTTCGGTCTGCTCGGCTTCGCTGCCGGCCGCCGGGGTGCGCGGAAAGTCGAAGTCCCAGTAGCGCACCACCCTGTGGCCGCTGCGGGTGGCGATCAGCAGGTGGCCGGGCGGGAGCTGGTGAATGCCGTCGAAGAAGGTGCGGTCCTCCAGCGGGCCGCCGAGCTGGAGCGCCTGCCCGAAGGTCTCGAAGTCCCACTTCGCGGGGGCGCCGGCGGCGAACAGCGACTTCGCCTCCGAGGCGAGCATCAGCACCCCGTTGAAGCGGCCGTACACCAGCGGCTTGATGCCGAAGCGGTCGCGGCCGGCGACCAACAGGTCGTTCTTGGCGTCGTAGAGCACGAACGCCAGCTCGCCGCGCAGGTGCTCGACGCAGGCGACACCGTATTCTTCGTAGAGGTGGAGCAGCACCTCGCTGTCTGACCGGGTGCGAAAGCGGTGGCCCTTCGCCTCCAGCTCGGTGCGAACGCGCTCGAACTCGTAGATCTCTCCGTTCACCACGGCGTGAATCGACTCGTCTTCGTTGGTCAGCGGCTGGTCACCGCCCGCGAGGTCGAGGATCGACAGCCGCGCGTGCCCCAGGCCCACCGCCTGGCCGCGATCGACCCAGGTGCGCTGCGCGTCGGGCCCCCGGTGGTGGAGCACTTTCGTCGCCCGCTCCAGCGCCTCGCCGTCGACCGCGCCACCTTCTGACCACATCGCCACGATTCCGCACATGGGACACCCCGCACAGTGAGTTGCTTTATGAAACTTACCGTACTTGAGGTCAGTTCTTTTACGCAACTGACTTCCGTGTCGCATCCGGGTTACAGTGGGGCGATGCGCCGCACCCGACTCGATCAATGGCCGTGCTCGATCGCCCGCACCGTCGATCTGATCGGCGACGGGTGGACGCCGATGATCCTCCGTGAGGCGTACTACGGGGTGAAGCGCTTCGACGACTTCGAGGCCAACCTCGGGTTGGGCCGCAACGTGCTCACCCAGCGGCTGAAGCGCCTGGTGAAAGAAGGCGTGTTCGAGAAGGTGCGCTACCAGAAGCACCCGCCCCGCCACGAGTACGTGCTCACCGAGAAGGGGCGTTCGTTGTTCCCGGTGCTGGCGGTGATGATGCGTTGGGGCGATCGGTGGCTCTCGAAGGGGGAGGGCGCCCCGGTGGAGCTGCTCGACCGCGAGTCGGGCGAGCTGCTCGACGCGATGGTGGTCGACTCGGGCACCCGGGAGCCGATCGCGCTCGGCAAGGTGCGCACCCGGCTGGGGCCGGGCTTCCCGAAGAAGCTCGAGAGCTGGGCAATGTCGACCGGCCGTTACGTTCCGCGGAAGGGTTGAACACCTGAGGCGCTGGTCCGTCGGTAGTGGTACGAGCCCGGCATGGTGCACACCTTCTTCTTGGCGATGGCGTTGGCGGCGAGCGCTCCTGATGCGGGGCCCGGGCAGGGGCAAGGAATCGGCGCGACCGCGATCGTGAAGGCGCCCGAGATGACGCCCGAGGTGAAGGCGCTCGTCGATCGCACCCAGGCCTTCTACGAGAAGACCCAGGACTTCACCGCCACCTTCAAGCAGGACTACACGAACAAGGTGTTCGCGCGCACGATGAGCTCGACCGGCAAGGTGACCTACGCGAAGGCCACCGGCGCCGAGCCGTCGCGCATGCGGTGGGACTACGACAAGCCGAAGGGCAAGACGTTCCTCCTCAACGGAGAGAAGGCCTATTTCTACGACCCCGAGGCGGCGACGCTGAACGTCACCAACGTCGACACCAGCCAGCTCTCGGCGTCGGTCACCTTCTTGTGGGGCAAGGGCAAGCTCGAGAAGGAGTTCGCGATCACCAAGACCACCTGTGAGAAGTGCGCCGGTGTTCCGCTCGAGCTGAACCCGCTCAAGCCCGATCCGCGCTTTCAGAAGGTGTACCTGGAGATCGACCCCAAGACGGCGACGGTGCTGAAGAGCACGGTGATCGACCCCGAGGGCAACGCGAACGTGATCGCGTTCAACGACCTGAAGACCAACACCGGCATCGGCGTGAGCAAAGACGGCGGCGTGCCCGAGGTGTTCCGCCTCGCACCTCCGGCGGGCACCCAGGTCAACGACCTGACCAAGCACTGATCTGCCAAAGTGCGCCGCCATGAGAACGGCGACGCTGTGCGTGGCAGCGGTGGTGTTGTTCGGCTGCGGATCTTCGACCGGCACTGACGGCGGCAACGGCGGCGGCAGCGCGACCGGCGGAGGCTCGGCCACGGGTGGTGGTGCTGCGACCGGCGGCGGCGGCTCTGCGACGGGTGGCGGTGGCGCGGCGACCGGTGGCGGAGCAGCGACCGGTGGTGGCGCGGCAGCCGGTGGTGGCGCGGCGACCGGCGGTGGCGCGGCGACCGGTGGCGGCGCGGCGACCGGTGGTGGCGCGGCGACCGGTGGTGGAGGCGCGGCGACGGGCGGTGGTTCAGCGACGGGTGGCGGCGGCGCTGCGAACGCTTGCACCGGCACGCTCTACTGCGAAGACTTCGAGACGCTCGACGCGGGAACGATCACCAACAACGAGATCGTCGGGCCGTGGAAGGCGACGTTCACCAAGACCGACGCAGGTGCAGCGCTGGCGATCGACGGCGTGATGCCGAAGAACGGCGCCCAGTGTCTGCACTTTCAGGCGCAGCAGGGTGGGCCGGCGCGCGGCACGCTCAACCAGAAGAACGTCGCGGGCATCAGCCCGACCAACGACTTCTTCGGCCGCATGTGGGTCTACTACTCCGACGCCGCCGACGCGGGGCTGCCGATCGGCGTTCACTCGTGGCTGTTTCAGTCGACCGGCCCGTTCGATGGCGGCACGGTGTCGATGAACATGGGCGGCGGTGGCGCGAAGATGCAGCTCAACTACCACCCGGTGCCGCCAGCGACCGAGCAGAGCGTGCAGGGCGGCACCATCACCGCCGGCGCGTGGCACTGCATTCAGTGGGAGTACAACGGCTCGGGCAATCCTCCGGCGAACACCGCCCACGTTTGGGTCGACGGCACCGCCGCGATCGACATTCCCGCGTCGAAGGGCTGGGACGCCGGCGCTCCGTGGAGCTCGTTCGACTTCGGCTTCACCCACTTCCAGAACACCGCCAATGACATCGACGTCTACGTCGACGACTTCGCGTTGGCCGAGCAGATGATTCCCTGCCCGTAAAGGGGCGTCCGATCCCCGTATAGTGCGCCGGTGTTTCGTCGCTTCACGCTGCTGCTCCTCCTGACGGCCGGCTGCGTTCACCGCATTCCGGCCACCCAGGTCTCGACACTCGAAGGCATCACCCTGCCGCTGCATCGCGCGCCCGCGCTGCGGCTGGTGGTCGACGGCTCGGTCTTCCACAAGCCGGCGCTGATCAAGCTCGAGCTCTCGGCGCCGGTGAGCTCGGCCACCGAAGGCTGCTTCGACGACCCGCCGCGCCCGATCGCGACGGTGACGGTGCGGCAGATCGACGGCAAGAACCAGCAGCTCCCGCAGACGCAGCTCTCGGGGCTCACCCTGGGGCAGTACCGGCTCGCGCCGATGTTGGTGGCGCTCGAGAAGGGTGTCGACTGCGCAGTCACCTTGGGCGGCGATCTGCTCGGCGACTACGCGGTCACCGTCAGCCCGGCCCGCCGGCGGGTCTCGTTCGCCAAGCCGCCCACCCGCGCGGAGCTCGAGGCCCAGCTGCCCAAGCTCGGCGAAGCGGTGCTGCTCGAGGTGACCAAGGACCCGCGCACCGACCGCCCGTACATTCCGGTGCAGGTGCGGCAGCGCGAAGAGGTGCTGACCGGCACCTTTCTGCTCACCACCGCGGAGGCGAACAGCGCCGTCTCCACCGCCGCGGCCACCGGCGCCGAGCTTCACACCCAGGCCGACATTCTCGAGCAGGTCGCGAAGGTGGCGAAGGTGGAGCTGCCGGTCGAGCTCGCGAAGCTGGGAGGCCTCGCCTACGACTCGCTCGAGGTCGCTCCGGGCACCGGCGTGAGGCAGGGCTTTCTCGACACCCTCGACTGGCCGGCACAGGGCATCGTCGGCCGCATCGGCGCAGACGTGTGGGGCCGCTTCGACGCCACCTTCGATCTCCCCGCCGGCGTGGTGCTGCTCAGCCGGCCGCGCCTGAGCGTGTCGGGCGACTTTCAGCGCTGCGAGCAGGGCGGGGTGAGCAACGAGGAGAACTGCTTCGAGCTCGAGGGCAGCACCGGCAAAGACGGCGTCGAGGCGGTGGCGACGCTCTGGCGCGCGCTCCCCAACGGTGGGCGGCTCTACTTCGACGTGCAGAACGACACCATGCCGTGCCGCATCGGGATCAGCTTTCCACCCGGCGATCGCGGCCTCTCCTCGCACCACCTGTTCCCGTGGGCGGAGGCGGCGAAGAAGTTTCCCGAGTGCGCGCAGGCGCTGAAGTCGGCCACCGCGCTCAAGCCCGGGCTGTTCGAGGAGTCACCGCTCGAGGAGTGCCCCGGTCAGTGCGCGTTCGTCGTCGGCGCGAAGTCGAGGCTGGCCGCCTGTGAGTGCGCTCCCGGCGCGATGGACCCCAAGGCCGAGCAGAAGCTCGGCGAGCTCTTCAAGCTGATGATGAAGGAAGAAGCGAAGCGGCGCGATCGCGAGACCGAGCCGAAGGACCCCGACTAGTCTTCCTGCTTCGACGACTTGAAGGTGTCGAGCACCGCCTGGGCCGCGCGCGAGAGGTACTTGCCCTTGCGCACCAGCACGCCGATCGGCCGGGTGTAGCTGCCTTCGGCGAACGGCTTGGTCACCAGCGAGTTGGTCGACAGCTCCATCTGCACCGACGGCAGCGGGAGCACCGACAGCCCCAGCCCGAGCTCGACCGCGCGCTTGATCGTCTCGACGTTGTCCATCTCCATCGTCGGAGTCAGCTCGACGCCCTTGTCGCGGAACAGCTTGTCGATGCCCTTGCGGCTGGGCGCTTCGCGGTCGAACGCGATGAACGGCTGCTGCGAGAGCGCCGCCATCGTGATCTTCGCCTTCGACGCCAGCGGGTGGTTGGGCGGCATCACCACCACCAGCTTGTCTTCGCGAAACGGGATCACGTCGATGCCCGCGCGCGGCTGCGGGTACGCCACCAGGCCGAGGTCGGCGGCGCCCAGAATCACGTCGTCGTACACCTGGTCGGAGCGGCGGTAGTTCAGCCGCATGTTCACCTTCGGGTGCGTCTTCAACAGCTCGCGCTGAATGTTCTGCAGCTCGTGCAGACCCACCGAGTAGATCGTCGACACCGTGGCCGCGCCCGACACCTCGGTCGCCTGCTCGCGAATCTCCTGCTCCACCTCGGTGAAGCGCGCCAGGATCTCCTTGCAGCCGCGAAACAGCCGCTCGCCCGCCGGAGTCGGCGTCACCTGCCGCGCCGACCGGCTCAGCAGCCGCTGCGCGTACCGGTTCTCCAGCGCCCGAATCTGCTGGCTTACCGCCGACTGGGTCACGTGATTGAGCTGCGCCGCGCGCGAGAACGAACCCGTCTCGACGACGTCGCAGAACATCTTCAACGATTCGAGCTGCATGGCCTGTGTCTCCCCGTTGGAAAACTTATTAATCAAAAGTAATCATTAGCGCAAGGCGCATTAGGACGACCGGCGCTATGGTGCGGAATCACAAAGGGTCGACGGAGAGGTGCCCTCGTGAAACGCATCGTCGGCTGCATTCTGTTGTTGGCGGGTTGCAACGTTTACCAATTCGAGCCGGTCACTCCGTGCGCGTTCTCGTCGACCACGAAGACGCTCACGGTCGCCGCGAAACCCGGCAAGCCCGAGCTGTTCCTGCTGGTCGACAAGTCGGGCTCGATGACCTTCACCACCAGCACCGACCCGATGTGCGCCAGCTGCATCTCGTCGCCGTGCTCGGGCAGCTGCCCGACGCGGTGGGACGGCCTCACCCAGGCGATGCACACCTTCTTGCCGGCGACCTCGGCCGACGTGCACCTCGGCATGGTGCCGTTCCCGATCGCTGATCCGTCGCAGACCGCGCTTCAGTGCAACGGTGCGCAGGTGAGCGACATCGCCAACTTCGGCGTGCCGTTGGACAACTCGGCCGACACCGACCTCGCGGGCATGCAGGCGACCGCGAACGCGGTGCAGGCGCGCATCGACGCGATCACCCCGTACGGCGGCACGCCCACCGGCGCGAGCGTCACCTCGCTGCTCAGCTACGCGCCGCTGACCCAGGTGGCGGGGCACCCGAAGTTCATGCTGCTGCTCACCGACGGCGTGCCGAACTGCGACGCGGCGCTCGACCCGAACAGCTGCACCTGCACCCAGGGCGGCGCGCCGTGCGACGTGACGGTGGGCGGCCAGGTGATGAACCTCTGCCTCGACGACATGGGCACCGCGAACGCGATCGGCCAGCTCAAGGCCGCGGGCGTCACCACCATCGTGGTCGGCTTCGGCAACGAGACGTTGGGCGGCCTCGGGCCGGCGACGTTGCAGCAAATGGGCGTCGCGGGCGGCTTCAACCGGCCGTGCGCGGTCGATGCCGATTGCGGCGCCGGCGACACCTGCTCGGTGAACACCGTGAACGCGTGCGGCAAGCCCACCACCGCCTGCGCGCGCTCGTATTACCAGGCGACCGACGCGGCCGGCCTCGCGAGCACGCTGGGCACCATCGCGAGCAGCATTCAGTGCGTCGACCCGTGCTTCAACAAGCTCGAT
The DNA here is from genome assembly GCA_047602415.1 of Myxococcaceae bacterium. Classification (GTDB taxonomy): domain Bacteria; phylum Myxococcota; class Myxococcia; order Myxococcales; family Myxococcaceae; genus JASGHH01. The sequence continues at coordinate 3,764,407 of JASGHH010000001.1, read as the reverse complement.
GCGCCGCCGTCTGACCCCAAGTACCTGGCGGTCGAGTTCAACGGCAACGATCTGCCCGGCCCGAGCGCCGACACCTGGACGTATGACGCGGCGAGCGGCGCGGTCACCTTCACCGGTTCCACCTGCGCGAAGCTGAAGGCGACCGACACCCAGATTCCGGTCGAGTTCAGATCGGTTCAGGCGATCGGCGCGGGCTGCCAGTAGCGGTTCGAGCACGGCTGTCGGAGTCGTGACGCCCCTCCCGCCCTTCGGGCACCCTCCCCCTTGCTGGGGAGGGGATCTCCTCCCCTTGAAGAGGGGAGGTGCCCCGAAGGGGCGGAGGGGCGTCACACCCAAGTCTTGTCGTGCTCGGAACCGGCGCCACCGCGCGTTGTCTGAGCGCACATGCTCACCCTCGCGTTGCTGCTCGCCGCGGCGCCCGCCGCGTCTGCGCCGTCGTCTGCCCACAAGCTGTCGTTGAAGACACTGGTCCTCTACGAGAACGGGCTCGGCTACTTCGAGCGCAAGGGCACGCTGCCCGAAGGCGCGACCGCGGATATTCCGCTCGAGCCGGGGCAGCTCGACGACGCGCTGAAGTCGATGGTGGTGCTGTCGGATCAAGGCGTCGCCTCGGTCGAGTTCGCTCCGCCGCTGGCCGAAGAGGCGGCCCGCTCGCTCGCCGCGCTGCCGTCGGCCGATGAGCAGCGCTCGCTCGAGGCGGTGATTCGCTCGCTCAAGGGCGTGGAGGTGAAGGTGACTCCGGTGAGCGGCGCGGCGCTGAAGGGCCGGGTGCTGGAGATCTCCGACGAGCAGGAAGACCACGACAAAGACGGCCACCCGCTGCCCACGCCGACGCTGATGGTGTTCGGCGAGAACGGGCTGGCGCGGGTGCGGCTCCACGACATCGTCTCGGTGCGGCCGAGCGACCCCGCGGTGCAGCTGGCGTGGGACCGCGCGCTCCAGGCCGACGCGACCCAGCCCGACCGGCAGACGCTGAAAGTCCGCGGTGCTCACGGAGGCGGCAACGTCGCGGTCGGCTACACCACCGAGGCCGCGGTCTGGCGCACCACCTACCGCCTGGTGGTCGCGGGGCGCGAGAAGGCCGCCGGCCGGCTGCAGGGGTTCGGGCTGGTGCACAACGACTCCGACGAGCCGTGGGAGGGCGTGAAGGTCAGCCTCGTCTCGGGCCACCCGGCGAGCTTTCTGTTCCCGCTCGCGGGGCCCCGCTACAGCCGGCGCGAGCTGGTGTCGCCGCAAGACGGGCTCGACGTCTCTCCGCAGCTGACCAGTGAAGAAGCGCGCGAGCACCTGCGTGGGCCGCGGCAGGTCGCCGGCGCCTCGGGGCTCGGCATGATCGGCACCGGCTCGGGCGGCGGAGGCATGGGCTACGGCGTCGGCTCGGCCTCGCTCGGCCGGGTGGGCACGGTCGGCCGCGGCGCGGGAGAGATGTCGGAGATTCTCGAGGGCGGGCCGACGCCGCTCGACCCCGCCGCGGTGAGCGAGGCGGGCGAGCTGTTCCTCTACCACGTGAAGGAGCCGGTCTTTCTCGCGCCCCGGCGCAGCGCGCTGCTGCCGATCATCGACACCAAGGTCACCGCCGAGCCGATCACCCTGGTCGACCCCAGGGGCACCAGCCTCGGCGTGCGGCTCACCAACGACACCGCGCTCACCCTCGAAGAGGGCACGCTGTCGATCTTCACCGACAGCGTCTACGCCGGCGAGGCACAGCTCGATCGGGTGAAGCCGAAGGAGGTGCGCGTGATTCGCCACGGGCAGGACCTCGATCTCAACGCGTCGTCGTACGACAACACCGCCCGCGGGCCGGTGCGCCAGGCGCGAATCAACGGCCAGATGCTCGAGGTGCACCGGGTGAACACGCTCTCGCACGTGCTCTCCCTCGACTCGCGCTCGGAGCGCCCGCGCACGGTGTTGTTCGAGCTCCCGCAGGAGGGCTACCGGGTGGTCTCGGGTGCCGAAGAAGACGTTCGCTCGCCCGGCCAGCCCCGGTACGCGCGGCTGAAGCTCGAGCCGCACGAGAAGAAGGACGTCACCGTGAACGAAGAAGGCTCGTTTCGCGAGACGATCGCGCTCGACTCGATCGCGAAAGACCGGGTCGACCAGCTGCTCGAGGGCGCGCCCGAAGAGGTGAAGAAGCTGCTCCTGGCGGTGCGCGCCGAGGTGGTGCGCCGCGACACCGCTGCGCAGCAGGTGGCCGAGGTCAACGCCAGCATCATCGAGACCGAGAAAGACCTGGCCCGGGTGCGCGACAACCTCGCCGCGGCGGGCAAGGGCGGCGCCTCGAAGACCGCCGAGAAGCTGGGCGAGCAGATGATGCAGCTCGAGCAGAAGCTGGCGGGCTTGCGCTCACGGGTGAAGGACCTCGGCGTCGCCCAGGAGGCGGCGAGAAAGGCGCTGGTCTCGATCGGCTCGACGCCGAAGGTGGCTACAGCTGAAAGCCGACGCTGACGTTGGCGCCCTTGTAGTCGTCGATCGCGCCACCGGCGACGTAGGAGTCGCCCGGCTTGGGGTTCATCGAGTACCAGTAGCGCGTGTAGTCGATCGACGCGCGCACCTCGACCTTGCCGAACAGCAGCCCGACGCCGAAGTCGGCGTCGAAGCCACCGACCGACAAGCGGGGGAAGTAGTCCTTGCCCATCTCGCCGGTCGACAGCGGCTGGTCGTAGAAGCCGCCGACCCAGAACGAGACCGGCGTGCCCGGCAGCTTCACCGCGATGTCGGTGCCCGCGCGGAGGTTGCCGTACGACACGTTCGGCAGCGGAGGCTTCGAGCCGTTGCTGGCAGTGATCGAGAAGTTCTGCATCGAGTACCCGACCGCAGGCCGAATCTCGAGCATCCCGCCGACGGGAACGCGGCCGATCACGCTCACCCGCAGCGACAGCGCGGTGGTCGAGTACTTCACCATGTCGGTCGACTGCGACCCGAGGCCGAGCGCGTAGTTGAAACCGGCGTTGATGCCGACCCACGAAGCAGGGCCCGAGCCGACCAGCGCTCCGGGGAAGAAGTCGAGGTCGAGGCCCGCCATCGGCGCCGCGGCGAGGTCGTACTTCGCCAGCCGGTGGAAGATGTCGTCGGTCCAGTAGAGGCGGCGGCTGAACAGGCGGCCACCGACCGCGACCCGCAGGAAGTTGGGCTCTTCGCCGGTGTGGCGCGGCTCGACCTTCTCGCTGACGCCGTTCTCTTCGTTGTTCTCTTTGGGAGGCGCTTCTTTCTTCTCGACCGGGGTCTCTTTCTTCGGCTCGGCCTTGGGCTCTTCCTTCTTCGGTTCTTCCTTCGGCTCGGGCTTGGTGGGCTCCGGTTCGGGCTCGGGCTCCTTCTTCTTCGCCTTCGGGCCTTCGGCGCGCCCGATCGCGTCGACCAGCTTGGTCTCGAAGCCCTTGTTCATCTTCAGCTTGTTGCCCATCGCCTTGACCTGCATCTGCTCCAGCAGGCCACCGTCGGAGGCGTCGAGCACCATCACCGTGAACGAGCCGCCGCTCTTGCGAATGTAGACGACCGCCTTCGCCCCCACCGCGGCGGCGGCCTTGCGAACGTCACCTCCCGACGGGTTCTCGGGCAGCTCGCTCTTCACCGCCACGCCCGAGAAGTGCTTCTTCACCGCCGCGGAGATCTGATTGACGATCGGCTTCGGCGCGTCGATCGCGACCTTGTCCTTCGCCAGCGCGGCGAACGGCAACAGCATCAGCAGCGTCGCGGCGCGCATCAGGGGCCTCCGTCGAGGTAGTTCTGCAGGCAGGTGATCTCAGCCGCGGAGAGGTACGGGCCGCCGAGCGGCATCTGGAAGCCGCATGGGGGGCTGGTCGAGACCACCTTGGTGATCATGTACGTCTTAAAGGGGATGCCGCCGTTGCACTGGCTGTCGGCGGTGAGCAGGTACTGTCTGATGCCTGCGTCGGTCAGATCGAGATTGTCGGCGGCCGATGCGGGAGGGAGATGGCAGGCGCCCGAAGTGCTGCACTTCAGCAGGAAGATGTCGTGTTCGACGTCGCAGCCGCCATCGCTGCCGCCGCCGCCACCACCGACTCCGCCGTCGCCGCCGCCGTCGAGGAACTCGTTGGGGTCAGCCAATCGCCCAGGGCAGGCGATCAGCAGGACCACCGCGAGAAAACCGAACCAAGCAAGAAATCGCATTACGCCTCATCACCCCACCGCTGAAACGAGCCGGTTCATTTCGGGGTACTTCTGGGTGAGCTCCGCTTCGGACATGCCGCCTGAGAGCGGAGAGGAAATGACCTCCCCGCCGAAAACTTCGTGATCTTGCACGCGGGAGCGGTCGAGGAAAACTTCTTGCGCCTCCACGATCGAATCGAGCCGGGTCACTCCCTTGAGCAATCTGCTTGCACAACAGACCAGGGTGTAGATCACCAGCTCGCCTTCGGGACCCGCCGCCACCGTGTTCGCCCGCGCGCGGAAGTCGTCGGTCGCCGCGCGGAAGCTGATGTCGGCCTCTCCGAACGCGTACATCAGCGGCTTCTCGCCGTAGCCGAACCAGCGCCAGTGGTCCTTGTGCTCCAGCAGCGCCTGGGCGAGCGCGCGGTTGATCGCGCCCTTGGTGGGAGGCGCTCCGGCGTTGCCCGCTCCGCCCAGCGCGTTGAAGCGCGCGTCGATGGCGCCGCGGGTGCGGGCGTCGAGCGCGATCGCCGCCACCGAGAGGTGAAACTGGCCGCCGCCGCCGGTCTGCTGGCCCGGTGAGTAGACGTTGGGTGCCGGCGTCGAGGGCTTGCGGCGCACCAGCCAGACGATCAGCACGATCAGACCGACGAAGAGCAGGAAGCAGAAGCAGAGGCAGGCGAAGCCCACCGCCTCGTCCCGTTGCTCGTCTTCTTTCGACTTGGCCTTCTTGCCCCAGGCGTCCGGCTTGCTCGAGCTCGGCGGCGAGTCGTCGGAGTCGAGATCGGGATCCTTCTCGTCGTCGGGATCGGGCGGGTTGACCGCGGGCGGAGCGTCGTCGTCGGGGTCGGCTTTCGCGGCGGTGTCGTCGGCCGCCGGCTCGGGCGGAGGCGTGGGCGCTTGCGGCTGGCTCTGGCCCTGGCGCACCGGCGACACCCCGGGCTTGGGCCGCACCTTCTCGCGCGCGAACGCGACCGAAGCGGTCAACAACAGCATCAGCACCCACGCGCGCTTCATCACTTGGCCGCCTCCCCCGGTGGCGGATCGCTTAGCGCGGCCACGGTGGCCTCCACCAGCACTTCGAACAGGCGATCTCCTTCGGCACGCGAGGCCTTCGCGGGATTGCCGAAGTAGGCGTCGGCGCCGCCGCACTCGACGAAGTTCTTCGCCCCACCTTTGATCTTCGCCGGCAGATCGATCGACAGCTCGGGCAGCTTCTTGCGCGCGCCGTCGTCGACCAGCTGGGGGGCGGCGGCGATCATCAGCGAGGTCTCGTAGCTCCCCGCGTGCGAGCCGCCGTGCATGAACTCCTCGCCCAGCTTCGGGCCGAACGGAGGCCGCCGGTGATCCGCCGCCACCAACCGCACCTTGGTCTGCGCCTGCGCGGCCTTGGTCGCCCGGTGCACGACCGAGAAGTGCGCCGGCTCGAGGTGGTGGTTGACCACCGCCACCAGCGGAAAACCGTGCTGGGCGATGCCGAGCAGCACCGCGGTGAGCGCTGCCTCCGCCGCCGCCGCGGGTACGCTCACCGTGCCGGCGAACGAGGCGGCGAAGTCGGTGAGCGAGTACGCCACCGGCGGGAACATCACGAAGTCTTTGTCGCTCAGCTTGCCCGCGACCCGGCGGCACACCTCTTCGGCGATCACCACGTCGACCGAGAGCGGCAGGTGCGGCCCATGCGCCTCGGTGCTGCCCACGGGCAACAGCGCCAGCGCCCCGGCCTTCGCCAGCGACGAGACCTTCGGCCAGGTGAGCGCCCGCGCGTCGAAGAAGCTCATCCTCTCAGCTGCCCCTTGAGCACCTTGCCGCGATCAGACCGCGGGAGCGCATCGATGAACACGATCTGCCGCGGCGCTTTGTACGGCGCGAGCGCGGCGCGAACCTGGGCTTTGAGCTCCTCGGCCAGCGCGTCGCTCTTCGACTGCCCGTCTTTGAGCGCCACGAACGCCTTCGGCTTGTCGAGCCCGTCGGCGTCTTTGAAGGCGACCACCGCCGCTTCCTTCACCGCCGGGTGCTTGAGCAGCTCGTTCTCGACCTCGACCGGAGCGAGCCACTTGCCGCCGACCTTCAGCATGTCGTCGCCGCGGCCGCAGAAGAAGAAGTAGCCCTTCTCGTCCTGGTAGAACTTGTCGGCCGAGACGCACCAGTCGCCGCGGAAGGTGGCCTTCGACTTCTCGTGCTGCTGCCAGTACTCCAGCGCCATCGAGTCGCCGCGCACCCAGAGCGTACCGATGTCTCCGCGCGGCAGCTCTTTGCCGTCGTCGTCGCAGACCTTCGCTTCGTAGCCCTCGACCACACGGCCGAGCGAGCCGACCTTCACGTCGCCCAGCCGGTTGGTGATGAAGATGTGGAACATCTCCGCCGAGCCGATGCCGTCGAGCACCTCGATCTTGGTGCGCTCTTTCCACTTCAGGTACAGCTCGGCGGGCAGCGCCTCGCCGGCCGAGAGCGCGACCCGAATGGTGGAGAAGTCGACCTTGTCGGCGCCGGGCGCGTTGAGAATGCCGTTGAGCGCCGTGGGCACCGCGGTGAGCAGCGTCGGCTTGTGCTTCGCGATCAGCTCGAACAGTTTGTCCGGCGCCGGCTTCTCTTTGAACAGCACGGTGGCGCCGCCGGCGAGCAGCGGGAAGAGCAGGTTGGTGCCGAGCGCGTAGCCGAACGCCAGCCGCGGCACCGACAGGCAGCGGTCGTTCTCGTTGTAGCCGACCAGCGGGAGCGCGTAGGTGAGCGCGTTGAAGATGAAGTCGTGCTGCTTGTGCACCGCGGCCTTGGGAAAGCCGGTCGAGCCCGAGGTGTAGAGCCAGACCGCCATGTCGTCGCGGTGGGTGGGCGCGAACGAAGGGTCGGGCTTCGCCTTCTCGAGCTCGCGATCGAAGTCTTGAAAGCGCCCGGGCCCGCCGACCACCAGCACGTGCTTGAGATGCGTGCGCGCCGAGAACACCTCCAGCAGCGAGGGCAGGGTGCTCGCGTGGCAGACCAGGATCTTCGCCCGGGTGTAGTCGAGGTAGTAGGCGACCTCTTCGGGCTTCAGGTCGGGGTTCACCGCCGACACTGCTCCGCCCGCCTTCACCGCGCCGAACCACGCGTAGGCGAACTGGGGAACGTCGGGCAGCATCAACAGCACCCGCTGCTCGAGCTCGAGGCCGAGGTTCTTGAACAGCCCGGTGGCGCGATCGACCCGCTCGGCGAGCCGGCCGTAGGTGATCACCTCGTCTTCGAAGTAGATCGCCGGACGATCCGGGTGACTCCGGGCCTGCGCGTGAAGAAACACCTCGGTGATGTTCAGCTGCTCAGGCAGGTTGAACGGATCGAGCGCCATCACTCACCCCTCGATTTGCTGCGCGCCCAGAGCATCAGGCCTCCCCCGATCAGGAAGAGGGCCAGCCCCGCGGCGGCGTGGGTACGTGACAGCTGCGAGGCGCTCTCTTTTGCCGAAGCGCACTCGACGCCCGCGAGCCCGTTGCAATCGACCTGCAGCAACGTCAGCGCGCGCACCACCAGAAAGCCGCCTCCCACCAGGCAGGAGAGCAGCACTCCGATGAAGGCGGCACGGCCGACAGCGGGCCGGGGAGCGGCAGCGGTCACCCGTGCTTCATATCAGGGGCGGTGTTGATCAGGGCCAGCGCTTCTTCAGCACTTCCATCGTCGCGTCGGCGAGGTTCGACGCCGCCTGCGGGCCGGGGCCGGTGATGATGTTCTGGCCGTCTTTTTCCTGCTTCACCACCCGGCTCATGTTGGCGATGTCTTTGAGCACGTGCGTCTCGCCGCCGGTCTCGGCCAGCGAGTTGTGGGTGTTCACGTCGTAGTTGAACTGAATCTCTTTGCGGCCGGTGAGCCCGACGTAGCCCTCGAACGGCGGCAGCGACGCGGTCTCGATGCCCTTGTTGAGCGGCTCGCTCTTGCCGTTGATGTTGATGTCGAGCGCCGCGAGCAGCGTCGGCCCGTGGCAGAGCGCGACGATCGGCAGCCGCTGATCGATCGCCGAGTTCATCATCTTCTCGATGTTCGGGTTCGCGGTGAGCTTGGTGTGGGTCTGCCCGTTGGGGAGCGTCTCGGGCTTGGCGACCGCGACGTCTTCGTTGAAGCCCAGCCCGCCCGCCAGGTAGACGGCGCCGAAGTTCTTCGGGTCGAAGCTCGAAGCGGGCGCGGTGTTGCCGAGCAGCTCCTTGGCGATCTGCCCGGTGCGGCCCGCGGGGTCGAGGTCGGCCGGCGCGCCGAACCCCGAGGTGTGGGTCGAGACGTCCATGCTGTCGCGTTGAAAGGCGACCGGGCGGCCCTCGGGCGTGAACAGCTGCACGTTGTACCCGGCGTCTTTCATCTTGTCGGCCCAGCCCATCAGCTCCTGCCACTGCGCGCCGTGGGAGCTGACCACCGCGGCGATGTTCTTCTCGCGCGGGCCTTTGGGCGTGAGGTCGGGGCCGGGCATCTTCGATTCGATCGTCTTCAGCGCCTGATCGAACGGCACTCCGGTGCCCTGCTTCTGGAACGCGTCTTCGATCAGCGTGCGCTCCTGCGAGTCCAGGTTGGGGCCGCCGGCTTGCTGTCGCGTGGGCGAGTCGTAGAGGCCGATGCGCGGCATCATCGCGAAGTACTCCTGGCGATCGGCCTGAGTGAGGGTGCCGGCGTTGGCCGCCTTCAGCATGCGGTTGAGCTCGCCGGCGTCTTGCTTCATCTGCGGGCCGTTGAGCGCGCCCATCAGCTGGGTCTCGGTGGCGCGATCGAGGCGGGCGAGCGGCTGACCCCAGTCGTCACTGCGAATGTGGTGCTCGGGATCCATGCCGAACTCCTTGATGTACGCGGCGCGAACCTGGCCGACCTGCTGCGGAGTCATCCCGTCGAACAGCTGCTGCGCCCGTTGAACCCGCGTCTCATTGTTGCCGAGCAACAGGTTGGAGCGGTCTTTCGCGATCATCCCCAGCACGCCGGCCTGCACCGCCGGGCTGCCCGACTTCTTCGCCATCTCCACCATTCCCGAGGTGACGATGAACGGCGCGTTGCCGGTGACCGCCGGCATGATCGGCGCGGCGGAGGACGTCGGAGTGGTGACCGCGGGGCGCACCGAGGGCTTCGCCGACCAGCCAGTGCTCGGCGTCTGCGCCGGGGCCGCCTGGGGCGCGCTCGTCTTTTGCGCCGTGTCGGTCTTCACCGTCTGTGGGACAACGGGGCCATGCGCTTTATTGATCGACGTCATCGGGTTCTCCTCCCAACCTCGTTTATGGCAAACTGACCAAATATGTCAAACCGGTCAGTTAGTCAGGACACAATGCCCGAGCCAGGTGTGAAGCGGGGCGGCCGTGGGCACCGGGGCGACGAGATCCTCGCTGCGGCGCAGAACGAGTTTCTGCTGCACGGCTACAAGCGCACGTCGATCGATACGATCGCACAGGCGGCGGGAGTCGCGAAAGGCACCGTCTACCTCTACTTCAAGAGCAAAGAAGAGGTGTTCCGGGCGGTTTCGCAGACCCTGATCGACTTCTTCGTGCGCGCGGCGACGGAGGCGGCGGCGGGTGAGGGAACCGCTGCCGAGCGGCTGGCCAACGTGTTGTTCGCCAAGCTGGGCACCGTGTACGGCCTGGCGGGTGATTCGGCGCACGGCCGCGAGCTGATCGAGTCGTCGAACACCATCAGCGCCGACCTCTACCGCGATGGCGACGAGCGCTTCATCGACGTGGTCGAGGCGCTGCTCAAAGAGCAGAAGAAGCTGTCGAGGCCGGCGCGACAGGCCGCGTGGATGGTGTTTCGCGCCGCGCAGGGCCAGGCGGATACCCAGCGGCGCGCGACGGTGACGCCGACCGAGCTGCGCAAGCGGCTGGGCGAGCTCTCCGAGGTGCTGCTCAAGGGGCTGACTTGACCGGCACCAGCACGAACTTGCGAATCAGCTCTTCGATCTTCGGCAGGTAGCTTTCGGGCAGTCGCAGCGTCACCTGCGGGTCGACGCGCGAGGCGAGCTCGTACATCGCGAGCTCGGTGAGCAGGTGGGCCTGGGCGACGTCGAACACCAGCTGCGAGGTCGGGTCCTTCGCATAGCCCGGCTTCTCTTTGGTCACCGTCTCGTAGGAGGCGGCGAGGTTCACCAGGCACTCCTCTTCTTCGGTGTTGGTGAACACGTGCTCGCCGTGGCCGGTCATCTCTTCGCGGTGGGTGTACTCGCCCAGCCAGAGCGCCTTGCAGCTCGCCCACGCCACCCACTGAGGCTGCGCCACCAGCGACATCAACACCTCGTCGCCGTTCTTCTCGATGCGCGCCGCGGGGAGGAACAGGTTGCGCCGCACCCGGAGCCCGAGCTTCGCCTCGCGGTTCTCGATGCCCTCGAGCAGCGCGCTGTGCCGCGGCCTCAACGCCAGCGCATGCACGTACATTCGGGTCGCCTCCGGCTTGCGACCGAGGTCGAGCAGCACGTTGCCGCGGTAGTACCAGCTGAGGTGGTCATACGGGTTCAGCGTGGTCGCCTTCTCGTAGCGCTCGAGCGCGACCTCCCGGCGCCCGGTGAACTCGGCGCACTCGCCCCAGGCCAGCATCGCCAGGTAGTGCGACGGGTACTTGGTCAGCACCGCGGCGTACGCCTGCTCGGCGGCTTTGTAATCCTTGTGGTGAAACAGCGTCTCCGCCTTGTCCATCAGGTCGGCGGAGCCCTGCGGCGCGTTCCACTCGGTGACCTGGCCGTGGTCGACGGTGGGGATCAGCAGGCCGCCGGCGGTACCCGCCGCCCAGGTGAGCTGGGCGTTCTGCACGAACCACTGCTGAACCGGCTCTTTCTCTTCGTGAATGTTGTAGGTGCGCTCGGAGGCGTCGAGCCGCTTCACGATCTCCGACGGGGTGAGGAACGGGTGATTCTTCCCCGGCTCGCGCCACATGCCCGGGTCTGCCGCCAGCACCAGCGCGAGAATCCACATGGGCGGCAGCCTAGCCAAAAGTTAAGCTCCCGAGCCGATGCTGGTGCTGGTCGCTGCCCTGGTGCTCAACGGCTCGTACGCCTTCACCGCGAAGACGGGCGAGCTGTCGCTCACGGTGCCCAAGACTCCCGCGTTCTGCGTGGTGCTCCCCGAGGCGACGCTCAACCCCGATGGCTGCGTCAACGAGTCGGTCGAGACGCTGGAGCACAAGCGCACCGCGCTTTCGCAGAACAAGACCAACGCGCTGATCGCCGACGCCGACAAGGGCACCCTGCTGATCATCGTGCGCGACTACGAGGTGAAGGCGCGCAAGGGCACGCCCAGCGAAGAGGCGAAGGCCTGGTTCGGCCGCTACCTGAAGAAAGAGACCGACGAGGGCCGCGAGCTCACCTTCGAGGCGGGCGCGAAGATCTTCGACGTGCAGAGCTTCAACGGCGTTCAGACCGCGCACGCCGCCGCCGCGCACGAGCTGCCCGACGGCAAGTGGCACGAGATTCACTGGCTGGTGCTGACCCCGAAGCACGACTACGACGTGATGGTGCAGTCGTCGGGCACCCACGATCTGGCCGAGCTCGGCAAAACGGTGATGTCGACGCTGCAGGTGCCGGCCGCCGCGCGGCTTCAGCTGGAGGGGAAGAAATGAAGATCCTCTACGGAGTGGTGGGCGAGGGCATGGGTCACGCCACACGCTCGAAGGTGCTGCTCGACCACCTGACGAAGAAGCACGACGTGCACATCGTGGTCTCGGGGCGCGCGCGCGACTACCTCGAGAAGCAGTTCGAGAACGTGCACAACATCTGGGGCTTCACCATCAACTACGAGGGCAACTCGGTCTCGAAGTGGCAGACCGTGCTCCAGAACCTCAAGGGCGCGGTGAAGGGCTGGCCGCAGAACGTTCGCAAGTACTTCGAGCTGGTCGAGAAGTTCGAGCCCGACGTGGTGGTCTCCGACTTCGAGAGCTTCTCGTACATGTTCGGCCGCAATCACTTCATCCCGGTGATCAGCGTCGACAACATGCAGATCATCAACCGCTGCAAGCACGACCCCGCGCTGCTCGCCGGCTACGAAGACTCGTTCGAGATGACCCGGGCGATCGTGAAGTCGAAGATCCCCGGCGCGTTTCACTACCTGATCACGACGTTCTTCTACCCGCCCGTTCGCAAGGAGCGCACCACCCTGGCGCCGTCGATCCTCCGGCCGCAGATTCTGGAGGCGAAGAGCGAGCCGGGGGAGCACCTGCTCGTCTACCAGACGTCGACCACCAACCTGGAGCTGATCGAGGGGCTGAAGAAGTCGGGCCTCGACTGCCGCATCTACGGGATGCGCCGGGAGCTGAAGGAAGATCAGCGCGAGGGCAACCTGCTGTTTCGCCCGTTCAGCGAGAAGGGCTTCATCGACGACCTGCGCACCGCGCGCGGAGTGGTCGCCGGCGGCGGCTTCACCCTGATGAGCGAGGCGGTCTACCTCCACAAGCCGCTGCTGAGCCTGCCGGTGGGCGGCCAGTTCGAGCAGGTGCTGAACGCGCTCTGGCTCGAGAAGCTCGGCTACGGGATGTACGCCAAGGTCCTCGACGGGCCGACGCTGTCGAAGTTTCTCGAGCGGGTGCCCGACTGCGCCAAGGCGCTCGAGGGCTACCACCAGGACGGCAACCAGAAGATGATCGCCGCGCTCGACGAGCAGCTCGAAGCCGCGTTCCAGAAGAAGGGGACGTGGGCGGAAAACACCAACGATTGAAGCTTTCGCTGTCGAAAGGCACACCAGTGAGGGGAATGACCATTCGCGCGCTCATCGTCGTGTCGTCGCTCGCTTTCGCCTTCGCCCTCGCCGCCGGCTGCAGCGGCAAGACGAAGTGCGACTCCACCAACTGCACCGGCTGCTGCGTCGACGCCAACACCTGCGCCGACGGCACCGCCAAGGCCCAGTGCGGCGGCGACGGTGAGGCGTGCCAGATGTGCTCCGGCATCTGCTTCATGCACAAGTGCTCGGGTGGCAACGGCGGAGGCGACGGCGGCACCGACGCGGGCACCGATGGCGGCACCGACGGTGGAACGTTCGACGCCGGCCTGCTCTTGCCCTGCTCGCAGTCGTGCGCCGGCTGCTGCAGCAACGGGCTGTGCTTCGCGGGCACCGACTCGGCGACCTGCGGCATCGGCGGGCTCGCCTGCTCGCAGTGCGCGCCCAGCCAGGCGTGCACCAACAACGTCTGCACCGACACCAACTGCGCCGGCTGCGTGAGCGGCGCGACCTGCCGCAACCCTCCCAACGACAGCCACTGCGGCACCGCCGGCAAGGCGTGCTTCGACTGCACCGGCTCGGGCGCGACCTGCGTCACCGCCAGCGGCGCATGCACCGGCGGCCAGTGCGCCAACGGCTGCGTCGACGCCCAGGGCCGCTGCCAGGGTGGCGAGAACAAGGGCTACTGCGGTCACGGCGGCGCGGCGTGCGTGGCGTGCGGTCAGGGGCAGGGCTGCTCCGACGGCGGCTGCATCGCGATCGGCAACGGCAACCTGCCGGGCGACTTCTGCAGCGGCGCCGAGTCGCTCGCGTTCGGCACCACGGTCACCGGCACCACGCTCGGCTACAGCAACGACACCTCGGCGAGCTGCGGCGGGAGCGGCCCCGACCACTACTACCTGCTCTCGGTGCCCGGGAGCGCCAACGCGGTGGTGACGGTGGCGCCGGCCAACTCGACCTACCGGCCGGTGGTGTACGTGCGGGGCTCCTGCGACACGATGGAGCTCGGCTGTGGCTCGGCCAACGGCGCGGGCAGCTCGGCGGTGATCACCAGCGTCACCCTCGGAGCGGGCACCTACTACCTGATCGTCGACGGCGCCGACGGCACCTCGGGCGACTACTCGATCGTCACGATGTCGCAGTAGGCGGTCACGTGCGCTATGTCGGCAGCACGATGACCACGCTCGTTCGGCTGCTGCCGCTGCTGTCTGCCGTCGCTCTCGCCGCCAACCCGAAGACGCCGACCGCGGCCGAAGTTCCCAAGAAGCCGATGGTGCTCGGCATCGCGCAGATCTACGGCGACGAGCCGGCGAAGAAGGCCAAGGCGCTGATCGAGCCGTACCTGAGCACCGCGTTCGGCTCTCCGCTGACGGTGCAGATCTTCGGCAGCACCGACGAGCTCTCTGCGGCGCTGGCCGAGGGCAAGGTGCACATGGCGTGGATCACTCCGCTGGCGTTCGTGCAGGCCACCCAGAAGAGCGCCGATGTGGTGGGGCTGATGAAGGCGATGCGCCAGGGTGGAGGCCTCACCTACCGCGCGGCGTTCATCGTGAAGAAGGACAGCCCGCTGAAGTCGCTCGCCGATCTGAAGGGCAAGAAGGTGGCGTGGGTGTCGAAGAGCTCGACCTCGGGCTACCTGTTCGCGCGCGAGCTGATTCGCAAAGAGGGCGAGAACCCCGACACGTATTTCTCTTCTGAGACGTTCGCCGGCGACCACCCGTCGGTCTGCAAGGCGGTGCGCGAGGGCAAGGCCGACGTGGGCGCGACGTTCGCCGCCGAGCCGGGCGCGGGCAAGGCGCTGGTGCCGAACGGCTGTGAAGACGCCGGGCCGGTGAGCGACTTCACCGTGGTGGCCTCGAGCAAGGACCTGCCGAACGAGGTGATCGCCGCCGGGCCGGCGTTCGACATGCGCCGTCAGAACGAGGTCACGGTCGCGTTCGCGAAGATGTCGAAGAACGACCAGGGCAAAGCGGTGCTGAAAGACGGCTTCCGGGTCGAGGCCTGGGCGATCGCGGTCGACGGCGACTTCATTCCCGTGCAGGAGCTGCTGAAGCCGAAGGCCGCCGCTCCGCCGGCTGAAGCCCCGGTGAAGCAGAACAACACCCCGAAGAAGTCGAAGTAGCCCCTCCCTCTCCCTGCCGAGGGAGAGGGTGGCGCGAAGCGCCGGGAGAGGTCTCGCCGCAAACCCAGCAGTTTCTTTCACAGCCGAGCCGGGCGAGGTGTCACTCGAACACACACCTCTCCAAGGCTTCCATGCGCGCGTATTTCCTGGCTGTTGCGCTGCTGTTCCCCGCCGTCGCAGGCGCGACGGACGTTTACGGCAACCTGACCGGCTCCAACACCTGGACGCTGGCGAACTCGCCGTACGTGATGACTGGCGACGTGACGGTGAAAGCGGGCGCCTCGCTGACCATCGAGGCGGGCGTCACCATCAACGTGGCCACCACCGACATGATGGCGGCGGGCGCCGACACCACGCGCTCAGAGCTGATCGTCGACGGCACGCTCACCGCGCAGGGCACCTCCGGCGCGCCGATCACCTTCACCTCGCAGGGCAGCGGCAAGGGCGTGTGGCGGGGCATTCGGGTGGAGACCGGCGGCAGCGCGACGTTGCAGTACCTGGTGGTGAACGAGTCGCAGCGCGCGCTCGAGACCCAGGTCGACACCACCGCCGACCACTTCACCGTCACCGGCAACAACTACGGCTTCTACCCGACCGCGGGCACGCTCACCGTCACCAACTCCACCATCGACGCGAACGACTACGGCATCTACGTGTCGGGCGGCGCGGTGAACGCCAGCTACGACACCATCACCTCGAGCGCGACCTACGGCTTCTACCTGACCGGCACCGGCACCGGCACGCTCCACCACCTCACCTTCAGCGCCAACAACAGCTACGGCCTCTACGCGTCGCTCTCGGCCGGCGCCAACTACGTGCTGCGCGACTCGATCATCGCCTCGAACAACAGCTACGGCGTCTACCGCTCGGGCTCGAGCGGGAGCTTCGGCTACAGCTACAACGACGCCTGGGGCAACCCGTCGGGCGACACCGTGGGCGTCAGCTTCGGCGCGGGCACCTTCTCGGCGAACCCGCTCTTCGTCGGCAGCGGCAACTACCGGATCACCTCGAACTCGCCGGCGCGCGGCACCGCGTCTGACGCGAGCGACCTGGGCGCGCTGGCATACGCGTCTGACCAGACCGGCCGCCTGGTGGGCACGCTGCACGCGAACACCACCCTGACCGGCGCCAACACCATCACCGGCGACCTGCTGGTGGCCTCGGGAGTGACGCTGACGCTGAGCCCCGGCGCGACGCTGAACTTCAACACCACCGACGAAGCGGCGGGCGGCGCCGACACCTCGCGCGCCGAGCTGATCGTGCAGGGCACCCTGAACGCCGCGGGCACCGCCGGCTCGCCGATCACCTTCACCTCGCAGGGCAGCTCGAAGGGCAGCTGGTACGGGGTGCGCTTCCTCTCGGGCTCGAGCGGCAACACCTTCACCAACATCAACGTCAACGAGGCGTACCACGCGGTCGACGTGGCGGCCGACGTGACGCTGACGAACCTGGTGGTGGGGATCTCGAACTACGGCGTCTATGTGAACGGCGCGACCGCGACAGTGAACGGGTCGACGCTGAGCGGCGACGACTACGGCATCTACCTCTCGAGCGGAGCGCTGAACGCCAGCCACACCATCGTCGCCAACAGCAGCACCTATGGCATGTACCTCACCGGCTCGGGCACCGGCACGCTCGACCACCTCACCCTCACCGGCAACAACAGCTACGGCCTCTACGCGTCGCTCTCTGCCGGAGCGAACTACACCCTGCGCGACTCGCTGATCGTCTCCAACAACAGCTACGGCGTGTACCGGAGCGGCTCGAGCGGCACCTTCAGCTACAGCTACAACGACGCCTGGGGAAACCCGTCGGGCGACACGGTGGGCGTCTCGTTCGGCAGCGGCACCCTGAGCGCGAACCCGCTGTTCGTCGGCGGCGGCAGCTACAAGATCACCTCCAACTCGCCGGCGCGCTCGGCCGCGTCTGACGGCAGCGATCTCGGCGCGCTCGCCTACGCCGGCGACGCCACCGGCCGGCTGGTCGGCACGCTCTACGTCAACACCACGCTCACCGGTTCCAACACCATCACCGGCGACCTCACCGTCGCGTCGGGCGTGACGCTGACCTTGAGCCCGGGCGCGATCCTCAACTTCCCCACCAGCGACGAGATGGCCGGCGGCGCCGACACCTCGCGCGCGGAGCTGATCGTCAAGGGCACCTTGAACGCCGCGGGCACCACCGGCTCTCCGGTGACGCTCACCTCGCAGGGCAGCTCGAAGGGCAGCTGGTACGGGGTGCGCTTCGTTCCCGGCTCGAGCGGCAACACCTTCACCAACGTGAACGTCAACGAGGCATACCACGCGGTCGACGTGGCGGCCGACCTCACGATGTCGGGGCTGAACGCGGGCACCAACAACTACGGCGTCTACGTCAACGGCGCGACCGCGACGGTGAACACCTCGACGCTGAGCGGCGACGACTACGGCATCTACCTCTCGTCGGGCGCGCTCAACGCCAGCCACACCGTGGTGGCGAACAGCAGCACCTACGGCATGTACGTCACCGGCTCGGGCACCGGCACGCTCGACCACCTCACCTTGACCGGCAACAACAGCTACGGCCTCTACGCCTCGCTCTCCACCGGCGCGAACTACACCCTGCGCGACTCGATCATCGCGTCGAACAACAGCTACGGCGTCTACCGGAGCGGCTCGAGCGGCACCTTCAGCTACAGCTACAACGACGCCTGGGGGAACCCGTCGGGCGACACCGTCGGCGTCTCGTTCGGCAGCGGCACCTTCAGCGCCAACCCGCTGTTCGTCGGCTCCGGCAACTACCGGCTCACCTCGAACTCTCCCGCCAGGTCGGCGGCGAGCGACGGCACCGACCTGGGCGCGCTCAACTACACCGGCGACGCGACCGGCCGCCTGGTGGGCACGCTCTACGTCAACACCACCCTGTCGGGCTCCAACACGCTCACCGGCGACCTCACCATCGCGCCCGGCGTGACGCTGACCTTGAGCCCCGGCGCGATCCTCAACTTCCCCACCAGCGACGAGATGGCCGGCGGCGCCGACACCTCGCGCGCGGAGCTGATCGTTCGCGGCACCCTCAACGCGTCGGGCACCGCGGGCAGCCCGATCAACCTCACCTCCACCGGCAGCTCGAAGGGCAGCTGGTACGGGGTGCGCTTCCTCACCGGCTCGAGCGGCAATTCGCTCTCGAACCTGAACGTGAACAAGGCGTACCACGCGATCGACTCGCAGATTGACCTCACGCTGACCGCGCTCAACGCCGGCACCAACAACTACGGCGTGTACCCGAACGGCGGCAACCTCACGCTCGTCTCCAGCACCATCTCGGGCAACGACTACGCGATCTACGTCTCGAGCGGAGCGGTGAGCGCCAGCTACACGGTGGTGGCGAGCAGCAGCACCTACGGCATCTACCTCACCGGCGCCGGCACGGGCCTGCTGCACCACCTCACCATCACCGCCAACAACAGCTACGGCGTGTACGCGTCGCTCTCGGCCGGCGCGAACTACACCCTGCGCGATTCGATCATCGCCTCGAACAACAGCTACGGCGTCTACCGGAGCGGCTCGAGCGGCACCTTCAGCTACAGCTACAACGACGCCTGGGGCAACCCGTCGGGCGACACCGTCGGCGTCTCGTTCGGCAGCGGCACGCTCTCGTCGAACCCGCTGTTCGTCGGCGCGACCGACTACCACCTGCAGGCGACCTCGCCGGCGCGCGGCGCAGCCTCTGACACCACCGACCTCGGCGCGTTCCCGTTCAGCGTGGGAGCGGTGGCCACCGTGGTGGTTTCTCCGGCGAGCAGCAGCGTCGCGGCGGGAGGCACCAAGACCTTCACCGCCACCGCCTACGACTCGGCGAACCAGCCGATTCCCGGCGCGACCTTCACCTGGAGCGCGACCGCCGCCGCCGGCTCGATCAACGCCAGCTCCGGCGTGCTCACCGCGGCGTGCACGCCCGGCGTGGCCACCGCCGGCGTCACCGCGACCGCGAGCGGCAAGAGCGGGAGCGCCGACGTCACCATCACCCAGGGCGCGGTCGCGACCGTCGCGATCTCGCCGACCAGCGCCAGCCTCGGAGCGGGCGGCAGCACCACCTTCACCGCCACCGCGAAAGACGCGTGCAACAACGCGGTCGGCGGCGCTTCGTTCAGCTGGAGCACCGCGTCGGGCGCGGGCAGCATCACCTCGGGCGGCGTCTACACCGCGCCGTGCAGCCCCGGCACCTACCCGGCCGGCGTCACCGTCACCAGCGGAGGTCTGAGCGCCTCGGCGCAGATCACGGTGAGCGTGGGCGCGTTGGCCGCGCTGGCGATCTCGCCGCAGAACCCGACCTTGCCGGCGGGCGGGCAGCAGGCGTTCAGCGCCGCGGGCAGCGACTCGTGCGGCAACGCGGTGACGCCGTCGATCACCTGGAGCAGCACCGGTGGCGCGGGGTCGATCAACGCCTCCAGCGGTCTGTTCACCGCGGGCGGCACTCCGGGCAGCTTCGGCAACGCAGTCACCGCCACCCAGGGCAGCGTCTCGGCCTCGACCGGAGTGACCATCACCGGCGGCGCGGTCGCCACGGTGGAAGTGACGCCGGCGATGATCTCGCTCACCCCCGGCGCGCAGCAGCAGTTCGCCGCGGTGGCGAAAGACGCGCAGGGCAACGTGGTCAGCGGCACGGTGACGTGGACGCTGGTGAGCGGCGGCGGGTCGATCAGCAACACCGGCCTGGTGACCGCGGCGAACACCGCCGGCAGCTACGGTGCGACGGTGCAGGCGACGGTGTCGGGCGTGGCGGGTACGGCCAGCCTCACGGTGGTGGCGGGTCCCGCGGCGATGGTGGCGGTGACGCCGTCGATGGCGACGCTGGCGCCGAGCGGGACCACCACCTTCAGCGCGCAGGTGAGCGATTCGTTCGGCAACCTCCGCAACGACGCGGTCACCTGGAGCGTGAACCCGGCCGCGGCCGGAGCGATCACCCAGGGCGGCGTGTTCACTGCCGGCACTTCGCCGGGCAACTACCCGGGCTCGGTGACCGCCACCGCCGGCACGCTCAGCGGCACGGCGAGCGTCTCGGTGCAGACCGGCGCGCTGTCGAAGCTGGAGCTGACGCCGGTCTCCACCTCGGTTCGCGCCGCGGGAACGGTCGGCTTCAGCGTCACCGGCCGCGACGGCAACGGCAACGTGGTGCCGGTGACTCCGACCTGGGCGGTGGTGCACGGCGGCGGCACCGTCGACATGAACGGCATCTTCACCGCCGGTCAGACGCCGGGCACCTTCATCGACACCGTGCAGGCCCAGGCGAACGGCCTCGCGGCGACCGCGACGGTGGTGGTGACCGCGGGCCCGGTGGTGGCGATCGACGTCACCCCCAGCCACCCCGAGCTCGATCCGATGGCGACGCAGCAGTTCACGGCCGCGGCGCACGATGCGTTCGGCAACCCCGTGACTGGCGTGGCGTTCCACTGGAGCGCGATGCCCGACACCGGCACGATCACGATGACCGGTCTGTTCACCGCGGGAGTGATCCCGGGTGATTTCCCGGGCTCGGTGATGGTCGACGACGGCAACGGCATCATCGGCACCGCGTCGGTCAAGGTTCGCGGGCAGGCGACCGACGGCGGGATGACGGTGGACGCTGGGATGACCACCGATGGCGGGTCGCACGCCGACGGCGGAGTGGGCGAGAACCACTTCAACGCGAAGTCGGGCTGCAGCTGCAACGAGGGCAGTGGGTTGCTGCCGCTCGCGGCGATTGCGCTGCTCGGGCTGCTGCGGCGCCGGGCAAGGCAGTAGGAGGCGTCACAATCGAGCCCAGGCGTGCTCGAAAAACCTACTCGCCCAGAATCAACCCGACCGCCTCGGCGATGCCCCCGCCTTCTTTCGCCGACGCCTTCAGCACCGTCTTCGCGGCCCGCTTCACCTCATCGACCGCCTGCCCCATCGCAAAGCTGCGCGCCGCCCAGCGCAACATCGGCACGTCGTTCAACCAATCGCCGACCGCAGCGACCTCCTGCTGCGCGAACCCGAGCTGCGCCGCCACCGCCGCCAGCCCGGTGGCCTTGTCGATGCCCACCGGAGTCATCTTCAGCACGTGATCGACCAGCGCGCCGAAGGTGAGCGTCGCTGCTCCGGCCTCATCACCGAGCCGTTCGCGCGTGCGCTCGACCTGCAGCTGCGGCCCGAACGAGATGATCCCGAGCACGTTGGCGGTGACGCAGCAGTCCTCCAACACCGGGTGCTGCTTCAGATGCGGAGTCCATCCACTCGCGTAGTGCGCATGCGCCGACGCCCGCTCATCGAAGTGAATCGCGTCGTCGTGCAGCACGAAGGTGCCCAGCCCGTGCTCGGCGGCGAGTGAGGTGACGTGCTGCGCGTGCGAGAGCGCGAACGACCGGCGCTCGACCACGTGGTGGGTCTTCACGTCGACCACCAGCGTGCCGTCGGCGCACACCATCAACCCCTCGAGGCCGACCTGCTCCGCGATCGCCATCGTGGTTCCGACCAGGCGGCCGGTGGCGAGCACCACGGTGATGCCGGCGTCGCGCGCCCGCCGAATCGCGGCCAGGTCGTCGGGGTGAACCGTCTTGTCGTGCCGCAACAACGTACCGTCGACGTCGAGACCCAAAAGCTTGATGCTCACAGCCCGGTATCTTAACGGGGGAACGATGAAGAAAGTGCTCGGCGGGTTGGTGCTGGCGTTGGTGGTGTTTCTGATCGCGCTCGCGGTGCTACCCGCGCGCATCGATCCCGTCGAGTGGGAGCCCTCCGCCGCGCCGAAGGCCGAGGGCGTGCTGGCGCTGAACGACAAGCTGAAGGCCGCGGTGCCGCTCGCGCCCGAAGTGCAGGGCGCCGAGGAGATCAGCTTCGACACCAACGGCAACATCATCACCGGGCTGCCCGACGGCCGGGTGGTGCGCATGACCGCCGAGGGTCAGAACCTCACCGAGCTGGTGAACACCCACGGCCGCCCGCTCGGCACCCGCTACGCCGCTGACGGCCGGCTGCTGATCGCCGACGCCGAGAAGGGGCTGCTCGCGCTCGGCGCCGACGGCAAGCTCGAGGAGCTGGTGCCGACCGGCAAAGAGATTCACGTCGTCGACGACCTCGCGATCGCGCAGAGCGGCGTCATCTATTACTCCGACGCTTCGACCCGCTTCCCGTTCGTGCAGTACATCGACGACGTGTTCGAGCACCGCGGCTCCGGCCGGGTGATGCGCTACGACCCGGCGACGAAAGAGAACACCCAGCTCGCCACCGGGCTGTCGTTCGCGAACGGCGTCGCCCTCGGCCCGAACGACGAGTACCTGCTGGTGAACGAGACCGGCGGCAACCGCATCTGGCGCATCTGGCTGACCGGCGCGAAGTCGGGGCAGCGCGACGTGTTCCTCGACGCGCTCCCGGGCTTCCCCGACAACCTCACCTGGTCGCCGTCGCGCAAGGTGTTCTGGGTGGCGCTGTTCGGCCCGCGCGACCCGATCGTCGACGGCCTCGCCGGGCTGCCGCTGCTGCGCAAGATGTTCTCGCATCTGCCGGTGCCGCCGCAGGCGCGCGACGCGCACGTGATCGCGGTCGACGAGAGCGGGAAGATCGTCGACAGCCTCGAGTGGAAGTCGGCCGACAGCTTCTCGCCGATCACCTCGGTGATCGAACGCGACGGCTGGCTCTACCTGGGCAGCCTCACCCACGCCGGCATCGCGAAGGTGAAGCTGTAGCTCAGCGGTAGCTGTAGCTCAGCGGTAGCGCCAGGTCGCGGCCGACTCGCCGACCACCCAGATGTCGTTGGCTCCGGTGCCGCCGATCGAGATCGGCACCCGGCCACGCGGGTCGGGCAGCGGCACCACGGTCCACTGCGCGCCGTCGTAGTGGAGCAGCTTGCCGCTCGCCGTCATCCACATGTCGCCCGGCCCGGTGCCCCAGAACTGATCAGGACCCAGGCTGGCGCCGGCGTCGACCGCGCTCCAGCTGTTGCCGTCCCAGTGGGCGAGGGAGCCGGTGTAGCTGCCGGTCCACGCGTCGTTCGGGCCGTTCACCCAGATGGTGCTCAGCTCGCGCGACACCGTAATCGGGTACTCGGTCCACGCGCCGCCGTCGAAGTGCGAGACCTGCGGCATCTGGAAGCCGCCGCCGACCACCCAGATGTCGTTCGGCCCGCTGCCGTGAATGGCGAAGAAGCTGCCGCCGGGAATTCCCGCGTCGACGCTCGACCAGCTGCTGCCGGTCCAGTGCCAGAGGTCTCCGGCCGGAATCCAGACGTCGTCGGGCGCGCGCTCCCAGAGCGTCGAGAGCCAGTACGGGCTGGGGGTCGGCTGAGGCGTCCAGGTGCTGCCGTTCCAGTGGTACGCGTGGCCGTTGTAGCCGCTGGCCCAGCCTTCGGTGGGTGAGAGCATCGAGACCGCCGCGACGTCGTCGGTGCCCGGGTACGGGCGCGACCAGCCGGTGCCGTCGTTGTGCGCCACGCCGTGTCCGAAGGCGGCCCAGGCGTCGTTGGGGCCGAGCACCGAGAGCGAGTAGAGGTCGCTGCCGCCCACGGTGAGCGACGACCACTCGCCGCCGTCGTAGTGCGCCACCGCGCCGTAGTCGCCCACCGCCCAGACGTCGTTGCTGCTCGCGGCCCAGACGTCGTTCAGGCCGGTGAACGCGGGGGTCGACATCGAGTCCCAGCGGCCTCCGTCCCAGTGCCACATGTCGCCGTAGATGACGTCGGTCGTCCACACGTCGTTGCTCGCGACGCCGTGAATGCCGCCGAACGCCTGGTCTTCGAGCGCGTAGGTCGCTTTCCAGGTGCCGCCGTCGTAGTGCATCAGCCGCCCGTAGGTGCCGGTCGCCCAGACGTCGTTCGCGGCGAGACCCCAGACGTGGTCGAGGTGTTGGCTCGACGAGACGGTCCCGCTGTCGACCTGCGACCAGGCGTTGCCGTCCCAGTGGAAGCTCTTGCCGGTGGTGAAGGTGTCACCGACCAGCCAGTAGTCGTCGGGTGCGCTGCCCCAGATGCCAGCCATCTCACCGGTGGTGCCGTAGACCACGCCCCAGGTCCCACCGTCGTAATGAATCGTGGTGGCGTTGAAGCCCACCGCCCAGATGTCGGTCGCGCTCGTTCCCCAGACCGACTCGTAGTCGTCGTTCACCGGCGGGAGCACGCCGGTCCAGGTGCCTCCGTCGAAGTGCCAGATCGTGGAGTTCAGGCCGACGGCCCAGACGTCGTTCGGCGCCGCGCCCCAGAGGTCGCGCAAGGTCGCCGTTCCCGTCGGGAGCGGCGTCGCCACCCAGTCGGCGCCGTTGTAGTGCATCAAGGCGCCGTTCTCGCCGGCCGCCCAGATGTCGTTCGCAGAGAAGCCGAACATCGACAGGTAATATGGCGCGTCGGGCAGCAGCGCCCAGCCCGCGTCGGAGGCGGAGCCGCCGCCGGTCGCACTGCCGCCGCCGGTCGCCGAGCCGCCCCCGGTTGCCGAACCGCCGCCCGTTGCGGAGCCGCCGCCCTCCGGCGTGCCACCTCCCGTTGCCGAGCCGCCGCCGATCGCCGAGCCGCCGCCCGCCGCCGAGCCGCCGCCCGCCGCCGAACCACCGCCGACCGCGATGCCTCCGCCCGACGCGGAGCCGCCACCGCCTCCGCTGTTGGTGGTGGGAAGGCAGCTGGTGCAGGCCGCGAGGATGAAGAGGAGGCGTTTCATTGTCGACCCGTGTAACCCAGTCGAGCGCCTGGTGCGCAATGGCCGTTTTCGGACCCGAAACGCCGAAGTTGCATCGAAGTCCGAAAATGGCCAGACACCGTGGTTGCGCGGCGCTATTTCAAGCGCACCATGGAGCTCGACCCGAACGTCTGCTTCCGCGCGCTGGCTGCCCGCGACCCCCGCTTCGACGGCTTGTTCTTCGTCGCGGTGACCACCACCGGCATCTACTGCCGGCCGATCTGCCCCGCGCGCACCGCCGGGCGCGACCGGGTTCGCTTCTACCGCACCGCGGCCCAGGCCGAGCGCGAGGGCTTTCGCGCCTGCTTCCGCTGCAGGCCGGAGCTCGCTCCCGGCGCCGCGGCGGTCGACTCGGTGCCCAGGTTGGTGGCCGCGGCGGCGGCGAAGATCGACGAGGGGTACCTCAACGAGTACTCCTGTGACGACCTCGCGGCCGAGCTCGGGGTCACCTCCCGCCACCTCCGCCGGGCGATGGAGTCGCGGCTCGGCATCGCGCCGGTGGAGCTCGCCCAGACCCGGCGGCTCGCGCTCGCGAAGCAGCTGCTGCACGACTCGAAGCTGCCGCTCGCCGACGTCGCGTTCGCCAGCGGGTTCTCGAGCGTGCGCCGGTTCAACTCGCTGTTTCAGGCCCGGTTCGGCCGGTCGCCGAGCTCGCTCCGCCGCGACGTGGCCGACGGCAACGAGCCTTCGGCGGCCGAGGTTCGCCTCGACTACCGCGCGCCGTTCGAGTGGGACGCGCTGCTGGCGTTTCTCGGCGCCCGCGCGATTCCCGGGGTGGAGCACGTCGCCGATGGCCAGTACCAGCGCACCGTCACCGTGGGCGATCGCAAGGGCTGGCTGAAGGTGCGGCGGCACCCGACGCGCGAATCGCTGGTGGTGACCTGTTCGGCGTCGCTTGCTCCGAAGCTGATGTCGGTGGTGGCGCGGCTGCGCATGCTGTTCGACCTCGACGCCCGGCCTTCGGAGATCGCCCAGCAGCTCGGCGGCGCTCCGGCCATCGGCGGCTTCGTGAAGCGGCGCCCGGGGCTGAGGGTGCCGGGCGCGTTCGACCCGTTCGAGATGATGATTCGCGCGGTGCTCGGTCAGCAGGTGACGGTGCGGGGAGCGACCACCCTGGCGGGCCGCTTCGTCGAGGCGTTCGGCGGTTCGATGCGTGGCAACCCCGAGGGTATCGGGCGCACCTTTCCCTCGGCGGCGGAGGTGGCGAAGGCGACGGTGGCCGAGGTGCGGAAGATCGGGATGCCTTCGGCGCGGGCGGAGGCGCTGCGCGAGGTCGCGGGTGCGTTCGCTTCAGGTGCGCTGCAGCTCGGCGCCGGCAGCGATCCCGAGTCGGCGCGGGTCACGCTCGAGGGCTTGCCCGGCATCGGCCCCTGGACCGCGCAGTACGTGTTGATGCGGGGGTTGAAGTGGCCCGACGCGTTTCCGGCGAGCGACCTGGCGGTGCTGAAGGCGCTGAAGACGAAGAGCGCGCGCGAGGCCGAGCAGCGCTCGCAAGCGTGGAGGCCGTGGCGTTCTTACGCGGTGATGCACTTGTGGAATAACTAGGAGGAGCAGATGGAACTGTTCACGAAGACGATGACGTCGCCGGTGGGGCCGCTGCGGTTGTTCGCCGACGACGAGGCGCTGGTCGGGGTGTACTTCTCGAAGACGAAAGACGAGCCGCCCGAGGGCGCGAAGCAGGTGAAGTCTCACCCGATGCTCGACCGCGCCGAGCGCGAGCTGCGCGAGTACTTCGCCGGCAAGCGGAAGGACTTCGACGTTCCGTTGCGACCGCAGGGGACCGACTTTCAGCGCCAGGTGTGGAAGCAGCTGTCGCGCATTCCGTTCGGTGAGCGGATTTCGTACGCCGAGCTGGCGAAGCGCATCGGGAACCCCAAGGCGATGCGCGCGGTCGGCTCGGCCAACGGGTGCAACCCGATTCCGATCATCGTGCCGTGCCACCGGGTGGTCGGCGCTGATGGAAGCCTGACCGGGTTCGGCGGCGGGATCGCGAACAAGCGCATCTTGCTGGACCACGAGCAGGTGGTGCTCGGGAACGCGGTGCAGCAGGCGCTGCTCTAACTCCTCCCCCCAACAAGGGGGGAGGTGGCCGAAGGCCGGAGGGGGCGTCACACCACCGATCGCCGTGCTCGCCGCCGAATCAACCCCAGCAGCACCAACGGCACGATCCACCCCGGCGCCGCCGCGCAACCCCCGCGCACGTGCATCGACTTCTCCCAGGTCTTCTGGTCGACCAGCGTGACGGTGATTCGCGCCGAACGTGAATCATCGACCACCGCCTCGATCACACTCGCGCCCGGCGTCAGCTCGACGGTGCCGATGAACCTGCCGCCCTGCATCAGCTCAGCCGGCTGCCCATTGAGCGTGACCTTGCTGGCAGTGAACCCGTTCACTTCGCCCGACACGACCAGCTTCGGGGTCACGACCTGGTCGCCGTCATGCGGAGACACGAACCGCACCGCCTGACCGGCCGCGCCATGCGCGAGCACGAAGCTCAGCTGCACCCGAGCATCGGCGGTGAGCTGCACCGACTGCCGGTAATCGACGAAGCCCGCCGCCTGGGCGGTCACCGCGCCATCGAACGGCACTGCGTCGTAGTCGATCGCGTACGAGCCATCGCTCTGGGTCTGCGTCGACGCGACGATCGAACCGTCACCGGCCTCGAGCGCGATCTGCGCGCCCGCCACCGGAGCGCCGGTCTCGTCGTTCACGATGCCCGCCACTCCCGCTCGGAAGGTCAGCGTCACCTCCGCCGAACCGGTGTTGCCCGCGGTGTCGGTCGCCGACAGATGCACCGTGTTCGCGCCCGGCTTCAGCTGCAGCATCACCGAGAACGCGCCCGCTGCAACCGTCACGTCTTGCGCCGCGCCGCCGTTGAGCGACAGCGACACCTTCGTCACCGGCCCCATGTCGTCGGCCGCGGTGCCGTGCAGCGTCACCGCCGCGAGGTCGAGCGACGCGCCGTTCATCGGGTCGCCCACCGCGATCGTCGGAGGCGTGGTGTCGGGCATCGACGGCAGCTTCAGCCCGAGCTCCACAGTGGTGGCTTGCGAGCTGGTGACCGACTTGCTGGCGACCGCATCGGTGTAGCCGCTCAAGTGCGCGGTCACCATGTAGCTGGCCGGCGCGAGCGAGAGGCTGAACGCACCGTCGGTTCCAGTGGTGTCGGTCTGGCCGCCCGCGCTCACCTTCACGCCCGAGAGCAGCTGCGAGTGGTCGCTCGCGTCGGCCGGGTTCACCGCGTAGACGATGCCCTTCAGCGTGCCGTTCGCCGGCGTGCAGCCCGAGGTGCCGAAGCCGGTGGTGGGGCTCGACGCGAGCGCGTTCTCGGTGTTCGGGCCCCAAACGCCGTCTTCCACCAGCTGGTTGGAGTTGTTCGTGTTCCACAGCTTCTGGAACGCGAGCACCGAGTCGCCGCCGAGGTTCGGCGCCGAGAGGTAGTCGAAGTGCACCAGGTCGCCGCTGCCGAACCAGGTCCACCCCTGGCCGGTGAGCGCGCTCATCCAGGTGTTGTACGAGGGCACGTCGATCGCGCGGCCGCTCTGGTGGTTGGAGCTGCCCGGCGTCGCTGCCGCTTGAATGCCGCACTGGCCCGCCTGCCACCACTTGTAGAGCAGGTACTGCTGCGCCAGTGAACGGTACGCGCTCGAGATGCTGATCGTGCCGCCGGCGTTGTTCACCGCGGTGTGGAGCGCGTTCGATGCACCCGGCGCCAGGTACGGCTGCACCGAGGTGGTGACGCTGATGTTCGCCTGGCGGAAGTCGACCATCGCGCTGGGGGCGATGCAGTTGATCTCGTCGACCAGCTGGGTGGTGAGGCCGGAGACGATCGAAGTGTCGCAGCCGCCCGCCTGGCCGACGGTGAGGCCGGCGCGCGAAACGCCGATGTCGTGGTCCTGGTAGTCGTCGTGCACCTGCACGTCGTTCGGCCCGCACGAGCAGAGCAGCGCAGCGATGAGCATGAAGGTGCGCTTCACGCCGCGCAGATCACCTGAACGCACCGGTCATTGCATCTGGGAAACGCATGAGCGTCACATGGAAGAGACAGGGTCGAGGCTTCGACGGAAATCGCGGCGTTCGACGTGCGGGCAGGGCGGTCCCTCACCCCGCGGACTGCAGCCTTCGACGGGAAATGGCGGTGTTCGACGTGCGGGCAGGGCGGTCCCTCACCCCGCGGACGCTTTGCGTCCGTCGGCCCTCTCCCAACGGAGAGGGTGTATGACGGCGCCATGGACAAGGTCATTGCGGTCACTGGAGCGTCCCGCGGCATCGGCCGTGCGATCGCCGAACGGTTCCTCGCCGATGGTTGGGAAGTGCTGGCCCTGGTTCGCGACCCGGCGTCGGTGAAGCTCGACGGCAAGGTGCGCGCGTTCACCTTCGACGCCGCCGACCCGAAGTCGGTCGCCGACTGCAGCGCCAAGCTCGCCAAAGAGAGCGGCTTGTACGCGCTGGTGAACAACGCCGGCATCGCCACCTCGGCGCCGTTCCACAAGACCTCCGCCGAAGACTACGGGCGCACGATGCAGGTGAACCTCCACGCGCCCTGGGTGCTCACCCAGGCCGTGATGCCCACGCTGCTCGCCAACAAGGGCAGGGTGGTGAACATCGCGTCGACCGCCGCGCTCAGGGGCTTTCGCTACACCAGCGCGTACTGCACCTCGAAGCACGCGCTGCTCGGCATGACCCGCGCGCTCGCCCACGAGTACGCGCCCAAGGGCGTGACGGTGAACGCGGTCTGCCCGGGGTGGACCGAGACCGACATGCTCTCCGACTCGGTCGGTCGCATCGTGAAGACCACCGGCCGCCCCGAGACCGAGGCGCGCGACGCGCTCCGCTCGATGACGCCCACCGGCCGCTTCGTCACCCCCAAGGAGGTCGCCGCGGTGGTGCACCTGCTGGTCGCCTCGGAGGCCGCTCCGTCGATCACCGGCAGCGCGTACGTCGTCGACGGCGGCGAGACGGTGTAGAGAACAGCCATGGCAAACACCAAGGTCATTCAACCGAGCGGCTGGGCGCGACCCAAGGGCTACTCGAACGGCATCGTCGCCGAGGGAAAGATGCTCTTCATCGCCGGCCAGATCGGCTGGGACGCGACGAAGGAAGACGCCAAGGTGAAGGGCGACTTCGCGGCGCAGTTCGATCTCGCGCTCGCCAACGTGGTGCGGGTGCTGCGTGAGGCCGGCGGTCTGCCCGAGCACCTCGCGCGGGTCACCGTCTACGTCACCGACAAGAAGGCGTACGTCGCCGCGATGAAGGAAGTCGGGCAGTCGTGGCGCAAGTACGTCGGCCCGGTGTACCCGGCGATGTCGCTGGTTCAGGTCGCCGATCTGCTCGAAGACGGCGCGATGGTGGAGATCGAGGCGACCGCGGCGCTGTAGGCCGGCGCCGAGTGACGCGCATGCGGCCGACCCCCGGCGCGAACGGCGCGTTCGAGTGCCTCACCGCACTCTCGGTGATCCTCGACCTCGCCAACGGTCTGGCCGAGGACAAGAGCGTGCTGGCCGCGGTGTTCGCCTGGGAGCTCGCCGCCGACGCCGGCCTCGGCCCCGAAGACCAATGGGCGGCGCTGCTCTCCGCGCTGCTGCGCCACCTGGGCTGCACCGCGTTCGCCAGCGTCGAAGCCGAGGTCGCGGGCGACGACATCGCGCTCAGGAGCCGCTTGCTCCGCTCCGACTCGAGCCAGACGACCGACGTGGTGAAGGCGGTGGCCGCCGCGGCGGGAGGTCGTTGGGCCGCCGGCAAGGGACTGCTGCGGCTCGCCTCCCGCGCCAAGGAGCTGCGGGTCGAGCTGGCGCGCGAGGCGTGCGGAGCGGCGCGACTCCTCGCGGGCCAGCTGCGGCTCGACCCGAAGGTGGCGCGCGCTCTCGACGAGGTGTTCGAGCGGCACGATGGGGCGGGCTCGCCCCACGGCTGGGCGGGTGAGGAGATCAGCGTCGTCGGCCGGGTCGCCAACGCTGCCCACGTCGCCACCGCGTTCTTTCTCGAGGGCGGCGCCCCACTGGCGCAGCGGGTGCTCGAGCAGCGCTCGGGCACGGTGCTCGCTCCCGACTGGGCGGCGCGCGCGAAGGCGCTCACCGGCAGCCTCGGTCCCTCCGCCGCCGACTACCTCGCCGCTCGCCAGGGCAAGCTCGTGGTGTTCGCCGGTGCTCGCGACCTGCCGGCCACGCTGCTCGACGTGGCCTCAGCGTTCGGCGACTTCGGCGACCTCCAGTCGCCTCACGGAAGAGGGCATTCGCGCACCGTCGCCGGCCTGGTCGACGGCGCCGCGCAGCAGCTCGGCATCGCGGTGGCCGAGCGCGAGAAGTTGGTGCTGGCGGCGCACCTGCATGACGTCGGTCAGGCGGCGATCTCCACCGGCATCTGGACCGCGACGCGTGCGCTCCGCCCGACCGAGCGCGAGCGCATTCGCACCCACGTCTACTTCACCGAGCGGGTGCTCGCCGCCGCCGCGCCGCTGTCCGCGATTGCGCCGCTCGCGGCCGCGCATCACGAGCGCCTCGACGGCAGCGGGTACCACCGGGGCAGCGCCGCCGCGATGCTCTCCCGGCCCGCGCGCCTGCTCGCCGCCGCCGACGTCTACGCGGCGCTTCTCCAGCCGCGGCCTCACCGCCAGGCGTTCTCGAACGGCCGCGCCGGCGAGGAGCTCCGCGCGATGGCGCGCGCCGGAGCCCTCGACTCCGAGTGCGTCGAGGCCACCGTTGCTTTTGCGCAGGGTCATCGGCTCAGCCGGGCCGCTGGGGGCGAGCTCACCGAGCGGGAGATCGAAGTGCTCCGCCTGCTCGCGCTCGGCCGCACCAACAAGCAGATCGCGCAGGCGCTGGGCATCTCCGCGCGCACAGTGCAGCACCACACCATTCACATCTACGCGAAGCTGTCGGTCGACACCCGCGCGGGCGCCGCACTGATCGCGACCCGCCGCGGTTTGATCGCATAGGCCAACTGGCCGATTCGCCCGCCGCGCTTCCCCGGCACCTTCCTCACCTCACTGGAGGAACTGCCGATGCGTCTCTTGCTCACCGTTTCGATCATCACCCTCTCTGCGTGCGCCAGCACCGGGCCATGCCTGGGGCCGCCGCCAGACATGCTGCTCGACCAGGGGGTGACCCGCACCGCCTACCGGACCGAAGCGCCGGGCGCCGAGTGCCTGCAGAGCTACGAGTGGAAGGGCGCCGCTCCGGTGCGGGGCGCGGTGGTGGTGGTGCACGGCATTCGCGATCACGCCACCCGGTATCAGGCGCTCGCCGACGCGTTGGCGGCCAAGGGTGTGGTCGTCTACGGCACCGACCTGCGGGGCCACGGCAAGTCGGGCGGAGATCGCCAGCGCTTCGACTCGATCGACGACCTGGTCGCCGACGTCGAGCGGACCGTCGCCGAGGCGAAGAAGCGCAACCCCGGTGTCCCGGTGTTCGTCTACGGGCACTCGCTCGGCGGGTTGATCACCGCCAGCTACGGGCTGGCTCACGGTGACGAGATCAACGGGTTGATCCTCAGCGGGCCCGCGTTGAAGTTGCTGCCCGGCGTCTCGGGCGGCGCCAAGGCCGGAGCGCATTTCTTCGGTGCGCTGATCCCCTCGCTCCACGTGCAGGAGGTCGACGATACGGAGTTCGTTCGCGAGCCGGAGGCGAAGAAGGAGCTCGCTTCGGACCCTGAGGTCGACCACTCGGCGCTGCCCGCGCGCTCAGCGGCGGCCAGCCTCGACGCGATCGATCTGATCCAGGCGAAGATGAGCCAGCTCAGCGTGCCGTTCCTGGTGATGCACGGCTCCCAGGACAAGGCGACCAACATCGAGGGCAGCCAGCAGCTCTACGAGAGCGCGAAGAGCACCGACAAGACCTTCAAGAAGTGGGAGGGCACCTACCACGACCTCCTCCACGAGCCGGAGCGCGACCAGGTGGTGCAAACGACGGTCGAGTGGGTCGACGCGCGCATCGGGCAGCGCTGAAGCTCACCCGCGAATGCTCGCCACCACGCCGAGCTTCCGGGCCCGGCGCGCGAAGGTGACCGGGTCCATCTCCAGCTCCTTCGCCGCACGGCGAATCACGCCGCTGTGCCGCTGCAGCGCATCAGACAGCAGCTCGCGCTCGGTCTGCTCCAGCTGAGACCGCAGGCCCTCGCCCTGGCGCTCGCGGCGCCGGTGCCGCAGCGGCGGAGGCAGGTGCTGCAGCTCGATCAGCGAGCCGCTCGGCGCCAACAGCACCGCGCGCTCGATCACGTTGCGCAGCTCGCGCACGTTGCCCGGCCAGCGCGCCGAGACCAACGCGCGCTCCACCGCGGTCGACAGCCCACTGACGCCCTTCTTCAGCTGGTGGTTGAAGACGTCGACGAAGTACCGCGCCAGCGCCACCAGGTCGGCCTCGCGCTCGCGCAGCGGCGGCACGTGCACCACGAAGGTGTTCAATCGGTAGAAGAGATCGCCGCGAAACGAGCCGCTCGCGACGTCGTGTTCGAGGTCGCGGTTGCTCGCCGCCACCAGCCGCACGTCGACCTTGCGGGTGCGGGTGCCGCCGACCGGCCGCACCTCGCCCGTCTCGAGCACGCGCAGCAGCTTGGTTTGCAGGCCGGGGGTGGTGTTCTCGATCTCGTCGAGGAACACGGTGCCGCCGTCGGCGAGCACGAACAGCCCGGGGTGGTCGGCCACCGCGCCGGTGAACGAGCCGCGCACGTGGCCGAACAGCTCGCTCTCGAGCAGCGTCTCGGTGAGGGTGCCGCAGTCCTGAACCACGAACGCCGCGTCGCGCCGATCCGAGAGCCGGTGAACGATGCGCGCCAGCACCTCCTTGCCGGTGCCGGTCTCTCCCTGCAGCAGCACCGACACCTTGTGGGGCGCGGCGATTCGCAGCAGCTCCATCACCTCGGTCATCTTCGGGCTCTGAAAGCCGGGGCCTGCCTCGAGCGGCGGCGCCTTCGGCTTCTCGCGAATCGCCCGCTCGCGCTGGAGGTTGCGCTCGAGCTCGAGCGTCATGCGCTCCTGCTCGACCTGAATCGCGTGGTCGGCGCAAGCCGCCATCGTCACCTCGCGCAGCAGCTCTTCGTCGAGCGGTGGCTCCAGCCGCCGGTACACCTTGCCCTCGTTGAACAGCTTCACCACGTGCTTCGCCTCGGCCTTCGCGCAGAGCACCAGCCGCGCCGCCAGGTCGCGCGGGCGCCCTTCGAAGGTGAGGTTGTCGTCGCTCACCGCCGACGCCAGCTCCGCCAACAGCAGCGCCCGCACCTCGTCGTCGCCGCACACCAAGAGCGCCGAGACGTCGCCGCGCGCGAGAATCTCCTCCACCTCCGGGTTGTCGTCGCCGAACTCCAGCTGCACCACGTCGGCGAGCGCGCGGCGAATCAGCTGCTTCATCTCTTCGTCGGCGAACGCCACCGCGACCCGCACACCCGGCCCTTCGAGGTAGCGCGCCAACACCACCCGGTCGGCCCCTTCGAAGCCGGTGAAGTGCACCCCGAAGGCGGTGGTCGCGCTCTCCAGCATCGCCGGTGAGTCGTGCCGCCAGCGCACCTCGCCGCGCGCCCGCAGCAGGTGACCTTCGGGCAGGTTGAGCTCCATGCTGATCCGCGAGCCCTCTTGCGGCCCCTCGTCCTGCTTGCAGTTACCGATCAGTCCGATCCCGGTCTCGCTGATGTTCACGCTCCAACATCGGTGAATCGGGGGATCCGTCAGCACCCGCACGTGGAACGGCCGGCGGTTACCGCGCTCGATCAGTGATTTCACAAATGAAGCATTGTAGTTCAAAAACGCAGCATGGCCGATTAGCGCAGGCGCATTCGAGACATGAGCCACTTGTTACGGAAAAGCGCCGCTGACGCTTGAAGTGTCGGATTGACCCATCCCGAGTGATTTCAAGAAGCTACGGGGTGGCAAGCACCATGCTCACGCTCACTGTCCTGAGCCGGGAACAACAACAGCGAGTGTGAGGACAAATGCAGCGGGCGCGTGTCGTGGGTGCCGGACACTTTGTACCGGCGAGAGTGGTGACCACCGAGCGGATCGCAAACGCGATCCCCGGGTGGAGTGCGGAGCGAATCATCGAGCGCACCGGCATTCGGGAGCGCCGCTTCCTCTGGGACTTCGACGAGAAGAAGGGCGTCGCGATCGCTCCGCCTGAGGGCGAGTCGCTCTACCCGATCAGCGGCTGCGACATGAACGAGGTGGCGCTGCAGCGCGCGCTCCAGATGGCGGGCATGCAGGCCACCGATCTCGACGCGGTGT
This sequence comes from Myxococcaceae bacterium, assembly GCA_047602415.1. GTDB lineage: Bacteria > Myxococcota > Myxococcia > Myxococcales > Myxococcaceae > JASGHH01. The sequence goes on along the minus strand of JASGHH010000001.1, from coordinate 3,729,689 downwards.
TTGTGGTCACCTGCACGCCCGACGAGCTCAACTTCTCGCACGACGCGATGGAGCTCCATCGCCGCTTCGCGATGCGCAAAGACGCCTTCGCGATGGTGATCGACGACGGCTGCGGCGGCACGCCGTACGTGATCGACCTGGTGCGCAAGATGATCGAGTCGGGCGCGCTGCGAACGGTGGCGGTGGTCGCGTCTGCCTTTACCTCTCCACTGGTGAATCGAGATGTGTTCACCGCCGAGATCGAGCCTTCTCCGGGCGAAAAGGCTCTCTCGGGTATTTTGTCGATGTACGTCTTTGGAGACGCCGCCGGCGCGGTCATTCTCCGCGGCGACAGCGGGGGCAAGCACGGCATCGTGAGCTCCTTCTCCGCCAACACCCATGAGGAGCTGGTGCTGCGACGCGGGGGTGGCTCGATGCGTCACTGTCACCAGGGCCGCGCCGGCGGAGCCCAGATGGCGTTCGTGGTGCACGGGCAGAAGGTCGCGCTCAGCTACCCGCGGGTGATGGAGGAGTGCATCGCCACCGTCACCGACAGCTCGCAGCTGCTGCGGCAAGACGTGGAGCGCTACTACCTCCACCAGCCGAACAAGCGGCTGCTCGACCTGCTGGTGCAGAAGTCGGAGCTCGAGCCGTCGAAGGTGGCGGTCAACGTCGACCGCTACGGCAACACCTCGGCGGCGGGCATGTTGGTGCTGCTGTCTGAAGACCTCGCCGCCGGCCGGGTCTCGCTCGGGTCTGGCGCGATGACGGTGATCGCGGCGGTGGGCGCCAACGTTCACTACGCCGCGCAGCTGATCGCACTCTGAAAGGAACGCACTCGTGATGACCGTACCCAACGCGCAGCCTTCGTCGAACCCGGCGCCGCGTTACACGCTCGACGAGCTCGACCTCGCTCAGCGGCTCGCGCTCGCCACTCCGAAAGACACCTGCAAGGGCATGTTCTTCAACGGCGTGCTGCTGGCGACCGAGCGCCTGATCAACGTCGACGCGCGCAAGGGGCTGTTCGCGAAGGCGGGCGGCAAGAAGTTCGTCGACTTCTTCAACTACCCGATCTCCGACTTCTTGCCGCTGGCGTTCAACGCGGTCGAGCTGTTGCTGCCGAAGGAGGGCAGCTGGGAGGCGGGCTTTCGCCGGCTGGGCCGCCAGGCGACCGACGACTTTCTCGCCACCGCGGTGGGCAAGACGCTGCTGCTGCTCGCCAACGACGACGCGCGGCGGCTGATGAGCTCGCTGCCCTCTGGGTACAAGACCGCGGTCAGCTACGGCGAGCGCCAGGTGGTGTGGAGCGCGGCCAAGACCTGCACCTTCAAGATGCGGCGCGACTTCATGCCGCACCCGTACCACGAGGGCGTGGTGGAGCAGGTGCTGCAGGCGGTCGGCGCGAACGAGGTGAAGGTCGGTGGCCGGCGGGTCGGGCAGCTCGACACCGATTACGACGTGAGCTGGACGTGATGGAGGCGGTGATGAGGCAACTGTTCGTGGGCGTGGTGTTGTTGGCGAGCGCGGCGTTCGGTGCCGACCGTGAGTTTCGCTTTCAGTCGATCGAGGATCCGGCGTTTCCGCCCGACCCGAACATCTGCGCTCAGGCGCCGTTCGCGGTGAACGTGAAGCTCGGCGCCAGCCTCTGGAGTGACCGCACCCGCCGCCGCGACGGCAAGGTGGTCGACGAGCAGGTGAAGCAGATCGGCAAGGCGACCGCCTGCGTGCAGCTGACCAACTTTCTGTTCCCGCCGGGGCTGCAGCAGAACTTCTACGCCCAGTTCGATCTGCCGCAGGGCAGCTACGTGGTGAACGGCACCTGCACGCTGATCAGCAACAGCGTGCCGCAGGCGGGCCTGGTGCTCGCCGGCTGCAACCTGGCGATCGTCTCGGGTCCTCCCGACACGCTGAAGGGCGCGTTCACCAGCCTGTCGACCTTCAACCCGCTCAAGCTCTCGGGGTTCAACACCGGCTCGATGTGGACGGTGCTGGAGTACTTCACGCCTCCGCCGCCGCATCACGGCCACGACGGTGACTGCGATGGCGACGACGACGACGACGTGCACCACGATCGCCCCTCGCACCACTCGTTCAACGTGACCGACGACGGCCGCACCAACGAGCAGATCGAAGCCGCACGCAACGCACTGGAGTCGAAGCGATGACTGAGTTTCCTGTCGTGGTCATGATCGCCAACGAAGACGGCTCGGAGACCCGGGTTCAGCTGGGCACCGCCTGGCAGCACGGCGACGAATGGTCGGTGTGGCTCGATCCCCGTCTGGTGGATCGGCCGTCACGCGGGCTCGGCCGAGGCGCCGATCCCCGCCTGGCTGATCTCGAGTACCTCGCCGCCCGCGCCCGCAAGACGTTGGACGACCCGCGCCGCTCGAAGTGGCACGACGAGGCGCGCTCGCAGTTGATGCAGATCGAAGCCGAGATCGACCGAGTCGCCGCGAGAGCTCACTGAGCGCCGAGCACGACCCTCTCCTTTGGGAGAGGCCGACGAGCGCCATAGGCGCTCGCGGGTGAGGGACAGCCCTATCTACGCGTCGAAAGAGGGGCCGCCCCTGAAAGAGACGCGTCGAAAAAGGAGCCGCCCCTAAAAGCGATCACTGCTCAGCAGCGACCTTCGGGTATCCGGAGATCTTGCCCGCCTGCAGGTCCTTGCCGAACTGCTCGAGGAACTGAGTCTGGTTGGGCAGCGCGAGGCCGAACTTCTTCGCCTCGGCGATCGCCTTCTCGGGCGGCCAGCCATCGACGGCCATGCGGTAGCACGCCGACGCGACGCCGGTGCGGCCCTTGCCCGCTTCGCAGTGCACGTAGCAGGGCTGGTTCTTGGGGTTGGTCGCGAAGTCGAGGAACTGCTTCATCTGCGCCTGGGTGGGCGCGGAGTTGTCGAGGATCTTCACGTTGAGCGCGTTGAGGCCCGCCTTGGGCGCCATCTTCGCGTCGTTGGTGCCCTCGAGGGTCAGGTCGACGATGCCCTTGAAGCCCTGCTGCTTGAGCGAGTCGTAGCCCTTCTGATCTTCGATGCGCGAGCCGCGGGTGAGGTTGGCGTCGACCTTCGACTCGTAGTGCGAGACCGGGTACCGCAGGCCCGCGAGCTCGGCCACGCCGATCGACTCCGCCGCGCCGTTCTCGACCGCTTCGACCGCGGACTTCGCCGCCGCCTGGAAGCCGTCGCCGACCTTCTTCGCCGCGCCACCGACCGCGCCCCAGCCCTTCTTCACTTCGGCTTCGACCTTGCCGGCCTCGGCTTTGATCTCACTGCCGACCTTCTTCACGCCGCCTTCGATCTTGTTCTCGAAGGACTTGATGGCGTCGCCGATCTTCAGACCCATGAACGCTCCGGTAAGGGGGACTGCGGTGAATTACACCAGCGGTGCTAAGAGGGCGCAATGATCAGCCCGAAGAGTTTTCGGTTCGAGATTCGAGAAGGTGTGGGTGTAGTGACTTTTTCCCGCCCTGACACCCTCAACTCATTGACTTTCGAGGTGTACCGGGAGCTGACCGACCTTTTCTCGACGCTCGAGAAAACGCCCGAAGTGAAGTCGGTGGTGGTGACCGGAGAGGGCAAAGGCTTCTGCTCGGGCGGCGACGTGAACTCCATCATCGGGGAGCTGTTCAGCCGCGACATGCCGGGGCTGGTCGAGTTCACCCGCATGACGTGCGACCTGATCAAGAACATGCGGGCGCTGCGCAAGCCGATCATCGCGGGGCTGAACGGCACCGCGGCGGGTGCGGGCGCGGTGATCGCGCTGGCGTCAGACCTCCGGGTGGCGAGCGAGAAGGCGAAGATCGCGTTCCTGTTCGTGAAGGTGGGCCTGGCGGGCGCCGACATGGGCGCGGCGTATCTGTTGCCGAAGGTGGTGGGGCTGTCGAAGGCGACCGAGTGGCTCTACTTCGGCGACACCGTCGACGCGGTAACGGCCGAGCGCTTCGGGTTGTTCAACAAGGTAGTGGCGCCCGAGAAGGTGTTCGAGGAGTCGTTCGCGTGGGCGAAGCGGCTGTCGCAGGGGCCGACGTTCGCGCTGGGCATGACCAAAGAGCTGCTCAACGGCGAGCTCAACCAGGACTTGAACGGGGCGCTCGACAACGAAGCGCGCGCGCAAGCGGTGTGCATGCTGACCAAGGACTTCCGCGAGGCGTACGAGGCGTTCACCGCCAAGCGGCCGGCGCAGTTCACGGGACGATGAGCCTGCTGCTGACCGAGACGCACCGCGCGCTCGCGGCGAAGGTGAAGGCCGACGCGGCGAAGCTGGAGCCGCACGGGCCGGCGATGGACTACGCCACGCTCACCTGCAAGGTGGCGGGGCTGGGCTTCTACCCGTACCTGGTGCCGAAGGCGTTCGGCGGCGCGCTCGACGCGGTCGACGTGCGCTCGCTGTGCGTGATTCGCGAAGAGATCGCGGCGGTGAACGCGGCGGCGGACTCCGTCTTCGCGGTGCAGGGCCTCGGCTCTCATCCCGTGTTGCTGGCGGGCAGTGAGGAGCAGAAGCGCGAGCTGTTGCCGAAGGTGGCGTCGGGTGCGGCGTTGTTCGCGTTCGCCCTGACCGAACCGGAGGCGGGCTCCGACGTGGCGGCGCTGTCGACGCGCGCGCGGGCCGACGGTGACGGCTGGGTGTTGGATGGCCGCAAGCGGTTCATCTCGAATGCCGGAGTGGCGACGCACTACACGGTGTTCGCGCGCACCGGTGAAGGCACAAAAGGCATCAGCGCGTTTCTGGTGCCGGCGAAGGCGCCGGGCATGACGTTCACCAAGATGGAGATGACCGGCGATCACCCCATCGGCGAGCTGGGGTTCGAGGGCTGCCGGGTGCCGAGTTCGGCGCGCATCGGTGAGCTCGGCGCGGGCATGAAGCTGGCGCTGTCGACGCTCGATGTTTTCCGTTCGACCGTTGGCGCTGCAGCGGTGGGCATGGCGCGACGCGCGCTGGAGGAGTCGATCACGTACGCCAAGCGCCGCAAGCAGTTCGGTGCTCCGCTGGCGGACTTGCCGGCGGTGCAGGCGATGATCGCGGAGAGCGCGGTCGACCTCGAGGCGGCGCGGCTGTTGGTGCACCAGGCAGCGGCAGTGAAAGATTCCGGGCAAGAGCGGGTGACCTACGAGGCAGCGGTCGGCAAGCTGTTCGCCACCGAGGCGGCACAGCGGGTGATCGATCGCTGCGTGCAGATCCACGGTGGCAACGGAGTGGTGAAAGACTCGGTGCCCGAGCGGCTGTACCGCGACATTCGCGCGCTGCGCATCTACGAGGGCGCGAGTGAAGTGCAGCGCCTGGTGATCGCGCGGCACCTGCTGAAATGAAGCTCGCGCTCTCGATTGTCGTGCTCGGTCTGCTCACCGGGACCCCGAAAAAGTCTGCACCCGAGCGATGGACAGAACCTGACACGCCGGTTCGGTTCGAGCTCGTGCCGCTGACCGAGCGATGCACGAATCTCCTCGAGGAACATGGCGTCTACGTCGCAGCCGACGGCGGAGGGTATGGCCTCGACGCGACGAACTCCGTCGATGGTTGCACCGTGCGTCTGAGAGACGTCTACCGCGACGACGGGAGTGAGTCGTTGGTGATGAGCGACCTCGAGCAGCTGGACTGTGGAGCGACGTCGCACGAAGGGTTTCGATGCGTGTGTCTCGCGAAGGCCGACGTCCCTCGACTTCAATTCGAATGGGCGATCTGCGCGCTGAACGTCGAGCGAATCCACACGGTCAGAATGGCCCTACTGATGCTCACTCAGAGCGGGTACTCGTGTTCCAACGAGGTGATGAAGCACGTCGCTGAGGAGCTCGACCAGTACGACGCCACGGTCAAGACCCAGTCAGAAGTCATCAAGTCGTCGAGGCTGACAGCCGGACAAAGAGCACAGAGCCACGCGCAGATTCGGCAGGCGCTTCAGACAAACTTCGTCGACTACGCCCAACGATTCGATGGCGGTTTTGCCGAGCTGCGCCGGATGATCAAGGAATGTCCGCAGCAACCCGTGCTGAAACGTCTCGACGAGTTGTCCAAGCGCGGCTTCGTGCCCGTTTCGGTCAAATAGCGGATCGCCTGATCGGAGCCGATGTCGTCTATCGTCGGCGAATGGCCTCGACCCCCTCTCGTCTTGGTTGGTTGTTGCTGGTGTCCGTCTTGGTTGCCGCGTGCGGTAAGACACAGAAGCAGGTTTACGCCGATGCCAAGCCCGCGGCTGACGTGCTGCGGGCAAAGTTGGTCACCGCCGCGAAGTTGGTCGACGCCGAGCCGGCCCCCGCGGCATCTGCGGCCTGCGCGTCTCCGAAGAAGCTGACCTTCGACCCGTCGAGCGACGCCCACGACACCGACTTCATGATGCTTCAGGAGGCAAAGCGTGGAGGCGCGGCTGCCACCGACGATGCGAAAGACGAGTCGCTCAACCTCTACTTCGCGACCAACCCGTTCGCGCGGGTGATGCGTGGCACCGCCGGGTTCTACGCGGACTACATGCTCCGTGACACGGCTCAGGACGACTTCACCGACGGCGTGAAGAGAGGCCTCAAAGTGCAGAACGTGGTGCTCGTTCGCGAGCGTGCGCAGAACCTCGACTACTTTCTCGTCGATCTCGCCCCGGCGAAGCCTTCGATCGTCTGTCGCGGAACGTTCACGCCCTCCGGCGACCCCAGTCTCGAAGGGCAGCACACCGAGCAGTGGCTGGTGATCACCAAGAACCGGCGGACCGGCAAAGAGATCAGCCGGCGCATCGAGAACAAAGAGACCGACCCTGCGAAGAACGCGCTCTACAAGGACGCGACCGCGCAGCTCGGGCTCCGGATGCACAAAGAGCTCGGCCTCGACGGCATCGAATAGCGCGGCTCCGCGACGACACACTTCGTGCGCGCCGCCGACCCTGTTGTCGAGCTGCTATCAAAGTGTCGGACGTTGGAACGGCCCATCCACCGACACTTTGATAGCGCCGCGCAAAGTGGCCGAGCGCCGGAGTCTCGAGCGACGAACGGCAGCTCGGCCGAGAGGCTCACGACCCATCGAACGGCTGGTCGCGAGATCGCGGGCGGTCGCGGCGGAGGCAACCGCGCCGACCTCAACGGCCACGTCCCTCAATGCAGTTCTCGCCTCCCGCCTGTCCCAACCCGAGGACACTGGTGCACCGCCGCGCACGCTGATCCGCACCGTTGCAGCGCCGAACCCGGCTGAGGATCATCAGCGCACACGGCGGCACCTGCTTTCCGACGCGGGAATTTTCCGGCGCCTGGAAAGGAAACGATGCGCACACTCATTTCGGCAGTGATCGCAGTGGCAGTTACGGCCTCGTTCAGCTGCGGCAGCGTGAACGGCAACACCGGCGGAGGAGCAGGCGGAGGTTCAGCTGTCGGCGGTGGCTCGGCCGTCGGCGGAGGCAGCGCGACTGGTGGTGGCAGCGCGACCGGTGGTGGCAGCGCGACCGGTGGTGGCAGCGCGACCGGTGGAGGCTCAGCAACCGGCGGTGGCAGCGCAACCGGCGGCGGAGCGGGCGGCGGAGGCGGCACTCCGATCGCGATCACCTTCTCGAACAGCTGCCCGAGCTTCACGCCCTGCGGCGGCGCGGTGGCCGGCAACTGGGCGTTCACCAACGTCTGCATCGACTCCTCGCAGCTGTTCCCCGATCTCCAGGCGCAATGCCCGGGCTCGACCTTCTCGAACCTGTCGGGCACGCAGCAGGGCGGAGTCGACTTCGACGCGGCCACCGTCCACCGCAACGTGCACCTCCACCTCGCGGGCACGATGACGCTCGCGGGCCAGTGCACGCTCGCCGGCTGCGCCGCGATTCAGCAGACGCTGTCGCACGGCTTCACCTCGATCAGCTGCACCGGCACCAGCTCCTGCGACTGCGCGTTCGTCTACGACTTCGTGAACACCGACAACGCGGCGTACACCGCAGTGGGCACGCGCATCACCACCGACCCCGGCACCAACGCCGAGCGCGACTACGACTACTGCGTGAGCGGCAACACCTTGAGCTACCGCGAGGTCACCACGCAGCCGGCGGAGCAGGGGCTCTCGACGCTGCAGAAGTAGCGGCTACTCGCACTCCCGGTCGGGCCCCAAGGCTTCCATCAGCTTGGTGCCCACCGGGGCGAGGCTTTGAAACGCGGGCATCAGCTCGGCGCCGAGCGGCGTGAGGGCGTACTCCACGTGCTGCTCGGCGGCCGAGCCTTCGTGCTGCACCAGGCCCGACTCCTCGAGCTCGCGCAGGTTTCGGGTGAGCTCCTTGGGGCTCATGCCGCGAATCGTCGACAGCAGCTGGTTGTAACGAAGCCGGGTGTGGAACAGCAGCGCGCGCAACACGAGCAGCTTCCACTTGCCGCCGATCAGCCGCACCGTGAACTCGACCGGGCAGGTCACCGGGTTGGACTTCGCTTCCACCACCGCCGGCGCCGCCGGAACGTTCTCGCTGGAGTCGTCGAGCATCGGCTCCTTTCTAGCGCACCTGAAGGTTCGTTGAATCAGGCGGTCTGCCGGCCTACGAATCCCCCATGGCCAAAGCCAAAGGCAAAGGAACCAAAGAGAGCCCGTGGGAGCTGAAGACGCCTCCCGGCACGTCGGACTACCTGGTGTGGAAAGACGAGACGCTCGACCCGCCTGCGCTGGTCTGCAAGGTGGGCACCACGGTGCTCAGCTACCAGCTGCGCTGCCTCGACGATCTTCACGCGATGCTGAAGAAGCACGGCGACTGGATGCTGCTCGGCGCCGCCGACGAGAAGAAGGACGCCGCCGAAGGCACGGTCGAAGCGTGGGGCCGCTCGGCGAAGAACCCGGTGAAGGGTTGGTACGGGTTGAAGAAGGGCTTTCGCGGCCGGTTCGGCATGTACGTGCCACCGGTGATGGAGCTGTTGGGGCTTGTTGAGCTCGAGCACAACCCCAAGAACAACCGGATGCGCGCGAAGTAGTACCGTTTGGAGCGTGAGCTCCGATGTCGCGATCGAGGCGCTGCTGCCTGAAGCGCGGGCGCCGCTCGGAGCGACCTGCGCGGCTCACTCGGATCGCGCCGCGGTCGGCATCTGCGCGCGGTGCGGCGGCTTCGTCTGCCGTGCGGAGCTGATCGTCTACGACCGCAAGGCGTGGTGCCCGAAGTGCTGCGAGCTGCCCGACGTCGAGTGGCTCGAGATCTACCGGCGCAGCCGGGTGGGCAAGCTGAGCGGCGGCGTGGTGTGGGTCGTCGCCACGTCGGTGCTGGTCGGTCTGGCGTCGATTGCGATCTTGTCGGTGACGTTGCCGCATCAAGCGATGCCACGCCCGGCACAGGTGGCGCTGGTGTTCGGCGCGCTGTGCGGCGTCGGCTCGATCGCGAGCGCGGTGCTGTATGTGCGTCGCGCCGCGCGTGTCAGGTGGGTGCTGCCGGCGCTGAACGTCGCCAGCATGCTGGTGACCTTCATCGGCCTGGTGGGTGCTTCGGGCTCGGACTCCAGGGGAACCGAGCTGGGATTGACCGTGAGCCTTCTCCTACTCGCGGTGCTGATGCTGGTGTTCGTGGGCTCCACGCGCGCCACGCTGTTCTTCGGCGGCTCGGTGTCGCGCGAGAAGCTGGTGGTCGACTACCTCGCCTACGGTAACAACCCGCTGGCGAACGTCGCGATGATGCTGGCGCTCTGGGGCGTGTTGATGCCGGCGTTCTCGCTGCCGGCGCACTTCGTCGCGCGCGCCGCTCGCCGCGCCGTCGACCCGCTGGGCAACCCGCCTTCGGGTCGCAAGGTTGAAGCCGACCGGGCGTACTACCTGTCGTTCGTCGGGATCCTCAGTGCGGTTGTTTGGGCGTTTGTTCTCCTCAGCCCATGACCGCGCGCATTTTGCGCGTCCAATCCGCCGACCTGCCTCTCGCGCACGATTTGCGCCCAGTGACGGGTGATCCGCAGGCGCACGGGTTGCACAACTCCGGTGCACAGGCCCGACATGAACCTCCGACCCGACCTTCTCGCCACCTACGGCACCGCAGCCGTTCCCCGGTACACCAGCTACCCCTCGGCCAACCTCTGGACCCCGGCCGATGAGAACTTCGCGAAGAAGGCGTTCAAGCGCGCCGGCGCGCAGCCGCTCTCGCTCTACGTGCACGTGCCGTTCTGCGAGAAGCTCTGCTTCTACTGCGGCTGCAACATGATGGTGAACCACTCGGACCAGCGGGTGGAGCGCTACCTCCGCGCGATCGAGCTCGAGGCCGAGTACGTCTCGAAGCAGATCAACGGCCGCCCGAAGGTGGTTCAGCTGCACCTCGGCGGAGGCACCCCCACGCACCTCGACGAGGCGCAGCTCGAGCGGCTGATCGGCGCGCTCCGCAAGCACTACGACTTCGCCGACGAGCTCGAGGCGTCGATCGAGATTCACCCGCCGGTCACCACCGACGGTCAGCTCCGCACGCTGCGGCGCCTCGGCTTCAATCGTCTCTCGATGGGCGTTCAAGACTTCGATCCCGAGGTGCAGCAGCGCATCAACCGGCCGCAGCCGTTCGAGCAGACCGCGCACCTGATTCAGCTCGCGCGCGAGCTCGGCTTTCAGAGCGTCAACGTCGACCTGATGTACGGCCTGCCGCTCCAGACGCCCGAGCGCTTTCAGCTCACCCTCGACAAGGTGAAGCAGCTGCGCCCCGACCGGATCGCGCTGTTTGGCTACGCGCACATGCCGACGCTGAAGAAGCACCACCGCATGCTTGAACAGGATCGCCCGGACGTGCCGCTGCGGCTGAAGATTCTCGAGCGGGCGATCGACGAGCTCACCCACGCCGGCTATCGCGCGATCGGCCTCGACCACTTCGCGCTCGAGTCCGACGAGCTCTGCAAGGCGCGCGATGAGGGCACGTTGCGGCGCAACTTCATGGGCTACACCACCTGCGCGGCGACCGACGTGATCGCGCTCGGGCCGTCGGCGATCTCCGAGGTCGGTGGCGCGTTCGTTCAGAACGCCCGGGGCGTCTACGAGTGGGCGCTCGCGCTCGAGAGCGGCCACTACCCGACCGAGCGCGGCTGGGACCCGACCCGCGACGACGATCTGCGCCGCGATCTGATTCAACGGTTGTTCTGCCGGCTCGACCTCGACACCTCCGCGTTGGCGCGGGAGCACCAGGTCGACTTCGAGCAGACGTTCGCCACCGAGCTGAAAGACCTCGAACGTCTCGAGCGCGACGGCCTCGTTCGCAAGGAGCCAGGCCACATTCGCGTCACCCCCGAGGGCCAGTTGCTGCTGCGCAACGTGGCCGCGGTCTTCGATCGGTACTTTCGCGAAGCGAAGTCGAAGCCGAAGCACTCCACCGCTGTGTGACGGTGAGCTAGGGTCGGCGCATGTGTCGCTGGCCGCTGTTCGCCGTGTTGCTGCTCGTCGCGGGTTGCAAGACCGCGCCGCCTCCGCCGCCTCCTCCACAGATCGACTTTCGCCAGGAGCTCCGGCCTTACGGCCAGTGGCTGATCGAAGAGCCCTACGGAAAGGTCTGGGCACCGAACCCGGAGATCGTGGGCAAGAACTTCGTGCCCTACGTCACCAACGGGCAGTGGGTGTACGACCCGAAGAAGGGCTGGGTATTCGACTCGAACTACAAGTTCGGCGACCTCGTCTTTCACTACGGCCGCTGGGTGCACGTGCAGTCGCTCGACTGGCTCTGGGTCGAAGACAAGGAGTGGGGCCCGGCCTGGGTGCAGTGGAAGACCTCGAGCGAGTACGTCGGGTGGACCACGTTGCCTCCGGCGAACAAGCCGGCGCCGGTGCCCGAGTGGTTCTTCGTCAAGGCACGGCATTTCGCTCAGCCCGAGATCGAGAAGTTCAGGCTGGCGGGTGACGACGTCGGCAAGGCGACCGATCAGACCCAGCCGGTGAAGACGGCGCCGGGCGCTCCGGCCGGCCCGGCGATCGAGCTGATCGTCGCCGAGCGTGGCGTCGAGAAAGACGCGCACGGCGTGTACCACGCGGCCGAGCTGCCTCCCGCGAACCCGCCGGTGGTCGAGACCGCGCCTGCTCCAGAGCCCGATCCGGATCCGCCGCCTCCGCCGCCCGAGAAGAAGAAGAAGAAAAAGTCGAAGAAGACGAAGTAGCCCCTCTCCTGACAGGAGAGGGCCGAGAGCCCAAAGGGCTCCGGGGTGAGGTTAGAGCCCACCGTCATCGCGCGCCGAGCGTCACCGACACCGCGACGATTCCCGAGCCGCCGCTCTTCCAGCCGTAGCCGGCCGCGGCCTTCAGGTGATTCGCCACGCAGCGCGCGGCTTCGAGATCCACGTTCTTCTCGTTTGGGTCGTCGCGCGCGAGCGTCACGCCTTCGCCGTGGGTGTGGAGGTGAACGAACACCGTCACCGTCTTCGCTCCGCGGCATTCGTCGAGTGAAGCGCGCGCGCCGTTGAGCAGCGTGCGCACCGCAGCGTAGTCGAGCTGGCCGATGATGTTCGGCTCGTGAATCAGCACCGGTCCTTCGGGCATCACCAGCTTGTGCGGCGGCTTGGGCGGTTCGTCGATTTTGATCGGCTCAGGTGGCGGTTTGCGGGGCTCTTGAACAGCGATTGGCTCGGGCGGTTTCGGGGCAGGTGGTTCGATAACCTCACCCCGCGAGCCCGATGGGCTCGTCGGCCCTCTCCTGTCAGGAGAGGGACCGTGTTCGCGCGTGGCGAAGACGCCGAGCGCGCCCGCAGCGATCGCGATCAGCGCCCCGAGAATCAAGCCGGTGCCCAAACCTGAGCGCTGCGGAATTGGAGCCGCGGTCACCTGCGCGGGCGGAGGCATCGGCGAGACCGCCGGCGTCGCAGTGTTGCGGCGCACCGGCTCGTTCTTCGCCGGCGAAGGCATCGTCGGCTCGTACGGTTGACCGGCGGTCACCGTGATCGACTCGGCCGGCGTGTCTTGCAGGGCAGAGCGCAGCGCATCGGCGAACGCCTTCGCGGTCGGCCACCGCTCGGCCGGGTCGCGTGCCAGCGCGCGCTGAATCGCGGAGCACAGCGGCACCGGCAGCCTCGGGTTGAGATCGCGCAGCGGGGTGAACGCGGCGGTCAGCACCTTCACCACTACGTCTTCGTACCCCGCGCCCACGAACGGAGGCTCACCGGCCAGCAGCTCGTAGGTCATCGCTCCGACGGAATAGACGTCTGCCCGCGCATCGACGTCGCGCGCGTTGCGCATCTGCTCCGGCGCCATGTAGGTCGGCGTGCCGAGCGCGACGTTCGAGCGGGTCAGCCCGCTGGAGTCTGCGCCGCGCACCTTCGAGATGCCGAAGTCGAGCAGCTTCACCTGCTGCTGTCCTTGCACGTTGGCGAGGAACACGTTCGCCGGCTTCAAGTCGCGGTGCACCACGCCCTTGGCGTGCGCGGCGTCGAGCGCTTCGAGCACGTCGATCATGATCTCCACCACCCGGCGGAGCGTCAGCAGCTCGGCCTCGCGCGACAGCTCTCGCAGATCGCCGCCTTCGAGCAGCTCCATTGCGATGAACGCATCACCGGTCGCCGCCACGCCGCAGTCGCTCACTCGAACGATGCGGGGATCGTCGACCACGGCCGCGGCGCGCGCCTCGAGGAACAGCCGCTCCAGCATCTGCGGTTCCTTCGCCAGCTCCTGCCGCAGCAGCTTCAGCGCCACCGGCTGGTGGGTGTGCGCGTGCTTCGCGCTGTACACCGTGCCGAAGCCACCGGCGCCGACCAGCCGCTCGACCTTGTAGCGGTCGATCGTCTTGCCGCACGGCCCCTCGAAGCTGCGTAAGAGCCCCGACCGCGGACACGCCTGCAACGCCTCGTCGTGCGAGTCACCGCAGTGGCTGCAGGGCGTCAGCATCGGCCGGCGAAGTATGCCCGGGATTGCCTTCGACGGCGCGTTGGGCGATGAAACTGCGCCGTGCGTGCACTCACCTTCGCCGCGGCTCTCGTTCTCATCGCGTGTGGTTCCCCTTCGAACGGCAACGACGGAGGCACCGACGGTGGCGTCGACACCACCTGCGACGGGATGCCGCTCAATCCCCCCAACCTGGTCCACAACAACACCTTCGAGTGTGGTGGCGCGAACCCCGCGGAGTGGGCGTCGCAGTTCGGAACCCTCGATTTCCCGAGCGGATCGGCGCACGGCGGAATGCGCAACGCGCGCCTCACCGCGGGCAACAACGGCGCCGGCAAGTTCTATTACGTGCCGAACGTGATCACCGACGCCGGCATGCAGACGATCTGCGCGCACGCGTGGGTCAAGGGCACCACTCCGTTCATGAAGATGCGGCTGCTGCTCACCGATGCGACCGGCAACGGAGTGAGCGCGGAGTTCTCCGCACCCGGCGGCACCGACTGGGGGCGCGAGCCTCCGTCCATCAACCTCCGCCAGCCCAACAACAACGCGAAGACGGTTCAGCTGGTGTTCGAGGTGCAGAACACCCGGCCGACCGGAATGAACGCGGTGATGGGCGACACCCTCGAGATCGACGACGTCGACGTCTGGGCCTCGTCTGACCCGAGCTGTCCCGAGCGATGAGCTGGCTCGAGCCTGACGAGCTCCGCGTCGGGCTGGGCTGCATGCGGTTGTCGACCGACGCCGACCGCGAAGACGCGCGTGCGGAGGCCACCGTGCGTGCCGCGCTCGAGGCCGGTGTCACTGTGTTCGACACCGCGCACGCGTATGGCCACGATGATCGCGAGCTCGGTCACAACGAGGCGCTGCTCGGCCGGTTGTTGAAGGGTACCCGAGCGCGGGTGGTGACCAAGGGTGGAATGCGCAGGCCGTTCGGCCGCTGGGTGCCAGATGGTCGCGCGAAGGCGATTCGCGACGACTGCGAGTCCAGCCTGCGGAAGCTCGACGGCGTGCCGATCGATCTCTACCTGGTGCACGCGCCAGATCCGAAAGTGCCGTGGGCGACCACCGTGCGCGCGCTGGCGGAGCTGCTCGAGCAGAAGATGGTGCGGCGCATCGGCGTGTCGAATGTCACCCGCGATCAGCTCGACGAGGCGTCCGCCCTGGCGCCGATCTCGGCGGTGCAGCAGGGGTTCAGTCTCTTCGACGACACCGCGCTGCGGGCCGGCGTGGTGGGTCGCTGCCTCGAGCTCGGGCTGACGTTGATCGCCCACTCTCCGCTCGGTGGAGTGAAGAAGGCTGCGCACGCGATCAAAGCGCCCGGCGTTCAGGCGGTGGCGCAGCGGCGGGGAGTGAGCGCCGCGCAGGTCGCGCTCGCCGCGCTGATGGATCTCAGCGCCAACGTGGTCGTCATTCCCGGCGCTCGGCGACCCGAGACCGCGCGCGATGCGGCCGCGTCCGCGAAGTTGAAGCTCGCGGCAGAAGACTTCGAGGAGCTCCGTGGCAAGGTGAGCGCGCCGGCACCCGTCGCGAGCGGCGAGGGTGAGGTGGTGCTGGTGATGGGCGTGCAGGGCTCGGGGAAGACCAGCTCGGTCGAACGCTGGACCACGCAGGGTTACGCCCGGCTGAACCGCGATGACGAGGGCGGGACACTGAGGGACTTGGCCCAGCGCCTCGGAGCGCATTTGGCGCAGGGCAAGCGGCGGGTGGTGCTCGACAACACCTTCGTCACCCGCGCGCAGCGCCGCGACTTTCTCGAGGTCGCCGCGAAGCACGGCGTGCCCGTGCGCGGAATCTGGATCGACATTCCCACCGCGCAGGCGCAGCTGAACGTGGTGTTGCGCATGCTCAAGGCGCACTCCCGGCTGCTCGAGCCTGCCGAGCTCGCCAAGGGGAAGAATCCGACGCGGCTGTCTCCCAATGCGTACTTCCGAACTTTGAAGCAGGTCGAGGAGCCCACGCAGGACGAGGGTTTCAGCTCGCTCGAGGTCTCGGCCTTCTCGCGTGGCGCCGGCTTCGGTGAGACGGCTGCACGCCTGGTGAACGCCGACTCGCTGAAGGGGAATCCCAAGCTGCTCGAGGGCTCAGAGCGCGTGTTCGTCTACGCGTGGAAACCGGATGTCTCGCAGGCGCAGGCGGCTGAGTTCGTCGAGTCGGTGAAGAAGATTCGAGCTGACGCGCAGGTCTCCGTTTGCCGGCATTCGGCCGGGCCTCCGGCGTGCTGGTGCAGGCCGCCGTTACCGGGGTTGCTCGCGGCCTTCGCTGTCGAGCATCGAATCGATTTCTCGAGATCGACCATCGTCGGCAAGGGTGCTGCTCATCGCTCGCTCGCGGAAACGTTCGGTGCGCGGTTCGAGGAACGCTAGCCGGGCGGCTGGCCCAGTGGAGTGGCGAGCTCGCAGACCTTCGCCGTGCCCTCGTCGCTGCAGATGTAGTGCTCGGGGCAGTCCTTCGAGGTCTTGCAGGTGCTGAGACACACCAGCCGCGGGCCTTCTTGCACGCAGGCCGAGTCGCTCGGGCAGGTGCTCGAGAACTTCTTGTCGGGGTCGGTCGGAGTGTCGACGCCGCAGGGCCGGGTGCACAGCCGCGCGCGCGAGCAGTACGCCAGGTCGTAACCACCGCAGTCGCCGTTCTGTTTGCAGGTGTTGCCGATGCCCGAGTGGCACGCGACCAGCGACAACGACGCGACGAAGAGCAGGGCGCGCATCTAGGAGCCTCCGTCGAAGCTGCTCGGGCCGTAGAGGTCGTACTCGCATGGGCCTCCGTCGTACGCCGGCGGCATCGGGCAGTTGCCCTGGCAGAAACCCTCGATGCAGCGCATCGGTATGCTCGCCGTGCACGCGCCCGCGTCTTCGTCGCAGACGTCGCCCACGCCGCAGCCGTTGCCGTTGTCGGTGCTCGAGTGACAGGTCACCAGGCAGTCCGAGTCTTTCTCGCAGCCACGGGTGCAGGTCTCGGTGAGCGCGCAGTAGTAGCCCGTCGAGCAGGTCGACTTGCCGACCTGGCACCGCGAGCCCGCGGCCTGCGGCCCGACGCAGTCGGTGTTGCCCAGCCCGAACGGATCGAAGCAGCCCATGAAGCCGAAGAACAGCAGCGGCCCCAGCAGCCAGCGGGTTCGAGCGTGGGGGTTCACGCGCGCAGTCCCAATCGTTTGGCCATCGTCCGCACCGTACCACCCGGATCCTTCGCTTCGCCCCGGCCCACCTCGCCCAACAACCGCGCTGCTTCGGCCGCATTTCCACCCGAGCGCCGCAAAGCCTCGAGCAGCGCCAGCTTCTCCAGCGCTTCGATCTCGCGCTTGAGGTTCATCGTACCGTCGGCCACCCGGCGCGCCACCGCCGCGGGGTCGACCACCGACGAGGTCGCCCGCTCTTCACGCCGGAGCAGCCGCCGCGGCAGGTCGCTCGCCAACAGCTCTTCGCCGGCGCGCTTGGCCACCAACGCTCCGAACACCACGTTGCGCAGCTCGCGCACGTTGCCCGGCCACGGGTAGGCGCTCATCGCCGAGAGCGCCTCCGCGGTCACGCTGCGCACCCGCACCTTCGCCTGCGGCTCTTCTTCGTAGAAACGCCGAATCAAGAAGTCGAGCAGCGGAGGCAGATCTTCGATGCGCTCCCGCAGCGGGGGCAGCTCGATGCTCACCGTGGCGAGGCGCTCGTAGAGGTCGGGGCCGAAGGTGCCGTCGTCGATCAGCTTGCGCAGGTCGCGGTTGGTGGCGGCGAGAATGCGGAAGTCGACCTTGTGCCACGCGCTCTCGCCGAGCCGGTTCACCATTCGGTCTTCGAGCACCCGCAACAGCTTCACCTGCAGCGCGTGGGGCGTGTCGTCGATCTCGTCGAGGAACACGGTGCCGCCCTCGGCCGCCACCATCAGGCCGTCGTAGTCGCGCACCGCTCCCGAGAACGCGCCCTTCACGTAGCCGAACAGCTCGCCTTCCATCAGCTCGTTGGGAATCGCGGCGCAGTTCACCGGCACGAAGGTGCGCTTCGACCGGTTCGACCACTGGTGAATCAGCCTCGCCGCGAGCTCCTTGCCGGTGCCGGTCTCGCCGGTGAGCAACACCGGCATCGAGGTGCGCGCGGCCTGGGCGACCTTCTTCAGCAGCGCTTTCGCCGCCGAGCTCTCGGCGATGAAGCCGGGGGGCGTGGGCACTTCGGGCTCGGCCGAGAACAGCTCGCGAAGCCGGGCGAGCAGCCGCTCGGTGCCCTTCGGCGCCGAGAGCGAGACCGAGTCGTACGCGCCGCGCTCCGCCGCCAGCTGCGCCTGCGCCGGTGGAATCGCCTTCTGGCTCGCCCACACCCAGTGGGTGGTGCCGGGGCTGCCGGGCGCTTCGGGGCGTGCGGTCACCAGCACCGCGATCGGCGCCGGAGCGGTCATCGTCACGCCCAGCGCATGGAGCGCCCGCCCGAGCGCATCGGGTGGCTTGGGGCCCCTCCAGTCCAATCGCAGGTCGGCCATGATTCAAACAACGTACTTCAGGATTCGAATGCGGGTCAGAAAAGTGACTGGCACCTGCGGATTGGCCGGCCGGTCTGCGCCTGCGGATCGGCCGGCCGGTCTGCGGCAACCATTAGACTGTGACGATGGGGACCAGACTTTGGGCGGTGCTCTGCGTGGGGCTCCTGCCGTGCGTGGCCTGGGCGAATCACCATGGCGGCGGAGGCGACCCGTTCGGCGGCGGCTCGAGCTCCACCACCAAGAATTCGGGGCCCGACTACGACTTCGAGTGCATCCGCTGGGAGTTTCCCGACGACGCCGGGCAGCCCGACGGCAGCGTCGAGGTGGCCGCGAGCGACGTGCCCACCGACGGCGGCACCGACGGCAAGGTCTGCGTCGAGCGCGCCAACTACGGCGGCAACACGTATGGCTGCGGCTGCGGCGTGCTCCCGGTCGGTGGCTTCGGCCTGTTCCTGCTGATGCGCATGATCCGGAGGCGCAAGTGAAGCGCGCGGCCTTGCTGCTGCTGCTCGCCGGCTGCGTGAAGCCCAACGGCAAAGACCAGCAGCTCTACTTCGGCGTCGAGTTCACCCAGGTCGCGAACGGCCTGGCCACCGACGTGCTGTTGCCCGATGCGCGGCGCTCTCCCGGCTTTCACGCCGACTTCACCGGCACCACCCTCGAAGCGAGCGGGCCGAACCTCACCGTGCTCGAGAGCGAGCAGCTCGCCACCGGTGGCTGGCGCCTGCGCGTTCGCTGCGACGCCGATGGCACTGCCGAAAAGCGCGAGCTGTCGGTGAAGGTGATGAAGGGGAGCGACGAGAAGTACCACGACCGCTTCGACCTCGACTGCGTGCCCCTCAACGGCGTGACCTTTCTCGGCAACAACTACCTCGCGGTCGGCGCCGAGCAGCAGATGCAGGTGGTGTTCGACTCCAGCGCTCCTTCGGGCAGCACGGTGGGCGGGCACGGCTTCGCGCCGCTCGACACACCGGAGTTCATCTCGATCGACGAAGAGCAGCAGCTCAGCCAGGGTATGGCGTTCGACGTGGTGGCGCTGAGCGCGGGTGTGATGCCGAAGGTCTCCGCCGGCGCGGTGACCGCGCAGCTGCCGCTCACCGTGCTCGACGACACCCAGTGGCGGGTGCTGCTGAGCGTGACGCCCGACACGTCTACTCCGGGGCTGACCTACCTCGACGCCGACGCGCGCCCGGTGCCCAACGCCGACCCCGACGGCGGCTTCGTCACCACCAACTTCGTCTGCGATTTCTCGGTCAGCTCCGGCGGCGAGACCCAGTGGTTCGATGGCGGCGCGTGCACCCAGAGCTTCACCGTCGACGCCGGCGCCACCGGGCAACTGTGCGTGACGCACTTTCGCCACCAGGCCTGTCAGCCGTTCTGAAGCCTCACCAGCCCCGGCTGGGAAAGCTCACCCGCTCGTCGACCACCCGCAGCATCGGGCGGAAGTAGACCCAGTAGATCGCCGGCACCAGCAGCAGACCCGGAGCGAGCAACCACGGCTCGGGCAGAAACTTCTCGGCGATCCACACCAGGGCGTACGCGAACGCCGCGCTGGTCAACCAGGCCTGCACCGACCACTTCTTGATTCCCTTTCGGGTGCCGCACTTGCGACAGCGCACCAGCTCGAGCGAGCGCAGCACGTCGGCCGAGATGTTCGCCCGCGCTTCGATCACCGCGTCGCTCGCGGCGCCTCTCTCGAACAGGCCCTCCGAAGCGGAGCCGACTCCGACGCCGAGCACCTGCACCTTGGCTTTGTAGCCGCACGCCGCGCAGGCGAAGTCGGCGTCGTAGACCTTCTTCTCGGTCGCGATGTGGCGAACGCGCATCGGGCCGCTCTACCAGGGGCCTGATTTGAAAAGAAGACCCCTCGGTCACTTTTTATGAGGAGGCGCCGGCGGGGCGGGTTTCGGCTCTTCCGCCGCGGGCCACGACAAGCGGTACTCGAGCGCGTTGCCGGCGGCGGTGATCTGAAAGGCGTCGACCTTTCCCGGCCGCTGGGTGAGCTCGTAGATGAAACGAATCACGCCGCGCCAGCTGTGCTCCACCACCGGCGACACCACCCGCGGGTAGAACACCCAGAGGGTGCCGTTGAGCTCCGACTTCTTGTCCCAGCGCATGGTGACGCCTTTGATCGCGGCGTCGACCAGGCCCTCGAGGCGGCTGAAGAAGCCGGCGGGCGAGCCCTTCTTCACCGTGGTCGACATCAGCGGCAGCAGAATCGGCCCGAACTTGTTCTTCACCGTGAGGTAGGTCATCTCGGCGTAGAACTCCTCGCCGGCGATCTTCACGATGTGCTCGCCGAGCGATTCGGTGAGCGCCGCCGGGTGGAACGGTTCGCTCCACGGCTGGAGGACCATCTGGCTCGTTCGCGGGCCGAGCTCGGCCAGCAACGCCTCGAAGTGCCCGGCCGCTTTGATCGGCTTGAGCATCTCGTCGACGTAGGCGGCGCTGACCAGGTAGTCGGCTTCGTCGGCCATCGGCGGCGAATGTACCTACTTCAGCGCGTCGGGCCCAAGCGCCACCACCACGTCGAAGGGCGTGTGCCAGGTGAGCGCCTCGACGGTGGCGCCGCCGGGGACGGCAGCGGCGACCTTCTTCGCCAGCTCGAGCTGGTTCTTGGCGCCGAACACCACGCTCTTGTCGCGCGGCTTCATCATCGGCGCGAGCGAACCCACCTCGAAGCCGGCCTTGGCCAGCTTCTCGGCGACGTCCTTCGCGGGGCCCATCTTCGCCCTCGGCGCCAACACCGCGACCGCCGGGCTGCCGTCGGTGCCGATCACCAACTCGTCGGAGGGTTCGTCACGGATCGAGCGGCCGCGGCGGTGCACGACCCAGATGGTGTGCTTGCCATCGGGAGACCAAGCGACCGAGACCGCGTCTCCGCTGCCGGAGAACCCGACCTCGTCGGCCGTTCCGTCGTGACGCACCAGCAGCGAGCAGCCCACCGTGCCGTCGGAGCTGAAGGAGTCGCCGGCCCAGGAGCCTGTTCCCGCTTTGACTTCCACGTCGGCGACCCGCTTGTGGTCGGGCGAGCTCCGGTCGACGATCAACGGCTTGATCGGGTGGGCCGCGAGCCACTTCCGGAACGCGGCAGGCCCATGAGGAGCCTCCTGCGGTGTCAGCGAGTCGAGGAGATCGCCCGGGTCTGCCTGCCGATACGCAATGTGGCTGCCGAGCATCATGTCTTCGACCACTTGATAGGTGAGGGCCGTTTCTCCGTCGCTGGCCTTGCCCACCCACACCAGGTAGCGGCCGTCGGCCGTCACACCGCGGAGCTCGTCGACCCACTCGGGGTACGGCTCGGCCATCGCCAGGCTTGCGAACAGCATCGCTGCCACGCTGATCGTCTTCATCACTTCACCCCCTTGTCGGCGCCGAGCGCCACCACCAGGTCGGCGTCGACCACCCAGTTCAGCTTCTCGATCTTCGCGCCACCGATGGCCTTCGCCGCCTTCGCTGCTTCCGCCTCCATCCCGTCGGCCGCGTAGACGACCGTCGCGTCGCGCGACTTGAGCGACTTCCCCACGTAGAGGGTCACGAAGCCCTGCGCGTCGAGTGCAGTCCTGACCGCGGGCGCCCGCGTCTTCAACAGCGTCGGGTCACCCAAGACGTGCACCCGGGGAAACCCGCCGGTGCCGAAGCAGAGCGTGTCGTAGAGCACGGGACGCATCGCCCCGCCTTCGGACAACTCCCAGACCACCCGGCGGCCGTCCTCCGACCAATACGGCGTGACGTTGTCCACGCTCGAGAACCAGTCGACGGAGATGTAGCTCTTGCCTCCGCGCGAGACCCGAAGCTCGGAGCCCGCGTAGCCCTCGGGGGTCCACTCCGCCTTCTTCTCGTCCCACTTGCCAGGGCGATCGTTCTTGGTGATCACCACCTCGGCGATCGCTCCATTGGGGCCTTTGCGGCCTGTTCTCTTGGGCGCCAGAGGGTGCGCTTCGAGCCACTTGTCCTTGCCGCTCTGATCCTGGAATTGCTTCGCCGACGCCGTCGAGACGTCCCAGTAGCCCCAGCTCTTCTGGCCCGCCCACGCGAAGTATCGGCTGTCCTGGGTCCACCCGAGAGCGCTCTGGAGGTCATCGTCGTCGAGCTCGACTCGACCGGCGAACGCCGGCGCACTCCACAGCAGAAGTAACCAGACCCAACGTCTCATCGCGCACCCCCGACAGCCCCGACCTCGGGCTTGATTGGAATCGTGTTCAACCAGGCTTCGACCTGCTCCGGAGCGAGCGCGTTCTCGTTGCTCCGCGCGGCGTACCGGTAACTCAGACGCACCCACTGAACCTCGGGCACACCGGGAAAGGTGAGGGTGAGACCGCTCGGCCCGACGGTGGTGTCGCTCGAGATGCGCCAGGAATCGCCAGAGACCTGCGCCCGGCGCTCCAGCTCGCGTGACGCCACCGCGCCCAGGCACGACTCGTCGGAGCAGAGCTCGACGCGAATGCGCCGGTTGGGATCTCCGGTCGGCAGGTGATGGCTCACGCCCACCGTCGACACCCGCACCTTCACCGCGTCCCCGTCCCGAGAGGCCGTGGCGACGATCGCTTTGCGCAGCGCCTCGACGTCGTGGGCTCCGTTCGGCGAATGCGCATCGTGACAGCTGCCACACGCGGCGCCCTTCGACTCCTCGGCAGTGTTCTGCATCGGCCACGGGCCGTACCGAACGGGATCTGCCCGCCCGGCGGGAAAGTTGAACTGGTGGCACTCGGCGCAGACCTGGTTGCCCGCCAGCGCCGGCTCCTCCCGCATCGGGTGGCACTCCTGGCCCTTCCTGGTCGGTGCATGCGCGGTGAGCACCACGCCGGCCCGCACGTGACAGGCCGCGCACGACACGCCTTCGGCTTTGCCCTGCTCACCGAGGCGGTTGGGCGCGTGGCAGTCGTCGCACCACTTCATCGGCTCGCGGCGGTGCGAGACGACGTACAGCTCGTTGCTGGTGGCGAGAGCGTGCATCGAGTGCTGCCACTTCTCGAGCGCCTCGGCGTGACAGACGCCGCACTGCTGCGCGGTGGAGTCGGCCTCCACCGGCAACGGAGCGCGCGCCTCGCCGAACAGCAGCGGGCTCGCCGCGAGAATGAACGCGACCGCCTGAAACATCAGAAGTTGATGTCGTCGCCCGCGCCCGGAGCCGACAGCTCGGCGGTGTACTTCTGCATCAGCCCGCCCATCTTGGTGGCGAGCGCCATGTCGGTGGTCATCTTGGTGCCCCAGTGCATGCCGACCTTGGCCCAGTCGGCAACGCTGAGGCCGTACTTCTTCAGAATCGCGGCCGCGTCGAGGCCCTGGCCCGCGCCCACGCTCTGGTGGGTCATGATCTTCACGTAGAGCTCGAAGTCGCCCAGCACCTTGTCGAGCGCTCCACCTGCCGCGGGTTTCGGAGCAGCCGCGCCCCCGCCCGCCGCGAACCGGCCGATGTTCGGGTTGGTGAACGCGCCGCCGTAGACGGTGGAGATGGCGAAGGTGGTGTCGCGCGACATCCGGCCCATCCACTCCGCGGAGATCGCGTCCCACGCCGGCTTCTCGATCTGCAGCACCTTGAGCACGTTGGCGAGCGGCTCACCGGCGGCGAGCTTCGCGTTCGCGCCCGCCCAGTCTTCCATCGTCACGCCCTGCACCGGGTCGAGCAGCCCGCCCGACTTCGCGGCGGCGATGTGCCCGTCCATCTGCTTCTTGTCGTGCGCCATCGCGGCGTCGAGCGCGGCCTGGCCCTTCTTGTTGGCCCGGCGGAGCGCGTCTTCGCACTCCAGCTTGATGCCCATCAGGTAGTCGCGGTAGCTGTAGCGCGCGTCTTTCTTCAGACCGGCCGGCGGCCCCTGCGTCGCCAGCTCGGCGTCAGACATCGCCTGCATCTTGGAGATCAGCGCGAAGGTCGAGTCGTCGATCACCTTGTTGAAGGTCGGGCCTTCGACGTCGCCCAGGGTGCGGTAGGCCGCCATGCCCCGGCGCTCGGCGCCGTTGGCGACCGCGTTGAGGTCCTTCCACCCTCCGCCCTTGGCGTAGCAGAGCCAGGGCTCGAGGTTGCCGATCGACGCCGGGTCGAGGTCGGGCCAGTTGAAGTTGGCGCCCTTCGACTTCAGGTAGTCGTACGGCGCGCCCTGCTTGTTGGCGATGCCTTGAGAGATCGCCTTCTGGCCCTGGGGGCTGTTGTCGTAGTCGGAAAACTTGTGGTACCGCGGGCCCTCGATCGCCTCGGCGATCTTCGCGTCACGCTCGCGCTGGTTCGCTTCTTTGGCGCGCTGCGCATCCGCCAACGCCTTGCTCGTCTTGGGATCGGTCATGGTGGCCGGACGGTAGGCAACGTCAGGCGATGCTGTAAACGAATGCGCTCACTTTCGCGTGTCGATCTTTGTCGAGATCGGCCGCCAGATCAGGCAGCAGCCGGACCCGCTCGGCGAGGTAGGCGTCGACGTAGGCCTCGTAGAGCGCGACCAGCGCTTCCTTGCTCACCGTCGAGTGCCGCTCGCGGTACCGCTCTTCACCGGCGAGAAACGCGAGCTGCTCGTCGAGCGCGGCTCCTTCGGCGAGCGCGTGCACCGCGAAGTGCTCCACCTGGCGGGCGACCATGCCCGGCTCGAAGGTGTTCATCGACTGGCAGAACTGGCAGGGCACGTAATGCGAGCGAAAGAAGCTCTGCTTCGGGCTCAGCGGCGCGCCACAGCGGGTGCACTTGAAGTCTTTCGCCAGCGTCTGCTTTGCCAGATCGCACACCACGTTCGCCGCCGCGGCGGAGATCTCGACCTCGGCGCGCTTGAGCGCGTGCGCCATGCGCTTGGAGCACGCGTCGCCCCTGGCCCGCTCGGCGTTCGAGTCGAGCCCGGCGCCCTCGATCGCAGCGCACGCCGACTGCGACCAGGTCTGATCGATCTTCTGCGACAGCCCGATGCACTGGGTTCGAATCGCGGTGAGCGCATTGCTGAACGGCGACAGCTCGTAGCCGGAGTCGGGCACCAGCCCCGGCAGCGACTCCCGGGCGCCCGTGAGCAGCTCGCCGTGGCGGGCCTCGATCTTCTCCAGAAACGCCGACCACCGCGCGCGCGGGTCCTCCGCCATCAGCTCTCCTTGAACGAGCCGCCGCAGTACTCGCAGACGGTGAGGTCGGAGCCTTCGGCCCGGGCGGCGCCGCACTTGCTGCACACCCGCGTCTCGAGCCCGGCCGCGGCGACGCCGTGCTTCGGTGCCGCCTTGGCGTTTCTGAGAATGTTCGCCAGGAACGGATTCGGCGGCGGAGGCGGCTTCTTCGGTTCGTCCGGCATGGGCGCACTGTACTCCCAACCCCGCCTCTGGCTCGGCGTGATTCAAATCGCGTTTGCCGACAGTTGAATCACGGGGCGCGACCGCCGGTGACCTGACCACGGCCGTTTGGGGGGTGGCACCGCTGATGCTCTTGCACCCCTCCACAACGAAAGGAGTGGGTCATGGAGCTTCTATTGAACCAACTGAGGGAGCACTGGGTGCTGACGGGCGCGTTCGCGGTTTCGTTCGCGATCTGGTTCGTCACCCGGCTGAGCCTGGTGGTGATCAAAGAGAACGAGTCGGGGCTGGTGGTGAAGAAGTTCGGGCGGTCTTTGCCCGCGGGGCGGCTGATCGCCCTCGAGGGAGAGGCCGGCTACCAGGCCGACATGCTCTCGCCAGGTTGGCACTTCGGGCTTTGGCGCTGGAAGTACAAGGTGATCAAGGTGCCGGTGCTGACGGTGCGGCCGGGTGAGATCGCGCTGGTTGTGGCGGCCGATGGAGACGCGATTCCGTCGGAGCGGATTCTGGGGCAGGAGGTGGAGTGCGACGACTTCCAGAACGCGCGGCTGTTCCTCAAGAACGGCGGCGAGAAGGGGCGTCAGCTCGCCTTTCTGACCTCGGGCACCTACCGGATCAACCCGTCGCTGTTTCAGGTGGTGACGACTCACAACGCCGATCACTTCGACGTCTCGCAGGCGGAGCTCTCCGTCTACGAGGTGAGGCCCGATCGGGTGGGCATCGTCACCGCGCTCGATGGCAAGCCGATCCCCTCTGGAGACCTGGCGGGGCCCGAAGTGGTGGGCCACGACAACTTCCAGCGTGGCCAGGCCTTCATCGACGCGACCGGGTGTCGCGGGTTGCAGGAGCAGGTGCTTCTTGCCGGCTCGTGGAACCTGAACCCCTGGTTCGTGCAGGTCGAGCAGGTTCCGATGACCGAGGTTCCGATCGGCTACGTCGGAGTGGTGGTGAGCTACGTCGGTCGGGAGCACATCGACCTGAGCGGCGATGAGTTCACTCACGGCGACCTGGTGGCGAAGGGCCACAAAGGCGTGTGGATCGAGCCGCTGCTCCCGGGCAAGCACCCGATCAACACCAGGGTGATGAAGGTCGAGCTGGTACCGACGACCAACATCGTCCTGAACTGGGCGAACCGCGTGGAGGCGCATCACTACGACGAGAAGCTCTCGTCGGTGCTGGTGCGGAGCAAAGACGGGTTCAGCTTCTCGCTGGACGTGTCGGAGATCATTCACGTGGGGATGAAGTCGGCGCCGCGGGTCATCTCGCGGGTGGGGTCGATGCAGAACCTGGTCGATCACGTGTTGCAGCCGACGGTGGCCAACTACTTCAGGAACTCGGCGCAGCACTACACGGTGCTGGAGTTCCTCTCGGCGCGCAGTGAGCGCCAGAAGGAGGCGTTCGACGCGATCAAGCAAGCGGTCGAGGCGTACGACGTGGAGTGCATCGACACCCTGATTGGCGACATCGTGCCTCCGGCGGAGCTGATGAAGACTCAGACCGACCGGAAGATCGCCGAGGAGCTCCAGCGGACGTACGAGGTTCAGCGGGCGGCGCAGGTCAACCGCCAGCAGCTCGAGCGCGAGACGTCGATCGCGAACATGCAGGGTGAGGTCGTTCGCTCGGAGCAGATGGTGGCGATCAGCGCGAAGAACGCGTTGGCGGCCGCCGAGCAGGCGAAGGGCCAGGCTGCGCGAGTGCGGTTGGAGGCCGAGGCGGAAGCCCACGCGATGCGGATCAAGGGCGAGGCCGAGGCGGCGCAGCTGAAGGTGGTCGGTGCGGCGAAGGCGGAGGCCTTCAAGGCCGGCGTCGAGGCGATGGGCCAAGACGCGTACTCGGCGCTGCAGCTGGCCACTGCGTTGGGCGAGCACCACGTGAAGCTGGTGCCCGAGGTGGCGGTTCAGTCGGGTGGTGGCAGCGATGGGCTGGCCACCGCGATGCTGGGGCGGCTGCTCGTCCCGGTGGCGCAGAAGGCAGACGCGGGCGCGAAGGCGCCGGTGGTGGCTGCCGCTCCGGTGAACGGCCGGCAGTAGCGGTGTGAAGGCTCCCTCCCGCGAAAGCGGGAGGGGGCTTTCTTTTTCGAGAGGCGCCATGGTTTCGAATCTGCGCATCGTGCTCGAGGGCAAGCTCGAGCGGGTCGAGCAGGCGACGCTGCGGTGGAACGCGGCGCTGCAGGAGCTCGGCGATGGAGAGTGGGACCGCCGGCGCGGCTGGGTGACGGCCGGGGAGGAGACCGAGGGCGAAGCCGAGGCTGTCGCCGCGCTCGAGAAGAAGGCGAGCGAGTCGCCCGAGGGCCTGGCGTTGCTGCGCGAGTACCAGGCTGCGCGCGGCGCATTCGAGAAGGTGCTGAGCGAGCGGGTGAAAGCTTTTGGCGGTGTCGACGGAGCCGGGTTGAGGGCGTCGGTGGCTGCGCTGGCAGAGCACCTCCCGCTGCAGTGCACCCGCGTATTCATGCGTCCCGCGTTGTTGCTGCACGCGCTCTTGCTCGGGGTTGGCAGCGTCGCGCTGGCCTTCCTCCAGCCATGGGCGCTCGTCTTGTTAACAGGAGCGGTCGGCCTGGCACTGTTGAGCGTGCGCGTGAAGGCCCGAGTGGTCGTCACGCAGCGTGTTCTGGTGGTGAACGACTTCGTGGCGCCATTCCAGCAGCTCGACAGCGCGGCGCTGCGCCAGGTGCCGGGCGGGTACGTCCTGGTCGTGATGTCTGACGGAGGCAAGGCTCATCGATGGACCTTCGGCTCGCCGCTGACCGATGTGATCGAGCTGCTCTCTGCCGAAGGCGTGCATGCGACTTCGTGCCCGGTGGCTCCGGTGTTCAAAGAGCCGCCGCCAGTACCCGACAGCGAGCTCGATTGGTTCGATCGCTGGATGCGGAGGAACTGGTGGAGCTGAACGACCTCAAGGTTCAGCTCGAGGGCGCGTACGAGCAGGTCGATGCCGCGCAGGAGCGCTTCGCAGCGGCGGCTCGGGGACTTCGACGCTCCCAATGGTACCGCTCGGCGGGGTGGATCTCGCTGCGCGATCTGAGCCCAGACGAATTGGCCGCGGTCGCCGCGCTGACGCGCAAAGCCAGCCTCGAGCCGTGTGCGTCGCTGCTGAAGAAGCTCGAACGCGACGAACGGCGCGCCCGGGCCGATCTTGCGAGCCGATTGAGGGAGCTGGGAGAGCACGTCGACGGATCGATAGGGGAGCAGGTGAGTGCCCTCGCCGGCCACCTTCCTGTCGTACTGGTTCACGATCTGCGTTCCTACCTGTTTGGCCTCTCCGTGTTGATCAGCGGACTCACGGTCTGCCTGGTGTTCGAAGGCTACGCGGCTGCCGCAGTGGCGGTGGTCACGCTCGGAGCATGGTGGGCCGCGCTCAAGTGTGCGATCGCGCCGAAGATCAGCGTCACGAACAAGGTACTGATCGCCGACGACCTTCCGATTCGATTCGGCGACCTCGCCTCCGTGTACGTCGCAGAGTGGGGCCGTGGCGGTCGGAGCGTCGACGTGAAGACCACCGCCGGCCGGTATCGGCAGCTGCTGATGTCGCCGGCTCGGGCTGCCGAGCTCGCCGCGGCCCTCCGGTCGCGGGGCGTCGTGGTCTCTGGCGATGCGGAGGTGCGCGATGAGCGCAGCTGACCTCAGAATTCAGCTCGAGGGCGCCTACGAGTTGGTCGAAGCCGAGGTGTTGAATTGGGAAGCCGCGGCTCAGTCGCTCGCCGATGCGGCGTGGGACCAGCGCTCGGAGTGGCGTGACCTGAAGGACAACACCGTGAGCCTCGCACCGGTCCTGCGGCAATTTGCGAAGCGGGCTGAAGCGGGTGAGCCCGATGAAACGCAGCTCGTCGCGAGGCTGATGAAGGCGCAGACGGCGTTTCGCGAGGCGCTCGATCTGCGGCTTCGCGGGCTTGGAGAGACGGTCGACGTCGACACGCGAGAGCACAAAGTCCGGCGGCTGGTCGAGAACCTCCCCGTCCGCTACGTCGCCAGACACTGGAGAGGCGATTCTCAGTGTCCGCGTCTTCCTCTGCATCGCAGTGACGATGCCTTTCGCAGTGATTCTGGAGTCGCCACTGCCACCTGTGGGCGGACTCGTGCTTCTGCTGGCGTCGTTCAAGCTCTTCCCTGCGACGATGAACGTGGTCGTCACGCGGCGTAGCCTGATCGTCGACCGGGCTCAGTGGTACCTGCGTGAGCTGAAGCTCGTCAGCTTCACCGACAGCTGGCGGAACAAGGAGACCTCGTTTGCGCTTCAGACGAAAGCGGGTGAGCTGAGAATCTGGAGCCTGCCTCTCAGCAACATCGACGACCTCGCCAAGGCGCTCAGCGATCTTGGCGTCCCGGTCGTGAAGGGCTGACCGCTACTGAGGCGCGCTGTTCGCGCAGGTCGTGGCGTTGAGCTCCACCGGCCCGACGGCCGGCGGCACGGTGCGCCCATAGCCATAGATGTCGTAAGGCACGGCCGCCGTGTCGTCGTAGCCGTGGACCAGATTGCACGAGGGTGGGCCGAACGCCGGGTTGGGGTCGAGGTTCCACTGGCCCGGCCGGAAGAGCTCGTCGAGACCGAACGTGCCTGCGTCCTGCGGGCCGAACAGATCGACGAGGCAGCCGCCAGCTTGCACGCACGCCGGCCGGCATACACATCCGTCCGTGGTCGAGCACCCGACGATGTATTCGGAGTTTTCGAGGATTCTGATTCATCACGGTGCCGACGCCCGCCCACATCTGGAACGTCGACGGCAGGAGCATGACCGGCGGAGCGAGGCAGGCGCCGCCGCCCGTGTACGTGGCCGCGTAAAAGACGCCTGCGAAGAGATTGCTGCGCACCTTGAGCACGGGGGCCGCCGAAGGGCACTGGCCGAGCTCGATCGCCGTGGTGTTGATCACCCCGTTCGACGCGAGGATGTTGTCGATGAGGTCGAGCGTGCCCGTGCTTCGCGAAGAGTCGGCGCGCACCTGCACCGCCGAGGCGCCTGAGGACCCGATCGCGACGATCGCGTTGTGCGCGACCATCACGCTGCCACCGGTCTGATGATCGCCATAGACCAACCCTGCCGGCGCGAGCGTGGTCGGCCCCAAGGGGTCGCCCGCGTAGATCATGTTGTTCGTCACCTCGAACTGCCCGCCGGCGGCCTCGAGGTCGACGCCCACCAGCAACGAGCCGGTGTCGCTGCTGAGCCCCGAGAAGATCTTGTTGCCGCTGACCTGCACCGTGCCCGGCGTCGCCACCAGCACGCCAGTGGAAGCTCCACCGCCGCGAACATCGGGCCGGGTGCCGAAGATCTGGTTCCGCTCCAAGAGGACCGCAGCGGTGTCTTGGGGCAGCACCTCGACCCCGATGGTGCCACTGCACTCTGGAGCGGTGCAGGTGCCCGCTCCGCCGCTGATGTCATTCAGTTTCAACGACAGAGGCCCGGTCAGCGCGGTGGTCGCTGCGAGCAGCAGGCCCACCGACCCGGTTCCGGCCGTCACGCTGCCGGTGCCACCTTCGATCAGGTTGTTGTTCAGCTGCAGCAAAGCGTCACCGGCCACCACCACGCCGCAGCTGGCGCAGTCGACGTTGCCGCCGGTGCCCGCGCCGCCGCTGATGAAGTTCCACTCCACCATCATGTTCCCGCCTGAGCTCCGCAGCCCGACGTTGCACTGGTTGAGCTGACACGACGTCGAGCCGCCGATGATCGCGTTGTTGGAGATCACCGGTCGCACGCCCAGGCCGACGCTCACGTCGACCGCCCGCGTCTCGTCGCCTCCGTCGGAGCCGACGATGGTGAAGAAATCGAGCTGGGGGTTGGAGCCGGCAGCGCCTCCGGTGAACGCGATCGAAACGGTCGTCACCACGCCGGTGCCCGCATCGCCGGGGTCGATGATGGTGGTGGCCAACGCACCGAGGTTCGGCGCAGGAAAGCCCCTCGGCAGCGACGGATCGAAGCAGCCGGCGATGCGCTGCCCGGTGACGCAGTCGAAGCCGCCGCGCAGCGACACCGCGGGATCGGTCATCTGCACCCGTTCACGGTAGGTGCCGGAGCAGACCCGCACCTCGCTCGCGCCGATCGCGCTCGCAGCCGCGAGCCCGGCGGTGATCGTCCTCAGCGGTGATGCGAGCCCACCGTCGTTCGTGTCGCTGCCGCCGTCGCTCGACACGTAGATCGCCGAGCCGACCGGTCCCAACGCGGGGCAGTTCCCTGCAGCAGCTCCGATTTGCTGATTGGTCGGGGCGGCGACGTTGGCTCCGCCGTCACCTTCGATGCTGGTGATGGTGCACATCGGAGCCGCGCCTCCGCCACCGCCGCCACCACCGGTTCCTCCTCCGACGCTTCCGCCGCCCGCCGCGCCACCGCCCGCACCACCTCCCGAGACGCCGCCGCCACCCGCGCCTCCGCCGGCACCGCCGTCGCCCGGGCAATCTCCCAGCCCCGGGTGTTTCTCGCAGAACACGCGCTTCGACTGGTCGAAGTCGATGCAACCGCTCAGCGCGGCGACGACGAGCAGCGCGACCGCTCTCAAGGCCACCTCACCGCGACGGCTTCGGGCTCGACCGGGGCGCCGAGCAGATACATCACCACGCTCACCGCGAGGCAGCCCACCGCCAGCCCCAACCCGGCGTAGCCCAGCCCTTGCGACAACTTCCCCGCGCTCACCGCCGAGTCGAGCCGCGAACGCGTCTGCGACGGGTCATCGGTGAACGTCGCCGCGCCTCCGCGAATCTGCCCGTCGATCACCGCCGCGTTGATCAGCAGCGCCGCTCCGGTCACCGCGAACACCGCCGCGGGCACCAGTGGAATCCACGCGCGCGAACGCACCGACGGTGAGGCGGGCGTCTCCACCACCGGCACCGTCTCGCGTGGCGGTGGCAGCAGCGACACCACCTTCGGCGCTTCCTCCGGCGTGAGGCGCTTCGCGATTCGGCCGAAGAACGCCGCCGCTTCGTCGGGCAGCGCGTGCGCCGAAGGCGGCAGGTTCACCGTGAAGACCTCGAGCTTCGAGCCGTCGGCCTTGCGCGCGTCGAGATCGACCGTCACTCCCTTCGGCCCGGCGAAGAGCGAGACGACGATGAAAGCGTCGGCGCCCGCCTTCTCTGCCTTGGGCACGCACTTGCCCGGGCTCTCGCACGCGGCGTCGGCGCCCACCACCTCCAGACGCGCAGTCGCGCAGCGCGCGCGTACGTCGCTCGAAAGCTCGCTCACCCGATTGGGCGCGACTCCTTCGTGATCGCCGTCAGCGATCATCACCTTCGGAGCCGCCGCCAGGGTGAGCGCGAGCGCCACGGCGAGCGTCACGGGCGCGCCTCCGCTTCGGCTGCTGCGATCTTCTTTTCCCAGCCGTCGATCGTCTGGTCGATGTCGGCACGACCGAGATCTCCGAGCAGCTCGTCGAGCTGAATCGCCGCGGCGCGCATCTTCGCGGTGTCGAGCTGCGACGCCCGCTGCTTCAACGCCTGAACTCTCTTCTCGCGCGCGAAGATCGTCTCTTCCTTCACCGGCTGCGCCGCATGCGTCGCCTTCGCCGGCGCGGTCGCCCGGGTCTTCGGCGCGGGCTCCTGCGGAGACGGAGGCGGCGGCGAGGGCTTCACGACTTCGGGCTCGGGCGGAGGCGTCGCCGCCACAGCCGGCCGAATCGGCGTCGCGGCAGGCACCGGCGCCAGCGGGGTGCTCTGCGGCCAGAGCGCGAACGCCACCGCGCCCACCACGGCAACGGCGCCGAGCAGCCCCAACCCGATCGCCGCGCGCGATCGCTTCAGGGCAGGGGTCTTCAGTCGCGTCGGCGCCGCGTCGATCGAAGTCGGGCGAGCGTGAATCACCGCCGGCTCGGCGAACGCGGGCGCCGAGATGTCGGTCGGCGCGGGGCGAAGGCGGGTCGAACGGGTGGCGCGGTTGTGGAGCGCGGGCGAGGTCCTCTGATCGTTGTCGAGCTCGAGCGCCAGCTGCTGCAGCTTCTTCATCACCGCGATCGACGCCGGCCGCTGCGCCGGGTCTTTCTCCAACAGCTCGAGGATCAGCGCGCTCAGCCCCGGTGGCACGCCCGGTCCCTCCGGTGCAGGAGGCACGTAGGTGTGGTGCGCGTCGATCACCGCCATCAACGACGGCCGCTCGAACGGCACCTTCCCGGTCACCAGCTCGTAGGCCAGACACCCGAGCGAATAGAGGTCGGTGTACGGCCCGACCACGCCGCCGTCGGCCGCCTCGGGCGCCATGTAGATCGGCGTGCCCACCATCGCCGCGGTCGCCCGCGCGCCCTGGCCCGGAGCGGTGCGCTTGGCGATCCCGAAGTCGAGCAGCTTGATGAAGCGGCTCTCGTCTTCCAGCCGCACCACGAAGATGTTGGAGGGCTTGAGGTCGCGGTGAATCACGCCGGCACGGTGAGCGGCGGCGAGCGCGGCGGTGGTCTGCGACAACAGCTCCACCGCGTCGCGCGGCTCGAGCTTGCCGCCCTCGTACCGCAGGTACTCTTCCAGCGTGTCGCCCTCGAGCAGCTCCATCACCAGGTACGGGTGCCCACCGGGGGTCAGGCCGAGGCTGAACACGTCGATGATGTTCGGGTGCCGCACGCTCGCCGCCGCGCGCGCTTCGGCCAGAAAGCGATCGATGAACGTCTGATCGTTGGCGTACGCCGCCGACACCAGCTTGATCGCCACCGTCCGGCCGAGCAGTTGCTGCTCGCCGCGGTAGATGGTGCCCATCGCCCCGCCGCCGATGCGCTCGAGCACGGTGTACTCGCCGAGCTTCTGGCCGATCAGCGCGTCACGCCCGCCCGTGCTCACCCGCCGTCTGGGAGGCGACAGCTGGTGCTGCGTACGCCCGAGCTCATCGCCCTCGTCCATCTGGCGGCCGACGATAGAACACCGCGAACCAATTGGAGTGTCCCCGCACCATCTGAAAACTGCGCATCGAGTGCACAGCGCGGTTCGAGGTACAGAATTTCAGCTGTTTATGGGGCAAAGAGCCCACCCTCGGAACGGCACGAAACCCGCAGAACTCCGGGTGTAATGCCGGTTTCCCGCCCGCTCCTCATTCTCGCGCTGCTGAGCTCCGCCTGCGTCGGGCAGATCGCGGTGCCGAAGCCGGCGACGCCGCACCCGGCGCCGGTGCAGATGCCGCCTTCTCCACCGCCGGTGGTGAGCGCCTGTACCGGTACGCCGAGCGTCGCTCCCACCGTCGCGCGCCGCATGACCCGCTGGGAGTACGACAACACGCTGCGCGATCTGCTCGGCGATCAGACCCAGCCCGCGGCCGCCTTCGACGCCGAAGAAGAAGTGCTCGGCTTCAACAACAACTCCGGCGCGCTCACCACCTCGTCGGCGATGGTGCAGAAGCTGATCAGCGCCTCCGAGGGCGTCGCCTCGCGCGCCACCCAGAACCTCGCCGCGATCGCCTGGGTCAGCTGCAACGGAACCTACGACGACACCTGCGCGGCGGCGTTCATCGACGCGTTCACCTCGCGCGCCTGGCGGCGTGCGCTCACCGCCGACGAGCACCAGGCGCTGACCGATCTCTACGACTCGGGGAAGATGATCGGCGGCCTCGACGCCGACGGTGGCGAGCTGAGCGCCTTCGACTCCGGCGTGCAGCTGGTGATCGAAGCGGTGCTCCAGTCGCCCGACTTTCTCTACCGGCTCGAAGACGCAACGACCGGGAGCACCCAGCCGGTCACCGGCTACGAGATGGCGTCGCGGCTCTCGTATCTGCTCTGGGGCTCGACGCCCGACGACGCGCTCCTCACCGCCGCGGGCAGCGGCCAGCTCGACACGCCGGCGCAGGTGCTGACCCAGGCGCAGCGCATGATCGAAGACCCGCGCGCCCGGCAGCTGGTGGTGCAGTTTCACCAGCAGTGGCTCGACTTCGATCGCATCAGCAAGGTCGGCAAGGCGGCGTCGATCTACCCCGACTGGTCGAACGACATCGGCGTCGCGATGTTCCAGGAGACCTCGCAGTTCGTCGAGCACGTGGTGTTCGACGGCGAAGGCACCTGGGATGCGCTGCTCGGCGCGCAGTACTCGTACCTCAACCCGCAGCTGGCCAGCTTCTACGGCGCGAGCGGCGGCATGAACAACGCCGGCTTCGCCAAGACCGCGCTCGACGCGCAGCACGCCGGGCTGCTCACCCAGGGCACGATGATGACCATCAACGCCCACTCCGACCAGACCTCGCCGGTGCACCGCGGCAAGCTGATTCGCGAGCAGTACCTCTGCCAGCCGCTGCCGCCTCCGCCCGCGGGAGTGGTGATTCAAGTGCCCGCGCCCGACTCCAACACCACCGCGCGGCAGCGCTTCGCCGAGCACTCCAACAACCCTCAGTGCTCTGGCTGCCACACCTTGATGGACGGCGTGGGCTTCGGCTTCGAGAACTTCGACGGCATCGGCCGCTTCCGCACCACCGAGAACAACCAGACCATCGACGCCTCGGGCTCGCTGATCGGCGCCGACGTGGCGGGCGACTTTCAGGGCGCCGCCGGGCTCGCGCAGAAGCTGCTCCAGAGCACCGCGGCGAAGAACTGCTACGTGAAGCAGTGGTTCCGCTACGGCTACGGCCGCGGCGAGCAACCGGCCGACGCGTGCTCGCTGGAGCGCCTCGAGAAGTCCTTCGAAGCCGACGGCCACGGCGTGAAGTCGCTGTTGCTCTCGCTCAGCGGCTCCGACGCGTTTCTCTACAAGGCGGGTGCGCCGTGACGAAGCTCACTCGCCGGGTGATGTTGCGTGGGTTGGGTGGAGGCGCGCTGTCGCTGCCGTTGCTCAGCAGCCTGGGTTGCACCCGCAGCGCGCTCACGCCGCAGCAGGTCTCCAAGTCGGTCGAGGGGCTCTCGTTCCCCAAGCGGGTCATCTTCTTCTACACGCCGAACGGCAACCTGGTGCTCCCGCCGGCGATGGACTTCACCGGCTCGCACCTGGAGCCGCTGGCGCCGTTCGCGGACAAGATGGTGGTGCTGTCGGGCCTCGATCTGCTCGCCAACGACATCGGCCCCGGCGAGCCGCACCAGCGCGGCATGGCGCTGCTCACCGGCCAGCAGCTCAACAGCGGCACCCAGGTCGGCGGCGACGGCTCGCTCTCGGGTTGGGCGTCGAACGTCAGCCTCGACCAGGTGCTGGGCGGAGCGGTCGGCGCCGACAACCGCTTCAAGACCCTCAACGTCGGAGTGCAGAGCACCCAGTACGGCGGGACCGAGGTGCGCACGGTGCTCTCGTACGCCGGCAGCGATCAGCCGATCGCCAACGAGAACAACCCCTGGTCGCTCTACAACACCGTCTTCTCTCAGCTGGGCGCCGACCCGTTCGGGCTCGAGCGTGCGCGCCTGCGCCGCCACTCGGTGATCGACTTCGTGAAGGACCGCTTCGCCAAGGTCGAGTCGAAGGTCAGCGCCGCCGATCGCCAGAAGCTCGAGCAGCACCTCGCCTCGGTGCGCGACGTCGAGTCCCGCCTCGACAACCCGACCGGCACCATCGGCGGCGCGTGCATGCAGCCGACGTTGCCTTCGCCGATCGCGCTCGATGACCCCGCGAACTACGGCGCGCTCGGCACCCTGCAGATGGACCTGGTGTCGATGGCGCTCGCCTGCGACCTCACCCGGGTGGTGACGCTGCAGTGGAGCGCCTCGACCAACAACCGGCCGTACCCGTTCTTGAACTACGACGACGGCTCGGGCGCGGGGCCGCAGCCGATCATCGGCGACGAGCACCTGCTCGGCCACCAGCCCGACGACGACACGGTGGCGTGGGGCAAGCTCGACGTGATTCGCAAGTGGTACATGCAGCAGCTCGCCTACCTGCTCGGCAAGCTCGCGGCGGTGCCGGAGGGCTCGGGCACGCTGCTCGACAACACGGTGGTGATCTGGTGCTCCGAGATCGCCCGCGGCAACACCCACAGCCACTACGACGCGCCGTTTCTGCTCTGCGGAGGCTTCGGCGGTTCGTGGACCACCAACCGCTACCTCTCGTTCCCCGGCGACGTGCCGCACAACAACCTCTGGGTCTCGGTGCTCAACGCGATGGGCGTGGCGTCGACGACCTTCGGTGACCCGGCCCACTGCACCGGGCCGCTCACCGGCCTGCTTTAGGCTTTTGCGCATCGCGGGGGTGCCGGGTGTCATGCCGGTGCTCATGATCCGCCTCGTCCTGGCCTTGTTTCTGTCGTCTTTTGTCCTCGCGTGCGGCGCCAAGCCGCCGCCCGCCTGCGGGCCGTCGAACTGCCCCGGCTGCTGCAGCTCGGGTGGAACCTGTGAGATTGGCGTCACTTTCAGCGCCTGCGGCTCGGCGGGCGCTGTCTGCAGCGTGTGCCTCGGTGGCCAGCAGTGCACCGCGGGACTCTGCCGCTACCCGAATCCGGTGGGCGGAGGCTCCGGCACCGGCGGCGGCTCGGGCACGGGAGGCGGCTCGGCCACCGGTGGCGGCTTCGCGTCGGGCGGGGGCTCCGCGACGGGCGGCGGCTCGGCGACGGGCGGTGGCTTCGCGTCAGGCGGTGGCTCGGCGACGGGCGGTGGCTCGGCAGTCGGGGGCGGCTCGGCAGTCGGCGGCGGCTCGGCGGTCGGCGGTGGCTCGGCGGCCGGCGGTGGATCCGCGGTCGGTGGCGGCTCGGCAGTGGGCGGCGGCGGTGGCGGCGCGAGCGACATCACGCCTCCGGTGATCACCGCGCTCAGCTTCAGCCCGAGCAGCATCGACTGCACCAACGGGAGCGCGACCGTCAGCTTCACCGCCACGGTGACCGACGACCTCTCGGGCGTGTCGAACCTCTACGTCAGCTTCAGCAGCCCGAGCGGCAACCAGTCGCAGAGCGGCTACGCCTACGCCTCGAACCGCATCAGCGGCACCGCGCTCAACGGCACCTACTCGTTCACCGCGACCTTCCCCAAGTTCGCCGAAGCGGGCGTGTGGACGCTGTCGTACGCCGAGGCCTACGACGCGATCGGCAACGGCATCTCGCTCTACACCGCCGACCTGCAGGCGCGCGGCATCGCCACCACCTTGAGCGTCACCAGCGCGGCCGACGTGAACCCGCCGGCGATCACCGCGCTCTCGTATTCTCCCGGCGCGATCAACGCCACCAACGGCAGCGCGATGGTCAACTTCACCGCCACCGTGACCGACGACCTCTCGGGCGTGTCGAACCTCTACGTCAGCTTCAGCAGCCCGAGCGGCAACCAGTCGCAGAGCGGCTACGCGTACGCCTCGAACCGCACCAGCGGCACCGCGCTCAACGGCACCTACGCGTTCTCGGCGACCTTCCCCCAGTACTGCGAGGCCGGCACCTGGACGCTGTCGTACGCCGAGGCCTACGACGCGATCGGCAACGGCATCTCGCTCTACACCGCCGACCTGCAGGCGATGGGCTTCCCCACCACGCTCTCGGTCACCAGCGCCTCCGACACTTTGCCGCCGGTGATCACCGCGCTCTCGTTCTCGCCGACGACGATCAGCACCAGCAGCGGCAGCGCCAACGTCGCCTTGACCGCCACTGCCACCGACAACATCGCGGGCGTGTCGAACCTCTACGTCAGCTTCACCAGCCCGAGCGGGAATCAGTCGCAGAGCGGGTACGCCTATTCTTCGAACCGCGTCAGCGGCACCGCGCTCAACGGCAACTACTCGTTCACCGCGACGT
Organism: Myxococcaceae bacterium; assembly: GCA_047602415.1. Taxonomy (GTDB): domain Bacteria; phylum Myxococcota; class Myxococcia; order Myxococcales; family Myxococcaceae; genus JASGHH01. The sequence goes on along the minus strand of JASGHH010000001.1, from coordinate 3,690,698 downwards.
TCCCCCAGTTCGCCGAGACCGGCGTGTGGACGCTGTCGTACGCCGAGGCCTACGACGCGATCGGCAACGGAGTCTCGCTCTACACCGCCGACCTCCAGGCGAAGGGTTTCCCCACCACGCTGACCGTGCAGTGAAGCCCTGGCTGTGAAATCGTCAGCCGATGCGCCTGACGGTCGCGCTGCTCGCGCTGAGTGTCTTGGGGTGCGGTGGAACCACCGACGGAGGCACGCCTGACGGAGGCGTCGACGGAGGCCATCAACCGCCTCCGCACCTGGTGCTCTCGGAGGCCTCGGCGGCGATCACCCCGGGCACGCCCGCCTGGGTGGAGCTGTTCAACGGCACCTCTCAGGCGATCGACCTCTCCGGCTACAAGCTCCGCAGCGGGCTGTTGCTCGACGATGGCGGCGTCGAGTCGGCGGGCAGTGACTTCACGCTCCCGATGCGGTCGCTCGCTCCCGGCGGCTTCATCGTCGCGTCGGGCAAGCCGTTCGCCGATCTCTACGAGTCGCCGCAGCTGATGCTGCTCGGCACGCCGGGCGCGAGCTTCTATTTCACCGCCGATGGCGGGCCGTCGTTCGTGCAGCTGTACAAGACGAGCGGCGAGCTGGTCGACGCGGTCTCGTTCGGTGCGCCGGTCGACGGCTGGTCGGGAGCGGGAGCGCCTTTGCCCTCGGCGCCCACCGACTTCGGCCGGGTGCTCGCGCGTCACCTCGATCGCGACGACACCAACTCGGCGGCCGACTGGGCGGTGTGCGAGTTCTCGACTCCGGCGGGCGCCAACGACGCCTTCGACCCGACCGATCAGGATCTCGACGGTCTGCCCGACAGCGCCGAGCGCTCCGGTGGCACCTTCGCCGGCATTCCGCTCTACGACCTCGGGGCGCGCACCGGTGAGCGCGATGTGTTCGTGGAGATCGACTGGATGTCGACCGACGGCGGGCCGGCTCCCGGAGACCCCGGCGTCACGCCGCGGGTCGAAGCGCTCGACCAGATTCGCAAGGTCTTCGCCGGTCACGGCATCACGCTGCACTTCGACGTCGGCGCCCGCGCATACCTCGACGGCGGAGAGCTCCCGCTCGGCAGCTACGACCTCGGCGGCGGCAACGAGCTGCCGTTCGCGTGCACGCTCACCATGTCGGCGGTGCCGGGTGCGCAGTCGTTCTACGAGCTGAAGGCGAACAACTTCGACCTGCGCCGGCGCCCGAGCTTTCACTACGTGGTGTTCGGCAACTCGATCGCCGACGTGAGCTGCGGCGATCGCGGCGCCACCGGCCGGGCAGAGGAGGGCGGCAACGACATCGAGATCTCGCTCGGCACCGGCCTCTACCACGACGACACCCAGAACCGGGTCAACCAGGTGATCAACGTGCAGTCGGCGACGCTGATGCACGAGCTCGGGCACAACTTCGGGCTGCGGCACGGAGGCTCCGACGACGTCGGCTACAAGCCCAACTACCTGTCGGTGATGAACTACCTCTACCAACTGGTCGGCCTGCCGGTGATCGGCACCAACGAAGGCGATCGCTACTACTGGTTCTACGGAGGCGACACCGGGCTCTGCTCGTCCGATCCTCCCGCGGTCACCGGGCTGCTCCAGCTCACCCAGGGCCCCGCGGCGGCGCCCGGCACCTTCCGGCTCGACTACTCCGACGGCAGCGGCGCGCCGCTCGATCAGTCGGCGCTCGACGAGACCAAGGGCCTGGGCCGCACCGGGAGCACTGGCGTCGACTTCAACTGGAACGGGATGATCGACGCCACGCCGGTGAGCGCCGACATCGACTCCGCCGCGGGCTCGCCCACCTGCCCGCTCGGCAGCAACGCGTCGGGCGTGCTCCGCGACTTCGACGACTGGTCGGCGATCACCTTGCCGTTCACCCACAGCAGCGATGCCCAGTCGGGCGCATCGTTGCCGCGGGTGCGCTTCGATCTGATGGGAGACCGTCAGCCCGAGGTGGTGGAGCCGCGGCTCAACCGTTGAGCCGGCGCCGGCGCGCCAACAGCAGGCCGGCGGCGATCAGCGCGGCCACTCCCGCGCCTGCGTCACAGCCGCAGCCTTTGTTCGGGGGCGTCGGGTGGGTCTGGCCGCCGTCGGGGTTCTCGGTGCCACCGTCGTGCGAGCTCGAGGGCAGACCGCACTTGCCCTGCAGGCAGCGGCAGGTTCCACCGTCGCACCCGGGGCAGCTGACGCCGTCGGTGTGCCGGGCGCAGAACGTCGCCAGCACCTGCTCCACCGCGCGATCGACCTGGATCAACGGAGTGACCCGCATGTTCCTCGGGTCGGTGATCGGCTTGCCGGTCGACTTCAGAATGTTCTCGATCTCGTCGGCCGACAGCAGCGGGTCGGCTTGAATCAGCATCGCCGCCGCCGCGGAGGCGTGGGCCGCCGCCGCAGAAGTGCCGCGCTTCACCGTCGAGCCGCCGCCCGCCGCGCAGGAGGTGATCTCCGCGCCCGGTGCGAGCAGGTCGAGCGCGTCGGAAGAATCGGAGAAGCAGATCACCGTGCCCGCGTCGCTCGCCGCGTCGAAGCAACCCGAGGTGTAGGTGCCGCTCGGCGGTTGACGCCCCAGCTCGGCGTCGTAGGTCGCGCCCACCGCTACCGCTTTCTCGATGCACGCGGGCGCGTCGATCTGCCCGCTCAGCCCGTCGTTGCCCGAAGAGACGAAGCTGAGAATTCCCGCCGTGCGCAGCCGGCCGATCGCGTCGGCGAGCGCGGGCTCGGCGGCATCGCAGAAGCCGGTGGTGGGCATGTCGGCCCCGAGGCTCATGTTCACCACCCGAACTCCGAGCGTCGATTTCTGCGAGAGGAGCCAGTCGAGCGCCGCCGCCCAATCCGACTCGATGCCGTAGGAGGTGTCGTCGAACACCCGCACCATCACCAGGTTCGCTCCGGGTGCGATGCCGGGAGGCGCGACGTGGCCATCGGAGGTGATCACTCCCGCGATGTGAGTGCCGTGCCCGCTGCCTTCGGGCGCGAGGTCGCCGACGCCGCCGTCGCTGCCGGGGCAGCCGCTGAAGACGAAGCACTTCTGCGCGGCGAGCGCGCCCTGCAGGTCGGGGTGGGTGGAGTCGATGCCGGTGTCGAGCACGCCGACCACCACTCCGGTGCCGTCGATGCCGAGCTGCTGCCGCGCCGGGAGCGAGCGAATCGCGACCGCGCTCTCGGCGGTGTGAGGCCGGCCCTTGTGATCGAGCTGCACCGCCTTCACTCGGGTGTCGGCCAGCAGCGCGCCCAGCACGTTGGGGTCGGCGCGAACCGCCAACAGCGGGAGGTTCACGTAGCGGCGCCGTACGGTGAGGGTGGGGTACCCGGCGAGCAGCGCGTCGGGGCTCTCGCCTTCTTTCAGCACCACCAACAGGTCGGAGGGGTGGCCGGAGGTGCGCGCGGCGGTCACTCCAGGCGCGGCGACCGGCGCCTGACACAGCACAGCGACGAGCGCGAAGCCGAGCACGCGGTCACGCTACCACCGGTGCGCTACACTGGGCGCAGGTGTTCCGCCTTCGACTCGTCCTCCTCGGTGCAGCGTTGTTGTTCATCTCTGGGTGCGGTGAGCGCCCGGCTGTCGATGCGGGTCCTGAGCCCGACTCCGGCGAAGACGCGGGCGCCGATTCGGGCGTCGACGCCGGCCTCGACGGTGGTGTCGATGCCGGTCTCGACGCGGGCACGGATGCGGGCTTCGACGCCGGTTTCGACGCCGGTGTGGATGCGGGCTTCGACGCCGGCTTCGACGCAGGTACGGATGCGGGCTTCGACGCAGGCTTCGACGCGGGAACCGACGCAGGAATCGACGGTGGGGCCGACGCGGGAACGGACGGCGGCTTCGACGGTGGGTTCAGCGACGGCGGTGGCGTCGACGCCGGCGACGGCTGCGCGATGGCCTCGGGCATCGGGGCTCCGTTCCACGTGCGGGTGGCGGCGGCGAACCTGTCGAGCGGCAACCTGCAGTCGTGGGATCCCGGCGAGGGCCAGCGGATTCTCCAGGGCCTGCAGCCCGACGTGGTGATGATGCAGGAGTTCAACTTCGGCACCAACTCGGCCGCCGACATCGCCTCGTTCGTGGCCGCGACCTTCCCCGACGCGGGCTACTCGTACTCGCGCGGCACCGGACAGATCCCGAACGGGGTGATCAGCCGGTGGCCGATCATCGCCTCGGGCGAGTGGATCGACCCGCGCGTCGGCAACCGCACCTTCGCGTGGGCGCAGATCGACCTGCCGGGCCAACGCGACCTCTGGGTGGTCTCGGTGCACCTGCTCACCAGCAGCGGCGGCGAACGCAACCTCGAGGCGGTCTCGCTGGTCGGCCAGCTCGACGCCGGCGTGGGCCTCGGCGAGCTGCTGATCGTCGGCGGAGACTTCAACACCGACACCCGAAGTGAAGCCTGCCTCTCCACGCTCGCGCCGCGGGTGAGCGAAGCCGCGCCGTACCCCGCCGACCAGGCGGGCGTCGACGGCACCAACGCCAGCCGCGCCAAGCCGTACGACCACGTGCTCGAGTCGCGCTGCCTGGCGCTCGAAGAAGTGCCGGTGACGATCGGCACCTCGGTGTTCGACGGAGGCCTGGTGTTCGACAGCCGCGTCTACACGCCCCTCACCGACGTGCCGCCCGTGCTTCAGACCGACAGCGCGGCGACCAACATGCAGCACATGGCGGTGGTGCGGGATTACCTGGTGCAGCCGTAGTGGTCAGAACTTGCGGCCGCGCCACACCTGCGGGGTGTCTCGCACCGACGGAGGGCCGTGGGTGATCATGATCCCCATTGCCACGGCCAGCGCGCCCAGCACCAATGCGGTGCCGAGTACCCACAGCCACCACAAGCGGTCGCCGATGTACTTGCGGATGATCCGGCGCTGCGCAGCGGCCTTCCGGCCCTTCAGCTGACCGAGCTCTTTGCGCAGCTTCGCGTGCTCGGCGATCGCCTCTTCGAGCTTCTGGTGTTCCTGCGCGACAACCCTCTTCTGCTGCTCGACCTGATGCTGGAGGTTGGCGATCGATTCCTGATTTCGAATGGCGTCTTTTTGGCTGCGGGCCAACTCGGCCTGCGTTCGCTCCAGCTCGTCGCGGAGCTCGCGGCCGTCGTCTGCTGCGAAGACCTCTTGGGTTCGCACGCGCATCGCTCGACCCCCTGATTTGTACCTAACGACGCACCAACCCCGCCGCTATTCACCGCGGCGGGGTAGGGGGCTGTGCGTGCTCTTCAGCGGTGGGGAAGCGTGCGCGCCTGGAGCTTCTTCTGGTCTTCCTGGCGTTTGCGCTCGTCGTCGTCGGCGCGCTTCTGGTTTTCGGCGGCGAGCCGCTGCTGGTTCGCCTGGGCGAGCTGACGCGCCTGCTCTTCACGCGCCTGCTGCTCGCGCCGCTGCTGCTCCGCCTGACGCTGCGCCGCCTGCCGCTCGGCCACCTGACGGGCCTGCTCCTGCTGACGGGCCTGCTCTTCGCGCATCGCCTGCTCCTGGGCGCGGCGCTGCTGCTCGATCTGCTGCTGCTGGAGCTTGGCGGCGTCGGCCAACCGCTGCTGCTCGGCCTGCTGACGGGCCTGCTCTTCACGCATCGCCTGCTCCTGGGCGCGGCGCTGCTGCTCGAGCTGCTGCTGCTGGAGCTTGGCGGCGTCGGCCAATCGCTGCTGCTCGGCCTGCTGGCGCTGCTGCTCTGCCAGTTGCCGGGCCTGCTCCGCCTGCTGGCGGGCCTGCTCGCGGGCGAGGCGCTCGCGATCGGCCTGGTCTTTCAGCGCCTGTTGCCGTGCCTGCTCCGCCTGCTGGGCCTGCAGCCGCGCCTGCTCGCGGGCGAGGCGCTCGCGATCTGCCTGGTCTTTCAGCGCCTGCTGACGCGCCTGCTCGGCCTGCTGCCGCGCCTGCTCACGGGCGATGCGCTCGCGCTCCGCCTGATCGCGAATCGCCTGCTCACGCGCGATCCGATCGTGGTCGGCCTGCTCGCGGGCGATCCGGTCACGTTCGGCCTGATCGCGCGCCGCCTGCTCACGCGCCAACCGATCGCGCTCGGCCTGGTCACGCGCCGCCTGCTCGCGGGCGATGCGGTCGTGCTCCGCCTGCTCGCGGGCGATTCGATTGCGCTCGGCCTGATCGCGCGCCGCCTGCTCCCGGGCCAACCGATCGCGCTCGGCCTGCTCACGCGCCGCCTGCTGGCGAGCCAACTGGTCGCGGCGCTCACGCTCGATGCGGGCGCGCTCTTCGCGCTGACGCTCACGCTCGCGCTCGATCCGGCAGCGCTCCTGCTCGCGGCGCATCCAGTCGTCGTGGTGGTGGTGACGCTCTTCGACGGTCACGTAGACGACCTGCTGCGCCTGCACCCAGATCACCACCTGGTTGATCATCGGCTGGCCGGGCTCGGGGAAGGTCGAGCACACCATTCCGCCCAGCTCACCGCAGTCGGCATAGCGAACGTCGTAGCCGACGCCGCCCATCAGCGACTCCGCCTGGCCGATCGACATGCCGGTCACGTCGGGCATCGCGTACGCGGGAGGCGGCGCGTCGAGGTACACGTCCTGCGAAGGCGGAGGACCATCGACCACCGTCACCGGCGGAGCCTCGACCACCACCTGCGGCGGCGGCTGCACCACGGGCGGAGGCGGCGCCACGTACACCGGAGGAGGCGGCGCCACGTACGTCTGCTGGGGCGGCTGGTACTGGGGCGCGGGCGGAGTCTCCGTCTGCACCGGCGGCACCACCTCCGGATAAGACGTCTCGGGCGCAGGCGCGACTTCGGCCTGCTGCGGCGTGGCACAACCCCCGACGGCCAAAAAGGTTAAGAGAACCGCTGCGCTGCCGATGTGGGTCTTCATGTCTGGATCGACGCCAGACACGGACACCGATTCATTTTGCTGCGTGGGCTCGAGCTACGGCTTCTTCGCCCCGTACTTCAGCGTCAGCGACAGACCCAGGTGCAGGTCGAGCGTGTCTTTCACGTCGCTCGGGTCGCCGATCTTGTCGACCTGGTACTGCGCGTTGGTCTTCGCGTCGCCGGTCAGACCGGGCGAGGGGATCTGGCCGTTCGCCGCCAGCGTATCGAGCAGCTTCAACATCTCTTTGGCCGGCGCGGCGCCCTTCGGGTCTTTCTTGGCGTAGTCGTCGATCGCCTTCTCGAGCCCCTTGCGGTCGGTGCGCCACGCGGCGACGGCGCTGGCGAAGAACTCGTCGGCGTTGTCGGTCGGGTGCTCGCTGGTCGCCGACTTGTCGCCCTTGTTCCAGGTCGGAGGATCGAACGGCCACATTCCCGACGGGCCCTTCTCGGTCTTCGTCTTCCCGTCGAGCACGGTGGTGCCGTTCACCTGCTTGGTGTGCATCAGCTGGTTGTAGAGATCGCCCACCTTCAGCAGCGCGTCGTTCGCCTTGCCGCTCTTCTTCAGCGCCAGCAGCACCTCGTGGCCCGACTCGTGCGCCGCGGTGGCACCGTCGGCGTACTTGGTGTCCATCACCAGCATCGGCTTGCCCTGGTAGGTCGCCATGCGGGTGATCGCGTCGGGAGCGATCGCCACGCACTTCACCTGCAGGTTCTTGTCGCCGATCAGCTGGTTGTTCTCGTTCACCCGCTTAGCGATCTCCTTCAGCTTCTCGGGCGAGACCTTGTGCTTGTCGTCTTCGGCGATCAGAAACTTCACCCCGTCGACTTCGACGTGCTCGATCGCCAGGTCCTGCTTCACGTCTTGAACCGAGTACTTGAAGTCGGTCGACGGCATCGCGCCCAGCTTCAGCTTGTCGGCCACCGCCTTCTTCTCGTCGGCAGACCCGGTGAAGCCGTCGTCCATCAGCGCCTGGGCGACGTCGGCGCGCTCGGCCGGCTTGGCGGCGTCGGCGATCGCGAGCGCCTCTTTGGCGTCGATCTTTCCGTCGTTCAACAGCGCGGTGTCGATCTTCTTCTGGGTCGCGGCGGTGATTTTGCTCATCGAGCGGTCACTCTTAGCACCGGGGTTGTTGCCTCGACGGCAACAGCCCATCCGTCAGCTGGCCAACAGCGCCCGCGAGAAGGTGGCGGCGAGCGCCATGATGGTGTGCTGCGGGTTCACGCCCAGGTTGGTGGGAATCACCGAGGCGTCGGCCACCACCAGGCCTTCGACGCCGTGCACCCGCCCAAGCGAATCGACCACGCTGTTCTTCGCGTCGGTGCCCATCACGCAGCCACCGAACAGGTGGCTCAGAATCGCGATGTACTTCTGGGGGTCGAGCGGCGCCGACTCGAGCAGCGGAATCTGATCGGCGGTGAGCTTGTACGGCAGCCCCGACACCCCGGGAATGATCTCTCGCGCACCGGCCGCGAAGTGCTGCTTCGCCAGCGCCACCAGCCCGAAACGAAACCGCTCCATGTCGGCGCGATCGAGCGTGTAGTGCACCACCGGCTTGCCGAAGAGCGACTTGGTGATCCGCCCCTTGGTTTCGGCGCGCACCGCCAGACACCACATCGCCAGGTGACGCATCTCCTCCAGCCGCTTCATCAGCTCGGTGCCGCCGCCAGGCAGCCGGCTCGCCACCATCTCGGGTGGAATCGCCAGCGTCTCCAGCTTCAGGCCCGGTGACTGCCGAAACGAGATGCTCGCCCAGCCCTGGGTCGCGCCGACGTTCTGATCCACCGGCTGGTCGTAGACGCCGAACACCCCGGTGCCCGGGTGCGAGCGAAACAGCTCGCCCAGCATCGGCAGCTTCAACCTTGAGCGCATCAGCAGCACCGGCGAGTGCGTCACCGAGGCGGCCACCACCACTGCCTTGCGGGCGCGCACCCGAAACGGACCGCCGCGCTCGCGGGTCACCGGGTGAACGAAGTGGCCGATCACGCCGCTGGCGCGCTTGCCCTCGAAGGTCACCCGGTCGACCGGAGCGCAGGAGACGATGGTGGCGCCCAGCGCGCGCGCCTCAGGCACGTAGTTCAGGTTGAGGCTCTGCTTGCGCAGCCGGGTGCAGCCCTGGAGGCACTGGCCCGAGCCCTCGCAGCCCTTCACGTAGCGGCGCATGTAGTGCGAGTCGCTCCAGCCGAGCGCGGTCGCGCCCGCCATCGCCAGCTCGTTCGAGCGCCCGCGCGCCTTCGGCGGCACTTCTTCCACCGAGAGCTCGCGCTCCAGCTGATCCTGCTCGGTGAGCACCGCCTCGCGCAGGCCGGTGACGCCGTGCTCGCGCTCCCACTTCTCGAAGATGTCGCCGGGCGTGCGCACGCAGATCGCGCTGTTGATCACCGTGGTGCCGCCCATCGTTCGTGCCTGCACCACCGGCCAGAACGCGCGGCCCATCGTCACCTGGCCGCCGAAGTCGTCCATCAGGTCGCGCAGGCCGCCATAGGCGCTGAACGGGTAATCGGTCGCGTCGCGCCAGGCGCCGGCCTCCACCAGCGCCACGCTCGCACCGCCGCGCGAAAGCGTCACCGCCGCGGTCGCTCCGCCGGCGCCCGAGCCGACCACCACGAAGTCGACGTCGGTCTCGAACGCGTTCTCGGAGTAGCTCTGGTGCGGGCCTCTCAATCGACCCTCCAGGTGCCGGGGTCGGCCGGCAGCGGAGGCAGCGCCAGCCGGGCGCGAATCTTCGGGTCGGTGCCCCAGCAAAACCCGGCTGCCATCTTCACCAGGAAGATCGCCTGGCGGAGCAGGTAGACGTTGGTGGCGGTGATGCGCTGCGCGTGGAGATCGAGCAGGCGCTTGGGCAACACGAACGCGGGCACCGGCAGAAAGACGGTCAGCACCGGAGTGAGGTGAAACACCACCGCGCCCATCACCGTGCCGAGCCAGATCAGCGGCGGGGTCTCTTCGCGAAAGCGGGTGAGAAAGCCGTCGAGGTCGCAGTCTTCGACGCCCGGCCAGCTGGCGCGGGGGTAGAGGGCGACCACTGCGGTACGAATCAACCAGGTGAACATCAGAGTGTTCCGCCATCTACTACTGGCGCGCAGTGCACGGCGCCGAACTTCGCTTCCACCGGCAGCGCGAGGTCCCAGCCGTTCTTGTTGCACTGCTTGGCAGCGGCGAGCTTGTTGGCGGCGTCGGGGCAGACCGGCGCCTCGGTCGGCTTGAAGCCGTCGAGCGCTTCGCGGCACGGGTCGAGCGAGAGATCGAGGGTGTTGCCGGCGGCGTCGAGCTGCACCGGCACCTCGTCGAAGGTCAGCTTCGACAGCTTCACCTTCACCGCGTCGGCCAGCGGGATCGCCGCCTTGCCGTCTTCCAGCACCCAGAAGTGTTGAGTGTCGCCCGCCACCCGCAGCATGCCGCCGGGCGCGCGCTTGTTCTCGCTCACCACCTCGTGCTCGACCTGCTTCGGCTGGCCGTCTTCGACCCGCGTCTCCAGCGGAGGAACTCCGGCGGCGACGGCGAGGCCGACCGCGATGCCGGGCAGCACTCCGAGCGTGGCGCCGGTGGCCTTGGCTCCCTTGGAGTCGCTCACCGCGGTGCCGAGCATGCCTCCGCCGATCGCGGTGGGAATCGCCACCGCCACCGCCGACACGAGCGCGATCGCGAAGGTGAGCACGTAGGTCTGGTGGTAGCGCTCGGTGGTGACGGTGCTGGCCTCGGCCACCTTGCAGCTCGCCTCGGCGCTCAGCTTCAGGTGGAGGTTCTTGTTGGAGCCGCGCTCCATCGTGCCCTTCACCAAAGTGTCGTGGCACTCGCGCGAGAGCTCCTCGACCGACAGCCGAGGGCCTTCACGCTCGACGGTGGTGCAGCAGAGGAGCAGCAACGACGCAAAGACGGGGGCTCGCACGGGCGGCGGCAGCTTACTTCGCAACCGCCAGTCGCGCTCTCAGAGCTGCGTTCTGTGCTTCCAGCGTGGCGATTCGCCGGTCCTGCTCGTCGGCCAGCTGCGAGAGCGCCTTGAGCGAAGCGAGCGTCACCGCGTCGGCGTCGCGCGGGTCGTAGGTGCGCTCGCTGTCGCCGAGGCCGAACGCGGCGTGAAAGTCCTGCGCCATCGGGCCGAGGTGACGGCGCTCCGGTTGCCACTGGTAGCTCCAGGTGGAGATCGGCAGCTGCGCGACCTTCTGCAGCAGCTGCCGCTCGTCGACCGGGCGTGGCTCGGGCTTCACCGTGCAGGCGGCGAGGACGAGCGCTGCGATGGCGAGGCGCTTCTTCACGGGTGGCAGCTCAGCGCCTTGGTCTGCGCCTCGAGCGCGGCGTGCTCGGCCTCGAGCTGATCGAGCCGGCGCTGCTGCGCTTCGAGCCGTTGGTTGAGCGCCTTGATCGCCGCCAGCGCGGTGCCGTGCACGTCGATCGGATCGGCGAGCTGCGCGCCGACGTGGGCGCCGCGGTCGTCGTACGAGCTGAACTTCATCGCGGCGACCCGCTGCAGCACCTGTTGCTCGTCGGCGGACTCGACGTTCACCTTCACCTCGCGGTCCGACACGCAGAGCGGCGCGCAGCCCTGCGGGCAGGTGGTCTCGCCGGCGTCGGGGGTGAAGCACTCGGGCTCACCGCTCTGCGGGCCTTCGGTCTGGCAGCAGATCTGCCCTGCGCCGCAGCAGGTCGAGCCGCAGCAGAAGCCGCCGTCGTTGGAGCAGCTGTTGCCGCCGAGCGTGCAGGGGAGCGGCTGGCACGAGCCGCCGCAGTACGGCGTGGCGCCGTCGCACTTCACGTTGCAGTTGCCGCAGTTGTTGGGGTCGTTGTCGGGGTTGATGCACTGGCCGTTGCAGCACAGCCGGCCCTGGGTGCAGCTCGGAGAGCACGCGCCCGCGTCTGCGTCGCCGCCGCCCTGTCCGCCACCGCCGGTCGCGCTGCCTCCGCCGGTCGCGGCTCCACCACCGCCCGTGGCTGCACCGCCACCTGTCGCCGCGCCTCCGCCGGTCGCTGAGCCACCACCCGTCGCTGAGCCTCCGCCGCCGGTCGCACTGCCGCCGCCCGTCGCCGAGCCGCCGCCGGTCGCGCTGCCCCCGCCGCCCTGACCGCCGTCTTCGCTGCTTGGGTTGAAACAGCCGGTCCACAGCACCGCGGTGCCGACGAGCAACAGCGTCTTCGAAGTTTGCATGGTTCTCCTCATTCTCGCGGGGTTGGCGTGCGAGCGGCCTCAGATTTCCGCGAAGCTTCAGGTAGTCTGCCCCGGCCCGAATGGAACGCCTGCTCGCCGTCGCCGTGGTGGTGCCGCTGCTCGCCTTCAGCGGGCTGATGGGCACCGCGATGGCCAGCTACCCGGGTGGAACCTGGGAAGACCCGCACGAGACCAGCCACTCGCAGCTGCGAAACTACTTCTGCGATCTCGAGCGGCCGGTGGCGCTCAACGGCCAGCCCAACGACTTCGGAGCCGCCTGCGCCGACTGGAGTCTGGTCGCGTTCTCGATCGCGCTCGCACCGTTCTTTCTCGCCGCGCCACGGGTGTTCGCGCAGCGTAAACGGCTGGGGCAGGTGGTGGCGATCTCCGGCGTGCTCTGCGCGCTCGGCGGGGTCGGCATCGTGCTGGTGCCGTCGTACAAGTACGGCGCGGCGGTGCACGGAGTCGCGGTGCTGCTCGCCGCGGTGCCGGGCCTGACCGCGATCATCGCCACCACCGTGGGTCACTATGGCGCTCGCAGCTCTGCGCCGGCGATCTGGAAGGCGGCGGCGCTGACGTTGGTGGTGACCGCCTTGTCGGTGGCGGTGTTCGCGGTGCAGCTGATGCGCGGGGTCGAGACCACCACCGGTCTGCCGGTGCTGGAGAAGCTGGCGGTGTTCGGCTCGATGGTGTGGATGGTGCTGACGGTGCGCGAAACCATGCGCATCAAACGCGCCACCGGGGTAACGCCTTCATGAAAACTCTGATCGTCGCGATGTCGTTGTTTTCGTTGAGCGCCTGGGCCGATTGCGGGTCCGACTCCGACTGCGGAGGCGGGGTGGCCTGCCGAAGCGGCAAGTGCGCCACCGCGCCCGGCTCGTCGTGTGGCTCCGACCGCGACTGCGGAGGCGCCTCGTGTCGCAGCGGCAAGTGCGCCAACGCGCCCGACGGCACCTGCGGCTCCGACCGCGACTGCAACGGCGGTTCGTGCCGGAGCGGGAAGTGCGCGGCGGCGGGCGGCAGCTGCGGCTCCGACTCCGACTGCGGCGGCGCGGCCTGCCGGAGCGGCAAGTGCGCGACCGCGCCGGGCTCGTCGTGCGGCTCCGACCGCGACTGTGGCGGCGCCTCGTGCCGCAGCGGCAAGTGCGCCAACGCGCCCGACGGCACCTGTGGCTCCGACCGCGACTGCGGCGGAGGCTCGTGCCGCAGCGGCAAGTGCGCGCGCTGAGCTAGCCCGCGATGATGTAGTGGCTGAGCTGCTCGATCACGAACTGCTGCTCGTGAATGATGTCTTTCACCAGGTCGCCGATCGAGATCACCCCGATCACCTGCCCTTGAGCGACCACGGGCAGGTGGCGCAGGCGGCCGTGGGTCATCAGCGCCATGCACTCTTCGTCGGAGGTGTCGGGGGTCACCGTCTTCACCTGGCGGGTCATGATCTCCTCGCAGGTGGTGTCGTGGGGTGAGCGCTCGGAGGCGGCGATGCGGCGCACGTAGTCGCGCTCGCTGACGATGCCCACGATCTGCTCACCGCGCATCACCAGCAGCGCACCGACGTTGTGCTCGGCCATCATCTGCGCGGCTTCGATCACCTTCGTCTCGGGTTCGACGGCGAAAATGGTCTGAATCGGTTTGTTCTGCAGCAGTTCGATCACCGGCTTCATTGGGCACCCAGGCGGACGTGTGGAGCTGCGTCGTCCGGGTCACCATGGCTCGAGGCGGCGTTGGGCTCTGCGTACAGATGAAATTGTCACGCTGAACCGGGCGGCGCGCAAACCGCTCTCGGGCCTGATTACTGAAAAGTAACGCGCGTGCTTTGCTGGCCGCGTGAGCCCGGCCGCCACGCCCTGTCCCCGCTGCGGCACGTTTGCTCCACTGGCGGTCAGTGAGTGGCGGTCGCTCTGCCAGCCGTGCATGGAGCTCACCCGTGGAGCTCTCGAAGAAGCCAAACCGACGTTCGGGGGAATCTTCGAGACGACCTTTCGCGCGATGCGCGCCACCTGGTGGGCGACGCTGCCGATCGTGCTGCTGATCTACCTGCCGCGCGAAGCGATCATGTGGAACTGGGACGTGCCGGTCTACGGGCTGGTCGCGTATTCGGTGCTGGCAGGCTCGATCGCGGAGGCGTTTTCAATTCGCTTCGCCGCCAACCGATTGCTCGGGGGTGCCGCGGGTCACCGGGTGGCGTGGCGGCAAACGTTGCCCCGGCTGCTCCCGATGATGTTGGTGAACCTGGTCGAGCAGATCTCGGCCACCGTGATGCTCTGCACCTGCATCGGAGCTCCGATCGCGGGTGGCATCTTGTTGCCGGCGATCCCGATCGTGTTGCTCGAGAAGACCGGCCCGCTCGACACGTTGCGCGACTCGTGGCGGCGTACGAAGCCCCATTGGCTTCGCCTGGCGTTGGTGATGCTGGTGCTGTTGCTGGCAGAGATTCTGATCGGCTGGCCGGCCTCGTTCATCAAGCACGGCAGAATTCATGCGCCCGAAATGGTCGGGGTGGTTCTACGGGTCGTCGCCGCGGCGATCGAAGTTCTCGTGCTGCGGCCGATCTCGTTCCAGGTCGAGCTCGCCGCCTGGGCCGCCACTTTTCCGCGGCCACACCACACGTTCCCACCGCAGATCGAGCTTCAGCCCACCGCGCGGTGACCGTTCATGCAGACCAGGGTGCCGTCGGTGCCGGTGCGCTTCAGCTCGCGCCCGCACGCGCGGCAGGTCTGCGCGGTCGCCTCGGCGGTGGTGGTCACCAGGCTCAAGCCGCTCTTGGGCTCCAGCTTCTCGAGCTCGCTGCGCACCTTCTTCAGCAGCGCGCCGCGCACCCCGCCGTAGTGGCCCTCGAGCGAAGAGAGCGCGTTCATCATCTCGCGGTACTGCGCCTCACGGCCTCGTTGAACTTCGTTGGTGTCGATCATGATCGAACGATCGTAACGCCGCGGCCTGATGCGATTCACGCCCACCCGCTCGTCTGATCCACGAGCGTCAGAAACGCGAGTCGGCTCCGCGCACAAGCGGCGCATCTCTGATCGCGGTTCAGCGTTCGTTGCGCAGCGCGTGCAGCCGGGCGAGCCAATCGAGCGCAAGGAACCCACCGCGATCGAGATCGGAGGCGATCATCGCCTTCACCTCGGCATCGTCGCGCTGCTGGGCAAACCAGGCCGGCGGCGCCGCCGAATGCCCGACCACCGCCACCAGTGACGAGAGCAACTTCGCCGAGTGGCCGACGACGCTGCCCGGGCCGGCCGCGGAGTGGCGCATCTCCCACGGGATCCCAGAGAGCCGCTCGGAGATCGGGCAGCGCGCTTCGATTCTGCGCCGGGCCTGTTCGAGGAAGCCGGGGTCGACCGCCGAGGCGACGACCGCGAGCTGTGGGGAGACCCAACTGCCGTCGTCCATCGCACGCCACAGCGCATCCACCGGCCGCTGCTCCGGCCGGCAACACAACATCGCAACCGCAGCGACGAGCTGCGGGCGCCAGTTCACTTCAGAGAGCATCGCCTGCAGCTCGGGCAACGGGTCGGCGCAGGCATCGAGCAGGTCCATCAGCCGCTCGATGTTCCTGCGCGCGTCCGCGCTCACGTCCAGAAGCGAGTTGTGGGCCGGTCCCTCCCAGAACGGCTCGAAGGACCGGAAGCTGTGCCCACCTGCTTCGTCTTGGATCACGCCGTGCGCTTGTAGATCGTCACCACGCAGCTGCCGCCGAGCCCGATGTTGTGCTGCAACGCGACCTTCGCGTTCGGCACCTGGCGCTCGCCCGCCTGACCGCGGAGGTGCCACACCAGCTCGGTGCACTGCGCGAGCCCGGTGGCCCCGAGCGGGTGGCCCTTCGAGAGCAGACCGCCCGACGGGTTGGTCACCCACTTGCCGCCGTAGGTGTTGTCGTTGTCCCAGACCATCTTCTCGGCGGTGCCCTCGGCCGCCAGCCCGAGCGCCTCATAGGTGAGCAGCTCGTTGGCGGTGAAGCAGTCGTGGAGCTCGATCACGTCGACGTCTTTCGGGCCCACGCCGGCCTTCTCGTACGCTTCTTTCGCCGCCGCGGCCGCCATGTCGAAGCCGCACATCTTGATCATCGAGTCTTCGAACGCGGTCGGGAAGTCGCTCTTCATCGACTGCGCGGCGATGAACACCGGCTTCGAGATGCCCTTCTTCTTCGCGAACTCGTCGGAGCAGACGATCGCCGCCGCCGCGCCGCAGGTCGGCGGGCAGCACTGGAAGCGGGTGAGCGGGTCGAACACCTCGTCGCTCGCCAGAATCTGGTCCACGCTCAGCACTTCGCGGAACAGCGCGTACGGGTTCTTCGAGGCGTGCTTGCGCGCCTTCTCGGAGATCTTGGCGAAGGTCTCGCGCTTGGTGCCGTACTTCCACCGGTACTCGCGGCCCGCGCCGCCGAACATCTGCGCCGCCGGAGGTGCCGAGTTGAAGCCCTGCACCTTGTTCATCACGTTGACGTGCTGATCGAGCGGGTTGGTGCGGTCGGTGTACTTCGAGTTGAGCGCGCCTTTCTCCATCTGCTCGAAGCCGACGGCGAGCACACACTCCGCGATGCCGCCCTCGACCGCCTGCCGCGCCAGGTAGAGCGCCGACGAGCCGGTGGAGCAGTTGTTGTTCACGTTGAGCACCGGAATGCCGGTCAGCCCGACGCCGTAGACCGCGCGCTCACCGCAGGTCGAGTCGCCGTACACGTAGCCCGCGTACGCCTGCTCGACCTCCTTGAAGTCGACGCCGGCGTCCTTCATCGCGTCTTTGATCGCGCTGCCGGCCATCACCTCGTAGGGGTCAGAAGCGCCCGGCTTCTGAAACTTCACCATCCCCACGCCAATCACGTTCACTCTGCGTCCCATTTGAGTTCTCTCTTTCGAAGTTGGTGTGTGGAGGTTTTCAGATCAGCTGCTTCAGGAGCCCGAGCCGCTGCGCGATCAAGATGTCGCCGTCGGCCCGAATCGCGCCGTGCATGTAGAGCTCCTTCAGTGACTGCTCGCCCTTCGCCAGCTGAGTGAGCACCTCGTCGGTCATCGTCAGGGTGAGGTTCGGCTTCTCGGCCGCGCCGTCGCGCACCTCGCCTTTGACGAAGTCGCCCACGAAGATCGCGTCGGGGTCCTTCACCTTGAACACGACCACCGCGTTCACTTCCTTCGCCAGCTGCGGGCTCTTGCCGAGGCGCTCCTTCAACGCCGCCAGCACCTTGGGCGCGTTCGCCGAAGCCGGAGCCGACGAAGACGCCGCCGCCGGCGCACCAGCCGCCGGAGCCTTCTTCATCGCCGCCTCGACCTCGCCCTTGTCGAGCTTCTTCAAGAACTCGAGCTTCTGCGAGGCCATCACGTTGCCGGTGATCTTCAGCTTGCCGCTCATGAACAGCTTCTGCGGGTCGGCCTTGCCGCTGGTCATGTCGAGCCAGTCGGCGTCGGACAGCTCGAGCGTGCAGTCGGCCTTCGCCGCGTTGCCCGCCGCCACCGTGCCGGTCGCGCCCGTCTTCAGGTCGAGCACGTAGGCGCTCGCCGGGTTCTTCAGGTTGAACTGGTAGACGGTGTTCACCTGCTTCACCAGCTCGGGGTGCGAGCCCAGGTAAGCGCCGATCGCCTGGAAGATCGCTCCCGAGGTGATCGCCGCCGCCGCTTCAGCTGCCGGAGCCGAAGCCGCCGCCGGAGCGCCCGCGAGCGCGCCCTCAATCTCCTTGCGGTCGATCTTCTTGAGGAACTCCAGCTTCTGCGACGCCATCACGTTGCCGGTGATCTTCAGCTTGCCGCTCATGAACAGCTTCTGCGGGTCGGCCTTGCCCGAGGTCATGTCGAGCCAGTCGGCGTCGGTCAGCTCGAGCGTGCAGTCGGCCTTCGCCGTGCCCGGGCTCACCGTGCCAGCGGCGCCGTTCTTCAGGTCAATCGTGTACGCGCTGGCCGGGTTCTTGAGGTTGAACTGGTAGACGGTGCCGACCTGCTTCACCAGCTCGGGGTGCGCGCCGAGGTACGCGCCGATCGCCTTGAAGATCAGGTCGGAGGTCACCACCGGAGCCGCGGCGACCGCCGCCGCCTTGGGCGCTTCGACCCGCTTCCCGGTCGGGATCGCGTCGTAGAGGAACACCGCCGCGTTGGTGATCACCGGCTTGTTCCGCTCCACCGAGGTGGCGCGCAGAATGATCCGGTCCTTCTCTTTCCACATCTCGGTCTTGATCGTCTCACCCGGGTACACCGAGTCGGCGAACCGAACCTTGATGCTCTTGAACAGCCGCGGGTCGCCCTTGCAGAACGAGTTGATCACCGCCCGGCCGACGTAGCCGAAGGTGCAGAGCCCGTGGAGGATCGGCTTGTCGAAGCCGAACATGGTGGCGAACTGCGGGTCGACGTGGAGCGGGTTCCAGTCGCCCGACAACCGGTAGAGCAGCGCCTGGTCGGCGGTCGTCTTCTCTTGCACCACCGCGTCAGGGGCGCGCGACGGCGGATCGTTCGCTTCGCCCTGGGGCCCACGCTCGCCGCCCCAACCGCCGGCGCCGCGCACCACCATCGAGACGTCGTTCTTCACCAGCAGCTCGCCGGTCTTCGCGTCGAAGGTGTCGATGTGGGTGACGACGACCGCGTGCTTGCCCTTGTCCCAGATCTCCGAAATCTTGCCCTTGTGCTTCAGCTGCGCCGACGGAGGCAGCGGCTTGAGCACCTCGGTGTACTGCTCGCCGTGGAGAATGCGGTCGAGGCCGTAGTTGAGGCCGGGCGCCGCCTTGCCCTCCGCCGCCAGCTTCAGCATCGAGTTGATCGCCGGGATCACGCCGTAGGTCGGCAGCGCGTAGAAGCCGTCGGAGTTGCGCTCGTAGGTGAGGTGGAGATCGTTCTCGTCGGTCGGGTTCTTGCCCGCGCCGACACCCAACGCATAGAGCGCCAGGTCGCGCTCGTCGTACTGCGAGTCGGCCGACTCCATCTCGAAGCCGAGCGCCTGGTCGACGTCGATGAACTCGTTGCCGCCCTTCGACTTCGACGACAGGTTCGAGACCACCGGGCCCATCGACTCGGTGACGTTGGCCGGGTGAGTGGTGTGCTCGAAGGAGCGGATCTGGTCCCAGTTGCCTTGGATCAGCTCGGGGGTGATGTCGCGGCCGAGCTTGAAGGTCTTGCCCTCGGCGCGCTCCCAGCGGAGTTTGGCGTAGAAGCCGCCACCGACCTCGAAGGTGCCGCCGTTCTCGGTGCACTGCTCGTGCGCGAGGTACGCCACCAGCGGTGAGACGTACTCGGGCTTGAGCGACTCGAGCAGCTCCTTCGGGAGCACCGTCTCGGTCATGCGCGAGCCGGCGATCGGCGCGATCGCGTTCACCTTGATGTTGCGCTTGTCGCCCTCGAGCGCCAGCGTCTGGGTGAGGCCGACCAGGCCGAGCTTGGCGGCGGAGTAGTTCGCCTGGCCGAAGTTGCCGTAGATGCCGGCGGCCGAGGTGGTGAAGAGAATGCGGCCGTAGTTCTGGTCGCGCATGTACGGCCACGCGGCGTGGGTGACGCGAAACGCGCCCAGCACGTGCACCTTGAAGATCAGATCCCAGTCGTCTTTCGTCATCTTCTGGAAGCTGACGTCGCGGAGAATGCCCGCGTTGTTGATCACCACGTCGACGCGGCCGAACGAGTCGATCGCGGTCTTGATGATCTTGTCGCCGTCTTCCACCGAGTCGTAGTTGGCGACCGCGGTGCCGCCCGCCTCTTTGATCTCGGCGACCACCTTGTCGGCGGCGCTCGAGCTCTTGCCGGCGCCGCTCGCGGAGCCACCGAGGTCGTTCACCACCACCTTCGCGCCGCGCTTCGCGAACAGCAGCGCGTGACTGCGGCCCAGGCCGTTTCCGGCTCCGGTGACCACCACCACTTTTCCATCGAAGCGCAACTCGGACCCCATGACTCTCCTCCGTTCCGTCGAGGCTTCAGGCTTGAGCGCCTGATCAGTACCCGCGGGATGGCGCTAGAAAGCAGAAAATTGATTCCAGAGTCAATATCCTCTCCATTTGGGAGAGGCCGGCGAGTGCCACCTCTCCCCTTGGGAGAGGCCGACGAGTGCCACCTCTCCCCTTGGGAGAGGCCGACGAGTGCCAACGGCACTCGCGGGTGAGCAACTGTGTTGTTCATCCCGTCTCCAGGTCAGGCTGCGCCGGTCAACGCCAGCTTCGGGCTCCAGTTCGCGCGATCGCGCACCATCGCGTTGAGCCAGGTCAGTAAGCGCCGCGCACATGCGATCAGTGCGACCTTCGGTTGTTTCTTCTGCTCTACCGTCAGGTGCTCGTAGACCTGTTTGAGCGCAGGGTTCCAGCGGATGCCTGTGAGCGTTGCCATGTAAAGCACCCTACGGACGTCCGCTCGTCCTCCGTGGCACCTCTTCGAGCCCTGAAACTCGCCGCTCTCCCAGTCGAACGGGGCGACCCCCACCAACGCTCCGATTTCCTTTCGGTTCAGCTTCCCGAGTTCCGGTAACCGACCGATCATCGTTGCGATTGTCTGGGCGCCGACGCCTGGCACTTCGTCCAGCAGCTTCACCGTCTCGTTCCAGTGCGACTGGCCCCGCAGATGGTTGTCGGTGTCCTTCTCGACGTTCTTCAGCTGTCGGTTGAGCCACGCGATGTGCTTCTGAAGGTTCTTCTTCACGGCCTTCGAGCGAGTCTGCTGCTGGCGATTCATCTCCGCGGTCCTCATCTCGATGAGCTGGCTTCTACGGCTCACCAGTGCCTCCAGCTCGAGCTGCGCTTCGCTCGGCGGTTCCGTCAGTCGCGGATCCATCCGCATCGCGAAATCACACAGCACCTGCGCGTCGACTCGGTCCGTCTTCGCCAGTTTCCCTCGCGCTTTGGCGAAGTCTCTGGCTTGCCTCGGGTTGACCGCCGCGACCGGCACCTTCGCCGCTGCGAGAGCCAACATCAGCTCCAAGTGGTAGCGGCCCGTGGCCTCCATCACGACGAGCTCGACGCCCGCAGCTGCAGCCTTGAGGGAAAAGGCTTTTACCGCCGTCGGCTCGTTGACGACCTGCTCAGTCTTTCCATCGCTCCAGCAGACCTCCAACGTGCTGCTCGCGACGTCGACACCCACTCGCGTCTTGTTCTCCATCGACTCTCCTTTACCGCTGGAGCGTCGCCTCGGCTTCTCCCTGCCTTGCGTTATCCGGACTGTGTCCTGGCAACTGTTCGGGCTCTTAGCCGAGGCATCGGAACCGGCGACCTTGCTCACCCGCGATCTAGAGACCTTGGGACGCGCGGACTGCCGGCTCCGTTGCCCAGCATCTCCCTCGTACCGCACTTCCGACATACAAGGGACGGCCTCCCTGCGTCGCACGCCTCGATGTCCCATCAACGCGACGGCCCGTGTCCAAGGGCCAATGCGACACTTCCTCTCGCGGTTGACGGTTGTGGTCCTGATGTCGGGCAGTTGGGCGTGCGCGGTGCCGTTGCCGGGTGGAAATGGCGGGGGCGCGGTGCAGAGCGGCATCGGCGGAGGTCTGGGTCAGCAGGGCGTCGGCGGAGGCGGCTTTCAGGGAACCGGCGTGGGCGGCGGCGAAGGCGTCGGTGGCGGGCAGTTCGGCTTCGGCGGAGGCGAAGGCGTCGGCGGTGGTGGCGGCTCCTGCTTCGGCGGCTCGGACAACAGCAAGCTGGTGCAGGCGTGGCGTCCCCCTCCTGCGGTGAGCGGCGGCACGATGGTGGTGCTGGCGAGCGGCCTGGCGGCGATCGGCGACAGCGATCGCGACGAGGTGCACTTCTTCGGCACCGACTTCTCGGTCAGCCACGTCGCGCTGCAGCCGGGCGACGAGCCGGGCCGCGTGGTCGAGGGTCCCTCCGGCACCGTGTTCGTGGCGCTGCGGCGGGCCTCGGCGGTGGCGCAAGTAGACGTGTCGACCGGCACGGTGCAGCGGCTGACCACCTGCCCCGGCCCGCGAGGCCTGGCGTGGCGCGCCGACGTGAAGCAGCTGCTGGTGACCTGCACCGACGGCGAGCTGTCGACGCTGGACTTCTCTTCCGGCTCTCCGGTGCTGTCCACCAAGCGCCTGGTCGACGACCTGCGCGACGTGCTGGTGGTGAACGGTCAGGTGCTGGTGACGACGTTCCGCGGAGCGAAGGTGTACGCGCTCGATGCGCAGGGCGGCCTGTCACTGTGGTCGGCGCCGGTGGCCTCTTCGGTGATGCAGGCGGAGGTCGCGTGGCGCACGGTCGCGTCGCCGCGAGGCCTGTTGATGGCGCACCAGCGCGCGCAGACCACCGCGGTTCCCGAGCCGGCCGGCTGCGTGAGCCCCTGGGGCGCCGGCCCCATCCCCGAAGGTGGCGGCTCCGGCAGCAGCAGCTCGACGCTCTCGCCCGACGTCTCGGCGCTCAACGCGGGCCAGGCACAAACGGTGTTCGGCTTCGCGCTCCCGAACGCGGCGCTCCCGGTCGACGTGGCAGTGTCGGCCGACGGCAACAAGGTCGCGGTGGTCTTCGCAGGTGCCGCCGAGATCGTGGTGCATGACCCCACCACGCCCAGCGTGGACACCGCCTTCAACGTCGAAGGCCAGCCGGTGTCGATCGCCTACCGCGCCGGCCAGCTGCTGGTGTACTCGCGCGAGCCGGCGTCGATCTCGGTGTTCGACCCCGACCAGACGCTGGTCGCGAAGCTGCCGTTGAGCGCGCTCAGCATGGCCGACACCGGTCACGATCTGTTCCACCTCGAGACCACCAACGGCATCGCCTGCGCGTCGTGCCACCCCGAGGCGACCGACGACGGTCACATCTGGAACCTGCCCAAGGGCCTGCGCCGCACGCCGTCGCTGCGCGGAGGCCTCAAGGGCACCGAGCCGTTTCACTGGGACGGTGAGGAGGCGACGATGACCAACCTGGTGAGCGACGTGTTCGTGGCGCGCATGGGCGGGTTGATCGAGGCCGATGATCACGTCGCCGCGCTGCTCGGGTGGGTCGACGCTCAGCCCAAGCGCGCGGTGCCGGGCGATCTCGACGAGGCCGCGGTCTCCCGTGGCGCGGCGCAGTTCAGCGCGCTCGGCTGCACCACCTGTCACTCCGGGGCGCTCGGCACCAACAACAGCTCGGTCGACGTCGGCACCGGCGGCGCGTTTCAGGTGCCGCGGCTGGTGGAGATGGCCTACCGCGCGCCGTTCTTCCACGACGGCCACGTCGACACACTCCAGGCCCGCTTCACCGCCGCGGGTGGCTCGGCGCACACCGCCACCCAGGGCTTGAGTGCGGATCAGGTGAACGACCTGGTGGCCTACCTGAAGTCGCGCTGAACCCCGCCGGGCGCCTGCTACGGTCGCCCGGCGTGAGCCCGAAGACGGCACTGGTGTTGGGAGCAGGAGGCGTCACCGGTGTCGCCTGGGAGCTCGGCATTCTCTTCGGGCTTCAGAGCGCGGGGCTGGAGCTGGCCACTGCCGAGCTGATCGTCGGCACCTCCGCCGGCTCGATGGTCGCCGCCGAGCTGACCTCGGGCGTCGCGTTGTCGGAGCTGTACGCGCGTCAGCTCACGGCTGGTCCGAACGCGAGCTCGGTACGGGTGACGCCGCTGGCGATGGCGCGCTTTCTCTGGTCGGCGTTCACCACCCGCGATCCGGCGCGCTATGCGCAGAAGCGGGGTCGAACCGCGCTCGCCGCCAAGACGATGAGCGAAGCCGAGCGGCTCGCGGTGCTGGAGCAGCAGCTGCCCTCGAAAGAGTGGCCGGCGCGCCGGCTGCTGATCGCCGCGGTCGACGCGCAGAGCGGCGCCTTCACCACCTTCGACTCTTCCTGCGGAGCGCCGCTGTCACACGCGGTGGCCGCCAGCTGCTCGGTGCCGGGCGTGTGGCCGCCGGTCACCATCGGTGGCCGCCGCTACATCGACGGAGGGGTTCGCTCGCCGGTGAACGCCGACCTCGCCGCGGGCTGCGAGCGGGTGGTGATCATCGCGCCGATGAGCCGCGGCATCGGGCCCTCGGTGCCGTTGGCGCCGCAGGTCGAAGCGCTGAAGGCGGTCGGCGCCAAGGTGGTGGTGATCACCCCCGACCCGGCGTCGAAGTCGGCGATCGGGGTGAACAACCTCGACGCCTCCCGGCGTGCGGCGGCGGCCCAGGCCGGTCACGCGCAAGCGCCGCACCTGGCGCCGGCGGTGCGCGAGGTTTGGTCCGCAGGGTAGAGCGGTCTGCTACCGTCGCAGCGAAGATGTCCCGCGCGGCGCTCTCGTTGCTGCTCTTCACCGCCTGCGTGCCCTACGCGTACGTGCTGCCGCCCGTGGAGCTCTCGGTCGCCGGCGACGTTCGTTTGCGCACCGCGGAGAAGCCCGACCTTCCCGTCGAGCTGCGCGCCGAGGTGCACCCGCTGGCGATTCCGCAGGAGCAGCACGATCGCAAGAACGACGTCGCGCTCGGCTACATGGGCGTGATCGGCACCCAGCCGAACGCGCCGACCTGGCAGGGCGGGCTGATCGAATACTCCCGCGTGCTCTACATGCATCAGCGCAGCGAGAGCGCGTTGATGCGCGTTCGCGCCGGCGCCCAGGCCCGGCTGATGTACGACGGGCGCGACAAGCTCGGCCCCGGTGCCTGCGTGCGGCTGCAGCTCGACTACTCCGGCTTCGTCGACTCCGACTTCGAGTCCTCCGACGGCAACGGCGGCCTGTTCGGTCACGCGCTCGGCGAGGCGGGCTTCGGGCTCTACACCGAGATCGGCTACGTGCGCTTCCCGTCGAGCGACGGGTGGACCTTCACCATCGGGATCAGCGGCGACGTTCCCGCGGCGGCAGGCATCGGCTGGGCGTACATCTGGAGCCTGCTGTGAGCGCGAAGACCGCGCTGGTGCTGGGCGGCGGCGGCGTCACCGGAGTCGCCTGGGAGACCGGCCTGCTGTTCGGCTTGCAGAGCGCGGGCGTCGATCTCTCCAACGCCGAGCTCGTGATCGGCACCTCGGCCGGCGCCGCGGTCGCCGCGCAGCTCACCTCCGGCGCCTCGCTCGAGCTGCTCTACCAACGCCAGCTCGATCAGAGCTCGCACGAGATCGCCGCCAAGATTCCCGCCTCGCAGCTGGCCAAGCTCGCGTGGTCGATGTTCCGCATTCGCGACCCGGTGGAGTTCGCGAAGAAGATCGGCGCCGCCGCGCTCGAGGCCGAGACCGCGAGCGAAGAAGAACGGCTGAAGGTGATCGCCTCCCGGCTGCTGTCGCACGAGTGGCCCGAGCGCAGCCTGGTGATCACCGCGATCAACGCCCGCACCGGCGAGCTGAGCGCGTTCGACAAGGGCTCCGGAGTGCCGCTGGTTCAGGCGGTGGCGGCGAGCTGTGCGGTGCCGGGCGTGTGGCCGCCGGTGACGATCGGCGCAGATCGCTTCATCGACGGTGGAATTCGCTCGCCGGTGAACGCCGACCTCGCGCAGGGCTGCGAGCGGGTGGTGATCCTCGCGCCGATGAGCGCAGGCTTCGGCCCGGTGATGAAGCTGTCGAAGCAGGTCGAGGCGCTGCGCGCCGGCGGCGCGAAGGTGGTGGTGGTGGAGCCCGACTTCGCGTCGAAGTCGGCGATCGGCACCAACACGCTCGACCCCACGCGGCGGCCGGTGGCGGCGCAGGCCGGCCACGCGCAGGCTCCACACCTGGCCGCGGCGGTGAAAGACGTGTGGGCTACGGGCTGAAGACGTAGAGGTGCGACTTCGCCGCGACCCAGACCTTGCCCTTCGCGATCACCGGAGTGCTGAAGTAGCTGGTGCCGCCGGTCATCGCGTCGGTCGAGGCGCCTCCGTTGAACAGCTCGGCGCCGGTCTCACCGTCGTACCCGTAGAGCTTGCTGTTGCTGAAGGTCCACACGATCGGGCTCATGCCCGGCGCGGTCATCGAGGTCGAAGGCACCGAGAGGCCGAAGTGGGTGCCGCACCACGAGGCGTTGATGGTCGGGCCCGAGGTGATCTTCACCGCCACCAGGTTGCCGGTGCCGGAGTTGGTGCAGTTCGCGCCGCCGTTGTTGCCGTCGATGCGGTTCACCAGGAACGTGCCCGCGCCCGAGGTGTACGTCGTGGCCGCGCCGTTGAGCTCACTGTTGGCGATGTTCTGCGAGGTGAGCTCGCCGCCGATGCCCGCCAGGTTCGAGCGATCCATCAGGTAGAGGTTGCCGTCTTTGCCGAAGCCGGCGACCAGCGCGCTCGGCGTCACCCCCGGCGCGTCGAACGGGAGCGCGGTGCCCATGTCGAGGTCCTGCGCGTCGAGGTTCTGCCAGTTGTTCGGCGCCCAATAGTCGGGCTGATTGGTCGACCACGAGGGGCCGGCGCCGAGGCGGTAGATGCCGTCGCCTCCGCCCCAGGTGTTGGCATTGAAGCTGTTGCCGGTGGCGACGAACAGGTGCTGGCCGTCGTTGGAGATGCCCGACGGGTTCCAGATGCCGCCGCCCTTCGCCGCGGTGTTGAACGCGGTCACCGTGTTGCCGTGCGCGGTGTCCACTCCGATCACCCAGCCGTAGTAGGTGCCGCAGTCGCCGTAGTGGCCGCCGTACGGCACGTAGAGCACGCCGTTGACGAACGCGAGCGCGCCGCGCTGGTTCTGGTACTGCGACTGGAACGAAGGGTTGTGCCCGCTGAGCGCGGTCTCGATGTCGATCGGCCAGCCCGACTTCACCGCGCCGGTGTCGAGGTTGAGCGCGAACAGCTGGTGCTTCTTGCTCGAGCCGTTGTCGGGCGTGGTCATCGCTCCCAGGTAGACGGTGCGGGTGGCGAGGTCGACGAACGGCGTGCCGGTGACGCCGAGCGGGTCGATGTTGCCGCAGGGCAGGTCGTTGAGCGCGACCGGCGTGGCGAGCGTCACCTTCCAGATCTGCGCGCCGGTGCTGGCGTTGAACACCGCGACCACGTTCTGCTCGGTCGCCACCAGCACTCCGTCGGAGCCGCTGAACGCGCCGTCGAGGTAGAGCGGCTGCGCGTAGGCCGGCCCGTCGAGGGTCACCGAGAAGGTCTGGTCGCGGTGAAAGGTCGACATCGCCGCGTGGGTGAGCGCCGCGTCGATGTACACGCCCGAGCGCATGCCGTCGCCGTGCTGCTGAATCACCGACGCGCCCGCGTTCATGCCGCCGCCGGTCGCCGAGCCGCCACCCGCCGCCGAGCCGCCTCCGGTCGCCGCGCCTCCTCCCCCGGTCGCAGCGCCGCCTCCCGCCGCGGAGCCTCCGCCGGTGGCCGAGCCGCCGCCGCCACCGCTGGTGTTGTTCGACTTGCAGCCACCACCGAAGCAGGCGAGCGCGAACGCCGCCACCACCAGTTGGATTTTCATCGTTGGTCCCCGAACCAAACGTGGAGGCGGAACCATACGCCGCTTTCTTGCGCCGGTGGGAACCACGGCCGACGATTGGGGCCGACATGGACAAGACCTTTCTGGTGAAGCAGCTGGCCGAGAAGATTCGTGGCCTCGTCAACCGCACCTTGAACGCCGCCGACGACGCGCGCACCGACGCGATGTCGGGCGCACAGCGCGCGGTGAACCTCGCGCGGGCGCAGACCGGCCGTGAGGCGCAGGCCCGCGCCGCCCTCGACGCGCTCGACGCGTTTCGGCCCAAGCCGCTGATGCGGGGTGAGCGCATCGGGCTCGGCGCGGTGGTGGAGGTCGAAGGCGACGAGATGGCGCACACCTTGTTTCTCGCTCCGGTCGGTGCGGGTGAAGAGCTCACCGGCCCCGGCGGCGACGGCTTCTTCCAGGTGGTGACGCCGGTCTCACCGTTCGGCCGAGCGCTGATGGGCAAGAAGGTCGGCGACCAGGTCGAGGTGGCGCTCAAGGGCGAGGTCACCGAGTGGACGGTGACGTTCGCGGCGTGAGCGCGTGCGCGTGCGGCAGCGGCGCGGAGTACGAGGCGTGCTGTGGGCCGCGGTTGTCGGGCGCGCGCCCGGCGGAGACGCCCGAGGCGCTGATGCGCAGCCGGTACACCGCGTTCACCCGCGGCGACGGCGCGTACCTGTTCGCGACCCAAGCGCCCGGCATGGGCACCGCTGAAGAGCTCGCCCAGCAGAAGGGCAGAACGTGGTGCTCGCTGAAGGTGCTCGACGCGAAGGGCGACGAGGTCGAGTTCGAGGCGCGCTTTCTCGAGGGCGGTGAGCTGTACGTGCTCCACGAGCGCTCGCGCTTCGCCCGCGTCGACGGGCGCTGGCGCTACCAGAGCGGCGAGAACGAGCTGCGGTCAGAAGACGTGGGCAGGAACGACCGGTGCCCGTGCGGCAGCGGCAAGAAGTTCAAGGCGTGCCACGCCGGCTGACCTCACTTCTTCTTCTTCTTTTTCGCCTTCGCAGGCGCGGGAGCCGGCGCCCCGCCATCGAGCACCTTGAGCAGCTTCTTCGGCGCGGTGTGCCGGTAGCTCTCTTCGAGCCACGCCTTGATCAACGGCAGCGGCTCTTTGCCCTTCGGGAACTCGGCGTTGATCCACCCCCACTTCGCCATCCCGTACGCCGACGGAGTGACGAAGGGCAGGGTGAGCGCCATCGCCTGGGTGTCCTTCAGCTTCACCGAGACGTAGGTGCCGCCTTTTTCGCCGTCGCCCAGCCAGAGGTAGACCTTCTTTTTCACCCGGTAGACTTCGTGATCACCGAACAGAAACGCGCGCTCGGCCTCCGGGTATTTCGCCGCCATCGCTCTGATTTCTTTGAGGGCATCGGCCATGACCCAGAGCGTCATTCGGTTGTTGTCTGCCAAGCAACACCAAAAACCTATCGCCGATAATTGGTGACAGTAGCGCACCCCTCAAGATCCTGGAGTCGACCATGACCAGCAGCATCAACCCGGTTCTCCGTCGCGCCCCCATTCCGTCCGGTGATGGCCTCTCGCTGAACCACGGAGGAATGCTGGCCCGGGGCGACAAGGGCAGCAACGTCACCAAGCTTCAGCAGATGTTGGCGGCGGCGGGGTTCGATCCCGGTGGGATCGACGGCGACTTCGGGCCGAAGACGCAAGCGGCGGTGAAGCGCTTTCAGGCCGCGCACCGGCTTGCCGCCGATGGCGTCGTCGGCCCGAACACGCTGGCCGCGCTGAACGGTGGCTCGACCTTCACTCCGTCGCAGCCGACCCGCCCGAGCGGCCCCACCACCACCGGCCCGGTCTCGCCGACCACGCCGCCCGCGAACGACGCCGAGCTTCGCCAGCGCATGCTGTCGATCGCGCAGAACGAAGTGGGCCTCACCGAGCGCACCAACCACAACGACGGCGACATTCTGAAGTACCCCAAGTTCTTCGGCCGCGGCTCCGAGGCGTACTGCGCCGACTTCGTCTCCTGGGTCTCCACCCAGGCCGGCAAGCCGATGAACCAGGCCTACGTGCCGACGATCAAGAACGACCTGGTGAACTCCGGCCGCTGGAAGGGCAAGCAGAACCCGCAGCCGGGCGACCTGGTGCTGTTCGACTGGGACAAAGACGGCGTAGCCGATCACATCGGCCTGGTGAAGTCGGTGAACGCCGACGGCACCATCAACACCATCGAGGGCAACACCTCCGACCCCAACCACTCGGGCAAAGAGGGCGTGTTCAACAAGGTGCGCTCGATGGACACGATCCTGGGCTTCGGAAATCCGTAACAGTTCTGTCGTTGGTGGCGCGGGCGAAGTACGACCCGCGCCATGACTCCTGCTCCGCCCGCGCCGGCCCCGGCTCAGAAGAAGAGTGGCGCTCCCGTCGTGATCATCATTCTCGCCGTGTTGGGCGGCGGGTGCGTGGTGTTCGGCATTCTGGCCGCGATCGCGATCCCCAACTTCATCAGGTTCCAGGCGCGCTCGAAGCAGACCGAGTGCAAGGCGAACCTGAAGGCGATCTACGTCGCCGAGAAGGCGTTCTTCGAAGACTCGAAGAAGTACTCGTCGAGCTTCAAGGAGATCGGCTTCGACCCGATGACGCCGCACCAGCGCTACAGCTACTTCCTCACCGAGACCGAGGTGCTGCCCGCGAAGGAGCCCGACGCGATCGGCGCTGCCTCCGCGCTGCAGCAGCTCCAGGAGCGCGGGGTGACGGTCGGCGCGACCGACACCGGCTTCACCGCCGCCTGCATCGGCAACATCGACAGCGACCCCACCCAGGACATGTGGTCGATCAGCTCCGACGAGCGCACCGACAAGTTCGGCGCCCACGTCTCCGCGGGCGAAGTGCACCAGGACAGCGACGACATTCGCCGCGATTGAGGAGGCCGCTCCTTTGACTCAGCCCCCGCCGTTGGCTCCGAAGAAGAGCGGTCTGCCGGTGGTGGTGATCATCTTGATCGCGCTGGGCGCCGGCTGCATCCCGATCTCCGGCATTCTGGCGGCGATCGCGATCCCCAACTTCATTCGCTATCAGTCGCGCGCGAAGCAGACCGAGTGCAAGTCGAACCTGAAGGCGATCTACGTGGCCGAGAAGGCGTTCTTCGAAGACTCGAAGAAG
Organism: Myxococcaceae bacterium; assembly: GCA_047602415.1. Classification (GTDB taxonomy): domain Bacteria; phylum Myxococcota; class Myxococcia; order Myxococcales; family Myxococcaceae; genus JASGHH01. The sequence goes on along the minus strand of JASGHH010000001.1, from coordinate 3,660,459 downwards.
TACTCGTCGAGCTTCAAGGAGATCGGCTTCGACCCGATGACCCAGCAGCAGCGCTACTCGTATTTCCTCACCGACACCGAGGTGCTCCCGGCGAAGGCTCCGGGCGCCGCCGGCGTCGCCGCCGCGCTCGCCCAGCTGAAGGCGACCGGCACCCGGGTGGAGGTCACCGACACCGGCTTCACCGCCGGCTGCGTGGGCAACATCGACAACGACGCCACCCAAGACGTCTGGGAGATCAGCACCGAGCAGCGCACCGACAAGAGCGGGCTGATGGCGATTCCCGGCACGCCGTACCAGCTGGTCGACGACCTCACCAACTGACCGCTCACTGCACGCAGTTGCCGTTGGTGTCGCAGCTGTGAGTGCCCTGGCACACGTCGCCTTGGCAACACCGCTGCCCGACGTCGCCGCACGCCGCGCAGGTGTTGTTGCGGCACTCCACGAAGCCCGCGGTGCAGCCGACGTCGCCGTTGCAGCACGGCTGGCCTGCGGCTCCGCACATGCCGCCGTTGCAGCCGCCGTTGGTGCAGTTGCCGGCGTTGTTGGGGCAGCTCGCCGCCGCGGCGATGCAGGTGCCCGAGCCTTGATCGCAGCAGCCGCCCGAGCCGCAGCTGTCGCCCGCGCAGCACGGCTGGCCGGGGCCTCCGCACGCCGCGCAGGTGTTCTGGTGACAGACCATTCCCGAGCCGCCGCACGAGTGGCCGGCGCAGCAGGGCTGGCCCGCTCCACCGCACTTCGCGCACGAGTCGTTGGCGCACGCCAGCCCGGTGCTGTTGCAGCCGGTGCCGCCGGAGCAGCACGCCTGGCCCTCGGCGCCGCACGGCACGCAGCTGTTGCTGGCGCACCCCAGGTTCGCCGCGGTGCACCGCCCGCCGCAGCACGCCTGGCTCGCCGCGCCGCAGCCGCCGCAGCTGTTGCCGCTGCACACGCCGAAGCCCGGGCAGGTGCTCCCGGTGGCGATGCAGATCTGATTCACGCAGCAGCCGCCGCCCGAGCAGCTGGTGGAGGTGCAGCACGCTTCACCCGGCCCGCCGCACTCGGCGCAGATGCCGTTCTTACAGACCGCGCTCGAATCACAGGCCGCTTCGTTGCCGGTGCAGCACGCCTGCCCCTTCATGCCGCACGGCGGCTTCGACGAGCAGGCCGCGAGCACGAGCAACGCCGACAACGCGAGGGTCGTTTTCATGCGGGCAGGGATGAGCCTGCCCACCACCGAGGCTGCATCTGTCGTGGGTGCGAGCCGCGACTACCGTACGGTTTCGTTCACCAGGTGGTCTGAATCGAGCTGGCGCCGTTGACGCCGTTCTGCCCGGAGACCGAGGTGCCGCCCGCGCCCACACTGCCGAGGGTGAACGAGGTGCCGCTGATCGCGTTCCAGGTGGAGTTGGTGCTCTTCGCCAGACCGTAGACCGAGCCGCCGGCGCCGCCGCCGCCGTTTCCACCGTTGCCGCCATTGCCGCCGCGACCGCCGTTGCCGCCGATGCTGGCGTTGCCCTGATCGGAGTCGTACTGCGAGGGACCGCCGGGCCCGCCGGTGCCACCGCTGCCGCCCGAGCCGCCGTTGCCGCCCTTGCCGCCGTTGCCGGCCTTCACCACCACCGACTGAGCGCTGACGTTCGAGTTGGAGAGGAACAGGCCGATCGACGCGCCGCCGCCGAAGCCACCGATGCCGCCGAAGCCTGCGCAGCCCGCGCCGCCGCCGCCGCCGCCGCCCGAGCCCCAGGCATCACAGGTCCACGCGAGGTTGACCAGCTGCGCGCCGCCGCCGCCACCGCCGCCCCCTCCGGCCTTGCCGTTCACGCCGTTGCCGCCGGTGGTGCCGTTGTTGGGCGTGTAGCCGCTGGTGGAGAAGGTGCCCGCGATCGAGGCGCCGGGGCCGTTGTTGCCGGTGGTGCCGTCCTGGCCGGCCTTGCCGTCGTACGAAGAGCCGGCCGGGCCCTGGCCCTTGCCGTTGGGCACGCCATTGCCGCCGAGGCCGCTGCCGTTGGGCGCCGGCTGACCGGCTTCGCCGATGCCGCCGTCGAGCGCGTGGGTCGGCTGGCCGCCGGTACCGCCGGTGAAGTTGCAGCTCGAGGTGCCGCCCGCGCCCGCCGCCGGGCGGTTGCAGTTCCCGAACTGAATCAGGCACGCGATGTTGTTGATGTCGTCGACGCAGCCGCTCTGGCCGGGGCTGCCTCCGACGCCGGGCGCGCCGCCGTTGCCGGGGTCGCCGTCGTTGCCGTTGTGGCCGTTGCCGGCGTTGAGCTGGAGGCTCTCGAGCTTCACCGGGTTGGAGTCGCGCACGAAGCCGGCGTAGGCGGTGTCGCCTGCGTTCACCGCGTCGGCGCCGTCGAACTTCAGCGCCTGCACCAGCACGTTGGAGCTGCCGTCGAGCTTGAGGCCCGGGTTGCCGCCGTGAATGGTGGTCTGGGTGGCGAGCGAGCGCGACCAGTTCACCGCGTCGTAGCCGCCGGCCACGTTCACGCCCGACACGCCGAGCAGCTCGAGCGGGCCGTCGTAGTAAGAGCCGCCCGAGCCGGCGATGTAGATGTCGCGCTTGCCGGTGGTGGTGAGCAGCGCGACCGCCTTGCTGATCGTCGCCACCGGGTGGCCCTTGTCGCCGTTGTTGGCGTCGTTGCCGTTGAGCGTGACGAAGATGCCGTTGGTGAGCTCGCCGTCGATGCCGTCGCAGTTGGCGTCGGTGATCATCAGGTCGGGCACGTCGGTGCTGGAGGTGAAGGTGCACTGGTACTCGCAGCCGTTCGACGGGTCTTTGTCGAGGTCGACCCAGCCGGTGGCGCACATGAACTGGCACATGCCGCCCACGCAGGTGGCGGTGGAGTTGGCCTGGGTGCACTTGGTGTTGCAGTCGCCGCAGTGGTTCGGGTCGGAGTCGGTCGGCGTCTCGCAGCCGTCGGAGTCGATCATGTTGCAGTCGCCGAAGTTGGCCTGACACGAAGCGACCTTGCAGGTGCCGCCCATGCACATCGGGTTGGCGTGCGGGAGCATGCAGACGTTGGTGCAGCTGCCGCAGTGGTTGATGTCGGAGGTGAGGTTGAAGTCCTCGTCGGTCATGCCGTCGCAGTCGTCGTCGATGTTGTTGCAGAGCTCGTTGGTCGGCATGCCCGGGGTGCACGAGCCGGCGTCGCCACCGACACACGCGCTGGAGGTGCGGGCGCAAGCGCCGACGCCGCAGCTGACGTCGCCCAGGCCTTCGTCGGCGTGGCCATCGCAGTTGTCGTCGAGGTTGTTGCAGGTCTCGGCGGCCGGCGTGGGCGCGTCGCAGACCACGTCGTTGGTGACCAGGTCGCAGGTCTTCTTGCCCTGGCAGCTGCCGAAGCCGTTCACGTTGGTGCAGGGCTGGTTGAAGTCGCCGCGCTGCAGGCACGAGCAGGAGGCGTCTTTCGGGGTGCACTGCTGAATCTTGCTCTCGCCGTCGAGGCCCTTGGCGTTCACGCACTGGTAGCCGGTGGGGCAGCTCTGATCGAACGCGCAGTCGCGGCCGCACACGTTCTCTCCGTTCACCACCACGCAGTGGTCAGCGGGGAACGGGCAGTCGGAGTCTTTCTCGCAGGGCTTGCAGAGACCGCGCGGGTCGACCTGGCAGGCGAAGCGGCCGGGCGTCAGCTGGGTGCAGACCTCGGTCGCGGTGCAGCCGGTGGAGCACTTGCGCACGCACTTCGGGTTCACCCCGTTCGGGCCGTCGCACAGACCCGTCTCACACGACTCGTCGGTGGTGCAGGGCTGACCTTCTTTGATCAGCGCCGCTTTCGGAGGAGGGGTGTGACCGCAGGTACACGAGGGGATGACTGCTGCGACGAGCAGCAGGGACAGCAGGTGCGCGAATTTCACGGGGCGGCGTATGGAACAGTTGAGGGTGGAAAAGCAAATCGCTCGAAATGGTAATTGTCGACCGATCGGTCAGGTGATTTCTCAGCGCTCCAGGGCGGCTTTGAGCGCCGGGCAGTCGGCCTTGACGCCGCCCTTGGCGAGCTCGGCCTGCCAGGCCGCGTAGAACTCCTTCGCCGGCACCCGCTCGAGGCTCTGCATCAGCTTCTGGCCGGCGGGGCCGGGCTCGGTGCGCATGTACTCGACCGCCAGGTGCTGCAGCGGCTTGCCGTCGACGCCCTTCTTCTTCGAGACGACCTCTGCGGCGGAGCAGAAGGCCTTCGCCTCGTCGTTCAGCGACTTGTCTTTGGCGTGGGCGAGGGAAGCGGTGAGCAGCAGGGCGGCGAGGAGGGTGCGCATCACTGATGGACACCGATGGGCGTGCCGCTGTGAAAGCGTCTCATCCCAGCAGGCCCTTGGGGATCGACCGCGTCGAGCCGGCGAGCGGTTTGTGCGGGTGGTACAGGTTGCGCACGAACCTCGTGAACACGTGGCGCTCATCCCACCGTTGGCGTGCCATCCCGTAGACGCCGGGCGCATGGCCCTCGCGCTCCGTGAACGCGTTGACGAACTCGCGCTCGGAGTAGATCGCGAACACCTCGTCGACCCACGAACGGCTGCGGTAGGTCGGCAGCATCAGCTGGTAGATCAGATCCTGCTCGGGTTGGGTGAACGCCAGGCGTTGAATCGCGTGCGCCATCTCGTGAATCACCAGCGCGCGTTCGTTCTTCAGCGCCCGCACCAAAAGCCCGATTCGCGCCGCCGGCCAGGTGGGGTGGTCCCAGAACAGCCCCGCCGCCTGCGCCGAGGCCCGCTTCGGGTACCCGTAGGCGGCCATCGACTTGTTCTCGGGCACCAGGTCGATCTCGATCGGCCGGCCCGCGGTGAGCCGCGCGATCAGCTGCACGTTGCCCAGCAGCTGACCGACCAGCTCGTCTTGCACCAGCTTCACGATCGCCGGCGCGGCTCCGTACGCCTTCACCTTCACCTTGGCGGCGAAGTAGGCCTCCGCGCGCTGGCGGCCGTCTTTTGGTGGCGCGCCCATCGCCACGTCGAACGCGTCGCCCTGCTCGAGCAGCCCGAAGGCGAACAGCGGCAGCTTCTTCGCGACGTCGCTCTTCAGCGCCACCGCCTGCGTCGGGCGGTCGCCTTCGAATCCGTCGTCGGCGCTCACTTGCCGGTCGGCTTCTTCGCCGAATCGAGAATCGTCATCGAGCGCACCAGCTTCTTCGCGCCCTTCGCTTCCATCCCCTGGTCGACCAACCACTTGTAGATGGGAGGCGCGATGTACGCGATGCCCATGTCGGGCAACATCGCGTACTCCTTGTCGGTGAACAGCTGCAGCTTCGCGTAGTCACACGTCTTGTAGATGTGCGGCAGCTTGTCGCCCGGCGCGAGGTGGGCGTTGTACGCGTCTTCCCACTTGTCGCAGGCGGCCTTGGTGAAGTCGCCGTCGACGTTGAGCGCCTTGCGCACCATCTCACCGCGCTCGTCGAGGCTGACGTGGTGGAGGTCGTTGAGCGCGTCGGCGACGTCTTTCGGCATCGCCTCGCTGCACGCGTCGAAGATGCCCTTGCTGGCGATGTCGATCGACTCGGGCGGCTGCGCCTTCGCCAGCGCCGCCTTCACCTCATCGAGCGCCTTCTTGTCGCAGGGCCCGTAGGGGGTGATCTTCACCTTCTTCGGCTTGTCCTTCTTGCCGGAGCTGGCTGCGTCGTCGCTGCTGGCGTCGTCGGGCTTCTTCTTCTTGGTCCCCGCGAAGGCGGGCAACGACACCAGCAGCAGCACGAGCAGGAGGCGTCTCATGCCTCCAACTTACAGCGTCTGCTTCATCAGCGGGATCACGCACTTCACGAAACCCGCGCAGTCGGGCGAGCTGACGCACGAATCTGCCATCGTCTTGGCGCCCGACGCCTTGGGCGAGCCGGCGATGCGGGTGCAGGTGGCGTCGATCGCCGCGTCGGTGGAGTCGTTCTTCCACTCACCCAGCGCCTGCTGAATCAGCGCATCGCGCCCGCCCGGCTTGGCGGCCTCGGCGGCGATGCCCTTCGGCTTGTCCACCGACGCGCGGAGGTCGACCAGCGCGGGAATGAAGTCGGTGGTGCAGGCGCGCTGGCGCTCGAAGACCTTCACGCAGGCCTCCTTGGCGGAGGTGCTGGCCGCCGCGGTGGCGGGGCGGGCGTTCAAAGCGAGCACGGCAACCAGAGCAGCGGCACCAGCGGCGAAAGCAAAGCGTTTCATGTCGTTCCTCGTTCAACGGCGGGTTCGTCGACGAGAACGCAGCAGCCGCACCAGCGTGACAGCGGCGATCACCGGCCAGCCTCCGACGACCGTACACCCCTGCTCGCCACCGCCGTCTTGCCGGTAGGTCTCCCAGAAGCTGATCGCGTGGAGCGGGGTGCCGGTGACGATGCTGGAGTCGTCGCTCGCGTTGCCCGCAGCGTCGACCGCGAACGCGCGCAGCTGGTACTCGACGCCGTTGGCCAGGCCCTGCACCACGCCCGTGGTTGTGTTCGCCAGGTAGATCTGCACGTCGTGGCCGAAGTCTTCGTCGCTGGGGCCCTTGGCCTGCACGTCGACGTAGAGCGTGTCGGAGCTCCCCGAGACGGTGACGCCGAGCGCGCCATCTTCCACCTGCACGCTGTCGATGTTCGGCGCGCTGGGCGGCTGGGTGTCGTAGTCGACCTCCAGCGGCTGGGCGTGGTTGAAGATGCAGGTCAGGCCCGACTGGAGCTGGATCGCCGCGCACACCTTGTTGGTGACCTGAATTCCCGGCGAGCCACACACGCCCCCGTCGGCCTCGGCGAAGCCCGGCAGCTGGGTGAGGTCGACGTTGAAGGTGCCGGTGCGAACGGTGAACACCAGCGCCGAGATCACCGAGGGCAACGACACGTCTCCGGCCGCGAGCATGTCTCCGCACTCGCCGGAGGTGATCCAGATCTGAAGATCGCCGCACGGAGTGCCGATGAGCGAATTGTTGGTCCAGGTCACCGGCAGCATCGCCGTGCACGAGTTGGTGCCGAACGTGAACGTCGATTGACCGGTGCTGGTGGTCAGTGTCAGCGGCGCCAGAATGGTGATCTGGGCGCTCGCGGCAAAGGCGAACAGCACGACGGACACAGCGACGGCACGCGGCGAGGGCATCTGCCGCTGGACAGCAACAGCCATGCCCCGCAAGACACTCGGGCAGAAAATTGGTTAGGCCGAATTCGGCGCGGAATTTTTCCGAATCGGTACCGACCGGTGACGGAGTCTCGCCTACTGAAACCGCTTCACCTGTGGCGCGAGCAGGCTCTCGGGGTACCGCTGCAAGAACTCGTGCGCCTTGGTCTTCGCCTGTTCGTGGTCGCCCAGCTTGTCGAGCGCGTTCACCATCAGCGCGTCGCGCTCTTCGGCCAGCCGGCCTTTGGGGAACCGGCGCTGGTGCTCTTCGAGCTTCGGCACTGCGTCGGCGGGCTTGCCTCGACCGATCGCGGTGCGCGCGACTTCGATCAGCGCGCGTTCTTCCCGCAGCTGGGCGTCGAGCTCGGCCGGCGTCGGAGGCGGAGGCGGCGCGGGCACCTCGGCCACCACCTTCGGCGGCTCGACGTGCTTCGGCGCGTGCGGAACCGGCCGCACCGGCTCTGGAGCGGGCGCCGGCACCGGCACCTCCACGCGCACCGGCACTTCGACCCGCACCTCGCGCACGACTTCTTTCACCACAACCTGCGGCGGCGGGCGGAGCCAGGTGCGATCGACGGCGACTCCCGTTCCCGCACCGATCGCGACCGCGACCGTGCCCGCCAGCAAAAGCTTCGCTCCGGTGAGACCCTTGGCGACCGAGCCCGCGGTGGCAGCAGCGGTGACTCCCGCGGCCAGCGGACCCAGGTCGAGCTTCGAGAAGCCCTGGTCGGCGAACCCGGGCGGAGGCACCACCGGCGCCGCTTTCTTCAGCAGCGCGGCGAGGTCGTCGCTCATCGGCGGCAGCTCTTCGTTCATGCCTCACCTCGCTGAATGCGCCGCACGGCCACCGCCAGCTCTTCTCGCGCCGCGCGCAGCCGCGAATACGTCGTCTGCACCGGCGCCGCCATCGCCTCCGCCACCTCGTTCACCGACAAACCCTGCAGCTCATGGAGCACGAACGCCGCCCGCTTCGTCTCGTCGAGCTTCGACAAGCCCTGCTGCACCAGCTTCTGCGCGTCCTTCGCCTCCAGCGACGCTTCGGGGCCGGTCTCCGCCTCCTGCTCCGGCAGCTCGTCCATCAGCTCCGGCTTCTTCTTCGCCCGCCACTCGCTCGCCACCCGCCACGCGATGCCCAACAGCCACGGCCGTACCGCCCGCGTTCGATCGAAGCTGGTCCACTTGCCGATCGCGGTGGTGAAGACGTCGTGGGTGAGGTCGGGGAGCTCCGATTTGGGCGCTCCCAGCCGGTACAAGAATGCGTAAACGCTCGAAACCTCCTGGCGGTACATCCCCTCGAAGTCCACCTGAAGGGTATTGGGCCGAGGTCCCACGATTTTTCAAAAAAAGCGCAGGCTGAGCGCCAGGCCCAGCCGGCCGGCGATGGGAGGCGTCACCCACACAGTGGTGTGGCCGGTCTCGACGGTGACCCGGTCGAGCACGAAGTCGGCCTCGATGAACGGCTGAAGGCTGAACCGGCCGAGCTCGAAGATGCCGCGAATGCGCGCGCCCGCCAGCGGCAGCGCCACCGTCTCGCGCGTCGCCAGCCCGTGAATGTCGGAGCTCACCTGCAGCGCTCCGATGCCGCCCGCCGCGCAGACGCCGATGAAGCGGTAGACGCCGCAGAGCAGCACCGAGCCCGAGAGCAGCTCGGTGTGCGCGGTGCCGACCTGGCTGCCGTTCTCGGTGATGCGCGTCGCGGAAGGAAACTCGGCCCAGCCTTCGGCGAGCACCTCGAACGCGCGGTAGCGGACCGAGACCTGCAGCGCGAGCGACCCGTTGAGGTCGGGGCTGAAGCCGAGATCGCCGGAGACCCAGGTCGCGGCGCTGAAGTGCACCGGCTCGCCGGGCTGAGGAGGCGGTGGTGGCGGCGCGGGCGGAGGCGCAGGCGGCGGAGGCGCCGGGGCCGGGCGATCGAGCGCGAGCGGATCGATGGAGATGGTGATCGCCAGCTCGATCGACGAGGCCAGCTCGGTGCAGTCTGCCGTGGGGGAGTCGAACACCCGCCGGCCGGTGCGCACGCCGATGGCGTCGTAGGCCTCGACGGTGCCGGTGAGGCCGTCACCGTGCCGCTCGATTCGGGTGCGAACCTCCGGTTTTGCCGAGGGATCGAACGGCGCGTAGCCCAGGCGGGCGGCGATCGACGTCTCCAGGGCTCGCTGGTCGGGGCAGCTCTTCTCATCAGAGGAGAAAGTGAGCCGAACGCGCTCGGGACGGTCGGCTCCCCAGCTGCACAAAAATGCGAGCCCGAGTGTCAGCCCCGAGAGCCTGGAAAAATTGTTCATAAAAGCCGAAGCGCCAAATCGATACCGGACAACATGAATTCTCGATCCCTTCTTGGCGCTCTGTCGGTGATGACACTTAGCCTGCTCGGCTGTGACACAAAAGTTCACTTGAACGAGCCGTGCATGCAGTCGAACTGCAGCGGCTGCTGCGGCGCCGACGGGCAGTGCCACCCCGGAGATCTCGCCACCCAGTGCGGCTTCGGCGCGGGCGCGTGCATCTCGTGTGGCGACGGTAAGACGTGTCACAGCGGCGTCTGCATGCCGGTGAACAACGCCAGCGGTGGTGGCTCGGCGACGGGCGGCGGCGCCGCGGCGGGTGGTGGCGCGGCGACGGGCGGTGGCGCGGCGACGGGTGGTGGCGCGGCGACCGGCGGTGGATCGGCCACAGGTGGTGGCGCGGCGACGGGCGGGGGCTCGGCGACCGGTGGCGGAGCAGCGGCGGGCGGCGGAGCAGCGACCGGCGGCGGGGGCGCGGCGACGGGGGGCGGGTCAGCGACGGGTGGCGGAGCAGCAACCGGCGGCGGCGGAGGCAGCAGCTGCGTGCCCGACTCCGACTCGGCGTTCTGCGCCGCCAACGGCAAAGACTGCGACGTCTTCAGCGGCACCGACAACTGCGGCCAGGCGCGCACCGCGAGCTGTGGCGCTTGCACCGGCTCGAACACCTGCACCGCCAACGTCTGCGGCTGCGTGGCTGAGACCGACTCGGCGTTCTGCGCGGCGAACGGCAAAGACTGCGAGACCTTCAGCGGCACCGACAACTGCGGCCTGGCGCGCACCGCCAACTGCGGCGCCTGCAGCGGCTCGAACAGCTGCGGCGGCAGCGGGGTGAGCAACGTCTGCGGCTGCACCTCGATGACCGACTCCGCCTTCTGCGCCGCCAACGGCAAGGACTGCAACGCCTTCAGCGGCACCGACAACTGCGGTCTGGTGCGAACCGCCAACTGCGGCAGCTGCACCGGCACCGCGACCTGCGGCGGCGGCGGCACCAACAACGTCTGCGGCTGCACCGCGGAGAGCGACAGCACCTTCTGCTCGCGCCAGGGCTTCACCTGCGGCTCGCACACCGGCGTCGACAACTGCGGCAACCCGCGCACCGCGAGCTGCGGCGGCGCGTGCACCGGCTGCGCGGCGGTGCACACCGTCGATTCGACCGGCGGCATCTATTACGACACCACCTCGGGCTCGAGCACCCTGTCGAGCTCGTGCGGCGGCAGCTCGGCGCCCGAAGTGGTCTACGCGTGGACGCCGTCGATCAGCGGCCCGGCCACGGTCTCGACCTGCGGCAGCAGCTTCGACACCGTGCTCGACATCAAGAACGGCAGCTGCGGCACCGGGAGCAGCGTGGGCTGCAACGATAACTCCGCGGTGTGGTGCTACAACTCGACCACCCACTCGCTGATCGACTTCAGCGCCACCGCCGGCCAGACGTATTACTTCACCGTCGACGGCGCGGGCTCCTCGGCCGGCAACCTCACCTTGAAGGTCGTCTCGGCCGAAGGCACCTGCTCCAACCCGTTCGCGATGCCGTCGAGCGGCGGCACCAAGCGCTTCGCGATGAACGGCGGCAACCAGAACTCCGCCAGCTGTGGCGGCAGCGGCGCCGACCGCGTCATCCACTGGGTGGCTCCGAAGTCGGGCAGCGCCACTGTCTCGATGAGCGGCGACTTCTGGCCGGCGGTGCTCTACGTGCGGAGCGGCAGCTGCGGCGGCGGGAGCGAGCTCGGCTGCAACTACCAGGGCGGTCAGTGGCCGACCGAGACCGTGACCTTCAACGTCACCGCGGGCGCCGACTACTACATCTGGTCTGCGATCGGCTCGTACACCGGCGACGCGGTGGTCTACTTCGACCTCACCATCACGCCGCCTCCGTAAGTCACTTCTGGAGCAGCTGCAGCCGGGTGATGAACGACGCCGGTAAGAGGAACTGGAGTGGCACGTCGCCGAACTTGATCACCACTCCATCCTCCAGCGGCGTCTTCACGTTCGGCTGAAGGCGCTGCTCCCGAATGAAGGTGCCGTTCTTGCTCTCGGCGTCGCAGACGATCCACCCGGCGTCCGTCTCCTGCAGGTAGGCGTGAAAGCGGCTCACGCTCCCGTCTTCGAGCGGCACGTCGTTGGAGTCGACCCGGCCGATGGTGACGCCGAAGGAGAACGGGTTGAGCTTGTGGTTGTTCTTCTGCACCTCGAACACCACCGACTGCCCGTCGACCGGCCGCTTGCCTTTCAGCCCCGACGGGTTGGTGGTGAGCGGCAGATCTTTTCCCGCCGCGGCCGACGCGTAGGTCCAGATCAGCATCGGGGTGGTCACGCGGAGCTCGAAGCCTTTCGGATCGATCATCAGCGCGCGGGCGTAGTCGACGAGTGCGCGGGACATCAGGCCTGAAGCTTAGCTGGCGGGTCGGCCCGACCGTGGACAGAAAAAGACACCGGCGTTGATCAGGCAACCCCGCGCCTACACGGCACCATTTGCCTGGCCGGGGCTTTGAAATGCAGCCGGGCATGATCCGAATCTCCTGGCTGTGCGCCGCGGTGGCGCTGGCCGCGTGTCAGAATCCTGTCGGCTCGCAAGCTCCTGCACCCGCCGCCGAGTCCCGCGCCGCGGTGTTCGTGAACGGCGACTTCGAAGACGGCGGCCTCGCTGGTTGGACCACGGCCACCTACCTCAACCACAACATTCTCTACCCGCCCGCCTCGCGGTCCGACCTCCTGCTGCTCGACGGCGGCGTGAACAAGACCAAGGTGATCACCGGCGACGCCGGCTCGATCCTCCCGCTCGGCCTGCTCGCCACCGACTCGCTGCGGGTGCCCAAGTACGGCCGCAACGCGGTGGTGGTGAACGAGCAGGGCTCGGCCGACAACGTCAACTCGATCAGCCAGACCTTCACCGTCGACGCTTCAGACGTCGACCCGAGCGACGGCAAGATTCACATTCGCTTCGCGATCGCCCCGGTGCTCCAGAGCGGCGGCCACCCGGCGAACCAGCAGCCGTACTTCTGGGTCACGCTCACCAACCAGACCAAGGGCGCCAGCCTGTTCGGCACCTTCAACTTCGCCAACCAGAGCGGCGTGCCGTGGAAGACGAGCGGCAGCGCCGTCTACTACACCGACTGGCAGTCGTTCGACATCGCGCCCGGCAACGTCTCGCTCGCGATCGGCGACACCGTGAAGCTCGAGGTGATCGGCGCCGGCTGCTCGCAGGGCGGCCACTGGGGCCAGGTCTACGTCGACGGCTTCGGCCCGTTCCTGCCCGGCCTGCAGATCGCCGCCTCGGCACCTTCGTCGGCGAACGCGGGCTCCAACCTCAACTACACGCTCAACTACTCGAACCACGGCCAGGCGGTGTCGAACAACACCACCCTGGTCTTCAACCTCCCGGTGAACACCAGCTTCGTCTCGGTGAACGCGCCCGGTGCGACCTGCACCACGCCCGACGCCGGCTTCGTCACCGCCGACGGTGGCTTCACCGCCGCGGTCAGCTGCAACGTCGGTACCGTCAACACCGCCGCGGCGGGCTCGATCGGCATCACCACTCAGATCGCGCCTTCGGCCACCGGCGCCATCTCCGCGGGCAACTACAGCATCTACGCCACCGGCGTTTCGTCGCTGCTCGGCCCGCTGGTCACCACCAACATCACCCAGAACGTTCAGTACGCCGACCTCTCGGCGTCGATCAACGACCCGGTCGCCGCGGTGGCGTGGAGCCAACCGTTCTCGTTCTCGTTCACCGTCGCCAACGCCGGCCCTGCCACCGCCACCGCCGCGCCGGTGAGCTGGAGCGCGCCCGCGCAGCTGACCGGCGTCACCTGGAGCTGCGCGCCTTCTGCCGGAGCGAGCTGCACCGCCAGCGGAGCCGGCTCGGTCTCCGACTCGGTCACCCTGCCCAGCGGCGGCTCGGCCGTCTACACCGTCAGCGGCACCATCGCGTCGGGCACCGGCAGCGGCTCGATGTCGAACCTGGTCACCATCACCACTCCGTCGGGCGTGAGCGACGGCAACCCGAACGACAACCAGGCGATCGACACCGACGCGATCGGCACCCTGCGCACGATCAGCTTCACCAAGAGCGGCGGCGGTTACGGCCGGGTGGTCTCGGTGCCGAGCGCGATCGACTGCGGCAACGCCTGCACCACCGCGAGCGCGTCGTTCATCGACGGCACCCAGCTGAGCTTCACCGCCACCGCCGCCACCGGTCACACCTTCACCGGCTGGAGCGGCCCCTGCAGCGGCAGCAGCAACTCCTGCACCTTCACCGTCTCGGGCGACGCCTCGCTCGGCGCGTCGTTCACCGGTCCCGCGCAGACGGTGACCGCTTCGGCCGGCGCCAACGGCAGCGTCAGCCCCTCGGGCGCTCAGCCGGTCGCCTTCGGCGGGAGCCTCACCATCAACGTCACTCCCAACAGCGGCTACAACATCGCCGACGTGCTGGTCGACGGCGTCTCGGCCGGTGCGGTGACCCAATACACCTTCAGCAACGTCACCTCGTCGCACACGCTCTCGGCCAGCTTCTCGCTCGCCAACGTCGCGCCCACCCTGGTGGTCAGCTCCGGCTCGGCGGCCTGGACCGAGGAAGACGCGCCGGTGGCGATCGACCCCGCGCTCTCGCTCACCGACCCCGACGGCCCCGACCTCACCGGCGCGCAGGTGAGCATCAGCTCCGGCTTCGTCAGCGGAGAAGACGTGCTCGGGTACACCCCGGTGAAGGACATCTCCGCGAGCTACGACGCGGCGACCGGCGTGATGACGTTGAGCGGCGGAGCGCCGGCTTCGCAGTACCAACAGGCGCTCAACGGCATCACCTACAGCGACACCGCCTCGACGCCCGACACCCGCGCCCGCACCATCACCTTCACCATCGGCCTCAACGGAGACCTGGCGACGCCGATCTCCGGCTCGCGCGGAGTGGTGGTCGCCGACCTCCCGGTCTACTCGCTCACCGCCAACGGCTCGAGCGGCGGCACCGTCTCGCCCTCGGGCACGGTGCAGGTGAAGCAGGGCCACAGCCAGGCCTTCGCCTTCACGCCCGGCGCGCACCAACACGTCGCTGACGTGCGGATGGACGGCGTCTCGGCCGGTGCTCCGCCCAGCTACACGTTCACCTCGGTCACCGCCAACCACCAGCTCGACGTCGACTTCGCGCCCGACACCTACGCGGTGATCGGCTCGGGCGACGCGTTCGGCACCGTGGTCTGCACCTCGCCGGTGGTCTGGGGCGGCAGCTCGACCTGCATCATCAAGCCGAATGGCGGCTACCAGCTGGTCGCGCTCCAGGACAACGGCGTCGACGTCACCGCGCTGGTTTCGGTCGGCGCCTACGTCGTCTCTCCCGTCGTCACCGCCCATGGCGTGGCCGGCTCCTTCAAGCTGTCCAACGGCGGCGCGTGCGGCGCGGCCTCGGGCTGCGCGAGCGGCTTCTGCGTCGACGGCGTCTGCTGCGACGGCGCCTGCGGCGGTCAGTGCCAGGCGTGCGCGGTGCCCGGCAGCGTCGGCGTCTGCACCCTGGTGAACGGCGCGCCGATGAACGGCCGCCCCGCGTGTGGCTCCGACGGTTCGGCGTGCGGCGGCAGCTGCAACGGCCAGTCGACCAGCTGCACCTACCCTTCGACCTCCACCAGCTGCCGCGACGCTTCGTGCGCGAGCGGCACCCAGACGCTCTCGGCGAGCTGCGACGGCGCCGGCCACTGCCCCAACGCGGTGATGCAGGCCTGCGCGCCGTTCGTCTGCGGCGCGACCGCGTGCGAGACCTCGTGCTCCAGCGACGGCGAGTGCGCCAACGGCTTCTACTGCTCGAGCGGCGCCTGCCTCGCCCAGCACGCCAGCGGCGGCTCCTGCTCGCGCGACTCCGAGTGCAGCGGTAACCACTGCGTCGACGGCATCTGCTGCGACACCGCCTGCACCGGCGAGTGCGAGGCGTGTGACATTCCCAACGCGCTCGGCATCTGCTCGCCGGTCACCGGCGCGCCGCACGGTCAGCGCACCGCCTGCGACAGCGACGGCACCCAATGCGGCGGCGCGTGCAACGGCGTTCAGCGCAGCGGCTGCTCGTACCCGACCTCGGCGGTGAGCTGCCGTGACGCCTCGTGCGCGGCCGGCACCGCGACCCTCTCCGCCAGCTGCGACGGCCAGGGCCACTGCCCGGCGGTTCAGACCCAGGCGTGCGGCAACTACGTGTGCGGCGCGAACGCCTGCAACGGCGACTGCACCCAGGACGCCGACTGCGCCTCGGGCTCGTGGTGCTCGGGCGGGGTGTGCACTCCCAAGTCGACTCCCGGCCAGAGCTGCGGCGCCGACAGCCAGTGCGCAACCGGCTTCTGCACCGACGGCGTGTGCTGTGACTCGGCGTGCGACGGCCAGTGCGAGGCGTGCGACCTCACCGGCTCCAAGGGCACCTGCTCGGCGGTGACCGGCGCGCCCCACGACGGCCGTGCCGAGTGCCTCACCGACGAGAGCGTGTGCGGGGGCTCGTGCAACGGCACCCGCCGCGACGCCTGCAGCTACCCGGGAGCCGGCACCCAGTGCCGCGCCTCCGCGTGCTCCGCGGGAGTGGCGACGTTGTTCGCCGCCTGCGACGGCCAGGGCAGCTGTCCTTCCAAGCAGGAGCAGGCCTGTGCGCCGTACGCGTGCAGCGGCACCGTCTGCTCCGGCTGGTGCCAGTCGAACGCCGACTGCGGCAGCGACACATGGTGCTCCGCGGGCGTGTGCGTGGCGAAGAAGACCAACGGCAACACCTGCGCCGAAGACGGCCAGTGCGAGAGCGGCAGCTGCGCCGACGGCGTGTGCTGCAACACCTCGTGTCAGGGCCAGTGCGAGGCCTGCGACGTTCAGGGCTCGGCCGGCACCTGTACGCCGGTGAGCGGTGCTCCCCATGGCGCGCGCACCGCGTGTGACAGCGACGGCACGATGTGCGGCGGCAGCTGCGACGGCACCCACGCTCAGAGCTGCGCCTACCCGGCCGACCAGTGCCGCCGGCCCGATTGCTTCGGCGGCGTGGCGACCCTCGGCGCGGCCTGCTCGCAAGGCCACTGCCCGGCGCCGCAGCAGCAGCTGTGCGGCGACTACGCCTGCGGTGGCGCGCGCTGCAACGGCGATTGCTCGGCCGACAGCGACTGCGCGCCCGATCACTTCTGCTCCGCCGGCGTGTGCGCGGTGAAGGTGGCGGCCGGCGCCCACTGCGCGGCCGACGCTCAGTGCGGCAGCGGTCACTGCACCGACGGCGTCTGCTGCGAGAGCACCTGTGACGGCCAGTGCGAGGCGTGCGACGTGCCCGGCTCGGTCGGCAGCTGCGTGGCGGTGAGCGGCGCTCCCCACGGCGCGCGGCAGAGCTGCGGCTCCGACGGCACGATGTGCGGCGGCCAGTGCGACGGCGTAGGCCACGCGGCGTGCAGCTACCCCGACGCGGGCGTGCAGTGCGTGGCGCCGTCGTGCTCCAGCGGCATGCAGACCAACCCGGCGAGCTGTGACGGCAAGGGCGGCTGCGCCTCACCCGAGACGGTGGCGTGCGGCGAGTTCGGCTGCGGCGACAACGCCTGCCGCTCGGGCTGCAGCGCGGACTCCGACTGCAGCGCCGGCTCGTACTGCATCGCGGGCAAGTGCCAGGCGGGCGGCCAGCACCAGGACTGGAAGGTCGCCGGCGCGGGCTGTTCGTCGGTGCCCGGCGAGCTGGTGGGTCTCTTCGGAGCGCTGCTGCTGGCGTTGCGCGCGCGGCGTTCGCGCAAGGGCGCGGCTCAGGTGGTGGCGATGTGCGCGGTGCTGGCGGCCGGCGCGGCCCGGGCCCAGCAGAGCGACCTCGATCGCGGCTTCGCCCTCGAGCGGTTCTCGCCGCAGGCGGGGCAGGGCGACGTGCTCGGTCAGCAGTCGCCGGCCATCTCTCCTCACTTCTCGCCGCTGGGCGCGCTGTTCGCCAGCTACGCCGACCAACCGCTGCGGGTCACGGCGGTGAACGACTCGCAGCGCAGCCAGACGTTGGCGGCGAACCAGGCGACCTTCACCGCGGTGTTCTCGATGGGCCTCTACAACCGCCTCGAGCTCGGCGCGGCGCTGCCGTTCACGGTGGTGAGCACCACCGGCGCGGCTCCGGTCGACCCCTCGCTGTCGAATGGCGGCGCGTCGTCGTCGCTCGCCGGGCTGCGGCTGCAGGCGAAGGTGCGCTTCTTCGACTACCAATCGTTCTCCGTCGGCGCCTCGATGCCGGTCACCCTCCCCACCGGGGACCAGGGGCCCTTCGCCGGGTCGACCCACCTGAGCGCGAACCCGATGCTGCTCGGCTCGTGGAGCGGTCCGCGCGGCTCGGCGGTGCTGCTCAACCTCGGCGCCGCGCTCCGCCAGCCGTCGCGCCTGCTCAACCTGAACGTGGGGAGCGCCTTCACCTGGGGCGTGGCCGGCAAGGTCGACCTGGTGCCCGACTGGAAGCTCGCGCTGCTGGCGAGCGTGTCTGGCGAGGTCGGCGGCACTTCGGTGCAGGACCCCGCCGAGGCGCTGGCGGCCCTACGTTGGTCGGGACCGTACGGCCTGGTGGTGTCGCTCGGCGCAGGGCCGGGCATCGGGCCGGGCTACGGCGCTCCCAGGTTCCGGGTGATGGCCTCGGTCGCCTATCAACCCGCGAACTGAACCCTCCGTTTGGACAGCTGCATGTGCGCGCGCCGCTGATTAGCGTGGGCCCGAGTGCACCAACTCCCCGAGCCGAAGAAACAGCAGGCGACCACCAAAGAGCTGATGACCCAGCTGCCGGCGACGCTCCGGCTGGTGTGGGAGGCCGACCGGTTCAACGCGATCGTGCTCGCGGTGCTCACCTTGAGCGCCTCGCTGTTTCCCGCGGCGATGGCCTACGCCGGCAAGCTGATCGTCGACTCGGTGGTGGCGGCGGTGAAGAGCGGCGCCGACGCCGACAAGGCGCTGGCGATGAAGTGGGTGGCGGTGGAGTTCGGGCTCGCGGTCGCCAACCTGCTGCTCGGGCGCCTCACCGGCTTCGTGCGCGACCTGCTCCGCTCGAACCTCGCCAACCTGATCAACGTGCGCATCCTCGAGAAGGCGCTCACGCTGGAGCTGCGGCACTTCGAAGACTCCGCGGTCTACGACTCGATGCAGAACGCCCGGCGCGAGGCCTCGTCGCGGCCGCTCTCGCTCGCGTTGGCCGGCCTGTCGCTGATTCAGAGCGCGATCACCTTCGCCACCCTGGCCGGCCTGCTGATCTCGCTCGCCTGGTGGAGCGTGCTGGTGCTGGTCGCCGCGGCGGTGCCGGCGTTCATCTCGGAGACGAGGCTGTCGGGCGAGTCGTTTCGCCTCTGGAGCTGGCGCGCCGCCGAAGGCCGCAAGATGAACTACCTGGAGTGGATTCTCACCCGCGACTCCCACGTCAAAGAGGTGAAGCTCTACGACCTGGGGCCGCTGGTGCTGGGCCGCTACAAGGGGTTCTTCGCCAAGTTCTTCGGGGAGGACAAGGCGCTGGCCCGCAAGCGCATGCTGCTGGGCGCGCTGTTCTCGACGCTGGCGCTGGGCGCGTTCTACGCCTGCTACCTGTTCGTCGCCCGACGTGCGGCGAGCTCGCTGATCTCGCTCGGCGACCTCACGCTCTACGTGGCGGTCTTCCGACAAGGCCAGGGCGCGCTGACCGGCATCCTCTCGGAGATCGCGGGCATGTACGAAGACGCGCTCTTCATGTCGAACCTGTTCAAGTTCCTCCACCTGCCGACCTCGGAGGCGCGCACCAACGGCAAGCGCACCGAGCTGCCCAAGGGCCGCTACCCGCTGGTGCTGGAGCACGTCTCGATGCGCTACCCGGGCAAGGAGGCGTGGGCGCTCCGCGACATCAACCTCACCATCGCGCCGGGAGAGAAGATCGGCCTGGTCGGCAACAACGGCGCGGGCAAGTCGACCCTGATCAAGCTGCTGCTGCGGCTGTACGAGCCCACCGAGGGCCGCATCACCTACGGCGGCATCGACCTGCGCGAGTTCGACGTGAAGGAGCTGCGCGAGCGGTTCGGCGCGGTGTTTCAGGACTTCGCCCGCTACCAGTTCACCGTGGCCGAGAACGTGGGCCTGGGCGACATCACCCGGCTGGAAGACCGCGAGGCGATCTCGGCCGCGATCGACAAGGGCGGCGCCTCGGCGCTGGTCGACGAGCTCCCCGCCAAGCTCGACACCATGCTGGGCGGCTGGTTCGAGAAGGGGCACGAGCTGTCGGCCGGCCAGTGGCAGAAGCTGGCGGTCTCACGGGCGTTCATGCGCGACGCCGAGGTGCTGATTCTCGACGAGCCGACCGCCAGCATCGACGCCGAGGCCGAGGTGGCCCTGTTCGAGCGGTTTCGCACCCTGGCGGCCGACCGGTCGGCGGTCATCATCTCCCACCGCTTCTCCACCGTGCGAATGGCCGACCGGATCGCCGTTTTGGATGGCGGAAAGCTGGTGGAGCTGGGCAGCCATGCCGACCTGGTAAAACAAGGCGGACGCTACGCGCACCTGTTCGAGCTGCAGGCGCGCGGTTATATGGACTGAGTGACCGAACCCACCGTCGAAACGTTCTCCCAGCTCGGCCTGTCCCCTGCGGTGCTCCACGCGCTCCAGGTTGCTGGGTACAAGACCCCCACTCCGATCCAGGCGAAGGCGATCGGGCCTGCGATGCAGGGCAAAGACCTGATCGGCTGCGCCGCCACCGGCACCGGCAAGACCGCGGCGTTCGTGCTGCCGCTGGTCGAGCGGCTCGCCGGCCGGCATGGCATTCGGGCGCTGATTCTGGCGCCCACCCGCGAGCTGGCGCTCCAGATTCACGAGCAGGTGGCGAAGTTCGGGTCGCACTCCAAGGTGCGCTCGGCGCCGCTGATCGGCGGCGTGGCGATGGGGCCCCAGGTTCACGCGCTGCGCTCGGAGCCGCAGATCGTGATCGCCACCCCAGGCCGGCTGATCGACCACCTCGAAGAGCGCAACGTGAAGCTCGACGGCATCGAAGCGCTGGTGCTCGACGAGGCCGACCGCATGCTCGACATGGGCTTCAAGCCGCAGCTGGAGCAGATTCTCAAGCGGCTGCCCCACAAGCGTCAGACGATGCTGTTCTCGGCGACGATGGCGGGCGAGGTGGCCGACTTCGCCAAGCGCGCTCTCCACGTGCCGGTGCGGGTGGAGGTCGAGCGCTCGGGCACCACCGCTCCCCGGGCCGACCAGAAGGTGTACCTGATCAGCCAGAACGAGAAGACCGCGCTGCTGTTGGCGCTGCTGGCCGAGAACGACGACAGCACGCTGGTGTTCTGCCGCACCAAGCGCCGGGCCGACCGGGTGGCGCGCGCGCTCCAGAAGGCCAAGCACGAGCCGGGGCTGATTCACGGTGAGCGCTCGCAGGGTCAGCGGCGCTCGGCGCTCGAGGGCTTCAAGAGCGGCCGGCACCGGGTGCTGGTGGCGACCGACATCGCCGCCCGCGGCATCGACGTGGCGGAGATCGGCCACGTGGTGAACTACGACCTGCCGCACGTCCCCGCCGACTACGTGCACCGCGTCGGCCGCACCGCGCGCGCGTCGGCCTCGGGCCGGGCGTCGAGCTTCTGCTCTCCCGACGAGGCCGGGCTGCTGAAAGACATCGAGCGCTTCACCCACAAGCCGATCGCCCGCGCCCAGGTGCCGCGCGAGTCGCCGGTGTTCAAGGCCGAGCTCGAGAAGCAGCCGCCCGACGTGCGCGGCGGGCCCGGGCACGCCAAGCGGCAGCACCACGCGCAGGCGATGCAGCAGCAGCACCAGCACCACCCCAAGCCCTCGGCGAACCGGCACCCGAAGCCGAGCGCCAACCGCCACCCGAAGCCGTCGGCGTCAGCGTCGGCGTCGAATCACCCCAAGCCGTCGGCCAAGGCGCACGGGTCGC
The DNA here is from genome assembly GCA_047602415.1 of Myxococcaceae bacterium. Classification (GTDB taxonomy): domain Bacteria; phylum Myxococcota; class Myxococcia; order Myxococcales; family Myxococcaceae; genus JASGHH01. The sequence goes on along the minus strand of JASGHH010000001.1, from coordinate 3,639,309 downwards.
ATCCTCCGAAGCAGTCGACTCCCGGCTCGCACTCGATGACCGTCTTCAGCGGCGGTCCTCGCCGGCGCCGGTAGCTCGAGTCAGTCGCGCCGCGCGCGCAGCCTCGGCCGGACCACCCGCGCGCGCAGCACTGCGCCCAGCGCGGCGGAGCAACAGAAGCCGACCGTGCCGATCACCTCGAGCGGAGGGTCGAGCTTCTTGCAGACCACGGTCAGCGCTCCGATGACCACCAGAGCCAGCACCGCGGCGAGCGCGCCCACCACGTCGTCGATGTTGTTCGACTGTCTGGCCTGCTTCGCCAGCTCCAGCTCACGCACCGTGCGCTCCGCGGTCGCCAGCTCCTGCTGAACGTCGCGAAGCCGGTCTTCGGTGCGCTGGCCGCGGCCCCGGGCGAGATCGAGCTGCGCCTCGAGGTGCCTCAGCTCGTCGGCAAAGCCCGGAGACTCCTCCAGCTCCACTTCTGCCTCGATGCCGGCGAGCCGCTGCTGAACCTCCTCCAGCCGCTGCCGCGTTTCGCGATCGGAGCTCATCGGCGGTCACCCGGGTCGAGCCAGCGCGCCAGGGTGAAGCCGCCGGCCAGCGCCGCCGCCTCGATGAGCGTGATCACGAAGAAGTGCGGGCTCGAGGCGACGGTCGCCAACGACACCGTCGCTCCGATGAAGCACAGCGACGCGGCGCCCGACCACGCCATCGCCCGACGAAAGTTGCCCTTCGCACCCATCAGCCGCAGCTCATCGCGCCGGTGCACCATCTGGTTCTTCCGCGGGGTGGCCGACTCCAGCATCACCTCGGCCTGCTCCTGCCGCCGGGTCCACGACTCGATCGCCTTCTCGAGCTCGAGCCGCTCGGCGTCTTCGCGCGCCAACCGCTCGTCGATCACCTTCTGGTGCTCTGCGAGCTCGGCCTCGAGCTTCTGCAGCAACTGCTCGGTCTCGTCGGTGCCAACGGGCATCGCCAACGGAGTATCGCGCGTGCTAGGGACCGGCGTCGCATGAGGCACTACCGAGTGGTCATCGCAGGGGCAGGACCGGGCGGCGCGGCGGCCGCGATCGCATTGGCGCAGCGTGGCATCGACGACGTGCTGCTGCTCGACCGCGACCCGTTTCCCCGCGACAAGACCTGCGGCTCGGGGCTGTCTCCCAACGCGCTGAAGGTGATCGACGAGCTCGGGCTGGGCGCCGAGGTGCGTGAGCGGGCGTACCCGATCGACTCGGTGCGCATCGTCACTCCGGCGAAGAAGGAGATGCTGCTGTCGTCGAACGCGGCGGCGGTGGTGCTGCTGCGCCGTCACTTCGACCACATGCTGGTGCAACGCGCGCAGAAGCTCGGCGTCACCCTGGAGACCGGGTTTCGCGCCGATCAGCTGCTCCACGACGGCAGCGGCCGGGTGGTGGGCGTGAAGGGCTTCGACGGCCAGGAGCGCCGCGGCGACTTCGTCTTCTGCGCCGACGGTGCCCAGTCGATCTTCACCCAGGACAAGCGCCCCAAGCGGTCGATCAGCACCCTGATGGGCTGGTGGGAGAACGTCGACGTCGCCCCGCGGCAGCTCGACATGATCTTCGACAAGAACGTCGCGCCCCTCTACGGGTGGATGTTCCCCGAGACCGATCGCCGGGTGAACATCGGCATCTGCATCGACGGGCAGGACGAGGGCGGCACCAAGACCAAGAAGCCGCTCAAGGCCACCTTCGAGCAGTTTCTCGCCGAGCACTACGGCGCCGCGCTCTCGAAGGCGACCCCCGTCGGCAAGCTGAAGGGCCACCCGATCGTCTACACGAACTGGGTTCGCGACTGCACCCGCGCCGGCGCGCTCTACCTCGGTGAAGCGGCCCGGGTGACCCACAACGCCACCGGCGAGGGCATCTTCCAGGCGATGCAGAGCGGCATCTTCGCCGCCGAAGCGGTGCGCCGGGTCGTCAAAGGCGAAGAGACCGAAGCCGAGGCGTGGAGCGGCTACCTCTGGCAGCACCGCAAGCGCTTCACCGCCGGAGCGTTGGGCGGCCTGCTGCTCCGCGCGGTGGTCGATTCGACGCTGCTCGACCGGGTCGCCGGCGCGTACAACAACCCCACCGTGCGCAAGCTGGTGGTGACGCTGCTCGGCTCCGCCCTCGCGGGCAGCGCGGTGGCCGAGGCCGAGACCGAGCCGAAGAACGACCAGAAGCGCGCTGCATGAGAGCGCTGCTGCTCGCCGCGCTCTGCCTCACCGCCTGCCACAAGCAGCTCGACCCGAAGTCGGTTCACAAGAATCGACGTTCACACCCACCTGTCGCCCGGCTGCCTGCCGCAGCTCTTGCCGATGCTCGACGCGTGGGGCGTCGACCAGGTCGTCGATCTCTCCGGAGGCTCGCCGGGCGAAGGCCTGGAGCTCCACCTCGAGCTGGCCTCGCGAGCGCCCGGTCGAATCATCGTCTTCACCTCGCCCGACTTTCGCGAGCTGCTCGCAGGCCCCGGCTACGGCGAGCGGATGGCGGCGCAGCTGGAGCACGCGCACGCGCTCGGCGCCCGCGGGGTGAAGATCTTCAAGTCTCTCGGGCTCAACATTCCCGGCCCCGACGGCAAACCGCTGCCGGTCGACGACCCCGGCCTCGACCCGCTGTTCGAGAAGGCGGGCGAGCTGGGCATGCCGGTGGCGATTCACACCGGAGACCCGAAGGCGTTCTGGCTCCCGGTCGACGCGAAGAACGAGCGCTTCGCCGAGCTCTCCGCGCACCCGCGCTGGTCGTATTACGGCAAGCCGGTGCCGAGCTGGGCGCAGCTGTTCCAACAGTTCGAGCACCTGGTCGCCAAGCACCCGAAGACCACCTTCATCGGAGTGCACTTCGGCAACGACCCCGAAGACCCGAAGCACGTCGGCGAGCTGCTCGACAGGTACCCCAACCTCTACGTCGACACCTCGGCGCGCGTTCCCGAGATCGGCCGCGGCGACGTCGACCCGGTGCGCGAGCTGTTCTTGAAGCACCACGATCGCATTCTGTTCGGCACCGACGTCGCGGTCGGTGATGCGCCCGAGCAGCTGTGGCTCGGCTCGCGCGGCCGCGAAGTGCCGGGGCCCGAAGACGTGAAGCTCTTCTACGGCTCGACCTTTCGCTTCTTCGAGACCCGCGACAAGGCGTTCCCCAGCCCGACCCCGATTCAGGGCAACTGGACCGTCTCGGGCATCGGTTTACCCGCGGAAATTCAGGCAGAAATCTACTTCGGCAACGCCAAACGCCTTCTCGGGCTTTGAGAAGAAAGTTGGCCAACCCGTTGAACCGTCAGGTGTTTCTCGGTTGGTGGGAACAACTCCTACATCGGTTTGGCGACAACCTCCCATGCGCACCGGAGCCGTCCTGGCGGTCCTGATCAGCACCGCGGCGTTTGCCGAGGGAAAGATCGTCTACGCGGTCGCGTGGACTGATGCGCAGCAGTCGACGATGGCCAGCCGCGCGATTCAAGATCAGGTCGACCAGCAGCTCCGGGCCGAGCTGGCGCGTCGCGGCGCGGCGGTGGTGAACGCGGGCGAGAAGTCGCGCGAGGCGATCGTGCTCAAGCCGCGGTTGCTGGTCGATCAAGACGGCACCACCTTCACGGTGCTGAAGGTCGGCGCCGATCGCCAGGTGATCGGCAGCGTGAAGACCAAGGTGCGTGGGCCGCAGCGCGACGAGAAGCTCCGCAAGCTGGTTCAGAAGGCAGTCGAAGAAGTTGCCCGTTTGTGACCCGCAGTTTCGCTAGCCTCACCCGACCATGGCATCCACCAAGTCCGTCTCTTCAGGAACCGTCTTCAAGGCGTTGATCGAGCTCGGCCAGCAGAAGGCGAGCACCGCGGGAACCAAGCTGAACGCGACCGAGGTGAAGGCCGCGCTCGACGTCTTCGGCTGGAACGACGGCAAGGTCACCAAGACCGAGGTGCTCGCCGCGAAGAAGGAGTTCGCCGAGCTGCAGAAGTCGAAGGCGCTCAGCTCCGATGGCGAGCAGGCGTTCGGCGACTGGTTCAACAACACCGGCACCGGCGCGCCCGGCGGCTTTCAGTACGAGCGGAGCGCCGAGGTGTTCGACAACCTCGAGGGCTGGTTCCGCGGCTCGCCCGACTCGCAGAAGGGCGCCACCTTCACCAAGGGCGAGGCGCAGACCCTGGTCGGCTTTCTCGGCGACGCTCCGTCTCCCGCGCGCATCGCCGACGTCACCGAGCTGCTCGGCGGCGTGAAGGCGGGCGCGGCGCACGACGTGCTGCGCGACTGGCTGAAGGCGCACCCGATGCCCGCGCCGGCCGAGCCGTTGAACACCACCTTCGCGAAGGCGGTGAAGGGCCTCGAGTGGCCGTCGGAGACCGACCGGCCGCTCTACCCGGTGGATCTCGGCAAGGCCCCTGGCCCGACGGCGAGCATCGAGAACGCCGCCCGCAAGGCGCTCGGCGAGCCCGACTCGGCGCACATCGAGGTGCGCGACTTCGACGGCGAGATCGACGCGATGGTGGCGAACGCCGACCCGAACGACCCTGCCAGCCAGGCCCGCGCCGCGAAGTTCGACCAGCTCCGCAAGACCCTCGACGCCAACCTCACCAACGTGAAGTTGATTCGCGTCGGCGACATCGACATCGACGTCTACGCCGTCGGCAAGGACAAGAACGGCAAGTGGGTCGGCGTGATGAGCGGCGTGGTCGAGACCTGATCAGTCGCTGTTGCCCCAGACGAGGAACGCGCGAATCGGTTGGTCCGCCTGCTGCGAGGCGGTGACCAGCTGATCTTCGAGCTCGCTGGTGAGCAGTCCTCCGTTCCATCGCGGCCAGAGCGAGAAGTGCTCGCGCGGGCTCGCCGGCACCGCGCGCACCAGCGCCTCGACGCCTTCGCGCAGACGTGGAACCGGCAGGTAGTCGTCGAGCACCAGTTGCAGGCCCTCGGCGTCGATCGCGTGGCCCGAGGTGTCGCCGAACTCGAACACCCGCGCGTCGACCGGCTCCGGCTGCGGGAGCTGCCCGTTCTCGGACAACACGTCGAAGGCGTTGAGCAGCGGAGTGGAGATCGCGGCGCGCGAACCCGGCGGCATCGGCGAGCCGGAAGATCAGCCCGGTGAGGGTGTAGTGCAGACACGAGAGGCCTCCGGCCTGCACGTCGACCTGCACCAGATCGTGGGTGTAGCGATCGTCGGTGCGCACGCCCTCCACCCCGACGAGGAAGAACCCTCCGGAGAGCTCGGGCAGGAAGTTGTCGACGATCAAGCGGTCCATCTCGTGCCGACGCGGCCGAAGCGCCCGGCTGACTCAGCGGTACTTCGGCCCCGCGACCGTGAGGTAGGTGGTGCGCGTCGACGGCTCGAAGTGGAGCACCGCGGTCCCCGACTCCGGCACCTCGACCGACCCGACCACGGTGAGGCCCTTCGCGGTGCGAAACCGGTAGGTGTACTCGCCGGCCGCGAGCGGCTTCGACTTCTCGTCGTCGTGCAGCTCGAAGCTGAGGTCGCCGATGCCGAGGGTGCCGGGCTCCTCCGAGCTGGCGACGATCGAAGGCGCGGTGGCATCGGCGGCGGTGCGGGTGCGGTCGACCTTGCCGTCGACGAAGCGATCGGGCAGCCAGAGCCACGCGTAGCCCTCGCGAATCGGAATCAGCACCGGGTCGTTCAGCACCAGGCGATCGCGAAACTCCGAGTCGGGCGCGTCGGCCGAGTGACGCCCGCCGAGCATCACCAGCGAGAGCGCCTTCTCTTTCAGAAACCGGCGAAAGCCGTCGGGCCCGGCGTGCGCCTGGCCCCACATCATCGCCACCGGCGTCTTCGCCTCGGCGAGCGTGAGCTTGCAGTGGAGCTCGCGCACCCGCAGCGAGTCGTCGTCGTCGCGCAGCCGCTCCATCAGCGCGTCAGGCACGTCGCACGCCGATACCGCGATCTTCCCGGCCCGGGCGGTGGCGACGATCTGCAGCAGCTCGTCGTCGTAGCCGTACTTCCACGCGGTGTAGTCGTGTTGCAGGTGGGTCTGCTTCAGCGCCTCGAAGTCGGCCTCCGAGCCCGAGCCCAGGTAGCGCTCAAGCGCCTGGGCGTCGAAGCCGTTTCCCGCGTCGGCGTCGAGCCACGCGCCGGGCGCGCGCAGCTGCTCGAGGGCGACGGTGCCGAACGGGCCCGCGCCACCCGGCGCGATCAGGTGGTGAAACATTCGGGCCTGCTCGGGCGAGTCGTGAAAGGTGCCGGCCAGCAACCACGCGGCTCGCTGCGCACGAACCCACTCCAGCACCCTGCGATCGCCCGAGATCAGGTGCTGCCAGCCGGCGCGCTCGGCGGCTTCGAACGCGCGCTCGGGCCGAAAGTCGATCGCCTCACCGGCGGCGACGGTCTGCGCCTTCACCAGGGCGGCGGCCTCGGCGGCACCCGTTGGAAACCGTGGCCACTGCGGCGGAGGCGGAGGTTTCGGAGCGGGAACAGGCTCCTTCGGCCGCGCGCAGGCGCCGAGCATCACCATCATCAGCAGGACCCGCCCCATCGACACGTCTATATAGTGCCGAACGTGGCCCCTCCGGCGCAGCCAACGGTCGACTACCAGGCGATCGCCCGCGCGATCCTCGACGGCTTCGACAAGCACTACCGGCTGTTCCGCGCGATCAGCTCGGAGGCGAAGGGCCGCTTCGAGCGGGGCGACTGGGCGGCGGCGCACCGCGCCCGCATCGAGCGCATCGACATGTACGACCAGCGGGTGCGCGAAGGCGTCGCGGTGCTGGCCGAGCGCCACCCGGAGGCGATGAGCGACGCCAACTGGCCGGGCATCAAGTCGGCGTACATCGGCTTGCTCGTCAACCACCAGCAACCCGAGCTGGCGGAGACCTTCTTCAACTCGGTCGCCTGCCGGCTGCTCTCGCGCACCTACTACAACAACCGGCACATCTTCTGGCGGCCGGCGATCTCCACCGAGCACATCGAGTCGCTCCAGCGCACCTACCGCTCGTATTACCCGGCGCAAGACGGGCTGCGGGCGACGGTGCGCGCGATTCTGTTGGACCTGCAGCTGGCGCTCGACTTCGAAGATCTCGATCGCGACGTCGCCGCGGTGATTCACGCGATGTCGAAGTTTCTGCCGCGCCCGCTCGAGGTGCACCCCAACGTTCAGGTGCAGACGCTCAGCTCGCTGTTCTACCGGAACCAGGCGGCATACCTGGTCGGCCGCATCATCAACGGCAACGAGCGCACGCCGTTCGCGGTGCCGTTTCGCCAGAACGCGCAGGGCAGGGTGTACCTCGACACGCTGCTGCTCCACCGGCAGGAGCTGGGCGGGCTGTTCTCGCTCTCGCGCGCCTACTTCATGGTCGACATGGAGGTGCCGTCGGCCTTCGTGAACTTCCTGAAGTCGATCTTCCCCGACAAGCCGAGCGCCGAGCTCTACATCTCGCTCGGGCTGCAGAAGCAGGGCAAGACGCTCTTCTACCGGGACCTCGCCGAGCACCTGAAGTACTCGAGCGACAAGTTCGTTCAGGCGCCGGGCGTGCCGGGCATGGTGATGACGGTGTTCACGCTCCCGTCGTTCCCGTTCGTGTTCAAGATCATCCGCGACCGGTTCGAGCCGCCGAAAGACACCGACCGCGCCTCGGTGGTGGCGCAGTACCGGCTGGTGAAGCTGCACGATCGCGCCGGGCGCATGAGCGACACCCTGGAGTACTCCGACGTGGCGCTGCCGCTGTCGCGCTTCTCACAGGGGCTGCTCGACGAACTGCAGGCGAAGGCCGGCTCGATGCTGGAGCGCACCGTCGACAAGCTGATCATCAAGCACCTGTACATCGAGCGCCGGCTGACCCCGCTCGACATCTTTCTCGCGGGCGCGAAGAACGACGAGACCACGATTCGCAACGCGCTCCGCGAGTACGGCAACTGCATTCGAGAGCTGGCGTACGCCGACATCTTTCCCGGCGATCTGTTGCTGAAGAACTTCGGCGTCACCCGGTACGGGCGGGTGGTCTTCTACGACTACGACGAGATCGCGCCGCTCTCGGCGATCAACTTTCGAAAGATGCCGCAGGCGATTCACGACGAAGACGAATACGCGAAGGAACCCTGGTTTCACGTCGGCCCGAAAGACGTCTTCCCCGAAGAGATTCCCACCTTCGTGTTTCCCAACGCGCGGTGGAAGGAGATCTTCGAAGAGGAGCACCCCGACCTGTTCACCGCGCAGTTCTGGCAGTCGATTCAGAAGCGGGTCGGAGCAGGGGAGCAGATCGCGTTCTACCCGTACCCTTCGGCGCGGCGGTTCGCGCACCAGCACTGGGGAGAAGTCCCGAAGTGAACCCGCGGGTGCTGCGGTTGATCGCGTTCGGGTGCCTCGCGCTCGGCGCTGCGTTCATGGTCGAGCGGTTGATCTTCGTCGCTCAGAGCCAGGCGGCCGTTGGCGAGGTCAGCGTGACCGACGTCGCGCACTACACGGTTCGCTTCGAGTCCGAGGGGAAGATCGTCGAGGTGACCCGGCCGCTCCCCGCCGACGCCGACGAGCGGCAGCGGCTCAAGCTCGGCCAGAAGCTGGCGCTCCGGTTCCGGCCCAACGCACCGCAAGACGCGCGCGTGTTCGGCCTCGACTTCTGGTTCTTCCCCGTCGGGATGCTGCTGGTCGGCGTGCTCGGCGTCTTCGCCGCCCGCTACACTCGCCGAGCCCCCACTCAACCCCTCTCCTGACAGGAGAGGGCCGACGGACGCATCAGCGTCCGCGGGGTGAGGTCAGCGAACCGTCTTCTTGCGCTTCGGAAGCCAGATTGCAGCCTGTTCGATCGCGATCGACGCCGGAAACACCGTGCGCGCTCGCGCCACCAGCGCCCGCGCCTCCGCGAACTTCTCCTGCTCGCACAGCGACTCGATCAGCCCTGCCCAGGCATCCACCAGGAGCCGCTCCGCTTCGCGTGCGGCTTCTTCGAAGAGCGGCTGCGCCTTCACGGTGTCGTCGTCGAGCCGATGAACGTTGTAGGCGAGCTCGACGACCGTGCCCGCGGCCCGCTCCGAGGCTTCGACGGCATCGCGCAGCAACCGCGCGCGTTCGCGCAGGCCCGGCCGGTGGCCTGGCACGCGACCCGGGGGAAGCAGCACCGACAACCGCGCCATCTCCAGCAACCCCGGCACGAAGGTCGGCGCCGCTTTCACGCACTTCGCCACGCTCAGATACGCGCCGAGTAGGTCGCCCTGCTTCGCCAACTTCAGACCGCGCCGGTACGCGGCGAGCGCTCCACGGCTCATGCCCGGTCCGTCGCGACAGCCGCATCGGCCGCCGACTTCTCGCCGCGCACCCCGACCTTCTTCGCCGGCACGCCGCCCCAGATCTCGTTCGGCCCGACGATGGTGCCCTTCTTCATCACCGCGTTCGCCGCGATGATCGCCCCGTCGCCGATCTCACAGCCCGGCATCACCACCGCCATCAGGCCCAGCGTCACCCGCGAGCCGATCTTCACCGGCGCGGTCACCAGGTTGAACCCCTCGACGGCGTGCGCGATCAACGTGACGTCGCCGCCCACCACGGTGTCTTCACCGATGGTGATCAGGTTGCAGTCGGCCACCACCGCGGTGTTGATCTGCGTGCGCGCGCCGACCTTCATTCCCATCAGCCGGTAGAAGAAGACGTTGAACGGCGTCGCCCTGATCCAGTTGATGAAGCTGAACCGCACGATCAGGATCAGCGCGTTGTAGCTGGCCCACTGGTACCCCTTGAACGACACGTACGGGTACTTGCCCAGCGGGGTCCCGAGCGCGACGGTGAGCAGCCGCACCACCGGCACCACCACCATCAGGCAGAGCCCGAACCCGAAGTAGCCGAGCGCGCAAGCCCCGCACATCAAGAGCACTTTCAGGTGCCCGGCCGGCAGCTGCGGCTCGAGCCACATGATCGCGGTCACCGGCGGCCAGAGCGCGAGCCCCATCACCGCGGAAACCTCGAGAAATAAGAAAATCGTAACCACCGTCTGAAGCGGAGTTACCAACCAGCGGGGCATGACTTGCGACCGTACTTTCTCCTAAGTTGGTTTGCATGCCCTCCAAGATCATGGCCGAGGCCAACGCCTACAAGGCGATGCTGAACAAGACCCTCTCCGACGGGAAGGTCACCAAGGCCGAAGCAGACGCGATCCTCAAAGACGCCCACGCCGGCGGCTACACCGAGGTGAAGGGCCTCTACCTGGTCGGCTTTCTCGATCGTCACGCCGACAAGTTCGCTCCCGCCGCGAAGACCGAGATCGAAGGCTTCGTCACCAAGGAGCTCGACCACACCGCCAAGATCGAAGGCGAGCCCCAAGGCCCCCAGAAGCCGGGCGAGCCGGGCATCACGCTCTCCGACAAGCGCGCCGGCGGCGTCACCTACAAGCAGGCCGACGGCGTGTTCTCGGTCGGCGGCGTCAGCCCCAACGACCCGCTCCAGGGCCAGCTGGGCGACTGCTACCTGATCAGCTCGCTCGCCGCGGTGGCGCAGAAGCACCCCGAGCTGCTCGAGAAGAACGTGAAGACCAACCGCGACGGCAGCTACACCGTCACGCTCTTCACCCGGCCCGACCTCACCAAGCCCGCGAAGCCGGTGCAGGTCAACGTCGACGGCCAGTTCCCCACCAAGAACGGCTCGCTCGAGTACATCTCCGCCCGCGAGAAGAAAGAGCTCTGGCCGCTGATCTACGAGAAGGCCTACGCCCAGCTCAAAGGCAGCTACGGCAACATCGAAGGCGGCATGGGCGCCAACGCGCTCACCGCGATCACCGGCTCCAACCCGTCGTTCTTCGCGGTCAGCTCCGACGCGATGAAGCCCGACGACGTGTGGAACAAGCTCACCGACGCCACCAAGGGCGGCGGCTGCGTGGTGGCCGACTCGAAGTCGTTCGGCTCTCCGGTGAAGGGCATGGTCTCTGATCACACCTACACCGTGCTCGGCACCTCCGAAGAGAACGGCCAGAAGTTCGTCACCGTGCGCAACCCGTGGGGCGAGCACGAGGTCGGCAGCGACGGCAAAGACGACGGCGTATTCAAGCTCACCGCCGAGCAGTTCACCCAGGCGTTCGCGATGGTGGAGTACGTCAGGCCTTGAAGCCCTGAGCAGCACGCAGCACCGGCAGTGGGGGGAGTTCAGTGGAGATCGAGCGGCTCGACCAACTCATTCGTGAGCTGACGGAGCTCCGTCACACGATGGGTGTGTCGCCGCTGGTCGAGCCCGAGGTGAAGGCGGGCGAGTGGCTGGCCAGCATTCTCGAGGCCTCGCCCGAGGTGATCTCGCTCTACGACCTCGACGGCCGGCTCACCTACCTGAGCCGCACCCTGGTGAACGCCGGCCCCGAGAAGTACGTCGGCCGCCGCCCCGAAGAATTTCTGCCGCCGCGCGAGGCGCAGGTGTTCGTCGAGGCGTTCAAGCTGCTGCTCGAGACCGGGCTGACCCAGAAGTTCGAGGTCGAGGCCACCAACGGCATGGTGTTCGAGACCCGGCTCGCTCCGGTGCGGCTCGACGGGAAGATTCAGCGGGTGCTCTCGCTCGGCACCGACGTCACCAAACGCAAGAAGACCGAGGCCGCGCTCAACGCCCGCGATCAGCAGCTGCGGCTCGCCGCCCAGTCGTCGGGCATCGGCTTCTGGCGGTGGGACGTCACCCGCTCCACCTTGGAGCTCGGCGAGAGCGCCGCCACGATGCTCGGGCTCACCGGGCCGGTCACCGTGCCGCTGCACGTGCTCGCCGATCGCGTTCACCCCTCCGATCGCGACCGGGTGGTGGCCGAGGTGGTCGCCAACCTCACCGACCGGGTGTTCAAAGACGTCGAGGCGCGGCTGGTGCTGCCCAACGGCAAGACGGTCTGGGTGCTCGCCAAAGGCCAGGTGAGCGCCTCGAAAGACGCCAAGGTGATCGAGGTGATCGGCGGCCTGCTCGACGTCACCAAGACCCGCACCACCGAGTCGGCGGTGCAGCACGCGCGGCGGCTGGAGAGCATCGGCCAGCTGGCGGCGGAGGTGGCCCACGACTTCAACAACCTGTTGATGGTGATCGTGAACAACCTGCTCGCGGTGCACGGCAACCCCGGCCACCCCAGCCGCGATCAGCTGCTCGAAGAGGCGATGGTCGCTTCCCAGCGCGGCGCCGAGCTCACCAAACAGCTGCTCTCGTTCGGCAAGCGCCGCGCCGTCTACGACACCACGCTCGAGCTCAACCCGGTGGTGGAAGAGACGCTGAAGCTGTTTCGCCGGGTGATCTCCAACGAGATCGAGGTCGACTTCACCGGAGGCCCCGAGCTGCCGAAGTTTCTCGGCGATCGCGGCGAGCTCGAGCAGGTGGTGATGAACCTCTGCGTCAACGCGCGCGACGCGATGCCCAACGGCGGGCGGCTCTCGCTGCGCACCGAGGTGGTGAAGCTCGACGCCGGCGCGCTCGAGGCCTACCCGTGGGCGAAGCCCGGCCGCTACCTGTTGCTGTGGGTGAGCGACACCGGCCTGGGCATCACCCCCGAGCTGCTGGAGCAGGTGTTCGACCCGTTCTTCACCACCAAGCCGCAGGGCACCGGGCTCGGGCTGGCCACCGTGTACGGGCTGGTGAAGCACCACGGCGGGCTGGTGTCGGTCGAGAGCGCCGTCGGCAAGGGCACCACCTTCAAGGTGTTCCTGCCGGTGAGCGAGTAGCGGCTACCAGAGCGCGGTGTTGAGCGCAGTCGGGTACGCCTCTTCAGGCAGCTCGTCGAGCGCGACCGGCACGGTGAGCACACTGGAGCTCACGTCGCCGAACAGCTCTTCGACCGGCACTTCGTACGGCCGGGTGGTCACCGCCGCGACCGGGTCGTTCTCGGTCAGCATCACCGACGCGGGCGCCAGCTTGTCGAGCGCGGCCATCGCCTGATCCGCATACTTTGCGTCGAACACCGTCGGCGCCGAAAACCGAGGCCGTGAAGCCGACGGGTGCCGGCCGCCGTTGGCCGGCACTGGAAGCGGCGAAGCCGCGTCGGAGGCGAACCGAGTAGACGGCAGTTGGGCTTCGAGCTGGGCCCGGGTGACCGGCGGCTGCACCTCGAGCTCGAAGTTCAGATCATCGAACAGCTCTTCGAGTCCATCGGCCATCGGGCGGCAAAGTACCCGGGCGGGCGCCTCGCGATCAAGATACCCTTCAGTCGTGAAGCACTTTCTCCTCCTCGGGGTGCTGACGGTGGGCTGCGCCAAAGAAGCCGCGAAGGCACCGGCGCCTGCATCGGTCATCGGCGACGGCGGTCTCACCGGCTCGAAGGCGTTCGGGATCATGCCGCGCGCGGGGGAGCAGTCGTACTCCGACGCGTGGAAGAACTTCTGCAACGCCGAGCAGGAGATCGGCGAGCTCGAGTCGCTGCCCAAGGAGCAGCGCGGGCAGCTGCTCGCCCGCTGGGTTCACGACCACGTTCGCAACCAGGACTTCGTCTTCTTCCTCGCCGAGATGCAGGGCACCCAACCCGACGAGCGCCGTCGCCGGTACCAGGAGCAGCTCGCTGCCGCCGGTATCGCGAAGTGTGCGCTGGGCGAGAAGTTCTTTCCCGAGGTCAAACCGTGAGCCGGCAGGATCGGCCGTTGCACTGAAGACACCCCACGTGCTGCCCCTCGTAGGTCATCGTGCCGTACTTCCTCGGGGTGGTGCCCCCAGGGGAGGGTTGCGATGACCCTGTGGACGGCATTCTTGGTGATGATTTTGACCCTGGTGGGGGTGATCACCCTGACGGCAGTGGTTGCCGCGCGCGCCCCCGGCTGGAAGGAGATGCGGCCGTTCATGTGGGTGGCTGTGTTCGCGTTCCTCTATTGCGCGGGCGACGCGGCGCTCACCTTCGGCATCAGCGACGCGGCGTCGATCATCGTCGGGCGGCTGCAGCTGCTCGCCGCCGGCTTTCACATCGCCTCCTGGTTTCGCTTCAACGCCGCGATGGAGAAGCGGCCGCTCCAGCAGGCCGAGAAGGTGATCGGCGTCACCCTGGTGGTGGGCGGGCTGATCATGCAGGTGCCCGGGCTCGGCATTCTCAACGTCGCGCACCATCACCAGGTCGCGTTCTTCGGGAGCACGGTGGTCGACGAGGTGCCCTCCGCGTTGGGGCAGGTGATCTACGCGCTGATGCTGGCGGGCATCGGCTACCTGGTGGCGCACTTCGTTCAGCTCTCGCGCCGCGGCGTCGACTACGCGCGCACCATGGGGGCGATGCTGGGCCTGTTTCTGCTCACCGCGCTCAACGACGCGCTCGCCTCCAGCGGCGTGCTCCCGCTGCCGTATCTGTCGGGTGCGGGCCTGATGTTCCAGGTGATCGGGGTCGGCTACATCCTCACCCGGCGGTTCTTGAGCTACGCGTCGTCGCTCCACGTGCTCTCGGCGCAGCTGGAGCGCTCGGTCGAAGCGCGCGACGAGATGCTCAACGAGGCCAACCAGGCGCTCGGCCGGGCCGAGAAGCTCGCCGCGGTCGGTCAGCTCGCCGCCGGCGTGGCGCACGAGATCAACAACCCGGCCGCGGTGATCAAAGGCAACCTCACCTTCTTGAAAGAAGAGCTCACCGGCAAGGTCGATCAGGAGATCGCCGACTGCCTCGACGACTCGATCGTCGCGGTGGGCCGCATCGCCCGCATCGTGCGCGAGCTGCTCTCGGCCGGCCGGGTCGCGGGGCGCGCCGAGGCGAAGCTCGAGCCGTTCAACCTGGGCGAGTCGATCGACGCCGCGCTCACCCTCGCCGCTCCGGCGGTCACCGGGAACGTGGCGGTCGCCGATCGCAGCGACCGTTCCTTGGTGGCGATCGGCCAGAGCGATCTGGTCGCCCAGGTGGTGGCCAACCTGGTGACCAACGCGGCGCAGGCGATCTCGGGCTCGGGCGCGGCGGGCACCGTCACCGTCACCACCGAGCGGCGCGGCGAGACGGCGCTGGTGTCGGTGGAGGACGACGGGCCCGGCATTCCCGAGGCGCTCCAGAAGCGGGTGTTCGAGCCGTTCTTCACCACCAAGGAGATCGGCAAAGGCACCGGGCTGGGTCTGGCGGTGTCGATCGGCCTGATGCAGGCGCAGGGCGGCAGCCTGGTGTTGAAGCACTCGAAGAAGGGCGCCACCCGGTTCGAGCTGACGCTGCCGTTCGCGGCCCAGCTCGAGAAGCCGTCGGCCACCGGAGAGACCGCCTCGAAGATTCGCGGGCTGCGGCTGCTGTTGGTCGACGACGAGGCCTCGGTGCTGGCGGCGCTCAAGCGCACCCTGAAGGCGCGGCACCAGGTGACCACCGCCGGCGGAGTGAAGGAAGCGCTCGCGTTGGTGGAAAAGGGAGAGACCTTCGACGCGCTGCTCTGCGACGTCGCGATGCCCGATGGCGGAGGCGAGGGCCTCTACGCCACCTTGAACCAGAGCCACCCGCAGCTGGCCCGGCGCACCTTCTTCATCACCGGCGGCGCGCTGGAGCCGAGGTCGCGTGAGTTCATCGAGCAGCACCGCGACCGGGTGCTGCTCAAGCCCTTCGACAGCCAGCAGCTGTTCCGGCTGCTGGAGGTGTTGGAGCCTCCAGCGCCGATTCCGATGCCGGCCGCGCCCGCGCTTACGGTTCGAGCCGGATGAACGCGTTGAACGGCTGGTGCATCGGGTCGTAGTAGCTGCTCGCCGTGATCACCACCCAGTAGTCGCCCGCGGCGGTGGTCGGGTCGCTGACGATGTCGTCGAGGAAGGCGGAGTCGTCGGAGATCGCGAACGAGGTGCCGCCGTCGGCGCCGGTCAGCACTTCGACCACGGTGTCGGTCTGCGGGTCGCCCGCCGAGAGCGTGCCGGCGTGGATCTTCTTGCCCACGTCACCCATCGCGAGGTTGAAGCGCAGCACGTGCTGGTAGGTGCCGTTGTTGAGCACGCCCTGCTTCATCACGTAGGGGAGCGCGTCGACCTGCTGGGCGGTGGCGACGGTGCCGGCGTTGGGCGCCTCGTTGGTGGTGGTGGCGACCGTCTCGCTGTTGAACACCACCTGGTAGGTGCTGGCGATGCCGGCGCCGTCGAACAGCACCGCCGACGACACGGTGCCGGGCTCGATCAGGTAGAGCACCGGGGTGGTGTCGGCCGTGCCGGTGGCGTCGGCCCACTTGCCCGACGCGGGGATCAGGTAGAGCTTGGCGGCGGAGTTGGGGTCGGCGCCGGTGACGGTGAGGTCGGCGAGCTGGAGCATCGTGGGCGCGGCGAAGCCGAGCAGCGCAGACTCGAACGGCTGGGTGGTGGTGACCGTGGTGGTCATGTTCGGGTTGGCCATCGTCGGCGCGCGCTGCTGAACCTGGAACGCGTCGGGCACCTCGGTGGTGGTGAGGCCGCTCGCCGGGCCGGTCGGGTCACCCGAGACGATGTCGACGGTCTGCGAGGCGGTCGGCGCGTTGACGTCGACCAGCATCGTGTAGCTGATCGAGGTCGGGTAGACGGTGTCGGCGCTCAAGGTGAAGCCGGTGCCCGCGTCGAGCGATACGTTGGTGTAGACCAGCGCGCTGAAGAGGCCGTCGCCGGTGTGGGTCTCGTCGAACGGGTGGGCGACGTCGTTGGCGGTGATCTTGCCGAAGATCACGCTGCCCTGGGCGACCGAGCCGGCGATGACGCCGAACGCTGCCGGGCTGTCGACGTGAAAGGCGCCCTTGAAGGCGTCCATGTTGGTGTCGGCGATGGTGACGTCGCGGGTGCCGATCGCGGCGGTGGGCGACACGGTGATCTGCGCGACCAGCGAGGTGGCGGAGGCGGAGACGACCTTGTTCACGGTGATGCCGGCGCCGAAGTTGATCGTGGTCGACGAGGTCCACGCGGTGTTGTTGCCGCTCACCTGAATCTCGTAGTCGCGGCCGGCGTAGACGCCGAGCGGGGTGATCGCGCTCACCGAGGCGGTGGTGCCGCCGGCGGGGCCGGTGTCACCCTTGGGGCCCTGGGCTCCCTGAGGGCCGGCATCGCCCTTCGTACATGCGCACAGCACCAACATCGACACTGCCAGTCCCCGGATGATTTGCATGTGTCGCATAAACAACGCCGGCGACGGCTGCTGCAAGCACAAGATTCCTTTTGTTCGGCTAAGCTTGGAGGCCCGTGCCCACGCGCTTGCCAGACCTGACCGGCCAGAAGGTCGGAGAGTACGAGATCATCAAACCCATCGGAGTCGGCGGCATGGGAGCCGTCTACGAGGGCGTTCAGAAGGTGATCGGCAAGCGGGTGGCGGTGAAGGTGCTGCTGCCGCAGCTGTCGAGCGAGCCCGAGCTGGTCGAGCGGTTCCTCTCCGAAGCGCGAGCGGTGAACGCGGTTCGGCACCGCGGCATCGTCGACATCTTCAGCTTCGGCCAACTGCCCGACGGGGCGAACTACTTCGTGATGGAGTACCTCGAGGGCAAGGCGCTCGACGGGGTGATCAAGGAGCGCTCGCCGATGGAAGTCGGCCAGGCCTTGAGCTGGATGGACGAGGTGTTGGAGGCGCTCGACGCCGCCCACCACGCGGGCGTGATTCACCGCGACATCAAGCCGTCGAACCTGTTCCTGGTCGATTCGGGGCGCGGCCGCCAGTACATCAAGCTGCTCGACTTCGGCATCGCCAAGCTGTCGCAGAACCTGAAGGGCGACGCGACGCCGCAGACCCGCGCGTCGATGGTGATCGGCACGCCCGATTACATGAGCCCGGAGCAGGCGCGCGGCAAGGCGATCAGCCCGCAGACCGATCTTTACGCGCTGGGCTGCGTGCTGTTCGAGCTGCTGACGCGGCGGCGCCCGTTCGAGGGCGAGAACCCGATGCAGACGATGTTCATGCACGTCGAGGAGCAGCCGCCGGCGCCCTCCGTGTTCAACCCGAACGTGCCCCGCGAGGTCGACGAGCTGATCTTGTGGATGCTGCAGAAGGAGCCTTCGGCGCGGCCGGCGAGCGCCGACGAGTGCCGGCTGCACGTGCACGCGCTGGCCTCGCAGCTGGCGGGAGCCGAGACCGGCCCGCTGCAGCGGCTGGCGGGCTCGCGCACGCCTTCGCCGCGCACGCCGCTGCCGACCGGGCGCACCTCGCGTGGCTCGACCACCAACGCGCAGTCGCCGAAGTCGCGCGCGGGCTCGCTCACCGCCGAGGAGCAGCAGTTCGGCAGTGACAAGACGGCGATGCGAATGACGCCGGCGCCGGGGCAGGGGTCGCTGACGCCGCTTTCACCCTCAGGCATTCGGTCGCGCCAGCAGGCGCCGATCGAGCTCGACGACACCATCAAGCCGAACCAGACCCGCGAGCAGCTGTTGGGCACCGCGACCGGGCCGGGGATGACGCAACCGAAGTCGCCGACCTCCGTTCCAGTGCAGATGGAGGAGTCGGAGCCGGAGGCGCAGCTGCCGAAGCGCTCGCCCTTGCCGCTGGTGATCGGCGGCGCGCTGGTCGTCGGCCTCGGTGTGGGTGCGTTCGTGATGTTCCGGTCTTCTTCGAGCGACAACGGGGTGGTGAAGCCGGCGGTGGTCGACATGACGCCGCCTCCGATGAAGCCGGTGGAGACCAAGCCGGTCGAGGTGGTGAAGGTCGAGGAGACCAAGCCAGTCGAGCCGGTGAAGCCGGTCGAACCGGTGAAGGCCGAAGAGACCAAGCCGGCCGAGACGAAGCCTGCCGAAGTCAAGGTGGCCAAAGCGGAGACCAAGCCTGCGGAGACGAAGCCGGCCGAGGTGAAGGTGGCCAAGGCGGAGACCAAGCCTGCGGCGGGCGGGGGAAACGGCGCGCTCACCGCACGGCTGGAGAAGCTGCGCGGAAAGCTGAAGGAAAAAGAAGAGCTCGACGGGCGGCCCGACAAGCTGATGCGCAAGGCGTTGGACGACGCGGCGGCGGATCTCAAGAAAGCAACCACCGACAAGCAGCGGGCCGACGTGAAGGAAGCTTTGGACGACATTCAGAGCCAGATCGGGGCCCACTGAGCGGGGTTTGCGGCTAGAGTAGAGGAGTGCTCTCCCTGATCCTGGTGTTGGCGGTGGGGCAAACAGCTCCCCGCGGTCCGGTGGCAGTGGTGATTGATTCGAAGCGCGCAGGTGCCGACGCCTTTTCGGCGAAGGTGGCGACGCGCGTTCACTCTGCGATCGGGAATCAAGGCGTCGACGCTCCGCTCGACAACGACGACGCAGTGAAGAAGCTGAAGGCGGCCGGGTACTCCGACCCGCGCAACTGCCAGGCGGGGCTCGCGTGCCTCGGCCGGTTGGCGAAGCTGCTCGGCCCCAAGGGCGTGGTGGTGGGCGTCGACGTGGCGAAGATCGGCAAGTCGCTCGCGGTTCACGTCGAGGCGGTGAGCGCCGATGGCGAGTCGCTGGCGGTGGCCGACCTGAGCGGCGCGACCGATTCGTGGCTGAGCGAGATGGGCACGCCGATCGACACCTTCGCCAAGCAGGTGTCGGACAAGGTGTTGGGCTCTTCTGGTTCAGGCTCGTCGGGCGGTGATCTGAAGCAGCCGCAGGCGCAGAACAATCAGACCGGTACGGGGGGGAGCACGGGCAGCTCGACGCCGCCTGTGGCGAGCAACACCGAGCCTTTCATTCCGCCGCCGCCTCCTCCTCCGGAGCAGAACGAGCCCGAGAAGAAGTCGCGGCTGTTGCCGATCACGCTCGGCATCGGAGCGCTGGTCTGCTTCGTCGCCTCCGGCGTCACGCTGGGCATGGGCATGTCGAACAAGTCGTCGTTCGAGAACAGCAAGGTGCCGGGGTTGATGGGCACCAGCTCGCTAACCCGCGATCAGGCGATGAGCTTCGCCAGCACGGGGAACGCCGAGTTCACGGTCTCATTGATCACGGTCATCGTCGGAGCGCTCCTGGCCGCGGGCTCCGCCGCGTTGTTCGTCTTCTGAGCAGTTTCGGGGAAAAACCTAAATGCGACTGAATGCCCTTGGTTGGTGCGTGGTCGGCGCGTTTGCCGCGCTGTCGGGGTGTACCTGCATCGATCCCAACGAGTTTCAGAACTACAACGGCGGCTGCGACGGCGGTAACTGCGCGGCTGGCGGAGGCGCGGCGACCGGCGGTGGCGGTGCAGCCACGGGCGGCGGCGGCGCAGCGACGGGCGGTGGCGGGGCGGCGACGGGCGGTGGCGGCGCGGCGACCGGCGGTGGCGGCGCGGCGACCGGCGGTGGCGGTGCGGCGACGGGCGGTGGCGGTGCGGCGACCGGTGGTGGCGGCGCGGCGACCGGTGGTGGTGGCGCGGCGACGGGCGGCGGCGGAGCAGCGACGGGCGGTGGCGGCGCGGCGACGGGCGGTGGCGGCGCAGCGACGGGCGGCGGTGGCGCGGCGACGGGCGGCGGTGGCGCTGGAACCTTCAACGTTACGGTGACGACCTCGGGTGACGGCACCGGCACGGTGACCTCGAGCCCGACCGGCATCAACTGCCCCGGCACCTGCACGGCGGCGTTTGCACCGAACACGACCGTGACGCTGACGGCGACTGCCACGGGTACCTCGACGTTCACCAAGTGGAGCACCTGCGCCGGCACGGGCACCTGCGACATCACCGTGATCGGCGACACCATGGAGGATGCGGCGTTCCTCGCGAACTATCCGCTCACGGTCACGCCGGGCGGCACGGGTACTGGCTCGGTCACTGACAACACCGGTCAGATCATCTGCGGTGGCCTCGCGGCGATGTGCAGCGGCAACTACCTGAGCGGCACGATGGTCACTCTGACGGCATCAGCCGACCCCAACTCGGATTTCGCGGGTTGGTCGGGCGGCGGCTGCAGCGGCACGGGCCAGTGTGTGGTGCCGATGAACATGGCGCAGACGGTGAATCCGACGTTCACGCTGAAGTCCTGGCAGCTCACGGTGCAACTCGGGGGCAACGGCTCGGGCAGCGTGAGCTCGGTTCCCAGCGGCATCGCCTGCGGCTCGACCTGCAATGCGATGTACACCGACGGCACCATGGTGACGTTGACTCCGGCGATAAGCACGGGCTCGAGCTTCACTGGTTGGGGCGGCGCCTGCAGCGGCACCGGAGCTTGCGTCGTAGCGATGACTCAAGCGCAGACGGTCACCGCGAGCTTCACACTGAAGCAGTACGTGTTGACGGTGACGACGACAGGCCCGGCTGGCGCAGGCACGGTGACCGGCAGCCCCGGCAGCATCTCGTGTCCCGGTATCCAGTGCAGCCAGACGTTCAACTACGGGAGCGCGGTGACGCTGACTGCTTCACCGACCGTCGGTAACACGCTGAGTGCATGGTCCGGCGGCGGCTGCACGGGTAACGGCGTCTGCAACCTCACCATGACGGCTGACACGACGGTAAACGCCGCGTTCGCGATCCAGACGTTCAACCTGCAACTGGCGACGACTGGCAATGGCGTCGGCACCGTCACTCCGAACCCGGTGGGCACGAGCTGCGGTACCGGTTGCTACACGTACAACTACAGTACGACCGTCGCGGTGACTCAGAGCGCAAGCGGGGCGACGGCGACCCTGTCGCAGTTCGGAGGTTGGAGCGGTGACTGCACGGGCAACGGCACCTGTAGCCTGGCGATGTTTGCTTCGCGGAGCGTTTCGGCCAGGTTCAACATGGTGCCGAACTTCGCGTTCGTTACGAGCACGCAGCCCAACGGCAACATGGGGGGCTTTCTGGCGCAGACGCGATTTGCCAGGCGCGAGCGGTCGCTGGCGGCCTCGCTGGTACCTACAAGGCGTGGCTGTCCAGTTCGACCGTGAATGCCATCAACCGATTGGGATCAGCATCAGGCTGGGTTCGCGTCGATGGAAAGCCATGGGTCAACACGCAGGCCGATCTTGCCAACGGAAATCAGCTCTACCCTCTGCGCATCACAGAGTTTGGCGCCGACGTGCAGGATCAGCAGGTGTTCACTGGAACGCTGCCAAACGGCACAATTTGGACGTCCAGTTCAACCTGCCCGAACGGCAGTGGGGGCGTAATCGCTGCGAACTGCGTTTGCGCCGACTGGACCAGTACAACACTGGCTGCTTGTGGCTCGACCGGCACGCAAGCTTGCTCTGCGGACACCGGTTCATCCGCGGGCACCAGCTCGATTTTCACTTCATTTGGCTCCGTGAACTGTAACAGCACCGCTCGCTTGTACTGTTTGGGAGTCGACCGTGCTGCTGCTGTCGTTGTCACCCCACCCAATCCGCGTCGCACCGCGTTCCTGAGCAACAATGTCTGGACCCCAGGAGGTGGCATCGCCGCCGCGGACTCTCTGTGCCAGAGCGAAGCGCAAGCGGCGGGTCTGACGGGAACCTATCTCGCCTTGATTGCAACTACGTCGGCGGGCGCGGCCTCTAGATTCAGCACCAGTGGAGCACCCTGGGTTCGGGTTGATGGTGTCCCGATTACTGCGTCGGCCACGAACATGTTCAGCGCGACTTTCTGGGATGCGCCGATCAATCTCACGGCAAACGGGACGAGCTACTACGGCAACAACGGAACATGGGGTGGATCAACGAGCTTCGCCAACGTTGGAAGCAACACCCTCACATGTTCGAACTGGGCTGTCGGTACTGCCTCTGGCACCGGCGGCGGAGGTCGGGCGGGCCATACGTACACCCCCTACGCGTTTGCCCTCGACACCAGCAATCCCTGCAACGCAACGTACATCCGCGTCTTCTGCCTGCAACAGTGACGGATGGTATGGACTGGCCTTGAGGTTCGGTGGGCATCGCTGCTTGTCGCAGCGATTTCCCTTGGTGCTTGTGGGCCTAAGCCACGGCCGTGCAGCGTCGATGCAGACTGCGCGGCCAACGCGCGCTGTGACTTGGCGACGAAATACTGCGTCTTGGCTTCGCCTGCCACTGGAGGTGGTGCCGCAACCGGTGGTGGAGCGATGGGCGGCGGCGTGGGGATGGGCGGTGGTGGTTCAGCAACCGGTGGTGGTTCAGCAACCGGTGGTGGTTCAGCAGCCGGTGGTGGTTCAGCAGCCGGTGGCGGCTCAGCAGGTGGTGGCGGCTCAGCAGCTGGTGGCGGCTCAGCAGCTGGTGGTGGCTCAGCAGCTGGTGGTGGCTCAGCAGCTGGTGGTGGCTCAGCAGCTGGTGGTGGCTCAGCAGCTGGTGGTGGCTCAGCAGCTGGTGGTGGGGGGCCCGTCGTTTTCGTACTCTCGGTGCTCAAGGGAGACGCGGGGTCCGGAACCGTGACCTCGAGCCCAGCCGGCATTATCTGCGGCACAATCTGTTCCGCATCATTCGACGCGGGAACACAAATTGTGCTGAGCGAGGTTGGTGACCCGAACAACATGGAGTGCGGATTTATCGGGGCGGGCTGCACTCCGATGGACGCGGGTTGCGCCATTACCTTGGACGCGGATACCCAGGTCACGGAGAACTTCATTGAATGTGTTGCAAACAATCTCTGCGATGCCGGCGTCGTCTTCGAGTGTAGCGAAGGTCGGATGGACTGCGGGGCGTTCTGCGCTCCATCGTGCAACCCGCATGGCAAGCCAACGGGTTCCCCATGCGACGGCGGCATGTGCGACGGGCAAGGCCAGTGTATCTAGCTCAGGTGTCGTGACTGCCCCGCGGAGCTTCCGCGGTCTGCCCGGTATCCGCTTTCCCGCGAAACCCGAACGAACAATCGGTGGCGATCTCTACCCGCGCCACCTCAGCATCGCGAACGGACAGGCGCGGCACTGCCGAGCCCTCGAGCTGAACGAAGTGCACCACGCCCACTTCGGTGTCGACGACCAGCCCGCTCTCGCCGAACGGAGTGCGCGCAGAAATCACGTGCTTCCCCGGAGCCACGTCGATCACCGCGAACTTCTCGCGCGCCAGCTGCCCCACCGCCACCCCATCGACCTGCACCGCCATCAGTGCCGCTGACTTCGCATCGCTCACCGCGCGGTACACCACTATCGCGCTCTGGCCGGCGGTCGGCCGCACCTCGCCGGTCGGCCGTTCGGTCTCCACCGGTTCGGACGGCGGCGCATGCGCACAGCCCTGCGCCGCCATCCACCCGGCCGTGATCCACCCAAGCACCAACAGCCGTTTCATGCTTCCCCCTCGGTTCAACCCGGTGAGTGGGTGCCGGTCCCCCCTTTTTTGATCCAAACCGGCGGCGCCGACCGTTCAATTGGCATGCCTCGCCAACCCGCGACTTTTACGTCCCGGGCGTAAAGCCGATTGCACACTCGAGGGTTAAGCGCGCAGCTCGATGCGCACCGTGGTGCCCTGGCCTTCGTGCGACGCGATCGAAAGGCGCCCGTCGTGCGCCTCGACCACCCTCCGCACGAACGCCAGCCCCAGCCCCGACCCTTGGGTCTTGGTGCTGAAGAACCCCTCCAGCGCCCGCTCGCGGGTCCGCGCGTCCATCCCCGGGCCCTGGTCGCGCACGCTCACGAAGATCGCGCCGCCGTCGCCGAAGTCAGCCGCGGTGCCGGTCTCGACCACGATCGGCTTCCCCGGCGCCGCTTCCTTCGCGTTCCGCAGCACGTTCTCGAGCGCAATCACCAGCAGGTCACGATCCGCCTGCACCGCCGGCAGCTTCTCGGCCAGCTTCACTTCGACCGCGCCGCCTCCGCCCAGAAAGCGCGTCGCATGCTGCACCAGCTCGTTCAGGTCGGCGCTCGACAGCTGCGGCTCCGCCTTGCCGATGCGCCGGTAGTCTTCGACCCGCCGATTGAGCACGTCGCACTCCTCCACCATGCCCTGCAGCTTCGCCGCCCTCGCGTCGATCGATCGGCCCGCCGCGATCTCCGCCAGTAGAAACTGCGCGTCCAACTTGATCGCCTGGAGCGGGTTCTTGATGTCGTGCGCCATCTGCGCCGCCATACGGCCGAGCGTCGCGTGCGCCAACAGCCGCTCCCGGTACGCCGCGTAGTCGGCCACCACCAACCGCGCCGCCACCAGCGTCACCATCAACACCCCCAGCGAGCCGACCGTCGCCAGCGCCAGGTTCTGCCCGGCCCACTTGAAGACCGCCACCTCCGACAGCGCCACCGACAAGCCAATCGACACCGCGTTGATGAAGGTCAGCAGCGACACGCCCTCCAACACCCGCAGCGCCGCCACCGCCAGCAGCACCCCCGAGATCAACAGCCCCGCCTGGCCCAGCCGCAGCGAGCTCACCACCTCGGCGATGTCGGCCAGGTCGGTCGCGTTCGCCAGCCCCGCGATCAAGCCCGCCGCGAGCACCATGCGCGTGCGCGCCCGCTCCGGAGCCGACGCGTTTCGCATGTGCTCGGTGAGCAGATACGGCGCGTGAATCAACATCGGCACCAGCGCTCCCAACAACAGCAGCGCCCACGGCTTGTGGCCCGCGATGTCGGGCGCGTTGTGCGAGACGATCGGCGCCAGACACGCCAGCCCGATCAGCGTGCAGTAGCCGTACGCCACGGCGAGCGGCACCTTGAACGAGCTCCGCTTGCCGACGAAGCGAACCACCAGGTGGTAGAAGAGCGCCGGCGCGAGCGCGACGATGCCGTCTCTCAGCTGCCGCCAGATCGGGTCGGGCGAGAGGTCCGACAGCGCCTGGCAGACGTCGTAGAGAAAGATGTCGACGCAGAACAACGAGAGCCGAAGGCTGACCGGCTGACTCCCGCCGCGGCGGCCGCGAATCACCGACAGCACCGCGATCGCGAGGAAGGTCGCGCTCGTCACCAGCGCCATCGTCACGTCGGCGAACAACGCGGGCGTCATGCCCCGACGATTATCACGCGAGGCGCGCGACGGCTTCCGGCGTGGCGTAAGGTCGCCAGATGGCTTCTCTGGGCACCGTGCTGGTGGTCGACGACGAACCCCGCTTGCGCCAGGCCGTGGTCGACATTCTCGGGCAGGTCACCATCGACGCGCTCCAGGCCGGTGACGCCACCGAGGCGCTCAAGCTGCTCCGCACCCGGCCGGTCGACGTGGTGCTCACCGACCTCCGCATGCCCGGCCAGATGGATGGCATGGAGCTGCTCAAGCAGGTTCACACGGAGTGGGAAGACGTTCCCATCATCATGATGACCGCGCACGGCACCGTCTCGCTCGCGGTCGACGCGATGAAGAACGGCGCCTTCGACTTTCTCGAGAAGGGCTTCGAGCGCGACGGCCTGCTCCACACCGTACGCAAGGCGCTCGACGTCGCCAACGCGGCGAAGCGCCCGCCCAACACGCTCCCCGCGCCTCCCGACGGAGGACCGTTCGGCGAATCTCCCAAGATGGTGGAGGTGAAGCAGCGCCTCGCCAAGGTCGCCCCCACCACCGCCTCGGTGCTGCTGCTGGGCGAGAACGGCACCGGCAAAGAGGTCGCCGCGCGCTGGCTCCACCAGCTCAGCCCGCGCAAGAGCGCCTCGTTCATCGCGGTGAACTGCGCGGCGATTCCCGAGAACCTGTTCGAGGGCGAGCTGTTCGGCCACATGAAGGGCGCCTTCACCGGAGCCGACTCCGACAAGCCTGGCCGCTTCGAGGTCGCCGACAAGGGCACCTTGTTCCTCGACGAGGTGGGCGAGCTGCCGCTGTCGGTGCAGGCGAAGCTGCTCCGCGCGCTCCAGGAGCGGGAGATCGAGCGCCTCGGCAGCACCAAGCCGATCAAGGTCGACGTGCGCGTCATCTCCGCCACCAACCGCGACCTCAACGAGATGGTCGAGAAGGGCACCTTTCGCAAAGACCTGCTCCCGCGCCTCTGCGTGGTCGACGTGGTGATGCCGCCGCTGCGCGAGCGCGGCCCCGACATCACCGCGCTGGCGCGCCGCTTCGCTCAGGACCTGGCGGCCACCAACAACCGGCCGAAGTTCCGCTTTCTGCCCGACGCGCTCGAGCTGCTCCAGGCCCAGCCGTGGCCGGGCAACGTGCGCGAGCTGCACAACTTCGTCGAGCGAATGGTGGTGCTCGCGCCGGCCGACGACGTCAACGCCACCGAGGTGCAGAAGGAGCTCAGCACCGGCACCGTCGGGTCCAAGGGTCAGGCCGTCGCCGGAGCCGTCGGTGGAGCGCTCCAGTCGGGCGTTCAGCAGACCGAGCGCGAGATGATCGTCGCGGCGATCAAGCACTGCCGCGGCAACAAGACGCTCGCCGCCAAGATGCTGCAGATCAGCCGGCGCACGCTCTACAACAAGCTCGCCGAGCTCGGCATTCGCGACGACGAGTCTTAAGGGGACTTGGGGTCGCAAGTGACCGCGGTGGTGCTGGGCAGCAGCGTCGCCGCGCACGCCGCGTGGTAGCCCGCGTCACCGAGCAGCTCGTCGATCGCCACCACGCAGTCGCCGTTGGTGAGGTTGCAACCGATGCCGCCGTCGACGTCGGTGGTGGTGAGCGCGTACGACTGCATCACCTCGCCGGCGTCGGCCGTCGTCACCCGGAGCGCCGCGCAGGTCGCCTGGGCGGTCACCGTCGCCGACAACAGGCTCTGCTTGCAGTTGTCGAACGCGCAGAAGAACGCGCACTGCCGGAGCGACGAATAAACGTACGCGTTGGCGGGAATCGGCCCGGCGAAGCAGCCCTGGGTGCACGCGTTGCCGTCGAAGATGATGCCGCTGCCGCCGTCGAGCGCGCTCGAGCAGGGCACGGTGAGGCTGGGGTCGGTCGCCGGGCAGTCGTCGTCGTCGGAGCCCGCATCATTGCCGGCGTCGGAGACGTGACCTCCATCGCGCGGGCAGTGAATGCCGCGGCACTCGTCGACCGTGTGCAAGCACCCGGTGAGCACCAGCAGCGCGGCGAGGAAGAAACGGCTCATGCGTTGCGAATCTCGTCGAGGCGGCGCTTCAGCTCGGCCATCGCGCCGCGGTACAGGCCGGCCCCAGCGCTCACCCGGGCGTAACCCAGCTCGCGCAGCTTCTTCAACGGAGGCGCTCCTTGAATGATCAGCCCGTTGAGGGCGCCTTCGAGCTTCTGCGCCATCTCGCCGAGCGCGCGCTCGCTCTTGGCGAAGATCGGGTACACGCAGTCGGCTCCCGCAGCGTAGTAGAGGCGCCCGCGGCGCACCGACTCGGCGATCTGCGCGTCTTCGTCGCCCACGTTGAGGATGAACGCGTCGGTGCGCGCGTTGATCACCAGATTGACACCGAGCTTCTTGCCCGCGGCCTTCACCTCGCTGAGGAACTTCGCCTGGGCGTCGGCGTCGCGCATCGCGTGGGCGGCGTGGTCGGTGTCTTCGAGGTTGCAGCCGACGGCGCCCGCCTCGAGCAGGCGGTGCGCGACCTCGGAGGGCGACAGGCCGTAGCCGGCCTCGATGTCGGCGGTGACCGGCACGTCGACCGCGCGGCTGATGCGATCGATCGCGGCGAACATCTCGTCGACCGGAGTGAGCTGGTGATCCGCGTGGCCGAGGCTGAGCGCGACGCCGGCGCTGGTGGTGGCGACCGCCTTGAAGCCGGCTTCGACCACCGCCTTCGCGGAACCCGGGTCCCAGGCGTTCGCGAGCACGATGGGATCTCCGCGGCGGTGCATCGCGCGCAGTGTGTCGGCTTTCTGGGGCAACCCGGCTCGCATGGGCGCGCACCTTATCGGGCGTAGGGCCGGCGGTGCTACGGTGAACCCATGATCGCGCTCACAGTGATGCTGCTGAACGTCGCGCCGCCCCAGATTGTCCCGGTGGTGCTCTCGCAGAAGATCGAAGTCATTCGCGGGAAGAAGACGAAGCAGTCGGCTGGCAACGACACCAGCGCGGCCGATCAGCGCGCAGCCCAGCAGGCAGCGAAGGAAAAGGAGCTGAAGGACAAGTCTGACGCGCTCGATGAGAAGGACAAGCAGCTGTCTGCGAAGGACGCTGAGCTGAAGAAGAAGGAAGAGGAGCTCGAGGCGAAGAAGGAAGAAGACGCCAAACGCACCGCGGCGACGCAGAAGCAGGCGGAGCAGGTGCAGCGCAACGTTCAGCAGATGGGCGAGTCGCTCAATTTCATCGATCAGTGACGCTTGGTCGCGATCACCAGCCGAATGCGCGAGAGCGGCTTGGGGAAGATGCCCTCCGGCGTTTCGACTGAGAACCCAGCCGCCTCGAGCTGTTGCTGCGCCTTCGGCAGCATGAAGGTCAGGTAGTACATGATGAACTTCGGCTCGAGCAGCTGGTTGCGAACGCGCATCGTCCAGTTGAAGCCTTCGGCCATCAGCCGCGACGGGTGAAGCCACGACGGCAGCTCGGCCGTGGCGAAGATGAAGCGGCCTCCGGGCTTCAGCACGCGGTGAACCTCGGCCACCATGCGTGGCTCGTCGGCCTCGAGAATGTGGCCGAACGCTCCGAAGCTCACCACGGTGTCGAAGCGCTCGCGAAAGGGCAGGGCGAGCGCGTCTCCTCGCACCAGGCGAACGTCTGGCCCGAGCAGCCGGCGCGCCTGGTCGAGCATGCCCGTGCTGCGATCGATGCCGGTGACGGAGTCTGACGACGCGCGGAAGGCGCGCATGCCTGCACCGGTGCCACAGCAGAGATCGAGCAGGTGGCCGGTCGCTCCGCATGCGCGCGCGGCGGGGTCGAGCACGAGGTCGGGCGTGCGGAACGGCGTGTGCTCGAACTTCGGAGCCAGCAGGTCGTAGCCGCGATCGGTCGACGACAGGCCTTGTCGAATCAGCTCGAGCAGACTGGGGCCGTCGCGGTGAAACATCGCGCTAGAGATCGATCGTGTGTTGCCCGGGCCCGACGTGCACCCAGAGCGTGGTTCCGTCGAACGCCCAGCCCTGCGCCGAGTCGATCATCGCCACCGGCACGGCCGCGAGCTCGACTGCATCGACGTGCACCGACGCGGGAGCGGTTGTCGCCAGCACCTCGAACACCGCCCCTTTGGTGAACACCGAGCCGGGCGTCACCTTGAGCTGGTTGCTCGACTGCGATGCCACGGTGCCGTCGTAGAGCGTGACCGATGACGACGGTCCCGGTGCCACGCGCAGGTACAGCGCGCCGGCGTCGGTGACGAACGACTCGACCGCGGGATCAGAAGCGGGCGCCAGCGTGTCGATGTTCGGTCGCAGCATCGGCACCACCGCGCCTTCGCGAATGAACAGCGGCAGCGCGGTCAGCGGCGCATCAACCGTCACGGCGCCCTCGCGCCACTGCCCATCGAACCACCCCAGCCACTTCCCCGGAGGCAGCTGCACCGCACGTGTCGTCGCTCCCGCGGTCACCACGGGGGCCACCAACAGCGAATCGCCGAGCAGGTACTCGTCGTCGGGGTGAACCCCGAGCGCGGGATATGCCAGCCCGAGCGCGCGCTGAATCGGCCGGCCATCGGTGGCCAGCTGCTTCGCGTAGGTCCACAGGTAGGGGAACAGCCTCAAGTGCAGCCGCGCGAAGTCGCGGTAAACCTGCAGCGACTCGGCGTCTCGATCCCACGGGAGCTGCGAGCTCGAATCGCCGGTCTGCATCGCGGTGCCAAGCGCTGATTGCTCCACCCAGCGCACCCAGGTCTCCTTGTCCGCGGGTGAGTGCCGGTAACCGCCGGTGTCGGCCGCGAAGAAGGGAAAGCCCACCACGCCGAGCGACTGGCCGGCGATCACCGCCGCGGGCAAGCCGCCGACGCCTGCGATCGTCTTGGTGCCGGAGGTGAACGTCTCGCCGAACTTCGTCAGCGTCGCGTCGATGTCGCCCGGCCAGATCATCGTTGCGTGCGACTGATCGCCCCAGCGGCCGGTGCGGCAGATCAGGAAGCTCGACTCCGGCTGAAACAGCTCGGCGTAGGTCTGGTGGTAGAGCAGGGTGTAGCCGTAGTGCATCGTGCGTTCGTCGCTGCCGTCGGCGAACTGCCAGTTGGTGCGGCCCCCAGAGACGCCCACCGCCACGTCTTCTCCGTAGTCGAGCTTGAACCCTTCGATGCCGAAGGTGCGGTACGCGGCGAGCTGCTGCTGCCACCACGCGCGCGCTTCCGGCCGGGTGAAGTCGATCGGAGCGCTCCACGGGTTCAGCTGCGTGCCGGTGTGCGGAGGGAAGAAGCCCATCGAGGTCGCCGTGGCCACGAACGGGTCGGCGCCTGCCTCGAGGTAAGGCGTGTGCCAGAGCGCCAGTTTGAGGCCGGTCTGTTGAGCCGCGGTGGCGATCGCCGCCGGGCTCGCGAACTTCGTGGAATCGAAGTCGAACGTCTCGACGTGGGTCGCGTAGGGCCGATCGATCCAGTAGCCGCTGGTGGCGAGATCGAGCGTGCGCAGCTGAGCGAAGTCGTCGAGCACCTGCGCCTGATCGATGTTCTCGTCGCGCCACAGCCACGGCCCCAACGCCCACGGAGCGGGCAGGGCAGGTGAGCCGGTCACCTCGTAGTAGTGCTTCGGAACGTCGAGCGGCTCAGCGGCGGCGAAGAGGTGGAACTGCAACCCCTGCGCGCTGTCCTGCGCGGTGCCGAAGGTGACTTCGATCAGGTCCGCTTCCTTGTGCGCCACGTCGAACAGCCCTGGCCGCTTCGATTGCACGAACAGACCCCAACCGTTGGTGCCCACCAGCAACGGCACCACCACGTGGTTCTCGCTGTCGGAGCTCTCGACGTCGAAGTCGGGCTCGATCTGCATCGGGCGCCGCTTGCCGCGGTGGTTCACCGAGTCGAAGAACTCTCCCAGGCCGTAGAAACCCTCGGTCGCGCTCGCCCGCGCGCGCAGCCGCATGAACGCGATCGGCGCTGTGCCGGGCGTGACGTTCGCCGAGAAGCGGCCCGCGGCTTCGGCCTTCAACCTCAGCGTCGCGTCGAGACCGTTCGCGTAGGCGTAGTGCAGCTCGATCGTGTCGTCGCCTGTCTTCGATGCCGTCACTGCGGTCGCGATTCGCCAGTTGAGGCCCTTGGGACTGACCGGAGAGAAGACGGTGTCCTTCTCTTCGAGCCAGTACGGGTCGTAGCTGAGCGTGTCGTCGAGCGCGGTCACCGTGCCCAGCTCGACCGCGTCGGTGTTGAAGGTCAGCAACACGCCCTTCGGGCCTTCCAGCGTGAAGGCGCCTCCGTCAGGAGTTGCGGCGACGGTGTAGCCTGCGTCTCCGATGGTCAGGCGTGGGGTTGAGCTGCCTCCACCGCACGCGGCCAACAAGGGCAACAACAGGGCAGGTAACCTCACCCCGGAGCGCTTTCGCGCTCTCGGCCCTCTCCTGTCAGGAGAGGGGTTCACGGGCATGAAGGCGCTTCGACTTCCCACGCACCGATGTCGGGCGTGCCGGTGCGCGGACTGCCGCGGCGGTCGTAGGTGGGCGTGTCGGCGTTCATCAGCGCCGCGTCGATCGCCGCGCTGTTCATCACCGGCACGAACTCGGTCATGTCGACGTACGACGGCGCGGTGATGTTGTGCGAGTCGAGCAGCAGCGGAGGATCAGACGAGTCGATCTGCCGGCTGGGGATGATGTTGTTCCACAGCGAGACGTTGTGGTTGCCGTCGATGATCACCGGCCCGTTCGAGCCATAGCCGGTCGGCGAGCGCGCCCAGGTCCACAGCCCGAGCTGGCAGTTCGCGATCGTGTTGTAGACGATCTTCACTCCGTCGAGCGCCTCGAGCGCGATCCCGTTGCCGCCCCAGTTCACGATCAGGTTGTTCGCCACCGTGATGTCGGTCGAGAGCATGTAGTCGACGTCTTGATAGTTGTCCCACTCCTTGCCGGGCGTCGCGAGCGCGATCGCGGTCGAGCCCACCGCCGGGTCACCGCGCATCCGATTGCGCGTGATGGTGATGTGCGCGCCGCCCGCGGTGAGAATTCCGTCGCCCTTCGGGTCGTGAAAGTCGTTGTCGTCGATGATCGCGTTCGCCCCGCCCGAGAACTGAAAGCAATTGTGGGTGCCGCAGACGAAGTCATTCTGACGGAACTCGAAGTCGTGGTTCCAGGTCGGCTCCATGCCGAATGAGCCGCCGAAGAAGATGGTGCGGTCGCCGCCTTCGATGTGCGAGCGCAGGAACTTCACGTGGTGCGTCGGGCCTCCGCCGGAGTTGAACAGCTCGATGCCCGACGAGCCCGCCGCCACCACCAGGTTGATCTGGTCGAACACCATGTACGAGGTGTTGTTGAGCGACAGCGTGTCGTCGAAGTGAATGCCGCGAAACACCAGGTGCGACGCGTCGGGCAGCGACAGCCCGTGGAACAGCGGCGTCTCTCCCGCGGCCGCTTCTATGAACACGTCGCCGGTGAAGGTGCGGCTGATCGACTCGGAGGGATAGCTGCCGCCGTGCACCACGATCTTGTCGCCGGGCTGTGCGTTGCCGAGCACCGTGCCCAGCTTGGTGCCGGGCGAGAGGGTCAACGTCTGACCGGTCGCTTCGCCGATGCCCGCGTCCCAGGTCAGACAGCCGGGGCCCGCGTCGATCGCGCCTCCGCCGCCGGTCGCTGAGCCACCACCAACCGCGGCGCCGCCACCTGAAGCCGAGCCGCCTCCCGCCGCGGCACCACCGCCAACCGCCGAGCCACCACCGGTCGCGACGCCTCCGCCGACAGCAGCGCCACCACCGGCGCCTCCGCCAGCCGCCGAACCGCCGCCAGTTGCTGAGCCACCACCGGAGCTGCCGTCACCGCCGCCGTTGCTACCGGCAGTACCGGTGCACGCGAACAGCAACGCCGAGACCGCGAGCGCGAGCAGACGCATCAGCGGAAGAAACCACGAATGACCCGCGTGTCACCAGGGGCGCAATTCAGCCTGCCAGTGGTTGTGCACCACCGCCGACTGATCATCGAAGGTCACGTTCGAAGGCCACTTCGCCTGACCCTTGATCGTCTTCATGTCGCTCATCGCGTCTTCGCTGGGGTTCTTCGGGTTGCCGGTGGTGGTGAGCACGCGAACCTTCGCGTCGGGGTGCTCCTTCGCCCACTTCGCCACCAGCTCGGGCCCTTCGGGCTGGGTCCGGTAGAACGCGTCTTGAATGTCGAGCTTGTCGGCCTTCAACCCGCCGTTCTGAATCGCCGACTGAACCGCCTTGCGGCCCAACGAGTGCGCCGACACCGTGAGCTGGCCCTGCGCGCCGGCGATGCCCTTGGTCGCGTCGGTGACCGTGGTGCCGGTGTTCTTCACGTTGCTCCAGTCGTTGGTCCCCTTCCACTCCGGGAGCACGTAGACGGTGGGCGGCTGCTTGTTGAAGCTGTCGGCGATGCGCGACGCCACCGGGCTGTCGGCGTTGGGCTTCGAGGCCCGCCCGTCCATGCCGTGGTAGTGCACCTCGACGTTGTACTGCTTGCTCGCGTCGGTGTTGTTCGCCAGCGACGGAGGCACCACGGTGAGCACCGGCTTGCCGCCGTTGCCCGCGCTGGTGGTGGCGACGATCTTCGCGCCCTTGTCGAGCAGCCCCGAGTAGCTGACCTGCGCCTCTTTGATCGACCGCGCGAGGTCCGGATCTTTCTTCGCGATCTCCTTCAGCTGCGCGTCGGAGATCTTGTGGTCCTTGCTGATCTCGACCCGCATCGGGCCGTTGCCGGAGTCGAACGAGTCTTGAACCTTGGCGGTCGCCTGCGGCGCGTCGGTCTTCACCTCCGGCGGAGGCGGATCGGCGACAGGGCGAGTGACGACCGGAGTGGAGGAACCACCGACTTTGGGAGGGGACATGGGAACCTCGATTATGTCAGCGAATCAGGTCTTCGCGCAGCGCGGCGCACGCCTTCCCGAACGCGAACAGGTCGCGGCTGCTGGGTCCGCCGTCGAAGCCCCAGAGGTCGTTGAAGCGCATCGCCACCCGCAGCATCGTCACCGCGCGCGCCCGCTCGCCCTGCGGCGCGTGGCCGTGGAGCTGCCGGTAGAAGGTCAGCCGGCGCAGCTGGTCGTGCATGATCGACGACATCTTCTGAAGCGGGTTCTTGCCCGGAGCGGACTCGGGCTCCATCGGAGCTCCCAACGTCATCGGCTGCGTCGCGGCGTCGCTGTAGCTGCGGGCGACTTCGTGAACCGAGTGATGGGTCGACATGTGTCCTCCGGCTTTCGAAAAGTGAGGCTGGAGGTTTGTCTCACTGGCCAAGAAAGAGTTGCGTGGTTCCGCGGTGTTGCCTGCCAGACAACATGGCCGCGGTGACTCAGTTACCGAACGGTTTTTGCCGATGGTCTGCGACAAGATGCGTCAAAAACGTCACGTTGATTACGGAATGGCGATCGTGGTCTAAGCCGCGCCCGAGGTGCAGATGACCAAGCGCACGGCATTCCTCGCAGTCGTGGTGGCCCTGTCGGCCTGCGGTCCTCAAGGGCCGACGTACCAGTCGAACGTGCAGCCGCTCGTCTCGGCGCGTTGCACCAACTGCCACAAGCAGGGTGGCATCGCGCCGTTCCCGCTCGAGACCTATGCGCAGGTGAAGGCGCAGGGGCCGGCGATGGTGGCGGCGGTGAAGTCGGGGCTGATGCCTCCGTGGAAGGCCGCTCCGGCCGACGTCAGCTATCTGCACAACCCGCAGCTGACCGAAGAGCAGCAGACGATGCTCGACGCCTGGGTGAAAGACGGAATGCCCGAAGGCGACAAGGGCGCGAAGAAGATCGAAGTGGCCACGGTCGGCGGAGGCATCGAGCGCGCAGACGTCACCCTCCAGCTGCCCGAGCCGTACACCCCGGGGAAGACGCCCGACGATTACCGCTGCTTTCCGATTCGTTGGCCGAACAGCGACACCGTGTACGTGACCGGCTTCAACGCGCTGCCCGACCAGGCGGCCGAGGTGCATCACGTCGCGCTCTACGTGGTGCCTCCCGACAGCGCCGATCTCCCGTTCCAGTGGGACACCGAAGAGCCCGGCGCCGGCTACACCTGCTTCGGAGGCCCGTTCGGCTCGCACCCGCAGGAGTTCCCGGTCAGCGTGGTGAGCGCCTGGATTCCCGGCTCGAGCGGCATCACCTTCCCCCGCGGCCTCGGCGTCGAGGTGAAGCCCGGGTCCACGCTGGTGCTGCAGATGCACTACAACAACAGCACCACCGCGCCGACGCCCGATCAGACCAAGGTGCAGTTCTCGACCTCGCCGACGGTGACCAACGTCGCCGCCTACCAGCCATACCTCGACCCGGGTTGGGTCGCCGGCGCGATGCAGATTCCTCCGGGGCAGTCGAACGTGATGTTCCAGGCGTACAGCGACCCGCGCGACTTCTTCAGCGTGCTCGGCTCGCCGCTCACCCTCACCAACGGCTTCAACATCGAGGGCGTGATGTTCCACATGCACCAGCACGGCACGCTGGGTCAGCTGTGGCTCGAGAAGGCGAACGGCACCCGCACCAAGGTGGTCGAGATCCCCAACTGGGACTTCCACTGGCAGATTCAATACATGCTCGATCAGCCGCTGCGGTTCGAGGCGGGTGACAAGCTCCGGCTGCGCTGCACCTTCGACAACAGCACCGGAACGCAGGAAGTGAATTGGGGCGAGAACAGCAGCGACGAAATGTGCGTCGCCAACATCTTCAGCAGCCAGGCCCCGTAACCGCCGCACCTCCAGCCAGGAGTCTCAACGTGAACAAGACGCGTGTTTTCGCGTTCGGCCTCGTCGCCGGACTGTCGTTGCTCTCCGCGCTTTCGTGCGGCTCCTCGGCGAAGAAGTGCGACGCCACCAGCTGCGCCTCAGGCTGCTGCGACACCGCCGGAGTCTGTCAGACCGGCGGCAGTCAGACCGCCTGCGGGGCCTCGGGTAATACGTGCATCACCTGCACCTCGAGCCAGATCTGCTCGGTCGGCGTGTGCACCGCGATCAGCGCCGGCGGTGGCTCGGGTACCGGCGGTGGTGCGGCGACCGGCGGCGGTGCGGCGACCGGCGGTGGTGCGGCGACCGGCGGTGGTGCGGCGACCGGCGGCGGTGCGGCGACGGGCGGTGGCGCGGCGACCGGCGGCGGTGCGGCGACCGGCGGTGGCGCGGCGACGGGTGGCGGTGCGGCGACGGGCGGAGGCAGCGCGACCGGCGGCGGCTCGGGCGCCGACCTGACCTGCAGCGGCACGCCTCTGCCGACCACTGCGCCGGCGATGATCACCATCAGCGGCACCATCGTTTCGCCGGGCATCAGCGGGAACACCCCGGTGAACGGCGCCACGGTCGAAGCGTTCAACGGCTCGACCTCGCTCGGCATGACGACCACCGGCAGCACCGGCGCGTACACGCTCACCGTGACCACCGGCGGAGTGCCGGTCGACGGCTTCCTCAAGGTGACCAAGTCGGGCCAGCTCGACGCCTACTGGTATCCCTCGGTCCCGTTCGCGGCCGACGACACGACCGGTGAGATCAACTCGCTGTCGAGCTCGCTGGTGAGCGTGCTCGGCGCGCTCGCGGGCGTCACCGTCGACACCACCAAGACGCAGATCTTCATGGGCGTGCAGGACTGCCAGGACAACTCGATCGTCGGCGCCACGGTGAGCTCCAACCCGATGGGCACGGTGCGCTACGTGGTGAACGGCCAGCCGAGCCAGAGCGCGACCTCGACCAGCTCCGACGGCGCGGCGATCCTCCTCAACGTCACGCCCGGCACGGTCACCATCTCGGGCATGAGCGGCGGCACCGCGCTGCGCGATCGCGTGGTGAACGCGACCGCCGGCACCACCATTCAGACCGGCCTCAAGCCGTAATCAGCGCCGCCGTCTGAGCAACGCCAGCGCCGCGAGCACCATCAGCGGCGCGGCGCCACCAGCGTCACAGCCGCAGCCTTTGGCTTTGGTGATCGTGAACATCAACGAGCCCGAGCCCACGGTGCCGTCGGCGCTGGTCGCGATCGCGGTCACGGTGTGAGTGCCGATCAGCTTGTCGTCGGTCTTCCAGCTGTAGCTGAGCTCTCCGGTGGTGCCCATCGCGGCCTGCTCGCCGTCGATCTGCAGCACCAGCTGGGTCAGCGTGGTGCCGTTGGGCGCGGTCGCGGTGGCGGAGGCGACGTACGGCTTGCCCGCCTCTCCGGTCGGTGCAGAGGTCACCGTCACCTTGGGCGCGTTCTTCACCACGAAGGTCTGCGGCGCCGACTGGCCGACCGCTCCGTCGACCTGGGTGGCGATCGCGATCGCGGTGTGCGAGCTGCCGTTGGCCACGGCGCTCGAGTCCCAGGTGGCTCCGAAGGTGGTGCTGCTGCCGGGGACGCCGACTCTGCTGCCGTCGACTTGAATCTCGATTGTCGCCAGCTGCGCGCCCATCGCCGGAGTGGTGTTCGCCTGGAAGGCCACGTTGCCGTTCGAGTTGGGAGTGGCGGTCAGCACCACCACCGGCGGGTTCGCGATCGTCAGCTGCAGGGTCGCGCTGCCGTTGGAGCCATCGGCGTCGGTCGCGGTCGCCACCAGGCTCGCGCCCGGCCCGTTCGACAAGGTGGTGGTGTCGAGCATGTAGCTGGCGCTGGTCGCTCCGGTCGCGACCACGGTGCCGGCAGACTTGAGCTCCACCTTGGTCACGGTGGTGCCGTTGGGCGGCGTCGCGCTCGCCTGCACCTGCACCACGCCCGAGACCGTGCCGCCGTTGCCCGCGGTGATCGTCACCGTCGGCGGGTTGAGCACCGAGAGCGTCGAGTATGCGGTCGACGAAGCTCCGTCGGCGTCGGTGGCGGTGGCGGCGAAGGTGTACGCGCCGTTCGCCAGCGCGCCGGTGTTCCAGGTGTAGCCGACGGTGGAGGCACCACCGGTGGCGGCGGCGACCTGCATGCCGTTCTGGCTGAGGGTGAGCCCGCTCAAGGCGCTCCCGGAGCCGGCGGTGGCGTTCGCGCTCAGGGTGACCATCGCCTGGCTGACCGGCCCGTCGCCCGGCGTGAGCGCCACGGTGGGCAGCGTCTTGTCGGTGAACTTGAGCAGCGCGGTCGTGTCGGTGAACGTCGCGTCCATCACCGGGCAGTTGGCCGCGTTGGTCTGGCCGACGTCGAGCGTCCAACCGGCGTTGATGCGGTTGTTCTGCGCGTCGGTGAAGATCACGTTCGAGAACGCTTCGGTGCCGTTCGCCGGGTAGTCGGTGCACTTGGTCACCGAGTACGCCTCGAGCACGCCCGAGAACAGCCATGGGTAGGCGTGAATGTCGCCGGTGGTGTTGAGGGTGGTGGTCTCACCGTTGGTGAGGTCGGTGGTGGTGATCGCCCAGTCGCAGTGGCCGCCGGTGTCGCAGTTGGTGCCGTCGATGGTGCCGAGGATCACGTCACCCGACGCCACGTCTTTCAGATCGCTGCCGTGACAGCCCGCGCTGGTGACCACGTCGCACGACCAGCTGCCGATGCCCCACTTGGTGCCGCCGCCGATCGGGCTCACGCCGTACTGGAGCACCGGCTGAAGAATGCTGTCGGCGTTGGTCGGCGACGCGCCGGGGAAGAAGTAGTCGAGCTGGCCGCTGTTGGTCGACGGGTTGGCCGGCACCTGCATGATCGACGTCATGTGAATCATCGGCGTGCCGACCATCGCCTGGGTGTCGATCTGCCAGCCGTTGGCCGCCGGAGGGTGCCCATCGCCCGGAGGCTTCGGGTTCACCACCACCTTCGGGTACGCGCACGGCACCACGTGCTTGAAGTCGACCTTGCTGCCGCTCGGCTGCGCGTGAACGCAGCTCTCGTGCATCCAACCAAAGGGAGTGGGGCGGTAGCCCTCGGGCACTTCGAGCGCCGACTTCACGGTCTTGGTTTCGAGCGGCTTCGGCGCCGAAGGAGGGGCGCAGGCGACGGCGAGACACAGCAGGGCAGGGAGCACGCGGGTCATCGGTGCCGAGTCGATAGCACGTACCTCGAGGTGCGTTGAAGCCGGGGCGGCCTGTAACGCAAGTTGAGCGGCATCGACTCCTTGTGCAGTCGCACCACTCGAAAGGAAAACGCCATGCGCCCCTCGAAGACCGTCTGGTTCGTCGCCGCTGCTCTGCTCTGTTCCTGCTCGTGCACCACCGTTCGCCAGCTCCGCGACCCGAAGGAGATTCCCGCCGACGGCGCGCCGCAGAAGACCCGGGCCGACAAGGCGCTCGACTACTCGGTGGCGATCGACATCGCCGCTCCGGCCGACAAGGTCTGGGCGCTGCTCACCGACGCGGAGTCGTTCACCAAGTGGAACTCGACGGTGAAGAAGCTCGACGGGAAGATCGCGCTCGACGAGAAGATTCACCTGGTGTCGATCGACGCGCCCGACAAGACGTTCGATCTCAAGGTGTCGGCGCTCGAGCAGTCGAAGCACATGGTGTGGGAAGACGGCGGCTCGATGTTCCTCGGGGTGCGCAACTTCACCTTGCTGCCCAACGAGACCGGTGGAACCCGCTTCGTGATGAGCGAGACCTTCTCGGGCGGAATGCTGGGAATGATCGAAGGCTCACTGCCTGACTTCAACAAGAGCTTCGGGAAGTTCGCTGCCGATCTGAAGACCGCCGCAGAGAAATAGGTACACTGCAGCGCATGCGACTCCGGCTCGCGTTGCTCCTGGTGGTTGCTGCTTGCAGTGGAACCGTCGGAGGCACCGGAGACGGCGGCGCAACCGGAGGAGGAAGCGCCTCGGGCGGCGGCAGCGCAGCCGGCGGTGGGGGCGCGAGCGGTGGAGGCAGCGCGGCCGGCGGTGGCAGCGCCACCGGTGGAGGATCGGCGGCGGGAGGTGGCGCCGCGACCGGAGGCGGATCAGCGACCGGCGGCGGCGGTGGTTCGAGCGACGCCGGTCATGATGGAGGCGTCGACGGAGGCACCGACGCGGGCGTCGACGGCGGTTGCGGTGCGCAGTTCTGCGACGACTTCGAGCGCAGCGCGCTCAGCCCGTGGAAGACCTCGCTCAACAACGGCGCCGCGGCGCTCGACACCCAGCGCGCGCACAGCGGCAGCAAGTCGGTGCTGATCACCAACCCCGGCTCGGGTTCCTACGAGCGCGCGTACATCGAGCTCACCAACAGCTTCTTCCCGGTGACCGGCAACGCGTTCTACGGGCGGCTCTGGTTCTACCTCACCGCCGCGCCCACCCAGGTCACCCACTGGACCAACATCTCCGGCGAGGGCTCGACCCCGTACATGGGCCAGACGCTCGACGCGTACGTGCGGTACGGCGGCCAGTACTCGCCGAAGCTGATGGCGAACTACGACAGCTCGGGCAACTTCCCCTCCGACTGCTGGCAGCACTCGAACACCGGCATCCCCACCGGCCAGTGGTCGTGCATGGAGTGGCACTTCGTCGGCCCCGAAAACAAGATGGAGTTCTGGCTCGACGGCACCCAGCTCAACGACCTCACCATGGTCGACGGCGGTCAGGGCTGCATCAACCACGGGCTCAACGACGTCTGGGTGATGCCGCAGTTCGACACCCTCCACCTCGGCTGGGAGCACTACCAGACGTCTGATCCGATCGAGATGTGGCTCGACGACGTCGCCCTCGGCACCTCCAAGATCGGCTGCAACTGATCTGAATTCTTGGGGCTTTTGTCCCCTCCGCGGGGACACCTGTAGACGACTGTTCA
Source organism: Myxococcaceae bacterium (assembly GCA_047602415.1). GTDB lineage: Bacteria > Myxococcota > Myxococcia > Myxococcales > Myxococcaceae > JASGHH01. Next base: position 3,598,312 of record JASGHH010000001.1, on the reverse strand, counting down.
CACCCAAACCCGCTCCACTGCTCGGGTTTCGGTCAGCGACACTCGAAAAAGACCAACACCTACAGCGACTTGGAAAACCTATCGCGCGTACAATTCTTGCTCGGGGAGGGCACCATGCGACGTACCCTCATTTTCGCCACAGTCCTGGCTGTCGGGTGCACCGGTAAGATCTCCGGTTTCACTGGCCCAGATCACATCTCGGGGGCGGGCGGCGGCGGCGCCGACATGATGACCACGGATCCGACGGATCCCAACCCGTGCACCAGCACGGTCACCATCGGCACCTCGCCGCTGCGACGGCTCAGCCACCTCGAGTACGGCTACTCGCTCACCGACATCTTCAACGACCCGGCGATCTCGCCCACCATCACCACCGGCCAGGCGGCGCTGGTGCCCGACCCGGTGTCGCTCGGCTTCAAGAACAGCGCGACGTTCCTCACCGTCACCGACGTGCTCGCCCAGAACTACATGGATGCGGCCGAGCAGGTCTCGATTCAGGCGGTCGCCGATCTCACCAAGCTGTTGCCGTGCGATCCCGCCAACGGCGAGCAGGCGTGCGCCACCCAGTTCATCAACACCTTCGGCCGCAAGATGTACCGCCGCGCGCTCGCGTCCGACGAAGTCACCGCGTACCAGACCGTGTATTCGAACGCGCGCAACGCCGGCTACGACTTCTCCACCGGCATTCAGTGGGTGGTGTTCACCTTCTTGCAGGCGCCCGGCTTTCTCTACCGCGCCGAGCTCGACAACCCGGGCGACGGCACCACCCGCGCGCTCACCCAGGCCGAGCTGGCGGTTCGCCTCTCGTACCTGCTCTGGGAGTCTTCGCCCGACGCCACCCTCAACGCCGCGGTCGACGCCAACGAGCTCGCCACCAAGGATCAGCTGAAGGCGCAGGCGCAGCGCATGCTCGCCGACCCGAAGGCGCAGCGGCTGTTCGACTTCTACGCGCAGTGGCTCTCGCAGGACAAACTGCAGACCTACAGCCGCGACGCCACCCTCTACCCGAACCTCGACCCGAACCTCCCCGCGCTGCTCGGCCAGGAGGTGCAGCAGTTCGTCAACGGAGTGGTGTTCGACGGAGACAGCAAGCTCTCGACCCTGCTCGCCGCTCCGTACACCTACGTGAACTCGCCGCTCGCCAAGCACTACGGCTTCGGCACCGTCAGCGGCACCCAGTGGCAGAAGGCGCAGTGGACCAGCCACCGCGGCGGTCTGTTCATGCTGGGCGGCGTGCTGGGTGTTCGCGACAAGGCCACCCGCACCTCGATCGTTCGCCGCGGCGCGCTCGTTCGCACCCAGGTGATGTGCCAGGTGGTGCCCGCGCCTCCGCCGAACGTGCCGCCGCTCGGCGCGATCGACGCCAACCAGACCCAGGCCGACATTCTCGCCCAGCACCGCACCAACCCGAACTGCGCGGGCTGCCACAACATGCTCGACCCGATCGGCGCCACCTTCGAGAAGATCGACGCCGTCGGCCGCGACCGCACCCAGGACGAGAAGGGCAACACGGTGAGCAGCGCCGGTCAGCTGACCGGGCTCTCCACCGCGCTCGACGGTCCGGTGAGCGACTCGATGGATCTGTTCACCAAGTTCACCCAGAGCGACGCGGTGTCGAACTGCTTCGCGACCCAGGTCTACCGCTTCACCGTCGGCCGTCAGGAAGAGCCCGCCGACGCCTGCAGCCGGTGGATGCTCCGCCAGCGCTTCCGCGACTCCGGTGGAGACATCAAGGACTACCTCGTCGGCATCACCCAGACCGACGACTTCTCGAACAAGTCGGTGTCGCTGCCATGAATTTCTCTCGACGAAACCTGCTCCGCGGCACCACCGGGCTGGCGCTCTCGTTGCCCTGGCTGGAGGCGTTCGCGCAGACGACTCCGCCTCCGCGCCGGCTGATCACCGTGTTCACCGCCAACGGCGATCAGATCGACCAGCGCTTCACCTCCAAGGGTGAGACCAACTGGGTCTTCAACGACATGCTGACGCCGTTCGAGCCCTACCGGCAGAACCTGTTGGTGCTCGATCAGGTGAACAAGTACCACGACCGTCTTCCCGCCGGTCACGTCTCAGACGGCCACGAGCAGGGCGGCTCGGCGCTGGCGCCCTGGCAGTCGGGCACCGGCTCGTTCCCGATCGGCGGCACCTGCGACAGCAACGGCAACAACTGCGAGTACATCGGCTACGTCGAAGGGCCGAGCATCGACCGCGCGATCGGCGACCGCATCGTCACCGACTTCGGGCTGCCGCAGCGGCACCTCACCTTCCGCGTCGGCGACAACTACAACGACATCTGGAACACGCACTCCCACGCCGGCCCGGTGGGAACGCAGGCCCCGGTGCCGCCCGAGACCTCGCCGTTCACGGCGTACACCCGCATCTTCGCCAACGTCGACACCCAGGGGCAGGCCGACCTGGCGCGGCGGCTGGCGATGAAGCAGTCGGCGCTCGACCTGATGAACGGCGAGCTCACCAAGATGCAGTCGCGGGTGGGCGCGGCCGACAAGGCCCGGCTCGATCAGCACGCCACCGCGCTGCGCGACATCGAGCGGCAGCTGTCGATGACCACCGGGGTTCACCCCTCGTGCAAGCCGCTCACGCTCGGCTCGAACGTCGACGTCTACAACCCCGACAACCACCTCGCGGTCGGCAAGCTGTTCTTCAAGATCACTGCGATGTCGCTCGCCTGCGACCTGGTGCGCACGGTGGCGTTCAACTGGTCGGGCAACACGTCTGACCGCGTCTACGGCAACCTCGGCATGACCGACGGTCACCACACCATCTCGCACAACTCCGACACCAACTCGTTCGACAAGATTCGCACCATCAAGAAGTACCTCTTCCAGCAGAGCTGCCTGCTGCACGACGAGCTGAAGGCGCTGCCCGAGGCGGGCGGCACCCTGTGGGATCGCACGATGGTGATGCACTGGAGCGAGCTGTCGCAGGGCGACACCCACCAGAAAGACTCCGACCTGGTGGTGCTGGCGTCGGGCGACAACTACTTCCGCATGGGCCGCATGTTGGATCTCACCAACAAACCCAAGCGCGGGCTGTCGAACCTGCTGATCTCGCTCTGGCAGTACATGGGCTACACCGACGTCACCAGCTGGGGCGACCCGCTGCTGCTGCCCGACGGCGACGGCCCGATGCCGAACCTGGTGTGACGCGCAGGGCCCGCTGTGTATAGAACGCGGGGATGACCGACTTCGACGCGGTGGTGATCGGCTCGGGCGCAGGCGGCCTGACCACCGCGCTCGCGCTCGCGCGCGCCGGCCAGAAGGTCACCGTGCTGGAGCAGCACTACGCCCCCGGCGGGTGGACCCACAGCTTCGCGCTCGACGGTTTTCGCTTCAGCCCCGGCGTGCACTACCTGGGCGAGCTCTGCGAGGGCGGGGCGCTGCGGCAGACGCTCGAGGGCCTCGGGCTCGGCCCGGCGTTGACGTTCTTTCAGCTCAACCCGCGCGGCTACGACCACGTGCGCTCGCCCGGCCAGCACTTCGACTACCCGGCGGGCAAGGCGGCGCTGCTGGAGGCGTTGTTCGAGCGCTTTCCCGATGAGCGCAAAGGCATCGCAGAGGTGGTCGGCCTGCTCGAAGCGGTGCGCAACGAGCTCTCGGAGATCAGCAACACCAAGGGCTTCCTCGAGCTCCTCACCCTGCCGTACCGCACCCGTCACATGGGCCGTTACGGCGGCTGGAGCCTGAAGAAGATTCTCGACCCGCGGGTGAAAGACCCGATCGCGCGCGGAGTGCTCTCGGTGCAGTGCGGAGACCACGGCCTGCCGCCGTCGCAGGTGCCGTTCGCGCTGCACGCGGCGGTGGCGTTTCACTACCTCGAGGGCGGCTGGTACCCGATGCACGGCGGCGCTGGAATTGCGAAAGCGTTCACCCGCGGCATCGAGCGGCTGGGCGGCTCGATTCAGCTCGAGACCCGGGCCGACAAGATTCTCTTCGAGGGCAAGCGAGCGATCGGAGTGAAGCTGGCCGATGGCCGCGAGCTGCGCGCGAAGAACGTGATCTCGAACGCCGACCCCGCGATGACCTACAACAAGCTGGTGGGCGAAGAGCGGCTGCCCAACGGCCTGAAGAAGAAGCTGGCGAAGACGAAGTGGTCGACCTCGGCGGTGAGCCTGTACTTCGCGGTCGAAGACGACCTCAAGGCGATGGGGTTCGACTCCGGCAACTACTGGCTCTGCCCCGACGTCGACGCTGAAGTCGCTTACAAGGCGATGCAAGACCCGAAGATGCTCGAGCGCGACGTGCTGCCGGGCATGTTCCTCTCGGTGACGACGCTGAAAGACCCGCTCGCGTACGACGGCCGGTACCACACCTGCGAGGCGTTCATTCTGGTGCCCTACGAGACGTTCGCGGCCTGGGAGGGCTCGCTGAGCGGCTCGCGGCCGGCCGACTACGAGGCGCTGAAAGAGAAGATCGCCGCCAAGATGTTCGCCACCCTCGAGAGCCACTTTCCCGGGCTGACCCGGCGGGTGGTGTTCAAGTCGGTGGGCACGCCGCTCACCAACAAGTTCTATTGCGAGAGCAACCGGGGAGCGATCTACGGCACCGAGAAGACGCTCGGCCAGCTGGGCCCGTTCTCGTTCAACCAGACCAGCCCGTTCGAGGGCTTGATGCTCTGCGGCGCTTCGACGCTCGGCCACGGCGTGCACGGCGCGACGCTGTCGGGGCTGAACGCGGCGGCGGCGCTGCTCGGCACCAAGCCGACCGAGCTGCTCGAGAAGAACGCCGCGCCGATCACCACCTTGCTGGCCGACGACGATCGCGACTGGCCTGCTGCGTTGAAAGAGAAGATCGCGCGCCGGTCAGGCCGGGTCGAGCCGAAGGAAGCCCTTCGCTCCCTCCCAAGCCCTGCGGCGGTGTGAGAGCGCGTCTTTTTCTTCGGCGGTCATCTGCGCGAAGGTGCGGGTCTCTCCGTCGGGAATGAAGATCGCGTCCCACCCGAAGCCGTGCTCACCCACCGGGTCTTTCGCGATCGTGCCGCTGATGCGGCCTTCGATCACGTGCACGCCGAGCGGGCTGGCAACGCCGAGCGCGCAGACCGCGAACGCCTGGCGGCTCTGGTGACCATCGAGCGCCCGGCAGATGCTGGTGAGCCCGCCCTGGCGCTCCCAGAACTTGATGAACGGGCCGGGGAAGCCGCCGAGCGCCGCCAGCTCGATGCCGGCGTCTTCGACGATCAGCGGGCGCTGCAACTTCTCGAACGCGGCGAACGCCTTCTCACGCGCGACCGCGGCGACCGACTCTTCCTGCAGCTCGGGCAGGTCGAGCCGAACCCGCTCGAGCGGAGCGCCGAGAATGCGCTGCGCCTCGTGCCACTTGTGATCGTTGCCGGTGACCAGCACCCAGTTGGAGCTCACCCGGCGCACCACGCCACAAAGTTGCGTTCGAGTCGAGCCGCAGGTGTTCAGTGGTCGTGAGACGTGTCGCCTGGGTGTTGATGCTGTCGCTGGCGGGCTGCCAATGCCGGCACTCGCTCGAGCACCCGGCGGGCACCGTCTCCGCCAGTCCGCTGCAGGTCGTCTTCGGCCAGGTTCCACTCGGGCAGCAGCTGCAGGTGCCGGTCACCGTGACCGCGGGCAGCGCTCCGGTCACCGTCGACCTGGTGCTCGGTGGTGGCGGGGTGTTCACGGTCGACACGGTGCACCTCGAGCTTCAGGCGGGCGCGAGCCAGAAGGTTCAGCTCGGTTTCATTCCCGCCCAGCTCGGCAACGCGGTCGACACGCTCGAGGTGAAGGGCGGAGACCAGCCGGTGGTGGTGCAGATGATCGGCGAGGGCGTCGCCGCCTGTCCCCAAGCCGCTGCGTGCCACCAGGTGACGTTCGACTTCGCGACCCGCGCCTGCGTCGACTCCACCTTGCCGGACCACACCTCTTGCGCGGGCACCTGCATCGCGGGAGGCGAGTGCAACGGCGGCGGCTGCGTCGGTACCTCGGCGGCGTGCGACGACGGCGACCCGTGCACCGACGACGCGTGCTCGACCGAAGACGGAGGCTGCGTGCACTTCGCGCACATCTGCCCGGTCACCAGCGCCTGCCGCACCGCGGTCTGCCTGAGCGACGCCGGCTGCACCGAGCAGCCGGTCCCCGACGGCACTTCCTGCGGCCCGAGCGATTGTTTGCAGAGCGACGTGTGTCTCGCCGACGCGTGCGTGACGCTGCCGACCCCGGGTGGTTCGGCCGACTGTAAGTACACCTCGGTGGTGGCGAGCGAGAACTCTGGCACCTGCGCCACCACCGTCTCGGGGAAGTTGCGTTGTTGGGGAGAGTGGCGCGCACCGCACACCTTGGCAGGCTCGGGTGGAGCAGCCCGTGCCGCCGCACCCTCGCTGTTCGGCGCCGCGACCCAGCCCGGAGAAGGCGCTTGCACGGTCGACTCCACCGGCTTCGACCTGCGCTGCTTTGGGATGGCCGGTCCCGACGGTGGGCTGGGGGCCGCGGTGCGCGAGCTCGATCCTCCGTGTGCGGTGCTCCAGGACGATCGCTTCGTCTGCTGGCAGCTCGACGGTGGAGTGTCGACGCTGGCCTCCGGCGTGAAGAGCGCGACCGTCGTCTATGGCGCGTCTGGTTTGGGTGCCGGCGATTGGATTCGCTGTCTGCTGCTGACCGACGGCGGCTTCGACTGCACCGCGCACCGTTACGAAGGGCCTGATGTGTCGGTCGACGCGCCGTTCGGCACCACGCCCGACCGCTTTCTGGTGCCGGCGGTCTCGTACGGGGTCTGCGGGGTCTGGCCGGACGCGATTCGGTGCCGGCTCGGCTACACCTTCGATCCAGGCGACGGAGGCACCGAGGTCCTCTGGTACGAGGAGACCGACCTCGACGCCGGCTCGATCACCGGCGGTGGCGGAGTGGTTGGTCCGGGCCTGGTGGTGGAGGGGAACCAGGTGGTCGACGAACACGGCGCACCGCTCTTCTCGTTCCCGAACCCGATCGTGCAGCTGACGTCGTTCCTCTACTGGGGAACACCATGCCTGCTCGATGATCAGCAGTCGATCTGGTGTTGGGGAACTGATCGCTACGGTGGGCTCGGGCAGCTCACCGGCAATCCCCACGGCCTCCAGCGGCAGCCGCTCGACGCCGACCGCCTCTTCACCGGGAGCGAGGTCACCTTGCTGGAGCTCGACGGTGGCCTCTGGCAGATCGGCGGCCTCGGGGCGCTCACGGCGACCGGCACCTTCGTGCCGGGTCAACCCAATCTGATCGCCGAGGTCGGCAACGCACCCGTGGTGGCTGAGACTCCGTACGGGCCGCTCTACGGCATCGATGCGAACGGGCGCGCGTGGACGCTCTCGCGCAGCTACAACGACACCTGGGTCGATTTTCCGGCGCGCTACGATCTCGGCCCCGCGGCGGGCATCGCTGCCTGGTTCGGGTTCTCCGCTCACGATCTCGGCGTGCTTCGCGCATCGGGCGCGGTCGAGCTGATCGACGGAGGGACGATCGCCGAAGGCGCACGAGCGATCGTTCGAGGCGGGGTGTTGTTTCGGGACGGAGGCGTGAGCTGCCAGCAGCCGATTGCGCAGTCGGAGTACGAGCTCACACCGGTGGCCCTGCCGTCGGCGCCGCTCCAACTCACCTCGACCGAGGAGTCCGCTTTCGCATGGTGCGCCTGGCTCCCCGGCGATCAAGTCGTCTGCTGGACGATCGACGACAACAGTCTGCTCACCGTGCCCAAGCCGATCGTAGGCATCGGGTCTGGCATTCGACAGATCGCCGGCAGCCTCGACAACGGGTGCGCGCTGGTGGGCAGCAACCTCGCTCAGTGTTGGGGCGCCGACCCGACGGGCGAGGGTGTGTCGTCGTACGGGCAGGCGGTGCCAATCGTCTTCGACGAGCCGATCGCAGAGCTCTCGGTCTCGAGCGACTTTCGATGTGCGCGCGCGGTATCGGGCCATGTCTACTGTTGGGGCCACAACACCTTCGGCCAGCTCGGCTTCGAGCCGACCTCCTCGAGCGTGCCGGTGAAGATGATCCACTGACGCTGTGCTACTGAAGCCGCGTGCGCAACCTGCCGCGGCCTCCGGTGGCGATGGCGGGGCTCGAAGCGGGCCCCGAAGATCCCAACCTGCTCAACCTCCACGACTACGAGCGCGCGGCGGCGAAGCTGCTCTCACCGGGCGCGATGGCCTACTACTCGGGCGGCGCGATGGACGAGGTGACGCTCGCCGCCAACCGCATCGCGCTCTCCCGCCACCACCTGGTGCCGCGAATGATGCGCGACGCTGCCAAGGTCGACCTCTCGCTCACCGTATTCGGCCGCGGCTGGCGGGTACCGTTCTGGTCCGCGCCGACCGCGCTCCAGAAGATGGCCCACGCCGACGGAGAGCTCGCCGCGGCGAAGGCCTGCAAGGTGCGCGAGGTCACCTACACGCTCTCGACCAGCGCCAGCACCGACATGGAAGAGGTCGCCCAGGTCGCCGGGCCGCGCTGGTTTCAGGTCTACCTGTTGGAAGACGCCGGCGCGCGAAAGGCGATGATCGAGCGCGCGGTGGCCAACGGCTACGAAGCGCTGGTGCTCACCGTCGACCTTCAGCGGCTGGGCCGCCGCGAGCGCGACGCCAAGGCGGGCTTCGTGATCCCCGAGCACCTCGGGCTGCCCAACATCGGCCGCGCCGCGGGAGTCGACCCGCTCGACGCCGCCAGCGTGCCGTTCGTGCCCACGTTGAGCTGGAAAGACCTCGAGTGGCTGGCGGGCTTCGGCAAGCCGGTGATCGTGAAGGGCATTCTTCACCCCGACGACGCCAGGCTCGCGCTCGAGCACGGCGCCTCAGGAATCGCGGTCAGCAACCACGGAGGCCGCCAGCTCGATCGCGCGATCACCGCGATCGACGCGCTGCCGAAGATCGTCGACGCGGTGGCCGGGCGGGCGCCGGTGTTCGTCGACAGCGGGTTTCGGCGCGGCTCCGAGGTGTTGATCGCGCTCGCGTTGGGCGCCACCGCGGTCGGCTTCGGCCGGCCGATCCTCTGGGGGCTCACCGTCGGGGGAGAGCAGGGCGTCGGGCGGGTGCTCGACCTGCTCACCCAGGAGCTCGAGCTGTCGATGGCGCTCAGCGGCTGCGCGAGCCTGAAAGACGTGAGCCGCGCGCTGCTGTCTCAGTAGCGATCGACGAACACCAACAGCTGCCCGGCCTTCGGGTCGCAGACGTAGAAGTGGCCCTGGCCATCGCAGGTGACGCAGCTGGCGTCGGCCGCGGTCGGCACCCGGTCGAGCTCCCGCAGCGCCCCGGAGCCGCCGACCTGCATCACGCTCAGCTTCGCTTCGTCGCCGCCGGGTACGAACAGGTGCTTGTGCGAAGGGTCGTAGGCGATGATGTCGACCCCCTTCGGCGCGGCGAGCTTCGCGACCTGCTTACCTTCGTGGCCGACGTCGATCACCGCCGCCGCGCCCTCGTCGCAGCCGATGAACAGCCAGCCCGCCGCTTCGTCGAGCGCGATGCCGCGCGACTCGGCGCAGCCGTTCTTCCACCGCGCGACCTCTTTGTGGGTCTTCAGGTCGATCGCCACCGACTCGTCTTTCCAGGTGTGGGTGTAGGCGCGGCCGCGGGTGGCGTCGATCACCAGCGACTCCGGGCCGCCGGCGACGGTGAGGCTGCCGCCCTTCTTCAGCGTGGTGCCGTCGAGCTTGAACCACTCGATCGCCTTGTCCTTCGGCTCGGTGACCCACAGCTCTTTGGTCGGCTCCACCCAGCGCACGTAGTCGGGCCCGGCGGCGAGCGCTGACTTGGAGACGATCTTCTTCTGCTTCAGGTCGATCACCACCACCTGCTTCGAGCCGCGGTCGGAGGCGAACAGCAGCCCCGCGCCCGACGCCGCCGAGGTGGTGCCGTCGGAGTGCCCCTTGGTGCTCGCCGTCTCCGAGAAGCCGCCGATGCTCTCCACCGCCATCGTCTTCGGGTCGATCAGATTCGAGCTTGCCGGTGCGGCCCGCGGGGGCGAGCACCTTGCCGAGCTCCGGGGAGTAGACGAGATCGTCGAAGCCGATGCCCCCGTCGCCTCCTGGGAGCGGTAACGAAACGGGAGCAGCGGCCAGCACCGCCAGAATCGTCGCGAACATGGCGCGCGTTTTAGCGCCGGGGCTTCAAATTTTCTCCGTATGGAGCGACCATGGGGGCGTGAAAACACTGCTCCCGATGTTGCTCGTGGCGTCCGTCGCGGCCGCCCAGGCGAACCCGAACGAAGATGTGATTCCTCAGGAGCCGCCTGCTCCCGCTCCCGCGGCGAACGGCGCCGACCCGACCAACCCTCCAGGGCCGCCGAGCGTGTCGGCGCTGCTGCCGCCCGAGTTCCGCGAGAAGGCCCTCGGGTGGGACGCCCAGAAACACAGCGCGACGCTGGGCAGCGACCACAAGGTGCTCTCCCGCAGCGAGTTCTTCACCGCGATCGATCGGCCCGACCTGGTCGAGAAGAGCACCTCGCTGTCGCGCCGCCGCATCATCTTCGGCACCGCCGCGGTGGTCACCGTCGTCGCCGGGATCACCTCGGGCGCCCTGGTGCTCGGTGGCAGCCCTGACCTCAACAGCCCGGCCTGCGTCACCAACGCGGCCGCGTTCAACGCCTGCACCGATGATCACCGCAGCCACGTGGTGCTCGGCACCTCGCTGATCGTCGCCGGGGTGGTCGGCGCCAGCCTGTTCGCCACCTTCGCGTACTGGTCGTCGCCGTCGGTGGTCGATGACGACGAAGCCCAGCGGCTGATCAGCCGGTACAACGGCGATCTGCTGAAGAAGCTGCGCATGAGCGCGGTGATGCTCCCGGGCGGCGGTGCGCTCGGCGTCTCGGGCAACTTCTAAGAGCCGATTTTCAGGCAGTTTGCGACGGCCGGCGGGAACCTGGGTCCTGCCGGAGGGGCCGGTTTGTTTCTCACGTGCTCCCTCTGTTACGAGGCCCATCGCGTGATGAACCGGTCACTTTTTCTCGGCGGTGTCCTCGCTCTCGGCGCGCTGGCTTCGGCGTGCGGGGGGCTTCAGAGCCACGGTGCTTGCGACGACGGCGGGGCGGGCGGTGGCGTGGTGGGTGGCGGGTCGGCCTCGGGCGGCGGCAGCGCGACCGGCGGCGGCTCGGCGAGCGGCGGTGGTTCGGCCACCGGCGGAGGCAGCGCGACGGGTGGCGGCTCGGCGACCGGCGGGGGGAGCGCGACCGGAGGCGGCGGCGTGGTGCGGCCGTTCACCTACTCCGAGCTGGCGATGCCGCAAGACAGCAGCGGCTACGTCACCGCGATCGCGGGCCGGCCGGGCGAGATCTGGGCGGTCACCGACTTCGGCCACGTGATGAAGAAGCCGGCCGACGGCGGCTTCGTCGATCTCCCCGGCAGTTGGAACGGCGATCTCTACGACGTCTGGGTGGGGCCCAACGGCGAGGTGGTGATGATCTCCGGCCGCAACTCGTTCAACTGCCCGGGCAACTGCAACAGCTTCGCCGACTTCACCGAGCTGTCGGTGGGCGACTCGTCGTGGCAGCTCAACTCGATCTGCGGCACCGCCTACAACGACCTCTACGCGATCGGCGATCGCGACACCGCGGCGATCGCCACCCTGGCGCACTTCGACGGCATCACCTGGAGCACCCAGTCGCAAGACCTCGGCATGACCGACCCGCACGGCTGCTTCATGCGCCCCGACGGAGTGATGTGGATCGCCGGCCTGAGGGACGTGGTGAAGTGGGAGCAGGGCGCCGCCACGCTCGAGACGCTCGATCTCGACCTCACCGTGATCGGCACCCAGGCCAGCTCGCAGTACTGGTACGACGTCGCCGGGTTCGGCGAGAACATCTTCGCGGTCGGCGCCGACCACCGGGTGATCGGCCGCGACGCCAACGGCCACTGGACGCTGGTGTCGAACCCTCCCCAGCAGCAGAGCACCTTCTACGCGATCGCCGCGGTGAGCCCGACCGAGCTGTACGCGGGCGGCTACGACTCCAGCAACGAGACGATGTGGTGGAAGTCGGACGGCGGCACCTGGGCGCCCAACAACCCCGACCTGCCGTTCATCAACTACGTGCGCGCGGTCTACGTCGCCAACCCGAACGAGGTCTACATCGGCGGCGACGACGGCAACTTCGGCCCGATGGTGCTGCGAGCGACCCGATGAAGCGGCTTCTCCTTTCTTCCGTGGTGGTGGCGTTGAGCGCGTGCGGTGGGCTGACCACCCATGGCAACGGCGGAGGCTCGGCCAGCGGCGGCGGCTCGGCGGCCGGCGGCGGTGTGGCGACCGGTGGCGGTGCGGCGACCGGCGGTGGAGCGGCGACCGGTGGAGGCAGCGCGAGCGGGGGTGGCGCCGCGACCGGCGGAGGCAGCGCGAGCGGCGGTGGCGCGGCGACCGGTGGCGGCGCGGCGACCGGCGGCGGAGCGGCGACCGGTGGCGGAGGCGCGGCGACCGGGGGTGGCTCGGCGACCGGAGGCGGCAGCGCGGCGCTCCAGTACCAGTCGCAGGCGCTGCCCAACATCGGCGGCAGCTACATCACCGCGATCTTCGGGCGCCCGGGCGAGGTGTGGGCGGCGACCGACTACGGCGGCCACGTGTGGAAGAAGACCGACGGCGGCTTCACCGCGCTGGGCGGCGCGTTCACCTACAACAGCTTCTCGGGAGGCTGGGAGGCGCCCGACGGCCAGGTGTTTCTGATCACCACCCGCGACGTGGGTTGGTGCGGCACTCCCCCGTGCACCAGCGGCAACGACTTCGCGTTTCAGACGGTGGGCGACTCGTCGACCTACCTGTTCGCGATCTGCGGCACCACCAGCACCGACGTCTACGTGGTGGGCGGGCGCGACACCTCGAACATCGCGGTGCTCTGGCACTGGGACGGCCAGACCTGGAGCCTGCTCTCGAACGATCTCGGCTTCGATCAGCCCAACACCTGCTTCATGCGCAGCGACGGCGTGCTGTTCGTCGGCGGCACCCGCGACATCGTGAAGTGGGAGCAGGGCGCGGCCACGCTGGAGACCCAGACCACCGACTTCACCGCCATTCAGGCCGACATCAGCTCGCAGGCCTGGTACGGCATCGGCGGCTACGGCGACCAGCTGACCGCGGTCGGCACCAAGCGCCGGGTCCTGAGCCGCGACAACACCGGAGCGTGGACCCTGACCGGCAACCCGCCGCAGCAGCAGGGCATGCTCCGCACCGTGTTCGGCGCCTCGGCGACCGAGATGTACGCGGCGGGCAGCAGCTACTCGAGCGAGAAGAACCTCTGGGTCGAAGACGGCGGCAGCGGCGCGTGGAACCCGCTGATCAGCATGCCGTTCATGGACACCGCGCGGGTCTCGTACATCGCGGCGCCCGACGACTACTGGCTGGGCGGCTCCGACGGGTCGGGCAATCCCTGCGTGCTCCACGTGCACCGCTGAAACGCGCGTGGTACGCGGGCAGGCATGAGCCGAGCCGCCATCACCGACCTCTACCAAATCGACGAACTGCTCGAGCCGGAGGAGCGCGCCGCGCGCGACCTGGTCGCCCAGTTCGTCGACAAGGAGTACCTGCCGATCGTCGGTAAGCACTTCCGCAACGGCACCTTCCCGATGGAGGCGGTGCCGCGCCTGGCCGAGCTCGGCGTGTTCGGCGCGCCGCTCAAGGGCTACGGCTGCGCCGGCATGAGCCACGTCGCCTACGGGCTGATTCTGCAGGAGCTCGAGCGCGGCGATTCCGGCCTGCGCAGCTTCGCCTCGGTGCAGTCGAGCCTCTGCATGTACCCGATCTACACCTACGGCTCGGAAGAGCAGAAGGAGCGGTGGCTGCCCGGGATGGCGAAGGGCAAGTTGATCGGCTGCTTCGGGTTGACCGAGCCCGACTTCGGCTCCGACCCGGGCGGCATGCGCACCCGGGCGAAAAAAGACGGCGACCACTACGTGCTCAACGGCTCGAAGATGTGGATCACCAACGGCTCGATCGCCGACGTGGCGGTGGTCTGGGCCAAGGTCGAAGACGGCGGCGCCGACAGCATTCGCGGCTTCCTGGTCGAGAAGGGTATGCCCGGGTTCACCGCCAAGGAGATTCACGGCAAGTTCTCGCTCCGCGCCTCGTACACCTCGGAGCTCTCGTTCCAGGACGTGCGGGTGCCGGCGAAGAACATTCTCCCCGGAGTGCAGGGGCTGAAGGGCCCGCTGTCGTGCCTCAACAACGCGCGCATGGGCATCGCGTTCGCGGTGATGGGCGCGGCGGTGGCGTGCTTCGAGGGCGCGCGGGAGTACGCGTTGTCGCGGGTGCAGTTCGGCAAGCCGATCGCCTCGTTCCAGCTGACGCAAGAGAAGCTGGCCGACATGCTCCAGGAGATCGTGAAGGGGCAGCTGCTCGCGTTTCGCCTCGCCAAGCTGAAGGACCAGAAGGGCAAGGCCGAGCCGGCGCAGGTGTCGCTCTGCAAGCGCAACAACGTGAAGACCGCGCTCGAGATCGCCCGGGTGGCGCGCGGCATCTACGGCGCCAACGGCGTCTCCGACGAGTACCCGCCGGTGCGGCACATGCTCAACCTCGAGAGCGTCTACACCTACGAGGGCACCCACGAGATGCACACCCTGATTCTGGGCAAGGCGATCACCGGCATCGACGCGTTCGGCGGCTAGCGATGGCGTTCGAGCGGCGAATTCAGATTCGGTTCGACGAGGTCGACTTCGCGCGCGTCGTCTACTACCCGCGCTTCTTCAACTACGCCCACCAGGTGTTCGAAGACTTCTTCGCCCAGGAGGTCGGCTTCACCTACGCGAAGATGCTGCAGGAGCGGAAGGTCGGCTACCCGTCGGTGCACTGCGAGGCCGACTTTCGGCGCCCGCTGCGCTTCGGCGACGTGGCGCGAATCGTGATGGAGACGGTCGAGGTGGGCACCAGGTCGATCAGCTGCCGCTACCGGTTCTACGTCGGCGACTCGACCGAGCTGTGCGCCGAGCTGAAGGTGGTGTGCGCCGGCATCGAGATGGACACCTTCAAGGGCCAGCCGATCCCCGACGACGTGAAGCGGGCGTTCGAGAAGCACAAGGTGACTGGGTGAGACACCTGATCATGTTCGCGGTGAGCGTCGCCTCGCTGATGCTGTCGATCTACGTGTTCGCGCCGCATTCCGAGAACAAGGTGATTCGCGCGATCGTGGTCTCGATCGTGATGCGGGTGAGCTTCATTCTGGTGCTCGGCTTCGGCGGCGCGCTGATTCACCCCGCGGTCGGCATCGCCGCCGCCTGCCTGGCGCCGCTGGTGGTGCTCAAGCTCTGGTACGGGATCAGCCTCTGGCGTGCCTGGGTGGTGATTCTCTTCGTCGGGATCGCGCAGTTCTTCCTCGACGGGGTGGCGCTCAAGCTCGAAGACCGGCTGATGCCGCAGGCGGCGCCCCCGGCGACCGACCAGGTCTGAGTCGGGCTGAGCTACTCGGCCAGCGGTGCGCGCTTGATCGTCACCCAGGCGCCGTCTGACTTCTTCTCTTCTTCGGGCGCTTCGGGCTCGGCGGCGGCCTGAGCTTCGGGTGCTTCGGGCTCGGAGATCTCCGCCTGGCGGTTGACGATCTCTTCTTCGGTGAGGAAGCCGACCGCTTCACCGCCCTTGTTCCAGAAGCGCACCGACTTCTCGAACAGCGACTTCATCTGCTCCGCGGTGGCCGGCGGTACCAGCGCGTGGTCGATCTTGTCGGGGTCTTGGCGCTCGACGATCGCCAGCTTGCCGTCGGAGAGCAGCCGCGCCTGCGCCTCGGAGAGATCGAGCCGGCGCAGCTTGCCCTTGCGGGTGACGAAGTGAAACGTCATCGCTCCCGGCTCCACCGGCACCTGGGCGGCGAGCACCAGCTCGCGCAGCGCGCGGTCGAGCTCGAGCTGCTTCTTCGCCATCTCGCGGTGGGCCTGCTTGCTCCCGGCCATCGGCGGCAGCTTGGGAATCGAAGGCTCCGGGCGCGCCTCGTGGCGTTTCTCGCCCCGGTCGCCGCGGTCGTTGCGCTCGTGCCGGGGAGGATCGCGGCGCGGCGCCGGCGTGCGCGGCTGCGCTTCGGCGCGGTCCGCCTGTTCTTTCGACACCAACCCCGCCTTGAGCAGCTTGTCCTTGAGGCCTTGCATGCGTCTTGCGTTCTAGCCTGCCCAACTTTTTCCAAGTAGAGAAGTCACCAGTGTTTCGTCTCAAAACCCAAGTCTTCTGTGTCGCCTTCGCCACGCTCTGTGGCTGCAAGGACCCGGTCGATCAGGCCGCGAAGCAGCGCATCTTCTCGCCTGAAGACCCACCTCAGGCGGTCGCCGCCGCCAAGCAGAAGCTGCCTCCCGAAGACGTCGCCGACAAGCCCGAGGTCGCCCGCCGGGTGCTCGGCATGGGCGCCGCCGAGACCACCGAGCGCATCGGGCCGCACCACTTCACCGCCCGGCTGAAGTACGAGTGGACCTCGACCCGAGGCACCGTCTCGCTGGCGGAGGAGCGCACCTTTCTCGCCGGCCCCGGTGGCGTGAGCGGCGACTTCTCGGCGAGCGAGACCAACAACCAGGACCAGGGCCTCGACGTGATGCGCGTGAAGGGCCAGGTGTTCGCCCGCAGCCGGTACGGAAAATTTCGCGAGCGAAAGCGCGACCGCGGCATCGGCGAGCGCATGCGCGAAGAGATCTACGGCGGGGTGAAAGACTTCGACCGCATCTTCAAAGGCCGCATGAAGCTGACCGCGCAGGGCACCGCGACCGTGCACGAGCGCACCGCCTGGCGCTACGTGGTTTCGCTCGGCCCGGCGTCAGACAGCGACGCCGACAAGAAGCTGCCCGCGCTGGCGGTGGCGAAGAACGGCGCCGACGAGACCACCGCCAAGCGGCTTCATTTCTACGAAGCGCGCGACCCGCGAGCGCTGCAGGGCGAAGTGCTGGTCGACCAGGAGACCTCGGTGGTGGTGAAGGCGCGCCTCGATGGCCGGCTCGGCGTGGTGGCCGACGGTGGCGACGGCGCCGAGCTGCACCTCACCCTCGACAGCGACCTCTCCGACATCGGCAAAGACCCGCAGCTGAAGCCGCCGCCCGACTTTCTGCCCGATGAAGACAAGCCGTCGGGCATCGAAGCGGCGCTCGAGCGCTTCGGCATTCCCCGCCAGCGGGGCGACGGCGGAGTGCCCCCCAAGGGCGGCGCCGAAGAGCCCTCCGACGACAGCGAGTAGCGCCCCGCAAAAAGTCTTTGGCACCACGATCATGGCAGGTGCGTCAGGGTGTGACTCCGATGCCAGAGCTGATGTACGACGCTGTGAGTCAAGTCGCGGAATTGGTTCGGAAATTCGCGTGGCACTCCAGTTGTATTTAGACTGAAGCGAATACCGTGGTCGCCCTGTCCCCACCCAAAAGGTGGTGCCTGCTCGCAAGAGCGGGGACGTACTAGGGAGTCTGGGCACTACGGGGTTCGTGATGTTTGGGGATGTGCGACATCCTGCAACATCCCCGAATTCGAAGGCTTTTCGACGCGAGCGGCCAAAAATTTGCGGGGCCCCCGTCGATCTCTACAATGCCCAATAGATGCGGCTCAGCCGCGTCCGACATGGCCGATTGTTCAGTAGCTCTTACCACGGAGAAAACGATGCAGAGCAAGGGTACGGCGGCGGTGGTGACGGCGGAGGAAGTGAAGGCTGGGTTGAACCGCACCCAGACCGTCACTGTGGAGGAGGAGAAAGCCCTGCGCATGCGGCACGGTGTGACTGTCGAGAAGACCACCACGCTGCCCCAGGTTCACGGCGGCAACACCGAGCTCGCCGACGAGCTCCTCCTCATCGAGATGCAGCTGCTGCGCGGCATGAAGGCCCGCCAGGCGACGATGGCGAAGAAGACGATGAGCCCGAAGAACCTGGCGAAGGACAAGATCGTTCGCGCGCTGAAGACCAAGAAGCGCAACTAGTCAGGCAGACATCACCTGGAGGAGCCGCTTCTCCTGCGACAGCAGTGAGGGCGGCCCCTTCGGGAGCTTCACGAACGAGCGCGGTTGAGGAGCGGCGAACAACTCCGTCAGCTTTCTCCCGCACGCTGGGTTCCTGAAAAAGTCTTCGTTGAACCGCTCGCGGAGCCAGGGGAGCAGCTCGGCCTCCAGCACCTCGGCCCAGAGCGCGACCTCGGTCGACTCTTCGAACAGCGCGCACTCCAGCGCGTGTGAGCCGGGCACCTCGACCAGCAGCGCCTCGCTCATGTGCTCGTTGAACTCGGCGTCGATCGGCGGCACCGGCCCGCGCTGGTAGAGCTCGCGCACCACGGTGTGGCGCACGCAGGTGCGGCGCAGCCTCGACAGCTCGCGCAGCGCGAACGCCCGCGCCACTTCACGCGCCTGCGGCTTTTCGAGGTGGCGAAAGCGGCGGAGCCAGCCCTCTTCCATGAGGAAGCGGCTGAACAGGCGGTGCACCGCCGCGGTGACCGACTGCGGGCGAAGGCGCCGCTCGAGCAACGGCAGCGCGCGGGGCAGGTAGGCCGCCGAGAGCGCGCGGGCGAAGCCGCCCAGCAGCTTCGCGCAGGCGTGCATGCCCGGCTCGACGTCGATCACCAGCCGCACCTCGTCGGGCACCCGCAGCTCCATCGCGCGCACGCCGGGGCGCTTGCCCTCGCGCCGCTCGCTGTCGAGGAACAGCCGGCCCTGCGCGGAGGGATCGAACGAGAGCTCGCTGATCGTGCGCAGCACCGAGTCGAGCTGGTCTTCGCGGCGAAACGCGAAGTCGAGCCACGGCGCTTCGGCGACCCGCTCGAGGTCGTGCCACTGCGCGTCTTTCGGCTTCAGCTGCGAGTCGATCTTCTTCAGCGAGTAGGCGAGCAGGTCGCGGTAGGCGTCGTCGGTGGCGGCGAGAAAACGGCGGCACTCGTCGGTCCAGTCGTTGGGCTCGTCGGCGAGCGCCTCCTGCAGCTGCGCGTGCGACTGGAAGCCGAGGGTGGCGGCGGCGTGAATCGCGACGTCGACCTTGCGGGCCCAGGCCGAGCGGCCTTCTTCGAGCGCGGTGGTGGCGGCTTTGGCGGCGGCGTCGCGCTCGGTGCGGTCGGGAATTCGGCCGACGCGCAGCAGCAGCGACTCGAGCGGCATCGACACCGGAGAGGGCAGGGGCTTCTCGCGGGTGGCGTGCAGCTCGGCGAGCGCCCCCGCGGCGGAGGACTCTTCGAAGCGGCCGCCGAGAAAGCCGAGCAGCCGCGACAGCGCCGGGCGCGCGCTCTCGTCGGTGCGCGGGTTGGCGAGCGTCTCGCGCACGAAGGCGAAGGTCTCGGCGGAGGCCAGGCTCTGGTGGCGCTTCGCCCAATCGCTCGAGGGCCGCGGCCCGAGGCCGGCCTGCCAGCGGTAGCGAACGGTGGCGCGCTCGAAGAGAAAATCCTCCACCCGCTCGACCAGACCGTTGATGGAGATCTCCACGGACCGGTATGAACGTTCAACCCAGCCCGCTCGTCAACTGTGCGAGAAGACCCCCAGTGAAGAGACGCGCCGCGATCGCCGAGTCAAGTGGCACCCTGGGCCAGCAGCTCGAGCGGCTGGGCTTCGATTCGGCCCGTGCTTCCGAGCTGGTGAACGCGGGCGCGGTGTACGTCGGTGGGAGGCGAGCGAAGGCGCTCGGCGCCGAGGTGAACGCCGGCGCCAAGCTGATGGTGGTGCTCGAGGAGTCGGGGCGGGCCACCGTGGCGCCGGTCGTCGCTCCGTTGCTCGTCGTGCTCCATGAGGACGGGCAGTTGATCGCGGTGAACAAGCCGGCCGGCGCGTTGTCGCAGCCGTCGGAGGGGCGGAAGGACTCGCTGCTCACCCAGGTCAGCGAGTACCTCGGCGTCGAGGCCGGCCTGGTGCACCGGTTGGACAAGGAGACCTCCGGCGTTCTGGTGTTCGGGAAGAACCCCGGCGCGACGTCGAAGCTGGCCGAGGAGTTCAGGCTCGGGCGGGCGAAGAAGCGCTACCTGGCGCGGGTGAAGAGTGGGGTGCCCGAGCGGCTCACCATCGATCTTCCGCTGTCGCGCGATCCCTCGCGGCCGGGCAAGTGGCGCGCGTCGACGAAGCATCACGGTATTCCTGCGCAGACCGAGTTGCTGGTGCTCGAGCGCGGCGTGTCGGATCTCGTCGAGCTGCTGCCCGCGACCGGAAGGACGCATCAGCTGCGTGCGCACCTGGCGGGGATTGGTTTTCCGATCGTCGGCGACAAGCTCTACGGCGGCGAGCCGGGCCCGAGGTGTCTGCTGCACGCGCAGCGGTTGGAGATTCTCGGGCGGGTGATCAAGGCACCGCTGCCCGAGGATTTTTCGGTGCACTGAAGGCATTGATTGGGGCGTGGGGCCGGGGGGTTCGTGCGTCGAGGCGTTTCGCACTCCGCCCGCGGTACGTGGCCGACGCGTACGAGGGCAGTGTTCTTCGAGCTGCCGGGAGGCGTTCGGCCTGTCTTGCTCGTTCGGCGCCCGATGACCAAAATTCGACACAGAAACGACTCGCGGACCGATTGGGCCGTGTTGTGAGACCTCCCGTCGAAGATTCGGCCTGCGAATGGCGCATCAGCCCGTGACGAACACCCGCGACGAACGGCTGGCCCTCAATCGCAGGCGGAGCTCGCGACGGCAGTGCCGAAACCACCGGCCCATCACCCTCGAAGCCAACCTGCAGAGCGCCGCGTGTCTACGCCACGCAGGTGAACTGCTCGCCCTCCACCCAACCGGCCTTCTCGAGAAACGCGCGAATCTCGGCCCGCGCGCCCTTCGCCCCGACCGCGGCGATCAAATGCTCCCGCGGCTCGCCGAGCTCGGCCGGAGCGATCACCGGCACCCCTTCGATCTTCTGCCCCACCTTCCTCGGAGAGACGTCGACCAGCCGCACCACCCGCGCCCCGCCCGCACGCAGGCGCCGCATCAGCGCCAGACCGACCTCACCCGCGCCCCAGATCGTCAGCTCCACTCCGCCGAAGCGCGCCAAAAGAAAGCGCGCCTTCAAATCGAGGTGCCGCTCCAACGCGTAGCGCGCGTCGGTGCGGGTCAGCCGCCGGTCGTGATCTCGCCATCGGTGCAGCACCCGCGGCACCACCGACAGCCGCTGGCCCGACTCGAGCAGGCGCAGCCACAGCTCCCAATCTTCGGGGAACGGCCCGTCGTTCCACCCGCCGATCGCCTCCAGCGCCGAGCGCCGCAGCATCATCGACGGGTGGCACAGCGGGCTCTCCACCAGCCGATCGCGAAACACCAGCTCGGGCGTCACCAGCGAGCTCAGCCACTGCGCGTAGCCCGCCAGGTTCGGGCTCACCGGCCGGTCTTCCCGAAACACCTCGACCTGCGTCCCCACGCCCGCCCAGTCGGAATGCGCCGCCAGTGCGCGCACCTGCTCCGCGAACCGCTCCGGGTGGCTGAGGTCGTCCGCGTCCATCCGCGCCACCAGCTCACCGCGCGCCAGCCCGAGTGCGAGGTTGAGCCCGTGCACCAGGCCCTTGCCTCCGGCGTCGACCACCTGAACCCGCGAGTCCGAAAAGGAGCTCAGCACCGCCCGGGTGCCGTCCACCGACCCGTCGTCGAGGGCGATCAGCTCGAAATCGCCCTCGGTCTGGTCCAGCACCGAACGCACCGCGGCCCCCACCGTCTCCTCGGCATCCCGCGCCGGAAGCAACACCGAAATGAGAGGCCCAGCCGTGCCCACCCGTCTCCCGTAGCACCCGCTCGTGCCCTGTGTAGACTCCAACCGTCCATGCCCGGGGAGCGCCAGGAAACGCCGGTCGACGCCAAGCCCGAGCTCGACACTTCGCCCGCCGCGACGCCGATCGCTCCGGGCGGCGACGCGCACGCGCTGGTGTCGATGCACCGGTCGATCGCCAACCGGCTGCTCAAAGAGGGCTCGCCCGCGCGCGCCTACTCCGAGCTGGTGCGCGCCACCCGCGCCACCCCGATGACCGGCCGGCTCGCCTCGGCGCTGGCGGGCATCGCGCTGAAGGCCAACGCGGTGCCGTCCGCGATCACCTTGCTCACTCAGGGCGTCGACGAGGCCGAGGGCCGCGAGCGCGCCGAGATTCGCCGGGTGCTGGCGCGGCTCCACCGCAAGCACGACGATCTCGAGGCGGCCCGCGAACAGCTCGCGGTGCTGCTGGCCGAGAAGCCGACCGATCGCCGCGCGCGCATGGTGCTCAACGGGCTGCTCGAGCGCGAAGAGCGGTGGGACGAGCTCGACGCCTCGCTCGACAAAGAGACCCGTCAGGCCGTCTCCGCCGGAGCCCTGCGGCGCGCGTCTCGCTCCGCCCTGCGCCGCGCCCGTCTCTGGAGCGAGCGCCTCAGCCACCCCGCGCGCGCCGCGCTCCGCTACGGCCAGGCCGCCGGCTACGCCGAGCAGGGTGGCGACCACGAGAGCGCGTTTCTGCTCCGGTTGCTCTGGCTGCGCATGCTGCACAAGTCGAACGCGCCTGACCGCGCGGTCTCGGAGGCGATCGAGGCCTCGGTGCGCGCCGGCGACCGGGTGGGCAAGGCCGACCGCGCCCGCCAGCTGATCGCCGAGCTCGGCATCGGCCAGCGCTCGCGGCTCACCCTCACCGAGCTCGAAGCGCCGCTCCACGACGAAGGCAAAGAGCCCACCGGTCAGGGCGCCGCGCTCGAGCGCCGCAACTCCACCCAGGTCGAGCTGATGCAGGTGGCGGAGGAGGCCGAGAAGCACGGCCGCAAGCCGGAGGTGGCGGCGCTGCTGCGCGCGGCGATCGACGAAGGGCCCGACCCGGCCGCGCTCCGAAGGCTCGAGGCGCACTTCATCGCCCGCGGCGCCTGGCGCGAGCTCGCCGTCTTCTACCGCGACGCCGGTCTCTCGGGCCCGAAGCCGCAGCGCGCGGAGTGGCTGGAGAAGCTCGCCGAGCTGCTCGAGTCGGAGCTCGACGACCCGATGGGCGCCGCCAAGGCGTGGGCCACCGTCGCCTCGCTCACCGGCGACCCGCGCGCGGTGCAGGAGCAGGTGCGGCTCCATACCGGCCGGCAGGACACCAGCTCTGCGCGCAAGGCGCTCGACGACGGGGTCGCCCGAGCCTCCACCGGCCGCACCAAGGCCGACGCCCTGGTCGCCCGCGCCGAGGAGTCGCTGACCCGAAAAGACGTCGCCGCGGCGCGCACCGACTTCGAAGACGCACTCCAGGCTGCGCCCGATCACCCCCATGCGCTCGCCGGTCTCGCCGAGCTGCCGGGCAGCAACGCGACCGAGCTCGTGGGCCGGTTGTCGAAGGCGCTCGAGACGATGCCCCGCCGCAAGGGCGGCCGCGGCGAGCTCTACCGCCGCCTCGCGCGCCTGGTCGACGCTCAGCCGAAGCAGGCCAAGCTCGCCCAGAAGGCCTGGGCCGAGGTGATGTTCGAGTTCACCCAGGACGAAGAGGCCGGCCAGCGGCTGGGCGTGCTCGCGCGCGATGCGGGCGACGCCGGTCAGCTCGAGCAGGTGCTCCGCGCGCAGATCGAAAAAGAGCCGCGCGGCAGCCGCACCCGCAAGGCGCGGCTCGAGCTGGTGGCGATTCTGGAGAGCTCGGGCCGGGCCGACGAGGCGCTGGAGGAGCTGCGCAAGTCGGTGCGGTTCGAGCCCGGCCACCAGCAGGCGTGGATGAAGCTGGTCGATTACCTCGAGGAGCGCGGCCTCTACCAGGAGGGCGCCTGGGCGCTCGAGCACGGCACCACCGCCACCGAAGACGCCGCCGAGCGCGCGCGGCTGTGGCGGCGGCTGGGCACCTTCGTGCGCGAGCACATCGGCGACACCACCAAGGCCGAGACCTACGAGAAGCGCGCCGAGAAGATGGAGCGCGAGCTCGCCGAGCCGGCGCCCGAAGAGCCCTCCACCAACCCGCTGGTGCCGGTGGTGCCTCCGCCGAAGAGCGCCGCGCTGGTCGCGCCTCCCAAGTCGGGCAGCGCGCCGCAGTTCGACTTCACGCCCACCCCCGGGCGGCCCGCCGACCCCGCGTCGGAGAAGACGCCCGCGCCGCCGCCGATCGCCGACGAGCTCGCCGCCGACAGCCCCTCGGGGGAGTCGGAGGTCGACTACGACGCGGTGGCGAAGATCCTCGGCGCCATCGTCGAGCCCGACCCCCCGCGGCCGCCCGAGCCGGTGAAACGCGGAGGATTACCCGCCGAGGTCTTGCAGATGCTCGATGAGCTGGCGGAATCTTCGGTGGTGACGCCAGGCGACCAATCTCCCGGGAACCCATGGGGCTCGGAGATCACCGAGGGTGGAGCGAAGAAGGCGCCGGCCGCGCCCACGCCTCCGCGCCCGCCCGCGGCGCAGCCGAAGCCCGTCACCTCCGGCCGCGGAGTGCAGGTGCGGGTCGAGTCTTCGGGCCGTGGCGTGCCCGCGGTGCCCAAGCCGGGCGCTCCCGAGAAGCGGGTGGAGTCGTCGGGCCGCGGGGTGGCGGTGTCGCGCGACATCTCCCGCACCCAGCCGCTGCAGGCCGCCCAGGTGCAGTCGTCGGGGCGCGGGGTGAAGGTGCCGCCGCGGCAGGAGGCCGGTCAGACCTCGGGGCTGCGGCCGAAGTACCCCCAGGTGCCGTCGCTGCCGATCGCGGCCGAGAAGCTCTCACCGCGCCGCGCCGGCGCCGCCGAAGCCCCTGGGGTCGACGAAGAAGACGAGGAGGCGTTCGAGGGCAGCGTGCTCGATCGCATCGCCAACGACGACGCCTCGGTCGAAGAGGCGATGAGCGGTGACGACGACTTCGTCGAGGTGGGCACCTCCGACATCGAGATGCCGTCGCAGGAGTGGGACGCGCCGGCCGGCAAGATGGACGAGCCGCGCAACACCCAGGAGCTGCCGCTCGCGCTCGGCGATCCCGAGGCGTCGATCCCTCCGTCGTTCGGCCCATCGCCGTCGGCCAAGCTCACCAAGGAGCGCGAGGCGCTGTTCGAGCGCGTGCGTGGCAACCCGCTCGACCCCGACGGCTACCGCCGGCTCGCCGAGCACTTCGACGCCGCCTCCGACCCGTCGCGCCAGAGCCTGATGCTGGAGATCGCCCGCGCGATCGAAGGCGACCCGCACGCCGCGCCGCGCACCCCGAAGCTGATTCTGTCGAACGCCGATCGCGCCGGCCTGCGTCACCCGAGGCTGCGCGGCGAGGAGGGCGAGCTGCTCACCCTCGCCGGCATGGCGCTCTGCCGCATCTACCCGACCCGTGGGCCCGCCGCCGGCACCAAGGAGGAGTTCCGGGTCGACATGGGCAAGGGCGCCAAGGCCGCCGCCGACGCGCTGCTCGCCGCGGTGCGCATTCTCGGCCTGCGCGCGCCCGACGTTTACCTGTCGAACGACAACGGCCCGCCGTTCGCGCTGGTGTTCCCCGGCCAGGTGCGGCTGTTGGTCGGCAGGCTGGCGGCGAAGCGCGAGCTGCCTGAGGCCGAGCTTCGCTTCTTCGCCGGCCGCGCGCTCTTCACCCAGAACCCCGACCTGCTCGCGCTGCGAACGCTGCGCAAAGAGCAGCTCTACCGCGCGCTCAACGTGCTCGGTGCGGTGCTCCGCGGCCAGGCGATGAGCGCCGAGGCCCGCGCGGTGCGAGACGGTCTGCCGCCCAAGGGCTGGGAGCGGTTGAAGCAGCTCTACGAGCGGGTGGGCCGCAACCTGGACCTCGGCGCGCTCTCCGAAGCGGCGCGGCACAGCGCCAACCGCGCCGGGTTGTTGGTCTCGGGCGGCGTCGCTCCCGCGCTCTCGGCCTTGAGGGCGAAGAAGGCGCTCGGCTCCGAGATGATGGAGCTGATTCGCTACGCCGGCTCCGAGCGGTACTTGAACGTCAGAATGCGCAAGCTCGGCCGCGGGTGAACGATGACGCTCGCGATCCTCGCTCCGATCGCAGCGTGCGCCGTCGCCCTCTATGTCTCGGTGCTGTGCGTTCGCTTCGCGCGCGCGCCCGGCTGGGAAGATCAGCGCTGGTTCGCGTTGGTGGCGATCACCGGCGGCGCCTACAGCGGGCTCGATCTGTGGTCGAGCGACGCGATGGACCCCTCAGGCGTGGTCACCGCGGTGCGGCTGCAGCTGTTGCTGGTCACGGTGCACGTGTTCGCCTGGCTCCGCTACAGCGCCGCGGTGGTGAAGCTGCCCAGGAGCCGCTTCAGCGGCGTCGGCAGGTGGCTCTGTGGCGCGGTGGGCGTGCTCGCCTTCTGGCCGGGCGCGCTGCTCACCGGCCGGTTGCAGAGCCACCGGTTCGCGGGGCTCTCCACCGTCTATTACGACGCCGAGAACACCACCCTCGGCTCGCTGTTGCTGCTCGGCATCGCGGTCGGCCTGATCTGGGTGTTCGTGCGCGCCGCCCGCGGCTGGGCGCAGGGCATCGGGCCAGCGAAACCGCTCACCATCGCCACCGGGGTGATGACGCTGTTCTCGGTGAACGACATGCTGGCGTCGCTCACCAACTGGCCCGCGCCCTACCTGATGTCGGCCGGCTTTCTGGTGCCGATCGCACTCATGGGGGTGACGCTCACCAACCGCTTCATCGAAGAGGTGCGCGCGCTCCACAAGCTGGAGGAGTCGCTCGAGGCGCTGGTCGACGAGCGCACCCAGGAGCTGATCGCCACCCAGAAGGCGCTCTCGCAGGCCGAGAAGCTGGGCGCGCTCGGTCAGCTCGCCGCCGGCGTGGCGCACGAGATCAACAACCCCGCGGCGTCGGTGACCGCCAACCTCCGCTACGTGATCGACGCGGTGGAGCACGGCGGCGTGCCGGAAGACGGCGCCGACGCGCTCAAAGAGTCGCTCAGCTCGATGGGGCGAATCGCGCAGGTGGTGCGGCAGCTGCTGATCACCGGGCGCATGGCGGCCGGCTACCAGCCCGAGCTCACCACCATGGTGTTGTACGAGGTGGTGGAGGAGGGCGTTCGCCTCGCGCGCGTTCGCGCCGGCCCCGGCAACGAGGTGGTGAACGAGGTGCCCGCAGATCTGCTGGTGCGCGCGCAGGAGCAGTCGCTGGTGCAGGTGTTCGCCAACCTGATCTCCAACGCGCTGGAGGCGATGCCGGCCGAGCGCACCAACGGCCGGGTGCGGGTCACCGCCGAATCGAAAGACGAGAAGATCGAAGTGCGGCTGGAGGACAACGGCGCGGGAATGAGCGCCGAGACGCTCAGCCACCTGTTCGAGCCGTTCTTCAGCACCAAGCCGTTCGGCAAGGGCACCGGGCTCGGGCTCGCGGTGTCGAAGGGCCTCGTCTCAGGGCTGGGCGGCACACTGCGGTTCAGCTCCGAGCTCGGCAAGGGCACCACCGCGCACCTGGTGCTCGAGCGGGGCACCGGGCCGGTGGCGGCGAAGGTGCTCGACGAGCAGCTCGGCCCTCCGACGGGGCCGCCGGCGCGCATGCTGTTGATCGACGACGATCAGGCAGTGCGCGATGCGCTCCGCCGCGAGCTCGGCGCGCGCTTCGTCATCACCGTCGCGAGCGGGGTGCTGGAAGCGGTGGCGATGCTGGAGCGCGACCAGTCGTTCGACCTGGTGCTCTGCGACCTGATGATGCCCGACGGCGGCGGCGAGGCGCTCTGGGAGGCGGTGAGCACCCGGTGGCCGCAGCTGGCGAAGAAGGTGGCCTTCATCACCGGCGGCGCGAGCGACGAGCGGGCGCGCGCGTTTCTCGAGCGGCAGCCGCAGCCGGTGCTCAACAAGCCGCTCGAGCTGGTGCAGCTGGTGGAGCTGGCGCGCGGAGTGGGCGCGCTGGAGAAAGCGCCGGCCAGCTGACGCTACGGCGTCTCGCCCTCACCGCCGCCCTGCACCAGGGCGTACTTGTGGAGCAGCGAGTAGAGGTGCTTGCGGTCGAGGCCCGCGTCGCGCGCGGCCTTCGCCACGTTGCCCTTCGACTTGGCCAGCAGGCGGCTCAGGTATTCCTTCTCGAACGCGCGAACGAGCTCTTCCTTGCACTCCTTGAACGGGCCCGCGTAGCTGACCGGGAGCGACTCACCCTCGGGCTTCTCGGTGCCGCCGTAGTCGCGGAGGAAGGCCTCCATCGCGAGCTCGGGCATGTCGGCGACGTGCTTGCGGCGCTCGACGAAGTTGCGCAGCTCGCGCACGTTGCCCGGCCAGGTGTGAGCGAGCACCCGCTGGCGCTCTTCTTCGGGCAGCTTTTCCCACAGCTGGTTGCCGGCCCAGGTGTCGACCAACAGCGGAATGTCTTCTTTACGGTCGCGCAGCGGGGGCAGCGGCAGCATGAAGACCGAGAGCCGGAAGAAGAGGTCTTCGCGAAACCGGCCCGCCTGCACCTCCGCCCAGAGGTCTTTCTTCGAGGCGGCGATCACCCGGGTGTCGAACTTGATCGACTTGTCGGAGTTGCCGACCCGGCGGAACTCGCGGTCCTCCAGCGCGCGGAGCAGCTTCGGCTGGAGCTCGAGGTTGAGGTCGTCGATCTCGTCGATGAACAACGTGCCGCCGTCGGCCGCTTCGAGGAAGCCCTTGCGCTGGCTGATCGCGCCGGTGAACGCGCCCTTCTCGTGGCCGAACAGCTCGCTCTCGATCAGCGAGTCGGGCACCGAGGCGCAGTCGAACACCACGAACGGCCCGGTGGCGCGGGTCGACATCTTGTGAATCGTCTTCGAAGCTGCGCCTTTGCCGGAGCCGGTCTCGCCGATCAGCAGCAGGGTCGACTCGGTGGGGGCGATGCGCTTGATCAGCCCGAAGATCTGCCGCATCGCCGCGCTCTTGCCGACCAGGTCGACCAGCTTGTCTTCGCTGGCAGGTGAGAGCTCGAGCTCTTTGATCTGCGGCTGAAAGCGGAGCTGAACGTCGCCCACTTCGAGCAACGCGCCGGGCTTCAGGTAGCCCTCGCGCACCTGGGCGGAGTCGATGAAGGTGCCGTTGGTGCTCCCCTGGTCTTGCACCAGGAAGCGATCGCCGAGGCGCTTCAGCACCAGGTGGTTGCGGCTGACCGTGGGGTGGTCGAGCACCACGTCGTTGTCGGGCGCCTTGCCGATGCGCACCGCGTCGCCGACCGAGAAGATCTTTCCGGCGGCGCCGGTGTTGACCAGCACCAGCGAGTATTCCTGGGAGGCGATCTTGTCGAACTTGGCCCGAACGCCGAGCACGGTGCGTTGCGGGATACCCCCGACGGGGTGAGAGGCGCTGGTCATGGTGCGGCGGGGGATTGTAGGGGGTAGCGTGAGAAGAGTCATGCCCCTGTCGCTGGTGGCCGAAGATCCGGCGAGCGCCTTCTACGCTCGGGTGCTGGAGCGCGCTCCAGGGCCTTCGCTCGTCCTCGGATCAGGCGATGGGCGGGTGGCGTTCGCGATCGCGGCAAAAGGGGTCAGTGTGGTCGCGGTGGAGCCCTCCGAGCCGATGCACCGTGCCGCGCTCGAGCTCGCCGCGCAGCTGCCGGGTGTCCCGCCGCGGTTGCTCCACACCGACCTGCGGAGCCTGCGGCTCGACCAGCGCTTCAAGTTCGTCTGCGCGCCACTGAACGCGCTGGGCATGATGGCCGAGCGGCATCACCTCGAGTCGGCGCTCGCCACCGTGGCGCAGCACCTCGAGCCGGGCGGCACCTTCGCGTTCGACCTGCGCTCCGGCGAGCGGGCTCCGTTCTCGATGCACATGTCCGAGCGGGCGCACACCCGGTCGGCGATTCGGCGCCTGCGACAGACGTTCTTTCAGGTCGAAGACGTGGATCGCGCACTGGCGTCGGTGGGGTTGCAGGCGCACGAGCGGTACGGCGACTTTCTGATGCGGCCGTTCGAGCCCGCCGACACGCTGCAGGTGATCGTGGGAACGAACACCCTCTCCTGAAAGGAGAGGGCCGACGGACGCAACAGCGTCCGCGGGGTGAGGTTAGAGGCCCTCGTTTTTTCGAGTACGCTGCGGGCTTCGCTTGGCGGAACGGGGACGCGAGTGAACCTGAAACGACTCTTGATGTGCGCGGCGTTCGTGTTGGCGGCGTGTGGTTCGCCGAGTCCGAGCGGAGGCGGCGGCGGAAGTGCCTCCGGCGGCGGTAGTGCGGCCGGTGGAGGATCTGCGACCGGAGGCGGCGGCGCAGCGACTGGCGGAGGCGGCGCGGCGACTGGCGGCGGCGCAGCGACTGGCGGCGGAGGCGCGGCAACCGGTGGCGGAGGTGCGGCGACTGGCGGTGGCGGTGCGGCGACTGGTGGTGGTGGCGCAGCGACTGGCGGTGGTGGCGGGGCGACAGGTGGTGGCGGCGCAGCGACTGGCGGTGGTGGCGCAGCGACGGGTGGCGGCGCAGCGACGGGCGGCGGCGCAGCGACGGGCGGTGGCGCAGCGACGGGCGGCGGTGGAGCAGCGACCGGCGGTGGCGGCGCAGCCACGGGCGGTGGTGGAGCAGCGACCGGCGGAGGTGGCGCAGCGACGGGTGGCGGTGGCGGATCCACGGGCGGTGGCGCAGCGACAGGTGGCGGCGGTTCAGCGACCGGCGGCGGAGGCGGCACGACGACTCCTCCGAACTACGTCTTCGTGACCTCCTCTACCTACCAAGGCAACTTCGGCGGCCTCGCCGCGGCAGATGCGATCTGCCAGGCGCACGCGACCGACGCGGGGCTCCCGGGCACCTACGTCGCGTGGCTCTCGACGAGCACGGTCACCGCACCCTCGCGTCTGGGCACCGCGCGCGGCTGGGTTCGCGTCGACGGCCGGCCGTTCGCCGACACAGTCAACGGCCTGATGGCGAGCGTCGAGATGTTCTACCCGCTGACCGTCACCGAGCACGGCGGCGACGGCGGCCTCTTCGTCTGGACCGGCACGCTGACCGACGGCGGAGCTGGCTCGAGCTGCCTCGACTGGCAATTCCGAGACGCCGGTCTGCAGGGCAACTCCGGTTACCCGTACCGCATGACCGACGTCTGGAGCGGCTACACCGCGCTCCAATGCGACGGGCACTACCCGTTCTACTGCTTCGAGATCGACCAGACGACGCCGGTTCAGCCCGACCCACCGACGCCGCACCGGCTCGCGTTCATCACCACCGGCACCTACGTGCTCGACGGCGGGCTCGCGCAGGCCGACACCATCTGCGCCACCGAAGCGGCGGCTGCCGGCTACCAGGCGCCCTTCCTCGCGATGCTCTCGACGAACACCGCCAGCGCCGCGTCGCGTTTCGATCCCGACGGTGGCCCCTGGACGCGCGTCGACGGCGCGGCGCTCAAGCCCACCGCGGCCGACTTCCTCGCGCTCGACGGTGGCCCGCTCGACACCGCGCTGGTGGAGACGGCGATGGGCAACTACATCGGCTCCGGCACCGGCGCGAACGTGTGGGGCGGCTCTTTGACGCCGTCGGTGGCGAGCAGCGGCAACAACGACTGCTCCAACTGGACCAACACCACGATGTTCGCGGTGGGCACCGGCCAGTCGACCGACATCAGCACCGGCACCTGGTGGGATTTCCCCGCACTGGGGAGCAGCTGCTCGGTGGCACACCACCTCTACTGCTTGCAGCCGTAGCTGTGAAACCGGTCAGGCCCGATTAACGTACAGGCATCGTGGCGGCGAAGATCCCCAACGAGGCCGAGCGCGAGGTCACTCCCGAGCAGCTCTACCTGCGCCGTCGCGAGTTCATCAAGAACGCGGCGCTGTTCACCGCCACCGCCGGTGGGCTGGGTGGCGCTTTGTGGGCGTTCACCAGCCGTGGCCGCGTCGCGCGGGTGAAGCCCGAAGCCGCTCCACTGGTGGTCGCCGATGCCGCCGACGCGGGCCTGGTCGACGCCAACGGTCTGCCGATCGCCAAGCGCGGCGAGTTCACCGTCAACGAGAAGCTCACCAGGTTCGACGACGTGACGACGTACAACAACTTCTACGAGCTCGGGTTGTCGAAGTCGGACCCGGCCGAGAACGCGCACACGCTCAAGCCGCGGCCCTGGACGATCGAGGTCGGCGGCGAAGTGGGCAAGCCCCGGCGGATCGGGATCGACGATCTGCTGAAGTGGTTTCCGCTCGAGGAGCGCATCTACCGGCACCGCTGCGTCGAGGCCTGGTCGATGGTGGTCCCGTGGATCGGCTTTCCGCTCAAGAGCCTGCTCGCGAAGCTCGAGCCGACCTCGAACGCGAAGTACGTCGTGTTCACCACGCTGCTCGACGTCGAACAGCTGCCGGGTGAAGGGTCGCCGGTGCTCGATTGGCCGTACATCGAGGGGCTGCGGCTCGACGAGGCGATGAACCCGCTCACCCTGATGACGGTCGGCTTGTACGGCAAGGCGCTGCCGAATCAGAACGGCGCGCCGCTGCGGTTGGTGGTGCCGTGGAAGTACGGGTTCAAGGGCATCAAGTCGATCGTGAAGATCGAGCTCACCCGCGAACAGCCGCGCACCACCTGGAACAAGGCCACGCCGCGCGAGTACGGGTTCTACGGGAACGTGAACCCCGAGGTGGATCACCCGCGCTGGAGTCAGGCGAGCGAACGGCGCATCGGTGAGTTTTCGCGGCGCGACACGCTGCCCTTCAATGGGTACGGCGAGTACGTCGCCGATCTCTACAAAGGGTTGGATCCGAAGACGCTGTATTGAAGGAGAGCTTTCAGTCCCAGATCGATCTGGCCTGGTTCCCCAGCCACTCGACCTTCAACGGCAGCGCGAACAACCGCTCGATCACCTTCGGCTCCGCCACGCGTTCACCGCGCAGCCGCAGCACCTTCAGCGCCCTCAACTTCGCCACGTGCTCGAGCAGCAGCTCGCCCTCGCGATCCCGGTCGAGTCGCACGGTCAGCTCTTCCAGCACCGGGCCCAGCGGGCTCGCGGCGAGCGTCACCACATGCCCCGCCGCGTTCAGCTCGAGCACCCGCACCTGGTTCCACGCAGGCCCGGCGAAGAACTGAGCGCTCTGTAGAAACTGCGGCGTCGAGCTGGCGTCGAACCGCACGTCCAGCGAGCGCAGCTTGGGAAACTCGTACGACGCGATCGCCACTCCCGGCTCAGGCTTCGACACGCCCAGCTCCAGGTGCTCGACCTGCTTCGCCAACCGGCTCGCCGCGAACCCTCGAAACCAGCGCACCCGGTCGGTGGGGTGCACCAGCCGCACCCGAGTCAGCTTCGGCATCACCGGCATGTCGCCGAAGTACGCGCCGGCCTCCGGGTTGGTGATCGAATCGAGCTCGAGCGTGGTCACCCCCGAGAAGAACCCATCGGGCAGCCCCCCAAGCCATGCGGTCGGCGTGTCGTGGAGCGCCAACCGGCCCACCTTGCCCGCCGCGCCCGGGTGCATGCGCGGCACCTGCTCGGGAATGTTGTCGACCTCCAGCCGCGCCACCTCGAGGGGAAACTTCGCCAGCACCTCCGAGGCGATCTCCACCGTATCGTCGGAGATCCACGAGCTGAACCGCTTCAGCTTCGGCAGCCGCGCCGCCAGCATCTTTGGCCACCACCTGTGATGCGGCCGCGCCCACGACAACCGCTCGAGCTCGGGGTGCGAGAGCTCGCCCGCCCAGGTCGACCGCCCCATCGACAGCTGCTTCAACCCCGGGAGCGCGAGCACCGGGTCGAGCTTCTCGCCGGCGGTCACCACCTCGGTGAACGGCTGGTTGGGGTGAACGTTGAGCTCGTCGGTGTCGTCGACCAACACCCGCTCGATGAACCGCGCCGAGGGGTGCGCGAACAGCTCCATCATCGCTTCGCGAAACGAGTGCCCGAGCACGGCGCGAATGAAACCGCGGTGCCACGCCAGCTCGGCGCGCCGCGCCACGTTCCACTTCTTCAGCGGCCCGAACAGCTGCGCGTCGTGCGTGTCGAACAGCTCCAGCTCGCGCACCTTGAGCTTCGCCCACTCGGGGCCGGTCGCGGTCTCCATCGCCGTCTGCACCGCGATCAGCTCGCCGCGCGGGTTGTCGTGCTGCTGCAGCCAGTCGGAGTAGACGCGGTAGCTCTCCGCCGACGGGTCGGCCGCGATGCGCTCTTCCAACGCTTCGTCGCGCGGCTCGTCGTAGTCGCTCATCTACACCTTGTTATCGAGCCAGATGGTGACCGGGCCGTCGTTGAGCAGCCGCACCTTCATGTCGGCGGCGAACACGCCCTCCGCCACCGTGCAGCCCAACGCCCGCACCTTCTCGCAGAACACGCCGTACAGCCGCTTCGCCTCCTGAGGCTCACAGGCGTCGGTGAAGCTCGGCCGCCGGCCCTTGCGCGCGTCGGCGTAGAGCGTGAACTGGCTCACCGCCAACATCGCCTTCGAGGTGTCGAGCAGCGAGAGGTTCATCTTCCCCGCGGTGTCTTCGAAGATTCGCAGGCCGGTGACCTTGTCGGCCAGCTGCTCCGCATCCAAATCGGTGTCGCCTTTGCCGACGCCCAGCAGCACCAGAAGCCCGGGGCCGATCTCGCCCACCACCTTCGAGTCGACGGTGACCGAGGCCTCCGTCACCCGCTGGAGCAGCGCCCTCACGGCTCTTCTTTCGAGAACACCCGCTCCGACAGAGGCCTGCGCAGCGTGCGCGCGAGAATGAGCAGGAACTTGGGGTCGTTCACCAGGTAGCGCCGCCAGAGCCGCTTCGGCTCCTTCGACAGCCGCCACGCCCACTCCAGCCCCGACTTCGACACCCACGAGGGCGCGCGCTTCACCGTGCCGGCGATGAAGTCGAGCGATGCGCCCACGCCCACCGCCACCGCCGGTGCGTAGGCCGTGCGGTACTTCTGCATCAAAAGCTCCTGCTTGGGAGCCCCCATCGCCACCAGCAACAGGTCGGGCTTCGCCGCGCGTACCTTTTCGAACGCCTCCTGGCTCTTCGGGTCGGAGGGGTTGAGCGACAGCATCGGGGAGTCGCAGCCGACCACCTCGGTGCCGTAGCGCTCCTTCACCTTCGCCGCCGCCTGCTCCGCCACCCCTGGAGCTGCGCCGAGAAAGTAGACCCGCCACTTCTTCTGCGCGGCGCGCTCGAGCAGCGGCCAGGCCAGGTCTGACCCGGAGATCTTGTCGGGCAGCTTCTCGCCCAGCATCGGGCTCACCCAGACCAACGGTTGCCCGTCGACCAGCGAGAGCGCCGCCTCCGCGTACGCCGAGCGGAACTCGGAGTTGGAGTCCGCCATCACCACGTGATCGATGTTCGGGGTCACCACGTACCCGCCGCGCCCCGAGGCCACCAACGCCTCGATCGCGTCGAGTGCACCCTGAAAGGTGACCACGTCGATCGGCACTTCGCCCACTTTGAGCCGTGTCGAAATCTTCAAGCGGTCCTTTCCATACCGGAGCCAAGGTCCGGCGTCTTGAGGTAAGGTGCGCCGTCGTCCGCGATCCGAAACATTCCCCACCCGTGTCTCGATAACTGCAGCGTCGTAGATGAGCACTTTAGGCAAGCTCGCCCCTGGCTTCTCTTCCCGGCTGAACCTGCTGGTGGATCTGGCGCTGCTCGTGGGCGCGGTCCACGCGTCGGCGTTCTGGACCACCGGAACCTTTCACCCCGCCAGCGTCACCCTGGGGTGGCTGTCGCTCGCCCTGGTCGCGGTCTGGTTGATCACCGCCACCGCGCTGCGCCACTACGACCCCTACGCCGAGCACGAGGTGATCGACGACATCGCCCTGGTGTCGATTCTGGTGCTCGCGGTCACCACCATTCTCGCGGTGGTCACCCTCACCGTGCCCGAGGGCGGGGTGTTCCCCCGCATTCCCCAGTTCCTGGTCTGCCTCTGGCCGATCGTGCTGCTGCTCAAGGTCGGCGTGTTTCGCCAGCTGGCCGAGCGCGAGGGCCCGCTCGACGAGGTGCTGATCATCGGCACCGGCCCGATGGGCCGCATCACCGCCGACGACATCATCAAGAAGGGCAAGCGCAAGGTGGTGGGCTTCTTGCGCTTCGAAGACGAGTCGCCGCCCGAGCACCTCCGCGGGCCGCTGCTGGGCGTCGCCAACGACCTCGAGAACATCCTCCGCACCACTCCGGTGAGCGAGGTGTACGTGGCGGGCAACGCGATTCGCCACGCCAACGAGATGCAGGCCACGATCAAGGTCGCGGAGCGGTTCGGCCTGCCGTTCGCGCTGCCGGCCTACAGCTTTCGCCTCGACCGCGCCCGGCCGATCGCCAGCAAGGCGATCACCGACGGTTACCTCCACTACATCACCATCGACGTGAAGCCGACCCAGATGGCGATCAAGCGCCTGTTCGACATCGCGTCGTCGGCGGTGGCGCTCTGGCTGCTGCTGCCGCTGCTGGGCTTCGTGGCGGTGATGATCAAGCTCACCTCGCGCGGCCCGGTGTTCTTCAAGCAGCAGCGGGTCGGTCTCCACGGCAAGAGCTTCAACATGCTCAAGTTCCGCTCGATGGTGACCAACGCCGAAGAGCTGAAGGCGAAGCTCGAGAAGCTCAACGAGCAGACCGGCCCGGTCTTCAAGATGAAGAACGACCCCCGCATCACGGGGATCGGCAAGTTCATTCGCAAGTACTCGATCGACGAGCTCCCCCAGCTGATCAACGTGCTGCGCGGAGACATGAGCGTGGTCGGCCCCCGCCCGCCGGTGCCGCCCGAGGTGGCGAAGTACGAGCCGTGGCAGCGCCGCCGCCTCTCGGTGCGCCCGGGCCTGACCTGCATCTGGCAGGTGTCGGGCCGCAACCAGATCTCCTTCGAGCAGTGGATGTACCTCGACATGCAGTACATCGATCACTGGTCGCTCAAGGGCGACATCAACCTGATCCTGAAGACCTTCCCGGTGGTGATCACCGGGCGGGGCGCGAGCTGAAACACTCCAACGGTTACTCCCGCGCTACACGGCCAACTCGGCTGTTGACGCGCGTGCCGATTGGGGTCGTGATGCGCAGCGGCCAAAAGTGAACAAACCGTTGGAAAATCCAGGCGGCGCGGCTCACAGCGACGTGCGGGTGGCGGTGCGCAACCTGCTCAAGCTCGGCTCCTCGCTGGGCATGACGCTGGCGATCGGTTTTCTGATTCGGCCGCTGCTGCGCCGCGCGATGGGCCCTTCGGCGTTCGGCCCCTACGACGCCGCCGACAACTTCACCGCCACCTGGTTCATCGTGCTGACGCTGGGGGTCGACACCTACGTCCGCAAGGAGATCCCCACCCGGCCGCAGCACGCCAACGACTTCTGGGGCAGCGTCACCTTTCTGCGGGTGCTGCTCTCGCTGCCGATCGCGATCGGCATGGCGGTCACCCTCTGGGTCACCCACCGGCCGCCGGAGGTGATGACCCTGGTCGCGCTGCTCGGCGTGTTCCAGTTCTTCTGGGTGACCAACAACAGCCTCGGCGCGCTGCTCCAGGCCAACACCACCGTCGACGGGCTGTCGGCGGTGAGCGTGGTCACCAAGGTCGCCTGGGCCGGCGGCTCGCTGATCGGCGTCTGGCTCGGCTACGGAGTGATGGGCATCGCGGTCGCCTCCGCGGTCTCGGAGGGCGTGCGCTGCGTGATTCTCTCGGCGCTCTGCCGCAAGCACCTCGCGCTGGCGATCAAGAACGTCGCCTGGACCCCGGTGAAGGTGATCGTGCTGGCGACGATGCCCTACTACCTGAACGGCATCTTCCACACCGTCTACAACAAGGTCGACGTGTTCCTGCTCTCGGTGCGCGCCGCCGGGCGCCTCGGCGAGGACCTCGGCCAGCAGGAGACCGCCTGGTACGGCGCCGCCTCGATGCTGGGCGGCCTGGCGATGCTGGTGACCCCGCTGATCACCGGGGTGCTGATGCCGCTGCTCGCCCGGGCGAAAGAAAAATCGGAGCCCGAGTACCAGGCGCTGGTGCGCCGCTCGCTCGAGCTGATTCTGATCATCGCGATCCCGATGTCGCTCGCGCTCGGGCTGGGCGCCACCACCTGGCTGACGATGATGTTCGGCCCCGCCTACGCGCCCGCCGGCCTCTCGCTGCGGCTGCTCTCGCCGATCTACGTCTTCATCTACGTGTCGATCATCAGCTCGGTCGCGCTCACGCTCGAGAACCGCGCCTGGACCCTGGTGGTGATCTCCGGCACCGGCCTGGTGGTGAACCTGATCGCGAACCTGCTGATTCAGGGCCCGGCGCTCGATTGGGTCGGCCCCTCCGGCGGTGGCGCGGGCGCTGCGGCGGTGCAGATTCTCACCGAGCTCGGGGTGTCGGCGACGATGCTGGTGCTGATGGGCAAGCGCGCGTTCGACTCCCGCAGCGTCAACATGGTGGTGCGCACCGCGCTGGTGTGCGCGGTGGTGATCGGCCTCGACTGGTTGATGCAGCGCCAGGGCTGGTTTCTCACCTACACCCGCTTCGTCTGGCTCCCAGGCTTCTGCCGGCTGCTGGTCGACGGCGCGGCGTATGCAGCGTTGGTTTTGCTTTTCAAGGCGGTAAACCCGAGGGAAATGATTGCGTTTCTGAAGGACGCCCTGAGGAAGAAACGTGAACCTGCGACGACTTGAAGCACTCTGTGCGGTGACGGCGCTGCTGCTCACCGCTTGCCCGATGAACAGCGGCACGTTCATCTGGGTCGACGAGCTGAAAGACAGCCAGAGCAGCAACGACTACGTGATTCGGCCCGGTGACACGATCGCCGTGCGCGTCTACAACCAGGAGGCGATGTCGGCGCGCTCCCGGGTGCGCGGAGACGGGAAGATCTCGTTACCGTTTCTCAACGACGTGATGGCCGCCGGTTACACCCCGACGGTGCTCTCGGCCCAACTGCAGACCCGGCTGAAAGACTTCATCAACAACCCGGTGGTCACCATCTCGCTCGAAGAGGTTCGCCCCCAGGCGGTCTCGGTGCTGGGCGAGGTCGCGCACCCGGGCGTCTACCCGATCGAGCCCGGCTCCGGCACGCTCCAGGTGCTCGCCTCGGCGGGCGGCTTCACCAACTTCGCGCGCAAAGACATCTTCGTGCAGCGGCACCACCTGCCGGGCGACGTGCCGCAGCGCATTCGCATCGACTACGAC
Source organism: Myxococcaceae bacterium (assembly GCA_047602415.1). Taxonomy (GTDB): domain Bacteria; phylum Myxococcota; class Myxococcia; order Myxococcales; family Myxococcaceae; genus JASGHH01. The sequence goes on along the minus strand of JASGHH010000001.1, from coordinate 3,559,691 downwards.
AAGCTGAAGCGGGCCGAAGGCAAGGCCGCCACCTTCGCGTTGCAAGGCGGCGACGTGGTGATCGTCGAGTGACCCTGCCGGCGCTACTGGTCGCGGTGGCGCTGTCTCAGAACGTCAACTGGAGCGTTGGTGCGCGCCTCGATCTCCGCGCCCGCACCGCGTACGAGGGCCTCGACTCCAACAGCGTGGCGGCGGGCGACGTCGGCGTCGGCCTCGACGGCCAGCTCGGCCTCTCGTTCGGAGGGTGGAACCTCTCGATCGCCTACGACCCGACCTTTCGGCTGCGCGAACCCTACGCGGTGCAGAACGGGGTGCACTACGACTACACCCACCGGGCGACCGCCAGCGCCGACTGGCGGCGCGAGGGCAGCCCCCACCCGTACATTCGCTACTCGTTCAACAGCGGCATTCTCGATCTCTCGACCCTGCAGACGCCGACCGGCGCCACGGTGCCGACCAACCCGATTCACGGCGCCAACATCATCAACACCTTCGGCTCCGACCTCACCGCCGGCATCGACTGGCCGCTGAGCCCACTCACCACCCTCACCACCGAGGGCGGCTACTTCTGGGGCGGCGGCTCCGACTTTCTCTCGGCGGTCACCTTGCCGGTGCAGGCCAGCCCGCGCGGCTCGGTTCGCCTCAACACCCAGCTTTCGCCCACCGACCACCTCCAGGTCTCGCTCGACGGGCGCTACTCGCTGTTCGGCATCTGGTTCGGCCCCTACGACGGCTTCTTGTTGCAGCGGGTGGCGATGCTCAACCTCCAGGCGATGTGGACCCACCAGCTCGACGCCAGCACCAGCTTCGACCTCAACGCCGGCGGAGGCCTGGCGGGCGGCGACGTGCCCACCAGCACCCACGGGGTGGGGAACATCACGCCGCCCCAGCCGCTGGGCACCGGAGGCGCCGGCGTCACCCACCAGCTCCACTTCGGCCACGACACCCTGCTCGACCTCCGGGCCCAGGCCTCGGTCGGGCCGTTCATCGACCCCTACCTCGGCACCGCGTACGAGCGGGTGGAGGGCTCGTTCGGCCTCGGGCTGGCGTCGGGCCCACACTTTCTCGCCTGGTCGCGCACCGGCTACGGCCGCTCGCTGTTGGGCGGCGCGTACGACGTGCGGAGCACCTACGAAGACGCCGGGGTCGGCTGGCAGGGCGCGCCCTGGTGGCGGGTCGATCTCTCGGGCCGGCTCGCCTATTTCTACCAGGGCTCCGGCCCGGTGGCCCCCAACGTGGCCAGCGGGGTGCTGCTCACCGGTGGAGCGCCGCTCCATCAGTACAGCTGGGTGATTGGTTTGTCGCTGACTCTCACCCAGCGAAGCGAGTAAGTAAGCGCCGTGGCCTCGAAGCAAAATGTGGTGCCGAAGAGTGTGCTGCTGGTGGAGGACGACCCGGCGCTGCGCAAGCTGGTGCAGGGGTACCTGAAGGTGCTCGGCTTCGCGGTGTTCGAGGTCGCCGACGGCAAGAAGGCGATGAGCGCCCTGGGCGAGCAGAAGTTCGACCTGTTGGTGCTCGACCTGATGCTCCCCGAGTCTTCCGGCTACGACGTGCTGGAGTTCATGCGCGCCAACGGCCACGCCAAGACGCCGGTGCTGATGATGAGCGCCCGCTCGCTGCCCGAAGACCGGGCCCACGCCGAAGAGCTCGGGGCGACGATGTACTTGATCAAGCCGTTCTCCCGCGGCGACTTCACCAAGGCGGTGAAGCAGGTGATCGAGACCAAGGCCTGAACGCGATGACCCCCGGCGATACCAAGACCACTGCGCGCATGCCGGAGCTGCCGTCGAACGACGTGCAGCGGCTGTGGTTCGCCACCCTGCGCAAAGACTGGAACTCGCTGGTGGTGCTGCCCGCGCACGCCAAGGGCTCCGGCTCGGCGATCGGCCGGGCGCTGGCGCAGGTGGCGACGCTCCACAAAGACAGCGCGATCAAGCTGGTGTCGGCCGAGGGCTTCGATCTCGCCGGCGCCTCGCGGCTGATCATCGACATGACCACCCACGTCGCCTCGGGCGGCATGGTGATCGTGGTGCTCGACTCGGTGCTCTCGAACCCGGCCGGCATACCGGTGGCGCTCGCCGCCGACGCGGTGCTGCTCTGCGTGCAGCTCGACGAGTCCGACGTCGAGAGCGCGAAGAAGACGATCGACATGATCGGCGAGTCGCGCTTCGTGGGCGCGGTCACCGTCGGCTGACGAAATTCTGAGGGCCGAACGGCCCGAACCGGTGCATTTCTCAGGGCGCCGAGCAGGCCCGCGGCGTGCTTCTCACCGCCGCATGTCGAGCGCACTCGTCCTCCTGGTCCTCGCCGCCGCGCCGGAGCTCTCCACCGCGCCCGAGCCCGAGCTCCCGCACTTCACCGTCTCGATCTATCCGGGAGGCACGAGCGCCGGCGCGGCGTACGGGTTCACCCAGGCCGGTGCCTACTTCTACTTTCCGGTCGGGGTGTCGGTGCCGCTGCGGCCCGATCTGACCATCGATGTCGACACCGCGTTCTCGTACAACGTCGGAGCAGGCAGCAGCCCGGGCGGCTCGTTCAGCGTCTCGGCAGGCCCGACCTGGTTCCCCTGGGCGAAGCATGGCCTCGACGGGTTCTTCATCGGCCCCCGGTTCCAGTTCGAGGTCTCACAGCCGTTGTCGGAGGTGGTGTTGTTCGACGCCGGTGACGGTGCGAACGGGCCCGTCGACCTCGGCTCGTTCGTGCGCCGGGCGTTCCTGGTCGGCGTCGACGTCGGCTGGCAGTTTCACCTCGGGCGGTGGGTGTTCGGGCCGATGTTGGGCGTCTCGGTGGGCTACGCGTTCGACAACCGCGAGCAGGTGATTTCGCCCTTCGATCGCCAGCTGGCCTTCGGTTCCCGCAGGTTCGGCAACAACTTCGCCCCCTCGGTGAACCTGCAGTTCTTCAAGCTCGGCCAGACATTCTAGCCCGCAGGCCGAGCAGTTACGGGCGGTTGCGGTCTTAACAATTCTTCCGACCCAACCACACGGTCCCTTCACAGCGCCTTCCTACTTTCAGCTCAGCACGACGGCGCTTTCGCCGCCGTAACTGGAGGCAGGAACGATGTTCGGATTCGTGATTGGGACTTTGTCGCTGATCGGGCTGATCAAGCTCTCGCGCTGGCAGCGGTGGCACGGTGGCTACGGCTACGGCGGTGGGTACGGTGGGCGCATGGGCGGTGGCCCCCGCAACTGGATGCTCCGGCGGCTCTTTCAGCGCCTCGACACCACCCCCGGCCAGGAGAAGGTGATCGCCGAGGCGTTCGACACCCTGCGCGAGAAGGCGCAGGCGTTTCGCGAGGGCGCGTTCGCGTCGAAGGCAGACGTGGCGAAGGCGGTGAGCGGTGAGCACTTCGACGCCGAGACGGTGCGCGACGCGTTCGCGAAGCACGAGGTGCAGTTCGACACCCTGAAGAACGAGCTGATCGCCCAGATGCAGAAGATTCACGAGGCGCTCAACCCCGAGCAGCGCAAGCAGATCGGCCAGCTGATCGAGTTCGGCCCGCGCGCCTTCGCGGGTGGCGGCTACGGCGGCGGCTGCGGCCGGGGCCGCTTCGGGGGCCACGGTCACTGGCGGCACGCCGGTCACCACGGCGACTCGATGCACATCTGAAGCGATTCATTTGACCTCAAACCAACTGACTCAAAACCAAGGAGAACCGTCATGCCGTTTCGTCCTCTCAAGTTCCTGTTGATCCTCGGCGTCATCTTCGGCTTCGGCTCGGGCTTCGCTTCGATCGCCCGCCACCACCGCGGCGAGTGCCACGGCGGCTGGGGTGGCCGCGGCTACTACGGCGAAGTGCAGGAAGCGCCGGTGGTCCCCGCGGCTCCGGTGGTGCAGGTGCCCGCCGCCGCGCCGGTGCAACAGCAGCAGCAGACCGCGCCTGGTGCCCAGTCTGCGCCGGTGATCGTGCAGGCCCCGGTCGCTCAGCCGGCTCCGGTGATCGTGATCGTGCCGCCGAGCAACAGCTCTCCGACGGTGGTGACCACCCCGTCGAACAACAACGTCGCGCCTTCGCCCGCCCCGGCGAAGGAGTGATTGGGTAGAGTGCCATGACTGCCCCGTTCGCCCTCGTGCTCGGCGAACGGGGCATCAGCGTTGGAGACGAAACGATGCCTTCCCGGGTGCTGCTGATCGACGACGATGCCAGGTTGCCGGAGCTGCTCGCTTCGTATCTGGAGCAGAACGGCGTCACCGTCACCGCCGCGCCCGACGGGCAACGAGGGCTGCAGGCGTTGGAGCAGGGCGCCTTCGACGCGGTGCTGCTCGACGTGATGATGCCGGGCATGGACGGGCTCGAGGTCTGCAAACGCATACGGGCGAAGAGCCAGATTCCGGTGATCATGCTCACCGCGCGCGGCGACGAGACCGACCGGGTGGTGGGCTTGGAGCTGGGCGCCGACGACTACATCGCCAAGCCGTTCTCGCCTCGGGAGCTCTTGGCGCGGCTGAAGGCGGTGCTGCGGCGAAGCCGGCCCGAGGTGCTCACCGAGCAGCTGCGGGTGGGCGATCTCTCGGCCGACACCGGGGCCCGCACCGCGACGCTCAAGGGCGACCCGATCGATTTGACCGGCATCGAGCTCGACATTCTGGTGGCGCTGATGCGCCGGGCGGGCCGTGTGGTGCCGCGCGACGCGCTGCTGCAGGAGGCCGGGCGCGGTGACGTGGTGGTGGGCGAGCGCACCGTCGACGTGCACATCTCTCACCTGAGGCAGAAGCTGAAAGACGAGCCGCCGCGGCTGATCAAGACGGTGCGTGGCATCGGCTACGTGCTGACCAAGGACTGAACGTGCACCGCCGTCACGAGCACCGTCACGACTGGCGGCACGCCACCCGCGAGCAGCGGCGCGCGATGTTTCAGGAGTGGGTGCGCCGCTATCCCGGCGCGTACTTCCGCTTTCACCTCCGCCGCCGGCTGTTCTTCTGGTTCGCGGCGGTGATTCTGCTCACCGCGGCGACGGTGGGCACGATGGTGGCGATCCTCTCCGACCAGAGCGGGTGGATGAAGCAGATGGAGCGCGGCAAGGCGTTCGCCGGCCACCAGCTCGAAAAAGTGTGGGACGACCCGGTGGCGCGCACCGCGTTCGCCACCCAGACCGCGCAAGACCTCGGCATCGACCTCGAACTGTTCGACCCGCAGGGCCACGCGATGTTGATCGTCGGCTCGGGCCACGAGTGCCTCAAGGGGGTCGACGTGCCGGTGGTGCGCGGCACCCAGACGCTGGGCCTGGCGCGCGCGTGCGGGCTGCAGTGGCACATGCCGTTCTCGGGCAAGCGGTTCCTGCTCGGGCTGGCGGCGGTGGTGTTCGTGCTCTGGATGGCGGCGGGCCGAATGTCGAAGCGGCTGGCGCGCCCGATGGACGAGCTGGTTCGCACCGTGCAGCGCATCGGGCAGGGCGACCTCAAGGCGCGCGCGGTGGTGGGCCGGCGCGACGGCGAGTTCGGGCTGGTGGCCGACGCGGTGAACGAGATGGCGGCGCGAATCGAGAAGCTGATGGCCGATCAGCGGGAGCTGCTCGCCGCGGTCTCGCACGAGCTGCGCACCCCGTTGTCGCGCATTCGCCTGCTCACCGAGATCGCCCGCGGCGCCGGCGCGAACGAGAAGACCTGCGACGACCTCGATCGCGAAGTGGTGGAGATGGACGCGCTGGTGGGCCAGCTGCTGGCGCACTCCCGGGTCGAGTTCGGCGCGATGCAGAAGCGCACCCTGGTGGTGGCCGACGCGGTGGGGGCCGCGCTCGAGCGGGCCGGCCGCGACCGCGGGCTGCTCGACTCGTCGGTAGACAAGCTCGACGCCGACCCGACCCTGCTCGCGCGCGCGCTCGCCAACCTGATCGACAACGCTTCGAAGCACGGCAAGGGCGTCACCCGCATCTGGGTGCACCCCGAAGGCGACAAGGTGGCGATCGAGGTCTGGGACAACGGGCCCGGTATTCCGCCCGGCGACGAGAACAAGGTGTTCGAGCCGTTTCACCGCGGCGACCACGGCCGCGAAGGCCTGGGGCTGGGGTTGGCCCTGGTGCAGCGCATCGCCGCCGCCCACGGGGGCCGGGCCTGGGCCAAAAACCGCCCCGAGGGCGGGGCGGTGGTCGCGATCGAGCTGCCCGCCGCTACCTAACCCGTTGATGTTTGGTGGGTTTCTGGAGCGCGCACCTTTCACGCAACAGATCGCCTCAGCGCACGAGAATTTCTACGTGAGCAGGGTTCTGAGCCAGATCGAGAACTGGAACCGGTACTCGGACGTGCGTGAGCGGCTCGATGCCGAAAACGCGCTCTTCCCGTACCCCTCCCAGGTTCCCGGTGCTCAGCCCGCTCGCGGTGGGCAGGTCGATCGTTCTGACCGCTCCGACCGCACCGATCGTTCTTCGTCTCGCCAGGCCCGCGGCTTCGAGCGCTTCTCCGACGGCTTCGAGTCTTCGAGCACCAGCCGCGCTTCGATGCTCGGCACCCAGGCCACCAGCGCCGCCCAGTTTCGCCAGTCGTACATGAGCGACGGGTTCCAGGCGGCGAGCGCGCCGAAGTTGTCCCTGGGCAACGACAACGCCGCACTCACGTTCGGCGCTGCCGCTGCTCCTCAGGACACCAGCTTCACCCCCACGCTCGCCGACGTGGAGCTGCTGCTGGGCGGCGCGTAAGCAGACCTCAGGTCTGCGACGCAGCCTTCTCGATTCGCTTCTGCACCGAGTTGATCGCGGCCTCGAACTGGGTCATCTGCCGGTCGGCCGCGTCTCGCGCGTCGTTCAGCTTCACGTTGTGATCGCGAATCTGATCGAGCGCCCCCTGCGCCGACTCGTGGAGCCGCCGCAGGTCGGTCAGCGTCTCGGTGAACGCCGCGTTGCTGTGCATGTTGTCGACCCGGGCGCGAATCTCGCTCACCCGTGAGTCGAGCTTGGCCAGCCGCTCCGCCGCGGTGCCGTAGGCCGCTTCGCGCTGCGCCTGCGGGTCATCGCTGTCAGACGGCTTCAGGTCGCGGTTCGCCGCTTTGTCGAGGTCGTCCTTTGCCTGGTCGAGGTCGTCTTTGGCGCGGTTCAGCCGACCCTTCATCTTGTCGTTCGCCGCCACGGTGGTGTCGGTGCCCTGCTGGCCGAACGCGGTCGAGCGCGACATCTCCATGCCCTTCGCCTGGTCGTTCACCGGGCTGGGGCCGGTCGGGTTGTTGGCGCCCTTCAGCGTGTTGTCGGGCGGCACCGCGTCGCTGGTCGGCGCCAGCGCGCTCGGCTGCGGCCCGTTGCGCGCGATCTCAGGCGAGCTCTTGTCTCCCTGGGTGTTGAGCGCGGTGTCGGCCTGCGGCGTGCCGCGGTTGGGCGGGTTCATCGCCTGCGCGTTGCCGCTCAGCCGGTCGGTGCCGTTGAGGTCGGCGCTGCCGGTCGCGGGCGGAGGCGTGGTCGGCGTCGGCGCTGCCAGCGTGCTGTCCTTGTTGCTGTCGTCGTAGCGATCGTTCGCCGCGCCCAGCCGCTGGTCGGTGTCGCGCGTCTTGGCGACCTCTTCCGAGTCGGGGTTCGTCTTCTGTTTGCAGCCGCCCAGGGCCAGCGCGGTACCAACGATCAGCGCACCGGTGAGCAGCTTCTTCATCGTCTTCATGTGTATGGCCTCCAAAGCAGTCCTTTCCCTGTGGGTGGGTCTGCTTCACGGCCGATGCCAAGACACGGTTTCAACCGATTCGGCGTCACCCTCGCGTGGCGTGATGCGACCGGCGTGGCGCCGATGCGCCCGGGCCGTCGCAAACCGTCACGCCGCGTGGGCGCGGTGGGCGAGGTGCAGCTGCGCCATCGCCAGCGCTCGCGCCAGCCGGCGCACGCCCTCGGCGATCTGCTCCCGCGGCACCGACGAGAACGACAGCCGCATCGAGAGCGCCGGTCCCTCCGCGCCCCGCTTGTGCGAGTCGACGGGGCGAAACAGACAGCCCGGGTCGAACGACACGCCGCACCGCAACGCGCACGAGAGCAGGGTGGCGTCGTCGCCGAGCAGCCCGGTCTCGACCCAGATCGCGAACCCGCCCTGGGGCGCGCGAAAGGTCGCGCCCGCCAGGCGGGTGAGCGCCTCCGAGAGCTGCTCGCAGCGGCTGGCGTAGAGCGCGCGCAGCTTCTCGAGGTGCTGGTCGTAGTCGAAGGTGTCGAGAATGCGGTCGAGCATCGCCTCGCCGAGGCCGTTCACCATCAGGTCGCGGCCCTCGCGCGCCTCGCGCACCGCCTCCAGCAGCTCGGGCGGCGGCAACAGCCAGCCCACCCGCAGCCCCGGGCTCAGCGTCTTCGAGAAGGTGCCGAGCAGAAACGAGCGCTCGCGCGCCTTCTCGGCCAACGGCGCCGGCGAAGGCCCGTCGAAGCGCAGCTCGGCGTAGGCCTCGTCTTCGATCAGCCAGGTGGCGTGGAGCGCGCGGTGCCGCTCGTCGTCTCCCATCACCTGGCCGCGCGGGTTGTCGATCGCCGGCATCAGGTAGCGCGCGCCGGTGAGCCCGTGGCTGCGCACCTTCACCCCGTGGGCTTTGAACGCCTGGAGCGCGCCCGGGTAGGTCTGCCGATCGACCCGCACCTCTTTCGGCTGCAGCACCTCGAGGGTGAGCGCGAGCGCGTCTTGGGCGCCGTTGGTGATCACCAGCTCGTCTTGCGTCACCTTCAGCCCACGCGCCTGGAGCCGCTTCGCCAGCTTCGCGCGCAACCGATCGCGCCCCTCGGGCCACTCGTACTGCAGCGGCGACGGGTTGCCCTGGGCGATCACGTCGTGCGCCGCCTGGGCGAGCTGCTCGCGCGGAAAGGTGTCGGCCGCGGGCAGCCCTCCGGCGAAGGAGATCAGTCCCGGGACGTGGGCGGCTTTTCGAATCAGTCGAGTCAGCTCTTCGGTGGGCATGGCGATCGCCACCCAAAAGCAATCGTCGCGCCGGGCGCCGCTGGCATCGGGGGTGCAATCCCACACCTGGAGTCAAACTCACTGGAGGTTGCACGATGTTGTACTGGGCCATTGTCTTTTTCGTCGTCGCGCTCGCCGCTGGCGTGCTCGGTTTCGGTGGCATCGCGGCAGGCGCCGCGGGAATCGCGAAAGTGCTGTTCGTGATTTTCCTGGTGCTGTTCGTGGTGTCACTCATCGGGCACACCACCCGTCGAGTGTAGAGAATCGGTGCGCGCCGAGCCGGGGCAACCGGTCACGTCTGCCCACGCGGCCGTGACGGGTTGCCACGGCTCGCGCACGGGCACCGCTCCTGCACCACCGCGCGCTCCATGGGCGCCGCCAACGAAGACGTCGAAGTCGAGGGAATCGAAGTGACTGGTCACAAGCAGTTGTCGGGCAAACGGGTCGCCTGTCTGGCGACCGACGGCTTCGAGCAAGCCGAGCTGCTCGACCCGAAAGCGAAGCTGGAGGAAGCCGGAGCGGTGGTCCACGTGATCAGCGGCCACGGCGGAGTGCTCCACGGCTGGCGCGAGAAGGACTCGGGCGACGACGTGAACGTCGACCGCACGCTCGACGCGGTCTCGCCCGACGAATACGACGCGCTGCTGCTGCCCGGTGGGGCGATCAACGCCGATCACCTGCGCATCGACCCGAAGGCGGTGGCCTTCGCGCGGGCGTTCGTGGAGGCGCGCAAGCCGATCGCCGCGATCTGTCACGCGCCCTGGCTGCTGATCGAAGCGGGCGGCGTCGAGGGCCGGGCGATGACCTCTTACCCGTCGCTCCACACCGACCTTTCGAACGCGGGGGCGAAGTGGCGCGACGAGACGGTGGTGGTCGACCGCGGCTGGGTCACCAGCCGGCGCCCGGCTGACCTGCCGGCGTTCGACGAGAAGATGCTCGAGGTGTTCGCCCGCGCCAAACCCTCGCGGGCGAGAAAGGCGCGGCGCTCGTGAGCACGCCTCAGCCGCCGGCTCCCAAGCCGCACCGCCGCCACCGCCGCTGGCCGTGGATCGTTCTCGCCTCGATCGTGGTGCTGGTGGTGGGCTTTCGCATCGCCTTGAACCCGCTCGCCGCCTGGGAGGCGCGCAAGCAGTTCTCGAAGCTGAAGGGGTACCGCACCGACTTCACCGGGCTCACCATTCGCCTCTGGAAGCTCGAGCTCGACATCGAGAACCCGAAGGCGGTGAAAGACTCCGCCGGTGGCGACAAGCAGCCGGTGCTCGCGATCGATCACCTGAGGCTGGCGGTGAACGCCCGGCAGCTTCTTCACGGGCACGTGGTGGCGCAGCTGTCGCTCGACCACCCGCGCATGTACTTCATCGCCGCGCCGAACAAGAAAGAGCAGCAGGCCGAGCCCGAGACGCCGCACCTCGACCAGGTGCTGGCCTCGATGATCCCGCTCAGCATGGAGCTGTTCGAGGTGCGCAACGGCGAGATCATCTTCATCGACAAGACCAACCAGAACTTCCCCAAGCTCTGGCTGCAGGACCTTCAGCTCACCTTGGAGAACCTCGCCACCCGGGCGGCGCTGCAGCAGAACAAGGCCTCCACGCTGGCGGTGCGGGCGACGTTTCAGCAGACCGGCAAGCTGGAGGTGTTTCTCACCGCCGACCCGCTCCGCAAGGGCCTCTACTTCGACGGGCAGGCGCAGCTGACCCACTTCCCGGTCACCGAGCTCAACCACATCGTGATCTCCAAGACCGGGCTGAAGCTCGAGAAGGGCACCCTCGACGCCTTCGCCCAGTTGAAGTGCGAGGGGGGCGTGATCTCGGGCGGGATCAAGCCGGTGCTGAAGAACGCCAAGGTGGGGCAGGGCAAGCCGAACGATCTCGGCAACCAGCTGGAGGCGACGCTGGCCGACGCGGGGATCAAGCTGTTGTCTGACCGGGTGCCGGGGCGCAACGCGGTGGCGACGGTGCTGCCGATCTCGGGCACGGTGAAGAACCCCAACGCCGACCTCTGGCCCACCGTGTTCGGCGTGCTCCGCAACGCCTTCGTGATCGCGGTGACCGAGGGCTACAGCCAGCTGCCGCCGCCCCAGGCGCAGGCGCGGCAGGGGCCGATTCAGCAGGCGATCGAGGCGCTCGACTCCAAGAAGGCCGCGCCCAAGGTGCAGCCGCCCGAGAAGAAAGACGACAAGAAGGACGAGAAGAAATGAGACGCGCCACCCTGATCGCCGCGCTCGCGCTCGCCGCCTGCGCCCACACCGACAAGCCGGCCAACCCGAAGTACGAGGAGCAGAAAGCAGCCGATGAAACCCCACGTGCGCAGGGCAAGACGAAGGCCAAGGCCCCCAAGAGTGAGTCAGGCATTCAGCTGGCTTCGTCTCCGACGGACGCGCTCACGCACGATGGGTTGATCTCGGTCGAGAAGGCGCTGGTGGTGCGGGGCTACCTCGACCACGAGCGCGGCGCCTTCGACGAGCGGGTGAAAGACGCGATGGCCCGCTTTCAGAAGAAAGAAGGGCTGCCGGCCACCGGCGCGCCCGATCGCGAGAGCGTGCGCCGGCTCGGGCTGCACACCGAAGACGTGTTCAAAGACGAGCGCTCCGGCAAGAGCGGCGTTCGAGCCGAATGACTAGCTCAGCACGTCGAGCTTGATCTTCGGCGGCGGGCCACCCTCGTCGGGGCCGTTGAGCTCCATGTCGAGCGCCATCTCGAGCAGGTCGAGCAGCTCGGCCTTGGAGTCGACGTCGTCGGGCGCGGTGAGCTCGACCACGATCGCCTTGCGGTCTTCCATCGGCACCGGCTCGGGCTCGATCGCCTTGCCTGAAGCGTCGAGGTCTTCGACCAGCAGGTCTCCGTCTCGGTGAATCGTGTAGCGGCGTCGCATCGCGAGGCTCCCTACCGCACTCAAGGGTCGAAGCGATACCCCTGGCCGCGCACGGTGACGAAGTGCTTCGGCTGGTCGGGGTCTGACTCGAGCTTCTGGCGCAGCTGAGAAATGAAGTTGTCGACCGTGCGCGCGGTGCCCTCGTAGCCGTAGCCCCAGGCGGCCTGGAGCAACTCTTCGCGGCTGAACGCCTTCTTCGGGTGCTCGCAGAGGTGGAGCAGCAGCTTCAGCTCCTGCGCGGTGAGCCCGGGGTCTTGCCCGTTCTTGCGCACCGTCTTGGCGTGGAGGTTCACCAGCACGTCGTCGAACTTCAGCGTCGGGTCTTCGCGAATGCTCGACTGGCGCCTCAGCACCGCCCGAATGCGCGCCAGCAGCTCCTGGAGCGCGAACGGCTTCACCACGTAGTCGTCGGCGCCGAGGTCGAGGCCGGCGATCTTGTCCAGCTCCATGCCCTTGGCGCTCACCACCACCACCGGGGTGCCGATGCCGCGCTCGCGCAGCTCCTTCAAGAGCTCGAAGCCGTTCATCTGCGGGAGCATCACGTCGAGCAGAATCAGGTCGGGCCGCTCGTCGATCGCCTTCGCCAGGCCGGTCTTGCCGTCTTGGGCCTGAATCACCTCGTAGCCCTCGAAGTTCAGGTTCATCGAGACGCCGGTGAGAATGCCGAGGTCGTCCTCCACCACCAGAATGCGCGGTTTCTCGGTCATGGGTGTGCCTCGGCCTTGGGCAGGTGCAGGGTGAAGGTGGAGCCTTTGCCCGGCTCGGAGCTGACGGTGATCTTGCCTCCGTGGGCGTGCACGATGCGCTGGGCGATCGACAGCCCCAGCCCCGAGCCCTCGGTCTGACGGGTGAGCAGGTTGTCGACCCGGTAGAAGCGGTCGAAGATCTTCTTCAGGTCTGCCTTGGCGATCCCGATGCCGTTGTCGGCCACGGTGATGAACACGCCGCGTTTGTCGGGCCCCGCCTCGAGCGCGATCTTCCGATCCTGCCCGGTGTACTTGTAGGCGTTCTGCAGCAGGTTGAGCACCGCGCCCGAGAGCGCGTGGAGATCGGCGTCGATCGGCGGCAGGTCGGGCTTCACCGCGATCGACAGCGGCACGTTCTCGTAGAGGCGCTGCACCTTGAAGGCGCTCACCGCCGCGTCGACGATCTCCTGCGCTCTGGTCGGCTTCTTGTCGTACTGCTTGCGGCCGCCTTCGATGCGCGCCCAGTCGAGCACGCTCTCGATCAGCGCCGAGAGCCGTTCGGTCTCTTGCGACAGCATCTTGAGGATCTTCTGCTCGTCTTCGTGGTTCTTCACCCGGCCCATCGCCAGGGTGTCGATGAACATGCGAATCGAGGTCAGCGGCGTGCGCAGCTCGTGCGAGACGAGCGAGACGAAGTCGGTCTTCAGCCGCGACAGCCGCACTTCGCGGTAGAGCGTGCGGCCGGTGTAGACCACGCCGCCGGCCAGCGTCAGGTAGAAGACCCCCAGCAGAATCGCGTACACGGTGCGGTTGCGGGTGGAGTCGGCCGCCACCGGGTCGTCGCCCTCGGGCACCGCCACCAACCTGAAGTCCTGCAGCGGGCTGGGGAGCGTGTGCGAGGCGAGCTCGCGCGGGCCGAGCGCTTCGCGCACGTCGGCGACGCCGTTGGCGAGCTTGCCCATCACCCCTTCGGGACCCTCGCGCTTCACCGTGCGCAGCTCGAAGTGCCCGCGCTCACTCTGCGGCACCAGCAGCGCCGAGGTCTTCTCGAGCACGCTGCCCAACGCGCGCGGCGAGACCTTGGCGCCGGCGATCTTCGCGGAGCTGCCTTCGCCCTCGCGCATCGCCACCACCAGAAAGCTGCCCTGCAGCGACGAGAGCGAGAAGAACACCGGGTGCTCCGGCAGCGCGCTGAGCTCGGAGCTCACCGGCGCGAGCGCCGCCTTGAGCTTCGGGTCGGGCGTCTCGACCGTGTCGCGGGTGACGCTGAACGCTTCGTCGGTGGCGACGGTGCCGTCGGCGAGGGTGAGAATCAGGGGGTCCTTCTGCGCCACCGTCGCGCCCGCGAGCGTCTGCTGCAGTTGGAGCGCCGCCTTGTCGACCCGGCCTCCCCACGCTGCCTCGAGGCGCTTCTCCACCGCGGCGCGCTCGTTGATGATCGCCACCACTCCGAAACCGGAGAGACCGGCCGACGGCAACACCACCAGCAGAATCACCAGGGTGAAGGTGCGCCTGAAGCTGGTCAGCTCGAGGCTCTGGCTGGGAGTGACGGGCATCTTTTCGGGGCCCGAATGTGCCTCCTGATGGCCCTGTTTGGTACACTGATCACTTCGCCTCGGTTGCGCAACCCATTGCCTTCGCGTCCCTGGGAAACAAGGGCGTGTGGGCGGCACAGCGGCTGCACAGTAGTGGGCGTCGTTTTGGGGAGTCCTCAGGCTTTTCACTGAGTTCGGCAGTTTGAATCGGGGCGCAGTCGGCCATCCCCGACACGGATGTCGCGATTCGCAGTGGTGCATGCGGGAGACAGAATGAACGGCAAAATCAAAGGGATTGTGGGGCTGTTGGCGATGGTGATGGTGGCGACCGGGTGCACCCCGACCGCCGCCCGGTCGAGCTCCTCGGGCTCGGTCGCGCTGTCGAAAGACGACGCGCTCGTCTACGCCGCCGACACCGACAACGGCACGCTGAACGTGATCGACCCGAAGGCGAAGTCGGTGATCGCGTCGGTGAAGGTCGGCGACGCGCCGTTCCGCGTCACCGTCGCCTCCGACGACACCATCTACGTCGCCAACCGCGGCAGCCTCGACATCTCGGTGATTCGCCGCGGCGACTGGAAAGAAGCCTCCCGCATCGCGCTCGGCGCGGAGCCGGTCGGCATGCAGATCTCTCAAGACGACAAGACGCTGTTCGTCGTCAGCTCCACCACCACCGACAAGGCGGAGGTCGGCTCGCTCACCGCGATCGACACCGGCTCGTTTCAGGCGAAGGCGAGCACCGTGGTCGGCAACGAGCCCCGCGGGCTGGCGCTGGTGGGCGACCGGGCGATCGTCTCGCTGTTCAAGCAGGGCGAGCTGGTCGAGGTCGACACCAAGTCGATGCAGGTGGCCTCCAACGGCATGGAGCAGCGGCCGATCTACAACATGGCCAACGCGTCGAAGCTCAACGGCACCACCAGCGGCATCGTGGCGCCCTCCAGCTTCCGCTTTCGCAGCCTGACCGACGTGGTCGCCACTCCCGACGGCACCCGGCTGTTCGTGCCCGCGGTGCTGGCGCGTGAAGACGCGATCGGCCGGCTGCCTTCGGCGGGCGGCTACTACGGCAGTGGCGGCCCCTGCAGCATCGGCGCGGTCGCCTCGGCCGGCGTGCTCACCCTCGGGGTGAACGGCAACGCCAGCCCCACCCAGACCGCGCTGGAGCCGAAGGTCGACGACCTCACCAAGTGCCTCTCATCGGGCAGCACCGACTCCAACGCCGACTGGCCCACCACCACCATCGCGCCGCGCGCGAGCGTGAGCCTGGGCTCCGGCGCCACCGCCGACCCGATTCAGGGCCCGACCGTGGCCGCGATCGACCCGACCGGCAGCTGGCTGTTCGTGGTCAACCGCGAGTCGTCGAACGTGGCGGTGATGCCGACCGATCGCCGCGACGGCGCCGACCTCGACTACAGCACCACCGGCAACTCGGTGCGCGACACCGTCGCACTGCACGGCGCGCAGATCGGCAGCTCCGGCGCCGACGGCATCGCGATCGGCAAAGACGGCACCACCGCCTACGTCTACAACCAGTTCGATCACACCCTGGCGGTGCTGACCACCGGCAACAAGGGCACCGACAAGGGCCCCGACTCGCACATCACCGTCACCAGCACGATCGCGGTGACCAGCGACCCCGCCTCGCTGAACTCGAACCTCTCGGCCGGCCGCATGATGTTCTTCGACGCGGTCGACAGCCGGCTCTCGGCGGCGGGCACCAACGTGTCGTGCGCCACCTGCCACCTCGAGGGCACCGACGACCAGCACGTCTGGGGCTTCCCCGACGGTGAGCGTCAGACCCCCAGCCTCGCCGGCCGCCACCTGCTCGCGACCGCGCCGTACCACTGGAGCGGTGAGTTCACGAACATCAAGGCGTTCATGAACCACACCATCACTGAGCGCATGGGCGGCAACGGCCTGTCGACCGACAGCGAGATCTCGATGATCACCAGCTACATCGAGTCGCTGCCGACGCCGTTCAACCCGTACGTGAAGGCGATGCCGGCCGACCAGGTCGCCCGCGGCGCGCTGGCGTTCAGCAAGGCGCAGTGCGCGACCTGCCACGTCACCACCGACCTGAGCGCCACCAACGGCGTGCAGGCGTTCACCAACAACGAGAACCGCGATGTCGGCACCCTGATCACCGTCGGCAACGAGGTCGACAACGGCTACGTGCTCACCGCCGACAACGGCGCGCCGGGCCTCAACGTGCCATCGCTGCTGAACGTGGCGCGCACCAGCCCGTACCTCCACACCGGCCAGGAGACCAACCTCGAGGCCCGGGTGAACGACGGCAACAGCCTGCACGGCAACACCTCGGTGCTGTCGGCGCAGGAGAAGGCCGACCTGGTGGCGTACCTGAAGACGCTGTAAGCGTTCAGCCCGCTGTTGAGCTCGCTGTTGAGCTCGCTGTTCTCTTGAAGTCTCGGCTGGGTTTGCGACGAGACCTCTCCCGGCGCTTCGCGCCACCCTCTCCCCGTCGGGGAGAGGGCTGAGTGTGTTAGAAAAGGGCCGCGTGGAGGCGAGATGAGGTTCGGCCTGTTGGGGGCGCTGCTGTTGTCGGTGTCGGCGCTCGCTCAAGAGAAGAAAGACCCGACGGCGAACCCCGACGAAGAGTGGGGCCAGCTGCCGAAGAGCGCGACCCCGTCGCAGCCGCCTCCGCCTGCGCCGCCGCCCGAGCTGCCGCCCCGCGAGCCGCTGCCGGTGGGCCCCAACAACGCACCGCCTCCGCCTCCGGTCGCCGCCGGAGGGCTGCACTCGGGCGTCACCAAGCCTCCCGAAGACCCGAACCGGGTGTCGATGTTCGGCGCCCCGACGCTGAAGCAGTGGAACCGCGGCGAGACCGCGTACCTCGGCTTCCCGGTGCTCGGCATTCGCCTCGGCATCGGCCTGCTCGACTTTCTCGACGTCGGGGTCGGCTTCGAGAGCTTCTACGGGGTGATGAACGAGCCGATCGGCTTCGTGAAGGTCGGCCTGGTGCAGTCGGGCCACTGGACCCTCGCGGCCTCGGTGGAGGGCGGCTACGCCTGGTTCGGCCAGAAGGCGCAGAACGAGGTGCACGGCCCGCGGTGGCTGACCGGCCGGCGCAACGGCAACGTGTCTCCCGGCATCATCGTCTCGTACCAGGGCGACCACCCGCGGGCGGCGCGGCTGTTTCTCGAGGCGCGCTACCTGATGACCTTCGACACCGAGCCGTTCGCGCGCGACCCGCTCAACGGGGTGCCGCCCTCGATGATCATCGGCCACAACGCCAGCCTCCACGTTGGGGCCGAGATGCCGCTCTCGCCGAAGACCTCGTTCGTGTTCCTGCTCGGGCTGGAAGGTCACTTCCGAGACGACGACGCGCCGGTGATGCCGGTCTGCTCGCTCGGGCTGGTGACCGGTCTCTGAAGGGCTATAAAGCACGCCCATGAAAGCAACCGTTCTGGGCGCCGGCAGCTTCGGCACCGCGATCGCCTCGGTGTTGGCCAGCAACGCCGACCAGGTCTCGCTCTGGGGGCGCGACCCCAAGCAGGTGCAGCAGATCAACGCTGACCGCGAGAACAAGCAGTACCTCGCCGGCCTGAAGCTCTCGGAGCGGATCACCGCCACCCACTCCTTCGAAGAGGCGACCCAGAAGGCCGACCTGATCGTCACCGCCACGCCGAGCCACGCCACCCGCGAGGTGCTCGCCAAGGTGGGGCCGATGCTGCCGAAGGGGGTGCCGATCGTCACCGTCGCCAAGGGCATCGAGAACGAGACCCTGCTGACGATGACCGAGATGCACGAGCAGTGTCTGCCCGAAGACTTTCACCCCTACATCGCGGTGCTCTCGGGCCCGTCGTTCGCCAAAGAGATGGTGCAGGGCCTGCCGACGGTGGTCACCATCGCCTCGCGTTGGGAGAAGACCGCGCAGCGCTGCCAGAAGATGTTCAGCTCGGGCGCGTTTCGAACCTACACCTCGACCGACGTGGTCGGCGTGCAGGTGGGCGGAGCGCTGAAGAACGTGATCGCGATCGCCGCCGGCATGGCCGACGGGCTGGGCTTCGGCCACAACGCGCGCGCCGGCATCATCACCCGTGGCCTGGCGGAGATCTCCCGCATCGCGGTGCGCATGGGCGCCAACCCGCTCACGCTCTCGGGCCTGGCCGGCATGGGCGACCTGGTGCTCACCTGCACCGGCGAACTGTCGCGCAACCGGCGGGTCGGCATCGCGCTCGGCAAGGGCCAGAAGCTGGAAGACATTCTGAAAGAGATGCACCAGGTGGCCGAGGGCGTGAAGACGGCGAAGAGCGCGCGCGATCTCTCGGTGAAGCTGGGCGTCGAGCTGCCGATCTGCGAGCAGGTGTACTTGATCGCCTACGAGGGCAAGGCCCCGAAGTCGGCGGTGATGGATTTGATGACGCGGTCTCCGAAGTCGGAGCTCGTTTGAACGAGACGATGAGCCGGGAGGGTTCGATGAAGCGCCTGACGATTCTTTTCTGCGCGGTCGCGTTGGCGAGCGGCTGCAACTGCAACCAGAAGACGGCGAAGAAGGCGCCGAAGATCGAGATCCCCACGCCCGACGGCATGTCGGAGATCATGGTGGTCGACTTCGGCAAGGTGCAGGTGAACGCCAAGGCGACCCACGCGCTGAAGGTTCGCAACGACGGCCCGCTGCCGCTCGACCTCGACATGGTGACCACGATGGCGCCGTTCGGCGTGGAGTCGACGCTGCCGATCGAAGTGCCCACCGGCGCCACCCAGGACGTGGTGCTGAGCTTCACCCCGACGGTGCCCGACCAGGTGGTGATGGGCATGCTCACCATTCACAGCAACGACCCCGACCGGCCGTCGGTGACGCTGACGCTGCAGGGCGAGGGCATCGCCGCGGTGGCGCGCTTCACGCCCGACCCGATCGACTTCGGCAACGTCTACGACAACGAGATGAAGACGGTGAACGTGACCCTCACCAACGCCGGCAGCGCCGACCTGCAGGTGGTGAAGGCGGAGTTCGACGCCGGCAACGTGCCCGGCACCACCACCGACACCCTGCAGATGCTGGTGCAGACGCTCGGCATGAGCACCTCCGCCCAGGCCTCGCTCAGCTGGATCGCCGGCGCGGGCGGCACCTCCGACGACTTGAGCGGCAGCGTCGACCTCTACTTCCCCGCCGAGGTCGGCTTCACCAAGAGCGTTCAGGTGAAGGGCCACCGCATCTACGCGGTGCCGAAGCTGTGCTTTCTGCCCACCGGAGGCGCCGAGCTGTGCGCCGACGCGACCAACCAGAGCCTGCAGCTGAACCTGGGCGCCTTCTGCGACCAGAACTTCTACGCCGACTCGGGCGTGGCGGTGTGCACCGACGGCGGCTTCTCGGGCACCGTCTACGTGCGCAACGAGGGCAACACCAAGGTCTCGTACTCGATGATGTACCAGCCGTACCCCTACGGCTCGGCGCGCTGCGACGGCGGCTCCAGCCAGTCTGACTTCGTGTTCTCGAACGCGACCCAGCTGCCCGACGGCGGCTACCCGTGGAACTTCATGGCCGCGACCACGCCGCTGCCGATGAACGACACCGACCCCAAGCCGTGGCAGACCACGCCGATCGCGGTCACCTACACCGCGAACAGCAAGTGCATCGAAGACGGCGCCGACCACGCCCAGCTGATCTGGACCCGGCAGGGCGACCCCGCGGGCACCAGCCGCATGCCGCAAGACCTGTTCATCAACTTCAACGCCCAGTCGCTGTTGCCGCACGGCGTGGCGAGCAACCTTTCGCTCGGCACCCTCAACCAGCCGTTCGCGGTGCCGCACTCGGCGACCTTCTACGGGGTGAACAACTCCGGCACCGGGCCGCTGGAGGTCGACGCGGTCGAGCTTTGGGACGAGTTTCTGGTCGACGGCGGCGGCGGCACCGGCCCCAACGGCGGCTTCTTTCAGGCGTGTCTGGCGGGCACCACCACCAACTGCAACGCCTTCGCGTGGGACACCGCCGACGGCGGCGACCCGAACGTGCACGCGCCGTACGTGCTCGCGGGCACGCCCAACCTCTCGATGCCGACCCAGCAGGCGATCGGCTCGCTGGTGTTCGGGCCGGGCGGCCTGGGCACGATGCCGGGCCAGGTGCAGTCGAACGTGCAGTACACCCTGTACGCGGTGATCGCGGTGCACGACTACGCGCCGACCTGCCAGTTCTTCACCCGGCCCCCGGGGCCGTGCGTGATCGCGAAGATCACCGGCGTCGCCGCGCCGTAGCTTCTAGAAGCGGCTCTGCGCCGGGCCCGCACCCTTGAGCCGCCAGATGGTGAGGCGGTCGGTGTTGGTGTGCGAAGAGAGAATGTTGTCCTTCTGCATCTCTTCGAGCAGCTTCATCAGCTTGATCGGCGGCACGCCCACCCGGCGCGCGAGCGCCTCTGCCGGGGCTCCGCCGATCTCCTGGCGCAGGTGAACCACGATCTCTTTCTTCAGCTCGGCCTTCTGGAGGCCGTCGAGGTCCTGCGTCTTCCACGCCTGGAGAATGCCGGCCACGATCAGCACCAGCACCAGGATCGCCAGCGCCGGGTAGATGATGTGGCTGTTCTGCTCCAACAGCTCGATGTAGAGCGGAGACGTCGCCCCGGAGTGCTTCTGGTGCGGGACGATGTCGGGCATCCCCGCGATCTGCGCAAGTAGCAAGACCACGGCAGGCATTAAACGCCCATTGGCGGTCGAGCGCCACATGCTAGGAACCCGCTCCGACGTGGACCTGGTCATCAAGAACGCCACCGTGGTCACGATGAACGCCTCCCGCGAGGTTCTGCGGGACGCGGAGGTGGTGATTCAAGGCTCGCGGATCGCCAAGGTCGGCCCGTCGTCGCGAACGAGCACCTCCAGGGCAAACGGCGTACGGCAGGTGATCGACGCCCGCGGGCGGGTGCTGATTCCCGGGTTGATTCACGCCCACCTGCACGCCTGCCAGACGCTGTGCCGCAACCGCGCCGACGGCTTCGAGCTGCTCGATTGGCTGCGCGAGAAGATCTGGCCGTTCGAGGCGGCCCACGACGCCGAGTCGATGCGGGTGTCGGCCGAGCTCACCTTCACCGAGCTGCTCAAGTCGGGCGCCACCGCGCTCAACGACATGGGGAGCGTGAAGCACTACGGCGCGGTGTTCGAGGCGGCGCGCGACTGTGGCATTCGCATCGTCGGCGGCAAGGCGATGATGGATGCGGGGCAGGGCATGCCGCTCGGGCTGCGCGAGACCACCGAGTCGTCGATCGCCGAGAGCCTGGCGTTGGCGGGGCACTGGCACGGCAGCGAAGACGGCCGGCTGCGCTACGCGTTCGCCCCGCGCTTCGTGCTCTCGTGCACCGAGTCGCTGATGCAGCAGGTGGGCGTACTGGCGAAGGAGCGAAAGCTCCGCATTCACACCCACGCCTCCGAGAGCGCCACCGAGTGCGACGTGGTGCGCGAGAAGACCGGCACCGACAACGTGGCCTACTTCGAGAAGCTGGGCATGCTCGGCCCGCACACCACCCTGGCGCACTGCGTGTGGCTCACCGCGCAGGAGCACCGGCTGATGCGCGAGACCAGGACCTCGATGGCGCACTGCCCGAGCGCGAACCTGAAGCTCGCCTCCGGCTACGCCAAGGTTCCCGAGCTGCTTAAGGAGGGCGTCAACGTCGCCCTCGGAGCCGACGGCGCGCCCTGCAACAACAACCTCGACCTCTGGGTGGAGATGCGGCTCGCCGCGCTGATGCACCTGCCGCGCACCGGGCCGACGTCGATCGGCGCGATGCAGGTGCTGGAGATGGCGACGCTCCGGGGCGCGAAGGCGCTCGGCCTCGAAGACGAGATCGGCTCGATCGAGCCCGGCAAGCGCGCCGACCTGACGCTGGTCGACTTGAGCTCCGCCCACTCCAGCCCCGGCGACGACGTGGTGTCGCGGCTGGTGTACTCGGGCCAGTCGCGCGACGTGACCCACACCCTGGTCGACGGCCGGGTGCTCTACGACGAGCGCAAGCTGGTGACGCTGAACGAGCGCCAGGTGGTGCAGCGGGCCGAGCAGCACGCCTCGCGCATCGCCGCGCAGCTCGAGTGAACTCGAAGCGCAACCTGTAAACCGCAGATGACAGGGCGGTGGGGAGCGCATGCTCCTGTAAAGGCCCAGCCCCCTGAGAACTCGCGCGTTTTGGTGGGGTCTGGCGCTTGCACATACAGACCGTGGATGCGCGCCCTCGCCCTCGCTGCAGTGACCCTCTTCATCGCCGGCTGTGAAGGTCTGGCCGGCCAGCTGGGTGACGCGGAGCACCTGCCCACCGGGGTGTCGACCCACGCGCCGCTGATCGACAGCTTCGGCTGCACGCCGGCGGCGGTACAGGTGGGCGACACCGTCACCTGCGCGGCCTCGGTGAGAGACCCCAACGGCCGGCCGCTCACCTGCAGCCTCTCGGTGTCAGACGGGCGCACGCTGGCGCAGGGGGTCGACTGCGGCGGCCTCTCGCGCGACCTCACCTTCCCGATGGCGAGCGTGGCGCAGGTGAAGCTGCTGGCGTCGAACGACCTCGGGGTGTCGTCGGAGCAAACGGTCTCGGTGACGGTGACCGGCCGCCCGAATCAGAGCCCGGTGATCGCCAGCTTCACCGCGTCGCCCGCGGCCGGCACCGCTCCGTTCGGCACCACCCTCGCGTGGCAGGCGAGCGACCCCGACGGCGACGCGCTCACCTGCGACCTCGACGTCGGCGCCGACGGCTCGGTGGAGTACCCCGGTCTCGACTGCGCGCTCGGAGTGCAGACGTACTCGATGACGCAGATCGCGACCGTGCCGGTGCAGCTGACGGTGAGCGACGGGCACGGCGGCACCACCACCGCGCAGCTCTCGCTGACCGGCAAAATGGCGGTCGGCGACGTGCAGCTGGCCTCCGCCGACTGGGGGCAGACGATCGTCTCGGCGACGCCGCGGCTGGTGGGGCTGAAGGCGGCGCTGCTGCGCGCGCACGTGCTCGGCAGCAAGGCCGGCCTCACCGGAGTGGTGGTGCAGGCGGAGGGCTTCTCGAGCACCGGCGCTTCGCTCGGCATGCTGACGATGACCGGGCCCGCGTCGCCTCCGACCGCCGACGCGCCGAACGACTTGAGCAAGCAGTACGTCGCCACCGTTCCCGGAGAGTGGGTGAAAGACGGCTTCAGCGTCGCGATTCACGTCGACCCGGCCGATGCGCTGCCCGAGACCGACGAGACCAACAACGACCTCACGGTGACGCCGTCGGTGGGCGCGGCCAACGTGCTGAAGCTGACCGCGGTGCCGGTGGTGCTCGACGGCAACACCGCCAACACCCTCGACCTGCGCGAGACGATGACCCGCATCTGGCCGCTGCAGGCGGTCGACAGCCAGACCCGCGCGCCGTTCAACGGCGGCTCGATTCCCGGCAACACCGACGTCAACGCGTGGGGGAACCTGCTCCAGGACCTCGCGTCGGCACGGTCAGCCGATGGGTCGAGCCGCGACTACTACGGGTTCCTGGCGCTCAACTACCAGGCGGGCATCGCCGGCCTCGGGTACATCGGGCAGGGCGCGGCGATCGGGCGCGACGACTCCGACGAGACCGCGGCGCACGAGCTGGGGCACAACATGGGCCGGCAGCACGCGCCGTGCGGTGGAGCGTCGGGCGCCGACCCGCAGTACCCGTACGCGAACGCCGACATCGGCAAGCTCGGCTACGACTACGTCAGCAACCGGTTGGCGCAGCCCGGGCAGAACGTCGACCTGATGAGCTACTGCCAGCCGGTCTGGGTGAGCGACTTCAACTACGGCCACGTGCAGCAGGAGCTCGAGAGCGGCGCCTACCTGTTCACCGGGGTGGGAATGTACGCGCCGCGCGACGCCTGGCTGGTGCGCGGGCAGATCGACGTCGACGGCGCGGTGACGCTGCGGCCGGTGATGTTGATGCACGCGGCGATCACCGCCGACGCGAACGACGCGGTGTGGACGGTGGCGATGACCTTCGGAGATCGCGTCGAGGAGCACCCGGTGCAGGTCTTCGAAGCGCCCGACGCCGATGGCGCGCGGCACTTTCAGGCGTTGATTCCCGATCAGGGTGGGCTGAGCGCGGTGACGGTGAAGTACCTCGGGGCGCGGGTCGCTTCGGTTCCCGTCGGGCCCGCGCGTTCGGCCGTGGCCCGGGTGATCGTCGACGATGCGACCTCGACCGCGCGGGTTGAGTGGGATTCGGCGCTCTGGCCGGTGGCGGGCGTGGCGCACTTCGGTGCCGATGGGGTGCGCACCACGCTCGCGTTGGAGCTGCGCGGAGGCGAGGCGCGGATCGCGTTGGGGCAGCTCCGCGGCGGCTCGTTCGAGGTCAGCCTCGCGGGTCCGTTAGGGGCTGCCCGTCTCGTCATGCCTTGAGCGCCCAAGCCGCCGACTTCAGCCGCAATTCCGGGTGCTTGGGGCTTGGCTCCGGGTTTGCTCCCTCCGCCGTATTTGATTACAGGGTAGCTCCGACCGGCAGGGAACTGGCAGGCACTCGTGCGCGCGCAGGCAACCAGACTGATCTGGCCGATCCTCGCGGTCGCGCTGCTCGGCTGCCCGAAGCACGAGCAGACGCACCCTGACTCCGGCAAGCCCGACTCCGGGCAGCCTCAGCCCAAGCCCGACTCCGGCGTTCCCGACAGCGGCGCGCCCGACGCGGGCCTGGTGTTCGACCCCAACGCCGCGGGCGTGCCGTGCCCGGCCGAGTCGTTCGGCGTGCAGGACTACCTCGACGACGGCGGCCTCGAGGCGTTGCCCGACGTGAGCGACGGCGGGATGCGCGTGTTCGGCCTCTGCGTCGAGACGCGAACGCTCAACCTCACCGCGCAGCTCAACGAGGCGGCGGTGCAGGGCCAGGTCGACGTGCTGTTCAGCTCGGGCGGCTACCAGGACGAGCTGAAGACCCTGGTCGACCCGTTCGGTCACGTCGACATCAAGGTGCTGAAGAGCCGCTACGACATTCTCAATTACCACCCCGACGGCATCTTCCCGAACCACCTCGGGTTCCAGGACTTCCCCGCGATCGACATGACCAGGAACCAGGCGCGGGTGCTCGACGTGAAGTCGTACCTGCTCCGCGGCGGGGCGCGGTTCGCGACGCTCCCGTTCACCCCGCAGGTGTTCCCGCCCGACGTGTCGTTCAGCGCGCGCGGCAGCCCCGGCTCACAGGCGGTGGGCACCAGCAGCGTCGGCGGCACCTACGAGGTGAACCTGATCGGCGGAGAGTTCGACCTCTTCCTCGGCAGCCCGCCCGCGGCGCTCGGCGGTACCGAGCTGCTCGACTACCCGGTGAAGACGCAGATGGTGCTCGACCAGCCCACCGAGCTCGACATCGACATTCCCACCTCCGAGCTGGAGGGCAACCTCACCATCAACGGCAAGCCGATTCCCGATCGGCTGCCGGGCTCCGACTACCAGCTCGAGTACACCCCGATCGGCGGCACCGTGCCGGTGGTGCGCAGCTACCACGACGGCGATCTGCCGAACTTCCACTCGCTGATCCCCAAGGGCACCTGGTCGGTCGACCTCACCTTCCTCGAGTCGCCCAACAGCCTGCTCCCGGCGCAGATCTACAACCTGAGGGTCGCGACCGCGCTCGACCTCAGCCAGAACAACACCCTCGACGTCGACCTCACCGCCTACCACGTGGAGGGCGGCATTCTGATCGACGGGCACCCGCCGGCGCCGTGGCCCAGCTACAACTGGACGATGTATTTGATCGGGTACGGCGACACGAGCCTGCCCACCGACTTCCTCTATTACGAAGTCCCGCTGATCACCGCCGACTTCAACCTGCTGGTCTTCCCCAACGTCTATTTCGCGTACCTCTACCTCGACGATCACTTCGCGCCCGATCTCGCGCAGGGCTTCTACCTGATCGATCGCCAGTACGAGGTGCGGCACGACACCACGATGCCGATCGCGATCAACACCGCGATCTTCGACGGCAAGCTGCTGATCGACGGCAAGCCGCCGCCCCCCGGCAAGGCCGCGGGGGTGATGCACTTCGCCAAGCGCACCGAGGGCTTCTACGAGCGCACCATCGTCTGCAACGAAGACGGCACCTTCAGGGTGCGGCTGCCGGTGGGCCAGTACACGATGTCGTTCGCGATCGATCACGACACCTTCCCCGAGTACGGCAGCGGGTTTCAGCGCATGCTGGTGGTCGACACCACGATGGGCGACGTGCACTCCGACGTGAACTACAACACCGTGCTGCTCACCGGGCCGATTCGGCTCGACGGCCAGCCGATTCCCGACATCTACCCGCTCGAAGAAGTGGGCCTGGTGATGATTCGCAAGTCGAGCGGCGAGGTGTTCACCTGGGGCTTCAACGGCGGCAAGAGCAACTACCGGCTGCGGCTGCCCGAAGACGACTACACGACCTACTTCGAGATCAAAGAGAGCGCGTTCCCCGACATCGCGTACGGCACCGCTCCGTTCGGCGCCTACGTGCCGGCCCACGTGCGCGACATTCCCCTCATTCAGGGGCTGCCCTGAGCGGTCCCGCGCTCGAAGCGGTCGGCCTCTCGAAGCGCTTCGGCTCGACCCAGGCGGTCGCCGGAGTCACCTTCACCGTCGGCAACGGCGAGGTGGTCGGGCTGCTCGGGCCCAATGGCGCCGGCAAGACCACCACCCTGCGCATGCTCGCCGGGTTGATCGCGCCCTCCACCGGCGAGGCGCGGGTGTGCGGCATCGACGTGCAGAAAGACCCGCTCGCCGCCCGCAAGAAGCTCGGGTTTCTCACCGCCAGCACCGGGCTCTACGACCGGCTCTCGGCCCGCGAAGTGCTCGAGACCTTCGGGCGCCTGCAGGGGCTGGAGGGCGACGCGCTCGCCAGGCGCATCGACGCGGTCAGCGCCGAGCTCGACCTCGGCGCGTTCATCGATCGCCGCTGCGGCACGCTGTCGTCGGGGCAGAAGCAGCGGGTGTCGATCGCGCGCGCGGTGGTGAACGACCCCGACGTCTACGTGCTCGACGAGCCGACCGCGACGCTCGACCCGCTGGCCTCGTCGGCGATTCTGGAGCTGGTGCAGCGGGCCCGGCAACGCGGCAAGGCGGTGCTGTTCTCGACCCACCGAATGGAAGAAGCCGAGTTTCTCTGCTCGCGGCTGCTGTTCGTGATGTCGGGGAAGATCGTCGCCGAGGGCCCGCCGAAGCAGCTGGTGGAGCAGAGCGGGCAGGGCAGCCTCACCGCTGCGTTTCTCGCGCTCGCGAAAGCGTAGTTGAAAGCAGCGTGGAAGCGTTCGAAAGTCCTCCTCGTGCGAACGGGCTTGGCCGTGCTCTCAGCGCTCCTGTTGGCCGCCTGCCCGGAGCCGTCGGCGCCCGGCTTCGACCCGTCGAACCCACGCCCGTTGGACCCCAGCCTCCGACGGCCGCCGCCGCCGGGCTCGCTGCGGCCCGATGAGCCGACGCCGCCTCCGGGCGTGGCACACAAAGACGCTCCTCCGACGCCACCGGCCGCTGAGCCGCCGAAGGAGACGCCGCCTCCGCCTGATCCCGACGCGCCGCCGTCGAAAGACGACCTGGCGGCGAAGTTCTCGGTGCGCGCCGGCATTGGCACTCCCCACGCGATCACCATCGAAGGCGACCCGAAGGCGGCCACGGTGCGCGAGGTGAAGGGGAGCAAAGACGGCGAAGGCTCGCTCAAGACCGGTCAGCTCGGCGCCAAAGACGTCGCTGCGTTTCTCGCCGCGCTCGACAAGCTCGAATGGTGGAAGTTGCCCTCGGCCGATTCTGGAATCTCGGTGAAGCGCGGCTCGACCAGCCGCACCTTCTCGGCCGCGTGCGCAAAGGGCAAGAGCTGCCCCAACAGCGCCGCCGATGCGCTGGTGAAGGGCCTGGCGGCGAAGGCGAAAGCGCCACCAGACACCAAGGTGCTCAAGTTCAAGTCGCCCGCGGCGGGCAAGGGCGCGCCCACCAAGGCCCACTGCGCGGAGCACGAGCGGCCGAACTTCGTCACCTGCGTCGCCGACTCCGGCAGCACGCTCGACCACTGCTCCGGTAAGGGAAAGAAGTTCGTCTGCTTCGCCAGCCCCTACGAGACCAAGGGCATGGCGGTGGTGAGCGACGTCGCCGCCGACGAGAAGAAGAAGCCGCCCGCTGTCGTTCAGCCGTGGGCGATCGAGCTCGCGTCTGACCGCTGCATCGCCACCCAGGGCCACTGGCGTTGCGACCACGACACCGAGGTGGCGAAGGTGTCGATGGGCAAGACCTGGTTGGCATGGCCCGGCGAAGGGCCTCCGCAGCCGGTGAAGCAGGGCTACGCCGAGTGAGCGCGGTCAGCGTTCTGCTGAAGAAGGAGCTGACCGACAGCCTGCGCGATCGGCGCACCCTGGCGATGCTGCTGTTGATGCCGGTGCTGCTCTACCCGACGCTGCTGCTGGCGATCGGCGGCATCACCCAGGCGGGCAAGGAGCGGCTGAAGAAGAAGGAGCTCACCGTCGCGGTGGCGAGCGACGATGCGGCGGCGTTTCTCGCCGAGCGGCCGCTGCCGGAGCACACCCACTACACCCGCATGCCGAGAGAGCAGGGTGAGGCCCAGCTGCGCGAGAAGAAGCTGTGGGCGATCGTCGACGCCGAGCCCGGCTCGCACGACGCGGTGGCCAAAGGCGGGCAGGGCAAGCTGACCGTGCTCTACACCGAGCGGCACGACGAGAGCGGCGAGGCGCTGCGGCGGTTGCGCGAGGTGCTCGACGAGGTGAACCACCTCGCGCTCAAGGTGCGGCTCGACGAGGCGAAGCTGCCGGAGTCGTTCGCCGAGCCGGTGCTCACCCAGGCCAAGGACATCGACTTCGATCAAAACCTCGGCCCGGTGATCGCCTCGAAGATTCTGCCTTCGCTGCTGATCATGATGCTGTTCATCGGCGCCTTCTACCCGGCGATCGACGTCACCGCGGGCGAGAAGGAGCGCGGCACCCTGGAGACGCTGCTGGTCTCACCGGTACGGCCGATGGAAGTGATGGCGGCGAAGTACCTCACGGTGTCGATCATCTCGGTGGCGGCGGCGGTGGCGAACCTGTTGGCGATGACCGCGACCTTCTCGTTCGGCATCTCGATGGGCACCAAGAACGCGGCGGTGACCTTCGGCGCGGCGCAGCTGCTGACGATGGCGGCCTGCCTGCTGCCGGCGGCGCTGATGGTGAGCGGGGTGTCGCTGGCGATCGCGTCGCTGGCGCGCAGCTTCAAGGAGGCCCAGTCGCTGCTCACCCCGGTG
Source organism: Myxococcaceae bacterium (assembly GCA_047602415.1). Lineage (GTDB taxonomy): Bacteria > Myxococcota > Myxococcia > Myxococcales > Myxococcaceae > JASGHH01. The sequence goes on along the minus strand of JASGHH010000001.1, from coordinate 3,530,585 downwards.
ATGTTGATCGCGATCTTCCCGGGAATGGCGGCGATGGTGCCCGGCATGGAGCTCAACAACGTCACCGCGATGGTGCCGCTGCTCGACCTCGCGCTGCTGGTGAAGGCGGTGGTGCTGGGAACCGCGGCGCCGGTTCCGGTGCTGATCACCTGTGGGGTGATCGTGGTCTGCGCGCTGGTGGGGCTGAAGCTGTCGGCGAACGCCTTCGTGAGCGAGGCGCTACGTTTTGGTGGCGCCGACAACTGGCGAGAGCTCTTTAAGGTCCGCCGCCAGTAGGGAATTCCGCCCCCTCTCAAGTGTCTGCAATCAATCGGGGCCTGCCGCGTAGACAAGCTCAGATGGGGCTCCCGCAGTAGTAAAGGTAGTGAGGAAACAAAGTGTGTAGAGTGGGGTGTCAGACGCAGTAGGACAGCCGGGAGATCACCCACATGTGGGAACGTTTCAAAAGGGCGATGCGCAGCTTCGTGGGGTTCTTCGTGTCGTCGATCGAAGACCCGGAGCTGATCCTCGAGCAGAACATTCGGGACATGAATGACCAGATCCCGAAGATGAACGAGTCGATCGCGATGGTGCGAGCGAACGTCACCCTTCTGGAGAAGGAAAACGGCAAGTACAAGACCGAGATCGGCGATCTCACCGCCAAGGTGAAGGCCGCGATTCAGGCCGGCCGCGAAGACCTCGCCGCCCAGTACGCCACCCGGCTCCAAATGGAGAAGTCAGCGCTGGCGCGCAACGAGGGCCAGCTGCAGGCGGCCAAGTCGGCCTACGACAAGGCGCTCAACGTGAAGAAGGCGTTCATGCGCGAGAAAGAGCGCAAGACCGCCGAGGCGATGGCCGCGATTCGCGACGCCCGCCGCGCCAAGTGGCAGGCCAAGGTCGCCGACGCGATGGAGTCGTTCGAGGTGGCCGGCATCGACGCCACCCACGACGAGATGATTCGCAAGATCGAGGAGCAGACCGCGATGAACGAAGCGCGGATGAACATGGCCCTCGAGTCGGTCGATCACCAGGCCGTCGCGATCGAAGAAGAGGCCGAGAAGATTCAGGCCAACGAGCTGGTGAAGCAGTTCAAGCTCGAGATGGGCCTCGAGAGCCCCGCGCCGGTGTCTCCGGTGAGCGAGACCGGCGAGAAGACGATCGGCAAAAAGGTCGAGGTGAAGTGACGGTTTCGTTGGCTCGGCTTCGCGAATGCGTCTGAAGCTGGCCGTCTTCACCGTGCTGCTCGCGGCCGGCGCCGTGCTGGCGATGCGGCTCGGGTATCTCGACGTCGCGCGCGACCGGTTGTGGGGCAAGAGCCCGCACCTGTCGGCCGGCGATTTCCCTCCTGGCGTCTCGGCGCCGATCGACGCGGTCGCCTCGCTGCCCAACCGGCCCACCCTGGTCGGGCTGGTGCCTCAGGGCGGCACCGCTCCGCTGCTGGCGGCGGGCAAGGGAACCTTCTTCAAGCAGTACGCGATGGAGCTCAAGTCGGTGCCCTACGCGTCGGAGGCGGAGCTGCGGGCGGCGCTGCTGCGCGGCGCGGAGCACGGCGGGGTCGACTTCGCCGCCTTCTCGGTGCCGTCGCTGGCGTTCAACTGGCAGCGCCTGTTCGACGCCTCGCCGAAGACGGTGGCGCTGCTCTCGAAGAGCCGCGGCCAGGAGGTGCTGGTCGCCGCGCACGCTTCGGCGGTGAGCGGGCTGAAGGGCGCGAGGCTGGCGTGCGAGCCCGACTCCACCAGCCGCTACTTCGCGCTCTGGACCCTGTCGCGCGCGGGGCTGGCGGTGCGGGAGCTGAAGTGGGTCGACCTCAAGGGGCCGTTCGAAGCGGCTGCCGCGCTCAAAGACGGCCGGGCCGACGCGGCGGTGGGCGGCGCGGGCGCGCTCGAGCCGCTGGCGAAAGAACAGAACTGGAGCGTGCTCGCCAGCACCGCCGACGCGCCGCACCTGCTGGCGACGGTGCTGGTGGTGCGGGGCGACTACGCGGCGCGGTTTCCCGACGCGGTGAGGCGGGTGCTCCGCGGCGCGCTGGAGGCGAACCAGCAGGCGAACAAAGACCCGCTGGAGACCGCGCGGCTGTTGGGAGATGCCGACCCGGCGCTGGGCGACCCGAACGAGGCGATGAAGCGCGCAGTGCTCGCCACCACCAAAGAGAACCTGGCCTTCTTCTCGCTCTCGGGCGAATCGCCGGTCACCTACTCGGAGCAGTTCGGCTCGGCGGCGCAGCTGGCGGTGAAGCTCGGGCTCTACGGCGTGCAGCCGAACGTCGAAGAGACGCAGGACCTGTCGTCGCTGCGGTTCATTTCGACACGGACGGGGCTGTGAGGCCGCGCTGCTGCTGAAGGACCCTGCGGTCGTTGAGGTCGTCGCCTGAGCGCGGGTGGGCGATGCCCTTCAACCGGGCCTCGACGCTCTCTCGGGCCTCGTCGTGGGTGGGCGAAAGCTCCAGGTAGCGGTGAAAGCTCTCCACCGCGTGGCGCTCGTCGTGGAGCGCGTGGTCGTAGATCTCGCCGAGCGTCAGCTGCCATTTCCACGACTCAGGGTACTTCGCGGCGCACCGCTGCGCCTCCGGCAGCGTCTCCACCGGCGCCTTCTTGGCGTTCTGCGACGCCTGCGCGCACCGCAGGTCGGGCGGAGCGCTGCGCGGGCCCTGATCGACCAGGCGGAACAGTTGCTGGCGCCGGCCGGTCTGCCAGTGGGTCACGGAGTGTTCGAGGTAGCCGTGGGCGACCCAGGTCTTGCCCGCGCGCGATTGCTCCTCTGCCCGCCGGGCGTCGAGGTCGAACTGCTCCTCCAGCTCGAGCTCCGCGCGCACCCGATCCGCGCTCTCGCACACGGTTCCCTCGGCGTGGCAGTCGTCGATCCACTTGCGGGCGCCGGCGAAGTCTCCGGTCTCGACCGCGTGTCGAACCGCGGCCTCCAGCCGGGCGTCGGAGACGCCGACCCCGAGCTTCTGGTGGAGCTGCTCCCGCCTCGGCTCCTGGTAGAGGGTGCGGCTGGCGGCCTCGAACGCCGCGCGCGCCTCGGTCACTTCGTTGTTCGCCAGCAGCCGGTCGGTGTCGTCGAGCGCCTGGCGAATCACCAGCTCCTGCTGCAGCTGGGTGGCGTACCACTCGTCGGAGCAGGCGTCGGCCGGGCAGGGGAGCAGCGCCTTGACCCGGGCCGGGTCGTGGGCGCGCAGCGCGGCCTCCGCCGACGAGAGGTTCTCGTTCGACAGCTGGTACACCGCCTGAATGCGCTGACGGAGCTGCTCCAGGGCGGGCTTGAAGTGGGTGGTGCTGGAGGCGACCTCGAGCAGGTGGTCCTCCGCCGCCCAGTCGGGCGGTTGGTGGCGGCGGGCGGCCTCGTTCGCCAGCCGGTTGGCCTCCTGGAGCGCGGCGGTGGGGCGCACCTCGGCGTCGACCTCCGCGGTGAGCTGCGCTGCCTCGGCCAGCGGGGGCTCGCGGTGAATCAACGGTGAGAGCAGCGAGGTGGCGCGGGCGAGGTCTCGGGCGGCGAACGCCTCCCGGGCGGCGGCGAGCGCCTGCTGGTCGGCCGCGCGGGCGCCCCATCGGAGCGCGCCGTAGCCCACGCCCGCGAGCAGCGCGGCGACTCCGAGCCCGACCAGCACCTTGCGCGCGCTGGGCTGGCCCGGGGGCGGCGGGCCCGGCACGGGCGCAGCGTCGGGCTCGCTGTGCGGCAGCTGGGCCTGTGCCTCGGCCAGCCGAGCGGGCGAGAGCGCGGTCGGCTCGAAGGGGGTCGACTCCCGGGGCTCCGGCGACGCCGGGTTCGACTCGAGCCAGCGCATCGTGTCGCGGTCGAGCTCGGCCGCCAGACCGCGGGCGCCGGCCTCGGAGGGAAACAGCCAGGTCATCAGGCTGGCGACACCGGTGGTGGCGTGCACGCCCGCGCGCGGCAACATCCACCCGGTGAGCGCCTGCTGGAACGCGAGCGCGCTCGGGTAGCGCTCGTCGGGCTTGCTGGCGGTGGCGCGGGCCACGATCTCGGGGAGCTCTTCACCGACGAAGAAGGTGCCCACCCTCGGCAGCGGCTCGCCCTTCAACGCCAGCTCGATCGCCCGCTGGCCAATCGGGTTGTTGCCCGAGAGCATCTCGTGGAGCACCACGCCGAGCGAAAAGACGTCGGCGCGCGCGTCGACCTTCTCGCCCCGAATCTGCTCCGGCGCGCCGTACATCAGCTTGCCCTTGAAGACGCCCGATTCGGTCTCGGGCCGGCCTTCGAGCGCCGCCTTGGCGATCCCGAAGTCACTCACCTTCACCTGGCCCTCGAAGCCGATCAGCAGATTGTCGGGCGAGATGTCGCGGTGAACGATGCGCAGCAGCCTGCCGTCTTCGCCCTGCCGGGTGTGGGCGTGGTGAAGCCCCTTGAGCGCCTCGATCAAGATCAGCACCGCGACCACCGGTGGGAGCCGCGCCTGCCGCTCCCGCGCGCGGGCGAGCACCTTGTCGAGGCCGACCCCGTCGACCCACTCCATCGCCAGGAACAGCTGGCCCTCGGCCTCGCTCGCCTCGAAGACCTGCACCACGTTGCCGTGGGAGAGCTGGGTGGTGAGCCGCCCTTCGTCGAGGAACATCGCGCGGAACTCGGGGCGGTTCGAGTAGGCGGGCAGAATGCGCTTCACCACCACCTGCTTGCCGACGCCGGTCTCCGAGACGCGGCGGGCCCGGTAGACCTCGGCCATGCCTCCCTGACCGAGCAACGACAGCAGCTCGTAGCGGCCGAAGGTTTCGGGCACGACTGCCACTGTAGCCCGGGTTATGAACACCGGGTGGCCAGCCGCCCGTTCCAATACCTGAAGGCCGCGCTGCTGATGCCGGCGAACCTGTTCGCGCTCGCCGCCGGTGGCGTCGCCTCGGCGGTGGCCGGCTCGCCGACGCCGATCATCGCCGCCGCCGGCGCCTCGCTGGCGTACCTCACCCTGTTGTCCACCGCGCCCGGGTTTCGCCGAATGGTGCGGCTGTCGGCCTCGTTCGACGACGACGTCGCCTCGCCCGAGGTGCTGGAGCGCATGCTGGGCGAGCTCGCGCCATCGCAGCTGGAGCACTACGAGCAGCTGCGGGCCCTGCGCGACCGCATTCTGATCAACTACCAGCAGATGCCGGGGGGGCGGGTCCTGGCGGCCTCCTCTCAGACCCGCCTCGACGCCCTGTTGACCTCGTTCGTGCGCCTGGTGGGCACCCTGAACACCTACCGGAAATATCTGGGGTCGGCCGATCGTCGAACGCTCGAGGCCGAGCTTGAAGCGCTGGAGAAAGAAGTGAACGACGAGCCCAACCCGCGGCTGAAAGAAGTGAAGCAGCGCCGCGCCGAGATTCTGCGCAAGCGGGTGTCGCGCTTTCAGCAGGCCGAAGAGAGCCGAGAGGTGGTGAGCCACCAGCTCGCCAGCATCGAAGACGTGCTCAAGCTCACCCACGAGCAGTCGATCGCCATTCGCGACCCCGACACGGTGGCGCGCCAGCTCGAGTCGCTCACCGGGGAGGTCGAGGCGACCGAAGAGACGGTCAAAGAGATGGAGCGCTTCATGGAGTTCTCCGACGAGATCCAGCCGTCGCTGCCGCATGGCGAGAGGGTGCGTTGAGGCCCCCGATGCGGGCGTTGGCGGGCGCCCTGCTGGTGTTCGCCGCCGGTTGCTCGAAGTGCGGCGGCAGCACCGCCGAGCCCGCCGTTCCACTCGAGGCGATGCTGCCCCGCCACTCGGTGGCGGTGGTGATGGTGCCCAAGGCCGCCACCGTGGGCGAGAAGCTGAAGACGGTCGAGAACCTGAAGGTCGCTTCGTTCGCCGCGCAGCTTCAGGGCTTCACCGACGCGCACCAGTGGGCCGACGCGCTCTTTCAGCAGTTGGGCTTCGACGTTCGCAGCGAGGCGGTGCTCACCGCCGCCGGCCTCGACCCGTCGCGCGGGCTCGCCGCGGCGATGACGCTGGAGGCACAGCCGTACCTGGTGCTCCCGGTGAAGGACGAGGCGAAGCTGAAAGACACGCTCACCCGGCTGGCGGCGGCGCGCTTCGGCACCACCCAGGCGAGCGAGGTCAAAGACGGGGCGCTCACCGTGCACCAGCTGGCGGTGCCGGGGCAGGCTCCGCGGTTCGGCTGGGTGGCGACCAAGGGGTGGGCGTTGGTGGCGAGCGACAAAGGCGTGGCGCGGCTCGGGCCGTGGGCGTCTGCGCCCGAAGGCGGAGGGCTGGCGGGAGACCCCGCGCTGGCCAAGGCGCTCGAGCGGCTCCCGGCGACCCGCGATTCTGATCGTCTACGTGCCGCAGGGCTCTCCCGCGCTGCGGAGCGAAATCGGCAGCGCGGTGGTGGGCATCGGGCTGAGCGGCTCCGGCCTGGCGGTGAACGTGGCGGCGGCGTGGCAGGGCGACCCGAAGGTGATGGAGGCGCTCACCTCGCAGCCGGCCAACCTCGACAACCTCGCCTACCTCCCCGACGACGCGTTCGCGGTGGTGCGGTTCGCCGGTGACGCTTCGAAGCTCGGCCAGGTCGCCAAGCTGCTGCTGGGGCCGCACGTGGCGAAGGCGTTCAGCGAGGGCGGCTTCGACCTCGAGGGGCAGATTCTCGGGAACCTGCAGCCGGGCAGCCTCGCCGCGCTCTCGCTGGCGCCGAACGCGAACCTCTCGTCGGGGGTGCCGGAGCTCTCGATTCAGAGCACCAACCCGTTCGGGTACGCCCACCTCTCGGGCGTGGCGGTGGCGAAGGACGAGACCCAGGTGCAGGCGGCGCTCACCCGGCTGATGGAGGTCGCTCCGCGGTTCGGCGCGGAGATCGTTCAGCGCGAGCGCGAGGGGCACCCGGTGTTCCTGACCAGATACTCGGCCGGCGAGGGCGTGCACTTCGCCAGCGTGGGGCCGAAGGTGTTCTTCGCTTCTCCGGTGCCGCGGCTCGACGCGCTGCTGGCGAACGACGGCAAGGCGAAGGGCCCGCTGGCCGACCCCGCGCTGAGGACCGCGTTGCAGGCGCGCTCCGCCGCGATCGTGATCGACCTGCGCCGGCTGTCTGATTCGGTGCGCGCGCTGCCTCCGACCGCGTGGGGCATCGGCGGGTTCGCGATCAAGCAGACGACGCTGCGCTGGTTGGATGCGACCGACGACCTCACCGCGGTCACCGCCGGGGTCGACGCGAAGGGCGGGGCGATCGACGCGCAGCTGCTGCTGTCGCTCAAGGCGGGGACGTCGGCGGCCGACGGAGGCGCGAAGTGACCATGGTTCGGGTGAAGGGACTGACCAAGTCCTACCCCGATGGCGAGCGCGGCACCTTGCAGGTGCTCTCCGGCATCGATCTCGCGCTCGAAGAAGGCGAGTGGCTGGCGATCACCGGGCGTTCGGGCAGCGGCAAGTCGACGCTGCTGCACGTGCTCGGCGGGCTCGACTCCGACTACACGGGCGAGGTCGAGGTCGCGGGCGAGAAGCTGGCCGGCCTCGACGACGCCCGGCTGTCGCAGTTTCGCAACGCGCGGGTCGGCTTCGTCTTTCAGTCGTTCCACCTGGTGCAGGGGCTGACCGCGGCGCAGAACGTGGCACTGCCGTCGTTCTTCAACGGCAAAGCCGAGGCGACCCGGGCGCGCGCGCTGGAGTGCCTCGAGCGGGTGGGGCTGGCGGGCAAGGCCGAGCGCTCTCCCGCGCAGCTGTCGGGCGGCGAGCGCCAGCGGGTGGCGATCGCGCGGGCGCTGTTCGCGAAGCCGAAGCTGCTGCTCTGCGACGAGCCGACCGGCAACCTCGACGGCGCCACCGGAGCCGAGATCATCGCCCTGTTCCAGAGCCTCCACAAAGACGGCCTCTCGCTGGTCTCGGTCACCCATGAAGAGCGGGTCTCGAAGGCGGCCTCGCGCTCGCTGGAGCTGAAAGAGGGCCGGCTGGCGTGAACGGCGCCTCGCTTCGGGCCCTGGTGCGGCTGTCGCTGGCGCGCGATCGCAAGGGCGCGTTCTCGAGCATCTTCGGGGTGACCATCGGCGTCGCGGCGCTGGTGTTCTTCGTCTCGCTCGGGCTCGGCGTCGGCCGGGTGATTCGCGAGAAGGTGTTCCCGGTCGACACCCGGCTGGTCGAGGTCGCTCCTCCGAAGGTCGCGCTCGGTGGGCTGCTCGGCGGCAAGCTCGACGAGGCGGCGGTGGAGCGGCTGCGCGCGCTGCCGGGCGTGGAGCAGGCGTGGCGAAAGATGAACCTCAAGGTGCCCGCGGTCAGCCGCTACAACGGCGACTTCTTCGGCTCGCGCATCTCGATGGGCCTGGAGGTGCTCGCGGTCGGCGTCGACAAGGGGTTGATCGAGCGCGACGTGCACCTGGGCGACTTCTCAGATCCCGGGCCCGACAAGCCGATTCCCTCGATCGCGGCGGCGCGGCTGCTGGAGATCTACAACAAGAGCTTCGCGCCGATGCGCAACCTCCCCGCGCTCTCTCCGGTGATGGTGGAGGGCTTCATGTTCCCGGTGGAGATCAACCGCTCGTTCGTCACCGCGTCGCCGCCGGGCAAAGTGATCCCCGGGCAGATGCAGCTGGTGGGCATCTCCGACCGGGGGCTGCTGGCGGGCGTGATGGTGCCGCTCGACACCATCAAGCGGCTCAACGCCGAGCTCGGTCAGGACGTCACCGCCTACACCGGCGTCACCCTGCTGGCGTCGTCGAGCGGCGAGGTGCCGCGGCTGGCGGCCGAGATTCGCAAGATGGGCTTCGGGGTCGACGATCAGGAGCGGCGAATGGCGGAGAACGCCGGCGCCGCGGTGGCGCTCACCACCACCGCGATGGGGCTGCTCTCGGCGCTGATCTGCCTGCTGGCGGCGATCAACATCGCCCACGCGCTCTCGGCGTCGGTGCGCGCACGGGCCAAGGACCTCGGAGTGATGAAAGCCGTCGGCGCGTCGAAGCGCGACATTCGCGCGGTGGTGCTCGCCGAGGCCGCGGTGCTGGGGCTGACCGGTGGCGTGTCGGGCACGGTGATCGCGGTCGCGGCGGCGTTGGGCTGCGACCTGGCCGCGGCGCACCTGCTGCCGCAGTTTCCCTTCAAGCCCGACACGTTCTTCTCGCTCCGCCCGGAGCTGTTGGTCGCGGGCGTGGCGCTGGGCGTGCTGGCGGCGGTGGTGGGAGCGTGGCTCCCCAGTCGCACCGCCGCTTCGGTCGATCCGGCGAAGACCCTCGCCGGGTAGTTACCAGGGCTGGGTCGGCGCGATGATGTTGGTGCCGCTGACGCAGGTGAAGTCGTTGCCGCGGAACGGAATGCCCATCGCGGTCGCGCTGACGTCGGAGAAGCCGGTGGGCTGATTGACGATCAGCGCGATGCCGGTGCCGTCGGTCGCGGTCGCGGCCGCGCTCGGCTGCCCGTTGTTGAAGTAGTAGATGGTGCCCATGTTGGGGCCGACGCTCACCGTCGCGCCCGACACCGGCATCATCGTGCAGTCGAGCGCCTCGACGAACACCAGGCACTTGGTGGTGTCGACGGTGGTGCTGAGCAGCAGCCCGAGCAGGCTCTCGGTGCTGGTGTCGAGCATGTCGATCTGCCCGATGTCGCCGCTCTGGTACGCCGGGACCGCCGGGTAGTAGTCGCTCTCGACCAGGCCGGTCTTGGTGAACGCGAGCCGGCCGCTCAGCGCCACGCCGCCGGTGGGAATGCTGATCGAGAAGGCGCCGTTGGAGCCGGTGGTCGCCGTCGCCAGCGAAGTGCCGCCGCTGTTGTACGCGGTCACCGTCGCGCCCGAGACATTCACCGTGCCCGACGCGCCCGGCTGCACCACCGTGCCGGTCACGATCAACGGATCAGGCGCGGTCAGTGGAGACTGAGTGCCGTGGCACGCGAAGCCCGCTCCGCCGGTGCCGCCGCCCGTCGCCGAGCCGCCACCCGTCGCCGCCCCGCCGCCGGTCGCCGCGCCGCCACCCGTCGCCGCACCGCCACCCGTCGCCGCACCGCCACCCGTCGCCGCGCCACCGCCGGTCGCCGCGCCACCGCCGGTCGCCGCACCGCCACCCGTCGCTGCACCGCCGCCGGTCGCTGCGCCACCGCCGGTCGCCGCACCGCCACCCGTCGCCGCACCACCGCCGGTCGCCGCGCCACCGCCGGTCGCCGCGCCACCGCCGGTCGCCGCGCCGCCGCCGGTCGCCGCACCGCCACCCGTCGCCGCACCGCCACCCGTCGCCGAGCCGCCGCCCGAACCCATCGGGTTGGTGCAGGTGCCCAACGTGCAGACCTGGAGCGCGCCGCAGACCGAGCAGGTCTGGCCGCTGACGCCACACGCGGTCGAAGCGGTGCCCGACTCGCAGTTGCCGGCCGCGTCACAGCACCCGTTGCAGCCGGAGCACATCGTGCTCTTCGAGCCGCACGCCACCGCGAACAGCACGCCCAGACCGAGCGAGACCACGAGGAGGAATTTGCGCATGGGCCGACGCCTTAGGCGACGCGCCACGGCTGGGTCAAATCTCATATGGTGCGCGACCGTGTTGCCCAAAGGGTACCTGGCCGTCTCCGCGGTGAGCCTGTTGCTGCTCGGTTGGCTCTATGGAGGCGACGTCTCCGACGCGCTCGCGGCCCGCAACGCCGAGGTCGCCGCGTTCGCCGAGCCGCCCAGCCTCGGCTTCGCACTGCTCGTCTTGGCGGCCACCCTCGCGGGTGCGGTGGCCACCATCTACGGAGCGGTGAAGAAGAAGACCGGGTCCTGGCGCGGCTACCGGCTGATGCCGATCATCGTGGTGCTGGTGCTGTTCGTCGACCTCGTCTTTCTGTCGGCTTCGCGCTCGCCGCTGGGCTCGGCCGATCGCTCCTTCAGCACCCTGACCCTGCTCACCAACCAGGCCAACCTCGCCGCCACCGCGACCCGGGTGCCCCGCGGCGACGAGCTGCAGCCGCTGATGCAGCCGCTGGATCCCCCCGCCTACCTGGTGAAGGGCGAGCGGCCGAAGAGCTGGCGGCTGGTGGAGCGCCAGAACTGCTCCGGCCCGGCCGACGACGCCAAGGGTGAGCCGTTGGGCACGGTGATCTACTGCACCGCTGCCGATGGAAAGCAGGCCTGGTTCTCGCTGGTCGCGCTGCCGGTGGAGGTGCGCTTCGGCAGCCCGAAGGTGATGACCCGTGGGGGCACGGTGATGGCCGGCCTGGTGACGACCCATGCCGAGCCGGGGCCTGAGGACGCCGACGAGGAGCCGTCAAGTGACGGGTTGAAAATGGTGCCAGACGGCGGTCCGTGAGGGTTGCCGCAAGCGTTTCAGCCCAGTACGCTTTGCCCTTCCCCGTGAGCCAGGCATCGAAACGTCAGCCGATTCCCTTCGGGAAGTATCTGCTCCTCGACCGCGTCAACATCGGCGGCATGGCCGAGGTGTGGCGCGGTAAGACCTTCGGCGCGGGCGGCTTCGAGCGCATCGTCGCGATCAAGCGCATCCTCCCGAACATCGCGGAGGACGAAGAGTTCATCACGATGTTCATCGACGAGGCGAAGATCACGGTTCAGCTGAACCACGCCAACGTCGCCCAGATCTACGAGCTGTCGCACGTCGCCAACAGCTACTTCATCGCGATGGAGTACATCTCGGGCAAGGACATGCGCGCGGTATTCGATCGCTGCCGCAAGAAGGGCGAGCCCGCTCCAATCCCGCTGACCTGCTACTGCATCGCCCGCTGCGCCGAAGGGCTCGACTACGCGCACCGCCAGAAGGACCGGCAGGGGCGCGACATGAACATCGTTCACCGCGACGTCTCGCCCCAGAACGCGCTGATCAGCTACGAGGGCGAGGTCAAGGTGATCGACTTCGGCATCGCGAAAGCGGCCGGCAAGGCGACCAAGACCCAGGCGGGCATTCTCAAGGGCAAGTTCGGCTACATGAGCCCGGAGCAGATTCGCGGGCTGCCGCTCGACCGCCGCTCAGACGTGTTCGCGATCGGTGTGTGCCTCTACGAGATGCTCACCGGCGAGCGGCTGTTCGTCGGCGACTCCGACTTCTCGGTGCTCGAGAAGGTGCGCAAGGTCGAGGTGCTGCCGCCGACGACCTACAACCGGCGCATTCCCGAAGCCCTCGAGAAGATCGTGATGAAGTCGCTCGCGAAAGACGTCGACGAGCGCTACCAGTACGCCAGCGAGCTGGCCGATGATCTCCAGCGGTTCCTGATCACCAACGACTCGATCTTCAGCCGCAAAGACCTCGCGCAGTACATGAAGTCGACCTTCGCCGAAGAGTACGAGCGCGAGAAGGCGCGCATGGCGGAGTACGTCGAGATCGTCGCCCCCGAGGGCATGATGCTCGCCGCGGAGGCCGGCTTCGGCGCCGCGCCACTGCCGCCGCCGACCACCCAGGCCGCGTCTCCGAGCGCGATGACCGCGATTCCCACGGTGGCGCCGTCGATGGCGAACCTCCAGCCGGTGGGAGGCACCCGCCCGGGCACCCGTACCCAGGCCGCGCCGCCGACGCTGTCGCCCGCGCCGGTGCAGAACATGCCGCCCCGCATGACGCCGAGCATTCCGCGGCTGACCGCGGTGGCGCCGATGCTCACCAACGACAAAGAAGAGAACCAGGCGACCCAGATGGTGGCCTCCGACGGCGAAGGCAACGTCGGCGCGTCGTTGTTCGACGACGACGGCGACGGCAACGCCAAGACCTACGCGCGGCCGCAGCTGGCGGCGATCGGCTCCAACGGCCGCGGGCCGATCACCGACCCGATCGCTCCGTCGGCGACGCCGGTGCGCTCGTTGACGATGGGCTCGATGCCCACCGACGCATTGGGGCAGGACGTGGGCGCGGTGCCCGACGAGATGATGGACCAGGGCGCGATTCCCACCCATGCGGAGGGGCTCAACCCGAACTCGTTCAACTCCACGCTCCCCGGGCGGCACAGCGACCTGAGCCCGCTCGACGCGACGATTCCTCCGCAGCGCAGAATGTCGGCGGCGCGGCTGCGGCCGGTCTCGGAGAAGCGCTCGAAGCAGGAGCACATCGACATCTCGCAGACCAACCCCGACCGGCTGTTCAACACCAGCCCGGAGGACACCTCGCCCGAACTCGCACCGGCGGCGAAGGCGATCATGGGGATTCCCCGCCCGGTGTTCTTCGGGTTGCTGGGGGTGCTGGTGCTGGCGATCGCCGGCACCATCGGGGTGTTCGCGTTCGGGTCCAAGCCCACCGGTCTGCTGCTGATCGAGATTCCGACCGAGGTGCAGGTGCCGGTCGAGGTGAACATCAACGGCGCGGCGATTCCCGGAGATCAGGGGCGGCCGTGGACCGGCGGCGACGCGATCGCCAGGCAGGTTGTGGCCGGGCCCGCGACGGTTATCTTGAAGGCCAAGGGGTACAAGCTCCTGGTCGACGACACCATCACCGTCAAAGAAGGCAACATGCCCACCCGCATGTTGTCGCGCCTCGAGAAGGACAAAGAGGCCAAGCCCGACCCGGCGCCTGCCCCCTAAAGGGCATCGAGAACATGGCAAAAAAGAGAGAGAATCCCCTGAAGGACCTGCCGTCCTGGGCGCAGAAGCTTGCCCAGCGCTACTACACCCGCACCGTCTCGACGTTTCTGGTGCACGGCGCGGTGCGCGATCTGCAGCCGCTGACGACCGAAGAAGGCAACCGGGGCTTCGGCAACCTGCGCGCGTTCCTCTCTGACGAGCTGTTCGGCGGGCGCGACCACGTCATCTTCTACGACCGGTCTTCGGGCATTCGCTCGCCCGACGCGGAGACCCAGAAGGACTTCAACCGGGTGCTGTCGGGCTACGACGTGATGTACGGCACCGACTACTCGAAGGTGATCCCGCGCGACCCGGGCCGGGCGCTCCAGATTCTCGAGAACTACCTGCGCATGCGGGTCAGCGAGGGCAAGTCGCTGGCGCTGATCATCGACTTCGCCGAGACGCTGGCGCCCGCGGGCGACCTCTCGCATCTGTCGGCCGAAGACCGGTTCGTGCTGGCGACGCTGGTGAAGTGGGCGTCTGATCCCCAGCTGCTGTCGGGCGACGTCTCGATCGTGCTGATCATCGAGAACCTCGCCGAGCTCAACCCGCGCATCACCCGCAACCCCTACGTGTCGGGCATCGAGATCATGCTCCCCACGGAGGACGAGCGGCTCGAGTTCATTCAGTGGAAGCTCGAGGGCAAGAAGCTGCCGACGATCTCCGACGTGGGGATGGCGGCGCTGGCGAAGATGACCGCTGGTCTGTCGCGCATCAACCTCGACCGTCTGCTCACCGAGGCGATGGAAGGCGGCGAGAAGATCACCGTCGACACCCTGAAAGAGAAGAAGAAGGAGATCATTCAGGCCGAGTGTCACGGGCTGCTGGAGTTCATCGAGCCGCGCTTCAACCTCGACGCGGTGTCGGGCCACAACAAGGCGAAGCAGATGTTCCGCCAGGCCGCCTCGGCGCTGAAGGGCGGCAAGCTCGACGTGGTGCCGATGGGCTACCTGCTCTCGGGGCCGGTCGGCACGGGTAAGACGTTCATGGTCACCTGCGTCGCCGGAGAGATCGGCGTGCCGTGCGTGAAGTTCCTCAACTTTCGCAGCCAGTGGCAGGGCGTCACCGAAGGCAACCTGGAGAAGATCTTCAACCTGCTGAAGGCGCTCTGGCCGGTGGCGGTGATGATCGACGAGGCCGACGCGATGCTGGGCCAGCGCGACTCGTCGGGCGACTCGGGCACGTCGTCGCGCGTGTTCGCCACCATCGCCGCGTTCATGGGCAACACCGAGTACCGCGGGAAGATCGTCTGGTTCCTGCTCACCTGCCGGCCCGACCTGCTGCCAATCGACTTGAAGCGGCAGGGGCGCGCCGAAGAGCACCTCGCGCTGTTCTACCCGCAGACCGACGAAGAGCGGCTCGACCTGTTCAAGGCGATGCAGCGCAAGACGCACGTGCCGGTCGAAGTGCCGAACTTCGCCGAGCTCACCAAGGGCCGCACGCTCTCGGGCGCCGACATCGAGGCGATTCTGGTGCGCGCCAAGTTCCGCGCGGTGGCCGAGAGCCGCGAGCAGGTGAGCCAGGCCGATCTCGAGGCGGTGCTGAAGGACTTCATTCCGCCGACCTACCCGCTGGAGATCGAGCTCCAGAACCTGGTGGCGGTGAACGAGTGCACCTCGGCGGCGCTGCTGCCCGAGGCGTTCGCCAAGCTCGACCGCGACTTCATCACCCGCCGCATTCGCGAGCTGAAGATTCTGATGGAAGAGCGCTAGATGCGCTCGGAGTTGGGCATCCCAGGCGGCGCGTTGAACACCGCGGTCATCGACAGGTCGATCGAGGTGTCGCTCAGGCCGTGCCGCAGCTCCCAGCGGCGCACCACCTGAAGCAGGCAGCGATCGATGCGCGGGTTCTGGCTGCTGTTGGTGACCTTCGCGCTCACCGTGCCGTCGTCGCCGACCAACAGCTGCAGCTGCGCCTGAACGATCATCATCTCCACTGGCTGGAGGCGCCGCCAGCACCCGCGCAGCTCCTGGGTGTGCGCGTTGATGAACCAGCCGACCTCCATCGGCGAGCTCGTTCCACTGACGCGGCTCGGGTAGGCGGTGAGCAACACCCTCCGGTCCGTCGGGCGAGGTGCGGGTGGCTCGTCGAAGGGAGCGACGCCGAGCTTGCCGAGCAGGCCGCCGGCGGAAAAGCACAGCAACGCAGCGACGATCAGCACCGACTTGCGCACGGGCTGATTCTAACGGGGATTTCGTCCGATCGTCGTACGGCCAAGTGGCCTCCACTGCTGGTGATTTCGCGCAGAAACATTCCGCGTCGGTGTCCGTGCCTCATTGGGAGAGCCGCACCCACCTCGTACCCCGGAGCTCCCCATGGCCGTTCGGATCGCGCCGTTCGTCACGCTTCCCACTCGCGTCAACACCGAGACCTCGTTTGCTCCGCGCCCCGCGCCCGCGGCTCCGGTCGAGCGCGACGCGCTGTTCGCCGATGGGTTCAGCAACCGCGCTCCGTCTCCGTTCTCGCTCGGTGCTCCCGACCCGATCGCGATGCCGGCGTTCGATTTGCCGTCGTTCAAGCTGGGCAGCATCGGCGAGGCGAGCGCGCGCAACTTCGTCAGCGAGGAAGCGGAGGCCCCCGAGCAATCGGAGGGGAAGAACCCGCTCGAGGCCGGCGCCGAGCGGTTCGAGCAGGGGAACACGCTGATCGAGCAGCTCAACGGCGCGCGCGAGTTCGGAGAGGACTTCAACCTCGGTCAGGAGGCGCGAGACGGTGCGCTGGAGAGCCTCAACCGCGACATCGAGCAGTACGAGCGCGTGGCGCCGAACCTGACCGGCGACCGTCAGCTCTATGCCGAGAACCTGATCGCCGATGCGCAGGCGAACCGCGCCGAGCTCGAGGCGCTGGGCGACGGAACGCTCGGCGAGCGCGCCGCGGGAGGTCTCGCCGAGCTGATTGAGGACTCTCCGCTGCTCTCGTCGCTGTCGAAGGGCGCCGAGGTCGCGGGCAAGTACCTCGGCACGGGCGCGGGTGCGATCGGCGCCGCCTTCGAAGGTCAGGAGCTGTACGAGAACGGCGACGACCTGGCGATGGCCGAGGCGGGCGGCCTGGCGCAGTTCGGCGTCGGCACCGTGCCCGGCACCCAGGGGATCGCGGCGTTCGACACCCTGGGCAAGCTGGGCGTCGAGGGCGCGGAGCGGGGCATTGAAGCGGCCACCGGCCTGGGCAACTACGAAGAGTCGGAGGCGATCGAGGGGCGCGGCGTGTTCACCGACACCGCGGTCGACGGCGCTCGGGCGCTGGTCGGTCTTGGCGAAGCGGCGGTGACCGGCGACACCAGCGGGCTCGACAACTTCCGCGACAGCGTCGACAACGGCAGCCTGTTCGAGCGCGTGCTCGGCACCGCGGGCAACTTCCTCGGCGCCACCGCGGCGGCCGTCGAAACCGGCAGCACCCAGCCGTTCAGCGACTTCGCCGACGACACCGAGCGCGCCTTCAGCACCCTGGGCGAGAAGCGGGGAGCGCCCGAAGCCGCGCCGTCGAGCGAGGAGCTGTCGAACCCGTTCAGCAACTACGAAGCGCCGCGCGAAGAGCCGGGCGCGATTCCGTCGTACGAGCTCAACGCGCCCGACCTCGGCTTCGGCGAGTCGTACGGCCAGGACTTCGTGTCTGACTTCGAGGGCGGTGGCGGCGGCGGCGGCGGGGTGGCCGGCGCGAAGGAATTCACCTACTCGGAGGAGTGATCAGTTCCAGGCGGGGAAGAGGCTGAACGGCTTCGCCGGGACTCCGCCGTCGACCTCGAGCACCGCGCCTCCGTCGGGCAGCCAGACCACCGACGGAGCGCCGAGGCCGCTGCATTCGGCGCCGTAGCGATCGACGCGCCGGCTCAGCATCTCGTGCGGCTCGCCGAGGTAGAGATCCCAGTCGCAGCCGAGGAAGTCGGAGAACCAGATGCCGGCTTCACGGCCCTCGGGGCTGGTGGCGCTCGCCTTGAGATGTGGGCCGAACAGCCAGTTCGGCGCGGTGAGCTGAACCGCGACCGAGCCGGCGGTGGCCAGCACCAGCACCGCGACGAGGGGGAGGGCGCGCTTGGCGGAGACCGTGCGGCGAAGCGCCAGGTAGATGAAGCCCACCGCGGGGATGACCGGCAGCGCGTAGCCGAGCGCGGTGACCCGGCGCTCCCATGAAGGCACCAGCAAGAGGTCGCCGTGCTCACGTTGTCGGAGCACGAAGCAGAACCCGAAGATGAACAGGCAGAGGCCGAGCGTCACCAGTGAAGGCGGCCACCAAGGGACGCCGGGTGGCTGCGGCACGCCCTCACCCGGCCTTCGGCCACCCTCTCCCGTGGGAGAGGGATCACTCAATGCACGATCCAGGTGGCGGGAGCGAAGTCGCGCGCCTGCAGCGGGCGATCTTCGGGCGCCATCGTGTTCGCCGACGCGTGGAGCGTGCCCGCCAACGTGGGCACCACCTTCACCTTGCCGTTGAACGTCGCGCCCGGGTTGAGCGGGCGGAGGTGCAACGTCACTGCGCCGTCTTCGGTCTCGTAGCGCTCGACGGTGCCGCTCGCGATCAGCTGATCGAGCGACGGGGTGTCGTGCTGCACGCCCGCGGGCAGCGACAGCCGCAGCTTCACCCGCTGGTTCGCCGGCGCCGCCGCCACCAGGTCGAGCTCCGCGGTCTCACCGACCGACAACTTCGGAGGCTGCTTCACGGTCAGCTCCAGCCCACCGCCCGGCTCGTCTTTCCACGGCACGTAGGCGGCGAGGGTGAGCGAGAAGCCGAGCCCCGGCACGGCAGGAGTGGCGCTGACCTTCCACTCGTGCTTGCCGGCGCTGCCCACCGCGGGCGCGTCGAGCGAGAGCACGTCTTTCAGCGCCGCCGCGTCGAGGGTGCCTTCGAGCACGTTCTTGCCGTCGCGCTCGAGGGTGATCTTCACGCCCTCGGGCACCTTGTCTTTGAACAGCTGGGTGACCGCGCGCATCGCCACCAGGTTCGCCTGGCCGTCGCCCCAGCCCCAGACCGGCGAGTAGTTGCCGAGCAGCCAGCTGCCCAGGTCGGCCACCGGCGCCTTGTCGTCGCCCTGGAGCGCGAGCACCGCCATCGCGGTCGCCTCCGCCGTGCTCGGAGTGAGACCGTCGGGCCGCACCACGCCCGAGGCCACCGCGAGGAACTTCGAGCCGTCGTCGTTCGACTTCAGGTCGCGAATCACCAGCGCCTTCAGCTTGTCGGTGTTCGGCCCGCCCGCGCCCGCCGCGAGGATCGCAGCCGCGGTGTAGCCGTCGTCGATGCGGCCAAAGCTGCGCTCGAACGCGCCCGCGGCTTTCACCGCCACCGCGATCGCCCGCTGCTTCTGCTCCGGAGTGTCGTCGGCCGCGTGCACCGCCTGAACGCAGCCCGCGGTGGTGACCAGCAACCGCTGCAGCGTCCATCCGTTGGCGCCTTCGCAGGTGCCGTCGGGCCGCTGCGCGCGCGCCACTTGCGCCGCCAGCCGTTCACCCAGCCGCGTCAGCACCGGGTTCTCGGGGTGGGCGAGGGCGGCCTCCGCGAGCAGCACCGCCTCGGGGACCGAGGGGCTGCGCGCGTCGCGAATCGCCCGCTGGCTGGCGAGCACGGTGAGGTCGCGCACCACGCCGTTGTCGGCGTCGCTGCCCAACGACTTCAGCAGCTCGGGCGCGCGGCCCAGCAGCAGCAGGGTGTACGCGTCCTCCGCTACGCCGCCGCGGCCAGGCGCCGCCGAGAGCTCGCTGCGAATCAGCGACAGCGCGCCCGGGTAGACCTGCAGCGCCACGTGCTCACTGCCCTCGAGCGGGTTCGCCGGGCCCTCGAGCGAGAGCGTGCGCGGAGTGCCCAACGTGCCGCCGGCGCTCACGGCCTTCGGCTTGCCGTTCGGCTTCACGTCGATGGTGCGCTCGATCGCGTCGGTGCTGCCGAGCGCGGCGCGCAGCTTCGCGGTGCCGGGGTGGGGCGTCTTCAGCTCGACGTACTCGATCGTGCTGCCCGCTGCGGGGACCTTCACCGCACCGCCGTGGCTCGACACCGTCGCGTTGGCGGCGTCGATGGTCAGCTTGGTCGCCACTGCGGCCGGCGTGGTGTTCACCATCTGAATCGGCAGCCGTACCTCGTCGCCCGACATCAGGAAGCCGGGGACGACGGGGTCGACGTAGGTCGGCAGCGTGCCCAAGAAGCTGGTCACTGCCCCGGCCTGACCGCCCTCGCGCGAGTGGGCCAGCGCCAACACCCGCCACGAGGTGAGCCGGTCGGGCACCTTCACCGGGACCTCCGCGGTGCCGTCGGGGCCGGTCACCACCAGCGGCGCGAACAGGAACGACTCGGGGAACCACGCGCGGGTCGCCGCGCCGCCCCCGCCTTCGCCCTCGCTCTGCTCGCCGTCTTCGTCGGCCTTCTCGGCCTCCTTCTTGTCCTTCATCGGCGCCATCTTCTTGGGAGCCATCGCGCCATGCCCCGCTCCCTTGCCGGAGATCCCGATGCCGCCGAGGCCGATTCCGTCGGCCATGCCGCCCCCGCCGGCGCCGCGAATCACCTGAATGGTGTTCATGCGCTTCTGCGCCATCGGCTTCGCTTCTTCCGGCATCGCCTCCAGCGCCTGAACCGGAGGAGGTGCTGCGGGCGCAGCCTGCGCGTACGCGTGCATGTTGCCCATCTTGCCTTCGTCATTCCCGGCGAGCGCGTCGGCGTAATAGCCGTGCCGGCTGCTCTTCACGCTGCCGAGGAAGAACGCGACGATCAGCACCGCGAGGGCGACTCCGCCCATCCAAAGCGCGCTCTTCATGGCTTCTCCTTCGCGACCCACTGCGACCAGTTTTCGGTGTCTTCAGGCAGGCGGGTGGCGTTCACCACCACCGACCGCGGATCGGTGAGCGCGAGCAGGTCGGCCGGCAGCCGCGAGAGCTTCAGCCGCCGTCCATAGGCGTCGTGATCGTCGCCCTTCTTCGTCTCCACCGCGTCGAGCGCCTTGGTCCACAGCTTCGCCATCGTGGCCGGCTTCATCTTCTCGCCCTCGGGCGCGCTCGACTCCCACTGCCGCGTCTGCACGTGGAGCTCCTCCAGCACCGTGTAGAAGTGGTCGGTGAGCGGAGAGATCGGATCGAACAACGTGGTGCCGTTGAGGGTGAGCGACGGCTCGAGCTCGGGCAGCGGCGGCAGCGCAGTCACCTTCAGCAGGGTCGCCGCCTGCGCGTTCGGCCCGCGCACCCGCCCCATCGTCAGCGCCTGCGCGTCGAGGCCGTCGAAATTGCCCGACGAGCTCACCTGCGGCCGCAGCCCCGACATCTCATCTGCACCGGGCAACGCAGTCAGCTGACCCAGGCTCTCGTCGACGCCGAACAGACCGACCGCGGCCTGCGCGCCGGTGCCGCCGATGCGGGTGGCGAGCAGCAGCTTCGCCTCCTGGCCGGGCGTGTAGCGGTCTTTCTCGGGCTTCAGCTCGAGCGACAGCTGCGACTTCGGCTGCACGAAGAAGTAGGCGGTCGCGTCGGCGGTGGTGACCGTGCCCCAACCTTCGAAGTCGGCGGGCAGCTCGAAGCTCACCTTGCGCGTCTTTTCGTCGAGGTCGGCCTTCTTCGAGTCGCGGCCCAAGGTGAGGTAGGCCTCCTTCGGCAGGTCTCCCTGGAAGTCGGGCCCGCGGAGCAGCTCGGCCTCGACCTTGGCGCCCGGCCTCACCAGCTGCGACGCCAGCCGCAACCGCAGCGGAGGCACCGCGCCGGGGTGCACCAGCAGCTTGGTGTCTCCGATCTTCTCTTTCGCGACCCGGGCGCTGACCTTGAACTGGTAGCCGAGCATCACCGTCGCCTGCGGCCGCACCGACTCGTATTTCTCGGGCGCGGTGAGCTGCAGCCGGGCGATGCCGACGAATGCATGGTCCTGGCCGCCGTTCGCCGCGTCGTCGTCGAGGTTGGGGTCGGCTGGAGTCAGCTTGGGCAGCTTGAGCTTCGTCAGCCGCGACTTGATGCAGCCCAGCGCGCCGTCGGCGTGGTGCGCACCCTGCGGGTCCGGAATCCAGGAGATCGCCACCTCGCGCGAGCCGGCCTTCTTCTCCAGCGAGATCATCTGCGACAGCTCCTCGCTGGGAGCGGTGAACGGCAGACAGTCGCGCACGTCGGGCATCGCGTTGGAGAGCGCGGTCGCGATCTCGTCGTTGTCGTCGGGCACCGTCTCGGGGTCGGCCGACAGCCTCGGCAGGTCGCTGTCGTCGAAGCTGTAGACCAGCTCGAGCATGCGCTCCTTGCCGGCGCCGAAGCTCAGGCGCCCGAGCGCGTCGCCGACGCACTTGCCGATGCGGCCCCCAGAGACCGCCTGGCCCGCGATCTTCCCGCCGGCGCTCACCCGCAGGCCGATCAGCACCTGTTCACCGGGGTTGCTGGCGAAGCGGTTGCACGACGAGAGCGACGACTCGAAGCGATCGAGCGACAACCGATCGGCCAGCGACGCCTCGCCGGTCTCCTGGTCGAGGTGATCCATCACCGACTGCCTCGTCACCGGCTTCGCCTTCTGCGGCGGGCGAAACGGCATCGGAGGAATCTCGACGTTCACCGCCGGCCCCGGGTCGAGCTGCAGCGAAGCGACACCGTCGGAGTCGGCCTCCGCGTCGACGCCCTTGTCGGTGGGCTCCCAGAGCCGCTTGATGTTGAGCACCGCGCCCGGCAGCACCCGCCCATCGGCGGTGGTGGCGCGAAGGTAGACGCGGTTGTTGTAGCCCTCGACCAGGCCCTCGTTGAGCTCGGTGATCGCGGTGACCTTGATCGCGTCTTCGGTCAGCAGCACCGAGGCGTTCGACTCGATGCGGTCGCCCGACGAGTCGCTCAGCGACAGGTGCGCCATCAGGGTCGCCTGCCCGAGCAGGTCGTCGGGCACCGCGGGCAGCTGAAGCTCGAAGTGACCGTTGTCGTTGCACACCGCCGCCTTCGGCAGGTCGTGCTCCAGCCAGCTGGTCGGCGCCGGCCACTCGCCCGCGACGTTCCAGCTCACCTCCACCTTCGCCTTCGCCACCGGCGCGCCGGAGCTGTACTTCACGTCGCCCTTCAGCATCGGCCGCTCGTGCCGCAGATAGAACGGCTTGCCGGTGTCGGTCTCCACCTTGAAGCGGGGGAGGGTGAACGGCTTGACCTCGAACGAGCGCGACGAGGTGGCCGAGCCGGAGGTCCAATCGACGCGCCAGGTGCCGCTCTCGGCGCTCTTGTCGAGCGGGAACGAGCCCGAGACCACGCCCCACGAGCCGGCGGGCGCCTTCTCTTCGAGCTGCAGCTCGCCGCGGTTGTCGTAGACGCGCCACACGCCCGGGCGCTCGTCGAGCGGCGAGAGGCCGACCGCCTTCAGCACCACCGCGCGAAACTTCACCGTGTTGCCCGGCTCGTAGAGCGGCCGGTCGGTGAGCACGTGAATGCGGGCCGGGGTGTAGAGCGGGAGCGGCACGTCGAGCGTCGACTCGCCGAGCGCCGAGTGCACCTTGGCGCGCAGCTGGTACTCGCCGTCGTTCACCTTGGGCAGCTCGATCTTCGCGGTGCGCACGGTGCCCTGCGCGTTCCACCCCTTCTTGGGAGTGAGCGCGGTCTCGGTGTTGGCCTGCACCAGGTACAGCTCGGCCTTGAAGTTCGAGAGCGCCGCGGCGCGGTCGTTGTCGGACTCGCCGGTGGTGTAGTGGGCGAAGGCCTGCACCGAGACCTCCGACTCGCCGCCGCGGCCGATCGCCGGCGCAGAGAGCGAGATGGTCTGCTTCAGCTCACCGTCTGGGCACTGATCGAGCCAGAGGCCGTAACCGAAGCCGGTGCGCAGGCAGACGCTGCGCGAAATGACGAAGGCAATCAGCGCCAGGATCGCGAGCGCGATCCACCACCGTTTCTTCATGGGTCCTCCCCGTTTCGGGGCTGGAGCTTACGACGCCACGCGCCAACTGGGGGTTCCGTCAGCGGCTTTGGCGAAGCGCCCACCGAAACGCGGCCGCCTCGAGCAGGCGGGGCGCCTCTTCACGGGTGGGCACGTCTTGCCCCACCGCGATCACCTCGTCGAACGCGTCGCGCACCAGCGAGGTGGGGCCTCCGACGGCGCCGGCGAAGAGCACCGACTTTCGCTTCTGCATTCTCGCCAGGCGGCCGAGCGCGTAGGGGCCTTTGAAGTAAGGCGACTGGGTGTCGAGCCGGCCCTCGCCGGTGATCACCAGGTCGTTGTCGTTGAGCAGGTTGAACATGCCCAGCGCTTCGGAGACCACGTCGAAGCCGCGCTTCAGCTGGGCGCCGAGAAACACCTTCAACCCGAAGGCGAGCCCACCCGCGGCGCCCGAGCCGGGGTCTTTCTCGGCCGACGGCAGCATCGACGCGCGCGACACCCGCACCAGGTGGTCGAGCGCCGCCTCGAGCGTCTCCACCGCGTCGGCGTCGGCGCCCTTCTGGGGAGCGAACGTGCGCGCCGCGCCTTCTTCACCCAGCACCGGGTTGCGCACGTCGGTCAGCACCTGGAGGTCGGTGCCGCTCAGGCGCGCGTCGAGCCCCGAGAGGTCGACCCGCGCGAGCCGCTGGAGGTGTCGCGGGCCCAGGGGCAGGGGAGCGCCCGCGTCGTCGAGGAAGCGCACGCCGAGGGCAGACGCCGCGCCGGTGCCTCCGTCGACGGTGGCGCTGCCGCCGGCGCCGACCAGCACCCGGGTGCAGCCGGAGTCGAGCGCGGCGCGAATCAGCTGCCCGGTGCCGAAGGTGTGGGCGTCGAGCGGGTTGCGCTCCGCCTTCGGCACCAGCACCAGGCCCGAGGCGGCGGCCATCTCGATCACCGCGGTCTTGCCGCCGTCGAGCACCGCCCAGCGCGCGCGGGTGGGCTTGTCGAGCGGGCCCGAGACCTCGGTGAATCGCTCTTCGCCCTCGCCCGAGGCGAGAAACGCGTCGACCGTGCCGCCGCCGCCGTCGGCGATCGGCATCACCGTGATCTCGAGGTCCTCGCGTGCGTCGTGAATGCCCTTGGCGATGGCTGCGGCGGCCTCACTGGCCGTCATCGTGCCCTTGTACTCCTGAGGCGCGATCAACACTTTTACGAACGCCCGCATTCAGTCCCCACCGACTGCAATAAAACCCACGCAGGAGCGTATTTAGAGGGTGATCCGCTTCCTCCTCAACATCCTTTGGGCTTTCTGTGGCGGGTTGGTCACTTGCCTGGAGTACCTGCTGGCGGGCCTCCTCTGCTGCGTCACCATCGTCGGCATCCCCTTTGGGGTGCAGTGCTTCAAGATTGCAGGGCTGGCGCTGTTTCCCTTCGGCAAGGAGTTCACCACCGCCGGGCGAACGATGCTGTCGTTCCCCTTCAACGTGCTGTGGGTGGTCTGCGCCGGCTTCTGGATCTTCCTCACCCACGTGGCGATGGCGATCACCCTGGCGGTGTCGATCATCGGCATTCCGTTCGCGTTTCAGCACCTCAAGCTGGGGATGCTGGCGCTGATGCCGTTCGGAGTGACGGTGCGCGAAGTGCGTAGCTAAGCTGCCCGCCGCGATGGCTCAGGAACCCCGGCGCGCGGCGCTCGCCTTCATCTTCATCACGGTGATGCTCGACATGCTGTCGATCGGCACCATCGTGCCGGTGCTGCCGAAGCTGGTGGAGCACTTCACCAACGGCGACACCGCCCGCGCCGCCGAGATGATCGGCATCTTCGCCACCGTCTGGGCGGTGATGCAGCTGTTCTCGATGCCGGTGATGGGCGCGCTGTCTGACCGGTTCGGGCGGCGGCCGGTGATTCTGGCGTCGAACTTCGGGCTGGGCGCCGACTTCGTGCTGATGGCGATGTCGCAGTCGCTCGCCTGGCTGTTCGTCGGGCGGCTGATCTCGGGCATCACCGCGGCGAGCATCTCCACCGCGAGCGCGTACATCGCCGACGTGACTCTGCCCGAGAAGCGCTCGGGTGCGTTCGGGCTGCTGGGCGCCGCGTTCGGAGTCGGCTTCGTGCTCGGCCCGGTGGTGGGCGGCGTGCTCGGAGAGATCGACCCGCGGCTGCCGTTCTGGGCCTCGGCCGGCCTGAGCCTCTGCAACTTCGGCTACGGCCTGTTCGTGCTGCCCGAGTCGCTCACCGCCGAGAAGCGCGCGCCCTTCGAGTGGAAGAAGGCGAACCCGGTCGGAGCGCTGTTCATGGTGAAGAACCACAAGGGCCTCACCGGGCTCTCGGTGGTCGCGTTTCTGGGCTTCGTCGCGCACGTCGCGCTGCCGGCGATCTTCGTGCTCTACGCGGGGCACCGCTACAACTGGGACACCCGCACCGTCGGTCTGACGCTGGCGACGGTCGGCGTGGCGTCGATGGTGGTGCAGGCGGTGTTAATCAAGCCGATCGTGGCCCGGCTCGGCGAGCGCAACACGATGCTGCTCGGGCTCGCGTGCGGCGTGGCGGGCTTTGCTGCGATGGGCCTGGCGCCGAACGGAGCGATCTTCTGGCTCTCGGTGCCGCTGAACTCGCTCTGGGGTTTGTCGGGGCCGCCGATGCAGTCGCTGATGAGCCAGCGGGTGGGGCCGAACGAGCAGGGCCAGCTTCAGGGCGCGATCGGGGCGATGAGGGCGATCAGCGAGATCATCGGGCCGAGCATCTTCACCGGCTCGTTCGCGTTCTTCGTGCGCTCGAAGGATGTGCAGTTGCCGGGCGCGCCGTTTCTGATCTCGTCGGCGTTGATCCTGGTTTCGCTGTTGATGGCGACCAGGCTCGCAGCCGGGGCTCGTGCCGCGCCGGTGATCGATCAACAGCAGGCTGACTG
Organism: Myxococcaceae bacterium; assembly: GCA_047602415.1. Classification (GTDB taxonomy): domain Bacteria; phylum Myxococcota; class Myxococcia; order Myxococcales; family Myxococcaceae; genus JASGHH01. The sequence goes on along the minus strand of JASGHH010000001.1, from coordinate 3,504,532 downwards.
AGCCAACTCGCTAGTGCAGCAATCCACCGGCGGGCGACGTATTCGACTCGGGCACTCCCAGCCGCGCCAGCAACCGCGTCTTGTCCTCGTCGATCACCGTCCCGCGCTCGGGAAAACCCAACCCCCGCGCGCTCCACTCGGGCGTGAACAAGATCGCCTTGCCCTCGCCGTTGTAGCCGAGCTGCACCAACTGCTCCGGCTGAAAGGTGACGCAGTTCTTCTCGCAACACGTGAACGCCGCGCTCACCCGGTACAGCCCCTCTGCCACCAGCGGGCGCATCGTCGAGCTCCACTCGGGGCCGGGAACCACGTTGCCGCGCTCGTGCCACTGCACCCGGTTCATCGACCAGTCGCGCGGCAGATAGATGCCGGGCCCGGGGTTGCCGTGGTTGTGGAAGTAGACCAACCGGCCGGCGGGAATCTCGCCGAGCGCCTGGGTGGTCCGGTACAGCCCGCATGCAGGGTGAGTGCTCATCCAGAGATCCGTGCGAAGTGTTTGCGAAAGTCTTCGGGGCTGAAGCCGCCCGCCTTGGCCAGCTTCGCCACGCTCTCGTCGCTCGCGAAGTCGGGCTTCTCGAGCCGCACCATGTAGCGCCGCGCCACCTGGTACTCGTCGGAGTGAATGTCGACCCCTCGCCGCTTGCCTCGCCCGGTGAGCGGGTCGGCGACGTCGGTCATCTTCACCGGCCGGGGCGCACCCGAGCGGGTCATGATCACCACTCCGCCGCCGTGGTTCACCAGGTGCCGAACCGCGGCGAACCCGAGGTCGCGACCGTACTCGGCCTCCATCGGCAGCGGAGACGCGCAGCGCAGCTCGTAGCCGATCGTCTTCTCCACCAGCGACACCTTCACGCCGCGTTTTTCGAGGCGCAGCGTCACCTCGTTGTTCACCTTGCGGCCGAGGTCGATCTCAGTGACCCGAATGTTGCCCTGCGCGTCGCGGTCGACGTCCTGCAGCCCTTCGATCTCCGCCGGGTCGAACCGCTCCACCAGCGCCTCCGACAGCAGCGCCAGACCGTGCGGCTTGCCGAGCGCGCGCCGCTTGATGATCGAGCCTTCGACGATGTCGGCGATGTCCGCCAGCTTCACCGGCCCCGGCCCGAACTCCTCGGGGATGATGGTGCAGGTGGCGCTCACCGCCTTGCCGATGCCGAGCGTGAGGTGCCCGGTCGGCCGGCCCATCGCCACCCCGAGGTACCAGCGCCCGGTGGTGCGGGCGTCTTCCATCAGGTTCTTGGCCAGCTCGGTGCCGACGTGCCGCGCGGTCTCGTAGCCGAGGGTGGGCAGGTGCGCGGGAATGTCGAGGTCGTTGTCGATGCTCTTGGGAATCAGCACCGTCTTCACGCGGCCCTGCGACTCCTTCTCGAGCGCCATCGCCGAGCGCACCAGGTCGTCGCCGCCGATCGCCACCAGCCCGTCGATCGCCAGCTTCCTCAGCGCGTCGACCGCGTTCTTGAGCACCTTGGGGTCAGAGGCGATGTCGGTGCGCGAGCTGCCCAGCATCACTCCGCCCGAGAGGTGCGCGCGCGAGACCTCTTCGATGGTCATCTCGTGCTGCTCGTCGGTGTAGCGCTCGGCCAGGTGCTGAAAGCCGTCGTGAAAGCCGATCGGCACGCAGCCGCGCTTGATCGCTTCGATCACCGTGGCCGCGATCACCGCGTTGGTCCCCGGAGCAGGACCGCCACCCACCAGCACTCCGATTCGTCGAATCGCCATCGCTCAGGCCCTCCCCGAGAAGCGATTCTTGAAGGTCGTCGGCCGACAGCCCCGCGGCCTCGGCCAGCTTCTCCACCCACGCGGGGTCGGTGAAGTCCTCCGGTTCGAGCCGGAGCATGTACTCGCGCGCGACCTTGTAGCCATCGCTGGCGATGTCGACGTTGCGCACCCGGGTGCGGCCTTCCTTGGTGCGCATCGCGGTGAAGGGAATCGGCACCAGCTTGCCGTCTTGCACGGTGACCATCGCGCCGGTGTTGCCCTCGGCGAGAAAGCGCACCGCGTGGTGGCCGAGGTCGCGGCAGTAGGCGGCGTCGAACGCGATCGGGTCGGCGCAGCGCAGCTCGTAGCCGATGTTCTTCGAGGTGAGCGAGAGCTTGATGCCCCGCTTGGCGAAGCGGCCGGTGAGCTCGACCTTCACCTTGCGGCCCAGGTCGACCTGGGTGAGCCGAATGTGGCCGTGGTCGTCGCGCTCCACGTCTTGCAGCTCGGCGAGCTCCGCCGGGTCGAGCTTCTCGATCAGCCCCTCGGCGAGCACCACCACGCCGTGGTGATGACCCATCGCGCGGCGCTTGATGATCGAGCCCTCGATGATGTCGCAGATCGCGGCGAAGGGAACGGTGGAGCCGGAGAACTCCTCGGCGATCAGGGTGAGCGTGGCGCCGGCGGCCTTGCCGATGCCGAGTGCGAGGTGACCCGCTTGCCGGCCCATCGCCACCACGAAGTACCAGCGGCGGGTGGCGCGGGCGTCCTCCGAGAGGTTGCGCACCAGCTCGGCGCCGACGTGCCGCGCGGTCTGAAAGCCGAAGGTGGGCACGTGCTCCGGCAGCGGCAGGTCGTTGTCGATCGTCTTCGGCACGTGGGCGGCGTGAATGCGGCCCTGGCTGAACTGCTCGACCCGCGAGCTCGAGAGCGCGGTGTCGTCGCCGCCGATGGTGACCAGGTGGGTGACGCCCATCTTCTCGAGCGTGGCCACCACCTGGGCGAGCGCCTTCTCGTCTTTGGTGGGGTTGTCGCGGGCGGTGCCGAGCATCGAGCCGCCGCTCAGGTGAATGCGCGAGACGTCGTCGATGGCGAGCGGCGAGCAGTGGGTGGTGTCGCCGCGCATCAGCCAGCGAAAGCCCTCGCGAATGCCGATCACCTTGTAGCCGCGGTTGATCGCCTCGATCGCCGCTGAAGAGATGACCGAGTTGATGCCAGGCGCCGGTCCGCCTCCCACGAGAATCCCCAAGGTGCTCATGGGCGAATTTCTAATACGGGGCGGGGCAGCCTGACCCTGTTTTAACCAACCTCAGGGCGCCGGGTCTGTAGAGGCATGAAGACTTTCGCGTTGCTGTTGGCGGTATTGGCGCTCCCCGCGTTCGCGCAGGGAAAGAAGTTCGACGCGGTGTGTGGAGCCGATGCACAGAAGCTCTGCCCCGGTCTGGCGCCGCATCAGGGCCTCCACAAGTGCATGCATGAGCACGAGGCCCAGCTGTCGCCGACCTGCTCGCAATTCATGGCGGAGGTGAAGGCGAAACACAAAGGCGGTCCGGGCCAGGCGCCTCCTTCACCTCCGCCGCCACCCGCCCAGCCTGCTCAGTAATTTCCCGGCGCGTACGGGCTCGGCACTTCCTGTACCGTGGTGTGCTGCGGCTGCGCCGGAGACTGGTTGGCGTAGACGAGCGCTCCGGCGAGCAGCGCCGCGGCGAGCACTCCGCCGATCAGCGTGACCCACAGGTAGAAGCGCGTACGCGGCACTTCGATGCGCCGCTCGGTCGGCATTTCGAGCACGTCCAGCTGGTCGAGGTCGATCGGTCCGGAATGCGTCATTCCCTGACTTCTAAAGAACGCGCTCTCCACCTCTCAACTGCCCGTTCGGGAGTGTCACGCCGGTGTGTCGGATCGCGCGAACACGGCGCGGGGTCCCGATGTGCAACCGCCGGCCACGATCGCGTAGTCTGGCCTTTCAATGGGCATTCGCGACGTCGCCAGCCGGGCTCTGAACACCGTCACCTCCACCGCCGCTCGGGCCGAGAAGGCCGTCGAGAACAAGGTCACCCAGACCGCGGGTGAGGTTGCAAAGGGCTGGTCGTCGACCACCAACAAGGCGCGCGCGGAGCTCAACCAGGCCGCCACCGTCGCCCGTGCCACCGTCGACGGCGCGGTACACACGTCTACTTCGGTGATGGGCCGGGCGCTCGCCGCCGCGGGTCACGATCTGTCGCGCGGCATGGGCGAAGCGCACGAGGTGCTCAACGAGGCCTCGACGCTGCTCTCGAAGCACGGCCCGGTCGCGAAAGAGCTGAAGTCGTTGGGCGACGGCGCCGCGAAGCTCGCCGACCGCGCGAAGACCGCGGCGATCGACGAAGCCGGCCAGCTCGCCACCGAGGCCACCGGCCTGGCGCACAAGGCGCTCGGCGTCTGGGACAAGGCGAAGGCGCTCGAAGGACAGGTCGAAGGCACCGCGAAGAAGGGCGTCGAGCTCGGCAAGAAGGGCATCGACAAGGTCGTTGGCGCGGCGACCGGCTACCTCAACAAGGTTCGCGCGGCGGTCGACTACGGCAAGAACATCGACTCGCTCGGAGCGGGCGACAGCTACCGGCTCGGCGTCGGCGCGTCGGCGAGCGTCGAGGGCATCAAGGGCTACGGCCAGGGCTCGATTCAGGTCAGCAAGGGCTCCGACGGCAAGTTCACCGTCGCGGTCGACGGCGAGCTGGGCGGAGGCGTCTACGGCGAGCTCGGCGGCAAGGCGGGCGTGAACGCGAGCGTCTCGGGCGCGGCGACGTTGGGCGTCGGCGGCAAGCTGGAGCTGAAGTTCGACAACCCGGAAGACGCGAAGAAGGCGACCGGCATTCTGCTCAAGGAGGCGGCAGCCGCGGGCATGGAGGGCGCGGCGGGACCGCTCGGTGTGCTCGCGGGTCAGACGATGGCGCCCAGCGAGGCCGAGATGAAGTTCCTCGGCGATCACGCCAGCGCGGCGGAGCTGAAGGGCAACGCGGCGGCACAGGTCTCGGCGGCGCTCGGCTACAAGAGCGTGCTCGGCGCCACCGGCTTCGCGCAGGTGAAGGCCGAAGACGGCGTGCGGCTGGAGTTCGGCAAGCCTCCCAAGGTGACGGTGCGCCAGGAGCTCTCGGCGGATCTCAGCGCTTCGGCCGGCGCGAAGATCGGCAAGGCGCAGACCGATGGCGCGCGCAAGCAGGGTGCGTTCGGCGCGCAGGGCACGCTGCTCGCGAGCGCGACGGTGGAGCAGAGCTTCACGCTCCCGAGCGGCCTCGACCTGAACAAGCTGAAGCACGACCCGGTGGGCACGGTGAAGTCGGTGGCCAACCAGGTGGCGAAGAGCGAGCAAGACCAGGTGACCTTCTCGGTCGACGCCTCGGGCTCGGCGGCGACCAAGCGCGGCGGGCTGGTGGCGACCGCGAGCTACAGCGGCAACGCCAACGCGCTCGCCAGCTCCGGCGCGCTCCAGCAGCTGTTCAAGGGTGACCTCAAAGGCGCGCTCTCGACCGCGGCGAAGAGCTCCAACGTCGAGGTGGCGGTGACGCCGTACGAGAACATCGGCGTGAACTACCAGCCGAAGGTCTCGGTGATGGGCTTCGGAGCCGGCGTCTCCTTCGACGCCACCCGCAAAGACGTGCGGCGCCCGCCGCTGTTCGAGTACTCCGGCGGTGACGCGGCGAAGAACCAGGCGGCGTTCGACCAGCTCGGGAAGATGTTCGAAGCGCCCCAGAACTGAACGTGGCGGCGAAGAAACCGAACAGCTCGTCGATCGAAGACCTACGGTACCGTTCACACGGGTAGGCGCATCGATGCTCCACGGCCGCACGACATTGCCGCCGCGTCAGTGGTCGCTCGCACCGGGTAACCCGTCGTATTTTCGTTTGGCACCTCGGTTGCTGAGCGCGCACGCATGATCGCCGCAGCGTTGCTGATCACTGTGTTGTCTGGCGCCCCAGAAGTGCCGGCCGAGGCGCCGCCTCCGCCGGCGACGTTCTACCGGTTCGAGGTGTGGAGCGAGCCGGTCTCGCTGGTGGGCACGGCGGTGTTGGGCGGCATGAACCAGACCGCATCTGCGATCGTGCCGCTGGGCGCCGAGGTCGCGATCACGCCGTGGCTCGCCATTCACGCGGAGGTGGCGGGGCTGTTCGCCAACCACGATGGTGAATTTCAGCAGCACGGTGCGCTCGGCGCGCTGGGCGTTCAGTGGCGCTTCGCCCGAGTGGGCCGAGCGACCTTCTTCGTCGAGCCGCGGCTGGTGGGCGCCTGGCTGGAGCAGAAGGGGTTTCCCTACGCCGACTGCAACGAGGGCGGCTCCTGCCCGGTGAACACGGTGGCGCGCGAGTACGGCGTCGGCCTCAACATCGGGCTGAACGTGTTGTTCGAGCGCTTTCTGCTCGCGGTGGTGGTCGGTGGCCAGGTGACGACCTTCCGTGGTGTGGAGACCTCGGTGATCGGCCTGGGCGGCAGCGTGCTCTCCACGGCGATCACGTCTCCGCGCAGTGCCTGGCTGTTGACGCCCAACCTCTCGTTGGTGCGCCTCGGCTTCGCCTTCTGAGGTTGCCCTCGAGACAGAGTGCGCACCGCGCCCCGGTTGCGGGTTAAGCGGTCGCCCCATGTTCCGTCCCGCCCGAATCGTGTTTGCCACGCTCGCGCTGTCGCTGGCGGGCTGTGATTGCTCGTCGAACGCCCAGATGGACGGAGGTCTCGGCGGAGGCTCCGCGACCGGTGGGGGCTCGGCCACGGGCGGTGGCGCAGCGGCGGGAGGCGGCGCTGCAACGGGCGGTGGTGGCGCGGCGACGGGCGGCGGCGCGGCGACGGGCGGCGGTGGAGCGGCGACGGGCGGCGGTGGAGCGGCGACAGGCGGTGGTGGAGCGGCGACAGGCGGTGGCGGCGCAGCGACGGGCGGGGGTACGGCCGACCCCTGCAACCCGAACCCGTGCACGATGCCGAACCGCACCGTATGCAGCTCGTCGAACGGAGCTCCGGTGTGCTCGTGCGACTCGGGCTTTCACGACGAGAACGGCGCCTGCGTGCCCGACACCGTCTGCATGACCTCGAGCTGCGCCGGCCACGGCGTCTGCGCCACCGACGGCGGAACCATCGACTGCACCTGCGACGTGGGCTACGCGCCGCCGAACTGCTCCACCTGCGCCTCCGGCTTTCACGACGACGGCGCCGGCAGCTGCACCAACGATCCCTGTCTCCCCAACCCGTGCACGGTGGCGCACCAGACGGTGTGCAGCTCGATGTCGGGCACGGCGCAGTGCGGATGCGATCCCGGGTACCACTCCGATGGAATGGGTGGCTGCGCGGTCGACTTGAGCTGCATGCCGTCGACGTGCAGCGGCCATGGCACCTGCAGCACCTCCGACGGCGGAGTCGCCTGCGCGTGTGACACCGGCTGGGCCCCGCCGAGCTGCGCCACCTGTGCGAGCGGCTACCACGATGACGGCGTCGGCAGCTGCACCACCGACCCGTGCCTGCCGAACCCGTGCACCGCGCCGAACAAGACGGTGTGCAGCTCGAGCAGTGGCAGCGCGACCTGCGCGTGCGCTCCTGGCTTTCACGACGATGGCGCGGGCAACTGCACCACCGACCCCTGCCTGCCGAACCCGTGCACGGCGATGAACCAGGCGTGCATGAACAACAACGGCACCGCGCAGTGCTACACACCCGGCTGCGACGACTCGAACCCGTGCACCACCGACACGGTGGTCAACGGTGCCTGCCAGCACAGCGCGGTGATGAACGGCACCGCCTGCGCGGCCGACGTCTGCACCGTGGGCATGAGTTGCACCGGCGGCACCTGCGGAGGCGGCACCGCGAAGAACTGCGACGACGGCAACCCGTGCACCAACGACAGCTGCGCGGCGCCCACCGGCTGCGCGCACGCGGCGGTGACGGCTGGCGGTGCCTGCAACGACGGCCTCGCCTGCACCACCGGAGACGTCTGCAACGCCGCCGGCAACTGCGCGGGCACGCCGACCTCGGCCTGCGGGCTCACCTCGTGCGGCACCACCACACCGCTGGGGCCGATCGACATTCCCGTCAGCCACACCCACGCGACGGTGACGCTCGCCGGTCAGCCGCTGCCCGCGACGAACGAGTACGGCACCAGCGTGTCGATGTACCTGGTGGCCAAAGACACCGGCCAATGGCACACCTTCGCGACCTTTGGTTACAACTCGAACCTCTACGGGCCGACCATCACGCCCGAGCTGGTGCCGGGTGTGTACGATCTCTACTACTGCCACGGCTGCTCCACCTCGAGCACGGGCATCTCCTACGAGACCGACTCCAACGACGCGTTCCCGAACGGGCTGCGGGTGCTGCAGTCGAACGCCGTGATCGGCGCGGGCTCGAGCGCGTTGGCGATCGACATTCCCGTCGCCACCACCACCGCCACCATCACTCTCGGAGGCTCACCGCTGCCGGCGACCAACGAGTACGGCACCAGCGTCTCGCTCTACCTGGTCGCGAAGGACACCGGTCAGTGGCACACCTTCGCGACCTTTGGTTACAACTCGAACCTGTACGGACCGACGGTGACGCCGCGCATGGTGCCGGGCACGTACGATCTCTACTACTGCCATGGGTGCTCCACCTCGAAGCCGGGCATCTCCTACGAGACCGACTCCACCGACGCGTTTCCCAACGGGCTGCGGGTGCTGCAGTCGAACGTGGTGCTGAGCTCGGGAGCGAACAACCTGGCGATCGACATTCCGCTCGCGAGCACCAGCGCGTCGATCACGCTCGGCGGCCAGCCGCTGCCGTCGGTGAACGAGTACGGCACCAGCGTGGCGCTCTACATGGTCGCCAAGGACACCGGGCAGTGGCACACCTTCGCGACCTTTGGGTACAACTCCGGGCTCTATGGGCCGACGGTGACGCCGCGGCTGGTGCCCGGCACCTACGACCTCTACTACTGCCACGGTTGTTCGACCTCGAGCCCGGGCATCTCCTACGAGACCGACGCGACCGACGCGTTCCCCAACGGCTTGCGCATTCTGCAGTCGAACCTGGTGGTGAGCCCGGGGACGAACCAACTGGTGATCGACATTCCCGTCGCGAGCACTTCGGCGACGGTGACCCTCAACGGAGCGGCGCTCCCGGCGACCAACGAGTACGGCACCAGCGTGTCGATGTACCTGGTGGCGAAGGACACCGGGCAGTGGCACACCTTCGCGACCTTCGGCTGGAACTCGAACCTCTACGGGCCGACGGTGACGCCGCGAATGATGCCTGGCACCTACGACCTCTACTACTGCCATGGGTGCTCCACCTCGAAGCCGGGCATCTCCTACGAGACCGACTCCACCGACGCGCTGCCGAACGGTCTGCGCATTCTGCAGACCAACGTGGTGATCGCCTCTGGCAGCAACGCGCTCAACATCAACATTCCCGTCGCGTCGACCAGCGCCACCGTCACCCTCGGAGGCCAGCCGCTCCCGTCGACCAACGAGTACGGCACCAGCGTGTCGATGTACCTGGTGGCGAAGGACACCGGGCAGTGGCACACCTTGGCGACGTTCGGCTGGAACTCGAACCTCTACGGCCCGACGGTGACGCCGCGGCTGGTGCCCGGTACGTACGACCTCTACTACTGCCACGGGTGCTCCACCTCGAGCCCGGGCATCTCGTACGAGACTGATTCCACCGATGCGCTCCCGAACGGCCTGCGCATTCTGCAGTCGAACGTGGTGCTCAACACCGGGAGCAACGGCCTCGCCGTCGACATTCCGGTGAAGGCGACCAGCGCGACGGTGACGCTCGCCGGTCAGCCGCTTCCCACCACCAACGAGTACGGCACCAGCGTGTCGATGTACCTGGTGGCGAAGGACACTGGGCAGTGGCACACCTTCGCGACGTTCGGCTGGAACTCGAATCTCTACGGCCCGACCGTGACGCCGCGAATGATGCCCGGCACGTACGACCTGTATTACTGCCACGGGTGCTCGACCTCGAAGCCCGGCATCTCGTACGAGACCGATTCGACTGACGCGCTACCCAATGGACTACGGGTGCTCGCGCCCTGCGTTCAGGTGCAGTAGCCCGAGTGTGGTTGGCGATCCGGGCGAGCATGGCGCGCACTTCATAGATGTAGCGGTCCCAATCACCTGCAGAGGTCGAGAGTCGAACCGAACCGGGCCGCTCAATCAGCCAACTGTAGGTTCTGTCGACAATCGCCCTTGCGGCCTCGTCTTGCGTGGTCAGACCGTCAGCGAGAGCCGGCAGGATGTTGCGTGGGCTCAATAAAACAGCAGCGAGAAAATCGATCACCTCGGTGTCGCCCGGTGCAGAATCGCGCTGAGCAGTCACGGACGAAGATGATGAAGACCACGAACCTCGACGCCGCGCTGTCCCTCCTTGCCAAGATCGGGTTCAGGAAGCGCGCAGGCGAAGTGCTCACGCTAGATCTCGCCCCTGGCGTACTCGGATGGCTCGGTCTCAATCGAGCAACGCAACACCATGAGTCGGGCGAAGTGGAGATCAACCCCGTCGTCGGCGTGCGATTCCAAGAAGTGGAGCGACTGGTGGCTGAGTGTCGCGGCGAAAAATTCCATGCCTACCAGCCACCAACGATCAGCTCTCCGCTCGGGTACGTGATGCCGGAGAAAAAGTACATGGCGTGGGTATTCGTTCCCGGCCGATCAGAAGAGGTTGCATCCGACATGGCCAACGCGATCGTCACGCATGGAGTTCCCTTCATGCGCTCGGTTGTCGATCTCGCCGAACTGCGGAGACGACTCCAAGGCCGCTCTGGATATGAGCACCAGCTGGCCTACCGGCGACCCGTCGCAGCGTTCCTTGCGGGAGACGTGGAGCAGGCGCGCGCCCTGCTTGAGGATTCGGTTGCGACCATCGGGACTCGGACTGACCTCGCCGCTGCGGACTTCACCAGATTCGCGGAGTCGCTCCGCGGCCGGCTGCCGCCCCCGTGACTACCAGGTGGCGAGCCGATCAGTGTGTGGGTTGCTTCGCAGTGACCGTCACGCGAAGGCCGACACCCAGCCGCTGAAGTTGCCTCGCAGCGTGGTCGAGGATCGTCGCAAACTCCCCTCTTGGCGCCTCGTGACAGTTGAGCTGGATATCCACCGGTAGGCCCGCTGTTTCGGGGTACTGCCGGGCCAGGGTCCCATCCATGATGAAGCCGGCGTATGCGTTGATTTTCGCCTTCAACTGCGAGGCTTGAGCCGTGTCGCTACCCCATGCGCGCGATTCGATCATGATCATGAGGTACCGACCGCACGCATCCTGCCCCACAACGTCAACCACGTTCGCCTGAGCTACTCCTGACACGATTCACCTCCGAAGTTGTCACTAACACCCGAGGAACGCCTAGGGACAGCGCGAGCTGGCGTCATCGCCGTGAAGATCGTGTCGGTTCGACTCCGTCCCGGGTCCGGCAAGGCACGGCTCAATCGTCATGGCAGCGGCCATGGGTAGTGAACCGTCCAGACTGGCGTGGGCCCAATTGGGACTCCCGGGGTTAAGCCAGCGGCAGCGGCGTTCGCGCCTCGCGGAACGCCACCCTGCGTCCAGATTTTCGGGAAGGCCGCCGCTTGGTTCGGCGTCAAGCCTGCCGAAGGCCCAGTTTTGATCTCGAGGAATACTTGCTGACCGCTCGGCAGTTCCACGAACAGGTCGGGCCGCGTGCGCACGCCGCCGGACTCGATGGTGACTTCGCGACCAAGCACGCGACCGCCTGCGCCTTCGAGGTCCGCGACCGCACGTGCGACACCGGCGGCTCCCTGCCGTACCGGCCCAAGCCCACCCCCTGCGGCCGCCGCTGCAACACCCAACACGGCTGAAGCGACCTCGTAGTTCAGGTTCTGTGAAGTTTCATAGCTCGATGCCTCGTTCGCATCAGCGAGTTGGTACCTCACCGTCGCCGCGACCAGGCTGAAGCCGGGGAAGCCCTCTCCGAGCAACTTGCCATAGGCGCCGAGCGCGCCCGCAATTCCATGCTCGTGGTACCCCTGTGACAGCGAATCGACAGCGTTTATGCCGTACGTCCAACCGTCGCTGACCAAGTACTCCTGTCCAAAGAGCAGTCGCCCGTTCGCGTTAACCTGACTCGCAAGGAAGTCGTAGAGTGCGAGGTCTCTCCCGGTGACGTCAGGCCCGAGGCTATGTGCCCACTTGGAGAGCGCGTTCCTCGCCTGTGCGATGTAGCCGGCCGGGGTGTACGAGTTGATCGCTTCCTGTACCGTTCCGGTCCAACCGTTCCCCGACGAGTCAGCCCGATTCGCCCCGACATTGGCTGGTGCGATGTTCGGTCGCGGACCGCCGCCCTGCGTGGGTTCTCCCGGGTTGGCCGCGCTTCCCGTTCCCGCCGAGCTGTAGCTGAACCCGAATGAAAAGCCGCCCCAGTCTCCGCCCGCGCTGCCCCAAATCGAACCGCCAGACGGGTCCCAGCCGGTCGGGTCGGTGAGCGTCACCGGGCTGTTGCGCGCATAGGAGTACCGGTTGAGCGCCTCGCTCGAAGCAAACGAGTGGACGATCGGGTCTGCAGTCAGGAACCGCGCGAGGTGGGGGTCGTACTCGCGGCCGCCCATATTGGTCAGACCGAGGTCATCCTCCGGTTCGTGACCGCCGAAGCCAATCGTCGACTGATGCGTCTTCACTGCCGGCGCCGCGATCGCGTATTCGAAACGCCGCTCTCCGAAAGGCTCGTATTTGAGCCGCTCCGCGACGGTTCCGCTCGCTCCGGAAATCGTCTCGGGGGTTCCGAGGTGGTCGGAGTGCAGGTAGCGGGTATCGCTGGGCGTGGGGTTTTGTCCAGACGGCTGCAACCACCGCAGTTGAGCGACACCCCCGACATTGAACAGGTGGAGCGACGAAGACGCAGTTCCGATTTGCTCGTAGAGGCCGCCGCCGGCGTAGCTGGTCGACGTGCCGTTCGGAGATTGCTTCAGCGCGCGCCCATGATTCGCGTCGTAGGACAGCGTGGTCGTGCCCCGCGCGGTGGTTACGGTCTTCGGCAACTGAAACGCCGTGTACGTCTGCGAGCGGCTCGGCGAAGTCGATTGCAGCCCGCCGGAGCCGTAGGAATACGACGCCGCGCTCCCTCCCTGTGGAGCGAGGCTGGTGGCCGCGCCGGGCCCGGCCCCCACACCGTAGCCGTAGCTGACCGAGACCCCAGGGCCGCTGTCGACCTCGGTGCCGGTGAGGTTGCCGGTGTCTCCGTAGAAGTACGTCGTCGAGGCCTTCTGGCAGTTCTGGTACAGCGTCCAGTTGGTCAGCCGGTGCAGGAAGTCGTGCTTGAAGTCCTCGGTCGTCCTGTTGAGCGGGTCGTGGCGCGCCTTCACGACTCCGTCGCGGTCGTATTCGAGAACCAGCTGTTGGATCGTGGTGGCGCCGTTGCCACCCTGCAATGTCGGTCCCGACTTCGATTCCTGGTACTGCAGTCGATGGTCATGGTTGTAGCTGCGGAAGGTCCTGACGCCGTTGCCGAAGAACTCTGAAGTCGACTGTCCGTCCGCATTCTTCGCGCGAACGCTCCAAATCACTGCGCCGTTCGTCACCGACGCGTCGGAGATCGACTGCACTTCTCCTTCGGGCGTGTAGTTGTACTGCGCGGTGAACTGACTGCTACCGACCGCGGGGTAGCTGAGGGTGTTCAGTCTGCCGAAGGAGTCGAACGTCGATTCGAACGTGAAATCCGATCCGTCGATGCTCCAGGTGCTGTGATCTGGCTCTCCGAGCGCGCTGTAGTCGTAGTTGGTCTTCACTCCGTCGGCGCTGGTGGTCGCGGCGAGCTGTCCAATGCCATTGGGGGCCGTGTCCCAGTCGTATTCGTCGGTGCCGGCGGCGCTGCTGACCAGTTGTGGCCGACCAAGCTCATCGTAGGTGAACGTCAGCGCTGCGCCGGTGGCATCGGCGGCGAACTTCATTTGCCCGCGGCCGTCGTACAAAATCGACTGGGTGCCGGTATCGGGATCCGTCGCGCCGATTCGCCGTCCGAGCACATCATGCTGCATCGAGGTCTGGTTCCCCGCTGAATCGATCACCGTTTCCAACTGCCCGAACGGCCCGTATTCGTAGCCAGTCTGAACCGTGTGGCCCAACACGGCGTCATCTTGCCGGCTGATGTGGGTGAGCCGACCGGAGCCGTCGTGGTCGTATTGGGTGACGTGGCCCATCGCGTCGCTGACTTCAGTCTGCCGCCCGCGATAACTGGCGCCGCTCGTCTCGAGCAGTGGGCTGACGGTCACAGTCCAGCGACCGCGCTTGTCGTAGCCGAAGCTGGCCGAATCGCCCTCTTCGGGTGGGTTGGTCTGATCGTAGAAAGGGAACGATGCCCCCGTGAGCCGCCCTTCGGTGTCGTACCCGAACGTCTGCGCGACGTGCTTGCCGAGGAATCCTTTCCACTCCTTCCTCACGACGTTCGCCCACTTGTCTTTGTAGATGGTGAAGCCGCCGTTGCCTGCCGTTTGGCTGGTCATGGTCAGGTGCCCGGCCGACAGCCCCCAGGTCACCGCCGAGTCGGCGTCATTCGGACGATCTACGCTCTTCACCCGACCAAAGCCATCGAAGCCGGTGATCGTTCGGGTGCCCAGGGGCGTGTCGGCGACCGCGAGCTGACCAGTCCCAGCGTGATAGTAGAGCGTCGTCGTCTGCGACAATTCGTTGATGACCTGCGACGGGAAGGCCGACTCCAGCGAATCCCAGACGATGGACGTGTGGCGCGTCGTGCCCGAGGCCGCGTCGGAGATTTGGTCGATGTTGCCGAAGGGGTCGTGGTGGTAGGTGACCAAACGATCGAAGCCCGATGTGGTTGGGGTCTCCGCGGGTTGGGTGTTGGGCTCGATTTCGACCGTGTGAACCAGGGTGGTGCCGGGCTCGTATGAGAATCCTGTGGTGCGGGTTACCGTGCGCGCCGCAGCGTCCAACCTCGCCGGCTCGGTCGAAGACACCTGCACGAGTGTTGGGCGCGCGATCAGCCAGTTGGACTGGTCGAGGGCACCGAAAGTCGTGTTGGTCGTCACCGTGCGGACGGCCACTCCAGACGGAATCGCGCCGCCAGCGGTGAAAGCAGTGTCGAACTCCTCCCACGTCGACGTGGTGAGGTTTCCGTAGGTGGGGTCGAAGGTCGACGTCGACCGACTGCTGGCCAGCGCGTCGTAGGTGCCGGTGCCGGGATCTTCGTATTCCGTGCTTCGGCGACTCAGGGGGAAGATCGATGCCAGATTTCCGTTCTGCGCTGGCAAAGGGTAGGTCGCGGAGTAGGTGGAGAAGATTTCCGCGCGAGACCTCACACCGCCGAGCAAGGCCAGGTCTTCGATCTCGTGCTGCGGCATGAAGGCGTAGGGATAGATTCGCTCCTCACTGACGCTCGGATTCACCAGTGCAGTCGCGTTGTCGAAGTTCGTTACCCGCACGCGGCCATCGGCGGTGTTCGTCACCGTGTTGGTGGCGAACCCGAGCCAGCCTCGACCGGTGAGATCGAACCGGCCGTCGGCATAGCCGTAGCTGACCTGGTGCGGCAGATTGGGGTTGTTCGACTCCTGCGTCGCGCGCGTCACCAACCACATGCCCCGCTTCAGGCAAGCCTGCGGGTAAACGCAGCTCGAGCTCGGCGTGTAGAACTGCGCGCCGGGGGCTGCAGCTCCGTATTCGAACGTCATCGAGGGTGTCAGCGCTCCGCCGTTCACCGTTTGGAGAAGCCCAGGCGGCTGACCGTGTCGTTGGTAGACATAGGGTTGCCCGGCCGTCGCGAGATTCGCACTGCGCATGACCGACACATCGGCGAGCCCATCGCCGTTGTAGTCAAGGACCTGCTCAAAGCGCCGTCGCGTGTTCTGCTGCGTGTAGTTGCCACCGAACGAGTCAAGCCCCGGTGAGATGGGGAAGGTAGGGTTGGAGACGGCTGAGAACCCTCCAACTCCATCGGAGACGAGCAGCGTCATCGTCGACACCAGGAGCAGATCGTCGAGCCCGTCGCCGGTGAAGTCGGCCACCCTGACCTCGTTGGGAGAGCCGACATTTGCCAGGCCACTGCTTCCCAGCGCTGGTGAGATGGTAGCTACCGACTCCGTAAATCCGGCCCAACCCGGAGCGGGAGGTAGCCCGATGTTGAGGCCAACGTTGATCTGCGCCGGCGTATTCGTCCCCGCAGGATCGAAGCGGACCGTGTCGGTATACCCGTCACCGTTGAAGTCTCCGAACGAGCGAAGTCCAGTCGGAGGCAGCGCGGTCGATTGCCAGCTGGTGTGGCCGGCCGAGTCCACGAGGCCGGGGTGAAAAATGATCAGGTTGTCTCGAAACTGGCTGGGTGAACCCTGGGGTGCTCGCTGTGCGATCAGCAGCTCGTTCACGCCGTCGCCATCGACGTCGACGATGTAGATTGGGCTATCGGCACGAGTCTGAACCGTCCCTGTCTCATCCGGTTGGCAGGATCCGTACATGGGGCACTGGCCCTGAGCGATGAACGAGAGCGTCGTCGGCGCCGTGAACGTGATGTCCGACGTCCCACTGGCGTTGGGTGCCCAGGCGAGATCGCACCAGGCCTGGCTTGGGGTGCCGGTGCTGACGCAGTTCTGCTTCACGACGAGATCCGGCTTTCCATCGCCATTGAGGTCGCCCAGTGCCGACGACTCGAGCAAGTCTCCGGGAGCGACCAGAAAGGGAATCATCGAGGCCACGGTTGTCTGAGTGGTGAATCCACCGTTCACCGGGTCAAACGAAAACGGCAGGTAATCGGTCTCGGTCGTGTTGCCGTTGCCAGAAGGAATGAACGCCGGTGCCAGAGCTTCAACGAGTGGGCTGCGATTGAGATTGACGAGCTGCAATGGGTGCGAAGCATTGAGCGCAGTGGACAACGGGAACCCGGTATTTTGCTCGGGGCCGAATCCATTCGGGCTGTTCAGTCGCATCTTCCACTTGCTGACTCCCGTCATCTGATCGGGTTCGCTCCGGTACAAGATGTCGTCGAGGCCATCGGCGTCGACGTCGGCAAAGTCGAACGAGTTCATCCAGGTGATAACCCCTAGGGCCGTAGGCGACGCGTTGCCTCCGAGCTGACTCCCGATCGGCAGGCCTGGGAGGATCAACGGAACCGCGTCGAACGCCATCGTCTCGGGTGAATAGGAAAACGTCAGCGGCGACTTGCACACCCCTGCACCGTCGCATTCCTGAACGGTTGACAGACGGGACGTCGATGACACCGACGCATCAAGGTACCCAAGCTTGTAGGTTTTCAGAACGCTGGCGGTTGCCTGGCTCTGGTACGCCGAATCGGACAATCCAGTTGGACCCAGCAAATCGATCTGTTTCACGCGCTTGTCGAGAGTCACCGCCAAACTAAAGAAGTTCTGGTTTCGTCGGTCTGGCCTCACCTCGTAGGTCAAGATGACCTTTCGTTGGTTGGGCCCGCCGTAGTCGATCTCCTGCAGCAGCCGGGCACTGTCTGCCGAGTAGACGTAGTCGATCTCGTTGTTGCTACGGTCCTTGAGAGAGGCGAGCTCGAAGCTGCGTCCGTTCGAGGCAGTGTACGTGGCGATCAAGCCGTCGCGCCTCCGCACCTCGAAGGTGTTCGCGCTCTTCTTCAGAATCTGATCGTACCCATTCATCTCAGCCCGGAACTCGTCGAAGCCGTTGAACGTCCCGACCTGCACGAGGCGTTCGCCATCGAGGCAGTAGAAGAGCTGCCCATACGCACCATCTTGCGAGGGCGTACTTCGGCACGGTGCGATGCGTGAGGTGCCTGCGATCCCCCAGCCTTGTCCGAGTGGCCCTTGGCCGGCCCGGCTCGAGTAGATCAAGGACAGCGAGGGCTGCATGCCGCCGCGCGCTGGTGGCACCCACAATGGAATCGACACCCGTGCCTGTCCGTCGCTCGTGACATCGGCCGCCATCGGCGTCTCGCCTACTGTCAGCCCGGCAGAAATGGTGTCGGACGGAACCAACGTGTAGCCGACTGGAGCGCCGAGTTTCTGCCGAGCGCTGGCATGGCCTTGGTGGGGTGACGAGGAGGTGTCCCCGGAGCAGCCTGACAACTGTGCCAGGTAGACGAGGGCGACAAATGCGCTGACCGCTGACCGAATGATGCCTTTCATGGACAGGAGCCTCCGCAGACGATCGTGCCGCCACATCCATCCGGAATCGCACCGCACGACACCCCTTGCCCCATACAGTTGGCTGAAGCTGCGACGGTGCACGTCGGGCAGCCCGTCTGCCGATTGGAGCAAGCCTCGCCCTCGACCATGTTGTTGTTCTCGTCCAAGGCCTCATCGATCTGACCGTTGCAGTTGTCGTCGAGGCCGTTGCAGATCTCGGTCGCTGGGGGAAAGCCTACCGGCCCACAATCGTTGTCGGAGAGGAGCGGAGGGGTGAAGTAGTCGCAGATGAACTTCGTCGAGTCCCGCGTGGGCAAACCGAAAGAAGGGATTTGGAAGCTCACGATGTTGTGATCGGGCAACCCGTCCTGTCCGTAGTCTGCGTTCGGGTCGGTCGCCACTCCAGGTGGCAGACAGCCCGGCGTGTCGCAAACGGGAATGTCTTGCGTCAGCTCCGCGTAGCCGCAGGGGCCCATCAGGTCGACAATGTCGGTGAACGGCGAATCGATGCTGAGTTGCGGCACCGCGCCCGACCAAGAGACCACACCGCTCAGGTTGGCTGCCCCGACAAAGTACTGCGAGGCGAAGACATTCCCCGCCCCATCTCTTTGCGCATCTCGCGCAACCACCCAGATTGAACCGGAGACGGTCTGATTGGTTGCGTAGAACCCGACCACTCCTTGCGCGGCATCGTTGTTCGCTGCGGTCGCGATCTGAATCGCTGTCTGCGTCGCGTTCTGGCTGGCGGCCGCGCCAGACGCCTTCTGAACAAGGTTGACGTAGTCGCGTTCACTGATCATTCGCGCGCCTGAGAGTGGCGCACGGCCTTCGCGGAGCTGAAGTGATTCGACGATTTTCGGCATGCCACTACACGCAGTGACGTCGATCGGTCCCCAGCACTGATAGGAAGAGGGTCTGGTCGAGCGAACCTTCGAGGGGTAGAGCAACAACGCGGGTTGCGTCGACGAAGCGTTCGCAGGACCTGATCCGGTCTCGAGATTGACGATCTTGGTGATGCTCATCCCTGCGGCATCGTTGGCCCCAGAGACCCAACGATTGGGCTGTGCGCCGATTCGAAGAGGGTGGCAGCCTCGCCAAGCGTCGTCGCAACTGCTGGTCGGGTACCTCGCAAGGACGGAGAGACGGACCTGCTGGCCCACCCAGTGAACCCATCCTTGCAAGTGGACTGCGGCCACTGAGAATCGACTTGCCTCGACCCTTCCGTCGGATGTCGCTGATTCATCCTCCACAACGACGAAGAGATCGGAGTTCACGTTTTGGGCCTCGGAGTAGTTTCCGACGACCCCCAACGCCTCACTGTCGGTGGCCTGGGCTGCTGCTGCCGCCGCCAGATCCCGATTCGCCGGTGTTGCGGCGACGTAGTTGTTGGCTGCGAGGAGAGTCTCGAAGTCGCTTGAAGAGATCATCGGTGCATCGATGAAGAGCTCCTCATGATCTTCACGTTCGACGATGCTCGCGGTGGCACTTCGGAGCGACGGAGAAGGCGGAAGTACTCCAGTGTCGTGTTTGTGATCTTTCGGCTGACACCCGAGTGCCAAGAAGATGATCCAAAGACATCGGCAGCGCGACATCACAACCCCCTCGGTTTTCCCGGGTCCGTCCGAACTGCACTTTGACCTCAGAAAGGAAGCACCTGTTTTGCGTCCCTCGTCCCCGGGGTTGCGGAAATGCGAGCGAATGGTGCCGGAAGATCCGGGTGGGCAGTCAAGGACCAGCCGTCCCGACAGCCAATTACAGCCAATCTTAATGATCTCCGCGCCGCTTATGTGTCTGTGAATCCGCAGCGCACATGAGGAGCGGCCTGCCTGTGTGATGCCGCTTCTTCGGAGAGATGAAAGGAGATCGCTCCGCCCGAGTCTCACGACGAAGCGATGGGCCGGCGCTTCTGGGGCCTCTAGCGGGCTGGAGCCGCGGGTTTGACCACCGCAGTCTCGTGGCTGAACTTCAAGACCCAACCCGACTTGTCATGCTCGAGCACGTCGGTCACCCGGCTGACCTCTTCGTGAGAGGTGCCGTTCTCGTCGACGGTGTCGATCACTTTCGCGGTGTAGACGGCGACGTTGCCGTTCACCCAGATCCGCTCGTCTTCGTAGCGCGCGGGCTTCCCGGCAGGAGAGCGGCCGATGAAGTCGAGCAGCGCTCGCTTGTCGATCGTCTTGCCCGACGCAGTCGTGCCCGAGAAGTCGGCCGCGATCATCTTCTCCAGCGTGGCCAGATCCTTCGCGTCCCAGGCGTGAGCGAGCGCATGTTCGGCGGCGAGGGCGGGCTGCTCGGGAGCACCGGCCCAGGCGGCCAGAGCGACGAACACCGCCGCGAGACCGACGCGCATCAGCGCTTGGCCGACGGCTGCGGCAGCTCGGCCTTCGCGCCGGGCCAGATGGTCAGCGGAGTGCCGATCTTCATCCGCTTGTCGCCGCGCGACAGCACGTCGTTCCAGTTGCCGAGGTCGGTCACGTGCACGTCGAACCGGCGCGCGATGCTCCAGAGCGAATCGCCCGAGGCCACCGTGTAGGTGACGCGCTTCTTGCCACCGACGTCTTCGACCACGATCGTGCCGCCCACCGCTGCAGCGGCCTTCTGCGGCGCTTCGGCCGGCACTTCGTCTTCGGGCCGGGTGGTGAGCCCCGCGCGCCGCGCCTGCGCCACCTGACGCTGCAGCGCCGTGTCGACGACACCGGCCTTGAGCGACTTCGCGGAGGGCATCGGGATGATCAGCTCTGCGCCGACCTTCAGGCTCTTCGCCGAGCGCAGCCCGTTCATCTTCATGATCGCTTCGGCCGCGGAGTGGTACTTGCCCGCGATCACCGACAGGGTGTCGCCCCGCGCGACCCGGTGGAAGGTGTAGTTGAGCCGCTCCTGCTTGGGCAGCTTCGCGACCTCGGCGGCGACCAGCTCGCCTTTGCCCTTCGGCACCCGCAGCAGATACGGCTGCTCGGCCGTCGCCGGAGGAGTCGCCCACCGCTTCACCGCCGGGTTGAGCTCCTGAAACTCCTCGGTGCTCATCCCCGACAGGCGCATCAGCACCTCGATGTCGACCTGGTCGCTGAGCGGCACCTCGTCGAACTCGAGCGGCTTCTCGTAGTCGAACTCCGACGGGTCGAACCCGAACGCCTGGGGATGCTTCGCCACCAGCGCGCAGGCGATCAGCTTCGGCACGTAGTGCTTGGTCTCGCGGGCGAAGCCGATTCGGTGCTCCGAGAGCTGCCAGAAGTCGGTCTCGCCGTAGCGATCGATCATCCACTGCACCCGGCCGCCGCCGGTGTTGTAGCCGGCCCACGCCAGGTACCAGTTGCCCAGGTGCGCGTAGAGGTCGTGGAGGAACTTCGACGCCGCCACCGTCGACTTCACCGGGTCGCGGCGATCGTCGACCCAGAAGTCGTTGCGAACGTCGTACATCTTCGCGGTGCCGGCGATGAACTGCCACGGCCCCACCGCGGCGGCCCACGACTTCGCCGAGGTGTTGAAGCCCGACTCGATCATCGACAGGTAGACGAGATCGCGCGGCAGCCCGTTCGCCTCCAGAATCGGCGTCATCATCGGGATGTAGCGGGTCGATCGCGACATCCAGTGGCGGAACCACTTGCGACCCGCCGTCTGGAAGAAGTGAACGTACTGCGCCACCAGCGGCTGCATCTCGATCGGTATGTCGTACTCGTACTGCAGCGCGGCGGTGTCGAGCGCGAGCAGGTTGGTCACCGGCGCGAGCGGGTTGGCAAGCGTCTCGCCCTGGGCCTCGGCGCGCTCCAGCGCCTCCGACAGCCGCGAGCGATACGGGCTGCTCAGGCCCAGGTCTTCCAGCTGGCTGCGGAGCGACTGGCCGGGCGCGGAGGGCGCCTGATCGATCACCAGGTCCTCCGCGGCCTTCATCTCTTCGAGCTCGTTGTCGACGTCGTCGTCGTCTTTTCCAGTGGCGGAGGCGCCACCCGCGGCCGGCTCGGTGGACGGAGCGGTGGCCTTCGCGGCAGCCGCGGGCTCAGCCTGAAGCGCGACCATCCCCGGCGGGGGCGGCGGCATCGGTACAGAGACGCCGCCCGCGGCGAGCACGAGCAGGTGAATCAAGGACACTGGTCCCACAGAGTATGGAAGCCCCTTCAGCAGGGTCAAACTTCTACGGGGAGGCTTTCTTCCCCTGGGCGCCCTCGTAATCGCCGTGACCCTTCCCGGTGATCTGCGCGAGATACTTCTCGAAGTCAAACGAGGGCGAGTTCTCGTGGTCGTGGCATCCCACACACACCTTGGGGCTCTTCACGTTCAAGATGTTCGACTTCCGGGGGTCTTCCACGTGGTTGGACCCTGGCCCGTGGCAGCTCTCACACCCCACCTGGCCGTGGCCTTCGAGCTTGTCGATTCGGCAAACCCCTGAAGGCTGCTGCCAACCGGTGACGTGGCAGCCCACACAGTCCAGGTGGAGCGCCTTGCCCTTCTTCTCCAGGGTGGCCAGCGCCTCGTGGTGCTTGCTCTTTTCCCAAATCGGGAACGCGCCCTCGTGGCAGTCGCGGCACGACTCGTCGCCGGTGAAGTGCGGCTGGCCGGCCTCGGGCGCCGGGCACTCCCGGCCGTGGGCCTGCGCCCACGCAAGGTTCAGTTTGCCGACGTCGCGGTCGTACCGGGTGACCACGTCTCGCACCTCGGCCAGCTCCGGCATCGACGACTCCAGCGGCACGAAGCGCACCGTGAAGGCGTTCTTGCCCGCGGGCAGGGTGGGGGGCGCGGCGGCGGTCGCGGCGCGGCGGGCCACCATCTCGGCCAGCTTCTGCTTCTTCAACTCGAGCAGCTGCGGCGCCAGCCCCGGCTCGTTCACCTGGGTGCGGAGCGCTTCGATCCGCTGATCCATCGCGTCGAGCTCGCGCTCCTGCTCGGCGGCGCCCTTGGCGAGCACGAATCGCCCCTCCGCGCCCAGGTCGAACACGTCGAGCCGCAGCAGCGAGCGGCCCTTCGCCTGCGCCTGCGCGATCGGCAGCTTCGAGGCGATCAGCTTGTTCAGCTCCGCGTCGGCCTCGCCGGGAGCGCGCGCCACCACCAAAAGGTCGACTCCGAGCTCGTCTTCCATGCCCAGCTTCTGCGCGTCGGCCAGCGGCCGCTGGTAGAGCGCCACCACCAACCGCGCGCCCTTCTCGCGGGCCTGCTGCGCCAGCTCTTTCAGCTTCGCCGGGTCGGCGGTGGTGATCAGCCCGATCGCCGAAGCGTTGGGGCCGGGCGCGATGTCGAGCACCGAGACGTCGTCGCGCATCGAAGGCAGCCGTAGAGCGTCGAGGAACTCCTTGCCAGCGGCCTGATCCAACGGGCCGTTCGCCTTCGCGTTCAGCCCCATCAGCTTCAGCGCGTCGGAGAGCGCCTGGGCCTTTCGCTTCTGCTGCGGAGCGTTCTCTTCGGTGAGGTGCTCTGCGCCGAACAACGCGTCGCCGGAGTCGACCAGCAGCACCTGCGCGCCTTCGCCCTGCGCCTGCTGCACCTGAAAGGCGGCCCGGGCAATGCCGCCCCGCATGTTCTCGCTGCAGCCGCACGGCCCGAGGTAGCCCTTCA
Source organism: Myxococcaceae bacterium (assembly GCA_047602415.1). Lineage (GTDB taxonomy): Bacteria > Myxococcota > Myxococcia > Myxococcales > Myxococcaceae > JASGHH01. The sequence continues at coordinate 3,481,232 of JASGHH010000001.1, read as the reverse complement.
GGCTGGTGGTGATGAAGACGATGCCTTGAGCCGGGTTGCGAGGCGCCTGCGGGCGAACGTCGGGCAGCTTGCAGCCCCCCAACGCCACCGCCAGCAGCAGAGCCCGCTTCACCAGAGAATCTGAGAGACCAGCTCGTCGACCTTCTCGCCCAGCGCGTCGAGCCCGTTGGCCTTGGAGAGGAACCCGTCGGCGCCCACCTGCGCGGCGAGCTTCGACAGCTCGTCGTCGTTGAGGCTGCTGAAGAGCACGATCGGGATGTTCTGGGTGTTGTACTCGTTCTTCAGCGTGCGGCAGATGTCGGTGCCCTTGGCCTCGGGCATGTGAATGTCGGTGAGGATCACGTCGGGCTTGAAGCTGGAGAGCAGCTTCTCGAACTCGACCAGGTTGTTTGCCGCCTCGACCTCGTAGCCGCGCGCCTCGAGCACGGACTTCTCCATCGCGAGGGTGATCTCGCTGTCGTCGATGAGGAGAATTTTTCGTTTATCCACGCTGCGGCCCGCCCTGCTCACACATAACAGGTCGTCTACGACTTGGTCAGTCCCTTGATCATCTTCGAGAAGTCGGCCTTCGCCGCCTCGACCGTCTTCTTCGGGCCCGAGAGCTTGAAGAACACGTTGCCTTCGGGAGCGGTGACGATGAACGCGTACAGCTCGGTGCCCGGCTTCGGCGTCTTCGGCGCGTTCGGGTTCATCATGTTCGGCGGGGTGTAGGTGCCCTCGAGCTGAACCGAGCTCACCTCGAAGCCGGCGATCTTCTCCTGCTTCGGAGCCGGCGCCTTGGCGCCCTCGAACTGCCCGGCCCACCGCTGAATGTTCGCCTCCACCGAGCCGCCCTGGCCCGAGCCGAAGAAGAACACGCCACACTCCGCGCCCTCCGTGTCGCCCTTCACCGGGGCGATCGTGTACGTGGCGGCGCGCATCGGGCGATCGGCCTCTTTTTTCCAGGCTTCGGGCGCCTTCCAGTTGATGCCCGCAACTGCGTCTGCCAGCGCGGGAAGTGCCAGTAACGACACGATGCATGCAATCGAACGCATGTGGGCACCATACGTCGTTTTGCAGCCAGCGATTGGGTGATTACGCTTGAGTCAGATGAACCCGACCTTCCGCCCCCAGCCTGTCTTGGGCGTCTCGATGGCGGTGGCGGCCGCGTTCTGGTTGTCGGTGCTGGTGTTCCTGATTCAGCACCCGATCGTGCCGCCCAAGACCTACGTCTCGGCGGTGTTCTTCGTGGTGATGTTCATGACCTCGGTGCTCTATTACGCGCGCACCGCGATCGTGGTCGACGGAGCGGGTGTCACCTACCGCGGCATCGTGCGCGAGACCCACATCAGCTTCAAAGAGCTGCAGAAGCTTTCGGTGGTGCCCGGGTTGATCACGCTCTACACGGTGACCGGCGGGCGAAAGAGCATCAGCTTTTCGAGCTTCTTTCAGCGGCACAAAGAGCTCGCCGCGCTGGTGCGTGAGCGGGCCGCGTTGCAGCAGGCGTAGGCAATAAATCGCACGCCCCGCCGTCGATACCCCGTGCTTGACGTTCCAGACCCCCCGAGCCTAAGGGGGACCGCCGTTTACTCTCACGGAGTCAATTCGATGAACCGCTTTGCAAAGGCCTTTTTTCTCGCGCTCTTGGCGCTGCCCACGGTCGCTTTCGCCGACCTGAAGGTGGGCTACGTCGATCTGCAGCGCGCGCTGCGTGAAGTCGCCGAGGGTCAGGCCGCGAAGGCCGCGCTCGAGAAGGAAGCCACCAAGCGCAAGGCCGAGTTCGACGCCGAGCAGAACAAGCTCCGCGACGACAAGACGATCCTCGACAAGCAGGGCCCGATGATGAGCGAGGAGACCCGCAACGCGAAGTTCACCGAGCTGCAGAAGCGCCTGTTCGAGCTCACCCAGCGGGCCGAGAAGCTCCAGGCCGAGATGGCGCAGATGGAGCAGCGCGAGCTGAAGAAGATCTTCGAGAAGATGGACCCGATCATCGCCGACATCGCCAAGCGCGACGACCTCACCATGGTGTTCGAGAAGACCGACTCCGGCCTGGTGTACGCGCCTCCGTCGCTCGATCTCACCAACGAGCTCGTGCGCACCTACAACGCCAAGTACAAGTCGGCCGGCGCCCCGGCGAAGAAAGACGCCCCGAAGGAAGCCCCCAAGGACGCCCCGAAGCCGTGACGTCGTACGCGGTCAAAGACCTCGCCGCGCTGGTGGGCGGCGCGGTCGAGGGCGACGGCGCGAAACAGATCACCGGTCTATCGGGCCTCGAAGAGGCGAAGGCCGGGCAGCTCTCGTTCTACGGCAACCCCCGCTACAAACAGCAGTACCTCGCCACCCAGGCGACCGCGGTGCTGGTCGATGAGACCGCCCCCAAGAAAGACAGCGTCACCCTGATTCGGGTGAAGCAGCCGCACCTGGCCTTCGCCAAGGTCGCGCAGACCTTCTTCCCGCCGAAGCGCCACCCGCCCGGAGTTTCGCCGCGCGCGTTCGTTCACCCCGAAGCGAAGGTGCACTCCACCGCCGCGGTGATGGCGTTCGCCTCGGTCGAGAAGGGCGCCGTGGTCGGTGAGAACACGGTGCTTCACCCGTCGGCCTACGTCGGCGAGGGCGCCACGATCGGCAAAGACACCGTGCTCTACCCGGGCGCGACGGTGCTCGACGGCTGCAAGGTGGGCGAGCGCTGCATTCTGCACTCCAACTCGGTGGTGGGCGCCGACGGCTTCGGCTTCGCGTTCGACCCCGAGAAGGTGAAGCACGAGAAGATTCCCCAGGCCGGTATCGCGCGGTTGGAAGACGACGTCGAGCTGGGCGCGTGCGCGTGCGTCGACCGCGCGACGCTGGGCGAGACGGTGGTGGGGCAGGGCAGCAAGATCGACAACCTGGTGCAGGTGGCGCACAACGTCACCATCGGCCCGCACTCGATTCTCTGCGCCCAGGCGGGCGTCTCGGGCTCGGCAAAGGTCGGCGCGGGCGTGATTCTGGCCGGCCAGGTCGGCATCGCCGGTCACATCAGCGTCGGCAACCTGGCGAAGATCGGCGCCCAGGCGGGCGTCGCGCAAGACGTCGACGACGGAGCCACGCTGCTGGGCGCTCCCGCGATCGCACACACGCAGTACCTTCGCAGCGCGATGGTGTTCGAGAAGCTGCCCGAGCTGGCGAAGGAGCTTCGCGCGCTGAAGAAACGAATCGACACTTTGGAAAACGAGCTCTCGCAGGTGCGTGGCCGGGCGAGCGCGTAGTTTTCGGGGGATTGCCGTGACCGAGCAGGTGATGGACGTAAACGAGATTCAGTCGATCCTCCCGCATCGTTACCCGTTCCTGCTGGTGGACCGGGTGATCGAGATGAAGCCGGGCGAGAAGCTGGTGGCGGTGAAGAACGTCACCTCCAACGAGCACTTCTTTCAGGGCCACTTCCCCGGGCACCCGGTGATGCCGGGCGTGTTGATCCTCGAGGCGTTGGCGCAGGCCGCCGCGCTGCTCGGCTACAAGACCGCGCAGGTCGAGTCGAAGACCCACGTCACCTACCTGATGACGATCGACGGCGCGAAGTTCCGCAAGCCGGTGGTGCCGGGCGACCAGCTGAAGCTCAACATCACCGTGCTCCGCTACAAGGGCACGCTGTTCAAGGTGCTCGGCGAGGCGATGGTCGACGGCCAGGTCGCCGCCGAGGCCGAGTTCCTCGCCACCATCATGGACAGGAACCAGGTGAAGCAGTGAGCAAGATTCACCCCACCGCGATCGTTCACCCCGAAGCGAAGCTCCACGACTCGGTGGAGGTCGGCCCGTACGCGGTGATCGGCGCGAAGGTGAAGCTGGGCGCGGGCTGCAGAATCGGCCCGCACGCGGTGGTGGAGGGCGACACCACCCTGGGTGAGCGCAACCGCGTCTGGCAGTTCGCCTCGGTCGGCGCCGACCCGCAAGACCTCAAGTTCGCCGGTGAAGACACCAAGCTGGTGGTCGGCGACGACAACATGATTCGCGAGTTCACCACCCTCCACAAAGGCACCACCGGTGGCGGCGGAGTGACCCGCATCGGCAACAAGAACCTCTTCATGGCGTACGCCCACGTGGCGCACGACTGCCTGGTCGGCAACGGCTGCGTGTTCGCCAACTCCGCCACCCTCGCCGGCCACGTCGAGATCGGCGACCACGTCACCGTCGGCGGGCTGGCGGCGGTGCACCAGTTCACCCGGGTGGGAAAGTTCGCCTTCATCGCCGGCGGCTCGATGGTGGTGATGGACGTACCGCCCTACTGCACGGCTCAAGGAGACCGGGCCGAGCTGGTCGGGTTGAACACCGTCGGCCTGCAACGCCACGGCTTCACCGACGAGCAGGTGCGCCGGGTGAAAGACGCCTACTCGCTGATGTTCCGCTCCAAGCTCGGCTTCAACGAAGGGCTGGCGCGGGTGCGCGCCGAGCTCGGCAATCACCCGGAGCTGGAAGACTTCATCGGCTTCCTCACCACCAGCAAGCGTGGCATCACCCGCTGACACCACCATCGGTTTGATCGCGGGGAGCGGGAGGCTCCCGCACCTGTTCGCCTCGGCGGCGAAGGAGCGCGGGCTCACCGTTCACGCGGTCGCGCACCGCGGCGAGACCGACGAGTCGCTGGCGAAGGCGGTCGCCTCGCTCACCTGGATTCGGGTCGGCCAGCTGAAGGCGATCGTCGACGCGCTCAAGGCGCACGGCGTCTCGCAGGCGGTGATGGCGGGCGGCATCGGCCGGGTGAAGGCGATCAGCCAGGCGAGACCCGATCGCGGAACGTTGGAGATGTTGGCCGGAGTGCGATCGCTGCGCGACGACGAGCTGCTGCGGGCGACCGCGCGCTACCTCGACAAGCAGGGCATTCACCTCGAGTCGGTCACCCGCTTCGTACCGCAGCTGCTCGCCTCAGAAGGGCTGCTCGCGGGCCCCGCGCTCTCGAGCGAGCAGGAGCGCGACGTCGCGCTCGGCGTGCAGGTGGCGGGCGCGCTCGGCGTCGCCGATGTCGGTCAGACGGTGGTGGTGAAGGGCGGGGTGGTGCTCGCGGTCGAAGCGGTCGAGGGCACCGACGCGTGCATTCGCCGGGCGGGGAGCTTCGACGGCTCGGGCGCGGTGGTGGTCAAGCGGGTGAAGCCGAACCAGGACGAGCGCTTCGACCTGCCGGCGATCGGCCCGGTCACCCTCGAGGTGATGCGCGAAGCGGGCGCCAAGGTGCTCGCGGTCGACGCCGGGCACAGCCTGATGCTCGACTCCGACGTCATCTTCCGTCACGCTTCGAAGTTGGGCATCAGCGTGGTTGGCGTGAAGATGGGCTAGCTTCACCCTGCGTGGAGGGGACTTAAGACAGATGGCGCCACCGCCCGCGAAAGGGCCTGTCTCGGCCGCGCTCCAGAGCCGCGAGCTCAACGGCGACGTGTTGCTCGACGAGCTGAACGAGCTGCGCATGGGAGCGGTGCAGCAGGCGGCGCTGATCGACTTGTCGAACGGCGCGCGCGAGATGTCGGGCATGCGGGTGGTCGAGGCGCAGGCGTGGCTGAAGGCGTTCGGCGCCCGCTTCGCCGGTCAGCCCGCGTTGGGGAACTTTCTCAACCGCTGGGCCCAGAAGGTGAAGAGCGACTACGACGTGCCGCTTTTGGTGAGCCACCTCGAGCGGCTGGCGCTGGCGGCGGTGATGCTGTCGGCGGTGCGGCGTGCGTCGGAGCGGCTGCCCAAGGGAGGCCGCGGTTGAGCGCGCCCTACGAGCTGCTGTCGCCCGAGGCGCGCGAGAAGCTCGAGGCCTGGGCGGTGAACCAGCGCCAGCTGCTCGCCGAGCTGCTCGAAGATGCGGGCAGCGATCTGCAGCGGGAGTTCATCGATCGCGCGATCGTCGCCGGCCACACCCCGGCCGAGGTGCACGCGTTCGCCGACGAGCTGCGGAGCATGGAGGACGACGAGGCGTTCACCGCCTGCACCCTCGATGCAGACGCGCCCGAGGGCTACACGGTGAACCAGCTGCTCCGCGCGGAGTCGGACCCGCTCTACGCGTTCGAGCTCAAGGGCGGCTCGCTGTCTCCCGCCGACGATGGCGCCGACGCGCCGGTCACCACCGAGCTGAGCGTCGACACCAGCGAGGCCGGCGAGCCTGACGAGACACCGCCGCGGCCTCCGCCGGTGACGGTGCCGCCCGCGCCTGCCCCCGCGCCGGTCTCTCCGCTCGTCTCCAGCCGGCCGCCGGTGTCGTCGAAGGTCGCGGCCGCCTCGCCGGTGGTGGTGTCGGTGAAAGACCTCGCGCCGCCGGGCACGATGAGCCCGTCGGGCACGCTGCGGCCGAAGATTCTCGCCCCGGCGGGAACGATGAGCCCTTCGGGCACGCTGCGGCCGAAAGATCTCGCGCCCGCGGGAGTGACGACCCCCAGTGGCTCGAAGCGGCCTGCGCCGGCCGACACCCAGCCGCACGCGGCGTTCCGCCCACCGGCGCCGGGAGTGGTGACGCCGGGCTCGTCTGACACCCGGCCGCAGCCGGCGTTTCGGCCCTCGGGCGCCTCGGATCTGCAGCCGGCGTTCAAGGCGCCGCTGCCGGGAACCAGCGGGCCCGCACCGGCCGACACCCAGCCGCACCCCGCGTTCAAGCCACCGCTGCCCGGTACGTCCACCTCCAGCTCGGGGGTGAAGCCGGCGGTGGCTTCGCTCGCTCCGGGCGCGCAGGTGCCGTTTCGTCCTCCGCCGCCGGGCGTGGCGATGCCGGGCACGGGAGTGACGCCGGCGTTCAAGCCCGACCCGGCGCGGGAGCTGGGCGGCGCGGCGCTCGCGCCCTCGGGGAGCCACCGTTCGGGCGGCGGGCTGCCGATGTCTCCGCGTGATTCGGGTGCGCCTCCGGTGCCCGCGCGCATGCTCGCCCGTGAGCTGGGAGCGAGCGTCGAGTCGTCGCGCGGCCGAGCGGGCGGCTCGAGCCCGGCGCTGAACCAGGCTCCGGTGGCGAACAAGCTGGTCGAAGACGTGCTCAGCGACGCCTGCCGGCCGTTCGGGCTGTCGTTTCGCGAGTACGACGTCGACGTCGAAGGCAGCACCACGCTCGAGCAGGCGCTGGAGCAGGCGGCGGTGGCGCTCCAACGCGGGGTGATGGTGCCGGTGTGTCTGGGCCCGCTGCCCGGCCAGCACCGGCGCTTCGCGGTGTTGATGCAGCTGTCGGTGGTGGGCGCCAACCGCGCCTGGCAGCTCTACGAGATGACGACCCAGGAGCTGATGTGGATGAACGAAGGCGACCTGCTCGCGCGCAAGGAGCTGCCGTTCGCGAACAAGGTGAACCGGCGGATCACCCGGGTCGCGCTCCCGAACATCAAGGCGTCTGACTTCTAACCGGCTCCGCGCCTAGTTTTCGCAGTACTGCGCGTACCAGCCGATCGCGCCGCCGTCGGGGGCCTGCCCGTTGCCGGCGAGGTTGATGCGGCTGCCGTTCACCGCGACGCCCGAGACGCTGGTGAGCACCCACCCGGTGGGAACGTTGATGCCCTCGTTGGCGAGCACGGTGCTGACCGGAGCGACCGCGCGGGTGACGTCCCAGAGCGTGGCGACGGTGAGCGCGCCTCCGCCGGGGTCGCTCTCGCCGCCGATCTTGGTGCCGTCGAAGGAGATCGCGTTCGCCTGGCCGCCTCCGCTCGGGTCGGTGGTGAAGAGCGTGACCAGGCCGCCGTCGGGCGTCCAGATGAACGGCTGGGTGGTGAGGTCGCCTTCGCCGTAGCCGACCACGGTCATGCCATCGTCGGTCACCGCGCTCGCGGTGGCGTAGATCTCGCCGCCGTCGACGTCGCCCAGGTTGTCGAGGCCACCGTCGGCGTTGAGTCGAATCGCCTGGTACTGGCTGCCCGCCTGAACGCGGTAGTTGCCGACCATCCACTGGTGGTCGGGGCTGATCGCCTGGAGCGCGCTGCTGTTGCCGACGCTCATCGCCAGCCCGTAGTCGAACCAACCGCCTGCGACGGTCCAGGTGGCTGCGGTGTTGGCGAGCGCGTTGGTGGCGCCACCGGCGATCACGACTCCGTCGGCGCTGACCGCGTACGCGTACGAGAAGAAACAGTCGCCGGGCAGATCGCCGAGGCCACTGATGCCTCCGTCTTCGGTCCAACGGAACGCTTCGTCTTGCCGGCCGGGGCAGTCGACGTTGCTCGAGGCGCTGGTGCCGACCACCACCGTGCCGTCGCCGTTCACTCCCCACGCCATGCTTTCGGGGATCGGGTTGCTGAGGTAGCCGAGGCTCTCGAGGCCCGCGTCGAGGCGCCAGCGGATCGCGGTGTTGGTGCCGTCGCTCAGGCTGCTCATCCCGACCACGGTGATGCCGTCGCGCGAGAGCGCGGTGACGTAGCTGCCGCCGCCGTCGGAGAGCTCGCCGATGCCGGTGAAGAAGTTGCCGCTGCAGCCCGTGCCGCCGCCGGTCGCTGCGCCACCGCCTGTCGCTGCGCCACCGCCTGTCGCTGCGCCACCGCCGGTCGCCGCACCGCCGCCTGTTGCGGCGCCACCGCCGGTCGCCGCTCCACCGCCGGTTGCCACGCCGCCGCCCGTGGCCGCGCCGCCGCCGGTGGCACTTCCACCGCCGGTGGCACCCCCGCCGCCCATGCCTCCGTCTTTCGAGCCGCCGTCGCAGTTGCAGCCCGCAGCCAGAATCGCGACCGCCGCCAACAAGATCGTGTTGCGCATGAATCCCCTCCGGGCCCGCAGTCTACGAGAGATGCCTAGGGCAGGCAGTAACGTGCGTACCACCCGGTGAATCCACCGTCGGGGTCGGTACCGTTGCCGGCGACGGTGACCACGGTGCCGCTCACCACGATGCCGCGCAGCTCCGACAGCTTCCAGCCGGCGGGCACGTTGACGCCGTGCGCGTTCAGCACCGTCAGCACCGAAGCGGGCGTGAGCGTCGAGTCCCAGAGCGTCGCGGTGCCGTCCGAGCCTCCGTCGAGGTAGCTCGAGCCGCCGATCCGCTGGCCGTCGCCCGAGATGGTGAATGTGACGCCGCAACCAGACGCGTCGAGCGTCGCGAGCGGGACCATGCCGCCGGCCGACGTGTAGAGAAACGGCTGCGCGACCAGCGGGCCCGTGCCGAAGCCGACCACCTTGCTGCCGTCGTCGCTGATGCCGCTCGAGCTCGAGTTGAAGAAGCCGCCGTCGATGTCACCCAGCGTCTCGACGCCGCCGTCGGCGCTCAAGCGAATCGCCTGGTACGAGGTGGTGGTACCGACGCGCCACTCGCCGGCCATCCACTCGCCGTCGGAGGAGATCGCCTGGATCGAGCTCGAGTTGTCGACCGTCATCGCCAGCCCGTAGTCGACCCAGCCGCCGGTTGCCGTCCAGGTCGCCGCGGTGTTGGAGAGCGCGTTCGTCACTCCACCTGCGACGATGGTGCCGTCGCCCGAGACCGAGGTCGCGTAGTCGAAGAAGCACCCACTCGGGTCGTCGTCGATCTCCAACATGCCGTCCGCCTCGGTCCAGATGAACGCCGACTGGGTGCGGTTGGGGCAGGTGACGCTGTCGGAGTTGCTCGCGCCGATGACCACCGTGCCGTCGGCGCTGGTGTCGTACGCAGCGCTCTGCGGGTTACCGCTCGCGAGGTAGTCGAGCGCGAGCATTCCCGAGTCGGGCCGCCAACGAAACGCTTCGAAGGTGCCGTCGATGAAGGCGAGGCCGACCACCGTGGTGCCGTCGCGGGACAGCGCGGTCGCGAGGCTGCCGCTGCCCTGTTCCAGCTCGCCGATGGAGGTGAAGAAGAGCTCGCTGCACGCGGTGCCGCCGCCGGTTGCGGAGCCGCCTCCGGTCGCCGCGCCACCGCCCGTCGCAGAGCCACCGCCGCCGGTCGCCGAACCGCCACCGGTCGCCGCGCCACCACCCGTCGCCGCGCCACCGCCCGTCGCCGCACCGCCACCCGTCGCTGCGCCACCGCCGGTCGCCGCGCCGCCGCCCGTTGCCGCACCGCCGCCCGTCGCGCTGCCCCCGCCGGTCGCCGCGCCGCCGCCCATGCCGGCGTCTTTCGTTCCCCCGTCGCAGTTGCAGCCCGCGGCGAGCAGACCGATCGCGGCGATCAAGATCGTCTTGTGCATGAACCCCTCCCGGCTCGCAGTGTACGAGAGTCGTGTAGTCTTCGCCTCCGATGAAGCGTGCACTCCTCTTTCTCTCGTTGTTGCCGTCGCTCGCGTTCGCCGACGCGGTGGCCGTCTCGCTCAACAACAAGGCCACGCTGGGCAAAGACTTCCCCACGGTGAACGTCGAGATTCAGGAGCCGATCGCGGGCTTCTGGCTGAAGCTGAAGCGCTCCGACGGGAAGGACATCTCGATCAAGGGCGGCGGCAAGCCGGGCCAGGTGCGCAACCTCGAGCTCCAGCAGCCGGAGGGGAAGTTCAAGTACGCGGGCGAGCTGTTGGTGAACTTCAAGAACGGCACCTCGTCGACGATGCCGCTGGAGTTCGAGGCCGAGGTCTGGGGCTCGCTGCAGATGAAGATCGACAAGAAGGACGTCGACGTCGCCGGCCGCAAGCTGAAGCTGACGATGAACCGGCCCTGCGATCACTTCGAGCTCAAGGTGTACATGGACACCGGGCGCTCCGCGTTCAACGGTGACGTGCCGTGCAAAGACGTCGAGGCCGGCAAGCCGTTCACGCTCACCTGGCCGGAAGCGGCAGGCAGCCCGGTGAAGATCTCGGTGAAGGCGCTCGACGCGGAGGGCTTCTTCTTCGGCCCGCTCGAGTTCTACCCGTGGTTCTTCGACGTGCCGCACGAAGAGGTGAACTTCGACTCCGCGAAGTGGGACGTGCGCGACTCCGAAGGCGCCAAGCTCGACAAGGCGTACCGGCTGATCGACGACGCGGTGACCCGCTGCGGTGGCTTCGCCGACATCAAGCTCTACGTGGTCGGCTACACCGACACCGTCGGAGGCACCGAGTACAACCGCGGCTTGTCGCTCAACCGCGCGAAGTCGATCGCGCTCTGGTTCCGGAGCAAGGGAGTGCGGGTGCCGATATTCTACGCCGGCTTTGGTGAAGAGGCGCTGCTGGTGTCGACGCCCGACGAAACCGACGAGGCCCGCAACCGCCGCGCGCAGTACATCTTGTCGATCGATCCTCCGTCGGTGATCAAGGCGCCGAGCGCCGCCAAGTGGGACAAGCTGTAGTCACTCCGCTCGCGCGACCTTTCGCTTGGTGTCGTCGGGAATGTCGGCGTCGTAGCCCTCGCCGCCGGGCTGCCCATCGGCGCCGAACGAGACGACCTTCGGTTCTCCCTTCTCGAGCGAGTAGACGTAGTCGTTGCCCCAGGGGTCAGGGTGCAGCTCTTTCACCACGTGCTGATCGAGCAGCGGCTGCAGGCCCTGGGCAACGGTGGGGTATTTGCCGGTCTTCATCGCGTACGCGTCGAGCGCCGCGCCGAGCGTGTGCAGCTCGGTGACCGCCGCCTTCACTCTCGCTCCGCGGTAGATCTCCATCGCGTTCATCGCGATCGCTCCGGTGAGCAGCGCGATGATCGCGATCACCACCACGATCTCGATCAACGTCATTCCGCGGCGACGCCTCGTGCTTCTCGATCTCATCTGCGCTCCTGGTTCGTGAGGTCTGCATCACGGCCCTCGCCCCCCGGCTTCCCGTCCGCGCCGTAACTGGCGATCACTGGGGCGCCGTTTACGAGCGTGTAGACGTAGGGATTTCCCCAAGGGTCGTTGGTGAGACGCAGCGTGCCTGCGTCGACCAGCACTGCAAGTTGCTCCGGGTAGCGAGCGTTGCGGGCGTAGTAGGCGTCGACGGCGACCTGGAGCTGCGAGATGTCGAGCCGCGCAGCGTCTGCTTTTTTGTACGCATGATGCTCGAGGTACTTCACCGCGGATACCGCAGTGAGAGTGTCGCAGACGACGAAGAGGAGCGCGCCAACCGCGATCTTGTCCCAAGCGCTCATTGCAGATCGTACGTCTGGGTGACCGGTGCCCCGTCGCGCTCGATCTGAATCTCGAAGTGCGAGCTCGAGCGCAGCCGCGTGTACGCCTCGAGAAGGCCATCTGCGTGGTCGAGCGCGATGCCGTTCACTTTCGTGATCGTGTCTCCGTTCTGAACGCCCAGCTGCGCGGGAAGCGAACCCGGTCGAATCGCGAACAACTTCATGCCGTGTGGCGTTGGCATCGCGCGGACGGTCGGTGCGAGCTCGGCGAGGTTTCCGAGCTGGCGTTCGACTTCTTGTCTCGCGATCGAAAAGTGCCCGGGAGTGACCTCCCGTGGCGGAGGTGGCGGCGTCGCAACGACCCGGCCCAGGCCGCTCACCTCCAGGTACGTCGCATGTCCATTCTCGCGGAGCGTGATCAGGCTGCGGTTGATCGCGAGGATCGTCGCGCCCTGCACCACGTCGCCCACCGCGTACGACTGCATCTTTCCGGTATCGAGATCCTGGATCGCCGCCCAGTCGATGAACGGGCCCAGCAGCGTTCCGCGGGCGCGCAGGTGGAGCCGGGTCGGCTCGGTCGCGACCGGCGTCGAAGCGCGCTCGCGCCGGGCGGCGAGCCCGGTGAGCGCCGACAACCGCTCTGGGTCGAGCGACGGCACCGGATCTTGCGGCAACGCGAGCCGCGGCTTCGGTTTGATCCACGCCGGAGAACCCAGCTCCACCACCATTGCCAACAAAGTGGCTCCGAGCCCGAACAGCATCGGCGCCAGCCAGCTGATGCCCACTCGCAGTGTCATGCCGGGCGGCAGAGCAAACGCAGTGCCGCTCGTAACCGATTGAAACGGCCCGCGTGTCAGGCCCCTCTGTCGCCAAGCTGTCAAACGCGAGGAAGCCCGGCTGTCAGTTGGTCTGCCACCCCGTCAGAACGCGAGTCGCGAACGGGTACCGCAGGCATTAGCGTTCTGGTCCATGAGCTACTCCTCGGAGAGCGGGAGCGCCGCCACCGTGCGCAGCCCGTCGGGAAATCCGATTGCGAGCACCGTCGAGCTGAACGTCCCCAAGAAGCTGGAGCGCGGCGAGCGCCTCGGCAAAGGCGGCATGGGCGAGGTCTGGGCCTGCACCGACCACCAGCTCACCCGCACCATCGCGCTCAAGGTCGCCACCACCCGTCAGGCCGAAGACCTCGACCGCTTTCTGCGGGAGGCGCGCATTCAGGGCCAGCTGCAGCACCCGTCGATCGTGCCGGTGCACGAGCTCGGCTCCACCGAAGACGGCGCGCCGTACTTCACGATGAAGAAGGTGCAGGGCGTGACGCTGCAGCAGGTGATCGAGCGGCTCTCCACCGGCGACACCGAGGTGATCGCGCGCTTCACCCGCCGCAAGTTGCTCCAGGCCTACGTCAGCATCTGCCAGGCGATCGACTACGCCCATCAACACGGCGTGCTCCACCGCGACCTGAAGCCCGCCAACGTGATGCTCGGCGACTTCGGCGAGGTCTACGTGCTCGACTGGGGCCTGGCAAAGCGGGTCGGCGTCGAAGAGCTCGGCGGCCCCGAGACCCCCGCGCCGCTCACGCTCGACATTCAGCCCGGTGAGTCGAACCCCACCGTGGCCGGGAGTCTGCTCGGCACGCCCGGCTACCTCGCTCCGGAGCAGGTGGTGGGCGGCTCGGCCACCCACAAGAGCGACCTCTACGCGCTCGGGGTGGTGCTGTTCGAGCTGCTCACCTGGCAGCGCGCGGTGGAGGCGCCCAACGCTCGCGAGGCGCTGCTCAAGACCCGCGACGGCATCGACGTTCGCGCCCGGGTGCGCGCGCCCGAGCGCGACGTGCCTCCCGAGCTGGAGGCGATCTGCCTGAAGGCGTGCGCGCTGGAGCCCGAACAGCGCCATGGGTCGGTGCGGCAGCTGATCTCCGAGATCGAGCGCTACCTCGAAGGCGAGCGCGATCTCGAGCTGCGCAAGCAGCTGTCGCAGGAGCACTCGCAGAAGGCGGTCGCGGCGGCGGCGCTCACCACCGGTGACGCGGTGGAGGCGCGCCGGCAGTCGATGCAGGAGCTCGGCCGTGCGCTCGCGCTCGACCCCAACAACCGCCAGGCGATCGAAGTGCTGATGCGAATGCTCCGCGAGCCGCCGAAGGAGATTCCCCCCGAGGTCACCACCGACCTGAAGGCGATCGAAGACGCGCGGAGCAGGGTCGCCGCCCGCGCGGAGGCGCTCGGCTACCTGATGCTCGCGCTGATGGTGCCGGTGATCATCATGATGGGCATTCGGGTGCCCTGGGTGATGGCGACGTATCTTCTGTCGGTCACCGTCGCGGGCGCGTTCTCGTTCGCGCAGGGGCAGATGAAGACGCCGTCGGCGCGGCTGGCGATCATCGGCACCGCGCTCGCCGGTCCGTCGCTGGCGATCTCCGGCTTCATGTTGAGCCCGTTCATCATGTTGCCCTCGATGGTGGTGCTCCACATGTTCACCGCGGTGCTCTTTCTGCCCAAGCCGGCGCAGAAGCCCGGGGTGGCGATCGGTGCGATCAGCGCGCTGGTGCCGCTGCTCAGCTGGGGGCTGGGCCTCACGCCCGAGCCGCTCAAGTTCACCGCCGAAGGCATCGTGCTGTTGCCGGTGATGCTGTCGCTCCCGAAGGCGGCGACCTTGTGGATGCTGGTGAGCAGCACGCTCGGCTTCGGGCTGTTCGCGGTGATCGCGGCGACCCGTGCGCGGCGGCAGATCGAGCGCGCCGAGCAGCAGGTGGCGCTGCAGAGCTGGACCGTGAGCCAGCTGCTGCCGAAGGAGGCGTCGCAGCTCGGGCGCGGGGTGTTGATCGAACAGGCCGAGACGCTCGCCTGCCCGGTCGGGGGCTAGCCTTCAGCGGCGCGGCTTCTTCACCCGCGCCTTCGCCGCCTCGAAGTTCTGCGAAATCAGCAGCACGCTCACCCAGGTGCGAAACGGCGCCCAGCTCTTGGCGATCTTCTCGACCTCTTCGTCGGTGGGCACCTTCTTCAGCCCGTACGCATTGGCCACCGCGCCGTGGAGCGTCGACTCGCTGATCGGCAACACGTCGGCCGGGCCGCAGCCGCGAATCAGCACTCCGTCGGCGGTCCACGGGCCGACGCCGCGAATCTCCATCAGCTGTGCCCGCGCGAAGTCGTAGGGGAGCGCGTTCAGGCGATCGATCTCCAGCCGGCCTTCGAGCGCCGCCTCGGCGATCGCGTGGAGCCGGGTCAGCTTCTCGGGCTGAATGCCCTTGAACTGGGTCACCTTCAGCAGGTTCTTCGGAGTGGGAAACGAGGCGACCTGCTCGCCTGCCACCTCGACCAGATCTCCAGTGTGCTCGGCCAGCCGCACTTGAATCGCGGCCGCCTGGCTCATGCGAATACGCTGCGAGAGCACCGCCCAGCCGGCCATCACGTAGGGAGAGTACGAGACCACCGGGCGAAAGCCGGGACGCTCCTTCGAGACCTTGCGGAGCACCGGGTCGGCGTCGAGCACCCGCTGAAACGCCGAGCCGTCGTGATCGAGCGCGAGCAGCCGGGCCACCTGACGCTTCGCCGCCTCGACGTTCTTGGTGCCGTAGAGCTCGCCTTTCAGTTGATCGTCCTGGTAGCGAATCGAGACCCCGGCCAGCTCGAAGGTGCCGTCGAGCGGGAAGGCGAGCTTCACTTCACCGGGCGAGCAGGCGCGGGTGCCGCGGAGGAAGCCGCAGCCCAGCTTCGCCACCGGGTCGAGCGAGAACGGCGCCGGGGCGGGGAGGGTGAACGGAATTCCCGGAGTGCGGGGCGGCAGCTGCGGCTTCAGGGTCTTCAGTGCGTCGACGGTCATCATCGGCTCTCCTTTGCGGTTTGGTTCATTCGTTCGAGGTCGGTCAGCGTCTGCGGCGCGGCGTGGGCGAAGAAGCGGCGGTCGACCTCACGCACCTTGGCGGCGGAGGCTGACACCAGCTCGGCGCCGGCGGCGGTCGTCTTCAGTCTCCAGCTGCGGGTGTCGTTCGGGTCGTCTTCGCGGGTCACCAGGTTCGACTTCGCCAGCGTGCGCACCACCTGTGACACCGTCATCGGGTCCATCATCGAGAACTCCGAGACCTCGGCCTGGGTCGGCGCCTGGGCGGTCTTGCCCAGCCAGTTGATCGCTCCGAGCACGAAGAACTGGGTCGCGGTCAGCTTGCCGTCGAGGGCGTCGTTCACCGCCGCCCGCCACGCCATCGCGGAGTGCCAGAGGTGAAAACCGGGGCTGCGTAGGGGACCGGGGCTGGTCATATGCGTATTGATAGTATGCGCGCTTATTATCGTCAAGCGAGGCTTAACCTTCGAGTCATTGCAGGGTCTTGGCCGCGTGCTTGTCTCCACGGCCCATCGAGAACGTGAAGGTGCTCGTGAAGGTGAAGGTGCCAAAGACTTTTTGGGCGGCCCAGTGGCGGCAGAGCGTGAAGGTGTCAAAGACATTTTGCCCAGCCCGCGGAGATTCGCTTGGGTTCTCGCGGTGTTCTGCTGCTGCGCGACTGCGCCCGAGGTGAAGCCTCACGTCGTGGCTCCCGCGTACAAGTCATCGCTCGACGCGGTGCTGGCGCATGCGGCCGAGCTGTCGCTCACGGAGGAACAACAGCGGCGATTCGAGGAGCTCGACGCCCGGCGGGACCAACAAGACCAGGAGAGCCGGGCGCGAGCAAAGGCAGCCCCGACTGCGAATGAAGGGTCCGCTCCCCCGTCGACCGGCCGCCGTGGAAGGCGCGGTGGAGGAGGCGGTGGCTCACATGGACAGGCCTCCAAGGACCCGCAGCTGAATCAACAGTACGACGACCACGACACCCAGGCGTTCACGGTGGCGCTGGAGCTGATGACCGAAGCGCAGAAGCCACGGGCAATCGAGCTGGCGTCGAAGTACCGCGAGGAGCTGTTCGACTACCGCCAGTCGCTGGTGCGCTGAAGCGCCTCGCGCGAGGTGAGCCAGTGGGTCGGCAGGCCGCCGGGCCCGACGGCGAGAGCGACGATGCCTCCGGCGATCGCGCAGGTGGTGTCGCGGTCGCCGAGCGCGCTGACGGTGCTCCACATCGCTTCAGTGAAGTCGCCGAGCGAGCGCGCGGCCGACCAGAGCGCGTACGGCACAGTGTCGGAGGAGATCACCCGTTCGCCGGCGCCCAGCTTCGCTCCAGCGATCTCGGGAGCGGTCGAGAACCCCAGCTCTGCCGCGCGGCGCAACCCCTCGCGCGTCGGGCCGTCGGGGGTGTGCTGAATCACCTCGGTTAGCATCGCGTTGCCATCGCGCGAGCCGGGGTGTTGCGCGGCCCAGGCGGCGGCGAGCGCGGCGGCGATCGCTCCGGCCTGGCCATCGGGGTGCGTGTGGGTGACCTCGGCCGAACGGCGCGCTTCTTCGACGACACGCTCCGGTTCGCCGGCGAAGTAGGCGCCGACCGGAGCTGCGCGCATCGCTCCTCCGTTGCCCATCGACCCCTGGCCCCCGAACACCTGCGCGGAGACGACCCGCCACGGCCGCCCCTCGTGAAGGTCGCTGAGAATCTCGAACGCGGTGTGGCCGTAGCCGCGGTGGCGGTTCGCCATGAACCGGCGGGCAAAGACCTTCGCGAGCTCGTCTCGATCGACGTGCCCGTGGCGCTCCAGCACCTCTGCGATGCCGAGCGCCATCTCGGTGTCATCGGTGTAGCGCCACGGCGCATCGGGAAGTTGTCGGCGGTGAATGCGCGTCTGGACGTAACCCTTGGGCCCGAAGAACTGCTCTCCGAACGCGTCGCCGAGGGAAAGACCGTCGAGCGCGAAGGTGACGCGGTCCATTCGCGAGTCATGATCGCTGGGCTTCATGGTTATAGGGTAATCAGGCGCACAATAAAGTCAATATGACCTTATTGTGCGGTGGGGTATGGCTGCTGGGTGTTGCTCACGGTAATTCTGGCGATCGCGTTGAGTGCCGAACCGAAAGAACCGCCCGCCGAGCTGATGTCGCGGCTGGCAGCGCACAACGACGGCATGGAGAAGCTGATCGACCACTACGTGATGGTGGTCGAGAGCAAGAGCAGCGAAGACGACTCCGACGGTAAGCCGCTCCACAGGTCGCAGAGCGTGGCGCGGGTGGTGAGCGAAGGCGGCAAGCGCCGCACCAAGGTGGTCTCAGCGACCAAGGACGGGAAGGACGACCTGGAGCGCGCGCAGAAGGAAGCGACCGAGCAGGACGAGAAAGACGAGCGGCACCCTTCGCCGTTCATTTCGAAGATGCAGTCGAAGTACCGGTTCACCGACCTGGGGCAGACGCCGGAGGGTCAGCTCGTCATCGGCTTCGTGCCCAAGTCCGGGCCATCGAGCGACTCTCTCGACGGGGAGGCGGTCGTTGATGCTCAGGCTGGCGAGCTGGTGAAGATGAAGTGCCGGTTGTCGGAGAACCCTGCCTTCGTCGACAAGCTCGACATGACGATGGACTTCGGCGCCACGGTCGAAGGCAAACGCGCCCTCTCGGCAATGACCTTCGACGGGTCCGGTGGATTCTTGTTCTACAAGCGCCGGGGGTCAGCAGTGCTCAAGTTCACCTATGAGCCACGCCCAGGCCCGAATTGAAGGTGCCAAAGACTTTGTGCGCCTCGGGCAAACTTCGCTCTCCGACGATCGTACAAGCTCACGACATGAGGGATGAATTTCCCAAATGTCTTTGACACCTAAGAACCCAACCAAAGAACGACAACTAAGAACCCAACCAAGCTTACAGCGCGTTGAACTCGACCAGCGTCTGAGCGCCGGGCTTGATCTCCACCTGATAGGTCTCGGTCTTCTTGGTGTGCTGCAAGGTCACCTTGTGCACGCCAACCGGCACTGAGAATTCGTGCCTCTCCGGCGACGCATCGCCGACCTCGCGATCATCGACGAACACGGTCGCCCACGGCTTGGCGTTCACCAGCAGGGTCCCCCGGGCGCGGCCGGCAGGCGCCGTCTTCAACTTCACCGGCGCCGTGGGCGCGGGAGCCGTCGTCTTCACCGGCTCCGCCGCCTTCACAGGCTCAGGCTCAGGCTCAGGCACCGGCACGGGCGCCTTCTCGGCCGGCTTCGCCACCACCGCCTCCTGCGGCGGCGGGGCAGCGACCGGCTTCGGCAGCGGCATCTCCTGCACCAGCGGCACGTCGACCGTCTTCTGGTGCAACATCGACGAGCCCACCACGCCACCCACCACCCCGACCACCAGCAGCCCGCCCACGATCAGGTACGGAGTCATGCTCCGGCGCGGCTCGAGGGCCCGAAAGTCATCCGACTTCGCGGTGGGTGCTTCGTTCGAAAGGGTGCGGAAATCGCCCGGCCGCGCCGTGGGCGCCTCGCTCGGCTCCAGCAACAGCTCGCGCCGGGGAAAGTCGCCGCGCTCCCGGTCGGTCGGAGTGTCGCCCAGCGAGATCGACGGCGTCGGCTGCGCGTCGGGCTTCGCCGAGGCGATCGGAGTGAACGCCTGCTCCTGCGCGTGCGTCATCAGCCGCCGCCGGGCCGGCATCACATCGGTCTTCGGCCGGTGCACGTCAGACAGCGTGTCGGTTCGCGCCGCCGACGAATCGTCGGGGTTGTCGAACACCGGCACCCTGCGCTGCGACGGCTTGATCCCCGGCATCAGGTCGGTGCCGGGCCGCGAAGGGTCGTCGTTCTGCGGCGTCACACCCGAGCCCGACTGCGACTGCGACCGCGCCTGGTGCTCGCCCGAGCGGTCCTTGAAGATCGTGCCCAGGCTGACCTCCACCGGCCCGGGCGTCTTCGACTCCGTCTGCTGATGCGCCGCCTCGGCTTCCTTCTCTGCCTCCAGCTCGTCTTTGAAGATCTGCCGAACGAACGCACCGACGTTCACGTCCTCCACGCTCTTCGCGTGATGGAGCGCCACCACCGCCAGCGCCCGCTCGAGCTCCTGCGCGGTCTGGTGCCGCTGCTCCAAGGGCCGCGCCAGCGCCTTCATCACCACCTGCGACAGCTCGTCGGGCACGTCGGGGTTGAGCCGGGCCGGCGGCGCGATCTCCGAGAACTGCACCGCCCGGAGCACCGCGATGTCCGACTCCCCTTCGAAGAGCCGCCCGCCGGTGAGCATCTCCCACAGCACCACCCCGAGCGCGAACACGTCGGTGCGCGCGTCGACGCTCTCGCCGCGGCCCTGCTCCGGGCTCATGTACGCGAACTTGCCCTTCAGCATGCCCGGGGCGGTGAAGCTGGTGCCGGCCTTGGCGATCCCGAAGTCGGTGAGCTTCACCGCGCCATCGAAGCCGAGCAGCACGTTGTGCGGCGTGACGTCGCGGTGCACCAGCCCGATCAGCTTGCCCTTCTCCATCAGCTGGTGGGCGTAGTGGAGGCCCCGCGCCACTTGAGAGCCGATCTCGGCCACCAGCGCCGGAGGGAAGGGCACCCCGATCTCCCGGCAGCGCCGCCGCAACTCCCACAGTGAGCCGCCGCGCACGAACTCCATCGCGATGAAGTAGGTGTCTTCGTGCATCGCGAAGTCGAAGATCTGCACGATGTTGGCGTGGTTCAGCCGCGACGCCAGCCGCGCCTCCGCCTTGAACATCTCGATGAAGGTCTGATCCTTGGAGAGGAAGGAGCGGATCCGCTTGATCACCACTTCCTTCTCGAAGCCTTCTGGGCCGGTGGCCGCCGCCAGAAAGATCTCCGCCATGCCGCCCTCGGCGAGCTTGCGTTTGACCTGGTAGCGGCCGATCGCCGGCGGGTGCTCGGGCATCTGGGAGTCGACGAGCTTAGCTCGCGATCACCAGTCGAAGATCTTCTTCATCAAACCGAGCACGCCCTTCGACTTGGGCTTGAGGTCGTCGACCTTCACTTCTTTCTGCGAGCCGGGCGCGCCGGGGTCGAGATCGACGCCCTTGTTGCGGCGCCGCTGGGGGTCGAGCGACATCGCCGAGAACTCGTCGTCTCCCTCATAGGCGACCTGCGCGCGGGGGCGCTCACCGGGCGAGGAGGGGGCAGAGCCCATGGGTTTCTGTGGAGGAGCAGCCATGTGGGGAAGCCTAATCCCAAGATTACGAGTTTGACCACTCGGCGAACCCGTGGGAGCGTACAACCCGCGATGATCGTGCGCCTTTTGGTGGTGCTCGCTGGGGCTAGCGCGTTGACCGGCTGTGGCCCGATTCAGTCCACCTCCTATCTGATCGACGCCCAGGTGGCGCTCGAGGCCGCGCGCACTGCGCAGGCGAACAAGCTCGCCCCCTACGAGTGGACCGCGGCGAACCTCTACCTGCACAAGGCGCGCGAAGAAGTGGGCTACTCCGAGTTCGAGCAGGCGGTGACCTACGCGGCGAAGGCGTCGAAGTTCGCAAACTCCGCGCGCGACGTGGCGATGAAGGCCGTTCGCAAAGACGAGCCCAACGCCGCGGGAGCGAACCCGGTACCGTGAGCGCCCGCTTCTTCGTCATCGTTGCGGTGGCCGTGGCTGCGTCGAGCTGCGTGAGCGGCGCTTCGCTCAAGGCGCGCTCCGAGGTGATTCACGCCGATCTCGATCGGGCCCGCCGCTCGGGCGCGATGCGCTGCGCGCCGAAGGAGCTGGCGACCGGCGAGGCCAACCTCGAGTTCGCCGCCGGCGAGCTGGAGCAGGGTAACAGCGTGCGCGCCGGCCAGCACGTGCGCGACGCGGAGATCGCGACCCAGAAGGCGCTCCAGCTGTCGAAGGACTGCGGCCCCAAGCAGGTGTTGGTGCGGGAGCAGCCCAAGGTGGTGGTGCGCATCGAAGAGAACGACCTCGACGGTGACGGGGTGTTCGACAAAGACGACGGCTGCCCGAATGAGCCCGGCCCGAAAGAGAACAAGGGCTGCCCGTGGCCCGACCGTGACGGCGACGGCACTCCCGACAAAGACGACAAGTGCGTCGACCAGCCGGGCCCGAAAGAGAACTTCGGCTGCCCGCTGCCGCAGGGCCCGAAGGACTCCGACGGAGACGGCCTGATCGATCAGGCCGACAAGTGCCCCAACGAGGCCGGCCCGATCGAGAACCTGGGCTGCCCGGTGACCGACCGAGACAAAGACGGCATCAACGACAAAGACGATGCCTGCCCCGATCAGCCGGGCCCGATCGAGAACAAGGGCTGCCCCGACAAGGACTCCGACGGCGACACCGTGATCGACCGGTTGGACGGTTGCCCCGACAAGCCCGGCCCTGCCGAGAACAAGGGCTGCCCGTGGCCTGATCGCGACGGCGACGGCATCGCCGACAAAGACGACAAGTGCCCCGACGAGCCCGGCCCGAAGGAGGAGCAGGGCTGCCCGAAGAAGTACAAGCTGGTGGTGGTCACCAAGGAGGCGATCGAAGATCAAGCAGCAGATCAAGTTCGCCTCGGGCAACGCGCAGATCATCGGCGCGATCAGCGAGCAGCTGCTCGACGAGGTCGGCCAGGCGCTGAAAGACAACGTGCAGATCAAGAAGATCCGCATCGAGGGGCACACCGACTCCGACGGGCCCGACGACTTCAACATGAAGCTGTCGCAGCGGCGGGCCGACTCGGTGATGTCGGCGCTGATCAAGCGCGGGGTCGACCCCGGCCGGATGGAGGCGGTGGGCTTCGGTGAGACCCGGCCGATCGCCTCGAACGCGACCAAGGCCGGCAAGGCCGAGAACCGCCGCACCGAGTTCAACATCGTCGATCAGTAGGCCGTTGTTCGCCGGTAGAATCGAAGGCGCGATGGGTACGCACCATCAGGGCAGCGCGCGGGAGGTGAAGGTGCTCGACGCCTTCATCAAGATGGCGCGTGCGCTGAAGGCGATCGGTGATCGCACCGAGGCGACCCTGGCGGAGCACGAGCTGACCGAGACGCAGTTCGGCATCTTGGAGGCGCTGTTTCACCTCGGGGCATTGCGGGCGAGCGACCTGGGGTCGAAGGTGCTCACCTCGAGCGCGAACGTGACGGTGCTGACCGACGCGCTGACGCGCAAGGGGTTGGTGAAGCGGCGCCGCTGCGAGTCAGACAAGCGGGTGGTCTACGTGGAGCTGACCGCGAAAGGGCGCGAGGTGATCGAGCGGGTGTTCCCCGATCATCTGCGGAGGATGTTGGAGGACTTCGAGCCGTTGACCGATGAGCAGCTCGAGTTGCTCGCGCATCTGGCGAAGAAGGTGGGCACGCATACCGCTTCGCTTTTGCGCACGCTCGAGGAGCAACGGGCATCTCACTAAGGCGAAGGTGCGCTCACCGACGGACGAAGGTGCCAAACACATTTTGCGCCGCCACGTCGTAGTTCGAGTTGAAGGTGCCAAAGACATTTTGAGCGCGCCACCGCGCCAAGAGGTGGGCCCACAAATTGCTCTGACTCCCCAATTTTTCACGGGGCCACGAGGGCGATGGGGCGACCACTCAGGCGGTACGAGTCAGATGCGTATTACTTCGTGACGGCGAGGTGCTTCCAATCTCGCCTGTTATTGCGGCCATCTCCGCAGGTGGTCGAGGTCATTGGTGGCGTGCTCGCGCGAGCGACACAGAAGTATCCGGTCCAGCTCTGTGGCTTTGTAGCCGCGTCCAACCACGTGCACTTGCTGTGTCGAGCGCAGGACGGTGCTCTCTCGAAGTTCATGCAGTACGTGCTCGGCAACATCACCCGAAAGGCCGGGCGCCTGGTCGGCTGGCGCGGGCAACTATGGGAGCGTCGATTCTCGGCGGAGCAAGTGCTCGACCCGAGTGCTCTCGAAGGTCGCCTCAAGTACATCATTTCGCACGGCGTAAAAGAGGGGCTCGTCGAGCGGGTTCTCGACTGGCCTGGGCTCAGTTGCGTGCCGCAGTTGCTCAACAACGCGAAGCGCACATTCCGATTCTTCGAATGGAGCCGGCGTTGGGCGCGAGGGCAACTGCTCGGAGGTGGCGAGCAGCCGTGGATTCGGAGATGGACCACGGAAGAGACGCTCGAGCTTCACCCAATCGAGACCTGGGAACATTGGAGTCCCGAGGCGCGCCGCGCCCGTGTGCGACAGCTCATGGCGGAGGCCGAAGCTGAAGGCAGAGAGAAGTATCCTGACGGCCCCAGAGGGCTGACTGCGGTGCTGAGCAAGAACCCTCTTCGACGACCACGCGCCACGAAGCGGAGCCCTCGGCCGTGGTTCCACGCGTTCACCCAGGCGCTTCGGGATCTCTTCAAGGCCAAGTACGACCAGTTCGTGCGCGACTTCAGGGTCGCCGCGGCGCTCTTTCGTACGGCGCGTTGGGCGGAAGCTGAGTTCCCTCCGTATGCGTTCAGGCCGATCGTGCAGTCGCTTCCTAGAAGACTTTGACGCCCTCAACCTGTCGCGCTCCTGCAGTTGGAGTGGTGCGCCACACGCGTGACGCTTTTACGCGTCATCGAAAAGCAGAAACGTGTATGCCCGCGCGACATGCACAGAGTGATCGTAGTGGCGCTGACCTTGTCGCTGTGCGCCTGTGACTGTTCGACGGGCGCGACGACGGACGGAGGAGACGGAGGAGGCGGCGGCGGGAACGGCGGTGGCAGCGCAGTCGGAGGCGGCACTGGAGGGGGCACCACCGACGCGGGTTCCGGCTGCCAGTGGAGTCTGATCGGTACGATCGCGCTCAGCGGCACCTGCGGCGCCGAGCCGGCGGTCGGCTACACGCAGTCGTTCGACACGCTCGCGGTCGAGCTCGATACCGACGCCAACGTCACCATCGGCACTTTCAAGTTCGCAGCCGAGAAGTCTGGCCTTCAGAGCCCTGCGAACCTCGACCCTTCGTCGGCATCGGCTTACGGCGGCACGCTCACCCGCCTGTCCGATGGCGCGCGGTGGGAAGCGACAAATGTGCACTCCGACGGGACGTTTCAGTTGATGTTCAGCGACGGAGGGACACCGCAAGCCGTCGCTGCTGGTACCAAATTCGTCAGCACCCACGGCCAACTCGACGTGACCTTGGTGCCTGTGGACGGCGGCAGCAACCCCGCCACCGGCAACGAGACGTTTCACGCTTCGTGGTGAGCCGCGCCTCTCAAAAAGACTTTGGCACCTTCAATTCCGACGACTGACGGGCTTCCCAAAAAGACTTTGACACCTTCAACCCAAGAGCAACCCAGCACCTTCAATCGGCACCTTCAATCGAGCACCTTCAATTCCCGACGACTGACGGGCTTCCCAAAAAGACTTTGACACCTTCAACCCAAGAGCAACCCAACCCAAACTGATGCGTCACGGGTATCGCGCGTTGAAGAACGCTTCGACTTGCTGGCGCTGCGTGGTGGTGAGCGGGCCATCGAACACCAGAATGTCGCCGATCTCGGCGCCGGTGAAAGCCGGCTGGCCTGAACCGATCGACACGTAGTTCGCGCCCGAAAAGTCCTCGACCAGCCCGTTGCCCAGACCGCCCGAGGTGCGTGAGAGCGTGGTGACCGAGCCGTTCACCGCGTACTCAATCACCGCGCTGATCATCATGCCCGGCACCATCGTGCCGACCGTGTAGACGTGCGTGCGCACCACCGCGGAGGTTGCAAGGTTCGACTGGTACGCGTTGTTGGTGAAGTACACGCCCTCCAACCCCGGCGAGCTGTTGAACGTGTTGGTGTCGATACCGAGATACGTGCCCGGCGTGTTCGCCTGCCCGAACGTCAGCACTCCGAAGCGCGTGGTGAGGTCGTGGTTCAGCAAGATCGTCGCGATCGTTCGGCCATCGGTCGCGGGAATGCCGAGCACGCCGCCGCGCACCAGGTACTCGACACCGCTGACCGACACCGCCGGCTTGCCGTTGAGCCCCGCGCTCAGCCACCGCGGTGCCGCCGCTGAGCCCACGATGAAGTCGTTGCCGTGGCCGCTCAGGTCCTCCCAGCGACAGACCTGGCCGCCGTCGGTGGTCGCCACTCCGATGTCCGACTGAAGCCAGAGCACGAGCCCGGGCGGCAACCCCGCATCGGCCGCGTCGAGCACGATGCCCGTCGGCAGCTGGCAACCCGCGTCGTCGTACTGAGGCCCCGCGTCGATTGGCCCCGCATCCGAAGCTCCCGCGTCGGCCCCAGCATCTTCACCGCCGTCGAACCCCGCGTCGTCACCGCCGTCGATCCCCGCGTCGCTCCCGCCTCCGCCGCCGGTCGCCGCCCCACCGCCGCCAGTTGCCGCGCCACCACCCGCCGCGCCACCACCCGCCGCGACGCCGCCACCCGCCGCGACGCCACCACCCGTTGCGACGCCACCACCCGCCGCGACGCCGCCACCCGCCGCGACGCCGCCACCCGCCGCGACGCCGCCGCCCGCAGAGCCTCCCCCTGACGCAGAACCACCACCGCCGCCGTCAGGTGAGCCACCGTCGCAGTTACACCCTGCGAGCACGCTCAGCGCGCTCGCCAGCACCAACGTACGCCACACGTTCATCCGCGCTCCCGGGTCCTCGCATCGGCCACGCCGGCTTGTTCGGTGCCGGAGATCGGCGCGATCGCCTCGACCTTCTGACTGAAGATGGCCTCGGTGTCCTTCACCGACTGCTGCACCGCATCGACGCCGGTCAGCAGGTCGTCGAGCTGCTCACCCAGCTGGTTCGGCGACGCCATCGTCAGCACCTGATCGCGCAACAGCCGCACCGTGTTCTCGATCAGCGACATCTGACCGCGCGCCCGGGCGAGGAACTTCTCGATCTCGTCGATCGTCTCCAGCCGCTTTTTCAGCACCTGCTGGTTCTTCCTCGAGATGTCCTTCACCGTCTCGTCGGGCTGCCGCTCCTGAATCGTCTCCTGCACCTTCAGCTGCCGCTGGAGCTCCTTCACGTCGACCGCGTAGAGATACGTCTCGGCCCGCGAGCACGCGTTCGCCAGTTGCACGAAGCTGTTGTGGAGCTGCGACAGCTTGTCGATCTCCGTCTGCAGCAACACCGCCTCGAACGAGGGGTTGTTCTGCATGTCGCGCTCGATCTCGTGCCGCAGCTCATCGAGCGCCTTCGCCCGCTGCCAGTCGCGCTCGGGCAGCGTCTCCATCAGCTTCGCCACCCGCTCCCGGTCGGCCTTCTCACGCGCCGCGCGCGCCTGCTGGTCGACCGCCCGCTTGAACGGCCGCAGGTCGGGCCCCAGCAGCAGCCAGATCGCCTCCAGCCCGGCCGCCGCCGCCGCGATCACGTAGTCGCCGGTCGCGACCGCCGCGGTCAGCGCTCCGCCCACCAACGCCAGGTTGTACACGTTGACGAACGCCGCCTTCAGATAGTTGGGCCGGTCGCTCGCCATCTCGACGCTCAGAGCCCCATCCGCATGTTGCCGCGCACGTTCGCCTGGGTCAGCAGATCCAACAGATGGTTCTCGCAGCGCTTGAACTCCGCCGACTGCTTCACCGCCGGCGTACGGTCGGCGAAGTAGGGCACCTCGATCCGGTGGAGCACCTTCGCCGGCCGCTGCGACAACACGAAGATCACGTCGGCCAGAAACACCGCCTCGCTGATGTCGTGGGTGACGAACAACACCGTGTTGTCCTCGCGCCTCAACACGTCGAGGATCAACGACTGCATCCCGAACCGGGTCTGGGGGTCGAGGGCGCCGAACGGCTCGTCCATCAGCACCAGCTTCGGCTTGTTGATCAGGGTGCGCGCGATCGCCACCCGCTGCTTCATGCCGCCCGACAGCTGCTTGGGCAGTGACTTGGCGAAGTCCTTCAGCCCCACCTGCTCGATGATCTGCAGCGCCTGCTTGGAGCGCTCCGCCTTGGGCACCCCCTGGAGCTCCAGGCCGTACTCCACGTTGCGCTGAACCGACCGCCAGGCGAACGAGGTGTAGCTCTGGAACACCATGCCGCGGTCCCGACCAGTGCCAAAGACTTTTTGGCCATCGAGCAAAATCTCCCCCCGCTCAGGGGTGAGTAAGCCCGCGATCGCCTTGAGGATTGTGCTCTTTCCGCACCCAGACGGCCCGAGGAACACCGCGAGCTCGCCGATGCCAGGCTTGTTGGCGATCGACAGGTTCACATCGCTCACCGCCTGAACCGTGCGGCCTTCCCGGTCGGTGTAGCTGATGTACAGGTTCTTCAGCTCCAGCTTGGGCACGTCGCCTGAAGCCATGCCCGCCGAGGGCGCGACCGGGGCCGCGGCGGCAGCAGGAGGCACGGGAGCGGCGGCCTGAGGCCCAGCGGCGGCGGCGGCCGGCGCGTCGGGCGGCTTGGGGGGCTGGTCAGACATCGGCCTCCCTCCACCGGAACAACAGCCGGTTCATCGAGCGAATGATCACGTCGGTGGCGATGCCGATCACCCCCACCACCAGAATGCCCGCGAAGCTCCAGGCCGGCTTGTTGTGCTGCTGCGCCAGCTGGAGGATGTAGCCGATGCCATTCTGCGGGTTCACGATCTCCGCCAGAATGATGTACGTCCACGCGATCGCATTCATCACCCGGAACGCGTCGAAGATCTGCGGCATCGCCGCGGGTATCAGCACCGTCAGAATCACCTGAAGCTTCGACGCACCCAGCGTGAATGCGGTCTGCACCAGCTCCTCCGGCACCGACCGAATCGCGTCGACCACCACCGGCAGCAAGAACACCACCGTGCCGAGAAACAGAAACGCGATCTTCTGCTGCTCGCCGATCCCGAACCACAGAATCAACAGCGGTATGAACGCGGTGATCGGCAGGTACCGCAGCGGCGCCACCACCGGGTCGAAGAACCGGTTCACCGACTCGAAGGTGCCCATCGCGATGCCCAGCGGCAGCGACACCGCGATGCACAACGCGAACGCCTTCAGAATGCGCAGCGTCGAGGTGAGAATCGCCGACGCCAGCCCATGGTCGAAGGTGAGCAGAAAGATGCTCTTCAACACCTCGTCGGGCGCGGGCAGAAAGAAGTGGCTCACCAACGGCTTGGTGCCGTCGTGCCCGTCAGACACCTGCACGTAGCTGAGCGCGCACCAGACCGCCGCCACCAACAGCAGCGACGACGCGCCCAACAGCCGCCCGGTCGAGGCCGGCAGCGGGGCGCGCACGCTCCACAGGCTCGGCTTCGGCCGTGCGACGTTATTGGGCATTGAGCACGACCTTGATGTCCGTGCGGCGGTTCAAGGCGCGGCCGTCTTCGTTGGTGTTCGGCGCCACCGGGTTCGACGAGCCCTTGCCCTGGGTGACGAAGCGCGCCTCGGGAATGCTGAAGTTCTTCACCAGGTACGCCTTCACCGCCTCGGCGCGCTTCTGCGAGAGCGACTTGTTCGCCGCCTCGTTGCCGCGGGAGTCGGTGTTGCCCTCGACGTCGAGGTAGGTGTTGCCGAACGCCAGCATCGTCTCGCCGAGCGAGTCGAGGGTGAAGTAGCTGCCCGGCATGATCTCGTCGCTGCCGGTGGTGAAGTGAATCGAGAGCGACTTGTTGATGATCGCCCGATCCTTCATCTGCGGCTTGTCCTTGAACGCGTACGACTCCTCGACCTTCTGCGCCTTGTACTGGTCGGCGAGCGCGGCGACGAACCGCGAGTCGGCCCAGTCTTTCGCGTCGACCACCGTCGAGGTGACGCCCTTCTTGCGCCAGATCACGAACGCGCCGTTGAACAGGCTGGTGTAGTACGCCTTCGGCCCCGCGAGCCCGAAGAAGACCGCGTTGTCGGCGTAGGTCGCCAGCTTCAGGCCCGAGAGCATGCCCGACACGTCGTCGCCCGAGAGCTTGAGCGAGTCGCCGATCAGCTTGTTGGTGCCCTGCGGGTCTTCCTTCATCACGCTGATGCCGTCGAGCCAGCCGGCGACGAAGTCCTGAATCGTGCCCGGCGCCTGGTCGATGATCTGCTGCCGCGCCACCAGGGTGTCGGCGATCACGTTGGTCGCCGCGGTGGTGCTGATCAGAACGTGGGCGTCGTTCTCGCGCGCCGCCACCGCGCCCGAGAGGTCGGGCTCCCAGGTCACCGCCGCGTCGACCCGGCCGGCCTTGAACATCGCCGCCGCCTTGGGCGCCTCGTCGGCGAACACCAGGTTCTTCTCGATCGCGTTCTTGTCGTCGGGGCTCAACCCCGACTGCGAGAGCAGGAACAGCAGCAGCCAGTGGCTGGGCGTGAAGCGGGTGGTGGCGATCTTCTTGCCCTTCAGGTCCTCCACCGACTTGATCGTCTTCAGCGAGACGATGCCGTCACCGCCGCGGCTCCAGTCCTCCTGAATGATCGACTTGGCCTGAATCTTCTGCTCCGCGAGCACCGACGCTTCACGCGCATACGAGTCGACGGTGTCCCACATCACGTCGATGTCGCCCTTGATGAACGCGGTCAGCTTCGCGGTCGGGTCCTCGAGCAGAATGAACTCCACGTCGAGGCCGTACTTCTTCTTGTAGAGCGACGCCGCCGCGCCGGGCGACATGCCGCCGTTGGCGACGATGCCCGGAGCGTGACCGGCCCAGGTGTTGATGCCGACCTTGAGCGGGCGGGTGAGCTTGCCGTTGCCGACCGGGCCGGTGTTGCCGGCGTTCATCGTCACCGGGCCCTTGGGCGCGTCGGGGTTCTCCTTGCCGAGGAACCCGAAGTCTTCCTTGTGCACGTCCTGGCCGGCGGTGTTGCCCGAGCCGGTGCCGGTGCCGGTGGTGCCGCCGCCGTTGTTGGAGCCCGACCAGCTGCGGAGCTGATCGCCGTACTTCTTGTAGGCGATGAAACCTCCGACCCCGAGGATCACCAGCACCAGAAAGAGTTTTCCGAACGGAGTCAGCTTCACGGTTCCCCTCCTTGGGGCACTGCTTCGACGTCTTCTGCGTCTGCTACGGCTTGGGCGGCTCGGAGGCAGCGGGCGGCGTCTGGAAGAACTCCAGCACCTTCTGCACCTCCGCCTTGCGCGCCTCGACCGCCATCTTCACCTGGGTCAACGACTGGGTGCGCTTGTCGATTGCGACCTTCAGCTCGATGATCTTCTCGTCGAGCTGGCGAATGTTCTGCTGCGCCATTTCGATCGCCTGCTGGGTGGCGCTCTCGTGCTCTTTGGCGTGGTTGCCGAGCGCCCGCATCTGGTTGTTGGCGCCCTGCACCAGCTTCTCGACCGGGAAGCCCATCGTGCGGAGGGTGGTCTCGACGATGGTGCGCTTCATCGCCTGCGGCACGTCGGCCGGCAGACCCTTGAGCAGCTCGAGCGCCTTCTTGATGTTGTCGAGCTCCGCCGGGTCGATGCCCGCCTTCTTGAAGATCGGGTCGAAGTCGATCGACGCGGCCTGGAGCGGCGCCTCACCGGGCTTCGGCTGATACGCCGGCACCGCGGGGTGGGCAGGGGCGGCAGGAGGAGGCGGAGCACCCGGGGCCGCGGCCTTGGGAGCGCCGGGCTTGGGGTGGGCGCCCTGGCCGGCCAGCTCAGCCACGAGATCGGCGGCCGACTTGGCGCTGTCGGGAGTACCGGGCGTCTCCTCGCCAGACGTTTCCTGGGAGGCGCCGCCTTCTTTCTCGACGAACAGTCCGAGGAACTTCGAACCCAGCCCCTTCTGCTCGGCCATGCAGGGGAGCTTTTAGCAGACGTCGTTCCGCAGCCACTTGAAATCTGCTAGCAAAACGGGATGCCCAAATTCGAGGTGCACATCCCCGCGGCCGATGCCGGTGGCTTTGCGATGACCTTGAAGGTCGGCGCCGACAACTGGATGGCGGCGCTCAAAGCGGGAATGGCGAAGCTGGGGGAGCAGGGCTCCTCGGTTCAGAACGTGCTGGTCGACATTCAAGAAGACAACTCGATCCACGTGACCGAGTCGCGGTCGGGCCGGGTGTTTCGAATTCGCGAGCTGACCGAAGAGGAGGCCGCCAAGGCGCCGCTCCGAAGGCCCTCGCAGATCAAGGCGCGCGATCAGGCGATGAAGGAGCGGCTCGCCGCCGAGGGCAAGACGATGCCCGCGATGCCGGCGCTGAAGCTCGACGACAACGCGACCGAGAAGAGCCAGCCCACCAAAAAGGGCCTCACCGACGACGAGCCGACCCAGAAGGGCGAGGCGTTGAGGGCCGAGGCGCGCACCGAGCAGCGCACCGCGCCGATTCGCCGGCAGGGCAACAAGAGCTCGCCGCGCATCGAGGTCGAGAAGCTGCAGATCGAAGAGCTCGAGCACCCGACCAAGCCGGTGACCGCGCCGATCGGCCGCAAGAAGACCGGCGCTCCCGCGGCGAAGGCCGACGGCCAGCCCGGCGGCGGGCCGATCGAAGACCTGCTCGCCGACGTGTTCATGCGGGTGCAGGAGATTCAGGCCAAGAAGGCCGAAGAGGCGCTCTACTTCATCCTCGATCTCGCGCTCGAGAAGGTGCCGGCCGACGCCGGCTCGGTGCTCGGCGCCGACGGAGCGAGCGGCGACCTCACCTTCCTCGCGGCGCGCGGCCCGGCGGCGAAGGACATCTTGAGCAAGAAGATCGTGATCCCCGCGGGCACCGGCTTCGCGGGCTTCTGCGCGGCTGAAGGCGTGTCGGTGGCGATCTCCGACGTCGACAAAGACCCCCGCTACTACAGCCAGGTCTCCGAGAAGATCGACTACGAGACCAAGTCGCTGATGTGCGCTCCGATGATGACCCACGGGCGCAGCTTCGGGTGCCTCCAGCTGATCAATCGCAAGGGAAGTCCGCACTTTGCGGAGCACGAGGTGGGCATTCTGTCGTACCTCGCCCACCAGGCGGCTTTGTACTTGAACGAACGGGGGTAGACTCTGGGACCGTGCGGCGGTCCGGGGGTTTCCTGGTCGTTCTTGCGCTCTCTTGCGGACCGATTCCCGCGCCCGGTCCGGTCAGCATCACCGTCGAGCCCGTCAGCGCCAGCGTCGAAGCCGGCGGGCAGAAGACGTTCACCGCCAAGGTCGTCGGCTCCAAAGACACCTCCGTCACCTGGAGCGTGAAGGAGAGCGGCGGCGGCAGCGTCGACACCGCGGGCCACTACACCGCTCCCAAAGTCGCCGGCACCTATCACCTGGTGGCGACCGCAAACGCCGACCCCACTCAGAGCGCGAGCGCGCAGGTCACGGTGAGCGCCGTGACGCAGGTGGCGATCGCGATCGCTCCCACCACGGTGGAGCTCGGCTTCGAGTCGACCCAGCAGTTCACCGCCACCGTCACCGGCAGCAGCAACACCTCCGCCCACTTCACGGTGATGGAAGGCGCCAGCGGCGGCAGCATCAGCCCCTCCGGCCTGTACACCGCGCCGCTCGGCTCGGGCACCTTTCACGTGGTCGCCACCGCCGACGCCGACGGCGCCCAGAACGCGGTCGCCACCGTGACGGTGCACAGCGCGCTGGTGCTCTCGCCGGCGGCGGCGATGCTGAACCCGCTCCAGACCCAGATGTTCACCGTGGCCGGGGGCGAGCCGGTCACCTGGGCGGTGGCCGAGGGCGCGACCGGCGGCAGCATCGATCAAGACGGCGTCTACACCGCGTCACCGGCGGTCGGCGTCTACCACGTGGTGGCGACCAGCCTGGCGAACGCGAGCGTGACCGGCACCGCGGAGATCACCGTCACCTTGAACCCGCAGCTCGGGGTGACGATCAGCCCCTCGAGCGCCACCGTCGATCAAGGCGGGCTGCTGCAGCTCACCGCCACCGTCAGTTACGCCACCGACACCACGGTGAAGTGGTCGGTGCAGGAGGGCGCACTGGGAGGCTCGATCACCGCCGCCGGTGCGTACACCGCGCCGGGTTCGCCGGGCACCTTCCACGTGATCGCCACCAGCAACGAAGACCCGACCCGGAGCACGGTGGCGACGATCACCGTGGCGCCGGTCGCCGTCTCTCTCTCTCCGTCGACGGTGACCCTGCCGTCGGGCGGCACCCAGGACTTCGTCGCCACCGTCACCGGCACCTCCGACCCCGGCCTGAGTTGGAGCGCGAGCGCCGGCACGGTGGACGCGAACGGGCACTTCACCGCCCCGGCCCACCCGAACGGTCAGATCACGGTGACCGCGGCGAGCACCTTCGACCCGTCGAAGAAAGCGGTCGCGCACGTCACCGTGACTCCGGTGGCGGTCGCGATCACCGCGCAGCCCGCGGGCGCGGTGGATCAAGGCTCGACCTTCACCTTCGCGGCGCAGGTCACCGGAGGCGCCGACGGCGCGTTCACCTGGAGCGCCGACTGCGGCACCTTCGCGGGTGACGTGTGGACCGCACCGAACGCAGCGGGCGTCTGCAACGTGACCGCCACCAGCGTGCTCGACGCCAGCGCGCAGAAGAAGGTGCCGGTGACGGTGCGCGACGTGGCGATCGCGATCACCGCGCAGCCGAGCGGCAACGTCGACCAGGGCAGCACCTTCACCTTCGCGGCGGTGGTCACCGGCTCGGTCAACACCCAGTTCGCCTGGAGCGCCGACTGCGGCAGCTTCGCCGGCGACGTCTGGACCGCGCCGAGCAGCGCCGGTCAGTGTCATCTGAGCGCGACCGCGGCGGCCGACCCGCTGAAGACCGTGCCGGCGACGGTGACGGTGAACGACGTCGCCATTTCGATCACCGCGCAGCCTTCGGGAGCGGTGGATCAGGGCTCGACCTTCACCTTCGCGGCGCAAGTGACCGGCACGGTGAACACCGGAGTCACCTTCACCGCGCCGTGCGGCAACTTCATCGGGGCGCAGTGGACCGCGCCGAACGTCGCGGGCGTCTGCGTGATCACCGCGATCGCCAACGCCAACGCGGGCAGAACCCAGCCGGCCTCGGTGACGGTGAAGCCGGTGACGGTGACGATCACCTCTCAGCCGCCGGGCACGGTCGATCAAGGCAGCACCTTCACGTTCACCTCCAGCGCGAGCGGCTCGGTCGACACCGGCGTGGTGTTCGGCGCCTCGTGCGGCACCTTCACCGGCAGCACCTGGACCGCGCCCGCGTCGGCGGGCCCGTGCACCATCACCGCGACCAGCCACGGTGACTCCACCTCGCACACGTCGGTGCCGGTGCAGGTCGCGCCGGTGACCGTCAACCTCACGGCCAGCACCGCCGGCCCGCTCGATCAAGGCGCGCAGTTCCCGTTCGCGGCGAGCGTCACCGGCGCGGTCGACACCACGGTGAGTTGGAGCGCGAGCTGCGGCACGATGACCGGCGCGACGTTCACCGCGCCCAACGCAGGCGGCACGTGCACCGTCACCGCCACCAGCAACTGGAACGGCACCACCCACGCGCAGCGGGACGTGGCGATCAACGGGGTGACGATCTCTCTCAACCCCGGCGTGGCTCAGGTGGCGCCCAACACCACCCACGGCTTCGTCGCGACGGTGAGTGGCACCACCAACAAGGCGGTGAGCTGGAGCCTCGACTCCGGCGGCGGCACCCTCGGCCCCAACGGCATGTACCTCGCGCCCGCTTCGCTCGGCACCGCGGTGGTGCGGGCGACCTCGGTGGCCGATCCCGCCCGGAGCGCGACTGCCACGGTCACCATCTCCAGCACCGTCGCGGTCACCGTCAGCCCCGGCACGTTGACGCTCGGCGTAGGGCAGCAGCAATCGTTCGCGGCCACGGTGACCGGCGCGGCGAACACCGGCGTGCGCTGGAGCGTGCAGGGTGGAGCCGTGAACGGGGTGATCTCGGCCGCGGGCCTCTACACCGCGCCTTCGACGCCGGGCACGTACACGGTGATCGCGACCGCGCTCGAAGACGGCCTCGCGCAGGGCAGCTCGACCGTCACCGTCGGAGCCGCGCCGCAGCTGGTCGTTTCCATGGCGCCTTCGAGCGTGCAGCTGGCGCCGCGGGGCACCCAGGTGTTTACCGCCACTGTCTCCGGCTCCGCGAATCAGACGGTGAACTGGGTGGTGCACGAGGGGCCCGCGGGCGGCACCATCGACGGCGCCGGCGTCTACACCGCTCCTCCGGTGAGCGGCCTGTACCACGTGGTGGCGATGAGCCAGGCCGACCCGAGCCGCGAGGCGTTCGCGACGGTGACGGTGAGCACCGGGGCGCCGGTGAGCGTCTCGGTCAGCCCCGCCTTCGTGGTGATGGCCCCGGGCGCCAGTCAGACGTTCTCGGCGACGGTGAAAGGCACCAGCAACCCGGGCGTCACCTGGAGCTCGTCGTGCGGAACGATCGACGCCTCCGGTCACTTCACTGCTGCGGCGACCTCGTGCGTGATCAGCGCCGCCAGCGTCGTCGACGCGACGAAGACCGGCGTCGCCACTGTGATCGCCAGCGCGACCGCCTCCGTCTCGGCGCAGCCCGCGCAGATCACGGTCGCGTACGGCGATTCGTACGCGGCCAGCGCGGTGGTGACGGGCGCACTCGACACCTCGGTCGACTGGAGCATCGAGAACGACCCCGGCAACACCGGCGTGGTGGATGCGCTCACCGGCGTCTACTCGAGCGCTTCGGCGACCGCGGCGCGGCCGTTCACCGTCGCCTTGCGTGCGGTGAGCAACGCCAACGGTGCCGCGGCGGCGCTGGTGAACGTCACCGTGGTCGACTCGACGCTGCGCACTGTCTCGGGCGTGGTCACCTACGGAGGCACGCGCGGGCCGGGCAGGGTGTTCATCGCGGTGAACGACTCGAGCGGAGCGGTGGTCGGCGGCACGTCGCTCGCCGGCCCCGGCGCGTACACGGTTCGCTGTCTCGGCGGCGCCGGCGCGTTCACCGCGAAGGCGTGGATGGATCTCGACGGCTACGCACGGCCCGACCTCGCGATCTTCCCCGCGGGCACGGCCAGCTTCGTCTTCGTGGGCGCCGACGTTACTGGAGCGAACATCGCGATCGCCGACCCGCTGGTGATGGTGCCGGGCGCGACCACGGTGCAGGTGCAGCCGTTCGATCGCGGGCTGTCGGTGATGTTTCAGCGGCTGGTCGACGTCGACGGCGCCGATCTCGCCGACCACTACGACGTGTTCGTGAGCGACTCGCCCGACCCGGGGCCGGCGAACAATCTGTTCTTCCGCCAGGTGGGCGCGACCTCTTCGCCGCTTGCGCTCGCGACCGGGCTCACCAACGGCACCGGCTACTACGCGTCGGTTCGCGCGGTGAGCGTCGCCGGGGCAGGGCCGCTCACCACCGTGGGTCCGATCGCGGCCGGCTCGGCGGCGGGAACCTTCACCGTGACGGGCCAGGTGCTCTACACCCTCAGGGTGCCGCTGCTGGTCGGTGTGCAGTCCGGCGACTCGGGCCCGCTCTGGGCCACCACGCTCTCCGGGCCGGGACCGTTCTCGATCTCCGGAGTTCCCGCGGGGACCTACAGGCTGTTCGCGATCGCCGATCTCGGCGGCGACGGGGTGCTGTCTCCGCTCGACCCGACGGTGGAGACCCCGGTGACGGTGAGCGGCGACCTGAACGCGGGCGACCTCAGCTTCGCCAGTGGCCACGCCACGCTGAGCGTCGGCACCGAGCACGACTTCGACGTCTTGGCGGGACCACTGACCGAGCGTTGGTATCTGAACCTCGAGCTCGACCCGGTCGATCGCATTCCGGTTCGCGCGGTGGTGCTGGGCGGCCCGCAGGCGCTCGACCTCCCAGTTGATCTCGGAGTGAGGTGGAACCAGGGCGGGGCGCTCGAGGGCCGTGACTTCTATTCGGTGCCTTCGTCGCCGGCCGTCGGTGACAGCTATCGGGTGGCGGTCTGGTTCGCCGACGGCACCGCGGAGGTGCTGAGCTCGGCGGTGAACGCGGTGCTCACTCCGCCGGGCTCATTGGTGCCCTCGGGTGCCGGCGCGGGCCTGACGCCGGTGTTGAGCTGGGCGGCGCCGGTGCCGGCTCCTGCGACGGCGTACTCGTACGAGGTGTTCGTGGTGGAGCTGCCCGGCATCACCCCGATCTGGTCGGCCGATCGCCTGTCGGCGCTGTCGTTGCCGTATGCGGGCCCGGCCCTGAACGGCGCCGGGGTCTACGGCTTCTCGGTGCGCGTGCGCGACGCTGCGGGTAACGCGGCCGCCGCCAACGCTTCGTTCAGCCCGTAGGTGCCTCAACTTTCCGAGAGCGCTCGGAGGCGAAGCGCGCGGAAATTCTACGGGCACGTCCGGCATCGCGCTTGCTGTTCCGCGCGCGCGTGAGGGGAATCATCACAGTCTTTTGCCTGTGCCTGGTGGCCTGCGGCCGCGAGCACCTCAAAGACGCCGCCGGTGATCTCCAGGTGCAGCCCGTGGCGCTCGACTTCGGCCAGCAGTACCTGAATGCCACGGTGAAGCACCCGGTCCAGCTCCTCAACCGCGGAGTGACCGCCGAGACGGTGACGTTCACGCTCGACGAGGGCCCGTTCACGCTGGCCAGCGCGACGGTGGTGGTGGCGGGTGGAACGACGCTGCCGGTGCCGGTGACGTTCACGCCGAAATCGCCCGGTGCGAGCAGCGCGACGCTTCACCTCAGCTGGTCCGACGACACCGCCGACGTCGCGCTGAGCGGCGCCGGCGTGGCGTGGCCGGCGTGCGACTCCTCCGACCCGTGCAGCACCTCGCGCTTCGATCCCCAGGCGGGCCACTGCGTCGCCGACGTGCTCCCCGACGGCACGGCCTGTGTCTCGGCCGATCAGTGTCTGGTGGCGGCGGTCTGCGTCGCGGGCACCTGCTCCGGTCAGGCGCGAGACTGCGACGACGGCGACGCCTGCACCGACGACTCGTGCTCGCAGACGCTGGGCTGCGTGCACCACGCCAGCACCGGCGCGTGCACCGGCGACGATCCGTGCAAGGCGTACGCGTGTGATCCGCAGCTCGGCTGCGTGGGCACGCCGCTCGGCGATGGCATCACGTGTCACACCGGCGACGGCTGCAGCAACGATGGCGTGTGCACTTTGGGCAGCTGCGTCACCACGCCGAAGCCCGACGGCTCCGCGTGCACGCTGGAGTGGGCGCCATGCGTGAGCGACGCGACCTGCACCCATGGCGTCTGCGACAGCCCGACCGCGGAGGCGATGACGCCCGGGCAGAGGGTCTGGAGCTGGGGCGCCTACGATGGCGGCACCGACTGGCACGAGTTGAACGTGCTCGCGGTCGACGACGACGGGAACAGCTACGTCGGCGACTGGCACGACCAGAGCCTCACCTCGCTCGACGTCTGCGGCAACGTTCGCTGGGGCGTGCAGCTCTACGGCGCGCCCTACGCGGCGCTGGTCTCGGGCGGTCAGCTGCTGATTCAGGAGAACGGCGTGTTCAGCGCGCTCGCCCTCGCCGATGGCCACCGGGTGTGGACGGTCGACGACGCGGCGCTGCTCGGTCAGTGCCCCGACGGTGGCTCGTGCGGCTACACGCTCGGCGGCGAGATGCTGTTCGCACCTCCGGCGATGACCAACTCCGGGCAGATCTACCTCTCGTCGACGCCGTCGGGCCCGCCCTGGGTGCTCACGCTCGCCTCGCTGGAGCCGAACGGCACCGTCGACTGGGTGCGCTCGACCGGCATTCAGCTGCAGTACACGACGCTGGCGGCGCAGGTGGTCGACGGCTCCGGCCACCTCTACGCGTACGTCGAAGACGCGCTCTGGTCGTTCGACACCGCCGGAGGCACCCGCTTC
This sequence comes from Myxococcaceae bacterium, assembly GCA_047602415.1. Classification (GTDB taxonomy): domain Bacteria; phylum Myxococcota; class Myxococcia; order Myxococcales; family Myxococcaceae; genus JASGHH01. The sequence goes on along the minus strand of JASGHH010000001.1, from coordinate 3,442,145 downwards.
AACCTCGGCACCTTCACCCAGAAGGACCTCGCGATTGGGCCCGGCATGCTGATCAACATGGGAGCCAAGCCGAGCGCGGTGTTCGACTACAACGGCGCCCAGCGCTTCACGCTCGGCTTCGGGAGCCCGGCCTTCAACAGCTCCGCGGTGGTCGACGATCTCGGCAACATCACCTACTGGCCGAACGACTCGATCAACGTCGCGCCGGGGTTTCAGCGCATTCGCTTCGACGGCACGCCGCTCAAGTCGGTGGTGGTGCCGGGCGGCTTTCCCACCAGCGAGCTGACCCTCGACGCCTCGGGCCGCGTCTACGCAATCGGCTTCGGCGCCTCGAACCTGGTGCACCTCTGGTGCTGGGACGGCGTGAGCGCCGCGCTCGATCTCGACGTCGACCTGTCGACGCTGTTGGGGGCGGGGGCCGACGTGTCTCCGCTCGCCGACGAGAGCGTGTTCGTCACCCACGGCATGGTGGTGAACGAGTTCGCCACCACCGTGACCGCGATCTTCGCCGGCAAGAAGGGCCTTCAGGCCAAGCGGGCCTGGTGGGCTCGAGGCCTCGGCGGCGCGAACGACAACCGCCACAGCCCGCCCCAGTAACGCTCCGCGGTGAGGTCGTCGATCGTCTTGCGCGCGGATAATCGTGGATATAGTTTATCTACGAATCCAACGAGGAGGCACACATGACCCAGCGGCTGATTCACTCGAAGGTTGCTCCGGCGCTGTACAGGAAGTTCCTCGACTTCGACCGTGCGCTCACGGAGACGTCGCTCCCGAAGGCGATGCGGCACCTGGTGAAGATCAGGGTGTCGCAGCTGAACGGCTGCGCGTTCTGCGTCGACATGCACGTGAAGGAGGCGAAGATCGACGGCGAGCGCGAGCTGCGGCTGTACCACCTGCCGATCTGGCGCGAGTCGCCGATGTTCGACCCGAAGGAGCGCCTCGCGCTGGAGTGGGCCGAGACGCTGACCGAGCTGAGCCACGACGGAGTGAGCGACGCGCTCTACGCGCGCGCCCGCGAGCAGTTCAGCGAGCAGGAGCTGTGCGAGCTCACCTACGCGGTGATGGCGATCAACGGGTGGAACCGCGCCAGCATTGCGTTCCGCTCGGTGCCCGGCTCGCTCGATCAGGCTTTGGGTCTGACCAAGGCTGGGCTGAGCTGAACCACGATGAAGCTCTCCGACGGCGTCGAGCAGGCGATTCACTGCGTGTCGTTGTTGAGCCGGCTCGCGCCCGGCCAGGTGCTGCCGGCCAGCGCGCTCGCCGAGTACCACGGTGTGTCGCCCAGCTATCTGCTCAAGCACCTGCAGGCGCTGTCGGGAGCGGGAATCGTCGAGTCGGTGCCGGGGCCGACGGGTGGCTACCGGCTCGGTCGTTCGGCGGCGCAAATCACGCTGCTCGACGTGGTCACCGCGGTCGAGGGGCCGGAGCCCGCGTTTCGTTGCGCCGAGATTCGCCAGCGAGGGCCCGACCCGCTGCCGAAGCACTGCTTCCGTGGGCCGTGTGGAATCAACGCCGCGATGTTGCGCGCCGAGAATGCCTACCGGCGAGAGCTGGCTCGAATCACCATCGCCAGCTTGAGCCGAGGCGAGAAGACGCCGGTGAGTGAGGCGATCGACGCACGCGCGGACCGCTTCTTCGAAGGGAACGCGCGTGGCCAGCGCTAGCTGCGCCTGACGAAGAAGAGCCCGGCCTCGAAGGTGGGTGTCCACGCGAGCTCGGGCGTCACTTCAATCCATTCGTCACGCGCTGGCGCGCCGGAGGGCCCGAATGCGGTGGCGTGCAGCATCACCGTGAACATCGTCAGCTCGGTCGAGATGCCTTCGAGCACCAGCAGCGCACCGTAGTCGGCCACCGCGGTCACGTACGCGCGGTGCTTCGAGCCCAGCACCAGCTTCCCGAGCGTTTCGCGGCGCTGCTGCTCGTGGGCGAGATCGATCGACAGCACCACCACGTCGCGAGCCGAATCGGCTTCTTCGACGCGGCATTGCACGCGCGAGCCGACCAACGCGTCGAGGCCCGGGCACGGCTTCAGCGACGCCATCCCGCCCTGTTTGGCGCCGTAGCCGTGGGCGAAGCTGCCGTGGAGACGTACCGCGGTGGTGCTCAGCAGCGTGCCTTCGACGAAGCGGCCGAGCTCGCGGGCACGGCCGAGGGCTTCCCAGAAGACTTCTGCTTCGGCTGCGATGATGCCGGTGCTCACCCGCGAACCTGGCCAGCGCCGCGGGCAACCCACTTTCGGGTGGTGAGCTCGTTCAGCCCCATCGGGCCGTAGGCGTGCAGCTTCGAGGTGGAGATGCCGATCTCCGCGCCGAGGCCGAGCTCTCCGCCGTCGTTGAAGCGGGTCGACGCGTTCCAGCCGACCAGCGACGCGTCGACCTCGCGGATGAAGCGGTCGGCCTTGGCCTGATCGCGGGTGACGATGACCTCGGTGTGAAAGGTGCCGTGCGCCGCGATGTGGGCGATCGCGCCGTCGAGGCCGTCGACCACTGCGAGGTTGGCGATCAGCGCCAGGTGCTCGGTGTCGAAGTCGGTGTCTTTGGCGGGCACGACTTCCTTGGAGAGCTGCTGGGCAGTGCTGTCTCCGCGCACCTCGACGTTGGCACCGCGCAGCGCCGAGACCAGGCCGGGCAGCAGCTTCGGCGCGCCGGCGCGATCGATCAGCAAGGTCTCCATTGCGTTGCAGACGCCTGGGCGCTGCGCCTTCGCGTTCACCACGATCTTCTGGGCCATCTCGAGGTCGGCGTCGGCGTCGACGTAGACGTGGCAGATGCCCTTGTAGTGCTGGATCACGGGGACCCGCGCGTTCTCGGTGACGAAGCGGATCAGGCCTTCGCCTCCGCGTGGAATCGCGAGGTCGATGATGCCGCTCAAGCTGAGCAGCACCTTCGTGGCTTCGCGGTTGAGCGTCGGGAGCGGGGCGACCGCGTCGGCGGGCAGACCGTGTTTCTCGAGCGCGGCGCGGAAGCAGAGGGCGAGGGCGGCGTTGCCGTCGACCGCTTCGGAGCCGCCGCGGAGGATCACCGCGTTGCCTGATTTGAGGCAGAGCGCGGCCGAGTCGGCGGTCACGTTGGGCCGCGACTCGTAGATGATCGCGATCAGCCCGAGCGGCACGCGAACCCGCGCAACGTGAAGGCCGTTGGGCAGCGTGCGCTCGTCGCTGGTGATGCCGAGTGGGTCGGGCAGGGCGGCCACCGCGCGCGTGCCGTCGGCGATCGCCCGCAGACGCTTTTCGTCGAGCAGGAGGCGTTCGACCATGGCACCGGACAGTCCCATGGCGACTGCCCTCGCGACGTCGGTGGCATTGGCGACGAGGATCGACTCGGAGTTTGCGAGGATCTCGTCGGCCGCGGTGGTGAGCACGGCGTTGCGAGTGGTGAGCGATGCGGCGGCGAGCGCGCGTGATGCAGCTTTGGCGCTGCGTGCGAGGTCAGTGATCATGATGCGCCCTCGAGAACGGGGGTCGGTAGCGTGAGCCCCCTCCGTCGCTTTGCGACACCTCCCCCGAAGGGGAGGGGTTCGAGCGCCGAAGCGGCAACGGATGCCCGTAGGGCGGGAGGGGGCTCACACCTCCGACGCCGCTCACAGCACCACCAAGTCATCCGCGTGAACGATCTCCTGCGGAGCATCACGCCCGAGCCGCTCGGCCAGCTCGCTCTTCTTCGCGCCGGCGATCTTCGCCACGTCACCGGTGTCCAGCCGCGCGAGGCCACGCGCCACCTCGCGTCCACCGGGACCGACCACCGACACCGGGTCGCCGACCTCGAACGCGCCGCGCACGCCAACCACGCCGGCGGCGAGCAGGCTCTTCCCACCGCCCGCGATCGCCTTCGCCGCGCCTTCGTCGACCAGCACCGCGCCCTTCGGCCGCAGCGTGTACGCGATCCAGTGCTTGCGCGAAGCGATCGCCGCGCCCTGCGGCAGGAACAGCGTGCCGAGGTCTTCGCCGCGCATGAGCTTGTCCAACACCTCGGGGTCGCGCGCGTCGGCGATCACCACCGGCACGCCCAACCGCGTCGCCGCCCGCGCTGCCCGCAGCTTGGAGCCCATCCCTCCGGTGCCTAGTCCACCCGACGAAGGGCGCACCAGCTGCTCGACCTGCGCCGCGTCGCCCACCACCGGCACCCGCTCTCCATCGGCGTCGAGCAACCCCTCGACGTCAGTGAGCAGCACCAACAGGTCGGCGGAGACGATGGTCGCCACCATCGCCGCCAGCTGGTCGTTGTCGCCCAGCTTGATCTCCTCGACCGACACCGTGTCGTTCTCGTTGATGATCGGCACCGCGCCGTGGCTCAGCAGTGCATCCAAAGCGGCGCGCACGTTCAAGTAGCGGTCGCGCTGCGCCAGGTCGGAGTGCGTCAGCAGCACCTGCGCCACGTGCACCCCGTGCGGCTCGAACGCCGCCTCGTACGCGCGCATCAACAGCGACTGCCCGGCGGCGGCGCTCGCCTGCAGCAGCGCCAGCTCCCGGGGCCGCTCGGTCAGGCCCAGCCGGGTGAACCCGAGCGCGATCGCGCCCGAAGACACCACCACCGCCTCGCGCTTGTCGCGCCGCGCCCGCGCCACCTGGGCGGCGACCTGCACGAAGCGCCCACCGCCGTCGGCGATGCCGCGGCTGCCGACCTTCACCACGATTCGCCGCGCCTCGCGCAGCGACGCCCGCTCTTCGCTCACGGCTCTTCCTCGGTGGGCTGCTCGTCGGCCAGCTCGAGCTCGTTCGAGCCCGGCTTGATGATCTCGTTCAGCACCACCGTCGCGTACGCGCCGGAGGGCAGCTCGAACTGCAGCCAGGCCCCGCCGTCGCGCGCTTCGATCGACGCGTTCGACATCGGCACCCGCAGCAGCCGGCGCGTGCCCGGGGTCAGCCGCTCCGCCGCCAGCTGCGCCATCGTCACGCCTTCGCTCGCAAGCACCTTCGCCTCCAGGGCGGCGGTCTCACCCGACGAAGGGCGCATCTGCGGCCCGTACATCGGCCCGGTGGGAGACAGCTCGAAGGCCTCCGCCCGCTTCTCGTCGACCAAAGGCTCGGTGCAGACGAACTCGCCGCCGCTCTCGTGCTTCTTCAGCACGTCGCCCAGCAGCGGCTTGCGCCACGTGCCATCCATCACCCGGGCCGAGAGCACCTGGTTGAACGCCAGCGACTGCCAGGCCGACAGCCACAGCTTTCGCTCGAAGCGCGCCGCCCGCATCTTCGGGTTCGCGAGCAGCAGCTTCCCTCGCGAGGCGTTCTCGGCGTCGCGCCCGAAGCGCTGCATACCGAAGAAGTTGGGCAGCCCGCCGCGCGCCAGCACCTCGAACGACTCCTTCGCCGCGCCGAAGTCGCTCACCTGGCCGATGAAGATGCGAAACCGGTTGCCCTTCAGGTGGCCACCCTTGAGCTTGTTGAGGTGCCGCTTCATCTCGAGCACTTCCAGCTCGGGCCCGAACGCCGGCAATGTGGGCAGCTCGCGACCGGCGACCCGTGCCGACAGCCACTGGCGGGTGAGGGCCACGGTGTCCTTCATGCCCGCCCAGCTCACCGCGTCGGGAGGCAGCGCCAGCGCCCGCGCCAGCCGCTTCGCCGCCTCCACCGTCGACAGCCCGCGCTTCTGCACCCAGAAGAAGACGTGCTCGCCTTCGCCCTGCGGCAGGTAGGCCGGGAGCTCCTCGACTTGGAAGTCCTCCGGGCGCTGCTTGAAGCGGCCGCCCGAGGCGCGAACGCCCTGGGTGACGAACGGAACCTGAAACGGGGCGCTCACGAATCCAACGTCGCGAGCAGCTCTTTGACCCGGCGCGCGAGATCTTCGTCGGCGTGCGACTCGAGCAGCTCGCCGGCCTGGAAGAGCAGGAAGAACATCACGTCGCTCAACGCCTGGCGGAAGTTGGCGACCGGCTCCGAGCCGAGCGACGGCGCGTGCTTGGTGTAGAGCGCGATCACCTTCTCTTCGGGCAGGGTGCCGTCGGCCTCGAACGCCACGCCCTGGAGCATCGGCGACGGCGACAGCGTGCCCGAGGACAGCGCCGCGTTCGCCGACTGCAAGAACGAGTCGAGCTTGCCGCGGGTCGCCACCTCGTTGCGCACTTCCTTGAAGATGCCGTTGAACACCTGCATCACCTTGCGCTCGGTAGGGCCGCCGGTGTTCTTCGCCGACGCCGCCTGTGCCTGCGGAGCGGTGGAAGCAGCCGCGGCGCCGCCGACCGGGGTCTGCGAGACCGACGCGAAGCCGCCCTCGAGCAAACGGTAGAGCACCCGGGTGGCGTCGAACTCGCTCATTCGCAGCAGCTGGCCGAGTTCGAACACGTTGTGCTGGCCATCGAGCGCCGCGAGCATCTTGTCTTCCTCGGGCTCGAGCGAGCCGTCGGAGGCCTTCTTCTTCTGCCCGTACATCCGCGAGTGCGGGATGCGCTTACGAAACAGCGCCATCTCGTCGATCTTGCGAATGCTGTCCATCAGCAGGCTCTGCATCGACAGGTTCAGGTTGTGAGACTTCTCTCCACCCACGTCCTGGTCGATCAGCGCGAACGAGCCTTCTTTGGTGAGCATCATCTGGTGGAAGATCTCGCTCACCTGCTCGGTCACGCACTTCCACAGGTCGTGCGCCTTGAGCAGGTTCTGATCCACCAGCGCGCGGCCCACTCTCGACGGAGGGTTCTCGCGCAACACGTCTTCCAGCTGCTTGCGGGTGACGTAGCCCAGCCGCACCATCACCTCGCCGATGCGATCGGAGCTGGCGTCGGAGCTCGCCGCGCGCACCTCGCCGTCTTTCAGCGTCAGCGCGCGATCGCCGTCGGGCGACGACATGCGCACCAGGCCGCTCCAGCGCGACTGACCGAGAAACGCGATCAGGTCGGACACCGGGAAGGTGCCGCAGTCGCCCGCCATCACCACCCGCGGCTTGGTCTCGGCGAGGCCGCCCACCGGTTTGGCGCGCAGGAACAGCAGCCAGTCGGGAGACGTGTTCGCCAGCGCCCAGGGCACTCCGTGCGGCAGCATGTTGCGAGCGTCTTTGGGCGGTACCAGAGCGCCGTCGCTGCTGACGGTGAAGAAAGACTCCTTGCGCTCGTTGTCGCCCGGCGCGCTCAAAGTTCCTCTAGTTGCTCGGCCAGCTGTTGTGCTCGGACCAGTCGAGCTCGTCATCGTACGAGACGGCGAGCGACTCGACGGAGGGGATCAACGTCAGCTTGCGGCCGTTGAAGTAGATGCTGGGAGTCGAATCGACGCCCGCCGCCTTGCCCATCTCGCGCGAGGCATCGAGCTCGTCTTTGTATTTGCCCGAGCCGAGCGCCTTCGCGAGCAGCTTCTCGTCGAGGCCGAGCTTCTTGGCCAGGTTCGCGAACATCTGGTCGCTGAACGCGGTCTGGTTGTCGAACAGCAGGTCGTGCATCTGCCAGAACTTGCCGTAGTCGCGGGCGAACAGCGCGGTCTGCGCGGCGGGCATGCCGTGCGGGTGCCCCGAGAGCGGGAAGGGCGCGTAGCAGAGCCGCATGTTGGCGTTCTTGCGCACCATCTCTTCGAGAATCGGCCGCGCCATCGCGCAGTACGGGCACTCGAAGTCGGAGAACTCGGTGACCGTGACCTTGGCCATCGGGTTGCCCTGGCACATGCGAACGTCGGGCTTCAGGTCGGCGCGCTTGGCGGTGAACGACTGGTTGTACTTGCTGAGCGCGTTGACGATCTCGGTGCTGGGGGTGCCGTCGGCGGCGAGCACCGCGGCGTAGGCGGCCATGCGCTTGGTGTGCTTGCAGGCGTCGCCCTTCTTCAGCGACGCGGCGAGGGTGAGCGGGCGCCCGCAGTAGTCGAACTCGTCGGTGAACACCTGGGCGAGCTGGCTCTGCGCCGCCGCCGGCAGCTTGGTGAAGTCGAAGCCGGGCAGGTTGGTGAGCACCGCACGGGCGTCTTCGGCCATGGCGGCGGTGGAGATCAGCGCCGCCAGAATGAGAAGTCGTCTCACGGTCGAAAGGTCATATAAGACGCGCCTGCCGATGCGCAAAGTGTTGTTGGTGCACACTGGAGGCACCCTGGGCATGAAGGGGCGGCGCCCCAACGTGCTCACTCCGGGGGCCTTCTTCGAGACGCTCCAGGCACGGGTGCCGGAGCTGTTTCGCCTCGCCAAAATCGAGCTCGAGCTGTTTTCCAACTTCGACTCCTCCGAGATGCAGCCGGAGCTGTGGACGCGCCTGGGCCGGGGGTTGTTCAAGAAGCTGAAGGCGTTCGACGGGGTGGTGATCACCCACGGCACCGACACCCTGGCGTACACCGCCTCGGCGCTGTCGTTCATGCTGCCCAACGTGGAGCGCCCGATCGTGCTCACCGGCGCCCAGCGGCCGCTCCACGAAGTGCGCAGCGACGCCCGGCTGAACCTGATCGACGCGGTGACCGCGGCGCTCGACGGCCCGCGCGAGGTGACGGTGTGCTTCGACTCGCACCTCTACCGGGGCAACCGCATTCGCAAGGTCGCCGTCAGCGAATACGACGCGTTCGACTCTCCGAATTTTCAGCGGCTCGGGGTGCTCGGGGTGAACACCCAGTTCGAGGCGGGCATCAAGTGGCGCTACAAGCCGCAGCTGCTGCCCGAGCTGGAGCCGAAGGTGTTCGTGCTCAAGGTGTACCCGGGGCTCGACCCTCAGCTGCCGCTGATGCTGCTGCCGCACGTGCGCGGCGTGGTGGTCGAGGCGCACGGCGCGGGGAATTTTCCCGTTTCGCCGGTGCTCGGGCGCTCGCTGCTGCCGTTCTTCGAGGCGGCGAAGAAGCAGGGCGTGGCGGTGGTGGTGGTGAGCCAGGCGCACCGCAACGGGGTCGACCTCTCGCTGTACGAGGCGGGTGCGGCGGCGCTGAAGCTGGGCGCGATCTCGGCGGGCGACATGACCGCGGCCTGCGCGACGGTGAAGCTGATGCACGGCCTGGCGTACTTTCAGGGCTCGTCGCTCAAGCGGTACATGGAGCGAAACGTGGCCGGCGAGCGGACCTAGCGTTCGAGAAACAGCGCGATCTGCTCCTCGACCGCCTGATCATTGAGCAGCGTCACGTGCCCTTCGTTGGTCTCCAGCCGCAGCCCGCGCAGCCACTCCGGCGGGTGTGAGCTGGTGACCAGCACGCTGCCGTCACCTTCGGCCCGCACCGGGTGCTCCCAGTCGAACGCGCCGTCGGCCTGCACGCGTATCTTCTGCTTCGCCTCGCGCCCGACACCGGCCACAACCATCACCTTCCACTTCGAGGCGTCGAGCGGCTGAGCGAGCTCGTCCCAGAGCGCGTGGTGGGCTTCGACCATTCGCTTCAGCTGCGCGCGGTAGGCCGGGTTGCCATAGGCGTCGGCGTTCGAGAACACGCCCCAGCCGTGCTTCACCCAGGCGTCGTCGTCGAACGCGGCCACCTGCACCGGGGCTCCCGACGGGTCGACGAAGAAGCCGGCCTCTTTCGGCAGCAGCTGCCAGGCCGAGGCGAAGGTGAGCAGCGCCTGCTGATCGAGCAGCGACTTGTTGAGCGCGATGGTGGTGCCGCGCTGGAGGTCTTCGAAGATTCCCGGAGCGCCCTGAAACGGTGTGCCGGCGAACACCAGGTGATCGATTCGCTCGGCGACTCCGGGCGGCGGGTGGCGCAGACAGCTGAGCGTGACCAGCCCGCCCATGCTGTGGGCGACCAGGTCGATGCGCATCTTCGGGGGCAGCGCCGCGAGCCGGTCGCAGAGCGCCTTGCCCGAGTCGCGAATGTCTTGCCGCCAGTCGTAGCCGAAGGGCATGAACGAGGGCAGCCGCTGCGCGCCGAACTCCAGCCACGGCTGGTAGAGCTGCACGTCGAACAGCGCCGGCAGCACGATCATGCGGGTCACCGGCCCGCGGGGCTCGAGGGCGCCGTAATGGCGAACCTTACCCTCGCCTTCGAAGGGCAGCGCCAGCGAGACGTCTCCGTTCGAGAGCGCGTCGCCCGGGGTGATCCAGACCAGCTCGTGATCCGACTGCTTCTCGAGAAACGAGCCCTGGTAGCCGGGTACGAAGACGGTCACCCGTTCTCCGCTCGGAGGCGCCACCGCGGGGCTGGCTCCGATGCAACCCGCGAGGACGAGAACGCAAATGCTCGATCGCACGCGCGCCAATGTACCCGGGGTCTGCGCGACCCCAACACGATTGATCCACAACCAACGGCGGACAGGTCTATGCTTGTGACCCAAAGGGGCGGCCCGTAAGCTGAGAATGTAGGCGTATGTCCGAGGACAAGACGTCAGTCCATTCGATCGCGGACCTGCTTGGCAAAGCGACCAAGCAGGCGAACGCCTATTTGATCGTCATCAGTGCGAAGTCGGCCGCCACCATCGGCAAGATGACCAAGCTCGATCGCGGCGAGCTGGTGATGGGCCGCAGCCTCGAGACCGGGCTGCAGATCGAAGACGACGGCGTCTCGCGCAAGCACGCCAAGGTGATGACCTCGCCGAACGGCATGTTCCAGCTGGTCGATCTCGGCTCCACCAACGGCACCTTCCTCAACGGGATCAAGATCTCGGTCGCCACCCTGCAGGACGGCGACAAGATTCAGATCGGCTCCAACACGGTGCTGAAGTTCTCGATGCAGGACCAGCTGGAAGAGCAGTACCAGCGGAGCATCTACGAGTCGGCGACCCGCGACGGCCTCACCCGCATCTTCAACAAGAAGTACTTCATCGACACTCTGAAGAAAGAGTTCGCGTACTGCCTGCGCCACCGGGTGCCGCTGTCGCTGGTGATGTTCGACATCGACCACTTCAAGAAGGTGAACGACACCTACGGCCACCCCGCCGGCGACTACGTGCTGCAGCGGGTGGCGCAGAAGGTGGCCGACACCGTTCGCCAGGAAGACCTGTTCGCGCGCTACGGCGGCGAGGAGTTCTCGCTGCTGCTGCGCGAGTCGGCCGACGACAAGGCGATTCGCTGCGCCGAGCGTTGCCGCCGCGCGGTCGACGGCTCCGACTTCACCTTCAACGGCACTCCGATCAAGGTCAGCATCAGCCTCGGGGTGGCGACGCTGTTCGACTCCGACTTCGCGCAGCCCGAAGACCTGATCGCCGCGGCCGACAAGTACCTCTACCGCGCCAAGCGCGGCGGGCGTAACCGGGTCGACGCGATGCAGCTCTCAGGGCCCTGACGGCGACGGCAGCGGCAGCATCTGGTCGGTGGTTACGCCGTCGAAGAACTCGACCCGGTTGCCGCCCTTGTTCTGCGCCTGCATCAGGCCGTCTTGCGCCTGCTTCACCAGGTCAGAGAACGCGTACTCGCGGCCGGGGTCACCGGCGGCGACGCCCACCGAGATGGTCGGCTGCAGAATCTGATCTCCCCGCTGGAGCGTCGCCTTCGACACCCGCTCGCAGACGCGACGCGCGACGATCAGCGAGCCGGCGAGATCGGTGTGCGGCATCAACAGCAGCACCCGGTCGGCGGCTTGCTGCACCGGGTAGTCGGTGTCACGCAGCGAGCGGCGAATCGCCAGCGCCAGCCCGCCCATCAGCTGGGTGCGCAGCTCGTCGTCCATCCCGCCTTCGAGCGGGTCGAAGCCGATCACCGCCAGCGCGAGCGCGAACCCGTACCGCTTGGCGCGCTTCACCTCGATGAACAGCACCTCTTTGAAATGCGAGAACGTGTAGAAGTTGGTGAGCGGGTCGAGAATGCCGTCGCCCGGGCGCATCGAAGGCAATGGCTCGCTCCGCTGCTCTTTCAGCTTCGCCAGCTCCTCCAACCGCACCTTGAGGTCGTTCGGCGAGACCGGCAGCGGCAGAATCGCGTCGGCCCAGGGCGCCTTGAAGCCCTTGGCCTGCGCTGCCAGCACCAGCGCGTCGGGGCGGGAGTGACGCACCTCACGGGTCAGCCGCGACGGTGAGGCGTTCGAGGGTCCCAGCACCACCACGTCTTCTTTGCGCAGGTGCTCCACCTCGCGCGCGCTCGAGACCTTCAGCCCGGCCTTGGTCAGACCGGCGCTGATCTCCTTGAAGCGGGCGTCTTTGGGCTCGAGCACCGCGGCCAGCTTGAACTTCGCCAACGTGAACCTCCTAAGGCGAGTTACGGATCCTTCGCGTACCCCAACTTACGCAAACTGGCGGCCGCCACCACTTTCACCTTCGCATTCGTGTCGCCCTTGGCCGCAGCCTCCAGGGTGGCGAGCGCCTCGTTGCCCCCCAGCTTGCCGAGCGCCTCGGCGGCGGCCTGGCGAACTTCGGCCGAGGGGTCTTTCTTCAGCGCCACGCACAGGGGGCCAGAGGCGCTGTTGCCACCCAGCTCGACCAGCGACGACGCCGCCGCCGCGCGTACCTTGTCGTGGGGCGACAGGCTGAGCAGGTCGTGAATGAAGCTCGCCTGGGCGGTGAGCAGCAGCGGGCCGGCGCTCCGCACCGCGGCCGCCTGCACCAGCGGGTCGGAGTCTTTCACGCCCTTGGTGGCCCACTTCGCCGCGTCGGAGGAGCGGGGAACGGCCGCCAGCGCCTCCATCGCGCCCGCGCGAGACCAGCTCGGCCCGTCGAAGAACGGCAGCAGCGCGGGCATCGCCTTCGGCCCGGCGCAGGGGCCCATCGCGGCGATCGACGCGGTGCGAACCGTCTCTTCCTGCTTCGAGTCTTCGGCCAGCCTGGTGAGCACCGGCAGACAGTCTTCGTCGTTCGACATGCCCGCGAACGCGACCCACTTCACCTTCACGGCCGCGGAGAGCTTCTCTTTCGACTCCAGCTTCGCCTGCACGTAGGCGGGAATGGTCTTGTTCTGGCCGCGCGCGATGCCCCGCGCCGCCGCACGCGACACCTTTTGATCGGGGTCGTCGAGCGCGGGATCGAGGTCGCGCTCCGACAGCGGCGCGAGCAGCGCCAGCTGGTGCACGGCTTCACGGCGATCTTCGACCGTCTCGGCCTTGAGCTTCGGCCGCTGCTGGTCGAGCAGCTGGCTGAACACGGCGAGCAGGCGATCGACCCGCGCCTTGTCGTCGGGCTTGGCAGCCGCGAGCAGCATGCCGCCGGCGGAGTTGCCTTTCGAGTCGGCGTCGTCGAGCAGCAGCCGCGCGGAGATGTCGTCGGTCTCGGGCGGCCGGGTCTGCATCGCGTGCAGCACCACCCGCGCCGGCGACTCCTGCATCACCACCTGGAGGTGCTGGAGCGCCTCGCGCTGCACCACCGCGTCGCCGGAGTACATCTCGACCTCCATCGCCTGGCGAATCGGCTCCTTCATGCGCGCGCAGATCGCCGCCGCGGTGGGGCCCATCGGGCCGGTGCCCTCGAGCAGCACCGAGGGATCTTCGATTTCGAGCCGGCGAGGTGCACCAGGGTGAGGCAGGGGAGCGTGCCTTTGCCTTCGACCACCCAGGTGGCGAGCTGCCGCTGTTCGTCGAAGCCGCGCACCTTGGCGAGCGCGCGCACCGCGCCCCAGCGCACCTGCCAGTCGGCGTCGTTGAAGATCGGCTTCAGCTCTTCCTGGTCGGGAGAGAAGTCGGCCAGCCGCACCACCCAGGCGCCGCGCTCGCTGTCGGTGAGGCAGCGGCCGCACACCAGCGCCTGCTTGCGCTTGTCGGTGATCAGCCGGTTGCAGGCCTCGGCGCAGCGCGCGGGCGCACCTCGCGGTTGAGCGGACGCGAGGCTGGGCAGCAGCGTGAGCGCGAGGGCGAGGGCGAAGCGCACGGCAACCTTGAATGGTAGCCTTGCTTCACATGCGGCGATCGACATTCTTGCTCTGGTTGTGGGCGGTGCCCGCCCTCGCGGGAAGCGCCGCGTCCAATCAAAAAGCGCTCAACAAGATGGAGGAGGCAAAAGGCATCGCCGACGGCTTCATCACCGGCACCTCGACCACCAGCATCTCCAACGCCTGCAGCCGCTTGAAGTACCTCGGCCAGGAGGCGCTCGGCTCACGGCTGTGGGCGGGCGCGATCATCGGCGAGCCGGTGGTCGAGAAGCGCCGCACGCTGGCCGAGGGGCTGGCGATTCTCTCGAATAAGGAGGGAACGCCGGGGTTGCTCCGTGCGTTGGGGGACGAAGACGGGGCGGTGAGAATGTACGGAGCGCAGGGCCTGGGCCGAATTCACGTGCGGGAAGCGGCGCCGAAAATCGCGACGCTGCTGGGCGACAAGACGCTCGGCGCGCGGCGTGAGGCGGCGCGGGCGCTCGGGCAGTTTCACGACCCCCGCTGGGGCGACGCGCTGATCAAGGCGGCGAAGGTCGAAGAAGACGCCGAGGTGAAGGCGGCGATGCTGGTCGCGGCGGGCCAGAGCGGAGACAAGAAGCAGTCGGCCGAGCTCGAGAAGTACCTCGCCGGCAAGTCCGAGACCGCGCAGTTCGCGGCGGCGCAGGGGCTGGTGCTGCTCGGTGCCGGTTCGGGGCTCAAGTTCGCGAAGGACAAGCTGGCCTCGAAAGACAAGTTCGACCGGATGCAGGGCCTGCAGCTGTTCGAGGGCTCGAAGGCGAAGGAGGTCGCGCCGACGCTGGAGCCGCTGCTGAAAGACCCCGATCGCGGCGTGCAGGCGACCACCGCGCGAATCCTCTACCAAGGTGGCGACGCGAAGAAGCTCGACTGGTTGGTGATCGAGAGCTTCAAGGCGAACGGAGAAGAACGTCTGCCGTACGAGCGGGAGCTCGAGTCGCTGCGGCTCTCCGACGAAGACCGCAAGGCGATCCTCACCAAGGCCGGCATCAAATGATCACGCTGTTGTTTCTGGCGCTCTCGGGGCATCCGGTCGCCAAGAAGCCGGAGTGGACGTTCGACCCGGCGAAACTCGAGACCGCGATGAAGGCCACCGACCACCGGCTCGAGACCGTCTCGGCGGTGTTCGTCGGCGCGCCGTACGGGTTCTCGCCGCTGGGTGAGGGGGAGGGCTTCGACAAGGATCCCTTGTATCGGACCGACCTGTTCGACTGCCTCACCTTCGTCGAGACCTCGATGGCGCTGGCGCTGGCGAAGTCACCCGGCGAGGTGACGCCGGAGCTGAGCAAGATTCGCTACGGCGGGGACAAAGCCGCGTACGCAGAGCGCAACCACGTGATGGAAGCGCAGTGGGTGCCGGCGAACGAGAAGAAGGGTGTGATCGAAGACGTCACCGCGAAGATCGCCGGCAAAGACGTGGTGAAGGTGACCAAGAAGCTAGACGACGCGGCGTGGAGCGCGAAGACGGCCAAGACGCTCAAGCTGCCTCACGACGCCGAAGCGCGCGGCAACTTCAGCTGGGACATCGTGCCGGCCGACAAGGCGCTCGAGCACCTCAAGTCGGCGCCCGACGGCACCATCGTGACCGTGGTGCGCGCTGACCGGCCGACGCTGGTCACCCGCATCAGCCACGTGGGCATTCTGATTCACGTCAACGGCGAGCCGTACCTGCGCCACGCGTCGAAGAGCTACGGCAAGGTCGTCGAAGAGCCGCTCGCGCACTACCTTGAGCGCAACCTCGAGTACGCCAAGTGGACCGTCGAAGGGTTCGGCTTGTACGCGCTGACTGGACGGGCCACGAAGTAACGCTGCAATAAGCGCCGGTCCTTCGTCAGCGCGCGTGCATCAGCCGAATTCACGTTCGAGTTTGATTCGATCGTTGTCGATTCCGCCTTGAACGTAGATGCTGTCATCTTCAATCCGGGTGAAGAGATGATCCATCGCTGTCGTGCGCGCCAGTTAACGAGCGTCTGAGTTAGTCCGAACTCCATAGCAGTCCCCCTTCCCTCAAGAGCAACAGGCAGAGCGGATGGGAGTGACACTTGGGACGGAAGAAGCAGCAGAGTCGGAAAAGAGACGTTGGCACGTATCGTCGTAGCAATACGCCGGAGCTGAAGCTGCGGGTGGTGCGAGAGGCTCGAGGGGAAGATTCCCGCGAGTCAGCTTGCGCGAGTCTTCGGGGTGCACCCGCACTCGGTTTACATGTGGATAAAGGCGTACCGGGCGAAGGGCGAAGAGGGCCTGGGGCTGAAGAAGCCCGGCCCGCCGAAGCAGGGGCCGATTACAGACCAGCGGCGTGACGCGGTGGTGGCCACGAAGGAGGCTTTTCCTCACTTCGGGGCGCGGCACAGGTGCTCAGCAAGGATGGCGGAGATGGAGTGTGAGAAGGCGACTAAAGAGCAACGCGAGGTTGTAGAGAAGAAATGTGCGGCGCTGCCCAAGCATCCACGATGGCCTCCGCCCGGAGGCGGATGGGGGAATCCTCCCCCTGCTGCTAACGACAAGAAAAAGTGAGTGACATGTGAGGTTCTTGGAGGTTTTGCGGAATCCGCGCGATACATGGGATTGGTTTTCGGAACTCGCAGGCGAGATTGCAAAGCTTGAGACGCCCGAGCGTATTCGTGCGCTCCGTGATGTGGCCTCGGAGCTAAGCGTCTTGCGGCAGAATCTTGATGTTGCTGCGCTCGCTGCCCGAGAGTTGTGCAGGCTGACTGGTCGCGTGGACGACTTGGTCGTGCTTCAGTATGTCCTTGTTGCCTCCGGCAACCTACCTGCAGCTGATGCCTTGGACGCATCGACAAGACGGTTGCGTGAACGTGATGCCGCGCGAGTCACCAAGGAGGTCCGGGGCATCGTTGCGGGAGACGTGTTGTCGATGGTGGCGCCGGTCGTTGAGCGACGGACGAGACGGAAGCGTGCCAAGAGACAGGTAAGGCCCTGATTCGCGCCGAAGCACTAACGGTTAACGCAGGAGTGTGGGAGGCGCTCGGCCGCGAAACTCGGCCGGAAACTGGCTTTGTCGGCGGGGGAGTCCTCGCTCGGCTGGCTAAGGCAGGGAAGTGCAAGCCCGCGTCGGCAGACCTTCGTGCTTGGAAGGATCTGCCGCCGCTGAAGTTGAAGAGAGCGCTCACCGATCAAGACGTCGTCGACGACATTCGGGCGCTCGATGGAGACTGAGACCCACTACCTCGACGCGAGTACGGTTCTGCGCATCTTGTATCGCCGCAGTGTGCCTCCCCGTTTGGCCGAGGCAGATTCCGTGCTGGTTTCTTCCGAGCTGATCGCCGTCGAGGTCGGGCTGGCGATTCAGCGCCGCTTGGTCAGCGGAGATCTCGATGCGAATGCCGCGGCTCGTTTGCGCCTCGACCTCGCCCAGTTGTTGCGCAGGCTCACGTTGTTCCCGCCCGGCGACGAAGTGCTCGCCAGGGCGCGTGAGCCCTTCGCGTTCGCGGTCGGCCTCGGCACCGCCCTGCACGTCGCGACCGCGCAGGTGGTGAGGGACGAGCTGCCCACGCTCCAGTACTGGACCTGGATCGAGGAGGGCGCCGCGGCCGCGGCCAGCCGGGAGTTCGTCACCCACGGCCATGAGAAGAAAGCCTGACCGCTACTCGGTCTTCGTCTCGCCCGACAGCGACTCTTCTTCGGCCGCCTTTGCGTTTTCCTCGGCGTCCTTCTCGATCGCGTCGAGCTCTTCCTTGATCATCCGCTCGGCCTTCTCCATCTGGCCCTCGGGCACGAAGATCTCGTAGCTGGCCCGGTCGACCGCCTCGAACGACGCCGACGAGGCCGACCCGCGCGCCCGGGAGAAGGCGTCGATGCCGCCTTCTTGAAGAATCTCGACCACCCGCTCGGCTGAAAGCGGGTCTGTCAGCACCACCGCGACGTGAAACTTGCTTCCCGGCTCGGCCATGGAATGGGCTCCGTAAAGGCGCAGCGTTCTTGAGACGACGCTCGACGAACGTTATAAGCAATCTGCTTTGACCCGCCTAAAGTTTCTGGTCTTCGCGCTCATCGCCCTCGGTCTCTGGGTCGCGCACCTGTTCATCTTGTCTCCGCTGATCGCCGCCCGGGCGAATGACGCGGCGACGGGGCAGGTCGCCGGCGCCGCCTCGGCCGTCGCGCTCAAGCTCGAGACCCAACGCAGCTACCTCCAGGGCGCCCTGCTCAAGGCCGCCACCTCCGGCGCCGCCGTCACCAAGGCCGGCAAGGTCGACCCGCCGTCGGCCGACCGGGTGAACGCCGCCCGCGCCGCGGTTCAAGAGCTCGTTCCCGAGGCGCTCCGCGAAGACCTGATCGTCGGCATCGTCAACGACTCCGGCGCGCTGTACGCCGTCGGTACCAAGGACCCCTCGGCTCCCTCCGATGGCTTCGACAACAAGGCCGCCGCGGCCGCGGGCGGCAAGGGCGAGATTCTCGATTGGGGCGGCCCGACGATGTTCCACTCGGTGCCGATCACCCAGGCCAACGGCATCGACGTGAAGCAGGCGGGCGCGATCGTCGCCGGTCTGCCGCTCGCCGCCCAGGGCGCCAGGCTCACCGACGAAGTCGCGAAGGACCTCGGCCTCGCCGGCGTGGGCATCGCGATCGACAACAAGCTCACCGCTTCTTCCACCGGCTCCAAGGCCGCCCTCAACGATGCGCTCAAGGCGCTGAAGGCCGGCGCCACCGGCCCGATCACCACCGGCACGGTGCTCGCCCTCGGCCCGCTGAAGCTGCCGATGTTCGTCAACAACCCCGCGCTCGACATCGGCGCCCGCCGCGACATCGCCGGCACCAGCTACGAGGTGATCGCGATCGCCTCCACCAAGCCGATGATCGAGGCGCTCGCCGGCTACCAGAAGACCGCGTGGATGCTGTTCGGCGGCCTGCTCCTGGCGTCGCTCGGCTTCGTCATCTTCGCCGGCAGCGGCGGCGCCTCTGAAGAAGACGACGAAGACGACGTTCAGCCGATGAAGAAGCAGCAGCTCCAGGCCCCGCCTCCGCCGATTCGTTCGTCGAAGCAGGAGCCGCTGCCCGCGCTGCTCAACGAAGACGCCCCTCCGCCCGAGGCGCACCCCGACGACTTCAACTTCGGGCCCGCGTCGGGCAACACCGGCAGCAACGGCGCGGCCGACCGCGACAACGCCTCCACCTCCGAGCTCGGCCTCGCGCCGCCGGTGAACACCGGTGAGTCGGCCACCCAGCAGAACTCGCTCGACGAAGAAGACCCGTTCGCCAAGCTGATGTCGGGCAACCCCAGCTCGGGCGCCGCCACCGTGCCGGCCGGCAAGATGAAGGTGATCGAGCCGCCGCCGCAGAAGGCGCCGCCTCCGGTGGGTGACTTCGACGACGCCCGCACCGCCGCTTACCCCCAGCACCGCCCGCCCGCCGACCCGTTCGCGCAGGCCTCGGCCGGTCAGGGGCTGGGCGCTGCGATCGGCGACGACAACCCCGACGCCACCCGGGTGGCCGCGATTCCCGCCGAGCTGCTCAAGGCGTCGGCGCGCACCACCTCGGGCGAGACCACCGCCGTCGGCGGCCCCAAGCTCTCGGCGCCGCTGCCCACCGTGAAGCCGATCGCTCCGGCGATCCCCGCGGCCGGCGGCGGCAGTGAAGAGGCCCACTTCATGGAAGTCTTCAAAGACTTCGTCGCCACCCGCGATCGCTGCGGTGAGCCGGCCGATGGCCTGACCTTCGAGAAGTTCTCCGCCAAGCTCCGCAAGAACAAGGAGCAGCTGGTGCAGAAGTACAACTGCCGCACGGTTCGCTTTCAGGTCTACGTGAAGGACGGCAAGGCCGCCCTCAAAGCGACGCCTGTCAAAGACTGAGAAAAGTGAGTTGTGAACCCGCGGGGTTCACTCCGGTGTGACTTGTTTTAGGTCACCCCCACCTACACAGCTGCCACCCCTGTCGTTACCGGAATTTCGGCGTCTGCGCGTTTGCTGGCGCAGTGCGAAATGATCAATGGATCCGGGCTCGAATACAGTCTGTGGTCCGCTCGCCTTCCGCCAGCGGGATGGCACATGGGTTGCTCAACCGGCGTCGCCTGCTGCGAGACGGTTGGGGGCGGCAAGTGAGCCGGAGCGAGTTGCATGGGTGAAGTGCTGCAGTGGAAGCCAGAGGCAGATGCGAGCGGCCGCGAGGCCGAGCTCTCCGCGCTGTTGCGAGAGCACGATGAGGCGAAGTCGAGCGCACGCCCGCGCTTCGTCTTCGTGCGTGGACCTCAGGGCGTCGGCAAGAGCTTCTTGTTCTCGCTGCTGCGTCGCGCGTTGGTCGAGCGCGGCACCGCGGTGTTCGAGGGCGGCTCGGCGCGCGAGGTGAAGCGCACCTTCGGGCTGATCGCTCCGATCGCCCGCGCGCTCACGCCCTACCTCGAGCAGACCGGCGTGCCGCAGCCCAAGCTCTCGGAGCTGACCGCGCGCACCGCCGGCCTCCACGGCGACAGCGGCAAGCTGGAAGGCCGCCTCGAGCTCTTCGACGCGGTGAGTGAGCTGCTCTCGCTCGCCGGCCGCGAGTGCCCCGCGTTCCTGTTCCCCGACGTCGAGCTCGCCGACAAGTCGAGCCTCGAGCTTTTGCGCTACCTGCTCGCGGTCGCCGCCACTCCGGCGTCGAAGTCGGGCGGCCTGTTCATTCTCAGCTTCCGTGACGAGCACGTTCCCAAGGCGCTGGAGGAGATCGCCGCCCGCGTCAGCGCGCGCTCGATCTCTCTCAACGGTCTCGACCTCGACGGCATCAAGTCGTTTCTCAGCCAGAAGCTGATCGCTCAGCGGCTGCTCGACGCGACCGGCGGTCACCCCCAGGCGCTCGCCCAGCTGCTCGAGCGGCCGGTGGAGCCGGTCGATCTGTTCGCTCGCCGCTCGCAGTCGTTCGCCGCCGCTGATCGCGCGATCCTCGAGCTGCTCGCGGTCGCCAAAGACGCGCTCGGCGTCTCGGTGATCGCCCAGGCGCTCAACCGCACTCCCGAAGAGACGGCCACCCAGCTCGACGCGCTGGTGAAGGCGCACCTGGTGGCGGTGCGGGTGGTGGAGCTCACCCCGCGCTACCGCTTCGCCCGCGAGCCCGACCGCGAGTCGTTTCACGACGCGATGAGCTTCACGGTGAAGATGGATCGCACCGCGGCCGTGGGCCGGGCGCTGTTTCAGGCCGGCGAGCAGGATCGCGCCGCCCGCCTGCTGCTGATCGCGGAGCCGAAAGAAGGCGCCAAGGCGGCGGTGATCGCCGGCAAGGCGCTCGCCTCGCGCGGTGCCCATGAAGAGGCGGCGGAGCTGTTCGCTTCGGCGCTGGGTCACCTCGCGGCCGACAAAGAGCTGGCCTGGCAGGCGCTCGCCGAGTCGCAGTGGACGCTGGGCAACTACCAGGGCGCGGCGAAGGCGTACGTGAAGTCGGCGCAGGCGCCCGACGCGCAGCTCCGGCAGCAGGGCTCGCTGAAGGCGGCGCGGGCGCTGGTGAAGCTGGGCCGTTTCGGGCTGGCGCGGTGGGCGCTGTCGGCGGCCGAAGGTGTCGAGGCCGAGCTGGCGCAGGCCGAGATTCACCTGGTGCGCGGTCAGAGCGCGAAGGTGTGCGAGCTGGCGCGAAAGATTCTCGCCCGCGAGAGCGAGCCGCTCGAGGTTCGGCTCCAGGCGCGCAACCTGATGGGCAAGGCGCTGCTGCTGCAGAACGCCTGCTCCGACGCGGAGGCCTTGTTCGAGGCCAACGTGCGCGACGCAGAGGGCGCCAACCTGAAGCAGGAGGCGGCGCTCGCCCGGCTGAACCAGGGCGTGGCGGCGCACAAGCAGGGCGCCACCGAGCGCGCGATGGCCTGCTACCAGGGCACGCTGCCGGTGCACGGCCCGGCGCAGGCGCAGGCGCTCGCCAACCTGGGTTCGCTCTACGCCGACTCCGGCGAGCTCGAGCCGGCGCTCGATCACCTCACCCGCGCGCTCCAGGCGTTCAGCCGGTTCGCCGGCCGCCGCGAGGTCGCGCAGGTGGCGTCGAACCTCGCCCGCCTGCACCACTTCCTGGGCGACGGCGAGCGTGCGACCGAGCTGTCGGAGCACGCGCTCAAGCTGGCGCAGGAGCTCCACGAGCCGTACCTCGAGGGCAGCGCGCTGCTGAACCTCGGCGCGGTGCAGCTCGACAAGCGGGAGTCGATCTCGGCGGCCCGCACGTTGGATCTGGCCCGCGCGAAGTTCGAGCAGGTCGGCAACGACGGCTACGCGGCGCTCTCGGCGGCGTTGAAGGCGCGCGCCCACCTGAACCTGGGTGAGCGGGCGCAGGCGGGCGCGGAGCTCGACCGGCGCTGCATCACCGCGGGCGCGGGCTTCACTCCGGCGGCAGTGGAAGCCGAGCTGGCCCGCGGCGAGCTGTTCCTGGGCCTCAACGATTTGCTCGGCGCCACCCGCGCCGCGGCCCGTGCGAAAGACGCGCTGCTCAACCAGCCCGACCTCGAAGGCCCGTTCCGCGTGTACCACCTGATGGGCCGCCTGAAGGCGTTGGGCGGAGATCAGGCGGGCGCGGCCGGCGACTTCACCCGTGCGGCGCGCTCGTTGGACGAGCTCACCCAGCGGGTCGCGCCTCCGCGGCGGCAGGCGTTCCTCTCGGTTCCGCGGCGGTCCGAAGTGCTGGGCTCGGTCGAGACTGAGCTGCGGCTGCCCCGCGCGATCTCGGCGCCGAAGCAGGCCGAGCGGGCGTTCGGCCTGGTCGGCAAGTCGGCCCCGCTCCAGCACATCGTGAAGCAGCTGGAGCCGATTGGCCGCTCCAACACCACCGTGCTGGTGCGCGGCGAGTCGGGCACCGGCAAGGAGCTGCTCGCCGAGGCGATTCACCAGCTGTCACCGCGGCGCGCGATGCCGCTGGTGAAGGTGAACTGCGCGGCGATGGTCGAAGACCTGCTGCTCTCGGAGCTGTTCGGCCACGAGAAGGGCGCGTTCACCGGCGCGGTGCGCGAGCGCAAGGGCCGCTTCGAGCTCGCCGACGGCGGCACGCTGTTTCTCGACGAGATCGGCGACATCACCCCGAAGTGCCAGGTGGCGCTGCTCCGGGTGCTGCAGGAGCGCGAGTTCGAGCGCGTCGGCGGCACCAAGACGCTGAAGGTCGACGTGCGCGTGATCTGCGCCACCAACCGCGACCTCGAGTCGGCGATCGCTCAAGGCCGCTTTCGCGCCGACCTGTACTACCGGCTCAAGGGCGTGATGCTGGAGCTGCCCGCGCTGCGCGAGCGGCTCGACGATCTGCCCACCCTCTGCTCGCACTTCCTCGAGCGGTCGGCGAAGGAGCGCAACGAGCCGGCCAAGCGGCTGGCGCCCGAGGCGCTCAAGCTGCTCGAGAAGCACACCTGGCCCGGCAACGTTCGCGAGCTGGAGAACGTGCTCTCGGCCGCGGTGATCTTCGCCGAGGGCTCGGTGGTCGGCCCCGAGGCGTTCATGCACGTGAACGAGCTCCGCGCGCTGTCGATTGGCGAGCCGGTGGTGTCTCCGAGAGCCACTCCGACTGCCATCGTTGCGCCGGTGGCGTTCAACGCAGGTGAGGGCCGTCCCTCACCCGCGATCCCTTCGGGCTCGTCGGCCTCTCCCAACGGAGAGGTGCCTCCGACGCCGCCGGCGGCTCCTGCGCCGAAGGGGCCGATCGACTTCTACGAGCTGGCCCGCCAGCACGGGGTCGGTCTGCGCGACTTCAAGCACCAGATCGAAGTGCAGTGCATTCGGCGCGCACTGATCGACGCCGGCGGCAACATCAGTGAGGCCGCGCGGTTGCTGCAGATGAAACGCTCTCGTCTCTCACAAATCGTGAACTCCGAGGCTTCGCTCCGGGAGGTCGCCCATGCGGAATGAGATCTCTCGTGCCCCCTCGGCATCAAGGTTGCAGAATGGAAGGGAAGTCATGACTCTCAAGCGGTGGATCGTCGGTTTGTTGGCAGTCGGAGCTCTCAGCGGGTGTGGTGTCGGCGTGGATGACCCGGAGGGCGAGGCGGCGGCGGGCAAGCAGGGCGTTACCCAGACCAACGGGGCGGCGACGCCAACCTCCCGTGCCTCCAACAGTACGACCAGCGCTGAGAACAGCACCCCGACGGTCAACATGGGAGACACCTACCTCCCGCAGGACCCGGTGCCCCTGTTCGTGATTCACCGCCCCGCTGGCGACCCGATGAATCCTCCCGGGCCGCCGTGCCTGAACTGTCAGTAACCGCCGTCAGACTGACGGCAGTGTCACGGTGAAACGGGCGCCCGAGCCGGAAGCAGCTTTCCCGGCCTCGAGGCGCCCTTCGTGTTCCTGGACGATGCGCGACGCAATCGCCAGGCCGAGCCCACTGCCTCCCGCCTTACCGGTGACATAAGGCTCGAACAGCCGCGGGAGCAGCGACTCGGGGATGCCGGGGCCCTGGTCTTCGACCTCCAGCACCACGCTGGGGGCGCGGGAGAAGACGCGCACGGTGATCTTGCCGCCCTTGCCGGCGTCGATCATCGCCTCCTCGGCGTTCTTGATCAGGTTCACCAGCACCTGGGTGAGCTGGTCGCGGTCGGCGTTCACCTCGAGGCTCGCTGGAGCGTCGAGCGCGTAGTCGAGCGTCGGGCTGCCGGGGCCGGCGATCTCGTGGGCGGCGTAGAGGCCGAGCACCTGCTGGGCGAGCCCGCTCAAGTCGAGTCGCTTCAGCTGCGGGCGTGGGAGGCGGGCGAACTGGGAGAACTCGTCGACGATGCGCTTGAGCCGGTCGACCTCTTCGAGCACCGCGGAGGCCGACTGGGCGAACATCGCCTCGAAGCGGGCGTCTTTCTTCGCGCTGGCGGCGATCAGCGTCTCCAACGACATTCGAATCGGGGTGAGCGGGTTCTTGATCTCGTGGGCGAGGCGGCGCGCGACCTCCTGCCAGGCGGCGACGCGCTCGGAGGCGACCAGCCGCTCGGTGGTCTGCTGGAGGTCGTTGGTCATTCGGTTGAAGGTGGTGACCAGCTGCTTGAGCTCGCGGCTGCCCTGCTCGGGCACTTTGACGTCGAGCTGGCCTTCGCCGATTTTTCGCGCGGCGTCGGTGAGCGCTTCGACCGGGCGGGTGAAGCGGCGCGAGAGCAGCACCCCGATCGCGAGCGAGAGCAACAGCCCGGTGCCCATCAGCGCGAGAAACGAGCGGAGCACCTGGCGTTGGGTGGCGAAGAAGTCGGCGCGCGAGAACGAGAAGCGCAGCTGGGCCGGGCCGAGCGGGTAGGTGCGCACGGTCGGATCCTTCGGGGGATCGCCGGCGGCGCCGAAGGTGTGGTTGTCGGCGATGATCTCCACCCGGGCGCCGGTGAGCCGGTGGAGCGCGCCGGCCTTCTCGTCGTCGAGCAGCAGGCCACCGACCGCCCACTGCTTGGTGTCACCGACGTCGATCGCCCGCGCGGCGACCAGCGCCGGGTGGGTGCCGATGCCCGACGCGCCGGGCAGCTTCACCATCACCACCACCGCCGCTCCGGGTTTGCTCTGGGTCACCGCGAACAGCTGCGGGTCGAGCTCGCCGAGGTTTGCGGCGAAGTGGCCGGAGCTCAGCGTGACGCCCTTGGCGTCGAAGAGGGTGAGCACCTGGAGCCCGCGCTGGCGCATCAGCTCGCCCGCGATTCTCAGCTCGTCGCCGCCTTCTTCGTGGAGCAGACGGCCTTCTTGAACGACGGCGATGTCGTCGATCGCGCGAGTGACGTCGCGGTCGAGGCGCTTCGCCGTCTCCTCGACCACGTCCATCTGCTGGTTCACCCGCGAGTCCTGCTGGCGGGAGAGCAAAGCGCTGAGCTGATCGAGCGCGAACGGCACCACCACCGCCACCTGCAGCAGCGCCAGCGCGACGAAGGCGAGGATCAGCGTGGTGCGGAGCCGCATCAGTCCTGCCCCAGGAACGCGGCGTCGAGCAGCGGCGTTCCCGAGAAGTCGGTGGTGAGGTGCTGCACCTGCGGGCCGGCCTGAACCTTCAGCCCCTGCGCGTACAACGGCCAGACGTCGAGCTCGTTCTTGAGCTGCTGCGCGGCCAGCTGGGCGGCGCGGTCACGCACCCGCGGGTCGGCGACCGCGCCGATCGACTGCAGCACGTCGACCGCCTGCTCGTGGGGCGCATGGGCGAGCTCGAGCACCACCGAGAGCGCCGCGCCGGGCGAGGCGGGCAGGAACACCGAGGTGAGCATCAGGTCGTAGTCTTTGGCGGCCCAGCGGGTGCGCAGCTCGGCGCGGGAGAGGCCGGTGAGCGCGACCTGGTAGCCGGCCGGCTGCAGCTTCACCTGAAGGCGCTCGGCGACCGCGCGCTGGTCGTCCTGGCTCGAGTCGTAGAGCAGGGTGACCTTGCGGGTGGCCACCGGTGCCGGCGCGGGCTTTTGCGTTTCGGTGGCGGCTCCGGCGAGGTGCGGTGGCAGCAGGCCCGTCATCGGCGCCGCGGGCGGGTGCACGAAGAATTTCGTCAGGTCTTGGGGGTCGACGCTGGCGGCGATCGCGGCGCGCACTTCCTTGCCGGCGCGCGCGGGGTTGAACGCGAGGTAGGTCGCGAACGGCAGCGGTGCTTCTGCCGCGCCGGTGCCGAGGGTGAGCTGAACGCGGTGCTGCGCGAGCTGGCGATCGGCTCCGCGCGCGTCGGTGGTGACGAAGGCGAGCGCGTCGGCGTACGGGCGGCCTTCGGCGAAGATCGGGTTGGCGGTCAGGCTCGGCAGGAAGGGACCGGCGCGGCCTTCGGTCTTCGAGGCGAGCGAGAGCGCCGGGTGGCAGAGGCTCTTCGCGAAGTCGGGGAACGCGAACGCGAGCGGGAGCTCGAGCTGGTTCTTGTCGGCCGCGTCGGGGATCGACTTCAGCGGGAGGAGCAGGCCGCGGTAGGGCGTGGGCTCGCTCTGCAGGCGCTTGAGCATTCGCACCAGGAAGGCGGTGTCGAGCGGCGCTCCGTTGATCTCCTGCTGGCGGAGGGTGACCACGATCGACTTCGGGCCGCTGGTGCCGATGTCGGCCAGGGTGTCGGCGACGTCTCCGGCGCGGTTCACCCGGCACAGCGGGCGCGCGAGCTGTGAGAGCACCGCGACTTCGATCGGCGTGTCGGCTTGCAGGGGATCGGCGTCGAGCGCCACCTTCGAGGTCACTGCGACTTTGAGCGTGCCGCCGAAGCGGCCGCGGGACGCAGCCGCCGCGGGCAGCGCCAGCAGCAGCGTTGCGAGCACGGCGGCCGGAGTCGTGAACCCCCTCCGTCGCTTCGCGACACCTCCCCCGAAGGGGGAGGGGTTCGATCTTGGCGAGCAGGGAGCTTCCTTCACGGCGCCCTCCGCAACACCTGCAGCTCACCACTCTCATCACCCAGCCACGCGCCGATCACGACCTCATCGGCGCCATCGCCATCGAGATCGCCCGCCGCGGCGACGATCGCCCGGCCGCGCGGCGTCGCGCCCTGCCAGAGCGCGGGAACATCACCGACCGCGCCGCCTTTCGCCTGCGCCGCCTCCGCGTCGCGCGCCGACATCACCCGCACCTCGTCGGGATCCGCGAAGAACGCCTTCGACGTGGTCACCAGCTCGACCGCGCCATCGCCATCGAGGTCGGCGAGCGCACTGCCGCTGCCGGCGCCCTTGAGCCCCGGCGCCACCAGCGCGCCGCGCGAGAGCGACACCGAGCCATTGTCCAACACCAGCTCGATCAACCCGCCGCGCCCCGAGAACGACTGAAACGGCCCCGGCGCATCGAGCGGCTTGCCCTGAAACTGCAGCTCCGGAGCGATCGCGTTCACACCCGGCAGCAGGTGACCGGTGTAGCCCTCGACGGTCATCGTCTCCGCGGGCCCCACCACCTTGAACGCGCCGTTGCCGTAGGTGAGCACCTCGCCATGCGCGCGCTTCGCCGACAGCCAGGTGACGCGCCCACCGCTCACCACCACCGCGCCGAACGGCTCGCGGCAGGGCGTCTTCGAGGGTGGAATCTCACGCAGGTCGTAGCGCGCGAGCGTCTTGCCCTCCGCCGAGAACGCCCAGAGGTCGTCGTCGGTGAGCACCACCACCTCGGCTTTGCGATCGCCGTCGAGGTCGCCGACCGCGATCGCCGCCGGGCGGGAGGGCAGATGCGCCAGCACTCCGACCGAGAGCTTGATCGGCCCCGGGGCGACGTTGGGCCCGTTCACCAGCGCCAGGGCCTGGGCATCGGCCGGGCTCTGCGCCGCGAGCGCGGTGGCGAACGAAGGCCGGGTGGCGGTCTGACCCGCCCAGAAATTCACCCAGGTGCCGAACGCGTCGCCCTTCGCCGACAGCGTGTTGTTCTCGAGCGTGACGCCGAGGCGCAGCAGCGTACGCAGGTCGCGATCGCGCGCGGCTTTCTCAGACACCGCCTGCGGCCCCGAGAGCACCACCGCGGGCAGCCCCCGCCGCGAGAGCTCGGCGGCCACCGCGCTCGCCGCCGCGTTCGCCAACGGAGCCGGGCTCGCCTCGACGCTGACCGCCACCGGAGGCTCGGGCTTCTTCGCCACCAGCTGATCAGCGACGGCCCTCGCCAACCGCTCGAGCGCGGTCTCCGCCGGCGGCTCGACCCGGGTCGGCACCGGAGCCGCCGCCAGCGCGGCGATCAGCAGGGCAGGGAGCACCGAAAAGCAGCGTACGCGAAAACGACAGCCCGGCAATCCCCAGACTTCGGGGATCACCGGGCTGCCGACCTGGACCGCCGCGCCCGTGCGGGGGAGGCAACGCGCGCTTTGGCCTCGGTCTTACTGGCAGCCGCCGTCGGCCATACCGGGAGGACCGCTCACTCCCTCGGCGCAGCGCTCGGTGATGCGAGCACACTCGGTGGCATCGGCGCCCGCCTGCGCGCAGCGCGCCTGGGCGTCGGTGCAGAACTGGGTGAACGCCGCTTCGAACGCCGCCTTGTCGCAGGCGCGATCGGCGCTGAAGCAATCGGCCGCGGCCTGGCTGACGTCACGCAGGCAGGTGTCGAGCGCGGTGTGGCAGGCCTCGATCGCGGTCGAGTCGGGGATCGGCGGTGAGTGACCGAACTGGCCGTGGTCTCCGCCGCCGCCGTCGCCGGGCCGCCCACCGCCGCCCGGGCCCTGACCTCCACGCCCGCCTCCGCCGCAGTCGCCTCCGTCCATCGGGCCGCCGTGCCCGCCCGGCCCGCGCTGCGGCGGAGGCGGCAGACACGACTTCAACGTCGCCAGACAGTCGTCGATGTTGGCGCCCTCCGCGGTCTTGCAGGTGTCGAAGGCGGTGAAACACGCCTGCGCCGCGGTGTCGTCGCCGACGAAGGTGCACTGTGCGGTGGTGAGTGCTGCGCTGTCACTGGTGGTGCTGCTGGTGGTGTTGTCGTTGGCACAACCCGCCAACCAGGTCACCGCCGCGCTGAAGGCGATCATCGTTCGTCGTGTCTTTGCGTGCATCGAGCTCCTCGTCGTTGTGAAGGGGCCGGTCCCTCTTCACAACGCTGGTGCTCGGTACCCTCGAAAAGCGATCACTCAGGGGCAGCTGGTCTTCACCAGCGCGGGCTCCTGCGACTTGATCGCGCCGCACAGGTCGGTGCACGCGTTGCTCGAGCAGACCTGCACGCTCGTCGATTGGCCCTGAGGACAATGCGGTGGAACCGCCCAGCAGGTGCCAGTGGCTCCGGTCGACGGGCAGCTCAGCTGCGACACGCGCGCGCACGCGGCGAACGGGCCCGGCGAGCAATCGATGGCGTTGTTGCAGCTCTTCGCCGCTTCACACTGTTCGTCGGCTCTGAGGTTGGCGCCGTCGAGCCTGCGAAGGCAGTCGTTCCAGTAGGTCACCCCGTTGCAGCCGCAGACCGGTTGGTATTGGTCATTGCCCGGGCAGTCCCTCACGTTGCAGGTGCCTTGCAGATCGCCGCAGGCCTTCTTCGAGCAGAACTCGTGCTCCTGGCAGTCGGAGTTGTCGGTGCACGGTTTGCCCATGAAGTCGCCGCCGTCGGGCACGTGGGCGACCACGAAGTCGACCGGCTCACACGCCGCGAGCAGCAACACCAGCAGGGCGCGCTTCATGGCTGGCCCCCTTTGGCGCCGAGCGCCGCCAGATCGAAGCCCAGCACCAGCGCCGGCCGCACCCGCATCGGCTCGTAGATGGTGCCCTCGCCGTCGTTCGCGACGAAGCGACGCGGTTGGAGATCGAGATCGAGCGTGAACGCCACGAACAGGTCGACGCGTGAGCCGAGCGCGTAGTGGGCCGTCAGCAGCCCGGTCGCCACCGGCGCGGCGGCGGCTTCGGTCTCCCCGTGGCGGGAGGGGAAGAAGCGCGCGTCGGTGAAGAAGACGTCGGCGCCGGCGCCCAGGCCTCCTTCCAGGTACCAGTCGTCGTGCTCGAGCAGCCGCAACGCCAGCCCGCCGCGAAGGCTCAAGGTCTGCGCGTGGAGCGCGACCACCTGGCTCGAGGCGTCGAACGGCGTGTTGTACGCGGCGGTGAGCCACACTTCGGGCAGCAGCGAGTCGAAGCGGCGGCCCGCGGTCAGCCCCAGCCCCGCCGCAGCGACCAGCGGCGCGTTGCCTCCGAACACCCGCGAGCCGCCGAAGGCGCTCACATCCAACGTCCAGGTGGGCCAGGGCATCGATGGAATGCCGATCGACTCCAGCTTCGGCTCGGGAGGAGCCGTCGACACCACCGGCCGCCGCGGCGACTGGAGCAGCTCTTCGACCGCGCCGTGAATGATCAGCGCCACCGTCTCGGCCATCACCGCCGCGGAGCCCTTGCGCGCCACCCGGCGGAACATCACCACCCGCGCGTCGGGCCCGGTGGTGAGGGTGATGCGGCACTCCACTTCGTCGAGCTCGACCCGCGCGCTGGCGAGCGCCGTCTTCCCGTTCGCGGCCTTGCCCTGCTCGGCGAGGCCGACGTTCAACCGCGAGAGCAGCTCCGAGAGCGAGCGTTGAATCGCGACGCGCTCATCGGCGCTGCCGGCGACCGCGAGCTCGACCTGACCTTGATCTTCGCTCACCGTCTCGGCGCGCGCAGGAGTGCCCGCGGCCATCAACAAGACCGCTACGACTCCCCCCGCGACTGTTTCGGCCCTCAAGGCGCTTCGAGCTCTCCCAGGCGGCCGCGCGCGCGACCGGCATGCACCGACGCAGGATACGCGTCGAGGAGCGTCTTCCAACAATCTCGTTCGTCGACGATGTCGCCCAGCTTGCCGGAGGCCAGCGCGCAGTCGACCAGCGCCTCTTCGCGCAGCGCGGTGTCACCACCGGCGAGGTACGCGCGCAGCTCGGCGAGCGCGCCTCGATCGTTGCCCAGGTCGAGCAGCAGCCGGCCGAGCGCGGCGTGGGTCACGTTCGCCTCGTCGGAGCTGGGGAAGCGCAGCAGCAGATCGCGGTAAAGGGCCACCGCTCCGACGCGATCTCCGCGGGTGCGGGCTTCGTTGGCGGCGCCGAACAGCGACGACGCGTCGGGTGGAGGCGGCGCTCGCTTCACCGCGGTCTCGGGAATGTCGGGCGTCGAGGGCTCGGAGCGGGTGACGGCCGCGACCTGCACCGGAGGCGCGCTGCGCGACGGCGAGGGCACGTGGGTCACCGGCGCGGCGACCGGCTCGGGAGCGGCCGGCGGCTCGGGCTTCATTTCACCTTCCACCGGAGCGGGTGTCTCCTCGGGAACAGGCACCTCGAGCGGCGCGACCGCGCGCGGCCCGTGGGGGTGAACCGGCGCGCTCGGCTCGGGCGCGGGCTCGCTCACGGTCAGCTTCTCGATCAGGCGCGGCAACACGCCGGTCCACTGCGCCACCGCGGCGAAGCTGGAGAAAGCGATCACCGAGAGCGAGGCGGCGATCAGCATGCCGGTGCGCGAGCTCACCCGCTTGCGCGCGGGCCGTTGAATGCCCGCCAGCGCCGCGGTCACCATCGAATCGAGGTTCACGTCGGCGGCCGCGGCATCGTCGGCGGCGAAGTCGGCGCGGGCCTGCTGCTCGAAGCGGCACACCGCGCACACCGCCAGGTGACGGTCGAGCGTCGCGCGCTGCTCGTCGTTCAAGGTGCCCTGCGCGGCTCGATCGAGCAGCTCTTCAGGGTGCAGGTCGGGCGCGTTCATGATTCGACCTCCAGCGACTCGAGCAACACCGGGTCTGCTTCGATTCTCTTTCGCAGCGAAAGCTTGGCGAGGCGAATGCGGCTGCGCACCGTGTTCACCGGCACGCCGGTGCTCTGCGCCACTTCTTCCAGCGACATCCCGAGCGCGACCCGCAGGGCCAGGGTCTCGGCCTGCTCTTCGGGCAGGGTGTCGAGCAGCTCGCGCACCAGCGTGCGGCGCCGCTCGGCATCGACCGGCTCGTGGCTGGCGCGGGCCTCGAGCGCGTCGACGTCGATGCTCTCGTCGTGACGCTCGCCGCGCTTGGCGAACCGGGCGCGGGCGGCGACGGCGATGCGGGCGCTGATGCGAATCGCGAAGTGCGTCGGCGTGCACTCGTTGCGAAACTGGGGCAGCGCCTGCACCAGGGCGATCAGCGACTGCTGTACGACATCGTCGAGGTCGGCGTGCCCGGCGCCCAGCAGGGTTCGCGCGGTGCGGATCACCGAGGGGGCCAACTGGCGCACCAATTTCGCGACCGATTCCACATCGCCCGCGACCGCGGCCGAGACGAGCTCGTCAGAGGGCGAGTTGTTTCGCGGGTTTGCGGTCACGGGTTGGGGTGCGGCGCCCATCATGATGCTTGTGTCTCGCAGGGGCAAAAAGCGATCAAAACCCCTTCAGCGTTCGCTCACGGTGATCGACTGTTCGATCACCGGCAGCTCGCGCGCCGGCTTCACCACCGGCGGGTTTCGCAGCTGCGCCCGGGTGACCTCCTCAGGGAGCCGATCGCGCCACCAGCGCTCAGCGTCGCGCGCCGTCCACGGACTCTCCGATGCGAGGGCGTCGAGCTGGGTCAGCAACTGCTCCGCCGAGTACGGGCGGCGCGTCGGCTCTTTCGAGAGCAGGCGCATCACCAACCGCTCGAGCTCGGCGGGCACGGCCACGCGCGCGCGCTTCGAGGGTGGCACCGGGGTGTCGAGCACCTGGGCCTGCAACATTTCGGGTTCGGTCATCGCGCCGAACACCAGCTCACCGGTGAGCAGCTCGTAGGCGACGCAGCCGAGCGCGTAGAGATCGGCGCGCTCATCCGACAGCGTGCCTTTGATGATCTCCGGCGCGAGATAGGCGGCGGTGCCGCGCACGGTGTTCGCTTCGGCCGCGCGCTCTCCGGCGCGGCGGTCTTTCGCCAGCCCGAAGTCGAGCACCTTCACGAAGTCGTACTCGCCTCCGTGGATCAGCAGCTGCAGGTTGGCGCTCTTCACGTCGCCGTGAATCAGCCCCACCGCGTGCGCCTCGGCCAGCGACCGGCACACCTGCCGCAAGATGCTGATCACCCGGCCGGCCGGCTGCGGGCCGTGGTTCTCGACCAGCCGCTCGAGGTCGAGGCCGCCCAGCAGCTCCATCGCGTAGTAGAGGCGCCCGTCTTTGGTGCGGCCGAAGTCGTACAGCTGCACCGTGTGCGGCGAGCGGAGCGCCGCGGTGGTCTGCGCCTCGAGCTCGAACTCCTGGAACAACCGCTCGAGGCGTTCGCGCGAGAGCTTGCCGCTGATCTTGGGGCTGATCAGCTTCACCGCCGCGGGCCGCACCAGCGACGAGTGACGCGCGAGCCAGATCTCGCCCATGCCACCGGCGCCGATCTTGTGCTCGAGGTGATAGTCGCCCACCTCGGCCGCCTTGCGCGGGGTGGTGTCGCGGTAGAGCAGCCAGGTCGCGGTCGCGGCGAACGACGCGCCGAGGATCAGCGGCCAGTAGAACGAGAGCACCGCGCCGAACGCCGGCACCGGGCTGCCGAGCGCGCGCAGCGACAGCATCGCCAGCGGGCCTGAGACCGCGGCGCAGAGCCCGGTGATGAGCGTGGCGCGGCCGTTCGACGGCAACAGCGGGAACGCGAGCATCCACATGGTGGCGATCGGCAGCCCGCGCAGCTCCGAGGGGCTGAGCACCAGGCGGTAGTCGGCGAGGCAGAACACGAACGTCTGCAGCACCAGAAAGGCGGAGCCGATCTCGATCAACTGCTTGCCGGTAGGCTTGCGGGTGCCGAGCCAGGCGAGCAGGGCGACCGCGCTGCCGAGGCCGATCAGCGGCAACAGCCAGCGGTGGAGCGCCATCGCCGCCGCGCCTCCTCCCTCGATGAACGGGAACCGGGAGGCGAGGGTGGTGAGCTGCAACCGCAGGCAGATCGCCGCCGCCGCGATCAGGCGCAACCGGTCGTGGGCCGAGAGCGCTTTCATCACTGCGCTCCGCAGGCGAGCCAGGTGGAGAGCTGTTCGCGGGTCGCGGTCGGTACCGACCCCCCTTGGGGCATCGAGGTGCGCTCACCGTTCGGGCCCGCGCCGGCCACCGAGTCGATCAGCGACGCGTTCGCCTGCACCGACGATTGGGTGTCGAGGCGAATGCCGCCTTCGGTGCGCGAGGTGCCGTGGCACGAGGTGCATTCGGTCGCCATGAACGACTGACCGAAGTTCGCGTAGGTGAGGGTGGTTCCTCCGTCTGGGCACGTCGCGCCTGACACCAATGCTCCTGACGCGGTGGCGGCGTTGTCGGCATACAGCGAGGGATCGCAGGCGGGGAAAAGCAGGAGGAACAGGGGCAAGGCTCTGACGCGGGACAAATGACCTCCAGATGAACGGCCTCGATCACTGGTGGTCGCGACGCGGAAAAACGATCAAACGAAAGTGCGGGGGGCCAAATCGCCGCCGCCGCACCTACCGGGTCTTGTCCTGCAGGAAGAGATCGGTCTGATTGAACGCACCCTGGGCCGGCGCTTCGGCCGTGGGCTGCGTTCCCTCGAGAAAATACTCGGTCCTGCCCGGCACCGACTTCCCGGCCAGCAAGCCGGTCATCGGGTCAATCTTCACCGTCGCCACGCCCTGCGGAACCTCGAATTCGCGCACCGCCTTGCCCTCGTGCGCGGCCTTCATGAACTCCAGCCACGCGGGGAGCGCGGCCTTGCCGCCGGTCTCGAGCGCGCCGAGCGTGGCGTGATCGTCGAACCCGCACCACGACGACGCCACCAGGTCGGCGGTGTACCCGGTGAACCAGGCATCGCGGTACTCCTGCGCGGTGCCGGTCTTGCCCGCGGCGGGGCGATTGAGCTCCTTCACCGCGGTGGCGGTGCCTTCTTCGACCACCGAGCGCATCAGCGACGTGGTGAGGAACGCCACCGGCGGAGGCAGCACCTCCTCGAACGCGGCGTGGTGCTCTTCGAGCGTCTTCCCGCTCGCGTCCTGCACCTTCACCAGGGTGATCGGGTCGGCGTATTTTCCCTGGCCCTGCAGCGTGGCGTAGGCGTTGGCGATCTCGATCATCGACACCTCGCCGGTGCCGAGCGCCTCGGTGAAGTTGTCGGGCATCGGCGAGCGAATGCCGGCCTTGT
This sequence comes from Myxococcaceae bacterium, assembly GCA_047602415.1. GTDB lineage: Bacteria > Myxococcota > Myxococcia > Myxococcales > Myxococcaceae > JASGHH01. The sequence goes on along the minus strand of JASGHH010000001.1, from coordinate 3,407,237 downwards.
TGGCGAAGTCGGTCACCACCTCCGGCGTGAGCGCCTGAATCAGCCGCACCGAGATGGTGTTCTTCGAGTGGGTGAGCGCCAGCCGCAGCGTCATCGGCCCGTCGTAGCCGCCCTTCTCGAAGTTCTGCGGCCGCCACGCCTTGCCGGTGTACGGGTCGCGAATGTTCTCGGGCGCGTCGTTCTGAATCGAGATCGGGGTGAACTTGCCCGACGCCATCGCCGCTCCGTAGACGAACGGCTTGAACGACGAGCCCGGCTGCCGGTGCGCCTGGGTCGCGCGGTTGAACGGCGACGTGCCGAAGTCGTAGCCGCCCACCATCGCCACCACGCCGCGGTCGGCCGGGTCGATCGCCAAAAGCGCGCCCTGGGCGGCGGGAATCTGCGAGAGCGTGGCCTCCAACGGAGCCTCGCCCGCCGGCACCTTGGTCACCGCCAGCCGGACCAACTCGCCCGGCTTGATCACGTCGGTGATTCGCACCGGAAACGCGCCCAGCTTTCCCTCCGGCGAGCGCAGCCGCGCCCAGCCCACCGTCGAGAACGCGACCGTCGCCTTGCGGCCGATCAAATCGACGGTGGCGGTGTTCGACTTGTCGTCGGCCGCTTCGACCCAACCGGTGGCCTCGGTGCCCTCGTGCAACGGCAGCAGCGCCACCGACTGAACGTGCTTGTCGAGATCAGACGGCTTCGGCTCGTCCTCCGGCGGCTCCTCTTCGTTCTCTTCTCCGGGCGGCGCGGGCGGAGGCGCCTTCAGCGAGGCGAGGTCGGCCACGTAGGCCTCGTCGCCTTTGCGCTTGCCGGTGTCGGCCAGCCGCTTCGCCAGCAGCGGGCGCAGCTCGTTGAAGCGCGCCGCGTCGACGGTGCCGACCGCGCCGCGGTAGCCCTGCCGTTTGTCGAGCGCCTTCAGCCCGTCTTGCACCGCGGTCTCGGCCGCCGCCTGGAGCTTCACGTCCATCGCGACGGTGACCTTCATGCCCGACTCGAGCACCGCCTTCTCGCCGTAGCGATCGAACAGCTGCTTGCGAATCTCCTCCGCGTAGTAGCCGCCGACGGTCGCGGGCGGACGCGGGCCGAGCTGAATCGGCTTCTTCAGCTCGGGGTCGATCTTGTCTTTCGGCAGAAAGCCATGCTTCCACAGCTGCTCGAGCACGTAGTGCTGCCGGGTGGTCGCCTTCTCGATGCTGGTGAGCGGGTTCTTGCGGTTGGGCGACTGCACCGTGCCCGCCAGCGCCGCCGCCTCGCCGATCGAGAGGTCCTTCACGTGCTTGCCGAAGTAGAAGAGCGAGGCCTCCTCGTACCCGTAGCGCTCGTGCCCGAAGTAGATGGTGTTGACGTAGAGGTTGAGGATCTCGTCTTTCGTCAGCGCCTTCTCCATGCGCGGGGTGAGAATCCACTCCTTCATCTTTCGCGAGAAGGTGCGCTCCTGCGACAGCAGAATGTTGCGGCACGCCTGCTGAGAGATGGTCGAGGCGCCGGTGACGTGCTTGCCGGGGAGCAGCGACTTCAGCGCCGCCCGCACCATGCCGACGTAGTCGAGGCCTTCGTGCTGGTAGAAGTCGGCGTCCTCCGCGGCGAGGAAGGAGTTCTTCACGTACGCGGGCACGGTGGTGACGTCGACCCAGGTGCGGCGCTCCTTGTAGTACTCGGCGCACTGCACGTTGCCGCGGCAGTACACCTTGGTCACCTGCGGAGGCCGCCAGGTGCGCAGCGTCTCCACCGACGGCAGGTCCTTCGAGTAGTGCCAGACCAGGCCGGCGCTGACCGCGGCGAGCAGCACCACGCCCACCACCGCGAGAACCAACAGGCGCTTCAGCAGGCGGAGCACACGCTTCATCGGTCGCCTCTCAACGCTCGCACGAGTCTGCGTGTTTCAAAAAAGAGAGCCTGGGGGAGACGAAGCATCGGGTCGGGCGGACAGAGGGAGCGCGGTACGCAGCGCTCAGCCCTTCGATCCGAGCCGATGCAGGTGTCTCCACCCAGGCCCTGACTACCAAACGCGTTCCCTCGTGTCGCGCTTCAAAATCTCTTCCAGAAAGTGCGTTGTTACGGAATCGGCATGTCCGACATCGTCTCGGGCTCGTCACCAGAAGGAGCCATCGGCACCGGCTCCTTCTCGGTGCGCGCGAGGTTCACCTTCGCCTTGATGTACTTCGGCGAGAGCAGGCTCGCCTGCTGGTAGGCCGCCTTCGCTTCTTCGTGCTTGCCGTTGCGCTCCAGCGCGACGCCGTAGTTGTTGTGCACGTAGGCGACGTTGGGCAGCAGCTCCTGCGCCTTCTCGAGCACGTCGAGCGCCTTGGTGTTCTCACCCGCGCGCAGGTAGGCCAGGCCGAGGTTGTTGAGCGCCCAGCCGTGGTCGGGCTTCAGTTCGATGCACTTCTCGAAGCTCCTGATCGCGTCTTTCAGCTCGTCTTGCGAGAGGTGGCCCAGGCCCTTCGCCTGCCAGCCTTCGGGGTTGCCGTTGTCGCGCTCGATCGCCTCGTCGGCGGCGACGATCGCGCTGCCGTAGGCCTTCGACTTCAGCAGCTCGCGGGCCTGATCGATGCGCGGCATCGCGTCGTCGGCGCGCAGCTCACCGAGGCGGCCGAACGCTTCGGCGGCGAGGTCGTGGCGGCCGACCTTCTTCGCCAGCCGCGCGATCTCGGCGACGGTGGTCTCGTCTTCGGTGTTCTTCGACAGCTCGCGGCGCATCTCGGTGAGCGCGCCCGACGAGTCGCCGTCGTTCTCGAGCTGCTTGGCGCGCGCGGCGTGATCGACATTGCCGGTGGAGTCGATCGCCAGCGTGTCGGCCTTCTTCAGCTCTTCCAGCTTCGGCGTCACCACCGCTTCGATCTTCGGCTCGACCTTGGTGGGCGTGCCGGCGTCGGTCTTCTTCTTCGCCATCAGCTCGCCTTCGATCACGGTGCCGCCGTTCTTGGCGACGGTGGTCGGAGTGCCCTCGTCGCAGGCGGCGAAGGCCAGCGCGGCGATGCAGCAAGAGATGATTCGCTTCTTCATTTTCGTTCCTCGGTGGGTGGGGGCTTCCCACGGAGGACAAAGCGACCGGCGTGCCAGCGGCCAAGTGCCCGTCAGCTGGGCAGTTGTCGGTAGAGCCGCGGCTGCGCGACCACGCGGGAACCCCTCCCCCCGCGTTCGATCAGAGCGACTTCAGATACGCGACCAGATCATCCAACTGCGCCGAAGTGAGCGCGCTGGTGGCCCCGTGCTTGTCGCTGGCGTTGCTCATCAACCGCTCGCGCAGCGTCAGCGCCGAGCCGTCGTGAAGATACGGAGCGGTGCGAGCGAGGCCCTTCAGCGACGGCACGTTGAGCCCGCTCACGCTGTCGCTCGCCACCAGGGTGCCGACGTCGGCGAGCGCGTCATTGGTGAGCCACTGCCCCGTGTGACACGAGCCGCAGCCGGCCTGGGCGAACACCGCGGCGCCGCGCAGCTGCGCGTCGGTGGGTTGCGCGGCGACGTTGGGGTTTTCGGGCAGTGGCAGCGCGCCGATGAACGCGTCGAGCTTCTGGGCGCTGTCGGTGTCGAGCCCGGTGCCGCCCATGCGCACGGTGAGGGTGTGGTCGAGAAAGTCGGCCAGGGTCGGGAACTCGCCGCTCCAGTGGTACGGCGCGGTCTCGAGCAGCCCGCGGCCAGCGAGCGAAGGCGTCTGCCTCGGCCCATCGGGGAACTGCCAGACGTGCGCGTCGTCGCGGCCTTCGAGGTGGCAGCTGGAGCACGCGATCGCCGCGCCCCGCCCCGAGATGCGGCGGTCGTTGGCGTCGAAGAACAGCTTGCGGCCCGCGGCGATCGCCGGGTCGAGCGTCTCGGGCGCGACGGAGGTGCCGGTCTTCTCGACCAGCTCCACCAGGTGCGACTTGCCGTCGTCCTGCTTCAGCTCGACCAGCCGGTGGTCGAACTGGCTGTAGACCCAGACCGCATGGTTGTCGCTCGCCACCGCCAGGCCATCGGCGCCGGGGCCGACCGCGCCGTACGCGTACACCGAGGGCAGCTGGCTGAAGCGCATCGAGCCGTCGGCGTTCAAGGTCGGGTGCGCTTCGCGCGACTTCGCCGGCACCATCACCACGTTCGACGACTCGCGGTTGAGCAGGTAGAGCCACTCGCCCTTGGGGTCGGTCACCGCCGCGGTCGGTCCCTGCAGCAGCGGGTCGTCGGGGAGGCCGCCGTTGGCGTAGCTGGTCTGCGGGTGATCCTGATCAGTGCCCTGGTGCCAGAGGTCGTCGAGCGCGGGCGACAGCTTCACGTCGAAGTCGAAGCTGAACACCGCGGCGGTGGAGACCGAGCCGGCGAAACCAGGGCCCTTGTTCTGGTAGTACGGGTTGGTCGAGCCCGGCGTCAGCTGCGGAGGCGGAGGAGGGATGATCGCTTCGGTCGCCAGCTGCCCGAGCCCGAACACCCGCTTGCCGTCGGGCGAGACCGCCAGGTCGGTGAACGCGCGCGGGTGAAAGGTCGCCGCGTTCGGCTTGTTGCCGATCACGTTGGGCAGGCCGTTGAGCGCGGTGTTGTTGATCGCCGGGTAGATGCCGGCCTCGTTCTGACTCAGCTGGTGGGTTTGCAGGTCGACCAGCGCGAGCTCGCCCGAGCGGTAGAGGCCGACCGCGGCCTTGTCTCCCAGCCAGGCGACGCTGCGCGACTCGTCGGGGAGCTGCACGGTCCACGAGCGGGTGAGGCTGACGGTGTCGAACGCGGCCAGGGTGCCGACGTCGGAGGAGTCGGTCGCGGTCGCGCACGCCACCAGCAGCGTCTTCCCGTCGGGGCTCAGCGCGAGGCCGGCGGGGTCGACGTCGGTGGCGAGCTCGGCGGCGACGCTCCACTCGCCCTTGCGAATCACGCTCACGCTCCGGCTGCCGCGGTTGGCGACGAAGATCGTCTCGTCGGGCGCGACCACCACCCGGGAGGGCCGGGTGCCGACCTTCACCGTGGCGACCAGCTCGTGGCTCTTCGCCGAGACCACCGCTAGCGTGCCGTTGTCGGAGTCGGCCGCGTAGACCAACGCGTCGTCTTTCGAGATCGCCACCGACCCCGAGGCCCGGGCCGAACCCGGCACCGTTTGATCACAGCCGCACAGCGCCAGAACCGCGAACAACCCAACGGCGCCCGGCTGCGCTCTTGGTGAAATTCGCATTTTATTCTCCCGAGGGTGCGCGACGACGGGCGACAGCGAGCACGACTCGTGCCGCGATCATGCCTCGTGTTGTCGCGTGAGTTCCACCCGGGGGCCGGGGCCGGTTGCCGCCCGCGGGGCAAAGCCCCACGTATTGAATAAATCCCCGATTCGAACGTCGCTGCGAACCAACGGTAGGGAACGGTGTTATGGCGCCGCCATGCACCTGATCATCGCTCTGTTCCTCACCGCCACCACCGAACAGCCGCTCGACAAGCTGCCCTACGAGCCGGTGCTCAACGTCGCCTCGATGGACAAGTCGGTCGACCCCTGCACCGACTTCTATTCGTACGTCTGCGGCGGCTGGAAGAAGGCCAACCCGATTCCTCCGGATCAGTCGAGCTGGTCGGTCTACGGCAAGCTGCAGGACGAGAACGAGCAGTTCCTCTGGGGGCTGCTGGAGTCGACCGCGAAGGCGAAGACCCGCACTCCCGCGGAGCAGAAGAGCGGCGACTACTTCAAGGCTTGCATGGACACCGCGGCGATCGAGAAGGCCGGCGCCAAGCCGCTGGAGGCCGACCTGGCCGCGATCGCGGCGGTGAAGACCTCGGCCGACTTGCCGGCGCTGCTCGGCAAGCTGCACCTCGAGACCGCCGACCGCGGCTTCTTCTTCGGCTTCGGTTCGACCCAAGACTGGGCCGACTCCGACAAGATGATCGGCGAGGTCAGCGGCGGTGGGCTCGGTCTGCCCGATCGCGACTACTACCTGCGCACCGACAAGAAGTCGGTCGAGCAGCGCGCGAAGTACGTCGAGTACGTCGAGAAGATGCTCACCCTGGTGGGCGACGACGCCGCCGCCGCGAAGAAGTCGGCCGCCGCGATCATGAAGCTGGAGACCGACTTCGCGAAGACGCGGCTGACGCTGGTCGAGCGCCGCGACCCGAAGAAGGTCAGCCACCACGCCACCCTGGCCGAGCTGAAGAAGATGATGCCCGGCTTCGGCTGGGACGCGTACCTGCCGGCGGCGAACGCGAAGACGGTCGACTTCTTCAACGTCACCGAGCCCAAGTACCTCTCCGCGCTCGACGGCCAGCTGAAGAAGCTCGACCCGGCGACGCTGCAGGCCTACCTCCGGTTCCACCTGGTGAACTCGCGCGCCAGCGGGCTCTCGGCGCAGTTCGACGACGCGAAGTTCGACTTCTACAGCCACTACCTGCGCGGCGTGGAGAGCAAGCCTCCCCGCTGGAAGCGCTGCGTGCGCTGGGTCGACGGCGATCTCGGTGAGGCGCTCGGCCAGGCGTACGTGGCGAAGGCGTTCTCGCCCGAGCTGAAGGCGCGCACGGTGAAGATGACCGAGCTGATCGAAGCGGCGATGGAAAAAGAGGTCGAGGGCCTCGACTGGATGAGCGCCAAGACCAAGGAGCAGGCGAAGCTGAAGCTCCACGCGATGCGCAACAAGATCGGCTACCCTAACGAGTGGCGCGACTACTCCAAGCTAGACGTGAAGCCCGACGACTTCGCGGGGAACCTCGAGCGCGCCACCGCCTTCGAGTGGAACCGGCAGCTGGCGAAGATCGGCAAGCCGGTCGACCGCAGCGAGTGGGACATCTCGGCTCCGACGGTGAACGCCTATTACAACGCGTTGATGAACGACATGAACTTCCCGGCCGGCGTGCTGCAGCCGCCCCTGTTCGACGCCAAGCTCGACGACGCGCCCAACTACGGCAACACCGGCGGCACCATCGGCCACGAGCTGACCCACGGCTTCGACGACGAGGGCCGCCAGTTCGACGCCAAGGGCAACCTGAAGGACTGGTGGACCAAGCAGGACGCCGATCAGTTCGTGAAGCGCGCCCAGTGCATCGTCGACCAGTACGCGAAGTACGTGGTGATCGACGACATTCACATCAACTCCAAGCTCACGCTGGGCGAAGACGTGGCCGACCTCGGCGGGCTGATCATCGCCTACGAGGCGTGGAAGCAGGCGACCAAGGACCAGAAGCTGGCCGACGTCGATGGCTTCAACCCCGACCAGCGCTTCTTCATCGGCTTCGGCCAGTGGGTGTGCAGCAACGATCGCCCCGAGACCGAGCGGCTGCACGCGCTCACCAACCCGCACTCGCCTCCGGGCCCGCGCATCAACGGCGTGGTGGTCAACATGCCGGAGTTCGGCAAGGCGTTCAGCTGCAAGGCCGGCGCGCCGATGACCAAGAGCAAGCCCTGCAAGGTCTGGTAGCGGCTGAGGGCCTGTGCCCGGAATCAGCGCCCGCGTTGAAGCTCGTCGAGCGTGCTCGGCTGCGGGCGCTTTCCGTTTGCGACCTCATCGATGCGCTTCGCCAGTGCGTTGGTGACCGCATCGTTCGGGTCGAGCTTCTGGGCACTACCGATCACCTGTTGTGCGTCGGCGAGCTCGCCGTTCAACAGCAGAGCAAGGGCGAGGTTTGCCCGTAACCCGGCGTCGTCCGGGTTGCGCTTGCAAATGTCGCGGCCGATCGTCACGGCTTCTGCGAACTGGCGTAGTTCGAGCAACTCACGCGTCATCTCCCGTGCCACGTCTTCCTGGCCCGGTTTCACCCGGTACGCTGAACGAAACGACCCGAGCGCGGAGCTGTGATCTCCGAGGGACTGGAAGGCTTTCCCACGAATCCACAGCGCAGACCAATTCGACGGGTTGATCGTCACCACCCGATCGAGGCACGCGATACCGACGCGAACCTCGTGCTCGTTGGGCGACGCAGGTTTCTGATCATCCAGCAGCATGTGAGGCTCGATCAGGTTTGCGCCGCGCCGAAACAACTGGTCGTGGTCTTCCGACGTCACGTCACACACTACCGAGGCAGAGGCCTTCCCAGTGTTCCCAGGCTTGCTGCACGCCGACGCGAGCAGGCACACGGTTGCGAACGTGCAAAGGACTCTCGTGACCAAGAACCCTGAGTCTAGGTGGGAACCCGCGGTGAAGCACCGGACCCGGTCGTCGGCATTCTCGAACCCCACCTGGAGGCCACAGTGGTGCCGGCCGGGATCTGTGCTAATCGGCCGCGGGCGATGAGTGTAGAGCTGGACAAAGAAATCGCGCGCAGGCGCACGTTCGCGATCATCTCGCACCCCGACGCGGGCAAGACGACGCTGACCGAGAAGCTGCTGCTCTACGGCGGCGCGATTCACCTCGCCGGCAGCGTGAAGGCCCGGCGCGCGCGGCGCCACGCCACCTCGGACTGGATGGAGCTCGAGAAAGAGCGTGGCATCTCGGTCACCAGCTCGGTGCTGCAGTTCCCGTACAAAGACCACGCGGTGAACCTGCTCGACACCCCGGGCCACCAGGACTTCTCCGAAGACACCTACCGCACGCTGGCGGCGGCCGACGCGGCGGTGATGCTGATCGACGCGGCGAAGGGCGTCGAGCCGCAGACGATCAAGCTGTTCAAGGTGTGCCGCATGCGCGGCATTCCGATCTTCACCTTCATCAACAAGCTCGACCGCTACTCGCGCGCGCCGTTGGAGCTGATGGACGAGCTCGAGAAGGTACTCGGTCTGCGCGCCTACCCGATGAACTGGCCGATCGGCCACGGCCCGGAGTTTCGTGGCGTGCTCGACCGCCGCCGCAAGGTGGTGATCGTGTTCGCCGCCGAGAAGGACCACGGCGAGTCGGTGGTGCAGGAGCGCGAGGTGCCCCTCGACTCGCCCGAGATCAAGACGGTGCTCAGCGAAGACGAGCTGGCCAGGTTGCACGAAGACATCGAGCTGCTCGACATCGGCGGCGACGAGTTCTCGGTCGAGAAGGTGCAGAAGGCCGAGCTGTCACCGATGTTCTTCGGCTCGGCGATGACCAACTTCGGGGTGCGGCCGTTTCTCGACGCGTTTCTGGAGCTGGCGCCGCTGCCCGCCGGCCGCAGCAGCGACCACGGGTTCATCGAGCCCTCCCGCGAGAAGTTCACCGGCTTCGTGTTCAAGATTCAGGCGAACATGGATCCCCAGCACCGCGATCGCATCGCCTTCCTGCGAATCGTGAGCGGCAAGTACACCAAGGGCATGGCCGCCCATCACTCGCGGTTGGACAAAGAAGTGCGGCTGGCGAAGCCGAGCCAGTTTCTCGCCGCCGAACGCACCGCGATCGAAGACGCCTACCCCGGAGACGTGATCGGCCTGTTCGACCCCGGCCAGTACCGCATCGGCGACACGCTCGCTCAGGGCGAGCCGCTGGAGTTCGACGGCGTGCCGCGGTTCTCGCCCGAGTACTTCGCGATCTGCCGCGCCAAAGACCCGCTCAAGCGAAAGCAGATGGAGAAGGGCCTCGAGCAGCTGGCCGAAGAAGGCACGATTCAGATCTTTCAGCAGCTGCAGATGGGCATGAAAGACCCGATCGTCGGCGTGGTCGGCGCGCTGCAGTTCGAAGTGCTCCAGTACCGCATCGAGCACGAGTACGGCGCCAACATCATGCTCGACCGGTTGCCGTTCTCGCAGGCGCGCTGGGTGGTGGGGCCGAAGTTCGACGCCAAGGCGTTCGACTGGGAAGGCAACCGCCAGACGGTTCAAGACCGCGACGGGTTGCCGCTGGTGCTGTTCCGCGACGAGTGGGCGCTCCAGCACGCGGTCGACAAGCACCCCGACCTGAAGTTCCTCTCCGCCGCGCCGCAGCTGCGGGGCACCCAGTTCGTGACCGTGCCGACTTGAGGCAAAACGCGACGTTTTGAACACTTAGCGGGGGTCGGGCGTCCAATGCGCAGGAGGTCACACATGATCCGCGCAGCTGCACTCTCGCTCTCGTTGCTCACCGCCGCCCCCGCGTTCGCCTGGGGCCACCACGGCTTCTTCGGCGGCCCCCGGGTTCGCATCGGCTTCGCCGCGCCCCGCGTCTTCGTTCCCCCGCCGGTCTACGTGGCGCCTCCGGTGGTCGCGCCGCCGGTCTACGTCGCGCCCGCGCCGTACGTCGCACGCCCGTACTACGGCCCCCGCTACGCACCGCGATTCGGCCACCACGGCCGCCGCTGGTAATCAGCCGAACAGCTTGCCCACCGACTGAGCGAGCTCGAGATCCATCGGCTCGATCTTCAGCGCGCCGGTGAGCACCGCCATCTGCGGGTTCTTCTCGCGGCGAACCAGGGCGATCAGATCGTCGCCGGCGCAGCTCACCGTCATCTTCGGTGAGCCGTGCAGCCCGCGGTCGATCTGCTGCTTCTTGAAGTCGACCGTCCACTGACCGCCGCCGTCGCCGGAGATGTCGAGGTGAACCACGCCGCCGATCTCCTTGGCGACGTCGGCGTGGTCCCGCACCATCTCGGCGAAGTCGCGCTCGACCAGCTTGGCGACCTTGCTCTGCTGCACCTCGACCGCCGGAGCGCTCGGGCGCTCGTCACCGCCGCTCGCCTCGTCTTCTTCGCGTTCCTCGCGGTGCTTCTTCTTTTTCTTCTTCTTCTTTTTCTTTTTGCCGCCGCCGTCGTCGGTCGATTCTTCGCGCTTCCGGAAGGCGTCGAACTTTTCTTTCGAGAAGATCGAGGCGCCTTCTTTCTTCGCCTTCTCGAAGATCGTCTTCAGCTCGTCGGCCGAGAGCCCGCCGCCCGCCTTGAAGTACTCCATCGCCACCCGGCCGATCGCCCAGTTGGCGGCGAACGCCATCGGTAGGGTCAGCAGCGCGCCGACCACCGGCAACAGCGCCTTGATGCCCGAGCGCGCCAGCATGCCGAGGCCGGCGGTCATGCCCAGCTCGACCAGCAGGTCTTTGGCGTCGGCCTTGGTGACCTTGCGCCCGTAGATGTGGCCGATGGTGATCACCATCGCCGACTGAATCGGAATGGTGAGCGCCACATCGGAGAGCGGAATCGGGATCGGCGAGAGCGCGACCAGCGTCGCCGCCGAGCTGCAGAGGTTGATCACATCGCGGGCGGTCGCCTCGCGCTCACTCTTGCTGGCCTCCGAGAAGTCCTGTTTGCGGATCTTCTCCAGCGTGTCCATCCACGACATGTGCCGGGCCTCCTCACGCCTCAACACCGCGACGCGTCACCACGTTCCCGGTTCACACTATTTCACGCGTCGGGCGCGAGGCTATGGTCACCGCGTGCGCGCCCTCTGTCTCGACCGTTTCGGAGGCCCGGAGGTGCTCGAGCTCCGCGAGCTGCCCGACCCGGAGCCGCCCGCGGGCCATGCGCGAGTGAGGGTGAAGTCAGTTGGCCTCAACTTCGCCGACGTCTACCGTCGCCGTGGCGACTACCACATCGATGGAGCACCGCCGTACGTGCTCGGCTACGAGGGCGCGGGAGTGGTCGACGCGAGCGCCGACCCTCGGGTGAAGCCCGGCGACCGGGTGGGCTTCGCCGACGTGCCGCGCGCGAACGCCGACTGCGTGATCGCACCGGTCGACAAGCTGATCCCGCTGCCGGCAGAGACCTCGTTCGACACCGCCGCTGCTTCACTGCTCCAGGGGCTCACCGCGCAATACCTGGTGCGCGACAGCCACCCGCTGAAGCCGGGCGAGACGATGCTGGTGCACGCGGCGGCGGGCGGAGTCGGGCTGATGCTCTGCCAGTTGGGCAAGCTGCTCGGCGCGCACGTGTGGGGCGTGACCTCGACCGAGGCGAAGGCCGCCGAAGCGCATGCCGCGGGAGCCGAGCGCGTCTTCACCAACGACTGGCGTTCGCAGGCGCGCGACGTCGACGTGGTCTACGACTCGGTGGGCTCGACCCTCGACGACAGCTTGAAGGCCGCGCGCCGCGGAGGCCACGTCGTCTTCTACGGCATGGCCGGAGGCAACCCCGCTCCGGTCGACCCGCGCCGCCTGATGGACGAGTCGAAGACGCTCACCGGCGGAGACCTCTGGAACGTGCTCACCAGCCGCGAGCAGCGCCTCGCTCGGGCGAGCGAGCTGTTCGGCTGGTTGAGCTCCGGCGCGCTCACCGTTCGCATCGCCGAGCGGGTGCCGCTGGCGGAGGGCGCCCGGGCCCACCAGATGCTCGAGGGCCGGGGCGTGGTCGGCAAGGTGCTGCTGATTCCCTGACTTTCGCGGGTGCTCGGCGCGTTGCATCATGATGCACAGGTCGATAGCATCATGATGTGCGTACGACTCTGACCATCGAAGATGACCTTGCCCGCCGCCTCAAGGACGAGATGCGGAAGACGGGGCTCTCCTTCAAGCAAGTGGTCGAGCGTTATTTGCGACGAGGTCTTCAGGGTGGGCACGCCAAGAAGCGATTCAAGGTGAAGGCCCGGCCGCTCGGAACGTTGCCTGGCCTGAACTACTCGAAGACTTCGGAGCTGTTGGATCGGTTGGACGACGAAGCGTGAAGCTCGTCGACGCCAATCTCTTCGTGTTTGCCTACAACCCTTCGGCGCCAGAGCACGAGCGCGCCGCCCGCTGGCTCGAAGATGCCTTCTGGGACGATGAGCCAGTGGCCACCAGTTGGACGACGCTGCTTGCCTTCGTTCGACTCACGACTTCGGCGAAGATCTTTGCGCGACCCTATACGCCGAAGGAAGCAACCGTCCTCGTCGACGCCTGGTTGACGGACGCAGGGCTGACGATCGTCGAGCCGACCGAACGTCATTGGTCGGTCCTCCGTGAGCTGATCGATGAGACAGGTGCGCGCGGAAATCTCGTCAGTGACGTGCACCTGGCCGCCCTCGCGCTGGAATACGGCGCGACGTTGTTCACCGACGATGCCGACTTCCGACGCTTCAAGGGCCTGAAGGTCGAGATGCCTCTTCGAAAGCCTTGATCAGCGGTGCACTTCGACGGTGCCGCCCTTGTGCTGCGAGTCGCGCAGCACCAGGCCCTGCTGCTTGAGCGCCCGCGCGGCGGCCGGCCCGACCCAGAAGCCCTTCGGCTTGCCCTGCCTGAACTGCTTGTGAATCCAGGTCTCGAGCTCGGAGTAGATCTGCCTGAACTTCTCGGGCGCGGCGTCGCGGCGGCCGGTCTGCGGGGTGATGTCGAGCTCGGCCCACAGCTGGCCCGAGAGCAGCTCGCCTTCTTCGTTCTTGCGGCAACGCTCCCAGAAGATCACCGGGCTGCGCACCTCGTCGACCCGCCAGAAGCCCTTGTCGGGGCCGCGCTTGATCGGGTCGACCAGCACCGGCGCCACGTCGCTCGCCGCCAGGTAGAGGTCTTCTTCGGGCAGCTGGGCGTGGTTGGCGAGGTTGGCGCGAAACGGCTTCCAGTCGGGAGGCACGCGGCGCGGGTAGACCTCGAACACGTTGCGTTCGAGCTGGCGCAGGAGCGCGCGCTCATCTTCTTCGAGCATGAACAGCTGGTGCTGGTTGGCCATGGGGAGTCTGCTAGATCCCTTTTCTCATGGAGAAGACCTTTTCGTCGCTGCTCAAGCGCATGCAGGAGCTGAGGGACCTCGACGCCCTCGGCGGCCTCGCCTCGTGGGACCAGGAAACCTTCATGCCGTCGAAGGCCCACCACTCGCGCGGCGACATGCTCACCACGCTGCAGAGCATTCGCCACGAGCGGCTGATCGACCCCGCGCTCGGCGACCTGCTCGAGGGCGGCCTGGCCAGCACCGCCGACGAGAAGGCGATGGTGCGGGTGCTCAAGCACGAGCGCGACCGCGCGGTGAAGCTCCCCAAGGAGCTGGTGGAGGCGATCGCCCAGCAGCAGTCGAAGGCGCTCTCGTCGTGGAAGGCGGCGCGCGAGCAGAAGAGCTTCAAGGTGTTTCAGCCCGAGCTGGCGAAGCTGGTCGCGCTGCGCCAGGAGCAGGCCGATCGGCTCGGCCACGGCGGCGAGCGCTACGACGCGCTGCTCGACAGCTACGAGCCCTCGATGAAGGTGGAGCGGCTGGCGCCGGTGCTCACCGCGCTGAAGAACAAGCTCACCCCGCTGGTCGAGCAGATCACCTCCCGGCCGCCGCCGAAGGACGTGCTCGGCGGCAAGAAGTTCATCGCCTCCCGGCAGCTGCCGTTCACCCTCGAGGTGCTGAAGGCGATGCGCTTCGATCTCGAGGCCGGCCGCCAGGACGAGAGCATTCACCCGTTCACCCAGGGCATGCACCCGCACGACGTGCGGCTCACCACCCGGGTCAACGACAGCACGCCGCTGCCGGCGATCTTCGGCACCATTCACGAGTGCGGCCACGGGCTCTACGAGCAGGGCTACCCGGTCGAGCTGGCGCGCACCCCGCTGGCGCAGGCGCCGTCGATGGGCATTCACGAGTCGCAGTCGCGCCTCTGGGAGAACGTGGTCGGCCGGAGCAAGCCGTTCTGGTCGTTCTTCTGGCCCAAGCTGCAGGCGGCGTTTCCCGCCGAGCTGGGCGCGGTCGGCATCGACGACTGGCTCGCCGAGGTGAACCGGGTTCGCCGCACCTTCATTCGGGTCGAGGCCGACGAGGTCACCTACAACCTCCACATTGTGCTCCGGTTCGAGCTCGAGCTCGGCATGCTGCGCGGCTCGATTCCGATCAGCGGGCTCGAAGAGGCGTGGAACGCGAAGACCAAGGAGCTGCTCGGGCTGGAGGTGAAGTCGCCGCTCGAGGGCGTGCTGCAGGACATTCACTGGGCCTTCGGCGACATCGGCTACTTCCCGACCTACACGCTGGGCAACCTGTACTCGGCGTCGCTCTGGAGCGCGGCGAAGCGCGACCTCGGCGGCCTCGAGGCGTCGATCGCACGGGGAGAGCTTTCGCCGCTGCTCGACTGGCTCCGCGCCAAGGTGCACGGCAACGGCTACCGGTTCAGCGCCGAAGAGACGATCACCAAGGCCACCGGCCGCGGGCTGACCGACGAAGACTTCATCGCCTACCTGAAGGAAAAGTACGCGCTGTGAAGCCCTGGGTTCGCCGGGCCTCGGCGCCCGGGCCTGATGGCAACGAGCTCACCTTCGACGAGCGCGACGGCGAGCTGGTGATCCGCTCCGGAGGGCAGGTGCTGATGTCGAGCGCCCGCCACGGCTCCGAAGAGGCGATGGCCGCCGCCGCGCTCGACGGCCTCGACGCGAAGAACCCCGCGGTGCTGATCGGCGGGCTGGGTCTCGGCTTCACCCTCCGCGCTGCGCTCGACCGCTTGCCGCGCAACGCGACGGTGGTGGTGGCCGAGCTGTCGAAGGCGCTGGTGGAGTGGAGCCCGCAGTTCGCCGCGCTCACCGGCTCGGCGGCCACCGACCCGCGGGTGAGCCTCGAGGTGGTGGAGGTGGGCGCGAAGCTCGCCCGCAGCACCCAGGCGTTCGACGCGGTGCTGCTCGACGTCGACAACGGCCCCTCGGCGCTGAGCCGGCGCGGCAACCAGGAGCTCTACTCGGTGCCGGGGCTCGACCGTGCCCGTCAGGCGCTCAGGCCGGGCGGAGTGCTGGTGGTGTGGTCGGCGGGGCCCGACGGCGTCTTCATGGAGCGGCTGCGCAAGGCGGGCTTCGAAGCGAAGGCGCGCGAAGTACCGGTGCGCGAAGGCACCCGCGCCAAGCACACGCTGTTCATTGCGAGACGGCCCGCTACTTCGAGCCGCGCTTCGCCACGTACACGCGAAAGAACTCCACCAGCTGGTCCTGCGCATCAGCCAGGGCGGTCGGGGCGGGGAGGCCGGGCTCGATGAACACCCGGCTGCAGCCTTCGCAGCTCTCGTAATAGAGCGGGTCGCTGCGGGGGCCGGTCTCGATGTGAATCAGATCGATCATGCACTCGCGGCAGGTGGCCGCGTCGGCCGCGGGGTCGACCTTTCCACCGAGCGACGAAATTCCAGGAAGGCCGGCGTGGAGCAGCAGCTGGTTGAGCTCGCCCCCTTCTGCGTACAGACCACCGCAGTCGTTGCAGGCAAACACGCGCTGGTCGGCCTCGGCCAGCTCCACCATCTCCACGTCACATGCGGGGCAGTTCATTGCTGTTTTGGGGCTGCCTAATCGCCTTGGTTGATCAGGTCCAGCATCAGGCCCGTAAAGAAGCAGCTACTGAAGAGGAACACCAGCACTCCGATCGCTATCCAGAGCACCGGGTTCGACTTTTTTGCGGGCGGTGGAGCCGCGATTGGGGCAGGCGGCGCGCTGGGGATCGGCGCTCCGGGGCGAATCGGGAGCGCCGGGGCTTGTGGCCGCAGGGTCGGCTCGAGCGCCACCGGCGCGGGCCCCGCGAGGTTGAAGCCGCCTCGCACCGGCGTGGGAGTGGCGAGGTTCTGCGGCGCCACCACCGGCATCGCCGGCACCCGGTTCATTCCCGTGCCCTGCATCGCCACCCGCAAGGCGTTGGCGAGCTCCTTCGCGGTCGAGAAGCGCTGCACCGCGGCCTTCGACAGCCCTTTGTCGACCACCGCCGCGAGCGCGGGAGGCACGCTGGGGTTCACCGAGAGCAGCGGCGGAGGCGTCTCGCTCTTCGCCTTCACCACCACCTCGGCGTAGCTGTTGCCGGTGTACGGCAGCCGCCCGCCCAACAGCTCGTAGAGAATCACCGCCACCGAGTAGAGGTCGGCGCGCGCGTCGACCGACTTGGCGTCGAAGAACTGCTCGGGCGCCATGTACGACGGGGTGCCGATCGCCATACCGGTGGCGGTGAGGCCCGAGGCGTTGTCGGAGTGAAATTTCGAGATCCCGAAGTCGAGGAGCTTCACGAAGTCGGCTTCGACGCCGTCGCGGGTCTCGTGGGTGACGAAGACGTTGGCGGGCTTGATGTCGCGGTGAACCACGCCCTTGGCGTGCGCGGCGGCGAGCCCGTCGAGCGCCTGGCAGATCAGCTCGACCACGCGGGCGACCGGGAGCGGGCCTTCGCGGTTGGCGAGCTCCTTCAGGTCCCAACCGTCGAGCAGCTCGAAGGCGATCAGCGCCTGGCCGTCGACCGCGGT
This sequence comes from Myxococcaceae bacterium, assembly GCA_047602415.1. Taxonomy (GTDB): domain Bacteria; phylum Myxococcota; class Myxococcia; order Myxococcales; family Myxococcaceae; genus JASGHH01. The sequence goes on along the minus strand of JASGHH010000001.1, from coordinate 3,390,397 downwards.
GGCGTCGAGCACCCGAACGATGTGCGGGTTGCCCACCGCGGTGGCCGCCTTCGCCTCGCGCAGAAACCGCTCCAGCGACTCGGCGTCGGCGCCCAGCTGGGGCTTGAGCAGCTTCAGCGCCACGGTGGCGTCGGTGTGCACGTGGCGGGCGCGGTAGACGTTGCCGAAGCCGCCCGAGCCGAGCAGCGATTCGATTCGATAGCGATCGATCTGCTTGCCGATCATGCCCGGGGAGGCCATCGACTGGCCGGTGAGCGGGCAGGTCTTGGTCCCCGGAGCGTGCTCCCGGCCGCAGTGCGTGCACGGCATCGGCGAGCAAGTTAGCCCATCGACGGCCGCGCGGTGCGTGGTAATCGGTCAGCGCCCTTGATGGCCGAACCGAACCGCTCCGCGCGCTGGCTTTCAGACGAGCGGGTGCTCGCGCTGGTGATCGCGCTCCCGGCGGCGCTGCTGGCGATCTTCCAGATTGGGCGGCTGCACCCCGACGAGCTGTTCCAGGTGCTGGAGCCGGCGATGAACCGCGCCTTCGGCTTCGGGGTGCTCGCGTGGGAGTGGCAGAAGGGGCTGCGCAACTGGGTGCTCCCCGGGTTCGTCGCCTGGCTGCTGCGCATCTGCGCGGGCCTGGGCATCGACGACCCGCAGGCGCGCCGCGCGGTGATCGAGCTGCCGCAGTACGCGCTCCACGCCGCGATGCTGTGGTCGGTCTACCGCTACGCCGCGCGGCGGGTGACGCCTGTGCAGGCGAAGTGGAGCCTGGCGCTGGTGGGCCTCTACGGGCCGCTGCTCCACTTCGGCGGGCGCACGATGGGCGAGTCGCTCTCGACCGCGTTTCTGGTCTGCGCGCTCGAGCGGCTCGACAAGGCGCTGGAAGAAAAGCTCGAGGGCCGCGACCTCTGGCTGGTGCCGGCGACCGGCGGGCTGCTGCTCGGCTGCGCGGTGATCGCCCGCTACGGCAGCGCGGTGATCGTCGCCGCGGCGATGGCGTGGCTGCTGATTCGCATGAAGTGGCGTGCCTTCGGCTTCGCCGCTGCGGGAGGGCTGGTGGCGGCGGCGCTGCTCGCGTTCGTCGACTTTCAGACCTGGGGCAAGCCGTTTCACTCGTTCTTCGAGTACGTCGACTTCAACGTGCTCTCGAAGGGCGCGGCGGCGCAGTTCGGCGCCGAGCCGGTCTGGTACTACCTGCCGTGGCTGGGGCTGACCGCGTTCTGGGCCTGGCCGGGCCTCGCGCTGTCCCGAAAAGTCGTGAAGCCCGGGCTGATGCTGTTCTGCGCCGGCGTGTACCTGGCTGCGATCAGCGCCACCTCGCACAAGGAAGCGCGCTTTCTCTACCCGACGATGGTGTTGGTGACGGTGGCGGGCGCGCCCGGCTGGGTGGCGTTCGTCTCGGCCCGGCTGGCGAAGCTGCGCACGGTGGAGCTCGGCGCGTTGGCGCTCTCGGCGGTGGCGGTGCTCGCGATCGCCTTCTTCGAGACCCCGTTCGCGCCTCAGCGGCCGGGCCAGTTTCGGCTGGTGCTACGGGCGGAGCGCTCGGGCGCGACCGGCCTGGTGCTGGTGAACGAAGGCGTCTGGGGCTCGCCCGGCTTCTTCTGGCTGGGGAAGAACATTCCCTGGTTCACCTGCGACTTCGACTACGACCCGCGCTTTCAGCAGGCGATGCAGATCCCCCAGTTCAATCGCATCGTGACCTGGGACGACCGCGCGCTCGAGGCCGCGCTGCAGGCCGGGTTCAAGGTCACCGCCCGCGACGGGCACGGTGCACTGCTCGAACGCTAGACGGGAAAAAGACGGCCAGGACACACGCGAAGTAACGCTACCGTTGCTTCCTTCCGGACCTGGCGGGGTTCACGGCCCCGCGTTGTCCTGACCGCTTATGCTTCTAACGCGGTTCGCGCTTGGGAGCCAAGCGGGTTCGGTGAGACGGAGCGGAGAGAGTGGGATTCGAACCCACGAAACCCTTTCAGATTTACACGCTTTCCAGGCGTGCGCCTTCAGCCACTCGGCCATCTCTCCCTGCTGCTGGGAGCACTGCTATGCGGAGAGCTAAGGATTCGAACCTTAGATACCGTTTCCGGTATGCCTGATTTCGAGTCAGGTGCCTTCGACCACTCGGCCAGCTCTCCAAGTGAAGCGCGCGCCCGTATAGCACCCCGTTTGGGGCAGGCAACGAACCAGTGAACGGACGGTAGCGGCCCCCGAGCCTGAAACTCCGGCACGGTAACTGTGACAGCCTGGCGCAACCCGTGGCGCCCCTGCGCGTCTCCCTCGGTGGTGTGCAGGTGATCAGGCGCTCAAACCCTCAGATTTCGGCCGCTGCGTTTCAGGCACGCCGCTTGAAAACGTCAGCGCAAGGGAAGTCGCTAAAGCGTTTCACAACTTGTTCCGAAGCAACGAAAGGAGCGATCCGATGAAGAGCGGGTACGAAGTCACCTACCGTGGGATGTGGCCTTCCGAGTCATTGAACCAGAAGGTTCGCTCTGGGCTGGAAGAGCTGCGCGCGTCGTTTCCCGATGTCGGGTGGGGCCACGCCTTCTTCGAACGCTCGAAAGACGATCGTCTGGTGCTCAAGCTGCGCGCCGAGAGCGGTGGCCGTTGGCGCGAGAGCCGCCGCAGCCTGCCTTCTGCCAGCGTTCACTCCGACGTGCTGAGCGCGATCGAAGCGGCGTTCCAGGAGCTGTCGCGCACCCTCGGCCTGCTGCCCGCGGTTCGCCTCAGCGCGTAACTGCTCTGGTACGGCCGATGCTGTTTCGAGGTCAGCCGTGAGCGACTCCGAGAAGCCCAACGCCGAGCAACGCCTGGTCGCGCTGTGGAGCGCGGTGCGAGACGCCACGTCGCTGTTGCGGCGAGGTGAGGCAGATGAGCTCGTCGAAGCGCCCCACTTGAGCTCGGTGTTGCAGGCGCTCGCGTTCGACGTGCGGCGGCTGGCCCGGCTGATCGAGGCGCGGCAGACGAGCGCGCCGATCGAGGCAGAGCGGCCGATGGTGGAGGGCGACCGCGCGAGGGTGTTGGTGGTCGACGATGATCCGAACGCGGCCGGCGCCCTGAAAGACGCGCTGGAACCCCAGTTCGCGGCGCGCGCGGCCACCGACCCCTCCGAGGTGCTGCACCTGGCGAAAGAGACCCCGTTCGACGCGGTGGTCACCGACCTGCAGATGCCGGGCATCGACGGCCTGGCTCTGCTCGAGCTCTTGCAGCGCGAGGTGACGCCGCCGCCGCCGGTGCTGCTGATCAGCGGCATGATCAGCGAGAAGCAGCGGCTGGAGGCGCTCGAGCAGGGCGCGTTCGACGTGATGTCGAAGCCGTTGGACCTGCCGGAGCTGACCGCGCGGCTGCACCGGGCGGTGCGCTACGGGCGCGAGCTGGCGCGGCAACGAACGCTCCAGGGCACCGACGAGCTCACCGGGCTGCTCAACCGTCGGGCGTTCAAGACCGCGCTCTCGGTGGCGCTGAGAGATCGCCGCTCCGGCGCCCAGCCGCAGCTGGCGGTGGCGATGATCGACCAGGACGGGCTGAAGCGCGTCAACGACGCCTACGGGCACGCCCGCGGCGACGAGGCGATCGCGCTGGTGGCGAACGCGCTCCGCCGCGCCCGGCGCACGTCTGACCTGGCGGCCCGCATCGGCGGTGACGAGTTCGCGCTGGTGATGCCGGGCACCGACCGGGTGGGCGCCGAAAACGTGCTCGCCCGGGTGGCGAAGGAGCTCGCCGCCACCGCGCTCGACGTCGGGGCAGGGGAGCGGCTGCCGCTCTCGGTCAGCTGGGGGGTCGCCACCTTGCTGCCCGCCGACCGCTTCACCGAAGGCGCCGCGTTGCTCGAGCGCGCCGACGAGGCGCTGTACGAGATGAAGCGCCGCAAGCGCGCGGTGCCGACCCACGTGCACTCCGACGTGCACCACTAGGTCTTTTTTCGAAGCTTCCCGAAGAAGTCTTTCAGCAGCGCGCTCGACTCGGCCTCGAGCACGCCCGAGGTCACTTCGGGCCGCCAGTTGTGCCGCGGCTCGGCCAAAAGGTCGTAGAGGCTGCCCACCGCGCCGGCCTTGGGGTCGCGGGCGCCGAACACCACCCGCTTCAACCGGGCCTGCACGATGCCGCCGGCGCACATCGCGCAGGGCTCCAGCGTGACGTAGAGGGTGACCTCGGAGAGGCGCCAGGCGTCGACCGCCTTGGAGGCCTGCGCGATCGCCAACAGCTCGGCGTGCGACAGCGGGTCTTTGTCGATTTCCCTGCGGTTGAAGCCCCGGCCGATCACCGCGCCGTCTTTGACCGCGACTGCGCCGACCGGCACTTCACCGAGCTTCGCGGCGTCGGCAGCGAGCGCAAGTGCCTCGCGCATCCACTGCTCGTCATTCGCCGTCACGTGTGACCGACTGCCTTCCTGCGCTCCCTGGAGGATTCGAACCTCCGGCCTTTGGATTCGTAGTCCAACGCTCTATCCAACTGAGCTAAGGGAGCAGAACGAAAAATTTGGCGGAGAGAGAGGGATTCGAACCCTCGATACCCTTTCGAGTATACAGGTTTAGCAAACCTGCGCCTTCAGCCTCTCGGCCATCTCTCCTCTTCAATCGCCTTTCAAAGAACCACTTCGACTTCGGCTGCCTGACTGCACGGAGCAAGTAGGATTCGAACCTACGAAGGGCTTTCACCCTTAACGGTTTTCAAGACCGCCGCCTTCAGCCGCTCGGCCATTGCTCCCAACTGAGCGTCTTCGAATCACCTGCACCGACTTCCCACCCGACGCCGCCGCCCGACCTCTACTGACGGGCCGTGCGGTTAGCACGGGTGCGGTTCGGGTGCTAGCGCTTCAGTTCGGTCATTCCGCCCAAATACTGCCGCAGCACCTCGGGGATCAGCACCGAGCCGTCCTCCCGCTGGTAGTTCTCCAGAATCGCCACCAGGGTGCGGCCGACCGCGAGCCCCGAGCCGTTCAAGGTGTGGAGCAGCTGCGGCTTGTCGCCCTTGTTCGGCCGGTAGCGGATCTTCGCCCGCCGCGCCTGGAAGTCCGCGAAGCTCGAGCACGACGAGATTTCCCGGTACGCGTTCTGCCCCGGCAGCCAGACCTCGAGGTCGTAGGTCTTGGTCGACGAGAAGCCCATGTCGCCGGTGCAGAGCAGCACCACCCGGTAGTGCAGCCCGAGCTTCTGCAGAATGTTCTCGGCGTCGTTGGTCAACGCCTCCAGCTCGGCCTGCGAGGTCTCAGGCTTGGCGAACTTCACCAGCTCGACCTTGTGGAACTGGTGCATGCGAATCAGGCCGCGGGTGTCTTTGCCGGCCGCGCCCGCTTCGGCGCGAAAGCACGGCGAGAACGCGCAGTACTTCTTCGGCAGCTCCTCGCCCTCGAGGATCTCGTCGCGGTGGTAGTTGGTCACCGGCACTTCAGCGGTGGGAATGAGGAAGTACTCGGCCTCACCGGCGGTCTTGAACGAGTCTTCTTCGAACTTGGGCAGCTGGCCGGTGCCGGTCATCGACGCCCGGTTCACCAGGTACGGCGGCAGAATCTCGGTGTAGCCGCGCTCGGTGTGGCAATCGATCATGAAGGTGACCAGCGCGCGCTCCAGCCTGGCCAGGCCGCCCTTCAAGAACGCGAACCGCGAGCCCGAGACCTTGCCTGCGCGCTCGAAGTCGAGCATTCCCAGCTTCTCGCCCAGGTCGAAGTGCTGCTTGGCGGTGAACAGCAGGTTCGGCTTGTTGCCCCAGGTGCGCACCACCTGGTTGGCGTGCTCGTCGGCGCCGACCGGCACCGACTCGTGCGGCACGTTCGGCACCAGGTAGAGCATCTTCTCGAGCTCTTCCTCGAGCGCGTTGAGCGCTTTTTCCTGCTCCTTGATCTGATCGCCGAGCGCCTTCAGCTCCGCCCGCTTCGCTTCACGCGTGGCGGGGTCTTTCATGCCCTCGTTGGCGGCGTTCTTCTTCGCCTGAAGACCTTCGAGCTCGACGTAGAGCGCCGAGCGCTTCTCGACCAGCGGCTTGAAGCTGTCGAGGTCGAGCTTCCCGCTGCGCGTCTTCAGCCGCGCGATCCAGGCGTCGAAATTCTTGGCGAACTCTTTCTTGTCGAGCATTCCGCACTCCTGCTCGACGATTTAGCGTTCCTTGTCGAGCTGATCGATCTCGTACTCGATGTCCTTCTTGTTGTCTGCGTCCGGCTTCAGCCTCAGGTACTCCTTGAAGGACTTGGCCGCCTCTTTCTTCTGGTGCTGCTCCTTGTAGGACCAGCCGAGGTTCAAGAAGGCTTCGGCGTTGTTCGCGTCGGCCTGGGTGGCGCGCTTGTAGTTGGCGACCGCCTTGTCGAACTTGTTGAGCGAACGGTAGCTGTCGCCCAGCTTGGAGTAGACGCTCTTCAGGTTGGGGTCTGACTTCAGCGCCTGCTCGTAGGAGTCGACCGCCTTCTGAAACTGCTCGCCGTTCATGTACGCGTCGCCGATCGCCGCCAGCATCGAGTGGCGCGAGGGGTCGGCGGCGAGCGCCTTCTCGAACGCGTCGACCGCCGGCTTCACCTGGTTGCGCTCCAGGTAGATGCGGCCCAGCTGCTCGAGCGCGTCGGCGTAGTCGGGCTTGAGCTCGAGCGCCTTCTTCCACTCTTCGACCGCCTCGGGCGCCTTCTTGGCGTCGAGGTAGATGTTGCCCATCCAGTAGTGGAAGTCGGCGCGCTTCGGCTGGTACTCGAGCGCCTTGCGCATCGCCTCCACCGCCGAGGAGTGCTCCGCCTTCTTGTTCTTCACCCGGGCCATGTAGAAGTTGCCTTCGGGGTTCGACGGGTCGGCCGAGAGCACCGCCGCCAGGGTGCCGCCGGCGCCGTTGATGTCGCCCTTCTCGAGCTGCACCGCGCCCATCGTCACGCTGATCGCGCTGTTGCGCGGCTCTTCTTCACGCGCCGTCTGGAGCTCCTTGACCGCGTCGTCGAGCCGGCCCGACTTCCACAGCGCGGTGCCGTGCTGCAGCCGCCCGCCCAGCACGTGCGGGTCGAGCGAGAGCGCCTTCTCCGACTGCTGGAGCGCCACCTCGGTCTGACCCTTCTCGAGCGCCACCTTGGAGCGGCCCAGGTAGGCCTCGGCCAGAGTGGGGTCGAGGTCGAGCGCCTTGGCCATCTGTTTGTCGGCCTCGTCCATGTTGCCTTCGGCCAGCGCCAGCTCGCCCATCACCACGTGCACGTCGGGGTTGTTGGGCTCCTTGCTCATCGCCTGCTCCAGCTGGGGCTTGGCGTCGGCGATGCGGTGGAACCGGAGGTACAGCCGGGCGAGGAACAGCTGCGCCACCACCAGCTTCGGGTCGGCCGCCACCGCCGAGCGGTAGTCCTCCTCGGCGTCCTTCGGCTTGTCGAGGGTGTCGTCGACGCGGCCCTTGAGGTACCCGATGCTGGCGTTGCCGGGGAACCGCTTCGACGCGTCGGAGACCACCTTGAGCGCGTCTTCCATCTTGCCCAGGGTCACCAGCAGCGAGAGGTACTCTTCGGTGTACTCCAGGCTCTCGGGCGAGCCCTCCGCGGCCTGCTTCGCCATCGGGAGCGCCGAGTCGAGATCGTGCAGCGCGGTGTACGCGTCGGCGAGGTGGGCCTTGGCGAACGAGTTGTTGGGGTCGACCCGCAACGCCTCCTGAAACGCGGTGACCGCGTCGTTCGCCTTGTGCTCCATCAGCAGCACCTGGGCCTTCACCGCCAGCGCCTTGCCGAGCTCCGCGGGGCCGAGCTTGTCGCGCCGCTCCGGCGAGAGCGCCTGGTCGATCGCCTCTTCGCCCTTGGCGACGTCTTTCTTCATCAACAGCTCGAGCGCGGCGAGCTCCACCGCGCTGGAGGCGTGATCGGGGTCGGCCTTGAGCGCCTCGGTGTAGCGGCTGACCGCGGTGTCGGCGTCGCGCTGCGCGGCGGCGAGCGCGCCCAACGCGTGAAACGCCTTCGCCGAGGAGGGGTTCTTCTTCAGAATCGCCTCGAGGTCGTTCTGCGCCTGCTTGCTCTGGTTCTTCGCCGCGAAGGCCTCCGCGCGCAGGAACAGCAGCTCCTGGTCGTCGGCGTTCTCGCTGCGGGCGAGCGCGTCGGAGAGCACCGAGAGCGCCCCGTCGGGATCTTTGTGGGTGAGCGCCGCGCCGGCGAGCGCCTTCACCACCTCGGGGTGCTTCTTGCCGAGCAGCACGATGTTCTCCAGCTCGGCGTTGGCCTGCGAGAGCTCGGCCGGGTTGGCCGCCGCGTAGCGCCGCTGGAGGTAGAAGATCGACTGGCACCAGATCGCGCGTGCCTCGGGGTACTCCTTCACCTTCAGCGTCGCCGCCGCGGTGTCGTGCGCCTGCTGGAACCCCTTGAAGGTGTCGAGGAGGATCGCCTTCTGCGCCGCCTGGAGCTCGGCGAACTCGCGGCTGCCCGCCTTCACCTTGTTGGGCAACAGCAGCTTGATGCCGAACACACCGTAGGGGGTGGTGGCGAGAAAGCCGCCCACGCCGACCACCGCCACCAGCACCGTCAACCCGAGGATCATCGGGATGCGCTTCTTGAACGGCACCGGCTCCTTCGACTGCACCACGGCGACCGCCGCCATGCGGCCTTCGTACAGCTGCTTCAGCCGGTCGACCGACGCGTGGCCCGCGCCTTCGCCCACCGCGCCGAGCGACTGGTGGGTGCCCGCGCGCGACGGCGACTCCATCAGCTTGGCGATCGCCTCCTGGAAGGCCGGCTCGGAGCCGATCGGCGACCAGGAGTCGGAGTCGAGCGACACCTCTTCGTTGCCGAGGAGCTGCCCGTCTTCGAGCATCTTCACCACCACCGCTTCTTCGAACGGGCCGAAGACCTTGCCGCTGCGGCGGCGCACGTGGAAGCGGCGCTGCTTGGGCAGCTCTTTGCCGCCCGCTTCCTTCTGGGTCTGGTCGATGAACGACAGCATCTCCAGCGCGTCGCCGGGGCCGGCGTTCTTGCCGGTGCCGGGGATCGGCGCCGAGAGGTCGACTTCGAGGTCGTCGTCTTTCTTCTTCGGGGCAGCGGTGGGGTCGAACTCGAGGTCGCCGCCTCCGCCGAGGTCGAACTCACCGAACGAAGGCGCCGCCGCGGGAGCCGCCGGAGCCGCCGCCGGTGCGCGCGCGGGAGGCGGGGGAGGCATGGTGTCGAGGTCGAGGCTGTTCTCGCTCGCGGGCGAGGGCAGGTTCGACGCGCCGGGGTTCGGCAGATCCGAAAAATCCATCGACTCGGCCTGCGGGGGCGCCGCGGGCGAGGGCAGGTCGTCGAAGCCGCGGGCGCCGTTGCCGTGGCCGCCGCTCGGCGAGGGGAGGTCGTCGAAGCTCATGCCCTGCGACTGGGGCGCGGCCGGAGACGGCAGATCGTCGAAGTTCATCGACGGCGCCGCGGGCGCGGGAGGGTCGTAGCCGCCGGCGGGCGAGGGGAGATCGTCGAACGACGGCATCTGCGCCGAGAGCTTGGGGCCCTTCGACGACTCCTGCTCCTGGTGCAGCGGGTTCAGGTCGGGGAAATCGAAGCCGGCGGAGGCGGCCGCTTTCTGCTGCGCGGTCGGCATCGCGAAGTCGTCGCCCACCTCGAGCGGATCAGCGGCGCCCGGCAGCGGCACCGAGAGCCTGGGCGCACCGCGAGACGGCGCCAGCGTCGGCTCGTAGCCGCCCGCGGCGTTGCCCGGCAGCGGCACCGCGCCCGCGCCCGAGCGCGGCAGCGGAGGCGGAGGCGCCGCGGCGGCGCCACGGCCCGGCAGTGGAACGCCTGAGCCACCCGGGCCACCCGGGCCGCGCGCGCCCGGGAGGGGAACGGTGGAGGTGGGTTGACCGGCGAAGGTGGGCTCGTAGCCGCCCGGGGCCGCGCCACGCGCTCCCGGCAGCGGCACCGCGCCGGGCTGGCCGGCGTAGGTCGGCTCGTAGCTGCCGGCGCTGGCGGCGCCGCGCGCGCCCGGCAAGGGCACCGCCTGGGTCGCGCCTCCGTAGGCGGGCACCTCGGTGGTGGGGCTGTAGTTGCCCGGGAGCGGAACGGCCGCGGTGGCCATGCCCGACATGCCGTCGTCGTCGTGCGACGGCGCGCCGATGCGGGTCTCCTGGTAGTTGCCCGGGAGCGGAACCGCGGCGGTCTTCAGCCCGGGGTTGAGCGCGGTCGCGCCGCCCTCGTCGAAGTTGAAGTCCTGCGACGGGGCCTCGCTCCCGAAGTCGGCCTCGGTGCCGGCGCGGGTCTTCTCGTCTTGCCAGTCGGTCTGGGCGGGCTTTGCGGCGGTGATGCCCGGGAGCGGAACCGAGGGGCGGCCGCTCACCGTGGCGGCGCCACTGCCGCGGGTACCGGGGAGCGGCACCGGCTGATTGCCGATGTTCGAAGGGGGAGCGGCGGCGGTGGTGGCGCCGGGAATGCCGCCCATGCCTCCGCCGGGGAGTGGCACCGCGCGGGTGGGCTCGTTGTCGTCGGGCGAGCCCACGTGCGGCTTCTGGGCGGTGATGCCCGGCAGGGGCACCGCGGCGCCGCCCGGCTTCACCGGGAACACCGTCTGACAGGTCGGGCAGCGAATCCGCGCTCCGCCGGGCGGGATCTTCTTGTCGTCGATGTTGAGGTTGGACGAGCAGGAGGGACAGGCAACCTTCATAGGGAAGCGACGTTAACCCAGGATCGACGCCTGCAACATGACGTGCTAGTGCGCCAAGGCGTTCCAATGCCTCACCTTTCCGTCGTCATCCCGGTCTACAACGAAGAAGCGATCCTCCCCACGGCGGCGGCGGAGTTGACCGCTGGCCTCGATCAGCTCGGGTTCGACTACGAGGTCATCTTCGCCGAGAACGGGAGCCGCGACGGCACCCCCGCGCTGCTCGAAGAGCTGACCTCGAAGAACAAGAACCTCAAGTGGTTCCACTCCGAGACGCCGAACTACGGGGTCGCGCTCAAGGCCGGCATTCTGCGCGCGACCGGCGACTACGTGGTCTGCGACGAGATCGACCTCTGCGACATGGAGTTCTACAAGGCGGCGTTGCCCCGGCTCGACTCCGGCGAGGCCGACCTGGTGGTGGGCTCGAAGGCCGCCAAGGGCGCTTCTGATCAGCGGCCGATGGTGCGGCGGCTGGCGACCCGGGCGCACAACAAGCTGCTCAAGGTGACCCTGGGCTTCAAGGGCACCGACACCCACGGCCTGAAGGCGTTTCGGAGGCAGGCGCTGCTGCCCACCATCGAGCGCTGCGTGGTCGACATGGACGTGTTCGCCTCCGAGTTCGTGGTGCGCGCCTGGCGCGACGGGCTCCGGGTGGTCGAGATACCGATTCAGCTGCACGAGAAGCGGCAGCCGTCGATTCACCTCTTCAGGCGGGTGCCCAACGTGCTCAAGAACGTGGCCAAGCTGGTCTACGTGATTCGGGTGCGAGGGGAGTAGCGTCGTTCGTCTGAAGGGCCCCCTTTGGAAGACGAGAAGCTCGGCAAATACCGGCTGCTGAACCTGATCGCGACCGGCGGCATGGGTGAGATCTTCCTCGCCCGCCAGGAGGGCCCCGCCGGCTTCTCGAAGACGGTGGTGGTGAAGCGCATCTTGCGGCACCTGGCCGACGACCAGGGCTTCATCGACATGTTCTTGAACGAGGCGCGGCTGGCGGCCCAGCTGCAGCACCCGAACATCGTGCAGATCTTCGGGCTCGAGCACGAAGACGACACCTACTTCATCGCGATGGAGCACGTGCACGGCCGCTCGCTGCGCACGATGGTGGAGACCTCGAAAGAGAAGAACGTGCCGTTCCCTCCGGCGATCGCGGCGCGCATCTGCGCCCAGGCGCTGATGGGGCTGCAGTTCGCCCACAAGCTGGGCGACACCGCCGGCAAGCCGCTCGGCATTCTTCACCGCGACGTCTCGCCCGAGAACGTGCTGGTGAGCTTCGCCGGCACGGTGAAGCTGCTCGACTTCGGGATCGCCAAGGCGATGCGCGAGTCGACCGTCACCGGCACGCTGAAGGGCAAGCTCAACTACATGGCGCCGGAGCAGTTCGTGCCCGGCACCACCATCGACGCGCGGATCGACGTGTTCGCCACCGCGGTGCTGCTCCACGAGCTGCTCACCGGGCTGCCGCCTGCTCAGACGCCCAAGAGCCACGACGATCTCGGCAAGCCGCGCGAGCCCTACGTGCCGCGCGACGAGCTGCCGCCGCTGCTCAACGAGGTGCTCGGCAAGGGGCTCGAGCCCGACCCTTCGAAGCGCTACGCGTCGGCGCAGGAGTTCGCCGAGGCGCTGGAAGACTTCATTCAGTCGACCGGGCTGACCGTCACCCCGGTGCAGGTGGCGGGCTTCATGGAGCAGCTGTTCGGCGCCGACGCGGTGATGAGCAACCCGTCGATCACGATGCAGCCGGCGCAGTTCGGCCGCACCGACGTGCTCGCCGCGCCGTACCCTTCGCCTGGGCCGCAGAGCGAAAAGATTCGCGACATGCTCGCCGCCTCGCCGACGCTGATCGAGCCGGCGTTTCAGGGCAGCAAGCGCAACGAGCCGAGAGACTCGGTGCCGCCGCCCACCACCGAGAAGGCGAACCTGATGCCGCCGCCGTCGTCCAGCCGCCGGGGCATGGTGCTGCTCGCCGCGGGGCTCGGCATCGGGCTGCTCGCCGGAGTGGTGCTGCTGCTGGCGTGGCCTTCGAAGGGGCCGGTGAAGGTGCCGGTCGCGACGGTGCGCGACGCCGGAGTGCCGGTCGAGACCCTGCTCGCCGACTTGTCCGACGCGGGCGACACGGTGATGCCGACCGTCGATCTGTCGGATGCCGGTGAAGAGGCGGTGGTGCACCACGTGAGGCCGCCGCCGCGCCGCGGGTGGGTGACGGTGCGGGTCAACCCCTGGGCCGAGGTGTTCTACGCGGGCAAGAGCTACGGGGTCACGCCGCTGAAGAAGCCGGTCGAGGTGCCGGCCGGGAATGCGGTGTTCGTGTTGAAGAACAGCCAGCTCAACGTCACGCGGAAGGTGGTCGTGAGGGTCACGCCCGGGCAGGAAGTGATCTTGAAGGCGGATCTCGTTCAAGAAGTGATCGAGGAACAACCGGGCCCGGGACCGCGACCGGGATCGGTTTCGGGGACGGGCTGGGGTTCGGCTTCGGGCGAAAAAGCGAACGGGTTCGGGTGCGGGCGAACCCGTGTCCCGAACCCGAATCACGAATCCGTGCCCGACCCCGGGCGCGAACCCGGTCCTGGTCGTTCAGTGCGTTACTTCTTGAACGTACGAATGTGCTTCACCAGCGAATCAATCTGCGCCTCGGTGAGCTGCTTGTCCTTCGGCGCCGACGGCCCGAACGGCTTCATCTTCGTCATGTTGCCGTCTTTGTCCTTCGCGCCGTCGGTGATCACGCCCTTGATCTTGTCGTCGGTCCAGTCGCCCTGCCACTTGGCGGCGCTCATGTCGTCGATCTTGAGCTTCTGGCCTTCCTTGGTGTCGGCCTTGCCTTCCGCGCCGTGGCAGTTCTTGCACTTCGACTTCCACAACGAGGCGGCGTCGTCGGCGGCGAAGGCAAAGGAGGACATCGACAGGGCGGCGATCACGGTGAAACGGAGCAGACGGTGCATGGCTTTCCTTTCAGATGAAGTTCGACGTTTTAGCCCTAACCGCATTCAAGGGCTGGTTTTTTGGGTGCCGAACGTCAGGTGATCGTTGGAGCGTTCGCGCAGCCACGCCACCACCACCTGAAGCTCGTCTTTGCTCAGCTTCTCGGCGTCGAACTCGTCCATCTCGTTCAGCTTGCCGTAGAAGCGCGGCGCCGAAGGCTGCCGAATGAACGCCGCCAGCCACTCCTCGCTCGCGAAGCCTTTCAGGTCGGGCGCGTCGCCGTTGCCCACCCCGTCGAGGGTGTGGCACTGGTCACAGCCTTCTTCGCCGTAGAGCCCCTTGCCGCGCTCCGCCAGCTCGGCGTTCGCGTCGGGCCGCTTCCCCTCGGCGTAGAGGTACTCCACGATCGCGTCGAGCTTCTCTTCGGGGCCGTCGTACGCATCCATCTCGTCGATGCCCTTGGTGTTGCCGAAGAAGTACTGCCCGTGTGGCTCCCGCAGAAAACGCTTCAGCCAGGCCCGCGACGCGTAGCCCTGCAGAATCGGGCTGCCGTCGTAGTTCTTGGTGTCGGCCGGCTTGTGGCACGGGCTGCACTCGCGCTCGAACACCCGCTTGCCCCACACCAACGGGTCGTTTCGGTACAGCTCGAGCGGGCCGGTCACCGGCACCCCGATCGCCGCCAGCCGCTGCGCCTCGAAGCCGGCCTTCGCCGCCGCCTCGTTCATCTTGTTCGCCTTCTCGTCGGCCGCGTCTTCGGCCGCGGTCGACACGCCGAGCATCACCGTCGCCACTGCTCCCACCGCGAACAACAGCTTGAGCAGGTCGTCGGTGCGCTTGCTGAACGCGTCGAGCTTCTTGGCGATGAACGGCAGCGCGCAGAGCGCCATCACCGCCACGCCCGGGAGCGCGCTGGTGGCGATGAACTCCATGCTCCCGGTGAACCAGTGCCGCAGGTGGAAGACCGGGTAGAAGTACCACTCGGGCCGCGCCACGTACTCGATCGCGGGGTCGGCCGGAGCGCCCAGCTCGATGCCGTGCTGGCGCACCAGGTAGACGACGATGCCGAGCAGCACCGCGAACGACACGGCCAGGTCGCGCGCGAGCTGATGGGGAAAGTAGCTCTGCGCCTTCTCGCCCGCGTCGGCGTCGGAGAGCTTCGGCGGGTACGCCGCGGGGTGCTTCGCGCGCAGCCAGATGTGGAGCGCGATCAGCGAGATCACCGCGCCCGGCATCACCAGCACGTGCGCGGCGTAGAGGTGGGTGAGGGTCGCGTTGCCGACGGTGGGCCCGCCTTGAATGATCTCCTGGGCGATCGCGCCCACCCCCGGCTGGTTGCCGGCGATGCCCACCAGCACCTGGGTCGCCCAGTAGGCGCGCAGATCCCACGGGAGCAGGAAGCCGGTGTGCGAGACCACCAGCAACACCTGCACCGCCAAAAGCCCGGTGATCCAGGTGAGCTCGCGCGGCGCGCGGTAGGCGCCCCAGATCATCATCTGGCCGAGGTGCAGCAGCACCAGCACGATCAGCGCGTTGCCGCCCACGTGGTGCAGCCCGCGCAGCAGCCAGCCGAGCGTCAGCTGGGTTTGCACGTAGTTCACCGAGGCCCAGGCGCCGGTGGTCGACGGCGAGTACCAGGCGCCCAGCCCGATGCCGGTGAGCGCCTCCAACAACAAGAAGACCACCGCCGCGGTGCCGAAGGTGCGGCCCCACCGCGCGCCGCCCGGCAGCGGGTGTTCGCCGATGCGGCCCAAGACCTGGCCGAGACCGGTGCGTTGATCGAGCCAGCCGAAGAGCGATTTCAGCATCGGCTCAAAGCTCCTGGCGCTCCTTGACGCCGATCTTGAACCGCGCCCACTTCACCAGCACCTGGCCGTCTTTCACCTGCACCTCGAGGGGATCCATCGAGCGCGGCGAAGGGCCCGCCTCGGGCGTGCCGTCGAACTTGAACGACGAGTCGTGACAGGGGCAGCCGTAGCTCTCTTTCGACTTCATGCCGATGCTGCAGGCCGAGTGCGGGCAGACGGTGGAGAGCGCGGTGACGCTCCCGTCGGGCTTGCGCAACAGCCAGGCGGCACCCACCACGCCGACCGCGCGCGCCCAGCCGTCGACCACCGTGCTCACCAGCTCGACGCGCTTGGGAACTCCGGTCTCGAACGAGTCGAGCGGGCCTGCCGGCAGGTAGGTGCCCGCCTTGGGCTGTTTCTTGAGCCACGGGGAGAGCACGGTTCCCAACACCGGTACTGCTCCGGCGGTGGCGAGCGCTGCGGTGAAGGCCCCGGCCAACACCTTGAGGAACCCACGACGATCAGAATCAGCCATGGAAGGCGCGCACTATAACCGTCACCAATTGGTTTCGCGCGAACTCGTTGATCCCGAGCGTGACGGCGCGCAGAATCGAAAGGCTGCAATAAAAACCTGGGGGGCACAAACCGATGGATCCGATCTACGAAAACATCATCTCGGCGTCTGAGCGGGCGAACTGGGCGCTCGACGAGGTGATTCCCGCGACGCAGGGGCTCGACTTCACCAAGAAGTTTCTGCCCGAGGCGCTGGTGGGCGCCGCGCAGCTCGACTTTCTCACCGCGCCCGAGAAGCTGAAGCTCAATCAGGTGCGCGGCAACGCCTACGCCCACCTGTTTCAGTTCGTCGAGGAGTACATCGTCGCGACCTGCGTGCAGCACGCGTCGGCCGAGGTGTTCGGCGAAGAGCAGAACCTGCGCGCGATGCTCCGGTTCGCCGAAGAAGAGGTGAAGCACCAGCTGCTGTTCAAACGTTTCCTCACCGCGTTCGCGAAGAGCTTCGGCACCCCCTGCGAGGGCATTCCCTCTCAGGAGGCGGTCGCGGGCGTGATTCTGGGCAAGTCGCCGATGGCGGTGATGGCGATCACGCTCCACCTCGAGGTGATGACCCAGCAGCACTACGTGCAGTGCGTCGCCGACTCGAACGACATCGACCCGACCTTCAAGAAGATGCTCAAGAGCCACTGGGCCGAGGAGTCGCAGCACGCCAAGCTCGACGCGCTCACCCTGCGCAAGCTGGCGAAGACCAGCACCCCCGAGCAGCGCAAGACCGCGGTGAAGGACTACTGCGATCTGATCGACGCGCTCACCGGGCTGTTGGGCCAGCAGGCGGAGCTCGACGTGAAGAGCTTCGAGAAGGCGATCGGCCGCACCTTCAGCGCCGAGCAGCGCAACACCCTGCTCGCGAGCCAGAACCGTTCTTACCGGCAGACCTTCGTCAACTGGGGCATCACCAACCCGTTCTTCGTCGAGACGGTGGAAGACGTGTTCCCCGAAGACGTCGCCCAGATCAAAGACAAGGCAAAGGCGAGCGCCTGAGCACTCCATTGACAGAGATCGTGGTGACCAAGCTCAACAAGATGTTGGGCTCCGCGAGGACCGAGGTCCTCTGCCGCGAAGTGCTCGGCCCGCTCGACGGCGAGGTGAAGACCGCCGACCAGCTGATGCAGGTGGCGAACGCGCTGATCGAGAAGGGTGGGCTGATCAAGATGATCGGCCACTCGCTGAAGATGGAAGCGTTGCTGCGCGGCGCCCGAAGCTAGATGCCCAGGCTGTCGCTCACCGTGGTGATGCCCGGGCAGGCCTTCGAGGTCGACCTGCCTCAGGGGCGCGCGGTGCTGGTGGGGCGCGGCGCTCCCGCGGTGGTGGTGGTGCCGGTCGACGGGGTCGCCGGCCGGCACCTGTCGCTCACCGCCCGCGAGGCCAGCGTCGAGGTGGAGCAGCTCGGCGACGGCGCCACCCTCAACGACGTGCCGTTGTCGGGGCCGGCCACCGCTCGCCCGGGCGACGAGCTGGGCCTGTTCGGCGCCCGGCTGATCATCGCCGCACACGAAGAGACGCTGGTGGTGCGGCGCATGAGCGGCCACGACGAGCTGCTCGCGCGCCTCGAAGACGAGACCTCGCGCGCCCGCGCGGCGGGGCCGAGGCGCACCGTCGGCCTGGTGATGGCCGGCTTGTCGCCGCTCAACATCGCCGCCCGGCAGGCGATGCAGCGCCGCCTTCAAGACGAGAGCGCCCGGGCGCAGCCGGCGACCTGCTGGGGCGAGCTCTCGGCCGACGTCTGGGCGGCGGTGATTCCCGAGCTCCTGGGCGAGGAGCTGACCGCGCACGTGAGCCAGCTCGAGAAGGCGGCCGGCCCGCGCGCCACGGTGGTGAGCGCGCGCTGGCCCGACGATGGCCCGCGGGGCGAGCACCTGCTGGAGCGCGCATTCGAGCGGCTGTTCCCTCCCGCGCCGTACGGTGAAGAGCTGGTGGTGGTCGACCCGGTGATGGTGCGGCTGAAGGCCGCGGCCGAAGAGGTCGCCGACGTCGGCGCTCCGGTGGCGGCGGTGGGCGAGGAGGGCTCGGGGCGGGCGAGCCTGCTGCGCGCGCTGGCAGAGACCAAGGGCCTGGAGCTCACCGAGACCGAGCTCGCGTTTTTCGAGGACGCTCCGAAGCTGCCGGCCAAGGGCGCCTGGCTGCTCCGGCATGCCGATGCGCTGGCGCCGGCCGAGCTGGCGGCGCTGGTGGCGCGCGCCCAGA
The DNA here is from genome assembly GCA_047602415.1 of Myxococcaceae bacterium. GTDB lineage: Bacteria > Myxococcota > Myxococcia > Myxococcales > Myxococcaceae > JASGHH01. The sequence continues at coordinate 3,372,405 of JASGHH010000001.1, read as the reverse complement.
AGAGCGGGCTGTGGGTGATGGCGACGGGTGAGAAGCTCGACGCCTCGGTGTTTCCGCTCCGGCTGGCGGTGCCGCCGCTCAACGACCGCAAGGCCGACGTGCTGCCGCTGGCCGAGAGCTTTCTGGGCGCCTTTCGGGCGCGGCTGGCCCGGCCGAGGTTGTCGCTCGGCGCCGAGGCGCGGGCGCTGCTGCTGCGCTACCGCTGGCCCGGCAACGTGCGCGAGCTGCGCAACGTGCTGGCCCGGGCCGCGCGCGCGGCGCTGCGCGACGAGGTGGGCCGCGACGCGCTGTTCGACAAGCTGTCGAGCGAGGCCCCGGCCGACAGCTTTCGCGGCGCGCTGAAGACCGCCGAGCGCGACCTGCTGCTCGAGGCGCTGGCGCGCACCCGCTGGAACGTCACCAAGGCGGCTGCCCGGCTGGGCATGCCGCGACGCACCGTGGTCTACCGAATGGGCAAGCTGGGGCTGAAGCGCCCCGCCAGATAAAACCTTCTCCCACGGGAGAAGTGGGGCGAAGCGCCGGTTGAGGGGTCACCGAACGCATCTGGTCTCGGGACTGCCGGCGTGCGGGTGCCCCTCACCCGACCCTTCGGGTCACCCTCTCCCGTGGGAGAGGGCTCGCGCGACGCAGAACAGGCTCATGCCCACCGGGAGCTTCACCAGTTGCTCGGCCTTCGCCACCAGCGGCGCGACCTGATCGTACATGCGCAGCTGCAGCGGCGGCATCGCCCGGCGCTTGAACAGCCGCGAGTTCACGAACCAGCCGGGAATGCCGGCGAGGTTCATCCACTCCAACAGCTCGATCTCGAACCCGTTCTGCTCGAGCACCGCGCGCAGGGTGGCGTCGGTGTAGCGGCGGTAGTGGCCGACCGCTTCGTCGAGCGCGCCGAACAGCTGGGGCAGCGCGGGCACCACGATCAGCACCTTGCCGCCGGGGCCGACGATCTGCGCGAACCGCCGCACCGCGCCCGCGTCGTCGGGAATGTGCTCGAGCACGTTCGACAGCACCACGGTGTCGAACCGCTCGGCCGAGAGCTTCTGCCAGTCGGCGAGCGCGACGTCAGACAGGTAGGGCACCACCTGCGGCGTGTTGCGAAAGCGGTTCTTCAGCCGCCGCACGTAGAACTCGTCGACCTCGAGCGCGACCACCTTCTCGCGGCCAAAGGCGAGCAGCTCGGTGATGGTGCCGATGCCGGCGCCGACCTCCAGCACCCGCTGGCCGGCGTGCTCGCGAAACCGCGCCCCCAGCCAGGCGTTGTAGTTGGGAGCGCCGGCCTCCATGCGCGCCAGGGTGTTGTAGCCCTCGTGCGCGTTGTCGGCGTCGTTGCGCATCGTCGCGTAGCTGAGCAGGGTGCGCCCGGTCGACAGCCAGGCGCCCGCGCCGCGGCTCGAGGGCGCCGAGTCGATCGCCACTTCCTTGAACCGGTAGAGCTGCGCGGCGAGCTTCACCAACAGCTCGGCGTCGACGTCGTCGCCCAGGTGCTGGAGGCTGAGCTCCTTGAGCACCTCGGTGCGAAACGCGCGCTGGCCCGACAGCGGGTCGGCCACCTGCGCGTTCGAGACCCAGCGCGCCAGCCCGGCCAGCGCCCGCTCCCGCAGCGGCAGCCGCGAGCGCCGCGCCACCACCACGTCGGCTTCGTCGCGCGCGATCGGCCCCACCAGCTGGTCGAGCGCTTCGATCGGCCAGGCGGCGTCGGCGTCTTGCAGCACGGTGATCTCGGCGTTCACCCGCTCCAGCGCCGCGCGCAGCCCCGCGCCCCGGCCCGCCGGCGCCTCGAGGTGCACCACGCCGTTGCGCCTCGCGCCCGCGCCCGGCCGGCGCACCGCCTCTTTGCCGGGGCCGACCAGAATCACCTCCACGCCGTCGCGGTGGCCGAGGCGGTGCGCGAGCTCTTCGGCCGCGCCCGCGGTACGCCCATGGTACGGAATCACGACGGCGACGTCGGCCACGGGGCGGCGCGTAGCACACTTGACCGCTCCCGCGCGTCGCGAGAAGCACTCCTCCGTGCCGTCGCTGCTCGACCTCTTTCGCGTTCTGTCTTCCTTCGCGCCCGCGCGCACCGATCTGTCGAAGGGCCCGTGGGAGCAGTACGTCGACTGGGCGATCGCGCAGGGTCTGGCGCCGCTCGCCGCCTACAACCTCGAGTACCGCCTCGGCGGAGCGGGCGCTCCGGCGTGGGCGCGCGATCGCATGCTGTCGATCTACCAGGGCAGCCTGAACGACAACGTGATGAAGCTGGTGAACTTCAAGCGCGCGATCGACGGCCTCGAGGGCCGCAAGGTGGTGCTGCTGGGCGCCGCCACCTTCGCCGAGTCGCTCTACCCGCACGTCGGGTTTCGCCCGGTGCTCGACATTCGGGTGCTGGTGCCCCCGATGGACGTCGACCCCTTCTCCCGCTTCTTGGGCCAGGTCGAAATGGTGCCGACCGACGCCCCGCAAGATCTCGCCCCGGCCGAGCAGGTGCTCTCCGACGGCCGCACGATGGTGTTCGTGCACGGCAAGCTGACCGGCGACCGCGCGATCGACAAGGCGGTGATCGATCGCTCGCTGCCCAACCCGGTCTACGGCCCCTCGGCGCGCAAGCTCTCGCTCGAAGACGCGGTGCTGGCCCACGTGCTGTTGATCGCCCGCGCCAACTTCGAAGTGCCGATGCTGGAGTGGATCGACCTGCGCGAGCTGCTGCTGGGCGCCCCCTCCACCGGTGCGTTTGCCGGCCCGCCCGACGCGGCCACCCTGAACGCCCGGGTGAAGGAGTGGAAGCTCGGCCGCCCCTTCTACGCCGCGCTTTCGGTCGCCGAGCGGCTGTTCCCCGAGCTGGAAAAGACGGTGGCGCCGCTGAAGCCCGAATTGTCGTGGCCGGTGCGGGAACTCATCGACCGCCTTTTGGTGACCCCGGTGTCGCAGGTGGGCCGGACCGAGGGTCTAACCCTGGAAGAGCCTGTTCGGCATGCGCTGGCAGGGGCCTAGGGCAGCTGTGGTAGGGAAGGGCGCATGAAGATCGTCGTGGTGGGCACGGGGTACGTCGGGCTGGTCGCGGGCGTCTGTTTCGCCGACACCGGCAACGACGTGATCTGCGTCGACATCGACGAGAAGAAGGTGAAGACGCTCCAGGCGGGCGAGGTGCCGATCTACGAGCCCGGCCTCAAAGAGCTGATGGTCAAGAACATGGCCGACAAGCGGCTGACCTTCTCGACCAAACTTGCCGAGTCGGTGCCCAAGGCCGAGGCGGTGTTCATCGCCGTCGGCACCCCCGAGGGCGAGAGCGGCGACGCCGACCTCCGCTACGTGGTGGCCGCGGCCGAAGAGGTCGGCAAGGCGATCACCGGCTACACCGTGATCGTCGACAAGAGCACCGTGCCGGTGGGCACCGCAGACCAGGTGCGCGCGGCGGTGGCGAAGAACACCACCCACCCGTTCGACGTGGTCTCCAACCCCGAGTTCTTGAAAGAGGGCGCCGCGCTCGACGACTTCCTCAAGCCCGACCGGGTGGTGATCGGCAGCAACTCCGAGCGCGCCTCGAAGGTGATGCGCGAGCTGTACGCGCCGTTCGTGCGCACCGAGAACCCGATTCTGTTCATGGACACCCGCTCGGCGGAGCTGACCAAGTACGCCGCCAACGCGATGCTGGCGACCCGCATCAGCTTCATGAACGACATCGCCGCGCTCTGCGAGCGGGTGGGCGCCGACGTCGACCACGTGCGCAAGGGCCTGGGCGCCGACGCGCGCATCGGCTACCCGTTTCTCTTCCCCGGGGTGGGCTACGGCGGCAGTTGCTTCCCCAAAGACGTGAAGGCGCTGGTGGCGACCGGCCGCGACTTCGGGCTCGAGCTCGACCTGCTGCGGGCGGTGGAGCGCACCAATGAGCGCCAGAAGAAGACCCTGGTGACCAAGGCGGTGAAGCACTACGGCGAGCTGGCGGGCAAGACGTTCGCGGTGTGGGGGCTGGCGTTCAAGCCCAACACCGACGACATGCGCGAGGCGCCCGCGATCGAGGTGATCGAGGGGCTGCTCGGCAAGGGCGCCAAGGTGCAGAGCCACGACCCGATCGCGATGGAGGTGGCGAAGCGCCGCTTCGGAGACCGGATCAGCTACGCGGCCACCCCCTACGACGCGCTCCCGGGCGCCGACGGGTTGTTCGTGATCACCGAGTGGAACGCGTTTCGTCACCCCGACTTCAACCGCATGAAGACGACGATGAAGCAGCCGGTGGTGTTCGACGGCCGCAACATCTTCGACCCCGCCCGTTTGCGCGAGCTGGGCTTCACCTACTACGGGATCGGCCGGCCTTGAACGTCGACGCTGCGGGTGCACCCATGGAGCTGAAGCGGCCCCCGATGCCGCTGGCCGCCGTTCGCGCCTTGCGGCCGCGGCAGTGGATCAAGAACGGCGTGGTGCTGGTGCCGCTGCTGTTCGCGAAGGCCGCCGCGCGCGGCGACATGGTGTGGAAGGCGCTGGGCGCGCTGGTGGCGTTCTCGCTGCTGGCCAGCACCGTGTACCTGATGAACGACTGGGTCGATCGCGAGCGCGACCGGCACCACCCCGAGAAGAAGAATCGCCCGATCGCCGCCGGTCACCTCGGCGGTGCGTCGGTGGTGATGCTGATCGTGATCTGCCTCAGCGGCTTCACCGGCATCGGCTGGTGGGTGGGCAAGGGCTTCCTCTACGCCTCCGCCGCGTACCTGGCGCTCCAGGTGCTCTACACGTTCTGGCTGAAGCACATGGTGATCCTCGACGTGCTGGCGATCGCCTCGGGCTTCATCTTGCGGGTGATGGTGGGCGCGGAGGCGATTCAGGTCGAGATGTCGAACTGGCTGCTGCTCTGCACCCTGCTGGGCGCGGTGTTCTTGGGCCTGGCGAAGCGGCGGCACGAGCTGTCGTCGCTGGAGGGCAGCGCGGCGGCGCACCGGGCGAACCTGGGCGACTACTCGCTCGGCATGCTCGACCAGATGATGTCGATCTCGGCCGCGACCACCATTCTCGCGTACGGCCTCTACACGGTGTCGAAGGAGACGGTCGAGCACGTGGGCAGCGACCGGCTGAAGTTCACCGTGCCCTGCGTGATCTACGGGATCTTCCGGTACCTGTTTCTGGTGCACAAACGGGGCGCCGGTGGCTCGCCCGAGAAGGTGCTGCTGAGTGACCCGGCGCTGCTGATCGACGCGGGCGCCTTCTTGGCCGTCGCGGCCTGGGCGCTGTACGTCTAGCGACCGGCTGAACGGTTCGCACAGACCTCCTCAGTCGCTTCGCGACAGCTCCTCCCCCGTCGGGGAGGAGCGCGTTCTTGCCGAGCACGCTGGGCACCCGGTCTCGAGCACGCCAACGTCTGCCCTCTCCCCGGCGGGGGAGAGGGTGCCCCAAAGGGGCGGGAGAGGTCTGTGAGAATCGGTCAGCCGCTTCGTCGAAGGTCTGTGAGAACCGGTCAGGCGGTCGTTCAAAACTCGTAGGTTTGGTCGTGCGAGCCGTGAAAGCTGATCACTGACGTAATGCCCTGCTCGGCCGCTGCCGCGGCGCGAATCACGTGCGCGAGCTGGCCGATCTCGCGGATCCACTTGTTCGCCTGAGGGCCCAACCCCGAGAAGCTCACCGCCAGCACCGGCGGCTCCTTCACCCGGCCGAGCCAGTACTCGAGCACGTCGTGCCGCTCGGGGGCGTCGACCGGCTTCAGCCGCTTGCCTTCGCGCTGCAGCAGCCGTGAGAGCGCGTTGGGCAGCTGGGCGGCCCACTGGTTCACCGCGTGGAGCGGCCGCCAGGCCCAGTCGGCGCGGGCGATGCCCTGCTGGGGCGCGTACTCGCCGTGGCCCTGGAGCGTGAGCACCTGGTCGGGCGGGAAGTCGGGCACCGGGTTCCAGGCGCCGCACACCAGCGACGACAGGCCCCGCTTCTCGTTGGGGCGGTCGAAGAACCCCTGGCGGAACTTGCGCGCCTTGTCGGGCTCCGAGTACGGGTAGTTGGCGTCTTCGAGCATCAGGGTGAGGTGGAGCGTGTCTTCCCAGTCGCCCGCGTAGCCCTCGTACTCGTGGCCGATCGCCCAGCCGCCGGAGTCTTTCATCCACTCGATGAACAGCAGCCGGTAGACCGCCTTCGACCACTTCTCGTCGGTCATCCCGTAGAAGCTGCCGTCGATGCCACGCTCCAGCATCATCTCCAGCGTGATGCAGGTCTCTTCGTCTTCCAGGTTGCGGAGCAGGAACTCCACCGCGGGCACGGCGTCGACCACGCCAGCCTTGAACGCAGGGAAGACGACTTCTTTCAGGAACAGATCGTTGACGGGGCGGAGGACGACTTCCACGCCGCCGAGCTTACCCCGGCCGGCTACGCCTTGGCGTCTTCCTGGGCGATCAGCGAGTAGATCTCGCTCGCGCTCTGGGCGGCGAGGATCGACGCGCGGAACGAAGGGTTCTTGAACAGCCGGCTGATGCGGGCGAGCGCCTTCAGGTGCAGCCCGGCCGAGTTCTCGGGGGCCACCAGGGCGAAGAAGAGGTGGGTGGGCTTGCGGTCGATCGCGTCGAACTCGATGCCGTTGCGCGACACCCCGAACGAGGCCGAGAGGGTGGTGATGCCCGGCAGCTTGCCGTGGGGGATCGCCACGCCCTCGCCGATACCGGTGGAGGCGACCTTCTCGCGCTCCTCCAGCACCTGCGACAGCCGCTGTTGGGTGACGGAGGTGAGCGTCTTCGACAGCGACGCGGACAGCTCGGTGAGCACACCTGACTTGGTGGTGGCGGTGAGCTCGCTGATGATGGACTCGGGCTTGAGGAACTCAGCGATCTTCACGCGAGCCGCATCTATCGGAGCGCGGGAGCGAGTTCAAGCCTGGGCAATCGCTCGGGACACCGATGTTGCCGATCAGCGGCGCCGGTCGGGGACCAGGCCGTTGGCCCGGAGGAACCCCTCACTGGCCTCCAGCTTCAGGTCGGTGGGGCGCCAGGTCGACTCGATCGACAGCTCGGTGAAGCGCGACTCCTTCTTCTCGCTGCCGCGGCGGTCGATGCCGTCCCAGAACTGCTTCGGAGTGATCGGGTTCATTTGGGGCCTTTTTCAGTGCGACAAGCCGGTAGCGGCCTGTGGCGCTGATCAAAGCCCTGAACGCGCCTCGGTCAATTTTTGCTCCGCCGGGTAGCCGACCATCTGGTTCGCGTCGGGGTCCCACAGCTTGAGCTTGAAGCAGGCCAGCACGTCGGCCGGCTTGAGGCTGGTCTTCCCCGGCGACTGCAGCTCGGGAATCTGCGCCATCGCCTCGGGCAGCCGGTAGAACGGGATCGCGGCGTTGAGGTGGTGCACGTGGTGGTAGCCGATGTTGGCGGTGAACCAGTGCATCACCGGGCTCATCTGCATGTAGCTGGAGGAGTCGGTCGCGGCCTTGGTGAAGGTCCACTTCTCGCGGGAGGCCACCTTCGCCTCGGGGAAGTTGTGCTGGGCGTAGAACAGGTACGCGCCGCTCGCGGTCGCCACCGCCATCGGGATCACGTAGGCGAACAGCCACTGCCAGGCGTGCCCGGTGATGATCAGCGCTGCGCTCATCGCGCCCACGATCACCAGCGCCACCGCCGCGTCCCAGTGCTTCTTCGGGGCCCTCAGAAACGGGCGCACGCACATGCCGATCAGGAACACGGTCAAGAGCGCGACGCTGATGTTCAGCGGGTGCCGGGCGGCCCGGTACAGCCAGCGCTTCACCGGTGGCTGCTCGAGGTACATCTTCGGGGTCAGCATCGGGTAGCTGCCGATGTGGCTGCCGATCAGCTTCGCGGTGTGGGCGTGGTGGTAGTTGTGGGTCTCGCGCCAGACGTTCGGCGGCACCAGCAACAGCTCGCCGTAGAGCCAGAAGATGCCGCGCGCGACGGTGGAGTTGCGCAGCAACGCCCCATGCTGGAAGTCGTGGTACAGGCAGAAGCCGCGCACCAGGGTCAGGCCCTGAATCACCGCCGCCGGGAGCGCCAGGTACCAGGGCAGGGTGGCCGCCAGCGCCGCGAGCCCGCCGATCACCCCCAGAGTGGTGAACAGCGCCGCCCACGACTTCACGCGGTTCTCGACCGTGAAAGCCTTGCTGGCGATCAGCAGGTCCTTCTCTGAACGTTGGGTCGCTTCCAAGCGCGATTGGCCTTAGCAAACAGGCCGTTACCGCTGCAAGACAGCGCGCCGCTGGCCCTACCTCGCGTTTTCGTTCCGGCAGGCTAGGCTAATGGGTGGTGCGGCGCGCCCTTCCATGGCTGCTGGTGATCGGGTGCGCACACTCCGGCGACAAGATCTCTCTCGAAGACGCCTTTCGCGAGGGCAGGGTGGTCGAGGAGCCGCCGGTGCTGGTCGAGAATGCGCCTTCGAAGCTCGAGCACGTCGGCCCCAGCCCTGAGCCCACTCCCGCCCTTCGGGCACCCTCTCCCGAGGCAGAGGGGAGCACCGCTCAGCGGATCGCCAAGATGACGCTGGAAGAGAAGGTCGGCCAGCTGATGATGGTCGGCTTCTCGGGCACCACCGTCGACGCGCGGGCGGTGGAGCTGCTCAAGGGCATGCACGCCGGCGGGGTCTGCATGTTCGGCCGCAACATCGAGAGCGCCGAGCAGGTGGCGCGGCTGAACGACCAGGTGCGGCAGGTGATGGCGGGTGAGGTGCCTCCGTTCATCGCGGTCGATCAGGAGGGCGGCAACGTCGTTCGGATCAGCGAGAAGGTGGTGGTGCTGCCGGGCAACATGGCGTTGGGCGCCACCCGCAGCGGCAAGCTCTCGTACGAGGCGGGGCGGGCGCAGGCCGAAGACCTCAAGCGGCTGGGGTTCAACATGAACCTCGCTCCGGTGCTCGACGTGAACCTGAACCCGCGCAACCCGGTGATCGGCGTGCGCAGCTTCGGTGATCAGCCGGCGCTGGTGTCGGAGGTGGGCGCGCAGTTCGTTCGCGGGCAGCAAGACGCGCAGATCGCCACCGTGGCGAAGCACTTTCCCGGGCACGGCTCGGCGGAGGGCGACTCGCACAAGACGCTGCCGGTGCTGAAAGAGAACGAGCCCCAGCTGTTGGAAGAGCTGGCGCCGTTTCGGGCGGCGATCGACGTCGGCCTCGACGGGATGATGACCGCCCACCTGGCGGCGCCGAATGTGACCGGCAACGACGAGCCGGCCACGCTCTCGGAGAAGATTCTCACCGGCATTCTGCGCGAGCGGCTGCGCTTCGACGGGCTGGTGCTCACCGACGAGCTGGAGATGGAGGCGATCGCCGCGCGCTACGGCGTCGGTCACGCCGCGGTGATGGCGGTGCAGGCGGGCGCCGACATGGTGCTGGTGCCCTGGCGGCCGCAGCGCAAGACCGAGGTGCACCAGGCGCTGCTCGAGGCGGTCAGGAGCGGGCAGATTCCCTCCTCGCGGCTCGACCAGGCGGTGCGCCACGTGCTCGAGCTGAAGGCGAAGCGCGGGGTGTTCGAGGCGCCCGCGCCGCTGGCGGAGCGGCTGGCGCAGCTGGGCTCGGGGCAGAAGGTCGCCGACGAGATCGCGAAGTCGGCGGTGACCCTGGTGCGCAACAAAGACGACGTCTTTCCCCTCGGGCGCGGCAAGCCGGTGGCGGTGATCGCGACCGAGGCCTCGTTCGGCCGGGCGGTGGCCTCGCGCTCTCCCGGAGCGGCCACGCTGGTGGTGCCGGCGTACCCGAAAGACGCCGACCGCGAGGAGCTGAAGCGCAAGGCCCGGGCGCTCGCCGACAAGGCCGAGGTGGTGGTGGTCGAGGTCGAGAACGTGCGCCAGGTCGAGCTGGTGACCAACGTGGCGCTCACCGGCAAGGCGGTGATCGCGGTGGTGACCGGCTCGCCGTACCTGGTGCAGCAGGCGCTCGACGCCAAGGCGGTGCTGGCGACCTACTCGGCGCAAGAGAGCGCGACCTCCGCGGCCGCGGCGGCGCTGTTCGGCGAGCAGGGCACTCCGGGCAAGCTGCCGGTCAGCCTCGGCCGCATTCCGTTCGGCTTCGGCCTCGACCCGGTCGGTCACAAGCTGCTGGGCGATGCGCGCGGAGCTCGTTAACCCAACCCCGCTGACCTGGCTGCTCAAAGCCTCGCGGCCCGGCTTCTGGCCCACCCACCTCTGGTTCTACCTGCTGCCCTTCGGCCGCCGCGAGATGTTCGGCAGCTGGGAGTTCTTCCTGGGTTGCGTCTACGTCTGCTTCCCGCTCGGGCTGTTGGCCTACGGCTTCAACGACCTGTTCGACGCCGAGACCGACCGCAAGAACCCGCGCAAAGACAGCTGGATCTTCGGCGCCTGTCTGAACGACGAGCAGCTGAAGCGCCTTCCCTGGTGGATCGCCGCCTCGCAGGTGCCGTTTCTGGCGCTGTTCGTGATCGCCGGCGGCCCGAAGATGCTGCTCTGGTTCGCGGCGCTGGTGGGGAGCAACGCGCTCTACAACGCGCCTCCGTTCAGCTTCAAGAACCGCCCGGTGCTCGATCTGCTCAACCAGACCGGCTACCTGCTGGTCTTCGTGCTCGGCGCCTGGCTCTGCTCGGTGCCGCAGCTGTCGTGGCCGGCGATGACCTTCAGCGCGCTGTTCGCAATGCACTGCCACCTGTTCGGCCAGCTGATGGACATCGACGCCGACCTCGCCGCGGGCCGCCGCACCACCGCCAGCGTGATCGGCATTCGCGGAGGCAAGCTGCTCGCGGCGGCGCTGATGCTCACCGAGGCGGCGATCGCGTTCGTGTGGTTCCAGGGGCCGATCGTGGCGGCGTTCAGCGCGCTCGGAGCGGCGATCTTCATCGGCGACGCCACTGTCGGCTTCAAGGGAGGCCGCTACCCCTCGGCCTACTCGAAGGGCTTCTTCCTCGGCTGGAACGCAGTGGTGCTCGGCTCGATGTACTCGGTCTGGAAGACCGGGCTGTTCGTGCTCGGCGGCTGATTCAGGGCACGAAGACTTCGATCGCCAGCTTCTTCTTCTCGGTCTTCAGCTCGAACTTCGCGTCGTCGAAGCTGGGCGGCCCGAGCGTCGGCCGCACGTTGTTCGACACCCCGATCGGCTCCTTGGGTATGCCGAAAAGGCCCTTCTTCATCTCGGCGTTGCCGTCGGCGTCGTGCCAGACCGAGACCGCGTGCACGCCGTAGGGCACGTGCTCGATCACGATCAGCTGCGGGTTCGACACCACCTTCACCGCGATCGCCTTCAGCGGAGCCTTGGCGCCGTCGGGAAAGGTGTCGGCCTTCTCGTGCACGCCGACGTTGAGGGTGCCGGTGATCGCGGCGATGCCTTTGACCTCGATCTCCAGCGTCCCAAATGAAACTGGCGCCTCCGCGACTGCCGGAAGCGCCAGCATCATTGCGAGCGTCGCCGCTCGGATCATCCCGGAGCGCCGTTCTTCACCATCGACGCTTCGATCAGGCCGTAGTGCCCGTCTTTGCGCCGGTACACCACGTTCAGCTCGTGGGTCGCGTTGTTGGTGAAGACGAGGAAGTCGTTGTTCAGCAGATCCATCTGCATCACGGCTTCTTCGACCCCGAGCGGTTTGATCAACAGCTCGGTGCTCCGCACGATGCGCGGCTGCGCCTTGTCGGGGTGCGACTCGGTCTCGGGCGTCGCCACCTCGACCACGTCGTGGCGAACCTTGACCCCGCCGTTCACCAGCGCTTGACGGTGGTGCACCCGCTCGCGCCCGTGGTGGTGCTTGAGGCGCTCCTTGTAGCGACGGAGCTGCCGCTCGATCTTGTCCATCGCCAGATCGATCGACGCGTACATGTCTTCTGACTTCTCACGCCCGCGGAGCACGAACGCTCCGGAGTGAATCGTGATGTCGGCGTGGTGCAGGTGGCGCTCGAGGGACAAAACGACGTGCGCTTCACCCGCCTTGTCGAGGTACTTCTCTGCCCGGTCGACTTTCTCCCGTGCGTAGTTTTTCAGTGAATCAATCGGATCGAAGTGACGGAAGGTGATGTTCAGCTGCATTCAGCCCGGCCTCCGCGGTTGGTCCTGTGTTGTCTGCAAAGCATCGCGCCGTTGGTGACGAGAATGCAACGGGGGAAACGCAGAGGTTCTTCCTCTTTTCGTTACTGCTTGCGGTTCGCGTTCGGACTCGTACGGCACGGCCCCTCGTGCGGGCGCGTAGACAGGGCTGTCCCTCACCCGCGAGCGCCTATGGCGCTCGTCGGCCTCTCCCAACGGAGAGGGTCAGTCCCAGCGCTTGCGCTTGGAGGAGGGGAGGATGCCCAGGCCCTCGCGGTACTTCGCGACGGTGCGGCGGGCGATCTCGATGCCCTGCGCTTTGAGCAGCTCGACGATCTTCTGATCAGAGTACGGGCTCTTCGGGTTCTCGCGGCTGCAGATCTGCTGAATGTGGTTCTTCACCGCTTCAGAGGCGATGTCTTCACCGGCGGTGCGCGCGATCGACGAGTTGAAGAAGTACTTCAGCTCGAAGATGCCCTGCGGCGTGTGCACGTACTTGTTGGTGGTGACGCGCGAGACGGTCGACTCGTGCATCCCGATGTCTTCGGCCACGTCGCGCAGAATCAGCGGCTTCAGGTGGGCGATGCCCTTGTCGAAGAAGTCGCGCTGGAACTTCACGATGCTCTCGGTCACCTTGTAGATGGTGCGCTGCCGCTGGTGAATCGAGCGGATCAGCCACATCGCCGAGCGCATCTTCTCCTGCACGAACTCCTTGGTCTGACCGGGCGGCACCTTCCCGTTCTTCAAGGCGTCGCGGTAGGCGGTGCTGATTCGCAGCTTCGAGAGGCCGTCGTCGTTGAGCACCACGTGGTACTCGGTGCCCAGCTTGTGAACCTGCACGTCGGGGGTGATGTACTGCGCGTCGTCGCCCGAGTAGTTGCGGCCCGGCTTGGGGTCGAGCTTCGGCAACAGCTTCGCCGCCTTCACCACGTCTTCCAGCGGGACCTTGAGGTCCTTGGCGATCGCGGGGAGGTTCTTCGACTCCAGAAGCTTCATGTGCTTCTTGATGATCGTCGACAGCAGCTGAGCCTGCGGCTCCTTCAGCGAGCAGGCCTGAATCAGCAGGCACTCCTGCAGGTCGCGGCTGGCGCATCCCTTCGGCTCGAGGTGCTGGATCTTGCGCAGGGTGCGCTCCGCCACGTCCATCGGGACGTCGGCTTCGGCGCAGAGGTGGATCAGCGGGTCGCCGCCCTCGTGGCCCTCTTCGAGGGTGAGGTAGCCGTCGTCGTTCAGGTTACCGACGATCAGCAGCGCGATGCGCCGCTCGGCGTCGTTCAGCTTCAACATCGCCAGCTGGTCGTGGAGGTGATCCTGGAGATCTTCTTTCTTCACCAGGTTCGCTTCGAACGACGGCAGATCTTCGGAGTCGATGTTGCCCCGGTTCGACGGCAGCGTCGGCTCGTTGAACTGGTAGCTGTTGAGATACTGATCCCAGTCGATCTCGGAGGTGCCTTCGTTGTTGTCGCCCTTCACCTCGACCGCTTTCTCGTCGGCGGCCTTGGGCTCGTAGTCGGTCGGCTGCTCGAGGTTCTCGGCCTCCAGCGAGGCCTCACCCGGCTCCTTCTCGTCGAGGTTGCCTTCGACCGTCTCGTCGGGCGTCTCGAGGAGCGGGTTCTGCTCCATCTCCTCGCGCACCTGCTCGAGCAGCTCGAGCCGCGACAACTGGAGCAGTTTGATCGCCTGCTGCAGCTGTGGCGTCATCACCAGCTGCTGCGACAGCTTCAGGCTTTGTTTGAGCTCCATCGCCATGGGTCAGCCCCTCAAAAGTCATGCCAAGGGTAGCAGCCCGTTTGTAGGATCACCATCAAGTTGATCTGTAATCGGCAAGCTTCAAGAAAGCTTGAAGTTTTCCCCGAGATACACAGAACGTGCCCGAGGGTTTTCAGCCAGTTGCGTCGGGGTGCCTTCTTCGAGAATTCGCCCGCCCGAGAGAATGTACGCGCGGTCGCAGATGGCCAAAGTGTCTCGCACGTTGTGATCTGTCATCAGCACGCCGAGGCCCCGCGCCTTCAGCCGGCCGATCTCCGCCTGCAGCTCGTTGACGTTGATCGGGTCGACGCCGGCGAACGGCTCGTCGAACAGAAAGTAGCGGGGCCTGGCCAGCAGCGCGCGGGCGATCTCGGTGCGCCGCCGCTCTCCGCCCGAGAGCGTGTCGCCCCGTGACTCGGCCACCGTGGTGAGCCCGAGCTCTTCGAGCGCCTCTTGAACCCGGGCGCTCCGCTCGCCCTTCGGGGTGGAGCCTTCGAGCTCGAGCGCGGCGAGCAGGTTCTGCCGCACGGTGAGCGCGCGAAACACCGAGGCCTCCTGCGGCAGGTAGCCCAGCCCCGCCTTCGCCCGCAGGTGAATCGGGAGCCGCGCCACGTCGTTGCCGTCGAGCTTCACCACCCCGGAGTCGGGCCGCACCAGGCCCACCACCATGTTGAAGCTGGTCGTCTTGCCGGCGCCGTTGGGCCCGAGCAGGCCGACCACCTCGCCGGGCTTCACGTAGAACGACACGTCTTGCACCACCCAGCGCGAGCCGTAGCGCTTCGAGAGGCCGGAGGCTTCGAGCCGCTCTTCGGTTCCTTGGCTCACTTCGCCTCCGCCTGCTGCGCAGTCTCCGGCCGGCGCTTCGGCTGTTCGCCTTCATCGCCTCGTCGTTTCGCGCTCACTTCTTCTTCTCGCTCTCGTTTTGAAAGACGGTGGTGGCGTCGTCGACCACCAGCCGGTCTTCCTGGGTGAGGAAGCGCACCTTCGAGCCGGCGATTCGCTTCGCTCCGTCGCGCGCGCGCGGCTTGCCCATCACGTCGACCACGCCCTTGTCGAGGTCGTAGGACAAGGTCGCGCCCCAGGCCTCGCGGTCCTTGTCGATCACGTGCACCCCGCCCACGCCGTCGAGGTGCTTCACCTCGCCGTGCTCGTCGTAGCGCGCGGTGAGTTGCGGCGCGAACAGCCGGGTGGTGCCCTTCTTCGCCTTCACGTTGCCGGTCCAGGTGGCGGTCTCGACCTTGTCGAGCAGCAGCAGGTGGTCGGCGGCGATCTCGGTGGTCTCCTTGCCCTGCTGCGAGAGCGTGGTCGGCTGATCGACCTCGAGGCGATCGCTGTCTTGCTGGAAGACGATCTTCTCTCCCGCGACCTGGCGCGCCCCCGACTGCACCCGCGGGTGACCGGTGACTTCGAGCACTCCGGTGACGTTGTCGAAGTGCCCGCGCTCGCCCCAGGCCTGCTTCTCGCCCTGGCGCGCGGCCACGTTTCCCTCGGCGTCGATCGACTGCACCGTCTGGTTCTTGTCGAAGTGGGCGGTGAGGGTGTCGCAGTCGAGCTCGGTGTTGTCGCGCACCGCGTGGGCGTGGCCGGAGTAGATCGCCTTGCCCTCGGCGTTGAGCACCTCGAGGTGATCGGCCTTCACCTGAACCGGCCGGGCGAGCAGCCCTCCGTCGGCGGCGAGCACCAGCAGCAGCAGGGCGCTCATCGCTCGGCTCCCGCTTCTTTGGGTCGCCTACCCGTCGGTTCGCTGTACGGCCCCGGCTCACCTCGGTCGGCTCCCGCTGAGGTCTTGACCTGCTCGAAGTTGGCCGAGCGGCGTGCTGTATCGAAGACGAAGCCCTGCGCCTCGAGGGTAAAGCCGGAGTCGGGCTGCGACAGCGCCACCCCGTGGTGGCCCTCAAAGGTGCCGCCGTCGGCGACCCGGTGGTACGCCGCCTCGGGCGCGGTGCCGTTCAAGCCGGTGGAGGTGGTGAGCGCGGCACCCGCGGGAGCGACGAAGTGGGAGCCGTCGAGATCTCCCGAGAGCACCTTTGCCTGCACCGCCGCGCCGGCCCGCACCAGCAGCACGCCGGCGTCGCTGGCCTCCAAGGTCTTCGCCTGCTTCATGACCGCCACCGTGGGCGCGCGCGCGTCGAGCTCGAGGCCCTTCTCGTTCCACGAGCGAACCCGGGCGTCACGGAGCACCAGGTCGGGCCGCGGCTGCGACTTGTTCTCGGCGGGGCGCGCGCAGCTCGACAGCAGCACCAGCGCCACCCAACGGGTCCTCACGTCTGCGACGTATAGCGAAGTTACGGGCAGCTGGAAGGAACGAACACCGGCCCCGGGCTCGACGCGCCGTTGGCGGTGCAGTTGGGGCCGTAGTGGTTCACCATCACCAGGCCCAGCCCGCCCGAGCCGCCGCCGCCGCAGCCGGTGCTGCCGCCGGTGTTGCCCGCCGCGGTCGCCGTGGGGAAGCTCACCGTGGCCGCGCTGCTCCCGTTGGCGCCGAAGGTGGTGCCGTTGGCGCCGCCGCCCGCCTGGAAGAAGTCGCCGGTGTGGCCGTTCTCGGCGTCGTTGCCGGCGTTGCCGTTGGTGTTGCCGCCCTCGCCGCCGCCGCCGCCCTGCGCGGTGACGGTGGTGCCGAAGTGGAAGTTCACGTTCCACACCTCGAGCAGCACCATGCCGCCGCTGCCGCCGCCTCCGCCGCCACAGGTGGCCTGCGCGTTCGCGCCGCCCTTGCCGCCGCCCCCCGGCGCCGCGATGGTGCCGTAGGTGTCGAGCATGCCGGCGACCGAGAACTGAATCGCGCCGCCGCCGAAGCCGCCGTTGGTCGCGGTGGTGCCGCCGTTGCCGCCGGGACACCCGCCGCGCAGCGGCGTGCTCGCCGCCGCGACCGTGTTGGCGCCGGGGTTGCCGCCGCCGTTGCCGGAGCCCGAGGCGCCGCTCGAGCCCGCGGTGCCCTTGGTGGTGAAGTTGCCCCCGCCGGCGCCGCCGTTGGTGTTGTTGCCGGTGCCGCCCACTTCTCCCGCCAGCCCGAAGCACCACGCCGGCACCGCGGTCGAGCTCGAGCCTCCCGCCGGAGCGGTGGTGTTGCTGTTCCACACCAGAATGGTGCCGCTGAGCGACGCGTCGCCGGTGACGCCGACGATCAGCGGCCGCGAGCCGATCACCTTCAGCGTCTGGCCGCCGTTGACGGTGAAGCTCGACGCGCCGACCAGCAGCGCCTCGCCGCCGTCGGCCTGCTGCACCACCCAGGTGGGCGGCACGGTGTTGCACCAGGTGGGAAAGTGGTTCGCCGCCGAGGTGTCGAGGGTGGCGTTGCAGTTGATCACCACTCCCGCGTCGACGCCGGCCAGCAGGCTGGGGTCGAAGTTCGACGGCGTGTACGGGAACACCGAGCCACCGGTCTGCGGGGCGCAGCCCCCATCGGGCTGGCAGACGCCGCCGTCACACGCTCCGGTGCGCACCGGGTACACGCAGCCCACGCCGCTCTGGCAGGTGGTGGTGTCGAAGCACTCCGCCGGGGGCATGGTGCACATCATCGTGTTGCCGCCGCCGCAGGTGGTGCCGCTGCAGGTGGTGGCGGTGGTGCAGGTGTTGGCGTCGTCGCACATCTGCCCGTTGCAGCCGGGGTCGGCGCAGTCGGTCAGCCCGTCTTGATCGTCGTCGAGGCCGTTGGCGCACAGCGTGCTGTCTTCGGGAGGCACGCACCCTCCGTCGGCGACGCAGCTGTTGTTGTTGGCGCAGGCGCTGCCGACCACCCCGGCGTCGAACGCGCAGCCCGAGCCTTCGACGCACGTTCCTCCGGTGAGGCAGCTGTTGGAGGGCGGGGTGCAGGTCACCGCCTGGCCGGCGCAGCTGTTGCCCGCGCACTTGAAGTTGGTGGTGCAGGTGAGGGTGCCGCCGTCGCAGGTCTGGTTGGCGCAGTCGGAGTCGAGGCAGTCGGCCATGCCGTCGTTGTCGTTGTCGAGCCCGTCGAAGCAGAGCACCTCACCGCCCGCGGCCGCGCACGACTTGTCGCTGCGGCACACTCCGCCGTCGCCGCAGGGCGCGCCGGTGTCGGCCGGGTAGCTGCAGCCTCCGGGCGCGCAGGTGCCGGGGTTCTTTTCGCAGGCGCCGGGCGCGTTGCAGGTCTCGGCGGTGCCGGAGCAGGCGCCGCTCTGGCAGTGATCTCCGCTGCTGCAGCTGTTGCCGTCGTCGCAGCTCTGGCCGGCGCAGTCGGAGTCGGCGCAGTCGATCTGCATGTCGCAGTCGTCGTCGACGCCGTTTCCACAGAACGACTCGGTCTGCCCCGGGTGAATCGCGGCCGAGTTGTCGTTGCAGTCGACGCCCTTGGCGTAGCCGTCGGAGTCGGCGTCGTCGGCGGCGAGCGGGCCGTCCAAGGTGAGGTTGACCTCGTGCACGCCGTTGACGCCGAGGTCTTCTTTCGGCGCGTCGCTCTGCTCGTTGAGCATCGCGTCGGTGCAGGCGGCGTCGGTGTAGCCGAGCGCCTGCACGGTCACCATGCCGGTGAGGTCGCCACCGCGCTCGATGCCGACCTTGATCTGCGAGCGCTCGGCGCGGGCGATGCCCTGGGTGTCTTTGATCGTTCCGCCCGCGGTGGTGACGCGCACCCGAACGCACTGCGCCTTGGAGTGGGAGCCGAAGCCGACCACCACGCGCAACGCACCGTTACTCGGTTTACCCGAGCATCCCGCCCACCCCATCGTCGCCACGATGAGGATCAGGCTGCGTGCGGTGCGCATGACACTGCAGTGTAGCGTATTCGGAGGCCCGGTTACGCCAGCCCGGCCTCGACCAGGGCCTGAATGCGGCGGGCGCGCTGGGCGAAGGCAGACAGCCGGTAGAGCACGGTGCGGCGGGAGACGCCGAGCGAACGGGCGACCTTCGACTGCTCCATGCCCTTCACGTGGTACAGAAAAGCGGGGGTCTTCTCTTCTTCGGGCGTCGAGGCGAGCACCTTGTCGGCGAAGTCTTTGGTGACCACCGAATCTTCGACGTCGTCGATGTGCTGCTCGGGCACCGACTCCACCGGCTCGGCGTGCTTGCGCGCGTCGCGGAGCAGGTTGAGGCAGTGGTTGGTGGTGATTCGGTGAATCCACGGGAGCACCGCGGCCTCGTGCGGCACCGACTCCACGTGCGAGAGAACCTTGAGGAAGACCTCTTGGGTCGCGTCCTCCGCGGCCACCGAGTCTTTCAGCAGGCGGCGGCACCGCGCATAGATGGTCGGGCCGAACCTCGCGTAGAGCTCAGCCACCCGTGCTGCATCCCTTTTCATCTGCGTTTCCCCTTTTGCTGCGAGATGCCTACCTGCGCCCACATTGTCGCCATCGACGTTTGCTGGTTGCGCGCTCAGCTTCCACGAATTCGTATCGACCGTTGACGAACGGCCAAAATCCGCAGCGAGTCTGAACAGTTCCGAGACTTTCATGACCAGTGACTTCATTGATTTAGGCGTCGATTCCTTAAAATCGTGACTAATTCGTCTTGATATTTCCCGACCTGACCCGCCCTGCCGAGCTGCTGTGAATCGGTTGGTGGCTTCGATCCCCCCGCCGTTCTGATCCCAAGGACCCTAGGCTCCGGAAACCGTCGCACTGATTTCTCAGAATTCGAAGCGGGGGAGATAGAGTCTTGACGACTTTTAATTGGGTGTTTATAACTTCATTGGAAGGTGGGAGCGGACGATGAGCGCGAGCCTGTTGGCGACCGACGGCTACAAGTTCTCGATGGCGGAGGCCGGTTGGCCGCTGCGCGAAGAGACCTTCTATTACTGCCACCGCCGCGGCGGTGCGCAGGTGGTGCCGTTCGACGTCGAGAAGGAGCTGCGCGCGACGCTCCCCGAGCCCACCGCTGCCGACTACGCGTTCCTCAGCGCGGAGGAATACGAGATGGGGGCGGGGTTCAAGGCGGCGATGCTCCGCGCGGCGAAGCTGGTCGTGCACGCGATGCCCCCCGGAGCGGTGTTCTTCGACCGCGAGCCCGTGTTCAGCGTGACCGGCCCCTCCGCGCTGGTGTCTTGGATCGAGCCCTTGGTGTTGATGTGGAGCTACCGCATTCAAGTGGCGACGCTTTCTTTGAGCGAGCCCGAGAAATTGGCCGACGCGGTCGCGACGGTGACCTGCGCCCGTCAGCGCGACCTGGTGCTCGAGACGCTCGACGCGGTGGGGGTGAAGGCGCCGCCGATTCGGGTCGACTCCGATGGCTACGCCGAGCGGGTGCGGGCGCGGGTGAAGGAGCTGGTGGAGATCACCGGCGATTCGGGCCGCATCTTCGAGGTCGGGCTGCGGGCGGCGAGTTGTCTCGAGCAGCACCTGCTGGCGCTGGAGGCGGCGAAGAGCGCGGGGCTGAAGCGCACCTCGCACGTGTGGGGCGCGCAGAAGCTGGGCCTGACGGCGGTGGGGACGATGGGGCACGAGCACGTGCAGCGCTACGGCTCCGACGACGCCGCGTTTCGCGCGATGAGCGAGCGGAGGCCGCAGCGCTCGTCGTACCTGCTCGACACCTTCGACACCATGAACTCCGGGATTCCGGCGGCGCTGGCGTTGATCAGCGAGCGCAAGGGCGAGGGCGACTCGATTCGCTACGACTCCGGCGACAAAGAGGCGCAGTACCGGTTCGCCTGCGCGCGGGCGAAGGAGCTGGGCGTCTCGCCGGTTCAGATTCTGGAAGACGGGTTCGATGCGCCGCAGACCCGGCACTTCGAGAAGGTGCGCCTCGAGTGCGGCGTCGATGCCTCGCGGCAGGTGTACGGGTACGGCGGGTATCTGATCGCCTCGACCGCGGGCGGGCTGACCCGAGATCGGGTGGCCGCGGTCTACAAGCTGTCGCAGACCGGGCGGAGGGCGACGATGAAGTTCGCCAACGACCCCGGCAAGCAGAGCGTGCCTGGCCGGCCGGTGGCGATGCGGCGCGCGGGCGCCGGAGCGGTGACCTGGATCGGCCAGGAGGGCGAGCGCGCTCCGGCCGAGGTCGCGCCGGTGGGCGTGCTGCCGCTGAACGATGCGCGCGCGGCGAGCGCCGAGCTCTCGAAGTGGAAGTCGCGGTCGGGGATCGAGCTGTCGCCCGCGACCCAGCAGTTGATGGACGAGTGCCGTCGAGCCGCATTTCCCCGCTGATGAGGTGGAGCCGTGAACGTCGCAGCGCCACATCGAGGCACCAGCGGATCGATCCGGGGCCGCGACCACGCGCTCTCGCTGCGCAACAACCAGGACGGCCTTGCGGTTCGCAGCGGGGAGATCACGGTGGCGGTGGTGACCGACGGCTGCTCCTCGGGGGCGTCGAACGAAGCAGGGGCGAAGCTGGGCGCCGAGGTGCTGGCGAACGCGGTGGCGCAGCTGGCGAGCGCCGGCATCGACGCTCAGCTGGCGGTGCGCGCGAGCGATCGGCTGTTCGCCTGGCTCTACGAGTCTGCGCGGGCGCTCACCACCGGAGAGCCCGAGCTGGCGAAGGTCGTCGAGCGCTTCTTCTTGTTCAGCTTCTTGTGCGCGGTGGGGAAGGGCGACCAGACGCTGATCTTCGGCATCGGCGACGGCGTGTGGAGCGTCGACGGCGTGCTGCACGTGATCGACTCCGGGCCTGAGAACGCGCCGGCGTACCTGGGCTACCGCGCGCTGCCGCTGGGCATTCCGACCGAGCCGGTGATTCACCACCTCGGCCCGGCGCGCTCGGTGTTGATCGCCACCGATGGCCTGGCCGGAGCGCTCGCGCACGACGCCGAGCTCCCGCGCCGTTGGTTCAGCGACGCGCTCACCTTCAGCAATCCCGCGCAGCTTGGCCGGCAGCTGGTGGTGCTGGCCGAGCAGAAGAAGTGGCTCCGCGACGACACCACCGTCGCATTGCTGGAGGCCGCCTGATGGAATTCATCGTCGGCCAGGAGCGTGCGCGCGTCACCGAGGCAGACCTGCTCGGCGAGGGTGGCGAGGCGCGGGTCTACCGGTGGCGCGACCTGGCGCTGAAGGTGTTCCACAAGCCTGATGCCGCGAAGCAGCAGAAGGTGGAAGCGCTCGTCGCGGGCGTCACGTTACCGACGTGCGTGGTGGCGCCCATCGAGCTGGTCCGTCGCAACACCAGCTTCGCCGGCTACGCGATGCGCCGCATCGACTCCGCGGTGGAAGTCGCCGCGCTCTCCAACCGCCGCTACCGCGAGAGCACCTTCCCGAGCGCTCGCGTGACCGAGCTCTTCGGCGCGCTGGCAGCCGGGCTCACCCAACTTCACGCCGCAGGCGTGATCGCCGGCGACCTCAACGACGGCAACGTGCTCGCCCGCGGCGCCGAGCCGTTCCTGATCGACGCCGACTCGATGCAGCTGTTCGGTCTGCCCTGCCCGGTGGCGCACGAGCGGTTCCTCGATCCCCGGCTGTACGGCGTCGACCTCGCGGCCAGGCCGGCGTTCGACGAAGGCAGCGACTGGTACGCCTTCGCGGTGATGCTCTTCAACAGCCTGCTCTACGTGCACCCGTTCGGCGGGGTGCACACCTCGCTGCCCACGCCGCAGCGCCGGGCCGAAGCGCGACACAGCCTCTACCGCCCCGACGTGAAGTGGCCTCGCACGGCGTTGCACCACCGGGTGCTGCCCGACGACGCGAACGACTGGTTCCTCCGGGTGTTCGAGAAAGACGAGCGCAGCGCGGCGCCGAGCCAGGTTCTCCAGCTCGAGTGGACCTGCTGCGCTTGCGGCGCCACCCACGCCCGCCGCGTCTGCCCGGAGTGCCAGGCGGCGGGCAAAGTGCGGCTCGAGGTGCTGCGCCACCAGGGGCGTTGCAGCTCGCGCACCGTGTTCCACACCGAAGGCCAGGTGGTGGCGGCGGCGTTGCGCGGAGGGCTCCGCTACGTCTACCGCGAGAAGGGCCAGCTGCGGCGCGAGGGCGGTGAAGCGCTCGGCATCGACGCCCCACCGAGCGCCCGCGTCATCCCCGCCGGCCACGCGACCTGGATCGCCCAGCACGACGGCGTGCTGCTGAAGCTCGAGGCCGGGAGGGTAGTCGAGCGCAGCTCCACCAGCACCGGCCCGTTCGGCCCGACGTTCACCGCGTCGTCGTCTGCCGCGTGGCGAGAAGAGGGCGGCTGGTTGATCGACCTCCACACCGGCGCGCGAATCGGTCAGGTGCTCGAAGGTCAGACCCGCCTCTGGTCGGGCGACAAGCTCGGCCTCGGGTTCTACCGCGCCGGAGGGTTCACCTCGGCGTTTCTGCTGCGGCCCGGGCGGCCGGGACTGTTCGCGATCGACCTGGAGCCGATCGACGGCCGCCTGGTCGAGGCGCACTGCGTGTTCGACGACGCGCACGCGCTGCTCTCGCTCACCACCGAGAAGCACGGCCGCGAGACCGGCTCGATGGTGTTGTTCGGCATCGACGGCAAGAGGCTCGCCTGGGCGAACGGGCCGGCCAGCGACCGCATGTTCCAGGCGCCGCGCTCGCGGGCGTTGATGGGCGGCCGGGTGGTGACCGCGTGCGACGGCGGCCTGCTGTCGCTGAGCGTGGATCAAGGCCGGCTGGTGGAAGGCCGGCTGTTCGTCGACGCGCAGGGCATGGTGGGCGCGGGCGACGAGTTGATCGCGCAGCCCGACGGCAGCCTGTTCGTGGTTTCGGTGAACGAGATTTCGCAGCTCAACTTGCAGTGAAGGAGGACGCCATGGCTCTACCGCTCCCAGATTTCTACTCGCCCAAACAAGTCAGCGAGCTGTACCTGGAACGCGCCGGAGCGATCGCCGAGGCGGGCGAGGCGTACGCGAAGAAGCACGGCGTGAAACCGTCGGGCCAGGACAAGTTCAAGATCGCCGCCTTCGGGATCGACGTGCAGGTCGGCTTCTGCACTCCCGGCGCGAGCCTGTTCGTCCCCGGCGCGGTCGAAGACACCACCCGCACCGTCGAGTGGATGTACCGCAACCTCGACAAGCTCACCGGGCTGTTCTTCTCGATGGACACCCACCGCGTGTTCCAGATCTTCCACCCCGCCTGGTGGGTCGACAAACACGGCAAGCACCCGCCTCCGTTCACGCCGGTGTTCCACGAAGAAGTGCGCGCGGGAAAATGGATCCCCGTCTCGCACCCGAAGGAGAGCCTGGAGTACGTGCAGCGCCTCGAAGCGGCGGGCAAGTACGTGCTCACCGTCTGGCCGTACCACACGCTGCTGGGCGGCCTCTCGCACGCGCTGGTGCCGGCGGTGATGGAGGCGGCGCTCTTTCACGCCTCGGCGCGCAAGCACCAGACCCACTTCGAGACCAAGGGCACCCACGCGATGACCGAGAACTACTCGGTGATGTCGCCCGAGGTGACCGAGCTCGCGGGGCACTCGGTGGGCTCCTTCAACGCGCCGTTCTTCAAGATGCTGATGGAGTACGACCGCGTCTACGTGTTCGGCCAGGCGAAGAGCCACTGCGTGTTGAGCACGCTGAACGACATTCAGGCCCACGTGATGAAGACGGATCCCAAGCTGGCCGAGAAGATCTGGATTCTCGAAGACGCGATGAGCCCGGTGCAGCCTCCGCCGCTCAACCCACTGCCTGAGCCGTTGAACTTTCCGAAGATCGCCGAGAAGGCGATCGAGCAGTGGCGTCAGGCCGGCATGAAGGTCGTGAAGACCGCCGACGCCGTCACGTTCTGAAAACCTCTCCCGGCGGGAGAGGCCGACTGCGGCGCGAAAGCGACGCAGCGGGTGAGGTCATGCCCAAATTTCAAGGAGGCAGCATGAGCAATAAAGACGACGACGTGGTTCAACTGATCAACGCCGCGCGCGATTCAGGCGTGCTCGGCACCGGCACCGCGAGCAGCATCACCGGCAACCTGGGCTCATTGGTGATCGCCGGCGCGGCCGGCAAAGCCCTGGAGGACATCACAGCCAGCGAGGTGACGCTGTTCACCGTGCTGATCGACGCCTCGGGCTCGATCGCCCAGCGCAACCTCGAGGTGGCGGTGCGCGCCGGCCAGCACGCGCTCAACGACGCGCTCGGCGCCACCCGCGAGCGCGATGGAATTCTGCTCGCGCTGTGGACCTTCAACAACGACCTCCGGGTGCTGCACGGCTACCTGCCGGTCAACGACGCCGCGCGGCTCGACGAGCGCAGCTACCGGGCGGTGGGCGGCACCCGGCTCTACGACGCGTGGTGCGACGCCCTGGCCGCCAACGTGGCCTACGCCCAGCGCCTGCGCGACGGCGGCACGCCCTGCAAGAGCGTGGTGGTGGTGGTCACCGACGGCGAAGACACCTCGTCGAGCCGCACGATCAGTGAATGCGAGAGGCTGTCGAGAGACGTGCTCGCCTCGGAGCTGTTCACCCTCGCGTTCGTCGGCCTCGGCGATGAAGCGAGCTTCGAGAAGGTGGCGCGCGGCATGGGCGTGCCCGACGGCAACGTGCTGGTGCAGAAGCAGGCCACGCCGCAGGGTCTGCGCAAGGCGTTCGCGCTGGTGAGCCGCTCGGCGGTTCGGGTCAGTATGGGCCGAGTGCAAGCAGGTCCCGCGGTCGGGTTCTTTTCACCGTAGACTGAGGCGGTGAAGAAGTTTCCCGGGGAGCTCGAGGAGCTGTTGTCGCCGAAAGGCAGGCGGGTGCTGGCGGGCAAGGAACGCTCGCTCACCGAGGCGCTGAACGAAGACCGCTCGCTCGTCACCGGCGGCCTGTTGCACCCGAAGCGTTCGCGCGAGGTGCACGCGCTGCTGCAGAAGACGTTCGCCGACGTGGTGGCGCCGGTCTCGGCCCCAGTGCCGCCCGCGCTCACCGCCACCACCCAGGGAGGGAACGAGCGGCTGCCGATGGTGGCCCGCGCCGCGATGGTCGAGCTGAGCGCAGTGGCCGAGCGCGCGCGGAGCTGCGGCCTCACCGCGCTGCTCGAGTCGAAGAGTTGCCTCGCGTTCTGCGAGCGTCTGGCGGGCGAGACGCTCCGGCCCGACCCGTTCGACGAGCTCTGGCTGCAGCGGCCGTTCGATTACCGCGGGCCGCGCTCGGGTCACCGCCG
The DNA here is from genome assembly GCA_047602415.1 of Myxococcaceae bacterium. Classification (GTDB taxonomy): domain Bacteria; phylum Myxococcota; class Myxococcia; order Myxococcales; family Myxococcaceae; genus JASGHH01. Next base: position 3,346,835 of record JASGHH010000001.1, on the reverse strand, counting down.
CGGCGAGATGCGCATCAACTACCGCGCCTTCGAGCTGGAGCTGAACTTCGATGCGCCGGGCATTGGCCGGCAGCTGATGGTGCACACCGTGCGCGGCCACCTCGACAAGGTCGAAGCGGTCGCTCCGAGCGGCGCGGTGATCGCGCGTGTGCTGCCGATCTGGCACTACACCACTCCGATGGAGACGAAGTCGCCCAAGGCCAGCCGCTGGACGCTTCGCCGCACTTTCCGCCCGTCACCCGAGGAGGGCTCACGTGAAATCGTTTCCGCCTGAGCTGGAAGACGTTCTCACTCCCAAGGGGCGCAAGGCCCTCGCCGGCAAGGTGCCCGAGCTGGCCGGCGCCTTGACCCGCCAGGGGCTCGCCTACGGTGACGGCCTGCTGCAGGAGAAGTTCGCCCGGGCGGTGCCTGCGTTCTTCGAGAAGCACTTCACCGCGTTTCTCCAGAACCGCGAGACCCGCCTGTTGCCGGCCGGTCTTTCCGCAGCGGGAGAGATTCACAAGGTGATGCGGTGCGAGACCTGCCTCTCCAGCTCCGATGGCGTGCTCGACCGGCTTCAGGAGACCGGCGTGCTCGCGTTCTGCCAATCGGCCAGCTTCCTGCGCCTGGCGGAGATGTTGATCGACCGACCGCTCGCGGGGCCGGTGTCGGGGCAGGTGCTGGTGAACCGCGCGGGCGACTACGCGGGGCCGCACATCGACTCCGCTCCGCAGGATCCGTACGCGAAAGACGGCTACCTCGACGTTCACTTCACCTTCTCGACGCCCGGCGTGAAGCGGCAGCTGCTGATCTACGAGCAGGGCGGCCACCTCACCGGCGTGCGCGAGATGACCGGCATCGGCGCGCTCACCGCCTATGCGCTCCCGCGCTGGCACTACACCACGCCGCTCGAGGTCAGCCGCCCGAAGGCCTCACGCTGGGTGCTGATCACCGGCTGGGTGTTTCACCCCAACGCGCCGCGGGAGTTCCTGCGCCACGCCGTCTAAGATTTTTTGGCGTGCTCGAGCGCCTTCGCCTCGAGCTGCTTGGTGTACAGCTCCCACTTCTGCTTCTCCTCACCGGTCGGCTTCCAGACGGTGAAGTGGCAGGTGTGTGAGCCCGACGGGATGGTGGTGTCGAACTTCACGTTGGCGTCGAATTCGGGGCCGAGCTTCTCGCGCACGGCGTCGATCATGCCCTGCACGAAGTAGCGTTGAACGCGGCAGTCCATCGCCTGGTAGTGGTCTTGATGCGGGCACCAGACGATGTCGAAGGTCGTCTTATCGCCGGCGTCGATCTGCGGCTTCTCGAGCGATGCGTAGATGATGGTGTTGATCACCGTGGCGTAGAAGCTCCAGAGCTCGCCGTGGGTCATCCCCTCGGGCAGCTCGAAGCCGTCGAGCACCTGGCGGCCGATGTCGAGGCCGATCTTGTGGAGCGCGTCGCACACCACCTTCTGGCCGGCCGCTCCGAAGTGCTTCTCACACGACTTCAGAATCTCGACCAACGCCATGCCCTGCATCGTTCCCCACTGCCACAAGGTGGCGGGGTCGAAGTCGTGCTTGCCGAGAATGTCGCGGCGCAGGCGCTCGAGGCCCTTGGCGTAGGGCTGCTTGAACTTGAACTTCTTCCAGTTGGCTTCTTTGCGTTCGTCCCAGTGAGGCATGCCGCCGATCTAGTTGATCGTGGTGCAGACCGCGACCTCGAGCATCAGGTACTCGAGAATTCGCTCCTGCGGCAGCAGCCCCGAGCCGCCCGAGTCGGTGTGGTAGCTCGAGAAGATGACGCGCCCACAGCCGCCCACGGTGAACCGGCTGGTGAGCGGCACGTCGCCCGAGCCGCCGGTCCAGCTGGCGGTGCCGTGGGCGATCACGTCGGTGCCCATGCCGGCCGCCTTCTGCACCGCCCACTTCGACAAGAAGCCCTGCACGTTCACCGCGCCGTTGTTCACCGCTCCGGGGAACAGCTGCAGCCACGCGAGCAGCGACGGGTCGGAGATGGTGGCGCTGATCGAGGTCGCCGCGGTGCCGATCTCTCCGGTGTTCGCCGGCTGCGGCGAGCCGGCCGCGGCAGCGGTGCCCTGAAAGTCGATCGCATCGGGGAAGAGCTGCTCGACGTAGTCGTAGCTGTCGTCGGTGACCACCAGCTTGCCGCCCATCGTCACCCAGTTCTTCAGGTTGGTGGCGCCGCCGGAGGGCGCGGTGTTCGAGCCCGGCTCGTACTCGTCGCCCGGCGCGCAGGCGATGAACAACAGCCCGTAGCCGGCCAGCAGCTGCGGGTTCGAGAGCACGTCGCCCAGGGTGGTGGCCGAGGTGCAGGTCTCGCTCGACGCGCCGGGCGGCAGGCCCTTCACGCAGTCGAACTCGGTGATCCCCATCGCCTGCACCACCTTCTCGAGGTGATCTTTGTTGCCGGAGCTGATCGCTATTTTCGGCAGGTCGCCCTCGCTGCTGTTCTTCGGCAGCGAGCTCTGCGCGGCGGTGAGCGCGTTCGCGCCGCAGGACACCGGCAGATTGGCGAGCACCTTGCGAAAGCGGCCCTTGCCCACGGTGACGAACAGCGTCGACGCCTTCTTCACGTTGTCGAGCGAGAGGTTGAAGGTGCCGTCGGCCGCGCCGGTGGTGCTGGCGAGCGGGTTGTCGGCCGGCACCGCGCCGCACATCTCGCACGCCACTCCGCGCGGGAACGCCTGGGGCTGGTGATCGAACACCGAGATCTCCGGAGCGCTCACCGGGTCGGTGCCGTTGGGCGCGAACGCAGTGCCGGTCAGCGTGGTGTGCATCATGTTGCACTGGGCGAAGAAGCCGTCGGCCGGAGCGCCACCGCCGGTGCCTGAGCCTCCGCCCGTCGCTGCTCCCGCACCTGCGCCGCCGCCGGTGGATGAGCCGCCCCCGCCGGTGGCCGCACCACCGCCGGTCGCGGCGCCGCCGCCGTTGCCGGTGGTGTGAATGTTCGATGAACCGCTGCAGCCGAGAACGACCACCACCGAGAAGAAAATCGTGGCACGCATTGAGTCGCGAACCTTGCAGGCCTTCACCGGCTCGAAGCAAGCCGGCCCCTTTGCCGAGGCTTCTGGCCCCGGCTCGCGTATGACGTCGTCGTGACGCAAAAGGCTGCGCCAGAAGAAGTCGACGCACTGCTGGCGAAGGCGAACGGCCCGCGCCGGGCACGAACCCTGTCACGGAGCGAGGTGGAACGCCTCGTTTCCGAAGCGGCAGCGTCACCCATCGGCGTCGCTTTTGGCCACGGAGGCTCGAGCGACCCGCGCGCGCGCACCACGCTGTGCCTGGTGGTGGTGGAAGAAGATCGGGTCACCGCCGGCTTCGCCGAGCTCTCCGCGGTCGACGCCGATCCCGGCAAGGCGTGGAAGGAGCTGCGCCCGTGGAACGCGCATCTGCCCGAGGCGAACGTGGCGCGGGCGAGGGCGTGGGCGGCGCGCAAGAAGCCCGATCGCGCACGGTGGAAGCTCGACAAGCCTCAGCCGGTCGACGGCGAAGGGCTGCTGGCGAAGATCCTCGAGCAGCCGGCCGACGATCAGCTGCGGCTGGTCTACGCCGACTGGCTCACCGAGCAGGGCGACCCTCGCGGCGAGCTGATCGCGTTTCAGATTCGCCGCGCCCAGGAAGAGCAGGGCGGCAAGCAGGCGCTCGACCTGCGGCAGCGCGAGCTCCACCTCTGGCAGTCGGAGCCGATCGCCAGGCTGTTCAAGGGCTGGCTCGGCTTCGAGTGGGCCCCGCTGCTGCTCGACGACGGCGTCACCGTCGCCCGCGGCCAGGGTCAGCACGGCGCGGAGGCGCTCTGGTTTCGGCGCGGCTTCGTCGAGGCGATCACCATGCAGGCGACCAAGCTGTCGCAGCTGAACGGGCTGATGGCGCAGGAGCCGGTGGAGACGCTCACCATCTACACCTCAGGTCCTCCCGATGGCGCCCGCATCGCCGCGCTCCCGGGGCTCTCGCGGGTGCGCAAGCTGTCGCTGATGCCGCTGCGCGCGATTCAACCCGACGGGCTCTCGCTGCTGCTGGAGTCGCGCGAGCTGCGCAAGCTGAGGTCGCTCGAGCTGGTCGGCCAGTCGATGCTCGAGGTCGGCGCATTGCTGCTCGCCGCCCGCGGCCCCGAGGTGCTGCCTTCGCTGGAGCAGCTCACCGTGGTCGACGACGCGCTCACCGCCACCGCGCTCTCGGCGCTGCGCTCGACCCGTTGGTTTCGCCGGCTGAAGTCGCTCAAGCTGGAGGCGGTCGCGCTGCGGCCGGCGGCGATCTCCGCGCTCGCCGAAGGCCCCGAGGTCGAGTGGGAGTCGCTCTCGCTGGAGCGCGACGGGCTGGGCGTGAGCGACGTGGTGCCGCTGTTTCGCGCCAAGGCGCTCGCCGGGCTGAAGCGGTTGTCGCTGGCGAAGAACAACCTGGGCAACGTCGCCGGGCTGCTCGCCACCCCGCTGTTGTCGTCGCTTCAGCAGCTGTCGCTGAACGGTAACCCGCTCACCGAGTCGGCCCGCCAGGTGCTGCGCGCGCGGCTTAACGAGAAGGTCCTGCTGGACTAGATAAGACGTGTGCCCGCCAACACGTATTACCCGCCGATAGAGCCGTTCGACACCGGGCGGCTCGCGGTCGGCAACGGCCACGAGCTCTACTACGAACAGTCGGGCAACCCGTTGGGCAAGCCGGCGGTGTTTCTGCACGGCGGGCCCGGGAGCGGCACCGAGCCGCAGCAGCGCCGCTTCTTCGACCCCAAGGCCTACCGGATCGTGCTGTTCGACCAACGCGGCTGCGGCAAGTCGACGCCGTACGCCTCGCTCGAGCACAACACCACCTGGGACCTGGTCTCCGACATCGAGAAGATTCGCGAGCACCTGAAGATCGAGCAGTGGCTGGTGTTCGGTGGCTCGTGGGGCTCGACGCTGGCGCTCGCCTACGCCCAGAAGCACCCGGAGCGGGTGACCGAGCTGGTGCTGCGCGGCATCTTTCTGCTCCGCCAGCAGGAGATCGACTGGTTCTACCAGCGCGGCGCCTCGGTGCTGTTTCCCGACGCGTTCGAAGAATACCTGTCGGTGATACCCCCCGAAGAGCGGCACGATTTGCTCCACGCGTTTCACCGGCGGCTCACCAGCAAAGACCCGATGGTGCGCAGCGAGGCGGCGCGCGCCTGGAGCCGCTGGGAGGGCCGCACCAGCTACCTCCACCCCAACACCTCGATGATCTCCAAGACCTCGAGCGACCACTTCGCCGACGCGTTCGCCCGCATCGAGTGCCACTACTTCGTCAACCACGGCTGGCTCGACGGCGACCGGGAATTGCTCGCCAACGTCGGCCGCATTCGCCACCTGCCGGGGGTGATCGTTCAGGGGCGCTACGACGTGGTCTGCCCGATGGAATCGGCCTGGGCGCTGTCGAAAGCCTGGCCCGAGGCCGACCTGCGAATCGTGGCCGACGCCGGTCACTCCGCCCATGAAGTGGGCACGGTGAGCGAATTGGTCGCTGCGACGAACCGCTTCGCGAACCGGTAAAGCAGCGTAATCTCTGCTTTTCGACTACGACTCGCTTGACGAAGTCGCCTGTTCACCTTTATCGAAGCGCGCCCAATGGCCAAACCTCTCGTGATCGTCGAGTCGCCTGCGAAGGCGAAGACCATCGGCCAATTCGTCGGCAACGACATGACCGTGATGGCCTCCATCGGCCACGTGGTCGATTTGCCCTCGTCTGGCCTCTGTGTCGACGTTGAGAACGACTTCGCGCTCACCTACGAGGTGACCAAGCGCGACGTGATGGCGTCGCTCAAAGAAGCGCTGAAGAAAGCGAGCGAGCTGTACCTCGCCACCGACGCGGATCGCGAAGGTGAAGCGATCGCCTGGCACCTGAAGTCGCAGCTGAAGCCCAAGGTGCCGGTGAAGCGCATGGAGTTCCACGAAATCACCAAGGGCGCCATTCGCCACGCGATCGAGCACCCGCGGCAGATCAACGAGGGCCTGGTGGAGGCGCAGGAAGCGCGCCGCACCTTGGACCGCTTGTACGGCTACGAAGTGTCGCCGGTGCTCTGGCGCAAGGTGCGCACCGGCTTGTCGGCCGGCCGGGTGCAGTCGCCCTCGCTGCGGTTGATCGTCGAGCGCGAGCTGGAGCGGATGCGGTTTCGCGCGGTCTCGTACTGGGATCTCACCGCCCACCACCCGACGTCTCCTGGTTTCAAGTCGGAGATTCAGCTCGTCGACGGCAAGCGGGTCGCCCGCGGCAAGGACTTCGACCAGCAGGGCAAGCCCGAGTCCGACGTGCTGGTGTTGAACGAGCAGACCGGCAAGGCGCTCGCCGAAGGCCTCACCGGCAAGCCGTTCACCGTGAAGTCGGTGGAAGAGAAGCCGGGCAAGTCGTCGCCCAAGCCTCCGTTCAAGACCTCGACGCTGCAGCAGGAAGGCGGCCGCAAGCTGAACATGAGCGCGCAGCAGGTGATGCGCGTCGCTCAGGGGCTCTACGAGCGCGGCTACATCACCTACATGCGTACCGACTCGGTGAACCTGTCGGTGACCGCGGTGAACGCGGCGCGCGCCCAGGTGAAGGAGCTGTTCGGCGATCAGTTCTTGCCGGCCGAGCCCCGCGTCTACGCCTCGGGCAAAGACGCGCAGGAGGCGCACGAAGCGGTGCGTCCCGCGGGCGAGGCGTTTCGCACTCCGAAGGAGCTGGAGGGCGAGCTCAACTCCGCCGAGCTGAAGCTCTACAAGCTGATCTGGGAGCGCACCGTCGCCTGCCAGATGGTCGATGCGCAGCACCTCTCGGTGGCGGCGCGGCTCACCGCGACGGCGGCCAACGGCCAGCAGGTGGAGTTCTCGGCCAACGGCCGCACGCTCACCTTCGCCGGTTACCTGCGCGCCTACGTCGAAGGCTCCGACGATCCCGATGCGGAGCTGGAAGACCGCGAGACCCCGCTGCCGAAGCTGGTCGAGGGCAGCGAAGTGCCGGTCGACAAGGTGGAGGCCATCGGCCACGCGACCTCACCGCCGGCCCGCTACACCGAAGCGTCGCTGGTGAAGAAGCTCGAAGACCTCGGCATCGGCCGGCCGTCGACCTACGCGAGCATCATCGGCACCCTCCAGGCGAAGTACGTCTGGAAGAAGGGCACCGCGCTGATTCCCACCTGGGTGGCGTTCGCGGTGGTGGCGCTGATGGAGAAGTACTTCGGCCACCTGGTCGACTACGAGTTCACCAAGGCGATGGAGCACGAGCTCGACCTGATCGAGGAAGGCAAAGAAGAGAAGGTGCCGTACCTGAAGACCTTCTACTTCGGCGACAAGAAGCACGGCGAGGTCGGCCTCCACCAGCTGGTGGTGGAGAACATCGAGCAGGTCGACGCAGCCGCGGTGAACGAGATCGAGATCGGCAAAGACCCCTCGAGCGGCGAGCGCATCGTGGTGAAGCCGGGCCGCTACGGGCCGTACCTGAAGCGCGGTGAAGAGACCGCGTCGGTGCCGGAGCGCATCTCGCCCGACGAGATGACGATCGCGAAGGCGGTCGAGCTGCTCGCCGCGCCGAAGGGCGACAAGCCGATCGGCGTCGACCCGGTCTCGGGCAAGAACGTGTACGCGAAGTCGGGCCGCTTCGGCGCCTACGTGCAGCTGGGCGAGATGCCGGAGATCCCGAAGAAGAAGAAGGGCCTGCCTCCGCCGCAGATCGAGAAGCCGAAGACCGCGTCGCTGCTCTCGTACATGAAGCTCGACACCCTGACGCTGGAGGACGCGCTCAAGCTGCTGTCGCTGCCGCGCACGGTCGGTCAGGCCGACGGTGAAGACGTGGTGGTGGCGAACGGGCGGTTCGGCCCGTACCTGCGCAAAGGCAAAGACACCCGCAACCTCGGCATCGACAACGAGGCGAAGCTGTTCACGCTGACGATGGACGAGGCGAAGCTGATTCTCGCCCAGCCGAAGCAGTTCCGCGGCCGCGCAGCGCCCAAGCCTCCGCTGAGGACGTTCGGCAACGACCCGGTCTCGGGCAAGCAGATCGTGATGAAGGAGGGCCGGTTCGGCTTCTACGTCACCGACGGCGAGACCAACGCCTCGCTGCGGCCGGGCGACGATCACGAGACGCTGCTGCCCGAGCGCGCCGAAGAATTGCTGCAGCTGCGCCGCGAGTACGTCGCCAACGAAGGCGGCGGCAAGCGCGGGAAGAAGGCGCCCAAGGCGGCGAAGGCGGCGGCTCCGGCGGCCGAGACCAACGGCAAGGCGAAGGTGGCGAAGGAGAAGCCGGCGCCGAAGCCTCCCAAAGCGGCCAAGCCCGCGAAGCCCGCCAAGCCCGCGAAAGCGGCGAAGGCTCCGGCCAAAGCGGCTCCGAAGGCGAAGAAGAAGCCCGCGCCCAAGAGGAAATAAGTGGCCACCCGGGGGACGGCGGAAGAGAAGGCGTTTCTCGACCGCTATCGCGTCAAAGACTACCCGCGGCCGTCAGTGGCGGTGGACCTGGTCGTCCTCACGCTGGTGGATGCGCAGCTGCGAGTGCTGTTGGTGAAGCGCAAGGAGCACCCGTTCAAGGGGGCCTGGGCGCTGCCGGGCGGCTTCGTGCGCGTGGGCGAGACGGCGGCCGAGCAGGGCGAAGACCTCGACGCGGCGGCGCGGCGCGAGCTCGAAGAAGAGACCGGGCTGTCTCCCACCCGGGTGTTTCTGGAGCAGCTCTACTCGTTCGGCGACGCCGGGCGTGACCCGCGCATGCGGGTGATCTCGGTCGCCTACTACGCGCTGGTGCGGCCCGACCTGGCGCCGATGGCGAAGGCGGGCGGCGACGCCGAAGAAGCGCAGTGGACCCACGTCGAGCAGCTGGGAAAGCTCGACCTCGCGTTCGACCACCGCAAGATCATCACCGTGGCGATCGAGCGGGTGCGCGGCAAGCTCGACTACACCAACATCGCGTTCGACCTGGTGCCGCTCACCTTCACCGTGCCCGAGCTGCGGCACGCGTACTCGGTGGTGCTCGCCAAGCCGATGGACCCCGGGAACTTTCGGCGCCGCTTCAACCGGATGCTGGAAGACGGGCTGATCGAGAAGGCGCCCGGCAAGCGGATCACCGCCTCGAAGCCGGCCACCGTGTACCGCTTCAAGCGGAGCTGAGCCGTGGACCCGATCACTCCGAACGAAGCGGAGCGGATCGCGCGGGCTCGGCGCTCGCTGCTGCTCGACGACGACGCGCTCGAGAAAGAGACCGAGTTCGAGGCCTTCATCGGCAGCGGCCCCGGCGGCCAGCACCGCAACAAGACCGAGAGCTCGGTGCGGCTGAAGCACCTGCCCACCGGCATCGTGGTGACCGCGGGTGAGCGGCGCTCGCAGCTGATGAACCGCCAGGTGGCGCTCGAGCGGCTGCGGCAGGAGCTGCGGCTGCTCACCTTCGTGCCGGTCGAGCGCAGGGCGACCAAACCGACCCGCGGCTCGAAGCGCCGCCGGGTGGAGAACAAGCGCCACCAGTCGCAGAAGAAGCGCGATCGCAAGGGAGACTGGTGATGCGCGCGCTGCTGCTCGGCCGGTTTCACGCGGTGACCAAGGGTCAGTCCGACTGGCTGGCCGCGCTGGCGTCGCAGCAGATCGAGGGCGTGACCTGCGTGCTCACCAGCGCCGATCTCTCGGGCACCCGGCGCAACCCGCTCGACGCCGACACGCGCGAAGCGATGTTGATGCCGGCGCTGAAGCGCTCGGGCAAGCCGGTGCAGCTGGTGCGCGCCTCAGACGTGGCCGACAGCGCGGCCTGGGTGGAGCACGTGCTGGCGAAGATCGAAGCCGCCACCGGGCAGTGGCCGACGCCGCTCGACACCACGCTGTTCTCGGCCAACCGCGACGTGCGCGCGCTGTTCGAGGCGAAGGGCTTCGAGACGGTGGGCGAGCAGATCGCCGGGCTCACTCCGCAGGAGCTGGTGCAGCGGGTGGTGGAGGGCAAGGAGTGGCGCTCGTTCGCCTCTCCAGAGACCGAGGCCGTGCTCGCCCGGCCGGTGGTGCAGGCGAAGCTGAAGCAGATCTTCGGCGAGAAGCTGGTCAACGACGACGGCGAGCTGGGGCACAAGCGCGACTTCAAGAGCTACGGCGAGCAAATGGACGCGGCGCTGCGGCAGAAGCTCGACGACCTGCTTCCGCACGTGAAGCCGGGGGTGATCGTCGACAAGGGCTGTGGCACCGGGAAGCTGTTGGTGGAGCTGTCGCGGCAGTTTCCCGAGTCGTCGTTCGTGGGCGTCGACCTGTCGCGCGAGTTTCTGCGAATGTGCGATCAGAACACCTACGCGTCGGAAGACATCTCGCTGGTGTGCGGCAACATCATCGATCGCAACGTCGAGCCGGGCAGCGCGACCACGGTGATCTTCTCGTCGGTGACCCACGAGATCTATTCGTACACGGGCTATTCGCTGGCCGAGCTCGACCGGGCGCTGGCGAACGCGGCGAGCGAGCTTCGGGCGGGTGGCCAGGTGCTGATTCGCGACGGGGTGAGCCCGGGCGTGTTTCTGGCGCGGCTGCGGTTTCTGAAGCCGGCCACCCGCGAGGTGTTCAAGCGGTTCGCGAGCGAGTTCAAGCGCGGGCAGGGCGTGAAGCACGAGTGGCTCGGCGCGAACGAAGTGCGGCTGACCGCGCACGACGCCAACGAGTTCCTCTGCAAGAAGGACTACCTGAAGAACTGGCACATCGAGATTCACGAGGAGTACGGCGCGCACACGCTCGACGGGTACCGGGCGGCGCTGATGCGCGCGGGCCTCACGCCGGTCGAGGTGCGCGGCTACGTGAACGGGTGGATCGCCGCCAACCGCTACCAGGGCAGCGTCGAGCTGGTCGACGACACCGGCAAGCCGTTGCCGTGGTTCGACACCAACTGCGTGGTGGTCGGCCGCAAGCCCTAGTAGGGCACCGACGGGCCGTCGATCTCCGACCACTGCCCCGAGCCGGGGACGATCGGCTGCAGGTTTCGCCCGTTGCCACTGAAGTCCTGGAGCATCGTCGCCATCGACTGCAGCGGGTAGAACGCGTGGAGGTTGGTGGTGCGCACCGGGCTCAGCTGCGCCGCCTCGGCCTCGAGCTCGGTCTGACTGAGCACCGCGTTCCAGACCTTCACCCCGGTGATGTCGCCGTCGACCCATTCGTTCTGGCCGGTGGCGTCGTCGGTGCCGACCAGGAAGCGGGTGGTGCCGTTGAGCATCGGGTGGTGGTTGCCGTTGGAGTGGCTGAGGGTCGAGGCGCCGTCTTTCTTCCAGTAGAGGTCGGTCTGCTGGTTGGCGCCGTCGTTGGTCGAGGCGATGAACCACCAGCCGAGGTCGACCGGCGCGAAGAGGAAGCCGCCCTGGGTCTGGTCGTGCTCCTCCCACTGGTTGGTCTGGAAGGTGCTGATCATCAGCTGGTACGCGTTGGAGGGCGCGTTGTTCTCGATCGACCAGCAGGTCTCCTGACGCGACCAGCTGGTGGTCGAAACCCGCATGCGAACCCAGAGTGTCACCGTGCGCAGGTTCGGGTCGACCGGGCTGGGCGAGTAGACGCCGTCGGAGCCCATCGACCCTCCGAAGCGAATCGCGGTGCCGCCGTCGAAGCCGGGGTTGCCGCCGCCGGTGCCGGAGCCGCCACCGGTCGTGCTGCCACCGCCGGTCGCCGCGCCCCCGCCGGTCGCGCTGCCGCCGCCGGTCGCCGCGCCGCCGCCAGCCGCCGAACCGCCGCCAGTCGCGCTGCCGCCGCCGGTCGCCGCGCCGCCGCCAGCCGCCGAACCGCCGCCAGTCGCGCTGCCACCGCCGGTCGCCGAGCCGCCGCCCCCGGTCGCGGTGCCGCCGCCCGCGGCGCTGCCTCCTCCGGTTGCCGCGCCGCCGCCGGCCGCCGAGCCTCCGCCGGTCGCGACGCCGCCGCCCACGGCGCTGCCGCCTCCGGTTGCCGCGCCGCCGCCGGTCGCAGCGCCTCCGCCAGTTGCGGAGCCGCCGCCGGTACCTCCGTCGGGGGAGCCGCCGTCGTTGTTACAACCGCTCACCGCCAGGGCGAGACAGACCACCGCCGCTGCGATCAGCCCACGCATCGAATGCTGATTCATCTTCCGATTCCCTGCTGGTTCAGGCGCCGAGGACCTTGGCGAGCGCCTCACGCATCGCTTCTAGCGCGGCCGCCTTGGGCAGTTTCTGATCCCTGCGCAGCTCGTCCCAAAACGCGCCGGAGGTCACCGCCTCGGCGGCAGACGAGGTCCACCGGGGAGCGGCCTCCAGCTCGGCCTTGAAGACGTTGCGCAGATCCTGCCGGCGCTGCTCGGCGACTTTCTCCATCGCCCCGGTGACCGCGCGCGAGCCGCTGGCGCCCATCATCGCCGCCAACCGCATCGAGGCGCTCCGCTCCAGCGTCTCGCCACGGAGCATCGCGAACCGCTCCAGCCGCTCGGGCAGCGGGGTCGACGCGTCGGGCAGCTCGCCGACGTTGATGCGCCCCAGGTGGGCCTCGGCGGTGGCGAGCAGCAGCTGCTCGCGGGTGCGAAAGTGCTGGGCGATCGACCGCACCGCGACCTTGGCGCGATGGGCGATCTGCGCCGCGGTGGGCGAGGGATTGCCGGAGTCGATCAGCTCGACCAGCGCGCTGAGAATGCGTTCGCGCGTCTTCACCGCGCGGGCTTTGCGGCCGTCGACCTTCAGGGGCAAGGAGCGAGCGTTGCGTCGGTGCATTGCGGTACCGACGTACCCCAAAGCTGCGCCTCCGCCCAGCGGACAGCGAAGTCGGCGTTTCGGGGCACCACATCGGTGTGGGTTGCTGTCCCATCGGCGCAGAAGGTCACGTCGGCGCCGAACTGCTTCAGGTAGGGCAGGTTGCAGGCCGCTTCTTCGGTGGGCACCATCACCGTGTCGAGCATGCCCTGCACGTAGAGCACCTTGGCGCCGTTGGCGTCGGGGGTGAGCAGGTTCTGCTGCATCCAGTACCAGAGGAGCTTGCCGTTGCCGGTGCAGCCGCTCGACAGCGGGTCGCTCTCGCAGGCGAGGAACTGGGTGCGGAGCGTGTCGTCGACCCAGTCGCTCACGTGCAGCTCGGTCGCCTCCAGCCAGCCGCCGTAGGGCACCAGGCTCAAGGTCTCGAGCGAGTTGACGATGTCGGAGGCGCTGCCGCTGGGGAAGCCGGCGGTGCTGCCGAGGTAGTTGTGGAAGTACCCGTACATCATCTGGGTCGCGACCACCGGCTTGGTGTACCCGAACTGAAAAGAGAACGTCGAAGGCGCGTTCATCATGTCGACGAAGCCGAAGCTGTTGAGCCGCGTCGGCCACTCCGGCGCGAGGGCGGCCACCACCGCGAGGTTGCCGTCGCCGTAGCTGTGGTCGAGCGCCTGGGCCGAGAGCACGCCGCCTCCGCCCTGGCTGTAGCCGAGCATCGCCACCCGGCCGTCGAACACCCGTGGGTCCATCAGCTTCTTCAGCGCGCGGGCGGCGTCGAGCAGCGCCTGGCCGGTCTCGCGGTTGTCGACGTAGCCCTGCACGCCGCTGGTGCCGAGGCCGGGGTAGTCGGGCGCCATCACCGCGTAGCCGCGCGAGACCCAGTAGAGCGCCTGGTCGGTGTTGCTGGGCGTGTTCTTGCTCGGGGCCACGGTGTCGGCGAGCCCGAGCGACGGGTGGGCGATCACCACCACCGGCATCGGCGTGGCGCGCGGCGTGTCGGGCAGCCACACCCGCGCGGAGGAGAAGCCGGGCTGGCCGTTGCCGAGGGTGGTGGCGTACTCGACGAAGTAGCGGTGGGTGCCGCTGGGGTTCATCACCTGCGGCATCGAGAGGCCGATCTCGGTGGCGCTCTGATCGGTCTCGTGCGCGCAGCGCAAGATGTCACCCCGGGCCGCCGGGTTGGTCGAGAGCGCGCTCGCCGGGTCGTCCCACAGCGTCGACGGGTTGTCGGTGCAGGGCAGGGCGGGGCGGTCGGCGTGCAGGGGCCCGGCGTCGGGCGTGCCGGAATCGACTGGCCCTGCGTCGGGGGTGCCGGAGTCTTGCTCGGGCTGACCGGAGTCGGCCGGGCCGGCGTCGGGCTCTTCGTGGTGTCCCGCGTCGCCCGGTGTTCCTGAATCGACCGGAGGGACGACCACCATCACCGGCTTTCCGCCACACGCTGCCAGGGTCAGGATCAGCAGGAGCCGTCGCATCGACCTGGGGTTCTAGACATTTTGCCGATGCTGTGCAAATAGCGCTGGTGACGCTCGAGGCAAACGCTGCTTTCGAGCCGTGGTGAGGCATGAGGTGCGCGGAACCCTGCCCCCACGGTGCGAACGGTTGCCTCGAGCGTTCTTTATTGTTCGAGCCGGTCGTCAGATCTTCAGCAGCCCAGGCTTCTGCTTCAGCACCCGGTCGAGCCACATGTTGCCCTGCTTCTCGAGCACCGAGTTGGCCTTGAGCCGCGCGTTGAGGTTCTGGAAGTCGACCTTGTCGAGATCCTGATCCTGGTTGAAGCACGAGAACACGTACGACTCTTTCCCGGTCTTCGGATCCACGTGGCGCTGGAGGCACTGCGCGCAGATCTCCTTCATCATGCACTGCATCGGGCTGTTGATGGACCCGATCGCATGGTGGCCAGGGTTGAGGAACGGCTGCAGCACGCCATGCCGCGCTTCGCGCACCGCGTTCATCATCCGGTCACTGCCGATCGCGATCAGCCGCGACACCGAGGTGAGCGGAATCATCGGCGGCCCGCCGAGGTCGCCCTTCGCGTAGGCCACCATCGCCTGCACGATGTTGCCGGTGAACGACTTGTCCTGCGGGCGGCGCGCCTTGATCGTCTCGCCGGAGTCGACCGACCAGATCACCAGGTCAGTGCCCGCCTCGACCTCGTCCATCTTGTAGCTGTCTTCCTTCTTCCGATAGCCGGCGAAGTAGATCACCTTGCAGCCGGCCGCCTTGAGCGCCTGGCCGATCGAGAAGAGCACCGCGTTGCCGAGGCCACCGCCGGCGAGCAGCACCGTCTCGTTCTTCGGGATCTCGGTGGGCGTGCCGGTCGGGCCCATCAGCACCACCGGGTCGCCCTTCTGGAGCATCGCGCACAGCCGCGACGAGCTGCCCATCTCGAGCACGATCGTCGACAGCAGGCCCTTCTCTTTGTCGACCCAGGCGCCGGTGAGCGCGAGGCCCTCCATCGTCAGCCGGGTGCCGTCGATCAACGGCGCCAGCCGCTCGTAGTTCTGCAGCCGGTAAAACTGCCCGGGGTGGAAGTGCTGCGCCGCGTACGGAGCGTGCACCACCACCTCGACGATGGTGGGGGTGAGCCGGTTGACCGCGACCACGGTGGCGACGAACGCGCGATCGAGCGAAGCGCCGAACTTCTCGGCGTCTTCCTGCGGCGACTTCTTCAGCTCACTGCCGAACAGGTTGACGATGGTGGGGTAGCCGTCTTTCGCCGACGCCATCGCCTTCACCACGTTGCCGGCGTAGGTGTAGTGGTTGTCGCCGAAGAACGAGACGTACTTGCCGTCGCGCTGGTAGCTGGTGAGGAAGCCCGACACCTTGCCGAGATCTTCGTGCGGCGCGGTCTCGACCAGCTTGCCGTTCTCGAGCACGTAGCTGCGGAAGTACGAGCCGTCTTCGTCGAGGGCGAAGCTGCCCGGCATCTCGCGCTCGTAGGTGATGTTGGGCGAGGTACCCGCCGCCATGCAGACGGTCTTCGCCTCGAGCTGGTGAAACTCGCCGGTGCCCTTGAGCTTGCCGTCGACGGTGGCCTGGCGCTCGAACTTGAGCGCGCTCACCGAGCCGTACGGGCCCGCGATGACCTCCACCGGTGACATGCGCTCGATGATGCGAATGCCTTCTTCGAGCGCCTTGGCGACCTCTTCGTGGTTCAGCTTGTAGGCGGGCGACTCGATCAGCGAGCGCCGGTACACCAGCGACACGCCGCCCCACGAGCGCACCAGCGGCACGAAGTTGGGCTCTTCGCCGGCTTTCTTGGCGCGCTCACGCTCCGCGCGCACCGCCTTGCCGTGCACCAGGAACGTCTTCAGCGTCTCGGTCTCCTCCGCGTCCATGCGCGCGAAGACGGCTGCCTCGCCGATGTCGGCGACCAGCTTCTCGTGGCGGTCGAGCACCTTCTCGACCTGCACCGGGTAGTAGGCGAACAGCTCGGTGGCGGTGTCGACGCCGGTGAGGCCGCCGCCGATCACGATCGCGGGCAACTGCACCTGCAGGTTGGCGAGCGAGTCCTTCTTCGCCGCGCCGGTGAGCTGCAGCGCCATCAGGAAGTCGCTCGCCGCGCGCACACCGCGAATGAGCGAGTTCTTCATGTTCACCACCGTGGGCTTGCCGGCGCCCGCGGCGATCGCCACGTGGTCGAAGCCGAGCTTCCAGGCCTCTTCGAGGGTGATGGTGCCACCGAAGCGAACGCCGCCGTAGAGCTTGAGGTTCTGCCGGCGCGCGAGCGTGAGGTGGAGCAGGGTGAGGAACGTCTTGTCCCACCGCACGGTGATGCCGTACTCCGAGACGCCGCCGAAGCCTGCGAGCACGCGCTCGTCGAGGGCGATCTGCAGCTCCGAGAAGTCTTTGATCGGCCGCATCGGCTTGCCGTTCGCGCCCACGTAGTCGTCGGGGAGCGGCTCCAACTTGAGGCCGTCGATGCTGGCGACGAAGAAGCCCTCGTTCAGCAGGTAGTGGCTCAGCATGTAGCCGGCCGGCCCGAGGCCGACGACCATCACCTTCTTGCCGTTGTAGGGCAGGGCGTGCGGGCGCTTCAGGTTGAGCGGGTTCCAGCGGGTCATCAGCCCGTAGATCTCGAAGCCCCACGGGAGCGCGAGCACGTCGGTCAGCGCCGAGGTCTCGATCTGAGGAATGTTCACCGGCTCCTGCTTCTGAAACACGCAGGCCTTCATGCAGTCGTTGCAGATGCGGTGACCGGTACCCGCCATGAACGGGTTGTCGATCGCGATCATCGCCACAGCGCCGAGAGAATCGCCGCGCGACTTCAGCTTGTGCATCTCGCTGATGCGCTCGTCGAGCGGGCAGCCGGTGAGGGGAATGCCGAGCGGGTTCTTCTTGTAGGTGTGGCCTGCCGCGGCGGGGTCTTTCTCAGGGAAGCCCTTCGAGCAGCTGTCGGTCTTTCGCTCGTGGCAGATGATGCAGTAGTCGATCTCGTTCATCACCTCGCGCGCCGAGTAGCGCTTGTCGGTGAGCTTGAAGCCATCGCGGCGGCGGAGATGGCGATCGGGCCCTTCGATCGCGCCCGGGAGCTCGGGAACCGGCTTCAGCTCGACGAGCTTGTCGAACACCAGCGGCTTGATCGGCTGACGAATCGTCGGCTGGGTTGCGAAGTGATGGTCGTTGAGCGCGCGGCCGTAGATCCAGCGGTCGAGCAACAGCAGCAGGCCGCGGACCTGGGCGAGGTCTTCTCCGACCAGCGTGCTGCCGAACTGCTGCTTGCCTTCGTCGGTCGAGACCAGCGCGGTACGGAGCGCGGTCCAACGCTGAGCGAGGTCTGCGGGCGGCGTCGACGCCTGCGGGGGCGGCGAGACCTTCGAGAACATCCGCTCCATCTGCATCAGGGTGACGATCGTCTCGGAGAGCGCGCGCTCCTTGTCGGCCGCCGCGTGGGGAAAGCCGAGCGAGAACAACAGCTGCACCCGGCGATCGAGATCGGGCATCTCCTCCGGCTTCGGGCGGTCGGGGGCGTTCTTGTTGAAGGGCTTCTTGTTGGTGAAGTCGCGCTTGGCCTCGAAGAGCGAGAACTCGCCGGTGAGCTTCTTCTTGAGCGCCGCGAGCTCGTTCTCGATCTTGAACAGCTTGCCGACGAACGCAGACACGTGGTGGGCGACCTCGATCAGCAGCTCCGATTCCTGCACCGACTCGGCCTTGACGCTGGCGCCCTCGATCGAGCCCTGAAGCCACTGCCCGCCGCTGGAATACGCCTGCCATCGGGTGGCGAGCGCGGGGTCATCGGCCTTCAGCTGCTCTAGAAACCGCGTGTGGAGCCGGGCCAGACCCTCCGGCAGGTAGAGATCTTCGAAGCTGAACCCAGCGACTCCCAAGGCGAGCGACATGGAGTGGCCGTACACGCTTTGCCGTCCCCTCGGCAAGCGTGTTTGGTACCCTGTCGGCGGGGGAAAACTCATGCTCAGAAGCCTGGCTGTTGCGACAGTCGTGGTCGTGTTGTCGGGGTGTAATTGCGACTCCGGCGGCATGGACGGAGGCGGTGGCGGCTCCGCGACCGGAGGAGGCAGCGCGACCGGCGGTGGCGGTGCGGCCACGGGCGGAGGTGCGGCCACGGGCGGCGGCGGCGCGGCGACGGGAGGCGGCGGCGCGGCGACGGGTGGTGGCGGTGCGGCGACCGGCGGCGGCGGTGCGGCGACGGGCGGCGGCGGTGCAGCGACGGGCGGCGGCGGTGCGGCGACCGGCGGCGGCTCGGCGACCGGCGGTGGGGTCGCGACCTGCGGCGCGGCGCCTGCGCGGCTGGCGTTCATCGCCGACGACGGCACCAACGGCAGCCAGGTCTGGGTTTCCGACGGCACCGCGGCCGGCACCACGATGATTCGGGCGAACCCGAACGTGGCGTCCAACCCGTCGTATCTGGCTTCGGTCGGCGGGCTGGTCTTCTTCCAGGCCGATGACGGCACCCACGGCCGCGAGCTCTGGCGGAGCAACGGCACCCAGGCCGGCACCTTGCTCGTGTTCGACAACCCGACCGGCGACAGCAGTCCATACGGCATGACCACCGTCGGCTGCTCCATGCTCCTCACCCTCGACGACGGTGTTCACGGCGAAGAGCTCTGGCACGTCGACATGCTCGACGGTGGCAGCGTGAACCTGTTGGCCGACATCAACCCGGGCCCCGGCAACTCGAGCCCGTTCTATTTCGCCGACGTGAACGGGGTGGCCTTCTTCCGCGCCAACGACGGCACCCACGGCGAAGAGCTGTGGAAGAGCGACGGCACGATGATCGGCACCACGCTGGTGAAAGACATCAACCCCACCGGCGACTCCAGCCCCGACAACGTCAAGTCGGCCGGCGGCCTGGCGTGGTTCAGCGCGAGTGACGGCACCACCAACGCCGACACCTGGCACTCCGACGGCACCGCGGCGGGCACCCTGCCGCTCACCTCGCCCGACGGCGGCTACCTCACCGGCGCGTACCAGTTCGGCACCGCCGGCGCCGCGACGCTGGTGATCGCCAACGACCAGGACCACGGCTCCGAGCCGTGGAGCTACGAGAGCATGGTGTCGGCGCTGGTCTACGACATCAACCCTGCGCCGACGGTCGGCTCGAGCGTGACCTCACTGACCTGCTTCGGCATCTTCTGCCTCGCGGCGGCCGACGACGGGATGGCCGGGAGCGAGCCCTGGCTGATGGGCAAGCTGACCGCGCAGCCGCTGCCCGAGATCAACCCCGGCAGCGGCGGCAGCTCGCCGAACGGCTTCACCCTGGTCGGCACCACCGCGATCTACTTCGCGGCCTCCGAGCCGAACGCGGGCATCGAGCTGTGGGGCCTGACCGCGACCGACGCCGGCTTCGGCACCACCCTGGTCAGCGACATCTGCCCGGGCAGCTGCGACTCGCGGCCGCAGCGCTTCGTCACCCTCGGCAACACGCTCTACTTCGTCGCCAACGACGGCACCCACGGCTCCGAACTGTGGCGCCTCGACGCCGACGGCGGCACCCCGGTGATGGTGAAAGACATCAACCCGTCGGGCAGCTCCAGCCCGCAGAACCTGATCGTTTTCTAGGTGAGTCGATGATCTCCGAAACATTGAACGACGCGTTGCTTGCCCGATTCGAGATGAGGGCCGACGGCGCGCTGTTAATGGAGTTTTCGGAGATCGAGGACAACCCACCGTTCAGGATCCGCGTGCTCATCGAGGTGTCGAAGTTTCGGAGTCTAACCGTTGACCGCGTTGATCTTGCGGGAGCCAAGACTGAACCCCTGTGGTTCATTTCCAGCGTTGAAGCCGTCAGACGCGACGGGACGGCGATCGCGCTGGTCGGTTCCCATCAAGTTGAATTCGAGCGCCTGGTTGTCTCGAGCACCAATGGGTCGACGATCAGCCTCCACGATGGAAGCTTTGACGTCACGTTGACGGGGTTGTCGACCCTCACACCTGGTTGATGGTGAAAGACATCAACCCGTCGGGCAGCTCCAGCCCGCAGAACCTGATCGTCTTCTAGAAGTTCAGGTGAATGTGGTCGCGCTCGTAGTTGCGGGCGCCGCCGTACTGATTCGCGATCGAGACGATCTGCGCGGTCGAGCCGACGTGGGTGTCGAGGTCGACCGCGGTGCCCTGGTAGTGGTTCGAGTTGGCGGAGTGCACGCCGCCGGTGAGCGCGTTGATCTGAACCGGTCCGTTCGCCGCCATCGTGGCGAGCGATTGCATCATGTTGAGGCTCGGCGTCACCTGTCGGCCGGTCGCAGGGACGGTCGCCTGTTGCCCGTTGGCCAACCGCTGCATGTTCGCGCGGTCAGATCCCGTGGAGAGCCCGTTCCAGAAGCTCACGTTGGGCGAGTGAAGCAGGTAGTTCGCGCAGCCCTGCACGGTGTCGCAGCCCGCGGGAAGGCCGGTCTTGTTCACCGTGCCGGTCTTGTGCGTCTTGGCCGACTTGTGGGCGGTGAAGCTGTCTTTGTGGTGACTCTTCGCGTGCTGCGAGTGGTGGCTCTTCGAGGCGTGGGAGTGATGGCTGGCGTGCGACGCGCGTGAGGCGTGTGACGCGTGCGAGCTGTGCGAATGCGACGCGTGTGAGCTGTGCGACGAATGCGACGCGTGCGAGCTGCTGCTGTGCGACTGCGAGGAACCGCTGGTGCCATTCACGCCCATGGTGCGCTCCTTCGAAAATGCGAGGGGAACTGCGTGCTCCTGCGCGAATTCTCGATTCGCGAGAGAGGCAGTTTCGTGGCGCACGTCGATTGCGCTTCGAGGCACGTGCTGCGCTTCAAGCGCAGCGGTTCAGCTCTGGCGTGAGCGCGACTTCGACGGCCTTCTGAAGCGCGCTGCGTCGGGCCTCGGCGCCGAAGGCTTCAGCTTGGCGTCGGGCTCATCGTGCCGCTCGGTGTTGGAGAGCACGAAGGTCACGTCGGGCGACGACTCGGCGACCACGAAGATCTGGTAGCTGAACAGGCTCTTCGAGACCCCGATCGCCGCCTCGTTGAGCCTGGTGAGCCCACGGCCGACGACGTTGTCTCCGAACACCTTGGGGAACGGCGCGGGCACGCCCTTCACTTCCTTCACCTTGAAGCCGGCGTCGCGGAGCAGCCGGTTCAAGCTGCGAAAGGTGAACAGCCGGGTGTGCGTGCGGTCGAGAATGCCGGCCTTGCCGTAGTTGAACTGGCCGAGCAGCAGCATGATTCGCTGCACCCCGAAGGCGATGTTGGGCGTGGTGAGCACCAGCATCTTCTTCTCGTAGGTGAACTGCGAGCGCAGTTCGTCGAAGAACTTCTCGGGGTCCTTCACGTGCTCGATCACGTCGAGCAGCAGCAGGTACTGGTATGGCGTGACGTCGAACTCCAACGCCTCGTCGAGGTTCTGCACCAGCACCTTCACCTTGCTGTTCTTCTCGGTGGGAGGGAACTGGTCGACCACCGCGACGTTGCAGTTTTTCTCCAGCAGCTTGCGCGCGAGCCCACCGGGGCCGGCGCCGATGTCGAGCACCTTGGCGCCCTCGGGCACCGCGTCGAGCGCGAACTGGTGCGACGACGCGTAGCCGAGCTTCAGGTCGTAGTGCGCGTTGCCGTGGCCCTCGTCGACCGGGTCGAAGCGGCGCTGGTAGAGCACGCCCGCGCGGTGCAAGGCGTTGCGCATCGTCGCCAACATCACGTCGCCGGCGTACTTCATGCCGTTCACCCGGCTGATCTCGTCGCCGTAGTAGGTGGGAATCGGCAGCTCTTTGATCCGCTGACCGGCGTTCAGCAGCTGAATGATGATCTCGGTGTCGAAGTGAAAGTCGTTCGAGTTGAGCATGAACGGCGTGCGCTCGAGCGCAGCCGTCGAATAGATGCGGTAGCCGGAGTGAAACTCGGTCAGCTTGGTACGCAGCAGCGCGTTCTGCGCGGTGGTGAGGATTCTGGTTGCCCACCCACTTGTAGAGCGGCATCCCGCCCTTGAGCGCGTCCATCCGCTTCATCATGCGGCTGCCGAACACTGCGTCGGCCTCGCCGCTCACCAGCGGCCCCAACAGCCGCGGGAGCTCTTCAGGCGCGTACTGGCCGTCTCCGTGCACCATCGCCACGAAGTCGAACTCCTGCTTGATCGCCCACGTGTAGCCGACCTTCTGGTTGCCGCCGTAGCCCTGGTTGAGCTCGTTGCGCAGCACGGTGATCTTGGTGTTCGGGTGCGCCGCCTTGTACTCGTGGCCGATCTCGAAGGTGCGGTCTTCGCTGGCGTCGTCGACCACCAGGATCTCGGTGTCGAAGTCTTCGAACACCGACCTGGGAATCCGCTCCAGCACCCACTTGAGCGTCTTCTCGGCGTAGTAGGCGATCACGAAGATCGCCAGGCGCTTGCGTTCGGTCACGGTCTTCATCGCGGGCTCCATTGTGGCAGCACCTTGGCGTCTTTCAGAAAAGGCGCTGCCTGGTCACGCGCCGAGAGCTTGTGAGTCACCTTGGGCCAGTCGATCGCCAGCTGAGGATCGTTCCAGGCCACCGCGTGCTCGTCGCTCGGCGCGTAGTAATCGGTGCACTTGTAGAAAAAGTCGGTGTCGTCTTCGAGGGTGCAGAACCCGTGCGCGAACCCGGGAGGCACCCAGAGCTGCTTGCGGGTGTCGCCCGAGAGCTCGGCGCCGAACCACTTGCCGAAGGTGGGCGAGCCGACCCGAACATCGGCGACCACGTCGAACACCGCGCCGCGGGTCACCATCACCAGCTTGCCCTGCGCACGCGGGTGCTGAAAGTGCATCCCCCGGAGCGCGCCCTTGGCCGAGCGCGACCAGTTGTCCTGCACGAAGGGCTGGGTGATGCCGAGCTCGGCGTAGGCGTTGGCGCGAAAGGTCTCGGCGAAGAACCCGCGCGGGTCACCGAACACCTTCGGCTCGATGATCAACACCTCGGGAATCGGCGAGGCGGTGACCTTCATTCGCCGTCGCCCGACGCCAGCGCCAGCAGGTACTGCCCGTACTCGTTGTTCTTCATCTCGTCGCCCAGCTTCTCGAGCTGGGGGCGGTCGATGAAGCCCATGCGAAACGCGATCTCCTCCGGGCAGGCGATCTTCTGGCCCTGGCGCTCCTCGACGATCTCGATGAACTGCGAGGCCGCCATCAGCGAGGCGTGGGTGCCGGTGTCGAGCCAGGCGAAGCCGCGGCCCATCTCCTCCACCATCAGCTGGCCCTTCTCGAGGTACTTGCGGTTCAGGTCGGTGATCTCGAGCTCTCCGCGCGCGCTCGGCTTCAGCGCCTTCGCGATCTCGCACACCTGCTCGTCGTAGAAATAGAGCCCGGTGACCGCCACCTTCGACTTCGGCTTCTTCGGCTTCTCTTCGATCGAGAGCGCCTTGCCCTTGTCGTCGAGCTCCACCACGCCGTAGCGCTCGGGGTCTTTCACCTTGTAGCCGAACACCACCGCGCCCTTCTCGACCTTGGCCGCGCGCTGCAGCCGGTCGACCAGGCCGGTGCCGTGAAACACGTTGTCGCCCAGCACCAGCGCGCCCTTGCCCCCGCCGAGAAACTTCTCGCCGATGATGAAGGCCTGGGCGAGGCCTTCGGGCTTGGGCTGCTCCGCGTAGTCGAAGCGCACGCCCCACTTTTCGCCGCTGCCGAGCAGCTCTCTGAAGCGCGGCAGGTCTTGCGGAGTGGAGATGATCAGAATCTCGCGCAGCCCGGCGAGCATCAGGGTGGTGAGCGGGTAGTAGACCAGCGGCTTGTCGTAGACCGGGAGCAGCTGCTTCGAGACCGCTCGGGTCAACGGGTAGAGCCGGGTGCCGGAGCCGCCGGCGAGCACGATGCCTTTCATCGATTCCTCATGGGGCGCTGCGGTATTCGGCGTGGAACCACTCGAGCGAGTCTTCCAGCTGGAGCGGCCGGGCGACCAGCTCGCTGATGGTGCGATCGACCTTCAACCCGCAGCGCGGTGGCCGGGGCGAGGCGAGGTTGGCGTCGGCGATGCGGCTGGGGGTAATCAGCGACTCGTCGAAGCCGAACACCCGGCAGAGCGCCCGGCCGAACGCCACCCGGTCGACCACGCTCGCTCCGGCGGTGTGCCAGACGCCGCTCATGCGCCGGCGGCCGAGCTCGAACAACATCTGCGCGACGTTGAGCGCGAGCGAGGGGCTGACGTACTGATCTTCGAACAGCCGCACCGGCTTTCCCGCCTTGAGCGACGACACCAACCAGGCGCCGAAGTTGGAGCGGTTCGCCTGCGGCCAGCCGTAGACCACCGCGGTGCGCGCGATCGTCCACGAGCCGCCGAGCGCCTTCACCGCCTGCTCGCCGGCGTGCTTGGTGAGCGCGTAGACGCCGCGGGGGTTGGGGAGCGCGTCGATGTCGTAGGGGCCGTTCTCGCCGTCGAAGACGTAGTCGGTGGAGACCTGCACCAGGTGAAAGCCGAGCTGCTTGGAGTACTCCGCCAGCCGCGCGGGGAGCTCGGCGTTGATCGTCCACGCGTCGAGGCGGCGGGTCTCGCAGGCGTCGACGTCGGTGAGGCCGGCGCAGTTGATCACCACGTCGGGCCGCGCCGACTGGAGCGTCTGGCCCAGCGTCTCGAAGCGGGTGAGGTCGGCCTCGACGTAGCGAAACACGCCGCCGGTGAGCTGGCCGCGGCCGAGGCCAATCACGGTGATCGGCTCCTTGGCGAGAATGCGGCAGAGGCGGGCGCCGACCAGCCCGTTGGCGCCGAGCACGACGAACCGATCGCTCACGCCAGCCGCGCCTTGTACTGCGAGTCGTAATAGTCGCGGTACGCGCCCGACTTCACCCGCTCCCACCAGCGCGGGTTGTCGACGTACCAACGCACGGTGGCGGCGAGCGCGGTCTCGAACACCTGCTCGGGCTTCCAGCCCAGCTCGTTGCGCGCGCGGGCGGCGTCGATCGCGTAGCGGCGATCGTGGCCGGGGCGGTCTTTGACGAACTTGATCAACGTCTCGGCCTTGCCGAGCGAGCGGAGAATGCCCTTCACCAGCTCGAGGTTCTTCTGCTCGCAGCCGGCGCCGAAGTTGTAGACCTGCCCCTTCTTGCCGTTCTCGAGCGCGGCGAGAATGCCGGTGGCGTGATCGTCGACGTGAATCCAGTCGCGCACGTTGAGGCCGTCGCCGTAGACCGGGAGCATCTCGTCTTTGAGCGCGTTGGTGACCATCAACGGGATCAGCTTCTCGGGGAACTGGTAGGGCCCGTAGTTGTTGGAGCAGCGGGTCACCACGATGTCCATGCCGTAGGTGTGCGTGTAGGCGAGCGCGAGCAGATCGGCGGCGGCCTTCGAGGCGGAGTAGGGGCTCGACGGCTGGAGGGGGCTGGTCTCGGTGAAGGCGCCGGTGTCGCCGAGCGAGCCGTAGACCTCGTCGGTGCTGATCTGCACGAAGCGCTTCACGCCCACTTCGCGGGCGGCGTCGAGCAGCACCTGGGTGCCGAGCACGTTGGTGACGGTGAACGCCTCGGGGCCGAGAATGCTGCGGTCGACGTGGCTCTCGGCGGCGAGGTTGAGCACCGAGTCGATCGCGTGCTTCTTCAGCACCTCGGTGACATGGGCGCGGTCGCCGATGTCGCCCTTCACGAACACGTGGCCCTTGTCGCTCTCGAGGTCCTGCAGGTTCTCGAGGTTGCCGCAGTAGGTGAGCTTGTCGAGGTTGACCAGCTTCCACTGCGGGCGCCGGGCGCGGAGCAGCCGCACCAGGTTCGACCCGATGAAGCCGCAACCGCCGGTGATCAATACGTTCATCTTTGGGCACTTCTTACAGCTTCATCAGTGCCCATCAAGGGTGGATCCATTCGCGGTCGGGGTGACCGCCAGCTTGCCCCGAACCTCGCCGGCCACCAGGGCGCGCATCGCCGCCTGGGCGTTCGAGAGCGGGACCGATCGCTCCAGCGCCGGCTTCAGCTCGCCCGCCTCGACGTGGCGCACCAGCTGCTCCAGACCCGAGAAGTGCTCGCGGTTCATCAGCATCTTGAACTTCTGGCCGGTGAAGAGACCGACCAGCGCGCCCCAGAGCGGCCGGCCGAAGATGCCGCCGGTGAGGTCGCCGGCGTCTTCGCTGCCGACGAAGACCACGGTGCCCTTCGGCGTCAGCACCTTGCGCAGCTTGGCGATCGGCGGGTGGCCGCCGCCGTCGAAGATCACGTCGTAGCAGTGAGTGCCTGCCGAGTAGTCCTCGCGGCGGTAGTCGATCACGTGGGTGGCTCCGAGTGAGCGCACCCAGGCGGCCTTGGCGGCGCTGCACACCGCGGTCACCTCGGCGCCGAGCGCCTTCGCCAGCTGCACCAGGTACGAGCCGACGCCGCCCGACGCGCCGATGATCAGCACCTTCTGGCCCGCGCGGAGCTGTGCGGTCTCGAGGCCCTTCAGCGCGGTGAGCCCCGAGATGCCGAGCACCGCCGCCTGCTCGAAGCTGAGCGCGGCCGGCTTCTTCGCCAGCTTGTCCTCCGAGGCGCGGCACAGCTCGGCGAATGAGCCCTCGCCGATGCCGAACACCTCGTCTCCGGGCGCGAAGCGGGTGACCTTGGCGCCCACTTCGACCACCACGCCTGAGAGGTCGCGGCCCATCACCGGCTGCGACGGCTTCAGCAGCCCGAAGCCGAACAGACGAATCAGGTACGGCTTGCCCTCCATCAGGTGCCAGGTGCCGCGATCGAGGCCGCCCGCGCGCACCCTGACCAGCACCTCGCGCTCGCCGATCTTCGGCACCGCCACCTCGGCCTGCGCCATCACCCCTGCGCCTCCGTAGCGGGGCGCCACCACCGCCTGCATCGTGCGCTCGTTTGCCTGCACCCGAATTCGGCTCACTTCGATCGTCGCGTTCATGGTTGCTCCTTTGGACTTACGGCGTAAGGTGATGTTCGAGATCTAACCTTACGTTGTAAGTCCGTCAAGGGCGTGCTATCGATTGTGCGGGTGCCGATGGCCAAGCGCACGAAAAGAGCAGCGAAACAGCGTCAGCCGCTGAGCCGGGAGCGGGCGCTCGACGTGGCGATGGAGCTGGCAGACGCCGACGGCATCGACGAGCTGAGCATGCGCCACCTGGCCAAAGCGCTCGGGGTGGAGGCGATGTCGCTCTACCACCACGTGAAGAACAAGGACGACATTCTCGACGGGATGATCGACCGGGTGTTCGCCGAGATCCTGCTGCCGGTGATCGGCGGAAAGTGGCGGGAGCAGATGCGGCTGCGGGCGTTTTCCGCGCGCGAGACGTTGAAGCGGCACCCGTGGGCGCTGCGGCTGATGGAGTCGCGCGCGGCTCCGGGGCCGGCGAACCTCGCGCACCACGACGCGACGTTGGGTTGCTTGCGCGCGGCCGGGTTCTCGGTGCCGCTCGCCGGCCACGCCTACTCGGTGCTCGATGGGTACACCTACGGCTTCGTGCTCACCGAGCAGAACCTGCCGTTCCAGAACGCCGAAGAAACGCAGCGGGTGGCGGACTCGATGATGGGCTCATTTCCCCCCGGCGCTTACCCGCACCTGGTGGAGCTGGCGGTCAAGCAGGTGTTTCAGCCGGGCTACTCGTACGGCAACGAGTTCGCCTGGGGGCTGGACCTGATCCTCGACGGGCTCGAGAAGGCACTGGCCTAGACTCGGGCGCATGCTCACGCTCGCTACGGTGATGATGCTGGGCGCGGCTCCTCCCAGCATCGTCGATGCGTACAAGCTGCTGGTGAAGGAGAAGAAGGTCGACCCGGTGCTGCGGGAGGAGGGCGGCCATTGGAAGTACGTCGCCGCGGTCGATGACCTCACACCAGACAAGGGCGAGCCGGTCGTCGACACCCGCAACGGGTACGCGCGGTTTGGTTTTCAGCAGGGGCCGTGTTCGACCTCGGTCGAGCTCGCGCTCTACGTCGCCGGAGCGCGGCGCTTCGTGCTCGTCTCGACCGACGCCGATTGCATGGAGGGTCACAACGCCAGCGTCGCGGCTTGGGAGCTTCAGGGAGAGAAGCTGACCGATGTGACCGAGGCGCTCGAGCTGAAGAAGATCGCGTGGACCGATTTTCTCGATCAGAAGGCGCCGCGCGAGGAGGCCGAGACGGTCGCGCCCGCGGTCGCGCTTTCGTACACGCTGCCGCGATCGGGAACGACGGTGCAGGTGAAGCTGGTGGTGATGCACGAGCCGCCAACGGGTGTGGACCAGTCGTTCGGCCCCCGGGCAGAGGCGCTGGCGAAGAAGTTTCAGCGCTTCAAGGTGATCGAGCTCGCCTGGTCCGAGAAGGACGCGAAGTTCAAGAAACGGGTTCCGTAACCTCACCCCGGAGCGCTTTCGCGCTCTCCGCCCTCTCCTGTCAGAGAGGAGTCACTCCGCGACGCGGAGCAGGTGCACCAGCGCGCCGTCGGGGTCGTCGGTGCCGCGCAGGTCGACCATGCACTCGAGGTAGCCGGCGTCTTCGCCCTCGGGGTCGAGCAGGTTGTGCCGCACCGTCCACACCCGCGGCTCTTCGGGGGTGAGCTGGGTGAGGTGCGCGGCGCGCGCGCGGGGCGTCGAGTCGATCGCGCCGCGCGCTTTCACCTCGGCCTCGAGGCGCTCGGAGGTCCACCCGTCGCCCGCCGGCAGCAGCTCGGCGGCGTCGTCCCACTTCGCGCGGGAGATCAGCGTCACGAAGCGGTGCAGCTCGGCGCGCACCCGGGCGGCGAGCTCCTTCGGGCGGGCGGCGAGATCGCGGCGCGGCGGCTCTTTGACCTGCTCGGGTGAGGCGGCGGCGGCCGGGCCGCCTTCTTTCAGCACCAGCCACTCGTCGAGCAGGCTGGAGTCGACCTGGCGCAGGGTGGTGAGCAGAAAGCCCAAGATGTCGTCGACGCCTTCGGTGCGCGCGTCGGCCGGCACGTTGGTGTCGAGCGTCTTGTAGGTCTCCGACAGGTAGCGCAGCAGCACGCCCTCGCTGCGCTGCACCCCGTACTCGCGCACGTAGTCGTTGAAGGTGGCACACAGCTCGAACAGCTCGCGCGCCACCGACTTCGGCCGAATGTTCTCCTGGCCCACCCACGGGTGCACGCCGGCGAACTCGTTGAAGGTGCCGTAGATGAACTCGGCGTTCGGCTTGGGGTACTCGACCTTCTCGAGCTCCGCCATCCGCTCGTCGTACTCCATGCCCTGCGCCTTCAGCTCGGCGATCTTCTCGCCCTTCGCCTTGTCGAGCTGCGCCCACAACACCGGCTCGGGGTTCTCGAGCACCGACTCGACCAGCGTCAGCAGATCGAGGTGGTAGTTGGGCGACGCCTTGTCGAGCTTGGGCACCGTCTGGTGCAGGTAGAGCGAGAGCGTGTGGTGGAGCGAGAAGTCCTTCTGCAGCTTCGCGTTCACCTGCAGGTACGCCGGCATCGACGCGGTGCGCTTCTCGTGGTGCACGATGCCGGCGCCGAGCAGCGCGCGAAACAGCTGCCGCGCCTGCTTCAGCAGCCGCACCTTGATCACCGGCCGGGTGTGCGAGAGCTTCACCAGCTCCACCAGGCGCCGGTAGCCACCCAGCTGGGTGTGCTCGCCCGACTGCAGCAGGTTGAGAATCAGCCCGTGTGAGAGCGTGAACCGCGGCTCGAGCGCTTCGGGCAGGTCGGTGGTGAGCCGGCCGAAGGTGTTCTTGTCCCAGTGTGCGTAGCCCTTGGTCGGCGGCTTCTGCATCACCACCTTCTTGCCCGACTCCTTCTTCTGGGCGAGCCGGAGGTTCTCGATCACGTGCGCGGGCGCCTGCGCCACCACGAAGCCGCGATCGTCGAAGCCCTTGCGGCCCGCGCGCCCGGCGATCTGCAGAAAGTCGCGCACGGTGAGCACCGCGGTCTTCTCGCCGTCGAACTTGCAGAGCTGGGTGAACAGCACGGTGCGAATGGGAATGTTCACGCCCACGCCCAGCGTGTCGGTGCCAGAGACGACCTTCAGCTGCCCCGACTGCGCCAGCCGCTCGACCAGGCGGCGGTACTTCGGCAGCAGGCCGGCGTGGTGCAGCCCCACCCCGTGCAACAGCAGCCGCTTCAGGTCTTTGCCGAACGGAGTGTCGAACCGCGCCGGGCCGATCGAGTCTTTCAGCCGCTCTTTTTCTTCCTTGGTGCAGAGCTCGATCGACATCAGGTTCTGCGCCTGCTCCGCCGCCGAGCGCTGCGAGAAGTTCACCAGGTAGATCGGCGCCCGGTTCGCGGTGAGCAGCTCGCTGACCGACTCGTGGAGCGGCGTCTCGGCGTAGGTGAACTCCAGCGGCACCGGGCGCGTCGCGCTGCGCACCTCGGCGACCTCGCGCTTGGTCAGCTCGTGCAGCGAGGTGGTGATCGCGGTGGTGTCGCCCAGCGTCGCCGACATCAGCAGAAAGCCGGTCTCGCGCATCGACAGCAGCGGCACCTGCCACGCCACGCCGCGATCCTTGTCGGCGTAGTAGTGAAACTCGTCCATCACCACCCACTCCGCCAGCACCCGGTCTTCGCGCAGGCAGAGGTTCGACAAGATCTCGGCGGTGCAGCAGATGATCGGCGCGTCGCGGTTGATCGCCGCGTCGCCGGTCATCATCCCCACCCGCTCGGCGCCGAAGGTCTCGCACAGCGCGAAGAACTTCTCGTTCACCAGCGCCTTGATCGGGCAGGTGTAGAAGGACTTCTGCCCTTTGCAGATGCCCATGAAGTGCAGGAACTCGGCGACCAGAGACTTGCCCGAGCCGGTCGGAGTCGAGAGCACCAGGTGCTTGTCCTGGAGCAGCTCGAGGATCGCCTCTTCTTGCGCGGAGTAGAGCCCCAGCCCCTTCGACTCCACGTACGAGACGAACCGATCGAGGATCTCGTCGTTCGTCAGCGTGGCGCCGGGCGCCGGGAGCCGTTCTGCGAGGGTGCCCATCTATGGTTCCAACAGTGCGGCGGCGAGCGCGTCGGGTTTCGCCAGCATCACGTCGTGACCGGAGTCGATCGACTTCACCGTCCAACCGTCTTTCTTCACCCGGTCGGCGGTCGGGCCGAAGCCGGCGTAGGCCCCGGCGCGAAGGTAGGTGCGCTTCAGGCCGGTGAGCCGGGTCGCGTCGAAGTCGAGCTTGTCGTCGACGGTGGCGAGCGGCTGCGGCGAGAGCTTCTTGTCGACCCGCGCCGCCAGGTCACCGGTGAGCCCCATCGACTTGGCGTCGAGCATCGGCGGCACCTTCCACCCGTCGCCGTCTTTCTTGGCCCGCTCGCGCCAGTGCTCCGAGTACTTCGCCGACATCAGAATCGAGCATCGACTGCCCCGGGTTGGGCACGAACGCGTCGAGGTAGATGACCTGCGCCAGCCGCTCCCGCGCCTTCGCCGCCGCGCCGGTGATCACCAGCCCGGCGTAGCTGTGGCCGACCAGGGTGACGTCTGACAGCTCTTCGCTCTCCAGCAGGTCGACCACGTCGTCGACGTGCGTCTGCAGGTTCACCTTCTCGCTCAACAGGTGACGGCGATCTCCGAGCCCGGTGAGCGAGGGCGCGAACACGGTGGCGCCGGCTTTTTCGAGAATTTTCTGCAACGGCCGCCAGCACCAGCCGCCATGCCAGGCACCGTGAACGAGTAGAAACGTTCCCGGTTTCGCGCCCGCTACGTTTGCCGTGGTCGTCATCGCCCCCGCGGCCGCCAGCACGAATCGCCTCGTGATCACCCCAGCCTGATCGCAATTTTCTCCGAAGGTGTCACACACTTTTCTGCGGGTGTGCACGCGCTTCAACTCGTTGAAAATCCGCGACACCTACACGCCTGATTGACAACGTTTACAATGTTGCCTCGGATTTACAATGACGCGACTTGTCATCTTTAAAATCATGGACATATATTGCTTCACAACAAGCGCCGGCTCGTTATCGATACTCGTTAACTCATTTTCAAGGTCCCCATGAAACAAGGCCTCGAAATTAACTCGAAGAGGCGCTCCGAGCTGTTCGACGAGCGCACCAAAGAGCTCCTCCTGGAGCTCCACCGGCGCTTCGACGCACGCCGCAAAGAGCTGCTCGCCGCGCGCGCGAAGAAGACCTCATACGACTTTCTGGCTGCCACCAAGAGCGTGCGCGACACCGAGTGGACGATCGCTCCGGTGCCCGAGGTGCTGCTCGATCGCCGGGTGGAGATCACCGGCCCGCCCGACCCGAAGATGGTGATCAACGCGCTCAACTCCGGCGCGTCGGTCTTCATGGCCGACTTCGAAGACTCGCTCGCCCCCACCTGGGACAACCTGGTCACCGGCCAGGAGGCGCTCAAGCTCGCGGTTCGCCGCACGCTCCAGCACACCAGCGCCGAGGGCAAGTCGTACCGCCTCAACGACAAGTCGGCGGTGCTGTTCGCCCGCCCGCGCGGCTGGCACCTCGACGAGGCGCACGTCTCGGTCGACGGCAAGGCGATGTCGGGCTCGCTGTTCGACTTCGGCGTCTACTTCCTCCACAACGCCGCCGAGCTGCTCAAGCGCGGCGCGGGCCCGTTCTTCTACCTGCCGAAGATGGAGTCGCACCTCGAGGCGCGGCTGTGGAACGACGTGTTCTGCTTCGCGCAGGGCTTCGCCGGCATTCCCCAGGGCTCGGTGAAGGCGACGGTGCTGATCGAGACGCTGCCCGCGGCGTTCGAGATGCACGAGATTCTCTACGAGCTGCGCGAGCATTCGGCGGGCCTCAACTGCGGCCGCTGGGACTACATGTTCAGCTTCATCAAGAAGCAACCCGACGTGCTGTTGCCCGACCGCGGGCAGCTGACGATGGACAAGGGCTTTCTGCGCGCCTACTCGCAGCTGCTGATTCGCACCTGCCACCGCCGCGGCGCGCACGCGATGGGCGGCATGGCGGCGCAGATCCCGATCAAGGGCGACGACGCCGCCAACGACGCCGCGATGGAAAAAGTGCGCGCCGACAAGCGCCGCGAAGTGACCGACGGCCACGACGGCACCTGGGTGGCGCACCCCGGCCTGGTGCAGATGGCGAAGCAGATCTTCGACGAGCTGATGCCGGGCAAGAACCAGCTCACCCAGCTGCGTGAAGACGTGAACGTCGGCCGCGCCGAGTTGCTCGCGGTGCCCGAAGGCACCCGCACCGAAGACGGCCTGAAGCACAACGTGCGCGTCGGCGTGCGCTACCTCGAGGCGTGGCTGCGCGGCCTGGGCTGCGTGCCCCTCTACAACCTGATGGAGGACGCGGCGACCGCCGAGATCTCCAGGGCGCAGGTGTGGCAGCAGCTGCACGCCGGCGCGATCAAGGTCGAGCAGCTCGACGCAGCGATGGCGAGCGAGCTCGGCACCGAAACCGGAGGGCGTTTCGCGGAGGCGAAGGCGCTCTTTCGCAAGCTGTCGACTGCCCCGAAGTTGGACGACTTCCTCACCGTACCCGCCTACCAACAGCTCAACGAACTGATCCCGTCATGACCGCGCCAATCAAGGAGACCGCTGTGAACGCCCTCAACCGACTGAACCCGATGACCGACATTCACGCCCGCCGTTTCGATGGCATCACCCGGCCGTACACCCAGGCGCAGGTCGAGAAGCTGCGCGGCACCGTGCACGTCGAGTACACGCTGGCGCGCCTCGGCGCGATGCGGCTGTGGGAGCTGCTCAACACCCGCGCCTACGTGAACACCCTCGGCGCCCTGACCGGCGGCCAGGCGGTGCAGATGGTGCGCGCCGGCCTCGAGGCGCTCTACATCTCGGGCTGGCAGGTGGCGGCCGACAACAACACCGCCGGCCAGATGTACCCCGACCAGTCGCTCTACCCGGTCGACTCGGTGCCGAACCTGGTTCGCAAGATCAACGCCGCGCTCCGCCGCGCCGATCAGGTCGATCACTCCGAGGGCAAGAACGACCGCTATTGGCTGGCGCCGATGATCGCCGACGCCGAGGCCGGCTTCGGTGGCCCGCTGAACGCGTTCGAGCTGATGAAGGCGATGATCGAGGCCGGCGCCTCGGGCGTTCACTTCGAAGACCAGCTGGCCTCCGAGAAGAAGTGCGGCCACATGGGCGGCAAGGTGCTGGTGCCGACCTCGCAGTTCATTCGCACCCTGGTCGCGGCGCGGCTGGCCGCCGACGTCTACGACGTGCCGACGATTCTGGTCGCCCGCACCGACGCCGACTCGGCCAAGCTGATCACCTCTGACATCGACGAGCGCGACCTGCCGTTCATCGCCTCGAAAGACCGCACCCAGGAGGGCTTCTTCCGCCTGAAGGAGGGCAAGGGCCTCGACTTCGCGATCGCCCGCGGCCTGGCCTACGCGCCGTACGCCGACCTGGTGTGGTGCGAGACCTCGCACCCCGACCTCGCGGAGGCGAAGAAGTTCGCCGAGGGCGTGCGCTCGCGCTTCCCCAACAAGATGCTGGCCTACAACTGCTCGCCCTCGTTCAACTGGAAGAAGAAGCTGTCTGACAGCGAGATCGAGACCTTCCAGCGCGAGCTGGGCGCGATGGGCTACAAGTTCCAGTTCGTCACCCTGGCCGGCTTCCACGCGCTGAACCACGGCATGTTCGAGCTGGCGAGCGCCTACCGCGAGAGCGGCATGAGCGCCTACGCGGCGATGCAGCAGGCCGAGTTCGCCTCTGAGAAAGACGGCTACACCGCGACCCGCCACCAGCGCGAGGTCGGCACCGGCTACTTCGACGAGGTGGCGCAGGTGATCTCGGGTGGCCTCAGCTCGACCACCGCGCTGAAGGACTCGACCGAGAAGGCGCAGTTCTAAGCTTCAGTCGAAGGCTGAAGAAGTCTTCCGCCCTGCGCGACCGCCCCCCTCGGCCTCGCAGGGCGTTTTTATTGCGGTCGCGGATCGAACAGCGGCACAACGCTCGTATGAACTCCACGTACAAAGAGGCTGAGAAAATCTACGGCTGATTTTTCGATCGTCTCAAACGAAACGTCCCTCCACGCCCGATCCGCCCCGAGATTCTTGGCAACGGTTTTCGCGTCGGCGGGAGACTCAGGACTTGAACTCAATCGATGCGGCTCAATGCGGGGATCAAATCCAAGTCGTTGGGTCTCCGACGCAAGTTCGCCAGGGGTCGGATTCGCCGTGGCGATCCACCACGCTTCTACCTCTGGGGCGGCGATCGCCAGGACAACCTTGAACGGCCAGTCGTTTGCGGCCTGCGCTTGCAATGCGCCTTTCACACGCTCCGCATTCCCGTCCGTGTCGCGGCAGAGAAACACCACCGTCGGAAGTGGCTGCCAACGTGACGCTACGAGCAGACATTCCCTCATGAGTCGCGCGTCGAGGGCGCCTTTTTCTCCACCGAACCGGCCGTGATACCTGGGGCGGGTACCAAACGCCGCGCGACCGGCACCTTTCAGTGGGAACCAAGCTTGGTCGCCGTGCCGTAGCCAGGATC
The DNA here is from genome assembly GCA_047602415.1 of Myxococcaceae bacterium. Classification (GTDB taxonomy): domain Bacteria; phylum Myxococcota; class Myxococcia; order Myxococcales; family Myxococcaceae; genus JASGHH01. The sequence goes on along the minus strand of JASGHH010000001.1, from coordinate 3,311,587 downwards.
GAAATGAGCCCCAATCTTCTTGGGCAGCGAGCCAAGGTACACGCGCCTTCAACAACGCTTCTGTCCACGTCGAAACGGTATCGAAGTGAGATTCTATCTTCTCCGAATAGCAGAAAAGACGGGGCGGTCATTGCACCCAATCTTCGCCGACCGAACTCCAGAACTCGCCAGCTCGAAGTTTGTCGCGAAAGGCTGCGAAGTCCGGATGCTCGCTTAGTGGCCTCACGACCACCTGCCCGTTGGGACGACGTGCGGTCACCGTCACTTCATCGTCTTCAAAGTGGTCGAGGATATAGGGCGAGTGGGTGGTGCACACAATTCTCAGGCGGGGATGCTCTACGAGAATCGTTCGGAGGTTTGTGATCAGTTCGGATTGGGCTTGCGGATGCAGCCCTCGATCGATGTCGTCGATAAGCAGTATGTTCGGGCGAGTCTGCCCCAAAGCTGCGGCAAGTATCCCAAGGGTCAGCAACGTCCCTTCGCTGACGTTGTTTGCCCAAATCTCCTTCGTTCCGAAAACTACCATCGACCGCAATCCGGCTAGCGTTGGCGGAAGGATTACGTTCCCATTGGATTCGACGGTCATCTCTCCGCGAATCGGTACAAATTGTGTTCGAATTTCTGAAACGCCTGGGACGATCTTCTTCAACGTGTTTTCGAGTTGGAGAAGCGCCGACCTGTCGTACTGCGCCATGTAGCTCAAGACCGCAGCGAGTCCCGATCCATCTGTGCCAAGTGTTGGTGCTTGCGTCGGAGAAGGGGTCGGTCGCGCCAAAGCCCGTGCGTCAAACTGCAGTAACTGGGATCGGAACAGTTCTAGGGCTGGGTGGCGGACGACGTCCCCGATCGGGTTGCCACCGCCGGTGTCAGTATGAAACGAGACTTGGTTCGCGCCGTGCCTTGCCGAAACCGAGCAGTGTCCTCCACTCTTGATTTGAAGTCGCGCGCCAAGACTGCCTTGCGTCATTTCAATGTTGAGCTGACCTGGTTTCGGATCCGTCATCAGCTCCGAGGCTGCCTCACTCCCTCCGACGCTCCTCAAGATCCACTCATTCATCGGTGGAACAGTGGGGACCTCTTTCGTCCACAATCCTCCGACAAGATTGATCGATTGAAGGAGGGTGGTTTTGCCGCTTCCGTTTCTACCGATTAGTGCGGTCAGCGGTGAGTCGAGCCGAAAATCGAGACTCGAAATGCCTTTGAAATTCTGAATAGAGAGCTGGCACGGTTCGGAAGCCATCTCGGCAGAGCGTGCCTGACCCTCAAGGCGAGGGCAACTTTGGGACCGATCGGCGCATACAGGTATCCAGCATGGTGTCAGTGCTAGCCGCGCGCGGCCTCGGTGAAGACCTCGTCGAGGTTGTAGATCTTCGCGCCCGGCGCCGGGTCGAACGACGAATTCAGCATCGCCTTCGCCACCGTCGCGCCGGGGATCTCTTTGTAGCGGCGAAACAGGCCCACCGCGTTGGCGATGCCGAGCATCACGCTGCCGACCTTCTCGCCGGTGCGCGGCTTCTCGCGGGTGCGGTCACCGACCAGCAGGCTGGGCCGCATGATGCGGGTGTGATCGAAGCCGAGCGCCTGCACCGCGTCGTCGAGCTTGCCCTTCATGCGGCTGTAGAAGACCGAGGCGCTCGAGTTGGCCGACGAGGCCGAGCAGAGCACGTAGGTGGGCACCCCGTTCTGCTTCGCCGCCTGGGCGAACCACAGCTGGTAGTCGTGGTCGATCTTCCACTGCGCTTCTTTGGTCTTCGCCTGGGCGATGGTGGTGCCCAGCGCCGAGAACGCGACGTCGCCCTTCACCAGCGGCTGCCAGCTCTTCAGGTCGTCGAAGTTGATGGTGTGCTCTTCGAGCTTGGGGCTGCTCTTGCCGCTCGGGCGCCGGCCCAGCGAGACGACCTTGCCGAAGCGTGCGTCGTCGAGGAGCTGCGTCAGCAGCGCGCCACCCACCAGACCGGTCGCGCCGATCAACACCGCCGTCGAAGGAGAGCTCATGCGAGGGCGGGCAATCTAACAGCTCAGGCCACCACCGCGAGCGGCTCGCTCGCTTCGATCAACGTCAGGGTGAAGGTGGTGCCGGTGCCCGCGGCCGACTGGAGCTGAATCTGGCCGCCCATCTGCTCGATGATCGACCGCGAGATCGCCAGGCCCAGGCCGGTGCCGACCCCGGTGGGCTTGGTGGTGAAGAAGGGCTCGAAGACGCGCTTCCTGATCTCCTCCGGCATGCCCGAGCCGTTGTCGGCCACCCGCAGCACGATCTGCCCGTTGGCCCGCGACGCGCTCACCTGAACCCGGTTCTGCGCCCGGGGGCGGTCGGGCATCGCCTGGGCGGCGTTCACCATCAGGTTGATCAGCACCTGCACCAGCCCGGTCTCGCTGCCGCTCACCCAGAGGCCCGGGTCGAGCGACATCTCGAGGTTGGCCTGCTTCGAGAGCGCGCCGCGGCTCAGGTTGGCGGCGGCGGCGACCGCGGTGTGCAACTCGAACGTCTTGCGGGTGGCCGGGTCGGGCTTGCGGGTGAGCGCCTTCATGTCGCGCACGATCTGGTTCACCCGCGAGACGCCGGTGGCCGATTCTTTCAGCGCCTGCTTCAGCTCTTTCTCGTCGCGGGCCGGCTCGCTCATCTCCTTGAGCGCGAAGTCGAGGTTGGCGGCGACGAACGCGAGCGGGTTGTTGATCTCGTGGGCGATGCCGGCGGCGAGGGTGCCGATCGCGGCCAGCCGGTCGGCCTCGGCCATCATCGCGCGGGTGTCGGCGAGCATGCGCTCTCGCTCCGCGTTGAGCAGCATCTTCTCGAGCCGCAGGCGGTCGCTGCCGTCGCGCAGCATCAGCAGCACCTCGCCGCGGTCGCCCAGAATGGCGCGCGCCTCCACCCGCAACAGCTCGGTGCTCACCCGCGACAGGTCTTCCAGCGCGACGCCCTGCGCCCGGGCCATCTCCACCAGCGGAGTGAGCTCTTCGCCCACGTGGGTCGACAGCTTCTGCGAGGCCCACCGCACCAGCTGCGCCGAAGCGGAGATCTCCGGCGCGTGCACGTCGATCACGGTGCCGTCTTTCGACACCCGCACCAGCACGTCGGGAATCGCCTTCACCATCTCGGTCCACCGGGAGCGAATCGGCGACTTCGGCGGTGGCGCGGCCTCTCTTCGCTTCAGCCGCCGCGTCCCATGATCGGCGAGCAACAGGCCGGCGCCGAACAGCACCCAGGCGAGAAAGCCCGGGGCGCCGGCGACCCGGACTGCCGCCGCGCAAACACACAAAACACCACCGGCGATGACGAACGGGAGTCCACGACGCATGAGCCTGTGGAGCAGTGCAACCCGCGCACCGCGACCCAATCGAGGCTCATTGCGGGGATCTGCGCCGGCCACCCCGGGGGTATTGCCTACCCCTGGGGCCGAACGCCCTTCAGGGGTTGATCTCGTAGAGCGTGCCGGAGTGCTCGACGCTGTAGAGCTTGCCGCCCGCACCCCAGATGAACGCGGTGTCGCCGAACTCCGGCTTGCCGAGCGGCTTCCACGCGCCGGTGCTCGGCTCGGTGAGGTAGAGCACGCCGTCGCGCTCCACGGTGTAGAGGCGGCCGTTGAGGGTGGTGAGCGCGATGGTGCCCGCCCAGTCGTTGCTCTTGCCGACCTGCCTCCAGGCGCCGGTCGAAGGCTCGACCTCGTAGAGGCTGCCCGAACGCTCGATGGTGTAGATCTTTCCACCCGAGCTGATCAGCACCACCGTCTCGGCAAACTCCGGCTTGCCCACCGGCTTCCAGGCGCCGTTCGACAGGTCGGTGAAGTAGAGCGTGCCGTCGCTTTCCACCGTCACCAGCTTGCCCTCGTGAACGGCCGCCGCGATGGTGCCCTTCCACGCGCCCGACTTGCCGACCTGCGCCCAGGTGCCGTTGGCGGGGTTGATCTTGTAGAGCGAGCCCGAGGTCTCGATGGTGTAGAGCGCGTTGTTGGTGCCGACCATGAAGCGGGTGTTGCCGAACTCCGCTTTGCCCAGCTGCTTCCACGCGCCGGTGGAGGGGATGGTCTCGTAGAGCGCTCCGCCCGACTCGATGGTGTAGAGCTTGCCGTTGAGCACCGCTCCGCCGCGGGTCTTGCCCCACTCGCCGGCCTTGCCGACCTGGTGCCACTCGCCCGACGCGAACGCGAGGGCGGCCCACAACAACACGGTGCTGATCGTCAGTCTGCGCATCGGGTGAATCTCCTCAGTGGGGTTCGATCACGGCGTTGGAAGGGGGCGAGGCGGTGGCGATCATCATCGCGATCATCGCCGCCAGCAGCAGCAGTGCGCCTCCGACGTAGAACGGCGTGCCGGAAGAGAAGGTCGCGAACCAGAAGCCGCCCAGCGACGGCCCCAAGATGCGGCCCATCGCGCTGAACGACTGGAAGGTGCCGAGAATCTCGCCCGAGCGGCCCGGCGGCGCGCGCAGCGACACCAGCGACGACAGCGACGGGTTGGTGAGCGCCGAGCCGAGCGCCATCACCACCGTGGGCACGAACATCCACCCGTAGGTGGGCATCAGCGGCAGCGTCGCCACGCCCAGGCCCCAGCACACCAGCCCGATGCGAATCAGGTTCGGCTCGCCCAGCTTCTGCTTCAGCCGGCCGATCAACCCGCCCTGAATGATCGCGCCCACCACGCCGATCACGCTGAACAGCCAGCCGACCTGGAGCGACGCGCCCTCGAGCACCTTCTGCGGCACCTTGGCGCTCAAGTCGAACAGCGAGAGCTCGACGTGCGCGTCGGGAGAGAGGAACCGCACCAGCAGGTACATCGAGAAGGTGCCTTCGACCTGGGCGAACGCGGTGGTCACCAGCAGGGTGAGCGCGAACAGAATGCCGACGCCGGGCAGGCGCATGCGCTCGAACAGGCTGAGCGCGGCTTTGCGGTCGCGGTGGTGTGGGTGCGACTTGTCGAGCGATTCGGGCAGGCGGAGCAGCGCCGAGACGAGGTTCAGCGCCGAGAGCCCCGCGCAGAACAGGCCGATGTAGAGGTTGCCGCCGGCCTTGCCGAGAAAGCCGCCCACCGCGGGCCCGAGCACGAAGCCGATGCCGAACGCGGCGCCGATCAGCCCCATCGCGCGGGCGCGGTTCTCGGGCGAGGTGACGTCTGAGACGTAGGCCTGGGCGGTGGAGATGTTGGCGCCCGCGATGCCGGCGACCACCCGCGAGAGCGCCAGCATCCACAGCTGGTGGGTGAAGCCGAACAGCAGGTAGGCGACGATGCCGCCGGCGATGGTGACCAGCAGCACCGGGCGGCGGCCGACGCGGTCTGAGAGCCGGCCCCAGAATGGCGCGCAGATCAGCTGCATCAGCGAGTAGATCGACGCGATCAGCCCGACCTCGATCGCCGAGGCCTTGAACTCGACCGCGTACACGCCGAGCTGGGGAATCAGGATCCCGAACCCGAGCAGGTCGATGAAGACCACCGAGAAGATGACGCCGAGCGAGGCTTTCTTCGGCAAGGCGGGTTCGGCCACGGCTCGCGCTTAGCACTACTTCAGGCAGCCGACCCGCTTCGTCGCGACCACCATGTCATCGAACCACAGGCTGCCGGAGCCGGTGGTGATGTAGTTCTGCGGCCAGAGGTAGTTGATCTTCATCGCCGCCACCGTGCGGTAGGTCTGGTCGAGCGGGATCATGGTGGTGCCGCTGGGCGGCGGGTAGACGGTGCACTCGGTGCCGTCGGCCCCCACCGGGCAGAACTTGTCTTTGATCCAGTAGCCGAGCGCGCCCTGGTCGGTGAACTGCTGAATCAGCGCGTCGTTCTTGTAGACGCCCAAGGTGGCGCCGGTGCCGGTGCCGGGCGTGGGGTCAATCGCCAGGTGAACCTCGAGGCACATCCACTGGCCGTCATCGACGTGGAAGCTCTGCTGATGCACCAGGGTGTTGCCGTAGTAGGCGGTCGAGCCCATCGGCATGTCTTGCCAGGAGTGCATGGTGTGCCAGTAGTTGTAGAAGTCCATCTGCGGGTTGGCGCCGCTGCCGACCGGCTCGATCGAGAGCGAGAAGCGATCGGTGCCGTCGGGCTGCTCGCCGGCGTGCGGGCTCGGGTACGACTCGGGCGGGTTGTAGCCGCCGAACCAGAAGCCGGAGTGGTGCCACTCCACGTTGGCGTCGTACTTCACGTACCAGCGCACGTAGAGCTCGTCGTAGCCCTGGGAGAGCTCCTTGTAGAAGTCGGTCGCGTTGTTGTTGGGGTCGGACGTGAACTGGCCGGAGTGCGCGCCGCTCGACTTGGCCGGCTTGTCGGCGACCAGCGAGATGCCCGCCTGGTTCTGCACCTGGTCGTATTTGCCGGCGAAGGTCGCCACGTCGGCTTCTTCGAAGTTCTCGGTCCAGATCACCGCCGGGTCGTTGGCGATGCCCACGTCGCCCGGGTAGGTGTCGCTCAGCGTGCCGCCGCTGCCGCCACCGGTCGCGCTGCCTCCGCCGCCGGTGGCTGCGCCTCCACCGGTCGCTGCGCCTCCGCCCGTCGCCGATCCGCCACCGCCGGTCGCTGCGCCGCCACCCGTTGCTGCTCCGCCGCCGGTTGCGCTGCCTCCGCCTCCGGTCACGCTGCCACCTCCGGTCGCGGAACCGCCTCCTCCACCGCCGCCGGTGGTGGTTCCACTGCTACACGCAGAGACCGCGAGGACCGCCATCGCCACGAGAATGGTGCGCATGGCCCGCGAGGATACCTTGTGCCGTAGGTGAGAACTGCTTTGAGTGGGGTGTGGGGCGTCGGTTCTCGCGGGCGGAGCTCGTTACTGCGACGCCGTCGACAACCACGGCCCCACGCCCCTCAAAGCGAACCCGACGCCAGCCGCGCGCGCAATCGCTCGGCCGCGAACTCCACCAGCGCAGACGCCGCGCGGTTCGGCCGACCCGGCAGCTGAATCAGCTGCACCGGTACCGGCGCCGGTTCGAACCGCTCCAGCAGCACCACCAGCTTGCGTTGCTTCACCAGCCGATCGACCTGGTACGAGAGCGCGCGCAGCACTCCAAAGCCCTGCAGCGCAGCGTCGAGCGCCGCCGTGCCTGCGTTCACCACGATCCTCGGCTTCACCATCACCGCCCGCTCGCGGCCGTCGATGTTGAAGGTCCAGCGGTCGGAGATCGGAGCGGTGCCCTCGAATGCGATGCAGCTGTGCTTCGACAGCGCCTCGGGTGTTCGCGGCTGACCGGCTCGGCGCAGATACGCCGGCTCGCACAGACCACCGACCGAACGTGACCGACGACCCGCGCGCGCAGCGACGAGTCGGGCAGGGCGCCGATGCGCACGCCCAGGTCGAGGCCTTCGTCGACGAGCGAGACCACCCGGTCGAGCAGCACCAGCCGTGCGTCGAGCTCCGGGTGCTGGCGGAGGAACTCGTAGACCACCGGCGCGACGTGCAATTGCCCGAACAGGACCGGAGCCGTCACCGAAAGCCGCCCGGTCAGCGGCGCGGCGGCGTCGGCCGGGTTCTCCAGCGCGTCGGCATCGGCGACCAGCGCGCGTGCCCGCTCCAGGTGCGCCTCTCCCTCGCTCGTCAACGCCACCGAGCGGGTGGTGCGGTTGAGCAACCGGGTGCCGAGCCTCCTCTCGATCGCTGCCACCGCTCGCGTCACCGACTGCGGCGAACGGCTGAGCGTGCGGGCGGCTTCGACGAAGCTCCGCTTGCTCGCCACCGAGACGAACACCCGCCATTCGTCGAGTCGATCCATCCCGCCAAGATAATCTCGTCGAGAGGAATAGTATTCCTCGATTCACGCCATTGTTACGCGCCGCCTCGACTCCTACTTTGAGGCTCACGAGACGGCATCTCCGCCGGCTCGAACGAGGAGGACTCTGATGTCGGCAATCAAGGCGATCGAGGCGAACCGCGCGGGCGGACAGGTGAGCGACCTGCTGGGGGCGGTAAAGAAGATGATGGGAGGCACGCCGAACACCTTCCTGGTGGCGGCGCAGGCTCCGTCGGCGCTGGAGTCGATGGTGGCCCAGTTCGGCGCCACCGCGCACGGAACCCTCAAGCCGAAGGTACGGGAGTCGATCGCGTTGGCGGTGGCCGAGACCAACGGCTGCGACTACTGCCTCTCGGCTCACGCGGCGCTGGCGAAGGGCGCCGGGCTCTCGCCGGAGCAAATCGACGACGCTCGGCAAGCCGCCTCGGATGACGCGAAGACGAACGCGATTCTGCGGTTCTCGCGCGAGCTGGTGCTGACCCGCGGTCATCCCGGTGCGAAGGCGCACAGCGAGCTGCGCGCGGCTGGCGTCAGCGACACCGAGGTGCTCGAGATCGTCACCAACGTCGCGCTCAACGTCTTCACCAACTACCTGAACCTGGTGGCCGGCACCGAGATCGACTTCCCGATTCTCCACGCGGGTCAGCCCGGCTCGAAGGCGGCGTGATGAAATCCTCGACCGACGTCGCCTTCTCGCCGGCGGTCAAACGGGTGCAGGCGGAGCATGGTTCGCGCTCCGCCTACGCTCGCCTCGAGAACCGCGGCGGTTTTGCCACCGAGATCGACGACGACCTGCGCGCGTTTCTCGCCCGCATCGACACCGCGTTTCTCGCCACTGCCAGCGCCGATGGTCAGCCGTACGTGCAACACCGCGGAGGACCGAAGGGCTTCATTCACGCGCTCGACGATCACACGCTGGCGTTCACCGAGCTCGACGGCAACAAGCAGTACATCTCGGCCGGCAACCTCTCCGAGAACGACCGTGTCTGTTTGCTGCTGATGGACTTCGAGCACCGTCAGAGGGTGAAGGTGTGGGGCAGGGCGCGCCTCGAGGGCGATCAGATGCTGATCACCGTCTCCGCGTGGGACGCGAACTGCCCGCGGCACATCACTCCGCGGGTCACCTCGGCCTGGTGAGCTTGTTGATCAGCTCCAGCATCGCGGGGAAGCGGCGCTGCAGGTCGGCGCGGGTCGGCAGCTCGAAGTCTTCGAACTCGAAGCCGGGCGAGACGGTGCAGCCGCAGAGGGCCCAGCCGCCGAGCGGCACGGCCGCCTGCCAGACGCCGCCGCGCACGGTGAGCTGGGGGCGGTGACCGGCGGCGATGTCGCGCCCGAGCACGTGGGTCTCGAACTTCCCCGAGTCCTCCAGCATCGTCAGCTCGAGCGGCGAGCCGTCGTACCAGTGCCAGGTCTCGTCAGACTTCACCCGGTGGAGCGCGCTCAGGGTGCCCTCCGCCAGCAGGAAGTAGATCGAGGTGAACGCGGCGCGTTCTCCGTACGGCGTCTTCACCTTCAGCGGCGAGCGCTGGGTCTCGACGTAGAAACCGCCCTCGGGGTGGGGCGCGAGGCCCAGGGTACGCACCAGCCGTTCGACGTCGGCGCTCATCGGCGGGGCACTTTATCTTCTATGATTCAGACATGCGCGTGAGCCGGTGGGTGGTGGCGTGCGTTGCCCTCGCTTCGTCGTGTGGCCGCTTGGAAGCGCCGCCCAGCACCAGCACCCAGCAGCCGATCGTCGGCGGCAGCGAAGACGCCGGCTACCCGATCGACGACGTGTTTCTGGTCGCGATGACCTTCGACAACGGCGTGAACACGATCTGCTCCGGCACGTTGATTGGCGCGCACTCGATCGTCACCGCCGCGCATTGCGTCGACCCGGCGAGGCAGGGCGCCAACAGCGTCACCATCAAGGTCACCCACAAGCCGACCGACATGATGCTGCTGTCGAGCGACCTGTTCGACGTCACCGACTACCGGCTCCACCCGAGCTGGGTCGCGACCTCGAACACCGCCACCTACGACATCGCGATGCTGCTGTTGGCGGTCAGCCCTCCAGGCGTCACGCCGCGAGAGATCAACCGCGACCCGCTCACCAACTTCGCCGGCGAGCCGATCAAGCTGGTCGGCTACGGGCGCACCCAGCCTTCGATGCAGGACAGCGGCATTCGACGCTCAGCCGACGCGACGGTGAATTCGGTGGCGACCGAGACGTTCGACTTCGGCACCGCGGGAACGCTCGGCATCTGCTCCGGCGACTCGGGCGGGCCGGCGCTCCACACCTTCCCCGACGGAGTCGAGCGGATCATCGGGGTGCACTCGCAGACCAGCTCGCCCAATTGCGGCGTCGGCACCGATACGCGAATCGACTTCCACCTCGCGTTCATCGACCAGTGGTTCGTCGACAAGGAGCCGGTGGACGCAGGCGTGCCTGATGCCGGGCCTCCCGATGCAGGCCCACCCGACGCCGGAGTGCCAGATGCTGGCGCCCCCGACGCAGGCGAACCCGACGCCGGAGCGCCGGATGCGGGAGAGCCCGATGCCGGTGTGCCCGATGCCGGCCCGGGAGATTCGGGAGTCGTGAATCCCGGTGACGCCGGAACTCCCGACGCGGGTCAGCCCGATGCGGGTCAGCCCGATGCGGGTCTGCCCGACGCAGGGCCAGTCGACGCGGGACCCGTCGACGCGGGGACGATCGATGCCGGAGCGCCCGATGGCGGAACCGGCGGCGACACACCGGTCACCGGCTGCGGCTGTTCCTCCGCGCCGTCACCGTTGTTCCTGCTGCTGTTGTTGTTGCTGCGCGCGCTCAGCGGGGCGCGAGCCAGGTCGGCGCAGACATGATCTGCTCGCCGCCGCGCACGTTCGCGGGCACGTGGTTGCGCGCGGCGTGTGACGCCTTCTTCGGGTCGGGCCGCTCGACGATCTTCGCCACCAGGTCGTACTCGTGCGCCTCGGTGACCTCGGCGATCACCATCTCGCCCGGGTAGCCGAGCCCGTCGTTCAGGTAGACCTGACCGTCGATCTCCGGCGCCTGGCCCTCGTGCCGGCCGACCAGCAGGTCGTCGCTCTCGGGGCTCACGCCCTCGACCAGCACCTTGAGCCGCTTGCCGATCATCGCCTTGTTCTGCTCGCGGCTGATTCGCTGCTGCACCGCCATCAGCTCGCGCCAGCGGCGCTCGATGGTGCGCTTGGGGACCTTGCCGTCGAAGTCGTACGCCGCGGTGCCCTCTTCGTCGGAGTACTGGAAGGTGCCCATTCGCTCGAAGCGGTGCTCCTTCACGAAGTTCACCAGCGACTCGAAGTCTTCCTCGGTCTCGCCCGGCATCCCGACGATGAACGAGGTGCGGAAGGTCAGGCCCGGCACCTTCTCGCGAAACTGCTTCACCATCTTGGTGAGGAACGCCGAGTCGCGGCCGCGCTTCATCGACAGCAGCAGCTTGTCGCTCGCGTGCTGGAGGGGCATGTCGATGTACTTGGTCACCTTCGGCTCGTTCGCCATCAGGTCGAACAGCTCGTTGGGGATCACCCGCGGGTAGGCGTAGTGCAGCCGAATCCACGAGGCGTCGAGCTTCGCCAGCTCCTGCACCATCTGGTGGAGCTTCGGCTTGCCCGGCAGATCGTGGCCGTAGGCGGTGAGGTCTTGCGCGACCAGGTTGAGCTCGCGCACGCCCGAGTCGATCAGCTGCGCCGCCTCTTTGACGATGTCGTCGATCGGCCGCGAGCGCTGCAGGCCGCGCAGCTTGGGGATGATGCAGAAGGCGCACTTGTTGTCGCAGCCCTCCGACACCTTCAGGTACGCGGTGTAGCCCGGGGTCGAGCTCAGCTTCGGCGTCGCCGCGGAGTGAATGAAGTCGGGGTCGGGGATCACCTGGCGCGGCGCCGCTTCGGCCGCGAGCAGATCGCCGATCTGCACGTACGCGCTGGTGCCGAGAAAGTGGTCGACCTCGGGAATCTCTTTCGCCAGCTCGCCGCCGTAGCGCTGCGAGAGGCAGCCGGTCACCACCAGCGTCGAGCACTTGCCGCTCTTCTTGTACTCGGCCAGCTCGAGAATGTTGTCGATTGATTCTTGTTTGGCGGGGCCGATGAACGCGCAGGTGTTCACCACGATCACGTCGGCGGCGTCGGGCTCGCCCACCAGGTGGTAGCCCTTCTGGGTGAGGGTGCCGAGCATGACCTCGGAGTCCACCCGGTTCTTCGGGCAGCCGAGGGTCATCATGTAGAGCGACTTGTGGTCCGAGCTGGACTTCTTCGACTTCATTGGGGCGGCACGGATAACTCATCTGCCGCGGGCTGTCGAACGGACGGGTCGAAGCGCTTTTTCAGCCATGCATTCAAGGGGTTGAGGCTGATCAGCAAAGCCGAGCCGACGTAGAACCGCATCGACAGCTTCTCGGTCTCGGGCCAGAGCATCACCGCCATCACCATCGAGTAGACCGGCTCCAGCGCGACCGCCAACGCCAGCGTGTACGGGCTGAGCACCCGCAGCACCCGCAGGCTCCACAGCCAGGGGAACACCGTGCACGCCACCACCAGCACCAGCAGCAGCCCGGCGTCTTTGAGCGACACCTGGGAGGGCGGGGCGAAGTCGCCGAACGCGAAGCAGAGAATCGAGATCAGAATCGCCGCGCCGGTGAGCTCGTAGAAGGTCAGCTGCGCCGGCTCTTCGTGCGAGGCGAGCTTGCCGTTGAGCGCTCCGAACGCCGAGGAGAACAGCGCCGAGCCGAGGCCGATCAGCCAGCCGCGCGCGTCGCCCCGCTGCTCGAGCTGCACCAGCAGCACCACTCCGGCGACCACGCCCGCGCCGAGCGCGAGCTCGTACGGGCGCACCGCGCGCTTGAACACGATCGGCTCGAAGATCGCGGTGAAGAAGGTGATGCTCGACAGGCAGAGCACCGCCACCGCCACGCCGGCGACCTTGATCGATGCGTAGAACAGCCACCAGTGGAGCGCGACCAGCACCCCGACGCCGAACAGCTTCAAGATTCGCTCGCCGCTCGGGCGCTTGCCGCGAGACAGCAGCACCAGGGTGCCCATCACCAGCACCACGCCCCAGAGGCGATAGAAGACGAGCGGGAGCGCGTGGAGGGTGATGCTCCGGCCGAGGATCGCGGTGAAGCCCCACAACAGCACGGTCACGTGCAGCACGAGGTGGGCGGCGCGGTGGGAGAGCTGCGACATCGCGCGGTACATAGCCTCTTGGATATGACTTCGGCCATGTCCCTTGGCGCACAGCTCGTTTCCCAACTCGGCACCGCTCCGGCGCTGGAGGATTGGCTGAACGACGGCCACGAGAAGCTGCTGATGCTCTGGCCCGACCTGGCGCTCCAGCCCGAGCCGCTGGCGAAGTGGTTGAAGCCACACCTCTCGCCCAAATCTGAATCGCTCGATGCCGCCGGGCTGCTGCTCGCCGCGGGCGCGCTGTCACAGCAGGCTTCGGCGGTGAGTTGCTTCGATCAGCTGCTCCGCGCCGAGGTGAAGCGGGCGGTGGGGCCGCTCGACAAGACCAACGCGCTGGTCGACGAGGCCACCCAGCTGGTGCGGGAGCGGCTGTTGTTCGGCGGCGGCGCTCCCAAGCTCGCCGAGTATTCGGGGCAGGGTGCGCTGGCGGCGTGGCTGCGTGCGGTCGCGGTGCGAATGGCGTTGAACGCGAAGCGGGTGGGCGCGCGCGAAGACGCGGTCGCCGCGCTGCCCGACACCGCGATCGCCGATCCCAACCCCGAGCTGGCGTTGTTGCGCGCGCGGCACCGCGCCGAGTTCAAGGAGGCGTTCGGCGCGGCGATCGCGAAGCTGTCGGCGCGCGAGCGAACGCTGATGCGGCTGACCAGCCTCGACGGGCTGACGCTGGCGCAGGTCGGGCAGATGTACGGGAAGGACCAGTCGACCGTCTCGCGGTGGTTGGCGGCGGCGCGGCAGACGTTGCTGGAGGCGACCCGCGAGCAACTGGCGGTGAAGCTGAGCCTCACCTCGTCGGAGCTCGAGAGCGTGATGCGCGCGGCCGACAGCGAGCTGAACCTGAGTATTTCCCGCCTCTTGCAGAGCTCCGAGCGATGACCTGCAAGGGAAATTCGGAGGTCGTGTCATGTCCCTGAAGGAGGAGGACATGAACACTGCCCCGATGAGTTGCCCCGACGAGAACGCGCTGGCGAGGTTCGCGCGCGGTATGGCGCAGAGCAGCGAAGGCCGCATCGAAGCGCACCTCGACGGCTGCGAGAGCTGCCGCAAGGCGGTGGCGGCAGCGGCCGCGTCACAGACGCTGCCTTCGGCGAACCCGACGATGGAGCTGGTGCCGGGCATGCGCTTCGGCCGCTACGAGATCGAGCGCGAGCTCGGCCGCGGCGGCATGGGCGTGGTCTACGCGTCGCGCGACGTGACCTTGGATCGCCGGGTGGCGCTGAAGCTGCTGCATGCGGGGCGCGACGAGGTCGGCCAGGCGCGGCTGATTCGCGAGGCGCAGGTGATGGCGAAGCTCGCGCACCCGAACGTGGTGCCGGTGTTCGAGCTGTCGGAGTTCAAGGGCGAGCTCTACCTGGTGATGGAGCTGGTGAACGGTGTCACCCTCGAGGCGTGGCTGAAGGCGCAGCCGCGCTCGCCGAAAGAGATTCTGGCGAAGTTCATCGAGGCGGGCCGGGGCCTCGCCGCCGCGCACGCCGCCGGAGTGGTGCACCGCGATTTCAAGCCGGCCAACGTGCTGGTCGGGCTCGATGGGCGGGTGCGGGTGACCGACTTCGGGCTCTCGCGGCCGGGCGCGGGCTCGATGGCGATGGAGCTGGCGACCCAGGCGTCTCCGTTTCTCACTCTCGACGGCACCATTCTCGGCACCCTGATCTACATGGCGCCCGAGCAGCTCGACGGGCGCACCACCGACGAGCGCACCGATCAGTTTCAGTTCTGCGTCGCGCTGGCCGAGGCGCTCAACGGTCACCGGCCGTTCAGCGGCGAAACGTTCGCGTCGGTGAAGTCGGCGCTGCAGAAGGAGCCGAACCTCGACGGCGTGCCGATGGGGCTGCGTTCGATTCTGCGCCGCGGGATGTCGCCCGAGCCGACCCAGCGTTACTCTTCGATGGCGACGCTGCTCGACGCGCTCAACCGTCAGGGCCTCAACGTTCCGAAGTCGTGGGCGCGCGCGGCGTACGCGGGTACCGCGGCGATCTCGTTCATCACCCTGGCGTGCTTCGCGGCGTGGGGAACGCTGCGGGTCGAGCGGGCCAAGCCGGTGCCGGCGGCGGCTCCCGCGGTGGCGATGGTGACGGTGCTCATCTACCAGGAGGATCTCGATCGCGGAGCGATCGTGCAGGCGCCGCAGATGGCCGAGCAGCAGGTTCCGGCGAACTCGGTCACCACCTCGATCGTGAAGGCCGACACCGCGACCTACATCATCGGGCACAAGCTGCAGGTGCCGGTGCAGAAGGGCGATCAGCTCCGCTGGAGCGACTTCGACGAGGGTGAGGCAGTGCCGGTGTCGAAGACGCCTCCGCCAGAGACGGTGCCGGTGATTTTCGCGGCGCGCCGGGCGGAGCAGGGCAGCTCGCTCACCTGGGAGATGTTGGTGGTGCGGCAGGTGCCCCGAGCAGAGGTCACCGCCGGGGTGGTGAGGCAGTCGGGCGCTCCGTACATCGTCGGTCACCCGCTCCTGGTGCCGATCGAAGCAGGCGATGAGCTGAAGTGGAGCGACATCGGGGCCAAGGGCTCACCGCTGAAGGAGCAGTAGCCGACGGACGCAAAAGCGTCCGCGGGGTGAGGTTAGAGGCCCACCCTGAACCGCGCCGGCGTCTGACCGGTGAACCGGCGGAAGCTGGTGGTCAAATGGCTCTGACTGCTGAACCCGCATTCGAGCGCGATCTCGCCGAGCGGCCGCTTCGTCTTCGCGAGCAGTGACTTCGCCCGCTCGATGCGCGCGTGCATCACGTACTGGTGCGGCGTCACCCCGAGCTCCTGCTTGAACCAGCGGGTGAACGTTCTGACATCGCACTGCGCGAACGCGGCGAGCTGATCGAGCGCGAGCGGCTGGTCGAGCCGTTCAGCGATGTACGCGCGGAGGCCATCGATGCGGCCCTCGACCCTTCGCCCATGGGTGCGGGTGAGGTGCGCGGCGAGCGCGACCATCAGCGACTGTGCGTAGAGCGAGTCGAGGCCTTCACCGTCTTTCGACTCCCGCTGCAGCGTCGCGATCAGCTGGCGCGACAGCGGGTCGACGGTGCCGAACGCAGGCAGTACCTCGTAGCGCTGGTTTCCGGTCACCGAGAGCATCAAGCTCGCCGGCAGCCCGAGCGCGACGTACTGCCGGTTCTCACCGATCTTCCCCAGGCGCCGCGAGACGTAGCGAAGGCCGGCGGGATGAATCGAGATCGTGCCGGGCGCCTGCATGCCCCGCAGGTGCCGACCGCCATCGAAGCGGACCTCGACGTCATCGGTCGGGCACAGATAGAGGACCGCGGTGTTCAGCTTCGCGGTGGCTTCGGAGTGCTCACAGCCCGGCGAGGTGACCACGTCGAGCTGCGCTCCGTTCAGCATGCGGTGAGTCTAACCGCCGGAATCTGCAATTTCGCCAGAAGCTGAAAGACGCGGTCAGACCGGCTCCTTACATTGGCCGCCATGAGCAAGGTTCTGGTCACCGGCGGTTCGGGGTTCATCGGCATTCACTGCGTGAAGAAGCTGCTCGAGGCGGGCCACGAGGTGCGGGTCACGCTGCGCGATCTGAGGCGGGAGCCGGAGGTGAAGGCGATGCTTGCTCCGGGGGCGAAGGTGTCGTGCGTGGCCGCCGAGCTCAGCTCCGACGCGGGTTGGAAGGAAGCGGTCGCTGGCTGCGAGTACGTGGTTCACGTGGCGTCGCCGACGCTGACCGTGCAGCCGAAGAACGACGAGGAGTTCGTTCGCCCGGCGCGCGAGGGCGTGCTGCGGGTGCTCACGGCGGCGCGCGAGGCGGGGGTGAAGCGGGTGGTGCTCACCTCGGCGTTCGGCGCGATCGCGTATGGGCATCCTCCGCGCGAGAAGCCGTACACCGAGGAAGACTGGACCAACGTCGACGGCGGGATCGCGCCGTATCAGAAGTCGAAAACGCTCTCGGAGCGCGCGGCGTGGGCGTTCATCGAGCGCGAAGGCCGCGGGCTGGAGCTGGCGGTGGTGAACCCGGTCGGTGTGCTCGGGCCTCTGCTCGGCGCCGATCTCGGGCCGTCGCTTCAGCTGCCGCTGCGAATGCTCAAAGGCGAGATGCCGGGCTGCCCGAAGTTCTCGTTCCCGTTCGTCGACGTGCGCGACGTCGCCGAACTTCACGTGTTGGCGATGACCCGGCCTGAAGCGAAGGGCCAGCGGTTCATCGCCAGCTCGGGCGCGAGCTTGTCGGTGCTCGGGTTGTCGAAGCTGATGCACGAACGGTTGGGAGCGCTCGCCGCGAAGGCTCCGCTGCGCGAGATTCCCAGCTGGCTGCTGAGGATCACCGCGCTGTTCAATCCACAGGTGAAGATGATCGTCCCGCAATTGGGCATGCACATCTCGGCCACCAGTGAGAAGGCAGAGCGGCTGCTCGGCTGGAAGGCGCGGCCGAACGGCGACTCGATCGTCGACACCGCCGAGAGCTTCGTGAAGTTCGGACTGTTGAAACCCCTTCTATGTGGGTCGAGCTGTCAATCTCGGTTTGATTGATGGTGGTCGTATTTAGGAACTGGGACGCCGACGTCGGCTCGTGGGCAGTGGCAGCGACAAGCGCTGCTCACGACCTTCTATCCGTGCGGCCTGTTCGGCCGATCACCTGATGCTGCATGCGCGTCTGCGCGGAGCCTTTTCACGAGGGTACCCATTCTCTACGTACGGTCCTTATCGGACCCGAGGGTTACCCGGGCACCTCGATCGTCAGAGTCTTGTCCTTCGATTCCTCCTTGGGCGGGTCGTTCGGATTGTCGTCAGTTCGAGAAGACGGCGCCGGCAGGCACCACTCCTTGCTCGACGAAGCGCCAAAGGGCGATCAGCAGCCGCCGTGCGAGAGCGACGATTCCCGTGCGGCGTAGCCGCGCGTTGTGGTCGAACTTTTTCGCGTACCAATGGCTCAATGCGCTGTCGGGCTGAAATCTCAGCCAGCACCAGGCGATCTGCACTGCGAGTGTGCGGACGCGCCTATTGCCGGCTTTCGTGATGCCTTGGTCGTATTCCTCGTTGCCGCTCGCGTGCGGCGCACTTTCGAGGCCGGCGAAACCACCCACCTGGCGTCGATTCCTGAATTTTCGCCAGCCGAAGGCTTCCTCAACGAAGGTCGATGCGGACGCTTCACCGATGCCCTTCAGCGTCGACATCAAGAGAACCTTTTGCAGCAGTGCCGATGGCTCCTTCTTTTCGCGCTCGGCCTCCAAGCGCTCGCTGCGCTGTTTGGCGATGGTAGAGATCTGCTTCCGGACGACCTCGAGCCGGGCGTATTCGCGCTCGAGCTCGGCGCGGAGATTGGCGGGCAGAGGCTTGCCGTTCCAGATGTGCACTTCGCCGAGCTTCTTCGGCAGCTTCTTGCTGCGCACCCCGACCAAGACCAGCAGCGCACGAATCCGGCAGAGGTGGCCTGTCTGCTCCTTCTTCAGCCTTTCCAGCTCTCGGCCGGTGCGCCGAAAGTCCTCAGTCTCCTCGTCGGGCACGGTGACTACTCGCAGGGCCGCTTTGTCCTGGGCGTGATGGCGGATGAGGTGACGCATGATCTTCCGGAGGTCCACGCGGTCGGTCTTCACCCGCCGCATACGCTGATCGACCTCGATGCTGGCCGGGTCGATGACGATGTTTTCCACTTTGCGCGCGAGCAGCGCTCGGTGGATCCAGAAACCGTCGCGCCCTGCCTCGTAGCAGCTCACGACCGGGCAATCGGGACGAAGCCCGAGCTTCTCCTTCACCTGGTCGATTCGCTGTGAGAGCGCGTCGAGATCGCCGACCGGAACGGAATCATGCCGAACGCGGTCGCCGCCATCCCCGAACAAAAGGCACCAGCTCTTCTCGCTGAGCTCCAGTGCCAGGTACAACTTCTTCTCGGACGTCGTAGTCTTCATCTGCGGTGTCGCCTGATTCATGCGGTACTCCTCAAGGTTAGGGATAGCCCCGAGGATTGATCAGGCGACGCCGCATAGGATCTCTCCTGACAGGAGAGGGCCGAGAGCGCGAAGCGCTCCGGGGTGAGGTTGGGAACCGCTGTCCGATAACCTCACCCGCGGTCGGCTCTCGCCTCCCGTCGGCCTCTCCTTTCAGGAGAGGCTCTACTCAGACCTCGGGCGCGGCGTTGCCGCGCTCGACGGGGCCGGCTTCCTGGTAAGGCTTGCGGAACAGCTTTCGTTTCGCCACTGCCGCGCGCCACGCCAGGTACGACTTGTTGAAGGCCATGATCTCGCGCTTGTCGAAGTACGGGTTCTTCACGCCGGGAGACAGCGCGACCAGCGCCAGCACCTGCTCGGCCACCGACACCGGGCAGCCCTTCAATCGAATGTGTGACTTGCCGCGGGTCGCGGTGAGCTCGGCGGTGAGGGTGCCCATCTTCGCGTAGATGTCGCTCGAGTGAGCGTGGTGCGGATCTTTCGTCTCGCGCGGCTGGTACACGCTCTCGATGTTCACCGGCTGGCCGTGCAGGTCGCCTTTCCACTGCGCGCAGTCGCCGATGAAGACCACCTTCTCGCCCGGCTTGGCGTCGATCGGCCCCCGGTAGTCTCCGAAGACCACGTGCAGCCGCGGCATCTTCGCGTCGGCGGTCTCGTCGAAGAGGCGAATGATCTCGATCGCCTCTTCGATCGCGCCCGGGCAGCCACCCCAGCAGTAGTCGGTCGCTTCTTTCTCGGGTGGAGGCCCGGCGTACGCGGTGATGCGCGAGCCTTCGAAGTACTTCTCGACGCGAACGAGGCCGACCTTGAAGCCCTTCGCGCGCTCCTTCGCCTGCTCGAGGGTGACGTCGCCCGACAGCTTGATCTGGTCCAGGCTGATCGGCCCGAAGCCGCGCTGGTGCGGCAGCCTGATGTGCTCGACCTCCCACGGGTCGACGCCGATGATCTGGCAGCACACCGCGTCGATCGCAGGCTGGTTGTTGCCGAGGATCAACAGGTTCATCTTGCGCGGAATCGGCGTCAGCATTCGCCCTTCGCCACCGATCACCGCGTCGATCACGATCAGCTGCGGCTGAATCACGTACTGCAGGTCGGCGACCTTCTCGTTCAGCCGGTGGTCGTGATCGATCAGCCGGTGCCGGTCGTCTTGAATCCCGATGTAGTTCTTCATCGAGAACGTCACCGTGGTCCACGGGTGCGACTTGAACTTCGGGCAGTTCACGAAGAAGTCGGCCTTCGCCACCGGCTCGGGCGTGTAGATGAAGTCGCGCAGGCGGCCTTCGTGGGTGAGCGGAATCTCGACCTGCTTCTCTTCTTCGAACAGGTAGCGCTTCACTCCGGTGCGCTTGATCATCTCGTCGTAGCCGGAGTGCTCCATCACGTAGCGGGTGGGAATGGTGATGCCGCAACGCTCTCCGACCGCGAGCTCTTTCAGGCCCTGCGCGCGATCCTTCAGCGCCAACAGCACGCCCTCGGCGACCTCGGGCCGGGTGAACGCGTGCTGGAAGAGCGGACCCGCGGAGACCAGGTTCGGCTTCACCAGGGTGCGGCCGGTCGGCTTCAGCCCGAACTGATCGAGCGCCTCGCGAACGATCCCGCGGATCTTCTGCGCGTCGTACTCGGAGCAATCGCGGAGGATCACCTGCGCCTGGGTCGCGTTCGGTTTCATGGCGCGCACCCTACACAAGTTGTGACCGTTCGGTCACGTCGCGGCAGGCTTTATTCGGTCGAGCGGTCGAACAGCCACGCGAGCCAGGCGATGCCCAGCATGCGCAGCAAGAAGCCTTCTTCGGGCGCCTTGGCCGCTCGGAGGTCGGAGAGCGAGTAGAGGCGGAAGATGTTTCGCAGACGCTGCGCGTGAAAGTCGTCCATCCCGCTGACGTGCAGGCGGGCACCGCCTTCGGAGCGCATCGCGGTGATCGTGCAGTGGGTGATTCGCATCGAGCGGCAGGCGTCGAGGAAGTCGACCCGCAGCGGGCCGGGGATACGCCCGCGGATCAGCTTGGCGTTGCCGTCGCGAATCGAGAGAACGAAGAGATCCTGGCTGCGCAGGTAGAAGAAGAGCAGGAGCGCGAAGACCGCGATCACGAACAGGAACGCCATGGGTAGATGACACCGCAGTCGCACGGTGGGTGAAAACGCGGTTCGGTAACCTCACCCCGGAGCCCTTTGGGCTCTCGGCCCTCTCCTGTCAGGAGAGGGGTTTCATTGGGCCACGGGTGACAACACGTTGCGGCGCATGTTGTCGCCCACGCCCAGCTCGCCGTCGGAGTTCTCGCCGGTGCAGAACACGTGGCCCGCCTGGTCGATGTTGCAGCGGAAGAAGCGGCCCACCGCTTCGCCCAACCACGGGCCACCGGCGACGTCGGTCGGAGTCCAGATGCTCGCGGTGTCGCCGTTGCCGAGCTCGCCTTCGTCGTTGCGGCCCCAGCACTGCTGCTTGCCGGTCGAGTCGAGGGTGCAGACGTTGAAGGTCTCCATCTCGACGTGCTGCAGATCGTTGCGCGTGCCGATGCGCGTCGGCGCGAGGAGGTTGTTGGTGGTGCCGTCGTACGGCTCGCCGAAACACCACAGCGAGTGGTCCTGCTTCAGCGCGCAGCTGGCGTTCTGGGTCGCGCGAACTTCGAGCCAGGTGTTGTCGGTGCCCACCTGCTGCGGCGATCGGGTTTGAATCGGCGCGCCGTTCCCCAGCCCGCCTTCGCCGTCGGAGTTGCGGCCCCAACACCACATCGTGCCGTCGGAGCGGATCGCGCAGGTGTGCCCTTGCCCCGCGCTCACCTGCTTCCACTGCATTCCGCCCGAGACCGGCTGCGGGTTGCCCTGGTTCTGCCCCGGGAAGCCGTCGTTGAGCCCGAGCTGGCCTTCGGTGTTGAAGCCCCAGCAGTGCAGCGACTGATCGGCCGCGGAGATCGCGCACGCGTGGGCGAAGTGCAGCGCCACCTGTGACGCCGCGAACATCAGCGGCACCTGGCCCGGCGTCGAGCGGGCTCCGCCTCCACCCTGACCGAGCGTGAGGTTCGAGTTGTCTCCCCAACACCAGACCGAGCCGTCGGTCTTGCGCGCGCAGGTCGCCTCGTAGCCCGCGGTGACTTCGACCCAGTTGGTGCCCGCGTCGAGCGGCGTGGGGCGGTTGCGCGGCAGCGTGTCTCCCAGGCCCAGCTGGCCAGAGGCGTTCGAACCCCAGCACCACAGCGCGCCGGAGTGGATCGCGCACGCGTGCGAGTCGCCGGTCGCGATCGCGTCGGCGATGAAGGTGGTGCCGGCGTCGGTGCCGGCGTCGGCGAGCCCGCTGTCGGTGGCGGTGAAGAGATCGAGCTCGCGGTTCGAGCAGGCGGTC
The DNA here is from genome assembly GCA_047602415.1 of Myxococcaceae bacterium. Lineage (GTDB taxonomy): Bacteria > Myxococcota > Myxococcia > Myxococcales > Myxococcaceae > JASGHH01. The sequence continues at coordinate 3,289,493 of JASGHH010000001.1, read as the reverse complement.
AGCATGAACAGCGTTGCGAAAACGACTGGGCTCGTCCTTCGGGCGACACGGGTCGTGTTCACCATGAGTAGCCGACCCCCACGGTGAGGTAGCCCGCCCAGTCGATCGGCGTGGCGAGCTTGCGAGAGCCGTCGGTCACGTCGACGCCGGGGAACGGCAGCTCGGCTCCGCCAGAGAACATCAGCAACGCGGGCCCGACGTGGAACGTGAAGTCGAGACCCGCGCGGCCCGCGACCGAGAAGACCGACGCGTCGCGCGCGGTGTACCCGGGCTTGGGGTGCGGCGTGAGCCAGTACTCGGAGAAGTGGAAGCCCACTTCGGCGGAGATCGCCCAGGCCTGCCCGCCCACCATTCGCAGCAGCCCCGAGGCGCCGAGATCGAGCCGCGTCGAATCGACCGAGCCCGCGGCGCCCGCGTTGGCGTTGCCCGCTGCCGCGCCGAACGTGAGCTGCAGGCCGATCGAGCCGAGCGTGAAGCGGCCCACCAGGTCGCCGCCGCCGCCGTAGAAGCCCGAGCCGGCCGAGGCCGAGCCACGTGCGCCCAGCGCGAGCTCGTGCGGTGCGGCCGCGGCAGCCGCCGGTTGGGGCACGACCTCGTTGAGCAGATCGCCCGCGACCGCCGCCACCGCCAGCGCGAGCGCGTCTTCGGGAATGTGGGTGGGGTCGAGGTGCCGCTTCAGCTCGTGCTCGACGCCGCCGCGCATGAAGCGCACCGACAGCCCCAGCTCGTCATCGCCCGGCCACTCGAGCAGCACGGTGGCGCGGTGCTCGCCTTTGCACAGCCGCGCCTTTTCGATCTCCGGCTGGAGCTCTTCCACCACCTTCGCCTGCTGCGCCTCGGTCCAGCGGGCGCCGTCGAAGGTGACGTCGACTCCGGTGCAGGCGGCGCTCGCGGTGAGCGGTACGAGAAAGGCGAGAGCGATCACTGCGAACAGCGCGACGCGACCGAGCTGGCGTAGGGCCCACTCGGGAAACGGGCGAGGTACTGATCGCGGTAGTGCACGCATGCGCTCTTGGTGCCGAGGCCATCGTACGCGCGAACCAGCCGGGACAAAGCCTCTTCGACGAAGGTGCCGTCGGGAGCGAGCTTGAGCGCCTGCTCCAGCGCGAGCGCCGAGCCGCGCAGATCGTTCAGCTGATCCATGCGCACCCGGCCGAGCTCGAACGCCGCGGTGGCAGAGTGCGAGTCGTGCGGGAAGTCGCGCAGCAGCCGCTCGTACGCCAGCGCGGCGTCTGACGCCCGGCCTTCACGGCGGGCCGAGAGCGCGTCGTTGAACAGCTCGGCCGCGGTCGGGCCCGGCGGTTGCGCGGGCTTCTCGGCGATCGCTCCGCCGGTCGCGGGCAGCACCGGCGTCTGCGGCGCCACCGCCGGCTCCGACGGAGCGGCGACCGTCTTCGTCACCGTCTTCTTGGCGCCGTGGTGACGGTGAACGCGCGACACCTTCTCGGGCGCGGGAGCGGGAATCGTCGGCACGCCGGTGGCGACCGCGTTGGGAATCGTCGGCACCGCGGGCAGATCGGCGGCGGCTTCGGTGTCGTCTTCTTCGACGTCGGCCTCGCTCCACTTCTGGCCCGCGGTCAAACGCACGGTCTTGCCGCTCAGGGTGACCTCGACGATGCCGCGCTCGACCGAGACGTCGACGCCGGCGGCGGTGTGATTCACGGTGAAGCGGGTGCCCACCACCTTCACCTCGACGTCTCCGGCGGCGACGATGAACTTGCGCGACGGCTTCTTCGACACTTCGAACGTCGCTTCACCGCGCTCCAGCTCCACCCGCACTTCGTTCTTCGAATCGGTCACCAGTCGAACCGCGGAGGCGGTGGCGAGCGCGACCTCGGAGCCGTCGGAGAAGTGGCCGGTCGCGGTGACGCGATCGGCGGCGAGCTCGTTGCCCACCTCCAACGTGCGCGAGCTCACCGCGAAGGCGACCACCATGCCGGCGACGGCGAGCAACGCTCCGCCCATCGCGGGCACCAGCCAGGCGCGGCGGTTGCCCTGAGAGTCCTGCACGCGGCCCCAGAGGCGATTCACGCGCGCCTCCGAGGTGTCCGGCGTCATCCACTTCGCCAGGTCGTTCTGCGGGTTCATGACTGCTCCCCTTTCTGCAACTGCTCTTCTGCCTTCGCGATGCGGCGCTTCACCGTCGCGAGCGACAAACCCATCTGCTCGGCGATCTGCTCGAGCTCGAGACCTTCGACCCGCTGGAGGATCAGCGCCACGCGCTCCTCTTCGGGAAGACGCTTCGCCGCGCGGTAGAGATCGAACAGCTCGATTCGCACCGGCTCGGGCGCGTCTTTCGACACCAGCGCGTCCGGGTCGAGCTCTTCGCTCTTCGCCATCCCGATGCGGCGCAGCCAGCGCTTCTTGCGCAGGCGCATCTTCACCAGCGACACCGTCACCGAGGCCAGCCAGCCGCCGAACGCCGCCGGGTTGGTGAGCGTCTTCAGCCGGCTCAACGCGTGAATGAAGACGTCGTGGGCGAGGTCTTCGGGATCTTCTTCGGGCATCAGCCGGTACGACAGCGCCATCACCCGGCGAACGTGCCGGCGAAAGAGCGCTTCTTTCGCCCAGTTCTCGCCTTCGCGCGCTTCCAGCACCAACGTCGCGTCGGGCAGATCCCCATCTTTGTGGAGGGGGACGACGTTGGTCGCTCGCGAGTCGGGCAAGGGCACGCTGAGTAAAAGGATGCACCAGAACGCGGCTGAAGCTCAGCGGTGTAAGCGGTTGGATCGTGGGCGGTTTTCAGGCGGGTGTGGGTCTGGGTGTGCTGCCTGCTCCGTCACAGAGGCGGTGAGCTTCCTGTACGATCACGTGCATCCTGTTTCGCATGTCGCGCACGATCTGCACCGCCGCGCTGCTCCTCACCGCCTGCGTAGGCAAGATCTCCCAGCCGATCGACAACGTGATCCCGCCGGGCGCCGGTGGTGGTTCAGGAGCGACCGGCGGTGGAGGCATGGGCACCGACGACGCCGGGCGCCCTCCGTCTCCGTTCGCGTGCGACACCGCGCAGACGGTGACCTCGCTGCCGCTCGAGCGCCTGGCGCGCACCGAGTACGTCAACACCCTGCACGCGTTCATCACCGCCGCGATGCCGCAGTCGGGCGACACGATCTACTCTGCGCTCTCGACCGAGATCGACAAGGTGCCGGCCGACATCGTCACTCCGATCGCCGGTGAGCGCCGCGGCGGCTTCTCGCGCCTCGACCAGACGGTGCAGCAGGCGACGGTGAACCAGACCTACTCGGTCGCGGTCGCCACCGGAGCGGCGATGACCAGCAGCACCGCCCGCATGACCGAGCTGATGGGCTCCTGCGCCACCGACTCGAACACCGCGAACGACGCCGCCTGCCTCGACGCGTTCGTCACCAGGCTCGGAGCGGTCGCGTATCGCCACCCGCTGCTGGCCGAAGAACACGACTTACTGGTGCAGACCGCGGGCAGCACTCCGGTCGACCCGGCGGCGGTGGGCGACGTGGTGGCGCTGATGCTCACCATGCCCGGCTTTCTCTACCGGCTGGAGTCGGGCGGGGCGCAGGTCTCCACCGACGTCTACGCGCTCGACGCGTACGAGCTGGCGGCGCGGCTGGCGTACCACTTCTGGCAGGGGCCGCCCGACGGCACGCTGCTCGCGGCCGCGTCTTCGGGCGACCTGCTCACCGACCAGGGCTACGCGCAGCAGGTCGATCGGCTGTTCCACGACGCGCAGACGCAAGAGTCGTTCGACGGCTTCTTCCAGGAGTGGTTCCGCCTCGACGAGCTGGGGCCGCTCGACTCGCGCAACTCCGACCCGGTGTTCGTGGCCTTCGCGGGAGCGAACCTGCCGACCGCGGGCCTGCGCCAGGCGATGTTCGACGAGGTGCTCGACTCGGTCCGCTACGCCGAGACGAACCAGGAGTCGCTCGATCAGCTGCTCAACGACACCCACAACTTCGCGCGCAGCTCCGAGCTCGCCGCGCTCTACGGCGTTCCGGCATGGGACGGCACCAGCGCTCCGGGCCAGCTGCCGGCTGAGCGGGCTGGCCTGTTGACCCGCGCCGCTTTTCTCTCCACCGGCACCGCCAACACCCGGCCGGTGATGAAGGGCCTGCGCATTCGCAACGGCCTGCTCTGTGACTCGGTGCCGCCGCCGCCCAACAACGCCAACGCGATGCCGCTGCCGCTGTCGCCCGACGACACCACCCGCGAGGTGCTGGAGAAGCTCACCCAGCAGCCCGGCACCGCCTGCGCGTCGTGCCACGCGAACATGCTCAACCCGCTCGGGTTCGCGACCGAGAACTTCGATTCGCTCGGCCGCCACCGCACCACCCAGACGCTCTACGACGCGACCGGAGGCGTGCTCGGCGCGAAGCCGGTCGACACCACCTCGGTGCCGCAGGTGCCGCTCGGCAACATGACCCACTCCAGTGGCATCGGCGACGTCACCACCTTGATCAACCAGAGCGGCAAGCTCGACTCCTGCTTCGCCCGCCAATACTTCCGCTTCACCTTCCGCCGCCCCGAAGACACCACCGCCGACGGCTGTGCGCTGCGAGCGCTCGACGACGGCGCGCGCATGGGCAGCCTGGCCGACGCGCTGAAGGCCGCCGCGCTGAGGCCCGAGTTCAAGACCCGGCGCATCGTTCAATAGAGGACCCATGCGACTCGATCGACGACAACTGCTGAAGGGACTCTCGGCTTCGCTGCTGTTGCCCTCGCTGGCGCCCCGGCTGGCGCGCGCGCAGACCGCGGCGGCTCCGAAGTACTACGTGCACTTCTGCACCGACCACGGCGGCGTCTGGGCGAGCAACATGTTCCCCCAGGCGCAGAGCCCGCAGACCCAGATGTACGCGGGCCGCGCGATTCGCCAGCAGCCGCTCTCGCTCGACGTCACCAACGGGGTGGCCTCGGTGTCGCCGGTGCTCTCGGCGCCGTCGAACGTGCTCACGCCTCAGCTGGCGGCGAAGATGAACGTGATCGCCGGGCTCGACGTGCCGTTCTACCTGGCGCACCACACCGGCGGTCACCTCGGCAACTTCGCGCGCAACGACGCCAACGGCGGCGACGGAGCGCTGGCGCAGAACAACCCGCGCCGCACGCTCGATCAGATCATGGCGTGGTCGAGCTCGTTCTACCCAGACCTCTCCAGCATTCGGGAGCGGGTGATGGTGATGGGCAGCCGCATCTCGTACAACTACGCCGACCCGTCGACCAACACCGGCGCGATTCAGGAGGTCGCGGGCGACGAAGACTCGAACGTCTGGTTCGATCGCATCTTCCCGCCCGGCACGATGGTCGGTGGGCCCGCGCCGCGCGCGCCGGTGATCGGCCAGGTGTTGAAGTCGTACCAGAACCTCTCGGCGTCGACGGTGCGGCGGCTCGGCTCGGCCGACAAGGTGCGGGTCGATCAGCACGTGCAGCGCCTGCAGGAGCTGCAGCGGCAGCTGTCGGTGAGCGCGACTCCGACCTGCACCCAGCCGACCCGGCCGGCGAAGAGCAACGCCCAGCTGTACGGCGGGCCGTACGTGGGCAACTTCGACATCACTCCGGCGTCGCAGGCCGGCTACTACGACATGCTGAACGACGTGATCAGCGCCGGCTTCTCGTGCGGCCTGTCGCGGCTCGCGGTGGTGAAGGTGAACCCGACCTTCAGCACCTACTCGGGCGACTGGCACCAGGACATCGCGCACAAGGCGAACGCGTCAGACGGCGTGGCCGAGGGCTGGCTGGCTCCGGCGCACCAGCACTTCTTCGCCAACGCGTTCGTCGATCTCGCGGCCAAGCTCGACGCGATTCCCGACGGGCAGGGCGGCACGCTGCTCGACCACACCCTGATGGTGTGGACACAGGAGTGCGGCAGCGTCACCCACGGCTCGTTCTCGATGCCGATCATCACCTTCGGCGGCGGCGGCGGGTACTTCAAGACCGGCCAGTACGTCGACTACCGCGACCTCACCAAGGTGCTCTACCCGAGCGACTTCGAGCCGAACTACCCGGGGCTGCTCTGGCACCAGTGGATGGGCATGGTGCTCCGGGGGATGGGCGTGCCGCAGACCGAGTGGGCCGAGAGCGATCACGGCGGCTACGGCTGGCGCTACGCGAACCTCAACTGGGCGTCGTTCACCACCCAGCAGGCGTACCCCGACTCGCTCTGGGGCTTCTGCGGCGAAGACCTGCCGTGGCTGAAGGCGTGAGCGCGCCCGCTCTGGTACGGATCGGCGACTTTCGCCACGCGTTCTGAGCCCGCGCTGTCACCGTGGCCAGACATGTGTGGGTGCGCCGCAACCGGTGACGCGAAGATGAAGGCGCTTCATTTTTTGTGCGGGAAAAGTGACAGCACGCGACACGCGGGAAGCTTCGCGACGGCAGCGGGGGTTGTTATTTTTCCAGTTCGTGCGGGCTCCCATCTCCAGCCGCCCTTCGTCGAGCGAAGCGAGTGCTCGAGTCGTGGTGATCGCAGACGACGACGTGGACCAGCGCGAGCAATTGCGCGAGTTCTTCGTCGACGCCGGCTTCGAGGTCGAGGCCTACGCCGACGGGGTGCAGCTGCTCGAGGCGCTCCGCCGCCGCTTCGATGCGGTGGGCTCGCCGCCCGAGCTGGTGGTGACCGATGTGCGCATGCCTGGAGCCGATGGTCTGAAGGTGATCTCGCGGCTGCGCGACTTCGACCGCATGACCCGGGTGGTGATCATCACCGGCGATCCCAATCTCGAGGCGCGCGCGATGGCGGCGATTCTTCACGCCGAGCTGATGGAGAAGCCGCTCAAGCCCGATCAGCTGCGGCAGATGGCGTTCGGGCGTTAGCCGCGGTCGAAAGCTTCACGCAGCAGCGGCTCCAGCCAGTTCGCGATCTTCAGCTCGAGGCCTTCGACTGCGAGCACGTTCTTGGTCGGGCCCCGGTAGTTGAGCATCGTGCGTGGCGCTTCGACCGCGATCGCACCAACGGGCAAACCGTTGATGGGTCCGACCGCGCGTTGAAACGCGGTGAGCAGGCCGGTGACATGGGTGCCACCTCCATGGGTGCGGACCGTGTTCGCCCACGAGACGACCTGTGGCTCGCGCTGGCCTTTCAACGACTGAACCGCGACGCGAACGCGTACCTCCCCGAGCATGGTCTCCGCGGAGAACGGGCGATCGAGCGTGCCGCGCACGCCGCAGATCTCGTCGACGAACGCTTCGAGACCGTGAGGAAGGCACACCGTCTCCAGCGCACCGGTCAGCTCCTCGAAGAACGTGCAGCGGCAGGGCGGATAGAGCGCTGCCAGCTCTCGAAGCCGATGCTTGAGATGCGCGCGGTTGAACAATGGCTGCTGAAAGATCGCCGGGTCTGGCGCCAGGGCGATGGTGAGCCCTTCGGCTGGCTCGGGAGGGACGACGTCTGACGCCGGCGCACCCTCGCGGCCGGCCCAGCTCCACGGCTCTTCGCCAGCCCACGCGATGAAGAACCGCCGCGACAAGGCCGATGCGATGACCAGCTCGTCGGCCGGACTTCCCGGCGCACGAAGACGACCCTTTTCGAGGAGGCCTCTGAGCGTGGCGTCGAAGCGGTCGATCGCGGCACGAATGATCAGCCCGCCTTCGCGATCCACGCGGAGCTCGAGGTTCTTCGGGTGGCTTCCATCGACGCAGGCGTCGAGGCAGAGCCAGACGAGATGGTGGAGCCCCTGCTCGTCGGTGGCGCCGATGTACATGCCAGGGCGGGCGCGAACGGACGCGACGATCGGCTCCACCACGGTGACCTTCGCTACTCAGTATTCGTCAGCACCCATTATTGGCAGCCCATCGACTGGAGCCGGCCCAGCACCTGGTCGGCGTAGGAATACCCGGCGAGGTGGCAGGTCTTCGCCCAGGTGAGGCGGGCGGCCTCGTCTTCGCAGCTGCCTTCTTCGCCCAGCTTCCACCGGTGCACGGCGCGCCGGCACGACGAGAGCTCAGTGGCGATCGCTCGCGAGGGCTCGTCGAGCTCGACCAGCACACCGTTGACCAGCAACCGGCCGAGATCGTGTTTCCAGACCGCGGAGATCGGGATTCGCGCCTTGCCGTCGACGAAGGCGAAGCGAAGCTTGAGGTCGTCCTCGGCGGCCACCGAGCCCTGGGCGGGGCCGTCGCGGTTCTCGGTCGCGGTGATCTCCTCGACCTTGTGCGGCGGCGCGTCGGGGAGCCGGAAGTGGGTCGAGCCGATGCCCGCTCCGACCGCGGTACCCACCAGGAGCCCGGGGAGGATCACCACCCACGCCGCGTCGCCCAGGTTGCTGAGGTTGGCGCCGCCAGCGCTGGCCTTCTGCGAGAACCAGAACAACCCGATCAGAATCGGCACTTCGATCACCGAGCCGACCAGGGTGCCCACCAGCCCCGCCGGTATCCACGACTCGGAGTACTGCTCGACCTTCACCGTGCGCACCTCGCCGTCGCGGCACACGCCGCTGGCGGTCGCCGACAGCTCGAGCTCGTCGTCGCCGATGCGGGTGAGGTGAGCCGACACTTCGTGATCTTCGCAGCGGTGTTTGAACGGCGCGATGCTCAACACCGAGCTCTCTTGCGTCACGGTGGTACAGCCCATGACCATCAGCACCGCCACCGCGAGCCCCGTTCGCGACATCAGCGACGAAGCTTATCGCGCTTCGCGCCCGGTTCGGGCACGGTACGCCCATGAGCAAAGGCAGAAAGCGGTTGCTGGTGATCCTGGGCGTGCTGCTGGGCCTCGGCATTCCCGCCTACTGGTGGCTGCTGCTCGAAGACCACGCGCCTGACGGCACCTGGTCGATCGACCTCGCCGAGGTTCGCAAGCTCGCCGGCTCGATGCCGGGCGACAAGCCCACCGAGGTGCGGTTCGAGAAGATCACCGGCTTCCACGCTCCGCACGGGGTGGTGATGTCGGGAGCAGGGTGGGGCACCACCGACATGACGGTCTACGCCTACCAGCTGATCTTCCCCACCCACCGGGCGATCATCGACACCGCGATGGACGAGAAGGTGGCGAAGTCGGGCGGCGCCGATCGCTTCGACAACGCCGCCTACCAGCACGTGGTGACCGGGATGAACGAGGCCGACCTGATCGCGGTCACCCATGAGCACTACGACCACCTCGCCGGCCTGGCGATGCAGCCCAACGCCAAGGAGCTGGTGAAGAAGTCGAAGGTCACCAAGCAGCAGCTCGAGAAGCAGTACCTCCCGTGGACGCGGCCTTCGGAGCCATTCGAGGGCTACACCCCGCTCGACTACGACAAGTACGCGGCGATCGCGCCGGGCGTGGTGCTGATTCGCGCCGCCGGTCACACCCTGGGCAGCCAGATCGTTTACGTGCAGCGCGCCGACGGCGCCGAGCTGCTGTTCCTCGGCGACGTCGCCTGGCACCTCGAGAACGTCGAGCACGAGCGCGAGCGCGCGCGGCTCGCGACCCTGATCGTAGGGGAAGATCGCGACCAGGTCGGCCTCGAGCTGCGTGAGCTGCACCGGCTGATGGCGGCCGAGCCGAAGCTGTCGCTGGTGCCCGGCCACGACGCGGAGCAGAACGCGAAGCTCGCCTCCGCCGGGCTGATGAAAGAAGGGTTCGCGCTCGGTCCGATCGCGGCGCCCGAGGCGGTGCCGGCGCAGTGAGAGCGTCGCTGCCCCTGCTGGTGCTCGCCGCCTGCGGGCCTTCACTGTCGCAGGTGAAGCAGTACGCCGAGGCGCGTCAGCTGCAGCCCGACGCCCCGGTGCACGCCGAGTCTTCGATCGAGATCGACGCGCCGGTGGAGCAGGTGTGGGCGGTCTTTTCGGACATCGGCGCCTGGCCGGAGTGGAACGACGACGCCAAGGGCGCACGGCTCACCGGCTGGCTGCAGGCGGGCACTCCGTTCGAGTACGGCGGCCCGGCGAAGCACGAGCTGCGGCTGGCGGTGGTCGAGCCTCCGAAGTTCCTCGCGTTCTACGGCACCTTCGCGGGCTACGTCGGGGTGACGCTGTGGAGCTTCGAGGCGCTCTCTCCGCTGAAGACCAGGGTGATCGCGAGGGAGAGCAACGACGGCTTCATGATCTCGCTCTTCTATGGGAACCGGGCGCTGGGCGAGCACCTCGGCCTGTGGACCTCGCGGCTGAAGACCGAGTCGGAGAGGCAGTTCGCCGCATCGACCAGGCACTGAGGTCAGATCAGCCATTCGCTGTTGCTAGGCTTTGCCGTGACCGGGGGGGACGGCATGTTCATCATTTGGGGTGTTCACCACCTTGCGAAGAAGAACCTCGCTTCGTGGACGCAGTGGTGCCGCGAGTGCAGGTGCCCGCGCCGCTTCGAAGGCTTCGACTGCTACGAGTGGGGCCACCTCTATGGCATTCCGGTCATTCCGGGCGGGCACAAACACGTCGCGCGCTGCACCGGCTGCTCGAGGTACCGGTCGGCGAAGCTCGAAGACTGGAATCGACGCAGAGCTCAGGTCGAAGCAGAGGTGGATCGCATTGCAAGCGACGTCGCGACGCCCGAGGTGCTGTTCAACGTTCTCGGTGCGCTCAGCGGGATCGAGCTGTTCGACCGCGCCACCAAGGTCGCCCGGCGCATCGAAGAGGAAAACGCAACCAACCCCTACGTGCTGGGCCAGCTGTCGAACTGGTATCAGGCGATGGGCGACGCGCAGAAGTGCGACACGCTTCGCGAGCAGGCCCAGGCGCTCCCGGCAGCGGGCGCGGCACCGGTCGAGACCGACGCCGACCGCCGGTACCGGACACAGTTCGCGCTCGATCAGCGCCGATTCGACGAGGCAGCGAGGCTGCTGGCTGCGATCGAGAAGCCGCTCCAGCAACCGGACTTCTGGCTGACGTTTCTCACCCTCGACGGGCTTCGCAAGGCCGGCCGGGCCCAGGAGGCCTACGAAGTCAGCAAGCGCGCGTTCGCCGTCTTCCCCGCAGAGTCTGCGCGCCACCACGGCGTTCGCAGCAACACCACCAGCCTCGAGAAGCAGCTCGGTCTGCCCACCATCGTGCCGAAGCACCCGACGGCGCGGCGCGACGCGCTGATCGGCGTCGGCATCGCTGTGACGGTGATCGCGTTGGTGCTCATCGGCAGCGTCGTCGCCAGCCAGTTCCAGCGGGTGTACCTGATGAATCCATCGGCCACCCGCGCACGAATCGCGGTCGGCACCCGGGTGATGACGCTGGAGCCCGGCGCCGAAGCGCAGCTGACGATGGCAGAAGGCCAGTACCCGGTGAGCGTGCAGCTCGACAACGGCTACTCGTACAAGACCCAGATCGAGATCAGCAATGGCCCGCTCGAGCGGCTCGACGGGAAGAACGTGTTCCTCTACTCGGTGCTGGGCGGCGGGGTGTTCGAGACGCATGACGTGATCTACGGCCCACCGGGCACCAACCAGCCGCCCGAGCCGACGATCTTCATCGGGCACGACTTCATCGCGCTGCACCACGTCGACGACGTGTTCACCGACCCCCCGCAGTCGCTCTCGGTCGAGAAGAACTCGACCGTCACCCGCACCGTGCTCCACCAATCTCACCCGAAGCCGTTCGCGTTGCTCGACTGGGCGCGAAAGCACTCGAGCGCGGTCTCCGCGGCAGATGCGCGGGCCTATGCCGAAGGCGTGATCCTGGGCGGTAACCGGCAGATCGAGCTGATTCAGGAATACCGGTTGCTCTGCCAGGAGAACGCCTGGGACGACGCGGCGACGCAGTTTCTACAGCGTAACGGGGTGAACGAGTTCTGAGCCGTTCGCGCGGGAGTGCGGTATCAACCGCTCCATGCGATCGCTCCTGTTGACCTCGGTTCTGCTCGCTGCTGCGACTCCTCCTGCCTCCGAGCCGCTCCCGACCCCGCCGAAGCTGCGGCTGCCGGCCGAGGTGCGGCCGACCGGCTATCGCTTGGAGCTCAAAGTGATTCCCGGCGAGGAGAAGTTCAGCGGCACGATGGAGGCCGACCTCGCGCTCAGCCAGCCGGTGGAGACGATCTGGCTCAACGGCACCAACCTGGAGCCGGGCGAGGCGACCTTGAGCGGCGCGGGCGGCCAGATTCCGGTGAAGGCGGTGGCGGTGGGCAAAGACCACATCGCGATCGTGCCGAAGACCAAGGGCCAGACGATCGCCGCCGGCAACGCGCGGTTGAAGCTCGCTTACGTGGGGCCGCTCTCGAAGAAAGACATGGGCGGGCTGTTTCAGCTCGAGGACAAGGGCGAGTGGTACGCGTACACCCACTTCGAGCCGATCGACGCGCGCCGCGCATTTCCCTGCTTCGACGAGCCGTCGTTCAAGGTGCCCTGGCAGCTGACGATGCACCTCAAGTCGTCGCAGCAGGCCTTCGCCAACACGCCGATCGAGTCAGAGAAAGACGACGGCAACGGGATGAAGACGGTGGTGTTCGCGCAGACCAGGCCGCTGCCGAGCTACCTGGTGGCGTTCGCGGTCGGGCCTTACGAGGTCTCCGACGCGGGCAAGTGGGGCCAGAACAAGACGCCGGTGCGCATCGTCTACCCCAAGGGCCACGCCGCCGAGGCGAAGTACGCGGTGGAGACCACCGGCCCGGTGCTCGAGCAGCTCGAGAAGTACTTCGGGCGCCCGTACCCGTACGAGAAGCTCGATCAGATCGCGGTCGCCACCCAGCTGGGCGCGATGGAGAACCCCGGCCTGGTCACCTACGGTCACCAGCTGATTCTCGCGCGGGCCGACGCCGACACCCCCGGCCGCCAGCGCAGCTACGCCAGCGTCTGTGCCCACGAGCTGGCGCACATGTGGTTCGGCGACCTGGTGACGATGAAGTGGTGGGACGACATCTGGCTCAACGAAGCGTTCGCCACCTGGATGAGCTCGAAGGTGATCGAGGCGTGGAAGCCGAAGTGGGACGCGCCGATCGGCCGGGTGTTCTCGCGCAACCAGTCGCTCAGCACCGACTCACTCGCGTCGGCGCGGCAGATTCGCCAGCCGATCGCCTCCAACGACGACATCAGCAACTCGTTCGACGGCATCACCTACGGCAAGGGCGCGGCGGTGATCGACATGTTCGAGCACTGGGTCGGCGTAGAGACCTTTCAGAAGGGTGTGCAGCAGTACCTGGGCGATCACGCGTACGCGAACGCCGATGCCGCCGACTTTCTGGGGGCGATCTCGAAGGCCGCCGGCAAAGACGTGGCGGCGCCGTTCTCGACCTTCCTCGACCAGCCTGGCGAGCCGCGAATCACGATGGAGCTTTCGTGCCCGAAGGACGGCGCGCCCAAGCTGTTGCTGTCGCAGAAGCGGCAGCTCCCGCTCGGCTCGAAGGGCAACCCGAACCAGAAGTGGAGCGTGCCCGTCTGCGTGAAGTGGTCGTCGAAGGGCAAGGAGGCCAGCGCCTGCACGATGCTCGACGCCGTCGAAGGCACGCTCGAGCTCACCGGCGCGAAGGCGTGCCCCGAGTGGGTGCTCCCCAATCAGGACATGCGCGGGTATTACCGCGCGAACCTCACCGGAGCGCTCGACTGGGTGAAGTCGCTCAAGGCGGCGGGCAGGAAGCTGACCATCGCCGAGCGGGTGGGCGCGTTCAGCGACCTGGGAACCCTGACCAGCTCGGGCGATCTCGATCTCTCAGCGGCGCTCGACGCGATTCCGCTCGCGATGCAGGAAGACAACCGCCACCTGATCGGCGCGGCGCTGAAGCTGGCGGGCCCGCTCGGCGACGACATGGTGCCCGACGCGCAGCGCCCCAAGTACGAGGCGATGTTGCGCGCGGTGTTCGGCCCGAAGGCCAAGAAGCTCGGCTTCAACGTCGGCGCGAAAGAAGACGAGGACACCCGGCTGGTGCGGCCCGGGCTGCTGGTGGAGGCGGGGCACGACGGCAAAGACCCCGAGCTGCGCAAGCAGGCGGTGACGCTGGCGCACGCGTGGCTGAAGGATCGGCACGCGGTGCACGCCGACGTGATCGACGCGGTGTTGGCGATCGCCGCCGACACCGACGAGCAGGCGCTCCACGACGCGTTGTTCGAGGCGGCGCAGAAAGAGACCGACCGCACCGACCGGCTGCGCATTCTCGGTGGGTTGGCGAACTTCCGCGCTCCGGCGCTGGTGAAGAAGAACCTCGACCTGATGCTCAACGGCCCGCTCGACATTCGCGACACCGCGCGAATGCTCAACGGCGCGGCCGGCGACTACCGCACCCGAGATGTCGCCTTCGCCTTCGTGCAGGACAACTGGGACAAGCTGGTCGAGAAGCTCCCGAAAGACAGCGGCTCGGGTCTGGTCTTCATCGCGGCCGGCTACTGCGACGACAAGCACAAGGCCGAGGCGAAGAAGTTCTTCGACGGGCGCTCGACGAAGTACCTCGGCGGCCCGCGCAACTTCGCGATCGCGCTCGAGAGCATCGACCTGTGCATGGCGTACCGCGCGCGGCAGCGGCCGAACGTGGTGTCGTGGTTGGACAAGTACAAGGCGAAGTAGCTACCCGCCGAGGTACTTCGACATCAGCGCCCGCACCGACTCGAGCCGCATCGGCTTGGTGAGGTAGTCGTTCGCTCCGGCCTGGTTCGCGGCGGCGACCAGCCGGCTCTCGCCCATCGCCGACAGCAGCACCACCGGAATGCGGGCGAGCGCGGCGTCGGCCCGCATCGCCTTGCAGCACTCCAGGCCGTCGATGCCGGGCATCAGCACGTCGAGGAAGACCAGGTTCGGCTTCTCGCGGCGAACCATCGCCAGCGCGTCGTCGCCTCGGGTGGCGCGCACCACCTTGAAGCCGGCCTTCATCACGATGCGGGTGAGGAACTCGAGAATGGTCGGGTCGTCGTCGGCGACCACCACCGTGCCGGTGACCTTCTTCGCCGCGGCGGTGCGCGCGATGATCCCCTCGACGGTGGAGCGCAACCGGGCCGCGTCTTCGGCGGTGATGTCGATGATGTGCAAGCCCGCGAGCTTGAGCTCGGAGCGCGACCACATCACCTGCGCCTTCACCTTCAGCTCGGCGCCGTCGGCGAGCACCAGCACCAGCTCGACCTCGGTGTCCTTGTCGAGCGAGGAGGGGGTGTGAACGGTGAGGCCGCTGGCTGAGAGGCTCTTCACCGCGCAGCCGTCGGCCTTGATCGGAGAGAGCAGGCGGGCGACCAGCTCGCAGTCGACCCGATCCTCGCGCCGGCCCTCGGTGCGCACCGGCGGGCCCTTGGGCGCGCCCGAGGCATTGGCGCAGGCGTCGACCGAGGCGTGATCGACCTTCACGAAGATCCCCGCGGGGAAGGCGCCGGCCAGAGGGCGCAGGCCCTGAACCACGCCGGTGATCTCCAGCGGTTGAGTCAGCTCCGGCGCCTCGACCGCGACGGTGACCTTGTCGCCGACACCCGGCGTTTCCTGGGTCTCGACGAACACGCGGTCGCCCGCGGTGTTGACGATCTCGGCCCAGAGACGCCAGCGGGCCTGGAAGGTGAGCTTCAGTGCCAAAGCGTGGTGATGATTTCGGGTTTCCGGGGGCCTGTAAACTTCCCCCGCTTTTGACATAGGGTGCGCGCCCGCATGCACGAAGTCGTCCCGAGCCCCCCTGCCGCGCAGCCAGCGCCTCCCGCCGATGTCCCCAAGCAGCGGCTGCTCCCCAAGCTGATCCCGATCGATTCACCGCAGTACTACGTGTTTCTCGGAGCGATCGCGATTCTGGTGCTCGGCCCGCTCGGCGGCGTCACCGCCAGCTACATGAACTTCTCGCTCGGCTTCTTCGTCGGCGGGCAGGTTCTCGCCGGCATCCTCGGCTCCACGGTGACGTACTTCTACGGCCCCGAAGGCAAGCACGGCGCCAACTACATGCAGACGATGGCGGCGTCGGTGGCATCGATGGCCGCGATGGGCGTGCTGATTCAGGCGATGATCTGGCTGGGCCTGCCCGCGCCCGCCAGCTGGAAGCTGATCCTCTACTTCCTCTGCGTCGGCATGTTCGGCGTCGGCGTCGGCATGCTCTACACGCCGATCCTGGTCGACAAGCTGAAGCTGACCTACCCGTCGGGTATGGCGGTGGCGTCGATTCTGCGCGCGCTCACCGACGTGAAGCTGCTGAAGCGGTCGGTGACCCAGCTGTTCACCGGCATCGCGATCGGCTTCGTCTTCCCGTTCATGCAGGAGAAGCTGCCCGAGTGGTTGGGTGAGACCGCGAAGGGCGCGGGTGGAATCGCGCTGCTGGCGGGCGGAGTGATCGCCTTCTTCAGCACCGTCGGCGGTTGGGGCCTGTCGACCTCGACGGTGGGCGCGGGCGTGATCGTGTCGGTGCGCATCACCGGCTCGGCGATCGTCTACGCCTGCGTGTGGCGGCTGCTCCAGCCGTGGCTGATCGCGCAGGGCTGGCTCGGCGAGCACGACCCGTACCGGAAGTTCGCGTTCGTCTTCGCGCTCGGCACCATCATGGGCGCGGCGGCGGTCGACATCTCGATCATCTTGAAGCAGGCGGTCGGCAAGCTCCGCGCGGCGGCGGCTCCCGAAGCCGCGGTGCCGGGCGAGGAGTGGAAACAGACCGACATGCGCCGGCTGGTGATGTGGCTGGTGTTCTGGGGCATCGCGCTGTTCATGGTCGCCTGGAAGGTGATGGACGTTCACCCGGGCTGGCTGGTGCTCGCGATCGGCTTCGCCTTCATCATGATGTTGGTGAACGGCATCTCGCTCGGCATCACCGACCAGAACCCGATCTCTTCGGCGTTCGTGGTGACGGTGGTGGTGATGGCCGCGTTGGGCCTGATGAACCCGATCGCCGGCCTGCTGAGCGCTTCGATCGTGTTCATCTCCTGTGCGGTGGGCGGAGACATGCAGCAGGACCGCTCGACCGGCTCCCGCCTCGGCACCAACCGCACCAAGCAGTTCCGCTACCAGGTGATCGGCATCTTCATGGGCGCGGTGCTCACCGTGTACATGGCGAAGATCTTCATGGAGGCCTACCCGGTGCTGAAGATCGACACCTTCAGCCACCCCGAGGCCAAGGTCGCCCAGTGGCAGAGCGCGATGACCTACAAGTTCGTCGGCGCGCTGCGCGGTCTCACCAACCCCAAGGGCTGGATGATCCCGACGATGCTGGTCGGCTTCGTGTTCGGTCTCGCGGTGGAGATCGCCCGCAAGGTGATCAAGGGCAACGCGAAGTACAAGGACTGGTCGAAGAAGGGCGGCGGCCGGGCGTTCGATGTGGCGCTCGACGCGGCGATTCTGCCTTCGCCCTACGCCTCGAGCTTCGCCGGCTTCGTCGAGTTCGGCACCGCGTTCTTCTTCGGCATCGGCGGCGTCGCCGGCTCGCTGTGGAACGAGATCGCCGAGTGGCGCGCGAAGTCGAAGGGCGGCGACAGCTCCGCCGAGGCGCTGCCGGAAGACATGTCGACCACCTCGTTGGTCGGCGGCGGTCTGATCGCCGGAGACGCGATCGCGGCCCTGGTGCTCGGCATCGCCGGCCTGATCGCGTCGGGTGCGATCAGCAAGATCTTCGGCGGCTGACGGAACCCGCGGCGGTTGCCGCGTGTCGATGCGCAGTGCTCTCACTGCTGCTGGCGGCAACGCTCGGCGCCGACGACTGGACGCAGCGGCTGCTGGAGCTCCACCGCGCTCACCCAGAGCTCCGTGAGGTCTTCGCCGAGTACATCGACGAGCAGGAGCCGTGCGGCCTCGGCAATGGTCCGGTGCTCGGGTTTCGCCTCGATGACGGGCTGACCTGCTTCGTCAACGGCGACAACGCCGGCTGCCGGGTGAAGCGTCCTTCGGCCACAGGGTGCCCGCTGGTGCCGCCTCCGGAGCGGGCGAAGAAGCTGGTCTCCGCCGTGGGGCAGGCGGCGGTCAACCCGGTGCCGGTCGCTTTCGGCGCGTTCAGCGCGTTCGGGCGCCGGGGCGTGGTCTCGGGGCGCGACTTCGTGCTCGAGCACGACGGGCGGTTCGCGCGTGGCGAGCTGGAGCAGTCAGAGACGTTGGCGAAGTACAGCGTCGATCTCTCGGCCGTGTACGGAGCTCCAGCGCTCGGGTTGGTGGCGGAGCGCTGCGGTGAAGGCAACGGCAACAACGCCAGCGGCGAGTGCAGCTACCGGCTGCTGGTGGTGCGCTCGCAGGAGGGCGACGACCGCTTCGAGGTGATCGGCAGAATGCCGCTCGGCGGCGATGGCTTCTGGCGTTCGATGAGCGAAGACGGCTACCGCTCGGGTGGGCACAGCGACGTGCTCTGCCCCGCGGTTCAGGGGCACGACCTCGTTCTGCGCGCGGGGGTGCAGTTTCACACCGACTCGCGAATCACGCCGCCACACGGTTTCAAGGAAGCGTGTACCGCCCGTGCGCAACCGAAGCCGAAAGAGGTCGCGGCGCATCCGAAGAGCTTCGACTCGATGGTGCGGGCCTGGCGACCACGCGCCGGAGGCTTCGTGCCGGCTGCAATCGCCGACGCGATCGTGCCTGGGTCGAAGGCGGCAGCTCTCTCGGTCTGGACGACCGAGCGTCCTTTCACGCCTCCCGGTGGACAACTGCGATGGTTCGAGGTCACCGCCCCGAATGAGGCGCTCGACCTCGCGGGTCTCGCGGTGCGCGATCGTTTGGGACATCAGCGCATCATTCAGGCGCCGTGCGTCGCGATCCCCAAGGTGCCGCTGCCGATCTCGCTCGACGACAAATGGCCGATCTCGGCGGGGTTCGACGTGCCCGACTGGGTTCAGTGGTGCGCGAGCACGGGTGACGTGCTCGGCGGCGAGGTCAGTGTGGGCACGCTGATTCAGGTCTCCGACCAGCCTGGATCGCTCGGCGAGCTCAGCTGGCAAGGCGGCGAGCTCAAGCGGCCGACGCCCGGACAGTAGGTGGGGCGGCTCGATAACCTCGCCCCGCGGACGCTGATGCGTCCGTCGGCCCTCTCCTGTCAGGAGAGATCCTATGCGGCGTCGCCTGATCAATCCTCGGGGCTATCCCTAACCTTGAGGAGTACCGCATGAATCAGGCGACACCGCAGATGAAGACTACGACGTCCGAGAAGAAGTTGTACCTGGCACTGGAGCTCAGCGAGAAGAGCTGGTGCCTTTTGTTCGGGGATGGCGGCGACCGCGTTCGGCATGATTCCGTTCCGGTCGGCGATCTCGACGCGCTCTCACAGCGAATCGACCAGGTGAAGGAGAAGCTCGGGCTTCGTCCCGATTGCCCGGTCGTGAGCTGCTACGAGGCAGGGCGCGACGGTTTCTGGATCCACCGAGCGCTGCTCGCGCGCAAAGTGGAAAACATCGTCATCGACCCGGCCAGCATCGAGGTCGATCAGCGTATGCGGCGGGTGAAGACCGACCGCGTGGACCTCCGGAAGATCATGCGTCACCTCATCCGCCATCACGCCCAGGACAAAGCGGCCCTGCGAGTAGTCACCGTGCCCGACGAGGAGACTGAGGACTTTCGGCGCACCGGCCGAGAGCTGGAAAGGCTGAAGAAGGAGCAGACAGGCCACCTCTGCCGGATTCGTGCGCTGCTGGTCTTGGTCGGGGTGCGCAGCAAGAAGCTGCCGAAGAAGCTCGGCGAAGTGCACATCTGGAACGGCAAGCCTCTGCCCGCCAATCTCCGCGCCGAGCTCGAGCGCGAATACGCCCGGCTCGAGGTCGTCCGGAAGCAGATCTCTACCATCGCCAAACAGCGCAGCGAGCGCTTGGAGGCCGAGCGCGAAAAGAAGGAGCCATCGGCACTGCTGCAAAAGGTTCTCTTGATGTCGACGCTGAAGGGCATCGGTGAAGCGTCCGCATCGACCTTCGTTGAGGAAGCCTTCGGCTGGCGAAAATTCAGGAATCGACGCCAGGTGGGTGGTTTCGCCGGCCTCGGAAGTGCGCCGCACGCGAGCGGCAACGAGGAATACGACCAAGGCATCACGAAAGCCGGCAATAGGCGCGTCCGCACACTCGCAGTGCAGATCGCCTGGTGCTGGCTGAGATTTCAGCCCGACAGCGCATTGAGCCATTGGTACGCGAAAAAGTTCGACCACAACGCGCGGCTACGCCGCACGGGAATCGTCGCTCTCGCACGGCGGCTGCTGATCGCCCTTTGGCGCTTCGTCGAGCAAGGAGTGGTGCCTGCCGGCGCCGTCTTCTCGAACTGACGACAATCCGAACGACCCGCCCAAGGAGGAATCGAAGGACAAGACTCTGACGATCGAGGTGCCCGGGTAACCCTCGGGTCCGATAAGGACCGTACGTAGAGAATGGGTACCCTCGTGAAAAGGCTCCGCGCAGACGCGCATGCAGCATCAGGTGATCGGCCGAACAGGCCGCACGGATAGAAGGTCGTGAGCAGCGCTTGTCGCTGCCACTGCCCACGAGCCGACGTCGGCGTCCCAGTTCCTAAATACGACCA
The DNA here is from genome assembly GCA_047602415.1 of Myxococcaceae bacterium. Classification (GTDB taxonomy): domain Bacteria; phylum Myxococcota; class Myxococcia; order Myxococcales; family Myxococcaceae; genus JASGHH01. The sequence continues at coordinate 3,269,279 of JASGHH010000001.1, read as the reverse complement.
CCATCAATCAAACCGAGATTGACAGCTCGACCCACATAGAAGGGGTTACTTCGATGGAGTCAGGCGAGCGGCGAGCGCTTCGAGGTTCTGGCCCTTGAGCGCGCCGGCGAGCAGATCGGGCAGCATGTTCGGCGTGCAGCCGAAGCACGGCATACCCAACGCGCGCACCCGCTTGGCGGTGTTCTCGTCGTAGCTCGGCACGCCGGAGTCGCTCAGCGCCAGCATGCACATCGCACGCACGCCCGACTGGGTCATCTCTTCGAGGCGCCGCAGCATCTCGTTGGCGTTGCCGCCCTCGTAGAGGTCGGTGATCAAGATGAACACCGTCTTCTTCGGGTCGTGAATCAGCCCCTGGCAGTACTTCACCGCGCGGTTGATGTCGGTGCCGCCGCCGAGCTGAACGCCGAAGAGCATGTCGACCGGGTCGCTCGACTTCTCGGTCAGGTCCACCACTTCGGTGTCGAACACCACCACGTGGGTCTCGAGCGAGGGCAGCGACGCGAGGATCGCGCCGGTCACCGCGCCGTAGACCACCGACTCGGCCATCGAGCCCGACTGATCCATGCAGACCACCACGTTCCAGTCCTTCTTCCGCTGTTGGCGCGCCCAGAAGAAGAACTGGTCGGGGATGATGGTCTTCTTCTCTTCGATGTAGTTCTTCAGGTTGGAGCGGATCGTTCGCTTCCAGTCGAGGTTGGGCAGCGAGCGAATCGGCGAGTGCCGCGAGCGGTCGAGCGCGCCGCGGACCGCCATCTCGATGCCCGAACGCAGCCGCTTGAGAATCTCTTCGACCACCGCGCGCACCACGATGCGCGCCGTCTCTTTGGTGCGGTCGGGGATCATGCCCTGCATCGACATCAGGGTGCCGACCAGCTCGATGCTCGGCGTCACCTGACCCAACGTCTCGGGCTCGAACAACAGCTGCTTGAGGCCTTTGCGCTCGATCGCGTCTTGCTGAATCACCGCCACCACGTCGCGCGGGAAGTACGAGCGAATGTCGCCCAGCCACTTCGCCAGCCGGGGAGCCGACTTGCCGAGACCGGTCGAGCGCTGGCCCTTCTCGTCGGGCTTGTCTTCCTCGACCTCGTAGATCTGGCCGAGCGCCTCGTCGATCTCCATCATCCCCGCGTCGAGCTTCTGCGCGCCGCCGCAGGCCGCCGCCAGCTGCTGCTCCGCGGTCTTGCCGAGAATCAGGCGCCAGCGCTGAGCGGGAGTCATAGGAGGTCCAACCCTTCGAGATCGGCGGCGGCTTTTTCGATGTCGGCCTGATCGAGCTTCTTCTCGACCGCGGCTGCGAGCGCCTGCACGTCGCCGCCTTTCCACACCTCGGCCAGCACGCCGACGACGCGCCGAATCTCGCCCATGTCGAAGGTGGAGAACGCGCGGCGCAGGTAGAGCAGGGCGCGCTTGAACGCCTCGTCGTCGAGGCCGTCGACGTAGCTCGACAACGACGACCAGAGCGGTTTGCGCATGAACAGCGCGGCGCGGTTGCGCTGCACCAGGCCTTCGAACCAGCCGACCCCGAGCGAGGCGTCGGCGCCCGGCGACAACCGGCGGGCCACCTCGCGGTCGATCTCTTCGTCGCTCATCTTGCCGCGCTCGATCAGCAGCGCCGCCGCGTAGCCGCTCAGGTACGGGTTGCGCGAGTCGCTCGCCGAGACGTCGAGCAACGAGGCGATCCACTTCGAGTCTTCGATGCCCTCTTCGCCGAGGAACGCCAGGGTCTGCATCTGGTCCATCGCGATGCGCACGCCCTTTGCCGCGTCGTCGTCGCAGATGCAGGCGCCGAACACCACCAGGCAGCCGCGGCCGAACAGCTGCTGCAGCACCGGCCGGAGCGGGGCAGGGTCGACGTCGCGCACGCTGCCGTAGCGAATCAGCTCCGAGATGCTGTCGACGCCCGCGCCGATCGAGACGAAGGCGCCGTCGTCGACCGCCAGCTCCTGCACCCGGCGGAGCGCCGCGCCCAGCGCGTCGTGGAGCTCGCACTCCGCCGCCTGGAGCAGCACCTTCGCCGCGCTGCCGACGTCGACGGCCTCTTTGAGTCTCTCGGCGAGCACGTAGGCCGCGCCCATTTCGATCGAGTCGGCCTGCAGCGAACGCTCGGCGAGGCGAATCTCGCACTCCGGCACCCAGCGAACGTTCCAGCTCTCCTTCGCGGTGCCCTTCTGGTCGCGCGACGCCTGGGAGGCGAAGCCGATGTCGAGCACCTGCAGCCGGCTCAAGAAGGTCGAGCGGTGGCGATCGAGGAACGCCTTGTCGGCCGACTTCGCCCGGCGGTCTTCGCGGAGGTCGAGCTCCAGCTTCTGCTCTTTGTCCTCGAGGTACTTGGTGAGCCCGAGCGTCTTCACCAGCTGGTGAAAGTCGTCTTGCAGCGCGGTGCGCGAGACGCCCGGAGGCAGGGTGCCGATCGCGGTGCCGATCTCGACCTCGCGCACTGCCTTCTCGATCGGCAACAGCTCGCCCTGGCCGAGCAGCGTTCGCGCGCAGTCGCGCAGGTCGCGCAGGGCAGGGGCGGTGCCGCCGTTCAGCGCCGCCATGCCTTCCGCGAGCCGAACCGCTTCGATCACCTCGGCCGAGGATCGCACCAGGCCCTCTTTGCGGATCTTGGCGGCGATCTCCGAGAAGTAGCGCGCGGGGCGCCGCTGGGGAGTTCCCGCCACGCCCTCTTCGTAGAGCGCTTCGAAGTACGCCGGAGCGTGGTTGCCGGCGCCGTAGCCGCTCTGCGCCGAGAGCCGCACGTAGCTGTACGGCATCAAGGTGAGCACGCAGTCGGCGTTGGGCAGCGCCTTCGCTTCGGCGTCGGTCATCGGCGGCAGGGTGTTGTCGAGCGCCGCGGCGTGAAACGCACCGCAGACGACGACCCCGTCAGAGGGCTTGGTGAGCGCCGACTGAATCTCGCGGCGCATGTACGCCTCGCGCAGCTCGTTCTCTTTCTTCCACGCCTCACTGCGCTGCCGGAGCGACCGCAGCCCCTTGCCGAACTCGAAGATCGACTCGCGGTAGGCGGCGACGTCGGTGAGGTGCTCGAAGGTTCGCTCCCACCAGGTCTCGTGGTCGACCTCGCCGGCGAGCTGCGCGATCGCGTCGTAGGGATCGTCGAGGTACGCCTGGGTCTCGTCGGGCGCCGGCTGCTGGTCGGGGTCTTCGCCTTCGGCAGGCTCCGGCGGCTTCTCCTCGATCTTGTGCAGCTCGAGGAAGCAGGAGGCCGGCAGGTCGATGAACCGCACCTCGCGCTTCGCCGCCAGCGCCCACTGGAGCGCCACCCACTCCGGCGAGTACGCGGCCATCGGGTAGAGAATGTGCCGCACCGGCCGCGTCTTGGTGAACGCGAGCACGGCCACCGGCGGCCTGGTCTTCTTGTGGGCGAGGTGCTTCAGCTGCTCGGTGGCGTCAGACGGGCCCTCGATCAGCACGCACTTGGGGTTCTTCTCCTCGAGGTAACGCCGCAACAGCAGCGCCGCCGCGGGAGAGAAGTGACGCACCCCGAAGATGTTGGCGAGCTCAGCCATTTTGTTGGGTCGCTACCGCCTGCGCGTGCTGCGCACGCTCCGGACGCTGCGCTCGGCGATGCCTCGCTGCGCTCGTTCGCTCCGTCACTTCGTGAGCTCCTTGCAGGCCTTGTAGAGCGGCTCCCATTCCTTGCCGCGCTTCTTGGTGACGTTGTCGAGGTACTCGACCCAGGTCGCCTGGTCTTTCGAGTCTTCCTTCACCACCACGCCGTGCAGGCCGGCGGCGAGATCGCGATCGTCGACCTTGCCCGAGCCGAAGTGACCGGCGAGCGCCATGCCGTTGCCGATCAGCGAGATCGCCTCGGCGGTGGAGAGCACCGACTGCGGCGCCTTCACCTTCTGCTTGCCGTCGAGCGTCTGGCCTTTGCGCAGCTCCTGGAAGATCTGCACCACCCGGCGCACCGCGACCTCGGCGGGCGGAGGAGCGGGCAGCTTGAACTGGGTGCCGATCTCACCCACCCGCTTCATCACGATCTTCACCTCGGTCTCGAGGTCGTCGGGCACCGGGAGCACCACGATGTTGAAGCGCCGCTTGAGCGCCGACGACATGTCGTTCACGCCGCGGTCGCGGGTGTTGGCGGTGCCGATGATCGAGAAGCCGCGCTTGGCGTGCACGTGGGTGCCGAGCTCGGGCACCGCGAGCACCTTCTCGGAGAGAATGGTGATCAGCGCGTCTTGCACCTCGGCGGGCGAGCGGGTCACCTCCTCGAAGCGCACGATCTTGCCGGTCTCCATCGCCTTGTAGACGGGCGACTGCACCAGCGCCTTCGGGGTCGGGCCCTCGGCGAGCAGCAGCGCGTAGTTCCAGCTGTAGCGAATCTGCTCTTCGGTGGTCCCCGCGGTGCCCTGCACCAGCAGCAGCGAGTTGCCGCTGATCGCCGCGGTGAGGTGCTCGCTCAGCCAGCTCTTCGCAGTGCCGGGCTCGCCCACCAGCAACAGCGCGCGGTCGGTCGCCAGGGTGGCGATCGCGATCTGCACCAGCCGGTCTTGCCCGACGTACTTCGCGCTCGGCTTCACCCCGCCGTACTCGCGCCCGAGGATGTACGCCTCGACCGCCTTGGGAGAGAGCAGCCAGCCCTCCGGCTTCTCGCCCTTGTCCACCTTCGCCAGCTGGGCCAGCTCGTCGGCGAACTGAATCTCGGCGGGCTGCCGGAGGACGTCGTCTTTCTTCTCGGTCTTGGGGGCCATGTCGTTCTTTCAGCTGCCGGGGAAACGGTTCTCGAGGCTGTTGAGCAGGTTGCGCAGGTACCAGTGCTTGTAGTTGTCGATGTCTTTGATGCCCGCGACCAGCGTGCGCACCTTGGCCACCGACGACGGGTCGTTGATCGCCAGAATCGCGTAGCGCAGCGACCAGCCGTAGGTGTTGCTCTCGAGCTTGTCGATCATCGAGTCGAGCGCGGCCGGGTCGCCGATCGCCCCGAGCGCGTGAATCGCCGCGTTCACCAGGTTCTGCGACTTGCTGGTGTCGAGGATCTTCACCAGCGGCTTCACCGACGATTTCTCCTTGAACGCGCCGAGCAGCTGAATCGCGATCTCCGCCACGCCCGAGTCCTCCACCAGCGCCTTGAGCAACAGCGTGCCCCAGCGCTTGTCGGCGGCGAACTGCGGCGTGGGCTGCGACTCCTCGGAGTAGTAGCGCCAGCGGTGGTGGTGGCCGCCGGTGAGCGCGCCCTGCACCGCGCGCAGCCGCGCCAGTCCGGTCTTGGTGTGGTTGTCCTTCGCGGTGAACGGCGCGGAGAGGCGCTTGTAGGTGTCGTCTCCGCCGAGGCGAACCGCGGCCTGCACCGCCGGCTCGAACAGCTCGACCTCGGTGCCGCTCAGCTGGTCGGCGATCACCGCCAGCTGCTTCGGGTTGCCCGACCTCACCACCGCGTTGGCCGCGTGAACGCCGTACGCGTCGATCAGCTCCACCGCGCGGGTGGCGATGCGCGCGTCTTCGTGCGGCGCGAGCGCGTCGAGCAGCGCGTAGGTGCCCTCGAGCGCGTCTTCGTCTTTCTTGCCCTTCTTCGGCTTGGCGGCGATCTGCGCGTCGAGCTTCTCGAGCAGCCGATCGACCACCTTCGGGTTCTTCGAGCCGCCGAGCGCTTCCACCGCGGCGTGGCGGTACTTGCCCTTGGTGCCGGTCTTGTCGAAGTAGGTGAGCAGCGCGTCGAGCGACTCGTCTGACCCGTAGCCGGCGAGCGCACGCACCGCGGCGCGCTTCACCTCGCCCGATTTCTCCTTCGCGATCAGCTCGAGCACCAGCGGCTCGAACTCCTTCACCCCGCGCACGTAGTCGGCCACCGCGTCGAGCGCCGCCTCACGCACGTCGGAGGAGCCCTCCCGCATGCCCTTCTCGAGCAGGTCGCGCGCGCCTTCCTTCTCGACCGCGACCGCGGCGCGCAGCCTTCGGCCGTCGATCACGCCGCCCTTCAAGTCGAGCTTGCGCCGAATCGGAGCCACCACCGCTTTGCCGAGCAGCGGCACCGCGTCGGTGGTCACCTTCTCGCCGATCCACGCGTCGCCCATCGCCCGCACCACCGCTTCGACCAGCCGGAGGTCGGCGATGTCGCCGCGCTCGATCGCCTGCTCGAGCTTCGGCATGCGGCCTTCGCCCTTCACCAGCAGCGCGTCGCGCAGTTCGTAGATGTCGCGCGCGTTGCAGGGGGTGCCGATCTCGGGCACCACCTCGAGGGGCTCGAGACCTCCGTCGACGCTGGCCATCGTCGCCTGCGCCGCGCGCACCTGGCTGGCCATCGCGGCCACCTGGAGCAGCGACGAGGCGGCCTCTTTGCCGGGCGCGTTGACGGCTTTGCCCACCGCGTCGGCGAGCTGGCCGAGCACCGGTGCCTTGGCGCCCAGCTGGGTGGCGAGGCTCTGCAGCGCCGCCTGGTCTTTCTGCAGCTCGGAGTCACCGGCGGCGAGGTGTGCACCCGCCACCAGAACCCGGCCCACGTCGTCGTGCAGCTTGCGAACGGTTTGCTTGGGCATGGTCAGCTCCTCACATTCCCAGCCGGATGTGGCTGTTGCCGATGACGAGCGCGAGCGGCTGGCCCATCACCACGTTGTCGTCGAGACCCAGCCAGAGGCGCACCAGAACCGAGGCGGGTTGCTTCAGCTTGCCGTTGTCGAGCGAGGCGCCGGCCGCCATCACCAGGTTCGAGGTGGTGTGCGCCCGGGCGATCACCGAGTCGCGCAGCAGCAGCCGGCCGCCTTTCTCGTCGACCAGCACCGGTTCGCCGTCTTTGCGTTGAATGTTCTGGGTGCGAATCAGGAACACCGCTTCTTCGGGCGCGAGCGGGTTCTTGATCTGCTCTTTGAACTTGGTGAGCGCGACGCCGAGGTCGGGCAGGGCGATCGCGTGAAGCTTGCGCCAGTCGTCGTGGGTCGCGGGGCGGGTGCGCTGCGAGGCGAGCTCCCAGCGAATGCGGCGGTTGGTGAAGCCCGGGTAGACGACGCTCTCGGCGATCTCGAGCACGTCTTCGTACGAGACCTGCGGAGTGACGCGATCGAGCGCCGCGTTCGGGCGGTACTTCAGCGTCGAGTAGAGCGTGCCGTCGGAGAGGTCGGCGAGAAAGCCCTGTTCGACCCGCTCCTCGCGCGACTCGTCGTCGTAGCGCTCGTAGGCGAGCTCGAGGAAGGTCGTCTGGGTCTTCACCCGGCCTTTGCCCTTCAGCTCGGCGTACTGCCAGACCTTGCCGAGCAGATCTTCGACCACCGCGTCGGCCTCGTCTTGCGACTCGCCTTCCGAGAGCTTCTCGTCGAGCGACTCCTTGCCGCGCTTCACCATCGCCCACAGCCTGGTGAGGTGGCGGGCCATCAGCTTGTGGCGCTGCTCGTCGGGGAGATCGTCGCCCGGCTCGAACAGATCGTAGCCGTCGGCGTCGTCTCCGCGGTCGCCCTGGTCGGCCAGCGCGGCGAGCCGGGTCAACGCCACCGCGGCGCCGGGGAGGTAGGCGTCGCGGAGCTGGCGGCTCTGCTTCTTCAGGTTGTCGGCGCGTTTGGGGGTGATGGTGCCGAGGCCGCTCGCCGCCACGTCGGCGACCAGCTTCTCGAGCAGGTCCAGGCCGTCGCGCTGCGCCTTGGTCTTCTTGGCGAGCGCCTCCTTGTTCACTTCCTTCGGCTTGGCGGCGTCTTCGGCCTTCTTCTCGGCGCGCTCCTGAAGCTTGCCGCGCTTCTCGACCAGGTCGGGCGGCGGCTCGGCGACCGCGAACTTCGGCTTCGCCTCCAGGTAGTGAACCATGAAGCCCAGGGTGTGCTTGCAGGGCGGCGGCTTCACCGGGCAGGTGCAGCGAATCGTCGGGTTCTGGCCGATCAGGTCGATCGACAGCTCGTAGGGTTTGGCGCCGGAGCCCTGGCACTGCCCCCACAAGAGGGACTCGTCTTTGGTCACCTTCATGTTCTTGAAGGCGCCCTTCTTCGAGAGCGTGCGGCCGTCGGACAACGCCTTGTCCTTGGTCGCGATCGCCCGGAGCAGATCTTCGGAGACCTGAATCGTCATTTCCCCTCCAACGCCGAAAACTCGGCGCGCGGAGCATTCAGCCGGCGCGCGCCACTGTCCACACAGATCTGTGTGAAGGGTGTGACCCGCCAGGCGCGCGGCGAGTGAAGCTCAGGGAACCGGCGTGAGACGAATCAGCAGCGGCGTCTCGCCGGCCGGGCGAACGTCGAAGTGGCCGGCGGCGGTCCAGCGGTCGGCCCACGGCATCGGGTCTGAAGAGGCCCAGTAGCGGTGAAGCCCGGGGTTGAGCCCACGCAGCGTGAAGCGCCCATCGGGGGCGACCGGCACCGAGATCCATCGGTCGTCTCCGAAGACGCAGAGGCTGATCTCTCGCTCGCTCAGCACGCCGCCGCTCACCCGCCCCACCACGGTGCCCGGCCCCGCGGTCATTCGCGCGATCGTCTCACCCGGCGGGAGGTCGACGAACGGGAAGCCCGGAGCGTGCACCCGAATCCACTGCGAGGGTCTCGCCGCCACCCGGCCCAGGCCACGGGCGTCGACCCGGGCCAGCACCGGGTCGTTTTCGCAGGCGTAGATCAGCGGCCCCGGGCGCCAGGGGCCACTCACCGACTGCAGCTGCGCCGAGGGCAACGGAGCGCCGGAGGCATCGACCACCTGCACGGTGCGGAGCGACGAAGGTCCAGCGACCAGTCTGCCCGCGTCGTACCCCTCGAGTGGAACCGGCACCCGCGCGATCCCCGGCATCGGCCACCAGGCTGAGCTCGATGCCGGCGACGGTCTGCAACGAGAAGAAGCCGCCGTCGTCGTGCCACGGGTGGGCTCCGATCTGGAAGTCGGTGATCGGCCGGCCCGCGCCGTCGATCAGCTGGCCGCTCACCGTCGGGTGCTCGTGGGCCACCAGCTTCACGCCGTGCTGCCCGCCCTCCAGCGCGGGGGTCACCCACATCCACCCGCCGTCGGCCCGCTCGAGGCGGGTGTCGTGGTCTCCGAGCGGGAGCTCGCACGAAAAGCGCCCACGGGTGAGCGTGGCCTTCTCGCGGTTGAGCGGGTCGGCTTCGAGGCTGACCGACAGTTTCCCCTCGGCGACACCGCCGTCGGTGAACGCGATCTGACCGGTGGTGAGCGCGGTGGGCGGCATCTTCAAGTCCACCGGCTGGGCACGAGGCCACCAGGTGTCGAAGCGTTGGCGGCGGAAGAGGTCGCCGCGGGAAACGGAAACCTCGAGCTCGCATGGCCCCGGGTGATCGACCGGGAGCGCGAAGCGGCCGCCGGCACCGGTCTTCACTGCCTTGAAGCCGCGGCTGAGCGAGACCGTTGCGCCGGCGATCGGGTTGCCCTGCGCGTCGCGAATGGTGCCGGTGAGCTTGGGAGCGCGCACAGTGTGAAGCACCAGCCGCTCGCCTTTGAACGGCACTCTGATCTTCTGGGGGATCGCGGCCTCATCTCCGCTCTCGGCAGACACCAGCCACTCGCCGTGGGGGAGCGTGACCGGAGCACCGTACTCGACGCGCGCGAGGCCGGTGGGCGAGGCCTCGGTCGTCTGCCAGGCGAGCGCCTGCGCGTCGACCGTTCTGCCTCGCGAGTCGATCACCCGCACCTCGATCGTCTGACTCGGCTCGACCAATCGATCGAGGCTCAGCTCGGTGACTGCGCCCGCGTCGAGCGCGACGGTGTAGCGGCGCTCGCGAAAAGCGATCGCGCAGCCGGTGGCGTCGAGCTGCCCGTCGAACAGCGCCGTTCCTCCGGCGGAGTCGTCGCGGGTGCCGGGGCAGTAGACGTTGGCCCAGACCGAGCCCCGGCCGCCGTCGAGTGCCGGTACCTGGAGCGCCGCGGTGGGGTGAAGCACCAGCGACAGCAACGGGTTCATCAGGTCGACCCGGGCTCGATCGCCGAAGGTCGGCTCTCCCGCCGTCACCGTCAGCGGGTACCAGAGCGCGCGCAGATTGGAGAGCACCGCGGTGCCCGACGGCGAGGTCACCGCCGAGGCGTGGCAGTGGCGTTCGTCGCCGCCGGTCACCTTCACTCCCGCCGCCGCGCCGCCATCGAGCTGGCGCACCTCCACCTGCAGGTCGAGGGCGCGCGACAGAATCGCCGGCCGGCGCGAGCCGACGTTGAACAGCTCGGGCAGGTAGCCGTCGCGGCGAATGAACACCTGCAGCGGGGCGCCCGCCAACGGACCCACCTTGAAGCCACCGTCGGCGTCGCTCTCTCCGTCGAACACCCGGCCCTCGGGCCGAATCACCGAGATCTGGGCATGGGCGACCGGCGCGCCGGAGCCGTCGACCACCCGGCCTTCGGTGTACACGCCCGGCGCCAACCAGAGCGGGTCGCGGCGAGGGTTGGCGACATACCTCGAGCCCGCATCGGGCGCGTCGAGCCAGAGCCCGAAGTGGTCGGGCAGGTGCTCGAGGTGAAACACGCCTCCGTCGCCGCTGCGCGCGCGCCCCACGATCGCCGGGCCGACCGCGTGGCGCTCCAGCTGCTGGCTGAACGCGCGCGCCGCGGTGCAGACACAGTCGGGCCGGTCGCCATCGCCGCAGGCTTCGCGCTTCTCGAACGAGAACGGCTCCACCGCGGTGACCGTCGCTCCCGCGAACGGTGCGCCGTCGAGCTCGACCACGCCGGCGAAGCTGGCGTTGCCCGCGTCTGCACGCACCGCCGCGCTGAAGAAGGGGTCGGGCGCGGCGGTGAGCAACAGCGCGAGGGCGATCAAGGCTTCACGCCATCGGCGAGAATCGCCTTCGTCACCTGGAGCGCGGGAATGCCGGTCACTCCGCCGCCGCCGTGGGTGGCGCTCGACGCCTGGTACAGCCCGCGAATCGGAGTGCGGAAGTCGGCGTAGCCGGGCGCGGGCCGCAGGTGGAACAGCTGACTGGCCGAGAGCTCGCCGTGAAAGATGTTGCCGCCGAGCAGGCCGTAGCGCTGCTCCATCTCGTGCGGGCCCAGCACCCAGCGGTGGAGGATCGAGCTCTTGAAGCCCGGCGCGTACGACTCCATCCGGTCGATCACCCGGTCGGCGTAGGCGTCGAGCTCGGCCGGCTTCGGCTCCTTCGCCCATGCGTGCGGCACCCATTGGGTGAACATCGACATGATGTGCTGGCCTTCGGGCGCGAGCGTCTTGTCGAACACGCTGGGAATGCAGACGTCGGCGAACGGGCGCACCGCGGCGCGGCCGGCCACCGCGTCTTGAAACGCGGTCTCGATCTCGTCGATCGACTCGGCGAACACGATCGTGCCGCCGTGCACCTCGGGGTCGAACCCCGGCTTCGACTTGAACTCCGGCAGCCGGTCGAGCGCGAGGTTCACCTTCACCACTCCCGAGCGCGAGCGCCACCGCTCGATCGCCGCCACGAAGTCTTCCGGCAGCTGCGAACGCTCGAGCTGCTGCAGAAAAGTGACCCGCGGGTGGGTGGTGGCGATCAACGTCTCGGCGTCGAACTCGTCGCCGTTCTCGAGCACCACTCCGGTGGCGCGGCCGTCGCTCACCTTGATCTTCGCCACCGGTGCGTTGGTGAACACCTTCGCCCCGAAGCCCTCGGCCGCGAGCCGCATCGCCTTCGTCACCGCGCCCATGCCGCCTTCGGGAAAGCCCCACGCGCCGGTCGGCTGGCCGTCGCCGAGGTCGCCGATCTTGTGGTGGCTCATCACGAACGCGGTGCCCGGCGAGCGCGGGCCCGCCCAGGTACCGATGATGCCGCTCACCGCGAGCACGCCCTGCAGCTGCGGCGACTCGAAGTACTCGTCGAGCAGATCGGCCACGCTCAGCGTCATCAGCCGGGTGAGGTCGGCGACCTGCGACGGCTCGAGGCCGCGCATGCGCCACGCGAACGAGGCCTGGTCGAGCAGGTCTCCCAGCTTCTTCGAGCCGAACCGCGGCGGCACCGCCGAGAGCATCGGCCCCAGCACCTTGGCGAGGTTTCCCAGCCAGGCGTCCCAGCGGTCGAGCGCGGCGGCGTCTTTCGACGAGAACTTGCCCAGCTGCTCGCGGCGCTTCGCCGGGTCCTCGAACATCTGCAGGTACCGGCCGTCGGACTGCGGCGCGAAGTAGCCGTGCTGCGGGTAGACCTTGTAGCCGAAGCGGTGCAGCTCCAGCTCCTGCAGGATCGCCGGCGGGAGCAGCGAGACCACGTACGAGAGCGCGGTGACCTTGTAGCTCGGCCCCCACGGCTGCTCGGTGATCGCCGCGCCTCCGGTGACGTCTTTCTTCTCCAGCACCGCGACCTTCAGGCCGCGCTTGGCGAGCAGACCCGCGGAGACGAGGCCGTTGTGGCCTCCGCCGATCACCACCACGTCGAAGCGATGCGCCGCCATCGTGGCGCGAAGTAGCACGTGCGCAGTGTGCTGGCGACGCCCGCCACTTCGCGGTGAAAATCATCGCGCTGATGAAGGCCCCTCCCTAAGGTTCGCCGCCATGCGAACCAAGCTGTGGCTGTCGCTGGCCGTATCGGTCGTCTGTGCCGTTCCCGCCTTCGCTCAGGCGCCGAAGCCGGCGGCGCACGCACCGAAGGCGCCGGTGCCGCTGGCCGACTACTTCAAGATCGTCTTCACCCGCGGCGCTTCGTTCAGCCACGACGAGAAGCTGGTCGCCTACCTCTCCAACGAAGGCGGCCGGCAAGACGTGTGGGCCGAGACGATCGCCACCAAGGAGCGCAAGCAGCTCACCCACGTGAAGGGCTTCGTCGAGAGCTTCAAGTTCTCGCCCACCGAAGATCGCCTCGCGGTCACCGCCGACGTCGGTGGCGACGAGCTGATGGCGCTCTACCTCACCGACTCGAAGGGCTCCGAGCCGGTGGCGCTGTTCGCCGACGACCCCAAGGGCACCCGCTGCGACTTCGTCGACTGGGCGCAAGATGGAAAGACGTTTCTCTACCTCAACAGCCGTCGCGACCCGAAGTACCAGGACCTCTACGAGTACGACCTGAAGTCGAAGAAGTCGACCGTGCTCTGGGAGGCCTCGGGCGCGCTCTCGTTCGGGCTCACCAGCCGCGACCACAAGCAGTTCGTGCTGGTCGAGACGTTGAACGACGCCAACACCAACGTCTGGCTGCTCAAGCGCGGCGAGAAGACCCCGGTGCTGCTCACGCCGCACACCAGCGACGTGCTCTTCACGCCGCTCGACATCAGCCCCGACGGCAAGACGATCTCGATCGGCACCGACATGGGCACCGAGTTCCAGACCGGCGCCACCTACGAGATCGCGAAGAAGACGATCACCGTTCAGAGCGACGCCGCGTGGGATCTCGAAGACGCGTCGTGGTCGAAGGGCGGCAAGTACTTCTACACCGTGCGCAACGCCGACGGCGCGCCCGAGCTCTCGCTCACCGACGCGAAGACCAAGAAGCTGGTGCCGCTGCCCGACGTGGGCGCTCCCGGGCCGCTGGTGCCGATCGCGTTCTCGAAGAGCGATCGCTACCTCGCCGCCCGGCTGCAGACCGACGTCGCGCCCCAGAGCACCTGGCTGATCGACCTCAAGGCGGGCAAGGGCCACGCGCTGCTCGACCCGCTCCCCGACTCCCTCAAGGGCCGCACGTTCGTCGCCGGCAAGTCGGTGCGGGTGAAGTCGTTCGACGGCAAGGAGGTGCCCGCGTTTCTCTACGCGCCTGAAGGCGCCGGGCCGTTCCCCTCGGTGATTTCGGTGCACGGCGGGCCGACCGCCCAGTCGCTCCGCGACTTCGGCCTCTTCAATCAGTACATGGTGAGCAAGGGCTACCTGGTGCTGGTGCCGAACGTGCGCGGCTCGACCGGCTACGGCAAGACCTACACCCGCCTCGACAACAAGGACCTCGGCGGCGGCCCGCTGAAAGACGTGATCGCGTGCAAGCAGTGGCTGATCGCCAACGCGCACGCCGACCCGTCGAAGGTGACGATCATGGGCGGCAGCTACGGCGGCTACATGACGCTCGCGGCGGCCACCTTCGCTCCCAGGGAGTTCGCCGCGCATGTCGACATCTTCGGCGTGTCGGACCTGAAGACGCTGGTGGAGAGCTTTCCCGCGTACTGGCAGGCGCAGGCGACGTACATCTACCAGAAGTTCGGCGACCCGAAGGACCCCAACGACGCCAGGTACCAGCACGATCGCAGCCCGATCTTCTACGTCGACAAGATCGAGCGGCCGCTGCTGGTGATTCAGGGCACCAACGACGCGCGGGTGAAGAAAGACCAGTCTGATCGAATCGTCGAGGCGCTGAAGAAGCGCAACGTGCCGGTCGACTACCTGGTGATCGAAGGCGAGGGCCACGGCTTCTCGAAGACCGAGAACCGCCAGCTGGCGTTCGAGACCGCCGACCGCTTCCTCGACAAGCACATCTTCAAAGACACCGAGGTGAAGGTGCTGGAGAAGTGACCCCGTCTCCCGCACCCGCGCAGTGCGCCGTTCACCCGGAGGCGCCGTCGGCCGGCACCTGCGAGCGGTGCGGGCGTTTCTTCTGCGAGGCCTGCCGCATCGGCCCGCCCCGAATGCTCTGCCGCGAGTGCGGGGTGTTTCTCACCGGGCCCGAGGGCGTCGCGTTCAAGCCGTTCAACCTCGGCAACGCGCTCACCGGTGGCTTCTCTCTGCTGGGTGCCACCTTTGGCCGGGTGATGCTGGCGAACCTGCCGTTCGCGATCGCGGGCGGCGCGGCGGCGATGGCGATCACCCTGGCCACCGGCGCTGCGGCGCCGCTGCGCGGCAACGCGATGGAGACGCTCTACCGGGTCTATGGCGCGACGCTGCTGCTCACCGTCTACTCCGGCCTGGTCTCCGCGGTGGGCATCGTCGCCGGCGTGGCGGTGATGTCGGCCGCGGTCTCGGGCGAGCGCATCGGCGCAGTCGAGGCCTGGCGCCGCGCGTTCAAGATTTTCGGCCGGGTGGTGGGGGCCAACCTGTTGGTGATCGGCCAGGTGTTCGTCTTCTCGCTCCTCTGCGGCATCCCCGGCATCTGGAAGATGGTGAACCTCTCGCTCACCAACATCGCGCTGATCGCCGCGCCCGGTGAGCGGCCGTTGGCCTACTCGGAGTCGCTGGTGCAGCCGCGCTTCTGGCCGGTGCTGGGAGCGCTGCTGATCGGCGCGATGATCACCATCGTGCCGATCGACGTGGTGGTGACGATCGTCGGCGCGGTGCTGCGGGTGAAGTTCCTCCCGGCGGGCAGCGCGGCGGCGATCAGCGGCTTCGGCACCGTGTTCGCGCGGGCGCTGTTCGCCGCCTTCTCGGTGTCGATCTTCTACGGCATTCGCGCCGGCGAGAACGCTCAGCGCTGAATCGGAGCGCCGCTCGGCGGCAGCACCTGCTCGGGCGGAATGTACGAGTCCTGGCAGATGCAGCGGTTGCAGTTGTCGGCCGCGTCGTACTCGCAGTTCTCGGTGGTGAGGCAGGCGGTCTGGTTCGAGCCCGGGCAACGGCCGACGCTTCCTTTCGGGGTGGTGGCGCAGGCAGCCAGCAGCAGCAACAGCGGCGCAAAGCGGAGCATGCGCGCACCGTTCCACCGGGCGGCCCGCAGGTCAACTTGACGTCGCGGCTCGCCGGGAGCAGTAATGAAGCAGCCGAGGGAAACCGCGGCCCGTCATGAACTGAACGCCTGCCAGCAGTGAGCGCCGTACCTTTTCCTCTGCGCAGGGGCCAGTGATGACCGTCACCCATCTTCGTCTCGAAGACGTCTCTTTTTCATTCAACGATCTCCAGCTGCTCGACGAGGTCGAGCTCAGCTTCGGCCGCGGCTGGACCGGGGTGGTCGGGCCCAACGGTTCGGGCAAGAGCACGCTGTTGTCGTTGCTCGCCCAGACGCTGAAGCCCGGCTCCGGCCGGTTCACCGCGCTCCCCGAGCCGGGGCTGACCCTGCTGTGCGAGCAGCGCGTCGACGACGCGAGCGACGACGTGCGCGCGTTCGCGGCGGCCGAAGACGGTGAGGGCCACCGGCTGCGAGGGTTGCTCCAGCTCGAGCCGGCCGAGCTCGGCCGCTGGGGCACGCTGAGCCCCGGAGAGCGCAAGCGCTGGCAGGTCGGCGCCGCGCTCCACCGCGAGCCCGAGGTGCTGCTGCTCGACGAGCCGACCAACCACCTCGACGCGAACGGCCGGGCCTTGTTGATGCGCTCGCTGGAGCACTTCGAGGGTGTCGGGGTGATCGTCTCGCACGACCGCGAGCTGCTCGACGCACTCACCACCGCCACCGTGCGGCTCGAGCACGGCCACGCGAGGCACTGGCCGCTCCCGTACTCGCAGGCGCGCGCGCAGTGGCTGCAAGACGAGGCGTCGCTGCGCGCCGAGCGGGAAGAGGTGTCGCGCCAGCTGAGCGCGGCGAAGAAGACGCTCGACCAGGGCAAGCGCAAGCACGAGGCGGCGGCCCGCCAGCGCAGCACCGGCGCGCGCATGAAGAACAAGCACGACTCCGACCAGCGCGGTCTGCTCGCCGACTACCGCGCCGAGCAGGCCGAGAAGTCGCTCGCCCACGCCAACCGCTGCCAGCAACGCACCGTCGACTCGCTCTCGGAGCGCCGCGAGGGCCTCGAGCTGCCGCGCGACGAGCTGCCGGCGCTGTTCTTGAAGTACCAGCCGTGCCCGAAGCCGGTGGTGGTGTCGCTCTCGCTGCCGCGCCTCGTCGCCGGCGACCACGTGCTGCTCGACAAGCCGGTGCAGCTGCAGGTGGCCCGCGCCGCGCGGCTGGCGCTCACCGGCGAGAACGGCGCGGGGAAGACGACGCTGCTCACCGCCCTGCGCGACGCGTGCACCTTCGGCGACGAGCACCTGCTCTGGCTCCCGCAGGAGCTCACCCAGGAAGAGGCCGAAGACGAGCTCGAGCAGACCAAGGCGCTGCCGCGCGACGAGAAGGGCAGGGTGCTGCAGATGCTCGACGTGCTCGGCGTCGACCCCGACACCTTGCTGCGCTCGCAGGCGCCGTCTCCCGGCGAGGCGCGCAAGCTGCGGCTGGCCTACGGGCTGTCGCGCTCCGCCTGGCTGCTGCTGCTCGACGAGCCGACCAACCACCTCGACCTGCCTTCGGTGGAGCGGCTGGAGGCGGCGTTGAAGGGCTGGCCAGGAGCGATGGTGGTCTGCAGCCACGACCGCGCCTTCCTCGACGCGCTCCAGGCGGAGCGGCTCGAGGTTCCCGGCGCGTTCACCTGACCTTTGCCTCGAGTTGAGCCGGGTGTGCCCGCGGCGGTAGGGTCGCGCCCGTGCTGCGAGCCCTCGCCCTGGTGCTGCTGGCTGCTCCCGCGTTCGGCGCGGAGCTGAAGATTCTCGACGACGCCCAGCGCCGCGAAGCGGTGAAGACCGCCACCAAAGACGAGCTCGCGCAGGCGATGCAGCAGACCCCGCCGCGCACGCTGATCCTGATCGGCAAGCAGGCGGTCGCCGCGCTCGGCACCTACTCGTACCGCATGGGCAAGACCGAGCGGGTGAAGGGCGAGCTGCTCGACGAGCAGACGATCGACGTCTTCGTGAAGGAAGACCCGTTCGCCGTGCGGCTGGAGTACGTGAAGGGCCCGGCCGCGGGTCGCAAGGTGCTCTACAACTCGAAGGAGCGCGCCGACGAGTTCCGCGTGCACGAGAGCGGCTTCTTCGGCGTCTTCGGCAAGCTCTGGGTCAGCGTCGACAGCTCGATGGCGAAGACCGACAGCAACCACACCGTCAAAGAGGCGGGCCTGGCGCGGCTGCTCAACCGCCTCGAGAGCGACCTCGACAAGGGCGACAAGCAGGGCGGCTTCAAGGTCACCCACGAAGGGTGGAACGCCAGCGGCGAGTGGTGCGCGATCTACGAGGCGCCCAACGAGGGCAAGGGCTTCTCGGCCTACAAGACCCGCATCTGCACCGATCTGTCGGCCGGGCTCCCGATGAAGGTCGAGAGCTACGACGCCAGGTCGCACCTGCTCGAGCGCTACCTGTTCTCCGACGTGAAGACGGTGTCGAAGCCCGCCGCGTTCTTCGAGACCGGCTCGCTCTGAAGCTTCGCCGCCACGCCCGGGAGCAGCTCGCCGGCGATGGCGTCGATGCGGAGGGTGGCGTGGGCATCTCCGCGGGTCTCGCCGAGGTTGAGAATCGCGATCGGCTTGCCCAGCTCGTGCGCCTTCTTCACGAACCGGTAGCCCGACCAGACGGTGAGTGACGAGCCGACCACCAGCAGCCGCTCCGCCTCGTCGAGCCGGGCGAACGACTCCTCCACCCGCGGCGGCGGCACGTTGTCGCCGAAGAACACCACGTCGGGCTTCAGCACTCCGCCGCACTGCAGGCAGCCGGGGGTGACGAAGCCGTCGAGCGCCTCCAACGGAATGTCGGCGTCGCCGTCGGGCGCCAGGGTGTAGCTCCACGCCGCCGAGCCGGGGTTGGCCTCCAACAGCCGCGTCTGCAGCCCGTCGCGGCTCTCGGTGGCGGCGCAGGTGAGGCAGCGCACCAGGTAGAGCGAGCCGTGCAGCTCCAGCACCCGCTGCGAGCCGGCCTTGGTGTGGAGCCGGTCGACGTTCTGGGTCAGCACCGAGCTCACCACTCCGGCGCGCTCCAGGGCGGCGACGGCGTGGTGGGCGGCGTTCGGCTCGAAGGCGCGAAACCTCGGCCAGCCGAGCACGCTGCGGGCCCAGTAGCGGGCGCGGGAGTGGGCGCTGTCGACGAAGGCCCGGTGCTGAATCGGTTTGCGCTCTTTGTGGCGGGTGGTGGGGCCCCGGTAATCGGGAATGCCCGACTCGGTGCTGATGCCGGCGCCGGTCAGCGCAAGCACCCGCCCTTTGCGAAGAAATTCAGACAGCGCTTCCAGCACGACAAAGAGTCTAGTCTCGACCCATGCGCTTCGCTTTGGCGGCCGCTTTCTGCTTGTCGTTCACAGCCTTGGGCCAGCGTCTGCCCGCGGAGTGCACCCACGACTTCGAGTGCGGGCTGACCCAGATCGACTGCTGCCCGGGGTGCTGCCAGGTGCCCCAGGGCGCGATGCCGACCAAAGACATCGTTCGCCACACGGTGGAGTGCAACAACGCCCAGTGCTCGGTGCCGAAGTGCTCGGGCGTCTGCCCGCCCTACAACCCGCCCCAGCTGCACGCAGAATGTCTGCAGGGCCGCTGCGTCGCGGCGACCGGGCCCGCGCCGGAGTGTCACTCCGACACCGACTGCACGATGAGCAGCTTCGCGGGCTGCTGCGGCACCTGCTGCCCCGAGGCGCCGCACGTCACCAGCGTCGAGAAAGAGAAGATGGAGACGATGCGCTGCGGAGTGGTCGACTGCGCCGCGCTCGCCTGCCCGAAGACGCCCTGCCCGCAGGTGAAGCGGCCCGCGGTGAGGCCGGCCTGTCGCGCCGGGGTGTGCGTGGCCGAGCCGCTGGGCGCCGCCGAGTGCCGCGCCGACGGCGACTGTGAGCTTTCGACGCCCGAAGACGCCGCCTGCCGCTCCAGCCCGTGCGGGTGTTGCCCGGGCTCCGAGGTAGCCAGGCCGCTCGGGCGGCCGCACGCGCTGGAGGAGCCGCCGCCCGCCAAGCCTCCTCAGACGCCGAAGAAGAGCGACCCCAAGTTCGGGCTGAGCACCGGCAGCTCCGGCGGAGCACCGCCTCCGCAGTGCTCGCCGTGCCCCGCCGCGAAGCCGGCGCGCGCCGCTTGCCGCGAAGGCAAGTGCATCAAGGCGCCGGTCTTCATGTCGAAGTGACTACTTCGCGTTCGCGAAGGCCTCGGTCAGAAACTCATCCATCATCTGGTAGGCGCGCTTGGCGGCCACCGGGTTGTACTGCGCCTGGCCCGGGGTGTTGGCGTCGACGTCGGTGAAGGAGTGCACGGTGTTGCCGAAGTCGACCAGCTGCCAGTCGACCTTCGCCTTGCGCATCTCTTCTTCGAAGGCGGCGACCTCCGGCCGGGGCACGTTCGGGTCGTCGGCGCCGTTCATCGCCAGCACCTTGCCCTTGATGTTCTTCGCGTCGTCGGGCGTCGGGCTCGACAGCCCGCCGTGAAAGCTGACCGTGGCCGCGATCTTCGCGCCCGAGCGCGCGAGCTCGAGCGCCGAGGTGCCACCGAAGCAGAAGCCGATCGCCGCCAGCTTGTTCTTGTCGAGCGCGGGACCGCCCGAGGCGATCAGCATCTCCAGCGCCTTGTTGGCGCGCGCCCGCATCAGCGGCCGGTCGCCCTTCACCGCGCCCGCCGCCTTGCCCGCATCCTGCATCGTCTTGGGGCGCGCTTCCTTGCCGTACATGTCGGCGACGAACACGGTGTAGCCGTGGCTCGCCACCAGCTCCGCCTGCTTCAGGTTCGCCTCATTGATGCCCAGCCAGTTCGGCACCAGCACCAGGCCGGGCTTCGCCTTGGCGCCGTCGGTGATCAGCACGCCCTCCATCGCCACCCCGTTGACGTCGTAGGCGATGTTCTTGCGGGTGGGCGCCGCCAAGGCGACGGCAGACAGCAACGACACTGCGAGCGCGAGTCGGTTCATGACCGGGCAGATAGCACTGTCGGCTCGATGTCCTGAGACATTGTCATGCGACCGGCTCCGGGCGAGGCCCGGTAAGGCCGTGATCTGCCGAGGGTGGGGCTTGGTGCACCGGTTGCTCATCAGCGGGGCATGACCGCCACTTCCAAAATCCCGTCGTCGTCTCCCAAAACCACTCTCCCCACCGACGTCGAGGTGGGCGACCTCTCGGCGCAGATCAGCGCCGCGAGCGTGAACATCGCCGACCTCGACGGCAAGATCGCGCGCCTCGATGCCGGGCTGAAAGACCCGAACACCAAGGGGAACAAGCGCGAGATCCTCGAGCTGAAGCAGAAGTACTCCAAGCTCCGCCAGACCGAGGTGAACAAGCGCGACTACGCCCAGAGCCGGATCGACGCGTCGTTCAAGGCGTTGGAAGGCAAGGGCTCGGCGAAGGAGGCCGCCACCGCCGACTACAGCCGGCTGACCCAGATCGACGTGCAGATCGCCGGCACCGAGGGGCAGAAGACGGGAGCGATTCAGACCCTCACCCAGGCCACCAGCAACTACGAGGCGGCGGTGAAGAAGTACGGGCCGCTCTCGCAGCAGGCCCACATCGCGGAGCAGAAGGCGGTCGCCGCCGAGCGCCAGGTCGAGCAGCTCGAGAGCAAGCTCGCCTCGCTGCAGCGCGCGCGCACCGTGACCAGCAACGAGCTCGGCGTCAATGAGCAGCAGGCGTTCGCCGACGCGAAGAAGGCCGGCGACCCCACGGTGAAAGACATCGCCGACTTCTCGCAGCTGTCGGGCACCAGCGCGTCGACCCAGCAGGCGGTGGTCGGCGCTCCGGTGGTCGGAGTGACCCAACAGCAGGCGGTGGCGGGCGAGGTGAAGCGGCTCGAGCTCGCCGCCACCCACGGCAGCTGGAAAGACGACAGCGCCAACAACGTCTCGAAGCTGATGAACGAGCAGATGAAGGACGCCACGCCCGAGCACCAGCTGGCGTTGGTGAAGGCCGCCTCGAACCACCTGCTGCCCGAGGTCGCGGCGCTCGCCCAGAAGAGCACCTACGTGCCCGGCCCGCTGCTCGACACCCTGAAGACCGCGCAGGGCGAGGCCCAGGTCGCGCTCGCCACCGAGATCGCCAAGCCGATGACCGGCATGGACTCCCAGGTGGTCAAGGAGCTCGACAAGCGAATGAAGAACGGCGACGGCTTCGAAGAAGCGCTCGCGCTCGAGAAGGGCCTCAAGGCCGCGGGCAAGCCCGAGCTGGCGCAGCAGGTCGCCGAGCTGTCGCGCACCCGCCTCAACGAGATCACCACCGAGTTCCAGTCGAAGGGCGAAGAGGTCGCCGCGGCGAAGGGCGATCTGGCGCGGCTGATGGCCGGGTTCGGGCCGCTGATTCCCGGCGACAAGCAGCAGGCGGCGGTCGACGCGTTCAAGGCCCGGCATCAAGACGCGTTCGACGCCTACGACGCCGCCGGCACCAAGCTCGCCCACGCCGCGAAGTTCGTGATGGAGAACAGCGCCTGGAACACCAAGGCGCTGGAGATGATGCCCGACGCGCTGGCGACCAAGGGCGGGCAGATCGAGGTCAACAACGCGCTCAAGAACCAGGCGAAGGGCGTGAAGACGTTTCTCACCGCCGGCCCCGAGGCGATGAAGGACTCCTCGAAGGTCGCCAAGTACCTGCCCCAGGTGGTGGTGAAGGCGGTCGGCCAGAACGCGCTCGACCTCGCCCGCGCCGGGAAGACCGCCGAAGCGCAGAAGGCGATCGAGGGGCTGAAGAACAACGCCGAGATCCTCGGCATGGACGCGAAGAAGGTCGACAAGCTCACCAGCAGCCTGGGCAAGGTGGTCAACGCCGAGAAGCCCGACGACGTGCTGAAGGCGCTCAAGGGCTTCGACGAAGATCTGCGCGCCGCCAAGCCGAGCGCCGGGGTCGCCTCCGCGCTCAAGTCGGTGGCCTGGGGCGCGAGCATCGTCAACGGCGTCACCCGGCTGTCGAACAACGACGACCTGAAGTCGCTGGTGAAGGGCACCGCCGAGATCGTCGGCCCCACCGGTGAGATGGCGGCGTCGACGGTGGAGATGCTGGCGAACTCCGAGACCGCGCTGTTCCAGACGCTCGGCAAGTCGGCGGCGATGAGCAACGTGAAGATGCTCGGCAAAGGCCTGGGCGGCGTGGCCACCGGGCTGGGCGCGGCGCTCGACGCGATCTCCGCGGTTCAGTCGTTCGCGAAGGGCGACGTGATGGAGGGCTCGCTCTCGAGCTTGTCGGCGATCGGCGGCGCGACCCTCGCGGTCGACACCCTGGCCGCTGCCGCCGGCGCGCAGGTGGTGCCGGTCTGGGGGCAGGTCGCGGGCGCGGCGCTGGTGATCGGAGGCACGATCGGCAAGTGGGCGTGGGCCGAGCACAAGGCGAACAAGGCCGAAGACGCGATGGAGTCGGACGCCAAGGCCTACCTCCAGGCGGGCGGAATCTCGGAGCCGGTCGCCGACGAGCTGAAGGACATCAAGCGCGCCGACGGCCGCAACGCCGGGATGATGATTCAGCAGCTGGCGCAGGGCATGGGGATGGACCCGAAGGAGCTGTTCTCGCGAATCAGCAAGCTGCCGCCCGACAAGATCAGCGACTTCGTCGACATGGCGAAGGACCTCCAGCTCGACAAAGATGGCCGCATCGCCAAGGAGAGCCAGGGCCGGACCGACGTGCCGTACCACGCCAAGAAACAGGAGCGGTACCCGGGTCAGGACAAGGGCCCGTCGCAGACGGTGGCGTACTACCCCCAGAGTCAGGGCACCGCGATCGAGTGGACGAAGAAGTTTCTCAAAGACAACGGCGTCTGATCTTCGCGCTGTTGCTGTCGAGCGCCTGTGGGGGAGCGCCGCCGAAGGCGCTCCTCGACTGGCACCAGGCGGTGATGCCGACCGCGGCGCCGGCCAACCTGCTGCCGCGGCTGTCGGTGAACGGCACCACCCTGCGCACCGACGCGGGCCCGATTCGTCTGCGCGGGGTGAACGTGTGCTCGCTCGAGTTCGACGCCACCGGCGCCAACTGGGAGCTCGACTCCACCGGCAGCGCGGTGTTGGCGGTGCTGGCCGACCCTGCGCGGTGGCACGCCAACGTGGTGCGCATGCCGCTCAACCAGCAGTGGCTGCTCGAAGACGAGGGCTACCGCGCCAAGGTCGAGCAGCTGATCGACGACGCCAACGCGCGCGGGCTGTACGTGGTGCTCGACGATCAGTGGGAGGTCGGCAAGATGCTCGACCCCTACGACAAGAACATTCTCGAGGTGCCCACCTTCGGCGAAGGCAACTCGACCGAAGCGTTCTGGCTGCTGGTGACGTCGCGCTGGGCCAACCGCACCAACCTGCTGTTCGATCTGATCAACGAGCCGCACGGCAAGGGCGACGACGAGACCGCGGAGGCGATGCAGGTGCTGGTCGATGCGATGCGAAGCCGCGACCCGCAGACGCCGATCGTGATTGGCGGCATGAACTGGGCGCACTCGGCGGCGTTCTACGCGTCGAAGCCGTTGAGCGGCGCGAACCTGGTCTACGCCGCGCACCAGTACCTCCCGTACGACGGCACCGACAGCTTCGGCGATCACTTCGTGAAGCCGGCGGCGAAGATTCCGGTGCTGGTGGGCGAGTTTCTCGCCGACGGGAAAGACTCCAGCTACGCGCTCGCGGTCGCCGACGCGGCGGAGTCGGCCGGCGCCGTGGGGTGGATGCCTTGGGCGATCGGTTGCGGCTTCACCAAAGACTCCGACCAGACCGATGAGCCGTTCATCTCGCTGGCGCAGAAGATGAGGCAGTTGAGCCCGTAACGCCGATTCGTTATTCGCCGCTGGTGCTCCATCACGCGATCACCGGAGGCTCCGAGCGGCCGACGCTGCTGCTCCACGGTTTTCTCGGCAGCGGCAGAAACCTGCGCACGCTCGCCAACGGCTGGAGCAAGCGGGACCCGGCGCGGCAGTTGGTGATGATCGACCTACCGGGGCATGGGGAGTCGCCGCCGCCTCCGCCCGGAGCGCGGCTGAAGGACCTGGCGGAGTCGGTGATTCAGACGGTGCGTGCGTTGAAGCTGGAGCCGCCGTGGGCGATCTGCGGGCACTCGATGGGCGCCCGGGTGGGGTTGATGATCGCCGGGCAATCGCCGCAGGAGGTCGCGTCGCTGGCGATGCTCGACGTCGCGCCGGGGCCGATTCCGGTGGAGCGGCAGACCAGCGTCGGGGTGATGAAGACGCTGCTCGCTGCGCCGGCCACCGCGCCCGACCGCAAGACGATGCGCGACTGGCTCACCGGCGCGGGGCTGAGCGGGCCGATAGCCGATTGGCTGGCGCTGAACCTCGAGTCCGCCGACGGCGGGGTGAAGTGGCGAATCGATCGCGAGCGGCTGGCGCAGCTCCACCCTGGCGTGTCGGCGGAGGACCTGTGGCCGATCGCCGAGTCGCGCCCCGCGCCGCTCACCGTGGTGCGCGGTGCCCGCTCGCACTACGTCACCGATGAAGACTTCGCGCGCCTGACGTCGATTGGAGCGCTGACGGCGACCGTGCAAGCGGGGCACGACGTGCACGTCGAGGCGACCGACGCGGTGCTCGACGTCGTTGCGTGAGCCCGAGGTGTGACGCCCCTCCGTCGCTTCGCGCCACCTCCCCTCTGCAAGGGGAGGAGTCCCTCCCCCCCAAGAGGGGGGGGTGCCCGAAGGGCGGGAGGGGCGTCACGTCTCCGCCCGCCGTGCTAGTCCCAACGCCGTGTCCGGTGTGATCCGCGAGCCCCGTCGTCCACCCGGTTTCGTGCCGGTGGGCCCGATTCCACCGGGCCTCGCCTCGGGCATGCGCCCAGATGACGACGAAGACGTCTGCCGTCTCGCGGGCGAGTGGAGCATCTTCCAGAAGCAGCGCGGCCACCGCTGGAGCCTCGACGATCTCCTGGTCGCGCATCTCGCCGCCGAAGAAGCCGGCTCGCCGGGCCGTTGCCTCGACCTCGGCTGCGGCGTGGGCTCGGTGCTGCTGATGACCGCCTGGCGGTTCCCTGGAGCGCGGTGCGACGGGATCGAAGCGCAGGAGCAGAGCCTGGCGTTGGCGCGCAAGTCGATCGCCTGGAACGGCGTCGGCGATCGGGTGACGGTGCGCCACGGCGATCTGCGCGAAGCGGCGCTCGAGAGCTACGACCTGGTCACCGGCAGCCCTCCGTATTTCCCGATCGGCGAGGGCACGCTGAGCGAGCGGCCGCAGGCGCCGGAGTGCCGTTTCGAGCACCGCGGCGGCGTCGAGGCGTACGTCGAAGCCGCGTCGCGCGCCCTGAGCCCGGCCGGCACCTTCGCGATCGTCGCCTCGGTGAAGCAGGCCGATCGCCTGCGCGCCACGGCCACCGAGCACGGGCTGCACCTCCACCGCTGGCTCGACGTCTGCCCGCGTGAAGGCAAAGCGCCGCTGATCGTGCTCGCGGTTCTCCGTCGAACCCCGGCGACGCTGGCCACCCGCACCTTCACCGTTCGCGACGCTTCCGGCCAATGGACGCCCGAGCTCAAGCGGGTGCGAACGGCGATGGGCATGCCGAGTTGAAGTTCACCTCCCGACAGTGGTGAGGTGCCTTCCGATGCTTCGTGCGTGGGCGTTCGCGGCGGTGCTGTGTGTCAGCTGCACGGGTTCGATCTCTGGTGGAGGAGGCGGCGGATCGAACGGAGGCGGCACCGCGAAAGGCGGCGGCGGAGGCATTGCGGCCGGAGGTGGCGTGGCAGTCGGTGGTGGCGGTGCAGCGACTGGTGGCGGAGCAGCGACTGGTGGCGGAGCAGCGACCGGCGGCGGAGCAGCGACCGGCGGCGGTGCAGCGACCGGTGGCGGTGCAGCGACCGGTGGCGGTGCAGCGACCGGCGGTGGTGCAGCGACCGGCGGAGGTGCAGCGACCGGCGGAGGTGCCGCGACCGGCGGTGGTGCAGCGGCCGGTGGCGGAGCAGCGACCGGCGGAGGCGCAGCGACCGGTGGCGGAGCAGCGACCGGCGGCGGAGCAGCGACCGGCGGCGGAGCAGCGACCGGCGGCGGTGCAGCGACCGGCGGCGGAGCAGCGACCGGCGGCGGAGGCGGTACAACGCTGAGCGCAGGATGCAGCGTCACCGGGCAATCGACGGGGCTGCTCAGCATCACCGTGACGGCGGGCGGGAAGATGCGCACCTTCAAGGCGCAGGTCCCCGCGAACTACAACCCGAGCACCGCGTACCCGGAGATCTTCGTCTTTCACGGCGCAGGCGGCGACAGCAGCAGCTCGATCGCGATGGGCCTGCAGAACGCGACCGGCGCAGGCCAAGCGATCTACCTCTTCCCCGACGGGATCGCGTTTCAGACCTTCGGCCTCGGCTGGGATCAATCGTGCAACGGCTACGACATGCCGTTCGTCGACGCGATGAAGCAGTGGGCCGAGGGCAACTACTGCATCGACACCAACCGCCGCTTCGCCACCGGCTTCAGCTGGGGCGCCGACATGGTCGACGCGCTGATCTGCTGCCAGGGCACTCCGTGGCGCGCGATGGCGCCGGCTTCAGGCGACGAATTCGACTACAATCCGAGCGTCACCGGCGTCGCCTGCGCCAACGCCAGCCGCCCGGCCTACCGCTTCACCTACGGCTCCGGCGATGCGAACACCCAGGGCGGCGACGGCGCGTACACTCTCGCGCAGTTCACCGCCGCGATGACGTACATGACGACCGCGCTCGGCTGCGGCACGACCACCACCGCGGTCACGCCGAGCCCGTGCGTCTCACATGACGGGTGCTCGAAGCCGGTGATCGAGTGCAACTACCCGGGGCTCGGCCACGCCACGCCGAGCACCTGGGCGCAGAACACCTGGGACTTCTTCGCCGGCTTTCCCTAGGCGACCTGCTTGTTGCCGGCCGCGCGGCGCTTCAGTTCCTCGGGCGAGACGTCTTCGACGTGGGTGGCGAGCCACCAGACGTTGCCCTCGCTGTCTTTCACCGCGCAGGTTCGATCGCCGTAGAACTCGGTGGTCGGCTCGCGCACCGACTTGCCGCCCGCCGCGACCGCGCGCCGAAACCAGCCGTCGCAGTCAGACACGTACAGGTAGAGCGACGTCGGCATCGCGGGCTCGTGGCTGGCCACCATCACCTTCGAGTCGCCGATCTCGAGCTCCGCGTGGCGTACTTTTCCATCGGGCTCGCTCATCTTGTAGAGCTCTTTGGCCTGAAAGGCCTGCTTCATGCAGTCGATCAGCTTGGGCGCGTTGGTCGCGTTCAAGAACGGCGTGACCGTGCGATAGCCGCTGGGAATGGGGTTCACGTTGGGCATGGCGTCTCCTCGCTCGAACAACCCGAGCCGCTGAGCCGCGCTTCCCGTGCAAAAAAGTCACGCCCGGCGCAGCACGTGCCGCCGGGCGTGTGGCCACCGAGGCTGCGCCCTCAGGGACAACGTTCGGGCAGCGGGCTGACGCCCTCCATCCGCAATTCGTCGCAGGTCTTGCAACGGTCCGGGAGCGGGTTCACGCCCTGCGCCCTCAGGTCGTCGCAGCTCGGCTCGCTGCTTCCACCGCCGGTGCCGGGCTGATCGCCGCCGCCGGTGCCGGTGTGCTGTTCGCCTCCGCCCGCGCCCGTGTGCTGCTCGCCTCCGCCACCCGCGCCGGTGTCCTGCCCGCCGCCGCCGGCCCCATCATGGCTTCCCCCATTGCCCGCGCCATCATGGCTGCCGCCGTTGCCCGCGCCTTCCTGCTGCTGCGTGCTGCCGGTGCCGTCGGCGCCCAGCCCGCCGATGTCTCCGCCACAGCCCGTCAAACCGAACAACGCCAACGAGACCACTGCCGAAAAGAGAAATCCCCGACGCATCGTGCCTCCGTGAAACGACGCCCTTTGCGCCGTTGACACAGCGACCGTGAAAAACGCGCCTACTTCAGAAAACGCGACAGGCTCTGCTCGAGCTGGCTGTGGAGCACCTTCATCAGGCTCTTCAGCTCCGCCGACGACAGATCGAGCTGCGACTTCAGCCGCGCGTGGGTCTGCTCGACGATCTGCTCGCGCGCGGCGTCGAGCCACTTTCGCACCGTCGCCGGGTGCACCTTGTAGGCGACCGCGATCGACGGGCTCGACATTCCCTCCAGGTAATAGAGCGAGAGCAGGCTCTTCTTCTGCGGGTCGAGGCTGTTGAGCACGTGCCGGAACGCCTCGCGAAACTGCTGCCCGTACTTCGACTTCAGGTAGTCGAGCTCGGGGTCGGGCGCGGCGCCCTGAACTTCCATCTCTTCGGTGATGGTGGCGCCGTTCTTTTTCCCGCGCTTCAGGTTCATCGCCGCCCGCGCAGCCGCCACCCGCAGCCAGGCCCCCAAGGGCCCTGAGCCCGAGTACTCGCCGATCTTCGGTGCAGAGCCGAGCTCACCCACCAACAGCTTCATGCGCAGCAGCTGCCGCACCTCGTCGGCGAACGCCGGCGACGGGTCGGTGCGGGCCACGTACTCGCCCACCTTCGAGAGGTACTCGCGCTCGAACACCTTCATCGCCGCGCGGTCGTTCTTCGCCAGCGCGCAGGCGAGGAACAGCTCGTCTCCGTAGGCTTCGACCGCGGCCGCCGGTTTTTCCTTCGCGAAGCGGTCGAATTCGTCGACCCCGACTTGAATCGAAGGCCAGCGCCTGGAGCCCTTGGCGTGCTCCCGTTCGATTGCGCGCACGCGAGGTTGCTATCACAATGACCCACCCAGGTGGATTGCCTCGACGACGACCGGGTGCTGCGTTTCGCGCAGGGCCAGCTGCCTGCCACCGAGGAACACGCGGTGCAATCGCACCTGTCCGAGTGCGGCGACTGCCGGCACCTGGTCGCGGAGGCCTCCCGCTTCGTCTCCGACTCGGCCGCGCTCGGTCACTCCGGCTCGGCGCCGACCGACGTCAACCCGGTGCTCTCGGGCACGCTGCGAAACGTCAGCCGCTACCAGCTGCTCGACGTGATCGGCGCCGGCGGCATGGGCGTGGTCTACACCGCGTACGACCCGCAGCTGTCGCGCAACATCGCGCTCAAGCTGGTCCGCTCGACCTCCACCAACGAAGAGGTCGCGGCGAAGTCCCGCGGGCGGTTGCTGCGTGAGGCGCAGGCGATGGCGCAGCTGTCGCACCCGAACGTGGTCGCGGTCTACGACGCCGGCACCCACGAGGGGCAGGTCTTCGTCGCGATGGAGCTGGTGCAGGGCGACACGCTGAAGCTCTGGCTTCGCGGCCACAAGCTCGGCTGGCGGGAGATCGCCCAGGTGTTCGCCGCCGCCGGTGAAGGGCTCGCCGCCGCGCACGCGCGTGGCCTGGTGCACCGCGACTTCAAGCCCGACAACGTGCTGGTCGGCGCCGACGGCCGGGTGCGGGTGACCGACTTCGGGCTCGCGCGCCTCGAGTACACCGAGCCGGAGGTCGCCGCGTCGACCGAGGCGTCGCTCGCCGCGCGGCCCTCGTCGATGACCGAGACCGGCATGCTGCTCGGCACGCCCGCGTACATGGCGCCCGAGCAGCTCAAGCACCAGCCGGTCGACGCCCGCTCTGATCAGTTCAGCTTCTGCGTCGCGCTGTTCGAGGCGCTCTACGGCAAGCGGCCTTACCGGCTCACCTCGGCCGAGCTCGACGAGATCGAGTTCCCCAAGGACAGCAAGACGCCGAAGGCGCTGATCGCCGTGCTGCAGAAGGGTCTGCAGCGCCAGCCCGCCGATCGCTTCACGTCGATGAACGAGCTCAACGCGGCGCTGAAGCAGGCGCTCGAAGTTCCGCGCTCGAACAAAGTTCCGTTCATCGCCGCTGGCGTCGGCATCATGACCGCGCTGCTCGCGCTCGTGTTGGTCGCGAAGGGGCCCACTTCAAATACGCCGAGCACGATGAGCACCACCTCTCCCCAAGGGGGAGAGGATGCCCGAAGGGCAGGAGAGGTCTCGCGCGCAAACCCAGCCGAAACGAAAACGGCACCTGAACCACAGCCGCAGCCGACACCCGAACCGGTCGCAGCCGTAACACCACCGCCGGTGACGACACGGCCCGCGCCCGCGCCGAGCCGTCCCGCGCGTCACGTGAGCAAGCCGGCGCGCCCCAACGCCAAGCCCGCGCGAAGCACCGGAGCTCCGAAGCCCGCGTCCGACGACGCGCCGATCGACAACCCATGGGGTAACCCGTGACGGTGCTGTTGTTGCTGTCGGTGCTCGCGCAGCAACCCGTGGTCCCTCCTCCCTCGATGGGAGACGCGGAGCGCCAGCGCCAGGCGAAGGTGCTGCTCGACGAAGGGCTGAAGAAATACGAGGCGGCGCAGTACGAAGCGGCGATCGAATCCTTCAAGGCGGCCTACGCGTTCGCGCCCGCTCCCGGGCTGCTGTTCAACATCGCGCAGGCGTACCGCTTGTGGGGCCCGGGTCACTGCCTCGACGCCACCCGCACCTACAACAGCTACCTGCAAGCGAGCCCCGAAGCGTCGAACCGCGTGAAGGTGGAGTCGCACCTCAAGTCACTCGAGAAGTGCACCCGCGACGAAGAGAAGAACGCTCCGCCGCCGGAGCCGATCGCGAAGGTCGAGCCGCCGAAGACCGACGCTCCGAAGCAGGAGCCGCCCCCCACGGTGGTGCCCGCGCCGGTGGAGCCCGCCCCGGTCGAGCCGCCTACCGAAGTCGTCGCCACGCCGCGTCGCGCGCGCTGGCCGGGCCTGGTCACCGGCCTCGCGGGCCTGGTGGTGGCCGGTGTGGGTGGAGGTCTGTACGGCTACTCGGGCCAGCAATACGACGGCTTCGTGAAGCAGTGCTTCGGCGGCACCTGCAACCCCACCGTGTGGCAGGGCGCGCGCACGATGGAGCAGATCGGTGTGTCGTTTCTGGTGGTTGGGGCGGTCGTCGCGGTGGCGGGCGCGGTTTGGTGGCTGCTTGTGTCAGGAGGTCAATGATGCGTCTCGCGCTGGCGGTGCTTCTGGCGTGTGCGCTCGGCGGCTGCCGGGACTGGGACGGTCTGTCTGATCACTTCGACGGCGGCGATGGCGGGCAGGGCGGAGGCGCGGCGGTGGGCGGCGGCTCGGCCACCGGCGGTGGAGGCGACGCGACCGGAGGCGGCTCGGCCACTGGCGGCGGAGGCAGCGCGACCGGCGGCGGGGGCAGCGCGACCGGCGGCGGCGTGGGGGGCGGAGGCGCGAACACCTGCACCAGCACCGGCAGCTCCGCGGCGTGCCCTTCGAACGCGCTCTACTGCGACAACTTCAACGACGCGACGCTGCGTGACGCGTGGGCGAATGAGCAGGTGAACGGCACCATCGCTCCCTCGGCCGACTGCGTCTTCCAGGGCGGCCGGGCGCTTCGTTCGCAGCTGAACGCGGTGGCGGCGACGGTGGCCGCGCACGCGACGGTGAGCGAAGCGGACTCGGGCACCCCGCTGCCGGGCACCCAGTTTCTGCGCGCGATGATTCGGCTGCAGTCGCCCGCGCCGGGCCCCGCGGTGAAGCTGATCGGCGTGCACCAGGGCGAGCCCGGCACCGGCGCGGTGGCGATGTCGTACGAGGGCGGCAACCTCTCGCTCAGCGCCACCGGAGGCACCATCACCAACGCCACCGTCCCGTTCCCGCTCGACACCTGGGTGTGCGTGGAGTGGCAGCTCGACGAAGGCTCGCCCGGGGTGACCAAGGTCTGGCTCGACGGAGGCTCGACCACCGCGATCGAAGGCTCGTTCACCGTCACCCAGCTGAAGACGATCACCCTCGGAGCGCAGCTGGGCGATCACGGTGACCCGGCGAGTGCGACAGATTTGTACTTCGACGAGCTGGTTGTGGCGCCCACGCGCGTCGGCTGCCCCTGAAAGCCGGGAATGCGCGTGCGCTGCGGAGCGTTTCCCGCCGCTCTTGTCGTTGCGCTTTTCGTCACTCCTGCTGCTCTCGTTGACCGGGTGTTTTCGGATCAGCCACCCGCGTCCGATGCTGTCGGAGAAGAACGAGGCTCCGTCTCCCGCGCGCTGCCTGGTCGTCTTTCTGCCCGGCGTCGCCGACCGCGCCTCCACGTTTCGTGAGGCCGGCTTCGTCGACGAGCTGCGCGCCCGCCGGCTGTCGGTCGACGCCGTCGCCGCCGACGCCACCATCGGCTACTACCTGCGCGGGGTCGAAGCGCCGGTGATCGAGCACGACGTGGTCGCCCGTGCGGTGGCCGCCGGTCACTACGAGCAGGTGTGGATGGTCGGGGTCTCGATGGGCGGCTTCGGCGCGCTCCACTACGCGGCGAGCTTTCCCACCCGGCTCGACGGCGTGCTGGTCCTCGCTCCCCACCTCGGCGAAGAGAGCTCGCTGCAGGACATTCGCGACGCCGGAGGCCTGCGCGAGTGGGAGCCTCCGGTGCAGTACGCGAGGGGCCGCCGCGACTACACCGCCGACACCTGGCGCTTCGTTCGCGCACACACCTTCGATCACGCGCCCGGCCCCGAGCTGTACCTGGGCTACGGCTCGTATGATCCAGTGACCGGGCAGCCGGCGATGCTGGCCTCGGTGCTGCCCGCCTCACACGTCTACAAGGAGTCCGGCGGCCACTCCTGGAGCACCTGGCGCAGGCTGTGGGCCCGCTTTCTCGACGAATCGCCGTTCCGCCTCCGGTGCGCCAGCTCCGACGTTCTGCAGGCGCAGGCGCAAACCGCTACAAGACTGATCACCTCACCGTGACGTGATCAGCCCCCACGGGTGAATTCCCTCGTGTGAGGGCACCGAGCGGATTCTACAATCACAGCCATGGATTCGGTCCCGCTGTGGCGCGACAAAGGTCCTTCGCGCGCAACCCAGGAACGGGCCCGAAGCTCCACCGTACTGTCGCAGCACGCCTCGCGGGCGAGCGGCTTTCAGCAGCGGGCGGCGTGGGCGCTGGTGCTCCGCAAGTGGACCCTCGAAGACCAGATCGCCTTCGGCGTCGCCGGCGGAGTGCTCGAGCTCGACGTCAAAGGCGACCTCACCCTCGACGAGCTGGTGAAGCACTGCGACACCCGCCCGGTCGACGGCAAGCAAGACAGCTTTCACGGTGGCCCGGGCCGCGCGCCGCTCTCGGTGTGGGTCGAGAACGGCTGGGCCTGCCTCGACGGAGACAGCGGGCGCTTCGACGCCTGGACCCTGGAGCACGCGGCGGCGCAGTGGGCGCTCGCGCTCGAGGCGGTGACCGGCCGCCCGAAGGCGAAGGTCTCCGAGGTCACCCTGGTGTCCGACGAAGACGCGCGCAAGCTCGTCGAGCTCTCGGAGCGGCTCGACCCGCCCGGCACCCGCCACCGAAGCGTCACCGAGCTGTTCTCGCGCCAGGTGTCGGAGCACCCGACCGCGCCGGCGGTGGTGCGCGACAACGTCAGCTGGAGCTACGGCGAGCTCGCCTCCCAGGCGCATCGCATCGCCCACCTCTTGAAGGCGAAGGGCGTGAAGAAGGGCGAGCGGGTGGCGATGTGCCTGCCGCGTGAGCCGCGCTCAGTAGCGGTGGTGCTCGGCATTCTCGAGGCCGGCGGGGCGTACATGCCGCTCGAGCCCAGCTACCCGGCCGATCGGCTCGCCTTCATGCTCGAAGACGCCGAGGTGCGGGTGCTGCTCACCTGCGCTTCGATGCTGCCGAAGATGCCGAAGCCCAACGGCGTCGAGGTGATCGATCTGGATGCGCGCGCGGCCGAGGTGCAGGCGTTTCCCGCCACCGCGGTCGACGGCGGCGCGGGGCCGGGCGATCTCGCTTACGTGATGTACACCTCGGGCTCGACCGGCACGCCCAAGGGCGTCGAGGTGCCGCACCAGGCGATCGACCGGCTGGTGATCGGCGTGAAGTACTCGCACCTGGAGCGCGACTCGGTGGTGCTCCACGCCGCGCCGCTCGGGTTCGACGCTTCGACCTACGAGCTGTGGGGCGCGCTGCTCAACGGCGGCACCCTGGTGCTTCACCCCGAAGACGTGCCCACCGCCAAGGGGCTCGCCGCCACCATTCGCGGGCACAAGGTCACCAACCTCTGGCTCACCGCCGCGCTGTTCAACGCGGTGATCGACGAAGACCCGCGCGCGCTCGACGGCGCCAAAGAGGTGCTCACCGGCGGCGAGGCGCTCTCGGTGGCCCACGTTCGGCGCGCCCAGGCGGCGCTCCCGGGCGTGCAGCTGTTCAACGGCTACGGCCCGACCGAGACCACCACCTTCGCGGCGGTGAACCGCATTCCCCAGCTGACGGCCGACGCCACCTCGGTGCCGATCGGCAAACCGATTCGCGGCACCGTGCTGCGGGTGCTCGATCAGACGTTGCGGCCGGTGCCCCTGGGCGTGGTGGGCGAGCTGTACATCGGCGGTGACGGCGTGGCGCGCGGCTACCTGAAGCGCCCCGAGCTGACCCAGGAGCGCTTCCTCGGCGACCCGTTTCTGCCCGGCGGGCGGCTCTACCGCACCGGCGACCTGGTGCGCTGGTTGCCCGACGGCACGCTCGACTACGTGGCGCGCGCCGATCAGCAGGTGAAGATTCGCGGCTACCGGATCGAGCTGGGCGAGATCGAAGCGGCGCTCGCCAAGCTGACGGGAGTGAAGGGCGCCGTGGTGGTGGCGCGCGCCGACGGCGGGGGCGGCAAGCGGCTGGTCGGCTACATCGTGCCCACCGGTGCGGCGCCCAGCCCGAAAGACCTGCGCGCCGAGCTCGCCAAGCACCTGCCCGACTACATGGTACCGGCGGCGTGGGTGTTTCTCGACGCGTTCCCGGTCGGCGGCACCGGCAAGGTGGACCGCAAGAAGCTGCCTCCTCCGGGGCGTGCGCGGCCGGAGCTGGCCAACGAGTACGTCGCTCCGCGCAACCCGCACGAGACCGCGCTCTGCACCGTGTTCGGCGAGCTGCTCGATCTCGACAAGGTCGGCGCGCGCGACAACTTCTTCGAGCTGGGCGGCAACTCGCTGCTCGCGCTGCGCGCCGTCGCCCGGCTCCGCGACTCGCAGCACCTCGAGGTGCCGCTGCTGGCGCTGTTCGAGAAGCCCACCGCTGAGCAGCTGGCGAAGCTGTTGGCAGGGGAGGCCGCCAAACCGAAGCCGAAGGCGCGCGCGGCGACTCCGGTGAACGCCACCGACATGCGGGTGGCGATCGTGGGCATGGCAGGCCGCTACCCGGGCGCGGGCTCGATCGACGAGCTGTGGCGCAACATCTGCGACGGCAAAGAGGCGATCAGCTTCTTCAAAGACGGCGAGCTCGACCCGCTGCTCGACGCCGAGACGGTGACCGACTCGCGCTACGTGCGTGCGCGCGGCATCTTGAAAGACGTCGACCAGTTCGACGCCGGCTTCTTCGGCATCAGCCCGCGCGAAGCGGTGGTGATGGACCCGCAGCAGCGCATGATGCTCGAGCTGGCCTGGCGCGCGCTCGAGAACGCCGGCTACGTGCCCGAACGCTTCGAAGGCTCGATCGGCATCTGGGCCGGCAAGTACAACGACCAGTACTACAGCCACGCGATCTCGAAGCGGCCCGACCTGGTGAAGCCGCTGGGCGAGTTCAACGTGATGCTCGCCAACGAGAAGGACTACATCGCCACCCGGGTCGCGCACCGGCTCGACCTCACCGGCCCGGCGATCTCGGTGCACACCGCCTGCTCGACGTCGCTCGTCGCCGCGGTTCAGGCCTGGCAGGCGCTGGTGATGCGGCAGTGCGACCTGGCGATCGCCGCCGGCGTGTCGCTGGTGGTGCCGGTGAACCAGGGCTACCTGTACCAGGAGGGCGGAATGCTCTCCAACGACGGGCACACCCGCACGTTCAGCGAGGGCTCGGAGGGCACCGTCTTCTCCGACGGCGAAGGCGCGGTGGTTTTGAAGCGCCTCGACGACGCGATCGCCGACGGCGACACCATCTACGCGGTGTTTCGCGGCGGCGGGCTGAACAACGACGGTGGGCAGAAGTCGAGCTTCACCGCGCCGTCGATTCGCGGGCAGGCACAGGTGATCTCGCAGGCGCTCGCCGCTTCGCAGACCGACCCGCGCAGCATCTCGTACGTCGAAGCGCACGGCACCGCGACTCCGCTCGGCGACCCGATCGAGGTGCAGGCGCTCACCCAGGCCTGGCGCGAGCACACCCCCGACACCGGCTTCGCGGGCATCGGCTCGATCAAGAGCAACATCGGTCACACCGTGATCGCCGCCGGCGCCGCGGGGATGATCAAGGCCGCGCTGGCGCTGAAGACGAAGTTCATTCCGCCGACGCTGCACTTCACCAAACCGAACCCGAAGCTCGAGCTGGAGCGCTCGCCGTTCTTCGTGGTGAACCAGCCGACGCCCTGGGAACACGGCCAGCGCCCGCGCCGCGCGGCGGTGAGCAGCTTCGGCGTCGGCGGCACCAACGCCCACGTGATTCTCGAGGAGGCGCCCGAGCCCGCGCCGCTGCCTGCTTCGACCGGGTCGCAGCTGTTGGTCGTCTCGGCTCGCAGCGCCGGCGCACGCGATCGCGCGGTCGATCAGCTGGCCGAGCACCTCGCCACCGCGGGCCAGAAGCCGAATGCGATCCTCGAGCCGCCCGATCTCGGCGACGTCTCGTGGACGCTGCAGCAGGGCCGCAAGGCGTTCGCCGAGCGCGCCTCGGTGGTGGCCGACTCTCTGTCCGACGCCGTGGCCGCGCTGCGCGACGCCAAGCGGGTGTCGAAGGGCAAGGCCAGCGGCAACGCGACCGGGGTGGCGTTCATGTTCCCCGGGCAGGGCGCGCAGTACGTGCGAATGACCCGCGGCCCGTACCAGGCCGACCCCGCGTTTCGCGCCGACATCGACGCCTGCTGCGAGACGCTGAAGCCGCACCTCGGCCGCGATCTGCGCGAGCTGTTGTTCCCGCACGAAGCCGACGAGGCCACCGCGGCGCTGGCGCTGAAAGAGACCCGCTACACCCAGCCGGCGCTGTTCGTCACCGAGTGGGCGCTGGCCCGAAGGTGGATTCGCTGGGGCATCGAGCCGAAGGCGATGATCGGTCACTCGATCGGCGAGTTCGTCTGCGCGGTGCTCTCGGGGGTGATGAAGCTCGAAGAGGCGCTCGAGCTGGTGGCGGCGCGCGGCCGGTTGATGTTCGGCCTGCCCGCGGGCTCGATGCTCTCGGTGCGGCTGAGCGCAGATCAGATGGTGGCGCGGCTGCCCAAGGGCCTCGACCTCGCGTCCGACAACGGGCCGTCGCTCTGCGTCGTCGCGGGCCCGCTGGCCGAGGTGGCCGAGCTCGAGAAGCAGCTCACCGCCGAAGGCATCGTCGCCAAGCCGCTCCACACCTCGCACGCGTTCCACTCCGCGATGATGGACCCGGTGGTGGGGCCGTTCACCGAGACGGTGCGGCGCTGCGCGCTCTCGAAGCCGTCGCTGCGGTTCGTGTCGACGCTGACCGGCAAGTGGATCGGCGACGAGGCGATCGACCCGGCGTACTGGGGCTCGCACCTGCGCCGCACCGTTCGCTTCTCCGAGGGCGTGCGCACCTTGTTGCAGGAGAACGGCCTGGTGCTGCTCGAGGTCGGCCCGCGCGCGACGCTGGCGACCCTGGCGCGCCAGCAGGCCCAGGCGATGGGCCTCAAAGACCGGGCGATCGTCTCCACCCTGGGTGACGCGAACACCGATGCCGCCGAAGTGCGCGCGATGCTCTCGGCCGCGGGCCAGCTGTGGGTGGCGGGCATCGAGCCCGACTGGCAGACGCTGCACGCCCAGCCGCGCCGCCGCGTCCCTCTGCCGACCTATCCGTTTGAGCACCAATCATTTTGGGCCGAACCTCAACCCCCTCCCACGGGAGAGGGTGCCCGAAGGGTGGGTGAGGCGGCCCCAGAATCGCCGGTAGTCCCTTCGCAGGTTGTTCCCTGGCCGACACAGCTCATGTGGCCGGTCCAACAGCAGGTTACGCTTCCCCAGATTTCAACCCCTCCACCAGTCGAGGAACCCTCAGGCCCCCCGATGCCCGCACGCAAAGACCAGATCATCGCCGCGCTGAAGGAAGTGTTCGAAGAAGCCTCGGGCATCGACCTGGGAGACGCGCCGGGCTCGGCGACCTTCATCGAGCTGGGGCTCGACTCGTTGTTCCTCACCCAGGTCGCGATGAACCTCACCAAGAAGTTCCCGGTGAAGGTGACCTTCCGTCAGCTCTCTGAGGAGCTGCCCAACCTCGACACCCTGGCCGACTTCATGGACAAGAAACTCCCGCCCGAAATGTTCGCAGGAAGCGCGGCGCCGGCAGCGCCTGCTCCCGCCGCAGCAGCACCCGCCCAACCCGCGGCGGTCGCCCCCCAGCAGCTGCAACCGATGCCGCAGATGGCTGCGATGCCGCAGATGCCGATGGGCATGAACCCGATGATGGCGATGATGATGAACCCGATGCTGCAGATGCAGATGCTCGCCCAGCAGATGGCGGCGATGCAGCAGATGATGCAGCCGCAGATGATGCCGCCGATGCCGATGCCGGTGGCTCCTCCGGCGCCGGTCGCAGCGCCGCCGCCTCCCGCCCCCGCGCCCGCGCCTCAGGTGGCGCCGGCCAACGGTGCGAAGGCCGCCGAGACGCCCGCCGAAGAAGGCGGGATGCAGAAATACGACGTGAAGAAGGCGTTCGGCGCGATCGCCCGCATTCACACCAACCAGGTCGACCAGAGCAGCCCGAAGCAGAAGGCGCGAATGGACGCGTTCTTCCGCCGGTACATTTCGCGCACCAAGAAGTCGCGCGAGTCGACCATCGCCAACCGCCGCCACATGTCCGACCCGCGGGTGGTGACCGGCTTCCGCCCGGCGCTGAAAGAGATCGTCTACCCGGTGGTGGTGAACAAGAGCGCCGGCCCGCGCCTGTGGGATCTCGACGGCAACGAGTACGTCGACTGCCTCAACGGCTTCGGCGCGATCATGTTCGGCTGGAACCCGAAGTTCGTCACCGACGCGGTGAAGAAGCAGCTCGACCAGGGCCACGAGATCGGGCCGCAGCACCCGCTCGCCGGTGAGGCCGCGCGCGAGCTGTTGAGCTTCACCAAGTTCGACCGGGCCGCGTTCTGCAACACCGGCTCCGAGGCGGTGATGGGCTGCATGCGCATCGCCCGCACCGTCACCGGCCGCTCGAAGATCGCGATCTTCACCGGCAGCTACCACGGCATCTTCGACGAGGTGATCGTTCGCGGCACCAAGAAGCTGAAGGCGATTCCCGCCGCGCCCGGCATCATGCCGAGCACCTCGCAGAACGTGCTGGTGCTCGACTACGGCACCGAAGAGTCGCTCCAGATTCTCAAAGCAAACGCGCACGAGCTGGCCGCGATTCTGGTCGAGCCGGTGCAGAGCCGCCGCCCCGACTTCCAGCCGAAGGAGTTCCTCCAGTCGCTCCGCAAGCTCTGCGACGAGAACGGCATCGTCTACATCTTCGACGAAGTGATCACCGGCTTCCGCACCGGGCCCGGCGGCGCGCAGGAGTACTTCGGCATTCAGGCCGACCTCGCCAGCTACGGCAAGGTGATCGGCGGCGGTCTGCCGATCGGCGTGATCGCCGGCAAGCGCCCGTTCATGGATGCGCTCGACGGCGGCCACTGGGAGTTCGGCGACGACTCGGTGCCTACCGTCGGGGTGACCTACTTCGCCGGCACCTTCGTGCGGCACCCGCTCGCGCTCGCGTCGTGCCACGCGGTGATGACCCACCTGAAAGAACAGGGCCCCAAGCTCCAGCAGGAGACCACCGCCAAGGCGGCCCGGCTGGCGAAAGAGATGAACGCCCACTTCGAGCAGGTCGGCGCTCCGCTCAAGATCAAGCAGTTCGCCTCGCTGTGGAAGACGTTCCACACCGAGGAGCACCCCAACCAGGATCTGCTCTACCCGATGATGCGCGACCGCGGCGTCCACATCATGGACGGCTTCCCCTGTTTCACCACCACCGCCCACTCCGACGCAGACGTCGACTTCATCATCAAGCAGTACAAAGAGGCTGTGGCAGAAATGCAGGACAGCGAGTTCTTCCCTGGGGCGAAAAAGAAGGAATTCGACGCCAACCAGCCTCCGGTGCCCGGCGCGCGCCTCGGCCGCGACCCCGACGGCAACCCCGCCTGGTACGTGCCGAGCCCCGACAAGCCCGGTCAGTACGTGAAGGTCGGTTGAGCTACACTGCGTCGCGCATGGCGTATTCGAAGCCCGACATTCAGACCGACTGGCATCAGTTCGACCCGTTCAAAGTTCAGGCGGTGAAGCACCACCTGATCGAGCACCCGCTGCTGCAGCTCGACTCGCTCCAGCGGCTCGCCGCGCGGCTGGCTGAGAAGGGCTCGGTGCGCACCCACAACGATCAGGCGGCGCCCGACACCAACTTCAACGACGCGCCCGACACCCACAAGGCGCAGTACGACGCCAACGAGACGATCAAGCGCATCAAAGACGCCAAGGCGTGGATGTCGCTGCTCAACGTTCAGCGCGACCCCGAGTACCGCAGGCTGGTCGACGAGATTCTCGACGACGTGCGGCCGCACATCGAAGAGCGCGACCCGGGCATGCACTTTCGCGCCGGGTGGATCTTCGTCACCTCGCCCAACGCGATCACTCCGTTCCACTTCGATCACGAGCACAACTTCATCTTGCAGATTCACGGCACCAAGACCGTGCACGTCTGGGAGCCGCTCGATCGCAACGTGGTCACCGAAGAGGCGCTCGAGCTGTTCCACGCCAAGCACAAGCGCGACAAGCTGGTGCTCAACGAAGAGGTTCAGAAGCGGGCGATGGTGTTCGAGTTCAAGCCCGGCGACGGCGCGTACATGCCGCAGACCGCTCCCCACTGGGTGAAGAACGGCAACGACGTCTCGGTGACGATCAGCTGCACCTACTACACCGAGGCGACCCGGCGCCGGCAGCTGCTCCACCGCACCAACCATTCGCTGCGCCAGCTCGGCATCAAGCCTCCGCCGGTGGAGGGCGACGGCATTCGCGAGGGCCTGCGCCACCTCGGCCTGCGCATGGTGCAGAAGGGCAGCGACCGGCTGAAGGCGCTCCGGGGCAAACCGCCCTACGGCGAGCGCATTCAGTATTCGCCGGGCAGCGAGTAGCGCTAACCGCGTCGCCCGATGAAGCGGTTGTTCAATTTGTTGGCCGTCGGCCTGGCGATTCCGCTCGGGCTCGCAGCGATGATCGGGTTTCGCGCCGCGCGCGCGGCCTCGCAGTACCTCACTCCCACCCGCGAGAAGATCGGCGCCCCGCCGGCGATGCCGCGGCCGTTGGAGCCGGTGAGCTTCACCACCCAAGACGGCATCACCTTGAAGGGCTGGTGGGAGCCGGGCGTCAACGGCGCCGCGGTGGTCTGGGTGCACGGCATCAACCAGAGCCGGCTCTCCGCGGTCGAAGAAGCCCGCTGGCTGGCCGACTCGGGTTTCGGCGTGCTGCTGTTCGATCTGC
Source organism: Myxococcaceae bacterium (assembly GCA_047602415.1). Lineage (GTDB taxonomy): Bacteria > Myxococcota > Myxococcia > Myxococcales > Myxococcaceae > JASGHH01. The sequence goes on along the minus strand of JASGHH010000001.1, from coordinate 3,227,681 downwards.
GCGCCCACGGTGAGAGCGGCGACACCGTCTGCACCTACGGCGATCACGAGGTGCTCGACGTCGACGCCGCCCTCGACTTCGCCCGCGCCCAGCCGGGCGTGCAGAAGCTCGGCGCGGTGGGCTTTTCGATCGGCGCCTCGGCGCTCGCCGCCGCCGCGGCCAGCCGCCACGACCTCGACGCGATCGTGCTGATCGCCCCGTACACCACGCTGCGAGAGGCGATCGACTCCGACTTCGCCACCCGCGGGCTGATCAGCGAGAAGCCGGCCGAGTGGGCGCTGGAGCGGGGCGGGGTCGACCTCGACCACTTGAAGCCGATCGACGCGCTGCCGAAGCTGAAGGCGCACCCGCTGCTGGTGATCGCCGGCGACAAAGAGACCGACATGCCGATGATCGAGCGGCTGTTTGCCGCCGCCGGGCCCGAAGGCCAGACCTGGCTGGTACCCGGCGCCGAGCACGGCCAGTACCGCCACGTCACCGAAGCCGAATACAAGAAGCGGCTGCTGGAGTTCTTCGCTCCGCTGGCGAAGTGAGCGTCCCGAACCGTACGAAGCCGTACGCGCGAGTGCAGTCGCGCCTCGATCGGCCCTGAATTTCACTCGGAGCGGTTGGCCTGCGGGTTGCTCCAGCCAGCCGCATGACGAACTCTTCGAAGCTCGCGCTCCTCTTCGCCGCCGGTCTGGCCATCGGGGTGACGCTCGCCTGCGGCGGAGGTCACGCGCCCACCGGCGGCACCTGCACCGGCGCCTGCACCTGCTCCGACACCGGCTGCTCCTGCACCTCGGGTCAGACCTGCTCGCTCAGCTCCCCCGACGGAGGCGCCGCCGACGCGGGCGCTTCGAACATCAGCTTCGACTGCAGCAAGAACAACACCTGCCAGATCGACTGCGGCACCAACTGCACCACCCACTGCGCCAACGACACCGCCTGCACCGGCTCGTGCACCTCGGGGTGCGACTTCGGCTGCACCGCGCGCAGCACCTGCAGCCTCGCCCTCGGCTCGGGCTCTTCGGCGACCTGCGAGGGCACCAGCGGCTGCATGCTCGAAGGTGGCATCGACTCGGGCGTCAGCTGCGGTGGCGGGAGCGACTGCACCGTGGGGCTGATCTCAGGCACCGTGCAATGCACCGGCACCTCGACCTGCCACCTGGAGTGCGACGGCGGCCCCTGCACGATGAGCTGTTCGGGCGACTCCACCTGCAGCTGCTCGGGCAAGGGCTGCAGCCTCGACTGTCAGGACGGCCGCGAGCCGATCACCTGCGACGGTGGGGTGATCTGCGGCCACGGCGCGGCCTGCCCCTGATGGGAGCGGCGCTCAAAGTCGCAGCGAGCTTCGCGGTGGGCTTCGCGATCGCCGGGTTGATCGCGTGGACCAGCCGTCACCACACGCCAGGCAACGGCTGTGCGCCGGGGAGCAGCTGCGTGCTCAAGGGCGCCGCCAACGCGTCGTTCGACTGCTTGAGCGGCAACAACTGCCAGGTCGAGTGCGGCGCCGGCTGCACCACCCGCTGCGTCAACGACTCGGTCTGCAGCGGCTCGTGCGGCGCCGGCTGCCGGTTCAGCTGCGGCGAACGGAGCATGTGCAAAGTCACCCTCGGCTCCGGCACGCTCGACTGCAGCGGCGGCTCCACCTGCGCGCTCACCTGCGATGGCGGGCCGTGCGCGCTCCACTGCGCCGCCGACTCGCACTGCACCTGCCTCGGGGCAGGCTGCAGCTAGGGGGTGGGCTCGTCGTCTTTCTCTTCGCGCTGAATCGACTCCAGCCGCGAGTAGAGCCGGCGCCGGGTGATGCCGAGGAGCTTGGCGGCGTTGGTCTTGTTGCCACCGGCCCGATCGAGCGCGGCGTAGATCAGGTCGCGCTCGAAGCCGTCGAGGTTGAAGCCGGGGCCGATCAACGCCGAGGCGGCTGGGCGATCAGACGGCTGGTCCTGTGCTTCGAACAGCTCGGCGCCGATCTGCCCTTCGCCGGCGAGAATCAGCGCCCGCTCCAGCGAGTTGAGCAGCTGCCTCACGTTGCCCGGCCACGGCAGCGCCAGCATCCGCTCCTTCGCCTTGTCGGCCAGCTTGTCTTTCGGGAGCCCGCGATCGACCAGAAAGCGCTCCGCCAGCGCAGTGATGTCCTCCGGGCGCTCGCGCAGCGGCGGCACCGCGATGGTGAACACCGCCAGCCGGTAATAGAAGTCTTCGCGGTAGCGGCCGGCCTTCACCGACACCGGCAGGTCGCGGTTGGTCGCCGCCACCACCCGCACGTTCACCTTCTGGGGCTGGGCGCTGCCGACCGGCGAGAACTCCCGCTCCTGCAGAAAGCGGAGCAGCTTCACCTGGGTCGACGGGGTCACCTCGCCGATCTCGTCGAGGAACAGGGTGCCGCCGTCGGCGCGCTTCAGGTGCCCCTCGGAGGTGGCGGTGGCACCGGTGAATGCGCCCTTCACGTGGCCGAACAGCTCGCTCTCGAGCAGCGTCTCGGTGAGCGCGGCGCAGTGCACCTCGGCGAGCTGGCCCGCCGCGCGGCCGCTGTTGAAGTGAATGTAGCGGGCGAGCTGGCTCTTGCCGGTGCCGCTCTCGCCGGTGAGCAGCACCGAGGTGTCGGTCGGCGCCACTCTCAACGCCTCTTCGAGCGTCTTCTTCATCGCCGGGCTCGCCGCCACCAGGCCGGGGGTGAGCCGATCCATCAGGTCGTGACGAACGGTCTCGCTGTCGCGCGCGCTCGCCAGCCGGTTCACCCGCAGGCGAATCTCGTCCATCGCGAACGGCTTCAAGAGGTAGTCGGCCGCGCCCAGCCGCATCGCCGCGACCGCAGACTCGGTCGAGCCGTGCGCGGTGACCATCACCACCTCGGGCTTGCCCGGCGTCTTCCGCGCCTCGGCGAGCACCTGGAGCCCGTCGACCTCGGGCATCTTCAGGTCGGTCACCACCACGTCGAACGGGCGCGCAGCGAGCTCCACCAGCGCCGCGCGGCCACCTTCGACCCGCCACACCTTGTGCCCCACGCCCTCGAGCGCTTCGGCGACCAGCCGGCCCAGCTTTGCCTCATCGTCGACGACCAACACGCGAGCCATCTTCACTCCTCACCTCTTCGACGGGAGAGCCAACACGAAGGTGGTCGGCTGCCCATTTCGGAGCGTGAGGCTACCTCCATGGCGCTCCACCAGTTGACGCGAAACGTACAGGCCGAGCCCGGTGCCACCGGAGCGCCCCGTCGTGAACGGCTCGAACAGCTGGGAGCGTACCGAATCGGCCACTCCCGGGCCCTGGTCGGTCACCTCGATCACCACTTCGGAGCCCCGGGCCGCGAGGGTGAGCTGAACCTCGCCACCGGGCTTCACCTGGGCCGCGTTCGACAACAGGTTCACCAGCACCTGGCGCAGCCGCGCGGGGTCGACCTCCACCTCGGGCACCTTCTCGAAGCGCCGCACCACCTTGGTGCCGGGGAACGCCGCTTCGGCCGCCTCCGCCGCGCCGTCGAGCAGGGGCGTGAGGTCGAGCGCCAGCGGGTCGAGCTTGCGCTGCTCGTCGAGCGACATCAGGTCGTCGGTGAGGTGCTTGAGCCGCTCCACCTCGCCCTGAATGTCGGCCAGCGCCCGCACGTCTTTTTCGTCGAGCTTTGCGCCCATGCGCTCGCGCATCAGGTCGGCGTTGCCGCGAATGATGCCGAGCGGGTTGCGAATCTCGTGCGCCGCGGCCGCCGCCAGCCGGGCGATCAACGCCGCCCGCGCCGCCTTCGCCTCCATCTGCAGCCGCTCGCGCTCGCCCTTGGTCCACCACACGGTGAGCGCCGCCAGCGCCGCGCTCCCCAGCGCCGACAGCAACAGCGCCACCATCAACGCCCAGCGGAGCGTGCGCAGCGGCTGCTCGAACGCCTCGCCCGCCTCCAGCAGCAACACCGCCTTCACCGCGCCGTCGCGTGAGACGGGGAAGTAGCCGGTCCACACCCCGACCTGCTCGACCTCGTAGCTCTTGCCGGTGGAGATCTCTCCCGCCCAGGCCGCCTTCAGCCGCTGGGTGTCGATGCGGAGCTTGTCGAGCGGCCGCCCGGGCGCGCCGCGTGCGTCGGCGATCACCAGGTCGCCTTCGCCTGCCAGGGTCGCGCCCTCGAGGTGGTTGGCCTGCATCACCTCGTCGAGCACCCGCTGGTCGGCGGCCGAGACGGTGACCAGCCGCGCCGACAGCTCTCCCGCCGCGCGGAGCCGCTCCGCCAGCAGCGCCTCCAGCTGCTGAGCCGCTTGCCGGTGGATCAGCACCGAGGCCAGCACCGAGCCGAACAGCGACAGCGCGGCGACGAACAGCGCGAGGCGGGCAGGGCGATTCACAGGAAGCCACCCGAGGCCATCACGCCGCCCATGCCGGCGAACCGGCTGTACGAGAGCCCGTCGATGTTGGAGCTGGCGTTGCGCGCCTCGCCGGAGAGGTAGACGCGGAACGTCTTGTTGAGCGGCAGCTCCACCCGGAGCCGGGCTTCGAACAACACGTCGTCGCGCTGGGCGCCGAAGTCGGGGTCGACGTCGCCGTAGGTGCGGCGCCGCAGGTTGGCCTCCGCCACCATGCTCAGCTTCCACAGCGCGAGCGCCACGACCACCTCGCCGCCGTTGTCGACGTAGCCGCGGTACACCACCGGGATCGGCGCGGCGGTGAGAATCCACGCCAGCTCGAAGTCCAACGGGCCCAGCGTCGCGCCGGCGAACACCCGCACCGCGTGGCGCAGGCCGGAGTCGTCGAACGCGGTCTCCTGCAAGTACGCCTCGTGGCGCAGCTGGTAGCCGGCGCCGAAGTTGAGCTGCCTGAAGTGACCCGCCGCCCCGACGCTGCCGGCGTTGCGCAGCATCCACGGCGCCTCGCCGAACGCGATGAAGTCGAAGTCGTAGGCGAACCGCAGCTCCGCCGGGCCCAGCCGCGGCTCGTAGCGGAGGCTGGCGCCCCCCAGGCCGGTGTCGACCGCGCTCGACGAAAAATACTTTCGGTACGCGGCGCGCACCTCCAGCCAGGGCAGCCCCGCTCCGAACGGCGAGACGTCGAGCTCCCCGCCTGCGCCCACGAAGCCGTCGGGCGCGGTCGAGCCGAACACGCCGATCCCCGGCACAAGCAGCGGGTTGCTGTCGTAGCCCGTCTCTACCGAGGCGAACCCGTAGAGCAGCCCCGAGCCCTTCGCCAACGGGTCGAGCTGCTCCGCGAGCGCAGCGGTCTTCGGGTCATGCCGGGCGACGTCGATCCACCTCCGCGCTTGCTGCGGCCTGCCCGCGCGAAGCTCGAGCAACGCCAGTTGCAGCGCCGCGGGGCCCTTCAGCTCGTCGTCGGCGACGGTCTTCTCGAGCAGCTCCCGCGCCTCGTCGAGCCGGCCGCGCTGGGCGAGCACGCTGCCGCGCAACAGCTCCGACGGCAGGTCGGAGGCGGAGGCGAGCCGCTGCAGCGCCGCGTCGCTGTTGCCGCTCTCGAGCAGCTTCTCGGCCTGGATCAGCCGCACCCGGGAGCAGGCCTTCTCGAGCCCTTCTTTGGCGTCGCCGGGCAGCTTGAACGCCGCGTGCCGGTAGGCGTCGAGCGCCGCTGCCCACGACTGGGCCGCCTCTTCTTCCCTCGCGACGTCGAGGTAGACGGCTGCCTCCGCCGCGCTGTTCGCGCCCGGCAACGGCCCGCACGCATCGGCGCTCAACAGCACGCCGAGCAGCTGCGCGATCATCGCGCCTTGCCTTCGATCGCTTGGGTCAGCTCTTTTGCTTCGCGCTCGAAGGCGGCGGCGGCGAAGTCACGGCTGGCGCCCCGGGCGGAGGTGGCGCGGGCGGTCAGCACGTCGATCGCGTCGCGCGGAGGAGGCTGGGCCAGCACCGGCTTCATGCGCGCGCGCAGCTGCTTGGCCTGGCCCGACACCTTGGGGCCGGCCTCGCGCTCGACCTTCTCGAGCAGCCGATCGGCGCAGTGGAGCAGCTGGGCGTCGTAGCAGGCGAGCGCGCGGTAGTAGTCGAGCAGCGCGTCTTCGGCCTTGGGCGCCTCCGCTTCGGCCCGGCCGAACGCCTCCAGTGCCTCTTCGGTGCGCGACAGCTTCTGCAGCACCGCGGCGACGTACCACTGCGCTTCTTTTCCTTCGTTGAGCCGGGTGGCGACCTTCAGCTCCACCAGCGCCTCGTCGTAGCGGCCGGCGCGAAAGTGGGCCGCGCCCTGCTCGAGGTGGGTGGGCTCCGCCGCGCGGGCCGAGCCGCTCAGCGCGAACGCGAGAATGGAGGCGAGCGCTCTACTTGTTCGGCCCATTCTGCTTCGGTGGCTTGCCGGGGTTTTTGCGCACCTGATTGGCACGCGCCTGGCCTTGCGCCGAAGCCGCCGCGTTGCCCGCGGCGTTCGAAGCGTCGTCGTTCTTCCCGTTCCCGTTCCCGCCAGCGGCACCATTGCCGTTGCCGTTCGCGTTTCCGTTCCCGTGCTCTTTCAGCTGCGCGGTCGACGCCTTCGCATGTTCGTTGGCCAGCTCGCGTACGCGCTCCACCGCATCGGACCGCCCCATCTCGGCGCGAGGGTATTGCGCTGTCGCGGCGGGGAGGGTTGCCTGCTCTTCGAGTGCGTCGTGGAGCTCCGCCAGCCCGCTGGGGGCCGCCGAGAGCACCATCACACTGAGAAGCGCGCTGACCATCTCCGCCGGGAGAGAGCATCGCTCATGCCGGTGTTTCGTTGCACGAAACCGTAACCGCCAAAGGGGGATGGCTGAACGTGGGGGTGTACGAGGCCGTACGGCTGCCGTCCCGGCGGGAACGGGGTGAGTGTGGGCGGAGCGTGGCGTCAGCCCTGCGGTGCCGGAAAATTTCTTGGTGCGGCGCTTGCGAGGATGCTGCGCCCATGCGCACGCAAACCCTCCTCGTGTGTCTCCTGATCCCCTTCACCATCGCCGGTTGTAAGTGCGGCGGCACCGCGAGCGGAGGAGGCGGCGGCGGAGGCAGCGCGACCGGCGGCGGTGGCGCGGGAACGGGAGGCGGCGGCGCGGGCACCGGCGGCGGTGTCGCCACGGGCGGCGGTACGTCCACGGGCGGCGGCACTTCGACCGGCGGTGGCGTCGGAGGCGGCGCGGGCGTGAACGACGGCGGCTGTTCGACCGTGGGCGTGCTCTGCACCACCAACGACCAGTGCTGCTCGAACGCGTGTGACTCGACCACCGGCCGCTGCGTCGCGGGCAGCTTCTGCGCTCCCGCGGGCGACGCCTGTCAGAAGGCGAGCGACTGCTGCACCGGCAGCTGCACCAACAACGTCTGCGGCGCCACCCAGTGCGTCGACGTCGGCGGCGCCTGCAGCTCGGGCGCGCAGTGCTGCACTCAGAATCTGCGGCGGCAACGGCCAGTGCGCGACCGCTCCGAACGGGGGCTCGTGCCGGGTCACCGGTCAGGCCTGCGCGATGGACTTCGAGTGCTGCTCGACCAACTGCCAGGGCGGCTTCTGCGCGCCGGCGTTCACCTGCCAGGCATACGGCGACATCTGCAACGGCAACTCCGATTGCTGCAGCGGCCGTTGCTCGGTCACCGACGGTGGCCCGGGCGCGTGCGAGAACCTCTCGGGCGGCGGCGGTGGTGGCTGCATTCAAGACGGCAACCCGTGCTCCGGTGGGAGCAACTGCTGCAGCCGCATCTGCCTCGACCCCGGCGCGGGCGCGACCGTCTGCTTGCCGGCGACGGGCTGCCGCCTCACCGGCGACTCCTGCGCCGACACCCTGCAGTGCTGCGGCAACGGCACCAACGGCAACGTGCAGTGCGACCAGGGCACCGGCCGCTGCGACAACGGCCAGGCGTGCAACGGCACCGGCAACATCTGCGGTGCTCCGGTGCTGCCCGACGGCGGAAAGATCAACGCCTCGCAAGACTGCTGCGACGGCATGAAGGATGTCTGCAAGCTCGACAGCTCGGGCATTCCCCGCTGCTTCGGCGGCGGTTCGGCCCAGTGCCCGACCGGCTACACCGGCGAAGCGCCCTGCTGCATCGCCGCGGGCCAGACCTGTCAGTTCAAGGATCAGTGCTGCGGTCAGACGCCCTGCTTGCCGAACCCCGATGGCGGCGCCGACTTCGTCTGCAGCGTGAAGCCGGTCTGCGCGGCGCTCGGTGACACCTGCGGCGCCCAGGCCGACGGCGGCACCGTCGACTGCTGCGCGGGTACGGTCTGCGGGAGCACCGAGCTCGGCACCGCCTGCCAACTGCCCACCGACGGCGGCAGCAACAACGGCGGCGACGGCGGTACCGGCAGCGACGGCGGCTCCGGCGGCGACGGTGGCACGCTCTGCAAGGGCAACTACACTTCGTGCGCCACCTCGGCCGATTGCTGCTCGGGCATCTGTGCGAGCGCCGACGGCGGCCTCTACTGTCTGCCTCCCGGCGCGTGCAGCCCGCTCAACGCCGGCTGCACCGCGACCGCCGACTGCTGCTCCGGCCTGATGTGCGTGATGGGACCGAGCGGCGGCGGCACCTGCCAGATGGCGAGCTGCCCCGGCGTGGGCCAGACCTGTTCGACGTCGAACCCGTGCTGCATGGGCCTGAGCTGCCTCGACAACGGCGGCAACGCGTGTGGTGCGACCGGAGTGTGTGACTGCGTGCCGGTGATCAACTGATCGCCGGTCAAGGGGAACGAAGGAACATGAACCGACTGCTGTGGGTGAGTGCGGCTGCGCTGTGTCTGTGGGCGTGTGACTGCGGCAAGCCGAGCGGCACCGAAGACGGCGGATCGGATCTCGATTCAGACGGCGGCCACGCGACCGGTGGCGGAGCGGCGACCGGCGGTGGAGTTGCAACCGGTGGCAGTGGTGCGGCGACCGGCGGTGGAACTGCGACCGGCGGCGGTGGAACTGCGACCGGTGGCGGAGCGGCAACCGGCGGTGGAACTGCGACCGGTGGCGGAGCGGCAACCGGCGGTGGTGCTGCGACGGGTGGCGGAACTGCAACGGGCGGCGGTGCTGCGACGGGCGGTGGCGCTGCAACGGGTGGCGGAACTGCGACCGGCGGCGGAGTCGCGACGGGTGGTGGCGCTGCGACCGGCGGCGGAGGCGCGACCGGCGGTGGGACTGCAACCGGCGGTGGAGTTGCGACCGGTGGCGGAGCTGCAACTGGCGGCGGTGCTGCAACCGGTGGTGGAGTTGCGACGGGTGGTGGAGCTGCGACCGGCGGCGGAGCTGCAACCGGTGGTGGATCGGCGACGGGCGGCGGCGCGGGCACGGGCGGCGGCGCGGGCACGGGCGGTGGCGGTCCGGTGTGTCAGGCGGACAACGGCACCTGTGCGGTGAACGCCGACTGCTGCTCGGGCGCGTGTGACACGACTCTTCACTGCGTCTCAGCGAGCTTCTGCGAGCCGAGCGGACTGGCGTGCACTTCGTCAGCCGAGTGCTGCAGCAACCTGTGCACCAACGGCGTCTGCTCCACCAATCAGTGTCTCGGCATCGGCCAGACGTGCACCGGCAACACCGAGTGCTGCACCCACGCCTGCACCAACGGCGTCTGTGCCTCGGGTGGCAACGGCGGCGCGTGCGGCGTGACCGGTTCGGCCTGCACGGCCGACAACCAGTGCTGCTCCACCAACTGCCAGGGCGGCTTCTGTGAGCCGGCGTACTTCTGCCAGGCGAACAACGACGTCTGCGGCCGCGACAGCGACTGCTGCGGCAACGCCTGCAGCGTCGAAGACGGAGGGCCCGGCAACTGCCTCACCGTCAACGGCGGCGGTGGCGGCGGCTGCACGCAAGACGGCAACCCCTGCTCCGGCGGGAGCGGCTGCTGCAGCCGCATCTGCCTCGATCCCGGTACCGGCTCCAGCGTCTGCTTGCCCGCGACCGGCTGCCGCCTCACTGGCGACTGGTGCACCAACAGCGCCGACTGCTGCGGCTTCGGCGCGACCGGCAACGTCACCTGCACCAACGGCCGCTGTGACAACGGCACCTCGTGCAACGGCACCGGCAACATCTGCGGCGCCAACGTGCTGCCCGACGGCGGGAAGATCAACGCCTCGCAGAACTGCTGCGACGGCATGAAGCAGGTCTGCAAGCTCGACAGCTCGGGCATCCCGCGCTGCTACGGCGGCGGCTCGAGCCAGTGCCCGACCGGCTACACCGGCCAGGCGCCGTGCTGCATCGCTGCCGGCCAGACCTGCCAGTTCAAGGATCAGTGCTGCAACGGCAGCCCGTGTCTGCCCAACGCCGACGGCGGCGCCGGCCTGGTCTGCGCTCCGCCGCTCAGCTGCGTGGCGATCGGCAACGCGTGCGCCAATCTCGCCGACGGCGGCACCGACTGCTGCGCGGGCACGGTCTGCGGCGCGAGCGGCTCCTGCCAGCTGCCCACCACCGACGGCGGCAGCTGCCAACCGAACGGCACCGGCTGCACGGTCTCGTCGCAGTGCTGCTCGATGATCTGCGATCAGGGTGACGGCGGCCTGGTGTGCTCGCCGCCTCCGACCTGCAGCCCGCAGGGCAACGTCTGCACCTCGACCGTCGACTGCTGCTCGGGGCTGACCTGCAACATTCCCTCGGGCATGACCTCGGGCACCTGCGACATCGCGGCGTGCGTCGGCCTCGGTCAGACCTGCACCATCAGCAGCACCTGCTGCAACGGGCTGATCTGTCTCGATGGTACGACCGGCTTCCCCTGCGACGTGGCGGGTAACTGCAGCTGTCAGCCGACGATCAACTAGAACGTCCGCGACATCCACTCGGTGAGGTGCTCCACGAGCACCCGCCGCTCCTTCACCCGGAAGAAGGTGTGGTCGGCCTCCGGGTAGAAGGCGAGGTCGATGCGCGGGCGAATGGTGGTGTCGCCGAGCATGTCGTCGAACTGCTCCACGTGGTTGAAGTCGGTGTCGCCGCCCGAGAAGGTGATCTGAATCTTCACTCCGCGATCGAGCAGCTTCTTCAGGTCGTCGCGGTAGCGCGCGGGCGGCGGGTACTCGCGGTTGAACATCGACGGCCCGTGTGACGGCACCGGCTCACCCGAGAGCTTCTTCAGGTTGCGCTTCATCACCCGCTCCCAGCGGTGGGTGTCGAGAAAGCGCTTCGGGTAGTGCTGCCAGAAGGCGCGGCTGCGGTAGGCGAAGCCCTCGACGTAGACGACGCCTTTGACCCGCTCGTCGGTGAGCGCGACGTGGTGCGCGTGGTCGGTCGAGGAGCAGAAGCCGAGCAGCACGTAGCCGCCGGGCCCGCGCCGCTTCTCGGCCACCGCCATCGCGTCGCGCAGATCGGCCAGCCAGCGATCCTGCTCGGTGGCCACGTCGGAGCGGCTGTCGCTGTCGCCCAGGCCCGAGGCGTCGAACCGCAGCGACGAGAAGCCGCGCGCGGCGAGCTGCCGGGTGAGCTCGACGTTGAAGCGCCACGGCCCGACGTGGTGGTTGATGCCGGTGTTCCAGATCAGAAAGGTCGGTGCATTCGCGCGCGCGACCGCGGCCTGTGGTTCGACCCAGACGCCCGCCAGCGCGGAGCCGGGCCCGAAGCCGACCGCTTTCTCGACCGTGCTCACGAGGCCGCCTTCTGCGCCTGCTGCGGCGTCAGCGTCTCGGTGATCGCGGCCAGCACCCGGGTCGAGAGGTTGGCCGCCTCGGCCGCGCCTTCGTTGGTGGCGCCTTCTTCCTGCACCACCTCGTAGGCCGCGTCGACGCCGCCCTGCTTCAGCCGCTGCGCGTACTGCTCCGCCAGCGGAGACGGCTGCGAGCAGAAGATCTGCACCCGCTTGGTCTTCGGCAGAGGCTCCCGCATCAGGTCGAGCGAGGTGAGCGCCAGGCGCAGCGCGCGGGTGAACGGGTAACCCATCGCCTCGTCACGGTCGGTGCCACGGTTGCCGTGGAGGAGGTGGAGGTTCTCGTCTTCGTCGCGCGCGAACAGGTCGTCGATGTAGCGGTTGCCGCTCAACACCGGGTTCCAGAGCACCAGCGTCTTCAGCTGCGCCTTGCGCGCCACCCGCACCGCGAGCGACGCGCCGAGCCCCATGCCCACCAGCGAGAGGGAGCGGCACTGGCTCGACTCGGCGAGCTCCTCGAGCGCGGTGCGAATGTCGCCTTCCCACCCGGCCAGGGTGCCGTCTTCGAGGTCTCCGGCCGAATCTCCGACGCCGTAGTAGTCGAAGCGGAGCACGTGCAGCCCCGCGCGCGCCAACGACAGCTGGAGCTTTTTGAAGGCCCAGTGCGACTGGTTGTACTCGTAGACCGCTGGGTAACAGAGAACGATGCCCTCTCGTGACGGCTTCGAAGGCGCAGCGGTGTTACCGAACAGGGCTCGCGTCCGGCTTCCGAAAAATGATTGCTTCATGGCCCCTGGGTCGAAGCTAGCATGCGAAGTCTCAGGTGGGAGTCATACATGGCGAATGAAGGGCTCGCTTTCGATCCTTTCGCCGGCCCGGCGATTCTTCACACCGCACCGTCGACCGAGCCGCAACGCGAGCTGTGGACCGCCTCGCGGCTGGGCGACGATGCATCACTGTCGTTCAACGAGTCGGTGACCCTGTTCTTCGAGGGGCCGCTCAAAGTCGACGCGCTCGAGGCCTCGCTGGGCGATCTGTCTGCGCGCCACGAAGCGATCCGGAGCACCTTCTCGGGCGACGGCCTGACGATGATGGTCGGCGCCACCGGCCCCTCGCTCGGCAAGCACGACTGGTCGGAGCTTCCCGCGGCGGAGCAGCAGAAGCGCTGGGAGGCGCTGCTGAACGCCGAGATGACCACGGTGTTCGACCTCGAGAAGGGGCCGCTGTTCCGGTTTCAGCTGGTGAAGACCGGCCCGCAGTCGCACCGGGCCACGATGACCGCCCACCACATCGTCTGCGACGGCTGGTCGTCGGCGGTGCTGGTGAAAGACTGGGCGCAGCTCTACTCGCTGAGAGTGCAGGGCGGGCCCTCGCTGGATCCCGCGGAGCCGTTCACCGCCTACGCGCGCTCCCAGGTGAACGCGGAGAACCCCGACGACGTCGCTTACTGGCTGAAGCAGATGGCGGGCGACATTTCTCCGTTGGACCTGCCGACCGACCGCGCCCGGCCGCCTCGAAAAACGTACCGATCGGTGCGGGTCGACTTCACCCTCGAGCCGGAGCTCTGCAAGGAGCTGAAGAAGACCGGCGCCAAGCTGAAGGCGAGCATGTTCGCCACCCTGCTCGCGGGCTTCGAGGCGCTGATGATGCGCCTCTCGCGGCAGAGCGAGGTGGTGGTCGGCATTCCCGCCGCGGGTCAGGCGGTGGGCGGTCACGACACCCTGGTCGGCCATTGCGTCAACACGCTCGCGCTGCGCGCCAACGTCGCCGCCACCGAGCCGTTCACCAAGCTGCTGGAGCAGGCCCGGCTCACCATGCTCGACGCGCTCGAGCACCAGCAGTTCGGCTACGGCTCGCTGCTGCAGAAGCTGCCGCTGCGGCGCGACCCCAGCCGGCTGCCGCTGGCGTCGGTGCTGTTCAACCTCGACCGCGGGCTGCCGAAGGGGTCGCTCCAGTTCGCGGGGCTGACCACCGACATCGCCACCAATGCGCGGCACTACGAGAACTTCGACCTGTTCGTGAACGCGGTGGAGCTCGACGGCGCGGTGCGGCTGGAGACCCAGCTCAACGCCGACCTGTTCGACCCGGTCACCGTCGAGCGGTGGATGCGCTCGTACCGCGAGCTCTTGAAGGGCGTGCTCGCCGACCCCGCGACGCCGATTCAGAAGCTGCCGATCCTCACCGACGAAGAGCGCAAGCTCTACGACACCTGGAACGATCGCGTTCGCACTCCGCCGCACGCGGAGCAGTGCGCCCACCAGCTGGTCGAGGCGCAGGCGAAGAAGACCCCGTCGAAGATCGCGGTCGAAGATGGCTCGCGCCGCTACACCTACGCCGAGCTCGATGCGCGCTCGAACCGCATCGCCCGCAAGCTCCAGGAGCTCGGCGCGGGCAAGGGCACCCTGGTCGGCCTCTGCGTCGAGCGCAACGTCGACATGGTGGCGTCGCTGTTCGGCGTGCTCAAGGCCGGCGCGGCGTACGTGCCGCTCGACCCCAACTTCCCGAAGGACCGCATCGCCTTCATGTTGGAGGACTCGCGCTGCCCGGTGCTGGTCACCCAGTCGAAGCTGAAGGGCGATCTGCCTGCGTCGCAGGCGAAGGTGTTCGTGCTCGACGAGCAGGGCGCCGAGCTCGACGCGATGCCGGCCGACCCGCTGCCGCTGCAGGCGAGCGGAGAAGATCGCGCGTACGTCATCTACACCTCGGGCTCCACCGGCAAGCCGAAGGGCGTCGAGCTGCCCCACCGCGCGGTGGTGAACTTTCTGCACGCGGTGGCGAAGGAGCCCGGGCTCGGCCCCGACGACGTGCTGGTGGCGGTGACCACGCTCTCGTTCGACATCGCGGTGCTCGAGCTGTACCTGCCGCTCACGCTGGGCGCGAAGACGGTGATCGCCACCCGCGAGCAGGCCACCGACGGTGCCGAGCTGCGCGCGGTGATCGAGAAGTCGAACGCCACGGTGATGCAGGCGACGCCGGCGACCTGGCGGCTGTTACTGGAGGCGGGCTTCAAGCCGTCGAAGTTCAAGTCGCTCTGTGGCGGTGAAGCGCTGCCGCTGGAGCTGGCGAAGACGCTCGCCGACCGGTTCAGCGAAGTGTGGAACATGTACGGCCCGACCGAGACCTGCGTCTGGTCGACCTGCGATCGCGTCGCGCCTCCGGTGAACGAGGTGCTGATCGGCCGCCCGTTGCTCAACACCGACCTGTTCGTGGTCGATGCGCTGATGCAGCCGGTGCCGCTCGGCGTGCCCGGCGAGCTGTTCATCGGCGGTCTCGGCGTCGCGCTCGGGTACCTGAACCGCCCCGAGCTGACCAAGGAGCGCTTCGTCGACGGCAAGTACCGCACCGGCGACGTGGTGAAGATGCGCCCCGACGGCCGGGTCGAGTACTTCGGCCGCAACGACAACCAGGTGAAGGTGCGCGGCTACCGCATCGAGCTGGGCGAGATCGAGAACGCGCTCGGCCAGCACCCGGCGGCGCGCCAGGTGGCGGTGATCGTTCGCGAAGACAAGCCCGGCGATCAGCGGCTCACCGCGTACCTGTCGTTGCACGAAGGGCAGAAGCCGGAGGACGCCGAGCTCCGCGCGCACCTGAAGAAGACGCTGCCCGACTACATGGTGCCGCAGACCTTCGTGCGGCTCGACAAGCTGCCACTGACTCCGAACGGAAAGATCGATCGCCGCGCGCTGCCGAAGCCGTCGATGGACGCCGCGCGCAGCGACGCCGACTTCGTCGCCCCGCGCAACGACGCCGAGAAGCTGCTCGCCGACGTGTGGAAGCAGGCGCTCGGCGTGGGCCGGGTCTCCGTCACCGACGACTTCTTCGCGCTCGGAGGGCACTCGCTGCTCGCCTCCCAGGTGTTGGCGCGGCTGAAGCGCGACCACGGGGTGAACCTCTCGTTCCGCAAGCTGTTCGAAGCGCCGACGATCGAGAAGCTCGCGCCGATGGTGCAGGCCTCGAGCGGCACCGCGACTCCGCAAGCGGGCGTCACCAGGCGCACCGGCACCGGGCCCGCGCCCGCGTCGTTCTTGCAGCAGCGCATGTGGCTGCTGGAAGAGATGGAGCCCGCGACCCGCACCGCGCACCATCTTCCGGCAGCGTGGCGGTTGTTGGGCGCGATGGATGCGAAGGCGTTCGAGCGCTGCCTCGACGAGCAACAGAAGCGGCACGACACCCTCCGCACCACCCTGGCGATGGAGAACGGCCAGCTGGTGCAGAAGGTTCACCCCGAGGGCCGGGTGAAGCTCGAGCAGGTCGACTTGAGCGGCCTGGGCGAGGCCGAGCGCGAGAAGAAGCTCACCGCGCTGATGGACGAGGCGACCAAGGCGCCGTTCAACATCACCGAGCTGCCGCTGATGCGCGCGGTCCTCTACAAGCTGAAGAACGACGAGCACGTCTTCTTCACCGTGCGCCACCAGGTGATCTGGGACGGGTGGAGCTTCGACAACTTCCTCAAGGAGATCGTGGCGCTGTACCCCGCGATGGCCGAAGGGAAGCCGGCGACGCTGCCTCCGCTGCCGGTGAGCTACGGAGACTTCGCGGCTTGGCACAACGAGTGGCTCAAGGGCCCCGAGCTCCAGCGGCAGATCGAGTGGTGGCGCTCGCAGTACGGCGGCCTGCCCGAAGGCCTGGAGATGCCGGCCGACCGCAAGCGGCCCGACGAGCCCGCTCACTCGGGTGGCAACGTCGGTCTGTTGTTGCCGAAGGCGCAGCACGACGCGTTGAACGAGCTGGGCCGCGAGACCGGCGCCACGCTGTTCATGATTCTGTACGCCGCGTTCGACGTGCTGCTCTACCGGTGGACCCAGTCGAAAGACCTGCTGGTCGGTACTCCGGTTCGCAACCGAACGCTGCCCGAGCTGGAAGATCTGATCGGCCCCTTCATCAACGCGATCGCGATTCGCAACAAGCTCGAGCCGTCGCTGTCGATGCGCGACTTCCTCGCCCGGGTGCGCGACTCGGTGCTCGACGCGTTCAATCACCAGGAGATGCCGTTCGAGTCGCTCGGCACCCGGCCTCCGGTGGTGCGGGCGTTCTTCTCGCTGCAGGACGCGCGCAAGCGCCCGCCCAACATCGGCGCGATGACGGTGAAGCAGGTGCACGTGCTGCCTCCCGCCGCCACCAACGACCTGATGTTGTGGTGCATGGAGACCCGCGACGGGCTGTTGATGATGCTCAACTACAGCTCCGAGCTCTTCGACAGCGAGACCGCCGAGGCCTTCGTGCAGGGCTACCGCACCGTGCTCGAGGCGGTGCTCGCCGACGTGAAGAAGCCGGTGAGCGAGCTGGCGGTGTTGCCGCGCGAACAGCTCACCCAGCTGGTGAGCTTCGCCGGCACCAGCGGCCCCGATGCGCTGGTGCATCAGTCGGTGCCGGCGTCTGGCGCTGCGTACGAGGGCGTCGACTTCGCCGAGGTGAGCCGCCGGGCGACCCAGCTGCAAGGTCACTTGTCGCAGCAGGGCTTGAAGCCGGGCACGGTGGCGGCGATCGGCTGCGAAGGCGTCGACCGGCTGGTGGCGGCGCTGGCGGCGTTGCGCGCTGGCGCGGCGATTCTGCCGGTGGACCCGAAGTGGTCTCCGGAGTTCCTCGCTTCACACCTGTCCGCGGGAGGAGCGGCGGCGCTGATCGCCTCGCCCGATCTCGCGGCCGATCTGCCCAAGGTGAAGGTGATCGCTCCCGACGCGAGCGGTCCTGCCACCGCGGTGCAGCTGGGCCCCGACGACGCGGCGCTGGCGTGGCTGAGCTACGACGCGAACGGCAAGCCGGCTTTGTCGACGGTGCCGCACCGCTCGTTGGCAGCCGCGCTCGGCGCGTTGGGCAAGGATCTCGGCCTGAGCGCGGGCAAGAGCCTGCTCTGGTCGTCGGCGCTCGGCAGCGAGGGCGAGGCGCTCGAGCTGCTGCTGCCGCTGGTGACCGGCGCGAAGGCCGTGGCGGCGGAAGAAGGCTGCTACCGCGACGGCGAGCTGCTCGCCTCGGAGCTCTCGCGGCTGTCTCCCACGGTGGCGATCGCGACCGGCGCCGCTTGGGCCGGAGCGCAGGCCGCCGGCTTCAAGCCCGGTGCGACGCGCGCGGTGTGCATCGGCGTGGCGCCCTCCGGTCTGGAGACCACCCGGTTGTCGACCTGGCTGTCGCGCGGGCTGATCTGCGTCGCGGCGGCGAACGCCGAGCCTTCGGTGCTGGGCAAGCCGCTCCCGGGCACGGTGGTCGAAGTGCACGACGAGCCGCTGGGCGCGAACCTGGCGGCGAGCGCGGCGCAGCTGACGCCGATCAACATGCCGGGCGCCCTCTGGGCAGGCGCGAAGTCGAGCGCGCTGCGGCCCGCGGGTGAGCGGGTGCGATGGCGTCGCGATGGAACGCTCGAGCGCTGGGGCCGGCCGCCGAAGGCCGAGCGGTGGGGCATGCGCTTCCCGCTCGAGCTGCCGAGCAAGGTGCTCGCCACCCACGAGGCGCTCAAAGACGCCGCCGTGGTGATGGTGCCGGGCCCCGAGGAGCGGCTGGCCGGCTTCGTGGTGGTGAAGCCGGGCGAGTCGTTCACCGACACCGAGCTGCGAAAGCACGTGCGGCAGTCGCTCCCGCAGGCGATGGCGCCGCAGGAGTTTCACGAGCTCGAAGCGCTGCCGCGCGACGCGGGCGGTGCGGTCGACGTGGCGTCGCTGTTGAAGCGCCTCGAGCCGCGCGAAGAGCACGTGCCGCCGAAGACGCCGACCGAGCAGATGCTGGCCGACCTCTGGAAGAACGCGCTCGGGTTGCCGCAGGTGTCGGCGCGCGACAACTTCTTCAACCTCGGTGGCCACTCGCTGCTCTGCTTCAAGGTGCTGGCCGAGGTCGAGAAGAAGACCAGCAAGCGGGTCAACCCGCGGCTGATGCTGCTGTCGACGCTCGAACAGGTGGCGAAGAACATCGACGGGTAGCGTTGTTTGCAACGTAAACATCGGCGGCGGTAAGGTCGCGCGGATGATGCGTCGGGTGATCGGCCTGTGCGTGCTCGCGCTGTGTGCGTGCTCCTCGGGGGCTGTCAGCGGAGGCGGTGGAGGCGGCGCCGGAGGTACGGGTGGTGGGGGCACGGGCGGCGGCGGCGGAGGCGCGATCGACAGCGGCACAGATGCGGGCAGCACCGACGCGGGCTTCGACGGTGGTTTCGATGCGGGCATCGACGACGGTGGCACCGACGCCGGCCTCGACGCGGGGACGACCGACGGCGGCACTGGCTGGACTGCGCTGCCCTGCACGGTGCACGTGGGCTCTGGCAGCGGCACCTTCACCATCGACTCGACCGTGGGCTCCGCGGGAGACGTGATCTGCCTCGCGCCCGGCAGCTACTCGGGCGGCTCGATCACCGGGGTCAGCCACCGCGTGATTCAGAACGACGGCGCGTTGGTGACCGTCACCGGGGTGGTCACCATCGGCAACCTGAGCGACGTCACCTTGAGCGGCTCGGGCGACCCGGCGACTCCGTACGGGTTTCTCTTCACCGGTGCTCAAGCGACGATGCAGATCACCGGGCCCAACGACCACGTGGTGTTCCACGACCTGGAGGCGATCGGCGCCGGCATTCTGCTCGACGCGGGCCACACCAACCTGGTCTGGAGCGGCTCGACCTCGCAGCTGGTGCTCTACCAGGCGCTGATCGATCGCATTCACCTCAAGCAATCGGGGCAGCTGTTCCAGGGCAACTACGGCGCGCCGAGCATGTTCACCAACTTCGCCTCCGACGTGGAGATGTCGAACGTGATCGTCGAAGACTCGATCGGCACCGGGCAGAACGTGGTCGCCGCGGGCGGGCTGTTCAACCTCAACGCCCACGACTGGACCATCACCGGCCACAACACCGTGGTGGTGGGCTCGGGTGACGATCGTGACGTCGGGGTCTTCTCGATCGTCGGGAGCGGGGCGCTCCGGCGAATTCACCGGGTCGGCGGCTGGGGCTGGCTGATTCGCAACTTCGGCGCGTCGCTCGGGCCCAACCGCGGCGAGTTCTACTGCGAGAACAACGTCGACATCGGCACCGAGTACTACGGCACCTGCGAAGTGCGCACCGACAACACCGCCACCGACACCTACCTGGTGCCCGGCATGATCTCGACCATCGACGTGTTCATTCGCGACAACGTCAGCGGTCACAAGCTCGACATCAAGGGTGGCTACACCACCGCGATCGGGTTGATCCCGTACCTGGCGCCCAACACCACCGCCACGCTCACCGGCAACGTCGGCTGCGACAACGCGCAGGACTACGGAGACATGGACAGCTTGCACTTCTTCCAGGTCGACGGCACGGTGGTGAAGTCGAACAACCAGCAGCTCACCTCGTGCACCGGTGTGATCGACCCGATCACCGGGCAGCCGCTCTAGCCCGCCTTCAACTCGAAGCGCTTCGTCTTCGCGGCGATCGCGACCAGGTGCTTGTCGCCGTGGGCGAGCAGCCGCAAGGTCCAGGCGCGCGGGTCGTCGCCCAGCTCCGCGCCGATCGCCAGCTGGGGAGTGACCTGTTCGCCCGGTTCGGGCTCGCGGTCGAGCCGCACGGTCAGCTGGTGAAGCGGCAACCGCAGGCCGACCCCTCGTGCCTTGAGGTACGCCTCTTTCACCGTCCAGAAGGAGAGGAAACGCCGCTGCCGCTCGGCGTCAGGCAGCATTCTCAGGCCGGCCACTTCTTCGGAGTTGAACCAGTGCTCTGCCACCGGGAGCAGATCTCCGCGTTGGCCGACGAGCTCCGCGTCGACGCCGAGCTCCGCGGTCGGGCCGGTCACCACCGCGGCGAGGCCATGGGTGTGGGTGAGGTTGAACGATGGCCCGCTGAGCCCGGGCACCAGCCGCGGGCGGCCGTTGGCGTCTTCTTCGAAGTCCCAGTCGCGCTCGGGCGTGCCGGTGGCGGCGGTGAGCGCGCGGCGCAGCAGCAGGTGCGCGGTGGCATAGAGGTCGCGGTCCCGCTCGAAGCGAAACCGGCCGTGTGCGGCGCGTTCGGTCGGGGAGAGCACGTCGAGCGGAGCGTCTTTCACCGGTTCGGCGAGCCAGAGCCGGTGGCGTCCGAGCGCGTCACCGGCGGCCCGAAGGTGGGCGAGGGTGGTGCCGCAGCAGGCGCCGAGCATCGTCGCGCCCGACTGCACCCACGACTGCGCGCGCGCGAAGTACTCGGCCGGGCCGCACTCGAGCTTTCCCCACGCCGATTGATTCGCGTACGCGCCGAAGGGCACGCCGAGCGTCGACAGGGCTTCGAGGTACGGACCGATCAGCGCGGCGGCGACGCAGTTCACCATCACCGCCTTCGCTCCGCCGGCCACGCAACTCCGCGCCGCGTCTGCCATCGCCGACGGCGTCATCAGCTCGCCACCCGGACCGGCGGTGAGCGCGACCCAGGTTTCGAGGCCGGTCGCCACCGCCGCTTCGACCGCGATCCGCGCCTCGATCGGGTGCGGGAACGTCTCGCAGAGAATCAGATCGACACGTTCTTCTTTCAGCGCCACGGCGAGCTCGGCGTGCTCCTGGCGCGCTTGCTCCGGCGGCGGCGAGAGGTCGGGCCGGTAGCAGTCTTCGAGCGGAGCGATCACACCGGCGATGCGCTGGCCTTGGGCTGCCTCTCGTGCGAGCCGTACCGCTTTGGCCAGCCGCTCGCGCCAGCGGTCACCACTCGCCCGCCGGGTGGTGCGGAAGGTGTTGGTGCGCAGCAGGTCGACGCCGATCGCAGCGTGGGCGCGATGAATCGCCGAGACGATTTCAGGCGCGGCGTCGAGGGCGTGGGCGCTCCACTCGCGGTCGGGCAGGGCGACGCCACGCGCGCCGAGCTCGGTGCCCATCGGTCCGTCGAGCCAGACACTCACAGCCAAAGATGTAACCTAGGGCGGTGAAGAAATGGGTTCCGATTCTGCTGGTGCTCGGCTGCGCACACGGTGGGCGCGTTCAAGTGGCCAGCGAAGCCTCGCTCGCAGCGGGCACGGCGGTGAGTTGGGGAAAGCCGGTGAAGATTCAGTTCAGCAGCGGCCCGGGTCAGACGTTGCTGGTGTTCGACGACGGCGGGCGTGTGGCGCTCGCCGGGGCCGGTGGCCCGCTGCAGCCGGTGCCGTTCAGCGACCCGGTGCTGGAAGCCGACCTGGTGCCGGGTGGCGCGGCGGGGCGCATCTGCGCGTTGCTGCGCAAAGGCGTGCTCGAATGCGTCGAACCCACCCGACGCCTCAGCTGGAGCGATCTCCCCACGGCCACCGGGGTGTACGCGGCGGGGTCTGGCCTCTGCTTGAGAACTGCGACCGGTCCGCGCTGCTTCGCGCTCGAGAGCACCTCGCTCACTCCGGTCCCGCCGATCGAGCCACCGCAACCGCCTTGCTCCGTGCGCAACGGCGAGGCGTTCTGCACGGGCACCTCACGTCACGGCGAGCTCGGCGACGGAGACGTGATCGAAGGGCGCCGCACCGGTAAGGTCGCGCTCACTCACGTGATGCAGGCCGCGGTCGGCCGCAGGCACGGCTGCGCGGTGCTGATCAATCGACATGTCGCCTGTTGGGGTGTGGTCTCCGATGGCCCGGAGCTGTTCCCCGCTCCGCCTGACGCGCCGACCGAGCAGCTGCCGAACTGCGAGCGTGACGAAGCGGCGAGCCAGGCGAAGAACGAAGACGTGTTCGACCACCGCCACCCCTGCGATGAGCCGAAGGAGGCGCCCCTGCCGTACCTGGTGCGCCCGGTGCCGCTGCGCGATCAGGCAGACGCGGTCTCGCTGGCGATCAGCGGCGAGCTCACCTGCCTGCTCCTCGAGTCGGGCGACCTCGAGTGCTTCGGCAAGCGCGACTGAGGTTGTCAGCGCACCAAGGGTCTCATAGGTGTGAAGCGTGACTCCCGCGCAGTCGCCGCTGTCGACCCTCGGCCCTCCCGGCCACGAGCACCTCCCGCTGCTGCCGGCGCCGGAGCCCGAAGACGACGTTCGCAACCGCGCACTGAAGCTCCCGCCGAAGCACGTCGAGCGCGCCGCCCGCGACTTCGCTGAAGCGCTCTTCTGCAATGAAGCCGGCGAGCCTCCCGACGCGGACCGCCTCGACTGGGTGGCGCGCGACCTGATGGACTTCATGGCCCGCTCGGCCGGTCGCGCGGGGCTGATCCTCCGGCTGGCGCTCTTCGCGCTCACCTTCCTCGCCCCGCTGTTCGTGTTCAGGCCGGTCCCGCTCGGCTGGCTGAGCGTTCGCCGCCGCGTGATCGCGCTCGAGCGAATGGAGGCCTCCCCGCTGGCTCCCGCAGCGCTCGCCGTGAAGGCGATTCTCTGCATCATCTGGTTCGAGCACTCGGCCACTCGCGCGGAGACCCACACCCCTGCCACCTGCCTGAAGGGTGAAAAGTGACTGGCACCCTCAAGGCCGCGCGAGGGGCGCTCAACCTCGACTGCGACGTGGTGGTGATCGGCTCCGGCGCGGGCGGCGCGGTGGCCGCCTGCACGCTCGCCGAAGCGGGCCGCGACGTGGTGCTGCTCGAAGAAGGCCCGCACGTGCCCGACACCGGCCAGATGCGGCCGAGCGAGTCGGTGCGCAACACCTGGCGCGACGGTGCGGTCACCCTCGCGGTCGGCGTCGGCGGCTCGCCCAGCATCAACGTCACCGCAGGGCGCGTGCTCGGCGGCTCCAGCACCGCGACCGGCGGCGTCTGCTTCCGCATTCCCGATCACGTGCTCGACAGCTGGGCCGGCGAAGGGCTGAGCGAGCTGACGCCGAAGAAGATGCAGCCGTGGTTCGAGCAGGTCGAGCGCGACGTGCACGTCGAAGAAGTGCCGGTCGAGATGCGCTCGAAGTCGACCAACCTCTTCGGCCAGGGCCTCGCCAAGCTCGGTGAGCCGTTGAAGCCGATGCGGCGCAACACCCGCGGCTGCAACGGCTGCGGCCGGTGCAACTTCGGCTGCCCCCACCGGGCCAAGCTCTCGGTCGACCTCACCTACCTGCCGCGTGCGCTCGCCGCCGGCGCCCGCATCTACACCTCGACGATGGTGGAGCGGGTCGACTTCGAAGGCACGCGCGCCACCGGTGTCAGCGGCCGGGTGCTCGACCGCGATACCCACAAGCCGGGTGCCAGCCTTGACGTGCGTGCCCGGCAGGTCGTGCTCGCCGCGGGCGCGATGTACAACCCGATGATCCTCGGGCGGAGCGGGATCAAGAAGGCGCAGCTCGGCCGCCACCTCTCGCTTCACCCCAGCTTCCGGGTGATGGGCCGCTTCGACGAGCCGGTGCGCGGGTGGGAAGGCGCGCTCCAGTCGGCGTACGGCGATCAATACGAGAAGTCGGAGGGACTGCTCTTCAACTCGGTCTTCGTGCCCAACGGCGTGCTCGCCGCCACGCTGCCCGGCTTCGGGCCGGCGCACGCCGCGCTTCGCCACCAGGTCGCGAACCTCGGCATCTTCGGCGGCATGATTCACGACGACGCGATGGGGCGGGTGCGGCGTGGCTTCGGCCGCGAGCCGATCATGACCTACGAGATGTCGCAGCGTGATCGCGCCCGTATTCCCGTGCTGCTGCGCCGCATGGGCGAGACCTGGTTCGCCGCGGGGGCGAAGGAGATCTTTCTGCCGGTGTTCGGCGCTCCGGCGCAGACCCCCGACTCGTTCAAGCGCTTCGACCTCGAGAAGGTCCCGGGGCGCCTGCTCGAGTGCAGCTCTCAGCACCCGCTCGGCACCTGCGCGATGGGCGCCGACGAGAAGACCTCGGTGGTGAACGAGCGCGGTCAGGTCTGGGGCACCCACGGGCTGAACGTCGTCTGCGGCAGCATCATGCCGTCGAGCCTCGGCGTGAACCCCCAGCTGGCGATCATGACGATGGCGCTGCGGGTCTCGACGTTGCTCGCCGAGTCGATGCGCTGACTTGCTGTTGCCTCCCAGGCAACAAACACTGCACAGACGTGGCGGATTTTCTTCCAGCGCTGTTGCCGCTAATGATGGTGCTCATGGGCACCTCCATCGACTCCGCCAGCGTGAGCGCGACTCGCGCGCAGACCAAGGCCACCAAAGCCGCCGACGCCGCGATCGACGCGCAGTCACAGGCGCTCGACCAACAGAAGCTGGTCGACGACCTCAGCGGTCAGCAGACGTCGCTCGAGAAGCAGATCGCCCAGGCCACCGCCAAGGGCGCGCCTCAGGATCAGATCGACGGCCTGAAGCAGCAGCGCGACGACGTGATGGGCAAGCTCGCCGACGCCACCGGCAAGCTGCTCGAGCTCGACTCCGCCGCCGCGACCAAGGCCACCAAGGCGGCAGAGCTGGGCAAGACCGCGACCGACGCCGAGGCCAAGGTCGGCACCCTGGCTCAGGGAATTCAGAAAGACGCCTTCGACGCCGACTCCAAGCGCGACACCGCCAAGGCCGCCACCGCCCAGGCGCAGCAGAAGGTCGACGACCTCACCACCAAGGCGGCCGGAGGCGACAAAGACGCGGCCAAGGACCTGAAGACGGCGAAGGCCGACCTGGCGAAGGCGCAGAGGACCGAGGCCACGCTGACCAAGGTAGCGAAGAAGGCCGACGACGCCGCAGCGCATGCGCAGACGCTCGCCGGCACCGCGCTCGGCGCCCAGACTACGGAGAACCAGCAGCTGATGCGAATCAGCTCCAACGGCCAGCTGGTGGCGAAGAACGATCAGGCGGTTCGCTCGGCCAACACCGGCGCGCCCACGCTCACCGGCGGAACGCGGCCCACCTTCAGCCAGCAGTTCACCGACGGCACCGACGAGAGCGCCGTCACCGTCGGCAAGGACAAGAAGGCGGTGCAGTTCAAGGCCAACCTCGAGCTCGATCTCGATGGCTACCCGCACCTGAAGAAGACCAAGGCGGCCGCGGCGGCGAAAAACAAGGAAGCCACCGACAAGGGCGAGAAGGCAGACTGGCTCGCCGATGGCACCGGTCAGTCGGTCACGTCGCTCCGGTGGAAGGGCGATACCGCCGCCAACCCCAAGTCGGTGAACCCGGCTGAGACGCCGTACGTGGCGCTGCCTCCGCAGATTCGAGAGCTCACCAACCCGCAGGTGAAGCCGGGCGATCTGGTCGCGGTCAGCTACAACGGCCGCACCGTATACGCGGTCTACGCCGACGGCGGCCCGAACTGGAAAGCAGGCGAGGGCAGCAAGCGGCTCCATGAGGCGCTCGGCATGCCCGCCAACACCGGCCACGACGGGCAAGACGTCACCTTCACGGTGCTGCCGGGCTCGGGGTCAGGTCAGCGCGGCAGCGATGCGATGAGCTACGCCGATGTGCAGCGCGCCGGTGATGCGGCGTTCGCCAAGGCGAAGACCGACGGGGTTGTTCAATAACCTCACCCCGGAGCGCTTTCGCGCTCTCGGCCCTCTCCTGTCAGGAGAGGGTTTGCTTCAGGGGAAGCGGCCGCTCGCAGAGAGCAGATCGAGCCGCGCCCGCCGGGCCGCGTCTTCTGACTGAGCGACTGCGAGGTCGGCGTCGCGGGCGCGGCGCTCGGCGTCGATCACCTCGAGGTTGGTCGTCGCGCCTGCTTTGTACGCGATCGTCGCCAGCTCGAGCGCCTCGTGCGCCGCCTTGGCCGACTTCTGCGACGCGGTCAGCGCCAGGTCGGAGTGCTTCACCAGCTCGAAGCCCGAGCGCACCTCGTCGTGCGCCTGCTGCAACAGCGCGTCGAGCTGCGCGTTCGCGCTCTGCGCCAGGGCCGCCCGCTCCTTCTGCTGCCCGTAGCGCAGGCCACCGTCGTACAGCGGCAGCGTCAACACCAGCTGCGCCTGCCAGCCGGTCTCGGGCGTCGTGAGCGATGGAGGGTTCTGGTAAAACGGCTGCACCACCGCCGAGAGCAGGGGCGTGTAATCGCTCCACTTGCCGTGGTCGCTCACCTCGGCCGCTTTTTGGCGAGACTTCGCCGCCAGCACGTCGGTGCGTTTGCCCTCGGCGTCCTGGAGCGCGTTGTCGAGCTCATTAGGCGCGCCCAGCGAGGGCTCCTCCACTGCTTCCAGCGGGCCGTCGGTACCGGTCGCGACGCCGAGATCTTCCTGCGCCTTCGCCAGCGCTCCCAGCGCACTCTCCAGCTGCGCCAGCGAGCTCTCCAGCTCCTGCTCGGCCCGGGCGACGTCGATGCGCGTGCCCACGCCGCCCTGCGAGCGTTGCGAGGAGTAGTCGAGGTGCGCCTGGCCGGTGTCGCGCGCGTGCACGCTCGCTTCGACCACCCGCTTCGCACCGAGGGCGGCCAGGTACGCGCGGCCGGCGTTGAGCGCCACCTGCCGCCGCACGTCGTAGGCGGTCGCCTTCATCGCGTCGGCGTTGTAGTCGCCGCGGTACCACTGCACCCAGTTGCGCGGCGTCAGCGGCACGGTGAGGGTGGCGTTGGCTGCGATCGCGTCTTTGCCGGCGATGATGCGCGACGACGCGGGAGTCACCGCGTGCCCACTCGGGTTGCCGTTGACGTCGAAGGTCTGCAGCGAGCCCGCGGGCGTCGACAAGGTGCGGTCGGCGTCGAGCCGGGTGTAGGTGCCGTTCAAGAACAGCGTCGGCAGTGACGCCGCCCGCTGCTGCTCCAGAATCGCCATCGCCCGCGCGGTGTCGGAGTCGGAGATGCGCATCGACGGGTGGTGCTCGAGCGCCCGCTGCACGGCTTCGGCGAAGGTGACCTGCGGTGCCGCACCCAACAACGAAACGACGACGACGGCGATCACGCGGGCTCCTCGTCTTCTTCGGGCGCGCGCTTCGCGAAGCGATCGAGCGCCGTGTAGATCGACGGAATCAAGAACAGGGTGAAGAAGGTCGACACCGCCAGCCCGCCGATCACCGCGCGCGCCAGCGGGAGGTTGGTCTCACTGCCCTCGGCCAGCCCCATCGCCATCGGCGCCAGACCGATCAACGTCGCCAGGGTGGTCATCAGAATCGGCCTCAGCCGGGTACGGGCGGCCTGCACGGTGGCCTCCAGTAACGGCAAACCACGACGCTGCAACACATTCGCGAAGTCGACCAACAACACCCCATTCGAGACCACGATGCCGATCATCATGATCACGCCCATGAAGCTGTTCACCGACAGCGAGGTGCCGGTCGCCCAGAGCATCAGCAGCACGCCCGAGAAGCCCATCGGCACCGAGAACATGATCACCAGCGGGTCGAGCAGGCTTTTGAACTGCGACGCGAGCACCATGTAGACCAGCGCCAGCGCCATCACCGCCGCCAGGCCGAGGCCCGCGAACGCGTCTTGCTGGGCCGCCGCGGTGCCCGACAGCCGGGTGGTGAACCCGTCGGGCGGAGGCAGCTCATCCATCGCCTTGCGAACCGCCGCCGCCGCGCCGCCGAGGTCCTTGCCGGGAGCGATGTTGGCGGTGACGTCGATCACGCGCTGCAGGTAGCGCCGGTTGATCGTCACCGGGCCCGAGCCCTTCGACAGCTCGGCCACCGAGGCGAGCGACACCATGCCCTGCGGCGAGCGCAGCTGAACCTCGGAGATGTCGTCGAGCTGGGTGCGCTGCCGGTCGGGCGCGCGCACGTTGATGTAGTACTCGTTGCCCGACTTCGGGTCGGTGAAGGGAATCGGCGCGAACTGGGTGTTGCCCACCAGCGACGAGAGCACCGACTGGGAGATCTGGTTCTGGGTCAGCCCCAGCACGCCGGCCTTGGCGCGATCGACCTCGACGTCGATCTCCGGGTAGTTCTCTTCGCGCGACAGCTGGAGGTCGGTCAGCCACGGCTGGTTGTCGTCGGCGTTGAGCGCCTTCAGCTTCGCCTGGAGCTTGCGCGCGTAGTCGGCGCCTTCTTCGAGGTCGTAGCCGAGCACCTCGACGGCGATCGGCGCCGGCGCTCCGAAGTTGAGGATGCGCTTCACGATCCCGCCGACGAAGAAATACATCTGCACGCCGGGGAACTGCTCGCCGAAGGCCTTGCGCACCACCTCGGAGGCCTTCACGTCGGACAGCTTGCGCTCGCTCGCCGGCACCAGGTTGACGTTCACCTGCCCGGAGTGCGGCCCGGTGTTGCCGCTGAACAGCGCGGTGCGCCCGACCGGCAGGCCGTCGTCTTCCAGCACCACCGACACCGCCGCGTCTTTCTTGGGCAGCATTCCGATCGACTGGTCGACCACCTTCTGAATGCGCTCGGTGATCTGCTCGGTCTTGGTGAGCCGGGTGCCGATCGGCGCCTTCACCGTGAGCTGAAACTGCCCCTCGTCGCTGTCGGGGAAGAACTCCTTGCCGATGCGAGGGAAGAGCAGGGCAGAAGACGCGAACAGCACCACCACCGCCACTACCAGCACCCCGCGGTGGTTGAGCACCCGGGTGAGCAGCCGCGCGTACGAGTCGTCGAGCCGGTCGAAGGTCTTCGTCAGCCAGCCCGAGAGCCCCTTCTCTTCGCCCGGCTTGTGCGGCTTGAGCCAGTAGAGGCACAGCAGCGGCGTCACCGTGCGCGAGACGAAGAAGCTGACGATCAGCGCGAACGAGATCGTGAGCGCGAGCGGGATGAACAGGTTGCGCGGAATGCCGGAGAGGAACAGCACCGGGAAGAACACCACGATGGTGGTGATGGTGGAGACCAGGATCGGCAGCGCCACCTCCTGCGCGGCGTCGAGCACCGCCTTCTTGCGGTCGCCGGTGAGCCCGTAGTGCCGGTGAATGTTCTCCAGCTCGACGATCGAGTCGTCGACCAGCCGGCCGACCGCCAGCGCCAGCCCGCCGAGGGTGAACACGTTCAGCGTCTGCTTGGTGAAGAACAGCAGCACGAAGGTCGCGATCACCGACAGCGGAATCGCCACTGCCACGATGCCGGTGGCGCGAAACGACACCAGGAAGATGAGGATGATCGCGATCGCCAGCAGGCCGCCCTGGAGCGCCTCGTCCTCCAGCGCTTTGACCGCCTTGCGAATGTAGTTCGACTGATCGAACGAGATCGCCAGCCGGACCGACGGCGGCACTCCGCGCAGCCGCGGGAGCTCGGCCTTCACCGCGTCGACCACCGCGATCGTGTTCGCCTCCGGCTGCTTCAACACCCGGAAGTAGACGCCGCGGTTGCCGTTCACCCGCACGATCTCGTCCTGATCGGCGGAGGCGTCGAGCACCTGCGCCACGTCGCGCACCCGCACCGGGCCCTGGGTTGCGGTACCAGGAGCGAGGATCACGTCTTCCAGCTCGTCGGCCGCCTTCACCTGGCTGTTGGTGTAGACGTTGTAGTCGCGCGCGGGCGTGCGGAGCGTGCCCGAGGGCAGCAGCACGTTGGTGTTCTTCACCGCGTTCACCACCTCGAGCAGCGACAGCCCACGGGCGCGGAGCGCGTCGCGGTCGGCGAGCACCTGCAGCTCGCGCACCTTGCCGCCCGACACGGTGGCATTGGCGACGCCGGGCAGGCGCTCCAGCTGCGGCTCGATCACGTTGTAGGCGAGGTCGTACAGCTCGCGCTCGCCCAGCTCGTCGGAGGTGGCGGTGAGCTGAATCACCGGAATGTTGGCGATGTCGAATTTGAGGATCAGCGGCTGGCCGACGCCCGGGGGCAGGGTGTTCTGAATCTGGGCGATGCGCTGCTGCACCTCGAACTGCGCGTCGGTCATCACGGTGCCGAAGTTGAACCAGACGGTCACCACCGAGACGCCCTGCTTCGAGCTGCTCTCGACCCGGTCGACGCCCGGCGCCGCGCTCACCGCCCGCTCGATCGGCAGGGTGATCGTCTTCTCGATGTCGGCCGGGCCCGCGCCTGCGTAGAAGGTCGCGATTCGAATGTTCGGCAGGTTGATGTCGGGGAAGAGATCGACCGACAGCCGGGTGAGCGACACCCAACCGATCGCGACGGTCATCAACGAGACCATCAGAATCAGCACCGGGTTGCGCAGTGCGAGCCGGGTGAGCCACATGCGCTACTTCTCCGCCGCCGCGTCGGCCGCCTGCACCGGCTTGGGCAAGGTCGCGCGCACCGGAGCGCCGTCGAACACCGAGTCGACGCCCTCCGCCACCACCACCTCGCCCGCCTTCAGCCCGTCGGAGATCTCCAGGCGGTCGCCCATGTCGACGCCCACCTTCACCATGCGCCGCGCCACCGTGCGCACGTCGCCCTGCTGGAGCACGTAGACCCAGGCGCGTTGATCGCTCACCACCACCGAGCTGACCGGCACCACCAGCGAGCCGTTGTGCACCGCGGTGCGAACCGAGGCGCGGCCGTACATGCCCGGCCGAATCTCACCGCTGGAGTTGTCGAGCTGCACCTCGGCGTCGAGCGTGCGGGTGACGGGATCGAACGCGGGCGAGAGGCGCTCGACCTTTCCCGCGAAGGTGCGGCCTGGGAACGCGTCCAAGGTGAGGGTCGCGTCTTGCCCGACCTTGAGCGCCGGGGCTTCACGCTCGGTGGCGCCGACGAACACCCGAACCCGATCGATGCGCGCCACCGTCACCACCGGAGGCGAGGCGGGCAGACCGACCAGCGCACCGGGGTCGAGGCGGCGCTGGGTGATCACGCCGTCGAACGGCGCCACCAGCCGGGTCTCGCCGAGGCGCACCGCGATCACCTCCATCTGCGACTGCGCGGCGGCTTCGGCCGCTGCGGCGGTGGCGGCGGAGGTGGTGGCCTGCTGCAGATCTTGCTGCGAGACCACGCCCTGCGGCGCCAGCTTCTGCGCGCGATCGAGGTTGGCCTTCGCCAGCGCCACCCCGGCCTGCGCCTGTTGGTAGGCGCTCTTCGCCGCGCCGAGCTGGTCGGGCAGATCTCGAAGGCCGCACCAGCGCGAGCAGCTGACCGCGCTTCACCACGTCGCCGCGATCGACCAGCACCGAGTCGAGGTAGCCGACCACCTTGGCGCCGACGTCGGCCTGGGCGAGCGGGCGCACGTCGACCGGGGCGCGCACCGTCTCCCAAACATCTTCGGTCGCGACCTGGGTCACGCCCACCAGCGGAGGAGGACGGCTCTTCGGCGCCTCCGGCTTGGAGCAGGCGACGAGCAGAATGAGAACGACCAGCCAGAGGCGCACGCGGTGCGACCTTTAGCCCCGATTGGTAACGGTCGCACCGGGTTGAGGACGAACGGGGCTGTTTCGGTGACGAGCCGTCGCGGGCGTTCGACGGTGCACACTCACTCCATCGGGACTGACCACTGCAGTTCACAGGGCTGTTGCAGGTCGTTGAAACCAAAGGGCAGATTCATGTCGGATACGCGGATCGCCGTTTGCTTAGATGGCCGCCATGTCTCCGCGCGCACTCCTCTTTGCAACGCTGGTGGTCTGCGCCTGCACCGGGAAGATCTCGTTTCCGTCGGCCTCCGACGCGCCGGGCGTGAAGCCGAAAGACCCGATCACCGACCCGACGATGATGCAGCCGCAGCCCGAGGCGCCGGCGGTGGCGGGCATCACCGCGCTCCGCCGGCTGACCCGAACCGAGCTCGACCTCACCCTCGCGGAGCTGACCGGCGACACCCATCACACCGCGCTGACGCTGATGCCGGGCGAAGACATGAAGCCGTTCGACGACGACTACTCGAAGCAGATCGCGAGCGCGGTCTGGGTCGAGGCGGCCGAGTCGCTGGCGCAGCAAATCACCCAAGACACGATGGCCGACACCGCGCGCAAGGCGTCGGTGCTGCCGTGCACTCCGTCGAGCGACGACGACATGCAGTGCCTGGGCGAGTTCATTCAGACCTTCGGGCGCCGCGCGCTTCGCCGGCCGCTCACCGCCGCCGAGGTGACCGAGTTTTCCAACCTGCACTCGTTGGCGCGGCAGCGGGGCGGCTTCGACGACTCGATGGCGTTGGCGATGCGCCGCCTGCTGCTCGACCCGGAGTTCCTTTTTCACGTCGAGGTGGGCACGCCGGTGGCGGGCGACCTGGCGAACACCTTTCAGCTCACGCCGTACGAGCTCGCCTCGCGGCTGTCGTTCTTTCTGTTGGGGCGTGGCCCGAGCGCGGCGCTGTTGGATCTCGCCGATCAAGGCAAGCTCGACACCGCCGCCGGCATTCGGGAGGTCGCGGCGCAGCTGGTCGACTCGGCCGAGGGACGCGCGCACGTCGAGCTCTACCACGCGATGTGGCTGGGCTATTTCGCGCTGCCCTACGACTCGACGTTCAACTCCGAGCTCACCACCGAGACCAACGCGCTGGTGGACAAGATCGTCTTCGGCGACAAGAGCGACTACCGGCAGCTGTTCCTCAGCGAGCAGAGCTGGGTGAACGACGATCTCGCGCAGCACTACGGCTTGCCGGTGAGCGGGCAGAGCGGCTTTCGCTGGGTCTCGTACGGCACCAGCGGGCGTAAGGGCATTCTCTCGCACGCGGCGCTGCTCTCGAACGGCGTGAAGCAGACCGACACCAGCCCCACGCTGCGCGGCAAGTGGATCCGCAATCGGCTCTTCTGCCAGGAGATCCCCCCTCCGCCGCCGAACGTCTCTGCCGACGTGCCGCCTCCCGCGACCGACGGTGGAGTGGTCTGCAAGAAAGACCGGTACGCCGCGCACGCGACCTCGGCGAGCTGCAGCGCCTGTCACGCGAAGATGGACCCGATCGGCTTCGGCCTCGAGCAGTACGACCGCACCGGCGCCTACCGCACCACCGAGCAGGATCACCCGGAGTGCGCGATCAGCGGCGACGGCGCGATCGACGGCGTCGGCTCCTTCAACGGCCCCGCGGGCCTGGCCGACCTGATGACCCAGTCGGCGGGCTTCGACGACTGCGTGGTGCGCCAGCTGTTCCGCTACGAGAGTGGCCGTACCGAGAAGCCCGACGACGAGCCGCTGATTCGCGACGTGACCAAGGCGTTCGTCGCCGACGGCCGGCGCTTCGACCAACTGCTGGTCGAGCTCGTCGCCAATCCCACCTTCGCTCAGCGCCGACTGGAGACGCCATGAAGCCCCTCTCGCGGCGAACGGTGTTGCGCGGCGCGGCCGGCTTCGGCCTCGCGCTCCCGTGGCTGGAGGCGATGTTCGACAACAAGGCGCGAGCGCAGACCGCTCCGGCGATGCGCTACCTGCTCGGGTTCGCCGGCTGCTCGCTCGGCGGCTACGACGGCGACATCGCGCAGACGTTCATCCCGTCTTCGTTCGGGCCGAACTACGACCTCAAGCCCGCGCTGACCAATCTGGCGCCGGTGCAGAGCCTGGTTTCGGTGGTGACAGGGCTGAAGATTCCCTGGTCGACCACCGGCTCGCTGCCGCCGGGCGGGAAGCCGGTGCCGTTTCACTACTACCAGGTGGCGCCGCTGCTCACCGGCGTCGGCTCGTCTGACGGCACGTTCAATGGGCCGACCACCGAGCACATCGCGAACGGCTTTCTGGGGCAGACCACCTTCGGCACCCTGGTCACCCGGGTGCAGGTGTCGAGCTACGTCGACAACGCGTCGCCCGGCACCGGGCAGGACATCTCGTTCCGAAACAACAACGGAAACATCGACCCGGTGACGGCGCGGTACAGCCCGCAGGCGTTGTTCCAGGCGCTGTTCGGCAACTTCCAGGGCACCGGTCTGACGCCGGATCAGGTGGCGCAGCAGCAGTGGATTCTCGATCAGCGCAAGTCGCTGCTCGACTCGGTGCTGACGCGGATGACGGCGCTTCGCTCGAAGTTGGGGTCGCCCGATCGCGCCCGGCTCGACGCGCACGCCGACGAGTTCCGCGCGCTGGAGCAGCGGGTGGCGGCGACGCCTCCGCCGATGGTGGGCAGCTGCTTGAAGCCGTCCGACCCCGGCGCGGACCCTGCGGTGGGCGGCAACCAGGCGACCTCGAACGGCAACATCACCTACCAGCAGAACCTCGGGTACTCGGGAGAAGACGCCCGCGCGCAGGTGATGTGCGACCTGATTCACATGGCGATCGCGTGTGACCTCAGCCGCAGCGTGCTGTTCCAGTTCACCAACTCGCAGAGCTTCTTGAACATGGACCAGATCACCGGCCAGCACAGCGATCTGCACGAGCTGTCGCACGGCGGGTACGGCAACCTGAACGAAGACACCAGCCAGTCGCTCGCGCGCGGCATCAACTGGCACATGAAGCACTGGGCGTATCTGCTCGGGAAGCTGAAGGCGACTCCCGAGGGCAACGGCTCGATTCTCGACAACATGGCGGCGGTGTTCACCTGGGAAGGCGGGCAGGGGTTCGACCCGGCCGACATGCGGGCGGTGAGCGCGCACTCGACCGAGAACATGGCAATGCTGATCGCCGGCGGGGCGGGCGGGCTCAAGGGCGGCCTGCACGTCGACGGCAATGGGTATCACCCGGCGAACGTGCTGCTCACTGGCCTCCGCGCGGTCGGCTATCAGTCGAGCTCGCTCGGTGAGATCAGCGGCGAAGTCCCCGGGCTGCGCTAGCTCGAGGTGACCCCTCGCCCAACGAGGGGGAGGGTGCCCGAAGGGCGGGAGGGGCGTCACACCTCGAGCCCCCGTCACACCACGCGTCGCAAGAACCACATTGCCCACAGCGCGACGACGCCGGCGATCACCGTGCCATGAATGAGCAGCACGCGGCGCACCGTGGTACCCGCCTGCCAGACGACCAGGCTCGAGATCGCCACGTACATCACGCCCGCGCCGGTCGCGACGATGCCGAACGCGAGGTTGATGCCCGAGAAGTCGGAGTGCGCGGTCACCCCCACGAAGATGTTGATCACGCCGCCGACCAGCGGATACCCGGCGATCAGCGCCAACATCAGAAGGTGAACGTTGCGAGGCCGCACTTGGGCGAACGTCGCACAACTGTGAAGCAGTTGCGCTCTCCGGGCGCGAGTGGTGTCTCCCGGGCATGAGAAGCCTGCCGTGCGCTCTGGCAGTGGCGTGCCTCAGCGTGGCTGCCTGTGGTCGCAACATCGCGCCAGTGCCGCCGGTTCCCGACGCGGGGCCGGGCCCGGTCACTGACGCGGGGACCGACGCCGGAATTGATGCCGGGGCCCCACTGCGCATTCTCTTCATCGGCAACAGCTACACCTACGTGAACGATCTGCCGGGCATGCTGGCGCGCATCGCCGCCACAGCCGCCGCTCCGCCGCTGATCGCCGTCGACAGCGAAGTCGTCGGCGGCGCCACCCTGCGCGACCACTGGGATGCGGGCCTCGCCGAGCAGCGCATTCTCGAGCGCGGCTGGACCCACGTGGTGCTGCAGGACCAGAGCGTCGAGCCGATGCGGGCCTACCTCGACGACTACGACGATCACCCGGGAGAAGACGCCGAGGTCGACGACGCCTTCGCCGATCTGATCGCAGACGCCGGTGCGCGGCCGGTCTGGTACGCGACCTGGGCCCGGTCGGCCGCAGACGTCGACGGTGCGCTCGCTGCGTTCGGTGTCGACCCATCTCAGATGCAGGACATGCTGACCGCGTCGTACGCGAAGGCCGCGGCGCGCAAGCCGGGCGGCGTGCTGGTGTGTGTCGGCGAAGCCTTCCGTCGCACGCTGGCCCAGCACCCTGAGCTCGTGCTCCACCAAGCCGACGGCAGTCACCCGACGGTCGCGGGCACCTACCTCGCGGCCAGCACCTTCTACGTCGCGCTCACCGGCCGGCCAGTGCCGGACTCGAGCGAAGTGCCCGACGGCCTCGACGCAGCCGATGCAGCCAAGCTGCGCGCGGTGGCGATGGTCGGCACCGACTGCGCCGGCATTCGAGTCCCTGCGCGCATGTCCTCTGGCCCGCTCGGAGGCTACTGGACCTCTGGTGCTCCGGTGACCAACTACCTCTACCTGCGGAACCTCGGTGATCAACCCGCCGGGCTGACGGCAGGCGCGCTGCCGGCGGAGTTCTCGTGGCCGTCAGGCGCTTTCCCCGGCTACGCAGACCCACGCGTCTTCGACGGCTACCCGCCGTGCGCCGCGTCACTCCTGCCCAATACCTACTGTTCGCTCGCGGTGACCTACTCCGGAGCAGTGAGCACCACCGGCACGCTCACCCTCGGGCTGACGGGCGCGTACCTTACCGAGTTGCCGTTGGTGATGAGCGGGGAGACCACCGATCAGCCTCAGCTGCGCATTCGCGGAGATCCCGGTGCGATGACCTACTCGGCCGACGATTGGGTCTCTCACGTCTCCGCGCGCGTGGGAGAAACGGTGCGCTTCGATCTGATCGTCTCGAACAACGGCGGAGCCGCCGCGGATCAGATCGTCAGCCTTTCCGGGGTCCACCTGCCGTTCGCATGGGGACCGAGCGGCGATCCAGACGCCGGCTACCCGGGCGGCTCCGGGTCGGTGCAGATCGATGGAGTCACCTACGGCTACTGCGGCACCCAGCTCGACGTAGGCAGCGAATGCGCCCTCACCGGCAGCTTCGCTCCCGATGCCGGCGGCAACCCCAGCGGCTGGTTTCGGCTGCAGTTCGCCACCGATGCCGGCACCAACGGAGCCAGCAAGGTCATTCTAGGCAGCGTGTCCGACGCCGGCCCCTGACTACGGCAGCAGCGCCTTGATGGGATCCACCCGCAGGTACGAGTAGTCGATCCCCGCCGAGGCGAGCACCGTCGCCAGCACGTGCTGCGGCGAGAGCATCTCCACCGCGCCCGAGTCGATCTGCGCCTGCGGCGGCGCGTCGAACCCCTGGCCGGTGAGCGGGTCGCAGTACACCGGCATCATGCCGACGTCGGCACTCTTGCCGACCGTCATCCCGTGCTTCACGCCCGCGCCGGCGATCAGCGCCGAGTTGCCGAGGAAGTGATCGCGGCCGCGAATCGAGTTGAACAGCGGCGTGCGCCCGAACTCGCTGAACGCGATCACCGTCGTCTCGTCGAGCATCGAGGTGTTCGGCATCGCGCCGGGCGTGTTCTTCAGGTCGGTCAGCAGCGCCGCGAGCGCCTTCCACCCGCGCTGCTGCGCCGGCAGCTGGTCCTGCGCCCAGTTCGAGTGGGTATCGAGGCTGTTCGCCATGCGCACCGACACGCACTGGCTGATCCCCTTCTTCAGCGACTGCCCGGCGAGAAACGACAGCACCTCCGGAGAGCCGAGGTCGCCGTACGCCGCGCCGATGTCGTACAGCCCGATCAGCGCCTGCATCTCCGCGTCGGAGCGGGTGAGATCGAAGTTCGAGCCGAGCATCGCCGTCACGTAGCCGCGCGAGCGGGCGATCGAGTCCTCCAGCTTCGCCACCAGTCCGTCTCGGTTCAGCGCCCACCCGGCACAGCCCGGGCCGCCGTCCTGGAACTTCTGCATCGCCTCCTGCACCTTGGGGTCGACCGGCACCAGCGGGTTGAGCGCGATCGCCATGTCGTTGAGCGTGTTCACCGTCAACGCCGAGGCGAACGCGGGCAGCCCGTCGTTGTACGCCTCGGTGCCCGCCGCGATGAAGGGGATCTGCGAGCCCTCGCCCATCTGCGACACCGCGTAGGCGCCCACCGAGCTCCCGACCGCGTCCAACCCGCGGGGGAACTGCCCGGTGAGGAAGTACCGGCGGCCGACCTCGTGCGCCGCGGTGTCCATGCCCACGCCGTTGATGATGCTGCACTCACCGGCCACCTGAAGAAACGACGCCGGCACCGCGGGCCCGAACTTCAGCCCCGCCGCGCTCTGCACGCCGGTCGACGCGCCGTAGCCGAGCTGGTCGTAGCCGGGATCGATCTGCGAGGTGGCCGGGTTGTTGCCCACCGGGTCACGCGGGTCCAGCCCCAGCAAGATGTCCCAGCCGCCGTCGAAGTACGCGAAGACGAACTTGCGGTTCTTGTCGAGCGTGCCCGCGAACGCGGTGCGGGGAAACAAATCGGCCAGCAACAGCCCGCCGGTGGCCGCCGACATCGCCTTCAAGAGCGACCGCCGCCCGAGCTTCCCAGTCATGCAGTGTTTGCAGTTCATGTTCGGGGCCTCAGTAGAGAAGGAACTCGGGAGACGTGAACAGCGACATGCAGACCGCCTGGTACCCGCCGAGAGTCAGGGTCGCGTTCTGCGCGCCGGTGTCGTACGCATTCTTCAGCCGCGGCAGGTACGGCGCCGCGTCGTCGCCGTCGATGCCGGTGAAGCGCAGCAGCATGTACGAGAGGTTCTCGTCGACCGTGCCGTAGCGGGTGAACACCTTCTGGTCGGTGGGCCGCCCGGCCTCGGCCATCGCGATGTTGGTGCAGAACGCTCCGCCGAGATCGACCATGAACTTCATGAACAGCGGCGACGGCTCGAGCTGCTCCTGGGTCACCCGCTTGTAGTCGGGCCGGCCCAGCGTGAACGCCATGTCGGGAGGCAGCACCACCGTGCCCGCCGGCACGTTACCGATCTGATCGAGCGCCTTCTCCAGCTGATCGACGCTCAGCCGGCGCGGCCCACGCGACTGCACCGTGAGCGACGGCAGCGACGGGTGACCCGCGGGCATCTGCGGCACCGAGATCTTGTTCACCTCGGGCACCTTGGGCGGCGCCGGCGGCGGCTCGGTCTTCTTCTGGCAGGCAGTGACGGCGAGCAAAGAAACGATGAGGAGCTTCTTCACGGCAGCCTCCGGTAGGCAGGGTCGGTCACGATCGCCTTCACCAGCTTCTTCACGCTCCAGTTGTTGGAGGTGAGCGTGTTGGCGAGGTTGGGGATCACGTTGGTCTCTTCATCAGCGGTGGGCGGGCGCCGCATGAAGTAGGTCCACATGCGGCGCGCGGTGCAGGTGGCGATCTTCCCGTTGGCGATGCCGTCTTCGACCACCGACGACGGGCCCGCCTCGAGGTCGGCGACCTGGTCGGGAGTGCGAAACACGTACGGCAGCAGGTCTCCGCGAAACGGCACCTGCTCGCCCACCGGCTGCACCTCGTAGAAGCGGTAGCAGCGGAACAGCTGATCGATGTCGGTGAAGTTGGTGCACACCGAGTCGTAGGTCTTCGGGTAGCGCGCCTCGTCGAGCGGCGTCAGCCCGTACTCCGCGAACCGGCCGAACGCGCCCGCCATCGGCTCCAGCACCACGTGACAGGCGTTGCAGCCGCAGCGCTTGGTGAGGTCTTCGTGCTGGCTGCAGGCGTCTTGCGGCGACGGCAGCGGCCCGTTGGGAATGAAGTCGGAGCACTCGAACGCGTTGTAGAAGCGGTGCGCGCGGCCGCGGTTCGACTGAAACCTCAGCAGGTACGCCGGAGTGGTGAGCACGCCCGAGTGCCGCCCGGTGCGCACCACCGTCTGCCAGGTGGTGTTGCTCCAGGTGATGCCCTGGGGCACCGGCGCGCTCGGGTCCATCTCGCCGAACACGTCGAACGAGGTGCGCGACTGGTACTGGAGGAAGTGCGCCAGCGGCCCGTTCATCTCCACGTTCTTGGTGAGCAGAATGTCGGTGTAGGGCGAGTCGTTGCGCACCACGTTGTCGACGATGCGCAGCTCCTGGTCGATCAGCGACTGCCGCACCGTGGCCGCGGTCTCCTGGGTCATGCACAGCCTCAGGTTCGGGCCGCAGCCACAGCCGGCGGCGAGAAAGCCGAACTGGGTGTCGCAGGCGACGCTCTCGTCGACCAGGTTGACGTTCACCGCCGCGGTGTAGGCGCTGAACTGATCGCAGAACTGCTTCATGTACGGGCTGCGCATCGTGTCGGCCGCGTCGCACGCCGGCGCGGTGTTGGCGGCCTGGGCGTCGAGGCCGCAGACCTTCACCGTGGTGCCGGGCGCCCAGTACGGCTCCACCTCCACCCAGCCTTCCTGCACGCCCACCGTCTGGCCGTTCACCACCAGCGGGGTGAGCACCAGCTTGCCGTTCGAGTCGAACGTCGCCGGGGTGTTCGCGCAGGGCAGAAACGACTGGGTGATGGTGCGAACGAACAGCGCGCGGAGCGGCGAGTAGAGCACCATCGTGCCGCCGCCCACGTCGACCGGAATCAGCTTCTGCTGCAGCGGGTCGATGTCGACGCTGTCGAGGTTCGGCCAGAGCAGCTCCTGGTGGTAGCGCCGCATCACCCCCACGAACTCCTCCGAGGCGAGAAACTGGTCGACCGTCGCTTCGTCGACCTCCGTCTTCCCGGTCTGGGCGGTGATCTCGGTGGCCGACGGAGCGTTGCCCCGAAGGTCGAGCGCGAGCCGGCGCAGCAGGCGCTGGCCAGACATCGGCTTCGACACGCTGCACACCGCGTCTTGCGCGAGCGCGGTCGACGCCAACAACAACAACGGCAGGGTCAGTTTCACGGCTGCATCCCTCCACGAATCCACTGCTCGAGAACGGAGTACTGGTCGGGCTTGAGGTGCTGATCGGCGGGGCAGGGAATGCCGCCGGAGCAGCGCGGCATGTCACCCGAGCTCACCCGCCTCAGCGCGTCGGGGGCCTTGGTCTTGAACACGTCGTAGGTGGTGAAGTCGGCGTGGCACATCGTGCAGTTCGCGCTGATGAACGGCTGCACCGCGCTCGCGAACGAGACCGGAGTGCCGCTCACGCTCGACTGGAGCCGGGTGAGCTGCGCTCCGTTCATCAGCCAGACGTCGCCCAGCTGATCGACCGCGATCGCGTGGCCGGCGCCCTGCGCGTAGGAGGTGGCGGTGGTGCCGTCGATCTGAATCACCTGCCCGCCGGCGAGCGCCCACACCATGCCGCTCACCGGGTCGGTCGCCACCGCGTCGAGCGACAGCTGCGCGCCGTCGGCCGCCAGGGTGATCACCTGCCAGGTGGGCGAGAGCGAGGCGTTCCAGCGCACCAGGCCGATCGGCGTCGCCGCGTAGAGGTTGCCGGTGCTGGCGGCGAGCCCGCGCACCTCGCCCACCGTCATCGGCACCTGCTCGGCGCTCATCGAGTCGCCGGTGAGGGTGACCCGGTAGAGCGTGCCTCCGAAGACCGCCAACGCGTTGCCGCCCATCGGCTCGACCACCACCTGGGTGGCGTCTTTGCTGCCGTCGATGGTGAAGCCGGTGGTCGCCGAGGGCGTGCGGTAGACGAGGCCCTGGTCGGTGGCCAGCCACAGCCCCTGCATCAGGCCGCTCGGCTGCTCGTAGGCCGCGCGCACCTGGCCGGGCGTGAGCGGCGAGCGGGTGACGTAGAAGCCGTCGAGCTCGTAGAGGCCGTTCGCGGCCGAGAGCCAGGCGCCGGCGCCGTTGCGCGGGCCGATGCTGCTCACCGCGCCCAGCGAGGTCGGCTCGCCGCTCTCGGCGTAGAGCGTGCGCTGAACCAGCTCGCCGCCGGTGTACTCCCAGGTCGAGTCGTCGAGGCTGACGATCAGGTTGCCCTCCGACGAGATGCCGAACCGGCGCACGTCGGCCGCCAGGGTGAGCGAGTTGGAGGGCAGCGCGGTGCCCGCGGTGGGCGCGCCAGAGACGGTGCTGAAAACCGGGGCCGGTGGTGGCGTCTTCGGCGTCGAGCCACAACCGACGATCAGAACTGCAACGGTGAGCCAGGCGGTGCGCATCGGCCCTCCCATGCTTCGGGGTTTGGGCAATGGACACAGCGCCCTCCTGGAACGGAAAAGGAAATCGCCGGCGCGTAAACGCCCGTAACTCTAGGCGCCTGAGAGCGCAGTGCGGGCCGCGGAGTGGATCGCCTGGGCCACCACCTTCACCCGGGCGACGCTCCGGAGCCGGCGGTGGAAGGTCAGGTAGAAGCGCAGGCCGGGCAGCGGGGTCTCCAGCCGCACCGGGTGGAGGAGGGGATGACGCGGGGCGATCGCCTTCGCCAACACAACCAGGCCCATGCCTTCCTCCGCGGCGCGCACCCGCACCTCGTACGAGTTCGAGCGGAGCGGGAAGCGCTTGCCGCCGCGGAGCGCCAACACGTTGGGTACCGTGCGCTCGCCGGCGCCGAGGTCTTCGATCACGAACTCCTGGGTGGCGTAGTCGCGCGCGCCCAGGTGGCGCTTGGGGAGCGCGCGCGCCAGGTACCCTTCGCTGCCGTAGACGCCGGGGAGCACCTCGCCCAGCGGCTGCGCGATCAGCTCCGGCGAGCTGCTCTTGCCCCCGCGCACCGCGAGGTCGGCTTCGCGCTTGCCGAGGTCGACGAAGCGGAGCTCGGAGATCAGCTCCACCTCCAGCGCCGGGTGCTGGCGGCGAAGCTCGGCCATTCCGGGAGCGAGCCAGGGGCCGAACCCGTCGGGCACCGAGACGCGCACCGTGCCTGCGATCGCGGTGGAGCCGCCGGCGTCGCGCTGGCCGGCGGCGAGCGATTGCTCGAACGCCTCCGCCGCGGCGGCGAGCGGGAGCGCGTCTTTCTCGAGCGAGGCGCCGTGGGCGGTGCGGTGCACCAGGGAGGTGCCGAGCGCCTTCTCGAGCGCGTCGATTCGCCGCGCCACGGTGGAGGTCGACTGCCCGAGCGCCTTGCCCGCCGCGAGGAAGCTGTGGCGCCGGTGAACCTCGAGCAGCACGCGAAGGTCAGACCAGTCGGGCATTTGCATGAATGGAAATCTATTTCACGGAGATGCCCATTGCTGCAAATCAGGCTCCTGCGTAGAAATGGTGCATGAAGATCGCGATCATCGGGGCGGGGCGCATGGGGTCGGCGTTCGCCTGGTACCTCTCGCGGGCCGGTCACGAGGTGACGCTGGTGGCGCGCGGCGAGCGGCTGGCGCGGCTGCAGCAAGACGGCGCGATCGTCACCGTCGAGGGGGTGAGCGCTCCGGTCAAGGCAGCTTCTGCGCTCGACCCCACGGTGGAGTGGGACGGGGTGTTGGTGATGGTGCTCGCCCACCAGGTGAAGCCGCTGTTGCCGGCGCTGCGGGAGTCGAAGGCGAAGTCGATCGTCTATCTCTTCAACACCGTCGAGCCGTTGCAGCCGCTGCGCGACGCGGTCGGCGCTCAGCGGGTGGAGTTCGGCTTTCCCACCGGCTTCTCGTTGCTGGTCGACGGCAAGCTGAAGGCGACCTTCTCTGGCCCCGGGCAGGAGGTGACGGTCAGCAGCCAGGCCTGGGCCGAGACGTTTCGTGCCGCGAAGCTGAGGTCGGTGGTGGAGCCCGACATGGAGAGCTTTCTGCGCACCCACGCCGCGTTCGTGATTCCGCTGATGGCGAGCGGAGCAGTGGTCTTCAAGCGCAACGCCGGCATCAGCTGGAGCGAGGCCCGCACCTTCGCGCGGGTGGTGAAAGAAGGCATCGCGATCGTCACCCGGGCCGGCAACCGGCTGGTGCCCTCGAGCATCGCGTTTCTGCTGAAGCTGCCGGTGCCGGTGCTCACCCTGGTGATGTTCCTGGTGAACAAGAGCCAGGTGCAGAAGGACCTGGGCTCGATGGGGCCGGGTGAGGTGCGGGAGCTGATCGACGGGATGCAGGCGCTCGCT
Source organism: Myxococcaceae bacterium (assembly GCA_047602415.1). GTDB lineage: Bacteria > Myxococcota > Myxococcia > Myxococcales > Myxococcaceae > JASGHH01. The sequence goes on along the minus strand of JASGHH010000001.1, from coordinate 3,184,249 downwards.
CCGGGAGCGGCGCCCACGATGCTGTCGGTTCGCCCTTAGTTGATCATCGCGCAGGTGACCGCGAGCGGGCCGGCTTCGTTGTTGGCCTCGTTGCACTCGGAGCTCTGCCCGTGGCCTGTGCCGTCGTCGTCGGCGACCACGTAGATGTTCCACGGCCCGTTGCCGGGCGGCGGGTTGAAGGTGACGCTGACGATCTCGCTGTCGCCCGGGAGCAGGCCGTGGGTGGTGGTGGCGACCCCGATCAGCGTGCGCGGCGTGCCGTCGAGGTAGAAGGCGACCTTCAAGCCGGCGAGCACGCCGAGCGCTCCGGAGTTCACCACCCGCGCTTCGAGCAGCACGCTGGTCGGGCACCCGCTGTTGTCGTACGCGAGGTCCTTCAGCGCGAGGTCGGGCGCGTCGAAGAGGCCGAAGCCCTGCACGTTCTGGCGGAAGTTGTTGAGCGGGTAGCCACCGTCGGCGAGCGAGTTGGTGAACGCCCAGTTCGGCTGTTCGTGGAGCGGCACCCGGCCGAGCTTGTTGCCGGCGGCGCCCGGGCCTCCGCAGACCTGGTCGACGCCGTCGCAGACGTTGGTCACGTGGTAGGTGTGTTGGTTCCAGACCTGGCGGGTGTTGACCCACTGGTCGAGCGCGTCGTGGAACACGTGAATGCCCGGCTGCACGCTCGGGTCGCAGCCGAGGCCGGTGGCGGCGTAGGTGTTCTCGGGCACCACGATGTCGGCGCGGCCGTTGCCGTTCACGTCGACCACCAGCGGGTACTCGTAGGTGGTGCCGGAGCAGTGCGCGCGGTTGAAGATCTCGGTGCCGCTCTGGCCGTCGTAGACGTGCACCGCGATCTCGTCGGCGTAGACGACCTCGGCGCGGCCGTCGCCGTTGAAGTCGAACACCGAGCTCCCTGTGACCGACGAGCTGTTGTCCTGGGTGTGGTTCGACCAGACCACGCTCCAGGCGAGTGAGGCGCCCGAGCCCACGAGCTTGAACTCGGAGTAGCAGGCGATCGCGGCGATGCCCACTTCGGGGAGGTGATCGCCGTCGAAGTCGGCCACGGTGGGAGCGCCTCCGCTGCCGGGGCTCGGGCCCTGAGTGCACATCGCGCCGTTCCAGCCGGGAATCGCGGCTGCGGGCGTGAGCGGGGCGCCCGTCTGGCCGTTGATCAGGGTGATGGTGCCAGCGTTGACCACCACCAGCTCGGGGTTGCCGTCGCGGCCGGGGGTGCCGGCGGCGTCGACGAAGTCTCCCGCGGCGAGGAGGCCGGCGGTGCCCGCCCCGGTCCAGCCGAGCGGAGTGCCGTCGTAGCGGAAGGCCTGGTTGCCGTCGGTGACCTCGAGCTTGCCGTCGTTGTCGAGGTCGACCGCGATGGTGAGCGGGCCGACGGCGCCGCCGCCGAGACCGTGGTTCCACTTCACCAGGCCGGTGGAGTCGAACACGGTGAGGCCGCAGACGACCTCGGCGAGGCCATCGCCGTCGAGATCGGCGACCGCAGGGCCGCCCCAGTTGGCGCCGCAGAGCACGCTGTTGCCGCCGGAGTCGTGCGAGCCCCACTGCTTCACGCCGGTCTTGGCGTCGAACGCGACGATGTCGCCGGCGATGCCGACGGTGATCGCGAGCAGCTTGCCGGAGCCGTCGAGGTCGGCGATCGCGAGCGAGGCGGGCGGGTTGACGTGGTTGACCGCGTCGTCGGTGGTGGTCCACAGCACGTGGCCGTCGTCACCCGAGAGCGCGCGCATCACGCCGTCGCCGCCGTAGCCGGCGGAGACGGTGAAGTAGTTGGCGAGCACGTCGGGAATGCCGTCGCCGTTCACGTCGGCGACCGCGGGCGTCATCATCACCTGGGTGTACGCGTCGGCCGGCACGTAGTCCCACAGGGTGCTGGGGTTCACCGAGCCGCCGTCGGGGTGAAACTCGCAGACCCCGCTCGGGCCCTTGGGGAGGCAGTGGTTGATGGTGGGGTCGCAGATCTGGCCGGTGGGGCAGGGCGTCGAGAGATCGCATGCGGTGCCGGGAGCGGTGCAGGCGCCGAGGTAGCAGACGTCGCCGCCCCCGCAGCACGCCTCATTGCCGACGTCGCCGCAGCGGGTGCTGCCGGTGGCGCACTTCAAGTGGCAGACGTTGAGCTCGCAGGTCTCACCGGCGGTGCAGCAGCCGGCGCCGCAGGTGGTGACGCAGGGGCCGCCGCCCCCGCCCGTGCCGCCGCCGCCATCGCTCTGGCCGCCGCCACCGCCGCCGCCCATTCCCCCGCCGGAGCCGCCGCCGCTGTTCGCAGCGCAGTGTTTGTCGGAGCCGCAGTGTTGGCCGGTGGGGCAGTCGCCGTCCTTCATGCAGGCAGAGCCGGTGACCACGACCGAGCCGCAGTTGCAGCCAGCGAGTTGAATCAGCGCGAGAGCGACGAGGGCGCGTTTCATCGAGACGAGAGCTCCGTCCCCTTCGGCGCGCACGATGCCACGTCCCGCTCGTTCCGCCAACGATGGGCGACTCTTCTCGACCATTGAGAATGTGAGCCCCTGGCGTGGATCGTGAATCTCCCGCCGCGCCGCCGAGGCGGCAGGGAGGTGCTCACCGAGACAAACAGACGACGATTCGAGGATTGATGGACTCAACGATGAAAGGACACCGACAGTCGAACGGCTGAAACATCGCCGCGCTTTGACTCCAACCCGCTTTGACTCCAACCCGCTTTGACTCCAACCCGCTTTGACTCCAACCCGCTTTGACTCCAACCCGCTTTGACTCCAACCCGCTTTGACTCCAACCCCTTAGGGGTGAGTGGCTTACCGTCTCACCGAGGAGACGTGGGGTCCGTGCGTGCGGACGCGATTGATCGCGATCGGGGGACGTGTGCCCGCGGTCAGGCGGACAGGCGTGCCAGCAGTTCCCGGGTGAAGTGCTCTGGATGCTCGCGGTGCATGAAGTGGCCGCCGGGCATCGCCACCACCTCATACCCGCTCGAGTAGAACTTTCGTGCGCCCTCGTAGATGGCGGGCTCGAACGTGTCATCCAACCCCGCGAACGAGACGGCCGGCATCGCGATCGGTGTCTTCGACCACTTCGGGAGCATCGGCGACAGCGCCCAGTAATACCCGAGCGCGGCTTCGAGGCTGCCCGGCTGGCGGAAACACTCCTTCACCGCGTCGGTCTCGCCTTTGGGCACGCTCCACTTCGGTGACCAGCGCTGCACCAGCTCGTCGATCTGCGCGAAGTCGTTCGCACGCGCGCGGCCGAGCGACCCGGGCAGGTTCAGAATCACGAAGTGCCGCATCGCCCACAACAGCTTCGCCGTCGGCCGGCTCACCGACCTCGGGTGCGGAATGCCGATCGTGAACAGCTTCGAGATCTTCGCAGGCCCCAGCGACGCCGCTCCGTACGCCGCCAGCGCACCCCAGTCGTGGCCCACCACGATCGCCTGCTGCGCGCCGAGCGCATCGATCAACCCGAGCACGTCACGGGGCAACGTCTCGGCGTCGTACTTGCCGTCGGCCGGCACCTCACTCGGCGCGTAGCCGCGCATGAACGGCGACACCGCCCGAAAGCCCGCCGCCGCGATGCGCGGCCGCACGAAGTCCCAGGTGTGAGCCGTATCGGGGAACCCGTGAAACAGCAGCACCAGCGGGCCGGTGCCCTCCTCGATGTACGAGAAGCGCACCCCGTTGGCGCTGACCTGACCGATCACTTCTTCGCCGGCGCGAGCGGAACCGCGTGCCCCAGGTCGAGCCCGTTCAACTTCACGTCGGGCCCGTTCGCCTGCGGCACCTGCGCCGCCGGAGCTGCCCGGCCGAACCGGTACGTGCTGGTCGCGTGCACCCCGGTCACCGGTGACTGTGCGTCGGCCACCAACACCAGGTCGCCCGCGGGCACCTGCTCGAAGGTCACCTCGTACACGTTCACCACCGTGGTCGCCGTCGGCTGCGCGGGCACGTCGAGCGTCACTTCACCCTTCGCCAACGCCGCTCCCGCCGGCACCTGAACCGCGAGGTGCAGCGGCATGTCGAACGGGCCATTGTACTGCACCCGCGCCTCCACCACCGCCGAGTGCGCCGACAGCTGCTTCTCGCTCCACGACACCGACAGCGGCGTCTTCGGGCCACCCGAGGCAACCACCGGCGCAGGCGCCGGCTTCGGCTCGGAGACGGCGGCCGCCGGCTGCGGGTTCGCACACGCCGCGAGCACTGCGAAAGAGACGATCAGAAGGGTTCGCATGGGTCGTTGACCTATTGGCACTTGGGAGCGCTGCTCGGGAAGGGGTAGTTGATCGACGGGTTGGTCGCCGCGTCGCACGCGCTGGTCGACAAGCCGGTGCACAGCAGCGCGTCGAGCATGTCGGCGACGCAGGGGGCGGGCGTACCGGTGTCGCTCGAACCGGTGATGGTGCAGTTGTTCACGCTCCAGGTGTGCCGCGTGTACCCGCGCAGCGAGGGCGCCTGGGAGATGCGGGTGGTCATGCGCGGCGACGCCAGCGCGCTGTAGATGCTCGGCGTGGTGCCGTTGCGAATCTGCCAGAGCATCGCCGACACCTCGTTCTCGTCCATCAGCTGCAGCAACCCGCCCGACGCGGTGGGCCGTTGCCAGCTCCCGAACCCGGCCGAGTACGCGCGGTTGCCGATGTCGACGTAGAACATCGAGCCCTGCTGCTTGTCGTAATAGAACTGGTCTGCACGCGCGTCGGAGCTGTGGAACGTCGCCCAACCCTCCGACCACGCCTGACCGGGGAACGTCGGCACCGAGACGCAGTGCGGCCCGCCTTCGTTCGGCGAGAGCCCGTAGCTCGACATCAGCCAGTGCCCCAGCTCGTGAGCGGTGACCGCATCGGCCCAGTACGACTGGTCGGAGGTGTTGCCGCCGAAGAACACCTGCGACTGGAAGGTGGTGCCCGAGGTGGTGACCGACCACGGCCCGAAGCAGCTCCCGCAGTCCCAGTCGGTGCCGAAGTTCAGCCACGCCACCACGCTCAACCCGGCCTGGCCGTTGTAGAGGCCCGCGGAGCGCGTGTACACGTAGCGAACGTAGTCGAACACCCGCGCCGCGCCGGAGCCCGACGCTTCGGGAATCGAGATCGCTCCCGAGGCCGACGACGCCTGCAAGCTCCACAGCCACGCGTGCGGCGACGGCGGAGCGGTCGCGATCGACTGGGTGCCCGCCGCGGAGAAGCCCGGGTCGGCCACCATGTAGGCGATGTTGCCGGAGGCGTCGAAGCCGATGGCGGCGAAGATCACGTAGTCGTTCGCTCCCGGGCTCGAGGGGATCTTCACCGTCCAGTTGCCGTTCGCGTCGGTCAGCTGCGCGTCGATGATGGTGCCGTTCGACTGCGAGATGACCAGGAAGTTGGCCGCGATCGCGTTCTGAATCGTGTCCCAGTCGGTGAAGCCCGAGTTGTGCGGCCGGAACTCGTACGACAGCGAGCCGGTCGCGTTGGTGGTGCCAGCGGTGGCGCAGAACGCTCCGCCCGCGCCGCTGGTGCAGCCGTTGGAGCAGGTCGAGTTCTGCCAGTTGCCGGTGTTGTCGCAGGTCTGAAGGGTGGTGCTGTTGAGGCACTGGGTCGCTCCCGGCAGGCACACTCCGGTCGCCTGACAGACCGCGCTCCCGTTGCCGGAGATCGCGCACGCGGTGCCCGTCGGGCAGTTGGTGGTGGCGATCATCGGCGAACCCGAGCCGGTGGGAATCGAGCAGTACTCCACGGTGGCGTTGTTGTTGATGCAGATGCCGGTCTCGGGCACGCCCATGCACGGGTCGGTCATGCCGCCGCCCGCTGCGCTGCCACCGCCTGCTGCCGCGCCACCGCCCGCCGCCGCGCCGCCACCCGCTGCCGCACCACCGCCCGCCGCCGCGCCGCCACCCGCCGCCGCGCCACCGCCCACCGCCGCACCGCCGCCCGTCGCCACGCCACCGCCGGCTGCAACGCCGCCACCGGTCGCCACGCCTCCGCCGGAGGCGACGCCACCACCGGCCTGGTTGAACACGCAGCCGCCGGCCACGCAGACCAGGCCCTGGGTCTGGCAGTTGCTGCAGGCGCTGCCGCCGAAGCCGCACGCGTTGGCGGAGTCGCCCGAGTGACAGACCATGCCGTCACAGCAGCCGCTGCAGCTGCTGGGCGTGCATTGTTGCTGGCCGCAGCTGCAGGCAGAGAAGAAGACCGCGAAGCCGAAAACGGCGAGTGCGGCGAACAATCTCATCGGTTGGACCCCTCGAGGCGGCGCTTGGGTTGAGCAGCATATGTCAGCCCTGCACGCTAGTGTGCGGCCACGATGCTCGCGCTCGCGCTGATTGCCGTGATCGCCGCCGATGGAGGCCAAATGAAAGAAGTTCGTACCGCGCGCGATGTCGAAGCCTCCTATGGCAAGGCGGTCGCCGTGTTCGGGACCCTGAAGAGGGTTCAGATCGCCAAGGGACCGCAGGCCTGGGAGGGCACCGGCCTGGTGCTCGACGACGGCGAGGTGATCTACGTCAGCTACCGCGACCCTCCCCGGGGCTGGCCGGCACTCGGCAGCTACTTGAAGGTCGAAGGCGATCTCACCAAGCAGTCTCAGGAGAGCGAGCAGTCGTTGATCGCTCCGCACCTGGTGCGCTTCACCGCCCCGGAGCAGGTGAAGCGGCAGCTCGCTCCGCTCTCGGGCGCGAAGGTGACGCTCTGGGGCCGCGCGGCGAACGCGAAGGCAGGCGCGGTGCTGCTGGTCGATGGCGAGCCGATCTACCTGAAGGGCGTCGCGGAGTGGCCGAAGGACGCGAGCGGCAAAGAGCTCGAGGTCACCGGCACCTTGAAGGAGGAGAAGCTGATTCCGTCTCCTTCGAAGGGGCCGAAGGGCGAAATCTCCCAAGGCGCGGAGGGCACCCAGTGGGTGCTCGACGGCGCGGAGTGGAAGCGCAAGTAGCTCACGGCCTCGGGTGGGCGACGAAGAAGTCCATCAGCGCCTGGCCCCAGACGAACGAGTTGGGCGGAGCGCAGCTGAAGTACATCGTCTGCCCGAAAGTGCCGTTGGTGTTGAGGTCGTCACCCCCGGCGAGGCAGTGGCCACCCAAGGTGATCGGGATCAGCGGCGGCGTCACCACGTAGTCGTGCTGAATGAACTCGTAGACCATGCCGTTTGAGCCGCTGTACCGCGTCCACGTGTAGGTCGAGTCGCTCGAGACCGGCGTCGCGGCGCCGAGCGCCCAGTACGTCACCGCGGTGTCGCGCTGCTGGGTGCCCTTGGCGATCGGCACCAGCGCGTCTTGGCTTCCGTGCATCTGGAGCACCGGGATCGGCTGCGACGGCGCGGAGGTCGAATCGAACGGGCAGTCGAGGATGTAGGGAGGCATCGCGGGCTGCTGCATCTTCGCGTCGGCAGCGGCCACCGGCGCCGCCGAGGCGAGCACGTCGGAGTGCTGGCACACCATGCGCCAGGTCATCGCTCCGCCCTGGGAGAAGCCGGTGAAGTGCAGCTTCTTCTGATCGAGCACCAAGGCGACGATCGCGTCCTGCATGAAGCCCCACACCACGGTGTCGTCGGCGCCGGGCGTCCACGAGGGGCCGATCAGGCTGCTCGGCGCGGTGGGTTGAACGATCACGTAGCCCATCGTCTGGCCGAGCGCGCGGAGGCCGGTGCTCTTGTCCTCCTGGTCGGCGTTCATCGTCAGCCCGTGCACGTCGAACACCACGCCGCAGCCTCCCGCTGCGCAGCTGGCGGGGATCTCGACGTCGAAGTTGATCGAGTTGCAGGAGAACTTGTGGTGCCCCGCGCTCACGTCGGTGACGCAGCCGTGCGGCGCCGGCATCGTGGTGCCGGCATCGGCAGTGCCCCCGCCCGACGCCGAGCCGCCTCCGGTTGCAGAACCTCCACCGACTGCGGAACCGCCGCCGCTCGCGGAGCCACCGCCGGCCGCGGAACCTCCGCCGGTCGCGGAACCGCCGCCGGCCGAGGCACCTCCACCGGTGGCAGTACCTCCGCCAGTCGCCGCGCCGCCGCCCGCAGCAGAACCACCGCCGCTGGCCACGCCACCGCCTCCGGCGCCGGTCGCTGGCTTCGCGCCGCAACCGCTCGCCCACACCAACACCAGTGCCATCGAGGCGAGCGCGCGGAATCGCATCGCCGAAGCTTTTGCACCAACCGCGCACTTGGTAGCAACAAGGCTCCCCGATGAAGCCCCACGCGTTTGCGCTCGCCGCCCTCGTGCTGTTCGCCTGCAAGCCGGCGCCGCCGCCGCTTCAGATTCCCGACGGCTGCCAACCGCTGCTCGACAAAGTCGACTGCCTGCTGCCGTACCCGTCTGACTTCTTTCTCACCAGCGACGCGTCGACCGCGAGCGGCAAGAAGCTGGTGATCCCGCCCGCGGCGCAGCTGACCGCGCACGACGGCAAGGTGATCGACTTCACCAAGGTGGCGCCCGCCGACGGGTTCTCGCGCGTGAACCCGATCGTCTTCATGTTCCCGTTCGATCCGGGCGCGAACGGCACGGTGCGCCTCGAAGACGATCCCGATCGCAGCCTCGATCCCTCGACCAGCAACACGCTGTTGGTGAACGAGACCACCGGGGAGCCGGTGCCGCACTTCGTCGACATCGACCCCCGCGCCACCGACGGCAAGCGCCGCGCGATCACGATGCACCCGCTGGTCACGATGGACGAGAATACCCGCTACGCGGTGTTCGTTCACGGCTTCACCAACGTCGACGGCGCGCCGCTCCCAGCCCCGGAGCCATTCCGGAGAATTCGCGACGACGACACCGGCGGGCAGAAGCTGCTCGAGCCGATGAAGAAGGCCTGGCAGGACCGACTCGAGCCGCTGGCGAAGAAGCTGAAGCTCGACCCGAAGCAGCTGGAGCTCGCCTGGGAGTTCACCACCGGCTCGCAGGATCAGGCGACCCGCGACATGTTGAAGGTACGGGAGCTGGCGATCGCCTGGGCGGCGGCGAACACCCCGGTGGTCACCGTCACCAGCGTCGACACCGACGTCTACACGGAGACCTGGCTGGTGGTTCACGGCACCGTCACCGGCCCGCTGTTTCTCGACCAGCCCGATCCCGGCGCGCGGCTGTTCCGCAATTCGAGCGGCGCGGTGGCGCAGAACGGCACCACCGTCTTCGACTTCGTGGTCACCGTGCCGGCGAGCGTGCGCGATCAGTTCGGGCCCGGTCACACGCTCCAGTACGGCCACGGCTTCTTCGGCACGCTCGCCGAGCTCACCGGCGGCTCGACCCGCGCGATCGGCAACAACACCGGCCGGGTGATGATCGGCATCGACTGGTGGGGCATGTCGACGCCCGACCTCGGTGTGTTCGGGCAAGACGCGACCTCGAACCCCACGCTGCTCGGCACGCTCCCCGATCGGGTGCATCAGGCGATGGCCAACTGGATCGTGACGTCGAAGGCGATCGAGTCGGTGTTTCCGCAGCTGCCCGAGCTGAAGCGGCCCGCGAGTGGCGAAGGTGTCAGCGTGGTGAACGGCGTCAGCAACGCCGGCCAGCCGGTGCTCGAGCCCGACGCGAGCGCCTTTCTCGGGATCAGCGAAGGCCACCTGCTCGGCGCCACCCAGTGCACCTTGAACCCGCGAGTCACCCGCTGCTCGCTGATGATGGGAGGCGCCGGCTTCACCCACCTGATGATGCGCGCGGCGCCGTTCAGCTCGCTGTTCTCGCTGCTGGAGATCGAGCTCCCCGACGCGCTCGACCAGCAGAAGTTCATCGCGCTGTTTCAGCAGCCGCTCGACAAGATCGATGGCGCGACCTGGGCGCAGTACACGCTCAGCTCCGAGCTGCCCGGGTCGCCGAACCCGCCGCGGCACGTTCTGCTCCAGATGGGCCTGGGCGACACCGAGGTGCCCAACCTCGGCACCTTCATGCACGCGCGGCTGCTCCACATTCCGGTGCTCCAACCGAGCCCGGCCAGCCCCTACCAGCTGGAGCGCGCGAACGGCCCGGTCGACTCCGCGCTGGAGATCGCCGACTACGGCATCAACACCGCCGCGCTCTACCGGGTGCCCGACTTCCCGATGATGGACACACCGGTGCACGAAGACCTGCGCCAGCGGGTGCCGACCCAACAGCAGCTGGAACATTTCTGGGAGACCGGTGAAGTTCAGCACTACTGCAACGGCGTCTGCGACCCGGACTGAACGATGAACGAGGAGCTCACCAGGCTGTGCTCGACCGTCAATGCGCGAGGCATCGAAAAGCCGCTGTTCCCCGGCGAGCTGATCGAGTGGATCAACGAGACGAAGCAGCTGTTTGCCGAGGAGCTCGCCAAGTTCGGTGAGGCTCCAGATTGGAACTGCCTCTTCGCCGACTTCGGCGACCCAGGCGTGCTGGTGCTCGGAAAGTTCGAGACCGAACGGGTGCTCGTCACCGTCACCCTGGTGCCAGTCGCGCTGTTCGCCGACACCCGCGGCGCGATCGACGAAGGCGGCGACTGGGCCGAGCTGATCGGGCGAATCGAGCCGTTGCTCGGCAAGCCGATCGCCGAGACGGTGGTGATCAGCTGAACCCGAGCCGCTTCAGCATCACCGCGCGCACCGCGGGAATTCTGAACCGGTAGATCAGCGCGTCGGCCCAGTAGTGCGCGAGCACGCACGAGAGGCTGAGCGTCACCGCCACCCGCCACCAGATCGAATCGGCCAGGCTGCTGATCACGTTGGTGCCCAGGGTGCCGCTGGCGACCTCTCCGTGCAGCGCCGAGATCGCGCCGATCGCGCACAGCGGCGCCATCGTCAGCACCATCGCCGGCCAGATCGCCATTTTGGGAAACGCGCGGGTGTCTCCGTCGCGCTGCTCCAGCATTCGCGACGAGAGCAGGTAGTACTCGAGCCCGTGCATGCCCGGCAGAATGATGTTGCCCCACATCGGCGCGAGCAGCGTCAGCCCCACGCCGGAGGCGACCGCGAACAGGTAGAGCGCCTTCGGCCCGCTCACTGCTTCGCCCTTGAGCACGGTGCGGAAGACGAGCCCCCAGTACCCGAGCCAGCCGAGCAGCAGCACCAGTAAGAACGAGTAGGGGAGCACCGCGCCCTGGCCGACGTCGACGTAGGGCGTGTCGCCCATCGCCGCCGACTCGGGCACGAACAGCATGCGCACCAGCACGATCGACAGGTTCACCGGCACCATCCACCGCTGGAGCGTGAACTCCCGCGGCGCCGGCGCCGCCAGCCCCGCCTGCCGGCCCTTGAGGTGGTGGAGCGACCACCAGCCCTTCGACTGCGAGAGCAGGTGGTGGGTGCCGAAGATGTTGAACACCACTCCGGTGACGTAGAGCTGCGCGGTCTTGTCGTACTGGTGGAGCGCGAACAGCAACAGCCCCGCGCCCAGCATCACCGGTATTCCCGCCAGCACCCGCGGCGCCTGGCCGGGAGTGGCCTTCAGCGTGTCGGGCCGCACCACGAACACCAGAAAGGTGAGGATGACGTGGGTGGCGTTGCCGAGAATGTTCTGCGCGGTCCAGATCGCCAGCCGGTTCGCGGGGCCGTGCACCGGCTGCGCGGTGGCGCTGGAGTAGATGAACGCGGTCACCATCACCAACAGCGGCAACAGCACCACCGCCAGGTCGGCGCGCGGCGACAGCAGCCAGAGGCCGTTGAACCGCACGCTCTCCGCGGGGAGCGCGGAAGTCGTTTTCGCCTCGGCGGGAGTCACCTTCGCCCCGAGCATACTTGGCCGGGCTTCGACCTGTAACTGACCCCCGTGCTACACGTATTCACAACGTGCGCTTCTTCGTGTCAGCCCTGCTGATCCTCGCGGCTTGCAGCGGCTCCACCCCCGACGCCGGCGTGGTCGGCTGCGAGACCAACCCCCTGGCGCAGACCTACACCGCAGGCATGAAGCAGTCGGGCGACGGCAGCAAGCTGTCGTTCCAGCTGGTGTCCTCCGACCCGGGCCTCCGCTGCGCGGCACCAACACCTGGCAGCTCAAGGTGCTCGACACCGCCGGTCAGCCGGTCACCGGAGCCACCCTCACCGTCACTCCGTTCATGCCCGAGCACGGCCACGGCTCGCAGGTGGTGCCCACCATCACCGCCGACGGCGATCAGTACAAGATCACCAACCTGTACCTGTTCATGCCCGGCCTGTGGAAGGTGACGGTTCAGGCGATGAACGGCGCCACCACCGACAGCGCCGCGTTCACGTTCTGCGTCGCGGGCTGAGCCGGCTAAGGCGAGCAGTGCGCGTTCGAGGGCGCGGTCACCGTCGGTGAGTTGACGTTCAGGTTGCTCGCGCTCACGCACTTCACCAGCAGGCCATCGGTGTCCTGGTAGCTCAGGGTGGCCGCGCTGTCGGTCCACTCCACCGGCGCGCCGACGTCGAAGGTGGGGATGCCGTCGCGCACGCCGGCGTCGAGATCGCCGCTGGCGATCAGCTCGTCGATCACGTCGAGCCCCACCGCCTGCAGCCGCATGCGCAGCGTCACCCGCGCCGGCGCCGCGCCCGCCTGCCACTTCTTCTGCAGGTGCGTCTGGTAGAAGCGCGGGTCGGTCTGGTCGAAGGTGGCGAGCACCGGCAGCTGGTTGGTCTCGAAGCTCGCCGCATCCCAGAACATCGAGACCGGCTTCATCGCGTCGTCGAGCATGCAGTCGCGGAGCAGCCAGGTGTCGGGGCTGGCGCCGGTGGGGGAGCCGCCGTCGGGCACCACCCCGGTGGAGAAGAACACTCCGCCGTCGGCGCCGTAGGCGATCACCTCGGCGAACAGCCGGCGATCCTGCGCCGCGCCGCTCGGCCACCCGTGACCCGCGGCGACGTTGTCGGCGATCACCGAGACGGTGGTGGCTCCGCCGAGCGCCTTCACGCAGAGCGCGGTCTGCAGGGTGCCGTCGAGCAGCGCCTGCACCTTCTGCCGCTGCACCTCGGTCTGCGGAAAGCCCGCGGTGAGCGCGAGGTCGACGCCCACCTGCTGGTGGCTGTGAAACCGCCGCTTGGGCAGCCCGCCGCCGGTGGCGACCGGCTTCAACTCCGGGCTCTGATCCATGTGGCACTGGGCGCAGCTGGCGCCGGTCTGGGCGGCGAACACCGAGCCCTGCCACTCGTGAAAGGTGCGCTCGATCGCCGCGCCCTTGGGGGTGACGATGTCGTGGCAGGAGCCGCACAGCTGCGACGACTCCTGGGTGTCGCGATCCTGCAGTGCGCCGTACTTCGACAGGTGGGCGCTGTTGTCCACCGGGTCGGAGATCTCCGCCCGCATCGTCTCGTCGTTCGCCAGCACCAGCGGGTTGTCGTGCGCGCCGGTGACCTGGGTGACGTTGTGACAGAAGTAGCAGGTGACGCCCTTCAGCTTGGGGGCGACGGTGTCGAGGTTCAGCCCGTCGGTGGTGGCCTTCTCTCGCACCGCCATCGGGGCGTGGCAGTTGACGCAGAACGAGCCCAGCTGACCGTTGGTCTCCCGCTGCCCGCGCTTGTTCATCGCGATGAACACCGGGTCTTCGGCGGCGTAGGCGTGCATCGAGCCCGACCAGTCGGCGAACGCGTCGGGGTGGCAGCCCTGACAGGCGGTGGGGTCGAGCAGGTTGTCGCGGCCGATCGTCTTCGGGCCGGGACAGGCGGTGGCGGTGACCAACAACGCGAAGAAGACGACCCCGAGACGGCGCACGGCCGACACTCTACGTCACTGGAAGAAGAGCGCGACGTCGGGAGAGAACCCGCCCTGCTCGATCAGCCCGTAGTCGAAGATCGCGTGGAACAGAATCGCACCGCGGCGAGGCGTCGTGCGCGTCGGTGCACTGCTGGTGCAGCTGCTGGAGCGCGGGCACCTTCACCTCCAGCCCCGGGTTGGGACGAAAGGCGATCGACACGTAGCCGCCGTCGACCAGCGTGTCGGGCGACTCGTCGCGGTGGCACAGCGAGCAGGTGCTGGTGTGGTTCGACTGGGCCACCCGGGTGATCGGCGCGTCCTCCGGCAGGGGCGACGTGACCGGCAGCGCGATCTCCCCCTTCAAGGTGCGGAGCGCCGTTCGCCAGGCGCCCATCTCGATCAGGTCTTTGCCGTCGCCCTCCGGCACCACCGAGATCACGATCGCCGGGAGCATGAAGAAGATGCGCGGGTTGCCGCCGTCGGGCGAAGGCTGGGCGCTGAAGTCGCTCACCGTGGCCACCACCTGAATCGGCCGCCTCAGGCTGGCGGCGAAGCAGGCGTTGTCGACCGGCATCGGGAGCGCGTCGAGATCGTCGATCACCGCCGCCATCGTGCCCACCGTCGCCGCGCGCGCGCAGGCGTCGAGCCGGGCAGGGTGGGGGTGGCCGGCGTCGGGCGTGCCCGAGTCGTTCGGGTCTTCGCTCCCGGAGCACCCGCAGAGCGCCAACAGCGCCAACAGCCACCACTTCACGCCGCGGAGCGTATCAGTTGTTCATCGCCCCGCACTTGAGCCAGCTCAAGAACTGCCCCCGCTCCTCGGCGGTAGGCTGGCCGGCGTCGGGCGGCGGCATCAGGCAGCCGTAGAGCTGGGTGAGCACCACGCCGCGCTGGTTGCTCACCCCCGAGTACGTCGAGAGATCGGGCGGGTTGTTGTTCGCCGGGCTGTGGCACTCCAGGCAGCGCTTCTGAATCAGCGGAGCGATCGTCGCCGCGTACCCCGGCGCGTCGGCCGGGCAGCTCATCGGCAGATCGTTGGGACACGCCGGGGGTGAGCCGCTGCACGCGAGCATCACACCGAGGCAGGCTCCCAGAAGCAGCGCGCGCACCACTCAGCTGTAATCGTAGTTCTTCAGCGGCACCACCGGCCCGGCTGAATTTCCCGTCAGGCGGTTGTCGGGCCTGGCCTGCCCCTCGAACAGCCCGTTGGCGGTCTTGCGCACCGCTTTGACGATCAGCTCCTTGGTCTCGTCGTCGAAGGGGCAGAGCCCGAACTGATCTTCGAAGGCCGGCATGATCCCGTGGTCCTTCGCGCCGGGCTTCAGCCCACACGCCAGCCCGAGGTCGAGCAGCACCTGCACCGACGCGGGGCCGAGCATTCGCCCCTCCTGGTCCATCTGCACCAGCTGGTAGAAGAAGGCCCAGGCCTCGTCTTCGGTGAACCAGTCGGCGTCGGGCTTACCGCCGGCCGTCTCGACCAGCCGCACACAGAGCGCTTTGACCTTGTCGTCCACCCCACGAGGAGGATGGCACCGCACCGCACGCCGGTAAAGTCAGCGGGGCTTCAAGATGAGCCGGTCGGCCTGGACGTTGATCTCGATGCCCGCCTGCCGGCCCAGCCGCTCGGTGATCGCCTCGGGCGTGAGGTGGGTCGTCTCCGCGAGCCGCGAGAGCAGCGCCCGCCAGGGCACCCAACGGCCACCGCCGGGAATGTCGCGGCCCTCCAGCGCCAGCTCCCGCAGCGCCCCGTCGACGGCCTTCATCTGCACCTGCTCCTGGAGCAGCGCCGCGGTCTGGCCGTTCAGGTCGAGGAAGCTGGAGGCGACCGCGCGAATGGCGAGCGCGATCAGCGAGGTGCGCTCCATCTCTTCCTGGAGGAACTGCCGGTCGACCACCGCCACCGTGGTCTCCATCAGCGCGGTCACGGTGGCCAGACGCGGAGAGCCGGTGAGCACCGCCGCCTCGCCGAACATCTCGCCCGGGCCCATCAGCCGGAGCATCTGCTTCTTGCCCGCCACCACCCGGTCGGCCTGACAGTGGCCGTCGAGAATGATGTACGCGTAGTCGCCCTCTTCGCCCTCGCGAACGATCTTCTCGCCCGGCTGGTAGGTGCGCTCGGGGAAGTGGGCGATGCCGCGAATGAAGTCTTCCAGCTCCTGGCGAACCTCGACCGCGGTCTGGTAGCGCTGCTTGGGGTCGATCGAGAGCGCCTTCATCGCGATCGCGATTAACCGGCGCGGCAGCGGCGAGCCCTTCGGCGCCACCACCTCGGGCGGGAAGATCACGCCCTTGGCGGCCAGCTTCAGCGTCTCGTCGGCGGTGGGCGCGACGTACGGCGGCCGGCCGGTGAGCAGCCGGTAGATCATGCCGCCCAATAGAAAGACGTCGGTGCGCTCGTCGAACGCGTGGGCCGCGCCGTGGGCCTGCTCGGGCGCCATGTACGCGGGAGTGCCGACCACGCCGTCTTCCTGCGGGTTCGGCTTCTTCGGCAGCTCCGACTTGCGTCGGGCCAGGCCCCAGTCGACCAGGTAGATCGCGCCGTGCTCTGCGACCATCACGTTCTGCGGCTTCAGGTCGAGGTGCAGAATGCCGCGGGCGTGGGCGAAGGCGGTGGCGTCGCAGACGCGCACCAGCACCTCGAGCACCTTGAACATGAACCCCTGCGGGTCGGGGCGCTCGGCGAGCAGCATCTGCTGGAGCGACTGCCCCTCCAGCACCTTCATCGTGAAGCAGGTCGACTTCTTCTTCTCGTCCGAGAGGGCGTAGACGGGAGGGATGTTCGGGTGGTCGAGCTGGGCGGTGATCTTCGCCTCTTCGACGAACCGAAGCACCGCGCCGTCTTCCTTCACCAGCTCGGGCCGGAGCACCTTGAGCGCGCTCTCGCGGCCGAGCGATTCGTCGCGCACGCGGTAGACGCGCGACATGCCGCCCTGCCCGAGCAGGCCCATGTCGGTGACTCGCCAGCCCGGCGGCACGTGCCGCAGGCGCTCTTCGTCTTCTGCAGTGCGGGTCCAGATGGCCAAGTGGGCCGCAGGCATAGCAGAGCGCGGGGTTTGCCCCCAGCCCGCGCGCTGAGATAATTCTGTCTTGCCCGTGCACCGGATAACCCTATTGGCGGTTCTCGCTTCAAGCGCCGCCTTTGCGGGCGCGATCACCGGCACCATCACCGACACCGGAGGCACCGGCCTCTACGCGATGGAGGTGCGCGCCTGGGCCCAGAGCGGAACCAAGGGCTGGCAGCAGGTCGCGCTCACCACCACCGACGGCGCCGGCAACTACGTGCTGGGGGTGAACGGCGGCACCTACCTGGTCGACTCACGCATGAGCATCAATGCGTCGGGCGACTACGGCGACCGCTGGTACGACGTCGCCGCGCCCAACGGCAATGGCTACATCGAGGCGATGGCCGACCCGATCACCCTGGCCGACGGCGACACCGTGCCGGCGATCAACATCGCGCTCGAGACCAACGGCGGCTTCGACGGCACCCTCTCCAACGGTGCGCTCTACGCCGGGCCGATGGTGCGCACCGAGCTGAAGTCCGAGCCGCGCACCAACCACGTCGACTTCTCCAAGCCGTACCCGCACCTCGGCGAGTACAACTTTCGCGGGCTGGTGCCGGGCGACTACCGGGTGATCGCGTGGGATCTCAACGGCTACTACGAGACCTACGTCAACGGCGGCCCGTTCACGGTGTACTCGAACTTCGTCGGCACCGGCCCGTCGATCTACCTCACCCCGATGACGCCCGACCCGTACGAGCCGAACGACAGCCCCAACCAGTCGGGCGCGTCGATCGACGGCACCGTGTTTCGCTCGTCGCCACCCGGCAGCTACAGCACCTCTGGAGCGCTGATCGGCCCCCGCGGCTCCGACATCGACATGTACTGCTGGGACGTGAAGGCCCACGACCGCTACTACATCACCGCCCAGGGCACGCTGACGTTGGAGGACGGGAGCACCCGGCCGCACCCGTTCGTCGACCCGGTGGTGGCGCTGTTCGACGTCACCGGCGGCGGCTTCACCTTCCTCAAGGTCGACGACGACTCCGGCCCGGTCTCGCTGGCGGCGAAGCTCGACACCGGCGCGTTCGCCTCCGACGGGCGGGTCTGCGCGGTGGTCTCCACCTACGGCGACACCACCTACAACGGCATCAACCAGGCCTCGGCCGGCCGCTACAACGCCACCATCGTGATGGGCAACCGCTCGCCCAGCCTCGATGCGACCTTCAAGAACATGCCGGCCGGCCAGACGATCACCATCGACGAGGGCGAGACCCTCAACGTCTCGGTGACCTTCTCCGACCCTGATGGTGACCCGATCACCGCCGGCTGGGACTTTCAGGACAGCCAGGCGATGAGCGTGTCGGGCGGCTCGTTCAACGGCGCTTCGGGGAGCGGCACCTTCACCTGGACCGCCGATCAGATCGCCGCGCGCGCCAGCCCGTACACGCTTCACCTGAACGCCGCCGACGCGGAGTTCACCTCCAACCTGGTGATCAACGTGGTGGTCAACGCGGTGAACGTGCCGCCCACCACTCCGGTGCTGCTGACGCCGGCCGATCACACCACCGTGAACCAGGCGGCGCCGGCGATGACCTGCGCGCAGTCGACCGACGGCGATCAGGATCAGCTCACCTACCGCTTCGAGCTCTATTACGAGGACGCGGGGATGGCGGCGCAGGCAGCGTGGATCACGCCCGACGGCGGTTCGGCCGATGCGGGCGTGCTCTGGCAGGCCACCACGGTGCCCGAGAACACCCACGTGAAGTGGCGGGCGCGCGCGTTCGACGGCAACGCGGCCAACGGCTACAGCCCGTGGAGCGGGTACTTCAACTACGTGGTCAGCACGGTGAACGACCCGCCGAGCGCGCCGGTGATCGTCAAGCCGGTCGAAGGCGACGTGGTGATCCCCAAGCGGCCGACGATCGAGGTCACCAACCCGATCGACCCCGAGGCCGAGGCGGTGTCGCTCTTCATTCAGATCGCGTCTGACTCGGCGTTCAGCCAGGTGGTGGTGAGCTCCGGCAGCCAGAGCACGGTCGGCTCGTCGATGACGATGTGGACCGCGACCCAGAACCTGGTGCAGGGCCAGCAGTACTTCGTGCGCGCGTGGGGCCTCGACCCCGAGGGTGTGGAGAGCCCGTACAGCAACGTGGTCAGCTTCACCATCAAGGCCGATGCGCCGCCGACCGCCGTCGCGCCCGACGCGCCGTTCGTGGCCAAGTGCGACGACCTGCACCTCGATACCCCGCCGCAGATGATTCTCGGTGACCCCGTCGACCGACCCCGACAACGACCCGATTCAGATCGAGCTGTCGATCTTCAAGGCCAACGACGACCCGATGACCGCCACGCCGGTGTTCGACCTGAAGAAGGACCAGGCGACGTCAGGGTCGACCTCGTTCGACACCTCGATGGTCACCTTCGAGGCGGGCGTGAAGTACCGCGTGCGCGTGGTCGCCACCGATGGCGTGGTGCCGGCTCCGGCAGCCGATTGTTTCCTCACCGTCGGGTTGGGCACCAAGACCACGCAGAAGTCGAAGGGCTGCGGCTGTGGCGAGCTCGACGGCGCGTTCGCGCTCGCTCTCTTGGCGGTGGCTCGGCTGTTTCGAGCTCGTTCGTCGAACAGCACAAAGCATTGAGGGGTGTGCGCCGCGGTCGGAGCCGGGTGAGGCCGTCGAGCTCCGCCCGCGACTTCGGGGCCGCCTCGTGCGCTGGCTGCGTTCTTCGAGGAGCGCATTCGTCGTGCACGAGCTCGAACTTCGAAGCGCGTTTGCGCGCAGTGACGCGCTCGTGTTCTCGGCAGGTTGTGACGCTCGAGTCTCGCTGCACGCTCCGAAATCGCTGAGGTGTGCCTACTTTGCCGTGCGGGCGGCGTCGAAGCTCGGCGGCGCGAACGGCACCCGCGACGTGGGGTTCACCCGCGCGGCACCGCTGGCCACTCGATCGCGCGCGGACGTCGCCCGTGCAACCGCGAAACCCCGCCGCCCATCACCCACTCGAGCAAACAGCGGTCGGCCTCGCTGAAGCCGTCCGCGTCGCTAACGGCTGCCGCTCGCCGCGGCGGGCGGAACACCGAAGCGGTGGTTGCTCGGCGCGATCTTGTCACCCAGCACGCCGATCGCGACCAGCGCCCCGGCGGAGAGCAGCAGGCCCGCGTCGAGCCACACGTGGAGCACCGCGATCCCGAACACCGCGTAGAAGAGGCCGGCGCCACCGGCGAGCAGCGACCAGGCGCGCGAGCCGAACCCGCCCGCCAGCAGCCCGGCGCCGATCACCAGCGCGAACGAAGGGCAGGGCACCACCCCGACCGGAGTGAACCAGAGATCGCGAGCGCTCTCGATCGGCACGAAGTGCGGGTACACCAGCGCGTAGCTCACCGAAGCCAGGCCGAGCAGCACCGACCACAGCGGGCTGGGCGCCACCGGAGCTTCGGTTCCTCGAGCGCCGATGATCACCAGCGCGAACGCGACTGCTCCGGTGACCACCGCGTTGAACCCGAGCCCGAACGTCGACGCCAGTGAGCTCACCGTCACCAGCGGCGCGACCGCGAGCATCTGCGCGATGAAGGTGCGTGGCCGCCAGCTGCTGGTGAAGAGCACGGTGAGGCCGATCACTGCCGCGAGGTGCCAGAGCAGCGCGATGCCGCGCGCGGAGGTCGCCTCGAACGCCAGGTTCCCGAGGATCTGTTCTGGAGTAGGCATGGCGCTCCAGCCGCTGCAGTTTCCGGACCGCGACGACCCCGAGTGAATCCAGCGATCGCCGTCGCACCGCTCACGCAAACGTTGCGTCAGAAGGCGGCCAGCCGGTCGGACAACTTCGGGCGCCCGATCTCTTCTTCGAGGTGCGTGGTGTCGATGAAGTCTTCGGCGATGAAGCCGTGCTCGGCTTCGAGGTCGACCACCGGGTGGCCACCCGCGGCGAGCGCATCGAACAGCACCTTCTGCCGCGCGAGCCCCTGAGCGGTCGGAGTGATGTACCGGGGATTCGTCGGCGCCACCCACAGCTGCACCTTGTCGGCGAACGTCTCGAGCGCGGCGATGGTGGCGTAGAGCTCCTCCACCCGCGCAGGGTCGAACCGGCGCTCGAGAATGTCGGCGTTGGCGACCCGCCACCCCAGCTCGGCCCGCATTGTGGTCTCGGTGGTTTTCAGCGCCCGCCATTGGGCGTAGACGGCCGCGGTCTCGGGCGTGAAGTAGCGCGACTCACCGTGCGTCACCGGGTCCCACTCCGGCTGGTGCACGGCGGCGCGCATCACCCCCGCCAGCCGCTTGCGCTCTGCGAGCGGATCGATCTCCCGCGCGAACGGCCACCACGCCGGAGACCGATCGACCGCCAGCGTGCCCACCAGCGCCGCGCTGACGAACGCCGACCTCCGGCCCTGCGCCTCGATCGCCACCACGTGCGCCGCTTCGCCCACCGGCAGCCGCGACAACACCTGCGGCGACCCGAGCGCCGAAAGCTTGAGGTCGTCGAGCTCCCGGTTCTTCGAGTCAGACGAGTACGCGCGGGTCAGCTGGTACGGCGTCACCTCGAGCAGCACGAGCTTCGCCCGGGTGCCCGCGCCGGCGTACTCCCGCGCCAGCCGCTCGCTCAGCGCCCGCTCGACCTGCGGGTCGCCTCCGGGGATGCCGAGGTTGAACGCAGCCGCGCGCACCCCGCGCGCTTCGAGCGCCTGCTGGTATCGCTCGGGCGAAAAACCGTGCTGCGTCGGAGACGAGCCGACCACCAGCACCGCGTCGGAGTGACGGGCGATCGCCGGCAGTGCGTTGAGCAGCAGCTCCAGCCGCGCCATGCCTTCACTGAAGTCGGCCGCCTCGAGCGGAGCCGCGCGCGCGAGCGTGCTCTGCAGCACCCAGGAACCGAACGCGCCGGCGGCGAGCAGCGCCACCATCGCCAGCCACGCTTTGAGCGCCGTTCGCCGATCCATGGTCAGAACTGGAAGTAAATGAACGCGCGCCCGCCCGCGCCGAGCCCGAAGCACACCGCCAACAGCATCGCCGTCACCGGCCACAGCCACAGGCCGCGCTCGGTCACCGGCTTTCGCTCGAACACGTGGGTGGCGAGGTGACAGAGCACCAGCCCGAGCACCACGAACACCAGCGTCGCGCCGGCCGAGTAGGTGAGCGACGACGCCGAGTCGCCCAGGCCGTGCATCGCCTTCAGCACCCCAAGCGCGCCCTTGAAGGTCGCCGCGCGAAACAGCACCCAGCCCAGCAGCACCAGGTAGAACGTCAGCGCACGCGACACCCAGCGCACCGCTCCGGTCGCCGGCTGGGTGAAGCCGAGCGCGTGCTGCGCCGCCAGCAGCGCGCCGTGGTAGCCGCCCCAGGCGACGAAGGTCCACGAGGCGCCGTGCCAGAGGCCGCCGAGCAGCATGGTGAGAAAGAGGTTCAACCAGCGCCGCTTTCGGTTCCCCCCGAGCGGAATGTAGAGGTAGTCGCGCAGCCAGCTCGAGAGCGAGATGTGCCAGCGCCGCCAGAAGTCGACCGGTGAGGTGGCGAGGTACGGCTGATCGAAGTTCTTCGGCAGGGTGAAGCCGAGAATCGCCGCCACCCCGATCGCGATGTCGGTGTAGCCCGAGAAGTCGCCGTAGATCTGCCCGGCAAAGGCGAGCGCTCCCGTCCACGCCTCGAGCGCCGACGGCGCCGGGTTCGAGAACAGCGCGTCTGACGGCCCACCGAGAAAGTCGGCGACCGTCTTCTTCAGCAGGCCCACCGCCGCCAGCGCGATCCCGAAGCGAAACTGCTGCCAGGTCGCGAGCTCGAATTTGTCGAACTGCGGCAGCAGCACCTTCGCCCGAATGATCGGCCCCGCCACCAGGTGGGGAAAGAACGAGACCGCTGCCAGCAGCTCGAGCGGCTGGTTTCGCGCGGGGAACTCACGACGGTAGACGTCAATCGTGTAGCTCATCGACTGGAACGTGTAGAAGCTCACTCCCGCCGGGAGCAGGATCTGCAGCTCCACCGGCACCGCGTGCACTCCGAACAGCGAAACCAGGCCGAACGCGGTGGTGCTCAGAAACCCCAGGTACTTGAACAGCCCGAGCACGCCGAGGTTCGCCACCAGCGACAGCACCAGCCACCGCTTGCGAGCGCCCGCATCGGCCGACGCATCGATGCGCCGGGCGACCATGAAGTCGAGCAGGGCGGTGAACCAGAGCAGCGGCACGAACCGCACGTCCCACGCGGCGTAGAACAGCGCCGAGCCGAAGACGATCAGCGAAAGCTTCCACATTCGCCCCAGCGGTACCCACGCATAAAGGGCAAAAAACCCCAGCAGGAACACCGCGAAGACGGCGGAGTTGAAGCTCAACCTGCTTGTACCTGAACACGCTTTCGCCCCAAGGTGAACTTCGTGAGGCTCGCTCGAAAACTGACGCTCCCGATGGCGTTGTCGATCTTTCTGGTGCTGGTGCTCGGCGGCATCTTCTCCGTGCGGCGCGAGCTCGCGTTGTTCGGTGACGACGCGCTGAGAGACCACCACCTCGTCGGCACCGTGCTCGCCGCCGCCGCCGAGCGCGAGCTCGCCAAGGGCGACCCGCAGTTCGAGGCCTCCTACGCCCTGGTGCGCGACGCCGACCTCCGCGAGCCGAACGTGCACGCAAGCTTCTCTCCGATCGGCAAGGTCGAGGAGCCCGACCGCAGCGTGCTGCTCGCCGGCCACGAGGTGAAGCAGCTCGACTGGACCCGCTTCTTGATCGTCACCACCATGCCGGTGCAGGCCGACGGCAAGACCGTGGCGGCGGTTCGCCTCGCCGAGCCACTCGACGAAGAAGAGGCCTTCGTGCGCTCGACCGTGCTCGCGGTCGGCACCGCCTCGGTGGTGCTGGCGATCGCCGGCGGCATCATCGCCCTGGTGCTGGGCCGGTTGATCGTCGGCAACCCGATGCGCCTGCTCGCCGAGCGCGCCCGCGAGATCGGCGCCGGCCGGCCGGTCGCTCCGCTCCAGATGAAGCAGCGCGACGAGATCGGTGAGCTCGCCGAGGAGTTCAACCGCATGTACTCCCAGCTCGCCAAGACCCAGGTTCAGCGCGACGAAGAAGCGGCAAAACGCCTCGCCGCGGTCGAGCAGCTGCGGCACGCCGACCGTCTGGCCACGGTCGGAAAGCTCGCATCTGGAATTGCGCATGAATTAGGGACGCCCTTGAACGTCATACATGCCCGCGCCCGGTTGATCGCCACCGGGGACGCTTCAGGAGAGGAAGCGGTGCAGAACGCGAAGGTGCTGGTCGAAGAGTCCGAGCGGATCACGCGGATCATCCGCCAGTTGTTGGACTTTGCCCGGCGTCGCCACCCCGTGAAGCGCAAAGAAGACCTCGGCCAGATGCCCGGTGAAGTGGTGCGCCTGCTGGGAACCCTGGGCAAAAAGGCCGAGGTTTCGCTCAACGCCGCTGACGGCGCCGACCCGCTCTACGCCGAGATCGACCACCAGCAGGTGCTCCAGGTGCTCACCAATCTGGTGGTGAACGCGATTCAAGCGACCCCGAAGAACGGCGCCGTCTCGCTCAGCTGCTCGAAGGTCACCCTCGCTCCGCCGCCCGACGTCGGCGGCCAGCCGGGCAACTACGTTCGCGTCGACGTCAGCGACACCGGCCCTGGAATTGCGGGAGACGTTTTGCCCCACATCTTCGAACCGTTTTTCACCACCAAGACGGTGGGCGAAGGTACGGGCCTCGGACTTTCGGTGGCGTGGGGATTGGCCCGCGACCACGGCGGTTGGATCGGCGTCGAGAGCACGATCGACAAGGGTTCCCGCTTCTCACTTTATCTACCGGCTTCGGAGGCATGACGACGATGAGCAAACAACCGCTGGGCAAAGTATTGGTGGTGGAGGACGAGACCGCGATGCGGGAGCTGCTCGCCGAGCAGCTGACCAAGCGCGGCTTCGAGGTGAAGTCGTCGGAGGGCGCGGAGCAGGCGCTGCGGTTCGCCGCCGAGACCGACTACTCCGCGATCCTCACCGACCTGAACCTGAAGGGCATGAATGGCATCGAGCTGTGCCGCAAGGCGGTGCAGAACCGGCCCGACATTCCGGTGCTGGTGATCACCGCGTTCGGCTCGCTCGAGTCGGCGATTCAGGCGATTCGCGCCGGCGCCTGGGACTTCATCACCAAGCCGGTGGAGATGGAGACCTTGAGCATCGCGGTCGAGCGCGCGGTGAAGCACCACGCGCTGCGCGAAGAGGTGAAGCGGTTGCGCCACCAGGCCGACGCGATCGCCCCCGCCCACGAGCTGCTCGGCGACTCGGAGGCGATTCGCAAGGTGCAGCAGCTGATCGGCCGGGTCGCCGACTCCGACGCCTCGGTGCTGATCACCGGTGAGTCGGGCACGGGCAAAGAGGTGGTCGCCCGCGCGCTCCACCGGCTCTCGCGCCGCAAAGAAGGCGTGTTCACCGCGGTCAACTGCGCGGCGATGCCCGAGGCGCTGCTCGAGTCCGAATTGTTCGGCCACGTGAAGGGCGCCTTCACCGACGCGAAGAGCGATCGGGTCGGCATGTTCAAGCAGGCCGACGGCGGCACGATGCTGCTCGACGAGGTCGGTGAGCTGCCGCTCTCGCTCCAGCCCAAGCTGCTGCGCGCGCTCCAGGAGCGCAAGGTTCGGCCGGTCGGCGGCAGCAACGAGGTCACCTTCGACGCCCGCATCATCGCCGCCACCAACGTCGACCTCGACGAGCGGGTCGAAGAGGGCCGCTTTCGCGACGACCTCTTCTACCGGCTGAACGTGATTCAGATCGTGCTTCCGCCGCTGCGCGCCCGCGGCAACGACGTGCTCGAGCTGGCGCAGCACTTCGTGCGCAAGGTCTCGGAGCGCTCGGGCAAGAAGGTGCGGGGCCTCACCCCCGCGGTCGCCCAGAAGCTCCTCGAGTACGACTGGCCGGGTAACGTGCGCGAGCTCGAGAACTGCATCGAGCGCTCGGTGGCGTTCACCGCCTTCGATCACCTCCAACTCGACGACCTGCCCGAGAAGGTTCGCCAGGGCCCGTCGCGCGCCACCGGCGGCTCCAACCCCGAAGAGCTGACGCTGCCGCTCGAGGTCGTCGAGCGTCGCCACATTCTGCGGGTGCTCGACGCGCAGAAGGGCAACCGCACCCGCGCCGCCAAGGTGCTCGGCCTCGATCGCAAGACGCTCTACCGAAAGCTCGAGCGGTGGGGCATGCACTCGAACGCCGAGGAGTGAAATCGAAACGGGGCGTTTTGACCCTGCTGGGCGATTTTGCCTGACCTGAACTGCCCCTCTTGGGGCATTTCGCGCTATCTCCGGCGGCCCCGTGGGCGCTCGTTCGATTCTGTTGCTGATGGTCGGAGTTGGGCTGGTCTCGTGTACCAGTCCGGCGGGTGCGCCGCGTGCCCCCGAGATGGTCTCCGACGGCAAGACGCTGACCCTCAGCGCCGACGCCCCTCAGTGGAAATACCTCACCCTCTCGGCCGCGACCGACGGGCCGCCGTTCGACCCGCTGCCCTCGCCGGGGCACGTCGACTTCGACGAGCGGCGCACCTCGAACATCGGCACGCCCCTGGCCGGCCGGGTCGAGGCGGTCGAGGTTCGCCTCGGCGACCCGGTGAAGAAGGGCGATCGGCTCTTCTCGGTGCGCAGCGGGGCCTACGCCGATCTCGACCGTGAGCTCGAGGGCAGCCGGGCCGAGGTGGCGGTGAAAGAACGCACCCTGCAGCGCATGAGAGACCTCTACGCGCTGAAGGCGACGCCCGAAAAAGAGGTGCTGGCGGCCGAGGCGGAGCTGAAGAACGCGAACCTCGCCTACAAGACGGCGCAGGCGAAGCAGCAGAGCCTCGCGGTCGACTCCGCCGGAGACAACCTGTTCTGGGTGCACGCGCCCCGCGCCGGCACGGTGGTCGAGTTCGACGTCTTCTCGAACCAGGAAGTGACGCCCGACCGCGAGAAGGCGCTGCTGCGAATCAGCGACCTCGACGAGGTGTTGGTGCTCGCCGACGTGCCCGAGACCGACGTGCTCGACGTCAGGGTGGGAGGCTCGGTTCACATTCGCACCCAGGTGGGCGGCGTCGAACGCGACGGAGCGGTCGATCACGTCTCCGAGGTGGTCGACGCCCGGCGCCGCACGGTGGAGGTGCGGGTGCGGCTCGACAACAAAGATCGGGTGCTGCGGCCCAACTCCTTCGTCGAGGTGATGCCGGTGGCAGACCCGGGCGTGAAGCGCACCCGGGTGCCCGACAGCGCGGTGGTCAACGACGGCGCGCGCTCCCTGGTGTTCGTCAGCGTCGCCCCCGACAAGCTCGCGCCTCAGCAGGTGGTGCCCGGCCGCCGCCGCGGCGGAGAGGTCGAGATCACCCAAGGGCTGGCGCCGGGCACCAAGTACGTCTCGCGCGGGGCGCTGTTCCTGCTCAACCAGTTCCACTCGGAGGACTAGTTGCTCCGTGCGCTGATCGGCTTCTGCGTTCACCGGCGCATCGGCGTGCTGATGGTGAGCCTGGTGGTGGTCGCCTACGGCCTGCTCTCGTATTACCGCACCCCGATCGAGGCCTACCCCGACGTCACCAACATTCAGGTCAACGTCATCACCCAGTACCCGGGGCTGGCGGCGGAGGAGATCGAGCGCCAGGTCACCATTCCCCTCGAGCGGGTGCTCAACGGCACCCCGGGGCTGATCTTGATTCGCAGCGAGAGCCTGTTCGGCCTGTCGCTGGTGTGGCTGGTGTTTCAAGACGACGCCGACGGCTTTCGCGCCCGGGCGCTGGTGAGCGAACGCATCGCCACCGCGTCGCTGCCGCCCGGCGCCACCGCCGAGCTGGCGCCCGACTACACGCCGTTGGGAGAGGTCTACCAGTACCGGGTGACCAGCGACCGGCACACCCTCACCGACCTCCGCATGGAGCAGGAGTGGACGGTCACCCGGGTGATGCGCCAGGTGCCGGGCGTCGCCGACGTGGTCAGCTTCGGCGGCTACTTGAAAGAGCTCCACGTTCAGGTCGACCCCAAGAAGCTGCTCGCGTTCGACCTCACCCTCGACGACGTGTCGGAGGCGCTCGCCAAGTCGAACGAGAACGTCGGCGGCGGCTTCTTGACCAACGGCGACCAGGAGTTCGTGATTCGCGGCGTCGGCTATTTGATGGATGCGCGCGACGTCGAGCACATCGTGCTCCGAAGCCAGTCGGGCACGCCGATCACCGTCGGCGACGTGGCCACCGTGGTGGTGGCCCACACGCCCCGGCGCGGCGACGTCGGCTACAACGGCAAGCTCGAGGCGGTGGAGGGCTTCGTGCTGCTGCGCCGCGGGCAAGACCCGTCGCCGGTGCTGAAGGCGATTCACGAGAAGGTCGACGAGCTCAACTCGAAGATCCTCCCCGAGGGCATGAAGATCGAGCCCTTCTACGACCGCACCTCGCTGGTCGGGCTGACGCTGAGCACGGTGAAGCACAACCTGCTGTTCGGCGCGCTGCTGGTGATCGCGGTGGTCTGGCTGATCATCGGCAGCCTGCGCTGCTCGCTGATCGTCGCCTCGGTGATTCCACTCGCGGTGCTCGCCGCCTTCATCGGCCTCTACCTGTTGGGGTTGCCGGCGAACATGATCTCGATGGGGGCGATCGACTTCGGCATTCTGGTCGAAGCCGCGGTGGTGCTCACCGAGAACGTGATTCGCGAGATGAGCGAGCGGCAGGTGAAGACCCGGGCCGAGCTTCGCTCGCTGGTCGGCGGAGCGGCGCTGGGCGTGGCGATGCCGACCTTCTTCGCGATGGCGATCATCATCGCGGCGCTGATCCCCGTCTTCGCGCTGGAGCGGGTCGAGGGCCGAATCTTTCGCCCGCTGGCGATGACCTACAGCTTCGCGCTGGTGGGGGCGCTGGTGTTCGCGCTCACCACCGTGACCGCGCTGTGCGCCGCCTTCTTCCGCCTCGAAGACGGGCACCACAAGGAGCCCCGCTGGCTGATCGCCGCCCGCGACGGGTACGCGGTCGCGCTCCGCTGGCTGTTCAGCCGCCGGTCGGTGGTGGTGGGTGGCCTGATCGCGATCATGGTGATGGGGGGGATCGCGATCTCCAGGGTGGGCTCGGAGTTCCTCCCCGATCTCGACGAGGGCGACCTGCTGCTGTTCGTCGAGATGCCGACCAGCATCTCGCTCGAGCGGGGCTCGACGATTCTGGTCGACGTGCGGCGGCGGTTGCTCACCTTCCCCGAGGTGACCGAGGTGCTCAGCGAGCACGGGCGCCCCGAAGACGGCACCGACGAAGACACCCCCAACCTGTCGGAGACCTTCGTCCGGCTGAAGCCGCACGACCAGTGGCGCAAAGGGTGGAACACCGAGCGGTTGATCGAGGCGATGCGCGAGTCGCTCACCGAGATTCCCGGCGTTCGCTACAACTTCTCTCAGCCGATTCGCGACAACGTCGAAGAAGCGGTCAGCGGGGTGCGCGGCAAGTTCGTGCTCAAGATCTTCGGCACCGACCTGGCCGCGATGCGCGAGTCGATGGTGCAGGCGAAGCGGGCGCTCGGCAAGGTGGCCGGGGTGGTCGACTTGGACCTCTACCGCGACGCGACGGTGCCGCAGCTGCAGATTCGCCTCGACCGGGCGGCGCTGGCGCGCGCCGGGGTCAGCGTGGTCGACGCCCAGAGCCTGATCGAGACCGCGCTCGGGGGCCACGTCGCCACCACCCTCTGGGAGGGCGAGCGGGCGGTGCCGATTCGTTTGATCCTGCCGCCGTCGGAGCGGCAGGTGAGCGAGCAGATCAGCTCGATTCTGGTGCCCACGCCGGGCGGCGGCCGGGTGCCGCTCAGCGAGCTGGCCCACATCGAGACCTCGATGGGCCGGTTGGCGATCAACCGCGAGTCGAACAGCCGGTTTCTGGCGCTGAAGTTCAACGTCGAAGGCCGCGACATCGGGTCGGTGATGCACGACGCGATGGAGACCCTGTCGCGAGAGGTGAAGCCTCCCGACGGCAACTACTTCGTCTGGGCGGGTGACTTCGAGAACCAGCAGCGGGCGATGTCGCGCCTGGCGGTGATCGTGCCGATTTCGGTCGGAGTGGTGCTGCTGTTGCTGTGGATGTCGCTGAGGTCGTTTCGCAGCGCGGTCACCGTGCTGCTCTCGGCGCCCTTCGCGATGACCGGCGGGCTGTTCGCGCTCTGGGCCGCCGGCATTCCCCTCTCGGTGAGCGCGGCGGTCGGCTTCATCACCTTGTTGGGGCAGGTCGCACTTCAAGCGCTGCTGGTGATCGCGGTCGCCGACGAGCGGCGGCGGCTCGGCGAAGACATGAACTCGGCGGTGCTGAACGGGTCGATCATCAGGTTCAGGCCGGTCACGATGACCGCGCTCTTGGCGATCATGGGCCTGATGCCGATGGCGCTCTCGCAGGGAGTGGGGAGCGAGATTCAGCGGCCGTTCGCGCTGGTGATCATCGGCGGCCTGTTCACCTCGCGGCTGGTGACCGCGTTCGCGCTCCCGACCATCTACGCCTTCATCTCGCAGAACAAGCTGCCTGACGAAGAAGAAGACGACGAGATCGAAGTGCTGTCGCCCGCCGAGAGCGCGCCGCGCCCGGGCGTGTGATCAGCGAAGCCCGATCCTGACCCGCTTTGCGACATTTCGCCCCGAAGTGACGAGCGCCGAACCGCTGCGCTCCTCCCGGGCCCTCGGGTTGATAATGGCCTAAGCCGTGCTAAGCGTTTCGGCGTCGCAGGGCTGGTTGCAACTCGAGGAGGAGTGAATTCGATGGCCGCGGTAGTGCTCGTGGCGATGTTGATCGGCGCTGCGCCGCCAGTTCTCACTGAAGACGAGGCGGTCGCTACCGCGCTCACCCGCAGCCGTGATCTGGTCGCCGCCAAGCTGAACATCGACGCTGCCGAAGTCGACCGGGTGATCGCCGGCATTCTGCCCAACCCGGTCGCCAGCTACGGGCTGGCCAACCTGGTGGTGCCGCCCGGCAACCCGCAGAACGCGGGCTCGAGTCAGCCGGCGGTCAACCCCGGCTTCTTCGACCAGCCGATTCACACCGTGTCGATCTCCCAGGTGATCGACATCTGGTTCAAGCGCAGCAAGCGCCGCGAAGCCGCCGACCGGGGCCTCGAAGGGGCGCAGCTGATGGTGATGCAGGTGGAGCGCGAGGTCAGCTGGGCGGTGAAGACCGCCTTCGCCGATGCGCTCCGCGCCCACGAGCAGCGCGCCCTGGCGCAGGAAGCCCGCGAGCGCTACGACGACACCGTTCGGCTCTCGGCGTCGCGGCTGAAGGTCGGCGACATCTCCGAGACCGACTACAAGAAGATCGAGCTCGAGCTGATGCGGTACAAGGCCGCCGAGATTCAGGCCAAGCTCCAGTCAGACCTCGCCCGCCAGCGGCTGGCCGCGCTGATGACGCTGCCGCTGGCCGAATTGCCCGAGGCGCTCGAGCCGACCGCGCGCCGCTCCGACCAGACGCTCGATCTGCAGGCGGTGATCTCCCAGGCGAACGAGACGCGGCCCGATCTTCAGGCCACCTTGAAGTCGGTCGAGAGAGCCAAGGCCGTGCTCGCCTCCCAGCGGCGCGAGGCCTACCCCGACATCTCGCTCAGCGTCGCCTACTCGCACGACAACTTCGTCGTCTCGGGCGACAACCCGAACACCTTCGCGGTGGGCATCTCGCTGCCGCTGCCGATCTTCGATCGCAACCAGGGCGGGGTGGGGCACGCGGAGGTCGATCTGCGCACCTCCGAGAACGAGCGCGAGCGGCTGTTGTTCACGATCGCCACCGAGGTGGCCGACGCGGTGAAGCGCTCCGAGAACGCGCTGGTTCAGCTCAAGTTGTTGACCGATGACGTCGCTCCCCGCGCCGCGCAGGCGCTCAAGGTGGCCGAGAAGTCGTATCAGGCAGGAGCGGTCTCGCTGCTGGAGCTGCTCGAAGCACAGCGCACCTACGTCGAGGTGCGGCAGGCCGAGGTCGACGCCACCCTCCAGTACCGGCAGGCGGTGATCGATCTCGTGCACGCAGTAGGAGGCACCCCGAAATGAGACCCGTCTGGTTGTGGTTGCCCCTTCTGCTGGTGTGCGTCGCCTCGAGCTGTACCAAGGGCGAGGCGGAGCACAAAGACGAGCCCAACGACAACGAGGGCCTCGACTTCCGCAATCACCAGGAGTCGCTCAAGTACGTGCAGATCGAGACGGTGAAGATGGTCACCATTCGCCCCTCGCTCAACCTCCCCGGCAAGATCGCCTTCGACGAAGATCACACCCAGCGCATCGCCAGCCCGATCGACGGCCGGGTGCACGCGGTGCTCCACAAGCTGGGCGACAAGGTGAAGGCGGGCAGCCCGCTGATCGAGCTCACCTCGCCCCAGGTGGCGCAGCTGGAGTCGGATCTGCGCAAGTCGGAGGAAGACGCGACGGTGGCGAAGAAGGCGCTCGACCGGGCGAAGGCGCTCCAGGCCGACGGCGCGGTCTCGGCGAAGGAGTTCGCCCAGATCGAAGCCGACCAGCGCAAGGCCGAGGCCGAGGTCTCGCGGGTGAGGAGCCAGCTGCAGGTGCTGGGCATCGCCGACCACGCGTCGATCATCGCCTCGCTGAACGCGCAGATCGCCGGCGCGGTGGTGGAGCGCAACGTGCTGCCCGGCCAGGAAGTTCGCGCCGACGCCGCCCAGGCGCTGATGACGCTGTCTGATCTCTCCACCGTCTGGGCGATGGCCGACGTCTACGAGGCCGACGTGGCGCTGGTCGACCCGGGCGACCCGGCGGAGGTGAAGGTGCCGGCGTACCCCGACGACATCTTCAAGGGGCAGGTGGCCTACGTGGGCGACACCGTCGACCCGACCTCGCGCACGGTGAAGGTGCGCATGTCGATCGCCAACCCCGACTTCAAGCTCAAGCCCGACATGTTCGCCAACGTGAAGATCGACGCCGCGGAGGACCTGAAGACGATCATGGTGCCGACCGCGGCGGTGCTCACCAACGGCGACCGGTCTGAGGTGGTGGCGGCGAGCGCCGAGAAGCCCGACGTGTTCAAGCTGCGCGCGGTGAAGATCGGCTCCGAGCTGGAGGGCGGGGTGCGGATCTACGAGGGCCTGAAAGAAGGCGACCGGATCATCACCAAGGGCGCGCTGTTCATGAAGCAGGAAATTCGGGATCAGTAAATGTTGAACAAGCTGATCGAAGTCGCGGTGAAGCGCCGGGTGGCCACGCTGGCGCTCACGGTGGCGTTTCTGTTCTTCGGCATTCAGACGCTGATGAAGCTGAAGGTCGAGGCGTTTCCCGACGTCACCAACGTGCAGGTGATGGTGATCACCCTCTACCCCGGCCAGGCGGCCGAAGAGGTGGAGCGCAAGGTCACCATTCCCGTCGAGCGGGCGCTGGTGAACGTGCCCCGGGTGCTGATTCAGCGGTCGATCACCTCGTTCGGTCTCTCGCAGGTGATCGTCACCTTCGAAGACGACGTCGACATCTACTGGGCGCGCCAGCAGGTGGCCGAGCTGTTGCCCGAAGCCGACGTGCCCGAAGGCCTGCAGCCGCACCTGGGCCCCAACGACACTCCGGTCGGCCAGGTGTTTCAGTACACGCTCGAGGGCGACGGCTACACCCCGTCGGAGCTCCGCGGCTGGCAAGACTGGGTGGTCGAGAAGGCGCTGATGCGCACCGCGGGTGTCGCCGACGTCGTCTCGTTCGGCGGCTTTCAGAAGGAGTACCACGTGCTCGCCGACCCCGGGCTGATGCGCGACCAGGGGGTGACGCTGCAGGAGCTGTTCGACGCGCTGAAGAACGCCTCGGGCGCGACCTCCGGCGGCTACGTGCACCACGGCGACTCCGAGTTCGTGGTGCGCGGCACCGGCTGGCTCCAGGGGCCGAAAGACATCGAGAACACGATGGTGAAGCAGCGCGCGGGCACTCCGGTGCTGGTGCGCAACGTGGCCCGGGTGGTCGAGGGCTACGTGCCCCGCCGCGGCACCGTCGGCCGCGACAAGGCCTCCGACTCGAATCGAAGGCACCATTCTGCTCCGCCGCGGTGAGAACCCGCGCGACGTGCTCGACGCGGTGCACGTGAAGGTGGCGCAGATCAACCGCGACGTGCTGCCCCACGGCATGCGAATCGTGCCCTTCTACGACCGCACCAAGCTGGTCAACACCACCACCAAGACCGTGTCTCACAACATGGTCGAAGGCGCGCTGCTGGTGATCCTGGTGATCTGGGTCTTCCTCCGCGCGATCAAGGGCTCGCTGGCGGTGGCGGTCACCATTCCCCTCGCGCTGTTGGTGAGCTTCGTCGGCCTCTACTACGCGGGGGTGCCGGCGAACCTGCTCTCGATGGGCACGGTCGACTTCGGCATCTTGCTCGATGGCGCCGTGATTCTGGTCGAGAACGTCTACCGCCATCTGGCCCACCGAAAGGTGAAGCCGGAGCAGGTGCCCGAGGTGGTGATTCACGCCGCGCAAGAGGTGGTGCGGCCGATCCTCTTCTCTCTGTCGATCATCATCTGCGCGATGCTGCCGATCTTCACCCTCGAGCGGGTGGAGGGTCGCATCTTCAGACCGGTGGCGTTGACCTACGGCTTCGCGCTGGTGGGCGCGCTGCTGTTCACGCTCACCGCGGTGCCGGCGCTGACCGCGATTCTGCTCCGCGACGGCAAGGTCGAAGAGAAGGAGCCCGGGTTCCTGATCTTCCTCCGCGGCAAGTACCTGAGCGCGCTGCGCATGGCGCTCAACAACCCGCTCAAGACCCAGGCGATCGGCGTGGTGTTCCTCGCGCTCGCGATCTTCCTGATTCCCCGCCTCGGCACCGAGTTCCTGCCCGAGATGAACGAGGGCGACATTCACATCACCGTCACCATGCCCTCGGCGACCAGCCTCGACGAAGGCCAGCGCATTCTGCGCGAGATGCGGGTCACCCTGCTCGACGCGAAGGCGTTTCCCGAGGTGTCGGAGGTGCTCAACGAGCAGGGCCACCCCGAAGACGGCACCGACGACGAGGCGCCGAACCAGTCAGAGACCTTCGTGATGATGAAGCCCGAAGACGAGTGGCACTCCGGGCGCTCGAAGGAGCAGTTGGTGGAGGCGATGCGCAACGCGCTCGAGGCCCGCCCCGGCGTCGAGTACAACTTCAGCCAGCCGATCAAGGACCGCGTCGAAGAGAGCATCTCCGGCATTCGCGGCATGATCGTGATCAAGATCTACGGGTACGACCTCACCCTGATGCACGAGAAGCTCGAAGAGGTGAAGCAGGTGCTCCAAGACGTGAAGGGCTCCCGCGACGTCGAGGTCTACCGCGCCGGCACCGCCGATCACGTGGTGGCCGAGGTCGATCGCGCCCGGGCCGCGCGGCTGGGCGCTTCGGTGAACGACGTGCTCGACGTGGTCGAGATGGCGTTCGGCGGCAAAGAGGCGACCGAGATCTGGGAAGGCGAGCGCAAGGTCGGCGTTCGGGTGCGGCTGCCCGAAGTGCCCGAAGGAGACGCCGCCCGCATCGGCCGTCTCGAAGTGCCGGTGGGTGACGTGCGGGTGCCGCTCTCGGCGCTCACCAGCGTGCACCCGTCGTCGGGGCGCACCCAAATCAACCGGGAGCAGGGCGGCCGGTTTCTGGCGCTGAAGTGCAACATCTCGGGCCGCGACATGGGCACCTTCGTCGAGGAGGCGCAGTCGAAGGTCGGCAAGCAGGTGAAGCTGCCCGAGGGTTACTTCATGACCTGGGGCGGCGAGTTCGAGAACCAGCAGCGCGCGATGAAGCGGCTGGCGATCGTGGTGCCGGTGTCGGTGCTGCTGATCTTCATTCTGCTCTACCTCACCTTCAGCCACGCGCTCCCGGCGGTGGTGGTGCTGCTCGACGTGCCGTTCGCGACCGTAGGCGGCATCTTCGCGCTCTTCCTCACCCGCACCGTGTTGTCGGTCTCGGCGGCGGTCGGCTTCGTCACCCTGTTCGGAGTGGCGGTGATGGACGGCGTCTTGCTCATCACCTACGTGCGGCAAGCGAAGGCGAAGTACGGCAACGAGAGCTCGGAGGCGATCATCGACGCGGTGTCGCAGCGAATGCGGCCGGTGCTGATGACCGCGCTGCTGGCCTCGCTCGGCCTGCTCCCGGCGGCGATGTCGCACGCGATCGGCTCCGACACCCAGCGGCCGTTCGCGATCGTGATCATCGGCGGGCTGATCTCCTCCACCGTACTGACGATGCTGCTGCTGCCGACGCTCTACGACCTGATCGACAAGTGGTTCGGCGAGGGCCGCAAGGCGCGCAAGGCTGCGCGAATCGAAGCCGCGAAGAAGCCCGCGCCGGTGCCGGAGAAATCGAAGGCCTGACGTACCACCCTCTCCCCTTGGGAGAGGCCGACGAGCGCGATAGGCGCTCGCGGGTGAGGGACAGCCCGGCCCACGCGTCGCAAATGCCGTGCCTTCACGAGGCTGTTCCTCCAGCGTCGCCCCGTTCGGCCCCGCGCACCCCGCCGATTCACCTCTGACCCAGCCGCGCTTCGCCCCGTTCGAGGCGTCGCGCCCAAGCAGAACGCCCCATCGGGGCAGCTCTCCGTAGCGAAACGGTCCTCCGGCGAAGGCACGTGCCGTGCTTCGTGGGGCCCGCCGGCCCAGACCTGGTGCGCCGCGCCTTTGCTTTGGAGCTCACGTGCTGAATCAGCTGATTGCGATCGCGGTTCGTCGCCGCGTCGCCACCGTCTTGCTGACGGTCGCCTTCGCCGCCTTTGGCATCAAGACCTTTCTCGGGCTGAAGGTCGAAGCGTTTCCCGACGTCACCAACGTGCAGGTGATGGTGATCACGCTCTACCCGGGCCAGGCCGGCGAAGAGGTCGAGCGCAAGGTGACCATTCCCGTCGAGCGCGCGCTCACCGGGGTGCCGCGGGTGCTGGTGCAGCGGTCGATCACCTCGTTCGGGCTCTCGCAGGTGATCGTCACCTTCGAAGACGACGTCGACATCTACTGGGCGCGCCAGCAGGTGGCGGAGCGGCTGCCCGAGGCCGACGTGCCCGACGGCATTCAGCCGCACCTGGGCCCCAACGACACTCCGGTCGGCCAGGTGTTTCAGTACACGCTCGAAGGCGACGGCTACACGCCCTCGGAGCTGCGCGGCTGGCAAGACTGGGTGGTGGAGAAGGCGCTGATGCGCACCGCCGGCGTGGCCGACGTGGTGTCGTTCGGCGGTTTTCAGAAGGAGTACCACGTGCTCGCCGACCCGGTGTTGCTGCGCGACGCGCAGGTGACGCTGGGCGAGCTGTTCGACGCGCTCAAGAACGCCAACGGCGCGACCTCGGGCGGCTACGTGCAGCACGGCGAGAGCGAGTTCGTGGTGCGCGGCAGCGGCTGGCTCAAAGGCCCGAAAGACATCGAGAACACGATGGTGAAGCAGCGCAACGGCACGCCGGTGCTGGTGCGCAACGTGGCGCGGGTGGTGGAGGGCTACGTGCCTCTGCGCGGCACCGTCGGCCGCGACAAGGCGACCAACTCGGTCGAGGGCACGGTGCTGCTGCGCCGCGGAGAGAACCCGCGCGACGTGCTCGACGCGCTCCACCTGCGCATCGCCCAGGTGAACAAAGACGTGCTCCCGCAGGGCATGCGCATCGTGCCGTTCTACGACCGCACCAAGCTGGTCAGCACCACGATGCACACCGTCAGCCACAACATGCTGGAGGGCGCGTTCCTGGTGATCCTGGTGATCTGGATCTTCCTCCGCGCGATGCGGGGCAGCATCGCGGTGGCGATCACGATTCCACTGGCGTTGCTGGCGGCCTTCGTCGGCCTCTCGTTCGCGGGTGTGCCGGCCAACCTGCTCTCGATGGGCACGGTCGACTTCGGCATCTTGCTCGATGGGGCGGTGATTCTGGTCGAGAACGCCTACCGCCATCTGAGTCACAAGAAACCGCCACCCGATCAGGTGGCGGAGGTGGTGACCCACGCCGCGCAGGAGGTGGTGCGGCCGATTCTCTTCTCACTGTCGATCATCATCTGCGCGATGTTGCCGATCTTCACCCTCGAGCGGGTGGAGGGCCGCATCTTCCGCCCGGTGGCGCTCACCTACGCGTTCGCGCTGGTCGGCGCGCTGCTGTTCACGCTCACCACCGTGCCGGCGGTGACCGCGTTTCTGCTCAAGAACCAGAAGGTGGAGGAGAAGGAGCCGGCGTTTCTGATCTTCCTCCGCACCCGCTACCTGGGCGCGCTGCGGCTGGCGCTGAAGCACCCGCTGAAGACCCGCGGGCTGGGCCTGGTGGTGCTGTTCATCGCGATCGCGCTGATCCCCCGGCTGGGCACCGAGTTCTTGCCCGAGATGAACGAGGGCGACATTCACGTCACCATCACGATGCCGTCGCCCACCTCGCTCGAAGAAGGGCAGAAGCTGCTGCGGGAGTCGCGCGAGATTCTGCTCTCGTTCCCCGAGGTGGCGGAGGTGCTCAACGAGCAGGGCCACCCCGAAGACGGCACCGACGACGAGACGCCGAACCAGGCCGAGACGTTCGTGATGATGAAGCCCGAGGAGCAGTGGGGCACCGGCCGCACCAAGGAGCAGGTGGTCGATGCGATGCGCAAGGCGTTCGAGGCGCGGCCGGGGGTCGAGTACAACTTCAGCCAGCCGATCAAAGACCGCGTCGAAGAGAGCATCTCCGGCATTCGCGGGCAGATCGTGGTGAAGATCTACGGGCAGGATCTCGATCTGATGCACGAGAAGTTGGAAGACGTGAAGCAGATCATTCAAGACGTGCACGGCTCGCGCGACGTCGAGGTCTACCGGGCGGGCACCGCGGCGCACGTGGTGGCCGACGTCGATCGTGCCAAGGCGGCCCGGCTCGGCGCTTCGGTGAACGACGTGCTCGACGCGATCGAGATCGGCTACGGCGGCAAGCTGGCGACCGAGGTGTGGGAAGGCGAGCGCAAGGTCGGCGTTCGGGTGCGGCTGCCGCAGGTGCCCGAGGGCGACTCGGCGCGCATCGGCCGCCTCGAGGTGCCGGTGGGCGACGCGCGGGTGCCGCTCTCGGCGCTGGCCGACGTGCACCCCGCGGTGGGCCGCACCCAGATCAACCGGGAGCAGGGCGGCCGGTTCCTGGCGCTGAAGTGCAACATCTCGGGCCGCGACATGGGCAGCTTCGTCGAGGAGGCGCAGTCGAAGGTGGAGCGCCACGTGAAGCTGCCGCCCGGCTACTACATGACCTGGGGCGGCGAGTTCGAGAACCAGCGGCGCGCGATGAAGCGGCTGGCGGTGATCGTGCCGGTGTCGGTGCTGCTGATCTTCTTGCTGCTCTACATGGCGTTCGGCTCGGCGCTGCCGGCGGTGGTGGTGCTGCTCGACGTGCCGTTCGCCACCGTCGGTGGGGTGTTCGCGCTCTTCTTCACCCACACCGTGCTCTCGGTCTCGGCCGCGGTCGGCTTCATCACCCTGTTCGGAGTGGCGGTGATGGACGGCGTGCTGCTGATCACCTACGTGCGCCAGGCGCGCGCGAAGTACGGGCCCGAGTCGCCCGAGGCGATCATCGACGCGGTGTCGCAGCGCATGAGGCCGGTGCTGATGACCGCGCTGCTGGCGTCGTTGGGTCTGTTGCCGGCGGCGCTCTCGCACGCGATCGGGTCTGACACCCAGCGCCCGTTCGCGATCGTGATCATCGGCGGGTTGATCAGCTCGACGCTGCTGACGATGCTGCTGCTGCCGACGCTCTACGACCTCGTCGACCACTGGTTCGGAGAAGGCCGGAAGATTCGGAAGGCGGCAATGGCCGAGGCGGCCGATCGCGCCAAGGTGCGCGGTATTTGAGGAACAACCGGGCCCGGGACCGGGACCGGGTGCGCAGTCGGGCTCGGGCACGGGTTCGGGTCTGAAGACTTCGGGTTCGGGAGCGCGTTCGGCGTTGGGGGTGCCGAACCCGAACCCTTGCGCGAATGCGTGAGGCGAACCCGCTCCCGTTCCCGGGCGCGACCCCGGTCCCGGTCCCGGCCCCGGCAGTTCAACCTGTCACTGACAGGTGTGATCAGCCGCGCACGTGCCGCCGTGATTTCCACCATCACCCGCGACGGTGCAGTTCACCGGAGCAGGGCAGTCGATGAAGTCGGCGCAGTCGACCAACCCGTCGTTGTCGTTGTCGAGTAGGTCGCCGCAGCTCAGCTCGGTCGGCTTGAACCCGGCGCACACGCAGCCCGACCCGCCGTCGGGATTGCACGACTGCAGATCGCACGCGGGATCCGCGCAGTCGGTGAACCCATTGCAGTCGTCGTCGATGCCGTCGCGGCAGGAGATGCCGGCGTCCTCCGCCTGGGGCAGGCCACCGTTGCACTGGCAGGCGCCCGCTCCGCCGCAGATGAACGTCGCCGGCGCGGGAGCGCACGACACCCCGCTGCAGTCGGAGTCGGCGCAGTCCTTCATGCCGTCGCCGTCGTTGTCCTTGCCGTCGGAGCAGTTGCTCTCGACCTGAACCGTCATGTCGCACACGCAGCCATCGCCGCACTCCGCGCCTTCGCAGTCGGAGTCGAGGCAGTCGGCCTTGCTGTCGCCGTCGTTGTCGGCGTGGTCGGCGCAGTCGGTCTCGCGCTTCATTCCCAAGATGCAGGAGCAGCCCAGCGCGCAGGCCCGGCCTTCACACGCCGGGTCGGAGCAGTCGGTCTCGCCGTTCTTGTCGTTGTCGATCCCGTCGGAGCACGACAGCTCGCTCGAGGGCAGGCACTGGCCGCCCATGCACTTGTCGGTCGGGTCGCAGTGGAACCCACAGAAGCCGCAGTTCTTCACGTCGGTCATCAGGTCGACGTTGCTGGCGCAGCCTCCGTCGGGCACCGGCGGCATGCAGTCGTCGGTCGAGCTGGGCTTGCAGCACCGGCCCGACTGGCCGTCCAAACCCGGGGTGCAGCGATACCCATCTCCGCCACAGTCCTTGTCGACGCTGCAGCTGAAGGTGCGGTCGTCGCCGAGGCTGACCTTGCAGCCCAGCGGGATCAGCAGCAAGAGCGCACACCAACCGCCTTTTGTACTCCTGGCCATGTCCCCTCGTCGAAACGCGCGAGGCCGTGATGATGGCAGATTCGCCCAAAGAGGCTTCATCTTTCTCACCTGCGCCTGAGGTACAATGAGACGTCGCGCCCCACCCAGGTAGGAGTCCTCAAAGATGAAGGTCCGTCTCGTCGTTGCGGCGACGTTGCTGTTCGCCGTCGCCGGGTGTGATTGCGGCAAGGGCAACTCCGGAGGCGGAGGCGGCGGCAACGCCGGTGGTGGCTCGGCGGCGGGCGGAGGCTCCAACACCGGTGGCGGCACCTCGACCGGCGGCGGCGGCTCGAACACCGGCGGCGGCAGCTCGACCGGCGGCGGCTCTGCGACCGGCGGCGGAGGCGGCGGCACCACCGACGGCGGCAACGACGCAGGCTGCGGCCTGGTGACCTGCGCTTCGGCGAACGCGAACTGCGGGCCGATCGGCGACGGCTGCGGCGGCACGCTGGTGTGCGGCTCGTGCACCATTCCCGAGAGCTGCGGTGGCGGGGGCGTTCCCTCCCAGTGCGGCGGCGACGCGGGCTGCGTGGCGCGCACCTGCATGGACATCGGCGCCAACTGCGGCCCGGTCGGCGACGGCTGCGGCGGCCTGCTCAACTGCGGCGTCTGCGCCAGCGGCCAGACCTGCGGCGGCGGCGGCATCAACAACCGGTGCGGCGTCTCGGGCACCCTCTCTGACGCGGGCATGTGCATTCCCCGCGACTGCACCGACGCGGGCGCCAACTGCGGGCCGATCGGCGACGGCTGCGGCAACCTGATTCCCTCCTGCGGCATGTGCTCCGGCCTCGACTTCTGCGGCGGCGGCGGCGTGCCCTCGCAGTGCGGCCACACCGTGACCTGCACCCCGCGCAACTGCACGATGGCGAACGCCAACTGCGGCACCATCGGCGACGGCTGCGGCAACACCGTGCAGTGCGGCACCTGCAGCGGCACCGACACCTGCGGCGGCGGCGGCGTGGCGAACCAGTGCGGCCACCCGGCGTGCACCGCGCTCACCTGCGCTCAGCTGGGCGCCAACTGCGGCCAGCAGGGCGACGGCTGCGGCGGCGTCACCCCGAGCTGCGGCAGCTGCAGCGGCACCGACATCTGCGGCGGCGCCGGCGTGCCCAACGTCTGCGGCAACAACGTGCCCGACTCCGGCATCTGCACCAACCTCTGCCTCCAGCAGGCGACCTGCGACGCGGGCACCACCACCATCTCGGGCACGGTGTTCGCGCCCACCAACCCGGCGCTCGGCTACGGCAACCCCGACCCGGTGGTGAACGCGCTGGTGTACGTGCCGAACGCTCCGGTGGCGGGCTTCGACGCGGGCGTGTCGTGCGACCAGTGCGGCTCGAGCGTGTCGGGCAAGCCGCTGGTGAGCACCTACTCGGTGACCGACGGCGGCTTCGTTCTCACCAACGCGCCGTGCGGCACCAACATCCCCGTGGTGATTCAGCTCGGCCGGTGGCGCCGGCAGATCGTGATTCCCAACGTTCAGTGCTGCACCGACAACAAGCTGACCGCCGACCAGAGCCGCCTGCCGCGCACCAAGGCCGAAGGCGACATTCCACTGATCGCGGTGGTGACCGGCAGCGCCGACCCGATTCGAGTGCGTGCTCCCGAAGATCGGCATCGACACCTCGGAGTTCACCAACCCGGGCGGCGGTGGCCGGGTTCAGTTCTTCCGCGACAACGGCTCGCGCATCAGCGCCCAGACTCCGGCGGCGTCGAGCCTCTACGACTTCCCGGCGACGCTGGCGAACTACGACGCGCTGATCCTCGACTGCGTCGGCTCGGAGGTGGCGAAGAACTCCGCCGAGCTCCAGAACATGCAGGACTACACCACCAAGGGTGGCCGCGTGTTCATGAGCCACTACAGCTACGTCTGGCTGACCGACAAGCTCGGCTTCCCCGGCAGCTACGTGGCGCAGACCAGCCCGTTCCCCGGGGTGGCGACCTGGGCGCCGCAGGGCTCAGACCCGAGCCCGCAGACCGGCCTGGCGGCGAACGTCGACATGACGTTCCCCAAGGGGCAGACGTTCGCGCAGTGGCTGCTGCAGGTGGGCAGCTCGAGCGCGCTCGGCAACATCAAGATCGACCAGACCCGCTACGACTTCACCGCGGTCACCGCTCCGCCGTCGCAGCAGTGGGTCTACCGGCCGACCAACATTCCGGTGCAGTTCACCTTCAACACCCCGCTCAACGCGATGCCGCAGAACCAGTGCGGCCGCGTGCTGTTCTCCGACTTTCACGTCAACACCGGCGGCGTCGGCAGCGGCACCTTCCCCGCGTCGTGCGGCACCGCCAGCCCGCTCACCCCGCAGGAGAAGGTGCTCGAGTACCTGCTGTTCGACCTCACCTCGTGCGTGACGCCCGACATTCCGCCTCCGCCGATGTGCGCGCCGACCTCGTGCATGGCGCAGGGCTTCGCCTGCGGTCAGCAGGGTGACGGCTGCGGCAACCTTCAGAACTGCGGCATGTGCCCGGCGAACCAGTTCTGCATCAACGGCCACTGCCAGGGCTGCACCCCGACCACCTGCGCGGCGCTCGGCTACAACTGCGGTCAGCAGGCCGACGGCTGCGGCGGGTTGATGGGTTGCGGCATGTGCACCGCGCCTCAGACCTGCGGCGGAGGCGGCACGCCCGGCGTGTGCGGTGGCGGCGCCTGTCTGCCGCTCAGCTGCACCCAGCAGGGCTACAACTGCGGCATGCAGGGCGACGGCT
This sequence comes from Myxococcaceae bacterium, assembly GCA_047602415.1. GTDB lineage: Bacteria > Myxococcota > Myxococcia > Myxococcales > Myxococcaceae > JASGHH01. The sequence goes on along the minus strand of JASGHH010000001.1, from coordinate 3,141,145 downwards.
GCGGCAACACCCAGGACTGCGGCTCCTGCCCGATGGGGCAGATCTGCGGCGCCGGTGGCCCGGGCGTGTGCGGCTCGCCGGGCTGCACGCCTCAGACCTGTCAGGACCAGGGGCTGTCGTGCGGCCCCGCGGGTGACGGCTGCGGCAACCTGATTCAGTGCGGCACCTGCACTCCGCCCAACACCTGCGGCGGCGGCGGCACGCCGGGCCAGTGCGGCCACCCGAACTGCACCCCGACCACCTGCATGGCGGCGGGCGCGAACTGCGGCACCCTGGCCGACGGCTGCGGCGGAGCGCTCAACTGCGGCGCCTGCACCGCGCCCGACACCTGCGGCGGTGGCGGTCTGGCGAACGTCTGCGGCTCGATTCACTGACGCGTCAGCGGTAGCCGAGCAGCTGCCGGAGCTCCTGGCGGCTGACCGGCAGACCGAAGAACAGCTTCGAGCGGAGCGCGAGCAGCGGGGCCAGGCCGAAGGGCACCGCGAGGGCTGCTCCGAGCAGAGCCACCGCGGCGCTTTCACCCCACAAGAGCACCGCGACGGTCACCGCCCACGCGCCCACCAGCGCGAGGTGAAAGCGGCGCGCGGCCACCTTGCCGTTGAACCAGAGAGCCGCGTTCGCCGCCGAGAGGAGCCCCAACGCTCCGCCCACCACGGCTCGCGGGTCGCTCGACTTGTAGAGCGCGACGGTCCCGAGCACGAGCTGCAACGGCATCGCGAGAATGAAGGCCCACTCGATCGCCGACCGCTGGCCCTGGCAGCTGATGCGGTACGCCTCGACGCGATCGACGTCGGGGCGCTTCGAGCAGGGCACGCAGTAGGCGATGCCATCGAGGTTCGCGGTGTCTCGAGCGCAGGTGAAGACGCCGCAACGGGTGCAGGTGGCGATCGCAGTGTCACCTGGATGATTCGCGCAGCGGGCCGCGAGGTCGCTCACGACACCGGAGCGTACTCCCGACAGCAAATTGCCGGGGCGCACTGCCGCGCCCGCGCCGTTCGGCGCACATGGGCGCGATGCCCCAGCGCTTAACGGTGCCGCGCATCGCGTGTTCGAGACCGCGGTGCGCTGAAGTTTCAGGGCCGGAGTTGCACCTCCATCTCGAGGCAGTTCTCCATGACGCCGCTGATCCTGCTGGCCGAGGACGATGATCCGATGCGCGAGCTGCTTCGCGAGCAGCTCGAGCGGAGAGGCTTCAAGGTGGTCGAAGTGGAAGACGGCTACGAGCTGAAGGACTACCTGGCGCTCTCACGGCCGGGCGGAGACGTGCGCGAGCCCGACGCGGTGGTGACCGATCTGCGAATGCCGGGCGAAGACGGCCTCGAGGCGCTGGCGGAGTTCGGCCACCACGAGCGGGTGGTGTTGATCTCGGCGTTCGCCGACCACGAGACGTTCGACCGCGCCCACGAGCACGGGGTGAACGTGGTGCTCGCGAAGCCGTTCACGATCGAAGCGCTGATGGCCGAGATCGAGCGCGTATTGCGCGGAGGTGCCCGGTGATTCCAGTGGTGCTGCTGGCGGAAGACGACGAACAGATGCGGAGAATGTTGAACGAGCACCTCCAGCGTCGCGGCTTCGTGGTGGTGGAGGTGGCCGACGGCTACGAGCTGTTGGCGTACGTGACGCTCGCGCGTTCGGGAGGCGAGCTGCCCGAGCCCGACGCGGTGGTGACCGATCTCAACCTGCCGGGCGCCGATGGGCTGCGCGCGCTGGAGGGCTTCGGTCACCTCGAGCGGGTGGTGTTGATCTCCGCGTTCGCCGACCCGATGACGTTGGAGCGCGCCCGCGCGGCGGGCATTCATACGGTGCTGGCGAAGCCGTTCGCGGTCGAGGCGTTGGTGGCCGAGGTGGAGCGGGTGGTCGGGCGCTAGCTGTGGATTCTCATGACGTTGTTCACGCTGCGGCCTTGAGTCGGGCGAATGGTGTCATGCGGATGGTGCCGTGTAACCGGTCTTCGTTGTAGTGCCGTAGCCACCCGCGCAGCGCAGTTGAGCGCTGCGCGGAGCTGATGAAGGGCATGGCGTACGCGCATTCACGCAGCAGCGTTTGGATGAAGCGCTCGGCCTTTCCGTTTGTGCGTGGCGTGTAGGGTTTCGTTCTTCGGTGCTGCAAGCGCAGCCTGGCGCAGCAGTGCGCGAAGACCAACGAGCGGTAGTTCGTTCCGTTGTCGGTAAGGATTCTGCGCACGCGGACCCCCATCGACCGAAACCACGCCAGGGCACGCTTCAAGAAGCCCACTGTCGTGACGCCCGTCTCGTCGGGCAGGACCTCGACATACGCGACGCGCGAGGCGTCATCGACGCAGACGTGGACGAAGTCCCAGCCGATGCCTCGGTTTCTCTTGTGGCCTGTGAGTCCCGTGATGCGATGCCCGAGGCCTTTGATGCGGCCCAGCTTCTTCACGTCGAGGTGCAGCATGTCGCCGGGTTTGGGCCACTCGTAGCGGACGATGGGTTGTACCGGCTCGAGAGCGCGCAGCCGAGAAACCTTGTTGCGCTTCAGGATGCGCGCGACCGTCGACTTTGGCAGCTGTAGCCGGGTGGCGATCGCCGGCCCCGACATCCGGCTGCGCCGCAGCATGAGGATGAGTTCCACCCACGCCGGCCCGAGCTGCAGCGGCGAGCTCTTCGGCCTGGACGAGCGATCGTTCAGCTCGGCCTCGCCGCCGAACTCATAGCGGTTGAGCCATTTGTGCGCGGTGCGCGTGCTGACGCCTGCGGCATCTGCAGCACGCGTCACCTTCCAGCCGAGTCGCACGACGCGATCGACAAGCAAGGCTCGACTCTCGGGGCAGGTCCGCGCTTTCTTATGCAGGTTCATCTGGGGGTCCTCGGTGGGTGGTTGGACGTCTCGCAACGCCAGCAATCCACAGAGCCCCTCGGATGGACATCTCCGAATAGGGAACGACCTATTGAGATTTCACAGCTAGCGGCGGAAGTAGGTGTTCCACCAGAACGGCGTCGAGACCACCAGGCCGAGCACTCCGAGGATCAGCGCGGCAATGGCCCGGCCCTTCCCGCCGACGGGCGGGCGGCCGTTCGGGTTCACCCGCTTGAGCGCGACCGCCCCGCCAGCAGAATCGCGATCACCGCGATCGGCGGGAGGAACAGCCCGAGGATCGACAGCGCCAGGCCGTTGCGGGCGAGGCGGTTGTCTTCGAGCTGCTTGTAGGTGGTGATCACCTGCGCGCGCGTCACCGGCAGACCGAAGAACAGCTTCGAGGGCGTGGAGAGCAGTGGGGCGGAGGCGACGCCGAGCACCAGCGCGGTCGGCAGCGCGGCGCCGGCGCCCATCGAGCCCCAGAGGCCGATGCCGAGCACCAGCGCCCAGACGCCCATCAGCGCGATGTGGAGGTTGCGGCAGATGCGCTTGCCGAGAAACCAGCCGAGGCCGTTCGCCGCCGACGCGAACATCAACAGCGCCACCAGGCTGGAGCGCACCCGCTCGCTGTCGTTGTCGAACGCGACGAACACCGCCACGCCGCCGTAGAGCATCTGTGGAATCAGCCCGACCAGCATCGTCCACTCCACCGAGCTGCGCTTGCCGACCAGGGTCTTGCGGTAGGCCTCCACCCACTCGACGTCGGGGCGCTGTGAGCACGGCGTGCAGTACGCGGCGGCGTCGATCAGGTGGGTGTCCTGCGGGCAGATGAAGGTGCCGCAGCGCGCGCAGGCGCCGCTCGCCGGAGTGTCCGGGTGCGTCGGACAGCGGGCGTCGGCGTCGACCATCGAGGTGCGAGGCTACTGCGAGGGGAAAACGGCATCGAGGGGGAGGTGAGTGCGTTTTCCGCTGGTGGCTTGCGAAGTCCGCCCGCGATTGAGGGCCAGCCGTGCGGCGCGGGTGTGCCTCTCGATGCACGAAGCCGGTCGCCGGCCGGCGACCCTTCCAGGCCCCTCGACAAAACGTCGACAGTTGGCACCACCAACTGTGTGCGTTTTGTCGAGCGAGCGTCAGGGGTGTCCGCCGCCGCCGGGCAGCGCGGCCTTGAGGCTCACCTGCGTCGCACGGCTGGTTCTCAATCGCGGGCGGAGCTCGTCACCGGCACTGCGCCAAACCGGGAACCACACCCCTACCCAAGGCGTCTTTCCCCGTCGAACACCACCCGCCTATGCTCACGCCCATGCCCACCGCATTGAAGGTCTTCTTCTTCTCGCTCCTGTTCGGGGTCGGTGGTTTCTACGTGTCGTTTCGAGTGGCGGTGTTCATCGCGCTCAAGATGATCGAAGGCGAGCACGCCGAGCTCTACGCCCACGCGATCGGGTTGTTGGCAGGCGCACTGGTCGGCATCTGCTCCGCGATCACCGCTGGCGTGATGGCTGGCCGCGCGACGAAGATCTAGCCTTCTCAGCCGTGCGCACCTGGCTTCGCATTACCCGGCGCGAAGGGGACCGTCAGATCGACGGAGTCGTGCGGCCGGTTTTCATTCACAACCGGAGGTATTTCCTCACCGAGCTGAAGATCTACGCCGACGGTGTGATCGACTGCTGGGAACAAGTGACCTTCGACGGCTTCAAACGGAAGGTCGCCGACGGATGGGTCGTCACCGGTGTTCCAGCGGGTGCCGATGTCTCCATTCACCATCTGAGCTCGTTCAAGACTGGGTCGGAGTCGCGCTCGATTTCTCCAGAGGCACTCGTCGCTGAGGTGGCCGACATCATCGAGACCTTGAACGGGCGGCCCTCCTGCTTCGACAAGTTTCGCGAGGCGTTGACGGCCTATCAGCAGCAGAAGACCCCTGAAGCAAAGGAGAAGCTGCGGGTCGCGTACGAGGCAGTGCCCGACTACGAGCGCATGTACCTGCTCGGAGACCAGGACGCGAAAGACATCCCCATTCGGGTGCTCCTGTACGGCGAGCAGCAGGTCGAGAAGTGGTCGCATCGAGCGGCGGCGAAGCAAGTGGGCGCTCCGCCGCCCTCAGTCGACGCTGAGCGCTACCTCGACCAACGGCTCACCGAGAAGAAGAGCCCACAGCACGCCGGGCTCAGACATGCGCTCGACCAGCTCTACCTCCGGCTTCTGAACGATGAGCCCGCGCTGGAACGTGCACGTCAGCGGTTGTCCGCCGGAGAGCTTGGGCCCATGGCACGCGAGGCCGTCGAGAGAGCCCAAGCGGCGATCGACGCCGCGCCACGGCGTCTCAGGCGGGTGATGCAGCTCTGCTCGTGCCTTCACGTCTTCGGCGAGGCACTCCTCGATTCGGGCCAAGAGGACGAGGCTCTTGCCACCTTCGAGCGCGCCCTCCAACTCGACGACGGGGGTTCTGCGGCGCAAGGCCTCGCGCGGGTGGCGTTGCTGCGAAACGATCGCGTGCTCGCCCATCGCGCGCTCGAAGCCTTCAGCCACAACGAGCTGTACGCTCAGCTTGCGACCCGCCCCGAGCTCCTCGCCAAGTCGGGCGTGTTTCCAGGCGTCGACTTCGCCCGGTTGCGCGAGTTGGCTGGAGAAAACTGAGCCCTTCCTCGTACGGGCAGTCGTAGTAAGCCTTTCGCCCGCGATGGACATCTCCGCCAAGCAGGCACTCAAAGGGCAGGTCGCGGTCGGCACCGAAGTCACCTTGAAGGGCTGGGTGCGAACCCGCCGTGACTCCAAAGCCGGCCTCAGCTTCATTCACGTCTCCGACGGCAGCTGCTTCGACCCGTTGCAGGTGGTCGCCCCCAACACCCTGGCCAACTACGCCGAGGTGCAGAAGCTCACCACCGGCTGCTCGGTGGTCTGCACCGGTCAGCTGGTGCAGTCGCAGGGCAAGGGCCAGTCGGTCGAGATTCAGGCCTCCAAGGTCGAGATCCTCGGCTTCGTCGAGAACCCCGACCACTACCCGATGCAGCCGAAGCAGCACACCCTCGAGTACCTCCGCGAGAACGCCCACCTCCGCCCGCGCACCAACACCTTCGGCGCGGTGAGCCGCGTACGCCACACCATCGCGTCTGCGATTCACCGCTTCTTCGATCAGAACGGCTTCGTCTGGGTCAACACCCCGATCATCACCGCCTCCGACGCCGAGGGCGCCGGCCAGATGTTCCGCGTCTCCACCCTCGACACCGTCAACTACCCGAAGGACGACAAGGGCAAGCCCGACTTCAAGCAAGACTTCTTCGGCAAGGAGTCGTTCCTCACCGTCTCGGGTCAGCTCAACGTCGAGGCCTACTGCCTGGCGCTCTCGAAGGTCTACACCTTCGGCCCCACCTTCCGCGCCGAGAACTCCAACACCACCCGCCACCTCGCCGAGTTCTGGATGATCGAGCCCGAGATCGCGTTCGCCGATCTCAACGCCGACGCCACCCTGGCCGAGAGCTTTCTCAAGTTCATCTTCAAGACCTGCCTCGAGGAGCGCCCCGACGACATGAAGTTCTTCGTCGAGCGCCACGACAAGCAGGCGGTGGAGCGACTCGAGAAGTTCATCTCTCAGCCGTTCGAGCGCATCGAGTACACCCAGGCGATCGAGATCCTCCAGAAGTCGAAGCAGAAGTTCGACTACGCGCCCGAGTGGGGCAAGGACCTCCAGACCGAGCACGAGCGCTACCTCACCGAAACCCACGTCGGCCGCCCGGTGGTGGTGATGAACTACCCCGAGGCGATGAAGGCCTTCTACATGCGCCTCAACGACGACGGCAAAACCGTCGCCGCGATGGACGTGCTCGCCCCCGGCATCGGCGAGATCATCGGTGGCTCCCAGCGCGAAGAGCGGCTCGACGTGCTCGACAAGCGCATGGAGCAGTTTCACCTCAAGAAAGAGACCTACAACTGGTACCGCGATCTGCGCCGCTACGGCACCGTGCCGCACGCCGGCTTCGGTCTCGGCTTCGAGCGCCTGGTCGTCTACGTCTGCGCGCTGGCGAACATTCGCGACGCGATTCCGTACCCGCGCGCCCCGGGGCTGGCCGAGTTCTAGCCGGCTAGTGAACGGAGCGCTTCTCGCCCAGCTTCTCCAGGTCTTCGTTGGAGAGCTCGGCCATGTCGACGATGTCGATCTCGATCGCGCCCGAGTTGTTCTCGGGGCTCACGTCGGGAATCATGCAGTAGGCGTCGGTCGCGCCGGTGATGCGCGCCCGCTTGCCGACCTCCCAGAAGCGGTTCGCCGCCATCGGGTTCTGCGGAGGCCCGGCGTTCTCGAGCCGGCAGAACACCTCGGTGACCGAGCCGTTCTTGGTCTCGTCGACCTCCGGCTCGTCGGGGCGCAACGTCAGCAGGTACTCCGACGACGGGTTCAACCCGCCCAGGTGGTAGCGCTGCAGCTTGGTGGGCGCGAAGGTGTTGAGCGCGGCGTCGAACGAGAAGCTGGTCGGCGCCACGTACTGCGAGATGCGAATGTTGATTCTCATCTCACCCTTCGCCGCCTCCGGGTGATCGTCGAGCATGAACACGTGCATCTTGGTCGCGTTCTTCACCGTCATGCCCGCAGGCTTCAGCACCCCGAACCGCGCCTTCTGCGCGATCGTGGGACCCTCGAGGTAGTAGTAGAGGTCAGACGTGCGGCGGTTGCCCGAGAGCGTGTACGAGCCGTCGGTGCTGATCTGGTACGCCGTCTTCGGGTTCATGTCGTAGGTCGCCGTCTGGTACTCGTTCAGCGGCAAGGTGTCTGACTGGAGCCGCACCACGAACAGGCGCAGCGGCCAGCTCCCCTCGTTCTTCGCCGTCGCCGGGTCGTTGTTCGCCGCCATCTTGTCGGGCACCTTCGCCGGGCCGGCGTCGACCACCTCGGGGGGAATCTCGATCGTGCCGTCGGGCTCCAGCGCGATCGTCTGCGGCGCGTACTTGCCCAGCGGTCTGATCGGCTCCCGGTGGGTCCACGGGCGGTAGCCCTTCATCGTCACCGCGATGTTGTGAATGCCCGCGGGAACGGTGGTCTCCACCGGAGTGACGCCGACGTTCTTGCCGTCGATGGTGACGGTCGCGCCCGCGGGCTTGGTCGACAGCCACACCGAACCGGTGGCCGCCAGCTGCTCCATGTCGGACTTTCGCGGCGAGCTGTCGTGGAAGATGAAGTAGACGAGGAACAGCACCATCGAGACGCCGATCACGGGCGCCGCGATGCTCACCACCAGCTTGTTGCGCCGCTTCTGCAGCTCCGGCGTGTCGAGCGAGAGCGCCTGAACCTTCGGCACCTGAATCAGCTTCGCCGGCACCGGCGTGGTGTCGGGGTCGGCCTCGCGCTCTTTCTGAACCCGGGTCTGCTTCGCCTCTTCGGCGGCGTCTTCGGCGCGCAACATGCCGGGCCGGCGCATGCCGGTCGCCACCCCGCGCTTCGAGCTCTCCGACGCGTTCGGCTTGTCGCCCGCTTTCTTCAGAGCGGCTTCGGCCAGGTTCTTCGACGGAGGCCGGGTGCGATCGCTGTCGGTGCCGTTCGGCTTGCTGATCACCCGGTTGGAGATCGAGCTGCGGGTCTTGCCCGGCGTCGCCACGCCCGGCCCCGGAGTCGCGGTCGCCGACACCGGGCGCGCCGGCGTGCGCGGCGTCGCCTTCGGCACGTCGGGCTTCAACCCCAGCTGCTGGCGGCGCTTCTCGCCGTAGCCGGGCACCTTGGTCTTCTCGAGCGCGGTGCGAAACGCGGGCGGCACCGGCAGCTCGAGGCCCTCGGCCTGCAGCTCGGCCTCGAACAGGGTGCCCAACAGCGAGGCCACGTCTTCGGTGGTCGAGCCCGGGTACCGCGCGTGGAGCACCTGCGAGAGCGCGTTGCCCAGATCGCGGCACGACTGGTAGCGCTCGTCGCGGTTCACCGCGAGCGCCTTCAGCATCACGTCTTCCAGCGCCTGCGGGATGCCGGGGTTGAACGTCATCGGCCGCGGAATCTTGCCGGAGGTGATCTGGGTGAGCACCGCCACGAACTCGCCCTCGTACGGGCGGCGGCCGCAGAACATCTCGAACAGCACCACTCCCACCGCGTAGACGTCGCTGCGGGCGTCGAGATCGCGCTGCGCCTGCGCCTGCTCCGGCGAGAAGTACGGGTACTTGCCCTTCACCAGGCCGGTCTCGGTCTGCTTGCCTCCGCGCGCCGCCTTGGCGATGCCGAAGTCGATGATCTTGACCTCGCCCTCGTAGCTGACGAGCGTGTTCTCGGGAGAGACGTCGCGGTGCACCAGCCCCATCGGCCGGCCCTGGTCGTCTTTTCGGGTGTGCGCGTAGTGAAGCCCCTCGCACATCTTGATCGCGATCTGCAGCGCCACCGCGCCCGGCAGAAATGGAATGTCGCGATCGGCGGCGCGGCGGAGCACGCGCGACAGCGCCTGCCCCTGCACCCACTCCATCGCGAGAAAGTACTCGCCGTTCAGCTCTCCGAAGTCGAAGACCTGGGCGATGTTCGAGTGGGTCAGCTGCGCGGTGAGCTGCGCCTCGCCGATGAACATGTGCACGAAGTCTTCTTCTTCGGCGAGGTGGGGGTGAATCTTCTTGATCACCACCTCTTTGGTCACACCGGCGGCTGCCGCCATGCGGGCGCGGTAGGTAACGGCCATGCCGCCCGCCGCGATCTTGTGCAGCAGCACGTATTTGCCGAACGACTTCTCGCCTGTATCCACGCGGAATCCCGGGTGGAGCCTAGACCAAACGGGTCACGGGTGTCCCGTTTCGTGCGCCTACCCGGTCATTGTTCGGCTCATGGGCCGACGCCGCCGCCGAAGGTCTTGGTGGTGTGCGATTTGAAGCCCAGCACGTAGGGGAGGCTGGCGAACACCTGCCGCAGCCGCGCCGCCCAGAGCTTGAAGAACGGCGCCGACCCCGGCTTCACCTTGATGATCGACTGCTCGGTGTGCTCCCTCAGCGAGAGCGCGTCGACGAAGTAGGTCGGCGTCTTGCCCAGGCCTTCGAAGTCGTGGTCGAGCTTCTGGGCCCGCGCCTTCACCTCGTCGCCGAGCGCGGAGTGCACCGCCTCGGTGAACAGCACGTACTCCGGCACCGGCACGTCGTTCTTCAACATGCGGTGCACCAGAATCACGTCGACGCCGGCGAGCTCGACGAACCGCTTCACCCGCTGCTCCGCCACCTCGCCTTCGTGGGCGACGAACTTCAGCCGGAGCTGATCGACCTGCTGGCAGGCGTCGCAGCTGCAGCTGGTCTCCGAGACCAGGGTGTCGCGCTTGGCGACGAAGGCGTTTCGCATCGCGGTGAAGATGTTGGCCAGCTCGTCCCAGGTGCTCTTGCGGCTGTCTTTCAGCCAGAAGAACGCGGCGTCGCCTTCGAGCTTCACCAGCTCCAGCGGGCCGGCCTGGTCGATCACCGCCTCGAGCAGGCCCGCCACCGCCAGCTGCGCGTGGGCCAGGTTCCAGCGGTGGATTTTCATGAACCGCGTGTAGCCGCCGATGTCGGCGATCACCAACGCTGACTTCTCGTTCGCCATGAGCTTCCCGTCTGACAGCTTACTGCCGCCAAAGTAATCACGGGAGTTCGTCGATCGTGTTTCGAAGTCGTTAAAGCCCCGCGATCGCGGCGGTTTCCCACCGGCACACACCTTGCGAAACGGCGCCGCCAAGGGACGTAAGGCCGGTTGGGGAGACACTTTGAAGACTTCGATGCGTGGTGGCGCCGTGCTCGCGGCGCTGGTGATGTTGAGTGGCTGCTTTCACGCCACCAATGACGGCAAAGACGGCGGCGCAGGAGGGGGCAGCGCAGGCGGCGGCGCCGCGACCGGCGGAGGCTCGGCAGGCGGTGGCGCCGGCGGCGGTGCAGGCGGAGGAGCCGGCGGCGGCACCCAGACCGACTTCGTGCTCGCGCTCTCGCCTTCGACCGCCACCTTGCCCAAGGGCGGCGTGCTCCAGCTGTCGGCGCAGCGCCTCGGCAACGACGGCAGCTCCACCGACGTCACCTCCGCGGCCCAGTGGAACAGCGACTCCTCGGGCGTGGCCAGCATCGACTCCGGCAAGGTCACCGCGCTGGGCGGCGGCATCGCGAAGATCACCGCCACCTTCCAGGGGCAGTCGGCGGTCGCGGTGATCACCGTGCCGGTCGCGCAGCTGTCGGCGGTGGCGGTCTCGCCCGAAGCGCCCAAGCTCCCGGTGGGAGGCTCGGTGCAGCTGGCGGCGATCGGCACCTTCTCCGATGGCTCCCAGTCTGACCTCACCTCGCTGGCGACCTTCATCTCTTCCTCTCCGCAGCTCGTCTCGGTCGACTCGAGCGGCCTGGCGCGTGGGCTGATGGCGGGCCAGTCGAGCGTGAGCGCGACGGTCGCCGGTGTGGCGGGCTCGACCAGCGTCACCGTCACCCAGGCCAAGGCCACCGCGCTGGTGGTCACCCCCGGCATGGCGACGCTGCCGATCGCCGGCAAGCTGAAGCTCGCCGCGCAGGCCACCTTCGACGACGGCTCGTTGGCCGACGTCACCCAGTCGGTGGTGTGGAGCACCTCCACGCCCTCGGTCACCGTGGTGCCCGACGGCACCGTCACCGGCGTCTCGGCCGGCGCGGCCACCGTCACCGCCACCTTCGCCGGGCTGACCGCCACCTCCAGCATCACCGTCAGCATGGCGGCGCTCACCGGGTTGTCGATCTCGCCCACCTCGCTCACCCTGCCGAAGGGCAACGACAAGCAGCTGAGCGCGACCGCGACCTACGCCGACGGCAGCTCGCTCGACGTCACCAACCAGGCCACCTGGAGCTCGTCTGACCCGACCGTCGTCGCGGTCAGCACCCTGGGCACCACCCGCGGCAAGGTCTCGGGCATCGCGGCCGGCAGCGCCACGGTGACGGTGAAGTTCGGCAGCCTCAACGCCACCCTGGCGGTGACCGTCAGCCCGGCGGCGCTCAGCTCGGTGACGATCTCGCCCACCACCGTCACGCTCGCCTCGGGCGGCACCCAGGCGTTCACCGTCAACGCCTCGTTCGCCGACGGCAGCGCGCTCGACGTCACCCAGTCGGCGATCTTCAGCTCCACCGACAGCACCCTGGTCACCGTCTCGAACGCCTCGGGCACCAAGGGCGTGGCGACCGCGGTCGGCGCGGCGGGCGGCATGGCCACCGTGAAGGCGACCTACCAGTCGCTCTCGGCCAACGCGACGGTCAGCGTCACCTCGGCGCCGATGATCGACGGGCTGCAGGTGCTCCCCAACCCGGCGCAGGTGCAGGCGGGCAACACCGTGCAGGTGAAGGCGATGGCGCACTACACCGACGGCACCCTGAGAGACGTCACCCCGCAGGCGACCTTTGCCAGCGCCGACGTGCTCACCGCCACCGTCACCACCGTGGGCGTGGTGAAGGGCATCAAGAACGGCATGACCACCGTCTCGGCGACGATGGGCTCGTTCAACAGCTCGACCACCGTCACCGTGGCGCCTCCGACGCTGGTGGCGCTCACCGTCGACCCGACGTCGATGCGGCTGGCGCCCGGCATGTACAACTACATCGCGGCGACCGCGGTGAACTCCGACGGCTCGACCAGCGACGTCTCGGCGAGCGCCAGCTGGACCACCACCGACGCCTCGATCGCCGACGTGCAGCTGTACCAGGGCTACGCCTACGTGCTCGCCGGCAACACCCCCGGCACCGCGACGGTGAAGGCGTCGTTGGCCACCGGTCAGGTCGCCAGCGCCACCATCACCGTGATCAGTGCGACGCTGAACTCGATTCAGATCGACCCCGCGTCGCCCTCGCTCCCGGTGGGCGGCACGGTCGACCTCGGCGCCACCGGCCTGTTCTCGGACCTGTCGACGATGCCGCTGAAGTACGTCGCTACCTGGACCAGCTCCGACCCGACGGTCGCCACGGTGAGCGACGACCCGTACAGCTACGCGCGCGGCGGAGTGCAGGCGCTCAAGGCCGGCACCACCACCATCACCGCCAACTACAACGGAGTGATCGGCACCACGGTGGTGACGGTGAACGCCGCCACCCTGTCGCAGATTCAGATTACCCCGTTCGCGCCGAAGCTGCCGGTGGGCTTCACCACCTACCTGCAGGCGACCGCGATCTTCTCCAACAACACCACCCAAGACATCACCTACCAGATGAACTGGAGCTCCTCGGATCCCTCGGTGGCGTCGGTCGACCAGTACGGCACCCTCACGCCCTCGAAGGCCGGCACCACCACCATCACCGGCTACTACCAGGGCGTGACCGGCACCAACACGGTGACGGTGACCTCGGCGACGCTCTCGTCGATCTCGGTCACTCCCGCCAACAGCACGGTGGCGGTGCAGGGCACCAAGCAGCTGTCGGCGCTCGGCACCTTCTCTGACGGCACCGCGATGGACATCACCTGGTACGTCACCTGGCTGTCCGACAACACCTCGGTCGCCAACGTCGCCAACGCCTGGCCGATTCAGGGGCAGGCGAAGGGGCTGTCGCCGGGCAGCTGCCACATCACCGCGGTGCGCGGCTCGGTCAGCGCCCAGACCGGTCTCACCGTTCAGTAGTCAGGCCCCAAACCCTTCTGGAAAGAAAGGAGGTCGAACCCCCTTTGACGCCCGGGAGCCCGCGAAGCTCCCGGGCCGTTTTCTTTGAGTAGAGTGGGGCGTGAGTGTTCTTCCTGCTGCCGATCGGAGTCGAGCGCGCCACCGTGCGCATACCGATCGTCACCCTGGGCATCGCGCTGCTCTGCTTGTTCGGGCTGCTCGGCACCTGGGTGCTGCCCGAGGGCAACACCGACGAGGCGATCATCGCCGCCGGGCGCTACTGGCAAGACCACCCGTACCTGAAGTTCAGCCCCGAGTTTCAGCAGAAGGTGATTCAAGACGGCGGCGACAGCCTCGACACCTGGCGCAACAACTGGTCGAAGAAGAACAAGCCGCCCGACCCGGCGACGATCGAAGAACAGCAGGCCGAGCTCGACGTGCTGATGGCGAAGGCGGTCGCGTCGCTCGACCACTCGCTGTTCGACAAGCTCAAGCTCTCGCCCAACAAGGGCCTTCAGATCGGCTGGCTCACCCACATGTTTCTGCATGCGGGGTGGCTCCACTTTCTGGGGAACATGCTGTTCCTCTACATCTGCGGGCCGCTGCTCGAAGACGTGTGGGGCCGGCGCTGGTACCTGCTGTTCTACCTGGTGGGCGGTCTGATCGCCGCGGGTGCCGAGGTGGCCGCCTCGCACGGCCGCTTTCACGGGCTGGTGGGCGCGTCGGGCGCGATCGCCGCCTGCATGGGCGCGTTCGCGGTGCGGTTCGCCGCGCGCAAGGTGTCGATCTTCTATTTCATCTTCGTGTTCAGGGTGATCACCGGGGTGTGGCACTGGCCCGCGTGGGTCTGCGGGCTGCTCTGGTTCGGGCAGCAGGTGCTCTCGGTGGCGACCGGCGGAGACGAGGGCGTGGCGGTGATGGCGCACGTCGGCGGCTTCGCCTTCGGCGCGGTGATCGCGTTCGGGATGAAGGCGGCCGGGCTGGAGCGCGCCACCGTGGCCACCAGCGAGACCGAAGACCTGGCGCAGATGAAGCGCAGCCACCTGAAGGAGGTCGAGCAGGCGGCGGAGCAGCTGCGCACCGGCGATCGCGCGGGGGCCCGGCGCTCGCTGATGAAGGCGCTCGGCGGCGCGCCCGACGACGAAGACGCCACCTGGATGCTGGTGCGGTTGGACCTCGAAGACGGCAACAACAAGGCGCGCGCCGTCGGCCGGCTGGAGCGGGCGATGCGCACCCTGCTCGGCAAAGGCGAAGCCACCGACGCGGTCGCCCGCCTGTGGGACCTGTGGAGGTTCATCGACGTCGCCGACGTGCCGCCGCCGTTCGCGCTGCTGCTGACCCGGTACGTGCGGGAGTGGAACGCCGATTCGCCGATGCTGGAGGAGCTGCTCGCCCGGGCGGGCAGTGTGGAATCCAAAGACGGCAACGAGCAGCTGCTGCTGGCGGCGGAGCTGGCCGCGCGCACCCAGAGCGCTTCACGTGGGAAGTGGATCGTCGCGCTCGAGGCCAGGAGCTCGCTCGACGAGGTTCAGCAGCGCAGGTTGGCCTCTCTGGTGGCGATGCCTGATGACCGCCGCGCGCTCGGAGTGGTGGCGGCTCCGGCCAAGGTGCTGAGCGCGGTGCTGGAGGCGGTGGACCCCGAGGGGCTGACGCTGAAGTCGGCGAACGGGGCGACCAAGAAGCTCGGCTACGCCCAGGTGGTCGGGGTCGCCGCGGGGGTGGTGCCGTCTCCGCAGAACCCCCAGCGCGCCCGGTTGTTGGTCGATTTGGTGATCCAGTGGGCGCCGTTCACTTCGGTTCGGTTGGATTCGGATTCGGCTCAGGTGCAGCGGCACTTCCCCGGCAAGAGCGGGCGGGAGGTGTACGGGCTGTTCATTCGCGCCGTGTTCGATGGGTCGTCGGGCGCCGCCGGTGTGCCGTCGACCGACGCGATGTTGAAGGGCGAGTTTCCCAAGTTCGCTGATGAAGATGCGTACACGACCGCGATCAGCAGCTCGGGGCTGTGATCGGCTTGGGTGAGGGGTGAGTGGGGCAGAATCTGCACCGCGCTCGAGCTCACTCCGCCCGCGATTTCGCGCGCTGACGAGATTCTGGGGCGCTCTGTGTGGTGCGACGATCTCTCGAGCGATCAGTCTTTGAACTCGGCCGCTGATTCGAAGCCGGCGAGCGAGCGCTTCAGGCGCTTGAGAAATTGCTCGCGCGCGTCGGGGTCCTCCACGTGCACCATTGAGCACGGCACCACTCGCCAGCCCATCGAGCTCAACTCGCCGTACTGATCGTTGTCTTTGTGCCAGCGCCGGTTCTTCTGGTGGTACTTCGCTCCGTGCGCCATCACCGCCACTCGCGGCCTGTTGTTCGGCCAGGCGAAGTCGAGCCGTCCGATGATCTCGTTGCCGTCGAACAGCGGCACGCCTTCCTCCGGCGCCGGTAGCTTGTTCTTTCGAATCAGCCGGCGCACCTTCACCTCCAGCGCCGAATCGACCGCTCGCAGGTTCTCGTCGAGCAGCGACTTCAACATGCCGATGCCCTGTTGCCCGCGGCGGGGCAGGGTCTTCAGCAACTCCTTCACCTCAGCGGGCGTCGTCGGTTCCTTCCGCACCGCGCTGTCGTAGGCGTCTTCGAAGTCGCCCTCGCTGAGCACCTCCGCCAGGTCGACCAGCGTTCGCGCCAACGTCGTACGCGGAATCCCCTTCGGCTTCGCGAGGTGCGCGTCGGTGAGCGTTCGGCTGCGGTGAACCTTCGCGCGGTTCGTGGTGCGCTGGTTGTCGATCTTCACCACCACGTCGAGCTCCCGCGGGGCGGACTTCCCGAGGCCATCGAGTCGAAAAAGCCAACCCGCGGTCTTGTGCGAGGCGTGCCCTCCGGTTTCGAGGCACGCGATCCAGACCCGTTGCTCCCAGCTGAGTTGCGACGCTGCGACCCGAATGACTCCGGTGCCGGCCTTTTCCCAGGCCTTGCTGCGGGTGAAAGTGCGCCACTGCCCGACGGTCAGCTTGAGCTCGGTCGCCTGCTCACGGCTGATCACGCCGCTCTGCTCCCGGACCAGCTTGAGGAATTTGGCATTTTGTGTTGAATTCATGTCGTCATACGACCAAAATTCAACACAGAACGCGAGAAACAGTCCACCACCCGCACTTCTCGCTCGATCGTCGCACGCCACCACGCGTGAAAGCCCTGAAGTCGCGGGCGGAGGTCGCGACCGCCGCAGCGGTCGACCGACAACCCCCAGCCCCCAATCAAGGCCGTTTTTCCGCCCGCCGCTCGGCCTCGACGAACCGCATCACCTCGGCGATCTCCGCCTCGGTCGCCGCCTTCCCCTCCAACCGGCCGCGCACCTTCGGCACCTGAGCCTCCTGCAGCTCCCGGGGCCAGTGCTCATGCTTCAGGTCGAACACCTTGAGCGCCTTGGCATTGGCCTCGGGGTGCCCCGCGAGGTGGCAGGTGGCGCAGCCCTTCTGCTCCATCACCTGGGGATACCCGGTCAACACCAGGAGCAGCAGCGCGGTCACCGCACCGACCCTACGCCACTTCTCGTTGACAAGTAATTCCTACCGGAGAATATTTCTCCACCGATGAAGCCGAGCCTCAGCCACGACCTGCTGAAAGAGCGCTGCCGCAAGGCGGGTCTGGCGGTGACTCCGCAGCGGCTGGCGATCTACCAGGCGCTCTACGAGTCGTACGATCACCCGAGCCCCGAGGCGCTCTACGACCGGGTGAAGCCGGCGATGCCGAGCATCTCGCTCGCCACCATCTACAAGACCCTCGAGACGCTGGTCGCGATCGGGGTCGCCTCCGAGCTGCCGGCGACCGGAGACACCAAGCGGTACGACGCGAACATGGGGCACCACCACCACCTGGTGTGCGATTCGTGTAACGCGATCGAAGACTTCGAAGACGAAGCGCTGGATCTTTCGCCTCCGAGATCGAAAAACGGCTTCGTGGCGCGCGCGGTCAGCGTCTACGTTCACGGCCTCTGTCGCCGATGCAGCAAATCGGCTCGTGCTTGAAGCAGTACAACCAAGAAGGAGAGCTCACATGTCGAAGGATCTGAAGGGCAGCAAGACGCACAAGAACCTGGCTGACGCGTTCGCGGGCGAGTCGCAGGCGAACCGCCGTTACCTGTATTTCGCGAAGGTCGCCGACGTCGAGGGTTACCCCGAGGTCGCGATGAACTTCCGTGAGACCGCCGAAGGCGAGACCGGCCACGCGCACGGCCACCTCGACTACCTGAAGAAGGTCGGCGACCCGGCGACCGGCCTGCCGATCGGCGACTCGCGCCTCAACCTCAAGGCCGCGGTCGCGGGCGAGACCCACGAGTACACCGACATGTACCCGGGCATGGCGAAGGCGGCCCGCGAAGAGGGCTTCAACGAGATCGCCGACTGGTTCGAGACCCTGGCGAAGGCCGAGAAGTCTCACGCCGGCCGCTTCCAGAAGATGCTCGACGGCATCAGCTGATCGCCTGACATTCCGCAGTCCAACGGCGTCCGCGCGCACTCTCGTGCGGACGCCATTTCTTTGCCGTTGAGCGAGGCCCCATGTCCGACAAGCCGTTGAGCTACATGCCCACCGACGGGCTGACCTACGACCCCGAAGAGTCGAAGTACTTCGACTCCTCCGCGCTCCGTAAGGAGATCGACCGGGTGTTCGAGGTCTGCAACGGCTGCCGCCTCTGCTTCAAGTACTGCGACTCGTTCCCGTCGCTGTTCAAGCTGCTCGACGACAAGCACGGCGGCGACACCCGCAAGCTCTCCGACGCCGACGTCACCGACGTGATGACCCAGTGCTTTCAGTGCAAGTTGTGCGAGGTGCAGTGCCCGTACACCCCGCGCGACAAGCACGAGTACCAGCTCGACTTCCCCAAGCTGGTGCACCGCTGGCAGGCCAACCGCCACCGCGAGCACGGCGACGACCTGCGCGACATGGTGCTGGGCAACCCCGACATGTTGGGGGCGCTGGGCCGCGCCTCGCTCGGCATGGCGAACGTGATGAACAAGGTCGGCGCCCACCGCTGGCTGCTCGAGAAGACGCTCGGCATCTCGTCGAAGAAAGACCTCCCCGACTTCGCGATGACCACCTTCGAGCGCTGGGCCCACAAGGCCGGCAAGGTGCAAGACGCCGCTCCCGGCCAGGAGGCGGTGCTGTTTCAGACCTGCTTCATTCAGCACAACGAGCCGCAGATCGGCCGCGACGCGGTCGAGGTGCTCGACAAGTGCGGGGTGAAGACCGTCTGCCAGGAGGGCTTCAAGTGCTGCGGCATGCCGGCCTGGGAGCACGGCGACCTCGACAGCCTCCGCAAGCAGGCCCGCCACAACCTGGACCTCTTGCTGCCCTACGTGCGCCAGGGCGCCAAGGTGCTGGTGATCAACCCCACCTGCTCGATGATGATGCGCCGCGAGTACCCCGAGCTGCTCTCGAAAGAAGAACGCCCCCGCGCGGTGGAGCTCGCCAAGGCGGTGATGGACACCGGCGAGTTCTTGTTCAGCATTCGCAAGGAGCCGCGCTTCAGCAAAGCCTTCAAGAGCACCCCGGGCAACAAGGTCGCCTACCACGCGCCCTGCCACCTGCGGGCTCAGGCGGTGGGCATGAAGGGGCGCGATCTGCTCCGCCAGATTCCCGGAGTGGAGGCGCACTCGACGCTGGAGTGCTGCGGCCACGACGGCACCTGGGCGATGAAGGTCGAAGGCTTCGAGTCGTCGAAGAAGGTCGGCGAGCGCGCCTTCAGCGGCATGAAGGAAGCCGAGGCCAAGGTGTGGGCGACCGAGTGCCCGCTGGCGGCGACCCAGTTCAAGCAGCACGCCGGAGTGAAGCCGATGCACCCGATCTCGGTGCTCGCCAAAGCCTACCGGGCGCCCGAAGAAGGCGGGTTCGAGACGCCCGTGAAGGAGGAGCCGAAGCCATGAAGCCGGTGGAGAGAACGGAGCTGCTCGACTACCAGACCTACGCCGAGAGCCGGGAGCAGACGCGCCCCAAGGTGCTGGCGGCGAAGGAGCCGCGCCGCGTTCACGTGGGCCAGGTGCTGACCTTCTTGTTCGAGAACCGCGACACCATTCGCTACCAGGTGCAGGAGATGATGCTCACCGAGCGAATCGTGAAAGAGGCCGACATTCAGCACGAGCTGTCGACCTACAACGAGCTGTTGGGTGGCGACGGCGAGCTCGGGGCGACGCTGCTGATCGAGATCGAGTCACCGGCCGAGCGCGACGAGAAGCTGCGCGCCTGGCTGGACCTCCCGAAGAAGCTCTACGCCAAGCTCGAAGACGGCTCGAAGGTCTACGCCACCTTCGACGATCGCCAGGTCGACGAGCGCCGGCTGTCGTCGGTGCACTACGTGAAGTTCCAGGTGAAGGGCAGAGCGCCGGTCGCGCTGGGCTGCGAGCTGCCCGACCTGAACGTCGAAGCGGCGCTCAACGAAGCCCAGAGGGCCGCGCTGAGCGCCGATCTGAAGGGTTAGCCGTTGACCTTCACCTGAACGGTCTTCGGCTTCACCTCGGCCTTCTTGGCGAGGTTCACCTTGAGCACTCCGGCCTCGTAGTGGGCCTTCGGCTCGGCGGCGTCGATGTTGTCGGGGAGCACGAAGCTGCGGGCGAAGCGGCCCCAGGTGCGCTCGGTGCGCAGGTAGCCGGTCTTCTCGTCGCGCTTCTCGCTCACCCGCTCGGCGCTGATGGTGAGCACGTCGTCTTCGACCTTCACTTCGATCTGCTCCGGCTTGAAGCCCGGGAGGTCGAGGTGAACTTCGTAGGCGTTGGCGGTCTCGATCACGTCGGCGGGCGGGTTGTAGACCAGCGCCGCGTCAGCACGATTGCCGCCGAGCTCCTTGAACAGCTCGTCGAAGTCTTTGAACAGCGAGTGGGAGGTGGGGAACGCATTCCAACGGGTCAGCAAGCTCATCTTTTTCTCCTCTAGAAGTTGGGGTCTGGCGGGTCGCCGCCATCGCATCTAGAGATGCGGCAGAGATTCGACCTGTCAAGGCGCCCCGGCTGGCTTGACCGCGCGCGAGCCTGCGTTAGTCGAGCTTCGGAGGAATCACGTACACGCGGTACACGTCGTGGTGACGGTAGAGGCCCATCGCCTCCCGCTGAACGACCAGGTACCAGAGCTGGAGCTTGGCCTTCTCGCGCAGCTCGGCGTGACGGAGCACCTGCTCGGCGCGACTGCCCTCACCGCGCTTCACCTTGGCCTCGACGTCGGCGAGCTGCTGCAGCAGCGCTTCGAGCTGTGCGCCGACCCGGCCGAGGGCGTTGGCCTTCTCGCCCCTCAAGGAGGCTTCGAAGGCCAGATCAGAGGTTCCCAAGCCGCGCGGCGCCATTGCCTAAATGATGCTCCCGGGCGTTTTTCGGCGCAAAACCGGCCCCAACCCCCTCGGAAAGAGGCTATTTTTACCCTTCATGCCCAAAACCAAGCGCGCCAAGAAGCCGGCGAAGCGAGCGAAGAGCCGTTCGTCGGGCCGGGTGGCGAAGCCGTCGCGGGCCAGCCGTCATCTGGCGCCGCGGCTGTCGCCGCTGTCGGGCGAGTCGGTCGACAGCTTCGTGAAGACGCTCCCTTCGCCGCAGCAGATGATCGTGAACCGTCTGCGGGCGCTGGTGGCGCAGGCGGCGCCCGAGGCGATGGAGGCGCTCAAGTTCGCGCAGCCGGTGTTCGAGGCCGAGGGCCCGTTCGCGCACATCAAGCCGTCGGCGACCCAGGTGCACTTCGGGTTTCTGCGCGGCGCGCTGCTCGAGGCGCCCGACGGCGTGCTCTCGGGCGACGGCGAGATGATGCGCTACGTGAGCATCAGCGCGTGGCGCGAGGTGAAAGAAGACATTCTCAAAGGCCTGGTTCGGCAGGCGGTGCTGCTCAATCAGCGCCTTGGAGATCCGACAAAACGCTGAAGTTTTTTGATGCCCAACCCGCGCCGCTCAAGTAAGTGATCGCACGCGGTACCACCTTCAGGACGACACATGCGGCTGTACCCCAAGGTCATCCCCATCATCGCTCGCGAGATCATCGCCAAGCTCACGTCTGAAAAGGACGTCGAGATCGAGCCGATGCGGGTCAACGACGCCGAGATGGACATGGCGGCGATCATGCGTGAGTACCTGGCCGCCGAAGAGCGGGTGAACCAGGCGACCCGTGAAGCGCTCGAGCGCCGCGGCTACGACTTCTCGAAGTTCAATCAGGTCAAGCGCGAGATGGCCGACGTTCGCGGGTTCAAGACCGGCGACGAAGGCATCGAGTACGTGATCAACCAGATGCTGGAGTTCCTGCTCCTCTCGCGCAACGTCGAGGAAGTGTTCTCGGCCGACAACGAGATGCGGGCCAAGGTGTTCCAGGTGATGAAGAAGCACCTCGACATCGACGAAGAGATCGAGCGCGAAGCGAAGGGCCGCCTGAAGCACCTCCAGGAAGGCACCTCGGCGTACGAGATCGAGTACCAGAAGACGATCGAGCAGATTCGCCGCGCCCGCGGTCTGATCTGATCAGCCAAGCACCGCCGAGAGCCGACCCTCTCCTTTGGGAGAGGCCGACGAGCGCCATAGGCGCTCGCGGGTGAGGGACAGCCCTGTCTACGCGTGGCAGGTGATGCCGCACCTTCAAGTGGCCCTGCTGAAGGGCCAGAAAATTGACCGTTCCTGATCCACCTGTAGCGTTGGCTTCATGTCTGAAGCCCGCACGTTTTCGAACGTCGTCTCGCTGCGCAGCAGCGTCGACGCGGTGAAGGAATCGGTCGATCGCCTCGAAGCGCTGCTTCCTGATCGCGAAGACAACGCGGTGCTGCTCGATTTTCTGGAAGACGACCTGCGCGAATCGCTCGACGCGATCAGCGACGTGGAGTCGCACTTCACCGACGTGCTCGACACGCTGCGCACCGAGCCGCTGACCCCGCAGGCTTTGGTGAACCTGGCCGACGACACCCGGGTGCTGAACCGGCTGGAGTACCTGATGGTGGTGGCCTCGCAGCTGCGCAAGCGGCTGACCCAGGCGGCAGGCCGGATCAAGCTCGCGCGGTAAAAAGTCCCGGTACCCAGGCGTCACCGGGTTGGGCGCCCCGGCGTGTTAGAGCGCGCTGCCCCCAAATGAAGCGAACCCGCCTTGCAGCGCTGGCGCTGTTGCTCACCGCGGCCGCCGCGCGCGCAGGCGTGACCGAGCCTGAAGGGCGCTCGCCCGACGCGTTCGACTTCATGAACCTGCTTGCCGATCACGGGCTCCACGCCCTCGACGACGAGCGGTGGAACGCGTACGGCCAGCTCACCTGGATCTCCACCTTCAAGCCGGGGTTTCACGCCGACTACACCGGCCGCAACTCGCTCTCGCCCAACTTCGAGCACAGCTTCACCGGCACCTTCACCGCCTACTTCGGGGCGAAGCTCTGGCACGGCGCCGAGCTCTACTGGGTGCCGGAGGTGGTCACCGAGCGGCCGCTCAGCCACCTCACCGGCCTGGGCGGGGTGATCCAGAACTTCGAGCTGCAGAAGGGCGGCAGCCCCTCGCCGCTGTTCTACAGCTCGCGCTTCTACCTGAAGCAGACCTTCAACTTCGGCGGGGAGTGGCTGGCGAAAGACTCCGACCCGCTGCAGCTGGCGACCAACTACCAGGCGCGGCGGCTGACGGTGATCGTCGGCAACTTCTCGGTGCTCGACTTCTTCGACAAGAACAACTTCTCGGGCGACCTCCGGCGGCAGTTCATCAACATGGCGTTCCTCACCTACGCCGCCTACGACTTCGCCGCCGACGCCCGCGGCTACGCCTGGGGAGCGATCGCCCAGCTCGACTTCGACGACTGGACCGTGAAGCTGGCGCGGGCCACGCCCCCGGTGCACCCCAACCAGCTGCAGCTCGATTTCCGCTTCTGGGAGCACTACGGCGATCAGCTCGAGATCGAGCACAACCACACCTTGTTCGGCCGCGCCGGCGCGGTGCGCATCTTGGGCTTTCGCAACCAGGAGACGATGGGCCGCTTCGCCGACGCGGTGGCGGCGTTTCAAGCCGACCCGTCGAAGAACGCCGCCAACTGCCCGGGCTTTTCCTACGGCAACGACAGCAGCACCGCGCCCGACCTCTGCTGGGCGCGCAAGCCGAACATCAAGGTGGGCGTGGGGATCAACGTCGAGCAAGAGATCCTCGACGACGTCGGCTTCTTCGCCCGCGCGATGTACGCCGACGGCAAGAGCGAGGTGTACTCGTTCACCTCCAACGATCGCTCGCTCTCATTCGGGTTGATGGGCCGTGGCAACCTCTGGGGCCGCCACCGCGACCTGGCCGGCATCGGCTTCGGCATCGGGTGGATCTCGTACGAGCACGCGCAGTACCTGAACCTGGGCGGGGTCGACGGCTTCATCGGCGACGGCAAGATTCACCGCGCGCCCGAGAGCGTGTTCGAGTGCTTCTACGCCTACAAGCTGCCCAAGGTGGTGTGGCTGACCGCCGACTACCAGCTGATCTCCAACCCCGCGTACAACTCCGACCGCGGCCCGGTGCACATCATCGGGGTGCGCGCCCACGCCGAGTTCTAGTTCGGCGGGAGCAGCGGCGCGCAGGTCGACACGCCCGCGCCGACCACGTCGAGGCCGGGCGTGGTGAGCACCTTGAGCGGCGTCTTGGTGGGCGCCGACATGCCGGGCACCAGCGAGCTGCGCTCCACCTGCCACACGTCGGGCCCGAGGAAGATGTAGAAGCTGCCGCCCCAGAACTTCACCGCGAAGCCGGTGCCGGAGGTGGTGACGGCGGCGAGGTCGTAGCTCTCGAGCGTCGAACCGGTGGCGGGGTCGATGCGGGCGATCACCGGCACGCCGCCGGTGAAGTCGGTCGGGCTGAAACCCCACAGCTGGCCATCGCCGGTGCCGGCGAGCTCGGGGCCGGGAATGGTCATCGGGCCGATCACGTGCACGGTGAGGGTGGCGAGATCGAGCGAGGCGAGCGACGGCATCAGGTCGGGGAAGGGCGTGCCGCCCGCGATGTAGAGGGTGTCGATGCCGCTCACCGGGTCGAACGCCGAGCCCATGCCGTAGGTGCCCATGCCCGACTGGCCGCCGACGTAGCTGGTGGCCTGGCAGTCGGCGGTGTTCACGTCGACCTTGAAGATGTGCCCCGGGTCGACGGTCACGCCGTCCCAATAGAGAATCCACGCAGTGCCGGTCTGGTCGATGTTCATCGAGAACGGCGTCTCGGTGGTGGGGCAGGCGAGGTTGCCGACCACGGTGGAGGTGAGCGTCGCCGGGTCGAACCGCGACAGCGTGCTCGCCGAGTTGTCGATCGTGTAGATGTACTGGCCCGCCTGGGTGCACACGGTGTTGATGAACGCCGAGAGGGGCACGGTGACGGTTGGGCTGACCGGGTCGCTGGCGTTGAACCTCAGCGCGCCGTTGCGGAGGTGAGGCGGCGAGCTGTCGAGCGCGGCGAAGCTCACCGGCACCGCGGCCGAGGCCCCCGGGGCGAGGGTGGCGGGGAGCGCCAGCGGGTTGGGCAGCGAGAACCCGGGGTCGGTGGTCGAGTCGAGCACCAACCCGCTCAGGTGGCAGTCGTCGGTGCCGTTGTTCGACACCGAGAGCGAGTGGCTGGCGGTGGTGTTGAGCATCACGTTGCCGAAGTCGAACGGGCTGGGCGAGGCGCCGATCACGCACACCTTCAGCTTCGCGGTGAGGGCGATCGTCTTCGGGTGTGCGCTGCTCTTCTCGGTCACGTCGAGGTGCGCGTGGCGCTCGAACGGCGGCACCGGCCCAGACGAGAACGAGACGGTGAGCTGCAGCGTGCCGCCGGGAGGCAGCTCCGCCGGGGTGACCGGCTCGCCCTGCACGTTGAAGCCGGGGTCGCCCGCGAGCGAGAAGCTGGTGATGACGCACGCGAGGTCTCCGGAGTTCTGGAGCGCGGTGTTGGCGGTGGTGGTGACGAACGGCTCCACCAGGCCGAGGTCGACCATCGCCGGCGCCTCGAGGTTGCAGTGGGGCAGGTGGGCCTTGAGCGCCACCGACACGGTGGGGTTCTTCGGGTCGTCGGTGGTGAAGGTGAGCTTGCCGGCGCGGTCGAAGGGCGGGGCGCTCTCGTCGGCGAGAAAGCGCACCAGCAGCGGGGCCTGGTCTCCCACCGCCAGGGTGAGCTCCTTGGGGGCGGGCGCGGGGCGGCTGAAGCCCGGGTCGCTCTCGCGGGCGATGTCGAGCGCGCGCAGGTGGCAGTCGGAGACGCCGGTGTTCTCGACCATCACCTCGAGGTCGTAGGGCAGCCCGGGCTTGACGGTGCCGAAGTCGAGGTGGTCGAGGTCGACCTCCACCGAACAGCCGGTGGGAGGAGACGAAACGTTCCCGCCCTTGTAGACGGGGGTTCGCCCACATGCGAACAGCACCGCCGCCGCGACCCACCAACGAATGCGCACGAGCGGAGGCAACTCCTTCTCGCCCTCGTCCGTCAAGTCGCTCGGTGCTGCTGCTGTTGGCGGTTTTGGTGCCGTCGCTGGCGATGGCCGAGCCCAACACTCCGCCGCAGGAGAACAGCTGGCGGGCGGAGGGCGTGGCCGGCTGGGTGACGCTGGCGCTGGGCGCGGCGTCGGTCGTCACCGGCACCGGCTTCGGCATCGACCTGGCGGTCCACTCTCCCGCGCGGCGGTTCGACGAGCCGCTGGTGACCGGGGTGTTGTTGGGCGCGGGTGTGGTACTGGCGGCGGTCGGGCTCTACCTGGTGCTCGACGACATGCTCTCGGGCATTCTCGACGCACTGTTTCATCACTGACCGGCAACGAATCTGCATTCACCTGCAGAGGGCCGATGATGAAAAACACAACCACTTCGAATCGCGCGCGGCGGTGCGCAAGTGCTCGCGCAACGCTGATGATGCTGCTGCTCCTCCCGACGCTTTCGTTCGGGCAATCCGACGGAGTGTGGAAGCCGCAGGGTGTGGTCGCGGTGAGCAGCTTCTGGACCGGGGTCGCCTCGCTGGTGGCCGGCACCGGCTTCGGGGTCGACCTGGCGGTGCGTCAACAGCCCCCGAGGTGGAACGAGCCCGCGCTGACCGGCGGGTTGATCGCCGGCGGGGTGGTGTTGGTGGCGGTCGCGGCCTGGCTGATGCTGAGCGGCGCGCTCGGCTCGCTCTTCAACCTGGTCTGAGTCACCACTTCAGGTTTGCCTTCGGCTCGGCCTTGGCCTTCTCGCCGGGCCGGGTGTACGCGACCAGGGTGGCGCGCACGGTGCCGAGGTCGATGCTGCCCAGCGCGGCGAGCGGCAGGTGCTTGGAGTCGTCGCTGATCCACACGTGGATCTCGCGGCGAATGTTGGGGTTGTCGATGCGCGCCGCCACGCCCGAGATGTGCCAGGCGTCGAACTCGCCCACCGGCAACGAGACGTGCTCCCGCGGCTCGACCTTGCCCCACACCCGCCACATGCGGCGAATGCCATAGGAGTCGAAGCAGATCTGCTGGCCTTCTTTCAGCGGCGCCTGGCGCAGAAAGTAGATCGCGCCGCCGACGTCGAGCCCGTCGTGCGCGTAGCGGAAGCTGCCCTCGGCGTTCGAGTCGTTCACCTGCGACCACAGGTGCACGGTGTGGTTGGGCTGAAAGGTGACCTCGGCCACCCGGTGAATGTCGTCTTCCTGCGCGTCCTCGTGGTACCGCAGCGGGTGGTAGTTCTTCAGGCTGAGCACGCTGGTGCCGGTGCCGTTCACCCGCCGCACCTTGGAAAAGAAGGTGTTGGTCTCGACGTGGATCTCCACCGGCTCGGCGCCGTCTTTGGCGGGCAGCGCCTTCATCGTCATCTTCGCCGCCTTGGCGCCCATCGCGTCGACGTCGTAGTCGAGCACCTCGCCCTGCGGGAACGCGGAGGCGGAGCGGGGAATCGGCAGCGCGGCGCACTGCTCGTCGCTCGGCATCGGCGGCGCGTCGGGCGCCTGCTGCACCTTCTGAACGCCCTCGGGCTGCCGCGGCACCGGTGCGGGCACGGCGGGCCGGGGCGCGCCGCGGGTGGGGGGAGGCCCGGCGGGCAGGTTGGTCGCTCCCAGGGCACTGCCGGCGATCAACACCATCGCGGTCAGTCTCATTTGTCGCCTCCCTGATCGGCTCCGCCGTAGTCCATGCCCGAGGCGTACTTCACGACCTCGGCGCGCATCGTGCCGACCAGAAACTCGGCGTCGACGCGCAGCGGCAGGTGGGTCGAATCGTCGGCCACCCAGATCACCAGGTCGCGCTTGGTCTTCAGCCCGCCGTTGAACTCGACGGTGACGTTCATCTTCAGCGCGTCTTTCTCGCCCAGCGCGGTGGTGATCTTCTCGCGCCCGCTGATCGTCGCCTTCAAGGTGAACGCGGTGGTGCCGGTGAACACCGGCAGCTCGTACTTGCTGCCCACCACCAATGGGTAGTCGCGGAGCTTGAACGACGCCGCCGCCATGTCGAGGGTGTCTTTGGCCACCTCGTGGGTGGTGTCGTTGGCCTGCTTGCCCTCCCACTGCTTGGTGGTGAAGGCCTTGCCCTCGACGTGATCGAAGCGGGTGCGCTCACGGTGCCGGTCACGGCCTTCTTCGGCGTGGCCTTCGTTGCCCACGCTCAGCCGCCCCACCGGGTCCCAGAACGAGACGAACTTGTCCTTCACCGGGAAGATCGCGCCGACGTCGGTCGTCTCGGCGGTGCATACGATCGGCCAGGTGTTCACTCCGTATTTTTCCAACGTCAGCCCCACGGTGACGGTCGCCTGACCGGTCGGTACCCCGAGGTACGAGACCGCGTAGATCGTCTGTTCTCCCGGCCCGAACGCCGAGCGTGGACGCTGCGTTCCCACCGTGCCGGCGAAGGCCTGCCCGGCGCACACCGCCACCACCACACCCAATGCGAGTCCGCGCATCTCGTTCAAACCGACAGACGCCTCCCTGGGGCAGCCATTCAACCCGACCGGGCAGTGGCTCGCAAACCACACGACTTTTCCGCTATAGGTGCCGCTCGCGCACTTCCCTCGGAGCAGCCTAAGGTGAGAATTCTCCCGCTCGCGGTAGCCGTCGCTTTGGTGTCGTCGTGCAGTGGTACCAAGATGCCGCCGCCGCCCCCACCGGCGAAGATTCACACCACCTACAAGATCATCGGCGGCGTCTCGATGGGCGGCATCGGCACCGCGGCGCTCGGCTTTCAGCACCCCGAGCGCTTCGACGGCATGGGCATGCTCGGCGGCCCGCTCGACGCGGCCTTCTTCTTTCGCCTCACCGACAAGTTCCTGCTCTCGGGCTTCTGCTCCAAGGCGCAGATCGAAGCGGCGATGGCGTTGGACCCCAACAGCCTCAACGACCCCACGGTGATGGACGCCTGCGCCCAGCACACCACCCCGATGAAGTGGGAGCACGCGGAGGACTTCAACCACTGGCACTACACGCTCAACGGCGGCAGCTTCGATCGCACCGCCTACGGCCACCTGGTGTCTGACCTCACCCTGGGCTTCGGCAACTTCTTCTCCGAGAACCCCGACTCGCCGTACGCGATGCCGGGCATCGACCCGGAGCACGTGCGCCACCCGCCGGCCGACTTCTGCACCAACCCGGTGAAGGTGCACAACCTCTACAACGCCGAGTACAACCCCGACGGCACCTACGACGCGATCACCTTCTGCGACGGGCAGCAGAACCTCTATTACTGCCTCAACACCAAGACCCCGGTCGACTTCTGCTCCGACCCGGCGAACAAGGCGAACCCGCTGCCGATTTCGATGGAGCAGGCGTTCGCCAACACCTTCTGCGCCTCGATGGGCGGCGCGAAGCAGGCCAACAAGAACGACGACCCGCTCTACATGCTGCAGCACGCGGGCGTTCACGACCCCTGCCGGGTGAGCGATCAGCCGTCGCAGGTGATGCTGGCGTACGACTACAACGGCAACGGCCGGCGCGACTACGGCGAGCCGCTGGTGAACAACGGCTGGGAGCGCTTCGACGACTTCGGCACCGACGGCTGCCCCGACGCGATGGAAGACGGCAAGGGCGGCTGCACCGGCGGCGGCACCGGCGACGCCAACCACGACAACTTCGACCCCGACACCAACCCCACCGGCACCGAGAACGACTGGATGTACCAGCAGGGCGAGCCATTCAAGGACCTCGGGCTCGACGGGGTGGCGAACACCCACGACTTCGGCGAGGGCAACGGCGCCTTCGACATGAGCTCGGGCCGCAAGACGATGGTGGGCTACGACGCGCGCTCGAACCTGCGCAAGCTGACGCCAGAGAAGCGGGCGCTGTTCTCGGTGCTGGGCGACGGCGGCATTCGCGACATGTTCAACCTCGGGCTCCACTCGAAGATGGTGATGTCGCTGGTGAACAGCTACCGCACCACCCCGATGGGCTCGTATCGCCAGTTCATCGACATTCCCGGCACCGCCGACATTCACGGCGCCAACTGCTCCGAGAGCGCGCCTTGCTACAACCCGTGGAACCACAACTGGGCGACCAAGGTGCCGCGCGACGTGCTGATGCTCTACGGCAACGACCCGCCGTCTGACACCGACCTGATTCAGGGTGAGGGCGACCACGTGGGCACCGCCGAAGAGGCCGTCTACCGGTTCTTCACCTTGTTCAACTGGGCGGCGGCTTCGTGGCCTTCGCTGGAGCGCCCGGTGACCCCGTTCGGCGGCGCCGGCCCCGACCAGCGGCAGCTGACGCTCTCGTACGACTCGCAGGTGCTGGGCGCCAAGCGCGAGTACGCGATCGCGCTCCCGCCCGGGTACTTCGACGACGCCAACAAAGACAAGCGCTACCCGGTGCTCTACCTCGGCCACGGCTACGGGATGGAGCCGAAGGGCTTCATGGCCACCGCGCTGCTCACCGACAGCTACGTCACCGACACCAAGGTGCAGTTCAGGCCGATGATCATGGTGTTCCCCGACGGGCGCTGCTGCTTCAAAGACAAGGTCACCGGCGCGAAGGACTGCCGCGAGTACGACGACGCGGGCAACGACCTCTCGCAGGCGCCCAACCTCGAGCGCGAGTGCAACTCCGGCACCTTCTACGTGAACCGCCGCGGCTTCGCGCACGGAGACGAGACGCCCTATGGCGACGCGTTCTTCGAGCTGATGGACTACATCGATCAGAACTACCGCACGCTCCCCGCGGCGGACGTGGAGGCCCGATGAACCGCCGTGACGCCCTGAAGCTGACCGCCGCCGGAGTGCTCGCCGGCACCGCCGCTCTCGCCGCCGACCCGAAAGACGCCAAGGCGCCCGCGGCTCCCGCGGCGGCTCCGGCGGTGAACACCGCGCTGCTCGACGCGATCGCCCACTGCCAGAAGACCGGGGCCGCCTGCCTCGAGCTGGCGATCGCCACCCTCGCCAAAGGCGACGTCTCGATGGCGGAGTGCGCCAACACCACCCGCGCGATGCTCTCGCTCTGCGAGTCGACCGGCCACCTGGCGCGCATGGGTAACGCCCACCTCAAGGAGCTGGCGAAGGTGTGTGCTGCCGTGTGCCGCGACTGCGAGAAGGCCTGCAAGCGCCACGAGCTGCACCACACCGAGTGCAAGGACTGCGCGCAGAGCTGCTCGGCTTGTGCTGCCGAGTGCGACAAGGTCTGAGCGACCCTCTTCTGCTTCGCGCGGTTGTTGTACAATCAGGGCTTCACCCTCGAGAGGTGTTCGTGAACTCTCCGGTCGTCCGGATCGAGCTCAAGCGCGCAGACGTGAGCCAGTTGGTGAAGGGCGACCCGGTGCTCGCCGCGTGCGATTTCATCAAGACGCTCGGCCGCTGGGCCGACCCGATCTGGGGCCTGTCGATCGCGCGGCGCTTTCCCCAGGGCACGGTGCTGTTTCAGGTGAACGACGGCACCGACGCGTTGATGTTCGTGCTCCGCGGGCAGCTGCGGCTGATGGCGCGCAAGGGCACCGACATGGTCGACGTGGGGGTGGCGGGGCCGGGCGAGGTGGCGGGTGAGGCCGAGGCGCTCGCGGGCGGGGCGCGGCGGTCATCGGCGGTGGCGGCGGCGCCCTCCGACGTGGTGGAGATTCCCCGCACCGCGGTGATCGGCCTGCTCGGCCGCTGCCCCGACCTGAAGACCTACCTGGAGTCGGTGAAGCGCAAGCGCGGGGAGTCGCTCGACGAGATGACCGACTTCCTCAACCGGTGGTGAGGGGACCAGCATGGGAATTCACGGCGCGTACGACCCTGACGACGACGATCACCGCAAAGAAGTCGAGGGGCCGAAGAAGAAGATCAACGACTACGACTGCCCGTCGTGCAACGCGAACAACCCGATCGGCGACCCGCCGAAAGACGGCGACGAGCTGATCTGCAACTACTGCGGCACCACGTTCCTGGTGAAGGTCACCGACGAGGGCAAGCTGAAGCTGAAGGAGATGTGAGCGCTCAGATCGCGGTGGCGCCGGCGGCCGCCGCGGCCTTGGTCTCGGGCTTCTTGAACAGCTGAGAGGCGAGCTTGCCGCCGATCATGCCGCCCAGCACGCTGCCGACCATCGTGCCGGTGCCGGGGAAGATCATCGTGCCCACCGCGGCGCCGACCGCGGCCGCGCCGAGGCCGCCCGCGTTGGTGACCGCCGAGCTCTTGGTGCGGCGAATCGCTTCGGTGCCGTCGATCTCGCCCTTGTTGAACTTCCACGCGGTCAGCACCCCCTCGGCTGCGAAGGCCAGGCCGACCACCGGTGCTCCGGCGCGCAGGGTGGCGCGGGCGGCGCCTCTCCAGGCAGAGCGAAGCACGGTGAGGGCTGCGGCAGAGGTGAGGCCGTGGGAGTCGATCATGATGAGAGGAACGGTAACGACTGCCTTTTTGTTCCGTCAAGGCGCCGAGGTAGGACGCTCGCCGAACAAGGCCGTACCGACCCTTACCAGGGTGGCCCCCTCGGCGATCGCGACCTCGAAGTCGGCGGTGGTGCCCATCGAGAGCTCGTTCAGCCCCATTTCATTGGCCATTTTCTTCAAGTCTCGAAAGTAGGGGCGGTTGAGCTCGCCGTCTTCGACCAGCGGGGGCATCGAGGTCAGCCCCACCAGCTTCACGTTTTTTAACGCCGCCAGCTGCCCGGCGAACGGCTTCACCGCCTCGGGCGCGAGCCCGGCCTTGCTCGCTTCGCCGGCCAGGTTCACCTCGATCAGCACCTCCAGCGGGGGGCCGGTGCGCCGGCGATCGAGCTCGGTGGCGACCTCGAGGCTCTCGAGCGCGTGAAACACGGTCGCCGCGGCGGCGATGTATTTGGCGTTCTTCGGCTGCACCGGGCCGATCGCGTGCCAGCGCAGGCCGGGGAGGGTGAGCTGCTTCGACTTGTCGCGCAGCTCCTGGGCGTAGTTCTCGCCGAAGTCGCGCAGGCCGAGCGCGTAGGCGGCCTCGATCGACGACGCCGGGTGGAGCTTCGACACCGCCACCAGCTTCACCGACTCGCGCGACCGCTTCGCGCGCCCACACGCCAGCGCGAGCCGGGTCTCCAGCACCGACAGCCGGGTGGCCAGCTCGCTCACTTCGGTCTCCAGGGCATCTCGACGCCGCCGCGCTCGAGCAGGTTGAGCGCTTCGGGGAGCGGCAGGCCGATCACGTTGGTGTGGCTGCCCTGCATCTTCTCGATGAACGCCGCCGCGCGCGCCTGCGAGGCGTAGCCGCCCGCCTTGTCTTTGCCTTCGTGGGTGGCGACGTACCAGTCGATCTCCCAGTGGTTGAGCCGGCGGAACTCGACCGAGGTGCTCACCCGCTCGGTGCGCAGCCCGCCGGGGCTCAACACCGCCACGCACGAGACCACCCGGTGCGAGCGGCCCGAGAGCAGCCGGAGCATGCGCTTGGCGTCGACGTCGCTCTCGGGCTTGCCGAGGATCTCGGTGTCGACCACCACCGAGGTGTCGCAGGCGAGCACCACCTTGCCGTCGTGGCGCGCGTGCACCACCTTCGCCTTCGCGGTCGAGACCCGCTTCACGTACTCGTCGGGCGGCTCACCGGGGAGCACCGACTCGTCGACGTCGGCGGGGTCGACCAGGAAGGTGAGGCCGAGCTGGCCGAGCAGCTCTTTGCGGCGGGGAGAGGCTGACGCCAAGACGAAGGAGGGTTCCGATTTCATGGGGGCGTGGGCTAAAGGTAACGCTTCGCTTTATGAACCCAAGCGACCTTCTTCAAGCGATGAAGCGCACCGTGGAGCAGCTGGCCGCGGTCAACGAGATCGCCAAGGCGCTCACCTCGACGCTGCAGCTGAGCGAGGTGCTCCAGCTGATCGGCCAGAAGGGGTCTGCGCTGCTCGGCGCGCAGAGCTGGTCGCTGCTGCTCCAGCGCGACGACGGCATGCTCCACTTCGAGGTCTGCGTCGGCCCCGGCTCGGAGTCGCTGAAGTCGCTCACCGTGCTGCCGGGAGAGGGCATCGCCGGCACCGTCTTTTCCACCGGGCGCTCGCGGCTGGTGAACGACGTGAAGAGCGACCCCGACTTCGCGCCGCGGTTCGACGAGGCGACCACCCTGACCACCCAGTCGATCGTCGCGGTGCCGTTGTTGGTGCGCGGCAACGCGATCGGGGTGCTCGAGCTGGTGGCGCTCCCGGGCGGCAAAGACCTGTTCACCGACGAAGACGTGCGGGTGGCGCAGGTGATGGCCGAGTTCGCGGCGATCGCGATCGACAACGCGCGCAACTTTCAGCGGGTGCAGGACCTGACCTTGACCGACGAGCACACCGGGCTGTTCAACGCCCGGCACCTGCTGGCCCAGCTCGATCGCGAGGTGAACCGGTGTCAGCGGTTCGGCCGGCCCTTGTCGCTGCTGTTCCTCGACATCGATCACTTCAAGCAGATCAACGACACCCGGGGTCACCTGGTCGGCTCGCGGGTGTTGAAAGAAGTGGGGCGGCTGCTCAACGACACCGTGCGCACGGTCGACTCGGCGTACCGCTACGGCGGCGACGAGTTCGCGCTGCTGCTGCTCGAGACCGGTCAGGAGGGCGCGCGCGCCGCCGCCAACCGGGTGCTGGAGGCGTTTCGAATGCGCTCCTTCGACGTCGGCCAGAGCGAGCCGGTGCGGGTGACGGTGTCGGTCGGTGGCGCGACCTACCCCGACCACGCGCTCACCGCCCTCGGCCTGCTCGAGGCGTCTGACCGGGCGATGTACCGCGCCAAGCGCGGCGGCCGTAACGCCGCCGACGTCGGCGTCGAATGACCCGTGTCACGCCCCCGACTCACTTCGGCCCCCGACTGGATCAATTTTCAGATCTCAGGCAAACAGCTCCCGATGAATTCGCGACCCGAGTCGTCACCTCCGGTGCTCCCGGTTCCCAGCCCTGACGTCACGCCCAGCGAGCTGCCGCGGCTCTCACGCGCGCCTCGCGAGTCGCGCTCGGTGAACGTGCCGGTGCTGAAGCCGTCGCTGATTCCCTTCGACATTCTCAAGGCCCACGAGGCCGAGAAGGCGGCTGCCGCGCGCGCCAAAGAGGCCGCCCAGCGCACCTTCGCTCCCGCGCCGCCGCAGGTCGGCCCGCGCGAGATGTTCTTCGACCGTTTCTTCGGCGCCTCGGGCCTGCTCGCTTCGATCGACGCCGCCGGCCGGCAGAAGCTGCTCCACGCCTTCGAAGACCGGGTGCTCAAGGCCGGTGAGGTGCTGGTGTACGAGGGTGAGGTCGCCAACCTCGCCGCGCTGGTGATGGCCGGCACCCTGGCGCTGGAAGACCGCTCCCGCGCGGGGCAGAGCGCGAACCGCTTCGAGGTGACCTTCGGGCACTTCGTGGTCTGCACCGCCGCGATGTTGGGCGTGCCGAGCCGGTTCAAGATCTTCTCGCCGGGCCCGGCCACGGTGTGGTGGCTCAGCCATCAGAAGCTGGCCGCGGTGTTGAAGGAGTACCCGCAGCTGCAGAACCTGCAGCGCATGCTGCCCACCGCGGCGCGGCAGCTCGATCGCGATCTGTTCTGGTACAGCGGCGCTGTTTAGCCGCCGGCGACTTCGTCGATCGCGCGCTCGTTGGTGACGATCACCGCGGTCTGCCGGAGCGCCTTCATGAACGCCTCGTGCAGCTCGATCGCCTTGGCCTTCTCGGCCTCGGCGCGCAGGTTCGCCTTCGAGGTCTCGAAGTCGGCGTCAGAGGGCTCTTTGCGCTCGTCGACCGCGATCACCGCGTAGCCGTCGCCCACGTCGAACACCTGGTCGAGCAGCTGCGCGCCCGGGGCCGCGAAGATCGCCTTCGAGGCGACCGGCGAGGTGCCGAGCTGGGGGATCGACATCATCGTGCTGTTGAACTCGCCGGTGCTGGTCGCCTCGGGCTTGGTCTGCGCGCTGAAGCGGAACTCCTGCGGCATCGCCGACTCCTCGGGCGGGTAGAGCTCCTTCAGGTTCTTGCCGGCCTTCGCGTTCGAGAGCGCCTTGTCGGCCTCGGTCTTGGCGATCGCCTTCGCCTTCTCTTTGGTCCACAGCTGCGCGGCGATCTCGCCCTTCACCTGGTCGAGCGTCTTGGTCTCGGGCGCCTTCTTCTCGTCGATCTTCGCCAGGTAGTAGCCGATCGGAGTCTCGATCACCTCGGTGAGATCGCCGGGCTTGGCCGCGAACACCGCGCTCGCCAGCGACGGCGCCAGCGCGATGCGATCGACGAAGCCGGTGTCGCCGCCCTTTTCCTTGGTCTCGGGGTCGTCGCTCAGCTGCTTCGCCAGCTCGGCGATGTCCTTGCCGCCCTGCACCTGCTTGCGCACGTCTTCCAGCCGCGACTTCACGCCCGCGCGCTTGTCGGCCGAGTCGTTGGTGTCTGACTTGAAGAAGATCTGGTGCATCTTGATCTTCTCGGGCTCGTGGTAGCTGAGCTGGTTCGCGGTGTAGAAATCCTGAATGTCCTTGTCGTGATCCTTGGCCCAGCCGTCGACCTCGCCCGGCTTGGCCTTCTCGACCTTGTTCACGAACAGGGTGGGGTTGAACCGCACGAAGGTGATGCGGGCGCGGTTGCCCTCCTTGAAGTACTTCGACTTCACCTCTTCGTCGGAGACCGAGGCGGTGGCGTCGACCAGCGCGAGCATCTTGCGGTACGAGAGGTCTTTGCGGAGGTCGGTCTCGTAGTCGACCGCGCTCTTGCGCTCGTAGCTGAGCACTTCCTGGTAGCGCTCGAAGTCGAACGCGCCGTCCTTCTGGAACTCGGGGTTCTTCTTCAGCTCCTCCTGGAGCTCGTCGTCGGAGGCCATGATGCCGCGCGCCTCGGCCGCCTGGGTCACCAGCTCGTAGGTCACCAACGAGTCGAGCATCTGCCGGGGCAGACCGAACTGCCGCGCCAGGTCCTTGGTCACGCCCTGGGCCCGCATCCGGTTCAGCTGGTTGGCGTAGGCCCGCGCGTACCGGCTCAGCGGAATGTCCTTCCCGTTGACGGTGGCGGCGATCTCCTGCGGCTCGGCCTTACCGGCCTTGTTGCAGCCTCGGGAGCCGGGGCCCCACTGGAGCGCGAAGAGCACGGCCATCGCGGCGATGAAGAGGTAATAGATGATGCGCTTGGAATCGAAGTTCTCGTTCATAGGCGGCTTTGACGACAGAGGAGCCGCAGGGCTGTAGGATCTGCTCCCGAAACATGCAAGTCCTTTGGCTTCCCTGAGGTTTACGCGATGTCCTTTCTGAGCCGCCATCGCGACAACCTGGTTCTGGCGGTGCTCTTGGTGGTGCCCCTGGTTCAGTTTCTGGTCACCGGTCACAAGGGCCGGGAGCCGAACTTCGTCGACCGGGGCGTGCTGAAGGCGGCGGCGCCCGTACAGGCCGGTTTTTCCTGGGCCTTGCACGGGGTCGAAGGCAGCGTCTCGGGCTACGTCGCGCTCCGCGGCGCCCACCAGGACTCGCTGGAGTGCCGCACCGAGCTCTCGAAGTCGCACGCCGAGATCAACTCGCTGCTCGAAGAGAAGGCCGAGAACGCCCGCCTGAAGGCGATGCTCGGCTACACCGAGACCACGGTCGACCCGGAAATTCCCGCCCGGGTCATCGGTTTCAACCCCACCGCGCAGTTCCTTTCATTGCGCATCAACAAGGGTGAAAGCGACGGAGTGCGGACGGGTATGCCGGTGGTGACGGCCGACGGAGTGGTCGGCCAGGTGGTGCGCACGGTGGGCGATTCGGCCGACGTGCTGCTGGTCTCCGACCCGGGCAGCCGGGTGGGCGCGGTGGTGCAGCGCTCGCGGGTGCGCGGCAACATCGTCGGCGCCGGTGACGGCAAGTCGTTGGCGCTCGACAACGTCGGCCGCGACGCCGAGGTCGTCTCGGGCGATTCGGTGCTCACCTCGGGCACCGACGGCATCTTCCCCAAGGGCCTGGTGCTCGGCCGGGTGGAGCAGGTTCGCCACAGCACCACCGGCCTGTTCCTCACCGCCACCGTCTCGCCGGGGGTGAACCTGCGGCGCGTCGAGGAGGTGCTGGTGGTGCCGGTGCACTCGCTCGCCTCCGCGTTCATCGACGACAAGAAGGGAGCGGCGAAGTGAAGACGATCTTGTTCGTGCTGATCGCGCTGCTGCTGCTCTCGATCGAGTCGGTGATCGTGATGGAGCTCGGGCTCACCCTCACCCGTTTCGACGTCACCGTGGGGCTGGTGGTGTTTCTCGCGCTCAAGGCCTCGAAGGTGGAGGCCGCGCTGGGCTCGTTCTCGATCGGCTACCTGCTCGACGTGATGAGCGGGCACCCGACGATGCTCTACCCGTTTCTGGCGGTGCTCACCGTGCTGCTGGTGAAGATGGCGGCCCAGGTGATCGACACCAACTCGCGCGCGTTCTTCGCGATCACGGTGGCGGCGGCGGCGGCGGGGCAGGGCATGCTCGCGTTCGGCTTCTCGTCGATCACCTCCCTCTCTGGACAAGCCGTGTCGCTGCGCGGGCTGCCGGTGCAGACGGTGCTCGCGGCGGGGGTGGCGTTTCTGATCTGGCCCTGGCTCAACAAGTTCGACTTCGGCCAGCAGCGGCCCGAGCCCGGAGTGCTGAGGTAAGCGATGGAGCTCGGCCGCCAGCAAGACGGGCGCGATCTCGAAGATCCGCTTCGCGGTGCTGGGCGGCTTCTTTCTGTTCGGGCTCACCGTGCTGGCGCTCAACCTCTACCGGTTGATGGTGGTGCGCTACGAGGAGTTCCGCACCCTCTCGGTCGACAACCAGTTCAAGGACAAGCGGGTGCGCGCGCCGCGCGGGCAGATCAAAGACGTGCGCGGCGAGGTGCTGGTCGACGCGAGGCCCAGCTACGACCTCACCATCACCCCCGCGTTCTGTCAGAAGTGCGTCGCCGAGGTGATTCCCCAGCTGGCCGAGCTGCTCCACTGGGACGAGGCGACCCGCCAGAAGATCATCGCCTCGGTGCGCGCCGCGCACGGGCCCCAGCGGTACCAGCCGATGACGGTGCAGGTCGACCTCACCGACGACGAGCGCGACCGGGTCGAAGGCCAGCTGCGCTCGCTCTACGGGTGCGACGTCGAGGCGGTGCCCCACCGCCACTACAAGGCCGGCACCGCGCTCGCCCACGTGCTCGGCTACATGAACGAGGTCGAGAAAGAAGAGCTCTCGAAGCTGAACGAGCGCTCCGACGAGCAGCACCCGACCTACCACCTGGGCGACTACATCGGCCGCCGCGGGGTCGAGCGCGCCTACGAGGGCACGCTCCACGGCAAAGACGGCTGGCGCAAGGAGATCGTCAACGCGCGCGGCGAGGTGCTCCGCGACTCCGAGCACGCGGAGTGGCACGACGAAGCGCAAGACGTGGCGCCGGTGCCGGGCAACAACGTGGTGCTGTCGATCGACGCGCGGCTCCAGGCCGAGGCGGAGCGGGTGTTCCCCGGGCAGGCCGGCGCGGTGGTCGCGGTCGACCCGAAGACCGGCTTCATTCTCGCGATGCTGTCGCACCCGGCGTTCGACCCCAACCAGCTCACCGGGCGCGTCAGCTCGCAGCAGCTGTCGGAGCTGGTGAAAGACCCGCTCCAGCCGATGGTGTTCAGGCCGGTCGCGGAGCAGTACCACCCGGGCTCGACCTTCAAGCCGATCACCCTGCTGGCGGCGCTGCACGCGGGCGCGATCACGCCTCAGACGACCATCAACTGCCCCGGCGGGTACCAGCTCGGCAACCGGCGGTGGCGCTGCGACCTCGAGCGCGGCCACGGCGGGCTGCAGGCGCGCGCGGCGCTGGCGATGAGCTGCGACGTCTACTTCTACCGGCTGGGCGATCTGCTCGGCATCAACCCGATCGCCGCCCAGGCGCGCGACCTCGGCCTGGGCACCCAGACGAACTTCGACATCGCCGCCGAGGTCACCGGGATCATTCCCGACGAGGCGTTCGCCAACAAGGTGATCCCCGGCGGGTACACCAAGGGCCAGGCGCTCAACACCGCGATCGGGCAGGGCGACGTCAACGTCACGCCGTTGCAGCTGGCGATGATGTACTCGGCGTTCGCCAACGGCGGCACGCTCTTCACCCCTCAGGTGGTGAAGAAGATCGAGTCGCCCGGCGGGCAGGTGTTGAAGGAGTTCGCGCCCAAGATGGTGCGGCAGATCAACATGTCGCCCGAGGAGCACGAGCTGTTGATGAGCGCGATGACCGCGGTGGTGAACGAGCCCGGCGGCACCGCCTACCGCGCCCACCTGAAAGACGTGACGGTGGCGGGCAAGACCGGCACCGCGCAGGTGATGCGAATCGGCGAGAAGCGCCTGAAGAAGGAGGAGCAGAGCTACCTCGAGCGCGACCACGCCTGGTTCGCCTCGTTCGCTCCCGCGGAGCACCCCGAGGTGGTGGTGGTGGTGCTCAACGAGCACTCCGGCTTCGGTGGGCGCGAGGCGGCTCCGGCGGCGGCGGCGATCATCGAGAAGTACATGGAGCTGAAGCGGCTCGAGAAAGACGCGTTCGGCCCCAGCTTCCCCCCGGTGGACAACAAGACGGTGAAGGAGGCTCCCAAGTCCTCTTCGCCTCCTCCGCCGCTGGTGCCCGAGGCGCCGAAGAAAGAGAGCGTGCCCGCTCTGACCGACGCCAGCGACGCGGGGCAAACCCTCTCT
Organism: Myxococcaceae bacterium; assembly: GCA_047602415.1. Lineage (GTDB taxonomy): Bacteria > Myxococcota > Myxococcia > Myxococcales > Myxococcaceae > JASGHH01. The sequence continues at coordinate 3,100,977 of JASGHH010000001.1, read as the reverse complement.
TTTGGGAGAGGCCCGACGGGACCGCAGGTTCCGCGGGGTGAGGGACAGCCCGATTCGCACCCCGAGCCGGCACAAGAGTCGCCGAAGGCAACCCCATAACCATGGAGCTTCGTCTCGAACGGCGAATGCTGAACCACGTGCCCTGGGGCACGGTGGGCGCGACCGTCGGTCTGGCCGCGGTCGGCGTCTACAACCTGGTCTCCGCCTCGAAGGCGCTCTGGAGCGCGCAGGCGGCCTACCTCGGCGTCGGCATCATCGTGCTCGGCATCGTCGCGCTGGTCGACTACCGGGTGATTCAGCGGTTCTCGATCGCGATCTACCTGGTGAACATCGCGATGCTGGTGGCGCTGAAGTTCATCGGCCACAAGGCGAAGGGCGCGGAGAGCTGGTTCGTGATCGGCCCCTTACGGTTTCAGCCCGCCGAGCTGATGAAGATCGGCATGGTGCTGATGCTGGCGCGCTACTTTCACGACGACTACCGCCCCGGCAAAGAAGGCCACTACGGGCTGATTCGCCTGGTGCCGCCGCTGGTGCTGGCGATGGTGCCCACGGTGCTGGTGCTGGTGCAGCCCGACCTCGGCACCGCGCTGATGATGGTGTTCACCACCGCCACGCTGCTGCTGTTCGCGCGCGTGCGGTGGACGGTGTGGGTGACGCTGGTGGTGGTGAGCGCGGTGAGCGTGGGCGTGCTGTGGAACGATTACGTGCGGGTGCAGGCGGAGCCGCGCTTCACCTTCATTCGCCACAAGCTCAAGCCCCACCAGGACAAGCGGATCAGCGGCTGGCTGGAGCCCAACTCCGACTTGAAGGGCTCGAACTACCACGCGATGCAGTCGAAGATCGCGGTCGGCTCGGGCGGCATGGCCGGCAAGGGGTGGATGAAGGGCACCCAGACCGGCCTGCGCTACCTGCCCGAGCAGCACACCGACTTCATCTTCTCGGTCTGGGCGGAGGAGCAGGGCTTTCTGCGCTGCATCTTCTTGCTGCTGCTCTACGGCGTCGTCCTCCTCGGGGCGGTGGGCGTCGGGCTGACCGCGCGCGATCGCTTCGGCGCGTTCGTCGCCGTCGGCGTGGCGGCGATGATCTTCTGGCAGGTGTTCGAGAACATCGGAATGGTCACCGGGCTGTTGCCGATCACCGGCATCACCTTGCCGCTGATGAGCTACGGCGGCAGCTCGTTGTTGTCGGTGATGGTGGGCATCGGCTTGTTGGTGAACATCGGAATGCGGCGGCATATCTTCTGACGCCGCATGCGCTCCCTGGTGATTCTGCTGGCAGTGTCGCTGTCTGGTTGTGTGACTCAAGGCACCTTCGACGCGATGCAGGCCGATCGCGACGCGCAGAAGGCCGCGCTCGACAAGAAGACCGACGAGCTCGCCGCCAATCAGAAGGTGCTCGCCAACGAGCAGGCGAAGGCGAAGCAGTACGCCGCCAAGATCGCCGAGCTCGAGGCCGCCTACGGCAAGTCGCAGGGTGACAAGTCGGCGCTCGAGAGCGCGCTCGCCGAGCTGAAGCAGCGCAAGGCCGAGACCGAGGCGCGGGTCGCCGAGTTCAAGGCGCTGCTCGAGAAGTTCAAGAGCCTGATCGACGCCGGCAAGCTCAAGGTGCGCATCAAGGAAGGCCGCATGGTGGTCGAGCTGGCCACCGACATTCTGTTCTCGTCAGGCTCGGCGTCGCTCTCGAAGGAGGGCACCGCCGCGATCGCCGAGGTCGCCGACCTGCTGAAGTCGATCGAGGGCCGCAAGTTCCAGGTCGAGGGCCACACCGACAACGTGCCGATGGTGAAGGGCGCCTACAAGTCGAACTGGGAGCTCGCCTCGGCCCGCGCGCTGACGGTGCTGCACGCGATGATCGACGCCGGCCTGCCGGCGGAGCGGATCAGCGCCGCCAGCTTCGGTGATTCGCGCCCGGCCAAGCCGAACGACACGCCCGAGAACAAGGCGGCCAACCGGCGAATCGAGATCGTCGTGGTGCCCGACCTTTCGAGCCTGCCCGGGTTCGAAGAGCTGCAGAAGGCCGAGAAGTAGGCGGAGGGTTATTTCTCGGGGCGGCCCGCGCGCAGCCACTGCACCGTCGCGTCGACCAGGCTCTGCTTGTAGGTGATCTCGCCGGTCTTCTCGTCGACCGTCTCGCGCAGCGCGGCCTGGCTGTCCTTCTGGGCCTGCTGGGCCCTCGCCGCGTTCGGGTTGTAAACCGCGCCGCGGCCGCCGTAGTAGATCGGCGTCGGGTCTTCGAGGCCCTTGGCGTTGGTCTCGCCGAGCACCGCGCTGGCGTTGTCGAGCCGGTTGCCGTTGTTGCTGTCGGTGTCGTGCTGCAGCCGGGCCGCGTCGAGGAAGTCGGTGACCTGCTGGTCGCTCCAGTTGTTCATCGAGCGCACGAAGTCGCCGGTGCTCATGCCCATCTGCTTCGCCACCGTCGAGGTCCAGGTGCCGAAGTTCTGGCCGTCGGAGTTGAAGTCCTTCAGCTGCTCCGCGACGCTGTCCTTCACTCCGAGCGCCTTGAACACGTGATCGAGGTCGTCTTCCTGGCCCTCGAACGGGTTGTCCTTGCTGCCGAACAGGCTGACGATCGCGCCGCCCGCCGCCAGCACGCCGCCGACCACGTTGAGCACCACGCCCGCCGGAGCGCCGGCGATGGTGCCGTCGAGGAACAGACCGGCGGTCGCCACCGCGCCGCCCACCGCGGTCATCGTGTCGCCCACGCCCTCGGTGATCTTGCCGTCTTTGAACGCGTCGAACGCCTGCCAGCCCGAGACCACCGTGCCGAGCGCGCCGATGCCCGCGCCGAGCAGCTTGCCGGCGGTGAGGCCGACCGTCTCGGCCGCCTGCGCGCCCGCTTCACCTTCGGCCGAGTTGGCCGCGAAGCGCGAGAAGGTGCTGGTGATCAGGTTGGCGCCCTCGTTGCCGACGGTGAGGGTGCTCGAGATGGTGGCCAGCTTCTCCTGCACGTCCTGCTGCGAGAAGTTGCTCCAGTCTTTCACCGCGCCGATCGCGCCGAACACCACGCCCAGGCCCTTGAGCGACTGCGCCACCGCGCCGCCGCCTTCGCCCAGCTCGCTGATCTTCGACGCGGTGTTCTTGGTCGCCGCGTCGAGCTCTTCGGCGGTCATCCCCGGCTTGAACTCGTTGAGCGAGTCGGTGAAGCCCTTCATCTGCTCTTCGCTGGCGCCGAACAGCGCCCGGTTCGCGTTGAGCCCCGAGAGCAGCTTCGACTTCTCGGCGTCGAACGAGCCGTCGGCCGCGGAGCCGAGCAGCTTCGAGCCCAGCGACTGCACCACCGCCGAGCGCAGCTTGTTGAGGACCTTGACCCCGTCTTCGCCCTTCTCGGTCTTCTCGGCCAGGCCATCGAGGAAGGTCTCTTCGCCTTCGCCCGACTTCTCGACCGCGTCGGTGATCTTCTCGGCGCCGGCCTTGGTGTCGGCCAGCTTGCCCACGTCGCCGAGCGCGCCGTTCGCCGCGCCGACCAGGTCGCTCTCGTTGGAGTACTTGGGCGCCGAGTAGGAGCCCGCCCGGCCGCCGAAGATCGCCTGCTTCTCGGCCGCGCCCTTGGTGAGCGCGGGATCGGTCGAGGCGATGTGCGCGCCGTCCAAGGTGGAGGCGAGCAGCGCGCCCTTGGCCTCGAGGTCCTTGGTGGCGTCGTCGAGGTGGTTGTCTTCGTTGAACTGCTTCAGCGCGGTCGTCTGGTCCTTGCCCTCCAGCTTCCAGGTGGGCAGCTCCTGGGCAAGGCGGGTGTGGAGGTCGTCGACCTTCTTCTGCGCGTCTTCGAAGTCGCTCTTCAGGTCGTTGATGCCCTGGCCGACGAACTTCGAGAGGTCGTTGGCGGCGGTGGTCTTGTTCGACGACTGGAGCGAGCTGGCGACCCGAACGCCGAAGGAGGCGCCCGAGCCGTCCTTCACCGAGTTCTTCATCAGCGTGCCGAACTCGTTCGAGTCGTCGCCGACGTTCTGGTTCTTCATCGTGCCGGCGAAGGTGTCGGCGAGCTGCTTCTGCTCGGTCGGCTTCATCTCCTCGGTCGCCTTGGCGAGCGAGTCGATCGCCTGCTGACGCGAGGCCTGCGAAGCGCCGGAGTCCTTGTCGACCGCCTTGCGCGCGATGTCTTCGAGCGAGGCCTTCGACTGGGTCATCAGCTGCTGCTGGTAGGAGGCGTTGTCCTTGTTCTTCGCGACCAGCTTCTCGAACGCGTCGGCGCGCTGGCCGGGGTCGGAGATCTTCGCCAGCGAGGCGGCGTCTTTGGTCGGGTCGGAAACGTCGACCTTCTTGCCGGCGAGCAGGTCTTTGGCCTTCAGCGTCTGGCCGGTGGTGTTGGCGGGCTGCGCGGGGTCGAGGCCCTGGGCCGAGAGCTTGTTGGCGGCCGCGCGGCGCAGCGCACCGCCCTTGCCGGTGGAGAGGTCGTCGGTCTTGAAGGTCTTGGTCGGCTGCTTCGCCTTCTGGGCCTGCGCCTGCTGCTGGTGGGCGCGGGCCGCCGCTTCGGCCGCCTTCTGACGAGCCGCTTCTTCGGCCGCCCGCTTGCGGGCCTCGGCTTCGGCGCGGGCGCGCGCTTCTTCGATCGCACGCTGCCGGGCTTCTGCTGCCGCTGCTGCCGAGACGCTGTCGGTGGCCATGGTGATGTCTCCCTTGTGGTGACGGATTCTCAGGCGGCGGGAAATCGGCGACCCGCCGCGCTCTGAGGAGGGATTTTACAGATCGGGGGAATTTCGCAGGGAATTCCCCCGGCCTGTCACGCCATGGCGTCAGTGTGGGTGGTCAGCCCACGATCGCGGTGCGAGTGATTTCGCCCATTCGGCCCGACTCGAAGTCCTCGAAGGCTCTGATCAACTCGCTGCGGGTGTTCATCACGAACGGGCCGTAGCGGGCGATCGGCTCGTTGAGCGGCACCCCGGCGAGCACCAGCATGCGGCCGGCGGTGTCGGCGCCCTGGAGGCGGATCGCGTCTCCGTTGCCGAGCTGGGCGAGTTGGCCTTCTTTGATCAGGCGCCCGCCGACCTTCGCTTCGCCGTCGAAGACGTAGACCAGCACCCGCTGCGTCTCGTCGATCGGGAGCGTCACGTCGGCGCCGGGCCGAAGCGACCAGTCCTGGTAGACGATCGGCGTGAGGGTGTTGATCGCCGCTTTCGTGCCGAGCGCTTCACCGGCCACCACGGTCACCTTCGCCAGGCCGTCTTTCGTCTCGGCCTTGGGCAGCTTCGCCGAGCTGAGCTCCTGGTAGCGCGGAGTCGTCATCTTCAGCTTCGCTGGGAGGTTGACCCAGAATCTGGAAGCCGTGAACGCGGCCGCCCTCTTTCTGCATGCGCTTCGAGGGCATCTCGGAGTGCACGATGCCCGCGCCCGCGGTCATCCACTGCACGTCTCCCGGGCCCAGTGAGCCCTTGTGGCCGGCGGAGTCTTCGTGCTGCATCTCACCCTCGAGCACGTAGGTGACGGTCTCGAAGCCGCGGTGCGGGTGATCGGGCGCCCCGACCGCCTCCCCCGGCGCGTAGTCGACCGGCCCCATCTCGTCGAGGAGCAGGAACGGGTCGAGCGCGAATCAGCTCGGCGTTGGGGAAGGGACGGCGAACGACGAAGCCGCCGCCTTCGAGCTGGCGGTGGGAGTCGATGATCTTGGCCACGGGTCGAATGGTGTTGCTCATGATGCTTTCTTTTTAACCACTCACTTCCTGTTGGCAATGTACTTTCTTTTGGATAGTAATGTCGCATGGCTGCGCGGCTGAACCCCCAGTGCGACGCGTTTCAGCAGGCGATCGACCTGCTCGGTAAGCCGTGGACCGGGCTGATTCTGGCGGTGCTGCAGCCGGGCCCGCTGCGCTTTTCGGAGCTGAAGGCAGGGGTGCAGGGCTGTGGCGACAAGATCCTCTCGGCCCGGCTGAAGGAGCTCGAGGCCCGTGGGGTGGTGTCGAGGCAGGTGCACCCCGGGCCGCCGGTGAAGGTCGAGTACGCGCTGACCAGGAGCGGCCGTGCCTTCGGCGAAGTGGCGGCGTCGATCGAGCGCTGGGGCCGAACGCTCTAGAAGTTGTCGAGCGCCAGCTTGGGCGACTCGACGCAGTCGTTGCCGGCCGCGTTCATGTGGCAGGTGTTGCACTGGCCGCCGGCGACGCCGCCATAGCCCTGACCCGCGGGAGGCTGGGTGCCGCGCCAGGCCCAGTTGGCGGGCTGGCTGGTGTCGTTGAGCTCGAACCACTCCCAGCCGGCGGCGCCATCGGAGTTGTATTCGCCGCCGCGCTTGGCCATCGCGAAGATCTGCAGGGTGCCGCCGTCGGGGGTGGTGCCTCCGTCGGCATCGGGCGACACCGTCTTCACCATGATCGTGCCCACCGGGAACGCGGTCGCGCCGTGCGGGGGCGCCTTGTTCAGGTAGATGGTGCGGTGGCCGCCGAGGTGAACGGTGTCGGCCGGTTGATCGCCGAGGTCGAAGCTCTGCCAGTTGGTCCAGACGGCGAAGTCGCGCTCCACCGCGATGAAGATCTGCGGCGGCGGCTGGCCGGAGTCGGGCGTCGGGGTGGTGCCGCCACAGGCGAGCAGAACGAGCAGCGCGGCGGGGACGAGACGGTGCACGGTCACTTCGTACCTACTTCGTGCACCCGGTTGCAATCTGGGTGAGCACGCTGGAGGGCATTCCGACCTGGGGGCCATTGACGTCGGAGAAGAGGCGCACGTCGTAGAGCGCTCCCAGCACGGTGCCGTGAAAGCGCGCCGGGCCGGTGCCGTCGAGCTGGAGCGAGGTCGGCCAGTGGGTGAGACGCTCCGAGAACACCATCGAGCCGCGCGGCCCGTCGGGAATCGGCGCGCCGTTGAGGGTGAGGTTGCCGCTCGCGGTGGTGAGCACCGCCGGGTAGCTGAGCGGCGCCAGCCCGGCGTGCACGTCGAGCTGCTGCTCGAGCACCACCTGGCCGCGGTTGCCGAGCGAGAACAGCACGTCGTACTTGCCGGTGAAGAGCTGGGTGCCGAAGGTGGCCGGCGGCGCGGTGAGCGGGAGGTTGACCTGGAACGCGGTGATCGGGTCGATCAGCTGCACGCCTCCGTCGCCGAGCTCTCCCCCGTCGAGCGCCACGCTGAGGCGGAGGTCGACCAGGCTGAGGTCGTAGTCGTGAGGCCGCGGCCCGCTGAGGTGAGCGCCGAGCTCCAGGCTGGTCGGCACGCCGTTCGGCATTCCGCTCACGTCGGCCGCCGCCACCACGAAGGCGATGTCGTAGTCGCCCGCGAACAGCTGCCCGGAGTAGTGCGCGGCTCCGGTGGCGCCGACGCCGAACCCGCTCTGCTTGCCGCTTGCGCGCTGGGTGAAGACGAGGAATCCGCGGTCGCCGCCGTCGGGGAGCATCGGAGAGTCGGGGAGCGGCGCTCCCCCCAATGTCACCGCGCCGGAGAGATCGGCGAGCGCGAGATCGAAGTTCAGCGTGCCCGGGGTCGAGACCGCCATCGCCGAGGCGAGCAGCTCGCTCTGAAACGGAGGGATGCCGGAGACGTTGGCGTCGTTGGCGGAGAGGAAGACGACCTTGAAGGTGCTCTTCGGCAGCACGCCGCTCCAGGCCGCCGGGCCGGTGGTGCCCATCTGGAAGACGAAGTTCTCGTTGGTGGTGAGGTCGGTGAACACCAGCGCGCCGCGGGCTCCGTTCGGCGGCAGCATCGGTGAGTCGGGCAGCTGGGCGCCGCTCAAGGTCACCGTGCCCGAGACCGCGAGCGTCTCGACGTCGTAGTCGCGCGCCTCGGCGGCGGTGACGGTGCGCGCGCGCTCGAGCGTCACCGGCGCGTAGGAGGGGAAGGGCGGGAAGCTCGCGCCTCCGACGAAGGTGACGTCGTAGGTGCCGCCGAAGACCGCGCCGGTGTAGTGGGCCGCGCCGGTGGCGCCGACGTCGAACTGGTAGCGGCTGCCGGTGAGCGAGTCGTTGAAGGTGACCTTGCCGCGGGTGGCGCTCGCATCGGGCCAGGTGCTCCCGTTGAAGGTGACCGTGCCGCTCATCGTGGCGAGCGGAACGTCGAAGTCGATCTGCTGATCGCCGGTGAGCGTGAGCGCGTCGGCGACGTGGGTGACCACGCCCTTCGGGAGGCCGGTGAGCTGGGCGTCGCGCTCGGTGCGCAGCTCGACCTGGTAGGTACCGCCGAAGATCAGGCCGCTGAAGTGCGCCCGGCCGCTGCGGCCGAGCGGCAGCTCGTAGCGCGCGCCGTGCGAATCGGTCAGCACCAGGTAACCGCGCTGGTTCGGGTCGCTCCCGGTCGCCGCCGGTGAGTCGGGCATCGGCTGGCCGTTGAGGGTGACGTTGCCGCTGAGCGTGCCGGTGACGATGTCGATGTCGACGTCGGTGGGCGCTCCCACCCGGGGGAAGCAGACCGTCTTGTGGCCTCCATCGGGCATCGGCATCGGCTGATCGCAGGTGCACGACGCCGCGAGCACGGCGCAGGCGAGCGCGAGTTTCCAGGGCGAAGCCATTGCCGGCGCACCATACGCTCTGCCCGGTGGCTTTGAGAGGGCGGTGAAGTTGGTTTCGCGCTCTGCCCCGGCCGCCACCGCCCGCGACCGCTACGCCATCTTCGCCAGCAGGTCTTTCCCGCCGTCGAAGATGAACTGCACCGCGATCGCCGCGAGGATCAACCCGAACACGCGCTGGAGCAGCGCGATACCCGTCTGGCCGAGCACGCGCTTCACGTGCGACGCGCCGCGGAGCATCACGTAGGTCACCACGAAGGTGATCAGAATCGACGCGATCACCGCCGCGCCGGTGCGAATACCGTCGCCCTGGGCCATCAGCACCATCACCGTCGCCAGCGAACCCGGGCCCGACAAGAGCGGCATCGCCAACGGCACGATCGCGATGTCGTCTTTCTCGGCGCCCTCGAGCGTCTCCTCGTCAGACGTCTTGGTGCCCGCCGGCTTGCCGCGAAGCATGTCGAGCGCGGTCAGCAGCAGCAGCAACCCACCCGCGACCCGAAACGCCCCCAGGGTGACGCCGAAGATCTGAAACAGGAACCCGCCGAACAGGGTGAAGAACACCATCAGCCCGGCGCCGGCGATGCAGGCGCGCAACGCCATCGAGCGCACCTTGTCGACCGAGTCGTGCGCGGTCATCGCCACGAAGAGTGGAACCACGCCGATCGGGTCGACGACGAAGAAGACCGCCGGCAACGCGATCAGCAGGTGGCTCACACGGTGGCCTTGAGCTTCCAGACCATCGTCAGCGCTTCGACGAAGATCTTCCGGCTCATCTTCGACTGCCCGACCCGGCGATCCTCGAACACGATCGGCACTTCGCGCACGTTGAAGCCCGCCTTGAGCGCGCGGTAGGTGAGCTCGATCTGAAACGCGTACCCGGTGCTCTTCACCGAGTCGAGATCGAGCGCCTCCAGCACCGACCGGCGGAAGCACTTGAAGCCCCCGGTGAGGTCGCGGGTGCGCACGCCGAGAATCGACCGCGCGTACAGCGAGCCTCCGCGCGAGATCAGCTTGCGCAGCGGGCCCCAGTTCACCGTGCCGCCGCCTTCGACGTAGCGGCTGCCCAGCACCAGGTCGGCGCCGCTCTTCGCCTCGTCGATCAGCTTCGGCAGGTACTTGGGGTCGTGCGAGAAGTCGGCGTCCATCTCCAGCACGTACTGGTACCCGTGCTCGAGCGCCCACTTGAACGCGTGCAGGTACGCCTTGCCCAGGCCCTGCTTCTTCTCGCGGTGAAGCACCTTGATTCGCGGCTGCTTCGCCGCCAGCTCGTCGGCCAGCTGGCCGGTGCCGTCGGGGCTGTTGTCGTCGACCACCAACACGTCGACCCGCGGCTCGGCGGCCAGAATCGCCGTGGTGATCGGCTCCACGTTGTCCCGCTCGTTGTAGGTCGGGACGATGACCAATACCTCGTTCATCGATAGCGCGGCGCTTTAGCAGGCCACTGGTGATATGCAACGAGACCGATGGCCGAGCAGCTGGGGCCTTACCTTCTCGAGACGCGTATCGGCAGCGGCGGAATGGCCGACGTCTTCCTCGCTCGCGGTCCCTCCGGCGTTTGCGTGGTGAAACGCCCCCATCCTCACCTCTGCGCGAACCCCGAGTTCGTGCGCATGTTCCTCGACGAAGCGTCGGTGCTGGCGCAGCTGCACCACCCGAGCATCGCCCACATCTTCGATCTCGGTCAGTCGGGCGGCGTCTACTACCTGGCGATGGAGTACGTGCCCGGCTTCGACCTGATGACGATCAGCCTCGAGCACGAGCGCCAGGGCGAGTTCATGGCCGCCGATCTCGCCGCCAAGGTGATCGCCGACGCCGCCGGAGCGCTCGACTACGCCCACAAGGCGGTCGGCGCGAACGGCCAGCCGCTCCGCCTGATTCACCGCGACGTCACGCCTCACAACATTCTCGTCTCCACCAGCGGCGAGGTGAAGGTGATCGACTTCGGCGTGGCGCGCGCCGCCAAGTCGATGCACCAGACCGCCGCCGGCCTGGTGAAGGGCAAGTACCCGTACATGGCGCCGGAGCAGATCACCGGCCAGCTGATCGACCACCGGGTCGACATCTACGCCCTCGGGCTGGTGCTCTACGAGCTGCTCACCAACGCCCGCGCGATCGCCGGCGAGCTGGAGTTCGAGCAGATCGACAACGCGCGCTCCGCCCGCATCAAGCCGGTGGAGCAGCTGCGCCCGAACGTGCCCGGGCCGCTGAAGCAGATTCTGTCGCAGGCGCTCCACCCGCAGCCGGCCGGCCGCTACCAGAACGCCGCTCAGATGCAGGCCGAGCTGCTCAACTACCTGCGCACCGAGCGTCACGTGGTCGGCCGTGAAGACCTGGTGCGGTTGTTCCGGGTGGTGGCCGCGGAGGCCGCGCACCAGCTGCCCACCTTCGGCCCCGGCAAGGTCCCCGTCGCGGGCGACCTCTCGATTCGGGAGACGATGCCGGCGCCCGATCAGCAGATCGAAGACACGCTCCCGCCACCGGGCAGCGGCATCAACCCGATTCCCTCGCCGCAGCCCGCCGGCAGGCACGACACCTACCCATCGCAGGCGAACTCGAACCCGCGCGCCAAGATGTCCGACGCGGCCCACAACTCGCGCACCGACAAGTCGGCCGCGCATCAGCCACCGCAGCCTCCGCCTGATCCTTCGAGCCGGCCCACCGACGCGATGGCCCGGGTCGAGGTGCAGCTGGGTGGCGCGGCCGCTCCGCCGATCATGTCGCCGGAGCCGATTCCCCTGGTGCAGATGACCGAGCACCCGACCTACCCGGGGCTGCCGCCGCCGACCAAGCTGATCCCCTCCGGAGTGGCGAAGGGCATGGGCCTGTCGCCGCTCGACTCGTCGTTCCGGCGCACCATCGTCAACACCAAGAAGACCCCGTGGGCGCTGATCGTGTTCGTGATCGCCGCGGTGATCGGCGCCGGCGGAGTCGCCTGGCTGTACTTGAAGCCCGCGCCCGAGGTGGTGATTCCACCCAAGCAGATCGAGCCGCCGCCGGTGAACACGGTGAAGATCGAGACGCCCGACGCGGCAGTCGCGGTGGCGCCCGAGCCCGCCGATGCCGCGGTGGCGGTGGTCGAAGCCGTCGATGCCGGGAGCGCCGCGCCGGAGGTGACCGCCTCCGACACCGGCACCGTCACCTTCACCATTCAGCCCGCGGTCACGCTGTTGATCGGCGGCAAGGACATGGGGAAGACCGGCTCAGGCCCGGTGCAGCTGAACCTCCCCAACGGGCCGCAGCTGGTCACCTACGTCTTCGACGACGGCTACCGCAAACAGGAGCGCATCGTCGTCAGCGCGAGCACGCCCAAGACGGTGAAGCTGTCGTTCGAGAAGGTGCACTTTCAGCTCACCGCGCAGCCGTCGTTCGGGAAGCTGATCATCGACGGGCGCAACATTCCGGTGCGGCTGGGCCTCGCCGAGACCGACCTCTGGGAGGGCGAGCACCGTGCGATCGCCTCCTTCGAGAAGTTCTCGATTCCCAAGAACTTCAGCGTGAAGAAGGGCGGCCCCTCGACGCTCGACTTCAACTTCTTCACCGAAGCGAAGTGAGCGAGAGCACCTCGGCCGCCGCGGTCGTCGCTGCTTTCTTTTCGCCGAGCACCTTTCGCACTTCGTCGAGCCCCGCGAGGCACTGTTCGCGCTCGGGTCCGCTCCACAATTTTTCGAGCGCCGCCGCGGTCGCTTCGGGGCTGAAGTCGCGCTGCAACAGCTCGGGAATCACCGTGCGGCCCAAGAGCAGGTTCACCAGCGAGAAGTGCTTTGCGTCGACCAGCGCCTTGCCGACCCAGTAGGTGAGCTCGGCCACCCGGTAGACCGCCGCCATCGGGCACCGCATCAGCCCCGCCTCGAGCGTGGCGGTGCCCGAGGCGACCGCGGCCACGTGCGCCGCGCCGAGAATCTCGGGAGCGCGGCCATCGATGATCGTCACCGGCACGTTGAAGCCCGCCTCGACCTCGACCCGCGACAGCCCGGGCGCGAGCGGCACCACCAGCGACGCCTCGGGGTGGCGCTCGAGCAGCAGCGCTCCGGTGGCGGCGAGGGTGGGCAGAATGCGCTTCAGCTCGGAGTGCCGGCTGCCGGGGAGCAGCGCCACCCAGGTGCGCTTCGGGTCGAGCCCGAGCCGCTGCTGAAAGTGCGCGGGCGGCGCCGGCGGAGGCATCTGCTCCAGCACCGGGCTGCCGACGTAGAGCGCGTGGTCGACGCCGCGCTCGCGGTAGAACTGCTCCTCGAACGGCAGAATGCAGAGCATGCGGTCGACGCGCTCGCGCACCTGGTTCACCCGGCCTTCGCGCCACGCCCAAACGGTGGGGCTGACGTAGTAGGCCACCTTGATTCCCAGCGCCTTGAGCCGCTTCGCCAGCCGGAGGTTGAAGTCGGGAATGTCGACCAGCACCGCGACCGCGGGCTTGCGCTGGGCGGCGGCGGCGGCGAGCGCGTTCATCACCGTCAGAATGCGGCGCAGCTTCGGCACCACCTCGGCGATGCCCATCACCGAGATCTCCTTCGCGTCGAAGAGCTGCTCCAGGCCCTGTTCGGCGAGCCGCTGGCCGCCCATGCCGAAGAAGCGCAGGCCGGGCTGCTGGGCTTTCATCGCCGCCACCAGGTCGGCGGCGTGTTGATCGCCCGAGACCTCCCCGGTCACCACCATCACGTCCATCTGTGCTGGGGCAGTAGGCGAGGCGCCCCTCCATGTAAAGTGCGCCGCAAGTGAACCCGCTGATCCAAGGCATGCGGCGATTGCTCGCGCTCGGCCGGCCCCACCAGGGCCTGCTCGGGTTGGCGTTCGTCTGCATGGCGTTGGTGGGGATCACCACCGGCATCTACGCGTGGTTGATGGGCCCCGCGCTGCGCTGGCTGCTGACCGGCGGCGAGCAGCCTCTGCACGCGCTCGGCTTCGAGCCGCAGTGGTCGCGTGACACCGCGCTCACCGCGCTGCCGCTGCTGATCCTCCTGGTCGGAGTGGTGAAGGGCATCGGATACCTCGGCCAGTTCTACTGGGTCGGCCTCTACGGGCAGAAGGTGGTGGTCGATCTCCGGCGCCAGCTGTTCCTTCGCTTTCTCGGGCTGTCGCCGTCGCAGTCGTCGCAGCGGCTGAGCGGAGATCTGCTCGCGCGCTTCGGCTCCGACGTGGCGGCGGTGGAGCAGGCCGCGACCTACACCGTGGCCTCGTGGCTGCGCGACTCGCTGCAGATCGTGGTGCTGGCGTTGGTGGCGGTGGTGCTGAGCTGGAAGCTGGCGCTGTTGACGTTGCTGGCGGTGCCGATCGCGGTCTGGCCGGCGTCGCGGCTGACCCGGCTGTTGCTGGCGCGCGTTCGGTTCGCGCAAACCGCGCTGGGCGAGCTCGCCGGTCAGGTGCGCGAAGGGCTCGGTGCGCTCCGCACGGTGAAGGCGTACCAGGCGCAATCGCTCGAGCTGAAGCGGTTCGACGCGCGGGCGGAGTCGGTGGCCACCGCGTTGGTGAAGGCCGGTTGGTCGCGCGCCGGTGTGCCCGCGCTGATGGAGGTGCTCGCAGCGGCGGCGATCGCCGGCACGCTCGCGCTCGCGCTGGGCGGCAAGGTGGCCACGCCCGAGACGCTGGTGAGCTTTCTCGCCGCGGTGGGGCTGCTCTACCAACCGGCCAAAGACCTCGGGCGGGTGAGCCAATTCGCGGTGCAGGCCGCCGCCGCGCTGGAGCGGATCGAAGCGGTGCTCCAGCTGGAAGGCCGGCCGGTGAGCGAAGGCCCGCCGCCCACGCTGTCGCAGTCGGTGCGGTTGGAGGGCGTCGAGTTCGCCTGGGGCGATCGGCCGGCGCTGAAGGGCGTCGATCTCGAGCTGGAGCGCGGCAAGGTGCTGGCGCTGGTCGGCAAGAGCGGGAGCGGCAAGAGCACGCTCGCGGCGCTGCTGCTCGGGTTCGAGCCTCCTCGCAAAGGCGCGGTCACCGTCGATGGGCGGGCGGCGACGCTCGGCGGCTGCTTCGCGTACGTCTCGCAGGAGCCGCTCCTGTTCTCTGCGTCGGTGGAAGAGAACCTGCGGGTGGCGCGGCCCACGGCGACGCGCGAAGAGCTCGAAGCGGCGGCGCGCATCGCCGACGCCGATGGGTTCATTCGCGCCCTGCCACAGGGGTACGGCACGCTGCTCGGTGAGCGCGGCGTGAAGCTGTCGGGCGGTCAGCGCCAGCGGCTCTGCCTCGCGCGGGCGCTGCTGTCGCAGGCGCCGGTGCTGCTGCTCGATGAGGCGACCTCCAGCCTCGATCCCGAAGGTGAGCGCGAGGTGCAGCGCGCGCTGGAGCAGGCGCTCAACGGCCGCACCGCGCTGGTGATCGCGCACCGGTTGTCGACGATCGCCCGGGCCGATCGCATCGCGGTGCTCGACGACGGCCGGGTGGTGGAGCAGGGCACCCATGCCGAGCTGGTCGCCGCTGGTGGTAAGTACGCCGCGATGTGGAAGGAACAGGCGCTCGCATGAGGACCGGGTGGGTGATGCTGCTGGCGCTGGCGGCGTGCAGCCCGCCCGGCCCCACGCTGCCCGGCACGCTGCAGCGCACCGCCTGCGCCGCCGGCTGCGCCGAGTACACCGTCACCGTCGACGTCGATGGGAACGTGGCGTGGAACGGCACCAACAACGTCGGCCACGTGGGGATGGCGACCGCCAAGCTGACCGACGAGACCCGCATTCACCTGGTGGTCGCGGCCGACGAGACCGACTTCTGCAAGCGGGTGAGCACCTCGAGCTGCGATCCCGACGCCGCGTCTGCGGTGCTCACTTTCGACTGTGGCGGCAAGAACAAGGTCATCACCGCGGTCCAGGGCTGCGACAGCTCGACCGCGAACGCGATCGCGCTCAACGACCTGGCGAACATTCTCGACACGCTGGTGAACACCGCGCAGTGGATCAACCCGTGAGGTTTCTCTACGTCGTCGCCAGCTACCTCGCGTTGGCGTTGCTGCTGCCGGTGCTGATGTTCTACCGGAAGACGCGCGACGGGCTCGGCGAGCGCCTCGGCTTCTACCCACCCGGCCGAATTCCAGACGGGCCCGGGCCGCGCATCTGGCTGCACGGCGCGAGTGCGGGCGATCTGCTCTCGCTTTCGCCGATGATCGACCGCCTGCGGGCGCGCTTTCCCGGCTGCAAGATCATCCTCTCGACCATCACCAACACCGGGCGCCTGATGGCCGAGGAGCGGCTGAAGCCGAAGATCGACGCGGTGGTGTTCGCTCCGTACGACGTGTGGGGAGCGACCCGGCGCGCGGTGAAGGCGATTCGGCCCGACCTGCTGGTGCTCGAGTACACCGAGATCTGGCCGAACCTGATTCGCGCTGCCCACGACGCCGGCGGCCGGGTCGCGCTCACCAACGGGCGCTTCTCTCCGCGGCACCTCGGCCGCTACCGCGCGCTGTTCACCCTGATCGGCAACCCGCTCGACGACGTCGATCTGTTCCTGATGCGCGAGAACGACGAGGCGGAGCGGGTGCTGACGCTCGGCGCGGCGAAGGAGCGGGTGCAGGTCACCGGCAACACCAAATTCGATGCGCTGGTGCCGCTCGCCGAGGCCCCGGAGGACCCCTCGCTGCGGTCGGCGCTGAACTTTCCCTCCAACGCACGGGTGTTGATCGCGGGCAGCACCCACGAGGGCGAAGAAGAGACGCTGCTCGAGATTTACGCCGAGCTCCGCAAGGGCCGAAACGACCTCTGTCTGGTGATCGCTCCGCGGTACATCGAGCGGGCGGAGCGGGTGTCGGCGCTCGCCACCGCCGCGGGGTTGCAGTGGGGGCTGCGTTCGAAGGGCAACCCGGCCCAGGCCCAGGTGGTGGTGCTCGACAGCATCGGCGAGCTGGCGCGCGCATACCGGCTGGCGTCGCTGGTGTTCGTGGGAGGCAGCTTCACCACCCGGGGCGGCCAGAACATTCTCGAGCCCGCGGCCCAGGGCAAAGCGGTGCTGTTCGGGCCGCACATGGAAAACTTTCGCGACAGCGTGCAGGTGCTGCTGGGCCGCGGCGGCATTCAGGTGCGCGACAAAGAGCACCTCGGCCGGGTGGTCGCCGAGCTGCTCGATCGCCCCGAGCAGCTCGCCGCGCTCGGCAACCTCGCCCGGCAAACGGTGCAGCAGGTCTCCGGGGCCTCCGACCGCAACGTCGAAAAGATGGCCACCTTGTTGAACGCAGGGTGAGTCAGCGGCCCTTCGGCAGCGTCACCAGCGCGAGCAGCACCATCGCGGCGCCGATCCCCGCCGGCACCAACCACTTCACCGGTTTCAACGCGGGCAGCGCCAAAGGTGCCAGGCGCTTTTCGGCCGGCCGCAGCGCCCACGACGCCATCGTCATCACCGCGAACACCGCTGGCCCCGCCCACGCCGCCGGCCCTTCGTGCGCGAACAGGTGCGACGCCGCCGCACCGGTGTAGTTGAACACCGCGCCTGCGTACGCCCACTCCTTCAGCGTCGGCAGCCGTGGCGCCAGCAGCACCAGCGCGCAGGGCAGCTTCCAAGCGCCGATGATGAACAGCATGTAGTGCGGGTAGCCCAGCCGATCGAACACGCCGCGTACGAACTCGATCTGCAGCAGGTCCCACATCGAGCCGGCGGCCATCTCCCAGGCGATCACCAGGGTGAAGAACCAGTACCCGATCGTCTTCGCGCGGCTCACGGCTTCCAGGCCCCGGCGATCTGCGCGGTGGCGACGTTGCAGCGGTTCCACACGTTCACGGTCGCGACCGCCAGAATCAGCGCCGCCAGCTGCCGCTCGTCGAAGTGCTTCTTCGCCGCGTCGTACACCTCGTCGCTCACCGGGTCGGGCCGATCGGCGATTCGGGTGAGCGCCTCGGCCAACGCCAGCGCCGTGCGCTCGGCATCGCTGAAGTACGGAGCGTGCTGCCAGGCGGCGACCGCGAACAACCGCTCGTCGGTCTCGCCGTCTTTCTTCGCACCGCGCCAGCCTCCGTCGATGCAGACGCTGCAGCCGTTGATCTGCGACACCCGCAGGTGCACCAGGTGGAGCAGCTTTTCGGGCACGCCGCCCTTCTGTGCCGCGGCCCACAAAGCCTGTACGGGCGCCATCGCCTCGGGGAGGATCGCCGCGGGGTTCTTCATTCTCGGTTGCATCGTTCGGTCTCCGGTCACATCGCTTCATCGTGAAACGACATCCCGATGACGAATTTCGAAAAAAGGATGTGACCGTGGATGCGTTGACCGAGGGTTTCGAGAAGAACCGCGAACACTTGCGCGCGATCGCCTGGCGCATGCTCGGCACTCCGGGCGACGCCGACGATGCGGTGCAGGAAGCGTGGCTGCGGCTGAGCAGCACCGACCCGAAGGCGATCGACAACCTGGGCGGCTTTCTCACCACCGTGGTGGCGCGGGTGTGTCTCGACATGCTGCGCACCCGCCGGTCGCGCCGTGAAGACTCCGGCGGAGTGATTCCCGAGGCGGCCGCGAACCAACACGTCGAGGTCGACCCGACGCAGCAACGAGCGCTCGCCGAATCGATCGGCCCTGCGATGCTGGTGGTGCTCGACACGCTCGGCCCCGCGGAGCGAATCGCCTTCGTGCTTCACGACCTGTTCGCGGTGTCGTTCGACGAGATCGGGCCGATCGTCGGGCGTTCTTCTCTGGCGGCGCGCAAGCTCGCCAGCCGGGCGCGGCAGCGGGTGCGGGGCGCTCCCGCGACGGCGGAGGCCGACCTCGCGCGGCAGCGGCGGGTGGTCGACGCGTTTCTCGCCGCCGCCCACAACCACGACTTCGACGCGCTGCTGGCGGTGCTCGACCCGAACGTGGTGGTGCGCGCCGATGCGACCGCGGTGAAGCTCGGAGCGGCCCCGGTGCAGCAGGGCGCGCGCGAAGTGGCGACCGTCTACAAGGGCCGCGCGGCGGGCGCGCAGTACGCCACCGTCGATGGCCTGCCGGCCGCAGCCTGGGCGCCTCACGGCAAGCTGATGGTGGTGTTCGACTTCGCGATCGAAGGCGATCGAATCGTCGAGATCGAGCTGCTCGGAGATCCCGCCACCCACGCCCAGCTTCAGGTCGAGCTTTAGCTGACGGTGATCGCCTTCCACATCAGCAGCGCGCCGTCGCTCTGCATCGAGTAGTCGAGCACCGCGTCAGACAACGACAGGCCCGACTCGTTGATCACCATGTCGGAGGAGTTGGTGACGTAACCCATGCTGGTGATCGGCCGGCTCGAGTACGAGGTGTGGGTGCTGAACACGTTCTGCTTCAACGTCTCGTCGGCGAACAGCTGCGAGGTCACGTACTGGCTCGAGCCCACCGACACCCTGAAGTGAATGTGCCAGGCGCGCCCCGAGTACCAACCGGGGAACAGCGTGTCGAAGGTGAGCCGGCCGTCGCTGCCTCCGGTCTGGTAGCCGCGAAACCAGCCGGCGCTGAGCGCGTTGGCGTCGTTGCCGGTGCACATGCCGACGTTGAGATCGCTGCCGACCTGCCCGTTCACCGGAGCGCCGGAGTACCTGCCGCCGGGTGAAGCGTGCCAGATCTCGACCGTCGCGTTCGGCACCGGGTTGCAGCTGGCATCGACCACCAGGAGCTCCAGCCGAGTGGGGAGGCCGACATAGCCCTCGGTGAGCTCCTGGCGATCGAAGGTGTTGGAGTGGCACGGGCCGGCCGTCGACGCCTTGTAGACGACGCAGCTCGAGCCGATGCCGCTCGAAAAGGGATCTCCGTAAGACTTGCCGGTGAGGAAGGTGCCGTCGCCGATCGCCCACGAGCCGGTGCCCGAGCCGCCGCCGCCCATTCCTCCGCCCGTGCCGGTGCCGCCGCCGGTTCCACCACCGCCGGTGCCACCGCCGCCGCCGGTTCCACCACCGGTGCCGCCGCCCGTTCCTCCGCCGGTGCCACCGCCCGTCCCGCCACCCGTGCCACCGCCGCCGGTCCCGCTCGACCCACCTCCGGAGCCATCGGTGCCGGTGGTTCCACAGCCCAGCGCCAGGCCCAGCCCGAAGCCTCCGAGCAACCTCAGCGCCTTACGTCGCGAGCTCCGTCTCTCGTCGTTGTCTCTCAAGTTGTCTCCCACGCAGCAGGTTCTGAAGCGCTGGTGTGTGGGACACGGAAAAAGCGATCACAAATGGCGGTGAAATTCGGCGAATTCGTAAACCGCGCGAACAGCACCCCGGCAATACCCGACACGCGGGGCCCCGATGATTTCTTCGGAGGCTACGCACATGGACTACCGCATTCACTCTGGTGACACGCTGAGCCGGCTCGCTTCGAAGTTCAACACCTCGGTCAGCGCGTTGATGAAGGCCAACCCGCAGATCAAGAACGCGAACCTCATCTTCACTGGTGCGACCCTCCACATCCCCGGCGCGCACGACACCTTCGAGCCGTCGAAGCCGACCAAGCCCGGCCAGACTCCTCCGACCAAGCCCGGCTCCACCGGCGCGAAGGACGGCAGCGCCGCGTACAAGGTCGGCATGAGCAAGCTCGGCCAGAACGCCTCGTCGCTGAAGCTCGACAGCTCCACCGTCGGCAAAGACATGGACGACTGGGTGTCGTCGAAGGAGTGCTGCGCGAACTTCGTCTCCGCCTGCCTGCAGGCGTCGGGCGAGATCTCGAAGTCGCAGCACAGCGACCTCGCCACCGGCCTGATGAACAACCTCGACAAGGACCCGAACTGGAAGCGCACCACCCTGGCGAACGCGAAGCCGGGCGACGTGGTCACCTTCCAGGTCGGCGCCACCGGCCACCACTCGGTGATGTTCGCCGGCTGGAAAGACGGCAAGCCGATGTTCCTGGGCTCCAACAACATCAACTCCGACGGCACCCAGCAGGTCAGCGTGCGCAACATGAACTACAAGATCTTGGGCGTGCAGCACTACGTCGGGTAGAACGCGCGGGTGTTCCGCGCACCCACCTCGATCGCCTTACTCGTCTTTCTATGCGGGTGTGGAGACGGTTTCGTCTCCCGCCCCACCACGGTCAGCTTCGACCCTTCGAACAAAGACTTCTGGGCGCTGCCGTTCCCGTCTGACCTGCGAAAGCAGGACGACGGCACCTACAACATCGAGCGGTACCCCGGCATGCGCACCACGCTGTCGGACATGTGGATCAAGGTCGCCGACAAGCGGCTGACCGACGGGTGGGGCGTCAGCCCGGGCGTGTTCTTCACCACCTCCGGCGCGATCGACTCCAAGACCTTGCCGCAGACGCCCACCGACTCGATGGCGATGGGCGCCAGCGCGTACCTGATCGACATCGACGACAGCTCGCCCGAGAAGGGCCGGCGTTTTCCCCTCGAGGTTTCGTTCTTCGCCGACGCGGAGGCCGACCAGCCGGCGAACCTGGTGGCGCTGATTCCCGTCTACGGGTTCGTGCGCCGGCCTCACACGATCTACGCCGCCGTGCTCACCGACGCGGTGAAAGACTCGAGCGGCACGCCGCTTGGCCGCACGCTCGCGTTTCACCAGGCGTGGACGAAGGACTCCAAGGCCGACGCCAACGCGGTCACCAACCTCGCGCCGCTGCGGTCGTACTTCGAGAAGAACAAGCTCGACGACAAGCACGTGGTCGTCGCGGCTGTGTTCCACACCTTCGACCCCACCGCGACGCTCTCGAAGCTCTCGACCTGGGTCGAGACGCAGCCGGCTCCGCAGGTGAGCGGCGCCTGGGTGCCGATGGACGACTACGCCGCGTATCAGTGGTTCTCGAACCACTACACGGTGCCGAAGATTCAGTCGGGAGACGTGCCAGGCCACGGCACGATTCAGTGGGGCTCCGACGGCAACCCGACCGTCTCGGGCTCGCAGCAGGTGCGGCTGTCGCTCTCGATTCCGAAGACGCCGATGCCCGATGGCGGCTACCCGGTGATGCTCTATTTCCACGGCAGCGGAGGAGAGTACCGCCAGGTGCTCGATCGCGGCCCGCTGCCCCAGGTCGCCGAGCGCGACCAGCTGGGTGAGCCCGACGCCGGCACCGGCCCCGCCGCCTACCTCGCCGAGCGCGGCATCGCGGCGATGGGCTTCGACTTCCCGCTCCACGGCGATCGCTCGAACCCGCCCGACACCACCGGGCTGGCGCTCTACGACCTGTTCGGCGACATCGACAAGACGGTCGACAACATGCAGGTCGGCGCGATGGAGGTCGTCTACCTCACCCGGCTGATCGATCAGATCGCGCTCCCGTCGAACCTGTCGCCCAACCTGCACCCGGGCAACGCCACCGACGGCATGGTGCGCCTCAACGTCACCCGGCTGTCGGCGATGGGCCAGTCGATGGGCACCACCTTCGGCATTCCGATCGCGTCGGTCGACCCCCGCATCAAGGGGTACGTGTTCTCGGGCGCCGGCGGCAGCCTGGTCGACATCGCCAACGAAGCGCTGGAGCCGATCGAGATTCGCCCCAGTCTGGAGCTGCTGCTCGGCTTCCCCTCGACCGACCATCTCCACCAGGCGCACCCGATGGCGCATCTGTTTCAGCACCTGTGGGATCTCACCGACCCGCAGGGCAAGGCGCGCTACGTCGCCGCCGAGCCGCACGAAGGCCACACGCCGAAGCCGTTCATCATGTTCGCCGGAGAGCGTGACGGGTACTTCGCTCCCAACGCGCAGTCGGCGGTGGCGGTGCCGCTCGGCGGGGTGCTGGTCGGGAGCAGCGTCGAGATGGTGGTGCCGGGCAACCTGCAGCTCGCCGGGCGAATGCCGGTGATGGGGCCGCTGTCGAACAACCTCAACGGCGTCACCGCCGGAGTCGCGCAGTACGCCGCGCCGTTCAACCTCGGCCACTACGTCGCGTTCGACGAAGACGACGCGCGCAACCAGTACCTCTGCTTCGTGCAGCACGTCGGCACACCCGAGGGGCCGTCGATCATCCCGGCCGGGGGCGTCTGCCCGTAGTACAAATGTGACGTGCGCATCCTTCACACCTTAGCGAGCCCGGTGTTCAGCGGGCCCGCCGAGGCGGTCGCGGAGCTGGCGTTGGCCCAACGCGCGGCCGGCCACCAGGTCACCGTCGCGGTCGATCGCAAGCGCACCTCGACGCGGTCGGAGGAGCCGTCGTTCCCGCACTTCCAGGAGCTGGGGTTGCTCGACGAAGGCGGCCTGGAGCTGTCGGTGAAGTCGTCGTTGCCGCAGATGTGGCGCGACGTGAGGGCGATGAAGCGCCAGCAGGTCGACGTGGTGCACGCGCACTTCTCGCACGACCACATGGTGGTCTCGCTCGGCCGGCCGGCGAAGGCCGCGGTGGTTCGTTCGATTCACGCCCCGCGCTCGCTCACCCGAATGACGCCCAACCCCGATGCGTTCACGGTGCCGACCCAGGGGCTGCTCGACGAGCTGAAGGCGAAGCAGAAGATCGAGGCGATGGTGTTGCCGGCGTTGATCGGCGACCGCTACAAGCCGGCGGCCGATCGCGCGGCGCTGCGCTCGAAGTTGGGAATCGACGGCGAGCGCGTGATTGGCATGGTGTCGACCTTTCAGCCCTCGCGGCACCACGACATCGGGCTCGACGCGTTCACGTTGCTGCTGCGCGAGCGGCCCGGCGCACGAATGGTGCTGTTGGGCGACGGCGAGCTCGAGTGGGAGCTGCGCGCGCGGGTCGAAGCGCACGGCTCGGCCCCGCGGGTGACGTTCGCGGGGTACCAGGAGCACAGCGCGTACCTGTCGTGGCTGCAGGCGTTCGACGAGGTCTGGGTGTTGGGGCTCGGCAACGACTGGGCGGGCAGGGCGGCGGCGCAGGCGCGGGCGTGCGGCGTGCGCGTGCTCACCATCGACGAAGGCGGGCTCTCGCAATACGCCGACGTGGTCGCTTCGCTCGAGCCCGAGGCGATCATGAAGGCCTCCCTGTCGGACACCCGCCGCGAGGTCGTGCTCGAGACGCCCGCGCAGATCGCCACCCGCGTGGTCGAGCTCTACGCGCGAGTGCACAAATGACACCCTCTCCTGACGGGAGAGGGCGGACGGGTAGCGGGACCTTCCTCGAACGCCTCTGGTACTCGAACGAAGCCTCACTGTGGTCGATCCCCCTGGCTTTGGCCTCGCTGCCCTTCCGCGCGGGCGTGGCGATGCGCAGCGCCGCGTACTCATCGGGCCTGTTCAAACCCGCGCGCATCGAAGGCGCGAAGGTGATCTCGGTGGGCAACCTCACCGTCGGCGGCTCAGGCAAGACGCCGGTGGTGATCTTCCTCGCGCAGTGGGCGCTGGCGTGCGGCGCGAAGGTCGCGATCCAGACGCGCGGCTACGGGCGAGCCTCGAGCTCCGACGTGGTGTTCGACTCCAGCGCGTTGCCGTCCATCTCCGACGCCGGAGACGAGCCGCGCTTGATCGCCCGCCGCTGTCCGGGCGCGCGGGTCTACGTCGGTGCCGAGCGCAAAGCGCTGGCCGAACGTGCGCGTGCCGACGGCGCGACGGTGGTGATCCTCGACGACGGCTTTCAGCACCGGCAGCTGGCCCGTGACGTGGACCTGGTGGTGGTCGACCAGTTGGGCAACGGCCACCTGATGCCGTGGGGGCCGCTGCGCGAGCCGCCGTCGGCCTTGTCGCGCGCCACCATCGCCTGGGTGAAGAGCGGCGAAGCGCAGGGCGCGAAGGCGGTGGTGCGAGCGGCCCATGAAGCCATCGGGTGGATCGACGAACGCGGCAAGGAGCACCCGCTCGAGGCCTTGAAGGGCGTCGACCTGATCGCGCTGGCCGGCATCGCGCGCCCCGAGCGCTTTCTCGCCTCGATCCGCGCGACCGGAGCCACCGTCGCGAGCTCGCATCTGCGCCCCGATCACCACCTGTTCACCTCCGCCGATCTCGAGCGGGTGCGTGAAGACGTGAAGCGGCTCGGTACTCCGGTGGTGACCACCGAGAAAGACGCCGAGCGTTTGCCGGAGGACTTCCCGGTGTGGAAGCTCCGCCTCGGGGTGCAAGTGACCGAAGGCGCCGAACCGCTCGCCGCCGCGCTCGGTTGGGACGGCGCGCGCCGTCCGCGTTGACGAATTCCGTCACCGGCTCGCGAGCAACTCCGTGATTCGTCAGTGCGGGTGCGCTGGCGCGCGGCTTGCGAAGGCCCCGCGCTCATGAACCTCGTCCCACGTGGTGAGGGCGGCAGCCGGCTGCTCTGGCTCCTCTTCTTCGCGGCGATCGTCTTCGGCGGTTACGGCGGCTTCATGTACTTCCACGCGATCAGCTCGGTGGACAGCAACATCGCTTCGCTCGGCGATGACCTCTCGCTGAACGGTGAAGACCACTTTCGCCGCGAGCTCGTCTCGATGCTCGGCAAGAACGGCATCGCCACCGAAGCCGCCGAGATCGAGGTCAGCCTCGACCGCCAGGCAAACGTCTACGACGTCGTCGTGCCCGCCCGATGGATGCTCGCCCTGCCGTGGAAACGGGTCGAGATGCAGAAGACCTTCCGCCATCGCATTCCCGGCCGCGACGAGCTCGGGAGGCCGTAGATGCCCCTTGCGCACCCGCCCGGCTCCCTGCCACAAGTCGCGCCGTGGCGAAGAAGCTGTCGCGGCTGCTCAGCCGCTTCACCAAAGTGCGCGCGTTGGTGGTGGGCGACCTGATGGCCGACCACTACGTCTACGGCCAGACCGAGCGGGTCAGCCGCGAAGCGCCGGTGTTGATCGTTCGCCACCAGGACGAAGAAGTGAAGCTCGGCGGAGGCGCCAACGCCGCGGCGAACGCGCGCTCGCTCGGCGCTCAGGTCACCGCGCTCGGAGTGCTCGGCCGAGACGGCATGGGCGAGCATCTCGGCCAGCTCTTCAAGGACCAGGGCATCACCCTGGCGACCGAGTCGTCGCGCGGGGTGCCCACCGAGACCAAGACCCGCATCCTCGCCGGAGCGCACTCCACCACCCGTCAGCAGATGCTGCGCATCGACCGCGGCGCGCCGCTTCCGTTGCCCACCGAGCTGCGCAAGAAGCTCGCCCGGCGAATCGAGAAGGAAGCCGCCAAGGCCGACGTGATCATCGTCTCCGACTACGGCGCGGGCGTGATCGGTGAAGAGACCCGCGGAGCGCTGCTCCGCCAGGCCCGGCTCGGCAAGCGCGTCTGCGCCGACTCGCGCTTTCAGCTCACCTCGTGGGCCGGGGCGACCGTCTGCAAACCCAACGAGCCCGAGCTCGCGGCGATCACCGGAATGCCGGTGGGCACCGAAGGCGAAGTGATGCGCGCGGGGATCGCGGCGCTCGAGCGGCTGCACTGCGACGTGCTGCTGGTCACCCGCGGCCGGCACGGCATGGTCGTCTTCTACGACGGTCAGGCGACCTTCCTGCCGGTGCACGGAGTCGAAGACGCGGTCGACGTCACTGGCGCGGGCGACACCGTGCACGCGACCTTCGCGATCGCCCTCGCCGCCGGCGCGAACCCGGTCGAAGCGGCGCACCTGGCGAACGTCGCCGGAGGCCTGGTGGTGCAGAAGCTCGGCACTGCGACGTTGAGCCGCGAAGAGCTCGCCGACGAGCTCGCCGCCTACGGAGCGTGATCATGGGCCGGCTCGTCACCCTCGACGTGCTGGTGAGTGAGCTGGCCGAGCGCCGCGCGGCGGGAAAAAAGGTCGCGCTCGCGAACGGCGTGTTCGATCTGCTCCACGTCGGACACCTCCGCTACCTCGAGGGCGCGCGCGAGCTCGCCGATGTGTTGGTGGTCGCGCTCAACTCCGACGTTTCGGCGCGTGCGCTCAAGGGCCCTGGCCGGCCGGTGGTGCCGCAGCTGGAGCGCGCCGAGCTGCTCTGCGCGTTGCGCTGCGTCGACTACGTGACGTTGTTCGACACCGGAGACGTGCGGCCGATCATTCGCGCGCTGAAGCCCGACGTGCACGTGAAGGGCACCGACTACCGGCCCGAGACGATTCCCGAGGCCGACGAGGTGCTCGCCTACGGTGGGCGCGTGGCGGTGGCGGGCGACCCGAAAGACCACAGCACCACCGAGCAGCTGAAGAAGCTCGGCCGCGGATGAACGCCCGCTGGGTCAGGCCGCTCACGTTGCTGGTGTGCGGGATCGCGGTGGTGCGAGCCGCCGCCGACCCGTGGATGTGCGACGACGCGTTCATCTCGTTTCGCTACGCCGACCACCTGGTCGAAGGCGCGGGGCTCGTCTGGAACCCGGGCGAGCGCGTCGAAGGCATCACCAACCTGCTGTGGACGCTGATGGTCGCGCTGTTCCGGATGCCCGGCTTCGATCCCGTGCACTCCGCCGCGATTCTCTGCACGGTGAGCTTCGCAATGGCGCTCTGGGCGCTCTACCGGCTCGAGACGTCGCGCGGGCGCTTGCCGGTGGCGACCTGGGTCTTCTCGCTGCTGCCCGACGTGGTGATCTGGGCGGAGGGCGGCCTGGAGACGATGATGTTCACCGCCCAGGCGCTCTGGATGGCTGAGCGCTTGTTCTCGAGCACGACCGCGGCGCGGCGGGAGTGGACCGCGGGAATTCTCGGCGGTGCGCTGCTGCTGATTCGCCCCGACGGAGCGCTCGTCGCTGGCGTGCTCGGTCTGGCCTACGCGTGGATGCAGCCGGCGCGGGTGCAGTCGGCGTTGCGCGTGCTGGCGCCGATCGCCGCGGCGCAGGTGGCGGTGACCGCGTTTCGTCTCGGCTACTACGGCGATTGGCTGCCGAACACGTTCTACGCAAAGAGCGCCGCCGACGCGTACTGGGGGCAGGGCGTCACCTACGTCGGCCTGCTGTTCGCGCGCAGCCCGATCCTCGGCTTGTTGTTGCTGCTCTGGTTGGTGACGCGGCTGAGCCGGCCGTTGAAGCTCGACGCCGACGATGCGTTGGCGATCACCGGGCTCGTCTTCGTCGCCTATGTGATCCGCTCCGGCGGCGACTACATGCACGCGCGCCGATTGATCCCCGCGGTGCCGATGTTGTTGATGGCGTGGACGGCTCCGTTGAGCGCAGTCACGGGACGTGTCTCGAGAGTGGCGATGGTGTTGGCGTGCGCCGCCGCGGTGATCCCGGTGCCGATCTTCTCGCTCTGGGGCGAGGAGTGGGGGAGCTCGCGGCGCATCGGCTACATCACCGACGAGCACGGCTTCTGGAGCGACGAGCTGCTCGAGCACAGCAAGGCGCAAGGCGCGGATCTGCAGCGGGTGTTCGGCGGCCTCGACGCGCGCTTCTTCTTCGAGGGCGGGCTGTGCATCGTCGCCTACTACTCGCGGCTGCCGGTGTTCATCGAAGGCCACGGCATCACCGACAAGCACATCGCGCGGCAGCCGCTCGCCGAGCGAGGCCGGCCCGGGCATGAGCGCATCGTCGACGACGCCTACCTCGACGAGCGCGGGGTGCAGCTCAAGCTCGTGTCGAAGACCTACACCGGCAGTCTCCCGTACGACGTCTGGGAGCTCCCGCAGACGCAGCTGTTCTTGCGCGCGCGCTACTACGACGACGTTCTGGCGAAGTCGGTGCTCGCGCGGGGCAACGTGAAGCTGCTCACTGCCGAGACGCTGCTCGACGTCGCGAACCGTGAGCTCGACCGCTCGACCTGCGATCAGGCGCGCGAGACCGTCACCAAAGTGGGCGCGTTCCTTCGAAAGCCGACGCCAGAGTTGGCGGCCCGCATCTCCGAGCTGCGCACCAACGCGGCTGCGCGCTGCCCTCAGTAGGAGGTCCGAGGCGTGACGCCCCTCCGCCCCTTCGGGGCACCTCCCCCTCGATGGGGGAGGAGATCCTCCCCTCGCAGAGGGGAGGTGGCGCGAAGCGACGGAGGGGCGTCACACCTCCAGCCGCGGTGCTCGCCTCACCGTACCCAGCGGCCAGGGTCCAACTGCACGCCCCGTGAGCCGACCACCCAGACCGGAGGCCGCCACCGCAGCCCCGGCGTCGGCGGCATGCGCCACGTTCCGGGAATCCACACCCAGCCTGCGCCGCTCCAGTACCAGGCGCCCGCGACCCAGACCGCACCCAGCACCGGCCGCGGTGCGACCGACACCTCGACCCGCGGCTCGGGCGGAGGCGCCGGCGCCTGTACGGTCAGCTTCGCTGCGATGTCACTGTCAGGCACCCGCCACCCACCGCCGGTCCACTGGTACTCCCAGCCGTCCCACACCCACGAGCCCGGCACCCACTCAGCGTGCTCGCTCGGCTTCGGCGGCTGCTCTTCAGCGCGCGCGATCGGAGGAGGCACACTGGAGCCGTTCGTCTTCAGCTTCTCGCGAACATCGACACACGATGGATCGTTCGGGTGCGGGCGGCACGAATCCAGGTGCTTCACCTGTTTCGAGTACTCGACGTCTTTCCGGTAGTCCTCGCAGCTCGCGTCGTTCACGTGGTTGAAGCAGAACACCAGGTGCATGTGCTGTTGGTCCGCCTTGTCTCTGTACTGGTAGGCGGTGCGCACGTCTTCGCACTCCGGGCTCTGCAGCTTCTCGTTGCACTCGTGTTGATGCTTCGCCCACTCGTCGCTGCGCTGGTCGGCCTCCTGCTGGCGCTTCACCTGATCGGCCTTGTCGTCTGCCTTCTTCTTCTCGAGGTACGCGAGGTACTCGACCTCGGGCACGCTCGGCACCAGCTCGTGCTGCTTCAGCTCGAAGATCACGTGCGCGAGATCGTTCGGCTCGGCGCTCCAGAAGGTGATCACCCAGAACCCTCCGGGCTGCAGACCCGTCACCCCCACCTGGTCGACGCGAACCTCGTGGTGGGTGATCGAGGTGAGGTGCGCGCTGTAGCGCTCCTCGTACGTCATCACCTTGTCGGGCTCTTCGGTCACCCGCAGCTCCACCGGCGCTTCTTTCGCGGGCAGTACCACCGCGGGTTCGACCGGCTTCGACGGCGCCGGCCCGAAGCTCGGCTGCGCCCACTCACTGGCGACGGTGGCCGGTGCGCTCGCCACCGGAGCCAGCTTGCAGCGCCCGTTCTCCCACGGCCCGCTCGTGCCGAAGTCCCAGGTGCCGTAGTCCCTGCCCGACTCGACGACCTTCACCGAGCCGCGAATCGCCTTGCCGCGCGCGACCAGCTCGATCTCCTCGCCCCACTTCGAGCCGAGCACCGGCACCTTCAGCTCGAACGGGCCCTGCGCGCAGTCCGCCGACGAGAGGTACGAGCGCTCGAGGCGCAGCTCGTGGTTGAGGTGGGGACCGCAAGCGCAGAGCGACGAAGCGAGGGCCAGAAGGAGCAGACGTCTCATTGGATGATTCTTCCCCCGGCCCGCTCGACACAGACGCACGAGAATGTTTTTCATTCAACCCCTGATGAACCGCGCGCTCCTTCGATACTGCCTCGCAGCCTCGTTTTCCCTCCTCACCGCCTGCCAGTGTGGCTCCAGCGTGACAGTCGGAGGAGGAGGCGGCGGCTCGCACAGCGGCGGTGGCTCGGAGACCGGAGGCGGCGGCGGCGCGAACGGCGGAGGCACCGCGACAGGAGGCGGCTCAGCGACCGGCGGCGGAGGCGGAGGCAGCGGCCAGTGCATCACGAACTCCGACTGCCCGGGAGCCGTCTGCGCGGGAGGCACCTGCTGTGCGGCCGCTCAGGCCTGCGGCAACGTCTGCTGCTCGTCTTCCACCGTCTGCCTGTTCGACGCCTGCGTCACCCCGGGCTCCGACTGCCACACCGCCAACGACTGCGGCGCGGGCCAGTACTGCGAGACCGCGCTCGGCGGCGGCTCCGACGGCGGCGTCGGCACCCTCGACGGAGGCGTCTGCATCGCCGCGCTCCCGCTGGGCGGTAAGTGCCTCGCGCTCCCGCCGGTCTGCGCCGACGGCGGCACCGGTGGCCCCGACGCAGGCTGTGTCGCCGCCTGCGAGTACCACCCGGGCGTCGGCACCCTCAACGCGGTGCCCCGCTGGACGTGGGGGCCGACCGCGACGAAGTTCCCCAACTTCACCGACGTCTGGTCGACGCCCGCGGTGGGCCGGGTGCACGACTCCAACTGCGACGGCAAGGTCGACGAGCTCGACGCTCCAGTGATCGTCTTCACCGCCGGCAACGACTTCGCCGGAGCGCCTGCAGGCGACAACTGCCAGACCGCCACCACGGGAACGATCTCGATGTGCCACGCCGGCGTGCTCCGCATGCTCGACGGCAAAAGCGGCGCCGAGATCTGGTCACTCGACAAAGCCGAGGCGTCGTCGGTGGGCTTCGCCGGCATCTCGGTCGCGCTCGGCGACATCGACAACGACGGCCGCATGGACATCGCCGCAGTCACCGGCGAGGGCTACGTCGTGATGATCGACTCCGACGGCAACGTGAAGCGAAAGAGCGATCAGCCGCTGCCCGGCGTCGCCGCCACCACCTTCGGCTGGGGCGGAGGCCTCTCGCTCGCCGACATGGACGGTGACGGCCACACCGAGATCGTCTTCGGCGCCAGCGTGTTTCACACCACCGGCAACGCGATCACGCTCGCCTTCAACGGCGCCCAGGGCGTCGGCGGAGGCAGCTCGATGCAGGCGCTCTCGACCCTGGTCGACCTCGACGAAGCGGCCGACAACCACCTCGAGCTGCTCGCCGGCAACACCGCCTATCTCGCCAACGGCACCGTGCTCTGGAACAACGCCGCGGTCACCGACGGCTTCCCCGGCGTGGGCGACTTCGACAA
The DNA here is from genome assembly GCA_047602415.1 of Myxococcaceae bacterium. Lineage (GTDB taxonomy): Bacteria > Myxococcota > Myxococcia > Myxococcales > Myxococcaceae > JASGHH01. The sequence continues at coordinate 3,070,119 of JASGHH010000001.1, read as the reverse complement.
AGACGGCCACCCCGATGTGGTGGTGGTCGGCGCCGGCAAGGTCTGGGTTCTCAACGCGCTGACCGGCGCGGTGAAGCTCGGGCCCACCGCACTGCCCGGCACCGGCTCGGGTGGTCCTCCCACGGTGGCCGACTTCGACGGCGACGGCAAACCCGAGATCGGCGTCGCGATGGCGACCTTCTATTCGGTGATGAAGCCGAACTTCACCACCAACACCCTCGACGTCCTCTGGCAGACGCCCAACCACGACCTCAGCTCCTCGGTCACCGGCTCGACGGTGTTCGACTTCGAGGGCGACGGTAAAGCCGAGGTCATCTACGCCGACGAGTGCTTCTTGTGGGTGTTCGACGGCACCAACGGCGCGGTGCGGTTCGCCGCTCCTCACACGTCTTTCACCGCCACCGAGGCCTCGCTGGTGGCCGACGTCGACGGAGACGGCCGCGCGGAGATCGTGATGGTCACCAACGGCGCCGACCCGTCGAACAACGGCTGGCACTGCCTCGACGCCAACAGCAACCCGACGGTGGTGAACGGCGTCACCTGGACTCCGAGCACGCTGCCCAACAAGTCGTACCGCGGCATCGTCGTCTACGGAGACTCCGCGCGCTCGTGGGTCGGCACCCGCACGCTGTGGAACGAGCACACCTACCACGTGTCGAACGTCTGCGATGACCGCGACTCGGCGTGCGGCCCACCCAACGTCTACGGCTCGATCCCCACGGTAGAGACGAAGAGCTGGACGCTGCCGTGGCTGAACAACTTTCGCCAGAACGTGCAGGACCACGGCTTGTTCGACGCGCCCGACGCGGTGCTCTCGCTCAGCGTCGCTTGCAGCAGCCCGCTCACCGCGTTCGTGTCGGTGCGCAACATCGGCCTCGCCTCACTGCCGGCGGGCGTGCAGGTCGCGGTCTACAAGACCACCGGCGGAGCCCACACCCAGGTCGCGACCGGCGCCACCTCGCAGCAGCTGTTCCCCGGTCAGACCGAGACGGTGAGCATCGCGCTCCCCAGCACGGCGATGGCGGCCGACACCTTCGTCGCCGAGATCGTGATCGACCCCAACAGCCCGACCTTCCACGAGTGCCGCGCCGACAACGACGCGAGCGACCCGGTGACGCCGGTCTGCATTCAGTAGACGAAGGGAATGAAGCGCTTCGCCCGCTTCATCAGCTTCGGGTACTCGACCGGGAACTGCGCGAGCAGCAGCTTCTCTTCGCTGCGGCCGCGCAGGTCGGAGCCGATGAACATCATCACCGTGCCCACCGCCGTGACCACGTTCGGCACCCAGAGCAGGCTGCCGACGGCGAGCAGGTCGAGCGCCGCGTAGATCGGGTGCCGCAGCACCGAGAACGGCCCACCGGTGGCGAGCTGGTGGCCGGAGTCGAGCTGGGCGCGGAACCTCCAGGAGCGGAAGTACGCCAGCGCCCAGCACGCGATCACCGCGCCGAGCGCGATCACCGCGGTGCCCAGCCACTGCTGGTACGGCCACCACTGCATCACCTGGTTCGGCAGCACCGACATGTTGATGCCGAAGTAGAGAACGCCGAACGCGGTCATGTGAAAGCCGACCAGCGCGCGCGAGTAGGGCGCGGTCTTCGCCGGCACCGCGGGCTCCACCGTCGGGGCTTCGGCGGGCGCCGACTTGCCGCGGTTCACCAGCAAGGTGATGCAGAAGGCCGCCCAGAACGCCGCATGCACCGCGAAGATCAGCCGGTCGCTCACGGCATCACCCGGCGTGCGACATCGCGGTGATCGGCTTCAGCCGCGCCGCCAGCCCGGCGGGAATGACGGAGATCATCGTCACGATGAAAGTGATGAACACGATCGCGATCAGCGCCCACTGGAGGGTGGGGATGATGATCAGGTGATCGCTCATCACCACCAACTGCACCGAGAGCGGCAGCGGCACCGCGGCGGAGTTGATCGCCGCCGAGATGCCCGCGCCGGCCAGCGCTCCGAAGGTGGTGCTGAACGCCGCGAGCAAGAAGCCCTCGACCACGAACATCCACAGCACGTGGGGCCACTGCATGCCGATCGCGCGGAGGGTGCCGATCTCGCGGGTGCGCTCGCGAATCGCGATCCACATCACGTTCATGATTCCCACTCCGACGATCGCCAGCAGCAGAAACGCGACGATGAACGCCATCGCGTTCATCAAATCGACGGTCCACGAGACGAAGCTCACCTCGTCGCGCCAGGAGGTCACGTCGAGCTTCTGCCCGGTCCACGCCTCGCGGGTGACGTTCTCGAACTTGAAGAAGAACGCGCGCGGGTCGTCCTCCATCACCTTGTAGCCGGCCTTCTCGAGCGCGGTGCGCAGCCGCTCTTCGATCTTCTTCACCACCACCATGTCGGCGGTGGGCAGGTACACCTGCAGCGCGCCGGTGGTGTCTTCGTTCAACTGGTAGAGCTGCCGGAGCGTTTCGGCGTTCATGAACGAGGCGAACGAGCTCATCAGCCCCATGCTCTTCGCGATCGCCACAATGGTGACGTCGACGGTGTTGTTGGTGCCGCGCGGCGTCGGCGCCGAGATCGTCACCTGGTCGCCCACCTTCACCTCGAGGTCGGCCGCCTGGTCGTCGAAGATCAGCATCGTGTTCGGCTTCGCCAGCGCGTCGAAGTTGCCCTCGCGGAGCACCAGCACTTCCTTCAGCCCGACCTCCTGCTTCACGTCGATGCCGGTGACGCCCATCATCTTCGACGAGGTGTCCGAGATGACCTTCGCCCAGCCGCGGCCGCGCTGCGCCACGTACTTCAGCTCCGGCACCTCCTGGTGCACCAGCTCGAGCAGCTTCGGCACGTGGGTGACCACCGGCGCCGCCTGGCCCGCGGTCGGCTTGAAGAAGCCCGCCACGTTGACGTGCCCCGACATCAGGGTGGTCGAGGCCTCGATCAGGGTGCGGTTCATGCCCTCCGAGAGCCCGAGCATCATCACCATCAGCGCGGTCACCAGCGCGATCGCTCCGCCCTGAACCATCGAGCGGCGCCGGTGCTGAATCAGGCTCTTCAGCGCGATGTCGAAGATGGCGCGAATCATGACTCGCTCTCCTGCATCGCGCGCAGCGGAGAGACCCGAATCGCCATCACCGCCGGCACCGCGACCGAGATCAGCGAGACCACGAAAATCACCACGCCTGCGGTGACGATGCTCGAGACGGTCAGGTTGGGTACCAGCTTCGGCCCCGAGAAGAAGAAGTACAGCTCGTCGCGAAACGCCGGAATGCCCGAGGAGTGCAGCCAGCCGACCACCGCTGCGCCCGCGCCGACGCCGAGCCCGCCGAACACCGTCACCAGCACGATCGTCTCCACCAGCACCATCGCGAACACGAACGCTCGGTGGGCGCCGATCGCCCGCAGGGTGCCGATGGTCTGGGTGCGCTGCAGCGTCACCAGGGTCATCGCGTTGTTGATGATGATCATCGCCACCAGCGCGACCACGAACACGATCGTCACCAGCGCGATGCGAAAGAAGCCGATGAACTGCCCGAGGAAGCCGGCCGCGTCGCCCCAGCTCATCACCCACACCGGAGGCCGCGCGGGACCGATCACCGCGTCGAGGTCCTTCTTCAACTCCGGTTTGATCGAGGTGCGCTCCATCTTGTACGCGCCGAGCAGCCCCTGGAGCGCCGCGGCGTCGTTCACCTTCGGATCCTTCAGCCGGGCCTTCTCCTGCTCCAGCACCGGCCCCAAGGCGGCGCGGGTCATGAAGGGCAGCGTCTGCGACTCTTTTTCGAGCGTCGCGATCGCGGTCTCCGACGGAGCGGCGCGGTTGGGCGCCACCATGTTCTCGATGTCCCGATGCGCCTGGGTGATCGCCTGGGGCCGCCCGTCCTTCAGCACGATCGCGGCGTGAATCACCACCCCGTCGTCGATCTCCTGCTGGGTGTAGACCCGCTGGTTGCGCTCCTCGGCGGTCTCGCGTTTGGCGCCCGCGCTCGGCTGCACGTCGATGTCGGTGCTCTTGGTCTCCACCACCGTCTGCGCGTCGCCGCCGAACAGCGCCGCCTCGGCGTCTTCACGGGCGACGTCTTTCACCTCGGTCTGGGCCTTGATCGCCTTCAGCTCCGCCGCGCGGTCGGAGGTGAGGAAGCCGTAGAGGTCGCGAAAGCTCACCATGTCGATCAGCGCCAGCGCGCCGGCGAGCGGCGACTTCTCGAGGCCCTTGAAGTCGAAGGTGCCGTAGAGCTTCACGTCGACCGACTCGACCGAGCCGGAGCGCCCGAAGCTCTTCAGGTTGAGCGAGTCGCCGATCTTCACCCGGTACAGATCGATCATCGGCGCCACGTCGGCGTAGAAGAAGTCGTAGCGCTGCTTGAAGTTGGCGTCGGTGAGCTTGAAGAAGTCGCGCAGCAGGTTGCCCACGTCGGCCTCGTTCGAGCCGAGCAGCTTCTGCAGCTTCGCGGTCAGCGCCTGGGTCTGCTCCGGGTCGAGCTGGAGCACGATCTCGCGGGTCTGCGACTGGTTCTCGCGCAGAAACCGCTGCAGCTCCTTGTCGGACTCGTCGGAGAGCTTGCGGCCGGCGTCCAACGCGTCGCGGATCTTGTCGAGCCGCCGCGCGTTCTTCAGCTTCATGTACTCCTCGTAGAAGAACTTGGGGATCAGCAGGCCCCGCCGCCCCTCGGGCACCGCCGAGCCGTCGACGATCTGCATGCGCTTGAAGGTCTTCTCGAACGCCGCCAGGTCGGTGCCCAGGTAGCGGAGGAACAGCAGGTCGGCGTCGGCCAATTGCGGCGCGATCTTGTTCTCCAACAGCTCGAGGTGCCCGAACGGGTCGTCGTCGAAGCTGTTCCAGAAGGCGTCGGTGCTGGCGGTCTTCAGCGCCTCGCGCTCTTCCGGCTCGATCGCGTTCTCATTGATCAGCTCCTTCTGCGCCTCGGCCTCGGTGCTCAGCACGGTGAGAATCTGCCGCACGTGGTTCTTCACCTTGGCCGACTTGGCCTTGAAGTCCTCGTCGGTGCCCTGAAAGCGCTTCTGGTCGCGCTCGCGGTAGAGGCTGCGCAGCTTCTCGAGCGTGAGGTCGATGGTGTTGCCCGAGCCGATCATCGCGCCGCTGGTGCCCATCGGGAGCACGGTGCCGACGTTCGGCATCGCCAGCAGCTGCGCCTTCAGCTTCGGGAAGTCGTCGATCGGCGCCAGGTTCGAGTCGCTGCCGTCCATCTTGCCGTAGACCTCGAGCTGGTCTTTCGAGCGGCCGGAGTAGACCTGGAGGTGGCCGGTGACGCTGCCGACGATCGAGTTCGAGAGTGACTCGTCGAGGTTGTCGAAGATCGAGCCTCCGACCACCATCAGCGCGGTGCCGAAGAAGAGAATCGCGCCGATGAAGACGTTGAGCAGGCTGGCGAACAGGTTGCGCAGCGCGATCTGAATCAGGATTGCGAGCTTGGCGAACATGAAGGCACGCCACCTATAGCGTATCGTCGGGAAAGTGACCTACGCGTTCGAGCCCGAGCTGCGCAGCGCCGTGCCCCGCACCGTGGTGCGCCGCGGTGAGCACGGCAGCCTGCTCGGCGTGCCGTTGCTGTTCGTGCTCCCGCACACCTTGATCGGCCTCGGGCTGATCGGCGGCGTCGTCTTTCTTTCTCTCTTCATCGGGCTGGGCACCGAGCGCACCGCGCGGGTCGTCTCGGTCACCCAATCGACCTACAAAGGCCGGCCCAGCTGGCAGCTCACCTACGAATACGAGAACGACGGGCGCCGCTTCGAAGGTCACGGCGCCTACTCGGCCCCGCCACCGTTCACGGCCACCGCCCCGTTCCCGGTGCACGCGTTCAACCTCGGGCCGCTGGAGCAGTCGCAGCCGGTCGACCAGTTCACTCCGTTCGTGCTCTTCGGAGCGATCGCCTTCTGCCTGTTCTGGAACGGCATTCTCTTCACGTTTCACTACAACTTCTGGATTCGGCCGCTGCGGTGGCGGCGACTGGTGCGCGAGGGCCAGCCACACCGGGCCCAGCTCACCTCGAAGCGGGAATTCGGTGGCCGCAGCAAGTCGTGGCGGGTGCACTACCGGTACGAGCTCGACCTGCAATCGTTCGAGGGCCAGATGACGGTGCGTAAAGAAGACTTCGCCACCGCCGAGGCAGGCGCCACGGTCACGGTGTTGGTGAATCCCGAGCGGCCGAAGCAGAGCGTGCTGTATGCCTGGTGCCCGTGGAAGGTGATCGGCTGAAGCTCCAGCGGGTGAAGGCGGCGGCGGCGAGACGGCTGCTGCTGTCGGGTCAGGGTCTGCTCGACGACCCCACGGCCGCGGTGACGCCGGCGCTGCTGCGCGAGCGGGTCGAAGCGCTGGGCCTGGTGCAGGTCGACTCGATCAACGTGGTCGCTCGTGCGCACGACCTGACGATGATGGCCCGGCTCGACGGCTATCGCCCGGGCATGCTCTCGCCGCTGTTGGAGGAGACCCGCGAGCTCTTCGAACAGTGGACCCACGATGCGTCGATCGTGCCCAGCCGCTGGTATCACCACTGGCACCACCGCTTCGAACGCGACTTGAAGTACCACTTCACCAGCAAGTGGTGGCGCGCGCGCCTCGGCAAACAGCCGGAGCGGGTGGCGAAGAAGCTGCTGCGGCGAATCGAGAAAGACGGCCCGATCTCCTCCGGCGATCTGGAGGCCGCGCACGAGCCCGGCGGTTGGTGGCAGTGGACGCCCGAGAAGGCGACCCTCGAATACCTCTGGCGAACGGGCAGGGTGGCGGTCACTCGGCGGGTGAACTTCTCGAAGTACTACGACCTGCCCGAGCGGGTGCTCCCGCGTCACCACGCCCTGCCGCGCAGCGCCCACGCCGAGCACCTCGATTGGGCGATGGGCGAAGCGCTCGACCGCCTCGGCTTCGGCACTCCGACCGAGCTGGCGCGCTACTTTCACGCGGTGTCGCTGGCCGACGCGCGGCGCTGGGCGAGCGAACAGCTGAAGTCGAACGCGCTGATCGAAGTCGAGCTCGAGCCGGAGCAGGGCAAGCCTTTGCGGGTGCTCGCCCGGCCCGATTTTCGCGAGCGGCTCGAGGCCCTGCCCGAAGCGGTGGATCGCGTTCGGCTGCTCAGCCCGTTCGACCCGATCGTGCGCGACCGTTCACGTGCGCTGCGCCTGTTCGGCTTCGACTACCGCTTCGAGGCGTTCACCCCCGCGCCGAAGCGCCAGTACGGCTACTACGTGTTCCCGATTCTCCAGGGCGAGCGCTTGATCGGCCGCACCGACCTGAAGCTGCTGCGCGAAGACGAGACGCTGGCGGTGCAGGGCGTCTGGTGGGAGCGCAAGGCGGCGCCGCGCCGCGCGTTCGCCGACGCGCTCGAGCGAATGGCGGCTCAGCTCGGAGCGAAGAACGTCAAAGCGCGGAGATGACCTCGACGTCGAGCGTCTTCGCCGCCCCGGTCACCACCAGGTGCCCGCCGGGAAAGTCGAGCGGCCCCGCTCCGGCCATTCTCGCCACCGGGTTCGGGCCGCTGCGATCGACGCAGCCACGCTGGGTGGCCGAGCTGCAATCGCCCAGCGGCGCCGATTCGGCGAAGGCGGTGCCGCTGGCGGTGCTCACCTGGTAGGCGGTGCCGTCGCGCTCGGTGAACGAGCCTTCGCTCCCGCCCACCACCAGCAGCTTTCGCACCGACGGGTCGTACGACTTCGCCGTGGCCGAAGGCAGCGCGGTCATCGTGCCGTCGGCGGCGCGCGGCACCACCGTACCCGCGAGCAGAAACACCGGAATCTCGGTCAGCGCGGCGTCGATCTGCTGGTGGCCTCCGCCGCTCACCTTGCGGGTGCCGTCGAGGCTGACCCACTTGCCCGGCGGGAAGTAGACGTCCCGGCTGGTCGAGCCCTGGGTCAGCACCGGGGCCACCAACACGCCGTCGCCGAGCATCCACTCGTCGTCGACCTTCCAACCCGCCGCGTCTTGCGGAAACTCGAGCGCGAGCGCGCGCATCGGAGGAATGCCCTTGGTCTCGGCGATCGCCGACAGCCCGTCGAGGAACGGAATCAGCGAGATGTGAAAGCGCGCCCACCGCGCCCAGTGCGCCATCGTCTCGGCGTCTGAGTCGAGCTTCCACGAATGCCGCGCATCGCTGCCGTGGTGGGTGCGCATCACCGGAGTGAACGCGCCGAGCGTGGTCCAGCGGAAGAACAGCTCCTTGGTCGACACCGGGTTGGTCGCGCTCTGGTAGCCGGCGATGTCGGTGCCGTAGGTCGACACGCCCGCCAGGCCGAGGCCGAGGCCGTAGGGCACCACGGTGGGGAAGCCGTCGTCGGGCTCGAAGTCGGTGCGCTGATCTCCCGCCCACAACACCGGCGTGTGCGTGCTCGAGCCCAGCCACCCGGAGCGCGCGAAGAACAGGTACTGCTTGCCGTCGTTGGCGCGCTCGGCGAGCACCTCTTCGTTCACCACGTTCCAGTCGCGCGCGTAGCGGTTGTGCGCCGCGAGCGGGTCTTCGCCGCTGGCCAGCTTCGCGTCGTGCGGCAGCCACTCACCGAAGTCGGCCATCCACCCGGTGAAGCCGACGTCGAGCGCCTTGCGCATGTGCGCCTTCACCCAGTCGCGCGCCTGCGGGTTGGAGAGATCGGCCAGCCCGGTGGGCCCGCCGCCGACGCCGGTGAACAGGTACGGAGCGCCGGTCTGATCCATCACGAAGTAGCCGCCGTCGGCCGCCTCGTCGAACACCTGCTCGCCCTGCACCAGGAAGGTGTTGAAATAGGCGAACCAGGCGAAGCCGTCGCGCTGCAGCGAAGCCGCCACTTCGCCCGCGTCGGGGTAGAGCGTCGGGTCGAGGTCCCACGCTTCGCGCAGCTTGTAGGTCTTGCCGTCGGAGCTGTCGGTGGCTCCGCGAAAGTCTTCGGTCCAGATCACCGACGAGGGAATGCCGGCGTCGCGCAGCTCGTCGGCGAAGCGGCGCACGTTGGCGCTCCCGAAGATCGCGTCGTTCCACGGAGCGAACGCCATCAGCGGCGGCTGCTTCGGCAGGCCGAGCACCGCGCGGGTCGCCTGGGTGAGCGGCGCGTCGCTGGCGTTGCCGGCGAACAGGTGAATCGTGAACTGGTTGTCCCAGACCTCGACCCGCCACGCGTCTTGCTTCGCGCTGCAGAGCTCGAAGATCGAGCGGCGATCGGTCTCCACCACTCCGACGTAGCCGCGGTTCGAGTACCAGGTGGGAATGCCGTAGCTGCTGGCGTGCCGGGTGCCCTCGAGGAACCAGATGTCGGGGTAGTTGTCGTCGGTGATGTCTTTGCCGATGCCGGGCTCGCTGGTCCAGATCGGCACCGTGTGGCCGCGGTGGTCGAGCGCGTCTTGCTGGCCGCCGAAGCCGAGAAATGCGTCTTCGCCCGAGCACGCGAACGCGATGCTGAGCCGGTTCACGGTGGTGTCGGCCGACTTCACGAACATCGAGAGCGCACCGTCGGCGCCGCTGCTGACGTCGAGCGTGACCAGCACCTTGCCGTTGGCGTCGAGGAAGGCGCCGTTGGCCGAGTCGGTCTTCACCGTGCGCCACTCGAACTTCTTCGCCTCGCGCCAGGCGTTCGGTTGGTCGGTGATCTTCCACGAGCCGAACATCATCTCGTAGCGCGCGCTCGCGGTTCTCACCGCCGCCGGCGCGTACGCCTGCGTACCGGGGTAGCTGTCGAGCGTGACCGAGCCGGGGCCTTTCACCTGAAGCTTGGCGTCGGTGACGGGCAGGGTGAATCCTCCGATGTCCGGAGGCCGGGGGTTACAAGCGACGAGAACCAGACCCGCGACGACGAGCGCTCGGTGCACGTACCCACAATACCCCTCTCCTGACAGGAGAGGGCCGAGAGCGCGAAAGCGCTCCGGGGTGAGGTTATCGTCACCTCGTGCAGTTGCCGCGCGCCGACGCCTCATATGTGGTGCTCTCATTGGCGGCGACGCTCGCCTTCAGCGCCTGGGCCTGGTCGTCGCACCGCGAAGTCGAGCACCAGCTTCGCTGGCCGAAAGTGACCGGCACCGTGGGCCGGGCGAGCGCAGAGCCGTTCCTCACCGGCTACCGCCCGCACCTCGAATACGCCTACGTCGCCGCCGGCCAACACCGTGTCGGCAGCGAGCTGCTCCGCCCTGCCTGGTACCTGACCAAGGCCCCGCTCGACGGCTTCATCAGCCGCAACCCGATCGGAGAGCCGCTCGAAGTGCACGTCGACCCTTCTGACGCGCGCCGCAGCTGGGCGAGCGCCGGCCCCGCGTATACCGCCTGGTGGCCACTCTCAGCCGCGCTGGGCAGCTTCTTCGCAGCAGTCTCGCTCCTCTGTACGCTGGGGTTCGCGAACGCGTACCGTGCGCACCGCGAGCGGGAGCGCAAACGACGATGAGCGACTTCTACCTCGACGTGCTCGAGCACCTCGGCAAGCACCCGCGGGAGTTCGGCAGTCATCAGGTGGCGGTCGACCCGATCGCGGTGGCCGACTCGTACGGCTGGGCAGTGCTCTGGTTTCAAGCGGCGTTCGAGCCGTGTGACCCGCTGGCGACCTTCGAGGTTCGCACCCTGGCGGGAGCGAAATTCATCACCGCTCCGGTCCCGCGACTCGAAGGCGGAGCGGTCGCGCGCGGCCTGGTGCGCTTTCCGCTGCTCGAAGACCTGCAGGAGGTCGGGGTGATCGTGAAGAGCCGTCTCGACGAGAACGCCGATCGCATTCGCCAGGCGTGGAAGCTCGTCGACCGCGCGCTTCCCGAGGTGCTGGTGGCGCAAATCGACTTCACCCGTGCGGTGCCCGAGCTGCTCGACGGCTTCTCGGTCATCTGGCGCCCAGGCGATCCACTGCCGCAGCCGGAGCGCGGCCCTCCGCCGGTGCCTCCACCTCCGCGCGAGCCGATCACCGGCTACCGGGAGTGCGTGAAGTGCAACTTCAGCGGTAAATGGAAGGACTTCAAAGACGATCAGCAGTGTCCCCATTGCGGCTACTGGTGGTGATGCATGCCCGACTTCCCCGATGTGCTCGATCACCTCGGCAAGACGCCGCGCGAGTTCGGCTCGGTGCAGGTTCACCTCGAGCCGTTGATCGTCGATGACGGCTGGGGCTGGACCGCGGTCTGGTTTCAAGCGGCCTATGCGCCGGCCGACTCGGCGAGCTTCGAGGTGGTGAACGCCGCCGACCCCTCCGCGGTGTTGGTCGCCGCGCAGCAGGTGCCCGAGCTGTCTGACGGCCGGGTGTGGCGCGGCTACCTGCGCTTCAAGGTGCCCGACGAGGTGACCCAGATCGCGCTGCGGGTGAAGAGCGCGTTGTTGCCGCGGGCCGAGCGCTGCCGCCAGGCGTGGAAGCTGTTCGACACGCTCGAGATCCCCAAAGAGAGTGACCTGCGCGGCGCCAGCGGTGGGCCGAGCATCAACATCGGCACTACTGTCGCGGCGTCATTGCTCGCTGCGCCGCTCGGCTTCGCGGTGATCTCGTTCAACACCGGAGGCGGCGACTCAGGCCCCAGCCTCGCGCAGCAGACCCGGGTATCGGTGCACAAGGCGCGCGAGCTTCCCGACTTCGTGCTCTCCGACGTGGTGCGCGATCGCCCCGCACCGCCGCCGGGCCAGGGCTTCACCGTCTACTGGCGCCCGGGAGAGCCGATGCCCGAGCCACTGCCGATGGTGTTGCCTCCGCGACCGGCCGCGGCTCCCGCCGCCACGAAACCGAAGACCGGCCGCCGCGAGTGCGGGAAGTGCGGCTTCAGCGGCAAGCGCGAAGACTTCGGCTCCGACAAGTACTGCCCCGACTGCGGTCACGAGTGGGACTGAAGCAGCCGGCCGAGCTCCTCGGTCACTCGCTGGTCCATCTTCGGTGCGCCGGTCAGATCGAGCATCTCATGCGGCGCCGCATGCCCCCAGCGCTCGACCGGCATGTGGAGGAACAGCCCCAGCGTCTTCGTGCCCACCGCCACCGAGAGGTGCATCGGCCCGGTGTTGTTGCAGACGGTGAGCTCGGCGCCCTTCATCAGCGCCGCCAGCTCGTCGAGGTCGGTGGGAGGCGCCACCACCGCACCCTCAGGCGCGGTCTGACGGGCGAGCGACTCTTCTCCCGGCCCCCAGGTCACCACCGGCGTACGGCCCAGGCGAATCAATTCCAGACATGCCGCGCGAAAGACCTCCGACGGCACCCGCCGCCAGCCGAGCCGGCCGCCGGGGTTCACCACCACGTACGGCGTCTTCAGCCCACCGAGAAACGCCTTCAGCCTCTCGGTTTCCCGCGGCACGCGGAAGGAGAGCCGCGGCGGGCCCGGGTCGAAACCCAAAACAGACAAATAGTGCAGCCGCTGCTTCAACTCAGACGTGGTGTCGTCGAGCGGCCGCACCGCCTCGTCGGCCAGCTCGCCCGCAGGCCCGAGCTTGGGGCCCACCACGCACCCGTTCGGCGACGCGAACCGCGAGATCAGCGCCGGCGTGCCCGAGTACTCGGTCCAGCTCGAGCAGTTCACCACCACCGCCCCCTCGGTCACCGCGTGGAGTGCCCGTACGCCCGGCGCCAGCGGCAACATCCACCAGCCGGACCGGTCGAAGGGAATCACCTTCGAGGCCTTCGGGTGCCCCTCGAGCACCCGGGCACACTTCGGGTGCACCACCACCGTCACTTCGTAGCCGCGCCCGGCGAGCTCCTCGAGCAGGGGAGTGGTCAAAAGCGCCTCGCCCACCCGGTCGTCGAGCCGCAT